>JAHBTK010000001.1 GCA_019638625.1 Chitinophagaceae bacterium
CGCTTTAATTTTTTTAATATTTTATTTAACTTTTACTCGTTGTTTCCCAATATGTTAACTTATTTAAGTCGTAAGTGCTCAGTGATAAGTAACCAGTTTACTTACCACTAACTACCAAACACTTACCACTTAGTACCTTCTTATGGTGCTTTTGCCGAGGGTGTTCACCTCTTCCCATACCGAACAGAGAAGTTAAGCCCCTTATGGCCGATGGTACTGCACAACAATGCGGGAGAGTAGGTAGGTGCCATATTTATTGACCCGATCAGTTTTGCTGGTCGGGTTTTTTGTTTTGCGGTAGTTCAGTTGGTTCTATTAGACTATCTATTCACGTCTTCTCATACTGATGCTCCATAGACGGGCGGGTCCATCTTCGGCGGATGTCAGTGACGTACTATACAATTTTTTGATTATCAACAACTTGAAAAGGGTTGACGGCGGTTGCGTGGGGAGGCGGTCCCTGCCCCGGCACGTGTCCCTACGCGCCGTTGGATACAGATTGAATTTATTGGTGACACCCGCCCGGCTGAAGCCCACCTATATGTCACGGCTCAATGATTGAGGAGCCGCTCCGCCCTGGCGCAGGTTTGGTAGCTTTGCCTTGTGCTTGGCCAGACCTGCTGCCTTTCTGTTACTTATCTTAATCTCTTAAACAGGCATTGCATAAATAGCATGGCTATTATTATATCGAAACAAGTAATGCTTAGGCAGCAGGTCAGCCAACACACAACGCCATCGCCTCAGACCTGCGCCAGCCGCGGTAAGCACCATCCTTATATTGCCCAGGTGGTCTTTGAGGAAGTAATCGTAGGCGAAGCCGGTGGGTACATTGAACCACGCGGTTCGGTGACAACACCGACCGCAGGCATAAAACGGTCGGTATTTACCATGCAGCTTTACTTTTCGGATGCTTTCCTTCGCCATAAAAATATTTTTTTCTGTTACCAATTGGTGACAAAGCTAACAGATTGGTAAATTCTATCCAAACTTTTTAATGTTGTTTGGCATTTTTAAGTAAAGTATTTTTGCTGAACCGTTGATAAATACGGCAATTTTAGCACCTATACAGTATGGATTTTGGTAGTAAAATCGTGCAGCTCCGTAAGGACAAAGGCCGCTCCAGGGATGATCTGGCTAAAGCTGTCGGCACTTCATCGGCCATCATTGGCCGCTATGAACGTAATGAGATCACCCCTTCCGTGGAAGTAGCTGCTAAGATCGCTGATGCCCTGGATGTCTCTTTGGATTACCTGGTAGGCGCTTCTTCTTTTGTAGTGAAGGATAAAAAAATGCTCCACCGACTGGAGCTGCTGGAGAAAATTGATGAAGACGACAGGGAGACAATTTTAAAAGTAGTGGACAACTACCTTACCACCGCTCAACTCCAAACAACCACTAAAAAACTAAAGCAAAAAAACTGATTGATTAAAATACAAAAGCCGCATTACTGCGGCTCTTGTTCTATTGGGTCAATCCATTTTCCGGCTAATATTGCTCTTTCTAAATCTGCCAAAGTAATATCTTTTAGATTCTTTTTAGGTGGCTTCTTACCCTGCAATTTTAAAATCACTCTACTTATTCCAATCGGGTCAAAACCTTCGCCGGAAAAGTAATTACTGATATCAAATGAAGAGATATCTACATTAAATTCCTTAAAGAAGGCGTCCATAAAATCATCAGCATCATCACCAGTAATTCCCAAGTCTCTTTCCAACGTAGTTTCTCGTGATAATTTTTTTTTGTACTTCCACCGTTCGCGTTCAATAAACAAAAGTATTCTATCAAAAATTTCGTCACTCATAATCTCACTGCTGTTTTAATCTTCGCCAACTATTTTATTATATTCCATTTGAGTTTTAACAAAAGTTGCACCCACGTCATAAGCCAAAACTGCCCATCCTAATATGGGGACAGCACGACCAATAAATCGCCCTAAAACTTTTGTAAATGCAACCCTCATACCTTGTCCTCCAAGCATCTTAGGCACCCCTGTAACTGTTGGCAACGGAACGGGAGATGTACCCGGTATTTTTGAGAGATATTTTGATGCAACTGAAGTCCCTTTTGTTGCACCGCCTAATTTTCCTCTGGTATCCAAAAAAGGTTGGCCGGCTAAAACTGCGCCAAAAGCAACTATATCCTTTATTCCAAACTGCTCTGCCGCTTGATCAACTAATATTGCAAAATAAAGATCAGACTTAGAATCATAACGTTCGCCATTATAATACCACGGTGGTCCGCCTTGTCCATTTTGTTGATCTTGATTTTGTTGACCGAGTACATTGTTAAATGCTGTTTGCGTGCTATTCTCTAATTGGTTGGCAATATCCGCAAACGGGTCTTTATACTCATCCTGTGAGTCTTCGGTCTTATCTTTCTGGTTGTTATCATTTGTTGCATAATCATCAATATTGAATGTTCCATTCTGCAAGCTGTTTAACAATTCGTCAAACCCTTCATCTCCACGATTGAATGATCTGGCCCACATCCCATCGGGATCAATAAATCTTATAGGATTATTAAGAGCATAATTATACGGCGACCATCTACGACCCATTTCTGCCATTGGGTCAACAACATGCCACCTCCCAATTTGTGGGTCATACATCCTCGCTCCGTAATCGTACCAATCTAATCCACTTCCGTCAGAGAATTCCTTATTCTCTAACTCCATGTCATTGTACTTAAACTTGTTTTCAGCCCCTCCGAACGCCAGAGCTTTGGAGGATATCCCCGCCATCGTCAACCCGAAGGGATAGTAATGCGTTTCCTCCAATATCTGTCCACGGGTATGGATGACCTGCAGGTTGTCAAAGAACACGTTAACGGGACTCTCGTTACTCACGTAAATATACACATATCCGTTTTTGGCAGCGGTTTTATTTGTTAAATCCGTATGCGTTTTAACAACACTGTTACTACCTACCTTGCTGAAATTGCTGGCGACCACCTTGAACTGCTCGTCAAAAAAGATATAGTTGATGTATGCCTTGGGTACCGTGGGTGCTCCGGCGGCATTGGTAGTCTGGCTGGTTAACAGGGCATTGATGCCACTGGTGGCGGTGCCGGCAGTATTGACCTGTGCAGCGGTGACAACACCGACCGCAGGCACAAATGTATTACATTATTAAGCTCCAATCAATTTTAGCTACCCATATATCTTCTTCTATAGAAAATTCAACAACTCCTAAAGCTTCAAGTTCGTCATGATCATATAATAATACTTCTAGCCCATCTTCCAATTTAATATTTTGCTTTTCTATATCTTCAAGCGCTCCTCTTGTATTTAACCTTAAGTATCGCCTTTTATCGGTATTGTTGAAATCTGCAAATATTTTTGGCTGTATTTTCACTTTTGTTTTTTATTTGGATTGGGAATAGTTGGATTGAGTAACTCACTTGCTTTTTGCGGTGAAAGTCCTGTCATTGTTGCATGATTAGGGCTGCCCCCTGAAGTTCTAATTACATCCCCTCCTGCATTTCGGACTTTTTCAACAGTTGTTACTCCAATTTGACCATGTGGCAAGGGTTTTGATAAATCTTGAACTGAACAATTTCCACATTCTACTGAAACACCTGTGGGTCCTTCTGGATGTGTGCCTGTTCCCTTACTTATCATTTCTGGTGTATTGCTCCCCCCTCGAACCACCATTGCGTTGTCTGGAATCGTTTCAAACTTGCCTCCTTTTCCTCCACGAGATGCAGAAAGTCCTGCTCCTAAAATAACTACAGCTTTTTCCTCACCTGAGGTATTAGGATCTAGAACTGTAGCTATAGCGTCATCAATTGCATTAAATCCTAAAAATTCTGCTACTAAATGAAGAATATCCTTACCAAGAGCAGCCATTGTATTGTGCCCATATTCTTGTTGAGTAGCATTTCTTATCACTCCTTTTTGGTCTCCATCTTTATTATCTTGAGGCTTTACGGATAACAGCTTTAGTTGCGGTGTTAGTGTATCTCCAAGAAAATCTGAATGACTAATTGGATTGTTCCCCATAGCAGCATATGGGCTCTCCGAGTCATTGGGTTTCGGATCTATCTGCCACCATCTACCGACCTGTGGGTCAAAATTGCGATAAAACGCATCGTACATGTTCAGATCAAAGTCATTATTCTGTTCGATGCCGTTGTACTTGAACTTATTCTCTGCTATACCATTCAGCGCCTTAGAGCTTATCCCCGCCATAGTAAGTCCGAATGGATAGTAATGCGTTTCCTCCAGTATCTGTCCACGGGTATGGATGACCTGCAGGTTGTCAAAGAACACGTTAACGGGACTCTCGTTACTCACGTAAATATACACATATCCGTTTTTGGCAGCGGTTTTATTTGTTAAATCCGTATGCGTTTTAACAACACTGTTACTACCTACCTTGCTGAACCCGCTGGCGACCACCTTGAACTGCTCGTCAAAGAAAATATAGTTGATGTATGCCTTGGGTACCGTGGGCGCTCCTGCCGCATTGCTGGTCTGGTTGGTCAGCAGCGCGTTGATGCCGGTAGTGGTATTGCTGTTGCCGTTGAGCTGGCTGGCGGTGACCCCGCCATGGCTGGCAGCGGCTATGCCGCCCGTGGGTCCACCCAGCAAGCCGGTAACGATCTCCAAAGTGGGGATGGCAAGGTTGGCTCCCGTGCCGCCGGTATTGTTCTGGAAGTAATAGCTCTTGCCTAAAATATCTATTCTATCCCCCGCCATTACTTTGAGGGTAATGCCCAGTCCGGTTTTGTTGGTGCTGCCATTGAGCTTGTACAGCTTGGCGCTGTTGGCGGTCACATTGCTGTTGGGATTGGGGTTCACCGGCGGGTTACCATTGTGATTGGGATAGTCCGTTATGCCGGTGGCATCCCCTTTAGGAGCTATTTTAGACGGGTCTATGGTATAATAATCTTTTTCAACAAACGCCGCATTGGGGCTGCCGCCAGTGGTAAGACTGCCTTCCAGGGTGGCAGCGGGATAAATGTCCTGCTTCTGCTCTTCGGTGAGCACCATCCTCGTATTGCCCAGGTGGTCTTTGAGGAAGTAATCGTAGGCGAAGCCGGTGGGTACATTGGGGGTGGCAGCGTTGTTGAACAGGGGTCTTATCCTGCCTTCTTCATGGGCGGTAAGCTGCAGCTTGTCGGTATAGCCCAGGGCGGTGTTGAGGGTGCTGTTGCTGTATGCCTTACTTTCATATACGATCCCGTCAACATAGCTGCTGGTGGTGGTGATATCTACATTGGTATAGCTGGTGCCGTTATGATTGACAGTGACACCGTTTTCTACGGTCACTTTTTTAAGCTTGTTGCCGGCGGCATTATAGCTGTAGGTAATGGTGCCTTTGCCGGTGACGGTGATCACCTGTGGCAGGTTGAGGTGGTTGTAGGTAATGGTGCTGATGTTTTTATTGAGGTCCTGGGTGAGGTTGCCGTTGACGTCGTAGGTATAATCACGGTCGGTATTGTCGCCATCTTTGAAGTCACCCAGCTTGCCGCTGTAAGCAGGCGCCAACTCATTTACCCTTGCCAGCTTGTTGCTATTATTGTCTATATAGCCATAGGAGAGATCGTCTATGGTACGGGCGGTATTGAGCATCAGCCCTTTCTGGATCTTTCTTAAAATATTGCCATTGGCGTCATAGGTGAGGTAGGTGAGCGAAAAATCCATGCCATTGGCATTGTTAAACACAGCGCCGGTGCCGGTACCGCTGGCATGCTGGGTAAAAATGGCGGTGGACAGCCGGTTAACGGCATCGTAGCTGTAATTGTATTTTCTTTTTTCCTGGTCGCCTTCGCTTTTCCAGAGCATGCCGGCAATATTGCCGTTGTGCCGGGGAGTAAAGGTTCCCAGGACGGGATTTTTATCATAGCCCAGTTCAAAGCCAAAATAACGGTCGTTATTGGACGTTTCTGCTATATAGTCTTTATTGACGCCCAGCAGCCAGCCCCGGATATTGTAGCGGTGGTCGGCTACGGATAAGGGGGTACCGGCAGCAGCGCCGGGCTTTTGACCCAGGTTCTTTTTCTTTAACTGCCCCAGGGCGTCGTATTCCTGCTTACTGATGGTGGTATAAGCGGAGGGCAGGGCATCGCTGTTTACCTGGTTGTGGCGGATCTTCTTATCGGTACGCACCATCCTGCCCAGGTCGTCATATAGGTATTTGGTGACGGTAAAAATGGTCTGTGCATTGGGGGTGGGCTTTTCCTGCTTTTGAAGCGTAACCAGGGGCTGACCCGCCCAACTGTACTGGGTAGTTAACACATCTGCGCCACCGAGGTGGTTCTTGCTTTTTACCTGTATCAGCCTTGCTTTGCTGTCGTAGATATTGACGGTGTAGGTGAACGTGCCGGTACCGACAATTCTTGTTTCTGTCCAGGTAACCAGTCCTCTTGTTTGTGTAGAAGCGGTGAGTTGCTGGGCATAGTCCGGCGCGGCGTTATAGGTGGTATAAAAGCCGTAGGTGGCATTAACCTGGGCGGTCTCTAAAGTAGCATTGAGCCCGCTGCCGGAGGGAATGGAGCCGTAATTATTATAACCGGTCCTGGTAAGATAGGTATAAGTGCCGGTGGTATTGGGATACACGGGATGGGGACCTGTTATATTCTTTGCATTGACACGATGGGTTTGAGCAGCAGTAGTGTTGTTCCATAAGCCTGTTTCTATGGAGCGGTTGAGTTCATCATACTTGGTGACCAGGTACTGGTTGGCGGCTTTAAGCTTCGCATCCTGGGTCATTACCAGCCGGTCACGGTTATCGTACACCATATTTACTTCTCCGGCACCGGGCACTTTTTTGATGATCAGGCGCTGGCGTTCATCATACTCGTAGCGGAAGCTCTGCTCGGCAAGTATGGCTGCATTGTTGAGTTGCCAATTGTTGGTGGTCTGCCAGTTGGCAGGGAACAGCTCTACTCCCCGGGGTTGCACCACCAGCCGCAGGTTCCCGAAATCATCATAGAGATAATAGGTATTTAACCACCCGGTATGGTTGCTGCCGCTGCCGTTATCCGTTGCCGATAGTTGTACTTTTTTCAGGATCACTTTGCCTTCTTTGTCTTTGAACTCAACAACCTGTTTGTTTTCCTCATCTATGGTGATGGTTTTATAGAGCATACCTGCCGGATACATACCGGAGGTATTATAGGTGCTGAAAGCGCCCTGCGTACCGATCACCACATTCCAGATGCGTACAGCATCGGTGGCGGTATTGACATAGTATTTTGTTTTTACACTCCGCCGGTTAGCTTCCGTACTGTTGTGCATGGTACCGCTCCAGTTGTTACCGGGAGCGGCTATTTCGTTTACCCGGTTCAGCGGGGAGGCTTCATAGCGGGTCTCACCGTAAAACCAGGTCTCCCCCTGCCCGGCGATGGGGTTTTTATTGGCATCGGCACTGCTGTAAAAGGCTGCCTGCTGGGCAAAGGGGTTAAGCTTGAAGCTGCCGTTGTTCTTGGTGGCATCGGTGGCGGTGGAAGGGGTGGGCAGGTATTGGAAGACTTCCCTGCCGAAGGCATCGTACTCCGTCATGCTGATGAGGTCCACGGCAGCGGCGCCGCTGGTGGGGTTGGAAGGGTTGGTAGCAAAGGAACCCTGCTTTACCACAGTCTGCAAAGGACGTCCCAGCCCGTCAAAATACTGCGTGGTCTGCTGTGCTTCCCGCAGCCCTTTACCCATAAGGGTGTTGGCGTTCTGTTCGGGGGCTTTGGCATCCCATACGCGTACATAGTTCACAGGCGCACTGCCGGAGTAGTTGCCGGGTACTGTGCGGGGAGACTGGGCATAGGCGGAGCCGGTATATATCAGGACAGAAATTATCAGCCAATAAAGAACCCTGGTATTTTTTATTACTTGCATATGGAATGAGTTCATTTGAGTATGAGTCTTAAATTATTCTGACGGGGTATAGCCCTGGCGGTTATGGTCTGTTATCACCTGCTGGGGTTGTACATCCGGCGCGGTAAGCACTGCTTTCAAAAACGCGTCCGGCACCCCTTTTTCCAAAACAGCATACAATACGCCGGACTCGCTGATCACAAAAAACTGTTCGTCGCTGGTAATGCCTTTGTCAAAATGTTTGTTCCTGCCTGCCTGTGTCAGCCATTGTAACAAAGGGTGTTGCGCTCTTTCTTCAAAAGCTATAAGTGAGCTATAATTCGTATTAGAGGACTTTAAAGGATTTTCCCTGGAAAGATCCACAGCGGCCGTATCTGCAGAATCCCTGAGAGGTATCACCAACACGGCTATATCAGGGTAATTTTTCCGGATCGCTCCCATGTAGCCGGCTGATGAATTTTTATCCTGGACCGTGGCGGTGTTGGCAATGGCTATCAATAACTTTTTCCCTTTATAGTCTGACAGGTGGATCAGGTTGTCTGTGGACGACCTGAAATACATGTCGTATAGTGAATGCTGGGCAAAAAGCGGCTGGCTTCCTAAAAGCAGTACAGCTATAAATAATGATCTGTATTGGTTCATAAACGTACTATTTAAGGTTGTATTACGAGGTATCGCTGGGTGGTGCTTATATCTACTCCAAGCATGTTGGCGGTATTGGCATACTGGTAAAAGCCCGCAAGACCATAGGAGTAGGGACCTCCGCCTCCACTGGGGGTGATGGTCACATTATAGTTGCCGGTGGGTATTTGAGGGTTTAGATTGACACCCGATACGCCGGCGTTTAAATATATTGTATAGTTCGTGCCCGTACAATTGTTGTGGAATACAGCGGTAAAGTTTTTGCCGCTGACACCATTGTAACCATTGATATTGGTCATAGCAGGGGCGGTGCAGGTACCGTTGGAATTGGCATAGGTCTGCCCATCGGTATCTATCTCGTTTTGTGCCAGGGCATTGGCTGCTGGCTGGGAGGAAGCGAAATAACTGTCTGCCGCAACGGTGTAGGTCACATATGAGCCTATCTGGCAGCCGGTACAGTTATTTCTCTTTATAGACCGTGTTTGCAATTGGTTGCCGTACAGAAGGCAGCTTTCTGGTTGCCCGGCATAATTGTAGCAGATGTTTTTCACGACGTTCTTATCCTGGTCGAGAACAAGGCTGAGCCGGCCGAAACCATCATACCGGTAATAGGTGATCCGGTTGTTCACATCGCACTGGCTGGTCATGCCGATCAATGGATCATAGGTGTGGGTGGTCATTTGGGCGGTTTCGGGGTACAATCGAAGTTCGTCTATAACACCATTTGTACCGGATACCGTAATTGTTCCTCCAACCGGGTTTACGACCTTGTGTTCATAGTAGGTCCAGCCGTTAATGGTACTGCCTGTAATGGATGCAGTACTGTTGACGGACACGGATCCGCTTTTTTTCCAGTAGGAAACGATATAGGTGGCGGATGAACTTAACCCGGTTTTGGTAATATTATTTGAACTGCTGACAATGGTAAACACTTTTTTGCCCGTAGGGGCTGTTGCATCATTGGAGGGCGTACCGGTATAGGTCCAGTTACCCTTACCATCTGCTTCAAAGGAAGTATAAGCAATAGAAGAATACGCCGCATTGGTAACCTGCGCGATAGGATACTGCATTTTATAGTCCCAGATAAATGCCACAGGTGTGTTGTCGGAAAATGTATATTGTTGAAGGTTGTTTAATATGTCATAGGAGTTATAGGATAGTCTTATCTTATACTTTGAATCAGCATTAAAACTGGTTGCAGTACCTGACGGAGGAAGCACTCCTGTTGCACGGTTAGAAAACTTGAAATTTGTCAACTCGATGGAAGATGCTGTTTCAAGAATCATTTCCGAAGATTTGACACCTTTGCCACCTGTTTGATATTGCGTGATACTGCCGGCCAGTATTTTTTTTGACGATCCCTCTACCTTGTATTTTACCTGTTCAATAGGTAATCCTATCAAATGATTGTTTTTCATATTCTCTATAAAAGCAGTTCCGTTGGCATAATCGGATGGATAAGCAGTGATAACTATTTCCTCTTTTCCTTCACTTGTTGTTGTCTTTACCTCAGTGGGCAAGGCATGCTGAACATTACTATACGTATTTTCAACAACTTTAACCAAAGGGTTATTTCCATTTGCATCATAAGTAGTGGTAGTTATGGTTGAAAGGGGAACCCAGCGAATATTTATCCAATACTGAGATACATCAAATCCGCTAAATTCGCTCTCATCAGGAGGTGTATAATGTATTGGCGGAGCATGCCGTTTCCTGACTGTATATCCCTTAATTTCTTTGTAAATTCGTGTATCTATGGTATATGAATAGGTTACTTTCTTTTTATAAACCATTTGCGACCCCAGAACAGAAAAATCGTTTTCCTGCGATTGCATGCCGTTGCGAAAGCCTATATTTGTCAGCACGGTCCCTTGTACTCTGAAGCCTCTTACCATTTCGCTCGCCTGGTTAGGAGTTACAAAAAAAACATGTTCTTTTCCGCCATTCTCAAAGTTCTCTCCAAAACTTTCCAAAACAGTGGTATAATATATATGGCTTCCCGAGCCGCCGGCAATATTTCTTGAGGCCCCGGAATATGCTATAAGAAATGGGCAGAATTTATAATTCAATGCCGGAGGGTTGTCAGCCTCACATACAGCTATCCTTGTAATAGCTTCGTAATAGTCTCCAACAGGATCTACAACCATACCGGTTGACTCGTTTAGCGTATTAATGCTAGCTGCATAATAATACTTTTTTGAAGTTGCAATTTGGTTGTTATGCGTATAACTGTAAATCTTTGAGATGCGAATGCCGCCTACAGGGATATTTTGTGATGAGGTAGTGCCACCTGCACTATAGCTAAAGGAGGCAGAACATGAAACAGACTCGCCAAAAGCCTTAACTTCCACTTTGTATGTGCCTGTATTTAACTCCCGGGTTATGTTTAACGTTTGCCCTAAGGCAATCGTTTCAGTAAGATAAGATACGCCGTTTTTGAAAACAGTCACCATTCCATAGTTGTCATTTGGGTTAGGGCTTTTACCAGGTACGGCGGCACAAGAGAAAGTAAAATTAATGGTTTGAGCTACAGGCAATATGCAGTTAGAAGTTACATTTGTTCCTGCTGAATGATTGCCGACTCCAATTACGGATACCGATACCGGAGTAGGTGCATTGGGTGTATATACCGGACCATAGATCGTATGCCCCTCGTACACTAAAGAGTCATACCCTTTTGTGGGATAATGAATTTTCTTCAGAACGCCTTTTGACGAATACACTGCATTCGGCTTCCTGTTTGCCATTGTTGTAGGAAATATCTGCCTGTAGTCGTAGTTGTTTGACAGAGGGATTAAATGGGAATTGTTTTCTCCATTAAAATAGCCACGCTCATCCTGCGCAAAAGAAAGCCTTGGAGGCAACCCGTTAATGTCATTGTACTCAAAAGCATAATACCTGTTCAAATCCGCTGCATTCTTTTCGCTGATATTAAGAAGAAAAGGTCTGGTCTTTAGTTCCGGTACTGTGTGGGCATTGGTATAAGCGCTCCCACTGTTTGAATAAATATAATTCAGGTCAAAGAACTTAAATGGAGTTACCCAATCCTTGCGGTCATAAATATCAATTCGGCTTACCAGAGAATCAGCAATGTCATTTCTCAATACATTTCTAAAAACGACTTTGTCCCCCTGTGATGTGATAACCTCCCTTAATGTAACGGCATCAATATTTAATCTTGCAACACATGTCGAAAAGTCGATTCCCTGGCAGGGTATTACTGTTCCACATTCGTTAGTTCCCGTAATGTTGGTCGAAAAAGTGAATGTTTGACTTATTCCCGTGTAATATGTATAATTCTTGACGTTGTAATTAAAGATAACAGAATCTCCCTTTGGGTGAACTATCTTTTTTAGATAATATGCTGTTGGCGTTAAAGTAGCATATCCATGTGAGCAACTAGAGAAGGTTTTGGTTTTTTCAATAGCGCCATTTCCACCAAAATGATAGGAAACACCATCTGGAGTTGTGATCTTATAGCCAAGCATCGCTTGTTCAATTTTTAAATTGGAATGCAGAAGTTGAACTATATTTCTGGTAGAATCGTACAAGAACTTCCCTGAATAACCGTTAAAATTAAAGCTGAATATGTCTGGCTGATTATCTTTCATCCCGGTTGCAGTTGCCGATATGTTGGCAGCCTCATTAAGATAGTCCAGTATTTGCTGAGTTTCTCCTGTTCCAAGATATCCGGGCGTAGATAGCCAGGTGGTAGACTCATCAGGATTGCCATATACTGTCCTGGAAATGACTCCTGTGCCATTGAACACCCATCCCATTCCGACATTGCCGGATAGTTCATCAACCCTTATCCCATTCGTACTATAATTAAGTGTAAATGGTACTGAAAGATTTTGCGTCTTAAGGGTATAAAGCGGAATACTAATTTGCGGAGTACCCGTTGATGTTCCCACCGGAGTATTGCCATACTCTCCTAATGCTCCTGCGGTTGGTGAAGGCGGAAGAACATCTACAACTTTAGAAAGTTCAGAAAAGGGAGTCTGCGCGAAGCCAACATTAGCAAAAATAAAGAAACTCAAAGAAATTAGTATAGTCCTTTTCATTTAAACATATTTTATTTCATTTTCGAAGGAAAAATGATATTAGTCAATCTATTTTCTTACTTAAAACAAACGTTGATGTGGTAAGAGTCTTTTATGTTAGCTCTCTATTACAACCCATACCCCACCCGCCAAACAAATGCCGGGGCTCTCGGTACCTGGGTTTGGTGAAGGAAGTCATATAAAATTTGAATATTTCCCTGCACCTTCCTGCCCTTTTTCACAGGCGAGTTCATACTAAACTTCTTTGTTAGTCCCGCCAATGCCGATTTCTGCCAGTTGTCGTAGTTCTTGAATACCGTCAGGCTTTCTATTGTCCGGTTATAGTTGATCTCCGCACCGGCAGTGAACCACAAACTTGCCATAAACCGGCTGTTAGTCTTCAGCAGGTCAGGCGCCTTCTCCCGTGGTCTTTATATGCTTCCAGTTTTGTCCCCAACCGAGACGCCCACTTATTCCCAACCCTACCGTAGTTTTATCATTTGCACGAAATCCTATGACCAGAGCGGCGTCGGTGGTTACAGGAAAATAATTATTTGACTTTTGTGTTTGAAAATTGAGCGAATATTCAAGTCTCTTTTTCAGCGGCTTCGTTTTTGTGGCATCGGGTCTGAAATTCTCCGGCATCACCATATCACTGCTGCCTTCGGATATACCCAGCTTATTCAACTGGTCTTTCAGTTTGCCGAGTTCCTCCTGGGCCTGTTGCATCTGCTGTTGCAGGTATTGGGCGGGGTCGCCGCCGGTAGCGCCTGATGGCAGCCGCTGCAGCAATTGCTGCTGTACATCAGCCCTGGTCTGCAAACCGGCTAATGCCTGCGGGGTGCCGTAGTGCTCCGGGGTGGGGAACAAGGCCGCCAGCATCGAATGCTTTTGCAGGAAGTTTTGGAATGGTGGAAGTTCCCGAAGGGTGCTCAACAGTTTGCGGGTGAGCTTATCAGGATCGTTGAGCAGTTCTTTATACTCCCGTACCTGCTGAGAATAATAAAAATATTCCTGTTGGTATTTACCCAGGTGGCGGGAGATGTCTTTGGGAAGGTTCGTGTACCGGGAAAGTGTCTGTTGCAGTGCTCTTTGTCTTTCACCGACTGCCTGCTGTATATTGGAAACCTCCGACAACCGGTTTTGCAGCCGGTTGACCTGTTCCAGGTTAGCGCCGAGCTTTGACTGTATGTCTTTTGAGCGGGATACGATATTCTTTGCCTCTTTTAAAAAGCCCAGGCTGCCTTGCAGGGAATCAAGCATCGGCAGGTATTCCCCGGAAAGGAGCCTTTCGGTTTTATTGCCGGCGTTTTGCAGTCCTTCGGAAAACTTTTCGTAAGTGGCTTTACTGTCTTTCAGCAATTCCGCTGCGGCGGATGAATCTACCTTTGCAAGTTGTCTGATGATTTTCTCCTCCCGGCGGGAAAGCTTTTGAAGATATTTACCGGATTGCCGGGTAAGCTTATCATCCAGGCCGGTGATCTTTTTCCCCATAGAGGCTTCCAGTCCCTTCGGGATTGTTATCAGCGTATCCATGTCCGCAGGCTGCTGACCAAAGCCGCGTATGGAAACAAGGGTGATGATAAGGCACAAGAGTGCTTTCCGGTAAAGCATGGCAAACCGTGTTTAGAGGTAAGGGACTTAAAAAACTGATGCAACCAACGGTCAGGAATAACCGCTCCAATTTATACAACTAAGTATAAGAAGGACTTAACTATGCACAATTGGATTAAAAAATGGTAAGGATTATAGTATGATAACGAAGTAAAAGTTTTATTTTAATCCGGCCAAAAAATTTCATGGATTAATTTCGTGTTTACCACCAATGGTATCACGTTGTAAGTGTTTTCCTCTACTTTCGGATATATGGTTATTCCGTTTTTCAGGGTCGTTTTAGTAAGGAGGAAGCGTTTCAAAACCCGACTTCATGATACCGGTTGCCACAACAAGTTCCGGTGGAAATACCTGCTTCGATTATATCGAGCCCGGGTCTGTATGCTTACGCGTCAAAAGCAAAAATTTTACCAACCAATATCTGTTAACAAGTAACAGCCCACATCCAGGAACAAAATGCCTGCGAGTATCATAATGATGATCACGGTATAAGTGTTCCCCGACCTGATAAAGAACTCCGAAGGATTATCCGGGTAATATACGACCGTCAATTTATCGCCGGGTTGATACACTCCGCTTACGGTAGCTTTCTTTGTTATCCACTCCTGCTTATCTGTTACAAAACAAATAACAGGATAATAACTGATGGTACCATTTTGAGTATCCGTTTCCACATCAAATACGACTCCTTCGGCTTCAGTACCCTGTCCGGCGTAAACGGTTGTACTGTACCAGTTGAACGACGCCCACAACCAATATGATTACTGCTATGCCGATCGTAACCCAACCTTCCATCCGTTAATTTTTTAAGGCAACGCAAATGCTATATATGCATCTCCTGATTTAGTGTTTAGTTTTCCGCCGCCGCAGGCTATTACAATATATTGTTTTCCGTCAATTATATATACCGATGGAGTCGCATACCCGGCAAACGGTAACTGGTACTCCCACAATAGCTTGCCGTTATGTTTATCGAAAGCCCGCATCTTACCGTCAGGGGTAGCCGCGATGAATACCAGCCCACCGGCGGTTACCACCGGACCGCCGTAATTCTCCGTACCCGTCGGTGGGATACCCCTGGCTGTCAGTTCCGGAAATTCGCCTAATGGAATATTCCATACATGTTCTCCGGTATTCAGGTTGATGGCATTCAAAGTGCCCCAGGGAGGGCTGATAGCCGGGTAGCCTTCCGGCGTTTCAAATTTATTGTAGCCGGTAAAGGAATAGGGCAGGTTCAGGTAGTCGTTAATAGGCTTGGCGGGGGCGGTATAGGGTTGTTTGTACTTTTCTTTTTGTTCCAGCACGTAGGTGATCACTGCCTCCCTCTCTTCCTCCAGCAGGTGTTTAAAACCCGGCATCATCCGCCTGCCGGTGAGCAATAGTTCGTTTACTTCCGCAGGGTTATATTTTTTGTTTACATCAATCAATCCCGGGAAATTGCCCGCTCCTTTTCTGTCGGGCGCATGACAGTTCATACAACTACCCATGTACACCCTCTTTCCCGCTTCATACAAGGTCTCCTTTTTATCAGTTTTTCCGGCAGCGTCCACCATAGTGAGTATCCAGGGCATTTCATTCGCGTTTACATACAGCATACCTGTTTCGGGATCAAATGCGGGACCGCCCCATTCAGCGCCACCGTCAAAACCAGGCAGTATCACTGTTCCTTCTTTTGAAGGCGGACTGAACATATGATCTTTTATATAACCGGCCAGCTTTGTTTTTATCTGTTGCTGAATGCTGTCCGGTACGATCGTATTGATATCTTCTTCCCCGAACTTTTGCCGGGAAAATGGTTCAGGCAGCGAAGGCGCGGGTTGTGTAGGCGACAGCTCTTCCTCAAACAATGGACTTGTTTGTGGAACCGGTTTTTCTTCGATGGGAAACACCGGTGTTCCGGTGGCTCTTTCAAATACAAATACATATCCCTGTTTGGTAGTTTGGGCCACCGCATCAATTTGTTTTCCGTTCCGGTTGAGTGTAACCAGTACCGGTGGAGCGGGCACGTCCCTGTCCCAGACATCGTGGTGCACAAATTGATAATGCCAGATCCGTTTACCGGTAGCGGCGTCCAGCGCTATGAGGCAGTTGGCAAACAGGTTGTCGCCTTTTCGCTTACCACCGTAAAAATCAAAAGCAGCCGAACCGGTAGGTACGAATACTATTCCACGTTCTTTATCCAGGCTGAAACCCGACCAGTTGTTGGCGCCACCGATAAACCGGTAGGCAGCAGTATCTTTCCAGGTATCGTAGCCAAATTCTCCCGGATGGGGAATCGTCCTGAATATCCATTCCAGTTTTCCTGTTTTTATATTATAGGCCCGTACATGTCCCGGGGCGGCATATTGTGCTTCACTCACCCTTCCGCCAATGATAAAGAGATCTTTGAAAACCATACCCGGTGAGGTGGGAGCTATATACAGGTCCGCTGCATCTTCTCTTCCAAGATCATTGTGAAGGTCCACACCACCTTCTTCGCCAAAGCCTGTTATTAGTGTTCCGTCGGTAGCATTTATCGCATATATAATAGCCCCTGCCGTAAACAATATCCTTTTGTCTTCACCTTCTTCCCAATAGCTCACGCCGCGGCTAATATTGACCACCGGGCTATGCCAGCGTTTGTTTTGAACAGAGTCCTGCGGATCAAAAACCCATTTTTCCTTCCCGGTTGCCGCATCCAGGGCAAACAGCCGTAAGCGGGGAGAGGCAGCATATAAAACACCGTCAACAATGACGGGGTTGCATTGGATCTGCGAGTTCTTTACGGTATCCGCATCCCCTGTGCGGTATTGCCAGGCAACCTGCAGGGTATGCACGTTGGTTGTATCTACCTGTGTGAGTGTAGAATATTTAATGTTTTCTTCACTGCCTCCGTATACTTTCCAGTCTTCATAACGGGATGCCTTGTTTTCATCGCAGGAACTGATAAAAAGGAGCGCTATCAGCAGGAAAAGCAGCCGTTCAGATAATTTTTGCATATGACTATTGTTAATAAAACCACTGTTAATTTCGGATTTCTTTTTAGAAACGCAATGGCTGATGTGAAATTTTCGCTCGTTTGTTCACCGGGCGTCCACTATGAATGATGTTATAGGAAATAGAACTTTACAGGATATTTTACGTGAAGCAGCAGGATGGTTATAACAACAGGGTTGGTTATATTGCAGACAACTCTCTTAAAAAACCTAAAGTTGTTATTGCCATATGCGAAAAACGATACTAACGCTATTTTTACTGAACGCCATTCTTTATACGGAAGCCAAAGACTATAACATAGCTGATTTTGGCGCCAGGGCAGACGGCGTTTATCTGAACACCAGCATCATCCAGGGAGCCATCGACTATATAACTACTCACGGTGGCGGCCGCCTGATCTTTCCCCGGGGTTCTTACCTTACCGGCAGCATTTACCTGAAGTCCAATGTAATCCTTCACCTGGAGAGTGATGCCGTGTTGCTCGGTTCTGTGAATGTTTTTGATTATGTAAAAGATCCCTATATCGGTTGGATGTCTATGATCTTTGCATTAAAGCAGGAAAATATCGGCATCACCGGGAAGGGAATGATAGATGGCAGGGGATTTTATACGGCGAATAATATGGTAAGCAATATCCATAAAGGAATATTTACGGATCCCCTGAAACTGGACCGGCCAAACGAAACCAACCGTCCGCAGAATATCTATTTCAGGGAATGTGAGAATATTATTATTACCGGCATCATGCTGAAGGACCCGGCAAGCTGGAACCAGACCTACGATCAATGTAGAAATATTTATGTAGACAGCATTCGTGTGGATGCCAAAAACTACTGGAATAATGATGGGATTGATATCGTAGACTGCAGCGATGTAGTGATTAAAAATTCTTTTTTTGACGCGGCGGATGATGTGATCTGTTTTAAGTCGCATGATGCTACTAAGATTTGTGAAAATGTAGTGGTGGATAATTGTGTGGGGCGTTCCAGCGCGAATGGTTTAAAGTTCGGGACGGTTTCCCGTGGTGGTTTCCGCAATTTTAAGGTAACCAACCTTACGATTTATGACACCTACCGGTCCGCTATCACCTTTGCGGCAGTGGACGGCGGTATTATAGAGAACATCGTTGTGGATGGTGTAAAGTCCACCAATACCGGCAATGTTATTTACCTGCGGATAGGAGACAGGTGGAGTCAGAACAAAGTGCCTTATATGAAAGACATTGTAATTAAAAACGTATATGCTGAAGTACCCGCCGGTAAGCCGGATGCCGGTTACCTGTACGAGGGTCCGGTAGAGGACCTGCCCAGGAATATTTCTCCTGCCAGCATTGTAGGGCTACCGCAGCATAAGATCAAAAATGTGATCCTGGAGAATATCACCATTGTATATCCCGGCGGTTCCAACCCGAACTATGCCTACCGGGGCCTTTCCAAAGCCGAACTGGATAGTATACCCGAAATGCCGGCTGCCTACCCGGAATTTTCTCAGTTTAAAGAATTGCCCGCCTGGGGATTTTACCTGCGGCATGCGGAGGATATCACATTCAGGAACATTACGTTGACGGCTGAAAAAAAAGAATACCGGCCGGCAATAGTCGCCGACGATGTGAAGAATATTTTCTTTGAAAAAGTGGAAGTGCAGGAGCCTGAGAGTAAAAAGAAAAACCAGATCTTTTTACACAATTCTACCAGAAGAAAAAAATAACCCATCCCAAAAACCGGAACAATGAATTACCATAAAATAGTTAATGCGATACTGGTTGTTTTTTTATTGCCACTGACCAGCCTGGCAAAGGACTACAACGCCTCATTATTTGGTGTGAAATCAGACGGGCTGACGTTAAATACCCGTTCTATTCAAAAGGGGATTGACTTTATTAGCGCCAACGGCGGTGGGCGTCTCGTGTTTTATGTTGGCCGGTATCTTACCGGCAGCATCCGGTTGAAGAGTAATGTTACGATCAAACTGGAGGAAGGGGCGGTATTGGTGGCGGCTCCCTCCATTTATGATTATAATTCTTCCGCAGGTATAAAAGCCCTGGTGTCAGCCGAGGGGCAGAAGAATATCGGCATCTCCGGCAAAGGAGTAATTGAAGGCCGGGGAACCCTGTTGCTGAAAAATATGGATGAATTAAAAGTCAGGGGATTCCTGCTCGATTCGCTGACTGTTCAGCCGGCATTGTTAGGATTCAGCAATTGTTCGCAGATCGCTATTGACTCCGTAAATATGATTGATGCGGCAGGCGCCGTTCAGCGCTTTAGCAACTGCAATGATATTAAGATTGCTACCATCACGATCAAAAGCAATAACAGTAATGATCCCGCGGTAGTTTTTTCGGAGAATACCGGGGTGTATTTTATACACTCTTATGTGGAAGTACCCGGTAAACCGATGGTATGGACCGGGGATAGCAGGGAACTGAAACTGGAGAAAACAATTGACAGCAAAGGAAGCGCCTTACAGCCCTGACACCGGTTTTATAGGTTTTGTATCACCTCCGGGTATCATTTGTTAACTGGCGCTTTGTCCGGTTCTGTTAATGTATGCTAATTTAATTCGGATTATCGCCGCTTTTCGTCCAAATATTCATGAACCCCTGTTCGGAATAGTAGTTTTGTTCGCCTGATGCAAGTATAAATACGGGCACTGACATATGAAGAACATTACCATTATTATAGTAAGTGTTATATTGGCGAATTTAAAGCTCTCCCCAGCCTTGAATGACAAGCTTATTACGAACCATCCGGTCAAAGGGGAAGAGTTGGTTATGGAGGATATTATAATCCCGGAAAAGACATTATCGGGTATTGCTCCTTCGGAGGAAGAGGAGCCGGCTCCTCTTCCGGAAGAAAAATCTTATAAAGAGAACGCGCCCGCCGGAGGCGAAAATATCGGCTCAAAATTCCGGACCCGGAAAATGATCAATATACAATCTGCGGAAAATGTTGCCAACCGCACACTTCATCAGCAATTGGCCAAAAGCGACCGGGTGGCGCTGGCGGAAAATGTTCTTTTTGACTTTGACAGGTATGATGTGCGGAACAGCGACGAATTCAATAAAATACTGGCAATTGCAGACGACCTGATCTTCCATCCGGAACTGAAAGTGAGCTTATCCGGCAATACTGATCATATAGGCTCTGATTACTACAACGATGTTCTTTCTTACAACCGCGTGGAGAACGTGAAAGCCTACCTGCTCGAAATCGGTGTTTCGGCAGACCAGATCACGGTTTCGTTCAATGGTGAAGAAATGCCGGCAGCGGACAATGATACGGATGATGGCAGGGCCGAAAACAGAAGGGTGGAAATGTTCCTGTATCAGTAGCCTCCGGGAAATAGTTAAACACAGAAGCATATTGTAGAAAGTTGCAGGAGCTTTTTCCGTACCTCTTCAGAGACCCGATCATGACAGAGTACAACACATATGATATGGCGAATATATCTTCGTAATGTATAATAATACTTTATTTTTTTTATTAAATATTTATTTAGTGTAAAATACCCCAGTCTGCAAAATGCAATCCGCAATCCGCCCTTATATAAAAGCTCCTATCAACCCGGGCTTACACAAATTTCCGCCCAGGAGATACCACAAATTTTGTATGGCGGTAAAAAGTTATCCCCAAAGGCTCTCATAAGGGTCATTCAGTCGAATATTTATTTAGAACGATATTTAAGGACGAACTACATTAGAATTACAGGGCATATGACTCTCTATTGTTGCTGCAGACAGGTTAATTTGACAGGGAGAGCAGAAAAAAGTGGTTATAGTTGACCGTGTTACAGTTGTACAGCTTATATTTAGTAACTTTTTTCAAATTCCTAACGCTCGTTTTATGAGATTGTTTCTGCCGGCTGCGTTCTTATGCTGCTTTATTGTTTTTTATACCGGGTGTAAAAGTCCCGCCTCTTCTGATGAAACCAACAAAATTGACAGGGAATATGTTCTGGACTCCAAAATGACCGGCTACACCGGCGTTGGAGGCGATATAGATGGACTCCGGAACCCTGTGTTGCGTGCTAAAAAAGGCGAAAGGGTACGTGTCCTTCTGGTGAACGGTGAGTTGATGTCACACGATATTGTTTTTGAAAAGTCCGGTGTAAAAAGTATTCCTATTGTGCAGAAAGGTGATACCACCAGCGTGGTAATAGAAGCCAATGAAGACGATATTTATTTCTGCAGTATACCCGGGCACCGCCAGGTAATGAACGGTCGCCTGGAAATTGTGGAAAGTTTTGAAGTAACAGTTGTTGATGATGGCGTGTCGCCCCGAAAGAACGGCAGACCTTTGAACCTGGGCTTTGAGAGAGGCAGCCTGCAGGATTGGAAAGCCAGTGGCGAGGCCTTCGGCGCTAAATCCGTTTCTTTTGACCCGGCGCCGATGTATCCCGATTCAATGACCCTGGAACAGGACGGGGACTACTACGTAAGCAGTGGTGGCACCAATGGTTACCAGTTAAAAGGTGTCCTCACTTCCGAATCTTTTGAGGTCACTCATCCCTGGGCTTCATTCAAGGTGTCTGGTGGAGCGGTGGAAGGCGCACGGGTCGAACTGGTGCTGGAAGATTCTTCCAGGCCTTTTTTCCAGATATCCGGACCGGTGATAGAAAGTCATATCAGGGGTCCAAGACAGGGTGTATTTCGCCCGGTCGTGGTGGATCTGCAGCCTTATATCGGCAGGAAGATGTTTATCCGGCTGGTAGATGAGGATAACGGTAAAGTACCTGAAATTCATTATATCCGGGATAACCGGTGGGCGCATGTAGCATTCGACAATTTTCGCTTTCACCAGGATCGCCCCAGGTATTTTAATGAACTGCGTCCGGAAGATATCGTGATCCTGCCGGCGAGAGATTATGTACCACATTCCGGTCTATCCGGCGCCGATGCTGTAAAAGCAATGACTGTTCCGGAAGGTTTTTCCGTGCAGTTGGCGGCGTCTGAACCGGAGATTCTGAAACCTATCACTTTTGCACTGGACGACAGGGGACGACTGTGGGTGGTGGAATCTCAAACCTACCCTGAGCGTGCAGAAGAAGGAAAGGGAAGAGACCGGATCCTGATTTTTGAAGATACAGATGGCAACGGCACCCTGGATAGCAAAAAGGTCTTTATAGACGGGCTTAACCTGGTAAGCGGAATTGAGGTAGGTTTCGGTGGCGTATGGGTGGGAGCAGCCCCCTACTTTATGTTTATACCAATAGATGAAACCGGTGACAAACCGGCCGGTAAACCGGAAATACTACTGGATGGCTGGGGTTATGAGGATACGCATGAAACATTGAATACCTTCCGCTGGGGGCCTGACGGCTGGTTGTATGGCGTGCATGGGGTGTTTACACACTCCAATGTGGGTAAACCCGGTGCATCCGACGCTGACCGGACGCGTATCAACGCGGGTGTATGGCGCTATCATCCTGCAAAGCATCAGTTTGAAGTATTTGCCCATGGAACCAGCAATCCGTGGGGGTTGGATTTTAATGATTACGGGCATGCCTTTATTACCGCCTGCGTGATACCGCATCTTTATCATATGGTACAGGGCGGACGTTATTTCCGCCAGGGAGGCAAACATTTTAATGAACATACCTACGATGATATCAAAACCATTGCTGATCATGTGCATTGGGTAGGCAAGGCTGGTCCACATGCAGCCAACTTCCGTTCGGGTTCAGTTGGGGGTGGTCATGCCCATGCGGGCGCTATGTTCTATCTGGGCAATAAGAACTGGGGAATGGACAGGAATGCCATTTTCATGAATAACCTCCATGGGCACAGAGTAAATATGGATATGCTGAGCCGGAGCGGCTCCGGTTATACAGCCAGCCATGGTAAAGACTTTATTTTAAGAAATGATACCTGGTCGCTTTGGCTGAATTTTCATATTGCTCCCAGCGGATCGGTATTTGTGATCGACTGGTACGATCAAAACCAATGTCATAACCCCAATCCTGATGTTCACAATAAGACCCTCGGACGTATTTTCAGGATCTCGCATAAGGATGATAAATGGGAGCCGGTAGACCTTTCAAAGAAAACCAACGCAGAGCTGGTGGCGCTGCAACTGCATGAAAATGAATTTTACGTGCGTCACGCCCGCCGGTTGTTGCAGGAACGGGGAGTGGATAAAGAAGTGCATGAGGGGTTGTGGAAGATATTAAAGGAGAACCCGGATATAACCAGGAAATTGCGGGCGCTGTGGGGACTGCATGTTACCAAAGGGATCAGTGAACAGCAGTTGCTGGAACTGTTGAGCCATAATGAGGAACATATCCGGGCCTGGGCGATACAACTGCTGTCTGAAGAAAAAGTATCTTCAGATGCTCAGCAACGCCTGGAAGCTTTGTCGAAAAATGAGGGATCGGCCCTGGTTCGCCTGTACATTGCATCTGCGCTGCAAAGAATGGAACCTGCGCAACGATGGAATATTGTCAAAAATCTTACCGCGAAAGATATTGATAACAGTGATCCCAATATACCCTTGCTTGTCTGGTACGGGTTTGAACCCCTGCTTGCGATCGACGCTGCGAAAGCGACAGCCATTGCCAAAGAGTCCGGGATGCTAAATATTGCTGTTTACGCGGAACAAAGGTTGCAGAATAAACAGTAAACTATTTGAGAAAGAAACAAACCTGTTTTAGCATCATAGCTGGGAGTTCTTAGCCCCCTGGCTTGTTCAGATAAGCGCGGCAGACCTGGAAATGAAGCTTCATCATGGTTTGTTCCCCTGGTTACCAGTGTGCAAAATCTGTTTCGTAATTGCCGTGAATGCGTTCGGCGGGCGGGTTGAAGTATCCATATTTTACCTGCGGAAACTCTTCATGAATTAACTCCATCAATTGTTTTACGCCGATATATTCTCCTGTTTCATATTGCCCTATTTTGCCCATGTACCAGTCCGGGTCAATGTTGAAATTACGCCACTGGATCATGCTCAGGTCTGTGTCTTTGATCAATTTTCTCAGGGCTTCATACTCCTCCACGCTGTCCGTCATACCGGGGAATACAAAATAGTTGATAGAGGTCCAGCCATTATAACGCCGTACTACCTTCAGGCTTTCCACTATATCCTCAAAACTGTAATTGTTGGGTCGGTAATAGGCTTCATATACATGTTTACGGGCGGAGTTGGTGCTTACGCGGATGCTGTTGAGACCCGCTTCACAAAGTGCCTGCACGGCAGCCGGTTTGGAACCGTTGGTGTTGATATTGATGCTCCCGTTGGGGGTGTGTTTGCGGATCTCCCGGATAGCTTTACCGATGGTTTCCCACATCAGCAGTGGCTCACCCTCGCAACCCTGTCCAAAACTGACCAGGGGAAATGGCGCTGTTTGTAAGTGAGGCACTGTAAACTCCACTATTTCTTCCGGGGTAGGCTTAAACGTTAGCCTGTCCTGGGTAGCCGGTATGGCTTCGTCTTCCGGCTGAAAGGAGATACAGCCCACGCAGTTGGCATTGCAGGCAGGAGAGGAGGGAACCGGGCATTCCCAGCGGCCCATAAAATAATTTCGGGCAGCAGGACAATGATAGGTATTGCAACAGTTGTCTGCCAGGTGTTTTACCAGCCGGTTATGCGGGTAAGCGTTCAGCAACTGTTCTAAGCCGGATTGTATACTGTTGTCATTATAACCGCGACATTCCTGTCGTATATCCTGCTCAACCCGCACTGCCGGTACATAGAATTTATCGTTGTGCCAACCCGCCGCGGTATAACAAAATAACGGTAACAAGGGTGCCCCGGGTTCTGATTCGTAGGCGGCCAGGTACAGACCGGTGTACGCAGGGGGTATAAAGGCCGCTACCGCCCAACCCTTTTCGCACAGGCGCATTTCACCTGTTTTTACATCAAGCCCTATGCCTCTTCTTCCGGGCAACTCGTACAGGGAGCCTCCATCCGGTAATTCTATCCAGTCTCCTTCCGGAACAGGTATAGCGTCCCATCCGGTTCTGCCGATGGTGTAGAGTGATGTGTCTTCAAATATATTACCCTTACCATCCGAGTATAACAGATATGGAGATTCCTGTAATATCATTCAATCTTTTTCAGTTATTCAAATTATGTATGTGCATGCCTAAAATAGGGTAAAAAAAGCCCGTTACTGATTATGGGGCAAATTAATCAAAAGTTAGAGAACCGGGCGCGTCGTATTTTCCCGGAAGCCTTAAAAAAGCAAATAGTAAAAGGGCTGGTGCATAAACGCCCTGGTTTACAGCAGGTGGTATTGGAGCATCAGGTAAGCCGTACTTAGCTTTGCCGTCGGTTACCTGCCTGCCACTTCCCCTTACACCTGGAACACACCGGTTTTGAAATCACCGGAGACCGGTGCATGGTTTGCAGCAGCAATACCTTCCGAAATCAGCATACGGGTTTGCGCCGGGTCAATAATATCGTCTATCCATAGCCGTGCCGCCGCGTAGTAGGGAGTGGTTTGTTGTTCGTACCTGCTTTTTATTTCTTCCAGTAGCCTTTTCTCTTCTGCCGGATCTATCACCCGGCCTTTGGCTTTTAAAGTGCCTACCTGTATCTGCAGGAGTGTTTTGGCGGCTTGCTCGCCTCCCATTACAGCTATTTTAGCAGAAGGCCATGCGTAAATGAATCGGGGATCATAGGCTTTGCCACACATGGCGTAGTTGCCGGCGCCATAAGAGTTGCCAATCACAACGGTTATTTTGGGCACAACAGAGTTAGCCACTGCATTCACCATTTTAGCGCCGTCTTTTATGATGCCCGAATGTTCGCTGCGGCTACCCACCATAAAACCCGTAACATCCTGCAGGAATACCAGCGGGATCTTTTTCTGATTGCAGTTCATAATAAAACGGGCAGCCTTGTCCGCACTGTCATTGTAGATCACTCCACCCATTTGCACTTCTCCTTTTTTTCTTTTCACCACTTTTCGCTGGTTGGCTACAATGCCTACCGCCCAGCCATCAATACGCGCATACCCGCATACAATAGTTTGTCCATAGTCTTTTTTGAACTGATCAAATTCTGAATTATCTACGATATGCTCAATCACTTCCAGCATATCGTATGGTTTGGAAGCGTCTGCCGGGATAATACCGTAGATGTCTTTTATATTCTTCCGGGGCGGTTTGCTTTTCGCCCGGTCAAACCCTGCCGTTGACCCGCGCCCCAGTTTACTAAATATCTTTTTTATTTCGTCCAGGCATTCCTGTTCGGTTTTGAACCTGTAGTCGGCAATACCGCTGATCTCCGTATGGGTCACTGCTCCGCCGAGTGTTTCTATGTCCACCTCTTCCCCAATAGCTGCTTTTACCAGGTAAGGGCCTGCCAGGAAAATAGACCCGTTGTTTTCCACCATCAGTGTTTCATCGCTCATAATGGGCAGGTAGGCGCCTCCTGCTACACAGGCGCCCATTACCGCGGCCACCTGTGTAATACCCATAGCGCTCATACGGGCATTGTTTCTGAATATCCTGCCAAAATGTTCCTTGTCCGGGAAAATTTCATCCTGCATCGGAAGGAAAACGCCTGCGCTGTCTACCAGGTAAATTATTGGCAGATTGTTTTCCATAGCTATTTCCTGCATCCGGAGATTTTTTTTGCCGGTTATCGGAAACCAGGCACCTGCTTTTACTGTCTGGTCGTTAGCGACAATCACACATTGCCGGCCGCTGACATACCCTACGCCCGCTACCGTGCCGCCGGCAGGACAACCGCCTTCCGCTTCATACATTTCGTATCCTGCAAAAGCGCCAATTTCTACAAAAGGTTTGTCCGCGTCGCATAAATATTCAATGCGTTCCCGGGCGGTCAATTTGTTCCTTTCTTTTTGTTTGTCTATGGCTTTTTTGCCACCACCCATGTATATGCCCGCCAGTTTCATTTTCACCTGGCTGTAAGCCATTTTCAGGGCGTCTTCATTTTTATTCCGTTCGATATCCATATCTAAACATTTAACAAAAGCAGCCGTTCTTATATGAACAGGCCGGCTTTTTTACTAAATCTGTCAATCGAAACGCTTTATTATTGCTGCGCCCAATAATCCAACACGGTCACCTTGTCTAAAACAGGTCCAAGCACTTCCACAAAAGCCTTATGTTCGGGATGTGGCAGGTACACTTCTCTGTCTGCCTCGTTGGCAAAGCTCACGAAAAAACAATGCGTTAACCCCTGGTTCAGCCCTTCGGGACTGTTGTTGATACCCCATTCGAAATCCTTAATTTCTTTGATTTTGGAAGGCAGTTCCCTGAAAGCGTCTTCCACGGCTTTTACCTGTTCTGTGGTCGCGGAATCCTTAAATTTGAAAAGTACTACGTGTCTTAACATTTTTTCCGGTTTATTTTCTTGTTCTTGTTTACTCTCTTGTTCTTTTACCTGTTGGTTGTTACACGAAATAATGGCGGCGGCTGATAGTAACGCGATAAAGACGAGCTTTTTCATTTCGATTCCTGTTTTATTTTGTTGACAGATTGAAAAACTTAACAATATACACTAAAATATATTAATAGCCGGTGCTGTGCAGCGGCGAAATATTCCGGCAAATAACTGGTCCTGATACGGTTGGTCATCAAAGCGCTGTCAAACGAAAAGGTCTGTTCCGTTCAGGGAGCAGACCTTCTGATATGCCTTAAGGGTTGGGAGTGAGTTAAAAGATATATCTCAAGCCCAACTGCATTGACCAGGTAGAAGCGGTAGAGACATTGTCAATAAAGGTTTTATTTACAGGAACGTTATTAAATGGAGAAATAGAGAACGATGGTACTCCATCAACCACACTTTCAACCCGTAAAGGGTTATTCACCGTGTATAATTTACGGATTCCCCAGTTTTTATTCAAAAGGTTGCCAACGTTGTATACGTCTGCTGTAAGTTGTAATGTATGCCGGCGTGCTCCGATATTAACAAAAATATCCTGAATAAGTTTTGCGTCAAACCTGTTGTACCACGGGATCAGTGTCCCGAATCTTTCAGCTACCTGGCCTCTGTGTTTTCTCAGATAGGGGTCTTGTTCAATATACGCCTCAAAAATTGCAGCCTGCTGGCTTGCGGTATACAGGTTGTCTCCATACATTTTATCCACAAATTGTATTTCATGAGGATCGCGGGCATCTCTCGGAATGTACATCAGGTCCTGCGAATATCCGTCCCAGTTTAAGTCGCCATTGTAAATATAGCTATATCTTCCCTGGCTCGATCCTTCGTAGAACAGGGAAAATGTAGTGGCAAGGTGTTTGGCATACTCTATCCTGTAAGAAAGGTTACCCACTACCCTGTGTGGCACCGCAAAAGCAGAGTTATACAAATCCAACGCATTTAAAGTGCCCAGGTTGGGATTAGCGTTCCATACAGAACTGGCCTGGCTACCGGGGTTAGCGGTTACATCCTGGGAAAAGCTGTAGTTGTAGGCGAGAGAACCATACAGTCCATTAGAAAAGGCTTTAGCGACCTGTGTAGTAAATACAAAGGACTGACCTTTATTGGTGTTATCCAGTACAATTGCGTTAGTAATGCCGGTATTCAGTCTCCTGGTTGCATTGCTGTTGGCGCTAAATGCAGGCCTTGTTATACCTCCTGTTGTTACTGTACTTGCCGGCAAGGGTTGGTTGGCATTGTACATGGCTGTCGCGTTGATGTCCTTTGTGTACATGAAGTCTGCAGACAGGGATACCCCATATCCGAATTGCTTATCAAATCCTATGCTGGTTCTCCAGATTTGCGGGAACTTAAAATTACGATCCGTCACAGCAAAATCCTGGGAGGCGGTAGTACCGGCTGTTGTAGGGAAATAGTAAGGGGTCAGGTTTTTATTGTAGAAAGGATTATATGCCGTGATATCCGGGTTAAACCTGAAATCATTCATATCTACCGGCTGACCCGGATTATTAAGGGATACATTTACATTGGAAGAATACTGGTACATTCCGCTATTGGTAGGAATATTGGTAAGATACACAAACGGGATCCGCCCTGTGAATATACCGGTACCCCCACGGATAATTAAGGATTTATCGCCTTCCGGGTCCCAACGGAAACCTGCTCTGGGAGAAAAGAGAGGGGTTGCTTTGGGAAATTGTCCTGTATTCAACCGTATCGGTTTCCCTTCCCTGTCCTGAAAAGTAAGCGCACTGTTGGCTGGGTTTTCCAGGGGTTGTTCAGGATAAATGGGCTGATCAACACGTATGCCCAGCGTTAATTTAAACCTGGGATTAATATTGATCTCATCCTGTAAATAAACAGCCAGTTGACCTATTTTCAACTCAGCCGAATAAATGGCGTCTTTCCCCGGGATAAGGGAATAAGTTTGTGCGAATTTCAGAGGCGCCTGGTTGGTTAAAAAATCTTCAAGACTATTAAATAAGTAGTATCCTGTAGCACCCCTCATAAACATATTACCCACTTCCTGGTATTCGTAACTCACACCGGCAGTAAGCATATGTTTTCCCGCATAGTAGGTAAGATTGTTGGTAATAGTATATATATCATTGATTACACTATTATTATTACCGTTGAAGGGTTCGTTACCTACGCTGATATAGTTCTGACCGCCCTTCAAAATATCAATTGCGGGAAAAGACCCTCCAATACGTATTTTATCACTGGATGTTTGGGTGACCGTTGCCAACAACTGATTGGATAACCGGGAATTAAAATTACTGTTTAACTCCAGCGAGCCGGATCTCACGATGTCTTTTTGTTGATAGTTAAATCCGGAAAATGCCATAGCTGTTTGAGAAAACTTGGGTCCATAAGTTACACCAGCCTGTGTTCCGCCAATATTACCACTTTGAGACGGCTGAAAATCCTGGGTACCTTCAAAATCACTGTACTTGGCGGTCAGTTTGTGCTTGTTGCTTATATTCCAGTCAATTTTAGCCAGGAATTTCCTGTTGTTGTTTTTAAAAGCAGGGAAATTATCATAAACGCCCGGATCGTATCCAAAGGTTTTTACATAGTCTGATACCCTTTGGAGGTCTGAAGCCGGTACGTCAGAAACGTTACCGCTGCCCGAGCCACCGGTGGGAGACCAAATAATGCCTGCTGCCGGTGGTTTATTTTCCTGCTCTGCATTTACGAAAAAGAACAATTTGTTTTTGATAACAGGACCGCCTACACTTAATCCGTAAATGGTTGTTTTTGCTTCAGGATTAGCTGCTTTCTGGCCCTTAACGTTCTCTCCAACAAATTTTTGATTCCTAAAATATCCGTATGCGGTACCATGGAAAGTATTGGTCCCGCTTTTAGTAATAGCGGCGATATTACCTCCTGTAAAATTCCCCTGCTTTACATCAAAAGGGGAAAGATTTACAGATATTTCCTCAAATGCATCCAGTGATACCGGGCTGTTTCCTGCGCCCGGCAGAGGATCCGAATTCAAACCAAAGTTGTTATTCAGGTTGGCGCCGTCTACCGTAATGTTGTTCAGCCTGTTGTCTCTTCCTCCTAAGCTATTACCGTTAGCCTGTGGGGTGAGTCGGGTAAAATCAGTGATACTACGGCTGATAGTGGGCATTGTGGTCAACACCTTGTTGTTCAGCACTGTGCTGACCCCGGTTTTGTCCGGTGCCGCCTTCTTTCTTCTTCCGGTAACCACTATAGCAGAAAGTTCTTTCGAATCGGAATCCAGCACAGAATTGATATTATATGCTTCACCAAGGGAAAGGAAAATGTTTTCTGTAACATCAGATTGTAATCCAACGAAATCAACCCTGACGGTATAGGGTCCGCCAGACCTGAGACCAGACAGTACAAAAGTGCCGCCGGATTTTGAGACCGTTGTATACACCGTGCCAGATGGAACATGGGTAGCCGTGACAGTAGCCCCGGGGAGAGATTCCCCGTCTTTACTAAAGATAGTTCCGTTAATACTGCTTGTAGTTACCTGGGCAGTTGCCAGTTTGCCGGCAATTAAAATAATTGCGGTAAGGAGTAGTTTTCTCATTAGTTGCATAACAGATGTTTTTGTTTCTCAGTACAAAGAAAAATCAATCTCTATTAAATCACTCCCATTTGTATTAACATATTATTATGCATTTTAACACATTATACACAAAAATATATGTTTCCATACAGCAGCCTGATTGGGGCAGTAGTAAGCGGCAGTAGGTAAAGAACAGTAAATTTTTTCCTTTTTGTTGACCTTTCCGGTTTCCGGGTGATAATGTAATGGTGATGAGGTAATAAATGTGACTTAGCAGGATAAATAAGATGTTCAACGGGTGTTTTGATTAAATCGGCTAAAAAGGAAGCCTGTTTTTTACAAATGCAGTATCTTTCACGGAAAAGATAGAACTGGCATTGGAAACTTTGAATGATTGGCTTCAAGACAACCCTGAACACGCGCTTAAACGCATTTATTCTGATAACTTCTCATGGTTAGAGAACTACATACGGCAAAACTCCGGTAACCCGGACGATGCGCGGGACATATTTCAGGAAGGAATAGCTGCTGCATGGATGAACCTGCGGACGGGTAAGTTTGTGGGTACAAGGGATAAGTTCAATGCTTATGTGCGACAGATTTGTAAATATAAATGGATCAACGAATTAAGGTCCGGGAAAAGAAAAAAAACAGTCTATAATGAGCAGGTTTCCGAACAGGATATACCAGATAATGTTTCTGAAGGGGACCTGGAACATACCATGTTGCTGAAAAAAAGCTTTTCAATGCTTGGGGAAAAGTGCAGGGAGGTGCTGGAACAGTTTTATTATAACCAGAAACCGCTGGGCGAAATAGCGACACAAATGCAGAATACGGAGGATAGTATCAAAACGATAAAATATCGCTGCATGATGCAACTGAGGAAGTTTTTTCTGGATGAAATGAAAAAAAATGGCGAAATATAAAAACGATATTGATAAAGAGTTGTTCGAACGGATCGAAGCATATATCCGGGACCGGATGGATGCGGACACGCGGGTAGCTTTTGAAAAAGAGATGCGGTTGGACGAATCGCTGAACCGGGAGGTGATGTTGCAGCGCCGTTTAATGGCTTCAGTAGAAGTCTTTGCCTTTAACGAAAATGAGGCGGGCAAGCAACCGGCTACTGCTATTCCGGTAAGAAGGATAGGGTCCAGGCTGAGTTATGTGGCCGCTGCGGCAGCGGTTGTGTTGATAGTATTACTGATATGGTTCAACCGTACCTCAAAACCGTCAATTGAAAGCCTGTATGCAGATCACTTTACAGCCGATGCCGGTTTGCCGGTGGTGATGAGCAGCGTTGACGAAAATTATGCATTTTATGACGGTATGGTAAGCTATAAGGAAGGGGACTATTCCGGCGCGATCAGCAGATGGAGAGAAATAGACAACACTTCAGATACACTTTCATACTATATTGGGATGGCATACCTGAACAGTAACAATGCAGCCGCTTCTATTGAATACCTGTCTCCTGTGGCGGAAAATGGTGGCAGCGCCTGGCAGCAAAAAGCGATATGGTACCTGGCATTGGCCCACCTGAAGGAGAACAATACTACGGCCGCGATCGGCTGGCTTAACAGGTTGCAGGACTATGAACAGGCAAAACGGTTAAAAAAGGATATTGAAAATTTATAGCTCCAAACAGACCTGATGCGTTGGCTTATTGTAATATATGCGCTTGTGATGGGTGGTAACCTTGCTGCACAGGAAAGCGGATATTCAAAGGCTGTAAACGCACTGCGCAACCAGGAATACGATAGCGCCATTTTGCATATCAATGAAGCGATCCGTTTTTTCTCGGGAGAACAGACCAACGACAGCCTGGTCTTTTCCTATGTGCAAAAGGCGGAGATCGTTTGGGAGCAGAAGGGTATACAGCCTGCACTCACCATTCTGGATGAAACATTGAAAATAGCCGGCAATCTGCCGGCCAACAGTATAGCCAGGGTAGCGGCACTCAACAAAAAAGCCCAGGTGCATGTGCACAATGCAGAAGCAGAAACGGGAAAAAAATATTTTTTACAGGCCCTGAGCCATATACCCGCAAACGCCGCTCCTAATATTATTTACGGAAACCTGTACACGAATGTTTCCTGGTTGTACCTGGAACTACAGGACTTTACACCAGCTCTCCGGTATGCCGGGGAAGCAAGAAAGATCTATGAGGGACTGTACGGAAAAGACGCCCGGCAGTTGATGGGTGTGTACCAATCGCTGATGCTGATTGCACATGATGCCGGTTGGTATAGTCAATCCGAGGAGTATGGGCTGGAACTACACCGCCTGGCGAATCTTCATCTCCGCCCCGATCATCCCAATAAAGGCCTGGTGCATAACGATCTGGGTACCTTATACGAAAGTATGCACCGGCTGGACGAGGCGCTTTTTCACCGGCAGCGAATGGTGCATATTATTCAGCAGGATTATGCAAAGCATAAAAATCCGCAATTGCTGGCCATTGCCTACAATAACATGGGCAACCTGTACAGGACAATGGGAGAGATACAACTGGCGGAGGCGTATTTCGAAAAGGCCAAAGAACTGCACGAGATCAATTTCGGGCCGTCCGGCGCCGGCTTTGTGCGGCCATTGGTGCACCTGGCAAATGCGAAAAAAGACCTGGGAAACTATCCCGGGGCGGAAGAGCTGTATGCGCGGGCCTATGCCCTGCAAAAGAAGGTGGCGGGAAATGACTGGCGTAATATGGCCTATGTAGAGGCACAGTATGGCGACCTTTTTTTTGCAAAAGAACAATACCCGGAGGCAGAAACCTACTACAAACAGGCGCTTGCCAATCATGCAAAAGCAGGGATCGGCAATACAACCATAGTGGAGGAAACCCGCACTACACTGGCAGAAACCTATGCACGATCAGGTCGCACAGGCGAAGCAGCGCTGCTGCTGCAGGAGGTGCTGAACAGGCAAAAAAAACTGTATCCGAAAGGCAATATAGTGATCGCCGGAATGTATAATAAGCATGCTGTTACCTGGCTGTTAGGGCAGCAGCCGGAAAAGGCGCTGCGGTATTCAGACAGTGTTTTCCTCGAATTGCTGCAGGTACCTGTTTTACCGGATAACTGGATGGAAAAACTGCCATACAATCATCATATTATCCGTTATCTGAAAGACCGTGCTTTAATTGAAGCCGCCTTGTATCAGAAAAACGGGAAAACAGCTTCGTTGGAAAATATCATTGCTCTGGCGGAACAATATGGCAGCTACCTGGAGAGATCGCTTCCCGCGTTGAGAACACAGGCCACGCTTATGCAGCTTGCCAGGCAGCACAGGGAAATTTATAACGCGGCCATAGATGCCTGTTGGCAACTCTATCAAAAGGACAATAAGACCGTGCATACGGAGAAGGCATTTGAATTTGCAGAGAGAAGCCGGGCGCTCGTGTTGCGGCTTGCTGCCAATAATATTATGATAGATGCCAGCCGGACCGGTGGAGATGCAACGGACGAGCAGGATCTCTATTGGCGTAAAAGGATCAGTTCCCTCAATGCGCAGTATCTCGACAGTGAAAAAAGGAATGATTCACTGCTTACCCTGTTAACCGGTTCAATGGAATCATACAGGCTGTTCCAGGATAGTGTCCTCCGGTCCGGTAACCTGCCGGCAAAACAAAAATACCGGCTTGACCCTGCCGGCATTGACGAGATTCAGGCAAAGCTGCTTGGTAATAAACAAACATTGCTGCAATACATCGTTACTTCCGGTCATATTTATGCGTTTGTGCTGAATGGGAAACAATTTTCCATGCATAGGTTACCGGCCGGGGGTTTGCAGGAAGCGGCGGAATTAAAACAATTATACAATATCACTCCCGGAAAATTCAGTACGGCTGCTTACCGGTTATATGAAGGCTTAATACAGCCGCTGGAACAACAGTTTGCTTCCGGGAAACTGATCATTATACCTGACGGAGAACTGTTCTATCTGAATTTTGAGCTGCTGGTATCCGGCAACAGCAACCGGGATTTTAACGCCATGCAATATCTTATTCACCGGTATGAAATATCCTATCAACTGTCGGCTACCGGGCTGGTACTGAACACCTGGAATCGTGTAAAAGATAAAAGAGCCATGTTGCTGACACCGGTATTTACCGATGATATGAAACAGGCTTATCTCCGGTTCATTGGAGATTCTTCGCTGGCAGACCAACAATATTTTAGCCTGCTCCGGCAGCCTTTTTCGGTCAGGGCGGCAAAACAAATAGGAGGGTATATCAAAAATGACCTGTATGCGGAACAGGCCGCGGATGAAAGTATTTTTAAACAGACGGCGGAAAATTACCATATCCTTCACCTGGGTACCCATGCTGAAGTAAACAATGCGGCGCCGCTGCAATCCCGGTTTTTCCTGGCAAAAGAACTGACGCCTGATTCTGTTGCACATGAAGACGGTTACCTGCATGCCTATGAAATATATGCCATGCAGTTGCAGGCGGAACTGGCTGTATTAACAGCCTGTGAAACCGGCATTGGCAACTGGAGCCAGGGCGAAGGCGTTATGTCGTTGGCGCACAGTTTCATGTATGCGGGGTGCCCTTCCGTGGTAATGAGTCTCTGGAAAATAGACGAAAAAGCCAGCGCTGATATCATAGCAGCATTTTACAGGCACCTCTCCGGCGGAAAATCAAAAAGCGAGTCGCTGCGCCTGGCTAAAATAGAACACATGGAAGAGTCCGGCGCCCATACACATCCTTATTTCTGGGCCGGGATGACGTTGGTGGGAAACGAAGAGCCGGTGTATGCTTCCTCTATGATCACCTGGATCATACCTGCCGGGCTTGTCCTGCTGACAGGATTGTGGTGGTTTCGAAATAAAAGAAAAGGGGTTTCACCGAAAAATTGACGATTTTCTGTTTACCACAGCAGATACTTGTTGATATAAGGGTATATCAAAACTTCAACATGAATACCCTGCAACTTTTGAGAAGAACGCTCCTGCTATGGATGGTTCTCTCTACAATGATGCTGTCTGCCCAGCAAACCCTGAATATTGCTACTACCCCTGCTCCCTTCCTGCGGATATCGCCTGACGCAAGGGCGGGAGGAATGGGAGATGCAGGCATTGCCACCTTACCCGACGCAGGCGCCGCTTACTGGAATGCCGGCAAGCTGGTGTTCAATGAAGAGACCGGGGGCGCTGCTGTTTCCTACGTACCCTGGTTGAGAAAGATCAGCGATGACGTGTATTTTGCTTCAGCTTCAGGGTTTTATAAGCCGGATGAAAACCAGGCAATCGGTATCGGCGTACGGTATTTCAGCCTGGGCGATACCCGGTTTACTTCTGATGGTCACGACAACCTCGGCACTCACCGCCCGAGGGAAGTGAGCCTTGACCTGAGCTATTCCCGGAGGCTTACGGATGCGCTGGGACTGGGCATCTCCGCCCGCTATATTCATTCTGCGCTTGTCAATAATGTATCCGGTTCAGGATTTGATTACCAGCATGCATCTGCAGTGGCCGCTGATATTGGTCTGTACTACGACAACCGCACTGACGGAGACGGATTTACTTTCGGAACAGCGTTTTCCAACCTGGGCAGCAAAATTTCCTATATCCGGAATGCGGCGGAAAAAGATTTTATACCCGCTAACTGGGGCATTGGCGCTTCCTGGAACAAAGTAATGAATGAACTGCATACCCTTTCCATTGCCGTTGACGCCAACAAGCTCCTGGTGCCGGTGTTAAAAGCCGACTCACCGGATGCCATCAGGCAATACAGGCAAAAAACTGTGGCCCAAAGCTGGGGCGATTCTTTCAGCGATTTTCCGGGGCAGGCCGGCATAGCAGCCGGGCTGGAATACTGGTACGACCAGGTATTTGCATTGCGTACGGGCTATTATTATGAGTCAATGGAAAGAGGCGGCAGGCAGTACCTGACGGCAGGTATCGGTGTCCGTTATAATATACTGGGCTTTAGTTTTTCCTACCTCCTTCCTTCGGGGAGTGGCGTCAGCCAGAACCCGCTTTCCAATACCCTTCGCTTTTCATTGTTATTTAACTGGGGTGCTGATAACCGGTAACCCGGTATTTACAGATAAAGGACTCCTTCCCTTAAAACTTTATATAGTATGAGACCATTTTTACTTTTTCTGCTGGCTTTAGTTTCCTGGAATGGATTGCTGGCACAATCGAGTTTTTCAACCGCAGAGGCGATTGATGCCGGAAGCTCCAAAACGGCTACGATCAGCGGCGGTAAACAGTATCATTATTATAAAACGCTGTTGCCTGCCGACGGTACAGTAAAAGTGTACCTGGAGGGTACGCATACAGGCGGCAGCGCCGGGTCCTTCTCCTTTTATGCCTACGACAAAAGCCGCCGCCAGATCGCATACCAGGGTGTCATAGGCAACGGTTCCGCCGTGCAGGGCAATACTGTAAGGGATACCATTGAAATATATTCCCGTGCTGCGGACAGCATTTACCTGCTGCTATACCAGGGCAGCAGCCGGTCCTACAATTTCAGTATCAGTTATGAAGTAGCCGATCAGAGCGTCAATGATGCGGAGCCGAACGGCAGCTTTGTAGAAGCAATTGATATAGCGCACAACGTTGCTGCCCCCGGGCATTTGGGGTATATAGCCGATGGTATCACTGATAGTTATGACTATTACAAAGCACTGCTGCCCGTTGATGGTGCAGTGAAAATATATCTTGATGGCACGCATACAGGGGGCAGCACCGGGTCCTTTTCCGTATATGTCTATGACAAATCAAGAAGGCAGATCGCATACAAAGGTGTAGTGGGCAATGGGCAGTCACAGCGGGGAGAAATCGTCAGCGATTCGCTTACCGTTCATTCCCGTGCCGCCGACAGTATCTACATATTACTTTACCAGGGCAGTACCCGCTCCTATAGTTACCGGTTGAGATACATTGTTACAGACAGGAATCCTAATGACCCGGAACCGAATAACAGCTATGCAACAGCAGCTCCTTTGAACATGGATGAAATAATGGAAGGGCAATTGGGCTATGTAGCCGATGGTGTAATGGATCAGTATGATTATTATAAAACCCTGCTGCCTGCCGATGGTACAGTGAAAGTATACCTGGAAGGCACGCATACAGGAGGCAGCGCCGGCTCCTTCTCTTTCTATGCCTACGATAACAGCCGCCGCCAGATCGCCTACCAGGGCGTTATCGGCAATGGCTCGGCAGTGCAGGGCAATACGGTGCGCGATACTATCTATATTACGTCCCGCGCAGCAGACAGTATTTACCTGGTCTTGTATCAGGGTAGCAACCGGTCATATACGTATAAACTGCGTTATGAAGTGATTGATCAGAGTCCGGGCGATCCGGAACCCAACGGTAGCTTTGGAGAAGCTGTTGATATAGCGCACAACATTACTGCTGCCGGGCACCTGGGCTATACAGCCGACGGTGTAAGGGATCAGTATGATTATTATAAAACGTTGCTGCCAGCCGATGGTACAGTGAAAGTGTACCTGGAAGGCACGCATACAGGAGGCAGCGCCGGCTCCTTCTCTTTCTATGCCTACGATAACAGCAGTCGCCAGATCGCCTACGAGGGTGTTATCGGCAACGGCTCGGCCGTACAGGGCGATACGGTGCGTGATACGATCTATATTACCTCCCGCGGAGCCGACAGCATTTACCTGCTGTTGTACCAGGGCAGCAGCCGGTCTTACGGCTATACCCTGCGTTACGAGGTAATTGATCAAAGTGACAATGATCCCGAACCCAACGGCAGCTTTGGTCAGGCAGTTGATATTGAACATAATGTTACAGCCGTCGGTCACCTGGGCTATACAGCCGACGGTGTAATGGATCAGTATGATTATTATAAAACGTTGCTGCCCGCCGATGGTACGGTGAAAGTGTACCTGGAAGGCAAACATACGGGCGGCAGCGCCGGTTCTTTCTCCTTCTACGCTTACGATAAAAGCCGGCGCCAGATCGCATTTAAAGGAACCTTAGGCAATAGTTCAGCCGTGCAGGGTAATACAGTATATGATACCGTTTATATCACTTCCCGCGGGGCCGACAGTATTTACCTGGTCTTGTACCAGGGCAGTAGCCGATCATATACGTATACCCTGCGTTACGAAGTAATTGATCAAAGCGATAATGACCCGGAACCCAACGGCAGCTTCGGAGCAGCCGTTGATATAGCGCATAATATTACTGCTGCCGGTCACCTGGGGTATATAGTAGACGGTGTGACGGATCAGTACGATTATTATAAAACCCTGCTGCCTGCCGATGGCACAGTCACTGTATATCTTGAAGGCACCCATACGGGTGGCAGCGCCGGCTCCTTTTCTTTTTACGCCTACGATAAAAGCCGCCGCCAGATCGCTTACCAGGGGGTTATAGGCAATGGTACGGCCGTGCAGGGCAATATCGTGCGGGATACCATTGAAATACCTTCCCGTGGAGCAGACAGCTTATACTTCCTGGTATACCAGGGCGCCAGCCGGTCCTACAGCTATAAAATACGCTATACCATGCCCGACGCGCTGGAAGGAGATCCCGAGCCGAACAATACATTTAATGAAGCGGTTTCATTCAATCTTGGCGATACCTTAAGAGGCCTGATCGGGTATGTGGCCAATGGCGTGAACGATGCCAATGACTATTATATTACTGCCATTCCCGCAAACGGAAACTTTACTATACTGGCAGAGGGACTCAATACCGGGGTAAGCAGCGCAGGGTTCTCCCTGTATGTTTATACAAAAGACCGCCGGCAGGTCGGGTTCAAATCTCTGAGGACTGCTGCTCCCGGCGATGTGTTTAAAGATACCCTCACGGTTAACTGCATCAGCTCCGACTCTGTATATGTACTGGTTTACCAGCCGTCTTCCGCCCGGTCATTTAATTATAGCCTGCGGTTCGCATTTGAAGCGCAGCAACCGGAAGCAAAGATCGCTTACCTGAGAGCAGGAGGTACCTACGAGTTTACCAGCGAATCAACCCTGGCTACAAAATACACCTGGAGCATGGGTAACGGAGAACAGTACACGACCGTGGCGCCACCATTGATCACCTATAAGCCGGGAGGTTATGATGTGCGGCTGATCGTGGAAAATGAACTGTGCCGGCTGAGGGACACTACCATACTGGAACTGGTGGTGAACGGCCTGGACAGGTACACGCCTGAGTCGGGTGGGCCGGGTAATATACTGTTTACTGCGTATGGTGGAGGCTTTCATGAGGGGATGACTGTACAGTTAAAGCAGGGAGGAGTTGTCAAAACCTCGGTGGATACCGCCAGTTGGACAAATGACCGGGGCAGCGTTTTCACTGCTGTTATTGATATGCATGAAGCGCCGCTGGGTGTATATGATGTGATCATTTCAACCAATGACACCACTTACAATATACCCCGAGGATATGTTACAGAAGGTTTGGTAAGAAAGTTAACAGGAGAAATAGTAGGTAGGAATATCATACGGTTTAATACAGATAATGTGTACACTATGAGAGTACATAATGAAGGTAATACGATGGCAGGGCATACTGAGGTCTACTTTCTTACTCCTATGGATATGGAAGTGACGAGGCTGGATAGCCTGCTGCTGGGTTCATATAACGACATTGCGCTGGATACCATCAGGGAGTATTCGATTGTCACCAAAGAAAGGGGATATCCGTATGATGGAAAGTTGTGGGCGTATTATGTTGCCGGTATTCCCGCCGGGGAATACCAGGATCTGAGCTTTAACCTGAATGCTACTACGATTGGAAAAGAAAAAATACACCTTTGGGTAAAAGGACCGTATTCAGGTTCGGAATACAGTTCCATTTTTGACGACTGCATTAAATCTATTTTAAAGACAGGTGTTGATCTTTCTATGGATGTAGTTAGTACCATACCCGGATTAGACTGTGTTGCAAATGCTGTTAAACTGGGTGTTACGTCTTTATATACAGCAGGAAGTTATTTGTGGAACAAGTTTACAGGCGGTAGCGGCGGTGGCGTAAAAACCGGCGCTTCGCTTTCCAAAGCCCTGGCGAGTGCGGCTAAGAATTGTGCGGGTGAAGCTGCGTTGATATCCGTTGTCGGCGCAGAAGCAGCCCCGTTTGTGGAGCTGGTTGATTTTTATTCAGATGCTGTACTTCTCGGATTAAACCTTGGAGATAATATTATAAATATCAAGGAGAAATGCAAGGAAGATCCTGAAGATGAGAAAGAGAAAGAGATAGACTCCAGGGCTTCTCTCGACCCCAATACCAAATCGGGACCCTCCGGCTTCGGGCAAGCCAGGTTTATCAGTGGTAACGATAAACGTATGAGCTATACAGTATTGTTTGAAAATATGAATACTGCTACGCTGCCGGCTCAGGAGGTGATCATCCTGGATACGCTCGATAAGAATGTATATGATCTGTCTACCTTCAGCCCCAAACAGTTCGGATTTGGGTCACAGTCATATCATATTCCTGCGGGTGCAAAGGAATACGTGGAAGATATCAGCTATACCCAGGACTTATCGGTAAGGTTTTATATTCATATGGATGAGGGAACGGGTATCATAAAGGCCACTTTTAAAACCATCGATAAGGCAACAGGAACCATAACCGCCGATCCCCTGGCTGGGTTTTTACCTCCCAATATAACGGCTCCGGAAGGAGAAGGATACATAAGCTTCTCTGTTAACATGAAGGACAACCTTCCGAACGGAACCGTAATTGCAAACAGGGCGTCTATTATTTTTGATACGAATGAACCTATTATAACCGATGTGTGGAGCAACTCTATTGACCGCAATCTCCCGTCGTCTTTGGTAACAGAAGCCAGAAAGGTTACCGACAGCACAATAGTAGTAAAAGTGAATGGCAATGATGCGGAGAGTGGTATCAGGATTTACCACCTGTATTATTCAGAAAATGATGAGCCCTACAGGTACGGCGGAAAAATAAAAGACTCGTCCCTGGTGAAAGTCAATTCTGTAAGTACATATAGCTTCTACAGCATTTCGGAAGACAAAGTAGGTAACCTGGAAGCTAAAACAGGTGCTGCCGAAGCAACGGTAAGCATGAAGCCTGAAGAACCGGTAAATAATGACGGACAGTTGATCCTCTACCCCGTTCCTTCCAACGGTATCATCAACCTGGAGATGGACATACCCGAAACCCAGCAGGTGTTGATCAGCGTGTACTCCGCTTCCGGGCAAAGGGTGGCAGAACTGTATAACGGCACTACCAGCGGACAATTGAAAATTTCGAGGACGCTGTACCAGCTCAGCAGCGGATTGTATTTTGTGCATGCCAGGGGTAGTAAAGGTCTTAACCTGAAAAAGAAAATCGTTTTGGTAAAATAGGTGCTACCCTGAAAGGTCAGTCCTTTACCAGCCGGGGGCGAAAGCCTCCGGCTTTTTTATCAAAACTTTTCGGAGCTTTTGTACAGGCATGTTGGATTCTTTTGAATATTTGTTAGCTGTAAGCTTTACCGGCTGACAAAATATTTCAATGAAAAAAGGATTTTCTTTCATATATAACCGGATAAGAAAGTTAAGAGGAAGAACTAAAATCTTTTTGTTGATATTGCCTGTATTCCTGATCTGGTTCTGGTTTTGTCTGCCGGACCCTTTATTTAATATATCCACTTCGCATGTTATAGAAGCATCCAATGGCGATCTGCTGGGCGCTACCATTGCGGCGGATGGACAGTGGCGTTTCCCGCACAACCCTACTGTACCGGACAAATTCAGGGACTGCATTATAACATTTGAGGATAAACGCTTTTATTATCATCCGGGAGTAGACCCGGCGGCTATTGCCCGGGCGATCCGGCAAAACATCAGTTCCGGTAGCCGGGTGAGTGGCGGCAGCACGCTGAGCATGCAGGTGATCCGGTTGGCGCGTAATAAACCGAGGAACATCTGGCACAAAGTAGTGGAAAGCCTGATGGCGGTCCGGCTGGAAACGAGGTATTCCAAAAGAAATATTTTGTCATTGTATGCTTCCAATGCACCTTTTGGCACCAATGTGATCGGGCTGGATGCTGCTGCCTGGCGGTATTATGGTCGCAGCGCAGAACAACTGAGCTGGGGTGAGATGGCAGCATTGGCGGTATTGCCCAATGCACCGGGATTGGTACACCCCGGAAGAAACAGGGAGCGGTTGCTGCAAAAAAGAAATTTCCTGCTGGATAAATTATTGCAGGAACAGATAATAGACAGCAGCACCTGCTACCTTTCCAAACTGGAGCCTCTGCCGGATGCCCCCAAACCACTACCACAACTGACGCCACATTTGCTGCAGCGTTTCAGAAAGGAACGGAAAAAAGGGACGACCACGTTATTGCACAGCACAGTTTCAAAATTACTGCAGGAAACGGTAATACGGATCACAGAACAGCATCATAATATATTAAAAGGCAATGGTATTAATAATATCTGCGCCCTGGTGCTGGATGTGGAAACCGGGAATACCCTTGCTTATGTAGGGAATGCCTGGCATCCGGAAGACCCGGCATTACAGAGTCATGTGGACATTATCAATTCACTGCGAAGTCCCGGTAGTACCTTGAAGCCGGTTTTGTATGCAGCCATGCTGAATGACGGACTGATATTACCGCATTCGCTGGTCCCGGATATCCCGACACAGATAGGAGGGTACACTCCTCAGAATTTCGATTATGACTATGATGGTGCTGTACCGGCTTCAAAGGCCTTGTCCCGGTCTTTGAATGTGCCTTCCGTGCGGATGCTGCGCGATTATAAATACCAACGTTTTTATGATAACCTGAAAAGGCTGGGCATTACCACGCTTAACCGGCCGGCCGGTACGTATGGTTTGTCGTTGGTGCTGGGCGGCTGCGAAGTAACTCCCTGGCAACTGGGAAGCGTGTATGCAGGGATGGCCAGAACGCTGCTTCATTCGCATGCCAACCGGGGAAAAATTAACCCGGCAGACTTCCGGATGGCGCGGTATGACAGAGAAGAAAAAAACACAAGGGCGCTACAGGCGATCAATTTCCTCGATCCCCTTTCTATCTGGTTTATGTTTCAGGCAATGGAAGAAGTGATGCGCCCGGGAGAAGAGGGCTTATGGAAACAATTCAGCAGTTCTCAACGGGTAGCCTGGAAAACCGGTACCAGCTTTGGCTTCCGGGATGCATGGGCGGTTGGGGTCACGCCAGGGCACGTGATCGTGGTGTGGGTGGGTAATGGCAGCGGTGAGGGCAGGCCGGGGCTGATCGGCGTGCAGACGGCAGCGCCTGTAATGTTTGACATTGTGAAAGCCCTGCCCAATACCGGATGGTTTGAGCAACCTGTGGCGGAGTCTGCTGTAGTAGGCATATGCCGGCACAGTGGTATGCGGGCGGGAATGGACTGTGTAACCACAGATTCACTACCGGTAGCGCCGGCAGGGGAATATGCTCCTCAATGTAAATATCACACTGCCATTCACCTGGATGAATCACAACAGTATCGGGTAAACGAGAGCTGTATGGCGCCTTCAAAAATGATTACGAGGAAATGGTTCATACTTCCGCCGGTGATGGAATGGTATTATCGCCGCCGGCATTTCGACTACCAGCCGACGCCACCTTATAAAGCCGATTGTATGATAGCCGGTTCCGGCAGGGTAATTGACCTGGTATACCCTGAGCAGCATGCAAAAATTTATATCCCGCTCGACTTAAGCGGTGAGCGAAGCAAAGTAGTATTCATTGCGGCGCACCAGCGGCCAGGTACAAAAATCCACTGGCATATAGACGATGAATTTATAACCACTACTACCAATTTTCATCAACTGGCCGTCGCGCCTGCCCCGGGAAAACATTTTGTTACCATTGTGGATGAAAACGGGGAACGATTAACAAGACCGTTTGATATCCTGGATGCCAGGAAGGACCAGGAGTAGCTTGCCTGCCGGCAGGGAGGGAGGCATCTATTTTCGCACCCGTCGTTGCATTCCAGCGGCAGGTCGGGAGAAGCAATCTCCAGGTGGCAAGCTTTATTCTTCCAGCAACAACTGCGAAGTGCGGGGTGAATGATATTCCCGGTACATCTTATTTTTTTGCTCTTCCAGCCTGTCAGTCAGTAATATGCCAAACAGGTGATCGGTTTCATGCTGAAAAATGACTGCCGTAAAATCTTCTATCATTTCAATATGCTGTCCTCCCTTTATATCAGTATAGGAAACCATGATGGTATAACTTCTTACGACCTCACCCCTTTTGTCGGAAAAGGACAGGTCCCCTTCCATTCCGAGTCTCAACAAGCCGGAGCGCCATACTATTTTGGGATTGATAAAAAACTCAAAAGGCGCTCCTTCTTTATCAAATCGTTGCACCCATACCAGGTTCCTGTTGACGCCCACCTGCGGCGCCGCGATCCCCACCCCGCCAACAGCGGTATCCGTAACAGCTTTGTACATCCGCTGTTTAAGCAATGGCAGTAAAGGGTCGTTCCAGGCGATATCGGTAGAGATTGCCTTTAGCGCCTGCAAACCCTCCGGCTCACTTAATGGAATGATCCTGAGCATGGCAGACGTATCGCCGCCGGTGATCAACTGTCGTTCCGGTTCGGTAAAAAACTGTGCTGAAAGATGGGTGGACCAGCAAAAGCATGATATTATAAAGAAGAATTTCATAGCAACTAAATTATGGTAAACTAAAACGGTGCGCTGTATCAGGTTTCCATAGGACAGAGCCGGTTCAGATCAGCATGCTCCAGCACCATCCGCTGAGCGGGTACCTCTTTTGACGATTTCCATTTTATCAGCCGGATCTCGCCATGTTCGATTTCAATGCCGGTAATATCACCGTCGTTGAAGCAGCAACACCCTGTATTGAAATAAACAGGTTTCAGGTGCAGGTAATCTTCTGAAATATGTTTATACTCCTGCCGGCGAAAAGCAATTTCTTCCTGCAGCTTCGAGATGGATGTTTCATCATTCTGCTGGCGGGCGATCAATAGTTGCTTATACAGCCTTTCTAGGTGCGTCATGGACTCAAACACCGGCTGATGGGTATGTCCGGTGATCACCAACAGATCGGGATGCAGGGAGCCCCATTCATACATGATCTGGTTATGTTCTGTTTTTAATATGTCATTAAAGGCCGGCGTATTGATGCTCAGTTCCAGGTAGGATTGCAGCGGCGCCCATATTTTTGCCACAAACCACGCAGCGAATTTATTACCATCGCTTAAACCGTCTCCCTGGTGACCATGTGTCAAAAAAATATCAATCACTTTTTCCCCGGTGTCATATTGCAACAGCACCGCCTCGTAAGTGGAGATATCCTTATTATAGAAGTTCAATAGTTGCAACGGCGCAAACGGATCATTTTTCCAGAACAAATCATGGTTACCATATACTTTGATCAGGGCGTCCCGGTTAACAAATTCCCTCTCTAGGCTGATGGAGTCAGTATTATGCCCTTTTACCGTGAACAAATTAAATTTCCAGAGCTCTTCCACGTCTCCCAGGTGTATCAGGGTGTACCCGTTCTCACTATAGAAACGCAGGGCATCGAGGTAGCTTTTTTCAGACACCTTAAAATCATCCGCTCTTTTTTTATTACCCTTATGGAGATCGGAAAAGATGATGAATTTTTCCGGAGAAGCGGCATTGATTGATATAACCGGGCCTTTCTTTCCGGGTTTGAATTTCAGGCTGCTATACAGCTTGGTGAGTGCATGATGAATTTTCTTTTTGTCCGGTTTGGAAGAGAATTTGTTGGCTAGCCGTAATACCGGGCCGGAAAGTACTTTTTGTAAAAACCTGCGGATGCTCATCTTAAAAGCAATGTACAAATTTTTATTTGTCAGCCAATAACTTCTCTGTATGTTATGCTGTATGTTCCTGCAGGCTTTTACTGAGCGATGATATAGCAACGATATCTTCCAGTTCCTTCCGGATCCCTTTACGGATCTGGCTGATGAGTATGAAAGCCCCGATGGGATAACCTATACAGATAAGCAGGGTCAGCCACAACGGCACATGTGCGCTGAATTCGGGGATAAGACAATAAAAGGCTATAGTGTATATGGCTACAATGGAATAGGTAACCGGTCCATGTACAAATTTCCGGAATTGATAATAATCCAGCGTAGCCCTTGTATTGTCCAGTGTGTCCGCATCTACCCGGATGCCGGCCCATTTCCGGATGCTGAAAAGTTCGATGATGATCCTGACGGCCAGGGACGAGATCATTGCCAGCACGGCTGTTTTGCTGAGTATATTGTTATAAGGATACAACCGCCAGAGGAAAATATATATCACGACAGCGGTAGCTGTCAGGATGAGGATATTGCTCCACTGAAAATACAAGCTGCTTTTTCTTTTGGCTATGGCCTTTTCTATGATATCCGGTATGGGCTGCCGGCTGCCAACTGCCGGAGCCGCTTCTTTCCACAAAAATTTTAAATCATCCAGTTCGTTATTCATGGTCCATTATTTTTCTTAGTCGTGTTTTAATGCGATGAATTTTTACTCTCAGGTTTACAGCAGACATCCCCGTTACCTTGCATATCTCTCCATATTCCATTTCATCCAGCACCATCATGATCACCAGCCGGTCTATTTCCTCCAGTTGCCCGACAGCCTTATAAAGCCGGGAGTAGTTATTATCAGCCGGCACACCGGCTTCCGTTGCTTGTTCCGGTATATTTTCAAAAGGCATACTCCGGGTCTTTTTGTTTTTACGCAACTGCTGCAGGCAGGTATTAACAGTTATCCGGTATATCCATGTTTTGTAGCTGCTGTCGCCACGATAGTTGGGCAGGGCATTCCAGGTATTGATGAAGATGTCCTGTGCCAGGTCGTTTGCCTGCATAACATCTCCTTTCATAAAACCAGTACATACCTGCAATACCATTCCATAATAGTCCCGGTATATTGTTTCAAATATTTCCTTTTGATCTCCTTTCATTTTGCCAGGAAACTGTTGAGCTCGTTATAAAACCATTCCGGTTGATCAAACATAATAAAATGACGGCTGGAAGGCGCTATTTTAATTTCTTTATTTACCAGTTTCGCATATTGCAGCTCGTAGTTCTGTTTGAAAAGATCAGGGTTTGGCCAGGAAGCGCTGAGTATTGTAACAGGACATTTAATTTTGAGCAGGTCGTCCCTGAGATCCAGCTTCAGTAAATCCGTATAGCCATATACGAAAGTTTCGCGATCCGCCTGTTGCATCCATTGAGCGATCAAAGCCGCTTTTGCGGTATCAATAGTCATGTTGCCCGACATCATTTTAGCATAGTTGCCAAGCTGTTCAGCCGTCATATCCATCATCTGTTTGTTGTAGGGGCTTTCGTATTGTATCTGATCGGCGGCAACACCCGGCATCATTATTTCCCGCATGCAGGGCAGCGCGTCGACCAGTAATATCTTTTTACAAATACCCGGCAGCGTAGCCGCTATGTCTGCCGCAAGGGTGCCGCCCATGCTATGCCCGACAATATAAATGCCTGAGAGTCGTTCTTTTTTAATATAATCGGTCAGTGCGTTTTTAAGGGCATCGTACCAGGGCATTTTAACGGGAGGAAGGCCATCGAAACCTGCATAGGTCACCTGGTGTATTTCAAATTCTGTTTGCAGTTGATCGATGCTGCTATCCCATACGGCGCCGGGACAGGCGAATCCCGGGAGAAAGAGGACCGGTGTTCCATCTCCCTTTTTCTCCACTTTTATGGCTGACTGAGCCGTTATCGTAAAATGTAATGATATGCATACTGCCAGTAAGAAGATCTGTTTCATAAATTATTTTTATACTTGGATGCAGGAGTAGCCGATTTGTTACAGGCCGGTTCATTTTTTTATAAAATTTTCGGTATAAAAGACGCCTGCCTACTCGTGCAAAACTTTTCCGGGGAAGTACGCACGTTTATTTATTCCATGACCTGGTTTCACCGGCAATGTCGGCTACCCGGCCGTCTGAATGCAGTATCGGTATAGAACAGGATGGTTAAACATATACAAAGCATATATTCAGGGAGAATAACAGACAGATCAAAAAAAATACTTTGTAGGTAATTGGTTTTTAGTCTGTTAAAAAAATGATCATTTAATTGTTTATATTTATACTCGAAAATGTGATTGCCGGGCATATGAAACAGTATATTCAGATAATAAGCATTGTTGCTTTCCTGGGCTTTTTGATCTACCTCATAGAAGCATGCAACAACACCTCTGCCACCTACCAGGGTGGAAAGCTGCCGCAGATAGTCAGCTATAATTTTGACATCCGGCCGATTCTTTCGGACAAATGTTTTGCCTGCCATGGCCCCGATGAAAATAAAAGGGAAGCCGGGCTGCGGTTGGATATTGAAGAAGATGCGTTTGCCGCATTAAAAGAGCATCCTGATGCGCATGCACTTGTAGCCGGGAAGCCGGAATTTTCCCAGGTCTTTCTTCGCATTACTACCCACGACTCCAGTTTGCTGATGCCGCCACCGGCGTCTAACCTGAAGCTGAGTCCTTATGAAGTACAACTGATAGAAAAATGGATCAAACAGGGAGCAAAATATGAGAAGCATTGGGCGTTCATTATACCTCAAAAGCCGGCACTCCCGGAAGTGAAAAATAAGACCTGGGTAAAAAATGATATTGACTACTTCATCCTGCAGAAGATGGAGGAAAAAGGCCTCGAACCGAACGAAGAGGCTGATAAGGAAAGATTGCTGAAGCGCTTATGTCTTGATCTGCTGGGGTTGCCGCCAACACTGGAAATGATGGACGGGTTCCTTGCTGACAACAGCCCGGACGCTTACGAGAAAATGCTGGACAAGCTGATGCAGCATCCGGCCTATGGCGAAAAGATGTCCGTACACTGGCTGGATCTTGCCCGTTATGCCGACTCCCATGGCTACCAGGATGACGGCTACCGTACTCAATGGCCCTGGCGCGACTGGGTAATTCACGCCTTCAATACCAATATGCCCTATGATCAATTTGTATCCTGGCAACTGGCGGGCGATCTGTTGCCCGAAGCTACCAAGGAACAGATGCTGGCTACCGGGTTTAACCGCAACCACAAAATAACGGAAGAGGGCGGAGTGATACCCGAAGAATACCGGTTCATGTATGTGGCAGACCGGACGGATCTTTTCGGAAAGGGTTTACTGGGTGTCACTCTTGAGTGCGCCCAATGCCACGATCATAAATATGATCCTTTTTCGCAAAAAGAATATTACCAGTTGTATTCTTTTTTTAACAACATAAAAGAAGTTGGTATAGAATCAGTGATCGGCGGACCAGAGACCTACGCCAAAAAACCGCTGATGGAAATAACCAACGAGGATATCAAAGACATACTGAGTTTTGTAAATAAACAGGATACACAGCAACTGATCGTTTCCATCATGGGTGATCTGGATACGCTGCGTAAGACGCATGTACTCATCAGGGGCAACTATGAAACCTTTGGTGAAGAAGTGGCTCCTGCTACCCCTGCGGCTATTCTTCCTTTTGACAGCACGAAATATACCGGTAACAGGTTGGGACTGGCCGGCTGGTTGTTCGATAAAAACAACCCCCTTACAGCAAGGGTATATGCCAATATCCTGTGGCAGGAATTTTTTGGAAGAGGAATTGTTAAAACTTCTGGAGACTTTGGTATGCAGGGTGAATTGCCTTCGCATCCCGCGCTGCTGGACTGGCTGGCGGTAGATTTCATGGAACATGATTGGGATATAAAGCGGTTTGTGAAGCAAATGCTGATGTCAGCCGCCTATAAGCAATCCGCTGTGGCGACCAAAGAAAAGCTGGCGACAGACCCGGAAAACATATACCTCTCCCGTGGACCACGGTATCGCATACACGCAGAGTTTATCAGGGACGTGGTGTTGGCCAGCAGCGGTTTGCTTAACCACTCGATTGGCGGACCCAGCGTAAAGCCCTACCAGCCGGAAGGCTTGTGGGAAGGCGCTACATCAGGCCGTGGTTTGCTGTCGATATATGTGCAGGACCATGGTGAAAAAATATATCGCCGGGGCATGTACACGCTTATCAAGCGTACGGTGCCACCGCCTACTATGGCCATTTTTGATGCCAGTAACCGCGATATCTGCGAAGTACGAAGACTGAAAACCAATACACCTTTGCAGGCCCTGGTGATGATGAACGACCCCACTGTGCTGGAGGCGTCACGGGTGCTGGCAGCAGCGTTGCTAAAGGAGCCGCTGGAGGGTAATGAAAAAATAGTAAAGGCTTTTCGCACCATTGTTGCACGCAACCCGCGTGACCGGGAGGTGGAGATTTTAAGCAACTACTATAATAGCCAGTTGCAGTCTATTGATGAGGCCTCGGCTGCAAAAATGCTGGCTGTGGGCGAGTATCCGGTGGATGAAACCATTGATAAGAAAAAGCTGGCGGCATTGATGCGCGTAATTGCCACGATCTATAATATGGAAGAAACAATAACAAAAACCTGAGTCCTTTAAAAATAATTACGATGGAAAAAGAGATGCTTGAACATGGGTTCTCGTGGAACCGGCGCCGGTTCTTATCTGCTATGAGCCTGGGCGTTGGCAGTGTGGCCCTCGGTTCCCTGCTGATGCCCGACCTGTTTAAAAACGGGGGTGTTACGGACGAAAACTTTGTACCCGGTGTTCCTCATTTTGCTCCCAGGGCAAAAAGGGTTATTTATCTTTTTCAGAATGGCGCTCCTTCCCAACAGGAGTTGTTTGACTATAAGCCTAAGCTGAGGGAGATGACGGGGGAGGAGATTCCGTCTTCCGTACGGGGTAACCAGCGTCTGACCGGTATGACGGCCTACCAGGCTTCCTTTCCGCTGGTGGGTTCTTTTGTAGACTTTAAACAATATGGTCAGTCACAGGCATGGATAAGCGACCTAATGCCCTATACCGCCAAAATAGTGGACGAGCTGTGTATCATAAAGTCTATGTACACCGAAGCCATTAACCACGACCCGGCGCTTACCTTCCTGCAAACAGGAGCGCAGGTGGGGAACCGGCCAAGTATGGGTGCCTGGTTAAGCTATGGACTGGGCAACGAGAATAAAAATCTTCCCAACTTCACAGTATTGTTGTCAAGAGGTATCGGAAATGGTCAGGGAGTATATTCCAAGCTGTGGTCCAATGGATTTTTGGATTCTGTACACCAGGGGGTACAGTTCAGTAAGGGGGAAGACCCCGTATTGTACCTGCGCGACCCGGAAGGGATGTCCCGGAAGGACAGAAGGGAAATGCTGGATAAACTGGCGGAGTTGAATGATCTTTCCTATAAGGAAATGGGCGATCCGGAAATCGCCGCAAAAGTCCAGCAATATGAAATGGCCTACCGGATGCAGACGGCCGTTCCGGATGTGATGGACCTATCCAGGGAACCGGATGATATCGTAAAACTGTACGGACCAGATTGCCTGGTCCCCGGAACCTATGCCGCCAATTGTTTGCTGGCACGCAAACTTTCCGAGAACGGAGTGCGTTTTGTGCAACTATACCACCAGGGCTGGGACCAGCATGGTAACCTTCCTTTTGAAATACAAAAACAGGCAAAAGACGTGGACCAGGCGTCTGCCGCTCTGGTAATGGATCTTAAGCAACGGGGTTTGCTGGATGAAACCCTGGTGATCTGGGGTGGTGAATTCGGTCGTACCAGCTATACGCAGGGCAGGCTCACCAAAGACAATTATGGCAGGGACCATCACCCACGCTGCTTTACCGTCTGGATGGCCGGCGGTGGCATCAAACCGGGGATTGTATATGGTGAAACCGACGAGTTCGGTTATAATATTGCCAGCAACCCGGTACATGTCCACGATTTCCAGGCAACCGTATTACAGCAGTTGGGACTGGATCATGAAAAACTGATATACAAACACCTCGGCCGAAGGTACCGGCTGACCGATGTTTCCGGTACGGTAGTAAAAGATATTATAGCATAGTTTCAGCAATCTTAAATTCGACAGCCAACTTTATTAACAGTTAATGAACAGAAAGCTTACCGTTTTTGCCAGTCAGTTGTTGGCGGCGCTTGTTATATTCATTGCTTTTCTTTTGATCTTCGAAAACAAACTGGTAGTGCCTTTGTGGTTACAACCTGCAGGGCGCATGCATCCCCTGCTGCTGCACTTCCCGATTGTTCTTTTGCTGGTGGCGGTTGTGCTGGACCTGTTCCGTTTTAGCAGATCCACTGCAAACAATGCATTCTATCATTCCCTGCAGTTTTACCTTTTTTTATCGGCAGCCCTACTGTGTGGTGTAACCGTAATTATGGGGTTACTGCTTTCGCGGGAAGAAGGGTATGAGGGAGAAATGCTGCAGTGGCATAAATGGACAGGGGCGCTTTTGTTTTTTATTGCCGCAGCGCTTTTTTTTATCAGGAACAAAGCATGGTATAAACGGCCCTTTGTTATTTCATCGGGCATAGTAGTGGTGATAGTACTGATACTTACCGGACACTATGGCGCTACGCTTACCCATGGGGATAATTTTGTGTGGCAACCGCTCGAAGCCTATAAAAAAACAAAGCAGGTACCCTTTGATGAAGCAGTTGTTTTTGCAGATGTGATCCGGCCTGTACTGGAGAGAAAATGTACCGGTTGTCATAACCCTGATAAACTAAAAGGTGAACTGCTGCTGACCGATTCCGCGGGAATTATGAAAGGCGGAAAATCGGGGGAGCTGTTTGTATCCGGGAGTATAGAAACAAGCTTGTTGCTGGAGCGTATCCATATGCCTTTGGAAGAAGAGAAGCACATGCCACCCAAAGGTAAAATTCAGTTGACCGACTTCGAGATCGAATTGTTAACTGCGTGGATAGGAAGCCAAAAAACTTATTTTTCTGAAAAGGTGGCTGATCTGCCGGAAACTGATACCCTCCGCCAGTTGATTGCCGCGTTACTCACCACTGAAGCCGATGAGGAACGATTCGATTTTCCCGCGGCAAGTGAAAAAGACATCGCATCGCTGAACACCGATTATCGTACCATTCTATCTGTTGCCAAGGGGTCCCCGGCGCTTTCTGTGAACATATATAACCGGGAAGTATATTCTTCCAGGCAACTGGAAGAACTGAATAAAATAAGAAGGAATATTGTAGCATTGAATGTTAACAAACTGCCTGTTACTGACGATCAGTTGAAGACCATCCGGCAGTTTGAGAATCTTCGCGATCTGAACCTGAATTTCACGGATATTTCCGCAACAGGGTTACAATCATTAACAGCGTTGTCTCATCTGCGGAATCTATCCCTGTCCGGTACCAAAGTCGGTTATGCCGAACTGGAAAAGCTGTTGCCTCAATTCGGATCGTTGCAGACTTTATCGGTATGGAGTACGCTGCTTACCGTAAAAGAAATGGAAGACCTGCAGCAAAAGAATCAACAGTTGAAGATTATTACCGGTTTTGTAGATGATGGCGCTGACCTGCTGAAGCTGAATCCGCCGCAGGTGAGGAATAAAACCCTGGTTTTTGAAGAGACGATTTCTCCGGGATTATTTCATCCGGTGAAAGGGGTGGAGATCAGGTATACCACGGATGGGAGTGAGCCGGATAGCCTGAATGCTGAATTGTTTGAAGAGGGTACGGTAGTGAATAGTAATACGTTTATCAAGGCCAGAGCCTATAAGGAAGGATGGATATCCAGCGATGTGGTGAGCTTTGATTTTATGAAGAATACGATCAGGCCTGATAGCGCGGTGTTGCTGAACAAACTCAACCATGTGCACCTGGCAGAAGGCGCCAACACTTTTTTTGATACCAAACTGGGCGCTATAGGCGCCAATAACCCGGCCTGGGCCAACTATTTTGCCGGGGTGCGTGGAGTGGATATGGAACTGGTATGTTTTTTCAATAACCCGGTAACGGTTCAGTCTTACGGCATTCACTATATGGTGGAAGAAACTACCGGTATTTATCCTCCGGGCGTTGTGGAGGTGTGGGGTGGAGAGAGTCAGGATAAGCTAAAGCTGATCGCGACGCTCAGTCCGCCACTACCGGAAAAGGGGCAGTTGCCGTTTTTAAAGCTTTCCGAAACCAGCTTCAAGCCTACCCGGGTTTCCTGCCTCAAGATCATTGCAAAACCCTACCAACTGAAAGAACGGAGATTCCTGTTGCTGATAGATGAAATGTTTTTGAACTGAGCGGGGAACGTTTTTACGGAAACCATAACAGGTTTTCAGCGGCACTAAAGCGCTTTAAAAATAAAAGAAATTATTCCGTCCTGACAGAGACTGCTTCTCCGCTTGCGGCCCGGCTAAAATTAAGGTTTCTCCTTTTTTTAAAAATACAGTAACTTACCAATAGCAAACCTCGGCTATGCGTAACACTTAATACCAGTGATCAATGAAAACGGGTAGATATCGTTTTAAAATACTGTCTGTTGATGGTGGTGGTATCAGGGGCATTATTCCCTGTACTATTCTTAAATATATAGAAGAAAAAACCGGCAACAATATTTCATCAATGTTCGATCTGATCGCCGGTACTTCCACAGGGGGGATCATTGCACTGGGACTGACAAAACCCAAAGAGGATATTAATGTAAATGCTTATTCCGCTGCTGAAATGCTCCGGCTGTATGTCGATCATGGCAAAGACATATTCTCCGCCCGCAGCAGGGACTGGGTAAGCAGGATAGGGGCTGTTACAAAAACCACCGCTACCCTGACGCAGCAGCCGTATAAGGTAGAAAAATTTGAAGAGCTGCTTTCCGGGCGGTTTGGCTCAATGCGGCTATCGGATTCACTTACCCATGTATTGGTAACAACTTATTCCCTGGAAAAAGAAAAGCCGTTCTATTTTTCTTCCAGGCTGGCAGAAAAAGACGACAATGAGAACTACGAGATAAAACAAATTGCAAGGTCTACATCCGCCGCGCCAACCTATTTTTCGCCCTCACTGATCGACTACAATGAAGAGAAGGAACTTGCTATGGTGGATGGGGGTGTCTTCGCGAACAATCCATCCATACTCGCCTATAGCGAAGCAAAAGAATTGTGGAAAGAAAGGAACAAAACGATCACTGTTACGATTCCCGATGATGTTGATAAAACGCAGAAGAGTTTTGAGGCTGTGGTAACACCGGATGACCGGGACCTGCCTTTCTTTATGCTTTCAATAAGCTGCGGACATGCTCCGGCGAAAATTGATTTTTCAAAATCGGGAGACTGGCGCACGGCCCAATGGATCCAACCGCTGCTTTCCAACGTCTTTATGCAAAGTGTGGCTGAAAGTACACACTATACCATGCAGTACCTGATGCCTCCCTACGAGGATGCGACAGCAAGATATATCCGGCTGGACGGAATGGATTTAAGTAAGGCGAACAGCGAAATGGATGATATTTCACCCGGAAATATCAAAGCTCTACAGGAGGTCGGCAACAACTTTATTAAGGAGAATAAAGGTACGCTTGATAAAATATGTGAAATACTAACTTCTAAAGATGCCTGAACAAACGGAAACAGGAAGAAGATCTTTTGGACTCTTTGTCGGCGTCGGGCAGCGTGATGGTGATAGTGAGCATATGCAGATATCAGCCAGCGATGCCGAATACATGCATCTTGCTTTCCTGCATTATGGCAAACTGGATTCCGGGCAGCGGCTGCTGCGGAACGAAGCTACTCACAACAATATACTGGGGGAGCTTGACAATTTAGCCAGGGAAACGGATGATACCCCCGCGGACCTGGTCGTTATTTACTTTTCCGGGCATGGGTATAAACTGAAAAATGAGTATTACCTCATCTGTCATGATACAGCCGGCAATAATATAGAGCGCTCTGCTATAAACGGCAATGTGTTTCTTCAGAAGTTGCAGGCGATCAGGTGTGAAAAAATGCTGGTATTGCTGGATTGCTGTCATGCCGGTGGGGTTGGTAACCCGGAGGATATCCCTTTTGATCCTTCTTCGTTTAGAAATAAGCCTAATCATGTTGTGCTTACCGCCTGTCACGGTTCGCAGGTGTCATATTTAAGCAACCCGGTGAGCATATTTACCTACGCGTTGATTGAAGGTTTGGGCGGCTGGTATTTTCTGGAGGGGGACAGGTATGTGCAATTGTTTGATCTTGCCATGTATGTACGGGAGCGGGTGGTATGGTTGTCAGAAAATAATTTGCAGATAAGGCAATCCGGTATTCAAAAGCCACAATTATATGTATTGCCGGAAAGTAAGACGGAGAATTTTACAATTCTGCAGCATCACAGAGGAAAACCCCTGAAAAAATTTTTCAAGGTGGAGCTGGAGACAGTCAAAGATACCGGGGGTAAAATGTTGAATGTGGAGGAAGGAGTGATAAACGATCATGGCTTCAGGGAACAGTTCAGGTGGATAAAACTGGAAAATAATATAACCCAGTTCGGGCATACCAATACTGCTTTCCAGAATGCGCCGGGCGGCAGCCAGATAATTTACCAGACTTTCAACTATGGAACTCATCTGCCCGCAGCCGCTCAAACAGGTACTATAAGAGGTGAGGAGCCAAAAGCCGGCCGGGATAAAGAAACCAGGAAAAGGGAGTTTCCCAAAAAACATGCTGATAAATGCACCGCCAGCAAAAAGCCGCGGCCGTTTTTTATAACATTTAACGGCAACCAGGATATTAAGCTTAATTATGTCGAGTGGAATGAAATGAGAGAACTGACTGCCGATGAAAGTATCAACGACCTGTTGTGCAGCAATACGATCAACTATTGTTATGAAACGGTAAGGGGAAGCGGGGAAAACCTGCGGACAGATACAAGGAAAAACCTGTCTACACTTATAGGCAGCTACCTGTTCAAAATACTGCTTAAAAATAAGGAAGGAGACGCGCTGATCCATTCTTTTGAAGAAAACGAGAAAAGAGAAAAAAATGAAAAAGAAGATATACAACTGGTCCTGAACTTTAAGGATAATAAGGAAGCCGATAAACTCTCCTATTGGCCCTGGGAGTATTTATATTATTCAAATGAAGTAAAAAAGTGGAATGACTATTTCCTGCTTTCGAAGATAAAGATCAACCGCCTGTATAAAGAACCCGGGCAAACCGATGGTAATAACAGGACCGCCGGGAAATTAAAGGTGCTGGTTTTCTTTGCGCCTTTAAAAGATTATCAGGACAGGCATATCACCGATATTAAAAACTTATTTGAAGATATTTCGGATGAATATGGAGATATAAAGGACATCGAAACCAATAATATAAAAGAGACAGGAAATTTTGAATACAGGATTCTTCATTCCCCCAAGCATGCTGAAAAAGGTGACCTGCAGGTTAGTTATATCAATTTTTTCCGGACAATTGATGAGTTTAAGCCCAACGTAATTCATTTTGTAGGAGAGTCACAGTCGGATGACCAGGAACAAAAACTCTTTTTTAAAAAAAGAGAAGCAAACCGGGATGTGCCCGAAAGCATAGCGCTTGCAGACGAGTTTTATCCATTTATCAACAGGTATTTTGATGCAAACCCCAACCTGAAGCTTTTTATTTTTCAGAGCTGGAGCAATGAAGCAGACAATGCCTATAAAACTTTCAAAAGAATTGCTGACCAGTTGCTTGAGATGGGTGTACCTGTTGTAATGTCCATTCCCTCCGCTTTCCATAAAGAAGGGACAGATTGTTTTAAAGAATACCTGGAACCGATAAGGGAGTTTTATGAAATGCTTGCGGAAGAATGTGTAGCAGGCACCGCCATATTTGAGTTCAGAAAAAAGCTGATAGATGCCAGGAAAGGTTATCCCATCGTTTATTTGAATAATGTTAACAGCGATAATTTCAGTTTCCTGGCTCCTGACCCTTCTGGAAAACTAAAAGAACTGCATAGAACACAAAGCCCGAAAGATGCTTCCTCTGATCTTTCCCGGTCGGCAGGCAGAGTGGGTACCGGTAGTTTCGACGATATAATTTCAGCTCCCCGGATCCCGGATACTAATATCCAGCCCGCCGGTAGCCAGGGCAATCAGTTGGATGTCCGGTCTAAACGAAATACGCAATGATATATGAATGATATATTTCCATATACAGTTGCAAAGTCTGCCAGACAACTTTATTTCGAGTTGGGGTTATTGTTTACGCAAAGGTCTAAGCCGGAAAAGGCCATCGAATATTTTAAAACATCTCTTTCCGAGCAGGAAGCCATACCCTCAGATACTGAAATAAAGCTGGCGCTTGGAAAAGCATTTCTACAAATCAATGATAACCCTGAGGCGGTAAAGATATTTTTGAGTGCTGCGGTTGAATCGCCGGGATACTTCCATTATATAATTGAAAAAGCGGGAGATTACCTGAATGAGCAGGTAGTAGCCCGGTTGTCAGAATGGATAGAAGGCGCCTGGAAGGACGAGATTAAAAAATTGACATTGGATGATAAGATGTCCAACGCTTTGCAGGGTTTTTGGGCGGCGTATTATTTTTCTTCGGGCAACTACGGGAAGTCAAAGGAAATTTATTCCGCCCTGTTGGATCTCAATCCATCCGATAGCCGGTATTTAAAAGGGATAGGGAAAATATATTTAAAACAAAAAGATTATCAGCAATCCGGGAGCTACCTGTATAAGGCCAGGGAAATTGCCGCCGCAAATGGCATTCCCCACAGTGATATTTCTTTTGATCTTATAAATGTTCTTTTAGAGGCAGCCGAATATGAAAGCGCTCTTAATGAAATTGAGGATCTCACTGCCTCCGGAGAGAAACCTGACGGGCTGCAATACCTGGAATTAAAAGCATTGTACGGATTGAAAAGATACGCGGAGGTAAATGCCCTGCTGAACGAGTTGATGCTGAACCGCGCCAATGCAGAAAGCATTGAATATATTATTTTCAGGATTAAAAATTGCATTGCGTTACACGAGTACGAACGTACCGCATCCCTGATTGAGGATGCTTTTAAGATGTATCCTGTTAACAACCGGTTTTTATTTTTAAAGGTCCAGACTTTAATTGAGGGGCAGATAAACCTTGAAGAAGGACTAAAGCTGTTTTCAGAGGAAAGATACGGTTGCCGGCGTTTGCTGGGAGATGAAAGGATAGAACATATCCTCCACTTAATACTATCCGAAAGACCGGATGATGGCAATGCATATTTTTTTGCCGCATTTATCGGTAATGCAATGGACTATGATGCCGACCTGCTGAATACCTGGCTGGAAAAAGCGGAAACGCTTGGACTGAAAAATAACAAAACCTATCCTCTGACGGCGCTCTATATGTTATGGGCGGAAATTGCTGAGAAGAAGGGTGAGCAGCAGCTTGCAGGAAAAAATTATTTTAAAGTTGCCCGCAACTACTACGACCTGGCCAACTATGATAAAGCGCTCATTTTTTTTAATAAATCCATAGAATGTGCTCATGCATTAACCCATGCCAATTTTTATGCTGCGGATATTCTTTTCCTGAAAAGTTATATGCCGCTTCCACCCTATATCGATGAAAAGCTTTTAGACCAGGCATATGAAATGTGGAACAAATGGGGAGATACCCTACCCCGGGTAAGGGACGAAGCCTGGCACTATATTGTGATCGCGAGAATATATGAAGCCTGGTATAAACTCAGGAGCCTGCAGGCACATTATGCCTATTGGGAGGCCCTGCTGTATGCAGAACGGGCGGCTGCGCATACTCAGGCGGACTATTCCGTGCTGACCTACCTGGGGAGATTTTACCGCAACCTCGACCTGGAAGCAAACAGCCTGGCGGCATTTGAAGCGGCTTCAAAGCTCAATTCGACATTTGATTTTTTAGTGGAAGAAAAAGCGATCCTTTATTTAAATACCGGTAAGTTCCGGGATGCTGAAACCTGCCTGAAGTACATGGAAGAAAGGTCTTTACCATACCCCGAAACCTGGAAAGCCTTTATCTTATACCATGAAAATAACTATGAAGAAGCGATCGGACTGCTGGAGAAGTATGTAGAAGGGGATCAGACAGACATTTTTGCATATGATCTGCTCATGCATATATGTTGGCGGGCAAAAAAAATGGGAGAAGCGAAAAAATTCGCGGAAGACGCTATCGTTCTGGGTAGCAAATTCAATTACCTGAAAGAAGACCTGACGTTTTCCTGGGCTTATTTTGTTTCAGGAAATGCCCGGAAGGCAATATCGATCCTGGAGGATGCCCGGTCTGCCGGAGCCGTTTCTAATAACATACCTGTTAGCCTGGTCTTATTTTACCTGTTTGATGGACAGGTGGAAAAAGCGACTGAAAATTTTGACTATGTAACGAGTTGGATATGCAATAGCAGGCTGTTGAAAGAATTGTATTCAGACCTTGTTTGCCTGGAGGGTTTGCTGGCCCGGGAAAATGAACGCACTCACAAAGACGCGACTACAACAAACAAACCAATCGCGGGTTGGCTGAATGAACTGGATGCAAAACTGGAACACTTAAAGACAGCCCCTGTTTCTCCCGGGGAAGAGTTGGACAATAAGTTGGAAGAATCAAAATTCTCCGAGGGGTCCGTTCCATGGATCGCGTTACAGGCAGGAAAGGCCCGGGTGTACAGGGAGAACAAACAATATACTGCAGCGCGTAAGTTGTACGGGCGCCTGCTTGAATACAGCAACGCGTTTCCTGAGGCCGGGCTTGCTACCGGTCAAATAGAAACAGAGGTACTGCTGGCGTCATCCACCGGAATAAAAAATGCCGAATATTACCAGGTGATCCAACTGCTGCAAGGCTTTGACTTTAATAATGGTGCAGCAATAAACAAAAAAGGATTTTACCTGTCACTGGCTTTTTATGCCATTGATAAGCATAAAGAGAGTATATCGAACATTGATAGTGTTTTTTCCCGGGTTGGTACTGAGGATGAATGGTGGAAATGGCTTCGTGAGGAAATTGCGGGTGATTCTTATAACCCGGATTTCGTATTCAACTTTGTACAATTTCTCTATCGGAACTGTCCGGCACTGCAAATTGACAGCAGAAACCTGTCAGGTGTTTTTATCGAAAACGTTTTACAACCTCTTGCCAATTATGCACGGGGAACATTCGCTGTCACATTGCCGATAGTGGTTGAAATAAGTAATAATCTTTCAACCGGCGCCGATGGACAGGACTGGTATGTGATAAAGGAACTGGTACCACAGTTAAGAGAAGATATCCTGACACGATACGGGGTCCGGCTACCGGGTATACGATTCAGGTTGACAGACCCTGACCTGCCGACAGATAATTTTATTATCTCGCTGGAGGAAGTGCCTTTAAAAATGGACCGCACATATTCTGACAAACTGCTTATTTACCGGGAAAAGGAACAACTTACCATACCCGGCATAGAAGCGGAGGAAGCTGTTCATCCCTTGACCGGGAAAAAAATAAGTTGGGTATCCGGACAGTTTGAGCACCTGCTTCGCGAAGCAGATATCTCTTTTGAAGAAAAGCCTTTTGTGTACATTATTGATAGCCTGCATTCGTTGCTGTTACGGAACCTCGATATCTTTATAGATACCGGGTTTTGTATTGATTACATAACCGGATTATCGGCGGCCAACAAGGAGAATAAGGAACCTGGTATAGAGGGGAGGGCAGCGAAGATAAGTGAATCCCCTCCGTTGCTTACGCTGTTCTGCCAGACACTTAAGGACCTTGTAAAGGAGCGGGTTTCCATAGCGGACAAAAGGGTCGTTACAGCCCTTTTCCTGGATGCATTGGAGGAATACAAGGAAGTCAGCGAGATCGTCACCTGTATGAGACGGAACATGAAGCATACGCTGCCTGTTAATCAATACCCCGTTGAAAAGATGCAGTTATCCCTGGCTACAGAAGAAAAAATACGTGCGAATTTATTCGCGGAAGCAGGTAAAATTTTTCTGGCAATGTTGCCGGAGGATTGCCAGGATGTGCTCAGAGAAATCAGGGATGCAGTCGGGAGAAATCCTTTGCTCAATACGAAAGCCCTGATGATAAATGATCCGGGACTGAGGATATATGTAAGAAAGCTGACGGATATGGAGTTCCCGGACCTGATAGTCGCTTCCGGAGAGGAACTTATCTGAAATTGAAAAGACCACTCAATGCAAGCAGTGATAAAAATAGAAACGAATTTGTTATATGCAGGGATGCAAATAGAGGCTGCTGTTATCGAAAAGGCCGTTTCGGATATAACCGGTGTGTTAGGTATTCATGCCGGCATTGAATTATCGGTTGATAATGCGGGAGATGATCTTCTTAAAATAAATGGCACTCTATGCCTGTACCCGGATACACTATACCGGGAAATAAAGGAAAGACCGGGTAACAGGGAGGAGGAGACAACTGCTGTACAGGTTGAATTTGTAAGCCGGATCATTTGGTTGCAACCACAGGTGTTGTTTCCCGCCACGTTGCTGGCGGAATACATGCCGGCAAAGGCGCATGATGATGTTGACAGCACCGGAGCGACTGCATCATTACGGGAGATCATCGATGAGATGTTATCGCTGGGGATCCCTGTCGGCGACCACTTGTTGATAAAGGAAAAGGTGGAGCAATATCGGGCGCAGGCGCCGGTAGATTATAACGGGTTGAGGGAAGACCTGATTGAATCGTTATCTGTTTTTGAGATTGGTTTGTACATAAGTGAAAGTTATTTTCACAAGGTTTTTACAGCCCCCTCGGACCGGAATATGTTTACACTGGTAAGGGATGCTTTATTTTATGAGACGGGCATACAATATCCGGACTTTAAGATCAGGTTTGAAAATACATTGCCGGATGCCTGTTTTTATTTCACGGTGAACAGTTACCGGTCGCTTCTATACAGGGGCTTGCCTCCGGATAAGATACTGGTAAACGATACAACCGACAGGTTACAGTTATATGGAATAAACAATAGCATTCCGGCTATTAATCCGGCCAGCGGACTTCGTCATTCTATTGTGAACGGAAGTGAAGAGCATACGGCGAAAAGCAATGGATTTACTACCTGGAATATGTTGGGTTATTTTAGCCTTTGTCTGACCGGTTTTTTAAGAACACAGGGGTACAGATGTGTTGGACGAACCCTGGTATCGGATTACCTGAATCGGTTAGAGTATGAATTTCCGGCTATTATTGAATTAATAAGAAAACAAAACCTGGAAAATATTCTAATCAGGACACTCCGCTTGCTGGCCAGGGAACAAATATCCATCCGGAACCTGCCGCTGATATTGGAAGCGGTATCTGAAAGCGATTGTATAGTTGCAGACGGGCACACGCGTATTATTTTCGACGAGAGAATACCTGTCTTGAATGGTTTTGAAAGCAATTGGAAAAACGATGCCGGGAATGTTGCGGAGTATGTGCGGGTAAAGATGAAAAGATATATCAGTCATAAGTGCACAAGAGGGCAGGCTACGCTGGCAGTGTATTTGCTCGACCCTAAAATAGAACGCCTCCTGGATCCGGGTACCACACCTGTTGATAAAAAAGAAACACAAAAGGACGTTTTAGCAGCGGTGGATGCGGAGATCGGTAGTGTGGTTGCTCCTTCTGCCACTGTTGTATTGACTACTGTTAATATAAGACCGCATTTTAGAAAACTTATTGAGCAAAGGTTTCCATACTTGGACGTAATATCTTACCAGGAACTATCCCCCGAATTGAATATACAGCCGGTAGCCAGGATCGGTTTAAAGACCGGAGAAATATAAAACAGGGTGAAAGCGTTTTGTTTCTTCTAATGATCTTTCCCCCGGATACGGACTTTTGTTTGACTGAAACCCTGTATTGTTTATCCTGCTCCATTGCTATTACCGGAATTTGGCATAAAGAGCCATTAGTATCAGTACGATCCCGGTGATCATAATCCGGTGTACCGGTTTTATGACAAACATCTGTTTGTCCAGCACAAATGCTTTCGGATTTAGTGAAGATGTGGTGGAATCTGTGTAATATGAGCTAAACAAGCCTGCAATATTTTCATTTTATGACAATCCGTTTGTTTTCAAAAAACTTTCTGATGTCATGTGAAAAAAATAAATCATTGTGTATATTTAAACTGCGATCAACCGCACTGAGTAAATTTCTGATTGGAATATATATTCGGAATTACTTAACCAAAACTAAGCTCATTTTAGTGAAAAGATATCATTCTCACAATGAACAGGAAAACCTTGTTTTAGTCAGTGGAGGAGACGAGACTGCCTTTTCTTCATTATTTGAAAGATATTATCCCCCATTGTATCGCTTTCTGTATGAACATGTTAAAGACGAATCGATTGCAGAGGACCTGGTGCAGGATATTTTTACGAAGATCTGGTTGATCCGGGAAACTTTACCTGGGATCAAAAATTTCAGGGCCTTTCTGTTTGTGATGGCCAGGAATTATGCTATAAATAATATCAAACTCCGGATCAGGGAAAGAGAGAGGGTGAAAGCATGGTCGGTTATTCAGGAGTTTGCTGTTCATACCGATACCGACCTGTACAATCCTGATCTGCATATGGATGTAATAGACGAGGCGATCAATGGTTTGCCTGATCAGCAGCGTAAGGCATGGACAATGAGCCGGAGAAGGAACATGAGATACGCGGAAATCTCGGTAGAAATGAATATATCCATAGAAACAGTAAAAAAATATATTCAATACGCAAACGGCCAATTAAGAAGAATAATAGCTTCAAAAATCGTCCTTTCTGTTATTAGTATCATTTTTCTTTTTAAAAAATAGAAAAAGCATAGCCCCTTTTTATCACATTCGTTGTCTCATATTACAAACCATATGGTAAACAGAAGAAAGTTATTGGAGGAATTGTATCACAAGTGGGTAAATGGCACGGCTTCTTACGAAGAAGCGGAATTATTATTTGAGCTATTGGCGGAAATTGATGTTGACAGGGAATTACCTCCTTTAATGGAAGAAAGATGGGAACAGGTTATGCTGGAGTCAAATAAGCTGTATAGGGAAAGAAATAACCCGGAAATGGTCAGCTCTATTTTAAACAGGTATCCCGTTGCAGGGAGAGGAAAGCCACAAATTAAAAAATACAGGTGGTTGCCGTATGCTGCTGTTTTTGTAGTGATAATGACTGCCGGTTTCCTGTTATGGAATAATCCGTTCAGGAAAAGTGTGGTAGCCGTTGAGTCGTTTGGACCAGAAAATGAAACCGTTGCATCTCAAGGAATTGATAAAGCGATCCTGCAGCTTGCAGACGGAAGTACAATAAATCTGGATAGTCTGGGAAAAGGGAAGATTATAGTTAAAAACGGCAAACCGGTTTTTAAAAAAGTCAATGGGGAAGAAGTAGCATTGTTCAATATCTCTTCTGCCAAAAAGTTCAATACTATTTTGGTGCCTAAAGGAGGAACATACCAGATTACATTATCGGATGGAACAGATGTCTGGATCAATGCGGCTTCATCAATTACCTTTCCTTCCGTTTTTGAGGACGACGGAAGAACTGTATCCGTAAGCGGCGAGATCTATTTTGAAGTTGCAAAAGACAAAGACAGACCATTCAATATTGATGTCAGTGAAAAACTCAGGGTAGAGGTATTGGGAACAAAATTCAATATCAATGCATATGATGATGAATCTTCGGTTAATACTACGGTGCTTGAGGGTTCGGTAGCAATAAAAACGGCAATGAAGTCGGATGTTTTAACGGGTGGAGAGCAGGCCCAAACCAGGGCGGATGGCTCTACATGGATAGAAAAAAAGGTTGACCTGAACGCTGTTGTGGCCTGGAAAAATCATGAGTTCTATTTTGGAGAAAAATCGGATTTCAAAACAGTAATGAGGCAGATCGCCAGGTGGTATGATGTAGATGTCGTATATAAAACAGACGTGGAAGGACATATAGGCGGATATGTTTCAAGGGACGCTGGTCTTGAAAAAACCCTGCAGGCAATAGAAAAAGCCTGGGATGTAAAATTGACAATCGAGAGGAGAACAATAATAGTAGACCTGATAAAATAAGGAGCAGACCTGAATAAAAACCGCTTCGGGGTCGAGGCCGAAGCGGGAACTAGTTTAGGTCAGCCAATATATATACTCTGGTAAGCAACATACTTTAACCTAAACTATTACAAAGTTATGCAATTTATTAATTATTGTAAATCCTGCTATGTACCAAAATTAAAATTATTGACCAAAACGCTGCTAATAATGAAGTTAACTGCAATTCTATTATTAACAGTTCTATTGAATGTTCAGGCGGAAGGATATTCCCAGATCAGCATTCATAAGCGGCAGGTCTCCCTACAAAAAGTCTTCTGGGAAATAAAAAAGCAAAGCGGCTATAATATTTTGTACCGGTATGAGCTTATTGAGAATGTAAGCCCGGTAAGTGTTGATATAAGAAATGCTTCGGTGTCGGAAGCGCTGAATGAATGTTTAAAGCAAACCAACCTGTCATTTGAAATCTGGGACCAGACGATCATAATTAAAAGGAGGATTCCTTTTACATTAAATCATTCACCTGTTGTGGAACAACCTCCTGTAAAAGTGAGTGGAAAAGTGGTGGATGAAAGCGGTAATGGGGTGGCGGCGTCCGTAGTTGTGAAGGGATCTGGTAAAGGAACAACAACTAATTCGGAAGGATATTTCGAATTGGAGGATATTGATGAAAACTCTGTTCTGGTCATTACCGGAGTGGGAATAGAAGATGTTGAATTCAGGCTTGAAGGCAGAAAAAATATCCTGATAAAAGCGACGACAAAAGTTACTTCCCAATCTGAAATAGTAGTTACCGCCCTGGGTATCGGTAAAGACCGCAAAAGTATCACCTATGCCACCCAAAGTGTTGATGCGGATGAAGTGACCAAGGTTAAGGATCCGAGCTTTATGAATGCCCTGGCGGGTAAAGTATCCGGGGCAATTATTACAAAAGGGAATTTTGGTCCGGGAAGCCCCACGAAAATATTGCTGAGAGGCGATAAGTCGTTTATCGGGAACAGCGAACCGTTATATGTTATTGACGGCGCCCCGATGTATGGAGGATCGGCTCTCCTGGCAAATATGAACCCGGAAGATATTGAAAGCATGCAGGTAATGAAAGGTGCCTCTGCCGCTGCTTTATATGGAAGCCAGGCTGCCAATGGCGTGCTTCTTATCACCACGAAGAAAGGTAAAAACAAAGGTGTGCAGGTGAATGTTTCTTCACAGGCTACATTGGAAAACGCGGTTGACCTTCCCGAACTGCAAACAAACTATGGCAGAACAATACCTGCTCAAAACGATAGCTGGGGAGAGAAAGTCACAAACGGAAGTGATTCACACCTTAAGGAATTTTTTAAAACCGGGCTAACGCTGGTCAATGGATTGTCTGTGTCTGGTGGGAATGAACAGGCGCAGGTATATATGTCGTATGCCAATACGGATGCGAAGGGTATAATGCCGGAGAATAACTTGTCAAGAAATAATTTTACAATAAAGGGAAGTACCCAGTTGCTGAACAAAAAATTAACACTCGATGGTTCGGTTAATTATACGAATCAGAAAGTTTATGGTCAGAATTCCGCAGGGGGATACAGTGCGCTGCCCGGTATTTATTCCTTCCCGGTAGACGATGATTTCTCAAAATACAATGAGGATAATTTTGAAGTATGGGATCCCGTTCGCCAGATGTATGTTCAGAATTGGGCCTATAACAGGAATGAAACATTCCCTAACCAAAACCCTTACTGGGTTCAGAAACGAAACCAGAGAGAATCTTTCCGGGATAATTCTATCACATCTTTTACTGCCAAATATAAATTTACCAATTGGCTGAATCTTCAGGCCAGAGGTATTTACAATAAGATTGATGACAAATTTGAAAGCAGGGATTATGCTTCTACATACGCAACGGTAGCAGGCGCCAATGGCGGCTATGGCACATCGACTTCCAGCACAACCTATTTTTATTCGGACGTATTATTGACTTCTAATAAAAATCTTGGTGACGATTTTTCCTTATCAGTGACGCTGGGCGCCAGCGAAACGAAAACAAAAGCGAATGGGTTGAGCGTTTCAAGTACAGTGCCTACTTCTCTTACTTATCCGAATTATTTTTCTATATACGCTTTGAACGGGTTGTTCAATAAATCGGAGTATTTGCGGCGTACGTTAAGCCGGGCAATATTCGGTAACGTTACACTGGGTTACCTCGATAAATTATATCTCGATGTTACGGCAAGAAAAGAATGGAGTTCTACTATTTCTCAAGCCTATTCTTACCCGTCTATCGGGCTATCGTACCTGGCGATTAATTATCCGTATAAAGAGAGCTTAGGAATTTCTTATCTTAAGTTCAGAGCATCGTATGCGGAAGTTGGAAACAGCCTGCCTTTTGGAATTCAAAGCTGGTCCCCTCCGTATACTTTGGACAACAGCGGGAACATCAACCCCAGAGGGTCGTTACCATTTTTCGATGGGGCAGATACCACAAATTTAAAACCGGAAAGAACCAAATCATATGAGTTGGGAGCCGATCTGAGATTGTTAAATGACAAACTCGGTATTAACCTTACCTGGTATAGTGCAACAACTTTCGACCAGGTATTCCAGATACAGGCCCCAGCGGGAGCCGGAGCTACGAACTTTTGGATCAACGGCGGAACCATTAGAAATGAAGGTATCGAGGGAACTGTTTCTTACAAGATACTGGATGGCCGTTTTCAATGGACCACTGCCCTGAATTTCTCGTATAACAAGAATACTATAAGGGAAATAAGCACTTTATTGAATGCGGATTATTTTGTTCTTGGCGGTTCTTACAGGGAAGTTCAGCTTTTTTTGACAAGACCGAAAGATGGCAAATATGGTTCGTACGGTGATATGTATGGTAAAATATACGAAAGGGATGAGCACGGGGATTTTGTGTTGGGAAATGACGGGCTGCCTAAAATAACGGGTACCTTCGATTATTATCTCGGAAATGCCAACCCGAAGTTTCTCGCGGGGCTTAACAATTCATTCTCATACAAAAATATCCTGCTATCCTTTTTGGTTGACAGCAGGTTTGGTGGCAAAGTATATAACAGAACGGAGCAATGGCTTGATTATAAAGGACTATCGAAGAGAACCGGCGAGGCGAGGGATAATGGAGGCGTAGAGATTAACGGTAGTCTTGTTGACGCCAAAGCTTTTTACATGAACCAAACAGGGGCTGGCGCGGGAGGAGCGGCGGAAGGTAACCTCTATGATGTTACCAATGTGCGGTTAAGAGAATTGTCGTTGGGGTACAGCTTTAACCAGATCAGGGCTTTCAGGCTGAATCTGTCACTGGTAGGAAGAAACCTGTTTTTCTTTTATAAGAAAGCGCCGTTTGACCCCGAAATTGCTGCAAGCACTTCGCAAACTGCTGAAGGTATATCATCCTTTACGATGCCGGCAGTCAGATCATTTGGACTGAACCTTACTGCAACGTTTTAATAAGTGACCACCTTTAATATATGTTTATGAAAAATATACGATCAATATATAATACTGTTTACATCATCTGTTTTTTATCGTTTTTCATTTCTTCATGTACCAAAGACATGGAAGGGCTGAATGAAGATAAAAAACTTATATCCGATAAAATGCTTGAGGCCGATGCCAATGAAGGCGGGTATACCTTACCTGGGATGCAACTGGGTATAGTGGATGTATTGACCACCTGGCGTATTGAAATGCAGCAGACGCTTAATGCTGATCTTTACGGCGGTTATTTCGGGCTCCCGGCAAGTTTTTATGATAACCGCAACAATGCCACCTATGCCATGGTGTCCAGTTGGAACGACCAGATATGGCTGGTGCCGTCCAGTAAAGTACTTGATCAATGGGTAATGATGAAAAAGAAGGGGTTTGATACAAAATACCCGGATTTATACGCCATGGCGCTCATTTTTAAAGTGTTTGCAGGGCACAGGCTGACGGATATTTTTGGCCCCATTCCCTATTCATTATACGGTACGACCAGTGATGTCAGATTCGATTCGGAAGAAGAGGCCTATAACCTGTTTTTTGAAGAATTAAGAACAGCGGTTGCTTCTTTAAAAGAAATGGAGCAGTCTAATCCTGCTGCAGACCAGGCCCGCTATGCCAAGTTTGATAAGTCCCGATATGGAGGAGATTATGCCGTTTGGATAAAAGTTGCCAATACCCTGAGACTAAGGCTTGCAATAAGAATTGCCTATGTGAATCCTGAGAAGGCAAAAATAGAGGCGGAAGCGGCGATTAACGACGGAGGTGTGCTGGAGGGAAGTAATGTTTCTTTTGAAATGACCACGGGTACGGTTCACCCATTGCTGACCATTACCCGCGACTGGGGCGAAGCCAGGTTAAATGCATCTGTAGAATCATTTTTAAAGGGATATAAAGATCCTAGACTACCGGTTTATGCTTTGCCTGCAACAGACCCTGCCCTGGGTGGCGAAATAAAAGGAATGAGAACCGGGGCTGCGTTTACAGATAAAAATTATCTTCCTTTTTCACAGTTAAACTTTGCCACCAACCCCTTTGTTAAATTAATGGATGTATCGGAGAGTTATTTCCTGAGAGCGGAAGGAGCTTTAAGAGGATGGGATATGGGAGGTAGTGCAAAGGATTTTTACGAAGAAGGCATCAGGGTTTCATTTGCTGCCAATAAAGTATCGGGAGCAGACGCGTATATTCAGGATAATACCTCTGTTCCGGCTCCTTACGTTGATCCGTATAACCCTGCAAATAATGCGGCGGCTGCATCGTCTATAAAGATTAAATGGGATGAATCGGTGGACTTTGAAGAAAAGCTGGAAAGGATCATTACGCAAAAGTGGATAGCGATATTTCCTGATGGGCAGGAGTCCTGGTCTGAGTTCAGAAGAACAGGTTATCCGGGATTGTGGCCCGTTGTGGTGAATTTCAGTAATGGCGAGGTGCCCAATGGAGAATTTATTAAGCGGATCAATTATCCTCCTTCAATTACCAATGCAAGCCAAACTGCGGTAGCTGAAGCTGTTTCAAAATATCTTGACGGAGCTGATAAGCTTTCAACGCCGATCTGGTGGGATGTTAATTAACAGGCAAAACTAAAAATAACAGCATGAACAGTATATGGTTACCATCAACCCGACTGGTTTTTTTCAGGTTGGTTAAAATCATTATTATAGTTTGTGTATTTCCGTTCCCTTTCTGTTTCTCTCAAAATACAGGTTCCCCCTTTGTATGGCCGGAAGGTAAACATATGGCCATTAGCCTATCCTTTGATGACGGAAGAACCAGCCAGGTAGATTCCGGAATGGCGCTGTTCGATCAATTCGGCGTTAAAGCAACCTTTTACGTAGTGCCATCCGCAGTGAAGCAGCGGCTGGAAGGATGGAAGCAGGCTGCAGCGAACGGGCATGAGATTGGTAACCATTCCGTTAATCATCCCTGCTCGGGAAATTTCCTGTGGTCGAGAACAAGAGCGCTGGAAGACTATACGCTGAAGAAAATGCGTGATGAGTTAATGGAATGCAATAAGCAGATACTGGAATTGCTTGGCGTGAGATCCGAAGTATTCGCCTATCCCTGCGGAGCAACGTTCATAGGTCGTGGGAAGAAAACAAAGAGCTATGTTCCTGTGGTAGCAGATATTTTTTTGACCGGACGCGGATGGCTGGATGAAGCGCCAAATGATCCTTCATATTGCGATTTTGCGCAGCTTACCGGAATGGAATCGGATGGAAAGGATTTTGAACAGATACTTCCCCTGATTGAAACCGCAAGAAAGGATGGGTTATGGCTGGTATTGGCCGGGCATGAAATAGGGCATTCGGGCTCCCAGACTACCCGTATCGCCATGCTGAAAAAGCTCATTGCTTATGCGCAGGACCCGGCAAACGGTATCTGGATTGCACCGGTTGGTGAAATTGCCAAATATATCAAGGCGCAACGAAAGGATTTATACTCAAAAGCTTATTCAGAATGGAGAAAATGAAAGCGGGAAAAATTTTCAGGATCACAGTAATACTCCTGATAGTACAAATGCTTGCAGGATGTAGTTCACAGGAGAAATATAAAGGAGGCGTTTCCGCTGAAGAAGCCTTATCGACCTTCACCATAGCCGATGGTTTTCAGATTGAACAGATCGCGGCGGAACCGCTGATCACTTCCCCGGTGGATATGGAAATAGATGAATACGGACGTATGTATGTTGTTGAAATGCATGGCTACCCGCTGGATAAAAGCGGTTCAGGCAATATTGTTATTCTTTCTGATACTTCAGGTGATGGCATAATGGACAAGCGTACTGTATTCATGGATAGCTTAATATTGCCCAACGGCATCCTACGCTGGAAAAAGGGGATCATCGTGACCGACGCACCCCATGTTTTGTACCTGGAAGATACAGATGGCGATGACAGGGCGGATAAAATTGATACCTTGCTTACCGGATTTGCAATGACCAACCCACAGCATAAGGTAAATAACCCGGTGTATGGACTGGATAACTGGATCTATATTGCCAATGAAGGAGCCGTTAAAACGAGAGATTACTCGGAGGCATTTGGCGACCCCGGCTCAAGGGTAGGATACCCCGGAGTGAGCGACAGCAGTAAATGGCTGCCTGTAAATGCAAGCGGCAGATCGGTACGCATCTTTCCGGATAAAAAACTGTTGGAAACCATGTCCGGCAACTGCCAGTTCGGTCACACTTTTGATGAATGGGGAAGATGGTTCGGATGCAACAATTCCAACCAGGGTTATCATGAAGTGATCGCAAACAGGTACCTGGAAAGGAACCCCCACCTTTTATCGTCGAATGCTTTTCAGTCAATGTCGGATCACCTGGATGCGCCGGAAGTTTTTCCTACAACCATCCATCCCGACAGGCAATTATTGACCAATGTGGGTGTAATGACTTCCGCCTGCGGATTGACGGCTTATCTTGGGAATGCATTTCCTGCGCCATACAATCAGAGGGTAACATTTATAACGGAATCGGTGAGTAACCTGGTGCATGTGGATGTGCTCAGGGACAGCGGTGTAAGCTTTGCTGCCGGAAGGGTACTGCCTAATAAAGAATTTTTGACATCCACAGACGCCTGGTCAAGGCCGGTTAATTTGTATGTAGGGCCGGACGGTGCGCTATACGTGCTCGATTATTACCGGAGGGTCATTGAGTCTCCTGAGTGGATGTCGAAAGAAGCTATTGAAGACGGGAACTTGTATGATGGTGTGGATATGGGCCGTATTTACAGGATTACGCCGGCCGGTGGGCCAAAAGCGGAATGGACGAAGGGGCTGGCGCTGGGAGAATACCAATCGGAAGAACTGGTGAAACTTTTATCGCACGACAATGCGTGGTGGCGAATGCAGGCACAAAGATTATTGGTAGACCGGGCTGATTCGGTGGCTGTTCCAACCATAAAAGCATTGGTTAAGACATCGCCTTCTGCAATGGGCAGGTTACATGGTCTATGGACACTTGAGGGAATGAATGCTTTATCATACGAGATCATTGCCCTGGCGCTGAAAGATCCTGTTGCAGGCATCAGAGAGAATGCTGTAAAACTGGCGGAACTACACTTAGAAGAGATGCCGGGGTTGGGAAAGGATCTGTTGTCTATGCAAAACGATGCGAATCTGAAAGTGAGATTCCAGTTATTGCTGACATTGGGATATCTGAACCCGGATATTGCAGCGGGCGCCAGGAATAATATACTGTTTAGGGACATTAGTGATAAATGGGTACAGGTTGGTGCATTGACTGCACATTCGGAGCAGGCTTCGTCATTATTGAACCTGGTGCTGAACAGGTACAACGATAGGGAGCCGGGCTATGCAAAAATGGTAAGCAGGCTTGCGGAACTGTCCGGGGTAAGCGCGGACAGTTTGTCTCTCTATGCATTAATACAAAAATCCGGCGTACAAACGCCCTATAAAAACTGGCAGAGTGCCATGCTTTCCGGTTTGGCGGGAGGCATGAAACGACGCAGGGAACCTCTTCGGCTTCCCGGGAACCTGAATTCGCTGCTGGTGAATATTTTTTTTGATACAAAGGAAGATAAACTGAGAAGCGCCGTATTGGATGTGCTGCGGGTCACTGGTGTACAGGACCCGGAGTTGAAGAGATCGGGCATTGAACGGTCGATTGCCATAGCGAAGGATAGCAGCTTACCTTACCGGAAAAGGGCCGATGCTATTTCCTTTCTTGCTTTTGGAGAGCCGGAAAAATATTTTGACCTGCTGAAGGATTTTTTCGTTCCCAAAGAAAAACCGGCCGTTCAACTGGCGGCATTGCACACATTGAATGCAGTTCCCAATTCGGTAAAGCTTTGTGAATACCTGGTTACAGTTTGGTCCGAGCTGATCTCCGATGTGAGAGAAGATGCGATTGGCATATTTATGTCTTCGGATGAGAAAACCGCCATGCTGATAGATGCCCTGGAGAAAGGTAAGATCCAGCCGGACCATGTGAGTTTTGGAAGAAGCGTGTACATCATGCAGGTACAGGACGAGGGGCTGCGGAACAGGGCCAGGAAGATATTTACCAAAAGCAGCCAATCCGCGAAAGAAATAAATAAAAAGTATAAAAAGGCGCTGACACTCAACGGAGATACGGAAAAAGGACTCCAGGTCTTTCTGGCAAACTGCGCGATCTGCCATCAGGTGCGGGGAGAAAAAGGCGTTGCTATCGGACCCGACCTGGGAACCATTCATAACTGGAAGAAAGAGGATATAATGGCGAACATACTTGATCCCAGTCTTGCGATCTACCCCGGTTTTGATCTGTGGGATGTCAGGCTGAAAGACGGGGAATCCGTACAGGGAATCATTGCGGCGGAAACATCTTCGGCGATTACCCTGAGAAACCAGGGAAAGCTGGACAGGATCATTGACAGGCAGGATATAGAGTCTCTGAAATCCCTTAATCTTTCCGCAATGCCCACCGGATTGGAGAAAAATATTTCCTACCAGGAAATGGCGGATCTGCTATCTTTTTTAAGAAGTAATAATTGAACCTGCTTTAATTACATTATTCATATTAAATCAAACGAAATGAAGATATCCCATATAAAAATTTTGCTAATTATTGCTCAGGTATTCCTGACGGCAATAGTTTATGCCAATGAAAATGGCGGCTATGCGAAACCGATCGATGTGGGTATTGCCAGCATAGATATCACCCCATCGGGTCCAATACTGCTGGCGGGGTATGGCGACAGAAAATCAGAATCAGAAGGTGTTTTGCAGCGGATACATGCCAAGGCGATCGCGTTCGGGACCAATATAAAAGATATTTCCGTTTTAGTTACGGTTGATCTGATTGGTATACAATGGTATATGACCAAGCAGGTGGCCGAGGCTGTGGCCAAAAAAACCGGTATGTCACCTTCACAATTTGTGATCTGCGCTTCTCATATGCATACGGGGCCGGAGATCGGGAACCTGATCAATCATTTCGGAAGGCAGCTTCCTCCTGAAGAGATCGGGCGTATCGACCTCTATCTCCTGGAGCTTGCTTCCAAACTGGAACAGGTGGCTCTGTCGGCCATCGCAAACAGAAAGCCTTCCTACTTGTATTGGGGACAGGGAAAAACGGATTTTGCTATGAACAGGAGAAAGCTTACCGATGGAAAATCCAGTGGCATGGCCGCAACTCCTGAAGCGCCTGTAGATCATTCCTTACCATTGCTTAAAGTTACGGATACAGACGGCAACCTGACGGCCGTATTTGTTTCTTATGCCTGTCATGGCACTACATTGGGAGGTAATATCAACGAAATACACGGCGACTGGATCGGGGAAGCACAACGCATCATACAGGAGCGTCACCCGGGCGTTACCGCATTCGTGGCTTTGGGTTGCGGGGCGGACGCCAACCCGGAGCCGAGACTGAAACTGGAATACACCACAATGCATGGCACCAAAATAGCGGATGAAGTTGACAGGCTGCTGAAAACTACGCTGAATCCGGTTTTATCGACGCCCCGGGGGAAATTTAAAATGATCGAGCTCCCTTATCATCATGTTCCTACCGTAGAGGAATTTATTGAGCAAACCAAAGAACGGGGATCCAAAGGCTATTTTGCGAAATTGGCTCTTGATAAGATCGCAAGAGGAGAAGATATTCCCCAAAGCCTTAGCTACCCGGTCATGACCTGGACCTTCGGAAAAGATCTGGCTATGGTTTTCCTTGCGGGTGAAGTGGTGGTAGACTATTCATTAAGGCTTAAGCAGGAACTGGGGAACCGTATATGGGTGAATGCATATTCAAATGATGTTCCTTGTTATATAGCTTCCAAAAGAGTGATTCGGGAAGGAGGGTATGAAGTGGAATACTCCATGTATTCCTATAACCGGCCGTCCAGGTTTTCTGAAGAGGTGGAAGATATCATTGTAAAAGCGGTGTATGAGCTGTTGCCGCAGGAATATTTGCCGGGAAAAAAACAATAACTGTTCATTCAATATTTGTTTTACGATGATGGATATTAAACATGTAAAGATGCTGGTGGGGGCGTTGTTGATCCTGGTTTGCATTAAACCGGGATTGTTTGCCGCGCCGGTTTCCCCAACCTTTAAAGCCGCATTTGTATCAATAGATATCACCCCGGATGAGCCCAAGATGTTGCTGGGGTACGCGGCAAGGAAATCTGAAGGGATCCATGATCGTATATATCATAAGATTGTCGTTCTTGATGATGGCATTTCCCGTTTTTTCCTCGTCTCTACCGATATATGTGTTTTATCTCCGTCTGAATACGATCATGTGGCATCTCTGTTGAAAAAGAAGCTGGGGATAGATCCCCAACAATTCTGGTGGTCTGTTACGCATACGCATTCGGCGCCTGAAGTAGGGGTGCCGGGGCTGCCTGAATCTTTTATGAAAGAGAGATATGAGCATGCTGTTGATGTTCAGTACACTACATTTGTGGAACAAACACTGATACAAGGTATTGAGGAAGCTATAGGGAAGCTTGAACCGGTACGCCTTGGCGTAGGTTGGGGATTTTCGCAGGCTAACATCAACAGACGAACCTGGGGAGAAAATAAAAAGGCTGCTTTTGGCATGAACCCGGACGGGGCGGTTGACCGGAAGATAGGATTATTGCGGCTGGAAAAAGCCGATGGCTCTACCCTGGCTTTATTGGCCAATTATGCGATACACGGAACCGTTTTGGGACCCGGCAATTTAAAGATCAGCGGCGACGTAACCGGAACCGTTGCTGAATATGTTGAGAAGAAAACGGGGGCTCCCCTCGTATTTATTAACGGCGCTGCCGGTAACCTGGCACCTGTTTACAGTGTATATCCCAATCCTTCTGCAGGACACCTGGATCAGTTCAACGTATTGCTTGGTGACAGGATAATAGAAGCTAGTAAAAATATTCATGATGTTTTGGACTCCATACGATTTTATACCGGGGAGGTTATAGTTAAAACACCCAGAAAATCCGGCATGACTGAATGGCCTTCCTACCTGAAGAAGTATACGAGCGTTTCCGGTGATGGTAAAACAAATTATGTCAATCTTCCTATCCGGTTTTTCAGGATTAACAATACAATAGCCGTGTGGAGCGCTCCTTTGGAATTATTTTGCGAGATATCCAACAGCATACGCGATCAATCACCTTTTCCTTACACTTTTTATTTTGGTTATACCAATGGCTGGCTGGGGTACCTGCCAACAGCAAAAGCCTGGGAAAACGGGGGATATGAAGTACATACCGTATCGCCATATACAATATCGGCCGAAAAGGATCTGAAAGATCATGTGTTAACGTATCTGCTATCAGATGCTTTTTTGAATAATAAAACGGGAGATATGAACAGGAAAAAGAAAACAAAAAAGTAATAAAACATTTTTATGTTGTTAAAAGCATTGTCAAAAGGGGTTGATTTGAAGCGCGGCTATGAACTATTCCTTTGTATCCTGGCTTATGGATTTATTTCTACGAGCCCTGCTGTCGCTAATTTCAGCGCATCGGTAGTGACAGTAGATATTACGCCTGACTCACCTAAAATGCTGCTGGGTTATTCCGCCCGTAAATCAACAGGTATCCGCGACCGTATTCACCACAGGATAGTAGTGATGGATGATGGCGCTACCCGTTTTGTGCTGGTCTCAACGGAAATATGCGTTATGTCTCCTTCGGAATATGATCATATGGCTCAGTTGCTTAAGAAAGAGCTCGGAATTGATCCGGTAAATTTCTGGTGGACGGTTACGCATACCCATTCCGCGCCGGAAGTGGGCGTACCCGGGCTGCCTGAAGTATTCATGGGGGACCGTTATAAACATGATGTGGATACAGCGTATACCCGATTCGTGGAACAAACCCTGCTGGAAGGGATAAGAAAAGCTATCAGCCAGTTGAAGCCTTCCAGATTAAATGCCGGATGGGGGTTTTCGCAGGCAAACATCAACAGGCGGGCTATAGGCTCGAATGGAAAAGCATCCCTTGGTCTGAATCCTGATGGTCCTGTTGACCGTCGTATCGGATTGATACGGATAGACGATATGAATAATAAACCATTGGCATTGATAGCCAATTATCCTATACATGGAACTGTTTTCGGACCTGCAAACCTCGATATAAGCGGGGATGTTCAGGGAGTCGTTTCAACTTATGTTGAACAGAAAACGGGAGTACCCGTACTATTCATTAACGGGGCCGCCGGCAACCTGGCTCCATTGTACAGCGTTTCGCAAAGCGTGTATGGCAACAAGGATTCTGAACTGGATCAGCTTTGTGTTTTTTTGGGAGATAAAATAATAGAAGCCAATAAAAAAATATTGCCCGGTACTGATACCGTACAACTCTTTTCGGGCAAGACGGTAATAGAAACACCACGAAAAAAAGACATGGGATGGCCGAGTGATCTCGGAGAATATAGCCGTACAACAGCAACGGGTGTACAGTTGGTACGCCTGCCCGTAAGATTTTTAAAGATCAATGAAGATATTGCCATCTGGAGCCTGCCTGTAGAACTGTTCTGCGAAATATCAAATGAAATTCGCGACAGATCACCCTTTCCTTATACATTTTATTTTGGCTATACCAATGGTTGGCTGGGGTACCTGCCAACGGCGGAAGAATGGAAATATGGCGGCTACGAAGTGGAAGTCGTATCTCCTTATACACCTGAGGCTGAGAAACATGTTAAAGAAGCCGTTATTGGTTTTCTTAAAGGCGAGCTGAAGAGCAACAATTAAACAATAATATAAAAATAAAAAAAATGAATTGTACAAAATTATTTTACGGGATATTATTGGGAGCCTGCATGATATTTTGCATAAGCTGCGGTGCCGGCAGCCAGGGTAACCAACTTGCAGAAGATCAAATAAGCTCAAATACGGATACAAGTATCGTTCAACCTGGAAGTGACGGTTCCTTTCTTTTGTCTGCTGAAAATGGAAAAGCTATCGGGCCCAATATAAAGTATATGCCCGAATGGAAAGCTTTCGGATGGTTCAGCAATACCGACCTGGTGGAATGGCAGGTCAATGTAAAGAAAGAAGGTTCGTATAACGCGGAACTGGAATGGTCTGTTTCGGATGAAGAAGCAGGGAAAGAATTTGTATTGGAAACCCAAACGGGAAAGTTAACCGGTTTGGTGGAAAGGAGCGGTTCCTGGGAAACATATAAGACGAAAGAAATTGGGTTCATCAAATTGGATCCTGGCAAACAAAAGATAGTCTTTAAACCTTACAAGGATTTTGATTCAACGGGTGCTTTGCTCGATTTGCGAAGCATAAAGTTGACACCGGCCGTAAAATAACCGGGTGAAATCCCCTAAGGCTTGCGGTGCTCATACTCTATCCGGCAAACCTTATAGATTCTGGTACTACAACCGGTATGCCTTAAGATATCTTTCATTCAGTTGTGTTTGCTTGTTTTCGAAGCTTACCTGCCTGCTTTATATAAAGGACAGTGTAACGATGCTTGTCTTCATAGCCGGTATATCTCCTTCACTCAAAATTATATTGCTGTTTTTGCTAGGCTCTAAAGAGCCTGCTTTGCCGGCTATGCCTAATAGTTTGGCAGCATTTAAAGGCTATAGCGCTTAATGCTTCTTCCTTTGTAAGTCTATATGCAGTTGCAATATCCGCATTGAAGGCAAGATTACGGTAACGGGTATTGCTGGCATCATCATTCAGGGCAAAAAGAATACCTGCATTTTGCAATATGGAGGGGATGAGCGGCTGGTTTATATCGTCATCTTCAGTTTCCGGTAGGTTATGTTCAACGTTCAAAATCACGCCTATATTATTTTCTTTAAGAAGGAGAGCGATTTTCCAACTGTTGGCACTGCCGGCAATTACCGTATTAAACCCTAATTACCTGACCAGTTCAACAGCTATCGGTATCTGTTTCACATTATCGGCATGTATGAACAAAGACTGCTTTTTGTCGAACAGGTTTTTCAACGCTTCCAATTTCGGGTTCACATCAGCATGTTTTTCTTCCTGCAGGTAGATTTTCCCCTGGTGAAGAAAGCTATTGCGTGCAGGCGCCCGGCATTACCTTTTCACCTGTGGGGATATCCCTGTTACAATAATCTTTTGTATTAGAAAGAATGTTGAAGTGATCACCGACCGGGAACAAGTGCTGCCGTAAAGAAGACCCCGGCAATACTTTCAATCTCCCGTACCTGAAATATTCCCCGGCATTATGAGCGGTTTTGCCTGTAAATATTTCCTGGTTTTTGAACATGGGATCTTTATTGATCCACAAAGACCTTCCCTGCCGTTTTTCCTGTGCAGGATTTTGATTGAACCAGGACCGGAGCGATGTGAATCTTTGATGTTGCCACTGAATAAAATACTGACCGCTATAGGAGTAATAATTGTTATGCAGCAACAGGACGGCCGACGTGTCAACCGCTTCATCTGCGTTGATGATATTCACATTTCCTTTTGTAACAAAAATATTATTGGCGATTACCACATTCTTAAAATGTGGTCCCATTAAAGTAATGCCGGCAGGGTTACCGTCAATGATATTTTTATCGTTTGTAAGAATAGTATTGTTATAAACATAAGCGTTGGTAACACTAAACTCCTTTGCTGCACCCCATAGGGAAATACCGCCATAGTTATTTTTTCTTCCGTCATTGACACTCACATTGAATCGGACGATATTGTTTGTGAACGGGAATATGGCGCCATACTCCGCCAGCAGGTAGCCTGCTCCTTCGTTGTTATAAGAGTAATTGTACTGGAGAATACAATCAGAGGCGCCGCCGTCAATATCGAATCCGCCGCCGTCTTTAGTGAGACCTGCATAATTGTGGTGCGAGACACAATGCTGTATCACTGCATCTCTGCACATCCATACCCATATCCCTACCGGACCTCCCGCGCTGCAACGGTTGTCGGCCCCGTTTTCAAAGGCTTCGCAATATTCTATCAGTAGTCCGTCAACCATACCCATTACGATGCCATTGCCCGAATGATTCTGTGTTTTTGAAAGGATGCCGCGATTTCTATATGCTTTACAGTGAGCGATATAAAAATCATGGTGCTGATAGCCCATATGACTTCCATAGGAACCTATGCCACCTTCTCCGTTTTCAGTTGCATTACTATGAGTTATCCGAACATTGCTATATCCTTTGGCTGTAAGATTATCGTGACAACCGAACCCGATACCATAAGTGCGAAAGCCACTTACATCGCAGTGGGTAATGGTAATATCTGATGGGGCCTGCGAAGTATCATTGGAATAAAAATGAATACCGCTTCCTTTATTGCTGTTTACTCCCGACCCTTTGAACTGTAGGGAAACCAGTTTTAAATGAGAGGTGTTGATGGCAAGGATACCTTCTCCGTCTCCTGCATCAACAATAGCTTTTCCTTTTCCATAACTCGTAAAAACAACCGGCTTTTCGGCAGATCCGTTGTCGTTGGAGGTAAGTTTTATATTGCCTCTGAAAACAGTGCCTCCTTCCATAAACAGGCTGTCGCCGGGTTTAAAATCGGTACGGTTAATTTTATCCAGCGTACACCAGGCCGTAGCAATACCCGAGCCATCGTAATCGTCGTTGCCGGCAGAAGACAGGTAATATTTTTTTCCCTGCGCCGCAATCATTCCGCCGGGCAGGAATAGTAGCAGAAAAATAATAAATGATTTCCAGTCCATTTGCAACGGAGTTTAGTCGTTCGGGAAGAATAGTTCCTCCTTCGGTATCCCGGTAGCAGATAAAATGATTGTCCGGGTTAGCCCTGAAATAGTCTAAGCATCTTTCCCGTTATATACATACCGGCAAGTAACGATAAAACCGGAATATGCACAAGCCGGATAAAAAGATTTTTCTTCAGTGCCAGCCGACATTGGAAAGCATCATCCCTTTTTTTACAACGATCTCCGATCCTTCTGCCAGGAAAACAGAAACCGGTACTGTATTGGTGAGAAAATCGAACGGTGCTCCGTAAGTGTCTCCGAAATCAACCTCGATATTATAGCTTTTTACGGGATATACCTGCCACCGCGGATGTGCTACCTCATATTCCGATGTCTTTGCGTCGCTCACTTTTGTGTAACCCCAAAAATGCTCGGTTATAAATTCTTCTTCGCTGCCTTCTTCAATTGACACCGGGCGATCTGCTGCTTCAACCTGTATGCTGTTCCAGTTGCGTTTCTTCCATTGGTAGACCACGGTCTGCGCCTTTCCGGTATTTACCCAGGAATGTTTCATCGGCAGGGTTTGATAGTGCTCGCGGTAAAGACTGTTAGCAATAAACGTGATGGCTGCTTTGGGCACAATTTCCTTGATAAATACGACACCCTGTTTCCAACCGGTCGGCTGCCGGTGGCGGACATAGAAACGAAGGTTCACTTCTTCAAAATTGATATGAAAAGGTATCTGCAGTCCTTTTACACGGGTGTTTTGAAACATGAACCCTACAAGACTGACATAACATATATTATTCCAGGTATCTATTTCCGTACCGGCAGGCAGGTAATTCTCCAGGATATTTTTATCAATGGCATAGTTCGCCATCACCAGTTTTCTCCATTCTGCCCGTAAAAAAATTGCCATCGCTACCGTTTTGTCTTAAAATCCCAAAATCGCAATGTTCTTTTATAAAGAAGACCGGGTGGTCAACCGGAAGGGCACTTCAATATGCTCTTTGCTGCCACTCAGTATCAGTTCGGCTGCCTTTACGCCCATCTGGTAAAAGTCGGTGGAGATGGTGGTTATGCCGTTCAGGATTATTTTTTTCAATGCGGTTTCGTTGTAAGAGATCACCCCTATGTTTTTACCCACTTTAAACTTCATTGATACGAGCCGTTCAACCAATGTTACCAGGTCAGCTTCCATCAGGTTGATATATACTTCACCCGAATGGATAGGTTCCGCGGCAATATTGTGCACCACTTTATGGGTAAACGCATATTCCTGGCAGAACCGGTTAAAGCCCTTCAGAATTTCCTTGGGGTAGTAGCTTTTCTCAGGAAATATAATTTTCAGCGTATGATATTTGGCAAGCGGTTTTAATGCCTGCTCCAGTGCTTGGTATATATCCTTTTCAAAATTTTCATATACGCCGGCATATTCCCCGTCTACTTTTGTCAGTCTTTTATCCAGTAATACCAGTTTGTGCTTGGGGATGGTGTTGATTATTTCATGCTCGTTGTCTGCGCCGTCTATAAAATGGGGTATGATCACATAGTGCGAATACTCTTCACTGTTGGAGTTGCGGATCAGATTTTTAAAGAATGAATAATCATTGTTATAGATATAAAAATCTATTGCCGTGTCTTCGCCCAATGTCTCTACAAAGGCATCGTAAATAATTTTTTTATGCGAACTCAGTTTGTTGAAGAGCAGCATTACCCGCCTGCTTTGTTTGATATTGTCATTTACGATATAATATCCTTTTCCGGGTACGGACCCCAACACGCCCATTTTCTTGAGATACTTGTATCCTTTTTCGGCCGTGTCCCTCGATATTTCCAGTTCAAAGCTGAGTTCGTTAATGGAAGGCACCAGGTCATCCTTTTTCAGGTTCCCCGATTCAATCGCGTCGAGTATGGAATGGGTAAGTTGCAGGTACTTGGGTGTAGCGGAAAATTCATCTACCTGTACATGCTCAAAAAAAAGCTTGAATTTCATATCACTCAATCAGAATAAAACGACAATTTACATTAATAGCTTGTCTGCCGGGAATAAATGTACATCAATGTTCTATAAATCCGGTGGCTTCCCGCAAATCCCAGTATCTTTATCCTAAAAAATAAGATAATAAATGATAGAAGCAGGCGAATATTATACACTAAAGGTGCTGCGTTTGGCTGATCCCGGCGCTTACCTCGATGACGGGGTTGACGGCATTTTACTACCCGGCAGATATCTCCCGGAAAATATCCGGCCGGGAGATCCTGTGGAAGTATTTGTCTACCACGATTCCGAGGGCAGGCCGGTAGCCACCACCGAAAAACCATACGGAAAAGTAGGGGATATCGTGTTGCTGAAAGTGGTTTCGCTTACCCCCCAGGGTGCTTTTATGGATTGGGGGTTGCTGAAGGATATTTTTGTACCCAAATCGCAGCAGAAGTCGCGGATGTATAAAGACGAAAAATACTTGGTGAAGATATACCGGGATGCCCGGACCGGAAGGGTAGCCGCTACCGAAAAAATAGATGGATTTTTAAATAATGAAAATCTTACGGTAAAGGAAATGGATGTAGTGGACCTGGTGGTGTACCGCAGCAGCGATATAGGGTATGTGGTCATTATCAACAACAGGCATACCGGCATTATACACTACAACGAAGTGTTCAGGAAAATGAAACCCGGAGACCGGTTCAAAGGATTTATCAAGAGGATAAGCGAAGAGAATAAAATAGATGTGGTAGCCGGCGAACCGGGCTACAATAAAGTGGGCGGTGAAGCGGAGAAAGTATTACACTTACTGGAGGAACATGACGGATACCTGCCTTTTAATGACAAGTCGGACCCCGAAGAGATCTACGACTTTTTTGGCATGAGTAAGAAGACTTTTAAAATGACAACCGGCAACCTCTATAAACAAAAAAAGATTGCCTTTACGGATACCGGTATTCAATTATTACCGGAGGCGTAAAGGCAATTTTTATTAAAGAGAAAATAAATTAGAAATTAAAGCCGAGGCGCAGTGCCAGCAGAGACGGTTTTACCGTAACCCCGTTTTTTTTCAGTATGGTGCTTTCATAACGCACGCCTACCTCGAACTTGCCCAAATTAGCGCCGATAGACGGAGCATAAGTGAATCCACCTATTCTCTCTTTAGAAATATCATCTATATCTACATCTTCATCCATGGAAGCGCTGTAAAAATTATAAATAGAGTAACCAGCTTCGCCCATCACGAAGAACTTTTCTGCGATGATGTATTTGTAGCCCAGTTTCAGGGGAACATTTGTGCCGATCTTAACGTTGTCCTCATCTACTTTTTTGGGCAGCATTAGCGAACCACCGGGGGTAAATGTCACGTAGCCCGGACCAACTTTATAAGAGAACCTCAGGCTGAGCCCGAACTGTGAACTGAAGGCTTCTTTGATGTTTTCATCACCAACCATGGCGCCGCCTTCTATACCAAAGCCAAAACTGAATTGTTTTCCGTCTTTCTGCGCATACAGTTGATTGGTTGATACGAGCGCAAAAAATGCAATAACAAAGGAGAGTATCTTTTTCATAAAAAGGATTTAATGTAGCGTATTAACCTTTTTTCTCCATTTTTATTGTGTAAAAGGTTCACCGTTTTCGGGGCCGGCAATTTATTTAAGCAGCCGATAACCAAAACAGGCTTCAAAGTTGAAGCCGGTAAACCTGCCACTGAACCTGTTCCGGGAGTTGAAGCTGATATTGGTAGTAGTGTATTGCAGCAGTATATCCGTATTGGGCATGTTTTCGGGAAAATGATAGGATACCCGGTTATTGCTTACACCAAGCCCCAGGCTGATATCAAACAGGAATCTCTTATTTCTTCCAAAAGCGCTTTGCATACCGGTTCTGCCCAATAGAAACCATTCCCTGTTAATGGTATGATACTGGTGCCAGACAGCGTACATTTGACCATTGTTGTTTTGCCAGTACCAGTCGGAAAAGCCGGTTCTCACATATTTGAAGCCACCGGTGATGGCGATATAGGGCCAAACCCTGGAGCGACTGTTAATTAACCGGTTACCGGCTATATAGTAGCGGATATCCTCCCGAAGTCTGAGCCCGCTTGTCTTTGCATGTCCGGTGGAATAACCGCCGTAAATATAGTCGGCGGCTGTTCTAACGGAGAAGGATGGGTGAAATCGGTATTCTGTCCCTACGGAAGCTGATACGTCGCTGTTCCAGATGGAAAGCGGCGTAAATGAAAGTGGCCAGCTTTTCAGCAGGGGCCTATTTTCATGTTTTTGGGCAAAAAGGTTACAGGTCATGAAAATAGCTACCAGGCATAATATGGGTTGATTCATCGGTTCTGTCAGTTCAGGATTTCGGCCAAAAATTCAGGTTGAGCGGGGTCGCTTATATCATACAAAACCATACCGTTTTCAACCATGGCGATCAACAGGTTATTGATGGGGATGCAATCAAAGAAAGTGTAACCGGTTTTGGTGTCCAGTAGCACGGGAGCGGCTCCGTTACTAATGTCGAAGATGACCAGCCCCTGAGTTCCATCGCATACATACAGGTAGTTTCCGTATAAACCCAGGCCATGAGGGTTACTCAGGTTATAAGTGAATTTTAATTCCGGGGATTGCGCATTATCCTTTACATCAAATACCTGTAACGCGTTGGTGTTTCCCCAGCAGGTGGTTCCGGTCCTTACAGTCACGTAGGCGTAATGGTCGTTTGCCACTACCGGGTCGCAGGCCCTTACGTGAGAGGCAGACCCCACATATTCGGGTTGGGCAGGGTTGGAGATAGAGAGAATATGCATTGCGTTCACGGTGCCGATAAAAAGCCTGTCTTTCCAGGGGTAAATCGTTTCCACTTCTCCCTCCATGCTTAGTTGCAACGCCCCAATGGGAGATGGTTTGCCGGCATTCTGCAGGCTGAAGGTGTGCAGTTTGTTACCGTCTACCACATACAAATGTTCACTGGCAATGATGAAGCGGGCTAACGACCCGCCGGTTCCTGTGCCCGGCCCCAGTTTATCGCTTTTTTCACAGGCGGCAATTGTGATCAATAACACCACTATAACATGAATGCGTTTCATATCAGTATTTACATTTTGGGGATTGAATGATTTTTTTTGTCCATCCTTTTACTATTCCCTTGGAGGGGTCCGCACACTCAAAGTAGCCTCGTTCCGGCGGCAAATCGTGGTTTACCAGCGAAAATGCATTTCCAATCTTACTGACTACCTCCGGATCCCTGGTAGCAGTGATGTCTATCACGATTAAATCGTTTCCGTTGTTGGTGTATAAATTGTTATGCAGAATGCTTATTTCCTGTGCGCCGGCTACGGGTATGAACCCCAGTTTTTCCGGCTGGGCAGGGTTGGAGATGGAAATGACATGGATACCCTTACCGTTGTCAACCTGGTACAACAGGTTACCTTTGGTATATATCTTCCCCGCATTTTCTATAGGACGGGCGTCCTGGAATGCAATAACAGGAGTATTGATCTTTTCTTCGTAGAGAGGCACATATCCCTCCACTTCCTTAGGAGGCGCGTCATATCTTTCGCAACCGGCGAAGAAGATCACACAAACTGCCAGTAATAATGTCCGTATCATGTTTTGGATTGTTTAAATGTAACAGATCTACTTCCCGTGACAACCGGGAGGTACAAAGCATTGCATTTGTGGCAAAAAAATATTTGTGACAGTTTGTTGACAAATACTAACGGCGGGCCAGTGTTTTAGCCAGTTTTTTCAATTGTCCGCTGGTCTGGTACCCGCTTACTCTTTTCAACTCCTTACCATTATGGTAAATTGCCAAAACCGGGATTGCTTCTACCTGTAGTTCTTTTGTAAGCATCCTGGCTTCATCAATGTTCAACCTGTAGACAGTGATCTTTCCCTTATACTTTTTTGAGAGGTAGGATAGTGAAGGTTCCATTTGTTTACAGGGGCCACACCAGGGACCATAAAAATCAACCAGTATTTTAGGATGATGCAGTAAAAGGCTATCAAAATCAGCTTTTACAAATTTATTGGCTTTCGTTACCGGTATGCCGGCAACCACCGGCAGCCCTTTATTTTCCCAAAGCATAATACCACCTGCAAGGTCATATACTTCCTTAAAACCCATCTTTTCAAGTTGCCTTGCGGCATCCGCGCTTCTGCCACCGCCTTTGCAATAAACCATTACCGGCAGGTTCCTGTCCAGGCTTTGCAATTGCTGCAGGAACCCGGCATCGTAGATATCAATATTGCGGGCGCCTTCAATAAAACCTGTTTGAAACTCTTCCGGCGTACGCACATCCACCACCTGCGGGTGTTTTATGGAATCGAGGCTTTTTTTAAACTCCGCGGGTTGCAGCAGCCTGCTGCGCTGCGCATATGCATTCAGACAGCCCAATAAAAGGATCACTATGAATAATCTGGTTCTCATGACCTGTTTTTTGTGTGACACACAATTTTTCTAAAATTATTGCTTTTGACGGCTGTCCGGCATTTTGCATTCATTTTTTTGTGTATTATGTTTGCCGGTATGAACATATTAGAAAAATTTAGAAGTATTAAAACTTTTGTATTTGATGTAGACGGCGTGATGACAGACGGTTCAATAGAGGTAAAGGGCGGCAGGGAATATATCCGTACGCTGAACACCAAAGACGGATATGCGCTGCAGCTTGCGGTAAAAAAAGGGTTTAACATCGCGGTGATCACAGGGGGATATATGCCCGCCGTGATAGAGCGGATGAACTTCCTGGGCATCGATAAAGCATACCAGTCAGTAAAGGACAAAATGGAATGTTTTGAAGCCTACAGCCGGGAACATGGTATTGACCCTCTGCAGACTTTATATATGGGCGATGATATTCCGGATTACCCGGTGATGAAAACAGTAGGATTGGCCAGTTGTCCTTTGGATGCGGTGCCCGAAGTGAGGGAGATCTCGCACTATATCTCGCCATTTAACGGTGGCCGTGGTTGTGTAAGAGATGTGCTGGAAAAAGTGTTGAAGCTGAACGGCTGTTGGGAAGTGAGCGCGGATATAGGAAGCATATAAATCATACCCGTTTTATTTACCTTAGCTTTAAATTATTTTAATTTAAATAAACTATAACTTATGGCTGCGCGTACAGATCAGTTTGTGAGTCCCGACTACGTATTACTGGATGAATTGCTTACGGAAGAACAAAAGCTGATCAGGGAGTCGGTGCGGGCTTGGGTTAAAAAAGAGATTTCCCCGGTAATAGAAGACTATGCCCAGAGGGCAGCCTTCCCGGAATTTATAGTAAAACAACTGGGAGACCTGGGTTGTTTTGGTCCTACCATACCGCCCGAATATGGCGGCGGCGGACTGGATTATATCAGCTATGGATTGATGATGCAGGAACTGGAACGGGGAGACAGCGGGGTAAGGTCTACCGCGTCTGTACAGGGAAGCCTGGTGATGTTTCCCATTCACGCCTATGGAAGTGAAGCGCAGAAAAAGAAATTTTTGCCAAAATTGGCCAGTGGTGAATGGCTGGGTTGTTTTGGTTTAACGGAGCCTGACCATGGCTCTAACCCGGCAGGGATGCTCACCCGCTTTACGGATGCCGGCGACCATGTGGTACTGAACGGCGCCAAGATGTGGATCAGCAATGCGCCTTTTGCACAGGTAGCGGTGGTGTGGGCAAAAGACGAGAATGGAGATATCCGGGGGCTGATCGTTGAAAGAGGTATGGAAGGGTTTAGCACTCCCACCACCCATGATAAATGGAGTTTGCGGGCGTCTGCTACAGGTGAGTTGGTATTTGATAATGTAAAAGTGCCTAAAGAAAATATTTTCCCGGAAATCAGGGGACTTAAGGGACCTTTAGGCTGCCTCACCAAAGCCCGCTTCGGTATAGCCTGGGGAGCAACAGGAGCCGCTATGGATTGTTATGATACGGCCCTGAGATATTCAAAGGAAAGGATACAGTTCGACCGGCCGATTGGCGGGTTTCAGTTGCAGCAGAAAAAGCTGGCGGAAATGATAACGGAGATCACCAAGGCGCAATTGCTGAACTGGCGTATCGGTGTGCTGATGAGCGAGGGAAGGGCAACTCCCCAGCAGGTAAGCATGGCTAAACGCAACGCCTGTTTTATGGCTACCAACATCTGCCGGGATGCCCGGCAGATGCTGGGTGGAATGGGGATAACCGGGGAGTATTCCGTTATGCGTCATATGATGAACCTGGAAAGTGTTATCACCTACGAGGGAACACATGATGTTCACCTGCTGATTACCGGTATGGATGTTACCGGGTTGAATGCCTTTAAATAAATACCCTTCAAACAAAAATTACCGGCGTGAAAATTTTTCTTCTTGGATTCATGGGCACCGGCAAAACCTATTGGGGAAAGAAGTGGGCGGAACAGCATGGACTGGCGTTTTATGACCTGGATACCTGCATAGAAGAGACTGCGGGCATAACCATTCCGGAGATATTTTCGTTATATGGGGAAGAAGGTTTCCGAGACCTTGAACGGCAGGCGCTGCACCGTTTTGAAAACGAAGCCTGTTTTATACTGTCAACGGGTGGCGGCACACCCTGTTTTTTTGATAATATGGACTGGATGAAGCAGCAGGGAACAACCGTGTACCTGGAGACTCCGGTGGATATTCTTAAAAAAAGGCTGATGGACGAAAAAAAACATCGTCCCCTGGTAAGAGACCTGTCCGGGGATGAGATCGGGCAATTCATCACCAATAAGCTGGCTGAAAGGAATGCCTGGTATCGCCGGGCAGATGTGATTTTGAACACCGAATCCATTTCTGATAGTACCTTTACCCAAATTCAATCAAACGATGTCTAAACGATTTGTCCGGTATGCTGCTTTATTGGGAGCGCTCAGCGTGATCCTGGGAGCCTTTGGTGCACACGGATTGAAGAAACTCGTATCCCCTGAAGCAGTTGCCACTTTTGAAACAGGAGTCCGTTACCAGTTTTATCACACCTTCGCTTTACTGGGGGTTGGTTTTTTATACCGGCGTATGCCGGGAAAACTGATGGAATGGGCAAGCATCCTTTTTATTTCCGGTATCGTTCTTTTCAGCGGTTCATTATATGTTCTTACTTTCCTGGAAGCAACAGACAATGTGGGATTGAAGGGAATAGGCGCCATTACGCCCCTGGGCGGGCTTTGCTTTGTTGCAGGCTGGCTTTGCCTTTTCGTTCAGTCGCTTAAAACCGAATACCCGGCCAGGCGGGAAAAAAAGGATAACTCTCCGGAGGATTAGCAGATCACAGGTCTGCCCGGAGAATAGTATAGTTTTTCATATCGGTGGTCACTATTTCTGTTGTGCCATCGATCAGTTTCATTCGCCTGTTAATAATACTTTCAATATTTTCCTTCATTAATTTTTCATTCCCGCCGGTATATGCTATCTTAATGGTGATCGTGTTATCAACGATCGTTACCTGCACATCCGCTTTTGGTATATAAAGGTTTCTCAGCGCCATAAACACCTCTTTGTATGCCAGGAAAATATTTCTTCGTTTTACGCCGGTTACTTCTATCTCCGGCGCCTGCTCCGGTGCTTGTATGGTATATTGGATATGGTGGTTTTCCGAAAACTCGTGGGTGAAGCTTTTTATGTAAGTGATTAGGTTCTCCAATGTGTCGTTGGATGCTTTCATGCTCCAGATAATAGCATTCATTTTGCCGAGCAGATCATTGGCGGAGGAAGAAATTTTTTCTATTTCCGGCAAATCGGTATCATTCGTTCTTTGTTTCGCCAGTTCGCTCAGCAGGCGGATAGCGGTCATACCTCCACCCAGTTCATCGTGCATGTCTGCAGAAATACGGTTTCTCTCATCCTGCAGTGTTTTCATTATGTTGAGTTGTTTTTCAAATTCCTGCTTTTCTTCTTTTTTTATCAAGGCTTCTTCCTGTTTTGTTTTCTCGATCAGTTCCATGCGATTCTTATAGGTAAGCCCCAGCAGGAAAAATGAGAATTCCCCTATTATGCCCAGTTCATAGTAAAACAGGGCATGGGTAAGCACAGTATCCTGCGACACTGGGCTCACGGTAATAAGCATGGAAATAAGACCGAAAACAATAATACACGCGTTGCCGTACACAATGTAGTTCATCAACCTGTTACGTTGTTTCAACCCGGCTACTACGAAAAAAATACCGACCGCTACGATGATATACTTCATGACCATTTCCATCAATTCAAGCCCCGTGATGCTGTCAGAAGAAAAATACAGGAAGGAATAGACAAGCCCAAAGGCAATGACCAATACCTCGGCGGTGGTTATTACTTTATTCAGAAAAGGATAACGGCTTCTATCAATGGAAAGAAATTTCCTGAGGAAGGCTGTATAGAATAACAGCCCTGTCAGCAGTAGCATAAAATCCAGGTACTCTTCAAAAAAATAGTTGAAATGAGAGGTGGAAAGATATAACTGTGTTTTCAGGAATAGTATTATGGCTGTTGATAACGCATACAGGCTGTAGTATAAGAACTCCCGTTTACGATTAAACAGGTAATTTGAAAAAGAAAATATGATCATCATGCCCAGGATGCCTACCAATATGAAAGTGAGAATGTTCAGCGACTCGTTGTCGCTTTTGGTAGCTTCGAAGTGCAGTGCCAGGAACGAAGGATGTACCATTTCCGGGCGGAAAGTATTCACCTGTATTTTTACGGGTTGAAACAAAGCGTATAGTATGATGCTTTCTTTGGGAGCCAATACTACTGCCCTGTACGCATCCCCGTTCCGGCTAGGTCCGGCCATTGGCGGGAGTGCCGTAATTTCCTCCGGTCTGGAAATGCATTGCTGATACAGATGATACGACTTAAAATAGTGACCCGGATACAGGAAGATCTTCCTGGAACTGTCTGCAAAGTTGACGAGTGTCAGCTTTACATAAATATACCTGGAGTTAACATTCCCGCGTATTTTCCCTGATAGGGGAAGAATGTTGTATACCGGTTGGTAGTCGAGGTCCGGTAGTTCGCTCAAGCTGCTCACCGGCTTTTCAACAATGGATATTCTGTATTGAGAAGGAGAAATAAGGTAGTTGTTTTGGATGCTGGACACCCTGATCACACTGTCAGGAGTGATTTGTCCCTTTACAGTATAAAAGAACAAAATGATGGTTAGGGTCAATATCGTCCTGCAGATGTTCGGCAATTTCTTTGTTAACAACGTTACAAATTTATATACAAAGCCACTTATACCACCCCGGCAAATACCCCATACCACTAAAGGATGGAAGTAACACCTTATCTTTGCCGGTAATATTACAGAATATTTTTCATGGCCAATACATTAAAAAAGAAAAAAAGTAAGTCGGAAGAAAATCGTCCGCAACTTTTACCGGACAGGGAGGAGAAGGTGAAAATGAAGGAATTGGTAAAGGATGAGCGGACGTATAAAATAGCCGGCAGCGTATTATTACTAACAGCCTTTTTTTTGTTTATTGCTTTTACTTCCTATTTATTCACGTGGCGACAGGACCAGGATAAGGTTTTGCTGGGTGCAAAAAAGCTCTTGTTTGAAGATGGCATTATTACTGCCAACCTTTTAGGCAGAATTGGTGCTTATATATCCCATGTTTTTTTTTACGAGGGGTTTGGAGTATCCTCCTACCTGTTTTGTTTATTCTTTATCATAGCCGGGATCAATCTGCTTTTCGGGCGGCGGATATTTTCTGTTAAGCGCAATATTCGTTATGTCCTGGTCGGGCTGCTTTATTTCAGTACAGCGCTGGCATTTATTACTTCAGGGAGCGTATTTCCCTGGGGCGGAGAGATAGGCAATATCTCTGCCAGATGGCTTACCAACCTGATAGGCGGGTTGGGTGCTGCCGCGGTATTGTTCGCGGCAGGTTTTGCATATTTCATCTGGCGGTTCAATCCGCAGTTTTCTTTCACTATGCCCAAAAGAAAGAAGGTACAGGAGGATATTTCGGACAGGGAAACACCGGTTGACAATTCTTTCTCCGACGAGGCTAAATTGTTTATAGAAGGTACGGAAAAGCCGAGGGGGAACAAGACCAAACACAGCGGGGGAGTGGTAGTGATCCAGCCGAATGATATACCGGAGCCTGAACTGAAGGAGGAGTTGAAGATCGTGGAGAAATCATCGGGGAAAAAGAAACAGCAGGATGCCGACCTGGAATTGCAGATAAAACCAACCCGTGACGCGGAGCCGGAAGAAGAAACGGGGGACGAAAATGAAACCGGTGAAGAGGAAACAGAAGACGCAATAAAAAAGGTAGAGAATCTTCCTCCATACGATCCTGTGCTGGATTTGAGAGATTACCAGTATCCCTCACTCGATCTGCTGGAAACACACGGCAGTGAAAAAATTGTGCTGGATTCCGACGAACTGAAAGCTAACAAGATACAGATCGTTACTACCCTGAAAAACTATGATATTGAGATAAAGGAAATTTTTGCCACGGTAGGCCCCACGGTTACGCTGTACGAGATTGTACCTGCCGCGGGAGTACGTATTTCCCGTATCAAGAACCTGGAAGATGATATTGCCCTTAGCCTCGCGGCCCTGGGTATCCGCATAATAGCGCCCATACCCGGAAAAGGGACTATCGGTATAGAAGTGCCGAATGTTAAGAAAGCAATTGTGAGTATGAAGGGAATGCTGTCTGTTGAAAAATTTCAGCAGAATAAATTTTCACTCCCGATCGCTCTCGGTAAAAAAATTGATAACGACCACTTCATTGTAGATCTGGCTACCATGCCCCACCTGCTGATGGCAGGGGCAACGGGGCAGGGAAAATCCGTGGGTATTAATGCGATACTGGTTTCCCTGTTGTATAAAAAACACCCGTCGCAGTTGAAACTGGTGATGGTAGATCCTAAAAAAGTAGAGCTCAGTATCTATAAAGTAATAGAAAAGCATTTTTTGGCCAAGTTGCCGGGTGAGGAGGAAGCGATCATTACCGATACCAAAAAAGTAGTGCATACTTTGAATGCGCTCTGTATTGAAATGGATAACCGGTACGACCTGCTGAAGGAAGCCGGCTGCCGAAATATAAGAGAGTACAATGAAAAATTTGCAGCCCGGAAGCTGAACCCTGAAAAAGGACATCAGTTCCTTCCGTTTATTGTACTCGTAATAGATGAGTTTGCCGACCTGATCATGACCGCCGGAAAGGAAATAGAAATGCCGATTGGCAGGCTGGCGCAGTTGGCAAGAGCGGTGGGTATCCATCTTATCATTGCTACACAGCGTCCCTCCGTAAATATCATTACGGGTACCATCAAAGCCAACTTCCCTGCACGGATCGCTTTTAAAGTATCTTCAAAAATAGATTCCCGCACCATTCTTGATACCGGTGGCGCTGAACAGTTAATAGGAAGAGGAGATATGCTGGTTTCCTATAATGGCGAATTGACGCGTGTGCAATGTGCCTTTGTAGATACGCCGGAGGTGGAGGCGTTAGTAGATTTTATAGGCGAACAACGCGGCTATCCGCAACCGTTCTATTTGCCTGAATATGTGGATGAAAAGGAACTGGAGAGTCGGGACTTCGACTCCGGGAACAGGGACCCGCTGTTTGAAGAAGCAGCCCGCCTGATCGTACAGAGCCAGATTGGCTCCACATCACTGTTGCAACGTAAGATGAAGCTGGGATATAACCGGGCCGGCCGGTTGATGGACCAACTGGAGGCAGCCGGAGTTGTAGGTCCCAACCAGGGCAGCAAAGCGCGGGATGTACTTTTCAGGAGTGAAATGGAACTGGCGGAATTCCTGGAGGCATTATAAAAATTTTAAGGGTTATCATTAAACCAATAGACGTATAGAGCCGTCTTACAACAATAAGTATCCTATTTTTGCACTCGCAAAAAAAATAGTTTGATGAAAAAAATATTACCATTATTTCTGTTAGTGTTCTCATTCTCAATGGCTTGGGCTCAAAGTGGCCCTGGCTCCAGTGATCCCGAAGCTAAAAAGATACTGGATGCGGTTACTGCCAAATTCAAGACTTACAGTACTGTTAAGGCCAGTTTTACCTTTCAGGTGGAGGATGCCAACGGAAAAGTGCAGGGTACTAAAACCGGTACTGCCTATTTGAAAGGCGACCAGTATAAAGTGGAACTGACGGACCAGGAGATATTCTGCGATGGGAAAACCGTATGGACCTATGACAAGGCAAGCAATGAAGTGCAGGTAAGTAAGTTTGACGCGTCTGAAAACAGCTTCACTCCCCAGAAAGCATTTACCAATTTTTACGATAAAGACTTTCTCTACAAGTTGAATGATGAAAAAAAACAGGGTGGTAAAACCCTGCAAGAAATTGAGCTCACGCCAACAGACAAGGGTAAAGCCTTTTTTAAGATACTGGCTTATGTGGACAAACTCTCCAAAAATATAGTATCCACCAAATTATTTGAGAAGAATGGCAGCAGGTATGTTTACAACGTAACCAGTTTTACACCTAATGCCAAAATAGATAATTCGGCATTCACATTTGATGCAAAGAAATATCCCGGCGTGGAAGTGATCGATTTAAGATAGCGTTGTTGTTTTAATTTGAATGAACAATGAGCGGGCGATGTCAATCCCCGCTTTTTTATGCCGTCTCCGGAGAATTCATCCTTTGTACCGTAACAATCCCCGGCAAAGCGGTTATATATAATGTATAACGGCATCACCAGTCTTTTTATCCGATATCTCAAAACCGGGCACGTAGAAATACTCATTTCACCAACAAATAATTACGCTGATTGATCACTTTATATAATATAATTTAACTACAGGCGTTCAAATATAAAATCAACCTCCTATGGTTCACACAAATACAAAAAACGTAGTAGAAATACTACTTAAGACATGGATGATTTGTGAGGCAACCGTTAATCTGCAGGATTGCCTGCGCACTGAATCAAAGCAGGTATATCACCAGTTTAAGTCTTGTGCCGGCAGGTGTTTTGATATGGCCAGGGAATTAATGGAAATAGGAAGTCTCAGCCCGGAAGAAACCGTAGCCTGCCTGGTGGAATGCCAGACCTGCTTAGGCATATGCAAACAATATGAGCATATTCCTGAAATTGCATTCTGTGGCGCTATCTGCGAAAACTGTCTTTCTGTATTTGGTCCCACGGTATTATATTCTCAATTAAACTAAACAGGTCACAGCCTCATTGGGTGGCTTTCTGTAGTAACAACGATTATCAGGTGTTACGGTCTTCACCGGGCCTGCGTAGCGATCTCCATAAAAGTGTCAGTCCCCTGCCTTCATCATCCACTAGCTTTTTGTACTTTTAATCCATTCAAAACCCATCGGCAAATGCGCCGAGGGAATAAATTTTTTACAGTATATGAAATTATTGCTCTCCATTGCCCTCCTGTATGCTTTTCTGCCCTCTTTTGCCCAGGTAGAATATGCCACAGAGGCGGATATACAGTACTACCCGGCATCTCCGGATTTGACAGATGCCTACAAACCCTCACAATGCCGGCTTGATTTATATTACCCGAAAAACACAAAAGGATTTGCCACTATTATCTGGTTTCATGGCGGGGGGATCACCGGCGGTAAAAAAGAAATACCGGAAGCCCTTAAGAATAGGGGTTATGCGGTGGCAGGCGTTGGCTACAGGTTGTCTCCAAAAGTGACGGCGCCCGCGTATATTGAAGATGCCGCGGCGGCGGTTGCATGGGTTTTTCAGCAGATCAAAAAATACGGAGGGTCGGAACAACTGATTTTTGTGTCCGGTCATTCTGCCGGTGCGTATCTCGGCATGATGATCACGCTCGATAAAAAATACCTGCAGAAGTATAATATTGACGCCAACGATATTGCCGGTATAATACCTTTCAGCGGTCAGGCTGTTACTCATTTTACCATCCGGCAGGAAAAGGGAATTGGAAACCTCCAGCCGACAATAGACGCATATGCTCCTTTATTTCATGTAAGAAAGGATGCGCCACCCATGCTGCTGATCACCGGTGACAGGGAAATGGAAATATTCGGCAGATACGAAGAAAACGCCTATCTCCACCGGATGATGAAATTGGCGGGGAATACCGGTACCAGGTTATACGAATTGCAGGGATTTGATCATGGAGGGATGGCGCTCCCGGCTTTTCCCCTGCTGCTGAAAGAAGTAGCGGGGATAATTAAGGAGAGAACCCGTAATAAGCCACAGTAACAGGTTTGGATGAATAAGGAGGCGATATTTTCGGGACTGCCCGAAAATGGTTAATTTTAAACCACGGCGATAGTTTGCTCTGACCTGTTTACGACCAATGATTACGGTTGCTATAAAACAGCCGCAATTGGAAGTTTATGGCAACAGTATCGGGTCAATCCGGTTTGAAGCATCCTTTTAAACTGCTACTTTAATGGTAACAAAACGGATCAGGGTTGTTTTGTTGGGCACGGTTTTGCTTGCGGCAATACTTTTTATCGGTATATACGGGTTTACCGGAAAACTTTCCCTGCCCGCCAACGTGCAGCAGGCGATGGATGCTCTTCCGGAAGAGCTGGATTACAATATTCATGTCAAGAAGATTTTATCAGACAAGTGTTTCAGTTGTCATGGTCCTGACAGTAAGAAACAAAAAGGCGACCTCCGCCTGGATGTAGCCGAAGTTGCGTATGCAAAAGTTACCGAAAGCGGAAGAAAGGCGATCCGCCCCGGTAATATTGCCGGAAGCGAAGTGGCTAACAGGATACTAAGCGACGACCCTGAATACAGGATGCCGACTCCTTCATCTCACCTGGCATTGACGGCTGAAGAAAAAGCGGTCATACTAAAATGGATAGCGCAGGGCGCCCGTTATAAACCGCACTGGGCTTTCGAAACACCTCAAAAGCCGGCAATCCCCAGGGTTAGGGATGAGCAGTGGAGTAAAAATGAAATAGACCGTTTTGTATTGGCCAGGCTGGAGAAAGAAAACCTGGAACCTTCACCGGAAGCCGATAAGGAAACTTTAATAAGGAGGGTCAGCTTTGACCTTACGGGGCTTCCGCCAACCACTGAAGAAATAAATGCGTTCCTTGCCAATACCCGGGCATCCGCCTATGAAGAAATGGTGGACCATTACCTGCAATCTCCCCGTTATGGAGAGCGGATGGCTGCTTACTGGCTGGATGTGGCCCGCTTTGCCGATAGCCATGGTTACCTTGATGACAAACACCGTGATGCTTCGCCCTGGCGGGATTGGGTGATAGCAGCTTATAATAAGAACCTTCCATACGATCAGTTCATTACCTGGCAGTTGGCAGGCGACCTGTTGCCTGATGCTACCAAAGAACAGATACTGGCAACAGGCTTTAACCGCAATCAGAAACAGAATACCGAAGCGGGCATTATTTCTGAAGAATTCCGTGTAGAGTACAATGTAGACCGGACCAATACATTGGGTACCGGTATCCTCGGGCTTACGCTGAGTTGTGCCAAATGCCATGATCATAAATATGACCCTGTCAGCCAGAAAGAGTATTACTCGCTCTATGCTTTTTTCAACAGCACATTCGAGTTGGGCAGTTCCAACTATGGCAATTATCATAATATGGTACCGGGGCCTACGCTTTTATTATCTTCCGACGACCAGGACAGGACGATAGACAGCCTTCATTCGGTGATCAGGTTCCTGGAACGGCAACAAAAACCGGCTGAAGTGGAGGTTCCTGCTGAGGAACTGGCGAGGAAAATAGTCGCTCATTTATCTTTTGATAAAACAGAGACCTTAACAACAGGAACCGGTAAGGAGCAAGCAACGGGTCCGGTGTTTCGCAACCATATACAACCTGCTTTTTCTGCCCGCAGCCGCAGTGAAAGATCGGGAAAAGGTGTATCAGGCAATTCCCTGTTGCTGGAGGAAGAAACAAGGGTGAATTTCAGTCCCTATGGATTAGGGTATTTCGAAAGATATGAGCCGTTTGCAATCAGCATATGGGTGAAAGCCCCCGAAACCTACGAAGAGTCTGCGATACTCCATCACAGCGATTCCCGACGTTACGGCTTCCAGGGATACGACCTGCTGCTGAAAGACAACCAGTTGAATTTCCGGCTGATGCACGCGTTCCCCCATGATGCCATCAGTGTCATCAGTCAGCAGCGGCTGGAACTGGATAAATGGCATCATATAGCGGTGAGTTATGATGGTAGCAGCAGGGCTTCCGGTGTTAGTATATTTATAGACGGCAAGGAGGTACCCGTTACCGTAGAATACGATGATCTCAAAAAGAATACCCGCTCCTTTCCGGATATCCATAAAACATCAGCGTTAACGGGGCTTAGTTTTGGTGCAAGGGTGCTGGAGAAAACGATGAAAAACGCGGAGCTGGATGAGTTTTACCTGTTTGACAATACAATCGGTTCAAAAGAAGCCGATTGGTTATTCCGGCAAAAGGCGCCCGGTTTTCCTGCTGCGGCGCGAAAGATAAGCCGGCAGCCTGATAGCCTGATGCGTACCCGGATGCAGTTGGCGGCAGTGTACGACTCCATCCGCGAAGTGATGGTGATGGGCGACCTGCCGGAACCACGGACCACTCATGTGCTGCTGCGAGGCATGTACGACAGTTATGGTGAAGAGGTGGAACCAGGTACGCCGGCCGCTGTACTGGCGTTCCCGGACAGCCTGCCCCGGAACAGGCTGGGGTTGGCAAAATGGCTGTTCCTTCCCGGTCATCCGCTTACTTCCCGTATTGCGGTTAACCATGCATGGGAGATGTATTTCGGTCGCGGACTGGTGAAAACCTCTGATGATTTTGGCAACCAGGGCGACATGCCTTCTCATCCCGAACTAATGGATTACCTGGCAGTGAAGTTTCGCGAAGAAGGCTGGAACCTGAAGCAGCTCCAGAAATTTATTTTGATGAGCGCTACTTACCGGCAGCAATCGATCGTACGCCCCGAATTGCTGGAGCGCGACCCGGACAATAGTTTGCTGGCAAGAAGCTCCCGGTACCGTATGCCTGCGGAAATGATCCGCGACCAGGCATTGGCGATCAGCGGGCTGTTATCTTCTAAAATCGGGGGACCCAGCGTGTATCCCTATCAGCCGCCCGGCCTGTGGGAAGCATTGAGCGATAAATCCTGGCGGTATATATATACGTTGTCAGAAGGGGAAGATCTGTTTCGCAGAAGTATCTATACCGTTGTAAAGCGGTCGAGCCCACCGCCCTATATGCTGATATTTGATGCCCCGGACCGGAACTTTTGTACTGTGAAAAGACCGGTATCCAGTTCGCCGTTGCAGGCATTGGCATTGATGAATGATCCTACTTTTATTGAAGCATCGAAGTTTATAGCCACCCGGATGTTGCAGGAAGGTGGCAGTGAAAACAATGAGCAGTTGGCATATGGCTTCAGGCTGGTGACGGGAAGAATGCCCGACGACAGGGAGAAAGCATTGCTTGATAGAATGTTTGCGGAGGAGATTTCTTTGTATAAAAAACAGCCGGAGAAGGCAAAGAAAATATTATCGGTAGGTAATGCAAAAATGAAGGTGGCAGTTTCCGGGGAAAACCTTGTGAAGACGGCTGCCTATACCAGTGTAGCTATGGCTTTGCTGAATACGGATGAGTTTGTGACCCGGAAATAGTGATGGTCTTTGTTAAAAATGTATTTTGAATAATTATCATTCCGGACGATATGAATGACATTGAAAAAATATTGAACAACCAGGCAAGGCGTGATTTCCTGAGAGGCTCCGTATTGGGGCTGGGAAGCGTTGCGTTGGGCTCGCTGCTGGGCTGCGGCCGGTCGAAATCGCCGGTAGAGAGGGCAGGCATCGCCTTGATGGAAGAAGAAAACAAACCACTGATCAATCCTCATTTTGTGCCGAGGGCAAAACGGGTCATTTATCTTTTCCAGAGCGGTGGTCCCTCTCAAATGGAGTTGTTTGATTATAAGCCCAAATTGTATGAAATGCACGGTCAGGAGATCCCGCCCAGTGTGATAGGAGGGGGGCGTGTATCGGGAATGGTCTCCAATCAAAACAGCTTTCCGCTGGCAGCGCCGATGACGGAGTTTAAGCAGTATGGGGCCGGTGGCGCATATTTCAGCGATCTCATTCCGCATACCGCCGGCATTGCCGATGATATCTGTGTAGTGCGCAGCATGTTTACCGAGCAGATCAATCATGAGCCTGCCGTCATTTTTACCCAAACCGGCAACCAGTTGAGCGGGCGACCCAGCATTGGTTCCTGGATCAGCTATGGATTGGGTAGCCTCAATCAGAACCTGCCTTCTTTTGTAGTGTTGTTATCGCAGGGAGGAGGTGATCAGCCGATCAGCAACCTGGCCTGGAGTAACGGGTTCCTGCCATCTCACCACCAGGGCGTACAGTTCATGTCCGGTAAAGACCCGGTACTGTATCTTTCCTCGCCGGATGGTGTGGACAGGATGGATCGTCGCCGGGCATTGAATTTTATAAAAGAATTTAACCTTTTGCAGAAGGATAAATGGCAGGACCCGGAGATAGACAGCCGGCTGAACCAGTATGAAATGGCTTATCGTATGCAGATGGCGGTGCCGGAGATAACCGATCTCAGCAACGAACCGCAGCATATACTGGATATGTACGGACCGGATGTAAAAGTGCCCGGGACTTATGCTTATAATTGCCTGCTGGCAAGGAGACTGGCTGAAAAAGATGTCCGTTTTATCCAGTTATATCATTTGGGTTGGGATCATCATGGCAAAATTACCAGTGGCATCACAAGGGCCACCCGGCAAACAGACCAGCCCTCCGCTGCGTTGGTGAAAGATCTGAAACAGAGAGGGCTGCTGGATGACACGCTGGTGATATGGGGCGGCGAATTTGGAAGGACGAGCTTCAGCCAGGGAAAACTTACCCGGGAAGATTTCGGACGCGATCACCTGCCAAATGCTTATAGTATATGGATGGCGGGCGGCGGTATCCGCCCGGGTATACAATACGGCGAAACGGATGATTTTGCACACAACGTAGTGGGCAATAAAGTGCATGTTCACGATTTCCAGGCTACCTTGTTGTATTTGCTGGGCATCGACCACGAACAGTTTACTTACAAAAGCCAGGGCCGGCGTTACCGTTTGACAGACGTTTCCGGTGACGTGGTGAAGAGTATTATTGCCTGATCGCTGATAGCCGGACATATAGCTGCTATACTTTCAATCCGAACAACCGATAGAAAATGATATTGCTTGACAGTGCAGACCGATGGTTTATTTTTTTTGGACATCTCCATCCGCTAATAGTTCACCTGCCTGTAGGCATTTTATTGCTTGTTTTTGTACTGGAATGGGGACTCCCCAAAAGAAAGCGACAGTTGTTGCATGAAGCTATTGTATTTATGCTGGGACTGGGTTTTATCACTGCCGTATTTTCCTGTGTAGCCGGCTGGTTACTGGGTATGCAGGGACAATATGATGCAACAACACTGAACCTGCACCGGTGGATAGGAGTAGCCGTCGCCGTGATTTCGGGGCTTTGCTGGTGGCTCAAGAAGAAGGCGGTATTCCAACCCCGGGCCGTAACATACTACACTGTTTTTTTAATATTGCTCTGTACCTCTCTTTTATTAACAGGCCATTTTGGCGGAACCATGACGCACGGCGAAGATTACCTGACCGGTATATGGGGTGAAGAAAAAGAAGACCCCGTATGGGCAGCCGGACCGATCGAAAATGTTGACGAAGCATCGGTCTATTCCGATCTTGTTCAGCGGGTGTTTCATGAAAAATGTTACAGTTGCCATAGTGCAAAAAAGGTAAAGGGTGGTTTACGCGTTGATGAAGAGAAGCGGTTGTTTAAAGGAGGAAAACATGGTATCGTCATCAAACCCGGTAGTCCTAAGGAAAGTGAATTGCTCATCAGGATACTGCTGCCGGAAGACGATGACAAACGGATGCCGCCAAAAAAGGAAAAAGCATTGACCAGGGAAGAAATAGCTTTATTACAATGGTGGATACAGAACGGAGCCGATACCCGGAAACGGGTAAACGAGTTTCCGTCCTCTGCGGACATATTGCCCCTGCTGGCCTCGTTTGGTACTGCTGCAGGGGCGGCAGATGATATTACGCCTGTGTCTGCTGTATTCAGTAAAGAATTGGCTCCTGCTGATCGGGAGGTGGTCGATTCCCTGAAAAGGCTGGGCGTATTGGTTTCCAGTGTAACCAAAGGCAGCAACCTGCTGGAAATAAGCTGCGTTAACTACAGCGCATTGGGTGATGCTCAAATGCCCCAGTTGTTGAGAATAGCCGACAATATTGTTTCGTTGAAAATGGACAATACCTCCATTACGGATGCAGCCCTGAAGGATATATCGAAGCTGCAAAACCTGGTGCGGCTCAATCTTGCTCAAACCAATATCACCAGTGAAGGCGTAACCGGGTTGTTGTCGCTTACAAACCTTGAATACCTGAATATAACAGCCACTAAAGTAACCGATGAGGGACTTAAAGCGTTGATCGCGTTACCTTCCATTAAACACATATATTGCTGGCGCTCCGGCGTAACATTGCAGGGGGTGGAGGCAGCAAATGCAATCAAACAGGTTGTTATTGCGGAAACCCGCTGAAACAACAACTTTATAAACGCAAATTTTGCAGTTTACCGCAAAATCCTGGATAAAAAAAACCTCTGCACATATGTGCAAAGGTTGGACGGGGGTTATAGCTCGACACTTATTTTTTGAACTGGAGCATCCATTCGTAAACATTCATTCCGTTTTCTTTTAATGACGGGGCACTGGCCTTGGTCCATGAATCATGACCGCCGGTGGCCCAAACGGTTGATTTGGCAGCCACTACCGGAGACTGACCATTAATAAAAGAAATAAAATCTTGTGTAACCGATACATCTACTGTTTTATCATCGGCATTGTGAAATGCCCACACCGCCACTTTGTTGCCGGCTATCGACTTGCCTTTTGCGTCGGTAGCGTTAGTGGCGCCGCAAATCGGGACTACCGCGGCTATCCTGTTACCATATTTTACGGCCGCATTCCAGGTGGTGCCCCCACCCATACTCAGCCCAATTACGTAAACCCGTGATTCATCTACCCGCAGATTTTCAACCGCATAGTCTATCATTACGTTTACATCTTCCTGCGATGAATTGGAAATGGTTTGCGGTGATAAAACGATAAATGAAAAATCCTGTCCATTGGTTTTGAAGCTGGCAGGAAATTTCTTTTCATTGATCAGCTTAGGTACTGAATTTTTTAATACCAGGCTTAGTTTATCGCCACCGGTACCTTTTTCCCCCATGCCATGCATAAAAATTAACAAGGGATATTTTTTGCTGGTGGAATCATATCTTGCCGGGAGCGATTGATAAAAACCGGGAATATTGTCAGAGATTTTTTTATGGACGGCTTTCTGCACCGGTGGAGCTGTTTCCACTATATCCAGGTCTGGTCGTCCGCCGTCGGGGGACGCATCCTCTTTTTTACAGGAGGTGATCATAGCGGGAATCAAGGCTATTACTAGCAGCTTGCTGATGCCGGTCTTCATTGGTACGGATTCTTTGATGAACCATTAAAACGTTTCATCAAAATGAATCTGATGCTGCAGCGGCTACCAAATGTTTATTTACGATAGTTATTGTGTTGCCCTCCCGGCTTTTCGATGGTGGTGGGCTTTTTCCCGCAAACCGGGTACGGGCTTGACAGGGTTTGGGTAGCGGGATTTGATTTAGGATAAATCTGCTGCCTTAAGACAACAGGTAACCTGCCGTTTGTGGAAACCAGCGGTGGCGGTCCTGCACCCCATCTTAATACTCTACATTAAATTCGGCTGCTGACGGTGCAGACAACAGTTCGTTTAAAGTGCTGGAAAAGCTGATCGTTTTTTTGTTCTTGCTTAGAACCGGGTTTGTTCCGTTATATTTCTTTATTTTTTTGGGCAGCACCAGGGTGATGGTATAGCTGGGTGCTCCCATAAATGCAGACATCTGTTGCAGCATCTGCATGGTTGAATCTCCCTCCGGCGTTCCGGTTTTTTCCGGGGACAGCCTGTTGGATATTTTACCCGGAGCCGCCGCAAAAATATATGCATCGGAAGAAGAGGGCGATAAAAAAGACTGATTGGAGGCAATATCACTTTTTACCGCCTGCTGTGAAGGGTCTTTTCCATTCGGGTCTATTTTTTTTGACAATTCCATTTTGTCCAGTATGGCCATATAACCGGATCTTAATTCCGGCAGCCGGTTTACATTACTGAACGGGAGGCTGAAAACCACCTTCAGGACTTTTGCTTCTTCATCCACAAGCATGTGCAGGGAACCATCCCTGATCAGCTCTTTTTCCGTGGCAGTAAGCGCGGTGGACGTATCGGCATAATGCTTAAAATAAATGGTAGAATCTTTTTTGTCCGGCTCCTTATTGGCGCCCTGTCCGAATTGTTCCATCATCACCAGCACTTTGCTCATATCAATGCTGACGGTATAGGTACCGCTGTTGTTCTTGTGGAGTACTATTTTTTCTTCGGTGTCAAGGCAGGAAGTAAAAAAGAAGAGGGTGCAGAGAGCTGCGCAAAAAATACATTTTTTAAGCATGTAAGCGTTTTAGTCGGGTAAAGATACGCTTATATCCATTGTATCTAAGCGTCTTCATTGAACGCTATTTTGCTATTGCCTCCGCTGTGCGTGGCGTCCCTGACTGCCGTCAGACAGGCTCGCTGCTGTCTCGCTGCTGTGCGTGGCGTCCTCGCCACGCACCCTCTTGTTATCGCCTCCGGCGATTGGCTGTTTGCCGCTATCCCGGCATTTTTATGCTTTACAGTTCCTTATACCGGATATTCCGGTACTGGATTTTCATGGGCGGACCCACATGTACCTGGAAGCCTAATAAACCGCTCATTTTCCGGTTCACCGTATCGTCATCTGTCACTTCGCTTGTCAGTGCACCATTGATATAATGCTTCAGGCTGTTGCCCCGGGCGATTATCCGGATCTCGTTCCAGTCGTTGGACTTAATGAGGGCCTTTAATGAATCGCTGTCTCCGGCAGGCGTTTCCTGTACGGCGGCGTTCCAGATATTGTGAACAGATTTTCCCGTGTCTGTTGCCGGTAATATTACACGCTGACCGCGGAATGCGATAATGGTGCGTCCGCGTTCTTCATAGTTCTGACCTGTGTACACATTTCCTCCATCTATATCCGCTTGGTAGCCCTTCAATGCAAAAGGTACATCCGGCACCAGTTCGCTCCGGTAGTTGATGCCGCTGTTACCGGCTTCCGTAATATTATATTCCGCCACCAGTTCAAAATCTTTGGTTTCACCACCCCGCCATATAATGAAGGAGTTCTTTTTAAGTTCTGATCCGGGTTTTATTTCTCCCACCAGTACGCCATCCTCTACACGCCACAGGCTCGTATCAGCCTCCCATCCGTTTAAAGTCTTGCCATCAAAAATTTCAACAAATACTTTCGCAGAAGCGCCGTCCCCTGCCGTTTCTTTTTTATCCTCCCCGCCTCCGCAACTGACCATTGTAAAGCCAATACCCATTGCCATTAAAATGGTTAATGAACTTTTTTTTGTGAACATGAGTTTCTTTTTTTTAAGTGAAATATGAGCTGCATTGGCTCAGTGGCAGCAATGCAATTATTTTGTATGCTGCAAAGCAATGAAATTTATTACAGAACCCAAACAATAATTTTCCTGAAATCTGCTCCCAATAAGCCTTTACGCAAAAAACAGCAATTAACCATCCTGTCGCTCCCTGCCTTAAAATGTCAGACTAATTTGTTATTTTACACCCCCGCTTGTACATTGCCAAATATTAGCAAATCCGGTGGAACGATACTTTTAAAAGGTGTTGTGCTTTTTTAACTGATGCAGATATTAACGATGCTTGATAAGAATGGAAATAATATAATTAACGCCGACTGGAAAGATAAAATTTCTTATTACGCCCAACTGGGCGGCATAGAAACCTCCGTGCTGGATAACGGGGCAGAGCGGGGAACACGTATTGCCTGGGTAAATACCGGCACAGGACTGCGATATAAGATACTCATCGACCGCGCAATGGACATAGCGGATGCTTCCTATAATGCATTTAATATCGCCTGGATAAACAGGACAGGTGTTCGGCCGCCACAGCCATTTTCGCACAAAGGAATAGACTGGCTAAAAACCTTCGGCGGCGGATTGCTCACTACCTGTGGATTGGCGCATACCGGCGGACCGGAGACTGATGAATATGGGGAACGCGGACTGCATGGAGAGATCAGTAATGTGCCTGCTGAAATCGTCAGCATTGTTCAGCCGGATCCGGCAAACGGTGTGATGGATATGAGCATTACCGGGCTTATCAGGGAAACAAGAATTTTCAGTCATAGTTTCGAATTGCGAAGAACGATCTCCGGAACCATCGGAAATCCCTGCATACAGATCAAAGACGAAATAGTGAACCGGGGCAACCAGCCGGCGCCGCATATGATCCTGTATCATTTCAACTTTAGTTGGCCACTGGTGGATGAAGGGACGGATATCCTGTGGAAGGGCAACTGGAAAGCGCGGCACGGGGAAGCCGGGGCAAAAATATTCAGACCCGGCAATGCTTTTCAAAAATGCCCCGCTCCATTAAAGGACCACGACGGCGCGGGAGAAGAAGTGGCTTTTGTGGATATTGACGCGGATAAGAATGGTAAAAGCCTCTGCGGTTTATACAACAGTAAGCTGGGCTTTGCCGTAACCATCGGTTTTGAGAAAAAGAAACTGCCCTGGTTGATCAACTGGCAGCACTGGGGAAAGAACGAATATGTCACCGGGCTGGAGCCGGCTAATATTCCACCCATCGGTCAGGCAGAAGCAAGGCGCAGCGGCGAGTTGGAATTTATCGCCCCGGGGGAAAGCAAAACCTATAATCTGGAACTGGAAATAGTTACGGATACAACAATTATTCAATCACTTTTAAATAAACATACTGTTCATTAATAACCTTAATAATGATGGAAAAATTAAGCTTAGCAAAGAAAGCGTTGGATCAGGGAAAAGGTATTGTAAGGTTGACGCCTACCTGGGTTCCCCGTTCCTTTTGTGTACCCGGCAGAAGAATAAAATTACACCCGGATGATTATTATGTTTTGGGTGGCGTACGGGGAGGGATAGACGAAAGATGGTTGTCTTCTACCACCCCGGCAAAGAACGGGCCGCTTACGGGCATCAATGAGGGATTGAGCCAGATAGTTGTGGAAGACGGTGGAAAAACGGAGCAGGTATTGCTGCTGGACGCGGTAAACGAATTGAAAGGACAATTGATAGGCGACAGGATATGGAATGAATACCAGAGCTGGCCGATGTACTCCAAGTTTTTTGATAATATGGGTCCCCTGCCGCATCACGTGCATCATAACGACGAGAAGGCGGCGCTGGTGGGTCAGTCCGGCAAACCGGAGGCTTATTATTTTCCACCGCAGTTGAATAATCATGGTGGAGATTTCCCTTATACCTTTATGGGTATAGCCCCGGGTACCACAAAGGACCAGATAAAGGAGTGCCTGATGAATTTTTCCAAAGGCGATAACAAGATCACCAACTTTTCACAGGCCTTCAGACTGGAGCCGGGTACCGGTTGGGATGTGCCCCCCGGTGTGTTGCATGCACCCGGAAGCCTTTGTACGTATGAACCGCAAAAAGCTTCTGATGTATATGCGATGTATCAGTCACTGGTAAACGAAGCCATCGTACCGGAAGAGTTGTTGTGGAAGGATACTCCCGAAAACCGCATCGGGGACTATGATGCATTGATTGAAGTGCTGGATTGGGAACTGAACGTCGACCCGTTTATTTTCCGGAACAGGTTTACACCCCCCGTACCGGTGTTGCCTTTTGAACAAACCAAGCCGCAGGGTTACTACGAGACATGGATCACCTACAAATCTCCGGACTTCAGTGCAAAGGAGTTAACGGTGCTGCCCGGCGCTACTGTCACTATAAGGGATAGCGCTGCTTATGGACTTATCGTAATGCAGGGGCATGGCAAATTGGGTGTTTGGGATATTGAAACACCGGCGTTGATCCGTTATGGTCAGCTTACCAATGACGAGTTCTTCGTAAGTGAGCAGGCGGCAAAAGAAGGTGTAACGATCGTCAACCCTTCTGCTACGGATCCCATTGTGATCCTGAAGCATTTTGGTCCACGCAACCCCGATCTGAAACTGTAATAATTATAGTATAACTTATCTTTAAAAATCAAAATAGTAACGATTATGTCACAAAACAATTATCCGAAGCTGCATAATGCTACCTGGCCGGGAGTGGTAGGGAAGGGACCTGATTCAGAACCACCCTTGCTGATAGAAACAATGCTGGCGTACACGGCAAAAGCAGAAGTGGATGGTGTAAAATTTGATGGGGTAGACGTGGGTTTGTTTGATCCTTCCATAGACCTGAGCGATCCGGATGGACCTAAAAAACTGGCAGACAAGGTGGCTAAACATAACCTGGTGATAGGGAGTGTGGTGGCGCCTATATGGGGCGGACCGGTGTTGGGCAGTGCCGATGATCGCAAGACTTTCCTGGAAGAGGTTCGCAAGAGCTGTGTGTTCGCGCAAAAATTAAATGATATTGGAATTCGTAAATATGGGATTGTTCGCATAGACTCGGCCAGCAGCCCGGAACAATATGCTAAAGACCCGGCAGGCAGTCAGAAGCTGATCGTAGATACCTTTAAGGAAGCGGCAAAGATTGCCGGAGACCACGGGGAAAAATTGGCGGCGGAAGGCGAAATATGCTGGGCGGGTATGCATAGCTGGAAAAACATGCTGGATACCCTGGAAGAAGTGAATAGTCCTAATTTGGGATTCCAGGCGGATATGTCTCATACCTTTTTATACTTGCTTGGATACAATGCTCCCGAGCATCGCATCCTTCCGGACAATTTCCAATGGAACGACCGGGCAGCGCTGGAAGATGGATTGAAAAAGTTAACGGCTGCTCTCAGACCCTGGACGATAGATTTTCACGTAGCGCAAAATGACGGCACCGTACATGGTACCGGTTCGCATGATAAAACTGGTCGTCACTGCCTGGCAACCGATCCCAATGGAAGACTGGATGTTGTAAAGGATGCCGGTTGGTGGCTGCGTGATGAAAGTGGAAATCTCACCAAAAAGTTCAATCATATCTGTTGGGATGGTTGTATGTTCCCCAACGAGGTGATGCATAAACAACAAACCTGGAACGACATCCTGGCCTTGATGATCAGGGTGAGAGAAGCGCATGGGTGGAGTTAGTAGTAATAGAGGAAAAGGATAAGATAGTAAGATAGGAAAAAGAGGACTATATCAAATATCAAATCTTAAATTTCTAATTAATTATGGCAAATAAAAAAGAATTAAGGATCGGGCTGGTAGGGACCGGTTTTATGGGACGTACGCATTCCAATGGGTATCGGAGAGTTCCCAATTTTTTCCCGGACCTGGAATACACCCCTGTTTTAAAAGCGGTATGTAGCCGCAATAAGGAAAAAGTGCAGGCATTTGCCGACCAGTGGGGATATGAATCGATAGAAACAGATTGGAAGAAACTGATCGCCCGTGACGATATTGATGCGGTGGATATTTGCACACCCAACGATATGCATGCGGAAATCGCCATCGCCGCTGCTAAAGCCGGAAAAATGATTTTGTGCGAAAAGCCCCTGGCACGTACGCTTGAAGAGTCAAGAGGGATGGTAGAGGCAGTGGAAGCGGCAAAAGTAAAAAATACGGTATGGTATAACTATCGCCGGTTGCCGGCGGTAACGCTGGCCAAGCAAATTATTGACAGCGGAAAGCTTGGAAAGATATTTCATTATCGCGCCAACTTCCTGCAGGACTGGACCATCAGCGCGGATGTGCCCCAGGGTGGTACCGCTGCCTGGCGTTTGGATGTGGAAGCGGCCGGATCCGGTGTGACCGGTGACCTCCTGGCGCATTGTATAGATACGGCTATGTGGCTGAACGGTGGCATCAAAGATGTATCGGCAGTGACAGAAACATTTATAAAGGAAAGGTTTCACCAGTTGACGGGAAAAGTAGAAAAGGTAGGAATAGATGATGCCTGTATTTTCCATTGTCATTTTGACAACGGTTCGCTTGGACTGTTTGAATCAACAAGGTATGCTCGCGGGCACAAGGCGCTGTACACTTTTGAGATCAATGGGGAAAAAGGATCGTTGCGCTGGGACCTGCATGACCTGAACCGGCTGGAATATTTCGATCACAATGATGAATCAGTAGTACGCGGATGGCGCTCTATACACGTTACGGATGGCGACCAGCCTTATATGGGCAAGTGGTGGGTGCCTGGGTTGATCATTGGTTATGAGCACAGCTTTATACATCAGGTGGCCGATTTTTTACAATCGCTGCAGGATGGTTCGGAATGTCACCCGACTTTCAGAGATGCCTATGAGACACAAAAGGTATGCGAGGCGGTTATAGATTCCGCTAACAGCAGGAGCTGGAAGGATACCGGCGTAGAATGGGTAGAGAAATAAGTTATTGCATTACAGATGTTTTATAGAGAGACGGTTCCATGACCGTCTCTCTTGCTTTAAGGAATTGCCGGCTCAGCAGGATGCCGCAGCAGGGTATTTTCGTCACCAATAACTTAGCTTTGCAGATACCTTACAGCTCAATTTTACGTTTCAGCGAAAAACACTATGACTATAAAAAAGATACTCCTGCTGCCGGTAAAAATATTTCTGGCAATCCTGGCATTTCTGCTGGTATATGCGCTGGCTGTGTGGTTGCTCCCCTATATTTCTGTAAATAAGAATGCCGGTCAAACCGGAACCCGGGATATCAGCATCTATATCAGGACCAATGGCGTGCATACTGATATTGTGATGCCGGTGAAAAGCCCGCAAATGGATTGGTCAACCCTGATAAAATATGAAGATACCGATTCAAAAGACTCAAGCCTGCCCTATGTGGGTGTCGGATGGGGTGATAAGGTTTTACCTGCAGACACCGGAGTGGAAGGACCTGAAATTCAGTGTGGCGTTCAGAGCGATGTTTCACCTGAGTTCTTCGGCCTTACACGCCACCTTTTATAAGGACATTATCACCGGGGATGACTGCAGGGAAATAAAGATCAGTTACGCGGAGTATGAGAAGCTGGTTAAGTACATCAAAAACAGTTTCAAAACGGATGCTGATGGTAACAGCATTCATATTCCCAGTGTGGATGATGGCTATGGTGAAACGGACGCGTTTTATGAAGCAAATGGAAAATACGATTTGTTCAATACCTGTAATACCTGGGCTAACCGGGCGCTGAAAGCCTGTGACCGGAAAGCCTGTTTCTGGACCGCGCTTGATAAAGGAATATTCTATCACTATAGAGAGCAATAGTTTGGTTGAAAGAGGTTTTTTGCACCGTCATTCCGAGTGCCTAATTAGGGGTCTCAATTATTGAGTCGTGACATGTATAGAGTCAATGATAATAAGTTGGCTGATCTCCTTTATTTGAGTAATATATCAGGGATATATAGCCGAAGTCACAGTAGTACTAAAGCTTAATCATCCCGCACGTGCGGGACGGGGAATTGGGGTAATCCGCCACGGCGGACAAGTTTTTCCCCGGCGCCCGCCCTAACGTACCGTTCGGTACGGGCGGGGCTTTTTGCGCCTGTGTCCGTCCGGTCAGGCGGATACTTTTTTCCGCAAAAAAGTAGCAGAAAAACAGCAGGGAGTTTTGAATTAAAAGAAAGACCGTGTTTACGGTAACAATTCAATATTTCGCCGCACTGCGGCTCGTAACACTAACTATTCCACGTTACTACAAATATTAGTGGTGCGCTGCACCTTTTTGCAGATCGTTGATTAACAGTAGCTTGCATAACATGTCATTGGCAGCACATCGAGAAATCTCCTTCCTGGTGTATAGTTTCGAATGCCGTTGTTGGTATGTAGCGTAGTTAATGTGGGTGGAGTACCAACAACAGGAGCTTGAGGGGGTGTTGCATCAGAATGTTGTTGGTGATGTCAACACACAATATGCTATGCACAGCGCAATGCTACAAGACCTGCGCCAGAGTGTGAACCTATAACTTAGTCCAATAGGCAGACTCAGGATTGTTGGCAAGATGTATTTTAATTTCCTCTTCCGAACTTGTTACAATCAAGTTGTTATTTTCACTATCATACACAAATATCCCTTTGCGATAACATTCCGTTACATCCTGAATTAAATTTTTAAGACTGTCAAAAACTGTAATTGGTTCTAATGCGAGATAGTCTGTCGTTGAGTAATAGTACAACTTGCCAAACTCTTCAGCAGATTGTTCATCGCAATTAATCAGAAAAAAATCGCTATTACCAGCGCTAAATATTGGGAACAGATTCTCGCTCCAATAATTATTGGCAACATAATATCGATAGTATTCTAGATTTTCATCTAAGGAATAAAACCGCCCCAGCATAAATAAACTTGGATCGATTTTCGGATAAAGCTCAACCTTACTTTTATCTATCCCGCTTTTCCACATATATAACTGTAACAAATATTCAGGGAAAGCCAAACCAATTTCTTTAAACCTTGATTCTATTTCAAACTCAGATAACCCTGTACCTAAAATCATTAATAACGGAGAGTTGCTCTGCAATAATGCTTTTTCTAATTGTAGGAAAGTTAAAGGAAATGATTCCAATTTATTAAATTTTCAAGTTTTAAATCGTCTTGCGCCGCTATAGGCGCAGGTCTCTCGACTTGTGTCTGATTATTACTTATCCCAAAAGCGCCAGCAACTTTCCCCCCTATTGCAATTTACGTTTTAAACACAGACCTGCGCCAGGGCGGGAGGAGACTCATTTAGAAAATTAAGGAGTACAAAATATGGAAACAGTGACAGATGAGAAGATAGATGCCTCTCCCGATCTTCGGTTGGGAGAGGCATGATAAGCTGAAGTGCATAGAGCAACGATTGTATCATTGTTACGCATAATGTGTCCAAACTGTCATTGGCAAGCACAGCGAGAAATCTCCTTCCTGGTGTATAGTATTCCTCCTCCCCTATAAATTTAGATATGGTCGTCAAAATGACGTAATAGGATGGACATTACGATCATTTGAAATGCCGATGGAACAGCAACCTGAAGTAGCATTGCAGGCAGCAGTCTCATCGCTACAGAAGGAGGTGCTCATATACCTATAAACCTTATACTCAGCCGGGAGATTGCTTCTCCGCCACCGCGGATCACAAATGACGTCTAAGGTGAGTCGATGAAAGCCGAACGCCTACATTTTTATTATCTTTTTTGTGATGCGATGTTTATAATCCACTATTATTTCCAGGAAGTAAATCCCTTTCGGCAAAGAGCTGATGTCGACTTTGGTGGCGGAGTATATATCGTCTTTTACAAACTCTATTCGTTTTGATTTTCTTCCTGACTGGTCATAGAGGTCTACAATGGTTCTTCCTTTTTCCAATCCGTATAACTCCAGGGTGGCAGTAGCGGCGGTTATATTCGGATAAACTTTTGCCTCCAGTTTGTTTTCCGGCCTGCCGCCGGCATTGTTTACAATAATTTTTACTGTGTCTTTGGCAATCATGCCCCTGTTGTCAGCGACGGTCAGTTCAAAAATGTATTCCCCTAACTTAAGCCCTGTCACTTTCGAAATGTCTGTTGCCGGGCTCTCAATGGTTACATCCGCGCCGCTTATTTTTATCCAGTTATATGAAACAATACTGCCAATATTGGTATGCGATGCTGATCCGTCAAGAATGGTTTCGTTTTCCGGAAGAACCAGTACCTGGTCCGGTCCCGTTTGGGCAACCGGAGGCTCCGGTGTTATACTTTCAGCCAATACGGTAACCGTAAAATCCGTATGACCGGTGGATCCGTTTGAATCGGTTATGGTTAACCGGAATACATAGGTTCCGGGCTGCGTAAACCCTATAACAGGTTTCGCTGTATTGGAGTTGACAATAGCCGATACGTCAGGTCCGGAAATTTTTGACCATTTGTAGCTCTTTATTGTTCCGTCAAGCGCATACGACCCTGATCCGTCCAGTTGGACATTTTCCACCGGAAGCTGAATGGTTAGGTTGCTGCCCGCATTTGCTACCGGGGGGCGTATAGGCGGACGGTTTACCGTTATCGTTACGGTGGCCGTAGCGGAAAGATTGTTGTTGTCTGTAACGGTCAGTTTGAACTGGTAGGCACCTTCCGTGAGTCCTGTTATGGTAGTAACCGGTTTCCCGGGGCTGGTAATTTTTTCACCGGAAGGCCCGCTTGTTTTTGTCCACGTATAACTTACTATGCTACCCGAAGCGGCGGAGGATTTGCTTCCATCCAGTGTGACCATATTATCAGGCAATGTAATACTTTGAGACGTACCGGCATTGGCAACCGGGGGAGCCGGTTTGGGTTTTACGATCACCTTTACGGTGGCCGTCGCGGTCACGTTGTTATTGTCTGTTACTTTTAACTGGAACTGGTAAGTGCCTGATGAGAGCCCTGTGACGGCTGTTTCTACCGCGGAAGCATTGCTGATGCTGCCACCTGCAGGGCCGGATATTTTAGACCACTGATAAGTGGTGATGTTTCCGCCGGAAGCCTTCGATTTTTTACCGCTCAATATCACTTCGTTCACAGGTAATATAATGGTTTGATCATTGCCTGCATCGGCAACAGGCGGCGGCGGTATGGATTTTACCACAACCGTGACAGTGGCTGAAGACTGTTTGTTATCAGAATTGGTTATTTTCAGTTGGAACAAATACGCTCCTTCTTCAAGATCGGTTACCTGTGCTATAGCCTGGTCTTTTCCGGATAGCGTAAAAGTTTCCGGTCCGGATAATTTTGTCCATACGAACTGTGTGATTTCTCCGGACCCTCCGGTTGATTTTGATCCATCCAGTTGAACGCTGTTGGCCGGTAAGGTGATGGTAACCGCTGTACCCGCATTGGCAACCGGTGGTAAGGGAGCTGGCTTGACCGTAACAACTGTCGTTGCAGAGGATGTCAACCCGTTTGCATCTGTTACCAGCAGTTCGTAAGTATAGGTTCCTTCTTTAAGGTTCTTTACAGGGGTTATTGCCACCTCATTGTTTTCAATCAACGCACCATCGGGACCCGATACTTTTCTCCATTGAAACCGGGTAATTTCTCCTGCTGAGCCAGACCCATCCAGTTCAACATGGTTCAGGGGCAGTATAATGATGATGTTTTCGCCGGCTACCGCGGTAGGAGGAACAGGCGCTGCCTTTACCGTAACAATAGTAGTATCGGAGGCGGCTGATCCGTCTTCAGCCGTCACTGTCAATTCAAATTCGTATATACCTTCTGTTAAACCGGTTACACCGGTTACCGCGGCTTCATCATTTTCCATAACCGCTTCACCGCCTTTTAATTTCACCCATTTATAAGTTGATATATCACCGGACGGTATATTGGATTGGCTACCGTCCAGCACCACGCTGTTCTCCGGCAGTTGAATGGTGATATTGGTACCGGCATGGGCAACGGGTGGTAACGACGACCGTACATCTATCGTAATGATATCTGTTGAAGAAAGCCCGTTGTTATCAGTAATCTTCAATTCAAATTTATAGATGCCTTTTGCCAGGTTGGAAACATTGGTCTTTTCCTGGTAAGGATTTTCAATTTCATAATCATCGGGGCCTTCTGTTTTTGTCCATTGGTAAGCGGCTATCATTCCTTTTGCCGTTGACTTACTACCATCCAGCACGATAGTATTCTCAGGCAGGTTAATAACAATATCATTGCCTGCATCGGCAACAGGCGCTACAGGAGCGGGGTTTACGGTAACGGTTACCACGTCCGTAGCGTTGAGACCGTTTTCATCTGTTACTTCCAGTTGAAATTCATACACACCTTCTGCAAGAAGGCTGATTGTTGCATGGGGCTTGTCCGTATCTGCCAGTTCACCGGCTTCCGGACCGGATATTTTTGTCCAGCGCCAGGATTGGATATTGCCTGAACTGGAACTGGAATTGGATCCGTCCAGCGTGGCGCTGTTTTCCGGGAGTTCTATTGTTATATCATTGCCTGCATCAGCAAGCGGGGGAACCGGGGCCGGGTTTACCGTAATGGTAACACTGGCGGTGGCGGTATTCCCGTTGTTATCGGTAATTTTTAACTGGAATACATATACACCCTGCTGTAACCCTGAAACTTTTGTGGAAGCAGCAGCAGGCGATTCTATGGTAACCTGCGGACCTGACACCTTGCTCCATTCATAACCGGTGATATTACCCGACGGCGCAGTAGAGGCTGTTCCATTTAAAGTGGCAGTGTTTGCAGGCAATGTGATGATTTGAGCACCCCCCGCATTCGCTATCGGCGGTAGCGGAGCCGGTTTAACGGTGATGGTTACTGTCGTTGTTGCGGTTATACCTTTATTGTCTGTTACCCGGAGCTGAAATTGATAGACGCCTGCAGACAGTCCCGTTATGTTTGTCTTCACCGCATTGGGAGAGGTGATGGCGCCATTGGCCGGGCCGGAAACTTTTGTCCATAAATAGCTGGAAATATTTCCCGAAGGGGCAATTGATTTTGAACCATCCAGGGATGCATAGTTAACCGGTAGCGTGATGGTTTGCGCAGCGCCTGCATCCGCAATGGGAGGCGATGGAACTGCTGAGGTGCGTTTGTATTGCAGCAGCCATTCGTAAATGTTCAACCCGTTTTCCCTGTAGTTCAGGTCATAGGTCTTTGACCAGGCATCATGGCTGTTCGATTCAAAAATGGTCAGCCTGGCCCTGGGATCGGGATTATTGGTATTGATACCGTCTACCAGGTTGATAGAGACCTGTGATTTTACTGTAGGGTCACCTTTTGAGTGCGTGGCCCAAACCGGCAACCCGGAACTGGCAATTGTTTTTGACCTTGCAGCGGAAACGGCTGCAGCCGGGCATACATATAATGCTGCTGCTATCTGGTCTGCCGCTGCCTTTGAGGAGGAAGAATAACCATAGGAAACACCGCCACCCATACTCAACCCGGTGATATAAATGCGCTCCTCATCTACACGGTAGGTTTTCAAACAATGTTTGATCACTTCTCCCACATAGGCTTCATGTCCTGTGGCGCTGGAGTATTGCGGGGAAATGACGATGAATGAATATTCGTTTCCCCCTGACGTAAATGTTGTGGGAAACTTTCCCTGTTGGATGAGTTTGGGGATCCCGTTTTTTGCTACCAGGTCCAGGGATGCCGCTGATCCGTTCCCTACTTCTCCGATACCGTGGAAAAATATTATCAACGGATATTTCTTTTTCGGATTGGAATCATAACCGACAGGGAGGGATTCCAGGTAACCTCCGAGGTTGTTGTGCAATTGTATGCTCACAGGTTTCTGTGTTTGAACCTGTGAAATGACATTTTGATGGAAGATCAAAACAGTAAGAAAAAAAATAATGGCTTTTGCATGCTTTTCAATAGAAATCAGGCTACGTTGGTTCATAGTTTTCACGGATGACGGATTAATTTCAATCGGAACAACTCTTTTAACGAAGAAACCGGCTGTTTCATACCCATTTTCCGTTTAATCGTCAAAACTTGATGATTGTTAAAAAATACAGTGTTGGCAAGGGTTTCGGGTAGTTGTTTGTGTTTATGCGTATACCGGAAAACGCTTATATTTAAAACACAAAACAATTAGACGTTTTTCCTGAAATAATTGATTTCAAAGGGAGATAGCAGGAAAAAAAGCTATTTTTCGCCCTGATTAACATGTGACAATTTCTATGAGCAGCGATTTTTTGAGTTTTACCATTACCGACATTGTACAGGAGACTGATGATGTTGCCACATTTGTATTAAAAAGCCGGGCCGGAAAGCAGGCGTCTTATCGTCCCGGGCAGTTTATAACCCTTGTTTTTAACAGGGGGCGAAACGAAGTAAGACGGTCCTATTCTTTGTCCTCCACCCCTCACATTGATGAATCCCTGCAGTTTACGGTGAAACGTATCCGTAACGGGGAGATATCGCGCAGGTTGCTGGATAACTACAAAAAGGGGGATGTGTTACATGCAATTTCACCTGCGGGGATGTTTGTATATGAGGATGACAATGTGGGCAGAGACGTTTTCCTGTTGGCAGCAGGTAGTGGCATCACGCCCGTTTTTTCCATTTTGAAGCATATACTTCATTTTCAACCACAGGTAAGGGTGCATCTTATTTATCAGAATAATACGGAGCAGTCAACTATTTTCAGGAGCCGGCTTGAGGAGCTTGAAAAGGAGTTTGCAGACCGCTTTACCTGGATTGATTACCTGTCAAATCCCACCGATAATGCCCTTAGCAGGAACAAGCTGACAAACGATCAGTTGGAGCTGCTTATTCACCGGTTGCTGCAATTCAAAAAGGAAGATGCGCTTTTTTACATATGCGGACCGTTGTCTTTTATGCGAATGTGCCAGTTCACTATTTTGCTGATGCGATTTAATAATGAGCAGATTAAGAAGGAATATTTCGTCATCGATACACCACCGGCTCCGCCGTTGGTAGAGCATCCTTCAGTAAAAGAAGTGGTGGTGGTAAAACGAGGCCGGAAAACAACGTTTTACACAATATATCCTTCTACCATTCTTCAGTCTGCCCTGGACAGGCAGTTGGACTTGCCTTATAGCTGCAAAGGAGGGAGATGTTCAGCCTGTGTAGCCCGGTGTATAAGGGGCGAGGTGGTAATGAGCATGAACGATGTGTTGACGGAAAAGGATATTGAACAGGGACTTGTACTTACCTGTGTCGGATATGCCGTTTCTGATGTAGAGTTGATATATGAATAGGTCGGGACGCTTACCGGGATAACCTGTATATTAAAATAGCGGCTCTTTGTATCAGCACCGGAAATTGTTTCAGGTGCAGTACTTCACCGGGGGCATGTGCCCCGCTGCCGCTGGGACCCAGCCCATCGAGGCTTGGGATGTGATCCGCAATAAAAGAAATATCGCCCGCCCCTCTTTCCATCGGGTCATTGGGTTGCATTTCTCCCAATCCCATATCGAGGTTTAGTTTCCTGATTTCCTGCAGCAGTGCATTGTTGGCTTCGCCCGGACTCATTGAAGGGATGCCGTTACTGAAGTGGATCTCGGCCCTCGTTCCGGGAAGGTTGCCATTTTCTACAATTTTTCTCATCTTTTCCCTTGCTTCCCGCCTTTGTTGCTCTCCCAGGAAACGGACATCACCCATGATGGTGGATTGAGCGGCAATGATATTGTCTTTTCCGTAAACCGTTATATTGTCAACGGAGTCTATAATGGTAGTTCCGCCGGCAAAAATACCGGGATTGAAGGTCAGGTATTTTTCTCCGGACAGTGTCTGGCGGAAAGATTCAATGATTCTGACAGATTCGTAGATAGCGCCATAACCCGCCCTTTCACTGAATATACGGGATGAGTGCGCCTGGTTTCCATAAACGTACATCCGCCATGTATCGGCGCCTCGTCTTGAGGTGGTTATCTTATTAAGCTCGCCTGCTTCAAAGCTCAATGCCACATCATGCCGCTTAGCCTCGGTTATCATATCTGCCCGTGTAACATCCGAAGGGATACCGCCCAGTTCTTCGTCTCCTGTCAGGTAAACGGTGATAGTAGCGTCATTCAGTTGATTGGTCTGGTGGAGAGATTTTAATGCGGCTATTATGGCGATCACTCCTCCTTTGTCATCTACCACTCCCTGCCCTGTAACGGTAGAGTCATTCAGCATCGTGTAGGGATTAGAAGGCATATCCGGTTCAAAAACCGTATCAAGATGGGCCAGCAATAATATCTTTTTGCCTTTTTTCCCCTTGCGGGAGGCTACCAGGTGCCCCGCTGTTTTTATGGAATCCGGCATAATGACCCACCGGACAGTAAACCCCATTTCTTCCAGGTCTTTCCTGAGCAGTTCCCCGCTTTGCCTTACGCCTGTTACATTCAGGCTGCCGCTATTCACATTCACTATATCTTCCAGTAGCCGGAGCGTTTGTGGTATCTGCTGATCTACGGCCGCTGCAATTTTTTTTTCCACGGCAGTAAGCTTTTGTGCCAGCAGTGCAGTGGAAGGAAGGCATAAAAGGATGATGACCCAGGTATAAAAGATTTTCATAAAAATGACAGTAGTGAGCTGTAATTTAACCCGAATTCCGCAGTTTACTGCAAAATCCCGGTTTAGGAGAAATTCCTTTCCGGCTCCTGATATCCGCATTACTCCGTTATTCGCTGCGTAATGCCTCGACGGGGTTGGCGACTGCAGCTTTTATAGATTCATAGCTCACCGTAATCCAGGCGATACCCAGCGCGGACAGCGCCGCTACGAGGAATACAAGCCAGCCTACTTCTACCCGGTAGGCAAAAGTTTCCAGCCAGTTATTGATGGCAAGCCATGCAACCGGTACGGCGATAACCACGGAAATGACAATCAGCCTGGTAAAAGAAGTAGAAAGCAAATAAACAACATTAAAAACAGAGGCACCGAGCACTTTTCTTACACCAATTTCCTTGGTACGCTGTTCAGCCATAAAAGCCGAAAGTCCGTATAACCCCATGCAGGAGATGAAGATGGCCAGTATGGCAAAAACATTAAACAGGCCGCCCATCTGCTGCTCTCCCTTATACATGTTCGCCATGTCCTGGTCGAAAAATCCATAAGAAAACGGGTAAGCAGGATTGATGGATTTACTGATCTTTTCCATAGCGTCTATGGTTGCCTGTGTGGTTCCGGGTTTAGTTCTGACCGTAATAATTCCTCCCCATTTATTGAAATACATCACCAGGGGTTCAATGGAATGTTGTACCGGTTTAAAATTAAAGTCTTTTACCACGCCCACGATCGTGCCCCTGTTTTGCCACAAGGTGAAAGGCTTTCCTACAGCCTCTTCCGCCGATTTTATACCCATTACTTCCAGCGCTTTTTCATTCAGGATATAGTTGGATGAGTCAGCAAAACCTTTTGAAAAGAACCTGCCGGCCGCCAGTTGTACCTGGTACACGTCCATGAAGGTTTCATTTACGCTGATATTGGGAAAAATTACCTGGTAATTGGGGTCTTTGCCTTCCCAGTCTACACTCACAGTTCCACTGGTCAGGTTAAGCGGCAGGTCGCCACTGATGCTAAAATCACTGACCAGTGTATTGCGGGAAAGTTCCGTTTTTAACGCCTCCTGCCTGTTCCACATTTCTCCTCTCATAGGCATGTACAGCAGGTTGGATTTGTCAAAGCCGAGGTTCATATTCCTGATATAATATAGTTGCTGATACACCACAGCCGTGCCTGCCAGTAAAATTATTGACACCACGAACTGTATAACCACAAGCGTATTCCGGAAGACCAGGTTGCCCTCCATTGTTTTCATATTGCCTTTCAGCACTTTCACAGGGTTGAAGCGGGAGAGGAACAACGCCGGATAACTGCCGGAAACAAGTCCTGTGAGCAGGGCGATTGCTATCATACCCAACAGTAATTTTCCATCAAACAGGCTGATGGCAAGAGATTTCCCTGCCAACCGGTTAAAGGATGGCAGCAGCAGCCAGACCAACCCTACTGCCAGGATAAGAGAAATGCAGGAGATAACTATGGACTCACCCAGGAATTGTGTAATGAGTTGTTTCCGGCCGGCGCCGATCACCTTTCGTAAGCCTACTTCTTTGGCACGGCGTGATGACCGGGCAGTGGCAAGGTTCATAAAGTTGATGGAGGCCACAACCAGTATAAAAATGGCCACCACAAAAAATATGTTTACATATTGAATATTGCCATGGCCGGATATATCCGCCTGGAGGTTGGAATGCAGGTGGATACGGGTAAGGGGCTGCAAAAAGAAATTTACTTTCAGTGTTTTTTCATCAATATGCTCCAGATAGATCCTGTCAAACTGATCTTCCAGGTTTTTTATTGACCCGGGAGCCGCTTTGAAGCTTTTGTCCAACTGCAGGTAGCTGTAGAAATTAAAATTGTCCCAGGTATTATTTTTGAGATCATAATTGGTCTGTGCAATGGCCGACATCGGCATTATAAAGTCGAATTGCAGGTGTGAGTTACCCGGAATATTTTTTAAAACGCCGGTAACCACCAGGTTGTCTTTAGTATCCTTACGCAATACCTGGTTGACAGGGTCCCCGTCTCCAAAATATTTTTTTGCCATATCCTCTGTGATAAGAATAGCATCGGGACGCTGCAGTGCGGTCGCTGCATCTCCTTTTACCAGGGGGAAAGAGAAAACCTGCAAAAAGTTGGAGTCTGTATAGAATGCTTTTTTTTCTTCAAATTTTCTGACACCGGTTTCAAATATATGCGTATACATGCCGGTAATCCGTACGATCTTTTGGACGGCGGGCAGTTTAGATTGTAACTCTACCGGCATAGGGGCGGGTGACACCGCTACTTTAAACCCACTGGCTTCTGCTGTTAAACGATACAGTTCGAGAGCGTTCTTATGAAAGCGGTCATAACTCAGCTCATTGCGCACCCACAACAGGATGAAGATGCTGCAGGTAAGTCCTATGGTGAGTCCGGAAATATTGATTGCCGCAAAAGCTTTATGCCTGGTGATGTTTCTAAAAGCGATTTTCAGATAGTTCTTTATCATATGCAGAAGATATCCGTCTTTTCCTACAAAAGACAGGTAAGAAATAGAAATGTTGCAGAGATAAAACGAACCAGTATGTAAATAGTTACAGCCGATGATCTTTAATCATCAAAATGCAGGATATATAGCAACAAGATAACCTGCCTGTGAAAACAATTCTTTATAATTCCTCTATAAAAATATCTTTGAAGTGCACTTCGGCTTTGCCACCGCCATGTATCTGCAATCCTAAAACACCCGACTGAAAAACACTGTCATCGGGTTCCGTGTAGTCAGCCGTTTTTGTACCGTTCAGGTATAATTTAATATTTTTCCCGTTGCAATGGATCTCGTAATCATTCCACTGGTTGCGCTTCAGTATTTTGTTGATGAGTAAAGTATCGACAGGTGTAAGCGTTTTATTACGCCGTGACTCGTCGTAAATGCTGGCCCAGTAACCGTCACCCAGGTCGGCCTGGTAACCGATCATTTCGTTGGGCGGATGGGTATGTCGTATGCTGCGAAACTGGACGCCCGAATTAATAAAGCCCTCTGTTCCCAGCAGCTTGAACTTTAATTTCAGGATGAAGTTGGCATACGGCTTCACCGTACAGAGAAAATCGTTCTGTGGCACTTCATGTACAAGGGAGCCGCCCACAATGGCACCATCTTTGATCCGCCAGGTTTTCACGGTATCCCCTTCCCAGCCGGCAAAGGATTTCCCGTTGAAGATCCGGGTTATCTTATTCTGGCAAACAGCGTCATACTGGCTGAACAGGGTAAGAAAGAAAAGCAGTAGAAAACCGGGCAATTTAACAGACATTACTTTGAGCAGATTAACACTCAAAATACTAAAATTCCCCAAAAACTCCCTGAGAGTTTTAAACGGCCGGTAACCTGCAGGATAACCTCCGGGTTTGCCTGGCAATATATTCGTTATAGTTAGTATCTTACTGTTCTTAAATTTTCCCTGATGTACAAATTTTTGCTGCTTTTCCTTTTACCCTGCTGTTGTTTTGGACAGACACCGGCATGTGATATTTTGATCCGGAATGGAAAGATAATTGATGGCGCCGGTAATAACTGGTGGTATGGCGACATTGCAATTAAGGATGGATATATCATTAAAACCGGGAAAAGCCTTTCCTTTGAGGCAACTCGGGTCATTGACGCCCAAAAATATGTGGTGGCTCCCGGTTTCATCGACGTGCATACGCATATAGAAGATGATGAAGTAAAGGATCCGCTGGCTTCCAGTTTTATTTACGACGGCGTTACAACGGTCATCACCGGCAACTGCGGATTATCTAAAGTGAATATAGGCAGCTACCTCGCCGGGTTGGACTCGCTGAAACTATCCATTAATGTAGCTGCATTGATCGGTCATAACGATGTGAGGAAGGCGGTTATGGGTACCGCCAATCGTATTGCTTCTCCCACAGAGCTCCAACAAATGGAAAAACTGGTGGAAGAAGCCATGACAGACGGAGCCGTCGGAATGTCTACGGGACTGATCTATATTCCCGGTACCTATGCCAATACACCGGAAGTGGTCGGGCTGGCACGGGTGGTATCAAAATATAACGGCGTTTATGCATCTCACATACGGGATGAGGGAGACAAAGTCACGGAAGCTATTGATGAAGCATTGTTTATCGGAAAGGAAGCAAATCTCCCCGTACAGATATCACATTTCAAATTAAGCGGTCAGCAAAACTGGGGCAGGAGCCGGGAAACCATCGCCCTGGTTGAGAAAGCCCGGCGGGAAGGGATTGAAGTAACGATTGACCAGTATCCGTATACTGCGAGTAGTACCTCCATCAGCACACTGTTACCTGATTATATTCTTGCAGACGGGCGGGATTCCATTATGGCGCGCTTGCAGAGAGATGATGAAAAGAAAAAGGCGATAGACTATATGCTGATGCGGTTGAAAAAAAGAAAACTCAAACATTTTAGCTATGCCGTGGTGGCAAGCCATAAAGCTGACCCCGGCTACAATGGAAAGAGCATTGAACAGATCAACCTGATGAAAGGAAGGAAGCATAAGGCAAAGCAGGAGGCTGAAACAGTGATTGACATTATGCTCAATGGCGGCGCCAGCGCCGTATTTCATGGCATGGGGGATGAGGATGTAAAACGCATCATGCAATATCCCTTCAATATGTTTGCCAGCGATGCGTCTATCAGGATATTTGGTGAAGGCGTGCCGCATCCCCGCGGTTATGGCACCAATGCCCGTGTACTGGGGAAATATGTACGGGAAGAGAAAGTGATCTCTCTGGAGGAAGCAATACGGAGAATGACTTCCCTGCCGGCGCAAAAGTTTCAACTGGAAGGAAGAGGATTGTTGAAAGAAGGGATGAGGGCTGATGTGGTGGTATTTGATCCCAACACCGTTACCGATCTGGCTACTTTTGAAAAACCGCATGCCTATTCCACGGGATTTAGCTATGTGATCGTAAATGGAGCAATAACGGTGGACGAGGGAAAGCATGCAGGTGTCAGAAACGGCAAAGCGGTGTATGGACCTGGAAAAAACATTAACGATATCGGAAAGTGAGGAAGACTCCTCACCTCATCGTAATCCAATTTTTTTTGCTGTCATTGCGAACGGAACGCCCGCCTACGGGCTGGCAGCGTAGAGAGGAATCTGTTGTTTCGTGTGGAGATTTCTCCTCCCTTCACTGCGTTACAGTCGTCGAAATGACGATGAGTAAGAGCATTACGATCGTCGAAGTGATAGTATAAAGGCGTTGCGGTCACTGAAGTGACAGGAGGGGCGCGTTGTGGTCGCCGGGATGATGGAATGGGAGTACAATAATAACGCAATGACAGGTTTCATTTTCAGTGTTTATTGCCATTTTTGCAAGTCATTTATTATCTTACACTATTCCATCTGACTATTACCAACAGGATTGAAACAATATGAAAAGAAAATCAATATTTGCCAGCACTCCTTTTTTGTTCGTTTGCACTGCACTGTTAGTTTTTTCTGCCTGTGAAACAAAGCCGGATACGACGGAGCAGTCAAAAGAAGAATGGATATCCCTGTTCAATGGAAAGGATATTGACGACTGGACCGTGAAGATCCACCATCATGATGCGGGGTATAATTTCGGAAATACCTTCAGGGTGGAAGACAGCGTTATAAAAGTGCGTTATGATCAGTATGGTGATTTTAACGATCAGTTTGGACACCTGTATTATAAAACACCTTACTCTTACTATCACCTCTCACTGGAATATAAATTTACCGGGCGATGGGTAGAAACAGCGCCTTCCTATACTATTTTAAACAGCGGGGTAATGTTCCACTCCCAGGATCCGTACACCATGCCCAAGGAACAGGATTGGCCGATATCGGTGGAAATGCAGTTCCTGGCGGGATTGGGTGACGGGAAACCCAGGCCTACCGGTAATATGTGTTCGCCGGGCACGGACGTGGTGTACCAGGGACGGATCGACCCGCGGCACTGTATCGAATCAGGTTCCGGGACCTATGAAAAAGAGGAATGGGTAAAGGCGGAACTGATCGTGCTGGGCGACTCACTGGTAACTCATCTTATTAATGGCGATACCGTGCTGCAGTATTCCCAACCACAGATCGGTGGCGGTGTTGCCAACCGCTACGACCCTGCCATAAAAATTGATGGTAAGTTGCTGCAGTCGGGTTTTATTGCTCTGCAAAGCGAGGGACAGGAAATTGATTTCAGGAATATTAAACTTCTCAATCTTGAAGGCTGCATGGATCCGGGATCAAAATATTATAAAACCTACTTTGTGAAAAATGATCCGGAACAATGCAGGTAGCATGTTTGTATATTCCGTTTTTCTTTACCGGGGTTTCCGGGTCTTCTTAAGACAGGCGCATTGTATCATCTGTGCCTGACTGCTCCATCACGCGCTTGCTGCGGTTACGGTTTTATCAATCTTTCCGATCAGTCCCTGCAATACTTTCCCCGGTCCCACCTCTGTAAAGTTGGTAGCGCCGTCAGCGATCATCTGCTGCACAGTTTGTGTCCAGCGTACGGCGCCTGTCAACTGGTCTACCAGGTTCTTTTTTATTACTTCAGGATCTGTAACAGCCTGCGCCGTAAAATTCTGATATACCGGGCAATCGGGGATATTGAATACCGCGCTGGAAATGGCTGCGGATAATTCACCCTTTGCCGGTTCCATCAGGGGGGAATGAAATGCGCCTCCTACAGGCAACGGCAAGGCCCGTTTAGCACCCGCTTCTTTCATGCGTATAACAGCAATTTCAATGCCCCTGGTTGTTCCACTGATCACCAGTTGCCCGGGACAGTTATAGTTGGCGGGAACCACTATCTCACCTGTTTCGTCCTGTATGGCTTTACATACTTCTTCTACTTTGGCATCGTCCAGCCCCAGCACTGCCGCCATAGAGGAAGGATTGAGTTCACATGCCATCTGCATGGCTCCGGCCCTTACCATCACCAGTTTCAGCCCGTCTTCAAAAGATAACGCGTTATTAGCAACAAGCGCCGAGAACTCTCCGAGAGAATGACCGGCCACCATATCGGGTGTAGCGCCTTGCAGCGTCCGGTACTGTATTACAGAGTGCAAAAAAACTGCCGGTTGCGTCACTTTTGTTTGTTTCAGATCTTCATCAGACCCGGAAAACATAATATCTGATATGCGGAACCGCGCTGTTTCATTTGCTTTCTCAAATAATTCCCTGGCAAGGGAATTGGTCTCATACAACTCTTTTCCCATTCCTGAAAACTGTGAACCCTGGCCCGGAAATACGTATGCATGCTTCATATGTCTGTTTTTAAACTGTATGTTTTTAGGTATCGTTTTGGCAAATGTAATTAAAATCCATTGCAGCGGATGATCCGCTAAACCGGTTATGGGTTTTGCCTGTACAGAACGAGTTTGCCACTCAGGGCACAGTGCCGGAAAAAGGTATTAAAGGGTTTTATAAAACAGGTATAGACGGATCCCGGTATGTTGTTGGTGAAGGCGGCTCATATTACTCTCACACAAATACTAACAACCAGCTACTGTCTTATTTTGTCGCTCAGCTTTTTAAGTTTGAAGCAATAAATAACACTTCCCAGATGTGCGTTTATCCCTTCAAGTTTGTGTTTTGTCAAAATGGCATTGTAGCCATAGGCGAATTTGAAGTTTTGGAAGCCGAAACCAATCTCTGGTCGGAAGGACAGGCTGGCATTCTCCAGGTCAGTGTAGTAAATGATATTAAGCCCCATAGCTATTCCACTTGCACCACCTGCCGCCCAGGCGCCTATTTTGGGACCCATGATAAATTTATTACCAAGCCTTAGTTCTGTTGAGGTAAAGTATGCAGAAGAAAACGGATGGCGACCTGCCACTGTGTTATTATTCTTCGAAATGCCGAGTTCGGCAAATGTGTTTCTGCCAAATGAAACGCCTGTCAACAGATTTAAAGATTGCTTTACAATTGTTTCTCTGGTTCGGATTGTGTCAGTAGCTTGTCCAAATACTGAACAGGAAAGGATTGTCAGGAAGAGAAGTAGTTTAACTTCGGCTTTCATTGGCAACGGGAGGTCTTTTAAATGACCGTCAAATTTAATACATTTCGTTTATTGTTATCCGGGATGCCGGGAATGACAACAATGATAATACTGCCGATGATGACTTTTTTTAACTGTAATTATCCGCGTTAATCGGTAACCACCTTCACCTCTTTGAACATAAACGGATTGTCACTGACCCTTACACTTTTACCACTGGCAGTAGTTACATTTTTGAGTACAACTTCCCTGGTTTTTACATAGGGGAATTTCTCCCGGTAGGAATCGTCAAACATTAGCGGGTTGAAATTTGAAAAAATGACGGGGCCCTGGTAATCCTCCCGATGGTTGGCATCGTTGATACGGAGGTTTTCAATGGTGATCCGTTCCGGCATATAACAGGTGTAACCAAAATCATGCTGACCGGAATAAGATCCGCCGATGAGAACGGCGTTTGCCGGTCTGCCGCCTTCAGGTACAAAAACACAGTCGCGGATAAAAAATTCTCCCTGCCAGGTACTGCCGTAATCACTGCGCAGGTTGATAAGCGTTCTGCCGTTGAGGGTTGAGTTTTCCACGGTTAAGGTTCCGCTGCCGATGGCATTAATGCCCATATGTCCCAGGGTGGAGTTCCTGATGGTGGCATTGACAACGCCCATGTGAGCATCAAACCGCGAAAGCGTGCAGTTGTCGTAAAGAAGATTTTTGCAGTAATTGGAACCGAGTATCCCCCAGTAGGTTCTGTCGTTGATATCATTTGTCTGGCTGCAGTTCACGAATGATATGTTGAGGGCACGGCTCACCGAAATATCGTAAGAGCCCATGGAAACAGGCTCCCCCGCGGCGCCGATGGTACTGTATGTTTTATGCCCGGTGAGGAGGGTGTTCTTAACCGTTACATAAGCACAGTCACTGATACTGATGAAGCCGCCATAGGGTGCGCCATGGTCTCCTTCTCCGGTAACACGATGTTCAAGCCCATCTACGATTACGTTGGAACGCCTGATCGCGATATTCCTGCTGTAATAGGTGTATTTCGATTCGGCTTTATTGGCAATAGTGGTAAAATGGCCCCCGGTAATGTGTAGTGTTTCCTGGTCTATGGGAAGCGCGGTGATGTTCGTAATCCGGTCGAAGTTCCAGATGATCGGGGCATCCATATCCACTTTGCCGCTTTGATCCACCACAAAGATATCTGTTTGAGGAGAGCCGTTATTTTGGTTCAGTCCAAAGCGGATATAGCGTTTTACATTTTCGTCAGTAACAGTGATGAGGCAGGGACCGGGCAAATTGGTATAGATCCGCTCCTGGTTGCTTTTCAATGAAGAGATAGATCCCGGTGTAAACGGGCGAAGACCGGAACTGACCACGAAAACAGATGCGCTTCGGTTTTGTACTTCGGTATCATCAATGATGAAGACCGCCGTACCAAAATCAGTGTCGGTCCGGATAACGGCTGTGCGTTCCTTTCCCCCGATGTAGTAGGTAGCCCTCTCATCGGCTTTCACCGGAAGTCCGTTTTGGTTGGCAAATGCATGGGTGGCGGCGATAGCGTTGATATCATCCGTTTTGCCATCACCCCTGGCGCCAAAATCACTATAGCGCACCCTGCCCGCGGCTTTAAATTTCCGTATATCTTTTGGGGATACACTTACCTGTAATTCTCCTTTCTCATTGACCTGTACCCGGGGTTTTCCCTTCCCGGATGTGATCATTACCTGGTCAGGCATCACCCGGGATTGCCCCTGTGTCCCTGTTACAAGGGCTGAGGAGAAAACGAACAAGAAGGCATATTTCATCATGGATTAACTGTTTAAATATCTATTAGGTATATTTGAAGGGGTATAATCAATACCGTAAGCTGCTTTAAGCAAAATAGCAACAATTTCATAAATCATTTTTTCCTTTCTTTGGAATTGGGGGAGCAACCCCATCATTGCATAACTGATCGGATTAACAGACGGAATAAAAGTTTCCCATTCATAGCCTTTTCCCCACACAAGTCCTTTCACAGTAAGGGTCAGATCTGCCGATTCAGCAATAAGATAGTTCATTACATCAATGCACTTGTTTGAGTTCTGATTTACAGTATGAAAAATTGGCGTTTGTCCGCCGAAACCGTTTTCGTCAGTCCCGGCTTTAATATTGATATCAATGCCATGCTTTACCAGTATTCCGGCACAGGCAAGGTGATTGTATTCTGCACAAATATGAAGTAACGATGCCTCGTACAAAGGGGTAAATGCACAGTCAAACGTATATGTATTCTTTACTGCCTGCTTATTGTTACGTAATAAAGCATCCAGCGAAACGGCATCATCCAAAAAAACGGCTAATAATATTTTATCGTCAAAGTTTAAGCTATAATCCACAAAAACTTTAAAACATTCCCTGAATTTCGGTCCTCTTGAATATTCTGTAATGAGCTCATAAATGAGTGGCTTACCCCTAAAGTGATCATTAGGGCTTATTCCATTTTCAAAACATTCTTTTATTCCGTCCACTGAGTGAACTTCAATTTCACCTATTATTTTTTGCAAATAGTCCATCATGGCTAATTTTTATGTGTCCGAACAAATTACCGCCTATGGTTAAGTATTTGTGTTTGTGGTGGTCCAGAAATTCCGGGATGAAAAACTTTTTACCGGTATCCTGCCTGTCTTAAGGGACCAATTAAAGATAGAAAAAGTTCATTGTTAATTCTATAGCCCAATTTATAACATCCGGTCGGGACTGCAGATGATAGCCAATTAGCTTATGTTACAATGTCCAGCCCAGCTTGCATAAAATCCAATATTGGTTAGTTTTTCTTGATTTCATTCATTTTTTTGATTGCTTCGGGTTCTCCTTTTTCGACAGCTTTCTTCAAAAATTCAAGTCCTTGATCTGTCTTTCCGTTTTGTATTAAGAAGTCCGCATAATGATACTCTAAAAGATCAACCGAGTCTGTTATTGAATCAAATGCTTTTTTATAGAAATCTTCTGCTTTATTCATTTCTCCTTTAGCTTGATAGTAAAGGGCTAGATTTCTATAAGTGTATGCAACATCATTCTTCTCTGTCGCTACCGCTTTTTCTAGGTATTCTTTCCCTTCTTCTAGATTGCCAAGTTGAATTAGTGCATATCCCAAATTGTCATTCGCATATCCGTAGTCCGGAATTATTTGAATTGCATTTTTTAAGAATGATACACTTTGTTCATAATTCTTAATTCTTATGCTGTAATATCCCAAGTTGTTGTAAATATCAGCTTTCATTACATCATCATTTGTCAGGAACAGAGCTTTCTGTAGATTGGTAACAGCTTTTTCAAATTCGGTTTTCTGGTATTGGTCGTAAGCTGTTTTAAACAGTTCGTTCGCTTCTATTTCTTTCTTATCATAAAGCTCACTTGGGTTCTCGGTTAAGTATTTTATTGCTTTTTCAAATTGACTTCTTAAATCACTTGGCAAGCTTTCTTTCCATTTCGGAATATCTTGTTCGATTAATCTCGAATAAGTTGCAAGTGCAAAAGCCATTATTTCATTTGGCATATCAGAAATGTAATTCCATTTGGTCTCCCAAAATCCATCATCCACTCTCCCTGTGTCTTTTAGATTTTGGGAAAGTAAAACTCCAAAGCCAAAATATATGCCTGCCAAGTATATAAATAAGTAGGTGTCATCACCGGTGTCAAATTGCAGTTTGTTGTCGATTAGCTTGATTCTGATGAATTCATAAACAAAACTATAAATTAGTCTTTTGGGATGTTTTTGAAGGCTGTTTGCAATATAGATTTTAGATTTTCCCTCTCCTGCTTCCAACTCCGATTCAAATGGCTTTCCTTCGATTTTATAAGGCATACCGTAAGAATCTCTGATATCGTTAACTACTTGAAAGAATATCTTCTCTTCCCGAATTTGAAGCAGTAAACACAAGTCTTTAATGATATTTTCAATTAAAACACTTTCGGCTTTAAAAGTTTTAGGAAAATAGGTTTCTGAAAGAAGAATCTGCTCACTTTCTCGGTAAGGATAGCCAAAAACTTTAATTAACCACCTAAAGTTATCTTCGACCCAAAGTTTGTCAGGCTCGGTTATCCGAAACGTGTCATTTTCTCTATTTTTAAATATCCCGAATAGTTTCATTGTGTCGTTTTAAAATTAACCATGACGTCCGCCGACATAACACAAACGCACGTGTTACATGTCATTTATTGTCTGATGATGTAATTTCCTCTTTTGTCAAACTTAATGTCTACGCTAATGCCTATGTCTGTCACTGGAATTGAAATACTATAATGGATTTTAATGCTGTCGTTGTGTATGTCAAGAGTTGGATAAAGCAGTGTCGCATATTTGTTCAGCGATGTGTCCAACGTGTCAAGCAAAGGTTTGAACATCGCTTTGGTAATGTGCTTTTCAAAAATTGTGTCCTTTCCTGTAAACACTATCAGGTTGGAAACAAAGTTGTGTGTTACGAAATCTCTGTTCGTGTCAAAGTTGTACTTGGCAGGAACAACCAAGCCATTGTCCATAGTACTGAAGTGACGAAAAACGATCTCATATTCCTTACCATTGTCAATAAAAGATCTATCAATGAGTATGGGCTTTTGATAAAGCGAAATGAACTCTTTCCTAAAGTCCATATCGTCGTCGTCCTGTTGTGTCGCATCGGTCTTTGCTACAGATTTTGTCGTGTCAACCTGAACGTTTGTCCCTTGTGAACCTGATGAACAACCAAGAAGTGTCAAAAAAATGAAGTATAGTGAAACTCGCATGATTGTTTTGATGGCATGTTACGTCCGACGGCTTTGTGCAAGCGTGCAAATATTATTCCTTGCTCGCCCGTACCGTTCGGTACGGACGAGCGCCTGTCCGTAACCGCTGCTAATCCGCCGCCGCGGAAAATGTTCATAGTTTATTCTATTGCCGGCGTTATTCGTTGGCCGGGACTCCCTGCTTACCGGCAAACAAAAAGCCGGGTATATATTCGTCGCACCGCCATATAGCCAAAGTTCATGTTGTGCGTTTGGCATATTGTTAGTAAGCCAACCTTTTGTTATTCAGCTCTACATTAAAATTCACTTTTGCTCCCAATGCGTCAAATACTTTTAGGATGGTCTCAAACCTTGCATTCTTAACGCTGTTTTCAATTTTAGAGATTTGAGCTTTCTGCACGCCAACAAGGTTACCCAATTGTTCTTGTGTCAAGTTTCGTTCTTGTCTTGCTTGCTTAATGGCTTGCCCTAACAAGTCAATTCTTAACTCGTTTTCAAACGCCTCACGCCTTTCCGTTCCACGTTTTCCAATGTGTTTATCTATCATTGTGTCAAGCGAAACGGTTTTAAATTTCTTTGTTGCCATAACTATTTGTTTTTTGTCTTGCTTTCCAAACCTGCCTGCCGGTAGGCAAGGTATTGTTTTCTTATTTCTTCCGCTTTTTTAATTTCTTTCGGTGGTGTTTTCTGTGTCTTTTTCAAAATTCCGTGTGTCGCCACGACCAATGTTTCTTTGCCGTCTGTTTTGTCCCAAAATGAAAAAAGCCGGTATGCTTTGCTGTTGTATAAAGTCCTAAATTCCCAGATGAAGTCACTTATCTTTTTGAAAAGTTCATTATTGTTCACAAATTGAGATTTCTTGATGTTGTAATAAATTTTCTCTCTTGCTTTGTCGTCAAGGTTCTCCAAAAACTCAATTGCTTCGGGCAATAATTCTATGTCAAAGTTTGGCTTCATTCATAAGTTTCGTCAAAAATACGAATTTCCCAATTGGGAAACAAGCATTTTGCGTTAAAAATTGGCAAAGTTTTTTGTTTTGGTCTGCTGATGTCTTGATGAGAAGTTTGAAATGCTGACAAACCTAAATTCTCCGCGAGTTGAGATCCTGCGGAGAACCAAATACTGGCATTAAGCAAAACACATAAATCCCATTTACTTATTTTGCTTTCTTTAACGCTTCTGCTTTAGCCCTATACTCTTTAGCCTTAGTTTTATCCTTTTTTATGCCGGGCGCTCCTGTTTCGTAAATAGTGGCAAGTGATTCAATTGCTCCAATTACATTATCGTTGGCCGCTTTTTTATAATATTCTATTGCTGTAATATTATCTTTTTCAGTAGCATCTTTTGATGTGCCGGATGGGTGTTCGGAATAATAAAGGTGGCCTAAAAATAATATTCCCGCTCCACCACCCAACTCGTACCACGGTTTAACGGCCTCAAGTTTTGCCTGTGCATTGGGGTAAGTAAAATTATCAGCATATTCTTTTCCTATAAGGAAGGCAGCATCACTTTTATATTTATCGGGTGCTTGGTTAAATGCCGTTTTATACCATTCTATTGCCTTATTATAATCCGGTGTCCAATTTAAGTCAATAGGTTCATTTTTATATAAATCCCCTATTCCTGCTGCTACGCCTGCTGCTTCTACGCCGGATTTTAATTTATACTCTTGCATTTTATATTCAATCGCCATTTGCCTGTTGGGTAATACGCCTAATCCATGTGCATAACAATATGATAAATTACTTAGTGCATAAGTAGCATTATGTAAAGTAAGCTGTTTTTGCCAGTAAACAAATCGTTTGGCATGGCCGTTCTTTTGTAGTCTGATTTCTTCCAGTTCAAGCGAAGATGTAGCAAGTTTTTTGGTCAATTCGTTTGTTTGTGCGGCAAGTTCGTTCATATATTCATTTGATTTATTTTCTTCCTCCATCATACGCCTCGTTTCTATATGCCTATACTTACTCGGGTCAATATAATTATTGCTTTCAGAAATTCGTTTATCCGCATCTTTAATACGCTGTAAAGTTTTTAATTTCTCCTGTCTTTTTTCTATACTGGCAACGGTTGAATCTGTAAAGAAAAGGTTATAGTATAGAGTGGCTTCCATATCTAAACATTTCTCTGTGCCGTTAAAATCTTTTGAAAATACTTTTTCATACCTGCCTTTTTTGCGAATTGTTTCTTCGTTACTTTTTGCTTCTTCTTGCACCGAAAGCATTTTATTATATTTTTCAATGGGGTAATCTGGTGCTCCTTTTACCAATTCAAAAAATTTATCTAAGGCCTCCTTCTTCTGGTAGGCAAAATAGTAAGCCGCCGAAACCCCATGCATAGCCAGTATCTTTAAGTACAAAGTTTTTAAATTAGGCGCACCTAATAGCTTTTCGGCAGCCTCTACTTCTTTTACGGCTTCCATATAATTTTCAATGCCGCCCTGGTCGTATAAGTCCTGCGCTTTGGTAAAGCGTAGTTTTGCTTCAATGTCTTTGTTTTGTGCAAAAGCAAAATGGTTTACAAAAAGCAACAATAATAGGGGTATGTAATATTTTATCATGGTATTTTTTTAATTATCCCAAAAATTAATCTTTTTTATTTGATGGGGTTGCTGCTAGACAAGTTCTTCTTCAATTACCGCATCAGCGGCACTGTGAAAATTGAAGGATAAGATAAGAACATCAACATTGGAAAAAGTTCACTTAACTACTTTGGCTTCTTTAACGCTTCTACCTTAGCCCTATACTCTTTAGCCTTGCCTTTATCCTTTTTTATGCCGGGCGCTCCTGTTTCGTAAATAATTGCAAGTGCATCAATCGCTCCAATTGCATTATTGTCTGCCGCTTTTTTATAGTATTCTATTGCTGTAATATTATCTTTTTCTATAGCATCTCTTGACTTACCCGACGGATGTTCGGAATAATAAAGGCGGCCTAACTGTTGCAACCCCGCGCCACCTGCTAACTCATACCAGGGTTTAACCGCATCAAGTTTTGCTTGTGCATTGGGATAAGTAAAATTATCGGCGTATTTCTTTCCTATATACCACGCAATATCCTTTGCATACAGAGTATCAGGAGTGAGATTAAATGCCCTCTTATACCACTCTATTGCCTTATTATAATCCGGTGTCCAGTTTAAGTCAATAATAGGTCTATTTTCATATAGCTGCCCTATTCCTATTGCTGTACCTACATTTAGCTGTTGCAGCTTATATTGTTGCAACTTATATCCAATAGCTAATTGCCTGTTGGGTAATACACCTAAACCATGTGCATAATAGTATGATAAATTATCTAATGCCACAGTGTCATTTTGTAACGCGAGCTGTTTTTTCCAATAAACGCATCGCTTGGCATATTCGCTTTGTTGTAATTTAATCTCAATGGGCTTTAAAAATATATCGCTAACTTTATCATAAGCGTCATCAAACATATCGCCTATTGCTCCCTTAGTCTCTCTTTCGTATTCATATTGCTTATTTGCTTTCTCAGCTAAACGCTTCATGCCTTTACCACGATACTTGTTCGGGTCTTCGTAAGGGTTCTTATCCATATTTAACTTCTTTTCCCTTTCTTCCTTTAAAATTCTTCGCTGATTAATCTCTTCTAAAAGTCTCTGTCTCTCATTAATACTTGCCTTAGTTGAATCAGTGAAGAAAAGGTCACGATAAAGGCCGGCTTCCATTTCCAAACATTCTTTTGTGTCGTTAAAGCCTTTTGTAAATACCTTTTCATATTTGCCTGTAGAGCGAATTATTTCTGCAAGTTCTTTTGTGACTTCTTGTAGGAAAAGTATATCATTATACTTTTCCACAGGATAATCAGGTGCGCTTTTTACTAAGTCAAAGAATTTTTCTAAAGCCTCTTTCTTCTGATATGCAAAATAGTAGCCTATCGAAGCACTATGCATAGCCAGTATTTTTAAGTACAAAGTTTTCAAGTTTGGCCCATCCAGTAGTTTTTCGGCCGTTTCCACTTCTTTTAAGGCTTCCATATAATTTTCAATGCCGCCCTGGTCGTATAAATCCTGTGCTTTGGTAAAGTGTAGTTTTGCTTCAATGTCTTTGTTTTGTGCAAAAGAAAAATGGTTTACAAAAAGCAGAAACAATATAGATATGTAATATTTGTTCATTATTATTTTTTTAGTAATCCCAAAAATTGTCTTTTTTATTGGATGGATTTTGTTGCCGGACAGGTTCTTCCTCAATTGCGGCATCGGCAAGCCTTAAAAGATGCGCATTAAAATTGATAACAGCGCCGCTGCCCATTTTTTTGGTAAATTCATTTATAAATTCCACTGGGTTGACAATGGGGTACAGTATTATCAATTTCATTCCTTTCAGGTTCAATGGATCCACTTGTTTGGAGGCCTTCGCTTCTACATCGGCTTTCAGTGGATATGTTCCATCACTTAATACAGGCACATATTGAGGCATGGAAAAATAGATGTCCTGGATTTCGGCGGTATATACGTACGGCACAAGTACAATGGCCATATACCGCTTATTGTTTACAATATCGACCACGCCGTATTTATTGATATTCCTGGCATCGGTAATAAACTGTTCTTTCACTTGTTTGAGGGCTGCTTCCTGTTGTAACTTCATTCTGCCATCCCTTGCTTCCTGTATCCTTCTGTCATATTCCTGCAACTCTCTTTCATGTTCTTCCCTTTTTCTTTCTTTTTTTTCGATAGAATTAAAAAGCAGGCTTAAGCCCAACCCAACACCGGTGTAAACAAGTGTAGCGTTAGGGTCGCTTATTTGCGAAGCGCCTTCCAAAATCCCTTTGGCAAAAGAATATGATTGCGTATTCCCTTCGGATATAGCGTTTTGGTAGGCCTGCATGGAAATATCTTTTGCATTGTTTAACTCAAGTTGGGTTTGCTCGTAACTCTGTTGTATGCGCTCAGCTTCTTTTTTCACCCTGTCTCTCTCTTTTTGTTGTTCCAGTTCTTTTTTAGAAGGATAGTATAGTTCAGTTGTTCCGGTATTGGGCAATATGGCATCTTCCGGTTTGGCCTTGCCGGACTCAATGTCTTTTTTAGATGGATAGTACCATTCATCTGTTTGTTTGCTGTTTGTCTGATTAGATGTAGAACCCTGATTGGTTGAAGATTGTTTTGAGGACGTATTGTTATAGTTGGTGTATTTTACATCAAAGTATGACCTGCCTATTCTCGTTCCCAAAAACCATTTTCCGCGGTCTTGGTCTATCCCTTGTTTGGACATGTCAACAGTGTATGATTCAACCACTGTTTCTCCCTTGCAATTCATGTATGAAAAACTGGCCCGGATAGACGCTTTTTCTCTTTTAAATTCATTGTTGATCCGATAGTAAGAATTTCCATATAAAGACCCTTTTTCACAGGTTGTCAGCTTAAAACTAATTTGAACCCGTACAACATGGCCAGAGTTGTTTTCACTGTAAATTGTCTCCCATGGTGTCCAATCTGCCGCATGAAGAAGCAAATACCAGAAGAAAAAAAATGTAGTTAAAATGATACGCATGTTATTTGGTTTTAGCTGTCCAAATCGCTTTTTGAATGTTAGGGTACTGTCATGGCATGATACACATGCTAATTTACGCTATTGTATCCAAAAACAAATAATTTATTAGTTTCTATAAATCAATCAGTTGTCGCTATGTATTCCTGCTTGCCTGTGGGTTGTTTATTGCGCCAATACAACTTTCATTATTCGTGTATAAACGTTTATACATGGGTTCCCGGGTAAAGTTATTTATTAGAGGGGTGGGGATGCAGGTCTCAGGTTCTAAGATGTGAGTAGGAAGTGGGAAGTTGTAAGTGATTAGTTGCCGGATACAGGTCGCAAGTCTCAAGTCCCGGGTTGCAGGAGGTAATTGCTACTTACCACTGTTCACTAACTTGTACTTACCACTTCACCCTGCTCTCAACCTTCCTGCAAAGTGGAAGCCCTGATGTCTATGACATAAGTTTTTGACCATTTATCGTGCCAGGGAAAACAGGGTGAGCCCAGAGCGCTGAATACTTCAAAGGGAATTACCCGGATAAGCCCTCTTGCAAAGGCGGTACCGGCTGATATAGGCGTACCGTCCTGGTTAACCGTTTTAGTACCAGTGACGTATTTACCAATGGTCCTTCCTTTCATCAGGGTTTCGGAAAGTCCGAGGTAAATAGCAAAAACTACTGTCCAAAGGACCTGTTCCATTAAATTATTGACCGGGTTGTCGCTTTCCGGCAGGTCCAGTGCGACCGGAAATAATGCATAGTATATAATGGCGAAAATAAATGTAAGTACAAAAAAGGCAATTGCATCGATAAAATAATTGGCAAGCCGTTTGCCATGCGATGCCTGTACAAGATCTGTTTCAAAGCCCAGTATGTGTGATTCTTCGGTCATATATTGTTTTCTGTTGAAACGAAAAAAGGCTGCAGGAAAGTATGCTGGCTACTTCCCGTTTTTCAACGTTTTATTGAACCACCAGTAGAAGGGAATCCCCAGGAAAATAAGGGTTAATCCTACCCCTGCTTCTTCGGGGCGCTCTATGATGGTGTTGACTATCAACAATACGCAGAAAATGATAAAGATGGCGGGTACAACCGGGTAACCCCATACTTTATACGGACGGTGCGCTTCAGGCATTTTTCTCCGCAGGATGAATACACCCACACTGGTGGCGCCATAATAAATAAATGCCGCGAAGATCAGCATATCGGTCAACTGGTCAAAGGAGCCGGATAGTATCAGCACACAGGCCCAGATACCCTGCATCACCAATGCGTTGCCGGGCACTTTTGCCTTGTTGAGCACACCGGCGCTTTTAAAAAACAGTTTCTCTTCTGCCATGGCGCAGTAAATACGGGCGCTGCTGTAGATCGTGGCATGGGTACAGCCCAGGGTGGAGATCAATATCAATACAGACATGAACAGCGCGCCGCCATTTCCCCAGAATACTTTCATGGCTTCTACGGCGGCAATGCTGCTGGTATTGTGAATTTCCTGCAGGGCAGACATAGGCAACAGTGACAGGTAGGCGATATTGGCAAGAAGGTACACCGTGATGACTATCAGCAACCCCAGGGTAATGCTTTTGGGGACATTTTTATGCGGCTCCTTGATTTCACCGCCCAGGTAGCCAACGGAGTTCCAGCCCTCATAGGCCCAAAAAGCAGCCAGCATCGCTGTAAACATGGTGCTGAAGCTTACTGTGGACAGTCCGTCGGTATTCAGCGCAAACGCCTGCCCGATATTTGCCTGCGGGCTGCTCAGTCCGAAAACCACGAGTATGGCAATGCCGGCAAGTATAATGACCACGATCGCCGAGCTTAGCCTGGCGCCTGCCTTTATCCCCCTGGTGTTCAAAAAAGTGAGCACCAGCACCAGCAGGATGGCGACAAATTTTATATTAAAATCCCTGAAAGGATAGAAGATAAATCCCACTTTAATGTCTCCCCACGACTCCAGCATGGGGGGGATGACAACAATGCTGTTCAACGACTGGGCAAATACATAGGCTATACCCGATATGGCGGCTGTTTTGATAGCGGAAAAGTTGGACCAACCATAGAGAAACGAAAAAAAGCGCCCGTAGATCTTTTTGTAATAGGCGTACTCTCCACCGGTGTCAGCCATCATACCTGCAATCTCCGCGTTGCTGAGCGCTCCAAAAAGCGTGATGATACCGCCCAGCAGCCAGCAGATGAGTATCCAGCCGGCGGAATGAAGGTCGTTGGCCATAGGCGCTACCTTTTTATATACGCCGGAACCAATGATATTGGCTACTACTATTACTATCGCTAACCGGAGGCCCAGGGAACGGTTGAGTTGAGAGGATGAATCGCTCATGCAGTGTTAAGTTAGAATATGCAGGTAAAGTACAAAAAAAGCCGGAATCTCACCGGGTCAAAAAAAGATATACTTTTATAGCAATAATTTTTTATGAAAAAAGAATACTGCCTGTTTTTGCCATTTACACTGATCTTTTGCCTGTTTTCGCAATACGGTTCTGCCCAGTCCCCGGAGCCTGCTAAAACAGACACAGCCGCCGGAAGCCCGCAGAGGAAGAATGAAAAGGAAGCATACTTCCGGGGAGGAGAAAAGGCCTGGATACAATTCCTTTCGGAAAACCTGGACATCAAAAAGATCAGAAAAAAAGCGCCTGAGGGAACCTACACAGCAATCATACAGTTTATCATCCAACCCGATGGTTCGGTTGCTGAGGTGGAGCCTCTTACCAGCATCGGTTATGGACTGGAAGAAGAAGCGATACGGGTAATAAAATTGTCGCCGCCCTGGGTGCCTGCGGTTCAGGAGGGGAAAAAGGTAACGGTGTACCGCAAACAGCCCGTTACGGTACAGGTGAGTAAAAAATAGCGTTTATTTTACAAATAATTACTAAATAGTCGTTTATATAAAATATAATTATTTATATTATTTAAATTTACAATACAATCCTATAGGCCGGATACCGGACGGGGAAGGCAGGTTTTTTCACTTTCAATGATTTTCCACACGGGGTCGTATCTTTGCCGCCGCCAATAAATCCCTGCTTTTTAATATCCTTTGTATATATTTTTATATTTAGCATAATAGTCGTATCTTTGCGCACCCAAAAACAATATGGCAAAACAAGCACTCATTAAACAGGATGGAATTATTGTAGAAGCCTTATCCAATGCGATGTTTAAGGTAAAACTGGAAAACGGGCATGAGATCCTGGCAACCATTTCGGGGAAAATGAGGATGCACTACATCCGGATTTTACCGGGTGATAAAGTGGGAGTGGAGATGAGTCCATATGATTTGAGCAGGGGAAGAATAATTTTCAGATATAAATAAAACTCAAAACGATGAGAGTAAGAGCATCTATTAAAAAGCGCAGCGCCGATTGCAAGATCGTGAGAAGGAAAGGGGTATTGTATGTTATCAATAAAAAGAACCCCCGCTTTAAACAAAGACAAGGTTAATAATTAATTTGAAATTTAAAATTTAGAATCTTTATGGCTCGTATTGCCGGTGTTGATCTACCTAAAAATAAAAGAGGAGAAATAGGGCTTACCTATATATATGGTATCGGCCGCTCCACTGCTCAGTACATTTTGAACAAGGCAGATATTGACCTTAACAAAAAGGTGCATGAATGGGATGATGATGAACTGAACGCTATTCGCAGCACCATTACCAATGAGCTGAAGGTAGAGGGACAGTTGCGTTCCGAAGTGCAAATGAACATAAAGCGTTTGCTGGATATTGCCTGTTATCGTGGTCTTCGTCACCGTAAAGGACTTCCGTTGCGCGGACAGCGTACCCGTACGAACTCACGTACCCGCAAAGGAAAACGTAAGACAGTTGCCGGTAAGAAGAAAGCAACCAAGAAGTAATAAATAGTTAGCCGCCGCCGGATCCGGTCACTTCCCGGGGAGGGGCGCTGACGAATTGTATTAAACATTTAAGATTACCTAAACAATTATGGCTAAAGGACAACAAAACAGCGCAAAAGCCGCCGCCAAAAAAAGAGTGGTGAAGGTGGATGCCCACGGAGATGCCCACATTTCGGCTACCTTCAACAACATTATCATCAGCCTGACCAACAAATCCGGTCAGGTGATCAGTTGGAGCAGCGCCGGTAAAATGGGATTCAGAGGATCAAAGAAAAATACACCTTATGCAGCGCAGATGGCTGCCGCTGATGCTGCGAAAGTAGCGTTGGAAGCCGGGCTGAAAAGAGTGGATGTATTTGTAAAAGGCCCCGGCGCCGGACGCGAAGGCGCTATCCGCTCTATCGCGACCAGTGGAATAGAAGTAAGCACTATTAAAGATATTACTCCTCTGCCCCACAATGGTTGTCGTCCTCCGAAGAAAAGAAGAGTATAGGATTGCTGATTGCTGAAGGTTGAATTGCTGATTTTATTCGGATAAATCAGAAATCCTCCCAATCAGAAATTATAAACAGGGTGCACGATTGATTTTAGATTTTTAATGATCGTGTACCGGAACTAAAAAATCAAATAATAAATTATGGCACGTTACACAGGCCCAAAAACAAGAATTTCCCGCATTTTCGGTGAGCCCATCCTGGGCAACGGTAAGTGGCTTACCAAAAGCAGTTTTCCTCCCGGACAACATGGTCCGTCTAAAAAACGTAAAGCACCGGGAGAGTACGCACTTCAGTTGAAGGAAAAACAAAAAGCAAAATATACTTATGGTTTGCTGGAGCGCCAGTTCCGCAAAACCTTTGAAGAAGCTGCCCGTTTGGGTGGCGTAACCGGTGCCAATCTTATCCGTTTGCTGGAAGCACGGTTGGATAATACCGTATTCCGTTTGGGTATTGCGCCTTCCCGCCCCGCTGCCAGGCAGTTGGTATCACATAAGCATGTAACCGTAAACGGTGATGTAGTGAACATTCCGTCTTTCAGACTGAAAGCGGGTGATATCATCGGCTTAAAAGATAAAAGCCGTGAAAATACGGCCGTTACCAGCCAGGTAAAGGGAAAGAACCCGAAGTTCAACTGGCTTGACTGGAATGAATCAACTTTAACCGGTACATTCATTACCTATCCGGAAAGAGAAAGTGTTCCTGAAAATATCAAGGAACAACTGATCGTGGAGTTGTACTCTAAGTAATAGCTGAGCAGCTTACAAACAGGTAAATAGTTTTTCTATTATTCATAATACCCAACGTTCATACGCGGGTATAAAAACTTAAAACTGAAATTTAAATATGGCCATTTTAAATTTCCAAAAGCCGGACAAGATCATACTTCAAAAAGCAAATGAATTTGAAGCATCATTTGAGTTTCGCCCGTTAGAGCCGGGATATGGTGTTACCATTGGTAATGCCCTTCGCAGGGTTTTATTAAACTCACTGGAAGGATATGCAATTGTAGGGATTTTTATAGAAGGAGCGGATCATGAGTTTGCAACACTTCCCGGCGTTACAGAGGATGTAACAGAAATCATACTGAACCTTAAGCAGGTTCGCTTCAAGAAAATTCTTGATACCGATCTAAGCCAGGAGAAGCTGACGCTTTCCATCAAGGGCAAGAGTGAGTTTACTGCAGCCAATATAGGAGAAGCTACCGCTTCATTCCAGGTGATGAACCCGGAACTGCTGATCTGTACCCTGGATCCCTCCGCCAAGCTGAATATTGAAATTACCATCGGAAAGGGCAGGGGATATGTTCCTTCTGAAGACAATAAAGTGAAAGACGCTCCTTTTGGATATATTCCGACTGATTCCGTTTTCACTCCCATAAAAAATGTAAAGTACGCTATCGAAAACTTTCGTGTGGAACAAAGAACCGACTACGAAAAGTTGCTGATGGATGTACAGACAGACGGTACCATTCACCCGGAAGAAGCGGTGAAACAGGCTTCCCGTATCCTGATCCAGCACCTGATGATCATTACTGATGAAAATATCACTTTCGACAGTAAAGAAGATAAAAAAGAGGATGTGGTGGATGAGCAGGTACTGCAACTGCGTAAAGTATTGAAAACACCGCTGGAAGACCTGGACCTGAGCGTACGCGCCTTCAACTGTCTGAAAGCCGCTAAGATCAACAGCTTGAGCGAACTGGTTCAGTATGAGCAGGAAGACCTGATGAAGTTCCGCAACTTTGGCCAAAAATCACTGGCTGAAATTGAGCAGGTGCTGGGTGAAAGAAGCCTGCACTTCGGAATGGACCTTGCTAAACTGGGACTGGATAAGGATGAGTTTTAAGTGGTAAGGGATAAGGAGTGAATGGTGAACAGGCAATAGTAAAACGTACCTGTAACCTGAAACTCAAAACCTGCAACTTGTAACTGTCCAAAAGAAGCATTAAATATTTATAACATAATCTGTTGCAAAAGCACAGAGCCGGCTGTAAATCCCTGACAACGGTACAGCAGGTATTATTAACCGGTTTGAAATAGAGAAAAGAGATTGTGTGAGTAATAACGCCACATTTTCACATTTTCACATTTTCAAATTCTCAAATTAAACAGTCATGCGTCACGGAGACAAAATCAACAATTTAAGCAGAACCGCTTCACACAGGAAAGCGCTGCTGAAGAACCTTGCCAATGCCTTGATCACCAATAAGAGGATTGTAACTACGCTGGCAAAGGCCAAAGCGCTCAGAACTTATGTGGAGCCGTTGATCACCAAAACAAAAAAAGCGGATAGCAAGGAACAGATCAGCCACAACCATCGCCTGGTGTTCAGCCACCTGCAAAATAAAGAAGTGGTAAAAGAATTGTTTACTGTAGTAGCGCCGAAAGTAGCCGGTCGCCCCGGTGGATATACCCGTATCATCAAACTGGGAAAACGTGTGGGCGACAATGCGGAAACTGCACTGATCGAACTGGTAGACTTCAACGAAGTGTATGTGAAAGGAACAGATAAAGCAGAAACTACCAGGAGAACCCGTCGCGGACGTAGCAAGAAAGCGGACGCGCCTGCAAAAGCAGAGGAAACAAAGCAGGAAGCTGCCAGCCCCGCTGAAGAAGCTCCGGCCGAAGAAACTAAAGCTGCTGAATAACTTTAGCATAATATATGTAAATGCAGGGTCAGTTGCTGATCCTGCATTTTTTTATTGCCGATGTGCACAAAAACTTCATGTAAAACCACATGAAATCGCTTTCTTTGCAAAATTTTCATAGATAATGCCTGGTACTACCCCCTCTCAAAAAACTGTATTATTACTGGAAGATGGTAACTTTTTTGTTGGCAGATCATTCGGAAAAATAGGGACTGCCACCGGTGAAATTTGCTTTAATACCGGTATGACCGGGTACCAGGAGGTATTTACCGATCCCAGCTATTTTGGACAGGTGGTGATAATGAATGCGGCGCATATCGGGAATTATGGTGTGAAGGCTGCCGATGTGGAAAGCAATTCAGTAAAAATAAGAGGACTCATCGCCCGCAACCTGGAAGAACGGTTCAGCCGTTTCCAGGCGGATAACTCCCTGCAGCAATACCTGGCAGATCAGGGCATTGTAGGGATCCACCAGGTGGATACCAGGGCGTTGGTGGCGCATATACGTACCAGTGGCGCCCAAAACTGCATCATATCATCGGAGGATACGGATATTACCAGTCTGAAAAACAAGCTGGCGGAAGTTCCCTCCATGAGCGGGCTGGAACTGGCATCGGTAGTGTCTACCAGGGAGGTATATGAGTCGGGTAATCCTCATTCTCCCATCCGCATCGCTGTGTACGATTTTGGCGTGAAAAAAAATATCCTGAACTGCCTGACAGAAAGAGGCGCTCATATACGCGTATATCCGGCTAAAACACCGCTGAAAGAAACCGAGTCTTTTAAGCCGCATGGTTATTTTATTTCCAATGGTCCCGGCGACCCCGCTCCAATGGATTACGCGGTTCAGACAGTAAAGGAGATACTCGCTAAAAATATGCCCCTGTTTGGCATATGCCTGGGGCACCAGTTGCTGGCATTGGCCAACGATATTCCGACATTTAAAATGCATCACGGGCACAGGGGGCTGAATCACCCGGTAAAAAACATTATTTCCGGTCGCAGTGAAATTACTACACAGAACCACGGGTTTGGAATAGATCCGGAAGCGGTGCGTCAATCGGATGCCGTGCAGATCACGCATCTCAACCTGAATGATGATTCTATTGAAGGTATCCGTATAAAAGGAAAGCCTGCTTTTTCGGTACAATACCATCCCGAGTCAACCCCGGGACCGCACGACAGCCGCTACCTGTTTGATGAGTTCATCGCACTGATGAAAAATTAGCCGTTTCAAAAGCCGGTAATATCGTTATGTTTGTGATATGCTTCCGGTAAGAAACCGGTGGTTGGAAAAACGATTTCTGTAATGAAAATAGCCATCATCAACGGGCCCAATTTAAACCTGTTGGGAAAAAGAGAGCCGGGGATTTACGGCAGCACCTCTTTTGAAGATTTTTTATCAGTGTTGCAACAGCGATATCCCACCGTGACGCTTCATTATTTTCAGAGTAATATTGAAGGCGAACTCGTAACCGAGATACAGCGTGTAGGCTTTGATTTCGATGGTATTATTTTAAATCCTGCCGCTTACACCCACACTTCTGTGGCAATAGGAGACGCTATCGCGGCTATTAAAACGCCTGTGATAGAAGTGCATATTTCGAATGTGCATGCCCGGGAGGAGTTCAGAAAATTGTCTCATGTATCGGCAAAAGCTGCCGGAAGCATTATCGGCCTGGGGTTGAAGGGCTACGAACTGGCCCTGGATTATTTGTTGAATAAATAATCGATTTTTAGAAATCCTTAACGAGATTTTTAGTAAATTTGAACACTTAAATAGATAAAGGGTATAGAAAAAATCTACACAAGATGCCCGGCATTTTCTAGTGCCGGGTTTTTTATTTTTGTACCTGGCTACGCAAGGTTTTGATTTGTAAAACCAAAAGGGATCAGGTCGCTGGATCTTTCAATGATGAATACTTCGCCGGTAGCTCCGGCCAGTATAAGGCTTACCGGACTTTGTTGCCTTACTTCCTGCTCCAGCAGACTTTGCCTGCAAATACCGCAGGGAAACACCGGCTCATCATCCGGTTTATTGGAGGACCTGTAGCTGATAGCGATTTTAAGAATACTTGTGCCGGGGTGTATTGCATTTGCCGCTGATAACAGCACTCTCTCTGCGCATATTCCGACGGGGAAAGAAGCGTTTTCCTGATTGGTACCGGTAATTACGGCGCCATTAGAAAGCAGGGCAGCCGCGCCTACTTTGAACTTCGAGTAAGGTGCATAAGCGGTCTCCGTAGCTTCTGCGGCTTTTTTCAGCAGTAACTGATCTTCTGCAGGCATCAAACTGCGGTTATCATACACTGTGTATGAAAATCCCGTATTCCTCCTGGTATTCAAACTGCTGATATTGGTTATTTTATCGAATTGAACAATCGTTTCCAGCGGGGCCCTTTATCCCAACTGAACCAGATCAGGGAAGCCCTGCCCACAATATGGTCTTCCGGTACAAACCCCCAGAAGCGGGAGTCCTGTGAGTTGTGACGGTTGTCGCCCATCATCCAGTAATAGTTCATTTTAAAGGTGTACTCGTTGGTTTCTGTTCCGTTAATGATAAATTTTCCGCCGGGGGCCTCTACCAGTTCATTGTTTTCATATACGTCTATAATACGCCTGTAGAAAGGAATATTGTCTGCCGTAAGTGTAATTGTTTTTCCTTTCTCCGGTACCCATATCGGGCCGTAAAAGTCTTCACTCCATCTATAACGGAGCGTGTCCTGTGGAAATACATGCGGTGTGTAGTCTTTTATTTCTTTTTGAATACTTTCCACAAAGGGTTGCTGCCTCATCCGTTCTGCCTCTTCTTCTGTTAACATGATCTCATAAGTAGCGGCGGGGCCCGTTGCGCGGAGTTGTCCGTCTCCCACATTAAAATCCTCTTTTAACGCGTCCGCATCAAGGTACTGTCCTTTGGTCTTTACAAAATAAGTGGTGGCTGCGTCATTCGGAAGGTAACTTTTTTCTCCGTTTATATATACTTCCGTATTGATTATCTGCAGCGAATCTCCCGGGATAGCCACCGCCCTTTTAATGAAATTCTCTCTTTTATCAACCGGCCTCACCAGGATATCATCCCTTTGTTGAAACAGTGCCTCCCGGTTGTTTTTGTAATGTTCCCGCAGGAAATCATAGTAGTTGACATTCGACTGATACTCTCCGATAACGGTATCGCCCACCGGGTAATTGAATACCACTACATCATTGCGTTTCACCGGGCTTGACCACAGGCGTTTGTACGGTATCTTTATCCATTCCAGGTAGGATTTGCTGTTCACTATGGGAGCGGTATGGTGCACAAAAGGGATGGCCAATGGTGTATTGGGCAGGCGGGGACCATAGCTCAGTTTGCTTACAAACAGGAAGTCGTTCACCATCAATGTTTTTTCCATACTGCCGGTAGGGATCACATAGGCTTCAAAAATGAATGTCCGGATGATGCTGGCAGCCACCACGGCAAATACGGCGGCGTCTATCCATTCCCTGGTCGACGACTTTTTATAGTTCTTCACCACGGCATTGCCAGCATATCTTTCGTTTTTTGAATAACCCAGGTAGGGAAAGTAGAGGAATGGCACAAACACCGCGGCTGCATGGTGCAGCAGGGAGAAACGTCCGAAGTGCTCTACGAATTTTATATAGATCCAGATGGTGATAAACTGCCCTACGATCGGTATGAACTGAAGAAAGAACCAATACTTCTTCAACGGCATTTTTTCAACTACCAACCAGGTGTTATAATAGGGTATCAGGGCCTTCCAGGGGGTAATACCCGCCTTCCTGAACATGCCATACAAACCATAATGAAACCCTATAGTGCCTAAAATAAAAATGATCCAGCCTGAACTCATGTATCTGTTTTTGAGGTTGCCAAAAATAGTATAAAAAATACTGATTACGGGTATATGTCGGTGCGGAAGCCAAAATGTTACATCTTATGGCGAAAAACTTGTTAATTACTGTATATTATAGTACTTAGAGTACGTCATTCAGCAGCCGGGAAACCTCGCCGGCCTGTTGAAAAACCATGAAATGTCCTCCTTTATCGATAGTATAAGCGGGATGTACATAAGAAATCGGGAAAAGCTTGTCGCGGTTTCCATGAATTTGCACAAAAGGCACCTGTATGTCTTTATTTTTCCAGTTCAGTATCTGATGTATAGACCATTTCAGGTAAGCAGCGTTTACACTATTCCGGTAGCTGCCCGCCATTTTCCTGGCTTCGGGAGTTTGGGCGCCCAGGAAATAGTTTTGAACGGGGTAAAATATTTTTAAGGGAAGTAGTTTTTGCATATTTCGTTTGGGGAGGAGATAGTCCAGTTTCAGTTTCCCGCAGACACGCATCCAGCGAGGCACTTCTTTATAATGAGTGATGCTGGAAATAAGGACGATTTTTTTAACTGGTATCAGCCTGGAGATTTCAATGCTCATCATTCCTCCAAAGGACGCTCCTACCAGGATAGGGTCCGGTTCTCTGACCGCTTCGCTCATTCGCCTGGCATAGTCCTGTATAGGCTCATTATCCCGGGGCAGTACCCATTTAAGATAGTGTACTTCCACGTCTTCCGGCCAGTCAATATGACTGAAGATTTTTTCATCAGCCCCCAACCCCGCGATGCAGTACACATTCTTCATCTTATTTTCTGGGGATAACATAGGTATTTACATCCTCTTCCGTAATTGTTTTTCCCGAAAGAATGATCAGGCGCTCCACCACATTCCTGAGCTCCCGGATATTACCCGTCCAGTTATTGCCCTGCAGGGCTTTTATGGCTGCCTCTTCAATGGATTTTTTGGGAATGCCGTATTCGGCGCAGATGTCTGTCAGGAATTTGTCTACCAGCAGGGGAATATCGTTTTGGCGGTTGTTAAGTGAGGGAACATTGATGATGATGACACCCAGCCGGTGATAAAGGTCGAGCCGGAAATTCTTTTCCTCTACTTCCTTCAGCAGGTCCTTGTTGGTAGCTGCTATCACCCGCACGTCCACGCTGATATCCTTGTCGCCTCCCACCCGGGTTATCTTTCCTTCCTGCAATGCCCTGAGCACCTTGGCCTGCGCGTTAAGGCTCATGTCCCCGATTTCGTCCAGGAACAAAGTGCCTCCATGTGCCTGTTCAAATTTTCCTATCCGTTGTTTTACCGCGGAAGTAAAAGAGCCTTTTTCATGACCAAACAGTTCACTTTCTATCAGTTCCCCGGGTATGGCCGCGCAATTTACCTCTATCAGGGCACCTTTGGACCGGTTGCTTTTTTCGTGAATCCAGCGGGCTACCAGTTCTTTACCCACCCCGTTCTCACCCATGATCATCACCCTTGCTTCCGTGGGCGCCACTTTATCGATGGTCTCTTTTATTTTCACCATAGGGTCGCTTTCGCCAATCATCTCCTCCACTTTTGACGCTTTTCTGCGCAGCACTTTGGTTTCGGTTACCAGGTTGGTTTTGTCCATGGCGTTGCGGATGGTGATGAGCAACCGGTTTAGATCGGGTGGCTTGGAGATATAATCGTAAGCTCCTTTTTTAACCGCCTCTACAGCGGTTTCTATGGTGCCGTGCCCGGATATCATGATGACGGGAACATCTGCATTGATCTCACTTACCTTTTCCAGGAATTCCACGCCATCAATCCTGGGCATTTTAATATCGCAGAGAACGACATCGTAGTTTTTCTCCCGGAACTTCTTCAGCCCTTCTTCCCCATCACCTGCTTCATCAATTTTGTATCCTTCGTAGGATAAAATTTCTCCAAGGGTTTTGCGTATTGCTTTTTCATCATCTATTATCAGAATATTTGACATAATATTGGCTTTTAGGGTCGGTTTATCCACTAAAGGTTTTGAAAATTAGTGCTTTTCTTGAAGCGAACCGACTAATAAAATCAAAAAATTATTTGTGTTCCTGGTATTGCCAATATCATGCCAGCGGCCAAATAAAAAACCCTCCATAGACATGGAAGGTTTTAACGATTGCTTGCCCTATGAAAAATGTATCAATATTCCTTTTATCGGTTAAAGACTTTCATCATGCTGGGTGATATCAAGTCCCAATTCCTCTTCAGACTCAGATACCCTGAGCGGATGGATGATATCTACCAGTTTAAAGACAATGAATCCCATGATAAAAGCAAATGCCACAGCGATTACACAACCCAGCAACTGGTTGAAGAAGAATTCTGTTCCACCGTATAACAAGCCATCCTGCCCGTCAGGGTTTATTTTAGTGCTTGCGAAGATACCGGTACAGATCATTCCGACGATTCCTCCTACACCATGGCAGGGGAATACATCCAGCGTATCGTCAATACCTGATTTATTCTTCCAGTGAACGGCCAGGTTGGCCAGGATAGCGGCTATGAAACCTATAAAGATACTCTGCGGAAGTCCTACAAAACCGGCAGCAGGCGTGATGGCTACCAGACCAACCACTGCACCGATGCAGAAGCCCAGTGCAGATGGCTTTCTGCCCCTGATGGCATCAAAAAAGATCCAGGCCAACCCTGCCGCTGCGGAGGCGGTGTTGGTATTCGCGAATGCATCAACTGCCAGGCTATTGGCACCCAGCGCAGATCCTGCATTGAAACCAAACCAGCCAAACCACAGCAATCCGGTACCTAACAAGACATAAGGTACACGGGCAGGCTTTACTTCTTCTTTTTTAAGGAGCGATTTCCTTTTTTTCAAAACAATCGCACCTGCCAGCGCTACGCACCCTGCAGACATGTGCACCACCGTTCCCCCGGCAAAATCGAGTACTCCCATTTGTGCCAGCAGTCCGTCAGGATGCCAGGTCCAGTGGGCCAGTGGCGCATAAATGATAAGGCTGAAGAGGATCATGAACAACACGTAGGAGGTAAACCGGATACGCTCCGCTGTACCGCCTACTACGAGTGCAGGTGTAATGATCGCGAATTTCATCTGAAACAGCGCGAACAGAAGGATAGGAATGGTTGGAGCGCCACCCCAGGGCTCATGCCCGTTCAGTCCATTCATGAAAAGGAATTCAGAAGGGTTGCCGATAAAGCCTCCAATGGAAGTGCCAAATGCGAGCCCGAACCCGACTACCAGCCACAGTATGCTGATGAGACCTGTGGCGATAAAGCTCTGAAGCATGGTAGAGATCACGTTTTTCTTACCTACCATTCCCCCGTAAAAAAAGGAAAGTCCGGGTGTCATCAACAGTACCAGGGCGGCAGATATCAGTACCCAGGTGATATCCGCCGCGCTGTATACTTCAGATCCGTCGAAATCGGCTACCAGCGGTACAAATATGCCGATCACGGCGAAAATAGTTAAGAGGATAAAAGGTATAGAACTGTTTGCTTTAGTCATATAGAGTATTTTTGGTTGAACGTAGGGGTTTACTTAAGTTGATTTATTACCTGGCGCCGGTGGCTATCCGTCGCAATGCTAGAAATAAACAATTGCCGCCAGCAGAAATGTTCCGGTGCTTTTGGAACCACTATTATTATTTTTAAAGTAAATGGGGTCAGCGGCTGAGTCTAGTCTGAACTCGGGGATTATAATAATATTAGAGTGTGGTTTGATATTGGCGGAAAGTGTTGTCTGGAAAATACTGGTATGAAAGAAGCCGGTTCCGTGTTTTTTATCATCAAAATACTCTCCGCGCAGCGTCAGTCCGAATTTATCCGATGGGTCTACATTCAGGTAGAGTGCTGAGCCCCACCAACTGTAGGTATCGTCTCCTTCCGGTTTGTAAAATTTCACAGTGCCGTCGTACCCGATATTGAATTTTTCAGAAAGCTTGGCTGTAGCGGTCAATCCCACCTGGTTGCCGGTACCGTTATCCATATCTTTTCCGCCTGCATAGTTAAGGAACGCACTGAAGTTTTCGTAGGTGGTGCTGAGTTGAGCCAGGAAGTTCTTCTTTCCGAAATTTGCATAGATCAGGTCGTTCGGATTGGCAACTCCCAGCATCAGTCCGAAATGGTCTCCCAGTCCGAAATCGGCCTTAATGCCGGTATGGGAGAAGGGACCATAGGAGAACATATAGCTCATGCTGTAGTTCCTGTTAAATTGCGGGTCCAGCAGTTCGTACCCGATATGGGTACCAAACTTACCCATGGTAAAAGAGACCTTATCACTGGGGGCATAGGTAACATAAGCCTGCTTGATGGATTGAAGTATGCCATCCTCTTCCTCTGCATAGGAGAACTCCCTCGCTCTTTGCCCGAAACCGAGGTCTACGGTGGCGGAAACTTTACCAAAACTGTAATCGGCTTTAAGGGAGGCCATGCCTACCTCAAAGGAGTTTTGTGAATTTGTAAAGCTGGTATAGTTGTTTAATTCATTGGCATCCTTTGCGTTAGCAAAATTGAAACGGTAGTAGGCGTCTACGAATCCGGAAACGGTCAGTTCTCCCTTGGTTGGAGTGGTAGTTGCCGGTTCCTGTGAAAAAGCCGTAGAAACAGAAGTCGTAGCCACAGCCAGTGTCAGAATTTTTCTTAACATTGCAGTTGATTTTTAAGTTTTAGAAGAAAGGGTACAGTTAGAAACCTGGTCAGAGGTTTTGTTAAAAACTGTACCTTTTCGTTTATCTGAGTGTAATATTTACAACAGGCTTGTTACTAAAGGGCTGCTTCCTCCTCTTTGATCTGTCCATTGGTATGTACCAGTAAAGTGCCCTGCATGTATTTTTCATTGTGTTGGGTAGCGTCAAGTCCAATTTCTTCTTCTTCAGCCGTAACCCGCAGCGGAAGTATGAAATTGATGAACTTGAAAATCACGAACGAAACGATAAAGCTGTATGATACGGCAATTACCATTGCTTTCAACTGGGTGAAGAAAAAAGCCGGGTTTCCATAGAATAAACCATTGCTTCCGTCCCCGTTCACAGCGGTGGTAGCAAATACACCGGTCAGCAACATACCTACCATACCACCCAGACCATGACACGGAAACACATCCAGTGTATCGTCCAGGCTGGACTTCTGTTTGTAGTACACGGCAATATTTGAGATCAGGGCTGCAGCAACTCCTATAAAGATGCTTTGGGGTATAGCTACAAAACCTGCAGCGGGCGTGATAGCTACCAAACCGACTACAGCGCCGATACAAAAGCCAACCACAGAGGGTTTTTTTCCTCTTACCACATCAAAAAACATCCAGCCCAATCCGGCAGCCGCAGCCGCAGTATTGGTAGTAGCAAATGCTGATACAGCCAACTCATTAGCCCCCAATGCGGAACCTGCATTGAAGCCAAACCAGCCGAACCAGAGTAAACCGGTACCGATCAATACATAAGGAATATTGGCCGGGGGAATTTCCTTGTGCTCCATGTGTGCTTTACGGCGTTTCAATACCAGGGCGCCGGCCAATGCCGCGCAGCCGGCGGAAATATGTACCACGGTACCGCCGGCAAAATCAAGCGCTCCCATTTTATAGAGGAATCCTTCCGGGTGCCAGCTCCAGTGTGCCAGGGGGGCATATACGAGGATGCTGAATAAGGCGATAAATAATATATAAGAAGTAAACCGGATTCTTTCGGCTACGGCGCCTACTACCAGTCCGGGCGTAATAATGGCAAACATCAATTGAAAGACAGAAAAGAGTGTTTTGGGTATAGTGGGCGCCCCTCCCCAGGGTTCACCGGAGGCAACATCTTTGTAGAACATGTGGGTGGTGGGATTTCCTATAAAACCTCCGATATCTTCCCCGAAACAGAGGCTGTATCCTACGAAGATCCAAAGCACACTTACCACACCGGCTGCCACTACGCTTTTCATCATAGTAGAAATTACATTTTTACGGTGTACCATGCCGCCGTAGAAAAAAGCCAGACCGGGGGTCATTAAGAACACCAGCGCTGCGGCTACAATCACCCAGGCAATATCAGAGCTGTTATAGGTTCCATCGGGCGCTGCATAATCAGGGATTGGTTTAATAAAAATGGCAGCCAGGGCGATGGCTACCAATATTGCAAAGGGGGCAATCTGTTTCAATGTTCTCTTAGCCATTAGTGGAGAAGTTTTAAATTTTAAAAATTAATAATTTGTATTTTTTCAACAAATCTATAGATATTTTGAATTATTAAAAACAAAATTATTAACATTTTAAAAATAATCATGTATTTATTTTGAATCTTAGATATTTTCAACTCCCCCTTTAGATGTCTATTTTAGTATTAATTTGTTGATTATCAAAATGTAATATTCTTTTATGTATAGAGTTATTTTTATATTATATAAAATTTTATATGATTTTTTAAAAATAGAAAAGGCGACCATTTGGTCGCCTTTTCTATTTTGATATTACCAATGCAGCTTATTCTGCTCCTTTTTGCAATTCTGCGATCAGGGCTTTCAATTTTTCAATTTCAAGTTCCTGGGCTTTAATGGTCGTGGCCATTTTATAAACCAGTTTTTCTTCGTCAAGCACTTTCACAGTAGCCTTGCGGTAAGCGTTTTTGCCATACATGTAAGAAACGGTTTTTTCCTTCACCAACTCCGGGAACAATTGCATAAGCTCTTTCTCCAGGAAACCATATTTTGAGGTATTGCTCAATTTGAGGTATTTAAATGTGCTGATATTGGTATCAGGCTCTGTATATTTAGTTGGGGAAGAACCGGTTTGCAGAGCAGAACCGTTAACTTTTACATACGCGATATCCTGCTGTGCGATGGTTACGGCTGCGAAGAATGAGAAACTGATGAATAATACAGATATTTTCAACTTAGACGTATTCATATGTCTGATGTTTTTAAGCTTTAAAAGAAGTAATAAAATGAAGATGGATCAAACGTGTTGAACCTTAAAGATGTCAGATACTATACCTGTTGGTTGGGAGGAGGAGAAAATACCGGATCAAAGGAAGATAATATCTTGTTGGCAACGGTAGGGGACAAAAGAGCCCTGTCCGGTTGAGGAAAACCTACCAGCGAAATTTCAAAGCTGTGATGAGCTTCCCGCACGGTTTCGTTCTCTTTTAAAGAATCTTCAGTTTCCTGGGCAGGCATCTCCGTTGCTATCTCACTAATCTGCTTCAAGCTAATGATATCATGCAGGGCGCTTCCGCTTCCAAAAACAAGCAGCAGAAACAGCGCAGCGATATGTTTGCAGATCGTGTTCATTCAGTTGCGCAAAAATAGCTTGCAAACCAATCAAAAACAACTGTAATTCGCTGACAGACTGATTTTTACCGGCTTTTAAATAAAAGACAATGACACCTGTTTTTTCAGGTTGCGACAAAAAAATGAAATTTGAAATCGACTGATTTAGATTTTTGAATAGGGCAATAAAAAAAGTAAATCGAATTTATCGGGAATGATTAAAACCGAAGAGAGAGTCTAAAAAAGAATCATATTTTAGTTTTAGATAATGTGTGAATAATTTTATATTTTTTTTTTAAATTTTCCAGACTTTTCTTACGACCCCTGGCGGGAGTCTTCAGGTTGGAACATAAAATAATTAAAGGGAAAAGAAATTATTGACTTCTGAAGCGGGTAGTGCGTAGAGGAAGTATGTGAGAGGGTGTAAATCCTGGCTGGTATACCTTATATTTCTGTATTGAACCGGTTAGTTCCTGAAAGTAATATGGTACACGTTTTCTTTCTGCAGTATGTTGTAAGGAGTTTTGTGTTTTTTTAACAGCCGGATAATCTTTGCCACTTTTTCTGCAGTTGAAAAAGAGAGTTTTCGTTTCATTAGCGATATAGTATAATGGCTTATGGACCCTTCATTATCGGGTATATGACCAAAAGATAAATTAAGCCCCTGGTCTGTTTGAAAGATACTGACATTTTTGTTGCTGTTCCGGGGTATCTTTTCAGGACGGTCAGTATTTTCTAAAGCAATGGCGATCTGCCTTATATGCTGAGGGCTTACTACAGCATCTTCCCTGCCGGCTTTCCATATTACCCCAATACTTACAATAAAGATCAGGCAGGAAATGATAAGATGCCATTGATAAAGCGGTATTAACCCGCTGACGCTCAATATTACGCTCACGGCTATCAATAGCAGGGTTGTCCATTGCGCTTCCGATAATCCTTTCCAGTAAGGCCTTTCGGGATCGCCCCGGAAAAACTCGACGACGAAACGGAAAAGCCCGTACACACAAGTGTAAACAACCAATACAGTGCCGGGGGGATAGCGATAGAGCAGCAGGTATATTCCTGCAGCGGTTACAAGGAAAACAAAGGCAGATTCAATAAGCTGTACCGGTAAAAGCCTGACGCCTTCATAATACCTGGTAAACCCTGCTTCTACATGCTCATGCGTGTACACTACCCCGTTGTCAGATGGTTTTCCGTGACAGCAACCTACATTAAAACAACCTATCCTTCCGAAAGCAAGAAATATGGCAATGCCGAGGATAGTAATATCCAGGTAAATCAATACCGGTTCCTTCAAAATACCCAAAACGACAGCGCATACGAGCAAAATGGCGATTTCATGATGATAATAAACGATGTTTTCTTCGCCCGTAATGATTTTGGCTGCAAAGGCCAGCAAAAAGAATACAGCCACCCCTATGAAAGTCATCAGCAGGATGACCCTGTAATCCAGTTGGAGCAGATAACAAAGCAGGATGCCAAGCAGTCCGCCTGCGATAAAGCCTATGATTCCGAAGAAATGAAAGGCATTTATTTTCTTATTGAAAAAGCTGATGAATAACCTGGGGGAAAGCATGACAGGATGACTTTGATGTGCGGGAAGGGTGGAACCCGTATCAGTCCCAATCAGTTTTTTGGACTATGATCAGGCTGTCAGCTAGCTGAACCCTGCGGCATTGGCCGGTATTTACCAGCTCATCCACGAACGCCACTACTCCGGGGTAGTAGTTTGCATAGTCATGAAAAGCTATATAACCACTAGGTGGTATCCACTCTGAAAAATGATGAAAGTCACGGGCCACGTTTGAGTAGTCATGGAGTCCGTCTATAAAAAGCATATGGACAGGCTTTTTGAGGTTTACATTAAAGGAATAGTCCGGAATGAGTTCAACAAAATCGTTTAATTGTTCGTCGCCGATATTTTTTTTGAAGGCCTGCAGCGAAGGCGACAACTGTTGCAGACCCTGGTCTGCCGCACCTACCAGGCCATCATGCGGGTCGATGGCAAAGACTTTTGCTTTTGGAAAGAAGGATTTGACGACATTACCCAAAGCAACCGTGGATTTGCCATGGTAGCTTCCTATTTCCACGATATGTTGTGGTGCAGGAAAATCAGAGCAGGCCTTAATGGCGGCTGCAATGAGTAGTTCAGCCTCCCGGTCGCTCAGCCAGCCATTTATTTTTTTCATCCTGCTTATCAATGCGGAATTCAGTATCAGTTCCGCCGGTTGTGCTCCTGTAGCGTTTTTCATTTGTTTGGGGGTATAGTGACCGGATCTTTCCCGTACCTGTCCGCGAACAGGGTTTTCATATTTTCGTTCCACAGGGTGTATCCAGAATACATCCTGCCGGGTCATCGCCGCATTCAGATCATTTTTTGTCAAAGGTTGCCTGAACCTTACAAAGTCATAGCTATGAGGCGCCAGGGCAATTTCATAGCCAAGCAGGCGAACCAGCGTGGGGAAGATCACTTCTTCGGTAGCCCAGATCTTCGTTTGGGCAATTATATTTTTCAGTATCTCATTTTCTTTAAACAACAGCAGCATATCTTTTATCGCTTTGGCAGTAAATACGGTCGAGGGCCAAAATGTCCAGTGCACAAATTTTTCTTCGCCGTTATGAAAGGTTTGTAACAGTGGTTTCCATAGCTCATATTCCTTAAACGCCTGCAGGGCGACATGATTACTCCGGTTGTCTGCACTTATTTTAGCAGGAGCGTTCGAAAGCATTCCGACTCCTGTTTTTTCATTAAAAAAGCCGGACAGATAATCGGAGTAATTGCTGCGGACCAGCAACTGATCAGAGTCGACTATTGTGAAACAATCAAAAGAGAGATTGTCTGTGGCAAACTGCATACATTCCAGGGCGAAATCATGCAGGTAGCCGTATTTTACCGGGTGGGCATGGGGGTGGATGATCGCTCCGTATTTTTTTAGCAGCCCTGTATTATGCAGCAGGTTTTTATTTTCTCCCCCGTTATACAGGAGGATGGTTGAAGCGGGGTCGTAATAATGAAGGTTCCTGACAAGATCTATGATGCAATCTTCCTTCTCGTGCACCAGGCAGGCAAAGATGTTTTTTAATGGCCTTACTGCTTTTGCCTGCGGTTGTACCGGAAGCGGGTGTTTCTTTTTCGCGGGCTTTTTAATATCAGTCGTTATCTCGTCCGAATATACCTGCCAGTCTTCATTCATCAGGGATATCAGTTCAGCAACAGGGTAGGGGTGCCACCAGCCGCTGTCTGTTCGCTTGGGGCTTATATTGTTGTTGTGGATCATGTGTACCGAGAAGGAATAATCTTCGAGCACTTTTACCTGTTGTGCAGGTGTTGCCCATACAAACAATCCATCCATACCTACATTGATATCTGCAAATTTGTGATGCTGCCAGTGTTCTTTTTTATAACAAAGCGAGCTGCCCAGTAACCATACCCTTTGGTCACGCGGATATATGTATTTGAAGCCGGTCTTCCTGTTTACATCAAAATAAAGTAATGTGTTGATGCCGCAAACATTCGTTTCCGTATTCCGCAGCGCGGATACCTCGTAGCTGAGACGCCTGTCTGCATACCAGTCGTCGTCATCCCAGTTGGCAATGATATTGCCCTTTGCATACTCACAACCCATATTGAGCTTGGCGCCAAGTGTTTGTTTGGATTCAAGCCGGTAATAACGTATGCCCGGCACTTCAGGTACGAGGTCGCGGATACAATCGGTGCCATCATCGATAATAATGAGTTCTCTGGCGGGATAATCCTGTCTCAGGAAATACCGGATGGCATGTGGTATGAACGCCCTCCTGTTGTAGGTGGGCATAATGCAGGAGACCAGGTTGTCAGCGGCTTCGGCGGTGTGCATAGCGGCAACGAATAAGGTAAATGATTTGAGCTATTCAGGCTTTTTCCTGCCTTTGACGGGCGCTGTTTTTCGTACGGGTTTATTCGTTTCTGCAATCAGTTTCCTAAAATTCTCCGATTTGAATATGGTTTCTACATCCGCCTGGCTTTTCTGTAATTTTTCGATCTGCTGTTGCAGCGATTTGATCGTTTCTTCTTTTTTTGCAGAATCATCGCGGGCCGTTTTCAGTTCCCGCCTCAGGTCTTTCAACTCCCCTTCATGCTTTTCAATATCCCTGGTCACTTCTGCGGGAACTTCCGTATTGGCGGAAGCCGTTTTAACAATGGAATAATACCGTACCACACCATTTTCTTCGTATAGCTTCACCTGTTGTCCCGGCTTTAGTGTTTTGGGCAGCAGCGAAATGCTGAGCGTTTCCCTGTTAAGTCCGGGCTGGTAGGGAGCCACTTCCGCTACAGCGATATCTTTTGATGCAAGATTAGCGCGTACAACATTTACGTCCTGGTTAACCACGTCTATCTCCCTGCTTCCCTTTACCCGTACGGGTTCTATGTCCATATTGGTAAACGCGTTTTTAAGGATATCGGTTACTACGCCCACTGATGTTAATGCTTTGAAACGATAATCATTCAGCACTCCTCTGAAATCGGATTTCTGGTAGAAATCCACCGCTTTGAATACCTGGTTGGAGTTGATCCTGTCATTACCCGGCGCCCGTTTTCGGGCTGTTCTTATTTTAATAGTAACGTTTTCCTGTGTATTCGCATTCCACAAAACCGAACTTTCTGTGCTTTCCAGCAACTGTTCGTCCCTGTAGACTTTGAAGAAGGGATCAGGAACCGTTTCATATTTTAACCTCCGGAGATCAAGCGATATGCTGAAACGACCGTAGTCATCTGTTTTGGCTTCCCCTAATTTCTGGTCTCGTTGCGGATCGCTGTCCCAGGCTTCCACCAGCAATCCTGCCACGCCTTCAGTGGTATCCCTGTCTATAACCTGCCCCGTGGCTAAATAGATCTGATCTGCCATAAATTTATTTTTAAACTGAAAATTGATTTATCTGCCGGATACCCGGCTGCTATGGCGCTTTTTTATCAATCACACTGCAACAGAATTTCTCAAATGACTTCTTCAACGCCGGAAGAACAGGAACTGTAGAAAGCCAGTAACTCCATGTTCTGAATGTTTTCACATATTTTCTCTTGCTGAAGTTGCAGATACGGTACACTTTTCGGCCCCTTATTTTGATGGTGCCGAGGTATACCTTATCTTTTTCTGTGCAATCGGGGCAGTCGATGATGAACTTACCGCAGAAAGCATCCTTGAGATATTGCAACAGGTGGCTTGCGAGGTCAGCAAAGGCTGCTATTGCATCATCGTGGTAATCGGCAATGTCAAAAGGCGGCTCTTCAGTGTAGTTGGGTGAAGGTGTTTTAAATGTCGCTCCTGTATCGATGGCTGTAATGGTATTCACAATAGAGTTAAGCACGTACACAGCATCATTTTTTGTAGAAGTGGCGATACCTATGGGAAATAGTTGTACAGGTATCCGGAACCTTGTATCCACTTTGTGCTGCTTGATATCTATTCTTACAACCTTGTATTTGTCTGACATGGCAACCAGTACAAAATCATTATCAGCGGCTTGTAGTCCTGTAAGCCGAAGGGCGGAACTGGCCTCAATGGGTATGTCCGGTAAGGCGGCCCCGGAAGCAATTGTAAAAGCTTTCACCACGCGTTGTGCCCCTGTATGCCCGGTAACATACAGTGTTCCTCCTCTTACCAGGATATCATTCTCGGGATTATTTCCCGGCGAAACGAAGGACCTTACCAAGGCGTTGCTGTTGAGATCAATGGCATCGATCTGGGTATAAGTATTGGTTTCAGTAACGATGGCGGCATTTCTGGCCACAAAAGCAGTATTCCCTCCATCAGGAATTGTGATCAATCCTGTTGCATTGAAAGCGCTCAGTTGTGTCTCGGTAAAAGCCGCAGTGCCTATTCCCGTTATCCTGTATAGTCCCCTTGTTTTTGAGATGGCATGCAAGCCGAATTTTTCGTTATAGGCAAGGCTCACGTATTTGAAAGCGCACTTCACGGAGGAACCGTTTATCCAGTCATGCTTACCCGATACTATATCTATGGCTACTACGGCGATGATCGAGTCTTTGTCATCCAGCAGCCCGGTAGCATACAATTCAGTTCCTTTTGTTGATACCGCTATATCCTGTAGTTTGATATTGGACGTGGAAGGGAAGCTCAGCGTTTGAACGAGTTGCCGGCGGGTAAGGTCATAGACAAATATTTTATTGTCGCTTCCACAGGTATAGGCAAAACCTGCCTGTGGATTCAGGCGTAACCGGGTATGGACTTTCAGCGTTGGTCCGAAAATGGTATCCAGCCCCGGGTCTGTTTTGTATTCGGGAAACGGATTGTCGTTGTCAAACATTGCGCAGAAGGTTTCACTGGCGATCAGTTCCTTTAGCTCCTTGTGCAGGCAATACAGCAGTTGATCCTCATTTTGTTTTTCTTCAGGACTGAGATCGCAGTTCTCAGAACGTTTCTGGCTGCCGGAAAGGAAAATGAAGGGACCGCTGGCAGAATTGACCAACTGCCAGATGAGGTTGATCAGAGCCGTAAGTCGCTGTTGTCCGATAGGTACCGGCGGGGTATCCGTGAGCGGAAATGTGACCTGTTTTTTTACGAAATCAATCAGTGGTTTAATATCCTCGTTAAAAAAATCCTGTATCAGGGAGCCTTCCAGTATTTCCTCCCAAAATGATTTCTGCACGTATTGCTCAATGGCCAGGGAGGGATTGTTTTTACCCTTGTAACCGATACTCAGGCTGATCTCCCCGTCGCCTTTATCATCCAGTAAGCCGGCAGTGGCAGCCTCCGCTACTATATTGTAATTGATACCGTTTTTTGTTTTCAGCCGTATGATATTTCCCTCGCAATCCAGCGCATAACCGTTCTCTATATGAACAAACTCACGGTTAATTCCGCATACCACTTTCAACCCGCATACCACGCCATACCCATGCAGGTGTTTGTTATGATCTCTCAGGTCATTAGCGGCGCAAAGGAGATCCAGCGCTTCCTGCACATTGTCTGCTTCGCCTAATCCGCAATTGTCATTTTTGAAGCAGATATCCTCCGCGCAGATATCTGTTAAAGAAGGGAACAGTTCGCGGCAGTCCTCCAGTGTTACAATCCCGTCACTGGCTTTAATAAAAGCCAGCTTGCTATAGAAATGTTTTGTGCCGGCCGGAGGTTGCTCCTGCGGAATAGCTTCCGGCTGGAACGGCGGCCATTCAATTGCCGAGGTAGCGGCTCGTGCCGGTATCAGCCAGTAGTTGCCGGGCCGGTAGGACCCGTCCGAAAATTTTACCTGTACCCCTTCCTCCAGGTCAACCCATGAGGAAGAAACGGGAATGCCATTTTCATTCGCGGCGTCTTCGGTCTGGTCCCAGCGGCGTAGTTTCAGCCCCGTCTTCCCGGCGTATGAAGCAGCAGAAACGTTCAGGGTGATCTCGCGGGTAGCCACATCCACTTTGTCTATTTTCACCAGTGGATGGGGGGTATTGTGCAGCGTGGATACGTCATCCACTATTTCAACCCATTGTCCCGTACCAAAGCTCATGATATCATCTTTGCCTATGCCGGAAACCGTGAGGGTATTACCGTCAATTTTTTCGATCACGGTTTCGAGGGTGGCATTATCGCGCGACCACTTGAATGTGGCATCTGCTAATGAGCTTCCCTTTTGTATTTCCACCCGGTATAGCTGGTTTTCCAACCCCCGGAAACCGGTGGCGGGTTTTAAGGAACAGGGATCATCGGGAGTAACCTCCGGTTTGGTCCGGGCATTCATCCTGCCATTGTCTGATTTTACCAGGTTGATCCATTCCGGGAACTTTGTTTTGCAGGAGGCATTAGCGATATCGGAGCTGTCTAAAGGCAATAGTTTTACCTGCCATACCGTCTGGAGCCTGGCGGTGGTGTCCGCTTCCCCGAGCGCTACCTCCCGGATCAAAGGATCATCCAGGAAATTGATCTCCCTTTCCCAGGCATCGAGATAAACAATATAGTGTCCGTCCGTTATGTTCAGGTGCGAACCCTGTGGCGGGCTCAACGGACTTTCGGGTGGACTTAACGGACTCGCCGGCGGACTCAGCGGGCTGTCCGGTGGACTGGCTACAGCTTCTTTCAGGTAGGTTGTGTCAGGCTGGGGATAGTAGGGCTGACTAAAATACGTTACCGGCAGCCCCGTTTTTTCCAACTCACAAAGCAACCCGCCGGCGTAGATCCGCCCGGGAGTTATTGTTAAACCCAGTCCGTCCTGTATGCTGATGAGAAACCCGTTGTTTTTCTTCGGTACCCCGGAATAACCGATCACATCCTTTGTTTCGGTATGTGTGCGGTATCGAAGTATATCAAGCTGCTCGTTAAAATCAGCATCAAGACTGACACGTCCTTGCTGGCTGATTACTCCGCTATAGTGCTTTTTTCTGTCGAATAATTTTCGGGAAATGTCGCTTGCCATAATATAGTCCTCCGTTTTGAGTTGTTTTATGAACCATAAAAAATTCCTGCTTCCAGTCCGAACCTCAAATATTCTTTTAGTCTTGTTTGCAGGTTGAATTCTCGAATGGGTTGATACAGGTGATAGAAAACACCCATTTCCATATCGTTTTCTGCTCCCTGTTTTATTTCAGTAACACAAAAGCCACTGAGTTGACAATAGCCGGGATCTCCATAACGTGTTGAGGTAAATGTCGGTTTTATACCGGCGTTACCGTCTTCCGGCTGGCAACGATATCTTTTGGGTACACGGGATGAAAAGGGGATATAAGAAAAACGAACGCATCCCTCCTGCAACCTCTCGGCCAGTACCGGCGGTTCTTCCATACCTGTTGCCGGTTCAGCATCAAAAATGCTGTTGGAGGCGAGCTGCATGATCCTTGTTTTTACACGGCCGATAATGGTGCTGTCCCTCACCGTTAGAGTGCCTCCGGCATTGGTATTGTCAAGCCCTGCATAGGCTACTTGTTGCTGCCCCCCTCCATCAATAATACTGTCAGATATAACAGTTGTTGCCGTATCTGTTACCCGCAGGCCGCCGATAACAGATTTGCTGATCGTTACAGTTGTGTTGTTTGCAGCTACCCTGAGTCTCGGGTTGCTGTCTACAATGTCAAAAGGAGTGGACCCGGGAACCGCTGTACAATGTGTTACCCGGAGGGATAGCAGTTCATTGAATACGCCTGCGGATATTTCCTCCGGTACATATATTGATCCCCCGCAAAACAGCAACCCGTTCAGGTTGAGCCCGGCATCAGTTCCCCCGACGATGCTTAATTCATTGTCTATGATCAGTACGGGTCTGCATCCTTCCGCCGAACGGATCTCCAGTTTAGCGCCGGCAGCGATCTCAATTCCGGAAGGTGCGTCGTAATAATTATTATCAGTGATCTCGATCACGCCTCCCCCGGTGCCCAGTGAATTCAACGCGTCCTGGATGGTCGCGGCGTCAGCGGGAATTTTTAATACAGGGTTTAACTTTGCAGAAAAACTTCCCAGCCGGTTATAAGGGCCACCGCCGATGTTGGCACTGAAACCGTAACAATAGTTGGTTTTTATTTCTACAGGTCCTTCAGGTGGTGAACTAACTGGAAGGGCTATGCGACCCAGTACAGGGTCAATGGCAATTTTATCATTGGGCATATTGGACCAGTCGGGAACGGGCCCGGTTCCTTCCACGTCGCTGAGGTTGCATATGCAGACAAGATCAGCTATTTTTTCCCCGGCTGCAATATCCGGCACTATTTTTTTCCCGTTTTTTATGATCAATACGCTTTTTTCATTTTCGCCGTAATAGGTCTCCGGAGACTGGTGAAAAGGAAACCTGCGCAGGGGCATGGGAACATTAACCGGTTCCGCCAGGTGCGTAATATCTTTTTCGGTGACTACAAGATTGTATAATGGAACATCCTTTCCAAGCGGATCAAATGTGTACCGCCTTTCGTCAATTGTATATGCCGGCGCGTTAAGCAGGCGGTAGCTTTGTATCCGCCAGAGAAAAATACCTATATCGGGGATGTTATACTTTCCTCTTCCGGATGATATCCGCCTCACATCAACACTGCGGGGCACGGTATCAAAAGGTGTGTTGATATATTCCAGTAAGGCTCTCCCTCTTACCGGGGCCACTGATAAGTTACCGGGGCGCAAATGGTTCAGGTACTGATTGGTGACCAGCAGCAAAAAGTATTCTACTACATTGGCCTTCCAGCCGGTTACGTCAAACGCCAGTTCTTCCAGTACGGCCGCAGTTCCTTTTCTCCGGCGATAGGCAATGGTTTTGGCTACCTGTCCCCGCTGACTGAATGGCGCTTCCGGGAAACTGATGATACCTTTTGTTCCCACGAGGTCGCCGATATAAGGTACTACCCATTCGGCGCAGGTTTCAATAAACTGATCATCGTACAACTGGTCCAGGTTATCTTCCAGCACGGCAATTTGTTCGCTGATGGCAGTGAACAGGGCATGCAGGGCCCCTTTGTCTTTGGATCCGGGGGACAAATCCTTGCCCGCTGCATCGCGTATGCGATACACGGCCGGTAATAGGTTATACAACCTGTCTGTGTCAAAACTCATGATATTATTTTAAGGTCTATGGGACCGGGATCGAGGGTCAATAATTCGGCAGCCAGTATGGTTTCATTTCCGGCAACAGGGAGCGCCGCTTTAAGAATGGGAAATAGTCCTTCTTCACTATCGGAATAATACAGCTTATCAACATCCACGGCAAGAACACCTTCTATACCCTGGCAGGTAGTTATTACTTCACTTAAAGAAACCGGTTGACCAAAGGAACGTCGCCTGAAAGAGAAATCAGCTCTCAGTGCCTGCTCTATCTGCGGCAACACTTTTTCAGGAAGGTAATCAGGGTCAATCTGTATGCCGGCCGCCATCCTGAAGAATGCCGGACGATACGATTTCAGTTCCACATCAACCCGTTTATTCCCCGATTCGTGGATCGCTTTTAAAAGGTTTTTGTACAGAAAATCTTTTTCTGATACGATAGCGCCATTGGTGCCGGCTATTGTAAGCAATATGCATTGCCCCTGTTTCTTCCGGGTCCATGTTGCCAGCGATTTTTCTATACCGGCAAATGCTCTTGCAAAATCTTCGTAATCCTGCAGGGATACCACGCGGTCAAAAGTGAGCAGTGTTAACGGCGCGTTGTCCCTGGCTTCTTCCAGGTTCTCAGGGTCTGCGGCTCCTTTGGACGGCAGTGGGTTGACGGCTGCCTTTAATCCCAGAGGTCTTGTAAGGAGCTGAGATAACTGGTTGGCTTTAACCAGTCCCCCGTTGCCGATCCCTTTTCGATAGACGGCCCTGATATTTTCTGTGCCGGTTGGCAGGCGGCAACCTGTAATGCCATCTCCGAATATTACGGTTGTTTTTCCGTCATCGTTTATGCGGGTAGTATAAATTCGTTCTTCCGGTTGACGCCCAAATAATGTATCCACCTCCTGCCATAGTATGTCATTGACATATATTTTCAGCGTTGTATCGGTGCCGGAAGGTTTGGATGAACTGATATAGGTAAGCGGCGGTTGCCGGAGTATAAATTGCTGAAAAGCTACCGCCGCATCTCCGCTGCCAAGCACTTCGCTGACTGTTTCGCCATGTGTGGCAAGCGCCACATTCGCGTTTATGGTGACGGTATTTCTTATGTATTTGTATGCAAGGTTTGCCGTAAACCTTACAACCGAATACCCTTTGTGGACAAAAACTTCCTTCAATTCCATTGCTTCACTGGCGACTACGCCCTGCAGGTCATGCCGTTCTCCTGTAAGGATCACCATTTGCCCTTTTTTCAAACCCGGATACCAGCGGTCCAGCGTAATAAAATCATTTTGTACGATTGCTTCTATGGAGAGTTCTGCGAGTGGCAGTTCTTCGCTCTGCATAAAAATATTGATACCTCTTATCAAAGAAAGTTTGTCTCCCTTTCCGGCGCCTTCATACCAACAGGAATGCTCACCCGAAGATACCTGAAGCAGTGTTGATTTGACATTGAGACCGTATTCGCTGCGGGAACCTATATTTACTTTTTCTACCGTAAATACTTTGGCGCTGTCCAGGTCGCTTTGGTGCGTTTTAACGCCGATATAGCTGTCCGGGGCGACTTCCTTATACTCGCTGTCGAGGTAAATGTTTGTACAACCTTCGTTTAAGTCCCACTCCAGCCATTGTGAAACAGGATCGGGTATCCCCCTGTCGTTATATGTTATTTGCTTTAACGCATTGTAACCAAATGGGGATGCCGTTTTCCGAAAAATAAAAATGGCGTCGGAGCCTGTGTTATTTTGCTCAATTTTTTTCCGGATACCTTTTGCCAGGTCCCCGACAGGCCATTTCTTTTTTTCGAGCAATGTATCAAGGTCTTCCTCTTTCCATGTCCGGTCAGCGATAACGGTGATGGCCGGATCATCCAGTGTTTCCTGTCCGGACATCAGTGATATGCCTGCATTGGGCGCCGGTGGAATATCGGAAAAATCAGCGGGAGAAACTTTTTTTCCTGTCTGAACGGTTGTTATCTTATTGTCCGTATCAATTTCAACTGACAGTACCTGTTTCAATTCAAATTTATTTTGCATACGGAGCAGTAGTACGTCCCCTTTTTTTAAATCATTGGTGATATCCCTGATAATAAAGAAGCCGGGTTGTGTTTTTACCGGCTGGGGCAGGTATAAACGGGGCCGGATGGCATTCCATTCCGGTCTTGCCGCTATTTTTTCAATGGTTTCAAATGTTTGTGCTTTTTCATCCTGTGCCGGTACGGACTGCACTTTTATGCCGGCGTCCAGCACAAGAGACGGTATGAACGGATCAGCAGGCTTGGCCATACCGGGAACGGGTAACGGTACTGCGCTGGTATCATCTACCGTGAATGCCAGGTAGGTGCTGGCAGCCACTCCCGGGTTTAGCTCGTAACCAATAAGCCTGGCCATTTGCAGAACAGACAGGCGTTCGGTGGCTGTCCTGAGATAGGCTTCATTGGCAATACGCTCCTGGTAAAAAGTAAATACATCGCTGACAACCGCCCAGGCATCGAGCAATGAAATGGTGAAATCATCCTCGTTTCTTGTAGTGAGAGATTGCAGGGCTTCCAGTTCGGAACTTGAAAAGCGGGATAACAGGCTCCGGCGGAAAGTATGGTAAACGCCGGCCCGATAGGCAATGGCATGGAGTCCCGGGCGGTTATAAATTTCCGCCGGCGTTTCAGGGGAAATTCCTTCACAACAGTTGCATGTGCTCACTTCAGACATGAATGAATAGTTTATTTACCGCCTTTCATAATAAGATTAAAAATACCGTGATCGGGAAAATTGGGATCATTATCCAGTCTCGCTATTTCCAGTCTTGATACCGGTAGTTTACCGGTGTCAACTGCGCTGTTGTCGGCAGTATCCAGCCGTTTAAATTTTGTTATTTGCACCGATGCGACGCCCGGCACTGATTGAGCGGCGGCATACAGCGGACTCAGGTACACCGTTTGGCCAAAACTGAAATTGTCCGGATGAAATATTCCCAGGCTTCCGTCCGGGAGTACCCGGTTGCTGAATACCTTCAAAAGTGCCGCTTTGACATCGCTGGCAAAATAATTCTGTTCTACGCATACGATCATTTCCAGTTCCAGGGATACATACTGAGGTTCGTTTACTTCCACATCCTGACCTGCCATTCTGTAAATGTCCATGCTGCTTTTAACATGGTTTCTGAAGTCCGGGCTCACCTCCCTGCCGCCGAAACGGTCGATGGTCAGAAAGGCGGTGTGCCAACTGCCGGTCCAGCGGAAGGTACAGGCGCTTCGCTGAATATCCTCCGAAGTACGCAGCGACATGTCTTCATAATCGCCGGTGGTTACCGCCCGTTCCTGTATGCGAAAAGCGGCAGGCGCTTTTTGTTTTACCAGTTCGATTGTTTCCGGCTCTGTGCCACCGGTGGCTGCCAGCGGATTGGTAACCGCGGCTATTTTTTCCGTTCCGCCTGTTATCCCCGGGTCATTACTGACTATACCTGCAATAGTCTCTCTTCCTATATTACCGGCGATCCCGTTCCCGATGCGGTAGGTGGCAACGAACTGTGTGCCGGACAGGGGGCGCATTCCCAGTATATCATCACCGAAGCGGATATGCGCCACGCCGTCTGATTCGATTTCTACCACAAATTCCCTGGCATTAGCGGCGCTGCCTAAAAGGTCCTTTTGAGGAAACCATTTTTCCTTTGTCTCATTTTCTATAAGAATTACAGATGGTAAAGTATCGCGCAACGACCATTTCATAGCATCGCGGGCTGCTCCGGACGGATCGTATGGAGCTGCATTTGTTAATGGTGTCCTTTTTAAAACCGGGCTGAATTTTGGCGCAACGGGAACGGGTGGTTCTTTCTCGCAACCGCATCCCGAAGAAGCGCTGACGGAGGAAAGTACGGATTCTCCCACCGTATCGGGTTGTAACGAGGGATCGTTTTCCAGTGTCATTCCATGGTCCGCAAGCAGGTTATTCCCTAGGGCCACGCTTACATTGTCATGGTAGGTAGTATCATTCAACGAGGACAGGCACAGGGGAAAAGGCAGGGCATCTTCCTCTCTCCATGTAATGAGTGTGACGGGAATGCCGGATGATAAAGGAGATGCGGGAGATGAGAGTTCTGCAAACAACGGATCATGGGTAAGTTCTATTGCTGTCAGCCGTACTGCATGCCGGTGAGCCGGGTCGGCATCGGCCGGGTTACCGGTTTGCGGTCCCTTTGCTTCCATAAAAATGAGTACCTGCCCGGGTTTCAGGGTGGAAAGGTCGCCACTTAACGCGGCCTGGGTGGCTCCCTTAGGGAGGCAGCATTCGCGGTCGCCCCAGGTGTAAAAATTAATTCTGTTGTGCTGCCTGCGAAGTTCTTCATCGTGCATGGGTTCAAACACTGATACTCCTTCGGCGAGTGCTTTTTCAAACAGATTGGAATCCGGACGAAAAGCTGCCGGAAATTCAGAGAATGATTTTGTAATGAAACGCGTGGTTATGCTGTCGTCAATTTTCTTTTGGATGGTAACGGCGCCCGGAAAATCATCCGCGATATCAATGTGTACCCAGGTGCGGGCATTACATCCGTCATGCATATAATAGTCTACCAGGCGTGCATGTCTTTTTATGGAAATTCGTTTGCGGGCGGTACCAAGATAGGCTTCTGTCGCAACAGCATCCTGCCTGTAGCTAAGATAGTCGGCTGCATATGCCAGCGCTTCCACCAGCATAATACCCAGGTCGGCCGGATTTCGTTCCTTCCATTGCGGCATGGTCACCGCCATGCGGTCAAGCATCAGTTGCCGGAAGCTGGCGTAGTCCTTGGCAAGATAATTGATTTCCGGTTGTGTCACCGGTTCCGGCCCGCAGTCACATGCCGGCTTACAATCAAAATCATTCGGACATAATACCTTGAAAGAAAATGTTATTAAGGAAAGAATGGGATCAAAACCATCCGGCTGTTCGCTGGTTTTATGATCCTTTACGAGCCGGAGGATATATGGTGAAAAATCCCCCGCTTCTTTTACTTTTACTAACAGCACTTTTTGCGGGTCCGGTCCGGGAGGTGGTGACAGCGGCGAGGCGGGAGGTGATTCCTGGTAGCCTATAGCTACCTCCACTACTTCGATATTTTTTATCCGCTCACCGCCTTCAATCCTTATATTGTCCTTCGTGATCGTTCCGGGCGCAAGTTCCTTCACAAAGTGAACATACAGGGTTGTTTGCCTGTCTGCAACATCATCAGCCGGGTCATCCGCAATTTCCAGGAACTCGATCCCGTTGAGAAAAGGATGATTTTTTACCGCATTCCGGCGACGTTCGTCACAACAATAATTCTTCATATCATGCTGTTCTATCGTAAAAACTTTGCCACCACGGGCTCCTGTGTCCGGCGTATGATATAGGCCACTGTTACCTGCAGCGTTGCATCCCGGTTGATCACCTCTACACTGTTTACCTCAATTAAATCGCCCAACCATTGCTGAAGAGATGCCTGTACCATAAATTGTGTAGTAATAGCCAACTCATCGCTGTTGGGTTCAAATACCAGTTGAAGCAGCCCGCTTCCGAAATCCGGGCGGTTCACTCTTTCACCGGGAGCGGTAAACAAAACCTGCTCGATCATATCGCGGATATGACGATCGTCATCTGTTTGTGCGGTGCGCCCGGTGTTATCAAACCGGAAGGGATATTTTATGTTCATAGTTATTTACATGCCGGTTACCCTCATCTGGGTGGTGGTAATCAGTAAAGGTGTTCCATTGGGGGTGCAGATGGCCTGGCTGTCCATTAACAAAACGGGCATACCGTTTGACGTTACACGGGTAGCGCCGGTGATCCATTGTGCGGTTACACAAGGAACAGGGCTGCCGGAGACATTAAAAACACATCCTGCTATCGTATAGGGAAATGGTTGTGTTACGATCGGCTGTCCGCTTACCAGCACCCGCGGATTGGGTGAGGTAGGCTGTGCCTGTCCTGCATGTGCACACATCACAACAGCTCCTACGTGCAATAATGGTCCTGGCATATTGTTATACGATGGTTAAAGCACCGGCATTGATGTTCACTGAAGGGCCGGACATTATAATGCTGGCGCCTTTCCCGTTTTGAATATAGATGCCGGTATCGTTTACTATAATAGAGGCGCCGGTCGTGCTTTTCAGCATGATGCCTCCTGTAGGACCGGGCAGGTCGCTTACTACAATGGTATTTTGCCCGGTGGTTTGCAAAACAATATTGGGAGAAGCAGGTATGCCGGCAAAAGCGAGTGCGGGCACTTCTGCCGCGGAACCCCAGAAGCCTCCTGTCCAGATAGGATAGTCGGGATTCCCTCCTTCAAATTCAATCCATACACCTGAACCAATAAGGGGAATAACATATACGCCCATCTGCGGACCGGCTATAGGCACACAGGGCATTGCCCAGGTAGACAAACCCAGACCCAGCACGTCCGGCACCTGTACCATTAAACGTGCTTTCTGCAACGGATCAATATTGTTGAGCACCAGTCCGCGGTATTTACCATAATATTTTTCTTCAGGCATGATCATCATTTTTATACCGGCACTTTTGCCAGTGTAGACAGCAATCCGTTGCGGGATAGCGTAAAGTCCTGCTTGTATTCCCCGCGTTGTATTTTGTGCGTAACGGATTTTACGTAGTATAAGCCATTAAATGCATCCCCCGCACCACGAACGCCCACCAGTCCTCTTGCTTTAAGCACATGACCGTATCGCAGTACATTCAGGCTGCCTGTTCCTGTTACCGCATCAGAGCTTCTTGAGGCTTCCGCCAGCCCGAGTGCGATTGCCTGTACCGGGTTCAGCTTTGCCGTATCCCGCATCATCGGGAACTGGACCGGTATGGCAGGTATAGCGCCCAGGGGTGGGTTAAACGGACTGATATCCGGTATCGGTATCGGGATAGGCGCCCGGGTTTCTTCATTCTGGATAAAAACAATGGGCATTTTTTTGGAGGCGCCATTGAAACTGAAGTTCATCGATTCTACATTGCTGTGAACATCCATGTTCCCGTTCAGTGCAGGTTGGGGTATACCTGTTTTTATCTCAGGGCCCCAGTAAGCGATATTGGTTCCGGCCACCGGTCCTGCTTCTACATAAAACACATACCCTACATCTTTGGCGAGCTGGTTCACATAGGCAAGATCGGTGCCCTGGTGTACCGGTATTTTAGAAGTGGGTATAGGAACATCAAAAAATACACTGGGTATTACCATGGGGATCATCCCGAAAACAGCGTACTTCGCAATGATCAGCGCGACCCTTGCTTCGGCAGGCATACAGGGATAGGGGATCCCGGTAAAATCTATTACCCCCATGGCAGCGGACAGGTCTACTCCTGTAACCGTAAGGGTAGACTGACCTGTCTGCACATTGGGCGTCACCTGGTGATGCCCGATCATGCCGTCGATCAACACATGTGGCGTACCATTCACCGTAACGGTTATAATCGTTCTGATAAAAGGCCCCACCTGCCCCAATAGTAGTAATAATGTAGCTAAGGGCGATTTACTGCTGAAGCTGAAAGTCAACTGGAAGCCGCTTGGCTCGTCTGTGGAATTTTTTACCTGCACGCTCACCAATGCATCTATGATGGCTTGGGGAACCGGTACCGGAACAACGGGACCGATCAGCAAAGAAAGATTTATTTTTCCTTTAAGCATTTCAGAGGCCTGGTATGTTTTGTGACTGGGCGATCAACAGTTGCTTTCCGGGTTCATCCGTAAGCTCTTCCGGTTTCATGGCATTATTGGCATCTGCCAACTGCCAGAATTGTTCAGGGTCGCCGATGGAGCCGGCTGCGATATTATCCAAACGGTCACCCTGCTTCACATGATAGGCACCGGTTAATGACAGGCTTTCCGGAGGAGGAATGAAACGCCTGCGCAAACAGGCTATGGTTTTTCCCCCGCCTGTTTTCAGGGTTGTTGTTTCAATCCTGTAATACCGGCTGGTTACCGGGAATTGATTGGCAGGCACATTCCCGGATTGCAGAATGATCTGTAAAGGATCTTTCATAATATCATCATTATTATGGAATGTTTGTTAACCCGAGCGTACTTAAAAGCCCGGGCTTGAATTTCGCGGCAAGCTGTTCCTTTTGCTGGTGGTAAGCCATATATATATTACCGCCTTTATGGCCGTGGCCGAGGTCATCCACCGTAAGTACCTGCATGCCGAGACTGACTTTGGCCAGAATAGGATTGAGCATCGGATCAAAAGCTTCTTCTGTAATACTGAAACTGGTGATCTTGACGGGCACCACCCTGTTTTTGCTCCATACAAACAGGATCAATGGACCTTCTTCGGGTACTATTTCCAGCGAGCCGGCGGAAGAAAGACTGTTGTTGGCCAGCAGGGCACTGCTCCTGGGATATACCATGGATTCCAGTGCTGACAGTATAGGCGCCAGGCCATTTTCCTGTACTTCCGGGTTTTGATCGGGGAACTCCAGTTGATCTGTCGCATCAATTTCCGCCTCAAGCGTATAGGTTTCCACTGGCGGCCCTTTCAATCGCAGGGCCTCGGCCTGGCTGGCGTTCTCTATTGCCTGCCCCTTTAGTGAATAGGATAGCGAGCCCGGGTTGTACTGTAAAGAGATAATCCTTTCAATAGCCGAACTGGTGGCATTCAACAGAACGATACCGGCTTTCAGTACACGGGGAGAGCGGGGGAAGGTGGTCATTAGCTAATAGTTTACCTTTAATTTATCTAAGATCAGATGATCTGTGCGATGAATTTATTTTACTAAATGACTGTTTCTGGCAGCTTCTATTTGATCATCAGAAAGACAATCCTTACCGGTTGCTACGCTGGTTTGAGCCATTATATTGTCAAGGTTGGATGGATGTCCAAGACCTGCTATTAAGTGCCCCACTTCATGGGCAAGCACCCTGTCGGTTGTTGTATTTTCCTGTATGACAGCATCTGAATCCACGTAAGCTAAGGCCCATAAACTGGGGATATTCTCCTTTTTTTTAATATAGTACATAGAAACTTCGTTTGAGGCTGTGTTTTTAGCCAGGAGTGCTTTTTCTTCCGCAGTATAACTCGCTTTTCGGGGTGGATCCCCGCTAACATTGAGCATTGCATTTGTGCCCAGAATGGTCTTGGTATCCGCTTCATTTATTGTTTCCGCATTGCCGGCTTTGATATCTATGCCGGCCGTCTTATAAACTTTATTTGCATAGGTTAATTGGGACGTAAAATGGGCATTAGTGCTTCCACCCCACAAATAGGTTGGTCTGATTGTCATTGTTTTTACTGGCGTAGGTGGACTAGTACTTGTTGTGCAAGCGTTTTCTTTTTGGTTTACAGTTTGGCTACTGCATCGCTGAATCTTTAGCCCCGATCTTAGCGCCGGCACGAGCGTTTTGATACTTTTCGGATTTGTCCATAAAGATGTTACTACGCTGGTGGCCGTTTTATCCGCATCCGCTTCCAATTGGTTGTAGCTGTCGTCTCCGGTTTCCATTTTATCAACTGAATTTTCTGTGCCTCTTTGCTGTATGGTATGTGCCAGTTCATGAGCGATCAATGCATCGCCTAAGGGTGTTTCCGGTTGGTATTCACCGGTTCCGAAAGCAATGTGATTACCTACCGTAAAAGCTCTTGCATTCACCTGGTTGGAAAGCCCGGATGCCGTAGAATCAGTATGTGTTCGTACGTTGGAGAAGCTTGTTCCAAAAGCAGTCTCCATACGGGAACGGACACCCGATGAAAGCGGCTGCCCTTCTCCCAGTTGTTGCCTGATTACCTGCGGGTCATCCGCTCTTCTTACACCACCGTTTTTCGCCTTCGCCTGCACCGGTGCCGGAGACTCTCCCGGAAGGGTAGTGGGTACTCCATCAGGAATACCGCTCAGCCTGCCTGTTCTTACCCATATTTCCGCTGCCCGCAAGGCTCTTTGACTGATGATAGCAATGTATGCTTCCGCTGTTGTGGCGCCGGCAACATCCGGTGCATATTTACGGGCTGTTTTTTCAATATGCGCCGCATCTTTTTCCTGGTAGAGGTCCAGCCAGTAGTTCAGATAGGGACATCCGTCGGTTGTTTGTCCTACGGTGGCCAATACCGGTCCGATCGTATTGCAGATCGCTGATCTCAGGTTTTGGAGAAATGCCGTTTTGTGCATTTGTCCTTCCGACAGTTCATTAGCGGAATCATCCACTATCAGCCCCGCGATCGTTTGTTGTGGTTCATTGGCTGTTTCACTTTCTTCCGCCTCTGTTAACTCCGTTGCCGGAGACATTTCTTCCGTTTGTTCTGTTGTGCTTTGTTCAGGTGCAGCTTGTTCCGTTGCTGAGATATCTGCCACACCATCCCGGTCTTTTGTAGCTTCCGCTGCCGCCTGGCATTTGGGACAGGAGCAGCCTGCACCGTCTTTGGCGCAGCACTGTACCTGCTCATGGGTTTGCCGTTGAGGGAACACGGGTATATGCGTAAAACTAAAGCCGGCATTGCCAGGTGGCAGGTTACCGACCTTACCCTTTTCGACAGGAGCAGCATCCTGTTTCAAACCGGTTTTCGCACGGAAAAGGAAGTCGTTATTCCTCTGTACGTGATTGATATTTGGCGAAAGACTTTTCACAACACCGTTTTTTGCATAAATGCTCAAACTACCGGATTACACTGCAAAGAGATGATCCTTTAAATACATTCAGGAGAACGGACTCAACTTTGAGTACATGAGAAATGGCAGTCATGATTTAAAAGTATCTGGTCTGTCTCCAGGGTTATAGCCTGCTTCTGGAAGTTTTTAGGCGTTTGCGTAAATGGTATTACATTGGGAATTATCCAGATTGGAGCCGGTTCTTCCGGGAGCAAACATCAGGTTAGTTTTATCTGCCGGGTTGTCAATTCCCGAATGCTGTCCACTGTTGATTAAAATATGACCTAACTCATGTGCGAGTGTATCAGGCAATGCATTATTTGGTATTACGCCATGATCAACATACGGGGCCGCTGCACTTGTTGCACAATAAGGAGGAATACTATATCCTAGAGCATTAATTCCTGAAAGTGTGTCAACATATAGAAATTTCATTCTGCTGGAAAGACCATATTTTGACTTTGCCTCATCGAAGGATTTTTTTTCCTCAGCAGAAACGCTACCACAGTTGCTTGATACCTGAATATCAGTATCTCCTCCCAGCCAGGCGTCAGAATCGGCATTGGGTACTGTTACGTTCTGACCACTTGTAAAGCTTACATTGCATCCGGCAAAGACAGTGGAGGCAGTTGTTAAATCTGAAGCCGGGTTACGGGTTGATCCTCTCATCTTAACCATATCAACGGTAATGTTCTTAACGGCCTTTGGTGCAGGAGGATCTTTAGAGCATCTTTGTAAACTTAACCCTGACCGAAGCTTCGAAATAGATCCCGGAAGATTCTCCCGTGCGCCCGTACGATTTCCCCATAGAGCGGTTATTACGCCTGTTGCCGTTTTATCCGCATCCGCTTCCAACTGGTTGTACCTGTCGTCTCCGGTTTCCATTTTATCAACTGAGTTCTTTGTGCCTTTTTGCTGTATAGTATGCGCCAGTTCGTGGGCAATCAGCGCATCTCCCAAAGGCGTCTCCGGCTGGTATTCTCCGCTTCCGAAAGCGATGTGATTACCCACCGTAAAAGCTCTTGCGTTCACCTGGCCGGAAAGCCCGGATGCCGTAGAATCGGTATGCGTTCGTACGTTGGAGAAACTGGTGCCGAAGGCAGTTTCCATACGGGAGCGTACACCCGGTGAAAGCGGCTGCCCTTCTCCCAACTGTTGTTTTATTGCTTGCGGGTCATCCGCTCTTTTTACACCACCGTTTTTCGCCTTCGCCTGCACCGGTGCGGGAGACTCTCCCGGAAGGGTGGCGGGTACGCCATCCGGGATACCACTCAATCTACCCGTTCTTGCCCATATTTCTGCTGCCCGTAGTGCCCTTTGACTGATGATAGTAATGTATGCTTCCGCGGTGGTTGCAGCGGCAACATCCGGTGCATATTTACGGGCTGTTTTTTCAATATGCGCCGCATCTTTTTCCTGGTAGAGGTCCAGCCAGTAATTAAGGTAGGGGCATCCGTCTGTTGTTTGCCCTACGGTGGCCAACACGGGCCCGATCGTATTGCAGATCGCTGATCTCAGGTTTTGGAGAAATGCCGTTTTCCACATTTGTCCATCCGACAGTTCAGCAACAGAATCGTCCACTATCAGTCCTGCAATTGTTTGTTGCAGTTCATTGGCTGTTTCACTTTCTTCAGTCTCTGTTAACTCCGTTGTCGGAGACATTTCTTCCGTTTGTTCTGCTGTGCTTTGTTCGGGTACAGTTTCTTCTGTTGCGGAAATATCTGCCAAACCATCCCGGGCTTTTGTAGCTTCCGCTGCCGCCTGGCATTTAGGACAGGAACAACCTGCGCCGTCTTTGGCGCAACACTGTACCTGTTGCCCGGACTGAAGCGCCGGACGTACCGGTATTGTTGTTAAATCGAATCCATTTTCATTTGAGGAAAAAGAAGTACTGGTTCCTTTCGAAAAAGAACTAGAACGAGAAAGTGATGATTGACTTCCGGATTTCAGCAAAGCCTCATCTGTATTCGTTTGCTGCAACTTTGCATTAGATGTAAATGTTCTAATCCTATCCAACTTTGCTGCATTATTTGCTTGAAGAAATTGAAGTTTCTATCTCTACAAAGTTATGTTACAGCTCTCTTTTCGACGGTAACCTTTGTAACATCACGACCATTGTATGTGTCTTTTTTAAAGGTTCGGGTAATCTCGAATCTGCCCAGTGCTCTGTTGTCGCAACGGTACGATTGATTGCACGCAACCACGCACTCATCAATTCCATTGGGGGTTTGACCACTATCATGCAGCCTGCTTCTGTTCCAACGCGAAGTGTGAAAATCATAGAACCGGTTTCTTAAAGCTGGTAGTGTTCCTAATACCGTAGAATACGTTCCCTGATTGATTGGGAAAGGTCTATCTGTTGGGGTGCACATATTTGTCCATACATCCGGGCAGGTACTGCTTTTCAGGCTTACATCTTCAAAAACCTGTGCATTACTCCAATCCACATTATCAGGAAGCAGGCGCATAACCGAGACAATTCCGTATGCGGTATTGTATCCACGAGCCAGACCACCGGGTGTCATATCCATGATACTTTCCAACTCCACGCTTGTCGGACAGGTGTCTGGAGTGTTGGCGGGTGTTGGAGTCCGATTTACAGAACTTTGTGATGCTCCGCATCGCTGTAATTTCAAACCTGATCTTAAAAGTGGAATAGATTGTTGCTTTATGCCGTTCAACCCATTTTCTTTGTTTCCCCATAACGCCCCTACTATCCCAACAGCGACTCTATCCGCGTCCCTTTCCAATGCATCATATCCTACAGCTCCTGTTTCCATTTTATCAACCGAATCTTCTACACCTTTTTGTTGTATGGTATGCGCCAGTTCATGTGCGATCAAGGCATCACCTAACAGCGTTTCCGGCTGGTATTCTCTGCTTCCGAAAGCGATATGATTGCCCACCGTAAAAGCCCTTGCATTCACCTGGCTGGAAAGCCCCGATGCGGTAGAATCGGTATGTGTTCGTACGTTGGAGAAGCTTGTTCCAAAAGCAGCCTCCATACGGGAACGTACACCCGGTGAAAGCGGTTGCCCTTCTCCCAACTGCTGGCTGATCACCTGCGGATCATCCGCTCTTTTTACACCACCGTTTTTCGCCTTCGCCTGCACCGGTGCCGGAGACTCTCCCGGAAGGGTGGTCGGTACGCCATCCGGAATGCCGCTCAGCCTGCCTGTTCTTACCCATATTTCTGCTGCCCGCAACGCTCTTTGACTGATGATGGTAATGTATGCTTCCGCGGTGGCTGCGCCGGCAACATCCGGTGCATATTTACAGGCTGTTCTTTCAATATGCTCCGCGTCTTTATCCTGGTAGAGGTCCAGCCAGTAGTTCAGGTAGGGACATCCGTCAGTTGTTTGTCCTACGGTGGCCAATACCGGTCCGATTGTATTACAGATCGCCGATCGTAAATTTTGAAGAAAGGCTGTTTTCCGCATTTGTCCATCCGACAGTTCAGTAGCGGAATCATCCACTATCATCCCCGCGATCGTTTGTTGCGGTTCATTTTCTATCTCACTTTGTTCAGGTTCTGTTAATCCGGTTGCCGGAGAAATTTCTTCCGTTTGTTCTGTTGTGCTTTGTTCAGGTGCAGCTTGTTCCGTTGCTGAGATATCTGCCAAACCATCCCGGTCTTTTGTAGCTTCCGCTGTTGCCTGGCATTTGGGACAGGAACAGCCTGCACCGTCTTTGGCGCAACATTGTACCTGCGGGGTTGTGCGGAGGGCGGGATGGACCGGTATATTTACCAGGCTGACTCCTGCTTTTGTTTCTATGCCGGTAAAGCCCTGGTTGTAAGTATTCGCAAAAGCATTTTCATTTTTTTCCTGCCGGGTTCTTTTTAGAATACTATGGCTCAGGTGCGACGATTGTTTATTTGCAACTATCTTCTCCAAAAAACTTACCTTTTTTTAAAAACCTTTATTTGAGAGGCTGTTATTGCCCGTCCCGATATTATCCGAAAGCCCGTTATACACAGATAAAGCAATTTGTTCTCCCAGTTGTATGGGTGAAGGGCTCCGGGTTGCCTGGATAACAGGGCTTTTTATATTGACCGCAGGGGTGTTTTCTCTTGGTATTCCATGGGTGGTGAACAATCGCGTCAAATGCATTTCTATAGTCTCTTTCAACTGCTGTTGCTGGTAACGCGTTAAAGAAAAACCTTCCAGTACCAGGCGGCCGATTTGGAGGTTCAGCTCAATATGTTCTGTATTGTTATCCATTCCAGACAAAATCAGCTTCTTTCACGGGCCGCTCCATTTTTTGAAATTCAGCCCTGGCGGCCGATAGTATCAGGGGCATGGTTACTTCTCCACCGTCTTCTGCCGCCATAAATGCCGCGTTGATCGCGATATTGTAAAAGTTTCCGCCTGTAAGATTAAGCGCTGCCAGCCGGTCGTAATCTATTTTGCTTTTGGGTACCGAAGCGGGAAACATTTTTTCGGCTATCATTTTCCGCTCTTTTGTCCCGGGAAAGGGAAAATGAACAATGAACCGCAGCCTCCGGATAAAAGCGTCATCCAACGCGCTCTTTTTATTGGTAGCCAGGATGGCTAACCCGTTATAGGACTCCATCCGCTGGAGCAGGTAATTGATCTCTATATTGGCATACCGGTCATGACTGTCCTTTACCTCGCTCCTTTTTCCAAACAATGCGTCCGCCTCGTCGAAGAATAAAATCGCGCCCCCATCTTCTGCGGCGTCAAAGAGACGCCGGAGGTTTTTTTCGGTTTCACCAATGTATTTGCTTACCACGCCCGAAAGATCGATGCGGTACAGGTGAAGTCCAAGATCGTTTGCCAGCACTTCCGCTGCCATGGTTTTTCCCGTACCGCTTTCACCTACAAAAAGGGCATTGATGCCAAGCCCCCTGTTCATTTTATCCCGGTAGCCCCAGTTGTCATATACCAGGCTCCGGTATCTTACCTGGCTGGCGATTTGCCTGAGTTGTTTTTCTGACGCTTCAGGTAAAACGATATCCTCCCAGGTAGCTTTCAGTTCAAGCTTTTGAACAAGGGTGTCCAGCTCGGGGCTGGTGGTGGCCAGGCATTTACTCCATAGTTTTTGGTGAAGATCTTCTTCCCTGTTGCTGTCCTCACCTATTGCGCCCCGGACGATTTGCCTGATGGTGACCGTATTCAGACTGAACTGTCCCGCCAGTAGCGCTGCTGTTCCGTTGACATTTTCTCCCAGCATTTGTTTCCATTCAGCCTGCTGTTCCGCAGGACTTGGTTTTTTTATTTCAACACCGGTAGAAAAGGTTGCCAGCCCGGGAACATATTCCCTAACCCCGATCAAAAAAATACCCTGACTGACTGAAAAAAAGCGATGTAACTGGAAGCTCCCGTTTTGAGTACCTGGTTTAAGAATGTCAGATTTTTGAGCATCTATAAAGCCCATTACCCTGAGAAGCAGGCTTTCCCGTTGCCAGAGCCGTGCCAGTTCTTCCAGTTCCGTTGTTTGTTGCGGAAGGAGGTCCGGCATAAGAGATACCAGGTAGAAGTTGGCTGTTTCGGCTGCTTTTTGTGCGATCAGTTGTTTACTGAGTGTGTCCTGACCCGTTAGCTGCACAATAAAGGGGAACTGGTCCCTGTCGATTGTTGTAATGCTATTTGTAACGATATCTGCTGCTTTTTGCTGTGAGGGCGGGAGAACAGTGTCGCTGCCGATGCTGATATCAAAAGGGGTGGACAGTCTTACAATTCTTTCATCAAGATAGTTAAGGCCTTTTATAAAATTGACCATCCGTTCGTCAGCCTTCAATGCAGCGCTGACCAGTGGCTGGTTCATCAGCCGGGTTATTTCAATAAGCCGCCAGTAGCGTAGTGGTCGCTGGGGCGAAAGAACATCCCATGCCGGTGCGTCAAAAAGGATCATGGCGAGCGCAAAAGTGGGGTAAGGCTTACCCGGATCGTTTTGCGCTCTGGCGAAGAGTGCGGGGATGCGGGTGTCCAATTCCATAGCGACACATAATAATAACAGTTGCTGCTCAAAAGCGGAAAGCCCGAAGCGTTTTTTTACAAATGCAAGCAATGGCAGTGGCTCTCCAGACTCCAGGTCCTTTATCTGCAGGGCAGCCGACCTGATGGCAAAGTCCCTGTTGGATATTTCCTTTGAGGAGGGCTTTTCTTCTGAATGTTCCCATTCAGCCTTCATCAGTTTCAGCCGTAGCCACTCTATGGATACCGCAAGGTATTGATCATTCTTTTCCTGCCAGTTGTCTGCTACATTCATGGTAAGGTCACTTTATTACTTGCTTTAAATACCGGGGGCGTAACGGATGCATCAATCAGCAGGCTGTCTGCACCGTCAATACGCAACCGGACAAAATAATCGCCACTGTCAATTTCTTTCAGTTGGAAGTTAAGAGAATTGGCGGAGACCGGGTGTGCTTCCGCTTTAAATTCCCTGCTGCCCAGCAACAGAAATGCTTCCTGCTCCGGACGGATGACCGGGCTGAAGCTGACAGTAGCCAGGTGATTGCCCGGAGAGGGTGGCGAACCGGGAACAATCGTCAGTGGAAAATTGATCATGGGTCCTAACATAAAAGGCAGATCATTAGATGTTTTTTCATCACTGCCTGTGTTTCGTACTACCACCATCATTGTATATACGCCGGCTACCCACTGGTTGGGATTGTTTGGCAGGATCACTTTTACTTCCTCGTTGCTGGCGCCAGGTTCAACAGCCAGTTCTATATCCGTTTCTAAACGATGGTTTTTGAACCGCACCGTTACGTTATCTCCCATCAGCAGGCTTCCTTTGATTGTGAGCGTGTCTCCCTGCTGCGCGGCATTTTGTTTGTTGGGGAACACAATCGCGTCTATCACCGGGAAAGGAGGGGTGACATAAGGCTGAACAAAGACTCCCCGGTCGCCGACGCCACGCATCAGCACCGGTAATGGTACTGTAGAAGGACGTTTGCTTTCGATGAGTACCACCGACACCTGGTAGGCCACCGACAGTTTATACTGACTTTGGAAACCTGTCCACAACTTTGATACTTCATCAATTGAAATAGGTTGGGGGCTGATCCTTACTCTCTCAATTTGTTCATGTAAGCGGCTTGCGCTAAATGCCGCTCTGATCTCTTCCCTGCTTAGTACCGGATGGTCGTGTAGTATGCTCATGGCTTTTCCCAAAAGCAAATGACCAATGATCTCGTTTTTATCCTGTCCGTAAGCTGTGATCAGGTAGTACAGGTTTAATCCTAAAGGAGGGGTGGCTGTTTCGCCGTTTTTAACTCTTCCGGGTATCTCCATGTTTCGCCAGGCTGCGCTGTGTTCCACATGGTAAAGAAAAAGATTCACCTGGTTCTTTGCCTGGTCGAATTCGTAGGCTTCATCCAGCGGAAGGTTGGTGATAAGAATTTCTGCCGTAGGTTGAACGTCCGATGGCAGGTCACTGATAACATCACTATCTTTCAGGTCCTTTACCGAGTCAAGCAAGTTCCGCAGGGTTAATGTAACGGCTCCTATGGCCAGTTCATTGCTCATCTTATTGTGATTTACGCAGCCCGAGATACTGTTCCAGGCTAAGAATGCCTTTCTCTTCTTTTTTTACAACGGGCTTTGTTTCTGTTTTTGGAACCTGCGCCCGTATTTCTATACGGTCTATTGAAATATTTACAATACGGGAAATTGTCTTTCCCGGTAATGTTGGGGTCAGGCGGTTTCCAGATTCGCTGCCTGTTTTCGGCCTGAGAGTATCATTAAAATATAAGTTGCCTTTCTTATCACCCGGTTTTATTGTTGGTTCAATCTTATTGACAGGGTCGACCTCCTTCTTCTTTGGAGAAAGATACTGTATGCCGGCATCAGGTGCAATTATATCCTCTCCGGGTTTCTCCCGCTGTTTTTTATGTTCCTGAGCCTTTTCAGGTACTATCAGCGGTTGGGTTTCTCTGGTGGTTGTCTTTGTTGCTGAATCCTGCGCTGTGATCTTTTTATCCCGTGTTGATGAGGGAATGTTTTTTGGTAACAAACTCCCGTCGGGAATCCTGTTTATTTCAGGAACCGGTTTACTATTATCAGTATCAGGAGCAGCCGGGGACGGGTTCGTGGAAAGAAACGGTATGTTTTTATGTAAGCTGTCAGCCTGTCCAGGTTCTTTTATATCAAAACCAGGATCGTTGAGTGGTTGTTTATTGTTTGTTGTCGTATCTGATTCCTGCTGCATATCAGGGTAACGACTCTCTTCCGGGTTGCTGTCAAAGGTTTCCGGAAAATGACCGGCATCATCAAACCGGCTCTGCATCCGGGGTTTGATGCCGGCATCAGGCAATATATGGCGATTGATCAAATTGTTGATAAACCTGGTCATGCGTTTATCATTTCGAGGTAGAGTTTGCGTCTTCCCGGACTAAGGTTCAGTATTTCTGATTCAGACCAATGAAATACGGACGCTATTGTTGCTACTTCCCTTAGCGTGTGTTTTGCCCAATTGTCGACTTCCAGCCATAAGTAGTTCATTATATCAAAGGGCATTTCCCATGTATGCCTGCATGCCGGACAGGTCAGCAACAGGGTGATATCAGCTTGAGGGTCCTCCATCGCCATGCGTTTATCCAGTTCTTCCAGTATTTCTTCAGGGAGTTCGTCGGAATGGAGGACTGATCCGTTTTGTGACGCCTCAATAATACAGTCGGAAAACAGTTTTTGGGGATTTAAACGATAGTCCTCGTCCTGGCTGGCCCGGATCATATCATAGCTGTCCGGTAATCTGAACCGGATACGGAACTGCGCTGTATCCAGCGTGAATGACAGTCCGGAAGTAATTTCAGTTTCCTGTTGTTGTGCAGGAGAATAGAAATCTTCCACCCGGTTTTCCCATTCAATATATTCACCACATGCGGGGCAATTCGCTACATTGGTAAGGCCGGAGCCAAACATCCATTTGCGCAATTGCAGCAGCCTGCGATCCCTCTCGCCGATACTGAATGTTCCCGGGTCGGTTCCGGAAGGGTCAGATGTGTACAGCAGATCAATGGTTTTGCCTATCAGGGATTTTTCCCTGCTGATTTCCCAGACATTCAGTACTTCACCGGCGCTTAAAGCTCTCATCCGTTAACCGGTTATTGAGGTTCGGTAAAGCTTGGCTCGGCAGGCTCGGTAACTTCAATGTCTCTTTCCCAACCTTCATTCTGGAGCGTCATAGTTTCAATGGCTATGGCATTGGCACTGGCATCCAGATCAGGCAATGCCTGGAAGTCTGAAACCCAGCAGCGATATACTTTGTAAGCTATTGCCAGTTGACCTGCCTCGTTATATACTTCAATAATAATGTCCTTCCGGAAATCTTTCAGCGATACCTCCGCCCCCAGGCCGGAGCCGAAGTTCCAGACCTTATTCGCCCATCTTTCAAATTCCGGATCATGGGTGATACCACGTTCCAGGGTAATGGGATCATACTTGGTTTGTCCTGGAGATTTTCTTACCGTATTGGGATCTCCGCCCATGCGGTGCTCAATGGGATCTGTTTTTCTTTTCAGGGCGCCCACTTTACTTACTCCGGCTACAAATTTTCCATCCCATTTAACCCGGAATTTGAAATTCTTATATGGATCGAACCTGTTTGCGTTTACAGTGAATTGTGCCATAAAGTAGATATTTAAGATTCTATTTGACCAGCTAATTGCTGTATTTTGATGATTACAAATTCGGCCGGCTTCAACGGTGCAAATCCGACAAGGATGTTTACGATACCGGCATTGATATCATTTTGAGTGGTTGTTTCCTTATCGCATTTCACCAGGTAAGCTTCCCTGGGAGTTCTTCCCTGGAAGGCTCCCTGCCTGAACAGGTTATGCATGAATGCGCCGATATTCAATCGTATCTGCGCCCACAGCGGCTCATCATTGGGCTCAAATACTACCCATTGTGTAGCCCTGAACAGGGTTTCTTCTATGAAGAGTGCCGTGCGTCTTACGGAGATATATTTCCATTCATCAGCAAGCTGGTCAGCGCCTCTCATAGTGCGGGCACCCCATACTACGCGACCTGTGAGGGGAAACGATCGCAGGCAGTTTATACCCAGCTTATTCAATTGTCCGTTTTCCAGGTCATTAAGGTTTACCTGCAATCCTGAGACACCGCTAAACGCGGCATCATTTCCCGCAGGCGCTTTCCAGACACCCCGGTTGGTATCTGTTTTTGCCATAATACCCGCAATAGCGCCACTCGGTACAAAAGTATCTATCTGGTTATCTCTTAACGGGTCTGCTTTCCGGATCAGCGGATAATACAGGGCGGCGTTGCGGGCGCTGGTGCCTGAGATCAAAAGTGCGCTCAGGTTGTTCTGAGGATTGGAAACGGCCCCGGAAACCGTGCTGCCCCAGGCCAGTGGAGGATCCACCAGCAACATGGCCCTGTTCTCTACACACACCTCAACAGCTTTTGCATACACTTCGGGTTGGGTATCGGTACCCCGCTCAGGCGGCGGAACACTCAGAAGGTTAAAAAGATCTGCTTTTCGCAAAGCATAGATGCCTGTTTTTTCATCTTCATTCCCTATGTATTCAGTTGCCGTTAATGGTTGGCCGTCAGAGCCGCCGTCGGCCTGTATGGTCGGGTTGCCTTTCGGGTCGGCGGGAGTAACATCCGGGATCTCATCCGGGATTGCCCATGACCCGTCCGCGTTTTTCCCGATATTCACTCTTTCGGACCGCTGCTGCAATAACCGTGGTAAAAACTTTATATCGGTCTCGTCAAAAGAGACACCCAGATATTCTTCCACTTTCGTGAAGCCATTTTCACTTTTTTCGTACACCAGCAGGTTGAAGGTGGTTTGCTCAGGCGGTGATGCCACCACAGCAGTGGGGTCTTTGGTATTATAATCTACGGATATGAAAAGACTGTTTCCCCATTCTCCCGGGCTGTTGGCATGCAGCACCAAAGAGCCCGATCCGGCGGGCAGGCTGATGGCAGCGATACCGTTATCCGGCGGGCTCCCTTCTTCCGGGCGGTATATCCGGACTATCAACGCCGTGCTTCCCCCGTTCTGATAAAAATCCTGTACCGCATAACTCATGGTACTGTCTACCCATAATCCGCCAAAATTCCGCTCATAGTCGCCAAAACTGGTTATCGTTACCGGGTCATTTAAACTGCCTTTCAAAGCCCGGCCTATAAATGCGGTAACAGAAGTTGCCACTCCTATTATCGTACGGACACCACTGGGTATTTCTTCTATATAAACACCGGGATAAGTTGGTTGTACTGGCATAAATTTTATTTTAAGATTCTGAATGAATAAAAGAAACTCGGTTGTCAGAGATAATATTGCATTGCCGATACAGGCATCAGTTCTTTTACGGGGATGTCGGCTAAAACACTTCTTTGCAGCAGATCCAGTCTTACCAGGAACTTTTCCCTGCCCTCATAGCGGATGGCTTCACAACGGAAGCCGGTAAATGCGCCGTCTATGATAATCAGTTCGCTGCCTGGTGGAATATTGTGAGCGGTCACTTCAATATTATCGGCTGATGAGTGGATCAGTACCCTGAGGCTGTCAATAATTGAATCGCTGACCCGGGCTATCTGGTTGCCCGTTCGCACATAGTATAACACACTATCCGATTCCAGGCTGGCAAAATAACCTTGCAGGTTCTCTAACCTTACAAATACGTAGGAAGGAAATAATGGTTCACAGATATATTTTTTCCTGTCGGACCATATCCTCAGTTTCCTGGTTTCCGGTAAGAAGAAACCAATGCCTGATTTTTGCAGAAAATCAGCGACTTTTTTTTCATGACGGGGTTTTGTATAAATCAAATACCATCCGTTTGTAAAAGTGGTCATCTTTATTACAGTAATAATAAAACTTTGAGGCCGGCTGGCGGTACAGAGTCTGTCGTTTTCAATGTGGAACGATGCGTTTTCGGGGAGTACAGATTATAGCTATCGCTATCCCGGGCTACATAACCTGTATCGGAACGAAGTGAAATAATAAATAAGGGAGTGGGATGAATTGTTACCTGGATTTGTTTACATAGGAAAGTGCAACTAAATTATAAATCAAGGATAATTTGAGAGGATTAAGAAGCTTGGTGCCGCAAGTAGTTTTGCCGGCGGTCAGTCTAAGATAAAACTATTATAATGAAAATGCAAATTAAGTTACTTAAATATTTTAGAAACGAATCATGAGGCCGGCAAATCCCGGCTGCTTTCTTTGTCGTTCCCCAGGGTATGGTTATCGCACGGGCTTCTTATACCTGATTTCCACTTCACTGATGCCGTCGTTGATCATGCCAAGCCTCCGGGCTGCCTTTTTACTAAGATCGATGATCCGGCCTTTTACAAAAGGCCCCCTGTCATTGATCCTGACCTTTACTGTACGGCCGTTCCTGAGGTTTTTCACCCGTACTTTGGTTCCAAATGGAAGGGTTTTGTGGGCTGCGGTCATTTTATATTGCCGGAATGTTTCACCATTGGCCGTTTTACGTCCCTTGAACTTATCAGCATAATAGGATGCAATGCCTTTTTCGGAAAGCCTGGGGCTGCAGGAAGAAAATAATAACAGTGGTAAACAGATCAGGGTGGTAGCGGTTAAGTATTGTTTCATAAAAATGGATTCAACGCAAAGATAAATGGATTTGAGCGACCCCCGCGTCAATTGACGCTTGCTGTAAAGATGATTAACTTCGCATTTTTAAAATCTGCAATAATGAAATACTACCTCCTGCTATTATTGATTGTAAGTTTTGCCTGCCGGCAGCGGACTGGCCTTACCGATGCAAAAGTGAAACTGCAGGAAGCACATGCGCAACATAAGCTGGATGAAGACAAAGAGGCTTATATAAGAGCCGTGGAGGAAGGAAAGATTGCAGAAGATACTTTAAAAGGAAGCCCGATGCGGATAGCCATGGGAGATGTGGGAAAGTCTCATCTGCATATCGCCTATAGTTCACCGGGAGTGAAGGACCGGGTCATCTGGGGCGGACTGGTAAGTTATGATAAGGCTTGGGTAACCGGTGCACACAAAGCAACCTGTATTATCTTTACGGAACCCATTCTTTTCGGCGGGCAACCGGTGCCTGCGGGGGCATATGCTTTGTTTACCATTCCCCGGGAAAAGGAGAAATGGACCGTTATTCTGAACAAAAACTATGATCAGCATCTCGCGGACGACTACGATGAGAAAGAGGATATACTGCGCATTGAAACAATAGCCCTGGAAAATGAACGGGTGGTCCGGCGTTTAAGGTATACGGTTACCAATGAATCGAAAGACAAAGCCGCTTTGATAATTGAGTGGGAGAAAAAAAAGCTGTCAGTTTCCCTGGAGGCGCCGTAGAGATGCCCTTTTTTTCCATCATTCCTGTCTGCTGGCAGGTGGAGAGGCTGACAGGTTTTAAAATTCCTTCATTAACCTTAATTAACGACGGTACAATAAACCCGCCCGGTAATAAACTATCTAACCTGTAATTAAAACTTCAGGTTATGAAAACGAATAAGTACACAGGAATGGTTTTCTTATTGATGATAGCTATCAGTACTATGGAGGTTTCTGCTCAAACCAGGAACAGGGATCAGGTGAATGCCCGTCCGACGATAGCCAACACCCGTCCTTCAGTAACCGGTACCCGCCAGGCGGCTACCCCCGCCACCAGCAACAGGAATATGGGAACGATCAACAGGAGCAATGTGCAGTTCAAAAAAGAAAAAATGAAAGTAGTGGTAACCCGTCAGAAACCAATGCATACAGAGCGGGTGATCTATAACAACCGTACCTACGATTATTACAACGGACGCTTCTATATTGAAAACAGGGGAAGGTACATGCAGGCGGCACCGGTGATGGGTATGCGTGTAAGAAACCTGCCGGCTATATATACCCATGTCTGGTTTGGCAACAACCTGTATTATTTCTATGAGGGTGTTTATTACTATCCCCGTAACGGCTACTACGAAGTGGTAAATCCTGCCATCGGCACCATCGTACCCGCACTGCCGGCAGATTATGAAAGAGTGGTGTATAACGGTATCCTGTTTTACGAATACAATGGTATCCTGTATGAAAAAATAAACAACTGGCAGGGCAGGGGCTACCAGGTGGTAGGGTACCTCGGTTAGTGTAGTTTTAATCTCAGCATATATCAGGGCTGTTCCGCAATGGAGCAGCCTGTTCTATTTCATTGAATGTTGAAACAAAAGAACATCGCTATGTCGAACGCCCCGAACTTTCGGGGGAGACATCTGCCGAACTGTGTACCAATGCCGGGCAGATTCCTCTCCCGACCTTCGGTTGGGATCGGAATGACGAGAAGTCAAAGTAGAATGACGATAATTAGGATCCGTCATATCGAACGAAGTGAGATATCTGCCGAGACATAGTACTGCTGCCAGGCAGATTTCTCCTGAGTCAGAATGACGAAGTAGGGTCAGCATACAGTACACCTACTTCCCGATACAAAACTTACCAAAAATAGTTCCCAGGATATCGCGGTCTGTTTCTACCTGCCCTGTGATCTCACCGAGATAGTGCAGTGCCCTGCGGATGTCAATTGTAAGAAGATCACCGGTAAGATGCTGATCCATCCCTTTTTCGATAGCAAGTAAACTTTCCATCATCCGGGAAAGTGCATCGTAATGACGGGCATTGGTTACAATAGTATTCTCTGTTTGAATCGTGCCGCCAATGGCTTTCTCATACATCAGGTTTTTCAGCGCATCAATACCGGTATTCTTTTTGGCGCTAATGGCGATAGCTGGCGCAGGAAAGTCTTTTGGTTCCGCAAGCTGATCTGTTTTATTCAATACTTCAATGGTTTTATGAGCGAAAGGTTGCAACCAGTCTATAGCTGATTGATCCGGGTCTGTCACATCCACCAGGTGCAGAATGATATTTGCCTTTCCGGCATTCTGCCTGCTGCGTTCCATGCCAATGTTTTCAATTTTATCAGTGGTATGCTGACGGATACCGGCGGTATCGATCAATCGGAACAACACGCCTTTTATATTGAGGGTTTCTTCGATGCTGTCACGCGTTGTGCCCGCAATATCACTTACGATGGCACGCTCTTCGTTCAGCAAGGCGTTCAGCAGGGTGCTTTTACCGGCATTGGGTTTACCGATAATCGCTACACTTACCCCGTTTTTAATAACATTTCCCAGTTGAAACGAATCCAACAGTGTTGTTATCCGGCTTTTTAATGCTGCTATCAATTGCCGGAACTGTTCCCTGTCCGCGAATTCCACATCTTCCTCGGAAAAATCCAGTTCGAGTTCTATCAAAGCCGCGAAATTGATGAGCTGATCACGCAGTTGCGAAAGCTCACCGGAAAATCCGCCACGCAATTGCTGCAGTGCGGTTTGCTGCTGCGCCTTGCTGTCCGCGGCGATCAGGTCGGCCACCGCTTCTGCCTGCGCCAGGTCCATCTTACCATTCAGAAAAGCCCGTTGGGTGAATTCACCGGGTTTTGCCAGGCGGGCGCCTATGGCTACACAGGCTTCGATGACCTGCTGTTGTATATACGGCGATCCGTGGCAACTGAACTCTACAATATTCTCACCGGTATATGACCTGGGCGCTTTATAAATAGCGGCAACCACTTCGTCTATCACATTTCCGTCCCGCTCCAGCAGTCCCACATGCAGGGTATGTGAAGGCTGATCTTCCAGCTTCTTTCCCCTGAACAATCTATCAGCAATAGAGATACTTTGTTCCCCGCTCAACCGTATCACGGCTATAGCGCCTACCCCCGGCGCCGTGGCCAGCGCTACTATGGTATCATTCCAGTCTGACAGAACAGAAGACATGTGTTAAGGTTTCAGGGCGCAAGGTACGATAAGTTGAAACGGGGATTTCTGATTGAAGAATTTTTGATTTTATCAAGTCAGCAATTTCCAACAATCCATTTTCAAATTTTCAAATTCCCACATCTTCAAATTAATTCAGCGCCTTATACAAAGCATCCTGGATATTGCCCCTTACATTTAACCGAAGCAGGTTAGGACTGATCTCGGGGTTTACCCGGTTGCTGAGAAAAATATAGATCAGGTTCGATTGGGGATCCGCCCATACACAGGTGCCGGTAAAACCTGTATGCCCGAATGTTTCTGCAGACGCCAGTTTGCCGGGGTAGGGCTCACCATTGATGTTATCCGGCTTATCAAAGCCCAATGCCCGACGGCTGATCTTACTGCTTTTCACAGTAAATTTTTTTATCGTTTCGGGCGAAAAGAAATAGTAACCGTTGTACTTACCACCGTCGAGTACCATCTGCATCATTACGGCCAGGTCGTAAGCATTGCTGAACAGCCCGGCATGACCGGCTACCCCACCCATCATAGCAGCGCCGGGGTCATGCACATCTCCCTGGATCAGTTGCCGGCGGAAGCCTTTTTCCTCTTCTGTGGGTGCAATCTGCTTGCGGTCAAACCTGTTCAGAGGCTTAAACCCGGCTACACTCAACCCCAATTTCCTGTAAAGCTCTTTCTGAATGTACTCATCCAGTGGCATACCAGACACCGCTTCCACTATTTTGCCCAGGAAAATAAAATCATTGTCGCTGTAAATATATTTCGCGGGACCTATCGGGCTGTTCAGTATTCTTTGATAGATGGTATCTTCCCAGGCAGTTTTCATATACATGGTATCCGCTACGCGGATATTATATTCCGGGGATCGGGTACTGCTGTAAAACCCGGGCAAGGGCACACCCGTAGTGGTATCAATGGTCTCCCTGTAAAAAGGAATAAAAGCTTTCAATCCGGCCTGGTGGAGCAGGATATCTTCTATTTTAAGCTTTGATTTGTTGGTGCCTTTCACTGAAGGCAGATAGTCGCCCAATGTTTTGTTCAGTTTTATTTTACCCTGATCATAGAGCCGCATAACGGAGAGAGTGGTTGCACAGATCTTGGTGACGGAGGCCAGGTCGAAAACCGTTTCAATGTCCATCTTCTTTGTGCTGTCGTAGGTTTGGTATCCATAAGATCTGTAAAAAGCAATTTTGCCATTTTTTACCGCCATCACGGTCATCCCGGGTGCAGCACGTTGTTGGATAGCCGCTGCCGCCAGGGAGTCTACTTCACGGAACTTTTCAACCGCAGGCGGAGCAGGCGGGGCAACAGGCGAACTGCTGATTCCGGAACCTACAGGAAGGGCTTCACAAACAGTAACCGGCAGTTTGCCTTTGGCTCCCAGTATTCCGCTTAATATATCGGCTGCCACTTCCTGCGTGGTGACCGCATCGTCGTAACAGGCAACAAGGTTGGAAGCCTTACAGAAATTGCCGGTAGCATAAGGGTTTCCAAAAGCAAATACAGCTACGGAAGGCAAGGCCTGCACCTGCTCCAGCAATTGTACAGCGGCCGCGCTGATACCAAAATTACCGGCAGGAAAACGATTGTAGCGATGCACTCCCACTACCATCGCGTCATACCTGGTCTGCAGGGTGGTAACGATAGAAGTTACCCTGCGGGTATCTTCATTGTAATTAAAATAATACGCGTCAGCATTATATCGTTCACGAAGTTTACGCGCAAAAGTATTGTCATTGTTTATACCTATACCAAGATACGCCACCCGAAGTTTTTGGGTGCTGTCGGGTACCAAGGGAATGAACTTGGTTTCATTACGGAGCAGGGTAACCGCATTTTCGGTCACCAGCCTGGTGATCTCGGCGGAACGGGCATTCAGCTTATCCGCCAGGTTGTTTGTTTGCACAGGCTGCCAGTTGCTCAGCCCGTATTGATATTTGGCCAGCAGTACTTTCCTGACGGCCTCATTTATCTGCTTCCAGCTTAGATCTTTTTTCCGGATGGACTTTTTGATTTCCTTGATGCTTCCCGGAATATCGCCGGGTAAACACAACATATCGTTGCCTGCAATCAGCGATTGGGCGGAGGCCTCTCCATCCGGAAAAAATTTGGTTACCCCTTTCATCTCCAGGGCATCGGTGAATGTAAGTCCGGTAAAACCCAACTCATCGCGCAGCAGCCTGGTAACATTGTTATAGGACAAGGAAGTAGCCCTGTTCGTCCTGTTGTCTATTGAAGGGATGGACAGGTGCGCTATCATCATGCTGCCGACGCCTGCCCTGATCATTTCGCGAAAAGGGTAAAGCTCCAGGGAGTCCAGGTCAGCCCTCGCCTTATTGATGACAGGCAAATCATAGTGAGAATCCACCGATACATCGCCATGCCCGGGAAAATGCTTGGCACAGGCCATCACACCGGCATCCTGCATCCCCTTCATATACTGCACTCCCAATGTGGCTACCCGGTATTTGTCCTCTCCAAAAGACCGGTCGTTGATCACCGGGTTAGCGGGGTTATTGTTGATATCCACCACAGGCGCATAATTCACCTGTATGCCTGTATTCCTGCATTGTTCACCTACCCATTTGCCGTATTCATAAATGATAGCAGGATCCTGCACGGCTCCCATCATCATTTGGCGGGGTAATCCCTGCACACTGTCCATGCGCATACCCAGTCCGTTCTCTCCGTCGATACATACCAGCAACGGCACTTTGGCCGCTGCCTGCAACCGGTTGACGATTGCAGCCTGCGTTACAGGACCACCCTGGAAAAGGCATATACCGCCAATATTGTACTTATTTACGGCTTCCAGCACTTCGGCATCGTAAAAAGTTACTTTCCGGTTGGCATCGATTGATGACAGGCGTACCACCATCAACTGGGCTATTTTTTCGTCTTCCGACAAAGTTGTCAGTACACTATCAGCCCATTGCCCTGCGCTCAGGCTGCTATGCCGCTGGCTAAAAGCGTGAAAATGAAAACATATAACAGAAATCAAGATCAATAAATACTTCATGCTCCGGATTTTTTGGAAGTGCTGTGGAGCGAATTTATTATGATTCGGGCGGGTGAGCAAATCAAAGTAGAGAAGCTACGCAATCCTCCCCGTTTGAAGCGCCTGCCGTCAATTTCGATTAAATCGATTTGCATCCGCTCAAAGTACCGCACCAATCGAAAAACGCAATAAATATTAGCCTATTTTTCAAATGACTGAATAAAATCTTTTATCTGGTCGCCGGTCAACACTCCCAGCACACCGGTAACAATAAACTGAACACCCACGCAAAGGATAATAAAGCCCATGATCTTTGTCATTGCATGCAGTCCGTTTACACCAAGCAGCTTCACCAACCTTGTAGAAGAGCGGAGCGTGAAAAAAACAATGGTTGCTACCACCAGGATACCCAGTGCGATGTACACATAGTCCAGCCAGGCGCCTTTGGCTATCGAACTCATCCCGATAACTACTGATATAGCTCCCGGTCCACTGAGACTGGGCATCGCCAGCGGTGTAAAGGAAATGTCCCGTTTTTCGGCGGCTTCTTTAGCCTCTGCTTTTGTATGGTGACTGTCCTTTGGTTTAAGCATTCCCATACCCACGCCGGAAACAAGGATACCGCCTGCTATTCGCATACCCGGCAATGATAATCCGAAAAAATTCATAATAAAAGTACCGGCTACCAGGAACACCAACAATATGGCAGTCATATAGACCACGCCTTTCTTTGCCTGGTTGTTTCTTTCCGCATCGGCATATCCTTCTGTAAGGGAAAGGAACATTGGGGCGGTACTAAATGGGTTTACTATGGGTAATAGTGCTGCGATAGTGCCAAAAATCAGTTCCATATTTTCAATTTTAGTGAGTCAGCGACAAAATAAGCGGTAAAAATAATAAATTCATTTTTCCGGCTTGCAGAGCAACAACAGGGAATGCAAAGAGAAACTATATAACCGGAATTGTCATTTTCTTTAAACAGCCATATAGACCGGGTTAACAAAATGGAGACCCGTATTAAAAACAAAAAGCTGTTGTCATTCCCTTATATATAAAATATTTTATTAACTTTCTAGTGTTAAGTTGAACGTATATATTTTATATATGCCACGAATGTGCAAACTAATATTCGTGCCTGCCCGACTGCGTCATTCAGGCGGGCATTCGTGGCATATTATACGACATTTTAAATTTAGCATAGCACTAGGATCAATATTTTTTCATCAAAAATGCATTTTTCATGAGTGTACTATCACGTAGAAAAGCGCTGAAATCCCTGGCATTGGGAGGGGCAGGTATTTTTTTAGCACCGAACATCCTGATGTCATGCGGTAACAAGCCTAAAAAAGACAAACTCGGTGTTGCACTTGTCGGATTAGGCTACTACAGTACCGATCTGCTGGCGCCGGCATTTGAACAAACCCAACACTGTTACCTGGCGGGTATCGTTACCGGCACTCCGGCGAAGGCGGAAGCCTGGCAGAAAAAACATAATCTTCCGGATAAAAATATATACAACTACCAGAATTTTGATGATATAGCCAATAACCCGGATATAGACGTAGTGTATGTGGTATTACCGCCATCCATGCATGAAGAATACGTGGTAAGAGCCGCCAACGCCGGTAAACATGTATGGTGCGAAAAGCCAATGGCGATGACAGAAGCAGAATGCTCCCGCATGATAGAAGCCTGCAAAAAAAATAAACAATCACTCGCCATCGGGTATCGGTTGCAACATGAGCCCAATACCAAAGAATATAAACGCATCATAAGAGAGAAATTGCTGGGGAAAGTATTGAAACTGGAGGACGCCGCCGGGTATTTTGACGGCAGAACAGATCACTGGAAACAAAAACGGGAAATGGGTGGTGGCGTCCTGTTAGATATGGGTGTTTACGCCATTCAGGGTGCCCGTCACGGAACCGGGATGGAACCTGTATCCGTGGTGTCGGCACAAACCTCTACTACCCGTCCGGAGATATACAAAGACGGACTGGCAGAAACCGCTATCGCTACATTGGAGTTTCCCGGCGGTGTTATGGCCAATATCAAAACAAGCTTTGGAGAAAATGTGAACTTCCTGAATATTCATTGCGAAAAAGGCACTATTGAAATGGCGCCCTATTCCGCCTATTCCGGGGTAAAAGGCAAAAGCCCCCTGGGTGAAATAAACTTCCCTTATAATACTCCATGGCAACAGACCAACCAGATGGACAATGACGCGCTTTCTATTATGAACAAACAGCCGATGCTGGTACCGGGTGAAGAAGGACTGAAAGATATCAGGATCGTAGAAGCAATACTAAAGTCTGCTGAAACGGGGCAATCAGTTAAGTTGTAAATCAGCCTGCTTACGGGGCGATGGAATTCGTGGCATCTATTGCAGCTTGCCTTCCAGGTCGTAATCGTAGGCTTTGGTGATTTTTACATTTACAAACTCACCGGGAGCGAGTTTATTTTTTGAATGGATGATCACTTCATTGTCCACTTCTACCGAGTCGAACTCCGTGCGGCCAATATAGCGGCCCGCTTCTTTTTTATCTACCAGCACGCGGAAAGTCTGACCGACTTTTTCCTGGTTTTTTTCGTAGCTGATCTCCTGCTGCACCTCCATTATTTCCTGTGCACGGGACTCCTTTTCCCTGGCAGGTATATTGTCTTCCAGGTCGTAGGCCGATGTATTTTCCTCGTGCGAATAGGTAAACACTCCTACCCTGTCAAAACGATGTTGCTCCAGGAAAGACTTTAATACTTCCACGTCATCTCTTGTTTCGCCCGGGAAGCCGGTAATAAGCGTTGTGCGCAGGCATATACCCGGCACCCTCGACCGGATCTCACCGATCAGGTCATCCATTTCAGCTTTGGTGATCTGGCGTTTCATGGCTTTCAGCATATTGTCGCTGGCATGCTGTAAAGGCATATCCAGGTAATTGCAGATATTAGGGTGCTCCTTAATAGCATCCAGTATTTCCAGCGGGAATTTGGAAGGATAGGCATAATGCAACCGTATCCATTCAAGTCCTTTTACATCCGCGAGCGCATGCAGCAACTGGGGGAGCTCTCTTTTTTTGTATATATCCAGGCCATAATAGGTAAGCTCCTGTGCGATCAGCATTATTTCCTTTACCCCCTTGTTTACCAGGGTTTCTGCTTCTGATACCAACTCTTCTACCGGTTTGCTCACATGTTTACCCCGCATCAGCGGAATGGCACAGAATGAGCAGGTGCGGTTGCATCCTTCAGATATCTTCATGTAAGCATAGTGCTTTGGCGTGCTCAGCAACCGTTCTCCCAATAGTTCCGCTTTGTAGTCGGCATCAAACTGTTTAAGGATCAGGGGCAGTTCCAGGGTACCAAACCATGCATCTACTTCCGGAATTTCTTCCTCCAGGTTGCCCCGGTAACGCTCGCTGAGACAACCGGTAACATATACCTTATCCAGTCTCCCTTTTTTCTTCAGTTCCACATGGTCTAATATGGTACTGATCGACTCTTCCTTGGCCTTATCGATAAACCCGCAGGTATTGATAACGACAATATTATGATCAGATCTGCCGCTTTCATGCACCACATCTATATCATTTGCCCGCAATTGCCCGCTGAGCACCTCACTGTCTACAATGTTTTTACTGCAGCCCAGTGTAACAATGTTCACCTTATCTTTCCGGAGTGTTCTCGCTTTCATACAAGCGGCAAAAATACGGGATATTTGACTCTGTTTTGTTAAATATCCGGGTAGACCTTGTCGGGTAAGAACTCTGTGTGACAAACCTCCAGGCTTCTGCAAGGACAGCTTTTTTGCTGATCCGCTTTAAAACTCCATTTCCGGCAGCTTCATCTGGTCTTTATGTTTGTTATATTTCTTTCTGAGCTTCTTTTCCTGGAAAATGACACTACTGCTCATCGCGCCGCTCAGCAGGCTCTTCACCCAATAATTAAAAACCGATTTTTCTGTGTCCCGTACATAAAATATATAAGTAGGCTTTTTGTTTTTCTTATGGATGAGTACATCGTTGGCAAACCAGGATAACATCTTCCTGAACAAGCCGGTTTTAGAGGTATCCGTTGCCTTTACCAGCCTTACTTTCAACCCGTCATAGTAAAAATGCATGATGCCTACGGCCGCGTATTTATTACCGTTCCATTGTGCATACAGTGTATCCGCGTAACCGCTTTCCACCACCACATTACCAAAGGGAAGGGTGATATTGGTAAGGTTCTGCATGGTTACCGGCGATGCATTTAACCGCATACTGAATGAATACAACGAATCGTTATGCGCTTCCCGATACACGATCCGGCGTGCACGGGTATCATACAATTGTAAACTCCCGGTTATATTCAGGCTGTCATTCCCGTTATCAAAAGTTTGCAGCCCCGTTATTACCGCATTGATACTATCAATAGGAATGGAAGCCCGTTTACCGGTGAACCCGGAAAGGATGTCGACAAGCACTTTCGCATTTACCAATCTTACCGTATCTACAGATAAGGGAACGTTTATCTTCTCCAGCATTTGTCCGAACATCGGTTTAAATACATGCGGAGGCACGGGCAGGGTCTTATCCCTGTACGAGGTAATCAATACATCCTCCAGCAAAATGTTTGACGCCGTCAGCGACTTCGGATAGAAAGTGCCGTATGCCGGTTGCAGTATCTCCAGACCACCTCCCGAAACCGTCACATATTCCGACTGCCATCCCAGCTTTTCAAAATAAGCGGCTTCATCAAGATGCGGTTTCAGCCGGAAAGGACCGGTGACGAGCTTACGTTCCTCCGGCTGCCATTGCAAAAACTCAAACTGTATCCCACTCCTTTTACCATCGTACCTGAGTGCTCCTGTACGCAGTCCGGCTTTCTGCAACAGTTCATTGATATTAACGGAATCTCCTGAGATAACGATATTGGTAGCTTTCAAGGTTCCGTCAATATTATTGACCGTCAACCGGGAACTATCTCCCGTGGAAAGGGTTAACTCACCATCACTCCACCGGCTGCTTACACTGCCGGTAAAACCCGGACTACTATTCATTCGCAGCCGGGCATTTTGTACAGACGAAATAAAGTCAGGAAACAGGAGGCTGATTTTTTTATTTTCCAGTTTTACCCCGGTAAGATTTACATCTAACCGCCTGAATTGAAGCCCCTCTGCAGAATCAAATGCAATTCCGGTAGACATCATATTCAAACCGGAACCGGCCGTAATACTTTTCTCTTCATTAGTATATTCCAGTAAAGCATTGGTTACCGCCAGGCTGTCCAGTCTGAACTCCGGTAGTGATGGAGAAACGGCACTATCTTTTTGCCCTGATAACAGGCGATAGGAAATAACGGGCTGATCGATAAAGAGTGATTTCAGGTGCAGGTCGCTGACATCGGAAGACAACAGTGAGATATCCGATCTTGTTAATGGTACGCTGATCTTCACCTGTGATTTTGAGGTCTGTTGCTCAAACAAAAGCTCCCGGATGTCTGTAGTAGCAGCGGTATTAAGCTTTATCCTGTTAACAAATGCTTTGGCATTGTTACTGCCGAAAGCAACCGAGTCCAGGGTGGCCGAAATTTTTGACCACCGGATTTTTTTATCCTCAGAACGAATACCTTCGATATGTAATGCCTTGCCTGCAAACTGAAGGGAATTCTTTCCCTGGCTGTTGAAATTAATCTCATCTATATGCAGGTTGCCGATACTAACGGCAGGTAGTGAATGAACTGGTGGCTCCTGTTCCGCCGGTCCATTAGCGGGATTGATATTCAGATCTATTTTCTCTGCCCGGAAAGTTTTTAATCTTGTATCACCATCGAATAGCCTGTCCCAGTTCAATCCTTCCCACTCCGTATGAGAAGCGCGGAGATCTACTATATTATTGCGGCTGGAATGAAAACTCAGAAAGTTGGCCCGGGTTTTTCTCAGGTCGCCGGCAAACTGAAACTGTTCAACATTTACCAGTAGAGAAGGTGAATACAGGGTCATTTTTTTCGTAGCAAAGCTCCTGATTGATTCTTTTATATCCATTAGGTCGTCGCTGGCCGTAAACTCATTGAGCCTGATTTGCATATCGATATCATCCAGGTTCACATAGGTGGCTTCATCGCCAAATGCCCGGTAACTTACGTTCCCGTTTTTTATATGAAACGATTTTACATCCAGCAGTTCATTCAGCCCCCGGAGCGTAACATAAAAACGGGCTATATTCGAAGCCTTTTTTCCGCCCGGACTTTTAAGAATACCCTTCCCGGTATTGTTGGTGAAGCTCATCTCGGGATTAATCAATTCTGCCGCATCGGCGCTGATCTTCTTTTCTATCAGCTCTTCCAGGTCAATTTCCTTCAGCGTCATATACGGAGCTTTGAAAGTAAAAAACTTAGGCTCATTGTTCTGCGGTGTAGGGCCGAACTCTACATCCGTAAGAACAAGGTCGTTGTCCTTTAAAATAAACCGGTCAATGTTGAGTTTGAATAAATTATCCCTGGTAACAAAAGCTATTTTTTTCTGCGAAAGGATGATACTATCGGTTTTTAACGGGCTGTCTCCCTCTGCAATTACCAGGTTGTACACCTTTATGTCAGTCCCGCTATTGCTTAACGGCTTAATATTATTACTACTGGCCAGCAGAACTATTCCACTGTCAATATGAATATATTTCACCCGGATACCGGAAAACATTTCCCGGATAGTGTTGCTGATAACATGCCCGGTATCCCGGGCCTGGTATCGTTTCTTTTCGGTAGTAGGGATGGTTACCCGTGGACGTGTCAATAAAAGGCTGTCAATGATCAATTCGTCTTTTTCGTACAGGGCGGCCAGGTTATTGGTAGAAAACAGTATCCTGTCAACGCTCACCGAAAACTTCCGGTTGTGCTTGTCCAGTCCACTGAAAACACAGGAATCAATCCGGAAGATCTTCTCTTCCCCCGACAGCACTAACTGCCTGAACCGGACCTGGTGCCGGTTATTGGGGAATTTCCAATCCTGGTCGGTGATATCCAGCAACACATGTTCCGAAGTGAGGAACCGATCGCTGGAATCTGTCTCTGCAAAATTCTTAACAGAGAAATTGATCCGGTCACTGCTAAACTTTCCCGGCAGATTGTTATTACCGTAAGTAAACGCGGCATTGTTGAGTGTAAAAGACCTTACCGACAAATTAGCTTTCACCTTTTTCAGCTTATCAAAAATATCAGAAGCATGAACAGTGATCTTTTTATTTTTTTCCTCTTCCCGTGTATGTTCGTGGATACTTATTTCCGGAAAATCAATAGAAAAGCTGTCCACGGCCACCCTGGACTGAAAAAGGATCTGGCTCCATGATTTTATTGAAAAGAAAATAGCGGGGATCTTTACATCATATCTTGTTGCCTGTTCCGTGGTATCTGCGGGTATAAGGTGTGCCTCTCTTATCCGTACACTCTTGTCCAGGAAAGAGAATTTTATTGACCTGGCATTTAACTCGTAAGTACCATTTGATTCAGAACTGACTATAAACTGCAGGGCTTCCTTAAACCGGTAAGTAACCAGGTACCAGCAGGCGCCAAGCACAAGCGAAATTACCGCTATCAATATGATCAGGCTTTTTACAGACTTCTTTCTGAACATTGGTGCCATCATCCCTATAAATATAAATCTAATACTCCTCAATGCGATATTTTTTTAAAAATGACTATTTCGTCAGCACCGGAAAAAAATAAATGCGTTGTCTTCCGTATATTTCAGTACTTAAATCTTAAAACATGGTTATTGTAAGATATCTCCTGATCGGTTTATTATTTTTTTCCGCTCCGGCGGCAATGGCGCAACAGCCCGGCAGGCAGGTTCGGGTAATCATGATCGGTGCTCATCCTGATGATTGCGATATCAAGGGTGGGGGCACAGCCATTCTGTTTGCCTCCATGGGGCATGCGGTAAAGTTTGTATCGGTTACAAATGGTGATGCGGGGCATCAATCGGAAGGAGGTGGAATGCTGGCGAAAAGGAGATTGGAGGAAGCTAAAGAAGCCGGCAGGCGTTTTGGTGTGGAATACGACGTGCTGGATAATCATGACGGAGAACTGGAGCCCTCCCTGAAAATACGGCTGCAGATCATCCGGAAGATAAGGGAGTGGGATGCAGATATTGTTATTGCCCCGCGGCCGAATGATTACCATCCCGACCACCGGTACACCGGCGTGCTGGTACAGGATGCCGCCTATATGGTGGGGGTGCCCAATATTGCGCCCGATGTATCGCCGCTGAAGAAAAACCCGGTCTTCTTATATTTCCAGGATCATTTCAGAAGACCCAATCCCTTCCGTCCGGATATCACAGTAGATATCAGCTCTGTTTTTGAAAAGAAAATCCATGCCCTGGATGCTCATCAATCCCAGTTTTACGAATGGTTACCCTGGATAGGAGGGTATGCACAGGACGTGCCGGGAGATGCCAAAGAGCGCAAAACATGGCTGACAAACCGGTATACCCGGCCGATAAGCGAAGAGGTAAGAACTTCCCTTGAAAAATACTATGGTAAACAAAAATCACAGGCAGCAAAATACACTGAATCATTCGAGATCTGCGAATACGGTACACAACCGGATGAAACAATTATCAAAACGCTGTTTCCCATGCTGGGAAAATGATGCCTGCTGGTAAAACGGGGCTACACATTGGCTGTTGTCTGTTAAGAAAATCCGCCTGCGGAAAAGAATATCACGCCACAGAACCTGTAAACAGATGCTGCTCCTGTTTGGCAGATTGCTCGTCGCAGGCACGTGTCTTCTGTCACCCCTTTAAGGTTTACGGGAAGGACGAATGATCATCCGCAATGACTGGTCCCTGGTAAAATAGGATATCATCCAGTTATAGAATGTTGTAATACGGTTCCTGTAAGTTATTAACGACATCAGGTGTATGAACACCCAGATGAACCAGGCGATGAATCCCCTGAAATGTAACCTGGGTGGAATATCGGCAACTGCTTTGTTCCTTCCTATAATAGCCATGGAGCCTTTGTCCCGGTAGCGAAAAGGAACCATCGGCTTATTTTTGTCTTCCCGGTTAAAATTCTTTGCCAGGTTTTTGCCCTGCTGCAGGGCTACCTGTGCAACCTGGGGGTGACCGTCGGGAAATTTTTCGTCTGTTGTCATGATACTGGTGTCTCCCACAGCATAAATATTTTCAAAGCCAGCCAGTTTGTTATAAGCATCAGTGATTAACCTCCTGCCTCTGCTATAACATGACTCCGGCAGACCCGGGAAAACACGTGAAGTAACCCCGGCAGCCCAGATCAGGTTCTCGGTTTCAATGATCATTCCGTTGCTTAGGTGCACTTTATGATCGATGTAATCGGTAACCCTGGTATTCAGCAAAATTTCCACTCCCATTTTCTTTAACGCCTTATAGGTATTTTCCTGCGACTTTTTACTCATAGGGCTCAACAATTGCCCGCTTCCATCAACCAGGTAGATGCGGCCACGGGCGCCGGTACCCCTTAATTCAGGGTAATCCCTCCTGACAACGGAAACCCTCATTTCCGCCAGCATTCCCGACACTTCCACTCCTGTGGGGCCGCCTCCGGCCACCACCATTGTCAATCGCCGCTCCATCTCCTTAGGGTCTGTTGTTATAGTAGCCGTTTCCAATTGCCCCAGGAGATAGTTTCGCATTTCCAGCGCATCATTCACCGTTTTCATCGGGATGGCATTTTTTTGTACATTTTCCATTCCGAAGTAGTTTGTCTCCGTACCGGTCGCTAAAATCAACCGGTCATATTCCAGTTCGCCGGTCGTCAACAGTATCTTGTTTTGATCAGGAAATATTTGCAATAGTTCGCCCATCCTGAAATGCAGGTTAGGTTTGTCCTGGAACATTTTTCGAAATGGATAACTGATGTTGGAAGCTTCCAGGAAGCCGGTAGCCACCTGGTATAATAAAGGGGGAAAGAATACATAATTGTTTTTGTCTATCAGCGTAACGAGGTTATCCCGGTTGGCGCATGCATACTTTGCCACATTGATGCCTGCAAATCCTCCTCCGACTATTACGATCCTTTTAGCCATAACATTTCTTTTGGTTTGTTAAAGGTAAGTTTCATTTTATAAAGCTGCCGCCGGGTATAAACCTGTTTCCATGACAACAAAAAAATAGCCGCAGTTTCTGCGGCTATTTTTAAAACAATATTGAATAATCTTATTGTCTGCTTATTCTGTAAAGATTTCCCTGGTCTGTAACTATATAGAGCATACCGTTATGATAAGCGATATCCCTGAAGCGCTCTTTTTTATCTTCGAGCAACCATTCTTCGCCCACTACCTTATTATTTTCGATCACAAGACGGGCAATATGGCTGCTGCTGAGCCCGCCGATGAACAGGTTGTTTTCCCATTCGGGTATGGCATTTCCTTTATAGAAACTCATGCCGCCGGGAGATAATACAGGATCCCAGTAGTAAACAGGCTGTTGCATTCCGTCCAGTTGCTGAATGGAGTCACCAACTTTTTTACCACTGTATTCAATTCCATACGTAATGGTTGGCCATCCATAGTTGACCCCGGGTTTGATAAGGTTTACCTCATCACCACCTCTCGGTCCAAACTCCGCTTCCCACAGATCGCCGGTAACCGGGTGTATATCCAGGCTCTGCGGATTACGATGTCCATAGCTGTAAATTTCCGGCATAGCATCTGCCCTCCCGATAAAGGGGTTGCCCGGTGCCGGTTTTCCTTCTTTGGTAATCTTAAACACTTTTCCTAACCCGGAATTCAGCAACTGCGCCTGAGGTCTGCCTTCCAAAACGGAGCGTTCGCCGGAACTGACAAACAGGTGACCATCTTTGTCAAATATCAAACGGGAGCCATAATGCAGTTTGCTGTTATTCAATTCAGGAGTGGCCCTGAAGATAACCGTTACGTTCTGTATTTTACCATCGGTATCATTCAGTTGCCCTTTTGCTACGGCAGTCAGGTTGCCTTTTTTGTAAGGCTCCGCATAGGACCAGTAGATTATTTTATTGGTATTATAGTCGGGGTCAAGCGCCACATCCAGCAAACCGCCCTGTCCGCCATCGTCCACTTTGGGGAACCCGGTTATTTTTTTCACCAGGCTTCCATCCGGATTACGGATCTCCATGTATCCCGATTTTTCTGTGAGAAGAAGTTTTTCATCCGGTAAAAGTATAACTGCCCATGGTCTGCCTAAGCCTTCTGCCAGTTTATCAACCTGGTAAGGAGTGGTTGTTTTTACAGCGCCAATCCTGGTTTGGCCGGGGAAGGCTGGGTTGTAATCGGAATTAGCTGCTTTGGTTTCCAGCGGAGGGAGTGTATCCCGTGCCGGGATCGTTACTTCTGTACTATTGCCCGTAGCATTACCGGTTGCACTGTCATTGCAGCCCACACAAAGGAATGCGGCTATGCCCGCCGATATGCCGAGAAATGTTTTTAGTTGCATGAGAATGTTTTTTTTGATGGGATAAAAATAAAGAATACTTTTTTAATATGGACCGGGATCTGTCTACTTCTGGTGAGAAAAGTTCAGTAGTTTGATATCGTTTTAGTTTCGTTTGTCACTCCGGGGTGGAGAGGTGTCTATGGTATAGAAAGCAGATGCCCCGGTACTTCGGCAAGTAGTGTGAACGACACTGGTTGTTCAAGGGCGTCTGCTATGGATCAGAATGCAGATGCCTGCTCCCCCAGGATAGGGTCATCATGATAAGTTTTCGGTGTGGCAGAGGAGAACAAATACCATCTCCTAAAACAAGCTTAAAATTGGGAGCTGACCCCCTGCTATCAGAAGAAAATAAATTAACTTATGGCTTTAAATGTTCATGAAGAAGCTGCTATTTGTTTTGTTAGTGGGGATGATCAGTAATGTGGAGGCACAACAGGAAGTGGAAGTGCTGAAGTTTGAGGATTTGAAGGAGAAAATAAAAAAGGATGAAAACAAAACGCTGTTGATCAATTTCTGGGCAACCTGGTGTGTTCCCTGTATTGAGGAGATGCCATTGCTGATGGAAATGAATGAGCAATTCAGGAATCATCCGGAGTTTAAAATGTTATTGGTTTCACTCGATTCAAAAAAATCACTTGGAAAGTTGCAGGGTTTTTTGGCAAAGCATAAGATAGATGCTGAGGTAGTGTTGCTGGATGATAATAAGCGGATGAATGAATGGATCCCCGCTATGGACTCCCAATGGCAGGGTAATTTGCCATCCACCTTTGTTTACCACCGTGGCAGGAAAGTAGCATTCATCGATGGTGAGGTAACACGTAGCCAACTGCAGGCCCTCGCTGACAGGTATTTAAAACCATCAAAATAAATGCGTATGAAGCAAGTACTTTTACCAGGTGTTGCCGCAGTTTTGCTGGCGGCTGCATTTATCGCGGCGCGTCCTTTCCATACCGGAGAGCCCCTCAGTAAACCTTCAGCCGCCGGGTATAAAATCGGCGATGAAGCCACTGATTTTAAGCTGAAAAATGTGGATGGAAACTTTGTATCGCTAAGCGGTTACAAAACGGCAAAAGGTTTTATTGTAATATTTACCTGCAATGAATGTCCCTATGCCAAGGCTTACGAAGACCGTATTATAGCACTGGATAAAAAGTATAAGCCGGAAGGTTATCCCGTGATAGCCATCAACCCCAGCGATCCTGTAATACAGCCATCTGATGCTTTTTCGCTGATGCAGAAAAGAGCCAGGGACAAAGGGTTCACCTTCCCCTACTTGGTAGACGAAGGACAGGCTGTATACCCGCAATATGGGGCGCTCCGCACACCTCATGTTTTTGTATTGCAGAAAGAAGACGGCAGGAATATTGTAAAATACATAGGTGCAATAGACAACAATCACGAGGATGCTGATGACGCATCAGAGAAATATGTGGAAAATGCGGTAAACGCGTTACTTTCAAATAAAAAAGTACCTCTGGAAACCACAGTGGCGGTAGGGTGCGGGATAAAGCCCAGAGGATAGACTGATTATAATCTGTATATGGGGTGGGCATTGGCAATTGCTGATGCCTTTTACCGTATATCGTAATTGCCCGGCAAACTTGTGGAATGAACAGCGCTTAGCGTTCCCTCTTTATTCATTTTAGCAAGATCAATCATTTCCACAATTTTATTTTTTATCGCTTCTTTTTCAGAGAAGGCAATTAAATGCCCCCTGTTAGGTATCATCTTTATATCGAGGTGGGGAACATTGATTAATTGTTCTTTTGCAAAATCTGCGTTGGAAGTGTAGATCAGTTTGTCGTTGTCACCCTGCATATATATTACCGGAACATTGATATTGCTCCAGTAGGGCAGCATTTTGGCGAGTTCCTCCTGGTGGTGGATCTTTTCAGCATTGGCCGTTTTCAGCATCCGGGGAATAAACCAATTCAACAGCGGCGATTCAATCAAATGGCTGAACCAGTACACTTTTTCCTGGCCGGGTGCCAGTGACGGGGCCAGCAACACCAGCCCATCCACCAGGTCCGGGCGATCCATGGCAAGCCGGCAGGCAATAGAAGTGCCATAGGATGCCGCTACCACCACTACAGGATGATGTACCTTATTGAGACTGTCGAGTATAGGAGTTATAAGCTGTACCTGTTTTTCTATTGATATCTCCGGGTGTCCCAGTCCCGAAAATCCATATCCGGCCCTGTCCATTGCAAACATGGAAGCCTTTTGTAACAGCAGGCTGTCGCTCATATAATCCCTGTAATAACTCAGGGAACTGGGTGCGCCGTGTATATAGAACAATGTTGCAGAAGTATCCCGGCCGATTGACGCGTACCTTATTTCCCGGTCAAACTTTTTGTAATAGGACAGGCTTGGGCTCAGTCCTTTTTGCGAAAAAAAATGAGAAAACTCCTGGTCATCCATTCTGAATTGAATGAATCTGTCTGCTACCAGCAGGCTTATTATAAACAAACCGGACAAAACCGCGGCGGTCTTTAAAGTTATTGTTGCTACCCTTTTCATAGTCTGGCGTCTTAGCCTTTCATACATGTTAACCCAATAACCGGGCAAAGATAAATTAGAAATCTCCGGGCCCGGGATTTGCTTTCTTCTTCCAATATTAAACTTTAATCTATGCTTTTCAATAGTAACGGCAAAAACCTGTGGTTAATATAAATGTTAAAAAATAAACCCGGGGTATCGCTGAACTGCATAGGTCATGATAGCAGGCTATTCTATACTTCCATCCATTCGCTCATCTCCAGCCAGCGCATTTCCTTTTCATCCAGCAGTCGTGATATTTCTCCAATCCGGTTGGATAATGTTTGCAGTTCTTCAAACGGGAGGTTGCCGGAGTGCAGCTTTTCATTGATCATGGTTTTTTCCGACTCCAGTGCGGCAATATCAGTCTGCAGCGATTCAAACTCTCTTTTTTCTTTATAAGAAGGTTTTCGCTTATTGTTATTCGCTGCTGTTGGCTGTACTGCAACAACCGGCTTGCTTTTGCCCACACCTTCTTTGTCTTCTTCTTCCTTTGCCTTTTTCCAGAGGCGGTACTGGGTATAGTTTCCGGGGAAGTCGGTAATCACTCCGTTCCCTTCAAAAACGAACAGGTGATCAGTCAGCCGGTCCATAAAATAGCGGTCATGGGAGACGATCAATAAGCAACCTTTGTAGTCGGACAGAAAATTCTCCAATACGCCCAGTGTGGGCAGATCCAGGTCATTGGTAGGCTCGTCCAGTATGAGGAAATTGGGATTGCTGAACAGTATGGAAAGCAGCAGGAGCCTCTTTTTTTCACCGCCGCTCAGTTTGGAGATATAGGTATATTGCTGATCGGGATCAAACAAAAAGAGTTGCAGAAACTGGGCGGCGCTCAGGGAACCACCCCCGGCAAGGGGAAAGTTCTCCGCAATATTTTTCACGTATTCAATCACCCGCATATCTTCTTTTACCTCCAGTCCCTGCTGGGAATAGTAACCGAATACAACCGTTTCTCCTATGTTTACTTTGCCGCTGTCGGCAGGCTCTTTTCCCTGCAGTATATCCAGGAAAGTGGATTTACCGGCTCCGTTTTTTCCGACGACACCCACCCGCTCACCTTTTGAAAAAGTATAATCAAAACCTTTCAGAATGGTAAGATCGCCGTAAGACTTATATACTTTTTTCAGTTCCGCCACTTTTCCGCCCAGGCGGTTCATTTTTACCTGGAGCTGCAGTTGATTGTCTTCTATCCGTTGTTTGGCTTTTTTCTCCACATCCGCGAAAGCGTCGATCCTGCTTTTGGATTTGGTCGTGCGGGCCTTGGGTTGTTTTCTTATCCATTCCAGTTCTTTCCGGTAAAGGTTTTTGGCTTTGTCAATACTGGAGCCTTCCTGCTCTATACGGGTCGCTTTTTTTTCAATATAGTTTTCGTAATCGCCTTTATGGATGTACAGGTTGCTTCCATCCAGTTCCCATATTTCTTCACATACCGCATCCAGGAAGTAGCGGTCGTGGGTTACCAGCAACAGGGTCACCTTTTCCTGGTTCAGGTAATGCTCCAGCCACTCCACGGTTTCCACATCCAGGTGGTTGGTAGGTTCGTCCATGATCAGCAGCACATGTTTGTGCTCGAAACCGATATCGATCAATGTCCTCGCAAGCGCTACTCTTTTGCGTTGTCCGCCCGAAAGTGTTCCTGCTGTCTGGTGAAACTGGTGAATATTTAATTTTCCGAGAATTTGTTTGACTTTACTGTCAAAATCCCAGGCGCCCATTTCATCCATTTTTATTATAGCATCCCCCAATGCCACCGCATCACCCGTTTCGCTGGCGTCCTCGTATTCTTTTATCGCATTTATAACCGGGTGGTTATGATGAAATATGTTATCCAGTATGGATTTCTCCTCAATGAAGGTGGGTTCCTGCTCAAAAAGCGCTACAGTCACATCTTTATGGATCCATACCGTTCCTTCTTCCGGTGTTTCTTTGCCGGCAAGTATCTTTAATAAGGTGGATTTACCTGAACCATTGCGGGCAACCAACGCGATCTTGTCACCTTCTTCAATATGGAAACTTAAATCTTTAAACAGGGGTTTGATACCATAGGACTTACCCAAACCTTCAGCAGAAACATAATGCATGGCGCAAAGATAATGAACCCGGATGGCAAGATATTGTTTGTGATCGTGAACAGATGTGGATACTTTCATTAATTTACGGGCATGGAATGGTTCTGGATAATAATCGGTCTTCTCCTGGTTGTCATTGGTCTGGCGGGAAGTGTGTTGCCTGTACTGCCGGGTCCGCCGCTGGCCTATGCCGGGCTGCTGCTCCAGCAGTTCAGGGAACCCAATCCTTTTACCACAAAATTTTTGATCATATGGGCCGTCATTACTGCTGTAACGGTGGTGCTGGATTACCTGGTGCCGGTTTGGGGAACCAAAAGATATGGTGGTACAAAATATGGTATATGGGGCTGCACTCTCGGCTTTCTGCTGGCGTTCTGGATGGGGCCGATAGGTATTATTGCCGGTCCTTTTATCGGCGCTTTTGTGGGGGAGATGATAGCGCAGCAGAATGCCAATGTAGCCTTGCGGGCAGCGTGGGGGTCCGTGGTTGGTTTTCTCCTGGGTACCGTCATCAAACTGGTAGCCTGCGTAATGATGTTGTATTACCTGGTAATGACCATACGCTGAACCCGACAGAGCAGGACAAGACTTCCCGGAATTTCAGTATCTTTAGCCTATGACCCGGAAAGAGTTAAATAACGAAAAGCTTGCACAGGAGGCGAATTACGAACAACTCCGCTTTGTTACCCGCAGACATTTCCTGCGCGACAGCGCCACCGGACTTGGAGCAATGGCGTTAGGGTCTTTCTTAAGCGGATGTGACTGGCTGGGCAGTAAGGATAAAACAATGGCCTCCGGCCTCTTTGACAGTGCCAACCCGATGGCGGGAAGGGCGCCCATGTTTCCGGCAAAAGCAAAATCCGTTATTTACCTGCATATGGCAGGCGCTCCCTCCCAACTGGAGTTATTTGACTATAAACCCGAGCTTTTAAAGCTGGACGGTCAGGAGTGTCCCCAGTCTTTACTGGAAGGAAAAAGATTTGCATTTATCCGGGGCGTTCCAAAAATGCTGGGCCCCTGGGCCGATTTTAAACAGAGAGGCGACAGTGGTAACTGGGTATCGGATCATATGCCGCACCTGGCGACAGTAGCGGATGAATTAAGTTTCCTGAAGGCGGTACAGACGGACCAGTTTAATCATGCTCCCGCCCAGTTGCTGATGCATACCGGTTCGGCCAGACTGGGCAGGCCCAGCATAGGCGCCTGGGCAAGCTATGGACTCGGTACGGAAAACAGTAACCTTCCCGGCTTTGTGGTGCTGACCTCCGGTGGAAAAAACCCCGATGCCGGTAAAAGTGTTTGGGGGAATGGCTTTTTACCGTCCGTATACCAGGGGGTGCAATGCCGCTCGGAAGGAGACCCGGTATTGTTTATCAACAATCCCGAAGGCATCAGCGGAGATCTTCGCAAAGCGTCTATAGATGCGATCAACCGAGTGAACCAGCAATCTTTTAAAACATTTAATGATCCGGAGATACTGTCCCGTATTTCACAATACGAAATGGCTTATAAGATGCAGATGTCGGTTCCGGAAGCTATGGATATAAACGATGAGCCGGACTACATACATGAAATGTATGGCACCAAACCCGGTGTGGAAAGTTATGCCAACAATTGTTTGCTTGCACGGAAGCTGGTGGAAAAAGGAGTGCGTTATGTGCAACTCTTCGATTGGGGATGGGATTCACATGGCACCTATGCTGGTGATTCCATAGAAATAGCTTTTGTAAATAAATGCCGGAGCGTTGACCGGGCTACCACCGCTCTGTTGCTGGATTTGAAGCAACGCGGGTTGCTGGAGGAAACACTGGTGATATGGGGTGGAGAATTCGGCCGTACGCCCATGCAGGAAAACCGCGAAGGAAAACAGCAGTCTTTTAAAGGCAGGGATCATCATGCGGAAGCATTTACCATATGGATGGCGGGGGGCGGTATCAAACGGGGTGCCAGTTATGGAGAAACCGATCCGATAGGATATAGCCCCATAAGCGGAAAAGTGAGTCCCTATGATGTGCAGGCTACTATCCTGAACCAACTGGGCTTCGACCATGAAAAGTTTACTTACCAGTTTCAGGGTCGTCCGTTCAGGCTGACAGATGTTGAAGGGCGGGTTATCAATGAAATTGTGGCCTGATTTTTAATACAACCATTTTCATGAGCCGGTCTGTCTCCGATTATTTTATTATCTTCCTGCCTGCATTTTTTAAACAACGCTTGCAATACAATGGCGATCAACAGGCGAAAATTTATTACCACCGGCGCTGCTTTAAGCGGATGGATGCTTACGCCGGCCCAAAAACTCAAAGAATTGAATACAGTTGCATTTAACATACCTGCCGACTTCAAAATAAAGGTGATGGCTACGGACTGGGGGTTCCCGGGTTCGAGAGAAGCCTATATCGCCAAAGCCAGACAGGAAGGATATGACGGCATCGAGATATGGTGGCAGGGCGACAAGGCAAAGCGGGACGAATTATTCCAACTGTTGAAGAAATACAATATGGAAGTGGGCTTCCTGTGCGGCGCTCACCAGTCTGATTTCAGCAGCAACTTCAAACAATTCACAGCGATGATTGATGCAGCTACCGGGCAGAACCCGCAGCAGCCTTTATATGTGAATTGCCATTCCGGGAAGGATTTTTTCAGCTTTGAAGAGAATAAACAGTTTATCAATTATACAATAGAAGCTTCCCGCAAATCCGGTATTCCCGTCAGCCATGAAACGCATCGGTCCCGCATATTGTTTGCCGCCCCGGTTGCCCGGCAGTATATGGAAGCTATTCCGGGATTGCGTGTTACATTGGATATTTCACATTGGTGCAACGTGCATGAATCGTTTATGGAAGGCCAGGAGGATACTGTGGAAAAAGTATTACAGCGGACGGATCATATTCATGCCAGGGTAGGGCACCCGGAAGGTCCGCAGGTAAATGACCCGCGGGCACCGGAATGGGAAACTGCTTTACACAAACACCTGGCATGGTGGGATGCTGTAATAGCGCTGAAAATAAAACAGGGCGCCAAACAGATCACTTTTCTCACGGAATTTGGTCCCCCGGACTACATGCCCGTGGTTCCTTATACACGCCAACCGCTGGCAGACCAATGGGCGATCAATGCCTATATGATGCAATTGCTGAAAAAAAGATATTCCGGATAACAGACCAATAATCCTTTATGCTGCCACTTCTTAGTATCACCGAATTTTTAGGCCGTTTTCATCCGCTCCTCGTTCACCTGCCTATCGGCATGCTGTTGCTGGGTATTGTTATGCACTGGCTTAGTACCAAAGCCAGGTATGCCGGTCTTCGGCCGGGCATAGCGGTGACCTTGCTGATTGGCGCTGTCAGTGCCATCTTCTCCTGCATCAGCGGATGGCTGCTGGCCGGCGATGGAGAATATGAGGTTACTACGCTTGACCGGCACCGTTGGATGGGGATAGCTGTAGCTGTTATATCGGTGGTATATTACCTGGTATTTACCAATAAAATATCGATAAAATTACCTCCATATTTTCCATATGTTTTATCCTTAATACTGGCTTTAACGCTGAGTTTTGCCGGTCACCTGGGCGGTACGCTTACGCACGGGGAAGGATACCTTACAGGCGCCTGGGGAGAAAGGACTGATAAGGAAGTGCGGAAGTTCATTCCGGATGTGCAACAGGCAAAAGTATATGACGACATTATCCAGCCGATGCTGCAAAATAAATGTTACAGTTGTCATGGGCCGTCCAAACAAAAGGGTAAGCTGCGGCTGGACTCCCGGGAGAATATTCTAACAGGGGGAGAAGACGGAGCGGCCATTGTTCCCGGCAAAGGAGATGAAAGTATGCTCTATAAGAGGCTGATACTGGAACAGACCGATAAGGAGCATATGCCGCCCAAAGGGCGCCCCCAATTTACCAACTCCGAAATTGAACTGATACACTGGTGGATAAACAGCGGAGCGGCATTTGACAAGTTTGTACATGCGTTGCCGCAGGATGAAAAAATACAACCGTTGTTGCTGGCATTGCAGAGTTCCGGCAGCACGGCTAAACCAGACGTTCCGGAAACTCCTGTTGATGCAGCTTCGCCGGCAGGGATAGCTAAATTAAAAGAAGCCGGCGCTACCGTGATACCGGTAGCCACCGGCAGCAATTATCTCTCGGTAAACTTTATCTCTTCGAAGGCGATCACCGATAAAGAAACAGATATGCTGACTGAACTGGCCGCGCAGTTGGTATGGCTGAAAGTTGGCGGCACATCCATCACAGACAACGCCATGGTAAGCATAGCAAAACTTACCAATCTTACGCGTTTGAGCCTGGAACATACGGACATAACTGATGAAGGACTGAAACACCTGCAAACACTTGGTAACCTGCTGTACCTGAATATTGTTGGAACAAAAGTTACGGCAAACGGACTGAGTGCTTTAAAGGAACTGCAAAATCTGCAATCGGTGTACCTGTACCAGTCTGCCATTACCGGGCAGGACCTGGAAGCCCTGCAAAAGCTGTTCCCGTCTGCGACGCTGGATACCGGCGGGTATTCGTTGCCCTTGCTGGAAGGGGATACCAGCGAAGTAAAACCCCGATAGTCGATTTATAACCAGGCAATAGACCCCCTGCAATTGTATTTACGAAGCGGGAAAATACCTCTGCAGGACAGGTAGTGGAAAAAATAGCCTTTTAACGAACTGAAGCGGTTTTTATATTGGTCTCCACCCTGCTGATGTATCATAATCATACTTTTATTGTATCAAAACCGTACACCCTGTGCTGGCTTAAATTATATAATTAATTGATTTTTATAATGTTGTACTACTGGCACTGATTTTATGAATAAGGGCTATATAAGTTGATCCAGAAAAGAACAAACTATGATCGAGCTAAAGAATATTTCAAAAACCGTAAATATTGGCGGCATAAAAACCTATTTGCTGAAGGATATTAACCTGAGAGTGAATGCGGGAGAATTTATTTCCATTATGGGTCCCTCAGGCTCGGGAAAATCCACGCTGCTGAATATTATCGGGATGCTGGATGACCCCAGCGAAGGATATCATTATTTTATGGGCGAAGCCGTACACCTGTTGAAAGAAAAACAGCGGTCGCAGTTATACAAAAAGTATATCGGTTTTGTTTTCCAGGCTTATCACCTCATTGATGAACTGACCGTGTATGAGAATATTGAAACACCGCTTATTTACCAGGACATGAAATCCTCCGAAAGAAAAGCGGTGGTAAGCGATATTCTTGACCGGTTTCAGATAGTAGGGAAAAAAGATCTCTTTCCGACACAGTTGTCCGGGGGACAACAACAATTAGTAGGTATCGCCAGGGCGCTGGTGGCCAAACCTTCTTTATTACTGGCAGACGAACCCACAGGGAACCTTAACTCAAAACAGGGGCAGGAAATCATGGAGTTATTTAAAAAGCTGAATGAAGAAGAAGGTGTGACGATCATCCAGGTAACACATTCGGAGAAGAATGCGGAATACGGCTCAAGAGTCATTGATCTCCTGGATGGAAAGATTGTAGAATAACGATCCTGCGGAAGATGGCAGGGGGCGGAAACAAAACCTCATAAAGCGATGAAAAAATCAGGTATCGGAATTATAGCAGTGGTGGTATTAAGTCTTGCAGTTGTCACCAGTCTTGCACAAACCACTTACTCTTTGAAATATTGTGTGGAAACAGCGCTGGCCAACAACATACCGGTGAAGCAGGCGGGGCTGCAGTCAGAACTGGAAAGGGCCAACTGGAACAGGGCAAAGGCAGACCTGCTACCCAATCTGAATGGTGGCTGGGATTACGGATGGAACCAGGGAAGGTCCATCAACCCTTTTACCAACGCCTATATCAGCCAGCAGTTTTCAGGTTCAGGCGCGGGTTTATCCAGTGGCATAGTATTGTTCAACGGACTGCAACTACAGAATGTTATCCGGCAAACCGGCTATGCATACAGGGCCAGCGAACTGGAATGGCAGCAATCGAGAGATAAGCTTACCCTGGATGTGATACTGGCTTACCTTACGGTACTTAATAATGAAGATATATGGGCGGTGATGAAAGAGCGGCGGGAAGTTACCCATGAACAGGTAAAACGCCTTGCCATCATGTTTGAAAAAGGAGCCACGGCAAGTTATATGCTGACCGACATGAAAGGAGCGCTGGCAGCCGATGATATTGCATTGGTAAATAACTATAACGCGTTGCAGACGGCTAAACTGGATCTGGCGCAACTGATGAACATTCCTTTTGATAAGGATATGAAACTGGAGCGGTTGCAGGAGGCTGAACTACTGGAGCTGTATCCGGCAGCCCCGGCAGAAGTATATGCAAAATCGCTGGAGAACCTGGCGCTGGTAAAGGCTGCTGACCTGCGGGTAAAAAGCGCGGAAAAAGGGGTGCAGGCCGCCAGGGGCGCATTTTTTCCGACCCTGTCTTTCCAGGCAAGCGTCGGCACCAATTTTTCAAGTGTTTCGGCTACCCAAACCCCTACTACTATTGTAGAAGAGCCGACCGGCGATTATGTGACCATCGGAGGGGTGAAGAACCCCGTATTCAGGGAAAATCAAAACTATGCGTCGCATAAGATACCTTATGGTACACAATTCAGAAATAACGTGGGTACCTACTATGGCTTCCGTGTTGGGGTGCCCATCTTTAATAACCTGCAGATTCACACAAATGTTAAAAGAGCAAAACTGCTGGCTAAAAATACAGCCTATGAGGCGGACTATACAAAGCTCATCTTAAGGCAAAGTATTGAAAAAGCGCACCAGGATATGCTGGCTTCTTATGAAAGGTATAAGGTACTGCAGCAACAGGTAACGGATTATAAAGAGTCGTTCCGTTCCGCTGAGATCCGTTTTAATCTTGGCGCTATCATTGCCACAGAATACCTGCTGACAAAAAATAATTACGACCGTGCTTTGATCAATCAAAAGCAGGCATGGTATGAATATATTTTCCGGACCCGTATCCTGGATTTTTACCAGGGTAATCTGAGCTTTTAACCACCCCGTCGTTTATATATTCTCTATAATACCTGCAATACCCTGACCGCCCCCTACGCAAGCGGTAACGATCCCGTATTTTTTGTTCAGCCGCTTCATGTCGTGTATCAACTGGATGGTGAGTTTGCAGCCGGTACAGCCCAGCGGATGCCCCAAAGCAATAGCGCCGCCATTGATGTTAACGATGTCAGGATTTATTTCCAGCTTGCGGATGACAGCCAGCGACTGGGAAGCGAATGCCTCATTAAGTTCAATCAGGTCTATATCGGAAAGTTGTTTACCAGCCTGTTTCAATACTTTGGGTACAGCTTCTATCGGGCCGATCCCCATCAAACGGGGATCCACACCCGCAGAAGCGCAGGCTACCAGCCGGGCGATGGGCTGAAGGTTCAGTTCCTTTACCATGGCTTCACTCATTACGATCACAAAAGCCGATCCGTCACTGGTTTGCGAAGAGTTGCCGGCCGTTACGGAGCCGCCGAGCGCAAACACGGGTTTAAGTTTTGCCAGTGCCGTCATCGAAGTATCGGCACGGGGTCCCTCATCGGTATCTACCACATAGTTCCTGGTTTGTCTTTTTCCTTTTTTATCAACAAATACCTCTTCTACTGTAACCGGGAGAATGCCGGGTTTGAAATAGCCGTTTTCAATGGCTTTGATAGCTTTTTGATGGGAGTGATAGGAAAACGCATCCTGGTCTTCGCGGCTCACATTATATTCCTTAGCTACCGCTTCTGCTGTCAGTCCCATGCTTAAGTAATAGTCGGGGTCGTCTTTGGCGATTTCGTAAGAAGGCGCTGTTTTCCATCCGGCAGTAGGCACCAGGCTCATGCTTTCTGTGCCCCCGGCAACAATACATTCGGCCTGGCCGGTCCGGATTTTAGCGGTGGCCATGGCAATCGCTTCCAACCCCGAGGCGCAATAGCGGTTGATGGTGATGCCCGGCGCCTGGATACCCAATGCCCTGGCAGCTATTATGCGTCCTACCTGCAGACCCTGCTCTGCTTCGGGAACCGCATTGCCCACTATCACATCATCTACTCTCTTTGGATCAAGCTGGGGCACGCTTGCCATCACCCCTTTTATCACTTCTACCGCCAGGTTATCCGGGCGGGTGAAACGAAAAGCACCTCTTTTGGATTTGGCGACAGCGGTACGATATCCTGCAACTATATAAGCATCCTGCATATAAAATATATTTAGTTGTTTATGCAACTTTGTATACCAAAGATAATTATTCCACCTGTCTGTACCAAACTGCTATCAGGAGGTATCATTTGTTAACTTGCGCCCATTATGTACAAGCTTGTAAGACGGATTTTATTTTGGTTTCCACCGGAGTCGGTACACTACTTTTCGATGAATTTTTTCAGGGCTCTGTGTGGCATTGGTTTTATACGGCGCACACTGGCTGCTTTTTTTAAACCTTCTTTTGGTGAACAGGTGGCGCTTAAAACGAAAACTGGCACACTTCATATAAAAAATCCGGTAGGGCTTGGCGCCGGCTTCGATAAAAACGCCTTATACCTGCGGGAACTGGAGGTGATGGGGTTTGGTTTTGTGGAAATAGGAACCGTGACGCCAAAACCGCAAAGCGGTAATGACAAACCAAGGTTGTTCCGATTGCCGGCAGATAAGGCATTGATCAACCGTATGGGGTTTAATAACGATGGCGCAGAGCGGATAGCCGCCCGCCTGAAAAGGTGGCGGGATCTGCAGGCTGTGCGTAGTAATCCTTCCGGGTTGATCATCGGCGGAAATATCGGGAAGAACAAACTGACACCCAATGAAGAGGCCTGGCGCGACTACGAAATTTGTTTTGAAGCGTTGTTTGATTATGTAGATTATTTTACGGTCAATGTAAGCTCTCCCAATACCCCCGGTTTACGGGCGTTGCAGGATAAGGATGCGTTGAAACAAATTCTTACGAACCTGCAGCAGAAAAATACTTCGAAACCTATGCCCCGGCCCATATTCCTGAAAATAGCCCCGGACCTTACTCCCGAACAGGTGGATGACGTAATAGAACTGGCTCTGGAGATCAACCTGGACGGAATAGTGGCGACCAATACCACCATCAGCCGGGAGCATCTTATAACAAATGCCACGAAGGTAGCCGCAATAGGGGCGGGGGGACTGAGCGGTAAACCTGTGCAGCAAATGTCTACTGCCATAGTAAAACAGATTGTTGAAAAAACGAACGGCGTTGTGCCGGTCATTGCCAGTGGCGGCATTTTTAACGGCGCAGATGCCAGGGAAAAATTACAGGCTGGCGCGGCTGCTATCCAGGTATGGACGGGGTTTATTTATGAAGGTCCCGGCATTATCAAAAAAATCTGTCACTCACTCTAAGAGTCAGATATTTTTGTTGTGGTCTTTTTATCCTGTATTATACTTTTTTTTTCGCTGCCGAAGCTTTGTAAAACATGGAGAATAACAATGGTAGCGATCACAAGCAGAAACATAAGAAAACTCCCGGAGACATTAAACCGGACGCCGGTTTTAAAAATGGACATATACATCAATTTAGATAAGATTTATCTGGCAGCAATCTGGCAAAGATCGGCTAATTAGCTTTAGTGAATGGTTTTTTACAAAAGAATAATCGTATAAATTTCGATAAGGTAAAACACTTATTTTGAAAAACTCATGCTATACCGATCAGGGATTTCGCTTTTAGAAAAAACGTTTGCGGGCATCGTCATTTCGATCCCAACCGAAGGTCGGGAGAGAAATCTGCCGGATCTGCGTACTACTGCTCAATATTTTCACTACTGCCCAACGGATTTACCTTCGGTGAGAAAGTTCTCTCCCGCCGCAAGACACTTTAATTAAATGCAGCGTACAGGCGGGGATGCCAATACATATTATGCAAACTGCTGTTAATCAGCGACCTCCAAAAAGGTGCAGCGCACCGAAAATATTTGTAGCAGAATGACGTCGTTAGTGTCTAGCCGCATAGCGGCGAAATATTAATTGGTTTCCGTTAACACGGTCTTCCATTTATTTCTATACCCCCCGCTATTTTTGTTGTTACTTTTTTGCGGAAAAAAGTAACGCAAAAAGCCGCCGGGGAATAATTACCCCAATTCCCCGGGGCGCCCTGATTAAGCTGTAGTACTACTGTCGCTTCAGCTATAGAACCCTGATACATTGCACAAATAAAGATGATCGCTCAACTTATCATCATTGAGTTTATATGTCACGCCTCAATGATTGAGGAGCCCCTAATTCGGAACTCGAAAGGACGGGGAGAGTATTTGTATTTTACTACCAGCACTAAGGCAAAGTGTATAACTATTCAACTTAAAAGCGAAATCCCTGCTATGGCTATCGTCATACCACTAACGTGGTATATTTCTATGATGCCCGGAAAAATATAATTGACATGACACTATGAATGTATGGCAAGTATAGGCAACTGACTATTATAAACCAGTTTTTGAGTGTGTGATGCGTTAAATAATCTTACCAGGAATCCATGCTTTTTAGGTACTGTAATAATCAAATCCACCTGGTACTCCTGCGTAAAATCCGCTACTGCTTTTTCGAAATCTTCTTCCAGGATAAAGTAGCTTTTAGGATTATATTTCCAGAGGATCTCTTCCAGTTTTTCCTTTTCCAGTTTATATTCTTCAGGCACCGCAGTATGCTGCCGGGTTACATTTACTATATACAAACCGGGGTTGATGGTATTTAATACCGTTTCCATTTGTGCAATGGGTGTATTGCTTTCCACGTTTTTCAGGTCTGAAGTAAGGGCTGCTTTTTTTATCTTTCTGTAACCGGCTTCGCCGGGCACCACCAGCACAGGGCATATATCCCGGTTGATGACACTCAGGGTAGTGCTTCCTACCACCATTTGTTCCAGGCGGGAACTTCCGGTAACGCCCATCACGATCATATCTACCCCGTGATATTTTACATATTTCTCCAGATTGGAAATGATATTCCCCGGTTCCACAACATGTTCTATTGTCTTTTCTCCCTCTTTATAAAGAGCGTTCTTAAGACTCTGCATCGCAGCTTCGGCAATGGTTTTCCTGGAGTCGTCGTCTACCATCAGGGGAGATCCGTCCGACCCGGCGGTTACCTTGTTGTAGGCGTAGTATAAGGTAAGCGAAGCGCCCGGCAGATCGTTTACCAGCTTTACGGCATACCTCGCTGCATTTACAGAAGCTTCTGAGAAATCAACGGCGGCTAATATTTTTTCCATAGAAGTTGAATTTTTGAGTATGAAAGTTCTATAAAAATAACGGTTTCCGGTCAATAGAAGAAGAAGTCCGGATGAATATTCCGGGAAATAACAAAAGTTATATATATGTTGTTCCGGTTGTGTCTCATCCGTGTATTAACAGGCACTTGGTGCAGCCGGGATTTTTAAATCGGCTATGCTACACCGGTAGTTTATTGATACCGGATAGAGAAACAGGTACCATTTTTTGCTGCTTTGTAATGGCTGTTTTCCTGCCAACGGGAATGAATTTATCAGGGTACAGGATCATAGCCATGTCCACCCCAGGGATGGCAGCGGCTGATCCGGCGTGCGGTAAGCCATAGTCCTTTCAGTAAACCATGTTTTCGCAGGGCTTCAATACCGTATTGTGAACAGGTGGGTGTAAACCTGCAGGACCTGCCGAGTACCGGTGAAAGGATCAACTGGTATAGTTTGATCAGCCAGATAAACGGGATGCTACATATCCGCAGGATCTTTTTCATTGAGGCGTTGCATTAATTTATTTAAAATAACAGTTATTTTTTCTTTCACCGTTGAAAAATCGGGTATGCCGCTACCGCTGTATATAAAAAAAAGGCTCATTTTCCGGTTGGATGAAAGAAGCTTTTCAAACAGTTCTTTTTTTTGCAGCCGGTAGCCTTCCCTCGTGAGTCTTTTAATACGGTTCCGCTCAACCGCTTTTTTAAATTTTCTGGAACTGGCGCTAAACCCGGCCTGCAGTGGTACGTCTCCCGGATGGGCTGCCTGCAGCAGGTAAATTACCCTGTAAGGAAATACATTCACGGCAATGCCTTCCCTGAACAGGTGTTCAATCTGCTTTCGCCTTTTTAAACGTTCTTCTTTTTTCAGGGTTAATTTATGCAAACCAAAGTTTTAATAAAGGTCGCACTATCGGATGATATATGTTTAATATTTTCGGTGTATCAATTTTTTATACCTGTCAACATATCATTATACCCTATCTTCGCACCGCAAACCTCTTTTCATGGCAGCTAAGTACAAACGTGTTCTCTTAAAACTATCCGGCGAATCGTTGATTGGTAAAAGTAATTTCGGACTGGATCCGGATATCCTGAAACAATATGCGTTGGAAGTGAAAGCTATTCAGGAGCAGGGCGTGGAAGTAGCGATAGTGATAGGAGGCGGAAATATTTACAGGGGCATGAACGAATCGGAAACCGGTATTGAGCGGGCGCATGGAGATTATATGGGTATGCTGGCTACGGTTATTAACGGTATGGCCCTGCAGGCTTCAATGGAAAAAGAGGGATTATATACCCGGCTGCTGAGTGCGATAAAAATGGAACAGATAGCCGAGCCGTACATCCGCAGAAGGGCGATACGGCACCTGGAAAAAAAGAGAATCGTAATTTTTGGCGCCGGCACCGGCAATCCATATTTCACCACTGACACAGCCGGCTCGCTCCGGGCTATAGAAATAAAGGCTGATGTGATACTGAAAGGAACCCGCGTAGATGGTATCTATACGGCCGATCCTGAAAAAGACCCTGCCGCTACCAGGTACGAAACCATCAGCTTCAAAGAATGTATAGACAAAAACCTGAAAGTGATGGATATGACGGCCTTCACATTATGCATGGAAAACAAGCTGCCGATAATCGTGTTTGACATGAACAAGCCTGGTAACCTGAGCCGTGTAGTAAACGGCGAAAAGGTAGGTACACTGGTTGCCGGTTAATCTATCTTTTTGCAATCTCCTGTTGTAATTTGAAGTAACTTTAGCTTCTTTATTAATAAGCAATACGCTTCATTGAAAGCATCTTGAAGAAACAGGAGATTTTTCTGATGAATAACGATATTAAAGATCATGCTGCGCTTGCCGGCATATTTAACAGGGATGAACCTCGGGTAAGCTGGCACGATGAAACGCTTTGGTGGGTGCGTGCTAAACGCGATAAGGCGGCCCATACCATACCCGACTGGGAGCAGCTTCGCGAAACAGCATCTCAAATAAAACATAATGTACTTTCTAACCTCAGCGGCTACCTGCAGCAGTTTGAAGAAAATGCCCGGAAAAACGGCATAACGGTACACTGGGCGGCCGATGCAGCCGAACATAATGAGATCGTATTGGGTATTCTTCAAAAACATGGGGTTGACAAAATCGTAAAGAGCAAGTCGATGCTGACGGAAGAATGTCACATGAATGACTACCTGCAGCAAAAGGGCATTGAAGTGATTGATACCGATCTCGGCGAACGCATCGTGCAACTGGCAAAAGAGCCTCCCAGCCATATCGTGTTGCCCTGCATACATAAAAAAAAGGAAGAGATAGGAGAGCTGTTTCACGAACATCTTGGCACACCCGAAGGAAATGCCGACCCGCAATACCTCACGTACGCGGCCCGTTTGCATCTCAGGGAAAAGTTCCTGACGAGGCGCGTGGCAATGACAGGCGTGAATTTCGCGATAGCCGAAACCGGTGAATTTGTGGTATGCACCAACGAGGGCAATGCGGATATGGGCGCTCACCTGGCCGATGTGCACATTGCCTGCATGGGTATAGAGAAACTGGTTCCCCGGCGAAAACACCTGTCTGTTTTCCTGCGCCTGCTGGCGAGGAGCGCTACCGGGCAACCCATTACCACGTATTCCAGCCACTTTAGAAAACCCCGTGAGGGGCAGGAGATGCATATCGTGCTGCTGGACAACGGCAGGAGTACCCAACTGGGGAGAAAGGATTTCAGGAACTCCCTGAAATGTATCCGTTGCGGAGCCTGCATGAATACCTGCCCTGTGTACAGGAGAAGCGGGGGACATAGTTATCATACAGCGGTTGCCGGGCCCATCGGTTCCATACTGGCACCCAACCTGGATATGAGGCAGTATGCTGATTTACCTTTTGCGTCTACTCTTTGCGGTTCCTGCAGCAACGTGTGCCCGGTAAAAATAGATATCCACGATCAATTGTATAAATGGAGGCAGGTGCTGGTGCAGGAAGGCTATTCTCCCAAAGCGAAATCGCTGGCTATGAAAGGAATGACTTTTACGCTATCCAATCCTGCACGCTACAGGCTGGCGGGCAGGGCCGGGAGATGGGCGCTGAAGAATATGCCATTTATCGTACACAATAAAATGAACCCCTGGTATAAGCAGCGGGAAATGCCTGCTCCGCCCAAACAATCTTTCAGGGAATGGTATAAGGAAAACAGAGAAAAATGACCAGCAGAGAAAAGATTTTAGCAGCCGTAAAAAAGAATCAACCAGAAGAGCAGCCTTTACCCGGGCTGAATTTTACAGCGCCTGCGGATGGCGTGTTGGAAAAATTTGTGTCTGTGCTGAATGCTATAGGAGGAGCTGCGCACCTGGTGAGCGGATACAACGAAGTGCAGCAAATAATCGAAAAAGAATATGATACCGGTAAACGGATCATTTCACTGGTTCCGCAGTTACCCGGCGGAATGCCGGATGCCGGTGCGGACCCTCACAGTTTTGAGGATGTGGAGCTGCTGATCATATCAGCACCCCTGGCTGTAGCTGAAAATGCCGCGGTATGGATTACCGGGGAAATGATACAACACAGGGTATTACCTTTTATTACACAGAACCTGGCAGTGATAATAAGCCGGGATAGTATAGTGCCATTGATGCAACAGGCATATGAACAGATAGGAGATGCCGACTATGGATTCGGGTTATTTATTGCAGGTCCTTCAAAAACCGCGGATATCGAACAGTCGCTGGTGCTGGGAGCGCATGGTTCAAGAACGATGCGTGTATTTATTCTGTAGCTGCAGATTGTGCCGGGGTGGGAGTATGTTGTTTTTTTCGGTAATTTTAAATTCACTCTAATAACCGGATTATGGATCTTGGTGATTTTTTTCAGCGGAACAAACTGCTCTTCAAGGAGTACCTGGAAGTAAGACTGGAGTTGCTGAAGTTGCAGGGCGTTAAATTGCTTTCAAAGTCTGCCGGTTTGTTTACCTGGCTGATGATCGTATTATTCCTTGTTTTTTTCATTTTACTTTTTTTGGGAATGATGTTCGCGTGGTGGATAGCTGAGCTTACCCAGAGTAATATTGCAGGCTTTGCCAGCGCTGCGGGCGTGTTTGTTGTGTTGCTGGTCATTTGTATTGTTTTCAGGAAGAAATTGTTCCAGCAACCGATAGCGAGGCTGATAATTAAAGAGACACTGGATGATGAGGATGAAGAATTAGGATAATTAACGGGTCATGTTCAAAAGACAATAGTTATGGCAAATCCCAAGATATATGATATAGCAACCCTGGACGCGGAAATAAAACGATTAAAACTCAAATCCCGGGAACTGGAGGATCGTTTTAACGACAGCGCTGATGTGCTGAAGGAGAATTATGGCAGGATGGCGTTCAATAGCTTTATTGGTAATAACGTGAAGAGTATTCCTTTAGTCGGTCCTGTTATTTATAACCTGCTGGAAGACCCCGGGGTGCAGGAAGCGATACAGGCCTTCTCGGAAAGCCTGATGAAAAAAGGAACCTCCCGGTTGCAGAAATGGTTGTCTGCATTGTTTGATAGAAAGTAAGGTTTAAGGGTCATTGTAAAAAACTTATAAATAACGCAGGTGCATCTCAGTTGTGAAAAGTAATTCTCTTTAAAATTGTTATCTCCGATCGCGTCGCCTGGCAATAAATAATTATAGAAAATGGTTATTTGTTGTTCCCTGGCGCCATGCCTTTTTAGCCGGAATAAAATTTCTTAAATCTGAAATTGTATTACTAACTTGTGTTAGTTTCATCCATCAACAATTGCTTATCATGAAAAAATGTATCGCTTTTCTTTTCGCGTCAGCGTTTTTTATTCCGTTAGCTTTTTCACAGACCAATGTTATCACCGGTACTGTCACGAGTAGCGGTACAGGTGAGTCTGTCAGCGCCGTATCTGTTCTTATAAAGGGAACTACGGAAGGCACGTTTACCGATCCCAGGGGTAATTTCAGACTTTCGGTTTCCCGTTCCCTGCCGTTAACACTTGTCTTTTCTTCCATAGGGTATGTCTCCCGTGAAGTAGAAGTGAGTTCTTCAGAACCGCTTTCCGTATCATTGGAGCCCTCTGCTATCCTCGGAGAAGAAGTAGTGGTGGCGGCCACGCGTACGGCTACCCGCGTAATGGAATCTCCGGTTTCTATTGAACGTATCAGCTCTTCTGCTATACAGACGTCGCCTGCCAGCAGCTATTATGATATGGTCTGGCAATTAAAAGGGGTGGATGTTACCACATCTTCTCTTACATTTAAAACACCTTCTACCAGGGGATTCAATTTTTCCGGTAATACGCGGATGAACCAACTGGTAGATGGCATGGATAACCAGGCGCCGGGACTTAATTTTTCCCTGGGTAATTTTGTAGGGCTTACCGAACTGGATGTGGACAATCTGGAATTATTGCCGGGTGCGTCATCCGCACTTTACGGTCCGGGCGGCATTAACGGAACCCTGCTTATTAATAGTAAAGATCCTTTTAAATACCAGGGGCTGAGTTACCAGGTGAAAACAGGTATCAACCATGTGGATAAAAGCCAGCGGGATAAAATGGGTTGGTACAACGATTGGTCTGCCAGGTGGGCAAAGGCATTCAACAACAAATTTGCATATAAGATAGGTTTCCAACTGATACAGGCGAAAGACTGGGTAGCCAACAGTACGGAAAATTACGATCGCCGGCAACGTAAGTTCTTACCGGGCAACCGGCAGTCGGATTCCAACTACGATGGTGTGAATGTATACGGCGATGAAACCAATATGCGGGATAACGGGCTTAGTATGCAGAGCCTGGCGTTGCTGGTGAGGGAGCAGACCCGGCAGGGCCTGGCGCCTTTTGGTGTGGACATAGTGCAGGCGCTGGACGCTACCCTGCCTGCAAATGCAACTCCTGAAATGATTGCTGCCTTCATTGGTAGTTTGCCGTCAGCGGCGCGGGCCCCGGTGACCAATATGATTCCCTTTTACTTCGGGCTGAGGAACGGGGTGATACCGGAACAGAGCGTTTCCCGTACAGGTTACCGGGAGAATGAAGTAATTAATCCAAACACTGTTAATTTTAAACTGCACGGAAGTCTTCACTATAAAATAACGCCCGATATAGAAGCTTCCCTTACCGCCTACTTTGGAACCGGTAACACGGTTTATACGGGTGCAGACCGCTACTCATTGAAGGATGCAAAAGTGGGACAATACAAACTGGAATTGAAAAGCAGGAACTGGTTTGTGCGGGGCTATACCACCCAGGAGAACGCGGGGGAAGCCTATAACGCCACCATTACCACACGGAGGATGAATGAAGCCTGGAAGCCCAGCACCGACTGGTTTCCGCAATATGTAGCGGCTTTCTCACAGGCAAGACTGGGCGGCGCCGATGAAGCGGCTGCTCATGCAGCGGCAAGGGCGTTCGCAGACCGGGGCAGACCGCTGCCGGGTACGGATGAATTCAAAACATTATTTGACCAGGTTCGTTTGACGCCTATCCCTGCCGGTGGTTTGTTCCGGGACAGGAGCGATTTGTGGATGACCGAAGGACAGTATAATTTCCGGGATATCATCCCGTTTGTAGAGCTACTGGTAGGCGCTACCTGGAAACAGTATGTGCTCAACTCGGAAGGTACTTTGTTTATAGATTATGACGGGCCGATAAAAATTAATGAATATGGCGCTTATGGGCAGTTAACAAAGAAGCTGTTCAATGACCATCTTACATTGAGTGTCTCCGGCAGGTATGATAAGAACGATAATTTTAAGGGAAGATTTACACCCCGGGCAACAGCACTTGTGAAGTTGGCCCAGGATCATAACGTGCGGCTGAGCTATCAAACAGCGTATCGTTTTCCCACTACACAACAGCAGTATATCAACTTAGAAGTTGGCGGAGGGCAATTTCTGCTGGGCGGATTACCTTGGATATTGCAATCTCAACTGGCAGGCGGCCGACCGGGACCCAACCTGAGTACCCAACCTCTTTACCGGTTGAATAACAGCCTGGATGTTATCGGTACTTACCAATACCGCGAATTAAAACCGGAATCCGTTGTTTCTTACGAAATCGGCTACAAAGGTTTGATCGCTAATAAACTGATGCTGGACGTTTACTATTATACCGGTCAGTATGAGAATTTCCTGGCGCGGCCACTTGTTGCCAGACCGGTATCTGCTACGGCGAACCAGATTTTCGCTATAGTTGAAAATGCGGCGTCTATGACTTCCGATGGCAGCGGTGGCGTGAAAATTACACCCACTAAGGTAAAGACATCCGGTTATGGTCTGGGACTCGATTACAGGATAGCATCAGGGCTTTCGCTGTTTGCCAACTACTACCACGATGAATTGGGTAATGTCCCGGCGGATTTCAGCGCCCAGTTCAATACACCGGCGCACAGGATAAACGGTGGTATCGGGCACTCCGGTTTCGGAAGCAAGAAGCGCTTAGTGTTCAACGTTACGGGCAGGTGGCAAAGTGAGTTTTTGTGGGAAGCCGAATTTGCTACGGGAACGGTGCCGGCCTTCTTTACCATGGATGCCATGGTAGGGTACAGGTTACCACAGATCAAATCATTGTTTAAGCTGGGGGCTACCAATCTTCTGAACCAGTATTATCTTAACGCATTTGGCAACCCGAAAATCGGAGGCTTGTATTACGTAAGTTTTGCGTACAATATTTTTTAAAGGGAATGCGTTAAAGAAAAAACAAACTAAACAAAAGTCCCGGTGTCAGGAATCATAAGATGTCGGGACTATTTTTTGCGTTATGTCAATTCCGTGCTCTAAATATTCACAGACCGGTTCCTGGCTATTATTTTCCAACTACCCGTAATCGAATTGTTTTCTACCACCTGTGCCCTGTCATATAAAGCCACAGTGGGACAAATATGTATAGGCACACCATACAGTACATCTCCTATAGAATATTCTTCAGTATTTTCCACCGTCAGGACCAGGTGTTCCTCACTTTGTCCTTTGAAAACAACATCGGGTGCGTTCAGGAACCGTACCCGGTCCTGCAGGGGATTTTCGGCCGCAACAGATTTATGTCCCAGGTCTGTGCAAATGGTATGCTGATCCACGATAGAAATTACTCTTGTAATCAGCAGTGCGGCATATTCGAATGGTTCATCGGGCAACGCATGTTTGTATCCCCAGTCGTTGAACACAAAAGTGCCGGGGCTGCATTCCACATTTTCCCTCCGGGCATGCATGGGAAAAGTGGGGGTGCCTCCCAATACAATTGTTAGTGACGTATTGAGTTCCTGCTGAATTTTATTTTCGAGATGACTTACAGCATCAAATCCCTGATCTGCCTGCTCTTTCCTGAGCGTAGTATCGCTCACCCTGATATGGCCGTCGTAGCCATGCAGACCGTAAAGCCGGATATTTTTCTGCCCATGTATATAGGCAGCCAGTTCAAAAGCGGCTTCCGGTTTGATCCCGGTCCGGTTCATCCCGATATTCAAATCAATAAACAGGCGGATGATCACGCCGTTCTTTTGAGCTTCCGCATCGATTGTAGCGGCATGTGTGATACTGTCTGCCAGGCAGGAGAACTGCACCGCAGGGTAAGCCTTGATGAGGTTGATAAAACGCAACAACTTTGGGCCCACCGGCTGATAGGCCATCAGTACATCAGGGGCTTCCAGTTGCGCCAGCATTTCCGCCTCGGCTATGGTGGCACATTTAAATTTAGTGATGCCCGCGTCCAGCATCATCCTGCACACTTCCGGTGTTTTATTTGTTTTCACATGTGGGCGCAGCCACTGCACACCGGTCACCATTTCCTTTACACGTTGTATATTACCGGTTATCCGCTCTTTATACAGCACCAGTGCGGGGCTGTCCGTTTTGTCAATATTGGCGATGCTGTACCATTCGCCTCTGGGATTTTTCTGATACATTTTTTTGTTTTAGACCAGTTCAAATAATGCTTCAATTTCTACAGGAATGTTTCCGGGCAGCGACCCAAACCCAACCGCGCTGCGTACACCCACGCCATTATCATCGCCCCATACCGCGGCAAACAGTTCGCTGCAACCATTAATAACATAAGGATGGTTTTCGAAGTCAGGCGTTGAATTTACCATGCCCAGTACTTTTATCACCCGCCTGATATTATCCAGGCTGCCGATATGGGCTTTAATAGTTGCCAGCATAGTAAGTCCTACCTGCCGTGCGGCAATTTTTCCTTCCTCCTGGTCAATATCTCTGCCAATTCTTCCCCGCATGAGGGTCTGGTCGTTTTGAACCGGTCCGTGCCCAGATAGGTAGAGATGGTTACCGATCACCAGGCTTGGTTTATATACGCCCATAGGTTTGGGAGCCGGCGGTAATACCAGCCCGAGCTTCTTTAATCTGCTTTCCGCGGTTTCGTTTTGCATGATTTTATATTTTTAAAAAGGGGCTTAAGTTAAATCAAAATTTTTAAACTTATTTCACATGCCATATAGCATAGTTTTTGTTTACATTTACCCTCGCTAAATGTTTGTTATATGACTTTCTTTCAAAAAATCATAATTACTGTTGTGTTCGCGATGGCCTTCAGCCGCCTGTTTGCCCAGGAAATCGGGGTACAGTTATATTCTTTTCGCAACCAGATACCGAAGGATGTGCCCGGTACCTTTGAAAAGATCAGCAAAATGGGTATCAGGGAACTGGAAGGCGGCGGCACTTACGGATTACCAGCGCCTGAGTTCAGGGAACTGCTGAAAAAGCACGGTATGAAGATGGTAAGTGTGGGAGCGGATTTTAACCAGTTGGCCGATAATCCGCAGGCATCAGTTGATCTGGCAAAAACTTTCGATGCTAAGTATGTGGTGGTGTTCTGGATACCGCATGACAAGCAGTTTGGTATTCAGGAAGTAAAAAGGGCCGTGGAAGTATTCAATACTGCCGGAAAACTGTTACAGGAAAATGGCATCTCACTTTGTTATCACCCCCACGGGTACGAATTTACGCCTTATGAACAGGGTACATTATTCGATTACCTTGCTACCAATACCGATCCCCGGTATGTAAACTTTGAAATGGATGTGTTTTGGGTAAAACATCCCGGGCAGGACCCGGTGGCGCTGCTGAAAAAATATCCCGGACGTTTCCTGTTGATGCACCTGAAGGACAGGAAACATGGTACCGAAGGTAATCAAAAGGGGCAGGCTGATGTAGAGTCCAATGTGGTGTTGGGTACCGGTGATGTGGGTATTGCGGCAGTGATGAAAGCCGCAAAAAAAGCGGGGGTAAAACACTACTTTATTGAAGATGAATCTTCCCGGTCGATGGAGCAGGTGCCGCAAAGCCTGGCATTCCTCAGATCACTCAGGTAAACAGAAGCCTGGCGCCGATCTCTCCGGATCATCATCTGTAAAAGATAACGGTTAAGTGTTTAATGTTCAGCCTTTTTATAGTCAATAAGAAGTTAGTGCAGCTATATTGTTCAGGGGTTGGACTGCATTACTTCTTCCAATAATTACTCTAAAGTAAGCCTATACGCGGTTTGGTGACAACACCGACCGCGGACACAAAATGTCAGGTTGGTTTGCTGGACTTTACCTTCTAACAACCTTTACTGCAGTACCTAAATAATATGGCCCGGAAATCGCCTTTTTATCAGAAAGCTACCGGCCATGGTGTTCTACTTACTTTCTTTAAAGCGGCCAATCGTTGCTAATAGAGAGAGAACAAGGCGCTGCATTGCTCCGGTATTACAAAAGGTTATTTCAGGTTTTGCATAATACTGTTGGTGTTATCGCTGATTTTTTTGAGAATATTGCTAAGGGTGCTCATCATCTTGCTCATCCTGTCCATGGCCATTTGCAGCCGAAGGGATTCCATCTCTCCCATTTCACTCATGGAATCCAGCTTGCTTTTTACCTCTTCCTTAGCCATGTCCAACTCTTCTTTTGTAGCCGTATTGGTGCTTTTTGCCGGCTCTTTTGCTGTAATCGGGCTTGTTTTTTTAACATCAACCCGTTGAGGCTTTTTATCTCGAACGTTTGCCTTGGTAAGAGAGATTTCCTTCGTCAATAATCTGATGGAATCAAGTTGTAGCTTTGTTACAGGCTTACTGTCATTCAGCCGGATCATGGCATTCCGCAGTTGCTGTTTCTTTTCATTGATGCTTTTAACCGTATCCATAATGGCTTTCAGGTCTTCTTGTGCAGCTTTCTCCGCCTCCATCAATACCAGGAAAGCGAGGGCTTCTATGTCCAGACCTCCTAACCTGTTCAATACTGCATATCCTTTTGCCTTATTCATCACATCATCGGTGCCAAGCTTTTTTTCATTCGCTTCTTTTGCCGTCCTTTTGATCCATTGCGTATGCCTTTTGTTTATCTGCGGCATCATTTTGGCAAAAAAAACTTTGGCCTCCTGTGGGGACTCCTGTTGTGCAATGGCTGCAACAGGGAACAGAAAACATCCGGCAAGCAGTGTAAGCAAATGCATTTTCATGGTAAAAAGTTTTGTCCTTGAAATTAAGCTTTCCTGCAGCAGGACCAAAAGCAATTTTTGGAGAAGCCTCAGCAAAACGGGAATTTTACATTTTTTTGCCTCTGGTCAGTGTTGTCACCTACCAGCAGGTGTCTGTTTTATATATGCTCCGCATAATGTGTTATAAAGCCCCAATCATCTTCATTCAACTCGTAATATTTTTCCGACGAATATTTATAGTCCGCCGCAAATTCGCACAACCCGGCTTTCACCAGATTTAAATGCATATAGTCCAACTTTTGTTCTGCCGTTTTACGATTGTACATGGTAGCCTTGTAAGGTCCTCTTTTCCAAAAGTGACAGGAGCGGTCTTGCTGAGTGCTTACATAATTTTCAAGCTCTTGTTCATTGCCGCTATGATCAGATTAAACTTCATCTGTTGTGCGGTGTATTTTAAAAACATCTGCTGAATGTTCTTACTTACCTAGGCATCCTGCTTGCGCAGAGCAAGTGAAGGTGGTTGGACTTCAGCACAAAGCGATATAACCATATACGGTTTTCTGATGTTAAAAACCCCGGGCTTTCCATCACGATCTGTTTATGCCTATCCATGTGTAACAGGTTTTGCTAATTAAGGCAGGTAGCGGTAAGAAATTCCATTCCGTTTTCCATAAGCAAAACAATTACTTTAAAGAAAGACTATACGCGGTTCGGTGACAACACCGACCGCAGGCACAAACGGTTTCAGTTTGTTAAACGGCGAAGTGTTTCGGACGGTCGCAGTGCAACTTAATAACTTCTAATTCTTTGTTGTCCATTGCATGACTGCTTAGGTTAAAGGATTTGTTTTTCTTTCTTTGGTTATCTACTCATAAAAAGCCGCCACCTGATAATAATAAATGCTACCAGGCTTATGCATGCAAGTAATAACATTCTTGTTCCATGGTTTCTTACGTCTTCTTTGTATGCATAAATTCTTTGTCCATCGGGAAGCGTCTTTTTATAGTAGGCAAAGGTCCATCCAATGAATATCCCGATTAGCCCTCCTATGGCAGCGGATACATAACCTAAATAGATCCAATATCTGTGAACCGATTCCGGCTTTGCCAGTTCCTTAATGCGATTGGTTTTTAGAAGCCCTGCTATTTCCTGTTTTACCTCCTTTCCTCTGTCCCGTAGGATCTTTTGAGCTAACTGGTAATCAAAGCGCCCCCATTCGTCAGGCTTTGCAATTATTTCAATTAATTCTTCATCTGTAAATTCAAAAAGATAGTAATCTTTATCAATTTCATCGAGTTGTGTTTTATAGTAGTCTTCAAGGGCTTTATTAGCCTTTAGAAAATCTTCCGGTTTGAGTTTGATGCTTATATCCGGCACTACATCATTAGAAAAACCTGAATCCAGAAATTTTTTATTTTCTTCTACCAGGTAAGGAATGCCTTGCTGTTTAAGCAGCTCTGCGAATTCGTTAGCAAGTTCAATATCGTTGAAGTTTTGAAAGGTCAGGAGTGTTTCTGTCATAAGCGGATCGTCTTAAATATGAATATATGATAGTTAGAGGTTCCTGTTTTTTCAGCACCTCCTGTTCCAGGCAGCCAGGAGGCATAGCTTGCTTCGCAACTAAAGGAACTGGTTAAAAATACAAAAGTTCATCGTTAATGATGTATTGAGGGCCGTTCATTTATTGCTTCTCCCGGCCTATGGGGAGACGCCGGGACATATTTTCCCTGCTTCTTATGCCAGTTATACCCGGAAAATCGTAACTTTTACTAAAACCGGGTATTCATCATGACTGCTTTTAAGAAATGGCTGGTTGTGGCTGTTTTTCTCCTGGGCGGTGTTGCAACAAAATCTCAAAGGATATTTTTTGAGGAGCTTACCGTTGCCGAAGGATTACCCAGTGATTATGTGAACTGCGTCTTTTACGATAGCAGGGGCTTTCTTTGGATTGCCACCGACAAAGGCGCCTGCCGCTACGATGGCCGGCAATTTCTGTACCTGACTAAAGACAACGGGCTTAGTTCCAACTTTGTGTATTGTTTTGATGAAGATCGGGAAGGCAATATCTGGATGGGAACGTTGGAAGGCGGTCTGTGCAAATTCGACGGCAGTAAAGTCATTCCTCATTTTACAGCCGGCAATGAAGAGTTCAGCCATATTCTCAGCATCCGTTTCAATGCGGACAACAGTTTTTTCCTCACTAATGAGTCGCAGCTTTATTACAGCAGGTCCGAAAACGAAGTTCCCCGTAAAGTGCAGAATTGCAGTTCTTTTTTTTCACTCGTCAGCGACACCACTTTTATTGCAGGGGATGGTGTAAATATTTTTCTTTTGACCAAAAACAAAAATGATTTGTCGCTGAGCAAACTCCCTGATAATGATTTCTTCAGGATTTCCGGCAACAGGTTGTTTAAACGGAAAGGAAAAACATTAATCTGCTTTGAAATAAACGGTACAGACCTTGTGTATAAAAAAAAATTCCTTCTCGGCCAGGCCAGGCTACCCGTGAATGAAACGGATATTAAACAATTCTTCGCCCCCGGTAATGAATTATTCATTGCCACCGTCAGCGGACTGATATATATAGATGGAAATAACAACGAATATTTTCTGAACGCCGGTCATGGCATGGGGGTAGATTATATCAGGAGTATTTATAAGGACAGGAACGGAAACATCTATCTGTGCACATTTGGTGGAGGCATACGGATATGGCCGGGGACTTACCTGAAGGAGTTCAGGGTGCAGGGGAAAATAACTTCCGTTTGCCCGGTCGGCGATACGGCTTACATTACAACCGGCAGCAACTTCTATGTTTTTAACCGGCCGGTCAACCGGCTTACAGCTTTCCCAAACCTCAGCGGGGAAAATTACACTGCTGCCTGCGCCTTGCCGTCAGGCAGGTTTTGCCTCGGCACCATGAACAGCTTCTATGAGCTTCCCAACGCCGCTTATCTGCGAAAGCTCACACCTGCCGTCAAATCGGAATTTGAGGTATATGCCAACTCCGGTGTTTCGGGGTTTTTCAGGGATGATGACAGCAATAAATTGTATGTGGCCACTTACGGAAACGGGCTGATGGAATCAGTGGGAGGCAGGTTTAAGCAAAGTTTTTTACAAAAGAAGGTTCCGGCCATTATTGAGGCGCTTGTGCCGGTAAGCGACGGCTTTGCCGCATTGACATACAGCTTCGGGGTCACTTTATTTTCACGCAGGCAGGGTCTGAAACAAATAACAACGAAAGAAAACCTGCTTTCCAACACCGTGTATTCGGTTTTCCAGGAGAAAGAACATGAGATATGGATAGGAACACATAGCGGTCTTAACCTGTATGATGGCGAAAGGGTTGTAAAAACTTATACCGCCGCCAACGGGCTTACCGGCAGCAAAGTATTGTGCATATTCCGCGACCCTGATAAACGGTTCTGGGTGCTGAGCGATAAATTTCTGCACCTGCTGGAAAATGACAGGCTGAGGGCTATCCGTTCACACCCTCTTTTATACGATGCCCGGAACAGTATTAACAGGGCTGCCTATGATGCAGGGAATAACCTTCTTTATATTGGTCTTACAGATGCTTTGCTTACGGTGGATATAAAAAAGATCATCCCCGACACCGTTGTCCTGCAGCCGGGAATAACAGGTATGTGGGTTGACACTTCCGCTATTACTTTGAAGGAAGGCGAAAAAATTGTTATCCCCGAGAAGTCCCGGAAAATAACTTTTGAGTTTCACAGCGTTTTCAGACCGCTTTCAAAAATGGCTGGTCTGTACTATATGCTCAAAGGTATAGACGATGACTGGCAGTTACCCGATGAATCCGCAAAAGCAGTTTATCAGAAACTGCCGCCGGGCAATTATGAGCTTGTCGTAAAAACCGTAAACCCTGATGGGTATGTTTTGCCGGAAACCGGCATTCTTCGCCTGGAAGTAATACCACCTTTCTGGAAACGAACCTGGTTTATGGTGTTGTTTTCATCCCTGCTTTTGCTGTTCTTTTTCGCCACCGGACAGGTTATTTCAAAAAAAAGATACCGCCGCAAATTAAAACGCCTACAGGAAGAACACAGCCTGCAACTGGAAAGAGAACGGATCGCCATGGAATTGCATGATAATGTAGGATCGCAGCTTACCTACCTAATCAATAAAATTGAGGATGATTACCCGATGCTGGCCGATAAAAAAGAAGCCGGCAGGCTGAGCGGCTTTGCCCGCAGGGCCATGCAGGAATTAAGAGAAACCATCTGGGCTTTGGATAAAAAAGAGATGATGCTGCACGACCTCGAATATAAAATTATGCAACTGATCGACAGGCTCAGCAATGAAAACAACAGGATCAGGTATCATGGAACCGGGGGACATTCAGATAGGGTTTCGCTGAAAGCCCTACAGACCCTTAATATTTACCGCATCATCCAGGAAGCGCTGAATAATGCGCTTAAATACAGCGAAGCTGAAACCATCAGCGTTTATGTTGACACAGAAGGAAGGATGCTGAATATAAAAGTTACTGATGACGGAAAAGGCTTTGACGCAAAAGAAATATCCCGGGGCTACGGATTGCGGAATATGAGAAAAAGAGCCCTGGAAATGAATGCCACGATTGATGTGCAAAGCGAAAGAGAAAAAGGGACGGTTATTTCCCTTTCTGTTCCGGGCGAATGAAAAATCATCCTTTTGTGTTATTTACCTTTTGCCGGTGCTGAAAGTAAATTGCAGTTTGACAGAAAATGAAGAATATACATGACAACCCTCGCAGTAGTGGATGACAACAATATGTTGCGGGAGAACATTCTGAAGCGGCTGAAGGATCATTTCCATATTGTTTTTGAAGCCGGAAATGCCCCCCTGCTGTTAAAATTTCTCCGCACTCACCCGCCTGCGCAGCACCCGCAGATCATCCTGATGGACATTGGCATGGAGGAAATGGACGGTATTGAGGCTACGGCAGAAGTGATAAAGCTGAACAGCGCCATTCATGTTATAATGCTTACCGTATTTGAAGACGAAACCAGGGTGCTGAATGCCATCAAAGCGGGGGCCTCGGCCTATATTGTAAAAGACGAAAGAAAAGAAACCCTTATCGCAACAATAGAAGATGTCATGCAGGGCGGCTCTTATCTTTCGCCGGCCATTGCCAGAAAAGCCTTTCAGTACCTGCAGGAAACATACATACCGAAAGAACCCGCAAACGATAATCCTCTGACAAAGCGGGAACAGGAAGTATTACAACTCATCATTAACGGAAAAAAATACATTCAGATCGGTGAACTGCTGTTTATCAGCATTGACACCGTTAAATCCCATGTCCGGCATATTTACGAAAAGCTGCAGGTGAGCGGCAAGATGGAAGCTGCGAGAAAGGCGGCAGATAAAAAATGGCTTTAGGTTTCCTGCTGTACCCTAAAAAATCACACAAAATAGCGATTGACTGTCCGGCTTTTAAAGCACATTTTTATGCAGCATTTTACCGGCTTCAATTATTGTGTATGAAAAGAAACAGTTCCACAGCGCCCCGTTGCATACTGTTGGCAGTCCTTATTTCCATTTGTTGCCATGCATCTTATGCCCAGCCAAAGTCTAAGACCGAACCCCATTGGGGGAATAACCCTGTAACAAACAAAAAATACCCGGAAGGCTCAACAAAGACCACCACTGTGACAACAGATGATAAAACCTTGGACAAAGTGATCAGGATGGAAATAAAAGATAACAAGCAAATAGTGTATGAGGTTGAAACATGGAGATTAACCATTGACCGCCGGTTTGAACACGAAAAGATCAGGATGACCCCGTCAGGGAAAATACTTTCAAAAACCACCACACATTTTCAGATTCGCAAACTTGACGACGGAAACGAAATCTTTGAAGCGCTGTTAGACTGCGGTTTTGACATTAGCGGTCATAAGGTTACAAATTATACTTATGTAAGGAACGAGGAAGGTAAGTGGGTGGATAAACGAACAGGGGAGCCGGTTAATAATCTCGACAAAGATTATCTTGACGGACTTGGTATGGAGGAAATGAAGAGGTATTATGACCTTGAACTTAGGCTGGACTACATTTTCCCGAATACTCCCGAACCGCCCTGCAAACAGCAGCAATCAGGCAACTGCCAGCCCAAAGCAGAGTTGTTTGTCGGCTATTCCGCGTTGCTTGGCGACAGGGGAACAGAAAGTGAATTTTTCCCGGTTGGCGCTCGCGTTTCTTATACTCATGCTTTAAATTCAGATTCACGTATTGGCTTAGGCATAGATGGCAGTATCCATACAAAAAAAGACGGCGACCTGACCCTGACCCGCAGCTTTGTACTGGCCAAAGGCCAGTACAATTTGGGCGATCCCGGGAACTGTAATCAAAAAATACAGTTTGAAGTTCACCTGCTTGCGGGTATGGGTTTTGAAAAGTTGAAATATAAGGCAGGGTATGCTGATTATAGCTCCAGCGGCAGCGGCCCTGCTTTTGGCGCAGGAGGTGGGGCCAATATGAAATTGTCTGAAAAGATAGCCATAAAAGCCCAGGCAGATTTTATAGCCGTAAAATTCAAAAATACGGATGTACTGACCAAGAATTTCCGTTTCAGCCTCGGGGTTAACTTCATTTTATAAAGGCATCCGGGAAAAATCACACAAAATAGCGATTGACTTCGCTCCCGGATACATTCATCTTTAGGAGGCTTATTGGCCTGACCTTCATTTCTAAAACTTACCATTATGCACAGAGACGAATTGTCATTACCGGTTTTTGAAAAAATCCCGTTGAAACGCATTACCGGCGTCATTCTCACATGTATTCTTTTGCAAACAGGCGGTGTTTTGGCAAAGGACCAGGAAACCGCTGTTACCGCAGACACATCTTACAGTGCAAACGGCTTCAGGGTGACAGCCGTTATGAAAGATCTTTACGGTAAGGTGATTGTTACAACAGAATACTTCTATGATGATAAAGACAATCCCAGGCTGAGATATGTGCAGGAAGAGAGACCGGGTACAGGAAGTATCATCCGCATTAAAGAAACAGGATACAGGGAAGACGGTACCAAAGCAAACGAAAAAATAATGGAGAAGGAAAAAGTTGAATCCGGCAGCAAATACTTTAAGTGGGACACCCGGACAATCAAACTTGAATGGAAAGAGTTTGATGCAAAAGGCGAAAAGCAAACCGGCGGGTCTAAAGAAATATTGCTCCCGGAAGGTACACTAAAAAAAGAAGTGTATAACCCGGATGCGAATGAATACAGTTTGTCGGAAACAAGAAAAGGAACGCTGATTGGCGATGAGGATGATCATGATGACGATGAATATTGCAGCTATCCCCGGCTGAATGTTTCCGGAGGTTATTCTTATTTGCACGAGAAAACCGGCAATGTAAGTGAAGGGCTTCCGCTTGGCGGGGAGGTTTCTGTAATTTATAAGCTGGGGTCACGCATAGGCGCAGGGATCAATGCCAGCATTCACAGCAGGAAAAAGGAGAATCAAACAGTGGTCCGCAGCTTTGTTCTGGTTGAAGCAGAATATACTTTCACAGGCAAGACGCCACCGTGTGAAAAAGACAATTTTGCGGAGGTGCATGTTTTGCTTGGGGCTGCAAACAACAAATCTACATTTAAGTACGGCGACGACACTTACACTTCAAAAAGTAGCGGCTTTGCATTTGGCGCCGGGATGTCGGGGGTCATTAATATAACCACCAAAACAAGCGTAAAAGCAGGCGTGGACTATATCGGGGTGAAGTTTAAAAATTCAGATGAAGTGAGCCATAATATCCGGGCTGGCGCCGGGTTGAACTTTAGGTTTTGAAGATGAGTGTCGCCCGGCAGCCCGGCATTGGGAAAAATCACACAAAATAGCGATTGACTTCGCTATCCCGGTTTTTCAACTTTACAGCAAGGTTCGTCTTAATAAATATCCCGGCATAAATTTTTAGCTATGAAACGCTGTACGTTGATTTCCTTGCTGATGTTTTCAGTATTATTATCCGCTGCACAAAACCGGTATGATACTAGGTTTGAAAATGAAGACCCACCACAGGCAGATAGCCGGTTCGGTGAGGGAGGAACAGTGGTCATAAAAACCAAAGGATGGAAAGACACAGATGGTAATATAGACCCGAACAATAATAGTGTGAAGAGGTATTATTATGATAGGACGGGGGAATTACAGGAAATTGTGGAGATAAATTATTATGCTCACAATTATGATAGCACTGTGATAGCATTCTGTGACGGATCGGCGCTTTCGAGAGAAATATACAGGACGAATAACTGGGATCGGATACAAACATATGAGAGAATTCTTTATGGCCGTAATAGTAAGAAAGGACATAAACGTGAAGTGAACCTTAAAACCGGGGATACGACATATTATAATTTGGATAAGCAGTGGCAATGGGTGAAAGTGGATCCCGTAACCGCCTCAGCGAATCTTAACCTTTTGAAGAATGTGGCCTGCTGCAAACCTTCGGAATTTGAGGTGGCCGCAAAGTACAGCTATCTTCATTCGGGGAACGGGTCAGGTGGGTTGTCCATGCCGCTTGGATTTAATATTTCCGCCACTTACAGTATGAATCCCCGGACAGCCTGGAAAATAGACCTGAGCAGCCACTTCGCTAATGACGGCGACCGGAAATTTGACAGGCAGTTTATCCTGGGCGGGCTGCAATACAGCCTGCGGGATTGTGACAGGGATGCTGCTCCTTCCCTGTTCTCGCATGTGATGGTCGGGTATGGCAGGGACGGGTTCAGGTTTATGAGTACCAAAAATTCAGGAGGTGGATTTGCAATAGCCGCAGGCGGTGGCATCAACCTGCCGTTTAACGATAAAATTTCTTTCCAGATCCAGTCAGATGCAAGATCCGTTTTCCTGAATGGCGGCATGAACACTTTCTGGGCAATCGGGGTGGGACTGAAATGGGATGGCGGCTGCGGATTCAGATCCCCGTCCGGAAGCTATGATTATTTCGCCTTTCCCCCATTGTCCTATTGAATGAAAGCATATGGTTCGGGGCTTTAGATTCTCCGTGTCTCCTCGTGCCAATTGTTGCCGATCCCGGGGTCACTATAGGGTGCAGGCAATTCTCTAATCCAAAAATATTTCTCCGGTTAAATACAATTTTCCCTGCCCGCTGATTTCAATCCTGTCTTCTGTATGCTTACATTGTAAATAGCCTTTGCGTTCTGAAAGCTGCATTGCCGTTAATTCGGTCTTGCCAAGCTCTTTTGCCCAATAGGGTGTTAAGGTAGTATGAGCCGAACCTGTTACAGGATCTTCATTAATTCCAGACTGCGGAGCAAAAAACCTTGATACAAAATCCACGCTGCTTCCCCTGGCTGTAACAATAACCCCGCGGGCGTTTAATTTAGAAATCAGGTCAAACGCCGGGGTAATTTTTCTTATTTCATCTTCCGTGTCAAACACGAGCAGGTAGTCCGTTTTACCTTTAAAAGCCAATCTGGGTTTAATATCAAAGCAGTCAGTTATTTCGCCAGATAACTCTACTGGCTCAAATATGTCTTCGGGAAAATTCAATGTTAATAATTCGCCTTGCTTAATTACCGTTAATATGCCGCTTCTGGGAGAATAAAAATGAACGATATTGCCCTGATGGTTTTCATGGTTAAATAAAACAAAAGCGGCCGCCAATGTCGCGTGTCCGCAGAGGTCCACTTCAACTGTCGGTGTAAACCACCGTATCTGATACCGGTTATTTTGCTTTACATAAAATGCGGTTTCGGAAAGATTGTTTTCCATTGCGATTTTCTGCAAAATTTCATCACTCAACCATTGCTCAAGCGGGCAAACGGCCGCCGGGTTTCCTGAAAAAACGCTGTCAGTAAATGCGTCTATTTGATATATTTTCTGTTTCATTAATATCCTTGTTTATGCTACGTAAACTTTTGTGGTTATAAATTACTGATCGCGGCCGGGATTTACTCAGGCATTGATGCTATGCCGGTATTCCCCGTTCGATTTCGTTATTCAGATGGGTGTATTCTGCCGGTCCGGGATAAAAGCTGTTTAATACAACAGGCATCACCGGGGCGCTATAGCGAATTATCTCAACCGGCGTCAGCGGCATACCCGGTTTAGTTTTTCCTTTTAAAAGTCAGTTGCACAAGTCCACTGTCGTAAGACTTACTTGTTTCAAATGTAAACTTTGTTTCTTTTCCTTTTCCGTCAAATAATGGGATCCCCTGTCCTATAGTTATCGGAATGAGTGTCAGGATAATTTTGTCAATCAGGTCGTTGTTTAGCAACAGGGTATTTATTTGCCCGCCCCCAATTAGCCAAATGTCCTGCCCCTGCCCGTTTTTAAGTTGCCGGACAAATTCTGCAATGTCGCCCGATATGAATTTTACAAACCCGTTGTCCTGTTTGTCAGTTGAACGTGTGAATACATAGTTGGTTTTTTCCGGGTACGGAAAAGGTACATCAAAACCCAATATCATTTTGTAGGTGTTGTTGCCCATTAAAGTGGTGTCAATGCTTTTATAAAAGCCCTGGTAGCCATAGTCCTCATTAGGTAATTGGTACTCGGGATAGTCCAGCCAATCTACATTTCCGTCTTGTCTTGCGATATAGCTGTCAAGACTTGCTGCTATATATAAAATCACATTTTTCATTGTATAGTTGCCTTTTCTTTTTCGGTGTTGTCAGAGGAGATGCCCAGGGAACAGGTATTTGCGATGCGGTGGAAATAAAAATTCGTTAGCCGAATTTAGTATAAAAGTTTAATAGTAACGCTAAGCTCAAATCATGTCCATCACCGGACATAACACCAGCCGGTAGTAGCTGTGGTTTTCTATTTGTCAAAGGTCAGGTCGTCCAACCAATGATACCAGCAGTGTTCCTGCCATTTGCCAATTATTTTATCCTGCAGGCACATTCGTAATGCTCGTTAATGTATTTTATTGATTCTATACAGAGTTCGTGTAAGGTTGAAATGTTGATGTCGGAAAGTTTTTTTATATAGATGCAGGCTTTACTCATTTTGAATTTACCGAGTTCGGACAAAAGTTCTTTACTTCTTTCTGTCGGAGAATACACGTATAGCGAAAACGCTGCCTTCCTTGGCGAAAAGCCAAGAATTGGAGCATCACCTTCGTGCCCGCTTGCATACTTGTAATGGTAGTTGCCGAACCCGATAATGGTCGGTCCCCACATTTTGGGTTCGGCGCCAGACCATTCCTGTATCAGTTCTATCAAACGAAAGCTGTCGGCTTTTTTCTGTTCGTTGTCAACGTATGAATTTACAAAATCCATTACGTCTTTCTCAGTGTACGTTGTCTTTGTTTTTGCCATAAGCCAGGTCTTGATTACTGTCTTAAAATTTTTTCCATCTTTCCATCTTTCTGCCTTTCGCCCACCAACTTGTCTAAATATCTTATTTGCCCTGTTAACGGCTTTTCAATTTCTTCTATCCGGTAACCACAAATTACTCCAGTTATCAGTTTCACCTTTTGGTTCAGGTTTGCTTAGACTCCCCGAAGCGCCTCCTTGTGTGTAGCGGAGGGTAGGAGGAAGTATTGATGTTTACTGGCATAGGTTGATCCTGGGGATAAGAAATGTTATCTTAAACAGGTATCTTCTCCTTTCATCTCAGAGTCCAGCCTACAGTAACTTGTGTTATCGATAAAGGGTCTATTTCTTTTCTTACGTTCTTGATAAACTGATTAGTACGTTTGTGATATTCTCAGTTTCTCTGCGTGTAAATATAGGCGGAAAATACTTTATATAACTTAGGAGTTGGTTTAGCGTTAAGATTTTGACGTACTGAAATTCCTCTAGCGGCTTCTGATTTATTAAGACCAGGAGATTCTTTACTGCGATCTTTTTTTTACCCCAATGGTGTTGATCAAGACCTAAACCTTCTGTTCTTTTGTTTAATACAGCAAAAACGGCAAAGCTACTTCTTTTAAGTTGCGATACTGGCGAACGCAGGCTTAAGTTATTCAAAGATTGTTCACTCCAGTTCTTAGTTTCAATCAAGAACACTCCAGACGGTGCTATTAGTAAGTGGTCGACCTGAATTGATTTAATATGATCATTTTCATTCCGGTTGTAGATTGGCGGACTAAAAGACAAACAAAAATCGTTAATCAAGACATATTCGTCGGGCAGCCTTTCTAGTTCTTTTACAACCCTCTGTTCGCCAATCGCACCGTAGATCGAACTACTCACTTCATCAAGTAAAAATTTTTTTCTTTCCAATGTTCTCAGATCCTCAGAACAATTATCGGTTACTGCATCCTGAAATTTTGATGTGATATATTTATATCTCTCCTCATTCTTTTGAAATAATTTCATAGATTGGTAAACTGATTGGAGAACCTTCGACGGCAAAGCCTGTTCCTGACTGCGGATTTTATTTTTAAGAAAGGATGCTCTGAAATAACTAATGAACTTCCCCCAGGTATTCTTATGTTTCGAAGATGACAATATTTGCAATCGTGTCCTTAAATATTCGATTTGTTGCCGCAACTCGTTTTTTACCTTTTCCTTAGTTGATTCAATTGATTCCTTTAACTGCAGATTGTCCGAAATGAGATTGTTTTTCTCGTTTTCTATTGCAATCTCAGAATTTGAAATGATTTGTTGTCGTGAAGCTGCATAGCCTTTCAAAAAGGCAATTACTTCATTTAAAGATTTAAATTCAGTGATGTTATGTCGATTCAGGTGCGACTTCACGGTTGTTAAGCAGCCTACTGAATTGTAAACTTTGCACATTTGGATTGTTGATAAGTTTCAGATTACATTTCGGGTCTTGGCGTTTGGGCGTGAAAGTTTCTGCGAACTTTCACGTTTGAACGTCAGCACGCCTGATACTAAATCCGTATTGGCTGTAGTTTTTCTTCTTCTGTTGTTATTATTTCTTTTTTGTCAATTTTCACTTTTGATAAAATGCTTTCCAAAACAGGTAGCATACCATTCAAGCTCTTTGTCTTTATTAGAAAATTCCAAACAGATTCAAACTTTTTCCAACCGCCTGTATAGAAAAAATGTTTCAGTTTGTGTTTGTGAGATTCGTGATTGAAACTTGATTTAAAAATGTTCGACCAACTATAAAACTCTTTGTATGCCCAATCGTATCCGATTTTCAACTCTTCGGCTGTTAGGTTTTTCGTTTGGTAAACTACGTTTCTTGTGTCGTATAAATCCCAATTTCTTGTCAAGATACGATCTTGTTGTTCCATATCTTTAAAAAGCCTTGTGTTTGGATATGGTGTCAAAATGTGATAAGTTGAAGTTGTTATTGCGTTTTTCACGCCCCAATCAACTGTTCGCTTAAATACGTCTTTGTCGTCTTCGTCAAGCCCGAATACAAAGCTTCCATTTATCATTATACCTAGCCAATGAAGTCTGTTTACAGCTTTGATATAATCTTTTTCTAAGTTCTGTTTTTTATTGCTTTGTCTGAGATTTGCAGGCGAAAAAGTTTCAAAGCCGACAAACAAACTTCTTAATCCTGCTTCTGCGGCTTTTTCAATTAAGTTTCCACGTAAAATTGAATCAATGGTCGCAGCGCCTTGAAAAACTCTGTTCATTCCTTTCATACCTTCAAAAAGTTCGCTGGCAAATTTTGCGTTACCTAACAAATGGTCGTCAAGAAAATACAAATGTCTGCCCGGAAGTCTTTCAATTTCTGCTAATGCGTCATCAACGACCTGCGTGTAAAACGACCGTCCACCTTCAAAAAAAGCGTCTTTGTAACAAAAGTCGCAATGGTGCGGACAACCTCTTGTAACAACGATTGAATTTGGAACTAAATACCGATTCCTTTTTATCAAATCTCGTCTAATTGGTGGAATTTTTTCCAAAGTCCGAATACTTGAATTGTAAACTTTTTTCGGATTTCTATTTTTGAAGTCTTTCAAAAATTGAGGAAATGTTTCTTCGCCAACACCAATAAAAATTGTGTCAGCGTGAAGTGCTGCTTCGTCTGGTAAAGATGTTACATGCAAACCGCCAAGTAAAACGTAAGCACCTTGTTTTCTGTAATGGTCTGCAATTTTGTATGCACGATACGCATTCGTGATGTAAACTTGAATTACAACTAGGTCAGGTGTGTCGTTTAAATTTAGTTCTTCAACGTGTTGGTCTTGTAAGTCAATTTCATCGTCAGGCGACAAGTATGCAGCCAAAGTCGCAAGTCCTAATGGTGGGAATAACGAATATTTAATTGGTCGCCAGAACGGACTTTCAGCTTCCGAAAGAGCAGGCAAAATCATTTTTACTTTCATACTTACTTTAAACTGCTTTTTTGGAAAATTATTTGCCTGACTCGTGTTTTTCAGAAAATATTCATTAGAATAGAGAAATGATAATTGTCGAAATTTTTGCCTCTGGTCGGTGTTATCACCGACCAGCAGGTGTTTGTTTTATATATGCTCCGCATAATGTGTTATAAAGCCCCAATCATCTTCATTCAACTCGTAATATTTTGCCGACGAATATTTATAGTCCGCAGCAAATTCGCACAACCGGCTTTAAATGCATATAGTCCAACTTTTGTTCCGCCGTTTTGCGATTGTACATGGTATCCTTGTAAGGTCGTCTTTCCCAAAGGGCACACGAGCGGTCTTGCTGAGTGCTTACATAATTTTCAAGCGCTTGTTCATTGCCGCTATCGATCAGATTAAACTTCATCTGTTTATGTCTATCCATAAGCAAAACAATTGCTCGAAATTAAGACTATACGCGGTTTGGTGACAACACCGACCACAGGCACAAATGAGTCCGGTGACCATCTCGCAGCAATAACATAACGCCGGAGTTATATCAATCAGGGTTATTCCATTTTACATACACATTTGCCACAGAAATATGTGCCTCTGTTCTTAGCATGTTGACAAATTCCTCATCCGGCATATCCTCCTGGTGCTTCTTCAATGCCAACCATAATTTATTCATAGCTTCGATGCCGCCATCGTCATAAATTTCGCCTGCGGCTTTATGCCACCGGCATTGATACCATCCGTAATTGTTAGGATGTTGCTGGCCGATGAGGTTGTAATTTAATTCAAGTTCCTGTAATGTAGTATATTTCAAATCGCTCCTATTCGTTGAAGATACCACCATTTGCGGAAAAACGGTTAATGCCGAAAGTAATTCAGGCTCCATTTCGGCTATATAGGTATGAAGAAGGATGTTGCAAAACAACTCGCCCATCCACAATCGCTGCATCGTAAGACCTCCTTGAATATGAAAGGCGTGTCCCAATTCATGAATAGCCAACAAGTCGAAAAAGCCACGCATGGTCAACGAACCATCTACATCTGTGTATATCCCTGAAATCTTCTGAGCAAGCTCTACCGGCAATTGGTCTAATGGAGGAATGAAACTTTTCCAAAAGTCGTTATCTTCAGAAGCGACAATAAGTGTTTGAGCAGATGTATAATGAGCCATTCCGTACACAGGAAAACGCGTGTACGTACTCCAATCATCAGGTGACAAAACCAATAAAGTAACCGTCGGCTCAAAATCTAAAAGTGGTTTGTAAAATGACATCACCCTATCCAGGCGATTAGCCATTATTTTTGCCTGCTCCATTGAACCTGTGCTAAAATAGGTATCAGCCTTATAGCCTTCCAGGTGATTAAGGTTTTCCAACGATTGGGAAAATACACTTGTTGCCGACATGAATAGCAAAACACATAATCCTGAAATCTGTGGAAATGGTCCTTTACAACTTGCAGTTAGTTTCATAATATAGGTTGTCTTTTTCATCTGTTTAAATTTTTCTTTGGTATTTTTGCTACGAGTTAAATGAATTAATCATGCTCGTGTGTATCAAAAATATCGCCGTCATGCATAATAGCAACTATAAACTTAGTTCTTATTGACCAAGACAAAAAAAGTGGCACTAAAATGGACGGGTTTCTTTTTTGAGAGTTGTTGTGATTTTTCAACAAAGGTATGACGGGTCGATCCCGTTTGCATAGTACAAAATAGACAACTTAATAGTACAGGTCTTTTTGCATCCTTAGGGGTGTGGAAAGAAGCTGTTGTTCAATAACAGAGGGGTTAACTCCGGCAAAGACTTTAAAATCCCGGATCATGTGCATCTGATCGTAGTACCCTGCTTCGTATGCAATCTCTGACCAACTGAGTTGCGGGCATGCTTCATGCAATCTGTACGCTTTTGAGAATCTAAGTATGCGTGCATACACTTTGGGATTCATGCCTATTCTTTCCAGGCACTTTCTTTCAAATTGTTTGACGCTCAGGTAAGAAAGAGAAGCGGTCTTTTGTATAGTCATGTTGCCGTTAGTGTTCCATAGCATGCGCATGGCATGGTCTATCGGCAATATTTCCCTGAGGCCGGCCACTTTTTCTAACAGAAATTTTTCAACGATATTTTTACCCTCCTCCAGGCTGGATATGTCCTGTAATTGCCCGTTGATGCTTTTCATTTCAGCGCCAAAGAAATCCACCGCATCAAAGCCTTCATCATACAATTCATTCATCGGAATACCCAGCATCCGGTACATGCCGCCTGGCAGAAAATCTACGCGTATGGCGCTTAGCTGATCATATACTTTAATATTTATCCGTGAATACTGCGGACCGATCAAAACACTAAGCGGCTGCTTCTCGAATTCTTCGGTCTCCTGGCGACGCATAAATATGGGATTATTGCAGTAGAAAATCAATGATTGAAAAGGAGTAGGAGGATAAGGCGTTGCCACCTCTGTAGTTTCTTCCGGTAGTACAGCATTCACCGATGAAATATTTAAAACATATTCCTGTAAAGCCGGGTGCGGTATGTATATTTTTACTTCCAATTTTAAGTCAGTATGGATATTGCCAACACAATATAGAACCACATAAACCCTAACCAGCTGATTTTATGTATTTTCTTCAAAGTCATCCAGTCGTATACCAATAAGGAAACAAACAATCCGTTCCAGACGAGAAGGATGAAAGCAGCTGCATAGTTAAAATTTTCAATGCCGATGTGTCCCGAAACCCGGCTTAATATGGGTTCGAGAATTAAAAGGGAAGCCAAATAGATAAGCCGTTTGTGTTTGGTTGCTTCTCGTCTGTGTAGATAGCCAAGCACTACAAAAACGGCAAAGCTCAGCATAAAGAAGCGATTGGCTTTTACGTAAAATGCCATAGCATCCCAGCTTTCAAAAATCGCAATAAATACATACACAGTACTTAGAAATACTCCGATGGCTGTTACCATTCCGGCAATTCCCCATTTCATATGGGTTTTGTAGTCTCCTTTCCGTATAAAATTGGTCTGGACGACAAAAATTATGAACCACGCAAACATAAACAGTCCATGAATGATGAATTTCGGGTCGCTGTTGCTTTCCTGCCCTAGGTCCCAGATCAGATTATCAGAAAAACCGAAAATTGACAACAGTAGCAGAAGGAGACTGGCGATAAAGAAGTAATTTTTTTTCATTTTGTTATGGATTAAGTAGATGAAAACAGAAGGGCTGTCAGTCTGTCCCAAACAGGGTGAAAAGGCAAAGTGTAGTACAGGGTTACTCCCGCCAAATGTACGGCAAGTACCGTGATAGTCGGCCACAGCGGTAGCTTCCTTGTATGATGAAATATCAGCAGGGCGCTAAACATGAGGAATACGAAACCATACGTAAAATTTTCCGCTACTGCATTGAACTTCCATCCGAGAGCATCACAGATATGCCCGATAAGCCGGTCGCCGGCAGGTCCCAGAATGGTCAGGGCGGCAGCCAGCATAAAAATGGCGTGGGCGTAGGTCTTTTTTCGGAAGACAATTCCCAAAACATAATATACGAGCAGCCAGATAAAATATACGCTTCCGATGACCACGAAATCAGCCGCTTTTGTCATTGCGTCCGCTCCTTCAGGGTAATATTCGGCTGGAGCTACCACGTTTCCTCCAAGTACCCTCATATAGCCATGACGTAGCACAAAGTAACCAACCAGCAGAATGGCCGGCACCAGCGCATAGCTGAATCTGCCGATACGCTTGTGCCATTCGATTTTGTTGGCTTTGATAAGCCAGGGTTGAATGATGGCAGTAGCCAGCCATAGAACCATCAAAGCCCCGTGGATGTGAATTATAAAGGGGGCTTTAAATGTAGAATAGTAGCTTGGATAGAACCCGAAGAAAGTAATGGGAATAAGTAGCAAAAGCACCCAGGTAGTGTTTGGTAAAAGTACTTTGTCAATAATACCCTGCCTGGCTTTTTGTTTGCTCATTTTATGTTTTTAGTCAGTTCATATAAAACTTTTAAAAGTTAACGCAAGGAACTTGTCCAAAAGTAGTCCAATGTGATAAGCAGTTGATTTCTGTCGGTTTCTTATGGTTCAACTCGTAAATTTATGTTATTATGCGCACTTTACATGCATTGATAATCAATGGTTTAATGTTGTGAATTTTGTATTGTTGTTAGCACAATCCAATCTGCAATGTCCGTGTATAAACATTTTTTGCCTCTGGTCGGTGTTGTCACCGACCAGCAGGTGTCTGTTTTATATATGCTCCGCATAATGTGTTATAAAGCCCCAATCATCTTCATTCAACTCGTAATATTTTGCCGGCGGATATTTATAGTCTGCCGCAAATTCGCACAACCCGGCTTTCACCGGGTTTAAATGCATATAGCCCAACTTTTGTTCTGCCGTTTTACGATTGTACATGGTAGCCTTGTAAGGTCGTCTTTCCCAAAGGTGACAGGAGCGGTCTTGCTGAGTGCTTACACAATTTTCAGGCTCTTGTTCATTGCCGCTATCGATCAGATTAAACTTCATCTGTTTATGTCTATCCATAAGCAACAGGTTTTGCCAGTTAAGGCAGGTGGCGGTAAAAAAATCCATTCTGTTTTCCATAAGCAAAACAATTACTCGAAATTAAGACTATACTCGGTTCGGTGACAACACCGACCGCAGGCACAAATATTACCAGATGTTTTGTTGTCAAGCAGTACGCTTATTTTCGAACAAACTGGTCAAGGTTTTTGTCAATATATTCAACTACCGTCTTGTAATAAATTTTTTTGAAGTCGTCAGTGTAAAAGTAATCTTCAATGACTTTTACAGATTTTATGTCAGAGTAACCCTCTTGAAATGATTTTGCCTTTTCCTCCCAACTAAATTGAGGGTCATTAAATATATCTTTCCTTTTACCATAACTGTCAGTACTCCCAATAAATTCATTAAGGCATTTTTCATAGTCTTTAGCAAGTGTGTCAAGTTTTAGTTCTTTAAAAGCCTCAAGAGTTGCAAAGCAAAATTCAGGTCTATTAAAGAAGAATTGGTAAACTCCGCCATTGTCAGTGTCACCGCCAAAGACTAAAACTGAGTAAAATACTTTCTGTCCTCTTGTGAGTTTATTGAAAAAGTCATGGTCTGATTTTGTTTGATCCTTTGCTAATGCTGGTAATGTGTCAAACAGGTTATACATATACTCCCAAAACCGATTGTCATAAGTTCCGAAATTGTCCCATGAATATTTTTTATCCAACTCGTCAAACCAATGTTTGTTATAAGCAGGTGCAAAAAATAACTCTGTTTGATTTCCGTCATTTATGCTGTAAAAGTCTGGTGGCGTCTGTGCTGTATTTTCGGTCCCTTTGGAAGTTCTTTTTAAATACTTGTATAGAATTATTCCTCCTGCAATAACAAGAATAAGAAGAACTTTAACTGTTAGTGATGTAGTCATAAAATTTCAACGGTTGAGCATTTGTGCTTGTGACGGAATTTGAAATCCGTCTGCCCAGAGCAAATGCTGATTAAAGAAGGTGAAGCTGAGACGGTGTTATCCCTGCCCGTCCGGTCAGGAGGGTGTCCGTCGACATAGCACAAATGTACATGTTGTATGCCGTACTGGTTCATTTGAGACGCTGATGAATATCTTTTAAAGCGATTGTTGCCGCATTGCTACAATCATTTTTGAGTCTTGTCAAAATAGTTACTGCTGCAATTGTTGGCGTTGTTTCAAAATATTTTTTTGCCCAGGATTTGTCAGCTTGAATTTCCCCAAAAATCTGAAATGTCCCGTTAATAGTTGCTTTAGTTGAAGTATCTACTGAATATGAATTGATGCTATGGTAAACACTCAATAAGTTTTCTGTCAAGTCACTTTCTGTTTTTGTATTGAAAAGAAGTTTTGTCGCTAAATCAAGGTTTGTCCCTGTTGTGTCCTTTTTGAGCATTACTTGCTTTAAACTGTCTAAAAAGCTACAAGTTTTAGTTGTTCTAAAATATATTGTGTCAGCTCTTGTAGTTAAATCCTTATTGTTATTTCGTTTTAAAACTATTTGGTTGTAAATATTCTCTAACGAATTATTTAAAACTTCATTTGACGTTTCTAACGACTTGTCAACCTTGTTAAAAGCGTCTTTTATTTGGTCTGATGGTGATTGACAGGTTGTCAAAAGTAACAATGAAAAAGAAAGAAGAATAAGCCGCTGTAATTTCATTGGAAGTCCGTTTAGTATGGCTTGCAACGTTTGTAGTACTGCTATTATACGCAATTATTTTAAAAAACAGAAATTATAACTCATTCGAAATTAACTTTTGGGTATTATACATTTTGTGCTTGCTTACCGGCAGGCAGGTTGTTGATTACGCCAATACAACTGGTGTAATCCGTGTATAAACGTTTCTACACAGCTTTCCGGGCATGGCTTCGCCTCCTCAGTCCCAAACCTATTTTGAAGCTGCCGGCAAAAGCCGGGATATACAAAGGCATTTCACCAGGTAACTCCTGTTTTATAAAAGCGACTGAAATGCTGATACCGGGAACCGGGCACAGCAGCGGGTGATTTACAGAATGAAGGATTAAAAGCTATTTGAAAATAAATGATTTTTTGATTTCCGGCAAACGAAACGTTACGGATTCTGGTCAATGAATGCAAAAAGCTGCCCGGCAACCTTTTGAACTCCCTACCGGCTATATGCCTGAACCCGACCTCCCGGTCAACCCCAAAATGGTAACCGGACTACATTGCTAACATTCAATTCACGTACCGAAACCCTAATACCGAAAATTGTACATTTGCATAAAGCGCAAGCGGCATGGAAAATTTTATAGTTTCGGCAAGAAAGTACCGTCCCCAGACCTTTGATACGGTAGTAGGTCAGTCTCATATCACCACCACACTGAAGAACGCGATCAGGAGCAATCAACTGGCGCACGCGTTTTTGTTTTGCGGTCCCCGGGGAGTAGGCAAAACCACCTGTGCGCGGATACTGGCCAAAACCATCAATTGCGAAAACCTGAAAGAAGACGGGGAGGCATGCGATACCTGTACCTCCTGCAAGACCTTCAACGAAGGTACTTCGCTGAACATACACGAACTGGATGCCGCCAGTAACAACTCGGTGGACGATATCCGTACCCTGACTGAGCAGGTGCGGTTTGCGCCGCAGGCGGGTAAATACAAAGTGTATATCATAGACGAGGTGCATATGCTCAGTTCCGCGGCTTTTAATGCCTTTTTAAAAACACTGGAAGAGCCGCCTTCCTATGCTATTTTTATACTGGCCACTACGGAAAAGCATAAGATACTGCCTACCATCTTGTCCCGCTGCCAGATCTTTGATTTTAAACGCATCAACACGAATGATACGGTAGAACACCTCCGAGAGATCACCGAAAAGGAGCATATAAAAGCGGATAAAGTAGCCCTGCAGGTGATCGCCCAAAAAAGTGAGGGCTGTATGCGGGATGCCCTGAGCATCCTGGATAAGATCGTAAGTTTTACCAACGGAGAACTCACTTACAGCAATACCCTGGAGCACCTGAACATCCTGGATGCGGACTACTATTTTAAGCTGGTGGACGCTATGCTGGACCAGGATCTGGGGCAGGCCATGCTGTTATACGACGATATCAACCGGAAAGGTTTTGAAGGAGATATGGTACTGAACGGGCTGGCGGAGTTTATAAGGAACCTGCTGGTGTGCAAAGACCCTAAAGTAGCCGGGCTGCTGGAAGTAGTGGAAGGATTTAAAGACCGCTATGTAGCTACCGCGGCTAAAATTTCCCCTTCCTGGATGATCAGCGCCCTGAACATCCTGAACGAGGCGGAAATAAACTATAAGGGAGCCAGGAACAAGAAACTGCATGTGGAACTGGTGCTTGTCAAACTGTCCTACCTGAGCCAGGCGGTGGAACTGGTAAGCGACTCCGGCATTTCAAAAAAAAAACTGACTGATACAAAGCCGGTCGCTTTCCGGCAAATTCAGCCGCTGGCACTGAAAGAGAATAAGGCGCCCCAACAAAAGACCGAAGTAAAAAGTACGGAAGCAAAGCTTACCCTGGCTGATAAAGTAATGATTCCGGAGACGCCGAAACAGGTAACGGCATCCGTTACCGAAACAAAAAAGGAAGATAAACCGGCGCCTACACTGGGCGCCCTGCTGAAGATCCGCAAACAGGTGGCGGAAGAAAAACTATCCTCCAGCAATGAGCCGGTGCCGCTTACGGAAGAAAAGCTGGCGGAGGGCTGGAGGCGGTATATAGAAAAGCTGTCTGACCAGAAAAATCATTCTGCCGTTACCAATTTCCGGCTGGCGAAGTTGCGGGTAAACGATGAAAAGAGCTTTGAGATAGTGGTGGAAAGTAATATCCAGCAAAAATTTGTTGAACAGGAAAGGGCGGCGCTGGTTGATCACTTGCAATATTTTTTTAATAATAAGTCTTTGTCATATGTTATCCGGCTGGAGGAAGGAGAACAGCCTGTTCAAGTTGGCGAACCGGTGCTGAGCAGCCGGGAACAATACCTTAAACTAATTGAGGAATACCCCCTGATTAAAGAGTTGAGAGATAGATTGAAAATGGAGCTGGACTATTAAAAGACTGCAGCTTTTCATTTGCAGTTTTTGCATTAATTTCGACCTTCCAAAACACATCTTAAAATTAAATAGTATATAATGGCTGAAGTCATAAAAATGCCGAGAATGAGCGACACCATGACAGAGGGAGTGATAGCTGAATGGCACAAGAAGGTAGGGGATAAGGTAAAGCCCGGAGATTTGCTGGCAGAAATAGAAACAGATAAGGCGACCATGGAATTTGAAAGCTATAACGAGGGTACCTTACTGTATATAGGTGTGGAAAAGGGGAAGGCTGCTAAAGTGGATGATGTGATCGCTGTGGTAGGAAATGAAGGAGAAGATTATAAGGAGCTTTTATCCGGCGCCCCGTCTGCTGCTCAGGCGGCGGAACCGGCTAAAGAAGAAGCGCCGGCGCAGCAGGAGTCAGCAGGACCCGTTGTTACTCCTGAAGAATTAGGGGTAACAGTGATCAGGATGCCGCTGCTGAGCGATACTATGACAGAGGGAAAAATAGTGCAGTGGAATAAAAATGTAGGAGATAAGGTGAAGAGTGACGATAACCTGGCAGATGTGGAAACAGACAAGGCTACCATGGAAGTGGTGGGCTACACAGACGGTACCTTATTACATATAGGTGTGCCGGCAGGAGAGGCCGCTAAGGTGAATGATGTGATAGCGATCATTGGTAAAGAGGGTACCGATGTAAGTGGTTTGGTTGCTTCGCTTAAAAGCGGGGGTAGCGGGTCCAAAGGAGCGCCCGCGGCGAAAAGTACAGAAGCCGCACAACCCGTAGCTCCTGCAGAATCTCAGGAAACAGGTCCAACCGCAGGGTCCAACGGAAGGGTTAAGGCGTCTCCGCTGGCTAAGAAAATAGCGCAGGAAAAAGGCATCGACCTGAAAGCCGTGCAGGGATCGGGAGACGGCGGAAGAATTATTAAAAAAGACATTGACAATTATACACCTTCTGCCGCACCCGCTGCTGCAGGAAAAGAAACAGGCGCCGCGGTTGCCGCTTTTCAACCTGCCTCGGATGCCGAAGGCTATACTGATATCAGCCTCAGCCAGATGCGGAAGGTAATAGCGCGTCGCCTGGGTGAAAGTAAGTTCTCTGCCCCGCATTTCTATCTTACCATGGAAATTGTAATGGACAATGCCATGGCTGCCCGTGCGCAGATGAATGAAATAAGCCCGGTAAAGATCAGCTTTAACGATATGGTGGTGAAAGCCGCCGCCCTGGCATTGCGTAAGCACCCGGCGGTTAACAGTAGCTGGATGAACGAAAGTATCCGCCAGTGGCATCATATACATGTTGGCATCGCGGTGGCCATTGAAGACGGACTGATCGTGCCTGTGGTGAAATTTGCCGACCAGAAAACGTTGAGCCAGATTGCCGCGGAAAGCAAGGAACTGAGCGGTAAGGCAAGAAACAAGAAATTGCAGCCGAATGAATTCAGCGGCAATACATTCACTATTTCCAATCTTGGTATGATGGATATTGATTCATTTACCGCTATTATCAATCCGCCCGACAGCGCTATCATGGCGGTTGGACGGATCAAAGAAGTGGTGGTGAAAAAAGGCGACGGTTTCGGTGTGAGTAATGTAATGACCATTACACTGAGTTGCGACCACAGAAGCATTGATGGCGCCGTGGGAGCATCTTTCCTGCAGACTTTCAAAAAGTACATGGAAAACCCGGTGACCATGCTGGTGTAGGGAAATGTGGAAGTGTGAAAATATGGAAATTTGCCAGGTAGAGGGGAATTTGAAAATGTGGAGAATGGATGTTCATGAAACCATCAAACTAAAACAAATACAAAATGAAGCGGAGTCTCGGGAAAAAAATTTTAGCCCTGGCATTGTTGCTGGGTGTGTACAGCGGTGTGACAGCGCAGAAAGCGAAGTCAATTTTTAATGGGAAAGATTTAACGGGGTGGACCATCCATGGTACGGAAAAATGGTACGTGGAAAAAGGGGAGATGATATGCGAGAGCGGACCGGATAAAGCTTACGGGTATCTTTCTACCACTAAGGATTACCAGAACTTTGAGCTTACGCTCGAGTTTAAACAGGAAGCGGAAGGTAACAGCGGTATTTTCTTCCGCTCTTCTATAGACGGCGTGAAAATAAGCGGATGGCAGGCGGAAGTGGCGCCTCCCGGTCATAATACCGGTGGTATTTACGAGTCATACGGCAGGGGTTGGCTGATCAAACCTGATGCGGAGAAAGATAAAGCGTTGAAATACGGAGAATGGAATACTTACCGCTTACGGGTAGTGGGCGATGAAGTGACCACCTGGGTAAACGGGGTGGAAATGATTCACCTCAAAGACGAAAAAGTAGGGCAGGGCAAAGGGTTCATAGCCCTTCAGATACATGACGGTGGCGGAATAAAAGTGAAATGGAAGAATATCAAGATAAAAGAACTAAAACCGTAATGAAAAAAGAGAGTATAAAAAAAGACAGTGCGAACTGTCTTTTTTTATTACAAATTTATCGGGGGTTACAATCTCCTAATTCCTCTAAAGCGCTTTCGTAGCCTTGACGGGCTTCGTCTGTGATAAACCCGGAGCAGCTCGCCTGAAGCACTTCTTCAAGCGCCTTTTTATAAGCAGTACATTTTTCAGCGGAAAATCCTTCCTCCTGGTTATATGCACTCTGAGCTTCCATAAGTTTGGTAAGCGATACAGTACAATTCAGTGTGTCCTTGGTCTTTTTACAACTTGCAAATGCAACCAGCGTTGCACAAATAAACAAACCGGAAATAATTTTTTTCATGGGATGATAAGTTTAAAAAATTTCTTTACAAACGCATGGTATATATTTTATATTGCCCCCGTGTCAACACTTTTGTCGTATAAATAAGTGTAAACCAATAGCAGAGAACGGCATTTTCTGTATTTTTAATGACGATGTTGCAAACTTTCTACCAGGATAAATTGATGGAAGCGGGCTGCGATGAAGCGGGAAGAGGCTGCCTGGCCGGTGCTGTATTCGCGGCTGCGGTTATTCTGCCCGGTGATTTTTTTCACCCCCTGTTAAACGACTCCAAACAGGTGAAGGAAAGTCAGAGAAACGAATTACGAAAATATATAGAAGAAAAAGCTATTGCATATTCGGTAGCAAGTGTAGACAATAAAGTCATAGATGAGATCAATATTCTGAATGCTTCCTTCAATGCGATGCACCTGGCAATAGAGGGGTTGCCTCTTTCCCCGGAACTTCTGCTGATAGATGGTAATCGTTTCAGGACCTATAAGTCTGTTCCCCATCACTGCATTGTAAAAGGAGATTCAAAATTTGCTTCCATAGCGGCAGCCAGCATCCTGGCAAAGACTTACCGCGACGAATACATGCTGAACCTGGACAAATCATTTCCGCAGTATGAGTGGAGGAAAAATAAAGGCTATGGAACCATCGCTCACAGGAAGGCCATCAAAGAACATGGCTTATGTGAGTTGCACCGGAGGAGTTTTCAATGTTTACCGCCGCAGCTAAAACTGTGGGATACCGAAGCCTGATCGCTACGAAAACAGGTAAGCGATCCACTGGCAAAGAAATCCCAGGAAAAATCCCCATGTTATTTCCTTAACTGAATGATCTGAAATAATAAGCCGGGCGCTGCAGATCAGTCCGGCTAAAAGCACAGCTATGACCAAAGGAAGATTGACGACCTCAGCGGAGGTGAATAATATCACTACAAATATGCCCAGCATACCACCCGCGGCTGTCGCATGCATACTCACCTTGAAATAAATATTGGCAATGAAGGCTGCGATTACCGAAAGAAACAAACCCAGGCTCAATTGTGTAAGAATGGAAGGAACCCCGTCTTTGTTTTTAAATACATAAAAAGTCCAGAAGAAAAAGACCATTGTAATGGAATACAATATGATCCTTTCTTTCTGAGATTGCACGAAGAGTGACTGAATAAAACCAAGCGCTTTGCAGAGCAATACAGACAGCAGGGGAAAGAATACCGCGTTGACTATGAATATCAGCAGTGTTTGAGCCTTTCCCTGTTTGCTGACGCCGATAAAATAATCCGGGTGGACAAAAACCAGGTAGGCTGCGATATATACACCAATAAATAAAGGGTGAAATATAAAGGAGATCAACCTGGCGAAGAACCGGACCGGTACTGGTATTTTTTTTTCAACAGGGATGGCTACAGTTTCATTCATTATATCTGCTTTCTTAGCCGGGCAACGGGAATATTCAGTTGTTCCCGGTACTTGGCTACCGTACGACGTGCAATATTATATCCTTTTTGTTGTAATAACTCGGTAAGGCGTTCATCGCTTAAAGGTTTTCTCTTGCTCTCACTCTCTACCATATCGCTCAAAATTTTCTTTACCTCCCGTGTGGACACTTCTTCACCGCTTTCCGTGCTCAGCGATTCGCTGAAAAAGAACTTCAGCCGGTAAGTGCCAAACTCTGTTTGTACAAATTTACTGTTGGCCACCCGGCTCACGGTAGAGATGTCCAGGTTGGTTATTTCTGCGATATCTTTCAGGATCATTGGTTTCAGCGTTGTTTCATCACCGGTAAGAAAAAAATCATGCTGGTATTCCATGATGGCGTGCATGGTAGTGTATAAGGTGTTCTGGCGCTGTTTGATCGCATCGATAAACCATTTGGCGGCGTCTATTTTTTGTTTAATAAAAAGGACAGCTTCTTTTTGTCGTTTATCTTTTTTGCTCCCTTTTTCATAATCGCGCAGCATATCCCGGTATCCTTCGCTAACCCGTAAGTCAGGAGCATTTTTAGAGTTAAGGCTCAGTTCGAGTGTATTATTGTTGTTGTAAATGAAAAAGTCGGGGATGATATAACTCTCCGCTTTATTCATTTCACCGATGTTGCCACCGGGTTTGGGGTTTAATTTGATGATCTGGTTAATGGCGGTTTTCAGGTCCTCGTCAGAAAGATCCAGTCCTTTCTGTATTTTTTCATAGTGCTTTTTAGTAAACTCATCAAAGTATTTTGAAAGGATCCTGATGGTAATATCCACATCCGCGCCTTCTTCCGCTTTCCTGTAAAGTTGCAGCAACAGGCACTCCCTGAGGTCCCGGGCGCATATTCCCGGCGGGTCGAATTTTTGTATCTGTTTCACCAGGGTAGCAATCTCTTCTTCCGTAGCGGAGACATTCTGCCTGAAAGCCAGGTCATCTACGATGGCGGCAAAATCACGCCTCAGGTACCCGTCGTCATCAATGCTGCCTATGATATGTTCGGCGATTTTTTTCTCCCTTTCATTAAGCGAAAGCATGTTCAACTGCTCCTGCAGTGTTTCATAAAAGCTGTCTTCCACGCGTACAGGCAGCGTTTTATTTTCATTCGTTTCGGGGTAGTTATCGTCTTTTAGTTTATAATCTGCAATCTCGTCATCATTATCTATATATTCCGCGATGTCCAGATTGTCAGATTCATCGTCGCCGCCCTCCGGGTCAAATTCTTCATCGGCAGTTGCAAACTCGTCCGCCTGGTTTTCATGTTCTTCATACTCTTCTGAAGCTTCCAAAGCAGGGTTTTCTTCCATTTCCTCTTTGATGCGTTCTTCCAGGTTGGCAGTAGGTACCTGCAACAATTTCATCAACTGAATCTGTTGCGGCGACAGTTTCTGTAAAAGTTTTTGTTGTAAACTTTGAGAAAGTGCCATGTAAAGTTATATATTATGTATTTTTATAATTTGAATATTTATCCCACAAAAATCAGGCCGTAAATGTATGAACAAAGTTCTTAAAGACATTTGCTTACCCGATAAATATTCCTATGTTAACATTTTATTGTAGGTTCTTTTTGAGCAACTGACTTATAATTAGCCAGTTACATCTTAAATTGCCAGGATTTTATTTTCGGGGCCTGCTTTTAAAAGGGGGTTAAACAAGGGAAAAGGTTTTTTGTTTACCTTCAATTTCCGGAATCGGGGATTCTGTTGGAATCATTTATTGTTTAAAACATGATATTATGAAAAAACTTTTTTTTGCACCTTTTCTCCTCTTCTTCGGCTGCTATGTTGGTTATGCGCATCCGGTTTTCGACAACGGGTTGGAAGGTCGATGGGATATTACCATCGATGTGGATGGGAAGCCTTCGCCTTCCTGGCTGGAGATATCCCATTCCGGCACCAAAACCTTTGTCGGTAGGTTTGTCGGCATCACAGGCAGCGCCCGGCCGGTATCCAGGATAAATGTGACCGATAATAAATTCGATTTTTCTATTCCTCCGCAATGGGAAGACGGGGATGGAGATTTTGTAATTGAAGGAGAACGGAAAGGAGAAGTGCTGGAAGGTACCATCCTTACCAGCGAGGGAAAAAAGTATAACTGGAAGGGCCGCAGGGCGCCCTCGCTTATCAAACCGGGTACACCGGTTTGGGGCAAGCCCATCAAGCTGTTCAATGGCAACAATTTAATCGGGTGGAAAGCTATGGGTAAAGACAATCAGTGGATAGCCGAAAACGGGGTGCTCAGGAGCCCTCAATCCGGGTCGAACCTGGTGACAGAGCAAAAATTCACTGATTTTAAACTGCATATTGAGTTCCGCTACCAGAAAGGCAGCAACAGCGGCATCTATCTGCGCGGCAGGCACGAGGTGCAGATACAGGATGATAAGGGAAAGGAGCCGTCCAATATTCTGTTTGGAGGTATTTACGGGTTTCTTACTCCCAGTGAGATGGCTGCAAAAGGGGCCGGGGAGTGGCAGACCTATGATATTACCCTGGTAGGCCGTAAGATAACCGTGGTGGCTAACGGCAAGACGGTAATATGCGAGCAATTGATTCCGGGTATTACCGGGGGAGCGCTGGATAGCAATGAAGGCGAGCCTGGTCCGATATATCTGCAGGGAGACCATGGCCCCATTGAGTTTCGCAACATAATACTTACACCGGCTAAATAGCGCCGGCATTACTAAAGGGATACAGTCTACCCGGTATGGACTGTATCCCTGCCGGAGGTTGCAGAAAATAAAAAATCCATTCCGAAGAATCGGAACGGATTACGTAGGTTTATGTTCCTAACCGTCCTAATGAAAATCCTCATACGAGTACATTTTAAAACTACAAGGTTTGGCGGCCCGAACACGTCCACTTTTTTTATTACGTCTGGTTTGTAACTGGTGGTAACGCGTTGAGTTCCGGATTAACTAATTCTGGGGTACAATAAACAATCAACGGGTTGTTTTCCGGGCCTTTCACCCAAGCCTTTTCCACACACCTCACTGTAGTTTTTCAATGAACTCGTTTCAAAATATTCTTCTGAAAATCATATTCTGTTGTCTGTTGGTTAAAACCGGGACGAAAATATCTTACTGTACAATTTTTACAAACTGGTAAATATCAACAAGCTGTGGATAAAAAAACGATGAAATAATTGTTCGGAATACTGTAAATATCCCGGAAAGTAAATTCTGTAAACCGGGCTTCTGTAATGCAGTGAGGATAAGGGTTTTGCTGTATGTGAACATAGATACAACTTATTGTTTTTTGGGTGTTACCCTCATTGACCGGACTGAAAATTATTTTAAAGACTGAGCGCTTCACGTAGATTTACAGGCTGGGCAGTGAAAATACGGTATTTCAATTTTTGCAATAAAAGCGGTTAACCCAAAAACTTTTTGCATTTTTGCAGATAAGGAATCAATAGCTATAGAATGACTGATCGCATTTATCAATCCATCGTTGCAAAGAAAAAAGCGGGAAGCAAATCATTTGGAGTGCTGATTGATCCTGATAAGGTAGATCCTTCTAAGATTGAGACCCTGGTGAAGCTGTCCACCGGCGCCGGGGTGGACTATCTGCTGGTGGGCGGAAGCCTGGTGATCAGCAACCACCTGGACGAGGTGGTGGTGCAGATTAAAAATCAATGCGATATTCCGGTCATACTGTTTCCGGGGACCCCTTCACAGGTAAGCAGTTATGCTGATGCTTTGTTATACCTGTCCCTGATCTCAGGCAGAAATGCCGAGTTGCTGATCGGGCAACATGTTATTTCGGCTCCTTTTGTAAAGAAAAGCGGGCTGGAGATAATGTCCACCGGCTACATGGTAATAGACGGCGGCGCTCCCACAACGGTTTCCTATATAAGCAATGCCACTCCCATTCCTTCCAACAAAAATGAAATAGCCATGTGCACGGCCATGGCCGGGGAAATGCTGGGCATGAAGCTGATCTATATGGATGCCGGCAGTGGCGCTGAGAAACCGATCCCCGAAGATATGATCAAAAGTGTTGCCGGGGTTATAGACGTCCCGCTGGTGGTGGGGGGCGGCATCTCCACTCCTGAAAAAGCATACCGCAACTGTAAAGCCGGGGCCGACCTGGTAATAGTGGGTAATGCCATTGAAAAAGACGCCGCCCTCATCCGGGAAATGAGCGCAGCCATTCACAGTGTACCCGTTGAGGCATGATTTTTCCCTTTACCGGTCAAAATTTTGGTTAAAATACGGCAGCATTTGAAAAAATGTATTTTCTTTGCATCGTTAAAAGCTTTAATTCAAAGTATATCTTACTACAATGCAAAAAAATCATTCCACGGTGGTTGTTAAAGGGTTCGGGCAAACGAACGCTTTAAGTCGTGGGGTTTTTCCTGTTCCGCCTGGAGCGGTTTTTTTCTGTCGCCCGACTCCCTTCAGGGTGCGACGTTGATACATCCATCTCTCGTAGTCCTCTTTAATAAAGAACTATGCCCGGAGCAGTAACCGGGAAACTGTCGTTTAATCAGTATTATTTATGGTGTCTTATAAGCTGTAAAACACAAAATGAAAACCCAGGATCAGTTTCAGGTAATGGTGGCAAATGAAAGTCACCTTGATTTTGCCCGGATTATTTGCGATGAAATGGCTTCGTCTGCCAAGGCCCGTGGCACAGGTATTGCTAAAAGAAGCCCCGAATACATTCAACAGAAGATGCGGGAAGGGAAAGCGGTGATAGCGTTTAACAGGGAAGGTGTGTGGGCAGGCTTTTGTTATATAGAAACCTGGAGCCATGGACAATATGTAGCCAATTCCGGGTTGATAGTAGCGCCTGAGTTCAGGAAAGGCGGATTGGCGAGGGCGATCAAAAAAAAGATATTTGATCTCAGCAGGAAGTTGTACCCGGAAGCAAAAATATTTGGACTGACAACCGGTCTGGCGGTGATGAAAATCAATTCCGAGCTGGGGTATGAGCCGGTTACTTATTCTGAACTGACACAGGATGAAGATTTTTGGGCAGGATGCAAAAATTGTGTGAATTATGAAATACTGATGAGCAAGGAACGGAAAAACTGTTTTTGTACCGCTATGTTGTATGATCCCAAAGATCACTATACCCCTGATGAAACCAGGGAGGATTTTCAGCAGCACTCAAAACTGTACGAGCGTTTCATGCGGATCAAAAAGTGGAAGCTGTTGCAGCCGTTTCTCAAAAAGGATAAAGAGGAAGTTTCAAAGAAGGGTAAATTGCAAAGCATTTTCAGCTTCTTCTATAATTTTTAATACTATTGTTTCATCACCAAACTGAATATTTGTAATGAAGAAAATTGTACTGGGATTTAGTGGAGGACTGGATACTACCTATTGCGTGAAATACCTGACAGAAGAAAAAGGTTATGAAGTACACTCCGTTATAGTAAATACAGGCGGTTTCTCAGAAGATGAACTGAAAAAAACAGAACAGCATGCTTACGACCTAGGTGTGAAAACACATACCACGGTAAATGCCGAAAGGTCCTATTACGAGAGTATTATCAAATACCTCGTGTTTGGAAATATACTGAAAAACAATACCTATCCCTTAAGCGTAAGCGCGGAAAGGCTGAGCCAGGCTATACATATAGCAGAGCATGTAAAAAAGCTGAACGCGGAAGCGGTTGCGCATGGAAGCACCGGCGCCGGCAACGACCAGGTACGGTTTGATATGGTATTTCATATTATGATCCCCGGTGTGGAGATCATAACGCCTATCAGGGATATGAAGTTAAGCCGGGAGGCGGAAATAGCCTACCTGGAGAGCAAGGGTGTGAAAATGGATTTCAAAAAAGCCGTTTATTCTATTAATAAAGGTCTGTGGGGTACCAGTGTGGGTGGAAAAGAAACCCTTTCTTCAAAAGGGTGGTTGCCGGAGGAAGCCTGGCCTACACAGGTGACAGCCACCGGTAGCCGCGAAGTGAAATTACATTTTGACAAAGGAGAATTAAAGGGCGTTGATGATAAAGAATTTGACCATCCTGTAGAAGCGATCCAATACCTGCAATCCTTTGCAGGACCCTATGGGGTGGGGCGCGACATCCACATCGGCGATACCATCATCGGTATTAAGGGCAGGGTAGGTTTTGAAGCAGCCGCGCCAATGGTGATACTCAAAGCGCATCACGCGCTGGAAAAACATGTACTTACAAAATGGCAGTTGAACTGGAAGGACCAACTGGCGCAGTTTTATGGCAACTGGCTGCATGAGGGACAGATACTGGATCCTGTGATGCGGGATATGGAGGCATTTTTGACCAGTTCCCAGCAAAATGTGACCGGCGATGTGTTCGTTCAGTTGTTCCCGCATCGTTTTCAGGTAATCGGCATTGAATCTCCTTTTGACCTGATGAACAGTCGTTTTGGAAAATACGGTGAAATGAACACCGGGTTTACAGGCGACGATGTAAGGGGATTCAGCAAAATATTCGGGAACCAGACGTCGATACACCAGTTGGTTACAAAAGATGCGGCTGCAGAGTAATTATAAGGCCGAATAGTCGTTAAGGTACAGGCATTGTTTTAACTTTGCAGTGGAAAAACAAGCAGGTTTGAAATGGAAAAGATTAGAATTGGCATAATAGGAGGAGCAGGATATACGGGCGGGGAACTCATCAGGTTGCTGATCCGTCATCCCAAAGCTGTCATCTCATTCATACACAGCAGAAGCAATGCGGGTAAACCGGTGAGCAGCGTCCATACGGATCTGCTGGGCGATACGGCGCTTTTTTTTACCAATGATCTTTCCCTGCTTGAAAAAGGAGGAGTAGATGTTGTTTTTCTATGTCTTGGACACGGGGAATCCGCGAAGTTTATCACGGAAAATAATATCAATGACCAGGTAAGCATAATAGATCTTGCAAATGATTTTCGCCTGGAAGGAAAATCGGTTATTGGTAAACGTGATTTCATATACGGGCTGCCCGAGTTGAACAGGAAAGCGATACTGTCTGCGAAAAATATCGCCAACCCGGGCTGTTTTGCCACTACCATCCAGTTGGGCTTACTGCCCCTGGCTAAAGCAGGGTTACTGGATGAAGTATACTCCACCGGCATTACCGGCAGCACGGGTGCGGGACAAAGCCTGACGGCTACCTCTCAGTTCAGTTGGCGGGCAAACAACATCCAGGCCTATAAAACGCTTACGCATCAGCACCTGGCAGAGATTGTACAATCTTTAAATAAACTGATACCCGCGGGGGGGAAGAAAAACCAGGAGTTGAATTTTGTACCCTGGCGGGGCGACTTCACCAGGGGGATATTTATCAGTTCTACCGTACACTGCGATGCAGGTTACGATGAGTTGCTGGCATTGTATAAAGAGTTCTATGAGGATGCTGCATTTACTTTTGTGAGTGAGCAGCAGATTTTTCTGAAGCAGGTGTTGAATACCAATAAATGCATTGTACAGTTGGAAAAAATCGGCTCTAAACTGGTGGTACATTCTATTGCGGATAACCTGTTGAAAGGTGCCAGCGGCCAGGCGGTGCAAAATATGAACCTGATGTTTGGATTAGGAGAGACCACCGGTTTGCAATTGAAAGCCGGCTTTTTTTAAATTGAGTAATATATTAAACTAAATAAATTTTAAACCAAAAAAGGAGCTGTCTTTAAAGAAATATCAGGTAGAAAAATTGTGTAGATTACGCTGTTTCAATACTGCTTTGTTTGGCGACCGCTTATTCAGGTGCATAACGTAGCACTGCACACAAGCTTCTCCATTATTTTCAGGCGACTCCGGGAGGCAATTTTATGAATCTGTTTGACGTATATCCTGTCAATGACGTGGCAATTGTAAAGGCAAAAGGATCCTATGTATGGGACGATAAAGGAGAGCAATACCTGGATCTGTATGGCGGGCACGCGGTGATCTCCATCGGGCATACCCATCCGCACTGGGTGCAGCGCATTGAGGAGCAACTGAAAAAAATTGCATTCTACTCCAACTCTATAAAAATTCCGCTTCAGCAGGAACTGGCGGCAAAACTGGGCAAATTGTCCGGTAAAGACGATTACCAGTTGTTTCTCTGCAACAGCGGTGCGGAAGCCAATGAAAACGCGTTGAAGCTCGCTTCATTTCATAACGGCAGAAAAAAGGTGGTGGCCTTCAGCAAGGCTTTTCACGGACGTACTTCACTGGCGGTATCTGTTACCGACAATAAAAACTATATAGCGCCTGTAAACGAAACCGACAATGTGATCTTTCTGCCGTTCAATGATGAGCAGGCGCTGGAAGATGCTTTCAAAAAAGACGGTAAAAATATTTCCTCTGTTATAGTAGAAGGTATACAGGGGGTAGGCGGCATTAATGTAGCCGGTGAGGGCTTCCTGAAAAAGGTCCGCAGCCTGTGTGATGCGCATGGCGCCGTATATATCGCGGATAGTGTACAATGCGGATATGGAAGAAGCGGTAAATTCTTCAGTCATGACTTTGCCGGCGTGAAAGCCGATATCTATACCATGGCTAAAGGAATGGGTAATGGTTTCCCGGTTGCCGGGTTGATCATCGCGCCGCATATCAGGCCAAAGCATTTTCAGTTGGGCACTACTTTCGGTGGCAATCACCTTGCCTGTGCGGCAGCGCTGGCCGTGCTGGAAGTGCTGGAAGAAGAGAAGTTGTTAGGCAATGCGGTGATGGTAGGAAAGTTTCTCCGGGAGTCGCTGTTTGAGATCCCGCAGATAACCAATGTAAGGGGACGTGGGCTGATGATCGGTTTTGACGTGCCGGAGGAATTAAAAGACCTGAAAAAGAACCTGCTGCTGAACCAAAAGATATTTACCGGGGAAGCCAGGCCAAATGTCATCCGTCTTTTGCCGTCGCTGGCATTAAAGAAAAGAGATGCGGAAGACTTCATCGAAGCGTTAAAAGAAGAAATTGCAGCTTTGGTGGGTCCTGAAGAAGTAAATGACGAAGCGGTGGCGGAACCGGCAGAATAATAGTCTTATCAACTTAAATAATTTCTTTATCATTGAAACAGTTTATTTCAGCACACGACATTAGCGATATCGATGCATTTGTAGAAAAAGCGTTGGATTATAAATCGAACCCTTTCCGGGATAAAACGTTGGGTGTGAATAAACGGGTAGGACTTTTGTTTTTGAACCCCAGTATGCGCACCCGCCTGAGTACACAGGTTGCGGCACAAAACCTGGGCATGGAGTCCATTGTTTTTAATGTAGGCAGCGAAGGCTGGGCGCTGGAATTTGAAGAGGGAGCGGTGATGAATGGCGCCAGGGTGGAACATGTGAAAGATGCGGCGCCGATAATGGGAAATTATTTTGATATACTGTGCATCCGCACTTTTCCTTCGCTGTTAAACAGGGAGGAAGACTATAGTGAGCAGTATATTAACCAGTTTATAAAATATGCCGGTATCCCGGTGATAAGCCTGGAAAGCGCTACCCTGCACCCGTTGCAGAGCTTTACGGATATTATTACCATTACAGAGGAACTCAGGAAAAAGCCCTTGGCCCGTAAGCCAAAAATTGTGTTATCCTGGGCCCCGCATGTGAAGGCTTTGCCGCAATGTGTAGCCAACAGTTTTTCGCAATGGGTAAATGTATGGGGTAATGCTGACTTTATCATTGCACATCCGGAAGGGTATGAGCTGGACCCCTCTTTTACAAAAGGAGCGACCATAACACATGACCAGGATGAAGCTTTAAAAGACGCTGATTTTGTGTATGTAAAAAACTGGAGCGCCTACAACGATTATGGTAAGATCTTTACATCCGATCCGGCATGGATGCTTACGAACAGGAAGCTGGCGCTGACCAATGACGCGAAGGTCATGCATTGCCTGCCGGTTCGGAGAAATATTGAGCTGAGCGATGAGGTACTGGATGGCCCGAACAGCATCATAACCCGGGAAGCCTCCAACAGGGTTTGGGCTGCGCAAACGGTGCTGGCAGAGATACTTAAATCCGGCAGTCATGGATAAGCTGCTGGTTGTGAAAATTGGTGGAAATATCATTGATGATGAAGAAAAATTGTCACCATTCCTTAAAGAATTTGCCCGGCTGTTTGGAAGCGGCGCTGCTTCGTCAGGGGCAAAGGCCATCCTGGTACATGGAGGCGGAAAGCTTGCTACTAAACTGGGGGAGACCTTAGGAGTTGAGCAAAAGTTGGTGGACGGCAGGCGCATCACCGATGCCGAAACCCTGAAAATTGTCACTATGGTCTATGCAGGGCTTATCAACAAAAATATAGTGGCGCAGTTGCAGTCATATGGTTGTAATGCCATCGGTTTAAGCGGTGCGGATGGTAATGCTGTTCTTGCGCATAAAAGAATTGCGCACAACTCCCCTTTAGGGGTGGAAGGCTATGGTTTTGCCGGGGATGTGGACGAAGTGAATGCCTCTTTTTTGCATACACTCCTGTCTGCCGGCAACACGGTGGTGCTTGCCCCCATCACCCATAACGGTAAGGGACAACTGCTGAATACCAACGCGGATACCATCGCCCAGGAAACAGCGAAGGCTATGGCCGCTCATTATGATGTATCGCTGATATATTCTTTTGAGAAAGCCGGTGTATTGCTGGACGTGAATGATGATTCATCGGTGATCAGGGAACTGACCCCCGCATACTATGAGCAACTGAAACCTTCCTCTTCAGGTGAAGGGGGCAGAATATTTGCCGGAATGATCCCCAAGCTGGATAACGCCTTTGCCGCATTGAACAGCGGCGTAAAAAAAGTGATCATCGGAAAAGCAGAGGAACTGGAGCAACTGGTTGAAGGGAAGTCCGGTACAACAATAATCAATGGCTGAATCTATTTCCATATTGGCAGGGGAAGCAATAGAATTGCTTAAACGGCTGATCGCTATACCTTCATTCAGTAAAGAAGAAGATCAGACCGCCGGTGTATTATGCCTTTTTTTTGCTCAGAAAGGGATACCTCATTTCAGGGTGGGCAATAATGTTTTCGCCAGTAACAAATTTTTTGATGAAGGCAAAGCTTCCGTGTTACTGAATTCGCATCATGATACGGTGAAGCCGAACAAAGGCTATACGCTCGATCCTTTTGAACCGGTAGAGAGAGACGGCAAACTATTCGGTTTAGGCAGCAATGATGCCGGTGGTTGCCTTGTATCGCTGATCGCCGCATTCTTATATTTTTATGAAAGGGATGATCTTGCTTTTAATATCGTATTTGCTGCCAGCGCGGAAGAAGAGATTTCCGGTAAAGGAGGAATAGAATATCTTTTTCAGAATGAAATTTTCAACCCGGCAAAAAAGAACTGGGCTTTTGCGATAGTAGGCGAGCCTACGCAAATGCAAATGGCAGTTGCAGAAAAAGGGTTGATGGTACTGGACTGCGTAGTACATGGTAAAGCAGGGCATGCCGCCAGGGAAGAGGGCGAGAATGCTATATATAAAGCGATACAGGATATAGAATGGTTCAGGAATTTCCCGTTTCCCAAAGTGTCGGAACTGTTGGGACCGGTTAAAACCAGCGTTACAGTTGTTCAGACCGATAATACGGCACACAATGTAGTACCCTCTCAATGCAGGTTCGTGGTAGATGTACGGGTAAATGAACTGTATAGCCTGGAGGAAGTGCTGGATATCATACGGTCGAATGTAAACTGTGAAATTCAACCGCGTAGTTTGCGGCTGCGTTCTTCCGGTATTGATTTGAACCATCCCCTGGTGCAGGCCGGGCTGGCTTTGGGAAGAACTTACTATGGTTCACCTACTACATCCGACCAGGCATTGATACCTTTTATCTCTTTAAAAATTGGTCCCGGCGACTCGGCAAGAAGCCATACCGCCGATGAATATATTTATATACATGAAATAAAAGAAGGGATCGAACTGTATATTCAACTGATTGAAACGGTGAGTGATAAGTTGAAAATTGAAAATTGAAAGCGGGGGGATGTGTGGGGTGCATTCCAAATTTTCGTTCTATGAAAGTTTCCGGTCGGTGGGACCTGCCTACCGGTCAGGCAGGCACCATGGCCGTCAACTTAAGAAACATAAGCACTAAAATACCCCGAAAGGGGTTTAATTTGAATAGTCCCCAACAGAGTTGGGGATGCAACCGGTGGTGAGGTCGCCCAAAATTTACATTGAACCCCGCAGGGGTTCAACAAAAACTTTGACATTCTTACCCCCAACTTCGTTGGAGGCTACTCAAATTCAAGCCCTCCGGGCTTAAATTGACGATCATGGTGAGACACCGGCCGGTAGCTGAATGAGCAGTAATTTTGGTGATTTGAAGCAGGGATATGAACCTTTAAGCAAAATGATTAATAAATTCATTGTCCGGATCAGTGAACATATGCGTTAGACAGTAGTGATTTAATTGCAACCTGGAACTTGAACCCTTAGGCACTTAAAACCTGATACATGAAACTTTGGCAAAAAGACAGCTCATCTGTAAATGATTTGATTGAAAAATTCACTGTTGGCAGGGATAAGGAATTTGATATCCTGTTGGCCTGGTATGATGTGCAGGGCTCTATTGCCCATGTGAAGATGCTGAAGGAAGTGGGTTTAATGAGCGCTGAAGACGCGGATGCTGCCGTTAAAGGACTGGAAGTGATCTGCGACGAAATTGAAAAGGGCAAATTTGTGATAGAAGAAGGAATGGAGGATGTGCATTCGCAGGTAGAGTATCTCTTAACACAACGTATAGGCGAAGCCGGCAAACAGATACACAGCGGGCGGAGCCGGAACGACCAGGTAGCGGTGGACCTGAAGCTATACCTGCGTGCCGAAGTGCTGGCGGTAAAGGAGGAAGTGAAAGCCTTATTTGATCTGCTGATAACGCAGAGTGAAAAGTTTAAAAATGTTTTGCTGCCGGGATATACCCATCTGCAGATCGCTATGCCTTCTTCTTTCGGGTTGTGGTTTGGCGCTTATGCCGAAAGTCTCACCGATGATATGGAACTGCTGGCGGCAGCCTATCATGTCGCCAATAAGAACCCCCTGGGCAGTGGCGCCGGGTATGGTTCTTCCTTTCCGCTGAACAGGACGCTTACTACGCAGTTGCTGCAGTTCGGGTCCCTGAATTACAACTCGGTGTATGCGCAGATGAGCCGGGGAAAAACAGAAAAAATGGTGGCCACCGGCATCAGCGCGGTAGCGGCTACTTTAAGCAAGCTGGCAATGGACGCCTGCCTGTATATCAACCAGAACTTCGGCTTTATTTCTTTCCCGTCTGAACTGACAACGGGGAGCAGCATTATGCCGCATAAAAAGAACCCCGATGTATTTGAATTGATCCGTGCCAAATGCAACCGTATACAGGCCACACCCAACGAACTGACTTTACTGATCAATAACCTGCCATCCGGTTATCACCGCGATCTGCAGTTGACCAAGGAAATATTGTTTCCTGCCCTGGAAGAGCTGAAAGCCTGTATACAAATGACCATACTGATGTTGTCCAATATCAGCGTGACAGAAAATATACTGGATGACGAAAAGTACCGCTACCTTTTCAGCGTGGAGGCTGTGAATGAGTTCGTGAACAAAGGCGTTTCTTTCCGCGATGCCTATCGCCGGGTAGGTAATGATATTGAAAATGGAAACTTCCATTACGACTACAAAAAGCAATTGCATCATACACACGAAGGAAGTCTCGGCAATCTGTGCAACGATGGCATCCGGGAGCAGATGAATAAGGTGCTGGCGAAGTTTAAATAGCGCGAGATCTCACAGGTTTCTAAAACCTGTGAGGTCCTGGAAGGAGCCCTTGCCGGGAGTCTTCCGCCCAGGTTTTTATTGTTTCATTTCTTTTTAGCAGAAGCCTGGTCATATAATGTTTCAGTACAAGGTAGTCAAAGCAGTTACCCACAAAGGAAAACGGCGTCTCGTACTGAAAGATATCTTTCAGTACGGTCTGCCCGTTCTCTTCAGCAAAAAAATGCTGGTGCCGTATGCTTTTGAATATACCTTTCAGCATGATATCTTCGAAGTAGACCGGGTATTCCATTTGAGTGATCTGCATAGTGAGCTGTTGGTAAATGCCAAAATGCCTGGCCCGCCACGTGACAATATCCCCTTTTTCAAACAACCCGTCCTGTTTTCCTGAAACCACTGTCTCATGGGTATGTCTGGTAGAGATCATATGAAGGGTTACACTTCTCGATAGGTCGAAGCAGTACGAGACTGGCGCTTTGATTGTTGTTATCAGCTCAATGGTTGTCATTGTTGTCAAACTTACCCTCTAAAATTTTAAAGACATTCCCGTTTGCAGATTGACGGCGCTTAAAGCGTATTGTTTTTTTGTCGGAATCCAATAGAGAGGATCATTGGGAAACTGGCCTGCGGAATAAGAATACTTATAGGGCAGACGGGCATCGAAGTACGCGAGGTCAAGTAACAGGCTTAATCTTTTGTTGATATGAAATTTAATCGCTACATCTGCCTGGTAGCAGAATGACCAGGGAAGGCTTTGATTTCCTAAACTGAACGCTCCCGACATATCGTATGTAAAAGGGTCTCCCTGTATTTTATACCTGTAAAAGACACGGTGCCCGGGCTTAGCGGTGTTACATATTCCGGCCGACAGCCCTGGTTGGAGCTCAAGCCTTTCGTTCGATGAGATTGGGATACGATAATAAGCGCCCGCCATGATATGAATAGCTTTCCATTGCCTGGCTGATGCGACAACTGTGGCATCTTCGGGTAGCGTCTTCCGAACGGACCGGGCAAGTTCCCGTACATTTTGTCGGTGTAGTGAACCTCCGGCTTGCAGGGAAATATCCCAGTTTTTGTTCAGATGATACTGCAACTGTATATTCCCGGTAAGCCCTGGAACAGCATTCCCGGAAGTGTCGTGTGGCGAACCAGGCCGATCATGGAAGGATATGTGGGCAAATCGTCCAACCGGGATGGACGGACCCAGTTTAAGGTTGATCATCAATCGTCGTTCTTTATCCTGCGCCGTTGCCAGGTGTATAAGCGTGCACCCGATAGCGGTCAATAGTAGTGTTCTCATTGAGTTCATTCCTGATTTCTGATTGCGGGAAGTATGATTTGGGTTTCTTCATAAAATCAGCGATCCCCGGTTTTCAATATGGTAACAGTATTTATCTTAGAACGAAAATCTGATGGCGTTATTACGGGTTCCTGTATTACCTGCGGATATACAATATCCTAACAATTTTTGTAAAAAGTAAGTATAGCTCCTTTATTAGGCGTAATTTTGCAGCATTTTAAACGCTGTTTTTTAGATAACCCGATAGAATTATGTCTTTAATAGTTGTTGGCTCCATGGCCTTTGATGCAATAGAAACCCCTTTTGGCAAAAGTGATAAAATTGTAGGTGGTGCAGCCACTTATATTGCCTGGAGCGCTTCCAATTTTACCCGCCCCGTTAAACAGATATCGGTAGTCGGGGGAGATTTCCCGGAGGATGAGCTGTCGCAACTGGAAGCCAGGGGTGTACAACTGGAGGGGGTACAGATCAAAAAAGATAAGAAATCCTTTTTCTGGAGCGGTCGCTATCATATGGACATGAATACCCGCGATACGCTGGAAACCCAGTTGAATGTATTGGGAGAGTTTGAACCGGTGGTACCGGAAAGTTACCAGGGAGCGGATATCCTGATGCTCGGAAATCTTTCTCCTGCCGTGCAGATGAGCGTAATTGAACAGATGCAGAAACGCCCGAAACTCGTGGTGCTCGATACCATGAATTTCTGGATGGAAACTGCCCTGCCGGACCTGGAAAAAGTGTTGAAACATGTGGATGTATTACTGGTGAATGATTCAGAAGCCAGGCAGTTAACCGCACAGTATTCCCTGGTAAAAGCCGCCAAGGAGATCAACAAGATGGGTCCTAAGTTCGTGGTGATCAAAAAGGGGGAACATGGGGCGTTATTGTTCAACAAGGACCATGTGTTTTACGCGCCGGCGCTTCCGTTGGAGGAAGTATTTGACCCTACCGGGGCCGGTGATACGTTCGCCGGTGGTTTTGTAGGATATCTGGACAACAGTAAAGATTTTACGTTCGATGGTATGAAATCAGCGATCATTGTCGGATCGGCGATCGCGTCTTTTTCTGTAGAAAAATTTGGTACTACACGTTTGAAAGAACTGAAAAGGGCGGAAATTGAAGAACGTATCCAGCAATTTGTAGAACTGGTGAATTTCGATATCGCCCTGATTAATAAATAGGCTGATATGGCGTTGATCCTCCCCGTAAAAGATGTGTTACCAACGTTTGGAAACAATTGTTTCCTGGCGCCCAATGCTACGATTGTGGGAGATGTGGTGACAGGGGATGATTGCAGCGTATGGTTCAACGCGGTGGTGAGGGGCGATGTAAATAGTATACGGATAGGCAATAAGGTAAACATCCAGGATGGCGCCGTTATCCACTGCACTTACGAAAAAACAAAAACGATTATCGGTAACAATGTGAGTATAGGGCATAATGCCATCGTACATGGCTGCATTGTGCACGACAATGTATTGATAGGAATGGGCGCTATTGTAATGGACAACGCCGAAATAGGAAGTAATACGATCATTGCGGCGGGAGCGGTGGTGCTGGAAGGCACCAAAGTAGAAGCGGGAACAATATATGCGGGGGTACCGGCAAAAAAGGTAAAGGAGGTGTCGCAGGAACTGATCCACGGAGAAATAGACCGTATTGCCAATAATTACCTGATGTATAGTAGTTGGTTTAAGAGTGAGTAATAAGTGTTAAGTTGTTAGTTAAAAATAAAGAAAGAAGACAATGAAAACGACTCCTTTTACAGAGAAACATATTACGCTGGGGGCAAAAATGGCTGAATTTGCAGGATACAATATGCCGATAAGCTATTCAGGAATTAATGATGAGCATGCCACTGTTCGCAGCAGGGTAGGGGTGTTTGACGTCAGCCACATGGGAGAGTTTATTTTTAAAGGAGAGGGAGCATTGGATTTAATTCAGCGGGTGACTACCAACGATGCTTCCAAACTTACCGATGGTAAAATACAGTATAGCTGTCTTACCAATGAAAATGGCGGTATCGTGGATGATCTGCTGGTGTACTGTATCGAATATAATAAAGTATATATGCTGGTGGTGAATGCTTCTAATATAGAAAAAGACTGGGACTGGATCAGCCATCACAATACCGGGAATGTGGAAATGCATAATATTTCTGACAAAACCGGCTTATTGGCCATACAGGGACCGGATGCTACTAAAGTGATCCAGTCACTTACGGACATGGATATCCTTAACCTGAAATATTACACCTTCGTAAATGGGCAGTTTGCAGGTATCGGTAATGTATTGATCAGCGCTACCGGTTACACCGGTGCAGGTGGGGTGGAAATATATTTTGAGAACAAAGAGGATGACGCCGCCAGAATATGGGATGCCATTTTTGAAGCGGGCACTTCTTATGGTATTAAGCCGGTAGGACTGGGCGCGAGAGACACGTTAAGGCTGGAGATGGGGTATTGCCTCTATGGAAATGATATAGACGATTTCAGTACGCCCCTGGAAGCAGGGCTGGGCTGGATAACGAAATTCAGCAAGGAGTTTACGGCTTCGGAATACCTGCAGAAGCAAAAAGCTGCCGGTCCGGACAAAAAGCTGGTAGGTTTTGAAATGATTGACCGCGGGATACCCCGTCACGACTATAAAATAAGGGATAAGGAAGGTAACCTTATCGGAAGGGTTACTTCGGGTACGCAATCCCCCACTTTGGGCAGGGCGATTGGCCTGGGGTACGTCTCTTCGGAGTTTGCACCCATTGATTCTGAGATATTTATTGATGTAAGGGACAAATCGCTGCTGGCAAGAGTAGTAAAATTGCCTTTCGTACAACAATCATAAGGTAAATTCGTTAGTTGTTATGTAGTTCAGGGTTTGTGTCCTGTTGCATGGAAGGAACCCGTGTTAAAAAACCAAATCTGCCAACAACATGTCATCCATTCATTTAACCACTTTTATCAAGGCCCCCGTGGAAAGGGTGTTTGACCTTTGCCGTAATACCACCATATACAGAAAAGCGCTGAACAACGGCAATGAATCCATTTCTGCCAGCGCGTCTGACATCCTGATAAAACAGGGCGATACCCTGACATTTTCGGCAAAACATTTGGGGAAGGTAAGAGCGCTGACCGCCCGGATAATTGAAATGGAAAAGCATGAAAAATTCGTAGAGGAGCAGGTAAAAGGAGACCTGAAAAGCTTCCGGCATGAGCATTATTTCAAGTCTGTGGAGAACGGAACGATTGTGATAGATATGGTGGAAATAGAAGAACCCCGTGATGCTGTCGGCAGCTTCCTGGGAAAGTTCTTCATGAAAAATTATTTCGAGAAAATTTTCAATAAAAGGAACCAACTGATCAAGCACTATGCCGAATCAGATAAATGGCGCACTATAATGGGGTAACTACAGGAATTTGTCGCCTTTGGAGATCCTTATCTGGGACACATATTCTTTTATCTCCTGCTCCTTATCACGTTCGCAGATCATCAGCACATCCCCGGTATCGATGATGATATGATTTTCCATTCCCTGCAAAACGATGAGTTTCTCTTTGGGCACCTGGATGATATTTTTGTACGCGTCTATCAATAGATAGTTATCAGCGGAAACGGCATTTTCCGCCTCGTCTTTTTCCATGTTGCTATAGGCGGCGTTCCAGGTTCCCAGGTCGCTCCAGCCGAAACTGGAAGGGATCAGGTACACATTATCCGCTTTTTCCATGATGCCATAGTCAATGGAAATATTGGTCAGCAACGGGTATATTCGTTCAATGGCCATTTTCTCATCCGGGGTATTCAGCAGGTTTTGCTCGGTAATGAACACATCATGGAACTCCGGCAGATACTTTTCAAAAGCCTGTACGATCGAGCGTACTTTCCATACAAATATCCCTGAGTTCCAAAGAAAATCACCACTTTCCAGGAATGTTTTGGCAATCTCCAGGTCAGGTTTTTCGGTAAAGGTTTTTACTTTATATACGTTGTCGCTTACTTCGTGTTGTTCTATCTGTATATATCCGTACCCGGTGTTGGGGTGGGTAGGTTTTATACCCAGTGTAGTGAGGGCATTGTTCACGCGAACAAAACTGAGGGCCTCAATACATACTTTTTTAAAAGCAATTTGTTCCAGTATCAGGTGATCCGCCGGTGCGCAGATCAGGCAGCCTTCGGAGTTGAGCTTATTCAGCTTATAGGAAATATAGGCGATGCACGGCGCTGTATTTTTTCTTGAAGGCTCTCCCAGGATATTCTGCTCCGGAATATCAGGGATCTGCATCTTTACGATCGGGATATATTCTTCCGAAGTAATGATGTAGATATTTTCCAGCGGAACAAAATCCGCAAAGCGCTCAAAAGTGTGCTGTATGAGTGTTTTTCCTGTATTAAGAATGTCCAGAAACTGCTTGGGGTAGGCTGTACGGCTTAAGGGCCAAAACCGGCTTCCTATGCCTCCGGCCATTATTGCAACATAGTAGTTTTTCCTCATGATGATTTAGAATAGATGTAAAAATAAGCCCTATACTTTGTTTCTGCGCAATATACTTCGGTAATTCCGGCATACAATAGTCGTACTAAATAATTCCTTCCCTCACCAGGTCATGTAAATGTAAAATGCCGGTGTATTGGTTGTCATTTTCAGTAACCAGCAACTGGCTGATACTGTTTTTGCGCATAATATCCAGCGCCGACACTGCCAGTTGGGATGCTTCGATGGTTTTCGGATTGCTGCTCATAATGTCGGCAGCGGTAATGCCTGCGAGGTTTTCTTTTTGTTGCAGCATACGGCGAAGGTCTCCGTCTGTAATGATGCCGCATATGCGGTCCCCGTCAATTACGGCGGTGGCGCCCATACGGTTTTGTGTGATGGCTACCATTACTTCTTTCAAACCGCTGTGTAGAGTAACCGAGGGACGGGCGTTCTTCATAAAAAGATCGGAAACGCGTAAATACAATCTTTTTCCCAATGTGCCCCCCGGATGAAATTTGGCGAAGTCTTCACTGGCAAAGCCCTTGCTTTCCATCAGGCAAACGGCCAGCGCGTCGCCCATCGCCAGTTGCGCGGTGGTGCTGGTGGTGGGAGCCAGGTTATTGGGGCAGGCTTCTTGGGCGACAGTTGTGTTCAATATATAACTGGCATTGGCAGCCAGGTAGGATTGCAGGTTACCCGTCATCGCTATTACCGGGTTGCCAAAATTTTTTATAATGGGAAGCAGTACTCTTATTTCTGCGCTTTCGCCGCTTTTACTGATCAGCATCACAATATCCTCCGGCTGCACGGTTCCCAGATCACCGTGAATGGCGTCAGTAGCGTGCAAAAAAGAGGCGGAGGTTCCTGTTGAATTGAGGGTAGCTACTATTTTTTGGGCTATCAGCGCACTTTTGCCCACACCACTGATAACTACTTTGCCATGGCAGTCCGAAATCAACGCAACTACTGCTTCAAACTGACCGTCAATGTATTCTGCAAGCTGTTTTACAGATTCTGCCTCCAGCAGTATGGTTCGCCTGGCTATATCCCGGATATTTTTTGACATATTAAATGTTGCAAACCTACTTGAAATTGACAGTCCGGCAAAACCACAGGATCTGCCTCCTACGAAATTAGATATAGCGAATATCTTAAATGTAGAACTTTTTTCTTATCTTATAGCACTTTTCAATTATGGTGTACATTCCGGAACCAATATTAACGGAATTAATCTTCAAAAAAACATCTTATTGTAGTAACTTCGGGCACTTTTTAAATGCATGATTTCATGCATGGCAAGTGTGCAGAAATGATAGATAGACATGGCAACAGTAAAGAAAACTGCTTCTAAAGCAAAAACAGCACCCAGGGCTTCCAAAAATGGTATTTCTAAAGCTAAATCAAATAAGGCGGCTGATATAAACCTTCTCGACGGGCTCCAGGAATATTTCGGTTTTGATAGTTTTAAAGGAAATCAACAGGCGGCAATAGAAAGCCTGCTGGCCGGTAATGATACGTTTGTAATAAAACCAACGGGGGGAGGTAAAAGCCTGTGTTATCAGTTGCCCGCGCTGCTGAGGCCCGGTTGTGCCATTGTGGTGTCGCCGCTTATAGCCCTTATGAAAAACCAGGTGGACCTGGTAAGGGGCTACAGCAGCAATGATAATGTGGCGCATTTTTTAAACTCTACCCTTACAAAAAAAGAAATAAAGGAAGTACAGGATGACCTGAAACAAGGGCATACCAAGCTGCTATATGTAGCCCCGGAAACCCTGACCAAGCAGGAGAACCTGGATTTTTTCCGGGAACTGGAGCTTTCCTTTTTTGCCGTGGACGAGGCGCATTGTATCTCTGAATGGGGGCACGACTTTCGCCCGGAATACCGCCGCCTGCGGGAAATGATGACCGAGATCAATCCTGATATACCGGTAATTGCACTTACGGCAACCGCTACCCCCAAAGTACAAAGTGACATTGTTAAAAACCTGGGGTTGCGCGATCCGAAAATATTTATATCCTCTTTTAATCGTTCCAACCTTTACTACGAGATTCTCCCGAAGATCAAAAAGGATCAGACGATAAAGAGTATGGTTAAGTTTATTGTGGGAATGAAGGGAAAGAGCGGCATCATATATACGCTTAACCGGAAAACAACGGAAGAGCTTTCTGATGTGCTTACTGCCAATGGAATTAAATCCGTTCCTTACCATGCAGGTTTTGATGGTAAATTAAGAGCAGAGCGGCAGGACCTGTTCCTGAATGAAGATGTACAGGTGATCGTGGCCACCATTGCCTTCGGGATGGGGATTGATAAGCCGGATATCCGTTTTGTGATCCATTATAATATTCCCAAATCGATAGAAAACTATTACCAGGAAACCGGCCGTGCCGGTCGCGACGGGCTGGAAGGAAAATGCATCCTGTATTATTCGCACAAGGATGTTGCCAAACTGGAGCACCTGATGCGCGACAAACCATTGAGCGAAAGGGAGGTGGGAGCGCAACTGATCAGTGAAACCGTTGCTTTTGCGGAAGCGGGTGTTTGTCGCCGTAAGATACTGATGAGTTATTTTGGCGAAAGCTATACGCAGGAAAACTGTGGTAACTGCGATAACTGCCTGCATCCCAAAGAAAGGCTGGAAGCCAAAGATGATGCAGTGAAAGTGATAAAGGTGGTACGGAAACTGGAAGAGCGGTTTGCGACGGATTACGTGGTAAATATGTTGATTGGACGGCTTACCCCACAGATCAATATGTATCGTCATGGAGGCCTGGCTGAGTTCTCCAGTGGAAATGATCAGCCCGATCACTACTGGAATTCGCTGATACGGCAAATGTTGCTGGAAGGGTTGCTGGAAAAAGATATAGAGGAATATGGTGTGTTGAAGCTGGGCGCCAGGGGAGAGAAATTCCTGAAGAAACCTTCTTCCTTCAAAGTAGTGCTGAATAATTTGTATGAAGATGCCAATGAGGATGATGAAGAGGGAACTGAAGCGGTAGCCGGCGGTGGCACCGATCAGCAACTGTTTGAGATGCTGAAAAATCTGCGGCAGCAGGAAGCCCGGAAAAAAGGCTTGCCGCCTTTTGTTATTTTCCTGGAAACTTCCCTGCAGGATATGGCTACCCTGTACCCCACCACCACCACGGAACTGGAAAAATGCCAGGGTGTGAGCAAGGGAAAGGCGCTCCGGTATGGAAAACCTTTTGTAGAGCTGATCGCACGGTATGTAGAGGAGAACAATATTGAAAAACCGGACGACTTTGTGATGAAGAGTGTGGTGAACAAAAGCGGTTTAAAAGTGTACATCATTCAGCAGACCGATAAGAAAATACCCCTGGAATCCATAGCCAAAAACAAAGATATTCGCCTGGATGCCCTGCTGGAAGAAATGGAAACCATTGCTGCCAGCGGCACCAAGTTAAACCTTGACTATGCGATAGACGAGATGGTGGATGAATACGACCAGGAAGATATCCTGGATTATTTTAAAAGTTGTGAAACCTCTTCCCTGCAGGTAGCCCAGCAGGAGTTGAGTGAAGGAAGTTTTACCTGGGAACAGCTTAAAATAATGCGTATTAAGTTCCTGAACGAATATGGTATGTAGTACCAACACGCCGTATTATCCACCTGTTTCTTGCCATAATAACATTTCTTTTTGCTGCTGCCTGCGTGAGCGGTGGTTTGTTGGTATAACTTTGCCTTACTGCCATATGTTTTGCTAATATCTAAATGATAATTTATGAGCAAGACTTTTTTCAACAATGATGAAACGGATGTGGTACTGATCGGCGCTGGTATAATGAGCGCTACGCTGGGCGTGATGCTTAAGGAACTGCAACCGGATATCAGGATACAGGTGCTGGAACGGCTGGACACCGTAGCTGCTGAAAGCACAGATGCCTGGAACAATGCCGGCACCGGGCATTCCGCGTTTTGTGAACTAAACTATACCCCGCAACAGGAAGACGGAACCGTAGATTGTGGAAAGGCGGTGAAAATAGCCGGGCAGTTTGAGCAAAGCAAGGAGTTCTGGACCTACCTTATAGAAAAGGGAGATATCAAAAACCCTCATGATTTCATCAGGTCTGTGCCGCATATCAGCTTCGTTATAGGAGAAGAAAATGTAAAATACCTGAAAAAAAGATTCGATGGATTATCCGCCTATAATCTTTTTGAAGGGATGGAATATTCTGAAGACAGCGATACCATCGCCAACTGGGTACCGATCGTAATGGAGGGGAGAAGCCCGGACGAGAAAGTAGCGGCTACAAAAATGGATATCGGAACAGATGTGAATTTTGGCGCGCTGACACGTAAGCTTTTCAGGTATTTATTTGACTATTCAGACATAAAACTTCACCTGGCACACGAGGTGCAGGATTTGAAACAGGATAAGGACGGCCGCTGGAAACTGGAGGTAAAAAACCTTACTACCGGAAAAAAAAGAACTATTACAGCAAAGTTTGTATTCATCGGAGCCGGCGGAGGCTCTCTGCCGTTACTGGAGGAGTCGGGCATACCGGAGAGTAAGGGATATGGTGGCTTCCCGGTAAGCGGGCAATGGCTGATATGCAATAACCCCGAAGTGATAGCGAAACACAATGCCAAGGTATATGGAAAAGCGGCTGTCGGGGCGCCTCCTATGAGTGTGCCGCACCTGGATACCCGGGTGATCGATGGAAGGAGGTCCCTGCTTTTCGGACCCTATGCCGGGTTCTCTACCAAGTTTTTAAAGAACGGCTCTTTCTGGGACCTGCCCGGTTCCATCAAAATAAGCAATATTAAACCCATCGTGATGGCGGGAATACACAATATTCCTCTTACAAAATACCTGATAGAACAGGTAAGCCAGTCGCCTGAAGACAGGATGGCGGCGCTGAGAGAATATTTCCCCAATGCGGAAAGTAAAGACTGGGACCTGGAGGTAGCGGGACAAAGAGTGCAGGTGATAAAAAAAGATGAAAACGAGGGTGGTATCCTGGAATTCGGTACTGAAGTTGTTAATGCCGCTGATGGTTCTATTGCCGCCCTGCTGGGCGCTTCGCCCGGCGCTTCTACCGCTGTTTCCATTATGCTGGATCTGCTGAAGCGCTGCTTTGCAGATAAGATCAACAGTAGTGAATGGCAAAATAAGATGAAGGAAATGATACCTTCTTACGGCTTATCCCTGGCAGACAATGACGCGTTGTTGCGGGAAACAAGGCATCGGACGACAGCAGCCCTCGGACTCAGTGAAATTGGAGAAGCCGTATAGTTATTACCAACAACATCCGCGCAGCGGGAACATTATACCTTAGCGAGGGGAGTACCTGCAGACTATACCTGCTCCAGCTTAAATATATCTTTCGCCCGGATACCCTTGTCTGTCATTGCCAGATTGCAGCATTCGTGTACCGGATCGTGCTCAAAAAACAGGATCATATTTCCCTGCAGCACTTCCTGCAACAGGATCTTCTTTTCCTGCAATGTGGTTAAAGGAAACATATCGTAGGCCATTACATAGGGTAGGGGGATATGCCCCAGCGAAGGCAGCAGGTCCGCTGCATATACAATGGTTTTGCCTTTGTAATTATTGATCTGGGGCAGCATCATCGCCTGTGTGTGCCCGTTAACAAAACGGATGGTGACATTATCCGAAAAGGCGATATCTTCTCTTATTTCAATAAAACGGAGTTTCCCGCTATCCTGTATAGGCTGAATGTTTTCTTTCAGAAAAGAGGCTTTCTCCCGGTCGTTGGGCTTAGTGGCCCATTGCCAGTGTTTTTCATTACTCCAGAACGTTGCATTTTTGAAAGCAGGCACCATCTTATTGTTTTCGATAACGATAGCGCCGCCCACATGGTCGAAATGCAGGTGCGTCAGCAATACATCAGTGATATCGTCTCTGCGAAAGCCATACTTTGCTAATGATTTATCCAGTGTATCCTCACCGTGCAGGTGATAATGTCCCATAAATTTTGTATCCTGCTTATTGCCTATGCCGGTGTCCACCAGTATTAGCCTGCTACCGTCCTCGATCAGCAGGCTACGCATTGCCCAGGAGCAAAGATTGTTTTCGTCAGCCGGGTTCAGCTTGTTCCAGATGGATTTGGGCACTACCCCGAACATGGCGCCCCCATCGAGTTTAAAATGTCCCGTATTGATTGAATATAATTTCATGTTTGTCTTCGTTGCTGTTTGCAGGAAACAGGATACCGGTATGCTTTACGACCGGTATCCTGTAGTTCCTATTGCTTCCATGGAATATCTTCAATATTATATAGCTGTCCCGTATACCGGGCCAATACAAACAAATAATCGCTCAGCCTGTTAAGATAAGGTATAATTGCCGGAGGCGGCGGGGCGTTTTCCGCAAGCCTTACACAATGCCGTTCCGCTCTTCTGCAAACCGTTCTTGCGATGTGAATATAGGAAATATGTACATGCCCCCCGGGCAGGATAAAGTTCTTCAGCGGGGGAAGGTTACCCTCCATGCGGTCAATTGCTGATTCCAGGATCTGTATGGCTGTGAGCGGCAGTTCCGGGATGGACATCCCTGTTTTCTTTTCAGGATCGCAGGCCAATTGTGAACCTATTACAAACAGATTGTTTTGAATGGTAAACAGTGCCTCGCGGGTTTGTTCATCCGCTAATACATCCCTGCAAAGACCGATATGAGCATTAAGCTCATCGACGGCGCCATAAGCGTCTATGCGTATGTCGGATTTGGAAACCTTTGTACCACCGATCAGGGAAGTGCTGCCCTTATCGCCTGTCTTTGTATAAATCTTAAAAGCCAAGACCGTTGTTTTGAGCGCTAAGTTAACGCTTCGGCAGGGAATGTTTTTTTATCAGATTCTATAACACCGTCCCGCAGGCGAACAATTCTTTTGGCATAATTGGCGATATCTTCTTCGTGGGTCACCAGCACAATGGTATTGCCTGCTTCCTGCAGCTTCGAAAATATGGCCATGATTTCGTAAGAGGTTTTCGTATCGAGGTTACCGGTTGGTTCGTCTGCCAGCAGCAATGCCGGGTTGTTAACCAGCGCTCTGGCAATAGCCACCCGCTGGCACTGCCCCCCGCTCAGTTCGTTGGGGCGGTGGTGACTTCTGTCCGCAAGGTCCACCTGCTCCAGCACCCGCATAGCCATTTCTGTGCGTTGTTTTTTGGAAATGCCGGAGTAGATCAGCGGTAACGCTACGTTTTCTGCAGCGGTTAGCTTGGGGAGTAAGTTAAATTGCTGAAATACAAACCCTATCTCTTTGTTCCGAATCTCTGCCAGGTCATTGTCCGCCATCAGACTTACCCGGTGACCATTCAGCACATATTCCCCACCGGTGGGAGAGTCGAGGCATCCGATAATGTTCATAAGGGTACTTTTGCCGGATCCGGAGGGTCCCATCAAAGCCACATATTCATTCTTGTGGATATCCAGAGAGATACCTTTCAGTACCTGCAGTTCCTGTTTCCCCATATAGTAGCTTTTCCTGATGTTTTCCAGGTGAATGATAGACTGCATAAATAAATTCTTTAGCAAATGTTCCCAACAAATATAAGCCAAACGGGGTACCAAAACGCAGGAAATGTGAGCAGCGGTAGCAGGCGCTTCTATTCCTCCCGGCTTCTTTTTCTTTTCTTTTTGGATGGGGCGTAGATTTTCTTGCCTTTGATAACAATATCAGTGAACTCTGTATAGAGAGGGTTGATACCCACCGCGTTGGCAGGGATCTTTACCAGCGACAGGACATCATCCCAGCTATTCCCTTTGTAGTAGGGAGAGCTGTTCAGCAATCCACCGAACATACAAACACCTGCAGCCAGCCGGTAGTAGTAGTCAAGACTTTCTATCGGCTGGTAATTATTGCTGCATTTATATTGTTGTTTGATGGGTTCCTTTTTGCCGGGGTCGCAGTAGTTGATGGTAACAGTGCCAATGGATTCGCCGGGAACATGGGTGGCCGGCTCAATTTCAAAAACCGCGATTACCGAATGCCCGGACCCTATTTCTCCGCCCAGCAGGGTACTGGTTGAGTCCTCCAGGGCCTTTCTCTTATTGTCAAAGCCTACCAGGCGATACCGCTTCACCAGTTTATCGTTGAAGCTGAGGTTCATGGATACATTGTCTGCCACAGCATACATGGTTTGTGTAAACTCTTTCACCAACACTTTCTCACCTTCCCTTTCATCATCCAGGTAGGCAAAATTGCCATTGCCTTTTTTTGCCAGCACTTCTATTTTCGAGTCTTTATAATTGCCCATTCCTACTCCCAGGCAGGTCAGGTACACGCCGCCTTGTTTCATCTGCATGATCAATGCCTCCAGTTCCTTTTCCCCGGTTTCCCCTACGTTAAAATCTCCGTCGGTAGCCAGTATTACCCGGTTGTTACCGTCTTTTATAAAAGTATGTTTTGCCAGCATATAGGCCTGTCTTATACCCGCTTCGCCGGGAGTGAAACCGCCGGCATTCATATCTTCAATAGCCTGCAGTATCTTCTTTTTATCGGCGCCGCTGGTAGGGGGCAGCATCACGCCCGTTACCCCGCCATACACCACAATGGAAACCGTGTCTATTTCCCGGAGATTTTCCACCAGTTTCCGGAATGATGACTTGAGTAAGGGCAGCCGGTTGGGCATATCCATGGAGCCTGATACATCTACCAGGAAAACCAGGTTGCTGGGCGGCACTTTTTCAAGGTCCAGCTTTTTGGAACAAACCTGCACGAACAGCAGCCTGTTCCTGTCGTTCCACGGACAGGAACTGAATTGGGAACGAACCGTAAAAATGCTGTCACCTCCGGGTTCTATATAGTTGAAATTAAAATAGTTAAGCATTTCTTCAATACGGACAGCGTCTCCCGGCACGGTGCTGTTCATGTTGATGAACCGCCTGATGTTGCTGTACGAAGCGCGGTTAACGTTTAATGTGAGCCCGGTATAGGGATTCTTACTGGTGCTTACAAAAGCGTTTTCTACAATGGCGCTATAGGTTTCGTCTGCTACCGTCTGGCGGATGGTCGGAAAAGTCTCTTCCGCGCTGGTATAGGATAAAAGGTATTGTTTCTGAAGACTAGCTGTATAAGGCAGCATCTTCAGCACTATTTTCTGGTATTCGGAAGTATTATTGATCTTGCAGGAAAGCGTTTCATAACCATCCAGGATAAAGCTGACACTGTCTGTTTTTTTAGACATAGCGATCCCGAAGGCGCCGCCTACACCGCTGAGATAGGGATAGCCCGTGGAGTGGATAATGATCCTTACATTCTGCAAAGGGGTTTGTTTTTCATCCATTATTTCCCCCCGCAGATAGTATTGGGCTATAGCAGTATGAGCGCCAGTCAGTAGTATAACAAAAATAGCAAGCCTTTTTACCCGGCTTTTCATCCTGTTGACCATGGATACATCTAACGCTTAAAATTACAGAATATTGTATTACAACGGGTTACGAATTGTTGGGTTCTGCAGGACAAGGGTTGGGGGATCGTAAAATGACGGGTAACGGTAATCATTTTCCAACAAACGACATAATGGACCTACTCGACCACCTGGTAAATTTCACCAATATTTCTGCCATACCCGTCATAGTCCAGGCCATAACCCACTACAAATTTATCGGGAATACTAAAACCCAGGTAATCGATCGGTACCGGGAACCGGTTGGCGTCCGGCTTATACAATAAGGCACAGATTTTAAGAGAAAGGGGTTGCTGGTGTCGCAATTGGGGTAAAAACTCGTTCATCGTTTTACCGGTATCAATGATGTCTTCAATGATCACCACATGCCGGTCAAAAATTTCGGCATCCAGCCCGATTGAGGTAATAATATGCCCGGTTGATTTGGTACCTTTGTAGGAGGCCAGCTTGATAAAACAGATCTCCGCGGGAATATCCAGCTCTTTAAAAAGATCCGAAGCAAACATGAAAGAACCGTTTAAAATGGCAATAAAAAGAGGGTGTTTACCGGCATAGTCCTGTTCAAGACGGCGGGCTATTTCTTTTATTTTGTTCTGAATGTCTTCTTTTGAAATAAAAGGCTGAAAAAGCTTATCATGTACCTTTTTTAATAACATCCCGTTAGTTTTTGTAAATAAGCAGTTCCTGTCCCACTTTTATAAGATCATCCTGCAGGTTATTCCACCGGCGGATATTTGCCAGCTCCACGTTATACTTTTTCGCGATGGCGTAGAGGGTTTCTTTAGGCTGCACAATATGACTGGTATAGGTATTGGTTGCCTGCTTGCCGGTATATGCCGGTTTTTCGAATACCTGTTCTGTCTCTTTCTCTGCCCGTTCAGCCGCTTTTTTCTGCAGGTAAACCCTGGCGCCACCGGGCAATTCCCGGTCTTCTTTCAGGTTATTGTAATCCAGTACACTCTCCAGTCTCACACCTTCTTTTTGCGCAATATTATAAACCGTTTCTCCCGGTGCGGCTACCACCACATCCTTCGAACCCTGTTTTCTTTTTCTCTGGAGATAGATCAATTGAGCTTCCGTAAGGATACCCTCGTCCTCCGGCAATTCGTTGAAGTCGATCAGGTGTTTGTATTTGATATGGTACTGCTCCGCCAGAGCCAACAGGGAGGTTCCGGCAGGTGCAAATATTACTTTTGTATTATTGATCCTGAATTCTCCTTCCGGGTACTGGATAGCAGGAACAATTTCATTGATCGTTGTTTCCGTATGCTGTACCGGCGCTGCAAAATCGCGGTCGCTGGTAACAACCACCGCCGGGAGGATTTCCCGGGAGGCGGGAGCATGGTATTGCGCATACATGGCAGGCTCGTCATTGAATGATTTTTTGCCCAGTGCTATCTGTGTGTACAGGTTCAGGTTATAGGCTTCAATATAGTTGACCAGTTGCTGCCAGTACCTGGGATTAGTGGCATAACCGGCTTTTTTTAAGCCCTGTGCCCAGCCTTTATAATTCTCCGCGTCAATTTTAAAAAGGAAGGCATAACGCTGGTTATTCTTCAGGAAGTCGGAATGATCTTTATAAGAATCTCTGTCTGACAGGTATGCCCGAAAGCATTCTCCTCTTTCATCATCATCGTGGTATACCTTGCTTCCCGTCCAGGTGCTTTTACATTTAATGCCAAAATGGTTATTGGAGCGAAGCACGAGGTCGCTGACACCCGCCTGGGTCTCCAGTATGCCCTGCGCCAGTTTAATGGACGCCGGTACCCCGCTGCGTTTCATTTCTTCGATGGCTACAAACTTATATTTGTTGATATACTGAATGATAGCAGGATTTTGTGCCTGCACAGCGTGGTAAAAAAAGCAGCTTAGTAATATTAGTGATATTGGTTTCATCCACATTATTTTTTTCGGATCAGCATCAGCCCGTCGCGTACTGTAAGCAACACAGATTCCACCCGGTTGTCGTCTTTTATATGTTCGTTGAAGGCATGTATGGCTTTCGCGTTTTTGCCCTTTATTTCCTCTTCCAGTACCTGTCCGTGAAACAGTACGTTATCAGCTATGATCCATCCACCGGGTTTCAGCAATGGTAATACCATTTCAAAATAAGCTATATAGCTCACTTTGTCGGCGTCTATAAATACCATATCCCATTGCCCGCCTAACCGGGGGATAATATCCAATGCATTTCCTACGTGCAAATGTATTTTATCCTTTGCAGGACTTTTGTTAAAAAAAGACCTTGCGGTGGCAGCATCCTCTTCCCTCACCTCAATGGTATGAAGCGTTGCATCATCACCCAGCCCCTCTGCCATGCATAAAGCACTGTAGCCGGTAAAAGTGCCTATCTCCAGTACCCGGTGAGGTTGTATCATCCGGGTAAGCATTTCCAGCAGCTTACCCTGCAGGGCGCCGCTCAGCATATGCCCTTTCGGGTGGGTGGCCGTGGTGAAAGCTGCCAGTTCATTCAGCAGGTAGTCTTCCCCGGAGGTAAACTGCAATGCGTATTGCTCTGCTAAAGGGTTGACAATGGCAGTTTCAGTCATAGCGCAAAGTTAGTAGTTATAGCTTTGAGCAGTATCAAAAATTAGGAGACAGTTCCCTGTCCCGGTAGTATTCCGTCATGTGATCCACCACCTCGTCGGCAGTATCTGCCAGTTTGAAAAGATCAATATCTTCCGGGTTGATGTTTTTTTCTGCCAGCATCACTTCTTCAATCCAGTTTACCAGGCCCTGCCAGTATTTTTTACCCACCAGGATGATGGGCATCTGCCTGAGTTTTCCCGTTTGGATCAGGGTGGCTACTTCAAATAGCTCATCCATCGTGCCAAATCCGCCGGGCATTATCACAAACCCCTGCGAATACTTGGTAAACATTACTTTACGGGCAAAGAAATAGTCGAACTGCAACAACTTATCGCGGTCCACGTATTTGTTGTCATATTGTTCAAAGGGTAACAATATGTTCAGCCCTATACTCTTTCCGTTAGCATCGGCGGCACCTTTGTTGCCCGCTTCCATTATGCCCGGGCCGCCACCGGTAATGATACCAAAGCCTTCATCTGCCAGTCTCCGGGCTATTTCTACCGTTAATTCATAGTAGGGGTTGTCGGCGTTTGTACGGGCTGATCCGAAAATAGATACACAGGCCCCGACATTTGAAAGGGACTCAAAGCCGGTTACAAATTCAGATATGATTTTTAGTATTTGCCAGGTACTTTGGGTTGAACTCTCATTCCAGTGCTGCGTTTGCAGTGTTTTAATTGTAGCATTCATCATTTTTCAATTTAATTATGACAGGAAAGCCACCCCTGGGGATGGCTTTATATTGCTACAACGAATATTTAGCGCATTTAGTTTGTAGAAACCGTTCTTTTTGAAATCGTTAGCAATCCCAGGTAGGTGAGTAATCCGTTGATGAGCAGCAGCTCTATGCCGATCTGGAAGCCGCCAAACCATTGGGCGGCATTTCTGCTGAGGATATAGCTCAATACCGGGGCAGCCAGGCAGATGACGGTAATCGTGGAACTGTTGGGCAGGCTTCGTTTGGTTAAAATACCAAAAGCGAAAAGACCGAGAAGCGGACCATAAGTGTACCCTGCAAGATCGAGGATGACGTCTATGATGCTGTTGTTATTGATGATATAAAATATGAACACGCATACCAGGAAGATGAACGCGAATGTAAAATGCACCGTCAATCTTTTCCTTTTTTTGGCTTTTTCATCCAGGTCAGTGCGCCGTTGCAAGCCCAGTATGTCGATACAGAACGAAGAGGTCAGGGCGGTCAGGGCGCCGTCTGCACTGGGAAACAATGCGGAGATCAGCGCGATAATAAAGATCAGGCCGATCACCGGCGGCAGAAAATTCATGGCAATGGAGGGAAACATTTTATCGCCGATCACATTCATGGTCTCTCCATTAGCCGGGTTGGTTACCAGCAACTGCTGTATGGTGTCGCCGTTTACATCCACCTGTGCATATTGGCCGCCCTGGGAAAGTGTATAGAGATATAACAACCCCCCGAGCATCAGGAACAGGAATAATACACCTGTCATTATTACAGCCATGGTCATCACATTTTTCTGTGAATCACCCAGTCGTTTCACACTGATATTTTTCTGCATCATCTCCTGGTCAAGCCCGGTCATGGCAATGGTAATAAAAGCTCCCCCCACGATCTGCTTCAGGAAGAACCCTTTGCTGTTTACATCCGTATTAAAGATATTCAGGTAACCTTTGTCGCTCATCTGGCTAAGCGCTTCGCCACCGCTGATATTAAGCTGCTGCAAAATATAGATCACACAGATGATCAGACCGGCAACCATCAACGTGGTTTGCAGGGTATCTGTGTACACAATAGTTTTTACACCCCCCTCAAACGTGTACAGCAGTATCATCAATAAGATAAATGCGGCAGTTACTAAAAAAGGGACGCCTAACCTGTCCAGGATGAAAAACTGGAGGATATTAATAACCAGGTATAACCGGGCGGTGGCGCCTACGGTACGGCTGATAATAAAAAACAGGGCGCCTGTTTTGTATGCAATGGTCCCGAATCTTTTCTGCAGGTAGTTGTAGATAGATGTAAGATTCATCCGGTAATACAGGGGGAGCAATACAAAGGCAATGACGGCATAACCGATGAGATAGCCGATGGTCACCTGCATATAGGCGAAACCTTTGAAGGAGCCCCCGGCGAAATCGCCTACGCCGCCCGGTACACTTACAAAAGTAACTCCGGATAGAGAGGTGCCGATCATGCCGAATGCTACCAGCATCCAGTTACTGCTTTTATTACCGATGAAAAAGGTGTCGTTGTTTGAGTTGCGGGAAGTGTACCAGGCTACTCCAAGCAGGATGGCGAAATAACCCATCACGCAGGCAAATAATATCCAGGTTGACATATAATTGTTAAATCTGTTTATGTTGAGCAGGAAAGATAAAAACAAACTGGCATTCTTCATACAAAAATATTATTATGCTGCCGGGCATGTTTGTATTATTGTATTGTTTAAATAAAAGTGGATACCTCTAAAAAGAATACTTATGAATACAAGTTCCGTGGCTGTTTTTTGCGGATCCAGGGAGGGTGATAACCCCATTTATATGCAACATTCGGCTTTGCTGGCGCAGTTGCTGGCGGATGCCGGTATCGCCATTATTTATGGCGGAGGCAACAGGGGGATCATGGGCGCCGTTGCAAATACGGCGCTTTCCCGGAATGGTAAAGTGACCGGTGTGATGCCTATGATATTGGCGGAAAGGGAACAGGAGCATACGGGGCTGACCCGGCTTATTGTTACGGAAGGTATGCATGAGCGTAAGAAGACCATGTATGAGCTATGTGATGCCGCGATCATCCTGCCGGGAGGGTACGGCACCCTGGATGAGTTGTTTGAAATGCTGACATGGAACCAGTTGAGCATCCATAATAAGCGCATCTATGTGCTTAATACAAACGGCTTTTACAACTATCTTCACGAGCATATGGAACATATGGAGGCAGAAGGCTTCCTGTACACCGATGTGGAAAACAGGATCAGTTTCTTTGACACGCCGGAAAAGTTGATGGAAGGGTTGGTATAATTTGAAAATTTGAAAGTGTGGCAATTTGAAAATGAGAATACAAGCCCCTGCCGTTTTTGTTACTCTGACGCAGGAAGAGTCTGGGGGAATGTGGGGAATCTGCCTGCTGGTAGGTGTGATGAATGAGGATTTATGAAATGCGTTTTTTGGGGAGGCTGTGTCCCGCAACTGCGGGAGGAAAATTTGAAAATTTGAAAGTGTGGCAATTTGAAAATGAGAATACAAGCCCCTACCGTTTTTGTCACTCTGACGCAGGAAGAGTCTGGGGGAATGTGGGAAACCTGCCTGCTGGTAGGTGTGATGAATGAGGGTTCATGAAATGCGGTTTTTTGGGGGGGCGGAAAAGAGAGACGCTTGCCTGGGTTTATTCTATAGGGGATGTGGTAGGTATATTGCATGGAATTATTCTGTAGTACCGTCCTTCTCCTAAGGAGAAGGATAAGAGGATGAGGCTGGTGAGGGATTCCCTTTATCTCCGTATATTGCGACTGCTAAAGCAAAATGCATGAAATATTCACTGTCATTCCTGTTGCTGTTTGTTGTTTCACTGGCTTCTGCGCAGGACATCACCAAAATGAAATGGAAACAGCTCTTTAATGGCAAGAACCTTAAAGGGTGGACACCGAAAATAAGAGGCCATGCCTATGGAGATAATTTTGGCAATACTTTCCGGGTGGAGGATGGAAAAATGACGGTGGGTTATGAAGCCTATGACAGCTTTGATGAGCGTTTCGGTCATATCTTTTATAAGACGCCTTACTCCTATTATATATTCGCGGTGGAATACCGGTTTGTGGGTAAGCAGGCTAATAACGGACCGGGCTGGGCCTATAAAAACAGCGGTATCATGGTACATTGCCAGGACCCGGCCACCATGCACCAAAACCAGGATTTCCCGATCTCTATAGAAGTGCAGTTGCTGGGTGGCGATTCCACCGGCGAGCGTACCACCTGCAACCTGTGTACACCGGGAACCAATGTGGAAATGGATGGTAAACTGTTTACACCGCATTGTATCAACTCCAACTCAAAAACCTTCCGGAACGAAGAATGGGTAAGGGCAGAAGTGGTAGTGCTGGGAGATTCCATCATTCATCATATTGCCAACGGAGATACGGTGCTTACCTACCAGAAGCCGCAAATAGGCGGTGGCGCTGTCAGCGATTTTGACCCGGCGCAGAAGAAAGACGGGCAGTTGCTCTCATCCGGTTATATATCCCTCCAAAGCGAAAGCCACCCGGTGCAATTCCGGAAAGTAGAGATCATCGATTTGTCCAGGTATTACAGGAAAAGGAAATGATACCTGTGCATTGATAAGCCGGATGATCTGCAAACCTTTCTGCCTGGTTAGTTGTGATATGGGTTAAGAGCTTCGGACCCCGGATAGTGGTTTGCGAAAGATGCAACAGGTATAAAAATTCGGAACGCTCTTTGTACAATTTATCAAACCTGTCAGGGCTCCTGTTTTTTCCGGATGGTGACATTTACCCGTTTGTTGACAAGGAAATCCAGGGCGGTCAGAATGCTGTTCAGCGTCTTTTCTTTCTCCTCGTCGCTATACTTTGGGGTCCGTACTCTGATCCCGGAGTGGTAATATAATTTTCCATTGTACTCATAGTGATAGGTGATGCCATAAGCGGTTAACCTTGGAATCAGCTCCGACACAGTTTCCAGGTTATATACATTGTCGTGTTTACTATCAAGATGATAATCCATGACAGTCTTGCTGAATAAAAAGTAGTAGTTGCTACATTTTATTTTTTTGCTGTTCCCGGTGCTCCAGTCTCTCACAAGGTGGATATTCTCTATGTTGTGGCAGGCAATGGTAAAGGTGTCCGTTGAGGGTATTGCGGGATTAGCGTCGCTCTTGTACGATATACCCGTAAATACCAGGCTATCCTGCAGGATATCTGTCAGCCGGAGAGTTTGTCGTTTTGCTTTTTTTAGCTGGATATCGTAAAAACAATTCCGGTATAAAAAAAATCCTGTCGGGCTGTATTCGGCCATGTTGTCCTTCATTTCAGGATGCCTGCCCTTTTTTAGTATCATTACCGACCATGTACTGTCTGCCTGGGCAAATGACCCGGATATGCCGAACCAATGTAAAACAAACAATATTTTAAAGGCGGTATTGCGAATCATTTTTTAGTGATTGCCAGGTTATTAAAATCAGCCTTCCCGGTGTTAGAGTATTATTCGGGAATTCACCCGGTTTCCTGAATATAGGGGATTTTTTGCAAAAGGAAGTTAAGTAAGTATTCCGAACCCTGGTCAGCAGGTTGATAAAAATGCAACAGGTACAAAGGGCTCGGAAGGCTCCTTCCTTCAAAAAAGCAGCGGGTATAGGTGACCGGAGTCTTCCTTCGTGCATAATCGTTAAAATAACTTTGTCCAAAACAATGATAAATGCCTATCTTATTGCTCTATACTGGTTATATGGCATCAAAAAGACTATTATCGCTGGATGCCCTGCGGGGCTTTGATATGCTGCTGATCGCCGGTGGCGGAGCTTTCATCTACGACCTGAAAGGGGTAACGCCTTTTCCGTGGGTGGATACAATGGCCAACCAATTGACCCACCCCGCATGGAATGGGTTTACTTTTTACGATTTCATTTTTCCGCTGTTCCTGTTTATTGCCGGTGTTTCCCTGTCTTTTTCTTTGAAGAATGCCGCCGCCAGGGGAGTGGATAAGAATACACTGTATAAAAAAGCCTTTAAACGTTTCCTGATCCTTTTCCTGCTGGGCATACTCGATAAAAATATACCCCTGGATATCTTTCATCCGGGGAGTATCCGCTACGGAACAGTATTAAGCCGGATTGGCTTTGCCACGCTGATAACCACATTTTTGTACCTGAACCTGTCCGGGAAGAAAAGGGTGATCTGGGTAGCGGCTATGCTTATTGGTTATTGCGCGGCTTTGTTCCTGGTACCGGTACCGGGGTATGGCGCCGGCGACCTGTCTTTTGAAGGGAACCTGGTGGGATGGTTCGACCGTACTTTTATGCCCGGGCGCTTGCTGCAAAAGACCTATGATGAAAATGCCCTGCTTACCCAGCTACCCGCTCATTGTTTGACTGTGCTGGGGGCTGCTGCCGGGGATTGGTTGCAAAAGTCGCAGCATGAAAACAGGAAAGTACTCGGGCTGTTGTCTGTGGGCGCCGGGGCTATCATAATCGGTTTGTTATGGAGCAAATTGTTACCCATCAACAAACACCTTTGGAGCAGCTCTTTTATTATGCTCACGGCAGGAATGGCTTTTATATTCCTGGCGGTATTTTACTGGTTCATTGATATAAAGGGCTGGAAAAAATGGACCTTCTTCTTTAAGGTGATCGGTATGAACGCGATCGTGATTTACCTGGCTTACCGGTTTATCGATTTCAACCATACCTCCAAACTATTATTTGAAGGATATTATAAATACGCACCCGAAGCTTGTCACCCCGCGTTGAACTCTTTGGGTGCTTTGGCCCTGGTGTGGGTAATGATGTACATTCTTTACCGGAATAAGATGTTCGTCAAGATATGAGGAAAGGCCTGATAAGATAGGTTAGATTGTACGAACCTATGCTTCAGCAACAAAAGGAAATGATTGAAAAGGCTTATAAATAAAAAAGAAAAGCATCAAGTTTTATAATGTTTCCGGCTTTCGCCTTCACGTTATGTAACCCGATGCTTTCGTGAGAAATTTTTGTCTTTTTACGGACTTCCATTTCTCCTGTCACCAATTTCCATTGCTGGAGAGCTTGCTGACATTGGTTGTATAAAGATACTATCTGTTGTATACTATTTCCAAATATTCACCGCTTCGGATATGCACCCGTTAAGCACATAGTTATACACATTACGATAATGGCAGGTATTCGTCAAAGGAGCCGTATTTTTCATTGGTAGTCAGGCATGGTTCCTGCCCTGGTGTAAGTTGTCAGGGATCGGGGCTTTTCTCATTTTTGTTGAGCCTGGTCAGTACCGATCCTTTATGCGCCCAATACGATCTGATTTGCTGCTTTTAATTTCATATTACGGCCCGCTTCAGTAGCGTAATGTGTATAGCCTTTGTAATCGAAATCTTTTGTATGCACTTTTCTTCTTCCACCCAGGTCTTCCAGGTGCGTATAATGGATGCCGCTCTGTTTTAATGATGCGCTTAGGCTTTCTTTATTGAACTGCGGATACTTTCCTGAGCCCGGGAAGCGGCGGATATCTGCCAGAGTCCTGATACCGAAAGACTGCAGGTAGAGTGTCCATCTGGTATAGATGGTATGTTTGCCTGCAAGTTTCATGTTATGGGAAATATCTGTGCAAAGGTACCCAATAAGCAATTGCCGCCTATCGGGGCAAAAGCGACAGTACGAACCACGGAACATCTATTCGGTGTATCTTTCATTTGCAAAAGCGATTGATATAATGGAAGAAACCATTCTTCAGCTCGAAAAGAAATAATTGAGTATACATAAGAAAGCCCTGTATGAAGAAAAAGCTGGCAACAGAGATCATTAAAACGGGATTACTCGCGGGAACACTCGATATACTGCTTGCGTTTGGCAATGCATGGTGGAGTGCCCGTGTCTCACCCGGCAGGGTACTGCGGTTTATCGCCAGCGGATTGATCGGCACAAAAGCATTCAGCGGACCGCAGTCCATAATGCTGCTCGGACTGGTCCTTCATTTTGTGATTGCTTTTTGCTGGACTGCCGCTTTTTTCCTGTTATACCCGAAAATACCAGGCATTGTTCGTCATAAAATTCTCCAGGCGGTATTGTATGGGATAGTGGTGTGGGTGATCATGAACGGGGTTGTATTGCCTGTCAGCAGCGTGCCGGCCTCCGGTTTTCAATGGAGTGTGGCACTGAAAGGCATGTTGATACTGATCGTTGCGATAGGTCTGCCGGTGGTGCATTTTGCCGGCAGGTATTGGAGGAAAAGCTGATAAAGCCCCTTTCCCTAAAGGGGGCATATCTCCCATTCTCTCCCCCGTCATTTCATGCATCTGCTATATCCCCATAAACACAAAAGGTTTTGCAGGCACAAAACTTTGAGAAGCTTCTCCTGAATATATCTCGTTTTTGCTTGCGCTCAACCTTTTCACCGGTGCGTTTTTACTGAAATTTACTTTTTTCAGATCAACCCAGAAAGTATTGGGTGTTTTGACAGTTTCAAAATAATACACCAGGTTTTTTTGATCGGCTACCGATCTCCATCTTGTAGAGGAAATATTAGGCTCTGCCTCCGAGGATATCCCGAAAGGAACGGAGCAGTTCCTGATCACACTGAACACGCTGGCTAAAGATGTTTGCACATCAGCAGTTTGCGGGATGGCATTGATGTAATAAGATGCCCTTACATACCTGTCAGCAGCCCTGTTGGTACCCGGCAGCATAACGGTACCCGGAATGCTTTGCCAGTATTTATTGATAGCCAACTGTTCTTCAAATACCGGAGAATTGGTCATTACGGTATAGGAAGGGTCGTGATGAATGGCCAATTTTCCATTAATGTACTCGAAAATAGCATTATCGCCGGAGGCATCGGAAACAGAAAGATGTAAGGTCGAAAACGTTGTTGTGCCGGGTATATAGTCAGAAACGATAACGAAATCTTCTTTCTTCAACGCATCTACGGCTTCCTTGACGGTAGCAAAGTTATCCAGCACATATTGTGCCCAGGCAGAGATGGCGATGCCTTTTGCAGCGCCTTGCGGATCGAATTTCGGATATTCACTTTCCACCAGCCACAGGACATTGGCAACCAATCCCTTCTCATTAATACCGTCAGTGGTAGCGATATCCCAGGCACTGGTGATCACACTTCCATATTTGGAAACCCATTTAACGGAGTTTTTACCTACGTTTCCATCTCTTTCCAGTCCCCTCGGAAAGATCCAGATATTGGCGTCAATTTCATCTTTCCAGTCCATAGAACGGGCTGTAATTACGGTGTTGCCGGGCCCTTTATACACAACCCTGGTACAGGTATATGCTTCAGGAAACAATGTGACGAAAAACATTGCAAAAAATACTGCAACGCTTTTCAGGATGTTGCTCTTTTTCATGAAATGTACTTATATATTCAAATATAATATTTTCTATTCATACTTAAAGAGGAGTTTCGTGAAATTTGGGGTTCACGGCCCCGGTACGTTATTTCGAGTATCCCATTAGTGGTCTCAATCATTAAGCCGTAACAGAAGAACTGATCTTGCATAAAAATATGGCACGCAAAGGTCGCAAAAGATCACAAAGAACGAAAAAGGGAACTGTTTGTGTACCCTTGGCGCTTCATATCGGCTTTGCGTGAAATATGATGCCGTTGTCGGATGCGGTAAGAGGACTCTATATGATATTCGCGGTGCCTGCTACCGCCTCTGCCTGCCGTTCGGCAGTTCAGGCAGGTGGGTGCTGTACCTTTTAGAATACGCAAAGTGCATCGGGACAGGGTATCGATTTACAGTAGCTTACCCTACATGTATTGGCATTGAGTAAACAAATGTTTGCGACTGAGAAACCCGCCTGTGGCAGGCAGGTCTCACGAATGGGTACGGTATCTCGTTTAGTAAAGGCCTTTATAGTGATGAGACCTCTCTCCGCCGCGGAGAGGGATGACTAAAGAAGAGAATTACAGGATCGCATCTTTTGACCTTGCCAGTTCTTCAATCGTTTTTTCACGGAGCATTCTCAGTAATTCCTGCTTTATTATTTTGTATGACTTATGCATAGAGCAGGGGTTGGCATCGTTACATTTAGGAAGTCCCATGATGCACTTTTCTATTACTTCTATCTCGCCCATGAGCTCCAGCACAGTAAAGATGGAGCGCTTCTTAGCCTCCCCGGATATATACAGACCACCGGAAGGTCCCGTTACCGAAGATATAATACCGGTATTTTTCTTTGTAAGCTGCTGCAGGATTTTTGCCGTGAATGATTGCGGTGCACCAATCCCTTCTGCCACCATTTTAATAGTGGCCTTTTTTTCTTTGGATGCCTTACGGGCTATGAATATCGTTGCACGCAGCGCATATTCGGTAGATTTTGAAAACACAGGGTTGCCATTTTGTATCTGCGAAAATAACTTAACTGCCTTTAACGGCTTCATTAACTTTACCTGCCACTTTTTCTGTATTGATGCCGGTGCCTTCTTCCTGTAGTATCAGTTCTCCGTCAGGGTTAAAAACGCTGATGATATTGGAATGTGAAAAATCTATGGGTGATATTTTTTTGTACTTCATCGAAAGCACATTGGCAAACTCCTGTGTGGCGGCTTCATCACTACGCAAAAATACCCAGTGCGGCGCATCCATGCCGCTGGTTTTGGCAAACCCGGCAAGATGTTCGGGTGTATCCTTTTCCGGGTCAATGGTTACCAGTACCAGGGATGTCTTATGGAGATAGGAAGGCTTTATCTGCTTTTCTATTTTTTTCATATCGGCTACCAATAGCGGGCAGGTGGCTTTGCAGGAAGTATAGATCATTACCACCACCAACGCTTTTCCTCTCAGCGCGTCTAATTGGTACGAGTGGTTATACTGGTCCTGCCATTGGCTGGTCAGGTGAAATATAGAGCCGGACGGCAGCTCTTTTTCAGCTTTATCCTGATTGCAGGAAAAGAGTACAAAAATTGCTGCCAGTATACAAAACAGTTGTTTCATTGTTATTGATTTTAAACTTACTATTATGTAGCCTCACTCTCCGGTTGAAGCCAGATCCCTCCCCTCTGGGGAGGTCAGAAGGGGCTTATCATCAACATCTTTTGCGCAGCGAAATCCGAGGTTAGCCACGGTATAATGCGCTTTCAGTCCGGCCCGCATACTGAACCGCATAAAAGCGGCATAGTTCAGTACGTCCGTAGCACTGGTAGCGCTGCCCGCACAAAAAAGATTATTATCGCTGTATTCGCCGGAACGGGCATCACCCGTTACCAGTACGGAATTAAAATCATCCGTCCACTCCCACACCAGGTCAAAGAAATTATATACGCCCCAATAGTTGGGCGGCGACTGACTTACCGCATTATACTGCCTGTTTTTCACCAGATAAAGGTCTATGATCTTATCTGAATAAGACTTCTTTTCCCTTGCATTGGGCACTGTTTCATCTGCCATTGCCACCAGTTCCCATTCATCCAGCAGCGGCAAGCGCTTACCCACAGCCGTTGCATAAGCTTTGGCTGCGTACCACGATAATTGCGTAACCGGAGCGTCAATATTTATTCCTTCGGGCAATACCGTATCCCCCACCCAATCATGCAGGTAATTTGTATCGGCATACAGACGTTTTACCTGCGAACGCTGCCATTGCAGATGGGCTTTTACAAACGCCAGGAACTCGCCATTGGTAACAGGTCTTTCATCTATCAAAAACGGGTTCACTTTTACCAATGCGGTATCGGAGCCGTAAAAAGGCTTATATGCCCCGCCGGGTATCAATACCATTTTTGCCTGTGATGAGAGTTGTTTCGGTTGTAAAGCCTGAGATTCGGCATCCGGTACTGCCTCCTGCAGGTTGCAGGAAGCACACCAGGCAACAACTGAAAATACAATGATATGAATGAGTTGGATCTTCATTTTTTATCCGGAGTCTAAAACCCGCCTTTTTTGAATATTTTCGGATTTTTTTCACCGATCACTTTCAGCTTACCAATAGCGCCCTTGTTGAACGCTCTGGAAAGAGAGTGATCAACCAAAACATACTCTCCGGGAACATCCACTGTAAACTCCACAATAGCAGAGCCGCCCGCAGGTATCATGGTTGTTTGTACATTGTGCGTTACGGAGCTGCCGCCTTCAAGATAAACGTTGTCAAAAATTTCCCCGATAACATGGAAGGAAGAAGTCAGGTTAGGACCGCCGTTACCAACAAAAAGGCGAACCGTTTCCCCTACTTTAGCCTCTATCATCCCGGTACCCAGCATAGAACCTTTTTTGCCGTTGAACAAAACATAGTCGGGATTTTCGGCAACCGCTTTGTCGTTATCAAATTCCAAAAGACCTTCCTTGATCGCAGATGTTTTGGTGTAAAAATCGCCCTGCATAATGTAATACTCCCTGTCCACAGGCTTGAGACCACCGGCAGGTTCCACCAAAATCAGTCCGTACATACCGTTCCCGATGTGCATAGGCACGGGAGGCGCGGCACAGTGGTAAACATACAGACCGGGGTTCATCGCTTTAAAGGTGAATGTTTCTTCTTTTCCGGGTACGGCAGAAGTGGCTTCAGCGCCTCCACCGGGACCGTTTACAGCGTGGAGGTCAATGTTGTGCGGCAATACGCTGCTGGCGTCATTTTTCAGGCGTACTTCCACTTCATCGCCCTCACGCACACGGATAAAGCTACCCGGTACAATGTCGTTGAAGGTCCAGAAAGTATATTTTTTTCCATCGGCAATTTCACCTTCAATTTCTGTGGTGAGCAATTTTACGATCAGTTTTTTAGGTCCTCTGTTGCCTATTGGCGCAGGCACATGGGGAGCCGCCGTAATTTCAGCTTCTTCGGGCTGTCCTTTGGCTTCTTCCATTTTTATAACCGATGGTCTTTCTCCGGGGGAGTTCCCCCGTTCAGTGTTGCTTTTGCAGGCTCCGAAAACGAGCGATGCCGCAAGTACGAATAACGTAAGTTTGTTTGTCATAACATTTTATGTTTTGGTTAAAAAAGATTGGCAGAATTTCAGTTTAAAAATCCCCGGATTGATATTTAGCGTGCACCAAACCCAATGTTGCAAGGGGTTTGAAGATGATACAGCTTTCAGGAAATTGACAGAAGGCGTAACGATGTATACAGAATAACCGCCCACAAGATTTACAAAAGGATGAATGTTGTAATTCAAATCGAGATCAAATTCCTGGCCCAGGTTGGCGGATAATTTACCGGCTCCCTCTTTTAATGAAACCGGGGAAACAAACTGGTGTGCTGTCAATGCGAGCATCCACCTGGCATCCGGCTTATAGCATGCCTTCAGATAAGCGTCCCCCAGCCCGGCATTTTTATGCGCACTACCGGAATAGTAATAATCCATACTGCCGTAAAACTTGTGATTGGTGCCGAAGTAAGGAACAAACGCATGGTTCTCTTTTTGCAAAGTACCGTCTGCATGATTACCGCTCAACAGATCGCCACCCAGCGTAAGGCTCCATTGGGTATTCAACATTCGTTCCAGGCTTGCTGCTGCCAGGTATGCATTGGTTTTCATGCCCTGCGGATCTTTACCTGCCTGGTAATAGGCGGAAACACTGTATTTCCATTCACTGCCGGAATGAAAATAATTAGCGCCGATGGTCTGTGTAAAATAAGTTTTGGCACTGTCATCAGCGTTGCTTTTCGCATGCTGAAAACCCAGGTTATTCACTAAAAAACTGAAGCTGTTTTGCTTGTCCAAATTGAGTTTCAGCCAGATATTCTGCATCCATTTATAGGGTGCTGCATCTTTTGGTGAAAACAGCGACCCGGATGCGTTGCTCAGGTTATTACCATATAACGCTGCATAGTTTTGATTGAACGCTGCATGTGCTCTAAGCTCCAGCCTGTTCTTTTGCAATTGAAAAGAAACGGCATCGTGTGCCCGGCCACCCTGCGCCCAGTCCAGCGCCCCGAAAAAACGCTCATCATCCAGGGAAATAACCTGGCGGCCTATTTGCAGCAATGCAGAAGGACTGATACGAAGTTTTGCCCAGGCTTCAAAAAAAGCCAGTCCGTTATTAGCGCCTGCACCCTGTGTAAGCGCCTCCTGCCCCCAGATACTTACGTTTTGGGGAGAAAGCTGTAAAGACAAAATATCTCTGTACTGATAATTCAACGTTACCCTGCTGCGCTGGCTGATCAAAAAAGCGGTTTTTTCATTGGTAGCCAACGGCCGAAACGTACCATGCCGCAATTCTGCCCGTGGTCGTAACTGAGCTGTAACGGTAAGCTTACTGCAAGTATCAGCATTGTGTTGCGCAAGCGTGGAATTTGCAGCAAAAACAGTTAATGCAAGCGCTGAAAAAGCATTCCGGAAAGAAGAAAATGGCTCCATAACCGACAGCAGTTATTAGAACGCAAAGGTAGCAGCCCGAATAATTAAGGATATATTTATCCTCAATTGTGTTTGTGATTAATATCAGGTTAGGGGGTGATGAAACTTTTGTTGTAAAAAATCAGGGACTTTCGTTCGGGATCCGGGTTCCAACCCCTTTTTCTACAACGGGTCTCTTCCGGAAGTTAGTCTGGTGCTTCTTTCTTTGAATTTTAATTACCATAGGATCATATAGTAAGCGCCCGGCAAAACGTTAGAGATGAAAGATGTATGTTACATATGTAAAATACCTGGTATCAATCTGTATAGTACCTTTTCTGCTGACAAAAACCTATTGCCAGCCGAATGGATACTATATTAATAATGAAGGCGACACCCTGAATGCAAGAATAAAGATGCCGCAGGGCTTCCTTCGTAATCCTTATTTTGAAGGGCTCTTCCGCAAAGTATCTATTCAGCAGACTGGTGGAGAAACTACCACATATAAGCCACATGAAATAGCAGCATTCTCGTTTCAACATCAAAAAAAACGTTTCAATTTCGAGTCTGTACCGAGGGGCCGCTATCATCTTTTTAGCACCACTTTTAAGGACAGTGTTCCCAGCTTCATGCTGGTCCTAAATAAAGGAAAGCAGGCTGCCGCTTATCTATATTATGAAACCGGCACGGAGGAAAGTACAACGCCGGCAGAATACTATACGCTTACCCGAAGCATAGATGATGAAAAACTGTACCTGCACAACTTTGGAAAGTTAAAACCGATCCGAAACAAACTGATCGCTTTCTACGGATACCTGCCCCCTGCTGAAAAAGCTGTAAAACGGAAATTCACCCGCCATTCAAAAATGCGGAAAGATCTTGTAAAGTTTATGGAGACGGTCAATCGCTGATACACAGAAGCAAATGAAGCACCTGTTGATCACCCCGGCTGCAGAGAAAAATACTGGCTTTAGCGCAGGTTGGGTAGTCCCCTTTTCTCAACCGTGTATCTGGAAAATTCCCAGGGGTTACAGCAATACTTATTTCTAAATCTATTTTTATTAAAGGAATGGGGCCTATACGGGCTTTTTCCTTGCCATGTCCGATGTTGTGTTTTCTCACCTGGCCAGCAGAGATGGCGCCGCAGCATTTTTTGACCTCCATATTTTTGATCATCCTGGCGGTGGTATCATGGTATTTCCGGCCAGCGGACAGAAAAACAGCCGTGGCTTATCAGCAAATGGATAATTTGAAATAAATTCAGGCAATTAATACCCTGGTATCCCGGATCATATAAAAGAAAGCAATGCGCAAAGTCAATCGCAACAAAAACAAACTGCCGGCAGCACAATGTTCAGCGCTACTCAGGATATTAAAATCCCGTTTTGAGAAAAATATGAACCGGCATAAGGGACTTAAATGGGATCAGGTGGAAGCAAGGCTGCAGGGACATCCCGGAAAGTTGTCGTCGCTCAATGAAATGGAGGAGACCAGGGGGGAGCCGGATGTGACAGGATATGATAAAAAGACGGACGAATATATTTTCTATGATTGTTCAGCGGAGACTCCTAAAGGCCGCAGAAGCACTTGTTACGACCATGCGGCCTGGTTGTCGAGAAAAGAGCATAAGCCGAAAACCAGCGCGATGGAGATGGTAGAGGAGATAGGCATTGATATCCTCACGGAAGAAGCATACCGTGAACTGCAAAAGCTTGGAAAATTCGATACAAAAACATCGAGTTGGCTCAAAACACCGGATGCGATCAGGAAGCTCGGCGGCGCCATATTTTATGACTGGCGTTACGGACGGGTATTCATTTATCACAGCGGCGCGGAATCTTACTATGCTGCCAGGGGTTTCCGCGGCTCGCTGCGGGTATAATTTGCTTAAAAATGAAATTGTTTACACAACCACAGACAGTGAAAGTTCCTGCAGATATAGTCGAAAAGGCGAAAGATTTCGCCAAGCGGGTAGCTGCAACAACTGACTATTCCGATAGCAACCAGTACAGCAAAACCAAGATCAGCAATGATCATTTGATAAGCAAGATCGGGGAAGAAGCTGTGAAGATCGTGTTTCAGGGCCTGGGAAAAACAGTCATTGACCCTGATTACGGGATATACGAAGCGAAACAAAAAAGCTGGCGGGAAGATCTGACGATAGATACTATTCCCATGGCTGTTAAAACGCAAAAAAGGTCAGCCGCTTCGATATATGGCTTATCCTGGACATTCCAGTGTTCCGCTACCAGGACCGATCCCATATTACAGAAACCCGAAGCCTGGGTATGTTTTGTGGAATATAACGACCGACACGGCTATGAATGCATAGTATACCCACCCTGTCAGATAAAAGAACTGACTTTTAAAGAGCCGAAGAAGGAAGAGCTGAAGCACATGAAAAAGGTCGTTTACGCTGAAGATCTGCCCATATATAAATGATCTTCCTGTCCCTTAAAACAACCGCATTTGTTCCGGTTTAGGCGGTCTCTTTTTTATTACTGCTTTTTCCATGAGTGTAGCAGGCATTTCCTCTACGAACCTTGACAGCTCCTTTTTTTCTGTTTCCCTGAAACCTTTTCGTTCTGCGGCATGGGTAATGAACAGGATGTCCCTGGCACGGGTAAGGGCGACGTAGAACAGGCGCCTTTCTTCTTCTATATCGGTGTCTTTTCGCTGTACAGGAGTAATGCCTTCTTCGGCGCCGGCAATGAATACCGCGGGAAACTCCAGTCCTTTGGAAGCATGAAAAGTAAGCAGGTGCACAGCATCGGATTTCAGACGGGCTACATCCGTATAAGTATCCAGCAGCAGTTGATGCAGGAACTGCTCCAGGTTTACACCGTGTTCCTTAGCCATATTCAACAGCGTCTCTTTACGGAGTAAGCCTGTATCGTCCAGTGTTTCATCGGGAATGAATTTTTCGAAGACAAGCTGTACAGCACTTTCCGCCCCCGGCTTTGTAAGATCCTGTTCACCGAAGATCGCTTCCAGCCGTTTTTCTTCAGGGGTTGACGCTAGAAACGACTGCTTTTGCTTTTTATCCATATTCAGTCCGTGGGTCAGCACACTGTCCAGCGCGATCATATCTTTCGCATCAAGGTGGAGCTTGATGGTATCCGTAACAAGATGAAAAGGATATTCGGCAAGAAAAGAGGAAGCATCCCCAAACCGCACCGGTATGCCTGATTTTTTAAAGGCAGCAAGCAAAACCCTTCCCACCGCACGGGTACGGAACAGCACGGCAATATCGGAAAAGCCATAGTGGCTGTCAGGGTGTGTATTGTCGCCCGTCAGGTTGTGGAACCCGCCTACCAGCTTTTCCACTTCGCTGATGATAAAGTCTGCTTCCTTATGCTCATCATCTGCGGTAAACAATTTTATTTTGTTGCTCATGTCGTTTTTATTTTGAACCATTAAGATTTTAAAACCATTAAGAAGTTAAGGTTCATTAAGTTTTTTTCTTAATGTTCCTTAATGCCTTAATGGTTTAACTATTCATCCGGTAACATCCTGAAGTATTCATTCACAAATGGCTTCATAGATTTGGTGATATTGTCCGTAAAAAAGTTGATCAGTAAACCCTGCGGCTTTTGCAGCAGCTTCATATAGGTTAACAGTTTTGCTTCGTGTACCGGTAAAACATTTTCAATGGCTTTCAGCTCTACAACAATACAGTCGTTTACCAGTAAATCCAACCGCAGCTCGGTGTCCATGATAATGTCTTCATAGACTACAGGTGCCATCACCTGCTGCCCTACCATATAACCGTTTTTGATCAGCTCATATTTCAGGCATTTTTCATAAACACTTTCCAGTAAACCGGGACCAAGCGCCCTGTGTACTTTAATGGCATATCCTGTTATTTCATAAGAGAGCTGTGTGATGTCTTTCTTTGTCATAGTAGGTTAGTTTTAAATTATTAAAGGACTTGAACCATTAAGAAGTTAAGATTCATTAAGGCTTTTTCTTAAAGCCTCTTAATCCCTTATTGGTTTAAACTTTATCACTCCCTCACCGCTACCAGCTTTACTGGCTTGCGTTGTGTATTATGACCGATCACAGCCGATGATGCCTCCACGATAAAGCGGGCAGAACGGTAATTCTTCTGCAGCGTAATTTCCTTTGCCCCGAAATCTTCGCTGAAACGGAAAAATAACTGTACATCCGAACCACGGAACCCGTAAATGCTCTGGTCAGGATCGCCAATGGCAAATACATGCTTATCTTTTGCCAGCAGCTTTAAAAACTCGTACTGCAGGGGATTGATGTCCTGCAACTCGTCCACCGCAATATACTGGTAACGGGCACGGGTAGTCTCCAGCCATTCCGGTTCGGCATTCCATAATCTGACAACTACCCCTATGATGTCCGCCAGGTCAATACCACTATGTTGTAAAGTAAAATCACGATAGGTGGCGGCAATATGGGCTAACAGTGTTTCACTTTCCGTTTCATTGTTTTCAAAATAACGCTCCAGTTCGGCAGACAATTTTTTTATTTCCTTTTCTTCCTTATCCGGGAACAGTATGCCGAGGATCACTTCCCGGCTTTTGGCATCATACACCTTGTTCAAATGCTCATAACGCTCCTGCAACAGCGTAAAGCAGATCGAGTGGAAGGTGCCCAATGTAATGCCCCTCTGCCCGTCCGGAAGGCGGGTTGACTGGTCTTCCAGCACCGCGGCAAGGCGCTCTTTCATTTCATCAGCCGCCTTGTTGGTAAACGTCACTGCCAGTACTTCTCGCGGTTGAGCATTCCTTTTCCGGATGCAATGCACTATCCAACTGATCAGCGTTTTGGTCTTCCCCGTTCCCGGACCTGCCGTAACCAGTACGGCGCCTTCCGCCTCACAGGCTGCCTGCTGTTCTTCGTTCAATACGGCTGCGTCATTTTTTATTGAGTGGTCATCGGGAGCGATTGCTTTTTCAATTTCCCTGTCCTTGCTTTTTCGTTTGGTGGTTTTATCTGCCACGTCCATGCCGAAGAAAAACATCTGACCTGTCAGTTTCGCCAGCTCTCCTTCCTTAAAAATTTTAATTACGCCGTATTCTCCATCGTAGCCACCCTGTGGGTTCACTTCCTGTTCCCGCATCCGTTTGATGGCTTCCGCCACCACCGTTCCCGCTTTTTGCCTGATATCTTCCACCGGTACCTGTTTCAGCAAAGTGAATTCATTACCAAAGGAAGATATCACCTGCCGGAATGCCTGGTTGACCGCCTTGCTCGAGGGAGAAACATTTTTGATCTCTGAAAGGATTTCCGGTAGCGGAATGATATAATGAAAATCCGGCGCGCCTTCCGGACGTTGCGATTGCTTCCGGTCTGACAGCTCGGTAACGCGGTGCAGCACCCCTATCGTAAGGGGTTGTCCGCATTTCGGGCAAAGGTTTTTGTGTTTGATGCTTTCTTCCGGCTCAAAGCAAACATCACATTTGCGGTGACCGTCCATATGATACTTACCTTCCTCGGGGAAAAACTCATAGGTACCTAAAAATCCCTTTCCTGCCTGCCGGCAGGCAGGTTGGGTTTTTAATGCGTCAAACAGGGCATAATAGCTGCGTGCGGTATCAAATAAATTCGCTTCTCTTCCCAGCTTCTGCGGTGAGTGGGCATCGGAGTTGGACACCAAAGTGTATTTGTCCAGCATGCTCAGCCGCCAGTTCATTTCAGGGTCGGACGATAAGCCGGTCTCCAGCGCAAAAATGTGACCGGACAGATCACGGAAACATTCCTGCACGCTGTCATACCCGGATTTGGAACCGAACATCGAAAACCAGGGCGTCCAGATATGGGCGGGTATCAAATGGGCATCACCGGAAGTTTCCAGTACGATCTCCAGCAAATCGCGGGAAGGCAGGCCCAGTATAGGTCGCCCGTCCGCTTCCAGGTTGCCGATCTGTCCCAGCTTTGCATTGATGCGGGCAACGGTCTCAAAGTCCGGTGCATATACGCAGTTGTGGTTTTTGCGTACTTTATCACCGTGCTTATAGATAGAGCTGATCTCGGAAGTCAGGCAGAACCGCACATCAATATCCGCGCATCTGAAGCCGGAAACATCTTCTTTCGGCGGGTTCTTCAGCCGGAACAGGCCCGTTCCATCCGGCTCCAGCTTTTCTTTCAGCTCTTTGAACCAGAGCGGATGTGTGAAATCACCTGTACCCACCACATTAATGCCTTTGATGCGTGCCCACTGGTAAAGGGTTTCCAGGTTCAGGTCCCTGCTGGTGGCACGGGAGTAATGCGAATGCAGATGCAGGTCGGCTATATAGAACATACACGCTGGCTTTTGATCAAATTTAGTCAAAAGCAGGTGGTTTGCCAGACAGGGACTTTGCATTTGTGGAAAAACCAGCTTTGTTTTACCGCTTCCTGTCCGCGGTTGCGATCGTTACATCCGGCTCCATTCATCAAGAGACTAACCCGCCGGGTAATTGTAGGTTATACTACCATCTGCGCCCCACTCGGAATACTTTTGCAGTCAACAGAGACGCCTATACGCGAACGGCAACAACGATTTGCTGCTGCCGTTCATGTATGCTATATACTACTGTTAAGTTAAACGTATTATAGTTTTACAATAGCACGAATACACGAATATTTATTCGTGCATTCGTGGCATATTATACGATATTTTAAATTTAACATAACACTACCTGTTTTCTGTGGGCGACCCGAATAAGCAGGCCTGCAGGAGTGTTGTAAGCGCTTCGTTTGCTGAATTATCTCACACCATTGCCATTGCTGAGGGCTCCGTTTCCGGAATGGCTTTTTTCTGCAGGGGTGTTTGTTTCTGCGGGATCCTTTCTGTCTTCCCTGTATGGAGCATGATCAGTAAAGTAGTGCTGCGAAGTGTAACCGTTTCTATCCCCTACGGACATCCCTACTTTTAAAACGGAGGATTCATGCCTGCGGATGATTTCCTGGAGCCTTTGGGCGGCCCTGTAGGCATTGATCTTTCCAAAATCATAGTCGTTTTTAAGTTCCTGCAATTCTATTTTATACAGGATACCGGTAGCGGACCGTTTGGAAAAATCAAAGGTCTTTTCAACGAGTACCACCAGCCCGGGGATACCCGCAATAATGGCCAACCAGATATGATTGGAAAAAAATTGCTGTCCGGAGGCGACCATAACGGATGAGGCAAAACTGGCGATGATGGATAACCACAATACGCAATGCGCCAGGGTAGAATCCCAGAATACGAATTTTCCTCTTTTCTTTAATTCTTTTTTGATCTCCAACTCAAATGATTGGGCGGCTTTATTTGTGTCCATGGAAGTGCTATTTATGGCTTGTGAAATTTTTTTAGATAACATGAGCGAATGCAATTTTCACCAGGCATCAAAACTGCTGTAATTTGTTCCTGGTAGTTTAACAATAATTACCTGAGGTGATTTTTGCAGGTAAGGTTCTAGGGGTAGATCAGAAGAATATTCAGATTGAAGTAAGTAAAAGTAAAAACTTACTGTGAAATAAGATCGCGACAGACGTAGTTTTTCACCGGAAATTATCAATTGATAATTATCTTCTGCAGTTGATAGATTTACCTGCAGTCTTGTAACTGGTAAATCGTGATGGTAAACTTTCCGAATGTGTGGAGGATCTTTTTACAAGAGGCGCTTATGACAGGCTCCTCCTGCGAAATGACGCAAAAAGACACAAAAATAACGGTGAGCCTTACCTTTCTCTCGCAGGGGAGAGGCGTGCCCGCCGTGGCGGGGGTGAGGGTCTATTTCCCAAACATTCTTTCCAGGTAATCCTTTTTAAAAGCGATATAGGTGGCGTTACCCGATGCCGTTATATTCGGCTGATTACACTCAAACAGTTCCTCCGCCAGTTTTCGCATTTCCGCTACCGTTAGTGATTTACCGGGTTTGACAGCATGTTGCCAGGCCATACTGCGGATCAGTTTTTCCCTTCGGGAAAATTTTACTTCACTGTTGAAATGTTTCACCTGTTCCAGCATCTGTTCAATAGCGTGTTTCTCATTTCCTTCGGGTACATCCGCCGGAGTTCCCTGTATCACGAAAGTGTCTTTGCCGAATTCCTCTACCTGGTACCCCAGCAGATGAAGGTCCGGCAACAGTTCCTGCAGCAATACGGCGTCAGGGGCCGATAAGGTGATCGTGGGCGGAAACAGGCTTTTTTGGGTAGCAATGGGTTTTTCACGCGCTGCCAGCATATAGCGTTCGTACAGGATACGTTCATGCGCCAGTTGCTGGTGGATCAGTATAAACCCCTGGTTGGTGCCGGCAACAATATAGGTATGATGTAACTGCAACAGGGGAACATCTTCCAGCAAAGCCAGTTTGCCTTCGCCGGATTTTTGAGGAATATGTTTTTCGTATTCAAACCCGCCGCCGGTATCTTCCTGGTGGACAGCCAGCAGGCTTTTGAATGAGCCACTTTGTTTAGGTTCGGGATAAAAGTCTTTCCAGTTTTTCAGTTCGCTTTTGCTTTCTATCAGGTGGGCCTGGTTCTTTTGTGTAAAGGTTTGATATAATCCCGAAGCCGCTGTTTTTTCCTCTTTGTCTTTGGTAAAAGGATTGCTCACCGCATCCAGCTTTTGTATTTCCGGGTCCAGGTCAAAATTCAGCGTTGGCGTAATGCTGAACTGCGCAAGCGCATGCTTGACGGCGGCCTGCACAAAGGCGTAAATGATCTTCTCGTCTTCGAATTTTATCTCCTGCTTGGTAGGATGTACGTTGATGTCTATCTGTGCCGGGTCCAGGTCGATGAACAGCACATACATCGGGTAACTGTCCGCGGGGATCATATCCTGGTAAGCGCTCATCACCGCATGGTTCAGGTAGGCGCTCCTGATAAACCGGTTATTCACAAAAAAATACTGGTCGCCCCGGGTTTTCTTCGCTGTTTCCGGTTTTCCTGCGAAGCCATATACCGTCATGTAATCTGTCTTCTCCTGCACTGTCACCAGTTTGGCGGCATAGTTATTGCCCAGCAAGTGGACGATCCGTTGTTTCAGCGTACCTTTTTCCAGGTGGAATATCTCCTGACCGTTAGCGGTAAGCGAAAAGAATATTTCGGGGAAAGCCATTGCTACACGGATGAATTCTTCCACGATATGACGCATTTCCACAGGATTGCTTTTCAGGAAATTCCTGCGGGCAGGTACGTTGAAAAAAACATTTTTCATGGCGATGCTGGTACCCTTTTCGAAGGCGACCGGCTCCTGTTTTTTCACCTGGCTGTTTTCAATCTCCAGATACGTGCCGGCAGCGTCTTCCTGCCGGCGTGTCTTCATTTCCACCTGTGCCACCGCCGCAATAGAAGCCAGTGCTTCTCCCCGGAATCCCATCGTGCGGATGCGGAAGAGGTCGTCTATTTTATTGATTTTGGAGGTGGCGTGCCGTTCAAAGCTCATCCGTGCATCCGTTTCACTCATACCGCTGCCATTATCTGTCACCTGTATCAGGGCTTTCCCCGCGTCAGCCACTATCAGCCTGATTTCCGTAGCACCGGCATCCACCGCGTTTTCCAGCAATTCCTTTACTGCACTCGACGGTCGCTGGATCACTTCTCCCGCCGCGATCTGGTTGGCAATATTATCCGGTAGTAACTGTATCTTATCTGGCAATTCCTTCTGTTTGTTGTAACTGCAAAAATAAGCTTTCAAAAATGAATAATAGTTGTCCGTATTTGAACGGAGACCTGTCCGATATCGGACAGGTCTCGGGGTGTTCGGCTATTAAGTGTATGAAAATCAATTTTTTATAATTGTGGCATATGTATTGAATCAGGACGGTAATAAATAATTCCACATGTTCAGGAACTACTTCAAAATTACGTTCAGGAATCTGAGAAGGAACAGGATCTATTCTTTCATCAATATTTTCGGGCTGAGCATAGGGTTGGCCTGCAGCATGTTGATATTGCTCTATATCAAGGATGAAGTAAGCTTTGACAGGTTTCATGAGCAGGGCAGCAATATTTATCGTATCGTACAGAAAACTGAGCATAATGGCAATACCAACTGGGGTACCCATACCGGTTACCTGCAGGGCCCGCGTTTTGCAGATAATGTTCCGGGTATACGATCTTTTGTGCGACTGAACAGCCAGTATCATGATATCAAAACCGGTACAGAGATCAGGGGCCGTGAGTTGCTTTCCGTGGACTCTTCTTTTTTCAATATATTCAGTTTTCCGTTACTATATGGCGATCCGAATACCTGCTTAAAAGATCCTTCGTCGATTGTGCTTACGGAGGACGAAGCAAAAAAACAGTTTGGCACCGCTGATGCTTTAGGTAAAGTGGTGATGTTGAACTTTGATTCAACATTTACACCATTGAAAGTAACAGCCGTAACGAAGAGGGTACCCCAGAACTCTTCTATACAGTTTGATATGCTTATTCCTTTCAGGGAGAAAAAAGAAGATGCCCTCAATAATTACAACTGGTATAACTTCTTCCTGAATACGTTTGTACTGGTGGAACCCAACAGCAGCATCGCCGCCATAGAAAATGGTATGCAGCAGTTTTATGTAAGGGATGCTTCCCAGGCTTTTAAGGAATTGAATGAGCGGTATGGCGGGGGGGCTGCTGCATCGATGGGCACCTATCTACTGCAGCGGTATGATGATATGCACCTTAATCCGCAATTATCGGCGCAAAACGGATTGAAGAACGGCAGCAATCCCATGTACTCATACATATTATCCGGCATTGCATTGTTCATACTCGTGATAGCCTGTATCAATTTTGTAAACCTCACGGTAGCCCGGTCGGTTAAGCGGGCAAAGGAGATTGGTATCCGCAAGGTGGTGGGTGGCGACCGCCGGCAATTGATATGGCAGTTTTTGGGCGAGTCCTTTATGCTTTGTTTCATTGCGTTTGCACTGGCGCTGCTGCTGGTGCAACTGATGTTGCCGGTGTTCAATGAGCTGTCGAATAAAGCATTGGCCATATCTTATCTTTTCGATTGGAAACTGGCTGGTGGGTATATCGGGTTGTTCCTGCTAACAGGACTACTGGCAGGTTTCTATCCGGCGCTTGTATTATCCGGTTTTAACCCCGTAAAAACCCTGTACAGCCGTTTTACGCTCAGCGGAAAAAACTACCTGCAAAAAGGGTTGGTGATAATGCAGTTTTCCCTGGCTTCTTTTCTGATCATAGCTACCGTTGCCGCCTACCTGCAATTTAATTATCTCACAACAAAAGATCTGGGTTATGATGATAATAATGTAGTGGAATTGTTTAAGGGTGATCTTAGGCAGGAAGAAGTAGCCCTGTTCAAGGCTGAGTTATTGAAGAACCCCGACATCCTGGAAGTGGGAGCAAAAAACAGCGGACAGTGGATAACTTCAGCTAAAGTAGCCAGTGACTCCACTATGAGTTTTGATTATGAAACCATCGATGAGTCCTATATTCCCCTGATGAAAATTCCTATCGTAAAGGGACGTAATTTCTCAAAAGATTTCCCGGCAGATGCGGCCAAATCCGTACTGGTGAACGAGTCTTTTGTAGAAAAAGCCGGTTGGAAGGAGCCTATAGGGGAGATCGTAAACTTTTTTTATAACGACAATGAAATATATACGGTGGTAGGTGTGGTAAAAGATTATCACAATAAATCGCTGATGCAGAAAATAAGCCCCCAGTTGTTTACCATGAAACCCGGTAATACGTATGGATTGTACAGCATCCGTATAAGACCGGGTTCGGAAAGCCGTACACTGGATTATATTCAGAAAGCATTTATGCAGTTCTACCCAATGAGTCCCTACCACTATGAATTTAAGGATCAGGCGAAACTATCGGAATACACGCAGGAAGCCAAATGGAAACAGATATTGATGTTTGGAGCGGTATTGACCATTTTTATTTCCTGTATAGGGCTGTTTGGTTTATCTGTATTGTCGGCTGAAAAACGTACAAAGGAAATCGGTATCCGTAAGGTGCTGGGTGCTTCTGTAAACAATATCGCAACGATACTTTCCCGGGATTTCCTGAAGCTGGTGATAATTGCCTTATTGATCGCCATACCGGCTGCCTGGATCGTGGCGAATAAATGGTTGGGAAATTATCCCTACCGGGTGACGCTGAACTGGCAGATGTTTGCAGCCGCAGGGTTGTTAGTGATCGTGGTGGCGTTGGTTACCGTTAGCTTCCAGGCGGTAAGGGCGGCAATGGGTAACCCGGTCGCAGCATTACGAAGCGAATAGCGTAGTAATGCGGAGATTCCGATGAAGCGAAACTGATTTCGGGATGAAAAGTTTGCGGACGGAGTGAGGCTAATTTGAAAATTTGAAAATGTGCAAATTTGAAAATGAGAAGAGAATTGGGAAATGTGGAAGTGTGAGAATGTTTGTCGGGACTTGCTATACTAGTATAATGTGGTAGGTACAAAGCCTGGAATTGTTCTGTTGTACCGCTTCCTTTCCTTGGGAAAGGGAGATGGAGGGATAGGCTGATGTGGTAGATATGAAGCTTGGAATTATTCTACAGCACCGCTCCCTCTCCTGGAAGGGAGAGGGAGAAGAGCTTGCCCGCCGTGGCGGGGGTGAGGCGCTGTCACACGAATAAAACAAAAAAACAAAACCTGATGTTCAAAAACTATTTCAAGATCGCGTGGCGTAACCTGCTACGTAACAAGTGGTTTTCGCTGATCAATATTCTCGGGCTTTCCATAGGGTTAGCTACCTGCCTTATTATTATGCTTTTTGTAAGCAATGAATTGGGCTATGACCGGTTTAATAAAAAGGCAAACCGTATTGCAAGGATCTATTTTGAAGGCAATGTGCAGGGTGAAAAAATGAAGGAACCAGTTGTGATGGCGCCGGTGGCCCAGGCCGTGAAAAAAGATTTTCCTGAAGTGGAAGACGCTACCCGGTTGCGGAGCCATGACTGGGCGCCGAAGCTGGTTGTGAACAACAAGGAATTCAGGTTTGATCAGTTGGTTTATGCAGATGCTAATTTTTTTGATGTATTTACCCTGCCTTTTATAAGGGGCGATAGTAAAACCGCGCTGGCTGAACCCAACACCGTTGTGCTTACCAAAGATGTTGCCAAAAAATATTTCGGCGATGGCGAGGCATTGGGACAAACGATCCGGTTCAAAACGGAAGACAAAGCACCCATGAAGGTGACGGGTGTAATTGAAAATATTCCTGCAAACAGCCATTTCCGGTTTGGGTTGCTGACTTCGATGGCAAGCCTGGAGGACGCGAAACGAGAAAACTGGATGGGCTCCAATTATTTCACCTACATCGTATTAAAAAATAAAAACGATTTCGAAAAGCTGGAGGAAAAATTACCCGGGTTGGTGGATAAATACATCGGCCCGCAAATGAAAGATGGCCTCGGCCAAACACTTGCTGAATTCAGAAAGAGTGGAAGCAATATTACTTTTCATCTGCAACGGCTTACGGATATTCACCTGTACTCCGATTTTCATTATGACCTGAGCGCACCCGGCAATGTTCGGAATGTATATATTTTCAGCGCCATTGCCTTGTTCATGTTGCTGATCGCCTGCATCAATTTCATGAACCTGTCCACTGCAGGAGCGTCTAAACGTTCACGAGAGGTTGGAATACGCAAGGTGCTCGGCTCGATGAAAGGAGAGCTGGTAAAGCAATTCCTGGTGGAATCAACCTTCATTGCCGCCATTGCATTATTGCTTTCTCTTTTATTTATACAACTGGCGTTGCCACTTTTCAACGATCTTTCGGGCTTGCAGTTAACGCTCAGTTTTAGGGAAAAGCCATTGTTGTTGCCTGCTTTGACGGGCATTGTTTTATTAACGGGACTGATCGCCGGCAGCTACCCGGCATTCTATCTTTCTTCTTTTAAACCGGTGGCTGTATTAAAAGGAAAATGGAACCCGGCAAAAAGTGGCGTCAGCTTCAGGAGCGTTTTAGTGGTATTCCAGTTTTTTATCTCCATTATTCTTATTGTAAGCACTACGGTGGTCTACAAACAGCTTTCTTATATACGCCATAAGGATGTGGGGTACAATAAAGACAAGGTAATGGTGATCTCCAATGTATGGGCAATAGGAAAGAACATGGATGTTTTCAGAAAAGAACTGCAACAGGATCCGGCAGTGGCGGGTGTAAGCGCTTCAAGATACCTGCCTGCGGGAAACAGCGGTAATAATAACTTTTTTGTTTCCACCGTACAGGATCCCGGGAAGCTGGTGAAAACATTGCGTTATGAAATAGATGAATATTATATTCCGACGCTTGGCATACAATTAAAAGCAGGGAGAAATTTTTCACAGCAATACGGCATGGATTCATTGGCGGTCATCGTGAATGAAGCTGCCGTAAAAGCATTGGGATGGAAAGAAGATCCGATCGGGCAAACGATCGCAAGAACATTTAAGGAAGAGGGGAAAGAAACATACCAGGTGGTTGGCGTGGTAAAGGATTTCCATTTCAGGTCTTTGCATGAACGCATCTCTCCGTTGGTACTGGTGCCCGCGCCTGATCCCGGTAACCTTGTAGTGAAAATTAAGACAACCGATATTCCGGGCTTCACGGCAAAATTGCAAAAGCAATTTACGGAATACGGCGCTGAAGATCCGATGAATTACTCCTTCCTGGATGAACGCTATAACAACACGTACAAGGCAGAGCAAAAGATCGGAACAATACTGGGTGTTTTTGCCGGGCTTACCATTTTTATAGCCTGCCTGGGCTTGTTTGGCCTTGCAAAATTTACGGCAGATCAGCGTATCAAAGAAATAGGCATCCGCAAAGTGCTGGGTGCTTCCGCTGCACAGTTGTCTGCCATGCTTTCCAAAGATTTTTTAAGACTGGTATTGCTTGCATGTTGTATTGCATTTCCTATTGCAGGATGGGTCATGCATAAGTGGTTGCAGGATTTTGCGTATCGAACCAATATCAGTTGGTGGATTTTTATGATAGCGGGTGTAGTTGCCGTGTTGATTGCATTGATAACAGTGAGTTTCCAGGCAATAAAAGCGGCGCTGGCGAACCCGGTGAAAGCGTTGCGGACGGAGTGAGGCTAATTTGAAAATGTGCAAATTTGAAAATATGGAAGTGTGAAGATGTGGAAATGCAAAGCTTGGATTTATTCTGCGCTGATGTGGTAGATATGCCGTTTGGTTTTGCACTACAGCGCCGTCCCTCTCCGCTGTGAGGAGAGGGATAAGAGGGTGAGGGCTGATGTGGTAGATATGAAGTCTGGAATTATTCTATAGTGCCGCTCCCTCTCCTGGAAGGGAGAGGGATAAGAGCTTGCCCGCCGTGGCAGGAGGGAGGCGCTGTCCCACGATTAAAACAAAACCTGATGATAAAAAACTATTTCAAAACTGCCTCGCGAAGCGTCGGAATGAACCTGTTGCGGGTCGGGTGACCAGTGGAGAATTAAAATTTAACACGAAATAAAAATTCTTGTTATGCTTACAGCTTTCTTCAAAACAGCCTTTCGGAATTTCCGGAAAAACAGGATATATAACGGGTTAAACATTTTTGGACTGGCTATCGGTATTGCCTGTGCCTCCCTGATTTTTCTGTGGGTACAGGATGAATTGACCTTTAACCACAATTTCTCTAAACATGACCACCTGTACCGGGTAATGACAAATCAAAAGCATGACGACCGGATCAATACCATTAAATACACACCGTCCCCTATGGCTGCCGCTATAAAAACAGAGATACCGGGTATAAAAAATGCAGCGCGGTTAAGCTGGGACATCTACCAGGTGTTCAAACTGGATGAAAAGCAGATTAATGAAACTGGTATGTATGCCGATCCTTCCATCCTGTCCATGTTTGACCTGACGTTTATTCATGGTAGTGCTGCTACTGCTCTAAAGGAGCCTTATTCAGTGGTGATCAGCGAAACCATGTCGAGAAAATTTTTCGGCGATGAAAACCCGGTGGGTAGAACGCTGAAAGCGGATAGCAAACAGCGCTTTTCCATAGATGGCCCCTTTGTTGTTGTTGGCGTTTTTAAAGATCTTCCCCAAAACTGCACTTATATATTTCAATGGTTATCTCCTTACGAACTGTTTGAAAACAAACTTGAGCTTACAAACATATGGAACGCTAATCCCACCGAAACACTGGTGGAATCAGAACCTTCGGCAACTGCTGAAATAAACAGAAAGCTGGATAATTATCTTTCCGATAAAGTAGAAGGATCTTCCACCCGATGTTTTCTGTTTGCCATGAATGAGTGGAATTTATACAACCAGTTTACCGATGGTAAACAGGATGGCGGAAATATAAAATATGTAAAACTTTTTTCCCTGATTGCCGTGATGATCCTGTTCATCGCCTGCATCAATTTTATGAACCTTGCCACCGCTCGTGCGCAGCAACGTGCCAAGGAAGTGGGTGTCCGTAAGGTTTTGGGCTCGGGCAGAACAAAGCTTATCAGGCAGTTTATCGGCGAATCCCTGCTGATGTCATTTATGGCGCTGCTGGTTGCCGTATGTATACTCTCCTTAGTGCTTCCGCTATACAATTTGCTGGTACAAAAGAATTTATCGCTGCTTTCAAACCCTTTGCTATACGCTGTCTTTTTAACGGGCATTGGTTTGCTATCGGGGCTTATGGCCGGCATCTATCCTGCTTTTTATTTATCCTCTTTCAATCCTGTAGCAGTGCTAAAGGGTTTGAAAGTAAAAACGGGTGCAGGCGCCATCTTTATAAGAAAAGGTTTGGTGATCGCCCAGTTTACCGTTTCCACTATTCTTATTATTTCTGCAGTGACTATTTATCAACAGGTGCGGTTTGTAAAAAGCAGGGATTTGGGCTTTAAGAAGGAAAACCTGGTATGGATGATGCTGCAGGGAAATTTGAAGGAACAATTTGCCAGTGTAAAAAATGACCTGTTGAACTCCGGGGTGGTGGAAAATGCTGCCCAGTCCGGCGCTGAGCCTTTGCATTTATACCGCTATTACGAAAATTATAACTGGCAGGGAAAGGATCCCAACAGTAAAATATCTATTCTTACAGACGCTGTCGGTCCAGAGTATATAACTACTATGGGAATGAAATTAATAAGTGGCAGGAATTTCTACGACACACCGGGGGTAGATAGCTCCAGTATAATTATTAACGAAAGCCTGGCCCACTTAATGGATGACGCGGGTAAGCCGGGCAGCATTATAACAACCCAGGATCGGGGTACTACTAAGCAATTTACTATAGTTGGCATTGTTAAAAATTACATATTTAATGATATGTATAGCCCCGGAATGCCGATGATGCTTCGCGGCGATACAAGGGATGCGGGGGTGGTGATGATCATGTCTTTTAAACCCGGAGTTGACCTGGGAGCAGCACTGGTAAAAGTTGAGAAAATTATAAAAACCTATAACCCCGGTTCATCTTTTGACTACTTTTTTGTAGATGACGAATTCGGCAAAATGTTCGCCATCGAAACGCTTATAGAAAAGCTGGCAGCTATTTTTGCCTTACTCGCCATATTCATCTCTTGCCTTGGCTTATTAGGTCTGGCAGCTTATACGGCACAACGAAGAACAAAAGAAATCGGTATACGAAAAGTATTGGGCGCAACCGTTAGAGATATGGCAGGCTTATTATCAAAAGATTTTCTGAGGTTAGTGGTAATCTCCTGTGCCATTGCATTTCCGGTAGCATGGTGGGCAATGAATAGCTGGCTGCAGGAATACCAGTACCGTACCATCATTCAGTGGTGGATATTTCCTTTGGCAGGACTAACTGCTTTGGGAATAGCCACATTTACTGTCAGCTTTCAGGCTATCAAAGCGGCGCTGGCGAACCCGGTCGCAGCATTACGAAGTGAATAGTGAAGTAATGCGGAGATCCCGATGAAGCGAAGCTGATATCGGGATGAAAAGCCTGAGAACGGGTGAGACTAATTTGAAAATTTGAAAATGTGCTAATTTGAAAATGGGAAGAAAATATGGGAATGTGGAAGTGTGTGAATGTGAAAATAGCTGCCAGAGTCACCTAAGTCCTTTGAGTACCCCAAACAAACTAAAAAACAAAACCTAATGATAAAAAACTATTTAAGAGCAGCCTGGCGGAATATCCGGAAGAATAAGCTGTTTTCTTTTATCAACATTTTTGGGTTATCCATTGGGATAGCAACTTTTTTTATAATCATGCTCTATGTGCAGGATGAGTTAAGCTATGATCGCTTTAACAAAAATGCAAATAATATTGTACGGGTGGTTTTTCAGGCGAGCATGGGTGGCGGCAAAATAAGCGAAAGCGTTACTATGCCGCCCGTGGCACAGACCATGAAAAGAGATTTTTCTGAAGTAGCAGATGCCACGAGGTTGCTTGATTTCGGCAGATCAAAAATACTGTACAAAGACAAGGTTTTTAAAGACGACCGGTTTGCATTTGCCGACTCTAATTTTTTCAGCATTTTTACTTTACTCACGATTGAAGGCGAGGCAACAACCGCACTGGTTAAGCCTCATTCAGTTGTGATCACCGAAACTACAGCTAAAAAGTATTTTGGGGAGGAAAATGCCATCGGCGAAACCATTATCGTTACCGCGGATAATAACCAACCCTATGTGGTAACCGCCGTTATTAAAGATATACCCTCCAATTCGCATTTTCACTTTGATATGTTTGGTTCAGCAGTTGGTTTCGGAGAGGCAAATTCTGATACATGGATGTCTGGCGGTTTTCACACTTATCTTTTACTGAAACCCGGAACGGATATCAAAAAAATGGAAGCCAGGTTCCCGGAGATGGTGAAGAAATATATGGGGCCTCAAATTCAACAGCACATGGGTTTGAGCCTTGAACAATTCGTCAGCAAAGGAAATTCGCTGGGTTTTATATTACAACCGCTAACCGATATACATCTTAACTCCTATACCACTACAGAGTTTGAGCCCGGAGGCAATAGAATGTATGTATATATTTTTTTGGGTGTTGCTATTTTCATGCTGGTTGTTGCCTGTATCAATTTTGTCAATCTGTCTACTGCAGGTGCATCTAAAAGAGCAAAAGAAGTGGGCGTGAGAAAAGTGGCGGGATCAGGAAGATTCGATCTTATTAAGCAATTTCTGTCGGAGTCCGTTATTATTTCTTTGTTTGCAATGGTAATTGCTTTTGGATTGGTAAATATAGCATTGCCGTCATTTAATATTATTGCGGGTAAGCAATTGATTTTTGACACAAAACCTATTCTTGCTTTTGTCGGGCTGGGTGTTGTTGTAGGCATTGTAGCCGGTATTTATCCTGCTTTTTACTTGTCGGCGTTTAAACCGGTTACTGTATTAAAAGGCAAGGTTACAACCGGGAGTAAAAATTTCGGTTTGAGGAGTGCTTTGGTAATATTTCAGTTCTTTATTTCCGTCACATTAATTGTTGGAACGATCGTAGTGTATCAGCAGATGGAATATATACGTAATAAAGATCTGGGTTTTAATAAGGAACAAATTATTACGATACCCAATTCTTATGCTTTGGGGAAAAATGAACAGGCATTTAAGCAGGAAATGTTGAACGACCCGCGCATAGTCAGTGCTACTGTTTCCTGGTATAAACCGGCAGGCCCGAGTGCCTATAACAATGGATTGGCCTACCCGCAGGAGAATAGCAACCTGGTCGTGAATGGCGTTGATTATCATGTGGATGAGCAATATATACCTACTATGGGTATGCAGATCGTGAATGGGAGGAATTTTTCTGCTGCATTCGGCACAGATTCTTCTGCCATTATTTTAAACGAAACGGCAGCTTTAGCATTTGGGTGGAATAGTTCAACAGCAGTCGGAAAAACAGTGATCAGGCAAAACAGTACAAAAGGTAATAATGTTGCTTTTCATGTAATTGGTGTTGTAAAGAATTTCAATTTTAAATCCCTCCACGAAACAATCACTCCATTATATATGACCTTAGCACCGGAAAGTGGGTTGATCTTTAAAATCAAAACTGATGATGTCGCCGGCTTACTGGCTGCAATGAAGAAGCAATGGAATAGCTATGCGGTTGAGGAGCCATTTGAATATGCTTTCCTGGATGATCTTTTTAATAAGACCTATGAAACAGAACAAAAAACAGGTGTTATACTTAACCTCTTTTCCATACTGACAATTCTTGTTGGCTGTCTTGGATTGTTTGGGCTTGTAACATTTACTGCTGAACAACGAACTAAAGAGATAGGTATTCGAAAAGTACTAGGAGCAAGCGCCACACAAATCACACAGATGCTATCTAAAGAATTTTTAAAACTGATTTTAATTGCTTCGATTATTGCGTTTCCTGTTTCGTGGTGGGGTATGAACAAGTGGCTTGAGAGTTTTGCTTACAGAATTGATATTAATTGGTGGGTATTTTCGGTGGCAGCAGCCCTCGCTATACTTATAGCACTGACTACGATCAGTTTCCAGGCCATCAGAGCGGCGATGGCAAACCCGGTGAAGTCGTTGAGGACGGAGTAATTTGAAAATTTGAAAATGTGCAAATTTGAAAATGGGAAGAAAATGAGGAAATGTGAGAATGTGAAGATGCAAAGCCTGGATTCATTCTACCGCTGATGTGGTAGGGCTGCAGCTTGGGTTTGTTCCGCAGCGCCGTCCCTCTCCGCTGTGAGGAGAGGGATAAGAGGGTGAGGGCTGATGTGGTAGATATGAAGTTTGGAATTATTCTGCAGCATCGTCCCTCTCCGTTGCGGGGAGCGGGATAAGAGCTTGCCCGCCGTGGCGGGGGAGAGGCTGCCCCATAACTAAAACAAAAAACAAAACCCGATGATTAAAAATTATTTCAAAATTGCATGGCGGCACCTTTTACGAAATAAGGGCCTGTCGTTTATTAATATCTCAGGACTGGCTATAGGTATGGCTTTTGCTACGCTTACGGGCTTATGGATTCATTATGAAACCGGGTTTGATTCGTTTCATAAGAACAAAGATCGCATAGCGCTGGTAGAAAAACACACTTTGTATAATAATAACAGGAATACACAGGAAGCCACTCCGCTTCCCTTGTATGATGAACTGAAAAGCAGTTATCCTGAAGTTAAAAGAGCTACAAGAATGGATTTTGGCGATCAGCATAGTCTCGTGGTGGGTAATAATAAATTCAAAAAGCTGGGCAGGTATGTAGACCCGGATTTCCTGGAAATCTTTTCATTTCCATTACTGAAAGGAAACGGTAAAACAGCTTTGAACGATCCTAATTCTATCATAATTACCGAATCGCTTGCTACCGCATTATTTGGCAAAGCTGACCCGATCGGTAAAACAATAAAATTAGATAACCAGTTTGATGTACAGGTAACCGCTGTTGCCAGGGATGTTCCTGAAAATTCTACTATCCAATTTGATTACCTGGCTCCGTATGAATTTGGAATACAGGTTTCTGAATTTGTAAGAAATAATAAAACGAACTGGGGTAATAATTTCCTGTTGAATGTGGTGGAACTGAAGGAAGGTGTTTCGATGGAAGCCTTTTCAAAAAAGATAGGCCCGCTAAACGTACAAAAGGATGAAAGGGTAAAAAATCAAACACTGTTTCTGCATCCTTTAAGTAAATGGCATTTATACAACGAGTATAAGAACTGGGTAAATGTGGGCGGCAAAATAGAGTATGTCCGCTTATTTGGCTTAATTGGCATTTTTGTATTACTTATTGCCTGTATCAATTTTATGAATCTTTCCACGGCACGTTCTGAAAAACGTTCCAAAGAAGTAGGCATCCGGAAAGCGGTGGGCTCGAAACGCCTGCAGCTCATCATCCAGTTTTTGAGTGAATCTATATTTACCAGCTTCCTCGCTTTCCTGCTTTCCCTTGCATTAATACAGGTTGTACTGCCTTATTTAAAAGATTTAGGCTTTGAAAATATCAGGTTCAGCTTTACGAATGTTTTTCTGCTGATCGCTGCATTTCTTGTTTGCATTATTACAGGATTAATAGCAGGCAGTTACCCTGCCTTTTATCTTTCTTCATTTATACCTGTCAGGGTATTAAAAGGAATGCTTAAACAGGGAAAAGGCCCGGCTGCATTCCGCAAAGTATTGGTCGTTTTCCAGTTTGCAATTTCTATTGGCTTAATTACTAGTACGGCAATCGTGTTTCAGCAGATATATCATGCCAAAAATCGTTCTCTCGGTTACAACCCTGACAACCTGATTTCTGTTGACGCTACTGACGAGCTTGCTAAAAATTACACCGTATTAAAACAGGATATTTTAAACACCGGCTATTTTGAATCGGTATCAAAAGCCTCACAACCGATGACAAGGATTTATAATCGCTGGAGTGACTTTTCATGGGAAGGAAAGGATCCTCACACAGATATTGCATTAGACGCAATAATGACGGAATGGGATTTCGAAAAAACAGCTGGTTTAAAATTTAAAGAAGGCCGGCCATTTTCAATAGAACACAAAACCGATTCAAATGCTGTGATCTTAAATGAAGAAGCGTTAAAAGTAATCGGCTATAAAAACCCGATCGGAAAAACAATGACATCCGGAGGACGGGTAATAACCATTGTCGGCATAGTGGAAAATGTATTAATAGATGATCCTTTCAAACCCGTTTATCCTTTGGCCATTCTTTTTAATGCCAATGCAGCTAACAGTATCTTTCTGCGGGTAAAACCAACAGCCGACCTGAAAAAAGCGTTGACAGCCGTTCAACCGGTTTTTAGTAAATACAATGCTGCTCTTCCGTTTGAATATAGTTTTGTTGATGAGGAATTCGGCAAGAAGTTTACAACAGAAAACCAGGTTGGCAAATTAGCCGGCATTTTTGCAGGGTTAGCCATTTTTATTTCCTGCCTGGGCCTGTTCGGTCTTGCTGTATATATGGCAGAAAGCAGGGTCAAAGAAATAGGTATCCGCAAGGTGTTAGGCGCGTCTGTAACAAACATCTGGATATTATTGTCAAAAGAATTCATATTGCTCGTACTGATCGCTTGCTTAATTGCTTCTCCCATTGCTTTCTGGCTGATGCAGGACTGGCTGCAGAAATACGATTATCGTATTAACATAAACTGGTGGGTATTTGTCGTTGCCGGTCTGCTGGCTGTTGTTATTGCTTTGCTTACTGTAAGTACGCAGGCGATAAAAGCAGCGGTGGCCAATCCGGTCGCAGCATTACGAAGTCAATAGCGAAGTAATACGGAGATCCCGATGAATATCGGGATGAAAAGTTTGAGAACGGAGTGAGGTTAATTTGAAATGTGCGAATTTGAAAATTTGAAAATGGAATGTGGGAAATGTGAAAATAGCAAAATGCCCGCCTGGATTTACTATATAGCTGAAGTGGTAGATATGTAGTTCGGATTTGTTCTACAGCACCGTCCTTCTCCTTTAGGAGAAGGATAAGAGGATGAGGCTAAAACAAAAAACAAAACCCGATGATAAAAAACTATTTCAAAATCGCTTTTCGCAGTCTTTTGAGGAGCAAAGGATACAGTGCCATCAATGTGGGTGGACTGGCTGTGGGTATGGCCGTGGCCATGCTGATCGGCTTATGGGTGCATGATGAACTGGCATTTAACAAATATCACCAAAACTACGGTCGCATTGTGCAGGTAATGCAGCATGCGAATTTCAATGGAGAGATACGCACACAGACATCTAACCCTGCTGCCATGGGGCCGGAACTTCACGAACGGTATGGCAGCGATTTTAAGCATGTGATACAGGCTTCATGGCAGGGTCCGCACATGATTTCGACGGGCGACAGGCACCTGGTGTACGAAGGAATGTTTTTTGAGCCCGGTGCACCGGATATGCTGTCGCTTAACATGCTGAAGGGAAGTCGCACGGGGTTGGCGGATGCCCATTCTATTCTTCTCTCTGCCTCCGTGGCGGAATCCATATTCGGTAAGGAGGATCCGCTTAATAAAACCTTAAGGTTCGACAAGCTCTATAATGTAAAGGTGACCGGCGTTTATGAAGATCTTCCTGACAATACCTCGTTCCGCGCGGTTAAAATCATCATGCCCTGGGAACTGTGGGTCATTCAAAACCCATGGGTAAAAACCATGACCAATCCCTGGGGAAGTAATTTTACCCAAACCTTTGCCCAGTTGGCCGATAACGCAGATATCGATCTGGTGTCTGCCAAAATAAAAAATGTAAAACTGGATAATGTGGGTGAAGGACAGCAAAGTGCGCAATGGGCTGTTTTTTTGCATCCCATGAGTAAGTGGAACCTGTACGGTGAATTCAAAGACGGAATAAATACCGGGGGGAATATCCGTTATGTGAAACTGTTCAGCATGATCGGCGGGTTTGTTTTGCTGTTGGCCTGTATTAATTTTATGAACCTGTCAACTGCCAGGAGTGAAAAAAGAGCCAAAGAAGTGGGGATACGAAAAACGGTCGGCTCCCTGCGCTGGCAGCTTATAGGGCGCTTTTTCGCAGAATCCTACCTGATCGTGTTGCTTGCTTTTGTGCTGTCGTTACTGCTGGTTATGCTCCTGTTACCATTCTTTAACGAAGTGGCCGGTAAAAAGATACAGATACCCTGGCAGAACCCTTCTTTCTGGCTCCTGAGCTTTGTATTCATGGCGGTTACCGGTTTACTGGCAGGAAGTTATCCTGCATTCTATTTATCTTCCTTTAAACCCCTGAAAGTATTAAAAGGCACATTTAAGGCAGGCCGTTTTGCCAGTGTACCCCGCCGGGTGCTGGTGGTGGTTCAATTCACGGTTTCTGTCATACTCGTCATCGGAACCATGGTTGTTTACCAGCAGATCCAGTATGCTAAAAACCGGTCTGTCGGGTATAACCGGAGTGGTTTGATCAACCTGAGCCTGCAGGAAGAGATAGCCGGGCATTTTGATGCAGTACAAACCGAACTGCTTAATACCGGGGCCATTGAATCGATGGCAGCTACCTATAGCCCGCTCACAGGTGTATGGAACAGCCAGGGTGGTTTTGACTGGGAGGGGAAAGACCCTAACCTGGCGGTTGACTTTCCGACTAACGGGGTATCTTATGACTATGGTAAAACCATTCAATGGGAGATCGTCGCCGGGAGGGATTTTTCCAGGGAGTTTGCCACAGACTCGGCCGCTGTTATCATTAATAAAGCGGCTGCGGAATTTATGGGAATGGAAGATCCTGTGGGTAAAACCCTCAGGGGAGGCAACCGGCCTCATACCATCATCGGCGTGGTCAATGACCTCTTGCAGGAGTCGCCCTACTTCCCGGTTCGGCCATCTGTGTACCATATCCGTCGCAACGGTGAGTTGCTCAACCTGCTGATCCGCCTTAATCCCAACCGGAGCGTATCGGAGTCTATAAGCGCTATAGAAACTGTTTGGAAAAAACATATAACGGAGGCGCCCTTTGGTTATACGTTTGTTGATGAAGCTTTCGGGGATAAGTTCCGGTCGGAAGAACGTATCGGGAAATTATCGTCCTGGTTTGCCGTCCTCGCTATTTTTATTTCCTGTCTCGGGTTGTTGGGTATGGCCAGTTTTGTAGCCGAACAGCGCACCAAAGAAATAGGTATCAGGAAAGTATTGGGGGCAAGTGTAATGCATCTTTGGAAGCTGTTATCCGGCGAGTTTGTGCTCCTGGTGTTATTGTCGTGTGTAATTGCTACACCCATAGCCTGGTATTATCTCCATGAATGGCTGGCGGGCTATGATTACAGGATCAGCATAAGCTGGATGGTTTTTGCATTGGCGGCGGCACTGGCGCTGCTGATTACGCTGGCAACGGTAAGCTTCCAGGCGATCAAAGCGGCGATAGCCAACCCGGTGAAAGCACTGCGGAGCGAATAAGCTATAAAAACCAAAAGTATGATACGGAATTATCTTAAAATCGCTTTTCGAAACCTTCTGAAGAATAAGGGATATACCATGATCAATGTCTGGGGACTGGCGTTGAGCATCACTTGTGGTATTCTTATTTTTACGTTGGTCAGGTATCACCTGAGTTTTGATAATTTTCATGCGCATTACGACCGGATTTATCGTATTGTGACAGAGTTGCACCGCGACGATATCGGCTATAACCCGGGTGTTCCTTCACCGCTCGGTAAGTATATCCGGAACGATTATACCTTTGGCGAGAGAGTAGCGAGGATAGCTACCATGCAGGATGAGCTTATTACATTGAAAAAAGGAAGCGAGCCGGTGAAGTTTAAAGAAAAACAAGGTCTTGCATTTACTGAACCTGAGTTTTTCGAAATATTTAACTACCCTTTGCTCCGGGGTAATAAAAAAACGGCCCTTACTGAGCCTAATACGGCTATCCTGACCGAACGGATGGCAAAAAAGTATTTTGGTGACGAAAATCCGATGGGAAAATCATTTTGGCTCAACAATACGATCGTCTTTCAGGTCACCGGAATTTTGGAAAACTTACCTGAAAATACCGACCGTAAAGTTGAAATATTTGTTTCATGGTCTACGCTGCAATCCTACGACCCCTGGCTGGCGCATGATATTGATGGCTGGAATGGTATCCGTGACGGTGTGGAATGCTTCGTACTTCTGCGTCCGGGAGTTTCCCCTGCACAGGTAGAAAAAGAACTTCCGGCGTATGTTCAGAAATACCGTCCCAATAACAAAAATGTGCATCATTACAAGTTACAGCCGCTTGCCGAAATGCATTTTGATGCCCGCTACCAGGGCGTAATGGAAAAACGAAACCTGTGGGTTTTATCGGTTATTGGTTTGTTTCTCCTTATAACGGCTTGTGTTAACTTTGTCAATCTGGCTACAGCACAGGCAGTGAAGCGCGCCAAAGAAGTAGGTGTGCGTAAGGTCCTGGGAGGATCAAAAACACAATTGTTCTGGCAATTTATTTCAGAAACCAGCCTTATCGCGATCATTGGAATTGCGGTGGCAATAGGGCTTTCCTACCTGATTTTGCCGGTGGTTAATGAGTTCTTTCAAACCCAAATGAGTATCCGACTGTTTTCGGATTACCGGCTGCTTATTTTTATAGGTTTGCTGGGAATTTCGGTAGCCTTTCTCTCCGGTTCTTATCCCGGGCTTATTCTCTCCGGTTTTCAGCCGGTGACTGCCTTGAAAGGGAAACAACAACATGTAGGGGGCTTCAACACGCGTAGAACGCTTATCGTCATCCAGTTTACAATCTCCCAGATCCTGATTATCGGCACGGTAGTGATCATGAGCCAGATGCGGTACGTCAGGCAGGCAGATCTGGGTTTTGATAAAGAAGCCATAATTATGGTTCCCAAAGGGAGTGATCCTACCGGAAACAAAACCAATACATTGAAAAATGAACTGCTGCGCGTAAACGGGGTCGAAAAAGTATCGCTCTGTTTTGCAGCCCCCGCCTCTGACCAGAGCTGGGGTAACTTTGTGGCATTCGATAACCAGGAGGTAAATTTCAGAACAAGCATTAAATCGGCGGATGATCAATACTTGTCTACGTTTGGTTTGGAGTTGGCCGCGGGGAAGAATCTTTTCTCATCAGATACTGTCAGGGAGTTCCTGGTCAATGAAGCATTCCTGCGAAAACTGAATATCCGGTCACCGGAAGAAGCTATTGGGAAAATGATCTCTGCCAATGGAGGAAATATGGTGGCCCCGGTTGTTGGAGTAGTAAAGGATTTCCACGATGTCTCTTTTCACCAGGAAATAAGCCCTGTAGTGATTACAACGTATAGCCTGGATTATTCAGAATATGCCGTAAAGATCAATTTGGCCCGGGCTAAAGCAACCATTGATGCAATAGAAAAAGTCTGGCTTGGACAACATCCTGAAGAACTGTTCGAGTATCGGTTTTTAGAAGAGAGCATTGCTAAATTCTATGAAACGGAAGGTAGGATGCTGAAATTGGTACAATTCTTCTCTTTCATCGCCATTTTCATTGGCTGCCTGGGACTTTACGGACTCGTATCGTTTATGGTGGCTCAAAAAACCAAGGAAATCGGTATCCGGAAAGTTCTGGGAAGCAGTATTGCGCAAATTCTCTGGATATTCGGAAAGGAATTTTCCCGCCTGATTATGCTGGCTTTCCTGATCGCCGCTCCCGTTGCCTGGTGGTTTATGAGCAAATGGCTGCAGAATTATCAGTTCCGCATTGAGATCGGCATTCAGGTCTTCGCTTTGACCATAGGCTCCGCATTGATCATTGCATGCGCCACGGTGGGCTATAAAGTCATAAAAGCGGCGATAGCCAACCCGGTGAAGAGCTTGAGAACGGAGTAGCCCCTCACCCCCTGGGGCGAGGGGTACCTACTCCGAACTTTCGGAGCAAAGAGGATTTATAAAATGTAGCGGGGAGGTTGATAATGTGGAAGTGTTGCCAGGGTTGCCAGGGTTTATTATGTAGCTGATGTGGTAATTATACAGATTGGAATTATTCTACAGTACCGTCCTTCTCAGCAGGAGAAGGATAAGAGGATGAGGCTGCAGAAGCTTAAATTATACTAACTATTAATAATAAAAGATGTCCTTTTTTTTAAGATCTGTTTTTCGACTCTTCTGGCGGCAAAAGTTGTTCACGATCCTCAATATCTTCGGTCTGGCCATAAGCATCAGCGCCTGCTGGATCATTTACCGGATTGTTGATTATGAATTTAGTTATGAAAGAGGTTTAAAGAATAAAGACAACATTTACCGGGTTATAAGCGGTTTTGTATTCGATGAAAAAGAACAATACAATGGCGGTGTATCAAAACCTTTGTACCAGGGCATTCGTGAACAAATAGACGGGATTGATTATGCTGTGCCGGTATTTGGTATTGGGTTGAAAGCCCTGCAGGTAAACCATTCTGCCGGCGAACCGTTGGTTGTTGATGCACCGGAAGATATTGCGGCAACCGATTCCAGCTATTTTCACATGCTGCCCTATCGCTGGATTGTGGGCAATGCGTCAACAGCATTGCTCGCGCCAAACAGTGTAGTGCTTACCGAGAGCCGGGCTGAAAAATATTTTCCCGGTAAAAAAGCAGCGGAAATACTGAATCAAACCATTACTTATTTCAGCTACCGTGATACCATTACAAGAACAGTAACCGGCATTGTCACGGATTATAAAGCGCCTACTGAATTTACCACGCAGGAGTTTTGTCCGCTCCCTGCAAAAGCGTATGAATTAAGCGAATGGACAAATACGAATGGAAGCGATAGACTATACCTGCAATTAAAGCATGGAGTAGATGCAAATAAAATAACAGTTGCCATTAACAGCCTTTCGGCACAAAAGAATAGAGCATTTGAGCAGGGAGGCACAAGCCATTTTACAGTTAAAAGATGGCATGAATTATTGCCCCTGAAACAATCGCATTTTGCCACTTTTCTCAAATACGGTGATCGCAAAGCAAGCAAGCCTGTGTTGTATGGCATAACGGGCATTGGATTATTCCTGTTACTGCTGGCCTGTATTAATTATATCAACATGAGCGTTGCCGCTATTCCGCAACGTGCAAAAGAGATCGGCGTACGAAAAACCCTGGGTAGCAGCAGGACCCAGTTGATCGGACAGTTTCTGGGTGAAACGATCATCACTACTTTATTGGCAGGCATGGTTTCTTATATTGTAAGCAAGCTCGGTTTCCGGCTGCTTAAAGATATTATTCCGCCCGAGGTTACACTTTTTTCCGGTATATTTCAATTGATAGGTTTTATAATGGTGCTGTCAATTGTCGTTACATTTCTTGCTGGACTTTATCCCGCATGGTTAATAACAAAGGTAAAAGCGGTAAATGTTTTTAAAAATACTTCTTTCAGGCTAAAAAACAGCAACGGGTTCAGCCTGCAGAAAGCGCTTATTGTTTTCCAGTTTGTTATTGCGCTGACGTTTATTGCAAGCACATTAATTGTAGGAAGGCAGTTACATTATGTACTGAGAACAGACATGGGCTTTAATAAGGATGCCGTGGTACTGGCAAATATTTCGTGGAAATATGCCGGCGATAAAAATTACAGGAACAGGCAATTCAGCTTGCTTACGGAACTAAAAACAATACCCGGTATTCAGGATATTTCCCTGGGTGACGAGCCAATGAGCGGTAATACTTCTTCCGGTATGTACAAATATATACAGGAAGGTAAAGAGCCGGTGGAGAGACAGGTGTTCAGGAAAATGATAGATACCGGCTATCTTGGTTTGTATGGTATAGAATTACTGGCAGGAAGAAACCTTCATGCTTCAGACACTACTCATGAATTGGTGATCAATGAAACAGCCGTACGCGCATTTGGCTTTAACGCTCCACAGGATGCGATCGGGAAATTTATTGGGCAGGAAGATGAAAAGCTACCGATAGTAGGCGTGGCAAAAGATTTTTATCAAAAAGATTTTTATACAACCATTGATCCCCTGGCATTTAGAACCGAAAAAAGTCAACTTACTACTTTCAATATTAAATTGCGAAAAGACCCTTCACAATGGCAAAACACATTAAAAGCCGTTGAGGCAAAATGGTACCGGTTTTATCCGCCCGGAAGCTTTACTTACAAATTTTATGATGAAACAATTGCTAAGATGTATGAGCAGGAACGACATTTAGCCACACTGATCAATATAGCGACATTTATTTCCATTTTTATCAGTTGTCTTGGCTTGTTTGGGTTGGCAGCACTTACTGCTTTTCAGCGCACAAAAGAGATTGGCATACGCAAAGTGCTTGGTGCAAGTGTTACAGGCATTGTGCAATTACTATCCAGGGAATATATCGGTTTAGTAATAATTGCTACTGTTATTGCAACACCCATTGCCTGGTGGACAATGAGTAAATGGCTGGAGAAATTTGCCTATCGCATAACAATAGAATGGTGGATGTTCGGGTTAGCGGGTGTGGCAGCGATTACTATTGCATTGTTCACGGTAAGCTTCCAGGCGATAAGAGCGGCGATGGCGAATCCTGTGAAGAACCTGAGAAATGAATAACCTCTCATAACATTTAAAACATAGTATCATGATCCGACACAACCTGCTTCTGATCTACCGGAATTTCAAAAACCACAGCAGTACTTTTTTTATCAATTTGGTTGGGTTGTCTACCGGGCTGGCCTGTACCTTATTAATATATCTGTGGGTGAGCGATGAGATGGGTGTGGATAAGTTTCATGAAAAAGATAGCCAAATTTTTCAGGTGCTGTCAAAATTTAAAAACCCCGGCAATATTAAGGTCGGAAACAGTACACCATACCCTTTGGCAAAAGCCTTAGCTGAAGAAATGCCAGAGGTAGAATATGCAGTTCCTGTCAGAACCTGGACGGTCGAGCAGGGCATCGTTTCTGTTGGTGATAAGTTAATCAGAGCAAGTGAACAGTATGTAGGCAAGGATTATTTTGATGTTTTTTCGTATCAACTGATTCACGGAGATAAAAATAGGGTATTGACAGATAAGTACGCTGTTTTAATATCTGATGAATTAGCCAGGAAATTGTTTAATACTACCGAAAATAGCATAGGAAAAAGTATAGAATGGAATAAGGAAGCGCTTAGTGGAACGTATTTGGTTTCCGGTATCTTTAAAAAACCTCCTCTAAACTCAACAACCCAATTTGATCTGGTATTCAGCTTTGAACTGTACACCGAAAAAAAACCGCAGGTTAATGAATGGTCGAATGGCGGAGTCGCTACCTATGTGATCTTAAGGAAGGGGGTTGACCTTTCCCAATTCAACGAAAAAATTGGTGCCTTTCTTGAAAAGAAAAATGGCAATCCGGATTGGTCCTTATTTGCACGACTTTATTCGGATCAATATCTGTACGGTAACTATGAAAATGGGGAACAGTCGGGAGGTAGGATAGAATATGTCAGGCTGTTTTCGATGATTGCGATTTTCATACTGTTCATTGCCTGCATAAATTTCATGAATTTATCCACTGCAAAAACTTCGGGAAGAATAAAGGAAATAGGAGTGAAAAAAGCAATTGGAGCAGATAGGAAGGCACTTATATTTCAATTTTTGGGGGAATCCCTGGTAATGACAAGCCTATCGTTACTGGTGGCTATCGTATTCGTGATAATTTTTCTTCCCCAATTTAATGTGATTACGGGAAAGGAGCTTTCCCTGGCTTTTGATATCCGTCTGGTTTTTTTCACGTTAGGCGTCACCTTAATTACAGGGATAATCGCGGGCAGCTATCCAGCGTTATATCTTTCAGGGTTTAATCCCATTATGGTATTAAAGGGAAAACTCAATAGCCCGACAGGGGAAGGGTGGGCAAGAAAAGGACTTGTCGTATTTCAATTTGCCATCTCAGTCGTGCTTATTGTAGCGGTAACGGTAGTCTACAAACAAATTGAATTTATACAAACAAAGAACCTGGGATATGACAAAGAAAATATCATTCTGTTTGGAAAGGAGGGAAGGTTAAATGAAAACCTTGAGACCTTCTTACATGAGGTGAAAAATATACCAGGGGTGGTCAATGCATCAATAATGATGGGCGATATGACATCGCTTGGCAATATTACATCAGATCTGGATTGGGAGGGTAAAAGTCCGGATAAAGTCGTCGCTTTTGGAGAAGTTGGTGTCGGATATGATCTGATTGAAACACTTGGTTTAGAAATCAGGGAAGGCAGAGGCTTTTCAAGGAAATTTGGATCAGACAGTTCAAAGATCCTATTTAATGAAGCAGCTATTGCCGCTATGGGACTCACAAACCCGATTGGAAAAACAATTAGACTATGGGATCAGGAGAAGGAGATAATTGGGGTGACCGGGGATTTTCATTCAGAATCCTTCTATGAACCATTAAAACCGTGCTTTGTGGTTCTATCACCTTATGTAAATACTATTGCGGTTAAAATAAAGGGTGGAATAGAAAGAGAGACCATTGAGCGAATTCAAAAGTTCTATCGGTCATTTAATACCGATACCCCTTTTGATTTCAAATTTATGGATGAAGGCTATCAAAGCCTTTATGTTGCTGAAAACAGGATTGCTACACTTTCACAATATTTTGCGACAATTGCTATACTTGTTTCATGCCTGGGATTGTTTGGGCTGGCTGCATTTACTGCCGAAAGAAGGATTAAGGAAATCGGCATCCGGAAAGTATTGGGCGCCAGCGAATGGAGGATCATCAAACTTCTTTCCAATGATTTCGCCAGAATGGTGTTGACCGCCATTGTGATTGCGCTACCGGTGGGTTATTACCTTGCTAAAAATTGGTTAGACAATTTTGCTTACAGGATTGACCTGGAATGGTGGTACTTTGCCGGAGCGGGAGGGTTGACGATGCTGATCGCCTTGCTGACCGTAAGCTCGCAGGCAATAAAAGCAGCAATGACCAACCCGGTGAAGAGTTTGAGAACGGAGTAACGCAAAAGAAGCATGACCGAAGACAGAATATGGCTGTTGATGGCAAGAAGACTTGCAGGCGAGGCTTCGGAGGAAGCGTTAAAAGAACTTGAAAAGTTGATAGAAGAAAATCCCGGAATAACCTATCAGCTTGAAACCATTTTGAATTATTGGAGCCATACGAAAAATATTACCAAAGAGCAGGATAATGAAGCGCTCCGGAAACTGTTGGCAAGGATAAAAGAAAGAGAGACCTCTGATGAAGCTGTGTTAATAAGAGAGTATGAAAACCGAAAATTGAATTTTATGTTCAGAAATTATTTTAAAACCGCCTGGCGTACCCTTGTCAGAGGCAAAGGCTACAGCGCCATCAATATTGGCGGACTTGCCATAGGCATGGCTGTGGCTGCCCTCATTGGCTTGTGGGTACACGATGAGCTTACATTTAATAAGTATCATAAAAATTATGACCACATAGCGCAGGTAATGCAACATGGCAATTTTAATGGCGAATGGGATTCACAGACTGCCAATCCAGGGGTGATGGGCCCGGAGATAAGGGCTAAGCACGGAAGCGATTTTGCATACGTAGTGCAATCATCCTGGCCGGAAAGCCATTTGTTCTCTATCGGTGACAAGCACTTTCTTAAAAGAGGAAATTTCTTTGAGCCCGATGCGCCGGAAATGCTTACCCTCAACATGCTGAAAGGAACAAGGGCGGGGCTGAAAGACCCTTATTCCATTATGTTGTCCGCCTCAACTGCCGAAGCCCTGTTTGGCAAAGAAGATCCGCTGCATAAAACGCTGAGGTTTGAGAAAGAAAGGGATGTAATAATAACCGGTGTGTATGAAGATCTTCCCGCCAACACTACTTTCAGTTTTTTAGAATTTATCATGCCCTGGGATATGTGGCTCATTCGAAACCCCTGGGCAAAAGAGATGGCCAATCCATGGGGGAACAATTTTTCACAAACATTTGTACAAATAGCCGATAACGCAGATTATGGATGCTGTGTCGGCAAAAATTAAAAATACAAAACTTGATAATGTTAAGGACGATGATAAAAGATACCAGTGGGCGGTGTTTTTGCATCCCATGAGCAAATGGCACTTGTACAACGATTTTAAAAACGGCATTAATACCGGTGGCAATATTCAATATGTAAAACTGTTTGGCATCATCGGCATCTTTGTTCTGCTGCTGGCCTGCATCAACTTTATGAACCTGTCCACGGCACGCAGCGAAAAGCAGGCCAAGGAAGTGGGTATCCGCAAAACGGTGGGTTCTCTGCGTAGTCAATTGATCGGCAGGTTCTTTGCAGATTCATACCTGATTGTATTGATGGCCTTTATGCTGTCGATGATCCTAGTTGTTTTGATATTGCCGGTGTTCAATGAAGTTGCCGGAAAGAAGATCGGTATTCCGTGGCAAAACCCGTTCTTCTGGTTGTTTAGTCTTGCCTTTGTTTTCATTACGGGGCTGCTTGCCGGAAGTTACCCGGCACTGTATCTTTCATCTTTCAACCCGGTAAAAGTACTGAAGGGAACGTTTCGTGCCGGGCGGTTTACATCGGTCCCCCGCAGGGTTTTAGTGGTGTTGCAATTCACCGTCTCGGTAATACTTATCATCGGTACCATCATCGTTTACCAGCAAATACAGCACGCTAAAGACCGGCCTGTAAATTATACAAAGAAGGGCTTAATAAACGTATGGTTCCAGAATGAACTAAAACAACATTTTGATGCCGTTCGGGACGAACTTAAAAGTTCCGGAGCTATAGAAGAAATGGCGGCAACGCTTAGTCCGCTGACGGGTGTGTGGAACAGCAATGGTGATTTTGACTGGGAAGGCAAAGACCCGAACCTTGCGGTTGATTTTCCCAACAGCCCGGTATCTTACGAGTTTGGTAAAACCGTGCAATGGAAGATCAGGGAAGGAAGGGATTTTTCAAGAGCATTCGGAACCGATTCGCTGGCATTTGTAATAAACGGATCGGCGGCAAAGTTTTTAGGGTTTAAGGAACCCGTTGGTAAAATACTCAGATGGGAAGGCAGGCCATACATTATTATCGGTGTAGTAGAAGATATTTTACAGGAATCGCCCTTCTTTCCGGTGCGCCCCGCTTTATACCATGTAAAACCTGATAATGACCAGAACCTGTACAACCTGGTCTTACAGCTTAACCCCGGGCAAAGTACCAGCCAGGCAATCAGCAGCATTGAAAAGGTCTGGAAAAAGTATGTGCCGGCTAATCCTTTCCATTACAGCTTTGTTGATGAAGATTTCGGGAATAAGTTCAACGATGTGGAGCGCATCGGCAAACTGTCGTCTTACTTTGCCATCCTTGCCATTTTTATCAGTTGCCTGGGCTTGTTTGGTATGGCAAGTTTTGTAGCGGAGCAACGAACGAAAGAGATAGGGATCCGGAAAGTACTTGGAGCAAGTGTAGCCAACCTGTGGCAATTGCTTTCAAAAGAGTTTGTGCTGCTGGTATTGCTATCGTGCATTATAGCTGTACCACTTGCATGGTATTATCTCAACAACTGGCTTGCCGATTACGATTACAGGATCACCATAAACTGGACGGTGTTTGCATTGGCGGCAGTGATTGCGCTTATCATTACGTTGGCAACCGTAAGTTTCCAGGCGATCAAAGCAGCAATGGCAAACCCGGTCGCAGCATTACGAAGCGAATAGCGGAGTAATGCGGAGATCCCGATGAAGCGAAGCTGATTTCGGGATGAATAGTTTGAGGACGGAGTGAGCGTAATTTGAAAATGTGAGAATTTGAGAATTTGAAAATGGGAAGAGAATGTGAAGATGTGGAAATGTGAGAATGTGAAAATAGGGGAAATGAATTTGAGGATGCGGAAATATAGAAAAATGTAGAAATATTTGTTTGGGTTTGTCCTGCAGGCGATGTGGTAGATATGCAGCCTGGAATCGTTCAATAGTACCGTCCTTCTCCTGCAGGAGAAGGATAAGAGCCCGCCCCTGCCCGACTGCGCCATTCAGGCGACCGAACGACGTTCAGCCGGGCGGGGGATAGGCTCACAAATAAAACGAAAAACAAAACCTGATGATAAAAAATTATTTCAAGATCGCCTGGCGGAATCTCCTTAAAAATAAAGGCTATTCTGTCATCAATATTCTGGGCTTATCTATCGGTATGGCCGTTTGCCTCCTGATCATGCTTTTTGTGCAGCATGAACGCAGCTATGACCAATATCACGCCCATGCCAACAGGATATACCGCGCCGATATAGAGATAAAATTTGGCAATAACCACCTGGACCTGGCTGTAGCCAATCCGAACTTCGGCGAAACGGCTAAAAATGATATCGCCGCTGTGGAAGACTATGCACGTATCCGCTGGTACGGCGGACTGCTGATCAAAAAAGGCAATGAAAACATTCGTGAAAGCCATGTGGCTTATGCAGATAATGCACTTTTCTCGATTTTCTCATTTCCCTTTCTGGATGGCGATCCTAAAACGGCCCTTACAGAACCTAATACCATTGTGATCAATGAATCCATTGCCCGGAAGTATTTCAATTCCACCCAGGTGGTGGGTAAAACACTCACCATCAATGATAAGCAGCATCGCCGTATTTCGGGAGTGATCAAAGATATTCCGGAAAACACGCATTTTCAGTTCAGGATGTTTGTACCCATGTTTGAAGATGAGTACTCAAAAGAAAAAACATGGGCGGGCAGCCAAAACTACAACACCTACCTGCTGGCAGGAGTAGGAACCAATACAGCACATCTCCATGCAGCATTAAAAAAAATGTTAGAAAAGAATCTGAATACAGACCTTCAGCACATTATCGGAAAGTCTGTGACCGAATTTGAATCCCAGGGCGACTTCTTTAAGGTTTCCCTTATGCCCCTTCCTGACATTCATTTACATTCCAACAAAATAGGTGAGCTGTATGGCGGCGGAAATCCCCAATATGTGTATGTGTTTTCAGCCATCGCCCTGTTTATTCTGGTGATAGCCTGTATCAATTTCATGAACCTGGCAACAGCCCGTATGTCGGGAAGGGCAAGAGAAGTAGGCTTACGTAAAAGTATAGGGGCGCTGCGGAGCAGCCTTATCGTACAATTCCTGTCGGAGTCCATGCTCACGGCTGTTTTTTCAATGGCATTGGCAGTAGGGTTGGCATTACTGGCTTTGCCGGTATTCAATGAATTGGCCGGCAAGCAAATGCAGGCTGCATTTTTAACCCAACCCACCGTAGTGCTCTTATTAGCAGCACTTACAGGTATAGTAGGCATATTGGCGGGGGCTTATCCGGCTTTTTATTTTTCGGCATTTCAGCCTGTAAAAGTGCTTAAAGGCGCCCCGGGGAATTCATTCAAAAGATCTTTCCTCCGCAACGGGCTGGTGGTTTTTCAGTTTGCAGCCTCTATCGTGTTGATCGTGGGGACCATTGTGATCTATCAACAGATGGATTATATCCGGAAAAAAGACATCGGCTATAACAGGGAGCAAATGTTGGTCATAAACAATACCGGTCACCTGGGGGCGCATGTGCAAAGTTTCAAAGACCAGTTGCTGGCAATGGCGGGCGTCAAAAATGTAACCGTTACCGGCTTTTTGCCGACTTCTTATTACAGGAGCAACAATTCTTTTTTTCCTACTCCTGGCTTAGACACCAAAGAGGCGATCTCAATGCAAAAATGGGACGTGGATGAAAATTACATCACAACCATGAACATGAAGATCATTGAGGGCAGGAATTTCGATAAAACCATGGGCACCGATAGCAATGCTGTCATTATCAACGAGGCCGCGGCTAAGTTCCTGGGTAATAAGGATATATTGAACAAGCTGTTTTATACGGTCGAAGATGAGGAAACCAGGGCTTTAAAGGTGTACAGGGTGATTGGTGTGGTAAAGGATTTTAACTTTTCGTCGCTTCGTGATGAGATAAAACCACTGGCGTTGTTATATGGAAGCAATACCGACGGTATTACCGTCAGGTTGCAAAGCAAAGATCTCCCGGCCCTGATCAGCCAGATAAAAGACAGGTGGACAGCTTACTCCCCCGGCCTGCCATTTGAATACAGCTTCATGGACGAGGATTTCAATACTTTCTACAAGGCTGAAGAAAAAACAGCCGGTATTTTTACCGCTTTTGCTGTGTTGGCTTTGTTCATCGGTTGTATGGGACTATTTGGATTGGCCACTTTCACAGCAGAACAGCGTACCAAAGAAATAGGGGTAAGAAAAGTACTGGGGGCAGGCGTTCCAACTATTGTTGCGTTGTTGTCCAAAGACTTCCTGAAACTGGTTTTCATTGCTATCGTGATCGCCGGCCCGGTTGCTTATTATTTCATGAGCAGGTGGCTGGCTGATTTTGCTTACCGTATCGATATAGAATGGTGGGTATTCGCGGTGGCAGGATCGGTAGCAGTATTGATAGCTTTATTAACGGTCGGGTACCAGTCAATTAAAAGTGCTTTAATGAATCCGGTGAAGGCATTGCGAACGGAGTAAAGCCTCTCTCCCCCGACCCCTCTCCCCAAAGGGAAGAGAGGTGCCCAATTCAAATAGGGTTTATGAAATGCGGTTGGGGGAGGTTATGAAGATGGAAATGTGAAGATGTGAGTCCCGCAACTGCGGGATGGAAATGTCGGAAGGATGGAGTTTATTGTACAGGTGATGTGGAAGATATGTAGCTTGGTGTTATTCTGCAGCACCACTCCCTCTCCTGGTAGGGAGAGGGAGAAGGAGGGTGAGGCTAAAAATCAGCAATCATAAATATACCTTATGTTCAAAAATTATTTCAAAACTGCATTCAGAAATCTTACACGAAACAAGATTTATTCCTTCATCAACATTGCAGGTCTGAGTATCGGCCTTGCCTGCGCCATGCTTATTATGCTGTATGTAAAAGATGAGATAAGCTTTGACAGGTTTCACAAAAATGCAGACAACATTTACCGTATCGGCTCAAAGATGAAGATGGCCGGCGGAGAACAGGAAACGGGTATTACCGGCTGGTTACCGGGGCCGCGGTTTGCACAAAATGTTCCGGGCATAAAAGCCTTTTCGCGCATGCAGCAATATGCACAGGACACGAAAATAGGAGCGGAAGTGCAGGGACAGGACCTTTTTCGTGTGGACGCCGATTTTTTTTCTGTATTTACCTTCCCGCTGATAAGCGGCAATCCAAAAACATGCCTGTTAGACCCTTATTCTATTGTACTTTCGGAAGATGCGGCAAAAAAACGATTCGGTACAGCCGATGCCGTTGGTAAGACGGTAATGCTGAAAGAGGACAGCGCATTTGTTCCTTACAAAGTAACCGCTGTTACAAAAAACTGCCCTCAAAATTCTTCCATCAGGTTCAGCGCTTTAACACCCATTCCCCGGCTATCAGATGAAGAAGCAAAAAACAATATGAACTGGTTTAATTCCTTCTTAAATACATTTATAGTACTTGATGACAATGCAAACCGGCAAACAGTTGAAAAGCAGATGCAAAGCTTTTATGAAGAGGATGCCAGACTTGCATTTGATGACCTTAGGAAGAAATATGGTGATATTGTGGAGGAAATGGGTTCCTATTTTTTACAGCCCTTCACCGATATGCATCTAAGTACAAACCTGCCGCCTGGAAACGGGTTAAGTGGTGGCAGCAACCCCATGTATTCATACATACTCTCGGGCATAGCTTTATTCGTATTGCTTATTGCGTGCATCAATTTTGTAAACCTCACAGTCGCACGTTCAGTTAAACGTGCCAGAGAAATAGGTATTCGAAAAGTAGTGGGCGGCGACAGAAAACAGCTCATCATGCAGTTTCTCGGTGAGTCATTTTTTTTATGCGCCATTGCCTTTGCCCTTGCTATTTTGTTGGTACAGTTGCTGTTGCCTTTATTTAGCGGGCTTACCAATAAAACATTATCTGTTTCTTATTTGGTTGACACAAAGCTGGTGACAGGTTACCTTCTGCTTTTGATCGTTACCGGTTTGCTGGCAGGTTTTTATCCTGCATTGGTATTATCGGGTTACAACCCGGTGCAAACTTTATACAGCCGGTTTAATATTTCCGGTAAAAACTATTTACAAAAATTGCTGGTAGTGCTGCAGTTTGCACTGGCTTCTTTTTTAATTATCGCCACGCTTACTATTTATAACCAGTTTGATTTCCTTACTAATGCAGATTTAGGATACGATGACAGCAATATTGTAGAGGTGCATAAATATGACGTTTCGCATACAAAAGCATCAGTATTTAAGACAGCGCTTTTAAAGAACCCCGACATTGCAGGTGTAAGTGCTAAAAACAGCGGATCAAATACTACCGGAGCGAAATTGAGCAATGATTCTGTGATGCAATTCCGGTACGAAACAATAGACGAGTCATTCCTCCCCCAATTTAAGATCCCGCTTGTTCAGGGAAGGAATTTTTCATCCGGTCTTCCTTCTGACGCAAGCAATTCTGTATTGGTAAATGAAGCATTTGTAAAACAGGCAGGATGGAAGGAGCCAATCGGCGAAACAGTGAATTTCTGGTATAGGGATAACGACGCAATATACCATGTAGTGGGTGTAGTGAAGAACTATCATTATGCGCCGCTGAACGAAGAGATTGGGCCGCAGCTTTTCACGATGAGGGATAAGAATAACTACGGAACATTTTATATAAAAATAAAACCAGAGAAAACCGGTGAAAGCCTGGCTTTTATACAACATACATTTACAGAGTTTTTCCCGCTAAGCCCATACGCATATACTTTTAAAGATGAGGAGAACAGACGGCAGTATGATGATATTGCCAGGTGGAAGCAGATCCTTTTATTTGGCGCGGCGCTCACTATTTTTATTTCATGTGTCGGCTTGTTTGGCTTGTCAGTTTTATCGGCTGAAAAAAGAACAAAAGAGATAGGCATACGAAAAGTACTGGGTGCTTCGGTAAATAATGTGGTCACTATCTTATCCAGAGATTTTATAAAGCTGGTTGTAATTGCATTGCTGATTGCATCACCGCCTGCGTACCTGGCTGCCGCCAAATGGCTGCAGAATTTCCCGTACAGGATTACATTGAGCTGGTGGGTTTTTGCCATGACTGCATGCCTGGTTATTGTGATTGCATTGGCAACGGTAAGCTTCCAGGCGATCAAAGCTGCGATGGCAAACCCGGTCACAGCATTACGGAGCGAATAGCGTAGTAATGCGGAGATCCCGATGAAGCGAAGCTGATATCGGGATGAAGAGTTTGAGGAAGGAGTAGCCTCTCTCCCCAGCCCCTCTCCCCAAAGGGAAGAGGGGTGCCCCAATTCTAAGATAGGTGATGAAATGTAGCGAGGGGAGGTTGATAATGTGGAAGTGTGAAGATGTGAAAATATTGCTTGGATTTATCGTACAGATGATGTGGTAGGTACAACGCTTGGAATTATTCTGCAGCACCGCTTCCTTTCCCTGGGAAAGGGAGAAGGAGAGATAGGCTGATGTGGTAGATATACAGCCTGGAATTGTTCTTCAGTACCGTCCCTCTCCGTTGCGGGGAGAGGGAAAGAGGGTGAGGCTGCACCGTTCTTCTCTGCAGGAGAAGGATAAGAGTCTGCCCGAACGACGTTCAGCCGGGCAGGGGATAGGCAAATTACCTTAGGGCGATTACAGATAGTTTTTCTACCTTCATAACAACTATCACATTTAAACAAACCATGATGAATTCTTTTAATCGCAGGCATTTTATTAAAAGCGGCAGCCTGGCTGCATTGGGTGTCGCTTTTGCTCCTTCTCTCAGGGCATTTGCCCACAGCGATAAATTAAGGATAGCGCATATTGGTTTAGGTGGCATGGGTAATTCGCATATGAAATGGTTTGCCAACATTCCCGAAGTGGATATAGTGGCATTGTGCGATGTGGATTCAATACGCCTGAAGGAGACACAGAATAAACTGAAGGAGTTACGCCCGAAGGGGCCGAAAATAAAAACATACGGGGATTTCAGGCGGATACTCGACCGGAAGGATATAGACGCTATCACCTGTGCCACTCCCGACCACTGGCACGCGGCCATTGCCACGCTGGCATTCCAGGCAGGCAAGGATGTTTATGGCGAAAAGCCTTTATCTTATGATGTGGGAGAGGGAAAGATTATGCTGGAGAACCTCAACCGGTACAACCGCGTTTTCCAGATGGGCAACCAAATACATGCCACGGACAACTATCACAGGGTGGTAGAGCTGGTAAAATCGGGCGTTATCGGCAATGTGCACACGGTTCGTTTATGGAAGACCGGGACTCCACCCGAGCTGAAAGGAACAGAACCGGCGCCGGTACCTTCTCATCTCAATTGGGATATGTGGCTGGGACCTGCTCCCTATACGGAGTACATTCCCGCGAAATGTCATTTTACCTATCGCTATTTTCTTGATTACTCCGGTGGTGTGTTTGCCGATTTCTGGTGCCATATTGCTGATATTGTATTCTGGAGCCTGCAACCCAAAGGACTGAAAAAAGTTCATGCCAGGGGAGAAAAAGCGGATGGTATAGCGGATGTACCCAAATGGCTGGACGCTGATTTTGAATTTGACAATCTGAAAATTCTCTGGACCAGTAAACCACCGGATGTGCCGGGCGCTGCTGAAAGAGGTATCGGAGCGTATTTTGAAGGAGATAAGGGAACCCTGATCTGCGACTACAGTACCCGTTCTATTACTATTAACGGAGAGACGATGACGGATATAGCTCATGTGCCGATGTCTGTTAAGCGATCACCGGGTCACCAGCAAAATTTCGTTGATGCTGTCAAATCCCGTTTGCAACCTGAGTCTAACCTGGCGTATGCCCGCGAAATGACCTTCCCGATGCACCTGGCGCTCATTTCTTACCGGCTTGGCCGTCCATTGCAATGGGATGCGATTGCAGAACAGTTTGTTGGAGATGCCGATGCCAACGCTCTGCTGCACCGGGAGCACCGGCAGAAATGGAAGTTGATCTAGGAGGAGATGGTAAAATAGCAAGACCGTAAGATATCTCTTAGATGCATTATCTGTCAAAGTTTGGAATAGCCATATACTCCCCGTCTTTTAATGCAGATTGATGTGCTACAATGCCCGGCGCTGTATAAGCGATGGCTTCATATACATTTATTTCAGGCTGCCTGTCTTCCAGGATTGCGCTCAGGAATTCATGCGTGATGAATGTATGTGATCCTTCATGCCCGCTGTCGTGCCGCATCCGCTCAGGTAGCATATCTGTTTGCCACCACTTGGGCACATTGCAGGGTTCCACAATATTTTTTGTGTGTGCAAAACCCGCATCATCCCTCCCCTGTATTTCTTCTGAGCGTACCACCATAAATTGTTTACTCCGCCCGTCGGGATAAAAGAAACTCATTTGATCACCCCGCCATTCTGCCCTCTCTGCTTCCACCAGGGCGCCTTTCCAGTTAACTTCCACCCGGAACGGTATATTTTGATTGGTTTTAAAAAAAGCGGTTTCGTTCCAGAAGGGATTGTTATATGGATTATTCTTCAGGAGTTCGTGTCTATCACCCCAACCCGCAGCCGTTACATGCGTCAGGCGGGCGCCCGTAACCGAAATAAGAAACGACGTGCAGTGGGTAGGGTACAGCATGGGGGGAAATCCATGTCGCCAGGTTTGTTTTCCTTCCTCAAAAAAATACTTCTCCAGTCCCGGATGATTATATTCAGATGCGGCGCTGAAAATGCTACCAAATGTTCCTTCCCTGTAAAACTTACGGGCGGTAATTGCCCCCTGGCGGTACACGCTGGTCTCTGCCATCATATATTTCAATCCGCTTTGCTCCACCGCTTTTTTAAGTGCATCGCACTCTTCCAGTGTCAGCGCGGCGGGTACGGCACACAGTACATGCTTACCTGCCTTAAGACATTCGATGGTATGGCGCACATGGTCAGGGGCAGGCGTTGCCAGGAATACTGCTTCTACTTTTTTATTTTTCAATAGTTCTGTCAGTGATGGGTAGCTTGTGTTGCATTGATAGGTCTCCATAAGCCGTGCCCTCCTGTCTTCCCGCAAATCACTTACAGCTTCCACGATGCAGTTGGGATGCTCATTGAAGTAGAAACTTAACCCGAATCTGCCGCCGACTATACCCACTCTCAGCTTTCGCGCTGATGTAAAAGGAGCCGCGAACAAAAATCGTTGGGATATCAAAGCCAATGCCCCGGCGCCCGTGGTTTTAACAAAGGCTCTGCGGCTACGGTTGCTGCGATCTGCCATAGTGATTCTTTAAAATGTTCATAAAGCGTGGTAGCTGCACTAAAGTTAGTAATTGCAGGAGACCGGGAACTCCGTGCAATACTGCCTGGTATTCAATTATTCAGGTAGTAACCTGCTTGCAGGTGCTGCCGGAAAACTAAAATTCATTATTTCTACAATATTTAGGGGAATATATATGTTTTATATGTTTAAAATATGTAAACACTTAGTGTTTGATAAGTGAAATTTCTGTTTTAATTAAATAAAAACGTTTGCTAACGCCTGAATCCCAGGAATTTAGAACCTATTGAATACTGCACAATGAAACTATTTTTTCTTCTGACGGGATTGTTATTATCATTTTATACGAGCGCCCAGGTTAATTACACCTGGAGTGGTTCAGTCTCAACATCCTGGAACAACTCCGGCAACTGGACGCCTGCCGGAGTGCCCACAACAATAGACAATGTTCAGATTGTAACGGGGGCTAATAACTGCATACTGGACGCTTCTGCTGTTATCAGTAATCTGACACTGACAAGTGGAATTCTCGACCTTAACGGTGTTACACTTTCGGTTCAGGGTACTACCGCCGTATTTTCATCCGGTGTTGTTCAGAACGGAAACCTGCTGATTCCTGCAGCAGGTAATGTTACATTTGGTACGGGTTCGGTTACTATGAATTGTACCGTAAATATTCATTCGGCATCTCTGCAAATACGAAACGCGACCTTTAATGGTTATACCCATATCACCAAAACAGGAGCAACCCATGACGGCGGCAACAACAATATTTTCAATGCACCTGTTACCATTACAAACGCCGGAGCCGGTAATCTTACGTTTGGAAATACCAACGCCGATCAGTTCAATACCGATCTGACAGTGATTAACAGTGGCAGCGCTCATGTTTTTATGGCGAACAGCAGCGCCGGTAATTATTTTGGCGGTGTTACTACTTTTCACAACGAATCCACCGGTAACGGGAATATCTATGTGAGCCAATATTCAGCAGGAACAGTATTTGACGGGGGTATTGTAGTGAGTGCAACCGGTGGAAATGGCGTGTTTTTTTGTAACGGCGGTGCTGCTTCCGCAACGATCACATCCGGTCATACCATCAGCGTGGGTGCTCCGGGTTTTTCACAGGGTAGCTTGTCTGTAAGGAGGTTCACACAGCAGGGAGCTACTCCCGTAAGCCTGACGCTCGGAGGTACCGCCGAACTGGTAATAGCTAATAATTCTCAGTTCAATGCGGCAGTTACCGTTAGTTCCCCCAATATGTATATATCCCACTCTGTTTTTGATGATAATGTAACGCTCACCAAAACAGACGGCGCCAGTTCCAATGCGATGGGTGGCGGAAACGTGTTTAACGGCACCCTCACTGCCAACTATTTTTCTTCAAACGGCACCGGCTATTGGTCTTTTGCCAACGGTAATCCCGATATCTATAACGGTGATGTGTATTCTAATAATAACAGCCTGGATAGAATAATCTTCGGTCATAACGCTGCCGGTAACCAGTTCAACGGTGATTTTATCATTACACAAACGGGGTCTTCCTCTGGAACGGCCCTCACCTGGAATACCGCATCCTCCAGTGAAATGGCGGCCGGTAAAACCATCAGGCTGGGTGCGGGCGGGATGGATGCCGGCTACTTTTATGTGCAGGGTATTACCCAGCATGGCAGTGAACCCGTTAACCTGCATACTACCGGTGATGTGGCTGTGTATCTGGGTGCCGGTAACGGGCATAACCATTCTGTTATCGGTGGGCCGGTGAATGTGACAGCAGAAAATGTGTATATAAGGGGAGCGACCTTTCACAGTGATGTAGTGATAACAAAAACGGGAGGGACCAGCAATCATAATGAAGGGAGGCAGAATATATTCAACGGAGTATTGACCATCAACCAGCAAAGCAATACCGGCTATTTTATGTTGGGGTATAATTCCAATGACCGGTTCAACGAGAATATTATTGTCAATGCAACCGGCACCGGCGGTATCAACCTGGGGTGGACTTCGGGATCAGGTAACCCTGAGCTGGCAGCCGGAAAGACGATTGTTGTTGGTGCTGCAGGATACCATGCCGGTCAGCTTCAATTGGGCGGATTTGTTCAGCATGGCAATGCACCCATTACACTTGAGCTGACGGGAACGGCTTTACTAAGGGTATATTCGAATGATAATCCCAGCGTTTTCGGTGGGCCGTTTTCGGTGCAGTCGCCTGATATCTATATCCGTGGCGGCATTTTTAATAATACAACCACTTTTACAAAAACCGGTGGTGTTTCAAACCACAACTCAGGCCGACAAAATATTTTTAACGGATTGCTGACGATCAACCAGCAGAGCAGCAGCGGGTATTTTATGCTGAGTTATAATTCCGAAGATCTTTTTAACGAAGATATTGTTTTGAATGCTACCGGCACAGGAGGCATCTGCTTTGGCTGGGCGGACGGTACGGGCACTCCCGTACTGGCGGCCGGGAAGACAATGTCTGTAGGAGTTGATGGGTTTTCGGCAGGTTATCTTCGTTTGAGCGCCTTTACACAGTTGGGCACAGCGCCCACCAACCTGACCCTGACGGGCACTGCGTATATACAAATACTGCAAAACGGCATCTCCTCAAATTTCGGCGGGCCATTCACGGTAACCGCGCCTGATATTTATGTACAGGGTGGGATATTTAACGGCGATGCTACTTTTATAAAAACAGGGGGAGTAAGTAATTCCAATTCCAATAGGCGAAATGTGTTCAACGGGCTGCTTACCATTCACCAGCAAAGCAACAGTGGTTACTTTATGCTGGGACATAATTCCAATGATTTGTTTAATGAAGATATTATTGTTACCTGTACAGGCTCCGGTGGCATATACCTTGGAAGTTCGGGCACAGGAACGCCAACGCTTGCTGCCGGGAGAACTATTTTAGTAGGCGCTGCCGGCTTTAATGACGGGTTTCTTACATTGAACAGGTTTACGCAACTGGGTACTGCACCCATGAACCTGAACTTTAATGGCACGACTACTACACTCAGGTTTGCGCTGAATTCCGTTATCGGAGGTAACCTTGTAGTCAGCAGCCCTGATATTTATTTTGATGGAGCCACTTTTAACGGTGTAGTGAACGCTACTAAAACCGGTACCCGGAATAATGCATCCCGTGGAGGAAATGTCTTTAACGGGCAAACCAGCTTTACGGTAGACAATGGCGGCTATTTCCTGATGGGGAATACAGACCCGGATACCTGGAATGCCGACGTAGTTTTTACCAACAACGGAATAGACAGGATACTGCCCTGCTGGGGGTCTGCGGGTAACCAGTTTAATGGGGATATATACGTAAATACAATAAGTGGTACGGGTATTCATTTTTGTGGTGGAAATAGTTCTGCTACCGCTACCCTCGCTGCCGGCAAAACCATACAATCCGGTATTTCAGGGCTCCACGCGGGATATCTGATACTGCGGCAGTTTACGCAGTTGGGTAATACCCCGGTAAACCTTACTCTTGGCAATACGGCATCATATCTGCAGTTTGGTCCGTCTTCAGCCTTCGGTGGAAATGTTACCTCAGTGAGTCCGGGTTTGTATTTTAACGGATGCACTTTTTCCGGTACAGTGAATAGCACAAAAACAGGAACAACCAGCGATGCCAGCAGTGGTAATAATATGTTTGATAATAACACTACCATTACCAATTCCGGTAGCGGTTATCTGTTGATGGGGAATGGGAACAGGGATCAGTTTAACAGCATAGCCACCTTTAATAATACCGGTGCAGCCCATTTTTATATAGCGCATAATAGCAGCAACAACCATTTTGGAGGTGTCACTACATTTAATAACACGACCACTGCTGACAGGGGCATTTATGTAAGCAGCTATAGCACCGGCACCGTATTTACCGAAAATATTATAGTGTCTTCTACCGGAGGGCAGGGTGTGCAGTTTTGTGCAAGCAATGCCACTGCTTCCGCTACCCTGGCCACCGGCAAAACAATATCCGTAGGCGCCGGAGGCTTTTCTGCCGGTACCTTGTTGCTGAAACAGTTTACACAGGTAGGCGCTGCCCCGCAGGCATTGTCACTAACAGGATCAGGCAGGCTGACATTTGGACCATCTTCAGCTTTCGGTGGAAATGTTACCTCGGTGAGCCCGGGTTTGTATTTTAACGGATGCACTTTTTCCGGCACGGTGAATAGTACAAAAACAGGAGCGACCAACGATGCGAGCAATGGTAACAACGTATTTCACAATAACACTACCATCATCAATTCCGGAGACGGTTATCTGTTGATGGGGAATGGAAACAGGGATCAGTTTAACAGCGTATCCACCTTTAATAATACAGGAACAGCCAATCTTCACGTAGCCTATAACAGTAGTAATAATATTTTCGGTGGAGTGGCAACCTTTAATAATTCAGGCAGTGGGCAGATCAATGTAAGCCCGTATAGTGCGGGAACTGTTTTTAATGGTAATATTATTGTATCGTCCGTCAGTGGCCAGGGAGTGCAGTTTTGTGCAAGCAATGCCACTGCTTCCGTTACGCTGGTTGCCGGTAATGCCATCGGTATTGGTTCATCGGGCTTTTCTTCCGGTACTTTACTTCTGAAGCAGTTTACCCAGGTGGGCGCTACGCCACAGGCATTGTCGCTAACAGGTTCGGGCAGGCTGGCATTTGGACCCGTTTCAGCTTTCGGCGGAGCGGTTAATGCCTCAAGCCCGGGGTTGCTTTTCAACGGATGTAATTTTGCTTCCTCTGTACAGGCTGAAAAAACAGGCGCTACGAACGACCAAAGCGTCGGTAATAATATATTCAACGGGGTGACTGCATTGGTAAATAATGGTACCGGCTACCTCATGATGTCTCATTCGTTGCCGGATGTGTACAACGGTAATGTGAGCTTCGAGAAAAACAATACCGGGATCATCTACCCTAACTATAATCACAATAGCGCTTATGCCGGCAATGTAAATGTTTCTTCAGCTACGGTAATCAATTTTGGCGCCAATACAGGAACGGCTACCTTCAATGGTGCAGGACCCCAGTTGATCTCGGCATCTGCCGGTACGCCTGTGCCGACGTTTTCCCGCCTGGTAATTAACAACACAGGATCTGGTGTTTCACTTAATACGCCTGTTACTGTATACAGGAACCTGGATTTAAACAGCGGCTTGTTGCATACTACCGAAACCAATATATTGACAATGCTTAACAACGCAACTGTTGCCGCCGGAAATGCATTGTCCGTTTCTTATGTGAACGGACCCATGCGCTATCAGAAAGCAAGTGCCGGCAGTACGGTATTGAACTTTCCCGTTGGTAATGCTCCGGATTGTCGCCCCGTGGTACTCACGGTAGCGCATACCAGCAGCACATCCTATATTTACCAGGTCAGGTTGTATAATGCCAGCGCCGCTGCATTGGGTTATACCTTACCCCCGACAGTAGATGAAGTTTCTTCCGTACACTATTATACCATCAACAGAATGGATGCATCCGGTAATAACCAGCCGACGGCAGGTCTTTCCGGTAATCAAACCATAGAAATATTTTTTGGAGCCAATGACCTGGTAACGGATGGTAATGCTACCACTATTGTTAAGAATACTCATATAACTCCTGGAGCCTGGATCGATATCGGTGGCGCCGGTGCACCACCGTATGACGGAGGTGTAAACCTCACCGGTAGCATCACTTCCACCTCTTCTCCTACCGCATTTAACTCCTTCTCCGAGTTTGCTATCGCGTTCCGGCAATTGATCATTCTGCCGGTTCAGTTGCTCGAGTTTAAAGCGTTGCGGGTGGAAAATAAGGTGAATATTTCCTGGGCCGCGGCAGGAGCATCAGTTGGTGATTATTACATCATCGAAAAGAGTCGTGACGGTATGCTGTTTGAAGCGCTCACAACGGTGCAATCGCGAACTACCGAAACTGGTGGACAGGTCAAACAATATTATACAACTACAGACAATGATCCTTTTGAAGGACGCAGTTATTACAGGGTAAAACGAACCGGCGTTGACGGCAAGATTGTTTACTCTGATATAGCGTCTGTTTATTTTAACAGAAGAGAAACTGTGTCAGTCTACCCCAACCCTTCAGCAGGCACTATTCATATCACCGGACTTCCGGCGGGCGACCTGCCGGTGGAATGGTACGATGTAAGCGGCAGGATCGTATTAAGACAGGTAGCGGTTGTTTCCGCAGGAACCGCTGTATTGTCTGTAAACCTCCCGGATGGAATATATATATTAAAATATGGGGGTGCTAAAAATGCCTGGAAGACGGAAAAGATCATTATCAGGAAATAGTTTTTCCCGCCGGAACTGTAGCCGCTAAATAAAAAAGCAGAAAAAATTTTGCAGAAATAAAGTAACGCTTATCTTTGCACTCCCGATAAAAAACGGGTAAAGGGAGCATAGCTCAGTTGGTTCAGAGCATCTGCCTTACAAGCAGAGGGTCCGCGGTTCGAGCCCGTGTGCTCCCACTCAATACAGTAAAGGGTTTCATGAAAATGAGACCCTTTATTATTTGTGGAATTTTCATACAATTTGATCCCGTACTTTAATTTGTATTAGGGTTGATAAAAACTCGCTTATTTCTCCAAAAGTTAAAGTTGCAGCCCTAATGTCCGGAATGGGTCACATCAATATATTTCGTTTTGGTTGAATAGCCTGCGGTATATCCTGATCGCCGAGCATTTGCAGCAGGTCTATTTCTATAGTCCGGCAGATAGACAGTAAAGGCACGTCATTAAATAATCCTTCGAAAGGATTTTCCGAATAGTCCCCGATCATTTCCATCACCACATACACCCAGCCGATGATCACTCCAAAAGGAATACTCAGCCATATGACGCTGTCACCCAGTTTACTGAACTCTGCCACAATACCGAATGGCAACAGGAATACAAATATGGCTACGAATACAAAGCTGAAACTTCCGTATTGCCGGGGGAGCGGAAATCTTTTAATACGCTCTGCTTTTCCCTGGTGATCATAAAAATCATTTATTACTTCCTGCAATTTTACGTGCTGCATCATATTGATACATCCACTCTGGTAAAGCGAAGCCAGATCGCCGGACTGTTTATCAATCATCTGTGTGGCTTTGTTGGCCACATTTCTATATTCTTCATTTTCCTGCTCACTTATGTATCGCCGGCTTTCAATTTCAGCCAGTTCCTTTGCATAAGCAACTGCAAGCAATTGCGTCTTTCGCCGTTGATTAAATGTTCCGAACCGCCACTGAAGGCTTACGTGTTCCCACTGGGTGGGAGCCAGCAATTGTTCCCGGAAAGTATACAGGTAAGCAATATGCCTGTAGATGATCCTTCTTTTGACGGAGTCAAGTTCTTCTTTGGTTAGATTTCCCGGATTGGGAAAATGCTTTATCATGGTAGAAAGCATTCTGCTGCTGTTGACGATAGCGCCCCATATTTTTCTTCCTTCCCAAAGCCTGTCATAGGCCTGGTTGTTTTTAAACCCTACATAAAATGCCACCGCCGTACCTATCACAGACAAGGGCAACCATGGAATGGTGATCCATTTCCAGTGTGTATAATGATACAGAAGGGTCACTATCGACATCCAGGCGGCGAGCCACAACACGTGGTGCCCGGCAAATTGATAAATGGCTTTTAAACTGATTGTTTTCCTTACGATCATATAATATTATTAACCTTGTTCCGAAAGTTGATATGGAATGCAACAATTGTTTTTATTTCGCGGAGATACCTGGCATCCATTGCTTAACTTCCTGTAATTAAAGATAGGGTAAAAACCTGCGATATTTTACCTCATAAAGATCCGCTTCGGTCGGGAAAGATATTTTGTCTATTTTCAATTTTTTGAATTACCAGCTATGGAGACAGATCCGAAAAGGTTGGCAAAGACCTGCACAGCAACCAGGCTCATTTTTTTAGTGTGTGGCTTAGGCATTTCCAGTTGGGCGCCAATGGTGCCCTATGCAAAGGACCGTTTGGCGCTGCACGATGCTCACCTGGGTATTCTTTTGTTATTTTTAGGAGGCGGGGCGCTGGTGATGATGCCGGCTTCCGGTGTGCTTGCCAGCCGGTTTGGCAGCCGGATCGTAATACTGGTATCGGCATTGGTGATCGCATTGACATTGCCTTTACTGTTGATTCTTGATTCGGGTATAGCCATGGCGGCGGCGCTTATGCTGTTTGGCGCCGGTATTGGTTCCATTGATGTAGCCATGAACGCGCAGGCGGTGCAGGTGCAAAACCTGTATGGCAGGCCGATTATGTCTTCTTTGCATGGGTTGTATAGTGTGGGTGGGTTGTTAGGTGCATTGGGATTGGGTTTTCTGATTAAAACAGGATTAGAGCCTATCCCGGCAGCTATAGGTATTGCCGTTCTGTTGATTATTATAGCAGTTAGCCAGTACCGTTATCTGTTCAGTTTTTCCGAAGAACGGGCGGTAGTGGCGCAATTCTATTCCCCTTCCGCCGGCACTGCTACAGGTAGCCGGTATCAATGGTTGCGGGGAACTGTTCTTTTTCTGGGTTTTTTGAGCTTCGCCGTGTTTTTGGGTGAAGGTGCTGTACTGGATTGGAGCGCCGTGTTTTTGCGCGATAACAAAGGCGTGAGCCAGGAATTTTCCGGTGTGGGTTATGCCGCTTTTTCAATAGCGATGGCTTTTGTGCGGTTAACAGGTGATAAACTGGTAGAGCGATGGAATAATAAATTAATAGTGGTAGGGGGGAGTTTAGTAGCGGCGTTGGGTTTTGCTATTACCGTGTTTTGTACGGGTATTTATTGGGTACTGATCGGGTATGCTTTACTTGGAGTGGGTGCGGCCAATATTGTTCCCATATTTTTCTCCGATGGAGGAAAGCTCCGGGGCATACCTCCCACCGTGAGCATACCGGTTATCACTACCCTGGGATATGCAGGACAGTTGGCAGGACCGGCGTTGCTGGGTATAATTGCCCACCGGTTTTCGCTGGAGGCAGCTTTTGGTTGCCTGGCTGTTCTTTTTGTATGGGTGGCGATCGCTTATTTTTTTAAGCGGTAATATTGTAACCTGGTTTCGTGATTTATATCATATAGTTTTAAATGAACGATCGATGAAGAATAATTTATCAGGGATGATTATTGCCTGCTTGATGGTTTTGTTCTGCTCATGCTCCGGTGGAAAGCAGCAGGATAAAAATAATGTGTCGGCGGGCGGAGAATCAGAAGAGGGTTGGGTATTACTGTTTGACGGCAGGTCTACAGAGGGATGGCACCTGTATAATAAAGGAAAAACCGCTTCGGCCTGGGTGGTCACCGATGGAGAACTTCGTTGCACACAAAGTGCTGATCTACCCCATGGGGACCTGATAACTGATAAGGAGTATAGAAATTTTGAACTTGTATTTGAATGGAAAATTACGGCTGGAGGAAACAGCGGTGTTTTTATTAACGTGGCGGAGAAGCCGGAGAACCCGACAACCTGGGCGTCCGGCCCGGAATACCAATTACTGGACACGGCTCATGCAGATTTTCAGTTGAATACAAAAAAGCCGGGTGTAATATTTGGTTTTGCCGCACAGTACAATGACGGTGTATATAAACCCGCAGGTGAATGGAACCAATCCAGGATCAGGCAGGAAAACGGGAAAGTGGAATTTTACCTGAATGATAAATTAACAGCCACGCGTGACTTCACAACGCAGGAATGGTTTCATTTGGTTGATCAAACTCATTTTAAAAACTTTCCGGAATTCGGGAAGCATACCAGGGGGCATATTGCTCTGCAGGATTGGGCCAAAGGCGTTTCCTTCAGGAATATTAAGATAAAGGAGTTGTAGGAGTTCGTGGAAGTCTCGCTACGGCTTTTATCAAATATCCGACCTGACAAAAACTCCAGTCCTATCAGAGAAAATCAGCCAGCCCATTTATAAAGGTATACTGCATATTGTAATTCTGTTTCCTTGTCAAAATCAGGTATATTTTGATCTCCCTGGGTAAGTATGATGCGTTTGCCTGGAAACGGGTTTCAGCGAAAATAAAAAAGGACAAGCCGGCAAAAAACCGGTCTGTCCTATAAGGTTGGCCTACCTGGATTCGAACCAAGACAAACAGAACCAAAATCTGTCGTACTACCATTATACTATAGGCCAATGCTCTGAAAGAGCGTTTGAGGGGTGCAAAAATAAATACTTGCACCATGCAAACCAAATTTGATTAAGGACCTTAGTTCACCTGTACCAGGAAGTAGTTTTTCTTTCCTTTCTGCACAAGCACGTACTGATCATGCAAAAGATCGGATGCGGAGATCCTTTGACCGGTATCTGAAACCTTCTTTCTGTTCACGCTTACGCCGCCGTTCTGAACCATTTTTCTGGCTTCTCCCTTACTGGGAAAAGTACCGCTTTCGGCAAGGAAACTGATAATATCCAATCCGTCCTCGATTTTTTGTCGGGGAAAGTCAAATTTTTTTACTCCTTCCAGGGATTCGAGGTCTTCCACAGACAGGCTTTCAGCGGGCGCGTCCTGCTGCGAGAACAGCTTTTGGGTTTGTTCGACCGCTTTGTGGAACTCTTCCTCTCCGTGAACAAAAGTAGTTACTTCCCTTGCCAGGGCTTTCTGCAATATCCTTTCCGATGGGTTTTGATTATGCCTGCTGACAAGCGATTCAATCGCCTCAGGGGAAAGAAAAGTAAAAATTTTGATCCATTTTGCCGCGTCTTCATCGGAAGCGTTCAGCCAAAACTGGTAAAACTGGTAAGGGCTTGTCCGCTCCGCATTCAGCCATATATTTCCTTTTTCGGTTTTTCCGAACTTGCCGCCATCGGCTTTGGTGATCAGCGGGCAGGTAAAAGCAAAGGCTTCTCCGCCTGATTTTCTCCTGATAAATTCGGTTCCGGTGGTGATATTGCCCCATTGGTCGCTGCCGCCCATCTGCAGCTTACAGTTCTTATCCCTGTAAAGCAGGTAAAAATCGTAGCCCTGCATCAATTGGTAGGCAAATTCGGTATAGCTGATGCCTACATCCCCCTGGAATCTCTTTTTCACGCTATCCTTAGCCATCATATAGTTTACCGTAATATGCTTACCCGCATCCCGCAGGAAGTCTATAAAGCTGATATTTTTGAACCAGTCAAAATTGTTGACGAGTTCTGCTGCATTAGGCTTTCCTGGGTCAAAGTCCAGGTGTTTTTCCAGTTGCTGCCTGATGCCGGTTACGTTTATATCCAGTTGTTCGGGTGTTAAAAGGTTTCTTTCTTCGCTTTTGCCGCTGGGGTCGCCAATCATACCCGTAGCGCCGCCTATAAGCGCAATCGGCTTATGCCCGGCCTTTTGCAGGTGCACGAGCAGTAAAATCGGCACCAGGCTGCCGATGTGCAGGCTGTCTGCCGTCGGGTCAAATCCTATATAACCGGTAGTACTTTCCTTATTCAGTTGTTCTTCTGTTCCAGGGATCATATCCTGCAGCATTCCTCTCCATCTCAATTCTTCCAGTAAGGTCATTTTTTGCTTTTTGCGCAAAAGTAAGCCGGCCGGGCTAAAGTGCAATAAGTTGCCCGGCTAAACGTTATAAAAGCTTGTGTTTGAATAGAAATAAAAGCTGTTACTCAATTATATTTGTATTAGAAAAGCCCTTACAGTTACTTTCTGCGTAGCATGTTATAACGCTTATTGGAAAATAAACCGGATGAAAAAAATTTTTAGCATTTGTTTATTCTGCGTGTTGGGAGGAAATTTTGTGCATGCCCAGTTCAGGAAATATTCCAATGAGTTTTTGAACATAGGAGCCGGCGCCAGGGGGCTGGCTATGGGAGGCGCGCAGGTAGCATCGGTAAAAGATGGTAATGCCGGCTACTGGAACCCGGCGGGACTGGTACATGTGAAGGGGGACCCCGTGGTAAATTTTATGCATGCCGAGTATTTCTCAGGAATCGGTAAATATGATTATGGCAGCATAGCCATTCCATTGAGTGATGATAAGCGGACGATAGGATTATCCATATTGCGCTTCGGGGTGGACGATATTCCCAATACGCTTTTTCTGATAGAGCCTGATGGTTCTGTCAATTACAATAATATCCGCACATTTTCCTCGGCTGACTATGCTTTTTTACTGTCGTATGCTCAACGCTTTAAAGAGGTGGGAGATAAGCTGATCAGTTTTGGTGGTAATGCCAAGGTAATACACCGGAATGTAGGAACATTTGCAAAAGCATGGGGGTTCGGTATAGATGCCGGGGTACAGATACATGCAAAAAAATGGAAAGTGGGAATTGCGGCGCGGGATGTTACCACTACGTTTAATGCGTGGAGCTTCAACTTTACAGAGCAGGAAAAAGAAGTACTATACCTCACAAATAATGATATTCCGGTTAAGTCTACAGAGATGACGGCGCCAAGACTGATCCTCGGTGGCGCATATGACTTTAGCCTGACAAAAACATTAAACCTGTTAACAGAAATCAACCTGGACCTGACCTTTGACGGTAAACGAAATGTGTTGATCAGTTCCAACCCTTTGAGTATCGATCCCCGTATAGGAGTTGAGCTTGGCTACAAAAACCTGTTTTTTGTGAGAGGCGGTATTTATAATTTTCAAAAAGCGCTGGCTGATGGGGATACCCTTAACCAGAAGCGCGTCTGGATCTATCAACCCGGTTTAGGAGCCGGCTTTAAATTAAAGCATGTGGGCATCGACTATGCGTTTATCAACCTGGCTAATCAATCTAACCCTTTGTACACACACGTTTTTTCTTTGCGACTCGATTTGACGAAAAAGGAAAAGAAAAGTGGTAAAACTAAATAGCACTTTTTATGAAGAGAATTTTATCCATATGTTTGGTTTTTTGTTGTCTGGTTGCCAAAAGCCAGTATAACAACGAATGGATAGATTATTCTAAGACCTATTATAAATTCACTGTTGGGAAAGACGGCGTTTTCCGCATCCCGGATTCCGTATTACAAACAGTGGGATTGCATAATGTACCTGCCGAACAGTTCCAGTTATGGAGAAATGGCGTACAGGTGCCTATTTATACCAGTGCCGCATCGGGACTGTTGGGCGCCTCGGGTTATATTGAATTTTGGGGAGAGATCAATGACGGTAAACCGGATAGGTTTTTATACAGGGATATAAACAATCAGTTGTCGGATAAATGGAGCCTGTACACCGATACTGCCACTTATTTTTTAACGGTGAATCCTGCCGGAAATAACCAGCGGCTCCTGCCTGTAGCCAATAATGTTGCCGGCAATACATTACCCGAGGACGCGTACTTTATGTACACTTATAACAAGAGTTTTAAAAACAGGATCAATCACGGCTATGCAGGAATAGTGGGCGAATATGTTTATTCATCATCCTACGACAGGGGAGAGGGTTATACCAGTAACGATATAGGGACCTCTCCATTGAATGAAACGGTAAATAACCTTTTTCCTTATGCGGGTGGCCCCAACGGTACTTTTTTTATATCAGCGTTTGGAAATGCCAACTATAACCGGAAGCTGAGGGTGCATGTCAATAATACCCAGTTGATAGATGTGACAATGGATTCGTTCAACGATACCAAACAGCAGGTGGAGTTGCCGGCGAGTCTTATCAGCACGGGTTCTGCGGCGGTGAGGATCACCAATGTTTATACCAATGGGAATGACAGAATGGTGGTTGGGAAATATGAGTTTACTTATGCGCGGGAGTTTAATTTCGGAAATACCACCAACTTTGTTTTTGAGTTGGATGCCAATTCTGAGGGTAACTACCTGAAGATATCCAATTTTAATCATGGTAATACGGACACCCTACCGGTGCTGTATGATCTTACCAATTTCAGGAGGTATTCAGGGGATAAGTCCCAGGCAGGCGTTCTTCAGTTTGTGTTGCAGCCATCAATGCAAAAAAGAAAACTGGTGTTGGTCAACGAAAGGAGATCAAACCTCACGGCGATTACAAGTCTTACGCCCAGAAGTTTTGTAAACTATGCGTTGCCTGAAAACCAGGGAGATTATTTAATAATAAGTCACCCATTGCTGTACACCGGTGCGAACGGTAATCCTGTAGAGGCATACAGGCAATATCGGTCGTCTTCAGCCGGGGGTGGGTATACTGCCAGGGCATATGATATCACCCAGTTGGTCGATCAGTTTGCATTTGGCATCAAAGGGCATCCTTTTTCCGTTAAAAATTTTATCAGGTATGCCGACGATGTTTTTTCAATAGATCCGAGGGCTGTTTTCCTGATTGGGAAGGGGGTTTCCTATGTACAGGCTAAATCTAATGAAAGTAGTCCCTTACTGGAGAAGCTGAATCTGGTGCCGACATTTGGATACCCGGCTTCAGACAATTTGCTGGCAGCCCGGGATAATCAGACTATTTCCAATATTCCGATCGGCAGGTTATCTGCAGTTACGGGAGGAGAAGTGGATATATACCTGGAAAAAATAAAAGAATATGAATCGATAGGGGTTGGAGCGCCTGGTTCTATTGAAGGGAGGGGCTGGATGAGAAATGTTGTGCACGCTATTGGTGGCGGCGATGCTGCGCTGAGCGCCCAGATAGGAGGATACATGAATCAATTGAAGGTAATTATTGAGGACACATTATATGGAGGGAATGTTAAAAGCTTCAGTAAAAGCAGTGCTGTCGCATCCCAGATAACCTCGCAGGAACTGCAGGGATTATTTGCTGAAGGAATTGGTATCTTAAATTATTTTGGTCATTCTTCTTCCAGTACGCTTGAATTTAATATTGAGGACCCCTATGTGTATCAGAATCAGGGAAAGTATCCTTTGTTCTTTGTAAATGGCTGTCTGGCAGGAGATATTTTTAATTTTGATGCCCAGCGGTTTTCAACTATAACTACGTTGTCTGAAAAATATTTACTGGCAAATCAGAGGGGAAGTATTGCGTTCGTAGCCAGTTCTCATTTCGGGATTGTTAACTACCTCAATTTTTACCTGCAGGGAGTCTATAAATCCTTAAGCGGTAAGGGGTATGGAAAAGATTTGGGTAAACTGTTAATCGAATCATTTGAATATATATTGCAGCAATACCCGGGAGATTTTTTTGCGAGATTACATGCCGAAGAAATAACATTACATGGAGATCCGGTTGTAAAACCATACACGCAGGAGTTACCGGATTATGTGGTGGAAGATGCACTCGTAAAGTTGCCCCCACTGATATCTTTGGTGGATAACAAATTTGATGTATCAGTTAAATTCCTGAACCTGGGGAAAGCCATCAGGGATTCATTTTATGTAACAGTAAGACGCCAGCTTCCCGATGGCAGTACAAATATTTTGATTCATCAACGAATTCGGGCAACAAATTTCGCCGACAGTATTAATTTTTCGGTGGCTATTAACCCCACCCTTGACAAGGGGGAAAATAAACTGTTTGTTGTCATCGATTCGGAAAATGAGATCGATGAGATATCGGAAACAAATAATTCCGTAACAAAAACTTTCTATGTGGTTGATGACGGAGCCAGACCTGTTTTCCCATATAATTATTCAATCGTTAGTGCCACCGACGTAACTTTTTACGCTTCAACCTCGGATCCGCTGGCTGCTATGCGGGAGTATGTTATGGAGATTGATACGACAATGCTTTTTAATTCCTCGTTAAAGAAGCAGGTTGGCATTAATTCGTCCGGCGGGATCATTCAGTTTAAGCCTGCTATGAGTTTTCTTGATAGTACAGTCTATTATTGGCGGGTGGCAAAACAGGGGGATGATGCTGTTTGGAACTCGTCTTCGTTTGTATATTTCAATGGAGGTGATAAAGGATATAACCAATCGCATTTTTACCAGTTTAAAAATAATACTTACACCGGAATCCATCTTAATGAAGAAAGGGCTTTTGAATTTGAGCAACAAAAGAAAATAATTAAGATTTCCACAGGCATCTACCCGCATTATGTTGGTGGTGCCCTGTATGTTTATATGGACGACGATATAGTGGATACATACGGCTGTTTATATAACACCTTACAGTTTGTGGTATATGACAAAGTGACGAAAAAACCCTGGCCGAACAGCGTACAGCAGGATGGCTTTGGTAGATTTGGGAGTGTGCCTCCCTGTGGGCATAACAATCACACATTTGAGTTCAGCTATACTGATACTGCCTACAGAAGAAAGGCAATTGATTTCCTTGCTTCTATTCCGGAAGGTAGTTTGGTGTCTATAACCAGTCTTGGTATGACTTCCAATACCAGCTTTATTGCTGATTGGAAAAAAGATACTACCCACCTGGGTAGCGGGAAGTCACTATATCATGCTCTTGTACAGCAGGGGTTGACGGAAATTGACAGATTTACGCAAAACCTTCCCTTTATTTTCTTCTTTAAGAAGGATGACTTTTCTTATCCTGTACAAAGTTTTTTTGGAGACCAGGCCAGCTCTCTTGTCAGTGCTGAGTTTGAAGTATTTTCGGCCGCGTCAAATGGAAAAATAAGATCGGAATGGATGGGACCTGCTATTGAGTGGGAGGATTTGCAATGGAACGGAAAAAGTATAGAGGCAGACCCGGATATAACAACCATCGATGTTTTCGGAAGAAACATGCTTGGCGGGGAGACATTGCTGTCAACAATAAAGTATGCAAAAGATACAACTGTTTCATTTGTGGACGCCAGGCAATTTCCTTATCTGAGGTTGGTAATGAACAATACTGATTCCGTAAACGGAACTCCTTACCAATTGAAGCGCTGGACATTAACCGGAGTGCCTGCGCCGGAAGGGGCAATAATGCCGATAGCAGGTTCTCAGCAAAAAGATACAATAGAGATAGGTGAAATAGTAAAGTTTTCTGTTGGATTCAAAAATATCAGCGCTACGACGTTTGATAGTGTAAAAGTGAAGTTTCTGCTGATCGACAGGAACAATGTTCAACATATCATTGATTCCGCCAGGAAAAAGCCGTTGATAGCCGGCGATACTATAAAAGTTGATTTTTCTTTCGATTCCCAAAAGTATCCCGGATTGAATGCACTATTCTTTTACTTTAACCCTGATAATGACCAACCTGAGCAGTATCTGTATAATAATTTCCTTTTTAAGGATCTATTTGTAAAGCCGGATACCCAGGATCCACTGCTGGATGTAACATTTGATGGCGTACATATTTTAAATCAGGATATTGTTTCTTCCAGGCCCAATATATTGGTCAAACTCCGGGATAACAGTAAATTCATGATTCTGGACGATACAGCTTTGGCAAAAGTTCAGGTTCGTTATCCCAACGGGACCTTAAAAACATTTTCGTTTAACTCAGACACTTTGAGATTTATACCCCCGGTTTACAGTGGGGATAGCATATCGAATAATACATCCACAATAGAATTTAAACCTTCTTTTTTTGAAGACGGAGACTACGAATTGATTATATCCGCCAGAGATAAAAGTGGAAATGTTGCGGGCAAAGGTGAGTATAAAGTGTCATTTAAGGTAATAAACAAGCCGATGATCTCCAATATGCTCAATTATCCGAACCCTTTTACTACGTCAACAGCATTCGTGTTTACGCTCACAGGTAGTGAAGTGCCACAGAATATAAGAATTCAGATTTTGACAATTACCGGAAAGATAGTCAGGGAAATTACAAAACAGGAATTGGGAGATATCAGGATCGGACGGAATATTACTGAGTTTAAATGGGATGGAACAGACCAATTTGGGCAGAAACTGGCGAATGGAGTATATTTATACCGTGTTATTACCAATTTAGACGGTAAATCGTTAGAACAGTACAAGGCAGAGGGTGATAGAACCGACCAGTTTTTTAATAAAGGCTACGGAAAGATGTACCTGATGCGATAAAGAAGCGGATGTAATGTACAAACCATACCTGACCCTTTTTCTAAGAAACGTGGGCTTATTAAAAATGTTTGATTGGCTACGGTATGGTTTTGTAAAGGCGAAAAATGCTATTCCCAACAGACGATTTGGAAAGAAACATCCGGAGCTGAAAATTCCCCCTGATTATTACCTGTATGAAACCTACAGCTTAAATTATGAGCAATATATCAGCGATGGGCTTGCAACAGCGAAGGAGTTTGTCGATTTGCTCAAACCATATGCCAATGTTTCCGAAGAAAAAAAGGTACTGGATTGGGGCTGTGGTCCCGGAAGAATAACGCGCCACCTTAAAAGCGTAATGCCGAATGCTGAAATTACAGGCATTGACTATAATTACAGGTATATTGACTGGTGCCGCCAGAATCTCCCGGGAGTTGCATTCAGGCTCAATAGTATAGAACCTCCAACAGATTTAGAGAACGATGAATTTGACATCGTCATCGGTCTTTCTGTTTTTACACATTTTTCACGGGCTTCTCACTATAGATGGGTATCTGAGCTATACCGGATACTTAAGCCGGGAGGGGTTACATTAATAACAACTCAAGGGGGATCATATTCTGCAAAGCTGACCTTAAAAGAGAGAAAAGTTTTCAATACAGGTCAACTGGTTGTCAGGGATAATGTCCTTGAAGGAAATAGGCTTTTTTCTGCGTTCCAACCCGGGAAGTTCATGCGGGAGCTGATTGACGGCAAATTAGAATTGCTGGAATTTATTCCGGGCAGCGTTGAAAATAATGCATATATTCAGGATATATGGATACTGCGAAAAAATTAATTATTATCCCTGGTTTGTAAAATTGATTTGGTTATAGCCCAGTTTTATCATTATATGCAAAAAAAGAATGTTTTTGAAAAGCCTTTAGTATTTCTTTTTGTTGCCTATCTTTTGTTGTTCTTTTTTACTTGCAACAATGGCTTCTTTTGGGATACAATTCATCTGGCTTCTCTGCAGGCCTGGTGGTACTATGACAATAATTTTGCATTTTTCTTTCTACCGGACAACATTGATAGTGGTCATCCATCATATTTTGCGATGTTGTTGGCCTTACTATGGAAAATATTTCAACCATCCCTGCTGGTAGGACATTTGATGATGCTGCCTTTTATAATTTTATTGATTGTTGAGGTGGTGAAATCCTCAAAATATTATTTCCCCGAAAATTGGCCGTTCGTTGCTTTATTAATACTATTCAACCCTATTATTTTAACGCAATCGACACTGGTAAGCCCGGATGTTTTACTGGTTTGCTTCTTTTTTTTTACACTTAATGGAATTTTACAAAATAGTTTTAAAAGGATTCTGATTGGAGCGCTTTTGTTGGGAGCGATAAGTATGCGTGGTATGATGTGCATTCCCTACCTGTTTATTTTTGGAGTGTTTAAAAGCAGGGTCCCGGGTGTTTCCATTCTCAGGATGTTATTGTCATTTACGCCTGGAGCTTTTTTGGCTTTCCTGTTTTTGTTGATGCATTACATACAAAAGGGTTGGGTGGGCTATCATGAAGGTTCACCCTGGGCAGCATCCTTTGAAGGAGCGGGAGTCTCCGGCTTTTTCCGGAATGTGGTTGTTTTCTTCTGGCGGTTGTTTGATCTTGGAATGGTATTTATGTGGTTGACAACCCTGGTTCTTACTCTAAAAGCCAAATTCAATTTCAGTAAGAGAACTAAAGAACTTCTGTTGTTGGGTAGCCTGTGTTTTTTATTCTCGATATTACTTCAGTTTTTTTATAAATACTCATTATTGCACAGGTATTTGTTTCCCTTTATTGCAATAATGATTTTGGTGTTTTGTTCTGTTTTAGAAGAAACAGTAACGTCTGCCAGGTTTAAAAGGAATTCCTGTATTGCCCTTATTTTTTTGATTGCCGGTAATTTTTGGATATACCCGGACAGGATAGCAAAAAGCTGGGATGCCACCCTGGCTCACCTTCCTTATTACAAGTTGAGAAAAGAGGCTTTGGAGTATTTGGATCAAACCAAACTGTCTCTGAGCAGGGTTAGCGGTAGTTTCCCTTACTATGAAACCGGAAAATGCCTTGATTTAACCAGCGACACTGTGAGGTATTCACAAGCAGATCTGGAGATTGCCGAATACATTTTGTACTCTAATATTTCCAATGATTTTTCAGATACACAGCTATTGTTCCTAAAAGAGGAATGTATACCGGTTAAAACATTTGGCAAATGGCCAGTTCGGTTTGTGCTATACAGAAACCCCGGGTTTAACAAATAGTTTTTTTAGCGCCTCAATGGCCAGCATAAGCAGAGCCGTAACGGATAAAATAAGTGAGAAGACCAGGAGAATGACGATCTTCTTATTCTTAAAGTCAAAATTTATATTTTGCTTTCCTGCCCCGCTATCTATTGACATGAAAGTACTTTCGCTTATGTAAATGGGCGTCGGTTGATGATTGACAGTAGCCTGCCAGAAAGGATAGTGGTTTTGTTTTATTGTTATAGAAGCTCCTGACTGAACTTTGGCTTCAAGCGAAATATGGTTGGGGGAAAAACCCGTTACTTCCAGGCTGTTTTCCGGATTTTTATCCAGGTATGCAAAGGGTTTTTCATTTATTTCATGGAGATTATGTTGTTGGAATAGTAAAAAAGTGTTGTTGAGTGTTATGGGATATGACACCCACTGCGTACTTCCAATCTGTTTGCTGTAAAAAGACCAATCACCTACCATTTTGGTTTGTTCCGTATTAAGTACCGGGTTTGCCGCAGTAGGCTGCGGCCGGGGGATCGGAAATCCTTCAGGGCTTTTTGATAAAATATTATCAATATCTCTCAGGGAAGACTTGCCAACACCCGTATAAGGAATATTTAACAAGGATGCAATGCATATTTCTATAGCGATCAGCAGCAGAAGCGGTTTTCCGGGTTTTGAAATAACCCGTTTAAAAAGAAAAAGAAAAAAGATTTGCAGGAAACTCTGGAAAAGCAGGCAGTCATAAAATGAAATAGAAGTAACAAGGTCTTTAAGGTTTTCTCTTGCCTGATCACCGGAAGCAATACCGGCAAATAAAATACTGTCTTTTGTATGTAATATTTGATATCCCGAATAGAATATCGTTAAAACAACTATACTGAGGAGGAAATAAATCGCGGCGTGGTGTCTTTTGAGCTGTATTGCTTTTAAGTTTTGCTCAAACGTCATTACAGAAAATATGATAACGGATAAGAGCGCAAAAATCCTATACTCTCCGCTCAGGCGTACAAATCCAATTAATGGAAGTTGATATGTTATTGATTTGAAGAATTGTGAGCTGAATATAAGAAAGATAAAAAGCAACAATAACAGCAATAGCTGCCATTTTGTTTTTTTGGTAAAAAGTCCGTATAAAAAAAACAGCAGGCAGAATAAGCCAACATAGGAATTGCGTATGGTGTTGCTGGTGGCAAAAAAAGTATCATTTTTAGTGGTGGATAGGGGAAACAAAACCGATAACCAGCTTTGGACTGTCGTAGGGTTGGATATTAGGTCTATTGACATTTTTTCTCCCCTGCTTATATAAGGCAATATTTCCAGGTAGGCCACAAGCGGCCCGATGGAAAATATAAGGATGGATAAGAGAATTGTAAGATTTTTTTTGAAAATTATTTTAACGTTTTCCCGGGATTTTTCAACAAATAGTGCTTTGCTCAAAAAAGCTAATATCAAAGTTGATAGAAAATAGATCATTCCTATTATCAGCCCCGGATGGGCGGCGCTCACAAACAGAAAAAACAGGAAGCCGGTAGAAGCTAATCGACGCAGGGTTATCGAGTCCAGCGTTTTCAGGTAAATTCCGATACACCAGGGCAGCAGGGCTGCTCCGGATATCCAGTTAAAATGCTGCAGGTGCCCGACAAAATAGCCGCAACACATATAAATACTCCCTGCTGCCAGGCGGCTGTATTTGCTCAGCCCCCAATAGCCGGTAAGATAATACATTCCCAAACCGCTGATGAATATGTAAAACCCTTCTTCAATAGTAAAACTATAGGCATTGTAGCCCACCGTAGAGGCAATTAACCAGGTTAGTGGATTCCAGTATGCGCTACTCATATCTCCGTATTGGGGAATTCCATAATTTATAAACGGATTCCAAAGTGGCAGGTAACCGGAACGGATGCTTTCACTCATAAAAAATTTGGGAGGAAAGTAACCGGTGAAAGAGTCGTTCTTTAAGGCAAATAAAAAAGATGAAATGGGCAGATAAGCAGTTATTGCAATCAATAAAAAAAATATAATTATTTTTATTGATTGCTTATTTGGTTTTGTATAAACTTGCATCAAATAAAAGTACAACATTCAGTAATAATGCCTGGGAGAACTTTTGATGATTTTGACGACTTTGCAAACGACTATCGCAATATTCACTCGGAGAACATTAAGTTATCCGGTGCGGATAGTTTATACTTTGCAGAATACAAAATACTGGAACTTAAAAAATTTGAAAGCGACTTGCCACAGCAAATACTTGATATTGGTTGCGGCGATGGGGCAACCGAAGTTTTTATTCAACGTAATTTTCCTTCCTGGCATACAATGGCAATTGATGTGTCTGAAAAAAGCTTGCAGCGGGCAAAACAGAGGAACCTTGATAATGTAAGTTTTATCTGTTATGATGGCAAAGAAATTCCATTTGAAGAGAATAGTTTTGACATAGTGTTTGTAGCCGCTGTATTGCATCATATCGATTTTTCATTGCATGATGCTTTTGTAAAAGATATCTACCGGGTGTTAAAAAAGGGCGGAAGGGTCTATGTTTTCGAACATAACCCATTGAATCCTGCAACAAAATACCTGGTTAAAACCTGTGTGTTTGACAAAAATGCTCATTTACTGGGTTATCGATATGCTTATCGATTATTGAAATCATCTGGATTTACGCTCATCAAAAAAAAATTCATACTCTTTTTCCCCCGTAAGGGGATATTATCTTTCCTTCTAAATCTTGAAAACAAACTAGGCTGGCTGCCGTTTGGTGCCCAATACTATTTTCGCGCTGTAAAATAATATTCATTGCTCATCTATATTGGATTTATCAATGATGTATGGTTGTCGGTTACGTACGGAATCGTTGATACGGCTGATATATTCACCGATAATTCCAATGCTTAACAATTGGACACCTCCTAAAAATAAAATAGTGATCATCATGGATGCCCACCCTGTGATAGTTTGTCCCCAAACCAATTTAGCAAACAGCACGTACACAATAAACAGGAATGCAAAAAAAGAAACAATAATGCCAATCAGGCTGGCAAATTTTAAAGGAAAACTGGAGAACCCCGTAATGCCATCTATGGCAAAACTAAACATTTTTCTATAGGTGAAATTTGTACTGCCATTTTTTCTTTCTTCTCTTTCATATGTTATAAAAGTCTCTTTAAAACCAAGCCATGCGATCTGCCCTCTCAGAAATTTTCTGTGATCATTCATTTTCAATAATTCATTGCACACTTTTCTATCCATTATTCTAAAATCACCTGTATCGACAGGGATGTTTATGGCTGTTATTTTTCTTAGTATCCTGTAGAAGATTTTCGCAGTTGCTTTTTTTACAAAAGTTTCTCCTTTCCTGTTTATACGTTTTGCATAGACTACATTATAACCCTGTTTTATTTTTAAAAATAAATTTGCTATTATTTCCGGTGGGTCTTGCAGGTCTCCGTCAATTAAGACAATATATTCTCCTTTGCACTTTTGTAGCCCGGCAAACAGGGCAATCTGGTGGCCAAAGTTCCTGCTAAAGCTGATATACTTTACACAATCATCTTTTGATGCAATGTTTTCTATGGAAAGCAGGGTGTGGTCTTTACTCCCATCATCCACAAATATTATTTCATAACTGACCTCCATTCGTTTCAATACATTGGTAAGTCTGTTGTGTAGTTCAAATATATTTTGATCTTCGTTTAATAATGGCACAATTACAGAAAATTGTAGAGGCATGATCGCTTAATTTATTTTATATACTTTGAAAGTGCTGTTTTCAAACACGGCTTTCTTCAAATATGGTTCTGGTTGTAAAGCGTTATCACTTTTTTCAGTATATAGATATACATTTTTATTTATCCAGGCTTCGTCTTTTTTATTTTGTTGTAGAAAGCTGCTGACAGCTTCTCTTTTGTTGTCAATATCAAATGTAAGAATAGGATGTGGTACCCATGCTTTATTGTCACCATATAATTGTATTGCCATACTTAAAGCATAATTTTTTTCAGAACCAATTACTATTGCAGCGTCTTTTTTGTGTTTAAAGAAATTAATAAGATCTTTTTCTTCCGGGGTAAAGTAGGTGCCTGCAATACCAGGTTTTTCTGCCGCATAGCCAAACCAGGTGATATTGTCAAATAAAAAAATGAAACATAGAGCGGCTAATATTAGCCAACCTTTTATGTTCCCGGCTTTATATTGATCAATTATTTGCTTTAAAGCGGGTATACAAAATAGAAAGAATCCTGAATAAACATAGCCCCTTGTGAAGTGTATGGGTTGTACAGGCTTCAAGGCAAATCCATGGATTGATAAAAGAAATGCCATTACTCCCCACCAAAAGAATAATCTGTTGTTGCTTTTTGAAAAATGGGCTTTCAATAATGACACATTTTTTATACAAAGAAAGCACAAGAACCAAACTATGCCATATGCCGGCACAAAATGCCATGCTTTATATCCCCAATCCAAAGCAACAAGTTTACTTACTTGCTTGTAAGTTTCAAATTTCCCTAAAATGCCTGTGTAATAAATAAAAAAAATGCCGAAGGCTGTAAGAATTATGTAAAACTGACTTTTGTTGTATGTTGGGTTCCTGAAATAAAATACTTCCATTGTTATCCATGCAAGTACAATACAAAGTAATTCAATAGAGGTATATGGATGCGACAAAATCAGTAGCAGCAACACAAAAAATACAGATATAAACTTCTTTTTCAATAAAAGTAGCACGCAATACACGAATAGAAAATGGTAATAGGCTTCCAGTGGATACATGAGGCTGCGGCCAAAATTAAGACACCAGCCACCATTGCCGGGATCAAGAAAAAAAATGTTAGTGCTGATGTTGTGCCATGAACCTTTAAATATTGTAAAATGTAAAACCAGTCCCATTAGGGAAAGAAAGCCGCCCCCCCAGCAAAATAAAAGAGTAATTATATTTTTATACCTGTATTGTGGTATTAATAAGGCGATAATTTCAATAACTATCCTTAACGTTAGTACTGTAAAAATGAAGCCGAACAACATAAGTAAAATGCCGGGATCTGTTCCCAGCCATTTCCAGCAATAGCCAAGGACTAAAAACTGCGGCTGAAAGAAAACCGCTCCATCATTAAAACTGTTAAGGATTGGATATTCATATAAAAACAAAGCATTGCCAGTTGCATATTCTTTTGCGCTGCACATATAAAGTATATGCTCCCACTGTATAAAACCCGTAGGCAAATGTGCTGTATCGTGATTTAAATAATGCAGGCCATATAAAAAAAATATGGGGCTGGCCAGTAAAAAGGCGAAGCTCCATTTTTGTACATTATTTTTAGTAACTAACATCAAAATTAATTATACAACGATCAATATCATAAACGTATAAAAATCCTAATAAATAATTTCCTGCTTATAGTCAATCAGGCAACGTCTCCTTTATATTTAAGTTTTATGCTTTTGTGAATTGAATAGGTAGGATTTACGACAGTTATTAATTGACAGGGTTTTAGTATCGATTGAAGTGAATAAGTTACGAAATGTATGATTTTTGTCTGTAGTGAACTTTTTACCTGAATATTTGATCATGTCAACAGTATTAGTTTTGGGAACCAACTTCTCTCCCTCTCACCACATACTTCCCGATAATATCAAATTCCAGGTTCACTGTGTTGCCGATATACATTTGGTTCATATTGGTGTGTTGGTAGGTGTAGGGGATGATGGCTACCGAAAACTCATTGAAACCAACATTGAAAATCGTGAGACTGACACCGTTCAGGGCAATGGATCCTTTCTCCACTACCAGCCCGGAAAACTGCTCCGGAAACCGGAACCGGAACTCCCAACTGCCATCCAGGTCCCTGGTCGCTGTACAAATGCCCGTGGTGTCCACATGCCCCTGCACAAAATGCCCGTCGAGCCTTCCGTTGGCTGCCAGGCATCTCTCCAGGTTGACCCTGTCTCCGGTCTTCCACTGGCCCAGGTTGGTTTTTTCCAGTGTCTCCTGTATGGCGGTAACGCGGTGCCACGTCTCCCCGGTTTCTTCCACGGTCAGGCATACGCCATTGTGGCATACGCTCTGGTCCGCTTTCAGTTCCCTGCTTATGGGGGAGCTGATCCGGAAACTACGGTTGGTACCGCTGGTTTCTATAGATACTACCTGCCCGAAACTTTCAATAATACCCGTAAACATATCCGCAAGTTACTGAACTGCAACAAATTTATCATTTCCCTTGTTTGGTTGGTGATTTTATATTACCTTTGCACTCCTAAAAACCAATAAAGGGGGTATAATATTTATGCTGATTATTGATTCAAAAGATTGCGAAAACATAGACAAAGCGCTTAAGAAGTACAAAAAGAAGTTTGAAAAGTCAAAGATTCTTTTGCAGTTAAGGGGACGTCAGTCCTTTACCAAACCTTCGGTAAGGCGTCGTGGGGAGATTTTAAAGGCAATCTACAAGCAGAACATACTGAGCGGAAAAATAGACGTTTAATCGTCATTTTGAACCATATTTTCAAAGTAGCCGTATAGTTTTTAACTTTATGGCTACTTTTTTTATGCCTGATACACAATATGCTACGTTTATTGAATACTTGGAATTTGAAAAAAGGTATTCGCCACACACCGTTATCGCCTACCGGAGCGATCTGGCTCGGTTTTTCGAATACCTGGAGGAAGAGCAAGGTAGCCTAAGCGTAGAGCAGATTGAGCCCCGGTTTATAAAATCCTGGTTGGCCGGTTTAATGAAGGACAAAGCCGATGCCAAATCGGTAAAACGCAAAATCTCAACGCTCAAAGCGTATTTCAGGTTCCTGGTGCGTACCGGGGTGATAAAAGGCTCGCCTATGGCCACCATTATAAGCCCCAAAGCAGGTAAAAAATTACCTGTATATGTGGAATCGCCGGATACTGATACCCTGTTCAGGCATGTGGAATTCCCGGATGACTGGCGGGGAATGACCGAAAAGCTGATTTTGCTGTTGCTGTATAATACCGGGATCAGGTTGAGTGAGCTGATCAATATCAGGGAAGGGGAGGTAGACCCCGGTCAGACAACCATTAAGGTAATGGGCAAGGGAGGAAAGGAGCGGATCATCCCCGTCAGCCGCATGTTAATGCAGCAAATCCGGGGATATATTGCGAAAAAGCAGGAAAATACCCCGTTCGACAGGGAGTATCTGTTAGTGAGAGATAATGGTAAAAAGCTGTACCCCAGGTATGTTTACCTGGTCGTAAAAAAATATCTTTCCCTGGTCACTACCATTCAAAAAAAGAGCCCGCACGTACTTCGGCATACATTTGCCACTCACCTTACCAATGAGGGGGCTGATCTGAATGCTGTCAAAGAGCTGCTGGGGCATTCCAGCCTGGCAGCCACCCAGATTTATACCCATAACAGCATTGAAAAGTTAAAGGATATACATAAAAAAGCCCACCCGAAAGCCTGATTTTCAGGCACTCTTAACATGAAATAAATCAGCGGTTCCGTTAACAAAAAATATTTGAAATCTTATTGATAAAGTATTAACTTGAGGCTACCTGCATAGCCTGAAAACATTGCGGGTAGCTCTTAAAAAAATTGTTCACTGAACTTAAAAATGGATCACCATGAATGTAAACATTCAAACAGTGCATTTCGATGCTGCATCTACCTTAATTGAACATGTAAACAAAAAGATTCAAAAGATCAGCAACTTTCATGACAGGGTAACCGCTATTGACGTATATCTTAAGCTGGATAACGTAGCCCACCAGATTAAAGATAAAGTAGCTGAAATCAGAGTAAAGGTTCCCCGGTATTCATTCTTTACCAAACAATGCTCCAAATCTTTCGAGCAATCCTTTGATGATGCGCTCGATTCGATCATAGAACAGATAAAGAGAAAAAAAGAAAAACAAATGCAGGCCGCCTAAATTATCAGCCCCGGATATTCCGGGGTTTTTTATTGCCTCTTTTCTACCCGGGTTCCGGATTTGCAAAAAATAATCTTCATAAATTTTTGCATTTAACAATTTCCATTACCTTTGCCTTCCCAAAAAATGAGGTATTTGCCTGATTTTCGGTAAAGTTCTTTACAGGATTGAATTTCAATTAAAATGCCAGTGTAGCTCAGTTGGCCAGAGCAGCTGATTTGTAATCAGCTGGTCGGGGGTTCGAATCCCTCCACTGGCTCTGAAATGGAAGTGCGGGGATATAAAAATCGGTCAGGATCCAGGCTGTTGATTTTTGATGAGAGTTACAAAGCATTAGTTGGGCAAGTAGCCAAGTGGCCAACGGCAACAGACTGTAAATCTGTCCTCTTCGGAGTTCGGTGGTTCGAATCCATCCTTGCCCACAGTATAATTTGAAAATGTGTCAATTTGAGAATTTGAAAATGGCACATTACGGGTAAAAGCTCTTTGAAAGTTCGGGAGTGGGTTATATTTTCAAATTAACTCATTTTCAAATTTTCAAATTATTAAGTGGGAGTAGCTCATTTGGTAGTCCGCCGCGGCGGATCCAAGCTTCAGATCGCTGGTTCTTTAAATATTTATTTGAAATATAAGGTTTCAAATATTAAGCGGGAGTAGCTCATTTGGTAGAGCGGTAGCCTTCCAAGCTTCAGGTGGCCGGTTCGAGCCCGGTCTCCCGCTCCATTGTAGATCTTTGCTGAATTGAGAGTTGAAAACAGCTTCATAAAGCTATACCAGCCGTTGTAGCTCAGGGGTAGAGCACTTCCTTGGTAAGGAAGAGGTCGTGAGTTCAATTCTCATCAACGGCTCATTTAGGTTGATTGAGACCAAATGATAATATATTTTAAGAAAAACAAGGTTTGCAGCCTGTAGTGTTTGCGGGATGCAACTAATTTTAAAACCGCAACTTTAAAACAGATAACAGATGTCAAAAGAGACCTTTAAGAGGGACAAACCTCACGTTAACGTTGGTACTATTGGTCACGTAGACCATGGTAAGACTACTCTTACAGCCGCTATCACCGCAATTCTTTCTCAGAAAGGATTGGCGGAAGCAAAAAAATATGATGAAATTGACGGTGCTCCCGAAGAAAAAGAAAGGGGTATCACAATCAATACCGCACACGTAGAATATCAAACGACCAACAGGCACTACGCACACGTGGATTGTCCGGGGCACGCTGACTACGTAAAAAATATGATTACCGGTGCTGCCCAAATGGATGGCGCGATACTGGTGGTGGCTTCTACTGACGGTCCTATGCCGCAGACAAAAGAGCATATCCTGCTGGCCCGCCAGGTGGGTGTACCCCGTATCGTGGTTTTCATGAATAAAGTAGACCTTGTAGATGATCCTGAACTGCTGGAACTGGTGGAAATGGAAATTCGTGAGTTGTTAAGCAGCTATGGCTTTGATGGTGATAACACACCGATCATCAAAGGTTCTGCTACAGGGGCTTTAGCCGGCGACGAAAAATGGGTAGGCGCTATTGATGAACTGATGGCTGCCGTGGATGATTATATTCCCCTGCCTCCCCGCCCGGTTGATCTGCCGTTCCTGATGAGTGTGGAAGACGTGTTTTCTATCACGGGTCGTGGTACTGTTGCAACCGGTCGTATCGAAAGAGGTCGTGTTAAAGTAAGTGAGCCTGTAGAAATAGTAGGTTTGATGGAAAAGCCATTGACTTCAACTGTAACAGGTGTGGAAATGTTCCGCAAACTGTTGGATGAAGGAGAAGCTGGTGATAATGCCGGATTGCTGTTGCGCGGTATTGACAAAACTCAGATCCGTCGTGGTATGGTAATCTGTAAACCAGGTTCCATTACCCCGCACACTGAATTTAAAGGTGAAGTGTACGTGTTGAGTAAAGAAGAAGGCGGACGTCATACGCCGTTCTTTAACAAATATCGTCCTCAGTTCTATTTCCGTACAACCGATGTTACCGGAGAAGTAGAATTACCTGCTGGTACTGAGATGGTTATGCCTGGTGATAACACTTCTTTATCAGTGAAGCTGATCCAGCCGATCGCGATGGAGAAAGGTCTTAAATTCGCTATCCGCGAAGGTGGACGTACAGTAGGAGCCGGTCAGGTTACTGAAATCATAAAATAAAAGCCCTTGAGATCCTCCGCCGGCGGCGGAGACTTTGCGGAAGCTTTTTTATATCTTTGCAAAGTACTTAGGCTGCGAGCTTAGGTACTTTGCTTTTTAAAAGTTCTTTAGATACGGGCATAGTTCAATGGTAGAATACCCCGATAGTTATCGGGGCAAAACCTTTGATCAGAGCTCGAAAGTTCTTTACAGGATTATATTGTTTATTTATACGGGCATAGTTCAATGGTAGAATAGAGGTCTCCAAAACCTTTGATCAGGGTTCGAATCCTTGTGCCCGTGCAACTGACTTTAATTTTTATTTGGATGAATAAAATAACTGCATATTTCAGAGACTCCTATAAAGAGTTGTTGGAAAAAGTGACCTGGCCTACCTGGCAGCAATTGCAGCAATCTACAACGATTGTATTGGTGGCAACCGTTATTATTACTGCTATTGTGTGGGTAATGGATTTCGCCAGCAATTCGGTATTAAAATTTGTTTACTCATTATTTAAAGGATAATGGAAGAAGTAATAAACGAACAGGAAACGACCAAATGGTATGTTCTTCGCGTGGTGAGTGGAAAAGAGCGTAAGGTAAAAGAGCTGCTCGATAAGGAGATTTCCCGGAGCGATTGGGGAAAAGTGGTTAAGCAGGTTTTTTTGCCGGTTGAAAAAGTGTATAAGGTGCAAAACGGGAAGAAGGTAATGCGGGAGCGCAATTTCTATCCCGGGTATGTGATGATAGAGGTTGAGCAGGGAAAACTGAACGACGATATCATCAGCACTATCAAAAATACCAATAGTGTTATTCATTTTTTGGGCAAAGAAAATCCCATCGCGCTGCGGAAAGCGGAAGTGAATAAAATGCTGGGTAAGGTTGATGAAATGAGTGATGCGGGTATTACCATGAGTGAACCATTTATTGTTGGCGAGACGATTAAAATAATTGATGGCCCGTTCAATGATTTTAATGGGGTGATCGAGGATGTAAACGACGAAAAAAAGAAACTGAAAGTAAACGTAAAAATATTCGGACGCGCTACTCCTGTGGAATTGAACTATATGCAGGTAGAAAAGATAGTGTAGTAAGTTCCGTTTAAAAGAAGATGAAGCCCGCTATTTGCGGGCTTTTTTGATTAAAAGAGTGTTTTTGAAGGCAGTCTCCTGAAAATTTTATACAGAGAAAACGGAGCCATTAGAAAAATAGGTGCCTTATGCAAGGCTGGCTGGTTTTGTAAAAAAAGTAAGGTTGTGATCAATTATCACAACCTTAAGTGCCCGGAACAGGAATCGAACCTGCACATTGTTGCCAATACCAGATTTTGAGTCTGACGCGTCTACCAGTTCCGCCATCCGGGCGCATGTAAATGCGGGGTGCAATATTACACAATCTCTTATTAACTACCACAGAATTTATCCGATCAGGCAAAATAATCTGCTTTGTATATTTACATTTTTAAGCCGCTCATGGATTACAATAATTTTATAGCCACTATTTCAGACAAGCAGCCGCCGGTTTCGGTATCATCATATTTACAGGCCTTATGGTACGATGCCAAAGGGTATTGGGAACAAAGCCATAATATCGTCCAGGATATTCATGATGATACCGGTTCATGGATACACGCCTACCTGCACCGGAAAGAGGGGGATACCGGGAACGCCCGTTACTGGTACAGCCGTGCCGGCCGGCCTTTTCCCGGGTTTTCACTGCAGGAAGAATGGGAACAGATGGTGAAAGAACTACTGGAAGCAGGGTACTAAAAAAATACGCCGGCTGTATAGCCGGCATATTTTAAAGACAAACAAATCTCAAAAGTTAAAAGGGCAGATCATCTGCCGGACTGTCTGATCCGCTTAACTGTGGTTCAGGAGTGCTGTCGTCTGTGGTACTGCGGCCAACGCTGCCGCCGCTACCCAATAGCTGCACGCTGAAAACCCTTAGTGTCAGCGATGCGCCAAAACTGCCGTCATTGCGGGTAAAGGTCCTGATCTCAGGCGTCCCTTCCGCATATACCTGGGTACCCTTTTTCAGATAGGGGGCAATTCCGGTTCTGTCCGTCCAGTAGGCGCATTCTACCCAGGTTGTTTTTTCTTTCTGTTGTCCGGATGAATCCCGGAACTTCTCTGTGTGCGCCACATTGAAGTTAATTACTGACTTACCATTTACTGTATTGGTGATACAGTCCTTTCCCAAATTTCCGATTACTTGTAACTTGATCATAGCATCTGCTTTTATGTTTTAAAGATTCAAGTTAGGCATTTTATCGCATTCATAATTTTTTTAAAACCTGTTGGGTGCATCCCAAATTGCCGTCGGCTGGTGGAGACACCACAGTCGCGGCGCCCGCCGTTGGTGGGGTCTTTGCCGCCCAAATGGAGCAAAGCAACGCCCCGACCTTTTAGCCATTTTGGCAGGAGAAGAAAAAAGGTATAAAATTTGATGTTTAAACATTAAAAATATGATTTAATTGTTCTCCATGAAAGACATTATATCTAAAAGGAAGAGTATCAGGTCTTTTGAGGCTTCACCTGTGGGGATGGAAAAAATAGACCAGTTATTTGAAGCGGCCCGTTGGGCGCCCAGCGCCAGGAATGCGCAGCCCTGGTTATATGTTTATGCCGAAGCCGGGGAGCCTTTATATGCGGATATCCTGGAGACGATGGCTGCTTCCAACCGCGTATGGGCCGGTAAGGCGCCCCTGCTGATCGTAAGCCTGGTAAAAAAGAATTATGAAGACGGCGCGATGAATATAACCGCGCAACACGATACCGGGATGGCTAATTACGCGATTGCCCTACAGGCGACAGCGCTGGGTTTACAGGCGCATATGATTGGCGGTTTTGACCATGCTGCCCTGGAGCATTTACTGGGACTGCCTGCAGGTATTGTACCGATTGTGATCATGGCGGTAGGGTATCCCGGCGCCCCCGAGGAACTACCTGAACCGTTGCGGTTACGCGAAGTGGCTCCCCGCACAAGAAAACCAAGGGAAGAATTTGTCTACAATCAGTTAACTAAATAAAATATACAATTATGGCAACAACAAAATGGGTACTGGACCCTTCACACAGTGAAGTGGAATTTAAAGTGAGGCACCTGATGATCACTAATGTAACGGGCAGCTTCGGCAAATTTACTTCTGAAGCGGAAACAGAAGGCGATGATTTTACTACCGCGAAAGTGACATTTACCGGCGAAGTGAATTCCATTAGTACCGGTAATGAACAACGTGACGGGCACCTGAAAAGCGCTGACTTTTTTGAATCGGAAAAATACCCGGAATTTGTTTTTAAAAGTACCTCTTTTACAGAGAAAGGTGATGATTACGAACTGGCAGGCGAACTGACGTTAAGGGGAGTAACCAGGCCGGTTAAGTTTGCTGTGGAAGCCGGGGGAATTGCGAAAGATCCTTATGGACAGGTGAAAGCCGGGTTTTCCGTTTCCGGAAAGATAAACCGCAAGGACTTCGGTCTCAACTGGAGTGCTGTTACTGAAACAGGGGGAGTAGTGGTGAGCGACGAAGTGCGTATAATTGCCGAGGTTCAGTATGTAAAGCAGGCGTAAATTCCACGCTATAAGCAGCAGAGAGGCAGGAAGGTACAAGTTGCAGTGTATACCATTAGTACTATGCAACTTGTTTTTTATTTCCGGGAGGTGTTTTAACCTAATCTTAGAACAAGGGTGCTATGCCCTGTTTTCAGAAAAATGTTATCTTCACGGAGTATCATTTTGAGGGATTTATTTAAACTGGATAGTATGAAAACTTTTTTTACCTGGATATGCCTGCTGGCAACCGCGCCTGTATTTGCCCAGCTAACGGTGCGGGAGCAATTTGAAAAAATAACTAATGTGCAGCAGGCGCAAAAATTTATAGATGCTAATCCCAACCTGAAACCGACGTTGCTGCACCTGGCATTGGGCAGGGATACTACCCTGATCGACAAAAGACTGCTGCGCCAGAATATCGGTGACGTATTTTCCGTAGGATATGTTACCTACAAGGTAGTTGAGGGAAAAGAGGATGTGAATTATCGTGCTCATTATATTTTCCTCGACGGGGGTTCCCTGTCGCTGTCTGAAGTGGAAGCGCTGAAAAAAGTAATTCTTGATAAACATTCACAGGGCGCCAGCTTTGAGCAGCTTTCTGATGAATATACCATGGATGGTAACAATACAAAGGGCGATACCGGCTGGTTTTTCGGGGAAGAAATGATGCCAAAAGAATTCCAGGATGCGGTAAAAAGACATAAGAAAGATGATATCTTTTTTGTAGACGTTCCGGACAAAGAGTGGCATTATATCGTAAAGAAAACCTACGACGACCAGGTGACAAAAGAGATTACCGTACTCCGGGCAAACGGACGGTAAGGCTTTACCGAAAGGGTCGATACGGAACCGGGTAATTTATTATAGTGGCGATGTAAGAGTTTACTTACATAAAACACAAAAAAGACACAGCCCGGGGTTTATTTCTTTCATTTTCTGAAATACTTGTGAGTTCGTGGCTGCATTTATTGTTTACAACAAACTCAAAACGCTCCAGAGTAAAACAGCAAGCTTTACTTGTTAATTAGCGCTGCATACAATTTACCGCCATACCGGGAAGCCTGTTCACCCAGCTTTTGAAAGTTGAGATATCCTGCCTCCAGGAACAATTGCTGCAGTCCCTTTAACGAAATGGGAAAAGGAACCCAGGGGTTGGAAACCGTAGTATCATATTCCACAACGATAAACTGTTGGTTGCTGCCAAAATAGTTTTCAAGCCGCTGAATAGCGGTCTTCTTATCATCAACATAATGCAGGGAGTTGGCCATCAGTATTCCGTCAAGCGCGGGCAGCTCCGGGGGATCCGTTACAAGATCGGCCTGGTAAAAATAAATATCTACTCCGCCGACCGTAGCCGGCAGATCCTGTCCGATAATATCTACCGCATAGATCCGGCTTTTTTCCGGCAGTAACTGTGCCAAAGCCCTGGTAAAACTGCCGTTACCGCAACCGAGATCAGCCCATTGCTCCGGCAGCCTGCCTTTAACTCCCGGTTTTATCAGACTGATCATTTCTTCTTCCCGCATTATTTATTATTTTCAATGCCTGCCTGCGGCTATTGGGTTATGCCTGTTTTCTGCCGGGGGAATAGACGCGAAGTTGTCATTGTTTTCCGAGAGCCCTTTTTTCTACACCTTCTCTTGTAATGATCACCGGCTTGATCAGACCTTCCGCGTCAAATTCCATTTTGTCTATACAGGTTTCCCGGGAGTTCCTGTCCGTTTCTTTGATCGGCCGGCGGTGGTACACGATATACCATTCGTCTGTACCGGGCAATTGTAATACCGAATGGTGTCCGGCGCCATTGGCGATACCGGGGTCCTGCTGTAATATTTTATCCACCCTTTCAAAAGGACCCAGCGGTGAGTCGGCAATAGCATAGGCTACACTGTAATCGGGTCCTGTCCAGCCCCCTTCAGACCACATAAAATAGTATTTGTTGTTCCTGATAAACATAATGGGTCCTTCCACGTAACTTTCCGGGGTGATCTCTTTAAAAGTAGTCCCGTCCTCAAAAGGGATAAAGCCTGTAAAATCGTCATTCAGTTGGGCGATATTACAGTGCCTCCAGCCTCCGTAAATCAGGTAGTGTTTGCCGTCCTTATCCCTGAAAACGTATTGGTCAATGGGTTGCGCGCCGTTATGGAACTTATCCACCAGGGGTTTTCCCAGGTGGTCTGTAAATGGTCCGGAAGGATTGTCGGCTACGGCCACGCCGATGCCTCCGTACTCCTCATCGCTCTGAATATCATTACCGCCAAAAAAAAGGAAATATTTCTCTTTGTGTTTGATGATGGCCGGCGCCCAAAGCGCCTTTTTTACCCATTTTACGGCAGAGGTATCCACTATTCTTTCATGTTTTTTCCAGTTTACAAGGTCTTCCGAAGAAAAAGCGTCCAGGAAAACCTGCTTTTCATAGGGGGCGGAATAGGTGGGGTATATCCAGTATTCATTGTCAAAAATGATGGCTTCGGGGTCAGCATACCAGCCCGGGAAAACGGGGTTGCCGGACAGAGGTTCTTTTTTATCTGACTGCGAGCAGGAAACCAGCGAGGCGCCGATGATCAATAATACCAGTATTTTATACATAATACCACCTTTTATGCGGTCAAGTTACTGATTTTTATCTAAGCCTTCAGGCCCAAATGAAAACGGTCATAATGTCTTATACAGCCATAAACGCTGCTTTCAACGTAACATTAGAGACAGCGGATACTAAGGCGTATGCAAAACTCTCTTTCATTCTGTTTTTATGTCATAAATTCAGGGGAAACCCTATCTTTGCACCCCGATTTTAATTTTAGTAAACGTATTATTTAATTGTATGCAACTGAAAGGTCTGGTTACTTTTTTTGCGATTGCTTTGATTTTGATATCCATTTATCAATTGCATTTTACATGGGTTGTTCGCAACCATGAGGGGAAAATGGAAGCAACCGCTCAAAAATGGGTGAACAGTAATTATGGGGATGCTACCCAGCAGCAGAAGGATTCTGCTTTCAACGCGAGATACCGTCGGCTTATTGACAGTACACAAAATGAAGTGGTAACCTATGGAGTTACCGGCGCGGTTACCTTTAAAAAAGCAAAAGAACAGGAACTCAGCCTGGGACTGGATTTGCAGGGAGGAATGAGTGTAACGCTTGAAGTGGAACTGGAAGATCTGCTGAGGTCTATTTCCAATAGTCCCAAAGATCCGTCGCTTAATAAGGCATTAACTCTTGCCACCGAACGCCGCGGTACAACAGACGCGGATTATATCGGTCTTTTTTCCCAGGCCTATAAGGAAGTAAATCCTTCGGGAAAGTTGTCCGGGCTGTTTGCCAATGCCGGTCAGCGGAATATCAAACTGGAAGACAGTGACGATCAGGTGATCAGCAAATTGCGTAAAATGGCCGGCGACGCGTTTGAAAATACCAACAGGGTATTAACAAAACGTATCGACCAGTTTGGTGTGGCTCAGCCCAATATTAACCCTGATCCGCGCAAAGGAATTATTACGGTAGAACTGGCTGGTGTAAAAGATGATCCTGAAAGAGTACGTAAAATATTACAGGCTACCGCCAACCTTCAGTTTTGGGAAGTGTATCGTATAAACGACCTGAACCAGAGTTTGCAGCAGGCCGAAGAAACCATCGGCAGGGTGAAATCCGGGGAAGAGGAGCAGCCGGGTACAACCGATACAACAGGAACAGCTCAGGCTGCCACGATAGATACTACTCAAACCTTATCGCTGGACAATCTTAATACACCTGCGGGCGACTCCGGCGCTGCCACGGCAAACGTGACCACCCCCGCCCGTACCAATACAATTGTCGGGTTACTGATGCCGGCGCAACAGGGGGAGTCGGCTCTTGCCTATGCACAGACAAAAGATACGGCATTGCTGAATGAGAACCTGGATCTTGTAAAGGAAGTGTTTCCTCCGGATGTAAAGTTTTTATACGGTGTTTCCCCTGAAGGAACATCTTTTGTACCACTTTATGCGGTTAAAATGCGCGGCGATGCCGCCCCGCTGGAAGGAGATGATGTAGAAGAATCGTTTTTGTCGTACGACGAAAGAGGACGCCCGGCCGTATCCTTAAAAATGACCAAACAGGGCACCAAAAAATGGGGAGATCTTACTTCTGCCAACGTAAATAAACCCATCGCTATAGCCCTGGACAATGTGATCTATTCAGCGCCAAACGTTATAAATCCCATATTGGATGGTAACTCCCAGATATCAGGGAGTTTCACTGACCAGGAGGCCTCGGATCTGGCGAATATCCTGCAGTCCGGCAAACTGGCTGCTCCTGCAAGAATCGTACAGGAACAATTAGTAGGACCCACACTGGGTGCGGAAGCGGTGAAGGGAGGTTTCATGGCCTTCATTCTTTCTTTCATCCTCATATTTGCCCTGATGCTTATCTACTATAATACAAGCGGATGGGTAGCTAATATCACACTGACATTAAACATCTTTTTCACCATAGGCGTTCTCAGCGGACTGGGAGCGACTTTAACCTCTGCCAGTATCGCCGCTCTTGTGTTGGCAATTGGTATGGCTGTAGATACGAACGTGATCATCTTTGAGCGTATCAAAGAGGAGATTACCTGGGGACGAAGTTATTCTGTGGCGGTTGATCATGGGTATAAACGATCGTTGCCGCCGGTACTGGATGCTCATATCACTACTTTGCTAACGGCTATTATCCTGTATATTTTTGGTATGGGTCCTATCAAAGGATTTGCTACCACACAGATCATAGCCGTAATACTGAACCTGTTCTGCGGTATCATGATCGCACGCCTGGTATCAGAATGGTGGACTAATAAAAAAGGACGTCACTTTGAATATTTTACCAAGATTTCAAAAACTATTTTTAAGAAAGCCCATTTCAAGTTTGTGGAGTCCCGCAAAACGGCCTACGTTATATCCAGTATCGTTGCCCTGCTGGGGATAGGATCTTTCTTCTATGGTTTTGATGAAGGGGTGGAATATAAAGGCGGCAGAAGCTACACCGTACTTTTTGATACTCCCCAGAAAAATGACGAGATCAAAAACGAACTGCAGAAAGTGTTTGGAGAGTATCCCGTGGTAAAAACGGTGGGAGATAACCGCACACTGAACATCACTACCTCTTTCGAAAAGGAAAATCCATCCCGCAGTGCAGATTCCCTGGTGGAAGCTACACTGGTGGCAGGGTTGAAACCATTCCTGGCAGAAGGAACAGACATGTTCAGTTTCAAGAAAAATTATCTTCAGAGTTCACAAAGTGTGCAGCCTTCTATTTCAGCCGATCTTAAAAGAGGGGCTGTAACGGCAACAGTTGTATCCATCATCCTGATATTCCTGTATATTTTCATTCGTTTCCGCGACTGGAGATTCTCAATGGGTACCATATTGTCGCTTGTGCATGACGTATTGGTAACACTTGCGGTGTTCTCCTTCCTGCGGCATATTATGCCTTTCCCGTTGGAGATAGACCAGCATTTTATTGCTGCGGTACTGACGGTGGTAGGGTTCTCCATGAACGATACGGTGATCGTATTTGACAGGATCAGGGAATACAGTAAAACTATGCACGGGCAAAGCAAAACAGCGGTGATCAATGCTGCGATCAATGATACATTGAGCCGTACCATTATGACGTCCGTTACCGTATTTATTGTGGTACTGGTGCTGTTCATCTTTGGTGGAGAGGCTACCCGTGGATTTTCTTTTGCCATGCTGGTGGGTGTTATCACCGGTACTTATTCTTCCATATTTGTGGCAGCGCCTATCCTGGTTGATTTTGCAAAAAACAAACCTCTGGGCAAACTGACACCGGAAGAGCAAAAAGCCAGGGCCAAAGCTAAAGCGCCGGCTCCGGCACATTCCTGATAAAACCGATTGAGAACTAATACTTAAAAGAAAACCCCGTATTACGGGGTTTTCTTTTGGGCAAAAAAATAGATTTGTAAACAAAAGCCTGGTTGAGCACAAAGAGAGCATATATGGAACGTTGCCTGCAACTGGCGAAAGCCGCGGTAGGAAAAACAGCGCCGAACCCCATGGTGGGGGCTGTCCTGGTATATAACGGTCGTATTATAGGCGAAGGCTACCACGGGCAATACGGCGCCCCGCATGCCGAGGTAAAAAGTTTACGATCCGTCAGGGAAACGGACAGGCAATTTATCGCCCAAAGTACCCTGTATGTATCCCTGGAGCCCTGTGTACATTTTGGTAAAACCCCTCCCTGTGCAGACCTGATCATTAAAGAGCGGATACCGCAGGTGGTGGTTGGCTGCCGTGATCCTTTCCCGGCGGTGAATGGAAAAGGGATAGAAAGGCTGGAAGCAGCGGGCATACAGGTGGAGATATCAGAACTGGAAGCTGAATGCCGGGAATTGAATAAACGTTTTTTTCTTTTCCATACACAACATCGGCCCTATATTATCTTAAAATGGGCGGAAACAGCCAATGGTTTTATCGGGCATTTCGGTGGTCAGAGGTTGTTGATCTCCAACGAATATACAAACCGACTGGTGCACAGGTGGCGGGGTGAAGAGGCTGCCATACTGGTGGGAACCCATACTGCGCTGCTGGATAATCCTTCGCTTACAACCAGGTTGTGGCCGGGCAAAAATCCCCTGCGTGTCGTAATTGATAGGGAGCTGTCCCTGCCGGGTACGCTTGGGATTTTTGACGGTGCGGCCCCCACACTTGTATTCAACCGGTATAAGAATACCCTGGAAGATTTCAGGAACCCGGGGTTTGATCAGCGCCCGGTACAGTATTACCAGGTAACCACGGATGTAAGCCTGGTACAACAGATGTTGCATGCGCTTTATCACCTGGATATACAAAGCCTGCTGGTGGAAGGAGGCGCCGGGACCCTGCAGTCTTTTATTGATGAGCAATGCTGGGATGAGGCAAGAGTAATTACCAACACAACCCTTCGCATAACAGAGGGTGTCCGTGCGCCAAAACTGGAAAACAGTAAGGTATTCGGGGAGCAGAAAGTGATGACTGATCTGATCCGTTTTTTTGAAAGAGAATAGGCAGTGTGTACAGGTAAGGAATGTTGCGGCAGGTTTCACCTTTTCTCTCTCCGGTCTGCCGCAATAAAGAAGGATCGCAGGTGCAGGTAATGGTTGCTTATAATACTCGGAACAGGGCTTATTTCAGCAAACAATAGTAAATGATCACCCAAATAGCAATAAAGAATAGTCCAATATATAATACGGCTTTAAATTTTCTTATATCCTTTTTTATGATCAGGAGATATAAAACGTAAATGATAAATATTGCTATTAGAGCTATCGCGGCAAATGGATATGTCATGCTGTTTTGCTTTGCTGACTTTTTTTATTTCTTTTACTGCTGATCAGTTTTTTTGCGATTTGCTTTTTCATAGAAATCCTCCAGTTCCTTTGCCATTTCCTTGAGAACATGTTTTGGAATTTTCAAATCGCTGTAGGACTTGAGTATCCGGGTATGATGCAGGAAAATTTCCTTTAGTTCCCCTACATCGCTGCAGGTGTCTGCATAATGTGTCATAGGCTGTTGCATTGAGTATGGCTTTTGCTAAAGCTAAGAAACGTTAGTTGGATGGCATCGGATATTTAATAAAAAATTGTCCTCATTTCAGCTACGGTTATTATTGCCTAAATTACAGGAAAATACTAACTATATTCCATACAACCCATACTATGCGAAGATTATTCGTTATCAGTTTAATGACTTTACCGGTTCTTTTGGGACAACCTGTTTTTGCACAATCGCCGGATCGTTTTGCGGGGCTGCATCTTGATTTTCACGCGACATTAAAGGACTCGGGTATCGGTAAAAACTTTACGGCGGAATTGATAGATTCTATGCTGCAGATCACACGACCGGATTTTCTACAGGTGGATTGTAAAGGTCATGCCGGTATTTCCAGTTATCCCACCAAAGCAGGGAATCCCGCACCCGCTTTTGAAAAGGATATTCTAAAGATATGGCGGGATGTTACGTTAAGACATAAGGTGCCGTTATATATGCATTATTCCGGGTTATGGGATAGCCGGGCAGTAGAACTACATCCTCATTGGGCCCGTATCAATGCCGATGATAAACCGGATGTGAATGTTACGTCTGTGTTTGCCGGTTATAGTGATTCTTTATTGATACCGCAGGTCGTTGAACTGGCAGGAGATTATAAGCTGGATGGTATCTGGATAGATGGCGACTGCTGGATGCTGGGTCCGGATTATCACATGGAAGCGCAAAAGGCATTTCAAAAAGCTTATGGTAATATAGACATACCCCGAAAGCCCGGTGATCCCTATTATTTTGAATGGATGGAATTTCACCGGAAAACATTCAGGAACTACATTACGAAGTATGCCGATGCAGTTCATAAAGTAGCGCCCGGGTTTAAAGTCACCAGCAACTGGTCATTCTCCAGTATGATGCCGGAGCCGGTTGATATTCCGGTAGACTATCTGTCAGGTGATGTGGCGGGTACCAATAGTTTGTATAGTTCTGCCTTCGAAAGCCGGTGTTTGGCCTTGCAGGGAAAGCCCTGGGACCTCATGTCCTGGTCTTTTGCCTGGAAGAATAATTCAAAAGCTACCAAGTCGGTTATACAATTAAAGCAGGAAGCCGCGGAGGTGCTGGCGCAGGGGGGTGGTTTTCAAACCTATTGGCAGCAAAACAGGGACGGGTCGCCGGAACCGCACCAGTTCCGCAAAATGGCCGAGATCATTCAATTTTGTAATGAGCGGAAGGCTTACACTTTCCAGGGAGAATCTGTACCGCAGATAGGATTGTTATATTCTACTTATGCCTGGCGACGACATGAAACCCGGAACCTGTACTCCGCCCACTACCAGGAGGGCATCAAAGGAGTACTGAATATGCTGCTGGATAGTCAGTTGCCGGTTGATATACTGATGGATCATCAATTGGATGGCAGACTGGAGAAATATCCGTTGCTGGTAATACCGGAGTGGGCTAAAATAGATCCGGCTATCAGGAAGCGGTTACTGCAATATGTAAACGATGGCGGTAAGCTACTGGTGATCGGCGCTGAAGCGGTAGCGGATTACAGGGAGGAACTGGGCGTAACATTTGCGGATACGCTTCGAAAAAATTTCGGTTTATTCGCGGGGTTTAACAACCGGATAATGCTTACACATACGGCTTTTCAACCCTTTATGGCACTACCCGGTGTGTCCGTAACCGGCGTGCAGTTGTTGGCAGATGACTGGCGCTTTATGACGGATCATGCGCTGTCTTCTATCAGGACCTATGGTAAGGGAAAAATAGCGGGTATTTATTTCAATATGGCGGAGTTTTACAACCGCAACCAGAACCCGTTATCGCTGGACCTTCTTAAAAATATTATCCGGGAGCTGTCCCCCCAACTGGTGAGTACAGTAACCGGATCAGATAAAATTCACCAGGCAGTGACCCGTAAAAATGGTAACCTGTATATACACCTGATTAATACCAGCGGACCTCATAATAATCCCAATGTACTTGTTTACGAGAAGCTGGAGCCGGTAAAAAAACTGCAACTGGAAGTAACCGGTACAACCAAACCTAAAACAGTGCGGTTGCAGCCGGGTAATAAGGTGATTTCATTTCAATACAGGAATGGGAAAGTGCATATACCGGTTGATGAAGTAGGAATATATTCAATTGTGGAACTTCAGCAGTGACGGTTTTAAATAATGTATTCATCAGCCCCGATATTCCTGATGGATCTTTTTTCTACAGCCTTCAGAAGCAGCGTGTCTATGGTTGTTTTGATGATAACCAGCGCTACTGCTATCATGACAAAAGATTTCCCTGAGCCGAAGAATATGAACCCGCCGATGATCACTACCAGTTGTTGTATAAAAATACCTATCCACGGTTGAACGAATATTTGTTGCATGGTCAGGCGCTGATACTCTTTATTGACAATAAATTGCTGCCAGAGGTTGATGAGATGTACCAGGATAATACCCGCAAAGGCCTGCTTCATCTCTGTGAGTGAAAACAGGTAACGTAGATTACTCCCCAGCCGGTTAGGTCCGTTAAAAATGTCAGGATTGTTGTAAGATGCCATCAGGAAGGCAAAAATGGATTGCCCCCATATAAAACCGAAGAAAACCACCACAAACATACAAATGACAAACGCGTTGTATAGTATGAAAGCAAAACTATCCAGACTACTGTTCCTCAGCATGGATACTTCATGTTCGCTGAAGCTGTTGCCGACAGCTTCTTCCACTTCCGCCTTATTCTTTGTGCTGCGAAAGCAGATGATCAGCATTTTCACTATCGTAATTATGCCAATAATACTGGTCTCAAAAATATAGGCAAATACAACTACTTCCGGGCTCCAGCCCAGGACGAATAAGCCGGCAAAAAACCAGCCGGCATTTAACCAGCACCATTTGTTGTATCCTGTGAATGTTGTTAATATCATGCTCTGTCAGATGAATTTACGTTTCTGCATACACGAAGGTCTTCTATGGATGTAAGTGGAAATCTATTAAGTATAAAAGGAAGACGGGTGGCTGCACTATTCAACGAAACTTTTTCGGTTTTCGTATGGAGTTTCTTTTTAAAAAGATACCGGTTTGATATATATCATCCGTGAATGTGCTAACCGGCTGCATACATTTTAGAGACAACCCTGCCAATCAAACAAAATCGGTAGATTTGAAATATGATAAAAGCATTGCTTTGTATATGTATGACTTTTCCGGTGGCACATCTTTGGGGGCAAAATGCTGCGGATAGTTTTTGGGTAAGGTTACAACAATATTGCGGAAAAAGTTTTGAAGGGAGAATAACAGCCGGTGGCAGGGAAGGAGATGGTTTCACCGGGAACAGGCTGCTGATGCAGGTGAAAGCCTGTAATAATGATACTATCAGAATTCCCTTTTATGCAGGAGAGAACAGATCGCGGGTGTGGGTCTTTGCCCGGCAGCAAATGAAACTGATGCTGAAACACGAACACCGCCACGAAGACGGTACGCCCGACAGGATCACCGGGTATGGCGGTCTGGCTACCAATTCCGGTAGCAGCCGGCAGCAGGTTTTTCCTGCTGATGATGAAACCTGTAATTTATTGCCTGCAGCCTGCGGCAATATCTGGTGGATTACCCTTACGGAAAACGAATTTACCTATAACCTCCGGCGTATCGGCACTGACAGGTTGTTTACCGTTAGCTTTGATATAACGAAACCCGTAACAGTTGACTGGAAACCCTGGGGATGGGAATAACCTCACCCCCGCCCCCTCTCCACGTCCCGAACGTTCGGGAGAGAGGGGCCCCAAATTCAAAGAAGGTTTATGAAATGCAGTTTTGGGGAGGTTGTGTTCCGCAACTGCGAAACGGAAAACTGCTACATTTGTCCGGATTTATTCTAAAGCTGATGTGGTAGAAATAAAGTTTGGAATTATTCTGTAGCACCGTCCCTTCCGAACGTTTGGAACCGCAGAGAGGAGAGGGATAAGAAGGTGAGGCTGATGTGGTAGGTATATAGCTTGGAATTATTCTATTGTACCGCTCCCTCTCCTGGTAGGGAGAGGGAGAGGGAGAGGGAGAAGGAGGGTGAGGGATCAACTGTCCTTTTTACCGGTATCCGGTTTCTTTGCCGCTCCTTTTTTCAACCGGCCCGCTTCCTGCAATTGACGGGATAATATCCATTCAATCTGCCCGTTTACACTTCTGAACTCGTCAGCAGCCCATTTTTCCAGCGCCTTATACATATCTTCATCTACCCGCAAGACAAATGTTTTCTTTTGCGCCATGCCATCATTTATTGGTATAAACTACCTGTATTCAAAATAGGAGTGGCGGCTTTTTCTGCACACAATACCACCATAAGGTTGCTGACCATCGCAGCCTTTTTTTCTTCATCCAGGTTCACTATTTCTTTTTTGCTTAGTTGCTCCAACGCCAGTTCCACCATGCCTACGGCGCCTTCTACTATCTTGGTCCTGGCAGCAACAATGGCGGTCGCCTGTTGGCGCTGCAGCATCGCCCCGGCAATCTCAGGTGCGTAAGCGAGGTGACTGATCCGGGCTTCTATTACTTTTATTCCGGCGGCAAATAGTCGCGCATTCAGTTCCTGTTCCAGTAGTTCATTTACTTTTTCACCACCGTTACGCAGGGTGATCTCCGCCGTCTGGTCCTCCATTTCGTCATAAGGACAACTGGTGGCCAAATGCCTTACGGCAGCTTCGCTTTGTACGCCCACGTATTGCTGGTAGTCTGCCACTTCAAAAGCAGCCTTATAGGTGTCGTTCACCTGCCATACAATCACCGCGGCGATTTCAATAGGGTTTCCCATTTTGTCATTCACCTTTAGCTGCTGTCCGTTAAGGTTTTGCGCCCGCAGGGATATTTTATTTGTGGTGTACAACGGGTTTACCCACAGCAAGCCGTTTTCTTTAACGGTGCCCACGTATTTCCCAAAAAATACGCAAACACGGGAATGGTTGGGATTGACGATCATGATGCCTTTCATGAGAAAGATGGCAGACAGGACCAGCAGGATGCCGAATGTCACCATGGAACCTGAACCGGAGGATATGGCCAATAGATATATACCTCCGAGGAAGAACACAATAGAAAGGAGGAGTGCCAGGTATCCTGACATGGGTTTGATGATTTTTTCCATATAAATTGATTTGATATTATTTTGATATCAAATATACATCAATATGTTTAATTATGCAACAAAGTGCTTCTTTTTTTTCGGCATGGTTTTGAGGAAGTGGATGCCGCCCATATATTACCGGGCGCATCTTTAATTCTTCTTGTTTTGTATCTTACATTCCAATGTGTGGCATATCAGGTATTTTTTCAACACGTTATATTGAGCCGGGTAACATTATAAGATCACTTGCTGCTATTAAGCATCGCGGACCCGATGATACTTATTTAGCAGCATCAGGTGACGGTGCACCGTCTTTTTTCTCCTGCGAACTTTCATCGGGTTTTATGAAGAGCCGGTTTCCGGCGCCGGGAGTATCCGGCTCAAAAGCATGGGTAGGATATAACCGGCTGGCAATTGTTGACGTTTCTGAAAGTGGTTTCCTCCCTTTTTATGATGAAGCCCGGGATTGCTTGTTCTTTATGAATGGAGAAATATACAACTACAAACAACTTAGAAAAACTTTCCTGGCGGATATTCCGTTCCGTTCGGAAACGGATACAGAAGTAGCGTTCAGGTTGTATTTGGAGTTGGGTGATTCGTTTGTACAGCAATTGAGGGGGATGTTTGCTATAGCGGTAGTACATCCGGGGAAAAACCTGGTGAAAGTATGGAGAGACCGGTTGGGGATCAAGCCTTTTTACTATTCGGTTGATAAGGATCATTTTATTTTTTCTTCCGAGATCGGCGGCATACTGGCTACCGGGATGGCGCCGGCTGAATTTGATCTTGAAAAGTTGGGACATCAGTTGTATTTGGGAGCGAGTTTGAGTCCCGCTACCCTGTATAAAAATATCTTCAGCCTCGAGCCGGGTTGTTTTCTGGAAGTAAATACCCGGTCTTTTGAATATACAACGGGTTCCTACTGGCAAATGTCCTTCGCTCCTTCTGATATTGATATCTCACGTGAAGAGTTCCTGGGTGACATAAAAGAAATCGCGGACTTAAGTCTGGAGGGGGTCGATGACATAGAAAAGGCTGTTATGCTTAGCGGCGGACTGGATTCCGGGTTGCTGGCGTTTTTTTTAAATGCTTCCCGTACCGGTAATATAACCGGCTGTACCATTTATAATGATTCTGGCACGCAGACAAATGAACTGCGGTACGCAGCAATAAATGCCGCCACTGCCGGTATTCCGCTGGAGTCGTTCAGGCTTCCCCCTGAGATGTCCGGGCCGGAGATGGAAGTGTTTTGCAGAGCCGAAGAAGAACCCAATATTTCACCGGAACCGGCTTACTTTCTCTCCTCGCAATTGAAAGGGAAAAAGAGAATCCTTTATAATGCGCTCGGCCCGGATGAATTATTTTATGGATATGGCCATCACGTGAAGGCTATGAAGATGAAGCGCCTGTTGCCGTTGCTGGGTTTCGCATGGGATACACTGCTGCTCCCTCCAAAAAAGGAAAAATTCCGGGCGTTTCGTATATATGGCCTGGCAGCGCTTCCTTTTATATCCCGTTCGGTAGCAGGTTGGGAGGAAATACAGCAACTGTTCCGCGATCATTCGTCGGCCGCCTGGCAAGACCCTTTGGAATTGGTATTGGAACAGGCAAAAAACCGCTTTGCAGATTTTTCGGACTGCGATATCATGAAACAGCTTTCTTTCCTCGATATCTACTTTTATATTTCTTCCTATCATAGTCTCCGGTCAGACAGACCGGCAATGCTGAACCACATTGAGATGCGTTTTCCATATCTGGACCATTTGTTTGTGCAGAAATATTTTAATGTACGGGGGCTTGAAAAAGAGCTTTCCGCCGGCAACTACAAACCTTTTTTTCGTAAACATGCCCGGACGGTACTGGACCCGGAAGTTTTTAAAATGCCCAAAACCGGTTTTAATATGAGTGGAACCGGTTGGGAAAAAGAGTTGAATTGGAAAGATCTGGAAACAAGATTGGCGCCCCTGATATCATCCGCAGCGATCCGGGATTTTGCCGGTTCGCCGGAAAAAAAATGGTTATTGCTTTCTCTTTCTTACCTGCTGCCTGAACGTTATCAATAATCCTACTGTTCATCAACGGACGGAAACTGTCCGTTTTCGGACGGCGCCGGTATGTTTTTTCATGTAAACATTTGATTGTTAGTTATTTACTTTATTGGCATGGCAATTGAACCGGGGTTAATCTGAAAATGGGGGAATTTGAAAATTTGAAAATGGGAAGAAGGTGTGGAAATGTGAGAGTGTGAAAATGTGAAAATACCAGCCCGGATTTATAATGTCGCTGATGTGGTAGATATGCAGCTTGGAACTGTTCCGCAGTACCGTCCTTCTCCTTTAGGAGAAGGATAAGAGGATGAGGCGGATGTGGTAGGCATACCGTTTGGTTTTGCACTATAGCACCGCTCCCTCTCTCCCGAACGTTCAGGAGAGAGGGAAAAGGGGGTGAGGCTCTGTCCCCAACTAAAAAACAAAACCTGATGTTCAAAAACTATTTCAAAACTGCCTGGCGGAATTTAATACGCAATAAAACGTTCTCTATTATAAAAATACTCGGATTGAGCATGGGGCTTGCAGTGTGCATGCTTATCTTTTTGTATACCAAGGATGAGGTGAGTTATGATCAGTTCCATGAAAACAAAGCCCGCTTGTTTCGCGTAACGCAGGAATGGCATATCGGTAGTGATATTCATGCAGAAGGTATAACAAATGGAAGTGTAGGTGAATCGTTTGCCAAACAAATACCCGAAGTGCAGCAATATGTACGCATTATGAGTGTAGCTGTTACTGTAAAGGAAAATAATGAAGTGTTTACTGAAAATCCTTTGTTTGTTGATGAGAATTTTTTGTCACTCTTTACATTCCCATTGGTTCAGGGAAATATAAAAACTGCATTAAAAGACCCCAATGCTGTGGTACTTTCAAAAGACATGGCAAAAAAATATTTTGGCACTACGGATGTGGTAGGCGAAACCATGCAGGTAAAAATTGATACTGCATTTGAAAATTTTATTGTTACTGCAGTGGTGGAAAATCCGCCTCAAAACTCCACACTCAAGCCGGGCATATTGATGCCCTATAAATTCTATGAAAAGTATAACGACAATACAGGATGGATCGGCGGCAGCCTCAACACTTTTTTATTGCTTTCGCCGCAGGCTGATGTAAAGGCAGTGCAGGAAAAAATGCAGGTGCTGTTCAATAAGAATACAGAAGATGAATTGGCGAAGAGGCAGAAAGAAGCAGGGTATTCAATTAAGATCATATTAGGGCTACAGCCTTTAACAGGTATACATCTTAGTAAAAAGGCCGCTCCCGATAATGGACTGGTGGAGGGAAGCAGTCCTGCGTATTCTTACATACTTACCTGTATAGCCGTTTTCATTTTAATTATTGCCTGTATTAATTTCATCAACCTTGCTGTTGCACAATCTTTAAAACGAAGTAAAGAAATTGGTATAAGAAAAGTTGTAGGCGGAACACGGGTACAACTTATTAAACAGTTTTTAGCCGAATCATTCCTGGTTTCGGTTGTCGCTTTTGCAGTTGCTGTTCTTTTAACTTACCTGTTACTTCCTTTCTTCAATGAGCTTGCCAATAAAAAATTAAGCCTGTCTTATTTAACGGATGTTTATTTATATGCGGGTTATTTTCTGTTGCTGCTGGTTACTTCATTCATTGCAGGGTTCTATCCGTCGCTTGTACTGTCTGCATTTCACCCGGTAAAGGTTTTATACAGCAGGCAAAAGCTGATGGGCAGAAACTATATTACAAAAGGATTGATTGTATTGCAGTTTGCGTTGGCTATACTCTTAATCATAGGTACCATCACAATCAATTCCCAGCTTAATTTCCTGATGCATGCAGATCTTGGATATGATACCAGGAATCTTGTACGCCTTGATATTCCCATTAACAGGTCGAGCGATGATCTGCCGGCATTATTTAAAAATGAATTAATGGGTAAGCCTGGTATTGTAAGCGTGGCTGCAAGAAATGGCGGCCGCAGCACATCAGCAGCAAAAGTGGAAGGAAAGCAAATAATAATAGACAACAATAGAATTGATGAACAATTTTTAGCCACTTTTAAAATCCCCATTATCGCGGGCAGGAATTTTTCCCCGGATTTCCCTTTCGATTTAATGAAAACTGTTATTGTAAATGAAAGCTTCGTAAAGGAAGCCGGATGGAAACCGAAAGATGCAATTGGTAAAACAGTCAGTTTGGGCCCTTCACATAATAGCAGGATGGTAACGGTGACAGGTGTGATACGGGACTATCATTTTTTATCGCTGAAAGAAAAAATAATGCCACAGGTATTTTCGATGAACCCAAATTTTAATTTCGGGCAAATATGGATCAGGATCGAACCCGGTGATGTACCGGAAACACTTTCGCTATTGAGAAATACTTGCAGGAAATTAATGCCTTACTTCCCTTATTCCTATCAGTTCATGGATGATATTAATGCCATGAAGTATGAAACAGAAACCAGGTGGAAACAGATCATCAGCATTGCATCAGCATTGTTCATCTTTATTTCATGTATAGGGCTCCTGGGTCTCGTAATGTTATCTGTTGAGCAGCGAACCAAAGAAATCGGAATACGAAAAGTATTGGGCGCTGCAGTATCAGGAATTATCCTGCTCGTCTCAAAGGAGTTTATTATGCTTATTGCCATCGCGTTTGTAATTGCTATTCCCATAGGACATTATTTTATCAATAAATGGCTGCAGGATTTTGCATACCGGATAGATATTGAGTGGTGGATGTTTGCATTTGCAGGTTTGCTGGTAATATTGATTGCCCTGCTAACCATCAGCTTCCAGGCAATAAAAGCAGCCATGGCAAACCCGGTGAAAGCGTTACGGACGGAATAGCCCTCACCCTGCCACGGCGGGCACGCCCGACCCCTCCCCAGGGAGCAAGGGGCGCCAGGTTCAAAGTGAGTTTATGAAATGTAGCGAGGGGAGGGTTGATAATGTGGAAGTGTGAAAATGTGAGAATGTGGAAATGCTACCTGGGTTTATTCTATAGATGATGTGGAAGATATAAAGTTTGGGTTTGTACTGCAGCACCGTTCCTCTCCGTGAGGAGAGGGATAAGAGGCTGAGGTGATAGATATACAGCCTGGATTTGTACTGCGGCGCCGTCCCTCTCCGCAGCGAGGAGAGGGATAAGAGCCCGCCCGAACGACGTTCAGTCGGGCGGGGGTGAGGTTAAAAACCATACATCAGAAATCAAAAAACTATGTTCAAAAACTATCTGAAAATCGCCTTTCGCAACCTTGCCAAGAACAAGGCCTTTTCCGCGATCAATATTGCCGGACTTGCGATCGGTATCGGCTGCTTTGTGCTTATTGCCTTATATGTAACGGACGAGTTGAGCTTCGATCGTTTTAATGAAAAAGGGGAAAGGACCTTCCGTATCAGCACTGATATTAAGTTCGGCGGCGCCGAAACCCGCTACCCTTTTACTTCTGATATGATGGGACAGATATTTAAAAAGGATTTTCCCGAAGTAGAGGATTATACGCGCATTTACACCTCCAACGGCTCAAAGCTTATAAAAAAGGACAACGGGTTTATCAACGAAGAAAAAGTAGGTCATGCAGATTCTACTTTCTTTAATATATTCACCTTGCCCGCCATAGCCGGCGACACTAAAACCGCGTTGGATGCACCGAACACGGTGGTGATCACGGAAACGGCGGCAAATAAATATTTTGGTACGACCGATGCGATCGGGGAAATAGTCGAGACCAATGATAATGATAAAACCCTGTACAAGGTAACCGCTGTTATAAAAGATATTCCTTCCAACGCACATTTCAATTTTGATTTCATTTTCTCCATGAAGAATGTGAATTATGGCTGGGGTCAGATCATCAGTCATAATTTTCATACCTATTTGCTGCTGAAGCCTGGTACGGATGTCAAAGCTTTTGAGAAAAGAAGTTTGGATCAGTATGTCAATAAATATGTTTTGCCCGAAGCCAACCAGGTAATGGGGATTTCCAGTATGGAAGAATTCGAAAGCTCAGGCAATAAGCTTGCCTATTCGCTTACGCCCATGCTCGACATACACCTGTATTCAGGCAGGCCCTTTGAGCTGCGCGCCGGCGGTAATATCCAGTATGTATATATTTTTTCTTTGGTGGCAGTGTTCATTTTATTGATCGCCTGTATAAATTTTATGAACCTTACCACGGCACGTTCCGCCAACAGGGCAAAAGAAGTGGGTATCCGTAAAGTGCTGGGTACAGATAAAAAGGATCTTATCACGCAGTTTCTCAGTGAGTCTACGGTGATGGCGATCATTTCTACCCTGCTGGGTATCGGAATGGTGCTTCTTGCGCTTCCTTTATTTAACAGCGTAGCGGGAAAAAGCATGCAGATCAGTAATCTGTTTACACCCGTGTTCGGTTTATTTCTGCTGGCGCTTCCTTTTGTTGTCGGGTTGATGGCAGGGAGCTATCCTGCTTTTTTTCTATCTTCTTTCAAGCCTATACTGGTATTAAAAGGTAAGCTTAAAATGGGCGGCGCCAACAGTGGTTTGCGGAGCACACTGGTCGTATTTCAGTTTGTCACCTCTATTGTGCTTATCATAGGAACGATCGTTATCTACCGGCAACTGAATTATATACAATCCAAAAATCCCGGGTATACAAAGGAGCAGGTGCTGATCATTAACGATGCCTATACGCTGGGCAGGAATGCAGAAACATTCAAACAGGAAATGCTGCAGCAACCCGGCGTGGTGAACGGAACCCTGAGCGGTTACCTGCCTACGCCTTCCGGCAGAAGCGATAATCTTTTTTCAACGACCCCCCAACCGGATGTAAAGAACGGTTTCAGTATGCAGGAGTGGAGTGTGGATCATGATTATATCCATGCGTTGGGTATGGAGTTGGTATCCGGCAGGAATTTTTCGAAAGATCACGGTACAGATTCATCAGCGGTGATCCTGAATGAGACGACCGCGAAAAGCTTAGGCTATGATGATCCGATCGGGAAGTCCTTCTATTCAATGTATAACCCGGAAACAAATGAAGCCAGGAAATACACGATCATCGGCGTGGTGAAAGACTTTCATTTTGAGTCCATGAAAAGGGACATAGGCAAGCTCGGGTTATTTCTCAGGAGGAGTACGGGACTGGCATCGTTCAGGGTCGATGCGGCTAATGCGCCCCGGGTCATACAGGCTGCAGAACAAAAATGGAAAGCCATGTCTCCGCAAATGCCGTTCAACTACAGGTTTTTGGATGCTGATTTCAACCGTGTGTACGATGCGGAGCAGCGGGTGGGAAGGATCGCTTTGTCGTTTGCGGTGCTGGCGATCCTGATCGCATGTCTCGGATTGTTCGGGTTGGCGGCATATATAGCAGAGCAGCGTACCAAAGAGATCGGCATACGCAAAGTGCTGGGTGCAAGCGCCACCAGCCTGGTAGCCATGTTATCAAAGGATTTTTTAAAGCTTGTGTTGATCTCATCCGTCATTGCCTTCCCGCTGGCATGGTGGAGTATGAGAACCTGGCTGCAGGATTTCGCATACCGTATAGATATCGGCTGGTGGGTGTTTGTAGCGGCGGGAGTAATAGTCATATTAATTGCTTTAATAACCATAAGTTTCCAGGCAATCAAAGCAGCATTGGCAAACCCTGTCGTAGCATTACGGAGCGAGTAGCCCTCACCCTATGAGGAGAGGGGTGCCCAGGTTCAAAGTGAGTTTATGAAATGTAGCGAGGGGAGGGTTGATAATGTGGAAGTGTGAAAATGTGAGAATGTGGAAATGCTACCTGGATTTATTCTATAGGTGATGTGGTAGATATGTAGTTTGGATGTATTCTATAGCACCGTCCCTTCCGAACGCTGCGGGGAGAGGGAGCGTGGGTGAGGCTAAAGGTCAGCAATCAAAAATCATATATCAGAAATTACAGGTTATGTTCAAAAACTATTTCAAAACCGCCTGGCGGAACTTATTAAAAAATAAGCTGCAGTCCTTCATCAATATTGCGGGACTTTCCGCAGGTATGGCCGTTTCCATATTAATAGGCTTGTGGATCCATAATGAGCTATCGTTTGATAAGTATCATAATAATTACAAGAGTATTGCGCAGGTAATGCAAAGCGTTGTATTGAACGATGAGACAATAACCCAGGTCAAGGTGCCGATACCTTTGGGTGAAAAGCTCAAAGCAACTTATGGAGACAATTTTAAAAGGGTCGTCATGTCAAGCCGCGCAGCCGAACATATACTGGCAGTGGGCGAAAACAAGGCGGTAAAGTCCGGCAGGTATATGCAGGAGGAGGCGCCGGAGTTGTTTACGCTGAAAATCTTGCAGGGGTCCGGTGATGGGTTGAAAGACCCGGCTTCCATTATGATCTCCCGATCAACAGCCATGGCATTATTCGGACAGTCGGACCCGGTCAATAAGATCGTAACGTTTGATAACGATACTACCCTGAAAGTAACCGGTGTGTACGAGGATCTCCCGGAGAATACTACCCTGCATGACCTGTCATTCATCGTACCCTGGGAACTGGAGCCGCGTTTAAAAGATAACAGACAGAACTGGGGAAATAATGGTTGGGAGATTTTTGTTCAAATGGAAGACAATGTTGATATAAGTGCTGCTTCTGCAAGGATCAGGGATGCAAAAATGCAGTCTGCGGGTAGTGACGATCAAAAGTTCAATCCTGTGATATTTCTTCATCCTATGCATAAATGGCATTTGTATAGTGAATTTAAAAACGGCATTAACACAGGCGGGGCAATTCAGTATGTACGTTTGTTTGCTGTTATCGGTATGGTCGTTTTATTGCTGGCCTGTATCAATTTCATGAACCTGAGTACCGCCCGCAGCGAAAAGCGTGCAAGGGAGGTAGGCATTCGCAAAGCCATCGGCTCGCTGAAAAAGCAGTTGGTTTACCAATTCTTTTTGGAATCATTGCTGGTCGCTTTCATTGCATTTATTTTTTCTGTGATACTGATCATTATTCTGCTTCCTTTTTTCAACCAGATCACTGACGAAAAAATCAGCATACTTTGGGCAGATCCTTATTTCTGGTCTGTATGTATGGGCTTTACGCTGATGGTAGGGGTGATGGCCGGCAGTTATCCTGCGTTTTATCTTTCTTCTTTTCAGCCGGTAAAAGTGTTGAAGGGTGTGATAAAAACCGGGCCGCTGGCGGTACTTCCCAGGAAGGTGCTGGTGGTGCTCCAGTTCTCGGCATCTATTGTGCTGATCATCGGTACGCTGGTGGTATATAATCAAATACAATTTACCAGGAACCGGCCGGTGGGCTATAACAATGAGGGTTTAATAAATATTAAAACACTTACGCCCGATATATACCAGCATTTTGATGCCTTTCGGAATGACCTTATCAACAGCGGTGTGGTGGAAGCCGCGGCACAATCTTCCACCCCGGTAACGGAATCAAATAATAAGCAGTCGAATTTTGACTGGCCCGGAAAGGATAAAAGCGGTACACAAAATTTTGCAACCGTCGGTGTATCGCAGGATTACGGCAAAACGATCGGCTGGCAGTTTATAGATGGAAGAGATTACCGCACCGGGCCGGACGGCGCCGATGCCATGGCTTTTGTTGTAAATGAATCAGCGGCAAAAATGATGGGCTTTAAAGATCCGCTTGGGTCAAGGGTGCATTGGATAGGGTATGAATTTCAGATCATCGGTGTGGTGAAGGATATGGTAATGCAATCGCCTTTTGACCCGGTGGAACCCACTATTTTTTATTTGGCGCCCTGGAAAATAAATTTCCTGAACATAAAGATCAAACCCGGTGTGAGTGCTGCTGTTGCTTTACCTGCAATAGAAGCCATTTTTAAGCAATATAATCCCGGTCAGCCTTTCAATTACACATTCGCGGACGAGGCATATGCCCGGAAATTTGATATGGAAGAACGCGTAGCCAAACTTACAGCATTCTTTTCCGTGCTGGCTATATTCATTTCCTGCCTCGGCATTTTCGGCATGGCATCGTTCATGGCTGAGCAAAGGATAAAGGAAATCGGCGTAAGAAAAGTATTGGGCGCTTCCGCATTCAACCTGTGGAGATTGCTTTCAAAGGATTTCGTCATTCTTGTTGCCATTGCACTTGTCATTGCGATGCCGGTTGGTTATTATTTTATGCATAACTGGCTGCAGCATTACAACTACAGGACAAATTTGTCCTGGTGGATCTTTGCCGTGGCAGGCATTGGCGCTTTGGTAATAACATTGATAACGGTAAGTTTTCAGTCCGTTAAAGCGGCATTGGCAAATCCTGTGAAGGCATTAAGAACGGAGTAGCCCTCACCTCCGGGGAGAGGGGTGCCTAAGTTCAAAGAGGGTTTATAAAATGTAGCGGGGGACTGAAAGTGTGAGAATGTGAAAATATGGAGATGAATTTGTGGGTGAGATAATATTAAAAATGTGAGAACGCTTGTGTGGGTTCGTTCTATAGATGATGTGGTAGAGATGTAGTTTGGGTTTGTACAATAGCGCCGTCCCTCTCCTGGAAGGGAGAGGGATAAGAGCGTGCCTGCCGTGGCGGGGGTGAGGCAAAAACATGAACATGTACAAAGATCAATAATTGCGGATGGCTCAAAGCTCACGATCATGATAAAGAACTATTTAAAAGTTGCCTTACGCAACCTGAAAAAAGGAAAGCTGTTTTCTTTTATAAATATTGCCGGTCTTTCCATTGGCATGGCCGTAACCCTGATCATCGGGTTGTGGGTATGGGATGAATTGTCGTTTGACAAATACCATAAAAATTATGATCACCTTGGACAGGTGTGGCAATTTGTACAGTTTGACGCGGAAAAATCTTCTTTTAATTCAGTACCCATACCTATTGCGAAAGAATTGCGGAGTAAGTATCCCGCTGTGGAGGCTGCCTGTGTAACAACCTATAACCGGGATGCAATACTTGGTATTGGTAATAAGAAAATAGTAAAGAGAGGAATGTATGCTGAGCCTGATTTTCCCGGGATGATGACCATAAGGATGCTGAAAGGAATAAGCGGTTTAAACGATATGCATTCTGTATTACTGTCTGTATCAATGGCTAAAATACTTTTCGGCGCTGAAGACCCGCTAAATAAAATTATCCGACTGGATAACAGGGCTGATGTGAAGGTGACCGGCGTATATGAGGATTTTCCGGAGAACAGCTCTTTCAAAGATGTGTCTTTCTTAGCGCCATGGGAGCTGTTCACAAGCCAGGATGGTTATGCCAAACGTGCTTCTGTCGAATGGGATGAGAACTCGTTTCAGATATTTGTTCAGTTGAAAGAAGGGGCTGGCTTCGCTCAAGTTTCGTCGGCTATAAAAGACATGCGGATGAAGCTGGAAAACCCTCCCGCATATAAGCCGGAATTCTTTATACATCCCATGAGTAAATGGCACCTGCATGGCAATTTTATAAATGGTGAAAACACCGGTGGACTGATCCGGTATGTTAAGCTGTTCGGTATCGCAGGTATCTTTGTATTGTTGCTGGCCTGCATCAATTTCATGAACCTTTCCACCGCACGTTCGGAAAAAAGAGCCAAAGAAGTAGGCATCCGAAAAACTATTGGTTCTGGAAGAAAGCAGTTGCTGCTCCAGTTTTTCAGCGAATCGGTGTTGGTATCGTTTATCGCTTTTATACTTTGCCTCCTGCTTGTTCAACTGGCAATGACCCTTTTCAACCAGGTAACGGACAAAAAAATGGCTATTCCCTGGAATAATATTTATTTCTGGTTGCCGGCCATAGCCTTCTGTTTAATTACGGGGTTGATCGCCGGAAGCTATCCCGCCCTGTACCTGTCCTCTTTTAAACCGGTAAAAGTATTAAAGGGAACATTTAAGGCCGGGCGGCTGGCATCTGTGCCGCGAAAAGCATTGGTGGTTTTTCAATTTACTGTTTCCATTACATTGATCATCGGAACAATGGTAGTATACCGGCAAATTCAACATGCCAGAGATCGTTCCGCCGGTTACAACAGCAACGGTCTTATTGAAGTGACCATGAGAACACCGGAAATAGGGAAAAATTATGAAGCATTTCGCAGGGAGCTTTTGAGCACAGGGTATGTAAAAAATATCTCCCGCTCTATGGGCTCGGTAACGGATGATTACGGAGGCACGACCGCTGTAAGCTGGAAAGGAAAAACGCAGGGCACGAGTCCTATGTTCATTGCCAATAAAGTAACTTATGAATACGGGGAAACGGTTGGCTGGAATATATTGTCAGGAAGAGATTTTTCGCAAAGCTTTTCTACAGATACATCCGCTATCATTTTGAATCAATCGGCTGTTCAGCTCATGGGGCTCAGGGAACCATTGAATGAGCTGGTTAAGCTTGGCGGCAAAGACTTTCGTGTGATCGGCGTGGTGAGCGATATGATAAAGTTCTCGCCCTTTGATCAGGTAAAGCCATCGCTCTTCACCGTATCTCCCGGTGCTACCAATGTAATAAACATACGGATGGCAGCACAGGTTCCTGTAAGCAGCGCATTGGCAAAAATTGAAACGGTGTTTAAAAAATACAACCCGGCTACCCCGTTTGAATTCAAATTTGTGGATGAAGCATATGCAGCCAAGTTTTCTGACGAAGTAAAGATCGGGAAGCTTGCCGGGTATTTTGCAGCGCTTGCCATTTTCATCTCCTGCCTGGGTCTTTTCGGGTTAGCCTCATTTGTTGCAGCACAGCGCACAAAAGAAATAGGCGTTCGCAAAGTGTTGGGTGCGTCAGTATTCAGTGTATGGAAATTATTGTCAAAGGATTTTGTGTTGCTTGTTTTTATTTCACTGCTCATCGCATCGCCGCTTGCTTATTACTTTATGCATGGCTGGCTGGAAAATTACCGTTATCGCATCAATATATCCTGCTGGTTTTTTATACTGGCTGGTGCCGGTGCTTTATTGTTAACAGTACTCATGGTAAGCTTCCAGGCAGTCAAAGCGGCGCTGGCAAACCCGGTGAAAGCGTTGCGGATGGAATGATTAATTTGAAAATGAAAAGAAGATGTGGAAGTGTGAAGATGTGAGAATGATAGATCAGCAATCAAAAATCATATATCGGAAATCAAGAACCATGTTTAAAAACTATTTAAAGATCGCTTGGCGGAGCCTTTTAAAAGACAGGCAGTTTACTGTATTGAATGTGTTTGGTCTGTCTGCCGGACTGGCATGTTCCCTGCTTATTTTTTTATGGGTAAGTGATGAGCTTAGCTTTGACAAATTCTTTGACAACGATGAGCGGCTCCACAGGCTGCTGGAACATAGAAGTTACAATGGCGAAACATTTTATGCCGATGAATCATCGGGAAGGCTGAGCGAAGCCGTCAGGCAGGATATGCCGGAAGTGGAATATGCCGCTGCCATAGCGCCTGCGGACTGGTTTCCTCAAAATACACTTTCCGTCGGCGACAAAAATATCAAAGCACAAGGCCAATACGCGGAAAATGATTATTTCAATATCTTTTCCTTTCAACTGCTGGAGGGAAATAAAAGCAGTGTGCTTGCAGACAAAAGCGCCATCGTACTTTCTGACGAATTGGCGATAAAACTGTTTGGAACCACCGAAAATATTATTAGCAAACCTGTGCGTTTCGATCAGGAAGTTACCTTCTACGTATCCGGTGTATTTAAAAAAATGCCTGCCAACTCTTCCCAGCAATTTGATTTTGCGCTGTCGTTTGCATATTTCGCAACCATTAAAGACTGGGTAAAACATTGGAACGCCTCAGGCCCCCGGAACTTTGTGCTGCTGAAAAAAGGAACAGATATCAAGGCATTTAATAAAAAGGTAGAAAACATTATTACTACGCACACCGGCGACATGACGCGGAAAGTTGTTGCAGTTAAATTTTCTGATGGCTACCTGTATAATTTTTATGATAACAATACCAGCGTAGGCGAAAGGATCCAATATGTAAACCTGTTTACAGCATTGGCCCTTTTTATTTTGGTGATCGCCTGTATCAATTTCATGAACCTTTCTACTGCAAAAGCCGCCCGCCGGCTTAAGGAAGTGGGAATAAAAAAAGTAGTGGGCGCAAAGCGGAGCCAGTTGATACTGCAATTCCTGATGGAGTCGTTCCTTTTGACGGTGTTTGCTATGATCATTGCAATAGGATTGGCAGCGGTTTTATTACCCCAGTTTAACCAGCTCACAGGTAAAACCATCACTATGCATTTCACCTGGCAAATAGTAATCGCAATTGCGGTGATCGCATTGGTTACAGCTTTCCTGGCAGGCAGCTATCCCGCTTTATACATTTCCCGGTTTCACCCGCTGGCAATATTGAAAGGCAGGCTGAATACTTCTACTGCCGAGCTGTTGTCAAGAAAGGGGCTGGTGGTTTTTCAGTTCACATTGTCCACCATATTGATTGTGGCGGTAACGGTCATTTACCGGCAGGTACAATTTATCCGGGACATCAATCTTGGATACAACAAGGAGAATATTGTACGCCTTACTGCCGAAGGACGCCTTCAACACAACCAGGATGCTTTTTTGGCGGAAATACAGCAGGTGCCGGGTGTGGTGAATGCCGCTTATACTTTCCACACCATTGTTGGCCGTAAATATAGTGACGGTCTGGACTGGCCCGGGAAAGATCCGAACAGGGAGCAGTATTTTGAGGTATTTGGAGTGAGTCACAATTTTATTAAAACAATGGACATGCAGATGAAGGTAGGAAGAGATTTTTCAAAAGATTTTGGCATGGACTCGCTTAATATTATCATCAATGAGGTCGCAGCCAAAGTGATGGGTCTTACAGACCCCATAGGTACTATTGTTAAATTTCATGGTATTAGCCGGCAGATCATAGGAGTAGTAAGTGACTTTCATTTTGAATCCATGCACGAAGCCATAAAGCCGGCATTTTTGCACCTGCAAAAAGGTGAGGGAACAATTGTTGCCCGTGTGCAGCAGGGAAACCAGCAGCAGACTCTTGCGGAAATAGAGAAATTGTATAAAAGGTATAATCCCGGGTTCCCGTTTACATTCAGTTTTTTAGACGAAGCCTACCAGAAGCAGTACGAAACAGAAACACGGATAGCGACCCTTTCCGGTTATTTTGCGGGATTGGCCATTATTATTTCCTGTCTGGGCTTATTCGGACTGGCTGCGTTTACGGCGCAGAAAAGACAAAAGGAGATCGGTATCCGGAAAGTGATTGGTGCTTCTACCACGGGGATTACAGCCTTGTTGTCAAAAGATTTCCTGAAGCTGATCGGTATTGCCCTGTTAATTGCCTTCCCGGTTTCGTGGTGGATGATGAGTAGCTGGCTGCAAGGCTACACTTACAGGACCAGCATTTCATCAACGGTATTCCTGGTAGCGGGGGCATTGGTATTGGTGATCACATTCATCGCCATCGGCTTTCAAACAATCAAAGCAGCCATGGCCAATCCGGTGAAAGCGTTGCGGATGGAGTAGCCCTTACCCCCCGGAGAATTTGAAAATGAGATAATTTGAAAATTTGAAAATGGGAGGAAAATGAGGAAATGTGAAGATGTGAAAATGTGTTACTGACGATGGGCTGATACAGGAATAATGACCGTGCCGCCTAAGTCCCCTTTGTCACACTGATAAAATACAAAGCCTGAAAATTTGAAAATGAGAAGAAAATGAGGAAATGTGAGAATATGAAAATGTGCAAATTGGGAAACGCTTAGTTTGGATTTATTCTATAGATGATGTGGTAGATATAAGGCCTGGATGTGTTCTATAGCACCGTCCCTCTCCTGGAAGGGAGAGGGAAAGAGGGTGAGGCAGATGTGGTAGAGATGTAGCTTGGCTTTGTACTGCAGTACCGTCCCTCTCCCTACCCGACCGGTCAGGCGGGCGCAGCGGGAGAGGGATAAGAGCTTGCCCGCCGTGGAGGGGGTGAGGCAGAAAATGTAGAGATGTGGAAATAATGACAGTGTCGCCCGAGTCCCAAGAGTCACCCTTGTACCAACATAAAACAAAAAATGAAGCATGATGATAAAAAACTATTTCAAAGCCGCCTGGCGGAATATTATAAAGAATAAGGCATTTTCTTTTATCAATATAACCGGGTTAACGATCGGATTGACCAGTTTCCTGCTTATTGTATTATATGTTTTTGATGAGCTGACTTTTGACGGTTTCCATAAGAATTCGGATAATATCTACCGTATAGTGGAGCAAAGAACGTTTGCAGACGGTAAAACGACAAAAACTACCGGTGCGGGATTCCAGGTATCGGAAAGGGCAAAAACAGATATCCCTGAAATAGAAAATGCAGCCCGTCTTTCTGTTTTTGGCCGGGCCAATGTGATATCGGGAGACGATAAAGCCAATGTTTTTTACGAAGATTATATCGTGGCCAATGCCGACTTTCTTAAATTATTCAGTTTCCCTTTACTATATGGTGAACGCAATAATGCATTAACGGCGCCCAATTCCGTCATCCTTACAGAAGAATCAGCAAAAAAATATTTTGGAACGTTAAACGCAATAGGAAAAATATTGTTCGTGAACGATGAGTCCTTACCGCTTACCGTAACAGCCGTTTTAAAAGATTTTCCATCCAATTCCAGTATTTTCTTCAACCTGGCGGTGTCTGAGTCCACGATACTCAAAAATGATATTACCAGGAATTTTGTTGCCAACGACTGGTCATCCGGCGCTTTTTCAACTTATTTCATGCTTAATAACAAAACCAGTATACCGGATCTGAATACAAAGCTTGATCAGCTTATTGCTGCCAATCGTACTGCAGACGCGGGCTTTCAAAGTTATATTCAACTGCAGGCATTGAAGGATGTACACTTTTACTCAGGAGACATAGACGGGTTTTCAGGGAAAAGGGGAAATATTATGTATATATACGTCTTTATTATCATTGCCTGCTTTATCATTTTTATTGCCTGCATCAATTATATGAACCTCACAACAGCGCGGTTTACAAACAGGGGAAAGGAAATTGCCATCCGGAAGGTTGCCGGCGCTTCAAGACTAAGCCTTGCCAAACAGTTTCTGGCGGAAGCATTGCTGGTAACTGTTTTTTCGTTTATTCTGTCCGTCGGACTGGTGCATGTTTTATTACCTGCGTTTAATGTATTTACCGAAAAAAGCCTGAGCCTCATCCTGCATAACGATTACCTCATATGGACAGGTCTGGCTGTCGTCATAATTTTGGTTACTGTTGTGGCCGGTCTTTATCCGGCTGTGTTCCAGTCCCGGCTTAACCCGCTATCGTTATTAAAAAGCAGGATACACTTAAATCCCGGTAATATTTCTTTGCGGCGTGTGCTGGTTGTTTTCCAGTTTACGATTTCCATAACCCTTATTTCGGCAACCATTATTATTTACCAGCAAATACAATATGTAAATAATAAAGATATGGGCTTTGATAAGGAGAAGCTGGTAGTGATCGATATCAACAGTGGAAAAGTGCGTAATGGCGCTGCTACTATAAAAGACGAATATGCAAAGCTTACACAGGTGAGATCGGTTACGGTAACTTCAAGGGTGCCGGGTGAATGGAAGGTCATTCCTTCTGTAAAAGTAAGAGAAGGAATGAATAGTACAGCTTCGGAAAAGGATATGTATTTTTTGGGTGTGGATGACCAGTTTCTCTCAACTTATAATATTCAACTGCTGAAAGGAAGAAACTTTTTTTCATCGGGTAATGCAGATTCTGCTTCCGTGCTCATTAATGAAACAGCGGCAAAAGCGCTTGGTATAACCGATGCTGCCGGTCAGATTGTAACTATTTCGTCTGTGAGTTATGGCTGCGACTTAAATAAGTTTGAGAAACCGGTGATTTCAACGGTGGCAGGTATCGTGAAAGACTTTAATTTTCAATCGTTGCACGAACCGCTGGCGCCGATGGTACTGGGATTTCAGAATAATCCCATTCAGTCCATAGATTATTTCACCGTTAAGCTGGGAGGGGGCGATGTGGATGCCACGCTCAAGCGACTGGATGGCATACTTCACCGTATAGACCAAAGCCATCTTTTTGAATATCATTTCTTGGATCAGCAATGGGAATTGCTTTACCGGGAGGATTCAATAAGACAGACCATCTTTTTTGCTATGGCGTTGCTGGCGATCTTTATTGCTGCATTAGGCTTACTGGGGCTTACCACTTATGCGGCTGAACAGCGTGTGAAGGAGATCGGTATCCGGAAGGTGCTGGGTGCAAGCGTTGGTGGTATCGTGGTGATGTTGTCCAAAGACTTTTTACGGCTTGTATTGATCGCGTCTGTTATCGCTTTCCCGGTTGCATGGTTTTCAATGAGTAAATGGCTGGAAGATTTTGCTTACAGGATCAATATCAACTGGTGGGTTTTTATTTTATCGGCAGCGGCGGCAGTGGCCATTGCACTGGTAACGATAAGCTTCCAGGCGATAAAAGCAGCGTTGGCGAATCCCGTGAAGAGTTTGCGGACGGAATGATTAATTTGAGAATTTGTCCCGCAACTGCGGGATGAAAATGGGAAGAAAAATGTGGAAATGCAAAGCCTGGACTTATTTTGTAGCTGAAGTGGTAGAGATGTAGCTTGGCTTTGTACTGCAGTACCGTCCCTCTCCGCTGTGAGGAGAGGGATAAGAGCTTGCCCGCCGTGGCGGGGGTGAGGCGCCTTGGTCACCTGAGTCGCCTTTGTCCCCGAAATAAAACAAAAAACAAAACCTGATGATAAAAAACTATCTAAAAACCGCCTGGCGAAATCTCCTGAAGAGCAGAACCTCTTCCATGATCAATATCGGCGGACTGTCTATCGGGATGACCGTGGCAATGCTCATCGGCTTATGGATCTGGGATGAAGTTAGCTTCGACCGGTACCATAGCAATTATGACCGGGTGGCGCAGGTGTACCAACACCAGACCTGGAATGGAGAGATTTATACCGGGCAGGCACTACCTTTTCCACTCGGGGAGGAACTGCGGAGCAGCTACGGCAGCGATTTTACATATATCGCGATGGCTTCCTGGCAGGACCATCACATGCTGAGTAAGGACAATAAACACCTGAATAAAAATGGCATCTATATCGATAAGGATGGTCCCCGCATACTTTCCCTTAAAATGCTGAAAGGAACGCTGGGCGGGCTTTCCGATCCCAACAGCATTCTCCTTTCGGAAACTACGGCAAAAGCTTTCTTCGGCGATGAAGATCCTATGGGTCAGCCCATGAAGATTGACAACAAGCTGAACGTAAAAGTGACAGGTGTATTTGAAGACCTGCCCTATAGTACAACCTTCAGGGACCTGAAATACATGGCACCCTGGGACCTGTACAAAACTTCTGAAGGCTGGATATCCAGATCGGCGACAGATTGGAGGGACAATTCTTTTCAATGCTTTGCGCAGATAAATGATAAAACAGATTTTGCTTCCGTAAATCGGAGAATTGAAAGAGCAAAGCTGAATAACCTATCAGAAGAAGATAAGAAACATAATGCCCGGATATTCCTGCATCCTATGAAGGACTGGCATTTGCGTTCTTCCTGGAAAGAGGGCATGCAGGCCGGGGGACAGATTGAATATGTATGGATGTTTGCGGTGATCGGTGTGTTTGTATTGTTGTTGGCCTGTATCAATTTTATGAATCTCAGTACGGCCCGTTCTGAAAAAAGAGCAAAAGAAGTGGGCATCCGGAAAACCGTAGGCTCTATCCGGCAGCAGTTGATAGGGCAATTCCTGGTTGAATCGTTATTGGTGGCTTGTATTGCATTCGTGCTTTCTCTTTTGTTGACCCTTTTGGCGTTACCCTGGTTCAATCAGGTGGCGGCTAAACAGATGCATATTTTATGGGGAAACGGTTGGTTCTGGTTGGCAGGGCTGAGCTTCACGATCGTTACCGGGCTGATAGCGGGCAGTTATCCTGCTTTTTACCTGTCTTCTTTCCAGCCGGTAAAAGTGTTGAAAGGAACCTTCAAAGCCGGCAGATTGGCTGCTTTGCCGAGGAAAGTGCTGGTGGTTACACAGTTTGCCGTTTCTGTGGCGCTGATCATCTGTACCCTCGTTGTTTACCGGCAGATACAGCATACCAAAGACAGACCTGTGGGGTACGACCGGAGTAACCTGGTGACGATCATGATGCAGACGCCGGATTTCTATGGTAAATACGATGTGCTGCGGAATGAGTTGAAGCGCCGGGATGCCATCGTGGAAATGTCGGAGTCATCGAGTCCCATTACCGCTGTATGGAGCAATAGCGGAGGGTTCAGTTGGGAGGGAAAGGACCCGAACCTGGATACAGATTTCGCCATCATTTGGGTAACAGCCGAATATGGTAAAACGGTTGGATTCGAAATGTTGGATGGTCGGGATTTTTCCAGGGATTTTAAGGGAGACAGTAATGCTATTATCATAAATGAAGCAGCCGTGAAATTTATGAATATTAAGGATCCGGTGGGAAAAACCATACGTTGGGATGATGGGAACAAGCCTGCGCTTACCATAGTGGGTGTGGTAAAAGATATGGTCATGTCGTCTCCGTATGAGCCGGTAAAGCAGGCGGTGTATCTTTTTGATGACGAAAATGTAAATGTTATTAACCTAAAGCTGAACCCCCAAAGAAGCACGTCTGAGTCGCTGGCAATTATAGAGAAGGTATTTAAGGAAGTGATACCCGCAGCGCCTTTTGAGTACCGGTTCGCAGACCTGGAATATGCCCGGAAATTTGCTACCGAAGAAAGGGTGGGTAAGCTGGCCGGCGTCTTTGCGGTGCTGGCGATCATCATCAGTTGCCTGGGCTTATTCGGACTGGCTTCGTTTGTGGCGGAGCAGCGCATCAAGGAGATCGGCATCCGGAAGATTGTTGGCGCTTCGGTATTTAACTTATGGACATTGCTGTCGAAAGACTTTGTGATACTGGTGGGTATTGCCTGTCTGATCGCCGTACCGGTTGCCTGGTATTATATCCATGGCTGGCTGCAAAGTTACGATTACAGGGTCGGCATCTCGTGGTGGATATTCGCCATAGCCATTGCTGGCGCATTTGTGCTTACCATATTTACCGTGAGTTACCAGGCGATCAAAGCAGCGTTGGCGAATCCCGTGAAGAGTTTGAGGACGGAGTAGTTAATTTGAAAATTTGAGAATTTGAAAATGGGAAGAAAATGAGAAAATGTGAGAATATGAAAATGTGCAAATTGGGAAACGCTTAGTTTGGATTTATTATATAGATGATGTGGTAGATATAAGGCCTGGGTGTGTTCTATAGCACCGTCCCTCTCCTGGAAGGGAGAGGGAAAGAGGGTGAGGCAGATGTGGTAGAGATGTAGCTTGGCTTTGTACTGCAGCACCGTCCCTCTCCCTGCCCGTCCGGTCAGGCGGGCGCAACGAGGAGAGGGATAAGAACTTGCCCGCCGTGGCGGGGGTGAGGCTTTGTCCCACGAATAAAACAAAATATAAAACCTAATGTTCAAAAGTTATTTCAAAATCGCATGGAGGAACCTTGTTCGCCAAAAGGTTTTTTCTTCTATCAATGTTACAGGGCTTGCGCTGGGGCTGACCTGTAGCATGCTGATCATGTTGTGGGTACATGATGAGCGGAGTATAGATGGCTTCCATGTGAATGCCCCAAGCCTTTACCATGTATACGAACGGAATTTTTATGAGGGTAAGGTGGAAGCCGGCTATTCTACCCAGGGGTTACTGGCAGGTGAATTGAAGCGGGTGGTGCCGGAAATACAGTATGCGTCCGGGTTTGAATATGTTGCCCCACCGGGTACTAAGAGTACTTTTTCTGCCGGTGACAAAGTAAATAAGATGACGGGGTTTTACACGGGCGAAGATTATTTTGCCATGTTCAGTTATCCCTTGCTGGAGGGTACGGTTGCCGGCGTGTTGAGCCTGCCGGGTACGGTTGCAGTTTCCAGGGAGATGGCAGAATATTTTTTTGATGATGCCCGGACTGCGCTTGGCAAAACGCTGTTGTTTGATGACCAGGAAGAGTTGAAGATCTCGGGCGTTTTTGAAAACATTACCGGCAGGTCTTCTTTGCAGTTTGATTTCCTGCGGCCGTGGAAAGATTTCGAGAAAGCTAACCCATGGATACATAATTGGGGGAATACCAGTCCTGCCACTTATATTCAGTTGCGAAAAGATGCGGATGCAGCGACAGTGGAGACAAAGATCAGGGATTTTATTTACCGTTATAAAAAGGAAGACCCCACATTTAAAGTGGAGCTGGCTTTACAACCTTACGCAGAAAGATACCTGCATTCTAATTTGAGCAAGGGGTATGTGGATGGCGGACGAATCGAATATGTACGTTTGTTTACTGCCGTGGCGATATTTATTCTCCTTATAGCCTGCATCAATTTTATGAGCCTTGCTACTGCACAATCCGAAAAACGGGCCCGCGAGGTAGGACTGAGGAAAGTAGTAGGTGCAGCCCGTTTTTCGCTTGTACTGCAGTTTATAGGGGAGGCGTTGCTATTAACCTTACTGGCCGGAATGATAGCGCTTGCCGCAGTGGCGCTGTTGTTACCGGCTTTTAATACTATTACGGGGAAACAACTGGAACTTCCTTTTGACAGTGTGTATTTTTGGATGGGTATCGCCGGGCTCCTGTTGAGTACCGGTATACTGGCAGGTAGTTACCCGGCGCTTTTTTTATCGTCTCTGAAACCGGTAAAGGTTCTGAAAGGGGCACAAAAATTTAACTGGAAGTCTTCTTTTTTCCGGCAGGGACTGGTTGTTGTCCAGTTTGTGCTGGCGATGGTGTTGATCATCGGTACAATTGTGACTTACCGGCAGATGCAATATATACAGGAGAAGAATATCGGGTATGAGAGAGACAATCTGCTGTACATCCCTATCGAAGGAGAATTGCAGACACAGTATACGTTATTTAAGCAAAGAGCGATGGCTATGCCCGGTGTGGCTGATATCTCCAAAATGAGAAATTCGCCTACTGTTATCGAACACCATACCAACAGCATATCCTGGCCGGGAAAACCGGAGAATATAACCGTTTCATTTGCCGATGGCGTGGTAGGATATGATTTTGTCAGAACAATGAAGCTGGAGCTGAAGGAAGGACGTGATTTTTCACCAGCCTTTGGTATTGACTCGGCGGCATATATATTAAATGAAACAGCCGTTGAAAAAATGGGGTTGTCTGATCCTCTTGGAAAAACGGTTTCATGGGGCGGCCGAAATGGAACGGTAATAGGCATCTTAAAGGATTTTCATTTCAATTCTATGCACCATGCTATCGAACCCCTGATATTACGGCTGGATGAAAACTGGGGCTGGGGGACTGTTATGGTCAGGCTGCAGGGAGGTAATATCGGGAATACGATAGCGTCGTTGCAAAACCTCTGCAGGGATATCAATCCCAGGTTCCCTTTCAGTTACCAGTTCTCTGATGCTGAATTCGGGAAGCTATATCGCAGTGAGCAGGTAGTGAGCCGGCTATCCCGTTATTTTGCTTTTCTCGCAATTTTCATTTCCTGTCTTGGACTGTACGGACTCGCGGCATTTGTGGCAGCGCAGCGTACAAAAGAGATTGGAGTGCGGAAGGTGTTGGGTGCTTCCGTTCCCGGCATCGTCACATTATTATCCGGCAGCTTTTTAAAGCTTGTCGGTATTGCATTGTTGGTAGCATTTCCTTTGGGAGGGCTTATACTGCAGCGCTGGCTTAACCAATTTGCATATAAAACAGGTATCGAATGGTGGGTGTTTGTTGTAGCAGGACTGTTTGCTATAATAGTAGCAGTGATCACTATCAGTTTTCAGTCTATCAAAGCAGCGATGGCAAATCCGGTAAAGTCGTTGCGGACGGAGTAGTTAATTTGAAAATGGGAAGAAAATGTGGAAATGCTACCTGGGTTTATTCTATAGGTGATGTGGTAGTTATATTGTTTGGAATTGTATTACAGCATCGTCCCTCTCCGCTGTGGGGAGAGGGATAAGAGGGTGAGGCTACCTCCTGTCCCACGAGTCCCTAATGTCCCCGAAAACAAACACAAAAGCTGTCCGTTTGCGCACACAAACTGTACGAAGCCGGACAGTTTGATTTGACGAGATTATTGTAGTGTGCTGATAATTAACATGTTGATAATACTGGCTCAATAAGTGTTGTGAAGGATGTATAATCAAAAACGAAAAGATATGTTCAGAAGTTACTTAAAGGTTGCATTGCGCAACCTGGTCAAAAACAGGATATATTCTTTTGTAAATATCATCGGCCTGGCAATAGGTATGGCTGCTTGTTTTTTTGTCCTTCTGTACGTGAACTTCGAGTCGGGGTACGACCGTTTCCACGAAAATGCTTCGCGTATTTACCGCGTTCTTGCTAATGTAACCTTTCTGCCTTCCGACAATAATCCCGAGAGCAGGTCGCATACACAGGTTCCCAATCATCCTGCCATAGGGGTTGCTATGAAGCGGGACTTCCCGGAGGTGGTCAGTTATGTGCGGATGCTGAACTTATCGGTACTTACTAACAAATATGCCATATCGTCTCAACTGCCCGGTGGGGAAAGCAGGGTTTTTAACGAATCGAGGGTGTTCCTGGCCGATTCTGCTTTCTTTAACATATTTTCTTTTTCCCTGGTAAAAGGGAGCCGGCAGCATTGTCTGGAAGAACCCTATACGATTGCCATTTCACAGTCTACAGCCAGGAAATATTTCGGGGACACCGATCCTATCAACCAGGTGCTGACGTTAAACGGGTTTGTGCATGCCGTATCGAAAAGTGTGTTCCCGTTTAAAGTGACCGCTGTATTTGAGGATGTGCCCGAAAACTCGCACATCAAATTCGATATGCTGATCTCCTTCGATACATTCCGGCCTGATTGGTCAAACGTCTGGAACTGGCCCGCGTTTTACAACTATGTGCTGCTGGCGCCTGGTACCGACCCAAAGAAACTGGAAGCAAAGCTGCCGGGTTTTATGGAGAAACACATGGGCGCAGCCTTGAAGCAATATAATGTCCATGTGGAACTGCCCCTGCAGCCGGTTACGGACGTTCATCTTAAGTCCGCGTATGAGGGCGAAGCCGAAGTAAACGGAAGCGAGAGAGAAGTGTATTTCATGTCTATAATCGGCCTGTTTATCCTCATCATCGCATGGATCAACTATATTAATATTTCAACAGCAAAATCGTTGGAGCGGGCCAAAGAGGTGGGCGTCAGGAAAGTGGCGGGAGCAAGGAAGCCGCAGTTGATCCTGCAGTTCCTGGTTGAGTCATTTATTATCAATTCATTGGCGCTTGTCGCGTCCCTGGTCATTATTGCTGCCTGTATGCCTTTCTTCGCCCGGCTTGTCGGCAAAGATATCGGCATGGGGTATTTCTGGTCAGGGCCGGCCAGCCAACCCATGTTCTGGGTTGTAGCTGTTGGTCTCTTTATTGCCGGGGCCTTCCTGGTGGGTGCGTATCCGGCGTTTGTATTGTCGTCGTTCAAGCCGGTAAGGGTGTTGAAGGGCCTCATTAATAAATCCGGTGCAGGCATATCGCTCCGAAGGGTACTGGTGTCTTTCCAGTTTTTTCTTTCGATTGTTATGATTGCCGCCACGCTGATCGTTTTTATTCAACTGCGCTTTATGAGAAACGGTGATCTCGGCTATGCAAAAGACCAGATGATGGTCATCAAGGCGCCGCCGGTGACCGATTCCACGCTCGCCATGCGCCAAAGCTTTTTTAAATCGGAACTGTTAAAAATGCCGTTTGTCAACAATATCGCTGCTATTTCCGATATACCAGGTGAGGTGATACGGGACAAGAACATGGTATGGCAGGCGACAAAAGACGTACAGAGCAGTATCGGTGCTTCCCTGATGCAAATAGACCAGGATTTCCTGGATATCTATAAAATGAAGTTAGCGGCAGGCAGAAACTTCACCTCCGCAGACAGCTCCGATGTATATATAACTACCGGCCGCCGTCAGAATGTTTTGATCAACGAAGATCTGTCAAGGCGTCTCGGTTTCAAATCGCCTGAAGATGCGGTGAGCAGAGATATCATATTTGCATTTGGAGGGGAGAATATTCCTGCCACGGTCGTGGGTGTAGTGAAAAACTATCACCAACGCTCGTTGAAAGAAAAATACGAATCTATTCTGTATTTTTTCCCGTCGTGGACCGATTTGAAATACGTATGTGTAAAACTGGGCGCAAATCATCTGTGGGGCCATACAGCAGAGATAGAGACGGCATACAAGGCGGCATTTCCCGGCAACCCTTTCGAGTATTTTTTCCAGGACGATTTCTTTGACCGGCAATACCAGGGCGAGCAGAAATTGGGTGACTTATTCGGCGCCTTCACCTTGCTGGCCATATTGGTTGCGGTTCTGGGGCTGCTGGGGCTTTCCGGTTTTGTCATCAGGCTGCGCACTAAAGAGATAGGTATCCGTAAGGTGTTGGGAGCGCCCGTTTCCAGTATCCTCATGTTGATTTCAAAAGATTTTGTAAAGCTGTTGTGTTTTGCGACTGTTATTGCGATACCTGTTGTTTATTGGGCGGCGGGCAACTGGCTTAATAATTTCGCCTTTCATATCAGGCTTAGCTGGTACATATTCATGATACCACCCCTGGTATTGTTGTTAATCGTTTTGTTTACTGTCTGCCTACAAAGTTTGAAGGCGGCGCTCCTCAACCCGAGTAAATCGCTGAGAACGGAATAAAATTATCATAATTCAATCCGGTATGTACTGTGTCGTATTGACCTTACCGTAAAACCGGGCAAATTCCTTTTCATTAATTCAAACAATAACATGGAAACAACTCAATCTCTACCGCCACAAGCTATCTTAATGCAGATGCTTTTTGGCTATGCACCTGCCCGTGCTATTGGCGTTGCTGCCGAATTGCACATTGCCGACCTTTTAATTGACGGAGCAAAAACCGCAGACGAATTGGCAATAAAAACCAATAGTCATGTGCGTTCTTTGTACCGGCTTCTAAGAGCCTGTGCAAGTGTAGGCGTATTTTCTGAAGATGCCGACAAACGTTTTAGCCTTAGTCCAATGGCAGAATTTTTGCGAAGTGACAATCCTCAAAGCCTGCGGGCATTTGCAGAAATGCTCGCACATGGCGAACAATTTCAAACCTGGTCCGGACTAAATTATAGTGTGCAAACAGGCTTACGTGCCTTTGATAAAGTACATGGTATGCCAATTTTTGACTTTTATGTGGCACATCCAAAATCAGGACAGATATTTAACGATGCCATGACGAGCATGAGCCTCGGGTCGAGCATGGCGGTTATTCAGGCATACGATTTTACAGGTATCAAAAACCTGGTGGACATTGGTGGCGGACATGGTTTTTTGTTGGCTTCCATTTTGGAGAAATACCCATCAATGAATGGCGTATTGTTCGACACACCGGCAATTGTTGAAGAAGCAAAAACACTGCTGCAACAACACGGTGTAACAGAAAGATGCCAAACGGTTGGAGGCAATTTTTTTGAGACAGCGCCTAATGGTAGCGATGCTTACATAATGAAGCACATAATCCATGACTGGAATGATGATGAATGTGAAACCATTTTAAAACATTGCAGAAAGGGCATAACCGAGGGTGGTAAATTATTGGTTATTGAAATGGTTGTACCGCAAGGGAATGAACCATCTTTAAGCAAATTATTAGACCTGCAAATGTTGGCAGTTTTGCCAGGTTGTGAGCGGACAGAAGAAGAATACAAGACCCTATTTGCCAAAGCCGGTTTTAAATTGACCCAAATTGTACCGACGATGTCGCCATACAGCATTATTGAGGGTGTGGCTGTTTGAAGATAGCAAGACAAGACAATAAAAAGCAGGCAACATTACAATAATTCGTTACTTTTTAAGTGGCAATAGTTCCGAAGGTAATAGTTCTTTAATTCAACTAATCGATTATTAAACTTTCAAACAAATGAGAACATGTATCACAATTGCCGGTATCCTGCTGGTTTCGCTCGCTGTAGTTATCTGCTCCTGCAACCATCCCAAACCATAGGAGGCTAAGGTAGAATTAGATGAAGAAAAGCTCGTCGAACGCGGTAGCTATCTCGTACTTACGATGGGCTGCGACGACTGCCATTCCCCGAAAAGAATGCCCCCCAGGGGCCGGAGATCATACCCGAGCTGCGCTTGTCGGGTTTTCAAAAATCCAATGTGCTGCCTAAGGTGGATATTTCGGCCGTACAGCAGGGATGGGCGCTGTTCTATCCCGATCAGACCGCTGCGATCGGTCTGTGGGGCGTATCGTTTGCCACCAACCTTACTTCCGATGCGACGGGTATAGGCCATTGGAGCGAAGAGCAGTTCGGAAAAGCATTGAAGGAAGGTAAGCCCAAAGGTCTTGATAGCAACAGGCCCCTGCTTCCGCCGATGCCCTGGCCCAATTATATCGACCTGCATGACGACGACCTGAAAGCGATTTTTGCTTTTCTGAAAGCGCTGCCGCCCGTCGACAACGTCGTGCCTGTCCCGCTGTTGCTTGCAGACCTTGAGGGAAAATAAAACAGTGAATCCGTCCGATCACAATTTAACTGTCCGTTTGCGCACACAAACCGTGCGAAACCGTACAATTGGGTTTGGGCGAAATTTTTTAATGCGCTGATAACTAGAATGTTAACAATGCTGGCTCAATAAGTGTTGTACAAATAGTGTATTTAAAACGAAAAGATATGTTCAGGAGTTACTTAAAAGTTGCATTGCGGAGCCTGGTCAAAAACAGGATATATTCCTTTGTGAATATCATCGGTCTGGCAATAGGTATGGCTGCTTGTTTTTTTGTCCTTCTATACGTGTATTTCGAATCGGGATACGACCGTTTCCACACGAATGCTTCCCGTATTTACCGCGTTCCTATTTCAATGACCGCCATCCGGACCGATGGTGATTCCGGAATTCCCCCCGATGGTCATCTGGCGACCAATCATCCTGCCGTAGGCATTGCGATGAAGCGGGATTTCCCGGAAGTGACGAGCTATACGCGGATGCTGAACTTTTCGGTGTTTGCGAATAAATATGCCGTGTCGTCAGAGCAGCCTGGTGCGGAAAGGAGGGTTTTTAATGAAAGCAGGGTATTTCTGGTAGACTCGTCTTTCTTTAACGTATTTTCTTTTCCCCTGGTAAAAGGGAACAGGCAGCATTGCCTGGCGGAGCCTAATACGATTGTCATTTCACAGTCTGTCGCCAGGAAATATTTCGGGAACAGCGACCCTCTCAACCAGGTACTGACTTTAAACGGGTTTGTGCCATGGGCAAATAAAGGCGTATTCCCGTTTAAAGTGACCGGCGTGTTCGAGGATGTGCCCGAAAACTCGCATATCAAATTCGATATGCTCATATCGTTTGAAACCTTCCCGTATGATTGGCTGACCAACAACTGGGCCTGGCCCGAGTTTTACAACTATGTGCTGTTGGCGCCCGGTACGGACGTAAAAAAACTGGAAGCGAAGTTTCCGGATTTTATCGAGAAATACCTGGGCACTTCCATGAAGCAATTTAATTTCCGTGCGGATTTCCACCTGCAGCCGATCACCGATATCCATCTGAAATCGAGATACCAAATGGAAGCTGAAGTGAACGGAAGTGAAAGAGAAGTGTATTTCCTGTCGGTTATCGGCATATTTATCCTCCTCATAGCATGGATCAATTATGTCAATATTTCGACAGCCAAATCGATGGAGCGGGCCAAAGAGGTGGGCGTCAGGAAAGTGGCAGGGGCCAAAAAGCCGCAATTGATCGTTCAGTTCCTGCTTGAGTCATTCATCATCAATACGCTGGCACTCGCCGCTTCCCTGGTCATTATTGCCGCCTGTATGCCTTTCTTCGCCCGGCTTGTCGGCAAAAATATCGGCATGGGGTATTTCTGGTCAGGACCGGCCAGCCAACCCATGTTCTGGGTTGCAGCCGTTGGTCTTTTTGTTGCCGGGGCCTTCCTGGTGGGTGCATACCCGGCGTTTGTATTGTCGTCGTTCAAGCCGGTAAGAGTGTTGAAGGGACTCATAATTAAATCCAGCTCCGGGATATCACTCCGCCGCGTGCTGGTGTCTTTCCAGTTTTTCTTATCGATTATGCTCATTGCCGCTACGCTGGTTGTTTTTATCCAGCTACGTTTTATGCGAAACGGTGATCTCGGCTATACAAAAGACCAGGTGATGATTATCAAGGCGCCGGCGGTGACCGATTCCACGCTCTCAATGCGTCATGGCTTTTTCAAATCGGAGACATCGAAGATGTCATTTGTCAACAACGTTGCCGTTACCTCCGATATCCCCGGAGAAGTAATACGGTATCAGAACCACGTATGGCAGGCGACGAAAGACAAGCAGAGCGGTTTTATGACTTCCTTGATGGAAATAGACCAGGATTTCCTGGGTACCTATAAAATAGAGCTGCTTGCGGGAAGGAATTTCCTGGCCTCTGACAGTTCCAATTTATTTATACCCGGCAGGTTTCATAATGTTTTGATTAACGAGAAAACGTCGGCGCTTCTTGGTTTCAAGTCGCCTGAAGATGCGGTGAACAAGGACATTATATTTGCATTTGCCGTGGGAACCGTACCTGCCAGGGTGCTGGGTGTGGTGAAAAACTACCATCAGCGGTCACTTAAAGAGGAATACGACCCTATTCTTTATTTTTTTCCATCGTGGACCGGCTGGAAATATATGTCCGTAAACCTGAATACGGATCATCTTTATAATCATCTTTCGATTGTAGAGTCGGCATACAAGCAGGCGTTCCCCGGTAACCCTTTTGAGTATTTTTTCCAGGACGACTTCTTTAACCGGCAGTACCAGGCCGATCAGCGGTTGGGCGATGTATTCGGCGTATTCACTTTTCTGGCTATCCTGGTCGCCATCCTGGGGCTGCTGGGTCTTTCCGGTTTTGTGATCAGGCTGCGCGTTAAAGAAATAGGTATCCGGAAAGTACTGGGAGCATCCATTCCCGGTATCCTGGTACTGATTTCAAAAGATTTTGTAAAGCTGGTATGCTTTGCAACCGCTATTGCGATACCTGTTGTTTATTGGGCAGCGGACAACTGGCTTAATAATTTCGCCTTTCATATCGGGCTTAGCTGGTACATATTCATGATACCACCCCTGGTATTGCTGTTAATCGTTTTGTTTACTGTCTGCCTGCAAAGTTTGAAGGCAGCGCTTCTCAACCCGGGTAAATCGCTGCGGACGGAGTGAAGGGAATTTGAAAATGTGCTAATTTGAAAATGGGAAGAAAATGAGGAGATGTGAAAAATGTGGGAATGTGGGTCCCGAAACTTCGGGATGAAAATGGGAAGACGATGTGGAAACCTGACTGCCGTCACGCAGGTAGGGAAATGCCTGCTTGGATTTGTTCGGATGCGTCATCCCTCTCCTGGAAAGAAGAGGGATGAGAGCCTGACCCTGCCTGCCTGAATCCACCCCCGGACGATGTTCAGTCGGGTGGGGTGAGGCTTATTCTTCAAACTGTCCCCGGTATCTGTTATCAAATTATCATGTTTTAAGCGCAGGTGCTGCCCCGGGCCTATATAAATGTATTATTGACCGCTTGTGTAAAAGTGATTCCGGTAAATGGATCTTACGATTTTTGATGACTACATTCGTATGTAAAGACCGAACCGTCCGCTTTCTCTGAAACCATTTGCAGTATACAAAAACAGTATTAGCTATGCTGAAAAATCTTCTTCTTGTAGCCATCCGGAATTTTCGACGGGATAAATGGTATAACCTGTTGAATATACTGGGGCTGATGATCGGTATTACTTTCAGCCTTTTTCTTATTTTTTATATCAAAGACGAATTAAGCTACGACAGGCATCATGAAAAGGCTGACAGGATTTACCGTGTGAATTCTCATATAAAGGAAGCCGACAAAGACACTATGCATTGGGCTATTACGCCCTATCCCCTGGCGCCTGCCTTGTCAAAGGACTACCCCGAAATAGAGGAGGCGGTCAGGTTTGTGGGCAACGGTAGAACAATGCTCCGGAATGGAGACCTGCGATTCTATGAAGAAAATATTTTCTTTGCCGATAGTAATCTTTTCAAAGTATTTACACATCCTTTCATAGAAGGGGATCCTCAAACGGCGTTGCAGGAACCCGGCTCTCTTGTACTGACTCAATCGCTTGCCGAGAAATATTTCGGGAAGAACGCGGTATATACAGCCAAAACCCTGCAGAATGCCCAGGGAGAGATATATAAAGTGACGGGCGTTATAAAGGATGTTCCGAAAAACTCCCATATCATATTCAGTGCGGTCGTTTCCACCGCCACTCTGCCCCCTGATTTTGCCAACAGCTGGGGCAATTTCGGATTTTATACGTATGTATTGTTAAAGCCGAACGTAAATACTCTGTCGCTCAATAACAAGATGGAGGTATTGTACGACAAATACATGGCGTCTATTTTCAGCCAGTTCAATATAAAGATCAGAATGAATATTCAGCCTGTTACGGATATTCACCTTCACTCTACCACTACCAACGAACCGGAGGAACTGGGCAGTATGTCTTACATATATATCTTTTCTGTTGTGGCATTGTTCATGTTGCTGATTGCCTGCATCAACTATATGAACCTTACAACAGCCCGGTCGGCGCGGCGGGCAAAGGAGATCGGTGTAAGAAAGGTGACCGGGTCATCAAAACTGCAATTGGTCGCCCAATTCCTGGTGGAGTCCATATTTACTGCATTTATCGCTTTGGTATTCAGTATAGGACTGATCGCCTTATTCCTCCCCATGTTCAATACATTATCAGGCAAGTCAATATCCTTTGGAACATTGCTGGAGCCGGGTACATTTTTTATCCTGCTGGCTGTGGTGATATTCGTTGGTTTAACGGGCGGTAGCTATCCGGCGTTTTATCTCTCAAAATTTAATCCTGTAAACATCCTTAAAGGAAATCTTTCAAAAAGCTCCGGTAATATTACATTGCGCAGGGTACTCGTGGTAACGCAGTTCAGCATTTCTATGATCATGCTTATCTGCACGTGGATTGTGTATGGACAATTAAAGTATTTACGCGAAAAAGACCTGGGTTTCAGCAAAGAGATGGTAATGTCGCTGCAGGCTAACGCTAACAGCGATATACGTGGAAAGGTAGCAACTTTCCGGAATGAAGTAAAAAGAGACCCGCAGATAACATCTGTCAGCACTTCCCGGAATACACCGGGTAGCCCGTCGGTCAATTTTAACCTGTACAGTATCGAAACGGATGAAGGGTTTAAAGATAAAGGGATCGATAACTATGCCATTGACGAATATTACATTCCAACGCTGGATATGAAAATAATGCAGGGAAGGAATTTTTCGGGATTGAGCGACACCCTGCGCAGCATCATCGTCAATGAAATGATGGTAAAGGAGTTTGGCTGGGGGGATAAGGCGATAGGTAGAAGAGTAAAGTTTCCGGGAGATACTTCTTCCTTCTTTTTGGAGGTTGTCGGTGTTGTAAGAGATTTCAATCAAAAAGCGCTTTACAATCCCATCGCCCCACTTTTATTTTTTTACCGCCCCAATAACAACCTGATCCAGTTAAAGCTGCATACGAATGATGTGCCTGCTGTAGTGCAGGACGTTGAAAGAAGTTGGAAAGCTGCGTTGCGGGATCTTCCCTTTCAGTACACCTTTCTCGACCAGGACTTTAATTCGCAATATGCTGCCGATCAAAAGCGGGGAAAGATATTCACCGCATTTTCGGTGCTCACTATTATGATTACCTGTCTTGGCTTACTGGGTTTGATAGCATTCATTACCGAGCAACGGCAGAAGGAGATAAGCATAAGGAAAGTAATGGGAGCCAATATACTGCAGATCATTCCGCTGCTCACGTGTAATTTTGTTTACCTTGTTGCATTAAGCTGTCTTATCGCATTTCCCGTAGCCTATCTTTTTATGGATAAATGGCTGGAAATATTTCCATATAATACAGGGATAACGGTTGCACCTTTTGTTCTGTCTGCAATGGTGGTACTGGTCATTACCCTTGGTACGGTAATTTTTCATTCACTCAGAGCGGCAATGGCAAATCCGGTCGCAGCATTGCGGACGGAATAGAGCCTCTCTCCCCCGTCCCCTCTCTCCCACAAGGAAAGAGGGGTGCCTAAGTTCAAAGAAGGCTTATAAAATGTAGTTGAGGCGGAGAATTTGAAAATGTAGAGAAATATGGAAACCTGACTGCCGTCAGGCAGGTGGGGAAGTGCCTGCTTGGATTTGTTCTATGGATGATGTGGTAGACATATAGCTTGGAACTGTTCAATTGTACCGTCCCTCTCCGTTGCAGGGAGAGGGAAAGAGGGTGAGGCTTGTACCCTCCCTCTCCTGGAAGGGAGAGGGATAAGAGCGTGCCCGCCGTGGAGGGGGTGAGGCTGTTGCATAAGTATCCCAGGTTGTTATACTACCGGCAGGCGCCGCCGTGTATTGAACTCTGGCATAGGCTAACGAGTACAGTGAGGTACCGCGCGTTTAATGGAGCAGAAAGCTGTTATATGGTCTGATTTGCAGCCGGTATCTGAAATATATAATTCAGTAAACGGCAATCAATAAATGATCAACCCGCACAGCTATTTCACCTCTATCCTTATTCCTTTCGAATGCGAAACAAACTCCGGAGCATACATACACTGAATGGTCGCGATGCCTACCGAAAAGTTCCCTTCATGAGTGATGAACAGCGGGTATTCAAATACATAAGTGCCCTTATGTATCCTGTCAAAAAAGAAATTGGTAGAAGCGTCTTTGGTTGCTTCATAATATCCCAAACCACCCTGCCATTTATAGCTGCTTAATACATTTACGGGCTCAGACCCTGCCGCACGCGTATCTTTCATATGTACATATTCCATATCCCGGTCGGCACGCAACTCTATTCTTACTTTTAGTTTGTCACCTACTTTCAGGGGAGTATTGCCTACAGGTTCCAGCACCGGACCTGTATCGGTATTTCTTTCTACAAATAATTCTTTCTTTAAATGAAGCGGCATGGTTTCACCCGAAGCCGGTGTTATCTTGTCCATATCCTCGAAATACTGCCAGTACACTGCTCCCCAGCTTCCACCTGTTTCTTTGGTAGATGACTGCACGGATACCTGTATGTTGCCCATGGTGGGTTTTACTTCCTTAGCTTCCAACCGGTATTTAAAATACCCGGTACCCGCTTCATCGGTACTGTGAGTCGAAAAGCCGGCATCGCCTATATTAATATTCACTGCCGGGCTTTCAGCTATCCAGTTGCTACCCTGCAACAGCAGCGCGTAACAGGCTTCGGCAGTAGCCCTGGTAGTGCCCCAGTTTTGTGTTTGTTTTTGTTTCAGCAACCATATCTTCATATCATTTACAGCCTTACTGTCTGCGGCGATCTCCGAAAAAGCCTCAATCAGCAGCGCTTGTGTTTCTACGGGCGCCTGGTACCAATAGTATCCCCAGCGAATATCTTTCCAGTACATGCCCAACTCCTCGTGTTGCAGGGCATGTTCTTTCAGCGAAGCTAGTATCTTTTTGGGTGTTTCTTTGTCTCCGTTGCGGTGCAACGCCAGAGCTATCAGCCCCTGCATGTACCGGCTCTGGGAGAGCCAGTATTGTTTGGCTTGATTGATATAAAATGTAAAAGCCTTGCCGGCAGCAGCCGGTACTTTATGATCCGGGAAAAAACTGCGCATATAGAGATACTGGATCGCCGTGCTGCTGAGATGATTCTTTTTCAGGTCCGCTTTATTTTTTACCAGGTTATCATAGTCTTCTTTAATTCTTTTATCTGAATAATCGAGTCCGTTCGAGATCACCTCGTTCCATCCATCTTCTATGGTTCCGGGGATGGTTGTTTTAAGCTTTAGCAGATGGCCGATCCCGCTGATGATATACTGCGTGATATAGCGGTCGTCTCTTCCGCCTTTGAACCAGACAAAGCCGCCATTGGGCGTCTGCATATCTTTCAGCTTATTAAAGCTGTTGATAGCCTCATTACTCATACGTACCATATCAAACAGCCATACCATCTTTTCCTTTTGCTCTGTTTCATTTTTTGCCTCTGCTAACCAGGGCGTTTCCTGCAGCAGAACAGACTTCAGCTCTTCATTTTTCTGCAGGGCTGAAACCAGGGCTTTGCTGTCGCCTGCTTCCTGCTGCCATTTCTCAACAATTGCTTTGATGCGCGGGCTGCTGTTGGCAATAGCAGACGCCAGTATATTCGCATAATAGCGGTTAAAAGTTTGTTCCGCACATTCGTAAGGGTACTCTGCAAGGTAAGGCAGAGCTTGTACGGCATACCAGGCCGGGTTAGCAGTGTACTCTACGGTAAGCCCATAATGTTGCAGTGACTGGCTGCTGCCCAACTGCAGTAATTTTTCAAAACTGAACTTTTTGGTCCCGGCAGTGCGCATGTTTAAAGGCAGTGATTCTGTCACCAGCATCTGGTTGGTCAATACCGGCAGGACATTTTCTTCTCCGTCAGATACTTTTTTGCCTTCCACGTTGTCAGCGCTGGCGCTGATCCTGTATAACAGGGTAGAGTGGTAGTTCACCGGTATGGCCAATTGAAAGCTCACCGCTGCGCTTTGCCCTGCGGCTGCGGAAAATCCTTTCGCGGGAACGGCGTTGTTGAACAGGTGATCGACGGGTTGATTGGTTTCCGCGTCAAAAAGCTCCAGCCTGGCAAATCCGTTCATCACCTGTTCGCTCATATTCACGATCTTGGCGCTGAATGCCAGGGTGTCTTTTTCGCGTACAAAGCGGGGTGCATTCGGTTGTACCATCAGTTCCTTCTGCGTTACCGTAAGCTTTTGTCCGTATCCGAATGCCAGTTCTTTTGTATGTGCCAGCGCCATCAGTTTCCATTGGGTAAGAGACTCCGGCATGGTAAAGCTGAAGCTGATATTACCCGCTGTGTCGGTTTTCAGGTCCGGGAAAAAGAAAGCGGTTTCATTGAAATTACTGCGCAGGGGAGAACCGGGATCGCTGTCTCCTTTTTCTCCCGGTGGTGGAGGAGGCGGAGGAACCAGTTTTGCCATATTATACAGCTCATCGGCTACGCCGTCAGCGTCAACATCACCTTTGGACATCTCTGCTGCCGGTGCAGCTAATTTGCTCGCAACGATGCCTTCTGCTGCTACTGATTCTTCGTCTCTTGCTCTTGCAGCCATTCGCACCATTCCGGGGCGTCCTCCATACCTGCCTTCGTATTGAATGGTCAGCAGTCTGTCGTATCTTTTCTCAAAGGACTGGTGATTCACGGGTATGGTATTATGTTCGTCGGATGACACCGCCCTGAAGGATTCTTCTCCCCGCCAGTAAAAGCGGTTGTAGTAGCCTGGCCATACATGCGGTGTATACCAGTTATGGGGTTTAAACTGGTCTAAAGAAGCATCATACATAGAGGCCAGCATTTCCGCGGCGAGCTTTTCTCCTTTAGCTCCTTTTATGGTTACTTCCCATTTTTCTTCACTTCCGGGTTCTGTCTTGTCTCTGAACGTAGAGAACTGTACGTCCAGTGTTTTGTTGCTCCAGGGTACGGAAATCGTATGGGTATAACTGTAGAAACGGTTATGCTTTACAAAAAACTGGCTGACGCCAAAACCGCCCCGGTCGGCTTCGGTTACCGGGAAGCTGAATGCCTGTATACTGTTATTGAGCGTGTGGAAGCTAAAAGTTCCGTTCCGTTCATCGGTCTCAGATTCATCGGAAATGCCGGTTTTTTCCTGCACCATGAATATGTCGGTGGCAGAACTGCCTGTTATGAAGGCGGCTGTTTCGCCCGGCTCCGCTTTGTCTTTTGTTACGGTGTTCCATATATAGGAGCCCACCGGCGCCGTCTTCGCGTTTTTGTCATATAGCTGTATATAAGCCAGGCTTTTCACCACTCCGCCATCTTTGTCTGTTGCTGTTGCTTCCACCACATACCAGCCTGCCGCCCATTTCCTACCGGTTGTTGCCACGGTAGTATCCCCCTTGCTTAATACGGTCGAGGACAGGACAACTTGTTCTTTTTTCCAGTTGCGGTAATCGCGTTCGCCTTTATATTCATCATGGGGAAATAGTTTTATATATTCAGCTTCCGTAAACAGGAATTTGTCAGGCTGCTTCCAGTAGCGTTGTCTTATGAGCCTTGCGGGCGCCTGCAACGGGTAGATATGTATGATGGCATCAGCTTCCTGCTTTTCATCATTCAGGTTGGTACTGGTTATCCTGATATTTTTAAAATCATCTGTGCTTTGAGGTGTTGACGGAACATGGACGCCGAGGATAAGCGATTTATACCCGATGGGTACTTGTGTGGAGGCGCTGCGGGTTTCCCCGTTGATATCCGTTACATCCGCTTCCACTGTGTATTGAAACACCGGGTCGAGCTCTGTTGGCACAGAAAGGTCCGGTATAGCCTTGAACCGGATAGTGAATTTGCCTTCCGCATCGGTAACCGCTTCTCCACTGGTAATTTCCATACGGCTGGCGTTCGGCAGGGGGCGCCTGTAAAACCACCAGGGTTGCGGGAAACGGACATTCCTGTACACCCGGTAGCTGACCTTTGCGCCGTCTATCGTATTGCCGGCATAGGCTTTGGCAAAACCGGATACACTAACGGTGTCGTTCACACGAAAACTCTCCGTGGGTTTTCCTATTTCTGCAAAGAATTTAGGACGTTTGTATTCTTCTACCGAAAAATGCGTGCTGCCATCAACACTTTCTGCATCAATGGTAAAAGAGCCGGTAAGCGCCTGTTGCGGTAATTTGAAATTGCCTGACACTGACCCGTATTCATTTGACAGGACGGTGATGGAATCAATCACCTGGTAGTTGACGTCGTATAGGCGGATGTTTACCGGTTTGCCGGGTACAATAACCGATTTCCTGGTCTCGAAACTTTTACTAACGATAATGCCTTTAAAATATACTGTCTGCCCGGGGCGGTATATAGCCCTGTCGGTAAAATAGAATATCCGGGTATTATCTTTTTCATATTCTTCCCTGGTAAGTTGTTTTATATACCCGTCGTAGCGGGTGTACAGGTAGTGATAGCCGTCCATAAACAGCCGGTCATCTTTCCAGGAAATGTCCAGCCGGACGTTACGGGTCTCCTGTGTTTTGTTTTGTATGGTAAAAAAACCATTCTTGTCTGTTCGGATCAATTCCGCTTTTTTCAAAGCATTTTTTCTGTCTTCATAGTCGTACCTGGAAGTCCATACCTGCACAGTTGCATCTGACAGTGGTTTTCCCGTTTGCCGGCTCAGTACAAAATAACTGTCGTTGCTATTGACAAAGCTGATATTGGAAACATAAAAGAATTGAGCCGCCAGCAGGTTTTCTGCAGGATTAAAATGTTGGTTTACGCTGGCGAGCAATACATATTCTCCCGCAGCTAACGCATCTATTTTTACCTCTACCGCGTGTTCACGGTAGTCGTCGGTAACCGGCAACGCCTGTTCCCAGGTACGTACACCGGGTATCCCCACCAGCTTTGTCCAGTAGCTGCTTTCATAGCGGTTTTGCAACTGGCTTTTCAGATCGCTGTTCATCTTCGCGATACGGAAATACAGTTTTGTGATATTCCGGTAGTTTACCAGTGTCCGGAAAGCCTCGCCCGGAATATTTATTTTTTCGGTTTGTAATTGTAATGACTTTCGCAGTATGCTGTTCCTGAGGTTGAAACAGTTGACAGCCCCTTCGGAGCCGGGAAAGGATTCAATGGTACGCCCGCATATCTGCATGGCTGTTCGCAGGGCATTATCATCAGCGGTATTGCTTTCTTCATAGTCATGATCTTCATCCGGGCTTTGAGCAGGTCTTTTTGAGTAATAGTAGTTGGCCAGTAAATAATTTGCCTGTGCCGAAGCAGGGTTTTTATCAAAGCGGGTGATGATGTCTTTCAGGGCGTTGACATACAGGAGGTCTTTTCCTTCCTGCACCGATTTGTTATATGCAAACGTCAGTCTTTTCAAATCAACATCAAGTAATGCCTCGGGTGTTTTATCCTGCAAGTGAAAGCTCAGCAGTTTCTGGTAGATCCGTAAAGCCTGGTATTGCAGGGAAAATGTGTCTTTGGTATCGAAATGATGGGTAGCAAAAATGGCAGCCGGTTCAAAAACAGCGCTGTAGGTGATTACAAATGCATAGGCCGGCCGGGTAATATCTCTTTCATCATTTCCGAAATAATCGAGGGCCTTATGTGCCAGCAGGTCATACAGAGTTGGTCGCAAGGTCCGCATATTCCCTTTCACAATAACCGGCTCATAGTCTTTCAACGATACCCGTTGCAGGGTACCTTCGTCCTCAAGTGAGGCGCGGTATAATTCGCCGGTTTTTTGGTGTAGGTCATCAATTGTCCAGGTGGTGATATCTTCTTTTACAAAATTGGTTGTATTGGTCCTGTCATAGAGTTCCCAGCGGTGGCTTTGAAAATATTGCCAGTACAGATCTGCCGTGATCGATTGTAATATCTGCCGGGCGGGTGATTTGGCAGCGGCTATTTCAGTTTCCAGTTTTAGTATGGCATCCGTTTCGTTTTCGGTAACCGGTCCCGATAATTGAGACTGGTATATAAGCGCTTTTATAAGTTGCCCCTGGTTATTCTCTTTTTTCGCCAATGCATAAATTTTATCCACTTCGGTTAAAGCCGACTTGGGTAGCCCCTTTTTATCAATGAGTTCCTCAACTTTTTTCCAGGCGCTGTCGTAATTCATGCGTGTTTGACTTTGGGTTTGATGAAAAAATAAAGAGACTATAATTACCAGAAGGGAGTATTTCGCTATTTTTTTCATAAATAAGCTTCTTTAAGTCTACTCTGACAAAGATGCCAAAGCTGGAATAATTACATAAAGGTAGGGTACGGATATGAAAGTTAATTAGCGCCTGATAGCACTGTTCGGTGATCTACAAAAACTATTAATAATATGCTTCAAAAAGGCAGTCTACCTTATTTTTGTCTAAATCAGGGTAATATAATATATAGACAATGGATTGGTTGCCTAATTTTTCCTGGAATAAATATCTAAAGTATATATGTTAATAATTAATATGTATGTTTTGTCTCTTTTTCTACTCATTTGTGTAGCAACTGTATAATATGAAAAACCGGTCGCTAAAATTCTAAATCACAGGAAATTAACCATCTTTTACATGACAAAAAACATTTGGATAGAATTATGCCGAATACCTATCTTAGCCGCCAGTTTCTTTGAAAAAGGAGCTGATTTTTAATTAAACTGACTAAAGAAATGGATTTTAAACAAATTCAGGAGTTGATAAAAATTATCAACAAGTCTAATATCGGAGAATTGGTAATAGAAGAAAAGGAATTTAAAATAACTATAAAACAAAAAGAAGACCAGGTAACTCAAATCGTAGCTTCTCCTCAACAGGTTTATGCGCCGCTTCCACAAGTAGGTCCCCCTCCGGTAAGTAATACCGCAGGCAGCGGAACCCAGGAAAAGTCCAGGGCAGCAGAGCCTAAAGCCGATAACCTGGTGACCATCAAGAGCCCTATGATCGGCACTTTTTACAGGCGTTCTTCTCCGGACAAGCCGGCACTGGTAGAAGTGGGGGATGATGTAACCCCTGGTAAGATAGTTTGCATTATTGAGGCCATGAAGTTGTTTAATGAAATAGAAAGCGAAGTTGGAGGCAGGATAGTGAAAGTACTGGTGGAAGATGCCAGCCCCGTAGAATACGATCAACCTCTTTTTCTGGTGGAACCCAGTTAGTTTGAAAATTTCCTGCCGGCAGTGAAAAGCTGTAAACGGCAGGTTAGTTTTTAATACTCAAGGTTATTTTCAAATATTCGTCCCGCGGTTGCGGGACCGAATTTTCAAATCGGTTAAATGTTGAAAAAAATATTAATTGCAAATCGTGGCGAGATAGCCCTGCGGGTTATTCGTACATGCAGAGAAATGGGCATCAAGACGGTAGCGGTATATTCTACAGCCGACAAAGACAGTCTCCATGTTAAATTTGCTGATGAAGCCGTCTGTATCGGCCGGCCGCAAAGCACCGATTCCTATCTTAATATTCCCCACCTGATGGCGGCTGCGGAAATTACCAATGCAGATGCTATCCATCCCGGGTATGGTTTCCTGGCAGAAAATGCCCGGTTTGCACAGATCTGTGGCGAGCATGGTATAAAATTTATAGGGCCCAAGCCGGAGATGATCACGGCGATGGGGGATAAGATCACGGCCAAGGAAACGATGATAAAAGCCGGTGTACCGGTAGTACCAGGCGGCGGCGGTTTGCTGGAGAGTGTAAACCATGCGAAAGGCGTGGCCAAAGAAATAGGTTATCCGGTAATATTGAAAGCTACTGCCGGTGGCGGTGGCAAGGGCATGCGGGTAGTATGGGAAGAAAGTGAGTTGGAAAACGCGTTTAATACAGCCAAGCAGGAAGCGGCAGCTTCTTTTAAGAATGATGGAGTATATATGGAGAAGTTCGTGGAGGAACCCCGCCATATTGAGATCCAGATTGCCGGCGACCGTTATGGAAAAGTGTGCCACATGAGTGAAAGGGATTGTTCTATTCAGCGGCGTCACCAAAAGTTGGTGGAAGAATCTCCCTCTCCGTTTATGACAAACGACCTGCGTGAAAAAATGGGCGAAGCAGCGGTGAAAGCCGCGATGGCTATTAACTATGAAAGCGTGGGTACGATCGAATTTCTTGTGGACAAACATAAGAACTTCTACTTTATGGAGATGAATACCCGTATACAGGTGGAGCACTGCGTAACAGAAGAAGTAACCAATTTCGATCTCATAAAAGAGCAGATAAAAATCGCTTCTGGTGAATCCATCTCCGGCAGGAACTACTACCCGGAAATGCACGCCATAGAATGCCGTATCAATGCGGAAGATCCTTATAACGACTTTCGCCCCTCTCCCGGGAAGATCACGGTATTGCACCAGCCGGGGGGGCATGGTGTACGGATTGATTCCCATATTTACGCGGGCTACGTGATACCCCCTTACTACGATTCCATGATCGGCAAGATCATTTCCATAGCGAGAACCCGCCAAGAAGCGATCAATACCATGAGCCGGGCTTTGAGTGAATACGTGATTGAAGGAGTTAAAACTACCATCCCGTTTCACCAGCAGCTCATGCGCAACGAAAACTTCAGGAAAGGAAACTTCACCACCAAGTTCCTGGATGATTTTAACATGCTGTAAGCGCTTTAACCAGTGCCAGCAGGTCCAGACTTTTAATTCACACGGATTAAGCTTATTTGTTATGACGCCCGTTTATGGGGTAATTTTGGGATGCTTTCAGATTTCGTAACCAAAATAACGGGAATGAACAAGATTGACATCCAACAGATAACTACACACGAAATTGAACAATTACAAAGAATCGCCAGACAAACATTTTACGAAACCTTTTCGGAAGCAAATACCGGAGAGAATATGGAAAAATATTTAGATGAAAGCTTTTCAATCGGGAAGCTGACTGCCGAGCTCTGTAACGAACATTCAAAATTTTATTTTGCCAAATTGGGTGATAATGTAATCGGGTATTTAAAGTTGAATATGAGGCAGGCGCAAACAGAACTGAAAAATAATGATGCTGTCGAAATCGAGAGGATTTATGTATTACAGGAATATCACGGAGAGAAAATCGGGCAGGCGCTTTATGAAAAGGCGATTGGGGTTGCAACGCAGCTCAACGCCGGCTATGTGTGGTTAGGCGTTTGGGAGAGAAACCCGAGAGCCATCAATTTCTACAAGAAGAACGGGTTTGTTGAGTTTGGGAGGCATATTTTCAGGTTAGGTGATGACGAACAGGTGGATATAATGATGAAAAAAAATTTGACTTTGCCTATGCATGGAGAACAAAAAAAATACCTGAAGTGAAAATAAGACAGGCAGACAAACATGCTGATTATGACAAGGTCTGGGATATTTTCAGGAATGTTATCTCAACCGGGGATACCTATGTATTTGACCCTGATACGCCCAGGATCAGTCTGGAGAAGCACTGGTTTGCGGATTATATGGACACTTTCGTGGCTGAAGATGAGAATGGAGTAATGCTGGGTACTTATATTATCAAGCCCAACCAGATTGATTTGGGCAACCATATCGCTAACTGCAGTTATATGGTAAATCCCGGGTATCAGGGGCGGGGAACGGGAAAGCTGCTTTGTGAGCACTCGATCAGTTTTGCCCGAAAAAAGGGGTTTTTAGGGATCCAGTTTAATATGGTGGTAAGCACCAATGAAGCGGCTGTTAAACTCTGGCAGAAGTTCGGCTTTGAAATAACAGGAAAAACGCCCGGAGGTTTCAGACACAAAGAATTGGGATTGGTTGACACATACATTATGTTTAAAAATCTGCAAACAACCGATTCGGAACAAATATCAAAATGAGTGTAAATCGTGTAACCGAAAGAAACGGAATCTGTCGCGATGTTTGTAATTGCCGGCACAACGGGATATGTACTCGGGAAGACTTTTTGCCTGGCAGCATGTTGGCGTAGCGAATTGATATCTTATACAAAATATTTAAACCCGGTAATAAATCAACAATATGGACAATAGCGCCAAGCTGGCGAACAGGTTCCGGGAAGTGGTTTTGGATGGGACCTGGATTGCCAATACAAACTATAAAGACCAGTTAAACAATCTCGACTGGAGGATCGCGACTCAAACCGTTCAATCTTTAAATACGATCTCAATTCTTGCCCAACATATTCATTATTATATTGCCGGAATAAAAAATGTTTTTCTTGGAGGAGGACTGGAAATCAGGGATCAATTCAGTTTTGATTTTCCCCCGGTTGAATCTCAGGAGCAATGGGAATCTTTTTTGGCCAAATTTTGGAAGGATGCCGGGGAATTGGCTGATTTAATTGAAAGCATGCCGGAAGGAAAACTCTATGAAAGTTTCGTTGACGAAAAATATGGAACTTATTTGCGGAATCTCGACGGGATGATTGAACATAGTTATTATCATTTGGGGCAGATTGTACTGATCAAAAAAATGTTGGAAGGCGGCATTTCGTAGCAATCCTGCATTAATAATTATTGATGATTTGTTCTGGTGGTCTGATATTAGTAAGGGGGTGCAGATGAAATTTTTGGATTGCCACTCTTACATAAATATGGCACACAAAGCTCGCAAAAGACCGCGCAAAAGATCGCAAAGAAAGAATCGGTTCTAAAAAGGGAGCTGTTTATGTGCCCTTAGCGCTTCATTGCGGCTTTGCGTGAAAACGGAAGAACTGCTCTTACATAAATATGTCACGCCAGGATCGCAAAAAAAGAATCGGTTCTAAAAAGGGAACTGTTTATGCACCCTGGCGCTTCATTGCGGCTAAAACCTGAAATAAGGCCGTTCGGTAAACATAAAAGGCCATGGAATGGACAGAAAGATGATTATTAACGCTATGGTAAACCAAATGGTAAGCGTTTTGAATTTGGCCCGGGAGTCATTCAGCCTTTTTACTTTGGAGGAACCAATGGTGACCAGCACTACGGCAATCGTCATTGCTACCAGATGCTCCATCCCAAAAAAGCGGATATCCCGTTCTTTCACCGCGGTAGAAAAGTTTTTCCAGAAATAGGATACTACCGGACTGAGAAAATACATGACCAGTCCTACCAGGAACTGAATGTGGATAGCTGACACCGTTATTTTTTTCCAACGGTTATCCCAGGAGGTATATGCCCTGCCGGATTTCCAGCCGGTGTACGAACGGTAGAGGGTGATAAGCATTGCCAGTAATATGAGCCATCTTAATACGGAATGCAGCATAATGAGGTGTGGATGCATGACGAGGTTTTTAAATATTTGAGTTGAAAAATCTTTTGTGCATGGCTTTCTCCAGTGTCTCCCTGTGATCGGGGTGTGCAATGCTGATCAATGCTTTAGCCCGCTGTTTCAGGTTTTTACCAAACAAATTTACAATACCATATTCAGTAACCACCCAATGAATGTGCCCACGGGTGGTAACCACACCTGCTCCTTCTTTAAGAAAGGGAACAATCCTGGAAATGCCCTTTGAGGTGGTGGAAGGCATGGCGATAATGGGTTTGCCGCCTTCTGATAGGGAAGCTCCTCTCATAAAATCCATTTGGCCGCCAATACCGGAATACTGGTAGGTGCCGATAGAGTCGGCGCATACCTGCCCTGTCAGGTCAACTTCTATCGCGCTGTTAATAGCAGTAGCTTTAGGGTTCCGGCGTATCACACTGGTATCATTTACAAAAGCTATATCCATTACCAGTATGGATGGGTTGTTGTCCACAAAATCATACAGCTTTCGGGTACCGATCAGGAAACTGGTTACCGACGCACCGGGAATGATCCTTTTATTTTCGTTTGTTATCACACCTTTTTCCAACAATGGAATAATTCCATCGGAAAACATCTCCGTATGGATACCGAGGTCCTTATGGTGTTCCAGGTTTTTCAATACTTCATTGGGAATGGTGCCGATGCCCATTTGCAGGGTGGCGCCATCTTCTATCAGTGAGGCTACATGATAACCTATCCTGGCGCTGACATCTGTGGAAGAAGAGGCGTAATCTACTTCGGGTAAGGCCGCCTCATGTGCCACAAAAGCATTGATTTTTGAAACATGTAAAAAGCCATCACCACCGGTTCGCGGCATGTTACTGTTAACCTGGGCAATAATATATTTGGCTGTGTCTGCCGCCGAAGCGGCAATATCCACGGAAGTGCCCAGGGAGCAGAACCCGTGTTTATCGGGAGGCGATACCTGTATCAATGCCACATCAATAGGTAATATGGACCTGCGGAACAACTGCGGTATCTGGCTAAGAAAAACCGGGACGTAGTCACCTGCTTCACTGTTGGCAACAGCGCGGGTATTGGCCGACACAAACAGGGAGTTGAAGAAAAAGCTTTTCCTGTATTCAGGTTTATTGAAGTCCAGCGCTCCCAGGTTGGTAATGCTTACCAGTTCCACATCCTGCAGTTCATCATGCCGGTTGAGCAGCGCTTCGATCAGGTGGACCGGCGTGGCAGCGCTGCCATGCAAAAAAACCCTGTTACCGGACTTTACGATTTGTACGGCCTCCCGGGCGGAAACATAATCCACAGTCGAATTCATTTTATTTATTTCGACAAATATCCGCCATCCACCGCATAATAACTACCGGTAATGAAAGAAGCTTTATCGGAGCTGAGAAAAACTACCAGTTCGGCTACTTCGGGGGCTTCGCCCAACCGGCCGACAGGATGCTGGGATACCAGTATCTGCTTTAGTTCATCACTCAGGCTGTCCAGCAGCGGAGTATTGATAAAGGCCGGTCCCACTGCATTCACCCGTATTCCCTGTGCGCTGTACTCCATAGCGGCGGTTTTGGTAAGACCTACTACTCCATGTTTCGCGGCCACATAGGCTGCTGCCGTGTTGAACCCGACCTGCCCTAAAATAGAAGACATGTTCACGATCGCTCCTTTGCCCTGTTTGATCATTTGTTGCAACTGCGGCTTCATGCAGTAAAAAACCCCGTTCAGGTTTATGTTGATCACCTGTTGCCATCCCTCAATACTCATATCTGCTATGGGGTTGGATTCTCCTCCGATGCCTGCATTGTTAAATGCGATATCCAGCCTGCCGTATTTTCCAACAGCCCCGGAAACAAGCCCGGCACAGTCTTCCTGCTTACTAACGTCCGCCGGGATAAAAAATGCCTCGCCGCCTTTTTCCAATATGGACTTTGTTGTATTTTCTCCCTGATCAATGTTGATGTCGGATACCACTACTTTGGCGCCGTACGCGGCATATAGTTCTGCGGCGGCCTTGCCAATACCGGATCCGGCGCCGGTTACCAATGCCACTTTACCTTTAATATCTTCCATATTTTTTGTTTTGTGCAAATTTCTTAAATAAACCGGGGAAAATGGGAAATCCTGTCAGGGAGTCATATGATTATGATCAGTAAAAGAGGGGAAGTGAACTTAATATTTGATGGTTATCTATCGCTCTTTTTTCATTTAATGGTTTTATTATTTTACCATAGTTTAGCGGATCATAAATCAGATCGTATGCATATTAAGCAACTACAGCAAACATGGCGATGGTTTGGACCCGGTGATCCTGTGAGCCTGCAGGATATTAAACAGGCTGGCGCTCAGGGTATCGTAACAGCCCTGCATCATATACCGCATGGAGAAGTATGGAGCCCGGAAGAGATCCAAAAGAGAATTGATGAACTAAAGGCAGGAGGCTTTGAATGGAGTGTGGTGGAAAGTCTGACTGTGCATGAGGATATAAAGAGAAGAAGTGGCGACTATAAAGGTTATATTGAAAAATACAAACAGTCTTTGAAGAACCTGGCTGGCGCCGGAGGACGGGTTGTTACTTACAACTTTATGCCCGTTAACGATTGGACCAGGACTGATATCAACTATACAGTTTCTGATGGCTCAAAGGCATTGTACTTCAATTGGGCGGATATGGCTGTGTTCGACATTCATATCCTGCAAAGGAAAAACGCGGCGGACGACTACCCGGCAACGATAGTTGAAAAGGCAGAAAAAAAATTTGCTGCCATGAGTGAAAACGATAAGCAGTTATTGATAGACACGGTAGTATTTGGCATTCCGGGCGAAGAGAAAAGAACGCCTGACGGCATGCGCAAAGAACTGGAAAAATACAGTGATATTGATCGTAAGGCGCTGAAGGAGAATTTGGCGTACTTTTTACAGGAAGTGGCTCCCGTAGCATCGGAATATGGTATCCGGCTGGCTATTCATCCTGATGATCCTCCTTTCGATATCCTGGGCTTATCGAGGATTGTATGCAACAGGGAAGACCTGGCGGATATCATTTCTTTCACGGATGCGCCGGCGAACGGTTTGTGCTTTTGTACCGGTTCACTGGGAGCAAATCCGGCGAACGAATTGCCGGAAATGATAGCGGCTTTTAATAAGAGAATACATTTTGCTCATTTAAGGAATGTGATCCGGGACAAAGAAGGCAACTTTTTTGAAGCAGATCACCTGGATGGCGATGTGGATATGTATAGTGTGATTAAGGCCCTGTTGAATGTGCAGCAGGATGTAACGCACGATATCCCGTTCCGTCCGGATCACGGGCACCAGATGCTGGATGACCTGAATAAGGTAACCAACCCGGGGTATTCTGCCATCGGACGTTTACGCGGTTTGGCCGAGATACGCGGACTGGAACTCGGGATTGTAAGAAGCTGGAAGAAATAATTTATATCACCGCATAACCCTGGCCGGCTGGACGCCGGGCTTCAGCGCCAGAGGAACCTATTGCAAAAGAGTACAAATATAAACGGCAACTGTTGTAAGAGCAGATGTCTCCCGGGCCGGTATAAACTGTAATGAGGTACCAGAAAAACCATTAATCTTCTTTATCCTCAATAATAAGTGCGGAGGGGATGTCTGATAGCCAGAGGCTTTTTGACTCAACCAGCTTTTTCCAGCTTTCCAGGCTGATGAGCATCAGGTCCTGCTGTTTCAGAAAGTCCTTTTCAATGGTTTTAGATGATTGCAGGGTAATATGATTGGGAGCGGTTTGCTCAATGGCCCTGATTCTTTCTTTTATTTCCGGGCGGTTTTTTGCCAGTCCGGAAGTATCGAGTATGGTTACCTGTGAGGCTGCATTGTGTATAAGCTTTTGCGCATAGGTGATCAGGAAGCTGTCTTCAGCGTCGAAGATCAGGATAAATACCCGGTCGCTTTTGGTGAAGTTCTTATTGATAAAGACACCTACTGGTATCTGTGACCTGGAAATGATCTGTCTTGTACGTTCGTCGAACGGAGAATTGTCAAATATATTCTCCCTGCCGGTTACAGTGTTCAGCAGCTTTTCCGGGTTGATGATACTGGTAGTAAAGCCCAGGAGCTTTCCCAGGAAGCTGCCTTCGTAAATAGATTCTCCCAGTCCGATCAGCAGCAGGTCGTAATCGCCTTTGTTGACCACATTGGTGATCTCCACATCAACATCGGCAGAGGTTTTGAATAAGGTGGTCACTTTTCTGCCTGAGGTCAGCGCTTCTTCAACCACCGGTCTGAAGCTGTCTTTTTCATATTCTTCCATATCATAATGATGGACCTCGTTGGCAGGCGAAATATGCATGGCTGTTAGTATGGCATTTTCGTTCAGGCTCCTCGTTAAATCATTCGCCAGCTTGAACAACGCTTTTCCTGATTCCGGTGTTCCAAATGAAAACAGGATCTTGTATTTACTTATTTCTTTTATTTCAGGAGGGATTTCTTCCGTTTTTGGTTTAAATGCCCAGTTGATAATGTCCAGGGCCGGTCCGGTCATAAATGTGGTGACCAGTGCCATTAATACCATCATCGAGAATACCGCGGGAGATAATACACCCAGGTCATACCCTATATTCAGCACCACCAGTTCCATCAGCCCCCTGGTATTCATCAACGCGCCTATGGATAGGCTGTCTTTCCAGTTTTGGCCTACAAACCTGGCCGCCAATGCACTTCCCAGGAATTTTCCAGCAACGGCAATCAGTATAATGATACCGGTCAGTTTCCATAATTCCGGATCGTTCAGCAACCCTATTTGCGTTCTTAACCCGGTGAATACAAAGAACAGGGGTAATAACAGCACCAGGGCTACATCTTCTACCTTTTCAATGAATAACATCCGGAATTTCACATTTTCGGGCATGATGGCGCCAGCCATAAAAGCCCCAAACAACGCGTGTATACCGATTATTTCGGTAGCGTAGGAAGACAGGATAAGCGTTAGAAAGAAAATGGCAACGATAGGCTTGGTAAGACTTTGCTTGGACGTATAGATATTGCCCACGCGGGTTAAAAAAGGCTTTACAATTTTCAGCATGAACAGTACATAACCCAGTGCCAGCGCAATAGTGTACAGGGAACTGGCTACCGATCCGGCTTTTACTATCGCGATCACCGCTGCCAGTATACACCAGGCGGTAATATCGTCTGCCGCCGCACAGGTAATAACAATGGTGCCGAGTTTTGTTTTAGTAATACCTCTTTCCTGCACAATTCTTGCCAGTACCGGAAAGGCTGTGATGCTCATGGCAATACCCATGAACAACGCGAAGGATAAGAACTGAACGCCTTCGGGAGCGAATGATTCATATATCCAATAAGCCAGTCCCATCCCCATCGCAAAAGGGATAATAATGCTGGCATGGCTTATAACAATGGCATCGTTGGTGGATTTCCGGAGCATTTTCAGATCCAGTTCCATACCCACGATAAACATGAAAAGGATCAGGCCTATCTGGCTTAGGAACTGGAGATTCCCTAATGACTGCGCGGGAAACAATGTGGCCGAAAACTCGGGAAAATACATACCCAGCAGCGACGGTCCCAACACAATACCGGCTATCATTTCTCCCACCACGGTGGGTTGCCCTATTTTTTTGCATATCCAGCCAAACAGCTTCGCCACCATGATGATGGTAACTATTTGCGCTAACAGCATGGCGAGGGGATGTTCCAGGTTATGAGTAAGGTTATTTAAAAAATCAGTCCATTGACCGTTGGATGACTCTGAAATAACCACGGTTCTTCCTGCCTGCAATTCTTTGCCTGCAATCACCAGCCAGTAAATCACCAGGGAAAATATCCCGATAGTGGATACATAAAAAATCAGGTTCCTGTATTTCTTCATTGTGACCTCGGCTGTATTTATTTTAATTTCTTTTGAAACAAAGATTGTTGTCTCTGCTTTATTGGTCCCGGCGTAAAATTGGTCACTAAAGGGCTAATAAAAATACCGAAGCAGGAAATAATTTAAAAAATGTAATAAGCGGGAGAAAACCTGCAATAAAAATTACAGTTTCACTTTCCGGAGGAAGTCATTCCGGTACACCTCGCTTAAAACCAGCTTTAACCGCTCCCCGGAGGGACCGGGCAGGGTAGTGGTAATTTCATCAAACGAGAATACCTGCACCGACTTCAGGGCTATTATTTCCTTTTTGTTGATCCTTGCAAAATCATCTTTGGGCAACAATCCCTGTAATTTTTCGAAGGAAATATTTTTCAGCGTTATAAGGGTTCCGTCGAACAATTGTGCCAGCTTATCGCGGCTGTCGATATCCGATGACCTGATGTAACATAGCTGGTCCAGGAATAACAGGGTTTTCCCTTTGTTGGTATTCAGCTTTATGAATTGTTTGTTTGAGTTGTTCCTGATCTGGCTCCGGGCTTTGGCGACTGCCTGCTGCAGTCTTTCCTTCTTTATCGGTTTGCGCACATAGTCAATCGCGTTGAGATCAAAGGCTTCCGCGGCATATTCGTTATAGGCCGTAGTAAAAATTACAGGTTTAGGATTCAGAAGGTTCGCCACCTGCAGCCCGTCAATTCCCGGCATTTCAATATCCAGTATGCACAGGTCGAATTCGATCCGCGGCACTTCCTGTAAAAAAAGCTCCGGGTCATTAAAGGCTTTCACCACCTCCAGCTCCGGCAGTTGCTCGCAAAGCATCTTCAGGTATGCCAGCCCCTTTAATTCATCATCTAGCAGCAAGCATTTCAGCTTTGTGTTCAAGTAAGTTGATTTTCAGGTGTGCAATATAAACGTCGCCTTCAATAAATTTATCCAGCTTGAAGTGGTTCTTATAAATGATTTGTAAACGTTGTTCCAGCGTTTGAGAACCAATTCCTCCTTTTTCCTTCTTAAAAAATGATTTTGAAGATATTTTATTGGACACTGTAAGGGAGAAGAAATTGTTTTTAAACTCGAAAACTACTGAAATAAAGGCGTCTGTGCTTTGCAGGTCAGCGTGTTTGAAGGCATTTTCAATCAGGTCTATGGAGATCAGGGGCGCCAGCAGCCTTTGCTCATACAGCGGTTCGTTGTCGTTGATCTTCGTTTTTACTTTCAATTCAAAGAGAGGGCTTACTTTTATTTTATTGATCTCGATCAGGTTCAGTGCGAACTCTATTTCTTCCCTGGGAGTTACAAGTTTGTTACGGCTCTCATACAGTATATAATCCAGTACATTAGCGAGTTTATCAAGCGTAAAATAAGTTTGATAGGCATGCGACTGAATGGAGTTCAGTACATTTTTGAAAAGATGGGGGTTCAGCCGGGATTCCAGGGTTTGCAGGTGCAGGTTGTTTACTTTGCTTTCCAGTTCCTGGAACTTACTTTCTGTTTCTATTTTCTTTTTTTCTGCCTTCCACACCCGGACTATCAGTAAAATGATCACGGATAATAGTACCAATACTATTCCTGAAAACAATAAAATATAGTTTGCAGATATGTTGTATTGCTGCGGCATCGGCCATGCAAAGGTAAATAATTCAGATTTGGTATAACCGGTTATGATCGAAGTGCATTTATTCCCTGTTTTATGAAGATGGTGCAAAATTATTAACAGCTTACCTTCATGGCGATCTGCCGGCAGGCGGAGGAGCCATCTCTGCAAGAGAACAGTCCAATGTGTCAATTATAAGAAAGCAGGGCTGGTTTTTACCCCGGCTATTAGTTTTTAATACCTTCCAGGTTGAGGAGAAATGCATATTCGAGCGCTATCTCTTTCAGGTAGTCAAACCGTCCCGAAGCGCCGCCATGCCCATAATCCATATTGGTTTTCAGGAGTAATACATTGTTGCCGGTTTTGGTTGCCCTTAGCCTGGCAACCCATTTGGCGGGTTCAAAGTATTGCACCTGGCTGTCGTGCAATCCTGTTGTCACCAGCAGGTTGGGATAATTTTTTGCGACAGAATTTAAAATACTGTTTTCCTTCGTCGGTACGGGTATAATAGTAATACCCGTTTTTCAGGAAGGGAACGGATTCATCCTTTTCTTTGATGCGGCCTTTCATTTCGGTAAACAGCTTTTCCTGCAGGGATGCTGTATGTTGCATCATGCTGTCGGTATAAGCATTTTCCGCTTCCAGGTATTGTATCACAGCCGCACTGTCCGGCCCCTGTTTGAAATAGTCATTCAACCAGAAATAATTGTCTACAGTGGTTTCACCATGTATATTTCTTTCGTGTGGTTTTATCGTTGCCACCGGCGGCTGGATATTATCCGGCCAGGCAGGTTTTGCCGGGAGTTATTACAAGATATCATAAAAGCTATGCTTACAAATAAGGCCAGGTATAAAGTATTATGTGTTTGCATGGCAAAGGAGTTGTAAAACAGAAAATAAAAATACTTCCTCCGGCAGGCTGTAGGCGCAGTTATCAGATTTTAACCGTTTACCGCTACGGGGTTCCCTTTTTTTATCAGTTGCTTTACCGCATTGATAATAGCTTCCGTATCGTACCCGGCATCTTTTTGCAGTTGCTTTGGCGTGCCATGTTCTATGATGGTGTCCGGGATACCCAATATTGTAACATCTGCCCTGTATCCGTGACCGGCCATGAATTCCAGTACAGCGCTTCCAAAACCGCCTGCTACTGTTCCGTCTTCAACCGTTACTATTTTGTCAAATTTCCGGAAAACCTCGTGCAGTAATTGTTCATCTATGGGTTTTACAAAACGCATATCGTAATGGGCAGGCTGAATACCGTCTGTACGCAGATCACGTATGGCGGCAGCCGCGAAATTGCCGGGATGCCCGAAGGATAGTATCGCTACATCCTGTCCGTCTTTCAGCTTTCTGCCGGTCCCTATTTTTATTTCCTGCATGGCATTCCGCCATTCGGCTTGCACCCCTTCGCCACGTGGATACCGTATTACAAAAGGATGTTCCGTGGAAGGTAATTGCGCGGTATACATCAGGTTGCGCAGTTCGCTTTCGTTCATCGGCGCACTTACGATCAGGTTGGGGATACAGCGCATATAGCTGATATCGTAAGCGCCGTGATGGGTTGCACCGTCTTCGCCTACCAGGCCGGCCCTGTCCAGGCAAAATACCACAGGCAGGTCCTGTATGGCAACATCGTGTATCACCTGGTCGTAGGCCCGCTGCATAAAGGAAGAATAAATATTGCAGTACACCCTCATTCCCTGCGTAGCCAGCCCGGCGCTCAGCGTCACGGCGTGTTGCTCACAAATGCCCACATCAAATGCCCGGTCAGGCATTTTTTCCATCATGAATTTGAGGGATGATCCCGACGGCATTGCAGGCGTGATGCCCATAATGCGGTCGTTTTGTTCTGCCAGTTCCACCAGGGTATGCCCGAATACATCCTGGTATTTGGGCGGCTGGGGCAGGTCGAATTTCTTTTTATAAATTTCACCGGTTATCTTATCAAATAAGCCGGGTGCATGCCATTTCGTTTGGTCCTGTTCCGCCAGCGAATATCCTTTACCCTTTACCGTTAGTATGTGCAGCAGTTTGGGACCAGGCATTGTTTTCAGATCCTGCAGCACATCCACCAGCTTATGCAGGTTGTGCCCGTCGATAGGCCCGAAATAACGCAGGTGCATGGCTTCAAACAGGTTACTGCTTTTATTTACAAAACCCTTGATGCTGTGCTCCAGTTTGCTGGCCATTTCACGGGTGAACCGTTTCCCTACCGGCAATTTGCCCAGGGCGTTCCATATATCGTCCTTAAGGCGGTTATAGGTTTTGGAAGTGGTAATATCTGTCAGGTATTCTCTTAAGCCGCCCACATTCGGATCAATGCTCATGCAGTTGTCATTCAATACGATCAGCATATCCGCGTCCGCCACACCCGCATGGTTCATTCCCTCAAATGCCAGTCCCGCCGTCATGGCGCCATCGCCAATAATGGCCACCGACTTGCGGTCTTCTCCTTTGTATTTGGCAGCCATTGCCATGCCCAGCGCTGCCGATATGGAGGTAGAGGAATGTCCTACCCCAAAGCTGTCGTACTCGCTTTCCGCCCGTCGGGGAAAGCCGCTGATCCCCTCATATTTCCTGTTGGTATGAAAAACATCCCGGCGGCCGGTAAGTATCTTATGTCCATAGGCCTGGTGACCTACATCCCATACCAACTGGTCGTAAGGGGTGTTGAAAACATAATGCAAAGCTACCGTTAGTTCCACCACACCCAGGCTGGCGCCAAAATGACCACCATGTACACTTACTACATCTATGATATATTGACGGAGTTCTTCGCAAACCTGTAATAATTTGTCCTTTTCGATTTTTTTCAGATCTTCCGGACTGTTAATTTTCTGAAGGAGCGAACCGGGTGTTATTTCCATGTAATTCAATTAAAAAAACCGAACACAAATGTAATGCATAAAAATCGTAGGGAAAATGGTTTGGTTTTTTATTTTTGTATTGATTAACAATCATTTATATGTTTTTACAAAAATAATATCGCCGCTAAGCCTTATTTATCACCATTAGTAATACAAAGAGGCTTATACTTTCAGGAATTTTCTAGCTTTGAATATGGTTTCGCATAATTCGAAATACTGGCTCTGCCAGGCGGGCGGTTGGAGTTTTTTTGCATTGATCAATGTTTTCCTGGCCTATACTTACGGGTACGACATCACCTGGAAGATGATTGCACGCCTGCTGGCGATGATGGCGATCGGCATCCCGCTGACGCATTTGTTGCGGAATGTCATTCTCAGCAGAAACTGGCTGGCGCTTCCATATGAAAGTGTTTTCGCCCGGCTTTTTCTCAGTGTGATCGTTACGGGGTTTGTCTACTCCTTTCTCTTTTTGGGGTCCCATGAATTATTGGGAATAAGCGAACTCACCCCCGGCGAAAAACACCCTTTTTTTAACAGTGTAATGCTGAAAACCTTTGACTGTATTTTCGTACTCTTTATCTGGGTGCTGATTTATTACCTGTATCACTATTTTCAAAGAAATAAGAAAAGGGAAGTTGATACATTCAAGTTACAGTCGCTGGTGAAGGAACTGGAATTAAAGACGATAAAAGCGCATATCAACCCGCATTTTATTTTTAATGCGCTCAACAGCATACGGGCCCTGGTGGACGAAGACCCCCCACGGGCAAGAAGCGCTATTACAGAATTAAGTAATATTCTTAGAAGCAGCCTGCAGGTGGAAAAGATGGAGACGGTTCCCCTGAAGCAGGAACTGGATATAGTAAAGGATTACCTGGCTTTGGAACAAATGCGTTTTGAAGAAAGACTGAAAGTGGATTTTGAAATTGACGAGGATACCCTGCAGCAGCCCGTTCCCCCGATGATGCTGCAAACACTGGCGGAAAACGCCATTAAACATGGTATCAGCCGGCAGGTAAACGGAGGCAGGATCGTCATCACGTCCGATTTTGTAAATGACCATCATGAAATTACCGTAAGGAATACCGGACTGTTAAATGGTCATGCCAGCCTGCAGGGCTTTGGTATCAAAAGCACGATAGACCGCTTAAAACTGCTCTACGGCTCTGAGGCTTCCTTTGAGATAAAGGATATTCCGGGGGAAATGGTGGAAGCCCGCCTGGTCATGCCCGTACAAACGCTTTAACAATAAATTATCAAAACATGGTGAAAGCTATTATCATCGACGATGAAAGACTTGCAAGAACAGAACTCAGAAAGTTGTTGCAGGATCATCCTGAAGTGGAAGTGATCGCAGAGGCGGCGAATGCGAATGAAGGTATTGAAAAAATAGACCTTTTAAAACCTGATCTTGTTTTTCTGGATATACAGATGCCTGGTAAAACGGGTTTTGACCTGCTGGCGGAACTTGACCGCTCCCCCCAGGTGATATTTACTACTGCATACGACGAGTATGCGTTGAAGGCTTTTGAAGTGAATGCCCTGGATTACCTGCTGAAACCTGTGGAACCCAAGCGGCTGGCAGATGCATTGCTGAAGCTGGAGTCGGAGGAGAAAGAAGCGACGGAAGCTGATGCCGAAACAACCGGCAACCGGAATATCCTGGGTGAACAGGACCAGGTATTTGTAAAAGACGGGGAGCGCTGCTGGTTTGTGAAGCTGGGCGAAATCAGGCTTTTTGAAAGCGTGGGTAATTATGCCCGTGTATTTTTCAGCACCCATAAACCCCTCATCTTAAAAAGCCTGAACGCGCTGGAGGACCGGCTGGATGAAAAGGTTTTCTTCCGCGCCAACCGGAAACATATTGTGAATCTTCGCATGATAGAAAAAGTAGAGCCCTATTTTAATGGTGGATTACTGCTGGAGATAAAGGGCGGAGAGAAAATAGAGGTAAGCCGGCGCCAGGCGGTAAAATTTAAAGAGATGATGAGCTTCTAGCATCTTTTTCCATAAAAATTAGTTAATACGGGCGCATTCGTAGTTGTAAAGAAAATAATCACACTATTTTCACGCTCGCCGAACAAGTACAATTTTTGTATTGCTGTTTTACATTTAAATTGAATTAAGACTGAACAAACTTTACACAATTTTTCATACCTGGTACCTAAATTAAATCCGGAATGAAAAATTTATGTACGTTTGTTGCACTTTCAACAAGAATTCAATATGATTTTTTATTTTCTGCAAGTACCTGCCGATTCGCTGAGTAGAGCTGCCGCTGCCCTGCATGGGATTCCTGAACCTGGCACTACCATTAGCCTCTGGGACCTGTTGATGTCCGGTGGCTGGCTCATGGTGCCGCTCTTCCTGTTGCTGATACTGGCTATATTTTTCTTCTTTGAGCGGATGATCGCGATACGGAATGCCGGCAAGGTAGACTACAATTTTATGAGTATCATAAGAGACCATGTAACCAATGGAAATGTGACGGCTGCCCGGTCTCTGGCGAGAAATACTTTTAACCCGGTAGCCCGGATGATAGACAAAGGGCTGCAGCGCATCGGGAAACCAATTGAGGCGATTGAAAAAAGCATGGAAAACGTGGGTAAGCTGGAGATATACAAAATGGAGCGGAATATCTCGGTGCTGTCGCTGATAGCGGGTATCGCGCCGATGTTCGGTTTCCTCGGTACGATCGTAGGGATGGTGCAGTTGTTTTATGGTATTTCATCTACGGGGGAGTACACCCTCAGTACCATCGCGGGTGGTATCTATACCAAAATGGTGACCTCCGCCACCGGTTTGATCATCGGGTTGCTGGCTTATGTGGGATATAACTACCTGAACGCGCAGATTGACAAGAACGTGAATAAAATGGAAGCAGCGAGCGCAGAGTTTATTGATCTGCTATACGAGCCAACCAAATAAGTTGAAAATACAACGGTAATGAATTTACGCAAAAAACTGAGGAGTCATGGGGAGGTGCACACGGGGGCGCTGAACGATATATTGTTCATACTATTGCTGTTTTTTCTTATCGTTTCCACCCTTGCCAATCCTAACGTGATCAAGGTATCTGCGCCCAGGGGTAAAAGCGACACTAATAAGGCCAAACAAACGGTAGTGGTATCTATCGATAAAAATAACCAGGCATATATCGGTCAGAAAAAAATTTCCATGGATGCCCTGGAAGAAGAATTGCGACTCGTGCTGTCGAAAGAGGAAAACCCCTCCGTAGTAGTGAACGCGGACACCGCGGGGCACTGGGGGGATGTGTATAAGGTGTTGCAGACAGCCAAAAAGCTGGGCGCCTCTGCGGTGGCGTCGGTAAACGCCAATTGATTTCCTGCCTTCATACCGGTTTCATATTATCTCCATGTGTTTATTGGAGGCCAACGCGTATTGTCTAAACGGCTAATCACCAATGTCATTAATTTAAAAAGACTGCTTCACTACCCCAATGATTGGGGTCTCCCTGATTGTATCCCCGCAGTAAAAATTGTTACCATACAATAAATAATCCATAAAAAAGTTTAATACTGAAGGATAAAGGCCGGTAGGTCCGGCTTGTCTTATCCCGGATTTTTAAACCGTTCCAATATTCAATGAAACACTGTATTCATCACCTCTGCCGTGTCTGTATCTTATTGGTTGTTATTGGCCTGCAGGCGAATGCGACAAATGTGGAGTATACGGGAAACCCCGTTTCCGGACGGGCGGAAGACCCTATTATCAATACCATCAACCTTGTCAGCGGCATTAGTACTATATGCCATAGCACTTCACCGGGACTTATCATGGGTACCAATCCGGGCGACGGGATCGGCAGCTATACTTACCAGTGGCAAAGCAGCACCACGTCTGCTTCTGCAGGCTTTTCCGATATCGCTTCCGGGGATATCAGAGACTACACTCCGGGAAACCTGAATGTGACCACCTGGTACCGCAGAATTGTTACCACTTCCGAAGAAACCAGCATTTCCAATGTAATACAAATAACCGTCATACCGGCTACCGTTGATCTTGTGATCCATGACCCTGCAGCGGTTTGTTCGCCGCAAACAGTGGACCTTACAGCAGCGGCTATCGTGGCCGGTAGCACTCCGGGATTGACGTTTACTTATCACAATACCGCGGCCGATACAGAAGAAATCTCCAATCCTTCCGCCATCGGCAGCGCTGTTGCTCTTGACAGGAATTATTATATCAAAGCAACCAATACCTGTGGCGATGAGGATGTAAAGCCGGTGCGGGTAGTCATCAACATCCCCCCTGATCTGTCCGTTACAGCCCCGTCTGCCCCGGTTTGTAAGGGTGCAGAGGTTCAGCTTACGGCAGTATCTGCCGGAAGTAGTATTGAGTGGCAGGGACTGGGGGCAGGCGAAATTTTAAATGTAAACCCGCAATCCACCACTTCTTACACAGCGATAGCCAGGTCGCCGGAAGGCTGTACCAGCACTGAAACCGCTACTGTAAACGTAATAAATTTCACCATGCAGCTCACCGCCAACCCCAGTTCGATAAGTCCCGGGGACCCGGTAACACTTACGTCTTCGGCCAATGCGATACATGGTGTCAGCGCCTGGTTACCGGAATCTCATTTTGCCAACCAGATAGCGACCGTGCAGACAATCACGGTAACGGATACTGTAAAAACCTTTTCCGTAGTAGGTGTTTCCGAAGAGGGTTGCCGGGATACTGCCAGCACTACAATATCTGTTGATGTGCCCATCAGTGAAGGCGACACTTTTATTCCCAATGCGTTTACGCCCAATGGCGATGGCAAGAACGATATATTTAAAGTGTATGGGTCCGCCATCCGCGAAGTAGATATAAGGATCTATAACCAGTGGGGAAACTTCATATTTGAAACCAAAGACAATACACTCGGTTGGGACGGCACCCAAAAGGGAAGACCACAACCGGTAGGCGTCTATTTATATGTGATTAAAATCCGGCTCAACAACGAGGACAGCTTTATCAAAAAGGGTTCCGTAAGCCTGATACGATAAAACGATAAGGATGAAGAAAAAGATTTGGCATATCCTGTTTACAATTTTTATTGTAGCCATAGGGAAACTGAATGCCCAGGTGGATCCTCATTTTTCGCAGTACTTTATTCAGCCCATGTTCCTGAACCCGGCATTGACGGGCGCCATAGAGGGCGACTATCGTGTGTCTGCGATCTGGAGGAGCCAGTACAACAATACTTTCAATACCCAGGGAGTGGCGGCGGAAATGGTTACCAATAAAAACCTGAATATCGGGTTGAACGTTCTCAATCAAATGTCTTCAGGCGGTGCATACAATTTTACCAATGCGCAATTGAGCGTTGCTTACACAGGCATACGGTTTAACAACCATTTCGTAACGATGGCGATGCAGGCGGGTATGCTCAACCGAAGGTTCAATGTGAATAAACTGCAATTTGGCGACCAGTGGTTACCGGGTATAGGGTTCGATCACAACCTGCCTACTACGGAGGTATTTACCAAACCTTCCGCTTCCGCATTTGATGCCGGAGCCGGCATTTTATACTACGACGCTACCCCGGACAGGAGTGTTAACCTCTTTGCCGGCGCTGCTGCTTTTCATCTTACGCAACCACAGGACCCGTTTATATCCGGCACTTCGGAAAACGGGAAATTACCGATACGATACAGTGCCCATGCAGGCGCCAGGATACTGGTGAATGATTTTGTGAATCTGGTGCCCAATGTGCTTTATATGCGGCAGGGAAACGCCGAGGAAAAAATGGTGGGCGCTTACCTGCAGATAAAGGCAAATGAAAAGACCGACCTGATGCTGGGCGCAAACTGGCGGATGGGGGATGCAGCCTCACCTTTCGGAGGATTTTACTACAATGGTTTTACGGTAGGCATAAGTTATGATGTAACGGCTTCTACCAAAGACGCCATGGCTATCAACCGTAACAGCCTGGAAGTTTCTCTTTCCTATACCTGGTGGAGAAAGAAAGCAACGGTTGAGACCAAACCATTCTTTTGTCCACGTTTTTAACTGATACTTCTAAAAGATCGTATTATGCAGTTGTTGGTAAAATATCACACCTATATTTCCCGGGTAGTTATCGGGTCCGGGATAATGCTGGGTATATGCGTTGCTAACGCAGGGCATGCCCAGGGTGGAACCGGCTATTTCGTTAAGGCGGAAAAATTGTTTACAGAAAAGAAATATTATGAAGCAGCGCAGTATTATGAAAAGTATCTCGAAACCGAAAAAGGAAAAACTGTCCGTGCCACTCCCTTTGCCGTTTCCAAAAAATCGGCCGGAAAATCCAATCTCAGCTTACACAACGAGGCTGTGTATCGTTTGGCGGAAAGCTATAGAAAATTAAACGACTATACCAAAGCGGAAAAATATTATAGTGAAGCGGTCCTGTTTTCCCGGAAAGCCTATCCTGCGGCACAGTATTGGTATGGGGTGAGCTTACGTGCCAACCAAAAATATGATGAAGCCCTGCAGGCATTTGTTGCATTCCAGGAGAATTATCACACCATGGATGAATTGCTTACGGGAGCGGACAAAGAAATCGCAAACCTCTCATTTGTAAAATCACAACAGGAGCGGTTGAAGGATAAATTCACCATTACCAAACAAACGGTGAATGGCACTTCCGCTTATGCGGCCTCACTGCCTGTAAATAATGATGAAATTTATTTTACTTCCATCCATACAGACCTGAAAGCACAGAAGGAAAAAAAAGACTATTATGTGGCCCGCTTGTATAAGTCTGCATCGGTCGACAATAACGTTGAGTCCGCACCGGAGCGGGTAACCATCCCGGGAGAAGCCGGTTATAATACCGGGCTGGCTACTTTTGCCAAAGGTGGCAAAAAAATGTTTTTTACCAAATGGAGTGTAGAAGATGGGGAAACGGTATCGGCTATCTATAGCTCCGAAAAGACAGATACGGGCTGGTCGAAGCCGGTAAGATTGCCGGAACCCGTGAATGTAAAAGGCGCCAATTCCACCCAGCCATTTGTTACCGTGGATGAGAGCTACCTGTTGTTTTCTTCCGACAGAAAAGGAGGGGTAGGGAAATATGACCTGTGGTTTGCACACCTGGACAGGGATTGCAATGTGCTGAAGGTGACGAATATGGGTAATATGATCAATACGCCCGGTGATGATCTTGCACCTTCCTATCATACCCTCAGCCGGCATTTATTTTATTCCAGTAATGGCCGTGTAGGCATGGGTGGATTCGATATTTATTACGCCCGGGGTGATTTTCAGTTACTGAACTGGGAAACGCCGGAAAATGCCGGCGCTCCGATCAACTCTTCCAGGGATGACCTTTACTATGTACCCACAGATGAAATCAATCCCTGGAATACCGGTCTCCTGAGTTCTGATAGGGATACGGATTGTTGCCTGGACCTATACTCGGTGAAACAAAATAATAAACAGTTTGTATCCGGGCTGGTGCTGGATTGCGAAACCCGCCGGCCGGTAGTGGATGCCATCGTAACAGTGAAGGATAACAAACGCGGAAAAATATTATTGAGCCGGTCAACCGGCGCAGATGGTTCCTATTCTTTTGAACTCAACAATACTTCGCAATTTGATATTGTGGCGGAAAAAAAAGGATTTGAAACTGCCAATAGTAATTTTATTCTGAAGTTTACAACGGAGGAAGAGCATTTCAGGAACAGGGATATTTGCCTGTCTCCCGTAGAAATAAGACCTTCCATACCGGAGGTGGATGATGTACTGGCCTCTTTGACCGAAGCCTCAACCCTTGCTAAATTCTCATTCAATAAATATTCTCTCAACCAATCCTACTACCAGATGCTGGATTCGCTGGTGGCTATTATGGATCGTTACCCGGGAATCGTTATCGAAATAGGCGGGCATACGGACTCAAAAGGTTCAGAGGAGTATAACCTGAAGCTGGCGGAAAGCCGTGTAAACGCCTGTATCCAGTATTTGGTAAGAAAAGGAGTAAGCAGGAGCCGCCTGGTAGGAAAGGCCTATGGGGAATGTTGCCCGCTGGAGCCTGAATATATGAATGGTGAAGATAATCCCGCCGGCCGCGAGCGCAACAGGAGGGTAGAGTATAAGCTGCTGCAGGGGAACCTGGAGTAAGGTTATAACTTAAAGAAGACTGCGGAGAACGAAACCTTATAGATTCACATACCAACTTAGTTACGCAGGCGATCAACGCTTTTGATCAGTTTCTGGTCATTGTAAATCCCTTTGATCGCGAGGATAATCAGTACCGGTATTAAAAAAAAGAATACCGAAGTGAGTGAAAAATTACCGGCGGTAAAGTCCTTTATTTTCAGGTAATACAGGAAAGCCAGCAATATATATAACAATAGGAATACCAGCGAAAGCTTTATCTGCAACGGACGGTTTTTATACAGGAATATGGTGATCATCGCTATTAACCCTATTGCAATCGTTACAGTGAGGATCAGGAAATTGGCGCTGCCATTGAGAGCGGTAAACAGGTTGGCTCCGTTAAGCACTTTGGTGCCGGAATAAATATTGAACTTAACGGTGAGGAAGCTTAAAACACCTGCCAGCAGCAGCCATAGTGATTGTATACGTTGCAACATAATTAAACCGGTTGGGTTTTTAAATTAATTAACCAAGTTCAGGATAGAGGGGAAACCGTTCCATAAATTCATGTACCTGTTTTTTAATCTCCGCTATCTTTCCTTCATTTTCTACATCTTTCAGTACCGCATCTATCATTTCTACTACCGGTTCCATATCAGCTTCTTTCAATCCGCGTGTGGTAACAGCGGGTACGCCTACACGTATTCCCGAAGTTACGAAAGGACTTTTATCATCAAAAGGTACGGCGTTTTTATTAAGTGTGATATGCGCTTTGTCCAGTGTTTCCTGGGCTTTTTTACCGGTAAGGTTTTTATTTCTCAAATCGATCAGCATCAGGTGGTTGTCTGTGCCATTGCTGATGAGGTCATACCCTCTTTTCACAAAAGCCTGGGCCATTGCCTGGGCATTGACGATTACCTGTTTTGCATAGGTGGTATAATCATCTGTCAAAATTTCGCCGAAGGAAATCGCTTTGGCAGCTATAACATGTTCCAGCGGACCTCCCTGAACACCCGGGAAAACAGCCAGGTCCAGCAACGCACTCATCGGCCGGATATTTCCTTTGGGGTCTTTTACACCCAGCGGATTATCAAAGTCGTTGCGCATCATAATGATACCGCCTCTGGGACCACGCAGGGTTTTGTGCGTGGTGGAAGATACGATATGGCAGTGTTCAAAAGGATCGTTCAAAAGATTTTTGGCAATCAAACCGGCCGGGTGAGCAATGTCTGCCAGCACCAGGGCGCCTGTTTCATCGGCAATCGCCCTGATACGTTTGTAGTCCCAGTCACGACTGTAAGCTGAGGCGCCGCAGATGATCATTTTTGGTTTTTCCGCTTTGGCAACTGCTTCCATCTGGTCGTAATCTACCAGACCCGTTTCTTTTTTTACCCCATAGAAAACAGCCTGGTAGTTTTTGCCGCTGAAGTTTGCCGGACTGCCATGAGTAAGGTGTCCACCCATACTCAGGTCGAGTCCCAGTATTTTATCCCCTGCTTTCAGGCAGGCTAAAAAAACAGCCGTGTTGGCCTGTGCGCCACTGTGCGGTTGTACATTGGCCCAAGTGGCATTGAATATTTTTTTCAGCCGTTCGATGGCCAGTGTTTCTATTTCATCAATCACTTCACAACCGCCGTAAAACCGTTTGCCCGGGTATCCTTCCGCGTATTTATTGGTGAGAACAGACCCCATGGCCTGTATTACCTGCAATGATGTAAAGTTCTCAGAGGCAATCAGTTCTATTCCATGACGTTGACGATCCAATTCCTTATTTATCAGGTCGAAAACAGCGGTATCTTTTTTCATGGCGCAAAAATAGGACAAGCCTCTTGTTTTACAAATTTGATTTGTTCGTGGGGGGTGACAGGCATGGGGTGGCAGCGCATCAGTTCACGAAGTTCCAGAAAATACCAAAGCGGTAGAAAAATCCGGCATAGGGATATAGGGGCGCTGCAAAATTGTTGTTCAGGAAACTGAATCCGCGGTTTACATCTACCGTATTCAGGTTTTCAGCCCGCAGATAGGCGGTAAAGCTTCTTATCCTGAAATGAAGAAAGGCAGCTATATCGGGCAGGTTGGAGACCCTCACCTCTTTTTGCGGGAAAAACTGTCCGGTTACCGGGGAGTAGTTATCAGGTGTATAGGCCGTATAGTAACGGCTGTCCAGTCCTGTGGCAATATTCAGGTTTTTGAAAAACCGTCCCTGGAATACCAGCCGGTTCCGGGTATATAAAAGAGGAAGGTTTACGGGCGTGTTGCCGGCGGTTTGCTGGGCTACCACGTCGATGTACCAATGCCAGTGCCTGCTTATCGGGAAATCTTTGCTGGCTTTTATCTGTAGTACGTTGAATACGCTGCTTTGCTCAACCTCTGTAAAATTTTTGAAATAGGTATAATTTCCTACCAGAAAGTAGTGCCCGCTGAGCGACATTTTCAGCGCCGGCAGGTCCAGGTTGCCGAATATATGTGTGATATTCTCCTTATTGGTGCCGTCCGGTGGGGTAACTACCGGGTACCCTGTAGCATTACGCATTAGGTAGGAAGGGGTTCGGTTGGTATTCTGAAATCCCAGTTGAAGAAAGCCGATCTTCCGGCTGATCTGTCGTTGCAGGCTCAGGTAGGCCTGGTAATCGCCTGCATTGAAGCCGGCGATATGCATCTGTCCGTTCAGTTCAATATCCCATTTCCGGTTGCGGGTCCTGTTCCGGTATTCACCGTGAAGGAAGAAGTTAAAAGGGCGGTCCTGGACCAGTCCGTTCCATTGTGTCGCCAGGTTCTGCGCTGCGGCGCCTACTCTCAGGAACTGCTGCTGGTTTTTTATGTCCGGAAACGAATAGATAGAAATGTCGTTGATCAGTTCCGTCCATTTCTGGCTGAATCTTACGGTATCAATTTCCACGGGAGGGAATGGTACGGTGGTATAGGACAATAACATATCGTAATTCTTCCGGTAAAAGGCTGAATCAGGGTCCACATCCTGGAAAAGGTACCCGTAACTGTTATACTGCACCGTATGTTCGAACCTGAACCTGGGATAAAACAGTTTGATCACGGAGGAGTCTGTAACCACTGAATCTTTCTTCCCGAAATCGTATTGCTGGCGAAGCAGAAAGTTAAAATCGGTGTACCTGTTACCTGTTTTTAAGGCTGTATTGAATACGTCCATACTTCTCAGGGAGCTATTGGAGGTATTTATCGGGATGGTAAACCTGTCGTAGTAACTGGTAGTAGCTTTGGAAGTAATAAAAGTGTCGTTGGCTATTCCCCCGTTTTCTGCAGACTGCAGGCTGTTGCGCAGGGCTATCAGATAGAGGTTGTAGCGTTTGTTAGGCGACTGGTAGTTGGTATTGAACCGGAGGCTGGAATGGTTGGCGTTCTGGCTTTTAAAAAAGCCCGGCGAATTGATCAGCCGGAACTGGAAAGCAAAGTTCCAGTTGGGTCGTATGTTTTGGGTATGTACCACGTTGATCATCTGCTCCTGGCGGGAGCCCAGTTGATAACCCAGTTCGGTAAAAGGTCTTGTGGTGGTGAAAAACCGGGTGTCTTCTGTACGGAATCCATAAATATCAAATGCATGAAACCCAGGGTCCCATCCTGCCCGCATGATCGGGTTGAAGAGCAGCGATTTGGCAGCATTGCCGTTATTGCCCAGCCACATGTATTCAGGTTTGAGTGGTACCCTGTTGTAATAGTCCGTCAGCGAGGAATCGAATGTATAGGTTCGTACCGTATCAAGGTATTTAAACCGGATGCTTACGGAGTCTGCAAAGGGATCCCTTTTTTCAAATTGAAGAGAGTCGCCTCCGCCTCTGCCGCCCCCGCCACCACCTCCACCAAAATTCCTGAGATTACCCAGTCTTCCGGGAAGCTGGGCAAATACCGGCACAGATACAAAAAGTAAGAGGATGAGAAATATGTTTCTTTTACTGCTTTTCAAACAACAACCGGTTTATTAAACACGTGGCGCAAAATACCCCAAATAATTACAATTATAGTTCTTTCAGATGGCTTTAACTAACTCTTTAAAAAGAGCAGACAGTTTTGGCCCGGCGGCCCTGGCTGCCTGCAGTACATCTTCATGCGTGATGATGTTTTCCTCCTCCCGGATGCCCAGGTCTGTTACCACACTTGCGCAAAACACCCGCATACCTGCATGTACCGCTACTATGGTTTCCTGCACCGTACTCATGCCTACCACGTCAGCTCCCATCCGGTATATCATTTTGTATTCGGCCCGGGTTTCAAATGACGGCCCGGTAACGCCAAAATATACACCCGACCGCAACTCCAACCCCAATTGTTTGCCTATTTCCCGGGCTTTTGTTGTTAATACTTTTGAATAAGGTTCGCTCATATCCGGGAAGCGGGTGCCGAAGATATCTTCATTTTTACCAACCAGCGGATTTACGATCGCCAGGCCGATATGGTCGGTGATCAGAACAATGTCTCCTATCTGAAAGGATGAATTTACTGCCCCGGCCGCATTGCTGAGCAATAATGTTTCCACTCCCAGCAGTTTCATTACCCGAACCGGAAGCGTTACTTCCTGCGGTGAATACCCCTCATAATAATGAAACCTGCCGGACATCGCCAGTATCTTCTTATCGCCGATGGCGCCGGCAATCAGTTTGCCGGAATGACCTTCCACGGTGGATACAGGGAAATTCGGGATGGCCTCATAGGGTATTTCCGCGTCTATGGTTATTTCATTAACAAAATCTCCCAGTCCGCTGCCTAAGATCAGTCCTGTTGTAATGGGTGTTGGTATCCGCTGCCGGATATAAGCAACGGCCGTCTGGATATCGTGCAATAAATTGCTCATGTAAAAAATATGGCGGCAAAGATAACAAATAGAGTTGCACCCCAAAGTAATTAGCCGTCAGAAGGGCGCATTTTCAAATTCGCAATAAGGAAACAGCCAGCAAGGATAGGGCGACAACGAGTATGTCCCCTGCTCCGAAAGGAGTCCGGAGTCCTTCGGACTGGCGGGGGTTGAAGTATAGCGTTAAATCAAATCTGCAATAGAGGGGTGGATATCCTCCCCCGTAGCAAATTGCTGATGATGCGGGTTACAGCCCCCTCCCGAGGGGGACATGACACTGGCTGATGATAATGTTTTGAGAATAAAACAGTCAAACTACTGTTGCTAATCGGAAAGTCAGCAAATAATTATAAAGCGAAAATTTGAACTTTTCTCACCGAAGGTAAATACACCCTGCGTCAGAATGCTGCCTGTTGGCATATGCGCAATAAATCCTTTTCAGTGGCCGTGCTCCGTGTTTATCGAAGAAAACCAGCCTTTTATCGAAAACTTAATACTTTATAAACATAAAATTCCGTTAGGCCTGCAAACCATTGGATTCTTTTAAACGTCCCTATGTTATGATCGCGAAAAAATTAAGGTTGTTTTTGTTGGTGATAGTCCTGCCGGCGGTACTGATCCTGATGGCAGGATATATGAACAAAACAAATACCTGCCCTGAAAAACAGGATGGTGCTACAAAAGAATGCAGTCAATGTGGAAAGCATTGCAGCGGACATTCTGATGTGCCGGAAAATAAAACAGCCACCCGGTAAGAGTGGCCGTTTTTGGTTTATTAATTCTCTTTAATTAAGAGAACTAATCAGCTTGTTATTTAAAGCGACATAATCCTCATTTTGTGCCGTAGCTGCCAGTTCTTTTGATTTGCTGGCGGAAGCGATCGCCTCTTTTTTCCTGCCCAATTTAGCTTCGCATTGTGCTTTCTGGTATAATACCCAATAGGCTTTCGGGTCCTGTGCTGCTGCTTTCTGGAACCAGGTCAGCGCCTTGTTCAGGTCTTTGTTATTATCCAGGTAAAAGGAGGCCGCCTGGAAGTAAGGAAAACCTTCTTTGCCTTCCAACTGGGATATCTGTGCGGAAACTTTTGAAGTTATATCGGTAGTGATGGGTACCAGTACAACCGTTCTGTCCCAGCCTATCACCAATTGCATGGAAGATGGTAAGATGGCATCAAAGGAAATGGTAAATGACTCCAGGGAAAACGGGAGTTCATTTGTCGGCGCCGTAACCCGTACAACGTCTTCTGACTCTTTGTAAGCAGCCGGACTTGTTACATTGGTTTGTTTGGACAATATTACCGTCCATTCATTGGCACCGGGGATAGTGAGCAACCCGTATTTACCGGCGGCTACTTTTTTACCTCCGAAAGTAATTTCTTCGCCAAAAGTAATGGTGGTAGCAGCATTCGCTCCGGTGCGCCATACTTTTCCGTAAGGCACCAGTTCACCCATAATGTTCCTGTTCTTTTTGGCGGGGCGGCTATAGGATACTTCCACATTTGACAACCCGAATTCCTGTTTCAGCTCCTGGCGGGGAGAAGCTGTGGGCGTCTTTAATTGCTGGGCCTGGGTAAAATAAACAAGACCTGAAAGAGCGGCAAGTAAAAATAGTTTTTTCATTGTGCTATGTTTAGTTGGTTAAATAGTATGTTAACGGTAAGGATAACGGGGCGAAGATAATATATACCTTGTTGTTATCGAGCCGGATATGTTAAAATAAATAGAAGAATTTTATACCTGTCAGAACTGGATGGTAACCGTGGTTCTTATAGGTTTGACGCTGTTGCGGAGTTTCCAGGCGGGTCCTTCTTTTATAAGCCTGATCGCTTCCCGGTTGCAGCCCGGGCAGGTAGAGTGGTCTACGCGGATGTCGTATATATGTCCGGTAGGAGTGATCATAAAGGAGACATCCACATACCCGAAGAAGTTGCCGGTCAGCCGTACGTTATTCAGCAGGTAGATATCATAGTTCGCCCATCCGTCGCTGGGCTCTGCTTCGGGTTCTTTACTTTCCTCGTCAGTGCTGTCCTGCTTATTATCTTGTTTTTTCGCGTTGCCTGTAAGCGATTTCTTTTTCTGACTGCCATAGCCTACTACCACTACTTCCTGGAGACTGCTGCCGGAAGCATCCAGCTTCACGGCCGCAGGACCAGCGGCGGCGACCAGCCGAATGTTTTTTTCTTCATACCCTACCGATTTGATATGGGCATCCAGCGAGCTGTCGCCCGCAATGATCCGGAAATGCCCGCCGGCGTCGGTATAGGTATTTATATTGGCATTTTGAGCAGAAATATTTACAAAAGGCAGTGGTTTGTTGTTAACATCCGTTACCGTTCCCGAGAAGATATGCACCGCAATATGCTCCTTCGGAGCCTGCCTGTTCAATCCGGGTGCTTCGGAGGGCGCCTTCCCTGCTTCCCGGGAAGCCTGCACAGGTGCGCTGACAATTGATCGTGCCGCATCGTTTTGATTAACTTCCTGTTTTTTTTCAGCGGCAGGCCGCGTTGCCGGCTGAACTTGCACGGGAGACGGTTTATCCGCCCGGGCAACATCGGCGGTATTATCAGCTTTGGCAGATGGCGTTTTCTTTTCTTCCGGGGAGCTGTTTTCCGGTTCTGCAATGGCAGTTGCCTGTTCTTCTTTGGCTTCCTCAGTATCTTTTACTTCCGGGGGCGGTGGTACGCTATCGGCAACGATGTCCTCCTGCTTATGCTGTGCTATGTTTTTTTCGGAACCGGGATTCAATAAAAACCAGGTAGCGCCGGAACCAAGGACCAGCAATATGGCAGCGGCAACGGCCAGCCAGCGGTTTTTACGGGACGGTGGTAATGAAACTATTTTCTTTTCCGTTTTTTGCGTCAACCTGCGGGAAAGCTCCTGCATAGGTTCGGTCACTGAGGGCGCCGGAGCAGTCATATAGCCTTCCACGGCCTCTGCCAGAAACGGGTCGTCCTGCATGTCTTTTTCAAGCGCATACATTTCAGCAGGCGTCATCTTACCCGAAACATACCGTTCTATGTCGTCGGACGAATATTTTTTTATATGGTTGCTGCCAGGCATTTTTTTGCTTCTCAGTTTTCGTTTTCGTTTTTTTCCATACAGATCTTCAGGTTTCTTTTCCCGTTCTGTATAAAACTCCGCACCTTATTCCAGTCATAACCGGTGATGGTGACTATTTCGTTATAACACTTTTGCTGCAGGTAAAATAAGTTTACCGTTTGCTGCTGCTCCGGTGTCAGGGTTTGCATACATTTTTCCAGCAATACCAGCTTTTCCTCTGCCTCAAAAACACCATTCAGATGCGCATTTTCTTCGGATTGCATATGCTCCGGGTTAAATTCCATGGTTTTCAGGTGCCTGGGTGTTCGTAACTGCATCAGGCAATAATTGCGGGTCACAGTGTGCAGCCAGCTTTTGAAGTTGCTGATTTCGTGTGACTTAAGCTTGACAGACAGTTCCTCGAAGATATTCATTACTGCGTCTTTGCTTCTTTCTTCCTCTTTGAAGTATTTAAGACAAACCCCATATACCAACTCCATATAACGCTGGTACAAGTCAGCCAGTACCCCCATATCACCCGTTTGTTTGTAAAGAGCGATCAGTTCCGGGTCAGTGCTGGTATCAGGCGATATATTCTTTAGAAACTTCAATAGCGTATCTGGTTCATTCAAAGATAAAAGCAATTTTTTTATCTCCTTATGTAATCATTTCAGGAACTGCATCCAGTGGGTATTGATCACCAAAAAACGTGAATATGAAGTATATAATCATCAGCAGCCTGTTCTTCCTGTTGTCTTCCCCCGGTTTTTTCGGTAAAGACAGCACAACAATTGATCTTACCATTAAAGGTGTTGTCACGGACGAGAACAGCAGTCCGTTGGCCGGCGTAGCAGTATCCGAGAAGGGTACGGGAAATGCGGTTGCTACCGGCAGCAACGGCGCTTTTACCATTACCGTGAGTAAAGAAAAAGCCGTGCTGGTATTTTCCTTTATCGGGTACGAAAACCAGGAGGTAAAACTCAACGGACAAACGGTACTGAATATTCAGATGCAGCCTGCGGCAAACGAACTGTCCGAGGTGGTAGTCATGGGGTATGCTACTGCCAGGAAATCAATTGTCGGGTCCGTAAGGGGTGTACATGCCCGACCCGCAGCGCCCGGACGGGACCGCGCATATTCGGATGACCGCTATGAATACAAAAGCGAAGAACGCCGTGAACCCGGCAACTTTGACACGGAAGATTACGACGGCATCGTTGAAAACAGGTTTCTGGGAGTCACGGCCAATCCTTTGTCAACCTTTTCAATAGACGTAGACGCTGCATCGTACAGCAATGTAAGGCGTTTCCTTAACCAGGGAACCATGCCGCCGCCGGGCTCCGTGCGTATAGAAGAGATGATCAATTATTTTCAATACGATTATCCGCAACCGGAGGGGAGTCATCCGTTTGCCATACATACGGAGATCGCGGCAGCGCCCTGGAGTAGTAAAAATAAACTGGTGATGATCAGTTTGCAGGGCGCCAAAATTCCGGCAGATGAATTACCGGCCTCCAACCTGGTGTTCCTGATCGATGTTTCCGGTTCTATGGACTATGACAATAAGCTGCCCCTGGTGAAGCAATCCATGAAAATGCTGACAGACCAGTTGCGTGAAAATGACAGGGTGGCGATCGTGGTGTATGCCGGTAGCGCCGGGCTTGTGTTGCCGGCTACATCCGGCGCTGATAAGCAAACCATTAAAAACGCCATCGACAACCTGCAGGCGGGTGGTTCCACTGCCGGCGGAGCCGGCATAAAACTGGCGTACAAAATTGCCAGGGAAAACTTTAAAAAGAATGGCAACAACAGGGTCATTCTTTGTACCGACGGTGATTTTAACGTGGGTGTCAGCAGCGATGCGGCCATGGAAGCATTGATAGAAGAAGAAAGAAAAAGCGGGGTGTTTCTTACCGTGCTGGGATATGGGATGGGCAACTATAAAGACAACAAAATGCAAAAGTTGGCGAACAAGGGTAACGGGAACCATGCTTATATAGACAATTTAAAGGAGGCAAAAAAAGTGTTGGTGAATGAGTTCGGCGGAACACTTTTTACCATAGCGAAGGATGTGAAGCTGCAGGTGGAGTTCAATCCTGACAAAGTGCAGGCATACCGCCTGATCGGGTATGAAAACCGTATGCTGAAAAGCGAGGATTTTAATAACGATAAGAAAGACGCGGGTGAGTTGGGAAGTGGTCACACGGTAACGGCTTTTTATGAAGTGATACCGGTGGGCGTCAGCAGTGATTTTATTGAAAAAGTGGACGGGTTAAAATACCGGAAGACCGGAAATAAAACCAATAGTGGCAGTAACGAAATACTGACGGTCAAGTTCAGGTATAAGAAATCGGATGGCGATGTGAGCCGCCTGATTGAACAATCTGTGGCGGATAATACGATTGATATCCACCATACCAGCGACAATTTCAGGTTTGCGGCTGCGGTAGCCCAGTTTGGCATGTTGCTGCGTAATTCGCAGTTCAGACAGGAGGCTACTTATAACAAAGTGCTGGCGCTGGCTGGTTCGGCAACAGGAGAGGACAGGGAAGGGTATCGTAAAGAATTCATCGAATTGGTAAATAAGGCTGGCAGTATCGTAAAAAATACACCGAACCCGGAAGAAGAGGTAGTTGGAAAGAAGTAAATTATTGGTTCAGGACGGGTGCATTACAAAGAGAGGCTGTATAGCCTCTTTTTTTCCTTTTATGTCAAATGAATTGAAAAAGATCTTCTGTCATATTTATACGGGAACTTACAAGCTGGTGTTGTGTCAATGAAAATGCGACGAATAAATCTCCTGCAGATTTCGCGAATTTTCGCAGAAGCAGCCTAATACAATCAGCGCTTATCTGCACAATCTGCGGGAAAAATAACAGGCATTATTGAATTGAGTTAACACCAGTGTTAAATTTAAAATATCGTATAATATGCCTCAAACCTGCATCTTGCGACCTGTATCCTGCAACTGACATTTAAGCTAATAAAGATAATTTTTGTGACAATATTTAAAAGAAGATTAATAGTCGTAAATTCTATCTTCGTCCGGTACAATTATCAAAACATATGAAATCAGCCGTAACTATTGCCCTGGTTCCCCAGGTTAAATCTGGTCCCTGGGTGTACTGGAATAACCTGGAAGAAGGGATAGAAAAGGCGTCGTCACTGGGTTTTGACGCAGTGGAGCTTTTTACCGCGGATGCATTCCTGGATGTAGAGGAAGTTCGTGAACTTACCTCACGGTATGGTATAAGTGTTGCAGCGACAGGTACCGGTGCAGGCAAAGTGTTGCATGGGCTTACATTGACTGATGCTGATGCTGCTGTAAGAGAAAAAGCCATTGGTTTCATTTCCGAAATGATCTCTTTCGGGGCGGCGCTGGGGGCGCCGGCTATTATCGGTTCCATGCAGGGAAATATATCTGGTGCCGGCAGGGAACCGGCACTGCAGTGGTTGGGTGAAGGATTGGCAAGGCTGCAGGAAAAAGCAAAGGCACAGGGAACGGTACTGATATATGAGCCGTTGAACCGCTACGAGACCAATCTTTTTAATACCCTGGATGATGCAGCGGCTTTTTTGCAGGCGCATAAGCTGGACAATGTAAAGCTGTTGGCCGATTTGTTCCATATGAACATTGAAGAATCTTCCATTGCAAAGGCTATACTCGATAATGGCGCCCATATAGGTCATGTGCATTTCGCAGACAGTAACCGCCGGGCAATAGGGATGGGGCATACAGACATGAGCGGGGTAGCAGACGCGTTAAGGCAAATTGAGTACAATGAGTATATCTCCGCCGAGATATTCCCCTTGCCGGACAGTGACGCGGCGGCTTTGCAGACCATTACGGCTTTCAGACAATGGTTTAAAAAATAATTATTTTTAGTTTCTCTTTTAAAGAATAAGTTATGAAAAAGTTTTGCCTGGCACTCGACCTGGTCGATGATCCTGAAAGTATTAAAGAATATGAGGATTGGCATAAGCCCGGTGTCGGCTGGAAGGAGGTCCGGCAGAATGACCTGGATGCCGGGATAACCAATATTGAAATTTACAGAACGGGTAACCGTATGTTTATGATACTGGAAACTAATGATGATTTCAGTTTTGAAGGAAAAAAGGAACTGGATGCCAACTGCCCCAAAGTATTGGAGTGGGAGGAACTGATGTGGAAATACCAGCAGTCGATACCCTGGGCCAAGCCCGGGGAAAAATGGGTGCTGATGGAAAAGATATTCCAGTTTGAAGGATAGGTCTGTAAATTCAGCAACCGCACTTTTTACCGCAATAATTTGTATTGACCAGAGAGCCTTTAAAAAGGATCAGCTTTACATCTAATGTAAATCTTGTTATAGAATTGGTCAATCACACGATACTTTACAGCAACCGGAATCTATAATTTTAGCTTTTTCAGGGAAATTTGTTGTTACTTGATGAATACTGATAAAATGATTCCTATCCACAGACTGTTTTATATCTGTTATTTGATTGTATCCGTATTTTTTGTCGCCTGTAAAGGAAAAGCTATCCGGTATGAGAACGGGGCCATTCCGCCGGAACAGGCGGCGGCAACTTTTGAATTGGAGCCGGGATTCAAAATTGAGCTGATTGCTGCGGAACCGTTGATCGCCGACCCCGTAGACATGGAGATTGATGAATACGGAAGAATGTATGTGGTGGAAATGCATGGTTACCCGCTGGACAAAAGCGGTTCGGGAAAAATAAAACTGCTCTCGGATGAAAATGGAGACGGGCGGATGGATAAGAGTATCTTATTTGCGGACAACCTGGTTTTACCGAATGGTATACTACGCTGGAAAAAAGGAGTGATCGTTACGGACGCACCCTATGTGTTATATTTTGAAGATGTAGATGGCGACGGCAGATCGGATATCAGGGATACCATACTTACCGGCTTCTCTCTGTCCAATCCCCATATCAATGTCAATAATCCTGTATATGGGCTTGATAACTGGATACATCTTTCGCACCGCGGAGCACTGGTGGCAAGAGGCTACAAAGATATTTTCGGAGATGAGGGCAGCGAAGTTTACTTTAATAAAAAACCAGATGGTTCCCGCTTACCCAAAAATGCAGACAGCCGCTCTGTTCGCTTTCGCCCGGATACTTATACAATAGAAATGACTTCAGGTAAAGGGCAGTTCGGTCACACTTTTGATGTATGGGGAAGGCATTTATTTGGAGACAACCAGAATCACGCATTCGCAGAAGTGGTTGCGGCGCCCTATATGGAAAGAAATCCGGACCTGGTGGTCTCCCAGGCTACCGATGCCATTTCCGATCATGGAGATGCCGCAGAAATTTTCCAGATCACCACACACCCGGAAAGGCAAATGTTCAGTGGCGCTGGCACCATGACTTCCGCCAGTGGAATTGTCGCTTACGGAGGCGGGGCTTTTCCGGCGCCATTTGACAAAAACGTAACTTTTATTTGTGAATCGGTGAGCAACCTGGTGCATGCGGATAAACTAAGAGATACCGGGGCTACTTTTATTGCCAGCAGGGTAGGCAGGGAAAAAAAGGAGTTTCTTGCTTCCACAGATGCCTGGTCTCGCCCGGTCAACCTGTACATTGGACCGGATGGGGCATTATATGTGCTGGATTATTACCGTCGTATCATAGAGCATCCCGAATGGATGAGCGATGAAGCGGTGAAGGCAGGTGGCTTATACGATGGGATGGATATGGGACGTATTTACCGGGTAACTGCCAATGACGCCGAGCCACCTGAATGGACAAAAGGGTTACGGCTGGGTGACCAAAGCGATGAAGAACTTGTCAGGGTACTCAACCATCCAAATATCTGGTGGCGCATAAATGCCCAGCGTCTGTTGGTAGACAGAAATAACAAAGATGTGGCGCCTGCATTGGAGCAGTTGTTTGATACCAGTTCCCTGGCTGAAGGGAGGCTGCACGCATTATGGACCCTGCAGGGGCTGAATGAGTTAAAACCAGGTACCATAAAAAAGGCGTTGAAAGATATTGAGGCAGGTGTGCGGGAAAATGCCATCAGGCTTGCCGAAATCAATTTATCCCGTGACCCGGATTTGGTGAACGTATTGCTGGCTATGCAAAACGACGCTTCTCCAAAAGTCCGTTTCCAGTTGTTATGTACACTTGGAGAAGTGGACACTCCCGAAGCCATGCAGGCAAGTGAAAAAATACTTTTTCGTGATATCAATGATAAATGGGTGCAGGTGGCGGCTTTGTCTTCCCGTTTTTTGAATGCCGCTAGATTGACCGGCACTGTATTGAAAAATTACCGGCAAAGCGCCGCCTATGATCTCCTGACAAAAAGATTGGCAGCTATGACGGGCATAGACGCTTCCGCTAATTTGGATTCGATGATCCGGAAAGTGCTATCAGGTGCGCCGCAGCCATGGCAGGCTTCTTTTTTGGAAGGCCTGGCAGATGGTTTACGGAATAACAAAGCCAAACCCGCAATTGACAAAACAGCCCAATCTCTGCTGATAAGCACCTGCTTTGATCATCCCGATGACAAAGTACGAAAAGCATCTTTCCAGTTGATGAAAACTACGGGTGTTGCTGATACCGGACTGCTGCAGCAGGCGATAGAAAATGCGGTTGTCAATGCGGCAAATAAAAAACTGCCGGACGAAAAACGGGTGGACGCCGTGAATATTATTTCCCTGAAGGACCCTTCTGCTCATACAGATCTGCTGAAGGCATTGATCTCACCTCAGGAGCATCCATCGTTACAGGTCGCTGCAATTAAAACGCTGAGCCAGATCACTGATGAAACTGTAACTACTTATCTGATTGATCACTGGGCCTCCATTACGCCGGGTGTAAGAGAGGATGCACTCAGGACGTTTATGATTTCGGGCAGCCGCAAAAAGCAACTGGTAGAAGCAGTGGCAAATGGCAAAGTCCAGCCTGCCAGTGTTGGCTGGCTCAGGAGTACGCAACTGATGCAGGATGAGGATGACTATATCCGGAATACCGCGAGGGATTTGTTTACCGTAAAAGACCAGGAAAAGGTTATAAAGGAATTTCAAAAAGCGCTGGACATCAGGGGAAATGTGGATAGCGGCCGGTTGGTTTTTGAAAAAAACTGTGCATTGTGCCACCAGATAAGAGGGGAAAACGGAACGGCCTTTGGACCCGATCTGGGTACCATTCAAAGCTGGTTATCAAAAGATATAATGGCGAATATCCTGGAGCCGGGTCTTTCAATCGCTGTCGGATTTGATGTAAGAGAAATACAGCTAGATAACGGGGAAGCCGTGCAGGGGATCATTGTAAGCGAAACACCCGGCGCCATTACGGTGAGGAGCGCCCCGGGAGTAGAACGAACGTTGAACCGCCGGGACATAAAATCATTCAACATCCTGGATATGTCCCTGATGCCATCCTTTTCACAGCAGATCAGTCACAGGGAAATGGCGGATCTGATAGCGTTCCTGCAGCATACGAACTAATCATGAGGAATGATAAAAGGCTCAGTTATTCAACCAAAAAATTATACGATGAAATTATTGGGATCAACGAAAGCATCATATAACCTGTTTACCCGTGTATTCTTAATCGGGATAATATGTTTTTTGCAGCAGGACGCGATCGCGCAGGGAAAAGGCTGGACACAACTATTCAATGGAAAGGATCTTACTGGTTGGGACACCTATCTCAGGGCTACCAATATGTCGGGTTATGTAGAGGATCCGGATCTTCCCTACCAGCCTCCTATAGGGTTAAACAATGACCCATTAAATGTGTTTACAGTAAAGGATGGCGTCTTAAGAATTTCGGGCGAAATATGGGGAGCTATTACTTCGAAGAGAGCATATAGTAATTATCATCTCCGGTTTGAAACCAAATGGGGTGAGCAGAAATATTATCCCAAAGACAGGGCCTTACGGGATGCAGGATTATTGTTTCACTGTACGGGTCCCTTTGATTATGCATCTAAATGCTGGATGAGAAGCCTGGAAATGCAGATCGAAGAGAGTAATATTGGTGACTACTATGACGTGTACGGCGGTGTACCCGAATTTCAGACAAGCGAGGGAATATCGCCGCTTAATGAAAAACTGGAACAATATGATGCATTTGCACCCCTGAAGAGAGGCTTATGGCGGGTACACCGGTCCGGTAACTTTGAAAGTCCGCATGGGGAATGGACAAGGAGTGAACTGGTAGCCCGTCATGCGGATGCTGTTTTTATTGTAAACGGCTTTGTGGTCAACCGGCTTTACAATATTTTCAGGGAAGACCTGCACAGGCAGGTGACCGGTGGAAAAATTCAGTTTCAGAGTGAAAGCGCTGAACATTATTTCAGGAGAATTGATATCAGACCCCTCCGTTTTCCTTCCGGAGAGCCCAAGCTGGTTAGTAAAGACAGTGTTGTTACCATAACCGCGGAGGAGAAGAATATTGAGATAGTGAATACAGGGGACGCTGTGGAAATAATCGCTGTTGAATTAATGGGAAAGAATATTGACCATATTAAGGTGAAACTTCCCGAATTTCCACTTGTACTCAAAAAAAATAAACAATTGCAATTGCCTGTTTCGATAAAGCCGGGTGGCAGGATCAACAACAGTGTTACCCTTCGGCTGGAGACCGTTGCCGGACCGGTTCCGGATTTTGAAGTCCGGTTGATCCCGGGGCAATAGTAATAAGAAACGGATTTTGAAACAGTCCGGAATGCTCCCCCTCAATGCCGAAGCAACAGTCATTGGACCAACAATCCGGGTCTGTTACGGAGGCGCATTTTGTATATTACATATGAGCGATATATAACAAATGATATAAACCCCCGAAGAACAGATAACTGTATTCTCTAAGCATCACACCTGTTTTTATCCGGGAGAAGACAGGCTGGTTCATTGCCTCCTGTTGGTATGCTACTGCCCCGCTGCTTCCGGCGGTTGAGGATATGGCGCCCCTGATTTTTTTGCCGCCGCTAATGCTCAAAAAATGTAACTTTAGGTAACTACATTAAAAAACTACCGGTCTGAATGACCGGGCAGACCCTAACCGTTCTTCCTTATCTTACGTTATGTGACCTGCCGGAAAAACTATTGGTTACAGGAGCAGTTGCTTGTATGAAATAATACCTGCTATTTTAAAAGATTGGTTAATTTTAAATGTATTTACCCGTAAAAGTTTAACTTGATCAACAACTCCTATTCTGATGATGCCTTGTTGACACTGTTTGCAAATGGTGATCAGGAAGCCTTTACGCTATTGTATGAACGGTTTTACCGGCAGGTATTGAATTTTACCCGCAGGTACACAACCGAAACCGACGCGCAGGATATTACAGCAGACGCTTTTGTGCAGTTGTGGCGCAAGCGGGAGCAATTTTCCGCTATAAAGGCAATTCCTGCCTTTCTTTTCATCGCCGCCCGTAACCGTTGTTACGACCTGATCCGTCGTAAACAGGTGAGGAGTCGTTATGAGCACGAGTTGCTGGCAATGACGGATGACCACTGCGACAATGACTTTTTTCTGGAGCAGATTCGCCTGGAACTGGTGAAATTATTACGAAATGAAATTGACAAGCTCCCTGAAAAAATGCGGGAAGTGTTGCTTCTTTCCTTCAGAGATGGGCTAAAACCTGCACAGATTGCGGAAAAGCTGAACATAAGTGTAAAAACGGTGAGTAATCAAAAGCTGTCTGCTATCAAGATATTAAAATCGGCGCTTCATCAGTATCCTTTGGAATTGATGTTATTACTGTTTCCTTACCTGCTTTAACTCAATGAGCTGTGCAGCACCGGGCTGACGTCGGATGGAAAAGATTTCCGGTCACCATTGTCTGCTCAGCTATTATTAGCATTCAGGAGTGGGCTTACCGGCAGGATATACCAGCTTTATATCGCTACATAATCAATCTCCAGGAAGTCCGTTACGCCGGGAATCCAGTGGTTTTGAATAAATGCCGTGTGTATCGGGTGATGATTGTATATATCATATGATGCCTGGTTATCAAAGACCATGGATAAACCGTAATCGAATTTGTTTTTATTGCTCACCTGTCTTAGCTGCTCGAAAGCCTTCACGCCGGGTATTGCTGCCAGTTTGCCGGTTGCCGCAAAAAAAGCGGATTCTTCCGGTGAGCCTTTCTCATATCTGAGCCTGAAGATCACAGAGTGCCTGATCATTGTTGTTTTATTTTTCGTGTTTGCAAAATAATAAGAAAATGGCAGAGAATGCTTAACCGGCTGAAGTTCACGGCATTCAAAGATGATAACAAAGTATTTCAGAATATATAATAACTTTCATGTTATCATTACAACTGTTTTAAAACGACCCACATCAGAACAGGTTAATTCTGCTACAAAAGCTGCTAAGCACAGGACATTTTATACAAAGTTTTACATCTAAGTTTATATTTTATTTCATTTTACCAAAACTGAATAGCTCATGCCCGATCACCGTGCCTTGTAAAATCAGTCTCTGATATAAAATCAAATTAATACATGAAGTATCTGAACAACGCGTTTTTTTTTCTACAGCATTCGTGGCTGCTTTTGTTGATCGTATGCACAACAGTATCCTGTGGTGCAGGAGGAGAAGGGTCAGCAACTGCTTTCGACAGCCTTACAGAAGATCAGAAGAGATTGCCGGAGTTCGCATTAAAAGGGCTTACCGTTGTTGAAGGACTGGAAGTAACAATGATGGCGGCAGAGCCAATGTTGAAAAACCCGACCAATATTGACGTGGATGAGAGGGGCAGGGTGTGGGTAACAGAAGCGTACAACTACCGGCCATGGCCGGGAAGGTTGCTGACACCGGCCGGGGACAGGATCATTATACTGGAAGACGTGGATGGCGATGGGGTGATGGACACAACCAAAGTATTCTACCAGGGACCGGAGATCAACGCTCCGTTAGGAATATGTGTATTGGGTAACGAGGTAATAGTATCACAGAGTCCTTATGTATGGCGCTTTTTCGATGATGACGGCGATGATAAGGCAGATCGCAAGGAGATCATGTTTCAGGGCATTGGTGGAGAGCAGCACGACCATGGTATGCACAGTTTTACATTTGGACCAGACGGAAAGCTGTATTTTAATTTCGGCAATGAGGGAATAACGTTGAAAGATAAGGATGGTAAGGTAGTGCTTGATCAGGATGGCGATGAAATAGGGCCGGATAAATACAGGCAGGGAATGGTTTTTAGATGTAACCCCGATGGTTCACAAGTTGAATGCCTTGGTCATAACTTCAGGAATAACTTTGAAGTAGCAGTAGATAGTTACGGAACCATGTGGCAAAGCGATAATGATGATGATGGTCGTAAAGCTACCCGTATCAACTACGTGATGGAATATGGAAATTATGGATTTACTGATGAAATGACAGGGGCAGGGTGGCCTGCGTATCGTACCAATATGGAAGATTCTGTTCCATACCGTCATTGGCATTTGAATGATCCTGGTGTGGTACCGAACCTTTTGCAGACGGGAGCCGGATCGCCAACAGGTATGGCGATTTACGAAGGGGCGTTGTTGCCGGAAGTTTTCAGGAACCAGATGGTACATTGTGAACCCGGACATAACGTAGTTCGTTCTTATATTGTCGAAGACGCAGGGGCTGGTTATTCCGCCGGGATAAAGAATATCCTGAATGGTGAAAAAGATCAATGGTTCCGCCCTGCTGATGTTTGTGTGGCGCCCGATGGTTCATTGATCGTTGCCGATTGGTATGATGCGATAGTAGGCGGTCATGACGCGGAAGATCAGGAAAAGGGACGAATTTACCGGATCGCTCCTAAAGGAAAAAAGTATGTAATTCCAAAGTTTGACTATGCGTCGGCAGCGGGCGCTGTTCAGGCGTTACAAAATCCGAACCTTGCGATAAGAAGAAAAGCCTGGATCAGCTTGTTGGACATGGGTGAGCAGGCGATACCTGAATTGGAAAAGCTCTGGCATTCCGCGGGCAATCCGCGAATGCGTGCACGGGCATTGTGGTTGCTGTCGAAGATGAAAGGAGGGGATAAGTATATTGAAGAAGCATTGAATGACAAGATACCTGAATTAAGAATAACGGCATTGCGTGCCGCCAGGCAGTTGAATAGTATAGATTTAAAGGCGGTCGCCAAACTGGTAAATGATAAAGATCCACAGGTAAGAAGGGAATGTGCTATTGCGCTCAGGCATAACCCCGCTTCTGAAGCGGCTGAACTATGGGCTCAACTGGCTGTTCAATATAGTGATAGTGACAGGTGGTATCTGGAAGCATTGGGTATCGGTGCCGATAAGCAATGGGATCGTTTCTTTGAAGCTTACCTGCAAAAAGTACCGGAACCGATAAGAACAGCGGAAGGGAAAGATATTATCTGGAGGGCCAGGACCGATAAGGCTCTGCCACTCCTCGCCAGGCTGGCTGTGGATGAGACAACCGGATGGCGGGAACGCCAGCGTTATTTCCGGGCATTCGATTTTCATCCCGACGCGAAAAAAACGGATATATTACTGGCACTTATAGCTGGCAATACGAAAAACGACATTCAGCTAAATACATTATTGCTCCACCATCTTTCTCCTGCTGCCGTAAAGCGGTCGGCTGCCGCGCAAAAAGCGTTGCGGTCTGTTGTAGTTTCGGTATATGGTACAGATACTTATATTGATCTTGTTAAGCGATATGGGGTGAAAACGGAAAAACAGAAGCTGCTGGATCTGGCGCTTAACCGGTCGCAGGAACGTATAGCGGGCGAGGCAGTAAAAATAGTACTGGCATATGGAGGAGAGAATGATTTTAGAAAAATTCTTGCTGTTGGCGGGGATACGGCAAAGATGGTAAACCTGTTGAATGCATTGGGTGATGTGGGGTATGAACAAACCTTGGGTTTGATCGGGGAGGTACTACTATCAGAATCTTATCCTGCGAATGTCAGGAAGGCTGCTGCCTTGTCACTCGGTAGAACATACGGTGGTGAATACAGGGTTTTAGACATAGTGAAAAGCAAAAAGTTACCTCCGGAATTTGTCGATCCATTGATGCTGGGAATGGAACGCGGACCCCGTAAAACCATGTACCAGAAAGTAAAAGATTTATTAACCGACTCAGCAAGCGCTAACAAACCGGTGTTTGATAAGGATGCTGTGCTTGCTATGAAAGGAGATCTTGTCAACGGTCGAAAAGTTTTCTTCGAATACTGCTCTGTTTGTCACCAGGCTAACGGTTTGGGCGTTGATTTTGGTCCGAAGCTTACTGAAATCGGTAGCAAGCTTCCTATGGAAGGGTTATTAGAAGCTATTGTAAATCCTTCGGGAGGTATAAGTTTCGGTTATGAAAGTTGGGAACTGAAGCTGAAAAACGGATCGGTGTTGATGGGGATAATTGCGAGTCGGACAAATGATGAGATTTTGTTGAAATATCCGGGAGGGAATGGAGAAACCATAAAACTCTCGGATATAGAAACAATGGAAATGAGTCGGGATTCATTTATGCCTGCTTTGCAGGATGCTATGACGGCTCAGCAGATGGCTGATCTGCTGGCTTATCTTTCATCGCTTACAAAATCATAACACAACATAATCATATGATCAAATATATGCAATGGCTTTTGCTTTCCTGTTCCATCCTGCTGACCGGCGCGTGTGGCGGGGCATTAAAGGAAGAAGAACGTTCGTCAGACGTCGCCAGGAAAAAAATTGTACTCATTCCCGGAACGGATAGTCATGGCCCTGGAGAGCATGAGCACCTGGGAGGTTGTACATTACTGGCAAAGTTGTTAAATGAAGAAGTGCCGGGAGTGTATGCCCTGGTGACAGAGCAAGGATGGCCGAAAGATACTACTGTGCTGGATGATGCGGACGCCATTGTGATGTATAGTGATGGGGGAGACGGACATATGGCGATTCCACATCTTGATCATCTTGACCGGCTGATGAAAAAAGGAGTCGGTCTTCTGAATATACACTACGCGGTTGAGGTTCCGGCGGGAGAAGCGGGGGACTATTTTTTGAAATGGGTTGGAGGCTATTTTGAAATCTACTGGTCAATAAACCCTTTCTGGACTCCAGGGTTCGACAGTTTTCCAAACCATCCTGTAACACATGGTGTTCCTCCATTTGAAGCGAGAGATGAATGGTACTATCATATGCGCTTTAATGAAGATACAAAGGGTTTTGTTCCCATTTTGAAATTACATCCTCCCGTGTCTACGCTTGATCGAAATGATGGAGCCCATGAAGGCAACCCGCATGTAAGGGCAGCCATTGCAAGAAATGAGCCGCAGGTAATGGCATGGGCCTACGAAAGACCTGATGGAGGAAGAGGCTTTGGCTTTACCGGAGGGCATGTGCATAATAACTGGAAAATAGACGGTTTCCGAAAGCTGGTGGTGAATGCCATAGCATGGGTAGCGAAAATAGAAGTGCCCGATACAGGATTTGATACATCAACCCCCACTCAGGACGAGTTGGATGCGTTACGTAAGAATCCTGAATAAGAAAGATCTTTTCTTCCCTCCGCAGGCATAGCATATCCGTGAACTTAAGCCCGGAGGGCTTGAATTTGAATAGCCCCCAACAAGGTTGGGGGATCAAAATGCCAATTTTTTGTTGAACCCCATAGGGGTTCAATGTGAAACGCACCAATATACCATCGGTACAACCGATGGCTATTCAAATTAAACCCCATTCGGGGTAGGTTTCTGAAGTTGACGGTTATGGTAGGCATAGGCAAACGCTATCTATCGGAGGATAGCTTGCAACAGTTCAAAAAAATCAACAGGCGTTAAAAATGAAAGAAGTAAAAATAGCGATGATACAGATGCTGGTAAAAGGCAATGATATGGCAGCCAACCTTTCCAATGCGGAGAGATGTCTGCAGGAGGCAGCGGAAAATGGTGCTGATATAGCGGTATTGCCGGAATGTATGGATCTTGGCTGGACCCACCCGGGTAGCCGGGAGCATGCCGGAACCATACCCGGCGGAGAAGTGTTCACCAGGCTAAGCGCTGCTGCTGTAAAATGGAAAATATTTGTGTGTTCGGGTCTGACCGAGAGAGAAAATGATAAAGTATATAATACCGCGGTACTGATAGACAGCAATGGCCATTTGCTGTTAAAGCATCGCAAGATCAATGAGTTGGATATCGGTAAGCCATACTATGCCACCGGAGACAGGATCAATACGGTCGATACAGCATTCGGTCGGCTCGGGGTGATGATCTGTGCAGATGCGATTGTAGAGGATAGATCAATTACAACCGCGCTCGCAAGGATGGAGCCGGGTATTATCTTATCCCCCTGTGCCTGGGCGGTACCGCCAGGCTACGATAACAGCATACAACCTTACGGCGATCTGTGGAGAGAAGCCTATATGCCCGTTGCGGAAAAATTCGCCACCTATATCATAGGGGTAAGCAATACAGGTCATATGGAGGCCGGTCCCTGGAAGGGCTGGGACTGCATCGGTGCTTCTATTGCCGTTGATAATACAGGAAAGCAAATGATGCAGTTACCATTTGGAGTAGCCGCGCAAACCATTGCTTATGTGCACTGCTTCATCCGTTGAGTAGATATAACCACAAGAATTTTCGGTAATCCACAGGAGGTTTTCCAAAAAGTTGCTTTTTACATGGGAAGTTTTGCAGTGATGTACGTTTATACCATAACAACTTATACATGGCATATACAGAACAGCAAATTGCACAACTGATCTTAAAGCATTTCAGGGAAGAAATAACCTCTCCTGAAATGGACGAATTAGAACGCTGGCTTTCGGAAGCACCTCAAAACCGGCATTTTTTTAACGGGCTACGCAATGAAGACGACATCATCCATTTAATTGAGTCGGAAGAACTGGATCTAAAAAACAATGTACAGGAAAAGATCCTTCAGGAGATCCAACGGAGAATACAGGAAGAAGAAGAACTTGTTGATATAAGCCATACAACTACTCCTATATTGAAGCGCAGGGTGTGGTATGCTGCTGCAGCAGTACTGGTATTGCTATGCGCCGGTAGTATGTGGTGGGCTACAGGTACTGAAACAGAAGGGCAGCCGGTAAGCCCTGCGCTTATTAAATCGGGAAGTGATGTTTTGCCCGGATCAGATCGTGCGATCCTGACTTTATCCGATGGGAAACAGGTGGAACTTAACGAAGACGGGACACAGGTGATTACAGACGGTGACCTGGCTATTGCCAATGCCGACGGTGAGCTCGTTTATTCAGCAGCAGGACCTGTGGTTTTTAATACCATGACCACCCCTAAAGGAGGACAATACCGGGTGGTATTGGCAGATGGTAGTAAAGTGTGGTTAAATGCTGCTTCTTCTATCACTTTTCCTTCACGTTTTGATGGTAATACAAGAGAAGTGAATATAACCGGGGAAGTGTATTTTGATATTGAGGAGGATAAGAAGAAGCCGTTTATTGTAAAAACCCAGGGCGGTATGCTTGAGGTATTGGGCACGCAGTTCAATGTAAATGCGTATGAAGATGAAGCTTATGAAGCCACTACGCTGGTGGAGGGGAGTGTAAGAGTGACCATCGGCGCGAAGGAGATCAAGCTGAAGCCGGGGCAGCAATCCCGTGTGTTAGAGCAGTCTGAGAAGATAGGTGTTGTTGAAGTAAATGTAGACGACGTAACAGGCTGGAGAAATAACCTGTTTATTTTCAATAATGCAGATATCCCCACCATCATGCGGCAATTGGGCAGGTGGTATGACCTGGACATCAGTTACCGGGGAGTGGTACCCAAAAAGCCGTACAAAGGCAAAATTCCCAGGGACTTCACGCTGGATGAAGTATTGAATGCGTTGAAGCTGGCGGGTGTAAACCTTGAAATCTATGATAAAACACTGATAGTAACGGGAGTTAACTGAACTGGTTGATCAAATAAAACCGCCCCGGTGTGCAGACCGGAGCGGCATAAGAGTTTGATTAACAATTGACATATGTAGGTCATAATTATTGTTAAACCAAAACTGGAACAAAAGTATGCAAAAACATGCAATTTTTGTCTGGTTATTGCGCAATTGCAATGCCAGAGCGGTCACTAAATTTTTATTAGTGATGAAACTAACTACTGCGATATTGATAACTTTTTTACTGAATGCCAGTGCAAATGGCATTTCCCAGACTGTTACCTTCAGCGGGAAAAATGTGTCATTTGAAAAAGTGATCAATGCCGTAGAGAAACAGGCGAATGTGTTCTTCTTCTATGAGGCAGATTTGCTGAAATTGGCTAAGCCGGTTACTATAAATGCCGCCAAACAACCGGTTAGTGAATTCCTTACTACTTTGTTTAAAGACCAGCCGCTTGATTTTCACCTGGAAAACAGGCTGGTGGTAGTGACCCGTAAAAGAGAATTGTCTTTTACAGCAGAACTGCCATTGGCTGTCACGCTTGATATACCTCCACCGGTGTTGATCAGGGGACGGGTTTTAAACGAGACCGGTGAGCCGGTTACCGCATCAGTGGTGGTAAAAGGAGGGGCGGCAGGAACCACTACCGACGCCGGAGGCTTTTTTGAATTGACCATTCCAACAGAGAAGGCTACATTGATAATCAGTGGTGTAAACGTAGAGACTACCGAAATTGCAGTGGATGGAACTACCAATAAGCTGCATGCCATAACGGTAAGTACAAGGATCGTAGAAGGATTGGAAACCGTTATTACGGGTTACTCCGCCCAGCGTAAAAAGGATATTATCGGTTCTGTTGCCGTGGTGGATGTAAAAACACTCAAATCTATTCCGGCCGGTTCCGCATTACAGGCCCTGCAGGGACAGGCATCCGGTGTAAATATTATTACCTCAGGTTCTCCCGGCCATGCAAGTAATATAAGAATTCGTGGTATCACTTCAATGGAAAACACGAATCCCCTTGTGCTTATTGATGGTGTACAGGGTAATATCAATGATATTCCTGGTGATGATGTGGAATCTATCCAGGTATTAAAAGATGCCGGTGCAGCCGCTATTTACGGGGTTCGTGGCGCTAATGGTGTGATCGTTATTACTACCAAGAAAGGAAAATCGGGTAGGGCGCAAACTACTTATGACGCCTACTATGGTATACAAACTCCTATAATGAGAGACCCGAACATGATGACTCCCAGGGAGTATGCTGAAACATACAACAAACTTCGTCCTGCTAGCAGCCCCTATTTAAATGGTCTTCCCGATTACGGATGGAGAGGGCCTACAGGTGCTGGTATTGGTTATGGTCTTGCCAATGCAGGAGATCCTGCTGTAGATCCTTCCAAGTATTTCCTTGACATATCTGATCCGGTTAATAATTATCTTATTCAGAAATTAAACTGGGATGGTAAAGGAACCGACTGGTTGAATGAGATCTTTAGTCCGGCCCCAATGATGAATCATAATCTTTCTGTCAGTGGTGGAAATGACAGGGCGAAATATATGCTCTCTATGGGGTATATGGACCAACAGGGCACCCTGCTGAATACCTATATGAAGAGATATTCAGTGCGTGCCAATACGGAATTTAAGCTGAGAGATAATATTCGTGTGGGTGAGAATATTTATTTCATGTATCGCGATAACCCGCAGGAAAACCCTAACCACCCCTATTTAGCTATCAATAGTGCACGCGGTAGCCTCAGTCAGATTCCCGTATATGATATTATGGGCAATTTTGGTGGTGGTTATGCTGGTGCGCCGTTATTTCAATTTCAGGGTAATCCTTATGCTATGCGTGTAGGAGCAGCCAATAACAGGAGCCGCGAAATGGCAATCACCGGTAATGTATTTGCTGAAATTGATTTCTTTAAGGACCTGACTTTCAGAACCAGCTTTGGCGGAAACGTGAATAATTTTTACCGCCAAACCTACACTCCACCCCAATACTGGCACGGTGAGGGATTCCAAATGAGAAACAAACTGGAAGAAAATAGCGGGTATAACGCGCTGACCATGTGGACCAATACATTAACCTATAAAAAAACCTTTGGTAATCATAATCTCACCGCACTGGCTGGTACAGAAGCGATCAGAATAACCGCTCGTAATCAAATGGGTAGCAGAGAGGGATTCGCGTTTGAAGACTATAATCTCCTGGTGCTGGGCTTCGGACAATTCAACTTTAGCAATAATAGTGGTGAGCAGGACGATACTTTCTATTCTATGTTTGGACGAGTGGATTATTCTTACGACGACAGGTATTTGTTAGGGTTAACACTGCGCAGGGACGGATCATCAAGGTTTGGTGCGAATACAAGGTTTGGTACATTCCCATCTGTTACCGCAGGTTGGAGAGTCAGCAGTGAGAAGTTTATGCAGAATGTTTACTGGATCAACGATCTTAAACTGAGAGCCAGCTATGGTATATTGGGAAATGCTAATAACGTTACCAGCACTAACGCTGCCACTTTTTACACTCAGGCGCTTAATTCCTCTTATTATGACATCAACGGAACCGGTACAAGCGTTGTGTTGGGATACCGACCTAATAATATTGGAAATCCGGGAGCACAATGGGAGAAAAATATCGTTACCAATATAGGTATTGACGCGACTTTATTTAACAACAAACTGGACTTCTCTATTGAGTATTTTGAAAAGAAAATTTCAGGATTATTATTCCCTATGGGGCTGCCTTCAAGTATTATAGGTACTGCCCAGGCTCCTGTTGTGAACATAGGAGATATTAAAAACACAGGGGTTGATATCTCCGCTGCCTATCATGCCAGGTTGGGTAATGATATGCGCCTGGATATCGGGGCAAACTTTACCACCTATAAAAATATGATTGTCCATATTCCCGGCTCTGCAGGATATGTTGATCCACCCTGGACTCCCAGCAATAGCGTGCGTAATCAGGTGGGGCATGCTGTTGGTTCATTCTTCGGATATGATATAGTAGGACTCTTCCAGGATGCCGCTGATGTAAGCAGATCTCCAACGCAGACTGATGCTGCTCCGGGCAGGTTTAAATACAGGGATGTAGACGGTAATGGTGCGATCACTCCCGATGACCGTACATTTATCGGTAATCCTAATCCTGATTTTGTATACGGATTTAACCTCGGTTTCTCCTATAAAAAATTCGATCTGTCCGCAGTTTTTTATGGTTCACAGGGTAATGATATCTGGAGCGAAACGCGCAAGGGGACCGATTTAACTTACAGTAGTGGAAATAACTTTAGCAAAAGAGTACTTGACGCATGGACTCCCCAGAATACCAATACTATACACCCTATAGCGGAAACAACTCCGAATTTCAGTGTAGCAAATGTGGCTAATTCCTATTTCATTGAAGATGGTTCTTATTTAAAAATGAGATCATTATTGCTTGGATATAATATTGACACGGATGGATTGAAAAAAATTGGTATTAATAAATTCCGTGTTTATGTACAGGGTTCAAACCTGTTCACGATTACCAACTATAGCGGATTTGATCCTGAAATTACCAGCTACAGAAACCTGACATTTGGTATTGATGAAGGATTTTATCCGAATTCGAGAATAATACTCGTTGGTCTTAATGTTGGATTTTAATATTTACTGATTATAATATTAAAAAGTATTCAAAATGAAACTGATTAAAAATAAATTAATACTTGCATCGGGCCTGGTGTCGCTGGTAATTAGCGTGGGCTCATGTAATAAGTCTTTTTTGGAAAAAGTGCCTATAGGCGGTATCAGTGAGAATACCTTGCTGACGAAGCATGGCGTAGAGGGAATGTTGATAGGAACCTATTCAATTCTTAACGGAACAGCACGGTTCAATGCAAATGACTTTAATAATGGTATATCTAATTCCCTTGTAGCCAATATCGCTTCGGATGAAGCGAAAAAAGGATGTATTTATCCCGCTGGCCCGGAATGGGATGCAATAGAAAATTATACCGTGAATCCGACCCAGGTACATATTGCAGACAGATGGAAATCTATTTATACCGGTGTGCATCGTGCGAATGAAACCATTCGTCTCTTAAACAAACTGCCTGAAGGGGTATTCACTGCCGAAGAAGCATTACAGGTATTGGCTGAAGCCCGCTTCTTGCGTGGTGTGTATCATTTTGAAGCGGTAAAGCTGTGGAGACGTGTTCCCTATATTGATGAATCAGTAGTTTTTGGCGCCGATGATATTTTCAAAAGCAATGAAACTATTCCCTGGGCATCTGTTGAGGCCGACTTCGAATTTGCAGGAAATAACCTTTCGGCAACAAAAGCTAATATAGGAAGAGCCAATAAATGGGCAGCCAAATCATTCCTGGCTAAAATCTATATGTTCCAGAATAAATGGACAGAAGCTAAACCAGTACTGGAAGATGTTATCGCTAACGGTGTAACCAGCAACGGTACAAAATATAAGTTGGTAGATAAGTATGGAGACACCTGGAATCCCAGGACTAAAAACAGCTCCGAGTCGGTATTTGCCGTGCAAATGGCCGCGGTGCCTAACGATGGAGGATATAACGGTTTTGCCGGCGAAGCTTTAACAACTCCTGTTCCTTATGGGGGTAACTGGTATCAGCCTTCTTTTAACCTGGTTAATTCCTTTAAAACAGATGCTGTAAAAGGACTGCCGCTGCTCGCTACATTTAACGATGTGCCTATGCATAGCGATATGGGTGTTGGACTCACGGATCCTTTCACTCCTTATGCCGGCACTATTGATGCCCGCCTCGACTGGACAGTAGGAAGAAGAGGAATTCCCTATCTCGACTGGGGTATTTTTGATCTTTCCTATTTGATTAACCAGGATGGCGGACCTTATTGCCACATAAAAAGCGCCTTCTGGGAGGCGGATAAAGCCACTAGTTTAGGATCTTTTGAAGGATGGGCATTCGTTACTTCAACCAACTATACCATGATCCGTTTCGCGGATGTATTATTATGGGCTGCTGAATGTGAAGTGGAAATCGGTTCATTGGCAAAAGCAGAAGAATATGTAAATCTTGTTCGTGCAAGAGCGGCTAATCCCGATGGATTTGTAAAGACTTATATCAGTAATAGCAATCCACAAGGTGGTTTCACCAATACTCCTGCTGCAAATTATTTTGTAGGACTGTATAACGGAGAGTTTGCAACTAACGGAAAGGAGTTTGCCCGTGAATCTGTGCGCTTCGAACGTAAACTTGAATTCGGCATGGAAGGACACCGTATCTTCGATTTGCAACGTTATGATCTTCAGCAACCTGGCTATATGGGAACGCTGTTGGATAAGTATAATGCTGACGAAAATCGGTTTTATATGGATTTAACCGGCCAACCTTACCTGATTACCAACGGACACACTTTTCCAAAGGGTAAATCTGAAGTGCTCCCAATTCCGCAAAGAGAGATTGATTTAAGTGTTGTAAACGGACAATCCGTTTTGAAGCAGAATCCGGGCTACTAAAATTCAATTCAAACTTATATTTCCATCCGGCATGTTATCGTGCGGGATGGAAATATTTTAAAAAAATCTGCAAGGATACCATGAACCTGAATAAGATGCTAAAGGCCGTGTATAGCAAAATGCTTGCTGCAGTGATGTTGACGGGTGTTGTAAACGCACAGGGTTTATATGTAGGTGTTGCAGAAGTGGATATCAGCCCGAAACTGCCGATAGCGCTGGCCGGGCAGGGGCATTTAAGAGTGGCAACAGAAGCCGAAACGCCATTACAGGTCAGCATAATAGCCATTGAGTCACGGAATGGAAAGACGACTGCAGAGACGGCATTTTTTGCCGCTTGCGATTTGGTGGATATACCGCCGGCATACCAGGCAGGTGTGCGAAAAGCAGTAAAAGACCTATTGCCTTCTATTGATACGGCAAAAGTGATACTTACGGCTACACATACCCATACAGCGCCGGTAATGGACACGCTGTTTTCCAAATACGCCATACCGCCGGAAATTACCCAGCCTTCAGCATTTGAGAAATTTTTTATTGAACGGGTAAGTGCAGGAATTGTAAAGGCCTGGAACAACCGTGTGGAATGTACGGCCAGTTGGGGACTCACCCATGCTGTTGTGGGCTATAACAGGCGCAGCGCCTATCTTGACGGAACAGCGCTGATGTATGGTGGTACCTATTTCCCGGGGTTTGCGGGCATTGAAGGCTACGAAGACCATGATGTGAATACCCTGTTCTTCTGGAATAAAAAACAGGAGCTGATCGCAACGGGCGTCAGCGTTGCCTGTCCCGCCCAGAAAACAGAGAATGGAACCGCAGTGAATGCAGACTACTGGCATGAAGTAAGACTGGCGCTCAAAAAGAAATTTGGCGACCGGCTCTGTGTCGTAGGCTGGATCGCAGCGGCGGGAGACCAGTCTCCGCATGTGATGTACCGGCATAAGGCGGATGTAAGGATGCATACCTTATCCGGGCGAAAACCGATGGTAGAGATCGCAAGACGTATTTCGAATGCGGTAATAGAAGCCCACGACATTGTGAAAAAGGATCAGCATCAGCAGATCCCGCTGGTGCATAAATATGAAAACCTGCAGTTGCCGGTACGCATCATTACACATAAGGAATATCTTGACGCAAAGAAAACCCGGGATGAAGTGGCTGCAAAAATCGCAGCGGACAATAAGCTGGCGGAAAAGCTAAACGGCGACCAGTATTTTAACGACAAAATTGTAAAGCGATACGAAAATCAGCAGCAGGGGAAACTCATGACCTTACCTACGGAAATTCATGTGGTTCGGTTAGGCGATATCGTTATTTGCACCAACCCTTTTGAATTGTACACGGAATATGGGATCAGGATACAGGGTAGGAGTAAAGCGCTGCAGACATTTGTGGTACAGTTGGCGGGTGAACAAGGCTACCTGGCAACGGAAAAAGCGGTTAAAGGAGGTGGTTATAGCGCCACGGTATTTAGTTCGATCGTAGGAGCTGAGGGCGGTCAAATGCTGGTGGATAGAACGGTTGATCTGATAGAGGAAATTATGAAAAAGGAAAAATAGCGCTCTGCATTTCTTCTTTTAACGATAGGGTAACTTTTTTAAAATTTCCCGATAAGCATGAAGAGAAATTCGTTTTTATTAATGCTGGCCGCACTATGGGCGTTTTCCGGTATAAAAGCACAACACACCGATAAGATAAGAAAACTAGCCTATGCGGATTCTTCAAGGCTGGTAGCCATCTTTCAGGATTTGCACCGGCACCCCGAACTTGGCTTTATGGAAGTAAGAACAGCGGGCATATTGGCGAAAGAGCTGCAATCGCTGGGATATGAAGTAATAACCGGAATAGGAAAAACAGGGCTGGTGGCAATACTGAAGAACGGCTCCGGACCGGTAGTGGGCTACAGGGCCGATATGGACTGTAATGCGGTAGAAGAAATAACCGGATTGCCTTATGCCAGTACTAAAACCATGAAGAGAGAGGATGGCACGGAAGTGCCGGTGATGCATGCCTGCGGGCATGATGCGCATATGACCTGGATGCTTGGCATTGCTAAAATAATGGTGGAGCTGAAAAAAGAATGGAAAGGAACGCTGGTGTTGATTGGACAACCGGCCGAAGAGCCGCTGCTGGGCGCCAAAGCCATGGCCGCAGATACTGTATTCAAAACCAGGGTGCCTGAAACCGATTATTTATTTGCTCTGCATACCTTTCCGATAGAGGTGGGTAAAGTGATCAATGGTTATGGTGTCAGAAATTCAGGAAGCGACCAGTTGGATGTTACTTTTTACGGCGTAGGCGGGCATGGTTCTACACCGGAGTTAACAAAGGACCCGATCGTGATGATGAGCAATGCGATTTTGCAATACCAAACGATCATCAGCAGGAATATCGGGGCGCAGCAGGTTGGTGTTGTAACGGTAGGCGCTATTCATGCGGGGGGAGATAATAACGTGATTCCTGCTGCCGGTGTTGTAAAACTGAATCTTCGCTGGTTTAGCAATGATATCAGAAATACGCTGCTGGAGAAAATAAAATCCATTAATACAGGCATTGCGGTGGCAAATGGATTGCCCGAATCAGCCTATCCAACCATTACAATGAAGAGTTCGGCCGTTCCTTTAAAGAATGATACGGTGTTGGCTAAACGAATTAATAAATCACTGGCTGCTGTTTTAAAAACAGAGCATATTATATACGACCTGCCTCCATTTATGGGCTCGGAGGATTTCACTTACCTGGTTTCGGAGAAAACTAAAAGTGATTATGTGTTTGTTGGTACGGCACACCCCGATCTGGTAGCGCAGGCGAAGAAAGAAGGTAAAGCATTTCCTTTTAACGGGCATAACGGCAATTACAAGGTAGATTTATCGGCTATCCCCCTGGGAACGGTGATAGGTGCTGTGAGCGTGTTTGAAATGTTCAAGGAAAAACCCTGATATGACATTTTTAACCATGAAATATTTATTCTTTTTAGTGTGCGTATTAATACGGTATCCTGTTATGGCTCAGCATGAACATAGCAACCATGCGCCTGCTGCAGAAGAGCCTGAAAAAAATGTAAATACATTTGAGCGGGAAATTTCTGTACAGCCGTTCGTAGCACATGCTGTTCGCTTAAAAGAAGCGTTGAGCTATATAGGAAGCCCGCTTTCGGTTGAGGACGAAAAGAAGATAGAAGAAATTCGTAAGGCTCCTTTTATGCAGGCATTGGTGCAGCAAATACAGGAGGTTCTTGACCCTTACTGTATCGCATTGGTAGATATAAACCCTGAAGCCCGGGTGAAAGTGGAGAGCGGTCCGGCAAAACCCATATTGATGCAGGGGGGGTGGACCAGCTTCCTGGTAAAAGTGCACAACGAGGGAATGGTAACCGCTCCTTTGGAAGTGGAAAGTCCCAATGCAATAGAACCTTACAATAAGCTGGTGTATTGGGGTGATAGAGTGCACCCGGATATTGTAGTGCACCCGGGGGAAGTTGCCAATCGTTTCCTGGATGCCCAAATGTATCGTGGTAAGCCATTGAATAAAAACCTGTCGGGGTTGCCCCTGGAATATGCCATTGTACAACTCTACAGCAAGGATGCCGGCATGCGGGATGTGGAGATCGGCTTCAATGTGGGGCAAAGCAGCAAGGATATCGGCTTCCGGAATACAACCCATATGGTATTCAATATCAAAAAAGCAGTGAAGGTTTATTTTGATGTGCTGGATGACGATGGCAAACCCATTATGGGTAAGTTTATTATTACGGATAGCGTAGAAAGAGCGCCCGGTAAATTGTCTTCGGTCTATCCCTTGCCGTCGAGAAGGGTGGCCGAATATGATAAGTTTCCTGATTTTTTCTTTCAGCAACAGATTTATAGAAAGAGTGACGAATATGTAATACTGCCCCCGGGAAAATTTACAGTAGCATATTGGCGCGGCCCCGAATACGAGGTGCAAAAGACAGAGCTAACGGTACCTGCCGACACAGATAGTATGAGAGCGAGTTTCAGGTTGAAACGATGGATCAACCTGTCGAAGCTGGGATGGTATAGTGCGGATCATCATGTGCATGCGGCCGGATGCAGTCACTACAGCACACCCAGTGAAGGGGTGAAGCCGCAGGATATGTGGCGGCAATCCTTAGGTGAAGACCTGAATATATCTGCTGTATTAAACTGGGGGCCCGGGTGGTATGCGCAGAAAGAAAACTTTACGGGCAAGGATCACCCCTTGTCAAACAAGAAGAATATCATGCGTTACGATATTGAGGTTTCGGGTTTTCCTTCTTCACACAGTGGTCATGTGGTGTTGCTGGGACTGAAAGAAGATGAATATCCCGGTACTAAGGAATTGAGGGACTGGCCAAGCTGGACATTGCCTGTTTTAAAATGGGGGCGCAGTCAGGGTGCTGTTGCCGGATATGCGCATTCCGGTGACGGACTGGCGCCATTGCACACTACCAATACCTGGCTGGATACCACCATTACCGACGAGGAAAAATTGAATCAGCCGATATGGCGGGTAAAGCACGATATTTATACCAGTGTATTACCGAACTTCGTAACACCACGCATGGATGGTATTGGCGCCAACGAATACATTGTAACGGCGGCGCACGGACTGATAGATTTTTACAGCGCTGGTGATATGCCCATCGATTGGGAACTGAACATGTGGTACCATACACTGAATGCGGGTATGAAGATACCGCTGAGTGGTGAAACAGATTTCCCCTGTGCCTCTGATGAAAGGGTAGGGCATGCACGCAGTTATTTTAAAACAGACGGCTCCGTGAGTTATGAAACGTACCTGGATGCCATTAAAAAGGGGCGGAGTTATGTTTCTGACGGCTTTTCACATATCATCAATTTTTCGGTGAATGGGTTGGAGCCAGGTTTGAAAAACAGTACCCTTAATTTGAAGGGGCGACAAAAAGTGAAGGTAAAGGCGGATGTGGCTGCGTATTTGTCAGCAGTTCAGTCGCGGGAAGAAAGGGTAGTTACCCGTAGTTCTTTGGATAAGAAACCACATTGGAATATTGAAAGAGCCCGTATTGCCAATCGTAAAGTAAACGTAGAATTGTTGGTGAATGGTTTTGTGGTGGATAGAAAAGAAATTGATGCAAATGGAAAATTCACTCAAGTGGAGTTCAACCCGGAAATTGTTGCGTCTTGTTGGGTGGCGCTGAGGGTATTCGCCAGTTCGCACAGCAACCCTGTGTATGTGGAATTAAACAATCAGCCGATACTGGTGAAAGAAAGTGTGGACTGGTGCATCAGAGCGCTGGACCAGTGCTGGCTGACGAAGGAGCCGAATATAAGGGCGGAAGAAAAAAAGGCAGCGGAAGAAGGGTATGCCCAGGCCAGAAAATGGTATGCGAACAAACTGACTTCAATAGAAAACAAATAAGATAATATTTTCGGAATTTATAAATCATTTGCCGTATGAGGTGTTCATTATTATTGAGTATGGTGTTTGTATGGCTGGGCGTAACAGCACAGCACGATCACAGCAATCATCAGGTGAAGGAAGTTCCGGCTGCCACACCTGTTACCTTCAACCGTGAAATAGAGGCGCAGCCTTTCATTGCGCATGCTGTACGTTTAAAAGATGCATTGAATTATGTCGGTAGTCCCTTGTCTGATGAAGACATTGAGAGAATTGAAGTAATCAGAAACGAACCTTTTTCGCAAAAGTCTGTACAGCAGTTACAGGATATTCTCGATCCTTATTGTATTGCCTTGGTAGACATCAATCCTGAATCCAGGGTGAAAGTGGTAAAAGGAAATGCCCCGGCCAAACTGATGCAGGGTGGCTGGAAGAGCTTTTTGGTGAAAGTGAAGAACGATGGGATGGTAACCGGAAAACTCGAAGCGGAAAGCCCTAATGCATTAACACCTTACAACAGGCCGGGTTTTGGAAGATATACTAATGACCCGGTATCTCCCGGCGAAGCTGCCAACCGGTTTCTGGATGCACAAATGTACACCGGCGGCACGATGAACAAACACCTTTCAGGCATGCCGGTGGAATATACCATTGTGCAGTTGTATAGCAAAGATGCCGGCATGCGGGATGTGGAGCTTGGATTTAATGTAGGAGTGAGCACAAAAGATATTGGTTTCAGGAATACGACACATATCATGTTTCACATCGATCCGGCCGTTAAATTATATTTTGATATCACGGACGATGATGGACAGCCGGTAATGGCTGCCATTACCATTACAGACAGCATCGAAAGATCTCCCGGTAAGCTGGCCAATGTATATCCCCTTCCTTCCAGGAGGGTGACAGCTTTTGATGAATATCCCGATTTCTTTTTTCAGCAGCAGGTATATCGCAAAACCGGAGAGTATGTTGTATTGCCTCCGGGCAAGTTCACGATTAAGTACACCCGTGGACCGGAGTACCTGCCGCAGTATAAACAAATAGATATACCGGAGAATATTGATAGTGTAAAGGTGAGTTTACGGTTAAAGCGATGGATCGATCTGTCGAAGTTAGGGTGGTTCAGCGCCGATCATCACGTACATGCCTCAGGTTGCAGTCATTATAATAGTCCCGCTGAGGGGGTAGACCCCAATGCTATGTGGCGTCAGGCTGCAGGGGAGGATTTAAAAGTGTCTTCCGTATTATCATGGGGACCGGGCTGGTATCATCAAAAGAATAATTTTACGGGTATTCAACACGAACTATCCAGTAAAAGCAATTTAATGCAATATGATGTTGAAGTTTCCGGATTCCCTTCTTCTCATGCAGGACACGTTGTTTTACTGGGATTAAAAGAAGATGATTATCCCGGAACAACAAAAATTGAAGAATGGCCAAGCTGGACAGGACCGGTATTGAAGTGGGCAAAAAGCCAGGGAGCTATTACAGGCTATGCACATTCGGGTGATGGACTGGAACCAATGCATGCTGTCAATACAAAAGTTTACCCGCCCAATATAACAGAAGAAGAGAAATTAAACTACCCTGCATGGAGAACTTATCAGGATTTGACAATAGAGATACCTAATTATATTGTTCCCAAAATGAATGGCATTGGAGCCAATGAATATATTGTTACGGTAACACAAGGGCTAATAGATTTTTTTAGTGCGGGCAATACAAGCATATACCGTGAACTCAATATGTGGTACCATACGCTTAACGCTGGCGCCAGGGTTTCAATAAGCGGTGAAACAGATTTTCCCTGCTTATCAGATGAAAGAGTGGGATATGCCAGAAGTTATTTTAAAACATCCGATAAACTCAATTACAAAAATTATGTGGAGGCGCTTAGAAAAGGCAGGAATTATGTATCCGATGGTTTTTCCCATATCATGAATTTTTCAGTAAATGGTGTTGAACCCGGGGTGAAAAATAGTGTCATTAATTTAACGGCTAAACAAAAAGTAACCGTTAAGGCCGATGTGGCGGCATATTTGCCCCCGGAACAAACCCGGGCGGGTGAGGTGATTGCAAAAAGCAATTTAGATGTATTTCCACCCTGGAATATTGAACGGGCCCGAATAAAAAAAACAAGAAAAATAAAAGTTGAACTTATTGTAAACGGAATAAGTGTTGATTCAAAAGAAATGGAAGCCGATGGATCAGTGCAGCCGGTCAGCTTTTATCCTGAAATAACAGAGGGTAGCTGGGTAGCGCTGAGGATTTTCGCCAGCTCTCATACCAATCCGATCTATATAGACATGAAAAACAAACGGGTGAGCATTGATAAGAGTATAGAATGGTGTATAAAAAGTGTTGACCGTTGCTGGGAAATGAAACACCTGCAAATAAGAGAAGAAGAAAGGACTGCGGCAAAGCAGGCATATGACCAGGCTAAAAAATGGTACGAGGAAAAGTTGAAGCCCTTAAAATAAAAGAATTGCAGCTATGAAGTATTTGTTGTTGACGGTTATGATATTGAAAATTACGGCTGCTGTAACACAGCATAATCATTCCCCTGAGCTTAAAAAAACGGATTCTATTGCAGCTTCCTTCAATAAGGATGTCCAGCCATTTGTATCGCATGCTATCCGCTTAAAGGAAGCCCTTGCGTATATCGGTAGTCCTTTATCTCCGGAAGATGAAAAGAAAATAGACGCCATCCGGCATACTGCGTTTACAGAAAAAACAGTGAAGGCAATCCAGGAGATATTAGACCCTTATTGTATCGCCCTGGTAGATATGGGCGGGAAATCAGCAAAAGTTATAAAAGGGAATGCAGTTCCCATATTGATGCAGGGTGGATGGAAGAGCTTTTTGGTGAAGGTAGAGAACAAAAGAGGTGTTACCGGGGAACTGCGGGCAGAGAGCCCCAGCGCCTGGTCTCCCTGGCACCGATGGGATTGGGGAATACATGACAAAGATACCATTACCAGGGGTGAGGCAGCCAATCGTTTCCTGGAGACCCAAATGTATACCGGCAGCCCCATGAATAAACATCTTTCGGGTATGCCGGTGGAATATGCCATTGTGCAATTGTATAGCAAAGTATCGGGCAGGCGAAATGTTGAACTGGGATTTACTATAGATTCTGTTCCGGGAAATACGACTGCTATAGAATTTATTATTGATCCGGCTGTAAAAGTAATTTTTGATATTAGGGACGACGACGGACAACCTGTAATGGCTGCCATTACCATTACGGATAGCATTGAGAGGACGCCGGGCAGATTAGGTAATGTCTACCCGTTGCCATCCCGGCGGGTGTCTGCTTATGATGAATATCCCGATTTCTTTTTTCAGCAGCATGTATACCGGAAGACCGGGGAGCATGTGGTGTTGCCACCCGGAAAATTCACGATCAGGTACACCCGCGGACCCGAGTACCTGACACAATACAAACAGCTAACCATATCCGAAAATGCAGATAGTATGCATGTTACATTACAACTGAATCGATGGATCGACCTGGCAAAGCTGGGTTGGTACAGCGCCGATCATCATGTGCATGCTTCGGGGTGTAGCCATTATTACAAGCCGGAGGAAGGGGTGAACCCGGCGGATATGTGGCGTCAGGCAGCGGGGGAAGACCTGAAGGTGTCGTCAGTTTTAAGCTGGGGACCCGGCTGGTATCACCAGAAAAATAACTTTACCGGTAAGCAGCACGAACTGTCGACCAAAAGCAATATCATGCAGTATGATGTGGAAGTGTCCGGTTTTCCTTCTTCCCATGCCGGTCACCTTGTACTGCTTCGCCTGAAAGAAGATGATTATCCCGGAACGACTAAAATTGAAGACTGGCCTACCTGGACCGGTCCCATTTTACAATGGGCGCACGGCCAGGGCGCCGTTACAGGGTATGCGCATTCCGGTGACGGGTTGGAGCCATTGTATACAGAAAATCACCGGTTGAACCCACCTGTTACGGAAGAAGAAAAAGTACATGCACCGGCATGGAGGACTTACGAAGAGATCACTACCGCCATACCCAACTACATCGTACCGAAGATGAATGGCATCGGCGCTAATGAATACATCGTTACCGCAGCTCATGGATGGGTGGATTTTTTCAGCGCGGGCAATACGGGACTGCACCGGGAGTTGAACATGTGGTATCATACGCTGAATGCCGGCATCAGGATGCCCATCAGCGGTGAAACAGATTTCCCCTGTTTGTCTGATGAAAGAGTGGGGTATGCCAGGAGCTATTTCAAAACGAAAGGGGGGGTGAATTACAGCAACTACGTAGAAGCCATCAAAGCCGGCAGGAACTATGTATCCGATGGCTTTTCGCATATCATGAACTTTTCTGTGAACGGTGTTGAACCGGGAGAAAAGAACAGCGTGCTGAACCTGAAGTCAAAGCAAAAAGTGACGGTCAAGGCAGATGTGTCCGCGTATTTACCTGCCGAGCAGGATCGTGGCGGCGAAGCGATCGCCAACAGCCACCTGGATATGTTCCCCTGCTGGAATATAGAACGTGCGCGTATTAAAAAAAGCCGGAAGGTGAATGTAGAACTGATCATTAACGGGCAGAAAGTGGATGCAAAAGAAATAGAAGCGGACGGCAAAGTACAGGCGGTACATTTTACCCCTGAGATCACGGAAGGAAGCTGGGCGGCCTTACGGATATACGCCAGCGCCCACACCAACCCTGTTTATATTGACATGAACGGCAGATCTGTCAGCATAGACAAAAGCCTGGATTGGTGCATTAAAGCAGTAGATCGTTGCTGGGAAATGAAACATCCGCAGATCAGGATTGAAGAGAGAGGAGACGCGGAAAAAACATATCAAAATGCGAGGGAATGGTACCGGAAGAAGTTAGAGAAAAAATAGAAATAAAGGAAAGATAAACGAAAGAAATTAAGGATGATCAAAACATTTTATTTGTGTGGACTGATGTTGTTTGCAGGCAAAGCCGGAGCGCAGCTACAATCTATTGACCTGAATAACCTGGACGCTTTCCAAAATCCTGGCGTCAATTGGGTGATTGCCGCTGATATTACAACAGATTATGCAGGCAAACAAAAAACCAGGCAGACAAACGGCACGGGTATTGTTATGAACTATTATACACCCAAAAACGAAAGCCACCTGGTTACCAAACAGGAATGGGGTGATATGGAACTGGAGTTCGAGTTTATGATGTTTGCTAACTCTAACTCGGGAGTATACCTGCAGGGACGTTATGAAGTGCAGTTATACGATAGCTGGAAGAAACTAAATCCTACCTGGTATGATGTGGGTGCTATTTATTCCAGGTATGACAATGGTTATTCCTACGAAGGTACCCAGCCCATCATGAATGTTGCCAAAGCCCCCGGACTCTGGCAAAAATTGCAGATACGCTTTCGTGCGCCCCGTTTCAACGAAAAAGGAGAAAAGATAAAAAATGCCCGTTTTGAATCCGTATACCTGAATGGAGTAAAGATCATCAGTGAAGCAGACGTCACCGGCTGCACCAGGTCTTGCCTCTTTCCTGATGAGAAACCAACCGGCCCGCTGATGTTCCAGGGAGATCATGGGCCGGTCGCGTTCAGGAATATCAGGTATGGTAACCTGATTACACCTCCTCCCGCTAAAAGAGATATATGGGACCTTAATTCCTCTTTCTGGAAAACGGAAGTGAAGCCGTTAATAATAACACCTGCGGGTAAACCGGAGATCATCCGTACTTTTTTAATATATGGCGATACCAGCCTGACACATGTGCTTTCGGTGGGCGCCGCAAATGAGCTGAATTATTCTTACGATCTGAAACAGGGAACAATTTTCCAGTTTTGGAGGGGAAAGTTCCTGGATGTAACGGCTGCCTGGTGGGACAGGGGCTGGATGCAGTTGGGCATACCCCTGGGTGCGGTCATTACCTTGCCCAATACCCCGGCGATAGCCACCCTGGCAAACGATCATGCCGCCTGGCCGGGAGCGCTGGACTTTGATGCCATGCGCAACAAGGGGTATGTGCTGGATAAAAGCGGCTATCCCACTTTCAAATACAGTTATAATAACCTCAACATCGAGGATAAAATAGATTTTTTGCCTTCCGGCGAAGGGTTATCCCGGACCCTGACCGTAAGCGGTGCTACCGGCAATACTTATTGCAGGGCTGCCGCCGGTAAAAAAATTGAGCAGGTAAGGGACGGACTTTTTCTGATAGATGATAAATCCTACTATATACAAATGGATAAAAAGTTAAAACCGGTTATCAGGCAGGTGCCCGGTGGCTATGAGCTACTGGTTAAATATGGTGGCAGTCCGGTTACGTATAATATGATCTGGTAATTGCAGGAAGAAAAAGACATTCCAAAAAACAAAAGATGCAGAAAAAATATTTATTACTATTCACTTGTGTGCTGTTGTCGGCTGTTGTGGTTGGACAACACCAACAGCACACATCCGCTACAACGGAGCAGCAGAATGCTGATACCGCCCGTATTCAGAAAGAAGAAGATTTTTACAAGATCACCACTATACCCATTCCCCGGCACGTTGAGCTGGAGGTAGGGGGCATGGTGTTTTTGCCTGGGGATAAGCTGGCGGTGTGTACCCGCAGGGGAGAGGTTTGGATCATTACCAATCCTTATATGCGGAATGGTGAGTCACCGCAATACAGATTGTTTGCCAGGGGGTTGCACGAAGCCCTGGGTCTGAACCTGGTCGGTGATGATCTGTATGTTGTACATCGGGCCGAAATCACCCGGCTGCGTGACCTGGATGCAGATGGCGAAGCGGATGAATACAAAACCGTATATACCTGGCCGCTGGTACCTAACTATCATGAATATGCGTATGGAACCATTCTGGATAAACAGGGCAATATGGTGCTGAACCTCAACTTGGGCTGGACAAACAGGGCCATAAGTTTGTCCAAATGGGATGGCTGGATGCTGAAAGTGGATACCGCGGGTAATATGAAACCATTTGCTACCGGTTTGCGTTCACCCGCCGGTATGGGGATAAACGGGGAAGGTGATATCTTTTATTCCGAAAACCAGGGAGACTGGGTAGGCTCTGGTTATGTGGCCCATGTGTCTGAAGGTGATTTTATGGGAAACCCTGAAGGTCTGAAATGGGCAGGAGAGCCCGGCTCTCCCGTAAAGCTGCGTTTCGATGATATTCCGGATACGGACGAACCTAAATATGATGTAGCGAAAAGAGTGCCGGGTTTAAAGCCGCCGGCAGTATGGTTGCCGCATACACTGCTGGGGATTTCCACCTCGGATCTGTTATTGAGTGATAACAAAGGAAAAATGGGACCTTTTGACGGGCAGTTTTTTGTGGGTGACCAGGGACATAGTAAGATCATGCGGGTAGCGCTGGAGAAGGTAAAAGGTGTTTACCAGGGCGCCGCTTTTCCTTTCAGGGACGGCTTTTCCTCCGGTGTATTCAGGATGAAGTGGGGATCGGATGGCAGTATGTTTGTAGGCATGACCAACAGGGGATGGGGATCCTGGGGACCAGAGCCATTTGGCTTACAACGCCTGGAATGGAACGGTAAGACACCGTTTGTGATGAAAGCGATAAAAGCCATGCCCGACGGATTTGAAATTGAATTCACAACACCTGTAGACATAATAAGGGCGAAAGCTGCAAATTATACTGTTACCAGTTTTACCTATAAATACGGACATAAATATGGCAGCCCGGTTATCAATGATGCGGAGAGGGAAATAAAAGCCATGAACATCTCCCCGGATGGCAAAAGTATACGTCTTGTGCTGGACAGTATCAAACCCGGTTATATACACGAGATCAAATTGGAAGGTGTACGGTCAAACGATAATTTTTTGCTGATGCATAATGTCGGGTACTATACGCTCAACCAGATACCGGATGGTGAAAAGCTGGTGATTACAGAGGAGAACAGGATGAAACCCAAACCGAAGGAAGAAGAGCCCGTTGCGGAAAAGGCCTTGACAATAAAAGCAGGTACAACAACGAAGGCGCCTGTGCAGGCAAAACGCCTGTTGAAGCAGCCCACGGAATGGAGCAAGCCGGATCAGTCTATTATACTTAAACCTGTAAACGGTCTTAAATATGATAACACGAATATTACGGTGAAGGCAGGTGCAAAGGTGAAGCTGACTTTTGAGAATACGGATGATATGCCGCACAATGTTGTTATTACTGCGCCCGGAAGTGCGGATGAAGTAGGAGTGGCTGCTTTGAATATGGGGCTTTCGGGTGAGCGCATGCATTATGTGCCGCAATCTTCCAAAGTACTTTTTTATACCGGGCTGTTACAGCCGGGAAAAACGGAGACCATTTATTTTACAGCGCCTTCTGCACCCGGAAATTATCCGTTTGTATGTACTTACCCCGGGCATTACCTGGTAATGAGGGGCATAATTAAAGTAGCGGCAGATAAATGATAACATGATGGCGGAGATTATCTCCTCTACATTAATTCAAATAAGATCAGGCTTATGAAACTGGTAAATACGAAGATAACCCCATTGATAAATAGCTTTTTACATGTAGAACTGCGCGAACAGCCTTTTTTGTATTCACCCCACCATGGTCAGGCCACCTTTCACGCACACCCCGAACTTGAATTGACGTATGTGCTTGAAGGTTACGGAAACAGAATTATCGGTAATAATGTTTCTCCCTTTGCAGATGGAGATATGGTATTTATAGGATCCAACGTGCCTCATATCTGGATGAGCGATCCTGTTTATTACCAGGATGATTCTTTGCTTAATACCAAAGTGGTGGTAGCCTATATAAATCCTACCATTTTTGAGCAGATGTTCGAGTTGCTCGCTGAGTTTGAGCCTATAAAAGAGATGATACGCATCGCTTCAGGAGGGCTGCATATTTTTGGAGAAACACAGCGGGTGGTAGGGAGGAAGTTGCTCAGAATGATACATGCGTCGGGGGTGAGCAGGATTGAAGGTTTTCTGAATATTCTACATATCCTTGCCGAATCCAGGGAGAAAGAACTTATCTCGGATAATAAAACCTCTATTGCGATCAGGACAAACTCCGATCGCCTGGTACCGGTTTTACAGTATATTAAGGAGAATCTTCATAATTCTATCTCACTGAATGTACTGGCCGATCTTGCTTATATGGCCATCCCATCGTTTTGTAGATTTTTTAAAAGCAGAATGGGGCTGAGCCCTTTGCAGTACATATCAGAAGAGAGAATGGAGCGGGCCAGGAAGCTGCTTATTGAGCTGGATAAGCCTGTATATGAAATTGCTGGTCTTTGCGGCTATAACTCCGATTCTCACTTCTGTAAACTGTTTAAAGCACATTCGGGGATCAGTCCCTACCAATACAGATCGAAGGCCAGGAGCGTCTTGCTGACAGCGTGATAACATACTGATAATATTTCCGCCGAGCGGGGCGCATTTACCTTCGATGAAAAAGTTCAATTTTTCGCATTTATATAATATGAAGGAGTACCGGGAGGAACAATCTACTGCAAAGATGACGTTGAGTTGATAGTAATCAAATGCAGCGCTGGCCGTAACCCCAAACACTTTTGCTGTATTCACTGCGAACCCGCCCGTAAGAGCGTAAACGAATGTAATTTCGGGAGAAGCAGCACTAACGAGATCGCAACCCGAAACCACAACCGTCATTTCGATGGCACCGCAGGTTGTTTGAATTAACGAGCTGTCGCGTGCCTGAGAAATCTGTTTGGCTTTTGTTTCAATGCTCGACTGCTGTACTCCTGCCCGGCAGATTTCTCTCCCGCCGCAATTACGTTTAAATCAATACAGCTTGAAGGCGGGATCGAAATGACGTAAGAATGCTTTTGTGCTTGTAAGTGGCGTTTTCTGCATGGGGGTATATATAATTTTCGCTTTATAATTAATTTACTGACTATTCGATTAACACAGGCTTGACTGTTTCATTATCGGAACTCATTTTTCGTCCTGTTTTACGTTGACTTATCCACATTACAAGAGTCAACCTATTTCAGGACTATACATCACAGCATTTATAGTATTGCTCAGGCTCCGATTCAACCGCGGAGGCATATGCCCTTTTATGGGTGGTGCCGGGGTTTAAAAAAAGATGCTGGTTCCACCGTCATTCTTTTTTGTACTTTGCGACTTCTTTGGATTACAGATGTATGAAAGATGCTGATCCTTTTGTTACAGGTTGATTGTGTTTTTTAAAAAGGTATATACAGACCGGAACCTCTGTTTAAAGTAATTGTTTATGAGAAGCTTAATTTTTATTCTATTGCTTTTAATGGTGCACAGCGTTGTTGCGCAGGTGCATTTACCCGTTGCAAGAAATATTCAACAGGCTTTTGATAAAGGAACCCGCAGTAGTAGCGGGCAACCCGGCAGCCGGTACTGGCAGAATACCGCGGTGTATGACTTGGATATCCGGTTCGATCCGGTTACCCGGTTGATCAGTGGCACCGCGAATATTGAATACAAAAACCTGAGTCCGGATACCCTTAGCAAAATCGTGTATAAGCTTTTTACAGATCTGTATAAGGGAGGCGCCATGCGGGCATACCCGATAGAGGAACAGGATATCAGCAAGGGGATGGCGATCCATAAAATAATGATCAATGATGTGGCGCAAAATCCGGAAGGTATACAGAAGCTTGGTACCAATATGATCGTACCGGTAAAGCCGCTACTGCCCGGTCAATCCATTCGTTTCTCTATTGAATATTCATATATATTGAACAAAGGCTCACACATACGGACAGGTGAAGTGGCAGAAGGAGCCTGTTTTATCGCCTATAGCTTCCCGAGGATCGCGGTATACGATGATGTTGACGGGTGGAATATGGCAGAATACCTGGGCACCTATGAATTTTACAATGACTTTTGCGATTTTAATGTGTCTGTGACAGTTCCGCAGCATTATGGGGTTTGGGCTACAGGTGACCTGGTAAACTGCGAGGAAGTGTATTCTCCTGCGGTTTGCGAACGGCTGCGGAAAGCGGAAACAGAAAATGAAGTGATAGTGGTAATAGACCGGGATAATCTGGAGAAGAGAGATTATACGGCAGACAGGGCTGTCAATACATTCCGTTTCCGGGCAAAGAACGTGACGGATTTTGCCTTTGCAACCAGCAATCATTATATATGGAGGTCCACCAGCCTCGTGGTAGACGCTGCAACGGGAAGGAGAACCAGGGTAGATGCCATACACAATCCGGCGCATACGGACTTTGACGAAGTGATCTTTGAAGCAAAGAAGACCGTTGAGCTGATGAGCTTTGTTTTCCCCAAATGGCCCTTTCCCTATAACCATGAAACGATCTTTGAAGGACTGGATAAAATGGAATACCCGATGATGGTGAATGATGTGCCCATAGGAGATAAGGTGGGCAGCTTCTCGCTCACCTGCCATGAAGTGTTTCATACGATGTTTCCTTTTTATATGGGTACCAACGAAACCAAGTATGGCTGGATGGATGAAGGTTGGGCTACCCTGGGAGAGTGGTTGTTAACTCCGATGTATCTCCCGGGTGAGACTGACAGCTTTGCCATGGCTGCTTATGAGGTAGCGGCGGGTAAAGAGGTAGACCTGCCGGTTATGACCCTCTCTACACAATTGCAGGGAATTTATTACGAGAATGAATCTGCATTCTCATTGAACTCCTATCCGAAGCCTGCATTGGGATATTGGTATGTAAAGGATCTGTTAGGCGATGAGGTATTCTTTAAGGCGCTGCATCATTACATCCGTACCTGGAACGGGAAACATCCGCTTCCGCAGGACTTTTTTAACAGCTTTAATAAGGGCGCAGGCAAAAACCTCGACTGGTTCTGGAAAATATGGTTCTATGACACCGGGTATCCTGATTTGGCGATCGGGGATGTGAAGCCCGGAAAGATAACTATCTTATTGAAAGGAAATAAGCTGACGCCGATTGATATTACCGTACATTTCGCCGATAATACCGTGGAGAAAATACACAGAACGATAGGCGTTTGGGAAAAAGGAAATAAGTCGGTGGTAGTTCCGGTAAGCCCTTCTAAAAAGATCATAAAAGTAGAATTGGGCAGTTTTTATAACGCCGATATTGACAAATCAAATAATGTATGGGTTGGTAAATGATAACACGCTGATGGATGAGCGACCACCTTCTACCGTCATTTCGACCGAGTGGCACGAAGTGCCGCGAGGGAGAAACCTGCTGAAGCTGTGTAGAACATCCGAACGAAACGGAGTGTAGTGAGGGAGAAATCTCTTGAAAGTGTGTAGAACGCTCTAACGAAACGGAGTGTAGTGAGGGGGAAACCTGCCTGTGGCAGGCAGGTTTTTTGAATGAGTGCAGTGTCTTGATTTAGGAAAGGCTCCTATGGTCGTGAGACCTCTCTTCCGAACGTTCGGAACCACTACCTTACATTCGAGGTAACGATCCGGGAGTACGTCCTTTCGACGAACCTGACGCAGGAGGGTGAGGAGAAATCTGCCGAAAGCGTGCAGTGTCTTGTTTAGGAATAACTTTTTTGGTGGAGAGACCTCTCCTTCGTCGAGGTGACGATCCGGGAGTACGTCATTGGCAACGAAACGAAGTGTAGTGAGGGAGAAACCTGCCTGCGGCAGGCAGGTCTGCTGATGGTGTGTATCGTCTTTTCGAGGGAGAAATCCCGCCTGGGGCGGGAAAGCAATCATCATTGATGAACTACTCACTATAGTGAATAGATTACTTTCGGTGAAATAGTTCCTCACCCAACTTTCGGTCAGGAATGACAACCTGCTTTCTGAAAAATAATACTATAAATGTAAATAAAAGTAACATATGCCTAATATGTTGAAAAGTACATTTGAGCTGTATTGCTTTTATTATATTTTAGTAATAGAACTAAAGAACTAATATGCAGAAAACAAAGATCAGTCACCCTCTTAGAGATCCGTCTTTTGTAACCGGAGCATACTCCGATGCCGTAGTGATCAACGGGTTTGTTTTTGTAAGCGGGCAGGCTTCCGTAGATTTTGCCACATCAAATTTTATACTGGGTACTATAGAAGAAGAAACAAGAAGAACGTTGGAGAATGTCAGGTCGATACTGAACGCTGCCGGCGCTTCTCTTGAACAGGTAGTGAAGTGTACTGTTCATCTCAGTGATATTAATGAATTCGATCGCTATAATGCCGTGTATGCCGAATATTTTCCCGGAATCAAACCGGCCAGGACAACGGTTCAGTCTGTTTTGGCAGAAGGTATTAAAGTAGAAATTGATTGTATTGCCGCATTACCCAACCCATAACGGAGATATGCAGAAAAAAATAGAGATACAGGATATTTCGATTGGCATTGTTGGATTGGGGTTGATGGGTAGCAGCATCGTGGCATCCCTGCTGGCGCTGGGCTACCCCGTAAAAGCCATTGCTCCCATTCATGGGGAAAAGGAGGTCGGATATCGGCGTATAAAGGAACATCTTTCTTTGTGCGGGAAGTTTGGTATTTTACAGGCAGGTATTGAAGAGTACCTGTCATTGCTTACGGTGTCCGCAGAATATGCAGATCTGCAAGGCTGTAGTCTGGTGGTGGAGTGCATTGTTGAAAATCTGTCTGTTAAGGATACGGTATTCAAAAAGATAGCGGAAGCTACAGATAAGTCAACTATCCTGGCCAGCAATACCTCTGCCATCCCTATTAGTATTTTGCAGCAGGCAGTGCCGCATCCGGAAAGATTTATCGGCATACACTGGGCAGAGCCTGCATATGCTACCCGTTTCCTGGAGATCATTTGCGGCAATGACACGGATCAGCATACAACAGACAGGGTGTATGCCATGGCATTGCGATGGGGCAAAGAACCTACTGTTATCAGAAAAGATATACGTGGTTTTATCACCAACAGGCTGATGTATGCTGTTTACCGGGAAATTATGCATCTTGTGCAGAAAGGTGATACCAGCTTTGAGGACGCGGATAAATCGTTCCGTTATGATGCGGGCTCCTGGATGACGCTTATGGGAGTTTTCCGGCGTATGGATCATATCGGATTGAAGGATTTTTATGTTGCCTGCAATAATATTTTTCCCTCTCTTTCCAATACGGAAGGAATATCTCCGCAAATGCAACGTATTGTTGACGCTCATTCCCGCGGCGTGCAAAACGGAAAAGGTTTTTACAATTATACAAAACGGGAAGCGGATGCCTGGATAGAGGCGTTTTCAGAGTTCAATAAAGATATTTATCAATTGGCAGCGCTGTACCCGGAGCATGTGGAGGGGTCGGCAAACCAATGATCCGGAATCATTCCGGTAAACCAGTTAATGTATGAACCCAATAAACTATAACCAGTCTGCAGCATTGCTGGAAAGGGCAAAAAAGGTGCTGGCGGGCGGTGTTTCTTCAGAATTCAGGAAGTACAATCATCCCCATGCGTTATTTTACACGCACGGGAAAGGTACGCGCATATATGATGTTGACGGTAATGAATACCTGGACTTTACGTTGAGCCAGGGACCTTTGATACTCGGACATTCCCACCCGGAGGTGACAGCGGCAATAGCTGACTATTCCAGGACCGGGCAGTTGTATGCCGGTCAGCACCTGAAGGAAATTGAACTGGCAGAAAAAATGCAGGAGATCATCCCGTCGGCGGAGTTAATACGGTTTTGCCTGGACGGCTCCACAGCGGTACAAACTGCTTTCCGCGTTGCCCGCGCGAAAACCGGTCGGGATAAATTTATTCGGTTCGAAGGTCATTATCATGGCTGGCTGGACAATGTGTGCTGGGGGAATGCGGCGGCTTCTTTGGAGGCGATGGGTGAGCGCACGCAACCGGTATCCAACGGCTGGTCGAAGGGGCTGGCGAATGCTTCAAAAGAGGAGTCAATTTTACTGCCCTGGAATGACCTGGAACTGGTAGAGAAAACCGTTGCTGAAAAGCATATGGAAATAGCGGCGATCATCACTGAGCCGGTGATGTGCAATAATAACTGTATCCTCCCCGGGGAAGGGTTTCTCCAGGGGCTCCGGGATATTTGTGATCGTTATGGCATCGCCCTGATATTTGATGAAGTTATTACGGGCTTTCGTCTTGGCCTGGGCGGCGCGCAATTGTATTTTGGTGTTGTGCCGGATATGTCCGTTTTTGCGAAAGCGATGGCAAGCGGTTATCCCATAAGTGCGGTCGTTGGAAAAAAGGAGTGGATGCATTTGCTGGAAAACGGTACGGTTATTCACGCCGGTACGATGAATAGCGGTAATGCTACTATAGCCGCCGCGTTAACCACCATCCAGGTACTTGAAAGAGATAAGCCCTACGAGCGATTGTTTGCTTTGGGAAAATATTTTATGGAAGGATTAAGGAAGGCTGCTGCGGCAACTGGCCACACCATATTGGTGCAGGGGCCCGGCCCTATGTTTTGCATTTCTTTTACAGCAAAACAATCAGTGGATGACTACCGGGACAGTTTTTCCTGCGATAAAGGACAATTGTCCAGGTTTATTGCCGGGATGCACGACAGGGGAATCCGGATCATAGGCAGGGGGCTGGTATATATCAGTACAGCACACAAGAAGGAAGAGATAGATCATGCACTGACGGTGGCTGAGAAGGTGTTCAAAGCTATTTGAACAGACCTTGTTGTTTAACTTAAATTGTTAGGAATGGAAATGGGAAACTATAAAAAAGTGATGTTGGTAGGAAATGGAATGCTGGCTTGCAGCATTGCGATCAACCTGTTACGGGCAGGCCATATCGTTTTCTGGAAAACGGATGAAGACGGGTTGACAGAAAGATCCGTTTTGGAGCATTTGAAAGACCTCAGAACATATGATCACAGCAGGCCAGATCAGTCCGGCATAGAGTATATACAGGAATACAGGAATGACACAGCGCTTGCTATAGTGATAACGGAAGAGGATGAAATGATGAAAAAGAACCTCATTAAGCTGCTGGACGGGTTCCTTGATAGAAAAACTACGATCGCGGTGAATACCGAGAGTTTTTTTCTTTCCTCATTATATGCCGGTTGCCGGTACCCGGACCGTGTTATCGGATTAAACTGGGCGCTTCCGGCACACACCACTGCTTTTCTTGAGTTGATAACGGATGGTGTCTCTGATCTTGAAAAAGCCGGCCTGGTAAAAACGCTGGCAGAAAATTGCTGGCGGAAGGATCCCTACCTGCTTCGGTGTGGTTATAGTATAAGAGCCAGGTTGATGGCTGCCATCATAAGGGAAGCCCTGTTTTTAGTGGAGCATGGCTTTGCTTCGGTTGACGACATCGACCGCGCTAACAGGAACGATGCCGGATATTATTTGCCTTTCGCGGGAAACTGCCGGTATATGGATCTGATGGGCACCTATGCATATGGGGTGGTGATGAAAGACCTGAACGGGGAGTTATCAACAGCCGGTAAGGTTCCGGTTTTTTTTGACAAACTGATACAGGAAGAAAAGCTGGGCATGGATAAGCAGGAAGGATTTTACGGCTATACAAGGGCGGAGGTGGAAAGCTGGAAAGCGAAAAGCCGGAAATTCAGTTATGAGATCAGGAAGGTTATGGATAAATACCCTTTTGGCTATTTGACGCGAGATCAGTCAGTTCAGACGCTTTCAACAGAAAAAGTAAATGAATGAATAAGCAGTTGATATTTGATGCCCACCTGGACCTGGCAATGAATGCTATTGAATGGAACCGGGACCTTACCCGTCCTTTGGATGAGATCCGTATGAAAGAAACGCATCTGAAGGATAAGAATGACAGGGGCAGGGGTACGGTGTGTTTACCCGAACTTAGAAAAGGAAGGGTAGGGTTGGTGGTGGCTACACAACTGTCACGCGTAAACGCCGGTGGCGGATCGCTGCCGGGGTCGAGCTGGAACTCCCCGCAGCAGGCATGGGCAATGACGCAGGCACAATTGGCGTGGTATCGCGAAATGGAGGCGATGGGCGAAATGATACAGATACTGAATGTAGAGCAACTGGATGCGCACCTACAGTTGTGGAAGGACGATACCATACCCGACGATAAAAAACCCGTAGGTTATATACTCAGCCTGGAAGGCGCGGATTCGCTGGTAGATATTTCCTACCTCCACAAAGCGTATGCTTACGGATTGAGAGCAGCAGGTATTTCTCATTTTGCGCATGGACGGTATGCGCCGGGCACAAAGCTTACAGGTCCTTTAACACCGAAGGGAGTGGAACTGGTAAAGGAAATGGGAAAGCTGAACCTGATACTGGATATAACCCATCTGACCGATGAAGGGTTTGACCAGGTAATGGATCTGTACCAGGGACCCGTGTGGGCAAGCCATCATAATGTCCGGAAATTAGTGCCAACGCAAAGACAATTGACAGATGAACAAATAAAAACACTGATTGAAAGAGGAGCGGTAATTGGCGGTATGCTTGATTGCTGGGCGTTGGATATCCGTTTTATTGACATGGTATCCGACCCCTGGCAACTGGATATCCGTTTGGAAAAGCTGGTGGATCATTGGGACCATATCTGCCAGATAGCGGGTAACAGTCTGCACGTTGCTATAGGCAGCGATCTGGACGGAAACTTTGGTACGGAACAATCACCCTGGGATATGAACAGCATTGCCGACCTGCAGAAGTATCATGAAATATTATTAAGAAGAGGATATACGGAGGAAGATGTTGAAAATATTTTTCACGGGAACTGGATCAGGTTTTTGAGGAAAGCGTGGAAAGCCCATCCCGGCCTTCCCGAAGGGAAGGAGACCTAGGCACAAGTCCGGCTTTTTGAGGATGCCACCTCTCCCTGCCTCTCCAAAGGAGAGGAAACCCAGGCGCAAGGCCAGCTTGTTGAGGACGATAAAAAAAATGGAACTTGTTGATTGGAGCAGGTTGTTGTTGCTTAATACGTCACTTCGACCCCGACCGAAGGTTGGGAGAGAAGTCTGTTGAAATATAATATGAAAACAAACATGACTACTTTTTTAGCAGGCGCTGCACAAACGGATATCACCCCGCCCTTGGGAACGATCATCAATGGTGAGTTTGTGGCGTTTTATGCGCATACTATTCATGATCCCCTATTTTCCAAAGCGCTGGTTTTGCAGGATGACTATACTACCCTGGCAATTGTGATGGTGGATATTTGTGCCATGGATAAGGAGTTTATACATGAAGTGAAGAGAGATATTACTGCATTGACGGGCATACCACAGGAAAACATATTGATAGCGGCCACACATACGCACTATGCCGGTTCTATCCTCGACTTGTTGGGTGGTCCCTGCGACCTGCCTTATCGAAAAAGCCTGGGGAATAAGTTGGTGCAATCTGTACTGGATGCGCAACATGCATTGCAGCCTGCGAAGTTGGGTTTTGCGGCAGTAAATGTTCCGGAGCATGTGGTGTGCCGGCGTTATTATATGAAAGACGGGTATAAAGCCGTAAACCCTGTTACCGGCGGACTGGATATGATTAAAACCAATCCTGCCGGCGGCGAAGCGTATATAGACAGGCGGGCTTCCGAGGTGGATACTGAACTAAGCGCTATAGCGATTCAGTCCCTGGAAGGTGACTGGATCAGTGTGCTGGCAAACTATTCCATGCACTATGTGGGGGATTGCCCGAACGGTATGGTTACTGCTGATTATTTTGGTGTTTTCGCACGGCACATAGCGGTAAATCTGGATGCAGGAAAACATTTTGTGGCAATGCTGAGCAACGGCACCAGTGGCGAAGCCAATATCTGGGATTTCCTGCAACCCGATCGTTACCCGAAAGGAGCGCACGAAAAAAAAGAATTGATTGGCGGAGACCTGGCAGGGAAACTGAGTGAGCAATTGAAAAATATAGTATGGGAACCGAAACCGAAACTTTCCGGGGCCTTGCAGTTTGTAACGCTGAGTGTACGGAAGCCCTCCGCAGCAGAGGTGGACGCAGCAAAAAGAATTGTATCGGAAACAGATTACCGGCTGATCAATCCCGATGCGGATGCTATGGTAAAAATATATGCACGGGAACAGGTGTTTTTGAACGAATATCCGGACACGATTGAATTTCCGGTGCAGGCATTAAAAATTGGAACCATTACTATCGGCGGACTGGGGGGCGAGTTTTTCGCTGAAACAGGGTTGTCATTAAAAAAGAAGATCGGATCAGGAAAATATTTCACCATTACCATGGCCAACGGCTATATCGGGTACATACCTCCGGCGCATGAAATAGAAAAAGGAGGATACGAAACCTGGCGTTGCAGAACCAGTCGTATAAAAGAAGACGGGGAAAGAGTGGTAAGGGATGCGTTGTACGAAATGGCAAGACCGTAAGATGGTAAGACCGTAAGATGGTAAGACCGTAAGATGGTAAGACCGTAAGATGGTAAGACCGTAAGATGGTAAGACCGTAAGATGGTAAGACCGTAAGATAGTAAAACCGTAAGATAGTAAAACCGTAAGAGGGGTTCGGTTGTAGGATAAATAAATATTGCTATGTAAGCAATTTTTCCTAATTTATCACTGTTAACCAAAACACTTATCTATGAAACGACAGTCTAATGAAGCCTTCAATACAGAAATGCGTAACAGGACAAAAAGATTTGCTATTTCTGTAATACAGTTTTACCGGCAGATGCAAAAGACAGAGATAACTTATATTTTAGGTAAACAATTGTTACGTGCTGCTACTTCGGTAGCCGCCAATTTCAGGGCTGCCTGCAGGGGAAGATCAGGAGCCGAATTTTACAGCAAAATCTGTATTGTAACAGAAGAAGCAGATGAAACGCAGTTTTGGCTGGAGTTGTTCGAAGAATCTTCGATGGTGAAAGAAGAGGCTATTCAGCCATTGTATAAAGAGGCAACGGAGATTTTGGCTATAGTAACGAGCATTAAACATAAATTAAGACCTAAGGAAATGTAAGACTGTAAAAGAAGACATCTTACTGTCTTACACGTCTTACCATCTTACCATTTTCTATATGAAGCTGCTATATAGTATTCTATTTTGTTTGCTGGTGATGTTAACGGCTTGCAGTGATCCGGTGGACCCGGTTTCTGTAAACCATCGCCTGATCTATAACAATGATGGTACGGAGATATTGGGTAACAATTGGTTTGGCAAAAGACCGCTTACTATTGAAGATTTGCACCGCTATGTAGACATGATCGCCGGTTCGCAGGTAACTACTTATATGATCTGCTCGGGGAGTGATTTTTTTTACTACCGGTCAAAATTTGGAAGGATCATCGGGGAGGATAAAAACGATGAACTGGACTGCGGAAAGGATACGGCATATTTTAAAGTGTTGAATAACTTTTACAGGAATGCCCTGGCGTTGGAAAAAGAAGGAACGGATATCGTGGAGGCAACACTGAAAAGAGCAAAAGAAAAAAAGCTGGAGGCCTTTGTTACTTTCAGAATGAATGACCTGCATTTTGCCGATACGGCCAGGCACTGTCCGCTCCAATACAGCGATTTCTGGATCGCCCATCCTGAATACTGGACCAACGACACCACACTCTCCGGGTGGAACAGCAGCCGTGCCCTGGATTTTGCACATGAAGCAGTACGGACATATAAACTGGGCATTATCAGGGAGCAACTGCTGAAGTATGGTGCATTAATGGACGGATACGAACTGGACTTTATGCGCTTTATTGTTTATTTTAAAAAGAATGAAGCAGCAGAAAATGCGCCGCTTATAACGGAACTGGTGCGTAGTGCAAAAGGGATTGCTGATTCTGTCGGGAGGGTGTATAATAAAAAAATATTACTTACCGCCCGGGTACCGGCTACTATAAACGACTGCCTGCAGAAAGGGCTGGATGTAAAAGAGTGGACAAAACAGGGATTAGTAGATTTTTTAACGATGGGCGTACACTGGCGGGGTGAGCCGGCTATGCCCGTGGAAGCCTTTACAAAAGAGTTGGGTTCAGATATACCCGTATATGCCACCATGGATGACGGGGGATATAACCCGAGAGAGGTTTGGTCGCATGGCATGTACAGGGGCATGGCATCTCATGCATTGGCACAAGGTGCTTCGGGTATGAATCTGTTCAACTATTTCCTTACAGTGTACAATGAAGCGGGGCAGCAGTTGCAGCCGGAACCGGGTACGGTGGTTTGCCGTACCATAGCGCCGGAATTGTTGCGGGAACTGGGCTCGTTGGAAACACTGCGTAAAAGGAGTAAAATATACTGTTTGTCTGATGGTGCCACTTCTTATGATTTAACTCCCAACAGTCCACTGCCGCTTACTGTAAACGAAACTGCTGAAGTCGGCCTATATGTAGGCGATGATGTAAAAGCCGATCAGCCGGAGGAAGTGATCTTATTTGTAAGAACAAAAACTCCGGGTGCCTTTTCTGTATCAATGAACGGACATGAACTGCAACCCGCAGGATCAGCATACCCACAACTGTATGATAAATTACAGGGACTTACAGACTCCCGGAAAGTGACCGCTTTTGTAGTTCCCGCTGACCGGGTCATACCCGGAAATAATACGATTCGTTTTTCTTCACACGACGCTGCGGTTACCATCCAAAGAGTTGAGCTGGCTTTGAAATACGGCCCCGTTGAGCAGCACGGGTATTTCTGAGTTTGTACCTGTTTTTCTTTTTGTTTGTCCCAGACCTAACAGGTTTTCCCTCCTGCACTTCGCTCCGGCGGGCCTCGCCCACCGGAGCTTGCAGAGCGAAGGTGGGCAGGCAGGACCTGTCAGGTCTAAGGCTTCTGGGTTTTAAACCTGTGAAGTGTATCGCTATTCTTCCCGCTCAAAATGACAATTCCGTTTTTTGAAAAATAGTATTAAGAATGTAAATAAAAGTAGCAGCGTTTGACAGAGACTAAAATTAGATTTGAAAAATTAAAATCATTATTAACGATTGTGCTTGTTTTATGACAAAAGGATATTTTATTAGTCAATCCATTTTTAGTACAATACCAAAATCCGCGTTTATGATAAGACAATTCTGTAAAACTGTACGAGCATGTTTCTTGTTTAGCAGCGTAGCAATTAAAGTGCTGCCCATTGTTTTTCTTTTCATTTTTAGTATCGTATTTGCTCAGGGGCAAATTACCGTTAGAGGGAAGGTAACCAGCGAATCCGGAGAAGGAATACCGGGTGCAAGTGTCAGGGTAAAGGGTGCCGGAAGTGGTACCACCACCAATGAAGAAGGGTTGTTTGACATTAGAGTTGCAAGTCTGAATGTTACACTGGTTGTGAGTTCGGTGGGCTTTCTGGAAAAAGAAATTCCCCTTAACGGACAGTCAAGCATAAATGTTTCTCTGGTGCCCGGATCGGACGCATTGTCTGAGGTAGTGGTAGTAGGGTTCGGCTCACAGCAACGCCGAAGTGAAATAACCACTGCGGTTTCGAAGCTTGATAATAAGGTACTGGAAAATATACCCTATTCGAATGCTGCTGCTGCTTTGCAGGGTACATTGGCCGGGGTAAGAGTACAGACAAACTCAGGGCAGCCCGGCGCCGCGCCTAATATCATTGTGAGGGGCGGTACATCTATTAACAGTCCTAATAGCTCTCCTCCCATTTATATTATTGATGGGGTGTTGAGAACCAACATGAACGATATCAGCGCACATGATATTAAATCCATCCAGGTGTTAAAAGATGCTGCTGCTACCGCTATATATGGTGCGCAGGGTTCTAACGGTGTGGTGATCGTGGAAACAAAATCCGGGCAGTCCGGTAAAACACAGGTGAATTACAAGTTTGATTTGGTAAGGTCGGAAGTGGCTAAGACTTATGATATATTGATGGGAAAGGATGAGGCATATTTTTCGAGACTCGGTATTTTGGCTACTGCCGGAATTAATCCTGCGTTTTATGATCTACTGGAAGGAAGTACATATCTCGGTGGTGCAGGTAATGACCTCACTAACAATACATCAGGATCATTACAATATTTAACTCCGGAGAATCAACATAAATTAAATGAAGGCTGGGAGAGCATCCAGGACCCTGTAGATCCATCGAGGACTTTGATATTTAATACGGTAGACTGGCAAAGTATGCTCTTTCGAAAGACTCTCTCTCAAAACCACACCATTTCAGTTTCCGGGGGAACACAAAAGTCACGCTTCTATTTAGGATTAGGATACATGGATAATAAAGGCATTGCAATACAAACAGACTACAAGCGATTTACGATGAATCTTAATGGAGAGTTGAATGTCAATGATAAAATAAAACTCTTCTCAAGAGTAATGTATGCGAATACCAGGAATACCCAAGTGCCAGGTGTAGATGTATTCAAGAGTAACCTGATAGCCCCCTCAACTGATAAGTTATATTTTGAAGATGGTACATTGTCTCCGGGTCGTGTATTGGGACAAGCGAACCCATTCTATAGGGTATCTGTATTTAATCCTAAAAATTTGGCAAATGACCTAACACTAATTATTGGCGGGCAAGCGGAAATAATCGAAGGTTTAACTTTCAGTCCGCAGGTGTCTTTGCAATATGTAGGGGGTTACTCTAGAAATTTTTCGAGAAGTTACCTAAATGGACCTTCCACACTGATAACATCCCGCACAGCTTCAGGATCTTATTCAGAAAACTTCAGACCGCAGGTAAATGCTGTATTAAATTATAGCAAAGTGTTTAATAATGATCATGACTTTGACATAAAAGCAGGTTTATCTTATTTGTGGGCAAACAATATTTCGCTGTCTGCAACCGGGCAAAATGCGGCAACAGATATCATTCCAACATTAAACGCCTCCGCAACACCAACAACAGTGTCCGGCTTAGAAACACAGCATGCTTTGATAGGCTATTTTTCGAGAGCTGCTTATAACTACAAGGGAAAGTATCTTCTCAGTGCGAGTTTAAGATATGACGGTGCGTCAAATTTAGGCACTGATAATAAATGGGGGGTGTTTCCCGGTGTATCGGCAGGGTGGAATGTTGACAGGGAAAATTTCTGGAATTTTCTCCCGGAAGGATTGGTTAAGCTGAAACTGAGAGCCAGTTATGGTGTAACAGGAAATATAAGTGGGTTGGGGCTGTACCAGGCACAGGGAGAATACAATGCTTCTTCCAGGTATTATGGTTCCTCCGGTATTATGATATCAACCTTACCTAATCAGAATTTAAAGTGGGAACAATCAAAGACATTTGATTTGGGTACAGATTTGGGACTGTTCAATAACAGGGTAAGCATTATTTTTGATTATTACAGAAGGGTTACCGAAAATCTTTTAACCTCGCTGACGTTACCCCCTTCCACGGGCTTCCCAAGCATATTAACCAATTACGGTTCTCTTGAAAATAAAGGATATGAAGTAGAACTATCCGCAAGAGTGTTATCTCCTGAGTCTCCTGTTCAATGGAATGTTGCTTTTAATACGGCAAAGGTGAATAGTAAGGTTTTAAAATTGCCTGAAAACGGAATCGAGAACAACCGGGTAGGGGGTGTATATGTATATGATCCCAAGAGAGGTGGCTATGCATGGATGGGCGGACTGCAGGAAGGACAAAGGATAGGAGATCAGTATGCATACCAGCAGATAGGTATTTTTTCAACCAATGCTGAAGCGGCAAAAGGTCCTCTTGATATAATAACGCCCACTGCAAGTAAAATGAAATATGGCGGCGATGTAAACTGGTTGGACGTTGATAAAAATGATACAATAGATAATAGGGATCGTGTGTATATGGGTAATATTATTCCACGGGTAACCGGGGGCTTTACAAATACAGTCAATTATAAAGGGCTAAGCCTAACCGTTAGAATGGACTATACGCTGGGAGCTACTATTTATAACGAAGCCGCTGCAAGACTTGAGGCTAATTTCTCAGGATCAAATGCCATTAGTGCAAATATGCTGAGGTCATGGCAAAAAGAAGGAGATATTACTGATATACCAAGGTATTACTGGGCAGATCAGAATGGGCAGAGTAATATAAACAGAAGGAACTCCCGTTTTTATCAGAGTACCGATTTCTTATGTGTAAGAGAGGTAACACTCTCCTACAGGTTGCCGCAAAGTCTGCTAAAACGGATAAAAATTGCTGATATAGCGTTAAACCTTACCGGTAATAATTTGAAGTATTTCACTAACTACGAAGGGTTGAGTCCTGAGCAAACAGATTCCGATACCGCGTATCCCAACCCCAGGTCGTTCATTTTTGGAGCCTCCATTACTTTCTAACTGAAAAACTTAATACAATGAGGAATAATAAAATAATAATAATATTTTCAGCTTTAACCATCGCATTTGGAGCTGGTTGTACAAAAACACTGGAACTCGAACCAGTAAGCTCTATTTCATCAACATCATTCTGGAAAACTGAAGATGACGCGAACGGTGCATTAAGGGGTATGTATGTAAGACTCAGAAATGTAACTGCATCAAATTTGTATTTGTGGGGTGAAGCGAGAAGCCAAAATATGAAACGGTCAGTAGGGAATTTCGGGAGTATAATGAATGTTTTTGAGAACTTGGTGGATGTCAATATTGCCGGGCCTGATTGGAACACTGTATACAGTGTGGTCAATGATGCTAATCTGATATTGAAATATTTGCCAAATATTACTTTCAAAACTGAAGCAGCTAAAAACCGTGCACTGGGCGAAGCATACACCATGAGAGCTTATTGTTACTTCTTAATGGCAAAAACATGGGGCGATATCCCTCTTGTGGTTGACCCGACTGAGGGCTATAATCCGGACGTTATTTATAAGGAAAGGACTCCGGTTGCTCAAATTTTTACACAAATAAAAAGCGATATCAGCCAGGCGTTATCACTTTTCCCGGACAATAGTTTTCTCGCGGGGCGAAACAGATGGTCAAAGCCCGCGTTGAATGCATTAAAAGGAGACGTTTTTTTGTGGACAGCAAAGAAAATGAATGGTGGAAATAGTGACTTGACGGAAGCACTTAATGCTTTAAATGACGTAAATGCCGCAGATGTGCAATTACTGAATGATTTTGAAAGGGTTTTTGATTATGATAATAAAGGCAATAAGGAAATTTTAATGGCCAATAACTTTCAATTGAATGAATCTGGAGCCACATTCATGGCAAATATGTATATTGATGCATATCCGCCAAATGCTGATCCGGCAGCAGTGGCAATAATTGGAGCGCTCGGCGGAGGTGGCGCAAGTTACTTTACATTGACAGATGAAACAAGAAGTAAGTTTAAAACAGATGACACCCGTCGTATCGCCAGCTACACTGAATTATACAGCTATGAGGAAAGCACGGGTGCTTATACTAAATTTTATGCTTGTATTCAAAGAAAGTTTAACGGAATGGTTAATGCCGGGTCGAGAAATTTTATTGACGATGTTGTTTTGTATCGGTATGCCGATGTATTATTGATGAAAGCCGAAGCACAAAACGCTTTGAGCCAGGATCCCTCTGCCGCGATAAATGCAGTAAGGCAAAGGGCCTTCGGAAGTAATTTTTCCGGTAATGAGTTTGTTGCCGGTTCAAAAGAAGATAATGATGCTGCGATCCTGGAAGAACGGTTATTGGAATTTTTATATGAAGGAAAATATTGGTGGGATATCTTAAGATTTGATAAAGCTTCTGTATTGATACCCTATTTCCGAGATAATCCTTCACATACTTATAAGTATTTGTGGCCGTTGTCGCTAAATATCTTAAGTACAGAACCCAAGGCGATACAGAATCCTGGTTATAATTAAACCTTACAATGAGCTAACCTATTTTCTTAAAACAGGAGATTGTGCAATGGTTTGCAAGATAGTATGGATTGTAGTTACTTGGCTCTTTAATTTGTTTGGAGACAATTGAAAGGATGAAGGGAAAATCCTTCTGAAAATATTAACAAAATAAGCTATATTGAACAGTATGTCATTTGTAAGAAAAATAACCTTTGCAGTTGGTCTTTGTATCGGCATTTTACAAAATCCTTTGTTTGCTCAAAATGCTTCTACTATTAATATTGGAAGCAACCGTGAGCTTTTCGTTGACCGGTATTTGATAGAAAAACTGAATAATATTACCCAACAACTTCATACACTCAAAAATGAGGGAACGGTTTTGAAGTTTGAAAAGCCCTGGGAGGGAGTATTTGCCACATATAGCACAATTATCAAAGACGGAACACAGTATAAGCTCTATTACAGGGGAATACGCAATGGAAAGGATAATAGCGAAATGAGCATAACCTGTTATGCAGAGTCATCTGATGGCATTATCTGGACAAAACCAAACCTTGGAATTTATGATGTGGATGGCATCTCAGATAATAATGTTATTCTAGCAAATGCCACCCCGGCTTCAAACAATTTCACTCCTTTTCTTGACAAGAACCCGAATGCAAAAGCTGCCCAGAGATTCAAGGCGCTGGGGGGCGACAGGGAAACAGGCTTGTTCGCTTTTGTATCACCCGATGGCATTCACTGGAAGAAAATGCAGGATTCGTCTGTGATAAAAATAGGGACGTTTGATTCTCAAAACGTAGCTTTTTGGTCAGAGAGTGAGCAGCAATATGTTTGTTATTTCAGGGTAATGAGCGAGGGGCCTTTCCCGGGAGACAAGGGGGTTCGGTCTGTAGCAAGAACCACATCCAGGGACTTTATTAATTGGTCAACCCCGGCACGTATGACCTTTGGTGATACTCCGTTGGATGAACTGTATACGAATCAAACCAGTCCTTATTTCAGAGCGCCCCATATTTACTTAGCAATAGGTACGAGGTACATGCCTAAGAGGCAGGTACTTACTGATGAACAGGCCCGGGCATTAAATGTAGATCCTGGTTATTTTAAGGATTGCTCTGATGCTGTTTTTATGACTACCCGTGGCGGATCAGCATACGATAGAACTTTTATGCAGTCGTTTATACGCCCTGCAATAGGTTTGGAAAACTGGGTATCCCGCTCTAACTATCCTGTATTAAATGTTGTGCAAACCAGCCCCACCCAGTTATCAGTGTATGTGAATGAAAGCTATGCACAGCCAACAGCGCATATTAAAAGATATACTTTGCGGTTGGATGGTTTCGCTTCTCTGCAAGCCGGGTTTAAAGGTGGTGAGGCAATAACCAAACCCTTTGTATTTAAAGGAAATGAGCTTGAAATTAATTATTCAACTTCTGCGGCAGGTTATGTAAGGGTTGAAATGCTGGACGCTGGCGGGAAGCCTGTACCTGGTTATACTTTTAATGATAGCCAGGAGATCATTGGCAATGAAATAAAACGGATCGTATCATGGAATGGTAAGTCAGATGTTTCACCATTAGCAGGGAAACCGGTTAAATTGAAGATATATCTAAAAGATGCTGATTTGTTTTCTTTTAAATTCAACTAGTGTTATGTTAAATTTAAAATGTCGTATAATATACCACGAATGCGCGAATAAACATTCGCGCATTCGTGGCTATTGTAAAGCTACAATACGTTTAACTTAACAGTAGTTTGTGGAGAACCGTTTTGACTTTTTTGCTATCTTAAAGTCATTAAATAAAATTCAGCTATGAAGATATTTTCTTTCAATCAATATGATCTGCGTTGTTTTTTGCTGCTTATAGGTATGGTGTATTCTGGTGTTCCTGGTTTTTCGCAGGTGAAAAAAATAAAAGACGTTATTGTATATAGCGACACTGCTTTCTATGCCGCATTTCCTTCGGTGGTGAAACTTGAGGATGGCGAATTGATGGTAGCGTTCAGAAGAGCGCCCAATCGTATCATTTTTGGAGAGAAGGGTAATAATCATGTAGACCATAACAGTTACCTGGTATCTGTAAAATCCAAAGATGGGGAAACCTGGACGAAAACACCTCAACTACTGTATGCTCATGCATTTGGCGGGTCACAAGATCCCTGCTTACTCCGCTTGAAGGATGGTACCTTATTATGTACCAGCTATGGCTGGCAGCAGGTGAGGGAGGGTGGGTTACAAAATTTGAAACAACCCTATTTTGAAGCGGGTGGTTATATATTTTTAGGAGGTTATGTAGTAAGGTCTGTCGATGACGGAAAAACATGGCAGGGACCTTATTATCCGCCTCATATAGACCCTGAGATATATTATAACGCTTACGGGCAGAAAGCACCTGCTTATAACCGCGGTGCATTATACGAGGCTAAAGACGGCAGGATATTATGGATTATTGCTGCACATGATAGTTCAGAGAAGACCTCCAATTATTTGCTCACTTCAAGAGATAAGGGATTAACCTGGGAATATATAAGTGAAGTAGCGAAAGATGCTAAAATCTCTTTTAATGAAGCCTCTGTATATGAAACACCAAAAGGAGATATTGTTGGCTTTTTGCGTACAGAGAGTTTTAAAGATCAGGCGGTAATAGCCAGGTCGACTGATGGAGGGAAAACATTCTCCTGGGAATCAATGGGGTTTCAGGGACATCCGCTGACGGCAACACGGTTGCCGGATAACCGTGTCCTGCTGGTATATGGTTACCGGCATAAGCCTTTTGGAATACGCGCCCGGATTTTAAATGCGGAATGCACAGATTGGAAAACTTCAAAAGAGTTTATTTTGAGAGATGACGGTGGTAATACCGATATCGGTTATCCGTGGCCGGTAGTATTACCTGACAACAGGGTGTTGGTGGTTTATTACTTTAATAAAGACAACGGTAACCGTCATATCGCCGGAACAATTATTGAAATTCAACCATAGTTTTTTAATTCATATAATTCAAGTATAATGCCTGTTCAAAGGAGTGTGTTATTGTGTTTTCTCTGTATTTGTCTTGCCCAGAGCCAGGTGTTTGCCCAGACAGCGAGATCACTGCAGTTGGGAAGCAGCAGGGAACTATTTGTTGATCAGTATCTTATAGAGAAATTGAACAATGTTACGCAGGAATTACATACGCCCCGAAATGAGGGTGCAGTATTGAAGTTTGATAATCCATGGGAAGGAAATTTCAGCGGCTACTCAACTATCATAAAAGATGGTACCTTGTTCAGGATGTATTACCGTGGTGTGAGAGAAGCTAAAGGAGATGGTAATGAAAGCGAACTGACTTGTGTTGCTGAGTCGTCAGATGGGATCAATTGGGTAAAACCTAATGTCGGTATTTATACCATTAACGGATCAACAAATAACAATGTAGTATTGTCTAAAGCCGCACCGGCTACACATAATTTCAGCCCTTTCCTGGATGCCAATCCCAATGCCAAAGCTGCTGAGCGTTACAAGGCACTGGGAGGAACCGGCAAATCGGGACTGATCGCTTTTGTTTCGGCGGATGGTATTCACTGGAAGAAGTTGCAGGAAGCGCCGGTGTTCAGAACTGGCGTCTTCGATTCTCAGAATGTGGCTTTCTGGTCAGAGAGCGAGCAGCAATATGTTTGTTATTTCCGAACCTGGAACGAGGGGGGCTTTACAGCATACAAAGGATTTCGCTCTGTGAGCAGAACGACTTCTAAAGATTTTATCAACTGGACACAGCCTGTACATATGACATTCGGTGATACCCCGTTGGATCATTTATACACCAACCAGACCAGTCCTTATTTCAGGGCGCCTCATATTTATTTAGCAATAGGCGCCAGATTTATGCCTAAAAGACAGGTGCTGACCGATGAGCAGGCAAAAATCTTGAATGTGAACCCCGCTTATTTTAAGGACTGCTCCGATGCCATTTTTATGACGACACGCGGCGGCTCCGTATACGACAGGACTTTTTTGGAGTCATTCATACGTCCGGCAATCGGGTTGGAAAACTGGGTGTCCCGTTCCAACTATCCCGTATTAAATGTGGTGCAAACAAGCCCCACAGAACTGTCGCTATACGTGAATGAAAGTTACGCGCAACCTACGGCGCATATAAAAAGATACACTTTACGTCTTGACGGATTTGCGTCTTTGCGAGCCGGTTTTAAGGAGGGAGAAGCCATTACCAAACCGCTTGTATTTAAGGGAAAGGAACTGGAGATCAATTATGCTACTTCTGCAGCAGGGTATGTAAAAGTAGAGATACTGGATGCGAAAGGAAAACCGTTGCCCGGCTTTACCGTCAGCGACAGCCGCGAGATCATCGGTAACGAGATCAGGCGGATCGTATCCTGGAACGGGAAGGAGGATGTTTCTTCCTTATCCGGAAAAACAATTAAGTTGAAATTTTATTGTAAGGACGCAGACCTGTATTCCCTTAAGTTTAACGAATAAAATTGAAAACATATGTCATTCGCCCCTGCTGCAGTAAAAGGATCGTTTGACCGTGATGGTTATATTTATTTGCCAGGATTTCTTTCTCCTGAGGAAACAGGCGTATTGAACAGAAAAATAGAGCGGTTTATAGCAGAACGGATCCCTGTAATGAAAGCGGGTCACTATTTTTATGAGGACAAAAATGATCCGTCAACGCTCAAACAAATGCAGGACCTGGAGAAGTATGACGACTGGTTTTTATCAATGGCGGTAAACAGCCGCTTTTCGGAGATCGCTGAAACTTTACTCGGTGAACCGGTAACATGCAAAACAGTAGAGTATTTTAACAAGCCCCCGGTGATCGGAAAAGCTACCCCACCGCACCAGGACGGGTATTATTTTATGCTGCAACCCCAGCAGGCATTGACCATGTGGCTGGCGCTGGAACCGGTAGATGAAGAAAACGGTTGTGTAAAGTATATCAGGGGCTCCCATCTGAAAGGTATGCGAAGTCATGGCAGAACGGCTACGCTGGGTTTTTCGCAGGGGATTGTTGATTTCGGAACAGCAGAAGACCAGGCAGAGGAAGTTGCTTTTCCTTCACAACCGGGCGATCTGCTGGTGCATCATTCACTCACTATTCACAGGGCGGGCGCTAATACAACAGCCGACAGAACAAGAAAGGCGATGGGATTGATTTATTGGGGTGAATCGGCAAAAGAAGACAAGGAGGCAAAGGAAAGATACATGGAGCAGTTGGCAAAGGAAAGGGAAAAAGTGTGATGAGCGGTGGGCTTTGAGCCATGAGCGATCAGTGTCAGCAAATTTTTGATTTCTGATTTGAGATGTCAGGTTTCAGGTAGGAGGTATCAGGATAATGGACAATAAATAATGGATGGTGGACAATGGACAATGAAAATCAGGTATACACCGTCAACCGTCCATTATCAACTGTCAATTGTTTTTTCTTGTCATTCTGAGCGAACGAAGAACTGCCCCACACTAATGAGTATTTTCGTGAGCGAAGAATCTGTGAGCAGTGGGCGATCAGCTTTCAGCCATCAGCGATTCGTTTATATATTAGGTCTATCCTCTCACAGCCATTCACTATTTCCTATTGACTATTCACCACACCCACTTCCCACGTCTTTTCTCCCACTTCCTGAAACGACAAACGATAGACGTGAATTGAAAAACTGATTCCCTGGAAAGGCTCAGGGATTTCGCTTTTAGAAAAAACGTTTGCAGGCATCGTCATTTCGATCCCAACCGAAGGTCGGGAGAGAAATCTGCCGGGCTTGGATACTAATGCTCAACATTTTCACTACTGCCCAACGGATTTACCTTCGGTGAGAAAAGTTCTCTCCCGCCGCAGGACACTTTAATTAAATTCAACGTACAGGCGGAATCGAAATGACGGGGGTGTTTGTATTTTACTACCAGCACTAAGGCAAAGTGTATAATTATTCAACTTAAAAGCGAAATCCCTGTGGAAAGGCTTTCATTCTAAATAATAAAAATGGATTGCGGTATATTGCAGGCAGTATCCTGGAAATACAGCCCCGGAAATAAGGTATGGAAAAACATAAAAACCGGAATAAAGATCATAGAGGTGGATGCGAACATCAACACTCCCTTTTTTGCCGAACAGGCCATAAAAGGGTTGGTGGGACTCATGGGAACCTAAGACAACGATATAAAGATTGAATACATAAACCATAAAAAAGAATAGCATGCCGAACAAATGGACAGGAAAGGGAAACCCCTATACCAAGCAGGAAGTCAGGGACCGACTTCAAAAAATAGTAGATCAAAAGAAGGCCATCATTGCCGCGGGTGCGGGTACGGGCATTAGTGCCAAGTTCATAGAAAAAGGAGGAGCCGACCTCATCATCATATACAATTCCGGTCGTTTTCGGATGTCCGGCCACGGCTCCACGGCGGGCATGATGGCCTATGGCGATGCCAATGCCGTGGCCATGGAGATTGGGGAGTTCGAAGTGTTGCCTGTGGTTGATGAAATTCCGGTGATCTGCGGGGTGCATGGTAGCGATCCCCGCCGGAGAATGTGGCATTTTTTGGGGAAGGTGAAGGATATGGGCTTTTCGGGCGTCAACAATTTCCCCACCCATTCCATTATAGACGGTCACTTTAGGAACGTACTCGAAGAAACGGGGATGAGTTTTCAAAAGGAGGTTGAGATGGTAGATCTGGCCACCCGAATGGATATGTTCTCCATTGTCTATGTCGCCAAGCCCGAAGAGGCCGTTCAAATGGCCGATGTCGGCGCCGATGCCATCATCGCCCACGTGGGAACAACCGTTGGCGGATCCATCGGGGTCACCGGCGCCACCGTTTCCATGGATGCTGCCCTGGAGCGTACCCAGGCCATAGTGGATGCCGTGAAGAAGGCCAACCACGATACCTTTTTCCTGGCGCATGGTGGGCCGATCAACACGCCCGAAGACGTGCGGTATGCGCTGGACCACGTTAATGGTCTGCACGGATTTGTGGGGGCCTCCTCCCTGGAAAGAATGGGCGTGGAGCAGTCGTTGACCAATCTCACCAAAGAATTTAAATCGTTAACCTTATAAGGTATTCCGGCCATGTCGAAGCAATGGAAGTTCGTTAAGGAAAAGGACCTGATGTTTGAAGAGATCGTAGGGCGGTTGCACTATTGGCATTATCACCCCGAGCTCATTGAGGGGGCAGATTCCTATATGGTGAAGGTGGTGGTGCCCGAAGGCATGGGCCACGATTTTCACCGGCATCCCAAAATGCACGAGATCCTATATATTCTTAAGGGCAGGGCAGAACAGTGGATCGAGAACGAAGTACAGTTCCTGGAAGCAGGCGATTCGGTATATATTGATGCCGATGTGGTACACGGTACCTTCAATGCCGGAAAGGGCGAACTCGAATTTTTGGCTGTACTGTCCCCCCCGGATGGTTGGGAAGCGGGCACCTTAGACGTAAGCCGGGAAGAACCCTACGTGGGCTATCGGCGCAAATAACAGATAAAACAATATTAATGGCGCGCCCAGGATTGGGGCGCCCAAAATAAATATCAAAGAACATGAAAAGCTTGCACAGAGGCCTTTTGTTAACTGTATTTGGAGCCATCCTTTTGGGGGGCTGTACAGAGAAAAAGGGGCCACCGCCCCCGTTGACCTATACCGGAGAAAACCCAAGGGTTCAGGATCCGTTGAGCCCCGGGGATTCGCGAAGGCACATTCAGCTCCCGGAAGGTTTCAGTGCACGGCTTTTTGCGTCCGAGCCGGACATTATCAACCCGATCGCCTTCGCATGGGACGAAAGGGGAAGATTGTGGGTGGTCCAATCCATGGACTATCCCCATGGACTGGCCAATGAGGTGGGCGGTGACCGGATCACCATCTGCGAGGATACCAACGGAGATGGAAAGGCCGATAAATTTACCGATTTTGCTACCCATCAAAGCCTGTCCACCGGAATCACCCTGGTGAAGGGTGGAGCCATTGTTGCTCAGGCGCCCGATATGGTATTTTTGGAGGATACCGATGGCGATGATAAAATGGACAAGCGTACCGTTCTTTTCAGCGGGTTCGGAACCTTCGACACCCATGCGGGGCCATCGGGCCTGCGTTATGGAATTGATAATGCAATCTGGGGCGCGGTGGGCTATTCGGGCTTTGAATACCAGTTTCAGGGAAAACCCGTGAATTTTACACGGGGCGTTTACCGTTTTGGAAAAAATGGTTCTTATCTGGAGCCCATCGGCCAGTTTGATAACAATACCTGGGGCATGGGCTATAACGAAAACTTTGAGATTTTTGGCTCCACCGCCAACAATAACCACGCCTGTTATGTGGGGATCCCCTTAAGGCACTATGCGTATTTGGACAAGATGCCTTCCTGGGCCCTGAACGTCGATTTTATACAGGGACATTACGAAATAAGCCCCGTGGACACCATTCCATTGCAACAGGTAGATGTTCGTGGAGGGTTTACGGCTGCTTCGGGGGCCAATTTCTACACGGCGCGCAACTATCCCGAAGCATACCGCAACCAAATGTACGTAGCGGAGCCTACGGGCCATTTGGTGCATATCGCCAGGATCGTAAGGGACGGTGCGGGATATAAGGAAGAGGACGGAGGAAACATATTTGCCAGTACCGATGCCTGGACGGCTCCCGTTTTTGCCGAAACAGGCCCTGACGGGAACCTTTGGGTGGCTGATTGGTACAATCCTGTCATTCAGCATAATCCCGATCAGAGGGGTATGGACAACCAGATCTGGAATACCAACAAGGGGGAGGGCAATGCCCATGTCAATCCATTACGGGATTATAAGCATGGCAGGATTTACGTCATTGAATACAAGGGCGCCAAAAAATCTCCCATCTCCAAATTGAAACGCGATAACCGTAAGGCCTTGCTGAAGGCCCTGCAAAGCGATAATCAATTCTGGCGGGTCACCGCACAGCGTTTGATCGTGGAGGAAAATAAAAAGGAACTGGTTCCCGACCTGATCAAAATGGCTGTGGACGAGTCCAGGACCGATAAGAACGGGCTTAACGCCCCGGCACTCCATGCCCTATGGACCCTCAAGGGCCTGGGAGCGTTGGACGGAAGCAATGTCGAAGCGAGCGAAGCCGTCGTAAAAGGATTGTCGGGCAAGAGCTTTGCGGTGAAACGGGCGGCCCTGGCTCTATTGCCCGAAACGACCGAAAGCAGTGAAAAGTTGGCCTCATCCGGACTTTTGACCGATCCGGATCCACAGGTACGGCTGGCGGCCATACTCAGGGCCGGGGAGCTTCCCGAATCCACGGGACTCTATACCCAAATGGAAAAGGCCATGGAGGACAGTGCCAATAGCTCCGATAAATGGCTGAACGCGGCGATCAGGGTTTATTTCAGGGAGATGAACTATGAATCGGTGGATGCCGCTTCCGTTGATATCCTGGTGCCTTCGGCAGAAGAGGCGAAAACGGTTTGGAGCTATACCGATACCCGCCCGGCAGACGATTGGATGTCCACTGATTTTGATGACGCCTCCTGGAAAAAAGGAGAATCCATGTTCGGCGGAAAATCCGTCCAAAAAGCGAAAACATCCTGGACCTCCGATGATATTTGGCTGAGACGGGAAGTACAGATCAATAGGGAAATTGATGAACCGGTACTGAAGATAGTGCACGACGACGATTATGAAGTGTACGTAAACGGGAAACTATTCTTTGCGGAGACCGGGGCCAGCGGGTTGGAATACAAGTATATAAAGCTGGGCAATGAAAAGGGGAAACTTTTCAAAAAGGGCAAAAATACCATTGCGGTTCATTGTCGCAATACGGGCGGGGATCAGTTTATTGATATGGGCTTTGGCAAGATCGGAAAAATAAAGGCCGATATTACCTTTGAACTTCAGACCGTACCCCAGGAAATGGCGTTCGACAAAACAGTGCTCCAGGCTACGGCGGGGCAAACCATTGAGATCAAATTGATGAACAAGGACCAAATGCCGCACAACCTGGTAGTGGTATCCCCCGGCAGCCTGAACGATTTCGGGGCCATGGTGGAAGCCTTCGTGACGACCCCGGAAGCCGAAAAAATGGGATATGTCCCAAAATCGAGGTATGTTCTGGGAAGCACCAAAATGTTGGCCCCCAATGAGCGTGGGTCCCTGCTCCTTACCCTGCCCAATATCCCCGGCAGGTATCCCTTTGTGTGTACCTTTCCGGGCCATTGGCAGATGATGCAGGGAGTCATTATCGTTACCGCTCCCGGATCCTATATCTCCGAGAATAAGAACGCCCCGAACATAACCGTCATGGGTGGGGGCGGATCGCATGATTTTTTAAAATTCTTTGGTGTGGCCGATGGTAAAATATTGAGCGATAACGGAAAGAACAATGTGGTTTATACAGAGAACTCTGCGGAAATGGGTGCTATGCTGCCCGCTACGGACCTATTGCTCTTAAGCAACAACAAGCCTGTAGATATAGCGACACGCAAGATCATTATGGACAGGGTCAACACCGGGGAAATGAGCATGCTCATCTATCATCCCGGCACATGGTACAATTGGGAGGATTGGCCCGAATACAATAAGCAGCTCGTAGGCGGTGGGTCCCGTTCCCATGAAGCCCTGCAGGAATTTGAGGTACGGGTGGTCAAACCAGATCATCCCATCATGAAAGGAGTCCCCAGGACCTTTCGGATCGTGGACGAGCTGTATCGTTGGGAAAAGGACCCCGGTGCGGAGATAGAGGTCTTAGCCATCGGCAAAGGGTTGAAATCGGGGGCAGAATATCCGGCGGTCTGGGTAGTGAAGCACCCCAACGCCAAAATTGTGGGCAATACGCTTGGGCACGATGCAAGGGCGCACGGGCATAAGGCCTATCAGACGATACTGAAAAATAGTGCGGATTGGGCGAAGAAGCAAAAAGCAGTGCACTAACTTTTATACAACAAACAGGCGGCTTGACAATAAGAAAAATAATTTGGATAACAGGTTGTTTGGTTTTGATATCCGGATGGGTAATGGCCCAGGAAAAACTCTCGGAGGTCGACATTAAAGACCTGTATGTTCGTGATCCTTATATCCTGGCGCATGCACCAACGCAGACTTACTGCCTGTATAAAACCGCTATGCGTAACGGTGAAGACGGGAAACCTGTGAGTGGGGTGGTCGCTTATAAAAGTAAAGACCTGCAAACCTGGAAGGGACCCTATACTGTTTTTACCACACCTGCGGATAACTGGATCACGGGGGCGATATGGGCCCCGGAGGTACATTATTACAGGGGAAAATATTACCTGTTTGCAACCATGAACTCCGCTATAGAATGGAAAAAGCAACGGGAAGGTTTTCCGAAATATACATTCAGGGGAACACAGATATTTTATGCGGATAACCCCGACGGACCATTTCTCTCTTTTGAGCACAAGGAACCGCATACTCCTATGGACAGGATGGCCCTTGATGGTACATTGTGGGAAGAAAACGGAATTCCATATATGATATATTGCCACGAATGGGTGCAGATTGAGGACGGAACCATGGAGCTCGTACAACTGGAGCAGGATCTTTCACGCCCGGTAGGCGAATCGCTCACATTGTTTCATGCTTCCGCGGCGCCCTGGTCTACGGGCAATACGCGGAAAGACGGCACGACTACCTATGTGACCGACGGTTGTTTTGTATATCGTACAAAAGCCGGTAAATTATTGATGATATGGTCGAGCTTCAGGAATGGGCAATATGCTATAGGGACTGCGGAGTCTGTTACCGGTAAGGTCAGCGGTCCCTGGATACAACAGCCGGACCTGTTGTTTGAAGAACATGGTGGGCACGGTATGTTGTTCAAAACATTTGAGGGAAAACTGATGCTGACCTTTCACGGCCCGAACAGCCCTGCCGGAAGTGAACGGATGAAGATATTTGAAGTGGAAGACACCGGGGCGACACTGAAGTTGAAAAAGCAATTGCAATAGAATGATGAATAAAAGTACCAGGTTGCTTTTGTGTTGTATTGTAGTGGTTTGTACTCAAACAGCGCTTCAGGCACAATGGGACAGCACGTATCGCCCGGATATCTACAAAGCCCGGGTAGAGTTGTTTACCTCGCTGCCTGCAGGTAAAAAGGATATGGTGTTTTACGGCAACAGTATTACATTCTGGGGAGATTGGCCGGAATTGCTGGGAAGCAGAAACGTTAAGAACAGGGGTATTCCGGGTGATACCGGTTTTGGATTGCTGGAGCTGTTGTCAAAAACAATGAACGGAAAACCCAAAAGAGTTTTCATAATGATCGGCATCAATGACCTGGCGAGGGGTATTCCACAGGATGTGATCATCAACAATTATAAACGGATGGCAGCATGCATCCGGGCGGGATCACCCGAAACAAAGATCTACTTTCAGTCGCTGCTACCTGTAAATGAAAGTTTCGGAAAACTGAAAAACCACTATCGGAGGGCCGATGAAATTCCGATAATAAATGATTTCCTGCGAAAATGGACACAGGAAGAGGGAATAGGTTATGTGGATCTGTTTAATGCAATGGCAGATGAGAATGGCCGGCTAAAAGCATCTTACACCTGGGATGGTGTACATTTATCACTGGAAGGGTACCGGACATGGGTATCAGTATTAAGGAAAGAAAAGCTGATCAGGTAAGGGGTACTGGTCTCTGCAGGAGCGTCGAACAAATGCCTCATTTTTTTGGCATGACAAATACGGAGGAATTTGTCACCCCCCGCTGCGGCGGAGAGAGGTCTGCTGTACCTTCCCTTACCGTCACCTCGATCCCAACCGAAGGTCGGGAGAGAGGTCTGCCGACTATAGAAGTTGTTCGTAAATTAAGATACTGCACAGCTTCAACAGACCTGCCTGCCGCAGGCTGGTCTCTCCTCTCCCTCCTGCGTCGGGTTCGTCGGGATGACGGGTAAGAGATTGAGTAATTGGATATTTTGTTTTAATGCTGGTTGTAAAATACATTAGCATCCGCCGTCTGCTTTCCGCAAGAGTGCTGAACAGATGCCTCTCCCGAAGGTTCGGTACCGGCATGACAAATACGGAGTACGTTGTCACCCCGAAGCACTGAGGGGTCTATTCTCTGCAAGAGTGCCGAAACCGGTACCCGACCCCTTCAGCATGGCAAAAGAAAGTACCATGTTTATGTAGGATAGTAGGAACCCGTCTGGTTTTTCAAAAGTACATTTAGTTGAATGCCCCTGCATAAAAACAAACTCAATGAAGAAATACCTGCCTGTATTGGCGGCGGCTGCCATGTTGTTTTCAAATAGATGAATGAGCCATCTTTCCGGATTAACAGCATCCTATTGGCAAACCCTATATTACATGCTCGGTTAGCGCATAGAATATAATGCAATAACTCGTATACTGTTCAGGAGTATCCATCACACAGATATCTTAAAAAATTTATCTTATATTGCGTTGTTTGTAAAATCGCCTAATTATAAATACTTTATTACTTGCGTATGACACCGCATATTATTATCGTTAACTCCAGCACATTCGGAAAACATTTCGCAGACCATGTAAAAACCCTCAAAAGTTTCGCTACGTTAGAAAGTGTTGATGTACCTTCTAATATTGACGAGGAAAGCCTCGCCGAAAAAATTAAACACGCCGATGGCATTATAGCAAGTGTAACGCCTAAGTTTGGCAAAAAAACTTTAGAGCAATGCAGCAAATTAATTTTACTGGCCCGTCACGGTATTGGTTGCGATAATGTACATTTACCCACCGCAACAGAGTTGGGTATAAGAGTGAGTCGTGTGCAGGGTTTGGTTGAGCGTGAAGCAGTAGCTGAATATGCCGTTTCATTGCTGTTAGCAGGCGCCCGTTGCGTACCGAAAGGTTCAGAGGCGGTAAAGCAAAGCAAATGGGCTGCACGCTCTAAAATGATTGGCATGGAACTATGTGGTAAAACAATCGGCATAATTGGTTTAGGTAATATAGGTTCGCGCAGTGCAGAAATATTAGGCAAAGGCTTTAATGCAAAAATCATTGCTTCCGACCCGTATATTGCTAAGGAGAGATTTGCTGAGTTTGGCGCCAAAGAAGTGTCTTTAGATGAGTTGATCAAAACTTCCAATGCCATATTATTCCATTGCCCGTTAACAGATGAAACAAGCCGAATGTTAGATACAGCACAGTTTAGCCAATTGCAAAAAGGTTGCGTGTTAGTAAACACATGTCGTGGAGAGTTGGTAAATGAAGACGCCCTTTATGAAGCATTAAAAACCGGAAAATTAGGCGCCTACGCAACGGATGTTGTAGAGGGGGAGCCTATTGATGGTGAGCACCGGCTTGCCAAATTAGATAACGTAATTATTACCCCGCACCTGGGTGGTTATAGCTGGGAATCCTTGTATGGCATGGGGCAAACGATGGTGGATGATATGGTTGCCGTCTTCCAAAATAATGGTAACGCGGGCGAATTAGCAAATCCTGAAGTGTTGGAAAAGAAATATCGCACATGGCATTAACACTGGCAATAGACCTTGGTACCACCAATTTAAAAGCAGGTATTGTAGATACCAGGGGGAATATTATTGCAGTAGAAAAAAGTGCGAACACTACAATCGCGAGCGAACCCGGAGCTGCTGAACACGACCCGGAAGTCTTAAAAACACAAATCCTTCATTTGTTCGAATTGCTGTTGGCTAAAGTAGATAGGGAGGATGTAAAATTTATTGTAGCTTCTACTTATCATTTTGGTTTAATATTAATCGGGAAAGATAACAAGACGCTGACACCCATGAGTTTGCTGACGGATCGTAGAGCGCAGTCAACTTTTAACGATTTTAATGAAGCCTTTGCAGGTATCGATATTTATAAGCGAACAGGTTGCCCGCCGCTAACGCAATATGTTTTACCAAGATTGTATTATTTCTCGAAACACAGCCCACAGTTGTTGCAAAAAGCAAAACGCATTGTCGATAGTAAATCCTTTTTGTTTGAATGGCTTACAGGGCAGTTTGTTACCGATGCCAGTATTGCCAATGCCACACAACTCTTCAATATTGAGCAACACAACTGGGATGAGCAACTACTGCAAAAACTATCGCTGAAGCCGGAACAGATGCCGGTTGTGGAAGATGGCACCACCTATAGCGCTCCTTTAAAAAGCGACATGGCCACAAAATTAAAACTGGGTAGCGATGTTGTTGTTGCCTTAGGGTTATTCGATGGTGCTGCATTAGGCGTATCTCTGACAGGTTTGGAACCCGGGGCGGCAATCGTTAATGTGGGTACTACCGCTATGTTTCGTACGGTAGATGAGAAGCCCGCGTTTGACAATGACAAAAACCCTAAAACACAGCCCTACGCAGTTAATAAAAAATTATATTTTAATGGCGGCGCTGTGAACAATGCTGCGTTACCATTGGATTGGTTAAAAAATTTAGTGGGCGACCAGGAATTGGCTACAAAACCTTTACTAAAGTACACCGAACAACCGCCCTTATTTTCCTTGCCCTACTTAACCGGAGAACGTTATTGTGGGGCAGGCCCTTACGCCTCCGGCGTATTTTTTGGACTAAGAAGAGAAGACAGCCCCCGTGAATTAGCACAATCGATCATGGAAGGCGTGACTTACTCCATACGGTATATTTACGAGACGCTCAACGAAAATAATATTACTGTTTCCAAAATAAAAATGGGCGGTGGCGCTACCGCCATACCCGAATGGCCGCAACTGTTTGCCGATGTAATGAGGGTACCCGTAGAAATTCCGTTGATTGATGAAATGGCACTTGTTGGCAATGCCATTATTGCTTTTGTTATTGGTGGTTTATTTACAAATATGAGCGAAGCCAGGCAACAAATGACACGCACCGGCAGAAAAATAGACCCCGTTCCAAAGTATATGGCCATCCACAATCAACGTTACGAGTTTTTCAAAAAACTACGTCAAAATATTGATATGCTCTTCCTGGAACACGGAAAGATTAAGTGGAATGCTTAAATAACAAACCCTGGGGTTCACATTGACAGCCATGGCGCCTCGCCCGCCGGGAAATTTGCATATCGCTGAAATTTTCGCCTTTCTCATCGCAGGTAAATGCGCCTTCCCAATAAAAGAGCAACTACTATTTTATTAAAAGAACTAAATTTAAGCCCGTTAATTTTTTATACAACAAACAGGCGGTTTTGCAATGAGAAAAATAATTTGGCTAGCAGGTTGTTTGGTTTGGGTATCCGGGTTGAATTCAGTAATGGCCCAGGAAAAAGTATCGGAGGTGAATATCAGGGATCTGCATGTCCGTGATCCTTATATTCTGGCACATGCGCCAACGCAGACCTACTACCTGTATAAAACTTCGATGACTACCGGTAAAGACGGGAAACCCGTCAGTGGGGTGGTCGCTTATAAAAGTAAAGACCTGCAAACCTGGAAGGGACCCTATACTGTTTTTACCACACCTGCGGATAACTGGATCACGGGGGCGATATGGGCCCCGGAGGTACATTATTACAGGGGAAAATATTACCTGTTTACAACCATGAACTCCGCTATAGAATGGAAAAAGCAACGGGAAGGTTTTCCGAAATATACATTCAGGGGAACACAGATATTTTATGCGGATAACCCCGACGGACCATTTCTCTCTTTTGAGCACAAGGAACCGCATACTCCTATGGACAGGATGGCCCTTGATGGTACATTGTGGGAAGAAAACGGAATTCCATATATGATATATTGCCACGAATGGGTACAGATAGAGGACGGAACCATGGAGCTTATGCAACTGGAGAAGGATCTCTCACGCACGGTGGGAGGGTCGCTCACATTATTCAACGCTTCTGCCGCACCCTGGTCAACAGGCAATGTTCAAAAAGGCGGCGCTACCACTTATGTGACCGACGGTTGTTTTGTATATCGTACAAAAGCCGGTAAATTATTGATGATATGGTCCAGCTTCAGGAATGGTAAATATGCCATTGGGATTGCAGAATCTGTCACCGGCAAGATAAAAGGCCCCTGGAAACAGCAAACCGACCTGTTGTTTGATGAGCATGGCGGGCATGGCATGTTGTTCCGGACTTTTGAAGGAAAGCTGATGCTGACGTTTCACGGCCCGAATAGTCCCTCCGGAAGCGAACGGATGAAGATATTTGAAGTGGAAGACACCGGGGCGACATTGAAGTTGAAAAAGCAATTGTGATAACCTGGACTCAGTTCTTCGGCATGACAAATACGGAGGAGTTTGCCACCTCGAGGCACCCGAGGGGTCTGCTTTCCGCAAGAGTGCTGAACAGATGCCTCTCCCAACCTGCGGTCGGAATCGGCATGACAACGTAGGGGGTACCCCGGGGTACCCGGGGGATCCGTCCTCCGCAACTGCATCGAAACAGATACCTCTCCCGATGGTTCGGGATCGGCATGACACATACGGAGTAAATTGTCACCCCGAAGCACTGAGGGGTCTACTCTCTGCGAGAGTGCCGAAACCGTTACCCGACCCCTTCAGCATGGCAAAAGAAAGTACCATGTTTATGTAGGATAGTAGGAACCCGTCTGGTTTTTCAAAAGTACATTTGGTTGAATGACTCCCTGCATAAAACCAAATTCGATAAAAAAATACCTACCCATATGGACGGCTGCTGTGCTGTTTTCAGCTTGTCATACAGAACAAAAAACAAAACAAATGTTGACAGATGAATTGAAGGAGGAAGCTGTAGGCATACTACGTGGTGTTTTAAATGAGCAACAGGAGTGGGTGAAAGTGCATGCCGCGGAGTTTTTGATATGGACCGGGCATTCCGCTGGTGTGAAGGAAATATATAAAAAGGAAGAGGAAAATTTTTCCGGAAAGACGCCCTACCGGATCGGTATCTGGAGAGTGCTGTACCAACTGAGTGAAGGAAAAGAGCAACAGGTATATAAGCAGCATATATTGAACGCTTTTCTGGATACAGCCGGTAAAGACAGGATACATGCCGTAGAAACACTGGGTAAGCTGAGGATACCTCCCTATACGGTAGACCCTGCCATTTCAGAAGCGGCGCTGAACAGTAATATTGTAGCTTTAAAAGGTTATACTCACTGGGCGGTTGCCTATACCAGTGATAACGCTATGAACAGTGCACGGCAGTATTATTCCGGGAATATCAACAATCCTGATGTTGGTATTGTCCTGCAGCAAATATCTGCATATGTATTACGCTATATCGGTGGTGTATCGGTTGAACAATGGAACAGAATGGCTGATGGAGTACTGGCGCTGCCGGACGGAACAGACGGGAAAATTATTTTTTTGACAACTTTGGTGATTACGGCGGATGAAGCGGTTACCCGGACGGAAAAATACAGATCGGTAAGAGGTGCGCTGCTTTCATATAAAGATGAAAGAGCCAAAGGGGCAAGAATAGAAATAGCCAATGCAACGGCCGAAAAAGGAGGTGAAGCGGATATTCCTTTGTTAAAAAAATGGATGAATAATGAAGATCCGATTGGTGTGGTAGCAGATGATGCAGATGTGCAGGCATCGGCGGCCTATGCTATTTTACAGATCAATAAGCGTTTGGGTGCTCCCGATAATATAAAACCCGGAAAATAACCGCCTTTCAGGAACTTTGGCTAAAGCCGGTTTTTAAATCATTTTATTTTGGAATGTCCCTATCTGTATCCTGATGATACCAAAGAATGCCAATGATCTGAATATCCATTGATAAAATCAATAAACCCCCTTTCGGCTTTACATTTTCCCTTATATGATTTCAAACATTTAGCCCCCGTTCTTTGGAGTTTAAGAACAGATAACGATTTTTGATGCTTCATACAATTGTCTTTCTTATTTTCATCCGTAAAAAAGTACCATATTTCTGCATTAAAGTAACAATATGTTTTGTAGCATACACGTAAATTTGAAAGGTTGGTTTACTTGTTTGATTGCTTATTACACTACTTGAAAACCCGGCTATACGAAGTCTCTGGCTTCGTATAGTTATGTTATAAACAGACAAATAAAAATCTATGATTTTTCAGGCTTCGCTGAATGATACAGATATAGAACTTTCCGAAATACTCAAAGGCTTTGTTCCCGATGAGATATTCGATATTCATGTACATCCTTATCACGCCGCTCATTTTCCAAAGGGCGACTGGTCGTTCCTGGATGGTATTGAGCAACTGGGTTGTAAGGATCATCGGTATTATTTACAGCAATATATGCCGGCATCGAAAATACATGGTTTGTATTTTGGTATGCCCCGGAAAGCAGCCGCCCGGAAAGAGATGAACGACTGGGTATCGCGGGAAACACAAGTGAATGGTACAGAGCTGAGCCGGGCGCTGATGGTGGTTTCTCCGGATGACGACCGGGAGTTGATAGCCGCCGCGCTGAGAAGCGGAAGGTTTTGCGGTGTAAAAGTGTACCATTGTTATGCCGCCAGGCCGGATACCATGAATGCCGGACTGACGGAATATGCGCCGGAATGGATATGGGAACTGTTAGATGAGGTGGAAGGCGCATTGATGTTGCACATTGTGAAAAATGAGGCAATAGACGATACCGGAAATCAGCGTGAAATAAAGCGCTTGTGCAAAGCCTATCCGAAAATGAAATTGATCCTGGCGCATGTAGCCCGCAGCTTTAACTATCGTAATGCCCGAAATGGATTATACAGTGTTGCTGATCTGGAAAATGTGGTGGTAGATACATCTGCTATCTGCGAAACGGAATCGTTTAAGGCGGCACTGAAAATTCTGGGACCGCAGAGAATATTATGGGGATCTGATTTTGCTGTAAGTGAGCTGCGTGGACGTTGTATTACCACCGGCAACCGTTTTTTCTGGCTGCACCCTGAACTGATAGAGGCTAAATACCAGTCGCCTACAGAAAGCAGTATGACATTGGTTGGCATTGAATCGCTCCTGACATTAAAGGAAAGCTGTGAAGATGTAGGACTGGATCATGCTGACATAAATGATATATTTCTGAATAATGCGTTACGCCTGCTGAAACCACATTTACAAAATGATATTGCCATACCCGTCTCTGACAATCACAAGTTGTGGCAGTCTGCAAAACAGGTAATATCGGGTGGAACCGGGTTGTTATCAAAACGGGCAGAACAATTTAACGCAGATTGGCCTGCCTTTTTTTCAAGAAGTGCGGGCTGCGAAGTGTGGGATTTGAATGGAAGAAAGTATATTGACTGCGCCGGTGGTATTGGCGCCGTATTGCTGGGATACGGTGATGAAGATGTAACGAAGGCGGTTACACGAAGATTGACCCTGGGAACTTATTCCTCCCTGGTGAATCCGCAGGAACTGGAACTTGCTGAAAAGCTGCTTCAATTACACCCCTGGGCAGGTAAAGTACGTTATGCCAGAACAGGAGGGGAGGCAATGTCCGTTGCTGTCCGTATAGCCCGTGCTGCCTCCGGTAAAAGTGGCATCGCTTTTTGTGGATATCATGGCTGGCACGACTGGTATCTCGCGGCTAACCTTGGTGAAACCAATTCTCTTGATGGTCATTTATTACCAGGTTTACAACCCAAAGGGGTACCCAGGGAATTGACGGGTACTGCAGTGCCATTCAGATATAATGACTGGCAATCTTTTGAAGCGGCTGTGGCGAAACTATCCGGTAATTTTGGCGTAGTGGTGATGGAGTCCATGCGGTCTCAATTTCCCCGGGATAATTTTTTGCAGCAGATAAAAGATATATGCAAGCAAAAAGGAGCAATACTGGTGGTGGATGAAATAACCAGCGGGTTGCGATATGGGTTTCCGGGTGCACTATCCCGTTATAATATAGTACCTGATGTAGTGGTATATGCCAAGGCGATGGGGAACGGTATTCCTTTTGCCGCTGTTATAGGCCGGGATGAGGTGATGACGGCTGCGGATGAGAGTTTTATTTCGTCCAGTTACTGGACCGATGGCATAGGTACCGCTGCTGCTCTGGCTGTACTGGAAAAAATGGAGAAGGAAAATGTGTTTGCAACCGTATGGCAAAAAGGAGAGGTATTACAGCATCGTTTGGAGGAAATTGTAACCCGGTATCCGGCAGCAGGGATAGCAATTGGCGGAATGCCTGCCTCGCCCACTTTTACCTTTATTTCACCACAGGCAGTTGCTGCCAAACAGTTGTTTATTAGCAGCATGCATCAAAAGGGATTTTTGGTATCAGGTATATTTTATTTAATGCAGGCACATCAGCAGGCACATTTAAACTTATTTGCTGAAGCCTTTGAAGAAACCCTGCAAAGTATCGCGAATGACATTAGCGCTGGAAAGTTAGATGCAAGCCATAGTGGCTTTCAGCATGGGTTTACCCGTTTGACATAATTTTTTACCATGAAATACGCACACTAAATAGTAGCTGATGTTTTCACTGTTGCAATCATCTTCTTTCACACTTTCTTCTTTAGACTGGATAGTCTTGTTCACATATGGGGTCGCCATGCTGGGGATTGGGTATTATTATCAGCGGAGAAATAAAACGAAGGAGGAATATCTTCTTGGCGGGCGGAAAATGAAATCCACATCCATAGGTATTTCATTGTTTGCAACACTGTTAAGTACCTTAAGTTATTTAACCTATCCCGGGGAAATGATCCAGCACGGACCTGCGATATTTGCAGGTGCGCTCGCATTTCCGCTGGTATATGGCATTGTTGGGTGGTGGATAATACCCGCTATTATGAAAACAGGAGTAACCAGTGCGTATGAAATACTGGAGCAGAAGCTTGGCTTATCAGTGCGATTGCTGGGAACTGTGATGTTTTTATCGCTGCGCTTACTATGGATGGCTACTATTATTTATGTAACGGTAGATGTGGCACTATATTCCGTGGTGCAGTTCAATAAAGCCTATGTGCCTTTAATAGCTGCATTACTTACTATAATAACCATTGTTTACACCACCATGGGAGGATTGAAAGCGGTGGTAGTAACCGATATTATTCAGTCCGGTATTTTTTTGGGGGGGGCATTATTGAGCGTAATAGTGGTTTGCTGGCATCTTGACTCTGTAAGTGCTATAATCCCTAAACAATGGCCATCACATTGGAATACATTTAAGATAGGGTTTGATCCTTTACAAAGAACAACCCTGGCGAATGCGATGTTGTCTGTGTTGGTATGGTATGTTTGTACTAATGGTTCAGACCAGATGGCTGTGCAACGTTATCTTGCTACTGCTGATGCGAGATCGGCCAGGCGTTCTTTCAAAATTGCATTGATGTCAGATGTTTTTGCATCGGCATTACTTGCGCTGGTAGGGTTGTCAATGCTGGCATATTTCACAAATAATTCTTCGTTCCTCAATGGAAAGCCGCTCGTAGAGCAGGCAGATACCTTATTCCCCAGGTTTATTTTAATAGGCTTGCCTTCCGGAATTTCAGGGTTGCTAATAGCAGGGTTGCTTGCTGCAGCAATGTCAAGTTTATCCTCAGGAATAAATAGTGTTTCATCGGTTGTGTCTGAGGACCTTGTTAACCGGTTCAGGAAAAAAGCTGCTAAAAGGGATGCTTTGCTGCAAATAAAGAGACTTTCTTTTGTGGTAGGGATCGTCATTTTATTACTGAGTTTTATTATAGCCCGTGTACCCGGGAATTTACTCGATATCATTATGAAGGTTGTAAATCTTTTTGTTGCCCCGCTGTTTGTATTGTTCTTTATGGCGCTGTTTGTTCCGTTCGCTACGGAAAAAGGTACTTTTCTGGGCGGACTTATGGCGGTGGGAGTGGCAATAGCCATCGCTTTTTGGGGAATATGTGGCATTACGGTACTTTGGATCATGCCTGCGGCGCTGGCAGTGGGTATTACAGGCGCAGTTATGTTGAGTTATATGGAATTACTTATAAAAAGAAAACAATCAAAATATCGCCAATGAAAATTATCAGCAGGGGCATCATCCCCACGCCTGGTCATAGTCAGTTCAATAGCAATACATTCCCCTATATACAAAAGCTCCCTTCCGGCAGGTGGCTGGCGGCATTTAAGGCTTCGGAAAAAAAAGGAGATTGTGATTTTATGCACGCTGTTATTTGCTGGTCGGACGATGAAGGAGCTTCGTGGAGTACACCTTTTGAGCCGGTAAAACTACCGGATATAAACGGAGTACCGGGGCAAAGCAGAACAGCGTATTTCCTGCCATTGGGTGGTTCCAGGCTCCTGATGGTCCTGAATTGGGTAGATTGCTCGGATACTTTACTGCCCTATTATGATCCTGCTGAGGAAACGTTAAAAGATACCCGGATCTTTTATTGTTTCTCGGATGATGAGGGGGCTTCATGGTCTGTACCACAATTAATGACAATAGAGGACATTAATGATCCTGTACCCCTCACCGGCTCGCCATTGATGCTTAAAGACGAAACAATTGTTTGTCAATTCGAGATCAACAAATCCGTAGGTGATCCCGGTAAATGGATACATCGCTCTGCGATGGTTTTTTCTTACGATGGCGGCAATACCTGGAAAGATCCTGTGATGGTTACGGAAGAGAAGAATATGTATTATTGGGATCAGCGGCCGCAGGTGCTGGCAGATGGTACATCAATCATCGATTTTTTCTGGACACTGGATGGAGTAACCAATCAGTACAAAAATATTCATGCAAGATTGAGCGAAGACGGAGGAAGGACCTGGGGAGATATTTGGGATACCGGAGTGTATGGGCAACCCGGACAACCAGTTGTTTTAGAAGACGGGCGGTTAATGACAGTTGATATTGACCGTTCAGTAAAGCCTGTAGTTACCGTAAGGGTAAGTGAAGATAGCAGAAGTAATTTTGAAGCTTCACTGATTGTGTACGAAGCTGATGTAGCGAGGCAGGATAGCAAAGACGTTAGTATGAATGATGCCTGGGCCGAGATGGTAAAGTTTTCAGTTGGACAGCCGGGACTTCTATATCTTGGCGATAACAAGGTATTGGCTTATTACTATGCAGGAGATGATCCTGATAACACAAATATTGAATTTGTGAAAATTGCAGTATGACCACTTCCTTTAAAAAATAGTATCAGATATTGGAACGAAAATAACAGGTGCATAGGTGATAGCTTAGTAAATTTGGAAACGGAGTTGTGTTTTTTGCAATCCGGGATTCCCAAAAACTGATTCTATTTCTTTTTTTCGACAAATATGCCTACACTTTTACAAGCAAATACTTCGGTGGGGCTGGAGCTGTTAGACTGGCTGGTGATTTTAATATACGGAATAGGGATGTTGTGGATCGGCTGGTATTATTCCAAAAGAAACAAAACCAAAGAAGACTACCTGCTGGGAGGAAGAAAAATGAATCCGGCTGCGGTGGGGATTTCCCTGTTTGCCACTTTGTTGAGCACGCTCAGCTATCTTACCTATCCGGGGGAAATGATCCTGAACGGGCCTATGATATTTGCAGGCGTGCTGGCCTTTCCGCTGGTGTACTGGATAGTAGGCTGGTGGCTGATTCCACAGATCATGAAAACGGGGGTTACCAGCGCCTATGAGATACTGGAACAGAGGCTGGGGTTAAGTGTGCGGATGTTGGCTACCACTATGTTTTTGTTATTACGTTTGTTGTGGATGGCAACCATTATTTATGTCACGGTAGATGTCGCCTTGTTCTCGGTAGTAAAGTTCGATAAAGCCTGGGTGCCTGTAATCGGTATCCTGCTTACTGTTATCACTATTGTGTATACTTCTATGGGAGGCATGAAGGCGGTGGTGGTCACAGATGTGGTGCAGTCGGCTATATTCATGGGTGGAGCATTGCTCAGCGTGATCATAGTATGCTACCAACTGAAATCAGTAGGCGCTATTTTTCCCGCGTCCTGGCCGGAACACTGGGGGGAGATCAAACTGGGTTTCGACCCGCAGCAAAGAACCACCCTGGGCAATGCCATGCTGGTATTGCTGGTGTGGTATGTATGTACCAATGGTTCTGACCAGATGGCGGTGCAACGGTATCTGTCTACTTCCAACATTAAAACCGCCCGGAAATCATTCCGGATATCGTTGTACGCCAACGTAATTGCTTTCCTGATACTGGCGCTGGTAGGGTTGTCTATGCTGGCTTATTTTACCCATAGCAGTGCATTGCTGATGCCGGGAAAATCTTTGAACGGGCAGGCAGACACTCTGTTTCCCCGGTTCATCCTGATCGGGTTGCCTGCCGGGTTGTCCGGGTTGGTAATAGCCGGTCTGCTTGCCGCTGCCATGTCAAGTATGTCTTCCGGGCTGAACAGTGTATCTTCCGTAATATCCGAAGACTTTATTAAGCGTTTCCGGAGGGATAAAACAAAAGATTTTGATTCTTTGGCGCAGATCAGGAGGTTGTCTTATATCACCGGCGCTGCCGTGATGGTATTGAGCCTGCTGGTGGGACAGGTACCGGGCAATCTGCTGGATGTTATTATGAAAGTGGTCAACCTGTTTGTGGCGCCTCTTTTTGTATTGTTTTTTATGGCGTTGTTTGTACCTTTTGCTACTAACCGGGGAACCTTTTGGGGGGGCATTGTTTCAGTGGCTGTTGCCATTGCCGTTGCATTCTGGGGGGTGTTCGGGATCACGGTGTTGTGGATCATGCCAACTTCATTGGTGGTGGGGATCGTAAGCGCTGTGGTATTGAGTTATGTTGATACAAAATTATTCAGGAAGAATTTAAAGTAATAAATATGCAGATGCGTAAAAGCAAAGTACTAAAAAAACTTCGTGCAGGCGAAAACGTGAGTTGTATTAAAATTAACCTGGCTGATCCACGTGTATGCGAAATGGCGGCCCTGGCGGGTTTTGACTGTGTATGGGTGGACCAGGAGCATATCAGCCAGAACTGGTCGGCACTCGAGGCTGCTGTCTGGGCAACAAAGGCGCATGATGCCGATATACTGGTGAGGGTTCCGAGAGGGGCGTATAACAATTATATTAAGCCGCTGGAACTAGACGCGACGGGCATCATGGTGCCCCATATACTGAGCCTTGCAGATGCAAAGGAAATTGTATATCATACAAGATTTTATCCGGTGGGAAGAAGGGCGATAGACGGGGGAAACGCAGATGGGGGTTATACGGGAGTAGACTTCAACCAGTACCTAAAGCAAGCCAACGAGCAGCGGTTTGTAGTATTGCAGATTGAAGACCCCGAACCGCTGGAGGAACTGGAAGCTATTGCCGCGTTACCCGGGTATGATATGCTGTTTTTTGGCCCCGGTGATTTCAGCCAGGGGATAGGGGCGCCCGGAGTATGGGATCATCCTCTTATAGAAGAAACAAGAAAAAGAGTTGCCGAATTGGCGAAAAAATATGGCAGGTTTGCCGGAACAGTAGGCGGACCAGGTAATCTGAAAGAACTGAACGAAATGGGATACCAGTTGGTGAGCATGGGCGCGGATGTGATAGGACTCAAAAATTACTATGCCGAGTTGATGAGATCCTTTAATACCAATCCGGAAACCCATAACAATTCATACCTGGAAAAGCAGTAGTATGCAAAAGAGACCATTGGGTAATACGGGGATATTGGTTTCGGAAATTGCCTTCGGCGGCGTGGAAATAGGGTTGCCTTATGGTATCGGGGTGAATGACGAGACAGATATGTTGCCGGAAAAAGATGCTATAAGGCTGTTGCGTGCTGCAGTAGAAAAAGGATTTAATTTTTTTGATACGGCACGGATGTATGGTGTAAGTGAAGAACGGATGGGAAAAGCATTTAAGTATATCCGCCAGAATGTGGTGCTGGCATCCAAATGCCGGCATTTCAGAAAAGCAGATGGCAGTCTGCCTGTTGATGCGGTTATCCGGGAAATGATCCGGCAGTCCATACGGGAAAGTCTCGAAGCGTTACAGACGGATTATCTTGATCTGTATATGCTGCACCAGGCGGATTTGGAAATACTGGACAGGGCTGTAATTGCAGACGAGATGTTGAAGTTGAAGGAAACAGGCGTTGTAAGAGCGATTGGCGTTTCCACCTATAAAACGGAAGAAACAAAAAAGGCAATAGTGTCTGATGTGTGGAATGTAGTGCAGTTGCCTTTTAACCTGCTGGATCAGCAACAGGGGAGTTTGTTTGATCTGGCCGCAGGGTGGGGAGTAGGCATCGTAGTGAGATCGGTTTTATTGAAGGGTTTACTAAGTGATCGTGGTACGGGATTACACGAAGCACTGCAACCCGTTGAGCAGCATATCAGGAGATATAAGAAGTTGTTGGAAAATAATGAGTCGCTCCCGAAAACAGCGCTTAAGTTTGCCTTGTCATTTCCGCAGGTGTCGTCTGTATTGGTCGGCATAGACAGGGAGGATTATTTGCTGGAGTCGTTGAATGCGGCCGACGGCGCTTATTTCAATGCAGGGAAGCTGCAGTTGGCGAAGATGCTCGCATATCCTGATCCGGAGTTTCTGAACCTGCCGTATTGGGATAAAATGGGGTGGCTGAAGTAATGTGAAAATGTGGAGATGTGAAAAAAACATTCCAACGGGCAGGTGACAATTTTAAAATGTGCGACAAGGTAAAACTCAAAACTATAAATTTCAAACAGGAAACGATAAATACTAAACAACAAATCACTTTGTGCATCTCCCTGCCTCTGTGCCTGCCTGCCGGTAGGCAGGGTTCAAATCTCAAATTTTAAATGTTAAGAGTTGGTATCACAGGTATGAGCGCGGGAAACGCGCATCCTTATTCATGGTCTTCTATTATTAACGGCCAATATGATGGTAAGGAAATTGCAGGACTTGGTTATCCGGGAGTAACAGCTTACCTGGATGCTAATAAAGATACGCTGGGCTTACCGGATGCGGTGGTGACACATGTGTGGACACAGGACGAAGATATTTCAAAAAGTATAGCCGCTTCTTCGGGTATAGAACATATCGTGAAGAATGCGGAAGATATGATAGGTAAAGTAGATGCGGTTATACTGGCCCGCGATGATGCAGCATATCACCGGGAAATGGCGGAGCCGTTCATCGAAGCCGGTATACCAATATTCATCGACAAACCTTTGGCAGTCACACAGGACGACCTGGATTGGTTTTCAGAACAGGAAGCCAAAGGTAAATTCATCATGTCCTGCTCCTCTACGCGATATGCCAATGAATGCCGGGTGATAAAACAGGACCTTACATCCCTCGGTAAACTGGAACTGGTGACAGCGGTGGGGAAAAAAGACTGGCTGAAATATGGAGTGCATATGGTTGAAGCGATGTTTGCAACGATCGGTGACCCGAAGGTGGCTACTGTTCAGCACATAGGCGAAAAAGGAAAGGACGTCGTACATATTACTTTTGAAAATGGCCTGCCGGCCACCATTCACCTGTTTATGGATATTTCAGGTACTTTTCAATTGAGTTTCTTTGGACAGCAGTCCTGGAAATTGGCTGACATTAAAAATTCCTATTCCATGTTTCGGGATAACATTATTGAATTTATCAGAAGCGTACAGGAAGGAAAATCCAGACTGGATTTTGCCAAAACAAAAAACATTATCCATGTGGTAATAGCCGCGGAAACCAGCCGGCTTTCCGGTGGAAAAAAGATCACTATCCAATAAAATATTATCGTATGAATGTAATGGAATTGTTTAATCTGAAAGGAAAGATCGTTTTGGTAAGTGGCGGCGCCGGTATGTATGGACGTTCTATAACCGAGGGACTGGGAGAAGCCGGGGCTACCATTATCATAGCCTCACGAAATACAGAGTCGGTTGAAAAAGCAGTAGCGGACTTCAGGGTTAAGGGACTTAACGTACACGGAATATCCGTAGACCAGGCAGTGCCCGCTTCCGTAAATAAACTTAAAAAGAACATCGCGGATAATTTTGGCAAATTAGATGTGTTTATCAACAACGCGGTCAGCCGTCCGATGAAAGGTTATAACGCGCCAATAGAACAGTTTGATGAGTCGATGCGGGTGAATGCTACGGGTGCGATGGATATATTAAGGGAGATGACAGATCTGATCATTCAATCCGGCGGCGGCAGCGTTATCAATATCAGTTCGATGATGGGGATGTATGCACCCATGTATTCCAACTATGAAGGTGTTCCCGGAATGGGTGATATAGCGCCGGACTATTGTTTTCACAATGCCGGACTGATCATGCTCACCCGATTTATGGCGAAAACACATGCCGGTAAAAATATCCGTTTTAATTGTATCAGCCCCGGTGGATTGTTCAACAATCAGCCTGAGCGATTCGTTGAAAATTATTGCAAAAAAGTGCCGCTCGGCAGGATGGCGAACAATGACGATATCAAAGGGCTGATAGTGCTGCTGGCTTCTGATGCCGGGGCCTATATTAACGGGGAAAATATATTGATCGATGGCGGTTTGTATGCGTAGATAAAAGGGAACTGACCAAAAAGGTTGTTGAACGTCATTGGCAGTATCTCATTAGTGGTCTCAATCATTGAGGCGTGACAGAAGAGCTGATCTTGCATACATATAAATATGGCACACGAAGATCGCAAAAGATCACAAAAAAAGAAGCGGTTCTAAAAAGAGAACTGTTTGTGCCCATTCGTGCATTGGTGGCATTTTTTATTCCAGGCTATTGTGTTTATTTTTATTTTTGGTGGAAACTGTATTGCTATGACATCGAAATTAGTTTGGTTGCCCGATAAGCAGGCAACGGAGTCATCGGATCTGCATAAGTATATGCAATACGTCAATAAAACATATCACCGGAACATTACAACATATGACGAACTATGGCAATGGAGCGTGGAGCAATATGAAACCTTCTGGACTTCCTTATTTCATTTTTTTGACCTGACATTCGAAGGGGAATTGTCTCCTGTAACGAACGGGGATACTATGCCGGATATTGAATGGTTCCCTGGGGCCAGGCTCAATTTTTCCGAGAACCTGGTAAGACATGCCCGCGGGGATGAAATTGCCATAACAGAACTGAATGAGGCGGGAGATATAAGATATTTTACCTGGAACGATGTATTGGAAACAGCCGCAAAGATTCAGGCATTTTTGTTATTGCATGGGCTGAAGCCCGGTGACCGGGTTTGCGGACTGTTGACCAATACGTTTGAAACGTCAGCGGCCCTGCTGGCAGTAACAGCAGGCGGATTTATCTGGAGCTGCTGCTCTCCTGATTTTGGAGTGGAAAGTGTGTTGGACCGGTTTCAGCAGATAGCGCCAAAGGTATTTCTTATGAATGAAGCATATACCTATGGAGGTAAGCGCTTTGATCTTGCTGAAAAGAACAGGATGATCATCGGGGCATTGCCCTCGTTGGTGGCGGGACTGAACCTCAGGGGCGGATCCGTGACCGGTGTAAATATCCCGGTGGCAGATATGAATGGACTGGATGCTGTACAGCAGTCGCTGTCTTTTACCAGGCTCGGGTTCTCTGCCCCTTTATGGATATTGTATTCTTCCGGAACGACCGGCAAGCCCAAGGCTATCACCCACTCTCATGGCGGCATATTATTGGAAATGCAGAAATACCATGCTTTTCATAATGACCTTCGTGAAGGCGAGCTTTTTTTCTGGTATTCAACAACCGGGTGGATGATGTGGAATTTTTTGCAGGGCGCCTGGCTGCAGAAAGCCCGTATCTTGCTCTATGAAGGTAACCCCGCCTATCCCGAAGTGGACAGGCTGTGGCAGATGGCTTCCCGGTTAAAAGTTTCTTATTTCGGTACGAGCGCTCCATATATCCTTGCCAATATGAAAGCAGGTAAGCGGCCTGCAGACCAATATGATCTTGAGCCCCTGCGGGGTATTGGCGCTACGGGATCGCCGTTACCGCCGGAAGCATTTGATTATATATTCGAGGCCGTAAAACCCGGTATATGGCTGGCATCCATGAGCGGGGGCACCGATGTTTGTACTGCATTTGTGGGCGGCTGTGTGCTGGCGCCGGTGTACCAGGGTGAAATCCAGCGCCGCACACTGGGTTGCGCATTGTACTGCTTTGATGAAAGCGGCAACAGCCTGCACGACAAAGAAGGTGAAATGGTCATCACCCGCCCTATGCCCTCCATGCCTGTCTTTTTCTGGAATGATCCGGGGAAGACAAGGTACAGGGAAAGCTATTTTGAAATGTATCCCGGCATATGGCGCCATGGCGATTGGATCAGGCTTACAGTGCACAACGGTATAGTTATTTACGGGCGGTCGGATGCTACACTGAACAGGCAGGGTATTCGCATAGGTACAAGTGAGATTTACCGGAGCGTGGACCGGATTGGGGAGATCAGGGACAGCCTTATTGTCAACCTTGAATCACCGGACGGTACACACTATATGCCTTTGTTCGTGGTGCTGAAAGAAGGGGCTGTATTGGATGAAGCGCTGACCGGCCGGATAAAACAGCAACTGAGAACCGATTGCTCACCAAGACATATACCGGATGCCATTATAGAAGCGCCTGATATTCCCTATACACTGAGTGGAAAGAAAATGGAAGCCCCTGTCAAAAAAATACTGCTGAAAAAAGATATTGATATGACCGGCACCAGGGATACGATGCGGAACCCGGATTCGCTTGATTTTTTTGTGGCGTTCAGGCATTCCGCCGGTAGTTAATGTTTTACAGCTTACTTGCAGATCCCCGGCAGGAACGAAAGCATATTTAACGTTATGATATGACAAATAAAACAGCCATCATTACAGGCGCCGCAGGTGGTATCGGGCTTTCAATTGCACGGACATTTTTGGCGGCCGGCTACCGGGTCGTTATACTGGACCTCCAACAGGAAAGAGTTGATGCCGTGGTTTCGGAAACAGGACCGGGACTGTCCGGCTATGCATGCGATGTAACCAGTGAAGCAGATATACAGCGTATTTTTAAAGAGGTGCAGGAACAGTATGGGAGCATTGATGTGCTGGTGAACAATGCCGGTCTGCAGCATGTGTCGCCTATAGAAGATTTTCCGGTGGATAAGTTCAGGCATATGCTTGATGTGATGCTTACGGCTCCTTTTATTGCTATCAAACACGTATTGCCTTATATGAAGGAGCGTAAGTTTGGCAGAATTATCAATATGGCTTCCATCAACGGACTGATTGGTTTTGCCGGTAAAGCGGCATACAATAGCGCCAAACATGGTCTGGTAGGACTTACCAAAGTAGCAGCGCTGGAAACAGCGACCGCCGGCATCACTGTGAATTCCGTATGCCCGGGATATATTGACACGGCATTGGTGAGAAATCAATTAGCCGATTTGGCAAAAGTGAGAAATGTTCCACTTGAAAAAGTGCTGGAAGAAGTCATTTATCCGCTGGTTCCGCAAAAAAGATTATTGCAGGTAGAAGAGGTAGCGGAAATGGTATTATTCCTTGCAGGAGAAAAAGCTGCCGGTATTACAGGGCAGGCGATGGTGATTGATGGCGGGTATACTGTACAGTAAGGGATAGCGGTACGTGACAGGGTAGTAACCTGTTTATTACTTCTCTTGTTTTCCTGTCAAATTTCCAGCATTTTGCGATATTCAGTGGGAGTCATGTTTTTTAGCTTTTTAAACTGCCGGTTAAAATTGGCCAGGTTATTAAAACCACTCTCGTACGCGGCTTCTACTATATTTTTATCAGGGTCGCCTAATAATTTACAGGCATGTCCTATTCTTATCTCAGTTACATATTCCATGAAGGTGACACGATAATGCTCTTTGAAAAAATTACAAAAGGTGGTGGTAGCCATATTGGCAACTGCGGCAACCTCATTAAGGCTGATTTCGCTGTCAAAATTCCGCATGATATACTCGGTGATATTATTGAACCGGTCTGACTCATGTAATGTAGTATTGTTGATAAAAGCGGGGCTTGCCAATAGCTGATACTCTTTTGTGGCTGATAACAGATCAAAGATTGCAAAGAGCATACTTAGCCGTTGCAGTCCGCTGGCGGTAAGCATTCGCTTCATCAGCTCATTTATGCTGTTTCTTGTATCTCCTTTTATTTCCAGTCCGTATGCCGATAGCTTCAGTATCTTTTTGAATGCTTCAATCTCTGGTAGCTGTAAGAATTTTTCGCCTAAAAAATCTTCCACAAACTGAACAACAATGGCGTCTGCTGCATCTTTGTTATTACCACTGATATATTTTGTATCGTTTACCCATACATGTGGTAGCATGGGCCCCATCAAAACAAGGTCACCCGCGTTAAAATAGCCAATGTGATCTCCTACCATTCTTCGCCCCGTACTTTTGGTGACCAGCACCAGTTCATACTCCGGGTGATAGTGCCACGGAACCGGGAAAAAACACCCCCGCTCCCTGAAAACAATAAACGATTTATCAAACTCTTTGGGTAACCTGTATTCTACCGCTTTCATTTTCCTTCATTTAGGGATGTGTTGTATTACAATTATTTATACTTTGGTATAAACTTCATCCATGCCCTAAATTTATTAAAAGCTTGCCTTTTCGCAATAAAATCCGGGCGATATTTTGGGTGGAAACATTCAGATTATTTGCCTGCAGTCGCCCTCCTTATTTCCGGGGCAACTTTGCCCCCAAACAGCTCAATGGATTTCATCATGTCTTTGTGTGTCGGGCTTCCTACATCCATATGAGCGATAAAACGGGTAATGCCAAATATTTCGCGCATCTGTAAAATTTTATCTGTCACTTCATTCGCCTCTCCATAAAACAGGGAGCCGTGTTTATCACGGGCGTTATTGAACTGGGGCCTTGAATAGGGAGGCCATCCCCTGTCTTTTCCTATGCGGTTCATTTGAGCGGCATAGTTGTCAAACTGGGAATCTATCCCTCCAGGCTGATCACTTACAAAAGTGTGTGCATGGATACCCGTTTGCATTTTACTGACATCATGTCCGTGTTTTGCATATTCCTGGTGGTAATAGTCCATAAACGGTTTGAACTGTGCCGGGTTACCGCCTATTATGGCCAGTATCAAAGGAAGCCCCAGCCTGGCCGCGCGGGCAACGGACTCAGGTGTTCCCCCAACGGCAATCCATACCGGTAGTTTTCCCTGGTCAACCGCCCGGGGATATACGGATTGCTCTTTCATGGGCGGGCGAAGTTTGCCGTTCCAGCTTACTACTTCGTTATTGTTTATTTTCAGCAACAGGTCGAGCTTTTCTTCAAACAACAGGTTGTAGTCTTTAAGTTCATACCCGAAAAGCGGGAACGATTCAGTAAAGCTGCCGCGGCCGACACCGATTTCCGCTCTTCCACCTGAGATCAGGTCAATGGTGGAAAAATCCTGGTACACCTTCACAGGCTCAGCCGAGCTAAGTACGGTTACGGTACTCATCAGTTTGATGTTTTTGGTGATACTGGCAGCCGCCGCCAGTACGATTTCCGGGGAGGAAACCGCATAGTCCGGACGATGATGTTCGCCGAGCCCGAATACATCCAGTCCGATATCGTCTGCCAACCTGATCTCTTCCAGTATTTCCTGCAGTTTCAGTTTGGGGTCGTAAAACTTTCCGGTCGCTTTGTCAAAGCTGAGGTCGCCAAACATGCCTATTCCTAATTCCATAATATTCCTTTTTTGTGAGGCAAAAATAACATGCATTTCGGGCAGCGATCTTAATCTATGTTAAGAAAGGAAATGCAGGAAATGAGATCATTTGAAAATATGGAAATAAAACCCCTGTGAATAATCGGGAGCGGAGCCGCCCGGGCAAGGATTCCTGCGATAATAAGTAAAAGTGAATGCTGTGGTAATCCGTTACCGTCACCTCGAGTAGCACATTAGGAGCTCCTCAATCATTGAGGCGTGACATGTAAAGTCAATGTGGCCGATCTCCTCTATTTGGGTAATATATCAGGGATATATAGCCGAAGCTACAGTAGTACTAAAGCTTAATCAGTCCCAAACGTTAACGTTCGGGACGGGGAATTGCGGTAATTATTCCCCGGCGGCTTTTTGCGTTACTTTTTTCCGCAAAAAAGTAACAGAAAAATGGCAGGGAGTTTGGAGCTAAAAGGAAGACCGCGTTTCAGCCAACAAGTTAATATTTCGCCGCGATGCGGCTAGTGATACTAATGATTTCATATCTGCTACAAATATTTTCGGTGCACTGCACCTTTTTCAAATCATTGATTAACAGCGGATTACGTGGTGTGTCATTGGCAATGGAACACAGTGGTTCCGAACGTTCGAAAGAGAGGTCCCCGCACTTTCATGATATCTCTCCCTTCGCTCGAGATGACGATTGACCATCAGCTTGTTGCAAAATATATCATTGGCATCCCGACCGAAGGTTGGGAGAGAACTTTTCTCACCGAAGGTAAATCTGTTTGGCTTTTGTACCAATACTCAACTGCTGTACTCCTGCCCGGCAGATTTCTCTCCCGCCGCAATTACGTTTAAATCAATACAGCTTGAAGGCGGGATCGAAATGACGCAAGAGTGCTTTTGTGCTTGTAAATGACGTTTTCTGCATGGGGTATATATAATTTTCGCGATGAAGAAACGACCAGCATGCATTGTGCAGCAACCAGCATATCCCCCGCTCCGAAAGGAGTCCGGAGTCCTTCGGACTGACAGGGGTTGAAGCTTCGAACTGGCACAAACTTACACCTGAGGGGGGTGGAGACTCCTGAAGATCTTCCGAAATCCTCCCCGCGTTAAATTGCTGATGATGCAGGTTGTAGCTCCGGGGGGGACATGTAACCGGCTGACGATAATGTTCCGATAATCAAACAATTCAGCCTTTGCAAATCAAAAGCTCAGCAGATTATAAAGCAAAAATTTGAACTTTATTGCGCTATTTGTTTATCTCTTATTTTGCCGCAATGAGAATAGTTCTCACCGAAGGTAAATACACCCTTCCCCGGCTTTAATACACCAGCTTTTCATGTATCCGTTACTTTATCGGCGGAAAACAGCAAACCATCGAAACGAAATTGCGGTTGGCCGAATTAAGTTCCGGTATCTTTATTTATACGCCATCTTTGTACTGTCAACGATGACACACAATATCCACTGAAACCCAAAAATCCGATATTTTGAAAAAACCGCCCCGAATCCTGGAGAAAAAACCGAACCCAAATCCTTAAGAACCTGATCCGATGATCCGGGAAACCAGTTTAAGATCCATTTGAAAACTCACCTGACCTCGAAAAAATTATTGTCAGCAACCGTCCAAAAATTACTGACAACAGGGAGCCACGCCTCGGCGTGGTTTTTCTATTGGCGGCCTACATAGTCCTGCAAGGCTTTTACATATGTCTCAAAGGCATCTAAACCTTTAGGAGTAATTCTGCAAATAGTTTGCGGGTAGTTATTTTTAAATTTTTTTTCTACTTCTATGTATTCCGCTTCTCTTAGTTTTTGCACCTGCACGCTCAAATTTCCGGCAGACGCGTTGGTTTTTTCTTTTAAAAAAGTGAATTCGGCCTCTTTCACGCCTACAAGAAGCGACATGACGGCCAGCCTTAGCTGCGAATGTAAGATAGGATCCAGGTCTTTAAACATCAGGCTGCTTTAATTGTTGCAGATATTTTCTTCTGATCAGTAGTCCGGGTATAAGCCAGCAGCATATCGCCGCAAGCGCTGAAAATAACATATCGTATGTAAAGTTTGTAAACAAACTTGCTATGAAAAAGATATAACAAACGATAGCTCCGATAATCAGGGGCCGGTATTTTGTTATAAGTCCGGTAGCCAGTGTAGGAAAAGCATATACCAGCAGAAAGATAGAAGAAAAGCTGGGCGCAAAAATCCTGAAAGGACTTATTTCACCGGTAACTGTGTTTTTTGAGAAGATCTCAAGATTGTTCTTCTCCAGGATGCCGGGCGAAGTAATATAGGTTATATTGCCATACGCAATTACACCAATAATGGTCATCATATACACAAACCAAATGGCATCAATGGCAGCCCCGAGGTGCGTTTTAACCGTTTTTCTCCTGTTCTCCCTGATGATAAGCCATACCTGGGGGACGACCGCTACAAATGCCAGTATCCAGATATCGAAACCAATTGAGAACTTCCAGAACGATTGAGCAAAGTTTACCAACCCGCAAAAAGCAATTACACAGCCCCACAAAATCAGGTATGAACCGTTTTCGTGGTAGTGGTTTTTTACTTTGTTTACCATTTCGGTGATAATGGCAAGGCTCTCTTTTTCCGTTAATTGTTTTTCTTCCATAACCGGGATCGTTAAAAATAAACAATAGTTTCTATTTGATCTGCTGCAGCATCTGTTCTGTCATCTCTTTTCCCCACCTGGGATAAAACTGTTTGGGATCCTCCGCATTGAATAATGCCAACGCTTTTTCGAGTACAGGTTTTGCCCTTTCTTTACCGCCGCCGAATTGTTCCGGCGTATTAAACAACGCAGATCCCTGCAGGTAGATCAACCGGGGATTGTTGGGATCGATCGCCGCCCCTTTTTTTATAGCCGCCTCTGCTTCTGCTCCGTAGGTACCCCAGCGGGTTTGCGGGTCAACCAGCATTTGTTGTGTAGCAGCCATGTAACGGATAGCATATATCTCTCCATTGTCCTCAATAGCGGCTGCTTTATCGCATAGCTCTTTTATTTTGGCGGCGTTGACATCCATATCCGTTTTGGGATCGATCCAACCCATACTTGTCAGACAAAGCGCGGAATAATAATAAGGAAGCCACTCTGTCTTTTCTGCTTCCGCTATGCGTAAAAAGGCATCGGATAATGAGCGCAGACCGGGAGTGGACTGTGTGGTATCCATAGCTGCCAGACGGGCTTCCATTGCTTTGACATATTTGTCATTCTGGGCGGTGGCGGCACCGGTAACAAGGAGAAGCGCCAGAGATGTGATGATTGTTTTCATGTTTTTTGTTTTTGGATGATATTTTTGTTATAAATTATTGTTAATGGCATCTTCTGTTCTATCCACACCAAGACTTATAAAGGCGCCGATAAAAACAAATGTTCTCGATGGCGGAACGATGGCGGTTTTTCTGTACCCGTTGTAGGAATAGTTGTATCCGAATACCTGGTTGATACCGAAAATATTGTTTACGGAAAGAACCAGCACGGTAAATCGTTTGCTTTCCTGTTTAAAAAGATCAGGAATATAATTGAGGCTGAAACTTACATTGTGATAGTCCTTTGTCTTGCCGATGTCTGAGAATTTGTAGTCGTTGCCGTCGTACATGATATTATAATAGGGTCTGCCACTGGCATAGGTATAGGATATATTAAACCCGGTCTTCCATTCGGTTACGAAGCGTTTCATTACAAGAGAAGCGGTGTGTCGGGCGGCAAAGTTGGGTTGAACAGCATACGGAAAATTCAGAAAATCTCTTTTCGTGTCCAGGTAGGAATAGGATATCCAATAGTCCAGGTTCTTAAATGTTTTTTTATCACGCCAGAAGAATTCAATCCCTTTGGCATCGCCAAAACCGTTATTGCTGATCACTGTTTGCTGGTTGTTGCCGGATGATGAGGTTTTGAACAGGGCATTGTATTTTTTATAAAAAATTTCAGTTCTGAACGTAGTGGTAGTGGTTACTTTCTGATACTGAGCTATATAGTGGGTAGCTTTTGCAAAGCCTGTATTTCCCGAAGCGGGCAGGTAACGCCGTTCCGGGTTTTGATAAAATATCCCGTAGGCCAGCGATACCTGGCCTTTGGGAGAGGTTTTGTAGGCTATGGAGGCCCTGGGCGCTATATTATTTTTATTGAGCAGGGATGAGTATTCGTACCTGCTGCCGAACTTGGCCGCAAGATTATTAGTGAGGTAGATGTCGGTTTCCACGAATGCTGCCGTGATATTTTCACTCAGGGTGGAGGTATATTTCTGTCCGTTGTAGGCTGTATAGTTGGTACGGTCATCCGAATGGTTATATTCCGAGCCGAAACGGATCACCGACAAGCCGGGAAGGCGTTTGTCAAGTACCAGCTTTCCATTGAAATAGTTACCCGGTGTGTTCAACGAAAAATCTTTGTATTCCAGCCCCGATGCTACAACCGGGTTATTCTGCGCATCCAGCAAAGCTCCTTCAATATCATCATAGTTGGTAGAATAAGACAAACCGGCATTCAGTTTCCAGCCGTTACCCAGGTTTTCCCGGTACGACAGGTTGTGAAACATGTTAAAGTTCTCCAGCCGGAACCTGTCTTTATAACCCAGGGTATCAATGCTGTTGGTGCGGATACCGAGTTGGTTGCCGCTTAAATACCCGTAGTATTTTATAATACCGGAATTGGATGTTTTGATCCTGAAATTGAGGTCCCCGGTATGAAAGGAAGGGACCTTCTCGTATTCCTGTCTTTGTTTAATGGCTTTAAATGCCAGCCATAAGTTCGTGTACCCGTAGCTGATACCCCAGGAATACTTTTTATTTTTGGCAAGGTGCTGGTAGCCTGCATTTACGCCTATAACCGACAGGCCTATATTTCCCGAGCTTTGTTCCGGCAGATCGATGGACTCCAGTATAAGAGCCGAAGAGAGTGCCTGTCCGTATAATGCAGAATAACCGCCGGTGCTGAATACGGTGCCTTTGAACAGGAAGGGAGAAAATCTTCCCTGCTGTGCAATGCCCGGTACACTGCTGTAAAAAAAATTGTTGACCAGGGTACCGTCGATAAATGTTTTGGTTTCTGTGGCGGTGCCCCCTCTTACAAACAGCCCTTCGCTTTCGCCTACCTGCTGGGCGCCGGGCAGGGTTTTTAAGGCTCCCGTTACATCCGCGTTCGCTCCGGCTGTAGTAGCCACATCAATGGAACTGAGCACGGTTACTCTTTTCCTGTCACCGGCTTCAAAGCTGCCGGCGGTGATTATCACCGCCTTCAACTCATCTATTTTTTCCTTCAGTTCAATATCGAGCGTGATAGTTGTATCCGCTGCCAGGTGAATTTGTTTCTCCACCTCGCGATAACCTACTGCGCTCACTGTGATTATAAAGTCTCCTTTTTCTTCTGTGTGAAAAGAATAATGTCCCGAAGAATCAGTAGTGGCGCCATCATAAGTGTCCTTCAGCGTGATGCTGGCGCCAATAATCGCCTTGTTTCTGTTGCCGGTTATTTTTCCCGAAATAACAGACTGGGCCTTCGTTCCAGCCGCCAGAAAGGTAAAGAGCAGTATTGGTAAAAACCTGGTCAAGTGTATTTATTTATAACAAATATAAACTAGTTTATAATATAAACTAAATTTTTTCTTAAAAAAAGATTAGTAAAAAGCAAAATTAAGCAAAACGGTTAAAACCTTTGCTATACAAGGCTTTATAAATAGAGTAGTCTTAGTTCGGAAGTCGGTGTCTGATAGGTTTGGGGCTTAAATTGACAAGGTTAGGTTACTAATTCGTTACCGATTGATAAAGGTAATAGAATAGATTAACTGACTATATTTCAGTCTTTTGCACCCTTTTCTATATTCCCTTGTAACTCAATGTAAATTAATTTTAAACGTTAAACATTTGAGTTATGGAGCAGACAAAAAAATCGACGTTCAAACTGCTTTTCTATTTGAAAAAGAACGAACTGAAAAAGAACGGTAATGCCCCGATTATGGCACGTATTACCATTGACGGAACCCCTAAAACTTTCGGAACAAAGTTAGAAATTGACCCCAATAATTGGGATTTAAAACACGGACGAGTACAGGGAAAAAGTGCGCAGGCATTAAGCATCAATAAAAAACTGGACAACATTCGTGGGCGCATCGACAAGATTTATGAAGATATGCTGAAGCACGAGGGCTTTGCAACCGCCCAAAAGGTAAAGCTATCATTTTTTGGTGTTGGTGTAATGGATGATGCTATCCTGAAAGTCTTTAACGACCAAAATGAGGATTTTAAGAAGTTGGTCGAAAAGGAAGAACGCTCACAAAGCACCTACAACAAGTATATCACAGTTTACAATCATTTGACCACGTTTATAAAGGAACGCTATCATCGTGATGATATGGCTTTTCGGGAATTGACTTCCGACTTTATCCGTGAGTTTGATTTTTACCTACGGTATGATTTACAATCTTCCCACAATACGGTTTGGGTGTACACGATGCCTGTATTAGCCCTTGTGGAACTGGCTATTAAAAAAGGCTTGATACGTGATAATCCGTTTCAGGATTATGAAATCAGTATGGAAGAAACCGACCGGGGTTATATCCTTAAAGAAGATGTAGAAAAGCTGATGTTGTGCGTACCACCGCACCCACGGTATGAATTGGTAAAAGACCTGTTTATTTTCAGTTGCTTTACCGGACTTGCTTATGCGGATATTAAGAAACTGACAAGGAACAATATTCAATCATTCTTTGACGGTCATCAATGGATTATCAGCAGAAGAAAGAAATCAGATATTGCTTCCAATGTTCGGTTAATGGAAATCCCTAAACGTATCATTAAGAAGTATCAGGGTACGACAAGGAATGAATTTATCTTTCCTGTTCCGACCAATGCAACCTGCAATACACACATAGGTAAACTGGTTGAAAAGGCAGAAATCATTACGGAGCAAAAAGTAACCTTTCACACAGCAAGGCATACTTTCGGAACAATGTTTTTGACCGAGGGCGTACCGCTTGAAAGCCTTAGCAAAATGATGGGGCATAAAAACATTTCCACTACACAGATTTACGCTAAAATCACAAGCCAAAAAATCAGTAAGGATATGGATTTGGTTACACCAAAATTTAAGGCTATGGAAGAAGCATTTATGATGGCAATCTAATCAGCTTTTATTTAATTACAACGGGCAGAACTTAACGGTTCTGCTTTTTTATGCCTGTACATTTTGTGTAGGTAAAGCACATTTACTTTCCTCTACCCAGTCCAACACTGTAAAAGAGCTTATTACCTACTTGCTAAATAGAAAATTGAAAAACGAAGCCCTATCTACTACTCCCTGCTATTCCGTTTTTCAAATCTCTATTACAGGCTATAATAGCCTGGTCATTAATGCCATAAAAATTTAGAACAGAAAATTTCCACAATCAACCGGTAAAAAGGCAGCTAAGTTATAGCGGGCAGCCATCGCACACACCCACCAATAAAAAAAACGAATGAACGGTTTCCCCCTAAAGGAACCCCCATTAAATCATTTTTTTTCTTGGTCATCGCTGTTGCCCGCTTGGATTATCTGCTTTCTTTTTTCCGGTTTTTCTTTTGGAAAAATTTATGCGAAGCGAAGCGGAGCAAACCACAACGGGAAGCGGGAAACGAGAAAAGCGAGTGAGTAAATAACATTTTTTCAAACATCAAAATTTTAGCATTATGGCACACAACATCAATTTCAAAGAGCAAACAGGACGTCATTCATTTTTCAGCGTTCAACAAAAAGCGTGGCACGGTTTGGGGCAAATCGTGGAGCAGTACCCGACAAGCGAGGAAGCAATCGTACACGCAGGTTTAGATTACGAGGTTATCAAATCCCCACTGTTCACACAGGGCAGAACAATGAGCATAGGCGACAGCGGAGAGCTAATTAAAGCCAGCGATATCTTAGTACCTAACAGTTTCGCTACACTCCGCACCGACACCAATACACCACTGGGCGTAGTAGGCAAAGACTACCATATCGTACAAAACCGTGAGGCGTTCAATTTCTTTGATGCTATTGTAGGCGGAGGCGAGGGAATATTGTACGAAACCGCAGGAGCATTGGGCAACGGGGAACGCATTTTTATCACTGCCAAGCTGCCCGACTATATCCGTGTAGGTAACGGCGACGATGTTACAGAAAAGTACATCTTCTTAACCACAAGCCACGATGGTAGCGGAAGTATCACAGCCGCATTTACCCCTATCCGTATCGTATGCCAAAACACCCTTAACGCTTCATTGCGGAGTATGACCAACGTAGTGCGTATCAAACACACGTCAGGAGCAAAGCAACGCCTTGAAAACGCTCACAAGGTTATGGGGCTTGCCAACACCCTAAGCACACAGTTAGAGAACATTTTCAACGACTGGGCTAAAGTAAGGGTAACAGACCGAGAAGTAAGAAAGTTAATCCAGTTGGCACTTTGCCCGAACAAAGAAACGCTTAACCTGCTCAAAAAAGGTGCGGAAGATGAAGTTTCTACCGTGTTCAAAAACACCGTAGATGATGCCTTTGAGTACGCTATGATAAGCGATACCCAACAAATGGCGACTACCAAAGGTACATTATTCGGGGCTTACAATGCCGTTACAGGCTACTTTCAGAATGTACGCAATTACAGGAATAGCGAAGCCAAACTACAATCTATTGTAATGGGCGGTACAGCACAGCTAAAGACCCAAAAAGCCTTTGAACTGTGTACCGACTTTGCCTATTCAGGAGCAGAGATTTTCAACTTCAATTAATCATCAAAGGCGACTGCCTGCAAAGGTGGTCGCCTACTAAAAACAAAAGATATGAAAGCATTAGATAAAATGGATAACCTCGATAAAGCAGGCTTGTTGTGCAAACTGTTTCCCGCAGAACTGGAGAACCTGCAAAACGCTATAAAACAGCAATGCGACTACTTCCTGCAAAATGAAACCGCCTTTCCTGAGGGTTGGTATCAAAAGGGGCTTTTCACGGCTGAATTTTGGTACAGGCTTGGGCAGAATGCACAAAAAGCATAAACAAAAATGAACCACTTTGGAAACGCCCGAACTGGTTTACAGACCATTTTTTTGACGGACACAATTCAATTTTTGCTATCCACTGCCTGATTGAATATACAGAGGATGCACAATGCGACCCGCAATTAAAACAGGCGATACACCTGCTTTTCGGGAGCGACAAATTTTTACAGATAACCTTAAACGATAAATGATTATGGCTAATTGGTGCAACAATTGGGTTGTTTTTGAGGGAACAGCCGAAGCAATCGAACAGATAACACAGCTATTCAAATCAATGGCTGAACAGGAACAGAAAGATAACTGTGGGCAATTACCCCATTTCGTACAGGACACGCACGGAGATTATTTCTACAATATCAGTCAGGACAATGAAAGTGCGGGCGTATTCCAGTATGAAACAAAATGGTCGCCAAATACGGAAGCAGTTAAACAAATAGCCGAGCATTTCAAAGTGAATTTCACACAGGACTATGAGGAATTAGGATGCTTAGTATATGGTCAGGCAATATTTGAAGACGGCATACTAACGGACACCTGCTTAGATAGCCAGGACTTTGACTGCTATGAATTAGACGAGGAAACGGACACCTACCATTTTGAGGGCAAGGAGTACGACAGCGAATGGGAAATACTCGACACCTTGTTAGAGCGGTAAAATCGAAAATCAGTTTAATAGCAGTAAAGTTTAGAACACCGCCTGACCCAAAAAGTCAGGAGGCAAAAAGACAAATCCTCCCGATGGTCGGGCAGGCTTTTTGCTTTAAATTGGTGCAATCCCCTTTAGCAAAATGTACCTTACACAAATCCTTTCTTTCCCATTTTACCAAAAAGGTTGCAGCGTTATTGCGTGTGATATTCATTATTCCACTGATTAGTTTTTGATAATAGCTTCTTTGATAGTAATTGATTTTTGATTTCACAAATGCGAGTTCAAGCGTCCTTTTAAATTTACTAAATTTGTTATATAGCGAAAAATCGCGAATTTATATATGGGAGGAGTTAAACAGAGATGGCTTGAATTAGAAAGTAGACATTTAAGCAGTATTCCAGATAAGAATATTTGTATAAAGCACATTGACGATAAAAGCATCAAGAATTTCATTAAACATAATTACAACGATGGTTATTGCGATTATTGTGCTAAGGAGCTAAAGGTAGTTCCTCTTGAAGATTTGATGGAATTTATTATGGATGGCATTTCTAACTTTTATGAAGATGCCGCCAATTTTATGAGTTACAATTCAAGAGAGGGAGGTTATCTTGGAGAAATCTATACACCGGATGAGCTTATCCAGGAATTTATAGAGTTAAATGCAGAACCGTTCGAGGTTATAGAGGATATCGTTGGCTCAATTGACGATATTGCTTGGGCTCAACCTGACCTGTATTACGACAATATTAAAGATGATTTAGAATTTCAGTGGAATTACTTTAAAGAAATCATTAAACATAAGTCCCGCTACCTCTTTTCATCAGCAGACAGCAGCCAGCCTAAAGCCTTGCACATACTACAAGAGGTTGGCAAACTTATATCAAAATTAAAGATAATAAGGATTGTCCCGGCAGGGACAAAACTTTATCGTTGTAGACAACACGACTTCAAAACAAAAATTACTGATTTTAACGAAATAACTGCTCCCCCTAACAAAAAGGCAATTTATCCAAATCGGTTTAGCCCTTCAGGAATATCAATGTTCTATTCTGCTTTCGATGATGATACAGCAATTTTAGAAACAATAAGCAGGACGGATAAATACAAAAGGTATGTAACGATTGCGGAATTTGAAACTTTAGAAAATCAGGTTGTTGTTGATTTTAGTAAACTCCCTAAAATTCCAAGTATTTTCGGAATTAAGGACAAGAAACGATATTACCTTACTTTATTTCTATACTCATTTGTAACGGATATAACTCAACAAATTATTAAGGATGGTAAAGAACATACCGAATATGTGCCAACTCAAGTTGTGACTGAATTTTTAAGATATCCATTCAATAAAAACAGAAAGAATAAAATATCGGGAATTATTTATCCCTCATCGCAAAACAGAAATCATCAATCGGCGGTGTTTTTTTGGGATGACGAACTAAGTAAAGAAAAAGTAAAATTAAACACCTTAAAAAGAAAGAAAATCATTTAATGAAAATTGACAGTGAACATATTGTAAAGCAATCTGAGGAGTTTGCACTGAATATAGCTAAGCAAATTTCAAAAATAACAATTAGACCGTTCTGTGAAATTTCCTTTCATTCATCGGAATATAGAGATAGGGAAACGCTTTCAAATTTTCTGCATAAAATCCCTAAAAGTGACAACCCACTCATTTACATCATTCAGATAAAATCCCCGAAAATTTTAAGCACACTGATTGAATATTTTGAAGATTATCAATCAGCTAATAAATTAAAAGTGAAGAACAAAGACCGAGTTAATCTTTCCCGGTACAACAAAACTTCGACAGATATATTATATGTTGGAAGCTCAACGACTGATTTCAAGACAAGAATTAAGAACCATCTTGGCACAGAAGGAACTCGGGTTTATAGTTTGCATTTATGCAAGTGGGACAATTGTTTAGAATATGATTTGAATATTTTTGCATACGAAGTCATTTCAGAAAGCAATGAAATTATTGAGCGTTTCATTGTCGAAATTCTTGAACAGCAGTTTTGGGATAAGCTCAACCCAATATTTGGAAAACGAAGTGGTTTATAATCCCAAAAAATAAATTAAACAACTGAAGTAATGAAAACATTATACATTATTGGTAATGGATTTGACATCCATCATAAATTAGACACAAGGTATCAAAGTTTTGCAAACTACTTGGCTGAAAATAATAGTGAGGTTTATGAACTCTTATTAAATTATTATGGACTTCCTGATATTACAAATCCTCAATTGACAGATGAAGAGTATGCGTTATGGTCAAGATTTGAGCAAGCCTTAGCTGACTTGGATTATTTATCGGTATTAGACGATAATTCCGACTTAATTGCTCGCCCTGGTGCTGAAGATTTTCGAGATAGAGATTGGCATAGTTATCAGATAGAGATGGAAGAAATCATTAAGGATTTAACGACCACTCTAATTAGCGACTTTAATAAGTTTATTCTTGAAGTCAAATACGAAAGCATTTCTGATGATGTGCTAATTGACTTAGAAGATGATAGCCATTTTTTAAATTTTAATTATACTAAGACACTACAGGAAAGCTATGGCATTCCCGAAGAACGAATAACCTATATTCATAACAGAGCAGATATAGATAATTGTACTCTTATTTTAGGACACGGAACTGACCCTGCAAATTTTGATGAGAAAGAAGAAGAACCACCACAAGGATTAAGCGAGGAAGAATTATACGAATGGCGTGAGCATAAGGCTGATGAATATGACTTTTCTTATGAAAGTGCCAAACAAGAAATACTATCTTATTATACAAAGGCTTTTAAAAATACAGCTTCAATCATAGAAAACAATATCGGTTTTTTTAACAATCTTACAGAAGTTGAAAAAGTCATTGTATTAGGGCATTCAATCTCAGAAGTAGATTTAAAATATTTTGAGGTATTAAAAGCCAAACTAAATAAAAATGTAATTTGGAGTGTTTCGTATTACAGTGAGCTTGAAAAGCAAGCACATAAAGAAACACTTTCGCAACTTGGAATAAATAACAACAATATTGTCCAAATAAAAATTACAGATTTAAAAAAGCAATCTTAGTTATTAGTAAAATATTCCTGTGCAATTTTAGCTACTCCCATACTAAAATATCTTCCGTCATTGACAACAACTTCAACGGCTTTTCTAAAATCGTCTGCATCGCTACCAATAAACAGATAACCAGAAAAACCAATTTCTAAAAGAGGTTTTACGGCTTTTTCTGCATCAATATCACTATGAGCAATCAGTTTAATAGTTGGATATTGTATCCTTAATTTTTGAAGTTGTGCCAGCACATTCTTGCCGTAAAAATCAAGGTCAATCATACAAACTTTCGGAAGCTCTTTTAATACTGACAATTGAGATAGTCCTACATCAATATTTTCTGAACGAAACAATACTTTAGTACCTGAAGCAACAAGTTCATTGCAAATAACATCTAAAATCAGGCTTTTATTATTGATAAAGGCGAGGGTAATTCTTTTTTGTGCTGTACCAGTTTCCATATTACTACTTTTTGAGTTTACGTAGTTCTGCACAAAAAAGAAGCGCAGGCTACCACACTTACCGCACATTGAGGTACTGGTATACCCGACAACGAATAAGCGAGCGCCCACGCCTTTGACGTGAGCGTTCTTACTTATCTGTCCCGTTGTCTAAAAATTACCAGTTTTCAATGTGGGACGTAAAGCAAAAACACTTTAAGTATTTTCTATATTTTCAGCAGCAAAGATACTAAACTCGTTTCTTTTTGACAGCATATATAACGAAAAAGGCTACAATAAATCTGTTCTATTTGAAATGTAATTTTGCTCCAGTATGGTCAGAATATCGCTTTCCTTGTAAATAATCTTACCACCAATCTGTATATACGGCAGGATATTATCATCCCGGTATTGCTGCAAAGTCCTTTTGCTGATATGTAACAGTTTGCACACATCTTCGCCCGACAGATATATTTCTCCATTCATTACAGGACGGTAATTTTCCAATATGCTTTTAATACGGCTGTGCAGCTGTGTAATTATTTCCCTGTGGGCGATGATTTCCTCATTGTCATTTGTCAATAAATCCATTTTCAGCGGTATTGTACGGATGTCCGACTTCGAGCAAAGCCTGTACATCTGAGCGTTTGTAATAATTCTTACGGTTCAATCGGGAATAAGGTAATAACCCTTTATCCTTATATGTCTGCAAAGTCCGTTTGGTAATGTTCATCATCAGGCACACTTCCTGGTTATCGAGCCATTGCTCTTGTGCGAAAATCGGCGTGTACTTTTTCGTGGCATTTTCGGTCAGTTCCAAAAGTGCTTTCAACTCGTTTTTCATTCCCTCCAGTACGGACTTTTGTATTGCGATAACTTCCATTGTGTGCTCAATTTTGCGTGGAAGTCGAATTTATAAAGGCTTATTGCTGCGTTGGGGAATGTTGCAGGGTTTGGCTTTGATAGGCAGTGTTTGGCGGTTTACTATTCTGTATAAATAAAAAATCGGATAACCTTTTCGACTATCCGATTTGCTTATTACTTAAGTCCTGTCCTATAAGTGTTGTCAAGTTTGTTATGGATTATTGTTGCTACAACCAATACTTCCGTCATTTGTGAGAGTTGGGTATCCTCTAATATTTTCGGATTGTGCGCTTTTGGGTTTCTGTACATAGAAAAAAATCCTTTACAGAAGTTTCCGAAGCCTTTATGTTCACTTTCCTCGCTCGGATTATTCAGAGTATTAAAAGCAAGCATAGGTCTTTTGTCTTTTCCCAAAGCAAAACAGTCATCAACTAAATCTGCTCCGTCTGAAGTATAGCCACTTTTTTGCCTAAGCCTTTCCGCCACACTTTTTGTAATCTCGAGTATAGCGTGAAAATAGTTTTCCTTTAACCATTCAGCCTCACAGTAAGGCAAAATTTCTGAATGAACCCCAATACCGTGTACTTTTTCTTTTATTTTTAGTGACCTACTTTTAGCTTCTGAAATGGTTTTAGCTCTGTCAACTTGCCGTGGTTGTCCAGCTTTATCAATTTCTATTCCTTCATAAACCAGTTTCTCATTGATAGTGGTTCTATCCTTTTCAAATTCATCTTCTGAATTGTATCGCTTTGGATTTAACAGTCTGACAACGAACGCTAAAACATTATTTCCACACCTATCTTGAACTTGTCTTTCTTTTAAAGCATAAAATAGTCTATCTGTTTTGTTAGTACCGAATTGAGATTGAGAAATGCCAGCACCAGATAAATGTTCTGTAATTTTTGTATGTGTTAGTATATTTGAAATAATATCTGATATATTTCGTAGGGTTATGTCATCGAAAGATTTTGTCATTTTATAATTTCTCTTTTAAAACTACCTATACAGGTTTTTGTATTTTCACATTTTGTTGTTCCTTATCTTCTTTCTTCTCTCGGGAATAAACCCAAAGAGACAATAGCCCAAATATAATCAAGGCGTAAGCTACCCATTTGCCAATCTTTTCAATTAATTTAATGAAAACCGAACTTTCATAAGAGGAGAAGCCTTCTGCTCCCATAGGACTACGCCTATAAAACTTTCTACGGTTAATCCAGTAGCGAAGTCCCAAGCCTGCAACCAAAAATATGATACCTATAACCAATGATGCGAACATAACAAAAACACTTTATTTCCACTGTTTGAATTTACGAAAAATATTTGTTTCAGCCTGTAACCGATGTGTACCAAATGCAAAAACGGCTTACCGATCAGATAAACCGTTTTTTTTATCAATTGAAATACTGCTCTTAATCGCTACTGTTAAATTGAAAAGTTATCTGCTTTTCATTCCCGAAACTGTCCGAAATCCAAACATCAAAGGACTGTGATACGGCAGATGTTGAAGTGTAATACAACCTGAACTGCTCCGTTGGTAACTGGTACAGGTCATTGGGCTGATAAGGCGGTTCATTGTAGTATTGCAACGTTCCCTGCCCGTCAAACTGGAAATAGCGGAGAAAATACTGCGTGTTGCTGTAATTGCCTTTACGCTGTATGGTAATGCGTATTTCTACGGTTTGCTCGTTGGCAACATCTTTAGGTACTGGCATTACATTTACCTCGAAAGGAAAATTGTTCTGTATTTCGAGGTCATCATCTTTGCTGCAAGATACCAACGTAACCGAAGCTGTGAGGATTGTCAGGAATACATATAATGGCAGTAGCCCTGTTCTGAATTTATTGAATAATGTTATCATCGTTTTACGTTTTAAAAGTTAAACCTTAATCCCACACCTGCCGATGGTCGGAACTGTTGTAAATCCGTACCCCAAAGCACTTTTGTTCTCCCTTGCAGGACTAATACAAAACGGTCGGACAGGTAGGTTTCAAAAGTGAGGCGACCGCCTGCTCCGTAGATAAAATTATCTTCGCTCAATATCTTCGCACCGTCGTACAACATTGTTTCGCCCCGGTTAATGGTTTCGTAACCGACCACACCCGTTGCGGCGAAATTCAGCGTGATGTTCTTACGGGCATCGCCCAACAGGAAGAAGCTGTAACCGCCCTCTGCGGAATAGGTTTCCTGTGGTATGCGCAGGTCTTTGTACTGGTGGGTATATTCCAACGCCCAAAGCTGGTAATTGCCGTTCTTACCGTTTACGGTCATTGCGGCACTGATGTAATAATCATTGCCGATTTTGTCATTGGATAATATACCTACGCTTATTTCCAATCCTTTCTGCTTAGGCAGCATCCTTTGCGCCTGTGCAGCCGTGATGCCTATCAGGACAAGCAGCACGGTATAGATATACTTTTTCATATTCTTGCTTTAAAGGGTTATTAAAATTTCAGGTGCATATCGTCAATCAAACGGGCTTTGATTAAATCGGAATTTTCGACCTGCAATGTTTGATGCCTGCCGCCGTTCTTCTCGAAAATCTCAATCAGCAGCACCTTATCATCGGCAATGGTAAACTGGTCTAACAGGAACACGTTTTGTTCAGTGGTTTGTCCTGAAATTTCCGTGAGTGGTTTATAGGTGCGAAGCGGTATCATCGGGCGTTCCTGTACCACGGTACGTTTTGCCACTTTTTTATCCACTACTTTGAAATTGATAAAATCAATCTGAAAAGGCACATTGGTACGGTTTCTCAATTCCGTATGGAAATAGTATTTACCGTTGTGGATGTAGATGCCTTTGAGGATAAACTGGATGCCAAAACTCTTAGCCCCGATATGCTTTACAATGCGCTTGTCTTTCTTGTAAATGGTTTCCAGTAACAACCCTGCCAGTGAGGGCGAATTGTTGCCCAGTTCTTCAAAAAGCACATCGTTACCGTTGGCTTTATCCACCGCTTTTTGCATCGTGAGCAGGTCATAGCTCGTTGCCTCCGGGTAGGAACTGTAATACACATTGAAACTGTAAAAACGCCCGTCATTCGTAATGACTGAAAAATTGGTTTCAGCTTCAAAATCCCTTACCGTTGCTTTTACACGCAACACGTTTTCCGCATCTTCCGCTTTCCCTGCAATCAAGTATTCGCTTCCCAAATCCACGTAACGGATAGCGGACGGGAAAATGAGGTGTGAAGTCTTATCGTATGTCACTTCCATTTTATACGGTTCTATCTTGCCCAACGCAAGCGGAGTTTTTGCATTTGCACTGTCCTGTGCATAAGATTGTACGGCAAAGCCGAGTATCAGGGCGATTGCCCAAAAGGTTTTAAAATGATTTTTCATTTGTTTAAAAATTTGAGTTCAACATTATTTTTTAGATACAAGGAAGACTTGATGTCCTGCTTTCAGCGTAACCTTTGGGGTTCTTACCTTTTTAGCGAAATAGCCCGAAATTCCCTGTACCACTCCTTTGCTTAAATCTGCGGCAACCTGTTGTCCGGCATTCTGTGTGAGCATTACGCTCGTTCCACCTGTCTGGCTCATATTGCCTGCCATTTCGGTAAGGGCATTCATTTCGGGAGAATACGGAACGTACAAGCCTTGCTGCCCGTCCAAATCGTAAATGGTAATATCTACCGGGATGATATTGCCCTCCAGTTCTATCGAGGTAATCTTTAATTGTAGCCTGCCATTCTGAAATTTGGCATTAGCAGTTACAACCGTTCCTTTTGGAATAGTACGTTGTGGCGTTTGGGCAGGCTCTAATAATCGTAAACGCACACCCGTTTCGCCAATAACCGTTTGGGCATCGTGTACGCAGGCTTTTATACTGTTTTTAGGTTGTATCTCCTGCTCAACAGAACCGGCGGTATAAAAACCACGGTTCTTTGTTTCGCTCCAATCGGCTAAAAAAGCACTGTCCGTAGGCTCCCGATACAGGGCTGATACGGTGTTCTTTCTTGCAGGCGTAAACGATACAAAATGCTCCTTTTGATTAGCACCCGCTGCACCAACAGCACCCGGAACAGCACCATTAGCAGGGGCGGCAGTTCCGGTATTAGCATTCTGCGGAAGATACTTTGCCGCCATTTCGTAGGACTTCTCCATTAGTTTAAGTTGGTCATCTACGGTGGCAACAGGTGGCACATCTTTTTCAGCCAGCTTTTCTTTCATTTCGTCCAGTTGCCTGCGGAGTTCCATTGTTTCCGAATTATTATCCTGATAGAATGAACCCAATGTGCTTTGCATATTTCGGTAGCTGTTCAACCCAGGATTGCCGTTTCTTCCAGAATTTCTGGCACCTCCGCCAAAGCCGTTGCTTTCCTCATCTTCAGGAAACTGCTCATCGGTCGGTTCTTCCTTATCTTCCGTATTCCAGTAGTCGGAAAGCGTTGCAAGCGCATTGCGTTTTTCCTGCTCTTTGCGTTCGAGCATTTCCTGCTCATACGCTTTGCCTTTGTCGGCAGGCATTCCCGCTCCGGTAGCCTGTGGTACGGCATCGTTTAGCCCCACATTTTCGGTTGCCTTTTTATCTTCGGACGGTTTAAATATGACGTACATACAACCCACGAAGACAATCGCCATTATACTGAAGATTAAAGGCTTTTTGAGCTTTTCTTTATTATTCTGTGTACCGTTTTGAAGCACATCAGCGGTTGCTGTCGGGTTCCCCTCCGTTACCCGAACAACTGATTTTTTGTTCTCATTTTCTTTCATAAATCCTATTTTTTAAAATTGTTGATACTGTGTCCTGCAATCTTGCAGGACTTTCATTCTTTTTAAGAATAGGGTTCTCGATATGCCTGATGTTGATGGCATCATTGGGCTTACCCGTATCGTACATTACTTTGCCGATAACCCCTGCGGTCAGCAAGAGATAACCCACAAAAAAGTACAAGGTATATTGGTGCTGTTTGCGCACTGGCAATGCCTGCCAACGTTCGTCGAGCTTATCAAAATACCTATCCATATTTGCTCTAAATTTTTTCATAGCCTTACTATTTCTGATGTTATAGCTTGAAACGCTTAGGGCTTTTCCCTGCCTTTTGTTTCGGTGCATCGTTGACCAATGCCACCGCTTCCACCGCTTTGGGTGCGGATATTACAGATAGGTTTGCCAGTTCCGATTTTTTGAGCAGTTGCCCAAATTGGTCTTTTCTTGCAACCTCTATTCTGTTGAGAGAAAATTTGCCGTTCAGGTATTTTACCCACATACTGCATTCTACACGTGGCTTGTCTTCGCCCGACCATTGCAGGTAGCCTGTCAACAACAAGTCTTGTTTAGGCAAAGTATCTGCACCTTTTTGGCAGCTTTCGAGGTAATCGCTGATGCTTTCTTTCAGCTTTCCGGCATACGCACCCTGCGTATGGAAATAACCGTTATATCCTTTGTCTGTAAGGATTTTTGCGAACGTGTTTAAATCTGATAATGCTTCCATAAGATTGTTTTTTTAGCGTTCGATAACTTCTATGTCCCTGTTTTCAACCACTGCAAACTTTTCAATGTTGAAGCCCTGCGGGTTATTGTCGGAACGAACAGAGTTCACGAGATAGCAGGAAGTAATCAGGTTACGTCTGGTTACATTGCTCGAACGGATGATGAATTGTTTGGCATAGGTGCGTACTGCATACGGGTAGGTATCGAAATTGCAGACGACACTATCAACTTCAATGCGTTGCTGTACGTTTCCTGATATGATACGACTGTAATAACCCTTTTCCGACAAGTCCTTGTAGTAATCAAAAGCACTTTTGTCGGCAAGGTTGAACGCTCTGCTCATATTGCTTTCGATAGCATTTTTATCGGGAGCAAGCGTAAAGAAAAGCTCGTGAAAACGTCTGACGTGTTCCCTTGCTTCCACAGGTCGGTTGATACTTGCATCTTGCGATAAGGCGAGCATCAATGATTTGCCATTATCCAATACATAGATTTTTTGGCGTTGTTCTTCTGCAAAGCGGTAGGACTGCCATACGGCATATCCTACCACGCCAATGCAGAGAACCGCAAACACAATGGCATATAATCTTATCTGCCTAAAGCTGTTTTCGATATTTCTTAGCGTTTTAAATTCCATTTTTTAGAATGATTAATTGTTTATTTATTCATCAGTTTACCACCGATGTTTCCAACTGTTGAACCTGCCCCGGCTCCGGCAATGTTTCCTGTTTTCATTGCAGCTTGGTTTACGTTTCGGGTAAAGTTTCCTGCGCCTCCGGCTTGAATTACCCAACCTGTTACTGTCGGTATTGTGAAGTACCCGATGATGCCGATAATCATAAAGATGATGTACACCGTATTGCTCGTATCAGGTATATAGGTCGGGTCGGCAAGCATTGCTATATCCCTTTCCAGTATGAGGGATTGTATTCTTGCCAGCATCGAGCTGAACAAATCGGAAACAGGTAGCCAGAGATATACGCTGACATACCTCGTGATCCACTGTGTGAGCGTGGACTGAAATCCGTCCCACACGGAAATAGCAAAAGCTATTGGTCCGAGTATGGAAAGGACTATCAGGAAAAACGTCCGTATAGTGTCAATAACCAAAGCCGCCGCCTGAAAGAGTATTTCCAGTAAATTGCGAAACCAATCCTTTATGGCTTTCTCTATCTTGTAGGCTTGTCTGTCCATATACATACCCGCCATTGTACCAACGTCTGATGGCGACCATCCTAATTCATCCAGCTTTTTATCAAACTCTTCGTCTGATACCATATAGGCGGTTTCGGGATTTCGTACCATTGCTTCATATTCCAATTGGTCTTTCTGCTGTTGCAGCTTGTTCAGGTCAAGCACCTGGTCTTCGAGTATTTGGTGGGTTCCTGTAACCACCGGACTTAGTACCGCATTGATGGTTCCCAACACGATGGTCGGGAAGAACATTATACAAAGCCCCAAAGCGAACGGACGCAACAACGGGAACACATCAATAGGTTCAGCACGGCTTAAAGCCTGCCAAACCTTTAATGCCACATAGAACAACGCACCCAATCCCGCCAATCCCTTAGCCACCGCTGCCATATCGCCTGCAAGTGGCATCATATCGTCATAAAGCGAACGCAGGAGTTCGTGAAGATTATCCCATTCCATTTTTACCAGTATTTTTGGTTAGCAGTTCCGTAGAGTTCAAGCACTCTTTGGGCATCGTTTTTCTTTTTCGCTCTCAGGTAGCTTACAGAGATATTCTTATTGGTGTAGTAGCGAACAAGGCTGTGGTAATCCTTTACCTCTTTGTACACACGGTCAATAATATCCATACGCTCTTTGTCGTTTAACGAAAGGCTTGAAGAGGTTATAATCTGCTTCAATTCTTTTAGCAGTTCGGTACTTTCATTGAGCAGTGCCGAATAACCATTGCCAATAGCAACCAATTCCTGTGGTGTAAAATTTGGGTCGTTCATCATCTTGCCAAAATTCTGCACGTATATTTCGGACACATCGCCTACTAACAGCACGGTTTGTTGCACTTTTCGGGCATCTTTCACAAGGTTGTTGATAGCTTTCAGCTTGTCGTAATATTCTTTGCCCTGGTCGTACACTTTCTTCACTTCGTTGAAGTTCTTTACTACATTGCTTACGGTGGAAGAAGTCTGTATGATTTCGTTCGCACTGTTGATAATCCCTGAAGCCAAGTTTGCAGGGTCAGTTACTACAAATTGGGCTTTCGCTGACGGTGCTACGGCGAGCATCAGTGCCGTACACACCAGATACAATACTTTTTTCATTGTTTCTGAATTTTAAAATGTTAATGACTATTGATTTACTTTGTCCCGCCTTTGCATTGCGATATGCTTGATGGCGAGTTCTACATTGCCGTCCAGTTCAGCAGCAAGCTGCATCACTTCCATTTTTTCGGTTTCTTCGGTCGTGTATGCGAGGTATTCCTCCAAACTAACTTCGGTGGCATAGACTGCCGAGTGCGTACCACCTAAGCCAATCCAAACCTCTTTGTAAAGTCGGCTTGCATCGTTGTTCATATTGATAGAAAGCACTTGTCCTTTCTCTTTATCCGTAAGCCCCAACATCGCCTGTATGTCATCGAATTTGTTCATATACTTGCGTTGGTCTAAGAGGATTTTACAGTCGGAGTTATTGATGATACTTTCTTTCACGATGGGCGATTGAATGATGTCATCGACCTCTTGCGTTACGACAATTGCTTCTCCGAAGAATTTGCGGACGGTCTTAAACAAATACTTGATGTATTCTGCCATTCCTTCTTTGGCAATCGCTTTCCACGCTTCTTCAATCAGGATGAGCTTGCGAATACCTTTGAGCCTACGCATCTTGTTGATAAAAACCTCCATAATGATGATGGTAACTATGGGAAAGAGGATTTTGTGGTCTTTAATCGCATCAATTTCAAACACGATAAAGCGTTTGGAAAGCAGGTCTAACTGCTTGTTGGAGTTGAGCAGGTAATCATATTCGCCACCCTTGTAATAGGGTTCGAGTACGTTCAGGAAATTGGCAATGTCAAAGTCCTTTTCCCTGACCTGCTTTTCCTCCAATACCTTACGGTAGTCGCCTTTCACATACTCATAGAAACCGTTGAATGACGGGTACACATCTTCCGTCTTGATACGCTCGATATAACCGCTTACCGCATTGGAAAGGGCAACTTCTTCAGAACGGGTTGGCGGCTCATCATCACGTTTCCATAAGGTCAGTATCAAAGTCTTGATACTTTCCCTCTTCTCAATGTCGAACACACCATCATCTGTATAGAAAGGGTTAAAGGCAATCGGGTTATCTTCGGTATAAGTGAAGTAAACACCGTCTTCGCCTTTGGTCTTTCCTTTGATGAGTTCGCATAAACCCTGATAAGAATTACCCGTATCTACCAATAGTACGTGTGCGCCCTGTTCGTAATACTGACGTACCATATGGTTTGTGAAAAACGACTTGCCCGAACCTGACGGACCAAGTATGAACTTGTTCCGGTTCGTGATGATACCACGCTTCATAGGCAGGTCGGAAATATCCAAATGGATAGGTTTTCCTGTAAGCCTGTCAGCCATCTTGATACCGAACGGCGAGGGCGAATTGTGGTAGTTGGTTTCTTCGGTAAAGAAGCACAACGCAGGTTCAATAAAAGTGTAAAAACTTTCCTCGCTCGGAAAGTCGCCCGCATTGCCCGGCATACCTGCCCAGTACAATGTGGCTACGTCCGTAGTGTTGTGACGAGGCTTACACTCCATCAGTGCCAACGCACTACCGCAATCGTTCTTTAACTGTTTCAGTTCCGCAGGGTCTTCCGACCACGCCATTATGTTGAAGTGCGCACGGATTGAAGAAAGCCCGAAGCTGTGCGCTTCGTTCAGGTACTTTTCAATCCACTCTTTGTTGATTTGGTTGGCACGGCTGTACCTTGCCAGTGAGTGCATATTACGGGCGGACTTCTCAAACTTTTGCAGGTTGTCTTCGCTGTTATCCAAAAACAAATACTGGTTGTAGATGTGGTTGCAGCTTAACAACAAGCCCACTGGTGCAGCGAATGACAGGCGGCAGTCGCTACGGTCGGTAGATAGCTTTTCAAAACGGGTATCTGCCGATACCGTTCCGGGCAGGTCGTCCGTATCGGAAAGCGTATGCAGGCTCAATCTTTTGTTTCCGATGCGCACCTCTTCGGTTCCGAGTGCGATGTCCTGCATTGGTGTTGCGGCTTGCCTCGATAACGTGAGATACTGCTCCAGTAATCCCTGCGTATCTTCCGTGCCGATAATGTCCTCTTCGGTCAAACGCCGCAGGCTCACAAAACCGCTATCGTTTACGATACGTTCAAACTGGGCGACCGCCTCCATAAAACGGTGTATCGTTTCCTTGTTCCTGATTTCCTTTGGTATCAGTGTACCTTTGCAAAGCGAACTGAAGTTGCTTTGCATCCGCATTCTTTCCTTTGTGGTCTTTGTCAGGAACAGGTAGCAATAATGGTTCAGGAACGGTCGCTCGTTGAAATGGCGTTGATAAGACTTCGATAAAAAGCTCTGGTCTTCGATTGCCAAATCAGGTACGTAGCTTTCCTTGATGTACCAATCCTGTTTGTGAATGACCGTAAAATCAGGCAGGGTTTTGATTGCTTTGTGCCAGGCGGAATGTATGGCTTCGTATTCCGCAGAAGCGACCGTGAACAGTTCCGGCAAGCGCACTTCAAAGCAGGCGGTAATATCCGCATCTTTGGATAAGATGCAGTTGTTCTCTACTGCCAACAAAGGAAATTTGTTTTCCAGTGTGGTGGTCTTTGCTACATTTCTCATACGGCATTCTGTTTAGGTGTGAATTTTAAATAGCGGTGTACAGGCTTGCGGCAGATGATGTAGCGGGGATGCCTTTTATTGGCTGCAATTTTCATTAGCCCGTGTTCGCCGTACTTCCTGTTCAGCGAAAAGGTCTGCCATATAATGAGCGAAGCACCGCCTGCTCCGAGGAACAGGCAGATGTAAGAGTTTACGCCTGCCATATACAGTATCATCACGAGGATAAGCGTACCGAGCAGCCCACCTGCGAAAATGAACAGGTATTGCGCTTTCAGCCCTTTAAATTCCACCGTCCTGCCGATGCCTTTGTTGATATTGTAATTCATAAGGCAACGGATTAAAGGAAGAATGAACGCAGGATAGTAGCGGCAACTATCAAGAAGATACACGCACCAAACCACGAAGCTGCGGTCTTACTCGTGTCAGGGTCGCCGGAACTGAATTTGTTGTACACCTTAACGCCCCCGATTAAGCCCACGACCGCACCGATGGCATAAATGAGCTGTGTTGCGGGGTCGAAATAAGAAGTTACCATTTGGGTAGCCTCGTTGATACCTGCCGAGCCGTTTCCCTGTGCGAACGCACCAATTCCTGACAGCATTGCCACGGCTGCCAGCAAAACTTTTTTTCTCTGTTTTTCCATAATTGAAACACATTAATTTGTTACTGTTTATCCCGCACCTTGCGAGCTTTCGGGACAAATGTCTTGTGGAAAAAGAGGCGCTACCGTAAAGTGGCAGTCAGAGGAAGTGTTTGGCTGTGAGTGGCGAGATATGAAACCAAATTTGCCAACTGAAGCGATATTAAGTTGATGAATATCACATCATTTACATTCATATTTTTTGCTTACATTTGAATTATTTAGACAAGTCTTAATAATTCAAGATGGCACTCGGAAAAAGGATAAAGGAAGTAAGAGAAAGTAAAGGATTACTTCTTAGAGAAGTCGGCGCAGCACTGGAATTAGATAACGCTTTTATCAGCAAGATAGAGAACGAAGAAAAGCTAATACCGAGGAAACATTTGGAAAATCTTTCGGGATTTCTGAACCTGCCATTAGAAGAACTTTTGGTTTTATGGCTATCCGACAAGATAAAAGGGCTTATCGATAATAATGAAATTGGAATAAAGGCATTAAAAAATGTTTTAAACGAGCTTAAAGGCAAATGAGAATGTAGCGGCAGTGTGTTTTGAAAGTCTTAAACTAACTGTTTGGTATAAACTTAAATAAATATAAAAGTATGTGCGTATGAAGTATATTTTACTCAATAATAATAGTTCTGTTGCCTATGATGATAGTGAAGCAGACGACGTAAAGGTTTATATAGACGGTAAACTTCACGATTTTAAAGACAGCACAGAGAATAGAGTTGATTATGCTATTGCAACAAAACGGAATAAATATTCACAAACTCTAAATAATCAGTTTGAGAATTTGCTTCTTTTAACAGGCGCAGGTTCTTCCATAGGTTGGGGCAAAGATGGTAAATTAGGAAAGTCGATGGCTAATCTATGGGACGACGCTGAAGCTCTCTTAACATCTGAAGTTTTTGAAAAGTTACTTGAAACAATCGGCTACGATGAAAAGTGGGAAGACGGTTCAATAGTCAAGAATTTGGAAAAAGTTCTTTCTATGGCTACTCCTGCAATTCCTTATGTGCCTAAAGCTGATATTGATATCGAGGATTGTGTGAACAAGATTAAAGATTTTATCAAAGAAGCCTGTCAGTTAAGCCTGCCTGACAACTCGGCACATACATTATTGCTTAATAAAATAACAAAACGTAAGGTCACTCTACCTCGATTTAAATTGTTCACGTTGAACTACGATATGATGTTTGAACAAGCAGCGTGTGAAAGCAATTTTGTTGTTGTTGACGGTTTTTCATTTTCACAACCAAGAATTTTTAGCGGGCGTAATTATGACTATGATATTGTTTCCAGAAATCAAAGCAGAGTTAAAGAGGAGGACAATTTCATTCAAAAAGTTTTCCACCTGTATAAATTACACGGTTCTGTTAATTGGGAAAAGCAAGACAATAAAATCATACAAAAAGAAAATCCTGATAATCCGTTGATGATATACCCACATCAGTCTAAATATGAGAGTTCTTATGAACAGCCATATTTCGAGATGATGTCACGGTTCCAGGCTAATCTCCGCAAGGATAATGTTTTTCTAATAACGATGGGGTTTAGTTTCGGAGATAAGCATATCGTTACTGCCATTGTAGAAGCTCTTGAACAAAATCCAAGTTTCCAATTGATGATTATTAATCGGGGAATAGATGAAACCAACGAAAACCTGAAACCCTTTATTGAGGCTTCAAAGAAATATTCCAACTTAAGTATTGTTTCTGAAACTTTTGAAGATTTCGCCAAAAACTATCCTGATTTAAAATCTTACAATCAGGAGGATACAAGACAAATAGTAATTAATATTCCCAATACCTAACTATGAGCAATAGCCCTTTTAATCACAGTCATTTTCTTGGCTATATAAATTTTGTATCCCCTGCCTTTGTTAAAGTGCATTTTCCATCCTCTGTTTTGATGAAAACATTTGTACATCACGCAGAAGTCTTGCGTGGTGGACTTGTCGGTAATTATATTGTTATTGAGGGGGAAGACAAAGGATTTTTGGGTAAAATGTTAGAAATATCTTTACCTGAAAAAGAACGATTAGAATTAAGCGAAAGAACCTTTTCAACTAAGGCGTTTCATCCCGTAGGCAGAATTGAAATTCTCTTATCATTTGACTTGTTTAATCCAAGTAAAATAGAAAAAGGGATAAATAGTTTACCCCTTATAGGTTCTAAAGTTTTTATTTGTTCATCGGAATTTCTTTCTACTCATTTTAAAACTTTTGGAATTAAACCAGAGAACATTGAACATTCGCCAACATTTAGAATGGGTAATCTAATTTATGACAAAAATGCCCCAGTAGATATATCTCTTCAGGCTATTTTCAGTCGCCACTGTGCAGTAGTTGGAACCACTGGTGGAGGTAAAAGTTATACCATCAGCAAGTTTTTGGAGGGAGTAATAGAAACAGGAGCGAAAGCAATTATTTTAGACCCAACGGGAGAGTATTCTACATTCGACACACATCCAAAAGTTACACATTCCATTCTTATTTCGGAAAGTTATTTTCCTTATCAAAACTTAACTATAAATGATTTATTTGTCCTGTTCAGACCATCTGGACAGGTTCAGCAACCCGTTTTACTGGAAGCAATAAAATCTTTGAAAGTAGCCCATTGTTTAATGAGTAATATTCCCAATAACGGGCATAATAATGATGGAACTAATGACAGCTTTACATTCCGGGGGCAACAAGTAATATTAAATAATGGATTAGTTGTGAAGCAAGGAAATTTGACTGCCGCTTACAATAATGCCTACTTTACTTATAAAGCGATAGTCGAAGATTTCTCTATAAACAATTTTGGTATTAACCTGCTTCACAGACAAATCGGTAGTGATTGTTTTCAGATATTCAACGACCGTTGGGCAGCTAATAGAGATGAAAGGAATTACGGCAATGCGACAAGTTTGATAATGCGTGTCAACAATGTCATATCTGACAACGACTACTCCGGAATGTTTGGATTTAATGCACCGACGACGAATAATCTAATCACAAAAATAAATGAGTTTTTAGATAATCCTGATTTAAACGTCTTAAGAATTGGATTTGAGAACGTACCATACAATTTTCAGGTTAGGGAGATTTTAGCAAATTCATTGGGTAGATATTTATTGAATAAAGCACGAACAAACGCTTTTAGAGAAAAGCCATTGATACTATGTGTAGATGAGGCACATCAGTTCCTAAATAAAAAGGTCAAGGATGAATATTTTGAAAGTACAGAATTAAATGCTTTTGATAATATTGCCAAAGAAAGCCGTAAATATGGATTGTTTTTATGCTTATCAACACAAATGCCGAGAGATATTCCAGTTGGCACACTTAGTCAGATGGGAACATTTATTACTCATAGATTGATTAACTATCAAGATAAAGAAGCAATAGCCAGTGCTTGCTCAACAGCGAATAAAGAAACACTTTCTTTTTTGCCTTCGTTGGGTTCCGGCGAAGCAATTATAATGGGCGTTGATTTTCCAATGCCTATATCGGTCAAAGTAGATTTACCCAAAACGACACCAAAATTTGATACTCCAAAATTTACAAAAATAGCAGGAGCATAAAAATATAGTTCCAGTATTTAAAAAACGCCAAACTTTTTACGGTCTGACGTTCGGTTATCGGTGCGCCGATTTACATTTTTCTACCTTTCGGTTTACCTTTCTTTGGTTGGGTTCGCTGTTGTTTTTCGGTAGTATTTTGCAGGTTCTTTTCTTCTTTCTTGTTGCTTTTTATCAAACCAACAAGAAAGGTTTTTTCCCAGGGTATCTGCTTCGCTTCAAACTGCAATTTCAAGCCCTGCTTTGCCAGTCCGTGTGTCAATTCAAATCCGTAGTGCCTGTTCCATCCAATCCTGTCAAGCAGTCTTTCGGAGGGAAATTGCACAGCAATTAAATCTTTGGGAAGCTCTTTGATAGTGCGGTAATCCGGTTCCTGAAATTCGTGTGTTTTCGGATTGTAGGGAATGGTATAAGTCCTTTTATCTTCATCATAGTAGTTGGCTATATCCGAGAACACAATACCTTTTGAAAGGAAATCATCTTTAGGTCGCAGCATATCCATACGAATATCCACATAGAATATATGCCCTGCAATAGCTATCGTTGGCAGCATCCCTTTGTTTACACGCAAATCGTAGGCTTCTTGGTCAACGATATTATTTGTCGGCTTTATCTCTTCCTTTTTCTGTTGAATACTTACTATCCAGTCAATGTAGCTTTTGGCATCATCTATGTTGTGCGGTACGGACTTTCTGCCCCCTGACAGCTTGCTATCATCAAGCCCAATAATAAACCCGTGATTAGGGAACTCATCTGAACGGTAAACAATGATGAGATTATTAATGTCTTTGCCAACAACATTATTTTTGTGGCTTGCTATGGTATGCCCTTTATATTCCTCGAATATATAATCAGGGTCGTCTTTCTTAATCATATCTGTACTGTTTGTTTTTATCAGGCTGCAACGCCTTTAAAAAGACAAAAGGGAGCCGTCTTTTCAGACAAACTCCCCAATGTCAAAATCACTCAAATCACTTTTCCGCAAGGTGGAAGAACTGTTGTCCGTTTCAGCCGAAAGTGTGCTATCCAAAAGCTCGGCAATTTTTCGGGAAGCACCGGCTATGGAATTTTCCAGTAGGCTGAATAATTCAGTTCCCTGTAATTTCTGAACTATGGCTACCGCTGTTTCCTTTTGAGCCTGTTCCAAATTCTCTTTTTGGAGCAACGCCCCTACGGAGCTTAGTTCGTCGAAGGTAACCCCTTGGGCAAGACTGTCATCGCCACCGGATATTCCGTACCTGTTCCATTCTTCTTCCTCTTCTTCCAAATCAGGCATATTGCTGAAAACTTCGTCCAGTTCTTCCTGCGGAATTTGCTTACCGACGATTTCGTTCTCGTCGTATTCGATGTCTAAATTATCGGGGTTTACTTCCGGTTCCGTTATTTGGCTTTCATTGGCAGCGTTTGGCACTGAATGGCTTTTTACTGGCTTGGGCTGTCCCATAATATCGGGTAGGTTCGGGTTTACTTTTTCCTGCATAGTCTTTCGCTCCGACCTTTTTTTAATGACAATCTTGTCCTGCAAAAGCAGGGCAATGACTATCAGCAGGCAAATCACAATTACTATCTCCATAATCAAATGCTTTAAAAAATAGGTTTAAACTTTTCGTTGAAATCGTCTGTGATTGCCTTCTCAAACATTTCAAAATGATGTTCCAGTATATTGTCAAGGTAGGCATACAGGGGTATCTCATCTTTACCAATAACTTGCACAATACGGGATAACCGTTCGTGGTATTCTTGCCGGATATAAATGCTTTTATCGCCCCGCTTTGTCATAGAGTGCGTTTTCAAAAAATGTTCGCCGTAGCTGCCGTCAAGATTTTTCTTGGTGCGGTTACGTTCCTTTTGTACAGGTTTGCTTTGCAGCAATTCTTCCTGTTTCACTTCTTCCTTTACAGTTTCCTTTTCCGGCTCTTCCGGCAGTTCGGGTGGAAGCTGTAAGCCCTCTTTTTTAACGCCATCCACCATCAGGTTCATCATCAACTCTTCGTCGATGTCGGGCGTGACTTTTCTTTTATTATCTTTTTCCATAGGGCTATAATTGAATGATTTTTAGAAATTCATTAATGAACAGGTCTAATTGGCAGGCTTTCATCAAACGTTCATCAGGCGGCAGTACGGTAGAACGGAAAACCGTTTTACTGTCCGCTTCGCTTTCTTTGCGAAAACGGGTGCTGTTCTTCACTTGGCTTTGCATCAGGCTAAATCCCAATTGCGCTATAAGCTGATTGTACACGTCATATAAGGGTGTGCTTTCCCTGCCGTCTACCTGGTTCCAAAACAGGTTAATGGTTTCTATGGACGTTTCGCCTTTTTTCATAATCACATCCCGCAAAAGCTGTGTGAATATGAGGGTACTTTCCATCACTACACGGTCTGCGATAATAGGCGTGAAAATATGGTGCATTCCTGCCAGTGCTTTCAGAATGCCGGGCGTGTTCACAGTTCCGGGCAGGTCGAAGAATACCACATCGACCGGAACGGCAGAAGCCATTACATATTCGTGTGCAGCATCCAATACGCTATCTGCTTTATGCTGTGTTATCGGATAGGCTTTCTTGTTGATACTGGTAAATTGCTTATACGCCAGTTTTTTCAAAGCCTCATTTTCCATTACCATTGCCAAATCACGGGCTTTCATTTTCATTAAACTATGCTGCGGAAAATCCGCATCAAATACGGCTACGTTGTAGCCCAACCGATAGTGCATCGTGCTTGCAACAAGCGTGGTAAATGTGCTTTTGCCAACACCGCCTTTTTGAGAAGAAAAGGCAACGAACAGAGGTTTCTTTTTTGTGTCCATATTTTTAAAATTTAAAGTTTACATCTTGCTGTTTTCAGTCTTGCAGGCTTGCACCCGTGCAGTCCTGATTTCGTGCTGTCTTTCTTGCAGGATAGCTATCAGACTTGCCTGCGGGAATTGCTGATTACCTGCTTGCCTGCCGTACAGCAGCAATGCTTTCATTCAGGCATCTTATCAGGCGGGATTGCGTTCTTGCATTCGTTTCGTTCGTCATTCCATCCGTCACTCAGGCGTGATTGTCTGATAGCAGGCTGTCACGCTTTCCGTCATTCCTGCGCTCTTGCTTTCTTGCATTCCTGCAATCTTGCTGGCAGGATAACCTGCCATCTTGAATGTGTGCCGTCAGCTCGTCCTGAAGCACGGGCAGTCTGCCTGCCTGCCAACATTCAGGGGCAAAGAACTCATCAAATTCATTTAGTTGTATAGTGGTGGCAGTGTTTGGCGTTCAGAGGCAGCATTTGGCACTGTGGTACAGTGCAACGCTATCGTAAACAGGGCTTTACTTTGTATTGTGATTTTTATTAACGGATTTATGCAAAAGTCTTTTGACATATCAGGGGGTAACGGGAACGGCATCGAGCCGTTTTTCCCTGTTACATTCAATCCGTCCCGCAGGGCGGATTTTTGTGTTCACCGGAACACGGCAAGTTGTGTTTTGAGCATCTCGGAATGATTTCCGATGCTCAAAACAACTTGCCCTTTGCAGGGGGCAGAAAACACCTTCCGAAGTCAGGGTTTTGTATGGATTTTAAAATGGATTAGTGATGAACGATAACAACAAAAAGCAATTGAAAAAGACCGGACGCCGCCCCAAAGAAGACCCGGCGACAATCCGCTATACAATTTCCTTTAACGAGCAGGAACACGCCCGTTTTCTTGCCCTTTTTGATAAATCAGGTATGCAGGTAAAGGCGCACTTTATAACGTCCTGCATCTTTGACAAGACCATAAAGACCATCCAGATTGACAAGGGAACGGTTGATTTTTATATGCGGCTGACCTCTTTTCACAGCCAGTTCCGTTCCATAGGTGTGAACTATAACCAAATTGTAAAGCTGCTGTACAAGAATTTTTCCGAGAAAAAGGCGGCTGCGTTTCTGTACAAACTGGAAAAACAGACGGCTGAAATGGCAATGCTGTGTCAGAAAATCATTCAGATTACCGAAAAATTTGAGGAAGAACACCTAAAAAAATAATGTAATAGTGATAGCGAAAATCGGAAGAAGCGGAAATTTATATGGTGCATTGGCATACAATCAGCTCAAAGTGGAGAATGAAAACGGGCAGATTTTGTTTGCCAATAAGATGATTGAAACCGCAAGCGGTCATTATTCCGTAGCACAATTAGCCCAGTCTTTTGCCCCTTACCTGATAGCCAACCGCAACACCGAAAAACATACGTTGCATATTTCGCTCAATCCTGACCCGAACGATAAGGTAAGCGATGATAAGTTTAGGGAAATGGCAGAACAGTATATGCGGGAAATGGGTTATGGCGAACAGCCTTTTATCGTATTCAAACATGCCGATATTGACCGCAGCCATATACACATTGTATCGGTTTGCGTGGACGAGCAGGGCAAAAAGATTTCGGACAAATTCGAGAAAATGCGGTCTATGAACATATGCCGTGAACTGGAAAGAAAGTACCGATTGATACCCGCAACGGACAAGGAGCGCAAACAGACAGATAAGGTTTTCCGTCCGGTAGATTATCGGGCGGGCGATGTAAAAAGCCAAATCGCTTCGGTTGTTCGCCACCTGCCGAACTACTACCAGTACCAAACGTTGGGCGAATACAACGCCCTGCTTTCCCTGTTCAATATAACCGCCGAGAAAATCGAGGGCGAATTGCAGGGGAAAATGCAGCAGGGCTTATTGTATATTCCGCTAAATGAAAAAGGCGATAGAGCAGGGCATCCGTTCAAGGCTTCGCTGTTCGGAAAGAGCGCAGGGCTTCCGGCTTTGGAATTGCATTTTGCGAAATGCAAAACAGCTTTGAAAGACAGCCCGACCAAACAGACCCTAAAATCTGCCGTTACCATTGCCCTGAAAACCACAAACGATGAACAGGCTTTTAAAAAGCAGTTGAGTGAACAGGGCATTAATGTAGTGGTCCGCCGGAACGATACAGGTCGTATTTATGGTATCACTTTCATAGACCACAATTCAAAGGCGGTTTGGAACGGTTCACGCTTAGCAAAGGAACTTTCTGCCAATACCTTTAATGATTATTGGAACAATAATATCAAACCGGAGATTAAAGAACCTGTCGTACAACTTCCAAAAACATCCACATCAAATGATGCAGATCTTCCTGCGGAAGAACCTCATCATTTGTTCGACTTCCTGAATACTACTGAAAAACACGAAGACGGTTTGATTGAGGCATTTGGCGGTTTGTTACCCGAAGCACAGGGCGATGATTACGAGGAACAGGATTTTGCTAACAAAATGAAGAAGAAAAAAAAAAGAAGACTGTAAGAGGTCAGATTTTGGAATTAAAAATCTGTTTTTAAAAAGATTTATTGAGCTGTCACTTTATAATTCTGAAAGAATTTGAGTTGTATTTAAGTAATTGCTTAAATAAACAAATTGACTATCTTTGTGCTATGGACAATAATTCTTGCATACGACAACAAGCAGACATTAAACAAATAAACCGCTGTAAAGACCGAGTTTCAGAACTCAACGGTTCTTTTGACTATTTATCGAACGGACTTGAATTAGCGGGAAACAATGTAAGACTGAAAATACTCTTTCTACTTTATGAAGAAAAACGACTTTGTGTTTGTGATATAAGTGATATTCTTGGTATGACAATTTCAGCGGTTTCACAACACTTGCGGAAACTCAAAGACAGAAAACTTATTGAAACCGAACGAGAAGCTCAAACTATTTTTCACTCACTGACTAAAGAGTATGAAAAAATGCTGAAACCATTTTTCAAAATACTTGACGAAAACAAAATATTAGAAACAATATGAAAACTGACAAAAAATTAATTGGTGCAGGACTTTTGACTACAATTGCAGCTTCTCTTTGTTGCATCACACCAGTATTGGCTCTTATTGCAGGAACAAGCGGTCTTGCTTCCACTTTTTCTTGGCTTGAACCTTTTCGACCCTATTTTATCGGGTTGACAATTTTGGTTCTTGGTTTTGCTTGGTATCAAAAGTTGAAACCCAAAAAGCAGATAGATTGCAATTGTGAGACAGAAGAAAAACCAAAATTCATTCAGTCAAAAATGTTTTTAGGAATTGTAACAGCATTTGCAATCGTAATGCTTGCCTTTCCATACTACTCAAGCATTTTCTACCCAAAGACAGAAAAGCAAATTATAGCGGTGGACAAATCCAATATTCAAAAAGTAGAATTTACGATTAGCGGAATGACTTGTGCAAGTTGTGGCGAACACGTAAATCACGAAGTAAATAAATTGACAGGAATAATAAGTTCAAACGCCTCATACGAAAAAGGAAACGCAATCGTGGAATTTGACAACTCAAAAACGAATATTTCTGAGGTCGAAAAAGCAATTAACTCAACAGGATATTCTGTAACCGACAAAAAATAAAACCAAATGGAAATCATATTGCAATCAACAATTACTTGCCCCAACTGCGGACACAAGAAAGAAGAAACAATGCCGACAGACGCTTGCCAATATTTCTACGAATGTGAAAAATGCAAACAAGTTCTTAAACCAAAACAAGGAGACTGTTGTGTTTATTGTAGTTACGGAAGTGTTCCTTGTCCACCAATTCAGCAGGACAAAAAATGTTGCTGACGGACAGAAAACAGAAGAGCAACTAAAAGTATTTTTTATTTGGATGCTTCATAAATGTTACGATACAAAAGGATCATAGAAGCTACAACTCTTATCACTTCGCCAAACACTGCCACGCACCGCCATTGACTGCCACATTCTTATAGCCGCTGTGTAGAGCCTTTAAATTCACGCCCGAACATTAAAACTAAAAAAGAATGCAGGGAGAAGACGATTTAAGAGGTTTAGCCAAAATAATGGCTTTTATGCGGGCAGTCAGTATTCTTTTGGTGCTGATGCACCTTTATTGGTTCTGCTACGGGTTCTTTTTAGAACGTGGTTGGACGTTGGAAATAATCAACAAGATATTAGGCAATTTCGACCGGACGGCGGGCTTGTTTTCACATACCCTTTATACCAAGGCGTTCGCTTTGGTTTTGCTTGCTTTGAGTTGTTTGGGAACGAAAGGCGTAAAGAATGAGAAGATAACCTGGGCTAAAATCTACGTGGCTTTGGGCGTTGGTTTTGTGCTGTTCTTTCTGAACACGCCGTTGTTAAAGCTATCTCCGGTAATAGGCACATTTCTGTATATCCTTACTATCTCTTTAGGCTATATCGCTTTGCTGATGGCGGGGGTATGGATGAGCCGATTACTCCGTACTACCCTGATGGACGATGTTTTCAACAATGAGAACGAGAGCTTTCAGCAGGAAACCAAGCTGATGGAAAACGAGTATTCCGTTAACCTGCCCACCAAATTTTACTACAAAGACAAATGGAACAACGGTTGGATAAACATTGTAAATCCGTTCAGGGCATCAATAGTTTTGGGTACTCCGGGTTCAGGCAAATCTTATGCTATCGTAAACAACTACATCAAGCAGCAGATTGAGAAAGGCTTTAGTATGTACATCTACGATTTCAAGTTCGACGACCTTTCCACCATTGCCTACAATCATTTGCTGAAGCACAGGGATAAGTACAAAGTTCAGCCGAAATTTTACGTGATAAATTTCGACGACCCACGCAAGAGCCACCGTTGCAACCCGCTCAATCCCGACTTTATGACGGATATTTCAGATGCCTACGAAGCCGCATATACCATAATGCTGAACCTTAACAGGTCGTGGATACAGAAGCAAGGGGATTTTTTCGTGGAAAGCCCAATTATCTTATTGGCTGCTATTATTTGGTATCTGAAAATCTATGAGGATGGCAAGTATTGTACATTCCCACACGCTATTGAATTACTCAATAAAAAGTATTCGGACGTATTCACGATTTTAACATCATACCCCGATTTGGAAAATTATTTGTCGCCCTTTATGGATGCGTGGCAAGGCGGAGCGCAAGACCAGTTGCAAGGACAAATAGCATCGGCAAAAATTCCGCTATCAAGAATGATCAGCCCGCAACTATACTGGGTAATGACAGGTGATGATTTTACGCTTGACATTAACAACCCGAAAGAGCCGAAGATTTTATGCGTTGGTAATAACCCCGACCGTCAAAATATTTATTCAGCAGCGTTGGGTTTGTACAATTCAAGGATTGTAAAACTGATTAATAAAAAGGGACAGCTAAAGAGTTCGGTTATCATAGATGAGTTGCCCACGATTTATTTCAGGGGACTGGACAATCTTATCGCAACGGCGAGAAGTAATAAGGTTGCGGTATGTTTGGGTTTTCAGGATTTTTCGCAGTTGACGAGGGATTACGGCGATAAGGAAAGCAAGGTAATTCAGAATACCGTTGGTAATGTTTTCTCCGGTCAGGTAGTAGGCGAAACGGCAAAGAGCCTTTCGGAACGCTTCGGGAAAGTGCTACAAAAACGCCAAAGTATGACCATAAACCGTAACGATAAATCGACTTCTATTTCGACACAATTAGACAGCCTTATTCCGGCTTCCAAAATTTCAACCTTAACGCAGGGTATGTTTGTGGGCTCAGTATCGGATAACTTTGACGAACGTATCGAACAAAAGATATTTCACGCTGAAATCGTGGTCGATAATGAAAAGGTAGCCGCCGAAACCAAAGTCTATCAGCAAATACCGCAGATATTATCATTTACAGACGAAAACGGAGTGGACAATATGAAACGAGATATTGAGAACAATTACCGTCAGATAAAATCAGATATTCTGCATATTGTTGAAAACGAAATGGAGCGGATTAAGAACGACCCCGATTTACAGCACTTGGTTAGTAACGATTAAACAACGCTAATATTGATAGAAAGATAGTATGCCCGAAGAAAAGTATTACAGATGGAAAAAACATGAGTGTCAAAACGTGAAGATGTAAAACGAAGATGAACTTTAAAATAATTTTTTCAGTATCTTTACATAATGAAATATTTATCATTCATATTAGCTTTAATGGTGTTGGTGTTATCAACAGCACCTTGCTTTATGGAAGATAAATGCCTTGACCTCGCACAACAAACAACAGACAGTCAAGAACAAGACAATGATGATTGCGGGATGGATTGTTGCTCCCCTTTTTCTAAATGTAATACTTGTACGGGGTTTGTAATAACGTCATTTTATTTTTCAATTGCTAACTCTTTCCAATTACCTGAAAAGAAATTAGGAGTAATAACGACGTCACCTATTTCTGACTTCCCCTATTCTATTTGGCATCCACCACAAATCGCTTAATGTATAGTGCTTCGGCACAAGTTAGTTAGTAACGATGCTTTGCATCGTAATTGTTTATTTCTTCACATTAAGCATCATTTTTACAATGAAAAAAATACTCATTGTGTCATTTTTCATGGCACTAAACCTTTGTGTATATGCACAAAATACATTGACCGCTGTCGTAAAAAGCAGTGGAACGAAAGAACCTTTAATTGGCGTAACGGCATCTATAAAAGGCACTTCAATTGGAGCAACATCTAACGAGAACGGACAAATTACATTATTCAATATTCCTAATGGATTACAGGAAATACATTTTAGTTATATAGGCTTCAATGAACGTATTGATACATTAGAATTTCCATTAAAGGACACCAGTGTTATTGAAATCCTACTCAAAGAAAGTTCAGAGGAGTTAGACGAAATTGTCATATCCTCTACCAGAAGCACGAGAAGCATACAAAATATTCCTACCCGTATTGAATTTATCGGAGGTGAAGAATTGGACGAAAAAGGAAATATGAAAGCAGGGGATATTCGTATGCTTTTGAGCGAGAGTACAGGTATTCATGTCCAAACTACCTCACCCACAAGTGCCAATGCAAGTATTCGTATTCAAGGACTTGACGGGCGATATACGCAAATTTTAAAAGACGGTTTCCCGATTTATTCCGGTGCTTCAAGTGGGTTAGGTTTGTTGCAAATTCCACCGCTTGACTTAAAGCAGGTTGAAGTTATTAAGGGTTCAACATCTACGCTGTACGGTGGTGGAGCAATAGCAGGCTTGGTAAATTTAATTTCTAAGACACCAACGGAAGAAAGGGATTTGCGTTTTCATTTAAACGGAACATCGGGCAGAGGGTTTGACATCAACGGTTTTTACGGACAGCAGTTTAATAAAATCGGAACAACAATATTTGCTTCTCACAACCGAAACGTAGCTTACGACCCTGCACAAATCGGGCTTTCTGCCATTCCCCAATTTGAAAGGTATGTACTGAACCCTAAATTATTTGTTTACTTCAATGATAAAACAAAAATGAACTTCGGCATTAACACCACCATTGAAAACCGTTTGGGTGGCGATATGCTTTACATCAAAGGCAAAGGCGATAACACACACCAATATTTTGAAGAAAACAAAACACAACGCTATTCTACCCAATTTGTTTTTGACCATACGGTAAACGAAAACAGTTTTGTACAGATAAAGAACAGCGTAAGTTATTTTAACCGCAATACAGCTATTCCCAATTACGAGTTTGAAGGAACGCAAACAGCCACTTTTACGGAAGCAAGCTATACCCACAGCAAAGAAAAGTCAGAATGGGTAACAGGCGTTAATATTTGGACGGACAATTTTAAAGAAAAGCAGATGACCGCATTTCCGTTGAGAGATTACAACCAAACCACATTCGGGGCTTTCGTCCAAAATTCTTTTAAGGCTACGGATTGGCTTCAATTGGAAACAGGTTTAAGAACGGATTACGTGATAGATTACGGAGCTGTTTTTTTACCGAGAGTATCGGCATTGTTTCAGATTGCAAACGGATTGACTTCACGTATCGGGGGCGGATTTGGCTACAAAACACCAACCATTTTTACAGAAGAAAGCGAACGCATACAATATCAATACGTAATGCCTATTGACGATAATACCAATAAATTGGAAAAAAGCTACGGAGCAAATGCAGATATAAATTACCGTACTAATATTGGCGATGATTGGACATTCAGCATAAATCATTTATTCTTTTACACCTATTTGGATAACCCTTTGTTGCTTCAAAATATAGCTACAAATACATATCAGTTCATCAATTCATCGGGCTACATTCATACCAAAGGAACAGAAACAAATATCAAAATCGGTTATGATGATTTTAAATTGTTTTTGGGCTACACTTTTACCGATACCCGATTGATTGAAAACGGAACAAATACCGAAAATCCACTAACACCAAAACACCGCATTAACTCTGTACTTATGTATGAAATAGAGGATAAATGGAAAATCGGTTTGGAAGCCTATTATTTTAGTCCGCAAAAGCTCAATGACGGAACAACAGGAAAAGACTATGTTATATGTGGCTTTATGGCTGAAAAAATTTGGGAACGGTTTTCTTTGTACATCAACTTTGAAAATTTCTTTGATACAAGACAGACACGTTTCGACAACATTTATACAGGTACAATAACCAACCCTGTTTTTAAAGACATCTATGCACCATTAGACGGATTTGTAATTAACGGAGGAATAAAATTTAGACTTTAAGAAGATGAATAAAACCATATTTAATATAACAAAAATGGATTGCCCAAGTGAGGAGCAATTAATCCGTATGAAACTGCAAAACTTTGATACGGTAAAGTCATTGGAATTTGATATTCCCAATAGAAAACTAAATGTTTACCATAGTGGAAACCCAGAGCCGATTTTTTCAGCTTTGGAAACTTTGAACCTAAATACAACGTTGATTTCAACCGAAGAAACTGACGGAGTTGTGGAAACAGATACAAGCAATGTCCAACGGAAACTACTTTGGACGGTATTGATTATCAATTTCGTTTTCTTTGGGTTAGAAATGTTATTCGGTATTTTTTCCAACTCAATGGGATTGGTGGCGGATAGCTTGGATATGCTTGCAGATAGCATCGTTTACGCATTGGCTTTGTTTGCCGTTGGAGGCACGATTGCAAGAAAAAACAACATAGCCAAATTTGCAGGGTACTTCCAAATCCTGTTAGCTGTTATCGGTTTTGTGGAAGTCGTTAGGCGGTTTTTGGGGTTTGAAAAAATGCCCGATTTTCAAACGATGATTATCGTTTCCGTTTTGGCACTAATGGCAAACGTACTTTGTCTTTACCTGTTACAAAAGAACAAAAGTAAGGAAGCCCACATGCAGGCAAGTATGATTTTCACATCGAACGATGTCATTATCAATTCGGGCGTTATCGTTGCAGGTCTCTTGGTTCATTGGCTTAATTCAAGCTACCCCGATTTGATTATCGGAGCAATTGTATTTGTAATTGTGGCAAGAGGGGCATATAGGATATTGAAGTTAGTAGAATAAGTCGTTATATTTTCAAGTGATAAGCAAGCTGTTTTAGAAATGCCCTTTTTCCGGCCAATTTTTTATTGTGGTTGGCGAAAAAGGGTATTTTGTAAATCCTGGAAAAGTGGATAGGTGGTTTTGCTCAGATAAGCAAAAAAATCTTAAAAAATCACACAAAAAACCAATCTAATTTGTAACTTTGTTGCGTTGAAAAATTATAGAATACATATAGGCATTTTGACATTGTTCTGTTTGGTTTTCTTTATGATGCCAAGTCAGAGCTATGCCTGTTCCAAAAATTCAACAAAGACCGAGCAGTCTTCCTGCTCAAAGGAGAAATCCAAAAAATCAGAACATAAAAAAGGTTGCAAGGGCAAATCCTGTAAAAAATGCAAAAGTGACAAATGCGGGGGCGGCTGTTCACACAGCTCTTGCAAGTGCGGTGCTTCAACCACTTCCCTAAATGTCCCAACCATAATCGAATTAAAAGCTAAAAATCCATTTGCTGAAGTTAAAAAGCAAAAATTCGGTTTCAAGGAAGCCTACTATTCTTCGGGATTTTTCTTCATTTGGCTACCGCCTAAAATAAGCTAAAACTATGGCTTGACAGCCATAGGTGTGCCTTGTCAAAAGCTGTTCCGGCTTTTGCAAATCCCCTATTTGTATCATTTATTTAAAATTTAAAACAGAAATGGGCTTATCAATCCCCCGTTTCTCAAAATGTAATTATTATGAAATCATTATCAAAAATAGTGATGGTAATCGCCGTATTACTATCATCAATAAACGGCTTCGCACAAATCAAGAATGCGAAAACAGAAACCGTAAAGATTTATGGCAATTGTGGTATGTGCAAAACCACCATCGAAAAAGCAGGTAACGTAAAAAAGGTAGCCAGTGTGGACTGGAACAAAGATACCAAGATGGCTACGCTCACCTATGACGGCGACAAAACAAATCAGGATGAAATCCTGAAACGTATCGCTTTGGCTGGTTATGACAGTGAGAAGTTCCGTGCGCCGGATGACGCATATGCTAAACTGGCTGGTTGCTGCCAGTATGATAGACCAGTGAAGACGGTTGCCAAAAACAAGGAGGCGGGAATGGACATGAATGCCGGACATGGCAATCACGACCATAGCCAAATGGCAGCTAACAAAGATGCAGCCCAAAACCAATCACAGCTAAAGGCTGTATTTGACAACTACTTTTCAGTGAAAGATGCTTTGATAAAAACCGATGCAGCGACCGCATCTGCCAAAGCCGCTGAATTGGCTACATCCCTTAAAGCAGTCGATATGAATAAGCTATCGGCAGAGGAACATACGGCTTGGATGAAAGTAATGCAGGACTTAACGGCCAATGCGGAAAGCATTTCAAAATCAAAAGACGTTGCAAAACAAAGAAGTGCTTTTGCGGCACTTTCGGGAAGCATCTACACACTGGCTAAAGTGTCTAAACAGGACACCCCCGTTTATTACCAGCACTGTCCTATGTACAATGGAGGTAAGGGAGCCAATTGGCTAAGTAAAGAGAATGCCGTTAAAAATCCATATTACGGCTCACAGATGCTTACCTGCGGCAGTACGGTCGAAACCATTAAATAACAGGTCTGAAAGCTATGGTACAGTACAATGACATGGTGCAGGCACTTAAAGACCTAAGACAGCGTGGGTACAGTATGGACTTTAGTCTGTTGCCGGACTGCCTTTACTGTGCGTCAAAGAGCCTGAAACTAAAACCGGAGGATTTTACGGTTACGGAAACTCATAGGTTTGAAAGCCTCGACAGTAGTCCTGATAACAATGCCGTGATTTATGCCATATCGTCCAATGACGGTAAGAGCAAAGGGGTACTTGTTGATGCCTATGGTACTTATGCTGAAGAAATGTCCCATGAGATGGTAAAAAAATTAAATGCAACATAACTTTTAAAATCCCTTGTTATGAAAAAATACACGTGTCCTATGCACCCGCAGGTGCTAAAAGACGAACCAGGCAAATGCCCTCTTTGTGGCATGGCATTGGTTCACGTTGGCGGTACGTCAGCTTCTCATGAACACACATCAGAACATGGGCATTCCGGGCATTCTCAACATGGCCATGCTGATGAAAACTTTAATAAACATGAGGGACATCATACAGGCGATTTCCTCACACGTTTTTGGATAAGCCTTGTCATTACAATCCCTATCCTGCTCCTGTCGCACATGATACAGCAATGGTTGGGTTTCTCCCTTGTTTTCAATGGCGATAAATATGTGCTGCTGGCATTGGGTACGGTGATTTATAGCTATGGAGGCTTGCCATTCCTAAAAGGAATGATTGGCGAGATAAAAGCCAAGGCCATAGGCATGATGACCCTTGTCGCCATTGCCATATCCGTAGCCTATGTCTATTCCGTAGCCGTTGTATTTGGCTTGCAGGGTATGGACTTCTTTTGGGAACTGGCAACCCTTATTGACATCATGCTGTTAGGGCATTGGCTGGAAATGCGTTCCCAAATGGCTGCTTCACGGGCATTGCAGTCATTGGTGGCTTTGCTGCCCAACGATGTTACCGTGGAACGTGGCGGAGAAGCCGTAAAGATAAAGCTCGAAGACCTGCAAAGCGGTGAAACGGCTATCATAAAACCGGGTGAAAAAATTCCAGCCGATGGATTGGTACTGGAGGGGCTTTCGTATATCAACGAGAGTATGCTTACCGGAGAAAGTGTTCCCGTAAAAAAGGAAAAAGACGGAAAGGTCATCGCAGGCTCTATCAATGGCGATGGTGCGCTGAAAGTCAAGGTAACAGCCGTGGGAAAAGACAGCTACCTGAACAGGGTTATCAATCTTGTGCAGGAAGCGCAGGCTACCAAGTCTAATACACAGAACCTTGCGGACAAAGTTGCCAAATGGCTCACCTTTATTGCCATTGCCGTTGGCATAGGCACATTTGCCTATTGGTATGCAAGCAGTGGAGATATTGCCTTTGCGCTTGAAAGAATGGTGACGGTGATGGTAACGGCCTGCCCGCACGCATTGGGCGTGGCTATCCCGTTGGTGGTCGCCATTTCCACAACGCTTTCGGCGACCAATGGCCTGCTCATCCGCAACCGTACGGCATTTGAAACCACCCGCAAACTTTCCACCGTCATTTTTGATAAGACCGGAACGCTCACCAAAGGTTCCCATGCAGTAGAAAAGGTTATACCGTTAACGGATGAATATAATGCCGATGAGGTTATCCAGTATGCTGCCGCAGTACAGCAAAATTCGGAACACCATATTGCTAAAGGCATTATGGCTACATTGAAAGAAAAGAGCCTTGCCTTATGGAAATCTGAAAACTTTAGCTATATGCAGGGCATAGGTGTAAAAGGTGTCGTGAACGGCAAAAATATCGTAGCTGGCGGCCCGAATTATTTCACCGAAAACCACCTTTCCCTGCCGGAAATACCAAGCGAAATCAATCAGGAAGCCGAAACGGTCAACTTTGTCCTCATTGATGACCGGGTAATCGGCATCATTACTTTGGCAGACAGCATCCGTGAGGGTTCGGCACAGGCGATTGAGGAACTCAAAAAAATGGGCATCAAGTCCTTTCTGCTCACCGGGGACAACGACAGGATTGCTGCTGCCGTAGCCGGAAAATTGGGTATGGACGGGTATTTGGCCAATGTGCTTCCGCATAACAAGCAGGAGAAAGTAAAGGAGTTTCAGGCAAAAGGCGAAATCGTAGCAATGACTGGTGATGGTGTAAATGATGCACCTGCACTGGCACAGGCAGATGTTGGAATTGCCGTGGGTTCCGGTACGGACGTGGCTGCCGAAACAGCCGATATCATATTGGTGGACAGCGACCCGAGGGATGTGGTCAAACTGATTGACTTTGGCAGACTTACCTACAAGAAAATGATACAGAACCTGATATGGGCGGTTGGCTACAACGTGGTGGCAATACCACTTGCAGCAGGTATATTCTATCCAAATTTTGTTTTAAGCCCAGCAATGGGTGCGGTATTGATGAGCGTAAGTACGATAGTAGTAGCGATTAATTCCCAACTTTTAAAAAGGAGACTGTCATGATAGAGAAAATTATTTCATGGTCAACGCACAACCGCTTTTTCGTGTGGATAGGCATACTGCTGATTGTGGTTGGGGGCGTATGGTCGGTAATGACCACACCGGTTGATGCCATCCCCGACCTTTCCGAAAATCAGGTCATCGTTTACACCGAATGGATGGGACGTAACCCCCAAATCATGGAAGACCAGATTACCTACCCTTTGGTTTCCAACTTGCAGGGTATTCCCAACGTTAAGGCCATTCGTGCAGCATCTATGTTTGGCATGAGTTTCATCTTTGTTGTATTTAATGACGATGCAGAAATCTATTGGGCAAGAACCCGTGTTTTGGAGCGGTTGAACTTCGCTCAAAAAGCATTACCACAAGGGGTAACTCCCACTCTCGGTCCCGATGGAACAGGCGTGGGTCATGTTTTTTGGTACACGCTTCAGGGCGATGGTTACGATTTGGGCGAACTCCGTGCAGTGCAGGACTGGTATGTAAAATTTGCAATGCAGAATGTAGAAGGTGTGAGCGAGGTGGCCTCTTTCGGAGGTTTCCAAAAACAATATCAGGTGAGCGTCAATCCCAACAAACTTATTTACTACAACATTTCAGCAATGGATGTGGCAAATGCCCTTAAAGCCAACAATCGTGACGTTGGAGGAAGTATCTATGAAATGAACCGTATGGGTTATATGATTAGAGGATTAGGTTATATCAAAGACATCCGGGATATAGAAGAAATTTCCGTTGGCTCAAATAAATCCATTCCCATCAAGCTGAAAGATGTTGCCGATGTACAAATGAGCAGCGACATCCGATTGGGAATTGTAGAAGAAAACGGCGAAGGCGAAGTAGTGGGCGGTGTGGTGGTTGCCAGATATGGCGAAAATGCAAAAGAAGTGATTGACCGTGTAAAAGAAAGGTTAGGCGATGTGGAAAAAGGTTTGCCTCCCGGAGTGAAGATTAAAATTGCTTACGACCGTAGCAATTTAATTGAAGCTGCCATTGCAACATTGAAAGAGGCGTTGTGGGAAGAAATTATTGTGGTTTCATTAGTGGTGCTGATTTTTCTTTTCCATGTGCGAAGCGCAGTAGTGGCCATTGTTTCCATTCCCTTGTCGGTGCTGATTGGCTTTATGTTCGTGAAAATGTTTGGCATTTCACTCAACATTATGTCATTGGGCGGTATTGCCTTAGCCATTGGCGATTTGGTGGATGCGGGAATTGTGATGACTGAAAACGCTTATAAAGGTTTAGTAAAAGCAGTTTTAAAAACAGAAGAATAATGGAAAAGCAAAGAATAGGAAATACAAAAGAATTGAGTGAGGAAGAACGTATCAAAATCATTGAACGCTCATCACGCACTGTTGGAAGAGCCGTTTTCTTTTCCATATTGGTAACGCTCATTTCATTCTCTCCCATATTGTTTCTCGAAGGGCAGGAAAAGAAAATGTTTTCGCCTTTGGTATGGACAAAAACCTTTACTATGATTGGCTCCGCCATTATAGCATTATTTGTTGTCCCAATGCTGTTGCGTTCTTTAATGAAAGGCAAGCTCATTCCTGAAAGCAGAAACCCCGTTGCAAATTTCTTTATAAAAATATACAGCCCTGTTTTGCGCCTTTGCCAGCATTGGAAAAAAACGGTAATTGCTATTGCTGCTTTAATCGTGGTGGGTAGCATTCCTTTTGTAGTGCGTTTGGGTTCGGAATTTATGCCACCGTTAGACGAAGGTTCTCTTTTGTTTATGCCCGTTACACTTCCTGATGTTTCCAACAACGAAGCCAAACGTATTTTGCAGGTGCAGGACAAGCTCATTATGTCCGTTCCCGAAGTGGAAAATGTTCTGGGCAAAGCAGGTCGTGCCTATACTGCAACCGACAATGCTCCGGTAAGTATGATTGAAAGCATTGTTGTATTAAAACCCCAATCGGAGTGGCGTAAAGGCATGACCACCGAAAAGCTGATTTCGGAACTGAACGAAAAAGTGCAGATACCTGGTGTTACAAGTGGTTGGACACAGCCTATAATCAATCGTATCAATATGCTTTCGACAGGTGTCCGGACAGATATTGGTGTGAAAATTTATGGGCAAAACTTAGATACTATCTACAACCTTTCAAGGCAAATTGAAAAATCATTGAAAGGTATTGATGGGCTTGCAGATTTATATGTAGAGCAACTCACAGGCGGGAAATATTTGGATATAAGAATTAATCGGGAAGAAATTGCCCGATATAATCTTTCTATTGAAGAAGTGAATATGCTTATTGAAATGGCATTAGGAGGAATGCCTTTGACCAATACCATTGAAGGCAGGCAGCGTTTCAGCGTTTCCATGCGCTTAGCGCAGGATTTTAGAAGCGATATAGAAGAAATAAAACGAACGCCTTTGCAGACATCGGGTTACGGTGTTATTCCATTGTCAGCAGTGGCGGATGTTGAAATTTCGGAAGGCCCGCCAATGATAAATTCTGAAAATGCCATGCTGCGGGGAACGGTTCTGTTCAATGTGCGTGGCAGGGATATGGGAAGCGTAGTTGGCGATGCTAAAAAACGTATTGATGCAGATTTTCAAAAGCTGCCCAAAGGCTATTTTATTGAATGGAGTGGGCAATATGAAAATAAGGTTCGAGCAGAGAACCGTTTAAAAATCATCATTCCCATTACGCTTTTGATAATTGCTTTTGTCCTCTATTTCACTTTCCATTCGGTTAAGGAAATGGTGATTGTCCTTTCAAGTATTCCCATTGCATTAATCGGGGGGGTATATTCAATGTATTTTTTCGATGTGAATTTTTCGGTAGCTGTTGCGGTAGGTTTTATTGCCTTATTCGGCATTGCGGTAGAGACTGGTGTATTGATGCTCGTCTATATGAATGAAGCCATAAGAGATACAGTAGAAAAAAAGAAAAGTGCTGAACTCTCAAACGAAGATGTCGAGAAAGCCGTGTTTTCCGGTGCCGTAATGCGTGTACGACCTAAACTGATGACGGTAATGGCCGATATGATTGGTTTAATGCCTATTCTTTTGGCAACAGGTGTAGGTAGTGATGTCATGAAGCCTATTACAATACCTTTTGTTTTTGGCCTAATAACTTCTACTCTTTTCGTATTAATCGTTTTGCCAGTTATATATCAAATCGTCAAGGAAAGAGAAATAAAAAAATATGGTAAAGTAGAATTTTTAGAAAACATAGATTAATGGAAACAAAACACATACATACCATTCCCATCAATCAATTTATCACTCAACTTGCAAGTGATAAAGAAAATGGATTACTTTCTGATGAAGCAACAAAACGCCTTCAAAAGTTTGGCAGTAATGTCATTCAGGCAGACAAAGGAAAAAGCCCGTTAAGGATACTATTGGAACAGTTCAATAGCCTCATGGTCTGGTTACTACTTTTCGCAGCCGGATTGTCTTTTTGGTTTCAGGAATATTTGGATGCCACAGCAATCCTGTTGGTTATCCTGATCAATGCTGTTGTAGGTTTCTGGATGGAATTGCAGGCACTACGCTCGATGAATGCACTGAAAAAAATGGCAAGCGTTCCGTCCAAAGTTTTTCGGGACGGAAAACTCATAGAAATTCCTTCCGAAGAATTGGTTCCGGGCGATGTGCTGTTTCTGGAAGCTGGCGATATCATAACCGCAGACGCAAGAATTATTCAGGCTGCGCAGCTTTCCGTTAACGAAGCATCATTAACAGGGGAAGCTATGCCCGTTGAAAAGAAAGAAACCGAACTGCCTGAAAAAACTCCCCTTGCAGAACGCACAAATATGTTGCATAAGGGAACCTATGTCACCAACGGAAATGCAAAAGCATTGGTAACAGCAACGGGTATGCAAACCGAACTTGGTAAAATTGCACACCTTGTTCAATCGGCAAAACAATCAGCTACACCGCTTGAAAAGAAACTACAAGTATTTAGCCGCAAACTAATCTACATCACAATCATATTGGTTGTCTTAATTTTTGTTGTCGGCCTTCTCACACATGGCGATTACGTAGAAATGCTTGAAACCGCTATTGCCCTTGCAGTAGCCGCTATTCCTGAAGGACTGCCAATTGTAGCAACATTGGCATTGGCACAGGGAATGATGAAAATGGCGAAGCACAAAATAATAGTAAAAAAGCTGGCTGCCGTTGAAACTTTAGGTGGAACAACGATTATCTGTACCGATAAAACAGGAACGCTTACTCAAAACAAAATTGAAGTAAGCGAAGTCATCCCGGTAGATATTGCTTCAGAGAAAAACAAAGAACTACTTACCCGTATCGGGATGCTTTGTAATACAGCATCTGTTGAAATCAACAATAACGGCGTTAATGAGATTGGTGACCCTCTGGAAACGGGACTGCTGAAATATGCTTACAAGCAAGGTGTATTAAAGGAGCAGGTAGAAAAAATCTTTCCGAAAATCCATGAAGTACCATTTTCGTCAGAAACAAAAATGATGGCAACGTTGCATAAAAACGGTAACGGATTTACCGTGTTTGCCAAAGGTGCAGCAGAGGAACTTCTCAACCAATGCACTTTCATTGTTAACGGCTACGATAAAAGTCAGCTAACTGAACAGCTAAAGGATGAGTGGAAACAGAAGTCTGAAAAACTTGCCGCATCGGGTTTAAGAATAATTGCAGGGGCATATAAAGAAACCACTAACGAAAACACACCATTACTGGAAGATTTGATATTTGCAGGACTTTACTGCATGATAGACCCGCCAGCAGAAGATGTTTATCAGGCTATTCAGGAAGCTAAGGATGCAGGTATCAGAGTAGTAATGATTACGGGTGACCATCCCGCTACTGCAAATTGTATCGCCAATCAACTTCACATTTCTTCCGAAAATGAGCCGATAAGCGGGAAAGATATGCAACCTTATGAGCATCTAACAGAAATAGACAAGCAAAAATGGCTGCAAACATCGGTATTTGCACGGGTTACACCTGCTCAAAAACTGGATTTAGTAACGGTGTTGCAGGAGCAGGGCAACATTGTAGGCATGACGGGAGATGGCGTAAATGATGCCCCTGCATTAAAAAAAGCAGACATCGGGATTGCTATGGGGCAAAGGGGAACCCAGGTGGCACAGGAAGTTTCCGATATGGTGCTGAAAGACGATGCCTTTTCATCCATCGTTCATGCCATCAAACAGGGGAGAATAATCTTCAGCAATATTCAAAAATTTGTCATTTATCTGCTTTCCTGCAACATGAGCGAATTGTTTGTTGTGTCCCTCGCAGCATTATCCAATCTCCACTTCCAACTTTTGCCCCTGCAAATTTTATTTATCAACCTGGTTACGGATGTATTGCCCGCACTTGCATTGGGCGTAAGCGAAGGCAATCCTTTTGTAATGAAACACAGGCCACGAAATCCTTCCGAGCCGCTCTTGAAAACAAAACAATGGTATGCCGTATGGGTATATGCAGCCGTTATTTCGGTTTGCACATTGGGTGCGGTGTTTGTAAGCCACTATTTCATACATGCCGGCACACAGTTTGACCCAAAGCTGTGCAACAACATTCTGTTTTTCACGCTCATATTCTGCCAGTTATTTCATGTGTTCAATATGGCTTCCGCCAAAGTATCATTTTTTAAATCAGAAGTTTTCAGGAACAGATATGTATGGTATGCTTTGCTGTCTTGTACGCTTATCATACTTGCTTTATTTTTTGCAACACCTGTCAAAGAAGCGTTGAACATTCAACCGCTTAATACAGAAGATTGGGTCGTAGTTTTTGTTTCAGCTACTTGCTCATTGCTGGTAATCCAACTATTAAAACGCTTAAAAATAATCCGTGATGAAGATTAGCTCAAACCATGTAAATATTACCAAAGCATCCGGTCATAAGGTTCCTTTCAACAAGGGAAAATTAAAGCAATCCCTTTTGCATTCGGGTGCAAATTCCGAACTGGCGGATGAAATTGTTTCGGAAGTAATGGAAATGTTGGTAGAAGGAATGTCCACCCGAAAAATTTACAAAACAGCATTTCGCTTATTGAGAAATACTTCCAGGCCACTGGCGGCAAGATATAATCTAAAAAGGGCGATTATGGAATTTGGGCCGTCCGGCTTTCCGTTTGAACAGTTTGTGGGAGAGCTTTTAAACCAAAAGGGATACAGAACACAAGTCGGGGTAATCGTTAAGGGACATTGTGTAAATCATGAAGTGGATGTGATTGCCGAAAAAGACAACCACCATTTTATGATTGAATGTAAATTCCACAATAGGCAGGGATATATATGTGATGTCAAAATTCCACTTTATATACAGTCAAGATTTTTGGATGTAGAAACTTCATGGAAACAGATTGACGGTCACTCCGAAAAATTTCATCAGGGTTGGGTGGTAACTAACACCCGTTTTTCCGAAGATGCCGTTCAATACGGCAGGTGCATGAACATGAATTTAGTGGGATGGGATTACCCGAAAAACAACGGATTGAAAGATTGGATTGACGGTTCGGGTTTGCATCCCGTAACCTGTTTAACCACACTTACCCAAAAAGAAAAACAAGAATTGCTGGATAACAAAATAGTGCTGTGTAAAACCCTGCATCACAATTATTCTTTGCTTCAAAGCATTGGGGTAAAACCACCACGGCTGCAAAAAGTGATGGATGAATGTGCTGCATTGTGTAAAACATTTTCAGAAAAACCTATTTACAAAAAAATTATTAAAGATGAACAATGATAAAATTAAAATTCAATTCTTAGGCGCAGCAGGTACGGTTACAGGCTCCAAATTTCTCGTTACCGCTTTCGGTAAAAAAATACTGATTGATTGCGGTTTGTTTCAGGGTTTAAAAGAATTACGGCAACTGAATTGGCAACCATTGGCTGTTTCGGCAAAGACTATTGATATAGTTTTACTGACGCACGCCCACTTAGACCATACAGGCTACCTTCCCTTATTAGTGAAGCATGGTTTCAAGGGAACAATCAACGGCACTTCCCCAACTTTACAAATTGCTGAAATAATTTTAAAGGACAGCGCAAAAATTCAGGAGGAAGATGCCATAAGAGCGAACAAATTTCACTACTCAAAACACAAACCCGCTTTGCCGCTTTACGGCTTACCGGAAGTAGAAAATACTTTACCGCTTTTTCAACAACAACCGCTCAATGAATGGATAGGCATTAACGAGCATATCCGATACCGTTTCCGATACAACGGTCACATTATTGGAGCTACGTTTATTGAATTGCAAATTGGCGATAAAACAATAGTCTTTTCGGGAGATATTGGCAGAGAAATAGACCCGCTGTTATATCCCCCTGAAAAACCGGAGAAAGCGGATGTTTTATTTATTGAGGCAACCTATGGCAATCGTCTTCACCCTGCCGAACCTGCCATCAACAGTTTGGAACAACTCATTAATCGTTGCGCAGCAAGAAACGGTACTATTATCATACCGAGTTTTTCGGTGGAGCGGACGCAATTGCTCATGTATCTTTTCTGGCAGTTGAAAAAGACCAGGAAAATACCCGGCATCCCTATTTATATGGATAGTCCTATGGGAAGAAATGTGTTAGAAGTATTTCACCATAATACTGAATGGCATAAACTCTCCCCCGATGAATGTTTTGAAATGTGCAATACTATCAAGAGGATTAAAGGTGTCGATGAAACTTACGCACTTGCAGAGGATAACAATCCTAAAATAATTATAGCCGGAAGCGGAATGGCGGCTGGTGGCAGAGTGCTTACTTATTTTGAAAAATACTTAGGTGATAAAAATGCGACTATCCTGTGGGTAGGTTTTCAAGCGGAAGGAACAAGGGGAAGAGCATTGCTGGATGGAGCGACAGAAATCAAAATGAGAGGTAGATTTTATCCTGTCAAAGCACATATTGAAAATATAGAAGGCTTGTCTGGTCATGCAGACCAGAATGGATTGGTTGACTGGATGAATAAATTAACATCCATGCCCGAAAAAATATTCATCGTCCACAGCGAGGAAGAAGGAGCAAAAGGATTGCAGGAAAAAATAAGAGAAACCTTTGGGTGGATTGCTCATATTCCTCAATTGAACGAAACCATACAAATCTAAACGGTTGAAATTATGCATAATCATAAAACACTGAAGATAAAAAATCTTGGTATAGACACCTACAGAGAAAACATCATCTATATGCGTTCGGACTGCGATGTATGTCTTTCGGAAGGATTTACTGCCCTAACACGGGTAGTAGTGCATTTTGACAATGAAAGTATCATTGCTACACTTAACGTTGTTTACAACGAACTGTTGAAACATGGTGAAGCCGGGCTTTCAATAATGGCTGCACAAAGATTAGGCGTAAGTGATGGGGATGCAATTATTGTATCTCACTTGCAACCTATTGCATCCATTGGATTGATAAGGTCAAAAATGTATGGCAACGAATTAAAAGAGACTGAACTGAACCAAATTATTTATGATATTTCAACAGGACAATATTCCAATATAGAACTCGCAGCATTTATTACTGCTACGTCTGGCAATCATCTTTCCATAAATGAAATAAAAGGTCTTACCAGAGCAATGGTTCGTTCCGGTAAAAATTTAGAATGGGATAATCAATCCATTTTTGATAAGCATTGTATTGGCGGTTTGCCGGGTAATCGGACAACTCCTATTGTAATAAGCATTGTGGCAGCAGCAGGTTTGACTATCCCTAAAACTTCTTCCCGTGCCATTACATCCCCAGCAGGAACGGCAGATACAATGGAAGTGATGACCAACGTAGAACTTACAATGGAACAAATGAAAGAAGTAGTAAGCAGGGAAAACGGATGTTTGGTTTGGGGCGGTTCAGTTAGTCTAAGCCCAGCTGACGATGTCCTTATTTCTGTTGAAAAAGCACTGGATATTGACAGCGAAGGACAGATGATTGCTTCGGTTCTTTCAAAGAAAAAAGCCGCAGGTGCAACGCATGTGGTTATTGACATTCCTGTGGGTTCAACAGCAAAAGTCCGAACAAAAGAGAACGCAAATAAATTAATATCACATTTTGAAGAGGTGGCTGATGCCGTTGGCCTTCAAATAAAATGCCTGGTTACTGATGGTTCACAACCAGTTGGCAGGGGAATTGGCCCTGCATTAGAGGCAATGGATGTGTTAAGCGTTCTGCGGAATGAAAACAATGCACCCGAAGATTTAAAACAAAGAGCTTTACTACTTGCAGGTGAGTTATTAGAATTTTCCGAAAATGTTGAAAAAGGTAAAGGCATAAGCAAAGCAATAAAAATACTGGAAGGAGGCAGCGCCTATACAAAATTTATTTCCATTTGTGAAGCACAAGGGCGTTTTACCGAGCCTGAATTTGCTGCATTCAGTCTGGATATTTTAGCAGAACAAAGCGGGATTATCAATGAAATTGATTGCAGAAAATTAGCAAAAGTGGCTAAACTGTCTGGTGCTCCAAAATCACCCAAAGCAGGTGTTTTGCTTCACTCACATTTAGGTAAGCAAGTTATTAATGGAGATGTTTTGTTCACCATTTATGCAGAAGCACAAGGAGAGTTAAACTATGCCTTGGGTTATTACAAAATTCAAAACAACATAATACGAATTAAATGAAAGAACACGAAACAATACTATTTGCATTGCCGGGGAATGAACCCACGGTTGACACGATAGCAAAGCGATATAATGTCAGTAAAGGCGAAGCCACTATTCGCAATTTCCCGGATGGAGAAACGTATATCCGTATTCATTCAGATGTGAAAGGAAAAAAGGTTGTCATGGTTTGTTCTTTAGACCGCCCTGATACAAAGCTCTTGCCCTTATACTTTCTATCCAAAACTGCTATGGAACTTGGGGCTAAATGCACTTGTCTTATTGCTCCCTATCTGGCATATATGCGACAGGATAAGCAATTTCATTCAGGAGAGGGAATTACTTCAAAATACTTTGCATCGTTCATTTCAAACTTTGCAGAAACTATTACCACCGTTGACCCGCACTTGCACAGGTATAATACTTTGTCCGAAATATATTCGGTTCCTGCGACTGTGGTTCAGGCAGCAAATCATATATCAGAATGGATAAAGAACAATATTCAAAATCCGGTACTGATTGGCCCTGACAGTGAAAGTGAGCAATGGGTTTCCGAGGTAGCCAATAACGCACATGCCCCTTTTATCATATTAGAAAAAGTTAGGCATGGTGACAGAAACGTAAAAGTTTCAATTCCTCAAATAGACCGATATAAAAATCATAAACCTGTTTTGGTGGATGATATTATTTCCACTGCCCGAACTATGATTGAAACGGTTGGTCATCTTAAAAATGCAGGAATGAACCCACCTATTTGCATAGGTATTCATGCTGTATTTGCAGGCAACGCCTATCAGGATTTATTAAATGCCGGGGCTGAAATGGTAGTTACAACGAACACCATTTCACATGAGAGTAATGGAATTGATATAAGTGGATTATTCAAATCAGTGTTCAATGAAGAAAAGTGAAATTTTTCTAATTAAAATTAGGTAAATGAAAAAATCAATAACCATTATGTTCCTGATGTGTCTGCATACGATACATTCACAGGCACAGGATACCTCTTACGTTTCACTGGAAAAACTGTTGCAGCAGGTGGAAACTAATTACCCGTCCATTATTCGGTATCAATACAGCATTCAGTCTATTCAGGCAAAAGCAGACGGTGCAAAAGCATGGATGCCGCCCACTTTTTCAACAGGCATCATGCGTTTTCCTTACGACTTTTCCATGCTCAAAGAAAAAAACGACCCCATGAACCAGGCGGGTATTGCTTTTTCCGTAGAACAGATGATACCCAATCCAAGCAAACTGAACGCCAAGAAAAGTTACATTAGTTCACTGGCTGAAATCGAAAAATCGAAAAGCGAATGGACAAAAAACGAGTTGAGGCGTGAAGCGAAAATTCTGTATTATAACCGTTATGTAGCGGAGAAGAAACAACGCATTCTAAAAGAAAGTGAAGAAATACTTCAATTGCTCATCACGACATCCGAAGAAAAATTCACCAATAACCAGTCACAACTGCAAACTATTTACAAAGCAAAAGCCCGTTTAGCCGAATTAAAAAATATGCTGGTAATGCTTAACAGCGTGATTGCCGAAAACAATATCGGATTAAACACGCTGATGGTGCGTGATGCAAACACGTCATTTCAGATTGATACACTCATTACGCCAAGCAACTATTTGTTCAGCATTGTGGACACCGCAAGCGTATCTAACCGTAGTGATATTACGGCACTTGACAAATACATTCAATCCATGAAGTTGGAACAAAAAGTAATGAAAACAAGCGTAAGACCTGACTTTGGTATCCGTGCCGAACATGCCCAAATGTTTGGTATGCCGAGCCAATGGTCAATTATGGGAATGATAACCATTCCCATCGTTCCTTGGTCGTCTAAAATGTATTCATCCGAAGTAAAGTCTATCGGTTTTCAAATCCAGTCTATGGAACAGGAAAAGCAAATAATGCAACTCATGGCTTCAAAAATGTTAGCTGAAAAAACTGCGATGCTTAATTACGAAAACGAACAGTATCAGAGCTACACAAAAAACATTATTCCCGCCTATGAAAATAACCTGCAAGCCAACCTGCTTGCCTACAAGCAAAACACAGGCGATTTTTTTGTGCTACTTGATGCCTGGGAAATGTTGCTGATGAAAAAAATGGAAGCGTATGACAAACTGTTCAATATTTTAAAATTGGAAGCCGAATATGAATACGAAAGAGAAATTAAATAGCATCTGCATTATGGTGTGTTTGCTTTTGGTAGCTGCGTTATCATCCTGCAAAAATGAACAAGGTGAACAAGGGCATGAAAATCATGAGAAGGTTGAGGGCGAGTACATCTGCCCTATGGGTTGCGAAGGTGATAAAACCTATCCGCACCCCGGCGATTGTCCTGTATGTAATATGAAATTGCAGTTGGTGGAAAAAGAATTGGAGCAGGCAGTTTCACCAAACAAACTGGTCTTGTCAAATCAGGCAACCTTTAGACTGCAATCAGGCAACAGTGGAAAAACCGAGAAAGCGCAAGGCTTTATTACCCTCGCTCAAAACAGAAATCAATCCGTTGCAGCCCGTTTCGGAGGAAGGATTGAGAAGCTATACGTTAAATTCAGCAACCAATACGTAAAGCAAGGCGATAAAATCATGGACATATACAGCCCCGGCTTACGCACCTTTCAGGAAGAACATCTTTTTCTTTTCAAATCAGGTGCAGATAATTATTTAATAGAAAAGTCGAGAGAAAAGCTACGTCTGCTCGGTATTACCGAAAATCAGATTGCGCAGTTGGAAAAAAAGGGAGCAGTTGCCCTAACAGTTTCTGTTTTCAGTCCTTCAAACGGATATGTTTTTTTCAATGCTTTAACATCGCAGCAAAACACTACTGCAAAAAGCACATCGGCAATGAACGACATGGGTACGCAGCAGAATGCCATCAATACAAGCTCTTATGCTGTTTCCGCTTCGCAAATTCGTGAAGGCACATATGTAAACGAAGCACAAACCCTTTTCAATATAAATGATTTACAGGAAGTTTGGGTATTGGTTTCAGTTCCCAACCGAAACGTAAGTCAAATTCACGAAAACCAATCTGCACAAATAGTTTCTGAAAGCGACCCTTCAAAACTTCTCAACGGAAAAGTTGCTTTGATTGAAAAGACATTTGAAGAAACTGACCAGCGTTTTGCAAGAGTTAGGATTGTGTTGCCCAATCCCAATAATTCGCTGAAAATAAATTCGCTTGTTACCGCAGGCTTTGCTTTGAGCGGTAATGAAAATTTACAGGTTCCATCAACGGCAGTTTACACTACGGGATTGAATGCTTACGTATGGGTCAAAACAGATACTACCCGCAATGGAGCGGGAGTTTTTCAGGTGCGGAAAGTAATTGCTGGAGCGAGCAACAACGGAATGACAATCATTAAAAGCGGTCTTTCACCTACTGAAGAAATTGCAAAACAAGCGGGTTTGATGACTGACAGTGAAACTTTTTTAAATGCAAATTGACATGAAGCAGTTTATTATCTCAACTATATTGCTTTCAATACTCATTCTTACGGGTTGTAAGAACGGGCAAGAAAGCCATCAGGAAACATCCGGCAGTTATTATACTTGCCCCATGCACCCAAGTGTAGCAAGCGAAACACCTGGTTCTTGTCCCGTTTGTAATATGTCTTTAATCAAAGTAGAGAAGAAAGAAACCGACCATGCAGGAATGCAAGGCAACATTATCACCATTGACAAGCATAAGCAGGCATTGGCAGGTATTGAAACAGATACCGTCAGAAAAAGAAACATTTTATCATCTTCCGTTATTTTAGGAACAGTTGCCATTAATGAAGAACAGGTAAAGACCATTAGCAGCCGTGCAAAAGGAAGGATTGACGAACTGTTTGTAAGAAACACAGGTGTATATCTTCAAAAAGGAAGACCCCTTTACAGTATTTACAGTGAACAACTGCAAACAGATGAAAAGGAATATCTGTCCGTGCTGGAAAAAGCAAAAACAACAATCCCTATATCTAAGCTGACAAGCGATTTATTAAGTGCTGGAAAAAACAAATTGACATTGTGGGGTTTAACCGAAAAGCAAATTTCCGAACTGGAAACATCGGGCAAAACAAATTCCCTCATTACATTTTATTCGCCCGAAGCGGGATATGTAAGCGAAGTAAACATCAACGAGGGCATGTATGTGGCAGAAGGCAGCCCACTTGTAAAAATCACCTCGCTCAATGAGGTTTGGGTCGAAGCGCAATTGTATCCCAATGAAATTTCAGGACTTGAAGAAATCAAGACCTTTCAGGTGTTTGCCGACAGTAATCCCGGAGAAGTTTACAAAGGTACGTTGGTTTACTCCAACCCGGTAATAGAAGAAGGCAAAAGAATTTACCTGCTTAAAATCAGGGTAAACAATTCAGCCGGTAAACTTATACCCGGCACATTGGTTTCGGTCGTTCCCGAAAAATCGTTTACCAATGTGCTGGCAGTTCCTAAATCGGCAGTACTGCTGGAAAAGATGAAAACCGTTTGGGTATTGGCCCATGATAACACATTTGAGCAACGCATGGTAGAAACAGGTGTGCAAAACAAGCAGTGGATTGAAATTACATCAGGATTAAAACCAGGTGACATCGTTGTTACCGAAGGTGCATATTTAATCAGCAGTGAGTTTATACTTAAAAGCGGAGCAGGACAAAGACATGACCATTAAATCTGATAGGCAGTTGGACGCTGCTCCAATGTAATTAAAGTCCCGCCATGAGTGTAAGCATCATAGTAGTAGCGATTAACACAAATATTTTCTAATATCTAAAAATGAGTAAAAATGAAAAACAGAGCAACTTTGGTGGCAATAGCTACTACCATTTCCTTAACCGTTCTATCTTCTTGTAGTAAAGATGATATGGGCGATATGCCAATGGGTAAAAACATTGATTATCCGGCAGCTTACGTAGTCAATGGCGAAAGCGCAACCGTTTCTGTCATAAAACTAAGTGACAATACCGTGAGTGAAACCTTTGACATCATGAACTCCGGCGGCAACATGGTCATGTGGCCGCATCACATTTACAGCCATCAAAACCATTTAGCTATCGGCGTACCGGGCATGGATTTGAGCGCAGGCCATTCCGGTGGCATGGCAGGCATGAAAGGGCGTATCCTGATAATGGATGCCGTAAAAGGAACCGTTTTAAAAGACATTGAAACTCCGGCAATGAACCACAATGCCGTTTATTCCCCTGATGGTACAGAAATATGGACAACGCAAATGGCAATGGATGGAAAAGTTTTGGTTTACGATGCCAATACCTATGCTGTCAAAAATACGATTGCCGTAGGTGAAGACCCCGCAGAAGTAACCTTTAGCATGGATGGCACAAAAGCATACGTGTGCAACGGCGGCAGCGGTACGGTTTCGGTTATCAACCCATCGACCAAGAGTGTGGTTGCAACCCTGACCGTGGGTGACGACCCGGTAGGAGCCTGGCCAGCCACTAACGGCAAAATGTATGTGGATAATGAGGCTTCACAGACCATTTCGGTTATTGATGTAGCTACCAATGCGGTAACTGAAACCATTAGCTTAGGCTTTATGCCCGGATATGCAGCCCACAATGCTTCAAAAAATGAACTGTGGGTTACCGACCCAATGAACGGAAAGGTGCATTACTGGAATTGGGACAACGGCATGAGTATGTGGATGCACGCCGGTGTTTTTGATGCAGGTGCAGGAGCGCACGCCATTGTATTTACACAGGACGGCAATATCGCTTATGTAACCAATCAGGAAAGCAACACGGTTTCGGTAGTCAATGTATCATCCCATGCCGTAACAAAAACCCTTAACGTTGGCAAAAAGCCCAACGGCATACTTATAAAAATGTAAAAAGGAGCGGTACAGATAATATCATCTGTACCGCTTAACAAAACTGTTATCGGTTGTCCGTAAGGGATTTCACAACGGCAACCACTACAAAAAGTACTTGTTTAATTAAAAAAATAATAAAATGAAAAATCTAACATTATCAATCATTGCTGTTATCATGGCATTTGTAACAGTATCATGCAATCAGGCATCCAACAAAAACGAGCAGTCTTCAAATGATACTGCTGTGGTATCACAAGAACAGCCAGCTTCCCAACCAAAAGAGGATGATACGGTAGCTGCGCCCGCTGTGAGCGAAACACCGAGCGGTCAGGAAGCAATAGCAACAGGAAAAGAAGAAACAAAAAACTTTTCTATTGCGCCCATAGTTACCGATTATCTGTCCTTAAAGAACGCCCTTGTTTCGGACGATGACAAAGCTGCCGCCAGTTCAGGGAAAAAGCTGTTAGCTACCCTGAATAAAGTGGACATGAAAGCCGTTCCTGCCGATAAGCACAAAAAGTACATGGACATAGCGGACGATGCTAAAGAACACGCAGAACATATCGGGGAAAATGTCGGCAACATCCACCACCAGCGGGAACATTTGGCCTCGCTTGGCGAAGATTTGAAAGACCTGATTGATTTGTTCGGTACATCGCAAACATTGTATCAGGACCATTGCCCGATGTTCAATGACGGTAAGGGTGCTGTTTGGTTCAGCGAAAACAAGGAAATCAAAAACCCTTACTACGGTTCTAAAATGCTGACCTGCGGTAAGGTGGAAAAAACAATTAACAGCAAATAAAATTCAGGGTTATGGAAAATATGCAAAACAGTCACCATGCGGGTCATTCCTCGGAGCATGGCACGCACAATACAAAACATGCTTCGGCCATGTACAAACGCTTTGCGGTGATGGCTGTCGCAATGTTCGCAGTGATGTATTTTATCATGTACGCCATGATTGACGGGTGGCAGAACCTGATACCCAATATCAACAATTTGTACATGACCCTGCTGATGACCTCGGCAATGCTGCTTATCGAATTAGCGATAATGAAAGTAATGTACCCCAACAGGAAGATGAATTGGGCGATAGCCATCATCTCGGTTGCTGTTGGCATCTTTTCATGGTTTGGTATCAGGGAACAAATCAATGTCGGGGACAAGCAGTTTGCAAAGGGTATGATACCCCATCACGCAGCAGCCATATTGATGTCCGAAAAGGCACACCTGACCGACCCGGAACTGATAGAGCTGCAAAAAAATATACTTAAAACCCAAGCGGAAGAAATTGAACTAATGAAGCGCAAGCTAAAAGAGTTTGAAGAAAGTAAATAATAAAATTTAAAAAAACAAGTTTGGACATGAACAAAATAATAATTGGCTTTATTTCCTTATTAACCCTGCTATTCACCGCTTGCGGTCAGGCGGGGTCAAATAAGGATGAAGCGGAACAGCAGCATTCGCAGGCAACTCCGGAAAGCAACGGACATACTACCCAAATAGGTGAATTGGTTCCATCGGATGAAGTCTGCATGGTCAACGATGCCTATATCGGCAAAAAGCAGTTTGAAGTAAAATTTGATGGTAAAACCTATTACGGATGTTGCGAAATGTGTAAGGAACGTATTCCAAAAGATGCGACCGTGCGGATGGCGATAGACCCCTATTCCCATAAGCAGGTAGACAAAGCTAATGCGGTGATTGCTGTGACAGGAAATAACGGTGAAGTTTCTTATTTTGAAAACAAGGAGAATTATGCCAAGTATGTGAAAAAACAGTAGACACAAAAAGATGAAGCCACAATAAAATAATTATGACCATAAAGAAGAAAATCATATTGGGGCTGGCTGTCGTCCTGATTGCCATACAGTTCTTTCAGCCCTTACGGAACCAGGCGGTTGAAGTGCCAGCCACCCATATCGAAAGGGTGTACGCCGTACCCCAAAATGTAAAGGCTATCCTTGTTCAGTCCTGTTATGACTGCCATAGCAACAATACCCATTATCCGTGGTACAGCCGTATCCAGCCCGGCGCATGGTACATGGCAGAGCATATAAAAAAGGGGAAAGAGGAACTCAACTTTAGCGAATTTGGCGACTATTCTGTCCGCAGGCAGCGAAACAAGTTCAGGGCTATGGCCGGGCAGGTTAAGGACGGGGAAATGCCGTTGTCATCATACACACTAATTCATCGCAATGCAGTATTGTCACCGGAGGATAAGCAGGTTTTGATAGCGTGGTTTAGCACAATGGAAGACAGCATTAAATATAATTTTTCAAATCATGAACAGATATAATAAAATACCTATAAGAATTTTGCAAACAGTGCTGATACTGCTTTGCACGCAAACGCTGTTTGCACAGAGAGTGGTGCATTACGAGCTGTATGTAAAAGATACGCTTGTCAACTATGCAGGTAAGCAAAAAAGGGCAATTGCCGTAAACGGGCAAATCCCCATGCCCACCCTTACCTTTACCGAGGGCGACACTGCCGAAATAGTGGTGCACAACCAATTGAAAGAAAGCACATCACTTCACTGGCATGGTGTGTTCCTGCCCAATAAAGAGGACGGTGTGCCCTGGCTTACACAAAAACCCATCGCACCGGGCACAACCTACACCTACCGTTTTCCGATTATCCAGCATGGTACGCACTGGTACCATTCCCACTCAGGATTGCAGGAGCAGATTGGCATGTACGGAAGTTTTATCATGAAGAAAAGAAGCGATGATAAGACATTCAGAAAAGGAATTGACGATTTGCCGACCGTTCCAATTATATTAAGTGAGTGGACAAATCTTAACCCCGATAATATCAACCGTATGCTACACAATGCAAATGATTGGGCGGCCATTAAGAAAGGCGCAACACAATCATATGTTGAAGCTATTAAGGAGGGAAAATTAGGGGTAAAGGTAAAAAACGAGTGGAAGCGGATGCTGGCGATGGATGTCAGTGACGTTTACTATGATAAAATCCTAATAAATGCTAGCCATAGCACCGATTTGAAAACAATTGATGGTAAAAAGCTAAAAGCAGGCGACAAAGTCAGATTGCGTGTTTCCAATGGAGGGGCGTCTTCATATTTCTGGCTACGGTATGCTGGAGGAAAAATTACAGTAGTAGCGAATGATGGGAATGATGTTGAGCCTGTAGAGGTGGACAGGTTAATCATTGCCGTTTCTGAAACTTACGATATTGTAGTGACTATCCCTCAAGATGGTTTGGCTTACGAGTTCTTAGCAACAACCGAAGACAGGACACAATCTGCGAGTTACTTTATAGGTGATGGGGTCAAACAGCTTATTTCTCCACTCCCACGATTGAAGTATTTCGAGGGGATGAAGATGATGAACGATATGATGAAAATGAATGGCGATTTGGACGATATGGGCATGAAGATGAGCCTTAACCAAATGGACATGAATGTAGTGATGTATCCCGAAATTACCGGAGATGCAACAAAAAAAGCAGACCACAGTAAGCATGAGGGTATGGATATGGATAACGACGCTAACCGTTACAACGCTAATGCCTTGGGAGACATCAAAACATTAAATTATGCTATGTTGCAATCACCTTATAACACCTCTCTTCCAAATGATGCGCCTGTAAAAGAGTTGAAATTCACACTTACTGGCAACATGAACCGCTATGTATGGAGCATGGATAATAAAATACTTTCGGAAACTGACAAAATACCTGTAAAAAAAGGAGAAATTCTACGGATTACCATTTATAATAATTCAATGATGCGGCATCCAATGCATCTTCACGGATTTGATTTCAGGGTGATAAACGGAAAAGGCGAAAAATCGCCGCTTAAAAATGTGTTGGATATCATGCCTATGGAAACAGATACCATTGAGTTTTTAGCAAATGAGGAAGGTGATTGGTTCTTTCATTGCCATATATTATATCACATGATGGCGGGAATGAACAGGGTCTTTGAAGTTGGAGACTACAATAACCCCTATCTACCCGACAAGGCAAAAGCCTATAAAGAATTGCAAAGAGAAAGTAATATGCCTCATTTTATGGCACAAAACGATTTTGCAACCAATGGTAATGATGGAGAAGCTATGCTAATGAATGCACGCTACCAATTAGGAACAGAATGGCGTTTAGGCTATAATAGTATGCACGGTTATGAAGTAGAAACCCATTTAGGTAGATACATTGGAAAGATGCAATGGTTCATGCCCTTTGTAGGTTTTGATTACCGCTACCGTAAAATGGGAGAAGATGAACACGAAAAGAACATATTTGGACAAACCAACAAGAAAGACACCCGCAGGGCGTTCAGTTTAGGGTTTATGTATACGTTACCTATGCTGGTCAATTTTCAGGCAGAAGTATATCATGATGGAATTGTGAGATTGCAGTTAATGCGTGAAGATATACCAATTTCAAAAAGACTAAGAGGTGGTTTTATGGTGAATACCGACTTAGAGTATATGGGAGAACTTAGGTATATCATTAATAAGAATATAGGTATACGTACCCACTATGATAGCGATATGGGCTTTGGTGTGGGGCTGGCATTGACTTATTAAAATTAAATAACTAAGGGTTGTAAACTGCATAACCGTAAAAAAATATCGGTAAAAAAAAGGAGGTGATGCAGGTGTAATTCGCAAAGACTAACCTGCATCATACTACAACCCTTTAAAGTATGTAACAAAAATCTATCTATCGTTCCATCATCAATACGGTAGAGGTTGAATTTTTTTAAGCAGTAATTGCATCATAAGCTAATACGAACAGTGTTAGCTTTTCTGTATTAACCAATAATATATTACATCAAAATGAAGCGAATGGATAAATTTTACAATGAAACATATCTTAAATTGGAAACTGCAATCCAGGAACTGGAGATTGAAACCGACTGCCCCATAAAAAGAATTGAAGCCGTTATACACCATATCATACAAAGCCTTGCCGACTTAAAGGACTTTGTACTGAAAAATGACTTTAAGAATATGGAAGAAGAAATCCATTTTTTCAAGTATCAGAAACCTGTTATTGTTTCAAAGCTCATCTACTACAATGCCATCTATAAAATCGAAACAAGAAGACCCTACGGGAACAAGCGTACCAAGAAATATTTTACCAAAGAACTGAAAAAGCTAAAAAGGTTCTTTGAAAACAACCTTGATTTTTACAAGTATTACCGCAGCAATAATTCTTTCGTTGACGAAAAATTCTTTGTGCGTGGCAAGCACGATATAAGGCTGTGGTTAGACACATTTTATTTTGAAGCAGACCATCGTTTTTCTACTTCACACGATTATAAGGTTGCCAAGATTATTGCCAATGACCTGATACAAGTTTATTTGGAAGACAGGCTCAATAACATCAATGTGAAAAGGGGTTCGGACAATTCATTGAAATGGACGGCAAGCAAAACGGCACTGACTGAACTCATATATGCACTGTACTCCCACGGTGTATTTAACAATGGGAATACAGATATAAAATTGATTGCTAAAGCATTTGAAGATGCCTTTAATATTGAATTGGGCGATTTTTACCATACGTTTATGGAACTGAAAGCCCGTAAGATAAACCGAACCAAATTCCTTGACAGCCTGTGTGAAGCCCTAATAAAAAAAATGGACGAAAAGGACGAAAAGTAACGACTATTATAATACGCCACGAGGTGAATGAACGCCTTTTGTCCGTATAATGCTTTCCTGCACCTTTGGGGCTTCATTCTGCTTTTCTGCCTGCTCCGAAGCATCTTGTTTGGTTTCCGGCGTAATAGATAGCTGTATCTTTCTTTCTACGGCAGCCAGTTCCGTTTTAAGATCACTCAATCGACTTTCCTTAGCCCAAGTACCGTTAACCACTTCCTGAAGTATCGGCAGGTCTTTTTGTATTTCAGCGATTTTCTCCTGCTCCTGCTTCACAAAGCCCGGCAGTTTTTCCAAAGCCCTTAAAAAATTCATTGCGGCGGTTTCGGGGTCTTTTGCCATCAGACCGTTATTGTAGGTGTACTTGATATTGCCCTCGCCAGTTATAAAAAATCTATTGACCCTTTCGAGTGTTGAATTATCCTTTGGAAGTTCTGTTTTAACCAATAATTGAAACCCGTAGAGGTTGCCTATTTCACGATAGTCGCCTGCCGTGCGGGCTTTGTTCGCAATCTCGTTCAGTTTTGCGCCTATTTGTTTCGGATTTGCATTGGGCGGCAAGCCATCTAACAGCACAGGGTTTTCGATTGTACCGTCCGAACGCTTTTGCAGGCGTTGCTGTAAGTTTTCCCAGTCGGTACTCATCCGGCTCAAACGGGATTGAGTGCTTTGCAACATTTCCATATAATCCTGTACCTTAAATTTGGCACTGGATTTAGAGCGGTTGAACGCCTGCTTTTCGCTTTCCAGTCCGGCAATCTGTTTTTCCAGTTTGGCTTTATCCAACAGGTCTGTATTTCCTGACAGGATTGCCACATATTCCGAAAAGTTCATTCCCGATTTTTCGTCCATACTTCCCTCGTCAATCGTTCTTTTGGTCAGGTTGTTAGTCTTTAACTGGTCGATGAAAAGCTGCTTATTATACAGCAGGTTGAATTTGTAACTGTCCAACGATTTTTCAACTGCATAGATAATCACAGCAACTTTATTATCGGCAAAGAATTTGGCAATCTCATTGCCTTTTCTGATTGCCCGCCCGTCCCTTTGGGCAAGGTCAGACGGTCGCCACGGTGTATCTAAATGATGAACGGCAACAGCTCTTTTCTGTGCGTTTACGCCAGTTCCGAGCATACTTGTAGAACCGAACAGTACACGGATTTTGCCCTCGTTCATTCCGTTGATAAGTTCCTTACGTTGCTTATCATTTTTCGCTTCCTGAATAAACCTTACTTCGTGCGCAGGTATGCCGTGGTCTTCCACGAGTTTGCGTTTTATTTCGGAGTACACGTTCCATTCGCCGGGCTTGTAGGTTCCCAAATCGGAGAAAACGAACTGCGTTCCTTTCTGTGAGTTGAACTGGTTGTAATACTTGGCGATATTTACCGCACAATGCGAAGCCTTGTTGTCGGGATGGTCGTCGTATATACCACTTACCATACGCATATCGAGCGACATCTTACGGGCATAGTCCGTCGCAATGAGCATCTTTGCTTTTTCTTCCCTTTGCGATAATGGTTCTCTACCGAGCAAAGTAGCATCGCCCGTTTTGGCAAACTGCATCAGGCTTTGGATAAAGGCTTCTTGGTCGGGCGTTGGCGGTATGTTGTACAATACCTCGTTCTTAGTGGGGCGGTCAATACCAATATCCTTAGCCGTTCTGTAATCCGTGATTTCAGAATAGAACTGTGCCAGTTCCGGCACTTTGATAAAGTAGCGGAAACGCTCTTTTGCTACAATATTGTTAGCTACCGAAAATTCATAATCGGTCGTTTTCCGTGCATAGATAGCTGCCCACGCATCAAAGGAATGAATACCCTGTTTTTCCAATGCACGGGGGCGCAGGTATTTAAACAGCAGGTACAATTCCGTTAATGAATTGCTGATGGTTGTACCCGAAAGAAAGGTTGCACCCATATCCGCATTGGTACGCTCCTGAATGGTGCGGATTGCAAACAGCAGGTTCAGTGCCTTTTGGCTGCCGTCCACGTTCCCCAGTCCGGCAACCCGTGTATGACGGGTGTTGAACATCAGGTTTTTGAACTGGTGGCTTTCGTCCACAAACAAATGGTCTATGCCCATCATCTTAAAGTCCACAATATCATCCTTACGGTTTTCAACCCGGATTATGCATTAGGAATAAATAAGTTTTGGTGGTAAATTTTCAATTTTGGCAAAAATTCCATCCATCCATGGCCTTCGTTTTACGGGTAGTGCTATTTTTAGCACCTTTTTATTGGCATGATTTGCCGTCCATGCTCCTAATGCAAAGCAATAGGTTTTGAGTGTGCTATGAGTTGCATTGTTTTTTTCATTCAATGCAAAATACCTGAATAAACTGATCAGGTTATAGGCTACCATAATCAGTCGGAAAGATGCTTCTGTAGCCCAAAAATCTTGTAAACAAAAATTTTCTAATCCAAAATCCTGCTTGAGTTCTTTGATTCTGTTTTCACAATCGGCTCTACTATTGTAGATGTTCCAGATCTGATCCAGTGGTAAATCGAGGTTGGTTACATAACAACTAAAACGATAGCCAGGAAGGTCTTCAAAGAGTTTGCCACCACTATCGGGACGGTCATCTACCCGCTTTTTTACAATAATGTATCGACGTTCTTTACCTTCATGATGATGGAATTTCATTTCCGACAACTCTATGCCTTTAGCTAAAGAAATCCAGTTGCGCTCTCCCAAAACGGCTGACTTAACATTGGGATACATCCGCACAGCTATCACGTAGTTCTTTTTAACTTCTTCCAGATAGCTTAGAATGTCTTCAGTATAAAATCCACTGTCTGCACGTACCAGACCTACCGTTTTTCCTTCTAAACATTTATCAAATGTCTCTTGCATAAATGCCACACAAGATGAACTGGCGGCTGTATTACCCGGACGCAACCACGCATTGGCTACCATTCTGGTTTGGCTGATAAAGGCCATCAATGGGTGATGAGAGTTGCGACCTCTTTTATTAGGGTTATATCCTTTGGTACTTCCTTGTTGCTCTCCATAGCGGGTGATGACTGTACTATCAAAATCAACCGTTATATTTTCGATGCCAATTTGTTGCATAAACCAATCCTGAAGCTCAGGAAATACGGCTGTATTAATATTTTGATTGAACTTACCAAAAAAGCGACTATAGGTACTTTGAGATGGCATATGTTCTAGAGAAAAAATATCCTGCAACACCTTATCGTTGCGCAACCAGTCGCAATGAATGTAACGAGAGGCTCCTGTCCAGATACCTAGCCAAAAGGAAAGAATCAGCTCTTCCGGAGCATACCCTCTGTTTGAACCAGGAGACGGAAAGTCAACAGAAGCCAGCTTATCCATAATCCCTAATTTGTCAAGCATTCGTTTTAATAAACTCATGCCGCCAAATGCTGTTACTGGCTTGTCTGAATACTCGATAGGTAAGTTAACCATTATGGTAAGTTCATGCTTTAAGATAAACTCTTCTAAGTTAAACCTTTACCACAAATATTAAATCCCTAATGCATAATGCAGGTTCAATATCGTGTTGCAGCGTTTTCAGCTTTACTTCAAGATTTTCTTTCCGCTTGATTACCCCGGCGAGCATTCCCCTTGTCACTTCCTTGCCCTGCGATTTCAGGGCATCGAGATTGCGCTCTACGCTGTCCAGTTCTATTTCGAGGATTTCCTTTTGTATTTCGGGCGATTGCGGTATCATTCCGAACTGGTCGTGCGTAAGTATCACGCAATCCCAATCATTATTTTTAATATCCCCGAAAATCCGCAGGCGTTTTTTCGGCGTAAAATCATCAATACCCGGATAAAGGATTTTGGCGTGTGGATAGGCTTTACGGTAGTCTTCGGCAATGGCAGGTATATTTGCTTTCAGCCCGATAATCATCGGCTTATGGGCTAATCCCAAACGCTTCATTTCCTGCGCTGCGGTACACATTATCAGCGTTTTTCCTGCGCCTACTTCGTGGTCGCAGATAGCACCGTTGTTCAGCTTTATCATCCAAACGGTGTCCTTTTGACTTGAATACAGGTCTTCAATGCCTGCTCCCTTGCGGTATAATCCCGGAAATTCCTGATGGCTTCCGTCATAGTTTGGGCGAACGAAACAATTAAAGGTATCGTTGTACTGGTCGGTCAGTCTGTTTTTAAACTCATCGTTCTGTGCGTGTAGCCAGTCGGTAAAGGCGGTACGGATTTCGTCAATCTTGGTGTTCGCCATTTGTATGGCTTCCATATCCCGTACTTTAACCTCTTGGTCGCCAACCATTACTTTTTTGGTAATATCAGGCGTGGTATTGACAAGGGCGTGTTTAAGCAGGGCAATACCGTCAAACGTGCGGCTTTCCGCTTTGACCGCATATTTTTCCCAAATGTGCATATTGCCCTGATGACACTTTACGGAAAAGTCGTCGGAGCTTTCGGAGTAATGAACCAGTACATCCGCATCGAACAAATGCGAAGCGAAACGGGCATAAATTCCGGTAGGTATCCACCGTTCGCCGAGGTTAAAATCCAGTTCCTCAAATTCGATACGTTTTGGTCGGGCTTCCTCTAAAGGGGTAAGGCTTTCTTTGGCTTCGGTATCATCGGGATAGTTTTCGAGATAGGCTCTTACTTCATCTGCTTTCTCCACCACGTTGCCTGCAATCCAACGTTCGGCTATTTCATATTCCTGTTGTAGCGGATTGTAGAACAACCGCCCGTGCAGGGCTTCTTTCAGGGTATCGGCAGGCAGGCTGCTGATTTCGGACATAAAGTCCAAATCCACATTTCCGTATTTGTTCAGGGAGGCAGCTAAAGCCTCTTCGGGATTGTCGGTTGCTAACGTGGTAGTAGAGAAACTGACCGGACGGCTGAAAATATCCGCTTTATGGATTATGCCGCCAATGACACGCTCCAGATAGGGGATTTCTTTACCTGCACTGTCTGTTTTTATCAGCTTGGCATTGTCGGCAGTATTGAGATTGCCGTATTTTTTGGTAAAGGCATCGTACAGCAGGTTCAGGGTTTCCCGTTCTTCCCTGTGTTCGGTCTGTTTTTCAGCTTCTTTTTGGTACAGGTTGATATAACTGTCCCTTACGGCTATGTAGGCTTCGGCTCTTGCTTTCTGTGCCGACGGCAATTGCAATGGATGAAAGATAGCTTTTTTGTCTTCCTTATCCACCTCTTGCAAATAGCCGACCCAACCGTTATCCACCACAAGGCAATCATTCCGGTGGAATAATTGCAGTTCGCCGCTATACGGAGCAGGTTCAGGAACGGTGTTAATATCGGTAACGGGAATGGCAGTCTTATCAGACTGGCCATTGCCGTTTATTTGTGAAAACAGGTCGCCGATGGCTTCCTGTTTTTTGCTGTTTACTTGGCTTTTTCCATTGGTAGCACCATTGGATTTTAGCGGTGTATAAGGTTGCTGCCTGGCACTGCTGAACAGGTCGGGTTGACGACCTATTGTGCCTCTTCTTTTATTACTACTTTGCCTTTTGTTTTGGGTAGTTCTTTTAGGTGGAGCAAGCACCATTACAGGCTCACCCGCACTTTCAAACAGGTCAAAAATGCTTAGTTGTTTTAGTTCCTGTGGGCTTTCCTGATGGACTACCGGAGTGGTTATAAGCTGCGGTTTTTGCTGAACGATTGCAGGGTCTATGACCGGAGGTGTAACCTTTGGTTCAATCGGAATTTGTATCATAGGCTCATCATTGCGTTCGCCTTTGTATAAATTCAAATTCAGATGGTTCCCAAAATCTTCGGAAAGCATTTGTTTCAAATCTTTGGCAATACCCTCAACACCGTCTTTATGCGTATAGATTAAGGCAGGTTGACCGTATGGGTCGGTATCTAATTTTTGGTCGGTATGGATAATTCTTGTACCGTCCTGAAAGAGCGCATTGCCCGGCGTATTGTATTCGGTTGGCTTGCTTTGGCAAAACAGATCTTCCCTGTCGGTCAGATTTTGTTTTGCCGTATTTTTTTGCAGGATAATCAGGTCGCTGCCCACTTCCGTACCTGCATATTCGGTAAACAGATTGTTGGGCAGTCTTACAACCGAAACCAAATTATTATCCTGCATCAACGCCCTGCGTATGGGTTCGTTCTTAGGGCTATTCAGAATGCCCTGCGAAGTGATGTAAGCCAACAAACCACCCTCACGGAGCATATCAGCACCTTTCAGAAAAAAGTAATTGTGTATGCTTCGGGCAGCCTGTTCCTTTGCGCTGTTTCTGCTGCGTGAATAAGAAAGGTCAAATACAGAAGTATCGCCGAACGGTATATTACTGGCGATTATATCATAGTTGTTTTGTTCCCTTTCGGGAATTTCCTCAAAACCGTTGATACGGATATTGCTTTCAGGATAAAGCTGCTTTAAAATCTTACCTGTGAGCAAGTCTTTTTCATAGGCGGTAACACTGGCTTTCTGATTTTCCGAAAAGGATTGGATGAATGAGCCGATACCTGCGGAGGGTTCGAGGAATTTATCAATATGCAGACCCTTATCCCGCAAGGCGGATGAAATGGCATCTATAACCTTTGGCGGGGTATAAAAAGCCGTCAGTACGGAACTTTTCATACTGTCCACATACCTGCGGTACTGCTTATCGTCTTCGGAATTTTCTTTGAGTAATTGGTGGAGTTCCTGCGTGAATGGAAAAAGGTCGTGTTCTGTTTTTCTCCAATGATTGATGTCTATTTCGTTTTCTACGGGGTTCAGAACGAATTTAAGACCGCCAAATCCGCTGTATCGCATCATTAGCAGTCTTTCGCCTACGGTGGCTTGGCGTTTCTCCTTTTCCAGTTTAAAAGCAATTCGCAGGGCATCAATATTCAGTTGGAGATGTTGCTTTTTACTGAAGCCCATTTTCCTCAATCCATATTGAGATGGTTCCGGTCAGTTCGGTGTAGAGTACATCAAACTCATTTCCGTTGGCGAAATCATCGGTTAATTCATATCCTGCGAAAACAGGCTCACAAACGGGGAACATTTTCAGGGCGAACGGTCGCAGTTCCTCGTCTGCCATTATGGTATCAAATTCATTGCATACCACTTTGAAAACCGTGTCGAACTTGGAGAAGTGCAAGCCCTCAAAAAGTATGTAGTTGGCTATTTCGTCGCATTGCTCAACGGCGTTTCCCGAACGGAAAGCACCCTCATAAGCATTGGCAGCCCACGAAGACCGTTGGTCAATAAATTTTTGGTCGTGTGCCTTTTCGGGAAAGCTGCTGTTTAATAATTCTTGCAGTCGTAATCTGAAATACGACAGGTCTTTTTGCTGTACATCCATACTTATTTTGATTAGAATTTTACTTAAATCCTAAAATTATAAGCAGGAGCAATTGCCTTTGATAATGTTGCAGCGTTTGGCTTTGAAAGGCAGGATTTGGCGATTTACAATAGAAAATTGAACTGATTATTTATACAGAATTGGTGCTTGGCTATATGTTTTTTCACAAACTACTTTTGTGGTTTAAATATTTATCGTAATATTGCGATATACTATTACAAATAAGATGGGCGTAACAAAAACAGAAATATTTACAGAACAGCAAAACAGCTTGGCAACCACTTTAAAGGCACTGGCTCATCCTGCCCGTATAGCTATCCTGCAATACATCATCAAGCAGAATGCTTGCATTTGTAATGACTTAGTGGAAGAATTAGGATTGGCGCAGGCTACGATTTCACAACATTTAAAAGAGCTTAAAAACATTGGTATCATCAAAGGCAATATAGAAGGGACAAGTGTGTGCTACTGTATTGATGAAAATGTTTGGCAGCAGATTAAAAAGGAACTCAATGCTTTCTTTATAGATAATGTAGAGGTTGATAAATGCTGTTAAGCATTTTTTTTAAGCACATTAATCGCAATAAAGCAATATAACAATTAAATAAAAAAATAATGAAACTATCAAACATCAAAGAAATCTTACCAGCATTGGATAATGTTGAATTTCAATTAGAGAACGGAACATTTGTACCCGAACACTTTCACGTTACCGAGATAGGTGTTATTACAAAACACTTCATTGATTGTGGCGGAACAATTAGAAACGAAAAAGTTGTCAATTTCCAATTATGGAATGCCAACGATTTTGAACACCGATTAAAGCCAACAAAGCTATTAAACATCATTAAGCTATCCGAAGAAAAGTTGGGTATTGAAGATGCCGAAATAGAAGTAGAATACCAAAGCGAAACGGTTGGTAAATACGATTTGAATTTTAACGGAAACCATTTTGTACTGAAAAACAAGCAAACCGCTTGCCTGGCAAGTGATGCTTGCGGTATTCCTGCCGAAAAGCAAAAGGTAAAATTATCAGAGCTGAATAATGCTTGCTGTACACCAAATTCGGGATGTTGCTAAACACTAAAAACAAAATGCGATGTATCAAAAACTAATCGAAATCATTAACAACAAAATTGATGTACAAAGCATCAGCGAAGAACGTAAAGCCGTATTACAACCGCTGATTGATTTTATACAGCAAAAAGTAAACGACAGGCAGGATATAAATATCAATTTCATCTGTACCCACAATTCCCGAAGAAGCCATTTATCACAGGTTTGGGCACAGGTAGCGTCAGCACATTTTAATATACCAAATGTACATTGTTATTCGGGCGGTACGGAAGAAACGTCACTATTTCCGAAAGTTGCAGAAACATTGACTAATCAGGGGTTTAACATTTTCAAAATCGCAGATACTAATAACCCTGTATATGCCATAAAATACAGCGATAATGCTTTGCCTGTTATCGGCTTTTCAAAAAAGTACGATAGTCCTTTCAACCCAGTATCAGCATTTACAGCCATTATGACCTGTTCACAGGCAGACGGTGGATGTCCATTTATTGCAGGTGCAGAAAAAAGGATACCTATCACATTTGAAGACCCTAAAATTTCAGACAATACACCGGAGCAATCACAGGTATATGCAGAAAGAAGTTTACAGATAGCAACGGAAATGTTTTATGTTTTTTCAAAAGTCAGTCAATAACCAATGCAACCAAAACTAAAATTTCTTGACCGTTACCTTACCTTATGGATATTCCTTGCAATGGCAGCAGGTATAGGTTTAGGGTATTTCTTTCCGGGAATATCAAAAATTACAAATGCTTTATCCGTAGGCACTACAAACGTTCCTTTGGCAATAGGTCTGATACTGATGATGTACCCGCCATTGGCAAAAGTGGATTATTCATTATTGCCCCAAGCATTTAAGGATAAAAAAGTAATCGGCATATCCTTATTGCTCAATTGGGTTATCGGTACAATATTGATGTTCGGATTAGCCGTTTTGTTTTTACGTAATGAACCCGATTATATGACAGGCTTGATATTGATAGGTTTGGCAAGATGTATCGCAATGGTAATCGTATGGAGCGATTTAGCTAAAGCAAACAGAGAATACACAGCTATGTTAGTTGCATTAAACAGCATCTTTCAGATAATTTCTTATAGCTTCTTAGTTTGGTTATTCATTAATGTATTACCAAGCAAATTAGGAGTAGCCAATTTCAATGTAAGCGTATCAATGAAAGACGTAACCGAAAGCGTATTAATATACTTAGGCATTCCTTTCTTAGCAGGTTTTATAAGCCGTTACGCATTGGTAAAGTCAAAAGGAATAGAATGGTATAACAGGAAATTTGTACCTCGAATATCGCCCATTACATTATATGCTTTACTGTTTACAATCGTATTAATGTTCAGTCTGAAAGGCGATAAAATATTAGAACTGCCAATGGATGTAGTAAAAGTAGCCATACCGTTAATCATCTATTTTGTACTAATGTTTTTTGTCAGCTTCTTTATCAATAAATCTTTAAACGTTCCTTACGACAAAAACGCATCCATCGCATTTACAGCCACAGGAAACAATTTTGAATTGGCAATAGCCGTAGCAATAGCGGTTTTCGGTATTCATTCTCCACAGGCATTTGTGGGCGTTATAGGACCGTTGGTAGAAGTACCTGTACTGATACTGTTGGTAAAAGCAAGTTTATGGCTAAAGAAGAAATATTACTAAAGGTTATTTAAGAACGTATTAGAGCATTTTGAAACATAAAAAAACTAAAAATGAACCTCCGATAATTCGGAGGTTCATTTTTTACGGCTTGTTCAATATTTGAAGCATCCTGCCGACTTCAATATCCATTCTTGAAAAAGCAAACCATTTTTTGCCCAGGTCTTTGAGCGATGCCCCTATATGGTAGAGTTCTGTATGGTCAATAATCAAAAAACGGTCGTGGGCGTCGGAAAACACTTCAATTTCTATCGGAGGATATTGGCTATTGTAGCGTTGTAAGTCTAACCGTAACTGATTGCTGATACTTTTGGTAAGGATTGTAGCGGTTACATTAGTCTTACGCTTACCCAACAAGGTAAGCACCGTATCATCCACATAATTATCAAGCAGGATAACAGAGCTTTTGGCACTACGAATAATATCGGAAACAAAGGCGTAGGCATCAAAAATCTGCCCGTTGTAGAAAATGCCTTTTTCGCTGTGCAGCTTGTCGCTTTCCAAAGCCTTAAAAATCTCTTCAAATTTTTGGTCGGCTTCCAGTTGCTTTAACTCGATATTGTCCAAACGATGAAACAAAGAAGCGTTGCTGATGAGCATACGCCGCATTTCTACAAAGGCTTCCATTATTTCCACACTCATTTTAACGGCTATATCAGAACGAAGTATGGCAGATGCCATTGCAACGCCTTGTTCCGTAAAAGCATAGGGCAAATAACGTCTGCCGCCGTAATTTAAACTTGAGGTTCCAATTTGGAACCTCAAGTTTTCAACTTCCTCTTCGGTCAGTTGAAAGCAGAATGATACAGGAAAACGCTTAATATTTCTTTTAACAGCTTTGTTCAGGTTCTTTGTTTCTACCTGATATAAGGCAGCGAGGTCGCTATCCAACATTACCTGTTTGCCCCGGATAGTATAAATCAGGTTCCTGATTTCTTTGGGTACGATTGACGGTTTATTTTCCATTGCGTTTACTGCTTTTGTTTTTTTCAAACTCAAAGGAACTTTCAGCGTTTTCTTTCAGAATGATGTAAGCATCGAATTTCTTTCCGGCTTTGCTTGTCATTCCTTTGATAAGAGAGGTTTTGCCTTTATTGACAAGGTTTGTTACATTTTCGATACTGATTTGTACACCGCAGACGGTGCGGAACTGTACCCAGTTACAAGCCTCATCAGGGCATTTCACAATCTTGTCACGGATAATAAGCTGCTGACTTTTGCATTTCGGGCAGGTTAGTTTGGGTTGGTTGGTGCTTGCAATAGAGGTTTGTAGCAATTCATCGGTAATAGATTTGGCATAGGTTTCCATTTCCTTTTGGAATGTTCCGGCATCCGCTTCGTTATTTTCTATTTTCTGTAACGCCAATTCCCATTCGGCAGTCATTGCCACGTCTGCAATTTTCCGGTCTTTTACAAGCCCGTACACCTGCAATCCTTTTTCCGTAGGGATTAAAGAACGTTTATCCCGTTGGATATAATTACGGGTAAACAGGGTTTCGATAATGGCGGCTCTTGTTGCAGGAGTACCGATGCCGATATTTTTGAGGGCTTTGCGTTCTTCTTCGTTCTCAATTTCTTTCCCTGCGGTTTCCATAGCCGACAAAAGCCCGGCTTCGGTGTAAAGCACTGGTGGTTTGGTCTGCTTTTCCAAAACTGCGGCTTCCTTTATGGCAAGTTCGTCGCCTTTATGCAGTTCAGGTAATTCCTGCACTGGCTCTTCGCCGTCATCGGTAAAACTTCCTTTTATGGAACGCCAACCCGCTTCCTGAATTTTACAGCCTTTTGCCGTAAAGTCGTAATGCAATACCTGTAATGATACATCGGTTATTTCTTTGACACAGGCTTGCGATATGGCTTCAAGCAAGCGAAGCGCAATCATATTGTAAATCTTGTTTTCGTCTGCATTAAGTACGGACGGCACTTTGTCCGTAATCAACAAACCGTGATGGTCCGTTACACGGAGGTCATTCACGATACGTTTGTTGAACCGTCCCCATTTGATTTTGGTAAGGGCTTGCTTGCAATCCTCACGATTTTGCAATGCCCGCACGAGGTTTGGAATTTCTGCCCACATATCTTCAGGGATGTATTTGCTCCCGGTACGTGGGTACGTGATAAACTTCTTTTCGTACAGGCTTTGTGCGATATTGAGCGTTGCTTCAGCAGATAATTTCAGCCTTTTGTTGGCTTCCTTTTGTAAGCCTGTCAGGTCGAAAAGCAAGGGCGGTTGTTCTGTAACGCTTTTGGTTTCTACTGATGTAAAGGTTGCCGTTGCGCCACGCTGAATAGCTTTAAGGGTATCATCAGCAAGTTGCTTTTCGTCCCATTTGGTTGCGGAAATACTTTTGAAATCAACCTGGGCTTTGTTGTGCGTTAATTGTATCTGCCAGTATTTCTTTACCGTGAAATTCTTATTGTCGAGGTAACGTTTGCATATCAAAGCCAGTGTGGGCGTTTGCACTCTTCCAAGCGAATAGATACCATTGCCTGCGGCAATGCTCAATGCCTGTGTAGCATTGATGCCCACAAGCCAGTCGGCACGGCTTCTGCCTTGCGCTGCCTGATATAGTCCGTCAAATGCTGCCCCGTCTTTCAGGTTGTCAAAGCCTTGCTTTATTGCCTTTTCAGTAAGTGAACTTATCCAAAGGCGTTCAAAAGGTTTGCTGCATTTCAGGTATTCATAAATGTACCTGAAAATGAGTTCGCCCTCACGACCTGCATCGGTAGCAACGATGATGCTGTTGCTTTGCTTAAAAAGCTGCTCGATGACCTTTAGTTGCTTTAATGCACCAGTATCGGCGGTATAACCTTTGTCTTTTTTGACCTTGCGAACCGTCAATAAAAACGGGTTGGGCAATATCGGCAGGGATGCTTTATCAAATCCCGAAATGCCATAGTCTTCGGGCATTCCCAGTCCTATTAAATGACCGAATGCCCACGTAACAAAATAGCCGTTACCTGTCAGGTAGCCATCCTTTTTATCGGATGCTCCCACAAGTCCGGCTATTTCCCTTGCTACGCTTGGTTTTTCTGCAATGATTGTTTTCATACTGTATTACATTTTTCTGCCTTTGGATTTTGCAGGCTTGTTATCCTGTTGCTCCTGCTGCTTCTCGTTTTTCGGTCTTTGCTGCCCGGACTTCAAAGGCTCTTGGACGTTCTTGGTCGCTTCGTTGGTTTTACCCTCCGAATTGACGGCAGTTTGTGTTTTATGAGTTTCGGCAGGTTCTACCCGTGCTTTGTACTGACCGGGAAACTCAAAATTGGTCTTTCCGGTATCTTTGTCGAACGTGATATAACCCTTATACGGTTGGTCTTTTTTGTCTTTCAGTTCAACGTATATGGTTTGTCCGGCTTTGAACTTGTTGTACTGCTCATCATCCAGTTCTTTGCCCCTGAAAGTTCTTGGAGCTTCTTGCGGTTGGCTTTGCTGATTGCTTTGTTGGGTATTCTGTTGGTTCGTTTGCGCCTGCTGATTGTTGTTGCTTCTGTCAAACAGGAACTCAACATACCGTTTGTCCGCATTGAATTGTACAGTTGCCGAAAACTCCGTTCCTTTCGAGGAAATCATACCCTCTAAATAGAGCGGTTTGCCCTCCATCAGCGTTTGTTTTTCTTCGTCATTCAGCTTTACGCCCTTAATTTCATCGGGAATTTTTATAAACTCCGTGCGCAGTGCAACCACGTCATTGGTCAGCCTGTCAATACTTATAATGGACGGCATCAGGTCGCCTGTTTTGGAGTTTACCAAATTGACGACACGCCCCATATTACCCGTTTCGAGCAGGTTTTTCTTGTCTTCGTCCGTAAACTTGTGACCGAAAAATTCAAAGTGGAGGTTAGGTTCTCTTTTGATACCGTGTATTGCCACGATAACATTGCCGTCTTCCGCTTGCTGTAAAGACAGGCGGGCATCCGTGCGGAGGATAGAGCCCCCGAGGTTGATACCTATCGGTAAAAGCTCATTGGTTTTATAACCTCGTAACAAAGGGTCGAGCAGGTTCCTTTTTTCAAGATACTCTTTGCTCAATCCGAGGTTTTTCATTGTGTCCCAATCAATCTGCTCCGGCTTGTAGCGATATTCGCTTGTTTCCGTTGTTGTTTGTGCTGTTGCCATATTATTTTGATTTTCTTGTTTTTTATCGGGTTGGGGTTCTGCTTTCACTTCGTGTTCTTTCAGCACTTTTTCGCCCTGTGGAGTGGGCTTATCTACGTGCTTTTGTAATTCCTCTGCTTTTTCAGCAGCAACCGAGGCAGGCACTTTGAAGAAAGTAAAGTTTGTAGGGTTCTTTAACTGGCTGAAAAAATTGGAAAAGAAGTTGGAAAAGAAATCACCGCTTTTATCCACACGCATAAACTGGTTTTGATTTTTCTTCGTGGGGTCAACGGTTTCCATTTTCCCGTTTTCGTCTATACTCTTTACTGCCTGGATTTTCATTTTCTCTTTATCCAGTACGAGTAAGATGTCCGAAAGCTGTTCGGGCATTTCCTGTTTATTAGTTGTTTCTTCGCTCATAATCTGAAAATTTCAAAATTTCACGATCGAATGTAAAGGAAGCCTTCACTGATTTGCTTTATGTGGCACTCAAAGGCAGCGTTTGTCACTTATTGGCATCCAGTTTAGGTAACGGAGGGTTAAAACTTTCCCTGATGAACTGATGCACATCGGATAGCTTGTAATACAGTTTTCCGCTAATGGTATAATAAGGGAGCTTACCTATGGAGCGATACCGTTGCAGGGAACGGTTACTGATTTTCAGCATTTGCAATAAATCCTGATTATCCAGTAACTCTTCGCCGTCTATGCTGTTGCGCTTCTTTTGTAAATCGTCTATGTGGTTGCCAAGAATGTCCAGCCTGTCCATTATGCGTTCCATCCACGCCACAAATTCCATTTTGTCGATATTCATACGGGTACGCTTTTAATGATTACCTGATTTCAGCTTTCTGCCTTTCTCGATATAGCTTTTGCCTTTCGCCATAAGCTGCTCCACATATTCATCGGTCGTCTGCACGGCGTTAGCGTTGAGCATTTCCTTGATAGCACCAATCGTATAGTAATACTGCCCGTACATTTTTGAAAAAGCTATCTGCCCGTTGGTGCGCATACGCCACAACGTTTTTTCGCTGATGTGGAGATACTGGCAGACTTCGTGGTTGTTGAGCCATAAGCTATCGTAGCTTGTATCTTCCAGTTTGAGGATATATTCGCTAATGGCTTTCAACCGTTCGTTGAGGTGCTTCCACACTTCTTCGTCAACTGTTATAATGTTCATTGCACTATTGTTTAATATTCACAGTACAAAATTCAGAAGTGTGGCAGTGTTTGTCTGCCAATGCGTACCCATTGGTTTGGCACTTTTTTTCAAATTTTTTGCAATGAGAAAAACCCTTGTTTAATAAGGGTTTTAGCGTGTTTCGGTTATTTTGTAGTAGCCTTTTGCCCATATATGCCAATTGGCATATATGGGCAAAGAAAAAGCAGTACATTTTGTGTACTGCTTTCAAACACCCGTGCTGATGTTGCTAAAGGTCTTTATCCATATACTCTTCGAGGGAAATTTTGAGCTGGTCTAAAAACACCGTTCGGGAGCCTGCCCTTGTTTTCATTCGGTGGAAAGAATGATGTATATCGTTCAAGGGCGTTCGGAAGAGGATTTGGAAAATCAATGCTAATTTCCTGATGCCTATTTTCCCGTATGCAATAGATTTGGAAACATACAGGGCGTAAATCAATTCTATCAGTGCATTTTGCGAGTTCGTCCACGAAATGTCTTTGTTTCCATCACCGTTTATTGAAATGGTATCGGGATTTTTTTCAGGGTTTATTTTGGTAAGCAAGAAAGTATAAAGTAATTCATTGGCTATAATATGGGCAACTTTGTTATCGTAATAAGTAGAAAAGCTAAGGTCAATTTCAAATACACTACTTTTTAGACCATCGTGGTAATTGATTTTTCCGAGCCTGAAATAACTGTGGTCACGGTCAGTTCTGCCTGCACGATAGTACCTGTAAAAATCCTCATTGGATATGCTTTCCTTGTATTCGGATTTCAGAATTTTCAGTTGGTTTTCAAAATAACTTTGGTGTATTCTCCCTGCACTTACGGGGCAGGTAGTTTCAATGCGGAATACCTTATTGTAATAAATAAGTTTTCCTAAAATCTGCGGTTTGATATTCTTGAAAAAATTGATTTCCTGCCGTTCGTCCTTAAATCCGGTCTGCAAGACTTTCATCTTTATAGTAAACAGCATTTCCTTTAAGAATAAGGTCATTTGGTAAGCCTCATCCGCAGTTTGCATCATTTGAGAAGATAGCATATCTTCCTGACGCTGAATTTCCGATAATATTTTGTTCAACACGATTTCCATAGCTTAGATTTTTAGAGATTAACACCATACGTTTCGGATTTACATTTTTGTTTATTTGTCAAAACTTGGAAATAATATCGGAACCAATATCACAGGTTGCCCCCATATTGGGGAAGATTTATTTTATAACGCCTTATGATGTATATTGGAAAAAGCAGAAAAAAGGGTTAAGTACGCTACGACTTAACCCTTTTTTTTATTAAATTTGCGGTAATGATTTACAAGGTAATCAGATGAAAGCGAGTGCAGTAAGCACCATTACTAAATCGTTACCGATAGCACTTTCGGTTCTTGTAAACTACTCTTTATTAGCCACTTTGGGCTATATTAATCTTTTTTCAAAAAAAAATCATCCTGTTTTTGGGGGTATATCATGATTACTATTGTCGTGGTAGTATATAGATAATAGTCTTTTTGCTAATAAAATTATTCATGACGATTGACAGAATCTGGTACATACTGGGAAAGAAACTGACCAATGAAGCTTCAAGTGAGGAGTTAAGGGAACTGGGCGATCTGCTGAGACGACACCCCGAATTACACTACCCTATTCAAAATATTCTTGATTTATGGAAGGTGGATAAACCCCGGGAAACCCTGGAAGCACGGCAGGCATTGCAGCATCATCTGTTGCGTTTGCAGGAGATTGACGGTGATATACAACCGGTAAACCGCCCGTTTAGCCGCCGGAAATACAAACTGGCTTTTGCGGTTATCGTGGTTGCTATTTGCGCAGGATTTTATTTTGTTTCAACATCCACCATGTTTGATAGGCAACCGGTGGCGCAGAACAACTCAAGGAAAAAAAGCTGGAATGAAGTATCTACCAAACCCGGTTCTCATTCCAGGGTTGTGTTGCCGGATGGGTCAATAGTTTGGCTCAATGCAGAGAGCCGGTTGGAATACGACAAAGAATTCAATAACCTGATGCGGGAGGTAAGGCTGGATGGCGAAGCTTTTTTTGATGTGAAGAAGGACTCTTTGCGCCCCTTCATCATTCATACAAACAAAATTGATATCAGGGTGTTGGGCACCGAGTTCAATGTGAAATCCTATAGTAAGGATAGTTATATTGAAACCAGCCTGATAAGGGGCGCCATTGAAGTGAGCTTTCCGGGGAAACCGGCTGGCCGGATATTGATGAAACCTTCGGAGAAACTGGTAGTGAAGAATGAGAATATGGAGTTGTTGCCTGCAGGATCCGTTACAGACGGGAGGGAGGATGAGTTATCTGTAATTAAAACAACAGTCAACTACCAGGCGGCAGATAGCGCTGTTATTGAAACGCTCTGGCTGGATAACCGGCTTGTTTTCAGAAACAGGCCTTTTGTTGATCTCGTGCCTGATCTTTCACGCAGGTACGGGTTTGTTTTTCAGTTTGAGAAAGAGTCGCCCAAAGCCCTGATGTTTGACGGAAACTTTAAAAATGAGTCTGTATTCCAGGCGTTGGAGGCATTGCAATTGGCCAATCATTTTAGCTATTACGTAAATAAGGATACCATATTCATTAAATAAAATAACCCATTTCAGATGAACAGACTAAATACATCTTAATGCATGAATATAATAGAAACGGGAAATGCTGGCACATTTCCCGCGGCTAAATAAAAGTGGATTCATGGATGAACAGAATGCTTTTTACTTAACCATAACAATGAAAGTATGAAAAAAAATTGGCTCCCGTATGGGGAGAAATTACCGAATTGCTTCAAAAAAGTTCTTATTGTAATGAAACTCACTGCTTTATTGATTTTTCTCAATGTTCTCCAGGTGAGCGCCAGGGTAATTGCCCAGGATAAGGTAACGCTGCGGCTTAGTAAAGCAACTATTGGTCAGATCCTCAATTCTATTGAAGATCAGGGCAGCTACCGTTTTGTTTATAACAGCAATCTCAAAGATATCCGGTTAAAAACTTCCATAGATGCCCGGGAAGCTTCTATTACGGATGTTATGGGTAAGTTGTTGTCTGGAACTAATCTGATATATACGGTTTTAAGTGATAACCTTATAGTAGTAAGGTTGAATGAACTCCAACAGGATATTGAAGTAAAAGGTAAGGTAATGGATGCATCGGGAAGCCCGTTGGCAGGAGTTTCCGTATCCGTTAAAGGAACCAACAGGGGGGTCACTACTGACGTTAACGGAGATTTTTCTATTTCCGTGCCTGAGAATAGTACACTTGTTTTTTCGTTTGTAGGTTTCCAAAGCCAGGAGACAGCCGTTGCTGACCAGGACACCATAAATATTATAATGGAACCTGAAACTGAACAACAATTGGAAGAGGTGGTAGTGATCGGGTATGGTACAGCCAGTAAAAGGGACCTGACCGGTTCCATAGCCAAAGTAGGCGCCAAAGAAATAGCCGACAGGCCTTCTGCCAATCCTCTGAATCTTTTGCAGGGAAAAGTATCTGGCGTTTCGGTAGTGGCATCCGGCAGGCCGGGTTCTGAGCCGGATATACGGATCAGGGGAACCAACAGTATCAATGGTGTAAAGCCGGTGTATATAGTAGATGGTATCCTGAACGACAATATTAACTTTTTGAACCCGGCGGATATTGAATCTATCGAAGTATTAAAAGATGGTTCTTCCCTTGCCATTTTTGGTGTAAGAGGTGCTAACGGCGCCATTGCCATTACTACCAAAAAAGCAAAAACAGGTCAACTGATGATCAATGTAAACAGTTCGGTTGGTATCAAGGATGTACAGAGAAGGATCAAAGTAACGGATGGCCCCACTTTTTCTCAATTGTATCAGGAGCAAATGGCGAATATGGGTTCCAGTTTTGATAACCCTAATTATACTGCCAATACAGACTGGCAGGATGAAATATTTCAGAGAGGAATATTGAATTATAACAATATCAGCGTTACAAGTGGAACGGAAAAGAATAAATTCTACCTGGGATTGGGTTATATAACGGAAGAGGGGATCATAAAAAGCGAACAGTATAAAAAGTACACGATTAATTTTAGCGATGAACTGACCGTATCGAAAAACATAAAATTCGGCACCAATGTGAACGTGTATTATGCTGAGCTGCCTTTTGAGCAGAATGTATCCTCTTCAGTGGTATCAGCGCCTATTTCACCGGTATATGCTCCTGATGGTTCGGGGCTTTTACATTCTTTACCGGCATTTCAACGCGCCCAGGTATATAATCCCCTTTTTCCGATTGTTTATCAAAGAGGCACCCGGATAAATAAAGAGTACCGCGTAGTAGGAAGCGTATTTGGCGAAATAAACTTCCTGAAAGACTTTACTTTCCGGGCACAGTTTTTTGCAGATTATGGGTTTAACAGCAGAAGAACTTATAATCCGATAATTGCATTTTACAATCCGGATATTGTGGGCGATAATAAGTCGGACTCTACTTCAAGGATGACCTCTGTAAGCCAAATGCAGAACAGGTATCCGAAAATGCAGTCGGACTATCTGCTGACCTATAAGAAAAGACTGGGTGAGCACGATTTGACGGTATTGGGTGGGATAACCACCTATTATTCAGGCTTCGAAGAAGTGACATCGTCCATTCAGCAGGGAACGGCCAGCGTTATTCCGAACGACCCCCGTTTTTGGTATGTTAGTGCGGTGGGGGATCTTTCCACCCGTTTAGGGGGTGGCGATGCCTGGGAGGATGCATCGGTCTCTTATCTTGGAAGGGTGTTGTATAATTATAAAAGAAAGTATCTGGTGAATGGTTCTTTCAGAAGAGACGGAAGCAGCCAGTTCTATAAAATAGGCAATGAATGGAAAAATTTTGGGGCAGTTGGTTTGGCCTGGGTGGTAAGTAATGAGGATTTCTTTAATAGTGTTGATGCTATAAGTAACTTAAAGATCAAGGGTTCCTGGGCGGTATTGGGTAGTAAAAATATACCGGAAGATTATCGTTATCCTGCCTATCCCGTGTTGACAAATGCGAATGCGGGTGTGTTTGGAGAAAACGTGGTCAATGCGCTGCAGGAGTCATATATTACTTCGGATAATCTGAACTGGGAGACCGTAAGAACCACCGAGGTCGGTTTTGAGTTGGGGTTGATGAATAACAGTCTGAACTTTGAAGCGGTATATTACAATAAGAAGACAGAAGACGTTATTACACTTGTTAACCAGGGAGCGGGACAATTACCGCTGCTGGCAAACCTTGGTACTATTCAAAATCAGGGTCTTGAATTTTCAGGTAACTGGAACAAAACCCTTAGCAGGGACTTCTCAATTTCTGTAAATGCCAACTTTACCACCATTAATAATAAAGTGCTCAAATTAAATCTTGAAGGTTTTGAGATCATTAATGGCCCTGCCCGTACTACTGCCGGTTACCCCATCGGTTATTTCTACGGTTACCAGCACGATGGCATTTACCAGTCTTATGCCGATATACTGCGGGGCGCACCCAGCACGATCGCGGCTATTTTGCCAGGAGATATCCGGTATAAGGATGTGGATGGTGACGGGTCGGTTACTACCCGGGACAGAACAATTATCGGTAATCCAACACCCGATTTTATCTATGGATTTGGCGCCAGCCTGGCATATAAAGGATTTGACCTGGGGGTTGATTTCCAGGGGGTGTACGGCAATGAAATATACAGGTCGTGGAACCAGGGTACTTTTGCAGATTTTAATTACCTCGATGCCAGGAAAGACAGGTGGAGAGGGGAAGGTACTTCTAACTGGGAGCCTATCCTGCATACCGGGCGGGCCAATAACTACCAGAACTCAAGTTACTGGATAGAGGACGGCAGCTTCTTCAGAATACGTAATGTGCAGCTTGGGTACAACTTCAATACGGCAGTTTTACAGCGTATAAAAATAAAATCATTAAGACTATACCTGAATGCCCAAAACCTGGTGACGTTTGCGAACAATACAGGTTATACACCTGAGATTGGCGGTTCTGCAACGAGTTTTGGTGTGGATGGCGGAACATACCCTGTTCCGGCCATATATACATTTGGTTTAAATCTTAATTTTTAAATGAGACTGTTATGAATCAAAATAAATCAAATAAATTTTTCCCTCTGCTGCTGATACTTGTATTGGCAGGTGTGGGTTTTGTATCCTGTAAAAAGAACTTTCTGGACAGAAAGCCCCTGGGAAGGTACACGGTGGATGATGTGTCCATCGGCGCTTTTGACGGCAAAGTTTTTGGGGCATATGCAATTTTAAGAAGAAGCGGGTTTAATAGCCATTTGTATCTGGGGATACATAGCTACAGATCGGATGAGTCGCAAAAAGGAAGTACCGTTTCGGATGGCGCTGATCATGGAGCCATGTATGACGATTTTCAGTATGTGGCTACCAATTTCGGTATACAGGAATACTGGACGGATCATTACGCCGCTATTATTGCGGCAAACGAAATTGTTAAAGCGGTAGATTCCTTAGGTGCACAGGCTGATGAAATGACCCTGATCAACAGGGCAGAAGCGAAATTCATCCGGGCGTTCTGTTATTTTGATCTGGCCCGTACATTCGGCAGGGTGCCGAAAATAGATTTTACAGGAACTGCGGCCGACCTGAATATCGCCAAGGTAGAAAATGTGGCGGAGATATTTACACTGATAGACGAGGACCTGCAGGAGGCGGTAAATATGCTGCCGGTTAACTGGGAACCCGGTTTTATAGGAAGAGGCACAAAGGGAGCGGCCCTGGGTTTGAGAACAAGAACCTATATGTGGCGCAGCAACTGGGCGGCAGCGCTGGCATCTGCAAACGAAATAGGAGGTCTTGGAATATACAGCCTTGTTCCTAATTACCGGAGCCAGTTTACAAAAGAAGGCGAAAACGGACCGGAGTCGTTGTTTGAAATTCAGGCTTATTATATACCTACAAATGACCAGGGAATTATTTATGCAAACGTGCAGGGAGTACGGGGTTCCGGAGAATGGGACCTGGGATGGGGATGGAATGCTCCGACCAGTATACTCGAAAATGCGTTTGAAGACGGGGATCCCAGGAAGGCTGCCACCCTGCTGTACTCCGGCCAGGTAGATCCATATTATGGGGGTTCTGTTCCGGGGTATCCTGCACCTCTTGCGCAGCCCTACTGGAATATGAAAGTATATACGAACCCGGCTGACCGCTTGTCTCTCAACAACCGGTTTGGGCGCTGGATGAATCACCGGATCATCCGGTACGCTGATATTTTATTGATGGCGGCTGAAGCTGCGAACGAACTGGGGCAAACACAGGCGGCTTTGGATTACCTGGAAATGGTAAGAGGTCGTGCCCGGGGCAACAACGCTGGCATACTTCCGGAGGTGACAACTACCAACCAGGCCGATTTGAGGAACGCGATAAGACACGAGCGAATGGTAGAGCTTGGTATGGAAGAACAGCGTTTTTGGGATATCGTCAGGTGGGGTATTGACATAACAGTGTTACCTGCCGCAGGAAAAACAGCTTACCAGGCAAAACACAGGTTGCTGCCCATCCCGCAGGGAGAAATAGATAAGTCAGGAGGAGTATTAATACAAAATCCGGATTATTAATTTTTAATACCGACATAAAATGAAGAATATAATTTATTTACTGATGGCAGGCCTGGTAATGCTGGGCTGCCAGAAAATGGAAAGACCTTCATTGGGAGATTATCCGATAGATACAAATGCTCCTGATGGTCCATTGAGTTTTTATGTGGCGTTTGATGGAACAACGGACAACCCGCTGAGAAACGCTGTCGACAGCATACGCGCCAATTTCGCATCCGATAATCCTTTGACACCAGTTGACGGAATTAACGGCAAGGGGGTAAAAGGAGAAGCTATGAAGTTTGTTAAGTATCAGAAACCTAATGACTGGGCAGTTAAAGCAAAAGATTTTTCTCTTTCTTTTTGGTACAAAAAAGACGGACAGACCAAAAATAATACGGGTACCAACGGGCCGGAGTATCCTATCAGTTTTAAATCCAGCAACGGACACTGGAGCGGATGTAACTTTTTATTGATGCTGGAAGGGAATAATGACGCCTGCGCCATTAAAATGGTAGTAGTTGACAAGAACATGGCGGATAACTGGCTGACATGGGAAGGGGATAATTCGATTACCGGGCTGGTGAATAACCAGTGGCGCCATATGGTTTTGGTTTATCAGGCTTCCACAAGTTCACTTACCCTTTATTTAGATGGGGTAGCCAACCCACTCAAAAGAACCTGGGGAAGCCACGGGGATATAAATCTGGACGACTCTAAGATCAGTGAAGTGCGTATTGGCGGCGGCCCCGGGGACAACCTGGATTCTGATGACTGGCTGTCTTCTACCTGGAAAGGTGAACTGGATCAGTTCAGGTTATACAGCTCAGCGCTTACCCAGGAAGAGATAAGTGAACTGTACACTAATAAAAAGTAAACGGGTTCTGGCTTCTGAATAGGTACATGAGGGTTCCGGTGTGTTGATCCTTTTAATGGCAACATTTCCGGGCCCCTTTTTTATATATCAGATAATGTGGTCAGAAAATAGTTGAGCATTGGGTGTCAAGCCGGGCGGGCATTAAGAAACATTAAGGCATTCCTCAACTAACCTTAACTTCTTAATGGTTCACTTATTATCGTCGAACACAGAGAGACATCTCCTAAACAGTTATATTGCAGCCCAACAGATCTTTCTCCGGGAGTCATTCAAACTATCATAACTTTCATTTACAATAGTGCCAATGACACGGTATTCAGTCAGCATTATATTTCACAGCAGGTCGGCAGCGAAGTGAAAGCCGGGACAGAAAAAATCCATATCTTTCATTTTTAATTTATTCCTGTTGAAATCATTTTCATTATTACTCTTTCCGCTTTTTTTATTTTTCCATGTGTCTGCACAAAAGAAGAATGCCGCATTTCAGCTTCCTATTAAAAAAGCAATTTCCCCCGTCACCATCGATGGTATTGCGGATGAACGGGTATGGGCAGATGCCGCCATTGCCACCAATTTTTATATGATGCTGCCGATGGATACCAGCCTGGCAGACGTACGGACCGATGTGCGCATGACCTACGACAATGAGAACCTCTACCTGCTGGCTGAATGTTTCACCTATGGTACCGGCATCCACATGGTGGAATCACTTCGCCGGGATTTTGCTTTCCTGAAAAACGACAACTTCCTGTTGTTCATAGATACGTTTGATGACCTGACAACCGGGTTTTCTTTTGGCGCCAATGCCGCCGGAGCACAATGGGACGGCATTATGTACGAAGGTGGCAAAGTAGACCTCAACTGGGATAACAAATGGGTATCCGTTGTGAAAAATTACGATGATAAGTGGGTATTTGAAGCGGCGATCCCCTTCAAAACCATCCGCTATAAAAAAGATGCTAAAGTATGGGGGATCAATTTTGGCAGGAACGACCTGAAAACTACGGAAAAGTCCAGTTGGACACCCATACCAAGGCAATTCCCCAGCGCGGCTTTGGCCTACACCGGTTCGCTGATATGGGATGAAGCGCCACCGGCGCCCCGTTCCAATATATCGGTGATCCCCTATGTGCTGGGCGGAGTGAACAAAAACTACGAACAGGCTGCAAAACCGGCTTACACAAAAGATATCGGCGGCGATATCAAGGTTTCCATCGGTCCTTCTTTGAACCTTGACCTTACCGTTCGCCCGGATTTCTCGCAGGTGGAAGTGGATAAGCAGGTAACCAACCTCAGCCGCTTTGAATTGTTCTTTCCCGAACGCCGGCAATTCTTCCTGGAGAATGGGGACCTGTTCGCCAATTTCGGATATGCCGATATCCGGCCTTTTTTCTCCCGGCGTATAGGGCTGGGTGTTCCCATAGACTTTGGTGCAAGACTAAGCGGCAAGCTGGATAAAAACTGGCGCATAGGCATCATGGATATGAAGACAAGCAGGGTGGACGCTAACGCACTACCCGCACAGAACTTCGCCGTTTTCTCCCTGCAGCGTAAAATATTGAAACGGTCTAATGTAGGCGTAATGTATATTGATAAGACCTCCCTGAATTATCATCCCGATGCCGCGGATAGTTTGAAGGGTGTGTATTCCCGGTACAACCGCAACCTGGGCTTTGAATATAACCTGGCTTCTGCCAGCAACCGGTGGACCGGGAAAGCCATGGTATTAAAAACCTTTCAGCCGGGTGTGGATAATAAAGACTGGACCTATGCCGGGCATCTGCAGTACAGTAGTAGAAAATGGCTGTTGTATAACCAACTGCAATATGTAGCCGAACATTTTAACCCTGAAGTGGGATATACACCGAGAAGAGGATATATGAAACTCAACCCGCAGCTTTCTTATTTCTTTTTTCCGAAAGGCAGCAATATACTAAGTCATGGTCCTGTGATCAACAGCACGTATTATTTCAATACCGGCCTTAAAGAGACGGACCATAGCAATATCTACTCCTACCTGGTCACCTTTCGTTCCAAAGCCACGTTAACACCGTTGATACAGCAGGATTATGTGCAACTACTTACCCCCTTTGACCCTACCAATACCGGCAAGGACTCCCTGCAAACAGGTAGCCGTCACCGATGGTGGACTGCAGGATTCGATTATGTTTCCGCTCCTCAGCACCTGTTTACCTATACGGGATCGCTTCGTTATGGCGGCTACTATGCTGATGGAAAGCTGTTGACAATCGGCAGTGAGATCGGGTACCGTTTTCAACCCTATGTCAATATTACGCTGAACGGTACTTACAACCGTCTGAGTCTTCCCCAACCCTGGGGCAGAAACAGCTTCTTGCTGGTAGGCCCGCGCATTGACATAACGTTTACCAACACCCTGTTTTTTACCACCTATGTTCAATACAACCAGCAAATGGACAATATGAATATCAACGCCCGCTTCCAGTGGCGTTACAAACCCGCTTCGGATCTGTTTCTGGTCTACACCGACAATTATCTTCCCGGCCCCTGGGCGGTGAAGACCCGGGCACTGGTGCTGAAGTTCAATTACTGGTGGAGTATTTAATTGCCGGATTGCCGTACCAATGACATGTTTGCAACGAACTGACAGTCAATCGTCATATCGATCCGCCGCCGCAGATCGATATGACGATTGATAGGTATAGCTTAGACCGCCTCCCGATACCAAAATATTCATTACATTTAACGCTTATTAAAAAGGCGACATCAGCTATGGACAGAAGAAATTTTTTACGGACTTCCTCCCTGTTTGGACTGGGCGTAGGGCTGGGTACAAATAGTTTCGCATTACATACCGGTAAACCGGCAGGAAAGCGCATCGGTATGATCGGGCTGGATACTTCGCATTCCGTAGAATTTGTAAAAGCGATGAACGCCAAAGACGCCGGCAGCATTTTTGACGGCTATACTATCACCATCGCCTACCCGCATGGCAGCCGCGACATAGAAAGCAGCTATTCCCGTATTGAAGGATACACGAAAACCGTAAAAGAATTTGGCGTAAAAATAGCTGCTTCCATAGACGAGGTCATCGCCAACAGCGATGTGATCATGCTGGAAACCAATGATGGCAAACTGCACCTGGAGCAGGCGCTTCCTGTTTTCAAAGCCGGCAAGCGGATCTTCATCGATAAACCAATTGCAGCGCAGTACAAAGACGTAGTAGCCATATTTAAGGCTTCCAGGCAATATAATACTCCTTTTTTCTCTGCTTCCTCCCTCCGCTATGTAGACAACCTGGCGGCTATACGGAACGGGAGTCTGATAGGAAAAATACATGGGGCCGATACTTACTCGCCTTCAGTGCTGGAACCTTCGCACAGCGATTTTTACTGGTATGGTATTCACGGGGTGGAAATGTTGTTTACGGCTATGGGCAGCGGTTGTGTGAGTGTAAGCCGCACGCATGCACCTAATATGGATATAGCCGTAGGTACCTGGACCGACGGACGGATGGGCACTTTCAGAGGTACGAGGCAGGGAAAACACAAATACGGCGGTATTGCCTTCGGCGAAACCGGCAACATGATCATCAGCGAGTATTCCGGGTATAAACCTTTACTGCTGGAGATCGTTAAATTTTTCAACACCGGTATCGTTCCGGTTGACTTAAAGGAAACTATGGAAATATATGCTTTTATGGAAGCCGCCGATGAAAGTAAAAGAAAAGGCGGTTTGCAGGTGGCCCTGCAACCCTACCTGGATATGCTGAAGTAGCCTGGGAAAAACGTTACTACAATCCGGGAGAAACCGGCATAAACAGAATGTATATTGTCCGCCTGCAATTAGCTAAGAAACCTGCCCCTTCATAATCCTCTTTCGGTGTTTTTCGCCCCACCGGTTCATCGCTTCCAGCACCTCTTTCAACGTCTCACTATAAGGCGTAACCGCATATTCCACGGTTATCGGCTTCGTATTACATACGGTCCTGCTCACCAGTCCGTTCATTTCCAGTTCCTGCAATTCTTTTGACAATATACGAGGGGATATCTCTGCTTCCCGCGACAGTTCCCGGAAACGCCTTTTTCCATCCATGAGAATGGTGAGCAGTACCATTTTCCATTTCCCGCCAATTATATCCAGGGTATCCCGCACAGCCAACCGGGCTTTTTTACAACTTTCAATATTATGCGCTATCATGTGATATTCTTTTTGTAACCGCTATTGTTTTTGTAACAGGTAACAAAGGTATATCATAGTTTTAGAATTTTGTGTCAACAAAAAACAAAAATATCATGACACAGAAAACAAGCAGAACACTGGGATGGGTATTAACGGTTGTATTGTCGTTGCTGTTTGCATTCAGCGCCTTCCTTAAAATTACTGAAAATGAAGGCGCTATAGCGCAGGCTGCATCGATGGGTATTACCAAAGAAGTTTACTGGTGGATAGGCATCATTGAACTGGTATCCCTTGTACTCTTTTGCATCCCCCGCACCGGCATCATTGGTTTGTTGCTGCTGATTGCTTATATGGGAGGAGCCATCGCCTCTCACGTGCAGCACCAGCAACCTGTCGCCGTAGCTGTAACCGTACAGGTATTACTATGGATAACTGCCTGGCTCCGGTTTCCCTCTTTATTCAGGTCCCTGTTTTCTGGAAAACGGGGAGATTTTGCAACACTTAAATCTTAACAAAATGATCAGAAGAACAATAGAAAAAAAAGTTACCGGGCATGGCCGCCAGGGGTTCCTGGGAGAAGGACATTACGCCGTAGCTGTAATAGACGGTACCGATTTCGCACGTACCGATCCTTTTATCCTGCTGATGGATGATAACCTGAACCTGCCGGGCGGTAAGCCTGTAGGTGGACCACATCCTCACGCAGGCTTCGAAACCGTCACCCTCGTTATCAAAGGAGACGGAAAAGAATGGCATACCGGTAGTATGGAATTAATGACGGCCGGCAAAGGTATTATCCATACAGAGGAGATAACCGGCAAAACCAGCATGCGCATCCTGCAGTTATGGCTGGCATTGCCGCCCGAACAGCGTTGGGCGGAGGCACGCTGGCAGCAACTCCTGCCGGAGGATGTGCCAACCCGGGCATATAGCAATGGCGAAATAAAAGTGTACAGCGGCAGCAGCAACGGGCTGGTATCGCCGATGCTGAACCATACAGCTTTTGACCTGGTAGATTTTACGCTGCATGCGGGGGCAAAAGCTGCACACCGGTTACCGGCCGGCTACAATGGCTTTATTTACGTGCTGGAAGGAAGCATATCTGTTGGAGAGTTACAGGTAACCGCCGGGCAATCCGGCTGGCTGAATAAAACCGGGCTGACCAGTGAAGAAAGTGAAATCCGGTTCACTGCCGGGCAGGAAGACTCACGGTTTATACTATACGCTGCCAGCCCGCATGGTGTACCTGTAATAAGCCACGGGCCCTTTATAGGCGATACCCGTGATGATATCGTACGCCTGTACAAAGAATACCAGGCGGGTATTATGCCCCACCTGAATGACCTGCCGGAAAGCAGCAAATACACTTATCAGAAAGAAAGCGCAGTATAAGCTGTGCTTTCTTATTTCTATTAAAAAACTACCGGAACCAGCTTTCCTGTGTCAATCATCATAGGAGGCTTATGCGCCTGTCCGTCACCGGCAGAAAGATCAAAAAAGCCATAGTAACCGTATGCACGCGTATTTTGGCAAAACCTGGAATTAACGATAAAGTTTTCCGCAGACAACGTTGATAAACGCTGATGAATTCAATACCCCCGGCTAAAACTCTTTCTTTTTATATACTTTTACCCAATCCACTATAAACACATCCGGGAAAACGGTTTTAGCCAGGTCCTTCAGTTCATTGGGCAGTTCCATACTGAGGATAATGTATTGGTCTACTTTGGAAATGCCACGGGTTACTTCGTAGAACTTATAACCATCTACATAAAAAACATATTTGTCCGGCAGCCATTCCAGGGCGAAAGTATGAAACCCCGTACCTACACCCCTGAGATAGCTCTGCATGCCGCGGGTGGTTTGCTGTCCGGGTCCATAAGGACCCCAGTGTACATTGTGGGATACGATATCCTCTCCCAGCTTACGAAAACATTCCATGATATCAATCTCGGCGCCATATACCGCAGGGTCATTGCCACCGGACAGGTTGGGAGACTGTAACCAGAAAGCGCCCCATACGCCGGGTGACCGCTGCAACTGTGCCCGGCATTCAAAATAGCCATAGGTCGTCATAAAACGGTCCTGTGTACCTACGGCGCTGATCAGCATACTGTCATTTCGTTTTAGCGCATGCAGGTTCAGGTAGCCGTTACCGACAGTTACTGCCTCTTCCGCTACATAACCTGTTGCCCGGGGCCCCACACCCCTTACTTTCCATTTGGTAGTATCCAGAGAAGTCCCGTTGAAATCGTCTTCCCAGAATAACAGGTAACCCAGGCGCTCCGGTGTAAACAGGGTATCAGACACCGGATCCTGTGGCGGGCGCTGGGCACAGACAACACTACTATATACCAGGCAGATGATCAGGAAAGAACGGTTCATAAAAGATGGGTTCCTGCCTGTAAAATAATGATTCTTTTGGTAACCTGCATAACAGTATGCCTGAAACATATATATCAGTTGAAAAGAGGACTTCGCATTGATGCTATCTTTTCGACCAACAGCAGTTGGTTCAATAAAAACTCCCAGATAGACCTGCTGATCGACCGCGATGACAATGTAATGAACATATGTGAAATGAAATTCTACAATGCTCCCTTTGTCATTGACGAAAAATATTATCAGGGTCTTAAAAATAAGATTACCGAACTGCAGCAGGAAACCCGTACGCGTAAGAATATCTTCCTGGTGATGGTCACCACCTATGGACTGAAAGAAAATGAATACAGCAACGAACTGGTTCAGCAGGCGTTAGATATCACTGTATTTCTGGGATCCTAAAAATTATATTCCGCCAAAACTTGCTTTTTTATTGAGTTTTGGCGGAATATAAAATAAGTGCCCGTATTTGCAGGTCGCCATCATCGATAAATTAAAAAAGCCCGGTACTCATCTTTCGATAAGCCGGGCTTTTAAGGTGTAGTCAGCATCCCGTTTATTATCCTTTACCCAATAAGCTATTCTTTTAAAACCTTTACCTGCTGCGTGGTTCCCCCGTATTGATACCGCAGGATATATATTCCTGAAGATAATCCGCCCAAATCGGCCTCCAGTGTATTGCCCGTTGCCTGCCAGTACCGTACCCGCTTGCCTTCCATCGAGAACAACTGCACCATACCGCCCGCCTGCACCCCGGTAATAGTCACATTCCTTACAGCAGGATTAGGATATACGCCCAGGCGTATGGATTTTGCTACTACGATCTTCTGTACCGGCGCATAGGTATAAGTTCCATCAATATCCACCATCTGCAAACGATAGTAGTGAATACCTTCTCCCGGTTGTGCATGTATATACTGATAGGTATGCGTTCCGGGGCTGTTTTGTGAAACAACCTTTCCTATCGTTTCAAATGACCTGCCATCCCGGCTGTGCTCTATTATAAAGTGAGCCGTATGCACTTCATCCGTGGTTGTCCAGTTGAGATGGGCATTACCTGCTTTTTCAGCAGCCTTAAACTCAAGCAATCGCAGTGGGAGCGCCGCATTGATACTGGTAATCGTAAACGGTGAGAAATCAGTATAGCCACCCTGGGTTTTGGTAAACCTGCCGGAAGTATCTGTCAGTGCCGCCGCCGGATCACCCAGTTGCCATGCAGTAGTGTAATGAGCCGCCATGGATTGCTGCCTGTCAAAGGAAGGCTGCTCATGTGATGCATCCCACAGGAATTGAATAGTAGCATTACTGCCGCCCGGTGTTTGCTCTTCAATAAACCAGGTGCGGTTTACATTACCGGTTCTGGCGGTATCCCCGCTATTCCCATTTTGCAGCACGTATGGCGCTACTCTCACACTGAAGTTATCAGGTGTACCGGCATTAGTGATCTTCACAAAATTCCCCTTGCTGGTATCTACTGCTACCGGGAAGACGTTCTCTGTATTGTTGTTCACCAGCTTCAGCTTACCGGTACCGTTGGTCACGATAAAGTGAGCGCTGTCAACATTCAGGATGCTTCCGTTAACCGTCAGGTCATAATCACCAAGCAGCAGCTTACCACCGATCCATCCCGGCACATCGTCCGGTAAACCCTGCTTCATATCGAGATTACCATTTACGATAACGTTCTTTGGCAGGGGAACTACGGTTGAGAAGTCCAGCGTATCGGTATTGTTGTGCATATTGTATTCTACCGGTGTACAATTCACGATCTCCGCTACTACTTTTCCTTTCAGTACATCAAAATACATTTTCTTACTTACAATGGTATTGGCTCCCGCTGCCAATGTGAACGGCATGCTGTCAACTGCCCTTAACCCGCCGTTATGATCCAGGATATGGAAACGCACCCATGCTGACCCGTCTACTGTTCCGTTATTGATGATATCGTATGATATGGTTACGCTGTCTCCTGCCACGAACCCGTTCGGGTTGAACCGGATGGAATGCGCAAGTCGTTTTGCCATATCAGGGGCTTCCCCTACTATCAGGGCACGGGTAGCTTCATTATTATATTCATTCTCCTCATCCAGCGTATTGGCGGGATCCACCACGATCTTCATTATTTTCACTCCTTCGGTCAAAGAAGAGTAAGTAACCGTAGCCGCTACCGTAGTATCCTTTCCAGGTTCTATCGCATTGAACGGTACTTCATCTCCCAGTTGTATATCATCCACAAAGAACCGCATTACGTTCGCCGTACTTAGTTTTCCACCGGCATTCCGTACCGTGCCTACGATGGTAATATTCTGGGCAGGCAACGGGTTAAGGCTGCTGGGGGATATATACTGCGACAACACTTCCAGGTCGGGTTTACTATCGGTGACGCGTATGTAGTAGAAGCCCGCATTATTGTTTTCATCTGCTTCACAAACGGTATTCAGAGAGTCGGCAACGACGCGTATCACATAGTTACCCGGCGCGCTGAACATATAGGAGAATACGCCATGCGCGGCAAATCCTACACCCGCTTTCACATTTGTAAGGGTCTCTGTTCCTATTTCAACGCCATCCAACAGGTAATGCACCTGCACATTCGCCGCATCTCTTATGCCCGTATTCCGGATGGCGGGGAAGAAATTGCCTGTGTTGTTGACCCGCACTGTTGCCGGGTTCGCCGCCGAACCAATTTCAGAAGGTAACTGGTAGGGGGTAAGGTCAGCGCTGAGCGGAACCGTTTTGATGTTATTGCCTTCATTTGATTCGGAAACATCGTTGTCGCTGTCAACAAATACTTCCAGCACATCGCCACAGGTATTGGTGTTACCGGTAACCGTATACAGATCGGAACTAACGGTTAAAACACTTTTCTCACCCATACTTCCAATGCTTTTCTTGGCACCAATCTGCACGCCATTTACGGCAAACCGTACATTAAAGCTCTCTGTGGCTTTACCGGTATTCTTAATGGCAGCCGTAAACCGGGTGGTGGTACCGCTATTCATCAACGTGGGCGAGGCTTTCACATCTGTAATACTGAGATCAGGTGCTGGTACCGTAATAGTGAATGTAAATTCATTATTGGTTTCGTCTGTTTCTGCTACTTCTTCATCTGCATCAATGATCACTTTTATAGTGTGTACACCGGGTGTTAAAGACGGGTCGGAATAATTGATGACTCTTCCGGTGCCGCCTGCAAGAGAAGATATTGTATCTGTTTTGATAAGCGTTTCGCCATCAAATACCTTCACCACATGGCTGCCTGCAGTTACACATTTCTGGTTAATTGCATCAAACCTGAACGAAGTATAACCGGTTTGTGCAAATCCCTGGATGGTCAGGTCGGGCAGGTTTGGCTGAGGTGTGATCGTAACAGTTCTTTCTATGGTATAGGTGATATAATGTGGACGGATAGTAGCCGTATTGGGGATCTGCTCGTATTCCGCATAAGTATATACAAATACAGCTTTAATGATCAACTGATCAGTAATTTCCGGAACCTGCCAGGGCATCAGAAATGTTATTTCTTCGCCGGGCGCCAGTCCGGAGCCATACTGTCTCGACTCTATTTCTTCTCCGTTAATGTACACCTTAAGGGTGCCCCCCAGTACTTCATCAAAGGGGCTCCACATATTGTTGAGATCTCTTTCCCTGATCTTTATCTTAAAGTCAAAGTTGCTTGTTTGTCCGACTATATTGCTGCAGGGTCCGCTACCGGTACCGATGCTTACACCTCCCATATTAGGTTGCGGCACCGGGGGGGTACAGGCATTGGGCGCCGGGCAGGGCATAGGTATGCTATTCGATGCGGGTGCACTGGTGAAGGTAAAGTCGGTAACGGTTACCGCGTAAGCGAAGTTTCCGCTGCCGCAGGTTACGCCTGTTACCAATATACTGTAGTTACCATTGGCATCGGTGGTTGTTTTAAATGTTTGTGTGCCGGTGTTGATGGTCACTTCGGCGCCGGCAACCACGGTATTGGTGCCTGTGCCATAATATTCCGCACGACCGCTGATCAATACCCGCAATTGCGGACATTCCTGTCTCAAAGCGGTGGTTGTAGCCGTAATACCACCCGGCAGTTGTGGCGAACCCACGGTAACCGGCCGTATGGCATAGTTGTTCAGTACATTGCTTTCCCCCAGTGTCTGGCTGCTATCAATCCATACTTTTATCGGGTAGAAACCTTCGTCTTCAAAATTCAATGTATAGTTGATGGTATTGCTTCCATTGGCCGGTACGGATGGCAATACCGCGGTGCCTATAAGGATGGTATCCCGGTAAAATCTCAGCGGCACATTGGTTGCCGGCACTGCCGTGCTGTTATGGATACGGGCGGTCATGGTAAATGTCTGACCCGGCTGCGGGTTGGCCTGACTGAAGCTGATATCGTTCGCAAAGATCCGCAGGTCCAGGATATCGCTGGTGACTACAGGGCCTGATTTGTACGCTACGCCGGATGTGGCAACATTACCGTCTTCGTCTGTTACATCAAACTTATATCCCGCGTTATTGGTATTGTTGTCATGCGTGAAAGTATAACTGTACACCACGCCGGTTATATAGTCTGTGCCGGTCCCTTCTTTCACCATGGTAAATACGCCCTCGTTCAGATCGTTGAACGTCTGGTTCCCGTTAAGATCAACAGACACTTTGGGGTAACCCGCCATCGGCGCTTTATTACCGGCCGATTTATATAGTATCCTGTAGGTGAATGTGCCTGTTGGTCCCGCGGCGGGGCTAACGCCCGATACACCCCCATACACTCCTTCCGGAACATATTCCAGTACCGGCGCTGTTCCCGGGGTATAGCCATTGCCGCTCACAACAACGGTTGCAGGATCTACGCCCGGCGTGGAAGATGTTATTTCCAACTGTGCACTGAACTGTCCCACGGTTGTTGGAGTGAACACTACGGGAAGGCTCAATGACCCGTTATTGGCAGGGATGACCGTGCCCGGTGTAAACGTTGGCACAAAAGCGCCGTTGCCCGAGCTGACATTGCTTAGGGCGACAGGCACATTACTCTTATTGTAAATAACAAAAGTATAGCTGGCGCTGTTGTTCAGTACAACATTGCCATAGTTATGTCCGTTGATTGGCGAAATGATCCATGAATAAGTTTGGGCAATACCGTTGCCGGTGAGTACGGATGTGTATTTTCCGGAAGTGGTGGTCAGTTCAACCGAATCGAGATAGGCCACGACACCCGAAGGAGTGAACCTTACCTTAATGGTATCCGATTGACCGCCGTTGATGGTAATGGGCAATACCGCGTCTGTGCTGAAATCCGTACCAATATCAACAGCGCTGATCGTTTGATCGGACGCACTGTTATTTTTTATCACCAGGTTCCGTTCTACTGTAACGCCGGTGGGCACGTTGCCGAAAGCAATAGTATCGGGTGTTATATTAAGCATATCGGTAAAGAAAACAGCATAATTGGTGATGCTCCATTTTCCTTCCTGGTTTTTGGTTCGCAGGAAAAGATGATGGCTGCCGTTGCTTAACCCGGCTGTGTTTACAGAAACGGAAATATTACTGATATCTGTGCCGGGCGTAACGGATACCGGAATGCCTGCGCCCAAGCCGGGATCGGTATCAATAAAATATTCCGCGGCCACAATGTTTTGCGGAGTTGCAGGCGCTGCCGGATACGCCGGGTCATCATTTACTTCAAAATCTTTATCATTGGTAAGGCTCCACCGTCCTTCAGCGCTCAGCACACGGAGGTAAAGGTGATGGATCCCATTGGCAAGTCTTGTGGTGTTAACAGATACAATCATATTATTTATATCCGTACCCGGTGTAATGGGGATGGCCGTGCCGTTACCAAAACCGGGATCGGTATCAACAAAATACTCTGCAGAAACAATGTTTTGTGCGGCCGGTACCGTGGGATACGCCGGGTCATCGTTTACTTCAAAATATTTATCATTGGTAAGGCTCCACCTTCCTTCAGCGCTCAGCACACGGAGGTAAAGGTGATGGATCCCATTGGCAAGTCCCGTGGTATTAACAGACGTGATCATATTATTTATATCTGTACCAGGCGTAAGGGAAATGGCTATGCCGTTACCAAACCCGGGATCGGTATCAACAAAATACTCTGCGGAAACAATATTTTGTGCGGCAGGTACAGTAGGGTAAGCCGGATCGGAATCCACTGCGAAATCTTTGATACTGGTAAGACTCCAGCTCCCGTTTGCACCGAGCGTTCGAATACACAACCTATGCATTCCATCGGAAAGTCCTGAAGTATTAACAGCAGTAATCAGGTCATTTATATCCGTACCGGGTGTAATGGAAATGGACGTCCCGTTACCAAAACCGGGGTCGGTGTCGATAAAATATTCCGCAACTACAATGTTTTGCGCGGCCGGTACCGTAGGATAAGGAGGATCTGAATCCACCGTAAAATCTTTAATATTGGTAAGGCTCCACCGTCCTTCAGCGCTGAGTGTTCGGAGGCATAATTTGTGTACACCAGCCGGAAGCCCTGCAATATTGATGGAAGCAAGCAGGTTACTTATATCCGAACCGGCTGTTACAGGAATACCTGTACCGTTGCCGGGGCCCGGGTCGGTATCAATAAAGTACTCCGCGGCTGTAATATTTTGGATAGGAGATGCAGCAGGATAGGCAGGATCGAGATCTACCACAAATTCTTTCAGCACCGCAATGCTCCATTTTCCTTCGTTACTCCGCGTACGGACAGCCAGACGGTGCACACCGCCGGCAAGTCCCGCAGTATTAATGGCAACGCTGCTGTTCGTTATATTTACGCCGGACGTAATGGGTATGGGCACGCCGCTCCCCAAACCGGGGTCAATATCAATAAAATATTCTGCAGCCACTATGTTTTGCGGCGGCGCAGGCGCTACGGGGTAAGGAGGGTCCTGTGCATATGCATATACAACTGCAGCCTGCAGCAATAGGAAAAGTAATATTTTTTTCATCGTGGTATGTTTGGGCGCCAACGAAACATTGTTATCCGGAGTTGCTGGTTTAACTCCAAACTAAAAACCCTCCCTCCCCTTTGGGGAGGGCCGGGGAGGGGCTGCTAATTATTATTCCTGGTACTCAACGTGATATTCATGGAGTTGGTTCCTGCCGGAATTGACAGGGGAACAACCAGGTTATAAACAGAAGGTATGGCAGGAATACCGGACAATCTGTAAGGATTGGTGCCACCGAAAGCGCCCGCATCAGGTGTGTAGCCGCTAATCGTAACACCGGCGCCACTGGCAAGCGACCCGCTCTGTAATGTTACCCTTGAGTCCAGACTGCCGTCGCCACCCGTAAATACGTTCTCGATTGCCGCGCCAAGGTTTACCTGGTTACCAACGGCTGTGCCGGGCAGGGTCTGGTTAAAACGGAAAAGGTTGTTCTTGATAACACAATCCGTAAAGGTCTGGGCAGTATTGGGTGTAAATATATTGTTGGCCACATACGCGTTGGCAATAGTATTCTGCCCCGGGTTAGACGGGAGATAATAAAAAGTGTTGTTGCGCACCAGGTTACCGCTTCCGGTAAGCTGCGGCATATTTAACCTGGAATTCACATTGCCATACAGGATATTGTTCTCAAAAATAAAATTGGTAACCGGGGAATTCGCGGCTGCGGCACTTATACCATTGTTGTAAAAGAAACACTGGCGAACAGTAATATTATCATTTGTAACCGCATTGTCGTGCATGAGAATATAACCAGTGAAATAACAGCGTTCCACCTGTATATTGGAAGCGGCGCTCACATTCAATATGCTGGTAACAACCAGCCCGCTGAACTTACTGCCGGCCGCCCCGGCGCCCAATGTAACGCTTGATATGACAGCATGCTGTACCGCTGCCTGCAGCCCCGGATTATAAGGGGTGGTTGTATTACCGGGTTCGAGAAAGTAGCCCGGTCCGATGATCACAAGCTGTTTATTAAGGGTAAAGCCGTTATAGTCCGTAGCGCCTGGTTCTACGTATATGGTATCGCCGTTTTGCACCTGGGCATTAGCCACGGCAGTTGAAACCTGTGCAAAATCGGCATTGACGCCGGTTGTGTTGTTCACCCGCCATATTTTGGCATGGGCATTTAAGGCAAAAACTGTAAGTATAACCAGTGTGTAAATTATCCTTTTCATATCGTTGTTTTTTGAACTCAAATATGATCTCTCCGGCAGATTCTTCCTATCCCCTAAAAACAGGATATTTGGGAAAATGCCACGAAATGCACGAAATAATAAATAATATTGGTAGAAATAGCCACGAATTCCAGCGTCCGCCTGCGGCGGATGATTTTTGGATACAACAAAAAATACCACCAATGCACGAATGGAGCCAATAATGCGATTTGTATATTTTTTATTCGTGTTCATTTGTGCATTCGTGACATAGCTTGACGAAAAATTTTCAACAGCTTCTTTATCAATATCTTATTGGATAGTTGTACAGAATTCAGGAATAATATCCGGAGAAAATGCCACGAAATGCACGAATAGGGTGTTATTCATTCGTGCATTTGTGGTAACTAACTTATTTTTATATAAGCTAATACCTGTAAAAATGCCGGGAATACTTTTAAAAGAAGAAAGCTATCGGATCATAGGGATCTGCATGGAAGTGCACAATAACCTGGGTGCCGGATTTCTTGAAATTGTATATAAGGACGCCCTGGAATATGAGTTCTCTAATGCCGGCATTCCCTTTGAAAGAGAGAAAATGTATGCCGTACATTATAAAGGTATCGTTCTGCCGCACAGATTCCACGCAGACTTTGTAGTATTTGACCGGATCATCCTCGAAGCAAAGTGCAGGTCTGGCATTTCAGACGAATTTACGGCACAGGCTATCAACTACCTCAAAGTATCGGGAAACCGGCTGGCGCTGATAGTGAACTTTGGCGAACTAAAGCTTAATTATAAAAGAGTGGTGTTATAGCCCTTGTCAGGAATACACGATTTCTTAGATGGAAATGCCTGGGGAAAATGCTTACAAAATTCATTCGTGTATTCGTGGCTGTCATTTTCCATCAACCATTGGTGCATTCGTGGCTATCCGTCCAAAAATCATGGAAAAAGGGGAGTCTTTTTATTTGTGCTAACCTGTTTATTTGTAAATTGACAGAATAGATATCCTGATTACGAGAAATCAGCAGTAGCTTTTTTTCGTAAGACAAACAATAAAATATTTTTAGATCGGGCATTAAATACTCATTTCAGACTATGAAAGGTAACCTGATCATAACGCCTGAAAATCAACAGGCCTTTGAACGCGGTATGGACATGCTGGACAACTCCATCAGGGAGATGCGCCGTGTGGCCCACAACATGATGCCGGAAGCGCTGGTAAAATCCGGATTGGACACGGCGTTAAAAGATTTTTGCAGTGATATCAATCAAAGTGGTATACTGAACGTACATTATGAAAGCACAGGTATACAGGAGGCTGACATACCGCAAACTACGGCGATCACTATTTACCGGATCATACAGGAGTTGCTGAACAACGTGATAAAGCATGCTGCTGCCAGGTCTGCCATTATACAGTTGAACAAATCGGATGATGTAATTACTATTATGGCAGAGGATGACGGAAAAGGGTTTGATACCTCCCTGGTGCACGGGGTCCAGGGTAGGGGATGGAGCAATATCCGGAACCGGGTTGATTTTTTAAAGGGGAAACTGGATGTCCGGTCTTCTCCGGAAAAAGGTACTTCAGTTTTTGTAGAATTTGGTTTATGAATCGCATGATCGTCATAGCAGGACTTCTTTTTTTGTCTGTTACTTCCCGGGGACAACGGCAGTATGACCAGGCGATGGTTGATCAGATATACCAAATGCCGGATGATACGGGTAAGGTGAACCGGTTGAATGACTATGCCATGCAGATACAGGCTGCTTCCCCACGCCAGGCACTGGTCCTGCTGCAAGAGGCAGGAGCTATTTCCCGCCGGCTGAAGTATGAATATGGCGAGGCCCTGTCATACTCATTGTTATCGGGCATGTATTTTTATAAAATGAAACTGGACAGCAGCCGGTTGTTGCTGGAAAATGCTTTTTCCCTGATTGCGGACAAAACAGATGATCCATCCCGGCAACTGCATACCTCGCTGCTGCTGCGCAAAGCGAGTTTGTTTCACCAGCAACAAAACAGCGATTCCGCTATTGATTACTATTTACAAGCTGCTAAAGCATACGCAGACAGGGGACAGGCGGAAAAAGGAATAGTTGCTTTCTATAATATCGCCGGTATATACAGTTATTTAAAAGATACTGCGAAGGCGCTCTCCTATGCCCGGCAAACCCGGGGTATTGCCATAGCTTCAAAAGATTCTGTTTATCTGCTGCGCAGCCTGATCGTGCTGGGAGACGCTTTAGCGCTGGCCGAAAAATTTGACAGTATGCAAATAATAGCGCAGGCAGGTATGCAGGAAGCTATCACCATGCGGATGCCTTTTGCCGCAGGCAAGTTTCATGCATTGACAGGTCAATATTATGCGCAACAGACCCGGGGGCATGATTCTGCCATATATCACTACCAGGCAGCACTGGATACTTTTTCCCGTTACAATATTCCTTTTGACAAAGCATTGGTTTTACAATACCTGGGCAACGTGCTGTTGAAAGCAAAAGACTATCACAGAGCTATACAATATTTGCAAGAAGCTACAGCGTTGGCCAGGGAGCTGGACCTTAACCAGGTTTTGTATTATACGTTGCAGGATCTGGCAGGCGCATATGAGAAATCGGGGAATTTTCCGGAAGCCTACCGGCATCTGAATGAATTTATAGTCGTAAATGATACATTGGAGCAAAGGAATAACCGAAAAACGGTGATGGAACTGGAGGCCAGGTATCAGACACAGAAAAAAGAAGCCCGGCTTGCAGTACAGCAAAAAGATATCCAGGAAAAAAAATTTACGATCTGGTTTCTGCTTGCGGGATTGGTAACACTGTCAATTATTTCTTACCTGCTATACCGCAATGATCAGCATAAGCATAAAATTCAACTTCATCGTATCAATGAGCTGGAAAATCAAAAAATGCTGATGGCTACGGAAGCGGTCATAAAAGGCGAGGAACAGGAAAGGACCCGCCTGGCAAAAGACCTGCACGATGGACTCGGGGGTATGTTATCGGGCATCAAGTATTCATTTCAGGCGATGAAAGGCAATCTTATAATGACACCGGAAAATCAACAGGCTTTTGAACGCAGCATGGATATGCTGGACAGTTCTATTAAGGAAATGCGCCGTGTAGCGCACAACATGATGCCGGAGGCACTGGTAAAATTCGGATTAGATGTTGCTTTAAAAGATTTTTGTAACGATATTAACGAAAGCCGTGTATTAAAGGTCAATTACCTGTCTAATAGGTTCAATGATGCAGCGATAGATCAGACAACCGCTATTACTGTGTACCGGGTAGTGCAGGAACTCGTCAATAATACCATAAAGCATGCCGGCGCCACTTCAGCTATTGTGCAGGTGGACTATACTCCGGAAAAATTAACGCTGACCGTGGAAGACAACGGGAAAGGATTTGATACATCATCTGTCTTACAACAACCGGGTGGGATCGGCTGGAACAACATTCAGAGCCGGGTAGACTTTTTGAAAGGCAGGCTCGATGTAAAATCGGATAAAAATACAGGAACTTCCGTTTTAATTGAATTTAAAATATAATGGCGATCAAGTTATTTATAGTAGACGATCATTACATGGTAATTGAAGGCATACACTCGCTTCTTCAAAACGAAAAAAATATTGAGCTATGCGGTCATGCTACCAATACTGCTTCCTGCATGGCATTCCTGCAACAGAAACAGCCGGATATTATCCTGATGGATATCAACTTAGGAGAAGAAAGCGGGATAGCGTTGTGCAAAAAAGTAAAAGACCAATACCCTTCCGTTTTTGTGGTAGGGCTTAGCACCTTTAACCAGCAAAGCTTTATCAGGAAAATGCTGGATAATGGCGCATCGGGTTATGTATTAAAAAATGCAACGCATGAAGAATTAATGGAAGCTGTTACCACTGTCATCAAAGGAAAGGAGTTTCTTAGCAATGAGGCCGCTTCCAGGCTGAGAGCCAACGAAACACAGGAGATCATACTTACCCGACGGGAAAAAGAAGTGCTGGAACTGATCGCCAACGGGTTAACCAACAGTGAGATAGCCAAAGCGCTTTTTGTAAGCAATACCACAGTGGATACGCACAGGGGAAACCTCCTGGCAAAACTTCAGGCCAAAAACACAGCCGAACTGGTTAAAATCGCTTTGCTAAAAAAACTGATCGACCTGAACGGATAAAATACAGCAGTCCGGCAAATTCTTATAACAACCCGGTTAAAAACTGTATTTACTGGTTATCCTCCGAAAGCTCTGTGATCAACCGCATCATAGCCCTTCCGGCATCCCTGCCCGGGGACATACTGGTAAGGTACGGTGCTGCATGTAGTTTTGTGCCGGGCTCAAAAAATTCCTCTTTTAAAAGATATCCCAATTCGTCCATACCTAATCCCAGCACAAATTTCGGACCCTTGTTCCGCATCAGTTTTTTACTCTCAATTGAATACAGGGGAGAGCTTTCGCCGGGATGGGTAACAAAAGTAGCGTCTCCTATTGAAAACCACACTATTTCCGTCAGGACGCCGTCAGCAATATCCCTCCTGATAATATTTGCCATTGCCAGGTTCCGCAGGTTCTGATTACTTACCGGCACTTCAAAAAGCCGGGAAGCATGCCGGATGGTATTTGTTTCTGACACAGTTGCTTTTTTTGTGGCCGCTATAACAGCTTCCGCCAGAGCTGTACCTTTTTTTTCCGCATCTTCAAAACTGCGGCTTACATTTTCCGGTTGTACCCAGCCTCCTATCGCACCCTGCAGGTATAAATTTATACCACCCAGGTCCTTGTCCAGCTTTTTATAGAACCCCGAGGGGAAGTCTGCGCTGACCAGCGTGTTTTCGGTATCCAGGAAGGTAGGGTGACAGGCAAAATTTACCAGCGACACGATATTCTTTCCTTTCCGGTTTACAAATTGCAGGATACTGACCTCTCGATCCAGTTCGGCGCTTTCCGATACATTCTCTACCCATCCTTCCCCAAATGTGGTGGTGGCATATCTTGCGACCGCCAACCTTTTCTTTTTCCAGGCTTTTACTACTACGTCCGCAGCCGTTCGAACTAACAACTCTATATAAGTACTATCTGTTCCGCTATGCCGCATATCCTCTCCCCATAACCCGATAACATCCGGGGCGGAATGTGTATGAGTAGATGATACAATAATTCTGTCTGTATTGAAATCAGTTTTCGGTATCCGCGTTTCTACCATATCCCTGATACGCCGTACTAACGGATATGGTAGCCCGATGCAATCAATAGAAACAATAGCCACGGCATTATCATTATTGGAAATAACCACCGCCTTCGCATACAGGTTATCGTGAATACCTGTACTCTTCCGGTTTTGCTTATATCCTGCCAGGAAAACCGGATCCGCAGGATTGATCGCCGCTGCCGCCGCTCCCACCAGGAACTCCTCAGGCTTCTGTGCTTCAGCAACCGACAACAGGAACACGGTAAACAGCAAACATAGTAGCGACTTTTTGCGGGTTACATTTCTTTTATCCAAATTTTTAAAAAATCTGTAATTTGCTTCCATATATAAAAATTATGCTTATGCTTTCAAATCGTCGTGTTTTTCTTAAGCAAATAAGTACCCTGCTGGCCGGGTCCGGGGCTGTTGCCGCTCTTCCACTTGATTCATTTGCTACCGCCAAAAAGCCTTTTTTTGAGATTTCCCTGGCCGAATGGTCGCTTCACAAAGCCTTGTTCAGCAACAAAATCACGAACCTTGATTTTCCGGCTGTTTCAAAAAAAGAGTTCGGGATCAGCGTGGTAGAATATGTGAACCAGTTTTTTAAAGATAAAGCAAATGATACAAACTATCTTAATGAATTGATGAAAAGGGTAAATGATAATGGCGTAAAAAATCACCTGATCATGATAGATGGCGAAGGAGGGCTGGCGGAAACGGATGATGCCAAACGATTAAAAAGCGTGGAAAATCATTACAAATGGGTAGACGCTGCCAAATACCTTGGCTGCTCTACCATCAGGGTGAACAGTTATGGAACAGGCAGCGCGGAAGATGTACAGAAAGCTGCCATTGATGGTCTTGGCCGCCTGGGTGAATACGGACAAAAAGTAGGGATCAATATTATTGTTGAAAATCATGGCAGCTACTCTTCCAATGGAAAATGGCTGGCCGGTGTAATGAAAAATGTAAATAAGAAAAACGTGGGAACCCTGCCGGACTTTGGTAATTTCTGTATCAAAAGAGAAAATGGCAAATGCGCAGAAGAGTATGATCGTTATCTGGGTGTGGAAGAACTGATGCCGTATGCAAAAGGAGCCAGCGCCAAAACCTACGACTTTGACGAGAATGGCAATTGTATAGAAACGGATTATTACAGGGTTTTAAAGATCATCAAAAAATCTAAATTCAAAGGATATATCGGTATTGAATACGAGGGAAGCAACCTGGATGAATACGAAGGTATCCGGAAAACAAAAGCCCTGCTGGAAAAAGTAGGGAATGCGGTATAGTTTTCTTGTCTAATAGTTTCCCGATCAACGAAGATGCAGACTCAATAAGGTCTGCATTTTTTATGTAGAATAATTTTCATTAAAATAAAAAAGAAATATTTTTTCCGGTTAACTTCATGTAAATTATACTTATGAACTCACTTCCGTTAACAGTACGGCGCTCTATTGAGTTGTTGGGCATCTGCCTGATACTTGTTCTATTTTATGTAGGAAATGAAATATTAATGCCGATGCTGATGGCTTTCTTTTTAAGCCTGATGCTGCTGCCCATATACCGGTTCTTCAGAAAAATAAAAATACCGGAGATTTTAGCCATCGTCTTATCAATATTGGCTGCCACACTGGTTGTTGCAGGTGTTCTTACTTTCTTTTCATACCAGGTAGCTGCCCTGCTGAAAGATTTTCCGCAGTTGCAGCAGAACCTGAATAGCCATTGGCAAACCTTAAGCCAGTGGCTGAATGACCGATTTAAATTTACTTCCACAGAACAAATAAGAATGCTGCAGGAACAGGGAAATAAGTTGCTGAACAATGCAGGCACTTATCTAAGCGGCGCCGCGGTGTCTCTCACCAATGTATTTGTATTCATGGGTTTGTTGCCTATTTATGTATTCCTGATAATTTTCTATAAAAACCTGTTGCTCCGCTTTGTATTCTTATGGTTCAAGCAGGATGACCATGCCCAGGTAGAATCTGCCCTGAGACAAACTGAAGTAATAATAAAAAGTTACCTGATCGGCTTGTTGATACAGATCACCTATATGACATTTTTGTTGGGAATAACCCTGATGCTGATCGGCATTAAGCATGCTTTGCTGATCGCCATTATTTTTGCCGTACTGAATCTTATTCCCTATGTCGGGGCGCTTATCGGTAATGTTATCGGCGTGCTGATAACCCTCACCGCCTCCAACGACCTCTGGCAGGTAGTGATCGTACTGGGCGTGATCGCCGCCGTGCAGTTTCTTGACAATAATATACTGATGCCGAGAATAGTGGGATCCAAAGTAAGAATAAATGCCCTGGTAAGCATCGTGGCTGTCATTCTGGGCGGTACCCTGGCGGGAGTGTCGGGTATGTTTTTATCGCTGCCCATTATGGCAATCCTTAAGGTCATTTTTGATCACACTTCAGAGTTCAGGCACTGGGGTTTTCTGCTGGGTGATGACCGGCCCGGACTTAGTCCCATGACCAACCCTGTTGTACGGCTGCGCAACAAGCATGTAAGGCTGAAAGAAGAAGACCCTGATAACGAAATACAGTCACCGCCGCAAGAAGATGCCCCCGAAAAAGAAGATACGTGAAAGAATACTATTAATTCTTATAACTTAATGACTCCAATATCTGTCGTCTGCGAAGAAAACAGAAGCAGAATCAAAATGCAGTTTTTTCGAGGTGGTCTTCCAGTTTCAGTTTTTCTATCCCGTCTTTCATCCACACCGGAGCGGGTTTTCCTTTCAGGTAATGATCGAAAAACTGCATCATGCGCACCGCATAGTCTTTCCGGTTCTCCATCTTCATCAGTCCGTGGTTTTCTCCCTTGTACTGCAACAGGATAACGGGCTTTTTCAAACGGCGCAATGCGCTGTAAAATTCTATACCCTGTGTGAAATCTACCGCCCCATCCTTGTCGTTGTGCATGAGCAATATGGGAGTGGTTACTTTTTTAACATGGTATACGGGGGAGTTTCTCAGGTAGGCATCCCAATTCTCCCAGGGGCCGCCCCTGAATCTTCCCTGGGAAGATTCAAAAATGGGCATATTGCCAATGCCTGCATTCCAGTAAATAAGGTCATACATGCTCACCAGGTTGGTAAGGGGTGCGCCGGCTGCCGCGGCTTTGAACATGTTGGTTTGGGTAGCCAAAAAGCAGGTTTGATAACCACCCCAGCTATGGCCCTGGATGCCGATGGCATTTTCGTCAATCACTCCGGTTTGCATCGCTGCCTTCACCGCCGGTAATACACACCACACCGCGCTCATACCGGGGTCGTCGAGCGTGTATACAATGTCCGGCATGAATACCGCGTATCCATTGCTGGTATAAACATTCGGGTGCCAGGCACCGCCGGGGTAATCGGGACTGCTGTATTGGTGCAGCGACTGCGACATCCTTTCATAATAATAAACAATGGTAGGATACTTTTTCCCTTTTTCATATCCCGCGGGCAGGAAGAGGGCGCCCTGTAAAGAGTCGCCTTTATCGGATATGTAATCTACCAACTGCACACCGGCACTCCATATGTACTTTCCGGCATCCGGTGTGTTTTTGGTTACCTGCCTGGCATCTCCGAAACTTTCATTGCTGACAAAGTATTCGGTCGGCTGGTTGAACTTTTCCTTCGCATACAGGAAAGCGTTAGTATGCTTTGCTTTGCTGAAATTCCGTACCAGGATATCATCCCATACCAGTTGCTTTACACCTGCCTGCAGGCCATTTTTTCCCGCATCTATACGGACTATTCCCATCTTTTTGGTATTCTCTCCATATGCCCGGATATAAGCGGGTTTCTTTACGTCATATCCTTTCTCATCCGGATCGGTTATATAACGGAACTGGTAACGGATCTTATCCCTGCGCCCGTTTTGCGTGAGGTTAACCGCCGCGGTATGGGTATTAACCGGCACCTGCCAGATATCCCAGAGGTCATTGATCAATACATATTTATTATCGTTGCTCCATCCCAGTAAATTGGTTAATGGCTTTTCTACATTATGGTCATCTTCGGTATCGATAAAGCTTACAGGTATTTTCTCCGTGATATTACTGCTGCTGCCGGTGGCGATATTGTACACGTAAAAATGCCCGTCTTTACCATAGATGAATTTGGTTCCGTCCGGCGATGGACGGGGAGAGGAGTTGAAGCCGGGCAGGTACATTTTTTTTGCAAACAGGGTTTTCTCACCACTATTGGCATCTATAATATAAACATCCTGGTAGTCCTGTCCATCCAGGTTCATATCCAGTTCGTAGTCACGGATATCCGCGGCAAGAGCGTATTGATGCTTCGGCAAAACAATTATTTGTTCCGCAGTGCTGTCGTTCAATTGTATGAATTTTTTTGCCGTTACGTTGTATATACCTACATAACTGAAGTTTTTGTCTCTTTGTTCCTGCACCTGCTGCCGGCTTTGCAACCGTTTGTCCTTCCAGTGCCAGATGGTCATGTCGGGCTTGTCTGCTTCATTCTTTTTAGGCGCTGCCGCTGTTTGTTTGTTGGCGGTTTCCATTTTTTCCAGCGCTTTTTTCAGGTCAGCAACCGATTTGATAGCGGTGTCCTTCTTCAGGTTCGCCAGTTTGGCGGAATCGGATAATACCGCCGTTTTTGTACTGTCTTTGGTTGTACTGTCGGCAACCGTTTTGGTAACAGGTTCCAGCCGGGATATCCCGAAGAACAGGCGGGTTTGGTCTTCAGACCAGTAAGGTCCGCGGTTGCCACTCACCGTATATCCTTTCGGAAATCCGAGGGAATCTTCAGCAGGGTTATAGTGGAAAACCTGCGGGATTTTCTGCACCAGTTTTATACCGATCACGGATCCTTTTTCAGTCTTGAACTTTTCATCTTTTTTCATCTTCAATGCGGCGAATGCATTGCCGTCTTCCACCCAGGATATGGATTTATAGCTGACGGTATCGTTATCCAGTATGGTTGTTTTTTGTAAAGGGATATCCAGTAATTGTAATCCGTTACCAGCTTTATCGACGGCTTCCGTGGCATAGGCCAGTTGGTCTCCGTTTTTATTAAAGGCAAATTCCCCCGTATTACCAATGTTCTGCATGCGGCCGGTAGATAGCGTCAGCAGCAACAGGTCTGAGCCTGCCGATTTATTACTGTTGTCTTTGGCAATGGTCACGGCCAGCAGTGAGGCTGACTTGCCGTTAAAGCTGAATGCGCCTGCTTTTTCGATGGTTGTTTTTTTGCCGGAGGCCAGTTCTACCAGGTGCAGCTTGTTGAACAATTGTTTGCCAGGTGATTTTTTAGCGGCTTTTTGGTCGCTGAAAGAACTGTATTCCCTGAAAGCGATCCATTTACCATCTTCCGAGAACTGGTATTCCGCAAACGCGGTACTACCGATATTATATTTCCGTTGCGTGGTATCTTTTACATGCTGCACTATCAGCTCGCCATCGGCTTCTCTTGCCAGTAGCGGATAGGCCACCCAGTTCCCATCGGGCGATATAGCCACATTGAAACCAATGGATTTCCATGTCGCCACGTTTTTCCAGTTAAAAGGTTGAGGACCTTTTGCGGAGTCCGCTTTTTGCTGTGCCTGCAGCGTTACAACGCATACCAATATGAAGAGTGTGATTATTTGTTTCAGCATATGGGATATATTATTTTATCAAAAGAACCATATCGGAAGTTAGTGAATTAAATACAAAGCAGGGTAATAGTCCATTTATAAAAAATGCTTCCCCTGACCCGGAGAAGCATTTTCGTTATCTGGGTGTAATACCTATTGCTTCAATATCCTGACTGTTTCCGTGGTCTGGTCTTTGTATATCACCTGCAGGATATAAATGCCGGCAGGGATATGGTTTACGTTCAGGGAGAAGGTTCCCTGTTGAAGTTGCGACGGCACATATCTTAAGACGGTTTGCCCGCCGGCACTTAATAGGTTTACCCCGGCGATGGCCTTTGAAACATCCAGGTACACCTGATTCCGCGCCGGGTTGGGGTAGGCTTTCAGCACCCTGTTATTGCAATCCATCCTGAGGCTCTTTATTTCCGTGCTTTTGTTTTTTCCATCAAAATCAACCTGGGTAATACGGTAGTAGGTTGTTCCCTGTGGTGCTGTGGCGTCGGTGTACCTGTATTCCCGTACAATGGTGCTGTTTCCTTTGGAATGAATCGTTCCGATGGTTTCAAAATCCCGTCCATTGGTACTGCGTTGCACCAGGAAATGACTGTTGTTTTGCTCCATGCCTGTTTTCCATTCCAGTAAGGCGCTGCAATTTTCTTTCCTGGCGGTAAAGCTGATAAATTCAACCGGCAACGCGGTAGTGATGCTGCCTACGGCAAGTGCAGTGGTGATGGTGTTTGCCGGGATCGTTCCGGTAAGTTTGGACCCCTCGGTAACGCCGGTAGCGCCATTGACACCGCTGAGGTTTTGCCACTTATCTGTAGTTGGATTGTATCCTACTAGGCGGAGTTCCCCGGCGCTGACGGGAAGATGATTTAAACCCGGAATGGATACGGTAATCGTTTGCGGTGTAGTGAGAAAAGTAGCATGAAAGGGTGGGTCGGGCAGGTTCGAATCGTGCTCATGTTGCACATGCCAGTCCCAGAAACCCAGTTTGGTAACAGACAATATCCCTTCGCCCAGGAAAATGCCTGTAGTATTATTGATTTCGTTGTTATTCCCGGTAGGGTCTAATGTCGTGTTAGGGTCTCCGTCTACCCACCCGACAGTGATGGTTTGAGAGGTTTCCGTAAAAACGCCGGATCTTTCCAGCGGATATGCCTTAGCGCTATTGCCGACAGGATAAATGAAATTACCTCCATGTCCTTTCGGTTCTCCGTCAAGCTCGAGATTGATCTCGCTTACAAAACCGTTCACGTGGCTGGAGTGGGTGATGCCGGCCGGGTAGGTATAACCCGCGTTGTTGGCGAATACCATGGCGCCGGTAACAGGGTGGTTTCTGTTGGTAGTGGTGATGCCGTTGTGAGAATTCCAGTGCCTGAAAATCATAACAGCGCCTTTTGCCTGCCCGATATAATATTCGGGGTCTCCGTGAAAAGCAAGGTTATGATTATTGATATGCATGGTATTACCGGCTCCGATATTGAAATTCAGGTTGTCGAAAAAGATGACGGAATTGTTTCCGGAAATCTCATTGTCTCCCTGGTAGTTAAAATTATCGGTATTATTCCCGAGGGTTTCCGGAAAAGCCGGCACAAGGTCTGTTAACCATGCGCCAATGAGCGTGCTTAGTCTGAAGTGAGGAGAATGATGCTCATAAACAAATCCCGTTGTTCGTGTGGCGGAGCCAAGAACCAGGGTCTCTGTATTTCCCATGGGTTCATTGTGGGTTCCGGGTCCCTCATAGGTAACGCCATCAACTATTTGATAAACCTGCGCGTACGAAAAATGGAGGCATAGCATGAAAACCAGGGGTAAAAATACTTTCATGAAGTATAAGATTGATTAAGTTTTCCGAATGGCGGTTTTACACGGAAGATATTGCTTGAGAAGGTACGGGTTTTTCCAGTATAGGAATTAAACAGGAAGGAGGCGAAGATACAAATCTTATTTATATATAGTGTAATGCTCCGTATAGCCCCAACGAAAAGAGGTTGTCCCCGACAACCTCTTTTCTGTTTTTTAACGGATAACTTATCTTATGGTAACTACCTGTTCTGTTTTTGCTTTTTCGCTTTTTGAATGATTAACATCCTTAGTGCCGAACACCTGTGCCAGCGTTGGTGCAATTACCAGCGACACAATAGACATCAACTTGATCAGGATATTCATAGAAGGTCCGGAAGTATCTTTAAACGGATCTCCTACAGTATCTCCTGTAACGGACGCTTTGTGTGGTTCAGATTTTTTGTAGTATGTTTCGCCGTTGATCTCTACTCCTTTTTCAAAAGATTTTTTGGCATTATCCCAGGCGCCTCCCGCATTGTTCTGGAACATACCCATCAATACGCCGCTTACGGTAGCGCCCGCCAGGAACCCACCCAACGCTTCAGGTCCCATCAGGAAGCCTATAACAATAGGAGAGATAATGGCGATAGCCCCCGGCAGCATCATTTTTTTGATAGACGCTTCTGTGGAGATGGCTACACATTTATCATATTCGGGTTTGCCTTTTCCTTCCATGATACCGGGTATGGTACGGAACTGGCGGCGCACTTCTTCCACCATGCTCATGGCGGCTTCCCCTACAGCGCGAATAGCCAGCGACGAAAAAATAAAAGGAATCATACCGCCTACAAAAAGACAGGCTAGTACATCGGCTTTGTAAATATCAATACCCTCAATACCTGCCACCCCTACAAATGCGGCAAACAGTGCCAGCGCTGTCAACGCGGCAGATGCGATAGCGAAACCTTTACCGGTAGCAGCAGTCGTATTTCCTACAGCATCCAGCACGTCTGTTTTTTCGCGTACTTCTTTAGGTAGTTCACTCATTTCAGCGATGCCGCCGGCATTGTCAGCGATAGGTCCGAAGGCGTCAATAGCCAGTTGCATAGCCGTGGTTGCCATCATTCCGGCAGCGGCGATGGCCACACCGTATAAACCGGCAAACTCGTAAGAACCCCAGATTCCGCCTGCCAACACCAGGATTGGTAAAAAAGTGGATTCCATACCGATTGCCAAACCGCCGATTACATTGGTAGCATGACCGGTAGAAGATTGTTTGATAATGGAGAGCACAGGGCGTTTACCCATGGCCGTATAAAATTCAGTGATAATGCTCATCAGGGCGCCTACTGCCAGACCAACACCTATAGCGCCCAATACGCCCCATTTGGTAAACTCTTCTCCACGCAGCACCATGGTTTCCGGCAAGATATAATATACCAGCGCAACGGATACGATAGCGGTGAGGATGATAGATCCCCAGTTACCCATATTCAGCGCTTTTTGCACGTTATCGGTATTGACGCCTGCGGAATCACTTACTTTCACAAACCAGGTACCTACTATTGAGAATATGATACCCGCTGCCGCAATCAGCATCGGGAGTAATATGGGAGAAAGCCCCCCGAAATTGTCGCTGGATATTGTTTCCTGACCCAATACCATGGTTGCCAGAACCGTTGCTACATAAGAACCAAACAGGTCGGCGCCCATGCCTGCCACATCACCCACATTATCGCCTACATTGTCGGCAATGGTAGCAGGGTTGCGGGGATCATCCTCCGGAATGCCCGCCTCTACTTTACCTACCAGGTCAGCGCCCACATCGGCGGCTTTGGTATAGATACCGCCACCCACACGGGCAAAAAGCGCGATGCTTTCAGCGCCCAGCGAAAAACCGGTCAATACTTCTATAGCGGTCAGCATAGCTGCAGAATACTCAGGCGTATTGGGAGCAATGCCGCTTACAAACTGCATGTATAATAAAATAAAAACACTGCCTAATCCTAATACCGCCAGACCTGCCACACCCAGTCCCATCACGGAACCCCCTGTAAAGGAAACAGACAATGCTTTGCTCAGGCTTGTTTTGGCTGCCTGGGCTGTTCTTACATTACTCTTGGTGGCAATGCGCATGCCTATATAGCCGGCGACCGCACTGAATACGGCGCCTACAACAAAGGCAACGGCAATAGACCAGTGGGAGTGCGGGTTGGAGGATGCCATTACCCCCAACAGAATCGCTACGATCACCACAAAATATCCCAATATTTTCCACTCAGCTTTCAGGAAGGCCATCGCTCCTTCGGCAATATAGTTACTGATTTCTTTCATGCGGTCCGAGCCGGCATCCTGGCGCGAAACCCAGTTAAACTTTACAAAAGTGTAAATCAATCCTAAAAGGCCAATGGCGGGAACCAGGTAGAACAGAATGTCCATAATGTTTGAATTCAGGTATGTTTGATTGGGGGGCAAAAATAGGGGATTCAGGCTGAAAAATCAATTAATCTGCCACTATCCTGCGGTTTGGAAGGCGTTTTTCAGGTTTTGGTCTAAACTATTGATAATTAATGGATAACTATTGGTAGTATGTCCTGTCAGACAAAAAGCAATTGCCGGAACTGACAGAAAAATTTAGAACGACATACAAGCAACTTTGATGGTTGCATTAGGCCGGCTGCAAAGTTGCGTGCGGACACGCAACCGGGCGGTCCGCTGCCCCGGCACGTGGGGACACCATAGTCGTTAAGCTAACTTTTTTTGTTAATCTCAAGGGTTTGAAAATGAGTGTGTTTGCCTTTTGGTGGGGAGCAAACGCAATCAATTACCAGGGGCAGATAGGTATTCTCCAACCATTCGACTATCGATAACTTGTTCAATAGTACCATTCTTAGCGAATAAGCAAATTGAAGACTCCGCTTAAAGAACATAATTAGGCTTACTGCCTGCCCCATTTGAGCCACATGCCTGTTAAGACGGCTAAATAAGCTCCAGTTCAGCAATATCCATAATAGTCTGCCCAGCAATTGACATTCCAGGCGTTCTTTTTTTACTTTTTTTACGTCACTTATATCAAAGAATGACTTCCATGTTTTAAATACCAATTCTATCTGCCAGCGCAGGTAATAGGTTTTTCTCACTGCACAGGCAGGCAGTATATCGGCTCCGACATTGGTAGTGTAAATATTATAATGCAGCCTCTTTTTATACGCTTTCGATACACTCCAGCCTTTGCTCTTAGCCCTGGCTTGCGCATTTTGCAATCGTCGTTTAAACTCATGATCAGGTACCCGTTCAATGATCAGCCTGCATGGAATGCGCTCTGTGTCATATAGTAACACTTCCTGTTGCAAATGCTGTTGACAGGCGGCTTTGTCCAATACCTTATTCCAGTCCAATGGCTTTCCCTGTAAAGTATGTACACCCGCCTGGGGAGGTAACCTATTGAGAAAGAAAGCCTTAGATTGTACGACTGCTTTCAAATAAGAGGATGAAACATATCCCAGATCCCGGATATGTAGATCTCCGGCGGTTATAGCCGATGTAGTTTGTTCTGTATCCGTGAGATCATTACGCAAGCCCTCGGTTAGTTGTAAGGATAGCCAGTGCCCGCTTACTAAATCATATTCGTATTGCAGGCTTATCATCCCATTGGTTTTGCTGAAATTACCATAACCCCTGTAAGCACCATTGTAATCGGTAGGAAGTTTAAACTTAGTGGAATCTTTGATCTTTATGCGCGGGAAGTGGAGCTTAGGACTGCCTTTTTCTCTAAGCAAATGTTGCTGTAAGGCTTGTTGTAATATTTTTTCAAGAAAAGCAACTGCCTGCGGGTTGAACCGTTGATGCAAAGCTTCCTTACTTATTTCTATACCGTGAGACTGCCGTAGGATTGCGGTAAGATCAGGAAGGCTGATTTGCGACTGTGGGCTCTCCGATACCATCAATGTATTGATAAATCCGTCTGCACTTAGTTTTGTGCTGCTTCTTTTAATAAAACCTGTTTGACGGGCTATTTGTTCTGCCGGGGTTGCATCCAGAAAACCTTCAATATTTGCAGCAATATCAGCAGTGTGTTGCCTAAACAGGGTGGACTGATGTACTTCTAATTGTTTTCTCCTTATAGACGCAATTAGCCTAATTTTGAGAACAGGCAACATTTACTCGCGTGCCTTAAACAACACAACAATGAGGAAAAAATAAAAAACGGCTTACTCCCGAAAGGGAGCTTTTTGCCTGTTGCCTGAACAACAGACTTTTCTTAGCTTAACGACTATGGTGGGGACACGTGCCGTTTGCATACATGTCATGGCTCAATGATTGATGAGCCGCTATTGGGTACTCGATATGATGCGACCGGAAAAAACAAAGCCCCGGTATACAACCAGGGCTTTATCGTATATCGGTAAGCTTGTTTTAAATATCCGTGGCCTCGCCATAGGCTGCGGCGGTAGCTTCTTTTACCCCCTCGCTCATGGTGGGGTGCGGGTGAGAAGCATTCAGTATTTCATGGTAGGTGGTTTCCAGCTTTCTGGCCACCGATACCTCAGCTATCAGTTCCGTTACATTGTAACCGATCATATGGGCTCCCAGGAACTCGCCGTATTTGGCATCGTAAATTACTTTTATGAAACCTTCTGTGGCGCCGGCGGCACTGGCTTTACCGGATGCGATAAAAGGAAATTTGCCAATCTTTAATTCATAACCGGAATCTTTGGCGGCTTTTTCAGTATAACCGATTGATGCCACTTCCGGGGTACAGTAAGTACAGCCGGGTATATTGTTATAGTCCAGTGGTTCGGGCTGATGCGCCAGTTTTTTCTCCAGGTAAGCCATATGCTCTGCAGCGTTAATACCCTCCTTGCTGGCCACATGCGCCAGGGCCTGTCCGGGTGAACAGTCGCCGATAGCGTAAATACCGGCCACACTGGTTTGCTGGTATTTGTCCACCACTACTTTTCCTTTTTCCGTTTTGATGCTATTTTCTTCTAGCCCTATATTTTCAATGTTAGCCACAATACCGGCAGCGCTCAATACAGCATCCGCCTCCAGGGTGATTTCTCCTTTGGGTGTTTTTACTTTGGCTTTTACGCCGCTGCCGCTGATATCCACGCCGGTTACTTCGCTGCTGGTATAAATTTCAATGCCCTGTTTTTTGTATTGCTTTTCCAGTTCTTTCGATACATCATCATCTTCTACCGGCACTATTTTTGGCAGGAACTCAACGATGGTAACTTTAGTGCCCATGCTGTTGTAGAAATAGGCAAACTCCACGCCAATAGCGCCGCTGCCTACCACGATCATGGATTTGGGTTGCTGTGGCAATACCATAGCCTCGCGGTAGCCAATCACTTTTTTGCCGTCGATCGGCAGGGAAGGCAATTGCCGTGAGCGGGCGCCGGTTGCTATCACAATATATTTTGCTTCCACTATCTGGGCTTTACCATCCGCGCCGGTTACTTCCACCTTCCCCTTACTTTTTATTTTTCCATAACCCATTATCACATCAATCTTGTTCTTTTTCATCAGGAACTGCACCCCTTTGCTCATCTTATCTGCTACGCCCCGGCTGCGTTTGATCACCGCCTCAAAATTGTGTTTCACGTCAGACGCTTCCAGCCCGTAATCTTTGGCGTGTTTCAATGATTCATAGGTTTGAGCGCTCTTTAATAAGGCTTTGGTGGGAATACAACCCCAATTGAGACAGATACCACCCAAACTTTCTTTTTCGATGATAGCTACTTTAAAGCCAAGCTGTGATGCCCTGATGGCTGCGGGGTATCCACCGGGACCACTTCCTATAACAACGACGTCGTATGCCATAAATGATTACTGGTTTTTAGAATGATAACAGCCAGGCATGCAGATGATAATGTCTGCCCGGATTGCACCGGCAAAAATACTGGCTAAATAGCAAACTGCAAAACCGGCCGCGGCGACTATTATTATTGTTTTGTAAAGTAGGATAGCCTGGTATCCTCACAGGGTCAGAAGAAACAGGTATCGGTAGTATCAACCGTTGATCCTTGAAATTGATAAGCCCCCTTTTGGCTGATACGGGGGGAATACAGTCTGTGTTTGTGCCGATAAATAGCTTTATAGTTGATGTTTGTTAATCAACTTCTTCTTATACGCCTTGCCTCCGGTTATCAAAAAATTGCTGATCGAAGAAAAGTTTCCAAAAATCGAAGATTAACTCTCCTTAGGCGAATTAAGTTTAAAGGATGCTTTCTGCTTTGCATCTTTGTATAGCAATTGCAGCCAACGATATCCCAACCGAAAAACAGAGAATCCAACACTACGAAAACCAGGTATCCGCATTCTTAGAAAACCAGTAGCGATAACCATGAAAAACAACATCCAACATCCCTGAAAATCCTAGAAACCACTATCCGAAAACCAATCCGAACCGATGTGAAACCGGCACTATCCGATTCCGAAAACCAATAAGATCCGATACCAGATAAACCGCTATCCAACCTTGAGAGACCGGTCACCAGTCCGTGAAAACCACACAACCTCTGATGACAAAATATTGAGCCGCCTTTTTTAGGCGGCTTCTTTATTGTTCCTTATTTCACCAACGTCAGGTATATTTTCCTCATCTGAGGGTAAGAGGCAAAGGCTCCGCTAAACCGGTGGTGCGCCGGCGTTAAAATAAAAAGCCCCAGGATAAGCCGGGCATCTTTTGTTGCGAGGGGAAACTCCGAAGTTTCGGAGGAACTTGCGTCCGCCGTGGCGGATATGAGCCACTTCATCGCTGCCACCAATAAAAAAGCCCCTGCATAAGCAGGGGCCATTTAGTTGCGAGGGGAAGGATCGAACTTCCGACCTTCGGGTTATGAGCCCGACGAGCTACCGCTGCTCTACCTCGCGATATAATAGTTTCAGATTTGTAAGACCTGTATCCATCAGCACTAATTGCGACGGGAGTGCAAAGGTAAGACGATATAATTTATCAGCCAAACTATTTTTGTTGAATTACCTTTGCAGTGAATTTTTAACAGTTTACATGAAAGTGGGGTTTGTAAATATTTTCGGTAAGCCCAATGCGGGTAAAAGTACACTGCTGAACGCATTGGTAGGAGAGAAGCTGGCGATAGTGTCGCCCAAGGTACAAACCACCCGGCACCGGATCAAGGGGTTTTTGAATACGGAGGAGTACCAGATCATTTTCTCTGATACGCCGGGTATTATAGAACCCAAATACAAGCTGCATGAAAAAATGATGCAGTCGGTGAAGAGCGGATTGGAAGATGCAGACCTGGCTCTATTGCTGGTGGACGTAAACGATAACCTGGAAGAAGCGGATGCGGTTTTCTCCGCTCTGAAATTAAAAGTGCCGGCTTTTGTGGTGGTAAATAAAATAGATAAGGCTCCGGCAGCAAAATTAGAAAATATATCCACATTTTTTGAAGGGAGGAAATATTGTAAAAAGCTGATTGCCGTATCTGCCCTGAAGCAAGAGAACATAGACGGATTGCTGCAGAATATCATTGATGCGTTACCGGAAGGAGAACCTTTTTATGATAGTGAGGACCTGACGGACCTGCCTACCCGCTTTTTTGTGGGCGAAATGATCCGGGAAAAAATATTTGAATACTTTGAAGATGAGATACCTTATCATACGGCTGTAATGGTTACGGAGTTTAAGGAGAAAACGGGGCTGATTAAAATTACAGCGGAGATCATTGTACACCGGGAAACACAAAAGGCGATCATCATCGGCGAGAAGGGAAAAATGATCAAACAGATCGGTATGACAGCGCGCCGGGAAATAGAAAAATTCCTGGATAACAAGGTTTTCCTGGAGTTGTTTGTGAAAGTACGCCCCAAATGGCGTGATAATGAATTGCATTTAAAAGAATATGGATATTGAGTGGTAAGTTGTTAGTGGTAAGTCGTCAGTTTTTTTGTTACTTACCGCTAACCACTTACTACTTACAACTTAAAAAAATGAGTTTTACAGTAGCAATAACAGGCAGACCCAATGTAGGGAAAAGCACTTTTTTTAACCGGATGCTGGAAGAGCGGAAAGCCATTGTGGATGATGTCAGTGGTGTTACCCGCGACCGGCAGTATGGCGTTTCCGAATGGAACGGGAAAAGTTTTAACGTAATAGATACCGGTGGCTTTGTAGCGGGAAGCGACGATGTATTTGAGACAGAGATCCGCAAGCAGGTGAAGATCGCGTTGAACGAAGCCAATGCCATCATCTTTATGGTGGATGTATCTACCGGTATTACCGTACTGGATGAGGCTTTTGCTCAAATTTTGAGGGAAGTTCAGAAGCCGGTATTCCTGGTAGTAAACAAGGTAGATAATGCAGGCAGGATGCTGGATGCCACCGAGTTTTACAGTTTGGGTTTTGAGAATATTTTTTTCCTGTCCAGTATCAGCGGCAGTGGTACGGGCGAACTGCTGGATGAAATTGTGAAACTGATACCCGAAAAGAAAGAAGAGGAAGAGAAGAATCCGCTGCCGCGATTTGCTATCATCGGGCAACCGAATGTGGGTAAGTCTTCGCTGTTGAATGCCATGGTAGGTGAGGAGCGTACTATTGTAAGTGATATAGCCGGCACTACCCGGGATACCATCCATACCCATTACAATTTATTCCAGAAAGAATTTATTCTTATAGATACCGCGGGTATTCGCCGTAAAAAAAAGGTAGAGGAAGACCTGGAGTTTTATTCGGTGATCCGTGCTATTAAGGCGGTAGACGAAGCAGATGTATGTTTGCTGCTGATAGACGCGGAGAAAGGAATATCCGCACAGGATGTAAATATTTTTTCGCTGGCGGTGCGTAAGGGAAAGGGAGTGGTGATACTGGTGAATAAATGGGACCTGGTGAAAAAGGAAACCAATACTGCCCGGGATTATGAAAAGGAGCTGAAGGAAAGAACGGCGCCTTTTACGGATGTGCCGGTACTGTTCATTTCTGCCAAAGAAAAAACGCGTGTATTCAAAGTGGTAGAAACAGCATTGCAGGTATATGAAAACCGGCTGCGCAGGGCCCCTACCTCCAAACTGAATGATGTGATGCTGAAAGCGGTGGAAGCATACCATGCCCCGGTAGTAAGAGGTAACCCTGTTCGGATAAAATATGTTACCCAGTTGCCTACCGCGGTTCCGAGTTTTGCTTTCTTTTGTAATTACCCGGACGATATTAAACAACCTTATAAGAACTACCTGGAAAACCAGTTGCGTAAGCACTTCGATTTTTCCGGGGTACCGGTACGGATTTTTTTCCGGAAGAAGTAAGCATTTTTTGTCGCTTCTGGCAAACAATCCGGCGTCTCCCAATCATTGAGGCAGAGGCGTTAACTAAACATACTTAGCAGGTAAATATAGTGATTGCTTGTCCCCAACCTCCGGTCGAAACCGTAAGGACGGTGAAGGGTTGAATTAAAACGTACACTTCGTTCCGATGCAGGTTGTAAAATCTGATCACTCCGAATTGTAGCGAAGAACCATTTTACCGAAGGCAATCTCCTTCCTGATGTAGGAAAAAAGAAAGCGCAGATGACTCTGCGCTTATCGGGTACAACAGGGGTCTTTCGGTAATATATTCTGCTATTTTTTTACCAGGGGAAGCACCAGTTGATTGGTGTTATTTACACGCACTTCCAGGGTATAGTTCCCGGGAGTCATATCCTTACTACCGTCTATATCAAAGCAATTTTCTCCCGTTTCTCCTGTCACTCTTTTCTGGAAAATCTCATTGCCTTTATCGTCCATTACTTTCATTATTACGAAGGCGCGGTTTTTAAGGTCGAGGCTTACCTGCAGGTTCTTTTCTTTGGTAACAGGGGTAATATTTACCATGGAAACAACCTCGTTCGCATTATACAATTGTGTTACCATCAGGTTGGAATAGTCTACATTACCCTGGTTGTCTATTATTTTCAACCGGTAATAATTAGTTTTATTCGGGCTGTTGTCCACCATCATATACTCCGCCAGGTTTTTATTGTCGGAAAAGGACCCAATGCTGGTAAACTTTTTTCCGTTTTTACTCCGCTCAACTATTATATTATAACAGCAGTTGCTCTTCACTTCGCAGAGGATATCAATCGTGTTGCCGGAATTGTAGCTGCCACTGAAGTTTACAATTTCAATGCGGGGTTGTGACGTACTCTTTTTTTTCTTTGTTTTTCCTTCGGTTGCGTTCGATACGAGGGAAACCAAAATCAATGCACCGGATAATACGGTTGCTTTAATAAAATCGAATTTCATTGCCTTGGCTTTTAATGAATTAATTATAGTTACGGACAATGAGGTTTGTGAAATTGGTTTACATCAAGGGAGATTTGGGAATATTATAATCGCAAGGTACGGGTATTTTACTAAATTGAGGTTGGTTTAAATAAAGGCCCCCTGGACAAGGGGCCTTTTTCCATTTAGGAATTCACAACCTCTATATAAAAACTTACATTTTCTTTTTCTGCAACTCGGTTGCCACTATATCACTGTAGCGGTACTGATCGGCATTGTTTATCTGCTTGATCCTGTAAAATACTTTTTTCCTCTCTACACCTTTTAAGTCGTCTTTAAAAAAATATTTTTTAGGACTATCAGAAGGTTCGATGGTGAATATTAAACCGATCGTTTTAAATTCATCACCATCTATACTACGTTGTATTTCAAATTGTTTATTGTCCCGTTCCGTATCCGCCTCCCACTTGATCTCTATGACTTTATTTACATATTTTGCTGACAGTTCACTGATGTTCACGTAGCTGAAATCAGACTGGTCTGCGGACCCGGCTACAGCATATGGCTCCATTTCCATATTTTTTACCGGTAGGGCATACCCGAATAATATGGTGGCAAAAGCTATAAAAATCAACACAGGAGCTTTTTTCATCTTTTCCAATTTTTGAAATAACCTGTTGGTATATTTCGTTGCTGAAAACCTCAAACTGATTCAGGGCGATGGTGTTTGCCGGCTAAAGGTTTTAAAAGAATTGGAAACTTCAGAAAGTTGTAGTTGGTTTTACAAGGAGTTGTTTTTAGCAGTTGTGTAGTGAACTGCTTTGATGGAACAAATGTAGTCCAAGTGCTTTTCCGGAACAAGATTTATTGTGTTTTTTTCATTGATTTATATCAATTAATCTCTCGATGGTAATTGTGTATTTTGTTGGGTTTATCGTTCAATGGATTATGAATTTTGATTACTATGATGTAATAAAAAAAGCATCCCGTATAAGGGATGCCTGTTTAGATTTTATTATAGATTAACGTTCTAGGCGTAGGAGGTAGTACCTGGCACTGCCACGGGATAGAAGCCGTTAGCATCGGGAAGAATACCCGGAGACGCGCTCCAGCTATATTCCCTGGGCTGCAGGTCTATATTAGAAGCCAATGCCTTGTCCAGCTCAATCACCTGGCCGCTATAGGTTGCCATACGTCCCAGGATGGAACTCATTGTACTCTTAGCCCCGTTTTCTGCATCGGCAAACTTGTATTCACCTTTGGCAATAGCCGCAAATAATTCATCGTGCTCTGACTGATAAGGATCATTTTCCGTTTTCTTATCAAACTGGTATAATACTTTGCCTTTATAGTCAACGATATTCGCGGCGCCGGCAAATATTTTTCCTTTTGTACCCACGATCAACTCATCGACCTTGCTCATTGTTTTGGGCTGATGGCGGCACTGACTGTTCAGGATGGTACCGTCGGCATAATGAAACTCTACAAAGTGGTGATCGAATATTTCACCATATTCTTTTCCTGTTCTTACTTCGCGGCCGCCCATGCCTTGTGCCTTTATAGGGTAAGCTCCCTTGAACCAGTTCACAACATCGATATTGTGCACGTGCTGCTCGGTAATATGATCACCGCAGAGCCAGTTGAAATAGTACCAGTTGCGCATCTGGTATTCCATTTCGGTTTGCCCTTCCTGGCGCGGGCGAACCCATACTCCGTCTCCGTTCCACCAGCATTGAGCAGAAGTGATATCTCCTATCAGGTCTTTTCTTTTAAACAGTTCCCTGTATGAATTCTGGTAATGGCGTTGTAACCCCACTACCACGTTTAACTTACGCGCTTTGGCTAACTGGGCGGTTGCCAGCACTTTGTTGATCCCGGCAGGATCGGTAGCTACAGGCTTTTCCATAAAGACGTGCTTGTTGAGCTTGATAGCGGCTTCAAAATGAAGCGGTCTGAAACCGGGAGGCGTTGCCAGGATCACCACATCAGCCAGCGGAATGGCCTTCAGGTAGCCATCGAAGCCCACAAACTGCCTGTCTTCCGGCACATCAATACGGGAAGCGTCTATTTCCTCCACTTTTTTCATTGATTTGAGCGAGTTGTCCAACCTGTCTTTAAAGGCGTCTGCAACAGCCACAAGTTTTACATTTTGTTTGGTGGATAGTGCCTGAATGGCAGCGCCCGTTCCGCGTCCGCCGCAACCTACCAGCGCTATTTTGATGGTATCATCTGCACCGGAGAAATAGTTTGCTCTGCTCATAAGAGGTGCTGCAAGCAATCCTCCTGCAACCAGTGTGGAGTTTTTTACAAATTCCCGGCGGGAATTGTTCCCTTTGTTATCTGTGTTCATGAAAATATCGGTTTATATTATTAAAGCAATCAATTACTAATGTTTAAGTATTCGTCGTAAAAAGCCTCTGCTTCGGCAGGGGTTGGCTGTTTTTGGGGCCGCACAATTCTGAAACCTACAAACATGGCGTCTGTCAGCCACCAACGGCTACGCGGTATCTGGGGGTCCCTTTTGTTCCAGGCGGCTTCCGAATGTTGCCGGGAAGAACTCCTGAGTAGTTCCGGTGTATCCTGAAAACTTCCGCCTCTTATGCTCCTCGGGTAACGTTTGCCTGGCGGTATCACCGGTTCGGTAGCGTCGTCACTTAGTTTTTCAAAATATTTTTCATCATATTGGTCAAGGGTCCATTCAGATACATTACCCAGCATATCATATAATCCCCAGGCATTCGGTAATTTTTGTCCTACCTTCTGGTACTTGTTCTTGCTGTTTGCTTTATACCAGGCGTATTTGCCCAGGTCTTTAGGGTTATCTCCAAAAGGATAGGTTGTCGTAGAGCCGGCGCGGCAGGCATATTCCCATTCCGCTTCACTGGGCAGGCGGTAAAAAATACCTGTTTTTTTGTATAACCATCTGCAGAACATCAAAGCGGCGTCCTGGCTCATACTGTTCACCGGAAACCCATCTGTTTTGCCCATTCCCCAGCTCAGATCGATATATTGTGGGGTAGGGCGGGTTACAGCGTCTACCGCCGACCCGACAGGGGTATTTTCATCCCGGAAAAAGACATCAAAAATATCGTGTGTAATTTCAAAGGCGCCCATCCAGAAAGCGTCAATATTCACTTTCCGGGAGGGCGTTTCATCGGGTTTCTTCAGGTTGTCGCTAGAGGAACCGCCCATGGTAAATGAACCGGACTGAACCGGTACCATTTTAATATTGAATTTTGAACCGGGTACGGATTGGTCATACGGTTTAAATTCCTGGCTTTTAACTGTTTGTGATGTTAAGCTGGTAATTGCCCAAAATAATAACGCCCTAACTCCTGTTGTCCTCACTGTAAAACTTTTTGAGGTTGAAAGGTAAGCAATTCTGCTTTATTTCTGATTTGGTTTAAGTCAATAAATCAGCAATCCCTCAATATACTGTTTCCTATGGCACAGGACAGGCAGTTTTTCTGGAGGCAATATTCTTTGGTGAGCTCCGTCAGCGCCTGCGAATCCATGGCTGTTTCACTCATAACCTCCAGACTTTTCCATCGGCGGGTAAGCGTATTTTGTTCGCCGGGCATTTCCTGCAGCCACTGCAGCGCCCTGGCTTTATAAGAGGCTTCATTCATAATATGTCCATAGCTGAACAAGACCGGGATGATAGTGTTGATAATTATGTTATCAACCATCTGGTTACCCAGTGTTTTTTCTTTGAATGCTGATTGTTCGTCGAAGCGGTAATGATAGTGCCAGTAATCGTTGGCTGTAACCTGCAGCAGCTTTTTTACCTCCTGCAGCCCGGCTGATTCTTTGATTTTGGAGAAAAGATGCGTGGAGTGATGAATGAGCTGTGCCAGTTGCGCCAGTCTTACCGTGGGAAAGTTTTGCGGCCGCATTCTTAAAAAATGTACCGGAAGGTTTATTCGCTGCAACATATGTTTTTTTTGCAGAAAGGAGTATTCCCGCTGCAGCATTCGGGGATACTCTTCCGAGAATTTGCCTGTCAGTAAGCCTGCCTGCCCTAATAACAGGCATTCCAGTTGGTTGAGCTGGTTCTTGTATTTTGCCAGTATGTTAATGGAAACAGACCTGGCAACAGCTTCAAATGCTTCGGAGTTGACGGTCACTCCAAAGTTTCGTGCCAGGGTCCACCAGAATACCTCTTCCCAATGGTTGCGGGTAGCCGCTAATTGTTGCCGTATGATTCCCGATCTTCTTTCCAGGCGCTCTGCAGCCAGCCGCTCTTTCCATGCACTCCAGGTTAATGACGAAACACCCCGGAGACTGTTTTCACAGGGAATGAATGCGATGTTGTGCATAAGTTCCCCGTATCGTTGCAGCAGCAGTTTAGATACCCTGTTCTGCAGTACCAGCATGGGTATTTCTTTTTCATTTTTGATGTCGGCGTCCTGTTCCCATACTACATGCAGGATCACATTGTTGTAATTTTTATCCCTATGATGTCCATGGGTATTCCATAGAGAGGAGTGTGTATGAATTTCTATGCTTCCCACCCAGGTGGTATCAGCTACTTGAATGCTTGCTTGTAAAAAATCCGGACCCTGGTTGGAATTGGATTGGCCCGGGTGGAAGATACACAGTGTTTCTCCCCCGGTGGTTTGTAACTGCAGCTTATTGAAATACTGCATTTTCCAGATAAATTGTAGAAGGCGTTCCGTCATAGATAAGAAGGTTAGCTGTCAGCAACGACGGAATTAAGATACAAAATTGTATTGATTTCGTAGCTAAAATCTTATACTATTACATCTTGCTTAAATGCTGTATCACCCTGCTTACCGGCAGACCCATAACGTTATAAAAATCGCCATTGATCCGCTGGATACCCACGACACCGATCCATTCCTGGATAGCATAGGCTCCTGCTTTGTCAAAGGGTTTGTATTTGTCTATGTAAAAATCTATTTGGTCCGCACTCAGCGGGTGAAACCAAACCTCCGTAGTATCACTGAAAATGATTTCCCGGTCTCCGTGTAATATGGTAACACCTGTAATTACTTCGTGCTTTTTGCCGGAGAGCATAGATAAAATGGCTGCTGCATCGTTTTTGTCTTTTGGCTTTCCCAGGATTTTGCCATTGCATACCACAATCGTGTCTGCGGCAAGTATTGCCGGCGGGGAAACGTATTGTTTGTACATTACCGTGCCGGGGATCGCCAGCGCTTTTTGACGGGCAATGTATTGAGCGGTTTCTGTTACAGCTATATTTTCCGGAAATGTTTCATCGGTGTCCGGTATGATGATATCAAAATCAATTTCAGCCCATTCCAGCAGTTGTTTTCGCCTTGGCGATTGCGAGGCCAGTATTATTTTACTCATGCCAGATAAATTTTGAAGAATACCATTGAGAGGATGCCGGTAAGCATTACAAATTTTACGGCGCCGCTTAGCTTTCCAAATTGCTCAGCCGTGGTAGCTTCGTATAATCTTTTGGTGATTATTAAAAGGGGTGCGATAATGAATAGTACACAATATACAATGCTCCACCACCATTTCAGGTATAAGGCGTAAAACTGTATGGATGCCAGGGCCCCTGTCAGCACCATCAGCCAGACACCTGTGAATACCTTGGAGACTGGTATTCCCCACACTATAGGCATGGTTTTACAGCCATATCGTGCATCACCCTCCATATCTTCCATATCTTTTACCACTTCCCGGATAAGGGATATGATAAACGCAAATCCCGCATATAAAAAGGAAATGCGGATCAGCCGGCGGTGCACCTCCCTGTTTGCGTTATTTCCGGCGGTTAAGTTCGGCAACAGACCCGGTGAAAAATGATCAGTAAAGAAAAATACGACCAGCACCACCCACGCTGTCAGCAGGGAGATGATAATGTTGCCGGACAACAACTTTTTTTTGAATGTAGTGGAGTACAGCCATAACAGGATCACGCAAACGATATTGGAGAAAGCGATCAGCCAGTTTTTTGTAACCCATGAAATATAACAGCCGAGCAATACGCCCGCTGCGGAAAAAATCCAGTGCCATATGATGGCCCAGCGCCTTGGTATTGTTTTGTCTACAATTACCTGCCCAGGTTTGTTGACAAGGTCTATTTTAAAGTCGAAATAGTCGTTGATGATGTAGCCGCCTGCAGCAATAAAAACCGAAGAAAGTACCAGCAGCGACAGCAGGGAGAATTCTTCCGGCAGAAAAACATCCGGGTGAACCGCGGGTGAAAGGATACAGAAATAAAACAGAAATTGGGTAGCGGCTATGAACAACAGGTTGGGATACCTGACAAGCCTTAAAAATGATATTACCAACTTCATGGCGCTAAGGTAAAGGCAGAAACGCTAAATAGAAAATTAACATATCATAAAAACTCTTTCTGATGCCGGTTTTGAATGCTTTGAGTGAGATGTTCGTACACCTGTAAGATATCCGGGTATTCTTTTAACATTCCGGTATGTTTTTCTATGGTAGCCTGATCTCCCCGCACGGCAGGCCCCGTTTGCATGGCTGCCGGCTGGTATTGCTCCAGCCGCAGTACGGTTTCCCGCATCAGCGGCTGTAATAGTGAGAAGTCGATCTGTTCCCGGTTCAGGAAATCTGCTGCCAGCGTATAGAGATGATTCACAAAATTGTTGGTGATCACCGCGCCGATATGCAGTTTGGACCGGGTATCATCATCCGTTTTTTCTACCCTCTGCGACAGTGTGCGGGCAAAGGATTCAATACTATTTATCGTAGTATCCGTATCCCCGCTAACCAGGAAAGGTATCTCCGGTATTGCTGTTCTGTCGCTTCTGAGGCTTTGAAAAGGGTAGAGCGTACCGTAATGTGCTCCTGCATTTTTTAACACCCCCGCAGGAACCGATCCCGCGGTATGTACCACCAGGCGTTCTTTTAACGGTAACCACTGATCGATTTGCAACAGTGCTTCATCCGACACGGCAACGATATAAATATCAGCGCCTCGTAGAATCCTGTCAAAACCGATACAAAACCCGGCTCCCAGTTCCCCTGCAAGTTTTTGAACTTCTTTTTCGTTTCTCCCGGCAACCTGCAGAACCCGGTGTCCCGCTTTTTTTATTTTTTTACCCAGCACATTCGCCACATTGCCGCTTCCTATGAGTACAACATTTGATAACATTTCCCTGAAATTAGATGACTAAAAATAAATTAATATATGTTAATTGCAGAATAACAATTGAGTGTTATTTTTGGTATTTGTCAGTATATAATAATTAGTTTCAGTGGCATACATAAAGCTCTTACGCCCCAAAGATTGGGCAAAAAATCTGTTTCTCTTCATACCGTTATTTTTCGCCGGCGATCTGTTCGATTGGTCGAAGGTGCTGCAGGTGGCGATCGGATTTGTTTGTTTTTGTTGCGTAGCGAGCAGTATCTATGTGATAAATGACTATGTGGACAGGGAGGATGACCGTAACCACCCGGTAAAGAAAAATCGTCCGCTGGCTTCGGGCGCCGTATCTCCATCCATAGCATTGGTGATCTTTGCTTTGCTGCTGCTTGCCGGACTGGGGGTTTCCTTTTTTCTGAATAAAATTTTCTTCTTTTTGATCGGTGCTTATTTTGTAATGAATATGGGGTATTCCTTCGGTCTCAAAAATATCTCCATACTGGATATTTTTATAGTGGCAGCGGGATTCGCCATCCGCGTAAAAGCGGGAGGGGTGATAGCAGGTATTGACGTTACTATCTGGCTCAATATGATGGTGTTTCTGCTGGCGTTGTTCATGGCTATCGGTAAAAGGCGGGATGATGCGCTGCTGAGCAGCGCCTCCGGCGTGAACATGCGCAAGGTGATGAAGGGATATACGCTTGACTTCCTGAATTCCCTGTTGGCATTGGTATCGGGAATAATCATTGTTTCTTATTTTATGTACACAGTATCCGACAGGGTGATCGAAAGGCACCAGACCTATCGCCTGTTTTATACGGGTATATTTGTTATGGCAGGCATCATGCGGTATCTGCAGATTATTTTTGTACAAAAGGATTCAGGCTCACCTACGAAAATCCTGTTTAAAGACAGGTTCATCCAGGTGGTGCTTGTTTTATGGATAATAAGTTTTTATTTCATTTTATACATAAAGCATATCCGGCTTTAAGAACGCGGCTTTTGCTGCTTCTTGGTAATTGTTTTTAATTAATTATTATACTCAATATGCCTACAGTATTGGTTTTGGGCGCCACATCCGATATAGGGATCGCCATAGCCACCGCATTTACAAAAGACAGGTGTTACATCCTGTTAGCCGCCCGGGACACAGAACAGTTGCAACCGCTACAGTCTGATATGATCATCCGGCATGGCGTTAAGTGTGATATTTTCCGGTTTGATGCCACCGATTTTGCTTCTCACAAGGCTTTTTATGATTCCTTACCGGTAAAACCGGATGTTACCATTTGTGTATTTGGATATATGAACGACAATGAAGTGGTTATCCGGGATGAGGCGGAAACATTACGGACCATCAATACCAACTATACCGGCGCGGTAAGTATTTTAAATATTGTAGCGGCAGATTATGCTGCAAAAAAGCAGGGAATTATAGTGGGCATAAGCTCTGTGGCGGGTGAGCGGGGGCGCTACAGCAACTATATCTATGGCAGCGCCAAAGCAGGTTTTACAGCCTACCTGTCAGGATTGAGAAACAGAATGTTTCACGAAAAAGTACATGTGATGACCGTGTTGCCCGGTTTTGTTTACACGCGTATGACTGAACACCTGGCACTACCCAAGCTGCTGACTGCTACTCCTGAATACGTGGGGAGGGCGGTTTACAAAGGCGTGATCAAAAGAAAAAACACCCTCTATGTAAAGTGGTTCTGGAAATGGATCATGCTGATTATAAAAATGGTTCCGGAACCTGTTTTTAAAAGGAAAAAATTGTGAGGAAAATAGCTTTTTTCGACTTTGACGGAACCATAACGTACAAGGATACACTCCTGGAGATAGTCAGGTTTAATAAAGGCGATATGGCATGGGCTTTAGGAATGATGTCCCTGTCTCCCTGGTTGGTAGCCATGAAGTTGAAACTAACACCTAATGATGTGATAAAACAAAAATACCTTACTCGTTTTTTTGGCGGAACAAGGGAAGAGGTATTCAAACAGGTCTGTGATGATTTTGTTTCCCAAAAGCTGCCCCCGCTCATCAGGCCCCTCGCGATGGAGGAAATAAAAAAACATCAGCGAAATCAAACTGAAGTGGTGGTAGTGTCAGCTTCTCCCGAAGATTGGCTGAAAGGCTGGTGCCGGACAAATGATATTGTTTGCATAGGCACGCGCCTTGAGAAGAAAAACGGCTTCATAACCGGCCGGATCGAAGGTAAGAATTGTTATGGACCTGAAAAGGTAAACCGCATCCGGCAGCTTTATAACCTGGATGAATATGACGAGATTTTCAGCTATGGTGATTCCGGCGGTGACCGGGAAATGCTTGCCCTCGCCAATTTTTCTCATTATAAACCCTTCCGGTAACTATCCCGGAACTACGTTCCCTGCGTTAAAAATTTGCGGGCTACGGATTTCCGCATAACTTAGAAGATGTGATGGAAAAAAAGATGCCTACTATAAAGGAAATTGCCCGAAAGCTCAATATTTCAGTTTCAACTGTTTCCAGGGCATTGCACGATCATCCCAGTATCGGGCTTCGTACCAAAATGCAGGTAAAGAAGTTAGCGGCAGAAATGAACTATGAGCCTAACCAGGCGGCTATCCAGTTTAAGCAGGGCAAAACCAATACCATCGGACTGATCCTTCCGAACCTGAGAGAGGAATATTTTTATTTAGCCATCAATGGAGTGGAGGAAGTGGCGTTCAGGAATAATTATAATGTGCTTATCAGCCAGTCGCATGATGAATTGGCCCGGGAGGAAAAGATAGTGGAGATACTGCGGAGAAACAGGATTGATGGGGTGTTGGTGTCTATCTCCAAACAAACAACCCACATCGATCATTTCAGACAACTTGCCCGGTTTAATATCCCTGTGGTGTTTTTCGACAGGGTGCCTGACGTACCGGGTATCCATTCTGTTTGGTGCAGTTTGTATCATAGTACCATCAATGCGATAAAATTCCTGGTAGAGAAGGGGCATAAACGCATCGGGTATATACAGGGTCCCCCAACGCTGAACATTAAAAATGAACGGCTGGAAGGCTATTATGACGCGCATAAAGCGCTGGGTTTACCGGCAAAGGAATCCCTGGTGGTTACAACCGATTTGCTCAGGTCGGGCAATGAAGCCGCCATGCTAAAACTCCTTTCACTGAAGGAAAAGCCAACGGCCATTCTTGCATTTAATGACAATGTGGCCCTGGATGCACTGCAGGTAGCAAAGAAAAAGAAGTTGAAGATCAACAGGGATTTAAGTGTGGTAAGTTATGCCAACTGGCCTGTGACGGATTACCTGGATTACCCACCTATCGCATCGGTAGAACAATTCCCGTTTAAGCAGGGTGTACGGGCAACGGAATTACTTTTCAAACTGCTGGAAAAACCCGGCGATCTACAGCCATATGAAAATGTGGTGCTGGAAAGCGAATTGATCATTCACTGACGATTGCAGGCACGCAAAAAGCTACCTTATCCCATATATCACAAAGCCTATTCTCTTTTTCGTACAGGCGTTTTTGTGGGCGGTTTTTTTGATGGCTTTGCCGGTTTAACGGACGGTTTTTTCTCAGGTATGGGCGCCGGTCGGGTGGAGGGCCGTGGAGCCGGTTTGGGTGTGGGCCTTGGCGTAGATGGACGCGTTGAAGGTTGCGTAGGCTTGGTTGTACCCGGTCGGCCGGGTTGTGGCCTGGCGTCGGGTCTTGTTGGAGGGATCGCCGGTCTTGTTGCCGGATTTGCCGGACGGGTGACAGGTCTCTGTATTTTATCTCTTGTAACAACTGCCTTCCTGTTTTGATAAATATTATTTTGTATAGCCGGACGTGTCGCTACTGCCGGTCGTGTGTTCCAGTTAGGAGGGCGGTTGGTAGTAATGTTCGGTCGGTGCGGCGGACGGTTAGGTGGGGGGCGATGGCCTCCGTAATATCCGCCATTCCATCCCCATGGCCGGTATGGTGGACGAAACATGGGAGGACCAAACCAGCCGTAACCATACCCGTTGTAACGATAATAGTGAAACCATCCATAATTAAAACTTAACCCGAAGCTGATGTTCCATCCTGTCCAGGGGTTATAATGCATTCCGAATCCCCAGGTGTACGGTCTGGGATAGTACCAGTGCCCATACCAGGGATGGTAGTGCCAGCCCGTACCCCATACAATTGTATGGCGGTAATAGTAGCTTCCCAGGTAGCCGGGAGTATAACCAACATATACGTATTGGGGCGTTGTTTCATATACATATACGTATTTGGTATTGTAGGCAGGGCTGCTTGCAGGAATTTTCTCGACATCGGAAGGTCTTTCATTCGCCACTTCCCAGGGCCCGACGGCATTGCCACTTTTAAACCAGATGCCATTTTCCAAAGCATAATATTGGTTATTGGGCGCAAGCATTACAGTCGTATTGCTATTTTCAGCCAGCCGGAGATTGGTATTTTCTATGGGAACGAATTTAGGTTCACCATCATAGGTCACTGTGCAGGTGGCGGTGCTGCGGTCCACTTTTGCGGTTTGGGGAAGATGAGCGTCCATGATGGCCTCTTCAGCGGCCCCGGTACCCGCCACATTTGCCAGCACTCCGTCTTTTTCCGAACCTTCCGGTATGGAAGCGAAAGCGTCGGGCAAAGCATCGGCAGGCACATATTCCCAGGGACCTTCAAGTCCGGCGCTGCTGTACCATCTGCCGGAAATAAGCAGATAGTTTTTCTGCGATTCAACATCCTTAAATATCTCGTCGAGGGTGTTATCTACATATAATAAAGTAGATCCTTCTACGGCTTTGTAGGTGGGGTTGCCCTCCGTTTGTATCAGTTCGGCAGGTACGGTGCTTACTACAATATCTGTGGGTGTAGTAAAATTAGCGGGGGCTTCATTCCTGTCGGTTGTATCTTTTTTTTCCTCTTCTTTTATAGCAGCGTCAACCGCTTTAATTTTAGCCGGAAGCGTTTTAATATTTGTCCAGCCGGTTTTTACCTGGCTTGAACTGTACCAGAAGTTTCCACCGTAGAGGTAATATTTTCCGTCGTCCGGGTTTTTTATGATCAGATAGGGAGAATTGACCACCCTTGTCATTTTGATGTTCTTGTCTTCCTGCTCAACAGGCTCTCCGTCCAGTACGATTAACGTAGTGGGCTTATCTCTGTATAAGACAAGCGGGGGGTCGGTTTTAATGCCGCTTTCCGTATCGGTTTTTTCCTGGGCTATCATTTCATTCAGGCGTGCCGCGCTCAATTGTATATTCAAACCAGGGGTTTCCTTTTCAATGGTTGATTTTAAAAGTGCATCACTGCTTTCATCTCCATCGGAAAATTTAGATTTTGATATGGTGGCTGTTTTAACCAGCAGTGTTTTATTTTCACTATCGGGTTGCAGCACAGCGTCAAACCACATTACGCCAAAAACAGGTTCATCGGTACTTTTTTTACGTACAGACACCGCCGCCCTGGCGGATATCTGATTGCCGGCATATTTTTCCGGCTGCGGTTCATAAACGAATATGACAGCGCCATCTTTTCCTGAAATTTTTAATGGCCAGGTAGTTTGCGCATTTGCGTTTTGGCACAATACAACGAATATGAAACCACTGAATAATGTAATAATGAACCGGATCATAGTAGCGTGATTGTAAAAGGAGTAATTAATACACTATATACTTTGGAGGTACGAAGAAAAATGGTGTGTAATCAAAGGTGATTTGGTACAGTTAGGAACCGGATACGACCATTGCCTGCTCTGCCGTCACCGGTTTTATTATTTCCTTTACAAATATAGAAAACTCTTTTTCTCCTGACTTTACTTTTTTCCGGGAAGTGCCATCACCTCATTGGTTGAAAAAACGGATACTTTACAATAATTGCATCACTCCATATACGGCCACCGTCAGTATGCTTATAACGCTGATCCATAAGAGAATGTCGAACATCCTGCCCGTTGCAACAGCCGTGGGTGTTTTGTACCGGAAACAAATAGCGGCATACACGATGATCAGCAGCAATACGGAACCTACCACCCCGCCTGATATGATCATCAGTACGGGGAGCTTAATAAAGAGATAAGCCATCGCCCACAGAAAGGGAAAAATAAAGGACAGGATGGTGATCAGTTTTTTACGTTGCCGGGTGTTGCTGAAGTTGATCCACCCTTTTTGCCCCGCGATATCCGAAAACAGCCTTGACCAGTAAGCAAGGGTGGCAAATACACTGGAAAACAGCACAAAGAATGCACCCACCAGGAAAATGATCCGGAAATTTTCACCCAGTGTTTGTGTGTAGATATTTGCGAGTACATTGATGAGTTCGTTGCCTTCGGGAATATCGTTGCTGCCATGTAAGATGCTTGCACCCAGGAGATAAAATGCCGCGGTTACCGCTGTGTAAACCACCATTGCTACCGTGGCATCCAGGTACATTACTCTTATCCAGCCTGCTGCCCTTTGTTTCCAGCCGGCGCTGCCGTCATTAGCGCCGGTATAAGCAGCATAACCTTTTTCCAGGCACCAGTAGTTGTAGGAAATGATCTCGTCGCTGCCCACTCCTGTGATGCCAAAGGCGCCTATTGCCAGCATCACCAGGGCTGCGGGCAGCTCAAATTGCAGCCCGCTGACCACATCCTGCCAGGTAAAGGCATACACGGTAAACTGAACCACTGCCAGCGAGACCAGGGTGATGACGGTGAACACCAGGAGCATAAACAGTGATGCCTTTTCCAGAAAAGGGTAGTAGTTCTTATACACCAGTAACGAAACAACGGCGGCAAGTACGATCACCCAAACGGGAACGGATACCTGTGGAAACAGCATGTGCAGCACTAATGCCGACCCTCCCAGCATACCGCCTACCTGTATGATCTTTAACAAAGTGAGCAATAGCACTGTCCATACAGACCAGTGTGTGCCATTCATCCGCATTCCGGGCAGTTTATTAAATGAATGCATAACCGTTTCGCCGGTCAGAATCGCCTGTCTCCCAAATTGCAACTGTATCGCCACCTTTACAAAACAGCTCACCAGGATGATCCAGAACATGACAAAGCCTGCCTGGGCGCCCAGGATGGTGGTGGCAATCAACTCGCCGGATCCAACAATGGAAGCGGACAGGATGAAACCCGGACCTAAAAAACGCAAACGCCCTGCAAGGGTGGCGGGCGGCTGTTTAAACGAGTCTTTACGAACGGCGTAGTTATCTGCGATCATTATTGGCATTAAGGAGTTAGACACTCATGTGCAGCCAATATACGAAGAAACTGTATTCCAAAAACGCTATTCCTGTTGCCTGTTCAGGGAACCCCTTATTATTCCGCTTATCAAGTATATATTGATGATAGCCGTTTTAGCTTTAATTTAGTTGCCCGAAGACAACTAATAAATAAATTGGTTCATGAACCTTAAAAATGCATCTATCCTGATAATTGACGACGACCAGGACATACTCACGGCGGTAAGGTTGTTATTGAAAACGGAAGCCAGGTCTGTAGTCACAGAGAAAAATCCGGAGAACCTGCGTTGGCTGCTGTCGAAACAGCAGTTTGACCTGATCATGCTGGATATGAACTTCAACAGTTCCATCAACACAGGCAATGAAGGATTGTTCTGGCTCCGGAAAATAAAGGAAATGGGCTCGGGCGCGGCTATTATTATGATAACAGCTTATGGCGATATTGACCTGGCGGTGAAATGCCTGAAAGAGGGCGCTAATGATTTTATGGTGAAGCCCTGGCATAATGAGCGGCTGATCACCACCATTAAAGAGACACTGAAGCAAAAAGAAAGCCCGCACGTCGGGCAGCGCTCAAACGGATCCCCCGATACGATCATCGGCACTGAATTACTGGGGAATTCAGAAGCCATGAAGGATATTTTCTACAAGATCAATAAAATAGCTCCAACAGATGCCAATATCCTGATACTGGGAGAAAACGGCACCGGGAAAGACCTGATAGCAAAAGCCATTCACCAGCAGTCGCTGAGAAAAGACAAACCTTTTGTGAAAGTAGATGTAGGCGCTCTGACGGAGAGCCTGTTTGAGAGCGAACTTTTCGGACACAAAAAAGGTGCGTTTACAGATGCCCGTGAGGACCGGGAAGGAAGATTTGAGTCTGCGAACGGGGGAACTCTTTTCCTGGATGAGATCGGTAATATCTCCCTCCACCAGCAGGCGAAGTTACTCACTGTTCTGCAAAACAGGATGGTTACCCGGTTGGGAACCAACCAGTCCGTTCCGGTGGATATTCGCCTGATATGCGCGACCAATGTACCTATAGCCGAACTGGCAAATGAAAGCCGCTTCAGGAAGGACCTTATTTATCGCATTAACACAGTGGAAATTACAGTGCCGCCACTGCACCGCCGCCAGGATGATATTATATTGCTGGCTGATTATTTTACGAAGCAGTATGCGGCAAAGTACCTGAAACCCATGCTGACCCTGGATGCCTCCGCTGCGGAAAAGCTCCGGCAATATCATTACCCGGGAAATGTGCGGGAATTGCAATATACCATTGAAAGGGCGGTGATCATGTCGGACAAGGATAAATTAAGCGCTGCCGACCTTATTTTTTCTCCTATTGAGTCCGGCGCCTTTTCTTCGGAAGAGCCGGTTGAACTCAACCTGAGAAATATTGAGAAGAATGCTATTTTACGGGTAATAGAAAAGCATAACGGTAATATTACCAAAGCGGCAAAAGAACTGGGGCTGACACGTACTGCCCTGTACCGGCGTTTGAGTAAATATGATATTTAAATCTTGCGGTCACTACGGCTATGTTTAAGAAATATGAATGGCGGATTTTAACCAGGGTATTGTTATTGTTTACAGTACTGTTTCTTACCTCTTGGGTAGCTGTAGGGGGGTATTATATCTACCTGGCTATACTGTTGCCCGTAATTGCTTTCCAGGTGATAGATTTTTACCGGTTTAACAGAAAGGCGCAGGCAGAAGTGGACCAGTTTGTTGAGTCGGTACATTACCGCGATTTTTCCAGGCACTTTAATGTAAAGAAGGCGCCTGTTGAACTGCAACCGCTTCGCAGGGGGTTCAACGATATCAATTCCGCATTTAAGATAATCAGTAAAGAAAGAGAGACGCAATACCAATACCTGCAAAAAATACTGGAGCTCGTGGACACCGGCATATTATCCTATGATCATGAAACCGGCGAAACGGGATGGATGAATGAATCATTGAAGAAGTTATTGGGTATTCCTTATCTGAAAACTGTCTACTCGCTGGAAAAAAGAGACAAGCTGTTGTACGACGGGATCATAGATCTGAAACCCGGCGACGGAAAAGTGGCCCGGGTAGCGAAGAGTAATATCAAGGTACTTCTTTCGGCTACCGCTTTCCAAACCGATGGAAAAATATATAAGGTAATCGCCTTTCAGAATGTAGATGAAGCGCTGGACGAAAATGAAGCGGAAGCCTGGAAGAAGCTGTTAAGCGTGATGACACATGAGATCATGAACTCGGTAGCCCCGATATCTTCCCTGGCGGACACATTGAAGAACAGGTTGCAACTGGCGGCAAGGAATATAGTGGATGAAGAAGGCACAGTAGAGGATCTTGAGCTGGGGATCATCACTATTAAAAGAAGGAGTGAAGGGTTGCTCAAATTTGCCGAAACCTACCGGAACCTTAATAAGATCACAAAACTGCACCTGACGAAAGTATATGTGAGGGACTTTTTTGAAAACCTTTCTGTATTGATGGGTCCCTCGCTCGAACAAAAGAACATTGACCTGGATGTGATTTTAAAAGACACGGACCTGCAGGTGGAAGTAGATACGAACCTGGTAGAACAGGTGCTGATCAACCTGCTGGTAAATGCCATGGAGGCTGTGAAGGACCGGGAGAAACCACATATTGTGCTTTCGGCATCCGTGGAAGCAAACAAGCGGATTGTGGTCAAGGTTATCGACAACGGCAATGGCATCCCTGCGGATATCCTGGACAAGATCTTCATTCCTTTTTTCAGCACCAAAAAAAGTGGAAGTGGCATTGGCCTCAGCCTGTGCAAACAGATCATGTTAATGCATAAGGGCAACATCCAGGTGCAAAGTGTAGTGGGAGAAGGCACCTCATTTTCACTGGTATTCTAGTCCGAAAAAAATAAACCCCGGAACTCCGGGGTTTCAGGACGGGGAACTATGAGGCGCTATCGAAACGGCCTTCTTATATAAAAATTCCTTCAATAAATCGGGACCCCCGGCGGCATCTACAAACTTCTTTTCTATAAACAGGGTGATCACCTGTTTCACCATTTCAGGTGGTAGTTTCTTTCTGCCGCCTCCCGCCTTTCTTCTCTTTTTCATCCGCATGTTTATTTTTCATTTTGGTCAGAGGAACTATTGATATAGCTAACCGCGTGGAAAAACCACCTGCTCCGATTCATAGAATAAAATTAAAGTATTATTATATAAAAATAATAATAATTATTAAAATAATAAAAAATAAATTATTTATTTTATTATAGTAAAATAAATAATTTCTCTCCTTGTATGAATGGGTATAGTAGCTTTGCGATATAATACTTAGTTATGAAGATTGAAATACCGCATGACCATTCACGGGATGAGGCCAGGAATAAAATAAAAAATCTGCTTGCCGACCTGAAAGAGAAATACGCCGGCCAGGTAAAAGACGTAGATGAAACCTGGACGGATTATAGAAACGACTTTGCACTTGCTATGGGACCGCTTTCTACCAAAGGATACATTAGTGTAGAAGATAAACTGGTGGAAATTGAACTGGAGATCCCGTTGTTCGCGTCTATGTTCAAAGGGCAGATCAAGTCGCTGATAGAAGAGGAAGCAAAAAAAATATTGACCAGATAATCAAACGATAATAATAACCCGGTATGTTTATAGTTGATGCCCATCTTGATATCAGTATGAATGCCATGGAATGGAATCGGGATTTCAGGAAGCCTGTTGCCGACATACGCGATCGGGAAAAAAACCTAAAAGATAAATCGGACCGGGGGTTGGGTACCGTATGTTTTCCCGAACTCAGACGGGGAAATATCGGTTTGATTGTGGCTACGCAGATAGCGCGGTATGTGGCGCCGGACAATCCCCTGCCGGGCTGGCACTCCCCGGAGCAGGCATGGGCGCAAACCCAGGCACAGTTAGCCTGGTATAGGGCAATGGAGGCGGAAGGCGAATTGAGAATGATCAGGAACCGGGAAGAATTGCAGCAGCACCTGGATTATTGGGAGAGTGATGTTTCCGTGAAGAAAACAATCGGTTATATTTTAAGCCTGGAGGGTGCGGACTCCCTGATTACATTGGATCATTTGCACACCGCGTATAACTATGGATTACGGGCGGTGGGTCCCGCTCACTATGGTCCCGGGAGGTATGCAAACGGAACAGATGCTGTTGGGAACCTGAATGCAGACGGAGTGGCATTGATAAAAGAAATGGATCAACTCGGGATGATACTGGATACGACACATTTATGTGACGATGCGTTCTGGGATGCTTTGGAGATATTTAAAGGACCGGTTTGGGCCAGCCATAATAACTGTAGGAAACTGGTGGACCATAACCGCCAGTTCAGCGACGAAATGATCAGGGCGCTGGTTGAACGGGGAGCGGTGATCGGTTGTGCGCTGGATGCCTGGATGATCGTGCCTGGCTGGGTGCGGGGAAAATCCAACCCGCTCGAAATGCAATGTAACCTGGAACGGGCGGCAGATCATGTAGACCATATTTGCCAATTGGCGGGCAATACGATGCATGTAGGGATTGGCAGTGACCTCGACGGTGCTTTCGGGAAGGAGCAATCGCCTTACGACCTGGATACCGTTGCCGATCTGCAAAAGTTTGGCGGTATATTAAGCGCCCGGGGATATACGCAAGAGGATATCAGCCGTTTTATGCATGGAAACTGGCTGCGCATTATGAAAAAGGCGCTGCCTGCAAAATAAAGGGAGGTTTATTTCGTATTTGTGTTTGCACCATAACCTTTTCTATGCGGTATAGTATTTTCATATTTTGCGTCATTTTCTTTTCACACTGCAATACGGGAGAAAAAGAAGCTACCGGGCCTGTAGAGGCAAGAGATACGACCATTACTGTTGAAAACGCTTATTCGGAGCTTTTTCTTGACAGCCTTTCACTGGAAAAATTCCTGGCTGAACATACAGTTAATGAGACGAGTGCCAACCAGTACCGGAGCTTTTATAATGCCCGCAATTACCAGTATGCGTGGTTTGTTGCAGATGGTATCACGGAACAAACCCATAGCTTTCTGAACCGCCAGGGCGATTATATCTCTTACTCGAAGGATTCTTCCTTGCAGAACGCGGCTTTGCAGCAACTTTTCGATACTGTAGAAAACGGCAGCACGAAAATAAAAATACCGGACAACCTGCGGCTGGAGGCGGAGCTGATGCTGACCGGTCAGTTTTTCCGTTTTGCAGAAAAAGCTTTCGCGGGCGATACGACGCTGAATGTAAAAGACCTGAAATGGTATATCCCACGGAAAAAAGTAGATGTGGTGGCAACGCTCGATTCGCTGATGAAAGGTAATGGCAACCAGCCATACGAGCCATTGAATGCATACTATAAGCGTCTGAAAACAGCGCTTATCCGGTATTATGAACTGGAAAAGAGAGGCGGTTGGCAGCCTGTTACGCTGGACAAAAAAAGCCTTCGGCACGGGGATAGTTCTGTAATAATCGGCCGGATAAAAAAGAGATTGGCCCGGGCGGGCGATTTTCTTGCGGAAGACTCCTCGGATGTGTTTACCGATTCGCTGGTGCATGCGGTCAGGCGCTTTCAATACCGGTATGGCTTAACCGAAGACGGGATAATTGGTGAAAGCATGGTAAGGGAATTAAATACGCCTGTAGAAAAAAGGATCCGGCAGATGTTGATCAACCTGGAAAGAATGAGGTGGGTGCCGGAAGATATTACCGGAGATTACCTGCTGGTAAATATTCCCGAGTTTAAGCTTCATGTATTTGAAAATGCTGTTCCCGTAAAACATATGGATGTAGTGGTAGGGTCCGGGCAACATAATACCGTAATTTTCAGCGACTATCTTAAATACGTTGTGTTCAGTCCCTACTGGAATGTGCCTGCCAGCATTGTAAAGAATGAGATCATGCCCGGTATACAGCGAAACCCGAATTATATTAAGTCGCACAACATGGAAATTACGGGGTATAGCGGTAATATACCCCAGGTAAGACAAAAGCCCGGGCCAAACAACTCCCTGGGCCGGGTGAAGTTTTTATTCCCTAATAACTTTAATATTTATATGCACGACACTCCTGCAAAAAGTTTGTTCGGAGAAACCAAACGGGCATTCAGTCATGGGTGTATCCGGTTGTCTGAGCCGGAGTGGCTGGCGCAGTTTTTATTGAGAAACGACAGCACCTGGACGCAGGATGCGATAAAAAAAGCTATGCTGAGCAATAAAGAAAGATATGTAGCACTTGATTCTGCCGTGCCGGTTTTTATCGGCTATTTTACCGCATGGGTGGATTCAAAAGGGCTGCTCAATTTTAGAAATGACGTTTATGGCCATGATGCCCGTATGGAAAAGCAGATGTTCAGGTGACCGTCACCGCATCCGGCACGGCATCATAATTTCGCACAAAGCCGCTATGAAGCGCAAAGGGGGCGTACAAACAGTTCTCTTTTTTTAACCGTCTCTTTCTTTGTGATCTTTCGCGCTGTCTTTTGCGACCTTTGCGTGCATATGTATGCAAGATCAGTTCTCCTGTCACGCCTCAATGATTGAGACTACGAATGGGATGCCCGAGATGACTATCAGTTTATTGCAAATATGGACGCGAAGGAGGAGATTGTTTTTTATATCTCAGGATGCATGAATTCCCGATAGCCTGATAAATACGCTGTTTAATCTACTATTAACGATAAGGTAGAAGCATTACCGGTCAATCCTGGTGTATCCGGAAAAGGCAGGACCTACAGTATATTGATCTTTTGCATAACACCCGACTTATGTGTTTTGCTGATCGGGATCATATTCCCGTTGATGAACAGCGTGTTTTCCTGGATGTCATTTATTTTGGTGAAGTTTACAATATAGGACCGGTGTACTTTCATAAACACCTGCGGGTTCACCTTTGTTTCCAGGTTTTTGATGGTATTGTGGGTGATGTATTTTTTGGCGGAAGTAATGAATTTTACATAGTCTCCCATGCTTTCAATAAATAGGATATCATCATTATGAAGGCGGATAAGTTTACCGTCTGACTTGATGAACATATGGTCCTGCTCAGAGTTCCCGTTCTGCTGTTCGGATTTTTTGCCTACTTTCTGGATCGATTCCAGGAATCTTTGATAAGTAAAGGGCTTTTTCAGGTAGTCGGTAACGTTATATTGAAAAGCATCATACGCGTATTCTACTTTGGAGGTGGTCAGGATAACCTGGGGAGTGTACATCAACTGGTCCAGTAGCTCGAATCCGGAAGCTCCGGGCATTTCCACATCCAGGAAGATAAGGTCAACTACATTATCCTTCAGGTAGTTTAATGCATCTTCTGCGTTCAGGAAATGAGCGTGTACTTCCACTACTCCGGATTTTTCGCAAAACCTTCTGAGAAAATCCGCAGATACCTGCAGGTCTTCTACAATGATACTTTGAAATTTCATAGACATTGGGTATTATACTGTTTCAATCGCTTTAGTTCATTGTTTATGGTTTCTAAAGCTTCTTCTGTAATCTTTACAATATTTTTGAAACCATTTTCGGTTTGCGAAATATCATTTGCCCCGGCACATACATCCTCAAACGCCGCGAAGTCGGTAATTATTTTGTTAAGGCCTACATACCCAAACAAAGGCTTTATTTTATGAATGATCTTTTTCAGACCGGGAACGTCTCCCTGGCTGAATTTATCACCTGCATTCACCAGCTCTGATTGTATTTGTTCTAAAGAAGTTTCAAAAACCGTTTCGGCCTGCTCAAAATCATTGTCGTACAATTCCGTCAGAAATGCAATGTCCAGTTTGGAAGAGAAGGTAAACGGTATTTTAGGTACTTCGTTGTGCATATCACAATTTGTTGGAAACTAAGACGTTTTAAAATATGAATTCCATACACTTATCTACCAATACTTTAGTATTACGTAATGAAAACGAACTTTTTAGACAAAATAGTATCTGCCGGTTACAGTATTTTAAGTAGCGGCGCCGATCCTTCCAAAAGCCACGAAGAGAAAAAAAGTATAGAACGGCTTGTCATTTTCATTTTCTTCGGTATAGGCGTAAGCCTTATATCAGCCGTTTTGAACAGCTTCCGGGGGCTTTATATCAGCCTTTTATTAAATATTACTACCATTCTGTTGTTGACGGTTTCCTTTTTTCTGAATAAGGATGGACGGATGGCCTTTGCTAAGGTGCTGGGGATAGTAGTTATTAATTTCTACCTGTTCGCCATTAGTTATGTGGAAGGGCTAAAATCGGGAGAACATATGTTCTACTTTCCGTTTTTACTGGCATTGATCTTTGTAATAGACCTGAGGAAAAACTACGAGGAACTGATCATGACGGCTATTGTTACGTTTATTACGGCAGCAATGATCTTTATTCTGGCTCCTTACAGCAGCACGGTGCAGGTGATCAGTTCGGAACAATACAGCGCCTTATTCAGTTCCAACCTGAGTCTTTCACTGGTGATCACGGCATTTTTTACCTATTACATATTGCAGACAATAGAAAGGAATGAGGACAAGATACTGGATGAAAAATATTTCAAGGAAACGATCTACGACACTTCCCTTGACGCATCATTTATCGTAGATATCAATACGCTTGCCATAACCGATTGCAACAAAACCTCCCTGGAGATATTCAGCATTGAAAGTAAAGATGCTATTGTCGGCACTATGGTGAGGGACCTCCTGGGAAATAAAATGGAAGAGCATATCCTGGTGCAGGGTAAGCAGGACTTTACCAAAAAATCGCCCTGGTACGGAAATATGGATTTTTTTAGACAGGACAATACGCCGTTTTACGGTTATGTAAGCCTGGTAGCTTTCTCGCATAGCAATGCGCAGTATTGCAAAATCAGTATCCTGGACATTACCGAGATCAAGGTGGCAGAGTTTGAGATACTGAAAGCTAAGGAAAAAGCTGAAAAAGCAGCCCAGGTGAAGTCCCGTTTTCTTTCCAATATGAGTCATGAACTGAGGACACCGCTTAATGCTATAATAGGTACTACAAACCTTGTTTTACAGGAAGAGTACCTGCCGTCGCAATTGCAGAGCTTTGAAGTGTTGAAATATTCATCTGAGCACATGATGCAGTTGGTGAATGATATACTTGACTTCAGCAAAATTGAAGCCGGTAAAATGCAGCTTGAGAATACGCAGTTCAGCCTGAAGAATTTTTTGCAGAAAGTAGTGGCTTCTTTCAATTCACCGGTGGCTGCCAAAAATCTTGATTTTAAAGTAGAGATAGATGATAATACCGATCTGGAAATATACGGGGATGAAATGCGGCTGAACCAGATTATGAACAATCTGCTCTCCAATGCACTCAAGTTTACTCAACAGGGTACTATTGAAGTGGTGGTTAAAACCATTGCATTGAAATCGAGTAACGCGGACGTGTTCTTTTCCGTTAGTGATACCGGCATCGGGATACCTAAGAATAAAATAAGACAGATTTTTGAAAGTTTCACACAGGCAGATATTGAAACTACCAGGAAATACGGAGGGACCGGTTTGGGGTTAGCTATTACCCAGCGTATTGTAGAGCAGATGGGGGGCGCTTTAAAAGTAGACAGTGAAACTGAAAAAGGAAGCACTTTTTATTTCACCCTGAATTTCCAGGTTACGAAACAGCAACGATCCTACGTAAATGAAGACAAACTGAAAAATCTTTCCGGTCTTGATGGATTGAAGGTACTGCTGGCGGAAGATAACCCGATCAACATGCTTGTGGCCAGGCGATTCCTGCAGAAATGGAATATAGAAGTAGTAGAAGCCGACAATGGCGTAAAAGCGGTTGAGCTGTTCTATCAAACGAAGCCGGACCTGTTGCTGGTAGACCTTGAAATGCCGGAAATGGATGGCGCCCAGACAGTAGCAGAAATCCGCAAAACACATCCCGGAATTCCCATTATTGCTTTTACGGCAGCTACCTACGAGAATATCCGGGAGGATCTGTTAAGCAAGGGCTTTAATGACTATATACCCAAACCATTCAAGCCGGAAGAACTGCATAAGAAGATACTGGAATATGCTACTGCCAATGGGTTTGGAGAGCACAGGCAGGCGTCGTAGGTAGTGTGGGAATGTGAGAAATATGAAAATGTGGGAAATGTAAAACCACTCCTACCTCTTTGTCATACTGACGCAGAAAGCGTGTGAGGGAATGTGGGAAATGTGGAAATGTGGGAAATGTGGAAATGTGAGAATATGGAAAGGATGGGATTGATTCTACAGACGATGTGGTAGAAATGAAGTTTGGAATTGTTTTGCAGTACCGTCCTTCTCCTGGTAGGGAGAGGGATAAGAGGGTGAGGCTGATGTGAAAGGTATAGTGTTTGGATACTATTCTGCAGCACCGCTCCCTCTCAGTTGCACGGAGAGGGAGAAGGAGGGTGAGGCTCATTGGCTTTCCCTGATAACTCTTCTTATAATCCCTCGCGATCAGGAAATACAAAAACATTTCCATCAACCACTCCAGCAGCCATACCGACTTTACAAAGGCGAGCGACAGGCTGCCCGGATTGATATAGTTTATGGAAAAAGCCAGAATTTTTGCAAGTATTCCAACAAGTATAACGCGGATAAAAAGGTTAATATTCAAGTTACAGGGTTATGATTTTTTAATTCCTGCTCAGGCGTAAGCGCCCGCTTGTGTACATAGCGCAATAAAACTACAATGAACCTAACTGTCAGTTGTAATCAGTCAAACAGGAACAATTCGGAAGGAGAGATATCAAGCGCCCTGGCAATAGCAGACACATGGCTGATAGAGGTATTAATGGTACCCCTTTCGATTCTGCCTATCTGGCTCAACTCAAATCCGGTCCGGTAAGCGAGCTCCTCTTGTGTAATTTTCTTCGTTTTGCGAAGCTTTCGAAGCCTGTCCCCAAACTTTTTTACAAATTGATCGTCCTTGAAATACTTCACACGACCAAATTGACGTTTTAGGTTAAATTTAATTAGAGCAAATTTGCCCTTTTTTGTAATAAATAAAAGTATCGCTATGAAAATCAAAGGTTTCAAATTATATGCTGGGGTGATTATAGTTGTATTTTCGGTTGTTCTGTTATCTTGTAGAAAAAACGCAGCGGATCCCTGTGATGCAACAATTTGTCTTAATGGCGGACATTGTGCTAATGGAAACTGCATATGTCCGGAAGGTTATGGCGGTGCTGATTGCAGTCAGCAAATAACACCCCGTAAAATGAAAGTAACCAAAGTTGAATTGACTCGTTTTCCGGCAACGGATAATAATGGCGCCGGGTGGGATCCGACAAGCGGACCTGATATATACCTGAAATTATTCAAGGGTGAAGCACAGATATGGAAAAGCTCGAACACTTATAATTATCAGAATGCAACTCCTTCCAATGTGTATTCTTTCGATGTTACCCCTGCTGTTGACTTTGCCGATCCTGTGGATGAATACTCAATCATCTTATACGACTATGATGATTTTGATGCGGATGATTTTATGGGAGGGATTATTTTTACGCCATATTCCAAATCGGGAAAGTTCCCTTCTGTGATAACGCTTGATGCAGGCGGCACGGTTGCTTTTAAGCTTCATGTATCTTATGTATGGTAGGGCAGCTATGTTGTTATTAACTGTCTTTTTTAAAATGCTGTCACCACTATTTAGTATAAACCTAAATCCGATTTATGAAAAAGAATTTAACGTTAACAGGTATCCTTATGCTTTTTATTGCTGTTGCCTTCGGCCAGGTAACAGAAGACCGCAGAGGATATATCGGCATATCGGTTGGTTCAAGCATGCCAATAGGAAATTTTGCAAGTAAAAATGCCAATGCTTCTAAGGCAGGACTGGCAACTACGGGAGCGATATTTGATGTGAGCTTTGCTTATAAACTGAAAAAGAATTTTGGACTGGCCGCATTGCTTCGTGGCCAATATAACCCTGTTGATGTGCAACCTTTGGCTGATAGAATGAACCGCGAGTTTCCCGGAGTGAGAACATATGCGAATGGTGATGGATGGAGTAGCGGAGGCTTTATGGGAGGTGTTTATTCCAGCTCCCCCTTAAATCAGAAAGCTACAGCCGTATTTGAATTAAAGACATTAGTGGGTTTTATGAATACAACCTCACCTCAGATTGACATGAACGCTTCTTCGTCCGAAGGATCGATATGGATAAGACAGAACAGCGCTACAGCAACTTCATTTTCATATCTTATCGGTGCCGGAATGAGATTTAATGCAGGTAAACGAATCGCTTTTATCCTCAATGCTGATTATTTGAACTACACTCCCAACTTTAAGAATCTTAAGACGACAACGAGTATGGGTTCATCCGAAAATAGTAACGCTACGCAGGAAATTCAGACATTGAACATAGGCGTGGGCATTGCTTTCAGATTAAAGTAACTACTTCCGCCAGGTCGGGTGTTAGCATCCGCTTGCAGCGAATTACTCATTTATCAGATATTCCTCTGCAGACCAGGCGGCAATACAGCGGTCTTTATACTCATTTTTTCAGGCTCCTGGTCACTGGTTCCGGTAAAAACGGGGAAGCGTCTCCGCCGTTCCTGATAACATCGCGTACAAGCGTGGATGCAACAGAAGTGTACTGCGGCAGACAGGTTAGAAAGACGGTTTCAATATCATTTGCCAGGCTCCGGTTCATGTCGGCAATCGCTTTTTCATATTCGAAATCGCTTACGTATCGTATACCCCGGAGTATAAAGCCGGCGCCGATCTTTTTGCAACACTCCACCGTCAGTCCTTCATACACAATGGCCGATACCTTGTTATTGTCCTTAAAAAGATCGTTTATCCATTGCAGCCGCTGGTCCTCCGAAAACATAGCGGTTTTATTGGCGTTGCGCCCGATACCGATCACAAGTTTATCAAACAAAGGCAGCGACCGGTAGATAATATCCAGGTGACCAATCGTTATAGGATCAAAGGTCCCGGGGAACAAGGCAACTTTATTCATCTGGTATTGGTTAAAGGTTCATTTTGCAATGGAACTGCAATATAAGGTTACTATTTTGAAGTATTCTCTACCTCCCGTCCGCCAGCCAGTAAATACAATACTGCCATCCTGGTGGCCACCCCGTTTTCTACCTGTTGGAGTATAATGGATTGCCTGGAATCTGCCACATCACTATCCAGTTCCACGCCCCTGTTGATAGGCCCGGGATGCATAATCACCAGCTCTTTATCAACGCTGTCAAGCATCTTCTTACTGATGCCATAGGCAAGGTTGTATTCGCGGAGCGATGAAAACAGGACCTGGTTTTGCCGTTCCAGTTGAATTCTCAAAACATTGGCTACATCACACCATTGCAAAGCTTCTTTCACATTATAGCTGACGCGGATATCAAAAGTTTGCCGGATATAGGGAGGGATAAGCGTGGGTGGTCCGGCCACCATTACCTCCGCACCCATTTTTTTCAGCAGGTAAATATTACTGAGCGCCACCCTGGAATGCATGATGTCGCCGATGATAGCAACTTTTAATCCTTCCAGCGTTCCTTTCTTTTCCCGCATCGAAAAGGCATCCAGCAACGCCTGCGTCGGGTGTTCATTGATGCCGTCCCCTGCGTTTACAATGGCAGCAGGGATGTGTTTCGCTAAAAAGTGCGGCGCTCCGCTGGCGCTGTGGCGCATCACCACCATATCCACTTTCATGGAAAGAATATTGTTGACGGTATCCAGTAATGTTTCCCCCTTGGATACCGAAGAACCGCTGGCGGTAAAGTTGATGGTGTCGGCGCTGAGCCTTTTTTCAGCCAGCTCAAAGGAAATACGTGTCCGGGTAGAACTCTCGTAAAAAAGGTTCACTATGGTAACATCCCGCAGGGTGGGAACTTTTTTGATCGGTCGCTGTAATACTTCTTTAAACTGGGCTGCAGTATCTAAAATAAGTTGAATATCCCCTGTTGTGAGGTCCCTAATGCCCAACAAATGTTTTGTGCTGAGTTGCATTAGGGGGCGAAGTTAGCGGATAGGATAATAAATTACAAAAGCAAAGAAAGTTTTTATCCCCTCTTTTTCCCGGTAAATGGAAATTGAGAGCCGGCGCGGGGGTGGCAAATTGTTAACATATGATATATTTTATTTTTTGTATATCTATATATTATTGTTATTTAATACCCCGTGTTATATTATTATAAATTCGACCAATCGCAGGGGCTTCCTCCTGTTTTCCAGTGTCAAAATCAGTAAATTTGCAGTACACTTACTACCCCACCAATTCCGGTACTTACTCCATTAATTATTGGCACGGCTTATTACCCATTAGTCTGTATTTGATCAGGTTAAAAACTATTGTTATGTATTCGTACGCGTTATTGGAAAAAGGTTGTTACTATCTCATTCAGGAAGAAGAAAGCTCGTCTATTGTGTTGATAAGGGTAATTCTGGAGTCTGATCATTGCATGTTTATCTCCCGGTATGGTGAAACGGAGGAAACGCAACATTGGAAAAGAAAAACAGATGCCATTTATGAGATCATAGAATTGCTGGACGATAAAATGGTGAAAGAATGGGAGGCATCGTATTTCAACAGTGAGGGAGCTTACTACGAAGATGAAGAATAAGAATCCCGAACTTTATAAAAATGCTAAAGCAAGCCATTGTACATTTGTTCAATGGCTTCATTTTATCTGCTACTCAGGGATGTTGGCGTTACACTGAATGGCAAAAGGATTCTCGATAATCTCTCTCTTACCATCAACAGGCACGAATGCTGGGTAGTTACTGGTCCTTCCGGCAGTGGCAAAACAACCCTGGCAAATACCATCGCGGGCAGGCATTTTTTTTCAGGACACCTGGAGTGGGACTATCCCGGCAGACCGAGGGTGCTGGTAGTGGAGCAGCAGCACCGCTTTAAAAACCTTTCCAATATTTCCGATTTCTATTATCAGCAACGGTTTAATGCTTCGGATGCCGAGGATGCTATAACGGTGAGGGAAGCATTGAATATTGGCAATTATCCTTCCGTGTTATCTTCCGGTATCCGTTCGGCAGACGTGGCTTCCATTGTGAGTATTGACACACTGCTGGAGGAACCGTTGATACAGCTTTCCAACGGAGAAAACAAACGGTTGCAGATCGCGAAAGCCATCCTGGAAGAACCGGATATGATGATACTGGATAGTCCGTTTACGGGGTTGGATGTAGCTGGCAGGGAAATGCTTAATAAGGTAACCGGTTTGCTGAAACGATCTGGGATGCCGCTGATGATCATTACGGCCGCCAATGAAATACCGGCAGATGCGACTCATATTGCTATACTGGATGACGGCCGGCTAAAGGCTGCCATGCCGTTAGCTGACTACCGCCCTTCGATGGTAGCTGCCGGAAGCTATAGGTTGGATATGGCTTTGCTTCAATCGCTCCGGCAGGAAAACCGGTATGATTTTGAATATGCTGTCAGGATGGTGAACGTGAATGTTGCATACGGCGACCGGCAGATACTGAATCACATCAACTGGCAGGTGAAAAAAGGCGAACATTGGGCCATATCAGGACCGAATGGAGCAGGAAAGTCAACACTCTTAAGCCTGCTTACAGGTGATAACACGATGGCTTATTCTAACGAGATATATCTTTTTGACAAAAGGCGGGGAACCGGGGAAAGTATATGGGATATCAAAAAAAGGATCGGTTACGTATCCCCCGAGATGCACCTTTACTTCGACTATTCCGCCACCAGTTTTGAAACAGTGGCGTCCGGGTTGTTTGATTCCATCGGACTATTCCGGAAGCTTTCTGAAGAACAAACCGACCTGGTGATGAGATGGCTCCGGCTTTTCAGGTTAGAGACTACGGCCGGCAAACGACTTGCTTCTTTGTCGATGGGAGAGCAGCGGCTTGTTTTGCTGGCAAGAGCCCTGGTAAAGGAACCGCCTTTGTTAATACTGGACGAACCCTGCCAGGGGCTTGATAAGGAACATGTAGAGCAGTTCACCCGGTTGATAGATGATGTTTGTTCGCAGTTTGATACCACTTTGCTCTATGTAAGTCATTATAAGAATGAAATTCCCCGGTGTGTCACGCGTTTTATGATGTTGAAAAACGGGGCGGCCGAAATAACCTGATGTGGCTTAATTTCGGCAAATTATTGTAATCTCAGAAAGAACTTCTTTACCAGTATGAGCGACCACCCCGTTTACCGCATTCCCGCCCGGTTCAGGCGGATTGAAAATCTTCATATTTTTCTTTGGTTATTAAAAGATATCTGCTGGGCGCTCGATTTCCGCATTATGGGCATGCTGATGATCGTGCCGGCTTTAACGGTGGCTTTTACCATCACCTGGCAGACAAGAAGAATTACTTCGGAACTGATGCATAACCTGGCGGTGATACTATGGATCGCGGCCAACAGCCTGTGGATGGCAGGCGAATTTTACGGCTTTGACGAAGGAACCTGGGGGAGCCGTCACCTGGCATTAATACCCTTTGGAGCAGGGCTGCTGATACTTATTTACTACTATATCATATTGGCACCTGGTAAAAAGTTCCGGGAAAAAGGTCTGCGGCAGGCGGAGGAATTGGTGCGGGAGGAGAATTTGAAAATTTGAAAATGTGAGAATGTGGGAATGGGTAATTTGAAAATTTGGGTCCGCGGTTGCAGGATCAAAATGTGCGAATGGGGAGAAGGTTTGAGTTGATTGATTTCTCAGCCGATGTCTCCCGGAGGGGACTCGGCGTCTTTAAGAAAGGAGGGTTCCGAACCTTACACGACCGGCTGCAGTGTGTCCACATGGCTGCACAAGGTTCGGAACCCTATAAATACCGCTTTTATATTACCTTTGCCGTCCTTATAAAATACAGGGAATGTACAGAACACATACATGTGGTGAATTGCGGATATCACAGACCGGCAACCAGGTAACGCTTGCAGGATGGGTGCAGACCGTCAGGAAATTCGGGGCAATCACTTTTGTTGACCTCCGTGACCGGTATGGAATCACGCAATTGCTTTTCGGAGAAGAATTGAACAAGCTGCTGGAGGAAAACCCGCTGGGCCGGGAATATGTATTGCAGGTAACGGGCGTCGTTACCGAACGAAGCAATAAAAACCCTCAGTTGCCAACCGGGGATATAGAAATAACGGTAAAAGAGTTCAGCATACTCAATAAATCGGTAACCCCTCCTTTCACCATCCAGGATGACACGGACGGCGGAGAAGATTTGCGTATGAAATACCGGTATCTTGACCTGCGCAGAAATGCAGTGAAGAAAAACCTGGAGCTGCGTTATGCTGTTAACCGGTCTGCCAGGAACTACCTGCATGAAAAGGGATTCATGGATATAGAAACTCCTTTTCTCATAAAGTCCACACCCGAAGGAGCGAGGGATTTTGTAGTGCCTTCCCGTATGAACCCGGGAGAATTTTATGCGTTGCCGCAAAGTCCGCAAACTTTTAAACAGTTGCTGATGGTAAGCGGGTACGATCGTTACTACCAGGTCGTTCGCTGTTTCCGTGATGAAGATTTGCGTGCCGACCGCCAGCCGGAGTTTACGCAGATTGACTGTGAAATGTGTTTTGTAGAGCAGGAAGATATACTGGAGATGTTTGAAGGGCTGATCAGGCAAATATTTAAAGAGGTAAAAGGTATTGACTATACAGCCGCTATTGAAAGAATGAGTTGGGAAGATGCTATGTGGCAGTATGGCAATGATAAACCCGATATTCGTTTCGGGATGAAAATTGCCAACCTGAAATTTCCGGGCTATGTTTTCCCGGAAAAGAGCGCTCCTTTGGTATCCTGGCACAGCGGGTTTAAGGTTTTTGATGATGCCGAAACCGTGGTGGCGGTAGCCGTGCCCGGCTGTAGCGAATACAGCCGTAAGCAAACAGATGAGCTGACAGACTGGGTGAAGCGTCCGCAAATCGGCATGTTGGGACTGGCATTTATTAAATGCCTGCCTGATGGAAGCTTTAAAAGCAGCTTTGACAAATTTTTCCCTGAGGATAAATTAAAAGTGATAGCCGACGCTGCCAACGCGAAGGCCGGAGACCTTGTATTGATACTGGCCGGACCGGAAGAAAGAACCCGTAAAGCCATCAGTGAACTGAGGCTTGAAATGGGAAAGAGACTGGGTTTGAGGAAAGCGGATGAATTTAAACTGTTATGGGTACTGGATTTTCCGCTGTTTGAATACGACGCGGAAGAAAACAGGTGGGTAGCCAGGCACCACCCTTTCACCTCGCCCAGGCCGGATGATATTCAAACAATGATCGGGCAATCCCCGGTAATAGGCAACGCGGACAAATACCTGGAACATCCCTATGCCCGTATTAAAGCGAATGCCTACGACATGGTACTGAATGGTAATGAAATAGGCGGTGGTTCCATCAGGATCTACCAGCGTAACCTGCAGGAGAAAATGTTCGCCGCCCTGGGCATGAGCCCCGAAGAAGCGTTGCGCAAGTTTGGCTTTCTCCTGGGCGCCTTTGAATATGGTGCGCCACCACATGGCGGTATCGCTTTTGGTTTCGATCGGCTATGCGCGATACTTGGCGGCAGCGAAAGCATACGCGACTTTATCGCCTTCCCTAAAAACAACAGCGGAAGGGATGTAATGCTGGATGCACCGTCTGCCATTGACGCAAAGCAATTGGAGGAACTGGGCCTGGTGATAGGGGATTTGTAATTTTAACCGGAAATTTTGATGAATACTGAAATAAAAATATCGACCATTCTCTCCTGGATCAATATCGTTATCGGTGGTATGTGGGTGTTTGCAGGCTTACTGGCTGTGTTGATGATGGGTAATATGATGTTGCTGTTGCCGGTAATGCTGGTGGCTTCTGTAGTATTGCATAGTTATGCTGCCATACAATTGATAAGGAGTATAAAAGACCCCGCTGTTCCGCTGAACTCTCAAACGCCGATGGGTATACGGATGGTAGGATTTCTTGCCCTGTTTTTTGCTGTGTCCAATATTATCAGTTCTGTTACGGTATTGCGGGGCGCTCCTGAGTTTATCGAGAAAACCCGGGAGACCCTGCCTGAACAACTGAAAGGAATGGATATCATGCCTTACCTGCAGGGAGCAGTCATTTTCCTGCTGGTCTTTAACCTGGGCGTTGCAATAAATGTTTTGATCAGCATGCGTTTATTGAGGCGTTATCAGCGCCGGCAGGCGGAAAAGCAGTAATTTGAAAGTGTAATAATTTGAAAATTTGAAAATGTGGGTCCCGCCATTGCGGGATGGAAATGTCTGCCTACGCTATACTGATCTCTCTGACTCCGTATTTCTTATGTCCTTCCAGGGCTGCTGTCCCGGAAATACAAAGATTTGCGTCGTACCGATAAACAATTATACCTGGGCTCCCGATCATTAAGTTATCACCACGTATGCATTTCCTTTTTCAACTGCAAAGATTGTGTGGTGACGTAACCAGGTGAATTGCTCCCCGCCTTATTTTCGTTATATTAAAATAATGCCTATATTTAGATGGTATTAATCCTCTTCTTAAGTTAATCCTGAACAGTAGGCTTTTCGTTCAATAAGCCCAATGGGTTATACCGCTTTTATCACCTCATCCTGTCAGGTATTCGTTTTTAACAGCTACAAACACATTTTATGAGATGGCTATGTACACTGCTTTTCATGATCTTTTTGAGCAGCATGGTCAATGCTCAAAAAAAACTATTTGTAAGGGTATTTGATCAGAGTGGAAAGAAGATCAGCCAGGGGCATATCGTTGCGGTAACAGATAGCTCCCTGCACCTCAACGTAAAAAGGAAAGGTGCTGTTGATCTGATGGTAACCGATATCGGAAAAATAAAAACGAAACGCCCGGCAGGACGAAATATATGGATAGGTGCTTTAGCGGGTGTCGGCGCCGGAGCTATAATAGGAGGGATCAGCCATCAGCCTTCTGAAGATGTTTATTTTAAAACAACTTTAGCTGAAGACATTTTGGTGGGAGCTTTGGTTATTGGCCCGCTGATTGGCGCTGCAGTTGGCGGTGTAATAGCACTCTTGAATAATCCAAAAATCTTTATTATAAAGGGTAGCATAGAGAACTGGAAAGATTTTCAATCACATGCCGAAGAAAAATTAGCGATTGGTCCCTGATCGTTGCTCTGTACAGATGGTGGTATAATTGACGGATAAAAAAGTTAACTTCCTGTTATGAAGAATATACTGATGCTGTTCATATTATTGACAGCGGCGCCTACCGGTAAGGCACAGAGCCCGGTAGGGAAATGGAAGCTGAAAGAAGGCTGGGAAACTACCTACACCAATAAGAACGTTGATTTCTTGCGGGATATGTACAGGAAACAGCCATGCCTGGAAAAGCTGGTCTATATATTTTCCGCCAATGGTGGGATCAGCCTCGAAAAAAATCATTGCGAAGCTGTTGATGCTGACGGTACACCGGCATTTGGAACCAGGTGGACATTAAAGAAAACAATCCTTACTGTTGGCAACGACGAAATGGATGAGCAGGTTTTTGAAATTGAACTGAAGGGAAATAAAATGATATGGCGGGCTACATTCAGAGATCCGGGGTCAAAACAGGAGAAAAGAGCAATAAACTATGTGTTTGAAAAGGTCTGAAATGTAAGTAGTGCTAGTGCTATGTTAAATTTAAAATGTCGGATAACTATGCCAGTAGTAAGTTGGCCAGTGTGCAACCTGCCCCTTTCGACCAGGCATGTGCCTGCTCCCGGGAAATGATGATGGCAGCACCATTTAGCAGTTTAATCGGGACTGGCGGTTGATTTAAATACCAACAACCATAGGAGAAAGCGGCAGTTAAGAAAAAACTTAATGAACCTTAATTTAATGCCCTGAATTACGCAGTCGGGCAGGCCTGCCTGAACTGCCGAATGGCAGGCAGGGTTTGCAACAGTAAGTCTTATTTTTTTGTGCGAACTGAATGTGGTTCCTGTTAATAGTAACCGGTAAGGTGCAGGTGATAAACAAAAAAGTACAAGAGATAAAACAACAGGGGCTTGTGCTCAAAGATATGTTTTACAATGCCGCTATAGAACCCCGGAAAATATCGTCCTGAAAAGATCGCCTTTTCATTCATTTAAAAAAGCCGCCTCAGTATTCCTGAAACGGCTTTATCAATACTCAAATGAAAAAGATTTAAAACCTGTATGCGATACTCAATCTCACATTTCTCGGCGGCTCCGTCTGGTAGTAATAAGCGGGCCCTGTAGAGCTCCAGTCGCCGGCTACCGTTGGCATTGCGTAATAGGACCCACTGTACAGATAAGCATCCAGGATATTGAACACATTTAAGGTAATTCGGTATTTGTTGCGGGCATAAAAAATGCCGCCGTCCAGTTTAAAATAATCTTCCGGCTGTTTGCCTTCCAGGCTCCAGGCGGTAAACCTGTCGTTCAGCATGGTGAAACCTCCGGATACACCCAATCCTTTGAAAGCGGTTTTTTGCAGCTCATAAGAAACCCATGCATTGGCGGTATGCCTGGCAAACCCCGGTACGATCTGGTCTTCTTTATATTCCGTAACGCCTGCCGCTACTTTGGTCACCCTTGCATCTGTATAAGCGTAGTTTGCCATTACGGTAAATCCCGGCAAAATAGATCCTCTTACATCCAGTTCCACCCCTTTAGCGATTTTCTCACCCAGCACAATGCTGGTTGGCGCATTAGGATTGGAAGCAGGATCTGCTGTCAGTTCATTTTGTTTGAGTATGCGGTACACCGACAGGGTGGTATTCCACTTGTTCTTAAACCAGTTTCTTTTTATTCCCAGCTCAAGGTTATTGCCGGTAACAGGCTGCACCTTTCCTCCATTTGTTAAAATGCCGGTTTGGGGAATAAATGCCTGGTCGTATAAACCATATACGGAAGTGTTGGGATCTATAGAAAAACTGAGTCCTGCCCGCGGAGTGAAATGTTTCGCCGCATCATAAGGCTGGTCAACACCGTACACCTGCTTCACATCCGTGTACCTGCCCGCCAGGGTAAGTCTTAACCGGTCCTGCAGGAACGCCAGTTCATCCTGCACATACAGGCTTGTATACTGTTGCTTCATCACTCCCCATCCTAAAATAGCTCTTTGCTGTATAGGGGTGCTCCTGTCGAATACCGGGTATCCGTTGGGCGGGATGCCATAGCCGGGGTTAAGCGGGTCAAACAGATCATCGGGAGTATCCAGGTTGTACGATTGTCCCCAATCAGCATAATAGGTTTTATTAGCGGCGTCTAACCCTGCAAGTAACCGGTGCCTTATTTTACCGGTATAAAACTCACCGTTCAGGAAAGCCTGTCCGAGCACCATACTGCTGCTGGCATCCCATATCCCGAAATTACGCAGGATATACCCGTTGTCCGGATCCACCATAGAGGGCCATGAACTCATGCCTCTTTGCTGGTAGTTAAAATAAGATCCCTGCGCGGTAAGTTTCCAGTTTTCATCCAGGGAATGTTCGAAAATCACATACCCGCTGTGGTCGTTTATTTTAGTGGGTGGAAGCCCGGGATTGGTAAACGTAAGATTCCGGGGATAAGTAGCATACCCCTGCGGCGAAAAAACATAGTAGGACCCTACTTCCGTCATGTTCGCGAACTGTCCGTTATACTCCAGGGTTATTTTGGTTTTGTCGTCCACCTGGTAGGATACCACGGGAGCGATCACATAGCGGTTATTGTATTCATGATCGCGGTGCGAGCCTTTGGCCTGCGCCGCCACATTGAGCCGGTAGAGCAGTTTTTTGTTTTTGCTCAGGGCCCCGTCCAGGTCAAGCCCTGCCCTGTATAAGCTGAAGCTGCCTGTTGTGAAATTTATTTCGCCCTTGTTTACGCCCGTGGGCTTTTTGGTCACCACGTTATACAAACCGCTCGGGTCGCCATTGGATAACATGAAACCTGCCGGACCTTTTACAAATTCTATCCGGTCTACAAAGCACATATCTTCCGTCAACGGTCCCCAATAGGAAGCAACTACATTGAAGCCGTTCCGGAAAGCCTGCAACTGCGAACCCCTTGCCACCACATTGGTGTACAGATCGCCCCAGTGCTCCAGGCGGGCGGCTCCGCTTACATTTCTTACCACTCCGTCGCTCATACTGATAACCTGCTGTGCTTTCAGGTCGTTATCATCTATCACCTGTATGTTTTGTGGAACTTCGAGTAATGGCGTTTTCAGACGTAAACTAACGGAAGCATGTTCCGTGTTCTTACGCGAATTAACCAGTATTTCCTCCAGGTCGGTAGAAACCTTCTCCAGGGAAAAATTGATTGTCAGTATTTCATTTGCAGCTATCGTGATTTGCCTTCTCTGCGTACGCACACCAATACCCGAAACAACTATCCGCCAGCTACCCGGCTGTATATTGTTCAATATATAATCACCTGATGCATTCGTAACAGCAGCAATTGTTTTGCCTTCGAGCTGAACAGATACAGCTTCCGCCGGTGAACCGTCTGAATTGATAACGGTGCCTTTTACTTGAGAAGATTGTGCTATAAGTAATACAGGCGCCGAAAATAAAAAGATAATGAATGATATTTTCTTCAACATATGCCGATTTTAAATTCGGCGCAATATTATTCAGTCTGCTTACAGAATATTTACCTGATCAGGAAAAAAGGTTTACCCGATCGGGAAAAATTCGGTTGGGATGTGATGTGTCAGCTTTCTGCGATCAGCCCTGCCCGGCGCAGCAGCGCCTCCGGGTTGGGCTTTCTACCCCTGAAGTGTATATATAATTCCATCGGGTCTTCGGTACCGCCTTTGCTCAGCAATGTCTTGAATTTTGCAGCGGTGGCGGCATCAAAGATCCCGTTCTCTTTGAACGCCTCAAAGGCATCCGCGTCCAGCACTTCAGACCATTTGTAACTATAATAGCCCGCGGAATATCCGCCCGCAAATATGTGAGAGAAAGAAGGACTTACAGCCGTTCCCTTTATATCGGGATATACAATTGTTTGCCTTACAGCGGATTTTTCAAAAGCTTCCAAAACATCTTCCTGCTTTAACCGGTTGGTATGATAGGCCATATCCAGCATGCCGAATGACAATTGCCGCAGCGTTTGATATCCCTCCATGAAACTCGCGGAAGCTACGATCTTATCGATCTTTTCTTCCGGCAGGGGCGCACCTGTCTGGTAATGCTTTGCAAATGTTGACAGGAAAGATTTTTCATAACAGTAGTTCTCCATGAACTGTGAAGGTAGCTCCACAAAATCCCAATACACACCGGTACCGCTCAAACTTTCAAAAACGGTATCGGCCAAAATGCCATGCAAGGCATGTCCGAACTCATGGAACAAAGTAGTCACTTCATTAAAGGTCAGCAAGGAGGGGGTATCGCCATTGGGACGGGAAAAATTACCTACCATGCTGATATGGGGACGATGGTTCACACCGTTTTCGATTGACTGTCCGCGGAAGGATGTCATCCAGGCACCGGCTCTTTTGCCCTTCCTCGGGAACCAGTCGGTGTACAACAATGCCTTGTGTTGCCCGTTCTCCAGCACTTCATATACTTCCACCTCTTCGTGATATACATCTATATCGGTGCGCCGTAAAAAACTCAACCCGTATAGTTTACCTGCCAGGTCAAAAGCAGCCTGCTGCACCAGCGGCAGTGAAAAATAAGGTTTGATCTCTTCTTCGGAATAGCTGTACCGGGCTTCCCGCAACTTCTCTGCATAGTAACTGTGGTCATAGGCCATCAACTCTTCAATACCGTCCCCGACGGCCATTTCTTTCAGCATTGCTATATCTTTTAAAGCAAAAGGCTTCGCTTTCTCCAGCAGCTCTGCTAAAAAATTGTTTACAATATCAGGTGTGGAGGCCATTCTTTCCTGCAGTACAAAATCGGCATGGGTATCAAAACCCAGGAGTTGCGCCCGCTGTTGTTTCAGGGAAACTATTTTTTTTACAATGGATTCGTTGTTGCGTTCATTATCCCCGAAAGCTTTACGGGCATTGGCCAGGTAGAGTTCTTTGCGGCGTTCCCGGTTAGCGGCATAGGTCATGAAGGGTACAAAGCTGGGGTATTGTAATGTAAATACCCAGCCTTCCAGTTTTCGGGAAACCGCTTCCGCGGCTGCCATGTTCATGATAGATTCCGGCAGTCCCTTCAGTTCGTTCTTATCCTCCAGGTGCAAATAATAATCGTTGGTTTCCTGCAAAACATGCTGGGAGAATTTAACGGTCAGGTTGGCCAATTCGCGGTCAATACTACGCAGTTGCTCTTTATCATCCTTCGATAAGAGGGCGCCGTTCCGGGAAAAACGTTTATAGGTTTTGTCCAGTAATCTTGACTCTTCCGGGGTAAGTTTATATTTATCCTGCTGTTTATATACCTGCTCAATACGCCGGAAAAGCTGCTCGTTGAGTGTAACATCATTTGCATAAGCCGCCAGTAATGGTGAAACCTCTTCCTTTGTTTTCTCCAGGACATCATTTGTTTCTGCTGATGTCAGGTTGAAGAAAACGGCAGAAGCGAGGTCCAGGGCCTTTCCGCTACGTTCCAGTGCCGCCACGGTATTCTCAAAATCCGGCTCCGAAGCGCTGCCGGCAATCCCGTCTATTTCCATCCGCGCCCCGGCGATAGCCTTTTCTATTTCTTCTTTATAAACTTCCGACGGTATGGCAGAAAAAGGAACGGATTCAAATGCCGTATTAAAAGGCCCGGAAAAAATCATATTCATCTGGTTTGCGTAAATGATTCGCTGCAAATATAGCGTATGCGGCATTTCCGGCTAAAGGTTATCTGCAATGGTCAGGTCTGCCTTCGGCAGAAAGAATATTTTTTGACAAACACAATAGTAAAAACCGGTTATGGCTTCAATCATATGCATTAACTAAAAGTTATGCTTGTACTACGGTGTGTGATGCCTGATGATATTACTTATTATTGCACCGGAAAGCGGCTCAATAATGTCACAATAATTTTTGCCATCCTTTTCATAAGAATTACTATTTGCCACTTTTAATATTTGGAATAAAATTGAACCTTGAAAATAAATAGCAGTTCGGGAGAAATGTATTTGAATAAAATTATTTTTTTACCTGCTTATTTTTAGTTTATGTCGCAAAGTATTTACCTTAATGATGCTGCTTGCTGGAAGCAACTAAAAGCCGGAAACCCTGATGCTCTGGGATACTTTTATGATACCTATATAGATCGTTTATTCCAGGCTTCCCTAAAAATGACGGATAACCGCGAATTGGCAAAAGACGCCCTCCAGGAGGTATTTATTGAAGTATGGCATTACCGGGCCAGTATCGGTGATGTTCAGTACACTTATGGATACCTGGTAAAAGTACTCAAGAGCATTATCCTCAAGAAAGTGAAGAGCAAAGTAATTATCAGTGAGTTAATTGAAAAGGACCAGGGGATTTTCAAGGACGAGAATATCGAGGAATTGATTATTTCGTCGGATTTAGCCAAAGAACAGAAAAGTAAGCTGAACAGGGCTATAGGCCAGCTTACCACCCGCCAGAAGCAGGTGGTAAGGCTTCGTTTTTTTGAGGGGCTTTCCTACGAACAGATTGCTGTGAAGCTGTCCATGAACTATCAGTCTGTGAATAACCTTGCCTTCAGGGCAATGCTGAGCTTAAGAAAACAGATGTAGAAATATTATTGAAGTTGTATGCAGCTAATATTCGCTGCGGATTGTCCATATAACCTGTAACCCTAAACAGGATAGTAATTTTTGCTATCCTTTTCATAAAAAATAACATTTGACAGGAGTCCTGAATTGGATAAAATTGGGGGATATTTGTGACGAATATTTTTTTTGTTTGATAATAATAACGAACGTGTGTTATTTTTTTATAAATAAAATATCTTTGCCCGGCATATGAGACACCACCAGACTTGTCTTAAAATTAATTTTAACCAAAACCATAACCGTTTACTCATGCAAAAACGATACAGACTATGCCAAATCCCGCTATTGTTTGTTTTCGCTACTACGCTGCTTGTTTCCTGTGGCAAGGAGAGCGAGCCCTCCATTGAAACCGTGAGAAAAAACAATATTGCAACTTCCTGGAAGATAAAGGACATAACACTTGCTTATCCTATCCCATTCGCGGGGCAAACGCTTCCTATAGGATTTAGCCTGTTTAACGTAACAGGCATGCTTCCTATATCAGGTCCTAAAATCGCCTGTACCAAGGAAGCGACCTATACCTTCAATCCCAACTATAGTTATAGCATCAACGGATGCACCGACCTGATTTTTCCAGGCGCGGGTCAATCCGGTAGCTGGTCGCTTTCGCTGAACGGAGGTATCCTTAAATTGGGTAATAAACCTTACATGACCACGGCGATGACTGAAGATACCTGGACCATCTCCAATACGGTTGTTATCGCAGAAGCAGGGGCCGCTGTTCCAATCAATATAATATTGGAAAAATAAACAGGTAAACTACTATTAACAGGATTTGAATATCAACTAATAAAAAAATTATGAGAAAGAACTGTTTAACAAACCGGCTATTAACGCTTATTATAGCTGCCCTTTTGTTCAACGTAAACTTTGCGCTTGCCGGCGAAACAAAGTGGGGATACGATTTCAGGGTTGGGGGAACCGTAGCGGATGATAGCGGCCCGATTGCCGGCGTTACTATTACGGAAAAAGGAACCAACAATGCTACTACTACCGACAACGATGGTAGATTTTCTTTAAATGTCAGGAACGCTAACAGCACGCTGGTGATCACCTATGTAGGGTATAGAACAGTAGAAGTGGCAGTAAATGGCAGGTCAAATATCTCTGTAACTATTGAAAGTGAAGCACAGGAGCTGACAGGTGTGGTGGTGACAGCCCTGGGTATTACCCGCGAAAAGAAGTCGTTGGGGTATAGTGTTGAGGAAGTGGCCGGGAAAGAAATGACGCGGGTAGCGCAGGAAAATGTATTGAACGCTATGTCGGGAAAAGTAGCCGGGGTTACCATTAACCAGACCAGTGGCGCGGGTTCTTCCGTGAGTATGGTCATCAGGGGCGCTACTTCCCTTAGCAGCGACAATCAACCGCTGTTTGTAATTGATGGTGTTCCGGTAGCCAATACCTTAAATAATGTCAGCCAGGTAGGTTCAGATAACCGGGTGGACTACGGTAACGCCATCTCCAGCCTTAACCCGGACGATATAGAAAATATTTCCATACTGAAAGGTCCGAGCGCGGCTGCATTATATGGTTCGCGGGCGGGTAACGGAGTGGTGCTGATCACTACCAAAAGTGGAAAAGGACTGGATAAGTTGACCGTAAACGTTTCTTCCAACACTGTTTTTGATAAACCATACCGTTTTTTAAAGTGGCAGTATAAAATGGGACCGGGTTTATTCTCCGCCATACCGGAAGATATATCGGGGTTTCCTTTATCCAATCCGTTGGGTAGTATTATAGATGAAGGCGCCGGTGGACTGTTCGGTGCAGAGCTGGACAAGGGCTATACGGCAGTACAGTGGAACAGCCCGCTGGATGAAAACGGGAACAAGATGCCAATCCCGTTGGTTTCCTATCCCAACAATGTCAGGAATTTCGTACAAACCGGGATAACCAGCACCAACAGCGTTTCCGTATCGAATAATAACGAACGGATGAATTACCGCATTTCTTATTCCAATATGCGTAACCAGGGGATCATTCCCAATTCGGATCTGTTCAGGAATACACTTAATTTAAGCTCCAGCGTAAAGGTGAGTGATAAATTCCGCCTGAGCACCAATGTGGATTTAAGCCGTAACAATTCGAACAACCGCCCGGCCGGCGAAAGAGGTACCAACCCTTTGCAGTGGGCATACAATATTCCTTCTCATGTTAACATCCTGGACCTGCAGGACTACTGGGAACCGGGGCAGGAAGGATTACAGCAACGTACGCCCAGAAAAGGCATGTACAACAACCCTTATTTCCTTGCCTATGAAGTAGCCAATGGTTTTGTAAGGGATCGTTTGTATGGAAATATCAAGGGAGACTGGCAGATCACCAGATCGCTCAGCCTGATGTTGCGTTATGGTTTGGATACCTATAACGAACAAAGAGAAACAAAGATCGCCTCCAGTTATACTGATGATGAAAGAGGAGCATACGGCTTGATCAACCTGAAACATTTTGAAAGCAATGCCGACTTCCTTTTAAACTATAAAAAGCAATTGGGAGATTTCAGTATCTCCATATCAGGAGGCGGTAACACCCGTCGCCAGAATGGCAACTCTGTTCGCACTGCCACTATTAATAAAACAGGTTTGGTTGTTCCGGGAATATTTACACTACAGAATATCCTGCCGGCTAATCTCGACTTTTCCAGCAGTTCCTTCAAAAGAGGGGTGAACAGTTTGTATGCGATGGGTAGTTTTGGATTTAAAGATATGGTGTACCTGGATATAAGCGGACGTAACGACTGGTCAAGTACCCTCCCTGATGCAAAATCTTATTTCTATCCGTCTGCTTCTCTGAGCGTGCTGGCAAATGAGGTGTTGAACGTGACATCGTCTGACATCAACCTGATAAAACTCCGCGGAGGGTATGCGCAGGTGGGTAATGATACGGACCCTTACCGTTTATTATCAGTATTGGGGAACCGGGGCACCTGGGGAGATATTCCCCGGTTGGGAACACAGGGGGTTTTATTCAACCCCAACCTGAAACCTGAATTAGCTACTTCTTATGAAGCAGGCCTGGACCTGGCATTGTTTAAAAACAGGCTTCGTTTGTCGGCGACTTATTATGTAGTGGATAACGAGAACCAGATTTTTAATACCCAGCTTCCTTCTTCATCCGGTTTTGGTTCTCAAACCATCAACGCGGGTTTGCTTAGGAGCAAAGGCTGGGAGTTTACCCTGGGTGGTACTCCTTTTCAAACCCGGAACTTCCGCTGGGACATCAGTGCTAACTGGACCCGGAACAGAACCCGTATCATTAGTCTGCCGGAAGAAATGCAGTTCTTTACCTTCTGGCAAGAAGCGAAAGGAGGCGCCTGGACTTATCCTGGTGAAGAGATAGGCGATATCTACGCGCCTGAGGTCAGGGTGGTAGAAGACAAAGGATCTCCTTATTACGGTTACCCGCTGTTGCAGTTGGACGGTTCCAATGGCTGGGCTACCTATGCAGTGGCAAAAGAAGGACAGGCTAGCCGTAACAAAGTGGGTAACTTTAATCCCCGTTTCATTATGGGTTTTCAAAATACCCTCTCCTATAAAAACTGGTCTTTGAATTTCACGCTCGACTGGCGTAATGGCGGGCAGTTTGTTTCTCAAACCTATCGTTATGGTATGAGTAACGGACAAACCATGTTGCCCCTGTTGAGGTCAATGGATGCCGGATTGATGACCGGGAAAGAATTGCGTGACTACCTGGTAGCTAACGAAGATGAGTTGATAAAAGGCGGTAATGGATTCAGCACTATCATAGGTTGGCCTACTCCTGAACAAACATCTTTTCCATTCTACTATGGAGCAGTGTTACCGTATGGTGGAGTGATTATTCCCGGCGTATATGCAACTGCCTGGGATGCCCAGGGAAACCCAACAGCATACCAGGAGAACCTGGGTGAAAACATCAACCCTGTGCGCAGACCACTCACGCAGGGTGGTGGTACACAGCCTGCGCCTTATGCAACGGCTATCAATTGGGATCTGCTACAGCCCGAGCTGTTTTCTGCTTCTTACCTGAAGTTGAGAGAAGTGACCCTTACATACGGATTGCCTTCAAGTATTGTGAGAGGGCTGAAATTACAGGACGCCAGTTTTTCAGTATATAGCAGGAATATAATCATCTGGACGGCTGCGAAAATCAATATCGATCCTGAAAACGCGTTTCAGCCTTCAACGGGAGTACAGGGAGGCACGCAATTCATGCAAGGGGTAGAAAGATATAACGTTACACCGTGGGTAATCCCGATTGGTGTGAAGTTGAACATCACTTTTTAAACTTTGGGTCATGAAAAGAATGAAGCAGAATACAATACTTCCTTTCGTAAATACTAACGATAAAAACTTTTGGATGAAAACAAAATATATTTCTCTGGTACTTATGGCGCTAATGATCGGAGGACTGGTTTCCTGTACCAAGGAGCTGGTAAAGATGAATGAAAACCCCAACGGCGCCGATCCCAATACCACCAATCCCAATATGGTATTATCCACCGTATTAACAGAGTCTGCAAGGTCTTTTGTTAACCTGGGGTATCAGGACATGGCAGGTACGATGCAGCATACCCAGAAAGACGGATGGGCCGGGGGACACAACGGATATGATTGGGGTGGAAGCAATAACTGGGCGGGTTATTACAGTATTTTACGGGATAACCAATATGTTTACGACAGAGCTGTCGAACTGGATTATGGTTTACACCAGGGAATTACGCTCGTGATCAAATCCCTGATGTTTGGGTTAATTACCGATCTGTGGGGAGATGCGCCCTATTCAAATGCGTTAAAAGGGGCCCAGGAAGGGTTGGAAAACAAATTTCCGTCATACGATACCCAGCAAAGCATTTATGAGGGCATACTCTCAGACCTGAACCAGGCTAATACTATTTTAGCCTCCTCTGGCCTGACCGGTAGTGTTGGGAGTGCAGATGTTATTTATAATGGCAATGCCCTGAAGTGGAGGAAGTTTGCCAACTCCCTGGCGTTGAGATACTACATGCGTTTATCAGAAAAATTGCCTGATGTTGCCAGGCAGGGAATTGAAAGGATAGCCGGTGATCCGGGTACCTATCCTATTATTCAAACGATTGATGATGACGTGGCCCTGTCGTTTCCGGGTAATAATAATGGAGATTCCTGGCCATCTAATGCCACGTATGATACCGACAGCACAAATTACAGGAGAATCAAGATGGCTGATACTTTTGTAAGAGCGTTGTTGCAGAGAAAAGACCCAAGGATAGGAGCTTTTGCAAATAGGGTAAAAATATTTATCAACGTTGATGAAACATTACCTGCGGGAACGGATGTGGTTCAAACTACCACAGTAAACGGAGAGGAACGCTTGGTTCGCCGGATACACCCCAGCAGGTTTCCTTCGGGCGTCACGATCGCAGACATTAATCAGGATACAAATTATGTAGGCCTCCCGTTGGGGCTATCCGTACCCTATGCATATAACCTTAGCACAGACATGCAACAATCTTCCAGGAATCCGCATGTTTCTTGGGTGAACTCTGTTTTTGCGAATGCCAAAAACGGAATTAAGGCACGGGTGCTTTCTGCTGCTGAAGTACATTTTATTTTAGCCGAAGCTTCTGCTGTTTATGGCTGGAATGCAGGTGATGCTGAAGATCATTATAAAAAAGGAGTCCAGGCTTCCTTCAGCGTATGGAACGTTGGTTCCGCAGAGAATTATCTTACAGAGCCGGATGTGGCATTTGACGGGACCCAGGAACAGATCATTACCCAAAAATGGATCGCGAGTTGGAGTACCGCCGCAGAAGCCTGGTTTGATTGGAGAAGGACCGGTTATCCACAGTTGACAGGAGCCACCCAACAGGGCGTTCTTCCTATACGGTTCTATTATCCCCTGGAAGAGAGAAACCTGAATACAACCAACGTAAATGCCGCTATTCAGCGCCTGGAAAATACTCCATATGATGATCCGTTTTTAAGTAATGGAAAAAACGGGATATGGACAAAACCCTGGGTAATTCAGGGAACAGGGAAACCCTGGTAGTTTACATGCAAATGAAGAGTGGTCAGATGAAAAAAACATTTTTAGGGACTTTATTATTCATACTTTTTTTCAGTTTCAACACTAATTCCCAAACCTTCAGAGCCGGAGCCGCAGTAAGGGTCATTACACCCGACCCTTTACTGCCGGTATCTGGCGGAATTGGTATTCCCAAGCCGGCTACTATCAAACAGGGAGACCTGTTTGTAAGGGCGCTGGTGTTAGAAAAAGGGAAAACAAGAGTGGCTATTGTGAATATTGACAACTTAGGGTGGCCTTCTGTGTTAGGAAACAAATCAAGAGCGCTCATCAAAGGTATTCCACCGGAAAATATCCTCATAGGCGCTACCCATACCCATAGCGGTCCGGACGCATATGGATTCCCGGATGAAAAAGGAAAATCCTATGCGGATCTGAAATATCTCGAGTGGTGTGTACAGCAGGTAGCTGATGCCGTAAACGAAGCTGTTAAAAAGCTGGAGCCGGCATCCCTGAAAACAGCAGTGGGAGAGGCCAAAGGTAAAATCGCGTACAATTATTATGCTCCCGACCTGTATGATCCCCGTTGTGGGATCATTCAACCGATTGCCACTTCAGGAAAGAATGCGGGCAAGCCCATCGCAACCTTAGTGAATTACGCTGTTCACCCGGAAGTGATCGGCTCCAAACAGGGTATTCTCAGTCCGGATTTGTGCGGGCCTTTGTATGACAGGATAGAAGAAAAAGCAGGGGGAATAGCCCTGTTTATGAATGGTGCGCAGGGCGGAATGGTGACAGCCGATACCCGGATAGATGAAAACACGGAGGCAAACCATTGGGCTGAGTGCGGAAGGATTGGCAGGCTGTTGGCCGACGAAGCTTTGAGGATTATTGCAGGGGCAGAGGTGCAAACCAACCCTGACCTGTATTGTACGTCGAAAACAATACGGTTCCCGATCGATTCGCCGATCATGAAATACATACTCAGCAATTCTCCGCTGAAGCTGGCGGGAGGAAACTCTAATACTGATTTTACCGAAACACAATTGAACCTGGTGAATATCGGTACCGCGCAGGTGTTGACCATACCGGGTGAAGCCTTGCCCAATATCGGCTTTTATGTAAAAAGGCATATGAAAACCAAACAACCCTTCCTTTTTGGACTTACCAATGATGCCTTTGGCTATATGCTGACTAAAGAGGATTTTAACAGCTTTAAAAGATATGACTATGTAAGCCGCACCAGTCTTGGCGAAATGACCGGTGACATTTATATAAAAGAAGCGTTAAAATGCGTGGAAGAAAACCCGCCGGCCGAAGGATATGAGTGATAAGTGGGAAGTAGTAAGTAGTAAGTAGGGAGGGAGACTCTTACAGTCTTACCATTTTACGATCTTACCTCTTACGGTCTTACCATCTTACCCTTTTACAAAAGGATAAACTATATAATAATAAAAGAAGACAGATGAACAGGAACATTATTGCGATCATTGCGTTCTTACTATTATCAGCGAGTGTCGGATACACCCAGGTTACCCCTGAAACCGCCTTAAAGAGCTACCTGAACAATGGCGACAACTCCTTTAAATGGGAACTGAAAGAGACCTACAAAATTGAAAATGTTACAGCTTATAACCTGTTGCTTACCTCCCAGCAGTGGCGGGAGCATACCTGGAAGCATCAGTTAACCATTCTTGTACCGGAGGAAAATAAGTTTGATGGAGCATTGCTGTATATTACAGGCGGCGCCATAAAAGATGGTGAACCACGCTGGAGCGATAAGGATGATAAATTTAATAAGAGTGTAAGTGCCATTGCGCAAAAGAACAACGCGATAGTGGCGGTGGTGAAGCAGGTTCCTAATCAACCCCTGTATGGTGGTAAAACTGAAGATGAGCTTATTTCGATGACCCTGCATAATTTTAAGCAGGATAACGACTATACCTGGCCGCTGCTGTTCCCGATGGTGAAAAGCGCGGTAAAGGCAATGGACGCTATTCAGCAGTTCAGTAAGCAGAAACTCAATCATACAGTAAACCGCTTTGTGGTTTCCGGCGCCTCCAAGCGTGGCTGGACCACCTGGCTGACGGGCGCTAACGATCACAGGGCGCAGGCGATAGCCCCTATGGTAATAGATATTTTGAATATGCCTGTAAGCCTGGATTACCAGATAAAGGCACTGGGTGGTTACAGCGTGCAGATTGAGGACTATGTAAGACTGGGTATTCCCCAGGGAGCAAAAACAGAAAGCGGCATGGCGGTGAGCACTATGGTGGATCCTTATTCCTACCGGGCGGCGCTTACTATGCCCAAACTGCTGTTTATGGGTACTAATGATGAATACTGGGTGGTGGATAATGTAAAAAACTACCTGAACGATATACCGGGAAAAAATCTGCTGCATTATGTCCCCAACGCGGGACATAACCTGGGTGACGGCAAACAGGCGCTGGAAGCCCTGAGTGCTTTTTTCGGCAGTACGCTTACCAATAGCGCCTATCCTCAGGCCGATTGGAAAACTTCGGTAACCAAAAAGGCCGTGAAAATAAAAATCAACGCCACGAAAGATGAATTGGTCGATGTGATATTATGGCATGCCGACTCTCCGGATACTGATTTCAGGAACGATAAATGGAGCAGTACCGATTTGAAGATCTCTTCAAAAAAATCATTTACGGTTCAACAACCGTTACCCTCCACCGGTTACCGGGCTTTTTATGTAGACTTAAAATATAAAGCCGTGAACGGTGGCACTTACACCGTAAGTACGCGGGTGTTTATGACCGATACCAGGCAAATTTTGTAATCTCAGTTTTTTACAGGAACTGAATGATGAGTAATTTCTGTCGTCCTTTTGATAACAAAAGGACGATTTTTTTATTGTCATTAGCCAATTTCTCTCTTTGATCTATAACAGCAATAGCCTAAGCAATAAAGCATCCTGCTCATTTTCAATTTTAACGTATCCATTGCTTTTTTACTTTACAATAAGTTAAATATCCCGGCGCGGCATTATGATATGTTAACATTATGCTGTTTAAGAAATCTTTTTCAAACCGACCGGGCAATTTTGCCGTACAGGATTCTGTTACATACCTATTGATTAATCTAAAAAATACTTGGAGGTGTTTATGAAAAGGATTTTTTCTAATTATTATTTGGTGGCCATTTTTAGTGTACTGCTTTTTTCATCCTGTATGAAAAATGAGAGCGGGCCTGAAATACCTGTTGCAGGATTGATGGCTTTTAATCTTGTTCCTGATAAGAATGCGGTAACCTTTACACTGTCTGGTAATGCACTTACCAATAGTCCGCTGCAATACAATAGTTTTACAGGTGCTTATCTCAGTATATATACGGGAAACAGATCTGCTGCCACCTATGATCCTTATTCCGGAGCATTGATGGCGTCCGGTGAAGCTGAATTTGAACAGGATAAGTTTTATTCACTGTTTGCTGTTGGATATGATGACACTTATCGCAACGTTATTACAACTGACGACTACAATAGTTTGTCGGGTTCAAACGGAAAGGCGTATGTGCGTTTCATCAATGCGGTAGCGGACTCTTTGACTGCATCGCTGGTAACAGTATCCAGCGGGGCAACAGAAGTGATCAATGAATCAGCGGAACTGGGTGATGTGGGAGACTTTGTGGCGGTAGATCCCGGGGATATTACAGTAAACATTGACGGCGGTGAAAATATTAACGCCAACAGAACTTTCTCCGTTGAGCAGCGGAAAGTATATACCATCCTGTTGATCGGGGTGCCCGGCAATACGGATGATCTTAAGAAGGTGCAGGTAAGATATGTGGAGATGGGAATGTTATCGGAGGATTCTGGAGCTGATGCTGTTTCTGTAGTTCCTGCCGCAGCTATTCAATAATACTAATGATCCTGATTAAAAAGCGCGGTGTTGAAGCATACCGCGCTTTTTCTTTGGAGCAACCCCGTATTTTTAATTGTATTTTTTCTTGAGTACGCTTACCTGTTCCTGCAGGTTATTTACCAGCGATGCCAGTTGGTTAACATCCCAGCGCTGCTGACTGGCAATTTTACTGATAACCATTTGCGCCTGCCAGAGTTCCAGGATATCTTCGGTATTTACCTGGTAAGGTTTATAAGCGGGGTTGTCACTCACCAGTGTAATCTTTGATTTATTCCGGTTGTTTTTTTCCAGTCTTTTATACACAATACCTTCCGTTCTTGATACCACAATAAACGGTTGATTGTTTCTGGCGTCTTCCAGGTCGTTCACTTTCTCGCCTACGATCACGGAACCGCTGGGAGTAGGCAGCATACTGTCACCCACAATTTCAAACGCCCGGTAATGACCGTTGGAGAGCATGGGAAGTGTGAAGGTGTTTAATTCATCGAGGAATTCAATATCAGCATACCCGGCCAGGTAACCCGCGGCTGCTTTTATCGGCACCAGGTGAATCAGGTTATTCGTTTCCGTCATCAGCTTCAACTGCCTGCGTTTGGTGATATAGTTGCCCTTTACATCGCTGATATCTTTCCGCAATAATTCATCCAGTGTCAACCGGAACATATCAGCCAGTCTCTCCAATACATCAATACGGGGTTCCGCTCTTTCTTCTTCATAAGCACCCACCAGCGAGCGTTTGATATTCAGTTTCTGGGCAAATTCTTCCTGCGTCCATCCTCTCAGTTTACGCAGGTATTTTAGGTTCTGACCGGCAAAAGATTGAGACATGCTAATGAATTTAGCTGCAAAATACTAATTTAATTAGTTGCGACAAATTTTTATAAAGAAAAATTTGCCGGTTTTGGTTTCATATGGTAACTAATTTGCCGGAATATGAAAAAATGGAATGCTGGCATGATTATTCCATTTCGCAAGGATACCGGTTCTTGTGACCGGCAACAAAATGAACCCCGTTTCCTGGTATATAACTGAAAGACTATGATAAAGCTGTTCCTGCCTCTTATTTTCTGCCTTGCGGTTTTCAGTTGCAAAAAAGATAATTCCGGTAATGATCCTTTGGTGAATGCCTGCGAAAAAGGGCTTTCAGCAGCGGAGAATATCCAGCTATTCCCGGCGGACAATGCATGGAACAGGGATATCAGCAATGCTCCATTGGCAAACAACAGCGCGCAGATTGTGACCGGCTGGTCCGCAAATGGTATAAAGGCTGATTTTGGCAGCGGCTCATGGGAAGGAAGTCCTATCGGTATACCCTATGTGGTGGTTTGTAAAGACCAACCTTTGATACCGGTAGTATTTACGGATTATGGAAGCGAAAGTGATCCCGGTCCTTACCCTATTCCTTTAAACGCTCCCATTGAAGGCAATGGCGCAGGAGATGCCCATGTGATAGCGGTGGATGTAGACAACAGGAAATTATATGAACTATTCTATGCCAGGGTGAAGGATAAAAAATGGCACGCTTCATCCGGAGCGATATTTGATTTAACAAGCAATGATTTGAGGCCGGAGGGCTGGACATCCGCAGATGCGGCAGGGTTACCCATATTCCCCGGGCTGGTCCGGTATGAGGAAATATTAAAAGGAGAAATAGATCACCCCATTCGTTTTACCCTGCAGAAACAGTTGATACAACCTGCCTATGTGCATCCTGCCAGGCACAAGGTGAATAGTACCGGTGGCGTTAATACCCTCCCGATGGGCGCCCGTATCCGCCTGAAAGCAAACGTGAACATCAGTGGTTATTCCGCCACCAATCAGGTTATTTTAAAAGCCATGAAAAAATATGGTTTGATACTGGCGGATATAGGCAGTAATTTTTATATCTCCGGTGCTCCCGATGAGAGATGGGATAATAGTGACCTTAAAAAATTGGGTGATATCAAAGGCAGTGATTTTGAAGTGGTAAAATTTTGAGTGCCCGGGGAGGAAGCCATATTTTCAGGCCCCAGGCCGTAAGTCCCAAAACATTAAACGCCGGGATGCACCGGCGCTTAATGATCGGGTTCAGTCAATTAATTATTTATTTATCCCACCACACTTTGTTATTCAAAATATCGTCGCTGCCCATCTTTAGGGTTTGCTCGTTGTTGGTCATACGCTCGGTTTCGGGATACATAAAGCGAAGAGGCCTTGAAGTTGGGCTGGGCGCTTCCAGCGAATTAGGTATCTGGGGTATACCCAGCCTCCTGTAGTCGTTCCATGCCTCAATACTGCTGATGCTGTTGAGTGAAAGCCATTTTTGCGTAATGATCCTTTCTATTTTATCCGTCGCTTCGTCAAAATTTACAGTCGCTTGCGCATTGTAAGCGGCAAACTCAGCGTCCGGCACTTCCATGTATTTGAATGATTCCCTGATGGCCTGTTCATACAGGGATTTTGCATCTGCTCCCGATAGCCAGCCACGTTGAGCAGCTTCCGCCTGCAGGAACAGGCTTTCGAATGAGCCCATTAACACCAGTGCCTGTCCCGGACTTTTGAACAATGCCGCGGGTAACCCGCCATTTTCTCCGGGTCCTTTAAAGGCAGAAGTAGCATCCCGGGCATATTCCGGTGCGGCTACGGGATTCCCGAACAGTACGCCGTTATATTCTCCCGCTATATCCGTATAAAGATTGGATATACGGGGGTCATTTAGCTGTTTGTACTGGTCTAATACAAAAACAGTGGGGCGTATATTCTCCCGGTTAGCGGTACTCGCGCCGGTGGGGTCTTTGTAGTAGCCGTTCCAGAAACTGTTGGGGTTGGCATCGGCATATCCCGGGTTAACGGTTGCGTTTTGTCCGGCAGTTAAAAATCCGGAACCTTCACCCTGTATTTTTGCCAATTCGGTACTGATATAAGATTGCTCACCGGCCTCACTCTGACGGATAAGCGCTCTCAGTTTAACCGTGTTCCCAAATTTGATCCACCGGGTTTTGTCGCCTTTGAACATTACATCGTTTGTGCCAGGATCAATAGTGGAGCTGGCCGGAGCATTCTTAATATCCTCGATACCTGCAGAAATAAGTTCAACAGATTTCTGATATACAGTTTTTCCGTCTTCGTATTCAGGGCTGATATGGTTGGAACCCAGCAGGGCCTGATCAAACGGAATGCCGTTATATATATCTACCAGCCTCAGGAAATGCCATCCCATCATGATTTTTGCGACACCGGCATAAAAAAGCTCGTTTTTCTGCTCTGCTTCTTCCCTGATCAACTGATAATATAACAGATTGGTATAACCGTTTTCCCAAACCGGTATGCCGTCCCTCTGGTGGCGGATAGCAGGTCCGTTGTAGGATTTCAGATCGATAAACTGGTTGATGGCTTCGTTGTTGGTACCCCAGTAACCTCCCCAGAATGCCCCGATCTGGTTAAGTTGTCCTGTTTCCTGGATAGCTGTGCTCACTTGTGCCGCCGGTAGTTTGGCGCTCAGGGGTAACGTGGCGGAGCCGGGCAGGTTGGGGTTATCATTTACATCCAGGAATTTTTCGCAGGAGGTAAAAATTACAGACACGAGCAATATATAGAAGAGAACTTTACTTTTCATACACTTTTTCATCACGTTAATAAGTTTCTAATTAAAAAGTTACGTTTACATTAAAGCCGAATGTTCTGATAGGAGGTACCTGCCGGAAACTGAGGTAGCCGTCTGTGTTGTTATACAGGTATTCAGGATCCCCGTATTTATTGTCAACATGCCTTATCAGGAACAGGTTGGTGGCTATGAATGCAATGCTTGCTTCCCGGATCACATTTTGTTTACCCAGCAGGGTGAGTGGCAATTGATAGGTAACATTCAGTTCCCGGAGTTTGAAGAAGTCCGACTTGGCCGCGGTGTTGATCTGTACTTCTCCTTGCTTGCTCCAGAAAGCACGACCGCCACCTGATGTGGTGAGTGTATTGGGAACATATTGTCCGGCTGTTTTGATCGATCCGTCCGGGTTATACTCCGGCGCTACTGTTTCGATAACGGAGTTGGGCCATACAAAAGGCTGCCGGTCATATTCTGTTGTACGCGGATCGGTTCCTGCGGCATACATGGCCGGTACTATTTCGGAGTATAACCAGCCACCCATCCGCCAGTCGAATTGAGCACTAATGCTGAAACCTCTGTAGCTCAGCATGGTACTGACACCCATTTGATAGGGGGGTACCAGGGTGCCCAGTAACCTGTTGTCTGCTGCAATGATCGGGTCGCCGGTGTTGGGATCTACCACAACATTCCCATTGGGATCTCTCTTATAATCGCTTACCAGCAGGCTCGGAAATCTTTCCCCGATAATACCGTATGATTGCCTGAAATTATTGATCTCGGTAGCGCCTCCATATAGCTCTTTCAATTGATTGTCGATATAAGTAAAATTGAATCCCAGATTCCACCTGAGATTTTTGCTTCTGATGATGTCTCCGTTAACGCTGGCTTCGATGATACTGTTGGTCATTTGCCCGGAGTTCACCCGCATTACACTATACCCGGTAGCCCTTGACGTATTGGCCGCCAGTATCTGGCCCTTGGAATCGGTATATACATAGGCTCCTTCAAAGTTCAGGCGGTTATCAAACAACCCCAATTGCAAACCGGCTTCATAGGAGTACACAAATTCCGGTTGAATGTTAGGATTAGGGTTGGTGCTGCTCGGCAGGAAGCCGGCAATATTACCAAACGGAAATCCATTTAACTGAGAGTAGGTATTATTGAGACTGTATGGCGGCAGGGGCACATTACCTGTTTTATTCCATGACGCATATAATTTTGCAAAGGAAATATGACGGCTTTCCCTGAGAAAAGAGACTGCATCGCTGGCAACAAATGAAGCGCTTACACCGGGATAGAAATAAGAACGGTTTTCTTTGCTCAACACAGAAACCCAGTCATTCCTTCCGGTAAATGTCAGATACAGGTAGTTATCGTATCCTGCGGTAAATTCTCCATAGGCTGCTACAGAACGGTATTGAGTGTTAGCAACGCTGCCTGCCAGGTTGCCCGTACGGCTACCGGGATTGATAACATCCGGGTATAATAATTGTCCTGAACCACCACTGTTGGTAACGCCTACACTGGTTTGTTTCCGGTCGTCTGTTCTGATATTCTGACCCAACAGCAGTTTGGTGGATATTTTATTAAAGTCTTTTTTGAAGTTCAGCATCAGGTCGCTGTTGACCCTTCGGTAGTTGTTGTTGCCATCTGTTACCACTCCGGGCACATTTCTGGTGCCGGTAGCCAGGAACTTGCGGGTGTAGCTGTTGGTCTCTTCGGAAACATTATACAACCCTAAACGATAGACGGCTTTAAACCAGGATGTAAACCTGTAATCCAGCTCCACTTTTCCGTTAATCGTTTGTTGTTTACTGTTATCCCTGATATTGTCAATCTGGAAATAGGGGTTTCTCAGCCAACTGCCCGACGGCGTAAAATAGTTTAAGGGGTTTCCGGGAGAAAGGGGATCTTCCCAGTCCTTTACCATATTAAAGTCAAAATTGGCGGGGTAGCGGTAAGCGCCGATCCAGGGACCGTCCGGAGTAATACTTTTATCGTTGTATATATAGTTGATATTATAGGAGGTGTTCAGCTTACCGAAGTTCCTGGAGCCGTTAAAACGCAGGTTAGTTCTGTTGTTTTTGTCTTTGGGTATGATGCCGGTTTGTGATACGTTCTGTAGAGAAAGGAAATAGGTACTCCTTTCGTCTCCTCCGGAAAAGGATACATCGTTTTGAATATTTATTCCGGTTTGAAACAGGTCAAGGCGGTTATCCCTGGCAGGCGCCGCATATAATAATTGTGGCTGGGTACCGTCGGGCAGGGGCAGACCGAAGTCCTTCATCGACCCGTCAAAGGCCGGTCCCCAGGATTCATATTGAGTGGCATCATACTCACCACCACTTCCCTGGCCATATTTGGTTTGCGCAGGGGGCAATAAAAATACTTTGGAAAAGGTGGTAGTATTGCTGAAGCTGATCACCCCACGACCTCTTTTACCTGTTTTGGTAGTTATCATCAGCGCGCCGTTTACACCTTCGGAGCCGTAAAGCGCCGCGGCATTAGCTCCTTTCAACACCGTGATGCTTTCAATATCATTGGGGTTCAGTCTTCCTATTTCCGGAACGGGGATACCGTCTACCACGTAAATCGGTGCATTCGTATTTCTTCCGTCTATACCCGCGGTTCTGCTCAGCGAACGGGTTCCTCTCAAAGTGATCTGTACCGCGGGGTCTACCTTACTGTCGTACATATTGATACGAAGTCCGGTTACCTTACTTGTTAATCCAAAGATGGGATTTACGGTTTTTCCCTGGTTCAGGCTTTCGTTATCCACTACTTTGGCGCTGGCCCCAAATTCCCTGGTGGAACGTTTGATGCCGAGGGCGCCGGTAACCACTATTTCGGCTAACTGAACGCTTTCGGGCGCCAGGCTTATATTGATGTTTCGACTGTTTTTGTTAATGGCGGTTTCAACGGTTTCACGCCCTACAAAACTTATGATCAATATCTGGTTGGCGGTAGCCTGTATACTGAAACTGCCGTCAGCCCGGGTAAGTACTGAAGTGCCCGTACCCTTTACTGTAACACTTGCTCCTGCCACAGGTTGTTCGGTTTGAGATTCTGTTACTCTTCCGGCCACCGTAAATTGCTGGGCATAGAGTCCGCAGCATAGTAATGTCCATGTCAATAAAAAAGCTAGTCTTCTGGTCATTCTGTTCTCTTTAGTCTGGTATGATATTTTAGTCAATTTTTTCGGGTGCAAGTTCGGACAGGAAAATAACCGTATCGGGAAATAAGCTGACGTAAAAGGGAGAACTATTGCTCCAAAAGCTGCCGGCCGGTAAAGTTTTTACGCATTTCGTAATTGGGTTTTACATTTGTATGACGGAACTAAGGATAATCTCCTTTAAACTTGTGGCGATGTTTTGTTATTGTTGTTTTTTAAAATGTATAAGTGCTGGTGTATTATGACAACAATTCCTGGTAACCCAATCCATATGGAGCTTTGTCGTTTTCATAAACCCGACAATAACCTGGTATACAGGGAACTGTTTGAACTGGGGGAAGAAGCTATTATTGACAGGAAGAATGTTTTGTCTGGTCCCGCTTCAAAAATATATACTGAGTTCCTTATATCCGGCATCCATTTCATTCATTTTGTATACAGTGGCGCACAAGAGGAAACTGTAACCCTGAAAAGCAGCGAACCTTATGTCAGCATGTTGTTTTCCATAAAGAGCAGGGGCACCTATGTTAACCGTGAGAGAAATACGGTTTTTGCAGATATAGGAGACAATCATCACAGCCTGGTATATATATCCAACCAGGATACAGATATACATTGGCAAAGCGAAGATAACGGGGAAGTTTTTGTTATTAATCTTACCATTGATTATTTCAAAAGGTTTATTACAGTCGAGCATCCCCTGTATAGCTTTTTTGAAAGCAGCCAGTATGAAAATACGCCGGCAATTTTAGGAGAACAAAGCCTGCAGATATCCCCTCGGATATTCACCATTTTATATGAACTTGCCAATTGCGACTATAAGAGCCACTATAAAAAACTGTTCATCAAATCGAAGGTAATAGAACTGCTGATGCTCCAGTTTGAACAATACGAAAACGTACTGAAAGCAGAAGAGGAAACCGACTTTAAAAACGTGAACCTGGAAAAAATGTATAAGGCTCGTGAAATTATTGCTTCCAATCTTGCCAAACCCTGCTCTATACTGGATTTGGCGCAACAGGTGGGAACCAATGACTGTTACCTGAAAAAACAGTTTAAACAGGTATTCGGTACTACGGTATATGGCTATCTTCAGAAAGAAAGGATGGAGAGATCGCGTGAGCTGTTGCTGGAGGGGAACAGGAAAATATCAGAAATCGCCCGGATGACGGGTTATAAACATGCTTCTCATTTTACTACGGCATTCAAAAAATTTTTTGGCTACCTGCCTAACCAGATCAGGGTAGTTATCCTGTCTCTTTTTTCTACATCGGAGATCCCGCTGATGCTGGAGACTGTTACACGTGCCTGATTCCGTCGGTGAGAATATATAATAGGATAACTGTCTGCTGCTGATTAAGCGCAGGGCAATAAAGTATATTTTCCGGATAATAAAAAGATGGAGCTACTCCTCCCTTTTAAGGTAAATATCCTTTACTTTTAGCAGTCGATTTTCCACCATATAAGAAAGATTAATAATGATGCAAAGAATAAAACTTCGCTTTTGTTTTTTTGGAATACTTGCCCTTATTGCCGGACTTTCCGCCTGCACATCAGATAAACCAACGCTGGATATCAGGAAAGGAAGCCATATTACGCTTATCGGAAATAACCTTGGGTCCAGGATGATCCATTTCGATTATTTTGAAACGGAGCTTCAGTTGCGTTATCCCGACAGTCAGCTCCTGGTGCGCAATATGTGTGACGGGGGAAATACGCCGGGGTTCCGTCCACATTCCGGCAGGAATAATCCCTGGGCTTTTCCGGGCGCGGAGAATTTTCAGACGGAATTTGCCACACCCTCTCATAGCGAAGGGCATCTGGAGTCGGAGGACGACTGGTTGAAACGCCTCAATACCAACATCATCATTGCCTTTTTTGGATACAGCGAGTCCTTCCGGGGAAGAGAAGGGCTGGACAACTTTAAAGCGGAACTGGACGCGTTTATCAAACACAGTTTTGCACAACGCTACACCGATGATTCGCTGCAACTGGCCATTGTTTCGCCTATAGCTTTTGAAGACCTGACCGATTCCCTGGATTTGCCGGATGGTAAAAAGGAAAATGAAAACCTGGCATTGTACACCCAGGGCATGAAAGAGGTGGCGGCACAAAACAATGTGTTGTTTGTGGATGCCTTTACTCCCTCAAAGAAATGGTATGCGAGCGCTAAACATGCCTTAACCATCGACGGTTCCCAGTTGAATGCGGAAGGATATAGAAAACTAACAGCGTTATTGGTAAACGAAATATTCGGGAAAGCAAAAGCGGTGAATGAAGCCAATCGTGCCCTGGTGCAGGAAATGGTGGATGAAAAAAACTGGATGTGGCACAATGATTTCAAGATACCGAATGGCGTTCACGTTTTTGGACGGCGTTATAACCCCTTTGGCCCCGACAACTATCCCGCCGAAATAAAAAAAATCAGGGAGCTGACCTCTGTCCGCGATACAGCTATCTGGTTGGCGGCTTCCAAAGGCGAGAGAAAGGATTTTTCAGTGGCTGATAAAAATACCAGCATATTGCCGGAGGTGAAAACCAACTATAACCCGGAAAAGAATGGTAGCCTGGACTACCTGTATGGACAGGATGCACTGAGCAAACTGAAAGTACCGCCGGGATATAAGATAGAGCTGTTTGCATCCGAGCAGGAGTTCCCGGAACTGGCGAAGCCTATGCAGATGTCCTTTGATAATAAAGGACGGTTGTGGGTCGCGTGTATGCCCAGTTACCCGCATTATAAACCGGGTGATACCAAACCTAATGATAAGATCATCATCCTGGAGGATACTGACAATGATGGTAAAGCCGATAAGGTGACTGTTTTTGCAGACAGCCTGCATTTACCGGTAGGGTTTGAGATCGCTCCTGAAGGCGTATATGTTTCGCAGGGCACAGACTTTAAGCTCTACCAGGATACGGATGGAGATGATAAGGCTGATAAGGTAACAATATTGCTGAGTGGCTTCGACGATCATGATACGCATCATAATATTCATGCTTTCACTACTGATCCGTCTGGCGCCATTTATATGGGCGAGGGAGTGTTCCTGCATACCAATGTGGAGACTTCCTATGGAACCGTAAGGGGCACTAATGGTGGCTTTTACCGGTATGCGCCGCAGTTGCATAAACTGGAACGTACGGCCCAATTGTCTATACCCAATCCCTGGGGTATTGTGTTTGACGACTGGGGGCAACCGATCTTTGCAGAGACATCCGGCCCGGATGTACGCTGGATGATGCCCGGAACGGTGTTGCCCCGGTATGGCAATGCCACTCACAAATCATTCAACCTGATAGAGGAGGCGCACAAAGTGCGGCCCACTTCCGGATTGGAGTTCGTTTCCAGCCGCCATTTCCCCGACGAAGTGCAGGGCGACATGATCATCAACAATACGATCGGTTTTCTTGGAACCAAACAACATGCGGTAAAGGATAGCGGAACCGGGTTTGCCACAAAGCATCGGTTAGACCTGCTGGTGAGTGAAGACAGGAACTTCCGCCCGGTGGATATGGAATTTGCACCTGATGGTTCTTTATATGTGGTGGATTGGCATAATATCCTGATCGGTCACATGCAGCACAATGCCCGTGACCCTTTGCGGGATCACCTGCATGGCAGGGTGTACCGCATCACTTATCCCTCCCGGCCTTTAGTGACGCCAGCTAAAGTAGCGGGCGCTACGATAGAAGAGTTGTTGGATAACCTAAAACTGCCGGAATACCGCACCCGTTACAGAACAAAAAGGGAATTACGGGGACGGGATAAAAATGAGGTATTGAGTAAGTTATCTGTATGGATAGATCAGCTTGACAAAAATGACACCAACTACGAACATCAACTGTTGGAAGGTTTATGGGTAAGCTGGGGGCTGGATAAAGTAGACCAGCGTCTGCTACGCCGGTTGCTGAAAGCAAAAGACTACAGGGCCAGGTCGGCTGCTGTGATAGTGTTGCGGTACACCGGTCACCAGGTGAAAGACCAGGCTGAGTTGCTAATGGAAGCTGCAAAGGACGAGAACAGCCGGGTGCGGTTAATGGCTATTGTAGCCGCATCCTGGATAGGTAAGGAAAGAGGATTGCCCATACTGGAAGAGGCGGCAAAGAAACCGTTGGATGAGTGGATGGTATATGCATATGAGACGGCGGTAGCGCACCTGAATGACCGGGCGGTAGAAAGAAGGGAGCGCCCCAAAGACCAGGTACAGTCGCAACTGAAGGGCAAGGAACTGGAACTATACAATGCAGGGAAACAGCTATATTTCAGGGAAGGATTTTGCGTAACCTGCCACCAACCGGATGGCAAGGGGCTTAGTGCATCCGGTTTCCCGCCGATTACCGGTACCAAATGGGTAACCGGAAATGAGGACCGGTTGATCAAACTGGTATTAAAAGGGCTGCTGGGTCCAATAGAAGTAAACGGTGTGAAATATCCGGGACAGGTACCAATGACACCTTTTGGTGAAATGTTGACGGATAGCGAAGTGGCCTCGGTTCTGACCTATGTCAGAAACTCTTTCGGAAACCAGGCTTCGGCCATTACGCCTGAACAGGTGAAAAAAGTAAGGGATGCCATTGTAAGCAAAAAAGATTTTTACTCCCCGGATCAATTGTTAAAAGAACATCCGTTGGAAAAATAATATTGAATACTTCTGAATAAATCGGATGGTTGGAAAATAACCCCGGCTGTGTGAAGCAGCCGGGGTTTTGCATTCCCTTATTCAATGAAATGCGCCTGTCAGCGCTGCACACCGAACAACGGCGGGGCTATTGGAATGCCAACACCGGATTAGGAATAAGACGTTATGCGGCTCGATGATAACACCGACCGCAGGCACTATGGCGGAACTCTTAGTATAATCAATTTCTCTCAAATCCGGATCTCCTTTCCGGCAATTCAATAATGCTTACCTTTGCGAACTTTAAGTTGGACTATGGAACTCAGTAAGAATTATATACCGCAAGAGGTTGAAAATAAATGGAATACGATCTGGAAAACCGGTGACTATTTTAAAAGTGTGCCGGATGAGCGGGAACCGTTTACCGTGGTGATCCCCCCGCCGAATGTAACGGGTGTATTACACATGGGACATACCCTGAATGAAACCGTGCAGGACATCCTGGTGCGCCGGGCCCGGATGAAGGGGTTTAATGCCTGTTGGGTGCCGGGAAGCGACCATGCGTCTATTGCCACTGAAGCAAAAGTAGTGGGGATGCTTAAAGAAAAAGGGATCGACAAAAACAGGCTGACAAGGGAAGAGTTTTTGAAATATGCTTTTGAGTGGAAAGAGAAATATGGTGGCATCATTTATCACCAGATAGAAAAATTAGGCTGTAGTGTGGATTGGGACCGGGTAACCTTTACCATGGATAAGGACTATTATGGTGCGGTTATTAAAGTGTTTGCTGATTTGTTCAATAAGGGGTTGATATACCGGGGCGCCCGTATGATCAACTGGGACCCTGTAGCAAAAACGGCCCTGAGTGATGAAGAAGTGGAATACAGGGATGAGGAGGGTAAACTGTATCATATCCGTTATGCCCTGGCGGATGCGGATGGTAACCCCCTTACAACACCCGCCGGCGAAGAAGGGATCGTTATTGCCACGCAGCGACCTGAAACCATCATGGGAGATACGGCTATATGCGTAAACCCGAACGACGAACGTTATGCGTCATTAAAAGGCGCTTTTGCGGTAATACCGCTTATCAACAGGCGTATTCCCATTATATACGACGATTATGTAGATATAAGCTTCGGCACCGGCGCCCTGAAAGTGACACCGGCACATGATATCAACGACTATAACCTCGGGCTGAAACACAACCTGGAAATTGTAGACACCCTGAATGAGGATGGTACACTCAGCGAAGCGGCTGTGATATTTGTGGGTGACGACAGGTTTGTTGCCCGCAAAAAAGTAGTAACCGGCTTGAAGGAAAAAGGGCTTATAATAAAAGAGGAGGCCTATGCCACCCGCCTGGGATACAGCCAGCGTACAGGTGCTGTGGTAGAACCCCGCATTAGTACGCAATGGTTCCTGAAAATGAAAGAACTGGCAGCACCTGCCCTGAAAGCCGTGCTGGAAGGAGATATTAAAATACACCCGGGCGACAGGTTCCTGGCTACCTACAAATACTGGCTGGAGAATGTGAAAGACTGGTGTATCAGCCGCCAGCTTTGGTGGGGGCAGCAGATACCTGCCTGGTACGACCAGAAAGGAAATTTTGTGGTGGCGGAAAATGAAACGGCTGCCCGGGAATTATATACCCAACAGTATGGCGCAAACGAAGAAGCGCTGCGGCAGGATGCGGATGTACTGGATACCTGGTTTTCTTCCTGGTTGTGGCCGATGGAAGTATTTAAGGGTATTTCCAATCCCGGCAATGCGGATATTAAATACTATTATCCTACTTCGGTGTTGGTTACCGGGCAGGATATTATATTCTTCTGGGTGGCCCGCATGATCATGGCCGGTCTGGAATATAATAAGGAAAAGTCCCTGCCGGAGGCGGTTCCCTTCAAAGATGTCTATTTTACCGGCATGGTAAGGGATAAGCTCGGCAGAAAAATGAGCAAGCAACTGGGCAACTCTCCCGATTTGCTGCAACTTATTGACGAATACGGTGCAGATGCCGTTCGTTTCGGTATCATGATATCTTCTCCTGCGGGTAACGATCTCCTGTTTGACACCGCTTCGCTGGAGCAGGGTAAGTTTTTCAACAACAAAATGTGGAATGCCCTGAAGCTGGTGAAAATGTGGGAGGAGAAGCTGAGTGTGGATTTGCCGGAAGACGATGTATTCGCTACGGACTGGTTTGCGAGCCGCCTGAATGAAGCCAAACAACATGTAGATAAGCTGATCGGGGAATTCAGGCTGAGCGAAGCGCTGAAGGTTATTTATTCCCTGGTATGGGATGATTTCTGCAGTTGGTACCTGGAATGGGTGAAGCCGGAATACGGACAGCCGATAGCCGCGGCAGTGTATTATAAAACGACCAACTTTTTCAGTGAGCTGTTACAGCTTCTCCATCCTTTTATGCCTTTCATTACTGAAGAGATCAACAGCGTATTGGGTAACCGGCATCTCCTCTGTGTAAAAACAACAACAGTAGAAGGGCTGGTAGATGAGATCAGGCTGTCGGAAGGTGAATTGCTGAAGCAGGTGATAACAACCCTGCGGGACGCGAAAGCGAAAAACCAGTTGAAACCGAAACAGGAAATTATCGTATTCCTGCAAAGCGCAGACAGCAAAGGGTATGAGGCGATCATTCCGGTATTGTCCCGGCAGGTAAACGCAACAGACTTTAAAGTGGTGGAGGAACCTGTCGCCAATTGCCTGAATATTGTTGTGGGTAAGGACAGGTTGTATATACAGGCGGAAACCCCCGTGGATACAGCGGTACAGAAAGAGCAACTACAGAAAGACCTCGTTTACCAGAAAGGCTTTCTGGAGTCGGTAGAGAAAAAACTCGGAAATGAAAGGTTTGTGCAAAACGCCAAACCCGAAGTAGTGGAGATGGAAAGAAAGAAAAAAGCGGATGCGGAAGCCAAAATAAGGGCAATAGAAGAAACGCTGGCACAGCTTTAGGTTGATTGATTTATTCATGTTTCCGATTTTTTATATATTGTACCATCATTTTGAAAAAACATTTTAATATGACCATTCGATTGCGTTATTTTTTGAGTTCTGTATTATGCCTGACTATCGTGACAGTAAATGCACAAACAGCGCCCAGGACGGGAGACGCTAAACTGACCGAATACTGGGATCCGGCAGTCAGGATCATCTCTCCCGGTAAAACCAATGCTGAAGCGCCTTCAGATGCTATCGTTCTCTTTGATGGCAAAGACGCTTCCAAATGGAAATCGCAAAAAGACGACGGGCCTGTAAAATGGCAGGTTGCCGATGGCGCTATGACGGTAGTAAAAGGTACCGGCGGAATAGTGACCAAAGAAGGTTTTGGCGATTGCCAGTTACACATTGAATGGCGTACGCCCGCTGAAGTAAAAGGAGAAGGCCAGGGACGTGGAAACAGCGGTATATTCTTTATGGGAAAATATGAGTTACAGGTGTTGGATAACTACAATAACCGGACTTATTCCAACGGACAGGCAGCGAGTATTTATAAGCAAACTCCGCCACTGGTGAACGCTTCCCGTGGCCCCGGTGAATGGCAGACCTATGATATCATATTTACGGCGCCCATATTTGCAGAGGATGGCAGTGTGAAATCTCCCGCAAGGATCACCGTTTTTCATAACGGTGTGTTGGTACAGAATAATACCACCATATGGGGAGGCACACAGTATATTGGTACCCCTCTTTATGAGAAACATGGCGCGAAGGAACCTATCATCTTACAAGATCATGGAGATCCTGTTTCCTTCAGGAATATCTGGATCAGACCACTATAGTTTTAGAAACTGGTAATATGAAAGAGCAGTATCGGGTTTTACCTGGTACTGCTCTTTACTTTACGGTTAATCTACCCTGAAAGATATCTTGCAGATAACTCCAAAAGTGGTAACCTTGTCGTCCTTTACATGTGCTTTGATATCCTTCACGAAAACGGAGTCGATATTACGGACTGTTTTGGACGCTTCAGCGACGGCTGATCGGATGGCATCATCAATGCTCTTTTCGGAAGAGGCAATTACCTCAATTACTTTTACAATAGGCATACAGGCAATTTTTAGATTAATTAATCAGGTTACTCTTTAAAGGTCGGAAAAATAACCAATAAGGCAGGTGGTAAAACTGTTCGGAAAGGAAAAAAGGAAGTTATCCCAAAGAAGCGAGTAACCGCGGTGTATTGATAGTGTACGCGCATTTAAAATGTCCTTCGGGGCATTGTTGGTGGCCATGCAGTCCGCAGGGGCGGCAACTCAATTGTTCCCCGGTTTCTACGATATAACTTTTATCTGATAGCGGACCATAACCAAAAGCGGGTACAGTAGAGCAATAAACAACTGTCACAGGCGCATTAACCGCTGAAGCAAAATGCATGGGAGCGGAATCATTCACGTAATTCATTGTCGCGTCCTGCATCAGTGCGGCGGATTGCAGAAAATTCAGCTTTCCTGCCAGGACCGCTAATTCCGGTCTGCCGGTATCATGCGCTATTTTATTGCAAAGCGGTAATTCGGAAGGCCCACCCAGCAGGTAAACCATATAGGATGATGGTATGCCTGCAATCAACTCCACCCATTTTTCAGCGGGGTATTGTTTGGTAAACCAAACAGAAGCCGGCGCGATACAGAGATAAGCTTTTTTCTTATAGGCTGCTACCGCAAGGTAATCATTTTCCGAAGGGTATAGTTTTGGTCTGAATACGGAATCATCCGTGAAATGATTGATCAACCGGAGGTTGCGTTCTATTTCATGTGGTGTATTTTCTTCATCACTGATAACATGTTTTATTTTTTTGCTGAATACAAAACCTAACGGGTTTTTATCGAATCCTATTGTCTCAGCCGCTCCGGAAAAAGCCGTGAGGAAACCGGTGGCGGCGTATCGCTGCACGTTGATCACTTTGTCGTAGCGGGCTCGCCGGATTGTTTGCAACAGGCTCCAGAGGGAACGGTATTTCTCTTTTTTATTCCAAACCAGCAGGTTTTTTATAAATGGATGTCCTTTGAGCAATCCCTCGTTGCCTTTCCGCAGCAGGAAATCAATCTGCGCATCGGGAAAAAAATGATGCAGTTTTTCTACCAGGCTGGTGGCCAGTACAACATCTCCAATGAAAGCGGTTTGTATGATCAGGAACTTTTTCATCCGGCAACTACGCTATTTTCGGAGAACCGTTATGCCGCCATCTTCGTTCCATTGTATGAGGGAAGAAGGTTGTCCCGGCTTTTCTTCGTTCTGCCGGTATTGCACTACATAGTCAACAGATTCCAGTATGGAGGGGTCTATTCTTTTAAAATAAAGCGGGGCGGGTTCACCCGAAATATTGGCCGAAGTGGAAACCAGCGGTTTGCGCAGGCGCTTGAGGAGATGCCGGCAGAACTCATCCTTTACAAGCCTTATGGCAATGCTGCCGTCTTCTGCTATCAGGTTGGGCGCCACCCCCATAGCGCCTTTGTAAATGACCGTGGTAGGTTTTTCAACCTCCTGTAAGTAATCAAAAACACTTAAATCCGGCGCGGCTACATACTTTATGATATCCCTTTCTTCCGCCATCAGGATGATCATTGTTTTGGCTTCCGCTCTTTTTTTTATCCGGGCTATTTTTTTAACGGCGTCCATATTGGTAGCGTCGCAGCCCAGTCCCCATACAGTATCCGTTGGATATAGTATAACGCCTCCTTTTTGCAATACTTCCAGGCTTTTTTCTACATCTTCTGTAAAATTCATTGTGCAAAAATAGTGTTGAAGAGAAATTCAAACTAATTATGTTTGCAAAAAGAATTAACAATGGATGTACAAAGTTTAATCGCAGAGGCCTGGCAGAACAGGGAACTATTAAAAGATGAGAAATATATTGAAGCTGTTAAGGTGGTAATAGAAGATGTGGATAAAGGCAGGTTGCGTACGGCATCTCCTTCTGAAAACGGGTGGATAGTAAATGAATGGGTAAAGCAGGCAATCCTGATGTATTTTGGCATTCAGCCCATGCAAACCTGGACAGCTGGTCCTTTGGAGTTTTACGATAAAATGTTACTCAAGAGCGGGTATAAGGACCTGGGCGTGCGGGCTGTTCCGCATGCGGTTGCCCGTTACGGCGCTTATATTGCCCGTACGGTGGTGTTAATGCCCTCCTATGTAAATATCGGGGCCTATGTTGATGAAGGAACTATGGTGGATACCTGGGCTACGGTGGGTAGTTGTGCGCAGATAGGAAAAGGGGTGCACCTGAGTGGCGGGGTAGGTATCGGCGGGGTACTGGAACCGCTGCAGGCCAGCCCGGTAATAGTGGAAGATGGTTGCTTTATCGGTAGCCGGTGTATAGTGGTGGAAGGGGTGATAGTAGAGAAGGAAGCAGTGCTGGGCGCCAATGTAGTGTTGACAAAAAGTACTAAAATTATTGATGTAAGCGGTTCAGAGCCAGTAGAATATAAGGGAAGGATTCCGGCAAGGAGCGTGGTGATACCCGGTACTTACAACAAAAAGTTCCCCGCCGGCGAATATGGTGTGGGCTGCGCCCTCATTATTGGCCAGCGGAAAGCCAGCACCGACCTGAAAACCAGTCTGAACGATGCGTTGAGGGATTTTAATGTAAGTGTATAAAACAGTCTTATAATTATAGCATAGTCAAACCGGAGAAAAACTCCGGTTTGTTTTTATATATATCCATCAATAATCCAGCAGCTTTGTTACGGCATCGTTGCCCCGCACAGCATTGGCGGGAAGGGGATGCGTATTGTTAAATACTTCCAGTTGGGACTGTTCCAGCACCGCTGATTTGCTCTCATCAATATTTCCGGTTTTATCCGACACCTGCTGTATATCCAGTGCCAGGTGTTTGGCCATAAACAGGTACATGGCTTTGCGCTTGGATGGACCGTAATCATGTTTTTCTTCGGGGAGGTGCACCAGTTCCACACTGTTTTGTTTCCCGTATAAACTGTAAACTTTCTGCAGGTAGGGAAACTCTACTTCCGGGTTGTTCTTTGTCCAGTCTGACCCGTTTGATATCAGCAGCATGGGGCGGGGGGCGGTAAGGGCGGCTATTTCCGCGTTGGTGGTCTGGTAACTTCCTTTTTTATGAACCGGCATACCACTCTCGCAGGAGCAGCCACCGAAGAAATGTGCGGAGACCATTACGCAGGGTACGGCCACTTTTATTCGGTTATCCAGTGCCGTAAGCATGAAAGTCTGGGTTCCGCCACCCGATTCCCCGGTCATGGCAATGCGGTTGCTGTCTATTTCCGGAAGCGATAGCAAAAACTCCAATGCTCTCCGGCTGTTGATGGTTTGCAGCTTCAGCCCTTTTTCCAGGTTATGGGTGCATTGTCTGGAGTCGCCCTGCCCGATCATATCCCATACAAATACCACGGCTCCCATTCTCGCCAGTGTCGCGCAGCGTTTCTGTGTTTGTTCCCGGAAGCGGCCTTCCGGATTATTGCCATGCCCATGCGGACATAAAATACCGGCATAACTCTTTTGTTTTTTAATCGGGCGGTATAAGTTCCCGGTCACATAAAAACCAGGCAGGCTTTCAAAGAAAACATTTTCCACGGTATAACCGTCCATCACTTTTTTACTGTGGATCACGGGCTTGCCTGCAGGTATGGCCGGCCAGACTGTTATTTCCATTCCTTCCGTCAAATGTTTTTGAACTTCTGCAGCACGCTGTTTCCAGCTTTCAGTGTTTTGAGGTACCTGCCCCTGCAAAAATGAACGTCCCTGTTCTTCCGTAAAATAGGCGCCTACGCATAATTCTTTTTGAGCCCGGGCAGAAAATTGTGCGATGCAAATAGCAAACACTATAAATGTTCTTACCATATATCATTTATTGAAGACGATTATACTTATTTGTGAGGTGTTTAACACTACAATTTAGGATTTTTATTTTTTGGGAATGCATCTTGCAGTGAAACAGAAGTTTTAGGTTAAAAAAAAGATTAACAATAACTGTGCAACGGATGGAATGCGGATACTCTCAAACTGTCAATAATTAATAAAAACCTGATGGCGTATTTCTACACTGTTTGATTATCCATTCCAAATTTTAAATTTTAGAGACTGATGGAAACAATGACCGCCCCGTTAAAAAAAACAATGATAAATCCATGGGCTTATCAACCGGCAAAATTCGCGGCAGATAAGGTAGCCGGTTCCGCGACCATTATTTCCTGTTCGGGGCAAATAATGATTGATGAATCCGGCAACCCTGTATATGGCAATATTGAAAACCAGTTGGAACAATGTTTTGCCAACCTGGAGAAGCAACTGCAGGAAAACGGTTATACAATAGCCGATGTAACAAGCCTCAACTTTTATACGACTTCTATAGAGTCTTTCTTTAGTGTTTACGATACGGTATCCCTGCGGCTGGAAAAGTGCAGGCTGGTGCCATCCTGTACTTTAAAGGAAGTTAAAACGCTTACCTTTCCCGGCATGGCAGTGGAACTGGAGGCGGTGGCTGCGAGATAAGAAAGCCGGCTTTTATTACCTGTTTTGCCAGCGCTGAAATTCGCGGCAAATGTCTTTATTTTGCATCCATGAAATTAGACATTCTTGCACTGGCTATACACCCTGATGATGTGGAACTGGGTTGTGCGGGTACGCTGATGATGGAAAAATTGCGCGGTAAAAAAGTAGGCGTGGTCGACCTTACCAGGGGAGAGCTGGGCACCCGTGGCAGTGTAGAGACCAGGGCACAGGAGGCTGCGGAGGCTGCCCGGATAATGGAACTGGATGTAAGGGAAAATATAGGGATGGCCGACGGGTTTTTCAGAAATGACGAAGCCCATCAGCGCCTGCTTATAAAATACATCAGGAAATACCGTCCGGAGATTGTGCTGTCTAATGCCCTGGAAGACCGGCACCCGGATCATGGCCGTGCGGGGCACCTCATAAAAGATGCCTGCTTCCTGAGTGGACTGAGAAAGATAGAGACGGCAGATGATGAAGGAAAGCTGCAGCAACACTGGCGTCCCAAATACATTTTTCATTATATACAGGACCGCTATTTTGAGCCGGACTTTGTATATGATATCTCGGAAGTGTTTGACAGGAAAATTGAGTCCATAAAGGCATATAGTTCCCAATTTCACTCTGCGGAGTATAGCTCTGACGAACCTCAAACCTATATTTCCACACCGGAATTTTTAAACTCCATAATCGGACGCCAGGCAATGTTTGGCAAGATGATAGGCGTCCCCTACGCGGAAGGTTTCCGTACGGAGAAAATGATCGGTATCAATAATTTCGATTCCTTTATTCAGAAGGATACCTGATACGAAGGCCTGGTTGTACATCGGCGAAAAATAAAACCTTGTTTCTATTATAAATGCTCTACTAGAAGTTGTATCCGACGGTGAAAAACGCACGCCTTCCATAAGGATTGCCTGACGCCTGTATCGCATCATATTGAATCATTAGCAAAAGAGCGCCATTAGTGGTACCCATCGGTATGGCGCCGCCGGCGCCCAATAATAAGGAGGGTACTGTTTGACCGGGAAGTTTTTCCCTGGTACTTCCGTATTTAAAAGATCCCCACATGTAATTGAGTTCCGGCTGTACCTGTCCAAAAATATATGGAATAGGGTAAAATCTGCCGAAAATATTGGCACCTGCATATCCTTGTGAGAAACGGCCATCCATTGTTCTGTAGCTATAATAAATAAAACTGGGACCGGCGCCGGCAGCCAGGTATTGATTAAAGCGATAGCCGACCTGCGGCGAAATGTTGACAAACGTGTTGGAGCCGAACGTCAGCCCGAAATTGCCACCAAAAAACAGCTTCGATTTGTCAAATCCTTTTTTAGGTTCCTCCTGCTGGTCTTCTTCCTGCGCGTATACACTTGTAAAACCCAATGCCAGGATGGCTACAGACAATATGATTTTTTTCATTTTCGAGTTTTTATAACCGGCTTACTCCGGGCGTAATTAACACGCACAAAAATAGTGACAGTATTAATATCAGGCTGCTTTTTCAGGGGTAATAATAGGGCGTTTTCAAATTAAATTGTGTTAATACTTTCGTAATTAATTAATTTAGTTGTGTTTATCGCATGTCTCCACAAAGGCATTTAAATAAAATACAATCCAAACCAATACTTCTTTAATGAGAAACTGCTTTTTTCCTGTGGTTGCGTTTTTACTGCTGTCAGTTGTATTTGCAACGTCTTCAACAGCTCAAAGTATCTGCTCCTTCGATGAGAAGTATGACCGGTTTACAGAGAACCCATTATTTGCGGAGCAGGTGGCGGCAATGAACGAACAGGTGCGTACTTTGATCGCCAACCGAAGAGCTCTTCCCTCCAAGAAAACAACCGCTGCCCTCTATACCATACCGGTAGTGGTGCACGTGATGCATACCGGCGGGGCGCCAGGCACCATTTACAACCCCTCTGATGCACAGGTTACCGGCGCCATCAATTACCTGAACCAGGTATTTGCCGGCGCCTGGCCGGGCATGATCCCACAGCATGAGGCAACAACCATAACGGATATTCAGGTGCAGTTTGAACTGGCGAAGCGCACGCCTGTTTGCGGTAGTACCAACGGGATCAACAGGGTGAATGCTTCTTCACTTCCCAACTATACCGCCAATGGCATTAATTCGGCTTCTTCTTCAGGTGTTCCTGAAACAGGCCTGAAAAACTTTTCCCGCTGGAACCCGGCGGAATACTACAATATCTGGGTGGTAAACAAAATTGACGGCAAGGATGGGACATCCGGACAATTTGTGGGCGGGTTTGCTTACCTGCCCGGGTTTCCGCCGGAACTGGATGGTATTGTGATGCTGGCAACACAGTTGACAGCCGGTAATAAAGTATTGCCACACGAAATGGGTCATGCGTTGGGGCTTCATCATACTTTTCGTGGTTCCGCCAATAAAGACCAATGTCCGGCTAATAACAGTTGCACTGTTGATGGTGATATGGTTTGCGATACGGATCCGGTGAGCAACAATGCTACCGCAGCCGGTGTTTACGACTTCACCTGCCGCACGGGGCTGAATACCTGTACGCCAATGCCCCATAACAATTACACTGAGAATACGGAGCAGAACTTTATGGCCTATACCAATTGTTCTGATCTTTTTACCGAAGGGCAGAAAGAACGGATGCTGGCTATGATGTCCTTACCCTCCCGTGCCAGCCTGGTAGCCCCCGGGAATATGGCGTTGACTCCCTGCGATGAACCGGGTGTCAATTTTTCACTGTCCGAAGCCGGTGTACAGGAGTCTGTTGCAGGAATGGTGGAAGGTTGCAGAAGGTTTACGGACTATACTTATTACATGGAAGTAGGTGCCGGGCCTACACAGGATGCTATGGTAACCTTAACGGTAAGCGGTACGGCCACTCCCGGTTTGGATTATGAACTGACCACCAACGGAAGTTTTACCAACCCTTCTAATATTATCCAGTTTCCGGCTTCTTCGGCAGCGCCCCGGGCTTTTATCGTAAGAGTATTTGACGATGGAAATGAGGAAGAAGCGGAAACAATAATAATAGACTTTACAGTTGATGCCGGTGGTGGTAACGCGCAAAAAGGCAGTCATGCACCAACTCTTACTTTAACCATAGGTGATAATGACCGGATTATGGCTCCTTTTAGCGGACTGGTTACATTGGGCTCAATACAGAGCTTTGTGAATAATGTTCCTTTTGATGCCACGCTTGCCAGGCAAAGAACACAGTTCTTATACCGCGCGGAAGAACTGATATCAATGGGATTATCGGCGGGAACAATAGAATCTTTGGCGCTCAATATCATTAGCAAACAAAGCTCGCGAAGCTTCAATAATTTTACGATCAAAGCCGGGCTGGCATCAGTCAGTCATCTTATTTCGGGCGGCGTCGTCAGTCCCCAGCAGGGGTTGACTACAGTATATACTAATGCTGCGCTCCATACAGCGGCAGGATGGAATACCTTTGATTTCATAACCCCGCTGGAATGGGACGGGACCGGCAGTATTGTTTTTGAGATATGCTTTGACAACGAAATGACAGATGGCAGTGCACAAAGAGATGCCATCGCGCTTTATTCTGACGGATCCGGTTCAACGCAGAGTAACTTTTTTTACCAGGGGGGTATCAACTGTGCTACCGGCTTCAGCAGCATTAACTATTTTAATTCAGGTTTCAAGCCGCATATCCGCCTGGGAATGCATACCACCGGCACGGTTGTAGAAACGGCCATATCCGACGCCAGCCAGTGGGTAGGCGTCGGCGGCAGCGAGTATTTTTTCTCGGAGAATAACAGGCTGCTGGCCCGGGTATTTGATGCCGACATCCCGTTGGAATGTGTGGCAGTCAGCCTGCAGGAAACAGGCGCCACCTGGCAAAGCTTTTCCGGCGGACAGCGATCCGCAAAAGTATTTTCGGTAAGTCCTGCCTCCAACGCAGCAACAGCCGGGTACAGCATTTCCCTGTATTTTACTAATGAAGAACTGGGCGGAATTGATCCGGGAACTATCCGGCTTGCCAAAACAACGGCGCCTTCCATATCGGAAGCAAACGGTTCCAATACTATCCTGGTGGTTCCGGACATTTCCTCGTTGGGAGATAATATTACGGTCTTTACAGCCTCGTTTACAGGTTTCAGTAGTTTCTTCCTTACCACCAGCACGGTTACCCTGCCGGTTACCTGGCTGGATTTTAACGCGGTGGTGGATGCGGGAAAAGACGTGGTGCTTCATTGGAAAACCGGTTCGGAAGCAAATAACGCGGGCTTTGAAATAGAAACCAGTGTTGATGGAAGCGTTTTCCGGTTGCTGGCGGCAATGGCTTCCAAAGGAAATACAGGAACGGGACACGACTATAGCTACAAACACATACAGCCCGGAGCCGGCATCCATTATTACCGTATCCGGCAAACGGATTTTGACGGGAAGAATTCCTATTCGGATGTGGTATCTGTAAAAATAGATGCGACTTCAAGAATACTCCTGGCGCCTGTTCCGGCAAAAGAATCGGCAACACTATACCTGAACCGGGTATTACAGGCGCCGGCACGGCTTCTTGTATTTTCTGCCGGTTCCCGGCAGGTGTATCAGGCAGTGCTGCCTCCGGGAACAGACAGGCACAATATACCTTTGTCCAACCTGCAGGCGGGAGTGTACTATGTACAGGTGATCACCACCGATCAACGTCCGGTGGTATTGCGGCTGATCAAAGAGTAGTATTTATAGATCCGCGAGGAACTGCGAGTTGATATACTGCACAACAGATTGCAGGCTTTGCGTGTTGTTGTACACGGCCAATTGCCTGTCCGCGCCGGTACCGTTTTCTATTATTTTCTGCACCAGCGCCAGCCGGTGCCTGGAGCCCAATTGATCCACTATGTCGTCCACAAAATCCAATAACTCATAAACCAGTACCCGGGTATTTACCTCTTCTTCTTTTCCAAAGTCAATCAAACGGCCGTCCAGTCCATAGCGGCTGGCCCGCCATTTGTTTTCATTCACCAGTGCGCGGGAGTATTGAATGAAATTCAGGTTTTCCATTCTGAGCTTATAGAGTTTGGCGCAGATCGCCTGGAAAAGGGCGGCAATAGCGATGGTTTCATCCACGGTAAGCGTTACATCGCAAACCCGGAACTCCACCGTATTGAAAAAGGGATGCACCCTGAGGTCCCACCAGATCTTTTTGGCATTATCAATACAGTTGGTTTTGATGAGCAGGTTCACATAGTTGTCGTACGCCTCAATACTTTCAAAGTAATCGGGGATACCCGTCCTGGGAAACTTATCAAATACTTTGGTACGGAAGGATTTGAAACCGGTATCGCGATCTTCCCAGAAAGGGGAGTTGGTGCTGAGCGCGAATACATGCGGCAAAAAATACCGTGCGGAATTGGCTATATGAATAGCCATTTTCCGGTTTTCCATACCCACATGCACATGCAGCCCGAAAATAAGATTGCTGCGTGCCGCGTCCTGCATTTCGTCCACTATTTCATGATAACGTACGTTGTCCGTAATAAGCTGGCTTTCCCAAAGGCTGAAGGGGTGTGTGCCCGAAGCTCCCATTGCCAGCCCCAACTCACTGGCAATGCCGGCAATAGTTTTTCGCAACACGCTTACATCATTATAGGCCACATCAATATTTTCGCAGATATCGGTACCTACTTCCACTACGGCCTGGTGCATCTCGGCCTTTACTTTGTCCCTGATGATCTTTTGCCCCTCTGTTACGATCTTCTGTTCATGACTTTTGAGCTCAAAAGTTTGAGGGTCCAAGACCATATATTCTTCCTCTACACCGAGAGTGAATTGTTTGAAATTGAGATTAGCCATATATGCTGTTTGCGGTTGTTTCCGGTATTTTTTTAATTATAAGAGTTTTTCCTGCACCACACTCCGTTTGATGTATTCTCCCCAGGTAAGGTTATCTACTCCTTCTTTACTGTTTTGCGCTCTTTCTATAGCATAGTTGGCAGCGGTTTCCACCACCCACTCGAAGTTTTCTTCTCCCACACTTTTCACGTCGGCATCCGGAGCAGGATTACAGAAGTCGATGGCATAGGGTACACCGTTCCGCAGTGCCAGTTCTACGGTGTTGAAATCGTACCCCAGGTATTTGTTGATGCGCAAAACAATTTCCTCCATTTGTTTGTAGCGTTCCGGGCCGGGATTAAAATCACTTACGTACCGCAGGTGGTGCGGGTTCCTCGGTTCATAGGGCATGATGCGGACGTATTTCCCGCCAATACAATAACAGCGGTAATACTCTTCAAAAACGATTTCTTCCTGCAACAGCATCACCAGTTCTCCTGTTTCAGCGTGTTTGTTGAAGAAGTCGTCCATGTTTTCCAGCCGGTAAACGTTTTTCCAGCCACCGCCGGCAAAAGGTTTCATATAAGCGGGGAACCCTACATATTTGAAAATGCTTTCCCAGTCCAGGGGGTAAGCCAGGTTGGCAAATGATTCATCGGAAGTATCGGCAGGCAGATCCCTGGAAGGTAGTATAACCGTTTTGGGAACCGGCACCTCTATTTTGGTGGCCAGTGCATTATTGAAGAATTTTTCGTCTGCGCTCCACCAGAAGGGGTTGTTGATAACAGCCGTGCCACTGATAGCCGCGTTTTTCAGGAAAGCCCTGTAAAAAGGCACATCCTGTGAAATACGGTCTATGATAACAGCATAGCCGCTGCTTTCGCCCTGGACCACCCTGTCTATGCGTACCGGCTCGGCTATAATTCCATCCGGGCTTTTCCGGTTAATTCTTTCCACAAAAGCATTGGGGAAGGAGCGTTCTTTTCCATGTAAGATTCCAATTTTTTTCATGCAGTTGATGTTTTATCCCATGTAGCAGGGTATGATGAATGGATATCTGAAATGCCTGATTTTACTCAAATCTATTTTTTTCCGGTTGAATCACCAAAATGGACTGCTTTTTTGATTTGCTGCCCTGTACGGGCTGCCCGGTATTTCCGGGAATACCCCTGAAAACAGCTCAATTCCGGGCTGTTTGTAAATTATTCGTTTTTTTGGTCATACTGTTTTTAATTTGCGAACCGTTAGTAGCTAAAGCCGGGCAGCCGGCCATTGAAGTTTATGAAGACCCGGATATCAATACCAGTTTCATCATATACCATTTCTTCCGGCTTTTTGAAAAGAGAAGTGGCAGTTGATTTTTATTTCCCGCTGTCCAACCCTTCCGGCAGGGAGGTGAGCCTGCTGCTCATTAATGACGGGCAGGATATGGAAAAGCTTGAACTGGCAGATATATTGACCCAACTGCAAAAGGATAACGAGATAGCGCCCTTGTTTTGTGTGGGGGTTCATTGCGGTGAGGACAGGAAAAACGAATATGGAGTAGCCGGTGTACCCGATTATAAGGGCAGGGGCGCCAAAGCCGGACTCTATACGAAATTTGTATTTGAAGAACTGTTGCCTTTTATCCGTAAGGAAAGCGGCATGCCTGCTTTTAAGGACAAATCCTTTGCGGGGTTTTCGCTTGGTGGATTGTCCGCGCTGGATATCGCCTGGAAACATCCCAAAGAGTTTTACCGGGTGGGCGTTTTCAGCGGTTCCTTATGGTGGCGGTCGAAGGCCCTGGATAAGGGGTATAATGAAGACACCGACAGGATCATACACGATGAGGTACGGAATGGGGATTACGCTTCCTGGCTTAAGTTCTTCTTTGAAACGGGCACGCTTGACGAAACCGAGGATCGCAATAACAATGGAATTATAGACTCAATTGATGATACGCTGTCGCTGATTGATGAACTGGTAAAGAAAGGATACGACCGGGAAACGGATATTGAATACCTGGAACTGGAAAACGGCAAACACGATGTGGCGACCTGGGCAATGGCAATGCCTGATTTCTTAAAGTGGGGTTGGCCTTCAAAATAATTCCATATAGGCTTTATCTCCCAACCTGCTTTCATACCGATCTATTTCCTGCTTCAGCAAAAGGGTTAACCCGTTTTCCGAAATAGCTGAATTGCCATTCTTCGATAACCCTTCCAGCCATTTCCCGTTTTTGGATGACTTAAATAATTCCACCGTTTCCTGCTGCTGTCCTGTTTGCAGGGTAGCCGTATAGGCAATCAGGCGTTCTTTATTCCTGATCTTAAAAAACAGAAATTTTAAGGGTTTCCTGAACCCCATTCTTTTGTGAAGAATAGTCGCTTTTCCATTCTTCGGTAGCTCGATCTGGTATTGATCCATGACACAATGTTTAAATACATTAGCAAATACCAAACAAACTGTAGTAAACAGTAAGAATTAAATGATTAAGGGTATAGTGGGTGCTTCTGCTAAGGGCGTGAATTAGGGTGGCAAGAGTAAGTGTTAATCCTGTTCAAAATTACGTTGATTGATTCGATAGTGCTGCATTATTTTTTTGTGAATTTAAATCAACTGTTAACAGTTGTCATCTTATTCTTACTGCAAACGGATAGGATGCTGGAGCAATTCATTATATGAATTATTATATAATATAATTTTGGCGCCGAATATCATCGGGAACCAGATATTCCTATAGCAAAAACTGTCCTTCTCCCGCCGAAGCTAAATGCCTCCGGACTTTTTGATAATGCACTTTTTCAGCGATAAATGATAGATTTGTCTATTGATGTGTCAACTATAAAACCAATTAGGGATATGTATAGCCGCCGGAAATTTTTACAAACCTCTGCATTGGGGTCAGCGTCTCTCCTGGTCGCCTGCGCGGACAGTGAAACCAATAATGTGAACAAGCCCATTGTTATCTCCACGTGGGATTTTGGAAGGGCCGCGAATGCGGAAGCCTGGACTATTTTAGGCAAAAACGGGCGGGCCCTGGACGCCGTGGAAGCCGGTGTAAAAATAGCGGAAGCCGACCCTTCCAACCAGAGTGTGGGGTACGGCGGATTACCGGACAGGGACGGGCATGTTACACTGGATGCGTGTATAATGGATGAGCTATACAACTGCGGCTCTGTAATGGGAATAGAAAATATAAAACACCCGATCGCTGTGGCAAGACTGGTGATGGAAAAGACTCCGCATGTAGTGCTGATAGGAGAAGGGGCGCAGCAATTTGCCCTGGCCAACGGGTTTAAAAAAGAAAACCTGCTGACACCGGAAAGCGAGGCTGCCTGGAAAAGATGGCTGCAGAAAGCAAAATATGAGCCGGTGATGAACATTGAAAATAAACTCTATAATAAAGAAACTGATCCCATGCCCGGAGGAAAAGACAATCACGATACCATCGGGATGGTAGCGATGGATGCCGCCGGCAATTTAAGCGGCGCCTGTACTACCAGTGGCATGGCTTATAAAATGAGGGGAAGGGTAGGCGACTCGCCTATTATCGGCGCCGGTTTGTATGTGGACAATGAAGTAGGCGCGGCTACCTCTACCGGGGTGGGAGAGGAGGTGATACGTATTGTGGGTTCTCACCTGGTGGTGGAGTTGATGCGACAGGGTCATGCACCGCAGGCTGCCTGTAAGGAGGCTGTGGAACGCATCATCCGGCGTAACCCGGAAAAAGCTAAAAATATCCAGGTTGGATTTCTCGCGCTGAACCGCAGCGGAGCATATGGGGCCTATGCCCTTCAAAAAGGATTTACTTATGCCGTAAAAACGGAAACAGAGGAAAAAGTGCTTGATTCTCCCAGTATATATTGAGTCGCTTATAAGTGACTACCCTTAATATTTGATATTACCATAATATCGGGTCAGGAAAAAGCCGAAACATGCCCTTGTGCCTTCTTCAAAATTACCGGGGAACTTTGGCTGGGGTATATTATAAAAAATTGAGGCTCATGGAAATGAGCCCCCTTTAGTTTCAACCCTAAACCCTTGAGAAAGATGTTAACTATATTGCTAAGATTATGCCAAACTTGGTTAAAGGGCGGTTATTTATCAAAACTTACCTGTTTGAGGTATGTTTTTAGCCGGTTTTTTTATTGAAATTGTTCCAGGCTGCTAAAAAAGAAACTTCCTTCGATAATGGCATTGGCATCACTATCGCTTCCATGTACGGCATTACGCCCCACGTCTTCCGCAAAGTCTTTGCGAATGGTTCCTGCTTCTGCTTTCGCAGGGTCTGTGGCGCCAATTAATTTTCTGAAATTTTCTACAGCGTTTTCTTTTTCCAGGATGGCGGCGATAATCGGACCACTGCTCATGAACTCAACCAGCTCGCCAAAAAAGGGTCTTTCCTTATGGATGGCGTAGAACTCACCTGCTTTTTCTTCTGTGAGCACGGTTAATTTTAATGCCACTATCTTAAAACCGCTTTTAATGATCCTGTCAAGAATTGCCCCGGAATGGCCGTTTCCAAAGGCATCCGGCTTTATCATGGTAAATGTTCTGTTACTCATTTCATTTTTAATTTGGGTTGCAAAGGTAAGTGCTGGTTTCCAAATTTCAGGTTGGCAGTGATTTAGATTTAACATATATGTTAAAAAATATTTGATCAAGTGCTTATTAAGCCTGATTTTTGCCGCTCATTATGGAACCCATTCAGGAGATTTACAAATTATTAGAAACTCCCCGTACCGTAGTAGTAACAATGCATCAAAAGCCCGATCCGGACGCGATGGGGTCTTCTCTTGCTTTGAGTGGCGTTTTAAAGAAAATGGGACATACGGTAACGGTCATTTCCCCTACTAATTGGCCGGAATTTTTGAAATGGATGCCCGGCGCCCGGCAGGTACTGGACTATGAATCTTCCCAGGATAAGGCGGTTGCCATATTAAACCAGGCTGAGTGGATATTTTGCCTTGATTTTAACGCGCTGCACCGTACAAAACATATGGCGGACAGGATAGCTTCTTCCAATGCGGTAAAGGTTTTGATCGACCACCATCAGCAACCGGAGCTAAGTGCTTTCACTTATGGTGTCAGCGATGTTTCTAAAAGCTCTACCTGTGAAATGGTTTACGACTTTGTAGTGAACGGTGGGTTTACGGACCTGATCGATGCCGATATTGCCGCCTGTTTATATGCGGGTATTATAGGGGATACCGGCTCGTTCCGTTTCCCAGCTACCTCTGCCGCTGTTCACGAAATGGTGGCGACGCTGAAGAATAAAGGACTGAATCATACCGCCGTTCATGAAAACCTGTACGACAATTTTCTCGAGGACAGGCTTCGGTTTATAGGGCATGTATTATTACATCGCATGGAAATATTCTATGAATATAATACCGCGTTGATCGCCGTTTCAAAAAACGACCTGCTGAGATATAATGTCAGGACCGGCGATACCGAGGGATTGGTAAATTACCCATTGACCATCCAGGGTATTAAACTGTCGGCACTGGTGATCGACCGGGATGAAGAAAGAAAATGGTCGTTCCGGAGTAAAGGTAATTTTGATGTGAATACCTTTGCGCGGAAATATTTCAGTGGGGGCGGGCATTTTAACGCGTCCGGCGGCAGGAGTGCTGTTCCGCTGCCTGAAGCGGTAAAGCAGTTTAAGGAAGCAATGAAGGAAAACGAAACACAACTACAATAATTTTCTATTATGAAAAAAACAATTGGATTTGCAGCGGTAATTTGCCTGTCGGGATTACTTTATTCCTGTGGCGATGGAGCATATACAAAAACCGACTCGGGGATGGAGTATAAAATAATCAGTGATAAAAAGGATTCTGTTGCGGCATACGGCGATGTCCTTAAATTTCACGTTACAAACAGGTACAAAGACTCTTTAAGAGACCATTCCTATGATAAGATGCCTTATTATCAACAACTGGATAGTATGCAGTTGAGAGACTACTATGAGGTTTTTGCAAAATTGAGAAAAAGAGACAGCCTGGTAATAAGGATATTGACAGATAGTTTTTTTAAGTCAGGTATGGGGATGATGCCTAAGGAATTCAAGAAGGGAGAATACCTGATTACCACCATCAAGGTACTGGATATTTTCAAGCAGGATGCCGTTCAGGCAGACCAGGAAAAAGAGATAAAGAGCCTGCAGGCGGCTGACTCAATAAAAGCCATCACGCAGAAAGTGGAAGATGATAAGCTGCTTAATGCTTATTTTGAAAAGAACAACATTAAAGCGCAGAAAACAGAGAAAGGAACTTATTACGAAATTCAGAAAGCAGGCGGTGAGCCGGCCAAAGAAGGACAAATGATATCTGTGAAATATACCGGGAAACTATTGGATGGTACTACGTTTGACAGCAATGTTGATTCTTCTTTTAATCATACCGACCCTTATAACCTGGTGATTGGCGCCGGGGGGTCTATTGAAGGCTTCGACGATGGATTGAGAAATTTTGGTAAAGGTACCGTGGGACGTTTGTTCATACCCTCTACGCTGGCGTATGGTCCGCGTGGTCAGAATGCGATAAAACCCAATAGTAACCTTATTTTTGAGATCGAGGTGCTGGATGTTAAAGAAACGCAATAGTCTGATACTGCACCGGCAGACTTTCTGTAACTCCGGTGAAACCTCAGGCAGATAATATTGGAAATGAAATAACAGAGGGCTGCCGGCAGGCAGCCTTTTTGTTATTCAAAATCTTCATACAGTAAATATTTTTTCCTCAGCTTCCTGAAAGCTTCCAGCCCGGGCTCCCAGCTTTTCCTGATGGCAGCTTCAGACAGACCGCTCCCGATCTGCTGCCAGAGCTCATTGTTTCCCGCCAGCTTGTTAAAGAATGATTCTTCCATTTTGCCGGATTTAGGCAGAATATAGAATTTGTCTTTTTCCGGGAACAGACGGTATGCTTCCATAAGGTATTTTAGCTGTAGTTGGTTACTGGTTTCCTTCAGCACCTCTTCCACCGTACCGTCCAGGTTCCAGCCATAACATTTTTGTCCGTATAGCTTGGAGTTTTTAGCGCCATCGGTGGGGTTGGGAGTAAACGAATACAGATCCTTTGGTAAAGAGGGATGCCCGAATACTTTGAAGGGCTTATCGGTTCCACGTCCTTCGCTCAATACAGTACCTTCAAAAAAGCAGGTGGAGGGGTAGAGGTAGATGGTTTGTATATCCGGAAGGTTGGGAGAGGGCTTTACCGGCAACACGTATTTTGATTTGTGCGTGTAGTGGCTGTTTTTAATGATTGTCAGGGAAAATTTGTTGGATGCGACAGCATCCCTGCCGTCAACGTTCACTTCAGTTACCGGAGATTTTACAGTCAGCATGTTTTCCTTCAGCAGCATCATCGCGTATTCGCCGATGGTCATGCCATATACCACCGGTACCGGCTGCATTCCCACAAAGGATTTGTACTTCATATCCAGCACGGGGCCGTCTACATAGAACCCGTTGGGATTGGGGCGGTCCATTACTATCAACGGCTTGTTAAGGCTGATGCAGGCTTCCATCATATCCTGCAGGGAAGAAATATAAGTATAAAACCGGACCCCCACATCCTGAATATCAAAGATGATGATGTCCACATCTTTCACGTCTTCGGCTGCCGGTTTTCGTTTGCTGCCATATAATGATACAACAGGAATACCGGTTTCCGCATCTACGCTGCTGCTTACTTTTTCACCTGCATCCGCCTTGCCTCTAAAGCCATGCTCGGGTGCAAATATTTTTTTGATGGCGATCCCCTTTTCCTTCAGCACATCTACAAGGTGTTTGTCGTTCACCATGGAAGTATGATTGGCAAACAGGGCTACCGCTTTGTCTTTCAGCAACGGAAGATATTGTTCGAGCCGGTATGCTCCCGGCGTGATATCGGCAGTGTTTTCCGGGGTTTCTGCGGGTATTTCAGTGGCTTCATTGGAGTAAACAGCTTGTGTGCTCTCGTTACACTTATTGGAAACAGAAAGCAATGAAATAATCAGCAGCCAGGTTGAGTTAAAAATAAGAGGCATATCGTAAAGTTATATATTGCAAATATCCTCAAAGATTTTATTATAAGCAGAATAAAAGGCATATCTTCCCCGCCATTTTATCATTTAAATAAATACTATGCAACAGGCAAAAAAGGGAGATAAGGTACGTGTTCATTACACCGGGCGTTTGACAGACGGTAATCAGTTCGACTCCTCAGCCGGGCGTGAACCGCTGGAGTTTACGGTAGGCGCCGGGCAGATGATCAAAGGTTTTGATGCCGGTGTGGAGGGAATGGCAATAGGTGAAAAAAAAATAATCAATATAGCCCCGGAAGACGGGTATGGTCTGAGAAACGAAGAAGCGGTGATTGAATTCCCCATGGAGCATGTTCCTGCCGATATGAAGCTGGAGCCCGGTATGCAGCTCACGTTGCAGGATCAACAGGGATACCCGGTGAATGTAGTGGTTACGGAAGTAAAGGATGATGTTGTGCTTTTGGATGCCAATCATGCTCTGGCAGGTAAGGAACTGGTATTTGAAGTGGAACTGGTTGGCATTGATTAACCTGTAATTATTGCTTTAGAAAGTCAGGTATCCCGGTGGTATAAATGATCCAGTACCTGTCTTTCATTTTCTGTAAGTTGTTGCTGCTTTAGTTGTTTCCAGTTACTGATATGTGCCAATGCTTTCTCGTATAAATACTTTTCCGAGAAACCCCAGGTGAAGTTGGGCAGGTACCCGGGCGTTAGTCCCGCGCCAAAAATATTGCAAGATACTCCCGCTATAGTGCCCGTATTGAAAGAAGTATTAATGGCGCTGCGACTGTAGTCGCCCATCAGCAGGCCGCATTTCAAACCCACTGTCGCTGTTTCGCCACCTGGCAGTTTTACCTTTACCGGTGTTGCGTCGTTTTTTACATTCGAATTGGATGTGCCGGCGCCGAGGTTGCACCATTCTCCCACCACCGAATCGCCCAGGTAACCATCATGCGCCTTGTTACTGAAGTGCATGATGATACTGTTCTTTATTTCCCCACCCACTGTACAGGAATTGCCGATACTTATGCCTTGATACAGCTTTGATCCGGCTTTTATTACTGTGTTGTCTCTTGCGGAAAACGGTCCGTATATAATTGACCCCTCCAGTATGGTAACATTGTTTCCGATCACAATGGGTCCTCCGGATGTATTCAGGAAACAATGTTCCATTACCAGGCCAGAACCGGCGGATATATTGTGTGTCCCCGAAACCTTATTGGTTGGGGATATCCTGTTTTCCGGCACTTGCGGATGAATGGAATGGTCTGTTTTTATTAATCCGGCATTTAACTGGAAGAGGTGCCAGGGATACTGTAACCGACTGACGGGTCTGCTGTACCCGGACTGCGTCGAAAAGATTTCGGGGAGTACCGGAGAAGTGGTACTGAAACTGCTGATCCTGCCGGCTATTAATGCTCCGTTTTTTACAATGGCGGCTCCGGTGTTGAGCTGTAAAATACACTCAACGAGGTTTTTGTCCGGAAGAATGCTGCCATCCACCAGCAATATATCTTCCATCAGGGGTAGCTCCCAGCCGGATTGAAGATAAGGCGCTGTCAGGGCATAAGTATTTAGTCCCGAATACAGCTCCCACCTTTTGAGGTTATTGAATAAACCGCAAAACAAGGCGGCTACCGGTTTGGTATAAGTGAAAGGATATAATAGATGCCGCTGATCGTTATCAAACAGGATAATGTTCATGATAAGAGTTTAAAGCAAAGGTGCGCCACTATGAGTCAGCAGATATTTTATCATAGCTGGCTATCACGCCCTTTATCAGCGATGAACTGAAACCCTGGTGCTCCATTTCGTTGAGCCCGGCAATAGTACATCCCTGGGGGGTGGTTACCTTGTCGATCTCCTGCTCAGGATGGGTATGTTTTTGCAGCAGCAACTCTACCGCTCCTTTTACGGTTTGTGCCGCGATGAGGTTGGCGGTAGCAGCATCAAACCCGATCTCTATCCCACCCTGGATATTGGCCCGCACGTAACGTAATGCATATGCAGTGCCGCAGGCAGCGAGTACAGTGGCGGCATTCATCAGTTTTTCCTCTATCACCACTACTTTACCCAACTGGTTGAACAGGTCCTGTACATATTCCAACTGCTGTGAACTGACATCCCTTGCGCTGATGCAGGTCATGCTTTGCTGGATGGCAATGGCCGTATTGGGCATAGCCCTTACCGTGGATATTTTTTTATTAAGCGCCTGGTGTATCTGCGATATGGATACGCCCGTAACCACCGATACCAGTACGTGCCGGTTTTCATCAAATAATAATTGCAGACTGTTCAGCACATCATCTACCTGGAAGGGTTTGATAGCCAGGATCACGAGGTCGGCGAATTTTACCGCCTCCGTATTGTCGTTGCTTACCAATACGCCTTTCTCTTCCAGCCGCGCCAGGGTTTTAATATTACGTTTGGTGATGAGGATATGCCCCGGTTGAACGAACCCGCTTTGTATTAATCCTTCTGCTATTGCCGATCCCAGATTGCCTCCGCCGATAATGGCGATTTTCTTGTTCATTTGTATTTTTTTAATAGTACTTTCCGGTTAACAGATAATTTTTTACATAATCATTCACTCCTTCTTCCAGGCTGAAAAACGGTTGGGTATAACCGGCATTTCTCAGTTTATTCATATCTGCCTCCGTAAAATACTGATATTTTTCCCGAATATCCTCCGGCATATCAATAAACCGGATGTCAACGGGTTTGCCGGCCCCTTTAAAAGTGGCGGCGGCCAGGTCATAAAAGGTCCTGGCTTTGCCGGTTCCCAGGTTGTAGATGGCCGACTGCGGCTGATTTTCCATCAGCCAAAGACAAACGGCTGTTACATCATTTACATAAATGAAATCTCTTAGCTGTTCGCCATCCTTAAACTCCGGCTTATGCGATTTAAAGAGGTTTACATACCCCCTTTCCTGTATCTGGCGGAACGCATGAAAGATGACGCTTGCCATCCGGCCCTTGTGGTATTCATTAGGTCCATATACATTAAAGAATTTCAGGCCGGCCCAGAAAGGAGGGACGCATTGCTGCCGCAGCGCCCATTTGTCAAACTCGTTTTTTGAAACACCATAGGGATTCAGGGGTTGCAGTTTTTCCACCAGGGTATGATCGTCATGGTAGCCCAGTTCCCCGGCTCCGTAAGTAGCGGCGGAGGAAGCATATACAAGCGGTATATGGTGTACGATGCAGCAATTCCAGATATCCTGCGAATACTCGTAGTTCAGCCGTTCATGCACGGCATAATCAAACTCCGTAGTGTCGGTGCGGGCACCCAGGTGAAAAATGAAATCTACATCCGGTTGTGTATCTTCCAGCCATTCGAAAAAGTTATCACGGTCAACCTGTTCTGAAAATTTCTTGTCTTCCAGGTTTTGACGCTTGTCAGCCCGGTTGAATTCATCTACCAGGATGAGGTTTTCGTATCCGTGGCGGTTCAGGAATCCTGTCATACAACTCCCTATGAACCCGGCTGCCCCGGTAACCACAATTTTACTGTCTTTCTGCATAATGATGGGAGCAAAGGTAGCAGATGATATCGGCAAAAAAAGAAGATAAATATCAATTCTTTTTATGTCTCCGGGACTCAAATTATGGTGCAGCGTGACAGTTCATAAATGCTCAAAAAGACAGCTTGAACTTAGTGATCAGTTTCCCGGGGACCGGAGAGCCTGAGCCGGGAAAATGTTCAGGGAACGGAGACCGCGGTAATTATCTGTCCGGTGTAAGCAGGGCGCCGGATTAAGGAACCGGTAGCATAATAAAAAATACCTGATGGTCGCCCCTATCAGGTATTTTTTTATTATTATGCAATTTTACATTTTAATACGATTACAGGGAGACCCCTCTTTTCCAGGGAATAAAATCGTCCTGGTTGAGCTGTACGGCCTTGGGGATCACTTCACCACTGGCGGCTTTGATGCAATACTCCAGGATTTCTTCTCCCATTTCCTCGATAGTTTTTTCGCCTTCTATAATGGCGCCGGTATCTATGTCAATGATATCTTTCATCCGTTTGGCCAGTGATGAATTGGTAGATACCTTAATCGTGGGGCAAACCGGGTTGCCGGTAGGTGTTCCCAGCCCGGTAGTGAATAAAATAAGGGTAGCACCCGAAGCCGTTTTGCCCGTAGTGGCCTCCACATCATTTCCGGGGGTACATACCAGGCTCAGACCTGGCTTTCTGACCCTTTCTGTATAATCCAGCACATCCACCACCGGGGAGGTACCCCCTTTTTTGGCGGCGCCGGTAGATTTAATGGCATCCGTGATCAGTCCGTCCTTAATGTTTCCGGGAGAGGGGTTGGCATGGAAACCGGAACCTACCTTATGAGCCAGTTCATCATAGTTTTTCATAAGGGTAATAAACTTGGTGGCGGTAGCTTCGTTTACCGACCGGTCGATCAGTTCCTGTTCTGCGCCACATAGTTCCGGGAACTCCGCTAACAGCACACTGGCGCCCAGGCCTACCAGCAAATCGGCGCAATAACCAACTGCCGGGTTGGCGGAAATACCACTGAAACCGTCACTGCCGCCACATTTTACACCTACCACCATTTCAGACAGGGGAGCGGGTTTGCGTTCTGTTTTGTTGAGTTCCACCAGTCCTTCAAAAGTTTTGCGTATGGCTTCCGACACCAGTTGTTCTTCGCTTTGCGACTGTTGCTGTTCAAATACGAAAAGGGGTTTGTCAAATGACGGGTTTCTTTCCTTCAGGTATTTTAAGTAGTCCTGTACCTGCAGGTTCTGGCATCCCAGGCTGAGTACGGTGATGCCGCCCACATTGGGATGGTCTGAGTAAGCTGCCAGCAGTTCTCCCAGCGTTTTGGCATCCTGCCTTGTGCCGCCGCATCCCATCTGGTGGTTCAGGAATTTGATGCCATCAATATTTTTAAAGATTCTTCTTTGTTTGGGGTCCGGTTGTAAACTCCCGATATCAATACTGCCGGGGTCTTTTCCTTCCCTGTAGGCGTCTACGAGGTATTTGGTGTACGATTTGTATTTATCGGTTACGGCATAACCCAGTTCATTATGCAACGCTTCCCGGATGACGTCCAGATTCCGGTTTTCACAAAAAACGGTAGGCAGGAAAAGCCAGTAGTTAGCAGTGCCTATTCTGCCGTCACTCCTGTGATAGCCGTTAAAAGTACGCCCTGTAAACTTCGAAACATCCGGTGCCTGCCATTCGTATTGAACACCACGGTAAGCGTATGGGTCTGCCGCATGTTTGGTATTGTCGGTCGTCATCCGGTTACCCTGCCGCACGTCAAACTGCAGTTTCCCCACCAGTACCCCATACATATATATGGGATCTCCCGCTTTTAAATCGGTAATAAAGAACTTGTGTTTGGCATCTACATCGTCCAGTAATGTATATTCATTTCCGTCGTGTGTGATCAGTTCTCCTTTTTTCAGGTTGGTGAGGGCAACCAGTACATTATCCTTTTTGTGGATTTTTAATACCCGGGCTTTCATTCTTATTATATTGTTCTTTAGTAAGTGGATGTTTAATGAGCGAAATTACTAAAACCAGAGATGATATAAGCAGTTGTATACTAACCCCACCGGTGAAAGTTGACTGTTGGCGGGAGATGCAGGGTCAGTTGAGAATGGATACTGCCGTACCGGCAATTCTTTTTGGGATTTTTGACAGGCGGACTTATCTTTGCCGCCCCATCCGAAAGGATATTGGCCCCGTAGCTCAACTGAATAGAGCATCTGACTACGGAGCTAAAGGTCTGAAGCTCTTTTGTGTAGGTCTTTTACTTAACTGGCTCTGTAGCTCAACTGAATAGAGCACCTGACTACGGATCAGGAGGTTCAAGGTTTGAATCCTTGCAGAGTCACTGATTTTCAACAACTTATAAAGGGATTGGTTCAGTAGATGGATCAGTCCTTTTTTATTTTCAACAACTTTTTTTGACTGATTTTATAGTATTTTTTTACCTACTATTTTCTCTCCAAACCACCCATTTTTCAAAATTTGCAAACAATTTGCAAACAATTTGCAAACAAAAGTTCCCGGAAAGTTTAAAGAACTTTGATACAATAAAGTTAAGCGATTTTAGGGCGACCTTACCAGCCTTGTCTAAAATTAACAGCGCATGGAATTTACCCTTAGTAGGTTTTATTTCGAGTCTGTTAATCAGAGGATCACGGCTCAAATCTATTGGAGGCGTCTGATAATCAACAATTTAAAGGACAAAGTTACTTCAAATGACTGTTTTTTGATTGCCTGTTCAATACCATATAGCCCAAAATGCCTCCAATTATTGATGCAGCAAAGATGCCTATTTTTGCTTGTGTCATATATTCTTCGTTTGTAAATGCCAATGACGTAACAAACAGGGACATTGTAAAACCTATGGATGCCAGCAACCCCAGTCCAAACAGGTTTCGCAAATTCATTCCTTTGGGGAAAGGTGCGATCTTAAGTTTTATTAATAAAAGCGTAAAACCGACTACGCCGACCACTTTCCCAATCAGTAACCCCAAAGCAACACCCATGGCTACATTGGTACTAAACAAGGTAGCTGGGTCCAGGTTTAATGAAACACCCGCATTGGCCAGGGCAAAAATGGGGATAATAACAAAGGTCACCAGCGGATGCATGGCATGTTCGAGGCGCTGCAAAGGGGGTGTGGCCGCAGCCGTTGAATTATTCATTTCTTCCAGCAGGTGCAGTTGTTTATTCGTGAGTGTTGGTATCGCATTATTGGGATCAAGGCCTTTGAACCTGTTCAACAGCCCCTGTATGCTATCAGCAAAAACAGCTTCTTTTATCTTAACATCGGCAGGTATGGTAAAGGCTGCCAATACTGCAGCAATAGTAGCATGCACCCCGGATAACAGAAAAGTTGACCACACACCGCCGATGCCTAAAACGGCATAAAACAATATGCTCCTTACCCCTAATTTATTACCAAGGTACATTGTAAATAAAACAAGACCACCAATTATTAAATGAGCAACAGAAATATTGGAAGTATAAAAGAAGGCAATTACCAGCACCGCTCCTAAGTCGTCTACAATAGCGAGCGCCGTTAAAAATACCTTCAGTGTTAAAGGTATCCTGCTGCCCAGCAGGTATAACACCCCCAATGCAAATGCGATATCTGTCGCCATAGGTATTCCCCAGCCGCTATGCACCTCTCCCGAAGGGTTAAGTGATAAATAAATGGCTGCAGGCACGACCATACCCCCTATGGCCGCCGCAATGGGAAGCAACGCCTTCCGTGGATTGGAAAGCTCACCCCCTACGATCTCCCTCTTCAATTCAAGTCCTACTACAAAAAAGAAGATCGCCATTAAGCCGTCATTGATCCAGTGGTGCAAATTAAATTCGAAGTAGCTGTTGCCATCCCAGAGAAATCCAAACCTATGCTCCAGCACATGATGATAAGCCTCCGCCCACGGCGAATTTGCCAGGATCAGCGCTACCACAACACTGATACCCAATACTATCCCTCCTGATTTTTCCTGCCGGATAAACCTTTGCACAGGGCTAACCAGTTTTTCGATAGGTGTTTTTTTGTATGATTGTTTCAAATCAATATCTTTTTTGTGTAACTATAAAAAAAAGCCTCACACATTCAGCTTACTACCGCAATTGCAACAGTAATGGGCATCGTCATTATGGCCCTCATAATTACAATGAGAACAAACTATTCCGTTCAGCCTTTTTTTATGTTTTTCAGTTAATGTTTTATCCGTTTTTTCTGCTTTACCAGCCACCTGTTTAGCGATCTCCACGCTTACGATACCCGTGGGAACGGCGATTATGCCGTAACCTGTGATCATCAGCACCATAGATAAAAACTGTCCCACCGGTGTTACCGGCACCATATCGCCATACCCGACGGTCGTTAATGTTACGATCGTATAAAATATACTCTTGGGGATACTCGTAAACCCGTTTCCGGGCCCCTCGATATAATACATCAGCGTGCCTACTGTCACAGATATGATCATCACCGTATATAGAAACACAATGATCTTTGCCCTGCTGGCCAATAAAGCTACTTTCAGCTTGGAAGATTCCTGTATAAAATCCATAAGCTTCAAAACCCTGAAAACTCTTAATAAACGAAGTATCCTGAAGCTGCTGAGCACATTACTCCCTGCCAGGAAAACCGAAAGGAACATTGGCAAAATGGATAAAAGATCTATTATTCCGTAAAAGCTGAAAATGTATTTCAGCGGCTTTTTGCTGCAAAATATCCGGAGCGCGTATTCGATGGAAAAGATGATGGTAAATATCCACTCCAGCACGATCAACTCCCTGTGAAAAATGACGTCAATGCCCTCTATAGTCTCCAGCATTATCACCAGTACGCTCAGGAGAATAAAGAAGAGCAATCCCACATCAAAAGCCTTTCCGGCAGGAGTATTTACACCATAAATAACAATGTATATTTTCTGGCGGAGCAGGTCAAGCCTGGATTTAAATCTATCGTTTTCCATTAATAATTCAGATGCCAGGCAAATATAACAGCTAAAGCAATAACTAAATTTTTATAAAATCTTTATGCCGGACATACTAAATTTGCTAAATCTTCGGTATAGTGGCTTTACACAAAATAAAAATCTCTCACCAGTTTGCTATCAGCATTTTGACAGTGCTTACCGTATCGGGTATATGTTGGTCGCTGAAAGATTATTTGGACTACCGGATAGTGGCATTGATATTACTGCTGGTTGTATCCGTTCTCGCTGTCTCATTTAAAATTCTGCCCGTACTTATTGCGGCCTTATTAAGCGCACTGCTGCTGAATTATATTTTTATCGAACCTTACATGACTTATGAAATTGACAATGCTGAAAATGCGCTGCTCTTTTTCATGTTTGTTGCAGTGGCATTGGTAAATGCAGTTCTGACCAACCGCCTTCGTATCCAGGAAAAAAAAGCCAGGATAAGGGAGGAAAAGGAGAATACCATTAAACTATATAATACGCTCTTGAACTCTCTTTCGCATGAGCTTAAAACACCTATTTCTACTATCATCGGGGCAATAGATACCCTTACGGAAAACAACGGCTCCTTAACAAAAGAACAGGAGGACGATCTGCTGGCTGAAATAGACATAGCAGGCAGCCGGTTGAATATACAGGTAGAAAACCTGCTGAACATGAGCAGGCTGGAAGCAGGAAACCTGCGTCTGAAAAAAGACTGGACAGATATCAACGAGTTGGTTTTCTTAGCTATTGAAAAAGTGGAAAACCCGGAAAACAAACAGATCAGCTTTGAACCCAGCGAAAAATTGCCGTTAGTGTTGCTGGACAGTGGCCTGGTTGAAATTGTATTGTACAGCATTATTCATAATGCCATAAGATACACGCCGCCATTTGCCATTGTATATATAACTGCAGCCTATCAGGACGACCTGCTCAAAATAAGCATAGAGGACAATGGCAAAGGCATTCCCCCGGAAGAATCGACCAGGGTTTTTGAGAAATTTTACAGGATGCCGAACTCGGGAACCGGAGGTTCGGGCCTGGGGCTTTCTATTGCTAAAGGTTTTGTGCAAGCACACAAAGGAAAGATATCCCTTGAAAGCAGCAGTTTCGGCGGAGCTGCCTTTAAGATATCAATACCCGTAGAAGCTTCCTACATCAAAAATCTTAAAAATGAATAAGCCGACAATTTTAATTATAGACGATGAGCCGCAAATCCGGAAACTGCTGGAGATCAGCCTGACCGGTAATGGGTACCTGGTAAAGCAAGCTGTTTCAGGCAAAGAAGGATTGGTGATGGCAGCCAGTCATTTGCCGGATATAGTGTTGCTGGATCTGGGGCTTCCTGATATCAACGGACACGAAGTGTTAAGTCAATTAAGGGAATGGTATTCAAGAGCAATTGTCATATTATCCGTCCAGGATAACGAGGATGATATTGTCAATGCATTGGATAACGGCGCCAATGACTATCTGACCAAGCCCTTCCGGGTAGGAGAACTCATGGCCAGGCTAAGGACCGCCTTGCGGTTCAGCAGTAGTGCCGAAACCACACCTACCATAGAAGCAGGAGACGTGGTAATTGATGTTTCGGCCAGATTGGCCACCTGCAAAGGCGAAATTTTAAAGCTTACCGCTACTGAATACAATATCCTGTTACTCTTTGTCAAAAACCAGGGAAGGGTACTGACACACCACTTTTTATTAAAAGAAATATGGGGTGCAGGGTTTCAGTCAGAAACACAATACTTAAGGGTATTTATTGCACAACTAAGGAAAAAAATAGAACCGGACCCTAACCGACCTAAACATATCATTACCGAAAGCGGCGTAGGATATCGGTTTACATAAAAATTCATTGATAACCTATTAAACAACAATGTCTGTTGAAAATAGCAATATTAACATTAGGAACAAGAGGAGATGTGCAACCATACGCAGTATTGGGAAAAGCCTTGAAAGAACGGGGGCACGAGGTGGTTCTATCGACAGCGGGGAACTTTGAAAGCCTTGTTACCTCTTATGGACTGGATTTTATACCGGTAGATCTGGATTTTCAGGAGCTTGTCAATTCAAAAGAAGCCGGCAACCTGATGAAAGGCCCTTTAAAGGCATTACGTGAGATTAAGAACCTAAAAAACAAGATGTCACCACTGATACAGGACGCCCTGGGAAAATTTTACGAATTGGCAAGGCAAAGCGATAGGGTCTTGTTCCATGTCAAAACACTGGCGGACTACTTTGCAGATCAATTTCCTCAAAAGATGATTAAAACCGATGTTGTTCCTGCAACCCAACCCACATCAGCTTTTCCCAATCCTGTTTTTAGTGCGTTGCCGCTACCGGCTTTCCTGAATTGGTTTACCTTTAAATTAAGCGAATTAGGATTAAAAATGTGGAGAAAAACAGTTCAGGACTTTAGGCAAAACGTAGGGCTTCCAAAGAAATTCAGGAAGCCTGATTTGATGTCTATTTATGGCATAAGTGAACTGCTATTGAAAAAGCCTGATGATTACCCGCACAACAGCTTCTTTACCGGCTTTTGGCTGGATAATACCCCTGTTGAATTACCTCAAGACCTTACTGATTTTATTGCAGACGGCCAACCACCATTGCTGATAACATTCGGAAGTATGCCGTTTAATAATAAACGCAACATTCCGGAACTCATCAATACATTAAATAGGCAGTTGAACATAAGAATAATTGTAGTGAAGGGTTGGGGGCTTTCCGACACGGAAGCATTCAGCCAAAACCCGGATATAAAAGTGATTGACGCTGCTCCCTATGACAAATTATTTCCGTTGGTAAAGGCTGTTGTGCATCATGGAGGCATCGGAACAACTGCTTCATGTCTGAAAGCAGGAAAACCTTTTTTGACCTGCCCCGTACTGCACCCGCTTGGCGACCAATTTTTTTGGGGTAAGATTGCATATCAAAAAGGTGTAGCCCTATACCCGCAACCGATAAAAAAGCTGCAGGAAGAAAAATTTGTAACGGCTGTCAAAGAGCTTTTAGAAAACGAAACCCTTTATACGAAAGCAAAGGGATTTTCAAAACAACTCAATCGGGAAGACGGAATTAAGAAAGCGATTGAACTAATTGAGAGATGGAAATAATAAAAACAGACGGATTGACTAAAAGCTACGGAAAAACAGTAGCGGTGGACAACATTTCCATTCACGTTAACAAGGGTGAAATCTACGGTTTTTTAGGACTGAACGGTGCGGGTAAGACAACGCTTATCAGGACTTTGTTGGGTATGATTAAACCCGACGGAGGAAGTGTAACCTTATTCGGCAAAGAGCTAAACTCAAACTTTAATCAGTGGAATCACATTGGCTATTTAGTTGAAGCGCCTTACGCATATCCTAATCTTTCGGTTTACGAAAACCTGAAAGTGTTTTATAAACTGCGGCAACTAACCGAATTGACTGAAATTGACAGTATTATAGAATGCCTTAAACTTACAAAATACAGAAATACTAAGGCCAACGCTTTGTCATTTGGAAACCAACAGAGATTAGGGCTTGCAAAAGCACTCATACATAAACCTAAACTCCTGATATTGGACGAGCCAATTAATGGCTTAGACCCGGAAGGAATTGTAGAAGTGCGGGAACTCTTGATTGACCTTGCAAAAAACGGCTCAACCATTTTTCTTTCCAGCCACATACTTGGCGAAATTTCAAAACTTGTCAATCGTATAGCCATTATTCACGAGGGAAAACTTATAAAAGAGTTAACCACGAAGGAACTATCAAGTCAAATCAGCAAGAAAATTCTGGTGCAGACAGCCGACAATCAAAAGGCAATTCAAATCTTGCTTAACGCCAATTATTCGGCTTCACTGACATATACGAACGAAATTGAAGTCACGAACAAAGAGGTATTTGAGCATTCCGAAGTCATATCAAAAGTTTTGACCGAAAACGAATTCCCTCCCAAACAGATTTACCTGTTCACAGAAGATTTAGAAAACTATTTTCTGCGAACTATAAAAGAGAACAAGCAATGAGACAGCAGTTGCTGGCATTACAAGCCGAAGTGATTAAAATCAAGTCTGCTAAAATTCTTTGGGCGACTTTTATTGCATTTGCCATTGTTCCTGTAATGGGCGGGGTTTTCATACTTGTTGTTCAGGACAATGAAGCAATGGAGAAGGCAAGCGGGTTTGCTCTTAAAATAAAAGCGATGAATTTTGAAGCGAACTGGAAATCATATTTAAATGTGTTGAGCCAGGCTGTTGGTGTAGGTGGCGTTCTACTTTTTGGGTTTGTGGCAAGCTGGATTTTTGGTCGTGAGTATTCTGATGGAACTGCAAAGGATTTGCTTTCGCTTCCCACTTCACGGACTAAAATCGTAAATGCAAAATTTATTCTGTACGTGCTTTGGTGCCTGATGCTTGTTTTGTCAAACTTAGTCGTTGCGTTTATTCTTGGAACAACCTTACATCTTCCAACAATGGACACAAGTTCATTGACGGGAATATTGAATGACTATTTTATTACAACTGCTTTGACAATTATTGCTGGAGTTCCCATTGCCTTCTTTGCACTTTATGGCAAAGGCTATCTTGCTCCACTCAGTTTTGTGGCATTAACATTGGTTTTTTCACAAGTGATTGCGGCAATAGGTTACGGTTCATATTTTCCCTGGTCTATTCCAGGATTATACAGTGGTGCAGGTGGGGAATACAAAAACTTGTTGAGCAGTTTTAGTTACATAATTTTACTGCTGACTGGTATCGTAGGCTATTTAGCAACAACGATTTATTGGAAAAATGCAGATCAAACGAAATAGATGGAGCTCCTTCTTTATAAAATCTTTATGCCTCCGCCTGCTGCTCTTATTTTCTGTTTATAGTTCTTACATGAGTTTTGTACTCTGATCAATACGGGAAAAATGAATCATGAGAATTCATTAGGTAAAAAGGTTACTGTTTCCACTTTACTGGTCGCACTCGGCATCATCTACGGAGATATCGGCACCAGCCCCCTATATACATTCAAGGCAATCATCGGGGCGAATGAGATCAGCGAACTGCTGGTTTTGGGTGGGGTGTCCTGTGTATTCTGGACATTGGTTTTGCAGACCACCGTCAAATATGTTTGGATCACTTTAAAGGCCGACAATGAAGGAGAGGGTGGGATATTTTCGCTGTATTCTTTAGTAAGAAAATATGGCAGAAAGCTGATCCTGCCGACCATGATAGGCGCCGCAGCTCTGCTTGCAGACGGCATTATAACCCCTGCGGTTACCGTAACATCGGCAATTGAAGGGTTGACGCTGATAAGAGGGCTTGATCATTTATCACCCGTGCCTGTCGTAATTGTTATCATATCCTGCATTTTCTTCTTTCAAAGGTTTGGCTCCCAAAAAGTAGGCAAAGCTTTCGGCCCTGTAATGCTGATGTGGTTCTCTATGCTGCTGGTTGCCGGGTTGAGCCAGATAGTAACAGCTCCAGGTGTGTTAAAAGCATTAAACCCTTATTACGCCTACCAGTTGCTGTCTCATTATCCGCGCGGGTTTTGGATACTGGGAGCAGTATTTTTATGTACAACGGGGGCGGAAGCGCTGTATTCAGATCTCGGGCACTGCGGGCGCAGAAATATCCGGATAACATGGATATATGTAAAAGTCTGCCTGCTTGCCAACTACCTGGGTCAGGCTGCCTGGCTGCTGCATGAAAACGGTACATTTCTCGAAAACCGCAATCCTTTCTTCCAGATCATTCCCGGCTGGTTCCTGATACCAGCTATCATTATCGCCACCTGCGCAGCCATCGTAGCCTCCCAGGCTTTGATCAGCGGATCATTCACGTTGGTCAGCGAAGCGATCAACCTGAACTTTTGGCAAAGAGTATCAGTTAAGCAGCCCACAGAAGCCAAGGGGCAGATATACATTCCAAGTGTGAACACGATGCTGTGGGGTGGTTGTATCATGATAGTACTTTATTTTAAAAACTCTGCCGGAATGGAAGCCGCCTATGGACTGGCCATAACCATTGCCATGCTGATGACCACCTATTTACTAACCTATTACCTGCTTTATAAGCTGAAATGGAATAAGATCCTTGTCTATGGGCTGCTGTTCATGTTTGCAACCATTGAGATTTCATTCTTCATAGCCAATATCATAAAGTTCCAGGAGGGTGGATATATAACCGTTATGACAGGCACTTTATTTTTGATAGTTATGTATGCATCATTTTACGGCAGAAAGATAAACAACCGGTACACCAAGTTTGTACACCTGGGAAAATACACAGATGAGATCGTAGAGCTAAGTGAGGACAAAAGTATCCCGAAGCTTACCACCCATTTAATATACCTTACCAAGGCTGACAGAAGGGACCAGATCGAAGAAATAATTATTGACTCCATTTTTGCCAAAAAGCCCAAACGTGCCGATGTGTATTGGTTTTTTCACATTAACCGAACCAATCAGCCCTATACACTGGATTATGATGTATCGGAGCTGGTGGATGATAAGATTATTAAAATAATCGTCAATATAGGATTTAGAATTCAACCTAAAACAGAGATATACTTCAGGCAGATCATGGAAGACCTGATTGAGAAAAAAGAGCTGAACCTTCATTTGAGGAACAACGGAACTACGAAATATCACCCCGGTATGGATTATCGTTTTGTAGTGATCGAAAAATATTTATCGATCGAAAATGAGTTTGCTTTGAAAGAAGGATTTATTCTCAATACATACTTTTATTTAAAGAGATGGGCACAGCGTGACGAAAATGCTTTTGGATTGGATAAAACCAGTGTTACCATAGAAGAAGTGCCCCTGATATACAGTCCGGTTAAAAAAGTAGGGCTCATCAGAAATATCTCCGGGTAACGCAGGTCTCTTTTCAGGGATCACATCGAGGCTCGTCTCACCGCCTACTAACGTTTAGTACATCAAATATGAAACATGAAAAGCAATCATCAAAGGAAAAGATCATCAATATATTTGCATTGATACTGTTGATCTTTATAATTTTCTGCATATTCTATATAATGTTTCGGAGGTAACCCGTGCTATTGCATTATAAAAAGACAGAGATCATTTAGGCATGTGCCTATTTGCCGGCAAACGAAATCAAAGTTTTTGAAATTATAACACCCTTTATTACTTTTATACGCAGATGGCAAAGGATGAAAAAACTACCGGGGAAGAATTCAGGGGTCTTATATTGGACCAATTCAAAGCTTTCTTCAACTGGTTAAAACCCAATCCAGGGGAAAAACTGTCGCTTCAAATTGTAAAGTTCATACTAAAAATACCGGTAGTGCTACTGATGATCGCGGCGTCTCCTGTCTTAATAGTTGTACTGATTTTTGTTTTTCTAATTGCACTATAGCAGAATGTATTTGAAAAAGATATTCACGCGTTGGTTTACTATATTTGTTGTAGTCTTTGTTGCGCATCAACTTTTGCAAAAAGTACTGAAAATTCCTGTTCCCGTAGCCGACAGTTACCTGGATGCATTTTTATTTATGCCGATATTACTTCACCTGATACTATGGGAAAGGCGGCTGTTGTTTAAAAAGGGGGAAAGCTATACACTTTCATATGCTGATATTTTTATACTATTTGTTGTTGTCTCGATCGTATGCGAATATTTTTTCCCAAAGTGGAACAAGCAGTTTACTGTGGATTTTTCAGATGTAATATGCTATTTAGCCGGCGCTACCCTGTTCGCGCTGTTTTTTAACAAACCGGCTAGATAGAAAAGCTTTTATTATATTGCTTTTCGGTTCTAAACCACATTTAAAAGTATAACAGCAATTATGAGCAATAAAATAGTTGAATTTATAAACTTACACAACGGGGAGGAAGATAAAAAGAAAGTGCTGGAAAATGTGTTTAACAACATTTCTTTCCGCGGCTCTAATCTTTGGATATTGGCCTGCGCCATTATCATTGCCTCCATTGGGCTGAATGTCAATTCCACGGCTGTTATCATCGGGGCGATGCTCATTTCCCCGCTGATGGGGCCAATCGTAGGCGCCGGTTTTGCATTGGGCACTTATGACTTCCCGCTGTTGAAGAAGTCCATGAAAAACCTTGTTATCGCTACCGGGGTAAGTTTGCTGGTATCTGCTTTGTACTTTTACTTCAGCCCGTTTAAAGACGTACAATCAGAGATATTAGCCAGGACTTCACCCAATATTTACGATGTGCTCATTGCTTTTTTTGGAGGACTGGTAGGCGTAATTGCCGTAACCCGGGTTGAAAAAGGAAACCCGATCCCGGGCGTGGCTATCGCTACTGCATTAATGCCACCGCTGTGTACTGCCGGCTATGGGATCGCAACCTTTAACTTTCCTTATTTTGCCGGGGCATTTTATTTATATACCATTAATTGCTTCTTTATATGTATCGCTACTTTCTTCGTGGTGAAATACCTGAACTACCCTGCGGCAAGCTTTAAGAGCATACGATATAGCAGGAAAATCAGGGTGGGTATTACTTCGCTGATCTTTATCATGATCATCCCAAGCTTTTACCTGGCGTACACCCTCTGGAATGAAAAAAAATATACCAAAACGGTAGAGCAGTTTATCAATACGGAATTTGTGAGCAATGGCAATATGGTTATCTACAAAAAAATTGATTACAAAAGCAATCCCAAAAAGGTAGAGCTTGCTTTACTGAACAGGAAGCTGAGCGAAAAAGAAATTGAGACCTATAACCGGATACTCGCCAATATGGGTGCATCCAATACGGAGCTTACATTCAGGCAAAACGATGAAGATTTAAAGACCGAAATATTAAACGAGATCAACAAAAAAGAAAATGTGCTTTCTGAAAAAGATATAGCTATCAATAACCTGAAGAGTGAATTAAACAAATACAAGTTAGACGATCCTACGCTGACTAAAGAATTAAATATTCTTTTTCCTGCTATAAAGAATATATCACTGGGCAAAATTGAGCAATACCCTAACACAGACAGTGTGCAGATACAATGTATACTGCTTTATAGCGCTCCGGAAGATGTTGAAGAAGAAAAGCTGAAGCCCTGGCTGGCAGAAAGGCTGAAAACAAAAAATATAGTTTTGATCAGGCAGTAAACAGCCCTGCTTCCCTTTAAGCGACAACAATAAGCCGGCGCGATCAGCTTTGGGACTCAAATAAATGGGTTATGGATACAACGGCTATATCAGATTCTTTAAGTATATACTCCGTATAGTTTTCTCCAAATATATCGTACCACTCTTTTTCTGATGTGGCATTGATCACAATAAGATCGTTTCCATTCTCTTTGGCGGCAGCGATCACTTGTGCAGGAATACTTTTTTTAGCGGTATCCTGCAGATCCGTCACGTTAAATTCAACCCCCTGGCTTTTCGCTATGCCGGTAATTTCATTGATCTTTCCTGAATCTATCTTGCCAAAATTCACAATATAAAGCGCTGCTCCTTCTTTGTCAATAAATGGTTTTGTATATAAAATTTTATTTTCCACACCGGCAACACCCCTTACGGGAAACAAAATACTATGAAAATGATGTTGTTTAAAGCTTATGGGGACAGATAGCACAGGGCATTCAACTTTCATAATGATCTTATAAGCCTTGGTAGCAGCGAAATACTTTTTTACCCCTGTCTGCACCCCGATTATTAAAAGGTCTGTTTTGTTTTCAACGCAATATTTATACAGGAACATCTCTGCTTCACCCACCCTGGCAAATAGCTTTATTTCCAGCTCATCGTTTGAAAGCATTTCTTCTTTTTGCTCTTTCAGCTTTTCATAGGCCGCACTTACAAATATTGCTTTTTTATTTTTTGATTCTGCAGGCGAAACTGCATGTATGATGTCCAGACTGGCATTATACCTTTTAGCAAGCAACACGGCACATTGCAGTGCATGGCCGGCTTCCGGCGTGAAGTTTGTGGCAATGGCTATTTTACGGATATGATATTTTTTCATCTGGAAATGATTTAACGCTGCAATACGATATGCATTCAAAATTATATTTTTTACAAACATACGCATTCGTAATACGAGATATCTGCGTTCAAAAACAGCAAAAGTGCAATGTTTTAATTAACTTTGCCATTTCTGTATTACAAGTAATACACACCGAGTAAAATATAGCATGCCGTTTTAGCAAATGCATTAAGCGCTAACTATTCTTCCTGCCTGTTCATTATTCAGGAGTTTATCATATCTCTTCAGAAACGCTGCAGGATACTACATTGCTGGAAGTATTTCACTATTATTTATTAACATTCAAAAACCAAACGTTATGAATGATTTTTGGGATAATATTTATTTAGGTAACTCATTGCGTTCCTGGGCAATTACATTTGGAGGTATTGTGCTGGGGTTTATATTGATCAGGATTTTTAAAAGAATTGCGTTACAGTGGCTTAAAAGATGGTCGCTCAAAACGGCAACCTTGATGGATGATCTTATAGTAGCCGCCATTGAAAAAACCGTTATACCTATTTCCTATTTCCTGGTAATATACCTGCTGCTCCATAATCTTGATTTCCCGGAGAAAGTCCGCAATATTATCCGCATTGCAATACTGCTTGTCGTAACTTTTTATGTGCTGCAGCTCATCACTAAAGTAATACAATACTTTGTGTTAAGCATTTTAAAAAAGCAGGAAGATGGCGACCTGAAGCAAAAGCAGGCCAGGGGATTGCTGGTAATTGTTAAGGTGGCTGTATGGATACTGGGTATTGTGTTCCTGCTGAGCAATCTCGGGTACGATGTAACCTCAATTATTGCCGGGCTAGGCATCGGGGGTATTGCTATTGCGCTGGCAGCACAAACTATTTTAGGCGACCTGTTCAGCTATTTTGTTATCCTGTTCGACAGGCCTTTTGAGATCGGCGATTTTATTATCATTGACGACAAAATGGGTGTGGTGGAATATATCGGTATAAAAACCACGCGGCTGAGAACATTATCCGGGGAGCAGCTTATCTGCTCCAATAAAGATCTTACAGACTCCCGTGTGCACAACTACAAGCGTATGCAAAAAAGAAGGGTGGTGTTCAGTATCGGCGTTACCTATCAAACCCCGGCAGATGCGCTGGAAAGCATACCGCAGCTTGTTAAAGAAATTATCGAAAAGAAAGACGATGTGATATACGACCGGGGACACTTTGCCGGCTTGGGCGATTTCAGCCTGAACTTTGAATTTGTTTATTATATACTCTCCTCCGATTACAATAAGTATATGAACGCACAACAGGATATCCTGCTGAACATTTACAGGTCTTTTGAAAATAAAAAAATAGACTTTGCCTACCCCACACAAACTATTTTTTTGGAAAAGAATAATACGGGAGGGGTAAGCCCGGTTTAATGTAAGGAGGTAAAATTACAGGACTTGTAATGACAAAGTCAAAAGCAATGTTGCGATATTCATCAATATTGCAAATAACCTTGTGCAATCTGGCTTCTGCAACTGTTGCCCGTGCAAAGCACTAATATTTTTTTATGTGTCATATTTAAACAAACAGCCAAATAATACTAATAATACAAAATGTTGGGTCAAACCCAAAAATAAGTTGCAACACAATTACAGAAGTAGCTATAACAATTGGTTTACGATATTTTGTCCAAAACCGATTAACCACAACATTCTGTTCCACAACCGCAGGTTTTTGATTTTTCTGCATAAACGGTAATACTGAAAATTCCTGTGCTATCCGATTTGAAGTTTTGCAGTTCTTCTTCGTTCAGGTAATTTTTCAAAATATCGTCCGGAACATTAATTGGTTTTTCCTTTTGAATGGTAATATTTGAAAAGCCGTTTGTTTTTATGAGCTCCAAATAATCGTTTTTTTGAATTGCACCCGCAACGCAACCCGCATACATTTCAGCATCTTTACGTAGCGCTTCGGGCAGGTTGCCAATTAAAACAACATCTGAAATACTAAAGTGCCCGCCTTGCTTTAACACTCGAAAGATATCTTTGAAAACTTTTTCTTTGTCGGGAACAAGATTTAAAACACAATTGCTTACAATTACGTCCGCAACACTTGAAGAAACCGGGATATTTTCAATATCGCCCTGCCTGAACTCAACATTTGCAAACCCTAATTTTTGGGCGTTGGCTTTTGCTTTGTCAATCATTGCAGGCGCAAAATCAATACCGATAACTCTGCCATCTTCACCTGTTTCGTTTCGCGCAATAAAGCAGTCATTACCGGCACCGCTTCCCAAATCAATTACGGTGTCGCCCTTTTTTATTTTTGCAAATTGTGTCGGCAGCCCGCAGCCCAAGCCCAAATCTGCGTCTGGATTGTAGCCATCCAAAGTGCTGTAATCATCGCTCATAATGTTATACACTTCTGTTGAGCAACAGCCCGAACCGCAGCAGGATGACTGATTGGTTTCTCTGTTTTGTAAAGCAATTCCGCTGTACTTCTGCTTTACCATTTCTTTGATTTCTTTATCTGCATTCATTTTATTTAATTGTTTTGTTCCAATTATGAATAATAAAAAACCCTTAACAGCATTTTTTATCAGTTACAGTCAAAATAATTTTCGCAAAATATTCTTTCAATATGTTGAATGTTTTTTCATCAATGCAATAACAAATTGCATTGCCCTCAATGTTACCTTTTATCAGCCCTGCATTTTTAAGTTCTTTCAAATGCTGTGAAACAGTTGGTTGTGCCAATGGCAATTCGTTTACTATATCGCTACAAATACATTCATTCGCCTTTAACAGATACTCTATAATGGCAACTCTTGCCGGATGTCCCAATGCCTTTGCGATTGTGGCGATTTGATTTTGTTTGTTTGTAAAATGATCTGCTTTGGTTGCTCCCACTGTAAATAATATTTTAATATTGCAATATTACGATTTATATTTTATCTGCCAAACCCGATAATTCAAAAATGATTTGTTTTTTCAGCTAATTGGTAACTGTTTCCGAATTAAAAATCAAACAGAATGGATTGGCACAAATAGAAATTGGCAATTATTGAAAACCCTGGTTTTCCATAAGGACTGTTGCTGAATATTGAGAGGTCTATTGATTTTATCTCAGGATAGCCACTGTAATAAATTACTGCATAGACAAGAATAATTGCCAATATTTAACCCTTTTTACAATAGAAGTTCAATCCTCAAAATCAAACTCGAAATCCAACAGCTTTTTGGGATGTGTTTCCAAGCCCTTAGCAAGTTCTAATAGCGTCAACATTGTGATGTTGGCTTTTCCCTTTTCAATTTTGCTTATATCGCTGTAATCTATATTACAATTCTGGGCTAGTTTTCTATAACTTAGTTTCTTCTTCTTTCTAAACTTTTCAACTTGCTTCCCAAATTGAACTAGGAAATCACTGTTAGGAACCTTTTCCATAATACATTTTGTAATAAGGTCTTACTCTACAAAAAAATAAATGTGGGAATAAACCCCCACTATATAATATTTCTTTGTATATTTACAAAGAAATTATTTTTGCGATTACTTCATAAGATCATTTGAAGCATTCGCTTTGAATCTCGTTCCGAAAACTGGTAATTTTTGAACACACGAGATGATAAGTAGAATGCCCATGCTACGGCGTGGGCTCTCTTATTCGTGTGTGGGTATACCAGTACCTCGGAACGGTAAGTTGAGCGCCACGCCTTTTTTGTGCGGGTGCCAGCCTAAAACTTTTTGTTATGAACAATGCCGTTGCCACACCCGCACAAAGCACCAACATCCATTTCAACGAAACCCAATGGCTGCAGGCCCTGTTCCTGCTGGCAGATACCCAAAGCTGGCTGCAGCAATTGCAAGAGGGGCTTATATGGCAACTACCCGTAAAGCACCGTAAAAAGCTGCTGCGTAAAGGCTCGTACCTAAGCAGCAAAGCACTGGCGCATATTTTAGAGCGGCATTATTACAAAGTGCTGCGCCACCCGCTTACCGGCAAGTTCACCATACCCATACCACAAATTGTAGCCTGCATAAGAGATGCCTGCCAGCAACCGCCAGAGGCTGTTCCGCGCAGCCCTCACCTGCAGCGGGTACTGGATACCGACATACCGCTCGGCCACGATCCTTCGGGCAATACCGTCACCACCATTACGGTCATTACCAGCACCGGCGGAGAGATCATCACTGCCTTCCCCGGGGTTATAGCGTAGGCACCCCGGCGGTAGATGCCTCGGCTACGCCCGGCATGACAGAAAAAAACAACCACCATGAAACAAGCAAAAGACCCGTTCAACACCCAATGCTGGCTCTGCGAATGCATTACAGACCCATACCAGGTAATCGCCCACTTCTTTGCCGAAGCGCATGTGCACCACTTTCGCAGGCTCATCAAAAAGCTCGTGTGTCATGCCAGCGGGGCAGGTGTGTACAAAGGAGATCCGCCTGGCGATATACTGTTATACAGCAAGCTCATCCGCTCGCTTATAAAAGCCGCCCATGCGTTGAGGCATAAAAAGCACAGCGCGGTTACCATTAAAAAAGAAGAGCTCTTCCATAAAAAATACTATTGCAGCCATTATGTTAGCGCCGATGTGTGGAAGGAACTTCCGCGCTGTCTGTCTGAAAAAGAATATAGCGATCCCTACCGGGCATTTCAACAGTTTTTCAGCTACCGGTCGCTCGGTAACTGGCTGCAGTGCTGGGAGCAGGTAGTGGAGAATGCCCTGAACAGTGATACTACCGCTATAACAGCCCCGCTAACCGTATGCATCCATTTGATAAAGCTGGTAGAAGCCGCGCATCTAATTGATGTAAGGGAGGTAACGCATGTGGGTGAATGTGTAAAGAACGATAGACCGTTATCATTATGATCTCCCCTAAAAGGAGCGGCGCTACCCTGACGGTCATTTAATAACCGAAACTGAATTTCATAATTATAAAGGTCGAAATGCTGTATAATTTGCACTTCGATTTTTGTAAATTTACTATTCACGAAGTAGAATATGGCAAAAGGAAGTGTTCTGCAAGTAATGACATAGTACAACTTTAGAAGATAGTTGCAATGAAGCTATACGGACAACACAGCAAAAGCATACCTCAAAAAGTGATTATTCACGTTTTTGAAATGCTGATACTATGGTTATCGTTTTGGATACTTTTCCGGGAAGGAGGAACCTGGATTGAAAACACTTTACACATTCACAATGCAGTCGAATTTACCGGAAGACGAATAATTATTTTCACATTTAGCGTTATTACATTTTTTCGATTTGCGTTTATGATGATGGTTTTACTGAAACGGGCAATCCCCTGGGAAGAAAGTTTTAGTGTGCCGTTTGCCTTTGCTTTATATTTTATCGGGTTTGCCTTGTTTGCTTTGCCGACTTCTAAACCTATTGACTATATTGACATATTTGGAATAATCCTGTTTGTTGTCGGATGTGTGTTGAACACAGGCGGAGAGATCCTGCGTAACCAATGGAAACAGAATCCTGACAACATAGGAAGAATTTATACCGAAGGATTCTTCAAATATTCCAGACATATCAATTACTTTGGCGATATGCTTTGGGTGACAGGGTATGCGATTATTACAAGAAATGGGTATGCGGTGGGTATTCCGATTTTTCTTTTTTGTTTATTCGCTTTTTACAACGCACCAAAACTTGACAAATATCTGAAAGGTAAATATGGCAAAGATTATGATGACTACGCAAACCACACAAAAATGTTAATACCGTTTATATACTGACAAAAGCCCGAACCGCTAACAATCTGTTTTGTACAAGCGCAAAGGTAAACTGCGTGGACACGAAGCCGAGAAACCCGCCGAGTGCCATGATCAGCATATCCTTTGAGGTCACCTTTTCGGATTTGCGTAATGAACCGATGAACCAGAACACAAGCGACCCGAAGAGCATCCTGATCAGGGTATAACCTGTTGGTGTCATCCATCCCGAAACCAACGCTTTGGTAACGGGTATATTCAACCCGAAAATAGTATTGGCGCATAAAATCGCCACTACACCTTTTGTTTTGCTGTTCATCTACTTATTTCAAATAGTTACCGGGCATTACTTTGTCCAAAAGACAGGAAAGTTGCTTGCTTCGCCGTAATCTTTTATCTGCTCTATATTTTTTAGGATTTTCATATCATCTGCTGATATTTCAAAATCCACATCCGCATTGTTTTTCATATTTTTTGGATTGGCTGTTTTGGGTAATGGCAACAATCCCAATTCAAGGCAGTAATGGATGGCCAATTGCGGTACGCTTACATCATATTTTTCCGCCATTTTTACTACTTCCTTATTCTTCATTAATTCCCCGTGTGCTATGGGCGAATAGGCTTCTACAAGGATGTTGTTTTGTTTACAATAGTCTATCAATTCAAACGGAGTATTGCTGATATGGGCTAATACCTGGTTTACCATCGGCTTAACTGTACCCCCTGCCAATATATTTTCAATATCTGTTTGCTGGAAATTTGATACGCCGATAGCCCGCAGCTTTCCTGCTTTATAAGCATCTTCCAGGGCACGCCACGCTTCCTTGTTACCATCGAAGTGGCGGTCTTCCTCTCCATATTCTGCCCAGGGCTTTGGACTGTGGATAAGCATCAGGTCTATATAACCAAGTTCTAATAGTTTTAAAGAGTTGTCAATGGAAGCAACAGCATCTTCATAAGACTTCACTTCCGCGGCCAGCTTTGTAGTTATAAATAGTTCTTCTCTTTTTACGCCGCAAGTCTTAATGCCTTCACCGATTCCTCTTTCATTGCCATAAGCCTGCGCGGTATCAATATGCCTGTACCCGATGTTACGGCATCTTTTACTGCCTGTGCTACGGTTTCATCGCTGATAAACCAGGTTCCAAGTCCCAATTTCGGGATATTTACCCCGTTCGACAGGGTATATTTTTCTTTTAAAATCATATTTCTTTGTTTTTGATTTTCGGTATTACTGTTTAGGAACAATCCTTACTGTTGCTTCTTTGGCACGGTTGCTTATCATTGGCGATAAATAGGGACTGTTACTGTATTTTGCTTTGTACGCTTCGTCAATTTTATTGTCAAGTGCGGCATCGTTTTCCACTACCTCAAAAGCCACGTCCTTTACTATTCCTGCGGCGTGTATACGTCCTGCTTTTTGCAGAATAGCGGATTGATACCAACGCCCGCTTTTACCATGATAGGCACGTACATATAACGCTCCATCCACCACCACTTCCCAGATCCAGGTGGGCGTACCGTAAGAAACGCCGTCTGCACGAAGCGGAGAGATTTTTAAATCGTCCGCTTTATCAATATTTTGCAGTTCTTCGTTTGAAAATTTTGTGTTTCCTGTGATCATTTTCAATTACTTTTCAGATACTGTTTTTGACAGTATGTTTTTTGCATCGTCTGCCTGCTTTTTACCGATGTGTTTCTCTATCAGATCAAAAGCCTGTATCAACTGGCTTTCCGTAAGACCTGTATTCATTCCCATTCCGATATGTGCCTGTAATTGCCCTGCTGTTCCCAACATGGAAGCTAATGCGGCAATCGTTACTAATTCTCTTTGCTGAAGGGTAAGCACATCGCTCGCAAAAATATCGGCAAATAAATGTTCTTTTAAAAATGCGTCAATACGGGGTGCAAATTCCCCGAAACCGGGTGCAGGTTTGGATTGCGGCGTTTTTGTCAATGTTTCCAACACTTTTCTGCCCTGTTCGTATTTATCAGCAACATTGGTTTCAATTACAATTTCCTTTCCCTTCTTATCTGCAATGCCTTTGGCTTTTCTTTCGCTCAATACGGACTGAAATGTACCGAGAGCGTTTAAGCTTCTCGGAAAGCCGCAATAGGCATAGAGCTGTACCAATGCTTCTTTTATTTCGTTAACGGTAACTCCTGCATCCAATGCCGCGTTTAACTGGATTTTCAAGTTTCCCATATCTCCCGTTGCCGTCAATGCTGAAATAACTGCTAAACTTTGTTGCTGCGCATTGAGGCTGTCGGCGTTATTTTGTGCATTCATCGTATATACGTTTAGGAATAAGACAAAAAACAATTTCCATTTTATAAATTTGCTTTTGCTCATCACTTTCAGGTTTATTTTGTATTCACTTCGTTAAATTCTTCGTCCGTTACAGGCTTTAACCATGTTACGTTTTGCTCACCCTCGTAATTTGTAAGGGCAATATGTATCATTTTTGTCTTGGCAGTGGCTCCGTGCCAATGCTCTACGTTTTCGGGAATGTTTACCACATCGCCTTTCTTAATGCGTTGTGCAGGTTTTCCTTTTTCCTGGTAGAAGCCCTCGCCCTCCGTGATAATCAGCACCTGTCCTTTCGGGTGGGTATGCCAATGGGTTCTTGCTCCGGGTTCAAAGGTGACGCTGCCCAAAGCAAAGTCGTTGTTTATATCCCTTGCCAGTAATGGTTGTAAAAAAGCATTACCGCTAAACCAATCGTTCGATAGCTTTTCTCCTTTCGGAAAAAGAGAAGTGTTGTTCTCGCTCATTTTATTTTGATTTTTATTGTTATTACAGGATGTTGCCGTAATCGCGCCTGCTATAAGCATTGCAAATACTATTGCTTTTATGATTGTTTTGATTTCCATTTTTTATATTATTTATCTAATTCAAATTTTGCAATTATTGTACCGCTGATTTTAAAGGCTTCCAAACCCGACGTGATTTTTCCCAATGAAATCAACCCGTTAGAGTAACCGAAATCTTTATAGAACAAAGCGATGTTTCCCCACGGCTCGTAGTAGGTAATATCTCCAACTGACGGATCAAATCCGCTTGGAGCATCTTTGGAAGTTAGCTTTTGGGTTAACAAATTGATTTTTTCAGTTTGGTTATAATCTTCCATTTCCAAAGTCAAAGGAAACAGAGAAACAAAATCCCTGCTTGTAGGATTATCGTACAGGATAGCTGTTGCAGCCTTTTGCCCGATGGTTATTTTTATTCTTATACTGTCCATTTTTGAAATATTACTGCAAAGTTCGGCAATGCAGTTTATAGCGGATTTATACAGAATACGGTTCTTTTTACCAGTTTTACGGATCTTGCCTTTAATGCCTGAATGAGGAAATTATGTTTGCTAAATTTGTATCGTAATGATCATGATATGGAACATATAGAAAGAATAGATACCGTAAAGCAATACAACGATTATGCAGGGGTAGATACACTGCATCCGTTAGTAAGCGTGGTAAATTTTGACGAAGTCCCTGCTATTCAGCTTTTCAGGCGGTATGTGGGCGTTTATGCCGTATTCCTGAAAAACATAAAATGCGGAGATATGCTGTATGGCTGCCAGCCTTACGATTATGAGGACGGCACTTTGATTTTCGTTTCTCCGGGGCAGGTGTATGGCATTGACAGCAAAGGCGTGGCTACGAAACCGTCCGGCTATGCCCTGATCTTTCACCCCGATCTGATCAGGGGAACATCTTTGGGCAAAACAATAAAAGACTATACTTTCTTTTCTTACCAGGTGAACGAAGCCCTGCACCTGTCAAAGAAAGAGCGAAAAACAATCGTTGCCTGCCTGGAGAAAATTTCCGAAGAAATAGAACAGAATATTGATAAGCATAGTAAAACGCTGATCGTTTCCAATATTGAGCTTTTGCTCAATTATTGTATGCGCTTTTATGACCGCCAATTCATTACCCGGAGCAATGCCAATAGCGATATTCTCATACGTTTTGAAAATCTGCTGAATCATTATTTTATGTCGGGCAAACCTATTGATTTAGGATTGCCAACAGTAACCTGGTGCGCCGAAGAACTACATCTTTCCCCTAACTATTTCGGCGACCTTATCAAAAAGGAAACAGGCAGCACGGCACTGGATTACATACAATCAAAATTGAATGATGAAGCTAAAACAAAGATGTTTGATACCTCCAAAACCATCAGTGATATTGCCATGGGATTAGGATTTAAATACCAGCAGCATTTTACCCGCCTTTTCAAACAAAAAGTGGGTGTAACACCGAATGAGTACAGGAATTTGAATTGAGCGGATAATTAACGTTTCTGACAATTTTTTGTTTTTCCGAAATGTCTTTCGCATTTATGTCCTTCTGCATAAAGTTATTGTGTCTTTAATGTTGGGTTCTTAGTAACTCAATTAAATACTTCAGCAGAAAAAATCCATAAGTAGCGATAATGATATATAGTATCCAACGCAAAACGGTTCCATAATATTCCTTTGCTCCGTGTTCAGGGAAAAGTAAGATTCGTTTTTCTTGCTTTACTTCTGCCGGACGGGCATGGATCAGGTTTTTTAACTCCTCGATCCTTTCCTCCAAATTTTCTACTTGTTGAATGCGGGGTATTTCCGTATGCTCCTTTTTTGACTCTTCAATATACTCGTTTACCTTAGCAATGCATTCTTTTACATTTGCTGCAAGCATACTTATGACCTTAGCATTGGCTTTGTACTCCTGCGAAAATTCATTGAGTACCATTAGCACATTTTCTTTTTCCTCTTTGTTCAATTTACCGTTGTTCGGTTCCATAGCTTATACATTTTATTCATAAAAAGTCTTAGACTTTGGGCTTTCTCCGTTTCTTTCTCTTATGAGCTTCTTTCAATAGCTCGTAGTTAACAGCGTTATCCTCCGGATATACGGGTTTCAATAAGTCGGATATAATGCCGCCAATACCTTTTTGTAATTCGTCAAGTGGTGATTGTTCACGGAAGGGAGGGTGTTGTGTTTCCTTAATTTTTCGGCGAAGCCGGGCATTAGCAGCAATGATTTGCTGATTGGGCGATTGCTTTTCGATCTTTAGCTTCCGATCTTTGGCAACATCCTTTTGCTTCAATTCCTGTGTTTGACTGCGTTGGAGCAGCTTTTGTATTGTCATCAGTGAGTACCCCAGCTCGCTCCCTTTAACCTTTACTTTTTTATCGTCTATAAAAGTAATGCCCCTGCCTTTTATGATCTGGTAGCCCAATTGCTGCATTCCCTTTGCAAACTCATCGTAGTTTTTTGCTTTCTTTAATGTTTGCCGGATATCATATTTCATTTTCTCTTTCCGTCTGTCCTGGCGAGGAATCAATCTCTGTTCCTTAGACAAAAAGCGCCTTGCACTAAGCACTTCCTGCAGCCTGTACTTTTTTTCCAACCGGCGGCAAAGCCTGTCCATTTTCAAATAATTGTTACTTGTGGTAGCGGCTTTACCCTGATAACCTACCCGGTTCGCCACCAAATGAATATGCTGCCTGTCGGTATCTTTATGTTGGATAATAAGATACTGGTTATCCGCTACACCAAATTCCTTTGCCAATTCCTGACCGGCTTCAATTAACTGGTTCCGGTCTAATTGTTCCCCGGGAGGAAGGCTCAGGGATAAATGAAGTACTGGCTTTTCCACCCGTTTGCTCAGCCGGGCAACTTCGTTAAATTGTTCGGCCAGTTCATACTTATTGCCGAAACATTTATTGTAAGCCAGCACTTCTGCCCGGTCTTTATGCTGTAAACCGTCTTGCAGCGACTTTTTTATTTTCTGCTCTTCCGTTAATGTTGTCTTGTCTTCCAGGCAATAGCTGATACAATGGAAGAAAGATGCTCCCAACGATATATCACCAATCATTGTAAATACGTTTTGATAAGCCGCGCAACTTCTTTTACTTCCTGTGAAAGAATTTCAAGACCTGCACGCTCGGCTGCGTTCAGTTCATCCACTACGCTATTTCGTTTTTTAGCGATTTGGTTCAGGTTTGCCGCCATGTGGTTGAGCGTACCGGTAAGCGCTAACACTTCCGTGGGTAATACTTTTTCGGTGGTGACAACCTGTCCGTTCAGCCCCAACTCCCGGAGAAATTCCGATACGGAAAGCCCGGCGTTTTTAGCATTGGCACTGATCCTTGTTTGCTCGTAGCTGGCACATTTCAGCGTTACTACTTGGTTACGCTTAATACTTTTAGCCGGGCGCCCGCCTTTATTTTTTTCCTGTCCATTTGTTTGTGTCATGACCTCATGATTTTTGAATGCGGTTAGCATGAAAAAATCGCTCTCCAAATCCCGCCCTTAAAAGCGGGATGAAGGAGCCGGCGTTTTGGTATTACCAAAACATAGCTGGCTACCTCAAGTCCGGGCACGCGGGAGTGTATTCATAGCTGTTTTAAAGTGCAACAGCTATTGGTCGCGGCTTTTTCAGTGGTCTGCTTTAGAATTTAGTACCTTTGCTGCCAATGCCCTTTAAATCGCTTCTAAATGCATTTTATGCTATCAGATTTTGGTACAGCTTCCCGAACTTCTTCTTCACCCAATTCATTTGCTGATAAAGGGAAAAGTGCTGTATAAAATCCTGATTGCTTCACCTGAAAACCTGTCAGCCGGGGTGTTTCCCGAAATGATTTGCAGTCATTAAAGAGCTACTACAGCATTACATTTCCCGGTTAAAGATTCTTGGATTGCTAAGTCCGTGTCTCCGGATATTATCTTTCAATTGCATCCATAACCCGATATTAAAATCCGCTATTTCTAAAATCTCCATCACCGTTAACCGGTGAGGATTTAGAACTGTTGCGGATGCTTTCGCGGCGGGTTTTGGTTTTGCAGGTTTGTCTTCAGATAAAGAGGCGGAGAGATTGGCGTTTGCTTTTTCTTCCGGTTGCTGTTCAAAAAAGGAAAGAATATTGGGCGCTGCGCCTTCACCCACTTCCAGGCTGCTGCCGATGGCCATGCTATTACCATACAATTTGATCTGCTTCCCATTGCTAAGCGTCAGGGTTCTTCTTTTAAAGTCTGCCATATTATTTGTGTTTTATTGTTTTTGAATGTGATGGTTTGTTGGAGCTGTACAACTGCTGCTTTTGTTTAAGCTGATGTACATGCCAGTCGTTGAGATCATCAAAATCTTTGTACAAACTGCTTTTGTCTTCGTAAGCAGGATGGGATTTAATGGCTTGTATAGTACATGCCTGTCCGGCAGATCCCCGGTCTAACCAGAGCCGGATACTGCTATGTGTCTCCATTGTTTGCTTTGCCCTTTGAAAAAAAGAAAGGGAATTAAGCACTAAAAAATTACTGGTAAACCGGTTGTCTTTAAAATGTGAAAGCCAGGAGAGAAAGTCAAAAAAGCCCTCAAATACCTGTAGTTCCTTTTTGCCATTGTTAAAAAAGCGAAATGTTTTGGGCGAAGAGCTTCCCTTAAAGTAAGGGTTGCGGAGTTCATAACCTCCCATGCCGTTGAGAAAACCGATAGCGGTATGCTGTTTTTTGTAAAGATTAAAATCAACTTCCCGGCAAAACTGGCCGGCAAGATCAGGAGCTATACCCCTTTCATTCAGATAATGCAGCAAACGTGCATTGCCCAATTGGCGGGTAGCTGTAATGATAATTTTGCTGTCGGTAATCTTTTCTTTTTCACCCGCAACCGGGCTAATACTACTGTCCTTTTTCAATTGCGGGTGAAAAGAAAAATCGTTCTGCCTGTAATCCCTGGTTAACAATTCCAGGAACCCCCGTACATCTACACGATGATACAGGATGCCAAAATCAATAATGTTACCACCATCTCCGCTACCATGATCATACCAGATATTACTCCTGCGGTTAATTTTAAAAGAAGGTGTTCGTTCCTGGCGAAAAGGAGATAAGTACCAATAACCTTCCCCTCTTGTTTTTATAGCCTGAAAGCCCAGCGAAGAAAGATAATCTACCATGTTAATTTTCCGGGCTTCGGCAATGGTTAGCTTTCCCATTGGTCAGTGTTTAAAAAGTTAGAACGGCGGTTCTGTTTTACGTAGGCTATTACCTCGGAGCGGAGAAAGTACACCCTTCCTCTTTGCTTATGGGAGGGCAAACCTCGTTTCATCCAATCGTGCAGGGTAACCAGAGAAATACGAAATATCCCGGCAATTTCTTTGCGGGTCAACAAGGGTTCCTCATCCGGGTTTTCAGGGGAAGTGCTTTTTATGGGTGTATTTTCCAGGCATTCTTTCACAGCCTCCCTGATCCACCGGCGAAAATCATTCTCATTTGGAATAAATAAAGTATCCATAAAAAAGAGTTTTATGGACGCAAAATGGGTTAGAATTAAAGCGAAGTCAATGATAGATAGGTCGTGTATTTTTATAAACTGGATGTGAGGGAGTTACGATGAGTAAAATAAAGCAAACAGGTGATGATAAAGCAGCTTTATTTGCCGTAGAAAAATGACTGCAGGGCTTCCACGAGCTTTTTAACCGGAGGATGGCTCATCCTTAAGCGCTCGTTTTGCTCTCCCACTTTCTTTTGAAGTGTCGGGATTTTGTTGTCACGGAAAGCGTCAAAGTGCAGGTGTAAAATGGTGGCAATATCCATAGCCGTGAATTTTTTGAACAGTTGTTCTGCCCTGGCCAGTTCGGGCGGAGCCTGCACTTGCTGCCACAAAATCAGAAGTTGAATGATTTTTTCTTCATGGTTACGGTTATTGAGCTCGATTCGTCCGGCAGGCAGGCGCTCTGTAATAGAAGAAAGCCGCTCTTCCGTTTCTGTCATGAACCTGTCTATATAGTCACCTAACTGTACGGAAAGCTTTTGCATAAATTGTTCCACTTCGGCAGGATTAAGCGCCGGCTGACCTGCGAATATTTCCCGTACCTCCTGCTCCATCTCCTGTTTGATCATGCCTTTTTGAGATTCCTTCCACGCCTGCTGCTTTTCCTGAACCCATTCAAAAGTCGACTGCAGCTTCTTGCGCCTAGAGTCTGCTATTTTCGTGTGCAGCCGGTCGTTCAGTTCGTAATGGAGGAACCGTAAAAAATCGTGCTGATCAGGGTAGGCGGAAAAATGAAATTCCAGGAAATGGATAATATCATACCCCTGGTACTCAAATAGCTTGTTAAAAAACTCGTTGTAATACCGTGCCCTGTACGGCTCTTTTGGGAAATACAGATAGTGATCCGGTTGGTAATCGCTTATTTTATACCGGAAATACGGCACAAAATTGCCCGGTGTCCGGGAGTAAGCAGATCGCCCGAAAAGATCAGCAGCCATATTGCGCAGCACCATATTACTTCTCCATTTACTAAACTTCCCCATCTGTATTTATTTCATAGTTGAGTCATTAAATCCCTCTTAAATTTAAGTAATTATGGAAAAATGGGATGGGTAAGGCTTGTATTGGGTATCCTCCGGCGTTAAGAGGCGTTCTTTTTCAGTTGTTTACAGCATTACAACCTCGGGCCCTTCTTTCTATCCTGGCGGATATTCCGGGACTGTTTCAATGATTGCTTCGGTTTAAAAGTCAGCTTTGGATTGGCGGCAGCCTGTTGTAACCTTTCCGATACAAGTTGCCATTCCATGGGCTTTCCTATAAAATCTATCTTTACCTCATAGTCAATATCATCATGATATAATAGCGCATTTCTCGCCAAAGGCACGTTAATATCCGGGTATTTGTTCTCACAAGCCTTTAGCATGTCTTCCAATGGCATATATTCCAGCATAGCATATATGTCAATAAAGTCTTTCAATCTTGTTCCGTTCCCGTGTATGGCATTTAACTTCATGGCACTGATATCCAGCAATGATAACATCCTGATGCCTTCGGTTTCTTCTATTTTGCTTAGCAAAGGATATTGATGTGCAATAATATCAACTTTAACTCCGTCTATGACGCTGAAAACACCATTACTGATCGCACGGATATTTTCAACGGAATAAGAGGCTTTTAAATGTGCTTCTATCTCAGTAGACTGAAAAGCCTTGTCGGTAAAAAGATCAATATCTATGGATTTTCGATGCCCTATTCTTAATGCCAGTGCGGTACCTCCTACCAAATAAAAGGAGTTAAACGCTGGATCCTGCATAAAACGCCTGATCAGATCCAGTGTTCCCTTCTCGACTGTTTCCTGGTGTAGCATAACAAATCCTCCTTCCTTAGATTGAAATAATTACAGGCATCCTCTATGGCAAAATCCGGCAGGTATTTTATTTCATGCAGAAGGGCATTTACAATATTAGCCTGTCCGTAGAAATCCAGCATTTCCTGCCAATCGTCTGCATTTCCCCGTTCAATCACCCTTGCAATAATATTGCGATAACCACCCACCCAATCTATTTCATCATAACGCTGATCCCAAAACAAATGCTTTGGAAGATTTGGCTTTAAAGCAGCATCAGTTTGCTTCCCGTCCTTTTGAACACTTGATATACTATTCGGATTCTTCATTATCCATAAAGTTACACATAAATGGCGGTTGTTCATAGGCTATTTTTATAGCTCCTGGTAAATAAACTACCGCTAAGCCGGCTCCATCGTTGATCCGGAACCGATCGCTATATCAAGTGACTGACTATGCGTCTCATCCTCTATTCCTTGCTTCTTAAATGCGGTCAGTCTGCCGGCAAGTTCCTTTTTTAACTCACTTCCAAAGCTATCCAGGTAATTTTCCGTGGTTTTTAGATCGGTGTGCCCCAATGCTTCCTGGATATATTCCGTACTTGCTCCGGCACGCTTCAAAACAGTCGAGAAAGTATGGCGGGCAACATAAGTGGTTGTTTTCTTTGAAATTCCCAGTTTTGCAGCAATCCTGCGCATCCATTCATTAACGAAACTTACAAATAATTGCACAAGTTCATATTGACGAAGGGGAGATAGTCCCGGCTCCAGAATAGGAAAGATGTAGTTATTGGGATTTTTATCCTTGTTACCCCTGCGGTCAATTATCTCCCACATATCTTCTGTAATATAAACTATGATAGGCTTGGGATCAGACCGCATCGTGTTTTCTGTTTTAGCTCTTTCGAAGATCAGTTGTTCACCCTGAATATTCTTGTACTTAAGAAAGGCAAGGTCTTTTATATTTATGCCATTGGCGAAATAACAGAATAACCAGAAATCTTTTCCTTTCTGTTCACTGGGCTGCTGCGGGTCACACTTGTAATAGTATATCTTTTCAACTTCGGATAATTCCAGTGCTTTTTTGACATTTCTGGAAGTGGGGATCCTGTATTTCCGTTTTCCGAATGGATAACACTTTTCTTTCCTGATTATTCCGTTTGCAGCAGCTTCATTAAATATTGCCCGCAAGGCTCGCAAGTAAATACCTATTGTAGATCGGGATAGTTCCTTATTCTTTTGAACCTGCTCATATTGTTTTAGATAACTGACAGTAACATCAGCAAATCTTACGTTTCCGTTGAATTTTTTAAGGGAAACATAACTGCTATGGTAGTTGGATGCAGTACCGATGCGTCCTTCCTGCAGCAAACTTTTTATGAAGGAAAGATAAACACTCCCAATGGTAACGGGTTCAGGGGCTTCATCGGTAAGAATAGGGAATTTTTTATAAAACGGTGTGTAATCAAACTTACTGATTTCCGGGATCGGGCATTTCTCCACAAACTTTTTTTGCTCAAAAGAAGTGTTGTTAACAATATAATCCCTTTCAAACTCTGAAAAGCTAAATGGATCGAATTCCTGAATGGTATTACCTGCAGTTCTTTCAATTTCCTGTAATTTGGCTTTCATGACCTGCAAATCGATACTTAATCTGGGAGCGGAGAGTTTGTCGTAGTCTTCCTTTGATAAACTAAAAACAGTGGGGTAATACCTGGTACTTCTTTCATGCGTAACCCTTAGTTTAATTGGGTAGGTGTTTGTTTTCTTTTTGATTCTTCTTGTGTCAAAAAAGATCGCAATTGTGACTGCCATAACCTATAAGTTTTTCATTTTCACTAATCTTTCCTGCTGAAAATTTGCAAACAATTTGCAAACAAACCAGGGTTAAACGGCTTAAAAGCCGGAAAACCCAAAATAATGAAAATCCTATAAATTATTGAAAATTAAATAGTTAAGTTAAGATCAGTAAGAATGGATTTAAAACCATTAGCCTATTGAATCGCCTACGGATCAGAAGGTTTCAGGTTTGAATCCTGACGGGGTCACGAAATACGAAAAAGGCAAGTTGTAATTAGCTGAAAGTAAGCATATTATAATTTGCCTTTTTTCTTGGGGGAACACCTGGGGGAACGAAACGTTAAAATCACCGGCGAAAACCACTACTTTTATTCCTCCAAAAAGGCCTGGAAGGGACTATAAAACTACAATTATGAGAATACTACTACTCTTTTAATTCTCCCAAGAGCCTGCCTGTGATTAGGCTTGTGTATTGGCAGGCGACTCTGCGGTAGGTGGGGAGTAAGCGTATTAGTTTACAATTTGACGAAACAGAGATAATGATTATGCCTCGCAGAGTCCAGCCTACGCGCAAAAGGCTTTGGAGTTGAGACTGCGGAGAACCGAAGGACCTGGCTTAAAAAATTAGTATATTTAGGATGGTAAAGCGGGAACGGTCTGTGTATTATACTTAATATTGAATCACATTCAAAGTAAATGGACAATACTTACGACTTTCTGACCAGCAGACCAAAGGAGTTTTGTCAACTGGCTACAGAGAACCTGCTGTTCCTGCACTACAAATGCCCCCAGGAAGATCGTTACATATATGTATATAACCACTTTAATCAAATAGCATTTACCCTGCAGGGAATGAAAACTCTTCATCTCGGTACCCATTCCTGGTCTATGACAGAGCATACCACTCATTTTATGAAAAAGGGTAGCTGGAAACAGGAAAATACAGACTTTAAATGGGAGTTGCTGGCGTTTTATTTCCCCGATGAATTTCTTTGCCGTTTTTATAAAGAAAACCGCCATCTGCTGCACAAAAAACAACTGCCTGCTCCACCCGGTGATTTCATTATCGAAATAAAAGTAAACGACGCAACCAGAGCCTTTTTCTATAGCGTGTTACCTTATTTTAATCAGCAACCTCCGCCTTCGGAAAACCTGCTGGAGCTTAAATTCAAAGAACTGCTGTTTAATATTCTTTCCAACCCGGAGAACACGGCCTTCCTGGCTTATGCGAATTACTTGAGCGATTTTCAGAAACCCCCGCTTGGTGAAATAATGGAGAACAACTTTTATTTTAATTTATCTATTGCCGAGTTTGCACGCATTGCACAGCGAAGCGTTTCCACATTCAAAAGAGATTTCCGGGAATATTATCATACTACTCCGGGCAAATGGCTTTCACAAAAGCGGCTCGGTTATGCGAAGCATCTTTTGGATACGAGCAGAAAAAATGTGAATGAAATTTGTGATGAAAGCGGTTTTGAAAATATTACGCATTTCAGCAGGGCGTTTAAAGAAAAGTTCGGATCGCCACCTCTTAAATACAGGAGACAAAACCAGGAATTGGCTTTATCAGATTAGCACTCCGTTACCAGTTAAGCCCGGTCCACTGGTCCACTCAATTTTTCTGTTCAATACGAAAACTACAGGCGTTACTATTTACTATCCGGCAGGACGTTTACTATTCAGAAATTTTTACCTGGTCTTATAAGATAAGTTTTTGAACGTTTAAACAAAGAGCTTCGCTTATTGCGATAATATCTTTATTGCAGCTTCAGCAATCATTCATTAACCACTAAAATCTTTCTTATGTCACAGGAACTGACCGCTGCTTTAAAAAAAAGTTTAAAAGGCAAATTAGTACTGCCTGCCGATGCAGAATATGATGCTGCCCGGAAAGTTTTTAACGGTATGATTGATAAATATCCTGCTGCCATTGCACAAGTTGCCAATGTACAGGATGTAATTGCCACTGTAAATTTCGCAAGGGAAAATAATTTGTTACTTGCTGTCCGATGCGGCGGGCACAGCGTTCCCGGTTTTGGCACCTGCGATGGCGGTCTGGTTATTGACCTGTCGTTATTAAAAGCGATTGAAGTAAATGCCGAAGCAAAAACCGTAAGAGTTGGCGGCGGTTGTTTGCTAAAAGAGGTAGATGCAGTTACCCATGAAATTGGTATGGCAGTACCCTTTGGCTTTTATGGTGGAACAGGTGTCGGCGGACTGACCCTTGGTGGCGGACTGGGTTATCTCACCCGGAAATATGGGCTCTCTATTGATAATTTGCTGGAAGCGGATGTAGTATTGGCTGATGGAAGTGTTGTAAAAGCATCAGCCAGTGAAAACCCGGATCTGTTTTGGGCCTTGAGGGGTGGTGGCGGTAATTTTGGTGTAGTGGTTTCTTTTCTTTTTCGCCTGCACCCGGTTCATACTGTTTATGGAGGGCTGATGCTCTGGGATTGGGAAGACAGTAAAGAGATTATGAAATGGTACAACGGGTTAATGACAACCGGTTCAAATGCTCTGAATGGATTTTTTGTCCTGATGATCGTGCCGCCGGGGGATCCTTTTCCGCAGCATCTGCATAATAAAAAGGTATGTGGCATCGTGTGGTGTTACAGCGGGGATATGAACCTGGCCGAAGAAGTATTTGCACCGATACGGGCATTTAAAAAAACAGTATTGGATTTTACAGGCCCCATGTCTTTCCCGGTTATTCAAACTATGTTCGACCAAATGTATACACCCGGTATGTATCATTACTGGAAACCGTTGTTTGTGAAAAATCTTGATGATGTATCCATTGATACTTACATAAAACAAGGACAGGCAATGCCCACCCTGATGTCAAGTATGCACATATACCCTGTAAACGGGGCAGCGGCGCAAATAGCTAAAGATGCAACCGCCTGGAGTTACCGGGATGCAAAATATGTAGTTATAATCTTAGGTATTGATACAGATCCGGGTAAAACAAAACCCATCAGTGAATGGACAAGAGAGTACTGGAATGCATTACTGCCTTATGGATCAGGGGGAGCCTATGTCAATTTCGAATCGGATGAAGGTTTTGATACCGTTAAGACTACCTATGGGGGTAGTTATGAACGACTTTCTCAAATAAAGGCTAAATATGATCCGGGTAATTTATTCAGGGTAAATCAGAATATAAAACCAGCCTGACAGACCGAAATACCAGGTATATAAGATTGTCAGTGAAGGCTTGCAGGGTGAAATTTGAATGCTATTAAAAACACAATAAACTCCATGGCGATGTCACGACCTGTTCTGCTATTGATTCTTCTGACCGTGGCCGGTTTCAGCACCTACGCACAAAGGGTGTTGAAAGGGCGGATAACCAACACCCGGAGTGAGCCACTGCCAAACACGACTGTTCTCCTGCTGAAAGCAGCAGACTCTGTCTTAATTAAAGGAACCCTTACCGATGAAAAAGGCCAATATGTTTTTGAATACATTGCTGAAGGCACCTACCTTATATCAGCAAGTCTGGTAAGTCATGAAACGGTATGGACTCCGGGTTTTACAGTTGGTAAAGACGAAACATTGACCCTGCCTGCTATTGTTCTTGCAGAGGGGATAGTGATAGAAGGAATAGTAGTAAAGGGGACGAAAAGACTCTTCGAATTAAAACAGGACCGCATAGTGATGAATATAAGCGCATCGCCTGCATTCAGCGGAAATACCGGGCTGGAATTGTTGCAAAAAACGCCGGGAGTGGTAGTGGACAGGCAGAATAACAGCATTACCATGAACGCGAAAGGCGAAGTGCTGCTGATGATCAATAACAAAATTCAACGTATACCCGTGGAAGTGCTGATGGCCAAGCTGGAAGGAATGCGGGCGGAGAATATTGAACAGATCGAGATCATTCACCAGCCGCCGGCTAAATATGATGCCAGCGGCGCCGCTGGAATCATACACATCGTTCTCAAGGAAAACGATGATGAAGGCACTAACGGAACAGTGTCTCTCTACGCCGGTTATGGCCAAAGGGAAAAAGCCGGACTGAACCTCGTCCTGAATTCCCGCAAGGGAAAATGGAACTGGTACGGGGGATATAATTTCAATACTTCAAGATCTAATAAGTATGTGGTGGATCATTTCAGGGAATACGAATACCAGGGCGATCTTTATTACCATGAAAACTATGTAATACTTCGTAACATGAGATATACTCCACATACCCTCAATTTGGGGCTTGATGTTAATCTCAGCAAAAATACCGAAATAGGTTTTCAACTGAACGGATCAAAAACCGTACAGGTATGGGGAAAGAATATGGAAAGTATTTCCAATGATTATGTAAACGGCGTACTGGTAACCGGGGACCAGTATAGCCTCTATGCAACAAACGATGTGGCTTCTGCTTCGGTTAACGCATACCTAGCGCAAAAGATCAGCGCTAAAAGCCAATTGAATTTCAACCTGGACTACATGCACATACGGTACGACAACGCAAGCGGTGTGCAGATTGCAAAAGACAGTTCCGTAACGGGAGAACGGGCAACGCTGCTCAATTTCTGGATACTAAGCCTCGACAATGTGAATCAATTGAAAAAAGGGGTGACGCTTGAAGCCGGAATAAAGGGCACATTCAATGGCACCGGAACAGCGTTGGCTGTTGAAAATTCTTCCGCCGACCCCCGGCTTACTACCCATCTGCATTCCGGAAAAGACGATATCAGTGAGCGGATACTGGCTGGTTATGTTTCATTAAAAAAAGAATTTTCCGAAAAACTCAACGGGGAACTTGGTCTGCGTTACGAGCACTATGCCTACGACCTTCAAAGCCAAGCCGGTGACGGGTTTGTAAGAACTTTTAAGAACCTGTTTCCCACTATCCGTTTCAATTATAAGATTGATTCCCTGAATTCACTGCAGTTGACCTATAACAGGCCGATCACCCGCCCTCCGTTTTTTAATCTTACTTCTTTTTTGGTATTCTTTGATCCCAGTCTTACGGTCTATGCAAATCCCAGGTTGAGGCCGTCTTTTACAAATAATTTCACCGTAACCTACCAACGCAGGTCAGTGCTGTTTTCCCTGGCTTATCTAAGGCGTACCGGTCAGGTGTATTTTTACAATACAGTGAACAAAGATCTTCATTTGCAGATCAGTGTGCCACAAAACCTAGATCTTGAAAATATGATAGAAGCCAGCCTGATCTTCCCTCTTTCCCCTGCAAAATGGTGGAAGATGAACTGGACGCTGAACGGTCTTTATCATACAGTAAAAGACGCATCCAGCCATCCGTCGGTTTTTCGTAACTCCATATTTTCTTATGCTGCTCAATTATACAGTTCTTTTACGTTTGGTAAAGGCTGGTCGGCCAGTATAGACGGGCAATACAGAAGCAAGTACCTGTCAGGCGACCAGGAGTATATTGATGATCCATATCTCAATCTCGGGTTAAAAAAAATTTTCCCTTCAGGGAATTCATTGGGTTTACTCTTACAGGATATAACAAATTCTATGGGCAACAGGGATTGGGAATATCATCAGCCGGACTTGGGAGTAAGAACATTTGGCCATCTTAATTGGTCCGAAAGACAGATACGTATCACTTATACGCATGTATTCGGTAATAAAAAGCTTAAAGGCAAAAAGGAAAGAAATACTGGAGCAGAAGAAGTGAAAAGCAGGATGTGAGCTATTGGTAATAAAACGGATTGCCATCCCTCCCCGGCGGGGCACGAATAAAGATCCATTGTTCGTATCCTTGTTCCCTAAACAAAGAATGCTGCGGGATCCAAAAATCAATGCCGTTGTTGGGTGTTAAGCAAGTAGTATTGTACTCCGGCTTCATCAGCAACAATTAAGTACCCGGAATAGCTTCTTTCATGATCTGCTGTTGCGGGTAAGCTAAATCGCCCACGAATACTAACAACGGTACAAATTACCCACGCTACATCCACTCCTCCGCCGCATCCGCCAGCGCCTGCCATACATGCAAAGCGAAAGAACTGCGCACCATCACACGGTAACGATGCGGAGCCATGTGGCAAATAATCACCGGCGCCTTGGCCATGAGCCCTTGTGAAACACTACCGACAGGAAAACTTTTTTCGCGGAGATCCTGCTCCCAAAGATGGGCGAGCACTTCCCGTGCGTTGGGACCCTCCAGTTCTATGGTGGTCCGCTGTCCACTGACATCCACCACGCTGTAATGATATTGATCTTTTAATGGCGTGAGTTGTTGCGCTGCTTCCCTAAACCCCACTATCAGCCACCAGTCCGGGGCAAGACAAAGCGCATAAGCATCATCTATACTGTGCTGCATCTGACCTGTCTTCCCGGGCAGACCCATGCCCAACGCCTGAACAACTGCTGTTGCGGCTTCGCTTCCCGGCGCTATACGAAGATCAATGGTATGCAATCCCGGCAATTCGCGGAGTGACACCGTCGCTACGGTTCCGGTACTAATTCCTTTCAGCGGGCTTTCTATTGTGATCATATATGCGTTTCAGTTAGTCTCTTCTGAGATTTTCTTTGTCAATGAATATGGCATCGCAAATGGTGGCAGACAGCAGTTTTCCTTCAATAGGAAGACTTACCACTTCACCCATGCGAGTCAGTCCATCGGCTATAAGCGCCAGCGCGAACGAACGCTTAAGGGTAGGCGAATAGTAGGCACTCGTTACGAATCCGATGTGCGGAATTTTTCCGAACGCATCAGGTGTTGCGTTCAACGCAGTGATGTATGCGCCTTCGGGGATAATGTCGTTGACATTATCCGGTAGCAGACCCACCAGTTGCTGCCTTCCCGCTGCCTGTAACCATGGTAATTGGAAGGAGCGTTTTCCGATGAACTCTTTCTTTTTAGAAACGATCCACGACATATTAAGATCGTGCGGTGTTTGTGTCCCATCGGTGTCCTGCCCGACAATAACATATCCTTTTTCTGCGCGCAGTACGTGCATGGTCTCGGTGCCATAAGCGGTAAGCTCATAAGCGCGTCCGATCGCCCACACCCGTTCCCAGATATGGCGGGCATAGCCCCAGGTAACATTGATCTCGAATGCCAATTCTCCGGAAAAAGAGATGCGCGCAATGCGTACCGGGATACCGTCGATGGTTGCCTCACGGGTATGCATAAACGGGAACGCTTCTTTTGAGAGGTCAATATCGGTTACCAGTTCCTGCAGAAGCTGCCTGCTTTTGGGACCCACCAGCGCAATGGTAGCAATATGTTCCGTAACGGAAGTGCAATATACCTGCAACTCCGGCGACTCCGTTTGCAACCACTCTTCCAACCAGGCAAGTACCCGCGCGGCGCCGCCTGTGGTGGTGGTCATCAGGAAATGGTTTTTACCCAGCCTTGTTGTAACGCCATCATCGAAAACGATCCCGTCGGCCTTGCACATCAGTCCATACCTGCACTGCCCCTCCGGTAGTGTAGAGAACATATTGGTATAGATGCGGTCGAGGAAAACAGCCGCGTCCGGTCCCTGGATATCTATCTTTCCGAGCGTGGATGCGTCCATCACTGCCACAGCCTCCCGGGCTGCCAGGCATTCCCGTTTTACGGCATCTTCCATCTTTTCCCCGGACCTTGGGAAGTACCAGGGGCGCTTCCATTGCCCCACGTCCTCGAATACTGCTCCCTGCGCAACATGCCATTGATGAAGCGCGGTAACGCGGATGGGATCGGACAGCGGTCCGAGCTCGCGCCCGGCAAGGGCTGCAAAGGGGATCGGCACATAAGGTGGACGAAAGGAAAGCGTACCCACATCAGCCGGTGAAAGACCGGGCTTTCCATCCTGTGTAGCTGCATTCAGTTGACAGAGCGCACCGATGGTGAGCATGCCGCTGGTCTTGCCCTGGTCGTGTGCGGTACCAATGGTCGTATATCGTTTGATATGTTCAATGCTTGATAAGCCTGCTCCCACGGCGCGTTGCAGATCGTACAGCGTTGAATCACGTTGCAGGTCAATGAACGCACTGCGGGCTTGTTCGGTATCAAGCGACGGGCCAAAGAACATAGCAGGATCGTCATCGCCACCAAAGTCGCCCGCCAGCATACCTGTAGTGAGGAGCTTTTCAGTAGCGTGATTCACCAGGAAAGCAGCATGCGCTGCGCTCCATGTTGGTTTGATACCGATATGGGTCGCCAGGTCTGCAACGGGCGTCCATCCCCCGGATACCGCCAGCAGATCAGCGCCTGTTTGAAATATTTCTTTCGTGTCGAGATCCTGTATCGTGACCTGCTGCAAAAGACCTTCACCGTTCGCTGCCGTGTCCAACACCGTTGAACGGAAGCGAACAGGGATCCCTGCCGCTTTTGTTGCCTCCACACCCGGGCCATTGGCCGCCGGTCGTGCATCATACACACCCTGCACTTTTACGCCAGCCTGGTGAAGTCTCAGGGCATCGCGGTATCCCTGGTTATCAACAGTGACCACCACGGCTGTATTGAAGATCTTTACACCGTAAACTGCCACATAGGTCGCGGCCGTATGAGAGAGCATGATGCCGGGTCGGTCGTTATTGGCAAAGAGCAGCGGTCGCTGGAACGCGCCTGTTGCCAGCACTACTTTATCGGCGCGGATATGCCATACCCGGATCCGTGTGCGGTTTGCCGGCGCGGCATTACCCAGGTGTTCGCTTCGCCGTTCGATAGCTACAACATAATTCTGGTCGTATAATCCCGTGGCAGTGCACCTGCAGAGATAAGTAAGGTTGGTATGTTTGAGTGTATTCTGCAGGGGAGAGGGTACGTCCTGCCCAAGCTGCCGGAGATGACCACCGGGTACCGGCTGGTCGTCTATCAGCAACACTTCATGTCCTGCACGCAGCGCTTCATCGGCTGCTGTAAGTCCGGCGAGACCTGCGCCTATGATCAGGATATCAACATACCGGTTGGTTTTGTCGTAGCGTGCCTCCTCAGTATCTTCAGGCAATGAACCAACACCGGTAAGACTGCGTGCCGCGATTCCTTCTGCCAGTTCGATCACAGTAGCAGGACGCATGGATTCCTTGGTGCCGGTTACCAGTTGCACGAGCGCATTGGGCTCTTCAACGCCCAGCCCGATTACACCCCGCGGACGGCCCCGGTAGGTGCTGTTGGTAATATGCAATAGCCCGTTGCGCAGCAGGGCCGCCGCCATGGGCTCACCCTGGTTCCCTGTATATATTTTATCATCAAAACTGAAACGAATGCTGCTCATTTTTCAGAACCCTCCTGCGGCGCTTTTGGTTGTTTGGTAAAAGGAAGATATGCCGGTCCGATCTCATGCGTGACCGTATTGCGCCACAGGTTGAACCACTTACCGCATCCGGCAAAATGTACCCAACGCTCTGCTAACCACCCCTTTGGGTTGGCGCGGATATGGAGGTATTCCGCCCACTCGCTGTCAGACAGCTCATTGGGATCAGGATAGGCTACACCTGCCTCTGCTCCGTAATGGAACTCGTTTTCGTTGCGCAGCCCGCAATGGGGACAGGGAATATAAAGCATAACAATATTTTTTAGTGAGCAACACCTGCTGCTCCGTGTTCATCAATCAGATGCCCTGTTACAAAGCGATCGAGCGCGAAGGGGCGGTTCAGTTCGTGGGGCGTTCCGTTTGCCATCGTGTACGCCATCACCCAGCCGGAACCGGGGGTAGCTTTAAAGCCACCTGTTCCCCAGCCGCAGTTGATGAACAGGTTCTCCACCGGCGTACGACCAATAATAGGAGATGCATCGGGAGCGATATCAACAATACCGCCCCATGTTCTCAATACCTGCGCACGGGAGAATATGGGAAACAACTCAAGCGCTGCCGCCAACTGGTGTTCGATCACGTGGAAACCGCCGCGTTGTGCATAGGAGTTGAAGGCGTCTGTGCCCGCCCCCATTACCAGTTCACCCTTGTGGGCCTGACTTACGTATACGTGTACCGCGCCACTCATCACAACGGTGTTGAGTACCTGCTCCAGCAAGGGACTCACCAACGCCTGTAGGGGCCGGCTTTGAATAGGAATAGAAAACCCGGCGAGATTGGCCAGTAACGCGGAATGACCTGCCCCAACCATACCTACTTTTCCTGCCGCAATATCACCCTGAGTAGTCTTTACGCCATATACTTTACCATTACGGATATCAAAGCCCGTTACTTCGGTTCCCTGGATGATATCTACACCTAGATCGCTGGCTGCTTTGGCATAGCCCCAAGCTACCCAGTCGTGCTTGGCGATGCCGCCACGCGGCTGGTAGGTAGCGCCATGCACAGGATAGCGTACATCCTCGCTGATATTGATGATGGGCACCAGCTTTTTCACTTCAGCCGGTGTAAGCCATTCACTGTCTACGGCGTTGAGCGCATTGGCATAGAAATTCCTGCGTTTGGATCGTACATCACTTACGGAATGCGCCAGCGTGAGCACACCCCGCTGACTGAAAAACATTTCGTAGCCCAGGTCTTCTTCCAGGGTCTCCCATAATTTCAGTGAATGTTCATATATCGCGGCCGATTCGTCCCATAAATAATTAGACCGGATAATAGTGGTGTTGCGCGCTATATTCCCACCTGCAAGCCATCCCTTCTCTACAACTGCCAGGTTGGTAAGTCCGTGATTCTTTGCCAGGTAATAGGCAGTAGACAGTCCGTGACCACCACCGCCTACAATAATGGCATCATATGCTTTCTTTGGTTTCACGGTTTTCCACAACTGTGGCGGCTGCTCAGGCAGCGGGGCTGCCTTCCGTCGCCCTATGGCCCCGGGAGACAAAGTATCTTTTGTATTCGTCATGATCTTAATCGTGTCATTTGCGGATCGTATTGCGGATCCTGTCCAACGGTCGCGGGATAGTTTTTATCGAAATATCGTATCGAAAGCGTTGTACCCAATGCGCTCAATGCCGCGGGCACCCATGCATAGGCGAGCTGTTTGCCAATGGTATGGCCGAAGTAGGAACTGGTTACATACCCCACTGTTTTGCCCTCGTGCAATACAGGCTCTTTGCCCAATACCACATGTTGAGGGTCGTTCAATACCAGGCATACCAACCGTTTGCTCAATGCAGCCGGATCCACTTTACTCAAAGCCTCAGCGCCTGTATAGCCGCCCCCCTTACGCACTGCGAAAGAAAGTCCGGCTTCATGGGGATTGTGCTCACTATTCATATCTGTACCATAACTGCGATATCCTTTTTCCAGGCGCATGGAATTGAAGGCACCCCGACCCGCCGCGATCAGTCCGTATGATTCCCCGGCTCTCCATAGCGTATCCCAAAGTTTCAGAGCCAGGTCGGCAGTGGTATAGATCTCATACCCCAACTCACCAACATAGGATAACCTGGCGAGCATTACCGGTACATGACCGAGGTAAGTATGTTTCAGCTTGAAATAACCGAGGGCTTCGTTGCTCAGGTCATCCCTGGTCAAGGATTGCGCGAGTTCCCGCGACCTGGGTCCGAAAAGCCCCAGCGCAACGGTGCCGGCCGTGATATCCCGCACATGTACGGTGTCCGGCGCCAATTGTTTCAGGTAATTGATGTCCATATTGCTGTTCACCCCAATGAAAAAATCCTGCTCACCACGACGCATCACCGTAATGTCGCTCATGATGCCGGCGCTTTCGTTCAGTAAGAGGCAATACGTAATGGCTCCGGGCTTTTTGCGCAGGTTACCGGTGGTCATTTTTTCAAGAAATTCCAAAGCTCCCTTGCCGGTCACTTCGATCCGCTTCAGCGTCGTTATATCAAACAGCCCGACACCTTCTCTTACAGCACAGGCTTCTGCGCCAATGACGGGCGACCAGAATTGTGCACTCCACGCATCACGCGGCGGTGAAGGATAGCGTTCCACTAGACCGGCATTGGCTTCGTACCATTGCGGCCGTTCATAACCGGAAGCTTCCAGGAAAAAGGCGCCCAACTCCTGCTGGCGCGGGTAAAAACCGGTCGTACGCAACGGGCGTGGAGACTCCATGGGTTGCAGTGGGTGCAAGAGGTCGTATACTTCTATATAGTTCTGCGCACCACGTTCTTCAATATGTTGCAGACCCAGGTGGTGTGGTTCAAAGCGGTTCACATCGCATTCGTGCACAGCCAGTGAGGGGTACCCGTTGACGATCCATTCTGCCATAGCACGCGCCACACCGCATCCGTGGGTGACCCATACTGCTTCGGCAACCCAAAAGCCCTTCAACCCCGACCATTCACCCATCAGCGGAAAGTTGTCAACGGTGAAGGAAAAAAGACCATTCATCGCTTCAGCGATCTCCGCGCCTTTTAATGCAGGGATCACTTCAACAGCACCTTCCATGGCTCCTTTCCATTCTTCGGGTGTGAATGGCATCTGGCTGGGCATTATTTCAGCGTGTTCGTTCGGTAGTATATCTTCAGCTTTCACAGGAAGCGGACGGTGTCCATACCAGCCCACCGCGAGGCTTTGTCCTCTTTGTTTGAAATAGAGATCGGACCCCTGGTGGCGAAGCACCGGCAGTTCTGCTTCTGTTTTGTACGCTGCCAGTTCGGCCATGGGTGCGGTATAACAAAGCTGGTGCGCCAGTGGCTGCATCGCTTTCGGCATGTCCACCATCGCCCCGATCTTTGGTCCCCATATACCGGCGCAGGAAACAATGATATCAGCGGGAAATGATCCCTGTGTGGTTTGCACACCGGTTACGCGGCCATCCTGCTGATCGATAGCGGTCACCTCACACTGCTGAATGAATTTTGCACCGCGACTGATCGCCCGTTCTCCCATCAACTGGTCTGCCTGTTTTGCCCTTGCGATCCCATCATCAGGAACATACAAGGCGCCCAGTATTTTATCCTGCGCAATCATCGGGTGTTTGCTCAGTGCTTCTTCAGGAGAAATTACCTGTGCGTCGATGCCGGCAGACAGCGCCAGTCCCGCCCTGCGGTGAAGATCGGCCAGGCGTTCAGGCGTTGTAGCGAGTTCCAGACTGCCTACTTTCAGGAAGCATGGCTCGCCTTCATATTGAAGACCGTATAATTTTTCAACCGTCTGTCGTGCAAACTGCGCCATGGTACGTGATCCGTTGGTCTGGAACACCACGCCCGGGGCGTGGGAAGTAGAACCGCCCGGCGCCCACAACGGGCCTTTTTCAATAACAACTACATCAGTATATCCGCGTTCGGTCAATTCATCGGCGAGAGAGCAGCCGACGATGCCGGCTCCTATGATTACAATTTTTGGCATCAGTGTCCGGGGTTTGTGGTGAGTTGATCGCTGTACCAGGAAAGGAACTGCTTTACGAGGTATTCTTCGCCGGCAATAGGCCCCGGCAGGTAACCACCGGAACAAATGCCGCGGTAAGTGCCCTCTGCGAGACTTTGGTCCTGTGCATTGGTTTGTGTCCAAACCTTTGTCAGGTCATCGAGATCATAGTCAATACCCTCTACCGCATCTGCTGCTACCAGCCATTTGGTCCGCACAAGGGTCCGGTCAACCGATAATGGAAAGACCGCGAACGTGATGATATGATCGCTCAGAAAATGATTCCATGAATTGGGATGGGTCCATAAAGAAAGACCGCTTCCTTCCGGTCGCCGGAAATTACCGAGCAGCTTTTTACAGGCGTGTTCGGGCTTGAGGGTATGCGAAAGGCACCCGTTGGCCAGCGGCAGCCGAACGGTGCGGAACCATAGTCCGTCCGGGAACTCTATCAGGTCGTGGGGAAGACCGAGGCTTTCCCACTCTCTTTCTTTTTCCTGCAGGATCTCCTGGAACTGCACTTCCGAAGCCTGCTGAAGATTATCTTTATCAAGGCCTTTTCCAAAACCCGAGCTGTAAAGCGGTACCAGCAGTTCAGGGTGATTGGTGTCGCAATGCAGGCACTCCCTGTTGTTCTCTATCACCAGTTTCCAGTTGCAGGCTTCTATAATATCTTTCTGGCAGGCTATTTTGGTTGTAGCTGCCTGGTAGGGCGCGAGATAGGGTGTAAGCATGTTACGCACGGTCTCAATATCATCCGGTGCAGGTGAGCTGAGGCAAACATAAATGAGCCCGCCTATCACAGCCACCTGTATGGGATTGAGCCCGAAATTTTCTTTGGGGAAGTCTGCATCCATACCACGGGCGCGCAGCAGCTTTCCGCTGAGATCATAGGTCCAGTTGTGGTAAGGGCAGGAGATGCCTTTGCGATTGCCCCGCTCGCCCTGTAGCAGTTCGTGACCACGGTGCCGGCATACATTGTAAAATCCCCGCACTTCTCCGCCCTGCCCGCGCTGCAGAAAAAAAGACCGTGTTCCGATTTTTAAAGTAATGTAATCGCCTGGTTTCGGAAGGTCCGCCTCGCAAGCCACATAGATCCATTTACTGTAAAATATCTTTTCCAACTCCTCCTCAAAGATCTCGTTGCTTGTATAAAAACGTGCAGGTAGTGTGAAGTCTGGATCAATTCCGGTAAGGGGCATGGTGATCTTTTTTGTAATTCGGACTCAGATGCAAAAACTAAATTATATCATAAATATAGGCTGTTATTTAATATTCCGCCGGAGGAAAGATTAAAAAAAATAGTGCAGGACTGGAAAAATATAAAACAAATGCACTCTTTTCTGCAGATATATTCTATATTCATTTAAAAGACCAAAACCTGCCGTTCCAATATGAAAGATTCTCCGGTTACTGACAATAATGATCTGGCCAGTTTTGGCTATCGCCAGGAATTAAAGCGTTCGATAGGTAGCTTCTCCAGTTTTGCTGCAGGCTTTTCGTATATTTCAATTCTTACCGGTCTTTTTCAAATGTTCCATTTGGGGTATGGAGTAGCCGGTCCCGCATTTTTCTGGACCTGGCCCTGTGTGCTCGCGGGTCAGTTACTGGTGGCGCTTTGCTTTGCAGAACTGGCTTCCAGGTTTCCTTTGAGCGGTGGCGTATATCAATGGGCAAAGTTTACCGGGAGCCGTTTTTTGGGATGGATGACAGGCTGGATCTATCTGGCCTGTCTCGTTGTTACCCTTGCGGCCGTGGCGATGGCGCTCCAGGTAAGCCTTCCACAGATATCATCTGTTTTCCAACTCATCGGCACTGTAGGCGACCCGAAATCAATTGCTGTAAATGCTATTTTGCTCGGTTCTATCCTGATCGTTATAAGTACTATCATCAATGTCAGAGGCATAAAGCTTCTGGCGGTGATCAACAATATTGGTGTTTTTGCAGAATTGATCGGGATTATAGTACTGATAGTCATGCTGTTCTTAAAAAGAGTGCGACCTTCGGCTGAAGCCGTTGTTTATGTCAGCGATACTGCCGGAGCTTTTCCTGATATGAGTATTTTAATGGCGGCTGCCGCCCTTACCGCTTCCTATGTGTTGTATGGATTTGATACGGCAGGAACACTGGCTGAAGAAACGCATGATCCCCGTAAAAAGGCGCCCCGTGCGATATTGCAGGCGCTCATTGCCGCCGGGCTTGGCGGATTACTGATACTGCTTTTTGCCCTTATGGCGGCGCCGGACCTGGGCAACCCGGGTTTGGGGAGCATCAGCGGAGGATTGCCGATGCTGGTGAAATCGGTATTGGGTGAAACCCCGGGTATTCTTTTTCTGTGGGTGGTGATCCTTGCCATCATTGTGTGCACCTTTGCCGTGCATTCCGGGGCAGTACGGTTAATGTACGCCATGGGACGTGACGGACACCTGCCCTTCAGCAGATCCTTATCGCAGGTTTCCCGCAAGACCGGAGTTCCTGTTTTAGCTACCCTGCTTGCGGGATCGGCAGCTATCACTATCCTGGCAATGAATATCCGGTTTCCGAAAGTGTTTGAGTTAGTGACCTCTATCGCTATATTGTGGGCAAACCTGGCCTACTGGATCGTCATGGCGGTTCAACTGAAAAACAGGTTTACAATGGCACGGAATGGGGGCGATAAGGAGTCAAAATTTAAATTGGGCAAATGGGGATTCCCGGTCAATATTTTAGCCCTGCTGTGGAGTAGTTTCATGGTGATCAATGTATCGTGGCCGCGCACTGCCACCTATGGTGAAGGGTGGTATAACCAGTATGCAGCCTGGATATATACCGCGGGTTTGATTTTTATCGGAGTGCTGATTTACTATTTTAAGTCAGTAAAAAAACAGAGCATTTCTTAACAGGTATATGGTATACACTCAATTTATAGAGGGCGTTTTAACTGCAGGCTCAAACAGGGAGTCATGGATCAACTATAACCCGGCCAATAATGAGCCATTGGGAGAAGTTTTCCAGGCTACCACTGAGGATGTTGAAGCAGCGGTGGCGTCATCAGAAAAAGCTTTCCGGGTCTGGCGCGCCAAAACCGGGGCAGAACGGGGCAGGGTTTTATTAAAAGCAGCCGATATCTTAAGGTCCCGGTTGGAACAAATGGCGCTGGTAGAAACGCAAGACGTTGGAAAGCCCATTGCAGAATCGCTGGCGGTAGATATCACTTCGGCGGCGGATGCCCTGGAATATTTTGGAGGAATGGCCGCCGGTATTCATGGAGAGTATTTTGATCTGAAGAACGCCTTCGGTTATACGCGTCCGGAACCTTTAGGCGTTTGTGCCGGGATCGGCGCATGGAACTACCCGATCCAGATCGCCGCATGGAAGGCTGCCCCCGCATTGGCCTGCGGCAATGCCATGATCTTTAAACCATCTGAACTTACACCTGCAACGGCGCTCGGGCTTGCACAGGTTTTTATGGATGCGGGCGCTCCTGCAGGGTTGTTCAATGTGGTGCAGGGTGACGGCAGGATTGGAAAACTGCTGGTTGATCATCCGGGTATAGCAAAAATTTCTTTGACAGGCTCTGTGCCCACCGGTAAAAAAATACTGGCAGGCGCCGCTGCCCAACTTAAAAGGGTCACGCTTGAACTCGGTGGAAAATCTCCGCTCATCATTTTTGAGGATGCAGACCTGGACAATGCGGTATCAGCAGCGCTGCTGGCCAACTTTTATACGCAGGGTGAAGTTTGTTCAAACGGTACAAGGGTATTTGTGCATCGAAAAATGTATGATGCATTTTTAAAACAACTGAAAGAAAGGACGGAAAAGATCAGGATAGGAGATCCGGCAGACCCCGATACGCAGTTAGGTGCCTTGATCAGTAAAGCACACATGGAAAAAGTGATCGGTTTTATCCATTCCGGGAAAGCTGCAGGCGCCACATTGGTGACAGGAGGTTTTCAACCCGCAAAAGATTTTAAAGGGCGGGACATCCGCTCCGGCAATTTTATTGCTCCTGCCATTTTTACGGATTGCAATGACGGCATGGACATTTGCAAAGAAGAGATCTTTGGCCCGGTGCTTTCCATACTCAGCTTTAACACAGAAGAAGAAGTGATAGAAAGAGCAAATAATACCGCTTATGGTTTGGCGGCAGGCATATTTACCAATGATATCAAACGGGGTCACAGGGTCATTCATCAATTGCAGGCAGGTACCTGCTGGATCAATAATTATAATATAACACCCATTGAAATTCCGTTTGGTGGTTATAAACAATCCGGCCTGGGCCGGGAGAATAGCCTTGCAGCTATTCAACAGTACACCCAGGTAAAAACAGTATACGTAGAATTAGGAAATGTAGAATCCCCTTATTAAAATGGAAAAAATTTTTGACACGATCATTATCGGAGGAGGATCAGCCGGCTGTGTGCTGGCAAACCGTTTAAGTGAAGATCCGGACCATAAAGTATTGGTGCTTGAAGCGGGAAGAACAGATTCCTGGTGGGATATTTTTATTCATATGCCCGCCGCACTTACCTATCCTATTGGCAGTAAGTATTACGACTGGCAATACGAATCGGAGCCTGAGCCGTTCATGAATAACCGGCGCGTGTATCATGCCCGTGGAAAAGTGCTGGGTGGTTCCAGTTCCATCAACGGCATGATCTTCATAAGGGGTAATCCACTGGATTATGAAAAGTGGGCGAAAGACCCTGGAATGGAAACATGGGATTATGCGCATTGTCTTCCTTATTTTAAAAAGTCTGAAAACAGGGTCGCCGGAACAAACGAGTTTCGTGGGGGTGGGGGACCGTTGCATCTTGAAACGGGGCCTGCGACCAACCCATTGTTCAAAGCATTCTTTAGTTCCGCCAAACAGGCGGGTTATCCCCTGACTGAGGATGTGAATGGATTTCAGCAGGAAGGTTTTGGTATGTTCGACCGCAATATTAAAAAAGGAAAGCGTTGGTCTGCATCGGATGCCTACCTGCATCCTGTTTTGGGAAAACGGAAAAACCTGGAGGTGATCTGCGGCGCCCTTACCACCAAAATCCTTTTCTCAGGAAAGCGTGCCGTGGGTGTGGAGTTCTTAAAAGGAAACAGTTTGCAGAAGGTTACGGCAGGCGAAGTGATCTGCTGTGGCGGCGCCATTAATTCTCCCCAGGTGCTCCAGCTATCCGGCATTGGAGATGCTACAGCGCTGAAATCTGCAGGCGTGGAAGTCTTGCACGATCTGCCTGGCGTTGGTCAGAACTTGCAGGATCATCTCGAGGTATATATTCAATATGCCTGTAAAAAACCGGTGAGTGTGTGGCCGGCCCTGAAATGGTATAACAAACCCTGGGTAGGCTTGCAGTGGATGTTATTCAAGAAGGGACCTGCATCCACCAATCATTTTGAAGGCGGAGGATTTATCAGGAGCAATGAAACGGTTGCTTACCCTAATCTTCAATTTCATTTTTTACCGGTGGCTATACGATATGATGGTAGTTCGCCCTCCGGCGGGCATGGCTACCAGGTGCATGTGGGTCCGATGAATTCTGACGCCAGGGGGTCTGTGATGATCAGGTCATCCGATCCGAAGGAGAAGCCGGCCATCCGGTTCAATTATCTTTCTACAGAACAGGATCGCAGGGAGTGGGTCGAAGCCATCCGTTGTGCCCGGAAAATTTTAAATCAGCCGGCGATGGCCGAATTTAATGGTGGTGAGCTCTCACCCGGACCCTCGGTTGATACCGATGAGCAAATACTGGATTGGGTAAAACGTGATTCTGAAACGGCACTGCATCCATCCTGTACCTGTAAGATGGGCACGGATAATATGTCTGTAGTAGATCCACTCACCTTACGTGTGCATGGGATTGACGGCTTACGGGTGGTTGATGGAAGTATAATGCCGTATGTAACTAACGGCAACCTGTATGCGCCGATTATGATGATTGCGGAAAAGGCTGCCGATATCATTGCAGGAAAGCAACCGCTTGCACCTGAAAAAGTTGATTTTTACAGGAAGCCGGGCTAAACCGGCTTCGCCTTATTGAACGGCTTATACAAGATAACAGGTGGATTGAAGAGGAATTGCCGGATATGATAAGCATGATAATTGACTAAATCTCCATTAAGCATTCATAAGCTTCAATTTGACCAGAAATTGTATCATCTGCTTTGCTGCCGTTGTTGGTGTTGTGCATAGCTCATTGTGCTTCGGCTTCACCAACAACATTCCAGACTCCTGTTGTTGGTACGCCAACCGCATTCCCGCCCTGCATACCAACAACGGCGAAGCAAATCTCCATTAAGCATTCATAAGCTTAAATTTGACCAGAAATTATATTATCTGCTTAATATTGTTGGGGGCACAGGACTTACCTGTCATGCCATTTTTTTAAATGATTATCCCAGTGTAATTGTCAACGTTGTAGGGGCTACTATCGGGCCGAGCGCTGTTTTTCTGCTTTTACGGAAGAAATAAGATTGAGTTGCGCCAGAGCCTGTTTCTTGTACTGTAATAATTTTTCCCGGTACTCTTTTTTATTTTTTACAAGACTCAGATAATAGTACGCGCCATCCACGAGTACAAAAATGATGTCAGCGGCAAGGGCGGGATCTTCAACTGTAAGCGAGCCTTCTTTCTTACAGTCCACTATCAACTCTTTGAGATTTAATCTCAACGTATCCAAAAGATTTTTGTATTTTTCTTTGATGATTTCATTACGAAAGGTCAGCGAATAGCAGCTATAGGAAACGCTGTCGTCGAACAGGGTATTCCATTTATTGGAAAAGATATTATCCAGTACGGTCAGCAGGTTCTTTTTGGCATTTCCTTTTTTTGGGGATGATACCTTATAGATCAACAGGTATTTGTCAAGAATATATTCAATAAGGGCATATACCAGGTGTTCCCTGGTTTGAAAATAGTGAATGACAAGACTGGGGTTGATATTGATAAGCGCTGCCGTCTTCGCTATCGATGCATTCTCCAGTCCTCCTTTCTTGGCCAATTTATAAAAAGCTGTAATGATTTCCTTTTGACGAGAGTGTTTTAAACTTTTTCTTCCCATGGTGTAAGTTGTATGGAGCCTTTTTCTTTGCGGCAAATATATAAAGTAGCGCTGATTGCCTGTTTGTGCTTCAAAAAATAGTTTAAAGGTTCTCCGCCCCCGTCGTTTATAAAATTACTGCACTATATGCGAGAGCCGGGACAACGTTTTTCAGCGTTATATTAAATTGTGATGAAATTTTTATTAAATAAATTGAACAATTGTTCAATTTATTTTGTAGAATAATAAATAATTTTCATATTTGTTAAGGAGATTTGATCGCTGGGGCTATAGTGATATTTTTTGCCTGTTGCTGTTTAATACTTCTGCTTGCATACGCACAGAAGAGAGGGGGTATCCTGAGCAGTATTTTTAACAGCGCCCGCAGTCCTGTTCCGGTGGTTTCCCTTCATGGAAAGTATATGGACAATAGCGGGGTAATTATTATGGTGAGATAATATCCTGTAGTCCTGAATCGGTAAAACAGATAATATTTGATATGTTATTGTCTTTTTTTATATGTACCTTGAATAACAAACTACCAGACCATAACGATTGGGTTTAAATATAACACTTGATTAATGCTTTTATTTTAATCGTTTTCTCAGACTATGACTTGTTTTTTATCATCTAATTTTTGTTTTTATGAAAAAAACTAAACTGCTTCTTTATCTGCTTTTTTTTAATTTCTTACTGTTGCAGGCCCAGGAAAGGGCGGTGCGCGGCAGTGTTTTTGACAATACGGGCAACCCGTTGTCTTCGGTTTCTGTTCGGGAGAAAAATACCAGTAATGGTACGCTTACCGACGACGAGGGTAAGTACCAGATCTCGGTAAAGTCCCCGCAAAGTATCCTGGAGTTCTCAATAGTGGGGTATAAATCCCAGGAAATAACGGTAGGCTCCCAGGCTTCGGTAGATATTGTGCTGGAACTGGAAAACTCCACTCTGGAAGATATTGTGGTAGTAGGCTACGGTACGCAGAAGAAAGTGAACCTTTCCGGCGCCGTGGACCAGGTGAAAGCAAGAGACTTACAAAACCGCCCGATCGCGAATGTGTCGCAGGGGTTACAGGGCATGGTACCCAACCTGAATATCCGGTTCGCCTCGGGCCAACCCGGTGCTGCGCCGGATATCAACATCAGGGGTATCACCTCCATTAACGGCGGGGGACCACTTATCCTGGTGGACGGGGTCCAGACATCTGCTGCGGAGCTCAATCTTTTAGCTGCACAGGATATTGAATCGATGTCAGTTATTAAAGACGCTTCCGCCGCCGCTATTTACGGGGCTAGGGCTGCTTTTGGCGTTATCCTGATCACTACCAAGAAAGGTGGAGATGTGGGTGCGAAAGTTAACTATTCCAATAACTTCAGCATGAACCGTCCGACCGTTATGCCTAAGATGGTAACGGATCCCTATATCTTTTCCCGTTTACTTCAGTTGTCTACGGACAATACACCCTGGAACAATGTGAGTTACAGCGACCAGTTCTATGCATATGCCAAAGAACGCTCCGAAAACCCTTCTGTGCCCGGCGCAAGGGAAAACCCTACGGCTCCCGGAGAATGGGAATATATGGGCAACCGCGACTGGAGTCGTTATTTTATGGACGAATTCAATTTCAACCAGAATCATGATCTCTCGATCAACGGAGTCAGTGAAAACAATAAGGTAAGATATTACCTGTCGGGCGGGTACAACCGGCAAAACAGTCCCCTGGCACTAGCGAAAGATGTATTTGACCGGTATAGTCTCCGGGCCAAAGTTGATTATAACCTGAACAAATGGCTGAGTTTCGGAAACAATACTTTCTATACCAACTCTTTGCGGGAGGTGCCCAACTATTTCAGTCCCTGGGATACCTACAATCATTTTCCCACTGCATTTGATAAGAACCCGGACGGCACCTGGGCCAATACCAGTGTGGGCAGGGCTGCCGCCCAGATCGTGGATGGCGGCGTGTACACTTCCAGGCAAAACATGATCCAGTCAACCTTTAGCGGTGAAATGAATTTCTGGGATCGGTTGCTGACAATTAATGCAGATTATACTTTCCGGAATACACAGACCGATGGAAGGTGGAGTACCCAGAAATATAAGATCGGTTTTGGTCCCGGGGATGTAAGGGAAGAAGGACAAAGTGGCGCAGGTCGCTCCGGAGCGCTTGAGAATTACCAGATCGTCAATGTGTACGGTACATTGAACAAAACCATTTCCAAACATGCCCTAACGGCGATACTGGGATTCAACCAGGAATCTCTCCGCTATGAATACTTCACCGTTAACAGGGCAGACCTGATCTCATCATCTTTTCCTACCATACGGCTGGCAACTGGTCTGTGGGATGGTAGTGAGTCGATCAGCAGCTATGCTATACGCGGTGTTTTCGGCAGGCTCAACTATATCTATAACAACCGTTATATAGTAGAGTTCAACGGGCGTTATGACGGGTCTTCCCGTTTCCCGAAAGACAAACGATTCGGTTTCTTTCCCTCTGCTTCGGTTGCCTGGAGAATTGACCAGGAAGATTTCATGAGCGGAATCACGCATATCGTGAACAACTTCAAAATAAGGGCTTCTTATGGTTCATTGGGTAACCAACTGGTGAGCAATTACGGTTATATTGCGTCAATGGGTTCCAGCCAATCCAACTATCTTATTGGCGACGGACGCCCATTGATCATTAACCCGTCCGGTCTGGTGTCTGATAACTATACCTGGGAGAAAGTGAATACTACGAATATTGGGATAGATCTCGGATTTTTAGGCGAGAAATTTACGGCCGTATTTGACTATTATACCCGCAATACCCTGGGTATGCTTGCCCCCGGTAAGCAGTTACCGGCGGTGCTGGGCGCAGGTGAGCCAAGTGAAAATTCCGCGGACCTGCAGACAAAGGGCTGGGAATTGACTCTGGGCTACCAGGACAGGGTTAGCCTGGGAGGCAGCCCCCTGAATTTCGGCGCCCGTTTTGTTCTGTCGGATTCCAGGAGCAAGATCAGCCACTTTGACAATCCTACAAACAACATTCTGCAATATTATAAAGGCATGCAGTTGGGCGAGATATGGGGACTGGAAAGTGACGGGTTGTTTAAAAGTACGGACGAGATTTCCAAACTGGATCAGGAATCTATTATCCCCTGGGGCGCATTGTCCATTGTGCCGGGTTGGCCGAAATACGTTGACCAGGATGGTAACGGCGTCATAGAAAAGGGATACACGCTGGGTGATACCAAAGACCTGAAAATAATCGGTAATACAACACCGCGCTATATGTATGGATTGGATCTGAACGGAAGCTGGAAAGGGCTGGATGTAAGGGTATTCATGCAAGGCGTTGGTAAGCGGGATTATTACCCGCTGGACTACCTGTTCTTTGGTTTTTATCAACAACCTTACGGTAATACGTACCAGCATTTGCTGGACTTTTATCGCCCGGAAAATGATAATCCCACTCTAATGGCAAAGCACTCTCAGTCTTATATTGACGCAGGACTGGCCAATGCGAATACTGATAACCCCCGTTTTCCCATACTGCAAAACTGGATGGCGGATGCCAACCTGGGTACCCGGGTAGACCAGGCAATGGGATTGGCTATTCCGCAAACAGGCTATCTGCAGAATGCGGCCTACCTGCGTATCAAAAATGTGACTATCGGTTATACCCTGCCGTCGTCTCTTACCAGGAAAATAGGAATAGACAGGTTGCGGGTGTACGTAGCAGGGGAGAATATACATGAATGGTCTGAAGTAAGAGACTATTTTGACCCGGAAAGCACGAACGGTAATATCATTTTCAACCCGGCTGCCGGCGTTGGCCGCAGCGGGCATGGAATGACTTATCCATTCCAGCGCAGCTATTCTGCAGGTATTAATGTAATATTCTAAACCTATAAGCGATGACAATGATACACACAATATATAAAGGAATGCAGTTAGTAAAACACGGGGGAATGTTGCTGGCAATATCCGTATTCTTTTTTTCCTGCAACGACAAATTCATGGACCGGTTCCCCGAAACAGAGATCGGTGCTGAAAGCTTTTTCAATTCGGAAGAAGACCTGCGGTTATATACCCAGGGTATGTACGATTTCCCCAGCACGGGTATTTATTCCAGCGACTCGTACACGCTGACGGATAACGGCGGGAGCACGGGCAACGTGGAGTTGAAGACCATGATGATGGGCAACCCCAATTCAGCGACTATTACTTCCGGGTGGGACTGGGGCGGATTGAGAAGGGCAAACATCTTCCTGGCTAATTTCGGCAAAGCGGCTATTTCACAGGAACGCCTGGACCATTATGAAGGGCTGGGACGGTTTTTCCGGGCCCGTTTTTATGTTCCCAAGGTAAAAAGGTATTCTGATGTACCATGGATTGATCAACCGGTGGGAACCAGTAGCGAAGACATATTGTATGGATCCCGGGATTCCCGCGAGTTGGTGGTGAACAAGATCATTGAAGACTATGAATTTGCCGCAGCTAAAGTGGATCTGTCTGCCCGTCCGGGTGCAGTCACCAGGTGGGTGGTGAAAGCGGACTTTGCGCGCTTCCTGTTGTACGAAGGTACTTTTAGAAAATACCACCCGGAGCTGGGGCTGGAAGGTTCTGCAGCGACGTTGTTACAGAAGGCAGCAAGTGTGGCAAAGGATATCATGGACAATGGAGGTTATTCATTATTTGCCAATTACAGCGCGTTGTTTTACAGTGCCAACCTTGTTGGCAACTCCGAGATCATTTTTACACGGAGATACGAGGCCAACGTGTTGAATGGCGATGCCGGAGACGGATTTTTTGGCAACTATGAAGCTTACCCCTCCAAAGACATGTTGCAGGCCTACCTGATGAAAGACGGCAGTTTTTACAGCAGTCAGCCGAATTACCAGCAGAATGAATTCGTGGAAGAGTTCACGGACAGGGATCCCCGTTTGTATGCCACGTATGCTTACCCGGGATGGGAACTGGTACGGACCGGAACCTATTCCAGGGGGGCTGGTATCTACGTGCAGCAGTTACAGAAAAACTTCTCCGGGTACCACCAGATCAAAGGATTCTACAATACAACGATACAGAATGAACGCAATGATATTGATGTACCCCTGTACCGGTATGCAGAGATCCTGCTGATCTACGCGGAAGCAAAGGCTGAGCTTGGACAGTTGACACAAGGTGACCTGAACGAAACCGTTAATTTGCTGAGAGACAGGGCGGGTATGCCCCATTTGGCAATAGGAGCGCCAATCGATCCTGTGGAAGCCGCCAGGTTCCCGAATGTAACGGGCAGCTTCAGGGGTGAAATATATGAAATACGCAGGGAAAGGAGAGTCGAGCTGGCCTTTGAAGGATTCCGGCATGATGACCTCATGCGCTGGGAAACAGGTAAAACACTGGAGACAGAGCCGCTGGGACTTCATTTCCGGTCCCTGGGTTATCACGATCTGACGGGTGATGGAATCCCTGATATCAAGCTGCTGCCTTACGCTGAAGCGATCCCCAATGACAGGGAAAACAACGCGTTGGGCAAACCCCTGGAGTATTACCGGGTAGGAACTTTTGGCCAGACAGATGCTTCTATATTCCTGAGCGGACCTTCTTCGGGCAGTATGCTGATCATAGAGGATATCGGTGCTTTCGTGGCGCCGAAATATTATTACCGTCCGGTACCTCAAATGCAAATGTCGCTTAACTCCAGCCTGAAACAGATATTCGGGTGGGAATAACGGGAGCGAACTATAAGTATTGAAGTTTGGTATTGCGCCGGACGGCCGCCTGAAACCGTCAGAGGTGAAGATGACAGGATACTACTCCCGGGTCTTTGAGAAGATCCGGGAGTAGTTGTTTATTCCTTTGCCAGGTGTTTATTAAACCCGGCTGCAATCAGTTTTTCATAAGCCTGCCATACCTCTTCCGGTATATCCTGTGGGATCTGAAATCCTTTTACAGGATAGATCTTAATTCTTTGCAGGTCGCCTGTCATAATATTGATAACTTTCTCAATAGGGATATCTTTCGTCGGGTACTCTTCAAATGAAAACTGGGGTGAGGTCACCAATAGTTCCTTGTCCGGCCAATGTTTTTTAAAAGTAGCGTAACTCCTTCTTTCCATATAGGGCTTTTGCACTACTATAAAAGTTTCAGGGTCCAATCCCTTTTCTTTTAAGAGTTTTTGAGAGAAGGTGATATTCTCGCCCGTGTTGGTCGATTTGTTTTCAACAAGAATATCTTTCGCCGGTACTCCCTTCCTGACAGCGATTTCGGCAAACTGGTGGGCCTCCGGCACGGTCCATATATTACTGGTTAAATTACCCAGCCCGCCTGAGAAAACAATAAGTGGGGCAAGACCTTCAAGGTACAGGTCTGCGGCTCTTTCTGCCACCCTTAAATCATGACTGCCCAGCGCCAGTATACAATCCGATTTTTTCAAAGAGTGATTCATATGATGGTAATCCCAAAGTATTTTTCCGAGTGATCGTATTTCCGGTGAAAGCATTTGCCTGTTTTTTATTGCTGTCAAAAATACAAATCCATGGTGGTTGCTGCGTAAAAGCAGATTCAATATTTGGTTTGAAATTCCACCTGTTTGTCACCCTGGGGTACGAGGGGACTAAAGCAAAAGGGCGCAAAATGTTCAGCCGGTAACGGTAAGGGAGTGAGGTCATTTCATGAATCCGACGCAGGGGGGAGAGGAGATACCTCACTATCCCGGCGCGTCATTTCGACTAATCTGACGAAGGAAGATTAGTCGAAATCTGCCTGCGGTAGGCAGGTCTGCTGAGGGTGTGCTGTATACCTTTTACGAAGGATCCGTACAGTCGGTAGACCTCTTTCCGCCGCGATGATGAAGAAGGGTGCCTATGGTCGTGAGACCTCTCATTCCACTACCTGCCCGTCCGGCAGGCGGGCGTTACATTCGAGGTGACGGTAAGGGATGTGTCATAGCCGCATTGATTTGGCTTGCTAATGATTAGTCGGCATGACAAAACAGAGAGACAACAGGGCTGCAATAAAACAGGGACAAAAAAATCCCGGAACAGCCGGGATTTTTTTATTAATTCAATCCTCTGAAGTCGACCGGCACCAGTTTGCTGACGCCGGGTTCCTGCATGGTTACACCGTAAATGATGTCTACAGTAGACATGGTCATTTTATTGTGGGTAACGATAATGAACTGCGAGTTTTCGCTGAACTGGCGGATCATTTTGGTGAATTTACTCACGTTGGCATCGTCCAGCGGTGCATCCACCTCATCCAGTATACAGAATGGCGCCGGCTTGATCAGGTAGATAGCGAACAGCAGGGCTGTAGCCGTCAGGGTTTTTTCTCCCCCGCTCAACTGGGTAATGGACGAAGGACGCTTGCCTTTCGGTTTGGCTATAATATCAATGCCGGTTTCCGCCAGGTTTTCGGGATTTTCCAGTAACACGTCGGCGGTGTCCTCCTCGGTGAACAATGCCTTAAATACTTTCTGGAAGTTTTCCCTTACCGCGTTAAAAGTCTCCAGGAATTTCTGGTTAGCGGTGGCTTCTACTTCCTGTATGGTTTGCAGCAGGCTATCCTTAGCCGTTACCAGGTCGTTTTTCTGTTCCAGGATAAATTCGTAACGTTTCTTCATTTCCTGGAATGCTTCAATAGCCGTCGGGTTTACTTCGCCCATGTTTTCCAGCCGTTTTTTCATCCGGTCGCAGGACGCCTGCAGATCTTCCAGCGGCGTATCGGTGATACGGGGCTCGTCTATGATAGCATCCAGGTCCACCCGGAACTCTACGCTCAGTCTTTCCTTCATGCCGGCCAACTGGAGTTTTAATTCACTGAGTTTATCTTTGATCTCATTCAATACATGGTCCAGTTGCTCTTTCGATTTTTGTTGCAGCCTCAGTGCAGATTCTTTTTCATGCAGCTCATTCCTGCGGTTGTAGTAAGCCTGGTCTGCTTCGTTCAGTTGACGTTCCTCTTCCTCTTTGCTGCGCAGTAATTCAATAAGGTCTGCACCGGCTTTTTCAAGGTCTTCTTTTGTTTGTTGTATGTTGCCCGCGGCTTCTTCCAGTTGCCGGCTGCTGTTTTCTATCTGTACCTGCAGCTCCTGCAACTGGCTGCTTTTGAACTCATGTTCCTGTTTTAATGCGTTGATCTTGCTTTGCAAGCGGGTAAACTGAAGATTGCTGTCGTTGAAGGCAGCGTTCGCAAAATTATATTCCTGCTCCGCCAGGCTGTATTCCTGTTCTGATACCTGTAATTTGTCCTGCAGGTCCTGTACCTGGGTATTCAGTTTTTCCAGTTCCTCGCGTACCGCTGCAATGCTGTCCTGGTTGTCCTGCAACTGGTTGCGAAGTTCTTCCAGTTTCCTGGAACCGGACTCTTCCTGGAATAAAAAGTTCTCTATTTTGTTCTGCAGTGCAAATACCTGGTTGGTCACCTGGTTGATCTCATCCTGGGTTCTGCGAATAGCCTGCTCCTTCAGTTGCTCATTGTAGCCGATCACTTCATTGTGTTTGGCCTGTATGGCAGCTTTTAGCTCGTTCACTTTGTTTTCCTGCAGCAGAATTTCTTCGTGCAGCTTTTCCAGGTTTTTTGCCCGGCCAATTTTTTTACCTTCAAACAAGCCTACGCTTCCGCCTGTCAGCGCATATTTTCCCTTTACATATTTTCCGTGCTTTTCCAGGATGATGGCGCCGTTGCTATTACGGAGCGCCGCTTCATTTTCCGCTATGTACACATTGCTCAGCAGGTATTCCGCCAGCTTTCTGTAGGAGTTGTCCACTTCAATAACGCTCATGGCGGAAATCGTTCCATCGGGCTGGTGATGTTGTGTGCTGCTGAAATTGTTTACACGGTCCAGCAAAAAGAAGTTGGCCTTGCCTTTTTGGTTGGCATCCAGCAAATGCACTGCCTGCAATCCCTCTTCCAGGTCGTTCACTACGTAGTAGTTCAGGTACGGTTCCAGCACGTTTTCTACTGCTGCGCGGTATTCTTCTTTCACGTAAATAATATCGGAAAGAATAGGAGCGGAGTGATTCCAGTTAGGATTGTTATGGAGAAACTTAACGCTTTCGGGATAACCTTCCATGGAGTCGATCAGGCTTTTCAAAAGCGCATGTTCGTTTTTCCGGGCATCCAGTTTGCGGTTCTCCTCTGCCAGTTCGGTACGCAGCTTTTCTACAACAGCCTGCGTATCCAGTATTTGCTGCTTGGTGTATTCGTGTTGCTCCTGCAACTGCTGTAAATCGGTTCTTTTATTTTCCAGTTCAGCCTCTTTTTCTTCTTTCTCTTTTTCCAGCAGTTCTACCTGTTGTTTCCGGTGAGCCTGTTCTTCTTCACTTTGTAAAATAGCTCTCTGTATGTTCTGAATGGACGTATCGGCCACCGCTACCTGCTTTTCGGCATCAAACTGGCTACGTTGCAGCGCCTGGTTATCCCGGCGCAGGATATCAATAAAAGAACGTTTCTCGTCAAATATGCCGCGTTTTTCTTCCACACCTTCCTTCAGCAGGTCCAGTTTTTCCAGAAATTCCTCCAATTGCTGTTCTTCATCGTTGATCTGTTCGCCGGTGAACCGGATACTTTCTTCCAGACCCTTTAGCTGGCCTTCCGATTTCTGTAAGAAGTCATTCAGGCTTTGTTCCCTTTCCTTCAGGTATTGCAGGCGTTGCTCACCAAGGTTTTTCTCATTTTCCTTTGTACGAACAGTGCCCAGCAGGTCGTTGAAGGCATGTTGCATTTGCTGCAACTGCTTTTCCTGCTCAATAAAGCCCACCTTTTCCTGTTCGATAGCGGCTTCGGCAGTGGCGATGCCGGCTTCCAGTTCAAGGCGTTTATCAATTTCCAGTTGCTGCTGTTCATTCAGGTTTTTATAGGTGATATTAAAACCTTCCAGCGCGGCTTTTGCCAGCTCTACGCTCAGCTCCCGGTATTCCTTTTTTATCTCGTAATACTTCTCCGCTTTTTTGGCCTGACTTTCCAGGCTTTTTAACTGGTTGTTGATCTCAAACAACAGGTCTTCTATACGTGCCAGGTCCTGTTCCGTAGCATCCAGCTTCAGCTTTGCCTCTCTTTTACGGGTTTTGTATATGGTGATACCGGCGGCCTGCTCCAGCATACGACGGCGGCTGTTGTCTTTGTCTTTGATGATATCATCTACCATACCCAGTTCTATGATGGCATAGCTGTCTGTGCTCACGCCGGTATCCATGAACAGGTTGTGTATGTCTTTCAGGCGGCAGCTTACATCATTCAGCCGGTATTCGCTTTCCCCGCTTTTATAGAACTTGCGGGTAATGGTTACCGTACTGAATTCGGTGGGCAACAGGTTGCGGGTATTCTCAAAGGTTAAACTTACTTCTGCCAAACCACTGGCACTGCGGGTACGCGACCCGTTAAACACCAGGCTTTCCAGGTTCTCACTGCGCAGGTTACTGATTTTGTGTTCGCCGATCACCCAGCGAATAGAATCAATAATATTACTCTTTCCACAACCGTTCGGACCAATGATGCCGGTAATCCCCTCATCGAAATTGATCGTGGTTTTATCGGCAAAACTTTTGAATCCTTTAATTTCTAAACTCTTTAATCGCACTTTTCTAAGATTTATAAGACGGCAAAAATAACTGAAACCACTGCCAATTTAAACCAGCGGGATTTACAAAACCTCATTATTATTAACCACTTATGCACAGCATCGTTTGCCTGGCGGAAATATGAATAACCTGTGGAAAATGAATGAATAAAACTCCTTACGTAATGAGGAATATTGTAGTAATTGGTATATATTATGTGGTTTGTCATCAGTGATAGGATTGTTTTGCGTTAAAATCGTTTGTATGTATAAAAACGCCCGTTGTTTGCTGCTTATTTTATGTATGCTGGCTTCCTGCAAGCCGTTCAAATTCGAGTTTAACGAACAGCAGGAAAGAATTAAAGCATACAATAATATGTTGCAGGCGGATACGGACTTTTCCAAACGCTCGGAAGAGATCGGCATACGCAGGGCTTTCCTGGAATATATAGAAAACGATGCGATAATACTCCGCCCCGGAGAACTCCCCCGGGTAGACGGAAATGCCATCGACTTTCTCAGTTCTATGGACGACTCCCTGGCCAAACTGGTATGGAACCCTATGGGCGGCGATATATCCCAAACCGCTGATATGGGTTACACTTTTGGCACCTACAACCTCCAGTTAGGAGATTCCCTGTACACCGGCAGCTATGTTACTGTCTGGAAGCGACAGGAAAACGGCAACTGGAAGTTTGTGCTGGACAGCAGGAACGAAGGAGTTGAAAGTGATAAGTAGTTAGTGGTGAGTAGTAAGTCGCAAGTTCCAGGTCGCAAGATACAAGTCCCAAGTCTCAGGATAATAAGACCATAAGAGAAAACATCCTACCATTTTATACGCAACCAGCACTCACAACCATCAACATTTTCAAATTTGCCTCAGTTCAACGCACTTTTTTCTTTTTCTGTTTCAAAGCCCCGTGTATGACTGATGGCATCCCAGCCACCGGTTACATTACGGATGTTATTAAATCCATGTTGCTTTAAAACAGAGGAGGCGATAACGCTCCTGTATCCACTCGCGCAGTGAATATAAATATTTTGGTTGTCTTCCAGTTCGGCAATACGCAGGGGATCTTTCATTTCATTCAGGGGAAGATTAACCGAGTCCTTAATATGTCCGTCGGCAAATTCCATAGGTTTTCTTACGTCCAGCACCAGCAGGTTCTTATCAAAAGGGATATCCATTGCCAGTTCATCCGCATTTACATTAATGATCATATCTACGGGCTCTCCCTCATTTTTCCAGTGCTCAAATCCGCCGTCCAGTACTCCCAGTATCTGCGAAAACCCTTTATCGCGCAGCATCCCGGCAATTTCAGCCTCTTTTCCGGGAGGTGTTACCAGTATGATCTTTGTCTCAGGCAAAAGCAAAACAGCCGCCCAGTCAGTCATTTTACCGTCATGCCCTATAAATAACGAACCGGGGATAAAACCATCTGTAAATTCGTTTCTTGACCGTGTATCCAGCAAAACGATATCGTCGTTTTCTGCCAGTTGATCTTTCAGTTGTCTGATCGTAAAGTATTGCATGATAGTTAAAATAAAAAAGCTGTAGTTATGTGCTCAGATTCATAAAGATTCTTTACCCAAAATAACTACAGCTTTGCAGGTAAGGTGTTATTCCTGTTGTTCAGGATAACTGCTTTCAGGCTAAAATTTGCTCAACAAAGCTGTAAATTTCACCCAGTCGTTTATGGTTCACTGAATAGTAAATAAATTTTCCTTCTCTTGTAGTAGTTACAATACCGGCTCTTCTTAAAATTGCCAGGTGTTGAGAAGCAACAGACTGCTCGAGTCGTAATTGAACATACAATTCAGTTACAGTCATTTTCCTTTTTTCATCAAGCAACTGCAGCATTTGCTGACGCAACTTGTGATTAAGTGCCCTTAAAATAAGAGCTGCCTTCTTAACATTCAGAAAATCAATCTTCAATTCAGCCCCGTTCTCCTGCAGGGCACCATTTAAAACCATTGTGTAAGGACTTGCTAGGCCAGTCATAGGAGTAAATACTTTATTGTGATTAAAAATTTCAACTACAAATATATAACCGAAAATTCAAATAACATACTCCGCTCATCATAAACGGGGTATGACTTTCATCAATTGTTTTTAGAAAACAATGTGTTATTAGACTGGTAAAATTCTTTCAGATATAAGGGCTCGGTGTAGGCTAGCTCAGAAAACTCACTGTTTATAAATGATTTATGAAGTGTTAACGAAATGTTATTGCTGTTGTAGATGATGTTTTTAAAGATGGTACGTGTTTTTGATGAAATTATTTTCTCAAACTTTTCCGCGCCATCCCCGGCGAATATCCCCCGTTTTTTTTGCAGCAGATCCCCGAAAGAATCTTCTTTTAAAATAAGTGCATGAGGGGGAATAATGGGGGTGATACTGCCATCATATACCGCTGTAAAAACCTCGTTCCTACGGGCGTCTATCATAGGACAGTAAAAGTCAAGCCCCGGAACCTGTTCTGCTGCTGCATTTGCCAACAGTACAAGGGTCGATACGGTGATCAGCGGTTTTTCCAGCGCATAGCACAATCCCTTCGCGCTTGCCATACCAATTCTTATTCCGGTGTAGGAGCCGGGGCCTGCAACTACTCCTATGGCATCGAGGGCGGCCGCCGGAACGTTAATTATAGTTAAAATTTCCTTAATTGATTTTTGAACGAAGCCCGCATGGCTGTTTTGGATGGTATTTTCCCGGCTTATCAGCAAATTTCCATTTTCTGACAAACCCACAGAGGCATTTTTTAAGGCAGTGTCAATATGTAGAATTAAAGCCATAAATGCTGGTTAAATATAGATTCCCCGGGAGGTTTACCAAACCTGTAAAGCGACTGGTATCAATGCCGGAAATGTCTCAGTCCGGTGATGACCATTGCCAGTTTATTGGCTACACAATAATCTATTGAGTCTTTGTCGCGGATGGATCCGCCAGGTTGTATAAAGGCGGTAATACCGGCGGCATGACCCAGTTTTACACAGTCGTCAAAGGGAAAGAAAGCGTCAGAAGCCATCACGGCTCCCTGCAGGTCAAAATTGAATTGTTTTGCTTTTTCCACCGATTGACGCAACGAATCAATTCTGCTGGTTTGCCCGCAACCTTTTCCTACCAGTTGTTTGTTTTTGACAAGTGCAATAGCATTTGATTTCAGGTGTTTACAAACAAGATTGGCAAATATCAGATCCTGTTTTTCCGTGTCTGTAACGGGGCGGCCGCCTGCTTCTTTCCATTCGGCATAGTTGCCGATGTCGTTTTGCTGACTGAGTACCCCATTCAAAATTGTTTTGGATTGATGGGTAGCCGAGGGAGATTTTTTCAGGGTAAGCAATATCCGGTTTTTCTTGCTTTTCAATATTGCCAGGGCATCTTCCTCAAAATCGTTTGCGATTAGCACTTCAAAAAATATCTCGCTGATAGCTTCCGCGGTAGCTTTGTCTACAACGCTGTTACACACCAGCACCCCACCAAACGCGCTTTCCGGGTCACCGGCCAGCGCGTCATCCCAGGCTGCCTTAAGGCTGCCGCGGGAGGCTATACCGCATACGTTGGTATGTTTGATAATGGCAAAAGTTTTTTCTGATCCATCAAATTCATTGATCAACTGCACAGCCGCATCTACATCCACCAGGTTGTTGTAGGATAACTCTTTTCCGTGCAGCTTATCGAAAATTTCATCCAGGTTGCCACTGAAAATGCCTTCCTGGTGCGGGTTTTCGCCATAACGGAGTACCTGTTTAGCGCCGCCTGCATGGAGTTGGTTGCCGGGGTTGAAGTAATTGTTGATAGCGATATCGTATTGGGTTACTATTTCAAATGCCTTGGCAGCAAAGGATCTGCGTTGTTCCAGGCTTGTTTCCCCCTGTTGGGTTTGCAGCAGGTTTACCAGTTCTTTATAGTCATTTTTGGCGGCTATCACCAGCAGGTCCCTATAGTTTTTCGCGGCTGCCCTTATCATTGATGGGCCACCGATATCAATTTTTTCAATGATCATTTTCTCTGCTTCTTCGGGTGTACCGCTGAAGGAAGCAGCACTGGCTTGTGCCAGTGTTTCTTCAAAAGGGTAGAGGTCTACCATCACCAGGTCTATAACCGGTATCTCGTATTCCCGCATTTCTTTCAGGTCCTGCTCCACATTTCTTCTGCCCAGGATTCCACCAAAAACTACCGGGTGCAGTGTCTTAACGCGACCCCCTAAAATAGAGGGGTAGCTGGTGAGACTTTCTACCGGCACACAGGGTATTTTCAGGTCTTCAATAAACTTCTGGGTACCGCCTGTGGAATAAATGGTGACGCCCAAACGGTGTAACTCTTTAACTACAGGTTCCAGTCCATCTTTATAAAAAACAGAAATTAAGGCTGAAGTAATTTTTTTTTGCATAGCTATAAATTGAGTACAAATGCCCCTTCTTCCGACACGGAATGGCGCCGCAAATGTAAACTATCGCATTCATTTTTCCACTGCCGGGTTTTCCACGCCGGGCAGGAACTGTCGAAAATAAACTGCCGGCAACCAAAAGTTTCTGTGAGCTGCTGTATGCGAAACGGCATATTCCCCGACAGGATGATGATATCCGCATGCCGGGAACCGGCGGCGGGTAATGTGCCCGGAGAGTTCAGTATCAATATGTTTTTACCGGAAACGGATAAAAAATCAGCAGCGGTGGCAGGCTGTTTTTTAGTAGCCCTGAATAAATGCCTTGTCGGCCGGAGATGAAAATTGCGCAGAAAATGATCGTTTTCTACCGCGGGATCGCCCAGGAAAAGGTAATGGTTGCTCTTAAGTATATCAAGCGCCCGGTATTGAGGTACATTGTACACAACCAAGATTGGTTGCCTGTATCTTAAAATTATGTCGATGGCCCTGGTAGTGGTAAAAACCAGGGTAATACACAGGGCATAGGGCAGCAACCCTTTTTTCTTTTTCATCAGCCAAACTGCAAGGATCACCAGCAAAGCATATAAGAGGATGGTTTGCACCAGGTCGACCCTGATATTGTGTGTAACGGCATATGGGAGATTGTTCACGAAACTGATGAATACATTCATGGCTTTTATCAGGTAGTGTAAAAGATTTCCTGTGAATTGAGCTACCGGTGAAGAAAAGGATACCATGCACAAAAATATTTCTCCGTACAGCGTCAGTCCTGATAAGGGAACGATCACCAGGTTGGAAAGCAGGAACAGGTTGGGGAGTTGATGAAAATGATAAATGCTTAAGGGAGTAGTGAGTATCTGTGCGGAGAGGGTTACGGCAGCCATTTTCCATACAGCCTCCGGTATTTTATTTTTGAAATACATCCAGTTGGTAATAGGCTTCAAAAATATGACGATGCTCAGGACGGCGGCATAGGAAAGCTGAAAGCCCACATCCCAGGCAAAAAACGGGTTGGCGCAAAGCAGGAAAAAGGCAGAAGCCGCCAGGGTATGGTAAACCGATACCTGGCGGGAAAAACTTTCGCCGGCTACGATAAATGAAAACATGACCGCGCTTCTCAAAATGGAAGCGCCGGCTCCTGATACGAGGGTAAATCCCCATAGCACTAAAAGAATGATGACGCCGCGGATCCATTTGGTATGGGCTTTTGCCTGCAATGGCTTCAACAGGATGACCAGGAATCCATAAATCATAGCCAGGTGCATTCCGGAGATCGCGATCACATGAATAACGCCGGTATTGGAATACTGCTGCACAAGGTCCCGGTCCAGGTCTTCGCGATATCCGATCAGCAAAGCTTCCGCTATTGCCGGTTCATCCTTGCCCGGAATATGGGTTTTCAGGATCTTCAGGATTTTGTGCCTGCACTGGTGCAACCATTGCTGAAACAGCGGCTGCAGTTGGCCGTGAGTGGATGAAAAATCTGAACCGGTTAAATAAACCTGGTGGGTAATACCCTGGAAAAGGCTGTATCTTTTATAGTCGAATGAACCCGGGTTACCGGCATTTTGTATCGGCTGTAATGTCTTATTAAACAGGATGGTACTCCCGAAGCTGATCTGTTCAAGCAGGCTGCTGTCTTTTTGAAAATAGATAATGATCTCTCCTTTGGTTTTAAAAAGTTGACCCTTATCAGCCAGGGCATATACATCAGCCAACACCTTAAAAGATCTGTTCTTTTCTATGGGTGTTTCTTTCAGGGAAGCGATCACCATCGTTCCCTTGTCGTACCGGTGTCCAAACCAGTTTCGCTGGTGCGTAATATTTTTGAAATAAGTCAGCAGCATACCTGTAGCTGCTATCAGCATCATCAGGGCAACGGCTTTCAGCCAGTTGTACCGTAGCAGCAGGGGAACTTTCAGAAAACTCAATCCTGTGAGTGTAAGTACAAAAAAGCTTATTGCTGTTAATATAAGGGTAAGTGGGGCAGCGGTGTACCATTGCAGCAGAATACCGGTAAGCAACGCTACCAGTAGTCTGATGAAGGGTGCCTCTTTCCAGACAGGTGCATAGGTTAGGTTCATGTATAAAAGATACGAAAAAAGAATGGAACGGTAAAGGCAGGGGCGCATTTCGAGTTTCGCAATAAGGAAATAACCAGCATGCATAAACATCCACTCCTATATCCCCCTCGGGAGCTATCGTGTGGACAGATCTCCAGGTAGTTTTGCCAGTCAAGCCCGTAGGGCTTGAATAACAGTAGCTCCCGGTAAAACCGGGAGAAATGAATGATCGGAGTTCAAGGCAACCCCGGCTTGCGGGGTTGAACATTACAATAGATATTTTTCGTCAAATTCAATTCCATTCTCCTGCAAGATCCTTTTATATTCATCACGAAATGTTTCTTTCCTGTGGTGCCCTTTTTGGTTTTTGATATACTCAATGATCATATCTTTTTCCCTTATTGAATAAGTGAATGCTCCATAGCCATCCTGCCAATTGGAAAACAAAGGAAACTTCCTGCTCTTTTTCATCCCCTCAACGAAGTTGGGGGCTATTTTTATGTCCTTAACATAATCGCTTAAACAAACCCCTGGAATGCATATCTGAGAATATATGAATATGGTCGGGCATGCTGTTAATGCGGTAAAGCTTACACTTATGTCCTTCGATTATCCCCCATATGTATCTGTAAAGATCGGTTTAGAAGGCTTCAGAAATAGTTGCCTTCCTGTTTTTGGCGCCAAAGATAATCTGGTAAAAGATTTGCCTGTAAGTGTTCATGGTTAACAATTTGTTCAACCCGCCATGGCGGGTTGGGTGGTTCATTGATTATTTATTCTCCCGGTAAAACCGGTAGCTATTCAAATTTAAGCCCTCCGGGCTTACCCGCATAACCAATCTGAAAATAATCCTGAGCAGCAGGAGTATCCTTATTATAAGCGCTTGCGTATTAAACTTCCGGAAAAGTTGTGTCCACACGATAGCCTCCCGGGGGGGACATGACACTGGCTGATGATAAGAGTTTTGAGAATAAAACAGTCAAACTACTGTTGTTAATCAGAAAGCCAGCAAATTAATTATAAAGCGAAAATTTGGAATGTGCCCGCAGACAGACGTATTTACTTTCGGTGAGAACTATTCTCATTTCGGGAAAATCAGAGATAAACAAATACCGCAATAGAAGTTCAAATCTTCGCTGGCAGGTGGCGACCTGCCTACCGGTCAGGCGCCCGCCTGTAGAGTGAATTTGCATTCAAACAGCACGTGGGGAACAGATTGCCCGGTTGCGTGTTCTCACACAATTTTCAAACTTCAATCGAAGAACTGCCGTTGAGGTTTGCAAGTCAGCTCGCCTGATGCAACCCGTATTAGCCACAATTATGTTGAACTGTCGTCTATTTCAATAAGCATCCAGACTTCATCATTAATCTTTTCAAACAGGTAGTCCACCATAATACCGTTTTCGATTCCACGAATTTCAATCGTTGCGGATGTATTATCTTTGTCAACTATAGTTTTTTGCTCCCATTGGTCATAGTGACCTATAGATTTTTTACTTCGAAAATCCATCATTTCAAAGTCTGCCTTATTCTTATAAATCAAAGAGTCGCCATCATTGTCAATATCGTGCCATTTGATTTTCAAGGGAAACTTTATCCTGCTTTTTTGAAAAACTGAGTCCGCGCTAAATTTTTCAATAAAGTCACTAAAACCATTGCCAACTGGTTCCTTTACCGGAACGGCAACAGCAGGTTTTTCGTCCTTGTGTCGGCTTACTGTATTCGTTGAACTATTGTCACAGGAAGTCAACAGAATGGAGAGTAAAAGGCTTATAGTGAAATATTGTTTGAGCATGTCTTTGTAATTGTGGCTAACCCTAGATTACCTGGAACCCATGTGCATAAGGATCATCATCATCAATTATGATGGTGTTATAGCTGGTTACCATTGCCCAGCCTTCAATACCGGGTATTATTGCGTCTTTTCCGCTGCCAAACGCATTTTTTTCTTCCTCCTCAATGGTGCCGGTAAATTTGGAGCCGATGATACTTTCGTGTATAAACCTGTCTCCCTTTTTTAGTTTCCCTTTGGCATGCCATTGCGCCATACGGGCGGATGTGCCGGTGCCACAAGGCGAACGATCAATGGCTTTGTCGCCATAAAAGACAGCGTTGCGTGCAGTGGAAGCAGCATCCAAAACCGCGCCGGTCCACATTATGTGACTTAACCCGCTGATGTTTTTATCTTCCGGGTGTTCAAAGCTGTATTTTTCATTTATCCTGCGGCGGATAACCCGGCTCCAGCCAATGAGTTGGTCTGCCGTATGGTTTTCAAGTCCTTTAAAGTTTTTCTGCGGGTCGATGATAGCGTAAAAATTTCCTCCGTAGGCTACATCCAATACCAATTCACCGAGGTCCGGGCATTCAACGGTGATATCCGTTGCCGCCAGAAAAGATCTTACATTGGTCAGCTTTACAGACTTCACCTTTTTTCCTTCCTGCACATAATCAATAAGCACCAGCCCGGCGGGGGTTTCCAGCCGGAGATGACCCGGCGTCTTCGGCAACACAAACCCTTCTTCTATAGCAATGGTGACAGTACCTATAGTGCCGTGACCGCACATGGGCAGGCATCCGCTGGTTTCTATAAATAATACCGCTATGTCGTTGTTTTCGTCAGCAGGCGGATAAAGGATGCTGCCGCTCATCATATCATGCCCCCGGGGTTCAAACATCAACCCCTTCCTGATCCAGTCGAATTCCGCCAGGAAATGCAGGCGCTTTTCCATCATGCCTGCTCCTTTCAGCAGGGGACCACCGGCTGCCACCAGCCTTACCGGGTTACCGCAGGTATGGGCATCAATACATGAAAATATCTTTTTCACTTATCTTGTTTGTTTTGATTCGTCACCGGATCGTTTCTGCTCTATTGACAACAGGTCAGTTCAGGGAGGCTTGCTTTGCCAGCGACAAATACTCGGGAAGTTTTGGACGCGTAGCAATGGCGTTGTCTATCACCTGCTGAATACGTTTTCTTTCTTCGCCCTCAAGCATCAGCCGTGGCGCCCGCACGTATTCATTACTTAATCCTTCCGCTGTGGCAGCCAGCTTTATATACTGTACGAGTTTCGGGTGGATATCCAGTTCCAGCAGGGGCATAAACCATCGGTATATAGCCAGCGCCTCTTCAATTCTTCCCACACCTGCCAGGTTAAAAATAGCCACGGTTTCTCTGGGAAAGGCGTCTACCAATCCGGCAACTGAACCGTGGGCGCCGACCAGTTGGGATTCAAGGGCAAGGGTATCCACACCACCCAATATTTTGAAACGTTCCCCAAAACGATTCAGCATACGTGTAATATTGGTCAGATCCCTGGTAGATTCCTTCACCGCCTGTATGGTTGGACAATCTGCCAGTTGCTCAAACATATCCAGGGTGACACAAACAGCATAGTCAACCGGGTTGTTGTAGATCATGATCGGCAAGGAGGAAGCCCGGGCAACCGTTTGAAAATAGGCGACTATTTCAGCATCCGATGCCCGGTAACGCATCGGAGGCAATAACATCAGTCCATCTGCCCCGGAATCGGCGGCCCGCCCGGCAAAAACGACGGCGTCCCTGGTAACCTGTTCCGCAATATTTAGTATCACAGGAAAGCCAGCCGGCGTCACCTCCTTCGCGGCTGCCAGTAAATCAAATTTCTCCTGTGTACTTAAAGTGCTGGCTTCGCCCAGGGTGCCTGCGATGATCACACCTGAAACACCTGCCTCCACCTGCGCCCGCAGGTTCTTTTTAAACATCGAAAAATCTATCTCCTCCCGCGCATCGAATGGCGTTAACAACGCCGGGTAAATACCGTACCATAGTTTACACATACTCATAGTTAATGATCGTTAATTAATTGATGATGCCTCTCCGAAAATATACCTGCTGAAGAGTGGACAAAGTTAACGGACTTAACAGCGTCATACTAACTGCTAATTAATCAATATTTTGCAAATATTAACTGGTCTCAATATGTTCGTTTATACTATACCCTTTAGGGTAAGGCTTTAGCTTCTACAAATTTAACTAAATTTGCGGATGCATAATTTACGAACGTAAATGCGTCCATAAAAAACGGGCTAAAATAATAGAAATGCCTGGGTCCGGACGCCACAGAATGCGCGATAGGGATTATTCAAAAAAAAGTAGGTTGCTGTTATCTTAACTTTTTTCTTTCCCGGACGGGATGCTGCTATCCAGTTTTACTGTACTGAAGTGAACAGCCGTCAGGTCTATACCAGCTTCATTGTAAACGATCTGGATATTTTTATGCAGTTCTGAATAGATCGTGTCCATTTCATTGGGCATCCTGGTGTATGCGTTCAACTGGTAGGTAATATAAAAATCATCCAGGCTCAACTGAAATACGAAAGGCACGGGGATATGTTCTATCATAGGGGTTTTCAAAGCCGCTTTGATCAGAAGCTGTTCATTGGTTTTCCAGGGCACTTTATATCCTACGGTTATCCTGGTATTGAGTATCAATCCCAGCTCTTCTGCATTGGAAGAGTAGTTTACCGCATTGGCCGCCAGCACATTTGAGTTAGGCAGGGTTACCTCCTCATTTTTTATAGTCCTTATCTTGGTAACCAGTAGTGTTTTTTCTATTACATCCCCGGTTACATCGCCAATCTTTACCCGGTCTCCAATCTTGAAGGGGCGCATATATGTTATGATCAGGCCGGCAATCATATTGCTTATGGAAGAAGAAGAACCCAGCGAGATCAGGATTCCCAGGAAAACTGATACTCCCTGGAAGGCAGGAGAACCTGATCCCGGAAGATAAGGGAAGACTATGATCAGCATGAAGATGTAGAGAAAAAAACGGATAATGCCGTAAGTGGTCCGGGCAAAATCTTTGTGGAACCCCGGTATTTCCAGGCGGCCTTTTTCTACCTGCACCGCAAAGTATTTTATGATCCTGATGAGGAACCGCGTAAAAATGAAGACAACTATAATAGTCGTGAGATCAGGCAAAAAAGCTACAAACGAATGGAATATCTTTTTTGCGGGAGTAATGATCCAGTTAAGCAGGGTTTCAGCATAGTGTTGTGTTTGCGGAAAAACATTAAATATTACCGGCAACGATAAATACAGCACCACGATAATGCCCGCTATGCGGAGTATATTATGAAAGCGGATCACAAGGGAAGCCTGTTCTGCGGGTGTAAACAACCTGAATGACCTGAACGAAATTCCCTTGAATATTTTCTTCCTGTGTTTAAACAGGTAGTGTTCAAACCATTTGAAAAATTTATTGATTATGTAAATGATCAGCAGCAGTCCTATAATAGCAAGGCTCACCCATCCTACCCTGATAAGCTGGTTCCTGAAACTGTTTTGTTTTTTCTCGTGTTCAATAGCAGCCGCTATTTTTTCGAGGTATTCGTTTGCCAGCGTTTCCCTGGATGTTTCATACCACATAGCATCCAGGTCGGAAAAGGATGCTACAATAAAGCCGCTTTTATAAACAATATTGGCCGCATTCTCCGTAGTAACGATTTTTAATGAATCTTTATTAAAAAAATCATCTTCATATAACCTGAGGATACGCTCTGTTGTAGAGTTGGCCCGGTCTGCCGCGGTGAACGACCCGGTGCCGGTATGGATATAAAACAGCGTATCCCGGAAAGGATGGACCGCAAAACTCTCACCAATAGCCTTTAGTTGTAATATCCTGTTTTGTTGAGCTATCTTCCGGTCGGCTTCTTTTTCTTCCAGCAGTTTCAGTTTTTCCTCCAGTTCATTTATTTCCGGTTTCGCCTGCGCCTCCTTCAGCTTTTTTTCCAGTTGCACTTTTACCAGGGAGTCGATGATCTTTTGATTTTCTTCCTGAATAATGAGTTTTTCTGTCAGTATTATGCTGTCTCTTATACCTGTACTATCCTGCGCAAAGGAGACAAAAGCCAGCACCCAGAGAAATACGGGAAGTATTAGTTTTTTCATTTCAGGTTTTTGAAGCTGCCGCTCGGTTTACAACTGCAATGTTACAAAACTCATTTACAAACCGGTTGAGAAAAAAGTATTTATCGGAACGTTAGCCGGTTCTGATGATTACTCCGGTATAGCATGTATGGTGAGATAAGCCACCTCTTTTATAACTGCCCCGGTTTTAGCCTTCACTTCAAACCGTAACCGTACGGTTTGAGCAGGCCCCATTTCAGGAATATGTAATACGAGGGAACGCCTGTCTGCACAAACCACTACCTTACTTACCTGCAGGCTGTCTTCCCCTTTTATACCGGGATGCCGGACCGAGTAGTGGTCGGAACCGTAACTACTGGTCCATTTATAATTGTGTTGTGTAACAAAATATTTCCCGGTATCACTGTTCAGAGCGGTATCCAGCTCACAATTAAAATCCAGTTGTACACCTTCTTTCACCACCCTGATCCCGGTAACCAGGTGTCCTGTTCCTCCTTTGTATCTTACCCTGCTTAAAACCCCGTATTGTGAGGCCACCCCGTCATCCCAACCGGTTAACCCTGTAGTGTACACCTGTTTGTCTGCCGGGCTTACGGCCACCCGTTGAATACCTGCTTCGAACTGGAACGGCAGGGCTAACATCGCACCCTGCATGATCCCGTTTATTTCCTGCGGATAAAAAGTGTATAGCCATCCCCGCCCGAAACTGGAATGGATAAACCGGTTGCCTAACGGTCCCCACTGCTGATCGCTCCAGGCGCCGCCACCGGGAGAATTGTCGAACTCCTGTGGCAACCACAGGGCAGGCGGGTCAAAGCTTTCAGGCAGTTTCACTATCTCCGGGACCAATTCGCCCTTGACCGCCTGTTCTTTGGTGAAGCTTTTTCCGTCCGGCGACCATGCGCCACTCCCGTCGAACAGGTTGGGAACATACCCGTAGAAGCCGCCCTGTTTAACTGCATTGATCTTGTTTGCCGGCATCCAGTTGCCCTGGTTGTCACTTACATATATTTTATTATCGGGGGTTACGGTAATGCCGTTATTGGTCCGGAATCCGCCGGCGATACTCTCCGCCCGTTTACCGTCCGGAGATATTTTTATTACATTACCCGGGTCTTTATTATCGGTATATTGTCCCACTTTGGCATAATAAAAGTTTCCCTCGCTATCGGTTTCCAGCCCGAAATTGAACGCGTGGAAAAAAGAGGATACATCGTGATCTGTATAAAAGTTCCTGTAAAAATCGGTTTCACCATCTCCATTCAGGTCATGCAGTACGATAATGCCGTTCCGGGCGGTCACATAAATGCTGTCGTTTACAATTTTCAGCCCCATTGGTTCATACAGGCCGGTAGCGATTCTTTGCCAGGAAATATTTTTTAGTTCCTCATCTATACCTGACGCCACCCACACATCACCTGTATAAGTGGCTATGACAACATCGCCGTTATTTTTGAACCCAAGGCAGGTGGGACGCACCCAGGCATTCCAGGGGTTATTAAAAGGCAACGGTATATTGTCTACCGCATAGGGATAGTCTGCCGGAAGCGGTACTGCCTTTTCCGGGCTGGTCTTATCGGCATCCTTGCTGTATATGGGATCAAAATGGGGTTTGCCGGCATTCAGTTTTCCTACGGTTTTTATTTTCGTTGTCCATTGCGAAGGCCCGCCTGCTACCATCTTTGTCAGATCAGGAAGCTGCCCGGTATTCAGCAATGATCTTACATATACTTTATAAGCGTTCAGCGCCTGCGCCGACCCTCCCGATGTTCTCAACACCTGTAAACTGAACGGATGGTCGCTTTCAGGAATGGTGAGTACAATACGGTGCCGGTCGTCAACATTGAGTTTTACCGGCTTATCGCTTGCAACAGCCGCGGATATAAATTGTCTGGTCACGGGGTCGGTAACGGTCGTAAACAGGCTGTCTTTGGTTACGCTTCCGTCCAATTGCCCGATATAAATGGATTGCTCCTTTCCCGGTGAAACATGCAGTGTGTGAGCTATCACTGTATTATTGCTTAAAACCCGGGGCATTTCCAATACATTCCTGCCGGCAACAGCATAGGAAAGGATCGCCTTTTTCTCATGCATATAATGACCATGGTACCGCAGGTATGCTGCGGGTAAAGGAGACCTGGGACCAATAGTTTCATTCAGTGAATCTATTTTGTTATTATAGGTCCATTGCCAGAGGTCCAGTCCTTTCATCATTGTTCCTTTTACAACAGGTTGTCCCTCGCCACGGTACTTGCGGTATTTGGTTTCGTCCAGGCTCAGGCTTCCCATCCATAGGGCGGCGCTGCCCATACGAAGTAAGTTGTAGCTTATATGAACCGTATTGTTGAGGCTTACTGTCAGCATGGAAGTACTCTGGTCTTTCACCTGCGAATAGAGGGCAGTTCCATAATCGCCGGCGTTGTTGGAAAACCATTCCTGCCCGTATTTGATATTTCCTTTTAACGCTTCGCTCCGCGTAATGGCTTTTTGCTGTGCAATGGAAGCTTTGGACTTCGGCAGCTTTTCCAGGTAAGTTTCCGTAATAGCAAAATACTGTGAAGGGTTTGACTTCCTGATAAATGTTTCCCTGATATACTGTATGACGTAGTACCGTTCTTCCGGTGTAAGCCATGACTGGGCAGGCATAGTGCCCGAACCATTGGTAATGGTCTGCCACATTTCATAAGGTTGGGTGCCAAACCGCATTTTGTCTTTATTAAAGGATCTCGCCTGCGGCAGGGAAGCTGTTCCATCTGCGCCATGGCAGGCAATACAGGAGCCTGCATAAATTCTCTTTCCTTTTTCAAGGGTGGTATTGTCCAGTTTTTTGAGGATAGCAGCATGATCAATATCTTCTGCCGGGGTATCCACAAGCATACCGGCAAGTCCGGTTAATACCAGGGATATGTATACCATATTCTTCATACCGGGAAATAGTTTTTGTATCCAAACGTTCCATTCAGGGTTACTTCCGTCAAAATAAAAGCCCGGGAAAGTATCTTGTGGGTCTGAAACTAAAAATTTTAATATTACTAAACTTTTTTGAGAAATCAACTTTCTTAAAAAGAACCTATTTTTAAACCACATAAAAGGCAACCCGGAGTACGGGCATCGGGAATGAAATAATAATGCCATACAATAAAATTGCCATACTGGTCGGTGGGTCGGATTTATTCTCCGGTATAAGGGGTATATCTAAAGGAACGAGGACCATTGAGAAAAAGATCTGTCCTTTATTTGATGAGGTAATTGTTGTGAACTATAACTACTTCCTGGATTTCGGAAGAACGCTTCGTACTTTACACCGCAGGTTCCTGGAGGAGGAAGCTGACCCGGTTATTTTTTTATATGGATACAGCAAGGGCGGTGAAGTGGTGTTGAAATTAAGCCGCCTGCTGGAAAAAACACATACTATACAATTGCTGCTGACCGTTGATATTGCCAATGGTCCGTGGTCTGCCGGTATTAACCGGTCGGTGCCGTCCAATGTAAAAAAGAATATCAACGTATACCAGTCAAAACCCAAACCGCCTTTATTTTCTTATGGATTGCCGGCCTGTTCTGATCATCCGGTTGTTATTGACAATATCGATCTGACCGGCAGTAAAATCAATAACACAATAATTACTCACTCCAACATAGAGGTATTGATGACAGATGAGGTTATCCGCTGGATGCATACAGAGATGGCCGGTTGGATTCCGGCATGATAAATATCATCTGATTTTATTTTTGAAACCACCTGTTTTTCCATAACTTGAACTATTCACTAAGCTTGCTACTGATCATGCGTCCTGATATTCACATAAAACGTGTTTACAATCCCGCTTCTAAAAGCGACGGCTACAGGATACTGGTAGACCGGCTTTGGCCGAGAGGTGTTACAAAAGAAGAAGCGGATATACAGGAGTGGGCCAAAGACCTGGCGCCCTCACCGGAACTCAGAAAATGGTTTGGTCATTTACCGGAACACTGGAACGGGTTTAAAAAAAAGTATATGCAGGAACTGGAAGACAACCCTGATGTACCTGAATTTTTAGAACAACATAAACAACAAAAACTGATCACACTGGTATACGGAGCCAAAGACGAAACACACACGCATGCTTTGGTATTGCAACAGTACCTGATGGAATCATATACAAACCCTGGAAAGACCTGATGCGCCTGAGATCATTTAACAAGCTGGTATTCATTATAAGTATCCTGGTTGCTTGCGGAGGCATCATAGAAGCCTGCCGCGAACCTGTAAACGAACAAGCCAGGATCACCCGGAAAAAAGAAGCCGACCTTGGAAAAATAGCCGCCCTGCCCGTTTCTTTTCTTTCACCGGCGGACAATCCTACCACGGAGGAAAAAGTTGAGTTGGGGCGGTTACTGTTCTATGACCCCATCCTCTCAGGTAATAAGGACGTTTCCTGCGCTACCTGTCATCACCCCGAATTTGGTTATGCCGAGAGCCTGGATCTGCCTATTGGCGTAAATGGCCGGGGACTCGGACAAAACCGGGTATTTAAAAAGCCGAATAACATACCATTTACAAAAAGGAATTCGCAGTCATTGCTGAACATTGCTTTTAACGGGATTGATGAAAACGGGAACTATGTGCCTGATAAGGCTCCCATGTTTTGGGACCTCCGTGCATCGGGACTGGAAGAACAGGCGCTGGAACCTATTAAGACCCTGGAGGAAATGCGCGGGTTTGATTTCGCTGAACATGAGATCGTTCCGGAAGTGGTAAAACGTCTTAACGCCATACCTGCCTATGGAAAGATATTTAACAGTGTATTTCCTGGTGACAAAGAAATAACAGCCGAGAACCTGGCGAAGTCGCTGGCTGCTTTTCAACGTTCCCTTGTTTCTAACAACTCCAGGTTCGATCAATACATGCGCGGCGATAAATCGGCGCTTTCAACACGGGAGATAGAAGGAATGCAGTTGTTTATTACTTCGGGTTGTGCCCGCTGTCATAACGGGCCAATGTTTTCGGATTTCAAACCGCATGTATTGGGAGTGGCTGAAAATGACAAACTGCCGTTTTCAGACTCCGGTTTCCAGCAAAGTTATGCTTTCAGGACGCCTACCTTGAGAAACCTGAGGCGTACAAGACCTTATATGCATAACGGTAAAATACAGACGCTGGAAAGCGTACTCACTTTTTATGAAGACCTTCAGGGGAAAGAGCTGGCGAATAAACACCTTACCCGGCAGCACCTGGATACCCTGGCAAAACAGCTTCGGGTAGAATTCAAACATATCAATACAATCGTGGAATTTCTCAACACCCTCAATGATGATGATTATGATCGGAGGATACCGGACAAAGTGCCGAGTGGCCTGCCGGTGGGTGGTTTGATCAAAAACTGATAAGCTTATGGTAGTGTATCAGATCCTCAAAAACCGGCAGAGAATAATGCGTTTACAGGAGGCAATTTCGGTCTCCGCATAGTCTACCTGTGTTTTTTTTAGTATTTACTTATCGAGATTTACGTAGTTTGTAGCTACATGTTTTTAAGTACGGTGCAACCTCTACGAACTTTCTATAATAAATCGTCCGGAACACCGGACAGGGGCAAGGATTGAATATTTCTAATAGATTAGCGTTGAAATAAAGATTTTTGTATTCAGGAAATTGTTTAATTCTTCAGGTTGAGATCGAAGCGTATAGAATAAAAAGGGCAGGTCAGTTTTCAGGGTTTAACATTCCTGCTTCAGAAGGAATAATTACAGCATTTTTGCTGTTTGTTCTTCGCGATGCGCTCAATTTTAGCTGTTTGCCTTTGTGTTATCAATGAAATTTTATCTGCTGTTTTCCCATTGAGTACTTCTAAAGGAGTGAGTCCGTTCAATATATTATGCGGCCGGTTGTTAAAATCGCTGATCGCTTCGGGGAGCCAGTGGCAAAGGCTGTTAAAATCGGCAATATGTTTATGATAAAGAAAGTGATATTTCAGGTTCTTATTAGCAGCTTCGATCATTGAGTTAGAAAACTCAACATCTCGCTGGGCTATAATATGCTCAAACACAGGGTTGTTTGTATTTGCCAAAAAGTTTTTAACCGGACCAAAGTTTTCGGAGCCATCATCGGTCATAAGACGACAGAGATCTAATGCAGCAGGTTGTAAGTAGGTTGTATGTGTATTTTGTACCAACTTCATCATAACGGTTGCTTTGCATGAACTGCTTACGGCAAAGTCTAAAATAGCCCTTGAAAAATTATCCTGAACAAGATAAATGTAAGATTTCATGTTATCGACTGTTCTGAAAACGGTAACATCAGCATGTAACAGTTGTAGCGGAGCGGCAGCTCTTATACCTGAGGAATGATTTTTTCTTCGTTTCGGAGCGGTTCTGCGGGTTAGGTTCAGGCGTGTTACATATTTATAAAATGTGTTGATATGGAAAAAGGCTGCCCTGTCACGTATGATCTGGTGATAAACAGAAGCCAGCGGCCAGTGTATATACCTGCTGTCCTCACAATACTTTTTTATAGTGCTTACCTCCCGATGCAGGAGCTGGGCGGGATGTTTGGGAATACAAAGGCTAAGTGGCGAATGTGAACATATTCTTTGTTTCAACTGTCGGTATTGTTGCCGGGAAACCCGGAGCAATTTCAAACAAAAGTTGAACCCGATTTGTTTGCCCGCTTTTGCAATGTTGCTTAGGACTACCTCATTTACCCCGGACAACCTGCTTTGCATAAGCAACTTGTATTTATGTACGAATCGCTGAATGGCTATGATACGCAATAATGCTTTGTTGATTTTCTGCAGCTTTCTGCTAACGGCAATTTCCTGTAAGGTTTGAAAAAGATGCCGGTTTTGACAATACCAGTCGTATCCGAATAATACTGTAACAGGCTTATGCTGCCATTCATGCCTGGTAGATCGGGGAATAGCCGCTAATATTTCTTCGGGAAGGAATTGCAGATAAAATGCCACCATTACAAAGGGGTGATAGGATTTTTTAGCTCGAGGGTTCATATTAGATAAGGTGATTTACAGCGGCTTCTTTTCTGGTTATTCTTTTAAGGGAATTTCAACATCCTTTAATTTTTACAGTATTAACAAGGCTTTCCTGTATCACCGCCATAATCTGCTTTTCTTAGAACAACAATGCATTGCTCTACGAGCTTGCTTTTTATAAAGAAACGGTAATAATCAGGTGTAAGTTCCTTAATTTCTACGTGCAGCAGATCGCCTGGTTTAAATATCATGGCAGCAGGTCCTGTAGCCTGTTTTACCTCAAGTTGGTAATGTATGCTGTCAATCCATGTAACGGCATAGGTAATGGATGCGCTTAACTCACCCATATGTTCGGTGCAGGTATTACCGCTAAACTCAATGTAAGACTGCGGGGCTTCAGCATAATACCATTTTCCGGAGAGCTTATCATTGGCGATAGATGGTTTATCTTCAGAACGGCTCTGTTCAGAACTTTCAATATTGGAGCAACTATAGAGTGTAAAGCAAAAAAGAAGAATATAAGGATGCAAATACATTTTCATAATAACAGGTTTTAAGTGATTAGCAGATATAAGTGTTTTTTATGTATAAAATACGTTATATAAAAATAAGCATTTCATACTTTGTTTTTGCTTGCTTTCAAGTGCTCTTCCGGGGGCGGAATAGTTCTGATACATTATATTTTTTCCACTAGAGCAGCAAACTCGCCAATAGAAAGTGTGGCTATTTTAGGAAAATCAATTTTTTTTAATACATCAAAATGCCTGTCTTCTGTAACCAGGTAGTTTGCGTTGCCTGCAATAGCACAATCGCTATATTTATTGTCATCAGCATCCGCATCAATCAGCAGCCATTTATAATAAGCAACATGAAAGTGTACATTGGGCAACTCTTTTAAAAGTGCCACCAGTGCATTAGCGGTTGAAATGCTATATTTTTGCTGTATCACCTCCTCGTATTCAAACAAAATTTCTTCCGAAACTGCAAGGTCGTATTTTCCACTGATCAGGTGCTTATAAATAATATGATAAGGCGACCTGGAAGTAAGGCACATCACAAAAATGTTGCAATCAATTACAACAGTCATTCTTTAAGCAGTTTTGCGAAAATGTTCCGCTTTCCATTTCTCAAAGATTTCAGAGGTATATCCCCGGGTGTCAAAAGCCTTATCTGCTTCCCTGGTAACTTTGTCTGCCAGGTAAGTTACCAAGAGCGATTTTATTTCCCTGAGGTCTTCTTCGCTCTGTTCGGAAGCGAATAGCTTGAGGATTTCCAACTGTGCATTATTTAATGCTGTTTCCATATTATGATTTTAAATAAGAATTATTAAGTTCGTTTTCCTTCAATACTTCCGGCTCTTTTAACAGATCAAATGTAATGTTTTACGGCGAAAAGAGCCATCCGCAACGATAGTAATTTACGGTAAATCATTTCACAGCGTTGTTATAATATCCAACCGGTACGGTTTTCTGCCTAATAGCGTTCCATCTGTACAAGCGAGTCCCAACTAAAGTGCGGGATAAACTGTGGCAACCGGAGCTTAAGGTTCTCCGCAGTGTCCCGTGATCAGGCTTGTGTATTAGCAGGCGACTCTGCGGTAGGCGGGGAGTAAAGATAGTAACTAAAGCTCCCAGCCAGGCCAGGTGCATTCGCGGACCCGGAGCTATGATAATAGCGGTAAGCATTCCCTGTTTCGACAGGCGTTACTGCCGGCAACAATAATATACCCGGGACATAAGTCCCGGAAGAACATAAAAATCCTTAGTCGGAGACTAAGGATAGCGATACTTTGCCTTAGTGCTGGTAATAAAATACAAATACTCTCCCCCGTCATTTCGATCCCGCCGTCATGAAGTTTGAATTAAAAGTATGTTGTGGCGGGAGAGAAATCTGTTGGGCAGTAGTACAAAAGTTGAGCATTAGTACCAAAGCCCGGCAGATATCTCACTCGCGCCAAAACGATGATAGTAAAGTTTCCGTGTTGCACCCGTTCTGGCGCAGGTCTGTAGCGGTAGGCTTGTGCGATAGCCGACCTGTTGCCTGTGCATTCCTTATTTAAGACTAAAATTTGAAGCTAAAGCAATAACTTTATAGCAAACACCCAACTATGAGCACCAAATACAAGTTTACCGATAAAGCAGCTACCTATTTCACAATCTCAACTATAATAGGCTGGATAGATGTTTTTACGAGAGATCTGTACAGGCATATACTTTTAGACAGCTTCAGATACTGTCAAAAAAATCAAGGATTACAAATGCATGCGTGGGTTTTAATGACCAATCATTTTCATCTCATATATTCGTGTGCTGTCAATTATGATCCTGCTATGGTACTTAAGAATATAAAAAGTTACACTGCTTTGAAAATAATTGATGCTATTATCAAAAATCCTGGGGAAAGCAGGAAAGAATGCCTGCCTGCCGGCGAGGCAGGGATATTAGAAACATTCAGGCAATACGGCGAAGCCAACAAATCCAATCATCAATATCAATTCTGGCAACATGAGAATCACCCTATATTGTTAGATAATGTAGAAATGCTTGAGCAAAGAATAACTTACCTTCATGAAAACCCGGTTCGGGCCGGTTTTGTTGAATTGGCAGAACACTGGAAATATAGTAGTGCAACAGATTATTATACAAAAAACAAGAAAGGATTATTGGAAATAGTGAGTGTATATTGATAAAAACTTAGTAACAGCAAGGCACAGGTCTGGCTAAACACAAAGCAATGCTACCAAACCTGCGCCAGTGTTGGATTTGTATTTCTGCTCAATAGCGTTCCAGCCGTACAAGCGAGCGTGGCAACTGCAGTTTCATAGCAGTACAACAGCCGGCAACAAAATAAAAGATCATTTAAGATAAACTGCTCACCACTACGGAGCAGTTTTTTACTCCCCTCCTTCGGAGGGGCTGGGCGTGCCCGCCGTGGCGGGGGAGGCTTTCCGGTATCAAAAATTGGAAATATAGTTTTTCACTTGGTTGGTAAAGCTCATTAGCAGGTTATGGCCGGAAATAAAACCTCCTGCTGCAAGGAAAACAATTCCATAAACAGCTCCCCAGATATGGGCGGAGTGATTGATGTTCCCGCCGCCCTTTCTGTCCATATAGGAAGATATGATTAAATAAATCGCCCCGAAAATGAAGCCGGGGATCATCAATCCCGGTAAAAAGATCAGCCCGATACCCCGCAAGGGTTCCAGGAAAATAAAAGCGAAAATCACCGCGGACACAGCGCCGGAAGCGCCCAGACTCCTGTAGTAATAATTATTTATATTCTTGGTATAGGTGGGCAGCAGACATACTATCAGGGCTGTGAGGTACATGAGCAGGTATAACCATTTGCCACCGGGTCCGAAAACCGTCATGAAACGGATCTCAACATATTCGCCGAAGATCCAGAAGGAATACATGTTGAATAAAAGATGGGGGATATTGGCATGGATGAACCCGCAGGTAACAAACCGGTAGTATTGGTTTTGTTCTTTAACAGCGGGTGGATAAAATATCAGGTCATCCATTGTCTTCTGATTGTTGAAAGCCGTAAACGATATAATACAGGTAACTATAATGATGATGAGAGTGATGCTCATGGTATCCGCTTTTGCCGAAGATAAAGGAAACTAAACAATATGAGGTTAACTTGTGATAAAAAGGTCCGCGATTGCCGGTCCGGTAAAGAGTTTTGTTTTTAAACGTTTAAACAACAACGCCTGCCACGGAACTCCGGACAGGCGCTGTCAGCAGATCAGATGCGTTATTGCTGTTGTTTCCAGGAGTACCGCAGGGTAACTCCAAAGGTTCTCGGGTCGCCGAGCACTGCTGCATACTGCCCGGCGTTTCCTGCCGCGGGTAGCAGTTGCTCAAAATAGTTTTTATCCAGGATGTTGCGTGCCCATATAAAGAAAGAGACCCCTTCTGTAGCTCTGAATCCTGCGCGGGCATTCAGCAGCGTGTAGGCGTCAATGTTCAAATATTTTGATGGCGTGGGGCTGGAGGAGAACGAAGACCTGTAGTAAGTATCGAATGCGAGGAATAGTTTTCCCTGCTGCCCCCACAGTTTTTTTGCCCCGGATGTTAGTTCTCCGCCCAGTGAGCCGGCCCATTTGGAAATGCCCGGTAACTCTCCTTTGGAAACATCCTTAAAAGAGACCTGGCTGCCGGTTTCCTCCAGCGGGAGGGGAGCGTTTGTAAAGGAAATGTATTTGCCGTCAGTATAGGCCAGCGCCGCGTAAAAAGAGAAATGCCTGCCCGCTCTGATGTTGGCATCCAGTTCCGCTCCCTGTACCCTCACTTTTTCGGCGTTTGCCAGGTAGCCTCTGTTCACACCAGGCTCCGGAGACTGCACCTGCGCCTGGAAGTCTTTTACATTGGTATTGAATATGGTTAAGTTGAGCGTAGACCCTTTCCACGGATTGGTTTTAATACCGGCTTCAAAATGGGTCACATATTCCGGTTTTATCTGTGCAAGTTCCAGCATTACCTGGCCATTGGCGGTAGGTAATCCTCCGAGATTGATGCCTACCGGTTTGAAGTTGGTAGAATACGTGGCATAGGTGTTGATATTATCTCCGGCCTTGTAAGAAACAGTCAGTTGTCCCGACCAGTCATTGTTTTTTACATCGGCGGCAAAGGTTTGATTGGTGTACACTGCTCTTTTCAGCGCCAACAGATCCGGATCGTCTGTTTGCAAACCTCCGTAGGTTTGCCTGTTGAAGTCTACTTCTTTACGGTCGTAGTTGAAGCGGATACCCGGCAACACATGGAGGCGCTCGGTAATTGCCCAGTCGACATTTGCGAATAAAGCGCCGCTGAATGTCTGTAACCGGGACTTTGTACTGATGCCATAGCCGTCAAAAAGTCCGGGCGTCTCCCAAAGTTCGCTATTCGTGTTTTTTGCAAAACGCCATTGATGAGCGCCGGATTCTTCTGTATGTACAGGATTGGTTTTGAGGTCTTGCCCCAGGGCAAATAACCCTATAACACCGCTGAGGTTGGAGGAGATATTACCGGCATACCGCAGTTCCTGCGACCATTGTTTATGTTTGGATGGCGCCTGCGATAATTGCAGTACTGCCAGCCCGGTAAAGTCCCTGTCATTGGATGGGTCCCAGTGCCAGTAGCGCCAGGCGGATGTGGAAGTGAGGGTGCCGGGCCCGATTTTAAAATCCGCATTCAGCGAAACGCCCCCGAGATCATTGCCGGACCTCCAGGTGGTATTGTGGTCTACAACCCTGTCAAACGGATTTCTGCTGGGAAGCTGGTAATTTAAGTCTGTTATAATATTTTCAAATTGCCGGTAATCAGCCCTCCGGGTTTGTACCACACCGGCAAATACCTGCGCGTAACCATCGGGACGTTGCCGGGTTGCGTCACCTGAAAGGGTTATTTTAATATTGTCATTGGGTGTGTACAGGAATTGTACTTTTCCGCCGGTATTGTTGATGTCATTGAGATGTTTTTGTGTAATTACATTATACAAAGTGCCATCCCTTTGAGTACCGGAAAAGGAAAAACGGGCAGCCAGTTTTTTCGAGAGAGGGCCGGTTACCGATGCTTTAGCCTGTATATAGCCGAGGTTGCCATAGCTGACTTCAACATTAGCGCCCGGTCTGAAACTGGCCTTACGGGTGGTAATGTTGAATGCGCCGGCAGTTGTGTTTTTGCCAAACAGGGTACCCTGGGGACCACGCAACACCTCAATTTGTTCTATATCGATAAAATCCAGTGTGGTAGCTGCCGGCCGGGCAAAATACACGCCATCCACATAAAATCCCACTCCCGGGTCTATCCCGTCATTGGTTAAGCCAAAAGTAGAACCCAGCCCGCGGATGTTGAGGGTGGTGTTCCTGGGGTTGGAGGAATATAGTTGTACGGTTGGAACCAGTTCCTTAACGCGGTTTACATTAAAGGCGCCGGATTCTTCCACCTGTCCGCCACTGATGACTGAAATGGGAATCGGTACACTCTGCACTGTTTCCAGGCGGCGACGGGAACTGATCACCACTTCGGTCAGGTCGTCGCCTGCAGAAAGGATAATATTGAAAGGAGCATTGGTCTGTTCTGAAACAACTATTTCCCGGAATTGGTAACCGGCAGCGCTGATCCCCAATGTTACCGGGAAACTCTTCCTGGTGGTGATTTTAAAGGAGCCGTTTTCGTCCGCGACGGAAAATTGACTACCACCCTTTACGATGATGGTGGCCCCTGCAAGCGAGGCTCCCAGGCTGTCTTTTATCACTCCTGAGATATTTTGCTGTGCTTGTAGTGTTTGTGATATGAATACAGAAAGTACTATCTGAAAAAGTATTTTTTTCATTGCTGAAGTTTTGGAATAATTGATGTTGAGATAAAATAGAAACCCGGATTAACCTGTTGAACCTAGCGGCAACAGCAACAACATGGTGCGAAGCGGAAAGAGTGCATATAAGCGTTCATTTTTGATAGTCTACTAAATTGGTGGACAAATTTAGTATGCAGTTTTTGAACTGCAAAAATATTTTACACTTTTTTTTAAAAAAGTCTATAAAAAAAGTAGACTATTTGATGAAACGGTTATTGGTGGGGAGTTTTCGGGCTAAGCGAACTATAGCGTCTTTCCCCATTCAATCAGGCGAAATACTTCCAGGGGGATATCGTTTACTTTCTCATCGCGTTTTTCACCCAGCCTCACGATAACCATATTTTTCTGCGGGATGCAGATAATATATTGCCCCAGTATCCCGCGGGCATAGTAGATGGAAGGTTCGTTGGGGATGATCCACCATTGATAGCCGTAGTAGTTGCAGGGAGTACCGGTATCGTCTGGGATGTTGCATGGAGTGATGGATCGTGCATAATATGCGCTGTCTATCAATGGAGTTCCGTTTATCCTGCCGCTGTCCAGCATCAGTTGTCCCAGGCGGGCAAAATCGCGGGCATTGCTGTTGAAGCAGCAATAGGCTTTTTCATAACCTCCCTTTTTGTCGGTGCTCCAGAGGGCAGGATGTTCGGCCCCGAGCGGCCTCCATAGTTTTTCTGAGGCGTAATCACTCAGGGATCTGCCGGTAGCTTTTTCCAACACAAGCCCGAGTAACTGGGTATCCCCGCTTTTATAGAAATGGTAGGTGCCGGGTTCCTTTATAATATCAACTGAAGTGGCTGTTTTATACAGATCGCTGCCGTAATAAGCTTCTGTAGTCACCGAAAGAGGGTTGGCATAACTTTCATCCCAGTTGCTGCCGCTGCTCATGGTAAGTAAGTGAACGATTTTCAACTTTGCTTTTTCGCCGCTGGCAAATTCCGGGAGGTATTTTCCCACCGGATCGTTAACAGAGGCTATCTTTCCCTCCTGTATAGCGATGCCGGTTAAGAGACTTGTAATGCTTTTAGCTATTGAAAAGGAATTGGTGACAGAACTGTCGTTATATTCAAGCCAGTATTTTTCTACTTTTATTTTACCATCCTGTATAACCAACAGGGCTGCGGAACGGATCTTTTCAAGATAGCTGTTTAAGTCGTCCGGAATTTTTTGAGTGTATTGATCATCGAGCGGCCAGGGTGCCGGTTGTGGGGATGCGCTGACAATATTGTTATCGAAAATTTTATAATCGTCAATATTCGCAAAATTGTAAGCAATTGCTTTATAGAGATAGGGTTTACCGATAAAAAGCGGCAGTATCGCCACAATTACAATAATAATTATTGCTGTTTTTGGCCGGCGCTTGTTTCTTACCATATTTTTCTGTTGATGATTTCAGGAAAACCTGCTTATTTTCACATCACTAAGATAAATGAATTTCAATATGGAGATAATAATTTTAGATGGCTTTACACTCAATCCCGGCGACCTGAGTTGGAAATCTTTTGAGGAATTGGGGAACCTGACGGTGTACGACAGGACGCCCCCGGAAGAAGTGGCAAAAAAAGCCGGGAACGCGGAGGTCATTCTTACAAACAAAGCTAAGGTGCTGGCGTCTGCCATCGCGGAATTGCCGAACCTGAGGTATATAGGAGAGCTGGCGACGGGTTACGATAATATTGATATCAAAGCGGCGGCTGAAAGAGGTATTCCCGTGTGTAATGTGCCGGGGTATAGTACGCATTCTGTTGCTCAGCTCACCTGGGCCCTTATCCTGGAACTGACTTACCATGTTGGAAAACGTTCCGGTGAAGTACGCGACGGCGCCTGGAGCAGGAGCCTGGATTTCTGTTTCGGACATGAAGGATTGTTTGAGCTGCATGGCAAAACACTTGGTTTGATAGGACTGGGGCAGATTGGCGCGGCAGTGGCAGGAATAGGATTGGCCTTTGGTATGAAAGTGCTGGCGGTTGTCCGGGACCCTTCAAAATACAATATAGCCGGTGTTGAATTTGTTACCAGGGAAGAGTGTTGCGAGCAGGCGGATTTTCTGAGTCTGCATTGTCCGCTCACGGATGATACCCGTGGAATGATCAACGCCGGGCTGATCAGCAAAATGAAGTCATCGGCATTTATAATCAATACGGCCCGTGGCGCATTAATAGCGGAGCAGGAACTGGCGACCGCTTTACGTGAAGGTAAAATAGCCGGCGCCGGCCTTGACGTTTTATCATCCGAGCCACCACCTGCAGACAACCCTTTGTTGTCGGCGCCCAATTGTATTATTACTCCCCATATCGCATGGGCAACCAAAGAAGCCCGGCAAAGATTGCTGCATGAATCAGTGGAGAACATAAAAGCATTTTTGAAAGGCAAGCCTAGAAACGTGGTGAACGGAGTCTCCTGAAATTTGTCCCTGAACTATTAACGGTATTGAGTTTCCGCATACGATTGCGGAAACGGGAAGGGTATTTTTAATTACTTTTGACTTCAAAAACCGTCTGTTTCATGAAACAATTCCTGCTATTTTTTTCTTTTCTGTTCTTTTTTCAGCTTTTGAATGCGCAGCGGAATATCGCTATTATTCCTGAACCTGTGTCTGTAAGAGAACTGGGAGGCATTTTTACGCTGAAGAACAATGCGCTGGTACAGTCGGTAAGTGCGGATAACAGCGCCGACGCGGTGGCCGATATTCTGATTCAATCTCTGCAAGCGACAGGTTATAGTTTCAGTAAAGACAAAAATGCCGGTACCGCGGATTTCAGGCTGGAGGTTTTGGCTTCACCTGATGCGGAACTTGGAAATGAAGGGTATAAATTACTGGTGACACCTTCCGGCATAAATATGACGGCGAACAGCGCTGCCGGGTTATTTTATGGTGTTCAGTCCCTGCTGCAGTTATTACCCAAAGAAATAGAAAGTAAAAAGGTTGTTGCCGGTGTTAACTGGACGGCGCCCTCTGTAGAAATTACGGACTATCCGCGTTTCGGCTGGCGGGGACTAATGTTTGATGTCTCCAGGCATTTCTTCACCAAGGAAGAGGTGAAACGTTTTATTGACGATATGGTTAAATACAAGTATAACCTGTTGCACATGCATCTTACCGACGACCAGGGCTGGCGCCTGGAGATAAAGTCATTACCGAAACTCACTTCGGTGGGCGCGTGGAACGTAAAAAAAGAGGGTCGGTTCAATTATTTTTCCAAACCTGCGGCCGGTGAGCCGCGTGATTATGGTGGATTTTACACGCATGACGATATCCGGGAAATTATAGCGTATGCTACCAGCCGTTATGTGAACGTGTTGCCGGAAATTGATGTGCCGGGTCATAGCCTGGCAGCCATTGCATCCTATCCTGAACTGTCGTGTACGCCCGGTGCTGATAAATATGTGGTAAATTCAGGAGAGCCTTTTATGGTATGGCCTCCCGGCGGGCATTTTTACGGGTTGCTGGATAATACATTATGTCCCGCTAACGAGAAAGTGTATACGTTTCTTGATAAGGTTTTTACGGAAGTGGCCGAATTATTTCCTTTCGAATACATTCATATGGGTGGGGATGAAACCGCCCGTAATTTCTGGGAAAAGAGCGCCGCGATAAAAGCGCTGATGCAAAAGGAGAAATTGAAAAACCTGGATGAAGTGCAGAGTTATTTTGTGAAACGTGTGGCTAAAATTATCGAGTCCAAAGGAAAAAAGGTGATTGGCTGGGATGAAATACTGCAGGGTGGACTGGCGCCTAATACGGCGGTAATGAGCTGGCAGGGAATGAAGGGTGGTATAGAAGCAGCTAAGCAAAAACACCAGGTGGTAATGAGTCCTACTACTTTTGTTTACCTGGATTATATGCAGGGTGATGCGGCCATCGAGCCACCGGTATATGCCAGCTTACGGCTGAATAAAACCTACGAATTCGACCCATTGCCGAAGGGAGTTGATCCCGATTATATTAAAGGCGGACAGGCAAATTTATGGACGGAGCAGGTATATAATATGCGGCATGCGCAATATATGTTGTGGCCACGGGCCTTTGCTGTTTCAGAATCGGTATGGTCTCCCGCAAGCAAAAAGAACTGGGCTGATTTTGTTAAGAGAGTGGAGAAGCAGTTTGAACGGCTGGATATGGCGGAGACCAAGTATGCGCCTTCTATGTACGATCCGATCTTTAAAGTGACCAAAAGCAGCAGCAACCTGCCTGTAGTAACATTGAGTACCGAGATCAGCGGACTGGATATTCACTATAGTTTCGAAAATTCATTTCCGGACAATTTTTATCCAAAATATCAATCCCCTCTGACAGTTCCCAAAGATGCGCAATTCATGAAGCTGATAACTTACCGCGACGGTAAACCTGTTGGCAGGCTGATAGTAATGCCGGTAATGGAGCTGAAAAAGCGGGCCGGGATCAAGTAAGTAGTGCTATGTTAAATTTAAATTGTTGTATAATATGCCACGAATTCCAGCGTCCGCCTGCGGTGGATGATTTTTGGATACAACAAAAAATGCCACCAATGCACGAATGGCGCCAATAATGCGATTTGTATATTTTTTATTCGTGCATTCGTGGCATATTATAAAACTACAATACGTTTAACTTAACAGTAAATGATAAGTGGATGGTGCAGAAATTGTTAAAGCTTTAGCAAAATACAGGCACTAAGGAGATTAAACTTTCGTTTATTCTGACGATCTATGTTGTGGTATCATTTTTGACTTTACTGAAATAAAATTTTTATGAAAAAATTTTTCGCGCTTTTATTTTTTATTGCCGGCATGTCCTTTTCGGGAAATGTTAATGCGCAGATACTCAAAAAGTTAACAGGGGGAGACAAAGACAGTGGAGGCAATATTGCTGCCGGGTTAAAGGAAGCCCTGTCGATTGGCGCGGAGACCGCCGCAAAAAACTTATCTGCCGTGGATGGTTATTTTGCCAATGCCGCGGTAAAGATACTGATGCCGGAAGAGGCGAAAAAGGTAGAGGAAAAATTAAGGACTGTTGGAATGGGAAAGCAGGTGGACGACGCTATTTTAAGTATGAACCGTGCTGCTGAAGACGCGGCTAAATCAGCCACCCCCATTTTTGTGAACGCTATCAAACAAATGAGCATACAGGATGCGGCCGGCATATTAAGCGGAGGCGATTTCGCGGCTACCGACTACCTGAAATCAAAAACCACTGCCCAGCTTACGGAGGCTTTTCGCCCGGTGATAGAAAAAGCCCTGGAGAAAGCAGATGCCACAAAACACTGGAATACTGTTTTTACCGCCTATAATAAATTTACGATCAAAAAGATCAATCCGGATCTGACTGCCTATGTAACGGAGAGGGCGTTGTCCGGTATTTTCTATCAGGTAGCCCAGGAAGAACAGAAGATCCGGAAAGATCCGTTGGCAAGAACAACCGACCTGTTGAAAAGCGTTTTCGGAAAATAACCCGTTTGATAAAAGCGGGCAATATTGGGGCTGATTAAAAAAGGTTGTTATTACGATCCGCCTTGATGGAGAAGCAGTCCGGATGTTTCGAACCGCTTCTTTCCCTGTGATCTTTCGCGCTGTCTTTTTGCGGCCTTTGCGTGACATCTTATTTCAAAACCTGGTACATGATATCCGCATCATAGTCTGTGTAGTGCAGGTATTTTCTCAACTGCATCCAAAGCAGCACTGTCGGATCTTCTTTCTTTTTATAACGCGGCACAACAGGGCGCACATTATGCAGGGCGGAGTTTCGGGTGATGGGAGTGGTCTTCCAGTTCCTGCCCATGTTTTTGGTAGTGGCTTTTGATATCTCGAAAATACCGTTGACCTGGTGTGAAAAATAAACGGTTTCAGGATTTAACGGATCAAGTGTCATGCCTCCGGAATAATTTTCCTCTCTTTGTTTTTCTCCTTCGGGTGTTTCCGGAAACCAGGTACCGGAATTGATCAGCAGGTTGTCTACCCATTGTCCTTTATCGTAAACCGCGTAATGATAAAGATGTTCCTGGTTGGTGGGATAGCGGGTATAGGCGATTACCGGTCGTCCTTTGCTGTCAATTGCTATGTCAAATATCCATGCTTTGCCTGATGCAGGGGTTGCTTTGTAAACAACTGTCGCGTCTTCCGGGTGAAAAGGCAGGTTGTCAATTGTGGAGATCTGTGTGCCATCAGCCTTCCGGAAAGCGCCGTTTTCATAATAACAATAGTACACGGAATTGGTAGGCTCATTGTTGGGGTGCCCGTCTGTAAATACAAGATGGATCTTTGAGATACCATCGGAATGATATTTTACATAAGGGCGGTTGTTGGTGTCCGGTATCTTGGAGGTGATCACCACATGGGGTTCCGACCAGGTTTTACCCCCGTCTGAGGATGTGATAAAATTGGGCTTGAAGCCGATCCAGCGACCGAAACTGTATAGCCTGTTATTTTCTTTTTCCAACCGGAACGGGTTGGCATAGGTATAGGTCTCCCGTACGTATTTAGCAAGCAGCGGCGCCGAATAAGGTTTAAATACAAAAGCGCCTCCGAAGGAAGACAGGGCGTCCGGACGGGAAGTAATATGCTGTATCACGCCCATACCGTTCTTATTGCCGCCATGCCAGGTATATTGCGCCAGGATATTGCCGTCCGCCAGTTCCAGGAACGCCGGGTTGTCATGATCATCAATTTCAAGCTGCTTATACAGTTGCTGCTGTTCGCTTTTCCCTGTTTTGATATCCAGTGTCGCCGCATACACATCTCCGTATTTGTTGATCCACCCTGTCACTATTTTTCCCTTACTGCCGGACAGGTACACGGCCCTTGGGTCGCTGAACCAGCACCAGGCGCCATCATTGGTGAGCGCGGTTTGCGCCTGCAGGTTATGGCTGAAAGACAATACACATACTATGATTAAAAACCTTATCATTTTTTATTGGAATTGCTGCGCTGCAAAATACCGCTAAAAGACTGACTTTACCGTTCTGTTTCCACATGTTTTTGTGTATCGGCGCCATGAAATGTTAAGCGGATTTCTATAACTTGTGTGTTACTGTAAAATTAAATATGAGATACCATTCCTTCCGGATGCCCGGGTCCGGGATTTTTGCCTGTTTTCTTATCCTCTTTGGATATTCTCCTGTGTTTCCGCAGGAGAGCCTTAAAGTGCTGAATGGCTGGGTGCAATATACCGATGCGCAGAACGCTCTCATCCACTATGTTTCCGGCGAAGCCCTGCGGCATGTACAGGCAAGGAAGGAGAAAGTCGCCCGCATACAAACAGCGGAGGAATGGAAGGAGCGGCAACGGTGGATCACCCAAACTTTGCATAAAGTGACAGGTCCTTTTCCTGAAAAAACCGCGCTGAACGCAACAATTACCGGTACGGTTTTAAAAAAAGACTTTGTCGTTGAAAATATTGTTTATGAATCTATGCCCGGGTATTTTGTAACGGCATCCCTGTTTATTCCTGCAGGATTAAAGGGGAAAAAAGCGCCGGCGATAGTTTATTGCAGCGGACATTCTGCAGTGGGCTACCGTTCTTATCAACAGGTATTGCTCAATCTTGTCAAAAAAGGATTTATTGTTTTTGCTTTCGATCCGGTAGGGCAGGGGGAGCGGATGGAATATAGAAAACCGGGAGATAGTACCTTTCAACCGCCTACTCATCAGCATTCCTATGTGGGCGCACAATATTTTATCAACGGTCAGTCGGTCGCCCGCAATTTTATATGGGATGGGATCAGGGCCATTGACTACCTGGTTACCAGAAAAGAAGTGGATAGCAGCAGGATAGGTATTACCGGCAGGTCCGGCGGTGGTACGCAAAGCAGTTATATAGCTGCTTTTGATGACCGTATCAAAGCGGTAGCACCGGAAGATTATATCACCAGTTTTTCTTCGCTTCTGCGGTCCATTGGTTTGCAGGATGCGGAACAGAATTTTGTTGCAGGACTAAAGGAAGGGTTGGATATGGCAGACCTGCTTATTGCGAAGGCTCCGAGACCTACCCTGATGATCACCACTTCGAGGGACATGTTCGCGATAGAAGGTTCTGTAGAAACTGCTGCTGAAGCGCAAAGGGCCTATAAGGCTCTTGGTGCGCCCGGACATTTTGCTATGGTAACAGATAATGCCGGGCACGCTTCTACGAAAAAAAACCGGGAAGCCATGTACGCCTTCTTTCAGAAAGTATTCAGTATGCCCGGCACGACGGAAGATATGGAAGTAGAATTGCTCAGTCCGGAAGAACTTAAAGTAAGTATTACCGGCCAGGTACTCGATTCCTATAAAGGACAAATGGCTTTTGATATTAATAAAAAGGAATCCCTGGAGAAAATACGGCAACTGGAAGCCGTACGTGGTACGCGGGGTTATACAGCCGGGGTATTGACGGAAGCAAAAGAATTATCGGGTTACCGGGCGCTGAAGGCAAAGGAACCGATCTTTATGGGAGCTTTTGAAAAGACAGGTTACACGATAGAGAAGTTCCGGCTGGAAACCGGAAAGGGGTATGTAATTCCCTACCTGCTTTACCGGCCCGATCGTCCAAACGGAAAAGCGGTTCTTTACCTGGACCCGGCAGGAAAGCCGGGAGATACGGAGCAGGACGCGGAGCTGGTATGGCTGGCTGGTAATGGTTGCCTGGTACTGGCGCCCGATATGGCAGGCACAGGAGAAACAGGAGCGGGTGTCTTTCGCGGTGACTCATATGTGGAAGGAGTAGCTTATAACACCTGGTTTACAACAGTAATGACCGGGACCAGTATTACGGGTATACATGCCAGTGATATTTATTTGTTAACGGATATCCTGCAAAAAGATGCTGCCGTTCAAAAAGTATACGGACTGGCAAAAAGAGAACTGTGCCCGGCACTGCTCCATGCGGCGGCCCTGGATAACCGGTTGAGTGCAGTGGCGTTGTTACAACCCTATACTTCGTATCAGTCCATTGTACAGAGCCGGCAATATAACCCGGCCTATTTATACAGCACAGTTCCCGGTGCGATCGGTAAATATGACCTGCCTGACCTGGCAGCCTCTCTTGCACCCCGGAATCTTTTGATAACGGGGCCTGTTGATGCCTGTGGTACCCAAAATGACATTGAAACAATCCGACAGGACCTGGCAGTGATAAAAAAGGCATATGAGAAGGCCCCATCCGGACCCTTAACCATAACGCAGAGTGTGACATGGGAGCAGATGAAGACCGATTTAAAAGCCTGGCTGGAAAACTAGAGCTTCCTATTGCCTGAACCTCCCCCTGTATTCCTTGGGGCTCTCATTGACAAACTTTTTAAACAAGGTGGAGAAATAGGAGGCGGTGGAGAAACCCGTAAGGGTAGCGATTTCAGCAATAGAAAGGTCTTCATTCTGCAAGTAGTGCCTGGCGCGCTGAATACGCATAAGCAGGATATGGTCGTTCACGCTCGTGTCGAACAGCAACTTTACTTTCCTGTACAACTGAATGCGGGAGATATGCATTTCGCGGCAAATATGATCCACTGAAAAATTTTCATTGGCAATATTCTGTTCAATAACGGCATTTAAATGAGCGGCAAAAGACCGATCAGATCTTTTAGCGATGCCGCCGTTAATGCCTGAAGGTATCTCCGCTGAATAATGTTCTTTCAGCTTTGTCCTGTTTTCAAGCAGGCTGCTGATCGTTCCTTCCAGTATATCTACATTGAATGGTTTGGTAATGTACGCATCGGCATGCGCATTAATGCCCTGCAGCTTGTTTTCCTCTGTTGTTTTGGCGGTTAGTAATATTACAGGTATATGCCTGGTTCTGATATCATCCTTCAATGATTTTGTCATTGCTATGCCATCAGTCTTTGGCATCATCACATCACTCACCACTACATCCGGCATTTCATCAAATATCTTTTGGATCCCTTCAGCGCCATTGTTGGCGGTAATCACATTGTATTCCGCCGAAAGCCGTTGAGATAAAAACTCCCGCAGATCATCATGATCTTCCACAATTAAAACCGTTTCTTTACCATCCCGGTTTTTTGATGCGATTTCCTCTTCGGGTATAGGTAGCAATTGTTTGGTCCCGGGCGTATAGTAATTTTCTATCCAGGCGCTCACCTGGCTGTTATACATTTCTTTTCCGGGGTGAATTTGATCTTCACTAAAATGTGTATTCCCCAGCTTCAGGCTGATGGTGAATACGGAGCCTTTATCCTTTTCGCTTTGCACAGCTATATTTCCTTTATGCAGCTCAATCAGTTCCTTGGAAAGCGCCAGCCCCAGCCCTGTTCCTTTATTGCTGTCGTAGCTCGCCTGGTAAAACATTTCAAATAAATGTCCCTGCTCCTCTTTACCCATGCCAATGCCTGAATCCTGCACTTCAATTACAGCCTCGCCATTCAAAGCATCTTTCTTAATGGTTAAATGTATAAAGCTGTTATCTCCGGTAAACTTGAACGCGTTGGAAAGAATATTGAAGAACACTTTCTCAATTTTTTCACAATCAATCCATACCGGCAGTATGGTTTCATGAGTAATAATCCTGCAGTCAATATGATGCTGCTTTGCAAATATTGCAAACGCATTCACAATTTCCTGCAAAAACTGCACAAGGTCGGTTTCCTGTAGTTCAAGCTTCATTTTATTCAGCTCCAGTTTTCTGAAATCCATCAGTTGGTTTACCAGCAACAGCAGGCGTGTGGCATTTTTTTTTACAAGCGAAAACTGGTTGCGTGTTGTAACAGGAAGCTTTCCGCGCAGCGCTTCTTCTGTTGGCGCTAATATCAAAGTAAGCGGTGTTTTTAATTCATGCGAAATATTGGTAAAAAAATTCAGCTTTTCTTCATTCGCTTCCCGGGCTTTATCAGCCATTAATACGATCTGGCGGCTTTGCTCAGATATTTCCTCATTTTGTTCGTGGAGCTTTTTATTTGCTTTTATATTCCTGCTCCTGGAGTAAACAAGCAGCCCGGCAAGCATAAGCGACAATACCAGTGAGCCGACCAGGATAAATATCAGGTTGCGCTGTGTTTTAAAGGTTTTGGTTTGTTGTGCCAGCAACTGTTGCTGACGAACGATATCTTTTTGTTGCGCCGTAATTTTATTTGCCTGCTGCAGCAACATAATGGCATTGGTGCTGTCCACCACTATGGTTTCCAGTATATTTCGCCTGGGCACATTTTTGTTGCGCAACAATTTATCGGCGATCCGTATGGCTTCGCTGCCTCCTGTAGGGTACAATACGGAAGCGAGCAGCGTATGGTCTTCTACCATGCTCAGCCCGGTGCCGGGCAATGCATCCACGCCAATTATTTTTATATCCTCTATCCCGGCTTTTTTACATATACCCGCCGCCGTTCTGGCCATTACATCATTGTGCGCAAAGATCAACTGTGTATTTTTCAATTCGCTGATAAATCCAGGGAGCTGGCTTTCCACGCTCTCTTCAAGCCAGTCGCCGTTAATTACTTTTTGAATATGTACGCCAGGAAATTTTTTGACCGCCTCTGCAAATCCTTTTTCTCTTTCCCTTGCCGGAGTGGAAGTCTGCAAGCCTGTTATTTCTATTATATTTCCTTTATTATGCAAATACCTTGCAGCATACACACCCGCAAAATAGCCAACCTGGAAATTATCTGCACCTATATAACTATTATATAGCTCGGAATTAACATTCCTGTCTACTATAACTACTTTTATTCCTTTATTGTAGGCTTCCTCAACTACAGGGGTTAACGGCGCAGCTTCGTACGGGCAAACGATTAGCAGGTCAATGCCATCCTGCATTAATTCCCTTATTTGCGCTACCTGTTTTTCACTGCTGTAATCCGCCTGCCTGTAAATGGCTTCTATATCAGGATAAAATACAAGCTCACGATACAATTCCTCCTTCATGTCTTTCCGCCATTCATCTGCCTCACCCAGTTGCGAGATGCCTACCTTGTATTTACGGGAGGCTTGCATACTGCACGAAAACTGGGATGCTGTGGCAATGACCAGCAACAGGTAAATGGTGGCATTCGTTATTTTTCGCATACACGAAGAGGAATAATTACCAGGTACATCTTCTATATTTCCTGCGGAGGTATGCTGTAAGTTTTTTGTTGACCGGCTTCATTGCTTCGATTGAGCGACATTGGCGACGCTCCATTCACCTGCAGATCATTATTGAGCAGACCCGGTAACTGTCTTTACAAAACCCATCCTGCATAAATACATAATGTAAAGATGGTATTATTTTAAAAGAAACAGTTACAAATTTTAAATTTATTTATGGTACATATCCTGTCACTTATCTCATAAGTTCTTGAAGATCAAAAAATTAATTCCTATAATACTAAAATCCGTATTTAAAACGAATTGATACAAAATTGAACGGTTAAGGGCGTTTTTACATGATACATTTGGTTTATCAATCACGATTGACCAACGATTCTTGTTATGAACAAACCATTACTATTCTGGAGTATTGTTGTAGCCCTTGGCGGCTTTCTCTTTGGCTTTGATACCGCTGTTATTTCCGGTGCGGAAAAATCCATTCAGGCTTACTGGCAGCTTTCTTCCTTTCAGCATGGGGTTACCATGTCTGTTGCGCTGTTGGGTACTGTTATCGGCGCGGCGCTGGGCAGCCTGCCTTCCGATAAACTGGGAAGGAAAAGAACACTAATTATTATAGCCTTTCTTTTTCTTATCTCATCTGCGGCTACCGCCCTGGCTACCAACTGGGCAATGTTTTTATTGTTCCGTTTTATCGGCGGGCTGGGTGTAGGCGCCTCTTCCGTAACCGCGCCTATCTATATATCCGAAATATCATCTGCCAAAAACCGCGGCAGGCTGGTAGCCCTGTTCCAATTCAACGTGGTAACCGGTATCCTGGTATCCTATCTCTCCAACTACCTCATTGGTGTGGCCGGCGGTGACCACTCCTGGCGGCTGATGCTGGGCATCATGGCTGTTCCCTCGTTCCTTTTTCTTGTGTTATTAAGATTCGTTCCGGAAAGTCCCAGGTGGCTGATATTGCACAATAAAAAATTCGAGGAGGCAAAAAACACCCTCCGCATCATTGATCCGGAAAAATATGAGGAAGAAATAGCCACCCTTGTAAAAAACAACCGGGAAAACAAAAATAAAGCGAAGGAAAAGCTGTTTTCCTCCAGATACAGGTTCCCCATTTTCCTGGCAGTAGTATTTGCCATATTCAACCAGGTATCAGGTATAAACGCTATTATATATTATGCGCCCCGCATTTTTGAATCTTCCGGTTTGGCAACCGAATCATCATTGCTGTCAAGTGTTGCTATAGGTTCCGTAAACCTCCTGTTCACCTTATTGGCACTCAGCTTAATTGATAAGTTCGGAAGGCGTAAGCTGATGCTCAGTGGCACTATCGGGCTGATCATTACCCTTGGTATCGTAGCCTGGTTATTCATGCATCCTTCGTCAAATCCTTATGCCATAGTTGTTTTATTGTTAGCCTATATAGCATTCTTCGCTATGTCGCAGGGAGCCTGTATATGGGTATTCATTTCCGAAATTTTCCCAAATACGGTAAGGGCAAAAGGGCAAACCCTCGGCAGCCTTACCCATTGGGTAATGGCAGCCATTATCACTTTTATTTTTCCTGTTATCAGCGAAAACCTGGGGGAGGGCATCATCTTCTTTTTCTTCTGCTGTATGATGATACTGCAGTTGGGTTTCGTGATAAAATATATGCCTGAAACAAAAGGCAAGTCGCTTGAGGAACTCGAAACCAATCTTGTATTACACTAAAAAACTGCTGTATGGATTTTACCTGTGTTTGCTTTGGAGAGGTATTGTTTGATGTATTGCCGTATGAAATAAAAGCCGGCGGTGCGCCGATGAATGTAGCGTATCATCTTACCACGCTCGGGCAACCAACCGCGCTCATCTCCAGGGTTGGGAGTGATGATCGTGGCAAGGCATTAATCACCATTCTCAAAGAAAAGAAACTGCACACGGGGTACATACAGGTTGATGCAACGCATCCTACCGGTATTGTAATGGCTATGCCTGATGCCGCAGGTGATATGAAGTACGACATAAAGCAGGGTGTTGCATGGGATTATATTGAGCCGGAGCCTCAGCATGAAGCGCTGGTAAAAAATACGGGGTATTTTATTTTCGGCAGCCTTATTACCCGGAGTAAACCTTCATGTAATACCTTATTCAACCTGCTTGACAACCCCGTAACAAGAGTATTTGATGTAAACCTGCGACAGCCTTTCGTAGATCAAAACAGGCTGGAATACCAGTTTAGCAAAGCGGATATCCTTAAAATGAATGAAGAAGAGCTGGATCTTATTACGGAATGGTACGTGCAGTTCAAAACCATTGAAGATAAGATCCGCTTCCTGCAAAACCGCTTCCAGGTCCCTGATATTATTGTTACAAGAGGCGCCAAAGGGGCTGTTATTAATAGCAATGATGATTTTTATTATCATGATGGTTATCGTGTACGCGTTGCTGATACTATAGGGAGCGGCGACAGCTTTGTAGCCGGTTATCTTTCGGGTATCATCAATCATAAATCGCCTGCGGAAGCACTGCAGTTTGCATCTGCCCTGGGTGCTTTTGTTGCTACGCAAACAGGGGGATGCCCTTCATATACCGGCGATGATATTCAAAGGTTTATTCGATTACAGTCTTCCATTATCAGTTAATTATAAACAAATATGTTATCAATCAAAACTAAAACGATAGAAGTATGAAAAAAATCATGACTGTTGTTTGCATTTTAATAACCTCCTTTTGCTTTTCACAACAAAAGCAGGTGAATGGCACAGTGACCAGCAAAACTGACGGGTCGCCACTCGCAGGTGTAACCGTTGCAGGAGAAAAGAATGCAACAGCTACCGATGTTTCGGGAAAATTTTCTATTATGGCTGCACCGGGTGAAACGCTCACTTTTTCCTTCGTGGGCATGAAGTCGGTATCTGTAAAAGTTACAGAAGCAGGTGAGTTGTCTGTACAAATGGAATCAGCGGCAGTTGAAGGTGAGCAGATTGTTATAGTAGGCTACTCCACGCAACGCAAGCAGGATTTAACCGGTGCTGTAGCGGTAGTAGATCTTAACCCTGTAAAAAATAACAGCTCCGGTAATACCATGCAGGCCTTACAGGGGCGCGTTGCAGGTTTGTATATTGAAAAAGACGGCTCGCCCAACGGAGCGAATAGCAGAATACTGATACGCGGAGCCAATACACTTGGTAATAACGATCCCCTCTATATTATAGATGGCGTGCCTACTACCAGGCCGGAAGTATTTCAGAATATAAACCCTGCAAGCATTGCTTCTGTGCAGATACTGAAAGACGCGTCAGCAGAGTCTATTTACGGCTCACGTGCATCAAATGGTGTAATCATCGTTACAACAAAAAATGGCGGCAATACAGATGGAAAAGTGAATTTCCAGTTCAACACAAGCATATCTGCGCAGTCTGAAAAATCTATGCGGTTTAAAATGCTTAATACTGTTGACAGGGGTAAGGCGTTGTGGCAGGCTTCTGTTAATGACCGCCAAAACCCCACGGACGCTTATGGAGAAATATATGATTTTAACTGGAACAATGATTTTGATAATCCTGTACTTACCAGTGTAGTCCCTAAACCCTATGTTGGTGGAGACCAGAATACGCCTGTGGGTAATACCGACTGGCAGTCTGTAATGTATAAAACGGGTATTGTTACCAACAATTCACTGATAGCATCTGTAGGCAATAAAAGCTCCTCACTTGAAATTACCCTGGGGCATGTGAAGAATACCGGCATGCTGCGGTATACCGGTTACCAGCGTATGAATGCAGGCATCAATGCTATTACACGGGCTTTTAATGGCAAATTAACTTTCGGTTTGAATATGAATATAGCCAACTCCGATGAAACCCTTACAGCAAGGGACATTGGGGGCGCTTCTACAACTTCTCTCGCGGTAACCTTAACGCCTACTATCCCGATATTTCAGAAGGACGGTGTAACATATGCAGGCCCGTTAGGCGCAGGTTATTCAGACAGGAACAATCCCCTGCACATGCAATATATCTCCCGGTGGAATAATGCCAACAGGTTAAGCTCTTTCGGAAGTGTATTTGCTGAAATTCAACCCATAAAAAACGTATTCTTTAAAACTACTTTAGGAATAGATGATGCGAGATATAAGAATAAGGTGATCGCACCCACATTTACTGAAGGCGCGTTAAGCCGTACCACCAATAGCTTAACCTTTGATGAAAACCATTATTCAAGTGTGACCTGGTCAAATACTTTACGGTATAACCTGAACCTGCAGGATCATAAATTTAAATTTCTTTTGGGTACAGAGTATATAAGAACCGACCTGGAAACCCGGTTTTCCAGGAAAGAAGGATTTGCTATTCAAACGGAAGATTATTTCACACTTAGCTCCGGCACCGGTAATACTACCATTTTTGGAGACTTTACCGGCAACAGGCTGTTCTCTCAATTTGGCCGTATAGATTATGGGTATGCAGATAAATATTTATTGGCTGTTACGGTTCGCCGTGATGGTTCATCAAGGTTTGGCGCCGATAATCAATATGGGATTTTCCCTGCCGCATCAATAGGATGGCGTATAGACAGGGAAAATTTCATGACAGATAATAAAGTATTTTCTGAATTAAAATTAAGATTAGGTGCAGGGCGTGTAGGTAACCAGCAAATTGGCGACCTGGCAAGATATGCTTTGTATTATGCGAGATATGGTACATCACAAAATCAGCTTACCCCGGGCTTCTGGGAGCAATACATGAATATCGGTACAGCTTATTCATTATCCGGCGCTAATACAGGAACACTTCCTTCAGGGTTTGTGCAAACACAGGCTGCCAATGCAGCATTGAAATGGGAAACAACTGATGAAATAAATGCAGGTGTAGACTTTGCGGTACTCGACAATAAAATATTCGGGTCATTCGACTATTTCTCAAGAAAAACAAGCGGTATTCTTATTATTCCGCCGGTTGCATCAGCACTTGGAGAAGGACAGCAGAAAGCGGTAAACGGCGCCTCCAAAACTAACAAAGGCTGGGAGTTGGTAATTGGCTACAGGGGTGAGCGCACAGGAAATTTCTCCTACAATGTACAGCTCAACTTTGCGCACTTCAGGGATAAAATAACAGAGCTGCCGGAAGATGTAAGACCGGCCTATGCAGGCAATTTGCGGAATACCATTATAGGACATTCTCAATTTGATATATTCGGATATAAAACCAACGGGCTATTTCAGTCGCAGGCAGAAGTGGATGCGGCGCCTGAGCAAATTGGTGCAGGCCCGGGAAGGATACGTTATGTGGACGATAATAAAGATGGTGTGATCAGTGATCTTGACAGAACATGGATCGGCACTACATTACCCAAACTGGAATACGGGGCAAGAATTGATCTCAGCTATAAAAAATTCGATCTATCCATTTTTGGTTCAGGCGTAGCCGGTCGTAAGGGCTTTGATGTGTATACTTTGTTTAACAACCTGATGAAGAGTAGGGAAAACGTAGGACCAGGCGTGTTTGATGCATGGACTGCACAAAATACAAAAACCAATATCCCGGCGCTCACATTAAAAGATAATAACAATGAAGGGCGCACATCAGACTATTTCATTGTAAATACTTCCTACTTTAAAATGCGCAATATTCAGCTTGCTTATAATTTAACAACCGGTGGTTTCTTCTCACGACTGAGGTTTTTTGCAATGGGAGAAAACCTGTTCTGGTTCAAAAGCAAGCAATACCAGGGCCCTGACCCGGAAAGGATAGACCTGGATCCTGTGCCAATTCCAAAAACATTCACATTCGGCATTAACGCTTCATTTTAAAGTAAACAACTAAATATACTAAGAAGATGAAAAATATTTTAAGCATAGCTTTTGTATCTGCACTGCTGCTAAGCACTGCCTGCAAAAAAGCACTTGATTATACCCCTAAAGGAGCGGTATCATCCAGCGATCTTACTTCGCCCACTGCTGTTGACGGCCTGGTTACCGCGGCTTATGCAGCCATTGGTAATGGTGATATGATCGGACCGATATACAGTAAATGGGCCTTTGGTGCAGTTCGCTCTGACGATACTTATAAAGGCGGAGGCGGAACAGGTGATGTTGGTGAAATTGACGCCATGGAACATTACAATCTTGTTACGCCCACAATGGATGCCTTTGTATCCCGCACATGGAAGAATCTTTTTAAATCTGTTTCAAGAGCCAATGTAGCATTACGTGCCGTGAATGATCTTGACGAAAGCGCTTACTCCCAGAAAAAAATCCGCCAGGGAGAACTACGCTTTTTGAGGGCGCATAGTTATTTCACTATGAAACAGCTTTATAAAAACATTCCCATCTTTGATGAGAATGCAACAGCCGAGGGTATTCTGGAAGTATCGAATGATCTGAGCAATGATGAATCATGGAATAAAATAGCAGATGATTTTCAATTTGCGGTGGATAATTTGCCGGAAACACAATCTGAAACAGGAAGAGCAAATAAATACGCGGCGCAGGCATACCTGGCAAAAGTGAAGTTATACCAGGCTTATGAGCAGGATGAAACACATCATGTAACCAATATTAATCAGTCAAGACTGCAGGAAGTAATAACATTAACACAAGCGGTTATTTCTTCCGGTAAATATCGTTTGAATGCTGATATAGCAGATAATTTTTTGCCTGAAACTGAAAATAGCGCTGAATCAATTTTTGCTATACAGTTTACTATTAACGATGGAACTACCGCAGGCAGGATGAATTTTGAAGATGGACTGAACTATCCGCATGGTGCACCACAATATGGATGTTGCGGATTCAATGCTGCAAGCCAGAACATGGTGAATGCACATACCACTGATGCTAATGGCTTGCCCAATTTTGAAACATTTAATAACAGTATAGCAAATCTTGCTATAGCCACAGTTGATCCAAGATTAGACCATACGGTTGGCATAGATGGACACCCTTATAAATACGATAATACAAAACCCTTCAGCAATAGCTGGGTCAGAGACCCCGGTGTGTATGGAAACTTTCATACCATGCGCAATCAGCAACTGGCAACAAGCTCTTCTTATTTTAAGCTGGGGCCATTTATGGGAAGCGCCAAGAATTATGATGTGTTGCGTTATGACGATATTTTACTGATACAGGCCGAAGCATATATTGAATTAGGACAACAGGAAAAAGCATTGCCGCTTATTAACCAGGTAAGAGCGAGGGCTGCAGCCAGTACTGATCGTTTAAAAAAGCTGGATGGAACATTTCCTTCCAACTATAAAATCCAGGAATATTCATCTGCCGGATGGACGCAGGTGTATGCACGTAAAGCCCTGCAATGGGAACGCCGCCTGGAATTTGCAACTGAAGGCGAACGTTTTTTTGATCTGGTACGGTGGGGTATAGCCGAACAAACATTGAATGCATATATTGATATTGAAAAAGTACGCAGACCATTTTTGGTCACCGCTCATTTTACCGCGGGCAGAGATGAATATTTACCGATTCCGCAGTCAGAAATTACTTTTACAAAAGGATTGTACAAACAAAACCCGGGGTATAATTAAGAAGCATTTATATTTAACAAATCATACAGGTATGCTGCTAATGCTGCCTGTATGATCATACGCAAAATAAGTTTTTAAACATATTTTAAATAAAAAATCATGATCGCAAAAGCTAAATGGTTATTGTTAGCCTCCTTTGTTATTTCTTTTCAAACATTATGGAGCCAAAGTGATGCATATACCGATAAGCATCGCCCGCAGCTTCATTTTTCCCCTAAAAAAGGATGGATGAATGATCCGAACGGTATGGTATACCATAACGGCAAATATCATTTGTTCTTCCAGCATTATCCCGACAGCACCGTATGGGGACCCATGCACTGGGGGCACGCGGTGAGCGCCGACCTTGTACATTGGGAAGAGTTGCCCATCGCGTTATACCCGGATGCCATAGGTACTATTTTTTCCGGCAGCGCCGTAATTGACAAAAACAATACTGCGGGCTTTGGCGCCAATGCGATAGTGGCTGTTTATACCAGTCATAACCATACCATGGAAAAGGATGGCTTTGATAAGATAGAAACACAAAGTATCGCCTACAGTTTGGATGAAGGAAAAACATGGACAAAATATAAAGGCAACCCAGTATTGCCCAATCCTGGTATACGCGATTTTCGAGATCCTAAAGTTTCATGGTATGAGCCTGCTCAAAAATGGATCATGACACTGGCCACCAAAGATCATATCACTTTCTATTCATCGTCCGACCTGAAAAACTGGAAGGAAGAAAGCAAATTCGGTAAAGACCTGGGCGCGCATGGCGGCGTATGGGAATGCCCGGACCTGATACCTTTTGAAGTGGACGGCAAGCAGGTATGGGTGCTGATCGTAAACCTCAACCCGGGTGCACCCAACGGCGGATCGGGTACGCAATATTTTACAGGAAGCTTTGACGGCAGCGTGTTCACACCCGATGATACGGACACAAAATGGCTGGATTATGGCCCGGACAACTACGCCGGCATTACCTGGTCCAATACCGGCGACGAAAAATTGTTCATAGGCTGGATGAGCAACTGGGTCTATGCCAATATTGTACCGACAAAAAACTGGAGAAGCGCGACTACCGTTGCAAGAAAACTGGGACTTACGAAAGAAGTCGGCCGGTACCGGGTTGTCTCCACTCCTGTATCTGCATTGGAGGAACTCAAAACAAAAGAGTTCACCACCAAAAGTAAATCAATTAAGAAATTGGATGTCACCGCCGGAGCGGGCGCTTTGACCGGACCGGCCCTGTTGCAATTCAATACTGATGAATTAAAGTCATTTTCCATTGAGCTATCCAATACAACCGGCGAAAAAACAGTGATAGGGTATGACAGGACAGCGAATAATTATTTCATCGACAGGTCGCAATCAGGGAAAACAGGTTTTCATAAAGATTTTGCAAACATAGCTACTGCGCCAAGACTTTCCAGCGCTAAAAATGCAGATATCACCCTGGTGATCGACAACGCGTCTGTAGAACTGTTTGCCGACAACGGTTTATCCGTAATGACAGCGATCTTTTTCCCGGAGTCTGATTATACCAATGTATCCATCCATTCGGCAGACAAGCTGAAAATAAAAGAGCTGTCTTTTAAGCATCTTAAGCGCATCTGGAAGTAACAGCGTCTGCTCGTTGTTGTCCCGGTAAACAACAGGTGCTATTAATCATTGGATCGTGACAAATAATAATAGCAGCACTGTTGCTGATCGATTCAAATTGTATTCAAGCGGCAGGTAGGGAGCGGGTTGCCCGGAGTCTGACCCAAAAGGTCATCCAATGTCTGATTTATTCTGGTAGGTGATGGAGGTTGGTAGTCGTTTAAGCGATTCTTAAAGCCTTCATTCACCTTTTTTGTAGCCCCTTATCGTTTTCAAATTAATCCATTTTCACACTCATCCTATCCCTTCTTTCCTTCATCTCCCGCCAGGTGGTGAGTATAATGCCTTCTTTTTCTATGAACTGCTTCAGCTTCGGGTCTATCATGGCGAGGTAGTCGCCCCGGCGGTTGGGACCGGAGTCAGAGATATGTTCAAACACTTCAGTGGTATTGGTGCAGTGCATGATCACCATAGTGATGCCTGGTTTTACGGACTTCAGGGCATCGATGTATTTTTCCGTTTTGTATGCCTGCAGTTTTTTATCATCTCCCGCCATTTCAGGGGTGGGTTTCCAGCCGTAGGAGTCGTTATGCAGGTCATCCAGCACAGGCAGACCGGCATCCCATAGCTTCTTCCCGGCCATACGTGCCATTTCCATATTAGCGGAAGTCGCCTTCAGGTCTTTTGCAATCAAGGTATTATGCCCGCCGGGGAACATCACAGGAATTTTATATTCAATACCCACTTTCAGGTAGCGCTCAATAAATGCCGGTGTTGCAAACAGGGTGCCCATATGCGAATCGAGATGAGTGGGCTCAAAACCCATCGTCCGGGCTCTTTCCACCTGCGCCCTTATTTCTGTTTCCACCTCGTCCGGACTGGCGTTTTTTACTACGTCACCCACGCCCCGCCACATGGCTCCTTCCTGGTCCACCAATCCCGGCGTTTTGGGTTTTCCACTCAAAGGCCCCCAGCGGTAATCTTTCCACTCCGAAGTAAGAGTGAGATGTAAACCCGCGTCTATGGAAGGGTTCTCTTTCAGAAAATGAACAAAACCCGGCACCCACGGACAGGGCATCATGACACTGCAGGAATTGGCAACCCCTTTTGTCATAGCCTCTATACTTCCCAGGTTGGAGTCATAGGACATACCCAGGTCATCAATATGCAGAATAACCACTTTTGCTCCTTTAGGATATCCCAGCTTTTCGGCATAGGTTGTTTGGCCCTTCAATTGTGCGAGGCCGGTTAAACAAATCATTAAAAAAATAATCCTCTTCATATGTGTACAATTGAGATATTTAAAAATAAGGGAGTCAAATTAGTGAATAGGAAATAATGTTGCGCCACCAATAATTATTTTTCCAGGGTTGCAATATACATTTCAAACTATCCGTTATAGAATCGGTTTTTCATAGGATATTGGATTTAAAACGGGGCAGGATTTCCATCCAGCCCTTTTTTATTTTTCTTCTCTCTCATTATCAGCACTCTAGGTATTCTTTTTAAATAATTATGAATTTCTTCTTATTCGTGCAACTATTCATAGCAATCTGCGGTCTAATATATGGTTTTTCATAGGATATTGGATTTAGAAACGGGGCAGGATTTTCATCCAGCCCTCTTTTTTTTATTGTCTTTGTATAAATTTATACCGGCAATACTAACCATATGAATGAAGACCTTTTATACCTTATCGCCCTCACGATGGTCCCGAACATCGGCGATGTTCATTCCAAAACACTGATTACCCATTTTGGTTCTGCAAAAAAAATCTTTGAAGCCCGCCGGCCGGCGCTTGAAAGAATCCCCGGTATAGGCACGGTAAGGGCTGATGCGATACGAACATTCAGCAATTTTTCAAGAGCAGAACAGGAGCTCCAATTTATAGAAAAGTACAGGATATCGGCGTTGACACAACAGGATATTTCTTATCCGCAAAAGTTGCTGCGTTGTCCGGATGCGCCGGTTTTGTTATACTATCGCGGGAATACCGATTTGAATACAGAGCGTATCATATCGGTTATCGGTACCCGTAATAATACAGAATATGGAAAAGAGATCACTTCTGCGATAATAGAAGATTTGAAGGGAGAAAATATCCTGGTGGCGAGCGGGTTGGCTTACGGAATAGACAGTTTTGCCCATAAAGCTGCATTAAAACACGGTCTGCCTACTGTGGGTATCCTGGCGCATGGTTTGGATAAAATTTATCCGGCAGCTAATAAAGGGCTGGCGAAGGAGATGCTTTTTAAGGGTGGATTGCTGACCGATTTTATGTCGGAAACCAAACCGGATAAGCCAAACTTTCCGATGCGGAACAGGATCGTTGCCGGAATATGCGATGCAGTGATAGTGGTAGAAACCGATATCCGGGGTGGAAGCATGATAACGGCGGAATTGGGAAATGCTTATCATAAAGATGTTTTCGCGGTTCCGGGAAGAACATCCGATACCAAAAGCCTTGGTTGCAATTACCTCATCATGAATAACAAGGCGGCGTTGATTACTTCCGGCAAAGATGTTCTGGACCTGATGAACTGGAGTCAGCAGGCGCCTGTTAAGGCGGTGCAAAAGAAACTGTTTCCCGACTTACCACCCCTGGAAACCTCCATTGTGCAGATACTGGAAAGCAGGGAGCAGGTGCATATAGACGAACTGAATGCATTGTGCGCCGGAACCGGCAGCAGTAATATTGCTGCCGCCATTCTGAACCTGGAACTGGAGAATATTATCAGGAATCTTCCCGGTAAAATGTACCGTTTGGCATAGGATGCCTAACAAAATTTGGTTGCTATTTGTTCAGTACCCTATCTTTGCACATGGCAACAAGAAATAACTCCTCCAGAAAAAAAGATTCCTCAAAATTTTTTGCTGACGGTCTCACTTTTGATGACGTTCTGTTAGTACCTGCTTATTCCGAGGTCTTGCCGCGTGATGTAAATATCAGTTCCCGGCTTACAAAAAGTATTACATTGAATATTCCGATGCTTTCGTCCGCTATGGATACTGTTACGGAGGCAAAACTGGCTATAGCGCTGGCGCGGGAAGGTGGATTGGGAATTCTTCATAAAAACATGACGATAGAAAAGCAGGCGGAACAGGTGCGTAAAGTGAAGCGCAGTGAGAGCGGTTTGATACTCGACCCTGTAACCTTGCATGCAGAAGCCACCATCGGCGATGCGCTGCTGCTGATGCGTGAGAACAAGATCGGGGGAATACCTATTGTGGATACGAATAAAAAGCTGGTAGGAATTCTTACCAACAGGGACCTGCGCTTTGAAACGTCCGTTTCAAAAAAGATAAGCGCTGTGATGACCAGGGAGCACCTGATTACAGCGCCTGAAGGAACAGATTTGAACAAGGCCAAAAGAATATTAAGCCAGTACAAAATAGAAAAGCTGCCTGTGATAAACAAGCAGGGACAGTTGGTAGGCTTAATTACCTATAGAGATATCCTGCAGTTGCAGAGTCACCCTAATGCGGTGAAAGATGGCTTCGGCCGGTTGTTAACCGGGGCCGCGCTGGGTATTACCGCCGACCTGATGGAAAGAGCTTCGGCCCTGCAGCAAATAGGCGTGGATATTGTATGTCTTGATAGTGCGCATGGTCATACCAGGGGCGTAATAGAGTCGCTGAAGAAACTTAAAAAGAATTTCAGGAAGCTACAAGTGATAGCCGGAAATATCGCGACGGCCGCCGGGGCGAAAGCGCTGGCGGAAGCCGGTGCAGACGCGGTTAAAGTGGGTATCGGCCCGGGATCTATTTGTACTACCCGTATTGTTGCCGGCGCAGGCGTGCCGCAGATCACCGCTATTATGGAAGCCGCTTCCGTATTGCATAAACTCAATATTCCGTTGATCGCTGATGGCGGTATCCGTTACACGGGAGATATGGTAAAAGCCCTGGCAGCAGGCGCCAACGTAGTGATGATGGGAAGCATTTTTGCCGGAACAGAAGAAAGCCCCGGTGATACGATCATTTATGAAGGAAGGAAGTTCAAGCAATACCGGGGTATGGGATCGCTGGGAGCGATGAGCCAGGGGAGCGGTGACCGCTATTTCCAGGACGTGGAAGATGATATTAAAAAATTTGTGCCGGAGGGCATCGAAGGTCGTGTAGCCTTTAAAGGCAGTTTGAGTGAAATCGTTTATCAGTATGTCGGTGGTCTGCGTTCCGGTATGGGGTATTGCGGAGCGAAGAACATAGCCGCATTGCAAAATGCGCAGTTCATTAAAATAACCAATGCCGGTATGAAAGAAAGCCACGCACACGATATTGAGATCACGCGGGAAGCGCCTAACTATACCCGTTAGTACTTCTGATGGCTTGATTCGCGGGATGGTTAACCGGAAAAAGCTTCTTTGTTGTTCTTAACGGTTAATACCAATACCATTGCCAGGATAAGGACAGTGCCCATCCAGTCGTAGACGCCGAACGGTACATTCAGCCAGGTGACGGCAAAAAAGGTGGCTGCAAGCGGCTCTACACAGGCCAGTAGACTGGCTTTTGCGGCGCCGATATACTGAACGCTTATAAGGTAGGCATAGAAGGAAAACAAACTGCCCAGTAAAATAATAAATGCTACCATAGCCAGGCTGGACAGGTCCCATTGCACGTTGGTTGACTGGAAAGGATTTTGAACAAAACAGAAGGCGGTACCGCCGATCAGCATAGCCCAGCCTATAATAACTACGGACGACCATTTTTTTAGTAACTGCAACGGTTGCAGGCTGTAAAATGCCAGCGCCAGCGCGGATGTTAATCCCCAGAAAACGGCCAGGTTTGAAATGGAGAGTGAGCCCGCGTTACCATGTGTGACCAGTAAAAAAGTACCGATCAAAGCCATTGATAAAGCCAGTAATTCTTTGAGGGTGGGCGCCTTCCTGTTCCTGATAATGAGATATACGCATATCATACCCGGTCCTACATACTGTAAAACCGTAGCCGTAGCGGCGTTGGAAGCATGTATGGCTGCAAAATAAGTGTACTGTACCGCCGCCATGCCGGCTATACCGAATATCAACAACTGCAGGGCGTCTTTCCGGTGCTTCCAGACTGTCCAGATATCCTTTTTCGCTGCTCCTGCAATTGCCAGCAGTATAATCCCTGATATCAAAAGCCGGTTGGTTACCAGCCACTCCGGGCTTACCTGTTTTACCTGGAAAAGGTACTGGCAGAACGCCCCTGAAACACCCCATAAAATACCCGGAACAATAGCCAGTAAATACCACCTGAACATAATTTGCCAAAATGCAAATATCATCATTTTAATTGTAGAAAAAATGTATTGAACGCATTCGGGTTACCTTCAGTGAGAACTATTCTCATTGCGGCAAAATCAGAGACAAACAAATACAGCAATAAAAGTTCAAATTTTCGCTCTATGAAAAACTTCCGGTCGGTGAGATACCATAGCCGTCAATTTAAGCCCGGAGGGCTTGAATATGAGTAGCCCCCAACTTCGTTGGGGGTAAGAATGTCGAAGTTTTCGTTGAACCCCATACGGGGTTCAATGTAAAATTGCTGTAAGCATACCACTGGTTGCATCCCCAACAGAGTTGGGGACTATTCAAGTTAAACCCCATACGGGGTATTTTATCTCTCTCGTTCGTTAAGTTGACGGCTATGGTGAGACACCGACCTGTAGTGGAAATATGACGAACAAACTTTGACAACAGAACTTGAAAACGGGTTTGATAAACTAAGGTGTTTAACGGAAAACCATACGACACCTTTTAATACTACACAGGAATTTTTATTTTGCAGTTTTAAAAGACAACATTGACGTTGCGTTATAGATTTAGTTGTATAGCTGCCGCAGGAACCGCTTTATTCTCCATTTACCAGGAAATGAACAATTCTGCAGGCAGATTTATCAAACCCATCGGCGGGAGGCAATAGTTCTATGGCCAAATCATGCTTTCCGTTTTTCAGGTTATCCGCCAGCACAAGGTACCAGGGCAGGTGCAGTTGATTACTCCATTCTGTCCGGAGGTTGAGTGTTTTTGCTGTCATTCCATCCACCGAATACCTGATCCTGCCGGCGTCCGGCCCGGATACGATGGCTATACCAACTGCCGTTCCGCTAAAGGAGAACCTGAGCGTGGATCCCGGAGTGGAGGACTCCAACACGGGAACTTCTGTAAAACCGGGACGGGTGGGAGCTTTATCCGCGGGCTTCCAGTTTTCGGTAACAGCGAAGCCGTTCAGGTCAGTTGCTTCTGTTACGTTTGCATACCTGCCCCTGTCATATACTCCCGGCACAATTGACCGGCCGGGCGTATAGCTGGTTAATCGTTCTTTTTTGTTATAGGACTGTTTTTCCTTTTCCAGCAGGGTTTTTATCGTTTCAAAATATAATTGCTGACCGAAAGGAGAGGGGTGCAGGTCTTTAAAGTCATCTTTCCACGTGAATTCTTTATTCTTAATTCTCTGTTGTACTTCTTTGGCAAGGTTAATAAACGGCAACCTGTAATGCTGAGCCAGAGAATTATGCAGCGCTACTTCCTGCGGAATTTTTCCAGCCTCGTAGTCCGCTGTTTTATCTTCATCGGCAAAAGCCATTACAATAATATTCATTGCAGGGGAGGAGGAAAGAGCATGTCGTATGATACCTTCCATTGCGCGTTGCTGATGTTCGGGCGGTGTTTTGTTGGCATGGTCATTAACCGCCGCTTCCAGGAACAACAGGTCCGGTATTCCATTATCCAGTACATCCCTTTGAAGCCGGAAACTATGTGGTACACTTCCCAGGGAGGCGATACCGGCATATAGGAAGGTAAAATGAGTAGCAGGATATTCATCTTCCAGGTATTGCACTACTTTATCCTTCCAGCCGGGATTCTGGGTAATGGACCCTCCCAGGAAAGCTACCGTACATTTCTTTTTGTGAAGAATGGCGTTTAAGCTGTTGTGAAGGTTGCCATAGGAAAAGATAAAAGAATCAGGCTGCAACCTGTTCTGACCCATCGCCGAAAAAAATAGCAGGTTGAATAAAAATGGAAGAAATTTCATAAAATATTAAAGATAAGTGGATTAGATAGAAAGTTGCATTTAAATTTTGCCCATAGCACCGGGTATTTTAGAAAAGTTTCAAAAAAAAATAGTTAGTAATGCAACCATACTTCTTCAACATTCATCAATAATGGCGTACAAAATATTATATAATAGTTTGCCCCTTTAGGAAATCAAAACCCGGCCTCTATATAATCTCTAACCTTATGAAACAAAAGATAGTACTGCGTGCTTTTTAAATACAGGATCGTCCCTTTGCTGACTTTTTAGTTCATTGATGAAAAGCCTGACAATGCAGTCTGTCAAAGAAACTGTGTCTTGGATGACGGTTTGAGGCACAGTTTTCCGAACGAACAATCATTTAAACATAGAGAAAACCCCTATTCAAACAATATCTTATGAAAGATATAACGGACCTTTTTGTCCTATTGAAACTTTGGACCATGCAGTATTCGTTTTGTCAACAAAAACCTTCCCCCTGCATGCTTTTGTTGCCGGAACCGGGATCATCTTTTTCTGATCAACAATTTCCCGTTTTTAATTTCCGTAACCAATACTTAAGAAGAACCTGATCGTGTACTCTATGGGAACTTTTTTAAGAGTTCTACTCAGCTAAATGTAGTTCCAGGCAACTGGCAATAATCCCTTAACCCTTTGCTTACCTGTGGATCAGAAACCAAAAAACCGGTCTAATTGACCGGTTTTTGTTTTCAGAAACCCGATGTCTAGTAAGTAAAATCTACTTTTCTTATAAACAACCTTGATTTTTGAGCCTGTGTCCTTTATCCTAATTTCTTTGAGTTCGTTTTGATGATGTAAAGATGGCACATAATTCTGCCCCTGATAAGTTTATTCGCCGGGTGTGTTTCCTGGTTCGGTAAAGCAGTATTTTTTGCCGATAAGTATAAATACTTATAGCAATTAAGTATTACCCTGTTGATTGATGGTAATCGTAATACCAATATTTGCTTATTTTGCTGTTTATAACACTGAGCAGCGCTCTGAAGCGCTGTTTTAAAGTAGTATTCCACACCCATGCTGTATTTAGCCGGTAGTATTCTTTTCGCCACTTATTTAGGAGTGTATTTTAAGGTAACCGGCCGGCTTCAACTGAATACCCTCCAGGTAATTGTGTTTAACTATATCACTTGTGTGATCACCGGTTCAATGATGCAATCGGCCATACCGTTTTCACGGGATATACTGGCAGCGCCCTGGTTGTTTTGGGCGGGTATAATGGGACTTGCTTTTATATCTTTATTTTACCTGATAGGGTATTCCACGCAAAATATTGGCGTTGCCATTACCTCCGTCGCTTTCAAATTGTCGTTGGTCATACCTTTTGTGTTTTCAATATACCTTTATGATGAACGGATTTCTGTCACCCGGTGGATGGGTATTGTGCTGGCCGTAGCAGCCGTAGTATTTACCTGTTATCAAAAACGCGACCCCGGCAGGGAAAACCGCTTTTTATTTCTTATCATTCCGTTGGTAATTTTTGCCGGGAGTGGTTTGCTGGATACTACCATTCAATTTACAGAGCGGCGCTTCCTGGACGGAAGTAACAATAATAATTTCCTGATCACGGCTTTTGGCGTTGCGGCTGCCTGCGGGGTGGTTTTATTATCGTTGCAGTTAATGAAAGGCGGAAGGATTCAGCCGGGTGCTATAGTGGCCGGGGTCTTACTCGGTATTCCCAATTATTTTTCCATCTGGTGTCTTGTGGCGGCATTGAAGTCTTTTCCCGGCAGCAGTTCAACCATCATACCTGTAAACAATATGGCAGTAGTGCTGCTGACGGCTGTCATTGCACGTTTGGTTTTTAAGGAACAACTATCAGGACTCAACTGGACCGGTATTTTACTATCCGTAGTTTCTATTTTATTATTAGCAGATTTAAACCTGTAGTTTTGAGTAATGAGAGACGCTGATTATTATTTTACAATTGAACAGGAAGGGGTAGCCGAATTTAAAGACAGGGGAAGTAAGTTTATCGCCTGTATTTTTCCATTAAAGTCAGTGGACGAGTTTAAAACGATCCTGGAAAATACAAAAAAGAAATACCCTAAAGCCTCTCACTATTGTTTTGCTTACCGTATCGGGCTGGATGGCAACACTTTCAGGGTCAGCGACGACGGGGAGCCTTCCGGTACGGCCGGCAAACCTGTTTTCGGATTACTTGAAAGCAAACAGTTAACAGATATCCTGATTGTGGTGGTACGGTATTTCGGAGGGACGCTGTTGGGGGTGCCCGGTTTGATCAATGCTTACCGTAGCGCCGCGGCCCTGGCGCTTCAAACCACGCCGGTGATTCAAAAAGCGGTTGAAGTACGTTATAAGCTTCATTTTGATTATACCATTATGAATGAAGTAATGACAGTGGTAAAGTATTATAGCTGCAGCATATTGCAACAGGAAGCCCAATTATTCTGCGATATGGAAATCGGGATACCCAGGAACCGGCTGAATGAAGTGCTGTTCAAGCTGCAGCATATACGAGGACTGGAGTTGAAGCAAATGGATCAGATCAATTCCGTTTAGCACGTTGCCATGCACTCATCAAAGTGCCGAAGCTGGTAACCAGCACACCCATCCATAAAAGATTGATATAAGGAAACTGGAATGCTTTCAGGGTGATATAGTTCATTACAGCCCCGGATTCTTTTACTCCCAGTTCAATCTGTTCGCCGTTCTTGTTCACTTCCAGTACCAGGCTTTGGGCCATAATAGTATCCCTTTTGGGAATAGGGGTGCCGTCTTTTGAAAACAGGGCGGGATTCGCTTTGAATGTCATTCCGTTATTGCCATGTACTGTAACATCTGCCAGCCAGGCGCTGTCTACCAGGGGCAGGTCTTTATTGGTTCCTTTATCCGCTTTGATCAACTGGTCGATGGTAATATAACCTGAAGAGTAAAATACGGTATCTCCGGTAAATACGGGTGTATGCCTGAACGTGGCAGTGTCTTTTACACTCTCAGGATCAGGCATAGACGTTACAAAAGTGAAAATATCTTTGTTCCAGTAATGCCTGGAATCGGGGTTGGCCGACAACTGCGTTCGTCCATCTTCTCCTTTTATCAGGAAGGCATTGGGGTATAAGGTGAACTCTTCCTTAACAGTGTTAGTGACAGAGTCCTTCCATACATAGTGTATTTTGAAATACCGTTTTTCATCCCTGGGGTAGCTGGTGTCTCCTGAATAGGTTACTACGTATTTGCCGAGCGGTGTGGGAACGCCCTGTATGAGCGTAACATTCTGTAAACCGCTGTCATCTCTTCCTTTGGGATCTTTCAGCCATGAAAAAACGATACCTGTTCTATTGATGGAGATCACTTCTTTTTTGGAAGATGAAATAAGGATACCCAGCAACAACAAACCAAAACCGAAATGGGCGATAGAACCGCCGGCAGATTTCATCTTACCGTTTAGCCCCACCCATATATAAGCCGTATTGGCTACCATAGCATACACCGCTGCAAAAATGGCCAGGTGAATAGCTCCCAGGTAGCCGGCGCCGTAATTCATGTAGTTGATATTGCCAAACAGACTGATCAGCAGTGATATCACAACGGCAATAACAGTAGGAACGGCAATTTTTTTCAGCCAGAAAGACCGTGGGGTATGCTTGTACTTTAGATATTGTACAATCGCCGTAAGAAGTCCCAACACCACCGCGATAAGGATCATTACCCTGTTGTACACATATTCCGGATCTTCCCCGATGGCCATTTGGGAACCAAATATTTTATTGATAAGCGGCAGCGATGTATAGAAGGTGATATAAGCGGATGATATCAGGAATACAAGCGCGCCTACAAACATCCAGAATTCCCTGGAAGAAATATCTTCTTCCTTTTTTACGACCGGGAGGTGTTTCCTGTTCTTAAAATACAAGACCGCAAACAGCGCGGAGAAGAAACTCATGATTACCAGGAAATGCCAGAAGAGAGAATTACCATCCCCTGTAAAGGAGTGCACGGAAGTATCGCCCAGTACACCTGTCCGGGTCAGGAAGGTAGAATAGATAAGCGTCAGGAAAGACAGGAACGTAAACCAGAAAACAGACCTCGATGAATAGCCTGTAGACCTGTTGAGCAGCATAATGTGGATGGCGGCTATAATGATCAGCCAGGGTACCAGGGACGCATTTTCTACAGGGTCCCAGGCCCAGTAACCTCCAAAAGTAAGCGACTCATAGGCCCATGCGGCGCCCATCATGATGCCGATACCGAGAAAGGCTGCATTGAACAGCGCCCAGGGCAGCACCGGCTTGATCCATTCATGGTATTTTTTAGTCCACAAACCGGCAATAGCGAATGCAAAGGGTACGATGCTGGATGCAAAACCGATAAAAACAATAGGCGGGTGGATCACCATCCAGTAGTTCTGCAGCAGGATATTCAACCCTTGACCATCTCTTAAAGCCTTCTGGATATACAGGGGGTCTTTAAAAATGGGGTAATTGTATTCATTGCGCATCAGCACAAACGGGCTGCTGCCGATCTTCACATCAAAAAAGTAAACACCCAGCAGGAAAGTTGACATGAATATCTGTGCTACCGAAAGGATCGTCATCACAGGGGCTTCCCAGACCTTCCCGGTTTTTATCAGCACCAGCCCGATGATACAATGCCACAGGTTCCACAACATGAAACTTCCTTCCTGTCCTTCCCAAAAGCTGCTGATAAGGTAGTTGACCGGAAGGCTCCGATTGGAGTGTTGATAGGCGAAACGGTATTCAAAATAATGATTATACAGGATAATATACAGCGCGACCATGATGGTGGCAACTGCAACCGTTTCTATAATAAAAGCGGTTCGTGCCAGCTTCTTCCATGCGGCATGTATTTCGGCGACAGCCGCTGTTTGGGTTGCCTTAAAATAAGCGAAAGTAGCAACCAGAGAAGCCACAAACGATAATACTGCACAAAAATGCCCCAGTTGTCCTACGAACAAATGCTCTCCCTGGTAACCCATGATTTAATCCTGTATTTTATTTTCAAATTCCTTTCCCTGGTGTGCGGGATCATCTTTGTATTTGGAGGGACATTTCAGCAGAATTTCCTTGCATTCAAATACGTCTCCGTTCATTTTCCCTTTCATCACTATGCGTTCACTCATTTCCAGTTCCGGTGGTTTGGTATTGTGGTACACCACCTTGGTTTTGCCTCCCAGGGAGTCTATAGCATAAAATTCGAGGTAGTTTGGATCCTTGACCGGGTCATAGGAAATGTCCTGCGTACGGTCCAGTTGGGCTATTAAATGCAGGTATTTCCCCTGTTTCTGTTGGGCAGAAGCGATCGTATCGTAAGTAGTCAAATCACTCGACAGGGTTACTAACATGTAAGCAATCGCGCCGGCTATCAGAACAAGGGCAACAATGTGTATTTTTTTCATGTTGGTGGAAACTTCCTTTGTGAAATGCGAAATTAGGTCAAAAACTCATGCGTTCCGTGTTACATATAACCTATTAAGCTGAGTTTCATCAGTTATTTTCCGCTATTCCTGTAATGCCCTGCCGTACAGGGACAGCCGGTTTGAGCCGGTGGATTTCAAAACCAAAAGAATTGTTAATAACATATCCGCTGGGTCATCCGGCCGGGCAAAATATTTCACTTCACCAAAAAGAAAAATGAACTAATATTAACATCGCCGACCCTGTCAAAAAACGAAGGTCAGCGGCAGTATTATTGTCGCCTGCCGGCAACTATGTCTGTATCCGAAACTGTGTGCATTCTTTGTAAAACTATATTAAAGCCATGCCTAACTGGTGTCTGACCATATACATAATAGAAGGCGATCCGGGTGAGATCAATGACCTGGAAGAGAAACTACGCGGGTTACAGGAAGGCAACGTTTCCCTGGCGGAAAATGCTTTTGGGAAGACCTGGCTGGGAAACGTGGTGAAGCTGTATGGCGGCGACCCGGATGAGATAGCCTGCCGGGGAAATTTTGAAGAGTGGCAGCGAATAAATGATAATACCCTCGAATTGGAAACAAGTACTGCCTGGGTGGAGATGAGGGAAACCTGGGATTTTGTATGCCGGCAATACAGCAGCCTGCGTTACTATTTCCGGGCCGAGGAACCGGGAGGCGAATATTTTGTGACCAATGATGCAGACAGAAAATACTTTCGTGACCGGTTTTTCATGGATCAACCGGAAGAAGGCACGCTCTATTTTGAAACGGAAAAGGCCTTGTTTGCCGAAGTTTCCGGCAGAACCGGTACAGACATCAGCAATTGGGAGGAACTGCGGGCAGCCATTAAAAAGTATAACGAGGCTGATGAAGATGACAACCCAATAACGGCCGGTGCATTCGCCGTGGTATGATTACAGCCAATGAAAGACTTTATTTTTGAAGGTGGTAAATGGTTGTGATTGAATTACCGGATTTGTTATTTTTGTTTATAAATATCAAATTTGTTTTATAAATACTAAACATATAAAATGTCGCAGAAGAAGGTATCCACAGAACAGGGAGACAACAACAGCAGTTTGCTGCGGGAGGAATATACCAAAGGACTGGATGAGGAAACCCGTTTCTGGCTCAATGAGGACGCCCGGTATTTCCTGCACCAGGCATTGTCTACGCCGGTGATGAATGTACTTTCCAGGACGGAGGGCGCCTATATATACGATCTGCAGGGAAAAAAATACCTGGACCTTCATGGCAACGGGGTGCACAATGCCGGTTTTTCCAACCCGGATGTCATACAGGCGGCGATACAACAAATGCAGGAGCAACTGGCATTTACTCCCAGGCGTTATACCAATATCCCCGCTATTCAACTGGCAAAGAAGCTGGTGGAGATAACGCCTGATGGGTTGGACAGGGTATTGTTCTGTCCCGGTGGTTCCGAAGCTATAGAAATGGCCATATCGCTGGCAAAGCAGGTCACGGGCAGATGGAAAACCATTTCTTATTGGGACTCCTATCATGGCAACGGGTTCCAGGCTTCTTCCGTAGGGGGTGAAGAGCATTTTGCCAACGGGCAGGGACCCATGGTGCCTGGCGCTTTTCATGTGGAGTTTCCTAATTATTACCGCAACCCCTGGGGGTTAACAGACCCGCGGGCGATAGATGAGGAGTACCTGCGCCAGATTAAGATCATCCTAAAACGGAACCCCGATATCGCCGCCATCATTGCGGAGCCTATATCGGCTACACCGGTTGTTCCGTCTGTATATTACTGGGAGGAGGTGCGTAAAATCTGTGACGATTATGGCATCCTGCTGATCTTTGATGAAATTATTGAAGGGTTCGGAAGAACGGGTAAATGGTTTGCCAGCGAACATTTTGTTACCCCGGATGTGCTGGTGATGGGCAAGTCGCTGGGCGGTGGCATATTACCCCTGGCGGGTATCGCCACCAAAGAAAAGTTCAATGTGCTGCAACACCGGTCTATCGGTCATTTTACGCACGAAAAAAACCCCCTTTCCTGCGCCGCCGGACTGGCAGGCATACAGTACATTGAAAAACATAACCTGGTGGAAAATTCTTCCCATTTGGGTGACTACCTGATGGGGGAGCTTAACAGGTTAAAAGAAAACTTCCCGGTAATCGGAAATGTAGCCGGCAGGGGATTGCATATAGGAGTGGACCTGGTGAAAGACCCCGGGTCAAAGGAAAGGGCGGAGTCAGAAGCGGAAAAGATCATGTATGATTGCCTGCAGCAGGGAGTGGCATTGAAGGTAATAGAAGGGAATATCCTCACCATGCGCCCTTCTCTGGTAATCGGTAAAGAGGACTGCGACCTGATAGTAGAGGTTTTACACGACAGCCTCAGCCGGCTTTGATCCGGGAGGTTACAGGTTTCAGGTTTTGCCTGTAACGCTCTATTCATCCTTTTTCCTCACGATCAGGAACCAGTCATTGTCAAGGGGGAGATAACCGTAATCATAACAATAGGTATATGTTCTGCCGGTGCGGGTAGTATACAGGTGCGTATGATACATGAACTGATAGCCCCGCTTCAGCAGTTTTTCCCGGTTGGCCTTTGCCGTGTCTTCTTCCCGCGAAAGCAGGCTTTCCAGGATGCGCCGGTTTTTTTGTAAGATTAAATTGATGATCCTGACCTGTTTGCTGGTTTGCAATTTTAGCTGGTTGTTGTAGACATTGCGGCAGGAATCATCACAAAACCGTTTATCTGTCCTGCCTTTCAGCGTTTTGCCGCATTGTTCGCATTTTTTGGTGTTTTCGTTCTGTATCATAGTGTGGTGTTGAGTTTCCGGGGAAAAAGATACGACAATTATCCGTGTATAAACGTTTATACACGGGTAACTACGGGTATAAACGTTTAATCTCCGGCTATCCTTTTCGTTGTAAACCATCTTTGTGTTGTCAACCGAATTGCCGGTTGAATGAAATAGAAACTTTAACCGTTCGCTGCGGCGGACACAAAACAAAACACTATGTACGCGTTAAAAAACAAAGTTCAGCTTATCGGTAACCTGGGCAACAACCCGGAAATTAAAAGCATGGAATCTGGAAAGAAAATGGCTACTTTCAGCATGGCTACCAGCGAATCCTACCGCAATGCAAAAGGCGAAAAAGTGACAGAGACCCAATGGCACCGACTGGTAGCCTGGGGCAAACTGGCGGAGATCGCCGAACAGTATCTTGACAAGGGAAAGGAGGTGATAGTAGAGGGCAAACTGATAAACCGTTCCTATACGGATAAGGACGGTGTGAAGCGCTACATTACGGAAGTTCAACTGACGGAATTGCTGATGCCGGGCGGTAAACAGGGCTTTCAATAACCCTTTACTGCTGTAGGGATTGCGGCAATAATAAAATCCGGTGCTGGAAAATTGGCTTGTTTGGAATATATTTGAGTCATTATAATATATTATTAATCTCAACAAAAAGCAGCCATGGGAAAATTTGTAATCAGTCTAAGAAAAAACGGTGAGTTTCAGTTCAACTTAAAAGCAACCAACGGACAGGTGATCCTGGTTAGCGAAGGATACACCACTAAGGCGAATTGCGTAAATGGAATTGAATCTGTTCGCAGGAACTCTCAGGATGATAGTAAATTTGATCTGAAAACATCCACCAACAACAAGCACTACTTTAACCTCAAGGCTACCAACGGCCAGATCATCGGTACCAGCGAAATGTACGAAAGCGCAGGCAGTCGTGACAACGGGGTGGCTTCGGTAAAATCGAACGCGCCGGGCGCAACTGTAGAGGACGAAACGGCAAAATAGTTGTCAGGCTTACCCAATCCGGCTATTATTGTCGAACCGCTTCCCGCGACAGGATATAAAGTTTCATCAGCATGAAGCTGATGAAACTTTATTTTCCACCATAATAATCCTGCTCTTATTTACAGGGGATTTGCTTTTCCATCAACCAGAGAGTTAGCGGCTATTATAGCGACAGCCCACACTAACACGACACGGCAAAAAGGAATGAAAGTAATTTTTACCCTCATTGTTCAAACGAGAGTAAATTTTTCATATTTTTACCCTCGTATTTAAGGCGAGAGTAAAACTTACACTTGAACAAAATGAGCAAATTTGACCGCAAAATACCGTATAACGACCTGCCACTACTTCCGCCAAAGGGAGATATAGAAACGAAAAACATACTTCGCAAAACGATTTCGGCAGGCAGGGCATTGGCACAACTGAACGGAACTTTGCTGAACTTGCCAAATCCAACTCTATTTTTGGACACGATTTACCTACAAGAAGCAAAAGCGAGCTCGGAAGTAGAAAACATCATTACAACCAATGATGAACTTTACAAATCGTTGGTTGCCGACAGAAAAGTTGAAAATTCAGCTACCAAAGAAGTGTTGAGTTATAAAGAGGCACTTTGGTCAGGCTTAGAACAGTTAAAGAAAAAACCGTTCATCACAACGAACCTTTGTGTAAGCATTGTTCAATGTATCAAACAAAACACTGCTTCTATTCGGGTTACACCCGGAACAACTTTGAGCAACACAAAAGGCGAGGTAATTTACACACCGCCAAGTGGTGAAGCTGTTATTCGTGAAAAGTTAGCGAATTTAGAAAAGTTTATCAATGAACCTGCCCGTCCGTCAGACGGGGATGATACGATAGACCCACTTATCAAAATGGCGTTAATGCATTATCAGTTTGAAGCGATACATCCTTTTGCTGACGGTAACGGAAGAACAGGACGAATTTTATTGTTGTTGTATCTCAAACTTTCAGGCTTGCTTGACACACCAGCAATTTATTTAAGCGAATACATCATTAAAAACAAAGCAGATTATTACAAATGTTTGCGTAGTGTAACAGAAAATAACGAGTGGGAAAGTTACATTTTGTATATGTTGGATATGATTGAAGAAACTTCAATAAAAGGTTTGGAACGACTGAATAAAATCACAACTGCAATGGAAAAAACAGCAGGGAAAATTAAAAAGTCATTACCGAAAATTTATTCCAAAGACCTAATTGAAATTTTGTTCCGTTTGCCATATACCAAACGCCAACATTTAATTAACAAAAACATTGGAAACTTAAAGACAGTCGGAAATTATTTGATAGCGTTAGAAGAAAACGGATTTTTAAAATCAGTAAAAGTTGGAAAAGAAAAATTGTATTTGAACCAACAACTACTGACGATATTGGAAGAAAAATAACAGCCGCTACAAGGGCTTGGCGTAATTGGCTTGCCAACGCACAAAACCGACCGCACAAAAGCTAACTACGCCAAGCCGTGAACCGGTAAGCCATGATGCCTTACCGGGAACACAACCTGTTCTCTTTGTTCAAAAGAGGTGGCAAATTGTGTGAACAGGATTTCCCCGGCAGTTGTTGGTAAGCATCAAGTTTTGTCAGTTCATCCAGTTGTAGTAATAAAATACAAAACGAATAAAAATTATCCGGGCCACCCGGTAACAAATGTTTAATTGCATATTTTAGTCAAATGAAAAAGATGTTCAGCATATTACTGTTGTCAGTTTTAACGGGTGTTTTTCATACGGCGGCGTCTGCACAGGTAAAGCCCAACGTCATTATTATTTATGCAGACGACCTGGGTTATGGCGACCTTAGTTGTTATGGAGCTACCAAAATTAAAACGCCCCACCTGGATAAATTAGCCGGACAGGGTATCCGGTTTACAAACGGTCATTCTGTGGCATCTGTTTGCACTCCTTCCCGCTATGCCCTGATGACCGGGCAATATCCCTGGAGGGTTCCCGGCACCGGTATTTTACCCGGAGACGCTGCCCTGATCATTCCACAGGACAAGCTAACGCTTCCCAAAGTATTCAGGCAGGCAGGTTACGAAACGGGCATTGTCGGAAAATGGCACCTGGGATTGGGCAATGCGGTTGCCAAAGACTGGAATGGAACGATACAGCCGGGACCCAATGAAACCGGGTTTGATTATTCTTTTATTTTTCCGGCAACGGCTGACCGTGTGCCGACTGTATTTGTTGAAAACCACCATATGGTGGCCCTGGACCCTGCGGATCCTGTAGCGGTAAGTTATGAAAAGAAAATAGGCGACGAGCCTACCGGAAAGGAACACCCGGAATTACTGAAAATGAAGGCGGCGCCGGATCACGGGCACGATAATACCATTGTGAATGGCATCGGTCGTATAGGGTATATGTCCGGGGGAAAGCTTGCCCGCTGGACCGATGAGGAAATGCCGCTCACCTTCCTGTTGAAAGCAAAACAATTCATTAATGATCACGATCAGTCACCGTTTTTCCTGTATTATGCTTTAACGGAGCCCCATGTGCCCCGCATGCCTTCCACTGTTTTTAAAGGTAAAAGCGGACTGGGTTTAAGGGGAGATGTGATCCTGCAGATGGACTGGAGTGTTGGAGAGATTATGAAAGAAGTGGAGCGCTTGGGCATTGCCGATAATACCATCATTATTTTCAGCAGCGACAACGGGCCGGTATTGAACGACGGATACGAGGATGAAGCGGTTACAAAGCTGAACGGACATACTCCTAATGGTCCGCTCCGCGGAGGTAAATACAGCAGCCTGGAAGCAGGGACACGGGTTCCGTTCATTATCAGTTGGCCGGGTACTGTTAAGCCCGGAGTATCGGACGCGTTGATCTGCCAGATTGATTTCATCGCTTCTTTTTCCGCATTGCTGAATCAGTCGGTACCAGCGGCTAACGCGCGGGATAGTGAAAATATCCTGAAAGCCCTGCTGGGGCAGGCGGCCACGGGCAGGTCAGTGCTGGTAAAACAGGGCGTTATTCCTTATATCATCAAAGACAACTGGAAATATATTCCGCCCAACGCGGGTCCCGGGAGGACCCCGGCTGATAAAACGAATATCGAGACCGGTAATTTACTGCAGCCCCAACTTTACAACCTGGCCGAAGACCTGGGAGAGGGAAATAACCTGGCGGCAAAACACCCGGCCAAAGTAAAGGAACTGGCTGATCTGCTGGAAAACATCAAACATAAGAATTGATATCCCTATTTATAAATAAGGTCTGCAATGGTCTTTTTTTCCAGGATTTTGAGGGTGGCGTCTCTTACACTGATTATCGTATCCCTCAATCCACAGTTCTTTTCATCGCAATTTTTACATTTCTCATAAAAATTCAGGCTCACACAGGGCAATAGGGCTATAGGACCGTCCAGCAGGCGCATGACCCTTGCCAGGGGTACTTTGGAGGGGTTTTCTTTAAAAAAGTATCCACCTCCTTTTCCTTTTTTGCTGTCCAGGATACCTTCATTTTTCAGCTCCAGCAGAATGTTTTCAAGAAACTTGAGCGGTATTTTTTTCTTTTTGGCAATCTCAGCAATCAGGATGGGCCCGTCTTTTTCAACCTGCACCATGTACATCAGGGCCTTAAAAGCGTATTGGGTCTTTTTAGAAAGCATTCTGCGGAAATTTTAATGTAGCAATATACTGGAAAATAGAAGAAAAGGCAAATTGAGAGTTGGTGGTTAGTCGACTTGCAACTTGTGTCCTGTTACCATCTTACTGTCTTACCATCTTACAACCTGTAACCTGCATCCTACTTATTACCTGCCCCTACAGGCTCAGCACATCCGCCATTTTGTATACTCCCCGTTTACCGGCCAAAAACTCTGCCGCCAGCACAGCACCCAATGCAAAGCCGGTCCGGTTATGCGCTGTGTGCACGATTTCAATATCATCAATAGATGAATGGTATTTAACGGAATGCGTTCCCGGCGCGGGGTCTTCCCTTTTACTGATGATCTGTAAATCCGTTTCTTCGTCTGAAGATTGGTTTACCCATTGTTTTTTAAATGGATTCACTGCCAGGATCTGCTCGGCCAGGGTAATAGCGGTTCCACTGGGAGCATCCAGTTTTTGTGTATGATGTATCTCTTCCATAGCAACATCATATTCTTTTTGTGTAGCCATCAATTGCGCCAGGCGTTTGTTGATCTCAAAGAATATGTTGACGCCGATGCTGAAATTGCTGGCATATAACAAAGCCCCGTTCTGTTCCCTGCAGTTCCAGACCGCTTCATCATAACGGTCGAGCCAACCGGTAGAACCGCTGACCACAGGCGTCCCCGCTTCAAAGCACCTGTTGATGTTTTCGAAGGCGCTGTCCGGTCCGGTGAACTCTATCGCCACATCCGCTTTACGGATATTGTCAACGGTATTGTCTTCCGTATTGTCAATAGTGATCTTAAGTACTATTTTATGACCTCTCTGCACCGCTATTTCCTCAATAGCTTTTCCCATTTTGCCGTAACCGATTAACGCGATATTCATGGTAGAATATTAAAATTAAAAGAAGCGCAAATGTACAGAATTCTACCTGCCCGAACTCTTGTTGACGTGATTTTTGCCGATATTCAGAACGATGCCTACTCCGGTGGTGTTACTAATGGGCATATGCCCTGATTTTATCCGGATACTGAGGTCCTCGGAAATGTCAAAGTCTTTTAAATGCCCGTCTACCGCGGCGTCTACTACGTTTAAGCCCCACAGCAGGATAAAGATCAATGCGGAATAGTCCAGGTCTCTGCGAAAGCTGTTCCTGGCACTTTGCAGGCCGGATATATTGTTTCCCAGCACATGCGGGATCAGCCGTTCATGAACTTTACTGAGCAGCAGGCTGTCGGCCGGGTTCGGATTAGCCCCGGGGTTGTTCTTATCGTAGAGATAGTTATAGGCATAGCGGGTTCTTTTGAACCAGGTAAGATTATAGGAAAAAGTGTAGGCCGGTATTGCCAGCGCGCCATAAACAAGCGGCATCTTCCAGTATTTCCGGTTATAAGCCTGTCCCGCGCCGGGTAATATTGCGGAATAAACCGCCGCCGTTTTTGCCGGGCTCCATTTTTTCTTTCCGGTCGTATCCACCTCTTCATTTGCCAACGTTATAGCTTCCGCTTCTAACAACCGGGGTGCATTGTCGGCAGCAGGTTGGGTGCTGTCTTCCTGGGCATGTGCGCTGGTAAGCAGAAAAAATACAGAAAAGACAAGAAAATACGGGCGCATATTGATTTTACTCCGCGGAAACTTTCATTTTATCAAGGATGGCATTCAGTTCCTGGATTGAAAAATATTCAATGGTAATAGAGCCATGTCCCTTTTTATTATGCTGCATTTTCACACGGGTGGCATAATGAGACGCTAAGTTATCCTCAATTCTTTTGAAAGGTGGCGCCAACGAGGCTTTTACCGATTTTTTAACAGGCGCTTCCTTGTACAGTTTTCTCACAAGCTCCTCTGTCTGCCTTACGGACAATCCCTTATTTTTTATTTCATTGAAGATAAATAGCTGTTTGTCTACGGTATCCACATTCACAATAGCGCGGGCATGCCCCATACTGATCGTGTTATTGCGGACCGCTACCTGGATGTCCGGTGGCAGTTTCAGCAAGCGGATATAGTTGGTGACGGTACTGCGTTCCTTACCCATTCTTTCCGCTACCTGCTCCTGGGTATAATCCAGTTCCTCCATCATACGCTTGTAGCTCAGGGCCACCTCAATGGAGTTCAGGTTTTCGCGTTGCAGGTTTTCCAGCAGCGCCAGTTCCAGCAGTTGCTGATCGTTGGCTTCCCGGAGGTAAACCGGTACATCCTTCAGCCCGGCAATTTTTGCGGCACGCCACCGTCTTTCGCCGGCGATCAGTATATAATCGTTGCCTGCTTTGGCAACCGTTAAAGGCTGGATAATATCATGTAGTTTGATAGAGGCAACCAGTTCATTCAGCGCCTGTTCGTCAAAATCGTAACGGGGTTGTTTAGGGTTCGGCCGGATCTGCTCCACAGGCACGCGTACAGTAGTCGTGGCTTTGTCTGCAACACCTGCCTTCAACTGATCCCCTGTACTTGTCTTCAGGTCGGCATCTATACTTTTCAGTAAAGACCTGATCCCTTTACCGAGCGCTTCTTTTCTGTTGGCACTGTTCTTATTGGGAGTATTACTCATTGTCTAAGGTTAATATTCTTTCTTCATGGGATATATTGGTCATATTGTTGCGCTGCAGTATTTCTTTAGCGAGGTTCAGGTAGTTAATAGAGCCCTTGCTCTCTGCATCGTACAGGATAGCCGGTTTGCCAACGCTGGGCGCTTCACTCAACCGGGTGTTTCTGTGGATGATGGTATCAAAGACCATTTCTTCAAAATGCAGCCTCACTTCATTTACTACCTGGTTACAGAGCCTCAGCCTGCCATCGTACATGGTCATCAGTATCCCTTCTATCACCAGTTGCGGATTCAGCCTGCTTTGAACGATTTTGATGGTATTTAACAATTTGCCCAATCCCTCCAAGGCAAAGAACTCTGTTTGTACGGGCACCACCACACTGTCAGAGGCCGTCAGTGCGTTAACCGTTATCAGCCCGAGAGAAGGAGAACAGTCTATAATGATAAAATCGTATTCCGCATTAAGAGGTTCCAGTATGTGTTTTAATACGTTTTCCCTGTTGGGGTAATTGATCATCTCAATTTCGGCTCCCACCAGGTCGATGTGAGACGGGATGACATCCAGGAACGGGATCTCCGATTTCAGGATACACTCCCTTGCCGGAGTGTCATTTACCATGCAGTCGTACAGGCTTTTTTGTATGTTATGCAGATCAAATCCTACACCGGTGGTACTGTTTGCCTGCGGATCCGCATCCACCAGCAGCGTTTTTTTCTCCAGTACAGCCAGGCTGGCAGCCAGGTTGATCGCGGTAGTGGTTTTTCCTACTCCTCCCTTTTGATTGGCGATACCAATTGTTCTAGCCATGTAAATACAAATAAATTATAATATTTCAATCCGGAAACTGCCGGCATGTCACGAAACTACAAATGTAACCTAATATTCTTCAGTTTCAAATGTCAAGTTTTTCACCGGGGTTGAGCAGCCAGAGGGTGATACCCTGTTGCGCGAACAGGTCTTTAGCTTGTTGGTGATCTATCTTAATATATCCGAAAGTGTCGTAGTGAACGCCCAGAACTTTCTGGCAATCAACGAATTTTGCTGCGGTAGCCGCATCTCCCGCATCCATGGTGAAATTATCGCCTATGGGCAGCACTGCAAAATCGACCGGGGCATATGCAGGGATTAGTTGCATATCGAAGCTCAACGCCGTGTCGCCACTATAGTAAAAGTTGCCCTCCCCGCTGGTAAATACAAATCCCATGGGATTCCCCCCATAACTCCCGTCGGGCAGCCCGCTGGAATGATGGGCGGTAACACATTTTACCGTTCCAAAGTCAAAATGCCATTTTCCACCAGTATTCATGGGGTGGGTATTGCTGATGCCTTTATTGTTTAACCAGGTGTGTATTTCGAAACTGCACACCACTTTGGCGCCTGTACGGGTGGCCACGCTGATGCAGTCGGCAATATGATCTTCATGCCCGTGCGACAGGAATATATAGTCTGCTTCAATGGTATTGACATCTACATTTTTTGCCAGTTCATTGTAGGTGATGAATGGGTCAAAAAGGATATTTTTCCCTTTTATTTCCACTGCAAAGCAGGAATGTCCGTAATATGTAAGCTTCATGATCCTGACTTATTGATTTATAATTAACAGATACTGAAAGAAAGCGTACTATATTTGTAATAGTTATGGCAAAAATACTGTTTCAAAAATAAAGTCAATAATTAGCGTTGCATAACTGAACATGTCAGATACATATACCGTAATTTCAGGAACCAACAGGCCGGGCAGCAATACCATCAGGGTGGCGAAATTGTATCATCAATTATTGCAGGCAAAAGGGATTGAAGCCGGCTTCCTGTCTTTGGAAGGGATAAACGTGACATTGAGAAATACCTCTATAGAAGCCCTCGAAAAAGAAATATTAATACCTACCCAAAAGTTTATTTTTATAGTACCGGAGTATAACGGAAGTTTCCCTGGTGTATTAAAGTCCCTGTTGGACAATACGGCTATTGAAAAAGTGTGGTGGGGAAAAAAGGCGATGCTTACCGGTGTTTCTACCGGCAGGGCAGGTAATTTGCGGGGACTGGACCATTTAACCGGGGTGTTGCACTACCTGAAAATGCATGTGTTTTATAACAAACTGCCCATTTCGGTAGTCAATAAATTAATAACGGTTGAAGAAAGAATAGAGGATGTCTCCACCCTGAAAGTAATTAATGAACAATTGGATGGTTTCATTCAATTTTAATTTAACTAGTGCTATGTTAAATTTAAAATGTCGTATAATATGCCACGAATGCACGAATAAACATTCGTGCATTCGTGGCATATGTAAAACTACAATACGTTTAACTTAACATCAGTATTTTATAACAATTAATCTTGGTTTATAATATATGAGGCGTTTTACGGGATCCTGGATATTGATAATAGTGATGCTGCTGATAGACCTGTATGTATTCCAGGCCTTGAAGCTGGTGCTGCAGTCGGTGTCACCCAAAATAAAAATATTTGTTTTCGGCGCCTACTGGACGTTGAGCGTGGGGGCTATTGTACTGTTGGCTATATTGCCGTTCATAAATTTTGAGAGCTGGCCTAAATCGCTCCGCACCTATACGTTGGCCATATTAATAGGAATGTTTTTGTCTAAGGCGATCACCGCTATATTCCTGTTGGTAGACGATTTGCGCCGGGTATTGCAGTGGTTGGGTGGCCGGTTATTTTACCAGTATATCCATAAGGAGCCGTTTAAGGCAGCCGGTATTTCCCGGTCTGTATTTTTAAGCTGGATAGGACTGGCAGCCGGCGGTAGCCTGATGTCTGCTTTTATTTGGGGATTTACCAATAAATATAATTACCAGCTTAAAAAGGTAAAGCTTCAGTTTCCGAACCTGCCGCCGGCTTTCAGCGGACTAAAGATCATCCATATTTCGGATATCCATTCCGGCAGCTTCAATGACAGGTCGGCGGTGGCCAGAGGGGTAAAAACCATATTGGATCAGCAGGCGGATATCATCCTGTTTACAGGAGATATAGTGAACGACCACACGGCAGAAATGGTTCCCTATAAGGATATCTTTTCGAGACTGCAGGCTCCCATGGGAGTGTTCAGTACACTGGGCAATCATGACTATGGTGAATACCGCAGGTGGGAAAGTGAAGAAGCGAAGGCTAAGAACCTGGAAGATCTTAAAACGCTTCAAAAAGAGATGGGATGGCGACTGCTGATGAATGAACACGTGGTGCTGGAAAAGGACGGACAGGAAATTGCCCTGATCGGCGTAGAAAACTGGGGCGCCAAAGCCAACTTTCCCAGGTATGGAAAACTTGACGAGGCATATGCCGGCGCAGAAAAATACGCTTTCAAAATACTGATGACGCATGATCCCAGTCACTGGGATGCGCAGGTACGGCCGGAATATTCTGATATAGACCTTACGCTCAGCGGACACACCCACGGGATGCAGTTCGGCGTTGAAATCCCCTGGTTTAAGTGGAGCCCCGTGCAATATGTGTACAAGCAGTGGGCTGGTTTATACGAGGAAGCCAACCAGAAGCTGTACATCAACAGGGGGTACGGTTTTATCGGTTACCCGGGAAGGGTAGGGATACTGCCGGAAATTACGGTGATTGAACTGGCGTGAGAATGTAGAAATTAGTTTGAAAATTTGAAAGATATAGGCCGAATATTTTGCAATCTGCCCGCTTACTACTGTCCATTTATCACTTTCTTTTTCTCCCATTCCAGCCTTCCGATGCCTTCAAATACATGCCTTTCGCTGTGATAGGAAGAGCGAACCAGGGGACCGCTTTCTACGTAGTCAAAGCCCATATCATACCCTGCTTCCGTATATTCGGCAAATTCATCAGGGTGAACAAACCTTGCTACCCGCAGGTGTTTGGGCGTAGGCTGCAGGTATTGCCCGATGGTAATTACATCCACGCCGCTGGAGTGCAGATCCCGCATGGTTTGCAGTACCTCTTCTTTGGTTTCGCCCAGCCCCAGCATGATGCCAGATTTGGTGCGCATGCCATTTTCCTTCAGGTATTTCAGCACTTCCATGCTCCGGTGGTACCTTGCCTGGATGCGTACCTGGCGGGTCATGCGCTCTACCGTTTCTATATTATGAGAAACCACTTCAGGAGCCGCTTCTATTATTCGTTGGATATTTTCTTTTTCGCCTTTAAAATCCGGAACCAAAGTCTCTAGCGTGGTATCGGGTGTTAATGCTTTTACCGCTTTGATCGTATTGTACCAAATGGTGCTGCCGCCATCTTTCAGTTCATCCCTGTCCACGGAAGTGATAACGGCGTGTTTCACCTTCATCAGGTAGATGGCTTCCGCCACCCGTTGCGGCTCATCCCAATCCACCGCTTCCGGCCGGCCGGTAGCAACGGCGCAAAACCCACAACTTCGGGTGCATATATTGCCCAGGATCATAAAAGTAGCTGTGCCCGCACCCCAGCATTCTCCCATATTGGGACAATTTCCGCTTTCGCAGATCGTATGCAGCTTATGCGTGTCAACAAGGTTCCTGACATTCTTATAGCTTTCGCCGATAGGAAGTTTTACCCTTAACCAATCCGGCTTTTTTTGCCTTGGCTCCGACTGCTGGTATGTAGTTGCACATCCACTCATAGTAGTAGTTGAAAGTCACTTTAAAAAGGCAAAATTAATCGTCTTACTTCCGTTTACCAAATAACAGGGATATATAGGCATTTATGAAAAGCCTGTTGCCCGGAGAATACACCATTTGTTCCACTTTCTTGAAGTAGAATTCAGCACTAATACCTGCTTCTATAGCGGATATGGAGGTATTAAAACGGTTATAGTCAAAGCGTAAAGCTGTTTTGGCTTGTAAACCGGGGGCAAGTTTCAGTTCATTCCATCCCCTTGTCAGCCCACCACCCCCTACGATCGCGTTATCATCCAAAAACAAAAGACTGTCCGGGGAGTCATATTTTACGTACCGGGTTTCCCCGTTGAGAAATTCGTCAATTTCCACATAATAAGGACGGAGCAAACCCAGCGATATACCACCTGTAGTGATACCATATACCGAAACTCCGTTTTTATTCCCTTTTCCCCCGATCAGTACCTGCTGCCCGGCTGCCATTTTTACCTGGTAAAAGGAGTTTTGTTTACCATATACATACGGATTACCCCAAAAGATAAAGCCGCCGGCGGCAATGCCTTTTGTATTACGGTCTTCTTTGCGATGTCTTTTGTCATTGAATTCAACCTGGTAAACCATGGCCCGGCGGGTGGTTTTTGCCCGGCCAAATTCATATGATATTCCCCAGCCATCTGTATTGAGTTTGGCGCCAAAAACATTTTGTTTATGAAAAGTAGGAACTCCTTCTTCCTCCAGCTTCATCAACTCATTCATTCGTTCCCTTTTTTCTCTTTTTCTCTCTTCGCGTTTGCTGGGTTTAGCGTCATCCTGGGCAAAGGTTGAGAGTGTAGTGCAGATCAATAACCCTGTTACAAAGATTTTCTTCACCGGGAGTGTTTTATGTTCTTTAAACGTAAATTTAAGCAAAAATAATACAATGACTTCAACCATATTATACGAAGGAAACCTCAGAACCGTTTGCACTCATCTTAAATCAGGTACTACAATTGAAACAGATGCTCCTGTAGACAACCAGGGCAAGGGTGAAAAGTTTTCCCCCTCAGATCTTGTAGCCACCGCTTTAGGTAGTTGTATGCTCACCATAATGGGTATTAAGGCAAGGGATATGGAAGTTGATTTGGACGGTTTAAAAATCCAGGTGGAAAAGGTTATGGCTTCTGAACCCAGACGGATCGGAGGGATAAATTTAACATTTTATTTCCCGGCTGGTTTGAAGCTGGAGCAAAAGCAAAAAACGGTACTGGAACGGGCGGCCCATACCTGCCCGGTGATAGAAAGTATTCATCCTGATATAAAAGTGAAGACGGTTTTTAACTGGTAGTTTTTCGGGTATCAACGCCTGTTTGCTCCACAAAGAAGCAGCCCGGCGAAGAACAGGGTGTTTGCTTACTAACGGATATGTATAGTTGATAAATTGCTATTGAGATTGTATTTCAGTGAGCGGCGCCAGGAATTTTAGCGGAAATGTTTTAATAATTGCCCGATATTGTTTTACTTTAGGCTTAAACTCAACATGATATGCAACGCAGGAATTTTTTACAAAAAGGACTACTGGCAGGTGGAGGGGTATTGATGGGGGCGAATGCGATGGCTGCCGGCAATAATAAGATCGAAGATCCAAAAAGTGCGGAAAAGACATTTAACCTGGATTATGCTCCGCATGACGGCATGTTCAGGAATAATGGTGGTGAAGATTTCATTGACCAGATAAAATACATGTACGACCAGGGATTTCGTTCGATAGAAGATAACGGTTTACCCGGTCGTCCCGTGGAGATACAGACGAAAATCGGGGAGACGCTGGCAAAGCTCGGTATGAGGATGGGGGTGTTTGTGGTACCTAAGGGAGGCAACTCTGCGAATTCGCTGGCGGCAGGCAAGCAGGAGTATATTGATATTTTCCTGGACGGTTGCCGGCAATCGGTGGAGATGGCTAAAAGAGTAAATGCCAAATGGGTTACAGTGGTGCCCGGTGATTATGAAAGGCATCTTCCCATTGGTGTACAAACCGGCAACGTAATAGATGCCTTGAAAAGAGGTTCGGAAATACTGGAGCCGCATGGCATCACCATGGTATTGGAGCCGTTGAGCGATACCCCTAATCTTTTTCTCCGTTACTCCGATCAGACATACGAGATATGCCGCGCTGTCAACAGCCCTTCCTGTAAAATACTCTTTGATATTTATCACATGCAGAAGAATGAAGGAAATATCATCAGGAATATTGAGCTTACCTGGAGTGAGATAGCCTATTTCCAGATTGGTGATAACCCGGGTAGAAAAGAGCCGACTACAGGGGAGATCAATTACAAAAATGTATTCAAATACATTTACGATAAAGGGTATAAAGGGATAATGGGAATGGAACATGGCAATGCCAAACCCGGAAAAGAAGGAGAACAGGCATTGATCAAAGCCTACCGGGAGAGTGATAGTTTCAGGTAAGGTGATACATCAACCATAATAACAAACGCCCCTGATCAACCAGGGGCGTTTCTGTATTAAGCGTTTTCTTTTTCTTCTTCTTTATCGTCGTCCGGTGGATGGTTGTGCCACCAACTGGCCAGCGCCGAACCGGTAATATTCATTACCGGTCCGAAAATAGCAGGGGCAAGACCTGCGGTGGCAAGTTTTCCCATTGCCAGTGCCAGCCCGGAAGCCAGCCCGGCATTTTGCATCCCCACTTCGAGCGCAATGGTTCTGGAATCTCTTTCGTTGAACCTGAATAATCTGCCGGACCAATAGCCGAAGAAATAACCTGCTATGTTATGAATGAATGTGGCGACGATCAGCAGGACGCCAACCTGCAGGAGATTGTCTCTGCCGGCGGCCGTAATAATGACGATGATAAAGGCGATTCCTGCCATCGAAAGCGTTGGCATGGCTTTATCCAGCCACCTGGATTTGCCGTGCAGAAGGTGATTGAATACCAAACCGGCTATAATGGGAATGATCACGATTTTAATTATCTCCCAGAACATGTGCCAGAAGTTGATCTCAATCAGGCTGCCACCCAGTATGCGCATCAAAAAAGGAGTAACAAAAGGCGCCAGCAGGGTGGAGATGGTTGTTACGGATACGGATAGCGCCAGGTTAGCTTTAGCCAGGTATGACATCACGTTGGAGGCCAGCCCGCTGGGACAACAACCCACCAGGATGATGCCGGCGGCAATTTCATCGGGAAAGTTGAACAGCTTCGCTACCGTAAATCCGACTACAGGCATGATCACATAATGCCCCACAACACCGATCACGATCCCCCTGGGCATCCTGATCACATTCGAAAAGTCTTTCAGGCTGAGTTCCGTACCCATTCCGAACATGATGATCTGCAGCAATGGAATGATCAGGGAAGAAAATTTGAACGATCCCATAGCAACAAAATGCTCAGGGTGATACATGGCTACGCTTACCATTGCCAGTATCATAAGCGTATAGGAAAACCCTTTCAGGATCTTGTGGCTCCTGAATGCAATGGCGAGATTCAAAAAAAACAATAACAGCAGTAATCCGCCCCAGGTATGATTGTCCTGGAAATGAAAAAACAGGTAAGCAAGCAGCGAGACCAGTGCCAGTATATAAAATACTTTGGATGACTTCATTATTTTTATTTTAAGGTAGTGTGATGTGTGCATTAAATTGCTTAGCTGAATATTCTGTCATGCGAACGCTTTTCATCCCATTCCGTAGTGGGTGCAAAGTAGCTCTTGTTTCCGGGGTGCAGGTGTTGCTTCAATACCTCTTCATTTAATTCAATACCCAAACCCGGAGCCGTCAAAGGAAGGTTGGCATATCCTTTTGTGATCAGTTTCCTGCCATCGGTGGTTTTTACAAGGCTTTCCCACCAGGGAATATCTACCGAATGATGCTCCAGCGCCAGGAAGTTTTGAGTGGCGGCCGCGCAATGTACGGAAGCCATAAAAGACACGGGCGTTCCGGCCTGGTGCAATGCCATAGCAACACCCTGTTCTTCCGCATAATCTCCTATTCTTTTTGTTTCAAGCAATCCTCCGGAAGAAGCCAAGTCCGGGTGAGCGATATCTATGGCTTTCTGATCGAGCAGCGGTTTGAAATATTTAAGCAGGTAAATATCCTCACCGGTGGTGATCGGTGTCTCCAATGCATCCGACATTTTTACATATTGATCAGTGTATTCCCAGGAAACAATATCTTCCAGCCAGGCCAGCCGGTATTTTTCCAGCGCCCTTCCCAAACGGATGCCGTTGTTGAAGTCGAAATGCCCGTAGTGATCGGTAGAGATAGGTACTTCGTACCCAACCATACTCCTCACATTATCTACCAGCGCCGAAAGTTCATCCAATCCTTTGTCAGTTACCTGTATCTGCGTGAAGGGGTGCAACGCGTTGGCATAAGACATCATATTATTCTGATCCCCCCACTGTGCCAGGTTGCCTTGTGCATTTTCCCAGAATTTACCATTTACCAGTGTGTCGGGCTTACCTTTTAGCTTGGCAATGGATACATCCATTTTTAACCAGGTGTACCCTTCGTCATTTATTCTTTTCTGGATGAGTTTTTTTTGCTGCTCCGGAGAAGATGATTCCGGCGTATCTGCATAGAGCCTTATCTTATCGCGGTAACGCCCGCCTAATAGTTGCCATGCCGGCACATTGTAAGCTTTACCGCAGATGTCCCATAATGCCATTTCAACGGCGCATACACCCCCTGCCTGCCTTGCATGCCAGCCAAACTGTCTTATTTTTTTGAAGATCAACTCCACGTTGCAGGGGTTTTCTCCCAGTATCCTGCTTTTTAAAAACAGGGCATACCGTTCATCGGCACCATCTCTCACTTCGCCCAGCCCGTAAATCCCCTGGTTGGTGTCGATGCGGATGATGGCCGTGCGACCCATTACCGGGGTTACACAATAACGCAGGTCTGTTATTTTCAGGTCAGATGGCGCTGAATAGCGGCTGACTTTTTGGGTGGTTTGCGCGATGATATCTTCTATGGGCGAGAACATGAAAGCGCCCCCCAGGGCGATGCCCCCCAGCGCCGATTTTTTCAGGAATGAACGCCTGCAATTTTCATTTTCAGGTTGTTCGGGTGCAGGAGTCAGGTTGGTATCTTCTTCTTTTAATCCCAGTTTTTGTAAATACTTTTGTGAAGGTGTCATATTGATAAGTTTTAGTGATGATTAATTGGAGAATTTTATTTACCACGTGCGGTCTTTCATGAATTTGTCCAGTTCCTGCCTTGACATGGGCAGTTTGCCCGGGTTCTCATCCAGCCATTTCAGAAAGTCTTTTTTTATTTCGTCTGTCCATTGCATATCTATTTGTCCCGGGGTGTATTTTCCTTCTCTTAATCTTTGATGGCCAAAGAGATCACGCAGTGTAATAAATTCCGCGTTCAGTACCACATCTTCCAGCAGGTGCGCAGGGATAAATACCACGCCTCCTTTTTTTGCCAGTACGGCATCCCCCGGAAGTACGGTTGCCCTGCCGATCCGGACAGGAACATTAATGCCGGCCAGCATCATCTGCTGTATATAGGATGGGTCATAACCCTTCATCCATGCATTAAATCCTTTTATTTCCTCCAGTCCTTCCACATCCCTTACCGATCCATAAAATATCACTCCCCGTTTTGAATGGGTATAGATGGCATTGCCGAGATTGTCTCCAATCAGGGTGCCGTCTACTATCTTTCCATAGCTGTCTGCTACGTATATATCTCCTTCCTTCAATACATCTATTGGCCAGGAGTTGGGGCTTCCCACTCTTTTTTCGGTTTTGCCAATGTCCTTTACGATCTTGTCATAATCCGGGCGTAAAGGCATGTACTGCGCCGTCACTACACGCCCCGTCATTACTTCCTGCTCATGCAGCACCATCCAGTCGCCCTCAAACTGGTTGTGATAGCCCCTGTTGCGAAGTACGCCCCAGGCCTCTTCCAACCGGATCTTTTTTAGTCTTTCCAATAACTGGTCGGGAACTTTGGGACGCCCGTCCGGAAATCTTTCTCCTTTCCATTCCGGCGTATGTCCTTTGATCTGTTCAGGGGTGAGGGTCACCTGCTGGGCATACAGCGCAATACTTGCCAACAATGCCATACAAAGCATCAAGTTTTTTTTCATATTGTTCGTTTTAGTGGTCTGCGAATAAATAAGTGTTTGTTGAAAATTTCCGACTGGAGGTTCCTGAATATTTTACCGGTTTCATGGCATTTCAGCAGTACCGGGTTTTTGTTCAGTGGTAATACAATTTGATTCATACTGGCAATTTCGTTCTGGTGGCAGGAGGTTCTGTTTATAAAGTAAGTGAAATTATTTGTTGAAAATGTTCAAATTTCAACACCGTGTTTATTTGGAAGTTTTACCGTTTCTCATTACTTATCTTGGGTAGGTAATGAGGTGTCGCCAGGACACTAAAGACAAACGTATTTTTTACAAAACAACTTGCTGTATGAACATCAGAAAAAGGCGCCTGTTATACTCGGGAGCCGGAAACTTACTGTTATTCTTTTCTTTATTTTGTTGTACATCCGCTATCGCGCAAACCATCAGTGGTACTGTTAAAGATGAGGCAGGCAAAGGGTTGTCATCGGTTTCTGTAACGGTTAAAGGCGCTACTGCCGCTACTGTTACCGATACTGCCGGCGCCTTTACCATCAGTGCTCCTTCAAACGCCACTTTGATATTCAGTTCTGTGGGATATGCTACTCTTGAAGTGCCTCTCGCAGGCAGGATCAATGTAGAAGTCAGGATGATGACCGATGCCCAAAGCCTGGATGCTGTAGTAATTACGGCGTTAGGTATATCCAAACAGTCAAGGGGGTTGGGTTATGCGGTATCCAATGTGAACTCGGATGAGCTGACCATTAACCGGTCGCCCAACGTAATGAATGCGTTGCAGGGTAAGGTAGCCGGTGTAAATATTTCCTCGATGGGTACCGGTCCCGGAGGTACATCAAAAATTCGTATCAGGGGACAGTCTTCCATAGGCGGGCAAAACAACCCGCTGATCGTAATCAACGGGGTGCCTGTAGATAATACCAACTTTAACGACAATGCTGTGTCTGTGAAAGGAGGCGGTAGTTATGCAGACGGGGGAGACGGGTTATCCAGCATCAACCCGGACGATATAGAAAGCATGACTGTATTGAAGGGCGCCCCTGCTGCGGCTTTGTATGGCTCCCGGGCCCAGAACGGTGTAATTATGATTACCACTAAAACCAGGGGTAAGGCAAAAGGGATTGGGGTGACCTATAATTTGAATTATACCAACGAAACACCCCTGGACTTTACCGACTACCAATTGGAGTACGGGCAGGGAGAAGGAGGAGTAAGACCAACCGCTCCTAATCCTACTTCAGGGCAGTGGTCGTTCGGAGAAAAATTCGCTCCGGGTATGACACAGGTGCTTTTTGATAACCTGACATTGCCCTATGAACCACAGGGCAGCAGGACCAAAGAGTTTTACAGGAACGGGCAAAATATATCCAATACCGTTTCCTTCCAGGCCACAGGGGATAGGGGAGGACTCCACCTTTCTCTGAACAATACAGACAACCTGGGCATCGTACCCAATAACAGGTTCAACCGTAAGACCATGAATCTTGGGTTCAGTTACGGATTATCAGATAAACTGAGCTTTGCGGGCAATGTCAACTATTCCCGCGAAAACAATAAGAACCCGCCTAATATTGCCAACCAGGACAATTCCATCCCCACTACATTGATGGCTATGGCGAATTCAATGCCCTTAAAAGTGTTGGAAGAGAATAAGTTCAATGCCGCCGGAAACGAATATGTGTACTCCAGGTTTATGAACCGGACCAACCCGTATTGGGTACTGTCTGAACAGTTCCACAATATCAAACGTGACAGGATCTTTGGAAATATTTCGGTGAAATATGATTTTACTGACTGGCTGTATGCGCAGGTCCGCTTCGGGCAGGACTATTGGTCGAGAGACGAAGACCTGAACAACTTCCCGACGGGGCATGCTTCAAGAGCACTCGTGGCCGGCTTTGCCAATGGCGTATTTACACAGGAATCGCGTCGGTTCAGGGAAACAAACCTCGACTTCCTGATGGCAGCCAACAAGGAGTTTGGCAATTTCGACGTGACACTTACAGGGGGTGGTAATCAAATGCGCCGTACGGCGGACATTAATAATGTGGTGGTTACCGATTTTTTTATAAGAGGACTTTATACTGTGCAAAACGGGCGTGCCAAAGACCCGGTGTATTCATTAATTGAACAGGGCGTAAACTCGCTGTACAGTTCGGCGGAACTTTCGTGGAACCGGACGCTCTACCTGAACGGAACAGTAAGGAATGACTGGTTTTCAACCCTCTCCCCGGAAAATATGAGTATCCTGTATCCCTCGGTTTCGGGTTCATATGTATTCTCTGAAAGCTTAGGCTCATCTGCCTGGCTGAACTTTGGTAAAATAAGAGTAGGATATGCGGAAGTAGGAAGCGACGGTGCAGTGAGCCCGTATTCCAACCTGTTATTTTATACCATGAATGCCAACCTGATCAATAATCCTTCGGGTACCCCGGTGCCGGTAGCCACCAGCGGCAACTCCATACCGAATACAAATCTGAGGCCCAGCCGTGTGGCGGAAACAGAAATAGGGCTGGAACTTAAAATGTTTAACAACCGGGTGAATATTGACCTGGCCGCTTACCGGAAAATAACTTCTGATCAGATTGTAACGGCGCAGGTATCAGACGCGTCAGGCTTCGTTAATACCAGCATCAACAGCGGAAAGAGCCGGAACCTGGGGTTTGAAGCTTTGCTGAACCTCGGATTGATAGAGAAGAGAGACTTTAGCTGGAGCTTTACTGCCAATGCATCTTATAATAAAACAAAGGTACTGAGTATTCTTTCCAACACTCCGGGCGAAAGGATCACTATCGCCACCCATGTATTCAATGGAGAGGTCAGGCATGTGGTAGGAGAGGAAATGGGGCAAATAGCAGGGTTTGGATATAACCGGAATGAAAAGGGCGAAAGAATTTTTCTTGAGAACGGACTTCCGCAACGCACACCCGACCTGGTTTTGTTTGGCAGCGCGCTGCCGAAATGGACAGGCGGTTTTGTGAACAGCTTTGAATACAAGGGCATACGGCTGACCGCTTTGATAGACTTTAAGCTGGGTAATAAAATGTTGTCCGGAACCAACTTCAATGCCGTTCGCCATGGATTGCACAAAATGACGCTGGAAGGAAGAGAAGGTGGTTTTGTAGGTGACGGCGTAAACCAGGGTGGAGGGGTGAATACCGCTGTGGCGCCGGTGCAGACCTACTGGGAACACCTGCGGTCGCAGGCATTGGTGGAAGCGGTGATTTACAACGCCGGATACTGGAAATTAAGACAGGTAACGCTGGGATATGACTTTACCCGTTTTTTACCGGCGAATTGGCCGTTTAAAGGGGTTAAGCTGGATTTTGTTGCCAACAATGTGCTCATGATCAAAAAATGGGTAGATAATATAGACCCTGAATCTTTCGGTTTCGCGTCTGACAACCAGGTGGGAATGGAGTCTGCCGGCGTGCCAACAACGAGGGGACTTGGTTTAAACCTGAATATTAAATTTTAAACTGCCTGTTATGAAAAGGATCCTATCTTTTATTTTAATAGTAGTAATTGCTTCTTCGTGTACCAAGGGACTGCAGGAGCTGAACATAAATAAGACAAGCCCTATCAGTGTTAACCCAACGTTTTTGCTGAATAGCGCACTCCTGAATACTTCTTTTATCGGGCGTACCGTAACGATTGATATGGGGGTTGTGCAGCAGATTGTTTCGCCAAACGGAGGGGTATTGGCCGGGGCAAATTTCAACCAGGACAATCGCGACAATACCTTAGGCAGCATCTGGCAAACCTATTACCAGAATGTTGTTAAATACACCCATGATATCATCTCCACTACCCGCGAGAATCCGGACAGGACTAACCTTTATAATATGGCCCGTATACTTCGTGCCTATGCATATATGGTTTTGACGGACGGATACGGGGATATTCCCTATTTCCAGGGAGGAGCCGGATATACGGACCAGATATTTTTGCCGGTTTACGACAAACAGGATGCGATTTATAATGATATTATCAAAGAATTGACAGAGGCCGCCGCCGCGCTGGACGCCGCTAAGGCAATTGAAACGGCGGATTTGTTATACAGCGGAAATATAGCCGGTTGGAAAAAATTTGCCTATTCTGCTTTATTGCGGGCCGGTATGCGTCTCAGTAAGGCGGATGCCGCAAAAGCGCAGGCTACGGTGCAGGCAGCCTTTGCAGGGGGCGTGATACTGGCAAACGAGGACAACGCCTATATCCGCCATGATGTGAGCTTCCCTTTGCCGATTGGCAATATGCTGAATTCCACCGAAGCCGCCAATTTCTATCTCGCCAAACCATTTATCGACTATCTTAAAAACAATAATGATCCAAGGCTATCGGCTATTGCTATCCGCTATAAGGGAGCTACCTCCGGTCCTGCGCAAACAGTTGCTATCAGTACGTCGGCGGCTGCAGACCAGATCGGTATGCCGATGGGGTTTGACAACGCTACTATTGTCGCGCAGGCCGCGGCAGACGGGCTGGCAAGCTTTTATGACTATAGCCAGGCAGACAGGCGAAGGATTGCCAAGACAACCTCTCCCAATTTTTTCATAACAGCTTCCCAAACAAAGCTGCTGCTTGCAGAAGCAAGGTTCAGGAACTGGATCACTACCGGTACTGCCGAAGGTTATTTTTCGGAGGGAGTTGCGGCACATATGGACCAGATGGCACAATATGACGCGGGTTCCGCTATTTCCACTGGCAACCGGGATGCCTATATAACGGCGCATCCCCTGGAAGCCGGAAAAGAACTGGAACAGATCAACACGCAGTATTGGATTTCTTCCTTCTTAAACGGGCCGGAAGCGTTTGCCAACTTCAGGAGGAGCGGTTTTCCGCTACTGACGCCTAACCCGTACGGGCAACCGAATAACCCGGATGTGCCCAACGGCACTTTTATCAGGCGGCTTACTTATCCTACCTCTGAGTTGTCTATTAACACGGAAAATGTGAATACCGCGATAGCCACCCAGGGAGAGGATAAATTAAGTACAAGGATCTGGTGGGATAAACCTTAAACATATCTTATTACTATGGATACTCCTTTCCTGTTAGGGGAAAGGAGTATTTTTTGTCCTGTTTAGGGGGATACTCCCATTCAAATATTATAACCCCATTTTGCCTCTGGTTGGTGTTGTCACCATTAAGGAGCCTAAGCGCTCAAACACCCCGAATGGGGTTTAACCGTGCCTACGGCAGGCAAGTTTGAATAGTCCCCAACTCTGTTGGGGATGTAACCGGTGGTATATTTGCGCAATTTTACATTGAACCCCGTAGGGGTTCAACAAAAACATCGACATTTTGTCCCCCAACAAAGTTGGGGGCTATTCAAATTCAAGCCCGGAGGGCTTAAGTTGACGGCTATGGTGTTGTCACCGACCAGCAACTGCCTGTTTCAGATATGCTCAGCATAATGTGTTATAAAGCCCCAATTATCTTCATTCAACTCGTAATATTTTTCCGACGAATATTTATAGTCCGCCGAAAATTCGCACAACCCGGCTTTCACTGGATTTAAATGCATATAGTCCGGCGTTTGTTCCGCCGTTTTACGATTGTGCATCGTAGCCTTGTAAGGTCGCCTTTCCCAAAAGTGACAGGAGCGGTCTTGTTGAGTGCTTACATACTTTTCAAGCTCTTGTTCATTACCGCTATCGATTAGATTAAACTTTGTCTGTTTTGCAGTGTATTTTAAAAACACCTGCTGAATGTTCTTACTCACCCAGGCATCCTGTTTGCATCGGAGCAAGTGAGGGCGATTGGGTATCAGCACAAAACCATATATCCGTATACGGTTTTCTGAGGTTAAAAACCTCAGGCTTTCCATCAATATCTGTTTATGTCTATCCATACGCAATAGGTTTTGTCAGTTAAGGCAGGTAGCGGTAAAAAATTCCATTCCGTTTTCCATGAGCAGAACAATTACTCTAAAGTTAAGACTATACACGGTTCGGTGACAACACCGACCGCAGGCACTTAATAAATTCTGTTGGTTTAATCATCTATTCCTTTTCCGTCAAGTATATGTTGGTAATATTTTTCAATTCTTGCTTCTCGTGTTTTGGCTTGTTTAGCAGAAGAAAAATAGAGCAAATACCCTCTTTGTCTGCCGGGCGTTAATTTGTAAAAAGCAGTTTTCAGTTCGGGCATTTCCTCTAATGCAGTTTGAAATTCTGTTGGCATTTCAAATTCAGTTGTTGTTTTCATTTCAACTTTCAAACCGGCTTTGTCGTTTTTAATGGCTTCTTTGATATATGTTTTGATAGCTGGTTTGTTTTTCAAAATTTCTTCAATGTCGGTAAAACGGATTTGTCTTGCCGATTGTACATTTTTTGTTTGTTGCACTAAAATCTTCTTCGGGTCTTTCAACAAAGCCCCCTGCATAAACAACAAAGCACAATAGTCTTTGAAGCCGTGTATTAAAACGATGTTGTTTTTTTGGTTTGTGTAACAAGGGCACCCCCATTTTAATTCTTCTGTCAAACCGCAATCAAGCACTATTTCCCGTAGTTCCTGATAGGCTTTCTGCCATTTGCCCGATTTGTTGAAAAACCAATCTGCTTTCGGATTTGTCATACCTATTTGTTTCCAATGTTTATTTTCCTGTCGGTTGGACGGAAATACCACGATATAACAATTACAACCAACAATGTCAAAGACGGTATTGCTTCTGTGAACGGTTGTCCGACTGTTAAATGAGAAATGAAAGCTCCGGACATTACAAAGAAAAATCCTGCATAAGCCCATTCTTTCAATAACGGAAATTTTGGAATGAGAATAGCAATTACTCCCAGGATTTTCCATACTCCGATAATACTTAAAAGATACAATGGATAACCAAGACTGGTAACAATTTCATTATACCCGCCTATTTGAAGCATTTGTTGTATGCCGCCTGCCAACATTCCGGTTGAAAGGAATATTGTTGCTGTCCAATAGATAATTTTGTTCCGCTTTTTCATACTTTCTTATTTTAATTTTTTTACGATTTCCTGTAGTCTGTTGTGAGCCATATTGATACCTTGTGCAAATGGCATTTGCATCAGTTGGTTTCTGAACTCAATAGACTTAAACAGGATGTGCATTGTAAGTTTGCTTGTATCGTTTTTAAGTTTTTCAAACTCCAAAAATTCAAGTTGAACAGGAAACGGAGTATTTTCCATTTCAAAAGTCCGTGTGATTTTTTTGTTAGTGACAAACTCGTGTATTGTTCCGTTTGCCCGAAAAACCACAGTTCCGTTTCGTGATGTTTCAAATGCGTAAGAACCGTGTTTTTTGTTTTCCATTTTCAGCACTTTCGTTTCCATCCATTGCTCAAACAGTCCGGGGTCTTCATAAGCCTTAAAAAGCAACTCCAAGGGCAGATCAAATTCCCTTGTAATTACGATTTCCTGTTTATTATCTATGGCGTTTACTTTTGTTTTTTGCTCCATTTTATTCTATTTTTTTGAATTGTATTTTTTCATTACAGCTTCCAACTTATTAAATCGGTCGTCCCACATTTTGCGAAATGGTTCAATAAAGTCTGCCACCTCTTTCATTTTTTGGGCGTTGGTGTAATAATAAATTTCTCTTCCGTTTTGTTCTTGTGTAAGCAATTCACATTCGGTAAGAATTTGCAAGTGTTTTGAAACAGTTGGTCGTGCTGTGTCAAAGTTGGAGGCAATTGCGCCTGCTGTCATAGATTGTGTTGCAACTAACAGAAGTATAGCCCGTCTTGTCGGGTCGGCAATAGCTTGAAATACGTCTCGTCTTAAATTCATTATGAAGTCATTTAACTACAAATATAAGTGTAGTTATTTAACTACGCAAGTTTTACGAAAAAAAAATGTCGTTATGAGAAAGCCTGCATGATTGTCTGTTCGTGATATTTTTTTTAAGTCAGCGAAGGGCATGCTTTTTCCGCTTAGGTCTGTCGTTATGGCTGCTTGTTGAACATTAAATAGGAAGTAAGCTTGCTTATTTTTCCGTTTGTGAAATGAAACACATCACAAAAAACTGCATTAAGTTTGTTTCCGTCTTTCATTTTTGCTTTTACCGTTCCTTCGGCTATTACTATGTTTCCTTCTTCTACAAGTCGGATTACTTTAATGTCGGGGTGTCCGTCAGCATTGGGGTTTTCAATTTCTTTATCAAATGCTTTAATGCCTTTGTGAAGATAAAAACCAGGCATTTCCCAAACGACATCATCACTCAGACAGGATAATATTTTTTCGTGGTCGGTTGCACGAAATCCATCCATGTATTTTTCTACAATTTGCTTTTGTTCGCTCATATTGTTATTTGTTGTTTTATTGTTGTTGCAGGATGTTAATATCAGGAGTGCAAAAACAGCGTATATAATTATTGTTCTCATTTTATCAGTTTTGATTAAGTAGTTCACGCATATTGTTCAACATTTGCAACCAGCCTGGATAAGCGCCTGTTTTCTTCGCTAACTCCTGCGAAACGGTTTGCCTTAATTGTAATTTAGTTTTTCCGTTTTCTTCTTTTAGTGTTATGGTAACAAGTGTTTCTCCTGGCCAGTCAGCATCCATGCCAATTTCCACGGGGTTTATCGGATTGCCATTCTCGTCTGCATTAACCATTGTAAACACCAATTTTGTATTGGGTACAACTTCTTTGTATTCTCCAACGCACCAACAATCTCCAAACTGAGGATTGGAAACACAGGAATGAAATCGTCCGCCATTTTTAATATTGAGTTCTTTGAAACGAATGGTGCAACCGTCAGGAGCATACCATTTCATTAATTTTTCGGGATTTGTCCAGGCATTAAGAACTCTTTCAATGCCTGCGTTAAAAGTTTCTTCTATGAAAACTTCATTTTTATTTGTACGGTTTTCCATTTTATTTTCTTTTTGATTTATTGGTATTGTTTGCGTTTTTCTTATTCGTTTTCTTTGTGCTTTTTGGTTGCAATTCTTCCTGTTCAACAAAACTTTTGAGTGCACTTAATCTCTCTTTCCATAATTTGTGATATTGATCAACCCATTCATGCACCTCGTTCAGTTTTTCCAATTTTGCTTCACATAAACGTTCTCTGCCAAGTTGCCTGATGTTTAGCAAGTCACATTCCGCTAAAATTTTAAGATGCAGAGAAACAGCCTGACGACTAATATCAAACTGCTCCGCTATGGAATTGACATTTATAGTTTGCTTTGCGATCATGCCTATTATGGCTCGTCTTGTGGGGTCGGCTATTGCCTGAAATACATCTCTTCGTGTTTCCATTTTATGCAAGTATATGCTTGCTAATATATATGCAAGTATTTACTTGCGCAAATTTTTTTCCGGAAAAAATTGCCTGGTCTAAAAAATCAAGAAAATGAGGTGTGGGTGGGCTTGGGTGTGTCGGGCAAAATTAAATGCGATGTTTTGTGCCGGCACACCTCTTTCAATTTTGCGAAGCGTTGGCATTCTTTCGTTTTCTGCCCGTAAAGTTGAATATTGGCACGGTGGTCGCTTAGGGTTGCTGATAGCGGTTCAGGGCTTGGCGTTTGGGCGGGATTTTACCACTGGCCTGAATACGAAGCCGGCACTTCAAAATTAGTAAAAACTTTCATATGAAGTATAAAACCCCGCCTGACGCCCAACCCTTAGCGGCTGGTATTCTTTCGTTTCCAAATAGTACCGTTCTTGGTTGTCAGTTTTTCCAATGTTCCTTTGCCGGAACGGTCGTTTAGTAACTTTTCGCTTTCGTTTCTTGGTGTGCCTGAAAGTTCCGAAAATTCTTTTGCCGTAAGCGAATTGTATTTTGCGAAAAGCGTTTCCCAATTTTTACTGTATTCATTTTTAATTGCGGACGAATTGAGTTTTAAAACGGCTGTTTCGTAAAACGCATAAGGTCTTGAGCCGTAAACAATTTCTGTGTTGTTTGAATTGTCTGTAAAGAACAATGTCGGGAAACCTCTTACTCCAAATTGTTTTGCCAGTTTTAAATCATCTTCAAAAAGTGTTTTTGCTTTTCCCTCAAAGCCTGTTTTCAGTTGTTCAACATTTAGCCCGACTTGTTTGGCGGCTGTTGCAAGGTGTTCCCACTTTGTAATATTTTTTTTCTGTAAGAAAACCATTTCTCTGATCTCTCGCAAAAACAAAATCGCTTTTTCGTTGTCCTGCATTTGTGCAGCTTTAAAAGCAATAGAAGGCGGATAAGAAGAATGTAACGGGTCTTCTAACCAAATGTTCCCGTCAATGGGCATATCGTAGTAAACACTTACTTCGTCCCAGTGATGTGCCACGTCTGACGGTTTGCTAATGCCGCCACTATTGTAACTCCAATCGGGTAACAAACCACCCATGCGATATTCAATTTCTATACTGTTTCCGTATTCCAATTTCAGTTTTCGCAGTTGCGGTTCAATTCCCCAACAAGACGAACAAATCGGGTCGGTGAAATAAATGACCTTAATCGGTTTTTCCGTGTTTTGCGTAGTAACTTTTGTGTTTGTCGTGGTGCCTGGTATTCCGCAAATTCCCTCAACAGGGTCGCATAAAAGCGGATTGTTTTTTTCTTCCATTTTCTTATTTGTTTGAGCCTGGTAACCCATGTTGCCAGGCAAAATTATTGTTACTAAAAGTCGGTTAATTGTTTTTATTTTTGAAATAGTTTCAATGCAAATGCTGTGTTGGCAAATTCATCTAACCGGGTAATCAGATTGTTTTCTACGGTGTAAACCTGCACCCAATTTTGTTCCAACACTTCATTGTTACTTTTGATTTTTTGTTTTTCACTTCCTAAAACGATAACTGTATTTTGGTCTGCTACCATTTTTGAAACTTGAAAATCCAAAATGTCCACATTGCTTACGATGTTTGTGATAAAACGAATTACACCGTCTTTGCCCTCGTAAATTCCGTTGTATGGAATACCCTCCACGCCGTAATAAACCCAAACCGTATCTTCGGATAAAGTTCGTTTTAACGTTTCTAAATCGCCTTTTCCAAATGCTGTCAACATTTCTTGTACTACATTGAGTGCTTGCTTTGTTTCTTGTGCCATATTAATTTGTATTTTTGTGCAAAGTTGAGATATAAAAAAATCTCTCACAATAAGTCAGAATTTTATGACTACAAAAAATATAACAGACGAAACAGGAACTTGTCCCGCACAGGGACTTTTAAAGTTGTTATCAGGCAAATGGAAACCCGAAATTTTCCGTTTGGCTGTTGAGCGACCTTTGCGTTTTAGTAGCCTGTTGCACCAAATTCAAGGCGCAAACAAGCAATCGTTGTCTGTCGCATTAAGAGAGTTGGAAGAGGCCGGTTTGTTGGAAAAAGTTGTCATAAAGCAGAAGCCGTTACACATAGAGTATAATATAACCGAAAAAGGAAAGTCGTTGATTCCTGTTTTTCTGCAGTTGGAATTTCTGTCGTAGGCTTGTCGGTTATACTTGCCGCTCACGAACAGGGCTTGCTGCTATGCTAGTATTCTATGCTCCGTCAGCTCGAACCGTATCCCAGTAGAATTATTGATACCGAAAACATGTACTTTTGTTGAACAGAGTCCGGTCAGCCGGAGCTGAAACTAATAGTAGCTGTTGAAGTTAAGCACAAAAGTTCATTGTTATTCGTCAAGCCCGAACTGAGGCTGGGATTGCAAATAGCTGATGTTACAATGTCGAACCCAACTTGCATAAAACCCAATGTTGTGCGTTCGTTTTTTATAACTACTTCTTTCCTTCTTTTGAAATATCATATATCCATTCTGTCGTTATTTGGATAACCTGTGCTTCCTTACCCATATACATATGGTCGGCACCTTTGATCATAGTCGTAGTCACACTAATCGGGACTTTCGACTGTTTTTGAGTGCTTGATTTCAACAATTCCAATGTTTTTTCATTGCCGATGTCACCATTCGTCCCATAAAATGCCAAGATGGGACAATGTATTTTGGTAATACCTGCATTAGTAGCATGAATACCAAAAAAATCCTTATACCCTGATGGTGTGTTTGCAATGTCCATGAATGTAGCTGCACTTATATAGGATGGAAATGAACGCTTTGGGTCTTTTATAAGTTCTTCTCCTTTGTTTTCAGCCATTAGAGATAATGCCTGAATATATTGCGATGAATCAATTGGTGGAGACGGTTCAACTGATCCGGAAGCTAAAACTAATCCTGCGATTCGATTATCCTGTTTTTCTGACTGGTATTCACGGACAGCCGCAGCACCAGCACTATGTCCAATTAATATAATTTTTTGAAAACCATTCGACCCAACAAAATCAATCCATGCAGCAATGTCTTTTGTCTGGTCGCTTGCAATGCCCCAATAACCTCCGCCTCTTACCCTTTTACCATTCTTATACCCCTGGGTATTTGCAAGATCATGCATACGAGTATTGACTGAGATAAATGTATACCCCTTTTCCGCAAATGCTCTTCCAATAGAAATATAACTGGGGGAATAAAAATTTACACCCCATCCGTGAACCCAGATAATGGCTATTGGTTTCGCAGAATCCTTTTTGGGATGAAATAATACCCCTGCATTAATAACGCTATCGCCCGATGCAGCATAAACTACCTCCTCGGGAAGCGCTGCTCCGGGAAAACTAAATCTGACCTGTCCGAATGAACAAAAAGAAATCGTAAATGTAAGAACTACAACTATTATTTTTGATTTCATAAACTTTAATTTTGGTTAGTTACCTATTGTTTTAAAATGACGCACAACGCCACGGCTTGGCGATGTGGCGGTAATCCGTGACTCGTCTGCTCGTAACCGAAGCTAAATTTATAACTAAAAGTTCATTGTTTATTCTATTTCCTGGCTTTATTCGTCGTGGTGGAACTGAAGCTGAACAGCGAAAAAAATGTAGAGCATATATTCGTCGCCCCGCCATATTGCCAAGCCGCCTGTTGGCAGCAGATTTGTCATCTTTCACATGGATACATCTCTCTGATATAAAAGATTCCATCAAATACTTTTGTCCAGTCCTTTTTAAATGCAGAATTATGTCCCATTCCTTTCAGGTAAAACATTTCAGATTTGTCTGGATAATTCATCCGGTAAGTTTTAAAGTCAGTAAATGAGTAATTAATTGATTTATTTATCCAGTTTTCAAATCCATTTGGTTTTGGCTTGCGTACAGTATAAGTTTTAAACCCTAATCTTCCAGCCTCACCTTCATAAGAAGTAAACCCTATAATATAGGTTTCTTTAAGATACTTCTCGCTGTCTGTAAAAAAACTTCCCATTGAAATCATTTTCCTTCCATTCCTTCCTGAGCTATCAATGAATTTTGCAACATGAGCATTAGCAGCCCATACAATAATTTTTTCTTTCGGGAACTTCACTTCTGACAGCCATTTCAGATTTGAAGCCATTTGGGCATCCCTGATATTACCTCCACCTATGTAATCCGCCTTAAATATCTGGTACTCACTATTCTCTGCTATCAGGTTGTTAATCACCTGAAGCCAGAAGTTATTCTCACTAACTTTATCTCTAACCTGAGCTTTGATTTGAAGTAAATAGGCGGCACATTTGGTATAGTTTGAAGTGTCTTTAAAAGAGAAATATTTGAGTGAATCAATAAGAGGCAAAATTTCCCTCTTGTAATTCTCCTGTTTTGTAATAGGAACATCTAAAGATGTGAGCAGACTGTCAACATAGTTAGTTAAATGCTTTGCTGAAAACAGCAACACCATTTGGTTATCAAATCCAGTTACTGTTAATGGCTTTTCCGTTTGATATGTTGAAGGAATATATTTATTAAAAAGGGATTGACAGGTATTGCAATATGCCCAAATTGGAAAAATGTTTTTTTTGAGAAAGCTGTCAATACTCAATTCGTTTTTTTCAATTCTGTCATATCCGAAGTTCAATCCAAAGAAGTCGCTTTCAAATGCCACAACATTAAAGCCCATTTTTTCATGGAGGTATTTTATAATTCTCGTCTTAGCTAAAAATGTTGGCGCATCACCATGGTCTTGCTCGCCAAGCATTACGATTTTAGCACCACCAATTGATTTACCAATTATTTCTAAGTCATCATAATTAACTGAATCAGGTTCGATAGTAGGGATGGAAACGGTATTTTCTATTACATACGATTTTAAATCTTTCTGTCCTTTTGCATTAATTGTCAAAAAAAGTGCTATGGGAAATAATATAGTTTTAAACATTTGAAGTCAATTTGCTGCTAACACGTAAATTTATGTTATAATACGCAATTTGTATGCGTTGATAATCAATATTTTCGCATTGTATATTTTGTATTGTTTATAGCGCCAATACAACTTTCATTATCCGTGTATAGCTTCGCTCTGTCAGTCGTATAGAAAATCTTCTAACGGCTGCGCCCCGGAATAGTAAGACCACCGCTAAAATGCGATAAAATTATTTCCTCTAAAATCTGTCTGCAAAATGTGCGCCTATACGCCAATACCTATTTCTTTTTGGGCAGCTCCCGGATCTCAAAATGCTGGATCAGCCCGGGATTTTCCGGGGAGAGCGTAAACCGAACCGAGATGTCGATAAATTCTCCCTGTATGGTAAAGCTGCCCCGTAGCTGGTTTTCCGGAACAATATCTTTTACACCCATGATCTTGCCCGCCTTTTTAAAAAGACCCCGGGTTTGTTTCCGGAGTGAATCTATGAAGTAGTCATCAAAAAAGTTTTCCGCGAACAGGTTGTTTTGTTCCGCATTGTTCCAATCCGGCAGTAAGGCAAAGAGTTGTTTTTGCCTTTGCAATAAAAGGGGAGAAGCCACCATTAACCTTGGCTGCAGACCGGCGGCAGCGATGACCGTGTTAAGCACCTGTATATTTAAGATAGCGGGACCCTTATAGGTATGGTTGGTGAAAGCCACTATTCCCAATCCGTATTCCGGTAAAAATACCCAGTTGGAGCCGAAGCCGGGCAGTCCGCCGCTGTGCCCGATAAATATTCTGCCGAGGCAGTCTTTTGCCCAGGCCAGCCCGAAATTATAGGAAGTGGCGCGGGCGCAGACCTGTCCGTCAGGGGTTTTAAAACTGCTGTTGAGATTAACCATGCTGCCGGGAAAATGCATTTCACGGAGGCTGCTTCTTTTCATGACCGGGTTGTCCGGCCCGCTCCTTGCCGGCCAGGCATTCATATGAAGCTGCATATATTTTACAAAATCGTCTATGGAGGTCATTAAGCCTCCCATCATACCGTAAGCGCCGCTGTGCAGCAGCGTTTCTTTTCTCCAGTTATTATTTACCCACCGGTATCCTTTGGCGAGTTGTGCATCCGGCACCTCGGAATACTCCCAGTAAGTATCGGTCATGCCTAGCGGGGTAAATATATTGTCCCGGATATACGATTCATAATGCTTCCCCGAAACCCGGTTGATGATGGTGCCCAGCATGGTGAACCCCAGGTTGCTGTATTCATAAGTAATACCCGGTGGGTTGGAAAGTGATACACCCTTTTTCAGAAAGTCAGTGAATGCATCATCGGTTATGGATAACTGTCTGTCTGCCCAGGGATCATCCTGCGGGAACCCGGCGGTATGGGTAAGCAGGTGCCGGATGGTGAGGGGAGGGGAGTCCCCGGTCAATGGTATAATGCTGTCTGTTTCGGGAATATATTTCGACACCAGGTCATCGAGTTGCAGTTTGCCTTCATCCCGCAGTTTGAGAATAGCCATGCCGGCAAAACTTTTGGTCATGGAGGCGATCCTGAATACGGATTGGTTGTTGGCGGGTATTTTCTTTTCTACATTGCTGTAGCCAAAAGCTGTGCTGTGCACAATCTGTCCGTCGGCTACTATGGCATATACCAGTCCCGGTATATTGTTGGTTCGGGCATAAGCGCGGAACAGGCTGTCTGTTTTCGCGGTGATTGCTTTTATACGCGGGATCCTGTTGGTATCAGGATAAGCCGGCGGTGTGTAATTATTAATTGGTGTTCGTACCTGCTGCGCGGGCGCATCCAATGAGCCAGACAGCATCAGCAGGCAACAGCCGAATAGTACAACGGGGAGTTTCATTGCGCTGAAATTGATATCCGCAAAATAGCATATCTGCCATGAAAATCGCCCACAATCTTTAAAACTTTGCTGCGCCGGTTATTTGAAATTGCAATTCAAACTGTTCTTTTATTGGATACAGATCCAATTTATCGAATTCAGGAAATTTGACTAAACCGTTATCATTTCCCCGTTCCTGCAAAAAAACGATGCATAAACAAAAGCTGGTATTCCACTGCATTTTGCCAGTATTCCCAGTTATGGGCGCCCGGCCGGGAAATATAATCGTGGGGAATATTCCGGTACAGCAACTGTTCATGCAGCTTTTCATTTACCGCATAAAAGAAATCTCCGGTTCCACAGTCAATGATCAATGCCAGGCTGTTGGGAGTGAGCAGGTGCAGCATATTAATGACGGTATTTTTTTCCCAGCGTTCCGGTTCGGCGGCATAGCTGCCCAGGCGTTTGGCCATATCCCAGTTATTGGGGAAGGACCGGATATCCACCCCGCCACTCATGCTGCCGGCGGCGCCGAAAACATCCTGGTGCTTTAGTGCCAGGTACAACGCGCCATGGCCGCCCATGCTCAACCCGGTGATGGCCCTGCCCTTACCTGATTTGATAGTTTTATACTTTTGATCAATCCATTGTACCAGTTCCTGGGTAATATAGGTCTCATACTGAAATGCCGGATCGACAGGACTGTTCCAATACCAACTGCTGAATCCTCCATCGGGACAAACGATCATCAGGTTAAACCGGTCGGCGGCTTTTGACAGGTCAGGCACTCTTTTTATCCAGTCTGCATAATTGCCGCTATAACCATGCAGCAGGTACAGCACAGGCAATTCTTTCGCTTGCGCGTAGTTATCCGGACGTATAACTACCGCCTTAATGCTTTTTTTCATTACGGTACTATAGGTTTCTACGGTATCAATAACGGCAGCGGATAATGGAAGCTGCAGGAAAAGGAAAATGGCAAGCGAAAAGATAATTTTTTTCATAACGGTATATGAGATATGATAGCCGAATATACTGTTAGTTTCCAGATGCCCCAAACATTTTGGTGTGAGCCTGAAAATAGCCCTGGAAGAAAAGTTTTTGATAATTATTCTATCGTAATCCTGCATCCGTCGTCCTGAGCACAGCCGGCTATGGCTGCAATATTCCCAGTTTGACAAAAGCATAATAAATACAGGTTACGTGCATGGCCTGAAGAATCTTGTTGTCCGCCAGCATTTGTTTCAACTCATCAATTGTAAACAGGTACACTTCTATTTCTTCATTTTCATCAAGGTGCTGACCGGTAATTTTTTTACCTCCCTTTGCCAGGAACATGTGCATCAGGTTGTCGTTGGTGGAGGGGTTGGCGGAAATCCTGCCAAGGTATTCGTATTCCGAGAAGCTATAGCCGGTTTCTTCCAGCAGTTCCCGGGCGATACCGTCCTGCCAGGATGCATCCGTATCGTCCACACATCCCCCCGGCAGTTCAAACATTGTTTCGCCTAATGCATGCCGGTATTGGCGTACCATTACCACCTTATTGTCTTCCGTGAGCGCAACAGCGGCGGCCCAGGTAGGAAATTCGTAGACATAGTAGGGGTCTACAATTTTGTTTTCAGGTGTCACGCACCGGTCTTTTCGTATGGTAAACCAGTTGGCTTTATAGAGGTATTCGGAAGACAGTATCTTCCACTTCATGTCTTTCATGCAACAAATTTATTTCATTACCAGTTATTTCTTTCCCGCAGGGCGGTGATATGAGCGGCATGATGTTTACCATGCCATGCATAGCTGCCGAGCAGGTACCAAAGAGTAGCCGTTTTTCCGTATCCCGGGTGAAATACGGTTTTTTGCCAATCCTCATCGTTCAGCGACTGCAGCAGGCTATACCAGCGGCTGTGCAGCGCATGCAGCAGGGTAAGAGATATGTTAACAGGCAAATGCTTCACATCGTACAGTTCCGACCAGCTTTTTTCTTCGTAGGTTTTGATGGTAGGACAATGTTCTGTTAGCCCCAGTTTAAAGCGACAGTAGGCATTTATATGGCTATCCGCTACATGGTGCACCAACTGGTGAACTGTCCAGCCGCCATCCCTGTAAGGGGTATTTAACTGGTCTTCACTGAGGTTGCTGATCGCGTTTTCTATCAGGCCGGGCAGGTATTTTATATCTGCCAGCCATTCCTCTTTTAAATCTCCGGAAAATTCGCGGGAAACATATTTCCCGATAGGGTACTGTAATGGATTGATTACCGTCATGCAATGATGCAGTTCGTGAATAAATGGTTGGTGTTATTCAATGCCCAGCAACTCCACATCAAATATGAGGGCGGCGCCGCCGGGTATACTTCCGCCGGCTCCCTGTTCACCATACCCCAGTGTATAGGGAATGTATAATTTAAAGCGGGAGCCAACCGGCATCAGTTGCAGTCCCTCTGTCCAGCCCCTGATCACCTGGTTTAACCCAAATGCAATAGGTTCGCCACGGTCGCGGGAACTGTCGAACTTTGTGCCATCAATGAGCGTACCTTCATAATGTACCTGTACGCGGCTTGTGTCAGCGGGTTTCGGACCCGTTCCCATGGTGATCACTTCATACTGTAATCCGCTCGGTGTTTCCTGCACACCTGCTCTTTTTTTGTTTTCCGCCAGAAATTTTTCGCCGGCGTCAATGGTTGCCTGCGATTTTTTACGCAGGAAGGCCTGCAGTTGGTCTCTTATTGTCATATCAGCTTGTTGTTGATCCAGTAATGTCATCTTTCCTTTCAGCACGTCATCAAATCCCTTATTCATCAACACGTAATTGATCTCCGTTACTCCCTGGGATTTAAAAAATGTGGCATCCATCATACCCATGGCATAGCTGAAGCTGTCCAGGGCGGTATTTAACACTGGTGGACGGGCTTCTCCCGGTTTGGGCGCCGCCGTCTGGGCGGGTTTAGCTGCCGGCTTGGCTGCCGGTTTATTAGCGGGTGCCTGGGCAACACCGTATAAGGAGGCAGTTAACAGAATTGAAAATACGATACACTTTTTCATGCTGGTGATTTATATTTGGTTTTATTCAGCCCGCAAGGTACGGCCCGTCAGGTGAATAAAAACATCCTCCAGGTTGGCCTGTTTTACTTCTTTGGGTTTTTCAAAGCCGGCCGCCACCAGGTCGTCGATTAATTTGTCGGGTGTTTGCAGGGCGATGATCCTGCCTTCGTCTATGATGGCTACCCGGTCACAAAGTATTTCGGCTTCGTCCATATAGTGGGTAGTGATGATCACGGTCGTTCCCTGCGCCCTGATATCTTTTATCAGGTCCCAGAGGTTGCGCCTTGCCTGGGGATCCAGACCGGTGGTGGGTTCATCCAGGAAAATGATCCTGGGTTTATTGATCAGCGTGGTAGCGATAGAAAAGCGCTGCTTTTGTCCGCCGCTCAGCGCTTTGAATTTACTATGGGCCTTGTCCTCCAGATTCACCATCCGGAGCAGTTCTGCCGCGTCCACCGGTTGGTTATACAAACCACTGAAGAGCCGGATCAGTTCCATGAGGTTCAGTCCCGGATAAAAGCCCGAAGACTGGAGCTGAACGCCGATGATCTGCTTGATTTTTTCGGGCTGGCGGTCTATGTTCAGGCCATCTACCCACACTTCCCCACCGGTTTTTTTCCGCAGGGTTTCTATGATCTCCAGCGTGGTGGATTTGCCGGCGCCATTGGGACCCAGCAATCCGAAAATCTCGCCCTGGAAAACCTCAAAACTGATCCCTTTTACCGCCTCAAAACTTCCGTAGTTCTTTTTCAGGTCTTTTACCGAGATGACAACTTTCTGACTCATCGGGGGCAAGTTAAATCACTTGATTTTTATAGCAAATTTTTTATCCCCTTCTTATCAAATGATTATGATTAACTCGATGGTCTCACCCTATATTTGCATTATTCACCTACAAAGATCAATTAATTTTCGTTCATGCAGGTTTTCAAATTGGGCGGGGCAAGTGTCAATAGTGTTGACCGGATCAAACACGCAGCCGGCTTACTGGAGCAATATCAACAGGAAAAACTACTGGTAGTGATATCGGCTATGGGCAAAACCACCAACGCCCTGGAGAAAGTAACCGAGGCTTTTTATAAGGAGAGAAAGGAAGAGGCGCTGGCATTGTTTGAACAGGTGAAACAAAACCATATCAATACGGCCAAATATCTACTGGTCACTCATTTTAATGAAACGCTGGAACAACTTTTTCAACTTTTTACCGAGGTGGAATGGGCGCTGCATGATAAGCCGGTGAGGGATTTTGATTATTACTACGATCAGATCGTTTGTTGCGGGGAATTGCTTTCGACTACCATTATCAGCGCCTACCTGAATGAAAGAAAGCTGGTCAATAAGTGGATTGATATAAGAGATATTCTCAGGACCAATAATAATTTTCGTATAGCGGGAGTAGACGAAACGGTTACGCTTCAGAATATAGAAACGCATTTGCTGCCTTGTTTTGAAGAGGTGAATATGGTAGTTACACAGGGGTTTATCGGAGCTACCGACGAAAATGAAACCACCACGCTCGGCAGGGAGGGAAGCGATTTTACCGCGGCGGTGATGGCGTCGTTACTGAAGGCGGATAGTGTTACCATATGGAAAGACGTGGAAGGGGTAATGAGCGCAGACCCGAAACTGTTTCCCGATGCCCGGCTGATAGAAAAGCTGAGTTATGATGAGGTGATAGAAATGGCCTATTACGGAGCGCAGGTTATTCATCCCAAAACCATTAAACCGCTTCGTAATGAGGGTATCCCGTTATTTGTTAAATGCTTTTTCGATACTTCTTTGCCGGGAACCGTCATTCATAATAAGAGCGATAATGCGCTGCCCCCGATCATTGTCGTCAAGCCGGACCAGGTATTGCTCCACCTGCAGTCAGGTGATTTTTCATTCGTCGGGGAGAAAGAAATGTCGGGTCTTTATCAATTATTGAAAGAAAACAAGGAAAGGGCCAACATCATTCAAACCGGCGCCGTTGGTCTGATGCTGTGTGTGGATGATAAAGGAGTGCACACAGATGAACTTGCTGCTGCGGCGTCTGCGTTATTCGAAGTACAGGTGGAAAGAGGGCTCACCTTACTAACTATCCGGCATTTCACTCCGGAGGTTTTTGAAAACCTGACAGCAGGCAAGCAGGTAGTATTACGGCAACAGACGGCAGCTACTATCCAGGTGTTGGTGCGGTAGGTGCCCGGTAAACCTGATTATTGGAATTATCTATGGGAGAGATAATTGATATTGGCAATAAGAACGTTGAAAAAAGTTTGCGAATATAGGTTATTAGTTGATGAAATAATTATGCTTACAAATCATATCAACTTTTCACTTAATCACGTCAAAGCAGCATTATTTGGGCTGGCAGTGGGGGATGCATTGGGCGTTCCGGTAGAATTTAAAAGCAGGAGTGAACTTTTGAAATGTCCCATAAAGGATATGCAGGGGTTTGGTACCTGGAACCAACCAGTGGGTACCTGGAGTGATGACAGCAGCCTGGCATTTTGCCTTGCCGAGAGCCTGGTGTCCGGATATGATCTAAATGATATCGCCGGCAAATTTATAAGCTGGCGTGAAGGAGGATATTGGGGTGCTCATCATCGGGTTTTCGATATAGGAAATGCAACAAACGCGGCTATTCTAAGATTAAAAAGTGGAGTAAGTCCGGTACTTGCAGGCGGTTTTGAGGAAAGTGATAACGGTAACGGTTCCCTTATGCGCATACTACCAATAGCCTTTTTCCTGAAAGGCATGGACATTAGCCAACGGTATCAGGTAGTAAAGGAGGTGTCTTCTGTTACACATGCTCATTTCAGGTCAGTATTTGCTTGTTTTATTTACATTGAGATGGCATTACAGTTGATAAAAGGCTTGTTCCCCAAAGAAGCCTATATCAGTATGCAGGTAGTTGTCAATGACTTCGTATCAGAGTTGGAGTTCAACAGGAGGGAGGTTGATCTTTTCAATAGAATGCTACAAAATGATATCTCTCTTGAAGGAGTTGACTCAATTTATTCAGGCGGATATGTACTTCAGACACTTGAGGCCTCTTTGTGGTGTCTGTTGACAACTGAATCCTATACTTCGGCTGTTTTGAAAGCAGTGAACCTTGGTGGCGATACTGATACAACCGCTTGTGTTACCGGAGGTCTGGCTGGACTACACTATGGTTATAACGGCTTACTGTCAGCCTGGAGCCGTCAAATTGCCCGTTTCGGAGATATCGACAGATTGAGTAATCAATTGTATAAAAAATACAGTTAGTGTTAAGTTAAACGTACTATGGTTTTACAATAGCCACGAATTCGTGACATATTATACGACATTTTAAATTTAATATAGCACTAGATATATTTTCTCCTTCTGCCAAACTTACCAGGTTCACTTCCTTTAAAGCGTATTCACTACCGGGTGGCGTCTCACCCGGATAGTTGTGCATGGAACGAAAATTTGAACTTTTATTGCGGTATTTATTTATCTCTGATTTTGCCGCAATGAGAATAGTTTGTACCGAAGGTAAATGTACCTCGTAGAGGAACCGGAAAAAATTAAGTTAGCTTTACACAATTATTTTATTACTCAAACTAAATCATGGACATTACTATCAGGAAAGCTGTAAAAGAAGATTGCCCCCGGATGCTGGAACTTGTGCAGGAGCTGGCGGAATACGAAAAAGCCCCGCAGGAAGTGACGGTAAGCCTTGAACATTTTGTAGACAGTGGTTTTGGTGAAAAGCCGGTGTGGTGGGCATTTGTAGCTGAGTCGACAGCAGGTGCGGAAAAGCAGATCGTAGGTATTGCGTTGTATTATATCCGGTATTCTACCTGGAAGGGACAGCGGCTGTTCCTGGAAGATATAGTAGTGACACGGGAGTGGCGGGGCAGAGGCATCGGGAAACAATTGTTTGACAGGACTATTGAGGAAGCCAGGGATAAAAAGTTTAAAGGTATGATGTGGCAGGTGCTCGACTGGAATGAACCTGCCATCAATTTTTACAAAAAATACGGGGCAGACTTTGACGAGGAATGGATCAATTGCTCGCTGTCGGAGGAGCAGGTAAATATGGCATTGCCTGTTTGAAAAAGTTTTTAACGGCTGCACCCAACGCATTTATCTCATGCAACGAATATTCAGACCGTATTGTCAGATATTTTGTTATTAAGCCAGACCTTAGGAAAAAAAGAAGAATATAACCTTGTACAAGCAACTATTTTTAGCTTATCTATGCCTGATCTCCGTACTGAACAGCCATGTTCTGTGCGCCCAGGTAGCGATAGAACCTTATATCGGGTATAGCATCGACCTTAACAATAAAGACAAACTCAGTCTTTTCAATGCCGGGTTGCAGGTACCGGTAATCAATAAGCCGTTTTATCAAATGCTGGTGATGGCGGAGGGCGGTTTTCCGCTTGATTCAGGAACAGGAGAAAGCACAGCCTATACTCCCAACCCTTTGTTACCGCTCACTGCAAAGGTGGAAAGCAGAACTAAATTGAATGCCCGGACTTTCGGATTGCTTCATCGCTGGAAGCCGGTGGAATGGGGGAGCGGTAATTCGCTATCCGTTTTTATAAAGCTGGCATTCACCAATCAGCATATAAAAGTAGTCTATAAGGAATTTAACGAAGTGAACTATACAATATTCAATCCCCGCAGTACGCTTAATTATAGCGGGCTGATTGGAGGTGGCGGAATACAGTTCAATAGGGTATTGGGAGCAGGAACTTTTTTTGCGCAGTTAAATGCCGCTTACCCCCTGCTGGAGCCACGGGAAAAGAATTATCATTTTAAGTTGATTGTTCCGCTTTCCATCAATACCGGCTACGCAATAAACCTGACAAAAAAGAAAACCAATGAGAAGCAATAAAATTATTTTATTACTACTGGTAGCCGGAGTTGTATCCTGTTCAAAAAACGAAACGGTATTTTACAAAGATGACCGTTCGGAGCCATTGGCTGTTTTTTCAGATGACGGAAACAATGTGATGTCGTGCTACCTGAACGGCAAACCATTTGTAACGGTAGAAAGAAAGTTATATTATGGTTTACTTTCTACCGGAAGCCAGGAATTGTCAATAAAGTTACTGGCTTTTCAGAGTATGGACAGCGATACACTCAGAATTTCCTGGTACAGCCGGTATTCCTCTATTGACATGGTGTTGGCAATAAAAAAGGAATTTAGGGTTGGTGATCTTAATGATTTTTCCGGCGAACGTATTTCACTGGACGGTACAAACGGGTACTTTAAATATGACGGGCAGAAGGGGACGGGGCATGTTTATTTTCATACCATAATGGTTGACCGGAATGATGATATTGGTATCCGGGGGCGGATTTCCGGGCTTTTTGAGGCCACCGGCGCTTCGTTTCAGATCACCAAAGGAAGATTTGACCATTCCCTGAATGATAGGATCCTTACTTTTTAGAAAGGAGCCGAATTTTGTAAAGATGAGCCTGCAGAAATGGCTGATTTTGGGATTTAGAGATTCCTTATTTTAAACCAATCACCAATCAGAAATACCCCTTTATCAGTTAATCAAGACTTATTTTTTCAACACTCTCTCAAACAGTTTAAAGATCCTTTTATATTCATCTGTCCAGCTGCTGGGTTCCACAAATCCATGGTCTTCTACCGGGTACATGGCAACCTCCCAGTTATCTTTGCCCAACTCAATCAAACGTTGAGTTAACCTTACCACGTCCTGGAAATGCACATTCACATCCACCACGCCATGGCAGATCAGCAACTCGTCCTTCAATCCTTCCGCATGATAAACAGGAGAGCTTTTGCGGTAGGCAATGCTATCCTCCGCAGGAGTGTTCAGGATGTTGGAGGTGTAGCCGTGGTTGTAATGCGCCCAGTCTGTGACGGGTCTTAGCGCTGCGCCGGCGGCAAAAGTACCGGGTGCGGTGAACAGTCCCATTAGTGTGATAAAGCCGCCATAGGACCCACCGTATATACCAATGCGTTTGGGATCGACACCGAATGTATTGGAAAGGTAGTGAGCGCCGTCTATGTGGTCGGTAAGGTCTTTACCGCCCATAAAACGATAGATACCGGTACGCCAGTCCCTGCCGTATCCGGCGCTGGCCCGGTAGTCCATATCCAGCACATAATAGCCGTTGTCAGCCAGGAGATTGTGAAACATGTATTCCCGGAAATAACTGCTCCACCACTTATGCGCGTTTTGCAGGTAACCTGCACCGTGAACAAATATTACCGCCGGCTTGGAAGGGTGGGGGTTCGCCGGCTTATATAAACGGGCATATACCTCGCCGCCATCCCTTGCTTTAAAGGTTATCACTTCGGGCGCCCGCCAGGGATAGGTTTTAAACTCATCCGATTGCGCTTTATAAGTAAGTTGTCTGGCTTTTGAACCGGGTTTAGTATCCTGCAGAAACAGTTCCGCAGGTTTATTGCTATAGGAATACAGGGTCGCCAGTTTTGTCTCATCGGGAGAAACGGTTACTTCGTTAGCGCCTTCGGGTGCGGTTATCCGTTCCTGCCGGAGATCGGTTATATGCAGGCGGTAAAACTGCTTTTCTCCGGGATGTACCTGGTTGGTAGTAATATAAAAGTATTTTTTGTCAGAGGAAAGGGCAGCATTTTGTACTTCATAACTGCCACCCGTAAGCGCTTTTTTTTCTTTTGTTCGGGTATTTACGGTGTACAGATGCGAATAACCGGAAACTTCTGATTGGAACCAGTACAGTTCGTTATTGATCCACCCGGCATTGTTGATGGGACCCCCGATCCAGGCTTCATCCCTTTGCCTGTCCAGGAGGGATAGTATGCCTGTGCCCGGGTCCAGCAGCATGATCCACTTATCTTTATTGTCAACTGACCGTATGGAAACAACCGCCGCGTCAGCGCCCGGCGCCCATTGCACCGTTGTTATATTTACCGGCCGTTTTGTTTCTTTTGTTTTCCGGCCGGGGTAATCTTTCACGTAATCCGGTAAGTCGTTTATTCCGGGTAGGGAATCCGTATTGATAATGTAAGCTGTATCCAACTGCCTGTTATAGATCATCAGTTCACCGGAGCTGAAGGGGGCGCCCACTTTTGTCCTGCCGTTAATATCTTCGGTAAAGCCGGATTCGGTAACGTAGTTGGGAATAATTGTCCGTTTCCCTTCTGTATTGGAATTGAACAGTATAAGGCTTATAAAATTTCCACCGGCGCTTATCCTGGCGTTCCGGATGTTTTTGTTTCCGGTATAAACAGGTTTCAGGGCTGTGGATGCGGTCGTTTTGTTATAGGCTTTGGTGGCTTCCTTTTTCTCTTTTCGTTCTCTCAGCATTTCGAGCAACTGAAGCTGATCGTTTTTCAGCCAGTCTTCCTGTATATTCTTTTTCTTTTCGGTGTCGGCTTTCTTCTCTTTTTGAATGTTGATCAATTGCCGCGTTTCCCCGGTAGTAATATCCCATGCGAACAAATTGTCGCCCTGCTGGTATACAACCTTAGTATCGTTAAAAGAAAATGCCGGCGCGAATTCCGGGGCAGTTGTCTGTGTGATTTGTTTTGCTTTCCCGCTTTTAATTTCCTGCCAGAAGATATCGCCATCCCGGGCGTACACATATTGTGTCCGGGCGCTGTTGTACACCAGGTTCCTGGCAAACACGACCAATGATTTTTGGCTGACGGCTACCGGATTGATCTTCCCGCTCTGCACATCGAAGGCGTACAGGGAGTCAGCCGGAGCGTTATCAGGATTCCATTGAAAATAAAGGGTTTTGCCATCGGCGCTCCATTCCGGGTCTGAAGGAGAGGAGCCGATCCATTTGGGGTCCCGCATAATTTTTTCAACGGTAAGGGGTTCCAGCCTGGTTTGAGACAGGCCTATATAGCCCGTGAGGGTAAAAGCGAAGAACAAAAGGATATTTTTCATCCGATCAATTTATTCGGGTTACAACAAAATGCCGCGCAGGAAAACATAGGCGAGTGAAAAGTAAATAACAAGCCCGGTTACATCCACTAATGTGGCAACAAACGGAGCCGAGGAAGTGGCAGGATCCGCTCCCAGTTTTTTTAACAATAAAGGAAGCATGGATCCGCTGAGCGTGCCCCAGAGAACCACTCCTATCAGGGAAAATCCTACTGTAAGCGCGATGAAGAATGAATGCTCACCATATACTTCCGGAAAGAACTGTGACCAGATTTCAATTCGCAGAAAACCGATCAGGCCCAGTACTGTTCCCAGCAGTAACCCCGAGAGTATCTCTCTTTTCAGTACCCGCCACCAGTCTTCCACATATACTTCCCCCATTGCCATAGCCTGGATGATAAGGGTGGATGCCTGCGACCCGCTGTTGCCCCCGCTGGATATAATAAGCGGTACAAACAGGGCTAGCACCAGGGCTTTGGCTATTTCATCTTCAAAATAGCCCATCGCGGTAGCCGTCAGCATTTCCCCCAGGAAGAGTATGATCAGCCAGCCGACACGTTTCCTGAAAAGTTTCAACAGCGGCATTTCCAGATAGGGTTCGTCCAACGCTTCCGTACCCCCGATCTTCTGGATGTTTTCCGTAAATTCTTCATTAGCCACCCACAGCACGTCGTCTATGGTTACAATACCCAGCATTACATTGTTGTCATCTACCACGGGAAGGGCTACCCGGTTGTTCATTTTAAAAATGTTATTAGCCTCCTCCTGCGTGTCGTTTACATTCAGCGATATATAACGCCTGTCAATGATCTCGGAAACCAGTTTTTCCGGAGGAGATAATATCACATCCTTTATTTTAAGGTCATCAATGAACTCTCCCTTGTCGTTTATCGCATATACTACATCTATGGTTTCCATTTGCCTGCCCTCTCTCCTTATTTCATCCAGCACTTCAGACATGCTCCAGTCTTCCCTCACGGCTATATAGTCGGGGATCATCAGCCTGCCTACCGAGCCTTCGGGGTAGCCCAGCAGGGCCAGGGTAACTTTTCGCTCCTCCGGACCCAGCAGTTTGATCAATTCCCTTACCACGCCCGTCGGCAGTTCCTCCAGGAAGGCTGTACGGTCATCAGCGGGGAGCTCGTTCAGCAGCTCCGCGGTTTTTATAGGGGGTAAGGATTGAATAATTCTTTTCTGCTCCGGTACATCCAGTATTTTAAAAGTACTGACCGCACGGTGAGGCGACAATATGGAGATGATCTGTGTTTCATAGTCTTCATTGTCGCTTATTAATTCGGCAACATCACTTATGTTTTGATTATTCAGGAAATCACGCATAACAAGTTTGTCATTGGAAGACATGGCTTCCTCAAACTGATCCTGCAATGAGATTTCTTCCTCTTCTAAAGACATATTCTTTTTTTGGTCTTACAAAATTAAAAATAGCTTTGGGCAATAATCGTATCGGTATTCGAAAATCATTGAAATGTATGTTGATCCCACACCTGTATATAGCATCTGTCAAAGATAAAGGACGGGGCGTTTTTACCCGCAAAAAAATTGCCGCGGAAACCATTATTGAAACCGCGCCGGTGGTAGTAATGAGCGCTGAAGAGCGGAAACTACTCGATCAGACCAGGCTGCATGACTATATATTTGAATGGAAAAAAAACGACTGCTGTATGGCATTGGGGTATATTCCTGTTTATAATCACTCGTACACTTCCAATTGTGAGTATTTTATGGATTATGACGATAATACCATGTTTATAAAGTCTGTACGGGACATCAAAGCGGGAGAGGAACTTACCATTAATTATAACGGGGACTGGAATGAGGGTAAAAAGGTATGGTTTGATGCGAAGTAGTCACAGGTACATGCATTTTGCAGCCTGCAACCTAGCCAAACTTTTCCAGCACTTCTGTTACCATTTGGCGGTAATGCCCGCCAAACAGCAGCAGGTGTACCAGCAACGGGTATAACTGGCAAGCCGGTAACCGCTCTTCCCAGCCGTCTTGCAGTGGAAAATGATAGTGATAGGAATCATAGAACCTGTCCTCAAAGCCACCAAATAACCTGGCCATCGCGATGTCCATTTCGCGGGAACCATAATAAATGGCAGGATCATATATGGCTACATACCCGTTGGCACCGGCAATAAAATTCCCCTTCCAAAGATCTCCATGCAGCAGTGCGGGTTTTTCTCCGGGAAACAGTGAGGAAAGTTTTGCTGAAAGTTGTTCCGCCTGTTTGATATGTTTTGTTTCCAGTAATCCTTTTTGTTGGGCTTTATTTGTCAGCCGTAAAATTCGTTCGGCGCTGTAAAAAGCATCCCAACTGTTATGCCGGGTATTTTTCTGTACCAGTTTACCCAGGTAATTATCATAGTCCAAACCAAACCGGTCGCTGGAATTATAATGTAGCTTAGCCATACCTTCCCCAAAATTTTCCCAGAAGTCCTGCGCCGTATTACCAGGATCTATATACTCCATGATCAAAAAGATCTGCTGGTGGAACTTACCATCGAACAGCGGGCGGGGAACTTTTAATGCACCTGTATCGGCGAGGTGTATCAAACCCTTTGCTTCCTTCTCAAACATATCCAGTCCGAATATGCCGGCATTTACTTTTATCAGGAAACGCCCTTTGTTTGTTTCCAGCATAAAAGCCTGGCTGATATCTCCACCGTGCACCGGGGTATGGCCATGAATTTCGACAGTACTTTCAAAAAAATCAGTAAACCGCTGCCCGAGGTGATCAATAAACTGCTGATGTAACATAGCGCTCCTTCTTGAGTTGTAAAGATATTTGTTTTAGACGAAGGAGCGGGCTGTTAGGGGAATTTCAAAATGATGTAGGGAATATGGAAATGTGAAAAATGTGGAAATGAGAAAAGAATTTGAAAATGTGGTCCCGCAACTGCGGGATGAAAATGGAAGAAGATGTAGTGTGGAAATGGAAAAAGGCTTGAAAACCTGATTGATGGCATGCAGGTGATCAACCAATTTTAAACAAAGTATTTTAACCTACGAAATGGAAATATTAGGTGTAAAGTCTATACCCGAAATATTATTTGTTTTAAAATCATTGTATAATTTTTCTGATATATAGCATTTGTTATACAAAAACTCAAATATTAAAAAGTCTGCATCTAATGATTTATTTAATTGAATAAATCTTGGGAAAACTTTAAAATCTGGGTTTGCAGCTTTATTCGCCTCAATTACAGATAGTTCTTTATTGTTTAAAATAACTGATTCAGTTCTAAAAAAAGGTAGGGGGTGAGTTAATTCAAATTCCGATTTTCTAAAATCAATATCTTTCGTGTTATCTTCAATAAAGTGGAGCCAATAATAATTAGTAATTCTTTCCTTCTTGTAGAGTAACACTACCGGGTAGTAGATGTGTGAGGGTAGCCTGGAATTATCAAAAATCGTTTTCAAGTTATTGCTGACAATAAATCCACGTGCGTTGATAATGCTGGTACTGATAATGTCTGTCAGCTTAGCTTTCTTGTCTAACATGAAACAGTCAAAGTCGGGTTCAAAATCCGGTTTCTTTAAGTTGGAGATATTCCAAACCGAGTTAGGCCCTCTTAAATTATAACCAGGTCCCATTCCGTCTGTTTGTGTATATGCGCCACAGGTTCTTTCATCAGTTGTTGGTGCAAACAAATACCATTCCATTAGTTTGTAAGTTAGAGAATTAACATTTCATTCTTCATCAAATGGAGGGAAAAATTGGATTTATTCAATAACCGATGTGGTGCCTTGTCCTGATTTATCCTTCCAATGCCCTGCGGGCATATTCAAGACATCGTTTTACTTCAGTAACGGCATTGGACCCTTCGGGAATCGGGTATTCCAACTCAATGGATGCCGGAATTTTATACTTCTTCGTTTTCAGCAAATTCAATATTTCTTTTATTGGCGTATCACCTTCACCCCAGGGAAGATTGGCGGCGCCCTTGTCTTTGGTCTGCCTGTCTTTCATATGAAAGGAGGTAATTCGTTTATGGTTGGCTTCTATAAATGCCAGCAGGCTCTCTTTGGTATTGTTGCCTCCCGCAGCTATATAATGTCCGCAATCCAGGTTAATGGAGTTGTAGGGCGACTGGCTCAGTGCGGTTATCCATGCCTGGTCGTTGCCCTGTGTATGGTTATGATAACCGATATATACTTTATGTTTGGCTGCCAGGTTGCCCAGCCGTTGGGAGTGTTCCGGGTTTTTAGGGATTTCCACGGTAACGGAAGCCGCTCCCAGCACTTTTCCTACTTTTAAAGCGTATTCTATCTCTGCATCGGTATTATTTGTGCCCAGGGCATCCGGTTTGAATGCATAAATACGAACGCCGGCCCTGTCAAACATTTTCCTTATTTCTTTGAATTTTTCCATGCCTACATTTGCCCGCCATGCCGCTACCTGATCTTTGCCGGTTGGCTTGCCTGCATAGGCTTCTACGGAGTCGCCCATTAACTCCACCGCGCTGATACCGCTGTCTGTTATGTATTGAAGCAATTGTTCTACGGTATGCGGCATGCTCCGGTAAGAATACGTAATAGTTCCCACCTGCACGCCGGCAATCTTTGAGTTGGGTTTGTTATAGGTTTCCAATCCACGGACCAATCCGTGTCCTCCCAGGAGCAATGCGCCGGATGCCAGCATACCTTTACTGATGAAAGCACGGCGGGAACAGGCATATTCATTGTTATTGATCGAAGACATATGATTGATATATTTAATTGTTTTCGTTAAGATACTATTATTTGCTGTTATGTGAGAGGCGCATACATAAAATATACCCAGGCCTCTGTTGGGCTTTTTGCAAATTCATATTATACCTTTATCAAAAAATATGCTTAGCAAAGCCATTATTTCGGAACTGAAACATGAAAGCGCTTCCACCGAAAAAATACTGGATCGATTACCGGAAGAGCATTTTTCATGGAGGCCCCATGAGAAAAGTATGTCGCTGAAGAGACTGGCGAATCATGTAGTGGAGTTAACACAATGGATTCCTGTTGTTATCAAAAGCCCCTCCTTCGATTTTGGTACAGAAGTTTTTCCCGGCAAAAATGCCGGTACCCGGCAGGAGTTGCTGGAGACGCTGAGAACATGTGTCAACGAAGCGGTTGCCGTACTGGAGAATACCAGCGATGAAGTGTTGGGTGAAAGATGGACATTCAAAAAGTCTGGTATATTAATTGTGGAGGCGCCCAAAAAAGTGCTTATCCGTCAACTGGCGCTGAATCATATTATTCATCACCGGGGACAACTTTCCGTTTATCTCCGTTTGCTGAATGTACCGGTTCCCGGTTTATACGGCCCGTCTGCAGATGAAAAATAGGGATATGATGCCTTCGTATAACGAAAATTAATTTCACTGGTTTTAAGCGTGTAAGTATAATACATTTGCATTCATGAAAGTAATTATACCCGTAGCGGGAGCCGGTACAAAGTTACGCCCGCATACCTACACCCAACCCAAGGCCCTGATTCCCCTTGCCGGGAAAACCGTACTTAGTATAATAATAGATCAACTGGCAGAAGCGGGAGTGAAGGAGTTCGTTTTTGTGATCGGTTACCTGGGAGACAAGATACAGAATTATGTGAAACAGCATTACAGCCATCTTCAGTGCCATTTTGTACTGCAGAATGAAAGACTGGGGTTGGGGCATGCCATTTATCTGACCAGGGAAGTGGTAGGAGACGATGAGGTTTTCATTGTGTTGGGAGATACCATCTGTGAGTATAATGTAAGTGAGATACTGGCCGGTGATGAGTCGATGCTGGGCGTAAAAAAAGTAGACGATCCGAGAAATTTTGGTGTGGCGGAAGTGAATGAAGAAGGAATTATTTCAAAAGTGATCGAAAAACCGCAGATACTGAAATCGAACCTGGCCCTGGTGGGACTGTATAAAATAAAGGATACCCGGTTTTTATTTTCCTGCCTGGAAAGTATCATGAATGATGAAGCCCGGCCGGGTAAGGAGTATGGACTGACAGACGCGCTGGAGTGTATGATCAAAAGCGGGGTGGCTTTTCGTTCGTTCAAAGTGCAGAACTGGTTTGATTGCGGAAGAAGCGATACCCTGCTTGAGACCAATGTAATATTGATGAAGAAACTGGGGAGTAAGGTAGACAGGGAACATAATTTCGAAAATGTTGTGATCGTTCCGCCGGTCAGCATCGGGCGGGGATGTAATATCAGCAATTCCATAATAGGCCCTAATGTGGCTGTAGGAGAGGCGGCCACTATTACGTATTCAATTGTCCGGGATTCAATAATAGGCGATTTTGCCACACTGTATGATGTAGTATTGCATCATTCGCTGATCGGTAGTGATGCGGAAGTAAAGGGAGAGACCCGCTCGTTGAATATCGGGGATAATACGCAGATAGATCTGGGCTGACCGGTTGTTGCTTTTTAAATTCAGGTATCATGGAATTTTCTTCAAATCGTGTCACCAGGCTCCTGGACATACGGTATCCGGTTATTCAGGCGGGGATGGTATGGGCAAGTGGCTGGAAGCTGGCAGCGGCGGTCAGCAATGCCGGAGGGCTCGGACTGATCGGCAGCGGAAGTATGTACCCGGATGTATTGCGGGAACACATCAGGAAATGCCGGGCGGCTACCACCCATAGTTTTGGCGTAAATATTCCGCTTTTATACCCGGATATCGATCAGCATATCCGTATAGTGATAGAAGAAAATGTGCCGGTAGTATTTACCTCCGCTGGTAATCCTGCCACCTGGACGCCCACGCTGAAAGCAGCGGGAATAAAAGTGGTACATGTGGTAAGCAGCAGCCGTTTTGCTCAAAAAGCGGAAGCAGCCGGTTGTGATGCGGTGGTAGCCGAAGGCTTTGAAGCCGGTGGGCACAACGGACGGGAGGAAACTACTTCAATGGTGCTGATACCCGGAGTGAGAAAAGCGGTACGGATCCCCGTTATTGCTGCGGGGGGAATCGCTACAGGCAGGCAGATGCTGGCCGCAATGGTATTGGGCGCTGAAGGGGTGCAGGTGGGCAGCCGTTTTGTAGCAAGCGAAGAAGCGTCTTCTCATATCAGCTTTAAGAAGAAGGTGATAGCCGCCGGAGAAGGGGATACCATGCTGGCATTAAAGAACGTAGTGCCAGTAAGACTGCTGAAAAACAGGTTTTACGAGGAAGTAAGGGCTGCCGAACTCAGGGGAGCCGGCGCTGAAGAGTTGAGCAGGTTACTGGGCAGGGGTAGGGCAAAAAAAGGAATGTTTGAAGGAGATATGGACGAAGGGGAACTGGAGATCGGGCAGGTAGCTTCTTTGATCGATACCATACAACCTGCTGCTGCTATTGTCCATGCAATATGGAAGGAATTTAAGGAGGCGTTGCAAAAGCCCCTCGCGGAATAAGGAAATAAAAAAAGGTTGCCGGTGAGACAACCTTTTTTTATTCAGCAAAATGATATTAAGACTTTCTTGAGTTTTGTCTGCGTTTGCTCCAGTTGTTACCGGGTTTAAATCCGTTACCTTCCTGGCTACCCACACGGTCCATAGCGCAACGGAATCCCACCGTGCTGCTTCCCTGGTTCTCATCCATAAAGCGACGGGTACCGGGGCTTAACCAGTAAGGAAAATCGTACCAGCTTCCGCCTTTGATTACCCGGGCATGGTCGCTGATAAGAGTAGTAATGCCATATCCGTAAGTAACCTGCGAAGCAGAGTCACCATCCAGGTGGTTGATAACATTCCCTCTCTGGTAGTTGCGGCGGCCGGCGCTTTCTTCATCTGTCACATCTACTTTTACTACTCTACCCAGGCTATCACGCTCGTACTCGTTGTTTTCGTTCTTTTTGTATTTTTCAAACTTGTTACCGCGGTAGGGGTTAAAGTCTTCATTGTCCAGGCTGGAAAGCGGACGGTAAACGTCGGCTACCCACTCATTTACGTTACCAGACATATTGTAGATGCCAAATCCGTTCGGATAGAAAGCATCCACGGGTCCGGGAATAGAAGCGTTGTCGTTCAAACCACCGGCTACGCCCATCATATCACCACTACTTCTCTTGAAGTTAGCCAGGAACCTTCCCTGCCAGCTTCCGTGACGGCTGTCACGAAGTCCGTTTACATTCTGGCTCCAGGAATACACCTGCTTTTCTTTGATCAACTCTTCACCGCTACCGTTGGATTTTTTCTTCGGTTTGGGGTTTTGGTTAATATAGCCATAGGCTGCATATTCCCATTCAGCTTCGGTCGGGAGCCTGTAATTGGGAAGCATGAACCCGTCTTCAAAAGTTACTTTTGTTCTTGGGCGGCCGTTGGCATCCATTAAAGGATTCTTTTTGGGTTTACCCGGCTGCGGCTGATATAGATCCTTCAGGTAAGCCTGGGTATTGAAGTTTTCTTCACCCTGGCCCTGTATGGATTTTAGCTGGTTAGGATTGATATATCCTTTTTCAACCAGGATTCTTTCATTTACCCTGTCGCTTCTCCAGAGACAGAAATCGTTGGCTTGTTTCCAGCTTACGCCCACTACCGGGTAGTAGTTATAAGAGGGGTGGCGCAGGTAATACTCTACCAGCGGCTCATTATAAGCCAGCTCTTCTCTCCACACCAGGGTGTCCGGCCTGGCAGCCTCTATCACTTTGGCGTACTGGGGATCGTCAAAAGCTGCTTCCAGCCAGTGCAGGTACTCGCGGTAGTGCACGTTGGCCACTTCAGTTCTGTCAATATAAAAAGAAGATACCGTTACGCGGCGGGGAATGTTATTCCAATCTGCCATAACGTCTTCGTCTGTGGCTCCCATGGTAAAGGTACCACCCTGTACAAATACCAGTCCGGGACCGGTACCTTGTTCTTTTTCTTTGGATACGTTGAAACCACCCATGTTCTTATCATTGTAGTTCCAACCGGTAATTTGTGATTTTTCCTTTTTGTTTTTACCGAATAGCCCATTTTTACAAGAGGCAAACAGCAACGGTGCTGCGGATAACAACAAAATAGTTTTCAAATTAAGTAGTCTTTGCATTTTGCTGGATTTGTGCTTAAAAGATAACGGGTATAAATCGTCAATATTGCCTTAAAAAGCTTTATTATAAGCCTTTAAATTAGTATTGACATTTGTTAATTCTCAATGCAATATAATTTACTTTAATAAAACAGGGGTAACTCCGCCCTGTATTTTATGTTTATTAAATGCTAAACTTTCTAAATCCCCGAAAATTATGCGTAAAACAATATTTTTTTTTTTAACCCGTTTGTTGATAATGTTTTACCCGGAATTATGCCCTATTGCCTAACTTAGTTTTTTATTTGGGGTTAAATTCGGAAAAAACAAAAACACTGCATTACTTTGCAGTCCCATTCAATTATATTAAAACAAAACCGAATATTGAACTGATTTCTACGTCAATTATTCATTTCAATCAAATCACATTTCTGATGAAACACTCATTTAAGAGATATTGTTTTACTGCGCTGATGGTAATGGGGCTAACCGCCGAGGTATGCGCGCAAGCCGATACGATCAATATTGTGACTACCGCCGTGCCTTTTCTCAGGATTTCGCCCGATGCCAGGGCAGGTGGAATGGGAGATATGGGCGTAGCTACATCAGCAGATATCAGTTCACAATTTTATAATGTTGCCAAATATCCCTTTGCCAAAACCCCTTACGGGATTGGTGTAACCTACACTCCCTGGCTGAAAGACCTGGGACTGAATGATGTGTACCTGGCGGCTATGTCGGGTTATTATAAACTGGACGAACTGCAGGCTATTTCCGGGTCATTACGCTATTTCAGCCTGGGCAGCATCCAATTTACAGACGCTTCCGGTAACGACCTGAATGAAGGCCGCCCACGGGAATTCGGGCTGGATATGGGTTACTCGAGAAAATTATCTGACCAGTTGTCTTTAGGGATAGCTTTACGTTATATATACTCTAACCTGGCTGCGGGGGCGCCTACCAGTGGTTCGGCCTATAAGCCTGGAAACGCCGTTGCCGGTGATATCGGGATTTACTACAATTCAGCCAACGAGGAAGGACAGGGCTGGCAGATAGGAGCCGCTTTCAGCAACCTGGGTTCAAAGATCGGTTATACTTCCGACGCTTCGCAGCGTAATTATATTCCAGCCAACCTGGGGATAGGAGTAGGACATACCTGGGTTACCAACGAGGTGCACAAGGTTTCTCTGAATGGTGAGTTCAACAAGCTGTTGGTTCCTGCACCGCCGGGTGTAAACGCTACCCAGGAAGACTATGAGAAATATAACAGCGATGGCGTGGTAAGCGGTTGGTTAAAATCTTTCGGAAACAGCGCCCTGGCTTATGCTGCCGGTGCGGAATACGTGTACAACGACCAGTTTGCCCTGAGAGCCGGTTACTATGGCGATACAAGAGCCATGGGTAAAAGAAGTTATTTTACCATGGGTGTGGGTATTAACTATAATGTTTTCGGTATTAATTTCTCTTACCTGCTTCCTTCAGGAAGCGGTGTTAACCGGAACCCCTTGTCGAATACCTTGCGGTTCAGCCTGCTATTCAACCTGGGCGGTGAGCCGGATGAACGCGGAAGCAATAATTCCCTGTCATACTAAGCATAGTTAAAAGTTTTACAAACAACCCAACAGTTCACCGCTGTTGGGTTTTGTTTTATATTGCGGAAAAAAGATGTCTTACAGAATAGGCTCAGGTATCGATTTTCACCAACTGGCAGCAGGAAGAAAATTATGGATCGGAGGGGTAGAAATCCCCCATTATAAAGGATCTCTTGGTCACAGCGATGCCGATGTATTGCTCCACGCCATATGCGATGCATTATTGGGGGCGCTTTGCCTGGGAGATATCGGATTGCATTTTCCCAATAATGCCGAAGAGTTCAGGGATATTGACAGCAAGATACTATTGCGCCGCACCTGGGAACTGGTGCAAAAGGAAGGGTATACAGTGGTCAATATTGACTCAACACTCTGCCTGGAAGCGCCTAAAATAAAACCCTATGTTTTGTCCATGCAGCAGGCAATTGCCGATATCCTGCAACTGACCGTAAAAGATGTTTCAATCAAAGCCACTACTACCGAAAAAATGGGGTTTGCAGGAAGAGAAGAGGGGTTGGTAGCTTATGCGACGGTACTGTTGAAGGCAATTTGAAAATTTGAAAATGTGAGAATTTGAAAATGAGGGAAGGTGCAAGAATGTGGAAATGTGAAAATGGGAGAAGATGTGAGAATATGGAAATGGACTTTCCCTGATTGGTCACTCTGACGCAGGTCTGCTTATCAGAGCTCTTATCGTCAACCAGTGTCATGTCCCTCGGGAGGGGGCTGTAACCCGCATCATCAAGCAATTTGCTACGGGGGAGGACGGACGGATCTCCACCCCCTCACGTGTAACATTGATTTTGCTTTGTGCTTCAACCCCCGCCAGTCCGAAGGACTCCGGACTCCTTTCGGAGCGGGGGATATAGGAGTGGATGTTTATGCATGCTGGTTGTTTCCTTATTGCGAAAATTGAAATGTACCCTGCCTATGCAGCTTCATCAAACAAATAACATTTTCCTTACATTTGATTAACATATTACTCTGAAACTTATGGGTTACTGGCACGTTATTAGGTTATATTCACATCATTAAACCTACACACATGAAACGTATCTTGTTTGCCGCTTTTATTACAGGCGGGATTTTTTTTCTACCCTCTTCATCATTTTCTCAAAGTTTCAGGCTGGCGTTGCATGCGGGGGCCAATATGGGAAAACTTGATGGCAAATCCTTTAAGGATGAATACCGCCTGGGCTATCACCTGGGTATTGCCCCGGAAATTATGGTCTCAAAAAAATGGGGTATTCAACCGGAAGTAATGTTCAGCCAGAGTAATTCAACTACTTCCACCCAATTCTCGGATATCTACAAAATATCCGGCAGCGACCTGAAAGATGTCAAACTAAACTACCTGAGCGTTCCCCTTTTGCTTTCATTCCGACCTGCTTCCTTTATTACTTTTCATGCCGGTCCACAGTTCAGTATGTTGATGAATAAGCAAAGAACTTTGCTGGAAAACGGAGGCGACGCTTTCAAAAAAGGAGATTTTGCAATGATTGGCGGAGCACAATTGAATATTTTTCGTTTGCGCGTTTATGGCAGGTATGCCATTGGTTTGTCCGAACTAAATGACATAGACCGCCAGGATAACTGGAGAAGCGAAACCATTCAACTGGGAGTAGGTTTTGCCCTGTAAATCAGTGTGAGTAAGTGTTTTTTGTTAATATCCGGGTAATTGCTGCCCGGATATTTCATTTTAATGGCATTATACTTGACTATAATACGGGCAAGGGTTAATTTGCGCACTTTAAGTTTATAAGGTGTCATATTGACTGATTGAAATTATGAAAAAAATAAACCTAGAATTCAGACCTGAGGACGAAATGGAGTTTATGCCGATAATTCCATTAAATGAAGATGATATTGAAACCAGGGATGAGATAATCATACCATCAGAGCTTCCCTTATTGCCGCTTCGTAATACAGTACTTTTTCCGGGTGTTGTGTTGCCCATTACTGTGGGTAGGGATCGCTCCATCAAGGCGGTGAACGATGCCTATAAGACTGACAAGCTGATAGGAGTGGTAGCCCAGAAAGACAGCGAGGTGGAAGATCCGCAGGCTGCCGATATTGAAAATGTGGGTACCGTAGCCAAAATAGTGAAACTGATCAAAATGCCGGACGGAGGCACCACCATTATTATACAGGGCCGGAAGCGATTTACGATCAACAAAATTACCAGCCAGGACCCGTATTTCCGGGCCAGCATTACCCTGCTGGAGGATGACAAGGTAGATATGGAAAACGATCAGCATTTTGCGGCTACTGCCAGTTCCATAAAAGACCTGGCGGGGCAGATCATCGTGCTTTCGCCCAATATGCCCTCCGAGGCATCCGTCATTCTTAAGAATATTGAGAACCCTTCGTTCCTTATTCACTTCGTGAGCAGTAATATCAGCAGCGATCTGAAGGAGAAACAGGAGTTGCTTGAGATCAACGATATCAAACTGCGTGCGGAGAAGCTGATGCATATCCTCAACCGGGAGTTGCAGTTCGCGGAACTCAAGAACCAGCTTACCAACAAGACAAAAACAGAGCTGGACAAACAGCAAAAGGAATATTTTCTGCAGCAGCAGTTAAAAAGCATCAAGGAAGAACTGGGTGGAGATACCAATGAACGCCAGATAAGGGAAATGCTGAAGAAGGCGGAGAGCAAAAAATGGCCGGAGCCCGCCAGGGATATGTTTATGAAAGGGATTGAAAAACTGGAAAGAATGCATCCTTCCACGCCAGACTATTCCGTGATCTTTAACCATCTTGACCTGATGCTGGAACTTCCTTGGGCAGAAGGTACGGAAGATTCCTACGACCTGGCGAAAGCGAAGAAGATACTGGACAAGGATCATTATGGAATGAACAAGATCAAGGAAAGGCTGCTGGAATACCTGGCGGTGCTGAAGCTGAAGGGAGATATGAAGAGCCCGATCCTGTGTTTCGTAGGACCTCCCGGTATCGGCAAAACTTCCTTGGGCAGGAGCATAGCTTCCGCGTTGGGCCGCAAATTTGTAAGGCTCAGCCTGGGTGGTTTACACGACGAAAGTGAGATCCGCGGCCACCGGAAAACTTATATAGGCGCCATGCCGGGACGGATCCTGCAATCCATCCGGAAGGTGAAATCCTCTAACCCGGTGATCATCCTGGATGAAGTGGATAAGGTTGGCAATGATTTCCGCGGCGATCCCTCCAGCGCCCTGCTGGAAGTGCTTGACCCGGAACAGAACCATACTTTCTACGATAACTACCTCGAACTGGAGTACGATCTCAGCAAGGTATTGTTTATTGCTACGGCTAATGATATACTGAATATTCAGCCGGCATTGCGCGACAGGCTGGAGATCATAGACCTGAACGGGTACGCGGTGGAGGAAAAGATCCAGATCGCCAAAAAACACCTGATACCCAAGCAAAAGGAGATGCATGGACTGAAGTCGCTTAATTTTAAAATAAACGACAAGGTCATACGGCAGATAATAGAAGATTATACCCGTGAGAGCGGGGTGCGGGAGCTTGACCGTCAACTGGCTTCCATTATGCGGGGCCTGGCCAAGGAGTATGCGTTGAAGAACAAAGTGAAAACGGCGCTTACCCATAAGGATATTCAAAAGATACTGGGCAGAGCCCGGTACAGCAACGAGCTCTATAAGATCGCTAATATGCCGGGAGTAGCGGTGGGGTTGGCCTGGACTTATGTAGGAGGGGATATTCTTTTTATAGAAACTTCCCAAAGCGAAGGTAAGGGAGAGCTCAAACTCACCGGCAACCTGGGCAACGTGATGAAGGAAAGCGCGACTACTGCCTTATCTTACCTGCAGGCGAATGCGAAGAAATACGGCATCGATCCGGAGGTTTTTCAAAAGAAAAACATACACGTACATGTGCCGGAAGGCGCTGTTCCTAAAGATGGTCCCAGCGCCGGTATCACGATGATGACGGCTATCGCTTCCGCCCTGACCGGGAAAAAAGTAAAACCTTTCCTGGCAATGACAGGAGAGATCACCTTAAGAGGGCAGGTATTGCCGGTAGGAGGGATCAAGGAAAAGATCCTGGCCGCCAAAAGGGCCGGCATGCGGGAAGTGGTATTATGCTGGCAGAATGAGAAGGATGTCCAGGAAATCAATTCCGATTTTATCAAGGGCATTAAGTTCCATTATGTGAAGACGATGCAGCAGGTGCTTGATATCGCTTTAAATTAGCATCGGACCGGTTAAGTAAAGGTTACAAAAATCATTTTGTACTTTGTGCCCATGGTACTGCTTTTCATGTATACGAATGTTATCCGTTGGCTGGAGGAACATATGCTGGTATGCCCTTCGGTAAAATGGTTTCGTTTGGAATGTATGGGATGCGGTATGCAGCGAAGTGCTGTTGCCTTGCTGAAGGGCGACCTGGTACAATCGGTGACCTTGTACCCTGCATTGATACCCATGCTTTTCCTGTGCCTTTTTGCGGCAGGGCACCTTATCTTCAAGTTTTCCGGAGGAGCAAGGGTGATCGTGATGCTGCAACTTCTTGTTGTTACAATCGTGCTCGTTCACTATTTTTATAAAATAATCACCTCCCAAATTTTTATTTAAGTTGGAAAATCAAACATCTGTTTTTGGCAATGATCAACCCAGGCCTTTGCCCAATGCTACCGCTGTTCTGGTGCTCGGCATCTTATCCATTGTCGGTTGCCTCTGCTATGGCATTCCCGGGTTGATCTTGAGCATCATAGCGCTTGTATTGTATAATAAGGATATACAATTGTATAAGATAAACCCCACCCTGTACACGGAGGCGTCTTACAGCAATTTAAAAGCCGGCAGGATCTGCGCGATTGTCGGGTTGATACCCAGTATCCTGCTGCTGATCTTTGTAATTATCATTATGTTTACCGCCGGCGTGGGTATGCTTACCAACTGGAGTAATTTTTAGTAAAAACATTTCCCTTTTTAGGGCATACAATTTTTGTATGTTGCGAAATAATAGCTTTATATTTGCACCCCCGAAAGGGTAAGCCCGGGTGGCGAAATTGGTAGACGCACCGTCTTCAGGTGGCGGCGCCGCGAGGTGTGCTGGTTCGAATCCAGTCCCGGGCACAAAGCCTCCGCAATAAAATTGCGGGGGCTTTTTATTTTTGGAAACCCGCCGGGCTTGCACGAGCGGGAGACAAAAATAAAAAGCAGCGCTGTGAAGCAGCGTGGGGCTTTGAGTAAGCCCCTCGTGGGACATACTGGATAATGAAATAATCCAGTCCCGGGCACAAATGCCTTTTCAACGAAGTTGAAGAGACATTTGTATTTCGTAGCGGCAAAAGCCTGCTTTTGTAAGCGCAGCATAAGGCGGCTTTTTCCGGCTTTCTGCCAGGCGATCAGCATCTCTTCTGTTTACCTTTTTATCCCGGCTTGGCAATAATAAGTTCGGAAAACGTGGAAAAAATCACATTTTTTGAACTTATTATGTGCAGATATGTGTTTTTTGTAATTTGTTTGAGCAGTTCTTGGGTGTTTCTGAGGAGCAATGAGAAGACATCGCCGGCAACACACTCCCCTTACTCATATAAATACAATTCAGTTATGCGGTTAGTATTCAATACCAGGGCAGGAATAACAGCAGGGAAAAGAACATACGTGTGATCATGCTCCTCGGCAACCTCAATTCCGTTCTTTCGTGAGATTTTTATATCGTTGGTGTTCGTGAGGCAGGCAATGTGTTAGGCATCACCACCAACACAAGACTATTTGCTGGATGTTGGTGATGCCTGTGTACAAACCCGCGTACAATACCAACAATAGCACCGAAACCTATAAGGTTTGCAGTGTAGCACCGCCACCCCGGCAAACCTTATAGGTTCTGTTTGCCACCACATCTGCTGAGACACCCCGTCATCCTGAACGAAGTGAAGGATCTGCCGGCCCCAATTTACAGAAGCCACATAATGGTAAACCCTTATCAACTCAAAACCGCCTCACAAATATTTTGACATTATAAAAAAAACACCTTATCTTAAACCACGCTTTTTAATCCTTTCTTATTTGATTGTTTACCCGCCTGCGTAATGCAGGCGGGCCTGCCACTACCCACGAACCCGCAGTAACAGTTTTTTAGTGGCTTTTCATGTTTCCGGTATTATGCCGGTGATAAGATGTCTTTGCATGTATTGCAGGCAACTAAAAAACGGGGCATGGGACTAAGGGAACGAAACTGTACCATGCGATTGATTAATCTAAGTTATAGCGAGCGGAAATATTCGAATTTGACTATAAAAAAGAATTTAAACAGATGGTAGAACAGACAAAAGCATTTTTCGCCTATGGATCCGAAACGCCGTCATGTGGTGAGTTTATCGAAGAGGCAATTAAGGAAATTAACCAAAATACTCACCCTGTTAGGATCAAAAGTTGGAAAGAGTTGTCAGTAGGCGGTAATTTCTTAATTTCTGCAATTCTTAGAGAAATTGAAAGTTCCGATATCTTTTGTTGCGACGTAACAAATCTCAACGAGAATGTTTTATTTGAGTTGGGTTTCGCTATCGCAAGAAACAAACCCGTTTGGATAATACAGGATATTACTATCTCGTCTTCATTTCAGAAATTTAAAGAGTTCATTCTCCTTAACAATGTAGGATACATAAACTATACTTCAACTAAAAATATTGTTACGGATTTTTTGGACAAGAAGCAGTATGCTTTTGCAAAACCCTTGCTAGAAAGCATTCCTATAGAATCCCCGGTTAAAGAGAAGCCTAAACTGCTATTCTACCTAAAAAGCCAGATTGATAATAACTATAATCAATATATTGTTAATTCTATTGAGGAAAGTAAAATACCTGTATTAATTGATGATTCCTCTGAAAATAAGCTTTCGCCGATTTCATGGTATTTAATGAATCTTACAAGAATCCCTGCTACATTGATCGAGTTTTCTTCGGCCGACCGGAGTAATGCACAGATTCATAATGCAAAGGCTTCATTGCTGGCAGGGCTTTCAGTTGGCTTTAGGAAGAAGATCTTATTTATTGCCGCTCAACCATATCCTTCGGCAGTCGATTATCAAGATTATCTAAAGCGATTTACTGATCTTCCGACTTGCCAAAAATTAGTCTCCCCCTTTTTAAAGCAACTGCGGAATGAAGCGATTGAGTTAATGGACGAAAAAGTAGATTACCGGCAATATAAAAGAAAAGACGGAGTACTGCAAAAAATAGTATTCGGAGAAATGCTTGCTGAACACGAATCGAATGACATCTATGATTACTACGTAAATACCGCAAATGATGACAATTTAGTGCGATCAGAATACAACATCGTTGTAGGAAGAAAAGGCAGTGGAAAAACTGCCTCCTTCTATTACTTAAAGACAAAATATTTCAAAGACATCAGAAATCAAGTGGTTATCTTCAAGCCGATAAACTTTGAGCTGGATGGACTAATAGAATTGATGCATGATACCACACTAGAATTTGGAAAAAGTTATATCATTGAATCTGCATGGAAATATTTAATTTATTCGGAAATTCTTAGATCAATCTATCTGCGTATTTCAGATAAGCCAGAATACTCAATTAAAAAAGAAGATGAGGTAATTATTAAGTTTGTATCTGAGAACAGAGAACAAATAATGCCGGATTTATCATCTCGTTTGAATGAACTTTTTGCTAAATTAACAGCCGTTAAAGGTGTTACAGATCAACGGGAATTCCTATCAAAATTTTCAGAAGTTCTTCATTCAGAAACATTGAAAAAGATGGTAGGCTTGATCATCAGTTTTATGACTACAAAGGGCATGCTTATACTTCTAATTGACAATTTAGATAAAAACTGGAGGAAAGGTAGCAATATTGAAGCAACAAGTAAATTTATTCTTGGGTTACTTGGAGTTATCGGACGGATTAATAAGGATTTAAAAGGAGGAAATAAGAATCCGGTCGATATTCGCATGCACCTCGTGATTTTTCTTCGAAGTGATATATTTAAGCAAATCATTGAAGCTGCACGAGAGCCTGATAAAATTGAATATACTCGACTGATTTGGAATGATCCAGAAGTATTGTTTAGACTTATTGATAAGAGAATCGAAGTCTTGAGTGATTCTCAAATTGTAGATGTTCATAGATTTTGGAGTCAATATATTACTCGACATGTAAACGAAAGCCCTGTTAAGGAATATATAGCTTCATCCATTATACCGCGTCCGAGAGATTTGATTTTTTTCATAAATGCCGCCAAAAACTCTGCCGTAGCAAAGGGACATAAGTATATTACAGAAAATGACATTAAATCTGCATATGAAGAGTATTCCAATTGGGCGTTTCAATCGATTTTGGTAGAAAATGGAGTCACAATTTCGCAGCTAAAAGAGTTTTTTTATCACATAGTTGGTGAAAGCTCAGTTATTTTTAGAGATAGGATTAAGGAACTTATGGGTGAGGCGAAAATTCCAAATGAAGATGAAAATGGAATCGACTATTTTATTGACCACCTTTGTTCTCTTTCCTTTTTAGGCATTGAGATCCGAAAAAATGAATTTCATTTCGACTATGGATATGAGATCGACGACAAAAAGTCGTTCTTAGCAAAGAAATATAACTCCAATCGATATAAGATTCATAACGCATTTCTGCCTTATATGGAATGCTCTGACTATGTACGATAATAGATAGTTCTCGACATCGTCTGGCGGCGCTCCTTGCAAACAATTGAAATACAACTTGAATTATTTGAGCTTCAATAAGTCAATAAATCTGTTATGCAAAATATAAAATCTGCGGTGGAGCTATATTTAAAAATTGACACTAACTATGCTATTATGATTAGTGGAGAGTGGGGAACCGGCAAAACTTATTTTTATAAGAAAACACTACAGCCGCTAATATCAACTACTCCTATACTAAAGAATAGTAGAAATTACAAGGAAGTGTATGTATCACTATTCGGTATAAAATCAGTTGAGGATCTACAAACACAAATTTTCCTCAATTTATATCCACTCTTAAATAAAAAACAAGTAAAACTTGGGGTTTCTGTTGCTAGAGTCTTAGCTAAAGGGATTCTAACCGTGAAGGGATTTGATTGGCTTAATGATTTATTTGATATTAAAATCGATAAAAAAGAGTGGTTGGAATTCGAAAACCTTGTTATCTGCTTTGATGACTTAGAAAGAATTGATGATTCACTTTCATTCTCTGAATTAATTGGCTTTATAAACTCAATTGTTGAGGACAATAACGCTAAGGTAATTCTAATTGCAAACCAAGACAAAATTGATAAGAATAAATATAAGGAGTTAAAAGAAAAAGTTATAGGAAATGAATTGGAATTTTTTCAAGACTTCCGATCTGCATATGAGAATATTTGCAAAGAAAGGTTTATACAAAAGGTAGATTACAATAGATTTCTGGACAAAGTATCAGATACTATTACTAAGTTCTTTGAAGATTATAGTAGGAATCTTAGAATATTGAAATATGCATTAACCTATTATGAATTTATATTTGATGCAATTAATGAAATTACTAACAATTCTGAATTTCCCGATAACTTAAAGCAGAGTATTTTACATGACACCTTAAAATTTACTCTGTCAATTTCGTCTGAGTATAAGCAAGGAGAAATAAGTTTCAATAATAGAAGAGACATCAACAGAAACCGTGACTTTAAGGCAGAATTTCTTTTATCAATTACAAAAAAAACAGATATAGAATCTCCTTACAATGATCTTTTTTTTCAAAAATATTATGACAAACAAAAATATTTGTATTTTGAATCTATCTATAACTTTTTGACGGGTGGGGGCGAGCTAAATAAGGAGCATTTTAAAAGTGATCTTGAAAAACTATACCATTTCAAAGAATGGAAAGTGTTACCGGAATATCAATTACTCAATGATTTAAACTATAACAATTGTGTTTTACTTTCGAAAAAAGAATATCATGCTCTAACGAAAAAACTGTATAAACATTGCGTAGAAGGAAAATATGGTTTCATAGATTCCTACACAGCATTCCACTATATTACTCGGTTCAAAAACCCATTGAATTATAATGTTAACAATTTAAAAGAAAGAATTATCTCAAGCATAGAAAAAACAAGTTCTCTGATAGAATATCATCATGAGCTAAGTAGCTATATTCCCTTACCTAGTGAGGAAGGAGAATACTACAAACAAATGATAGAAATACGAGATGCATTCTGTGAAATAAATGAAGACGTCAGGCGTAAGCTGGGTAGAAAAAGACTAAAAGTGATAAATGAACTATTCTACTCTGATTTTGAGGCTTTTCTTGAAAAACTCATTGACAAAGATGGTGTTTTTATAACAGAACCCCTATTTATGTATTTTGATCATAAACGGGTTTATAAACATGTTATAAATAGCAATCGCAAAGTTTGGAATCTAATTAGGCTTTTGAAAATTAGATATCGTTCTCCGCAAGCAATACTTATGCACGAGCTAACTTTCTTTAAAAAACTAGCTCCGCTTGTTTACAAGAGGGAAAGTTTATATAAGCAAAAGGATATCACAGGTTTTTTATGGAATGAGCTGAAATCCGAAACTGAAAAAACGATCTTAGCACTTACCAAAATCGAGGAGAATATTCGTACGTAGAAAAGTCATGTTTTATTAACTTAGCAAAAAGGTGACAACAATATAAATCAATATGTCAAATTCAGATTATACACTTAGCAACATCCATGTTCTACAGGCTTTGTATGGCGGCATGCAACTCTTCTATGGTTTCGGTACGTATGATTTTGAAGAGCTGTTCTCTTGTATAATTCAGAAGGCAGATTCCGGATATGTTGCTGCCGGCGTTGTTGGTTATCCAGCCATCGAAGGCAGGCATGACGCACGGTAGTATAACAGTAACTTTTGAATGCCAGGGGCGTTGTAATAGTTGCCCCTTTTCCCAGATCTTTACAAACGATTCACTTACAATATCTTCTGCTTTATTCAAATTTCCACCTTGTTGCGATAGCGGAGTAATTAAAAATAAACAATATCTTTAACAGGCAGGAATATCTACCGAAACCCCCATAGTATCCGTGTTCCCCTTTCTTTTGCCACCGAACGGGTGGTATACATCCTGCAGGGCGAAGCCTACGTGGAATGCGATAAAAATGACAAAACGGTATTGACAGTACAAACAAAAAACGCGACGCTGACGGCAGTTGCGGCGGCATTTAATATACATGCTTCTTTTTCCGCTACCACCGTGGCGCTGGCAGCAGGCAACCTGGAAGTAAGGGATACGGCACTACCCTTACACGCGTAGCCTACAGCAACGGCAGACTTTCGGATACCATTATTACCCGGAAAAATGCAGATATCAGCCAGTGGCTGGTATGGAAAAAAGTGAACCGCGTGTATTACAAAGTTCCGCTGCAAAAGTTCATGGCAGATATGATGCGCTGGTACGGGCTACAGGTAAAGAACCCGGAATGTGCACCCCCTGTTCTTATCAGCGCGCAGCTCTGCTACCGGGAGCCGGTGGAAAAAATGCTGTCTGTTCTGCGGCAGCATGGCGTGCCCACTTACAGGAAAGACAATACGCTGACCCTGTGCGATCCTGCACTGAGGATACGCTCCGGCACGGCCGCGCTGCAGCAAACAAGCATAATCCCGGAAAAATGACCGCCGGCTGTTTGCTACGCTGTAACCATATGATATGCAGGTGAGGTGTCATGTAATTCCATCAGGGATTCTCCCTAATGTACTGCCTGTTTCCCGATGATACAACTCCGATGGCTTATATCAATTCGTTCATTTTATTTCCATAATGCACCATTTATAGTGAAAAACAGAAATAAAATAACGATTCTCCTGACGCTTCGGGCTTTTGAAGCCCCGGAGAGTCAGGGGAATTATTCAGGCGGGCTCTTGATTGAGGTTCGGATATCTATGCGCAATACAGGTCACTCGGGTATAAATTCATATACCCTCTGCCCTCCCTGACTCGGATCTCCCTCCAATCCGGGAAATACCAATACAAACTTATTACCGTTCTGATAGATTGGTTTTCCACCGGCGTTTGATGTAATTTCCAAAAAAGTTTCTGTTTTCGGGTCGAATTGCCAATTAATGGTCGGCCCATTAACATATCCTCCGGGGCTCACAGTTGTTTTAAAGCCGCTTAAAATATACCCTTTGTTGTCATAAGAGAATGTACAGGCAGAAAATATCGGCTCCGGACCATTTTGATAACTTATTTTTCTCCAACTATCGTTTGAAGGCGTGTATTCCCACAATTCATTTGTAACATCCCCTACAATATGCCCATCATGCAGAATTGTTCCTCCGATTACATAGGCCTTATCATTAATTACAAATGTTGAAGCATAGCTGCGGGGTCTGCCGGGAAAATCACTTTTCCTGCTCCAGGTATCTGTTTGAGGGTTATATTCCCAAATATCCGTGTATTCAACAGCACCGGTAAAAAAATCACCGCCTTCTCCCAAACCAACATAAATCTTATCTTGAATTGAAAACGAGATAGCTCTTGCCCGTATTAAAGGCCAGGGCAGGGGTGCCTTCTCTATCCAGGTTCGGTTTGCCAGGTCGAATTTATAAACGTTCTGCAGAGGTATATGAGATCCATTAGAAAAAGTAGTATCAAAGAAGCCGCCCAAAACAAAAGCCTCGTTATTAACGGTCTGTACTATTGGATATTTAAAGTTGACCGGAACGGAATAATAGATCTTATTCCAGGAACCCTCATCGTATTCCAAAAAATAACGAGGTACGTTTTCCATAACACCGTCAGGACTCATGATAGTTTCCCGTAAATAGTTACCCCCAAACAGGTAGCCTTTATTTCCCATTTGAAAAACACCATAGTCACCTCTAAGCGCATTTACGCCGGGAGAAAGCTCATCGGAATAAATTCCCAGATCACGAAATTTACCAAACTGTATATAAACCGAATCGATTTTTGCTTCTAAACCCTTGCGTTGAATTTTCAGGTTATAATAACCATAAGGAATACTTTCCGGGATTTTAAAATGGATGAATGGCCCATTTTCCCAATCAACAGGACATTCAACATCCCCTATCCACAGTTTTGAATATATCCCTGCATTGGTATCTGGCAGGTTGGTTACGATAGTTGCGACAAAATCAAATAGTCGCGGAAACTTAATAATTTCACCGTTTGTAACCAATTGCAGATTGTGTGCCGTCAATGTTTTGGGGGTGGTAAAAAAAGTGTCTTTCCCTGCAACCGTATACAACCGGAGAAGATAGGTCTCATCACCCATTAACCCCTCTATCATATAATTGCCCGCTGTGACATTCAAAGGAGTTTTTTTTATAGAAAGACTTCTTTTATCATTTAGATCGCTGCTCTTTTGTATGGAAATCCCGAAATCGGCAATTTCTATCTTCTGAGTATTGTCGAAGTAATACTCGACCAGGAATTCATTGAGATCTGTTTGTTTGGTATGCTTGATATATAAAAGTGAATCAGTAACCGCGAGGTTAATATTGGTACCAATATCCTTTTTTGAACATGAAAAAAGGACAAGGAAAGGCGTCAGGAAGCAAACAGACTTACCCGTGTTTTTTATCACTTTTACCATAAATACTCATTGTCTGTCAGATTCACAGTAGTTGTAAAATAGTCTAATTTCTTAAAATAAACAGTATTTTTAATCTGATGCAGGGCGCCCTACTCCCGTACCCTTCCTGCCATACATAGTAAACACCCGTTCTAAAGTGCCCTTTATAATATATTTTGCAGGTTACATGATGCAACCTTACAACCCGTATGAACGGCCGCAGGCCTGCCTCAATGCATCATTCCAAACATCCATAGCGGAATTTTGGTTCCTATCTCCGCTGTATGTTTCAAAATACATTTCAGGGATCAAACTGTATTCTGAAACATACACTATCCTCCGTTAACTACCTCTACACACCCGCAGCTTTATTAAACGGCTACCACTGCCTCTCACTACCATTGCAGGCTATACCGGTTTACCAGGAAGGGGTTAAATGAAAACAATACAGGTGAATAAAGACTATGGGAAATACAAGGCTTATTCCACCCGGTATTTATACAGCGCCTGCATGACCGCTGCCCGAAAACTGTCTACGGTTTTGTCCTGAGGGGGATTACAGCCATTGGTGATGACCACAAAGCCGAATTTTTCCTCCGGGCTGAAGAACATGCTGCTGTACAGTCCATAGGCCGAGCCGGTATGGCCGGTAAGTGTTTTACCGGGAATATAGTTGCCGGCAGTATGCAGCGCCAGGCCGTAGCCGCTTTTTTCGTTTACCGGTGTCTGCATTTCTTTTGAGCTTGTTTCGCTGATGATCCTTCCGGCAGGATAGCTGCCATAGTTCATATGCATGGTCATATATACAGCCAGGTCCCTGGCGGATATTTTCAAACCGCCGGTAGGTGAGAATACCGGGGTGCTGTATCCCGTTACATAATTTTTGATCTCTTCCCGCCGCGGATGGTAGGCATTTTCCGCCGCAGTAAATTTCTGCGATGCCGAGTCGTATTCATAGAGCATGGCAAACTTCGTGGCATCCAGGGAGTCGATACAGTAACCGCCATATACACCCAGGGGTTTCAAAACATGATTTACAATATACTGGTCAAAGCGTTCGCCGCTGAACCGCTCAATGATCGTACCCACCATATTGAAGTTCAGGTTGCAGTAGCGATAATCTCCTCCGGGGGCATAATCGCTGTAGCAGCCGGCCCAGTTGGTATTCTTCCCGGGATTGATAACGTCCAGCGTGAAATAGCCCTGGCTGTCGTTGAGGCTGGAGGTATGACTCAGCAGCATCTTCAGTGTAATGGTCTCCTCCGGGAATTTCGGGTTGCGGACGGTAAAGCCGATCAGTTTGCTCACATCATCCTGCAGGGAAAGTTTGCCGGCCTCTACCAGTTGCATGATCGCCGTGGCGGAAAAGGATTTGGATATGGAGGCTATGCGGAAAATATCATCGTTTTTCAAACGCTTTTTTTGCGCAAGGTCTTTTTTCCCGAAAGACTGGTTATATACTACCTGGTTGTCTTTTACCACCGCTACCGCCAGTCCTACCGCCCCGTATTCTTTTACCAGCTTTTTGATAGCTGACTTTGTTTTGCTTTTTTGGGCAACACCGGGAGCGGACAACAGTAACAGAAGGGTGAGAAAGCCTGCGAAACGGGTAAACAAGTTCATAATACGGGAAGTTTTAACCTGCTTCAAAAGTATTACTTATTTAAAACCGGCAACACGGAATTTTGCAGAAGGCAGCAACCGGTGTAAAATTTGGACAACCCGTTATGAATTAGTCCCAATCACATATTTTTGCAGCTTTCCGCAGGTATTAAAAACATTGAATATAAACCAGGTATTGAACATAACAGCCGCTTGTTGTATTGAGGATGGAAAGCTGTTGGTAGACGGACAGCCGCGGTTTTCAGGGAAAATGGCGGTGGCTGATTTTCTTCTGAACGCTTATAAACACTTTGGAATAGATTACCCGAAGTATTATAAGATGGATCACCTGGCGCAACTGGGTTTCCTGGGCGCCGAACTGCTGCTGCAGGGAAGGAATATCGCAACGGAATACGGACCGGAACAGGTTGGGGTTGTTTTCAGCAATGCCACCGCCAGCCTGGATGCCGACCTGCATTATTTTGCGACGGTGAAAAACATTCCCAGCCCGGCACAATTTGTATATACTTTGCCTAATATTGTAATAGGAGAGATCAGCATCCGGCATCAACTGAAAGGTGAAAACGCTTTTTTTGTGACGGAAGATTTTGATCCGGGGTTCATTCATTTTTTTGTGGAAGATCTTTTTGCCCGGGAAAAGCTGAAAGCCTGTGTATGCGGTTGGGTAGAGTTGCTGGATGAACGATACAAAGCGGTATTGTACCTGGTGGAAAACAAAGCAGGTGACCTGCGTTTTGATATTAGTAATATTAATAAAATATATAAATTGACTGATGGACAAGTTAATGGCTGATTTGAAAAGGCAGATCATTGAGCAACTGAACCTGAAGGATTTAAAACCGGAAGATATCGGCGATGATCAGCCTTTGTTTGTGGAGGGATTGGGGCTGGACTCTATTGATGCCCTGGAACTGATCGTACTGCTGCAACAGGAGTATAAAATAAAGCTTGCAAACGCGGAGGAAGGACAAACCGTTTTCCGTTCCGTGCGGACCATGGCTCAGTATATTACAGAGCGTCAGGCCAAAACCGCTTAAAATTTGAAATTCCTCATACATTTCAGACCGCAGGATGTTTAAGCCCGTTTGCATTGCAGGAGCCGGCGTTATTTCCGCCATCGGGAATGATGTGCAGGAGCATATGACCTCGTTTGAAAAAGGCGAAGCGGGTATGGGAGCTATGCAGTACCTGCAGTCGGTACATGAACTGCCCGTGGCGGAGGTGAAATTGAACAATGCCGCGCTGGCCCGGTTGGCCGGGTTGCCCGCACATATCAGCCGCACGGCATTGCTTTCGGCGGTGGCGGCATTGGAAGCGCTGATCAGCGCGGGTTTACAGGATATCACTCCATGGCGTACCGGTTTTATTTCTGCCAATACCGTAGGGGGAATGGATAAGACCGAAGACTTTTATGCTGATTTTATGAAAGATCCGGCTAGAGGCCGCCTGCGTGACCTGGTACACCACGAATGCGGAGCCGCCACAGAACTGGTAGCCGACCGGCTGGGCATCAAAAACCATATATCCACCATCAGCACAGCCTGTTCTTCTTCCGCCAACTCCATTTTTTTCGCCGCCCGCCTGATCCGCCAGGGTTTCCTGGACATCGCGGTGGCGGGTGGGGTAGACGCCCTGACGCGGTTTACATTGAACGGGTTCAACACCCTGATGATACTGGATAAACAGCATTGCCAGCCGTTTGATGAAAACAGGAGGGGACTGAACCTGGGCGAAGGCGCGGGCTACCTGGTGCTGGTATCCGATGAGGTCGCCGCCACCCTTCAGGAAAAGCCGGCAGCCGCTTTAAGCGGTTTTAGTAACGCCAACGATGCCTATCACCAGACGGCTTCATCGCCCGATGGTACGGGGTCCTACCTGGCGATGAAGGGGGCGCTTGAAAAAGCAGGGTTAGCGCCGGGGGATATCGATTATATTAACCTGCATGGTACCGGCACGGCCAACAACGATATCGCGGAAGGAACGGCCATAAAAAGGCTGTTTGAGAATAAATACCCGAAAATGAGTTCCACCAAATCCTTTACCGGGCACACGCTTGGCGGGAGCGGGGCGCTGGAAGCTGTTTTTTCCGTACTGGCATTGAAGTTCGGTTTTATTTACCCGAACCTGCGGTTGGAAACGCCGATGAAAGAGCTGCCTTTTGTGCCTGAAACCGGTTTTCAAAAAGGGTTGCCCATCCGGCATGTGCTTTCCAATTCTTTTGGTTTTGGGGGAAATTGCTCTTCTCTTATTTTTTCTAAAGTAGAATAATGTATATACGATCCGCGTCAGCCATATCGCCCCAGTTGTCCTTTCAGCAAATGCTGGATGCCCCTGAAGGGTATACCGGTGACAGGCTGCGCTGCGTGGAACCTGATTACACCGCGATGATAGATCCGAAAATGATACGGCGCATGAGCCGGATCATTAAAATGGGGGTGTCCGCCGCAAAGGATTGCCTGGGTAAAGCAGGTGTGGAGCAACCCGATGCCATCATTACCGGCACCGCTTATGGTTGCCTGGCGGATACGGAAGCTTTCCTGTCGAGAATGATCGGGTTCAAAGAGGAGTTGCTGAACCCTACTTCTTTTATACAGTCGACGCATAATACGGTAGCGGCGCAAATTGCCCTGCTGCTGAAATGCCACCAGTATAATAATACCTATGTGCACCGGGGTTTCTCTTTTGAAAATGCCCTGCTGGATGCTGTTACCAGGTTGCGGGAAGGGGAGGGAGAAAACGCGCTGGTGGGCGGGGTGGATGAAATTACGGACAGCAGTCACCGGCTGCTCAGCCGCTTTGGATTATACCGTGCAAATGCTTCTACTGCAACATTATACGAAACAGGCGAAAAGGGGACCATGAATGGCGAGGGCGCTGTTTTTCTTTTGCTGTCTGCAAACGCGTCGTCCGGCGACTATGCCTGGCTGGAGGGAATGCATACTTTTTACAAACCTGCTACCGGAGAGGAGGTGCAAAAAGAGATGGCTGGTTTTCTAAAAAATAATAATATTGCGGCGGAAGATATTGATCTTATGATATGCGGAGACAATGGCGATACAAAAAACGATAAAATTTACCAACAGGTGAGAAACGAATCCTTTGCCGGGGTTCCTTATCTCCGGTTTAAACATTATTGCGGAGAGTATCCCACTGCTGGTGCGTTTGCGTTGTGGTTGGGCAGCCATATTCTCAAAACCGGGCAACTGCCTGCCGATGCGGAAAAGCTACCGGCCCCGCCCCGGAAGGTCCTGGTCCACAACCATTCACTTAATATTCATCATTCACTTTTTCTGCTTTCCGTATGCTGAACTTTAATACGATAACCGTTGCTTTTATAGTATTGCTTTTGGCATTGATCGGCGTTCATTTCTTTTACAGTTTCCCTTATTATGTTTTCGGGATACTGGTATTGCTGTATGCTGTAGCTCTTTTTTATGGAAGCTACAATCTTCGTTCTAATTTTTATTTAAAGACCATTTCATCCGCTCAAACAGATCGTCCGCAGATCGCTATCAGTTTTGATGACGGTCCCACACCTGCCTATACCCCCGAAATTCTGAATATATTGAATGAACATGGGGTGAAGGCCGCTTTTTTCTGCATAGGCAAACGGGTAAAAGAAAATGAGGAACTGGCGCGGCGGCTGCACGAAGAAGGGCATCTCATTGGCAACCATAGTTACTCACATGATATGTGGTTCGATCTTTTTTCATCTAAAAAAATGACGGAAGATCTGCAACTGATGAATGATACCACTGCAAAGGTGGTGGGTGTGAAACCCCGGTTGTTCAGACCTCCTTATGGCGTCACCAATCCGAACCTGAAAAAAGCGATCCGGAAAGGCAACTTCACTTCTGTGGGCTGGAGCATCCGTTCAATGGATACGGTAGCCAGGGACGCCCGTAAACTGTATGAAAAAGTTACCGGTTCGTTAAAACCGGGTGCGGTAATATTGTTTCATGATACCAGCAAAGCCACACTGGACATACTTTCCCGCTTCATTCAGCATGCCCGCGAAAAGGGGTACGAGATTGTACGTTTGGACAAATTGCTTAATTTAGAGCCTTATGCGTAAGGTATTACTGGCTTGTGGAATCTTTCTTGTTTCTTACTCTGTACAGGCACAACACCCGGGATACGATCTGCTGAAAGACGATGCGGCTTTCAAAACACAGTTCAAAGAAGCTTCTCAAAAGATAAACAGCATCAGGAGTGATTTTGTGCAGGAGAAAAACCTGAGTCTGCTGGATGACAGAATAATTTCCAAAGGTAAATTCTGGTTCAGAAAAGAAAACGCGGTAAGGATGGAATATACCAGCCCTTTTTTATACCTGATGATCGTGAACGGGACGGATGTTTATATCAGGGATAGTAAAAAGGAAAACAGGTTATCGTCCAGGTCCAACAAGTTATTTCAACAAATAAACAGGATAATGATCGACTGTGTGAATGGCAATGCGCTGGAGAGCAAAGACTTTACGGTAAAGATCTTTACGGGGGGCGATGGGTTTCTCGCAGAATTGACGCCTGTTGAAAAGGCCCTTAAAACGATGTTCCGGAATGTAAATATCATCATTGATAAAAAGGACCTGTCTGTATCGAGGGTAGAGATGCACGAACCTTCCGGCGATAATACCATCATCCGGTTTGTTAACCGGGAAATGAACGTAAATCTTTCTGATGCATTATTTGCTGCTCGTTAGTTGGGTGTTGGCACTTGCCTGCTCTTCCGCTTATAAGGGGCAACGCACACCCGCAACCGGTAACTGTATCACTTCTTTTCAGCCACGGTTTTCCCGTGTTTTATACAATACCCAGGTGGAGGTGACCGGCCGGCACCTGAGCGGTTTGCTGATCATCAAAACAATGCCCGACAGCAGTACCCGGATGGTATTTGCCAATGAAGCCGGTTTTAAGTTTTTTGATTTTGGATTCCGGGAAGAGGGATTTACAGTGTACCATATCATGGCGCAGATGGATAAAAAAGCGGTCATCAAAACACTCCGTAAAGACTTTGAACTGATCCTGATGCAGCATACCGGTACAATAACGCCTGCAGTAATCAAAAAGGGTAGTGAATATTATTACGATTTCGCGAAGGGAAAGGACCATTATTATTATATTACAGACAGCGCCTGCAGCCGGTTGCTGCGACTGGAACGGGGAAGCAAAAGGAAAAAAGTGACTGAAGCTTACCTGGGGGCGTACACGGACAATATGCCGGATACGATTGGCATCAGGCATTCTAATTTTAATTTTACCATCACCCTAAAACGGCTGGATGAACATGCTTCAGAATGATTTTTACCATATCAGGGAGTTAAAAAAAGAAGAGGGAAAAATAGAAGCGCAGTTGGAACTCAATCCGGGGCATCGCATATTTGAAGGGCATTTTCCCGGGCAGCCGGTAGTGCCGGGCGTTTGCATGGTGCAAATGATTAAGGAAGTACTGGAAACGGTAACCAACCGGAAACTGCAGTTAAAAACTGCCGACCATATCAAGTTCCTGTCGGTTATCGATCCCCTTATGCATACGGTACTGCATTCGGGTATCAGCTATAAGTTTACGGAGAAGACTATTGATGTGAATGCGACCCTTTGGAAAGAAGAGGTCGTCACTCTGAAGCTAAAAGGCTCCTTTGTTATACTGCATTAACCCGGAAAAGTGCTGTATGAAAGCAGGTTTTATTTATCACAGGTAAAAAAAACCGGGACTAAAACCTGATCTCCACTTTTTTGCCGTTTTCTTTATTGATATCCAGTACACCACCTCCCGTTTTTTCTATAACCCTCCATGTCCAGCCGGGGGAATTAATGTCTTTAGATTCCGGTAGCGGTTTCCCGTCTACGGTGATGCCGGTGGGCTTATGTAACAGGCGGAAACGCCCGGATGAAATATCGTCAAATTCGGTATAGCGGATACCGGTAGTTGAATAGGTAATATCCGATACAATACTGCTGGTGCGGAGCATCCGGTTTTTATGAGCAGGCGCCAGTTCAGGCGCTGCCGCCATAGCGCGGATATAATGCCGCACATAATCACCATATCCGTCTGTTAACCAGATATCATCCCGGATATAATAGTTCCGCCCATCAGTATTCACCATATAGGTAGCCCAGTTCAGTTGGCGCAGGGCGTTAACCAGCCGGGTGGTATCGCCGGTCTTCTCCCGGTAACGGAGCTCCATAGACGCCTGCCGGGAAGAATGACTGTTACCCGGTGTCCGGTAAATGGTTTGCTCATCAGTAGTGATCACACCGTATTTGATAAACTCCTGGTCATCCAGCGCCGTACGTACCCAGTTAAAAATATGTTTCACGGTATTTTTCCAGTCGGGATCAACTAATTCATTTTCCATAAGGAACATGGCATAGGTAATACCGTTGATCTGCCCGTCTGACCAGCCCAGGATGTCTTCAAAAAAGGGTCCCCATTTGTTGTTTTGGGCAGGGTACTGTTTCAGCCAGTTCAATGCGATATCATATGCTTTGTCATATGCCTCCGGGTTGCCTCTTCCCAATGCCTGCAGTTCTTTAAATGCATAGAGTATGCCTGTCCAGTTAGTGCAGTATGCCGAAGGTTGTTCTTTCCTGAATTCGGAGGTGCCGGGTTCCGGTTTGTTGATTCGTTGTTCATTAATGAGTTTGCCTGTTTCGCCGGTTTTGGCATGTACTTTAAACGGCCAGGGAGAACGGAATTCATCCCCGGGCTGTACCCGTTCGGCCAGGGTATTGGCTATTTTTTCAGCAGCATCCAGGTATCGGGTCTCCCCGGTTTTTTTGTACAGCTTAATAAGCTCATATGCCAGCGAACCGGCTTTGTCCGGCTGCAGGTAACCTTTCCCGAGGATCATATCACCGTCATATATACCCGAATGCAGGTCGGTATTGTAGGGATAAGGCAGGTTACCCCACAGGTCATCAGGGGAGGAAAGACCATGCTCCAGGTAGTAATCGGCCATGTATTTCATGTTCTCAAGAATAGCCGGGTTGCCGGTATAGTTATACAAAAGGTCCCATGAAGAAAGCGCCATCATCAGTTGATCGCCGCCCAGCCCCCGTTTGTCGTGTTCAGGGCGCCATACCTGGTGATTCATATAATATTTGATACCGTTGGAATCTAGTTGCATTTTATCCCAGAAATCCCATACCAATTGAAGAACAGTATCATAAGAGGCCCCGAGATCCGCAGAGTACCAGGGCAGGATGCCGCCTTTATTATCAATCCTTACGTGATGATAACTCAGACTCGAATCTCTTTTCAGGTAGATCCGGTCAGGCAGGATGCTGTCGCTTTCGGCATATACCCAAGTTTCATCTAACCCGGTATAGCGTAGTTCGGGAGATGTGCAGCCGGTACCTAAAAAAGCCCATCCGGCTAAACAGGCGGTCAGTTTCGTCAAACTTGCTCTTACAGACAAAAAGGGGTTGAAAAGTCTCTTCATTATGACAGCTATTTCAAAGGAATGAATATAAACAATATTCAACGTCTGGCAAGCTAAAATTTACTGAGAGTAAATTTTAGTTCAGCATTTATAAACTATTTCCTTCCTTTGTCATAAAGAAACCTGATTGAATTATGTGCCCGGTTTGAATATAAAGGAAATGGACTTTCCATTCTGTAAAAACGTATCTTCTGTCTTTGCTTTTTTGAGGCAAAAACGGGTTTCCTGCTTTATCCCGATGTCATTTTGGTATTCTTCTTACTGATATCCCCGCTATTGATTTTTGAGATCCTGATACACGTCCATTTCTCCACTTCTTACCCTGACGATTTTAATGTTGTTTTTGAATTGAATGTGGACCAGATAGGTGGGCTTATTTCCTCCTTGGAAGATTGTTATTTCGTCTATACGGAGGATGGAATAATCATAGTAAGTCCGCTTTACCAAGTCGCGTACTTCAAAAGGCATCAACTCCTCCTTATATTTTTTTACCATACTTTGCCATTTTCCTTTCGCAGTATACCAGACCATATAGCTGATATCGCCTTTCTTAAACGCTGCAACATATCCGCCATGTGATAATTTCCGCCATCTTTCATTTTCAACATCCCTGAATTTTTCCCTGAGGTCAGCAACTGCTTTTGTACTGATATCATTCAGATAAACAGGTTTACCGTTTTCTGAAACAGGTTGAATACGGGGTGAACTGTTTGCATACAATAAAGAATGGTCTATCGTATCACCAGATGGATTACGGCTATTGCTTTGGGCAACTATGTTGCCGGCGTTTACAAGAGAAGATACGATTATCAGGATATAAGCCATATCGTGTTTCATATCCTTAAAGACCTGGTATTCGGATACATGTTGCATATAGCAAAAGGGAATTAAAGAATACTTATCTTGAATGCTGATTTTCGCATTTCTGCAGGCTGTATCAAACCGGATGAGGAATGGAGTAGAGGAAGAAAGGCCTTACCGGAGATTCTGTTTAAACGATCAGCAGATTGCACAGGGAACAGATCTTAAAATGTTCCTGACAGGCAGACCTGCTTAGTATAAGTACCGGTTTAGCGTCTCTGTCAATATAAATATAAACAGGAGGAAAAAAAATGATAAGGGTCTTTATATCTATAACTGTTATAATATTCTTTGTCAATTATACATTCGGTCAAGCAGGCAGTAAGTTTCATCAAAGCGTCAAAACAGATATTATCTTACCTCCCGCGGCCGGTAAAAACGTTATCCGGTTATTTTCCTCTTCAACGGGACCGGTTGCCGTTACTGTTAATGGTGTATTCCGGTTTCAGAATGGCAAATGGAGTGGCAATACCGGCTATGGCAGACTGTTGCTGGCTGGCGCCGATAAGCAAAACGATCTTTGGCTGGTTTCGGAAAAGCAGATTCGGAGTGAGCGCGGAAAAATAATTCCATTGCCCGCAGGTCTGCAGGATAGTGTTTTATGCCTGTATTGGGAGAATATGCAAACCCTGCATCTGGGCACCCTAACGGGAATGTACACATGGACGGGCAAGTGGAACCGTTTGCCACAGTTTGACGGAATACGGGTCAACGACATCATTGCAGATGCGGGGCAAAACCTGTGGGTGGCTACTAATGACGGGCTGTGGCGTCGCTCCGGGAAACAATGGATCAACCTCGATGAAACATTGATGGCGGAGGGGAATCACCGGAATTATTTTTCGCTGGCTACCGGTAATAAGGGAACGGATATCATCTTCAGTTCACCCTTGTCGGTTGGATGTATTGCCGGCAATGGCGAACATTGGATATGGCGGTCAACCGATGGTTTGCCCTATGGACCGGTGACAAAAATATTGGCGGGTGAAAGCAGTTACTGGCTGGCGACACAGAAAGGTGTTATTCACAAAGATACTGCCTGGCAATACTATCACGGTCTTCGCTGGATGCCTGCTCCACAGGTGAATGATATACTGTTGCTGGATAACAATAGAACATGGATCGCTACACCTGAGGGAATTAGTGAAATACGGCAGGAAAAAACGAGTCTTGCGGAAAAAGCTGTTCATTATGACAGCATCATCGATAAACGTCACAACAGGCGGGGATTGGTAAATATTTCCAAACTGGCTGTGCCCGGAGATATAACTACCAGCCACCAGGAAAACGAAGATAATGATGGGTTATGGACTGCCTGCTACCTGGCGGTACAATGTTTCCGTTACGCGGTAACGGGCGAAGCGGATGCCCGGGAAAAAGCGGTTCGTACATTCGAGGCGCTGGAACGGCTGGAAACAGTTACCGGCATCAGCGGTTATCCCGCACGGTCATATGCCACGGCCGAAGATAAAGTTGTTCAATCCCGGTCTCCACACCCGAAACACTGGCATTTTTCCCCCGATGGAAAATGGCAGTGGCTGGATGATACCAGCTCTGATGAAATCACCGGGCATATCTATACGCTATCGTTGTTTTACGAACTGGTGGCTGAAAGCGAACAAAAGCAAAGGGTAAAGCAGTTGGTCGACCGGATTGTTTCACACATTGTAGACAATAATTTTCACCTGATCGATTTCGACGGCAAACCTACACGATGGGGCATATGGCATCCGGATTCTTTGAACCATTCTCCTAACTGGATGTATGAACGCGGTTTGAACTCCCTGCAGATACTGTCTTTTCTGAAAACAGCGATCCATTATACGGGCAAGGCCAAATATGAAAAGGCATACCGGTTGCTGGCAGACAAGCATGGCTATGTTCGCAATGCGGTGGAAGCAAAGGTTTTCGGACCCTTTGAAACCAGCCATTCAGATGATATACTCAATTTTTTTCCTTACTATGGACTGTTCCGGTATGGAATGAATGATGCGGACAGCAGCCTGTTCGTTCAAAGCCTTGAGCGTAGCTGGCGTCATGTGCAGAGCGACCGTATGCCTGTTTGGAATGTGATAGCCAGCGCCTTGCTGGGCAGGAACTGCGATCTTGATATCGCGCTGAAAGAACTGCAGGAGTATCCCCTGGACCTGGTTGACTGGACGATGGAAAACAGTCATCGTTGGGACCTGCGGGTAGATCCCCTGGTAGACAGGGTCAGGAGGTCGCAGGCGGTGCATCCCATACCATCTCCGGAAAGTAGTGTTTCGCGTTGGAATACAAACCCCAAAAGACTGGACAGCGGCAGGCGCGGCGAAACCGAAGAAACAGGCACCTACTACCTGTTTGCTTACTGGATGGGGAGGTATCATGGCTTTTGGGAATAAAAAGAGAGATATGGAATCAAACCGCTGTTTGCAGGCAGTACTTTTTAGTCTTTATTTTTGCACAAATATTTCACTGGCAGGATGTTTCTTATTCACGGCAAAAGAAATGTTATCATAAAAACATATTCCAATAACCTGGAATACTGCAAAGAGTGCAGGGCATTTGATTTGCACATCATGATATACCAGGAATACTACCACTTTTTTTTTATTCCGTTTTTCCCGGTTGGGGCTAAAACAGCCCATATTCTATGTAACAACTGTGCAGCAAGAGCCGGTTCCTCGCAAATGAGGATGGAATATGAGAAACAGACACGCTCTCCCATATGGATGTACACCGGCGCTGTCTTAATACTGGGCATTCCCTTATTTGCCATAATCAGTAATTTAATTATCGGCTAACCTGTTTTAGGGAGTGTCACTGGTTTGAGTCGCATCATTAACAAATCCGTACAGGCAAATGTTTGGATGATTCTGCCGGGTTGGTTATCTTGGAAGCCTGACACGCTTTATATTATGCGAACACCTTTTTATTTCTGGACAACCGTATTGTGTGTTCTTGCTGTCTCTTGTGGAGAGGGCACGAAGAAATACAAAATACTGGCGGTGCACAGCAATAAAGCGCTTACGTTGAGCTATAACAGGCCGCTTCAAATCGTTAGTGATACCGGCAGCGTAGCTTATCGCTGGCAGATCCGGCATTTCCCGGATGCTACCGCGCAGGTTCTTTCGCTGTCCACGGGACAGGTAATAGAAGTGGCTGAAGTGAGAGACCGGGTGCTTCCCTATATAACAGATGTTGACAGCTCCAATATGAGGCAGCGGTTTAAAATCGTTCCAAATGAAGATGGGTCCGTAACCCTGGTATCGGTGTATTTGGCAAATTATTGTATAGAGATTGCTGAGGCGGACACATCGGACTACGCGGTAATTACTACCTGTCCGGGAGAAGACAGTCCTAATCAAAAATGGAAGATAAGCGGGGATGACAGTTCCATGATCTTTACCAGCATTTTAAACGGAAAGTATCTCGCGGTAACGCCTCCCACCAACCGCGTGGGAGCCAATATCGGGCAGTGGCCCTTTGTGGGACGTAAGGAGCAGCAATGGACTTTGCATAAGCAAAGAAACGGCGCTTACCTGTTCCGGAACGTTTTTTCCGGAATGTACCTGCAGGAATCTGATGGCAGGTTATCACTAAAATACAATGTGCAGCAACACCGGGCGGTTACTGACAGTGGTGCATCCTGGTATATGGTGGAAGCCAAAGAGGGTGCGGTATCCTTCAGGAACCTGACTTCCGGATTTTGCCTGGATGTAAGGGATGGTGTGCCGTATAATGGAGCAAATGTGATGACGTTTTATTGTACCGGAAATGATAGCCAGCTTTGGAAAGTAGAGGAGATCCCCTGAAAACAGATACGGTGAAGGAGTTGCAGGAAAATATATCCTTTTGATTTTGAGCAAAGGATAATTAGATTTGACAACTGTAAGGCAATAAACTCCCGCGCCATGAAACTTCGTATATACATATTAGTTATAGTGCTGTTGGTAACCGGTTCTTTTCAGCCGGCAATGAGTCAACATTCCACTTCTCTTTATCCCGGCAACAGGGCTCCTTTAAAAACCAACCCTTATACGATGTTGCCGATTGGCAATATAGACCCCCGGGGGTAGCTCAGGGAACAACTGGAGAGAATGAAAAAAGGGCTTACCGGAAATCTTGATGTGTATTACCCCCAGGTGGTTGGCCAAAGAAACGCCTGGCTGGGTGGTGATGGAGATGCCTGGGAACGTGGGCCTTACTGGATCGATGGTTTGCTGCCATTGGCTTATATATTAAAAGATAAGGCGCTTATAGAAAAAGTGCAGCCCTGGATAGAATGGACATTAAATAATCAGCGCGAAGATGGTTATATGGGGCCGCCGGTTTTATCCGAAAAGCCGGCTACAGAATTTGGACTGCAGAAAGAACCCCGTGAAGACTGGTGGCCCCGTATGGTCATGCTGAAGGTATTGCAGCAGTACTACCAGGCAACAGCAGACGAAAGGGTGGTTTCTTTTTTAACCCGGTATTTTCGCTATCAGTTAAACCAGCTTCCACAGAAGCCGGTTGATCACTGGTCGTTTTGGGGTAATAAAAGGGCGGCGGATAATTTAATGGTAGTGTACTGGTTGTACAATATCACCGGCGAGGCATTTTTGCTGGACTTAGGCAACCTTTTGTATAAACAGGCTTTTCCTTTCACTGCTGTTTTTCTTAATGATTATACCCGGCGGGTGGACGGAACAGATCATTTGTATCCGCAGAACGCGGCTAACAAATATCCATACCGGCAGGACCTGGTAGACCGGCTGCACGTAGGGCAATGGCAAAGCTTTCATTGTGTGAACCTGGCACAGGGTATTAAAACCCCCGTGATCTACTATCAGCAGGAGCATGACCCCGGGTACCTGGCTGCAGTAAGAAAAGCCTTTAACGATATCGACTTCTTTCACGGGCAGGCACAGGGTATGTATGGCGGAGATGAGGCCCTGCATGGTGCTTCGCCTACCCAGGGTGTTGAGTTTTGCTCCGTGGTGGAAATGATGTTTTCGCTGGAAAGCATGTTGCCGGTAACAGCGGATGTCAGCATGGCCGATCGCCTGGAAAAAATTGCTTTTAATGCGTTACCCACGCAAGCCACCGATGATTTTATGTACAGGCAGTATTTTCAAACGGCTAACCAGGTATTGATCACAAGGGCCACGAGAAATTTTTTTGAAGAGGAAAGCCATAAAGGAACGGACTTATGTTTTGGTTTACTTACGGGTTACCCCTGTTGTACGGCCAATATGCACCAGGGTTGGCCTAAATTTGTTCAAAACCTCTGGTACAGCACACCCGATAATGGCGTGGCGGCACTTGTTTACGGTCCTTCTTCAGTGAATGTAAAAGTAGGGGATGGTACAATGGTAAAAATCACGGAAGAAACCAATTATCCGTTTGATGAAACCATCCGCTTTATCATAGAAACGCCGAAAGCGCTGGAGTTTCCTTTTCACCTGCGTATTCCGGCTTGGGCCGACAAGCCTGTTATAAAGGTAAATGGTCAGCAGTGGGATGTGAATATGAAGCCCGGAGCCATACTGCAGCTAAACGGAATCTGGAAAAATGGCGACCTGATAGAGTTATCGCTCCCGATGAAGATCAGGATAAGCCGCTGGGAGAGTTCTTCCGCTGCCGTGGAGAGGGGTCCGTTGGTATATGCCCTCAAAATAGAAGAAGAGTGGAAAAAAGTGGAAGCTACCGATCATTTTGGGCCTTACTATGAAGTGTACCCGAAGTCGCCCTGGAATTATGGCCTGCTGAAAGGGGCGGTAAATGACCCGGAAAAAGGATTTGAAGTGATTAAGGGAAATGCCGGAAGCGGTTATCCCTGGACAGCGGCAACGGCGCCGGTACTCATAAAGACGAAAGCACGCCGGATCCCTTCCTGGCAATTGTATAATAATGCGGCAGGTCCGTTACCCAATACAATGATGCCTGTGGAAGTGGAAGAAACCGTACCGGTAACATTGATACCCTATGGCAGCAGCACTTTGCGTATTGCGCAGTTCCCGGTAGTGAAATGATGCAGGGTTTACAGCCAATCCGTTGACGGTCCGTATTTTTTCCGGGAGATCAATTTTTGCTGTTGCCGCTCCATGATCAGTTCCGCAATTATTTTTCCCGCGCCGGTATCGTTATTTTCGGCTAAGGCCTTTTTCAGCTTTTCTTCGCTTACGTCTATCCTGTAGAGGATGGATATAAGTCTGTTGAAATCCGTTTCTATTAACCGGTTGATATGAGCTTCCAGTAAACGCTGCATTTCTTCGATGGTAATTTTTTCCTGAGGCATCTCTTCAATTACCTTCAGAGACAGCTCCAGTACAGTCCTTCTTTCTGTATTTTCCTGTGTATCCATTTTTATGATAGCAGCGCTGATTGCCTGTTTTCAAATGTATGTATCAAAAGCTCTGCGGCAGCAGTTTTGCTATAACTGTAAATTGCGAAATTACCGGGTTTTGCAGGAAGAACAAGCCGGAAGAGAACTACGAAGACCCATCATACAAATGTTGAATAGTATATCTCCTTGCAGGAGGCGTCTGCCCGGCGGGAACTGTTATTTGTGTATTTTACAACTCCTCTGCTATGAAATGTTATTTAAAATAGTTATATTAGTCTGCGCTTGAGCGCTCACTATCGGTTTCCCCGATAAAAGGCTTCTCAACCACTTTCGTCCCTGTCAATTCTTCTACTTACCTCCCCGGGAATGATTTAATACATCAACAATGGCAAAGTATAAAACGCTGATCATTGCTTTATCGACCATTGGCGTGGCGGTAATCGTATATTTTATTGTGAAACTGGTGATAACGCCCGAGGCCCCTGACGAACAGGAAAAAGTTACCTGTGGCGCGAAGGTGGTATATCGTTACCGGTTTCCCAGCAGGGCCTTTCCGGTGGTGGCCAACAGCTATGATGCAGAAATAAAGTTTACATCAGATATCCTGAAAAGAATAACGGATTCCGCCGGAAGCCTGGATATCGGCGTGAACGTGAAAAATACTTTGGTAGAGCTGCAGGAGAAACTTGACCAGGATAATATTTCGTTTAGCACCGGGTTGAGGAACTATTTTTTTTCTGTCAATTCCGACCCCTGCAACGACACCCTGCGTATGCGTTACGTATTGTTTACAGAAGAAATGAGCCGCCGGATGATAGAATTCCGGAACGTGACGGAAGAGATCGCCACTGTAACAGAAACCGCCACTGATGCCACCGGCGTAGTGCCTTCCGCAGATACAGCTACCACAGTTCCCCCGTATAAGCTGGTGAGGGATACCACCAGGCTCAAACAATCCATTTTGAAACTGAACGAGGTAGTGGAAAAAAACCGGGCGATCAATAACAAAATAGTCACCAGAAAGCTCCGTCCTTAAAGTGTTATTCACCCGGTGGTTAACCGTTGAGGTGATGACCCGCAGGTTATCTCTTTAATAGCAGACATCCGGGTTGCTGTTTTATACCCGGTGTCCCTTTTTATGAAAATTTGAAACGGAACCCGGTTCCGGAATCAATAAACTTTGCTTTATTTGCAGCAAATTTTTGCATGTCTCTTCCATTGTTTTTTGTTGACGCGGATGTTTTGTCCGGCACGTTGTCGCTGGATGAAGCAACATCGCGGCATGTCAGCCAGGTGCTGCGTATGAAGATGGGTGATCCCCTGCTGCTGACCAACGGCGCCGGGAAAAAAGCCACCGCTGTTATACACGAACAGGGTAAAAAAACATGCGGGGTTGTTATAAGCAGCGTGGAAGATACAGACAGGCAAGCACCCGAAATCACTATCGCGATTTCCCTGACAAAAAATACCGGCCGGTTTGAATGGTTCCTGGAGAAAGCCACAGAGATCGGGATCAATACCATTGTTCCTCTTGTATGCGACAGAACAGAAAAAACACATTTTCGCCCTGATCGGATGAAAAACATCCTGGTAAGCGCCATGTTGCAAAGTCGCCAATACTGGTTGCCGGAACTAAAAGATCCAGTTTCTTTCAGGGCCTGGGTGTCGCAAACAAAGGAGGGTAACAAATGGATCGCTCATTGTCTGGAGGAGAAAAAGGTGTCAATTCAATCAGCTACTGTCAATACTGTTATCTGTATAGGTCCGGAGGGAGACTTTACGCCGGATGAGATAACGCTGGCGCTGCAGAATGGTTTCCGGCCGGTAACCCTTGGAGAGAACAGGCTGCGTACGGAAACGGCAGGCATGGTGGCTGCCACTTTATTACGCATCGGTTAACTTTCAATCGTTTACATTTGATAATTATATCTCTCCTCTCCGGCTATCCATAAACGATACTTTCTAATGTCTTAATAATCATTTTCAATTTGTAATTTAGTCGTACAATATTACCCTATCGACTGCTGTATGAGGAAATGTTTCATATTATTTGTGGTTGTCATTTTTTGCCAGGCAGCGTACAGCCAGCAGGAGTACTACCGGTTTACCCGGTTAGGTTTATCCAACGGGTTGTCGCATAACCAGGTAAACACTATTCATAAGGATAGCAGGGGGTTTATGTGGTTCGGCACTATGTCCGGGCTGAACCGCTATGACGGTTATAATTTTAAGGTTTTTAAAAGCTCTCCCCAGGATACTTCCACTATCAGGGATAATTATATAAACAATATTTACCCCCTGCCTGATAAAAAGCTCTGGATTGTCACCCGCAATGGTAATTGTATTTATGATGCCTATACCGAAACTTTCAGCAGGGACGATCAACGTTATTTATCGTCACTCGGTTTGCCATCGGAGGCCATTTCCACTATTGTAATGGATCACGAGGGGAGCTTTTGGTTTTTGTATCAAAATCTCGGGGGGATATTCCGGTACGCTCCCGGCCAGGGAAAACCGGTAAAAGTGATATCCGATCCCGGCGCACCGGAGTTTCTTTCGTCTTATGACATAGCCACCATAGCCAATGACGCAAAAAACAATCTCTGGGTAGTTTACCGCAACGGTTTGATTGAAAAGATCGATAAGCTATCGCTTAAAGTAATATACCGTACCGATAAGCTGAAGGCCTTCAGGCAGGGCAGAACAGGCGGATATTCGTTGTATGTAGATGCGGAAGATGAGCTCTGGATCTCAGAATACCTCTCAACAGCCCCCGGAGGAGTCTTTCGTTTCAATCGTATTGGTGAACAACTGGATTACCTCTCCAAACAATCCGGCAGCATCCGCTTAAATTCTAATGTAGTAAGCGGCATATCCCAGGATGAAGAGGGTAAGATATGGATTGGTACGGATCATGGAGGAATTAATATTATTGATAAAAAAAATAATGCTGTACGATACCTGTTCAGTGAGATAGAAGACAATGCCAGTATTCCTCAGAACAGTATTTACTCGGTGTATAAGGACGATCAGGGCGTAATGTGGTTTGGAACCTATAAACAGGGGATCTGCTATTACAGCAACCAGGCGAACTTTGTATTGTTCAAACATAAATTTTCCGATACCAACAGCCTTCCTTTTGAAGATGTGAACAGGTTTGCGGAGGATGCGAACGGTAACTTGTGGATCGGAACCAATGGCGGCGGATTGTTGTATTTTGACCGGCGGTTAAACACTTTTAAAGCTTATACACATAATCCGTCCGACCCTAACAGTATCAGCAACAATGTAATTGTAAGCCTGCTGGTAGACCACGAACAAAAACTCTGGGTAGGCACCTACCTGGGTGGTTTAAATTATTTTGACGGGGAAAAGTTTATTCATTATAACAATGATCCTTCCGACCCCGGTTCTATATCCAATAACAATATATGGGACATTTTTGAAGACAGTAAACGGAATATCTGGGTAGGTACGCTGAGTGGCGGGGTTAGTCTTTACAACAGGAAAACAAAATCCTTTACCCACTACCATGTGGAAGATCTGAAGTCGCTCCACTCCAATTATATATCATGCATCATAGAAGACCGTTCGGGTAATATCTGGTTTGGAGCTTCTAATGGCATTGATGTGTTGAATACAACAACCGGTGCTTTCACCTACATAGCACATGATGACAGTGATCCCGCTTCGCTTAGTAATAATAATGTCAACGCGATACTGGAAGACAGCAGGGGATATATCTGGGTGGCTACGCGGGAAGGATTGAACAGGATGGATAAAAACAGGGAGCGGTTTACTGTTTTTACAACAAAGGACGGGTTGCCGGATAATTCTGTGCTGACGATACTGGAAGATAACAATCATAACTTATGGATGGGCACTCCCAACGGATTGTGCAATGCTATAATAGAGGAAGCTGGTGATGGGGAGATGTCCGTAAGGTTTGTAAACTACGACGAGTCCGATGGATTGCAGGGACGCGTGTTTAACGATAAAGCTGCTTTCAAAACAAAATCCGGTGAGCTGCTGTTCGGAGGCTTTTACGGGTTCAATATGTTTTCCCCGGAAAAGTTTTATTTTCAGAAAGAGCAGCCCCGGATTGTACTCACCGGACTGCAGGTATTCAGTAAGCCGGTGAAACCGGGGGAAAAGCTGGATGGACATATTATTCTTACAAAATCCATAACAGAAGCGGAGGAGATTACTCTAAAATACAACCAGAATGTATTCTCCGTATCTTTTGCGGCACTGGGGCTTGGTTATTCGGGTAAGGAAAAATTCCAGTATATGCTGGAGGGATTTAACAAAGAGTGGTTGTCAACGGACGGTAATCAAAGAATTATCACCTATACCAATATTGATCCGGGAAAATACACCCTGCAGGTACGGCAGCAAAGCGATGATCCCGCGGGAATACAGCAGGCGGCAAGTATAAGGATTGTGATCCTGCCTCCGTTCTGGCTGACCATACCCGCTTTTGTGGTGTACCTGTTGCTGGCAATAGGGATATTGACGCTGGCCAGGTATCTTACCATTCGGAGGGCAAAGATGCGCTTTCGCATTGCGCAGGAAAAAAAGGAGGCGCAAAGGGTGCATGAACTGGATATGCTTAAGCTGAAATTTTTTACCAATATCAGCCATGAGTTCCGGACGCCGATATCACTGATTCTTGCACCAGTGGAGAAGATGCTGAAGAATACCGGCGACGACACGGAAAAAAAACAATACCAGTTGATATACCGGAACGGCAAACGGTTATTAGGGCTGGTAAACCAATTGCTGGATTTCAGAAAGCTGGAGATGAAGGAACTGAGACTATACCAGTCCGTAGGCGATATCGTGGAATTCACCCGGGAGGTGAGTGCTTCCTTCAGCGACCTGGCCGAGAAAAAAAACATCGATTTCAGTTTCAATTCTTCCGTAGAATCCCTGAATATATCCTTTGACCGGGATAAGATTGAACGCATTATGTTCAACCTGCTGTCCAACGCGTTTAAGTTTACCCGCGAAGAGGGAACAGTGTCCGTCAACCTGAAGGGGGTAGAGCCGGACAATGTCCCGATGGTGGAAATACAGGTATGCGACTCAGGCATTGGTATACCGGAAGAAAACCGGGAAAAGATCTTTGAAAGATTCTTCCAGCACGAAAATTCCGAAAGTGTGCTGAATAATGGCAGCGGTATAGGGCTGGCGATCTCCCGTGAATTTGTAAAACTGCATGGAGGTTCTATAAAAGTGGACAGCACCCCCGGGAAGGGTACCTGCTTTACCATTCTTTTGCCGGTAAAAGGAGTATTGGCGCCGCAAAACGGTATGCCCGGGCACGAGGCTATTTACGAAAAGGTACATCGCGATGAAGATCAGGTACTCAACGGCAACGCGAAGAGATCTGTTTTGATCGTGGAGGACAATGATGATATCCGGTTCTATATCAAGGATAACCTCCGGAATAGTTATATCGTTTACCAGGCTGTTAACGGGAAGGAAGGACTTGAAAAGGCCATAGAGGTATTGCCGGATCTCATCATCAGCGACGTGATGATGCCGGTAATGGATGGCATCAGCTTGTGCCGGCAGCTAAAGACTGATCCCAGAACCTCCCATATCCCCGTGATACTGCTTACTGCCCGCACTTCTGACGAACAGAAGATGGAAGGGTACCGCACAGGCGCCGTGGATTATATTACCAAACCTTTCAGCTTTGAAATGTTGCAATCGCGCATACATAACCTGCTGCTACAGCAGGAAAAAATGCGCAGGCTTTTCCAGAACCAGGTGGAGATACAGCCGAAGGAAATCAGTTCCAACCCGGTGGACGAGGACTTTATTACAAGGGCGGTAGCGGTGGTAGAGGAAAACATTTCGCAAGCAGTTTTTTCTGTAGAAGACCTGAGCAGGTCATTGTATATGAGCCGGGTGGCGTTGTATAAAAAATTACTCTCCCTCACCGGGAAAGCGCCGCTGGACTTCATCAGGGCGGTGAGGATCAAAAAAGCCATGCAGCTAATGCGACATTCACGTAAAACCATTTCGGAGATAGCTTACGAAGTGGGGTTCAATGATCCCAAATATTTTGCACGCTACTTCAAAAAGGAAATAGGAAAGCTGCCCTCCGAATATGTGCTGGAATGCAGGAAGGTTGTTTCCGGGGAAATGTGATCAGTAATTTGAAAATGTGTTAATTTGAAAATGTCATTCTTCTGATTTGTCATCCCGCCTTGGCGGGAAGAAGAGTCTGGAAAGTGATTTGGATGATGTGAGAATGACGGGAACTGCTTCTTTACTGTGTAACAGAAACGATACGGGTAATATAAAAAACATTTTCCGTCTTCATTTTAAGAAGACGGAAAACATTCCTTCTTTCAGATCAGTGATACTTAAATATTGAATAACCAGTTGTTCGTATCCGGCAATTCCTTATCGCGGATAGCGGTTAACCTGCGTTTTACCTCGGTACTGAGTTCCCAGTCCTTTTCGCTGAAATTCATTTCGTATTTTCCATACGCGAGGGTTTCTACATACGCGATGGTAGCGGCGGTTCCCGTACCAAATACTTCTTTCAGCTCACCAGTTTTGTGTGCGGCAACAATTTCATTTACATGCACAGGTCTTTCCTCCACATCCGCTCCCATATCTTTTAAAACAGTAATCACGCTGTTGCGGGTCACCCCGTTTAAAATGGTGCCATCTTCGAGCGAGGGCGTAACTACTTTGTCTTTTAATACGAAGAACACATTCATCATGCCTACTTCCTGCAACCATTTGTGTTCAACGGCATCCGTCCACAATACCTGGTCGTATCCTTCAGCCTGCGCTTCGGTGGCGGCTAACAAGCTGCCGCCATAGTTCCCGGCATTTTTGGCAAATCCCACGCCGCCTTTTACCGCGCGGGTATATTTTTCCTCTACCCGTATTTTCATCGGGCGTGGAAAATACGGACCGGTAGGACTGAGAATGATCAAAAATTTGTAAGTAGTAGACGGACGAACACCCAGCATACAATCCGTAGCGAACATAAACGGACGGATATACAATGAATGTTCCTTTTTGCCCGGTATCCACTCTTTGTCCACCTCAATTAGCCGGCGCATGCCTTCAATAAAAATCTCTTCCGGCACTTCGGGCATGTTCATGCGCAAGGCGGAAAGGTTGAATCTTTTTAAATTATCGTAAGGGCGAAAAATAAACGCATTTCCCGCAGCATCCTTATAGGCTTTAATTCCTTCGAAAATGGACTGCCCGTAGTGAATAGCGGCGAGGGAAGGATCCAGCAGCAGCGGCTGGTAAGGTTTAATTTCAACATTTGTCCATTTTCCGTTCTCATATTCCGCTTCCAGCATATGATCGGTGAAATATTTACCAAACGGTAAATTATCCAGGTTGATTTCGCTTAACTTGCTCCTTTCAACTTTTGTAACCTGAATATCCAATGCGGCAACCATAAAAGACTATTTTTGTTACAAAGAAACGAAAAAGTTTTGTGCTATTATTGGCTGATTAAATAGAATATGAGCTTAAAAGGGTTAAAACTATCTGCTGAAACAATTGCCGGCCTGTACACGCTGCCATTGCATCAGGACAAGTTTGCGGGTGAAAGACCTGCTGCAAAACAGCCTGTGGATGAAAAATCCGGCAGGCAGTACCTGGGCGATAACCTCGGGTATATTACCATCCTGGTAAACCATTCCGACGCGCCTTATGTCAACAACGAATTGTTTGAATTTCTTACAGGAATTTTGAACGCCTGCAAACTGTCAATGAAAGACGTGGCGCTGTTCAACTTACACCGGACGCCCGCGAACCATCAGGTGATAACAGCGGAAACAAAACCTGCCACCATGCTTTTATTGGGTGTTGCTCCCGAAGAAATCGGTTTACCGATGCAGTTCCCTCACTTTCAGGTATATAAACATAATAATATTCGTTATCTTTCCGCTCCTGCTTTGCAGCAAATCTTTAGTGACAAAGCCCTGAAATCCGGATTATGGAAGGCGCTGAAGGCTGTTTTTGAATTATCATGATTATGCAGAAACTTATTTTCGCTACCAATAACCAACATAAGGTAAATGAGATCAGACCTTTACTGGACGGGCATTTTGATATCATCACTTTAAAAGAGGCGGGCATAAATATCGATATTCCCGAACCGCATGATACGCTGGAAGAAAATGCGAGGGAAAAGTCGTCGACGATCTACCGCCTGACGGGCACAGCCTGTTTTGGAGAGGATACGGGACTGGAAGTAGCGGCGTTGAAGGGTGAGCCTGGTGTTAAGAGCGCCCGGTATGCCGGGGAAAACAGGGATTTTTCCCAAAATATTGAGAAATTACGACAAAACCTGGCAGGCGCGGAGGACAGAAGCGCCCGTTTTAGAACAGTGATATCTTTGATTATCAGCGGGAAAGAGTATGAGTTTGAAGGTATATGTAATGGCAGGATCACAGAGACAGCCAGGGGAGAAGGTGGGTTTGGCTATGACCCGGTATTTGTGCCGGATGGCGATACCCGCAGTTTTGCGGAAATGCCGCTTTCGGATAAGAACAGATACAGCCACCGGGGCAGGGCCGTGCAGCAGTTGGTTAATTTTTTATTGACAAATGAAAACTTTGTATAAAATCCCCACTATTTCCGTAAAAAGTGACAGAACGAAGCAACCATATTATAGCTGAAAGCGACTTGATAAGAGGGTGCATTGACGGAGACCGGAGAATGCAGGAAGAACTGTACCGGCGTTTTTCTCCTAAAATGTACGCAGTATGCCTTCGGTATGCGGGAAAGGATGAAGACGCGCAGGATATTTTGCAGGATGGGTTTGTGAAGGTCTTCAGGAATCTTGGCATGTACCGGGGCGATGGTTCTTTTGAAGGTTGGGTACGCCGGATATTCGTTAATACTGCTATTGAGCATTATCGCAGGAAAGCTGCCGTTTATCCTGTAACCGAAACACATGAAAATATCCTGGAAGCCAAAGATGCATCCGTACTGGATACGCTAAGCGTTAAGGATTTGCAGGCCATTATCCAGCAATTATCCCCGGGTTATAAAGCCGTATTCAACCTTTATGTAATTGAGGGCTACACGCACAAGGAGATTGGCGATATGATGGGAATCAGTGAAGGAACCAGCAAATCACAATTGGCAAGAGCTAAAATAATATTGCAGAACATAATAAAAACCTATAAAAAGCACTAATAACCTGTATACCCCCCCATGAAATGGAAGGAAGAAATATATAACCATGAGGTGACTCCTCCAAGTAACGTCTGGGACAAAATAATAAAAGACCTGGACAGTGGAGATTTTGTGGTATTTAAACAAAAGCTCTTCCATTCCGAAGAAACACCCCCGGTGGAAGCATGGCGGAATATTAAAACCATGCTTTCTGAACCGAAAGTGATCCCCCTTGGGAAGAAAAACAATATGCTGGTAAAGATGCTGGCTGCTGCTGCATGTATAGGAATCATGTTCTTCTCCGTCAATTACTTTTTTATGAAGGATGACAGCATAGAGCCTGCTACCGCAAAAACACAGCCTTCTGAAAAGGCTGAGAAAGCTGATTCCCTGCAGGAGGATACACCTGCTGAGGCGGCAGATAACCCGCAGCCTGAATATACCGTTGCCGCGATACAAACGGGCAGCAGCTCTCAACGCGCTATTGCTACCGGCAGCAGTTTCTATGAATACGAAAACTTTGATAATACCTTATCTGCCGTTACATTGAAGCAGGAAGGGTTTAGCGACAGGATGGATATGGCCGGAGGATTAAATAAAAAAATAAGGAACCTGAAGGGAGAGATCAGAGAAGATGTAAGCTTACTTGATCTGCCCAACAGTTATTTTATGATGACGGGTCCTAACGGGCAATCCCTGCGTGTTTCCTCCAAATTCCGAAATACGATTCAATACCTCAACAGCGAGGGCAGGGAAGAAATGCTGGACGTTATACTCCGCGAAAGTCAATACTGGAAAAGCATTTTCAGAGACTGGAAAACCAGGGTGGGCAATTCATCTTTCGTGCCGTCTGTGGATAATTTCATGGATATTGCCGAATTGATGGAACTCATACAGGAAGCCCCCCAAAGCAATAGTTCCCGCTAGTATTTGTATTGAAGAAGCCCTTCTTCAATTTGACGGCTATTGGCTTATATTTGTCTGAAATGGATAAAAGACAATATGGCAAGGATCAAAATTGAAGTTCCCGAAACGTTTCGGTTTACAACCCAAATTCCTGTTCGTATCACAGATGTAAATTATGGTGGTCATGTTGGTAACGACAGTATTTTATCAATCCTGCATGAAGCCCGTGTACAATTTCTAAATCAGTTCGGATATTCTGAAATACAAATAGCTGAAGGGGTAGGGCTGATCATGGGCAGTGTGGTAATAGAATTTAAAAAGGAAGCATTTCATGGCGATATCCTCAACGTTTCCGTTACTGCCCGGAATTTCGAAAGAGTGAGCTTTGAACTTATATACCGGTTGGAAACAACCCGAAATTCGCAAACCATTCCTATAGCCGTTGCGCAAACTACGATGGTCTGCTTTAACTATGCTGTAAAAAAAGTCGCTTCTGTTCCGGAAGAAGTAAAAGTGAAGTTAACCGGTTAATTGGTAGGCAATACCGGTCCGTAATGCAGTTTTTTGCCCAGTTGGCCGTCTTCGGGGTAAAGTACATCAGTAGCCATTTCATAGCCCTCATCTGCAATTTTGTTGAGCTTCCGCCGGCTTTTGATCTCTCTTTTTGCCTGTCTGAAGGCATATACCAGTAGTCCTGCTGCGATACCGGAAGCGGCTGCTATCAATATATCATTATTTTTTTTGCTCATAAATACTGTATTTCAATTGAACTGAACCGATGCAAAACAAATGCCAGTGTTCTTTGGATTTACATACGTTTAAAAATAAGAATTTAGCGGGTTGCCCCCAAATAATGATCCAATATTAACAAGCTGTTAGATAGAATATGAAAGGCAACCGTTCTTATATTATTTTTGCACTCAAACAAGGAAATACCGGAACCGTAAAAGAATGAAGAAAAAGCTGGAGACCCTTTCGCAGGAACTGGAAGGAGAGTTATATTTTGATGAAGTAATCAGGACCCTGTATGCCACGGATGCTTCGGCTTACCGGGAACTTCCCCTGGCAGTAGCCATCCCCCGCTCCGAAAAAGATATCAAAACGCTGATCCGGTTTGCCCTGGATAACAACACATCGTTGATACCGCGTACTGCAGGCACTTCGCTTGCCGGCCAGGTGGTGGGCAAGGGAATAGTGGTGGACGTATCGAAATATTTTACCCGAATACTGGAACTGAATGCAGCGGAGAGATGGGTTCGGGTGCAGCCCGGGGTGATACGGGATGAACTGAATATGTTCCTGAAACCACATGGTTTTTTATTCGGTCCGGAAACCTCTACTGCCAACCGTGCCATGATCGGGGGTATGGTAGGAAATAATTCCTGCGGCTCCAACTCGGTGGTGTATCGCAGTGCCAGGGAGCATCTGCTGGAAGTGAGGGCATTACTGAGCGACGGTTCAGAAGCCGTATTTACATCCCTGGACCTCGATGCATTTCATAACAAGTGCGAACAATCCAACCTGGAAGGCGCCATTTACCGCAATATCCGGAGCATTCTCGGTAATTATGACAACCAGCAGGAGATCCGCCGCGAATTTCCCAAACCTACTATCGAAAGACGGAATACCGGTTATGCCATAGACCTGCTACTGGATACCGCACCGTTCAATGCCGGCGAGGCGGACTTTAATTTCTGCACGCTGATCGCCGGTTCCGAGGGAACCCTGGCTTTCATAACTGAGATCAAACTGAATATACTGCCGCTACCTCCCAAAGAGTCCGGGTTGTTGTGCGTGCACTTCAATTCTATTGACGAATCTTTACGAGCCAACCTGATAGGATTGAAATATAATCCTACTGCCAGCGAGTTGATCGATCACTATATACTGGAGTGCACGAAGGAAAATATTGAGCATAGCAGGAACCGGTTTTTTGTATCCGGCAACCCGGGCGCCATACTGGTAATTGAATACCGCGCTGATACCCGGGAAGAGATCATTGAAATTGCCGGACAGGTGGAAGCGGAAATGCGGGCTGCGGGACTGGGTTATCATTTTCCCCTGCTATTTGGAAACGATACAAAAAAGATATGGGCGCTTCGAAAAGCGGGACTCGGTCTGCTGAGCAACCTGCCGGGGGATGAAAAAGCGGTGCCGGTTATTGAAGATACTGCGGTGGATGTAAATGACCTGCCGGACTTTATCAGGGATTTCAATGAAATTCTGAAGCAGCATAACCTGTATGCCGTACATTATGCACACGCCGGCAGTGGTGAAATTCACCTGCGCCCCATTATAAATTTAAAAACAGAAGAGGGAAACCGGCTGTTCCGGTTGATAGCTGAAGAAATAGCTACCCTTGTCAAGAAATACAGGGGCTCATTGAGCGGTGAGCATGGCGACGGCAGACTGAGAGGAGAGTTCATACGGCAAATGATAGGCGAAAAGAACTACCTTCTTTTAAAAGAAATTAAAAAAGCCTGGGACCCCAACAATATTTTCAATCCCAACAAGATTGTGGATACGCCTTCCATGAATACCATGCTGCGGTACGAACCCGGGCAGCAAACCCCGGCGTTTAAGACGGTTTTCAGGTTTTACAACCAGGACATCCTGCAGCATGCGGAACAGTGTAACGGTTCCGGAGATTGCCGTAAAACTCATTTATCCGGAGACTCCATGTGCCCCTCCTATATGGCTACCAAAAACGAAAAGGATACTACCAGGGCGCGGGCGAATATCCTCCGGGAGTTTCTTACCCATTCCGGCAAAATCAACCGTTTTAATCATAAGGAGATCTATGAGGTGATGGACCTTTGCCTGAGCTGCAAAGGTTGTAAATCCGAATGCCCTTCCAACGTGGATATGGCGAAACTCAAAGCGGAGTTTTTGCAACATTATTATGATGATAACGGCGTTCCCCTGCGCAGCCGGTTGATAGCCAATTTCAGCTTTTTGTCCAAAGCGGGTTCTCTCGTACCGGGGTTGTATAATTTTGCCATGACCAATACCCTGTTGAGTACGGCTATAAAAAAAATAGTGGGATTCGCTACCGGCAGGTCTATGCCTACGTTATACAACACCACCCTGAAGGCATGGTATCAAAAACATATTCCTGCAAAAACCGGTAGCAGGAAACTGTATCTTTTTTGTGATGAATTCACCAACTACAACGATACGGAAATCGGCATCAAGGCAATTACATTGCTGGAAAAACTGGGTTATGAAGTCATTATTCCCCGGCATATAGAAAGTGGCAGATCATGGTTGTCAAAAGGGCTGGTGAGGAAGGCAAAACAGATTGCCAATACCAATATCAGGTTGCTGCATCCCCTTGTCAGCGGGGAGACGCCCCTGGTGGGTATTGAACCCTCTGCCATTCTTGCCTTCCGCGATGAATACATCGACCTGGCAGAAGATGAACTGTTGGAAAATGCCCGGGAATTATCCAAAAATGTATTTACAATTGAAGAGTTTTTGGCCAGGGAAGCAGAAAAGGGAAATATCGGCCGGGAATTGTTCTCAACGGAAAAAAGAAAAGTAATGCTGCATGGACATTGCCAGCAAAAAGCGTTGTCTTCAACCGCTTCATCATTAAAAGTATTATCACTTCCTGAAAACTATGAGGTAGTGAATATACCGTCGGGTTGTTGCGGAATGGCGGGTTCCTTCGGTTATGAGAAGGAGCATTACGACCTTTCCATGAAAGTGGGCGAACTGGTGTTGTTGCCTACGGTACGTCAACAACCGGAAAACGTGCTGATAGCCGCCGCGGGTACCAGTTGCCGGCACCAGATAAAGGATGGGGCATCCCGTAAATCCTATCACCCGGTAGAAATTTTGCTGGACGCGCTGAAATAACAGGAACTGAGTGTCGACTGCCTGTCATTTTAGAATGATGCCCCTTTTTGAAATATAAAAAGCTGATAGGTGCCCCTGCATAAATAATCAACATCATTTTTCCAAGTTTTTGTTTTCAAAATCACCTGTTAGTTTCGCAGCCTTATGGAATTTGCAACTACGATAGCCTCAAAATTTAACCTGCGTCTTTCGCAGGTAGAAGCCGTGCTGACATTACTGGCAGGCGGCGCCACCATACCTTTTATCGCCCGTTACCGAAAGGATACAACAGGGGCGCTGGACGAAGTGGTGATACAGCAGATAGAAGATGAAGCCAAAGCGCTGAAAGTTTTTGTAGAGAGAAAAGCTGCTATTGAAAAGTCTATTACTGAGCAGGAGAAAATGACGGACGCGTTGCAGGATAAACTCAACAACGCCCAAACGCTCGCCGAACTGGAAGATATTTACCTGCCTTATAAACCCAAACGTAAGACCAAAGCGCAAACAGCCAGGGAGAATGGCCTGGAGCCTCTGTCCATCCTGTTGCTGGAACAAAAGGAAAACGATCCGCAAACCAAAGCTGCCGGCTATATCAACGACAAAGTAAAATCGGCTGAAGAAGCCCTGCAGGGCGCCCGTGACATCATTGCGGAGCAGATCAATGAAGATGCGGAGCTGAGGGCGAAAATGCGCCGCCTGTTTGAAGAAACAGCCAGTTTGAAAAGCAAGGTGGTTGCAGATAAAGAAACAGAAGGGATTAAATTCAAAGACTATTTCGATTACAGTGAGCCTGTTAAAAAAGTACCTTCTCATCGGGCGCTGGCGGTGCTGCGGGGTTTTGTGGAAGGAGTGTTGCGGATGTCAATAGCTCCCGATGAGGAACCTGCGCTGGCAGCAATAGAAGAACAATACGTAAAAGGGAACGGTGAAAGCAGCCAGCAGGTAAAAAAAGCCTGCAAAGAAGCTTACCGCCGCCTGCTGCAACCGGCCCTCGAAACGGAATTCCGGACCCAACTGAAACAAAGCGCCGATGAGGAAGCCATTAACGTGTTTGCCGAAAACCTGAAGCAATTGCTGCTCAGCTCTCCCCTGGGCAGTAAAAAAGTGTTGGCGATCGACCCGGGTTACCGCACCGGCTGTAAAGTGGTATGCCTGGATGAAAAAGGAGAGCTTAAGAAGAACGACCTGATATATGTACACGAATCCGGTAAACTTACCGGTTCCGAATACACCATCCGGCACCTCGTAAAAGAATTTGACATAGAAGCCATTGCTATCGGGGATGGTACTGCCGGAAGGGAAACCGAACAGTTTATCAAGAAACTGCAACTGGGGCTGCCGGTATTCCTGGTGAATGAAGACGGCGCCTCCGTATATTCCGCTTCTGAAACCGCCCGGGAGGAATTCCCTGATCACGACATTACGGTACGCGGCGCCGTTAGTATCGGCCGTCGGCTTATGGACCCGTTGGCGGAACTGGTAAAGATAGACCCCAAAAGTATCGGTGTGGGGCAATATCAGCATGATGTGAACCAGTTCCGGCTGAAGGAACGGCTGGACCAGACGGTAATAAGCTGTGTAAACCAGGTAGGGGTAAACCTGAATACTGCCAGCAAGCACCTGCTCTCTTATGTGAGCGGCATCGGCAGCACCCTGGCGGAGAATATTGTAAAATACCGGAACGAAACCGGAGGTTTTACCAGCAGGGAACAATTGCTGAATGTGCCCCGGCTGGGTGGAAAAGCGTTTGAACAGTGTGCGGGCTTTTTACGCATTAAGGGTGGTGATAACCCGCTGGATGGCAGCGGCGTTCACCCGGAAGCTTACGCCCTGGTACGGCAGATAGCTGCCGACCACCAGGTAGACCTTGAAAATCTGGTTAACAACGAACCGCTGATCAAAAAAATAACTCCCCAAAAGTATATCGGTGAACAGTTTGGTGAACTGACCATACAGGATATACTGAAAGAGCTTCAAAAGCCGGGACTGGACCCCCGCAGTGAAGTACAGCAGTTTGAATTTGCCGGTATTTATAAGCTGGAAGATGTGCAGGTGGGCATGGTGGTGCCCGGTATCGTTACCAATATTACCCGCTTCGGTGCCTTTGTGGATATAGGCGTAAAGCAGGACGGGCTGGTGCATGTATCGGAAATTGCCCATAAATACATTGAAGACCCGAATGAAGTACTGAAACTGAACGATAAGGTGACGGTGAAAGTAACGGAGGTGGACACCGTACGTAAACGGATCGCGCTCTCTATCAAACAAACACAGGAAGCGCCTGCCCGTTCCACAGACGGGTACAGACAAGCCGGAAAACGACCGGAGAAAAGAGCTCCTGATCTTTCTTCTGCATCCATGAGCGACGCGTTGAACGCCTTGAAAAAGAAATTCGGGAAATAGCCGCTTCATATCAAAAATGGCCTATCTTTTAAGATATGCTGAGAGTTCTGGCGTACATATTTTTCGGACTTGGTTTCCTGACAGTGACATTTTTCAGAAAATATTCCGGTGACCTGATTCCATATCCTTTCCTGTTTTGGTTGCTGGGACTTGCCATGTTTGGCGGCGGACTTTTATTCCTGCGATTTACTCCCTCAACAAAGGAACTGAAGATTCAAAAACAGGTAGAAGCATTGATCGCGCAACTAAAGGAAAGTGGCGAAAAAATCCTGGTTGATCTAAGCAGGTGCGAACTCAAAGAGCACCATTATTTTGAAGGACGGGAAAGATATGGGCACAAGAATGAACTATTGACTCTTGACGTAGAACGTGAAATTCAAGCCTTGAATTCGATAAGCGGGAACTCATTAGGGAACACTGAACAAGTACAGGTAAATCAGACGGTTATCATTTATGCAACCTCGAATAATCGCACCGGGGAGATGGAGAAGTTTATCAGCAGGGTGATTCCTAAAGATAAAATAACCCTTTCCTGCTATTTGGATACACAAAAGCAAACAGTACTGTATGTTGACAAAACAAACCGGGAGTGCTACTATTTTGACCTCGATTTTTTGACAATATAAATTTCGAATTTCGATCCTGCGGTCGGTGTTGTCACCGACCGAACAAGGATTTTCGACAAACCACGTAAAGTTGTAAATTAGACCGGGTATTTTGCTTATGGAAAACGGGATGGAATTTTTTACGGCTACCTGCCTCAACTGGCAAAACCTGTTGGGTATGGATAAACATAGGCAGATCGTGATGGAAAGTCTGAGATTTTTAGCATCGGAAAACCGTATTTGGTTGTATGGTTTTGTGCTTATGCCCAACCATCTTCACCTGCTCTGGCGCAAACAGGACGCGTGGGTGAATAAGAACATTCAGCAAATGTTTTTGAAATACACTGCACAACAGATGAAGTTCAATCTAGTCGATAGCGGCAATGAAAAAGCACTTGAAAAGTACGTAAGCACCCAGCAAGACCGTGCTTATCACTTTTGGGAAAGGCGACCTTACAAGGCAACGATGTACAATCGTAAAACAGCGGAACAAAAGTTGGATTATATACACTTAAATCCGGTGAAAGCCGGGTTGTGCGAATGTGCCACAGACTATAAATATTCGTCGGCCAAATATTACGAGTTAAACGAAGATGAATGAGGCTTTATAACACATTATGCTGAGCATATCTGAAACAGGCAGTTGCTGGTCGGTGACAACACCGACCACAGGCAAATGCTGAAACTGGTATTCAGATTCTTTATGATGAAGGCGGGAATTACTTTAGAATTAGAAATACAATATACTTGGCAAGCGTTCTTTCTTAAGTTTGGATGGCAGTAATCCTACAAACAAGGTAGAAAACAGAAGAACATCAGGGAGGACTCCTAGTAAGTACGATCAAGTAACACATTTTAATAACACTGATACTAAGAAAAGCGATTAAGATGGGACAAAGAGTAATTGTTGTACCGAAAGACAGACTTGCACAAGAATTATTAGACCGTGATGAGGCAACAGACCAACAATTATTGGAGTTATACTTGAGTGATGAGGAATTTTATTTTTTGTACAAAAGAGGCATTTTTGCATTGATTAATCAAATAGCCGGTTCCTTAATCGACGACTTCGAAAATGACTCGGTATTAGAGAAAGAAAAAATATTAAAAATTATTGAATCTCTAAATGCTCAAAAGGCAATGTTTACCAATGAATGGTTAGTAATTATTCAGAAAATAGTTGACCTTTTTGAAGAGGCTTTAAAAAGAGGTACGGGAGTTCATTTTTATTTTTAGTGCTTTCTATCAGGTAATGTTCCAGATTTAGTGATGCATTCATTTTGAAAAAAAACGCTATAAAATCGTAGCGGCTTTTTTATTGTGCATACGCAAAACCGTCAGAAAATAAAGCGTTTACAGGAGGCAATTTCGGTCTCCTTCTTCCGGCAGGAACCTTTTGCTGTAAAGAGAGTTCGGAACCCTTTTTTGCCCGCTGTTTTTCCGCAGCCCGTTAGCCGGGGTTCGGAACTCTTGGTACATTTTACAAAGGGGCAATGATGCAGTGAACCGCAGTGTCCCTCTGCCTGGCACAACGCTTTGCACCGAGGAGACGGAGAAGAAAAGAGGCATTTTTATTTCGTAGCGGCAAAAAAAAATCACCCCACAACAGATGCGGGGCAATTCAATTTTTAGGGAAATACTCCTGTAAAAATATTATAAAAATTTATTTTTTCAATTTTTTTATCAGGTTATTATTGATTTCCTCCAGGAACTCTTCCGTGTACAGGTAATGTTCACCGTGATTTACTTTGTTACCGTGTATGCATACTGCCAGGTCTTTTGTCATTTTTCCCGCTTCAACGGTTTCTATACACACAGCTTCCAGTGCGTCTGCAAAGTCAATCAGGTTCTGGTTGCCATCCAGTTTACCACGGAAAGCCAGACCTCTTGTCCATGCAAATATGGATGCGATCGGGTTGGTAGATGTGGGTCTGCCTGCCTGGTGTTCGCGATAATGACGGGTAACGGTACCGTGTGCCGCCTCTGACTCCAGGGTTTTACCATCCGGTGTCACCAGTACGGAGGTCATCAGACCGAGTGAGCCAAATCCCTGGGCTACGGTATCACTTTGCACATCACCGTCATAGTTTTTACATGCCCATACAAAATTGCCATTCCATTTTAATGCACTGGCAACCATATCATCAATCAGGCGGTGCTCATATACAATTCCGGCCGCATCAAATTGCGCTTTAAATTCTTTTTCATATATCTCCTGGAAGATATCTTTGAATCTTCCGTCGTATTTCTTCAGGATCGTATTCTTGGTAGACAGGTACAAAGGCCATTTTTTACTGAGCGCCATATTGAAACAGCTTCTGGCAAAACCTTTGATACTTTCGTCCGTATTATACATTGTAAGCGCTACTCCATCTCCTTTAAAGTTGTACACCTCAAAAGTCTGCGCTTCTCCCCCGCCTTCAGGGGTAAAAGTCATGGTGAGTGTTCCCTTTCCTTTGATAACCGCATCGGTAGCGCGATATTGATCGCCGAATGCGTGACGACCTACTATGATCGGGGCTGTCCAGTTGGTTACCAGTCTTGGAACGTTTTTCATTACAATAGGCTCACGAAATACGGTTCCATCCAGTATATTCCTGATAGTGCCATTCGGGCTTTTCCACATTTGTTTCAGCTTGAACTCTTCCACCCGTGCTTCATCAGGAGTAATAGTGGCGCATTTTATACCTACTCCATATTGTTTAATGGCATTTGCTGCATCAATTGTTACCTGGTCATTTGTCTGATCGCGGTACTCTATACCCAGATCGTAGTATTTGATATCAATATCCAGGTAAGGGAGGATAAGTTTATCCTTGATGAATTTCCATATTATCCGCGTCATTTCATCCCCGTCAAGCTCTACTACCGGGTTAGCAACCTTTATTTTTTCTGCCATGCCAATATATTTTTAAAGTTAATAATGAGAAACAGATGGCAAATGTACAGCCTGCCGGCAAAATGGGCAAACTCATTTGCTGCCCCCTGCCCGGGTAGTCATATTGGTTCTGCCAACCCCAAAAGCGGGGGCAGCGTATATTTTCTACTGTCCTTGCTGAAAGCTTGTTTATCCGTAAGCAGTATGCGGATAAACCGCTAAATATGCACAATCTATTTGATAAAATTGAGTTATAATTACCGGGCGATGCAGAGGTTTACCTGCAGGGATCTTAATATTATAAAATAGCGAAAATTAGCAACTTACCTTATAACTTCGATCTATGAAATATTTGATGCTGATTGGGCTCACCGTTGCCTTTTTGATACATACCGGATGCCGCAAAGAGAGTGGGGGAGGGGATGTGCAGGTCAACGATTCGGCTCTGATGTACAGCCGGGAGGTCTATCTCTGGTATAAATCACTGCCGGGCAACTTAAGCGGTCGTACTTATAGCGATCCGACAAAAGTGATGCAGGCCATCAGGCAATACAGCATTGAACCGGGATTCCCCGATCCGGTAGATCGTTGGAGCTTCGCATTGAAAAAAAGTGAATGGAATAATATCAGCGCCGCTATCGCCAGGGACTTTGGTTTGAGTATTTTTTTCCGGAGTGAGAATGACCTGAGGGTGTCGCATGTGGAACCCGGCTCTCCGGCGTACGGCGCCGGTATTCGCAGAAGCTGGCGCATCACCGGTATCAATGGTAATACGACCATCAATACGAACGAGGAGACCATACAACGGATTGTAAACGCCATTAACAACAGCGCCACTGTTCAACTGAACTTAATAAGACCAGATAATTCCGAAACCAATATTTCCCTGACCGCGGAACAATACGCGGAGAAACCGGTATATCTCGATACGCTTTATGCTATAGCCGGCAAAAAAGTGGGTTATTTTGTGTACAATTCCTTCCTGGGGAGCATACCCACTATCAAGAACCAGCTTGCAGGGGTGTTTTCGGGTTTCGCGGCTGAAAACATAGATGAACTGATAGTAGATGTCAGGTACAACGGCGGAGGTTTTGTTGAATTGCAGAATGAGCTGGCGAATTACCTGGTGCCGGCGGCGGGAGATAAGGAAATAATGTTGCGGGAGAAACACAATGATAAGTATGCTGAAATTTTAGACACCACTATCAACTTTGCAAAGAAAGGCTCGCTTAGCTTGTCCAGGATATTTTTTATTACTACCAAAAACAGCGCCTCCGCCAGCGAACTGCTGATCAATAGCCTTCAGCCATATGTTGAAACTAAACTGGTGGGTGCACCAACGCACGGAAAAGCGGTGGGATCCTTTAATATTACTGTGGGCGACTGGTATATTTTCCCGATTTCGTTCCGGATCCTGAATAAGAATAACGCGGGGAACTATTTCGGCGGACTCCCGGTTGAAGCCAACGTACGCGACGGGCTGGACAGGGATTGGGGTGATGTTGAAGAAGCCTGCCTCGCCAGTGCGCTGCACTATATTGAAACGGGCAGTTATTCAAACCTTTCCGCAAGGAAACAGTCCGACATGTTACTGGAGGAAAACAATGATAAGCTGAGCAAGAGCTTTAAAGGAGCTGTAGCCAGGCCCTGGTTTCAACATTAGAGCGCCGGTCTGGCAAGCATGCAAGATGTTGTAGTATTAATCCCTGATAAGCCGGCAAATAAATCCCCGTGGCGTCTGTAGTCTATTCTCAAAACCCGCATTGATTTTTCCGGGGTTCGGTTTTGCAAAGGGCCGGTTGCCTGTATTTCTGTTATTACAGGGAAGGGTTTTTAGCCTGTTTTTCGAAATGGGAGTAAAGCGTTAAAAAAAGAGTAATCCGGAGAGTTAAATTAAACTGGCACGGTTTTGCAAACATTACCTGTAGAATGTGCCCGTAGATCGGGGACAGATTTTTTAACCTGTAAAACATTTTTATGGAAAGCTGGAAGTTAAAGCTCAAGGGAACCTGGAACGAAGTAAAAGGTAAGATCAAACAGCAGTATGCTGATTTAACAGACGATGATTTATTGTACGAAGAAGGTAAGGATGATGAATTGGTAGGACGTATTCAAAAAAAAGTAGGCAAAACCAAAGAGGAAGTGAAGGAATGGATTGAAAGTTTGTAACGCTTATTGTTCGAAGAATAAGATAAAACCATTGCGTACTTCAATGGTTTTATTTTGCCGCTAACGATGTGTCAGGTTGCTGCCCTACGGTCATTGGCACAATCAAAACACTCATTCTCTTTGGTTTCGACAACTGTATCGTCCTTTTCCTTCGTCATTTCGACTAATCATTAGCAAGCCAAATTAATGCGGTTATGACACATCCATTACCGTCACCTCGAATGGAACGCAGTGGAATGAGAGGTCTCCCCACCTTCATGGGGTCTCTCTCCCGACCGTAGGTCGGGAGAGAGATGACGATTAGCTATCAGTTTGTTGCAAAATATGTCATTGGCACAACCGTAACGAAGTGAAGAGAGGAGAAATCTCCACACTAAGCAGGAGATTCCTCACTCCGCTTCCTGCCCGTCCGGCAGGCGGGCGTTCCGTTCGGAATGACGGTAAAGATCCGGATGGCGGTTCGCCCGCCGGGTAAGGATGTACACAGCAATAACGCTGATGAGCAGCGCCAGCAGGTAGTACGCTCCCGTCACCAGTTCTTTTTTAACAGTGGTAGTACTGTTTTGAATGCTCATATAGGTTGGAATGACCCAGGGAACGGCATATGCCTGCAATAAGGTGATGATGCAAACCAGGAATAAGATGATAAAACTGTGCCTGACCGTAAATCCAAACAGGTTGGCTTCTTTTCCCGCCAGCCCAACGGCGGCGGCGGCCACCGCAATAGATTGTGGTGAGATCATCTTTCCTACTACACCCCCCGAACAATTCGCGGATACTGTTACAACGGGATCTACACCAATAGAGGTAGCGGTTGCCTGCTGCAGTCGCCCGAACAAAGCATTGGAAGAAGTGTCGGAGCCCGTTATAAAAACACCCAGCCAGCCCAGTATCGGCGCAAAAAATGGGAACAGGATACCTGTTTTGGCAAGCGCCCCGGCAATAGTGATGGAAATACCGGAGTTGTTTACAATATAGGCGAAGCCCAGCACCGACGCGATGGTGAGTATAGGCAGCTTCAACTGGTTGAGCGTGGCAAGAAATATTCTCAACCCTTCTTTGATCTTCAACCCAACGAGCGGAAGAGAAATGAATGCGGCGATCAGCATACCTGTGCCCGAGGCGGATAAAAAGTTGAACTTAAAAGTCTGTGGCAGCAGGCTGGCTGAATCATGGTATTGTATGGCGTTGTGCAACCAGGGAATATTGAATTTGATAAGTCCGATAGCATCCAATGTTTCCTTTACCGGGCGGAGCCCCCAGGTGAGGATAAACAAGGTCATGATAATAAAAGGCGCCCATGCCCTTAGTATCTGCCCATTCGAATACGTTGTGTTACCCGAGGCGGAAGTCGTCGGTTCATCAGGGAAACGCCAGGTAGTGGCGGGTTTCCAGAACCGCAGCAGTATCATCAGGCTGATCATAGAAAAAATGCCGGCAAAGATATCGGGCAGTGCCGGTCCGAGATAATTGGAAGTAAACCATTGAAAGAAAGCAAAGGATATACCGGATACAAGAATAGCCGGCATCACTTCCAGTGATCTTTTAAACCCACATATAATAACAACGAGATAAAAGGGGAGGAGCAGTGAAAGTAAAGGAAGTGTTCTGCCCACCATTTGCGAAATAGCCAGCTCAGGGATGCCGGATACCTGTGAAGCAACGGTAACGGGGATACCTACACTACCAAAAGCTACCGGAACGGTATTGGCAACGAGGCATATGCCTGCGGCGTACAGGGGGTTAAATCCCAGCCCGATCAAAATAGCCGCTGTAATGGCTACCGGCGCTCCAAATCCCGCGGTCCCTTCCAGGAAGGAGCCGAATGAAAAAGCGATTAGCAGGGCCTGCAATCTTCTGTCGGAAGAAATAGAAGCCATGAAATGTTTAATGATCTCAAACTGGCCGCTTTTGACGGAGATATTAAAAACGAAAATAGCCCCGATAATGATCCAGGCTATCGGGAACAGTCCGTACAACGCACCGTGCGCGGCAGACAGCAGGGCAAGGCTTACCGGCATTTTGTAAAAAACAACGGCTATGAGGAATGCGATAACGGCAGCCCATACTGCTGCCTGGTAACCCTTCATCTTTTTGATGATCAGCGCCCAGAAAATGAATGCAATGGGAACTGTAGCCAGCAAGGCGGACAAAGCAATGTTATTGAGCGGATCGATGACCTGGGTCCATTTCATCCGGACAGTTTTTTGTTTCTAACAATAAGTGAGCCTTAAAGATATGAAAAGCTGTTTTTTTAGCTTGTTGTTCTTTTGACGAATAATGTAATAATATTAATGGTCATTATGGCCCTGGAAAAATTCCTTTGCAGCTGCTACCGCTGTTGGTTCATGATCATTCTGCAGGGGCGCTGGTAAACGCTGCTATTTTTCCGTCAGGCAATCCCAGATACAATGGTAAACATCTGTAGCTTTAAGAGGTGTGGAAGGACCATTATGAGTACTCATAAATACCGGGTAGTATTGTTCACCTGTAAAAATGCTTCCGTGGGAACCTTTTACCAGGGTGGCGTCCAGCGGAATTACATCCATCACATACCGGAATCCCAGCTTCTTACGCAGTAATTTATAAGCGGCTCTTGATTTGGAAGTCATGAACAATTCAACGGGATCATACCCCGGCTTTTTATGAATATCAACCACCCTTGCATAGTCGGGCGCCAACTTGTCATCCAGCCAAAAATAATAAGTGAACCAGTAACCGGCTTCTGCTACCAATACCAGGTCGCCTGACCGCTCATGATCGAAATGGTATTCTTTCTGTTGTTTGCGGTCCAGTACCAGCGCTACTCCCGGCAGGGAGGATACCAGCGTTTTTACTTTTTCTTCCAGCGAGGGATCATTGAGATAGATATGGGTGACTTGGTGGTCTGCTACAGCGAAAGCCCCGGAAGCGCCTGCATCCAGCAATTCCAGTCCCCGCTCCACACGGATACCCAGCAATTGTTCCCGGCGCAGCAGCCGGTTGATGTGTATGGGAGTGGATACGGGGGTGATGCCATATTCCGACAGCAGGATGATCCTGGCGCCGGTAGCCTCATAGTGTTCAACCAGTTGTTTTACCACACCATCTATCTCTTTCAGGTGCGCGCTGATTGCAGAAAAATCATCGCCATATTTCTGCAGGCAGTAGTCGAGATGGGGTAAATAAATAAATGTAAGCGTTGGATCATATTTTTTATCAGTAAAAAGGGAGGCGTCCGCGATCCATTGTGTAGAGACAATATCCGCACCCGGCCCCCAGAATTTGAACAGGGGAAACTGCCCCAAAGCTGCCTGGAGTTCATCCCGGAGCACCGCAGGGTGCGCGTAACAATCCGGCATTTTACGGCCATCCGCCAGGTAGTTCGGCCGGGGGGTAACTGAATAGTCTGCACTGCTGTACATGTTGTACCACCAGAACATTTTAGAGCAGGTGAATTCCGGGAATAGTTTTTTCGCCCGTTCCCATATTTTCTCCGACTGTACCAGTTTGTTGGACTGTTTCCAGAATTTTATTTCGCAATCTGTTCTGTCGTACCATCCGTTGCCCACAATACCATGATGAGACGGCCATTGCCCGGTAGCATAGGTGGATTGCACTGATGTGGTGACTGCCGGCAACATTGGTGGAATAGCATACAGTCCATGAGAAGCGGCAAAGCTTTTCAGAAAAGGAGTGTGTTCACCAACGAGGTTGGAAGAAAGCCCCACAATATCGATCACGACTGTTTTATGCATTTTCATTGCCGGTTGTTTCTAAAGTAAATCAATAACCCATTTCAGTTCGCGGCTGATGGATTGAACAAGCGGCAACCGCATCGTTTCCGGCAGCACTTCCCAGGTATAGGTTTCTACTTCAAGATATTTTGTAAAGGGCTTTGATTTTTGAATGCCCAATACGGTTTTGATATCTGCCTGGGTAGATTGCAGAATGTCATAGTTCTCTACAAAAAGGGGAACATGATAATGTGCCCGCCATTCCTCCACTCCTGCATGGTTGCTGTCGGCTATCGCTTGCGGCATATCAGGATACCGCACCAGTTCACCATCCGATTTTTTTGCCAGCACCTGGTGCAGGTATACCGGTTCATTAAAGTTCTTAAAAGCATTGATCACTTTTTCCTTTTCTGCTGCTGTATTGCCCCACCTGCCTTTCAATGCGGCGCTGATCTGTATTTTACCGGTTTTTATACCGTGTTTCTCAAACTCGTCAATCATTGCCGCATGGTCTTCATAACCCACTGCAAAATGACAGACATCATAACAGAGTTGTATATGCGTCCTGATGGCTTCTTCCGCCGACTGGCTGCTCATACCCCTGTATTGTTTCAGGTATTCAGTTCCTGCCGGCAGCAGGTAGTGCAGGTACCATTGCAGAAATTCACTCCCGTTGTCCAGCAAACCATCGGGTTCAGGTTCTATGTCAACATGAATAATTTTGCCGGTTTTCTCCCGGATACCAATGAGCGCGTTCACCACCTGCAACAGGTTGTCGGTGGCCTGTTTGAATACAGCATCCCATTCATTTTCCGGGTGCCAGTAACGGTAAGTGAGCGGACTGGTGGAAATGCTTCCTTCCATATCGGCCGGCAATAATTCCGCCAGTATTTCGGCCAGCCGTATGGTATAGTCTGCGCGATCCCGGCTTAACCAGTCGGGTGCATGCACCTGGTCTTTTACGGCGGTGTTGTGAAAATTGCCATAGGGGAAGCCGTTCATCGTAAACACATAAATATTCTCCCGGTGCAGCCATTCTTTAAGCTCCTGCAGAAGTGATGGTTGTTGCAGTGATCTGCTGGCGCTGTCTGCCAATCGTAACCCCAAGCCAAAGGGTTCTCCGGCAGCCAGCGTTTGTTTTACGGAAGGCACATGCTTCTTTATATTTTCGAAATGGTCTGCCCAGCTTTCACCGGAATGTATATTGCTGCAATAGGTTAAGTGACCAAAAGCTGTTTTCATGATGCCTGATTTTGTGATAGCTGCTGCAGCCATGCGGATGCTTTCTGCAACAACGAAATATCAAGATGATGCACTTCTTCTCCTTTGCCTATTTCTTTTAAAAGCATGATGGTAAGTTTACCGCCCAGGTGTTCCTGGAACTCATGCAGCCCTTTTACCAGGGGACTGCTTTCGTCCGTTATCTGCATTAGTGGATGCGTGACGGCAAATCCCAGGTCTGTCAGCAATTGTATCACCGATCGGGTATCGGTTTCGCTGAGCCAGCCGCAGAAATGTGAATACACGGTATCCAGGGCTATGCCCATCGCTACCGCTTCCCCATGCCGTATGTCGAAGCCCGAAAGTTGCTCTACTTTATGGGCACTCCAGTGGCCAAAATCAAGCGGTCGCGATGACCCTTTTTCAAAAGGATCGCCTCCGGAGATATGATCAATGTGCATACGGGCGCAGCGTTTGATCTGGTATTGCATCGGGAGCATTTCCCTGTCGCGTAATGCCGCGGCATTTTCACAAAGCCATTCATAAAAGGTTTTGTCTTTGATCAGGGCTACTTTTACTGCTTCGGCTATTCCTGCCCGCCACTCCCTGTCAGAAAGGGTAGTGAGAAAATGATCGTCATTAAAAACAGCTACAGGAGGGGTAAATGCGCCGATAAAATTTTTTTTACCCTGGTAATTGATACCATTTTTTACACCCACTCCCGAATCGTTCTGCGACAATACGGTTGTCGGGATCCTGATATGCCGGATACCCCGGTGCGATATGGCTGCAGCGTATCCCACCATATCCAGCACAGCGCCACCCCCGATAGCGGCTATATAGGAATGCCTGTCTACGTGATATTGATTTACAGCGGCCACAATTTCATCTGTATAGGTTGTTGTGTTTTTACATGCTTCTCCGCCCGGCACTACGAGGATGTTGTCGATCAGTTCTACATAACTGTTTCCTGCAAAATACCGGCGGATATCCTCGAGGAGCGTTGGGTGATGGAGCGCTACCTCCGAATCTGTTACAAACAATATTTTTTTAGGGATATCTACTGCTTCCGATTCCAGGAAGCGGTTAAAAACAGGGTTGGTTTTGTGAAACAAATGGCTGGTGAAAAAAACTTTATACTCAAATACCACACTGAAACGCTGTTGTATATAGTCCATCTCAAATATTAAAATTATCGCTCCTGAATCATTGAAAACTGCTAATATAGGTTATTGCTCCAAAAAATTACCTGTCCTTTGTTATGTCACTGCAAAAAGCCTTGCCAGTCCGACGGATACCGGCAGCAACAGCAGGATAACACACGCAAAGTATAACTGTCCGAAAGCTACCGCCCAGGAAGCATTCATCAGTATCAGGGCAATAACGCCTGCCTTTACTGCCTTGCCTATCAAAGGTCCTGTGGGTTGCCGGATGGCTTTCACAAGCGGCGGCATGATCATGGCTGCAAACGCGGCTATGAAAAAAACAGCGGTCGTCCAATGACCACGGCCAATAGAGAAGCCCAGCAAAGTGCTGATCACGATCGCGTATAACGCAGCGGCCGTGTACATAACGGCTTTACTGCCGCCGTGTATCTCCCCGCGGCTGATGGTGGTGATAGCCCCTATATATACAACCGGAACCAACCCGGTCAAATAATAGTCTGTCAATACCTCCGGTACAATGCTGATGCCCAGCAGCAGGTTTAAACCCCGGCACAGTCCCATAGTAAGGGGACCTGCGATAAAGTGATGTTTGCACCATTTATCATACAGCAGGGCGCCGCCGGCTATAGCCAGTGCGAGTATAACAGATACGGAGAAAAGTTTTTGGTGTACAAAAGCTGTGGCAACGATCCCGGCTGCCAGCAGGAAGGTTCCCCAGGCGGCAGCGGTTGCTTTACTGACAATGCCTGATGGAATGGGGCGTTCGGGGCGTTCCACTGCATCCAGGCCGGCGTCGAATACGTCGTTGAACACCACGCCGCCGGCATACAGTCCCATAGTGGCGATCACCAGTAGAAGTACAGGTAGCCATGGCCGTTCGCTGTCGATCTCATATAAGAAATAACCCGATATAGCAATACCTGCCAGTATATCCGATACGGCGGTTACTACATTCGCCGGCCGGGTCAAACGAAGCAGTCCGGTTATTTTGTGCACTGCGGGATCTATTTAATGATGATATCATTTTTATCGATACGGGGCGCCTGCCCACCGCGCAGCACGGTATTGCCACTGAATTTTTGACTTTGGTCAATATCCCTGACCATTGTAAAATCCGCTTCATCAATCTGACCGCTCTGGCCAAAAGCCGTTATGGCATTCTGATAAGTAGCCAGCCGGATATCTTCATCGCTGATGCCTCTTTGTTTCATCAGGGAGGCTGTTTTGGGTACTGCCAGGGGGTCGCTGATACCCCAGTCTGCGGCAGAGTTTACCATGATCCTTTCGCTGCCGTATTGCAGGATGATTTCCACCATTCTTTCATTTCCCATTTTGGTAAAAGGGTATATGGTGAAAGCGGCCCAGAAACCCCGGTCGAGCACTTCCTTTACCGTTTCTTCGTTGTTGTGGTCCACAATTACCATATAGGGATCCAGACCGTGTTCCAACGCGATATCCATACTCCTGGTGGTTCCTTTTTTCTTATCGCGATGTGGCGTATGTATCTGCACGGGGAGGCCGGCTTCTTTGGCGAGTTCCAGTTGCAGCCGGTAATATTTTTCTTCCGCGGCAGTCTGATCGTCAAATCCTATTTCACCTACGCCTACCACGCCTTCCTTATAAACGAACAGTGGTAATATTTCCATTACCTGCTCGGCAAGCGCCTCGTTATTGGCTTCTCTTGAATTAAGCCCGATGGTACAGTAGTGTTTGATGCCGAATTGCGAAGAGCGGAAACGCTCCCAACCAACCAGGCTGCTGTAATAGTCCTTGAAGGTGCCTACTTCTGTGCGGGGTTGCCCTAACCAGAATGCGGGTTCAATCAACGCTACCACACCAGCGTCGGCCATCGCCTGGTAATCGTCTGTGGTCCGGGAAGACATGTGTACGTGGGGATCAAAAAAGCGCATACCCCTGATGGTTTCCAGGTAGCTGCCATCGTTGCTACCCGGCTGTAGATCTTTTTCTGTTAAGTTTCCATTGCAGCACATAAAAATAATATTAGAGTGTAAATACTTTAAGCAACCGGTACGTTTTTATCTTCGGTGATTGAATGCCAGTTTATATTACCGGACTCAATAGCGTTTTTTATTTCGGGATAACGGGACAGTAACGCTTTTGCGGGCGGATAATGGCTGTGGTAGCAGGCCAGCAAACCGGCTTTCTGCTCCACCGGATTTTCACTGGCAACCACTTTTTCTATATCAGCGAAATTTGCTACGTCAATGAAGCCGGCCACGCAGCGCCATTGCAGCAACGGCACCGGCCGGGAAGCTGCCCAGCGTTCATGGGCAAAGTCAGATAAGGTATCGGCCAGTGTTTTGTTGCTTCTTGCATCCAGTCCCGTTATCCGGTTAACATCTTTTTCGGTAAAAAAGGCTTTCAGCACCAGTTGATTCCAGGCGGCTTCGTCGAGGTATTCCGATGGATAGGGGTTGTCGCAAATGATGGCTTCCAAAACGACGCCGATATTACTCCGGATACCTTCCGCACAACGCCCGGTCCATTTCTCCGGATATGCGAGTACCGGCAGCGAACCATATAAAGTTACCAGCTCATTTACTTCCGCCGCCTGGAAAAGGTTTTCGATAGCCCGGATATAAGCGGCTTCATTGGTTTCATCTAACTGCAGCAGCAACCATACCCGGCACAGGCGGTCAATAGTATAACCTTCCACTGAAAACCCCTGGCGGATTTCCCTGATCTTATTTCCGTCTTCCGCTGATAAGTTGATGGGGGTCTTGCCGGTTTTGCGGGGTAGTAAAACGAATTTTTTATTAAAATCCCCGGGTCCCCCGGTTGCCTGCAGCCATTCCCATGTTTCGGGAGAAATATGCTGCGGAATGATTTTCCCGAGGAGTGCTCTGAGCTGTACAACAGGGTAAGTAAACATATTAAGACATTAGGCTATTTGAGTTGATTGTCCCGGTTAACCGAAATCAGGATTACAAATTTATGATTTTTAATCCCTCCAATACTCTCCTGTTCAAATACTATGAAATTGCCGCTGATATTAACATTTTCTACGCCTTTATTGGCATTTATCAAAATATAAGGGACGGGGTACATAATATCTTCCTGCTACGTTTCTTTTCAAAACCGCACTATGAAACGTGTTTTTACACCCTTGATTTTTTAGGATTGATTGCCTGTAAAAAGACAGATACTGCTGCGAATATTGAATGTGTGCCTTTTGAAATATCCAATAACAGTTCCTTCGGCTATTAACCCCCTGACTTTGGTCAATTCCTGTGATCGCTATGCTGAAACCTTGATACCCGGTGACGCCGGTTACCTGATGGTTGATGCCGGCAGCATCCAACAGGTTGAAGGTGTTGTATGGGAAAGATTAATCGAACTCCCGGTTCCTTTGTATAAGTCTGCGTTCACATTCGTTCCGGAGTTAAATGTATTCAGGTCATCCCGCACAACAGACGGCGGCGACTTCAATCCCGATATAGAAACAGCTATCAGCTTTCAGCAGGTTCGCTACTGGGATACTACCCGGGTGAAAAATGAAGTAGTTATTTCCATGAACGGAGGGCTTCCTAAAGACATCAACGCCACGGTGGTGGCCATCACTACAATAGACGAAACGCAGGAAGTATTCAATACTACTTTTGAGAACGACGCGAAGCTGACAACTTATAAAAAGGTAGACGCTTCCGTAAGCAGGGTAAGAGCGCACTGGCGGTTCTGGAGATATAAATACCAGAATGGCGAAAGAGTAGTCGTGAACGGAAAATATGTAACCGAACCGTTGGGTGAGATTGAACATATTGAGGATTTTGACTCGGGTGGGGAAAATGAGCTGTCAGCAACTTTCCGGTATTTAACCTGGTGTTTTATTTTTTTGTATACTTTCACTGGTTTGCCCGGCTACTACCTTTTTGAGCATACCTATCTCTTAATGCCGGCTTTTTCTTCGGTTAACGCCGTATCTGTTTCCACGTAATTAAGGTCTTTCCCGAAAGTTTCTCTGGTCAGTATGATGGCGGCAGTACCTATGGACATAATGATAATAGCGGCCATCCATCCACCGGTAAAATAATCTGTAACGTTGCGTAAGCCCTGGAAAAGTGGCAGGATGAAAACCGCTAGCATACCCCGGACCATATTCGGTATGGTGGTGGCAGCGGTGGAACGGATATTGGTGCCAAACTGTTCTGCCGCCATGGTTACAAATATGGCCCAGAAGCCGGTGCCGAAGCCCAGTCCCGCACAAACCCAGTACATGGCGGAAGCGGTTCCGTCGCGCAGCATGATAAAGTACAACAGCATGAAAAATATGGTGATGCCATAAAACAGGTACAAGGCTTTTTTGCGGCTTTTGAACCACTGGCTCACAAAGCCTATAGCAATATCTCCTATTGAAATACCCACATAGGCAAACATGATCGCCTTCCCGGGATCAATCGCTTCCGTGATGCCCATCACTTTGCCAAACTCACTGGAAAAGGTAACCAGCACACCGATAACGAACCAGGTAGGCAAGCCGATGAGTATGCCGGTGACATATCTTTTAAAACGATCTGCATTGGTAAAGAACATCAGCAGGTTACCCCGTGAAACATTCAGTTTTTTGGTTTCGTGAAACATGCCCGACTCAAATACGGAAATACGCAACACCAGCAGCAATAACCCAAGTCCGCCGCCAATAAAATAACAGATCCGCCAGCCGTCCGGGTAATCGAATATCTCCTTCATGATAAAGGCAAGTATTGCCCCTGTTAACCCGATACCTGCCACCAGGGAGGTGGCAATACCTCTTTTCTCTTTTGAAGTAAGTTCGGATACGAGGGTGATGCCTGCCCCAAGCTCTCCTGCAAGGCCTACACCTGCTATGAAACGGATGGTTTTATACTGGTCTACCGTTTGCACAAAACCGTTGGCAATATTGGCAAGAGAGTACAAAACAATGGATCCAAACAGTACGCTCAACCTGCCTCTTTTATCACCCATCACTCCCCATAGTATCCCGCCGATGAGCAGCCCCCACATTTGCCAGGTCAATATCCCTTCTCCATCAATCATAATTTGTTCCTGGGTCAGTCCAAGATCCCTCAAACTGGGGATACGGATGATACCGAATAACAACAGGTCGTATATATCTACAAAATAACCCAGGGCGGCTACTATTACCGCTATGCTGAATATGGACCCGGAGGCTTTTGGTTGTGGCATTGGAAACATTCTTTATTTATATATGAAAGCCTATTGCCTTAAAGCTTTAATGCTTTGGAGATTAATAGCAAAGATTTGAACAAAATTTCCCGTTTCTCCGGGCAGATACCGATTGTATGCAATCATTTTACCATCGTTAGAAAATACCGGAGCGCCAATTGGTTTGTTTTTTTCATTTGCAGGTGGTGTTATAGGGCTTGTTTTTCCCGTTTTTAAATCAGTAATAAAAATTCTGTTATCGGCACAGTAAGCTAACCGTTCACCATCGGGACTGAAATTAAAAGGTCCCTGAACCGAAAACTGATTATTGGTTATTTGCCGTATTTTACCGCCGTTCGGACTTACGCCAAATACCTGGATGATCCCCCTCTCGTCTGGCGCGAGAAATCCTATCATACTTCCATCAGGTGTGGAACGAAGCCAGAACCTGGGTCCCGATAGTCCATTTTCTGTAAACGTTACTCTTTTGATGGATATGCCTTTCGGAACGGCAGGGCGGCTTTGCATAGTACCTTCAAGAGGAGCGCTACCTGCCTGTGATAAGTCATCGGGAATATCTGCAACAAATACCTCGGTTATGGTCCTGTTTTCTTCATTCCGTACATTTCCCTGAAAGGCAATAGCCCTGTTTTGCAATACTCCGTTTTGATTTACGTATCCGTTATTTCCTATCCATCCTTCATCAAAAGCCCTGTCTATTTCATCGCTCCCGGGTAAGGGGTTTTCAGTAACCGGTACAACAAGAACTGAAAACATTTCACCGGAGTGGTTTTCTCCCGAAGCATCAGGGTTGACCTCAACTTTTCCCGGGAACATCACACCAATTGTCCTAAGGTCTTTGACGGTACTATCTTTTTGGGAGAGTTGTTCGATTATATAATCGTTGTAGGTGAAGCTTATCCATTTGCCGTCGCCGCTCCATGTATGCGCGTGTGTGCCGCCGCGTAGTGCACCGGGTGTAAAAGGGGGAATAACGTCACGGGCATCCATGAATATCGGTTTGAACGGATGCCGTATGTCAATAGCGACTCCCGTTCTTCGGGTGAACCCGTAAGGCTTTTCTTTTGAAGCGTTGCGGATGCCATGAATAAATAACACTTTATTTTCATTTGGCGAAAATGTTACAGCTCCAACTCCGGGGCCATATACCGTTTGATCAGTTGTACGATACAGGTATTTGATCTCCTTTGTTTTTACATTAACCATACCAACAGCGCCGGTACTGCCAATGGCATTTTCATTATTCCGGCTGTCAAATGCTATCCATTCATTGTCCGGCGAAAAAACCTGAGTATTATGAATAGTATGACCTTCGTGATCAGCAGTTAGCTGCATCTCCTGGTATTGCATGAGATCATTATTGTAATTGCAACCGCAGTTCACTGCAGCCAGGAGCAGGCTGCCGGATATTATATTCCTGGTGAACAGCCTGTTCCGTTTCATATACGTGTATTGTTGCTGAGTATTTGTTTCACCCTGTCCACACTTTTTCTTATAGCATCAGATTCCTCGTCTTTGAAGGCGTGATGCAATGGCAAAGCCATCGTATTACCGGTCATCTTCATTGCAGATAACACTTTTTTTATTCCTTTCAGGAACCGGTAGCCACCGCCGCCCTGGCTGTAGATCACAGATGAAATTTCCATGACAGCCTGCTGCAGGTAGCGTACCGTTTGTAAATCGCCTTCAGCAGCGGCCTTATACAAGCGCACAAACAAATGGGGAAACATATTGGAGCCTGAATTTACGCCTCCGCTACCTCCCAGCAATACAGCCTGCGCCATCATTTCATCAGGGCCGACAAAAACAGAAAAGTCCGGGTTGTCTTTTAAAAGATAAAGCAGTGTATTAAAATAAGGCCCGATACCGGAACTGTCTTTGATGCCTGGAATATTCGGATGTTTTGAAAGCGCCGTCACAGTAGAAGGCTCAATCATGATCTTTGTTTGAGCCGGCATATTATAGATAAATACCGGCAAAACGGATTTGTCGGCAAGGTTGTTATAATAAGCCATCAGCTCAGGCTGGGTTAGAGTGAAATAAAAAGGAGGAGCTGCCACTACTGCAGATGCGCCGGCATTTTTGGAAAAAGCGGCAAGCGCAATGCTTTCTCCGGGTGAAGGATCCGTTATGCCGACAAATAGCGGAACACGACCGCCGATATATTCGCTGCTAAGCGCTATCAGTTCTTGCTTTAGCTTATCGGGCAGGCTGGTGGCTTCTCCTGTAGTGCCTAAAACGAATATACCATTTATACCCCCGGCAATAAGGTGTTCAACAATTTGTTTTAACCCTTTTTTGTCAATCGTATCATCGCTTAAAAGCGGGGTTATCATAGGGGTTATAATACCATTCATTGCTTATGTCGTCAGTTTTAATGTATTTTCTACAACCTAAATGATTGGGCGGTACTATATGATCCCTGTCCCACAGTATCGGAGCCACCCATAAACCCGGGACCTCCGGCTGCCACATAACCATGACTGGCGCCATTCTGATCCGGGCTGACCCAGAATGAATACAGTTTTCCGTTTTTTAACTGAAACCGGAAACGAACAGGGCGTCCATTCAATGCAGAAAGATCTTCAACGCCTCTCCAACTGATCTTTTGTATGGTACTGTCGCCGGAAACTGCTTCACAGCGTGAAAATGTAAATGGTGATATTGTTCGGTTTTTCTCGTCTGTAATTTCAGCCTTTAGCTCTCCGCCTTTGCAATCAGCGTTAACAAAAAGATGCTTACCGTTGAATGTAACGGGTCTTGTAACAAGACTGCCTCCTTTGCTATCCGCATTCATTGAAGCAAATCCATCGCGCCGCAAAACCGCTATGCCGGTACTTCCAAATGAGTGCATACCATTCTTCACGTATGTGCTGTTCTTCTTTGTTTGATCCCCTTTAAAGCCGATATAATAAAACCAAAGCTGATCGCCGACCACAGCGCATATTCCTCCCACAGATTGCACATAGCCACGATCCCAGGACCCTTCCGTTCTTGTTGCATTAATGAAAATATCCCTGTTAGGGCGATCCCAGTGAAACCCATCGCGGCTAAACGATATTTTGAGTTCAGTGATTTTAGGCGTGGCATTTTTCAGGCATATTTCATTATCCGGCCCGAGATGTACCTGGTGCAGTCCCAGCATAATACTTTCATAGCCTACCGCTGATAAATTATACAGTTGCGCCTTGTCGCCAATAGCGGGGTCGGGAAGATCCAGTTTGTCCGCGCCCGTCCAGAAGGCAATATCTTTAATATCCCATTGAGCACCTTTCAGAAAATCGTCATGCTCATAGTAGTAACGGGAACGGCCAATCGGAGACTTTCCATATTGCCCGGTGTTGCGCAGGCTATATACCCATTTTTTCCGGAATGGATTGTAGAAAATAGTTGTCCTGTCTCCGCAGATACCTGTCTCCACGCGTTTTTTCCAATGGATACCATCTGCTGATACCATGGCTGAACCGGTATAGAATACTTTCTTTTCCCCGGGTACATTGTTGGGTGGGCGCAAAAACATTTTAAAACGTTCTTCCGGGTCGTTCGTAAAGTGGTCCAGAAATACAGTGCTGGAGTCTGCTATAATATCCGGAACCACCACATTGGTGCCACCATCAATGCCTATTTCAGGTCTGTCCCAATGAATGCCATCCTTGCTGGTTGCATAGGCCATTTTGTATAACCACCCTGCTTCATACCATATTTTGAACAACCGGTCCCTGGGATCCCACCATACGCCACCATCCTTTGCCGTAGCCCCTGGTATACCCCATGGTCCCTGTTCTACCCATGTTTCCGGCTTTAATACAGGATTGGTGTCAAGTTTACGGGCATTGTAAAACTGCCTTTTCAGTGAAGTTTTTTCGATTAAAAAATCATCAACAAATAACTGGCGGCCAACATCTATAGGAATAATCGCCGGGGGATTCCTGAGATAGGGCAGATCCATAGGTTCATAATTCCCCGGGTCAATATCTTTCGGGGGCCAGTTGGCAGGCAGCCTGATCCCATTATATAACAATTCTCCCGGCTCAGAAAAGTTGAAAAGGTCTTCCGGGGATATGATTAAACCTGATAGGCCCAGGACAGATGTATTTTTTATAAAGTCTCTACGGTTGGTCATGATAAAATATTTTTATTATGAAATAGTAAGCGTTTTTGAAGGACGCAGGAATAGGGTTTGTATCACAAATGCTACCAGTACTATGCCGGCCAGCATAGCAAAATCTCTTCCCAGGTTGCCGGCATCGGTGGATTTCCCCAGCAGGTCGGTGACCATTGCACCGGCAAAAATGCCTGTCATATTCATAATGCCATAGGCTGTAGCCCTTATCCTGGGTGAAATGAACTGGTAAAGGATGGGCATATTGTTGGCATCGAACATGCCGAATCCTATGCCGAAGCAACATCCTGCCAATACTATGAGCACCAGTGACTGGCCAAAACCTATAAGAAGCAATGCGGGGATCATCAGCAACAGCCCGATAGCACTGGTAAAGACCCGTCCGCGGATGTTTTTTTGCAGCCATCTGTCTGACAGAATTCCACCAAAGATGACCCCTGCAAATGAAGAGGCGGCGATGGTCAGTGTAGCCAGTGGCCCGGCTATGGCGATATCCAGCGACAGCTTTTCGGAGAATAAGGTTGGCAGCCAGTTTTTGGTAGCCCACCCGGGCAGGCTGGGTACCGCAAAACAAAACAGGATCAGCCAGAAGTAGACATTGGTAAACAATTGTTTCAGGCTCCCCAAAAGGGAATATTCCTTAGTCTCTGCCTGTTGTGAGACATCGGCTGATCGCGAAGCCCTTTCTTTATCTTTTAGTAAGAAAAACAGCACAGCAGAATATGTAAGGCCGATAAAGCCAAAGCTGTGAAAAGTGGTATGCCAGGAATACTGTGCGGCGATGGTGGCGCCAAATCCGCCCAGCGCCTGTCCAAAATACAATCCTGTCATATGTATCCCGATTGCAAGGGACCTTGTTTTGTTGGGATGAAAGTCTGCTATCAGCGACAGACCTGCCGGCATATACAATGCTTCGCTTATCCCCATTACTGCCCGCAGCAAATACAACTGGTTGAATGTGGTGGCATAACCCATCGCAAAGGTTACGGCAGACCATACAAACAAGCTTCCGATAATAAGCCATTTCCGGTTTATCCGGTCTGCAATAAAACCCGATATAGGATTGGTCAAACCGTACACCCATAAGAATATGGCCATCAGATAGCCGAACTTTGTGGCCGATTGCAACTCTGTGACATCTACCTGCATAGAGGTCTTCATCGTTGCAAGCATTTGCCTGTCGAGATAATTGAGCAGGGCAACTACCCAAAGAAGACCAACCACTACCCAGGGGTAGTTCTTTCGTTGTTGCAAAGGGATCATTTCCTATTATTCATTTTTAAACAAAGAACGAGAGAATTCTGCTCCTTTTTTTAGAGTAGCCTTCTGAGCCGGATCAATAAATATGGTATCATCTTTATCGTCCATTAATATATCTACAGTGGTGCCTTTAAATATATTTCCGGAAACTGTTACGTCTTTCCCGTTTTTTTCAAATTGAATTACACCGGCTGCATTTGGGCCCGTTGTAAATATGTTGTCTTTAAGAATTACCGGACCGTATTCCGCTCCTTTTTGATAAGTTGTAAAGTATATCTCCGGAAAACTTTGCCATCCACCCGTCTTGAAGTCTCTTCGCCCGGTTTTAGGATCGTGTGCTCCTTTAGTGGTATTGTTTACGAATACATTGTTTTGTATAACAATATTTTTGGGTTGATTTATCCAACTACCTCTACCCCCATTTCGAAATATGTTTCCTATTACGGTCACATTTTCATTTGATCTTTCGATGCTGACTGTTCTTGAGCCATTGGTTCCATCAACCGTATTTCCCGTTACTGTAGAGTTTTTACAATGATCTGCTATAAAGAAAGCGCCCATTCTTGCTCCCAGGATGTGGTTGTTTGCAAATACATTGTTGTGACTTTTCTGGATATGCATCGCGTCGCCTAATGCACTGATCCTGCATCCCGTGATTTGTGTATTCATGCAGCCGACTAAATCTATGCAGCCCTTTCCTGGTCCCGAATTTATCGGAGCATACTGGTAAAACAGCTTTCTTACATTGTTTACAATTTTAACATCAGAACCTCCATCACTATTAAAAGATATTCCTTTGCCATTTTCGATTTCACTAACTTTTATGTATTTGTTTGTTGATTCAACAACGTAATATCTTTTTCCTTTGATGATGTTTGAAGGAAGTTTATCATTATAAAAGCATATTTCGGATCCTTCCTCAATCATTTTAGAATTATTCTTTGAGTCGATATTGTTTAGGTAAACCTTGTCGTCTCCTCTTTTTATGGTTATTTCACTGATCAACACATTATTGTCAAAATAGTTGTTGGCCATTTTTATCTCTTCTTTTGTATGATCTTCCGGGAATACAATGATTTGCCATAAATATCCATAGTCCCACATGAATTTCCCGGAGTTTATTAAGTTGCAGTTTTCAACAGAAACGTTTGTGGCAAAATTTAGAGGGACAATACTGTTCCCCTCGATATAGCCATTCACATGTATTACCGCACCTGCTATCTTGTCAGACTGAATATCTTTAAATCTCAGGTTATCGGTTTCCCCGGTTTTACTGGTTTTTATAACAATCATTCTTGTATTTGCATTAGGCTCCCAGGTATTCTTTTCCCTTACAGGGTCAAAGCAGTATCCCTGAAAAAGTGCGCCAAACCAGGAAAAGTTTGTTACATCCGTACCTTCAAAAAGCACTATTCTTGCCTGATCTCCGAGGTTTTTCGGCAGGAAAATTTTCGCACCATATGCAAAGACATTAGTGTTGGAGCTTAGTGGCACAGGTGTTTCTCCCCGGAGGTAGTAGTTTCCGGGTGGTATGGTAATGTTACCACCTCCTGTTTTTTTCGCTGCGGAAAACAAAGCCTGGAAAGCCCTTGTATCATCTGAGATTCCGTCTCCTACCGGACTGTAGTCACTTAAATTAAAATTTTTGTTCTGCAGGTTTTGAGCACTGACAGATATAACGTTACAGGCAGTAACAATAAAGAATATAAGCAATCTTTTCATTTTCTGATAATTATAATGATCAACTAAATAATTCCACAGCTTTTTAAGAAGGTAATGGTTTGAGAAATGGCCTCATCATAGAAATTTTTTTCGAACATCATGTACCCGTGTATTCCTCCCTCTTTAATAATCAAATGGCACTTATTTCCAGCTTTAATCATGGTATCCTGAAAATTTTTCGCTCCCTTAAACGGAGTCACTTTATCAGAAGTGCCATGAAAAAGAATAGTAGGCGGCAGGCCCTTTTTTACATTGTGCAACGGGGATAGCGTAATCCATTGTTCTCCAATTCTGTTCGCACCATAGCCTTCCGGTGACGTATCTATAACAGGATAATAAAGGACCAATGCATCAGGCATGGTTGAAACGTCCAAAAAATCGGTAACTTCATTAACTGCATCGAATAAGGCAGTGCCGACTGCAACATGTGCTCCGGCAGATCCTCCGGATACAACGATCTTTTGGGGATCCACTCCCAATTCTTTTGCATGTTGTCTCACATACCTGACAACAGAACGACCATCCCTTACGCAATCAAATACCGTGGTTCCATCGCTGGTATCCATAAACCGATACTCGGCACTAATTCCAACCATTCCTCTTTTAACAAATTCATCAACAATGGGATAAAACCTTCTGGGCTCCCCTTTCACCCATCCTCCCCCATGAAATGCAATAAAACATGCACGCCTGTTGCTTTGTTCGAAACCATCTGGCGCAAAAAGATGCAGGTACAGGTTTCTTTCTTTTACTTTTTTGTAAGCAATTTTCCTGGTAGGCTCAAGCTTAGTTGCCAGGCTTGCTGCATAATCGTCTGCAACAGGTGTTTGCCCATGACACACGGCCCTAGCAAGCGTGAAAATTATAGAAAGGTAAACAAAGGTTAAATCTTTCCTGTTCATTATTGTCAATTAATATCCGTTATTCTGTGAAAGATTTGTATTGATATCGACCTCAAATTGAGGGATTGGCCACAAATAATTTCTATCTCTATTGAATACACGCTGTTCTATCACTCTCATTTCAGACCGATTTCCAACATTTGTATAGTCAGGTGTTCCGTTTTCATCTACATCCGGAGCAGAGCTCAGTAGTCCCTTAGGGATGCGGCCGTATAAAGGACCATCTAGTACGTTTTCAGCAATTTTCCATCTCCTTATGTCGTAGAGTCTAAATCCTTCAAAGGCTAGTTCAGTCTTCCTTTCTATTCTGATAATTGACCGAAGTTCATCCTGTGTCTTTCCAGTTGTTACTATTGGCATATTTACTCTAGATCTTACCTGATTGATTGCGTCATAAACAGAATGATCGATCATATTGGCTTCAATCTTAGCTTCTGCGTAGTTTAAAAGTACTTCAGCATATCTCATTAGAATAATACTCGTTTCGGAAAGCAGCAGGAAACTGGGATCTCTCATGTCTCCATATTTGCGCCAGCAATAGCCTGAAAAGGAAGCGAATGCATTGATCGCATCCTGGTTTGCGACACGAATGGGTGGCGATACGTTGTAGTTCCAGCATTCCAGGCTATCCTTGTGAGTTTCATATTGATAGCCGTTGAAAACCGATCCCGGAACAACACAGCTTAAATCAAGCCTGGGATCGCGATTCAGGAAAGGTTGTGCAGGGTTATATAGAGGTGACTTGTCTATCGTCAATCCATCAGTGCATAGATAAGAGTCAATCATTGATTGTGTGGGAATTAAACCGGCAAATCCAGAAGCCATGCGCGGCGCCACCCACCGGGGACCAAGGTGAGTTCGTACACCCAGCTTATATTGCAGCATCAGCATTATTTCATTTGATTCCAACTGCTTTTCTTTCAAATACAATGATCCATAGTCAGCATCCAGGTTATATACTGACAGGTCTATTACCTTTTTTGCGGCTTCCGAGGCAACTTCCCATTTATTATTAAACAGGGCAATTCTTGATTTTAAGGTCAATGCTGCTCCTCTGGTAGCGCGTCCAATTTCTCTTGAATCAGTGTAGGATATCGGGAGCGATTGCGAAGCTGATTCCAGGTCAGTTAACAGGAAATCTGCTATTTCTGCTTTGGGGTTTTTGCTCATATAACTTTCTTCCAAATCCAGCACCTTCGTAACGAGGGGAACATCTCCAAACATCTCTGTAAGGTGATAGTACAAATAAGCCCGTAAGAATTTTGCCTCTGCTATGATCTGGTCGACCCTGGCTTGATTCTTTACTTCTGATATGCCGGATACGTTATCCAGTATATAGTTTGCCCTTTGAATACCTGTGTAATAATGCCTCCATAAGTTAAGAATAATAGGGTTACTTGCATCTACGCTACCGTTTCCAAGAAACTGAAAGTTAGTTAAAGCTCTTGAATAGCCTATGTCTGAAGCGAGATCCAGGTGTACTTCAACAGGTAGATCATAGTCAACAGCATACCACAACTTGTTATATGCTCCGTTAATTGCGAGTTCCAGTTCCCCTTCTGTTTTTAGAAATGAAGCAACAGACGGTCTGTCAATAGGTTCTTTATTTAGATAATCTTTATCGCATGACATGAACAGATAGCAGATGGCTATAGATGTCAGTTTAATAATTAAGCGGTTCATGGCAGAAAATAATTTAAAAGTTTACGTTGATCCCTACAGAATAGGTTTTCACCTGAGGGTAATAGTCTCCAATTCCAACAGGCGCTTCTACGTCAAAACCATCCCAAAATTTGTCAAGTGTAAATAAGTTCTGCCCCGAAGCGTAGATTCTTATTTTTTTCAACCTGGTAAATTTTAGAATACTTTCATCCAGCGTATAGCCAACCTGCAGGTTTTTCATTCTTAAATAAGAGGCATCCTTTACCCAGAATGATGAGTTTTGAATGTTGTTAGATTCATTGAAGGCTAAACTTGGGAAAAGAGCGTTTGGATTTTCCGGGGTCCAGTAGTTTTTGTGCATTTCTAATGCAGTAGAGCCGTTATTAAACGGCATGATTGCTGTTCCATACAAATACCCATCAGCTTTGCCGACTCCCTGGAACAAAAATGAAAGATCAATATTTCTCCAGTTGAAATTACCTCCCAGGCTAAAAGTATAACGTGGTATCTGATTGCCGATAATCTTTCTATCATTTCCATCAATCACATTGTCTCCGTTAATATCTCTATATTTTATGCCTCCTGGAATTACATTTCCGAATTGCCTTGGTGACGATGTGACGTCGTCGGCACTTTGAAAATACCCGATGGCTTCATATCCATAAAAAGAAGACATGGGGTATCCTTCAAAATTTACAACCAAACCTTCTATGTTTACACCTCTCAAATCAACTATTTTGTTTTTTACATCGGATAGTGTACCAAATAACCTGTAGCTGAGAGAATTCACTTTCCCTGAATATCCGATATTCAGGTCCCATCCATTGTTGTCTACCACACCGGCATTTTGATAAGGAGCAGTCAACCCAACAATTGAAGGGACATCCAGCCTTAACAGGATTCCATCTGTTCTTTTACGGTAGTAGTCAAATGATAACGACAGTCTATTCCAGAATTCTGCATCTATCCCTACATTAAGCATTTTAGTGGATTCCCATGATATCTTTGAGTTCGCCATTTCAGTCGGGGTCAGGCCATTGATATTATGTCCATTCATTGCGTATAGGGTAGGTGCAAGAAATGCATCATAGGGATATGTTCCGATATTTTGATTTCCCAAGGTTCCCCAGGAACCTCTGAACTTAAGTTCGTTTACAACATTACTCAATGGGGTCCAGAAGTCTTCCTGCGATATTCGCCATCCGGCAGAAAAGGATGGAAAGAAACCAAATTTATTTCCTTGGGCGAATCTGGATGATCCATCATAACGAAAGTTAGCCTCAACGAGATATTTTCCGGCCAGGTCATAATTAACCCGCCCAAACAGTGATCTTAAAGCCCAATCTGAACCGGATCCCGCTGATTGTTGATTACCTGATCCTCCGGCATCGAGGACGTCATATCTCGGTAAAGCAAAGTTGTCGCGGAAAGCTGAATACCACCGGTGTCTGTAACTTTCCTGTGAGGCGCCCAGTAATACTTTAAAGTTGTGTTCTTTAAACGATTTGCGGTAGTTAAGGGTTCCCCAGGTATTGTTTTGCAAATACTTGTCATTCCTTTGTAACAAACTTGTTATTTGTGAACCAGGGGCAAACAGGTCGCCATTGGGATAGTATGCATTTGCAATCGTTTTGAAATTTTTTCTGTCATCTTCCCATAAACGGGGAGTAAAGTTGAAATCAAAAAAGAGATCTTTGAGAAAATGATAAGTAAAACCGAGAGTTGGCATTATGGAGGGAGTACTTACCCGGTTATATCCTCCGTCATTCAAAACTGCCAGTGGATTTGATCCTGTAGAAGGGGCTGCGTAGCCGAACGAGTAACGGGTTGGCTCTATAGATGCCAGGTGATTTGTGTAGAATAATACCTGTTGAACACCTGCTCCCGGTTCCCTGGTGTCCATAAATCTCATAAAGAAATCAGCTTTTACTTTTAACCTTTCAGAGATCTTAATATCTGAATTCAAACGAAGGGAGTATCTTTTAAAGCCTGTATTATTGAAAATACCTTCTTGGTCATAATACCCAAGCGATCCCATAATGCTAACCTTGTCGGTTCCCCCGTTAAAGTCAACTGAATGATTCTGAGTAAAACCATTACGTGTATAGATCTCGCTGAACCAATCTGTATCCGGATATAATACCGGGTCAGAAGCATGCATTGATGGATAGTTTTTTATAAAATCTTCATCAAAAATGGGTGACCTCCCAAGGTTGGTATTAGCCAGGTTAATCATGCTCATATGATCTACAGCGTTTACCCTCTGCTTCAAATTAGTTGGACTTTGTACTCCGAAATAGTTAGAATAGTTGACAAAAAATCTTCCGCTGCGTCCCCTTTTGGTGGTAATTAAAATAACTCCGTTTGCTGCTCTTGCGCCATAGATTGAAGCAGAAGCCGCATCTTTCAGAACGGTTATGTTTTCAATGATACCCGGGTCTACATTGTCGATATCGCCGGGCACTCCATCAATTAGTATGAGTGGGTTAGCATCTCCCAACGTTCCTATTCCCCTGAGACGAATTGTTCCTCCATCTTTGCCAGGCTGACCTGATCGTTGGGTAACGGTGAGCCCCGGTGTCATTCCCTGCAAAGCCATTGATGTCTGCCCTACCTGTCTCTCTGAAAGATCTTTACCGGATATTACAGCGACGGAACCCGTCAGGCTCGTTTTTTTCTGCGTTGAATACCCCACTACCACCACCTGTTCCAGTTCATCCGCACTTTGCACCATTACAACATTCAGTTCCGTTTGTCCGGATATCGAAACTGTCTGGGTTTCATATCCCGTGGCAGAGAATACAATAATACTGTTGGGATAGACATCAATTGTAAACTGACCCTGCGCATTGGTAGTGGTACCGGTATTAGTTTGTTGCAATACAATACTGACACCCTCCAATGGATCTCCAGTTATTGACCGTACTGTGCCCTTAATCTGGATTTTGTCCTGTGAAAAAGAGAGAAGTACACCCAGGGTCAACAAGGTGGCTAACCAAACCTTTTTCATTTTGTTAATACATGACATAAGCATCGTTTGAGTTTTTAGGTGATAATATTATTGTTTATTGATAGCGATGTTGAGGATCATTTCATTCCGGTAAGGAATGGAAGACTGGGCCCCGAGCCTGGTAACTGATATCGCGGCAGCATCGCAGGCAACACGAACCGCTGCAACAATATCCTTTCCTTCCGAAAGCGCTACAGCCAGGGCGCCATTGAATACATCTCCGGCTGCGGTAGTGTCAAGCGGTAGTACTTTTTTAGTTTCTACTCTTGTGCACCGGTTGTTCTCGCAAATCACAGCGCCTTTTGAGCCCAATGTTACGATTACCGTTTTTACCCCTTTCCGGCATATCAGCAAGGCTGCTTTTTGGGCGTCTTCTATATCATTTACCGGTATCCCCGCTATCATGGAGGCTTCCGTTTCATTGGGAGTCAAGATGTCTATACGGGCTAACAGTTCCTCCGATAGAGGGGCAGCCGGCGCTGGGTTCAGAATGACTTTTGCTTTTGCAGATACGGCATAGGCTGCCACGTATTCAACAACGTTCATCGGAATTTCCAACTGCATTAGAATGATCTGCGCTTCTGCTATGGCAGGAAGCGCCTCATTGATATCATCAATGCTGAGGTTGGCATTAGCGCCTGCAGCCACTACGATACTGTTTTCACCTTCCTTGTCTACAGTGATCAACGCGACGCCGCTGGGCAGGTTATCGTCCGATACCAGGTAGCTGGTTTCTATATTTTCCTCGCTGAATAACTGGGAGAACTGTTTGCCGAAAATATCGTTTCCGAGTCTGGAAATAAAAACTACCTCTGCTCCGAGGCGGGCGGCAGCTACTGCCTGATTGGCGCCTTTACCACCGGGATTCATGAAAAAAGAGCCGGAGAGGACAGTTTCCCCGGGCACCGGGATATGATCTGTCTTTACAACCATATCCATATTAGAGCTTCCAACAACAACTATTTTTCCGGATTTCATATAGCTAATGATTACACAGTTTTTGTTAATCGTCTGATCAAAGCTATTCAACCTCTCAGCCAAATAAAAACCAATTATTTTTACTTTTCATATATTTAAACAATTATAAATTATCTCTAATTTTATTTATTAGTTTGATAATCAATTATTAATAATTTTATTATTGCAATAAAATTCATAACTTATATTTTGATTTCCTCAATTTTGAAATATGTCTAAACTGGCTGCTATTAAATTGATAAAATCATTGTCAGGATCAGAGAAACGCTATTTTAAATCTTATGCCAAGCGTCAGTCCGTAAACAGAATTTACCTGGATCTGTTTATGGTTATTGAAGAGGGTACCGCAACTGATGAAGTGGTGATCGAAAAAAAATTTTATGAGAAACATAAGAATGCTTCTATACATAATGCTACCAATTACCTGGTCAAAATCCTTACCGATTGCCTGATACAACTTAAAATGAGCAAGGATATCGAGTTTCAGTTGCTGCAGGGAATGATGCGTGTTCGCGTGTTGCAGGAACGTTCCCTGTATCAGGAAGCTTACAGGGAACTTCAAACGATTCGTTCTGCCGCGCTGGCTTTTCAGCATCCGGTTGTTCCTTACCTCACTTACCGGGAAGAGCTTAACTATCTTTCCGAGGTGAATTTTCCATCCGTCACCGATAGGGAGATAGTCGGCATGCAAATGAAGGCGAAAGGGTTACTGCGCGACTTAAGTAATATTCATGATCATCATTCGCTGTTTGAATTGCTGAAGTACCGCCTGATACATGCCCGTAAGATATCGTCGAAGGAAGAGTTGGAAAAACTGAATGATTTGGTGTTGAGTGAGATGGGCCTTGCTACCAGTAAGCCATCTAAAAGTTTCGCAGCACAGAAGCTGCATCTGTTATTCCAGTCATTTTATTTTACCAATATCGGAGAGTATAAATCCGCCTTGAAAACATTTGCATCGCTTAACAAGTTGTTTGAAACACATATTGACCTGCAGGAGAACCCGCCGCTGGATTATCTTTCAGCCTTGGATGGTATATTGGATAACCTGCATATGCTGGAATATTATGATCAGATGCCTTTTTATGTGACGCGTGTAGAGCAACTGGATCAGCCCGGTTATCCGGAGTATTTCAGAAACCGCGTTCAAAAGACCTCCATCGTATACCAGTCCATCCAATTGATGCAGGAAAAGAAATATGAAGCTGTGAGTGAGCTGATACAATCGATGGGAAAAGACTGGCAGATGTATCAAATGGTGGATGAGGAAAAACAATGGGAACTGTATTTTTATATGGCAATATCTTTTTACTGGCAGAATAATCTAAACAAGGCGCACAAATGGATCAACCAGGTATTGCAGTTGCATATAGCCCACAAGCACTGGTTAATATGTAAGGCAGTCCGGCTGCTGAATATTGTTATTTACTATGAGTTGGGCGACAACGATTACCTGGAGTATGAGATCAAAGCCTATAAACGTTTTTTTGAGAAAGAACATTTGCTGAAGTCGGAGTTATTACTTTTTCAGTATATCCGCCTTAAACCTGAGGTGAAATATTTAAGAAGACAGCCTTTGCAGGAGCTTGTAAAAGAAATGGACAGCTTGCTTGATGATCGCTTTGAAAGACAACTGCTCAAGTATTTTGATTGCCTTCAATGGATAAGCGAGAGGCTACGGAGGGAGAAGCTGGGAAGGAAGCCACGCTGAGATTTTGAAAGAGAACTGTCATACGATCAGCGGGAGAAGTTTTTCATATATCGCAGTATCATTACCTGTAAGAAATGCCCCGTTTTACCTGGTTTTCTGTGGCAGGCCTGGCAAAATTGTGATAAGGGTCTGATTACTGCTTCCGATTATTTATTTTAGCAGATCAGGAAATTGTAATAAATGCAAAGGCGGGATTTTATAGAATTATTAGGGTTTGGTGGAGCGATGGCTACGCTCGGTCCTTTTCGGGTGTCCGCTCCCGTGAGGTCGGAAAAGCGGGGTGGTGGTATTGCCATACAGGCTGATGTGGTGATTGCCGGTGGCGGGTTAGGCGGTGTGGCGGCCGCACTGGCGCTCCTGCGAAATGGGCAGTCGGTGATCCTGGCAGAAACTACTGACTGGCTTGGCGGGCAAATGACATCCCAGGCGGTGCCGCCGGACGAACATCAGTGGATAGAGACCCACGGTGCTCCGCAATCTTACCGCGACATCCGAAACAGGATACGGGATTACTATCGTGCGAATTATCCGCTTACGGAAAAGGAAAAAAACAACCCGCTTTTGAATCCCGGCAGCGGCGCTGTTTCCCGCCTTTGCCATGAACCGGCGGTTGCAGAAACGGTAATACGGCAGATGCTGGCGCCTTATTTGTCAAACGGGAGGCTGCTGTTGCTGATGGAATATACTGCTGTTTCTGCAACGGTCTCCGGTAATACAGTGACAACGATAACGGTTAAGAGTGAGCGTAGCGGGGAGCAGCAACAATTGGAAGCTCCCTTTTTTATAGATGCTACGGAATTAGGGGACTTGCTACCGATGACCGGTACCGAATATATAACAGGCGCCGAATCAAAAGGAGTAACCGGGGAACTACATGCCCCTGACCTGGCAGATACTCAGAATAACCAGGCTTTCACCATGTGTTTTGCGATGGACTATGTTGGTGGAGCGGATCATGTGATTCCAAAACCAGCCAACTACAACTATTGGAGGAACTACGTACCCAGGCTGCAACCTGCATGGTCCGGAAAGCTGCTGGATTTGCAGTATTCACAGCCGCAAACATTACAGCCCAAACAGTTGGGATTTGTGCCCGACGGGCGTGAACCGGATGGTGTGTTAAACCTTTGGAACTACCGCAGGATAATCAGCCGGAAAAATTTTGAAGAAGGCTTCTATCAAAGCGATATTACCATTGTCAACTGGCCGCAGAATGATTATATGGATGGCAATATCATCGACGTGACCCCGGAGGTCTTTAAGAAGCATGTTGATGAATCGAAACAGCTTAGCCTTTCATTGTTGTACTGGTTGCAGACAGAAGTCCCCCGCCCGGATGGCGGTAAAGGGTGGCCGGGGCTTCGCCTGCGGAAAGATATTACGGGTACTGCAGACGGAATGGCAAAATATCCGTACGTACGGGAGTCACGCCGGATCAAAGCGATGTTTACCGTACTGGAAGAACATGTAGGGGCGGAGAACAGGAAAATGGTGGCGGGAGCGGGGGTACATAAGTCTGCGGCTTTTTTTGATTCGGCAGGCACGGGTTATTATCATATTGATCTGCATCCCGGCACCGGTGGAGACAACTATATAGATTTTCCTTCTCTGCCATTCCAGATACCGTTGGGCGCTTTATTGCCGGTGAGGATGAAAAACATCTTTCCGGCGAATAAGAATATAGGTACCACCCATATCACCAACGGATGTTACCGCCTGCACCCCGTAGAATGGAGCATCGGTGAGGCAGTGGGTATGCTGTTGGTATTCGCCAAAGCGAATAAGGTGTTGCCTGCTACGGTAAGAAAAGACCCGGTGCTGTTGAAACAGTTCCAGGCATTCATTAAAACCCAGGGATTGGAAACGGAGTGGGCTACGCCGGGGTATCCGTAAAGTACCATAGAATATGACGCAAGAGAACACCAATGCGCTGTGCCGGTGCTTGTGTTCCTGACCGGCAAACCGGATCGATGCCACGAATAGCTTTCCCCGCTTTATTCAGGCTGCTTATAAATATAAAATACCGGTGAATAAACTACTTCATTGTTATCCACCGTGGTTACCCGCAGTTGAACGGGTATTCCCTTCCCGATAGGTTTACCGGTTATTGTAAAGCTCAGGTCTATGGCCTCATCCGCTTCAATGCCGTGGTGTATTTTACCATAACCGGGTAGGATGTACCTGATATTCATTTTTTCAGACAGCTTCTTCGCATCCCGCCATTGTTTAAAAAAGTACGAATCCTTGTTGATGGCGGCGGAATAAATGGTTCCCCAGTAGCTGTTTTCCGCTTCTACCGCTACAATATCCACAATAAACTCCCTGTCTTCCTCTCCCGGGTTGCTCACACTGATGTGGATCAGGTCGCCTTTGCTGTTCACATCTGTAAAAAGCGTATCAAGGGTAAGTGATGAGGGATCATTTTGCTGTTGATATACATCCTGCGTCCGGAAGCTTTGTCCCAATACAAATAACAAAGAGAAAAATAATAATTGTTTCATCTGTATATTTTTTGTTTTTTGTTGCCAGATGGAATTTCGCATAAGAAATATTCATTGTTTGTGAATAAAAATGAATATTTTCTTATGCTTCATTTCATAGTTCAAAAAATTGCTTTTTAAAAAACGATCATCCTGTGCAACAAGTATTTTGCTCATCGAAGCAAATAAACCGTTCGGGGGGATTTTGCAAAGGTCAACAGCTTTCCGCCGATATTTTTTATAGAAAACACAATATGCAAACTGCTGTTACAGGTTGGCGTTACGGTTAGTGTCAGCGAACTCACTGCCAATTTAGACGAATGACATCATAACTTCGATGAATGGCGGATGCGTCACCGGTTCAGAGATTTTCAAGATATGCCACCATTTTTTTGCGGACGCTTTCATCCGGTAATCTTCCATAACCTGCCAGCATATTGTCCGCCGCATGTTTGGGGTTGGAGGTACCGGGAATTACGCAGTTCACTGCGGGGTGTGAAACAATATACTTTAGGAAATACTGTGCCCAGCTATGGATATCGTAGTCCTTCGCCCAGGCAGGCAGCGCCCTGTCTTTTACCAAACTGAACAGCCGGCCTTTTTCCAGCGGTTCGTTGATGATGACGGCTACTCCTTTATTCATGGCGGCCGGTAAAATGGATTTTTCCGCATCCCGTGTAAGAATGGAGTAGTTGAACTGTACAAAATCAACAGGGTGTTTTTCAAAAACACGTTGCAGGGTAGCGTGCATGGAGGTTGTATAGTGGGTAATGCCGATGTACCGTATCTTTCCTTCCTTTTTCCATTGTACGAGGGTCTTCAGTTGTGTTTCCCAGTCAGACAGATTGTGGATCTGCATCAGGTTCATGTGCTTTCTTTTCATTTTTCTGAAGGAGGCTTCCATCTGCCGGATGCCTGCTTCTTTACCGCTTGTCCATACCTTGGTGGCATAAAAAAAATGATCCGGTGTTTTCATTGCCTGTGTGAGATCGCCGATCACTTCTTCCGAGCTGCCATACATCGGAGAACTGTCGATCAGCTTTCCGCCTCCGTTCATCACCTGTCGCAACACTTCCGTCAGGTTCTCTCTTTCTTTGGCGTTATTGCCGGCGTCAAACTGTATCCAGGAGCCGATGCCCACCACCGGCAGCAGTTCATTGGAAGAGGGGATAGGTCTTGCCAGCATTTGGCTGACAGGCGTAAAACCCTGTAATCCGCCACTCATCCATGCGGCGCCGGATGTTGCCAGCAATTGGATAGCCTGCTTGCGGTTCAGTTTTTTCATATGGCAAAGAAAGCAATATTCCGGCGGTTAATGGTTCTTGTTGAAAAAGTTTGGTAAATCTTTTTGTTGAACCGGCAGTATTCCCCGGCATTTTAGTCTGCATCGCATTCCGGGACGCAGTCCCGGGAGAACATAGTGAATACGTAGTCGGAGACTACGTATAGCATCGGAACATAGGGATTATAGTGTGTTTTTATTGTGTCCGTAATGTTGGATTGTCGTTTAAGTCGATGTTTTTTGATTGATGGTCGTTACAAGAAAGTTTAATTTTAGCTCTGAGTTTTCCTTTATCGTCTTTTTCTCCGATCCTGATCGCAAAAGTACAATCGGGTGAATTGTCGAAATATTCAACACTTAAATATTCATCGCCCGTCTCATCATCGTCAGTTTCTGAGCCTAAAAAGAATAGGGAATCTAACGTTGCTTTTCCTGATTTACTATTTATTGTTTTGGCGTCTTTGTCTGATAATTGGAAATTGTAATTCAAACTTGTCAGGTTGATTCTTGTCACGCTTAACGAAAATTTTTTGAGATCTTTAGTTCCTTTAAACACAGTTTCTTTATTTAGCTGCAAATCTTCAGGGAAATAAACTGTGTCCTGTCCGATTAAGATATAATTCTCAATGAGCGTTATTGGTTCTTTGTACTCAGAAAGTCCGTTGATAAACAAGCTGTCGTATTGTGATGTGTTTATTATAGTTTCCTGTTGCTGTTCGTTTACCGAAACAGCTTGTAAAGCGTCTACTACGTTTTTGTTTTCCTTCTTTTCTGGTGTCCGGTTGCTGCAATTCCATACTCCGAAAGCTACTGCCAGTATGTAAATTGTTTTTTTCATTGTCGTCTACTATTTTTCTCTGTTTAGAACTTCCTCTATCTGATTGTAGATCTTAATTAGTTTTTCATAAGACGGGTTGTCAGAGTGAAACATAAATGATGTATAGAGTTTTTGAGTTGTGTACTCATCGATTTCTATTGTAATAATATTGTCAATTTTCACGACAAGGGATTTGTATGCTGATTTTGTATACCATCTGTCAAATATTTTGTGTCTTTGTTTAGCTTTTTCATGGTCATCCTCTGAGCAAACATAAACCAAAGCGTTTTCGACTTTATGGAAAAACCGCTCGATAATATCCTCAATGGTTTTAAAGACCTTTGCATCGTATGGCTCTAATCCATCAGTTGCTTTCTCCACTACCAGTTGGAAGATGTTTGAGATTTCTTCACCTGAAATTGTTGAAAATGTTTCGTCAACTATAAAGGCAGCGCGATATAGAATATCGTTTTTGGTTGTGAAATTGTAGGTGTTAGTTATATCGTCAAAGACATAATTATAATGGCTTTGCAAGCTTAATGCCCTTTTTAGCTATGGTTTGGATGGAGGTTTTTCCTTTGATATATGAACGCACAGCTTCCTTATCCGCAACTATTTTTGCTACCGATTTTAGAATAGTCTTTTTATCAAAGTTTTGCTTTTTCATATAGTATAAAGATACAAAATTTGTTTCTGGTTTTTAGTATTTTGATACGCCACCTTCATCTGTTTTGTAATAAATGAATTTATAACACATTGATAATCAACAATAAATTATTGTCTAATTGTATTTTTAGTCAGCATCCTTTCCGGGACCTCAGTCCCGGGAGAACCTGGTGGATATGTAGTCAGAGACTACGCACAGCGCGGGCTTTAGCGGTGAGCTGCCCGATATATGGACTGACAGGTTGCCCGCGGATTGACCCATAAGGTCATTTCGACCGAGCCAATATGAATACTACAATTAAATCACTTTTCCGCGAGGGAGAAATCTGCCGGGCATTTGTAGTTCATCTCAACATTAGTACTGTACCCAACAGATTTCTCAGGCACGCAACAGCTCGTTAATTCAAACAACTTGCGGTGCCATCGAAATGACGGGTAAGAGGTTGAGTAATTGGATATTTTGTTTTAATGCTGGTTGTAAAATACGCCATTGGCATCCGCCGCGGAGAGGCATCTGCCAGAATTATCTCCTTGCAGAGCTACAACTATGCGAAAATCTGAAATGCACCCATGGAAGGGGTATTCCCTCATTTTTATGTAACTTAAAGTATGAAAACATTTACGCTCAACGACGGGCATACCATACCCGCATTAGGCTTCGGTACCTATAAGGCTACCGAAGCGGAAGGCATTGCCGCCATTCGGTTCGCGGTGGAAAGGGGTTACCGCCTGTTTGACACGGCCGCAAAATACGGAAATGAGGAAGTGGTTGGCGCAGGCTTACGGAAAAGTGGCATACCGAGAAAGGAACTGTATATTACCACCAAGGTATGGCGGGAAGAGCTGGGCTATGCAGAAACAAAGCAGGCACTTGACAAGTCGCTGATGCGGTTGCAGATGGATTATGTTGACCTGTACCTGATACATTGGCCTGCCAACGAGCGTAACTATACCAACTGGCAAAAAACCAATGCCGAAACCTGGAAAGCCATGGAAGAGCTGCGGCAGGAGGGCAAAATCCGGTCGATAGGAGTAAGCAATTTCTTCCGGTCGCACCTGGATGCCCTGCTGGAAACGACCACGATAAAGCCTGCTGTCAACCAGATCGAGTTTCACCCCGGTTACTGGCAACCGGAGCTGACCGTCTATTGCAAGGAACAGGATATCCTGGTGGAAGCGTGGTCACCCCTGGCAAGAGGGCGGGTATTCAACAATGCATACCTGCAGCAACTGGCGGCAAAATACAACAAGTCCGTTTCACAGGTTTGCCTGCGCTGGGCATTGCAACACCAGGTAATCCCCATCCCCAAGTCTAATACGGAAGAACGCATTGCGGAAAATATGGACATCTTTGATTTTGCGCTTACCGATGAAGAGGTAACGGCGATCAACCAATTGCCCCAGATGGGCTTTAGCGGCGAGTTGCCTGATATATGGCCGGAGCGGTTGCCCGCGGATTGATATGTAGGGTTTTTTCGGGGAATATGGTCGGGCACAAGCGGGACGCTTGCGCCATAGGAGAGGATACGTAGTCAGAGGCTACGCATAGCATAAGGCAATCATTTTTCTATCCATCCGATTATAGCACAGAGCCAGGGCACATCAACGGTTATCCAGGTTTTGGACTTTATGGTCCATACCTTGAATCCTTTTGGGTATCCTAAGTTTGAACCGATGTCACCATATTCAATAGCTATTCCATTCTTTGATACGGATTCAACCGAACACCAAAACCGCCCGATTTCACTTCCTTCGTATCGGATAATTCTACCATAGTCATTAGAAAACTCATTATCTGTGGAAAAGCCAAACCCAAATTGATAGGCTAAATAAGGCATGATAGTGTTAGCTGTTGTGTCGATAATATATTCCTTTCCTGAACTTGTCCGATAAATAATATTTTGAATTCCGTCTGTATAGAATTTGTCATTTAGTACACCTATCCCTATCGAGTCTATTTTTGTAAATACAATATCTTCATTAGTTGATGTGTTAAACTTCCTAAGCAAGACTTCTGAATAGATATCTTCTTTTATCGGGTAAACTGTTTTATGAACTGAATAGAGAAAGCTTGTGTTGTCCAACCAATAGGTACGAATACTTGGAAATTGACTTCCACCCCTTAAGTTTGGTCCATTACCTGCATCTGCAACAATTATTTTCTCTTTTACTTTCTCTCTTTTAAGAACTATTTTGTATGGCAATTGGCTTCTGTCAACATATAGGCTTTGTTTTTTGTCAGGACAAAAATTTAAATCATAATGTCTTTTTTTGTTATCTACGAACTTATATTCATTATTTTTTAGATTTAAGTATAAAAAGCCAGTGCCTGTAAAAATGTTATTCCGATGAAAGATGAGTGTATCACCGGAAGCTTCAACAAAATTGTCGCTTTCTTGAATGACCAGTTCTCCTCTCTCTGCATCTATAACATTACCCGTACCTGAAATAATATACCTGTTTTTATAAATGAAGTTTTTGCCCAAATCGAACCGAACATAGGAACCGGCAGTTCCCTTTTTAAAGGTTGGAAACCCGGCGATGGTGTCTTTCGAAGATAAGTTCCCGTCTAAAAAATGATAAGCGACCAGGTAGGTGAAATTGCCAGCTTTTGGAGTGTCAATCCTATACTCGGCGGTTATGAGAGTGAATTGAGTAACCTCCTGCGACTTACAAAGACTAAAAACAAAAAGAAACGATATGAAGGTCAGGGTTCGCATGATTGTAACTAATTCATCAATTTTAGGTCATTAACAGGACGCAGTCCCGGGAGAACATAGTGGGCTATTAGCTGCATATCGCTTCTTTCCGGATTTAAAATTTTGCAGGTTTGTTATACTCTATATTTTTTACGTTGAACTTCGCATAACTGTAATCTCCACTCTCCAGTTTCCAGATTCCTTCGATAGTTGCAGGGATTAAAATTCCGTTGATTTCTTTATAATCAGTTAGCCTGCCAACCCAGGGCTCTAAATTTTCTTCTCCCATATATCGTTTTGTTTCGAGCCGGGTAATTTCTCCGTTCTCATTGAATGTTACAATGTAAAATAAAGTCAGGCCCCTGTAGGTAAAGTTAAGCTTTGCGGATTGGTCGTCAATAGGAGTCCATTGCAGGTTTTCGCTCGGTAAAAGATTTGTAGGAAACCAGACGCTCTCTCCCAGCCAGCGGAGTAATTCGCCCTGATCATATTTTTCGCCTGTGCCGTCCACGATATTGTAAACGGAAAGAAGTGAAATTACAAGTCTGCCCCTGCCGGAAAGATACATGTCACGGGCTGTAAACATAGCGGTAGCCCCTTTCCAGATAAAACCCGGTTTTTCAGTGGTAAAATATTGCTCTCCTTTTATATTTACCCAATCTTTTTTCGGATCAGTTTTAAACTTTCCGTCGTGTGTTAATCTTGCATAGCTGATAAAAGCCTGTCCGTCTTTTAAAACATGTTTGAAGTAGCGTTGAACCGGCTCAGGTAAATCCGAAAGCATTTCGTAGTAGAAAACTTTTCCGGAAATTTCTTTTGACTGAGAAAATAACTGTTTGACCTCTTTGTTAAACTGGTGCGCCAGATTCAATTTCCCGATGGTCAAAGCAATTACGATCAATCCAAATATTAATAACAAAGTAACCATGTATCGTTTCATTTGATCTTCTCGGTTTACGGCTATACACCATATCAGGATTTGCCGTTAGTCGGGATATTGAAGCGCCGGCACCCTGACAGAGAACTGAAGTCCAAATTTAGCACAAATGTTAAACCGATGAACACCTGTCCCATCCTTTAATCCCGTGCAGGCGATTGTTGTTTTTGCCTGTGATCGCTGTTGTCATCAAATCAGGTAAAGCGTATTGTCATACCCATGAAACTATTTACTCCGCATTTATTGCGTAACTTTAAAGTGCTCCACCCGTTCCCTGAAACAACCGTATTGCCTGACCTGTAAATGTTGAATATGAAAAAGAACCTGCTTATACTTTGTTTACTAACGGTCACTGCCGCGTTGATGGCGTGGGTAGCCGTGGAAACCCGTCGTGAAAGCGCTCAGCCTGTCTCCGGGGATATTGTAAGTTGCGCATCCGGTATAACCGGAACGCTTACACTCAACGAAGGAGGGAAATATGTAACCGTTCTGCCGGGCAGCGGCCGTCACCGGTACCAGGTGAGTACACAAAGCGACAGCGCCCGGCTTTACTTCAACCAGGGGATAACCATGTATTACAGCTATCATCCAAAGGAAGCGCTGGCTTCTTTTATGGAAGCCGCCCGGTTCGATACCTCCTGTGCCATGCTGTACTGGGGGCAGGCTCTGGCGTTGGGCCCCGGTTATAATTCCGGCCATAATTACAGTATGAGCAATGAGGTGCCGGGTATGCTGCAACAGATGGATGAATACAAAGAAACGGCAACGGCCAAAGAACAGGAACTGCTGGAAGCCATGACCCGGCGATACAATACGGCAGGTGCATCGGATAAGCAACGGAAGCAATTGAATACGGATTATGCGGCCGCGATGCAGGTGCTGGCTCATCGTTACCCGGATGACCCGGATATACTGGCCTTGTATATAGACGCGATGATGCTGGTGCATCCCTGGGATTTCTGGAATAATGACGGAAGCCCCAAACCCTGGACACCGGAACTGGTACAGCTTTGCGAGTCGATACTACGGCAGGACCCCCAACATCCGGCCGGACTTCATTACTATATTCACCTGACGGAGGCTTCCCGTCACCCGGAAAGGGCGCTGGCCAGTGCGGACTCCCTGCTGGCGTTGTATCCCGGCATCGCCCATATGGTTCATATGTCCAGCCACCAGTACGAACGCATCGGGCATTTTGAAAAAGGGGTGGAAGTAAACAAAACCGCCGGCAACAACCTGGTGGAATATGCCGCCCTGGCGCAGGGGCTTAACCTGATGACCCGCAGTAGCCACTACTACGCGGTATCCACCTATTGCGCGTTCAGTGGCGCCATGCGGAAAGAGACGGAAGAAAAATCGGCCTTGCTGGTCAGCAATACCTTTCCTTCTTACGAAAACACGTACGAACAGTACCTGCGCATGTTTCCGGCGCTGGCTAAAGTGCGGTTGGGAAAATGGCGGGAATTGTTGCAAGATACGGAGACTGTTCCGGCAGAATGGACCTATGCGGGCATACTCAGCAATTTTGCCAGGGGAATGGCTTATGCAAGAACCGGGAACATTTCCCTTGCAGAAAAAAGCCTTGATCAATTGCGGCAAAAGCAGAAAGACGATATTTTAAAAAAACGCTTTGTGCCGCATATGAGCAGTCCTTACGAATGTTCGGTGGTTGCGGAGCATATTTTGCTCGCCAATATCTTTTTCACCCAGGGAAAACAAAATGAAGCTATAAAAGCCATTGAATCGGCCATTGCAGCCGAAGATGGACTGATCTATACGGAACCCAAATTGTGGATGTTGCCCGCACGGCAATACCTGGGAGCATTCCTGCTGCAATGGAACCAGCCGGCGGATGCGGAAAAAGCCTATCGTGAAGATCTGGTATGGAATCCAGGTAACGGGTGGTCACTCCTCGGACTTTATCAATCCCTGGAAGCGCAGCAAAGAACCGAAACGCTTCCTGATATCAAAGAACAATACCTGCATTCGTTCTCCGGGGCAGAATCCTTACCGCCGGGTTCGGTGTATTAGATCGTATTGTTCTCATTTATCTGATACGGCATCGGGTAGCATCAGCAAAAAAGGCAATGCCTGCAGGTAATCCAATCCCTGGTATTCCAAACCCAATAAGCGAATGTTCCTGTAATAGGTCTGGTGTTGCTGATAATACATTTTTTCACTTTGGACAAACCATGCTTTTTCTCCCAGTTTTTGGGCTAAAAACCACTTTTCCAACAACCTCGCATTTCTTCCGTTTCCATCATTCCATGGGTGAATTTTCACAAATACCAGGTGGATTAACGAAGCATAGAAAAATACTTCTTCAATGCTCATTTCTGTTTTGAGCAAGACGGCTATATCGTCATACAGTTTGGTCATTTCTGTTTCTACTTCAAAGGGCGATGCCGCAACATATTCTATTCGTCCGTCCGGCGTAGATACATATATGTTTTGTGTACGAAATTTGCCCTGCCAGCTTTTTTCCACTATACGTTTGCTTAATAATCTCTGGGCTTCGACAATGTTTTTTGCATTGAGCGGATTCGCCTGGGCAAAGGTATAGGCATTGTAGAGGTCGTCGATTTTTTTGGTATAATCAGGTAAAAACTCAATACCGAATTTTTTGTGTTTAATGTAGCTGTCCAGCTCAATGTCTTCCCCTTCTATTTTACTGCTGTAAACGGAGGACACGGAAATATAAAAATTAAAGTTACTGGTAGATATCTCGGCTTCCTGTAACGCCTTAAAAGCCGCCGACAGATCTTTGGACACGTGCTCGCGGTAGATGGAAAGCAGATCCCGGGGAATTATTTGCAGTATATGTTGGGTCATTTTTTACTGGTCTGTTAGTTCAAAGTTATTTCTTCCGTGTCAGTGTCAAAAATTAACAACGGTACCATGGATGCTTTCCCGTCACAGGCGGAGTTCCTCCTTTGCAAGGGTGTTTCACGAGCTTTTGGGTCAACTAAAAAAAATTGCCCCGCTAAGACTAGCGGGGCTTTACCAAAACTAACTGCTTATGAGAAATTTTATTCTTTTTGTTTGTTCCACAAATTTACAACGGAACTTCCACACGGAAATGTTAAATAACGTGAAAACATTACGAAATCCGGAAGAATCCTTCAATGTTTACTTTTTGTTAAGTAATTCAAAGAGCAACTCCGGCTCGTTGGTGGTAATATAATCAAATTTTTGATCAATATACCACTGAAGGTCCTCCGCTTTGTTTACCGTCCATACGTTCAAATGGATATTATTGTCCTTCGCTTCCTTTATCCAGTCCTTGTTTTTCTGGAAAACCCCGTAATGGTAATCTATTCCGCGGATACCGTCTTTTTTCACTTCCAGGGGCGATTTGTCACCGTTCAGGTAGGCGGTATTGGCTGTGGGGTCCAGTTCCAGTATCTTTTTCAGGATGCCGTAATCAAAACTGATATACATTACCCAGGGTCCGGCTTTCAGCTCTTTTACCAGTTCCACGGTCTTTTGGGCGGAAATTTGACCTCTCTCCGGACTTACGATTGACGGCTTCAACTCAAAGACAAGCATGGTTTTTCCGGGCTTTGTTTGTTTCATCCCTTCCAGCAGGTATTCCCGTGCCGTCGGTAATTTTTCTCCGTTAGACAGCCGGTTAGACACCAGGTCGGCATAGGTGGATCTGGCAACTTCCTTTCCGTGAAAATGATTATCGTGTGTCACCACCAGGCTGTCATCCGAGGTCATGTGCACGTCAAATTCGGAACCGGTACATCCCAGCCGGATCGCCTCTCTCAGGGAGGCCAGGGAGTTTTCGGGCAGTTGGTTCTTTTTGAACGCTCCCCGGTGCGCCACCACAACATTGGGGGCAAAAGATAAACCGGATCCCGCTTTCCGGGCGCTGCTGCAACTGTTCATGCCAAAAGAATAGATGGTCAGTAATGCAAACAAAATATACTTCATGTGCTACTGTATTTCTACTGTTAACAGGATGGGTTTGTGGTCAGAATATTCATACGGCAACACCTGGAAGTCGATCACTTTCCAGTTTTGTTTCCTGCTCAGCCAGAAATAATCAATCCGTATCCTGGGATTATCGGTGGAGTAGGTAGGTTGAGGGTTGCGGTCTGCTGCAGCATCAATCCATTGGGTGGCAAGTTCTTTATAAGGTGCGTCGTCCGGTTTAAAGTTAAGGTCTCCGGCCAGTATGGCAGCCTGTTTTTTTTCTGCAAACTGTTCATTCACTTTCTGTACCTGGGCAATTTTATTAGGCAGGAACTGATGACAAAGATGTGTTGCAATAAAGGTCAGCTCTTTTCCCGAGAGCAGGGGATAGGATACACTGATCGCCGCGCGGGGTTCTCCGCCGGATGGGGTAGGGAGGATGATCGTTTGCGCGGCCAGCTTTTTATTGCTCAGCAGCCCTTCGCCATAACCGCCGCCATCATAGTCCATGGCCTTGCCGAAATGGCCCGTCATGCCCGTTTTTTTCGCCAGTAACTGCACATAATCCACGCGGCTTCCATATATTTTCTCCGATCTGCCTGTAGCGCTGTCCACTTCCTGAAGGGCTACCAGGTCCGGCTGTAAAAAATTGATCAGTGCCGCCACGCTGTCTGCATTGGGTTGTTTGGTGTATGGATTCTCTCCATGGAAAATATTATAACTTAATATTTTCATCCGGGTTTGCGCCCCGGCGCCGGAAGCAAGGAGAAGTAAGACAAAGCTGATATAATATTTCATGATCATCGGTTGATTGATACCTGATAATGTTGATAACGCAGGTGGCTGAAAGGTATAAAATTAAGCTTAATTCGCAGCCGGCAATTTTATCATTGTCTGAATAAAGAACATAAGTTGCTGTCAAACTTTATTTTTTGCGTATGCGGTTTCTTCAATACATTTGACGGGAGCGAATCTGTATGCATGATATAGAGCCTTTTTATAGTTGGCGACACCTGTATACCGCCGAAACAGACCAGCGGTCTCCCTTTTTCGGAAGGGAGTACAGCGAATTTGTTTTCTCGCACACGGTATATAATTATTATGTGCATCCGCAGTGGGATGAATTTGGTTCACGAACGCTGTACATGAAGATTTTGTATGCCGATTATGAGCAGGGTTTTGCTGTAATTGAACTGATCGGTGAGTGGAATGATGCCATAGAAAATGATATCCAGACATTGCGACGGGAGGTGACCGACCTGCTTTTTTATGAGCATATTACTCATTTTATCCTCATTGCCGAAAATGTACTCAACTTTCACAGCAGTGACGATAGTTATTATGAAGACTGGTTCCAGGAGTTGGATGAGGAATCAGGCTGGGCTGTTATTCTGAATATGCCGGAACAATCCCAGTATGATTTCAGGAAAGCGAAACTCAACAGGTATATTGAATTGATGGATCTGCCTGATTGGCGTACCTTGCAACCGCAACATCTTTTTCAAATAATAAATGACCGCATTCAAAACAGGCTGAATGAGTAAAAAAAACAATAAACTGTCTTTTTACCGCGTTTGTGTGTTATTTTTGCGGGGATCATTTTAACCACTTCTTCTGGATATGACCTGGAAACAACTCTTCACTTCCTCCGTAGGGAAAAAATTTGTAATGGCCCTTACCGGCGTATCGCTTATTGGCTTTTTGATAGTACATGCTGGTTTGAATGCCTGTATTTGGGCAAATGATGATGGTGCCATGTTCAACAGGGCAGCCCGTTTTATGGGAACCACCGTTGTCATCCGAATTATGGAGGTAGGTTTATTTATTGGAATAATATTACATATAGTACAGGGTATATTGCTTGAACTGGAGAACAGAGCCAGGCGTACTATCAGATATACTGTTCCGCTTGGCAACCGTGGCAGTAAGTGGTATAGCCGGAGCATGGGCTTGCTCGGCACTTTGATACTGCTTTTCCTTATTATGCATATATACCATTTCTGGACACCCAGCCGCCTGGGCGGCATCGGCGCTATCCAGGAATTACAGCATGTGGAATATGCGGGTGATACCACCGTGTATCATGACCTGTACAGGGAAATGGTGAACGTATTTCAGTCTCCGTTGATAGTTGTGTTGTACTTATTGGGATGCATCTCACTTGCCTACCATCTACTGCATGGATTCAGCAGCGCTTTCAGAACCCTCGGCTTGCACAATCAACGGTATGTAAAACTTGTAAAAGCTGCGGGAATCGCGTTTTCCGTAATAGTTCCGTTTGTATTTGCCATGATGCCGGTATCCATATACCTGGGGTGGATCAAATAACGGATGCGAGAGAAAACTGAACAAGAACCATTATAAACAACGTATAACAGATTATGTTGGATTCAAAAATACCTGCAGGACCACTTGAAAAAAAGTGGGAAGATTATAAAGGACATGTCAAACTGGTGAATCCTGCCAATAAGAGAAAGCTTGAAGTTATTGTAGTCGGAACCGGGCTTGCGGGCGCCTCTGCCGCCGCCGCCCTGGGGGAACTGGGGTACCAGGTAAAAGCCTACTGTTTCCAGGATTCTCCCCGCAGGGCGCACTCCATTGCTGCGCAGGGAGGGATCAATGCGGCAAAAAACTATCAAAATGACGGAGACTCTGTTTTCCGTCTTTTTTATGATACGATCAAAGGGGGTGACTACAGGGCCAGGGAAGCCAATGTGCACAGGCTTGCGGAAGTAAGTGTGAATATAATTGATCAATGTGTGGCGCAGGGAGTGCCGTTTGCCCGGGAATACGGCGGGTTGCTGAACAATCGTTCCTTTGGGGGCACGCAGGTAAAAAGAACTTTTTATGCTGCCGGTCAAACGGGGCAGCAATTATTGATAGGAGCTTACCAGGCATTGGAGAGGCAGGTTGCCCTGGGCAACGTGAAAATGTACTCCCGCCATGAAATGCTGGAACTGGTGGTTATCGACGGAAAAGCGAGAGGCATCATCTGCCGCAACCTGGTAACCGGGGAACTGGAACGCCATTTCGGTCATGCCGTGCTGTTATGTTCAGGCGGATATGGAAACGTATTTTATCTTTCCACCAACGCCATGGGTAGCAACGTAACGGCAGCCTGGAAAGCGCATAAAAAAGGTGCGTTTTTCGGAAACCCCTGTTTTACGCAAATTCATCCTACCTGCATACCGGTGACCGGAGATCATCAATCCAAGCTTACCCTGATGTCTGAATCACTGCGGAATGACGGCCGTATCTGGGTGCCGAAGAAAAAAGACGATAACCGTCGTGCAAATGATATTCCCGAGGACGAGAGAGATTATTACCTGGAAAGAAGGTACCCTGCGTTCGGAAACCTGGTGCCCCGTGACGTGGCATCACGTGCCGCTAAAGAAAGATGTGATGCGGGCTACGGAGTGGGTACCACGAAACAGGCTGTGTATCTCGACTTTAAATACAACCTGATCAATAAATACGGAAGAGCCGAAGCCAATAAGCAGGGTATAACCAATCCTGATCAGGAAACCCTGATCCGGCTGGGTAAGGAGGTAGTAAAGGAGGAGTACGGGAACCTGTTTGACATGTATGAAAAGATAACCGGCGAAAATCCGTATGAAGTGCCGATGCGTATCTACCCTGCTGTGCATTATACGATGGGTGGTTTGTGGGTGGATTACGAACTGATGACTTCCGTAAAAGGGTTATATGCATTGGGCGAATGTAATTTCAGCGATCACGGAGCGAATCGTTTAGGGGCTTCCGCGCTGATGCAGGGACTGGCAGATGGTTATTTTGTCATTCCCTACACACTGGGTAATTACCTGGCGGATGATATTGCTACCAAACCCATACCCACCACCCATGAGGCTTTTGAAGCAGCGGAAAAGTCCGTACGGGAGCGTATCGATACTTTAATGAATATTAAAGGCAAACAATCCGTTGAGAGTTTTCATAAACGGTTGGGTAAGATCATGTGGAACAAATGCGGTATGGCGCGTAATGAGCAGGGGTTAAAGGAAGCCATCGTAGAAATCCAGGAACTGAAAAAGGAATTCTGGCAGGATGTACGTATTCCGGGTGAAGTCGGTGAGATGAACCCGGAACTGGACAAAGCCAATCGTGTAGCTGATTTTATTGAATTAGGCGAGTTGATGTGCCGCGATGCGCTGGAAAGAGCGGAAAGCTGCGGAGGCCATTTCAGGGAGGAGAGTCAGACAGAAGAAGGAGAAGCTCTTCGCCACGACGACCGGTTCATGTTCGTGTCTGCATGGGAATACAAAGGCGACAGCGACTGGAACCTGAATAAAGAAGAATTGAAATATGAAATGATCAAGCCGACGCAGAGGAACTATAAATAATGTGAAAATGTGGGAATGCAATTTGAAAATGAGATAATTTGAAAATTTGAAAATGTGGTAATTTGATAATGAAATCAAATTGCTAATCTTTAAATTTTCAGAAATGAGAAATGATAAACCCAATGTTATTGTTGATAAAACCATAGCATTTTCGTTGGCGATCATTGATTATTGTGAAGAGTTAGCGAACGAAAAGAAATTTGTAATTGCAAAGCAATTATTACGTTCTTCAACTTCAATTGGTGCAAATGTTTTTGAAGCGCAAAATGCGGAGAGTAAAGCCGACTTCATTCATAAAATGAAGATTGCGGCGAAAGAAGCGAGCGAAACTTTGTACTGGCTGACACTTTGCGAACGGAGTAAACATTATAGGTTTGATAAAATATTGATTGAAGATTTGGATGAAGTTATTAAGATATTATCTAAAATAATTTCTTCGGCAAAAGGAAGAATTCCAGGATTTGTCTGGACGTTCCTTTATGCATTTTCAAATTTTCAAATTTTCAAATTAACGCATTAGTTTTTATGGAACATTATAATATGAATCTCACACTAAAGGTGTGGAAGCAAAAGAATAAAGATACAAGAGGTAGTTTTGAGACCTTTCATGTAAAGGATATCTCCTCGGAAATGTCTTTCCTGGAAATGTTCGATGTATTGAATGAGCAGTTGATAGAAGAAGGTAAGGAACCGATAGCCTTTGATCACGACTGCCGTGAAGGTATCTGTGGGATGTGTTCTATGTATATAAACGGAAGACCGCACGGACCGTGGCATGGTACTACTACCTGCCAGTTGCATATGCGGGCGTTTAAAGACGGAGATACCATTGTGGTAGAACCCTGGCGGGCCAATGCTTTTCCGGTATTAAAAGACCTGATGGTAGACCGGGATGCTTTTGACAGGATCATACAGGCCGGCGGGTTTATTTCTGTAAATACGGGCAACGCCCAGGATGGTAACAGCATCCCTATTGAAAAGGAAAAAGCAGACCAGGCTTTTGCCGCCGCTGCCTGCATAGGCTGTGGGGCTTGCGTAGCCGCTTGTAAAAACAGTTCCGCCATGCTGTTTGTATCTGCCAAGGTTTCCCACCTGGCATTATTGCCCCAGGGCGATCCTGAAAAGAAAACCCGTGTACTGAACATGATCGCCCAGATGGACAAGGAAGGCTTCGGTGCGTGTACCAATACCGGCGCCTGCGAAGCGGTTTGTCCCAAGGAAATTTCCCTTGATAATATTGCCAGGCTGAATAAGGAATACCTGTCTGCCGCCGCAGTGATTGATAAGTAGAGGCGGGCAGACCCCGATACCTAAAGAGTTTTGAAAACCTGTTAGCTATCGACAAGAAATGCTTTTCCGGATATGATACCCGGCTTAGAAGATATTACAATAGACAATGTGACCGGTGAGGCGCTTGCCGGGGCTGAACTGGATGTTTTGCGCCTCGATAAAATTCACCCGGTGATTTCCGGAAACAAGTGGTTCAAGCTCAAAGCTTACCTGGAGCAAACCGGGCAGCGGGGGATAGCTACTTTTGGCGGCGCCTTTTCCAATCATATTGTAGCTGCCGCCTGCGCTGCTCAAATGCGGGGAGTTCCTTGCGTGGGTATCATCCGGGGAGAAGAACCGCCGGTTTGGTCGGATACTCTCAAAGAGGCTCATTCTTACGGGATGCGGCTGGTATTTGTTTCCCGCACATTATACAACCGGTATAAACGACAAACAGATATTACAGGGCTGGACCCGGGCCTGGCGGACTACCAGGTGATCCCGGAGGGTGGAACAGGCGAGCCTGGTGTAACCGGGGCGGAAGAAATATTACATCATGTTCCGGACAGGGATAAGTACACGCATATTGTGACGGCTGTAGGAACAGGTACCACGGTGGCCGGTATCATCAGGGCGGTATCGCCGAATCAGCAGGTATTGGGTTTTAGCAGCATGAAAAATAATAAGGGCCTGCACAGCGAAATAGAAGCACTGTTGCTGCGTTCTATACCGGGTAACTTCCGGGTGGTGCACGATTATCATTTTGGGGGATATGCACGATACACGAACAGCCTGCCGGAATGGATGAACTGGTTTTACCATATGTCAAAAATTCCCCTGGATTTTGTGTACACGGGCAAAATGATGTTCGGTGTGTTTGATTGGATCCGGCAGGGATATTTTCCCGCCGGGTCAAAGATACTGGCGATCCATAGCGGTGGTTTACAGGGCAACCGGTCGCTTCCGGAAGGTTTGCTGGCGTATTAGGCAAAGAGTAGCATTATATTTGCGTAAAAGCAGGTTGATATAGTTTTATCTATGAAGCATATTGTGCCATTTGTATTATTTGTGGGAATAATGTGTGTGGATTCTGTTAAGGCACAGGATACCTTACCGTCATTTACGGTATCTGATCGTAACGGAAGGATCATATTGAACTGGGTAAACAGTTTTCCGGTGGTTAAACAATTGAGTATTCAGCGTTCCAGCGACAGCTTAAAAGGGTTTAAAACTATTTTAACACTTCCGGACCCCACTTCAGTAATTAATGGTTTTCTTGACAACAATGCACCGGATACAGTACTGTATTATAAATTGTATATCCTTCTGGATAGCGGTAAATATGTTTTCAGTAAATCCAGGCGGCCGGTAAAAAAGGCTATGGAACCGGCAGTAGTTAATACGGATCTTCGCATCCCGGAAGAAAATCCGGGGGTAGTCAATACAGATATCCGTATCCCGGAACAAAACCAGGCGCCGGTTGTTTCGATGGCGGATGCTGCTGACGAGTCGTCGCCAAAGAAATATGGTATGGCTTCAGCAAATGTCACGCAAAAGAAAGGAAGCAGCGCTTTCAGCAAAGATACAGTAACCCAGGTGTCAGCCCCGGCAGAGATCATCAAACCATCTTCTTTCGTATTTACCAACTCCGACGGGAATGTCACCATTGTTTTGCCCACCGACAGGTTCCGGCAGTTCAGTGTAAAGTTTTTTGATCCGGAAGGAGACCCTGCTTTTGCAATAAATACCATCAGGGAACACATTATTATTGTTGACAGATCCAATTTTATGCGTTCCGGTATTTTCCGTTTCGAACTATACGAAAACGGTGTGGTAAAAGAAAAGAATAAGGTGCAAATACCCCGTTTCGTCTCTGCAAAATAGCCGGTTACACCACTACCAGCTCATAGAATTTTTCAGGTTGCAGGTATTTGTTGGCCAGGGCCTGCAACTCTTCGCCCGTTACAGACTTGATCTGCTGTACAGACCTATTGAAATGATCCTCCGGCAGGTTGTTCAGAATAATATTTTTCCACCGCCCGATGATATGAAAAGGACCATCGAGGTCGCCCAGGATGCTGCCGATCAGGAAATTTTTCACCAGCAGCAGTTCATCCGCGGGTACCGGCTCATTCCGCAGTGCTTCCATTTCCCGGTACACTTCACTGATAGCAGCCTCGCATACTTCTGTTCCTGCCTCTGTGCTGATCACCCAGGCGCTTTGCTGAATATGGGACTGCATGAAGCTGTGTACACCGTAGGTATATCCCTTGTCTTCCCGGATGTTTCTCATTAATCTTGATCCGAAATATCCGCCGAAGACGGTGTTTAACACCTGCGCTTTGGTAAAGTCAGGCGAATGCCGGTTAGGAAAATTGCAGGCGATGCGGATGGCTCCCTGTATACCGTTTTCATCGTTGCTGACCCGGTATTTTTTTTCCGTTGCAGGAGTGGCTATATGATCTATGTCCGCCGGCTTGTTTTTGTTAAGCGGCAGATCACCAAAACTCCTGTTCAGCAATTCTTCCAGGTTCGGGGGAATTTTCCCCGCTATGAACAACCTGCAATTGCCATTGCTGTAATAGGAGTTGTAAAATGATACCAGTTGTGCTCTTTCCAGCATATCGTATTCGGGTGCTGTACCAAATTTACCATAAGGATGCTGTGCCCCGTACAGGTACACGTCAATTAAGCGGTTAGCTACAAAATCGCTTTTTTTGAGATTTACTTCCAGCCGCTGTTTTACGTTCTGGCGGTAAATATCCAGCTCTTCCTGCGGAAAAATGCTGTCTGTAATTATTTCCCTTACCGCTGGCAGCAATTCGCCGAGGTGTTTGGTAAGACTGTGCAGGCTGATCAGGGCAGTTTCATTATAACAATGACGGTTCAGGTAGGCGCCATAGTACTCAAAATGCTCATTGATGTCGAATGCTGATTTGCACGATGTGCCGTTTTTAAGCAGGTGGTTGGTGGATGCCGCCACCAGGTTTTGGTTTTCATACCAGTTTCCGGCATCAAATATCCATTCCATCTGTACCACATCTTCTTCCCCGGCATCAATGGTGTAAACGGGTATTCCGTTGTTGAGTATTATTTTAGAATAAGGCTTCAGTTCCAGTTGGTATGCTATCGCGTCTTTGATCGGAGGGGGCGCTAATCTGTTTACCATGTCATCCGGTTAATTATTTTTTGCATAGTAGTACATGGTACTACTGTTGTTTTCATTAAAAATAACGTTTGCTTCCGTTTGGATCTCTGCTGTTGTAACACTCTGGTATTTTCCCAGCTCTTCGTTTATCAGGTTGGTATTTCCGAGTAAGGTATAAAAAGCCAGGCTATTGGTCCGGTTCATCAGGCTCATGTCTTCAAAAGCTATCAGGCTTTCGGTTTTGTTTTTTACCTTTTGCAGTTCTTTTTCATCCACCCGTTTGTTTTTTATTTTTTGCAATTCGGCTTCCACTGCTGCTTCCGCATCCCCCATTTTTACACCTTTTACCAGTTTGCCTTCAATTGTGAGCAATCCCGCGTCTATGGTTCCAAAATGATAACATTCAATATTGCTGAAAAGCTTTTTCTCTTTTACCAGGCTTTGAAATAAACGGGAAGATGCGCCGCCGCTCAGTATTTCCGTAAGAAGATCGGTAACATAGTAGCGCCGGTCCAGCCTGGGGTATATATGCCAGCATTTGTAAAAAGCATTCAGGGGTACATTGGCATGCACCTCCAGCTTTTTCGGGGCTGTCTGAACGGGCTCCTGCTCTATGTTCCGACTATATTTTTTACCGGAAGGAATATCTTCAAACCATTTCCCGGCAAGATGTCTTACCTGTTCCGCCGTTACATGACCAGATACGGTGAGTATGGCATTGGCAGGAGTGTAGTGCCTGAAAAAGAAATTTTTTACATCTTCCAGCGAAGCGTTTTCTATATGGCTAAGCGAGTCTCCTATAGTCATCCACCGGTAGGGATGTTTTTTAAAAGCCAAACGGCGCAGTTTATGCCATGCATCGCCATAGGGTTTATTGATATAATGTTCTTTAAATTCTTCCGATACTACCTTGCGTTGTACATCCAGGCTTTTTTCACCAAAAGCAAGACTAAGCATCCGGTCGCTTTCCAGCCAGAAAGCTGTTTCGATATTCTCCGCCGGAAGCTGGCAATAGTAGTCCGTAAAATCATTGGTGGTAAATGCATTGTTTTCTCCGCCGGCCAATTGCAGTGGCTCATCATAAGACGGAATATTGACGGAACCGCCGAACATCAGGTGTTCAAACAGATGGGCAAAACCGGTTTTCTCCGGGTTTTCATCCCGGGCGCCCACATCATATAAAACATTTACAATTGCCATGGGAGTAGAGTGGTCTTCATGTACCACCACTTTTAACCCATTTTTAAGTTCAAACTGCTCAAACTGAATCATAATGCTATTGCTTTACGCCAAACCAATTTGCAAATATGAGAAATAAATTGGTATGCACCAATGTCTTTGGCTTATCGCGATCAATACAGGCATTGAGACCGCCTGAATGTATTACAGGATGCTGGCCGGACGCAGCGTCAGTACCAGCAGCGCTTCATCTCTTTTGACCAGCAATTTAAGTTTGCGTTTAGGCACCTGCAGCAGGTTTTTGTAGGTCTGTATATTGCCGCTGAAATTGTTTTCCACAGCCAGCAGTATATCCCCTTCTTTCAGACCGGCGGTTTCCGCAGGTGAGTTTTCAATAATATCCTCTGCTATTATTTTGCCGTCTACGGTGTAAATGCTCATTCCGGTATAGGCATAATCAAATTTGCTGTGGTAGTGGGTATTGGGAACGATATGAATTTCTTTTTTCGGATAGTTAATGGTCATGTTGAAACGCCTCAGCAGGTCATTGCCGATCAGTCCGGCCAGGTAAGGGTAGGCGGTGATATTGTAAATATCATCATACACATAGGTTGGTACATTTTTAAACGTATAACGTCCCAGTTTAACCCGTTTTAAGGTGGTGACCCGCATGGATGTCTTTCCGCCCAACCCTTCTGCCTGTGTTAAAAAAGATTTTTTATTGGCTTTGAAAACCAGGCTGTCGTTGGCATAGGACGAAGAAATCAGGTAACATAAGCCCGCGCCGGTATCGAAATAAAAGCGGGCGTCAAACTTTCCCCACTCGCTGAATTGAGAATTCACTATCGGAATGGCGGTAAGCAAGGGTTTTAAAATCTGTCCTCTTCGTTTATACCTGAACTTACCCGGGGTGTAGACGGTAAGGGTAGAGTTGTCAAAATCTAAATTGACAATATACTGGCTGAAAAAACTGTATCCTATAATGCCGTCTATCTTGATGCCATACACGCTTGAGAGTATTTCGTAGTCGTTAACATGAAAATTGAGGCTGTCGATGGTCAGCCCGGGAAGGTGTAAACGGGCATTATACAAAAAATTTACCTTTCGGATACCCGCAATACCCCTGATAGTTCTTTCGGAAGGCTCGGTAGGTATTGATAGTTCCGACACGGTAGCCGAGTCGAGGGAGATCCCGCCGCTACCGGTATCCAGTATGAAGTTGAGGGTGTCTGTGTAATTGTTCACCAAAGCCTGAATGGTGATAACCCCGCCGCTGTGCTGATGAAAAGAGAAACTGGTGATCATCTTTGCCGGAGGTTCCTGAACAGCTTCTGTTTGCCCGATACAGTTCAGGCACTTACAAATGACTAAAATGAAAATGGATAGATTTCTTTTCATATACGGCAATATAAATTTAAGTCATATTGTAAAACAAATACCACCGGTCATCAATCAATATAGTTAGTATTTTTGCTTTCAAATGAAAGTGGACGATATACTACAGAAAGCCCTGGCTTTCGAATTTCTGACTGCGGAAGAAGGGATACTGTTATACCGGGAGGCGGCGCTTGCCGAACTGATGTACGTGGCGGATGAAATGCGTAAAAAGCAGGTACCGCATGGAAAAGTTACCTGGCAGATAGACCGGAACGTGAATACGACCAATGTATGCGTGGCCAATTGCAAATTTTGCAATTTCTACCGTATTCCGGGCCATGCCGAAGCCTATATAACGGATATGGATACCTACCGGAAAAAGATAAAGGAGACCATCCGGTATGGCGGCGACCAGTTGCTGCTGCAGGGGGGGCATCATCCGGAGTTGGGACTGGAATTTTATACCCGGACTTTCCGGGCGATTAAAGCGGAGTTTCCCGATATCAGGCTGCATGCCCTGGGTCCGCCCGAAGTGGCCCATATCTGCAAACTGGAAAAAATGAGCCACCACGATGTGCTGAAGGCTTTGAAAGAGGCCGGGCTGGATTCCCTGCCCGGCGCCGGTGCGGAGATCCTGATAGACCGGGTTCGTCGCCTGATCAGCAAAGGTAAATGCGGCTCCCAGGAGTGGCTGGATATTATGCATGAAGCGCATAAACTGCATATTACCACCAGCGCCACTATGATGTTCGGGCATGTGGAAACCCTGCAGGAGCGATTTGAACATCTTTTAAAAATAAGAGAAGTACAGAGCCGGAAGCCTGCCGGTGCAAACGGTTTCCTGGCTTTCATTCCCTGGACATTCCAGGATGTGGATACCTTACTTACACGCATACGTGGTGTACAAAACCTCACCACAGCGGAAGAATATATACGGATGATCGCTCTTTCGCGCATTATGCTCCCCAACATCCTCAACATACAGGCTTCCTGGCTGACCGTAGGCAGAAAAACAGCCCAGATATGCCTGAATGCCGGCGCCAATGATTTTGGAAGCATTATGATAGAGGAGAATGTAGTGAGCGCCGCCGGGGCTCCTCACAGGTTTACTTACAAAACCATTCAGGATGCCATCAGGGAAGCCGGCTTTGAGCCGCAACTCAGGAACCAGGAATACGCCTGGAGGGAGATACCGGAACTGATAGAGGAACAGGTGATCAATTACTGATCCTGCATAAATAAAGGGCTATGCAAACAACGGCCTCAAAAGATATCCTGGAATACAACAGTTCCCAGGCCGCAGAAGACAAGTCTGTCTGCGAAATGCTTGCTAGGGAAATCAGCAGGCATTTGCCGGAAGCAGAAAACAGGATATGGCACCGGCATCCGGTCTGGTTCCTGGAGGGCAACCCTGTTGCGGGATACAGCAAACAAAAGGCCGGGATCAGGCTGATGTTTTGGAGTGGGGCTTCTTTTGAAGAAGAGGGGCTGAATGTGAAAGGCGAAAAGTTTAAGGATGCTTCCGTATTCTATAATTCAGTTGACGAAATCGATGTTCAAGATTTGAAACGCTGGCTCAAAAAATCAAGGGATATACAATGGGACTATAAAAATATTGTAAAGCGGAAGGGTGTTTTAGTGCGACTGAAATAGCTTCTTCTTCTGCCACAGAAGCAGGTTGCCGGTCTTTTTCCGGTAGGTAAGGTACAGGAAAGGGCTGTCGTTATAACAGCCCCTTCTAAAATATCAATGGGATAGTTTTCTAGTGTTCATGGGTATGTTCCTCTTCTGCCGATCCGAAGAACTGGCTTTGCAGTCTTACTTTATCTCCAAAAAATACAGCGTTGATAACGAGGCGGTCTGTTCCATGCCAATGATGCCGGTACACGGGATCATCAGCAAATAATACAATGGTCCCCTGGCCGCTTTGCCCGATCAGCAGGGCAGCAGATCTGCCAAGATTATTCAGCACGCTATGCGAAATAAAGCCGCTGACCAATGGATTAGGGCTATACTGGGCAACTGTTGCAAACTTGTTGGCACTTGTTTTAAGGATGGTAGACCCCAGCTTATTAAAGTAAATTTTCCTGCTTGTTAAGCCAAAGGCAATAGGGTTGGTTATATCAATGTCGGCAGACAGGATGCCACTTCCGCCGCGGCCACCTGATCCCCTGTTTACATAATCTTCTCTTTTTACCTCAGCTTTTGTCTTGTTCTCTGAGGAATCAACAAATACTTTTTCTTTTACCAGCCCTTGTTGGATAGCCCATACGGAAGATGTGCCGAAGGTAACCAGTGTGCCGCCGTTGCTGACCCAGTTCTTTAATTTTTCAATATCGTTTTTTTCCAGGCTTCTGTTGATGCCGGAAGTTATGATGATCGTGTTATACCGGTTGATATCCGCTCTGGACAAAGAACCGATATCCAGTTTGGTCACGGGCAGGTTTACCTGCTTGTTCAGCAAAAACCATACTTCGCCTACTTCGCTTACATTGGAGCCCTGACCCGCCAGAACAGCTACCTCCGGTTTTTTCACCACGCTTACATTATTACTGCCCAGGTCGATCCCTTTCAGGTTAAACCCGGTGGAAACGGAAGTAAAACGAAGCCCGGAAACAGCCGCCGCCGACCGGATCGCGGAATACAGGCTGTCGCTGTTTACCGGTTGTCCGGCTACAGGTATCACCAGCGTTCCATATCCGAAATCTTTTGGCCCGGCGCCGGTAGGAGAGGTGAATGGCTTTAAAGCTGTTTTTACCACTATTCCTTTTGATAACAGGTGGTACAATGCCTGTGGTGCATTGTATTCCGTCCAGTCCAGCAGGTAGGCATAATTCGATCTGCCACCGGCAATATCGCCTTTTTGCTCTTTCGCTGCGGTCACCTGGTTGCCCAGCGAAAAGGAGGGGGTGGTAACCTTGGCAAACTGCACATTGTAGGCGTGCGCCACGGCCCAGGCAGTGGTGCTGTAAAATGTTGTCGTGTCTTTGAATTTAGTGCTTTCATCGAAGATAGAATGCACGATATAAAAGAACGGCTGCTCCGCCGGAACAATATAGGAACTGCTCTTTTCAAACTTTTTACCGTCTATAGTAATGTCTGCAGGCACTTCGTACACCTTCAGGCGGTGCCTGAGTACCAGGTCGAGCAACTTGTTGGTGAGAGAAATATCCTTGCTGCTGCCGAAGATATAGGCTTTGGCAACATTTGCTTTTGCCTGCCGGATAGCGGCGGCAAAGAAATCTTTCTGCAGTTTGAATAATCCCTGTTTTTCCGCTACCGCGCCTCTTACGGTAGCTATACCTGTGGTGACATGGTTGCGGATAGTGAAGGGAAAGGTTACAACACCGGAAGGGCTTTCCTGTGCCAGTCCGCGGGAACTTGCCTGCTCGAAAGTGACGCCTACGGCTCCGAAATAGTCCGGATAGGTAGAGCCATACACGGGCGCCAGGTTATCAAAGGCTTCTTTGGTAAAATAGAAAGAGCCTATCTTATCTAATGCTTCGGCATGGTATTTCGCAAGGGTAACATTGAAATCGTAGGATGCCTGCGGCAAAAGGGCGCTTTCATTACCGGGTGGCGTGGGTTCAAAATAATAGGTAGAGTTGGTGCCCATTTCATGGAAATCGATCTGTACATTGGGATACCACTGGTGAAAGAACTCCAGCCTGTTTTTTGATTCTATTTGTGCAGCACTTAACCAGTCGCGGTTCAGGTCTGTAAGGAAATGATTGGTTCTGCCACCCGGCCAGGCATGATTGTGCTCCAGGTCTGCCGGATCAGTGACCGGCGGAAAGGATTTAAAACCATTGTGCCAGGTAGCAGCCCTGTCTCTTCCATCAGGGTTCAGGGATGGATCTATCAGTATAACAGATTCCTTTAATAGTCTTTGTGTTTCCTCATTTTGATTGGCCGCAAAATAATAAGCGGTAAGCAATGCCGCTTCCCCGCTGGAAGTTTCTGCTCCGTGAACGCTGTAACCGAGCAATACCACCACCGGAGCAGTACCCGGTAACGCGGGTTTACCGGGATCGGTAGTGGTTAAATGCTCCTGTTTGATCTGGTCAATTTTGCTATGGTTTGCGGGGTCGGTAACGGTCAGTATCACCTGCAGCCGTTCTTCATATGTTTTTCCGATCACCTGGAAGGTTACCCTGTCAGACAGGTTGGCTAATTCTTTGAAGTAGGCTACTATCTGGTCGTGACGGGTATAATGAGAGCCGACAGGGTATCCCAGGAAAGCTTCGGGGGTCGGAATTTTGCTGTCAAAAGCACCGGTGCCAGGAAAATAATAGTCGTTTTGGGAAAAGGAAAGTTTTGAGAAAAAAATCAATACCAGGAAAATTATTCCTGCGGTTTTAAATGGTTTCATTTTATATATTTCTGAAAAGGTGATCAAAAATTTTATCTGAATTAGTATCCGGGATTGTTTTGGCCCTCCAGGTCCGGGTCTGACAATACATCCTGGTAGGGGAGCGGGAACAACCAGAAGTTGCGATCGGTAACGCCCAGTACCTCCCCGGCCCTTTCTGTTCTTACAAGGTCAAACCACCGGTGGGCCTCAAATGCAAATTCAACACTGTTCTCTTCTTCTATCGCCAGCAGCACTGCGTTCTTGTCTGCAGAAGTAAATGCAGGAATTTCAGCTCTTTCTCTCACTGTATTCAGGTCATCCAGCGCGTCTTCAAGGTTATCCTGTTGAGCTCTTGCTTCTGCCCTGATAAGGTATAGTTCGGCAATTCTGATGACATAAGAGGGGTCGGTATTTATACCGGCAGTATTGTACAATACACCGTACACGTTATTCCCGCTTCCGGCGATCAATGCATTCCTGGAGCCGCCGATATTGGGATCGTTCAGCTTTTCAGTAATTGAAGCGGATGGCTTCAATGTGTATTGTCCGCCCAGCGAACTGGGATACCACAGGTTCCAGTAGCTGTTACGGTCATTATTGGAGTATTGCAGTTCAAACACGGATTCCCTGCTTTGAAACGGCGCCGTGAAAAATGTTTTAAACGGTTTTACCAGCTCATACTTGCTGTTGTTTATAACGAGGGTAGCGAAGGCTTCTGCCTGGTCCCATTCCTTCCGGTAGAGATGCAGCCTAGCTCTTAAAGCGTATACGGCCGACTTTGTAGCACGGCTACGTGTGTTGGCATCATCAGACAACAATGGTTCAGCCAGTTTGAGGTCGTTCAGTACCTGGTCGTAGGTCGCTGAAAGAGTGCTTCTTTTTATTCCTTTGATCACACCCAGGTCGGTAGTGGGTTGTAGCTGTACCTGCACGCCACCCCAGCCCCGTGCCAGATCAAAATAGGCCAGCGCCCGCAGAAAGTAGGCTTCTCCGATTATCTTGTTCTTCTCAGTCTCACCCAGTGCAGGGTCAGTCACCTCCGGTACCAGGGCTATTACACTGTTGGCAGAGTTGATCACCCTGTAAATACCCTGGTAGGCAGCAACGGTTGTTACATTATCCGTAGGGATGGCATTTTGATCTAATTGCAGGTACTGGCTCAAAGTGCCGTTAAAAATAACATTGTCGGCCGGCATGGTACCCAATGTAGGATAATTACCTGCCTGGTATCCCTGCACGCGGTCGTAGGTTCCGATAATAGACGCCCTGGCTGTGCCGGCGTCTATTATTGCCTGGGTAGAGGATATGGCGTCGTTGGGATACAGCTCAAGGTATTTTTTGCAGGATGCGCTTCCCAGCAATGTTGTTACCAGTGCGATAGCTGAAAGGTATTTATAGATATGTTGTACGCGCATGATTTTTATTTTTTCCGGTGCGCTTCCATTCCTTTTTCCTATAGCCGGTAATGGAGAGGTTTCACCGGCTTCTCCGTGTGCCAAAAGTTTGCCTGTATCTGTATCATTCGTGTTTTTCCGCATGGAATAGGAAGGTCTGTGGCGCTTCAGAAAGGAGAAGCTTGTATTTCTTTTTGTGCCGGAGAAGTTATTTATATTGCGTTTCATTGTAATTGATTTGGAAAGTTCTGGAAACAGTTTATTCTTAGAAAGATATATTTAAACCTACCTGTATGGTACGGGGTTGCGGAACGGTTGCCCAGTCGTAACCGGCCGTATTTTGGTTACTGCTTTGAGCGCTTACTTCCGGATCAAGTCCATTAAACCTGGTAAAGGTCAGCAGATTGCTTACCTGTACATAAGCTTTGATGGAGTTGGTTTTTATGCGTTCCGCAACACTGGCAGGTACATTGTAGCTGAGTGATATGTTCCGCAAACGGATAAACGAGCCATCTTCCAGGTACCGGGAGCTCAGGTTGGCTACCTGTCCGCCGTAATTGTTGGCCGCACCGCCGTTCTGGTTGATATTGTTACGATAAGTGGTCAGGCGGGGAATGTCGGTGATGTCGCCAGGTTGCTGCCAGCGTTCTAACTGGCGTGGGATGAACCCGATAAAATTCTGGGTTCCCCCATGCACCAGGAAGAAGTCTCTCATGTTCATGATCTTATTTCCCTGCTGGAAATAAAAAAAGAAGTTGAATTCAAAATTCTTATAGGAAATATTGTTGGTCAATCCGCCGGTATAGTTAGGAAGCGCATTCCCCACGATCTGGCGATCTGCACTTGTGATGACCCCGTCTTTATTTACATCTTCATATACCGCATTCCCGGTTTCAGGATCCACGTATAATTGTTTATATAGCTGGAAAGAATTCACCGGGTTGCCCTCTCTCAGGATCGACACGTTACGCCCAGATGCACCCAAAGCTATATCCGCAGCGAGCTTTTCAATTTTGTTGTTGTTAAATGAGATATTGAAATCGGTAGTCCAGTTAAAATTGCCGTTGCTGATATTAACGGAATGAGCCGTCACTTCAAATCCTTTATTACGCACAGCGCCATAGTTCTGCAGGTAGGATGTAAAGCCGGAACGGGAGGGTACGGGAACTGACAATAACAGGTCATAGGTATATTTGTTATAGTAGTCTACGCTAAACGATAGTTTGTTCCTGAGGATCGCAAATTCAACCCCCAGGTCGATCTGCCGAGTAGTTTCCCATGTCAGGTTCCGGTTTTCCAATTGTGTAGGGGCAGTGCCGGCCGTCTCAAGGTAGTTGAAGCCCGATGACCATATACCCAACGCGGCATAGGAGCCGATGCCATTCTGGTTGCCGGACAGTCCTGCGCTGGCCCTGAATTTTAACTCGTCAAAAATATTCAGGTCCCTGATAAAGCTTTCCTCACCGGCTCTCCAGGTGATGCCGCCGGAGGGAAAATACCCCCATTTGTTATCTACTCCGAATTTAGACGAAGCGTCCGCCCGTAAGCTTCCGTCAACAGTGTATTTACCGTCAAATGTATAACTGGCTTTTCCGAAGAATGAAATCAGGTTCGACTCGCTGCGGGAAGATGAGCCAGATTTGGTAGCGGCATCGGAAATAGCGGTGATGTTGTTGGTGGCAAAACCCTGTCCCGTAGCGGAAGTGCTTTGGGACAGGACTTTATTGACGGTGTTGCCCAGCAGGGCATTGATATTGTGTTTTCCGGTGCTACCCAGTGTTTTGATATAGGTAAGCAGTTGTTCATTGGTTAAAATAAAGTTTTTGGTCAGATAGGACGCAGCTGAGCCGTTTGAGGCCAGCCCTGCAACTATAAGTGTGTTGTAGTAGTTATTTTCGTATACATCGTTGTTGTCAATATTTAGGCTGCTCCTGAATTTTAAGCCCGGTAAAAGGGTTAGTTCGCCGTAAATGCTACCGATGGTCCTCCATCCTACTGCATCGTTGCCGATATTTTCTATCAATGCGATGTGATTGTCGAAGCTGCCCGCCCTGTTAAAGGTGCCATCTTCATTATAAATGGGTACGTTGGATCGAGGGAAGATGGCCGAATTGATCACCCCGCGGGGGTTATTATCGTTGCTGCTCACGTTACGCCAGGTACGGGTAACATTCACTGTTGTACCCAGCTTGAAGTTCCGGGTAATATTATTATCGTAGTTTAAACGTGCGGAGTACCGCTCAAAATCGGATGGGTTTACAATAGACTCCTGTTTAAGATAACCTAGGCTGGCATAGTAGGTGCTGCTCTGGGTGCCACCCTGTGCCGATACTTCGTAATTGTTCGTTTTCGCTACCCTGAACAGATCGCTGTTACGATCGTAGGTCGGAACGCTAGCCGGATCGGGAAAAGGCAGAGTAACACCTGTAGGATCCAGGCCGTTGTCAATTGCCGTATTTCTTACCGATTCGTTCACCAGTTCGGCTAACTGCGGCCCGGTGACGGCTTCAAACTTTTTTACTGCAGATGACCATCCCTGCGCGACGTTTGCCGTAATCTTTCCCCGGCTGTTCAGTTTTCCTTTTTTAGTGGTCACCAGCACTACACCATTGGCGCCGAGGGAACCATATATAGCCGTGGCGTTGGCATCCTTCAGTACGGTGATGCTTTCGATATCGGAAGGATTCAGATCAGCCAGCGGATTCGACTGGACCTGGCCACCCAACCCTGTTTGGATCTGGTTGTCGCTGCTGATAAAGATTCCGTCAATAATATACAGCGGTTCCACGGAAGCGTTGATGGAGTTGCTCCCCCGCACCCTGAAAGTAATACCGCCGCCCGGTACACCGGAGTTGGAGGTGACAGTGACCCCGGCAGCTTTTCCCTGTAACAACTGGTTGAAACTTGCTGCCGGTATATCTTTGATATCATTCGCATTTACAGTGGCGATGGAACCCGCGATGAATCTTTTGTTCTGGACACTATAACCGGTAACAACAATATCATCCAGTTGCCTGGAGGAAGGTTTAAGTGGAATATCAATCGCAGATCTGTCTGCTATGGATACTTCCCGCTGTTCATACCCGGTGGAAGTTACAAGGAGGAACCTTACAGCCGGTGACACTTCCAGCTCAAAACTGCCGTCTTCCCGGGTACTCGCGCCACCTCTGCCACCTTTGGGTATAATACTGACACCCTCCAGCGGTTGCCCGGTTTCTTCATGAAAAACCCGCCCCTTGATTGTTTTTGACTGTTGTGCAAATGCAGTGCCTTGGTAAAGCAATGCCAGTAGCATAAGCATTGCCATTGAGAGAATGCGCTTCATGTAAATAAAATTTAGAGTATACAGTAAAACTGGTCTACTGAAACTGGGATTGATAAAAATTACCGGAGATTAAAAAGGCGTGCAGCGGAGTGAAAAAGCAAGAGGAGTATTAATAACAGGTTGTAAAACAACAAGAGGAAATTGTTTTGGGAAATAAAGGCAGGATTGTCAATAATTGCTTTGTTTCGTGTTTCATCTTAAATTTTTATTAGTCTACTAAATTTGTAGACAAAAGTAATTCTTTTTTTCTTTAATCAAAAAAAATATATTTTTTTTGACAGGTAACCCAAGGACATATTTATCTCCGCCTGGAAAAGTTCAGATTTTCATAATTACCATAGTCTGTCTTTCCGACTGGTTATTAGCGCTTCAAATCAATGCGGGAATGACACATCGGCCATCGTCACCTCGAATGGAACGCAGTGGAATGAGAGGCCTACCGACCTACGGTTGGGATCGGGATGACGATTGACTATCTGTTTGTTGCAAAACATTGACACGCAGCCTGCCGGACAGGGAAGAGCCTGCTTATGCCAAAATATGGATGTTTCCTGCTCCGCTCCGGGTAGGCTTCGTGAAAGGTCAGGACTGCTGAGTATTTTTTATATCCAATTTCAGTCCCTGTCCGTTCGACGGATTCCTTGGATACACGAGTTGCCACTTATGTATGGTGTTTCTTCCTTACGAAATCCTGAACACTTTCGCTAAAGGTAAATGTGCCTAGCCCCGGAACATAATAAACGATATGACCACCCTGCAAATACTGGAACGAAATTTGAAATATAAGATAACTAACTAATTTAAGATTGTTTTACCGGCAAAAAGGTATATGCAGATCGTTGTGTTAACAAACCGGCTTGGGTTGACTTATATCAAAAATTAAAAAAAGTTTATACATAACCAGCCATTCCTGATACCTGATCACCGAATTAGAATTACATTTACTTTTACTTTTACAACATCGGAATTTGATTGATAGACAATAAGCATTATATGAGAATTTTTTATGCTGCCGTGACTTTATTCTTTGGAACTACTATTGCATCTTGTGGAAATACCGAAAAGAAGAGACCGGATCATTCCCCAACTGATATATCTGCAAGACCTGCTGACCACGAAATAGTAAAGCCGGCCCCTAAAATAATAGGGTTCTGGGAGGGGCAATACCTCGATTCTGCCCGGGAATATAAAGAGGGTTACTATGGCTTTTTATTTCGCCCGGATGGTACGATCAGGATATACATCGATCTTTCTCTGAAAATAGACACAGCGCTTACAGAAGGAAAAGTAGAAACATTTTTTACGGTAGACAAACAGTCCGGGAAAGCTAATATCGCATATGTTTACCACAACCTGCCTTTGTTTACCCTTGGGTCATTTAATACAGATACAACTGTTTTTGAAGGCAGTTTCGGGCAGCGTACAGATGCGGTTAACAGGGGGAAATTCAAGTTGGTGAAGCAATAGTGAATTTCCCGCATTTACCCGTCTTCAATCTTTATCGATTCAATCCTTACCGCATACTTGCATTGTTTTTTCATAATTTGTGTCGGTAAATCATCAGGATATGGCGAGAATTCCTCCTTTGGAAATAGAGGCTGTTGATAACAAAACAGCGGAAGCTTTCCGGCATCATACGGAAACCTACAGCGCCCGCATCACCAATATGAAGGCTACCCTGGCATACTCCCTGCTGTCTTTTGAAGTGTACATGCAGTGGTACCCGTTATACAACCGGGTGAAGCAGGTTGTTGGTGAAAGGCTGGCTTATCTTTTTGCCTGGTCTGTATCTACCGCTTCTGATTGCCCTCTTTGTTCCACTTTTTTCAGGAAGATCATCATAGATGCCGGTGAAGACCCGGAGCATCTGCAGATAAATGCCGGAGAGCAGGAGCTCCTGGATTTTGGAGCGGCCATCACCAGGAGAGGAGGGAGGATCAGTGATGAAGTATTTAATGCTGTTGCTTCAAAATACACCAATGAAGAGACTGTGCTGTTGATCGCATTTGCGGGACAAATGATCGCCACGAATATCTTTAATAACGTTATTGAAACTAACATAGACGGGTACCTGGCGGATTATATAAAACCGACATTATGAATAAGGGACTGAAAAATAAGGTGGCGTTTATTACCGGCGCCGCTCATGGACAGGGCAGGGCAGTGGCATTAGCGCTTGCGAAAGAAGGTGTTCATATTATTGCTTTTGACATAGCCAGGGACATTGAATTCCCGGGTTATGGTATGGGATCAAAAAATGAACTGGAGTCGCTCCGGAAAGAATGTGAGCATCTTGGCGTACAATGTCTGACTTTTCAGGGTGATGTCCGCAACGATGCGGATATAGTGCATGCCGTAACAGAAGCAGGTAAGGCTTTGCCGGGTATCGATATCCTGTTTAACAATGCGGGGATATGCGCTTATGGTCTGGCGCATGAACTGAGCGAAGCGGAATGGGACGCCATGCTGGATATTAATCTCAAGGGAGCCTGGTTGGTAGCCAGGAGAATTATACCGGTGATGATAGGTCAAAAATCCGGTGTGATCATTAACAACTCTTCCATTGCCGGTTTGCGGGGACTGGGCAGGTTAAGTCATTATACCGCGTCAAAATGGGGATTGACCGGGCTGACCAAGGCCTGGGCGATTGAACTGGCGCCTTACAATATCCGGGTAGTATCCATTCATCCAACCGGGGTGAATACCCCCATGAATGACGGGTTGGCGTTGATGGAAGGTACTACGGCGGTGGAAGTTGCCGAACGCTCCGCAGGTAACCTGCTGCCGGCGCCCTGGGTGGAAGCGGAAGATGTGGCAAATGCCGTTGTTTTCCTGGTTTCAGATAATGCAAGATTCATAACAGGTTCTCAATTTGTATTGGATGCAGGACTGTTAACACGGTAGTCCGTTAGCGCAGTATACCGATACTTTTCATGAAATTCAGGCTTAGCGGCATCCAGTCTTCCAGCGGCCATTGTAAAACAAAGCCATGATCGCCCACGGGATAAATATGCATTTCCGCCAGTACACCGTTTTTCTGCAAAGCGCTGTAATAATTGATGGAATTATACACAGGTACTCCCTTATCGTTGCTGGAATGTATCAGCAGGGCAGGAGGTGTTTCTTTTGTAACCTGCAGATCACTTGAAAATTTTTCAATCAATTGTGGTGACGGGTTTTTTCCCAGCAGGTTTTCCCTCGAGCCGGAATGTCCCAGCGAGCCCATACTGATGACCGGATAAACCAGGATGGTGAAATCCGGGCGCAGGCTGACACCATTTGAAGGGATAACCGGGTCGCTAAAATGTACCGATGCGGAAGATGCGAGGTGACCTCCCGCCGAAAATCCCATGATGCCTATTTTGCCGGCATCGATCCCCCATTCCCCGGCGCGCTGCCTGACCAGTTGTATCGCAGACTGGGCGTCCTGCAAAGGAGCATGGCTTTTGTTCTTCATTCTTTCTTCATCTGGCAGGCGATATTTTAATACAAAAGCGGCCACGCCGTGATCCGCAAAATACTTTGCAATTTTATGCCCTTCATTACCCATCACCAACATACCATAACCGCCGCCGGGACATACGATTACTGCGGCGCCGGTAGCCTTATCCTTTTCCGGAAGATAAACGGTTACTGTCGGATGGGTAACATTATATGCGCCCTGCCGGGCACTGTCATACCTCTCTTTGGAAGGAACGGGAAGCATGCCCGGTACTTTTTCATACAGCGGAATGATGGTTTGTGCAGGGGCGGTGAACAACTGAAATAAAAACAAACTGCTTATAATAGTACGTAGTATCATCTGCTATTTTCTTTAAACTGCAAGTTACGGTTCACGGATTATATTTCCTTTCACTTTACTACCGGCTGAATATGTTCTTTTATGTTTGTGCGCAATCCAAAAACCGGTAACATCCCTATTTACCTCTTCTCTCAATCTCCTACCTTTGCAACATGGAAAATCTTGACCAGATAGCAGAATTTAAAACCTCTCCCGAACTGGTGGAGAAGTTATACCAGCACAGTATGTCGAAAACCTATGAAGCGGGAGATGTCATACTTAATGAAAAGGCCTATATCCGTGCCATTCCCATTGTTACCCGCGGTATGATAAAAGTAATGCGTACCGAAGATGATGGAAGGGAAATTCTGCTATACTATATCAAAGCAGGTGAAAGCTGTATCATGTCCTTCCTTGGTGGCTTACATAATGAAACCAGCAAGGTAAAGGCTGAAGTGGAAGAAGATGCCGAGGTTTTGTTTTTACCGGTGGATAAAGTCTCCCTGTTTATTAAAGAATATCCCCAATGGCTGGATTATATCTTCCGGTTGTATCATAAACGCTTCGAAGAACTGCTGAATATTATCAACGCTATAGCCTTCAAAAAGGTGGATGAAAGGTTGTTGGCCTTATTACAAAAAAAAGCGGAAATCACCGGCAACAAAACCATTAATGTGACCCATGAGCAACTGGCTAATGAGCTGGGAACAGCCAGGGTAGTCGTATCCCGGTTGCTGAAGCAATTGGAGGAGAACGGAACCGTAAAACTGGGCAGAAACAAAATCACCCTTATGTAACCAAAGTAGCCGTTCGGTGTTTTAGGTTGGTGCAATTTTGCAGCATCAATTTAAAAAATGGATATAGCTGGTTATTTCGCATCGGTTCTTATCGGTATCACTCTCGGGCTTATCGGCGGCGGCGGCAGTATCCTTACTGTGCCGGTACTTGTTTACCTGTTTAGTATAGATACGGTGCTGGCCACGGGTTATTCTCTTTTTGTAGTAGGCACCACCAGCGTCGTAGGGTCCGTTTCCTATTTCAAAAAAGGGCTGGTAAATATCAAAACAGCCGTAGTATTCGGGGTGCCTTCCATAGCAGCCGTTTTTCTTACACGGGCTTATATAGTGCCTGCCATACCGCCTGAAATATTTACAATAGGAACATTGGTAGTTACCAGGAATATGATGCTGATGTTGTTATTCGCGGTATTGATGATCGTTTCTTCCTGGAGCATGATACGAAAGGGGAAGGATCCTGTGGAGGAGGCGCCGGCACAACAGCAATTTAATTACCCCTTTATTTTACTGGAAGGAATAGTAGTAGGTGTTCTTACCGGACTGGTAGGAGCAGGCGGCGGCTTTTTAATTATACCTGCATTGGTAGTGTTGAGTAAACTGCCTATGAAAGAGGCAATAGGCACTTCCCTGGTGATCATAGCCGCCAAATCACTGATCGGGTTCCTGGGCGAAGGCCGTGAAACGCCTGTTAACTGGACTTTTTTATCAATTGTAACGGTTTTTGCTATTGTGGGGATTTTTATCGGGTCGGCATTGTCACATAAGATAAACGGCGAAAAACTGAAACCGGCTTTTGGCTGGTTTGTCCTGGCAATGGGAATTTATATCATTATAAAAGAAACGATGCTGAAATGATAAAGCTGTTCTGCTGGTTCATGGGGTAATTAAAGAGTTAAAAAACTGAAAACAACCCGCTTATGTAACCAAAGTAGCTGTATAACGCCAAACGATGATCGAAATTTACATCATACAAATAAAATACAATCACCAATAAAAATTGAGCCATGTTTTTCCAACACGTTTACGACAAGAGTCTTGCACAGGGCAGTTATTTGATCGGATGCCAGGCAACCGGTGAAGCTATAGTAATAGATGCCAAAAGGGATATTGATACCTACCTGGAAATAGCGAAAGAGAACAATCTCAGGATCACGCATCTTACAGAAACGCATATACATGCTGATTTTTTGTGCGGTTCAAGAGAGCTGGCCGCTGTTACCGGAGCGCAAATGTACCTTTCAGATGAAGGTGGAGAAGGTTGGCAGTATGAGTTTCCTCATGTGGGACTGAAGGACGGTGATGTAATAACCGTAGGTAATCTTTCTTTGAAAGTGTTGCATACGCCGGGGCATACGCCTGAAAGCATCAGCTTCCTGCTGACAGACCATCCGGCTACCGATGAACCGGTGATGTTGTTTACCGGTGACTTTGTGTTTGTGGGTGATATCGGCCGCCCGGATTTACTGGAGAAAGCTGCTGGTTTTACCGGAACCAAGGAAGTGGGAGCCCGGCAAATGTTTCAATCTCTGAAAAAATTCGCGGCGTTGCCTGAGTTCGTACAGGTATGGTCGGCGCACGGCGCCGGTTCTGCCTGTGGAAAAGCCCTGGGAGCGGTTCATTGCTCTACCGTGGGCTATGAAATGACCAGGAACTGGGCCTTTCAATACGGGGAAGATGAAGCGGGTTTCACAGATTATTTACTGGCCGACCAGCCGGAGCCGCCAAAATATTTTGCTATGATGAAGCACCTGAATAAAGTGAAGCGTCCTTTACTGGTGGAAGTTCCCAGGCATCCGAGGCTGACCAAAGAACAGTTTTTAACCGCTTACAACAGGGGCATAAAGGTGATCGATACCCGCCATAAAACAGCGTTTGCCAGTGGTCATATTCCGGGAAGCCTGAATATTCAGGGGAACAACTCTTTTTCCACCTGGGCAGGCTGGTTGTTGAATTATGAAGAACAGTTTATGCTGATAGCGGATGCTGACCAGATGAAGGATCTGACACGTAAGCTGATGCGCATCGGGCTGGATAATATCTATGGATATATCTCTGATGTGGAAGAGCCGGGTATAGCACTGCAAACTGCGGATGTGATAGATATCAACGAGTTTAAGCAATATGTAGGCAATCCGGAGGTACAGATCATAGATGTGAGAGGCGTAACGGAATATGAAGCCGGTCATATAGAAGGAGCCGAGAATATTTTTGCAGGTACCTTACAGGACAACCTGGATAAGGTCAGTAAAGACAGGTTGGTGATCGTACACTGCCAGGCAGGAGACCGTTCAACCATAGCTTACTCTCTTTTAGCCAGGAACGGGTTCCGCGATATTAAAAACTACTCCGGCGGGATGAAGGAGTGGGCAGAAAGAAAAAGCGCCGGGAAAAGGAAAAAAGAATTTGCAGTACTTAACAATTAAAACAAGCCGGACATGAGTTTTTTTTCAATATTATTCGGGAAGACAGATAATACCGTACTGAACAATGCCATAAAGGAAGGAGCATTCCTGGTAGACGTTCGTACCCCCGGGGAATTTTCTTCCGGAACTGTTCATGGAGCAGTGAATATACCCCTTGACAGAATAACGGCCGAGCTGGCCAAATTTAAAGGTAAAAAGAATATCGTTGTTTTTTGTCGCAGCGGTAGCCGCAGCAGTCAGGCAAAAGGACTGCTGGAGCAGAAGGGTTTTCAGAATGTGGTCAACGGCGGTACCTGGACGAATGTGAAGAATTGTGTAGAAACTTAAAGTGTCGGTCATTTTCTTCTTTCGCTCGTATCAGCTCATTTTGCATCGGAGGTAAAGCCGGAAGACATTGTTTTCCGGCTTTCTTTAGCTATGAGGTACAATTTTATTTTTTCTCTTTAATAAAGGGAAATGTGACTATAGTTACAAAACATGGACTGTGTTCTTCTTTACTTTGCCGTACAGTAAACGCATTGACAATGAAAAAACATTACCAGGTATTGATCATCGGTGGCGGTACCGCCGGTATTATGGTAGCTGCGCAATTAAAAAGAAAAAGGGCTGGGCTGGATATTGCAATTGTAGAGCCTTCCCGCGACCACTGGTACCAGCCTGCCTGGACATTGGTAGGAGCGGGCAATTTTAACTATGCTGCCACGCGGAGAGATGAATCATCGGTGATACCAAAGGGGGTAGACTGGGTAATGGATAGCGCAACTGCTTTATTGCCGCAGGAAAACGCCATTGACACGGCAGGCAACGGGAAGATCACTTATGACTACCTGGTAGTGGCACCTGGTCTGGTAAACGACCTGTCGCTGATAGAAGGACTGGAAGAAGCTCTCGACAAAGGTGTTGCCTGTAGCAACTATATCAACCCGGAATATACCTGGGAGTGCCTCCGGAATTTTAAGGGAGGAAACGCTTTGTTTACCCAGCCGGCCACCCCGATAAAATGTGGAGGAGCGCCGCAGAAAATAATGTACCTGGCGGCGGATTATATACAAAAAAAAGGACTGGCATCTGAATCGAATGTGATATTTGCTACGCCGGGAACGGTGATCTTTGGCGTGAAGCAGGTAGCGGACACACTTACCCATGTGCTTCACCGTTACCATGTTGATTTCAGGCCGTTCCATTCCCCGGTTAAAATTGATGCGGATAGTAGGCGGGCGTTTTTTAAAATAACGGGCGGCAACCCGGAAATTAAAATTGACAATACAACCGGGGAAAAAATGGAGGAGGATTCTATTATCTCCATACCGTTCGATTTATTGCACCTGGCGCCTCCGCAAACAGCGCCGGCATTTGTGAAAACATCTGCTTTGGCCAATGCTGCCGGCTGGCTGGATGTTAATATAAACAGTATGCAGCATAGTAAGTACTCCAATGTATTCGGGCTGGGCGATGTAGCGGCGTTGCCCACAGCAAAAACCGGGGCGGCTATCCGGAAGCAGGCGCCCGTGGTGGTAGATAACCTGCTGAGGTTGATGGACCATAAGCCGGCAGATAATAACTCTTATGATGGGTATTCATCCTGCCCGTTGGTGACCGGTTATGGCAAGATGGTGCTGGCGGAGTTTAATTACAAAAATGAATTTACACCAGACCCTATGCTGAAGTGGATGGGCGTATTTGACAGCTATAAAGAGCACTGGCGCTTGTGGATGTTGAAGAAATACGGATTGCCCTATCTATACTGGAACCAGATGCTGAAAGGGAAAATGTAATATAAAGAAACTTTGAAAAATGACGAGGGCATTTTGGAATGAACGATATCGTCAGACCGGTTTTGTGTACGGAGAAGAGCCCAATGAATACCTGCGGCGGATATTGCCCGGGCTGACGCCGGGTACTATTTTGTTCCCGGCGGAAGGAGAGGGGCGAAATGCCGTATTTGCTGCAAAGTTGGGCTGGAAAGTGAAGGCATTTGATCAGAGTGAAGTCGGCCAAAAGAAAGCTGCATTGCTTGCCGGCAGAAACGGGGTAGAAGTGGATTATGCTGTAGCGGATATGAAAGATGTAATGTACCCCTTAAAAAGTTTTGATGCCCTGGCGATGATCTATGCGCATTTCCCCGAAGCCGGGAGAAGAAGCTGGCATCGAAAGCTCGCCTCATTTGTAAAAAAAGGAGGGAAGCTGGTTCTGGAAGGCTTTAATAAGAAACAGGCGGAGAACCAGCAAAATAATTCAAAGGCAGGCGGCCCCAGAGATGCCACCATGTTATACAATCTTGAAGAATTAAGATCAGATTTTGAGGGTTTCGAATTTGAGGAAGCTGATGAGCAGGATATCGAACAGGAAGAAGGGCTTTTTCATGTGGGAAAAGCGTCCGTGATCAGAATTTTTGCAACTAAAAAATAAGAAATATGAAAAAGAATATCGGAGCAGCCGATAAAATGATCCGCATATTGTTGGCTGCGTTAATTGCTGTACTGTATTTTACCAATACTATTTCCGGAACACCGGCAACCGTACTGGGTATACTGGCGGTCATCCTGGTACTTACTTCTTTTATCAGCTTTTGTCCGCTATACGCGCCTTTCAGCATTAATACTTTAAAAAAACATAAAAAACAACAATGATGAAGGATATTATTCTAAATAACTGGAACTTTATGCGGTTCTTACGTCTTGGTATAGGTGTATTTATCCTGGTACAGGGCATTTTAATGCAGGATTGGGTAGTGGCGGCCCTGGGAGGATTATTTTCACTGATGCCGGTACTGAATATCGGGTGTTGCGGAGCAGGCGGTTGTAGCGTACCCGTACAAAAAAGAGAGGGAGATAAAGCAGGAAAGGTAGTATTTGAAGAAGTAAAATAACGTATATGACGAAGACAGTCCTATTGTCTTTAATAGCAGGCTTTGTGGTTATGGGTTGCAACAATATAGCCACGACCACTGATAGCAGGAATATAGAAGATAGCGTTTACCTTCGGAAAGGCGATAGCATTGCCACGCTTGTGCAGGGCGTATTGCTGAAGAATGTAGCGAATGCTACGCAACAGCATGGTATCAAGGGCGCAGTGACTTTTTGCAATGAAAAAGCGCTATACCTTACGGATTCGGCAGGTGGAGAATACTCCGTACAACGCCTGAGCGATAACAACAGGAATCCCGGAAATGGAATAAAAAGTGCTTCGGACAGCGCTGCCTGGCGGCATCTGAAAGCAATATTAAAGGACTCGACCGTGTTACAAAAGCATTTTGTGCGGGAAGTCGATAATGATATTTTCTATTATAAAGCGATTACTATAGCCATGCCGGCCTGTCTCAATTGCCACGGTTCAAAAGAAAAGGACATATTACCGGAGACCCTGCTGGCGATTAACGAGAAATATCCCCTCGATAAAGCCACCGGTTACGGTATGGGCGATTTCAGGGGTATGTGGAAAATTAAAATGAACGATTAAAATGATTTCATTCTTAAAGAAAAATATAATACCCGTTGCGGGTGTAGTGGCAGGCGCCATCGGAGGATATGTATACTGGAAGTTTATCGGCTGTGAATCCGGCGCCTGTGCGATCACATCCAAACCGGTAAACAGCACGGTTTACGGCGCCGTTATGGGCGGCTTATTATTTTCTATCTTTCAACGAAAAAAAGAAACGATATGACATTTCAGGAAATGATAAGCCAGGATAAACCGGTTCTGGTAGATTTTTTTGCTACCTGGTGTGGCCCCTGTAAAATACAGGCGCCTATATTGGCAGATGTGAAAAAAAGGGTGGGAGAGACGGCTTCGATCATTAAAATTGATGTTGACAAAAACCCGGAGGTGGCCGGCAGCTACCAGATACAGGGCGTACCTACCTTAATGATATTTAAAAAAGGACAGGTGGTTTGGAGAAGGTCCGGTGTATCGCAGGCCGGCGAGCTGGAACGATTATTAAAAGAAAACGCCTGATGATGCTTAAAAATATTGTTGTATCCGTTTTCCTGGTTTTTTTGATGAGTTGCGACAGTACCGGTGGAAACCAGGATGGCGATCAGTTGCCTGCTACCGTATTTTTTGAGAAGGTGCAGGGAAAGAAAGTTCAGTTGCTGGATGTTCGCAGCCGGGGAGAATTTGAAAAGGGACACCTGGAAAAAGCGGTGAATATCGATTGGGACGAGCCGGGGTTTCAGCAGCGTACTGCGGCCCTGGATAAATCCCGGCCGGTATTTGTGTATTGCCTGAGTGGAGGCAGAAGTGCCGCTGCCGCTGCTTCTATGCGGCAACAGGGTTTTAAAAAGGTGTACGAGATGCCGGGAGGGATGATGGAATGGCGTTTCGCCAAACTTCCGGAAACCACCGCTCTTACTACGGCTTCCGGGATAAGCTTGCAGGAATACCAGTCACTCCTGGACCCGGAAAAGCTCACCCTGGTTGATTTTTATGCGGACTGGTGCGGACCCTGTAAAAAAATGGAACCCTACCTGAAAAAGCTTGAAACGGAACTGGCTGATAAAATAGTACTGGTACGTATTGATGCGGATGAGAACCCGGAACTGTGCGAAGCGTTGGGGGTAACAGCCTTGCCTACCCTCAAATTGTACAGGAATAAAAAAATGAGCTGGAGTCATGTCGGTTTTATTGGGGAGGAGAGGGTAAGAAAACAACTGAATTAATAATCACTATTCCTTAGCATTTTTCCCGTGATAGGTATGTTCCCGGATACCCCGGAGCACGGTTGATACCGGCCGGACAAATCCTCCTTTTTCTCTAACCGGGCATCCTGATAAAGCGATACCTGATGTTGAATTAAACGCATTATGGTTTTACAATAGCCACCAACTTGCCTGCGGCAGGCAGGTGCACAAATATTTATTCGTGCATTCGTGGCATATTATATTTAGTATAGCTCTGATATTTTCGGCAAAAAAAGAACCTATGTAACCAAAGTAGCTTAATTTAAGGACGGAAAAGAGAAATTTTGCACCCTTAACAAAAATTATACATGCTGGAATTAATAAAACAACCCTGGCCCTGGTATGTCTCCGGTCCTTTGATTGGATTGACCGTACCCGTACTTTTGATCATGGGCAACAAGTCTTTTGGTATCAGTTCTTCTCTGCGGCATATATGCGCGTCCTGCATACCGGCTAACATCCCTTTTTTTAAATACGACTGGAAGAAAGAGATCTGGAACCTGTTTTTTGTATTCGGCATTTTTGCCGGGGGAATGATAGCCGCCGCTTTCCTGGTCGGTACAGAACCGATAGCAGTAAACCCCGCATTGGTGAATGAACTGGCCGGGTATGGCATTACCAATTATAATAACCTCGTACCGGCAGACATTATAAGTTGGGACGGATTGTTTAGTGCAAGAGGGATCATTCTGATAGTGGTGGGTGGTTTCCTGGTTGGGTTTGGCACCCGGTACGCCGGTGGTTGTACAAGCGGCCACGCCATCATGGGGCTCTCCAGCCTGCAATGGCCTTCGCTGGTGGCTACGATATGCTTTATGGCAGGAGGGTTTGTGATGGCAAACCTGTTTTTACCATACATACTTGCTTTGTAAGCAGTGGTTAAAAAAATGGAGTAATAAGACGATCTGGATTTTGCGAAACAAAAAACAAAACAACATGAACTATAAGGACAATACATTATCTACTTTGAACCCTCCATTAGCAGATGAAAAGGAGATTCGTTCCCTGGATACGGTTTGCATAAATGAAAGCCAGTTACAACATAAGTGGTATCACAACCTGAAATACCTGGTGAGTGGCATTTTTTTTGGCATTCTGCTGGTAAAGGCGGAAGTCATCAGTTGGTTCCGCATCCAGGAGATGTTCCGCCTCCAATCATTTCATATGTATGGCATTATCGGAAGTGCGGTCGTCGTGGGAATGATATCTGTCTGGTTAATAAAAAAATTCAAAGTCAAAACCATATACGGTGAACCCATCGTTATTTCGCCCAAAAAATTCAGTAAAGGACAGATTTACGGAGGATTACTTTTTGGTTTTGGCTGGGCACTTACGGGCGCCTGTCCCGGGCCGCTCTTCGCTCAAATAGGTACCGGGGCTACCGTTGTATTAGTCACTTTATTGAGTGCAATTGCCGGCACCTGGTTTTACGGGTGGATAAGAGAGAAGATCCCGCACTAATCATTTCAGCGTATGAAAGGTTTATTTTTTCTGTCACTACTGGCAGCAGGGATGTTTTTTGCCCGCCCGGCACAGGCGCAGCATTATAATGCCTGGTTCAGAACTACGCTGAGCTATCCGGTACAGGAAAAAATAAGGCTGGATAACGAATTTCAGCACAGAAGACAGAGTGGGGCGGATAATGACTATCTGGTCAGCAACAAACTGATGTTTACGGCAAGGAGCTGGCTTCATTATCAGCATAATGAGAATGTAAGGTTTTCGCTTTCGCCTTTTGCCTGTTTTAACCATTACAGGGTGATAGAAACCAGGGAAGATGAAAAAGGTCCCTCCAACCGGGAGTACAGGGTATCTGCTGCTATGGACTGGCAAACGCGGATAGCCGGAAGCATTTATCTGGTCAGCCGCAATGCGGTTGAGTACCGTATGTTCAAACTTAACCCCCGGGATATTACCAGGGTAAGAAACCGGTCTGGAATTCGATATGATATTGATACGCGGTTTAAAATAAGCGTTTACGACGAACTGTTTGTAAACCTATCCGGTACGGACCGCTATCACTACTATGATCATAACCGGATAGGGTTCAACCTGGAATATAATTTTCCCTGCAATTGCAAAATGGAGGCCGGTTACATTTTTATAGACCGGTTATTACCTTACCATGACTATGTTGTCAGGGAAAACAATTTTTTTCTTAACCTGACCTGGCAATTGACGAAGAGCAAAAAGCATTAAAAACAAAAGGGCTGAGATACCCCAGCCCTTTACAAATAATAAGATTGCATGCTATGCATTTACCACCAGCCGGAATCCGTTACCGTGAATATTCACTATTTCAATCTGTGAATCTTCTTTCAGGTATTTTCTCAGCTTGGCAATATAAACGTCCATACTTCTGCCATTGAAGTAAGTATCGCTGCCCCATATACGCTTTAAAGCGATCTCGCGTGGCAGCAGGTCATTTTTGTATTCAGCCAGCATTTTCAGCAACTCATTCTCTTTCGGAGAAAGCGTCTGGGTCTTTCCGGCAATACTCAATTCCCTCAGTTTGGGATTGAAATGATAGTTACCCAGATCATATTCCACGTTGCCGGTATCCTTGTTCAGGTCTTCGTTCCTTTTCAGGATGGCCTTTATTTTAAGCAGGAGTACCTCACTATCAAAAGGTTTTGTGATATAGTCGTCCGCTCCCAGCTTATAACCCTGTATGATGTCTTCTTTCATGGTTTTGGCAGATAAAAAGAACAGGGGAACATCCGGGTTGATATCCCTGATCTCTTCTCCCAGTTTAAAACCATCCATATTGGGCATCATTACATCGAGCAGGCAGAGGTCAAACTTTTCCCGTTGAAACGCTGCCAGTCCCAGCCGGCCGTCTCTTTCCAGGGTAACATCGTAATCATTGAGTTCCAGATAATTCTTCAACACCAATCCAAGATTCTGGTCATCTTCGCACAATAAAATTTTGTGTTTTTGAGCTTCCATATTACTAGTTTATTTAAAACAAATAAATAAAAATCATTTTCTATTTGTAAGTTAAGCCTAATAATTTTTTGTTAAAGCATAATTTATTGAAAATCCTTTAAAACAGGTGGAATTGGCAGATTTATTTTCTGAATCTTATTTTTGCACATCAATTATCGACCAGCTATGCGATTGACCCCGGAAAACAAGTTCAAGAAACTGATAGTAATAGGAGACAGGATTTTGATAAAGCCCGTTCAGGGCAATGAAAGAACCGCCAGTGGTTTGTACCTGCCACCCGGTGTGCAGGAAAAAGAGAAAGTGCAGCAGGGATATGTGATCAAACACGGGCCGGGGTATGCCATACCGATGCCTGTGGAAAATGAAAGCTGGAAACCGGAAGAAGACCAGGTAAAGTACATTCCGCTGCAGGCAAGGGAAGGCGACCTGGCAATTTTTCTGCTGAGTGGCGCCACCGAAGTAATGTACGAAAATGAGAAGTACTTTATAGTACCGCAAAGCGCCATCCTGATGTTGGAACGGGAAGAGGACCTGTAAAAGCGGAAAATGCAAAAAGTGGGGTATTTTTTCCCCGCCTATCAGGATCCGGGAAGTTTTCAAATGTCGCTTGCCAACTAAATCAATCTTTACGCTTTAAATACACTCAACAGTTCATATGAAGTACACTTTGCCTGTCTTTATTGCTTTTCTGATAGCTTGCGGTAGTCCTGCGCCGGAAGAAAAACTGCCTGAAGCCTTTGGTCCGACTCCCAATGAGCAGCAACTGGCCTGGCACGACCTGGAGTTTTACTGGTTTATCCATTTTGGACCCAATACTTTTACCAATAAAGAATGGGGGCATGGCGATGAGCCGGCGGACGCGTTCAACCCTACGGCATTGGATTGCCATCAATGGGCGAGAATAGCCAAACAATCCGGCGCTAAAGGAATTATCCTTACTGCGAAGCACCATGACGGATTTTGTTTGTGGCCGAGTGAATACTCCCAACATACGGTAAGAGAAAGCAAATGGAAAGATGGCAAAGGGGATGTTGTAAAAGAATTGTCCGAAGCCTGCAAAGCAAACGGATTGCTGTTTGGCATTTACCTGTCTCCCTGGGACAGGAACCATCCTGAATATGGAACACCCGGGTACAATGATGTGTATGTAAATACCATGAAGGAAGTGGTGAATAAGTACGGTCCGTTATTTGAGTTCTGGTGGGATGGAGCCAATGGAGAAGGACCGAACGGGAAGAAACAGGAATATGATTTCGGGCGCTTTGAAAGTACGATGAGAGAGATAGCTCCCAGGACAGTGGTGTTCAGTGATATCGGCCCGGATATCCGGTGGGTGGGTAATGAAAGAGGAATTGCAGGCGCCACCAACTGGAACCTGCTGGATACCGCGGGTTTCAGCAGAGGACATGGAGCGCCGGCTACGGATACCTTAAATAAGGGTAATGTAAACGGCAAAAACTGGATACCGGCGGAATGTGATGTGAGTATACGGCCGGGATGGTTTTATCATGCCGAGGAAGATGATAAAGTGAAATCCGGTGAAACACTTTTTGATCTGTACCTGAAGTCCGTGGGAAGAGGATCGGCTTTACTACTGAATATTCCACCCGACAGGAGGGGGCTTATACATGAAAATGATTCTGCCGCATTGATGGCGTTTAAGCAATACCGTGATGAGAGTTTTGACAGCAATCTTTTTTCCGGCGCCAAAGTATCGTATACCGGAAGTAAAGGCGCCGTTGTTGAAAAAGTGCTGGAACCGGGCCAGTTCCTGCTTCCGGAAACGGGAAAACCCGTAACGGTAGCGTTGCGGGAGTCGCAGAAAATCAATACCATTGTGCTGAAAGAGCATATTGCTTTGGGGCAACGGGTTGCCAGGTTTTCGGTTGTTCTAAAAAACGGCGATGAGAGTTCTACGGTTGTCGCTGCGACCACCATCGGCAGGAAAAGGATTTTGACATTCCCGGCAACGGATGTCAGCAGCATTGAGTTGATCATTGATGAAGCGAAGGTTGCCCCCGTTCTCAGCGGTGTGGAAGCTTACCTGATAGATGAAAAACTGGTAGAAAAAAATTAGTGCTGCGTCAACAGTAGGATGCTGTGGTTTGTCACTTCAACTCACCCATTGATGCGCGACAGGAAGAACTGATCTTGCATAACTATGGCACGCAAAGATCGCGAAAGACGGCGCAAGGATCACAAAGAAAGAAGCGGTTCTAAAAAGGGAACTGTTTGTGCGCTTAGCGCTCCATAGCGGCTTTGCGCGAAATAGGATGCCGTGAGTGGAATCTATAACCATATTCGCGGACTTGCCCCCGCCCCTGCCTGCCGTTCGGCAGTTCAGGCAGGCGAACGATGTTCAGTCGGGCGGGCGACTGCGTTGGGTGCTGTACCTTTTAGAATACGCAAAGTATATCGGAATAGAGTATTGATTTACAGTAGAAACCGGTAATCCTTTTATCAAAAGCCCCGGAAGCGGCGACACTATTTTTATACCCGCAACAAGATTTTCACCAACTATAAAAGATCATCTGGCCGTTTAACTGCATGATATTGTCCGCAGACAATAGAAATTACAATATTTCCACAACTTCATCAACGGAACTTTGCAATACCATTGCACGCAGGACCGGTTTAACTTCGTACGTAAATGATACAATATGCGTGAGTGGTTGCCTGTTATATTGCTGCTGTACTTCCTGTTATTTTTTGGAGTAGCATTTATTGGAAAAACGATCCTGGTGGCGAAGCGGATCAATAAAAGCCCGCTGGTACTTCCAAAGGACGACTCAGCCTACGGACTGATCGGGGTTTACTTCAAGCAGACGTTGATCATATTGTTTTTATATGTAGTCGCTTATGCTGTTTTCCCGGAAAAGTATGAGTATTTTTTGCCCATCAATTGGCTGGAACTTTCATTGGCGACCGAAGCCGGGCTGGTGATGCTGGTCATAGCATTTGCCTGGACGGTTATTGCACAGTACCAAATGAAGAACTCCTGGCGGATAGGGATTGATACGCAAATGCATACTCCGCTTGTGACAACCGGCTTATTTTCAGTTTCCAGGAACCCGGTTTTTGGGGGAATGCTCCTGGCCTTGTCGGGCTTGTTCCTGGTTACACCCAATGGATTTACCTTGCTGCTGCTGGTGGTCGGGTACATACTGATACAGGTGCAAATAAGGCTGGAAGAGGAGTTTCTTGAAAAACAATATGGGGCGGAATATATTGCCTATAAGCAAAAAACAAAAAGGTTAATATGATGGAAGACAAAATTGTGAAAGTGTTGGAGACAGATACAGCCTGTTGCTCAAAAGAGGAACTGATATTCTCTAATGATAAAATAAACAAAAGGCACACACATCATCATAAAGGAGAGAAACATGAACATGGAGACGATGACGGTCACGGACATTCGCACAGCATGGGGGATCATGCCGGAGCCTTTCGCCTGTTCCTGCCTGCAGTCATTTCGTTGGTGCTCCTGATAACAGCTATCGTACTGGATAACCTGGTTGCGCAAAGTTGGTTCACGGGCGGAATAAGGGTGTTGTGGTACATAACCGCCTATATACCGGTTGGTTTCCCGGTCATTAAGGATGCCTTGAAAAATATTGGAAAGGGAGAGGTGTTTTCTGAGTTTTTCCTGATGACCATTGCTACTATCGGGGCTTTTGCACTGGGAGAATACCCGGAAGCAGTAGCCGTAATGTTGTTTTATGCGGTAGGAGAAGTATTTCAAACCCTGGCGGTGAACCGGGCAAAAAATAATATCAAAGCCCTGCTGGATCAACGCCCGGATGAAGCCACGGTGCTGCGGGACGGACAGTGGAAAACCATCCGGGCAGAAGCGGCTGCCATAGGAGATATTATTCAATTGAAGCCGGGGGAAAAGCTGGCTTTGGATGGAATACTCCTGTCGGAGACCGCATCTTTTAATACGGCTGCGCTTACCGGGGAAAGTAAACCCGATACGAAACTGAAGGAAGAGACAGTACTCGCCGGCATGATCAATCTGAATACGGTTTCGCAGGTAAAAGTGACAACAGCCTATACTGATAGTAAACTGAGCAAAATTCTCGAACTGGTACAGAATGCCACCAGGCAAAAGGCGCCCACCGAATTGTTTATCCGGAAATTTGCAAAAGTGTACACCCCGATTGTGGTGTTGCTGGCGATCGCTATCTGGCTCCTGCCTTATTTTTTTGTTGCAGACTACCAGTTTAATGAATGGTTATACAGGGCGCTTGTATTTCTGGTGATCTCCTGCCCCTGTGCCCTGGTGATCTCTATTCCGCTGGGATATTTTGGCGGCATTGGGGCCGCCGGCAGGAATGGTATCTTATTCAAGGGGAGCAATTTCCTGGATGTAATGGCCACAGTGAAAAATGTAGTGATGGATAAAACGGGCACCCTTACGGAAGGCGTGTTTAAGGTCCGGGAAATTGTTTTTAAACCGGGGTTTAACAAAGAAGAATGGTTGCAGTTGATCAATACATTGGAAAGTAACAGTACTCACCCCGTGGCTACTGCTATTCACGAATATGTCGGGGAGGTTGATCAAACATTAGAGTTGACAGATACGGAAGAAATACCGGGACATGGACTGAAGGCAAAGGTGAACGGTAAAGTATTACTGGCGGGTAATTTCCGGCTGATGGATATGTTCGGTATCACCTGTGATGTGGATACGGTTTCTGTTACAGATACGATCATTGCAGTAGCTTACGACGGAATGTTCGTAGGTTATATCACCATCTCCGACAGCATTAAGGAAGATGCTAAAGCGACAGTACAACGGCTGAATGCCATGAATATCCGGACTACCATGCTTAGTGGCGATAAGTCGGCCGTCGTGCGGCATGTTGCGGGAGAACTGGGTATTCAAAATGCTTTTGGCGACCTGTTGCCCGGGGATAAGGTGAATAAAGTGAAGGCTATGAAGGCGGGTGGAGCGTCCGTAGCATTCGTGGGAGATGGTGTAAACGATGCGCCGGTAATAGCGCTCTGTGATGCCGGTATCGCTATGGGAGGTCTGGGTAGTGATGCCGCTATCGAAACGGCAGATGTGGTGATACAGGATGATAAGCCGTCGAAAATACCGGTGGCGATCGAGATAGGAAAACAAACGAAGAGAATTGTGTGGCAAAACATATCAATGGCCTTTGGAGTGAAGGCGATTGTGCTGATACTGGGCGCCGGCGGACTGGCTACCATGTGGGAGGCGGTGTTTGCGGATGTAGGAGTTGCTTTGCTGGCTATTCTGAATGCTATCCGTATCCAGCGGATGAATTTTAACTAACTTCATTACAAATGAGTGTATGCGTCTATGGTCTTTACATCCCGGCTATCTCGATGCTAAGGGACTTGTTGCATTATGGCGGGAAGCCTTATTAGCCAAACATGTGCTGGAAGGTAAAACAAAAGGATATAAAAATCATCCGCAACTAACCCGTTTCAAAAACACTAAAGATCCTGTTCATGCCATCAACCAATACCTGTCCATAGTACATAAAGAAGCAGTAAAAAGAGGGTATAATTTTGATAAGGCAAAAATTACTCCGGGTTTTTCCAGGACAAAAATAAAACTCAGTACCGGGCAATTAAAATATGAATGGAAGCATCTGTTGGAAAAGCTAAAGGAGCGGAATCCTGAAAGATTTAAAGCCCTTGCAAAAATTCGGTTACCCGATACCGTTGCTATGTTTACCGTAACAGAAGGAGCGGTAGAAGATTGGGAAATAATATCAGTCAGGAAGTAAGTATTAAAATAACTATAAAATAGCGGGAATTTTCACCGAAGCAGCATTGTGCCGGTGCAATCCTGCCTGAATGGCTTGGTTATTGCATTTTCGATAAAGTATCTAAGCTGTAGCCATGACTCCAAAGAATCTGTGGAAAATCGTAACTCAGTCCGGATCGGAATTTATGGAAAACCGGGTGTTTAAATTGAGCGCCGCCCTGGCGTATTACACTGTTTTTTCCTTTCCCGGTCTTATTATAATGGTGATATGGGTGAGTGACCTGTTTTATGGCCAGGCAGCTATCGAGGGTACTATTTATGGACAGATCAGCGGGTTGGTAGGGAAAGACGCCGCCCTGCAGATACAGGATACCATCAGGAATGCTACCCTGTATTATCAAAGCGGTTTTGCACGCATCGTGGGATCTGTCACATTGATCTTTGCCGCTACCGGCATATTCAGTGAAATCCAGGATTCCATCAACCTTATATGGCATCTCAAAGCGAAGCCAAAGAAAGGCTGGGTGAAATTAATTGTCAACCGGCTGCTCTCGTTTTCGGTTATTGTATCGCTGGGTTTCATCCTGCTGGTATCGTTGATCGTGAATGCTTTCATGGATATACTTATTCACAAGCTCACTTCGGTATTTCCGGAGTCGCAGGTGGTGCTGGCATATATGGTAAACCTGGTTCTTTCCTTTCTGGTCACGGCAGTGTTATTCGGTATGATTTTTAAGGTGTTACCCGATGCCAGGATTTCCTGGAAGCATGTTCGTGCAGGTGCTTTCGCCACCGCTTTGCTGTTTATGATCGGAAAGCTGGTAATCGGTTATTACCTCGGTCAGAACAGGTTGTCAACCGCATACGGAGCCGCCGGCTATGTTATCATTGTTTTGTTGTGGGTATATTATTCCGCGGTGATCCTGTACTTCGGAGCCATTTTTACCCGCGTATATGTGGTACATGCCGGCTCTCATATTTACCCGAACAAATATGCGGTCTGGATCAGGGAGGTGGAGGTAGAATCGCAGAGCTCGCTTCAGCAACAACCGGCAACTGGTGGTGATACGGATAAAAATATTTGACGAACCCGGGCATCTGCTATTCCGCCATACGAAGCCGCTATACGAAGCCTCCGGGCTTCGTATCATCTAGCACCTAGTTTCATGTCAAGATAATCCAGTTGGTAATGGATGAATATGATCAGTCCGGTCATCTCCAGTACCTCCTCCAGCGTTGCACTGGTGAGGTATAACACATTATCCATTCCATAGGTATCTATGATCTTACCTCCGATCATTTCGAATCCGGCGGCGCCAAGAACGTACACGGTACCGGCCAGCACGAAGCCGTTCCTTGTTTTCCGGGGTAAGCTTTTTAACAAACGGAACGAAACGAGGAGAAAAACCAATGCAAACAATACATAGGGAACTATCCAGAGAAACTTGAAGAAGCCGTCCGATCTCCACCCTTTGTTGTATATCAGCAGGTTCACCCGTTCATGTATGGAGATGGTTTCATCGATCGCCAGGAAAAGAAACACCAAACAAATGAATAACCAGTGAAACGTCGGCTCACCGTTTTTTTTGCTGAAAACATATATAAAGTAAGAGATCGCTGCAACGATCAGCAACAAAAGCATGTTGAAAAAAGCGGGTATATTGTTTTCATGGTCCAGGTAAAACAACTTCGCCAATGGAGGCGAAACGGATTGCATGATGCTGTCCGCGAAAACTACCGTTACGGCAATATGCAGTCCTGTAAGAACAACCAGGCAATACACCAGGGAGCGGACAAAAGACTTATGCTCTATTAATGTTAGCTTCGACATAACTCAAATATAAAGCAGAAGTAACAAAATGATAATAAGATAGCTCCTAAAATTTGTATAGAGCGAAAACGGGGATATATTCCCTGCCGGCAGGGTGTTTAAACCGGATGCGATATAAAGTTATGAAGGTAAATCACTTTTACGTGATGGCAGGAACCAGCAGGCTGCGAAATACAGGATTGAAAAAACGACATCCCAGCCGAAGTTGGGATTTTTATAGTAAACAGACCAGCTTGAATGCTGATAATCCCTGAATATATTGGTTATGATTAAAAAGAAACCTTCCATATGCAACAGGATCACGACTGATAATACGGAGAACAGGGTTAAATATACTTTTGTTCTGTTCTTTTTCCTGAGGAAAAGCAAATGAAACAGAAACCCGAAAATGAGCGAGCCTGATAGCAGGATGAAACAACTAGGGTAATAATAACTGTAGTGTTCTTCCTCAAACCTGTAAACCGTTTTACACATAATTGTTTTTTTAACAACCATCGCAAGGTTGATAGTCAGGGGAATCAGGACAAAAAGGTTCGAGTAATCAAGAAAATATGCCTTCCTTCGTTTGTGACCAAAAATGAGCGTTAATAGAAGAAAGGCTGTGGTAGCGTACACATAAGCAAAGAGAAGCCGGTAAATGATCCAGTATAGCATCCTGATTTATGTTTGATTCTTTCCTGTAGAAGTTTTTCATTTTGGTCGCATTTAGAATGGTACTCAGGGGGCTACCACGTTCTTTCTGCGTTCCATGATCTCCCGCCAGGTAGTGATAATGATCCCTTCTTTTTCCAGGCTTTTTTTGAACTGAGGGTCCGTCATCGCCAGCATATCCCCCTTACGGCGGGTACCCGATCCTGATATGTGCTGAAATACCTCACTCGGGTCGGTGCAATGCATCAGCACCATGGTTAAGCCTGGTTTCAGACCGGCGATGGTCTCCGCATATTTTTTCGTATAAAATGCCTGCAGCGCTTTATCGGATTTTCTAGCCGCTTCCGGTATTTCCCAGGTGCCGCTGTTGTTGTGCAGGTCGTCCAGCACCGGCAAACCGGCGTTCCATATCATGTTGCCGATCGCCGGCGCTTTTTTCAGCACCTCGGGGCCTTTTGGCTGCATACCCGGTTTCCATTTTCCCGCTTTCTGCAATACTTCTTTCTCGCGGTCGATATAGTCTTGTGCCAGGTAGCTGTTATGTCCGCCGGGAAACATCACCGGTATCTGTTTTTCAATACCCAGTTGGATATACTTTTCAAGGAACGCTTCCGAAGCGAATAATGTTCCCATATGGGAATCAAAATGAGTGGGGATGAACCCCATTGTCAGCGCACGTTCCAACTGCGCCCGTATTTCCCTGTCCACTTCATCGGCTCCGGCGTTTTTTACCACATCTTCTACCCGGTGCCACATAGCGCCTTCTTCATCCACCAGTCCCGGCGTTTGGAGCTTACCCGACAGGGGCGGCCAACGATAGTTTTTCCATTCCGATGTGAGTGTCAGATGGAGACCCCCGTCATGGCCGGGGTTTTGCTTAATATACCTGACGATCTGGGGCACCCAGGGGCAGGGCATCATCACGCTGAAAGAAGAGGCAACCCCCTTCTCAATCGCCCGGATGGTGCCCTCGTTGGAATCGAAAGACATACCGGCATCGTCTACATGCAATACGATTACCCGGGCGCCTTTCGGCCAGCCCAGCTTTTCCGCATAGGTAAGTTCCTGTGCATGAACAGTCAAAACGGACAGGGTCAGAATGATTGTTATTAATCTTTTCATAATTGGTTTTATAAGAGTTGATAGCTGGTCCGAAAATTACGGACTTTGATATTTATCAGAGCATCATTTCTGATAAGGATAATCAATTCCCGGCGAAAAGAGGTGATTTGTTTTTGATATCCGGGTTGAAAAGTTCCCGGCTTACTGGTCCGCGGTTTTTACTACCTGCACTTTTACTTTTTTCCCTTTTATTTTTTTGTCTTTCAGTGCGTGCAGCGTATGTGATGCCCTGGACTTTTTTACCGCGGCGAATGCGTTAAAGTCGTTGACTTCAATCAGCCCGATATCCTCCCCCCTGATGCCTGCGTTGTGAATAATGAACCCCGCTATATCTCCTTTGCTGACCTTGTCTTTTTTGCCCAAAGAAAAATTGAGTGTTGTCCAGTTGGGTTTTGCCGGCACAACATAGGGTGGGGGGCAGGTGATGATTTCGATATCTTCATTAAGGTAGGGTGGCAGGTGTTGCCTGCTGTCGATCATAAGGATGACCGTACCGCTGGCTTCCATCCTGGCGGCCCGCCCGTTCCGGTGTGTAAAAGTAGCTTCCGTGTCCGGCAGTCCATAGTGAATGATGTACCGTATATGGGAGATGTCCAGTCCCCTGGCTGCCAGGTCGGTGGTAATGAGAAAATCTACCGTACCATTCCTGAATTTGCTTAACGCGCTTTCCCGGTCCCTTTGTTCCATTGAACCGTGATAATACTCGTGGATGATACCCTTTGCAGATAAATAATCGCTTAGCAGAGCCGTTTCGGTTTTATGGTTGCAGAAAATAATGGAAGACCGGTTACCGATATTACACAACAACTGGAATAAGGCTTCCGGTCTGTCGGTATCTTTGATCAATAATTGCTGGTAGTTCAATTTATGTTCCGGCACTTTTTCCCCGCTGCAGAAATTTAATATCTCCGGGTGGTTTGTTCCCAGGAAATCCGGCAGCGTCGCCGCTTCAGTGGCGGAGGTAAAAATACGTTTACGGATAGAAGGCAATGAATGGATGAGGAAACTGATCTCTTCAGTAAATCCCATCTCCAGCGACTTGTCGTATTCGTCCATCACCAGCCATTCGATCGTAGCCGTATGGATATTTTCCCTTCTGATATGATCACCCAGTCTGCCCGGAGTGCCTACGATAACCGCCGGCGCTTCCAGCAGGTTATTTTCCTCAATTTCTCTTTTATGTCCTCCATAACAGGCGGTGATCTTAAAACCGGTATTCATTTGCCTGAATACTTTTTCAATCTGCAGCGCCAGTTCTCTTGAAGGCACGATTATCAATGCCTGTGTTCCTTTCTTTTCACTGTCCAGGAACTGCCATACCGGTAAGAGGAAGGCGAGTGTTTTTCCCGTACCGGTATCGGAGAGTAATAATATATCCCTGTCATGCAGGGCGGTTTCAAGCATTGTTTCCTGCATGGTATTTAAAGCCTTAATACCGGACTGCTGTAATACCTGTTCCAGTTCCTTTTTTTGTGCTGCCATATTTTCAAAAGTAATCATTTTCCGCCCGCAGGACATAAAAGCGAAAACTAACGGGAACTTGCAGGTTCGTTTGTTAATAAATCGGTAGCATTCAGGAAACTATTTGGTAACATAATCCTTTCATTTTTGCGGCCAATTTAGGCAACTATCTCTATAGAAGCATTGATCACAAAAGCAAAACAAAACTAATGAAAGGCAATCTGGTTACTATGCTCCTGGCATGCTGTGGTATACTGCTTACTCAAACCGGCTATTCCCAAACAGGTACGATAGTGGGATATGTTAAAGATTCTGTACTCAATGAGCATATTCAGGGAGTAAGTATACTCATTGAAGGTTCAAAAAAAGGTACCAGCACGGACAGTACCGGTAAATTTGTGATCTCAGGCGTTGACCCCGGGTCATATACGATTGTAGCTTCCTTTGTTGGTTATAAAACAATAAAGCTCGGATCGGTGAGAGTGGAAGAGGATTCCCGTACGGAGTTGGAAATTAATCTTGAATCCGGCACAGGCGCCATGGATGAAGTAGTGGTAATGTCCACTCGGGGCACTAATACGCAACGCGCCGTTATACAGGAAATAAGGACGGCAAACCAGGTTATCAGCGGTGTTTCCCAACAGCAGATAAAACTATCTCAGGACAGGAACGCTGCGCAGGTAATGAGCCGTATACCGGGGGTAACGGTGGTGGATGGTCGCTTTATTATGGTGCGGGGTATTCCGGAACGTTATAACCAGGTCCTGCTCAATAATGCTATAGCCCCCAGCACAGAGGTAGACAGAAGAACGTTTTCGTTTGATCTGATACCCAGTAATGTACTGGACAGAATGCTGATATACAAAAGTGGAGCGCCGGAAAATACAGGCGACTTTGCCGGCGGTCTTATCAAAGTGTTTACCAGCAATGCCAAAGAAGAAAACTTTTTGTCCATCAGCGCGTCAGCGGGATACAGGCAGGGAACTACCGGTAAAGATTTTATTCAATCAAAAGGTTCCGGCACCGACTTCCTTGGATTTGATAATGGTTATCGCAGGCTGTCTTCGGACTTTCCTGCTGAAAACCTGCGTTCTCTTCCCAATCGCTCGCAGCAAAGGGCAGATGCCGCCAACTTACTTAAGAATAACTTTGCACCCATACGCTCCACTGCAGCGCCTGATTTTGGCGCAGGAGCTAACTGGGCCAGGTACTGGACCCTTGGAAATAAAACCCTGAGCACATTGTCGGCTGTTAACTACAGCCAATCCCAGATGAGTTACTCCAAAAGATTTAACCGTTACCTGGAACAAACCAACCCTGCTGATCCGGTAGATTACCGGTTTGACTACCTTGACGATATATACGAGAAGGAAAATAAAATAGGAGTTATCAGCAACTGGCTGCTTAAGCTGAATGCATTTAATAAAATAGAATTTAAAAACCTTTTCAACCAGATAGGAGAAAATCATACTGTGCTGAGAAGTGGACAGGACTTTATACAAGGGGCAGGGCTGGAGAGAAAAAACGCAATGTATCAATACAGAAGTCGTACGGTATATAGCGGACAGGTACAGGGTACACACAATTTCAGTGAATCCAGTTCCAGTTTGGTGTGGGTAGTCGGGGCTAACTATTTAGGGGAGAAGCAGCCGGACCTGCGTCGTTTCAGGACCATAGAAACTTCTGACAAATCAGGTGTGTTCCGGATGATATTACCGCCAAGTTCTAACCTGTATGATGCCGGCCGGTTTTTTGGCGGACTGGGTGAAAGAGGAGTGAGCCAGGGATTGAACTACGAAAAGAAGTTTAATTCTGCAGCACAAAACCCGGTTATATTTAAAGCCGGTTACCTTGTCGACTATCGTACAAGAAATTTCGATACCCGCTATTTCAGCTACTTCTACCCGGGAAGCAGCTCCCTTTCAGAATTGCAGCGACTGGAACTATTACATCTTTCGCAGATATTTGCCCCGGAAAACGTAAAGGTGAATGACGGGTTCCTGCTGGAGGAAGGTACCAGGGCATCTGACGGTTATACAGCCTCTAACTTTTTAACGGCAGGTTATGCCGGTGTAATTATACCGGTAGGCGATCTGAACATTTCAGGTGGTTTGAGGGCAGAGTACAATATACAGAAGTTAAATACGTCCAACGATGCAGGAAGATTGATCAACGTAAATAACAAAGTATTATCGCCGCTTGCATTTCTAAACCTGGATTACGAAATAAACCGCATCAATAAACTTCGGTTTGCCTACTACAGAAGTGTTAACAGGCCCGAGTTCAGAGAGCTGGCGCCATTCCTTTTTTATGATTATGAATTTGATGCCGAAAAATACGGTAATCCCGATTTAAAGACGGCGAAAATAGAGAACCTGGATTTACGCTATGAGATATATCCGAGAGATGGAGAAACCATCAGTTTCGGCGCTTTCTACAAATACTTCAACAATCCTATTGAAACAAGGATATTGATCCGTTCCGAGTCGCCTGCGTTCTCTTTTCAAAATGCTGAAAGTGCATACGATTTCGGACTTGAATTTGAGTTGAGAAAATCGTTGAAAGGATTGACAGGAAGCAGGTTCCTGGATATGATCAGCATGAACCTGAATGCTTCTTATATTATTTCCCAGGTAGATTATGGGGTAGATGCTACACTCGGACAAGATGCGAAGCGCCCGTTACAGGGGCAGTCACCTTATATCATCAATGCCGCACTGGGTTATTCAAATCCGCGATCGGGCTGGCAGGTAAATGCGGCATACAATATTTTCGGAAAAAGGATTTATGCAGTGGGAAGCAACCTGTTCCCCACCATATACGAATTACCCCGCCACGCTGCCGATATCACCGTTACCAAACAGTTGTACCGGGATTGGTCGGTGAAGCTGGGCGTTCAGGACCTCTTCAATGCCCGTTACAGGTTTTACCAGGATACAAATCGTGACAATAAGGTAGATATGAAACACGACAACAGCATCTTCAGCTATAGAAGAGGTACATTGGTTAATGCGTCCGTGACCTATACAATTAAATAACAAACTATCTAAAAACAACCAGGTATGAAGTTTACTTTTTTAAGAACATCCATGCTGGCAGTAGTAGCTTCTTTTGCAATTACTTCCTGCGAAAAAGACAATCCGGTAACTCCGCCATCTGAAGATGACGAGTATGTAGTATTAACCGGTAATATCGAGACACAAACGCTGGAAGCCAGTAAAAAATATTTACTTTCCGGCCAGGTATTTGTGCGTAGTGGCAAAACCTTAACCGTTGAGCCCGGAACCATCATTGCCGGTGAAAAAAGATCAAAAGGTACGCTGGTGATAGACCGCGGTGGAAAAATTATAGCCAATGGTACTAAAGAAAAGCCGATCGTTTTCACTTCTAACCAGGAGCCGGGAGACAGAGACCGTGGTGATTGGGGTGGAATTGTAATCCTGGGCAATGCCCGTGTAAACCTTAACAGCCCTTCTGTAGAAGGTATTGAGCCTGCGGTAACCTATGGTGGTACGGCAGATGACGACAACTCCGGTTCTTTGACTTTTGTGCGTTGCGAATTTGCAGGTATTGAACTAACGCCCAATAACGAAACAAATGGCATTACACTGGCTGGTGTAGGTAACGGTACCAAATTCGAGAATATTATGGTTACTTATGGCGGCGATGATGGTATTGAGTGGTTTGGTGGCTCGGTAAATGGTAAATACCTGATCGTTTTTGGTACATGGGATGATGATTTTGATATTGACAACGGTTTCTCCGGTAACCTGCAGTTCGGCCTGGGTATAAGATATCCGAGCTATGCTGACCAGTCAGATTCTAATGGTTTGGAATGGGATACCAATGGTACCAATGAAGCTACCGACCTGCCAACTACCGCTACCGTTTCTAATTTTACCATTTTAGGACCGGCGATAGACGGAAATAGCTACTCTGCCAACTATAAATATGGTATAGACCTGAGAAGAAGAGTAGCCGCTTCACTGTTTAACTCTGTGGTAGTAGGTTACCCGACTGCGGTAAGGATGAACCAGAATACGGTGTTCCCTAACTATGAGTCTGGTTTAGGTGTAATTGCCAACAACATCTTCTATGGTAAAACAACTGAAATTGTCAGCGGAAGTGATGTAACCGTAGCTTCTATAAAATCATACCTGACTGATAACGATAACGTGGTTGAAGCCGGTAACAGCTTCCAGGAAGCGGCAGCTTATACAGCATTGGGGCTGAAAGCCGACCAGTTCTTTGGTAAAAGACTGAATACTGCTTACTCCAAACCAAATTTCGCGGTTACTTCCGGTACTTTGTCAAGCGGCGCCGGTTTTGATTACGACAAATTCGACGAGGCCGGAAGAGCAGCCAAATTCGACAAAACAGTGACTTTCAGGGGTGCTTTTGGCGCTACTGACTGGACAGAAGGCTGGACTGATTTCAACCCGATTAACACTGATCACTAGTGTTAAGGTAAACGTATTATAGTTTTTCAATAGCTACGAATGCACGAATAAACATTCGTGCATTCGTAGCATATTATACGACATTTCAAATTTAACATAGCACTAGTAATAGTTGATCATTAATTCAAAAGCAACAGCATGTATAGATTTTTTTCAACAATAACTTTCTTTTTGCTGGCAGTTGCTTTGTTAGGTAGCTGCCAGCAAAAGGAACCGTACAGCCCGGAGTCCTGGCTGACGGGAACCGAACAGGTCGCATTTAAAAACAGGATCATCCGTTACGTTGCTGAACTGCCTAAGCATGCCACCTATGCAAACCGGCTTGAGTCCAGATTTGATGCGCCTTACAGGGAACTGGCTGAAAAAACTTTTCTGGATAAATATTATCCGGCAGATGACGGTTATATTTATTTTGAAGTCAGAAAACGGGCTCCCAGTTTGAAAATAAAATACAATGCTACCGGCGGAAGATTAAAGCTGGATAGCCTTGGCAATATTATTGACTACGAAGAGATTTACCGCACCTGGAAAATGGAAGATGAATTGCTGTCACAGAAAACACGGATACTTTTTCCGAAAATGATAGCAGGTGCGGATTTGTCACTTTACTACACCGAAAATTCAAAACAGGAATTAATTATTGAATTTCCTGATAAAAATGTCGTGTATAGTACCGCTGAAAGGCGCTGGGTGACAAAATCTCAGGTGAACCAGCTTTTGGATTAATGTTTTTTATCCCGCGATGCCGCGGGATCGACTTGTTTTGGTACCCTTTTTTTGAATGGTTAAAAAATGACAATAAGCGCCGGCTAAGAGGGTTGGATTCAGGGAAATAAGACCCGGATGCCTCCGGGGAGGGAAACGATTGCAAGATCAAATGGCAATATGCTGATATGACAATTTCGGTAATAATGGGGAAAAAATGTAAAAATGTAAACCAGTTTCGTTATTTTAATATTATCAAATTGTTAAGTCTCCTATTTTAAATCTATGCTTTTGCCATACCGTTACTTTTGCTCAAATTTTCCCTTATGCTCAACTCTATAATGAAATTGTTTGTGCCCAAAGACCGGGTTTTTTACCAGTTATTTGAAGAAGTGTCGGTAAAGGTGCTGGAAATGGCCAGGAAATTGAAAGAGGTGGTACACGAACATGATTATGATAAACGCTCTTCCATTGCTTCGCAAATAGAGGAGTTGGAGCATGTAAATGACGATCTTACCCATAAAATATTTACTGAGCTGGGCCGGAATTTCATCACGCCTTTCGACAGGGAGGATATACACTATCTTGCCTCCGCGCTGGATGATATTGCCGATTATATTTATGCTTCTTCTAAAAAAATAAAGTTTTACAGGGTCAATCCTAATGAGCAGGGAATGCAGAAGTTTGCGGAGTTGATCGTTCAGGCATGCGAACACATCCATCGGGCCGTACACTCTCTACGCGATATGAAGAACCTGAGACAAATCACCGAATCATTGGTTAAGATAAACAGTATCGAAAACCAGGCGGATGATATTTTTGATATGAGTATCGAACGACTGTTTGATACTGAACAGGATGCCAGGGAAGTAATTAAGAAAAGAGAAATTTACCAGGCAATGGAAATAGCGACTGATAAATGCGAGGATGCCGCCAATGTAATAGAATCCATTATTGTAAAATACGCGTAAGGTTTGAAAATGTGTGCATCTGATTTCCAGGCTCTTTTTGTTACCCGCTGTTCAAATCATCCTGTATGACTTTACTGATCGTTATTATCGCGTTAGCCCTTATTTTTGATTATATCAATGGTTTTCACGACGCTGCCAATTCCATCGCCACTATTGTTTCCACCAAAGTACTTACCCCTTTCCAGGCAGTGTTGTGGGCTGCCCTCTTTAATTTTGTCGCTTTTTTCATTTTTAAGGACCACGGGGTAGCCAACACTATAGCCAAAACAGTTAAGGAAGAGTTTATCACCCTGCAGGTGATACTTGCCGGACTTTCGGCCGCCATTATATGGAACCTTATTACCTGGTGGTTTGGTATTCCCTCTTCCTCCTCGCATACGCTCATAGGTGGTTTTGCGGGAGCGGCGATCGCGCATGCAGGTTTTGTTTCTATCAACGCTGCACCTGTGCTTCAGATAGTGGCCTTTATATTCCTGGCTCCCCTGCTTGGGATGATAATGGCATTCATCATTTCGCTTTGGTTCATGAACTCCTTCCGTAAAAGTATTTGGCCAAAGCTGTTCTCCATTGGGGTGATACTGATCACGGTTTTTGTACTCAGCCAAACAATGGAATTTGACCCGGCAGAGCTGCGTATGTCTTACGAAAGTTATGCCATGCGAGTTATTTTTCACTCCGGTAATTTTAAGCTCCTGCTGGTTGGTTTCATAATCGTTGTAATGAGTGTATTCACGCTCTATCTCAGTGGCCTGAACGCGCACAGGGCAACAGTATGGTTCAAACGCCTGCAACTGGTTTCTTCGGCGGCCTTCAGTGTGGGGCACGGGGGCAACGATGCGCAAAAAGTGATGGGTATTATTACCGTGGCATTGATCGCCCATGGGAAAATATCTGACTTTGACCAGATGCCTGTATGGGTGCCTATTTCCTGTTATTCCGCTATTGCCGTAGGCACCTTAAGCGGCGGCTGGAAAATTGTAAAAACCATGGGCAGCCGTATTACCAAGGTGACGCCCTTTGAGGGTGTTGCTGCGGAAACCGCTGGTGCATTGACGCTGTTTATCACAGAACACCTGAAAATACCGGTGAGTACCACGCATACCATTGCAGGATCTATCATGGGGGTTGGCGCTACCAAACGCCTTTCGGCAGTGCGCTGGGGTGTTACCGTCAATCTTTTATGGGCATGGATCATCACCATTCCGGTAAGTGCGCTGATGGCGGCGATCATCTACTATATTTCCCGTATCTTTCTTAATTAATTTATTAATACATATTTTCTTTCTCAAGCAGGCGTTTAGCCAGTTCCCGCGTTACTTGCCCGGGTCTGCCGGTCCCTATTATCTGTTCCTCAACCTGCACAATGGGAACGATCCGTTTGGTAGTGCTTGTGAGAAAGGCTTCGCGGGCATCCAGCACATCCGTCAGCGTCAGTTTTCCTGTGCTGATCGCGATATCGCCGTTCAGTGCCAATACGTTTTTCCGGGTGATGCCTTGCAGCACATTTTCGCCGGGAGTGATCACTTCTCCTTTATTATTTACTATAAAGAGGTTACACCGCGGAAATTCGGTTACTTCTCCATTTAAATGATACAATACATCATACGCATGTTGTTCCTTTACCGAACGTTGCAGCCAGATGCCGGTAGTGTAGTTAATGGATTTTATCAGGGGCATTTCCCGGCGAAACTCATGGGTAATTATTTTAACGCCTTCTTCCAGTACTTTCTGAGAAACGGTAGGCAACACGTGTTGAGTGATCACCAGGTTGGGACTTTCAATAGTATAACCATCCGCTGAATAGCCCCCCGTAAGCAGCAGCTTAATCCCCGCGTTTTCCATGTCGTTGCGCTTTATCAGCTCAAAAATTATTTCTTTGAGCGGGTCTTCGGGCAATGGTACGGGTAGCTGCATCTGCTCCGCCGACTGGTAAAATCGTTGCAGATAGTCTTCCATGAAGGGTATCCTGCCTTCCACTATTTTAAAAAAATCAAAAACACCATATCCCCGCTGAAGGGCCAGGTCACTTATATGAACAAATGTTTTTTCCGCAGGTAAAAATTCATTATTGAAAAAAGCGTACATAGTCTAAGGGATGCGGTTGTATTTTTTTAATATTTTGATCACTTCGTCTTTAGGAAGCGCCTGTATGCTATGTCCATCCTTCCCGGTCATTGTTTCCGCCGCCCAGAGAGCATTGATGATGGCTTCTTCAGTGGCTTCTATAGCAGCCATAAACAACGGAGACAGGTAATCGTTGTGTAGTTCTTCGGCTGTATGGACGGCATTTCCGGGCTGATGTCTGATACGTTGGCCCTTATGCGTGGAAAAAGCGATTACATAGTCGCCACTTCCGTTAGACGCGATGCCACCGGTTTTTGCCAGTCCCATAAACGCTCTTTTTGCCAGGCGCTCCAGGTTGCGGGCGTCCAGTGGTGCATCTGTAGCTACTACTATCATACAGGAGCCGTCTGCTTTATCCGGCAGCACATCACTCATGAAGAATTTACCCAGCTCTTCACCAACGGGTACACCGTTTATCTGCAATACTCCTCCAAAATTACTCTGCACCAGGACACCTACCGTGTAGCCACCCGCTTTTTCGGGTAATACACGCGATGAGGTGCCGATGCCTCCCTTAAAGCCGAAACAAACTGTTCCTGTGCCGGCGCCCACATTTCCTTCCGCCACTGCACCGTTGCCTGCCAGCCTGATGGCTTCCAGCACATGTTCTTTTTTGATATGCCGCCCCCGAATATCGTTCAGGTAGCCGTCGTTGGTTTCTCCTACTACCGCATTTACAGACTGCACCTTTTCATTTCCCTTTTGATTCAGTGTATAATCAATCACCGCTTCCATGCCGGCCGCCACGCTCAGGGTATTGGTCAGTATCACCGGAGACTCCAGGTTACCCAATTCCACCACCTGCGTACTGCCCGCCAGTTTGCCAAAGCCATTGCCGACATAGATCGCTGCAGGAACTTTTTCCTGGAAAATATTTTCACCATGAGGAAGGATAGCAGTGACACCCGTACGGATATGAGCTTCTTTGATCAATGTGGTATGTCCTGCTTTTACACCGGCTACATCCGTAATGGCGTTTAATTTTCCCGGGGAAAGTACGCCAATCTTTATTCCTGTTTCCCGAATGCGCTGTTGGCTAAAAGTGGGAAAGGACATGGATATTAATAAAGAAACTATAATTATTTTCATGAACATTCCGGCTTGTCTGGTATTAAACTCAAAGGTATGAAACGAAAGCCTGTGAACGCAAACTATGGTTACGCGGAACGACAAATAAACAACCCTTCCGGGTCTTTTCGGGTGGCGCCGGATAACCGGGCTTCAGGCTCTGAAAGCTACTATGGCGCCCAGGTACACACAATAGGTTAATACGAATACAATTCCTTCCTTTCTGCTGACCATCTGGTCGCTCCGGAATACGGGGTAACAGGCGATAGCTACTAACGCGGCCAGGGGAAGATCAAACCACAGAACGCCCCTGTTGACATGGAGCCCGCCGGGAGCAAACAAACAGGTTGTACCAAGTATAAATAAGATGTTCGTAATACTGCTTCCGATAAGATTACCTACAGCAATATCCCTGTTATCCCTGATAGTGGCCAGGATGGTAGTTACCAGTTCCGGCGCCGAAGTGCCGATGGCGACAATGGTGAGCCCGATTACGACATCCGACAAACCAAGGCTTCGGGCTATGGAGGAGGCGCCGGCAACCAGCAGGTCTGCTCCCCAAATGGTAGCAGCTATCCCGCCTGCCAGGAACAGGATATGCATGATCCATATCCGGGTTTTCTTTTTCTCTGCACGCGAACTGGGATGATACTCTTCAATGAATTCTTCCTGTACGGAAGCGTTTTCTTTTTTGCTGTTTTTTATGGTGAGAAATATATATATCACGCCTATGAGCAGCATAAGGATGCCGTCCCGGATTGATAACAGCCCGTCCAGGCAAAGCGCCAGCAACAGGAAAGCCGAAAAAACCATTACAAACATCTCCAGTTTTATGGTTTTCAGTTGTAATGGCAGGGGGCGCAGCGCTGCACTTAACCCCAGGATCAGTAAGATATTTACTAAATTTGTGCCCGCTATATTTCCGATAGCTATATCTTCAGCACCTTCGCTGACAGCAGTTATACCCACTGCAAGTTCGGGCAAACTGGTGCCGATGCTAACCACGGTAATACCTATGATAATTGGACGAATTCCGAGAAGGGAAGCTATTTTGGCAGCTCCTTTCAGGAGAAAGTCTGCACCGATTGTTATTACTACTAAACCAATTAAAAAAACTAAATATGGACTCACTACGTATAATTAAGGATGTGGATACAGATATCGTGTAAAATTAGCCAAGATGATCTGTTTTTTATTATCCGGTCTTGTTTTTCCGTTCTGCCTGATTGATTACCTTGTTTGGTAACCCGATAAATTATTTACCCGATGAAAGAAACCGTATGGTTTTTGAAGACTGTTAAAGAAGCTGTTGCGTTGACCCAATCCAAAACACCGGAGGGACTCAGCAACGATGAAGCCAGGAGGCGCTTGCGTTCGAATGGTCCCAATGCATTGCAGGTATCTAAAAAAAAGTCGTTGCTGGCAGCGTTTCTCAGTCATCTCAATGATGCGCTTATTTACGTACTGTTTGCAGCAGTGGCAATCACCTTTGTTATGGGGGAGTACCTGGACGGTTGCATTATTTTAGCTGTTATTTTCTTAAATGCTGTCTTGGGGCTGCTGCAGGAGAAACGCGCAGATAACGCAATAGAGGCATTGAAAAAGCTGGCTTCACCCAAAGCGGTTGTGAGGAGAAGCGGGAAACAGATAGAAGTGCCTTCAGAAGACCTGGTTACCGGGGATGTTGTAATACTGGATGCAGGACGTTATGTTCCTGCCGACCTTCGGCTGGTAGAATCCGTTAATCTCCAGATCGATGAATCGGCATTAACGGGAGAGTCTGTTGCGGTGGAAAAAAATGCGGACATTATTATTACTGAAGAAAACGCTGCTTTAGGCGATACGGTAAATATGGCTTATATGTCCACCCTGGTGACCTACGGAAGAGGCGTGGGTATTGTAGTGAGGACAGGGCATCAAACGGAAGTCGGTAAAATCGCAACTATCATCAGCCAGGAGCCGGCAGTGCCGACACCGCTGGAAAAAAAACTTGGTGAGCTGGGTAAAACGCTTGGAAAAATAGCGGTAATCATCTGTGTATTGATGTTTGGCATCGGTTTTCTGCAGGGGAGGGATGTGACCGATATGTTTTTGACGGCGGTGTCGCTGGCAGTAGCGTCTATTCCCGAAGGACTGGCTGCCATTGTAGCCATCGTTCTTTCTGTGGGTGTAACCAGGATGGCCCGCCAGCAGGCCATTATCAAAAAACTCCCGGCGGTGGAAACACTGGGCTCAGTCAATATTGTATGTTCCGATAAAACGGGAACGCTCACACAAAACAAGATGACGGTTACTCGTTATTTTACCTATACCGACGGCTTAACAGGAGTGGATGCTTCCGGGCCGTTATCGGAGGAGGCTGCATTGCTGGTGAAAGCCATGGTGCTTAACTCCGATGCCACACTGGATGGAGAAAATGCTACCGGCGACCCTACGGAAATAGCCTTGTTGATGCTGGCGGATACCCTGCGGCAGGACAGAATTCAGATGCCGGCTCAGCAGCCAAGGATTGACGAACTGGCTTTTGACAGTCACCGAAAGATGATGTCTACACTGCACCGGGACGGAACAGGTTTTGTGGTATATACCAAAGGCGCTGTAGACAGCCTGGTACTTAAATGTAAATATATACTGGAGCAGGGAAGTATAATCCCCCTAACGGAAACGCACAAACACATTTTGCTTGAAGCTGCAGATAAAATGTCTGATAACGCGCTTCGTACATTGGCGGCGGCGTATAAGCCCGCAGAAAGCAGGATGCCGGCGGCGGCGTATGAAACCGACCTGGTGATGATAGGTGTTGTGGGAATGATAGACCCGCCGCGTGAAGAAGTAAAAGAGTCCATTGAACTGGCCAGGGCGGCAGGTATACGCGTGATAATGATCACGGGAGATCATCAAAATACAGCGGTGGCAATTGCCAGGGAATTGGGCATTGCCGAAAACTACCAGCAAGCGGTTACAGGCGCTGCAATCAATTATATGTCACAGGAGGAACTGGAGCGTCATGCGGAGGAATACCGCGTATTTGCCAGGGTATCGCCGGAACATAAAGTAAATATAGTGAAAGCTTACCAGGCAAAGGGTAATATCGTATCCATGACAGGGGATGGTGTGAATGATGCTCCATCTCTGAATGCCGCTGACATAGGAGTCGCTATGGGTATTGCCGGAACAGATGTTGCCAGGAACGCATCGGATATGATACTGGCAGACGATAATTTTTCCACGATCATATCAGCCATAGAAGAAGGACGTAATATCTATAATAACATAAAAAAATCCGTTGTTTTTTTATTATCCAGTAATGTAGGCGAAGTAATTGCCATGTTGATGGCAATTGTTGCCGGTATGCCCGCTCCCCTGTTGGCTACCCAACTGTTGTGGATCAACCTTGTTACGGATTCCCTGCCGGCAATTGCACTCGGGCTTGACCCGGGAAGCAGGGATGTGATGAAGGAAAAACCCCGGAGCACCGGTGAAAGCTTTTTCGCCCGTGGCGCAGTGGGGAATATCATCACGGGTGGCTTATCCATAGGCATTGTCACCATCATTTCCTATTGGCTGGGATTTACAGAACATGGTTATTCTCCATTTGACGGGAATGTTCCCGGCGAAGTATTGGAGTATGCCCGTACCCTGGCTTTTATGACAATTATTGCCTGCCAGTTGTTTTACGCGTTGTCGTTCCGGCATCCGGAATATTCCGTATTTAAAGTGGGAATATTTAAGAACAAATATCTTGTGGGCGCTATTGTACTTGGCTTTCTTTTACAAATACTGGTGCTGGAAGTACCCTTCCTTTCTGATGCTTTTCACTTACAGTCGCTGCACCTGCAGGGCTGGCTGGAAATCATCGGCCTGGGAATTTTTCCTCTTGTGCTGAATGAACTGATCAAGCTGTTCAGAAAAAAATAGCATATCAACGCCGGGTAACTAATACATCAGGCGTTGTGCAAGCAGGAGCATTTTGTATCTTTATTTTAATGAAGATGAATACAATTTTCCTCAGACCGGCATTCATGCTGTTACTGCTTCCCTTATTTTTAGCTTGCAGGAAAAATAAAACACCTGAAGACTTTCCTTCGATGCTGGAGTTTATGATTACCAGAGATAATAATGGATCTCTCGGTGCGGATATCCTTTTTACGGTAAAAGAAGATTCTATAACAGCTTCGGCGCCCGATATCTATAATAAAAAGCTGAAGCCGTCCTTCACAACAGACGCCGGCAGCGTGCAGGCGGGGGGAGAGGAACAGGAAAGCACGGTATCGGAGCAGGATTTTACTAACGTAGTTGCTTACACGTTGAAGTCGGCAAGCGGAATGTTAAAAAGATACTATGCAAAGATCAACTGGGAACAGGACAGTTTGCCGCATATTTATATCGATACGGAAGGTGGAGCGGCTATTCACTCAAAGGAGGTTTATGTGAATGCGACCATACAGGTAGACGGGAAGGGGAAATATGCCGATTATACAGGTACCACACAGATAAGGGGAAGAGGTAACAGTACCTGGGGAATGCCTAAAAAACCTTATAGATTGAAGCTGAGCACCAAATCGGAAATGTTTGGCTTATCCGCGGAAAAGGATTGGGTGCTGCTTGCTAACTACCTGGATCCAACGCTGATGCTCAACGCGGTTGCTATGAAGATAGGGCAGCAACTGGAACTTCCTTATACCAATCATATTATCCCGGTGAATGTTACGCTTAACGGTAGCTATATCGGCTCTTATAATTTTACCGAGCAGGTAGAAGTGGAGTTCAACCGGGTGAATGTAGGCGATGAGGGTTTGTTGCTGGAGCTTGATGTTTATTATGATGAGGATTTCCAGTTTCGCTCACAGGACTTTAACCTGCCTGTGATGGTCAAAAGCCCTGATCTGGAATCGCAGGAGGAGATCGTTCCCATCGCACAGCAGTTTGATGCCCTGACGGCCTTGCTGGCGGCTTCTTCATTTCCAGACAACGGCTATAAGGACCAGTTTGATATAGAATCCCTTGCCGGGTTTTTGATCGTGCATATGCTTACGGACAACCAGGAGCTTAACCATCCCAAAAGTACCTATATGCACAAAAGCACTTCCGGTAAATTCACCATGGGGCCGATCTGGGATTTTGACTGGGCTTATGGTTACGAAGGAGGCGGAACGCATTTTGTTTCGGCAAACCGGGCTTTTTTCTGGAACGGCGGCGGTATCGGAACTCATTTCTTTGAGAGGTTTCTGTCTGATCCTGAATTTACTTCGTTGTTAAAAGAAAAATGGTCGGTCTACAGGGCGTCTTCTTTCCCGGAACTTATTCAGTTTGTCGAACATTATTCCGTGCAGATCCGGTCGGCAAAAAACGAAGACTATAAGAAATGGAAAACAGGCGATACTGATTTTATGAAGGATGTTGCCAACCTGAGGAGCTGGCTCCTGCAAAGAGCAGCTTACCTGGATGGTTATATCCAGGGGCTTTGATTTATTATATCCTTCGGCTTTCCACTGTTTTTCATTTTTTACCGGTGTGTAAGGACCATAGTCGTTAAGCTAAGAAAAGTCTGTTGTTCAGGCAACAGGCAAAAAGCTCCCTTTCGGGAGTAAGCCGTTTTTTATTTTTTCCTCATTGTTGTGTTGTTTAAGGCACGCGAGTAAATGTTGCCTGTTCTCAAAATTAGGCTAATTGCGTCTATAAGGAGAAAACAATTAGAAGTACATCAGTCCACCCTGTTTAGGCAACACACTGCTGATATTGCTGCAAATATTGAAGGTTTTCTGGATGCAACCCCGGCAGAACAAATAGCCCGTCAAACAGGTTTTATTAAAAGAAGCAGCACAAAACTAAGTGCAGACGGATTTATCAATACATTGATGGTATCGGAGAGCCCACAGTCGCAAATCAGCCTTCCTGATCTTACCGCAATCCTACGGCAGTCTCACGGTATAGAAATAAGTAAGGAAGCTTTGCATCAACGGTTCAACCCGCAGGCAGTTGCTTTTCTTGAAAAAATATTACAACAAGCCTTACAGCAACATTTGCTTAGAGAAAAAGGCAGTCCTAAGCTCCACTTCCCGCGCATAAAGATCAAAGATTCCACTAAGTTTAAACTTCCTACCGATTACAATGGTGCTTACAGGGGTTATGGTAATTTCAGCAAAACCAATGGGATGATAAGCCTGCAATACGAATATGATTTAGTAAGCGGGCACTGGCTATCCTTACAACTAACCGAGGGCTTGCGTAATGATCTCACGGATACAGAACAAACTACATCGGCTATAACCGCCGGAGATCTACATATCCGGGATCTGGGATATGTTTCATCCTCTTATTTGAAAGCAGTCGTACAATCTAAGGCTTTCTTTCTCAATAGGTTACCTCCCCAGGCGGGTGTACATACTTTACAGGGAAAGCCATTGGACTGGAATAAGGTATTGGACAAAGCCGCCTGTCAACAGCATTTGCAACAGGAAGTGTTACTATATGACACAGAGCGCATTCCATGCAGGCTGATCATTGAACGGGTACCTGATCATGAGTTTAAACGACGATTGCAAAATGCGCAAGCCAGGGCTAAGAGCAAAGGCTGGAGTGTATCGAAAGCGTATAAAAAGAGGCTGCATTATAATATTTACACTACCAATGTCGGAGCCGATATACTGCCTGCCTGTGCAGTGAGAAAAACCTATTACCTGCGCTGGCAGATAGAATTGGTATTTAAAACATGGAAGTCATTCTTTGATATAAGTGACGTAAAAAAAGTAAAAAAAGAACGCCTGGAATGTCAATTGCTGGGCAGACTATTATGGATATTGCTGAACTGGAGCTTATTTAGCCGTCTTAACAGGCATGTGGCTCAAATGGGGCAGGCAGTAAGCCTAATTATGTTCTTTAAGCGGAGTCTTCAATTTGCTTATTCGCTAAGAATGGTACTATTGAACAAGTTATCGATAGTCGAATGGTTGGAGAATACCTATCTGCCCCTGGTAATTGATTGCGTTTGCTCCCCACCAAAAGGCAAACACACTCATTTTCAAACCCTTGAGATTAACAAAAAAAGTTAGCTTAACGACTATGGTGTAAGGACACACCGGCAGGGAAGGTGAAATTTTTGTATCTTCCTTCTCCTATTTCCTGTTTGTATGTTAATTGCTGAACGATGTGTGCTTATCAGTTTCCTGATTTGCTTTTGGGTATCTACCCATGTAAGCCGGGCTAATGCGCAGGCGACACATGGAGCGGAAACCGGCCATACCACAGATACTGCAAGAATAAATACCCTGATACGGCTCGCCGAAGGTTACCTGAGAACCGATATTGCGCTTGCCGACAGCCTTGCCAATGAGGCATATCAACTCCTGCCGGAATCGGGTTATGATGAAGCACTTGCAAATTGCCTGCTATTGCTGTCTTACACAGGCAGTTCTACAGGGGCAAGGGAAGGATTCAGCCAATGCCGGAAGGCCATCAGTATAAGCGAGGACATTAAAGACAAAAAGCTGCTGTCCCGCAGCTATAACCAATTATACCTGCTGTATTATCAAAAAGGCGATTATGACAGCGCTACTCTTGCTGCAGAGCGATCGCTGGCTATTGCCAGGGAGATAAACTTTAAGAACATGCTGGCCCGCGGCCACCAGAATTTCGGGATACTCAACAGTATTAAAGGGCGCCATACCGCAGCAATTGAAAATTTCCTGATCTCAGAGCAATATTATACCGGGCTCGGTGATGACTTTGCACTGGCTATGCTGCTCGGGAACCTGGGCGTAACTTTTCAGGAAGCGGGCAATTTAGATAAGGCGCTGGAATACATGCACAAGGAACTTGCCCTGAGTACTAAAATTAAAAACGAGCATCTTCAGGCCTGGTCGATGGTAAACCTGGGCTCTGTGCACAGCCAGTCAGGCAGGTCCGATTCTGTGTTGCACTATTACGATCAGTCGCTCGAGATTGCAAGACGGATTAACAATCACGACCTGATCATTACCAATCTCGACAATATCGGAAGTTATTATTCCGGTCAGAAAGCATATGAAAAAGCAACCCAATTTTTGATGGATGCATTTTTGTTGGCGGAGCAGACGGGATACAGCTATCAGAACGTATATACGGCCGGGCATATGGCTGAGAATTATCTTGCACAGGGAAAACTTGATTCTGCCATGTATTATGCAGAGAAAAAGCTGGATATCGCCGTCAGGAATGAGTTAATAAATGATCAGAAGCTTGCATATGCAATTCTGGCCAGGATTTACAGCGCGCAGAAAGATTATGCGAAAGCGTATGATGCCCTTGTCAGCCACACTGCCATAAACGACTCGATTTTCAGCACTGAAAAATCTAAGCAAATAGAGGAATTGCGTGAAAGATACGAATCGGAAAAAAAAGATAACCTCATTCTCCTTCTACAGGAACAACAGGAAGCGGCAACATTCAGGCGTACGGCTTACATGCTGGCCGGTCTTTTAATTGGCGGGGTATTGTTGTTGTTATACTTCCGGGAGCGCACGATCAGCCGGAAAAACCTCCGGTTACTGGAGAAGGAACAGGAGCTGGAGCGGATGAAATCGCGCTTCTTCACCAATATATCTCACGAATTCCGCACGCCGCTTACGCTTATCCTCGGACCTATTGATATGTTGAATTCAGGGCCGCTGGACCCGCAACAAAAGTTGCATGTCGGGATGCTGCAGCGCAATGCAAACCGCCTTTTGTCGCTGACCAACCAATTGCTTGACCTGGCAAAGCTTGAATCGGGCAAACTCAGGCTACAGGCAACCCGGGGTGATATTGTATCTTTCATGAACGGGATCATTCATGCTTTCGACTCTCTTGCTGAAACAAAAGGGATCAGGCTGACAACGGATTTGCAGGAACGGCGCCTGGAGGTTTACTTCGATACCGAAAAAATAGAAACGGCGTTGATCAACCTGCTCTCCAATGCCTTCAAGTTCACACCGGAGGGGGGACGGATAGCGGTCGGGCTTCGTACATCCACCCAACCGGATAACAGGGATTGCTGTATCATCACTATCCGCGACAATGGAAGTGGTATCCCGGAGAATGAACTGGAAGACGTCTTTAACCGGTTTTACAGGGCTGCCAATGCAAATAGCAGGGGATATGAAGGAACGGGAGTAGGTCTTGCGCTGACCAGGGAACTGATTGAATTGCATAAAGGGTCGGTGGACATCGTTAGCAGGGAAGGGGAGGGAACAGAAGTGACCATTCAGCTTCCACTCGGACGCAGCCACCTGTCGGATTCCGAAATTTTTATTGCAGACAACGCCGGAGAACAGACATGGACTGAAGGGTATGTTCCGGACGGCTTTACAGGAGCATCCATCGACGAAGCGATGAATCACCCGGCAGGCATGCAATCCGATCCTATCCTGCTGGTAATAGAAGATAATGAGGAGGTGATGCTGTATATCAGGACGATCCTGTCCGGAAGCTACAGGCTGCTGGAAGCAACCGATGGGGAACAGGGTATAAAGATGGCAATCGAACATATCCCCGACCTGGTTATTTGCGATATCATGCTCCCGAAAAAAGACGGATACGAAGTGAGCGCTACACTAAAAGAAGAGGAAAAGACAAGTCATATTCCTGTTATATTATTGACCGCCAGGTCTACTTTAGAAGACAAACTCCGTGGATTAATGACGAGGGCGGATGACTACCTGACCAAGCCTTTTATTCCACGCGAACTGCTGGCGCGGATCCGGAACCTTATTGAATCGCGGAAGCAGTTGCGGGAAAAGTACAACCGGCAATTGATCCTGAAACCTAGAGAAATAACAGTTGACTCTATTGACGAGGCTTTTCTTGGCCGGGTTATGAAAGCCATAGAAGAAAACCTGCTGAACGAAAGCTTCAATATGGAACAGTTGGGAAAGGAAGTTGGGATGAGCCGCTCACAAATACACCGGAAACTTCATGCCCTTACCAACCAATCGGCAACGCAATTCATACGATCCTACAGGTTAAACAGGGCGATGGACCTGATCCGCCAGGATGCGGGCTCCATTTCCGAGATCGCCTATAGCGTCGGTTTCAGCAGTCCGTCCTATTTCAACCGCTGCTTCATACAGCATTTTGGCTGCACGCCAACAGAGGTCAGGAAAAACACGAGGCAGGATCAAAATCCCTGCTGATCCTGCTCAATACCCGGTCCTGCAACATTTGTCTTATTCTTTACAACAAGTGTACAAATGATAGCTGCCTTCAACAGCTACCTTTAAAGTGGATGGATATGCATCTGCAAACTTTAATTACAGGTATTATGAGAACTCTAAAAAGATCACTCCCCTTTTTCATTTTTGTATCCCTGGTATTCCCCTTTTGTTCCAAGCAACATGAAGGGCCAAATCCTGATTTTAAATTACAGGTAAATGATTTCCTCAGTTCTATTCCCGCCTGGGAGACGGAGGAGATTGAACCTCAGGAAGATAAGTTCATTGAAAATGTGACAGTTAAAAATGATGCCGGCACGCAAGAATCCGTTTGCCCCGTTTTTGAACGCAACCTTGTAAGAAACCTGAATAATTTCGTTTCAGTAGGTACGAATTTCGGTAATATATGGCCGGGTGCCCTGATACAGGGAAAATCCCTGGAAACCGGTGAGTTGCAACTGATCAATACGAAACGGGCGCCAGTTACGCTGGTTACCAATATTGCCCTGGATGAAGTGTCGAGAACGATTGTTCCGAACAGCGTTAATGCCCAGCAGGCTATCGCGGAATTTATGATCGCCGCCGGTAAAATGCCGGAGGGATCGCAGGCGGGGGCAGGCTCCATGTTGTTTCAGATAGAAGAAGCCTCCACTTTTAAGCAATCCATGTTATCCATGGGGGTTCATGCGGGTTTTACGGAGCCGCAAAGTAAGGTCGGACTGGAGGGAAGCCTCTCCGTAAGTGATGAACGAAGCAGCACAACACATACGGTGGTGGCCAAATACATCCAGGAGATGTTTACGATCCGTGTTGCAGATGATCTCATTGCAACGCCTGCAGATTTTTTTGCCGACGACTTTACCCCGGATGATCTCGAGGCATTGAAAAACTCAGGTGCCATGGGAGCAAATAACATTCCTTTATACATAGAGTCCGTTACCTATGGTCGGGTACTTCTCTTTTCAATGCAATCCAGAACCGTGTCTTCCGCTAATGAACTGTCGGCGGCACTGGAAGCTTCCATGGCAGACTATGCCAGTGCAGGCGGTTCTATAGGTGGAGGCAACGAAGAGATATTTGCTACCGCTACGCATAAGATATTTTCAGCCGGTGGCACCGATGCCGCTGCCAATGCAGCGGTCGCTAACCTGGACTGGAGTAAATTCTTTGTAGAATCCCCGGCGTCAACGGCTGTTCCCATTTCTTTTGTCGCAAAGACAGTGAACGGGAAAAAGATCGTTGGCCTGGTGCAAAGTGAAACCTATCAACAAAGAGAAAACTGTTCCCTGATTGAGCCGCCGCTTCCCCAAACGGCCAAATCTTTCGACGTGACTGTTGAATGGACCGCAACGGACAATACAGGTCTGTGCATTGGCGGTGGTCGTTTGGGTAGTTGTACTCCTAACGGCGTTGTTTTCCTGGAGAGGGATATTGTCGGTGTACCGCTTACCTCGCTGAATGAATACAAAACGAGTTTCACATTGCATCCGGATGCAGATGGCGACGGTATTCCCGGTAACGACAAGATGAGCTTTACCATTCGGTCCACGTCAAAGCTGAGGCTGCCATTTGGTCTGGCTCCTTTGAAATCGCAATCGAAAGTTTACGATGTGAGGAACCTGGCTGATGGTAACCATACACTGGTCCATACGTTCAGCAATGCCGTAGGCAGCGTTAAGCTAACGTACAGGATAACTCGGAAAGCCAATTATTAAACACATCATATCCTTTGTACCTGTGGTCGGTGTTGTCACCGAACCGCGTAAAGCCTTTCATGCCGCTGTGCGAGGCGTCCTCGCCTCGCACGAAATTAGTAAGCGTATTAGTTTAATAATTTGACGAAACAGAGACGATGATTGTTCCTCGCAGAGTCCAGCCTATGCGCAAAAGGCTTGGAGTTGAGGCCCTTCGGAGAACTAAAAGTGATAGGCGCATTTACCTTCGGTGAAAAAGTTCTCTCCCAACCTTCGGTCGGGATGCCAATGTTTTGCAACAAGCTGATAGGCAATCGTCATCTCTCTCCCAACCCTCTCTTCTTCATCGTCACCTCGACGCAGGAGAGGTCTGCTGACCATAGAAGTTGTTTGTAAATTAGATACTGCACACTTTCGACAGATCTCTCCTAACCCTCCTGCGTCAGGTTCGTCGAGATGACGTGCGGAGTGAGGTTTCGCCTCCTGAATAACATACGGAATGCTAATAAATGGTATATCCCTCCACTGTGCGAGGTGTCCTCGCCTCGCACGAAATTAGCTACTGGTACACCCTTACATAATCTATTTGCATCGTTTGCGGAAATATTGATTCGTCAATCCCTCTGGATCCTCCCCAATTGCCGCCTACCGCTACATTCAATAAAAGATGGAAATGCTGGTCGAAGGGCCACTCCTGGTAGCTTTTCTTTTCGTTTGGATAGCTGAAATAGAGCTCATCGTCAACAAATATTTTAATTTCATTTTCATCCCAATCCAGTATGTACACATGAAAAGTATCGGACAGGTCACCGCGAAACGTACTTTTTCCTTTCTGGGTGCCTATGGTATGATTATAAGCCCCCGTGTGTACCGTACCAAATACGGAATCCGGCTGATACCCCACAAACTCCATGATGTCAATTTCCCCGCTCTCCGGCCAGTCGCCAAGTTGCGGGTCGGTAGGCAGCATCCAGATAGCGGGCCATATGCCTCTGCCGGCGGGTAACTTTGCCTTTATTTCAAACCGCCCGTACTTCCAGTCTCCTTTATGTTTACTAACCAGTCTGGCGGAAGTATAGGCGGCGCCTTCAAACGCTTCTTTAATAGCGGTGATGCTTAATACGCCGTTTCCCACCACCGCGTTTTCCGCTCTTTTTTCTGTGTAAAACTGCTTCTCGTTATTGCCCCATCCGTGTCCCCCCGTGTCATAGCCCCACTTATTGCTGTCAGGTAACCCGGAATAATCAAACTCATCACTCCAGACCAGCTTTCTTTCTTTATTTTCTGAACCGTTTTTGGAGGAACATCCTGCCAGTGTGATAAAACCGGCTGCCATAATCAGAAGAGATATTTTCCGCATCGTTTTGTTTTTTGGTTGATGGATATCAGTTTATGCTCAATAAAATGGTGTAACTCCAGGTACATAGGTACCTGGAGCTGGTTTTAGAATATGAATTAATAACCGGGGTTCTGGTTGCCTTGTAATTTCGGGTTTTGCCCGATCGCGCTCAGCGGAATAGGCAACAGATAGTTTTTGTTTTTGTCGAAAGACCACTGCGGCGCTCCGTCAGGGATGGCTTTGATCCTGGTGTAGGTATAGCCGCCGGCACCATTTGAGCGGATTTCCATTCCATGCATTGGCTGGTTCAGTTTTTCTTCTGCCAGTTCCCAACGGATGAGGTCGAAATAGCGCTTTCCCTCAAATGCCAGTTCAATTCTTCTTTCCCTGCGAATATGGTCCCGCATCTGGGCCTGCGTGGCGCCGGGATATACGTCGGAAAGGGTAGGAATGCCCGCCCTTGTGCGGATCTGGTCTATAGCCGCATACACGGAAGCGTCGGGACCTACCGCTTCGTTTTGCGCTTCAGCATAGTTTAACAGCACTTCGGCATAGCGGAAGAAATAATAGTTCTGTGCACTGGCTGCCCATTGAAAAACATTTACGGTAGTATCCATCCTTTTTTTGGTGCAATAGCCGGTATTGGTGTTGTCGGTAGCATCTGCCAGGTCGATGGCATTGTTGCCGGAACCGACAGCGCTTAAAAATGGAATGCCGTTAAAGGTATTGCCGTTATATAATACCGACTGGTGAAACCTTGGTTCCCGGTTGGCATAAGGATTATTGTCATTATATCCTGAAGCAGGGTCGCTGATAACCCTTCCGTTTGCCATGGCATAATCATCTACCAGTTCCTGGGTAGGAGTGGAACCACCCCAGCTCAACCACTGCGTGCCCACGAAATTAGGCCCCTGGTAGCCTACTATATTACTGCCCTGTTTTACGGAAAGATATTCCCTGTATAAAATACCTTCATTGTTATTGTTACCGGAGGCGAAAAAGAATTCGTCATATTTTGAATGGAGGGTGTAACCCAGTTCCATTACCTGTTTGTTGGTAGCCGCTGCCGTTACCCACCTGCTGAGATCGTTGGAGGGGTTGTTGCGCTTGCTGGCATAAAACAATTCTACCCACCCTTTGATGGTAAGGGCAGCGCCTTTGGTAACCCTGCCGTTTCCCTCGTTCCCGTTGTGACCGGGTAATAATGCCGCGGCAGCCGCCAGCTCACTTTGCAGAAAGTTGAAAGTTTCATCAAAACTGGCCCTGGCATGGAAAATGTCATCCCCATCTGCAGCACGATCATCCGGCTTGGTGATAATAGGTACGCCGCCATATAACATCCACAACTGGTGATAGAAAAATGCCCGCAATGTTTTGGCCTCACCTAACCGTGTATCCTTGTATTCCTGCGGCAGGCTGGAGTTTTCCACCCCCTGTATATACACATTACATTTACGTACTTTCCCGTATAGTGTTCCCCAGTGAAGCCACATGGTGGCGCCTGACCAGGTGTACCACAACTCGGTGTTGGCGTTGATATTGGTTTTATTCCGGGCCACCTGCGAACTGATGTTCCAGTTGAAACCGGTCATCAGATCATCTGACCAGGTATCAAAAGGTTCAAAAATAAAATTGTTGAGATCCGGAAGCGCACTGTAAACATCGTTCAGCACCAGGTCGGCAGAAGACTCGGTGGAAAAAGCGCTTTCGCTGCTGACATCGCTGGTGTTGGGTACTTCCAGGAAGCCGTCTTTGCTGCAACCTGTTAATATCATGACAGATGCGCCCAGTAGTATCGTTTTATTTATGATAGATTTCATAATGTTTTAATTGAAGGTTAAGTTTAGAATTGCACCCGCAGTCCGGCAGTTACCGCTTTTTGTGTGGGAAAATACCAGCCCCTGTCGTTGCTCACTTCCGGGTCAAAATTATCTATCGGTGTCCAGGTCAACAGGTTTTGTCCGGACAGGTAGACGGAGACCATGCTCATACCCCATTTGCTGGTAATGCTATTGGGTATAGTGTAGCTCAGCATACCCGTTCTTAACCGCATATAGGCAATACTTTTGTGCCAGAAAGTAGAACGTTGCATGTTGTTAGGACTGGGAGCCGTTGTCATTCGGGGGTAGGATGCATTCGGGTTATCCGGTGTCCAATAGTCAAGCACTGTAATGGGAGCATTCTTGTTATTATCAAATGCCCAGGCAGCGCTGTTGGCAAGTTGTATTTCTCTTTGACCTACTCCCTGGAAAAGAAGTGATAGCTCAAATCCCTTGTAGCTGATAGTGGGAGTGAACCCGTAAATAATGGCCGGGTAGCTGCCGGGATGACCCATAGCGATCTGGTCATTAAAGTCTATCACTCCGTCGGGCCTTCCATCCGGGCCGCTGATGTCAGCATACCGGATATCGCCGGGGAACACGGTCGCAAATGTTTGTTGGGCGATACCGTCTTTCAATACGCCGGGACTGGCAAAGTCATTTTCCGTAAAATACCCGATGGCTTTATATCCGAAAGGCACGTCCAACGGTCTGCCTGTTCTCCTGAGATTCGGATTGTTGAAGGTGGCCGGATCCTCAAATATTTCTATCATTTTGTTTTTGGCATAGGTAAAGTTTCCACTGATGCCAATTCTGAAGTCTTTTGATATATTATAGTTGCTGGAAACGGTGAATTCGAAACCACGGTTTTCCATGATACCTGCATTTACCTGAGATAGCTCAACACCATATTCCACCGGTACTGTCACATTCGGGGTCAATAGCATATTAGCCCTCCTTTCATGAAAATAGTCCGCTTCAATGTTTACCAAACCGTTTAAGATACGGGCTTCAATACCCAGGTCTGTTTTAATCGCTTTTTCCCAGGTAATATTGGGATTGGGCTCCGATTTTTCGAATAACCCCTGTGTTTGGGAACCATTGAGAATAGCAGAATTTCCGTACAGCGTAAAGCCTGTTTGATATTGGTAAGGGCTACCCGCAAGGTTGGCGGAATGCCCCCAGGAAGCCCTGAGTTTCAGTTCATCCATCCAGTTCACATTTTCCATAAAGCGTTCCTGGGAGATGCGCCAGGCAGCCGAAAATGCGGGGAAGAAACCGAATCTTTTTCCCGGTGCAAAATAGTAATGCCCGTCATATCGACCGGATGCTTCCAGCAGGTATTTGCTATCAAACCCGTAGGTTACGCGATAAACCAAAGAGCGTTGTTTCGTACCGCCGGAATTACCATCGTTGCTGAGATCCGTTTCCCCGGCGCCGCCTGCAAACAGTTCCTGTATCGGCAGGTTGTAATTGTTTCTGCCTGCACTGAAACGTTGCGACCTGGTGCTTCGTGCCTCCAGTACTACTAATCCTGTAACGGCGCTACGCCCGAAGTCGGCGGCATAGTTGATATATCCCTGGTAAGTAAAGGCCTGTGTCTGGTGGTATTCCTGGCTAAAGGAAGGCAGGGTAGTGATGGGTATTTCCGGGTAGGTATAGGGGCGTGTAGAGGTATCTATCGTATAAAAAGTGAAGGGCTGGCTCCAGCGACGGGTAACGCTGGATATTCCGGGGTTGGTGGTATTATAAGGGTCGAAGGGGTTAAAATCATACGAACCCACAAATTTTACGCTCAGTCCTTTTACAGGTAATTTTTGCTCAATGGAAAGCTGGCTCAGCAGGGTATTACCGGTGATGTCCTGGCGGCTCGGATTATCGTAAAAATAAGCATACATATAAGGATGTAACCCGTTGCTGTAGATCAGCGGCGTACTGTTGGTATTGGTGTTGATCAGGTTTTCAAAAAGCGCCTGTTCGCTGTAGCCTGCACCGGTGAGGTCCCTTTTTTCCACGCGACCGTTCAGTGATAAACCGATGGTGGTGGTTTTAGTCGCCTGTGCCTGCATATTGGCAGACAAGTTATACCGCTGGTATTGAATGCCCGGGAACATACCTTCCTGGTTCAGGTAGCCCAGCCCCATGGCATATTTAATAACATCTGTGCCTCCGTTGAGCGACAGGCTGTGGCTGGTGATGAGGGTGTTTTTAAGGATCAGGTCACCAATGGGGTCAATATTAGGATGCCCGTCCGGGTCAGATCCGTCCCGGTATTTCTGAAGACTTTCTTCACTGTAAGGCATTACAGTTGAACCGGCATTTTTGGCGCCTTCATTTTTAAGGCGTGCAAAATCGTAGGCATTCACAAAACGGGTGATAATTGTCGGGTTTTGAAAACCTACATAGCCATCGTATGTGAGAACTGGTTTGCCGGTTTTTCCCTGTTTGGTAGTAACCAGTATTACCCCGTTGGCACCACCTAGTCCATAGGGAGCTACCGCGGCGGCATCTTTTAATACGCTGATGGACTCAATATCTGCGGGATTGAGCTGGCTGAAGTTCCTGGGAACCCCATCCACTATCAACAAAGGAGCTGTATTGCTTCCGTTGGTGCCAATTCCACGGATCAATATGCGGGACGCGTCGTTCCCTGCCTGTCCGCTGGATTGGGTGAATATAACCCCGGATGCCCGCCCGCCCAGGGCATTGGAAAGGTCTCCCACGGGCTGACTTTGCATGTCTGAACCTTTTATGGTCGACACGGCGGCAGTTAAGGAGGTCTTTTTTTGAGTACCGTATCCCACTACCACCACTTCATCCAGTTTGCCCTCGTCCGCTTCCAGTTCAAAGTTTTGTGTTCCCCCGCTGGTAATGACCCTTTCCGTACTGATCATTCCGGCATAGGAAACCACCAGTACCCTGCCGGAAGGAACGGCGATTGAAAAAGCTCCCTCCATATCGGTAGTGGTAGATCCGCCCCCGCCTTTTATACTAATGGTAGCGCCCGGCAGCGGATCTCCGGTCAGTTTATCAGTTACCTTACCGGTAACCTGTAATGTTTGTGAGAAACTTCGCGAAGGAAGAAATGCAACCAGAAAAAAAGTGCATAATAGCAAAACAATGTTATGTTTCATAAGCAATCAATTAGTTGGCAATGATTAATAATATCGTAAAGCTATCCAAATTAAGGGCTAAACCCAGTTTTCTGATACATCAATACTACATCAACCCCTCTAAAATACCCCGTCAATACTACAACCTATTAAATTTTATTCTAAATTTGGTAGTGTGGACAGCCAGATGCCAAAATAAACCTGCTTAAAATGCAATGAGACCGATCATCGTTTTTGCTGCTGTTTTTCTCCTGCCATATCCGGTGTTTTGTCAAAACACCATCGGTCTGCCGGCCATCATTAACCATGATAAACAGGAGTACACAGCCGGCACACAAAACTGGGATATCTGCCAGGATAAAAACGGCATCCTGTATTTTGCCAATAATGAAGGATTATTGAGTTTTGACGGTGTTTACTGGAAACTTTATCCTCTTCCCAATAAAACGATCGTACGGTCGGTGGCTATAGCAGGGGATAACCGGATTTACGTAGGTGGCCAGGATGAAATAGGCTATTTTTCGCCCGATGCGCGGGGAATGCTGGAGTATCATTCACTTAAGCACCTCATACCGGAACGAAACCGGTCTTTCGCGGATGTGTGGGATATTGTTTGCCGGGGTAAACAGGTTTTTTTCAGATCCAATAACCAGATACTGCAACTAACAGGCGATAAAGTCATTATATACCCCTCGTCTAACTGGCTGTTCATGGGCGCCGTTGCGGATCTTTTCATTGCCCAGGATTTTTCGGAAGGGTTACTCCGGTTTGATAAGGATACCTGGGTGCCGCTGGCAAACGTTCCGGTTTTGCCGGAAGGCTTTTTGGTAACCGCTATTTTCCGGGGTGGCTGGGACAGTACTTTTATCGCCAGCCTTAAACATGGTATTTATCTGTATACCGGTCAACATCTTCGTCCTTTTACCTCTGCTAACCTTACTACCATAAGTGACTATAATATTTACGACGCCATTGCTGTAGACGAAAATCATTTTGCTGTGGCCACCACGCAAAAAGGTTGTTTTGTAATGGACAAAAAAGGAAATATTGTCCAGCAGTTCTCGCGTCATGAGGGATTACAGAACAATAATATATTGAGTTTGCTCTCCGACAGGAACAAAAACCTGTGGCTGGGACTGGATCGCGGTATTGATTTTATTGCCTATAACAGTGCGATAAAAAATATTTTTCCTGATAAGGAAGGCGAAGGGGCCGGCTACTCCTCCGTTATTTTCAAAGATCGGTTATATATTGCCACTACCAACGGTTTGTTCCAGGCGCCGCTGGACAACGTGCTGAACCAATCTGATCTGAGTTTTGCGAAGTCAGGCTTTTCGGAAGTAAAGGGTGTAAAAGGACAGGTTTGGAACCTGTCGGTAGTCAACGACAAATTGCTGGTCGGGCACCATGAAGGATACTGGGAAGTAGAGAATGACCAGGCATACCTGGTGGATAAAACCTCGGGTTTCTGGGCTTTTTTGCCATTGAGCCCGGTAATGCCTTCCGGACAAATGGTGGCGGGTACTTATGAGGGACTTCGTTTATATAGTTATAAAGAAAAACGTTTTTCGAAAGACTTTGCCAGGGTTGACTTTGAATCGGCCAGGTTTATCGCGATCAACAACAGTGACGTTTGGGTTTCACATCCGTATAAAGGGATCTACAGGATAAGATTTTCCGGTGAGGGCGCCGCGTCAGCAGAAATGTTTGGCCCGGATCGCGGATTGGATGTACCCACCCATGGTAATTATGTTTTTAAAGTAAAAAACACCATCCTGGTCACCTCGGAAAAAGGGATATATGAGCTTAACCAGGCTACGGACCGCTTTGAACCTTCCAATTATTTTAATGCCATTTTTCCCGGTATGGCCATACGGTATATGAAAGAAGACTATGCCGGTAATATCTGGTTTATATTTGATAAGGCGCTTGGATTGGTTGATTTTTCCGGGCCGGATCCACGGGTATTGTATATACCCGAACTGAACCGGAAAATGGTAAGCGGTTTCGAGCAGATCTACCCCGTCGATCCGCAGAATATCTTTGTAGGAGCGGAGAGAGGATTCTATCATATTAATTATACCAAATACAGGCGGCAATATCCTGCCATGCAGGTACATCTCAGGCAGGTGACCACCACCAATAAAACAGATCGTCTTTTATTCGGCGGTTATTTTGCTGAAGCAAATGAGTTTCAGATACAGCGCGACAGGACTTCAGTTTCTTATGATCAGAATTCACTTCGTTTTGAGTTTGCCGCTCCTTTGTATGAACAGCAGGCCAATATCGAATACAGTTATTTTCTTAACGGATATGATAATAACTGGAGCGACTGGAGCGGCAAAACCGATAAGGAATATTCCTATTTGCCGGCAGGGGCTTACCAGTTCCGGGTAAAGGCGCGCAACAACCTGGGAAATGAATCAGAGACCACGCGGTACACATTTATTATCCTGCCTCCCTGGTATCAAACCTGGTGGGCCTATGCGTTGTACTCCTGCTTATTCGTGTATGTGGCCTACCGTGGTTACAGGTGGCAAAGAAACAAGTTTCACCAGCAGCGTTTACGGTACGAGGAAAAACAGAAAAGATTACGGGATACACACCAGTTGGAGCTTGAAAAAAATGAAAAGGAAATCGTAAAACTGAAAAATGAAAAGCTGGAAGCCGAGATACAGCATAAAAACAAAGAAATGGCCTCTGCTACCATGCACCTCGTAAAAAAAGGAGAATTGATCACGAGGATAAAAGACGAGTTGCAGAAGTTGTCCAAAAACATTTCCGATGAAAAATCGCTGGATGCGCTTAAAAAATTGATAAAGGCGCTGGAGGAAGAAGATAAAATGGATGCCGACTGGGAACATTTTACGATCCATTTTGATAAAGCCCATAATGACTTTTTTATCGCCCTTAAGGAGAAACACAATAACCTCACGCCCAATGAACTGAAGCTGTGCGCCTACCTGCGCATGAACCTCAGCACTAAGGAGATGGCACAACTGATGAACATATCCGTAAGGGGCGTAGAGATCAGCCGCTACCGCCTGCGGAAGAAATTACAGATACCTACGGAAACCAATTTATTTTCCTATCTGCTCCACTTTCATGGTAATGGCGTTCCCGCAGATGCTCTTCATCGCTCAGGTTAGGGCCTTTCCATGTGTTTACAAATAATATGGCATGGATCGCTTCAGCAGCGCTTTTAATTTCCAATATGCCTGCAGGAGAGTTAAAATATGTTACAGATAATCTGTTCCTACCCGTATATCAATTTATTCAAAATCGCTCCATGAAATGGTCATCACAATAAAAATTGACAACAAAGGTTGCGAAGAACCTCATCCACTATACGCTAAAAAAGGGTTTCATTGATGCTCCTTCTATAATGAAACGGGTTCACCCCTGTATGTTCTTTAAAAACCCTGGAAAAATGAGAAACAGAGTTGAATCCACAGATACAAGCCACATCTGTGATTGCTTTATTTGTTTGTCGTAATATTTCACAGGCACGATTAATCCGAAGAGCGTTCAGGTATTGAGAAAAACTTTTTTTTGTCCTCCTTTTAAAGAAGCGGCAAAAGCTCGTTTCTGTCATACACGCAATATCAGCCGCCTGACGAAGCGAAATAGGTTCATGTAAATTATCATTAATAAAATTGACTACATCTGTAAGCTTATCTGAATAGGGACTATAGGAATGGTTTATTTCGCCCATAGTATCAGCAATAAAGCTTTTTTCTTCGGAAACGGATATAAGATTCATGATCTGTAGAAGCCCCTCTACTTTGTCAAACCCCCGTTTGTTTATCAAAATTTTTAGCTTTTCCGCAATAATATTTTTTGTTTCTCCCATCACACGTATCCCTTTCGATGCTTGACAGATCATTTCACGTATGCTATCGAATTCTTTCAGCATATTAAATATTTGATAAAAGACCTTAGGATTAAAATAGGCTATAATTACTTTCGACTGCAATTGAATGCCCTCCTGGTAAAATACAGGATCACTAAGCCAAACGTGGGGAACATTAGATCCGAGAAATACCATATCTCCCGGTTCAAACCTTTCTATGCTGTTGCCTACAATTCTTTTTCCGTACCCTTCAACAATAAAGGTTAACTGAAATTCGGGGTGAACATGGAGAGATGGCTGCCGCTGAAAGGGCGACCAGAAAAAAGGTTGCTCACGCATCTCAATATGCATCATTTCATTTATAAAAGGAGTTATTTCTGTTTTTAACAATCTCATATTGAATATTATACTTTTATATCGAAAAATCAGAGATCAACCATCATTTTCTCCTGCAAGAACTGAACAAATACAGTAAAACATACATACTTTCTTACTTTCTTTTAATCATAAAAAATCTTGGATTAATCAAAATATTGTTTATCTTCGATATGTAGTACATATATACAAATGTACTTTTTTATTAAAAAAATATTTTCATAAAATCTCTACTTTATTGTATAAAACAATGAGAACCATATGCTGTATACTCAAAGTTATCTTTCCAGGCGTAACTGGAAAAAGAGATGAAATTGTGTGTTAGCATAAAACATTTTAATTCAAATAAACAGGTAAAAAATGAAGCCTATTCGTGTACTAGTGGTTGGGTGTGGCAACATGGGCAGCTCACACGCCAAAGCATATCATGAATCCGACGGATTTGAAATTTGCGGTTTAGTTTCAAGAGGGAATAGCAACCAACAACTGAATCAGCTTTTAGGAGGAAGATATCCCTTATTTGACAATTTTGAAAAAGCCCTTCATTCCACTCAACCAGATGCCGTTTGTATTTCAACTTATCCTGACACGCACGAACCATTCGCCATCAAAGCCATGGAACAGGGTTGTCATGTTTTTGTTGAGAAGCCCATTGCCAGTACCGTAGAGGGGGCAAAAAGAGTGCTTTCGCAAGCGGAAAAAACAAAACGTAAGGTGGTTGTAGGATATATTCTAAGGCATCATCCATCCTGGCAAAAATTCATAGAAAAAGCCAAAACGCTTGGAAAGCCGGTGGTGATGAGAATGAACCTCAATCAACAAAGCGACGGTGCAATGTGGACCCTTCATCGTAACCTGATGGCAAGCCTTAGTCCGATCGTGGATTGCGGCGTTCATTACATTGATGTAATGTGCCAGATGGCGGAATCAAAACCTACTCAGGTATATGCCATTGGCGCCAATCTGTCAAAAGAAATTCCTGCTGATAATTACAACTATGGACAATTACAGATCCGTTTTGCTGATGGTTCCGTAGGGTGGTATGAAGCAGGATGGGGCCCAATGGTCAGTGAAACGGCCTTTTTTGTAAAAGATGTTTTTGGACCCCACGGATCTGTATCCATTGCGGCAAAAGAAGCAAGCCAGTCGGGGAAATCAGATTCTATTGAGGCGCATACTAAAACAGAATCTCTTTTAATACATCATGCGGAATTAGACGCTAACGACAAATTTTCCCGGAGTGACGAATGGATTGACCTGACGGATGAACCTGACCATCATGAACTCTGCCGGAGGGAGCAGATGTACTTTTTAAATGCGATCCGGGAAGATATAGATTTATCACAGCATCTCAATGATGCGCTGAACAGCCTCCGGATTGCCTTTGCATGTGATGAATCTGTAAAAACAGGAAAGGTGATAACATTATAAAGCAAGATTCATGAACAGAAAACAAAGCATGCTTGCCAGCGACTGGTGGGATTATACCACACTGGATGATGAAATCCTCAGGGATGCAGCCCAATTAAGTATTAAAGATATTGAACAACTCGAACGCCCGGGGTTTAAAGTGATGCTTCACGATACGCTCGAAGACCTTTATTTAGCAGCCGCCTTACAATATATCACTGCCTGGAAGAGCGCTACCCCGTCGAGGCCGGCGGGAATTTGCGGACCTATAGGGCCTACGGAACAGTTGCCGCTGGTAGCGCGTCTTGTAAACGAACTGGAGCTGTCATTAAAAAACGCCTTTTTTTGGGGAATGGACGAATGGTGCATAGAAGATATCGCCGTCAACGAATCACATCCGCTGTCCTTTGCACGTACAAACCTGGAACTGATGTTCAGCAAGATCAATCCCCGTTTATTAATGCCCAGGGAGCATATCCTTTATCCGGGTGATAAAAACCTGGAGCGCTACAGCAATAGTTTCGATGAAGTGCGATGCAAAGTAATGCTGGGCGGTCAGGGCGACGCAAAGCACTGGGCCTTTAATGATCCGTTTAAAAGAGAAGGTATATATAAAGATGCGCCGCCTTCCCCTGATGAGTATAGATTATTGCCCGCAAGAAAAGTTGAGTTGCATCCTATAACTATAATGCAAAATGCCCGAACGTCCAGCAACGGTTATATCCAGAACGTTCCCATGCACGCATTTACGGTGGGTCCCAAAGAAACATGGAAAGCAGAAAAGGTTTCTATATGGCAGGCCGGAAATCATGACAACCCATTTGGGATGAGGCTTACAGCTTTCATGATCTCAAAAAAAATAGAAGATACTTCAGTTCCCATGTCAATATTAGCAGGACATCCAAACGTAGAATTCCACTACTATAGACCGGCACTCAAGGAAATAACAGTTGAAATGCATTGAATACGGATTCTGTAATGAGCTTAAAAGAAAAAAACACAGCATTAGCAATAGTCGCCCACCCCGATGATGCGGAATTAACCTGCGTCGGCTCACTGGCATTGTTAAAAGATAGGGGATGGCAGATAGCATTGGCAACGATGACACCAGGGGATTGCGGCACTGCTTTATTGAGCAGGGAAGAGATTAGCCACATTCGAAAAGACGAAGCTGCAAATGCTGCATCTCTGCTTGGCGCCAGCTATCATTGCCTGGAATGTGAAGATATTTTTATTACATATGATAAGCCTACCCTTATCAAAGTAATTGAGCTGATCCGAAAAACGCAACCAGGCATGGTCTTTACCATGAGCCCCGATTGTTATATGGTGGATCATGAAACAACCTCCAAACTCGTTCGAACGGCATGTTTCAGCGCCGGGATAAAAAATGTTAAAACCGGATCTCCTCCCTTTTTTCATACCCCTCACCTCTATTATGTGGATGCAATGGAAGGGATAAATAAGTATGGGCAGGGGATAAGCCCTGCAATGATTGTTGATATTTCCAGCAAAATATCAATCAAGGAAGATATGCTGGCCTGTCACGCCTCTCAAAGAGAATGGCTGAGAACCCATCACGGCATGGACGAATATATACATGCGATGCGCCGGTTTGCTGCTCAACGCGGAGCTGATGCAGGCGTTCCCTTTGGCGAAGGGTTCAGGCAGCACCTGGGTCATGCCTTCCCAAAAAACAACTTATTATCTCAGGAGCTCGGCATTCTTGTAAAGGAGTCAATGAATTTAGCAAATACGTTGGGAAATGAAATCATATCGAATAAACCGTCTTTTTAACAGCAAATCGGGAAATTGTTTTGATGTAGCAGTGGATCATGGCTTCTTTAATGAGCATATTTTTTTACAGGGTATAGAAAATATGCAAAACGTTGTTCACCTGCTGGCAGATGCTGCCCCGGACGCTATTCAACTTACCACCGGTCAGGCAAAGTACCTCCAAAGCCTTCCCGGAAAGGAAAAGCCATCATTTATTTTACGGGTGGATACTGCAAATGTTTACGGAAACAAATTACCCCGTACTTTATTTAGCCGGATGATAGCCCACCCTGTGGAACAAGCGCTTCGTCTGGACGCAGTTTGTGTTGTAGTAAACTTATTCAACATACCAGATGAACCGGAAATCACCGATCAGTGCATCCAAAATATACTGAAAATAAAACCTGATACAGACCGGTTTGGAATGCCCCTAATGATAGAACCTTTAGTGTTTCGCCCGAATAACGAAGCAGGGGGGTATATGGTAGATGGTGATCCTGAAAAAATCATTCCGCTTGTGCGGCAGGGCATTGAACTGGGAGCTGATATTATTAAGGCAGACCCTACAAATGATGTGAAAGATTACCATCGCGTTGTGGAGGTGGCCGGTAATATCCCGGTGTTGGTACGCGGAGGCGGCAAAGCCGGCAATCAGGAAATTTTGCAAAGAACCTACGATTTGATGCAACAGGGGATCAGGGGGATCGTGTACGGGCGAAATGTGGTTCAACACACTAACCCTAAAGGTATGACACGTGCCCTGATGGCAATAGTACATGAAGGTGCGCGGCCTGAAGAGGTGGAATATTTGCTAAAGTGATGAAACTTTAAATACCGGTTATTATAAACATCATACGGTTACACAAGGGAATAAATGTTTTATACAAAAGCGGTATCTGAACAAAACCAAACTATACATATACAGATGAAGCAAATAAAGATTGGCGTTATTGGGGGCGGGTTAATGGGTAGGGAAGCGGCCAGCGCTTTTGGAAGATGGTTTGCGCTGAAAAACTTTCCCGTAGAAGCACAACTTACTGCTGTATGCGATTTAAATGAAGAAGCTTTAGAGTGGTACCGGCAGGTTCCGACTGTTACATTGTTCACCAAAGACTACAAGGAGTTGATCAATAGTGAGCTGGTAGATGTCGTTTATGCCGCCGTTCCACACCATTTACACCAGCAGGTATATACAGACATTTTAAAGGCAGGTAAGGACCTGCTTGGCGAAAAGCCATTTGGAATAGATTTACCTGCTTCGAAAATAATATTATCCGAAGCTCAAAAAAGAGGAAGGTTCGTTCGTTGCAGTTCGGAGCTACCATTTTTACCGGGGCCACAAAGGGTGATCAGGGAAGTAGCTTCAGGAAGACTGGGGAAAATCTTTGAGATCAAAGCGGGCTTTTTGCATTCAAGCGATATGGATCCTGCAAAGCCTGTTAACTGGAAACGTCAGTCGGCGTATTGTGGAGCAATTGGGGTAATGGGAGACCTGGGGATGCACGCATTGCATATTCCGCTTCGCCTGGGATGGAAGCCGGTGCAGGTATATGCGCAATTACAAAAAATTATAACAAGCCGCCCCGATGGAAAAGGTGGTCATACGGAGTGTGACACATGGAACAATGTTACCCTCAGTACAAAGGTAGTAATTGACGGCAACGAAGTACCAATGCAACTGGAAATGAAAAGATTGGCACCCGGAGAAACGAATACCTGGTATATAGAAGTTTACGGAACAAATGGAGGAGTACGTTATAGTACCAAGGATATGAAAGCACTTTGGGTATTCGAAAATGGAAAAGAGCAATGGTGGAAGCGGACAGATCTTGGTTTCCAGATGCCTTTTGAGTGCATAACGGGGGGGATTTTTGAAGCAGGTTTCCCTGATTGCTTTATGCAAATGCTTGCAGCATTCGTTGCAGAAAGAGAGGGATTCCTGAACAACAGGTTTGGTTGCGTAACACCGGAGGAAGCAGTGATGAGCCACGAGCTTTTTCAAGCCGCACTCCAGTCTCAAATGACGGAGGCTGCGGTTCGTATCTCTTAAACCAGTAAAGGAAATGACAGGTATGAATAAAATTATTCACATAGAAGTATCAAATAGTCGAATACTTTATGAATAACCCGGAGAGAAAAGGAATGCTTGTAGCCGGAAGCTGGATCCTGGATAAAATCCAGGTAATCGACAGGTTTCCTGTTGAACAGTCGCTTGTGAACATAACGGATAGTTATGTCAGCAACGGTGGTTCGGCGTACAATGTCTCAATAGCGCTGAGAAAGCTTTCCGCGTCCTTTCCTTTGGAAGCGCTCGGGCTCCTGGGTGAGGATGAAGAAGGCCGGCACATATTAGAAGACTGCCGGAGATATGGTATTAATGCAGACAAATTGCATACTACAACGCAGGCGCCTACTTCCCATACTATTGTTATGTCGGCGAAAGAAAGTGGAAGACGCACGTTCCTGCATTACCGCGGAGCCAATGCTTTACTGAACGAGCATCATTTTGATTTAACGCTATCCAATACGAAGATGCTCCATCTGGGTTACCTGCTTCTGTTAGATCAACTGGATGAGATCACGCCCGGGAAAGGAACCGGCGCCTCCAGGATACTTAAACAAGCTAAAGAAGCGGGAATGCTTACCTCTGTTGATCTTGTAAGTGAGGACTCTGACCGGTTCGCCAGGGTTGTTCCTTATGCGTTGCCTTATATAGATTATCTGTTCCTCAATGAATATGAGGCAGCTAAACTATCAGGGATCAGCTTATCAGAGTGGGATGAAAACGATCACTTTATACAACAATGCCGCCTGGCAGCAAAAGCGATCTTTAAAATGGGGCTGAGGCAATATATATTTATACATTTTCCAAAAGGGTTAATAGCTGTACACAAAGAAGGGCACGAAATCATTCAGCCAGGCTTGCAGATCCCCGAACATTTGATTAAAGGCGCCAACGGTGCAGGTGATGCGCTTGCAGCAGGGATATTGTTCGGCATGCATGAACGCTGGCCGCTGGAAGAAGCAGTTAAATTGGGCGTTTGTGCTGCAGCATCCTGCCTGTTTCATGTGACCTGTTCAGAAGGGATATTGCCTTACAAGGAGTGCCTGGCTATGGCAGATCAATATGGTTACAGCAATTTATTGAAAACGATCTAAATAAAATGGAGGAACGTATATAAAACCTTACCTGTTTTTCTTTGAATGCATAAAAGATATCAAAATGAAACAAAAAAGATTCATCGCAATTCCGTTCATTGTAGCTACGCTGGCATTTACATTTATTGTAATTGATCAATTGCTCAGTCCGCTGCTGCCTCCGGAAGGCAACAAAGGATATGGATGGATAGCTTTTCAGGCATGGGCCGTTTATTTCCTCGCCGGTGCAAATGTAAAGGGCGGTTTTAAGGCGCTATTGGGATACGGTACGGGCATAGTCATGACGATCCTGATCTTTGAACTTGCCGGCAAGCTGGGCAATACAGGATTTTTTGCTGTTCCTATAGCAGCTTTTGTCCTGGTCAGCATGGTAATATTTGTAGAGAAGGCGCCGCCTTTGGATTTTATTCCCGCTATATTTATTGGTGCGGGTGCAATGGTTTGTTTCTTAAGTTACATTGAAGGAGCCACCTATAGCCATGCCGCTATTGTAATTTTGTTATACACCTTAATAGGGCTGATATATGGGTACATCACTGTATTACTGAGAGTTGCTTATGAAAAAGGTGGCACCTGATAAAACAATAAAAAGATCATGTTGGGCACTCTCTTCAGAAGAGCTGGTGCCCGGTAAAACAGCAGGTGAGTTCCTGATTAATTCATACATAATTTAATTCAGAGAATATATACAGTACATATTAATCATCATACCCAACAATTTTAACATTTATATGAATAATAATCTACCAAAGGAAGTTTTCCAGGGCGTTTGGCCGGCAATGTTTACGCCGGTATTTGATAATGGCGATCTAAATGTAAAAGAGCTTGAGAAATTAATAGAATTGCTGATTGAGCAGGACGTAGATGGATTGTATCTGCTTGGATCAACCGGCCAGGGCTTTTTGTTCAATGAAAAGCAGCGACGTGAAATAACAGAAATAACTTTAAAGATCAATAACAATCGGTTGCCGGTAATGGTTCAGGTGGGAGCGCTTAATACGGACGAATCGGTAAGGCTGGCAAAACATGCCGAACAATGCGGCGTGCAGGCTATTTCAGCAGTAGGTCCCATTTATTACGCTGCATCTCCGGCAATGGCTCTTGAGCACTACCGGAAGATAGCTTCTTCCGTAGAAATTCCGTTTTTCCCCTATCAGATTGGAAATGCCGTTATGAATAAAGAGATGATACAGCAATTAAAAAAAATAAGCAATATGGGGGGAATGAAGCTGACGACGCATAATTTAATAGAGATCAGCAATATCCACAATGACGTAGGTCCGGACTGGAAATTATTTAGCGGAGCCGACGAATTGTTATGTCATGCGGCATTATGCGGTACTGCCGGAGCCATTGGCAGTACATACAACCTGATCGGTTACGCATGCAAAGATATAAGACAAAAATTCCTGGACGGCCAGGTTGCTACAGGAATAGCATTTATGCTGCGCTTACAGAAACTAATAGAGCAGGTGCTCCCTTCCATATGGACATTCTTTAACAGAGCCATGCTTTTAAAACATGGGATCAATATCGGAAAGCCCAAGCCCCCACTGTTATTTCCGGATTTAGCATGGAGCGATGAAGAAATTTTGAGAGTAATAGAAGAACTGGAAAGTTTTTCCACTAATAGAATACCTGCTTAACCGGCCATTGTACGATGTCTAAATTTCAGTTATATGTCCGACCTGCAATATGAACAATCTGCACAACTTCTGGAAAGAGCCAAAAAAGTACTGGCGGGAGGTGTATCTTCAGAATTCCGGAAATACAATCACCCTCATGCCTTATTTTATACTCACGGGAACGGGAGTCGCATTTATGACGTGGATGGAAACGAGTATCTCGACTTCACGCTAAGCCAGGGGCCTTTGATAGTTGGTCATTCCCATCCTTATGTGCTGAAAGCTGTTGCCGGCTATTCCTTAAACGGGCAGCTCTTTGCCGGCCAGCATATCCGCGAAGTGGAGCTGGGTGAAAAATTGCAAAAGCTCATTCCCTGCGCAGAACTCATGCGCTTCTGTCTCGATGGTTCTGAAGCGGTACAAACCGCCCTGCGTGTTGCAAGAGCAAAAACGAGAAGAAAGAAATTCTTACGATTTGAAGGACACTACCACGGGTGGCTCGACAATGTGGCATGGGGAATATCTGCTACGGATGTTGCAGCATTAGGGAGCCGGGAACATCCGACTGCATTTCCCTGGTCGCAGGGGCTTCCTCCACACGGGGTAGATGAATTCATTATTCTTCCGTGGAATGATCCGGAATTGTTAGAAAAAACTATTGAAGAGCGTTGCGAAGAAATAGCTGCCGTGATCACCGAGCCTGTGATGTGCAACAGTAGCTGCATCCAGCCTGCAAGCGGATATTTGCAGGGAATGCGTGATTTATGCAACAAGTTTGGCATAGCACTGATCTTTGATGAGGTGATCACCGGTTTCCGGTTATCATTAGGAGGAGCGCAACAGTATTACAGCATCATTCCCGACATGGCCATCTTTGCCAAAGCCCTGGCAAGCGGATATCCGATCAGCGCAATTACCGGTAAAAGAGAATGGATGCAACTCATTGAGGATGGGAAGGTGATACACGCCGGAACCATGAATTCAGGGAATCCCTCTGTTGCTGCAGCATTAGCTACTATTGAAGTATTAGAACAGGAACAACCCTATGAGCGGATGTTCAATTTGGGGCAAAGGTTGATGGAAGGTTTGAAAAAAGCTGCTGCCAAAAACGGTTTACCGTTGTTGGTGCAGGGACCAGGTCCTATGTTCCATACTGGGTTCACGCAATTATCGGCTGTAACGGATTACCGGGATACGCTGGTATATGATAAAGCAAGACTTTCGAAATTCATAGCCGCTATGCACAATAATAACATCAGGGTCATTGGCAGGGGATTATGGTATATCAGTGCAGTGCACACCGAAGAAGATATTGACCATGCCATCTCAGTGGCAGAAAAGGTTCTTTCAAGGCTCTAACCACTAAGTTGTTTTTGAATCATTTCTTTATGATATCAAGAGGCTTAGTTATTTTATCAATATATTTAAGATGGGGCATTAAAATATGTAATACATATTTTAATGCCTGAAAGCTAAAAGTATTACATATTTATTTTAAAGAAATCATTAATTTTGCAAAAAAAATAGTTGAAACCGTTGTCTGTTAAATTAAAGCCCATTGAAAATCTTACCCAAGTTGACAAGATTGAATTAACCTTACAAGAATATCTAAGAAGTGGCAATTTTATGCCTGGAGATTCTATTCCTAAAGAGTTAGAATTGGCAGACGCATTGGGAGTAAGCCGTACTGCCATTCGTGAAGCTTTATCAAGATTTAAGACTTTAGGTATTATAGAATCTAGAAAAAATCGTGGGATGGTCATCTCCACTCCTGATATTTTAGGTAACATGGAGAGGGTATTGAATCCCCAATTGCTTGACGATGAAACTATGAGAGAAATCTTCGAGTTGCGATTGGTAATTGAAATGGGATTGGGAGATCTTCTGTTTAAAAGAAAGACAGATGCAGCACTAGCAAAACTTGAGACAATTGTTGAGAAGTGCGAAAAAGCAACCAACAAGGTTGAATATATTAAAAACGACGCGGAGTTTCATGCTGTGTTATACAAACTATCGGGTAATAAAACAATTCAGCGTTTTCAAAAAATGCTTTTGCCAATATTTGAGTATATCCTCAAAAGGATGCCTGGTGTAGCAGATACCAGAGAAACTACGAACTACACATCTCACAGAGCTTTGTTAGAAATATTAAAAAATGGCACTCCTGAAGAATTTAATGGACAGATGCGCGATCACCTGAGAAATTATTTTACAATATAGTACCTTATCATACCGAATGGCTTCAGATATAAAGCTTGTGAAAATGTGCACTGGCTTCTTCAGATGATCAGCAATTATTAATATTTTTTTTCAAATCATCCTGTCTGCTTCTGCATAAAACCCTATGCAAGAAAGTATTCAATTAAATAATTAAACTTGAAATTATAAGCCCACAATTGCTCCTTTTTGTAAAAGTAATTTTGGTTGCTAATTCGGGTGAATTTCATTTTCGCCGGTTGGCGATGATATTAATTAAGGGTCCTCCGGGGTTGACTAAAAAAGTCATCTAATGTTTGATGTATTCAGGTAGGTGATAGATATCAGTATGTATTTCATTTAAGCGATTCTCATGCCTTCATTTATCTTTTTTATCGTCCCCAAATATACATATCGCACGAAAATTATATATACCCTATGTTGAAAACAAAGCAGATGCGCAGGTTTAACCTGCGCATCTGCGGATGAAAAATTAAAATATATCCTATGTTTTGCAGGCGTATGCCTGCTCGTCCAATTTGAAATACGCCCCAACAATTCTAATCCAAATTTGATAATATGTCCTACTTTTTAAAAAAAAAATTTTGTATCACTAATTTTTTTATATTTGTATATATGTAGTACATATTTATAAACTCTTTGTACTTTTACACAAACCAAACAACTAGTAAAATGAAAAGACATTACACTGCTTTCTCGCAACAACTTTCATTGTTGAAGCATACAAAGAAACTAGAAGTTTTCCAAGCAAAGTTCGTTTTCCTTTTAATCTTTTTTTTAATTAGTACCCTTGCAGTTATAGGACAAAGTATTGTAACGGGTAAAGTAACCAATCTGAAAGGTGAGGCACTCTATGGGGCAACTATAAGCATCAAAGGGAGTTCAACTATCACCTCTACGGATACCGACGGAAAATACTCTATACGCTTGTCCGGTGGAAGCAGCATTCTTATTATTTCTTTTGTAGGGTACCAAAGCCAGGAAATCAATGTATCTGGAAAACAGTTCGTTGACGTTACAATGCTTGACGGATCAACCGACCTCAACCAGGTGGTAGTAGTGGGTTATGGGTCACAGTCCCGTCAAACGATTACAACTTCCATAGCCAAGCTTGACAATAAAGTATTAGAGAATGTTCCATATGCTAACGCAGGTTCTGCACTCCAGGGAACTTTGGCAGGTGTACGTGTACAAAGTGTATCTGGTCAGCCAGGTGCTGCATTACGGGTGATTGTAAGAGGAGGTACATCTATTAATAACCCCAATGGTGCTGCGCCTCTGTATCTTATTGATGGAGTAGTAAGACCAGATATAAATGATCTGAATGCTGACGATATTGAATCTCTTCAGGTATTGAAGGATGCAGCGGCTACGGCTATTTATGGATCACGGGGTTCCAATGGCGTAGTAATAATTACTACCAAATCGGGCAAATCCGGTATAAGCAGAATCAACTATAAATATGATCTCATTCATTCGGAAGTAGGTAAAAGACTCGATTATCTTTCCGCGAGAGATTTTATCTATTTTCAACGTATTGGCATTAGGGATGGACTAACAAGAAATGGGAATCCACTCAGCTTGCTCGATCAGGCCAATAGTTTTGGAACGGGAAACGATCTTACTAAGAATACATCTTTTACTACGCAATATCTTACTCCTGAAAATGAACATAAATTAAATGAAGGATGGGAGAGTATGCCCGATCCGATAGATCCCTCAAAAACCATAATTTTTAAAGAGACCGATTTTCAGGACGTGCTATTCAAAACAGGTCTTTCGCATAATCACACTATATCTGCTTCAGGTGGCAACGATAAGGCAACCTTTAATGCACAGGTAGGCTATTTAAATAACGAAGGTATCGCCATCAATTCTGATTACAAACGGATATCATTAAACCTCAATGGAGATCTTAAAGTACGGGATAATATCAGTATCAACGGACGATTGTTATATTCCAATTCTGCCAGCAATAATGTAGTGGGCAGTCCATTTTACAGAACCATTGCTGCTTCACCTACTGTGAAATACAGATATGAAGATGGCACTCTCGCTCCAGGACCAGGCGTTACAATGTTTAATCCGGAATACCATGCACAGAGCGTAAATGCAAAGAATTCCACAGATAATTTAACTATGTCGCTTGGAGGTCACTGGGTAATCTTACCAGGTCTTACTTTCGATCCACTTGTATCCCTTTATAAAAGAACAAGCGACTCCAGGTCATTTCAGAAAGCAGCCTATCTGAATGGCCCCGGTACCATCGTAGACTCCAGAAATGCTTCTGGAGCTTACAGCAAATATGTACAACAACAACTTGATGCGGTATTCTCCTATGCCAAACTTTTCGGAAGTGATCATAACATTGATGCTAAAGCAGGTTTTTCCTATTATAAAACAGATAACTCCTCGCTCAGCGCAAGTGGAAGAAGGGCTGCTTCTGACCTAATACCGACACTCAATGCGTCCTCCGAACCAGTTTCAGTAAATGGTTCCGAAACAAGCTTAAAAATACTAGGCTACTTTGCCAGGGCTAATTACGATTTCCGCCAAAAATACCTATTCTCGCTTACTGCCAGATATGACGGTGCTTCCAACCTCGGTTCTTCCCACAAATGGGGGTTTTTCCCTGGCATTTCTGCGGGATGGAACGTACATAAAGAAAATTTCTGGAAAGCATTTCCTCATGTAATCTCTCAGTTTAAACTCAGAACCAGCTATGGCGTGAACGGAAATATTAGCGGACTAGGACCCTACCAAGCTCAAGGAGCATATAGTGTAGGCGTAAGATATGGTGGCCTTGCTGCTATTCAGAATACCGTACTCGCTAATAACGAACTGCGATGGGAAGAATCAAAAACTTATGATGTGGGGGCAGATATTGGGTTACTGAACAATCGAATAACAGTTCTGTTTGATTATTTCAACAGAGTTACCAATAATCTCCTTACCAATTTAACGCTTCCTCATTCTACGGGTTTTGGAAGTATATTAACGAACCTCGGTAGTTTACGTAATAGAGGCGTTGAATTTGACATAAATGCACGTATACTGCCCAACACCTCAGAACTTCAGTGGAATGTTTCATTTAACGCATCCAAGGTAAGTAATAAAATTCTCAAGCTTCCCTACAATGGCGCCGAAAACAATCGCATTGGGGGTATATATGCCTGGGACCCTGCTAAAAAAGATTACGGATGGCTCGGAGGGCTACAGGAAGGTGGAAAAATGGGTGATCTTTATGCATATAAACAACTTGGTATATATGCAACTGATGAAGAGGCTTCCCATGCCCCTGTAGACAATATCGTAACCGGAAACAAGACCAAATATGGTGGTGATGTAAACTGGTTGGATGCGGATGGTAACGGCATAATAGACGATAGAGATCGTGTTTATGTGGGCAATCCTTACCCTCTTTGGACAGGAGGTTTCTCTAATACCTTGAGTTATAAAAATTTTGATCTGTATGTTAGGATGGATTATACCACCGGACATACGATTTACAACTATCAATTGGTAGAAACAATTGGACAGACACATGGCGACAATCGTCTATCGAGCCTTATTCTTAAATCTTGGCAGAATCAAGGTGATGTTACTAATATTCCTAAATACCTTTGGTTCGACGGAAGAGTGCGAAGTGTGCTCAGAGGCAATTCCGAATACTATGAAAAAGGGGATTTCCTTGCACTTCGAGAAATTACATTTTCTTACAGTCTTCCCCAACAACTAGTTCGTCGGGCCAAACTTAATAATGTACGATTTAACATAACTGCCAATAACCTGTATTATTTCACAAAATACAGAGGACTTACTCCGGAAAATGGAGATCAGGATAGCGGAAGATATCCGGTTCCAAGGAACTTCATTTTCGGTGTCAATATTACACTCTAATCAACAATTAATTAATACAATTATGAGAACTTCATATAAAATACTCGCTATAGTTTTTATTTTCAGTTTTTTGTTGCCATCCTGTAATAAAGACTTGCAATTAAATCCCATAAGTACTATATCCAGTGCTTCTTTCTGGAAAACAGAAAATGATGTCAATGGAGCGCTAGCTGGAATGTACGACCGTTTGCGTAGTCAGGCTGCTTCAAATTTCTTTATGCTTGGTGAGTCAAGAAGTGAGGTAATGGGGGCTAGCCCAGGTGGGTCTGAAGGAAAACTTGTTTTCCGTAATAGTGAACTTACCAGAACAAATGTTGGTATAACCTGGCAAGGATTTTATACAGTTATTCACGATGCCAACCTGATCCTGAAATATGTACCACAAATCAATTTCCCTTCTGAGGCGGCAAAAAATAATATCCTTGCACAGGCTCATGCTATGCGAGCTTTTGTATATTTCGTGATGACAAAATCCTGGGGAGAGCTGGTCATTATAACAGAGCCCACAGAAGGGATTAATGCGGAAGACCTCCAACGTGAAAGAGCAACTGTAGCAGATGTTTTTTCGTTTATCAAGGAAGATTTGAATAAAGCTAAATCATTGTTTTCGAATAATAATTTTCCTGTTGGAAGGAATATGTGGTCGCTCCCTGCGTTGAATGCACTGATCGCTGATGTGTATTTATGGACAGGAAAAAGATTAAACGGAGGAACCGCTGATTTCACTATTTCACTAAACGCGCTTAATGAAATCGAAGGGACAGACATACAATTGCTAGACAATTTTGCGTCGGTATTTGATTACTCAAATAAAGGCAATAAGGAAATTCTTATGGCTGTGAGATTCCAGGAATTTGAAACCTCTTATGCAACATTATACGAATATATGTATATCAGTGGCATTAACCTGCCGGGTAATATTGACCAAGGTCTACGTGACTCGATCGGTGCCCTCAAATATGACGAATGGTCTATATCTGAACTTGTACGAGGGCAGTTTGAACCGGGTGATGAAAGAAAAAAAGCTTCCATTATCGAAATATATACTAATGAGCCGAACGGTGGCAAATCCTATTTCGGCTCGATTGTTTCCAAGTTCGACGGAATTGTTTCAGGAGGCATAAGGTTATTTTTGGATGATGTAATTGTATACAGATATGCCGATGTATTGCTGATGAAAGCAGAAGCTAAAAATGCACTTGATCAGGACCCATCCAACGAGATAAACGCTGTGAGGAAGAGAGCCTTTGGGATAAATTATCCTGGAAATGAATTTGTGAATAGTTCAAAAGCAAACAACGATGATGCAATTCTCAAAGAAAGACTGCTTGAGCTTATCTTTGAAGGAAAACGTTGGTGGGATCTAGTCCGTTTTGGGAAAGCATTTGAGCTGGTACCTGCATTACAAGGCAGGCAATCAGACGATCACCTACTTTTGTTCCCCATCTCTGAAACAACTCTTAGCCTTGAAACCAAAGTAAAACAAAACCCGGGATATTAACCATATTATACACTATGATAAAAGATCCAATTATGAACAAATCCCATAGATCGCGACGGAATTTTATACAATCGGGGATTTCTGCAGCAGCATCCATACTAATATCTTGTAAAGTCTCTGCGCATAATACATCAGATGATACTGGCGAAACAACGAACGAGGACGCATCATGCATCGACTATGGCAGGTCCTTTATCTGTAATACCGGACAGTATAATTCGGTAAGATTATGGATAGAAAGTCGTACGATTATTATTGATACCACAACCGGTAAAAGCACCGAATACCTGCAGTGCGGCTCATGCAAAAGTGAAGATACTTTTGGAGCAAATGGCACCAGGCATCTGTTCTTTGAAGACAACTATGATTTTTTACCCATCTTCGGAGGCGACCAGGTACTGGTTTTCCGGAGACATGTAGACATCAGGGATAGTTACCGTATCATCAGACCCACTGTTCAGATGTGGGGCGGCAACCCGGAGATCAGGAAAGTGAAGCCTCCTGTAATAACCGAATTAACCACATGGGAGCAAATGAGAGACGCTACCGCAGCAGGAATACCGATTGTGACCACTACCGAAATAGAGAACAGAGATACGGGATTGAAAGCTATCATTGAATGTCCCTGTAAAACGATGAATATCAGCCATGTCAAAAAAATGTATCAAACGGATAATGGCCCGGTGGCATTACCTGACCTGTCTAAAAGATATGACCCTGAAATTTCTTCTTTAAGTCTTGCCTTCATTGCTTTTAATAAAGCAGATGCTGCAGACTTTGTAGTGGAGACTCCCACACCGGTAAAAGTGAATGGCAAGGAAGTGGTTAAAGTACACCATTATTCCAAACTGCTGAGCTTTCCTGCAAAAAATAAAGTTATTGCATTAGGGAAAATCTAAAAAATAGTAATATGATTAAAATGACCGGCATTTTGTTGTCCGTTATATTAATAATATCGGATATTGGTATGTGGGGATGCAGTACGAAGTATGCTGTAGGAAAAAATATTGCAGATAGTATAGAAAGGGTATTGATACTCCCTCGTGGACCGAATAACCCCAGAAACAGTGAGGGTGATTTTATAACACTTAAGAGCGGAAGGATTCTTTACGTGTATTCTCGTTATACTGGTGACTCATATATGGACGATGCGCCGGCATTTCTGGCAGGAAGATATTCTGATGATGGTGGTAAAACCTGGTCATCTGAAGACCTGCGAATTGTAGAACAGGAAGGTAGGTTAAACGTAATGTCGGTTTCCTTGTTAAGGTTGAAAAATGGTGAAATTGCACTTTTTTATCTGCGAAAAAACTCTCTGCAAGATTGTATGCCCATGGTCCGGTTTTCATCCGACGAGGGAGAGACCTGGACGTCTCCTAGGGAATGTATTACAGATAGAAAGGGATATTTTATATTGCATAACGATAGGGTAATACAGCTCAAAAATGGCAGGTTGGTGTTTGCAGTAGCTTTTTCCCGAAAAATATGCAGCTATTATTCTGATGATAATGGTCGTACCTGGATATCCAGTTCTATTATGCCAAATCCTGACAACGTTGTTACTCAAGAACCCGGTATCATAGAGTTAAAAAACGGTCATATTATGATGATTATGCGTACGGATACTACTACACAATACGTTTCCTACTCTACTGATAATGGCGCATCATGGAGTTCCGCCCAATACAGTAATATCGTATCTGCCTCGCAATCGCCCGCTTCTATTGCCAGAATGCCGAATTCCGGCGATCTGTTACTTGTATGGAACGACAATCAAACTACTGAAAAGGCGAAAAAGGCAAAACGTACTCCTTTAAACATCGCCGTTTCTAAGGATGAAGGAAAAACATGGATATATAAAAAAGTTATCGAAGGAAATCCGGATGGTTCGTTTTGTTATACCGCTATTCATTTTACAAAAGACCGGATTTTGCTGGCCTATTTCGACTGGGCCACTTTGCAAATAACCATAACAAGCGTAGATACACGTTGGATATATAAATCATGAGCAACAATAAAAGCAACTGACACAATATGAGAATATTTATGATCTTGTTTCTGATAGCATCGCTTTCGTACAAGAACTATGCGCAGCCTGTCGCTGAAGATCAGTTTTCACCAGAAACAGTATTGGTACTTCCTCCCGGAGAAAACAACCCCCGTAACAGCGAGGGTGATTTTATTACATTGAAAAACGGTCGCATCCTTTATATTTTCACACATTTTACCGGTAATTCCTATATGGACGACGCCCCCGCCTACATAGCTTCACGTTATTCCGACGATGGGGGAAATACCTGGAGTAAAGAGGATACCAAAATTATGCAGCATGAAGAAGGTAAGAACCTGATGTCGGTATCGCTGCTGAGATTGAAGAATGACAATATCGCCATGTTTTACCTCCGCAAGAATAGTACCTGGGACTGTATTCCCTTTATGCGGATATCAAAGGATGAAGCAAAAACATGGGGAGAACCCATACAATGCATTAATGAAAAAGGATATTTTGTTGTGAACAATAACAGGGTGATCCAGTTGAAAAGTGGGAGGCTGCTGATCCCTGCTTCCAAACATGAAGTAAAGGAAGGAGGCGAATGGGACAAAGCTTCAGAGATGGGAAGGATGGTCATCTATTATTCCGATGACAACGGTGCAAGTTGGAAAAAAGGCGGCGAGGTATCCAACCCGGACCAGGCCATTCATCAGGAACCCGGTATTGTACAACTCAGCAATAGCAATATCTTAATGATTATCAGAACAGACAGAAACGCCCAGTATATATCGTACTCAAAGGATCACGGGCTTAGCTGGTCGCCATCGGTTATCAGCAATATCCACTCTCCCCTTTCTCCTGCTTCTATATCGCAGAACCCGCACCGGCCGGGGGAACTTGTGCTCGTATGGAACAATAACAACGGGGATAACCCCACTATTAAAGGAAAAAGGACACCGCTTAATATAGCTGTTTCCGACGATGACGGGAATACCTGGAAAAAAACAAAGACCCTTGAGGAAAATAAAAGTGGTTCTTATTGCTATACCGCCATTCACTTTACAGAGAACAGCATATTGTTGGCCTATTTCGACTGGTCTACCAGGCAAATTGTAATAAAAAAATTGGGCAAAGAATGGCTAAACAGTTAACTTCTCAGTATTAAGCTTATGCAATGTCAAACTATTTTAGAAGGAATTTTCTGCGATCCTCGTTTATTTCGGCAGCGGCAATGTTGTTGTCTGCCCGGAATACGAGGGCCCAAACCAAACATGAAATGCCTTCCAGAACCTCTCCGGAGGCCGGGTCGGGCTGGAAAAATGTTTTGGAATTAAATACCGCAAGGAAACCGGTAGCTGGCAGTTATGAAGCGCTTACCAGGGCAATAAAAAGAGGGGCGGACCTCAGGATATACACCGAGTTTCGCCATAATGAACATATTGATACGACTTCGAACAACCCGGAACTAATAAGAGAAGTAGCCGACTTCAGGGTTACTTATCTCGTGGACAACCGGTGGGTGGCGGGCATTATTAACCTGCGTCAGCCCATCTCCCTGCCCGACGGGTTTGGACCAAGACCCTCCATGTCATTTTTCTTATATAACCAGAACGCTGAGCAGGCTATCGCCAGACCATACCTGGACGGCGGTGAAATTACCGGCAATATAGGCGTAGGAGCGCTTGATGACCACAGCGATATGCCCAAATATCATCAATGGGATGCCTGGGACACAGGCACCAATGCACCAAGCAGCAATTTCGTGTACGATTTCGAAAAATATCGCTTCTGGGTATGCGATAACTGGGAGGAGGTTTATGCCAACAACGCTTCCGGTGACACCATTTCCGGATCGATCGATGCGCTTGCAAAAGCTTTTGCAAACGGCAGGGAAGTAAAAGTAGCGATTTCCGGATTATGTGATGACCTGGTTCCCGATCAGGAACAAAAGACCGGTCATGAGGTATGCATACAATGCGGTTCCTGTTACTACTACACACAAAGCAGGATTTTTTGTGCTGCATCCCAACCTGTCGTAAGAGTGAAACCGGCAATCCCTATGCGTTACAAAAGCAGGGAATGGGACTTTGGGTGGCTGATGCCCCGTTCAGACGGGCATGTAGCCAGGTGGATCGTAGATCCCTACACTTTACAGTTCAGTAAAAGTAAAGGCAAATATGGAATCAGGTGGTTTGTAAGATAAATGAGTAATGTTATGAACAATAGTTATTCAAGAAGAAAATTTGTGGGTTTAACGGGTATGCTCGGTCTGGGTAGTATCCTGTCATCTTTTGTTCCGTCTTTATACGATAATAATATCGAAAAGTTGTTTTCGCCCGACCTGAAAAAAATAAAATCGCTTCTGGAACAGGATAACCCTGCTATCTGGCTCTTTACAGGAGACAGCATTACCCAGGGAGCCAAACATACCAATGGTTATCGTTGTTACCCCGAAATATTCTCGGAACGGGTAAGATGGGAGATGAGACGAAAGCGCGACGTGGTCATTAATACAGGCATCAGTGGAGATACAACAGGAAATATTATCAAAGACTTTCAACAGCGTGTACAGCAATTCAACCCGGATGTGGTTTCCCTGATGATCGGCACCAATGATTGCGCATATACTTCCATTACTCCAAAGAGTTTTGAAGAGAACCTGGGCAAACTGATCGATCAGATAAGAGCCCTGGAAATTATCCCGGTCTTACACACTCCAAATGTGATCCTACTGAAGGAAGATCCTGTCAGGAACAGGTTACCGGAGTTCGTTGCTTCTATCAGGGGTGTTGCAAAAAAGAAGGAACTGATACTGGTCGATCACTGGCAACTGTGGAGCGAAAAAGGAGAGCATATTACAGCATGGCTGGACGATCCTGTTCATCCCAACTTTAAAGGTCATTCCGAGATCGCTAAATTATTATTCACCGTGCTGGATATTTTTGACGTAAATGCCTTTACCTGTAAATGAAAATAGAAACAATTAAATACCACAGGTTCCGTGCAAAAACAGCGGGCCCCCGCGTATTAATATGTGCAGGCGTGCATGGCGACGAATTCGAGCCTATGCTCGCCGCGGTGGAACTCATAAGAACGGTGGAAGATACCCTGGAAGCCGGGGAAGTTACAATTATACCTGTAGCCAACACGTCTGCCTATGCACAGGGATTAAGATATGGCGCCGACGGATTGGATCTGGCCAGGACCTTCCCGGGTAATTCCTCAGGCTCTGTAACGCAACAATGCGCAGCATCTGTCAGTGAAATGATCAGGGCTGCCGATTATCTCATAGACATGCATACGGGAGGCCGCCTTTATGATATATACCCGCTTGCAGGTTACATGTTGCATGATTCACCAGAGATATTGGAAAAACAAAGGAAGATGGCAGAAGCCTTTAACCTGCCGGTAATATGGGGCACAGACAATAGCCTCCCCGGAAGAACACTGTCGGTAGCAAGAGATGCAGGCGTGCCTGCCATTTACGTGGAATACGGTGGCGGCGGTGAGGTAAATGCAACGATAATCCGGGCATATGTACGGGGATGCATGGGTGTATTAGCTGCATTGAATATGATAGCTGACCATAACAAAGCGATGCCGCTGAAAAAATACAGGGTAGAAGACTACACTACGGACAGCGGGCACCTGCAATCAAAATTGCCCGCCCCAAAGGATGGCATATTCATGCCTGCTGTTCGTGTCGGAGAAAAAATATTAACAGGACAGCTATGGGGCACTATTACAGATCCGATAAATGGCGCCTCACAGGAGGTAAGGGCAGGAGCAGAAGGGCTGGTATTATTCCTGAGAGTATGTGCCAGGGTGAATACCGGGGATTCGCTGGGAGGCATATTACCTGTTGCTGAGCAAGAAAAATTCTTTACGATCCATCCACCGGAAACAGTTAGCTATGGAAAATAAAAAGGTAGCCATTATAACGGGTGCTTCCCGTGGCATAGGAGAGCAAACCGCTGTAAAATTCGCAGCCAACGGATACTGCTGTACATTGGTAGGGCGTAGCAAAGACGACTTACAGCGTGTAGAAAAATCAATAAGTGACAGGTACGGTATGGAAGTGGTGTGTTGCGATGGAGATCTCGGGGATAGCGGGTTCCTAAAAGAGATCATACATTGTACAATGGAGAAATGGGGCCGTATTGATGTGTTAGTAAATAACGCTGCCTGGCGCACTATTGAAACCATGCGAACCATCAGCCCGGACACCTGGAACAAAACGATCTCGGTTTGCCTTACAGCTCCGGCTTTCCTGGCAAAATATTGCGCGGCAGAGATGGAGAAACTCAAGATAGGGGGTACTATAATAAATATCTCCAGCATTATGTCGAAGAGAGCGGGGGGAAACAGTCCTGCTTACATAGCATGCAAAGGCGGTATAGACAGTCTTACACGGGAGCTCGCCATAGCGTATGGAAGGAATAATATACGTGTAATAGGCGTTAACCCCGGGTATATCAATACGGAAATGAGCCAGGATTACACTGATCCGCAAGGAAAAAACCTGAGTTCCGAGATGAGCGGATATATGGTCAATGCCACCCCATTGGGACGCGGTGGCTATCCTGAAGAATTAGCTGAAGTAATTTACTGGCTTAGTTCCCCGGCTGCCTCTTTTATTACAGGAACCACAATAACAGTAGATGGCGGCTTCAGCAGCAACCTGAATGACTATCTTTTAAAGAAAAAACAATTTCCAGAGGAATTTTGAAAAATATATGGCGTTATAATAAGCTGCTGCCGGCAGTACCGGAAAGCTCCCGACTATTATTGGGCGAGGGCGACACACCCCTGATCAAAGCGAAAACGATCGGTAAGATGCTGGGTATACCGGGATTGTACTTTAAGCTGGAAAATCTCAATCCCACGGGCTCTTATAAGGATCGCTTCGCTGCCATATTTGTGAGTATATTGAAGAGCAGAGACCAGCATGTATGCCTGGCCACCTCCAGCGGTAATACCGGGGCTGCGCTGGCGGCATATTGCGCCGCAGCAGGCATCAATTGTACGCTGGCCATAGTAGACGGTGCGCCCCAGCCCAAAATCAAACAGATGCAACTGTACGGAGCCCATACTTACATGATAAAGGGTTTTGGTAAAGACGCTGCTGTAACGGAAGAAGTATTCGGGCTACTGAAAAAAACAGCCCACGAAATGCAAATAGCGCTGCCTGTCAGTGCTTTCAGCTATTGTGAAGAAGGGATGCAGGGAGTGCAGACGATCGCATATGAAATATTGGAGCAGCAAGATTCATTTGATCATATATTCTGTCCTGCCGGAGGTGGTGGACTAACCCTCGCTGTTGCACGCGGTTGCATAGCGTATAGTGAGCAATATTCAGTAAAAAGCCCAAAAGTACATTGCGTACAGCCGGAGGGAAATAATACCATTGCCGGGGCATTACGGAACCGCCGGCAACAGGCTAATGCTATTACCACATCCACAACCCTTATCAGCGGGCTGCAGGTACCCAGTGTACTTGACGGGGATGCAGCAATAGCATCCTGTACAAAACTCGGAGGCACCGGATACCTTGTAAACGACCAGGATGTATTTAAATGGCAACGCCTGATGGCACAGCAGGAAGGAATATTTTGCGAGCCTGCAGGCGCTGTAGCACTCGCGGGCCTTGCGAAAGCTGTAACAGAAAGGGAAGTAAACGCTAAAGATAATATTGTGTGCCTGGTTACCGGAAGTGGTTTTAAGGATATGCTTTCCGTTGACAGTAATTTTGGATTACCAGGACTGCAATTAATGAATGTAGCACAACTGGAAAGCAATATCAGGGCACTTCGGTAAAAGAAGAAATGTGATCAATTCTTTTATATGCAGGTCTTCTCAGCATACCTGAATACCTCCCTCCGTTCTTCGTTTTATCAATCAACACCTTTGTTACATGAATAACAGCATTGCCGTTCATATTGCTTCCGGTTCAACTACTTGCTTAATTTATTGACGGTATAACAGATGAAACTATTAGCTAAACTATCTCCTGATGCCGCCTTTAAATTTTCTACATTTAATTGATACACATAACCCGCTTTTAAGGAATCTAAAGTTAATGACACTTTTTTGTGGTCGGGAAAGATCTTAATATCCTTTACTGCAACCGTTTGAACATCCATTTTAGGTGATCCATATTTTCCATGATATTGATAATAATAGCGCTGGAATTTATAGTTATCTGGATTCAGCGCAGCGAAATCATCAACGGGTTGAGTAAAAGTCAGATCGAACCCCCTGGTTGTTAAATTCATACTATATATATCCATCGGTTGCTTACCTGTAAAAACAATCCGTTGAATGCCCTCGCCGCCCGGCCATCCATGGGAAGTCTGGCCAACCCACAGGCTTCCGTCAGGAGCAAAGGCCAACCGGTTGTTTCCTTTCCGTAAACCGCTGCCGTCAATGAAGGGAATGCAGGCTCCCTGCAGTTCGCCATCTATCTTTTCCAGCATTACACGTATAATGCGTTCGGAATTCATCTCACCCACAAATATTTGCCCTGAAAAAGGTCCGAATTTCCCTTGCGTATTGTCACAAACGGGCTGGCTGGGTGACTTAGTCATAATACCGTGGGGAAACAATACAGCCGCTTTGGTACGCATACTATCGAGTTCTGAAATTGGAATCTTATAGGGGTTTCCCCGATTCCAGTCCTTTTTCCATATCAGACTGGCCGGATGTCCATAAAAATTTCCTTCCTGCACGTGATACAATTTATCGGTACCTACCCAATCTCCCTCATTGTCAGTAACCAGTAAATTTTCTTCCAAATCAAAACCGAGTCCATTTTGAGAACGAAACCCCATTGCATAAGGAATTTGTCTGCCATCTGGCGTTATTTTTAAGATCCACCCCTGATAAGGAACAACAGAAAACTGTATGGGTGAAACCCCGTTTGTATCCATTCTGCCCCTGGTTTCCGGCATTATTTTTCCCCCTTCTGATGGCAGGCTTATTGCAATAAACAGGTTACCCGACTTGTCTTTTACCGGGCCATAGTTAAATTCATGGTAGTTACCGGCTTGTCCAAAATCATCGGTTACCGTTTCAAAAAGATCGGCTTTACCATCCCCATCGGTATCTTTCACACGTGTTAATTCGGGGCGTTGCATCACCAAAAACTCCGATTTATTAATTACCATAATACCAAGCGGATCATGAAGGCCCTGGGCGAATAAAGTCCATTCCTTTGTTTCAGGGTCATAGATCATTACTTCCCCCCGCTGAAAACAAGCTGCCAAACGTCCGTCCGGTAAAAAATCAATTCCTCCTGTTTCACAGGTAAGCCAGTCAGGTGTGCTTATGGAATGTATCTCGTAAGAAGTACCCGCAACATGATTATTCCTATCAGATGAACAACCGGAAAATATCGACAAGCTTATTATTAACAGTTCTGGAATATATGGCCTCATAATCTTTTTTTGGTCATAATAATGGTAAATTGGATATTTTCTCCCGGGGATAATTCCAATTTTCCGTTTGTGGGGTTACCAACAGATGATGTATAATTAACTCCATCTTCATCAGTGAATGCAAACCAGATGATCCTGCTACTTTTGGGAATCCTGAAAGTTCTGATCAAACCGGTCCCTTCTTTATTTTCTTTTAATAGCTCATACACATCAATGCCATTAATAGTATAATGAAATTCAGGATACCTGTTAACCAGGCGATAACCCTTGAATTTAACTGTAGGGACATTTCCCGGTTTATCTACATACAAAGGAAACCTTGTGTTATTCCTGAAGAAAACTGTCCCCATGACCTTTGCATAAGCCTGGAAATGCCCTTTCCATATTTCCGTATTATCTAAAAACTCTCCTTCCCAGGCATACCGTAAATAACAGGTTGCCGCATCCCAGCAATAGGATATGTTTTGAGGGAGCCTTACCGCAATAGCAGTTGGACTGGCATCAGGTATAAAAGCTCTATATAAAAAAGGCGGAACTTTTGTATACGGAGGTGCAGGTTCGGAGAAATGAGAAGCCGGATGTTGAGCATTTTGTTGAGTTACATCAGAACTCTTGTTGCCAGGTGGAATATTAGGATCATTTTCCAGAAGGGGTATCGCTTTATTTGTTACATACATAACTCCAAACATTACAAGACTATGGCCGGGATAGGTGCACACATAAGGATAAATACCTTCTTTTTCAGGAGCCGAAAAGATCAGCGAAGTTGTCTCGCCCGGGTTAAGCAATGCTGTACTCCATAACACTTTTGAGTGTTTGGGTACATAGTTCAGCTCTACCCCGTTATCGCCCAAACCTGATGCCGCATTGGCTACTTCTATTCTTGCACCAGGTTCAGTAATTACCAGGTTATGGGGCATATCATCCTTATTAGCAAAGATTAATTTTACTTTTGATCCGGGCTTCACCTGAAACCGCACTTTGTCGTATTTAAGTCCACCAACCGCATTTATGGAGACCGTAGTTAAAGTCCCTTGTTTTTGATGAGCACTTGTCATCAGAATTGATGTCAATATTGACAATAACAAAAAAAGCCGTTTTTGAATGATATCCATAATGATCAAAATAAATATTGCTATAGTTCAACCCTCATTTTTTAGGAGGGAACCATATAGCCATCGGATCCGGACCTAACCCTGTTTTTATTATGGCTATTACCTCGAGCTTCTGCATATCAATGACATGCACACCATCTGATCCTTCTGATTTCAATTTTAACTTTTCCGTACCATCCGCCAGTACTTTCGTATCCTGTGAATCTTCACAGCCTATAAATGCATACTTATTATCAGGAGAGATTTCAATCCCTATGGCATGATCACCTACTCTGATTCGTTTAATTTCCTTCCGATTGGGAACATCAAAAACAATCAATTCGCCTTCCTTTGTCCAACTGGTTATCAATGCGATTTTATCATTATCCGTAAACCGGATACGTTTAATGATACCCGCGCATTTAAATGTTTCCACAACCCTGTTTACAGCCAGATCTATGACAGCTATGGTCTCATCAGTTTCATTGGTGACCCAAAGATATTTTCCATCAGAGCTGAATGCCATTCCTCCGGCTCCTTTTCCGGTTTTAACAAGCGTGATCAATTTTCCGGATGTCCGGTCAATCACGGAAACATCACCAGAGCTTTCATTCCCGGTATACAAAGTTTTACTATCCGGAGATACATATACCATGTGCGAAATCTTCCCGAATGTTGGGATTGCCCTCGTTATTTCATTGGTTCTGGTATCTACTTCCACAACGAGCTCGCTTTGCCCGGCAGTAAAATAAGCGTTCTTTCCGTCAGGCGCTATTGCTACACCATGTATACGAATATATTCTCCTGTGTTGATCTGTTTAATGAGTTTTCTATTTACAAGATCAACCACTGAAATGGTATTCCCCGGTGGCTCATAGCTGCTTAAATAAGCAAAATGCTGATCAGGGGTTACTGCTATTTCATGGGGATTTGGGCCGGTAGAAATAGTTTCAATGACCTTGAATGTCTCAGGGTTAACAAATGACAAAGTATTAGAATGTTTGTTAGCCACCAAAAGAACAGGTTTGGCTTTTTTATCAATAAAGCTCCTGCTATCTTGTGTATACGTTAAGCCAAGAGCACATATGAAAATAATTGCAAATAATAAGTAATACCTCATGTGTTCCGGTTTAAAAATTTATCATTATTATTTGTATAGCTTTTTCAATAGTCCTATTTCACAGGACCGTAAGTAATATGGTTTAGCGATATGTCATTTAGAGCAGGGGTTCCCGCCAGCTTCATGTCTCTGATTAATTCTTCTCTGAGTATTCCAAGCGCCAATTCAACTCCCCTTTGTCCATATGCTCCAAGCCCCCAACAAAATGGTCTTCCTATGCAAACGGCTTTTGCGCCTAAGGCCAAAGCTTTGAAAATATCTGTCCCTCTTCTAATCCCACCATCTATCAACACTGGTATTTTATCTTTTACTGTATCTATTATTTCGGATAAACAATCAATTGTAGCTCTGTTACTCTCAAGTTGGCGTCCACCGTGATTTGATACTATTATGCCATCAGCTCCATTTTCATAAGCCAAATGTGCATCCTCATGGGTTACTATACCTTTTAATACTATCCTCATTTTCGTGCTTTTCTTTAACCAATCAACAATATTCCAGGTCATACCAGCGTCCAGTATACCTACTCCTTCAGGCAAAATGCCTTCGTAATTAGCTTTCCTCAGGATGCCGAAATCAATTAAGCTGAACTTCTCCCTCTTACCAACTACCGGGCTATCTACTGTAAGAACCAGGACTTTGCAACCTGCCGATTCAGCCCTCTCAATGAGCCGCTTTGTAACATCCCTGACAGGAGATGGATACAATTGAAACCAAACGTCTGCATTTGATTCTTTCACTATTTCATTAATGGAAAAATTGGAAAGAGAAGAGGCAATCATAGTATGATTTGTCTTTTTTGCCGCTTTTGCCGTAGCAATTTCGCCTTCAGCATGAAAATACCGTTGGTTCGCCACAGGGCTAAGTAATATGGGATTATCCAATGCCTTGCCAAACAATTGTAATTGAGTAGAAATTGTTCTCACATCTACCAATCTTCTTGCCCGGATCTGAATTTTACGGTACGCTTCCATATTAGCCTTTATGGTAAGTAAATCATCCGCCCCGCCATTCAGATATAACAGGGCATCTTCTCCCATTCCTTTCTTTGCGAACTGTTCAAGTTCATATAAACTTTCCGGATAATTTTCTCCTTCTGGCTGTAAAGGAGTACTATTGCTATCCACATACTTGCTGCTCCATGCACGCGTTGAAATTGTAAGAGGAAGAGTTGTTATCCCAGCCCATTTAAAGAATAGCCTCCTTTTCATTTCTACGTTTATTTATCTGCTGATATTTTTGAAAAAATCCTTTAAATATCATTTACGGTTAATTATACTGCAATTCATCCGGAGGTATAGATCCAACCTCCCATTCCAACAATGCTCTTCATTAATTTTGGAAACAATATCGTAAAACGTCAAAACCAATTGTCTGGCCCGTCTGTAATAAACGCCGAACGGCTTGAGTTTATCCGCGATATCTTGGGTACTGTCAAATTTGTATGTACCTGTTAAGTCACTACTTCGCTATTTTAGATATTCAGCCGATACCGTATTGTTTACGTACTATAGATAAAAAGCCTGCTTTCTCCAACTTATGCAGGGGAGCAAGGAATGTAACCTGTACAACCCCCGGGTGACGCCCTATCTCTATGGCGCCGTTAATGGTAGCACGGTTCCTTACTTCAGCCACGCTCATGTCAAGTAATCTGGCTGCACGTTGTAAACCATTGTCGGTTGCCATATTGAGATTTGCTCCTGTGCCTACTACTGAAATAGGAGCACATTCTTCTATCTCTTTCATATTCCACTGTTTGGCAAGTGCGGCCGCTTCCGCATTTTCCTCTTTTGTAAAGGGTTTGGCAAGGAAAGGCAGATCTTCTTCCAGCGGAAATATTACAGGGCCTTCCAGTGGGCAATTTTTTAACACATTCACCTGCAGCTCAACTTTTCCGGCAACATCCATCGTATGCCCGGCTATTTCACCATCTCCCTGCAATGCGTGCATATCGCCCATGTAAATTCCGGCGCCTTCTACTTTTACGGGCGCCACAACAATAGCACCCGCCCGAACGATATCAATATCCATATGACCGTCTGTACGACACTCAAGCTCCTCTGCAGTAAGTGCAAGCTGGTGCGGCGCCCCGATCAGGAACACTCCAAAATCGCCTGCGTTATGTGAGTCGGGTATTTTAACGGATGGTGTAGTACCCAACTGTCCAAGAAAAGGACGCAGCCGCGCCATTGCCCCGGCGAGATGGTGCGGCGCATACAGTAAAATGGAATGCTGTATGCTGCATTGAGGGCCGTTAGCATACATACCGGGATCATGCGCAATTTTTTCTGCACCTTCCTTATTCAGGGTAATACCAATATGCTTTTTTTCATCAAATACCACTGTATAACCATGTTCAATACGAAAAGGGGTTACGGGCGTGCCACACTGCGCGCATCTTACAGCATCCTGGCCAATGCCTACTTCCTTTGTAACGGGATTGACGGTCTGGCATTGGGGGCACCGTTTAGCAACGTAAGGATCCCCGTTAAAATGACCTTCAACGAGCGTATCATGTCCTGAAGCTGTTGCAAGCGATGTAATTTCAATCTTTTTAATGTTGATGATCACGGCATCACCCACGCTCGCGCCTTCAACATACACAGGATGCGTTACTTCATGCCCGCCCATGAGTTCCGGCGTAATCATGGGTCCCCAGCATCCGGGAGCGGTATGCGCCTCTATAAGTCCACCATCACATACCGGCCCCAGCATGGGCTGCGAGGGGTCAAGTACACCGTTTGTCAGCCTGTCTACGATTACTTTTTCTGACGCTTTGGAGGGAGTAGTTGCGATATTCATAATTAAAGATTTTACAGCCTAATTATTTTTTTTAACGGGTGGATACCACATTATCATGGGGTCGGGCCCCAGTCCGGATTTTATTACATTTACAACTGAAAGTGTTTTCATATCAATTACATGAATACCATCAGAGTCAGCACCACTCACTTTTATTTTTTCCGAACCATCCGGCAATATCTCCGTTTCCATGGCATCTTCGCAGCCCACAAATGCATAGTTCCCATCAGGTGAAAGCTCTACGCCAATAGCATACCGGCCAACGGGCAATCTTTTGATCTCTTTTCTGGTCGCTACATCTATAATGGTGAGTGTTCCGTTTTTTACCCATCCGGGTATCAGGGCTAATTTTCCATCATCCGTAAAGCGGATACGGACGGGCATTCCCTTGCATTCGAAAGTTTCCACAGGTTCATGCGTTGCCAGATCCACAATAGTGATAGTACCTGCTGTTTGATTGGCCGCCCACAAATACTTTCCGTCCGGAGTGAAAGCCATTCCTTCACATCCGGGACCCGCAGGTATTTGTTTAACCAACTGACCGGTGGCGCGGTCAATCACGGAAATGTTCTCCGACACAATATTGGCAGTGTACAGGTATTTTCCGTCGCGGGATACATACACCATATGCGATATTTTTCCATGCGTGGGGATCGTCCGGGTAATAGTGTGGTTCTGTGTTTCAACTTCAACAACATACCCCGATTGCCCCGCGGTAAAATAGGCATGCTTTCCATCAGGAGCCATACCTGTTCCATGTATGCGTACATACTTTCCTGTTGGGATCTCCATGATCATTTTCCTGTTGATAAGATCAATCACGGAAATGGTATTCCCGGGTGGTTCGTAGCTGCTTAAATACGCAAAACGTTGGTCGGGGGCAACGGTGATTTCATGAGGATTCGGGCCGGTAGGGATCGTTTCCTTTACCATAAATGTTTCGGGGTCAATAAATGAAAGTGTATTGGAATGCTTGTTGGCGACTAGGAGGGTAGGACGGGTATAAGCATTGGCATCCCGTGCATCATTGAGCGACGTGATTTCTATTTTTCTAAAGATCATTCCTGCACTTTCCGACTGCACCTGTATCCTGCCCCGCGATGGACGTACATTTGATGCGTAATTTACGAGCACCCCATTCAGATAAATGGCAATACTTTCTCCCCTTACATAACATTCTATCTTATTCCATTGCCCGACAGGCTTTTCTATATCATCTTTTCCGCGGAATCCTTTTACGTCTTTCCATTGGGGGTCTCTTCCATACCAATTGATGCGTCCCGAATTTACCGTTACTGATTTTCCCGACGGATCAAAGACATAGCAATTCTCCTGTTTTTCTTTCGCTACGGGAACTGTTATTTCAAATTTGCGTGTTCCGTCTCCTACAACAAGAAGGTCGCCGGTGCCTCCTTCTATGATCTGACATTCGATAGAATGCATCCAGATACCGCTATACCCCCCGTCAATTCCCTGGGAATGCAACAATATTCCCCCGTCCATGGCTTTTTCCTTCCGCGGATCGTGCGTTTTACCTGTCCATTTATATTCAGCCACAAGTTTGTAATTGTCATACTCTTCGTTGGTGGTGATACATCCCCATTCTTCTCCCGAAATATGCAGCATTCTATTTTTGACGGTAAACACCTGCTTGGGATCATTGTCACGTCCCCGGTTCTGCAAAAAGATATACCAGCCATCGAGATTTTTCCCATTGAATAACGAAATGGCTTTGTTCCCCCGGGGCACTTCCCTTGATACCTTTGTCTGGGAATAGCCTGTATTGCAAAAGCTAAAACACAACCCGAAAAGTATCAACAGGCTGTTACGTAATGTCATCATCATGATCGCTTTTAAAGTTTAGGGCAAGATACGAATTGTTTAAATATGTATTACATATTTATTTTTCTATTTCATACTAATCCCTATTTTTGTTTAGAATTGTAATATGTAATACATATCATGAAAAAGCAAGTAATATCCGGAGAGGGTGTTCCCCAGAGCAAATTGCCTTTTTCACCGGCAATAAGAGTGGGAGATTTCCTCTTTTTATCAGGACAGGCCTCTGTAGATATGGAGGGCAATATTATTTCAGGAACTTTCGAAGAAGAATGCAGGAGGTCATTCGAGAATATTAAGAAAATACTGGACGAAGCAGGCGTGGGATTTCAGGATGTAGTTCAGGTAAGAAACTACGTAGGTAAGCAGGAGTATTTGTCCGAATTCAACAGTATATACAAAGAATATTTCAGTGCGCCTTACCCCGCCAGGACCACCATAATGGGCTGTCTCGGTGACCTGCTAAAATTTGAAGCAGATGTTGTAGCATATAAAAGGCAGCAATGAGTTACCGGGTCGCCATATTAGGTATTTATCACGAATCGAATACATTCGTCAAGGTTCCTACTACCCTGGATGACTTCCGCAATGGTCACCTGATGAAAGGGTGGGCCATTTGTGCTGAGTATGCTTCCGCACATCACGAAATAGGCGGTATGCTTGAAGTACTCAATCGGGAAGGGATCGAAATAGTTCCCGTTTTTTTTGCGGAGGCCACGCCGGGGGGAAAGATCACTGCCGGAACCTGCACACAATTATTAGGCGAAATGTTCGAAGTGCTCCGAAAAGTGCTGCCTGTTGATGCCTGCCTTGTTGTGCCCCACGGGGCGGCAGTGTGCGAAGAACATGCAGACATGGACGGCTATTGGTTGTCTGTACTAAGGAACCTGGTAGGTGAAAAAACGCTCATAGTCGGTACACTCGATCCACATGCTAACGTAAGCAGTGCAATGATAGAAGCCACAGATGTACTGGTTTCTTATAGAACAAACCCTCATATTGATCAGCGCCGTACAGGAACCGAAGCGGCAGAGCTTCTGGTCCGTATGCTTAAGAATGAAATTGTTCCTCATCAGCAATTGTTGCAGTTACCGCTGGCTATAAGCATTGAGCAGCAATACACGTCAAAAGACCCCTGTAGAAGTTTGTATGCACTGGTCGACGAATTGCGTAACAATGATCCTATATTGTCCATAAGCATCAACCTGGGCTTCCCTTATGCCGACGTAAGGGAAATGGGCAGCACTGTCATTATTATTACCAATAATCAGCCTGAAAGTGCACAAAAAACGGCCCGGCATATAAAAAAATATATCGTTGACCACCAGGAGGATTTCAGGGGTATAAAAAAAGACGTTAACGCCGTCATAACCTCGCTGGGCAGCTCCGAAAAGCCAGTGCTCATGCTCGATATGGGCGACAACGTGGGGGGAGGAGCTCCGGGCAACAGCACCGTACTGCTGGATGCAATAGAAAAAGGAGGTGTTCATAAAGCATTTATCTGCCTTTATGATCCCAATGCGGTATTACAGACATCAGATTATCAAACGGGCGACCAGTTTGAACTGGTTGTTACCGATCACCTGAATGTGAAAAAATATTATGATGTAGCACTCATCAGTTGTGGCGATGGGAAATTTCACGAACCCGATCCACGGCACGGCGGGCAGGCGCATTTTGATATGGGACGGATAGCGATTGTCAGAACTGCCAGGGGGAATGTCATTATGCTGACATCATTAAGGATATCGCCTTTCAGTTTGAAACAACTCACCCATTTTGGTATCAATCCGGATATGTTCGATGTAGTGATAGCCAAAGGCGTGAATGCTCCCATTGCCGCTTATGCTCCTGTTTGTCCAACCATCCTACAGGTCAATACCCCAGGCTTCACGCAGGCAGATATGACCTTGTTTGCCTATGCCAATAGAAAAAAACCCATGTTTCCTTTTGAAAAAATAACTATGGATGATTAAGCCTGGCGGTAACATATCAAAAATGGCAGATCTGCCTTTTTATACGGAAGGACCGGTTTGCGACACGGAGGGGAACATTTTTATTACAGCCCCGGCAGGTGAACAGATTTACCAGCTCCATATTGACGGTAGCTTTTCCAGGTGGTCAACGTCAGGTTGGCCCAACGGCCAGGCGATACTTGATAATGGCGACCATTTGATATGTGACAGCAAGCTGGGGGTGATCAGAAGATTCAATCCATATGGAGCATGGGTTGCTGATGAAACAAAAAATTTTTACAACGGCCAGGTGATCACCTCTCCTAATGATCTGGCAGTACTACCCAATGGAGGTATTTATTTTACTGATTCTGTGAGGCACCAGGGGAGCGTGTGGTTTAAGGACCCTTCCGGAAAACAGGAGATCGTTGCGGATGGATTGGATTATCCTAATGGCATCGTGTTCTGCATGGAAAGAAATTGCTTGTTTGTGGCTGAAAGCTACCGGAACAGGATATTAAAAATCACACTGGAAAGGAAAGGGAAAAACAATGTACAGGTTTTTGCGGATCTTCCGGTACATCCGTCAGGAAATGAGATCGATAATCTGCCTGATGGAATGGATATAGACAATAATGGAAATTTATGGATAGCGCATTATGGTATGGGAGCGATACAGGTACTGTCGGCTGAAGGAAAGCTTTTACACTCCATTGATACACATCTGCCGCTAACCAGCAATATTTTTTTAACAGCGGGAAAAGCGATCATTACCGGTGGGTACGCAGAGCCAGGTCCCGGAGCCGTTATGATCGTATACCGCTAAATAATTTTATGACTATACCAATAACCATAACCCGGGTAGTTGCTATTTTTTTTATTATAAAAGTTATGATAATATCTACGATTCAGCTTCATGCACAACAGGTACCTGTTTTAACCGGACTACCGGCCTTACCCGATAAAAATGGATTCGCGGGTATGTTTGCTGGAGTAAGCGGGGGAAAACTGTTTTGTATGGGAGGAGCCAACTTCCCCGAAAAAATGCCGTGGCAGGGGGGAAAGAAAAGGTGGTATGACAATATCTATATGCTGAAAGACGGAAATAAATGGGTAAAATTATCTCAACGGCTTACACAGCCCATTGCCTATGGTGTTTCTATATCTTACCAGGATGAAATTTTCCTGATTGGTGGATGTGATAGAGACCAGCATTTTAATCGTGTGATTAGCTATAAATGGACTGGAAAGTCGCTGGAATATCAGGAGTATCCTCCACTTCCCATTCCCATGGCTTACATGGCCGGTACGCTTATAAAAGATAAAATTATTGTAGCAGGCGGGATGGAGATACCTGAAGGGACCGCACTTCGCAGAAGCTTTATTCTTGACCTGCAAAGCCTGCAGCAGGGATGGGCAGAAATTGACCCCTGGCCGGGACCGGAAAGAGTGTTACCCGTATGCGCATCGTCAGAAAATGATTTTTATTTGTTTAGCGGAGAAACAACCGTTACGAACAGGATTGGAACAAAATTACCGTTGATATTACAAGATGCATACCGTCTTAAAATAGATGCTACTGACAAAAACCATCCTTATAAATGGCAACTCCTGTCTCCCATTCCTAAAGGCGTGGCTGCCGCCGCCACGCCCCTGCCGGTGTTAAAAGATGGCAGATTCTTTTTTTGGGGAGGTGTGGATGCGCTGTCACGGCTTCATGAGGATCCTGCCACATTTCCGGGGATCCCGGATGATATCCTGTTGTATGATCCCGCCAAAGACCTGTGGAGCTATTTAAAAAAGGAGGCGGTCTTTCCTGCAAGAGTTACTCTTCCTGTTGTATTTTGGAAGGATCAATGGATATTCATCAGCGGTGAGGTAAGGCCAGGGGTGAGAACAAACACGATAACAGCACTGAAATGATAAATGATCTGTAATGGAATACGTTAATAAAGCCGGTTTACATATCTCACGTTTAACATTGGGGACGGTGGCATTGGGAATGAACTACGGGATATCCAATGATTCGGGACAACCTTCCGATCAGGAATCGCAGGAGATCCTTTCGACAGCGTTTGATCTGGGCATCAACACATTTGATACGGCCAACGATTATGGCTGTGCCGAAGCGCTCATAGGTAAATATTTCGGACACCCAAAAAATGAGAGGGAACCTGTAATCGTAACAAAATTTAAATTGAACGCTAAAGATATTTTCAACAGAAAGAAGATAAGGGAAGAAGCATTGAAGAGTATACAGGCATCACTGCGATCGTTACAAATAAAACAAGTGCCGATTGTATTGTATCATAAGGACGAGCACGTTCCGGCAGGAATTTTAATGGATATATTGCCACCGATTTTTGCTGAATTGAAGAAGGAAGGACTCGTGAATATCACAGGGATCTCCCTCTATTACCCCAACGAAATAGAAACGCTCGTTAAAGAAGACTTATTTCAGGCCTTTCAGATCCCCATGAATGTGTTTGACTGGAGGCTTATAAGAACAGGGATGTTACCTGCCTTAAACCGGTCGGATAAAATAGTATTTATTAGAAGTGTATTTCTGCAGGGGTTGTTTTTTATGAATGCAGCATCTTTGAAAGGCAAGCTCACCGGCGCGGAAAAGTATCTGAACGGGTTAAAGCATATAGCACAGCAGGAAGGAATTAGCGTTACTCAACTTGCCTTTTCGTTTGTGCGGGATACTGAAGGCATTACCAGCCTGATATTTGGAGCTGTCAACACGAGGCAGATAAAAGAAAATATACACCTGCTCAACGGGCCCTCTCTTAGTGCGAAAGCCAGAAATGATATTGAGACATTGGTATTTGATATACCAGAAGATATAATCGTTCCCGGTAAATGGTTGAATTAAAATAAAGGTATGAATATATTCAGAATTGATCAGAAGGTGGCATTGATAACCGGAGGCGCCGGGTACTATGGGAAGCCCATTTGCATGGCGCTCGCAGAAGCAGGTGCAAGGGTGATCATTGCATCGCGCAGCGCAGACAAGTGTGAAGAGTTTGCACAGTTCCTAAGAGAAAAGGGATATCTGGCTAAAGGTGTTCATCTGGACCTGGGAAATGAATCCTCTATTACCAAAGTCATAAAATCGATTGTTGAGCAATATGGCAGAATTGACATCCTGGTGAACAATGCCGTGTCCAGAGAGGGCTTTAAAAATCTCGAAGACCTGGATAAGAAAAGTCTTGAAGATTCACAATTAATTAATTCAACAGGCCTGATGCTGATCACCAAGGCTGCAATTGGATTTATGCGCCGTCAGGGCAGTGGAAATATCATCAATATCGGCTCTATCCAGGGAGTAATGGGTCCGCATTTCCCGGTTTACGGAGATACGGGAATGACCAGCCCGGTCAACTATACTTATGACAAATGGGGAATGGTTGGTTTTACCAAGTGGATTGCCAATTATTACGGAAAATTTAATATAAGAGCGAATTGTATCAGCCCCGGTGGTTATGGCCCTGGCGTTGCTGAAAGCATAGGAGAAAATGAATTTGTGGCAAACTATAAAAAGCTCACTCCCCTGGGGAGGTTTGCAAATGATGATGACATCAAGGGACCGATCGTTTTTCTTGCTTCTGAAGCGTCCGCCTATGTAACAGGGCACAATCTCCTGGTAGATGGTGGATGGACGAGTTGGTAAACGCTTACCTTTTAATCTTAAATCATCGGATCCGGCCGGTTAAAATTTATTTACATGACAACAGTTACAAAACCTGGTATACGTGGATGGATGGTCGTTATCATGCTCTGCTTCGTTGGGGTATTGAACTACCTCGACAGGATAATGATCACCACAATGCGCAGCTCCCTTACGGAGGCCATTCCAATGACTGATGCAGAGTTCGGGTTGCTGACATCCGTATTTCTTTGGGTCTATGGACTGTTAAGCCCCTTTGCGGGCTACCTGGCCGACAGGTTTAACAGGAGCAGGGTAATCATCATCAGTTTGTTTGTATGGTCTGTTGTTACCTGGCTCACCTCTTATGCCACTTCCTTTGAAACCTTGCTGGCTACCCGTGCACTCATGGGTATCAGCGAAGCCTGTTACATTCCCGCTGCGCTGGCCCTGATCGCAGATTATCACAGCAGTTCTTCGAGATCATTGGCAACAGGCATTCATATGGCAGGTATTATGGTAGGTCAAAGCCTGGGTTTTGTAGGAGGATGGATTGCTGAAGATCACACATGGACATATGCATTCAGCATATTTGGTATTATAGGAATGCTGTATGCCTTCATCCTCTTTTTTGCGCTGAAGGACCCTCCCCACAAAAAAGAATTGCATAAAGTGCAAAAGGATAGGTCAGTCGGATTTTTGAAAGGGATCAAAACGCTGTTCACTTACCGATCATTTAATCTTATGATCGCTTTTTGGGGAGTTACCAGCATGGTGACCTGGACTTTGGTAGGCTGGCTACCTACCTACTACAAGGAACAGTTCGACCTTTCACAATCAATAGCAGGGTTATATGCTACGGGATATTTATACCCTGCTTCAATTATAGGCTTGTTATTAGGAGGCTTTTTAGCCGACCGGTATAGCAGGGCTGACAACAAAGCACGGATACTCGTAACGGTAGTGGGGCTCTGCATTGCCGCTCCTTCAGTATTTATTGCTGCCAGCACAGACATCATAGCGCTTGCAGTAGTTTGCTTTGTTCTCTATATCATCACAAAATCATTTAGTGATACCAATACGATGCCTATATTATGCCTCGTGGTAGACCCCGGTTATCGTGCAACGGCATACGGTATCCTTAACTTATTCGGTTGTTTGTTGGGTGGGATAGGGTTATACTTGAGTGGCTGGCTCCATGATCACCATGTTCACCTGGGGCAAATATATCAGGTGGGTGCATTCCTGCTATTGGGAGGGGCAATTTTACTATTTATGGTACGCCCCCGGTTTAAAGAAGTCTAATCAATCAAATTGATCCTGAGGGATAAAATAATGCAACTAAAAGGTAAGTAAACAAAAAAAAGGCTTTTTTTCCTGAATAGCTTTACATGGTAACAATACCATAACTGCAATGGGACAAAAAAACTTTACCCTTAACCTCAGCGAGGTCGGCATCAACGACATAGACAAAGTGGGTGGGAAAAACGCATCCCTGGGCGAGATGCTCAAGAATCTTACTTCACTGGGCATCCGGATTCCTTCCGGCTTTGTGATCACCGTGGATACTTACCGGGAATTTATCCGGTTCAATAACCTGGAAGGCACTATTAGTCATATCATCACTACCATTGATTACAACCAGTTGGAATCGCTGCGCAGGGGAGGCGCCCAGATCAGGTTGCTGATCCGTAATGGCCGATTCCCCAAAGGGATGAGCGAGTCGGTGATCGCAGCCTATGAAAAAATGTCGCAGGAATATGGTCAGGAATATACCGATGTAGCGGTGCGATCGTCGGCAACAGCAGAAGATTTACCCGACGCTTCGTTTGCCGGGCAGCAGGAAACCTATCTGAATGTCAGAGGTCCTGCTTCACTTATGGACGCAGTGAGAAACTGCTTTTCAAGTCTTTTTACCGACCGGGCGATCAGCTATCGCCAGTCATTCGGGTATGATCATTTCTCAGTAGGGCTAAGCCTTTGCGTTCAAAAGATGGTACGAAGCGACCTGGGCGCCTCGGGAGTGGCTTTTAGCCTTGACACCGAGAGCGGGTTCAGAGATGCGGTGGTGATCAATGGTTCTTTTGGCCTGGGTGAAATGATCGTTCAGGGCGCCGTATCCCCCGACGAGTTCATCGTTTTCAAGCCAGGGCTTAAAAAAGGGCTTCATTCCATTATTGAGAAAAAGCTGGGCGTTAAGGATAAAATGATGGTGTATGGCGACAAGCCCGATGAGCGGGTTAGGATCATTTCGACGGAGAAAGGATTTCAGCAGCGTTTTTGTATCCTTGATGAACAGGTAGTGCAACTGGCGCAATGGGTTGTGGCAATAGAAGAATATTATTCCGGGCTAAAAGCAAAGTGGACGCCGATGGATGTGGAGTGGGCTGTAGATGGACTGTCTAAAGAACTCTTTATTGTGCAGGCGCGGCCGGAGACGATCCATTCCAGGAAAGACCATGCATTAATTACAGAGTACAGCATTAATGATAATGACCGGAGTGCTAAAGTGCTGGTTGAAGGAATAGCTGTGGGGGACAAGATAGCAGGAGGGAAAGTGAATATTCTTTATTCGATGGATAAGCGGGTGATCGACGGGCACGAATTCGTTGAAGGAGATGTGTTGGTAACAGATATGACGGATCCTGATTGGGAACCCATTATGAAAAAAGCTTCCGCCATCGTTACCAACAAAGGTGGGCGTACCTGTCACGCGGCTATTGTAGCAAGGGAATTGGGTGTGCCTGCGATCGTGGGATGCGGAAATGCAACGGATATATTACAGGAAGGGGATTTCGTTACGGTAAGCTGCGGTGAAGGTGAAACCGGTTTCGTGTATAACGGTGATATTCCTTTTGACCGGAAAGAATACAACCTGCACGATCTGCCAGCCATTCAAACAGCGTTGATGCTCAATGTGGCCTCTCCTGCGATGAGCTTCCAGTTTTCACACCTGCCGAATAAGGGAGTGGGACTGGCCCGGGAAGAGTTCATCATTAATAATTATATCCAGGTACATCCCCTTGCACTTCTGCAGCACAGGCAGATAGACGATGAGGAGCTCACAAAGGAGATTGTAAAAAGAATATCGGGGTATGAAGATGAACAGGACTTTTTTATAAAAAAACTTTCTTACGGAATTGCCAAGATCGCTGCTTCATTTTATCCCAACAAGGTAATCGTTCGGTTCAGCGATTTTAAAACCAACGAGTACTACAACCTCCTGGGAGGAAAGTATTTTGAACCGAAGGAAGAAAACCCCATGATTGGATGGAGAGGAGCATCGAGGTATTATTCCGACCGCTACAAAGAGGCATTCGGGCTGGAGTGCAGGGCGATTAGAATCGTAAGAGAGGAACTGGGGCTGGAAAATGTGGTCGTTATGATTCCCTTTTGCAGAACGGTGGAAGAGCTGCATAAAGTAACAGAAGTTATGAAAACCTTCGGATTGGAAAGAGGAAAACAGGGGCTGGAGCTTTACCTCATGGCAGAGCTTCCATCAAATATTATTCTTGCTGATGAGTTTTCAAAGCATATTGATGGTTTTTCCATTGGTTCCAATGATCTTACCCAGTTGACGCTGGGCCTCGACAGGGACTCATCCCTGGTGGCACATCTGTATGATGAACGGAACGTTGCTGTAAGATCCATGATCTCCAGCCTGATTAGGGTGGCAAAAAAGAATAAAGTGAAGGTGGGCATATGCGGGCAGGGACCTTCAGACTTCCCCGACTTTACCCGGTTCCTGGTTGAGCAGGGAATAGACAGCATTTCCGTCACTCCCGATTCGGTTGTTAAAACCATAAAAACGATTGCCTCTGTTGAAAATGAACTTAAAAAGAATAAAGAATAAGCGTGCAACCACCTGCAATATGGGGTTCTGCATTTAAACGAATGATAAGATTATTATGAAGCAGGAAAAAATGACGCTTGATGAATTCAGGTTGTCTGAACTCAGACTATACCCTAACGCAACAGGGGAGCTAAGTAATCTTTTAAGGGAAATCGGTCTTGCTGCTAAGCGGATCTACTCCGTTATTTCGCGTAATGGCGAACCAGGCATTTCAGACAGTACGGACATGAGGAACACTTCCGGCGAAATTGTCAAGCCATTAGACCGGTATGCCCATCAGGAGCTATTGACCGTGCTGAAGCACAGCTTAAGCTGCGCCGGCATTGTCAGCGAGGAGGAGGAAAACATCCTGGTATTTAATAATAAAGGCAATAACAACAGCCGGTATGTGGTCATGTTCGATCCGATTGACGGGAGCTCCAATTGCAATAACTGCATGACAGTGGGGACTATCTTTGGCATCTACCGGAGATGTACGGAAGCAGGAACGCCCTGCTCGGCCAAAGATTTCCTTCAGACCGGGCGGAATCTTGCAGCAGCAGGATATATCATTTATGGGGTCAGCACGATGATGGTATATGCCACTAAAAGAGGGGTGAACGGGTTTACGCTCGATCCATCCATTGGTGAGTTCTGCCTTTCTCATCCTGCGATCCGTTGCCCGGAAGCCGGAAGGATATACTCCGTTAATGAAAGTAATATCCTCAATTTCGGATCGGCAGTAGGGCAGTACATTAAAAGTATGCAGCAGTATAATCTTGCCTATCCGGGGTTTTTTACAGCGCGATATGTAGGATCAATGGTAGCAGATTTGCACAGAACATTACTGGAAGGAGGTATTTTTCTATACCCTGCCACAGAAGATCATCAGGACGGTAAATTGAGGCTGATGTATGAATGCAATCCGTTCGCATTTATTTTTGAAGCAGCCGGGGGAATGGCCATAGACGGCTACCGGGAGATATTGAGCATCGCCCCTGTCAATATACATCAGCGCACCCCTTTGTTCATAGGAAGCAGGGATATGGTCACCCGGCTCAGCCGTTTTATAAAATATGAAAACAGAACAGGATCGGGGTATCCTCCGACCTGTTCGACTTAGTGCGGCCCGATTATTTTTGAGACAATTTCGGGTAATTGGAGGGGTACGGGTGCTCCCATCCTGATTTTTGATGGCTGGCTAAGCAGGGGTTTTGCCGCGACTATTTGCTTCTCTATTTCATATTTGTTTTTATTGTACCGTTTTTTGAAGAAGCTGCATATCAGACAGAGAATACGTACTTATCCATAAAGAAATACTGATGCAACCTGCCAGACTGGAAAAAGAGGTGAGTAATAATAACAGGAATATCGAAGTGAGAAGTAAAGACAGTGAAGATATTCTTATGGTGCTGAAAGAGTTGATAGAGAAAAACAAAACAACCTTTCTCAAAGAAACAAAACAGGGTTTAAGCATTTATTCCGATTACCAAAAACCCGCACACAAAGCAGCACTGCGAAGCGCTGGTCGCTGTGTCTGGCGCAGGGTTGCTTCTTCTTCGGAACCGACTTTCCTGAAGGGGGTAAACCTCTCTGAATCCGCAACGTCCCTCTGGCACAAGATTTTTGCACGGGGACATTGCGGAGAACCAGGTGTATATAAGGAATAATGGCATTCTACGGTTTATTCATCATTCAACCCCAGCCTGCTCAAATACGCGATCAGGTCGCGCAGATCTTCCTCACTGATCCCCTGGAGCAAGCCCGAAGGCATAAGGGAACCGCTTTCTTCCGCTTTCCTGACATTTTTCTTTTCTATACGGATCGTTTTAGCCGCCGCGTTCAGTACGGTAAATGTCTCTTTGTCTTCCCACAACTTATTACCCTGTACCAGTTCGCCATTTTTTGTTTCAATGGTAATGAATTTATACCCTTCCTTGATGTTTTCACCGGGCCAAAGAACTTCGATTAAAATTTCTTCCGGAGATAAGCCCCGCCCAACCGCGGAAAGATTGGGACCGACCCTGCCACCTTTGCCATTTATATTATGACAGGAAGCACAAACAGGATTGGCAAGGTACACCTGTTCGCCTTTGTCCGCATTTCCTTTTTCTTTTACCGCTTTCACAATCCTGTCTGTGTAGGCTTTATCATATGATGCCGGAAGGGTGTTCCTGACACCTACTATTTCATCCAGTTTGCTTTTCAACTCCGGCGTTTCCAGTCCGCTTAATGCCAGCGCCTGCAGCAGGATACCTGCAAGGCCGGGTGAAAGGTTTTGTTGCGCGATTCCTGCGGACATTGCCGCGATACCGCCGCTTTGTCCGGCTACCGGTGTTATAAATTCTTTGATGCGATCTACGGTTAGGGGTGGCTGTTGTATCTCCTTATACATAATATCAACAGCCGTATTCAGGTCTGTGGCACAGATGGCTTTGAGTGCTGCCAGTCTCACTTTTAAGGGATTGTTTTTATCCTGAAACTGTGCTTTTAAAAGATCGATGGCTTTGCTGCCCTGCAGCCGACCCAGGGCCAGTAACCCTTCTGCCCGTACGCCGGGGTCTGTTCTGGTATCCTGTACCAGCAGGCTCACCGCATCGGCGCTTTGTTTCAGGTCCCAGTTTTTTACCAGTTGCAGGGTGGCAGCCAGGAAGCCGGTATTTGTTCCGGAGCTCAGTACTTTCGCAACGGTTTGAACAATTTCTTCTGGTATGGCAGTTGGCTGAAGGGCAGAAAGTTTATCCATCATCGCGGCATCTTGTGAATCCGCTATCTGCCGGAATACATAACTGATGTGACTGAAATTGCCTGCTTTGGCTAGCGCCAGTAACAGGTTGTTTTTTACACCTGGCGGAATATCTTTTAGTTCCACAAGATGAAACAGTTTTTCAGCAGGTAACCACCCGGGCGGATCGTTGCTGATGATCAATGCCAGGTGGTGTTGCTTATTAAACCGGAGGCTGTCTTTTTTTAACGCCTCTTCCCAGTATGGACGCAGGGCATAAATGGTTTTGTCCCACGCATAACGGATAAATTTATCAACCGGGTGGTCGAATGCCTGGACTGCGACTGCCGCGGATTCGGGACGATGTATATAACTTGCGGCTACTACCGCGTGCAACCTTACTTTACTGCTTGGGTCGTTTACCAGGGTTTGCAGTAACCGGAGCGGGTCCGTTAAGCGATCATTCCATTTCGAAACCAACTGGGCGGCATATGCCCTTGCTCCGGGGTTTTTTCCGCCGGCAAGGGTGGTAAGGATCGTTTCATTAACAATATTGTGACTCTCATAAACGCCGGCTGCTTCCACCAGGTAACGCTCGTATTGTATATCCTGCTTATCGAGTTTTTTAACCCATTCATCCAGGTGGGGAAAGAGTTTTTCAGCGGGCGTTTCCGCCAGCAATCTTTTTACCTGGTACCGCACCCAGTATTCCTCCGATTTTAAATGATCCAACAATACCGCTGCCGGCTGGTTGTACAGGTCCGGGCGTTTCACCAAAGGTCTACCTTTGGCGGTAATGCGCCATATTCTCCCGTGTAGCTTATCTCTTTCGGGATGCCTGACAGAAGCCTGGTAATGCCCGATAATAGGGTTATACCAATCCAGTACATAGATGGCCCCATCCGGCCCGGTGTTTACTTCCACCGGGCGAAAGCTTCTGCTGGAAGAAATGATCAACGGGTCAACCAGGTGCGCCTTGTATCCCGATGAGTCTGCGCTCAGCTTCATCCGTTCGATATGGTTATTATAATACCCCGCGATCACCAGATCTTCCCGTAAATCGTCGGGCATATGTTTGGTACGTACTAACACCAACCCGGATCCTTTGATCTCCAGCCTTCCTATATCAGGCAGGTAGGACCTGTTGGATGCTTCTACCAGCCCGGGAACAGAGTAAAACAGTTCCGGGTCATTGGCCTTGTGAAACATCTCTCCCCAGTCATTAAAAGCCATTCCCCAGGGGTTTACGCTGGCGGTCGACCAGTCGAAGAAATTGTCCAGTTTACCGGTGGTGGGGCGATATCTCCAGATGCCCGCCCTGTTGGCGCGTTTTATACCCCAGGGCGTTTCAATGCGGCTGTAAATATTATGTCCCTGGGAAAAATACAGGTCACCGCCGGGACTCCAGGTAAACGAGTTGATCGTTTGATGCAGGTCGCCGGTTCCGAAGCCGGAAAACAGCACGGAGCGTTTATCCGCCTTCCCGTCTTTGTCCGTATCTTCCAGGAAAAGCATTTCTGTTTGCTCCCCTAAATATACGCCGCCGTGTCCCAGTTCAAAACCCAACGGTATATGTAGTCCGTCTGCAAAAACAGAAGAGGTATCAGCCCTGCCATCGCCATCCCTGTCCTCCAGGATCAGCAGTTTGTCATCCGGTTTTTTTCCTAATTCAGGATGTGGATAGGTGGTGGTACACAACACCCATAACCTGCCGTGTTCATCCCACCGCATGGCAACCGGGTTGGCGATACCCAGTTCTTCAGAAGCAAAAAGTTCCACCTGGTATCCCGGAGCAACCTTAAAAGAAGCCAGTTCGGCTTCTGCGGAATTGTCGGTTTCCGGTGGCGCGACAGACATGATATTCTGGGCCCTGTGCCCGCCAATCAACAGGGACACCAATCCAAGTATCAGTAATTTCTTTATGCTGCCGTTTCCAAACCTGTATGCCATAAATCATCAGAGGTTTAATTTTGCTTTCTCGATCCGTTGTTCCGTGCTGTCCAGGTAAGGCCGGATAGCATTTCTTTCTTCCGGCAGGATCCTGTGGTCCCTGTTCTTCCAGTCGCGGCTGAACTGTTGCACATACTCGTTACCGTAAATAAAGGCCCAGTTACCTGTGCGCCAGTAATGAAACCAAAGCTCATTTTTATGTAATATCGCTGCCCGAAGCGGTTCCCATTTATCCCGGTAAGCAGCAGGTAAGCCCAGTTCCTTCAGGATGATCTCCGCCGCCAGCTTTTGACCTGCATCGGTAAGATGTACACCGTTGCCGGTAAAAGATCCTTTGCCTGTTTTAAACGGTTGATACAGGTTTACAAACACACATTTTTCTTCTTTTGCCATTTGCTCTATCGCGTCCACGTATTTATCAACCGGTGCGTTCACGATGGGTACCGAAACCAGCGTTTCCTGCGGAACGGAAAGGGCCGCGGGTTCAAATGGAAGGGGGGAAAGAATGACCAACTGCCTGGTATTGCCTTTCACGGAAACCAGCAATTGTTTATACGCATCGATAAATCCGGGCAAAGCCTGCTCTCCGTCCAGTGATTCCATTTGCCCGAACTGCATAAAAATCATATCTGCCCCTACACTGTCCAGGTGACCGGTCCATTCGCCAAAGCCGTCTTCACGGTATTGATCATATACGGTATCGCCTTCCCAACCCATGTTCCGGAAATGCAGTCTTTTGTTTTTATGGGCCGCCACCAGCATTGTTTCCAGGTAAGCGTCTTTGCGCATGTTGGAAATATTGGCGCCACCGGTAAATACCACTACATTGTTATTATCAAAATGTAAATCGGGTTTGCCGGATGCGAAAAAAAGATCACAGGATTGCAACCATACAACGACTGCAAAACTAATGATCGGCAGCAGGCAGGCATTCCGTTTGCGTTTTTTACAAAACATTTTATATAGCTATTGATAATCGAGACTTTCCTTTCCGCGAGTGTTCTCCTGTAAGGCGGCAACGGTAAAAGCGGCATAGAGCTACCAAGAACCTGTTTTCGATTACCTATGCCGGCAATTAAATTTTTGGAAAAGATAGGAAAATAAAAAATAGATTTTGTTACAACCCGTTATGAATCTCAGGTAAGACCGTTATAGGTAATATTTAGAAAAAAAATGGTAAAATTGGCGACTGCCGGCTATTAAAAACACCTTAAAAAAGTGTGTCATTTGCATGTTGGAAAAACACCCGTTTTAAAACGACAGGATCTTTTCGCATACCCACAGGCAGATTTATCATCGTTACAGCACATATACTTTATATCCCCACTGAGGCAGTTGTACGGTCGTATCTTTCGCAAAATTTTTAGATTCGCCTGAAAACAGATCAACCGGATTTGCCGTGAGAAGCGGATGTATAATATTTATGGTAGCAGGGTAGGGGGACAGGTTCAGTACGGTTAACACCCATTTTTTATTTTTCTTTCTTATATATGCCAGTATATGTTCGTCACCCGGAATGTGTATGACTTCCGTTGATCCGGATATGGAAAGAGCGGGATGTGTTAAATGCAGGTGCAACAGTTTTTTGTAAAATTCATGGAGCCTGTATTGTCCGTCCCATCCTATTTCATCCTTATCAAAAAACATTAACCTTTTATGCAGGGGCATTTCCTGTCCGCTATATACCAGTGGTATGCCCTGCCATGTACAACTCAGTACGGCCAGCAACAAAGCCATATCGCCATACTTTTCGTATTCGGTTCCGTTCCAACTGTTTTCATCATGGTTGCTGGTGAAAAATAACGCGGTAGCTCCCGCAGGATAGGTGATATTGTAATGCTGCAGCAATTGCGTCAGTCTGATTACGCTCCTGTCTTTTTTATAAAAAGTTTCCGTTGCATGCATCCATTTCCAGGCATAGGCCACATCAAATACCTGCAGGTAGGGGTTGTCATCAATGGCATCCATTTCTCCCAACCAGAACAGCGGTTTGTCTCTTTCAAGTTCCTTTCGTGCTTTCTTCCAGAATTCAAGGGGAACCCAGGAAGCCAGGTCGCACCGGAATCCATCGATATTACATTCAGTGATCCAGAATCGCATGGCGGCAATCATTGTTTCCCTCAGCGCGGGATTTCCGTAGTCGAGTTCAATAATATCATCCATACCGTGAGCGGTTTTGATCGCGCCGGAGGCCTCTCTTTTGTAAAACCCGGGATTGGTTATGGTCCATATATGGTCCCAACCCGTATGGTTGGCCACCCAGTCCAGGATGACTTTAAAGCCCAGTTCATGAGCTGCGGACACCAGGTTCCTGAAATCATCCAGTGTGCCGAATTCGGGGTTAATAGAAGTATAGTCCGAACAGGCATAATAGCTGCCCATGGTCCCTTTCATTTTTTCACTGGCTATCGGTGTGATGGGCATCAACCAGAGCGTTTCTATTCCCATATCCCTCAACCTTGGCAAATGGGCGGCAAAAGCTTTGAAAGTGCCTTCCGGTGTATATTGCCTGATATTTACTTCGTACAGGGTAGTATGTAATCTCCACTCCACCCGTTGCAGTTTATTCATGGTCTTTTACTGGTATTATTGTTTTATTTCCCTGATAAGTTCCTTCTTCAGAAGCTGCCTGTACCGGCGGCTCAGCACTTTCAAATATCTCCAGGACTGGATGTTGCCCGGGTTTTGAAGCGTTACATTAATAAGGTGTAGCTCCGACTTTTTCGGGCTTCTCTCTATCAGCCGGAATTTGACATTATCAATGGTATCACGCCTGTCCAATATAGTCACTATAAAATTATTGACCTGGTAATAGTCCCTTATTACGTGGAGATTGCTGTCTTTTTCATGGTACTCCCAGGGATATCCCATCTGTTCAATCCTGCTGAGGATCGTATCCTTCGGAAGTGAAATGCTATAACGTTTATCAAGGAGCACGGTGCCTTTGGGGATCTCGTACCTGCCTATAGAAGTTGCGGTAAACGCGATGAATGCCGTCAGTATTGATATATTCAACAGCAGTCCGGAGAACAGGGGCTGCCTTTCGCTTACCGGCATTAACCTGTGTCGCATCAGGTAACCGGTAAAGGGTAAAATCAACAGCGCGGTATAATCGGAGTAGTCAATTTCCCGGTGAAAGTGAAAGAAGGGATTCAGATTGAGCAATTTTATGATCCCGGTTGAAAAAGGAGATTTCCAGAGAACAAAAAACAAGGCTGTAATGATCACCGCTTTTGTTTTTAGCCGGGGAAACAGAAAAGCCAGGAACATCGGAAAAATAAAAAGCCCTGCAAAATCTGAAAGCTTTCCTGTAAAGGCATTGTGGAACTGCCATTTTAAAAAACTGTCATTGATGATCAGTAGAAACAGTCCTATGCTAAAATACGGATTAAGTACCAGCCTGTCATTCCTCAGGTTCCCTTTTTCCATTTCCTTCATGTAGTGCAAGATATTGTGTTTTACACAAACTACCTTACAGAGCTTGATTTAAAACCACACGGAAAAGTGATGTTATTCAATGATAGTGGTTCAAAGTACTTTTGCAGGGATGCTTTCGCTAAGGACGCAAAACAGTTTTCTTTTTCGAATCGCTTCTTTCTTTGAAATCTTTTTGCGCCGTCTTTTTCGATCTTTGCGTGTCCTATCTGAGTCCTCCCACGGCATCATCTTTCGCGCAAAGCAGCTATGGAGCGCTGAGGAAGCACAAGCAGTTAGCTGATCGATGAAATAAATTTAAACAAAGTCCCGGAGGGGCGGTATTTTCCTGTTCGTTGATCATTATACAATTCAAAATGATATTTAAATCTGTTTTTTCCACTTAGCCCGGCGGATCGCGTTAACGGTAATAAAACAAAAAGGGTTGCCCGCATAAGGCAACCCGAATGATCTGCAACTGTTGAATTATTTTACAACAAATTTTACATCGCTGTCTCCCCAGAGAATATTCACTTCCCCGTTTTCGGCTACATTCAACCGGAGTTTCTCTGCAAAAGCAGCGGCTTTACCGGGTTTTACTTTTACACGCAGCGCATCTTCTTTTTCATCGTATTGGAACGCTCCCCACTGGTCGGCTGTCTTGTTAAAGATAATGGTCCATTCGTCGTCGCCGGCAATGGTAAATAACGCGTATTTCCCGGCAGGCAGTGGTTGACCTTCCACTGTGACATCCTGATCGGTTTCAAAAACGGTAGCCTTATTGGCCCCGGTACGCCACACTTTTCCCGCCATGGGTTCCAGGTCTTTGCCAATGGTTCTGCCCTTTACGGATGGTTGGCTGTAGCTGATGGTGATGGTCGCGCCACTGGTAATTTTTGCGCTGCTGCTGGCAGGAGGACTGGCAGGTGCACCCTGCTGCGCTAATACTGAGCCGGAAAGAACGGCTGTTGTTAATGACAACAATAATATCTTTTTCATAATTATAACTGGTTTGACATATAAAAACCAATATTCATGCCACGATGAAAATGTGGGAATGTGAAAATTTGAAAATGAGTGGTGGTTGTGGGAAACTGGTTGCGTATAAAATGGTAAGACCATAAAATGGTAAGAAAAATAAGGTTCTTTCTTGCGGTCCTGCAATCTTACGGTCTTGCAATCTTGCAATTTTACGGTCTTCAATCTTACCCAAGCTGTCGCTTATACAACTGCACCGTGTTTTCCAGTCCCAGGTACAACGCGTCACAGATCAATGCATGCCCTATGGATACTTCATCCAGCCAGGGAATATTTTTCCTGAAATATGCCAGGTTATCAAGGTCAAGGTCGTGACCGGCATTCAACCCTATCTGCAATTCGCGGGCACGTACTGCTGCGGTTACATAGGCGGACACTGCCTTTTCCCGGTCGGAAGGATATAGCTTTGCATAAGCCTCCGTGTATAGCTCCACCCTGTCTGTACCGGTGGCCGCAGCGCCCTCCACCATTTCCGGTATGGGGTCCACAAAAATAGATACGCGGATATCCGCCATTTTAAAGACGCTGATCATTTCCGTTAAATAATCCTTATGTTTTATCGTATTCCACCCGTGGTTACTGGTGATCTGCCCCGGCTCATCGGGTACTAGGGTTACCTGGGTAGGACCTGTTTCCAGTACCAGGTCAACGAACTTTTGCTCCCGGCAGTTTCCTTCTATATTGAACTCTACGGAAATATTTTTTTTTATCTCCCGCACGTCACTGTAACGGATATGCCGCTCATCCGGACGGGGATGCACCGTTATTCCGTCTGCCCCGAACCGCTCTATGTCCAATGCCGTTTTGAGTACATTGGGATTGTTTCCCCCTCTGCTGTTTCTGAGTGTAGCAATTTTGTTTATGTTTACTGAAAGTTTTGTAGTCATGAGACAAATTTATTAACAACCGGCTATAAAATTTAGATGATACATAATTAAATAGATTGTTCTATATTTACAATTACTAAACAAAGTTTAATTATATAAAACAGTCTGCTTGCTTATTAAGAGAAAATTATGCAAAAACTAAAACAATTACTGGCAGACTCCCGTTTGTTTTTTGTGGTATGGTGCATGGTAGCGGCCTTTGGTACCTATTTCTGTATGTATGCTTTCCGCAAACCCTTTAATGCCGGCACTTATGACGGATATGAGTTATGGGGTATTCACTACAAAACGGTATTGATCGTTGCCCAGGTGTTTGGTTACATGCTTTCCAAGTTTATCGGAATTAAGGTGATCTCCGAATTAAAATCGACCAGTCGCTCGAAACTGATCATCGGTCTGATCCTTTTTGCGGAAGCGGCGTTGTTGTTGTTTGGCTTAACACCTTTTCCTTATAATTTCTTTTTCCTGTTCCTGAATGGACTGCCGTTGGGTATGATATGGGGAATTGTATTCAGTTACCTGGAAGGCAGGCGCTTTACCGAGATACTGGCAATAGGGTTAAGCATCAGCCTGATCGTATCTTCCGGGATCTTAAAGACTATTTACTTTGACGTAAAAGAATGGTTTCCCGCCATTTCAGAATTCTGGCTGCCGTTTGTCATTGGACTATTGTTTATGCCCCTGTTTTTTCTGTTTGTCTGGATGTTGTCCGTGGTACCGGCGCCGGGTAAGGAAGATATGATAGCGAGGTCGCCCAGGCTGCCTATGACGAATGAGGACAAACGAAATGTATTCCGGAACTATGGATTCGGAATTATCGCTTTTATCATATTATACACCTTCCTGGCTACGCTGCGTGATTTTCGCGACAACTTTGCGGTGGAGATATGGAATGAGGTGGACCCGACCTGGAACAAGAATGTGTTTACCCAAACGGAAGCGATTGTAAGTGTGATTGTATTGCTGGTGATCGGCAGTCTTTCCGTTATCAGGAATAACCTGAAAGGTTTCTGGGCTGTAATGGGTATTATCACCATTGGCTTTTCCATCAGCGCGCTGGCTACCTTTCTTTTCCAGTTGCATAAGATCTCCGCTTTCTGGTGGATGATGCTGATCGGTACGGGGTTGTTTTTAGCCTATATGCCCTTGCAGATCGCCCTGTTTGAAAGAATGATCGCCTACTTCCGGATCAAGGCCAATGCCGGCTTTTTCGTGTATATGTGCGATTCCATTGGTTACCTGGGCAGCGTGGTACTGATGTTGTACAAAGAATTTTTTATGAAGGAACTGAACTGGTCGCTGGTACTGATAAAATTCACGTATCTGCAGACCATCGTTGCCGCGCTGCTGCTGGTGGCAACATCGGTATTTTTCTATCGGGTTGCCAAAAAGAAACGATTAACCACAGGAGAAGCCTTTTCCTCCTGATCAGATAATATTAAACTATACCAATGCTATGGTAAATATAAAATATCGTATAATATGCCACGAATGCACGAATATTTATTCGTGCATTCGGGCTATTGTAAAACTATAATACGTTTAATTTAACACTAATATTAATTATGTCAAACGCTCCATTGTTATTTACCCCGGGACCGCTTACCACATCCGTTACCGTAAAACAGGCTATGCTGCAGGATTACGGTTCCCGTGATTTTGCCTTTGTAAAAGCGGTTAAAGATATCCGTGACGGGCTGCTGGAATTGGCCAATGTTTCCCGTGACAAGGGATACGAATGTGTGATTGTGCAGGGCTCAGGGACTTTCGGGGTGGAAAGTGTGATCAGCAGTGTGGTGGGAGAGCGTGATAAATTACTGATCCTGGTAAACGGCGCCTATGGGGAACGTATTGCCAAAATGGCCAAAATACATAAATTGAATCACCACATCGTCCGTTTTGAAGAAGACGCGATCGTTACGCCGGAAGTTGTTGAATCGTATTTAAAAGAGGATGCGGCGATCACCCATGTCGCCTGTATTCACAGTGAGACCACCACGGGGTTGTTCAACCCGGTAAAAGATATTGGCGCCGTTTGTAAGAAATATGGAAAGGTGTTTATTGTGGATGCCATGAGCAGTTTCGGCGGTGTGGTGATGGATATGGCGGATATGTACATTGACTTCCTGGTTTCCTCCTCCAATAAATGTATAGAAGGCGTGCCGGGCTTTGCATTTGCCTTATGCAAACGCAGTGAGCTTGAAAAAGCGAAAGGGCAGGGGAGAAGCCTCAGTCTGGACCTGTACGACCAGTGGGCGGGACTGGAAGCCAGCGGGCAATTCCGTTTCACGCCGCCTACCTTAAGCATTATGGCTTTTCGGCAGGCGCTGGCAGAGTTGCAGGAAGAAGGGGGAGTAGCCGCCCGGGAAAGAAGGTATAAGTCGAATAAGCAGATACTGGATGACGGGATGGCCGCATTGGGGTTCAAACAATACCTTTCCGCTGATATACAGGGGCATATCATTACTTCTTTTTTATACCCGGACAACCCGTCCTTCCGGTTTGACAGTTTTTATAAGAAACTCAATGAAAGAGGTTTTGTGATTTACCCCGGGAAACTGAGCAAAACAGACGCTTTCCGTATTGGAAATATCGGGCAGATATTCCCGGTGGATGTACGATCGCTGCTTGCTGCCATCAAAGAAGTGTTGCTGGAAGATAAAGTGGTTATTGAGTAGAGTAGCCGTGTTTTATTTTTAAGGTTGAAGAATCATTTATAGCTGATATCAAACCTGCCGGATGTGATCTCCACTATTTTGCCGGGGTTGCTATTTCTGTCTTCCCCGGAAAACTCAAAAGTTCCGGATAATATCTTTTTAGACCTGTCGTCTTTGGTAATAACTATTTTACCTTTTTTTGTGTGAACAGACTGGTAATAATAAGAACCCCTGTCTCTATACCGGGCGCGGTTTCCCGGCTCAGCCAGCGAATATTCGCCCACCCCTGTGAAATCGGATATCTCGATCAATATTCCTCCACGCCTTTCGTCACATTGGTTTTCTGCAAAGACCGTAGCCCGCCACCTGTTATCAATCGCACTTACGCCTCCACCCAGAGCAGGAACATCCGGTCCTCCTATTGTGAGTTTATAACAAGCCTTAAAAGTTTTGCCATCAACTTTGCAGGAGAGCGTATTCGCCCCCTTTTGTGTTTCCTTAGTCAGCCCGTCTTTTTTGCAGGCGGGAGTAAAGAGCAGGAGTAACAGCAGGGCGGGTAGATAATTTTTCATAAAAAACGGCAGCGGTTTTAAGAAAATGGCTACCCGGGAAACCGGTTAAAGAAGTCGGGCCGGGTAAACTGTTCAAAAACGCTTACACAATTTCACCCATAAAAAAGATACCCGGAAAAAATCATCTATGATCCTTGTCAGGGTTTTTCCGGAATGGTATAAATACCCCTGTAATGCCCTTTCAGGTATTGATTGGCTTCGGGATAATTGGTGAATTTTTCCGTGGCGGCGTCAAAAAACAAATGCCTGTTGCCGGTTCGGTAAGCGATGTCTGCCAGGTGTACCAGCGAGGCGCTGAGATGCCCCTGTGTTACTTCGCCGTTGGGCGTTCTGTTTTGCCGGATGCTGTCAATGAAATCCTTGAAATGATATTTATCCGGGAAGTATCCGTAAAACTGGTCAACTACCTTCCCGTCTTTTTCCACTACCTGCCAGCCACCACCGTGCCTGCCCAGGTACATCAGCCTTTCCGTGCCGTATATTTCAATTTTGGTAGCCATTTGCGGCCAGTAAGGAAATTTATCGGAGAACCTTACTTCCTGTGGTTTCTTGGTCATATAGGGCTGAAAATTTCCGCTCTCACAGGTCATGGCATAGTCCCCGAAATCATAGGTGATATTTAAAAATTCCGGCGTTTCTTTTTGAGAGTTAAAAGCGATGTTGCCACCGCTGCAATAAACGGATTTGGGATGAGACGGGTCGCCCAGCGCCAGGCGGGCCAGGTCCATTACATGACTCGCGTCATCCGAGAGGGCGCCACCCCCGTAAGACCAGAAATCCAGCCACCCGCCACGACCGGTCATGCTGTGCCGCCCCGGATTATAAGGCACCGCTTTGGCAGGTCCCTGCCAGGCATCCCAGTTCAAACCCCGGGGTACCTCAGCGTCAGGGGCAGGTGTCCATTTACCGCCGGAAAGCATATTATAGCATTTTACATGCACCACTTTGCCCAACTTACCCGACCGGATATAATCCCTCGCGGAAAAGGCATAGGGAGCGCTCCGGTTCTGGAACCCTATCTGTACTACTTTGTTGTATCTTTTGGTAGCTTCTATCAGCTTTTGCCCTTCCCAGATTGACAGGGTAGGATTTTTTTCTACATACACATGCTTGCCGGCCTGCAATGCCCAGATGCCGGCCAGCACATGCCAGTGCTCAGGGGTGGCGATCACCACGGCATCTACTTCCCTGTCATCAAACACCTTACGCATATCGTTTACAAACACCGGCTTGCTTTTTTGCCGCTGACTGTGTTTGGCTATATCTTCCTGTATCCCTTTCAGGGTTTCATTCACATCGCAGTAATATTTTACTTCCACGTTTTCATTTTCTCTTGTGATACCGGAAAGCACATCCCGTCCTCTTCCACCGCAACCGATCAGCCCGAGCACTACCCTGTTGTTGGGCGCCGCCAGTGAAGACAGGGGAAGTACAGACGACCCGGTTGTCAGCCCGATAGCGCCTGCAAACGTTGATCCGATAAAGCTTCTCCGTTTCATAGTTGTAATTTTTTAGGCGTTGAGGTTGATATTATTTTCCATCATTCAGGAGATAATGGATGGTATTCACGAAAAGATTTTGAACGGATTCGATTTTCCAGTCGTCCCAATGCCCCAGCGACGTGTAAACAATCCGGTTCTTACCGTTTTTGTTTATCCACAATACCGGCTCCGGTTTTTCACCGGGGATGCTACCGGTTAGCAGTACCTGCGCACGGGGAGATGCCAGCGGCGCATTTTTGTACAGCCAGTTTTTACTCTCAAATCCCGCCGGTGATACGTTTTTCAGCAGGGGATGATTTTCCATGCCGGGCACTATATTGATCCTGGTAGGTTCCTTCAGGTGAGCATGATGTCCCTGGTAATTCCCGCCAAGGATGCTTTTATCAAATTCCGGCCATTGCTCCAGGAAACCGGAAACTTTTTCCGCAGAAGCGGTAATGCCGCCACCTTCTCTCGGCACATTGCCCCTGGCATCAAATGCATGACTGGCGGTCCTGATACCGAACACCGGTTTGCCACGGTTTACAAAGTTTTTGATCAGGGCCATTTTTTCCGGCTCCAGCGCTATCCGGCGGATGAATAACACGGCAATATCCGCGTCCTCCAGTATCTGCAGGTTTTCCAGGTTGTGCCTGCCGGGTCCTTCCATCAACGGCAACCCTATAGCATAATCGCAATGCATCCCTTCTTTAAGCAGTAATGAGTGACCGAACTCCGGCAGTTTCTGGTTGGCTTTGTATTCTCCTTCCGCGGTTAAAAAGGCGACTACCGGCCGTTTGTCATGGGCGAAACGGAATTGCCTGGCCCCGGTAAAGTCGGTAGAAACGATCGTGGGGCAAACATAGGTTTCGATATATTCCGACATCAGGCTGTTGCCGGTAAAATGCGAAACATAGGGCCACATTTTACTGTTGTACATCACATCCGTCAGGTCCCGCATCAAGGCCACATTCATACCCAGGCGAACCATATTTCTCAGTCCGAAGGTTCTGCCGATCACACACATATTGGTATGCACACCGGTCAGTATCACATTTTTAATACCTCTTTTAACAAACAAACCGGCGATCTCAGCCCCGGAATCGCTTATCGCGTCCTTTTCATTAATCTCCAATGCATCAATTTGTTTGGTCCATGCCCTGTGAGGCGATTCACCAACATCTTCGCAGCCTTCATCGGATTGATCGATGGGCCATACCGCGTCTTTTTCAGTTTGCAGTTTGCCATCCCCGAGCAGCGGAATGTATTTTTTATTATAATGCTTCTGCGCCAGCTTTCGTTGCGGGTAGTCTTTATAGTAATTCATACAATCGCTGGGGGCGTGTACGATAAACATCCCTTTTTCTCTCGCGATTTTTAATACCTCATTCAGTCGCGGCGCCATTTCCGCTACCCTTGCGGTTGCGCCGGTGCACCAATGCTTGTCCCACATATCGCATATGATGATGGCGGTTTGAGACGGTTCCCAGTGTTGTATATCCTGCGAAATGAAATACGCTCCCGGATCTTCGTTTGACGGTGACCGTTTTTGTAAGGACACGCGAAATTTTTCACCGGTAGTTTTCTTTTGCGCTTTCAGGGGGGCGGATGCCAGTAACAAAAAAGCGGCAAGCAAAGCGGTCAGGTAATTTATCTTCATATATTTTCAGGATTTATACATTCCGGAACCGGACTTATATCAATCAATGTTTCAATATGCGTTCAAATGTAGAAAGACAGGCCGGTAGCAAACACTATTATATTGACATAGCACTACTGGATATTAATAAATATAATCAATGTTTCCCATATCCGGTTTTACCGGACGCATTTCAATTTTTAGCAGGTTAGAAAATATGTACGCGTACAATACCGGCTCTGTTCCTGATAGTGAATTAACGGTTGACGATCGGGTATGATCGTTATTTCACCAAGCCAACACGAACCTTATAATTAAATCACTCTTTTGCGCCGGAGAACTTTTCTCACCGAAGGTAAACCTGTCTGGCTTTTGTACCAATGCTCGACTGTTGCACTATAGCCCAACAGACCTGCCTGCCGCAGGCTGGTTTCTCTCCCGCCGTAATATGCATTTGAATCGATACGACCTGAGGGCGGGATGCCAATGACATACCACGTAAGCTACTATTAATCAACGATCTACAAAAAGGTGCAGCGCACCGCACCGAAAATATTTATAGCAGATATGAAATCATTAGTATCACTAGCCGCATCGCGGCGAAATATTAATTGGTTTCCGTTAACGCGGTCTTCCATTTATTTCTATACCCCCTGCTATTTTTGTTGTTACTTTTTTGCGGAAAAAAGTATCCGCCTGACCGGACGGACGCAGGCGCAAAAAGCCCCGCCCGTACCGAACGGTACGTTCGGGCGGGCGCCGGGGAAAAACTTGTCCGCCGTGGCGGATTACCCCAATTCCCCGTCCCGCACGTGCGGGACTGATTAAGCTGTAGTACTACTGTCGCTTCAGCTATAGAACCCTGATGCATTGCACAAATAAAGATGATCAATTTATCATCATTGAGTTTATATGTCGCGGCTCAATGATTGAGGCCCCTAATGGGGAACTCGAAATGACTATGGAGGCTGGCGCTTTATTGGTAAATGCCTACCTATGCGAAAAATTGAAATACACCCGTTTTCTCTGCCAATTACAATACCTTTAGGGCTTAAGGACGACACCACATGGAAAAAGATTTACGCAGCCAGCATTGGTTTGGCAAAACAGGAAAAGACGGGTTTATATACCGGGCCTGGATGAAAAACCAGGGTACTCCTTCCTACGAGTTTGAGGGTAAACCGGTTATCGGAATTTGTAATACCTGGTCGGAGTTCACGCCCTGCAATGGTCATTTCAGGGAGCTTGCGGAAGCGGTTAAAAAAGGGATTTATGAGGCCGGCGGTTTGCCGCTGGAGTTCCCGGTAATGTCCCTGGGAGAAACGCTGATAAAACCTACGGCTATGCTTTACCGTAACCTGGCGAGCATGGATGTGGAAGAGTCGATCCGGGCCAACCCGATGGATGGGGTGGTGCTGCTTTGCGGTTGCGATAAAACCACGCCCTCCCTGGTAATGGGCGCCTGCAGTGTTAATATCCCTACGTTGGTGGTTTCCGGTGGTCCCATGCTGCCGGGCAGGTTCAACGGAAAAAAGATCGGTACATCGGATATATGGCGTTTCAGCGAAGCTACCCGCGTGGGAAAAATGACCCAGGAACAGTTGCTGGAAGCGGAGGCGTCGATGTGCAGAAGCCCGGGCCATTGCGCGGTGATGGGTACGGCGTCTACCATGGCCTGCATGGTGGAATCCCTGGGTTTGTCTTTGCCCGGCAATGCGGCCATACCTGCGGCGGATGCCCGGCGCAAAACGCTGGCCCAGCTTTCCGGATTGCGGATAGTGGAAATGGTAAGAGAAAACCTGAAACCTTCGGATATACTGGTACGCAAAGCATTTGAAAATTCCATCAGGGTAAATGCCGCTATAGGAGGCTCCACCAATTTTGTATTACACCTTTTGGCGGTAGCCGGAAGAGTAGGAGTAGATCTGGACCTGAAAGATTTTGATGAACTGTCTGCGAATATTCCTTTGCTGGCCAATTTACAGCCATCCGGCGAATACTTTATGGAGGATCTTTATTATGCCGGCGGATTACCGGCGGTGATGAAAGAGCTGTTGCCTTTTTTACACAAAGAAGCGCTGACCGTGAATGGAAAAACAGTTGAACAAAATTGTGCGAACGTTGAATGCTACGACAGATCGGTAGTGGCAACTACAGATGCTCCCTTCAATGATATTTCCGGGATCGTGGTATTGAAGGGTAATATTTGCGAAGAGGGGGCTGTTTTAAAACCCTCCGCCGCCAGCCCCCACCTGATGAAGCATACCGGCAGGGCGGTGGTGTTTGAAGATATTGAAGACTATAAGAACCGGATAGATGACCCGGACCTGGATATTGACGAAAATTCGGTAATGGTGTTGAAAAATGTTGGTCCCAGGGGGTACCCGGGTATGCCGGAGGTAGGCAATATGGGGCTTCCTAAAAAGCTGCTTGAAAAAGGAGTTACCGATATGGTTCGTATTTCCGACGGGCGGATGAGCGGAACGGGATTTGGTACCGTGGTGCTGCACGTGTCTCCGGAAGCAGCCGCCGGCGCCAACTTTTCCGCGCTGCAAACCGGGGACCTGGTAACGCTGGATGTAGCGGAGAGAAGGCTGGAAGCGCAGGTATCGCCGGAAGTTTTTGAAGAGCGCAAGCGTAACCGTGCTAAGGAAGTTTCACGTTATGACAGGGGGTATGTACAGCTTTACATCAACCATGTGGAACAGGCTCACCTGGGCGCTGACTTTGATTTTTTGAAAGGCAGCTCGGGTAGTGAGGTTACCCGCGATTCTCATTAGAGCCGGTTATATGCACCCACCCGGCGAATTGAAACACCACCGGGGGTGGACAGGCTGGTAATTTTCATGAAAGATAATGTACTTTTAAGGACCATATTATTCCATAAAAAAGGATAACCATGTCTATTGATCGTCGTTCATTTATTGGCAGAACCCTGGCGGGGGTGGGGGCTGCCGGACTTACCGGGTTGTCATTTCGTTCCCCTGAAAATTTTGAATGGCAATGCGTGCACAACACCAATGCTATGCAAACCCTTATCAGTATGTCCGGGATAGACCAAACGGTAAAGATATTGCAGATTGCGGACACGCATATCAGTTGCGATAATGAAAGCGACAAGCCCTACGAGCAATACAGCGCCCGCATGAACAAGGCGTTTATTCAGCCGAAGCATTATAAAACAGGGCTGCCTTCCGCCACAACGGATAATTTTAAAGAACTGATGGAACTGGCGGTCGCGGAAAAAGTTGATATGATCGCCCTGGTGGGTGATATTGTTAACTACCCTTCGGCTACGGCAGTGGAGTTTGTGCGTTCAGCCATACTGAAAACAGGTATTCCCTATATTTATACTGCAGGCAATCATGACTGGCACTATGAGGGATTACCGGGCTCATCGGAGACTTTGAGGAAGGAATGGTGCGAAAAAAGGCTCCGGCCGCTATACACCTCTGATAACATCGGGTATTCCTCCAATATAGTGAATGGCATCAATATGGTTGCGATAGACAACTCAACTTACCAGGTAAGTAAAGAACAGGTAACTTTTTATAAACAACAAATGAACCGCCCCGAACCATTGGCGCTGTTTGTTCATATCCCTCTTTATCTTTCGTCTATGCGTATGTGTTGCGGGCACCCGCAGTGGGGAGCGGCTACAGACAGGGGATATGAAACAGAACGACGGGAAAAGTGGTCGGCTGCCGGCAACCTGCCATCTACCATGGAATTTATTCAACTGGTGAAGGCAACGCCTCGTTTGGCAGGCGTATTTGCCGGGCACTGGCACCAATATTATTCCATTACCGAAGGAAATGTGAAACAATTGCTGGCGCTACCCGGTTTCAATGGTCAATACAGGCTTATACAGTTCCAGTCTCTTTAATTAAAGCCTCCTTTGGCTGCAGGAAAACCTGGAATATATTTGCAGGATGCGAAAACTAAATATGGCAGAGCTCAACCGGAAATCCGTGGAAGAGTTCAGGGAATCAGTAAAGAAGCCGGTAGTGATTGTGATGGATAATGTAAGGAGTATGCACAATGTGGGCAGCGTATTCCGTAGCGCAGACGCTTTCCTGGTGGAAGCTGTTTACCTCTGCGGGTACACACCTCGCCCGCCACATCGCGATATTAATAAAACTGCTCTCGGCGCAACTGAAACTGTTCGCTGGGAGTATATGCCGGCTACCCTGCAGGCTGTTTCCGCTTTAAAAGAGAAAAACTATGCCATCTGGGCTGTGGAGCAGGCGGAGGGAAGTGTCAACCTGGAGCATATCAGTGCTGAGTTGCTGAAAACCGGTGATCAGCGGGGGGTAGCGGTGGTGTTTGGCAACGAGGTGGAAGGGGTAGCGGAAGAAGTGCTGGCTGTATGCGATGGTTGCATAGAGATCCCGCAGTCGGGCACCAAGCATTCGCTGAACATATCGGTGGCTGCCGGAATCGTTCTCTGGGAATTGTCGAAATCTTTTACATGAGCCGGTAATTCCATGTACCTTTGCGGCATGACAACCGTCAGGAATTACCTGTCTCTTATTAAGTTTTCGCATACCATTTTTGCCATGCCCTTTGCCATGATCGGGTTTTGCTTGGGTGTGTATACTTTTCCTGGAGGCCAGCAATGGAGTTTAGGAACTACAATAGGATGGGGCTGGGATATTACAAACTTTGTTGTTTGGGGGGACATTTTAAAAAAACTGCTGCTCGTTATCCTTTGCATGGTGTTTGCCCGCAGCGCGGCAATGGCTTTTAACCGTTACCTCGACCGGCATTTTGATGCGAAAAATCCACGGACGGCCATCCGGGAGATACCGGCAGGTATCATCAAAGCGAACAGTGCGCTTGGTTTCACTATTTTATGTTGTGTACTTTTTATCGTCTGCACATTTTTTATCAACAGGCTTTGTTTTTTTCTGTCGCCGGTGGCCCTGCTGGTGGTGCTGGGATACAGTTATACCAAAAGGTTTACCGCGTTGTGCCACCTGGTACTGGGATTGGGGTTGAGCCTGGCGCCCATAGGAGCCTACCTGGCGGTGACCGGCCATTTTGACTGGTTGCCCGTTATGTTCTCCCTTACGGTTTTGTTTTGGGTGAGCGGGTTTGATATTATTTACGCCCTCCAGGACGAAGAATTCGACAAATCGCAGGACCTCTATTCCATTCCCGTCTGGTTGGGGAAAAAAAGAGCCCTGGGGATTTCGAAAGCGCTGCACCTGCTGGCGTCTTCAATAGTTATAGTGGCAGGAATATATGGTCATTTCGGTATCTGGTACTGGCTGGGCGTAGTTGTTTTTATCGGCATGCTGGTGTACCAGCACTCAATTGTAAAGCCTCATGACCTGCGCCGTGTAAACATAGCGTTTATGACTGCCAATGGCATTGCCAGTGTGGTATTTGCCGTATTTGTTATCGGTGATATTTTCCTGGCATAACTCTGTTTAATACTTCTGCGGTCAGTAACCTGCGAATACGCGGTCTACGGGAGACGTTATATTGCGACAAAGGCGTATATTTATTTAAGCGTTACATATCAACACCGTCAGTCAATGAAAAAAATAACCCGGGACGACATTCACACGATCAGCCGGCACAGCAACTGGACAGAAACCGGTATAGAGAAAGCGCTAAAGGAATTTGTTTACAGTGACCGGGGCGCCTGGCAGAAATTTCTACGGATGTTCCTGGTCACGCTGGGCATTGGTTTCAGTGTGTCGGGAATCGTTTTCTTTTTCGCTTACAACTGGGATGGTCTGAATAAGTACATCAAAATTGGTTTGATAGAAATGCTGATCGTGGCGGCTACCGTCTTTGTTTTATTTTCGAAAGTCAATATTGTTATCCGGAACATTACGCTCACGGGCGCTGCAATGCTGGTAGGGGTTTTATTCGCTGTGTTCGGGCAGATTTACCAGACTGGCGCTAATGCGTATGATTTTTTTCTCGGGTGGACTGCATTTGTTACTTTATGGGTATTGGTTGCGAATTTTGCGCCGTTATGGTTGCTTTATATAATACTGCTGAATACAACATTGATACTCTACGCAGAACAGGTGGCTTATAGCTGGTCCGAACTGTTCCTGTCAGGGCTGCTCTTTATTCTCAATGCAGGTCTTCTGTCAGGGTTTATGTTCTTTTCCCGAAAAAATAAGCAGATCGTACCCGGCTGGTTCCTGCATACACTGGCTTTGTGGGTGGCGGGGTTGGCAACCTATGCTATAGTGATCGGAATATTCAAACCAGGACTGATGTTTTGGGTAGTAGTCTTGTTGATGGGCATTATCTACTACGCCGGTATTATGACCGCGATCAAAGAGAGAAAGATCTTTTATCCGGCTGTTATATCGCTCAGTCTCGTGATTATTATTTCCGCCCTGTTACTGGAAATATCCAATGACGAAGCGATGTTCCTGTTTATCAGCCTCTTCATTATAGGGAGCATCACCCTGGTGATAAAGAAATTGATTGACCTTCAAAAAAAATGGAGCAATGAGAACCCCGGAGGAAATTAAGGAATTGCTGCATTCCCTGAAATCAGGAGAAGAAACGTTTGAATGGAAGGAGGAAGCCATACTGGCTGACTATCAGAAAAGTAGTGCTGACAGGCCCGGTATTGTTATTAAAATACTGTCTGTACTGGGAGGCATTTTGGCTACACTGACTTTCCTGGCCTTTTTATTTATGGCTCAGATAATGCAATCGCCCACGTCCGTTCTGGTGCTGGGGCTCATCCTGGTGGGTGGCGCTGTCTGGCTAAGCAAACAATATGGCCGGGTTTTCTTGGATACGCTGAGTGTTACTACGTTTATCAGTGGACTGGCGCTGACAGGGTTCGGCTTATCGGAAAACGGGCTGAATGCAAATACCATTAGCCTGCTGTTTATTTTAATTTCGCTGATTACACTGTTTATTGTCCGCTCCTATATCCTGTCGTTTATCTGTATCCTGGTTATCAATGGTTGTATCATACAGTTATTGTTATCCAACTATGAATACAATCTGATGTATGTCTATACCTCGGTTATGGCTTTGGCTGTCACCTGTATTTTTTTAAAAGAGGCAACCCTTATCCGGGCGGGAAACTTACTCTCAGGACTTTATGATCCGCTGCGTTCGGGTTTACTGATCTCTTTTATAGCCGGGCTGGCCATTTTTGGTGGCAGAAGATTCTGGGGTTTTACAACAGGGTATGCTTGGGTGACTTCAATAGTGATTATCGCAGCTATCCTTTACCTGGTTTCCCGCCTGCTGAAAACGTTGCAGGTGAGCGGCGTCCGGCAGCAGGCAATTATATATATCTGTTGTGTGCCGGTGTTAACCCCTGCCTTATTCGCCCCGGCTATTTTGGGTTCCATATTGATAATCCTGCTGGGTTTTTATGTGAATTACCGGACGGCGCTGGTATTGGGTATGATAGCTTTTATCTATTTTGTGTCTCAATATTATTACGATCTCCATCTTACATTGCTGACAAAATCCATTATTTTATTTGCATCGGGACTGTTGTTTTTAATCCTTTACTTTTTCGTTCATAAAAAGATCACGACAAATGAAAAGATATAAATGGATAATAATTGGTGTTAACCTGCTTCTGCTGCTGGTGTATCTCAATTATGCTGTTTTCAGTAAAGAGAAGATATTGAACGGGGGTCAGTTGATATTGCTTGAACTGGCCCCGGCGGACCCGCGCTCCCTTATGCAGGGTGATTATATGAACCTGCAATATACTATTTCACAGGAGGTGGATTTTGAAAAGACACAGAAACGGGGCTATTGTGTGGTAAGACTCCAATCGGATGGGGTGGCTGTCAGGCAAAGGTTCCAGCAGGATAATATACCCCTGGCGGCAGATGAGCACCTGATCAGATACACGATGGGAGACTGGAGCATCAATATCGGCGCTGAATCCTATTTTTTCCAGGAAGGGCAAGCAGAAAAATACGCGAAGGCTAAATATGGCGGCATCAAAACGGATAAAGAAGGAAACAGTGTGCTGGTGGGGCTTTATGATGAGGAGCGGAAAAGGATAGAGTGAGTTGTTATAAGAATGATCAGTTGGGATATTGTGCCAGCCGGAAAGTGATGCTGTTGTCTTTGTAATCCTCTTTTACACTGCTGCGGGCGGAAGTCCTGCAATTTCTGGCAGAGGTAAACCAGGACCCGCCTCTTCTTACCCTGCCGGAGCCTTCGGAGGGACCTTCCGGGCTGTATTTGATGTTCTCCTCGTAATAAAATTTTGTGTACCTGTCCTGGCACCACTCCCACATATTGCCGGTCATATCATAGAGTCCCAGCTCATTGGGTTCTTTTTCACCAACCGGATGCGGGTGTCTTTCGCTGTTGCCTGCATGCCAACCTACCTCGTCAATATTATCACTTCCGCTGAAGCGGTATCCCTTTCCGTCTTTTCCGCCTTTTGCCGCAAACTCCCATTCAGCTTCCGTAGGTAGGGTATAATGTTTGCCGGTGATCAGGTTTAGCCGCCTGATAAACTCCTGCGCATCCCGCCAGGATATATTGTCGATAGGGCATTCGCCGCAAATTTTATAATCGCTTTCATAGTTGCCCATTATCACGCCCCATTGCCGTTGCGTCACCTGGTATTTACTTATGGCAAAGCCATTGATCACTACTTCATGGGCGGGCTTTTCGTCAATTTCTCCCATATTATCACCCATGATGAAGCTACCGCCCGTTACCCATACCATATTCAGCTCAATGCTGTCTAAAAACGCCCTGGAGATAGCGGCAGCGTTTATTTCCAGCGTTGGTTTGTTTTTATTTTTCTTTATTTTCTGAGCGGATGCGGGCAGCATGGCGACACCTATAACCACTGACAACAAAATCCGGGAAAGCATAAACATAACATACCGATTGAACGCCTCAAATATAAAGAATACCTTGTTAAATGAAATTTAACATAGGTCAATCTCTGTATTCCCTGCCGGTAAGATGAAGGAACAGTCCCTCAAGGCCCTGCTGGTTATATTGTGTAAGCAACTGGCCGATAGTATCGTTGGCTATGATCCTGCCTTCATCGATCAGGGCGGCTTTGTTACAGAGTTCTTCCGCTTCTTTCAGATGATGCGAGGTATATACCAGCGTTGTACCGTTCTGGTTCAGTTGTCGGAGGTAGTCTATAATGGCGTAACGGGTCTGTACATCCACGCCTACTGTCGGCTCATCCAGGAAGAGGAGCCTGGGTTCGTGCATAACGGCTATGGCAAGGTTTACCCTTCGTTTCATTCCCCCGGAAAATTTGTGTACCGGTTTATTCCGCACATCCTGTAAGGAGAGAATGGTCAGTAGCTCATTAGTTCTTTGTTTTATCCGGGGTTTGCCGAGTCCTGCCCAGGCGCCGAAAAACTCCATATTTTCTACAGGACTGAGCTCATGATAAAATGAAAAATCCTGGGGAACAAAACCAAATAGTTTTTTTATTTCCTTGTCGTGTTGCCGTATTTCCAGTCCGAACATTTTGGCGGAACCCGTATTGTATCTCAACAGTCCGGTCATCAGGTTCATCAGGGTCGTTTTACCGGCTCCGTTAGGGCCAAATATCCCGTAACGGTCGCCCGTTTCCACACGCAGATTGATATGCGCTACCGAAGGAGTATTATTTCCTTTGTAGGTAAAACTTAAATTATCAGTGAGAATGGCCTGCATGGACGTTTACCGGTTTATACCATTTTTTTAACAACAACCGCGAGTTCTTTGAAAGCCTTTTTTTCTATTTCCGCTATTTCCAGCAGCATATCGCCCATTACGTTATAGTCCTGCTGGGTGCTGAGCCTGCCTTTATAGATACCAGAAGCCTGTATGGCGGCATCCCGCCAGCGATCGCCTGCCAGGGTGAATTGCCCGGAAATGCCGATCAGTTCGTCCACGGGATGATATGCATGGGCCTGCTGCAAAAAAGCGCCGTAGATGAACCTGAACCCGCCGCCACCGGTACCTATTTCTTCCTGCATCCGGACCAGTTGCGCCAGGTAGCTCCGGGATTTTTCCAGCCCCAGTTTGTCTCTCCATTTTTTTATCTTGCCTGCGGTGTAACGTATTCCCCTGATGCCGGCAATATTGCCGGGTATGTGCAGCATATCCCGGATATTTCTCCTGATTCCCCGGGTAATGGCTTTTTTTATCTGTTCGTCGGTCACAGGTCTTTTCTCCCTGGGATAATAGAGTTGACCGCGCGGCGCCAGCGGTCCCCTGGCGAAACGGACCCTTTCCAGTTCATAGGAAGACAGGGTAGTGGTGGTTTCCATTACCGGGTCGCTTACCAGGTAGTTATCACCGTCTTTGTCTATCACGATCAGGTTATGCGCATTGAAATGAAAACGATATTCTTTAGGGAAATAAGGCAGGTAGAAAACCCCCACTTGGCAGGCGGCAGGGTGGCCATTGTTTAAACGTTCGTCCAGTTCCCGTGCAGCTTTTTCCGGGGAGGAGAATTTTTTTCTTACCACCGGGATGTCCAGGGAGTTGCAGGTCCTTTTAAATATCATGCCCGGCATTGTACGAAAGGATATAGCGGGTCCGCCGTTTACTTTCATAAAGGGAATGTATATAAAGAACAACCCGGAACCGATGCCGAATGCCAATGGCTCAGTCATCTGCTGAATACCATAATGCCTCAGCAGGTTTGTGGTAACACCGTTTTCACAATGGGCTGACAGGCGATGTTCAAAATCAATTTTCATGCATCTGTATTATACCGTTCTGCTTACCACCCGCGCTTAAGTATTCTGCAAAAGTGTATGGCGTAAATTTTTTAATTCTTCTATTGTTATTTCAAAAACGGAGGCGTATTTCTCCAGTTTCCGGGAAGACAATTTTTCAAAAACCCGTGGTTTGAGGTGACGTTTTACCTGCCATTGCCAGAAGCCGGTATAACCTGCAATGATGGGGATGTCCATGATCTTCAGTTCCATGAAATATAAAACGGGGCTTGCTTCATTATTGATCACTTTCTGCCGGGCGGCTTCCACTTTCTTTTCAATATCGCCCCATGCTACGTCCAGCGCTTTTATTTTCACTTCCCACCCGATGCTTTTTTCAGTAGTATATTTTCCGTCTTTATCTACAGCATAGGAAAGTTCATTCACATAGCCTTTGTCCTGCGGAATATCTTCTTTCTTCATAGCCGGTAATATTAAGTCAGGCAAAATTCAGCTTCAGCAAACAGTCAACAAACCATACATATAGGAAAAGCGGGCGCTTTCCGGCACCAGCAGCAGTATCTTATCTCCTTCTTTGAGTTTCCCGCTGTGAAACAACTCATCTACCATAAAGTACACCGATGCTGCCCCTACATTGCCAACCGTACTTAAATTTACGAACCATTTTTCATATGGTATTTCGAGTCCTATCTCCTGCATGCCGGCATATAACTTCGACTTAAAGAAGCTGCTTGACATATGCGGAAGGAAATAATCAATATCGGTCGCTTTCAGGCCTTTTTTCCGGAATATTTCTACCAACTTACTGCCTCCCAGTTTGATTATATTCTCGCCCAGCAGCTTCACGTCCTGTTTGATGGCGAATATTGATTTTTCCACCAGTTCTTCCGGGGAGAAGTCCAGGTAGCCTTTCAGTTTGCCATCACCGTCTTTGTCTGCAGCCATATACATACAGGGCTCCATATACTGGGCATGAGAAACGCCTTCGATCCATTCCACCCTGAGGCTCAGTCCTCTTTCATTTTTTTTATTGCTCATCAAAAAAGCAGAAGCTCCGTCAGACAACATCCAGCGCAAAAACTCTTTTTCAAAACTTATATAGGGATTCTCCTCCAGCGCTATCAGTTTGTGTACCTCATCCTCAAATTTGTCTGAGCGTAGGGAAACGGATAATCTTTCAGAACCGGAGGCCACTGCCAGGGAGGCGTCGCCTGTTTTGATAGCCATATAGGCATATTTCAGGGCATGCATTCCCGCGCAGCATACGCCGGACGGAGACACTACCTCAATAGAATTGGTGTCGGGCAGATGTCCGTGTACCATCACGGCATGCGAAGGCATCAACTGGTCTGGCGAGGAGGTACCGCAGGAAAGAAGGTCCACGGATTTGATTTCCGCAGGGTTTTCTGCAAAAAGCGCTTTTACCGCGTTAGCTGCCAGTTCGGCGTTGGTATGGGTAACAGAACCGTCTTTTTTTACCGCATAATACCTGTTGGTGATCCCGTTATTGCGTAATACAATTCTTTTGCTTTTGGACGGCTCGTTATTGATATAGCCGAGGTATTCTTCCATTTCCTCGTTGGAAACCGGGTCATTAGGAAAGTAATGAGATGTTTTCGTAATATAAACTTCGTTCAGCGACATTCTTATTTATTAGTTCTTTTTGAAATCCTGGTATTTTAAAGGTCAATATTATTACAAATTAGGCTAAATCAACCCCTTCGTAATATTCTTTTTGCTTTTTTATTCTTCTTCCCAAAAAGGGACGAAAGAAAATGGCGTCTATAGTCAGTATCAGTGGGGCGGCCACGAATAAAGCGATCAGTATATAGTATTTGAAAGCGGTAAGCCAGGGTCCTTTATTTTTTTTCTTATTGATGATCCCGGACCATATTTTGAAAATTCTGCCGGCTTTGCGCTCAATGAACATTAAATAGTATTTTACTTCCACTGCTTTTTGTCTCACAAGGTCGGGTTGCAGTTCGCTCCATTCTTCAGACAGCAGGTGTTTTTTTACTGTTTGGCCGAATACTTCACTGCCGGCTACATCGGCATCGGACACTCCCGGTTTGGGAAAAATGCCCCATTTCCTGTCTTTTTTCCCTTTCAGCATCCAGTAGAGAATAGTTACCAGGCTGGTATAGTTGTCGTGCCTGTCTGCCAGGGCAATATTACCTACAAGCCTGGCATTGGCTTCTTTTAACCGGAGTTTTAGCTTTTCCTGTGCATTGATCCACATATTTCTGCAACCGGTGATGGTCACCACAGGGGTGTCATTTACTACCGTTTTAAAGGCAGGGTGCTGCAAAAGCGAACTGATGGGGATGCTGGGAGACAAAAACCAGGGCTGATACCCGATAATGACCAGGTCGTATTGCCTTTCCTTAAAACCGAATGGCTCCAGTTCCATGGGAATGCCATCAACGCTGTGAGGCATAGCGGCAAAAAACGCTTTGGTAGTCCAGGGGAAAGGAAACGCCGGCCGGGGATATATTCTTACCTTTTCCAGGCTGATCCCGCTATCTTCAAACGAGGAAGTAAAACTATTAATGATATCTTCCATTTGCCCCGTTTGCGTAAAATAAACCGCTAATACTCTTTTTTGCATTTATGGTTGAAAATCTGAGGGTTTTAAAATGGAAGATGTTTTACTATAGTCTGATAGTACTTTTTGTACTGAAGGGTCGAGCGATTTAAAATTAGCCCGCAGGAACCGGCTGTCTTCTTCCGTATTTTTATTGTATCCTAAAAAAGAAGGCGCCTTTTCCTGTGTCAGCAGCCGCAATAGCCGGAACTCGGCATTATCCGGTTCTTTTGAAATTGCCGCCTCCAGTTTTTCCCGCCCGCTCTTAAACTCTTTCAGTTTATTTACCGGGTTTTTAAGAAGTCCCGCCTTTTTCATCATCAGGGCGCCTGCATAAGCATTGTTAAGGGTAGAGCTCTCCCCGGCCAGTTTTTCAATTTCAGCATCAATGGCTGCCAGGTCTTCTGAGGCCAGTTTATCATAAAATGCCTTTTTCAAATCCTTTTGTGGAAACACGGTAATTGTGCACAGCAACAGTATTGTTATTGCAGATAATGCTTTCAGGTATATTTTGAAATGGGTTCCCATACTATGAAAGCGGCAAATATACCGAGAATAAAACAGATGTGGAACCTCCCCCTTTTTGTTAATAACAGGCTAAAATACAATACAAAAGAAAATCTGTAACTTATGTCCCCAAAGGAACACACTATATTTGTCTCATATAAAGTACCTGTGACTAAATCTGTAAAACGTATCAACATGAAAAATGTCCTGCTTGGCCTGGTATTCCTGCTGGTTTCTGCTACGGTAATGGGGCAGTCTGATTATAAAGCTGCAATAGGCGGAAGACTTGCGCCGACATCCTACTATGATTTTATGGCTTTCTCCTATAAGGCCTTTGTAACGGACGCAGGCGCACTGGAGTTTAACGCAGGGGGAGGACGCAGGGGATATTATTATGAGGGAAGGAACAGGCACCCTTTTACTATTGCTGCATCAGGTTCCTATCAACATCATTTTAAAATACCCCTGAACGGGTTGCAATGGTTTGTTGGTGGCGGCCTGACTGCTTATAATGCATTTCACGGCAACACTCATTTTAAGGGCTTTGGTTTTGCATTTTTCCCGTTGGGGGGTATTGACTGGAAAGTGCCTAATATACCGCTTAATCTTTCGGCGGATTACAGGCCTTCTATCTTTGTGACCCGGCCTTCCTATCTGGGCGATTCTTTTGAAGCGACCCAGTTTGGTTTTTCTGTCCGGTACACGCTGGGAGGGCGGTAATCGCCACTGAAAAACGAAAAAAAGTATATTGCACAAAGTTGGACATACTGTAATATGCCCGGCAGATGTAATATTTTGAAAAAAAAATACACGATTTTCTTATTGATCCTGCTACTTGGCTGTATAATCTGTTTTATTAACAGGCTTACGCTTAAACAATGGTTTCAATTGTCCCGTTTGCAGGCGCTGGAATGTCCGGAAAACCGGCCGGATTGCCGGGATATCCTTTGGCTGCACAAAGTGAATTCTTTACGGAAGTATGAACAGCTTCAGTCGCATTTTCCCGGCTTCGAGAGCGACATTACCTTTATTGACAGCCTTCGGGCATTTTACGTATTTCACCCGAACTCCGAAGATCCGCCACTGGCTCTTTCCTGGAAGCAGTTTGCTGCCGGCATAGACCTGGAGAATAAAAAATGGTATATCGATTTGAGGGGTGTTACAGAAGAAAGTGCTGCCACAGCGATCGCCGCTTTTGAGGTTGCATCTGATACAGCGCTGTTAAAAAAGCAGGCGATAATAGAACTATACGACTATAAGGTAGCAGAGGTTTTTCAAAAAGCGGGTTACAATGTTGCATTGAATTATGAAAATTTACGTCCCTTCCTTACCGCTGAGAACAGGCTTCCTGATGCTGTTCTTCAAAAAACAGAAAGTATTAGCCAGATCTGTGGTGATGCCTCCCTGCTTGAAGAAATGAAGAAAACCTTTCCCGGAAAGAAGTACCTGATATGGGAGTTGAGCTATAAAAATTATCTGAATATGGAAAAGATTGAAAAACATCTGAAAGATAGTGATGTGCTGATAGTTCTTGTTTCTGTTTCATCCTGAACCGGATTGGCGACCCCTTAACTGCAAAATGAAGAATTCGATAAAAATACTGCTTAAATTATTTTTGACCCTGCTGGCGCTGTACACGCTGCTCAGGGCTTTGTTCGCCTGTCTTAATTTCAATACGCTCGAAGCGGGGACTGCAACATGGCTGAAGGTGTTTTTATATGGTGTGATCATCGATATCTCATCTGTCGTGTATATTAATTTTTTATTTATTCTTTTCTATTTCTTCCTTTTTCCCTTTCTGCCCGGTAAACTAAAAATACCGGTTCTCCTGTCGCTGTTCTTAATAATGAACCTGCCGTTTATTGCATTGAATACCATTGACCTGTTCTATTACAGGTTTAACAACCGTCGTTCTACAACAGATATTTTCTATTCGTTACCCGCGTCGATACAATCATTTGGCAGCCTGTTTACCCGGTATTGGTGGGTGTTGCTCTTTTTTATCATTATAAGCGTATTGTTTTTTGTCATCGTAAAGAGATTGGTAAATCCATGGAGAAACAATATCTATCCGGGGTGGAAAACATGGCTGCCGGTTTCGGTATTCATTACATCCATTTTTGTGCTGTTTGCAAGAGGTTTCGGAAACCGGCCACTGTCTCCTGCATCACCTTTATTGTATTTTGACCCGGTTTTTCAACCGGTGATCAATAACTCCTCCCTCAATATGGTCTTTGCTGTTCTGAAAACCCGAACAACACTTCAGCGCCAGACATATTATGACCCAACTGAACTGAATGAATTTTTTCCGCTCACAAAACAATTTGAGCAGGTTGATTCATTCAACAAAAAAAACGTTGTTCTGTTTGTGCTTGAAAGTTTTTCTGAACAGAATTTCGTTCCCGGCTCCTTAAAGGCGAATATGCCCTTTTTCGATTCTCTGAGGAAACAAAGTACTGTTATGACGCGGACATATCAGAATGGATATGAGTCTGTAAAAGGATTGGTTGCGATACTGGGTTCTATTCCTCCTTTTCTGAATGAGCCTTTATTTGTTTCCAATTATAGTAATACCTGGTTTGATGGTATTGGCACTTTGCTCAAAGAGCAGGGGTACCATACAAGTTTTTTTCTAGGTGCAGAGTATGATCATTTTAATTTTGGCAAATTATGTAAAATGGTGGGCATTGATAATTACTATTCAAAGGAGCGTATGAGGGACAAAGATAAGTCCCGGGACGACAATACCTGGGGAATTTATGATGAGTACTTTTTTGATTTTTTCAGGCAAACTATGGATAGTATCAGCCAGCCTTTTTTCAGTGTGCTTTATAATATATCCTCTCATCCGCCATTTAACATACCACCGGAAAGAAAAAAGCAATTCGATAGCGGGAACGCGCAGTTCAATGCAATGAGTTATGTAGATTTTTGTTTTCAGGAGTTGTTTGGTCAGATCCGGACAAAAGACTGGTATGACAACACAATTTTCATTTTTACAGCGGATCATACATTAAACACTGCACCGGAAAGTCCCGAATGGAGATATTACAAAAATCTTCATATTCCTTTTTTTGTTTACGACCCTTCCAATGCAGGCGGTGGAGAAATATCTGCTGTTACCCAACAACTGGATGTTGTTCCTACGGTTTTGGATATGTTGAACTATGAGAAGCCTTTTATGAGTTTTGGCAATTCTGTTTTCAGAGAAGGACATCAGTTTTCTATATCAAATATCAATGAGGTTTTCCAGTTAATTGACACTACCGGCATTACGGGCTTTGATGCCGGTTCAGGCAAAGTCGTATATTGTTACGACTGGAACGCTGACCCGGCATTACGGTTAAATAAAAAAGATTCCTGCGGGCGTCCTGCCTCTGTTTGGTTGACTAAGGCTGTAGTGCAGCAATTTACTAATTCCCTGGTCGAAAACTCGTTCCGGTAACTTAGGCAAGATTGAAAAGGAGGTGGTAGTGTGCAACAGAAGTTTGAGTATAAAATTGAAAAATTTGGTTATGCATTATCTTTGTATGGTATTTAATACGCCCGATAAATAATGGACGAACAGGATATATTTGAAGAATTACAGGTTTGTGTTATTATTCCTACTTACAACAACGCGGCTACACTGGGAACGGTTATCGATGACGTGCGCCGGTACACCCGCAATATCATTGTTGTTAATGACGGATCTACCGATGAAACGGAACATATCCTTACCGGCATTGAGGGAATCATCCGGGTAAGTTACCCTGTTAACAGGGGAAAAGGATGGGCGCTCCGCACCGGGTTTCAGAAAGCGGTGGTGCTGGGGTTCCGGTATGCCATTACAATTGATTCGGACGGGCAGCATTTCGCAAAAGACCTGCCGGTCTTTCTTCAAAAAATAAAGGAAGTACCAGATGCGATCATTATCGGGTCGCGGAATATGGACCAGGAGTCCGTACCTGCCAAAAGTAGTTTCGGCAATAAATTTTCCAGCTTCTGGTTCCGCCTGGAAACAGGTATTAAAATGCCGGATACCCAATCCGGTTATCGCTTATACCCGGTTAAGAAGCTGGAGGGTATCCGCTTTTTCTCCCTCAAATACGAATTTGAAATAGAGGTGCTGGTGCGGGCTGCCTGGAAGGGGATCCCCGTGGTGAATGTACCGGTGTCGGTTTATTATGCCCCCCCGGAGGAGAGGGTATCCCATTTCAGACCCTTTAAAGATTTTTTCAGGATAAGCATATTGAACACCATCCTGGTATTGGCAGCCCTGCTGTACATCTATCCCCGCAATTTCCTGCGATCGGTTTTTCAAAAAGAAGCACGGAACAATTTTTTCCGTAACCATATCCTGAGTATGCACGAACCCAATCATACCAAAGTTTTTTCAGTAGCGCTCGGAGTATTTATGGGCATCGTACCTATCTGGGGCTTCCAGTTGGTAACGGCTATTTTTCTTTCCGTATTATTGAAATTGAATAAAGCTCTCGTGATACTGGCAGCCAATATCAGCATTCCGCCTATGATCCCGCTGATCATCTACCTGAGTTATCAAACGGGTACCTTGTGGATGAGTGACAGCAAGAATGATCTCTTATTTACAAAAGAACTGAGCTTCGAAGCGATGAAAGATAATTTTCAGCAATATGTGTATGGCAGCATTACCCTGGCAGTGCTGGCAGCTATTCTTTTTGGATTTGTTACCTGGATCCTGCTGTTGATTTTCCGGAAAAAACCCAATACAATACCACAATAGGATGGCACATTTTTTTTCCGGTATATATCAGTTCTTCAGAAAGCGTCGCCTGCTGCTGTTTATTGTCTTTTTCAGCTTGCTGGCCGCTTCGGGTTATTTTGCATTCAAACTCCGTTTGGAGGAAGATATCAGCGCTATTCTTCCGAAAGATAAAAAGATTGAAAAATTAAACGAGGTTTTTGCCCGGTCGAAGTTCATGGACCGGCTGGTAGTGATGCTCTCTTTAAAGGACAGCGCTGCAGTCTTGCCGGACAGCCTTATTGCTTATGGAGATGCTTTCTCGGAGGCGGCAGAGGCTGTATTGCCGGACTATATTTCCGGAATGCAATACCGGGTGGATGATGAGCTCACGCTCTCTATGTTTGATATCGTGCAGGAGTACCTGCCTGTATATCTTTCGGAAGACGATTACCGGTCGATAGACAGTTTGATAACACCTGCTGTTGTCAGGAATACGCTTCAGTCAAACCTGGAAATACTTACTTCCCCGGCAGGATTTGCCCTGAAGAACATCATAGCGGGGGATCCGGCGGGGATCTCTTTCCTCGCGCTGAAAAAGCTGCAGCAGTTGCAGTATGATGAAAATTTTGAGCTGTATGATAATTGCATCATAACCAGGGATCACAAAACGCTGTTGTTGTTCCTGACACCAACATTTCCGCCCAACGAAACCCGTCAGAACCAGGTGTTCCTGAATAAGCTGGACAGCCTGATAGCGACGATGCAGGCGGACTTCCCGGCAATAGAAACCTCCTATTTCGGCGCTACTGCCGTATCGGCCGGAAATGCGGAACAGATGGGGAAGGATACGGGACTTACCCAGGTAATAACGGTTATGTTCATTGTTATTTTTATCGGTATATATTTCAGGAGGGCTACCACTCCCTTGCTGGTGATGGTGCCTGTGGTATTCGGCGCCCTGTTTTCCCTGGCATGCGTGTACCTTATCAGGGGAAGTATTTCCATAATCGCAATCGGTACCGGTTCTATCATACTGGGTATCGCCGTGAATTATTCCCTGCATGTACTGAACCATTACCGCCATACGGGGAGTGTAAAGTCCGTTGTAAACGATTTGGCATTTCCCCTTACTATCGGCGGCATTACCACCATCGGGGGCTTTTTTTGCCTGAACTTCGCCGCCTCGGAAATGTTGCGGGATCTTGGCCTGTTTGCCGGTTTCACCCTTATCGGGGCTTCCCTCTGTTCATTGATTTTCCTGCCCCATTTTATTACTGCGTTTAAAAAAGGCGGTAGGGTGGTGGAGCGCCGGCATAGCTTTATTGACCGTATAGCATCTTTTCGTCCTGAGTATAATAAGTATATCATTCTGGCTATAGTTGTACTTACCATCTTATTCGCCTATACTTCCCGGAAAGTAGGATTTGAATCGGATATGAACAATATGAGCTTCATGTCCGGTAAACTGAAAGCAGCGGAATCCAGGCTCAACAGGCTCAATGAAGCCGCGCTGCAATCAGTGTATGTCGTGGCGGAAGGAGCCACCATGGAAGAAGCCCTGCTCCGGAATGAGGCCCTGGAAAAGCAACTACAGCAGTTAAAGGAACAGGATATTGTGAGTAAATATTCGGGAGTTTCCACGCTCATCATGTCAGACTCGCTGCAAAGACAACGGATAAACAGGTGGAACAGCTATTGGACCCCGGAGAAAAAACAGCATTTACTTCGCACGCTTCAAAAAGAAGGACGGGAACTGGGCTACAGCAACAGGGCGTTTACCGCATCAGAATCCCTGCTGAACAAGGAATATACCACCGTGGATACAGCAGCCGTAGAAAGCTTCCGTACAGGCTTTCTTGGTGATTATATCAACGTTGCTCCCGGGAAAACATCTGTAGTTACGCTGCTGAAAGTTCCTTTTGAACATAATGAAAAAGTCTATGCCGCTTTCGGGGATGAGCCGGGCGTGACGGCATTGGATAAGCAGTACCTTACGCGACGGCTGGTGGAACTCATTAATATTGATTTTACCAAAATCGCACTGATCACTTCGCTTTTTGTATTTACCGCATTACTGATCACTTACGGGCGGATTGAACTGGCGTTTGTTGCTTTCCTGCCAATGTTGATCAGTTGGGTATGGATACTGGGCATCATGGGGTTGACCGGTATAGAATTCAATATTGTCAATATTATCGTTTCCACATTGATATTCGGGTTAGGGGATGACTACAGTATTTTTATTATGGATGGCCTGCTGCAGGAATACAAAACCGGCAGGAAAAACCTTTCATCTTTCAAATCCTCTATTATACTGTCTGCCGTTACCACGCTTACGGGGCTCGGCGTACTGATCTTCGCCAAACACCCGGCGCTTCATTCCATAGCGGTTATTTCCGTGACCGGTATTTTGTGTGTGGTGTTGATCTCACAAATCTGTATTCCGCTATTGTTCCGGATCATCATTAAGAACAGGGTTGAAAAAAAACGGTTCCCCTGGACTTTCTGGGGGTGGTTGCGTTCTGTTTTTGCCAATTTTTGGTTTATCCTGGGCAGCATCGTGTTGGTAGTGGTAGGAATAATACTGGTTAAGCTCAATCCGTTTAACCAGCAGAAAGGAAAAGACCTCTTCCATGTGATCATCGCTAAATTCTCCTGGTCGCTTATTTATCTGATGCCCAATGTAAAAAAGACAATTATCAATCCCCTGAAGGAAAATTTCAAAAAACCCGCGGTGATCATCTGCAATCATCAATCGGGACTTGATAATTTCCTGATGATGATGTTGCATCCGAAAATGATCCTGTTTACCAACGACCGGGTACGCAATGCGCCGATTTCCGGCTGGGTGGTGAAAATGGCTGACTATTTTTCCGCGTCAAACGGAGTGGAAGACAATCTGGAACAGCTCCGGGAAAAGGTACTGCAGGGGTATTCCATTGCCATATTCCCGGAGGGTACCCGATCCCCGGATGGTAATATGAAGCGGTTTCACAAGGGCGCTTTCTTCCTGGCGGAAAAATTCCAGATAGACATTCTGCCTGTCATTATCCATGGCAGTGGTTATGTGATGACCAAACGTGATATGCTGGTAAAGAACGGAAAGATCACCCTGCAGTTTCTGCCCCGGATCAGCCCGGACAATACCGGTTTCGGAGCGGGGTATGCGGAAAGGGCAAAAAAGGTGGGCAGGTATTTTAAAGCTGAATACGAAAAGCTGAAGTTGTCGGTTCAGCAGCCATCCTGGTACCGGGAGCAATTATTTTATAATTATATTTACAAAGGACCGGTACTGGAGTGGTACATGCGGGTAAAAGTAAGGTTGGAAAAAGACTATCAGCCTATTCATGCACTGTTGCCTGTTAAAGGGAAGATACTCGATATAGGCTGCGGATACGGGTTTATGAGTTATATGCTGCGTTTTACGGCGCCGGAAAGAGAGATCACCGGCATTGACTACGATGAGGAAAAAATAGCGGTGGCCAACCACTGCTTTAGCAGGGATGCGGGTATCAGGTTCGGTTCTGCGGATGCAACGGACTATCCGCTGGATGCATATGATGGTATTATCATTGCGGACATGCTGCACTACCTGCAGGAGCCGCAACAAAAAATAATTATCGAAAAAGCAATGCAGGCGCTGAATCCGCAGGGAGTATTGTTAATAAGGGAGGGCAACAGGGACCTTAAGGAAAGGCACAGGGGTACAAAGCTTACGGAGTTTTTTTCTACCAGGTTTTTCCGGTTTAATAAAACTGCCGGTCAGGGACTTTCCTTTTTATCCGGGCAGATGATCTATGCCATTGCTGCACAATACCCGGATATAGAATGCACCGAACTGGATGAAACAAAGTTTACATCCAACATTATTTATGTTATCAAAAACAAAGCCCCCCTGTATGAAAAAGTATGATGCGGTGATCGTGGGAAGTGGCATTGGAGGGCTGGTTTGCGGAACCGTTCTTGCAAAGGAGGGGTATCGGGTGTGCGTGCTGGAAAAAAACAAGCAGGTGGGCGGGAGCCTCCAGACTTTCTCCCGGGATAAAGTGATATTTGATTCAGGGGTTCATTACGTGGGCGGGTTGGATGAAGGGCAGAACCTCAACCGGATATTCAACTATCTGGGCATCATGGATCAGATGAAACTGCAGCGGATGGATGAGGACGGGTTTGACAGGATACTGATTGGAGATGACCCTAAAGAGTATAAGCAGGCGCAGGGTTATGAAAATTTCGTGCAGCAACTGCTAAAGGACTTCCCGGATGAGGAAACAGCGCTCCGTAGTTATTGTAGCAGGATGCAGGACGTATGCCGCAGGTTCCCCCTGTATAACCTGCGGACAAAAGGGTTGTATGAAGAAAAGGTTGAGGTATTGGGGATCAATACAAAATCTTTTATAGAGTCCCTGACATCCAATCAAAAGCTGCAGGCGGTACTTTTAGGAAATAATGCCTTATATGTGGGAGTACCGGATGAGACCCCCTTTTATGTACATGCGTTGGTGATCAACAGTTATATTGAAAGTGCATGGAAGTGTATTGACGGCGGCTCGCAGATTGCCAAATTGCTTACCCGGCGAATCAGGGACCTGGGTGGTGACGTGATCCGTCACAGCGAAGTGAAAAAGCTGCATATCGAAAATGACAGGATCGTATATGCAGAAACCCGTGAAGGCGAACGGTACCATGCTGATATTTTTGTATCCAATGCGCACCCTGCCAAAACCCTGGAAATGATCCAGTCGGAAATGATCAGGAAAGCCTATCGTAAAAGGCTGACGAGCCTGACGAATACAGCATCTTCGTTTCTCGTACATGTAGTATTCAAGAAAAAAAGCTTTCGGTATGTAAAGCATAACTACTATTACCATAAAGAAGGGGAGGTATGGAATATGTCGGATTATACGGAAGATAACTGGCCGCTGGGTTATGCCATATTTATTCCGCCTACCTCGCGGTCGCCGGAGTACGCGGAAGCGATGACTATCTTTACCTATATGCGTTATTCCGAGGTAGCGCCCTGGCAGCATACCTTCAATACGGTGTCGGCTGAAGAGGACAGGGGGGAAACTTATACTGCGTTTAAAAAGTATAAGGCGGAGATACTGCTGGATGAGGTAGAAAAAAGGTTTCCGGGACTAAGGGATTGTATCCATTCCTACACTGCTTCCACTCCGCTTACCTACAGGGACTATATTGGTAATTATGACGGGTCGTTGTACGGCGTAGCCAAGGACTACAAGGACCCGCTGAAAACATTTATATCTCCGAAAACAAAAATCGGCAACCTCTATCTCACCGGTCAGAATATTAATCTGCATGGTGTGTTAGGATGTACGATAAGTGCGTTACTTACCTGTATAGCCATATTGGGTAAGGATGATATCATTGAAAAGATAAAAAATGGGTAGATTGAAAAAAGTGGGAAAATGGCTGTTGATCATGCTGGCGGTAGTGCTGGTACTGTTGCTGGCTGCATTCGGGTACCTGGTATATGTAAGCAAAACAGATGATCCGGAAGTGGCAGATACGAGCAGCAGCCATGTGCAGCGAAAAGAGCAGGATGGATTGTATACCCTCAATAATAACTGGTTCAGGAAGAGCAACTCCGGATTGTATGAACTGTACGTAGAGGGGAATGCTTTTGAAAGGGGAGTAGCGCATGGAAAACTTGCGCGGGAGTTGGTGACGGCCCAGGAGGATTATTTCTATGAGCAGATCAATAAGATGATCCCTTCAAAAAACTATCTGCATTTTCTGAAATATGTGATAGGCTGGTTTAACCGCCGCCTGGATGAAAATGTAATCGATGAATACCGGAAGGAAATATACGGCGTGTCATTATCCGCGTCTGATTCTTTTGATTTTGTCGGCTCCAAATATCAGCGCATTTTAAACTATCATGCCGCTCACGATATAGGGCACGCCCTGCAGAATATGGCGCTGGTGGGCTGCACTTCCTTTGGCACCTGGAATGCGGCTTCTGAAGACAGCAGCCTGATCATTGGGCGTAATTTCGATTTTTATGTTGGGGATAACTTTGCGAAGAACAAGATTGTATTGTTTGAGAATCCGGATACCGGGTATAAGTTCATGAGTGTCACCTGGGGTGGTTTTATAGGGGTCGTGTCCGGCATGAATGAGAAAGGACTCACGGTAACGATCAACGCTGCTAAAACCGGTATACCCTCCGGCTCTGCAACACCGGTTTCGCTGGTTGCCCGGGAGATACTGCAATACGCTTCCAATATCCGTGAGGCCATAGCGATCGCGGAAAAGCGGACAATGTTTGTATCGGAATCTTTCCTGGTAGGTTCCGCGCAGGATAACAAATCGGTGATCATAGAAAAAACACCGGATACCCTGGATGTATATGATCCTCAGTCCGACAAAATTGTATGTGCCAATCATTTTCAAAGTCCGGGATTAAGCGGCTCGGATTTAAACCGGGAGCAACTGCAGCAAAGCGCTTCGCCTTACCGGTATGAACGGTTGCAGCAGCTCCTGGCAGAAAACGGGAAAAATTCGATACTGAAAACAGCACAGATATTAAGAGACCGGAAAGGACTGGATAATGCAGATATTGGTATGGGCAATGAAAAAACCATGAACCAGTTGATCGCCCATCACGCGGTGATATTTGAGCCCGGGAAATTACTGGTATGGGTTTCCACTGCTCCCTGGCAGCTTGGTAGATTTGAAGCCTATGATCTGAACAAAGTTTTCGGGCTTCAATTAAAGGAAAACCGGGAAATTGCGGATAGTGCATTGGCTATTGCTGCCGACAGCTTCCTGCTGTCTGCCGACTACAGGAGGTTTGAAAGGTTCCGGGTATATAAAAAGGAACTGGCGGATGGATTGGATGTGCACCCGGATAGTTTAGTGGCTGCCAACCCGGAGTTCTATCATAGCTATGTGCTGGCGGGTGATTATTGTTTCCGCCGCGGGGCATATGACGAAGCACTGCCTTATTACCAGGTTGCGCTTACAAAAGAAGTAGCTACCTTACCCGAAATGGAATATATAAAACAGCAGATAGAAGCCATCAAAAAGAAAGCCAACTAACAATGATCACGGGAATAGGAACCGACATAGTGGAAGTGGAGAGGATCCGGAAAGCGCTGGAAAAGGAGCGGGGATTCCGGGAACTGGTTTTCGCGCCGGAGGAGATAACTTACTGCGAAGCACAAACGAATAAATTCCAGCATTACGCTGCACGTTTTGCGGCGAAGGAAGCTTTTTTTAAAGCGCTGGGTACCGGCTGGAAAGATGGTACCGCCTTTAATGAGGTGGCTGTAGTAAAGGATGAAAAAGGAAAACCGGGTATCCGGTTGCTTAATAAAACCGCTGCTACCTTACAGCATCTGAACCCTGCTTCAATATTCGTTTCCCTTTCCCATATTTCACCGGCAGCTACTGCCATAGTGGTAATTGAAGAAAGCTGATTACTTTGCCGGTCCGTCAGACCTATCGTGTGGACACAACTTCTCCGGAAGTTTATGCAAGCGCTTATAATAAGGATACTCTTGCTGTTCAGGATTATTTTCAGATTGGTTATGCGGGTAAGCCCGGAGGGCTTAAATTTGAATAGCTCCCGGTTTTACCGGGAGAATAAATAATCAATGAACCACCCAACCCGCGGAGGCGGGTTGAACAAATTGTTAACCATGAGCACTTACAGGCAAATCTTTTACCAGATTATCTTTGGCACCAAAAACAGGGAGACAACTATTGCTGAAGCCTTCGAAACCGATCTTTACAAATACATATGGGGGATAATCGAAGGACATAAGTGTAAGCTTTACCGCATTAACAGCATGCCCGG
>JAHBTK010000002.1 GCA_019638625.1 Chitinophagaceae bacterium
GTGTCAACACGTGTCGTTTGATGCAGATAAATTTGTCAGTTACGTCCTCCCGATCGCAAATAAAACGATCAGCCAACTTATCATCGTTGACCCTACATGTCACGGCTCAATGATTGAGGCCACTAATGGGGTACTACCAATGATATCCACTGTTGCTGGCGAAGCAGTACACAGACCTTCACACGAACAACGGTATTTAAATCGATCAGCACAGGCCATATTCCCTTTCCCGGCTCATATATCTTTCCTTTGCCCGGGTCAATCAATCCTATGTCGGATCTGCACCGTTTAAAGTTCATTAACAGCATTCTAACTTATATTCGCAGAGCAAAAACTACCTCAATGAAGTACATATTAACGGCAGCCTGTTTCTTTTTGTTTGCCGGCATACAGGCACAATCAGTCACTTCTGTAACAGATCCCGTGGATTGGGTAAACCCGCTGATGGGAACAGACTCCAAACACAGTTTATCTAATGGAAATACCTACCCCGCTATCGGGCTCCCCTGGGGGATGAATATCTGGACGCCGCAGACCGGTAAAATGGGCGATGGCTGGCAATACCAGTACAGTGCGGACAAGATCAAAGGATTCAAACAGACGCACCAACCTTCCCCCTGGATGAATGATTACGGACAATTCAGCATTATGCCTGTAAGCGGCAAACTGAAGTTCACCGAAGAAGACAGGGCCAGTTGGTTCAGTCACAAGGCAGAAATAGTAAAACCCTACTATTACAGTGTGTACCTGGCCGATCACGATATCACCACCGAGTTCACTCCTACAGAAAGAGCCGCCATGTTCCGTTTTACTTTTCCGGAGACCGACAGCGCCTTCGTGGTAGTGGATGCTTTTGATAAGGGATCTTATGTAAAAATTATTCCCGGCGAAAGAAAAATAATCGGGTATAGTACCCGGAACAGTGGTGGTGTACCCGGCAATTTTAAAAATTACTTCATTATTGTTTTTGACAGGACGATCAGTAATGCCGCTACCTTCAACGGTGCAACGCTTGAGAAAACCAGGCTGGAGATGCAGGATGATCATGCAGGGGCAGTAGTAGCTTTTAAAAGTTACAGGAAGGGCGACCAGGTGATCGCCAAAGTGGCTTCCTCATTTATCAGTTACGAACAGGCGGAGCAAAATCTGAAGGAGCTTGGTAATGACAGTTTTGAAACGCTAAAGAATAAAGGAAGGAATACCTGGAACCAGACATTGGGCAGGATACAGGTGGAAGGAGGTACTGTTGACCAGGTGCGTACTTTTTACTCTACATTGTACCGGATGGTTTTCTTCCCCAACAAATTATACGAAAAAGACGCTTCCGGAAATATTATACACTATAGCCCGCATACCGGTAAGGTATTGCCGGGATACCTGTTTGCCGGTACAGGGTTCTGGGACACTTTTCGGGCCTTGTATCCTTTCCTGAACCTGGTTTATCCATCCATTAATAAAGAAATGCAGGAAGGGTTGATCAATAATTATAAAGAAGGAGGCTTTTTGCCGGAATGGAGCAGCCCGGGGTATCGCCCGGTAATGATCGGTAATAACTCAGCTTCTGTAGTATCAGATGCTTATATCAAAGGATTGCGGGGGTATGATATCCATACTTTATACGAAGCGTTGCTGCATGGCGCCAATAACAAAGGACCCAATGCCACCGGCAGGGAAGGTGTGGAGTATTATAACAGGCTGGGCTATGTGCCTTATGACGTGAAGATAAACGAAAACGCTGCCCGCACCCTGGAATACGCGTATGATGATTTCACCATCTACCAGTTGGGAAAAGCATTGAACCGGCCAAAGGAAGAATTGAAACTATATGCACAGCGTTCGCAAAACTACCGGAAACTGTTTGACCCGGAAACGAAACTGATGCGTGGAAAGAACCAGGATGGCAGCTTCCAGAAGCCATTTAACCCGTTTAAATGGGGAGACGCTTTTACCGAAGGCAATAGCTGGCATTATTCGTGGAGCGTTTTTCACGATATCAAAGGGCTTTCGGAACTGATGGGTGGAAGAGCGTCGTTCGTAAAGATGCTGGATTCCGTCTTTACATTGCCACCGGTTTTTGATGATAGTTATTATGGCTTTGTCATTCACGAAATAAGAGAAATGCAGATTGCCAATATGGGACAATATGCGCATGGCAACCAGCCCATTCAGCATATGATCTACTTATATAATTATGCCGGAGAGCCCTGGAAAACACAATACTGGGTGCGGGAAACGATGGAAAGAATGTACCAGCCCACTCCGGATGGTTATTGTGGTGATGAGGACAACGGGCAGACCTCTGCCTGGTATGTTTTTTCCGCGCTGGGCTTTTATCCGGTTTGCCCGGGTACCGACCAGTATGTGCTGGGAACGCCGCTGTTCAAAAAAGCGACCATTCACCTGGAAGATGGTAAACAGTTTGTGATCAGCGCGCCTAAAAGCAGTGTTGACGCAAAATATATCCAGTCGCTTAAACTGAATGGAAAACTATATGATAAAAACTGGATAAGCCACGCGGATATAATGAATGGCGGTGGGATGGAAGCGGAAATGGATATTATTCCGGAGCGAAACCGGGGAGTAGCGGAAACTGCCTACCCATATTCTTTTTCCGGTAGTCCGGATGCTGAAATATTAAAATAAAACAGATATATACTGCTTTATCATATTGTTTTCTGATAATATTTTTAGCCATTGTAAACTATTCAGGATTCATTTGCATTTCATATCGGCAGATGTTCTTACCTTAATGCAAAATTTTTAAAGAGATGAGTCATAAGTCACAAACCAATTCAAAATCCCGCAGGAAATTTATCCGCAACGGTTCTCTTGCTGCCGCCAGTTTTTTTATAGTGCCCCGCCATGTAATCGGCAGGGGACATATTGCTCCCAGTGATAAATTAAATATAGCCGGTATTGGCGCCGGTGGTAAAGGCACAAGTGATTTAACTTCTTTTGCAAAAAGCCCGAAAGTAAATATTGTAGCCCTGGTAGATGTAGACGACAGGCAGGCTGTAAAGTCCAGGCAAAACTTTCCGAAAGCAACCTACTACAAGGATTTCAGGGAAATGCTGGCAAAGGAAAAAAACAATATCGATGCCTGTTCTATATCCACTCCGGATCATACCCATGCGGTAGCTACCCTGGCGGCTATGCAGTTGGGAAAACATGTATATACCCAAAAGCCGCTGACGCACGATATCTATGAAGCACGTATCCTGGCGGAAGCTGCCAAAAAATACAAAGTGGTAACGCAAATGGGCAACCAGGGCGGTTCCGGTGATGGTGTACGGAGAATGAAAGAAATATACGATGCCGGTTTGATCGGTGATATCGTGGAGGCCCAGGCCTGGACCAACCGTCCTATCTGGCCACAGGGTGTACCGAAGCCCACCGGCAACCATGCTATTCCCGGTGAACTGGATTGGGACCTTTGGCTGGGTACCGCACCTAAAGAAGAATTCAATCCTGCTTATCTGCCGTTTAACTGGAGAGGCTGGTGGGCTTATGGTACCGGTGCATTGGGCGACATGGCCTGTCATATCATGGATCCTATCTACCGCATATTGCCGATAGATTTTCCCTCATCCGCAGAATGCAGTATTGCCAACCAATGGAGCGGTATGAACCAGGAATCCAACTTCGTAGACAGTTGTCCTACTTCATCTATTATTTATCTGGAGTACCCGAGGAAAGATGGTAAAGGCACGTTGAAAGTATCCTGGTATGATGGCGGTTTGATGCCACCGAGACCGGATGAGCTGAAGCCGGAGGAAGAGTTCGGTAACTGGGACGGGGGCGTTTTGTTCATCGGAACCAAAGGAAAATTACTCGCGGATTGTTATGGCGCCAATCCGAGGTTGTTACCACTCTCTAAAAATGAAAGTGCCGAAGCCGTTAAGCAAACCATAGCACGGGTACCTAACCAAGACCACTACCTGCAATGGGTAAATGCCGCGATGGAAGGATACGGAAAAGGGATAACCAGTTCTCCGTTTGAATATGCCGGTCCGTTCACCGAAAGTATCCTGATGGGCAACCTGGCTATCAGGAGTGCCCTGTACATCGATCCTGCGGTTTCCGGATGGGGTAAAAACAAATTTACCGGTCGTAAGAAATTGTTGTGGGACGCGAAGAATATGAAGATCACCAACTTTGATGCAGCCAACCAGTTTGTAAAAAGACAATACCGGGAAGGTTGGGGTAACCTGACTTTGTAATAGCTGATTCTGATATTTGGGCATTGCTGGTTTTTAGAATACACAATGCCTGAATATTGTAATAGGTGATAACGCAATTTTAAAAGGGGATGAATTTGTTCGTCCCCTTTTTTATTGCTGATTACGGGATCTCTGATTTGGGGTTGATATGAATAGAGCTTGCTGTAGAAACCACTAAATGGCCGCAGGCTTTTTTGAGATCATAGACAAAACCCTTGCAGCAGGAATGCTGTTCACTTACAGGAAACACAAAAAAAACACAACCCGGGGTTTATTTCTTTTTTTGCTGAAATATTTGTGTATTCTTAGTTTTATGGAAATTTGGTAGAAAATGAAAATAACAAACCCATGGGAAAGCCTATCAACCGAAAGACCTTTTATATTAGAAGAAGATAGAGAAGCTGTTGACGCTTATAATAAAAAAGTTGGAGAAAACTATAAGATCAGGTTAGAAGTAATGGCAGTACCATTTGTTGGAGATGTCCTGAATAGCAAAATAGTACTATTAATGTTGAATCCAAGATTTAATGAAAACACTATAGAATTTGAGGATGAAAGGTATAAAGAAAAATTAAAACGAATTTTTACTCACAAGCCCGTTGATTATCCATATTTTGGACTAGACCCTCAAATTCAAGTAGGAAAAAAGTACTGGGAGTCCAAATTAAAAACACTAATTGCAAAATACGGTCTGGAAAGAGTTTCAAAAATCATTTCAAATATTCAATTCCATCCATATAGCTCAAAAGAATTTAAACCAATAAAGAATCTTCCATCCCAGCAATATATAATCTACCTTATAGAACAAGCAATAGAAAGGAAGTCGATAATAGTTATGGCCAGAGGTGAAAAACATTGGAGAGACTTGGTCCCCCAATTATGTGAGTATAATTACTTTAAATTAAAAAATCCACGAAATCCAGTACTAAGCGAAAATAACTGTCCGGGATTACTTAAAGAATTGGACAAAAATTTAATTCTCTAATTCCTCGAATTTTATACACTACAATATAATTTTAGCTGAAGAGCCCGTCCTGATTCCCAGCCGAGTCTCCTTTTCCCGCGACGAGCCCTGCCGACCAATCCAGGCATCCGGCGTAGCAACTCCTCCGGAAAGAAGAAGGTACAGCGCACTACAATATTTGTAGTAGTCCCGGTAAAATTCGTATCGTCGAGCCGCAGCGCGGCGAAATATTAATTTGTATAAACGCCCGTCCCTGCCTGCCGTTCGGCAGTTCAGGCAGGCGACTGAACACCGTTCGGGCGGGGCGACAGATAAAGTGTCGCCCCGATGGGGCTGATAAAACACATACGATCTTAATCTACCAAACTGACGCCTCTCCGAGGCTGTTATATTGTATTATTTGATTTAAATAATTAACTGCCCCCGGGTTTCGTAGGAAAATAACAGTTAGCAACCAATCATATCTACAGATATATGGAAATGTGACGAATACGGAAATTCTTGCCTGAATTTATTCTATCGATAATGTGGAAGATATATAGTTTGGGTTTGTTCTGTAGTACCGTCCCTCTCCTCCGACGTTCGGAGGAGAGGGAAAGAGGGTGAGGCTAGTTCACGCTGATTGTAAGCAACCATTTTGTTTTTTCCGTTACCTTAAACCGGTCGTCAATACGTTGCCCCACTATCCAGATTATTTTTTTGCCGGATTCAATTACCCAGGTTTTTTCCTTGTCTGCCAGGGAAAGCTTGTTGTCAATAAAAAAACGGGCCAGCTTTTTCTTTTTTTGCATACCTAAGGGGTAGAAATAGTCGCCGGGTTTCCATTTTCTCAGTAATAACGGAAAACGGATATCTCTCGCATCCAGCACAGCCGTCGCAGGGTCCTGGTTGACTTCGGTACCGGGTTTGATGTCTTTAATATCTATCAATAACCGCCCTTCTTCAAAATACACCGTGGTATCTTTCTCATCAATCAGGATGATATTGCTTTTTTCTTCCGTTAAAGGCGATATGATCAGACGATTCCTGTTTTTGAGTATGCGGTGCGTGGGAGAAAGAATGAATTTCCCGGTATCACTCTGCAGCAATGCCACTGCTTCCGCGGTTTGTTTGGATGAAAAGCCATAGTCCTTTATGATCTCATACACGATCGTATGCAGGGGCTTTTGCTGTAATAGTTTTAAAACCGGAATTTCCAGGTTTTGACCTTTTGGTTCCAGCAGCTTTTTCTTATACAGGCTGATCGCCTGTTCGTACAACTCAGCGGTTTCCCTGAAACGGATGATATTCCCTGCCATATTTTCTTCGGCTTCCGGAAGCAGCTTACTTATCAGGGGTATCACCTGGTGACGGAAATAATTTCGGGTATACTTATCCGAAAGGTTACTGGAATCAGTCACATAATCAAGGTTGTTTTCCTGTGCAAACTGCTGCAGCTCTTTTTTGGTGGCGAAAAGCAGCGGCCGCACCAGTTTCCCCTGTTTCGGCAGAATACCTCTCAATCCCTGGATGCCGGTTCCCTTATAGAAATTCATCAGCACCGTTTCGATATTATCGTCTGCATGGTGAGCTGTAAGCAACACGGAAGGCCGGATATCGCCGGCGGGAGTGGTTATAGGGGTTCCCAACAGGGAGTGAAACCATTCATAGCGCAGTTCACGGGCAGCCACCTGGATAGAAATCTTTTTCCCGGAGGCATATGCTTCCGTATCAAACTTTTTTACCACCACCGGCGCCTGGTATTGTTCTCCCAGCGATCTTACAAACTTTTCATCCCTTTCACTTTCATCCCCCCTCAACCGGAAATTACAATGAGCTATTATAAACTGAAAACCGGATTGCCTGCACAGTTCGCACAGCACTATGGAATCTACCCCCCCACTGACGGCCAACAGCAGAACATCGTTTTTCCGAAATAGTTTTTCTGTATCAATAAAATGTGCAAATGCCTTTAGTAGATCCATCGTTGAAAACGGTTTCAGTCGTCGCTTAATTCCTCGTATGCCGATTGCAGTTCATTATAGGTCTTCCTGTCGCCGGCCACCCTGGCGGCAGTCATCCCTTTTTTGTACCATTCCAGGGCATCATCTGTTCTCCCGTTTCTTTCCAGCAATTTGCCAAGATGATAGTAGCTCCCGGTGTAGCCCGGCTCCCTGTCCAGTATTTTCATAAAAAGGGTTTCCGCGTCTTCGTCTTTTCCTTCCTTTATATACTCCAGCGCCAGGGCATGCTGCAGAAAGCTGTCACCGGGTGAATCCGCTAACATTTGCAGCAACTTATCCTTTCTGTCCATAATTCTCAGATAATTTCCGGATTTTGTAAAAAGTTAAGCCCGGGAATATTATATTTGCACTACAATTAGTTGCATAAGCAACTTTATTTAGCTTTAAATACCTGTCAATGAAAATACTAGTTTGCATCAGTAAATCTCCTGACACCACTGCAAAAATAGCTTTCACAGATAACAATACGAAATTCGCCACCGACGGCGTGCAATGGATCATCAATCCTTATGATGAATGGTACGCTCTTGTAAAAGCTATTGAGATCAAGGAAAAAGATCCTGCCACTGTTATACACCTGGTCACTGTCGGTCTGGCGGATGCCGAGCCGGTAATAAGAAAGGCTTTGGCTTTGGGTGGCGATGAAGCAATAAGGATAAACGCCGAAAGCCAGGACAGCTTTTATATCGCTTCTCAAATCGCGGAAGTAGCCAGGCAGGGTAATTACGACCTGGTATTCACCGGCAAGGAAACCATTGATTATAACAGCGCCTCTATCGGAGGGATGGTGGCGGAGTTGCTTGGATTACCATATGTTTCACTGGCTTTGTCTTTTGAGATCAATGGAACCAAAGCAATAATTGGCCGGGAAATAGAAGGAGGAGAAGAAACAGACGAGGTAGAGATTCCCGCTGTGGTGAGCTGTCAAAAAGGAATGGCAGAAGCCCGTATCCCCAATATGCGCGGAATAATGGCTGCCAGGACAAAACCCTTAAAAGTACAGGAACCCGTTGCGGCAGACAGCCTGACGAGTATTGTAAGTTTTGAGTTGCCACCTGCCAAAGCAGGGGTAAAAATGATACCGGCTGATAACCCCGGTGAACTGGTGAGAATTTTACACGAAGAAGTAAAAATCATTTAAGCTGGCAGAAAACACTATTTCAAATTCTAAATCTCGGATATGTCGGTATTAATATTTATAGATCATTCAGACGGGCAGGTAAAAAAAGGAGCTTTGGAAGCGTTGAGTTATGGCACCCAACTGGCTGCCCGGTTGGGAGTAGCGGCGGAAGGCGTATTGCTGGGAGCGCTGCCCGATGCCGGGCAATTGGGTAAATATGGAGTTACAAAAATCCACCAGGTTGATAACGATGCCCTCCACCACCTGGATGGGCAGGTATTTACCGCGGTGATCGCCCAGGTGGTGGAAGCAACCGGCGCCAAAGTGATCGTTTTCTCCAACAACAGTGATGGAAAAGCAATTGCCCCCAGGCTATCTGCCCGGTTAAAAGCCGCATTTGTTTCAGGAGCGATAGCGTTGCCTGATACCGCCAACGGTTTTGTCGTGAAGAAATCTGTTTTTTCGGGAAAGGCATTTGCCAATGTTTCCTTAAACACTGAGGTTAAAATTATCGGGTTGAACCCCAATTCTTTTGCCGTAACAGCATCCGGTAGCGGCACGGCAGAAGTTATTTCATTTAATGCGACAGTGGATGCATCCAAAGTGAAGGTTTTATCAACTAATAAAATAAAAGATGAGGTCCCTCTCGGTGAGGCAGAAATAGTAGTGAGCGGTGGCAGGGGATTGAAAGGCCCGGAAAACTGGGGGATGATTGAAGAACTAGCGAAATTACTGGGAGCGGCTACTGCCTGCAGCCGGCCCGTATCCGACACCCACTGGCGTCCGCATCATGAACATGTAGGGCAAACCGGACTGGCAATTGCTCCTAACCTGTATATCGCCATCGGAATATCCGGCGCTATACAACACCTGGCAGGCGTAAACAGAAGCAAAACGATCGTTGTAATAAACAAAGACCCCGAAGCACCCTTTTTTAAGGCTGCGGATTACGGAATTGTGGGGGATGCTTTTGAAGTAGTACCTAAAGTGATAGAAGAAGTTAAAAAGCTTAAAGGCGTAGCATGAGAAAACAACCTTTCAGGGTTCAAACCGCCCCGGTTAACCGGGGCGGTTTTTTTCTTTGGTTCCGTTGAGTGCTTTATAAAATTCTTGTACATTCGCAAACAGATTATGAAGAAAATAGAACTGGAAATAGTAGCCCTATCACACAGTATTACGCAAACGCACTCTTATGCGGTGGTTTTGGGAGAAACAAACGGGTTAAGACGCCTGCCGATTGTTATCGGCGGCTTTGAAGCTCAGGCCATTGCGGTGGCGCTGGAAAGAATGCAGCCCAGCAGACCACTCACGCACGATCTGATGAAAAACTTCATGATGGCTTTTAATGTGGAGTTGCACGAGATCATAATCAGTGATTTACAGGAAGGTATATTTTATTCCAAACTGTTATGTAGCAACGAACACGACACCGTGGAAATAGACTCCCGCACATCAGATGCACTTGCGCTGGCAGTTCGTTTCGGATGCCCTATTTATACATATGAACATATTCTTGAAAGTGCCGGTATCCTGATGGAAGATTCGGGGGAGAAGAAAAAGGAAAAAGAAGAAGGCGCGGTAAAAGAAACCAGTGCAGGCGAGAGCCTGAAAGACAAAACCCTGGAGGAGCTGAACCAGATGCTCAGTGAGGTGCTGGAACAGGAGGACTACCTGCGAGCCATCGCTATCAGGGATGAGATCAATCATCGAAAAAAAGGCTGACAGCCCTTCCGTTAGCAATACAAATAACTTCAAATATTTGCTTTGGTAGTTTTCCCCAACTGCAAAATCAACCTGGGACTGAATATTACTTCCAAAAGACCCGATGGTTTTCACAACCTGGAAACGGTATTTTACCCGGTACAATGGACAGACGCACTCGAGGTGGTAAAAAGCGGCCAGGCTACAAAGCTTGGGTTATCGGGCATTGACATTCCGGGCGACCTGTCTGAAAATATCTGCCTGAAAGCGTTCAGGCTGCTGAAAAAGGATTTTCCGCAATTACCTGCGATAGATATTCATTTGCACAAAACCATTCCCGCCGGCGCAGGTTTGGGGGGCGGCTCAGCCGATGGTGCTTTTATGCTCACATTGCTGAACAAGAAATTCAATCTGCAACTGGATACATTGCAATTAACAGACTACGCCCGTCAACTGGGCAGTGATTGCCCGTTCTTTATTATTAACCAGCCCTGTTTTGCCGGCGGAAGAGGGGATTTACTGGAACCGCTGAAGCTACCCCTTGATAACTATTCGTTGCTGATCATTCATCCGGGCATCCATATAAATACAGCCTGGGCCTTCGCCCAAATTTCTCCGGCAATTCCGGATATATCTATACGCGAACTGATAGCACGACCGGTAGAAGAATGGAAGGAATTGTTAAAAAATGATTTTGAAACTCCTGTTTTTCAATCATATCCCGCGATAAAAGCCATAAAACAAAAACTTTATCAAAATGGCGCAGTCTTTGCCGGCATGTCGGGCAGCGGTTCCTCCGTCTATGGAATTTTCCGGAAAGGAACTTTACCAGATCTCACCTTTGACAGTTCGTACCAGGTAAAAAGAATAGAAAACTGACAGAATACTGACAATTAATGTTTAACCACTAAATATTTCTTGCTAGTTTTGTGCCATCTTAAAAAAACAACAATGAAAAAATCTATCTTCTCTCTGGTAGCTGTTGCAGCTATTATTAGTTCCTGCAACCAAGCTCCGGATGCCGCTAAAGCTGAAACCGGCGAAAAACAAGATGTAGCCGTTGCCGATGGAGCTACCTATACGATCGATACCGCTGCCAGCTCCATTGGCTGGCTGGGTACCAAACCTATCGGACAGCACACAGGAGATTTTAAATTGGCTTCAGGTACCATCACAGTAGATAATGGTGCAGTATCAGCCGGCAGCTTTATAATTGATGCTACTTCTCTCCGCAATTTCGACCTGGAAAAAGACCCGGAATCACACGCTAAACTGGTAGGTCATCTTAAAAGCGACGACTTTCTGAACGTGGAAAAATATCCTACCGCCAGATTCGAAATTACCGGTGTAGAGGTTTTGCAGGATGATTCTACCGGAACGCATAAAGTAAGTGGTAACCTTACCCTCCGGGACAGCACAAAAAATGTGACATTTCCTGCCCGGTTAGTAGTAACGGAATCAGAGGTGACAGCAAATGCGAACTTCAATATTGACAGAACACAATGGGGATTGTTTTACGGAAACGATCAATCGCGGGGAGATAACTTTATTCGCCCCGAGGTGAACCTGAATTTAGATATCAAAGCAAAAAAATAATTCCTTTGAAAACTAGTAAACCGGTTGTGGATAACAACCGGTTTTTTTTGTGTCCTGTCCGTTCCTCTCTGTTATGGTATTTTTTAAGTAATACCAGGCAATGTTCTTTTATCATTGGCGTTGCAGCAAGCTATCCCACGCCATCATTTATTCCACCACAGGGGTGTTGCCGGGGAGTCCGGACCATCCAGCAGTGGCAGTGCGGCCTGCACAGCTTCCCCGTTTGACTGGTACTCCTGGGCCAGAAATACAAATCGTTTAACGATGCTGCCTGATGGCACCTGGGGATTATCTGACTGTACTACGGGATATAATACCGGGTATCCGGTACGCCGGACTTCTGTCCATGCTTCTATACCATCCGGAAAAAGGGCCAGCCATTTTTGAGTGAGTATCTGTTGCCGCTGTTTTTCAGGGTCCGAGGAAAAAAGTACCGGAATATCAGCTACGGGCGGAGAATTCAGGTAATCTTCCGGTGGTGCCGGCATACTCGTACCCTGAATATAATCGTTGATGGTGCTTCCGGTAATCCCCCACTGATGTAAGGAAGTAGCAATACCTTCTTCATACAGCTCTTTGGCGTCTCCTCCCATATTCCAGCCATTGAGGGCGCCTTCTGCCCGCAACAACCAGGCTTCCGCAGCATACATGACCGTTAGTTTGGTTTCAGCACCTTTGTCTACATGGTAACGGGGACCAATATTGGAAAGGTTATTCCCCTGGTTCATGGGACTGGCAGTCAGTTGCGCAGAAGTAAGCCCGTTGCGAAGACTGGCATATTCACCGGTATTTACCGCAGGGCTGAAATACTCCTGCAGCCTGGGATCATTATACCCTTTCAGGTAACTGAAGATAGTAGCACTCATTCTGAAATTTCCCCAGGGAGACATAATGGCCAACCCATTGTGCGAAGTGGCATTTACATCCATAAACGCATCATCATCATTGGTGATCATAACGCCGGAGGCTACTGCTTTTTCCGCTTCCAGCCTGGCTTTATCCGGTTGAACGGCGGAAATACGTAAAGCCAGCCGCAACCTGAGAGTATTGCCCAGCTTTATCCATTTGCTGATATCACCGTGAAAAATGAGATCGCTGTTGCCGTAAGGCCTGCTGGACGGATCCGCATTCTTAAGGGTATTAACAGCTTCTTCCAGTAAAATGAACAGATCATTGTATACTGCTTCCTGGCTGTCGTAGGGAATTTTCAGTAATCCTTTTCCGGCTTCAAAATAAGGAACCGGTCCGAAGAAATCGGTATGTGAATGAAAAATATATACTTTCCAGATCTTGGCCATGGCGTGTGCGGCCGGGTCAGTGTTTTCCGTTGCTTCCAGCACCAGTTTCAATGTTGGCCAGGAAACAGAGTACAAAGAAGACCATTGATAAAAGGTCCAGTCTTCCCTCAAAACAAAGCGATCGGTGGACTGGCCCGGCGAAACGGTAGCATAATACTGGCTCCAGTAGTCAGCGAACAGGGTACGCGCCAGTTGATAAATACCGGCATCGCTGTACAGTCCCTGGTACTGAGCCCTTGAAAAAGCCAGGGGAATGGTTGCCGGTGTGAGCTCGGAAAGCGTAGTAGGATCTGTATTGATCTCTTCAAATCGCTTGGTGCAGCCTGTTAGTATCGTCATTCCCAGTATATAGAAAACGGCTGCATATATAATTTTTATACGGGTTCTGAATAATATAGTAAGCATAACTCTTTTTTTTAGATCAGAAATTAACTTTCAGGTGTAATCCCACGCTGCGGGTAGTAGGAATAGAGGAGTACTCAATTCCCTGGTTATTACCAGTTCCCAGCGAAGATTCCGGATCAAAGTACCGGGCATTGTTTTTCAGGAAAAATAAATTCCGGCCGATCACAGAAACAGATGCGTTCTTAATGAACGTCTGATTATTGAAAACAGCATCCGGCAGCATGTAGGTCAGTGAGGCTTCCCGTAAACGAATGTTGGTGGCATCATAAGTAAACATCTCTCCTACGGAATTACTGCCTAAAAATACCCAGTAAGCCTGCGGGCTGATAGTGATACTGTTATGGGTTCCATCTTCTAAAACGGAGTTGGGAATTACAAACCCGGTTTCCCTGTGTTCGGCTGTATAATCCGCTACGCCTTTTTCGGCCATTTTAGCCTGTGTGCCCGAAATTACTACACCACCTTTACGCTGGTCGATCTGAAAGGACAATGCCCAGTTTTTGTAGCGAAAGGAGTTAATGATACCTGCCGTCCAGTCGGGGTTAAAGTTTCCTACGTAGTGATTTTGCTGTGTATTGAGTAAAGGGATTCCATTTTGGTTGACGATGATGCGTCCCTGATCATCCCGTCGCAGGCTGGAGGTATATAGTTCACCATACCGTTTACCTTCTTCCACTACTATTGATCCCATCGCCTGGGGGGAACTGAGCGGGGTTCTTGGCTGCAGGTCATCCAGGTAGATGACATAATTGCGATTGGTACCAAAGTTGAAAGCGATATTCCATTTGAAATGCCGCGTATCTACCGGCCGGCCGGTGAGCAACACTTCCCATCCTTTGTTCCTTATTTTTCCGGCATTGATAAAACGCGCAGCATAACCGGATGGGTCGGGTACAGGAATGCGGAGCGTTTGATTAATAGTATAGGTATTGTAAAAAGTAACGTTACCGCTTAACCGGTTATTAAGCAGTCCGAAATCTACGCCTGCTTCGTAAGACCGGGTTTGCTCAGGCTTCAGTTCCGCATTGCGCAGTACCCGGTCGTAGACCAGGAAGCCGTTGTTACCGCCGGGGCCTATAGAATGCGCAGGTTTCAGTTGATTGAAGCCCGCCCCATTTCCTACATATGCATAGGAAGTACGCAGCTTAAGATAATTCACCCAGTTGGGCATCGCTACCATTTCACTGATGATAGCGCTAATGCCTGCGGAAGGGAAAAAATAGGAAGCATTATGAACCGGCAGGGTGGAATTCCAGTCGTTGCGTGCGGTCACATCAAGGAACAGGTAGTTTTTGAAGCTCAATTGCGCAGCGCCGAACACAGATTGTTTTTCCCAGCGACGGATAGGTGAAAACGGAAAATACCGGTTCTCAACGAATGTAAGCGCTACCGCATTACTGCTTGAGAACAGGTTGGGTACGCGTAGTCCCTGGTTATTCAGCGTAGAACGTTCAAAGCTAAATTGCTCCAGGCTGGCGCCCAATGTAGCATTCAGTGAGAGGTCGTTCGAAAGATTTTTATTATACGTCAATATTACCTCATTGTTAAACTGCCGGTTACTTTCCTTATTCAATATATAATTGCCGTTTCCGGGAAAGTCGATCCAGTAGGTATTGTTATAATTTTTTTCTTCGCTTTTGTCAGTATAATAATCCAAGCTGCTTCTTACCAGCAGGTTCAGTGCGGGTGTAATTTTCCACGTAAGTGCCGCCAGCCCTATAAAGCGGTTGCGATCCCTGCTATACAGGTTCCTGTACACGCTCCAGTAGGGATTTTGAAAGTTGGTCGTTCTCATTGCCCAATATCTCTGCAGGAGGTCGCCACCGTCATTATATGCTTCAAAATCGCTGATATCATCCAACCGGATACTGCGCGGGAGCACATATAAAGTTGACATTACCCTGTTGGCTGCACCGGATAGCGGCCGGTTTTCTATTCCTTCAACAATATAATTGGCTTTTACGTCCAGGGAGAGTTTATCGGATAGCCTGGTAGTTTGACGCAGATTAATATTATGCCGTTTATAAGCGTTATTGGGGACAATACCTTTGCTGAGATTATTACTATAGGAAAAATAAGTTTGCGATCTTTCATTTCCCGCCGCTACAGATATTGTATTTACCAGTTCCGATCCTGTGTTGAAGAAATCTTTGACATTATTGGGTTGTGCATTATACGGCTGTGTTTTTCCGGTCCAGTCTGTTATGCTTTGTCCATCCATCCGCGGTCCCCAGGAGAAGTCACTGTCTATTCCAAAAATCCCATCAGTGCCTTGTCCGTATGTGTTTTGGAAATTTGGATAGAATAAAGGGTTTTCAAGTGTATATGAACCGGATAGTTGTACATCCAATCCCTTTCCTGCTCTTCCTTTTTTAGTGGTAATCATCACCACACCATTGGCGGCGTCAGATCCATACAATGCCGCCGCCGAGGCCCCGGTTAATATGCTCACAGATTCCACATCATCAGGATTTATGTTAGAGATACCATCTCCATTATCCCGTCCACCAAATAATGCCACATCGGCCGATGCTTTGGCGCTGTTATCAATTCTCACCCCGTCTACTACTATCAATGGCTGGTTGTTTCCATTAATGGAACGGTTGCCACGAAAAACAATTCGGTTGGAAGCCCCTGGTCCGGCGTTGGTTTTATTGATGGTTAAACCTGCCACTTTACCGTTCATGGCACTGGTAAGATTAGATTGCCGGCTGTCGCTCAGTTCATCCCCGTTCAGGTTTTGTGTGGCATATGTAAGCGACTTTTTTTGCCGGGTAAGCCCCAGAGCGGTCACTACCACATTTTGTAGTTCATCGGCAGAAGGAGTCAGTAATACTTCTATCGCGGTTTTTCCCTCCAGCGGATAGGTAACTGTGTTATAACCTACCAATGAAATTTCCAGGGTAGTATTCGGATCAGTTACACGAAGCGAGAAACTGCCGTCCGATGCCGTTACAGTTCCGTTTTGTGTTCCTTTTTCTAAAACGGATATCCCTGCCTGGTAGGTAAGGATACCCCTGTTGTCCTGCAGCCGGACAACGCCTTTTATTTCGATGTCCAGGGTTTGTGGCTCCAGTCTGGACAATACGATCAGGTCATTGTCCATCATGTGGTAAGTGATGCTGGTGGCTTTCAGCAACACACTCATTACCTGTTGAATGGTTCCTTTGCGTATGTGTATTCTGCTGATAGGATGAGTACCTGTAAGTAATTCATCGTTGTAAATAAACCGGTAGCTGCTGTTTTTTTGAATATGGGATAAAGCAGTCTTCAGGTTGGTATTCTTTAAATTGATATCAATGAATTTTTGAGAATACCCCCTGGCAGACACCTGCATGGCAGAAACAAATAACAGGATGGATAGTAGCTTCATGATGATCAGGCACTTAAGGAAGACATACACGCCCCGTGCATGTTCTTGCGTTCCGTTTTTTTGCATACCTTTGATATAATAAGTTAAGAAATAGGATTGCCCCGCCGTCCATGGATGCGGCAATTCTGTACGTTGACTTTTCGGAGGGAGATGGTTCGAGCATCTCCCTTTTGTATTGATTCGTTGTTCGCTATGTCATATCCGTTGATTTATTTAGTTAGTAATGGTTGGTTTAAATCGGTTTACTTTCCAATAATAAGTTGGTCACCCTGTATCTCATAGTCGAAGCGATACGATAGCTGCAAGGCCCTTAATGTTTGTTCCAGGGTTTCCTTTTCGAGTATGCCGGAAAATCTTTTATCTTTTAATTTTTCATCTCTGAAATGAATGGCAACATTGAACCAGCCTTCCAGCCGGGTGGCCACATCGCCTAGTTTCTCATTGTCAAATTCAAGGCGGTTACACATCCAGGCAGTGTCTGACAGCAGGTTTGAATGTGTCTTTAATTCGGAGATAGTGTATTCAATGGGTTGAATCCCCGGCTTACGGGATGCTGTATCCGGCACGGGTATCGCCGGGAAACCGTCTTTCCGTATGATAATTTTTTCATTGGGTTTTAGCAGGATTTTTCTTTCCGGGTCCTGTTTGGTGCTTAATTCTATTATCCCGCTTACCAGGGCAGCTTCCACCGTATTTTGATCAGGATAGGCTTTTACATTAAAAGATGTGCCCTTTACCCTGATGGCTACGGAAGAAGTGTGAATAATAAACGGTATTGTCTCATTTTTAACGACATCAAAAAAAGCTTCTCCTTCCAATACTACTTCCCGCGTGGTTTTACCAAACCCCTGCTGGGTAAAAGAGAGCCGGCTTTTTCCGTTCATTTTCACTGTGCTTCCGTCCGGCAACTGCATATAGCGTATATCTGCAGCCTGTGTAACGATCTGCTCCGGGCTTTCCTGTTCTGCTGACGGATGCCGGGTTATATAAAACAGGACAGCTCCGGTAACAAGCACCAGGATGGCTGCCACCCGCCACAAAGTTGAAAACCTGTGAATACGGGGCGTCGGCGCTTGCGGAACTTCTTCCTCCTCAATGGTGGTTTCTATCCTGTTCCAAACAGCATCCGGCACTTTACACTCGGGTAATGAATGCAGGGGCGACGCCAGCAGTGTTTCTACCACAGCCGGGTGCATGTCCCCGGTCCGTAATAATTCTTCGAGTTCTTCCAGTTCCGAAACGCTGGCCTCACCATTGTCTTTTTTTGCCATCAACACCCATATCCGGTTGCTGCTCATAGATATCAGTTTATGCCGTTTCTAATAGAACGCCATAAATGACATTTTACCCCTAAAAGGAAAATTATTTTTTTTGCGCGGCCAATTTACTCCCGGGAAACTGGATGGTAACCGTTGAGTAGATCCTTTTCAGTGCAATAGCCATCTGGCTTTCCACTGTTTTTATGCTGATATCCAATAACACGGCTATTTCCTTGTGTTTGAGCCCATCCTCTTTAGCCAGCTTAAAAATCAGTTTACATTTTGCCGGCAGGCAATTGATTGTTTGATTTATTGTTTGAAGGATTTCCCTGGTAATCAGCAATTCTTCAGGAGATTTGGCAAAATGATAATAAGGCTGGTAAACCTCTTCAAAAGAAAATTCCTTTGGCCTGCCGGTAGTTTTCCGGAGATAGGAAAAGCAATAATTACGGGTGGTAACATATAAATACAATCGCAGGTTTTCTATGGCAGCCATTTCCTCCCGCTTCTGCCATACTTTCAGCAATATATCCCCAATAATTTCCTCAGCAACTTCCTTAGACTTTACAATTGCATAGGCAAGTTGAAAAAGCCGGTCGCCCAGATGATCATACAACAAGCGAATAGCCCTGGAGTCGTTATTTTGTAGATATTCCTGTACAGCTTTAAAATCCATAGCAGTGTTTTGAAGCACCATATGCACAGCCTACTGCACACTAAATAATTGCCACTGACAATAAAGTTACTAAATTTTGAAGTGTAGCAGGATAAATAAAATGCCTGCCTGTTTGAGTTATAGTAAATAAATAAGTACCTTATTTACCCAAATTTATCCCTCATTTTATACACTACAATAATTTTTTAGCTGAAAAGACCGTCTGATAAAAAACACATATGTTTATGTGCAACAGTTTCCGTTTTTACTTGGTAAAATGATTGTGCTGTACAATCCTAAATATGAAGCATTGAAAAGGGACAAGATGCTGGCTGATGGTGCTACAGAAAAAAAGTAAAACATGTAGGTTATTCACTTATTTTCATAACACCAAATTGAATCCTGCCGGAGTAGTCAAAAATATTCTGACAAAGATGTCGTGGAAAGGAGCTTCAGGACTATGAAAGGTGAAGTGCAGCTGCACCCTGTTCGCTTATGGATGCCTCGCAGGGTGAAGGTGCACATTAATAAACGGTTCTTTCGTAAATGAGAGATTTCACACCTTCGGGAGATTTCTCTCTCGCAGATTACGTCTGCTCGATCGAAATGACGAGCAGGGATGGGTTTTCCCTTTTTAAATCCCGGTTTCAGCGAACCACTACCGGGAATTTTATCGCACCCTGTTCCAGCAATCTTACTTTCTGCAGTGAATGATTGTTTTTACAACCGCAGCTTTGTATGCTTGTAACGGCTATGAACAGCAGGTAGCCCATCATCACCCGCTTCATGGTTGAATACCTGTAGTGATTTACATTATTGATCATATCAGTAATATTTAATGGTGTGGACAGTTTCTGCCATACCGCCAGTTGGCGATATGCGCCACCAGGATACCGGTAACCCCGGCCGATTTGAACACCAGTTCCGAGGGGTCCCATACCGTTGAAAGTATATTACCCATGATCAGCGCTGTCATCGAGCATACAAAAAGCAGCAGCGGCCACAGGCGCTGGTGCTGTTTCTTATAACCTGCATATAACGCGCTGCTGCCTGCCAGCAAAGAAATAGCAATGGTAACGATCTCCAGCGTCATATTTTCCATCAACTCTACGCCCAGCAAAGGCAGGGTGGAAAAAAATACAGGAAGCAACAAACAATGGATGGCGCAGACCAGTGAAGCACTGATGCCTATCGCGTCCCATTTGATATCATACAATTTTTTTTCTGCCATATACAATTGTGTTAACGGGATGTAAAGGTATATTATTTGCAACAATGTTGCAAATAATATCAACTATTTATTTACAATCCCTGCAGGTTCCTTTTACCACGATCGTTTCTGTGTGATTGCTGAATCCGGAAGGCAGTGATATTCTTACCCGGTTTTTTCTTCTGCTCCAGAAAATGCTGTGGCATTTGTCACAAAAAATAACCACTTCCACCACCTGTTTCAGGTCATCTTTTCGATTATTGAGTGTATAATACAGCTTCCCGTTAACGTCCGGTATCTTCATGATGAGGTTTTTATGAACAAAAAGGTTCAGGTTCCTGAATATGATGACCCTGTCCATATCCGGGTGCAGCGTATGGGCTAATATGCCGAAGTCAAGCAGCTTGTCGGATTGTATAAAAGTCTTTAACAGGTCCACCCGGTTTTGGGTGATATATACTTTTTTTGTTTTTAGTATGTTTTTAAATATTGTCTCCATCGTGTTAATATTAAAAATCATTTGCGGACTTCCTCGGCATTCTCCAGTATATAATAGAACTCCCTGATATTGGTAGCGTTCAGGCGAAGCGTACCCCTGAAAAGCCTGTAATTATCCGTCCGGTATTTTTTGTTGGGCGCTTTCAGCTTCACTGTCATCACAGAGGCAGGCCCTGCTTTTCCGCAGAAAAAGCAGGATGCATAAGGATTGGCGGAGAGCACAATGCTTTTGCCTTCTTTATCAATGGGGATCACAAACCCTTTTACTTCCACTGTTTTTCCGTTCAGTGATCTTAAAAGAGACGTGAATTTCGGGAACAACATATTTCCCTGTACTTCTTCTACATACTTTTCCTGGAAATCAAGACTCTGCAGGGTTTCCCAGGTAATGTATTGCTGCCCCCGGGCAATACCCGACAGGCTGAGCAAGAGTCCCGTTATCATTATATACTTAAGCACCGGCAAGTGTTTTTGAAATGTTTATATGATATGCTTTCAGGGATGGTATCATCGCGGCTGCAAGCCCTATCCCTGATGTTACGAAGAATAATAGCAGTATATCTCCTGATAAGAGAGCAGAGACCCCTACATCAAGCCTGTTAGCGAAAACGGCGTTACTGTCCAACCAAATAGATCCGGCAGCGCTCAACGTTATACCCACGACAAATCCTGCCACACATATGAACAACCCTTCCAGTAATACGATGGTAAACAGTTTTATCCTGCTGCAGCCCATAGATCTTGCCAGCGCCATTTCATACTTCCGCTCAGCCAGGCGGCTGTACAGTGAAATAAAAACGCTCAGTCCTGCTATCAGCATCAGCATACCGGCGATGGCCTGCAGGGCGGTGAACCCCGCTCCCATCAATCCCATCAGGCGGTTGATCTCCAGTACCGGTGAAGCCGCCTGCATATTCGTCTGCTGATTGATGAACCCCGGCATGGTGATCTGTGCGGCAGGTGCCCGGAATTTCAAAAGCAGGGCGGTGATCTCCTGTTCTGTCTCAGTATGTGTGTTGTCGTGATCATGATGATTATTTTCATCATGATGATCGTGCTCTTCATGCGACTGGTGTACCAGCCATACGGAGGCCACAGGGGTAATAATGAGGTGGTCCAGAACGGTATGCGTAGGTTCCAAAATCCCGGTCACCTTATAATTATATCCTTTGTGCAGGTGGGCTTCTTCACTGCCCAGCCCATGCGAACCAATGAAAAAATTCCCTATTTTCAATTTTTTCTTTGTGGCCACCTCGCTTCCCAGCACTACTTCCATCGGCTCGGTAAACAACCGCCCTTTTTGTATAACGGCATTATATTTCGCCAGGTAATTGCTATCAGTGCCCACGATGCGGTATCCTTCGTAAGAGTCGCCATATGCCAGGGGAATTGCCTGCTCTATCATTGGGTTTTTCATGATCTTTTCCGCATCGGACATTTTTATATTACCGGTGGGAGCGTCTATATGATATACTGCAGACAGCACCAGTTGCAGCGGACTGCCTTTCGCCCCTACTACCAGGTCTATATCTTTCAGGTCATTGTCCATTTTTTGCGCTACCTGCTTTTGCGTGGTCATTACCAGGCTGATGATAGCCACGCCGCTGCAAAGCAGTATAATGCTCAGCAGGGTAGCGCCCCACCGGTGCAGCAGGTTTTGTGTGATAATTTTAATCAACATGAAGATCCAGATTATTGGAAAAATATTGTTTTACCCGGTAGTCATGTGTAACGATCACCAACGATGTCTTTGCATCGGATGACTGCGCTTTTAAAAGCCCGACCACTTTTTCGCAGTTATCATCATCCAGGCTGCTGGTAGGTTCATCTGCCAGCAACAATACAGGTTCATTTATCAGCGCCCTCGCAATGCCCACTCTTTGTTGCTCGCCCAGGCTGAGCGCAGCCGGTTTCTTTTGCAGCAAACCGGAAACAGCCAGTTTGGCCGCCAGCGTGCCGATCGCCCGGGCAGTTACTTTTTTGCCGCTGAAATAGGCGCTTACCGCGATATTGTCTGCCACGGATAAGGCCTGCATGAAATGCGGCTGCTGGTAGATCACAGATATATACTTTCCCCTGAACCTGTCTCTCCCGGCGGCTGACAACAAACGCACATTGGTCCCGTTTACGAGAATATTGCCGCTGCCCGGTTTTAATAAGCCTGCCAGCAGGTGCAGGAAAGTCGTTTTGCCGCTACCCGATTTCCCCGTGATCAGCAAAGGGTTTTCGTAATCGCAGTACACCGGCGGAAACCTGAACGAGGTCTCTTTTGTGTACGCAAATTGTATTTCTGAAGTTTCCAGCATAGGAAAAATATTTTTAACCGTTAGTTTTTATGCGTTATTTCCGCAGCCTGCAACATCAGGTAATGCAGATCCGTATTTTTTACAAAAGGCTTTATCAATGAACTGCCGGGGCCAAACAGCGCCAGTTCTACGTAATCCGCCGAGTGTGACATAGAGCCCCACCCGATGCCTGTGTACCTGCCCTGGATAACAGCTAGTTCCTTAAACGGCAACTTGCGGGGATTGTAAAGCCCGTCTTCGCCCAGGTTACTGTAATGCTTTAATATGCTTCCGGCTTCTTCATCACTAATGTGTATGTGCTGCGCATCCGCAATTCTTTCTTTTACAGCCGCCACGGTAAAATTCTTATCAATGCCGTTGAGTATCCAGTCATTGGTACGCCTGAACTGCCGGATGAGATCAAATCCTTCATTATTGCCTGAAAAAAGCCCCGGGTTGGCATTCCCATGGTCAGTAGTGATGATCACGAGGGTATTGTTGTCTGTAGCAGCAAAATCGATGACTACTTTCAGCGCCTCATCAAAAGCGATCTGGTCGTATAACAACGCACCTATATCATTGGCATGAGCAGCCCAGTCTACTTTGCCCCCTTCTACCTGCAGCACAAATCCATTTGTATTTTTGCTGAGAAGCCTGATTGCTGCTGTTGTCATTTCGGCGAGAGTAGGTATGTCGGATTGTATCCGGCTGTCCTGCTTCCGGTCCAGCTCATAAGGGAGGGCGCTTTCGCAGAATGCCCCGATGACCGGCGCGCCGGACGGGGCAGATAACAGCTCTTTTTTGTTTTGCAGAACGGTATATCCTTTGTCGGCAAACTGCCCGAACAGGTCGGTTTTGTCTTTTCGCAGGCTGCCGGAAAAGTTATCTTTTCCGCCACCCAGCATTACGTCAAAACGCAACGGCAGGTACTGGCTGGAAATATCATCCAGGTTTCCGCGTTTATTGTTATTAATGCAAAAGCCTGCCGGCGTGGCATGACCGATGGGTACAGAGGTAACACACCCGACCGCTTTGCCTGCCTCTTTGAATTTTTGCAATACCGGCTTATATTGTTCACCACCGGTGCCCACATTCAATGACCCGTTGGGCACGCGAACGCCACCGCCCCAGGCGGAGCTGGCCGCCGCAGAATCTGTTACCAGCGCATTGGCAGAAGCCGTATCCATCAATGCCCGCTGCACCGCCTGCTGTTCATAGAGGCTGATCCAGGTGCTGGCACGTCCTTCTTTTCTTCTCAGCAGCATATCTGCCATATTAAGAGTTCCAGTGCTCATTCCGTCGCTTACCATGAAGATGATGTTCTTCGCTTTTTTAGCATCGAAGTGATTACTTTTTGCATTATTCCCTGCAATGCTGTTCAGGGAGCCCAGCAACGAGCTTCCCAGCATGGTAAGAGAAGCATTCCTGAAAAATGTCCGTCTTTTCATATTCAATAGAGTTGGTTAATGATCATTTAATCTTACGCCGCCTTTTTTCATTCAACGTTATATCGTTCCATTGCAGCCAAAGGGCGGTAGCGTTGAATCCGCCCTGTTCGTTTATATACCGTCCACGTTCTTTTTTATACTGTTCCAGCGTTATCACGGCCTTCCTGTAAAGAATGGAATCCGTTTCATCCGGCTGGTGTCCTTTAGGCATAGCATAGGTAAAATGCCCTGTGGGTCTTTCCCATACCGGTATGGCAAAAAAATCCCTGGGAACCAGCCCTATGCTGGTATCCCTGTCAGACTGAACGGCAGCATCTACAAAAAAATCAACTGCGTAGTCGGGATAACCGAAGAGGTAGCCATATGCCCGGTAGCGGTCATATTTTTTTTCATATTCTATAACAGGCAGTACGGTAGCCGGGTCTGCATCGGGGGTAAAGCCCCATTGTCCGAAAAAATGGCTTTTTTGTTCTAAAAGCTGCCTGAACCGGCTTCTTCTGACAACATATATTTCAATATTGCGATAACCATCGTCTGTTCTGGCAAACGGATTGAGCACAAACTGCCAGTCGCCCCTGCTGAAGGCATGGCATATTTTCTGGTACGCTGCTATGGGATGTAGCAGGCTGTCGTGCCGTACGATCTTTTCTGCCCCGGCTGCTGTGGCGCTGTCGGCAGCGACCCGGTAACGCAGGAACTTCACGCTGCTTATAGGCTTCAGTGTATCGAGCAGGGTGTAGATCGCTTCATGGTCAAGCGCATACGCAAACATACTGTCGGCCAGTGCCTGATCGAAACCGGGATACCCGGTAATGCGGCTTTGTTTCGTTGTGGTGCAGGAAGCTGCGATAAATATGATGATGACTAATAGTATCCTGTTCATTAAAAAAAGATTGAGTATTGTAATTCGTAATTGGTTCGTTTCAGATCGCTGTTCAACGCAGAAACCAGGCTGGCAAACAGGCTGATGGCATGAATGGTATTATTTTTTGCATGGTATTCCAGTTCTGTTTTTATGCTGCCCCTAAAACGGTTCGTTGTAAAATACCGGTAGTCCGGAAGCACCAGGTATTTCGTGATCGTATTGGGCATCGTATGATGCCATTGATCGTTTATTACAAAGCTTCCGTTTACAGATGGGCATAGGCCCAGGACAAGATATTGACGCAAAGGGATGCGGTTGTTCAGGGACAGTTCGGCTCCCGCCTGCTGCACATCAAAGGCAGTCCGGGTAGCATAATCTGATATCCGCCTGTATGACAGAAACGGAGCCGCTGTCCATTGCAGGAGCATATTGTTCCGGTAATGAAACCACCGGCTCATGTCGATCCTTATGTCCCGTGTGGTATGGCTGGCATTTTCCGCCTGGTAAACATGGTCATCAGCATAACCGTTGATCGACTCAAAAGTGATCGCCAGCAGGCTACCTCTCGTACTATTTCCTGTATGCAACTTGCCATATGCCTGCCATGCATAGGCAGTATAATCACCTGTAACGGATCTCACCGCCGTACCTTCAAAAACATTCTCCAACCGGGCACTGAACCGGCCACCTGCCAGGATACGGTAAGTACCCCGGTCCCTGTCGTAGTGAATGCCCATACCTGCTACATGACCGCTTCTTCTGCGGGCGCCGCTTACCATGGGCGACTTGCTGAAGGTGCCGTAACCTCTCAACCGGAACAACAATACGTTATCATGACTGTATTGCCCGATCTCATTTTCTTCCTGTACAAAGGAAAACAGCCCGGTGATCCCCAGGTTGTTGCCGTATGATGGCTGCCAGTATATACTTGGTTGCAGCGACAGGTCCCTGATCCTGTAAAAAGGTTTTGGCTCATTGGTCCTGGCCCCGGAGCCGATGGTATAGTCAATTCCCAGGCCGACATTCAGTTGCCTGCCTATTGCAGGTGCAGCAATGGCAACGGCAGCATTCACTTCATCCCGCAGCCATTTTCCGATGTTGCTGTCTGCCCACAGAAACGGATTTCCTTCGTAGGCATGGTGTACGTTGCTCCAGGCAAGCGCTTTATCAAAAGTTTTTTTATAGTCAAAATGTCCTTTGAAGCCCCACCCCGCTATTGCTTTATAGCCTCCTGTAGCAGCGGTTGCTGTCCGGGTGCTGCCCGGTTCCATCGGGCGCCGGAGATCACCGGAAACACTGATACCTGACAGATAAGCGTAGCCATGCGAAACAGGATCGTCCTTCAGCAACATACCGGGATTATTCGTGTATGCATACCTATTATATTCTCTTTGGGATTTCCATGCCTGCAGGCTGTCTGCTTTTCCGGACTGCGCCGCACAGTACTGGCAACACAGAAAGATATGGCACAACACCAGGCAATTGCAGAGATGATATGTTTTTTTAGTACATCCGTACATCGGAAAGTAATATTGTTCCGGTAGCCCGGTACACAGGTACCGGTTACCGGAAGAGGGTTAATCAAAGGAACCGGGTGTGGGCGTTTCCAGCTTTTCAAAATCATTGCTGCTGTTGTTGGTATCCTGCAGCACGATCCTTCCGTTAATGGCAGAAGCCGTTTTCCTTCTGAAGCTTTCTGCTGTATACGTATCACTGGCAAACACAAAGCCGGCGTCCAACGCTGGCGGGATACGTTTAAACCCGGCGCTTTCGGCATCTTTCAACGCCTCAAATGCATCTATCACCACTGCATTGGGAATTTTGATCCGTGGGGCAAGCGAAGAGCCCGGAATGGGTACCTGCTCAAGCTTGTCGAAATCTTCTTTAAAGATGACAAGACCCGGTCCGAACACGGTGATCAGCCAGTCGAATCCACCGGTAAAGTATACCCGCTCCAAGTTGGGCACCGGGGAATCCGCATCCCTTCCGTCTTCTCTTTCATTATAGGTTTCCCAGTCTGCAGCCGAGAGGTCTACCGGGCTGGCAGGATTCAGCAGTTCATCTTTATGGTTTACGCCATCCTGGGCAATGATAATGCTGCTGCCCGGCGCCAACGGATGATCTTTGCCCGTGCCGGGAATCCGCCAGATGCTGCTTGCATATACGTGGTCGTTATCATCCTGAAAAGGAGAAGGAGGATTGTCGGGATTGATCAAACCCGAAACACCATAGATATCGGCAATGCACAGGCTGTCCAGGTAAATCGTATCGGTAGCGTTGTTATAAATTTCTACAAACTGGTCGCTGAAATAAGTACCTCCGGAAGGTGTACGGCTGCCTGTATAATATACTTCCTTTATAACGAGATTACCCAACGCGCTGCCCTGCAGTTGCAGCTCAAAGCGGGCATCGAGCCCGGCGGTAATGACCGCGTTGTTCTGAATGGCATTGAGGGAAATGGCCTCACTGATACCGGTCAGTTGCTCTGCTTCGGCTGCCGAAAGGTTATGGGCGGCGCTGATGCTGTAGGAGCCCGGCAGCATATCCGTAAAAGATGCTTCCCCGTTACTGCCGCTAACGGCTGTTTTTACCTGTCCGTCTGTGAGGCTGGTAAGTGTAACGGTAACGCCTGCTGCCTGCTGAGGGCTGTAAGCCGGAGGATAGAGGATGGTTACCACCACCCCTGAAGTGCTCAGCTCATTTTGCTTATCTCTTTTACAGGAGACTAAAAGAATAACGGCAGATGCCAGACATGTCATAAACTGTTTCATGTACGTGTTATTGTATTTAATTATTAAAGAATTGATGTTGCCTGATCTTATGATGATTATGGGCGCCCAGGACTACATTGAACTCCGCAGAGAAATACAGCGGCTCATTTCTTTTTACATAGGCACGGGTGACCTGGTTATAATGCAAGGGACGATGGTTCAGGAAATTGTTTACCCGGAACGAAAACTGGAAACCGCCTTTCCATTCCCTGGTAAACTGGACATTCAATAAATGCAGGGGCGGGTAGCTGGTGGTAACCGCTGCCGGAATTACTCTTTTCAGCGATTCATTTTCGGGTAGCCCTGCCTGTTCCCTGGTCAGGGTGATGGTTTCTCCTTTTTTGTTGATGTATGCCACGGGCATGGGGTCCAGTCCCACCGGCCGGCTGGCTGTAAACCATATGGTTTGCCACAAAGCTGAGAATACAAGGTTGAGTTGGGGAATACGGTGGATCAGGCGGAAAGCGGTATTGAACCTTTCGCCGATCACCCTGTTGCCGGTTTGATACACGCCTACTCTTGAAGGCGCGGTAGTGCTTTGGTAAGCCCTGTCCGTATCCGTTACGGTTCCGTCATCAAAACTTTCCGTATGAATATAAGCTCCGGTGATATGAAAAGATGTCCTGAAAGGAACCACTTCCGGTATGGTAACAGCGAACTCCGTTCCTTTGTTATAGATCACCCTGTTGTTTACCGGTATATCGTAAGGCGCAAAAAAGGTATCCACGCTTAATGGTTCGTGACTGAGTACAGGCGGTCTGCCCGGCGGGGCTTCCGCTATCTTCAGCTTGTTATAGGTAAATGTCTGCAACTGCCGGTTATAGCCGATAGCGCCCCGGGTGACCTCGTAAAAAGCAGAAAGGTTGATGATCATTCCTTTTTTTTCTACATCCAGGCCTGCCTCCCATTTGGAAACGGTATAGGGATCAATATGCTGATCATCCAGATTGATGGTCCTGGTCGTTAATATTACCAGCCTTTCTTCCGGCTGAACGGCAAAATAATTGAAGCTGACCAGGTCGAAATAACGGGTACCGGGGTACAACTGGCTCAGTGTGGGCGTTTTGGCGCTTACACCATACCCTGCCCGGATCCATACATCCTTCCATGTTTCAAAAGCAGCATTTACCCTCGGTGCAACAATGGTTTTGTATTTGCTTTTAAATACACCAACAGGCACGAAATTATCCAGGCGGGCGCCTGCCTGCAGGATCAGCCGGTGATTGCCTATGTCTGTGTGCATACGGTCCTCTATATAATATCCCAACTGGTGTATCGCGGGTATATCGGCATATGACCGTGGGCGGTCACCCATACTGTAGTTCTGACGGGGCGGGGTAAGCGGATCAAACTGCCTGCCTGCTCCTTTGTTCATGTCCATTCTCCATTCGCTGCCGAGCATAAAGCGGTGCGCCTGGTTCCCGATTTTCTTCGACAGCGTCGTTTCCACCCTTGCATACCCGTTCAGAGGCTTGCCGTCCACTGTCGTTTGGTTGAGGTACTCGCTTTTTCCGTATACCCCGGGCTGTACGGTATCCTTCATCGCATTTGACAATGGAAACAGGTCGCGGGTGATCAGCGACTGATAATAAGATTGCTGACGGTTATAGGTAAACGCTGCTGTGTAGTTGACCGCAGTCAGCCACGGCAGCGCGGGTCTCCATTTTCCTTCTGTGCTGGCCTTCACTGCATAATCATTGGCATAATGACGGCTTTGATAGCGCAGGTCATCGGGATCCTGCTTCAGCTTATCCAGCGTGTTATAGCCTGACAGGATCGTTGTGGTGACAAATTTTTTGTCCGGATCCCAGGCCCTTCTCCAGGCAAGCTGCCCCTGCAGCCGGCTGTAGCGGTTGAAATGATCCCGCACATCGTTTTGCGCCGTCAGCACATCCATGCTGATATTGTAGCTGTTTTCGTTTTTGCTTTCCCTGAGCGACCGGTCGCTGAAGCCGGTGATAAAAGATGCCTGGGCCAGGTCAGGATTCAGTCGCACCCGTATTTCCGGTGGCGCTACACCAATCCTGGAGTGCACAATGATCAGCCCGGAAGTAAGGTCGCCGTATCTGGCGGAGGGAATACCCCTTATCACTTCTATGCTCTCTATGTTATCGGCGGGTATCTGCCGCAGGTCGTTGCCCATACCGGCAGCAGAGGAAAAAGGCGGAGAAGCCGAAGGGGCTGCATTCAGTATGTTTACATCGGTTTGCATATTGGCGTTATTAGACAGTGGTACACCGTCCAGTACAATTTGGGTACCCAGCGCGTTGGCACGGGCGGCGTCTGTTGTAGAGCCCACCTGGCGCAGGTTCACCTGGTTTACACTGCCGAGGTTGGGATTGGCGGCCAACTGACCCGGCACCAGTTGCAGCACGTCTGCCAGGCTGGTGGGCTGGGTATGCAGTATGGCGGTTCTGTCAATAACGGAGGCAGAACCCAGTTGCTTCGATCCGGCGATCACCGAAACTTCTTTTAACCCGACAATTCTATGCTGCAGGTACAAGGTAAGCGCCTGCGTTTGAGGCAGGTGCACGTCTGCTGTTTGTGTCACAAAACCCACCATCGTCAGGCGGATCTGGAACTGCCCGCCGGGTAAACCGCGGAACATGAATTCTCCCTTTGCATTGCTGATGACGGTTTCTTCTGATGGAAGCAACTGCACAGTCACATTCTCTAATGCTACCGAATCGGTTGAATAAACAACGCCCTTCAACATCTGCGGATCATATTGCGCATAGCCCGGTTGCACCCCTGAAAATACATGGAGAACAATTGCTATAACGCATCTGTGCCATATGAGCATAACGATGGATTCTGATACAGGCTATGAAAGAATAATAAATGACTGCTACCGCGATAACACTGACAGGCTACCGCCGGTATGCACGAGGGTCAAACAAATTTTGCTACAGGATGGCAGGCGGTCCCCGGTCTGCAGGCTGGTTGCCGTAGAAAGAAAGCAGATGGGTAATATACCGGGGTTGAAATGTTTCCCCTTTAAGAGGTATCAGCAGGGGGGAGATGTCAGCCGCAAAAACCTGAAACGTACCGGTCAGATGACATTCGCATACAGGGCACGGATGATGCGCATAGGCCGCTGTAAAAAAAGATTGTTCGCTTGCCCGCTCAACTGCGGTTGAAGCATGTTCGTGATGGGAATGAACGGATTGTACCCCGAGCAGCACCGACCATATAACAAGCAGGAAGTACCCGGTAATCTTTTTTGCATATGGTTGACAGAAAAGATGCATCGCTCAAAGGTAGTATAACTATATTTATAATTGCAACAATATTGCAATTATTTTTTCTACCGGTCTCTTTAAAACTGCTCCCGGAATTAAAATACCCTGATTTGTTTTGCAAAATAATTCAGGGTGATTATATTTGCAACAGTATTGCAAAAAATTGATCCACTCTACAACATACAGGCATATAGCAGCATTTTTTTTGCTCATCCTGTATGCCTTTATTTGCTTACCGGCGCATGTATGGCATCATCATGAACATCATTTCTTTCCGGATAAAGAGCCGTGCGCTGCTGATGATCTGACTATAATAAAGAAAACCGTTGGTCTTTCGCAGGAAGATTGCGCCGTTTGTACGCATCAATACTCCGGCTACAACAATGATATCAGCATCGCCCTGGTTACGGCTGCTACAGATGTCCTTTTCCTGAATGGATACTATATCATCGCTTATTCTTCCACTCCTCTTTTTCAATTATCGAATAAAGGTCCGCCGGCATTGTTGTGCTCCTGACCACCATATGTTTTTCACCCGTATAGCCGTTCATATGCACGGTACTGCAGATCAATACCGCGGTATGATACGGATTTCCTGCTATACATTGTCAAAAGCTGAATGGCTGCACAAAACCCCGGGGTACAAATAAGGCGCTAGCGTGTTGTTGGTTTTAGATAACTTCTGCCTGTTGTCAGGAGCAGGTGGTGTGCAATTCTTTCGGCGTTCATATAGCAGGGCAACAATAAATGGCAACAATAATAATGATTCCGGAAACATTCAGGCAGTGGAAAAACTGCATAGAAAACGACTGTAAAACAGCGCTTACAAAAGATTTTGCAAAGAGAAGGCTGGCTGTATATACCGATCAGGAAAACCCTGAAACAAAAAAATTTATCCGGTTGTATGGAAAGCGGCATCTCGAGAACATTCAGCAATGGTTTCAGCAAATAGCAAACAGTCATGAGTGATCTCCGGGTGCAGCACTAATGGCGCACGAACGCTGAATGACCCGTTGCATCCCGGATGGATATACTATAACATATATAACTAAAGCATAAAAAGAACGAAACATGTTAATGCAAACATCGACATTGGTTGCTGAACAGGCAAACAAAAAGGGTAAATTACCGGTGACGGTATTAAGCGGCTTTCTGGGCGCCGGAAAAACGACTTTACTCAATCATATCCTGCATAATAAAGAGGGGTTGAAAGTTGCGGTAATAGTGAACGATATGAGTGAAGTAAATGTGGACGCCCGTTTGGTGGAAGAGCAGCATACTCTTTCCCGCACCGAAGAGAAGCTGGTAGAGATGAGCAATGGTTGCATCTGCTGCACCCTCCGGGAGGATCTGATGGTAGAAGTGGAAAAGCTGGCAAAAGAAAGCAGGTTCGACTATTTGCTGATTGAAAGCACCGGCATCAGCGAACCTATTCCCGTAGCCCAGACATTTTCCTATGTAGACGAAGCAAATGGTATTGACCTTTCCCGTTTCAGCTACATCGACACTATGGTTACCGTGGTAGACTGTTTTAATTTCTTTAAAGATTTCGGAACAAATGAACTGCTGAAGGAACGTGACCTGACTGACATGGAGGGTGATCACAGGACCATCGTTAACTTATTGACAGATCAGATAGAGTTTGCAAATGTTATTATATTAAACAAAACAGATCTGGTGGATCCACAAACACTGGGTGTTTTACGGGCTGCCATCGGCAAACTGAACCCCGGTGCAAAAATAATAAACACCTCATTCGGCAAAGTGTCCCCCCGGGAAATACTGCATACAGGTCTTTTCGATTTTGAAGCTGCCGAAAATGCAGCGGGTTGGCAGAAGGAATTAGAAAGGGAAACACATACGCCGGAAACGGAAGAATACGGTATTGGTTCTTTTGTTTTCAGAAGCCCGAAACCATTTCACCCCGAACGTTTCTGGAAATATCTGAACGAAGGATATCCCCAAACCATTATCAGGGCCAAGGGGTTATTCTGGCTGGCATCCCGCCCTGGTGATGCCATTGGTTTTTCACAGGCAGGTGGTTCCTCCAGGATAGAAAGAGCCGGTGTATGGTGGAGCAGCATGCCGTTCAGTGAAAGGGTCCGGTATCCTTCTTTTATCCACAACCGGGATTATATAGAAAGCCGCTGGAATAAGCAATGGGGTGACAGGCTGAACGAACTGGTGTTTATCGGCCAGGATATGGAGAAGGAAAACATCATCGCAGACCTGGAAAAATGCCTGCTGCGGGATGACGAACAGCTTTTGTTTAACAAAAAGCCCCGGTTTAACGATCCTTTTCCAAAAGATATATGAGATACGATCTTGTTTTTGCCCGGTCGTTTGACCGGCAGGTACGGGCCCTTGCGCCCTCCCTTGTCTGCGGAACCGAACATACCTTATTAACCCGGGTCCCATGCACAAAGGAAGACATAAAAATATTATAGCAGATAGCGGGATGTACGGAAAAATGAACCCCGGCATTGGCCTTACCCGGTACCCGGTCAAAACCCTATTGGAAATAAGAATAGGAGTAAATAATTTTGTTAGATTAATCTAACTTATATATTTTTGTGTACTAATAAATGTAATAGTTATATAAACTACAGAAATATTATGATAAAATATTGTGTTTCCTGTTTAGTTATATTATTGTTTTCGCTGGGCACTCCGGCTTTTTCACAGTCAGGGAAGATAAAAGGGAAAATAACTGATCTCAATGGTCAGGGTATAGAAGCGGCAACCGTTTCCATACCAAAGCTTGGTAAGGGAGGGATTTCGGATGCCTCCGGGGTGTACCGGATAGAAAATGTTGCTTACGGAACCTGGCAGTTGGAAGTAAGCTTTTTGGGGTATCAACCTTATAAGATCACCATCACGGTTGATCAGGAAGAAATCACACAGGATGTTGCGCTTAGCCCGTCTTCCGAAAGCGACCTCAACGAGGTGGTTATTTCAGGTACCATGAAGGAGGTGTCAAAGCTGGAGAGTCCTGTGCCTGTTGAAGTATATACCTCAAAATTTTTCAAAGCGAACCCGGTGCCTTCTATATTTGATGCATTGCAAAATATCAACGGCGTTCGCCCGCAGTTGAATTGTAATGTGTGCAATACCGGGGATATCCATATCAACGGGCTGGAGGGCCCTTATACCATGATACTGATCGATGGTATGCCTATCGTAAGCGGACTTTCTACTGTGTATGGACTAAGCGGTATTCCGCAATCGCTTATTGAACGGGTGGAAGTCGTAAAAGGCCCCGCCTCTACCTTATACGGTAGCGAGGCGGTAGCAGGCCTGATCAATATCATTACCAAAAAGCCGGGCAATGCTCCCCTTATCGCCGCCGATGTGTTCGGTACCACCTGGGGCGAAGTGAATACGGATCTTGCCGCAAAATTTAAAGCGGGAGAAAAAGTACAGTCCCTGCTGGGGGTGAATTACTTCAATTATCAGAACGCCATTGACAATAATAACGACAATTTCACGGATGTGACATTGCAGAATCGTCTGTCAGTTTTTAACAAGTGGAACTTTGATCGTAAGGATAACCGCATATTTACATTGGCAGGCAGGTATGTGTACGAAGACCGGTGGGGAGGAGAGATGAACTGGTCACGAAAATACCGCGGAGGCGATGAGGTATACGGAGAAAGTATTTATACCAACCGCTGGGAACTGTTTGGGGTTTACCAGTTGCCGGTAAGGGAAAAGATACTGTTCCAGTTCAGCACCAACGGGCACGATCAGAACAGTGTGTATGGCAGTACACCTTACCTGGCCGATCAGTACATCGGCTTTGGGCAGCTCACCTGGTTCAAAACCCTGGGTAAGCATGACCTGCTGACAGGCATTACCTATCGTTATACTTATTATGATGATAATACCCCCGCTACCGCGGCCGCGCACGATGCCGGCATCAACAAACCTACCCATACCCGGCTTCCGGGCGTATTTCTCCAGGATGAAATTGAACTCAATGATCATAACAGGCTGTTGTTGGGTATGCGGTATGATTATAACTCTATCCACGGAAGTATTCTTTCTCCCCGGCTGAACTACAAGTGGAGCTCACCCGACAGGAACAATATATTACGCCTGAGCGCGGGTAACGGGTACCGGGTGGCCAATGTATTTACAGAAGACCATGCAGCGCTTACCGGCGCCAGGCAGGTTGTGTTCATCAATGATCTGAAGCCGGAACGTTCCTGGAACGGCAACCTGAATTTTGTAAAGAAGATCTATGCAGGCAGCACCCTGATCGGCCTGGATGCCACCGCTTTCTATACGTATTTTACCAATAAGATCATCCCGGATTACGACACAGACGCCAACAAGATCATTTATGATAACCTGGATGGATATGGCGTATCAAAGGGTGCTTCTTTAAATGTGGATGTAGTCTTTCCCGGCGGACTTAAGATACTGGCAGGCGCCACCGCGATGGATGTGTACAATACGGAAGAAGGGGAAAAACAGCGCCAGTTGTTCGCAGAGCGTTTTACGGGCGTATGGAATATTGGTTACTCTTTCAGGCGTATAGGTCTGTCTGTTGACTATACCGGGAACCTGTACGGTCCTATGCGGTTACCCCTGCTGAGCGATACCGACCCCCGCAGTGAATACGCCCCCTGGTGGAGCATTCAGAATATCCAGTTGACCAAAAAGATCGGAGATAAAGTGGAAATATATGGAGGTGTAAAAAACCTGTTGAACTGGACCCCTAACAAGGGAGTACCGTTCCTTATTGCCAGGGCGCATGATCCGTTCGATAAAAATGTACAGTTCGACGCGGATGGCCAGGCAATGGTAACACCGGAGAATCCTTACGGACTGACATTCGATCCGTCCTATGTGTATGGCCCCAACCAAGGTATCAGGGGCTTTTTGGGGATCCGGTATACCCTTTTGCGATAATAAAAGTGATGACCGGCATCAGAAAATATACATCGTAGTATTGTTGATTTTTTGATTGCTGATTTGGGGTTCTTCAGAAAATCAGCGATCCTCTTTGATTTCCCAGCCGCAGTCTCGCCCCCGGGATTTGTGTGGTGGCCGCGGACTCGGCGTTATTGACTTGGTAACACCCGGCAACGCTGGAAAAATCAATCTCCCTGTATTGCTGATTTTTGATTTTGGATTCTCCATAGTGTATCTACTCCCGGCCTTGTGTATTGGCAGGACACTGTGGTTGTAGTTGAAATTCTCCCGCAATGTCCCCTGCTCTCTCAAGGCCTGGCACAGGAGGCTTTACGAAGAACCCAAAGCCAAGAACTGTTTTTCCAATAAAATTTTTTGTTAAAACCTTTTCCCTATATTTGCAACAATAGTGCATAAATTGAAAGGGAAGCAACTACATCAAAAAAGCCTCGCTTTTTTTCTGCTGATGATATATGTGTTCATCAGTACACCTGTAAATTTATGGCACCACCATCATTTTTCTGCAGACACGAAAAATACTTTTGCATTTTCCCTGGCGGTAAATGCAGATCAGCATCAGCTTTCCTCAGAGATTTTTTCAGAAGAAAACTGCCTTATTTGTTCACATCATTATTCTGCCTATTATGAAGCAGGATTGGTGACAGTTCCTGCGCTACAACCAGGGGAGCTTTTATCTCATATAATTTATTATACAGACAAAAGCTACCAGGTATTTTTCCATATTTTATCCAATAAAGGTCCTCCCCGTTTAGGTTAGTTACCATCATTTTAGGATCGGAAATGAACACCTGTGTGTAGTTTTCAATAGCTGAAAGCTGTATAGGCGTTTTCCTGATTCATGCATTGCTGCCTTCCACTGCTTTCTGCCCTTATTGATGTGTCAACCGATATAGTCACTGGTTGGCATTATAAACTATCACGAACTAAAAACCTGAACATGTTACAGCCTGTTGGATCCGGCAAATCATACTCCCTGTTATTACAAAAGAAGCATAGCATATCTTTTTCCCACATCCTGATAAAATTAATATTATGGATCGTGCTGTCCCTGGCAGCTTTAATCACCCATGCACAGTCCGGCAGGATAGCCGGTACGATCTATAGTGCATCCAATGAAATACTATACAATATCACCGTAAGCCTGGAAGGGCAAAACAAGTTTACCCAAACTGACGCGGAGGGAAATTTTGTACTGGATGATGTATCTGCCGGCAGGCACGTTGTGTTGGCCACCGGCGTTGGATACAGCGCAAAAAGTGATCTCGTTTCAGTCGCAGACGGAAAGACAACCTATATACGGCTGGTGATGGATATTAGCAGGACAACACTTATGGAAGTGGTGGTACGGTCTCCCCGGAAAATAATAGTCCAATCCGCATCGGCTACCCGCACGAACACGCTGTTGAAAGACCTCCCGCAATCCATACAGGGTATATCCCGGGCGACTATTGAAGAGCAACAGCTTTACCGTCTGGAAGACGCATTGAAAAATGTTGCCGGTGTCAACATATCCTCCTCTTACGGATCGTATAATTTTCGGGGATTCATAACAAATTCAGGCAGCTTTCTGACGAACGGCATAAAAGGCTCTGCTTACCCCGAAGGCGTGTCTCCCTCTCTGGCGAATATTGAAAAGGTAGAGGTATTGCGGGGTCCTACCGCCATTTTGTACGGGGAAAATGCGGCCAGTGGAAATATTAATATGGTTACCAAACAACCCAAAAAAATAACGACGGTAAATGCCAGGGTATCAGCAGGCAGCTTCAGCCTGTACCGTGCGCAGGCAGATCTTACGGGTAGTCTGAATAAAAAGAAATCGCTTTATTATGTTGCCGGTCTGGGATTTGAAGACGGGGGGCGGTTTACCAAACATTTTGACAACAACAACCTGCTCCTGTTTGGTTCACTGAAATGGGAGGCAGGGCAGCGTACTGCCTGGCAACTAAATGCTACCTATAACCGCGACCGTTCTTCGGGTAATTATACGCCCGACCTGCCTTTTTATGAAGGGAGGTTGTTTTCAGTGCCTGCTACATTTTTCACGGGCGCTTCGGACGCCCGGTATAAGGGGGACTCCTACCAGCTTCAGTCCATATTGTCGCACCAGTTGTCCCGCAACTGGAGCCTGAACCTGCTGTTGGGCCTGTCAAAATCAAGGGCAGACAGGGTTCATTATGACCATAATGATTTTGTGGATCCTAATACGAATGAAGTAGAACGCACCAAATATATTTCTGTGATGGAAGAGCCGGTAAAAGCGATCAACTTATATACCAACGGGAAGTTTTCGACCGGTATGATACATCACACACTTACCGGCGGCGTGGATCTTAATTTTTACAACGGAGCCTACCCGGAAGGTTTTTCTATTTACGGCGCTTCCCCGATCAATGTGGTCAATCCCGACTACAAACCATATATCCCTCCATCGGGTTTTCCTGACTGGTATTATGCTTCTTCTGAAAAATTCACTACCAATACTTATGGTATTTATTTCCAGGATCAGCTTTCGCTGGGAGAAAAATGGAAAGCGGTGCTGGGCGCCCGGTTCAACCATTATCACTTCTATTACCGGGCAGACAGTGTGAGTTACGATAACTTTGCAACGTATATTGAAGAACCCGAGAATACTACGGCCTTCATTCCCCGTGCAGGGATCGTATTTCAACCTTCAGCCGTTGTATCCCTGTATGCAGACTACAGCACCGGATTTATTCCTCAGTACTCAAACACGAAAATTTACGGCGGACCTTTTGACCCCGAACGTACACACCAGGTAGAAGTTGGTTTCAAAGGCGATTTTTTACAACACCGCCTGGTACCTACCATTGCGGTTTACCAGATCATAAAAAACAATGTGCTGAAAAGCGACCCTACACCCGATCAGCCCATGCGGCAAAGACCGCTGGGAGAAGTGACGAGCCGGGGGCTGGAGATCACCGTTACGGGCAATATAGCAAAAGGACTGGACCTGATTGCCAATTATGCCTTTAATGATACTAAGATCACCAAAAGCAATGAGGCCGATGAGGTCGGTACCCGTTTTGATAATTCACCCAAACATATTGCCAGTCTCTGGGCAACTTATACGCTTCCGGAAAACTGGATCAAAGGAGTACAATTGGGTATAGGTCACCGGTATACCAGCGACCGGTATATAAGCAACAGGCGGCCGGACCAGCAAAATGTGTTAATGCTTCCCCAATACCAGGTAACGGATGCAATGCTGGGCTACAGGTATAAGCAGTATAGCCTGGCACTGAACATCAATAACATTTTTGATAAAACGTATGCATTGGGCAGCTACTGGTCGCGCAGCTATTTTCCGGGAGCGCCCCGCAACTGGCTGCTGACCCTTGGTTATTCCCTGAGATAAACCGGCACTGCTTGTTCCGGTGGTTTTAACAGATAAAACTGAAACTATGGTGCTATCAACAATTATTAAAAACGAATGGCGGAACCTGCTCCGCAGCCGGATCGCTTCCTGGCTGCTTGGTATTCTATTTATACTCTCTGTATTTACGATATGGCAGGCAACCGGTAAAGTAAAAGAGTCCCGGCATCATCGCCAGGAATCCGCTGCTTATATGCGTGAAAAGTTTACAGGCCAGGGAGAAGTGAACCCGCACAGCGCTGCGCATTACGGTCATTATGTTTTTAAGCCTGTGAGTACGCTGAGCGTGCTGGATAATGGCGTAAACGATTTTACCGGGGTATCCCTATACCTGGAGGGGCACCGCCAAAACGAAGCGGCTTTTGCCCCGGCACAGAGCAGCAGTTCCCTGGTGCGTTTCGGGCAGTTGACACTTTCGCTGGTGTTGCAGGTGTTGCTGCCGCTGTTCATTATCTTCATTTGTCATAGCGCCATTACAAGGGAGAGAGAAACCCGGACGCTGGCTGTTCATCTCGCACAGGGAACGCCACTGCGAACCCTGGTATGGAGTAAAACAATTGCTTATACGGTTTTGTGGATAGCTTTCCTGGCACTTAACCTTGCCATTCTGTGGCTCATGACCCGGTCTGCTGCAGCGCCGGTATCTACTGCACGCCTGGGTGGGTTGTGGCTGTTATATGCCGGTTACTATTTTATCATTACGGCTTTATCCGTATTGGTTTCCGCGGGCAGCAAAAGCTCGGGTAACGCATTGTTGACACTGTTGTTTGCATGGCTGCTCTGTACCGTTTTACTGCCTAAAGTAACCGCCAACCTGGGGGATAATCTTTCACCCCTGTTGACCAGGACGGAACTGGAAGAACGTATCAGTACGGATAAAAAGAATGGTATTGACGGGCACAATCCCTCCAATGAAAGAACACAGCAGTTCAAGGACAGCCTTATCAAAGCTTACCAGGTCAGTTCACCGGACTCGCTGCCGGTAAACCTGGACGGGCTGCTGATGCAGGAAGATGAAGAATACAATAACATCGTATATGACAAACATTTTGGTACCGTACAGCGGCTCATAAAAAAGCAAAACGCCGCTACGGCGGTAAGCAGTTGGATCAACCCCTTTGCTTTTGTGCGTAACATCAGCATGGCGCTGGCAGGTACCGATGTGTATCACCATTTCGATTTTGCCGGGCAGGCAGAAGCGTATCGCCGGGTGATCATCAAAACAATGAATGAAGCCCAGGCTTACGGGGGCAGCAAAACAGGCGACTGGGAATGGACGGTTTCAGCCGACTTCTGGAAAAAGATAGATGATTTTTCCTACCAGGCGCCGTCAGTGGGTCAGGCCCTGCAAAATAATAAAACGGAGATCGCATCCCTGCTGCTATGGGTATTGCTCGCCGTTCTTCTGATACATTTTGGTTCAAACAGGTTAAGTGTTAATCTATGAAAAACATATTTACATACGAGTGGAAATTATTCATCCGGAACAAGACTATGCCAGCGACATGGTTGCTGATGTTTGGGATTGGTTTGTACGCCTTATATTACGGTCGTTCGTTTAGTGATACACAATTAGATACGATCACGAAAATTGATACGGCATACCAGGCAAGAATACAAACACAGCTTCAGCGGTTTTCTGCCGATACAACCACCAAAGAAGGAATGTCGGACTATAGAAATGTGCATGACGCCTATATGAATGAGTGGTATACCCGCCCGATGGTATGGAAGCAACCCGAAGGGCTGCAGGCGCTGAGCCTGGGACAAAGCGATAACCAGCCGTTTTACTATAACCTGTGGATCTATAATAATGTGTACAATACCAGGCAACCCGAATTGCGTAACCCGGATAAATTGCTCGCAGGAAACTTTGATCTTTCCTTTGTCATCATCTACCTGCTTCCTTTACTCATTATTGCTTATTCCTATAATGTTGTCAGCGCCGACAGGGAGAACGGACTCGCCGGGTTATTGAATGTGCAGGGTGTCAGCCAGAGAGCAATCGTATCAGGCCGCCTGTTATTCCGGTGTTGCACGGTACTGGTGTTGGCGCTGCTGTTGAGTATTATTGGTATTATTATAAACGGGGTTGCTATGGGCGCCGCCGCCGGGTGGTTGGGTGTGAACGTGCTGTATATTCTCTTTTGGTTTTCGCTGGTGTACTGGCTTACTGCTTCGGGGCAATCCGGAGCCGTTACTGCGGTAAAACTGGTAAGTCTCTGGGTCGTCCTGCTGATCATGATCCCTTCATTGTTTAACAGCCTGCAAAAGATCAATGAGGATGCGAAGATGGAAATAGCGGAAGCGAGCCGTGAGTATGGCGGTAAGATATGGGACATGGATAAGCAATTGCTGGCTGATACTTTCTTACTGGTGAAGCCGGAATGGAAAGAGTATTTTATACTGAAAAATGATACAAATGATCTCAGGAGTGTAGCCTATACATACTTTACAGTGTACAATATGAACCGGGTGGGACGTGGCATAGATAGTGCAGCTTTACAGCAACAATCCCGCCTGGAAAGATTCAACTATGTGAATCCCGTTTTCGCTACCCAGTTGCTCTACAATAAGCTGGCTGCAACAGAGCTGAATAATTTTATTGTATTCAGGGAAGCTGCCTCCGCCTACCAGCAGCAGCGTTATGAACTGATAGCGCAAAAAGAGCTTTCCGGTGAAAAGCTTACACCCGCTTCCTTTCAGGCTTATCCAAAGTTTGTACAGCCGGTTACAGGGCTTACCGCCGGTGATTGGTTCAGAAGCATGATCCCTGTAATGTGCTTCATGCTCATCGCACTGCTGTTGGGTAATTATTATTGGAAAAACAATGCTCACAAAAAATAAAATAGATATGGTACACGCATTAGAAGCCATTGAGCTTACGAAAAAATATGATACGGCTACGGCATTAGACAGGCTGACACTTTCCATTCAGCCGGGTGAAATATTCTGTTTGCTGGGACAGAACGGCGCTGGTAAAACCACAACGATCAACCTTTTCCTGGGTTTTACACAAGCCAGTTCCGGCAAGGCATTCATTAAAGGGATGGAAGTATTGCCCGGCGCATCTGATACAAAAAAGTTCGTTGCATACATACCCGAAGTGGTACAATTGTACGGCAGCTTAAATGGAATAGAAAACCTCGATTTTTTCAGCCGGCTGGCCGGGTTTAAATACACCGATACAATGCTGAAAGGTTTTTTGAATAAAGCCGGTTTACAGGAAGAGGCGCATAGCAAAAGACTTTCCACCTATTCAAAAGGTATGCGGCAGAAAGTGGGTATTGCCATTGCCCTGGCGAAAAATGCGGATGTTATCCTGATGGATGAACCCACCAGCGGGTTGGATCCAAAAGCAACAGCAGAATTTACAGCTATTTGTAAAGAACTGGCCGCTGAAGGCAAAGCCATTTTCATGGCCACGCACGATTTATTCAATGCCGTCAATGTGGGCACCCGCATCGGCATCATGAAGCAGGGTAACCTAGTGCATACTCTTTTTACAAAAGATATTACTGCTAATGAATTGCAGGATCTATACCTGGAAACGATTTAAACTTCCCTGAGTGAAGGCAGCTATTTTATATCTTCTGTTAAACTGGTGCAGTATCTGTGCATTTCCGCAGCAATCCACCACAATGGATACTGTAGTGGGAATAGTGGTGGATGTCGTGAATGGGAAACCGCTACCAGGTGCATCTGTAACATTAACAGATAGCCCTGGGGAGAAAAAACTGAAAACTGTTCTCACCGATGAAGCTGGAAAATTCACTTTTTTAGAAGTACCTCAAACGCATCTTTTGGTTATAATAGAACATATTGGGTATGAACAAAAGAGGTTGGAAATTCATACCAATGCTGAAAGAGATATTGGATTAGTACAGCTATTTCCTTTGGCCTCACAATTAACCAACGTAACGGTTACTGCTACAAGACCGCTTGTCAGGCAGGAAATTGATCGTATCACCTATGATGTGCAGTCAGACCCGGAAAACAAAGCGCAAAGTGTTCTTGATATGTTACGAAAGGTTCCTTTGATCTCTATCGATGGGGAAGACAATATCAGGTTGAAAGGAAGCGGTAGTTACAGAATACTTATTAACGGACGACCATCGTCACTTGTAGCGAGAGACCCACGGGAGGCATTCAAAGCAATGCCTGCCGGCTCCATTCAAAGGATTGAGATAATAACAACGCCGCCTGCTAAATATGACGGCGAGGGGTTGGCCGGGATAATAAATATAATCACCATTAAAAAGAGCGGTGACGGGTATTTCGCTTCGCTGGGGATAAGATACAATTCTGTGAATAGTATAGCAGAAAATGCATCGGCAACTTCGAGAATAGGGAGGATTGCCATAACGGGTTCGGGAAACTTATACCAAAACTTTCAACGAACAACCAGCATTGCCTATACCCGGAATGCTCACGCCGTTTCGCAGTTATTGGATCAAAGGGGAAACAGTACTTATAAGGGAACATTCAGCAATGCAAAACTGGAACTAAGCTATGATGTAGATAGCCTTAGTGTTATCACTCTTTCGCTGGGCTTATTTGGCAATAACAACACCGTGGATGTGCTGCAACGATCTCAGCTATTCTCCGGATCAGCTATGTTGGAGGGATACAGTCTTTCAAATAAAGGGAAAAACCGGTCAGGCGGCTTTGACATGGATGTCAATTACCAGGCAGGTTTCAGGCGAAACAAAGACCAGTTGCTTACCCTGTCTTATAACCAGGTCTATTTTCCCAACCAAAATAATAATCAAATAAACATTGATGACCGCATTAATTATATGCCACCGGATTTTAATCAATCCAACGATAATGGCACACGGGAAAATACAGTTCAGGTAGATTTTACAAAGCCTGTAGGAAAAACAGTTTTTGATCTCGGGGGAAAGATGATCTTAAGAAATAGCTACAGTGATTTCGTCACCCAGGTGTATGATAACGCCATTCAGGAGTATGCCAGGGATACTGCTCAGTCGAACCGGTTTAGTTATAGCCAGGATGTTTACAGTTTTTATAGTTCATCGTATTGGAAAATAATGACTGCTGAGGTCAGGGCCGGCATCCGGCTCGAACACACGGAAGTGAACGCAAATTTTGAAACGCAGAAGAATATCGTCAGGCAATCCTATACTCATTTCATTCCTTCTGTTTCCCTGCGACACAGCCTGTCGGGTAAAGAATCACTTGTTTTTGGTTTTACACAGCGAATATACAGACCCGGTATCTGGATGCTGAATCCTTTTGTAAACAAAGCCAACCCTCGTATAGTCAGCAGTGGTAATCCCGGGTTAAAAGCAGTACTTAACAACAATTTTGAGCTCATCTATACCCGCGCAGGAAAAGGATCATTCAGTATTGGTCTCAGTTATTTGTTTGCCAATAATATGGTACAGACGATTACAATGATCCAGGACACGGTCAGTTACTCTATGACTCAGAATGCAGGCAAATATCAAAACCTCCAGTTGAATACAAGCTTGAATCAATCATTTTCTTCAAATGTAACGCTCTCGCTGAATGGGCAGGTATCCTATATCAATAGCAAAGGAATATACAAGGGAAATGGTATTAAGAATGACGGTATAGAAGCCAATATCACCGCAAATTTTGCCTATAAAATTTCAGAGACCTGGAGATTTAGCTTTAATAACGGTTTTATTGGACCTTATATTCTTCTGCAAGGCAGGACCAACAGTGTGTATACCAGTTCTTTTAATTTGACGAAGCTTCTTTTTGACAAGAAACTGGTACTTGCTGCTGTCCTGAGCAATCCTTACCAAAAATTCAGGTATGCTAAAACCTATATCGAAACGCCAGACTTTTCCCAATTGAACGACCTGCAAAGGAATTACCGGAGTATCAATATTAGTGCAACCTGGAATTTGGGTAACCTGAAATCAACGCCAAAAAAGACAAACCGGAAAATAGTCAACGATGATACCAGGCAATAATAAATGAGCAGATCTTTCGGGCGGATCTGAATAAAACCAAAATCATGTTATTGACACTATTTAAGAAAGAGCTTACAGAACTCTGGCGGGAAGACAGGGTAAAGTGGTTAATCCTGATCATCATCCCGCTGCTGGCAACCTCTGTCGTTACCAGTTTTCGCTACAGCCGGCAATTAAAGCGTGAACATGCGGCGGCTATGCTTGCCGATAAGCAGGTATGGGATAATCAACCGGAAAAGAACCCGCACGCTGCCGCTCATTTCGGTCTCTATTTATTTAAGCCCGTGCATCCGTTAAGTATTTTTGAGCCGGGTGTTGACCGGTACATCGGCTCCATTAATTTTATTGAAGCGCACCAGCGTAACAGTGAGCAGTACAGTTCTATTGGTGACGGGAGCGATGTGGCCCGGTTGGGATTTTTGTCTCCTTCCTTCGTGCTGCAATATCTCCTTCCTCTGCTTATCATTATTGCAGGTTTTAACGGTATTAGCCGTGAGAAAGAAAATGGTAACCTTGCTGTACTATTCAGCCAGGGTTGTACGTCAAACGGTCTTTTTTGGGGGAAATGGCTGGCCGTTTATGCACTCGTGCAGTTGATCATCATCCCCGTTTTCCTGTGCGTATTTGTTGTATTATTGCTGGTAAAGGCAGAAAGCTATAATTACATGGCAGCTTTCCTGATCCTCTGCACATATCTTTTGTATTATGCCATTATTACCAATATCGTCCTGTTCATCAGCAGCAAAGCAGCGCAATCGGGCACGGCATTCCTATACTGCATACTTTTCTGGATAACCACGTCAATGCTGCTACCGCGCCTGGCAGGCAGCATTGCCGGACAGGCCAGTCCCCTCCTTACCAAAGAGCAGATCATTGAGAAAGTCAAAGCATATAATGCCCGGCTAGGCGGCAATATCCACGACCGAGGCGGACCTGCTTATAAACATTTAGTGGATAGTCTTTTAAAAAAATACCAGGTGGACAGTGTTCAACAATTACCGGTGAATATGGCAGGTATAAGACTGGATGCGGGCGAGCAGTCAGATACCTGGAACTATGAAAGAATAAGAGAACAGCAATTACAACGCTTAAAGAAGCAGGATAGAATTATTACGACGGCGGGGTTCATTAGCCCGCTGATACCATCGCAGCAAATCAGCATGGCGGCGGCCAACACAGATATTTTCAGTCATCAGCATTTCACCGACGCAGGAGAGCAGTACCGCCGTCAATATGTCAATATGATGAACAGGTATATTGCTTATGAAAGCGGGCTGCAGGAAGGGTTTACCAGCTTTAAGATGAGCAGAGAGCTTTGGCAAAGGGTACCTCCCTTTCAATATAACCAGCCCGGATTAGTAGCGCTGCGGCACTACCAGTTGGCTATCCTGCTCCTGCTAGGGTGGCTGCTGGTAAGCAGCGGTCTTTTGTTCAGGTCATCCCAAACACTTAAACTGATTTAACCAGCAGCTAATGAAAACAATTTTTCTTTTTGAACTAAAAAATTGGCTGCGCAATAAAGCGGTATGGCTGGTGTTGATAACCTGGGTACTGCTGGTATCATTTGCTGGCTGGCAGCGTAATGCAATCGTATGTATGCTTGCCTCCGATATGGACAGCAGCCGGGTGTACGAGTTGCAGAAAGAAAAAGCATACCATGGGTTGCTCGACAGTGTGGAAAGAGGATTAAAGCAGGTAAAGGAATATGCGAATGACCCGCGCAACCCGGTTTATTTTAATACGAAAGTTCCCCGTTTTGCCATTTATGAGCCCGGCGTTCTGGATGTATTGGCCACCGGGCAGAGCGATATCTTCCCGCAACTTTACGTAATATCTTCCCGCGCCGATTACCGGCAGCAAAAAGAAGAGGCGGTGAACGGCCTACCATTAATGTACGGGAAACCGGATATGGTGTTTATCATCACGTTTCTTTTTCCACTGATCATTATTGCCTTTAATTACGGACTGTTGTCATCGGAAAAAGAAAGCGGCACGTTGAAATTAATACTGGTGCAGCATACAAACCTTAAACAGGTTTTATTTGCGAAACTGTTCGTATCGTTCCTGTTTTCATTGTTGTTATTGCTTGTGCCGGCTATTATCCTTTACATTTTAAAAGCAGGCGCTCCTGCTACGATTCGTTCGGTTGGGTTGCTGCTATTGATTACATCGCTGTACAGTCTTTTCTGGCACCTGCTCTGCGCCGTTGCCGGCAGCAGGCTAAAAAGCAGCGCATGGAATGCCACGGTATTGACAGGTTGTTGGATATTGCTCACTGTATTGTTGCCTGCTGTTATCAACCTGGTTACAGGAAGTGTACGTCCCGTTCCTTCCCGCACCGAATTCATTACGGAATACCGCCGGGCGACGAACGCAATAGAACAGGATAGTAACAGTGCCGTACTGGACAAATTTTTCTTCGACCATCCTGAACTGGCAAAAGAAGACAGCACGGGAAATGAACGGAACAGGGCCAACCAGTTTTATAAAGCTTCTCATATCAAACATGACCAGACGCATGAGACGCTTCAACCCATATATGACAGATATGAGAGCAGCTTGCAGGCGGCCAACCGGTTTTCCGGTAATGTAGGATTACTATCGCCTGCTTTGACTACCCATCAAAGCCTGCTGTTACTGGCGGGACAAAGCAGCAAGCAATACCTGCATTTTAACAAGGCAATAGTTGAATGGCGAAAGCCATACCTGGATTTCATACTGACCAACCTATTACAGGATAAGGATGTGAACAGGCAGGAAACGCTGAAATGGAGTTCTTTCAGCTATCAGCCCTATGATTATTCTTCTGAAATGGCAACTCATATATCGGTGATGTTATTGTTTATTGCGGCTTTGTTGCTTATCACCCTTAAAATGCTGCAAAGGGCTGTTATTATAAACTAAAATAGCGAATATGACTATCAGGTTATTCATAATCCTGCTGCTTGCCCCGTTTGGGGCCTTTGCACAAATGGACAGCGTCCCGGTAGCCGACAATTTCCACCCTTCCCTCAACCCGCCGGCTATTCATGCTATTGAAGCAGCAGAAGTTATTACTGTTGACGGCATATTAAATGAAGCAATATGGCAGCAAGCGCCCGTTATCAGCAATTTTTTCCGGATGGAGCCACGACAGGGCGGAAAATATTTGTATAAAACTTTTGTGCAGGTGGTATATGATAAAAGGAACCTGTATTTCGGCGTGTTTTGTAAGGACAGTTTGGGTACGAAAGGCCTGCGTGCACAAGATCTGCGCCGCGATTTTACTTTTAGTAATAATGACGCTTTTGAAATACAACTGGACCCGCAGAATCTTAAGCGGTATTGCGTTTCGTTTCAAACAACGCCTTACGGCAACCAATCCGATCTGCAGGCTTTTGACGATACCAACCGTGACAGTCAATGGGATGCTTTGTGGAAAGTGCGCACGGCAAGAACCGACAGCGGCTGGTACGCCGAATTTGCCATTCCCTTCAAATCGCTGCGCTACGACCGGGATGCTGCTGATGCTGCCTGGTGGGGCATTACACTGGCACGCCTTGCACGCAGGGATTATGAGCTGACCGCTTTTCCTGCTATTCCGCAATCTTTCTCTCCTTTTCGTATGACCTATGCTGCCCAACTAAAGGGATTAAAACTGCCACCGCCGTCGGCCAATATCAGGCTGCAACCTTATACCCTCTATCAATATAATACAGCAAGAGATGCTGACAATATAAAATCAAAAAATGCTGAATTTAAACCCGGCGGCGAAATAAAATGGGCCATTAATCCAAGAGCTGTTTTAGACCTTACGTTCAATACTGATTTTGCACAGGCCGATGTGGACGTGGCCGTAAATAATCTTACCCGGTTCAACGTACTCTTTCCGGAACGACGGCAATTTTTCCTGGAAAACAGCGGTGTGTATGCCGGCGCCGACGTCACCAATATAAAACCTTTCTTCAGCCGCACCATTGGACTTAGCAATGAGCAGTTTAATGCCGAAACCGTGCCTATTGATGCAGGTATCCGTTATACCGACAGAACAAGAGAGCGAACCATTGCCGGCCTGTATGTGCATCAGCGGGCAACAGGCTATCAAAGTGCCGTGAACTTCGGCCTGGCCCGGTATCTGAAAAACTACGGAACACAGAACAATGTAGGTTTGATGTTGACGCATCGCCTGGATGAATCTGATGTTAGCAAAGGCTTTCAACAGCGTAACAACAGCACTGTTACAGTGGATGGGTTGATACGTCCGAAGAACGACATTACCATTCAGTACCTGGCTTCGGCAGCAAGAAACAACAGCAACGACAGCATCGGGCTTGCAGGCAGCTTTTATGCCGGGTATTTCCCCAACAAATGGTATTTCTATTACTGGACGGATATTGTTTCAGAAAAATACCTGCCGGGCATGGGTTACGTGTTTGCCGACAACACTATCCGGCAAAGCACCGGCGGCTATTATATCTGGCGACCCAAAGGCAAACTCGGGAAGCATATCCGCCGTTTTGATCCGGGTGTATTCGCCACTACTTTTAATGATTACAAAGGGCTAGGCTTCCAGCAGGCTGAGTTATACTTCTTCCCGGTGTATATCATTTTACAAAGCGGCGGGTTTATACAGTACGCGTATTATCTTAACTGGCAAAATATCAATTTTCCTTTTTACCAGTTGAGTATTCCCCTGGAGCAGCGCAGATACTACTACACACGTCACCAGGTTGATTACAACACCGACCAAAGCAGGAAACTGTCACTCGCTAGCAGGTTTACATGGGGTAATTATTATAACGGCAGAATGGAAGCGCTTACATTGACTGGCCGTGTAGCGCCACTACCGCATGTTGCCATAACCTGCACTTACCAGCATAATAATTTTCGCTCACTTGGTATCAACCACCAGGGGCTGAGAACCGATTTGATCACCGCATCGCTCCGGCTGGCTTATAACCCCCGGATACAGGCTTCGGTATTTTACCAGTACAATTCATTCGACAAACGGGGAAGATGGAATGTAAGAGGCAGTTGGGAATTCGCGCCGCTGAGTTTCTTATACCTTGTATTTAATGAAACCAGCTTTCAGGACTCACCGATAAAGAATCAGTCGGTTATTTCGAAATTGACCTACCTGAAGCAGTTCTAAGAGACTTTGAAACGGTATATCATAAACATACAACGCAGGAATATGACAAACGGAAAAAAATATGATGTAATTATAATAGGCGGAAGCTATGCAGGGCTTTCTGCAGCAATGGCGCTGGGGCGCTCAATGCGCAGGGTTTTGATCATAGACAGCGGGTTGCCCTGCAACAGGCATACACCGCATTCACATAATTTCATTACACATGATGGAGAAAAGCCTGCTGAAATGGCTGTCAAAGCCAAAGCACAGGTATTGATGTACAGCACCGTGAAATTTTGCAGCGGACTTGCCGTTAGCGGAAAGAAAACCGGAAAAGGATTTATTACTACCATGCAAAGCGGCGAGGCATTTACAGCCAAGAAGCTTATTTTTGCTACCGGTGTAAAAGACATTATGCCCGGTATCCAGGGTTTTGCGGATTGTTGGGGTATATCCGTTATACATTGCCCGTATTGCCACGGATACGAAATGAGGAATGTAAGAACGGGAATTTTAGCCAATGGCCATTTTGCATATCACTACGTACAATTGGTACGGAACCTTACGAAGGATCTGACCATCTTTACCAATGGAAAAGCGAAATTTACACAGGAGCAAACCGATAAGCTTACCCGGTACGACATCCCGGTAGTGGAAAAGAAAATTGCGATGCTGCAGCACGAAAACGGTAATGTCCGGCAAATTGTTTTTGATGACAATTCAACCTTTGCACTTGCGGCAGTATACGCAAGGCCGGATTTTGAACAACATTGCAGAATCCCGGAAGCATTGGGTTGCGAACTGACTGAACAGGGCCTGCTCAAAGCAGATATGTTCCAGGAAACGACTGTGCCGGGTATCTTCGCCTGTGGGGATAGCGCGGCTTCGATGCGTTCGGTAGCTTATACGGTAGCTACCGGTAATATTGCAGGCGCCATGGTAAACAATAAAATAACGGGGGAGGAGTTTTGATGGCAATCACAAGCAATTTGACAAAGCGGGATAGGAAATAAATGCAAAATTCGTTCTTCGTGGGTATCGCGTTGAAAAATATTATTGACAAATCATGTGGGTATTAAAGTAATAGTTGGCAAAAGAGAAAAATATACTTTTGAAAACTGGTAAACCGGTTGTTATCCACAACCGGTTTTTTTTTGTTCATACTGGTCCTGATTGATCAGAATGCTGCGCCCGCATAGCAGAAAACAGATAAGTACCTGTTATTGAAATGGCTATAACCCCGTCTGTTCTGATTGCTTGAAGAAGTATCAATCATTTCGACGCTTACTCCCTTCCAGCAGATAGCATGTCAACAATATATGTTACCTTCAGCAAGCACACCGGGAGATTATTGTAGAATGAAACCGATAAGTATCCGAAGCAATCATGAAGCGTATAAATAAAAGAGCACTGATCGCTTTTTTGAGTATGTGGTTTATTGTTACCACCGCGTGGGCGCAGCAGGTGTCCCGTCCGAATATTATTTTTTTTCTGGTAGATGACCTCGGCTGGAATGATTTGTCTCTGCCAATTTCGGGAAATGTTACCGCGAATAATAAGAAGTACCACACGCCCCATATTGAACAACTTGCAAAGGAAGGCATTGTTTTTACCGACGCTTATACAGCGCCGGTATGTACGCCCACAAGGGTAAGCTTAATAACCGGCGTGAATGCTGCCCGCCACCACGTCACCAACTGGACATCTCCCCAAAAAGACCGGTACACCGACGCTGCTGATGAACAGTTTGATCCGCCGGAATGGAATATAAATGGTTTCAGTCCTGAACCCGGGATAGCGAAAACATTTGTTGGCACGCCTTTACCGGCAGTATTGAGAGACCATGGTTATTTTACCATACATGTGGGCAAAGCTCATTGGGGTCCAAGGGGTACACCTTCTTCCAGTCCGAACAATGTAGGTTTTATAGTAAATATCGCCGGTCATGCCGCGGGACACCCGCAGAGCTACCTGCCTGAAGAGGAATACGGAAATATTCCCGGTAAGGGCAGTTTCCAATCAGTACCCGACCTGGAACCCTATTACCAGACAGATGTCTTCCTCACGGATGCCCTGACCCGGGAAGCGCTGAAAGCCATTGAATATCCGGTTTCCAGGAAGCAACCCTTCTTTCTGAACCTCGGACACTATGCCGTGCATACGCCCATTATGGGTGATAAAAAATACCTGCAGAAATATCTCGATGCAGGGCTGGACAGCGTAGAGGCACGATATGCCTCACTGGTGGAAGGCGTGGACAAAAGTGTGGGGGATATACTGGCTTATCTGAAACAAAAGAATATTGAAAAAAACACGGTATTCATTTTTACCAGCGACAATGGAGGATTATCGCTGGCGCCGCCTCGGGGCGGAGAGTCTTTCACCCATAACCTGCCGTTGCGGGTGGGAAAAGGATCTGTGTATGAAGGCGGCATCAGGGTACCGTTGATCGTGAAATACGACGGAGTGGTAAAGCAGGGTACTGTCAGTAAAAATTATGTGATAGCAGAAGATATTTTTCCTACTTTGCTGGAGATTGCCGGCATTCGCAATGCTAAGGTCATTCAGAAAGTGGATGGAAAAAGTTTTGTTCCTTCACTGAGAAATGCTGCTGTAACCGATACGAACCGGGTATTGATATGGCATTATCCCAATAAATGGAGAAATCCGGACGGACCGGGCATCAATTATCACAGCGCTTTGCGAAAGGACAACTGGAAACTGGTCTATAACCAGCGAACCGGAGAAAGGTATTTGTATGACCTGCGACAGGACATAGGAGAAACAACCGATGTATCGGGAAAGTACCCGGCTGTGGCTAAAAGCCTTTCCGCGTTACTGGGACAAACATTGGCGGAATATAATGCCCTTATGCCGGTGGATAAAAAAACAGGCAGGCAGTTGGCTTATCCTGAATAGGATAAACCCCGCCCGAACGATGTTCAGTCGGGCGCGGCATTAAGACATTAAGAAGCATTGAGAGAAAATCTTAATGAGCCTTAACTCCTTAATGGCCTCATTTCGGAGCATATTATAAAAACAGGGTATTGATCTTGACAATTAAAAACCAGCACATCATGCGATATATCATACAAGCGAGTTGGCTGATGTATCTGCTGTTGCCTTTTTGGGCTGTCTCCCAGCCCGGCACCAGCCCCAATATCATTCTCATTAACATGGATGATATGGGATATGGCGATACGGAGCCCTATGGTATGTATGGCATCGCCACCCCCCATTTCAACAGGGTAGCAAAAGAGGGGATGCGTTTCACTAATGTGTATTCCGCGCAGCCGGTTTGCAGCGCTTCCAGGGCCGGATTATTGACAGGTTGTTATCCCAACCGGCTGGGTATTCACGGCGCTTTGTCACCACAGGCCAGCCATGCCCTTAACCCGTCAGAAACGACCATCGCTTCCATGTTAAAGAAAAAAGGGTATGCCACCGCTATTTTTGGTAAATGGCATTTGGGCAGCAGGGCGCCTTATCTTCCGTTATATTACGGCTTTGACACCTACTATGGCATACCCTACTCCAACGATATGTGGCCGTATGGTTACGACGGAAAACTGGTGACTGATACTACACACCGCAAATCGAAACACCCGTTTGTACCCTGGTACGACGGCAATAAACAGGTGGATACCATTAATTCTTTTGTCAAGCAGGACCAGATAACAGCTACCATTACACGAAAATCAGTTTCTTTCATCAATGAGAAAGCCAAAGGAAAAGAGCCTTTCTTCCTGTATATCGCTCATCCTATGCCCCATGTTCCCCTGGGGGCATCTGCCGCATTTAAGGGAAAAAGCAACGCCGGAATTTTTGGAGATGTGATCATGGAACTGGATTGGTCAGTGGGGGAAGTGTTATCAGCCCTGGATAAAAACGGATTGGCTCAGAATACCCTGTTGATGATCACCAGTGACAACGGACCCTGGAGAAATTTTGGAACACACGCCGGTTCCAGTGGAGGTTTCAGGGAAGGGAAAGGAAGTACCTGGGAAGGCGGTATCCGCGTACCTTTCCTGGTGCGATGGCCGGAGATAGTGGAGCCCGGCACGGTCAACAGTCAGTTGGTGAGCCATATAGATGTGTTAGCAACCCTGGCGGCTATTACCGGAGCGCCGATGCCCAACCATACGACGGACGGTATCAGTTTTCTGAAGATACTGAAGGATAAAACAGCATTGAGTGATCGTGAAGTGTTTTATTACTATTACGGAAATAACCGGCTGGAAGGAGTACGGTATAAACAATGGAAACTGGTATTACCACATCCTTCAAGAGCATACGAAAAAGGTATTCCCGGCACGGGTGGAGTGGCAGGACCTACACCGGAAGCTGATCCCGTGGAACTGGCTTTGTATAATCTTACCCATGACCCCGGAGAGCGATATGACGTGAAGGAGCAAAACCCGGATATTTTGCAAAAACTTTTATCGCTTGCTGAAGAAGCCAGGAGGGACCTTGGCGATGCATTAACCAATACGGAAGGAACCGGTATCAGGAAACCGGCAACCTTTTAGTAATTTTAAAGTATGTTTATAATGAGAACAACACTAAGATGTACACTTCTCGCTCTGTTGGGCGCAGGTATGCTTTTGTCATGCGAAAGCAAAAAGGATGAAGGTAAAGTATCCGGGCCACCTAATATTGTCTTTATTTTTTCTGACGATCATGCCTACCAGGCTATAGGCGCCTATGGCAACAAACTGGTAAGTACACCCAATATTGACCGCATAGCAAAAGAAGGCGCACTCTTCAAAAACACGTTTATCACCAATTCCATATGCGGCCCCAGCCGGGCTATACTGCTTACCGGCAAATACAGCCACATCAACGGGTATATGGTAAACGAAAGAAAATTTGATGCGACACAGGATGTGTTTCCTGAACTGTTGCAGCAAAATGGTTACCAGACAGCCTGGATAGGAAAACTGCATCTCGGAGCGATACCTAAGGGGTTAGACTACTGGAATGTATTGCCGGGACAGGGACATTATTTCAACCCGGATTTTATAAATACTCAATATGATACCACGCGGCACAAAGGATATGTAACGGATATCATTACCGATTTTTCTGTTGACTGGATTAATAACAGGGACACTACCCGGCCATTTTTCCTGGTGGTAGGGCAAAAGGCAACGCATAGGGAATGGCAACCGGCCCTGGAAGACCTGGGCATGTATGATTCGGTTACCTTTCCGCTTCCGGCAACATTTTACGACGACTACAAAGGAAGGGAGGCGGCTGCAAAACAGGATATGACGATAGAAAAAACCATGCGGCTGCGGGAAGACGTGAAAGTAGATATAGATTGGGGCGGTTTTGCGGCAGATTTTGAAGACAGGAAAAAGGAACTGCTGAAACAACGGTTTGGTAATAATACCCCTACATCTGAACAGGAAAAGCAGGTGGAAAACTATCTCCGCAACGGTATGTTTACCCGGCTGGATGATCAACAAAAGAAAGTAGCGTCTGAATACTATGCTAAAATCAGCAAAGAGTTTAAGGATAAAAAGCTCTCAGGAAAAGCACTTACGGAATGGAAATACCAGCGTTACCTCAGGGACTACCTGGCAACAGCCAATTCCCTCGACCGGAACATCGGCCGAATACTGCAATACCTTGATGAAAGCAACCTTGCTGAAAATACGATCGTGATTTATGCTTCCGACCAGGGCTTTTATATGGGGGAGCATGGCTGGTTTGACAAACGTTTTATTTACGAACAATCCCTGCGCACCGCATTTGTGCTGCGTTACCCGGGTGTGGTAAAACCGGGAACGGTAATAGATGATTTTGCTATCGGACAGGACTGGTCAGCCACCCTGCTGGATGTAGCGGGCATTAAAGTACCGGAAGGCATACAAGGCGAATCACTGCTGCCGGTGCTGAAAGGAGAAAAAGTGGAATGGAGAAAAAGTGTTTACTATCATTACTATGAGTTTCCGGAACCGCATCATGTGTATCCGCATTTCGGTATGCGGAACAGCCGGTATAAACTGGTGAAATTTTATGGTGGGGTGGAAAACTGGGAATTATATGACCTGGAATCGGATCCGGACGAGATTAACAATATTTATGAAGCAAATAAGGGGGAACAGTTGGTGACGGATTTGAAGGCCGATTTAAAAGCGCTGATGAACAAATACCAGGATACAGCCGCACTAAGAATTTCAGGATTGTAAATTAATAATTCCGGGAAGATGTAGCTTCCTCCCGGAATCTCTTTACTTTAGTATGAAAAGATTTATATGTTTTTTGATTACGGGTAGTTTGTTATCCTGCTCCGGGGCCGCGAATGACAACGCTGCAGCGTCGGCTATCAGAAAAGATACAACAATAAAATCCTGCTGTGCACCGCCTTCCCGGCTCAGTGGCATAGGTGGAAAGAGCCAACTTATCACGACTGACTCCCTGCAAAGTTCTCATGCCGGAAACAAATGAGGATAAGGTAGCATTCAGGAAATCAGCGAACTACCTTGAAACCAAAATGCCCATTCTGCCCGGCGATAAAGATGCTCAGCCATACCGGCAACATCATTTCTGTACTCCGGGCATTCCTTATATCACCCAAATCAAGGATATCATTCCATCCAAATTGTTGGAGTAGGGCTCCCACTTCCTGTTTGGCAGCCGCATCGTTTCCGGCAACGAACATAGTCAGGTCTCCGTATTTTGAAGCATCTACCATTACCTCACAATTTACAATGTTGAGTGTTTTTACCACCCGGGTTGCAGGCAGCAGGTCTTGGATGGCTTCTCCCAGGGAATAGGTGTTTACAAGCCCGGGTAGTAATGTGGGGGGCATACCCCTGGAAAAATCCAGTGGATTACTGATGTCTATCAATATCTTTCCGGATAGGTTTTCTGCACCGGCAGACCTGAGTACGTCCAGTGAGACCTCTCCTTTCACACAGTTGAGAATAATATCTCCGAAAATAGCGGCGTCTGAAAAGGCACCTTGTGAAGCATTTTGCCCGGAAGCTTCTACCCAGGCTGTTGCTTTGCTGTTATTGTTGGTGCGGGATCCCATCATAACGGTGTAACCAAGCCGTACCAGTTTTGTCCCGATCGTATTCCCCACGATCCCTGTACCGAGAATGGCAATTTTTTTCATTTCAGAATATTTTAATTACTATACTTTTTACAGTTACAAAACTAAATACAGTAGATTTGGTATACAAGAGCTGTTAATTTTGACAGGTTAAAAACAAGCATGATTTTATGATCATTAAAGGCAAAAACCTGGCGTTTGAAATATACGGCAGGTTATACCATTGCGGACTGGATGTTACCATGAGTTATATTGGCGGTAAGTGGAAATCGGTAATACTTTGGTATCTCAGGAATGAGGTGCTGAGGTTTGCAGAACTAAAAAAGAGAATACCGGATATAACAGAGAAGATGCTGAGCATCCAGCTCCGGGCGCTGGAAGCCGACGGGCTGATCAGCAGGAAAGTGCATGGAACCAAGCCGCCGGTAAGAGTGGAATATTCTTTGACGGAATTTGGCAAAACCCTTATTCCGGTAGTGAATGCGATTGCCAAATGGGGAAGAGAACTGGGAGAGACGGAAGGTAAGATTGTCGCCCTGGATTGAGCTGTCTTTTGCATTGATCTTTTTTTACAGGTATCAATGATTCCTTACAGGCTGTGCCGGCCTGTTCAACGGCTGCTGAAACGGAAAAGCAGGATAGTAATTTCTTTCTACGCCCAGGCTGCCGGAAATAGAAAAGGTCCTTTCATCATTTACATACATAAAACCCACTTCTGCCCGGGAGGATAACCCAGGATTTCCCATCCGGTAATTATGGCTATTGGCAAAATGAGCGTTGCCGGTAAATGCCCGGTTGAAATAAACGTAGTTGGGGATAGCAGACACTCCCGCAAAGGCAAAAAAGTTGTTGTTGATCCGCCTGTTGAGCTGTAATCCTATAGGGACAGCTACAAAATTAGCCGATCCGCCATCGAAAAAACTGAAACCGGCAGACAAGCCGGTATAACGGGAAACAAACCATTTTTTGCCCGAATCAAAACCGGAAAAATTTCCGGAAAAATACCTGTTCTGCAGATAATTGTGGGTACTGTTGAAGGGCAGGTAAGTCTGCGCTTCCACCTTTGTGGATACTACAAGGACGATCAAAACCAGCATTCTTCTCATACACCCGTTTTATCTCTAAAAATACGGAATATTTACTTTAGTCGCAAGTGATAAGTGGTTAGTGATTAGTTGACACCTAACCAAATGTCTACTTACTACTTACCACAACCTGAAACCCGCATCCTGCGACTTACTACTACATCCTCACCGGTTGCCCTGTCTGAACTGATTCGTCGCAGGCAAAAGCAATTTTTAAACTGTTGACGGCATCGTCCATATGGTCCGTCAGGTCAATATCTTCGCGGATGGCTTTGAGGAAATACAACTGCTCCCGGTTACAGAGTTCCTGATGATCAGGTTCGTCGGTCAGGTCAATATATTCATCTTCCCTGGCAAATGCTTCTTTATCATTCAAATCGGCATGGTGCACCAGTAATGACTCTGTTTTGGTATGGGCTTCTATAGAATCCGACTTGCCTGCGCCACCAGCATCTTTGGCAACAATAGATACGGACCCTTTCGGACCGATCACATCCTTCACAAAAAAAGCGGTCTCGCTGATCATAGGCCCCCAGCCTGCTTCATACCAACCCACAGAACCATCTTCAAAACGTATCTGTAACTGACCATAATTATAATTTCCTGCAGGGATCTCCTCGGTAAGCCTTGCCCCGAAGGCATTTACCTGGATGGGTTTTGACCGGGTCATCTGGCACATCACATCAATATAATGCACACCGCAATCCACTATAGGGCTGAGGCTCTTCATCAGGTTACGATGGAGCGTCCACATTTTACCGCTGCTTTGCTGGTTGAGGTTCATGCGGATGACCAGCGGTTTACCCATTTGCTGCGACAATTCAATAAATTTTATCCAGGAAGGATGATGGCGCAGGATATATCCTACCACCAGTTTTTTGTTGTATTTTTTCGCGGCGGCTACCACATTTTCTGCCCCCGCAACAGAATCTGCCACCGGCTTTTCAATAAATACATGACACCCGTTCTCAAATGCTTTTACGGCAAATGCTTCATGGGTGTCGGGATAGGTGGAAATACAAACAGCATCCGGCTTTGTTTCCGCCAGCGCTTTATCGTAGTCGTTATACAAGGGATACTTTCCGCCCAGCTTTTCATTTAATATTTCTTTCGTTTTCCCGGAAGAAACCAATCCGCAAATTTCAAAACCATCCAGGGTATGGTAGGCCGTGGCATGTGATGCCCCCATATTTCCACAACCAACTACCAGTACTCTCAGCTTTTCTGTTGATACAGCCATAACAAATTATAATATTTAAGGTAATGTGTTTAGGCTGTAAACTTACTTAAAATTGCTGATTACGGGATTTTAGAATGATTGATTTGAAGTGATATAAATCTCAAAATCAAAAAACCGTATGACAACACTTTGCATAGAAAAACCTGAACCCGCCACATTAAGGTCTGCCACCACCACCCGGTCCTATGGAACCTCCTATCCGGGTTACCATGCCGGAGGTTGTAAAACTGTTGCCTGACGTACCGCCGGAATAAGTGCCACTTGTATATAAACCAAAGAAATCCGTTCCTCCTGTTACTGACCCGCCGGAGTAAACAGTATAATTTGTATTGAGCTTCATCCTGGAACTAGCAAATAACAAGGTGCTATAAGAAACAGGTGCAGTAAAGGTCAGTACCTCATTTCCGTCGGCATCTGCTATATGAACGATCTGGTTGGCGTCCCCTCCTCCCATAATGACACTCGGCACGGTAGAAACAGAAGCGGTTGGTAAAGTAGTGTTGCCCCCTATACCCACTACAATACCGCCCGTAATTTTAAAGGTATTGTTATCGGCGTCAATCCCTCCTTCGGGCTGACCGGTACCAATCGCCACTACTTTTCCTCCTGTAATGGTAAATGTTCCGTTTGAATCCATGGCATCATTTCCCGTACTTCTTGAATAGATATCTCCGCCGTTAATATAAATGGCCGTACCTGCGTTCAGCCCGTCATCAAATGTATTGGTCACTATTTTTCCGTTATTGATGGTCAGCACGGTCTTGCTTTCTATTCCCTCTCCTGCAGCAGAGTTCACCGTTATATTACCATTGTTGATGGTCACATACGGGGTAATAGCTACATCTCCGTCTTCATAGGATGCCGCAATACCATCATCGCCTGTATTCAATACAAAGGTCCCGTCGTTGATAACAATATATCCTTTCTCACATTCTATGCCGTCGCTTGCCGCTGTAACATTAAAAATACCGCCATCTGCTATAAATGCGTCATTGGTATGAATACCGTCCGTAGCTGCTGAAGGGATGGTGATGTTCGTGTTGATAACGCGAACATAGTCATCGCTGGCAATAGCATGTTTGTATTTCCCGGTTACGGTAAGGCTGCCGGCGCCTACAAATATCAGTTGACCTTCACTGAAAAAAGTTGCTTTCATATCCTCTCCGGGAACACTCGTATAAACGGCTGCATCGGTAAGACTGTTGCTCGTATTTTCCGGCACACTTACAAATACCCGTTTGGATGACTGGATATTAATGGCGGGTCCGTTACCGCTGGTTATGGAAACATTATCCAGCGTAAGCTTGAATTTATTGGAACTATATATCTTAAATGAACCGTTGGCAGTAGTGCCGGTTAAAACATACTCTACTTCTTTTACGGTAGACTCTACTATTACATGTCCGCCGTTCACCGTTACCGAAACGCCATTATTCTCCAGCGGATTGGTAACAGCTACTTCGCCGCCATACTGAATACTGACAACTGATGAGAATGTTGAGTTTTCAATCAGGTCATCTTCATTATAGGCGATTTCTGTTCCTCCTTCAGGCGTTCCGGAAATATAAACACTGTCAATACCGGCGCTTTTCGCAATGGTTTCACCCGTTAAATCATCTGTCTTTTCACAGGCATAATGAGACAATACAAAGGCCAGCACCAGGGAAAGACATAAAGACCGATTGGATAATTGCATAACTAACAATTTGTTAAAAAAATTAAAACTTCGTTTGACGCCCGACGATTGCCGGATTGGTAAAACGAAATTAATCTCAGCCCTATCTAAAGAAAAAACAAAAGAGGTAAACTGGTAAAATATATCGGTCTATACTTTTTTTAGACTATGAACAGACAGTTGGAACACAACGACGCAGCGAACCTGTCCGCCGAAGGAGGATACATGAATGGTTTGAAAATTGATCAAAAGCCTTTATTCTCATATCAGTGGATTGGTTTTCAGTTCAGGCGCTTCACTTTTATTTTATACATCATTATAACCTATACCTCAGGACAAAATCTAAATTGTTATCTGACACTAATGATGATCTGTCGTAAGCCATGCCTATACTCCAGCCTTGATATACATTGGCATCAAGTACAATGACGCTCTTTAACTCATTTACACGCAGGGCATAGGAAGCATTTATCCGGTTGAATACGGTAAAACACAACCCCGCATCTATCAATGTACTACGCTCATTAGCCAATAGTAAAAAAGGGGTAATAGCAAACTGCCTGCCGATATTTTGCCGGTAGCTCAGGTTTATATTGATTTCCCGGTGATTCCTGAGCAAAGTAGCCCCTGCGTCTTTTGTGCCTGTGCTGATAAGATTTTTCAAACCTGCTCCTATGCTGAACCCCTTATATTGATACGCTGCTCCCAGGTCCAGATCAGGATTGAAGTAACCTGTTTTACCGGTGTTATTATGCGGTAATTCAAACCTGCTCCAGTTGACAGCATCTATATTGGCCACTATGCGCCCACCGTAGCTAAACGTGGATGCGCCCTTTTTCATTTGCCGCACATATCCCAGGTATAGTGCATTCCGGTTAAAAAAAGAATACCTGTCGTTAACATAAGAAACGGTGTAGAAAGAATTGCTATGACCAATCCTGCCGGCGTGACTCACCCAGATATTCATTGGTTTTTCCCAGATATCGGCTTCGTTGTCTACCCATTTATGCTTGCCATACACGGCTGTCTGCAAACGGTGATTGCTGTCTATTGCTACTATAGCGGGGTTATAGTATTGCATATCCTGCAGGTAAATATTGGGCCGGATAGAATTTTGCGCATTTGAGGTTTGCGAGAGCGCAATGATGGCTATGATTACACCAATGTTTTTCATTATCTCAGCAGATTAAACTCGGTTAATGTATTGGAAATAAAATTACCCAGCTCGCTGATATGCGTTCCCCCGGGATAAATGTATTTTTTGATATCGCCGCCTGCGGCAGTTAAGCCATTGTAGGCATCTTCCGTGTTGTACTCAGGCACCAGGCTGTCTGCATCGCCATGGTGCAGGAAAACTTTGCCCAGAGGGTGCCAGCCCTGGTGAAAGCTGTTGGTGGCTAATATCTGCTTCAATGCCAGGTCTGAGCCGTCGGCCCAACGTTTCAGGAAATAATCACTGAACACTTCTGCAGGTTTTTTTGAAGGCACCAGGATGGACGAAAACTGGTCGTAAACAGGATAGCTATATAGCTGGTCTGTTGGCCGCCGGAGCGCAGAAAACTTATTCAATGAATACACCCCCCATGAAAAAATGGGTAACGCGTCAATGTTCTCATTTTTTCTTTCTAAAAAACTTTCGGCAAACCGATTGAAATTGTAAGGACCGGCCAGGCCCGAGCTGGCAACCACGGTAAACTCACCTGCGTAGTTTTCCTGGATATATTTATGCGCGGACACTGCCGCTCCTGCTCCCTGCGACCATCCGGCAAGGAACAGCCGGTTATCGTAATCCAACCCTTTTTGCTGCAACACTTTTTTTACTGCCAGCAAGCCGTCTATATTCGATACGAACATTTCGGGGAAATACACATAAGGGTGATCCCTGCCTAAAGTATGACCGAAGCCAATGTAATCCGGTATGAATATGACATATCCTGCTGTAGCCCAACCCAATCCCATATTACGTACGTCGCTGAAATCAGATTTACCTCCATCATACAGTGAAGGGGTTATCTTCTCCACATTCAACCGAACGGAAGGCAATTCAGTACCATGACAGTATATCAGCAAGTGTACTTTGGGAGCTCCTTTGGGCAATATCAGCAGCCCCCGGCTGTCTATCGGTTTACCCATATACTGGGTGCGGTAGGTTACCGTTTCATAAGTAACATCATATTCGGCAAATCCACGGGCATCCAGTTCTGTTACCCGTTCAATAATCTCGGCCTTGCTCAGGCTGCCTTTCTCCATGGCTTCAATAAGATCGCCGCGGCTGTGATTGCCGGGAGCTATATCCTCATCCTTGCTACAGGATATGGTTACCAGTGAGATGATCGCAGCAAGTAATGATTTAATGAAGTCCGTCATAGATCTGTTCTTGTATTTCGTATACCTTTTTCGTAGGGCTGATATTCACAAGACCGATCTTGTCCGTGTTTCATCCCAACGGTTGCTGTCTTTAAAGCAAAGATAAAGAAGAGAACAGGTATTTTTGACCTGGCGTATTTGCCTGCGGCGAGAAAAGTTGCCGGTGGTGAGAAAAGGTCAAATTGAGTGGTGGAACCTAAAGCGCACCCCCGCTCACTTCTTTGATATAACCTCTTGCTATTTTTGCATATTCCAACGGATTTGCTTTTGCGGGATCCTGTTCCGCTTCCACTACCAGCCAGCCGGTATAATCTGATTTTTTTATGATGGAAAACAATGCCGGAAAATCAATACATCCTTCTTTATCGCCGGGCACGGTAAAGACGCCATCCCTTACCGCATCGAGAAAGCTCATCCGGTTATCCTTTACTTTTTGCAGAATATGCGGACGGATGTCCTTGAGGTGAATATGCGCTGTTCTGCTGATGAATTGTTCCAGGCAGGCTACCGGGTCTTCGCCGGCAAAATAAAAATGCCCGCAGTCGTAATTGAGCCATACGTTTTCCGGGTCCGTTTCGTTTAAAAGTCTTTCGGTTTCCGCTTTTGTTTGTATGCAGGTCCCCATATGGTGATGAAACGCCAGCTTCATACCCCGGTCGCGGGCGATCTTTCCCAGTTCATTCAAGCCATATGTAAACTTTTTCCAGTCGTCCTTCGTGTGCAGCATGCCTTTTCCTTCCAGCACCGGCACCTCTTTTTTTCCCTGGCAACTGTTCCCGGTCTCACCGCCGCCAATCACTTTGGCGTCCATTGCTTCCAGGAAATCGAGCAGAGCCGTAAAGTTTTTGATATTTTCCTCCAGGGATCTTGTGGTAAGTTCGTAGCTGTTCCATTGATTGCAGATCTGCAAACCGCGTAGTGCCAGGGCCTTTTTCAGCACTGCCGTATCACGGGGAAATTTATTCCCTACTTCACACCCGCTGAACCCTGCCAGCGCCATTTCACTGATGCATTGTTCAAATGTGTTTTCCGCGCCCAGTTCCGGCATATCATCATTTGTCCAGTTAATAGGAGCTATTCCAAGATGAATGTTCTGAAAGTTCATATTAAGGTTTTATTGGTTTAACAAGACAAAGTCCCGGAAGAATCTTATTGTTTTATCAGTTTAGCGAGACGGAGTCTCGGAAGAACATAGCAGATACGAAGTCGGAGACTTCGTATAGCGTGTTTATAAGAATATCCTTTGTTGCTTTTTGTTCTCTTTATACGTTTCAAATGCCTTTTGCACCGATGCGGACTGAGACACTTCCGCTACCGGTACTTCCCACCAGGCATGGTATCCCTTTACGGTACGGTGAAGATGCGTCTCTATATACACAACGGTAACCCTGTTCTGTTTCCTGGCTTCTTCCAGTCCTTTCTGCAAGGAGGCCGCGTCAGTAGCTTTGATCACTACGGCTCCCAGGCTTTCCGCATTTTTTGCCAGGTCTACCGGCAATATATCACCGCTCAGTTGTCCGCTGGTTTCTTCCCTGTACAGGTATTTGGTGCCAAACCGTTCGCTGCCGATGCTTTCGCTCAGTCCGCCGATGCTCGCGAATCCGTTGTTGTTGATCAGTACAATTGTAAACCGAATACCTTCCTGTATGGCTGTAACAATTTCGTTATTGTTCATCAGGTAACCGCCGTCGCCACAGATCACGTATATTTCTCTTTCAGGAGCCGCCATTTTAGCGCCCAGCCCGGCAGCTATTTCATAGCCCATAGTGGAATAGCCGTATTCCAGATGAAAATTTTTGGGATGGGTAGCCCGCCACAGTTTATGCAGGTCGCCGGGTGCGCTGCCCGAAGCATTGATCATAATATCTTCAGGGTTCATAAAACTATTGAGCGTACCTATTACCACCGCCTGGTCGATAGGTGGATTGCTTCCGTTGCCGGTGGCATATATCTCTGTTACCTCATCATCCCAGGCCTTGTTTATTTCGGCTATCCTTTTGCGATAGTCTGCTTCTACTTCATGCGATCCTAGCAATGCCTGTAACTCTTCCAAAGTTACTTTCGCATCGCCGGTTAATGCCAGCGCATTGTGCTTATACGAATCAAACTCATTTACATTGATATTGATAAACCTTACGCCGGGGTTTTTGAATATTGACTTGGAGGCGGTAGTGAAGTCGCTGTAGCGTGTGCCGATACCCACTACCAAATCTGCTTCATTAGCGACGTCAATCGCATACTTGGTACCGGTAGCGCCGAGTCCGCCAATATTATATGGCGCATTATAAGGGGTAGCTCCTTTGCCCGCAAAAGTCTCCCCCACCGGTATGCCTGTTTTGGTTGCAAAAGCGTCCAGTATTTCAGAGGCGGCACTATAGATAGCACCGCCACCGGCAACGATCACCGGTTTCTTTGCAGCCCTAATCCATTCAGCGGCTTTCTCCAGCGCGTTGCGATCAGGTCTGGCTCTTGGTATGTGCCATACTCTCTTTTCAAACAACGCCGCGGGAAAATCATAAGCATGGGTCTGTACATCCTGGGGCATGGACAACGTAACAGTTCCCGTTTCAGCGGGTGATGTGAGTACCCGCATTACTTCGGGCAAGGCGAAAATAAGCTGCTCCGGTCGATTGATACGGTCCCAGTATTTGGATACCGGCTTAAAGCAGTCATTCACCGAGATATCCTGTGTTTGGGCGCTTTCCAGTTGTTGCAGCACAGGAGCAGGTTCACGGGTTGCGAATATATCACCGGGCAGCAATAATACCGGCAAACGGTTAATGGTAGCCAGGGCAGCGCCGGTAAGCATATTGGTAGCCCCCGGGCCTATGGAAGTAGTACAGACAAAAGCGCTCAGCCTGTTTTTTACTTTCGCATAGGCGACAGCGGTATGCACCATGCTCTGCTCATTGCGGCACTGGTAATACCGGAAATCAGGGTGCTCCTGCAGCGCCTGTCCCAGCCCCGCCACATTACCATGCCCGAAAATGCCAAAGCATCCGGCAAAAAAAGGCTGTTCCACGCCATCCCTTTCTACGTATTGGTTTTTCAGAAATTCGATGGTTGCCTGCGCAACGGTTAATCTCTTTTTCATGTGTATATTATTTTTAGAGAGTCTGTTCACAGAACTCACTTATGAAAATTTTTTACTTATAAAATTTTAATTAGTAATTCGAAAGGTTCAGCCTCATCCCCACCCGACTGAACATCGTTCGGGCGGGCTCTTATCCTTCTCCTTCAGAGAAGGACGGTGCTGCAGAACAAACCTGAACTATATACCATATCAGCCTCACCCTCTAATCCCTCTCCGACAGGAGAGGGACGGTGCTACAGAATACATTCAAACTATATATCTACCACATCATCTATAGAACAAAGCCAAACAATAGTTTCCACATTCCCACATTTTCACACCTCCATATTCGCTCATTTTCAAATTTTCAAATTTTCAAATTCAAACACCTTCCCCACCGCTCCCATCAGCTCAAATTTCTTCAACATAAATTCCTTATACGTTTCCATAAAGATCTTTCCGGGTGTTGTCGGCGCAAACTCTTCCGGACGATCCCGGAAAAACTCCCGGTTTACCATAGTCCACAGCAGCCGGGTATCAGTAGCAATATTGATCTTACATATTCCCAACGGTATTGCCTTCCTGATCTCCTCCTCCTGTACCCCTTTAGCATCTGTTTTCAACCTGCCGCCGGCTGCATTTATCCTGTTTATCACTTCGCTGCTTACATTGGAGCCTCCATGCAGCACCAGTGGAAATCCCGGTAACCTTTGCTGAATGGCTGAGAGTATCCCAAACTGTAAACCCTGTCCCCCGGAAAACTTGTAAGCGCCATGACTGGTGCCTACGGCTATGGCCAGGCTGTCGCAGCCGGTTGCTTTTACAAAGGTCTCCACATCATCCGGGTTGGTATAAAAGGAGTGTTTCTCGTCTACAGTCAAGTCATCTTCCACACCTGCCAGCACCCCCAGTTCCGCTTCCACGGATATTCCTTTTTTGTGCGCTTTTTCCACTACCGCTTTTGTACGCTGTACATTGGTATCAAAATCATCATGGGAGGCATCAATCATCACAGACGTATATCCCCCGCTTGCAATCGCGTCTGTGATATGTTCTTCGTAGCCATGGTCCAGATGCACCGCGTACACCACATCAGGGTATATTTCCGCAGCCGTATGGATCATTGCCAACAACATGTTGGCATGCGCATAGTCGCGGGCAAAAGGGGTGGTTTGCACTATAACCGGCGCCCCGGCCTCCTGTGCCGCGGTAAACAACCCGTGTACTTCCTCCATAAAGAAAACGTTGACGGCCGGTATGGCATACCGTCCGTAACATCTGGAAAAAAGCTGTTTTGTTGTCAACACCATGTTACCGAATTAACGACTACCAAAATGCGGCATACAGTGCCCCCAGGATACCACAAATGATCAATGATATAACAAGAAAACTCTGGCTCACACCGAATGAAGGCATAGCCAGCGGTTCCATTTTTTTTGATTTCTTATCGGTCAGGCTCAGTGTCACCATCACGATACATAACACAATAAAGGCGATCCCCATCCGGTTCAGGAAAGGCACTTCCGGAATCCAGAACTTGAACAATACAGACAACGGGATCGTCATGATGGCGGTTATCAGGGCCGCGTTACCGGTGGCTTTCTTCCAGAACAATCCGAATACAAATATTACCAATACGCCGGGTGCAACAAAGCTGGAGTATTCCTGTATGAACTGGTATGCCTGGCTTAACACCCTCAACTGGGGAGCGATCAGGGCTGCTATGACCATGGATATCCAAACCGCCCACCTGCCGATGCGTATCAGGTGTTTTTCCGAGGCGTTCTTATTAATATACAATTTATAGATATCCAGTGTAAATATGGTGGATATGCTGTTGGCCTTACCGGCCAACGATGCAACGATCGCGGCAGTTAACGCAGCAAAAGCCACCCCTTTCAAACCAATGGGCAAAAGGTTGAGCAAAACAGGATACGCTTTATCCGGCTTTACAATACCGGCGGCATCTACCATTTCTGCCTGGAACAGGCCATTCTGATGCAGAACATAAGCTGCTATGCCCGGTACCACCACTATCAGCGGCACCAGTAACTTCAGGAAGGCAGCAAACAGTATCCCCTTACGGGCTGTATTAAGGTCTGCTCCCAGCGTACGCTGTATAATGTATTGATTACATCCCCAGTAAGCCAGGTTGTTGATCCACATCGCTCCTATGATCACACTCAACCCCGGCAGGTCCTTATAATGCGGACTATCTTCCTTGATCACCATATGGAAATGGGAATCGGCCTGTTCCTTCAGTGTTACAAAAGCACCCAGGATACCCCCGCTCCCAAACTTTTCCGATACCATGTCCAGGGCAAGATAGGTGGTGATCAGTCCGCCCACCACCAATACCACCACCTGCACCACATCCGTATAACCTATTACCTTCATTCCGCCCACTGTAATGAGTATGGCAAAAAGAGAAAGGGCAATTACGGCAGCCGTAAAATTGATGCCTGCTGTTACTTCCAGGGCTAATGCACCGAGATAGATAATAGAAGTAAGATTGACAAAAATGTATAACAGCAGCCAAAAGACAGCCATAGTGGTTGCCACCAGCGGGTTGTAACGTCGCCGCAAAAACTGCGGCATGGTGTAAATATTGTTCTTGAGATAAACCGGCAAAAAGAATACGGCCACCACGATCAGGGCTGCCGCCGCCATCCACTCGTAGGATGATATCGCCAATCCTATTTCAAAGCCGGAACCGGACATGCCGATAAAATGTTCGGCGGAAATATTAGACGCAATGAGAGAAGCCCCAATTGCCCAGAAAGTAAGCGATCCTTCCGCTAAAAAAAAACCGGAGGCAGTGTCGGTCTTGTTGTTTTTTTTCTTGTATATCCAATATCCATAGGCAGCGATAATAACCAGGTATAGCGCGAACACTATATAGTCAAGCCTGTGTAGTCCTGTTTCTTGCATCGTTAGGTTTTAGTTGTTTTGATTGAGTGGATATCGTTGCAGGTTTGTCGAATTACATATTTTAGGGGGCTGCATGCAACCTGCTACCGGCAACCTGCAGTTTACCCGTCAACTCTTCCAGCCTGACAGGCCTGCCTTCTCTTAAAGAAATGCCTGCGGCAATACCAATGGCTGTTGCCATCAACCCGTCGTGTGCATCTACGGGCGACGGGGTATCATTCACCACACAATCTACAAAAGCCTGTATGCAGGAGCGGTAAGCTTTTTCATAACGTTCCAGGAAAAAATGTAAAGGCAATGCGCTGTGCCCGCCTTCTCCGTCAAAATACACCGCATTGTCGGGTGTGTTGTTCTCCGCCTTTGCTACACCGGAAGACCCGAATACCTCCACCCGCTGGTCGTATCCGTAAACAGCCTTTCGGCTATTGTCTATTACACCTATGGCGCCGTTGGCATACGTGAGTACGATCACCGCGGTATCAATATCATCATACTGCTGTATCCGTTTATCAATCAGAGCGTCTCCTTTTACGTACACTTCTGTTACTTCAACGCCGGTAAGGTACCTTGCCATATCAAAGTCATGAATAGACATATCCAGGAAAAGCCCGCCGGACACCTTCACATACTCCAGAGGAGGAGGCGCCGGATCGCGGCTGGTGATTTTCACAATATGTGGTTCGCCGATCTTGCCCTCCTGCACCAGTGACCTGACCCGCGAAAAATTAGCATCGAAGCGACGATTGAAACCAAGCATCAGTTTGATATTATTTTCCCTCACTGCCTCCGCAGCCGTTTCTATGGAGTCCAGGGAAACATCAAGCGGTTTTTCGCAAAAAACATGCTTCCCGGCCCTGGCAGCCACTACGGTATAAGGTACGTGCTGTGGTGTAGGTGCACAAATAACAACCGCCTCTACTTCGGGGTGGTGGATCACCTCCTCCGCATTCCTTACAGCCTTTACTCCCGCATCAACAGCAAATTCATGCGCGGCGTCTGAAACATCAGATGCGACGACTACTTCCGCATTGGGTATATGATACAAAAGATTAGAAAGATGAATTTGTCCGATTCGTCCAAGACCGATAACGCCTGTTTTTAATTTGCGGGACATATAATTGTTGATTTATTTTGTTTCTGCTAAACCGAAAACGGATTTTCCTGCTAAAATTTCCTGGTCCACTCCTTCAGCCACCGCTCTATCACCACTTTTGTTTGTGTAAAGAACTCAACAGCGTGTTTTCCCTGCCCGTGCAGATCACCGAAAAAGCTGTCTTTCCACCCGCTGAACGGGAATTGCGCCACCGGAGCCGCCACTCCGATATTGATGCCGATATTGCCGGCTTCCGCTTCGCTCCTGAATTTCCTGGCATGCAGTCCGCTACTGGTAAAGATGCAGGCCATATTTCCATATTTGTTGTTGTTTACCAGTGATATTGCCTCCTCAATCGTATTAATATGAGTAAGGCTCATCACCGGCCCGAATATTTCCGTAGCGGCCAGTTCTCCATCTAATGGAATATTTTCGATAATTGTAGGAGCGATAAAATTGCCGCGTTCATAACCGCTGATAACCGCGTTACGGCCATCCACCAGCAATTGTCCACCTTCCGCCATTCCCTTTTCAATCAAAGTGTGGATACGGGTTTTGCTTTCCGGTGTAATTACCGGCCCCATCTGCACATCCCCGTCCAAGCCAAAACCGGTTACCCGCTTACGGCTGGCTTCCACCAGGCTCTCTGTAATATCTTTATGCCCGCCTATCGTGATAATATTCGACGCCGCCAGGCAACGCTGCCCGGCACATCCATACACACTGTCCACTATTATCTGTGTGGTCATGTCTATATCGGCATCCGGCAGAATGAATACCGGGTTTTTAGCGCCGCCCTGCGCCTGCACTCTCTTTCCATTAGCAGCGCCTTTAGCATATACATAACGAGCAATATTAGACGAACCAACAAAACTGATCGCTCTAATAACCGGATGTTCCAGCAGGGCATCTACCACCTCTTTTCCACCATGCACCATGCTGATCACTCCTTTAGGCAGATCCAGCTTGTGGATCAGCGCCATCACTTTCGTCATCGTCAGCGGCACTTTTTCGGAAGGCTTAATGATAAAGCTGTTGCCGCAGGCAATGGCGTAGGGTAAAAACCAGAAGGGGATCATACCCGGGAAATTGAACGGCGAGATACAGGCACATACCCCTAATGGTTGCCTGATCATATATTCATCTATACCGGGCGCTATATCTTCGGAGAACTCCCCTTGCATCAGGGTGGGTATTCCGCAGGCATTCTCCACATTTTCTATTGCTCTTATCCATTCCGCTTTTGCCTCCACATAGGTTTTTCCCGATTCCAGCGTAATGGTCTTCGACAGATCGTCGAGGTTTTCTTCCAGTAAGGTTTTTAGTTTAAACAGGTATTGAATTCTTTTCCCCGCCGGAACACGCCTCCATTCCGCGAAAGCGGCAGCGGCGGTATTGGCAGCAGCATCCACATCGCCGGCATTCCCTGCAGGCACCTGTGCCAACACCGCCTGGCTGGCTGGATTGACTACATCCAGGTAATTCGTACCTTTACTGCTTACCCATTCTCCGTTAATATAATTCTGAAGTTTTTCCATATCTTATTTTTGAAGATTATTATTGTTTATTTTTCCCGAAGGCGCCTATAGACCACCCCTTTCCTCCACAAACGCGTTCACTTCCTCCAGCGTCGGCATAAAATTGGCGCAGCCTTCACGGGTAACTATAATAGCGCCGCAGGCATTTCCCATCCTCACACTTTTATACAGGTCCCAGCCCTTCAGGTATCCGTAACAGAAGCCGCCGAAAAAAGCATCCCCCGCACCCAATACATTGAGCACCTCTACAGGAAAGCCGGGTACTTTTGTTTCAGGTTTCCCCTTTTGAAAAACGGATGCTCCGTCTTTTCCTCTTTTCACAACAAGCGTCTCCACACCGGCATCCATAATGCTCTGAATGGCATTGTTGATATTCCCTTTGATCTCCGGAGCAGATATCTGCTGATGTTTTATAGAAACCTGGCTATGATCTGTCAAAAAAGTGGCTAAAATTTCCTCCTCTGTTCCGGTTACAATATTAAATGAGGGCAACACACTGCGAATGACTACGCCAAAGCTCCTGGGGTCATTCCACTGGTCAGCCCGGAAGTCCAGGTCCAGCAGTTTCAAGGTATCATGTTTTTTGGCCATTTCCAGGGCGTATAACATGCTGGTACGGCTGGGATCCTTACTGAAAGCCGTACCGGAAAATACAGCGGCCCGGAAGTCGCCGAAAGGCACTGCCCGTATATGATCAAGATTTAATTCTATGTCCGCGCAATTGTCCCTGTAATACACCAGGGGAAACCTGTCCGGCGGTTCGATACCAAGTATAACCGCAGAACTTCGGCTACCCGGAATAGTGGGGATGAAAGCCGTTTCTACTTTTTCTTTCTGCAGAAAATTGCTGATAAAAGCGCCTACCTGGTCGTTGCCGACACCTGTCAGCAGGGCTACTTTAAGTCCCAGCCGGGTGGCGCCTACTGAAATATTCAATGGGCAGCCGCCTACAAATGCATTGAATGCCTGTATATCTACAAAAGGACTTCCCACGTTGGCGGAATAGAGATCGATGGATGACCTCCCGAGTGTAAGCAGATCGTATTTCCTGTTCGTATTCATTTTAAGCTTTATTGTTCATATCCGCGGTTACCATCGGCAGCCTCGGGTCCTGCCCCTTCCAGGTACCAAAAATCCATTCCTGCTGCGGGTCCGGTGTATTGGCCAGCGATTGATCACTGCCTGCCAGAAAATTCAGGTAATATACATTATAACCATGACCGGCTACTACCGGGTGATATCCCTCCGGCACCAGTACGGCCTCATTATCGTGCACTTTGATTATTTCATCCAGGCTCCGGTCGTCATTATATACCTGCTGTATGGCAAAACCATTGGGTTTGTCAATTTTATAAAAATAAATTTCCTCCAGGTCTGCTTCCAGCAAGGCGCCGTCTACCGCTACTTTACGCTCATCGTGCTTATGGGCAGGATACGAGCTCCAGTTGCCTGCCGGGGTATATACTTCTACACAAACAATTTTATGGCAGTCAAACCCGGGCTGTACCAGGCTGTTGATCTGCCGGTTGGCATTATCGCCGCCCCTGAACTCAATAGCCGCTTCTTCGGGCTGTTTCAGGTATGCCGGATGATCTTCATCTGTAGCTACCCAGCAGATGGCGATATCTGTATTATCGTCTTTCGCGGAAAAAGTGAATTGCGTATGCCTGGGCAGATACAGCGTGTGGGCAATACCGCTGAAAACATTCTTTCTGCCGTTAAAGGTTTCCCAGGTTCCTTTGTCAGAATCTACTTTAAAATTGCCTCCGAGCAGTACAATACAATATTCGTTCTCTCCGGTTGATTCGCTGAATGATTCGTTTTTTTGAAGCAAGCGGGTCTTGAAGTTCAGGTAGGTCCAACCCGCTTTCTCTGCAGTGAGGTAATGATACTCCGCGCCTTTGCCTGGCTTCACTAACAACGATTGTTCTGGCATAGCAATTCTTGATTGAGTAGTAAACTTACCAATATAATTCTATTCAACAGGACTGCAAACGTTTGAAATTTTTAGCGCTATTGTTATACCCGGCAATTTGTTGCCACTCCCTCCCGGTTAAGGATTTTAGGAGTCCGTTCATAATTTATTTCAAAAAAAAGCGGAAATTGAGTAGTATTCTGTTACCATCATGAACAAACCTGTAACGATAAAGGATATTGCCAAAAAGTTCAAATGCTCTCCCTCAACCGTTTCCCGTGCACTGAACAATCATCCCAGCATCAATGAAGACACCCGGCGTAACCTGCAGGAATATGCTCAAAAGGTAGGATACCAACGCAACCAGGTGTCTTTAAGTCTGCTGAACAAGAAGTCGGCAAATGTAGGCGTCATTGTTCCTACCATCAACAACTACTACGAGTCAGCCATTATTGAAGGGATTGACGCGGTGTTGCAGAATATGGGATATACCCTGAATATTTGCGTTACCAACGAACAATATCTGCTGGAGGCGGAATACGTAGAGAAATTGCTGTCTAACCGCGTGGAAGGCATATTCCTTTCGGTCTCGCAGGAAACTTATGACTCCGGCCACTACGAACACCTGGAGCAGGTTGTAAAAAGGGGGTTGCCCCTGATTTATATTGACAGGGAATATGAAGGCTTTGCAACCGGCAGCGTTACCATTGATGATTATGATGGGGCCTTTGCGGCCGTTGAACACCTTATACAAACAGGGCGGAAAAGAATTGCCCACCTGAGAGGACCCAATGGAATGGCCCTGGCGGAACAACGGTTCAGGGGGTATATTGAATGCCTGAAAAAACATAACCTGGATATCGATGAGTCGTTGATCATTACCACCAATTTTAAAGTAGAGAGCGCCATCGAACCCACCCAATCCTTACTGGATCTTCCCGAAGCACCGGATGCCATTTTTGGTGTAAACGACCAGGTGGCCATAGGCGCCATGAAAGTGATCAGGAGCAGGGGGCTGAAGGTACCGGAGAATATTGCCATTGCAGGGTTTGATGACAGCCCTATCTCCGCTTATATATATCCTTCGCTTACCTCTGTGGCCCGCCCGGGAAGAAGAATAGGAATGGAGGCTGCAAGAATTTTTGAAGCTTCCCAGAAAGACACCGGGGAAACAACTGTTACCACGCTGGTTTTGCCGTCTGAATTAATCATCAGGGAATCGTCCTGTTAAATTCAGATCACTACATCTGAACCCATTTTCAAATTTCCGTTTCCCGTGGCCGCCTGTATTCTGTTAACGCTTATGCCTATCTTTGCGTCCTTTATGCTTATTACCCTCATGATATATTAATCCACAAAATGAATCAGAATTTAAGATCTTTTACTACCGTAGCCTTTTTAGAAGGGATCTCCTATATCCTGCTTTTGTTTATTGCCATGCCGCTCAAATATTTCTTTGATGCACCACTGGCAGTAAAATATATCGGCTGGGCACATGGCACCCTGTTTATAGCCTATGTGGTTTTGTTGCTGATCTGTGGCATTCAATACAAATGGAGTTTTAAAAGAATGACTTTCTATTTTGTTGCCTCGCTCCTCCCCTTTCTGCCCTTTTTTGTTGAAAGAAAACTGAAGCAGGAATATTCCGGCACTCAGGTAAAATAGGCGTATTTTAGGGATACCAGACAAACTAAATCAACCGGGTATGAATTCAAGACGAAATTTTATAAGAAAATCTGTGCTGGCGACTGGTGCGGTAAGTATGGGTGGCATACTGCCTGCATTCAGCGCTAAAAGTTACAGGAATATAATGGGCGCCAATGAAAAGCTCAATATTTCTGTAATGGGAGTCAATTCTCGGGGAAACGCCCTTGCACAGAATTTCGCGACACAACCCAATAGCCGGGTGATCCATATCTGCGATGTGGACAGCCGCGCCATTGAAAAATGCAAACAATCAGTGGGAGCATTTCAACAGGATATACCCACCGGGTTTGACGATTTTCGAAAATCGCTTGAGAGCAGGGATGTAGATGCATTGGTAGTGGCAGCGCCGGACCACTGGCATGCACCCGCCGCTATACTGGCATCGCAGGCAGGCAAACATGTGTACCTGGAGAAACCCTGCAGTCATAATCCACGCGAAGGAGAATTGCTGATCGATACGGTAAAAAAATACAAAAACGTTATACAGATAGGCAACCAGCGCCGATCCTGGCCCAATGTGGTAAAAGGAATACAGGAGGTACATTCGGGAACTATCGGCAACGCGTACTTTGCTAAAACATGGTATGCCAGCAACCGCCCGTCTATTGGCGTTGGCAAAGAAACCCCGGTACCCTCCTGGCTCAACTATGAACTGTGGCAGGGACCTGCCCCCAGGCGAACATTCAAAGACAACCTGATACACTATAACTGGCATTGGTTCTGGCATTGGGGAACCGGGGAAGCCCTCAACAATGGTACCCATATGGTAGACCTGGCCCGCTGGGGCCTGCAGGTAGAATACCCCACCAAAGTAAGCTCTAACGGTGGCCGGTATGCGTACAGGGACGATTGGGAAACGCCCGACACCCAGGTGATCAATATTGAATTTGGTAACAACAAGTTAATGACCTGGGAAGGAAGAAGCTGCAGTGCTATGCCTACAGACGGATCCGTTGTAGGCGTGATATTTTATGGCGATAAAGGTTCTCTGCAGATCGATGCCGGCAATTCGTATAAGGTATTTGATGTGAAAGGACAACTGGTAAAAGAAGAAAAAGACGCCGGTCCCATTGATGCCGGCAGCAGGATAAGCCCCTCTCAGCAACTGGACGCTATCCATATCCAAAACTTTTTTTCCGCCATCAAAAACGGCGCCTCATTAAACTCCGAAATTGTGGGAGGACACCAAAGTACCCTGCTCGTGCAACTGGGTAATATTGCCCAACGGTCGGGGAGATCATTAAACATCGATCCTGCAAGCGGAAGAATAAAACAGGATGAAGACAGTATGAAAAAATACTGGGCGCGGGAATACGAAAAGGGTTGGGAACCCCGTATATAAGCCATGAAAAAACTGGTACTCCTGTCTGTCCTGTGCTGCAATACAGCATTCGGCCAGCATGACAACATTTGGAACGATATCCGGCAATACTTTACTGTGCCGGATTCCCTGCAGAATGATTTTGGCGGTTACCGGTCTCCATTGTTGTTCAACAACGGAGCGCCGGTGAAAACCAAAAAAGACTGGCAGCGAAGAAAGAAGGAGATCTTAACTGACTGGGAAACATACCTCGGAAAATGGCCGGCGCCAATGAAAAGCCAGTCATTTCATTATATCGATTCAATAATTCATAACGATCACATACAGTATACTGTTGAGTTTTCCTGGACGCCCAACGAAAAAACCACCGCCTATTTACTGGTTCCCCGGACGCCGGGTATCAAAGCAGCCGTTGTTACCGTTTTTTATGAGCCCGGGACGGCTATCGGCGAGGGTAGACCGAACCGCGATTTTGCTATCCAACTGGTAAAAAGAGGTTTTATCACACTATCTCTGGGTACAAAAGAGGCTTCTCAAAGAAATGAGTTTTCCCTTTATTACCCGTCTATAGACAGCGCTACGGTGCAACCCCTGTCCATGCTGGCCTATGCCGCCAACAACGCTTTTTATGTACTGGCAAACCGAAAGGATACAGACAGCAAACGGATCGGTATCGCGGGGCATTCTTTTGGTGGCAAATGGGCGATGTTCGCATCCTGCCTCACCGGTAATTTTGCAGCCGCCGCCTGGTCTGATCCGGGCATTGTAATGCAGGAAGATCGAGAATCAATTAACTATTGGGAGCCATGGTACCTTGGCTATCATCCCAAACCCTGGCGTAGCAGAGGATTGATCACTGAGTCCAACCCGGCTTTTGGTGTATATAACCGGTTGAGAAAGGAAAACAGGAATCTTCACGAGCTGCATGCCCTGATGGCGCCCCGCCCGTTCCTGGTTTCCGGCGGTTCAGAAGACCCCGTCACGCGATGGAAAGCACTGAATCATAGCATTGAAGTCAATTCGATACTGGGCTTCCGTAACAGGGTGGCTATGACGAACCGGCCCACACATGACCCCACACCCGAATCAAACGAAGTAATGTATAAATTCTTTGAATACTTTCTTCGCCCCTGATACCCTCCGCGGGTATTCATACAGCGCCTGTAAAAATTTGTGAAAGAATGGAACTTCTTGTAAAAAAATCATAAATTAAACTTTCCTATTTCTCATTAACACGTATCGTTATGACATTCTTCGTTTTCGCCATATTGCTGGTATTCACCCAATCAAAAGAGCCCCGGTTTACAGAACAGGTGATCGACAACAATGTTTCCATCGGGTACGGACTGGCCCTCGGCGACGTGGATGGAGATGGAAAGCCTGATATCATCCTGGCGGACAAGAAGCAGTTTGTATGGTACCGGAACGGGGACTGGCAGCGGTTTGTATTAGCAGAAAACATAACGGAGCATGATAATGTGTGCATTGCCGCCCATGATATAGACGGGGACGGCAGGGTGGAAATTGCTGTGGGCGCACAATGGAACCCGGCGGAAACAAGTAATGATAAACAATCCGGCGCCGTCTTTTACCTGGAAAAGCCCACTGATGTTACCCAACCGTGGACACCGGTAAGACTGCACCATGAGCCTACTACACACAGAATGCGGTGGGTGAAGGGAGATGACGATAAATACTATCTGATCGTGCTTCCGCTGCATGGTGTGGGAAACAGAAACGGCGAAGGAAAAGCTGTGAAGGTGATCGCCTACCAGTATCCCGGAAAAGCAAAGGGCGACTGGAAGATGTTTACACTGGATGAGTCCCTGCACCTCACCCATAACTTTGATATCATTCAGGAAAACGGGAAAACAAAGGGTTTGTATGTAGGCGGCAAAGAGGGCGTGTTGTTTATTCCCAATAAGTTTACCGCTGCTAACGGCAAACAGATGATGCGGGGCATGGACCAGCCGGTCGGCGAAATCAGGACTGCTCCGTCAAAAGACAAAAACCCCTGGATCGCCACGATACAACCGATGCACGGTAACAGGCTGGTGGTGTACAGCGGTCCGTCGGCAACACCTACGGTACTGGATGAAGACCTGAAAGAAGGACATGCACTGGCTACCGGCGACTTCCTGAACACCGGCAGCAACCAGGTAGTGGCCGGCTGGCGAAATCCCAACTCACAGGGAAAGGTCGGTATTAAAATATATGCTCCCGGTGCCGCTGGTCAATGGGAATCTTTCTGGATAGACGAGAACGGAATGGCCTGCGAGGACCTGCAGGCAGCGGATATGAACGGAGACGGAAAGCCCGACATTGTCGCCGCCGGAAGAGCTACCAAAAACCTCAAGATATACTGGAACGAAACCGGGAAATAGAACCAGGAATGTGTGATTATGTTCATACAGATCCATGAAAGCCGGGATTACTGAAAAAAGAAGAGGTTAGTCCGCCACAGGAAAAGTTAAATTGAAAAGACAGTGATGAGGTTTTCTATATCAACATGTATCGTAGTGGTATTTTTTTGCGTAAACAACATTAACGCCCAGGTATTAACAGAAGGGCAACCCGGGTTATTTAATGAGGAAAAATTTAGCAAAAGAATTTACCTGGACAGTAATTATTATATACAAACCTTAGTTCCGCTGGAGGTAGAGTACTTTACTATCGAGTTCTCCAATATCGCTTTTGACAAAGAAAAAAAATTAATGAATATAAAAGGAAAGGTTTGTTTTCATAGTAATGTGCCTGATTGTATAGGATTAGAAGGTGTATCCATTTTCTTAGCCAAAGAAAATAAAAATAAGCTTATACGACAGGAGCCTGTCGGAGAAACTGCATTTCGCAAAGAAAACCGGGAAGAAGGCGTATTTAATATATCATTTTCGGTAAAGAGAAAAAAGAAGCTGTATTTCTATTTCCCATTGTTCTTTGCTCAAAGATTTGATGTTTATAAAATAAAAGCCTTAATGAGCAGAACTGGCGATTCTGTTTATTAAAGTTGCAAAAGAACAAGTTAATCCTGCAATTAGCATTGAGTAAAAGGGCAAACATATCAGCGGTTATTCCGGCGTCGTTTACGACAGGCTTATTTCTGTTTATCGTATTACGGTCTTCAAGTGGATTTAACCTCATTCCCTATTCAATACACGAAGCAATATCACCGGGAAGAGCAAATGAAACAAACTTGATAGCAATATTTGATGTGTTATGCGCTTTGTTCCTGTTCTGGCTTTCGTACAAATTGTTTATCACACTTTTGAATAAAAAAAGCCCTGAACACAACCGCAGGTTTGGAAAGATTGTAAACCATAACCCGCATTCCCTGCAATTTGTTATCACCTGGTAATTTTCGCAGCCTGGTCATAGTGGCATTGGCGCTTCCCATAAATTATTATAATTTTGAATCTCCTATTATCTATCATTTAACGCTTAGATACTGATATGAAAAATACTCTCCTGCTATTTTGCCTGAGTGTTTTTTTTGCAAACAACAGTACCCGTGGGCAGGTTTGTCCCCAGCCGTTTAAGGTGGTGGTGCTGGGATCGTCTACATCAGAAGGTGTAGGAGCGTCTACGCCAGCCAATGCCTATGTGGCGCTTTTTCAAAACTACCTTGAAACCTCCGTTAATGCAGGCTGCGAAATCATCAACCTGGCAGTGGGAGGCACTACTACTTATAACATACAGCCCAACTCGTTTACCCCTCCCGCCCCTTTTACCGTGAACCCCACTAAAAATATCGATGCGGCGATCAGTGAAAACCCCGATGCGATCCTTATTAACTTTCCTTCCAATGACGCGGCGAACGATATCCCGATCGCGGAGCAAAAAAATAATTTCACCCGGGTTGTAAACTATGCTGCTTCCCACAACATCCCCGTTTGGGTTACCTCCACACAACCCAGGAACTTTTCTCAGGCCAGGAGGGATATGCTGATCGAGATGCGGGACTGGCTGGAAATAACTTTTGGCAGCCGATATATTGATTTCTGGACGGGAATAGCCAACGCGGACGGAACCATAAACGCGGCTTACAACAGCGGTGATAATGTGCACCTGAACGATGCCGGACACGCGCTATTATTTGAAAGAGTAAAGAACAGCACCCTGGTCACCGATGTATGTTATGCCATCCTGCCAATAATCACCAGAAACCTTACCCTGAAAGGCGATTACGAAAATGTGATACTGACCTGGAATGCCGAAGGGCTGGAGCCCGGTAAATTTGTAATTGAATGCAGTAAAAACGGAAATAACAACTGGATAAGTGTAACGGAAATGAATGCCTGGCAAAACGGGCAACCTGCGGCTGCTTTCAGCTATGTACACCAAAACGCCCTGCATCTTGGCTCAACGTTATACTACAGGATAGCCGCCGTTCATTTAAACGGCAATACCACCTATAGCGATACCCAAAGAATACAATTAAACTCCAGGGGACTCCCCTACCTGGTCCATAGCTCAGGACAGAAAATTTATATTAAAAAGATTACCACACAGAAGCTACACTATATCCTCTATGATACGTTTGGCAGAATGATTGACAAAAACGTTTTGCCCGAAGAACAAAAAACAGTTATACCTACCAGCAATGGCATATACATACTGAGAATATGGAATGAAAGCGGCCAAACCTGGACTGTAAAAATTGCGATCTAGTAGACCTAAAATCTCCCCTGCCCCTGTTTTACCTGCATTCAGACCTTTTCCACAATTCCGGGCATAGTTTTTTGCGGCAATAAAAAAACTGTAACTTTGCATGACCTCAAAGCAAATTTTCAGTTCAAAATCAGGTCAGGTTTTAATGTCTTTATGCCTGAAAAGCGCATAAAGTGATTTGATTATTTATTAAACTTTTTTAATTATCATGGCCAAGTACATTTTTGTTACCGGTGGCGTAACATCTTCTTTGGGTAAGGGAATTATCTCCGCTTCGTTGGCAAAACTGCTGCAGGCTCGTGGTTTAAAAGTTACGATCCAGAAATTTGACCCCTATATCAATATAGACCCGGGAACGCTGAACCCCTATGAACACGGGGAATGTTATGTTACCGAAGACGGCGCGGAAACGGATCTCGACCTGGGCCATTATGAGCGCTTTCTGAATATATTTACCTCACAGTCCAACAATGTTACCACCGGTCGTATATATCAAACGGTTATCAATAAAGAAAGGGAAGGAGCCTACCTTGGCAAAACCGTACAGGTAATCCCCCATATTACGGATGAAATAAAAAGACAGATGTTGCTGCTGGGTAAAGAGGGATTTGATATTGTGATCACCGAGTTGGGCGGCACTGTGGGGGATATTGAAAGTTTACCTTTTATAGAAGCTGTACGCCAGTTGCAATGGGAGCTTCCGGATGAAGACTGCCTGATCATACACCTGACATTGGTACCCTACCTGAAAGCGGCAAAGGAGTTGAAAACCAAACCCACCCAGCATAGTGTAAAACTACTGAGCCAGGAGGGTGTGAACCCGGACATTATAGTATGCCGCACCGAACGGCCATTATCTCCCGAACTGCGCAGAAAAATAGCGCTGTTCTGCAATGTAAAAACAGACGCGGTGATAGAAGCCGCCGATGCCTCCACTATTTATGAGGTACCACTGGCGATGATGCGGGAAAAGCTGGACCAGATCTGTTTGAAAAAATTAAATATCACCCAGTATAATGAGCCTGAACTGGGCAAATGGAAGGAATTTCTGGATAAGCTTAAGTATCCGAAAGGAAAGGTGAATATCGGGTTGATCGGAAAATATATAGAGCTGCAGGACGCCTACAAATCTATACTGGAAGCATTTATACATGCAGGCGCCATCAACGAATGCAGTGTAAATGTGGTAAACATACACAGTGAATTTATCAGCCGGGAAAATGTGGCGGAAAAGCTTGGCACACTGGACGGTCTGCTGGTAGCCCCGGGGTTCGGGTTGCGGGGTATAGAAGGAAAGATCATAGCGGTAAAACACGCGCGGGAGAACGGCCTGCCCTTTTTCGGCATCTGCCTGGGAATGCAAATGTCTGTAATTGAATATGCCCGGAATGTATTGAACCTGGCAAACGCCCATTCTACAGAAATGGAGGAAAATACGCCCTACCCGGTAATAGCCCTGATGGACGACCAGAAAGATATTACCACCAAGGGGGGTACCATGCGCCTGGGTTCCTACCCATGCGACTTAAAGGAAGGCTCGCTGGCAAGGAAAATATACGGCAGGGAACGGATCACCGAAAGGCACCGGCACCGCTGGGAATTCAATAACGCCTACCTGGATCTTTTTGAATCGCATGGAATGATCGCCAGCGGAAGAAACCCTGAAACCGGACTGGTGGAAATTGTGGAACTTTCCAACCATCCTTTTTTCATCGGTGTGCAGTACCACCCGGAGCTTAAAAGTACCGTGGAGAACCCACACCCGCTTTTCGTGGCATTTATAAACGCCGCCAGGCATTTTTCTGACGAAAAAAGCATAAAGCCCCGTCCTATAGCACAAAATGAGCCTGTTCAGGCCTGACAGCCCCCGATTTTGCCAGAAACTATCTCCCGGATTAAATCAAAAGTTTAGTCAAAGGCATTACCTTTGCCCACTCAAATTTTAAGGTAAATGCAGTTTGATAAAAATGCGATTATTGGGTTTGCTTTGTTAGGATTGATGTTCATCGGTTTTTTTTATTTCACCAGGAAAGGACAACTGGACCTGGAAACTGAACAAAGAAGGAAACAAGACTCAATAGCCGCCACCCTACCCATAGTAGACAGCAACCTGGTGCGCCAGGACGCTGTACAGAGAGAAACACAGGACAAAATAGCTTCCGCCGGGCAGTTTAGCGCCGAAGGCACTGAAAAGGAAACTGTTGTTGAAAACAAGGTGTTGAAAATTGTTTTTTCCAACAAAGGCGGGCAGCCGAAACTGGTAGCGTTAAAGAACTATAACTCTATTGACAGCCAGTCCGTTAAGCTGGTGGAGGGTAATTTCGACAAAATCACCTACCCGGTAAACACTTCTTCTAACCGGTCTGCCCAGGTGAGCGACCTGTTTTTCGAAGGTGGTGAAGTGGTATCTTCAAATGGCAACCAGACCATCTCATATACCCTCAGCGATTCCGCGGGCAGCAGCATCACACACAGTTTTACACTTAAAGAAAACGACTATATGGTTGACTGGGTGGTAGATGTAGCAGGAGTGAATAACCTGTTCACTCAAAACAGCCTCAACCTCACCTGGCAAAATCAGTTGTGGCAACATGAAAGGGACATCGTTACAGAAAAAAGGGAAACCCAGATAGGGTTTTGGATAAAAGACGACTATGATTACTTTACGCTGGGCCGTTCTTACAGCAAACAGTTTGAAAACCCTGTAAAATGGCTGAGCATAAAGCAAAAGTTTTTCAATACCACCATAGTAGCGCCCAACGGGTTCAGCTCCGGCAGCATCAATTGCACGGAAGAGCACGACAGTACGGGGTTGATAACGGCGGCAACCGCCAATCTGAAGATAAATTTACCGGCGGAAAACAAAAGTACGATACCGTTCCAGATCTATTACGGACCTAATGACTATAATATCCTTAAAAGTTACGACTTAGGGCTGCAGAATGTAATTAATCTCGGGCAGGGCATCTACGCCTTCGTGAAATATATTAATAAATGGCTGATCATGCCGGTGTTTGATTTTTTCACCAGGTTTTTCAGCAACTACGGAGTAGTGATCGCTTTGCTGACCATTTTCATCAGGTTGTTAACTTCCCCCCTGGTGTACACCAGCTATTTAAGCGGCGCCCGGATGAAAGCCTTACGCCCGGAACTGGATCTGCTGAAAGCCAAACATAAAGACGATCAGCAGGCCTATGCTATGGAACAAATGAAGCTGTTCAGGAGCGCAGGAGTAAACCCGCTTGGCGGCTGTATCCCGGCATTGTTGCAGATCCCGATATTCTTCTCCCTGTATAGCTTTTTCAACGCGTCCATAGACCTGCGGGGAAATGGCTTCTTATGGGCTACCGACCTTTCCTCCTATGATTCCATACTGGAGTTCGGATTCAATATTCCCTTTTATGGAAGCCATATCAGTTTGTTCACGCTGCTGGCTACCGTAACCAGCTTACTGATCTCTATTTACAGCATGGCCCAAACACCTACCCAGGATAACCCGATGCTGAAATACATGCCCTATATATTCCCCGTAATGCTGTTAGGTATCTTCAACAGCCTGCCCTCAGCGCTTACCTGGTACTATACCGTGTCCAACCTGATCACATTGGGACTGCAGTATGTTATCCAGAATTTTATTATCGACCACAAGAAAATACTGGCTAAACTGGAGGAAAACAAGAAAAAGCCAAAAACAAAGAGTAAGTGGCAGGAACGGCTTGAGCAGATGCAGGATACACAGAAAAAGCTCCAGGACATGAAAAACAAACAAAAAAGCAAATAAACAGGTAGTTGGCGTACATTGTTTAAGATTATCACGTTTTTACCAGTTGATAATACAACCCCCGGGGTCTAATTTCTATCTTTACCAAAAAAGGAGCGATAAAAATGTGTAAAGTGGTATCCATTCTTTCCCTATTGTTGGTTTTCAATATGCATCTCAGGGCGCAGACTGTATTGTCTGAAGGCACCATCGTGTACTTTACCACGGTGCAAACCGGGAGCAAAGAGCCGCAACTGGCGGATATGTTTGACGGGGTAACTACTACCATTTTTTTGAGGGGCAACCAAAGCCGTACCGAAATGGTAACGCCGCTGGGCACCACGGTAACGCTTCAAAATAACGCCACCGGGACGGGCGCTGTATTAAAAGAGTTTGGAAACCAGAAGATTATGATACAGATGAACAGAAACGACTGGCAGGAAATGAACAAAAAGTATGAAGGGATCGTTTTTGTGGATCAACCCGGCGACACCAAAAAGATAGCCGGATACGAATGTAAAAAAGCGACGGCAAAATTGAAAGACGGCAGCAGTTTTACGGTGTACTATACTACTGAGCTGATTTCCGAAAACAAGGACTACGACTATCAGTTTAAAAACCTTCCCGGCTTTCCGCTGGAATATGAATCTTCTGTAGGAAATTATAAAGTAAGGTACACCGCCTCCAGGATCAGCTTCGACCCGGTACCGGTACAGAAGTTCGCTCTACCCAAAAGCGGATACAGGCAACTTACATTTGAAGAAAGCAAAAACTTACAAAAGGAAAATTAACGGTTGATGGGAGCCGATTGAGCAGGCGCCAGGGAAATGAACCCGGGCATTTTTACGCTCTTTTGATTTTTATAGGGAAGCACATACACCACATTCCCCTTTTTATAGGTAACTACAGAATTATCAGCAGCTTCGGGAACCAATGCTTTGTTGTGGGTTCTGGTAAACGCATCCTTACTGCTGATACCATATTTGTCTTTGATGGAAACTGTTACAGTGGATTTAATATTGGAGAACGAAGCGTTGTCTTTCGCGTTTTTATCCTCTCCACCGGATAAAAAGCCAAAACCGGTAATGGCAAAAACACATTGAGTTACTGCAAAAGCAACCGCTACCACCGCAGCCGTATATTTAACAGAAACTTTCAATATATCTCCTTTTTTTACCATAGCTGCAACAAATTTAATGCTTTGTTTTCATTATCGCAATAGTTATCAAAAAATAAAACGGAGAACCGGCATTAATTGTTACAATTTCCTAAAAAAACAGCCTGAAATTGACATTTTTCCAAATAAAATATTAACTTTCATTAACTTATACCGCATGAAAGAAGACCCCCGGGAATACGATCATGAAATTCAGGATTTAGTCACACAGTTTGAAAAATTAAGGCAGGGCCAGCCACATAAGTTCCTGGAAGAAGAGGCTTTTGAAAAAATCATAGACTATTTTGACGAAAAGGATAATCTCCCCGCGGCTTTGGAAGCTGCCGAGGCAGGTATGGAGTTATTTCCTTATTCCGCCTCCCTGATGGTAAAAAAGGCAGACCTGTTAATTGCCACCAGGAAATACAGTGAAGCCCTTTCTCTGCTGGAACAGGCGGAGATATACGACAGTACCGATATAGACATCTATATCCTGAAAACAGATGTTTTCCTCGCACTGGATGAACATGAAAAAGCGGTTGTGCTGCTCGAAAAGGCCCTGCAGGAATTTGATGGTGAAGAAAGAATAAATCTTCTTTTCGAACTGTCGGACGTGTACGATGATTACGAGGAGTTTGATAAGGTATTTGACTGCCTGGCGCATATCCTGGAAAGCGACCCTGCCAATGAAGAAGCGCTTTACAAAATCTGCTTCTGGACGGATTTTACCGGAAGAAGTGAGGAAAGCATCCGGCTGCATCAGCAAATCATTAATGAACAACCCTACAACGAACTCGCATGGTTCAACCTGGGCGCTGCTTTCCAGGGACTAAAACTGTATGAAAAATCGGTGGACGCTTATAAGTACGCCCTTGCTATCAACGAAAAATTCGACTACGCGTATCGAAATATGGCGGATGCCTACATCAAGCTGAGAAAGTACAAAGACGCCATAGAAGCACTGGAAAAAGTGATTGAGCTGGCCCGCCCGGAAGATGTTATTTACGAGGCGATAGGGTATTGTTACGATAAGCTGAAAAAGTATGCCCAGGCACGGTTTTATTATAAAAAAGCCTCGCATCTGAGCACAGATGACAGCAAACTGTACTACAAGATAGCCTGCACGTACATCAATGAAATGTCTCTCGGAAAGGCTGTGCAGTACCTGGAATCCGCGTTGCGTATACACAAAATGCAACCGGAATATAACCTGGCGATGGGCGAATGCTTGCTGGAACTGGGAAAGGTGAAAGAGGCGATCATGTATTTTTCCAATGTAGTAAAAGCCCGGCCCAAAGGCGTGGGTGGCTGGGAAGCTCTTATACGTTGCCTGTATTCCAGCGACTTCCTGGATGACGCGATGGAGCAGACGGCCGCTGCCATGTCTATGGCCGGCGACAAACCCATATTCATTTTTTACAAGAGCGCCATCCTGTTCGCACAGGGAAAAAGCAAGGAAGCATTGCTTTTGCTGCAGGATGCGATGGAAAAGTCACCGAAAATGCTGAAAAAGTTCATAGAGCTGAACCCTACCATTCTTCAAAATCAGCAGGTGGTGGATATCATTGCCTTCTACAAAAAAAAGAGGTCTTTCTGATCAGTTGTCAGACTGTTCGTGATAAGCGTCTTCCGTATTAATAGCCCATATAGCAGATTTATCAGTTTTCCCCTGCACAATATTGTCAACGGCTGCCATTGCCGTCAGCATGCTGTGATCCGTATTGTTATAACGGTGCATTCCGTTTCGCCCCACCGGGTAGAGGTTGTCAATTCCGTTCAGGAACTCCTGTATCACCCCAAAATTGCTGTATCCGCCAAAATAGGAAGGATAGGCCTTTTTTACTTTTATGACGGTGGTTTTTAATACGGTTCGGGAATCCACAATCCCTATTTTATCCATTTCGCTCACTGCAAACGACGAAATAGCTTCGTCCTCCTGTTGCCAGAATTCATCTGTCTCGTTACAAAAATATTCCACCCCTATCCAATGGTGGCGGCTGTCTTTTGTCATACCGGGGCTCCAGTTGTGAAAAAACTGGACCCGTCCCGCTTTTATATCACCTTCCTGGATGTATATCCAGTTGTCTGAAATGACATCCTGTTGTCCGTTCTCCTTATCAGATAAAATGCCCACGATTAGAAAATCCCTGTATTCCAGAGACCTGGCGGCAGCTACTACCGGATGGTCTTTTTCAGGAAAGTCCATTTTCTCTACCAGTTCCTTTACAGGCATGGCAGAAAAAAACAGGTCGCCTTCACAGGTAGCCGATTGACCATTTTCAAAGTTTGTTGTTTCTACTGAAATAATATGTTTGTGATCCCTTGTTATCTTTGTCACACCGGTATTCAAAATTATTTCGCCCCCTCTCTTTTGTATCTCACCGGCAACGGTTTCCCACATTTGCCCGGGTCCGAACTTAGGGTACAGGAACTGCTCTATCAGGCTTGTTTTCGTTTTTGCCTGCCGTATATCCCTGTCTTTAAGAAAGATTGACCGGAAGGCATGTTTGATCACATTTCCCACGTCCAGTCCTTTTACCCGTTGTCTGCCCCAATCTGCCGGCAATTCATTACAGGGTACGCCCCATACTTTTTCCGTATAATCTTTAAAAAAGGTGGTGTACAGTTTGTTGCCAAAGCGGTTAATGAAAAAATCCTCCAGGGTTCTTTCCGGTTTCTTCGGCAATAGCTTTGCCCTGCAGTAGGATGTTCCTATTGCAAAAAGTTTTGCCAGTCCCAGATTCCGCAGTGTGTTGCCATTGATCTGCAGGGGATAATCAAAAAATTTCCGGGCGTGATAGATACGCGATTTCCTCGGGCGCAGGAGCATTACCGCATCCTCTGATACAGGCGACTGCTCCCCGCTGCTGACCCCTGCAGACTGGTTCTGATACCGGATAGAGAACGGTTTTCCGGGAGAGTTTTCAAGCGGCAAAAAGTGCAGCCACCAGTCAACTACTTTTTTCGACCGCGAAAAAAAACGGTGTCCGCCGATATCTATTTTGTTTCCTTCAAAATCTATCGTCTTCGACAATCCTCCTACCTGGTTGTCCTGCTCAATGATTATGGGAATAATATCCGTTTTGGTTAGTAACTCGTATGCCGCGGTCAGTCCTGCCGGCCCGGCACCGATAATGATCGCCTTACGCTTTTTCATGAACCAGGTTGGTTGATGGTTTTTGGTAAACAAATGATAATACAAAAAGGCCGGCTAACGGCTGCGCGAAGGTCTGAACTTTTTTCAATGGGATAAACACATTTTCAAATTTCCATATTTTCCCGCCGGCATCCAAACCGGCAGACTCCATAAATCTTAACAAATAATCTTACATTCACCCACCAATAGGACGTGTTATGGGCCAAACATTTATAACCAGGAGAAAATTCGTAAAAACGGCAACAGCGGCAGTAACCGCCACCGCTTTGATTGATAAAGCAGTAGCTCAATCTACTGAACCCGCTGTTCTCCGGCATGCCAGCATTGGTGTAGGCGGTATGGGCTGGCACGACCTCAACCAGTTTAAACAACACCCCGGCGTAAAAATTGTTGCTCTCTGCGATGTGGATGTCAACAACCTGAAAAAAGCGGCTGAAGCTTTCCCTGAGGCCCGGGTATATGCAGACTGGCGGGAGTTGCTGGCCAAAGAAAAAAACAATATAGACTCCGTTAATATTACCGTACCCGACCATAACCATTATATCATTGCCATAAATGCCATAAGAGGCGGTAAACATGTTTACTGCCAAAAACCAATGTGCCATGACGTAGCCGAAGTAAGATCACTTACAAAAGAGGCGGTAAAAAGAGGCGTTGTCACGCAGTTGGGTACCCAGATAGCCTCGGGAAAAGGCGACAGAACCGCTGTACACTGGGTCAAACAAAAAGCGATAGGCAACATTACACATGCGTATTTATGCTCCAATCGGAAAGGGGCGGTAGAGAACTACCGGTTAGAAGGCCCGCGGCCGGAGGAAGACTCCCCCGTACCTGGGTCGCTGAACTGGGACCTCTGGCTGGGCGCAGCACCATTCCGCCCCTATGCCCCCCGGATATACCACCCGGTACTGTGGCGGTCCTGGCAGGATTTTGGCACCGGCTGGTCCGGCGATATCGGCTGTCATATTTTTGATGCCGTATGGAAAGGAATGAATTTAAAAGCGCCCCTGTCGGTGATGGCGGAAGTGCAGGATTCCTGGGAAAATTCGGAAACAAGGCGAAAAGACACCTGGCCGCAGGGAGACCATATTACCTGGATATTCCGGGGCAATGAATTCACGGAAGGCGACACGTTTATGCTGGAATGGTTCGACGGCTCCTATTATCCGCCCGAAGAGGTGAGGGCTTTATATAAAGGAGACTATCCCGAGGAATCGGCCATGCTGATCGGCACGGAAGGTGCGTTACTGATTCCACATGGCGGCATGCCCGTCCTGCTGCCGGAGGAGAAATTTGCAGGATATACCCAACCCGAAATGGAAGACCGGAACCACTATCATCATTTTGCAGACGCCTGTCTTAAAAAGGCTCAAAATGAATCCGGGTTTGCCCAAACCGGTCCTATGACGGAAGCGATCCTGCTGGGTACGATCGCTATCCGCACCCCCGGTACCCTGTTGAAGTGGGATGCGGAAAAAATGAGGTTTCCCAATCATCCCGCGGCAGACCGGTTCCTGAAAAGAACATACAGGAAAGGTTGGGAAGTGAAAAGGTTCTAAATCAAACTGACAATATAAATGATCAAAGAGGTTATCGTGGTAGGTTTGGGCGGGGGTGTAGGCAGCATCTTCCGCTACCTTACCAGCCTGCTCATCAACAAACAATTTCCGCACCGTTTTCCTTTTGCCACCTTTACGGTTAATATCCTGGGCTGCCTGGCTATCGGGTTCCTTATTGGTTTTTTTCAGAAACATTCCGGCACGGCTCCCCATATCCGGCTGCTCCTTGCAACGGGGTTTTGCGGGGGATTCACCACTTTTTCTGCCTTTGCGGCTGAAAATATGCAACTGCTTCAATCCGGGAACAGTTTCACGGCTATCGCCTATATAGCCGCCAGCACCGTTGGCGGATTACTGGCTGTATGGTCAGGCATGGCTTTGTCCAGGGCATAGTCCCCTGCCATCGGGATATGCTTTTTTGAGTATAAGCCGTTCGTTCATTCCTCTTCTTGTTTTTTAAAAAAGTGAATACTAATTTTATAATATTAAATTTTATTCGCTAATTTTCGCATTAAATCATCTCTACTACAAACACATTAATTCCATCATCATGGCCAAAGCAAAAACAAAAGGTGCAAAAAAGGCTGCTCCTAAAAAAGTAGCGAAAAAAGCTGCTCCTAAGAAAGCAGCCAAAAAGGCCGCCCCCAAAAAAGCTGCAAAAAAAGCAGCGCCTAAAAAGGCAGCACCCAAAAAAGCGGTGAAAAAAGCGGCGCCTAAAAAAGCAGTAAAAAAAGCAGCACCCAAAAAGGCTGCGAAGAAAGCGGCTCCTAAAAAAGCGGCAAAGAAAGCAGCGCCTAAAAAGGCAGCACCCAAAAAAGCGGTGAAAAAAGCGGCGCCCAAAAAAGCAGCAAAAAAAGTTGCTCCTAAAAAACCAGTGAGCAAAAAGCCTACTCCCAAAAAACCGGCCAAAAAAGCCCCTGCTCCGCCAGTTGCACCGCAACCCGAGGTAACAGAAGTGGTAGTTGTTGAAGAGACTATTATAGCTCCGATCGATAATGTTACGGATAATCCGTCAACAGACAGCAACGGGGGAAGGGATCTTTTCAGCTAGGTTTATCAAGATAACATCGTAAACCTGTTACAAAGGGGAAATCGTATTGATTTCCCTTTTCTTTTTCAACACATCAGCTTCCAATGGTCATTCCTTCCACAATCCCCGGTTGTTTTTCCTTGCCTCCTGCTGAAGTCTCCTGAATTCATCGGCATACCTCACATTGGGCAAAACAGTCATTATGATGGCGTATCCGTTTTTGATCAATTCCGCATTCACAAATGTTCCGTCGGGCAGATACGCGTACGCGAGTGTCCGTCCATACCGGTCTTTCCGGGCAATATCAAACTCCAGTTTTACTGTCTTGCCAAGTATACGTTTCGCCAGGTAAGCTTTTGCTTCCCTGCCATAAAAGCCGGCTTCTTTTTTAAATGATTTCCTTAATTCCGGCGCATCTATGCCTATCAGCCTGATTTTTATTTTTTTAGCGAACCGGTCTTCCGCCCAGAATGTATCGCCGTCTACCACCTTAATTACTTTCAGAAGGCTGTCGCTGAAAGCCGGTGTTCTTTTGGACGTCAAGCCCCTTTCATTTACGCTGTAAGGGATACTATACAGAATACTTACAGTAAAAACCAGTAACAGGCAGATTAAAAAGCGGCGTTGTATCATTCAAAGTCTGTTGAGGGAACCTGCCCCTGATCCAATGGGTTTTCCGCCACAATAATAGCTTCCCGCCGTTCTCCCACCTGTTGCCGCCACATCGCGTAATACAATCCTTTATTCTCCACCAGTTCCTGGTGGGTGCCTGTTTCCACTATTTTCCCCTTTTCCAGCACATAAATGGAGTCTGCATGCATAATCGTCGACAGGCGATGCGCAATAAGTATGGTTATCGGATCTCTTTTGGCAGATATATCCTTAATGGTTTCCGTGATCGCTTCTTCGGTGATGGAGTCAAGGGCAGAAGTGGCTTCATCGAAAATGAGCAGGCGTGGATGGCGCAGTAGGGCACGGGCAATGGCTATCCGCTGCTTTTCACCGCCGGACAATTTCATCCCTCCTTCGCCCAGAACGGTATCCAATCCCTTTCCCGAGCGGGACAACAGGGTTTCGCAGGCGGCCTGGCGCAGGGCTTCCAGCATTTCCTGTTCGGTAGCATCAGGTTTTACAAACAACAGGTTATCCCTGATGGTACCAAAGAACAGTTGTGTCTCCTGGGTGACAAACCCGATCTGACGGCGCATTTCATTATATCGTATATCCGTTGCCGGTATATCGTTGAAAAAAATATTTCCCGAAACAGGCCGATAAAGTCCTACCAGCAATTTTAACAGGGTGGACTTTCCAGAGCCGGAAGGACCGACAAACGCGATGGTATCCCCGCTTTTAAAAAAGAAACTGATATTGTCGATGGCGTTGGAAGAAGCGGTCGCATGCCGGAATACCACATTTTGAAAACACATTGATTCCAGGGGCCCCAATACTACGGGTTCTTCGGGACGGGTCTCCACCGGTTTCTTCATCAACCGGTCAAAATTCAAAATGGAGGCTTCCGCTTCCCTGTAGGAAAGAATAATATTGCCCAACTCCTGCAGCGGACCAAAAATGGTAGTGGAGATAAATTGCATGCTGATCAGTTCGCCCGGGGAAAGCACATGCCGGAAGATCAGCCACAGCAATATAAACAGGATCGACTGGCGTAACACTGTCAGTGCCGTACTTTGCAGAAAGCTCAGCGTTCTTACCTTTTTTACTTTCTGCATTTCAAGGTCAAATATCTTTTTTGTGTGTTCCCTCAGGCGTCTTATCTCGGGATAGGTCAGCCCCAGGCTTTTTACCAATTCTATATTCCGCAACGATTCGGTGATGGCTCCGGACATCTGGTTGGTCTCCCGGTTGATGGAGCGCTGCAGGGTCTTTATTTTCTTACTCAGCAAACCGGTTAACCCTCCTAACACTCCTACACCTATAATAAATACCGGTATCAGCAGCCAGTGTTTGGTAACAGCATACCATATAAGGAAACCAATGCCTATTAACGAGGAAAAAAGGATATTGATAAATGAGTTGATAAAACGCTCGGTGTCCGTACGTACCTTTTGCAGTGTCGATAATGTTTCTCCGCTCCGTTGTCCTTCAAATTCGGGAAAGGAAAGCCGCAGCGTTTGCTTCAACCCGTCATTAAAGATCTGCATACCGAATTTCTGTACCACCAGGCGGGTAACATACTCCTGGAATGTTTTGGCCGCTCTTGCCAGCAGCGCGACGGAAACAGCCACTCCCAGCCAGAATAATACCCCTTTTACCAGTTCTTCTTCTGATTTTCCCTGCGAGCTGATCGCGTAGTCATCAATGATCTTCCCGAATATCAACGGATCTATGAGTGTGAGCAACTGTGCAATGCCGGCAAGCATCAATGAAAGTACGATCAGCCAACGGTGAGGTTGCAGATAGCGCCAGAGTATTTGCATATTATAAAGGTAAGGACGAAGCAGCGCTTCTGGTGCATATTTTTCTGTAGCGACGGGCGAAAGATGTTCAGTTGGACGGGCATTTATACAAACAAATGAGTAGTATTTCGCCGCTCTGCGGCTCACTCTTACGAATTGATCCACAGGGTTAAAAATCTCACAGTGCCTGCCCGATCTTAAGACAATTCAGGCGGACGCTGCACCTTTCGCAACTTATGAGTTGTGTTGATAAAGTGGGAGGTAATGGGGTTCGGAATCCTTTATCCGATAATCACATCGATACTACATGGAATGGTTGCCATATTCAATCTTCCGAAAATTTAAGCGTGCGATTTAGCCCAAGACAATTACCACTGCATAAGACAGTGAGTTTTTCCACTAAACTAAAATTTGCAACGGGTCCGGATATATCCTCCCCCGTTGCAAATCCTTGTATCATAGCAGTTAACGCCTGCCGGCTAAAACTGGATGCGGTAATTAAAATTCGGCCAAAAGCCCAGTTGATATTGTGTTCTGACCATTTCCGCCCGGCTGTCGTACCACTGGTTAAAAATATTTTTCCGGTTGGTAACATTTTGAAAATCCACAAAAAATTCCTGCATAAAGCCTTTATTGTTCATGCGGTAAGTCAATTTAATATCCGCCCGCAGATAGGCCTTGCCCCGCTCCGAGAATGATTTTTCTTCGTAATAAACAGCGCGGCCCGCCGCCCTGGAAGCCGCTTCATTGATCGGCGTATGACGTTTGCCCCCCGCTGTCGTAAATTTGATATCTACCGCAATGGTATGCATACCGCGTATCTGCCATTCTTTACCGGATAACAGGTTTACCACATAATTGCCATTAAATAAGGTATTATGCTCCACTCCGTTACTTCCTTTGTATTTCGAATCAAAGAGGGAAGCGGTACCCAGGAAATAATAGCCGTTCGAAAATGGCTTTTCCACTGTCCATTCCACACCATAGTTATATCCCTTGCCTTTATTCACCAGGCTGTCTTCCAGCCCGGCTCCGTACCCGGCGCCTATATTCAGCGCCGACCAGTCTGTCAGCCGGGTTTCCACCGGTACTTTGCTCAGGAACTGCGCATACACTTCCGCCTTGTACTTCCAGTTATCCCTTGCCACCTGCTCCCAGCCTGCTACAAAATGCTGGCTTTTTGTAAACCCGAGCTCCCTGTTGGTTTGCACATAGCCTTCGCCAACGCGGGTTTCGTGAAAGTAGGTCATAAGCGCCTGCATCTGGCTATGCGTACCTGAAGCAATCGTTAATGCGCCCGCATTTCCGGTTGCATACCGCAAGCCGATCCGCCCTTCCACAACGCCCCTGTTATTCAGCGTAAGGTATTGGGAATATGCGCCGGTATTGAGCGTCAGCCGGGAGCTGAACCTGTGCTGCCACTGTGCGTACCCCCGCACCAGGTTGGTATGACCCTTTTCCCGCACTAGCGGTATAAATCCATAATCATAATCCTGCACACTATCGGCATAACTGAGATGCAACTGATCAAATGTAACCCCTGCTGTAAACCGGTCGCTGGCCGAAATTTTCTTGTTGAGCGCAATGCCGGCTACATACCGCCATTCTTTGCTGTCACTCCTGTAATTTTTGTGCGGGTCATGTGAGGCATCCAGCGAATCCTGCCGGGTAACAACCCCGGTTCCTGTCGCCGCCAGGGTGAGTGTATAAGAAGTAGTGGCATTAAAAAAATAAGTGTGTTTCAATCCGGCAACACCCATTTTCGTCGCGTTATAGAGATCATGATAAGGATCGCTGTAAAAGTTGGCCGTATCTTTCAAATCTCCTTTGAAACTGATACTGCTGGCGCCGCCCACTCCAAACAAGGTGAATTGCCCTGCTTTTTTTGTCGGCAGATCAACCTTGAAGCTGATATCCTGGTACCGGGGAACCGCCGCGCCTGTTCCCACATCTACCCCCAACGATTTGAGTAACCCGGGAATACTGTACCGGTAATACACCAGGTAGGAAGCTTTGCTTTGTTTGCTGAAGGGTCCTTCCGCTCCCAGTTCAAGCCCATTGAACCCTACCTGCCCGGTGAATTCCCGTTGGTTGCTGTTGCCTTTACGCAGACTAAGATCGAATGCTCCTGCCACCGCGTTTCCAAACTGAGCGGGAAACGCACCGGTATAAAACGCCGACTGACCGATAACATTATTATTCAACATTCCTACAGGTCCGCCGGTAGCGCCCAAACCGCCAAAGTGATTGGGGTTGGGAATATCTACTCCTTCCAGCCTCCATAATAAGCCCAGCGGAGAATTGCCGCGTATAATGATATCATTTCTGCTATCGTTTACACTGTTAACACCCGCAAAATTGGAGGCCATCCGGGCAACATCGTTGCGGCTGCCTGCATAGCGGCGGCTGTCTTCAGCATTGAATTCCATCGCACTTACCGTTGCCATCTGCCTCCGGGTGAGCTTTTCGCGGCTTGCCGTAATTACGATCTCCCGCTGGGTCACCAGTTTCTCCAGCAACTCAAGTTCCAGTATGGTTTCCTTACCGGACTCCACTACAATGTTGACAAGGTTTAACGGTTCATAACTGATATGGCTAACCTGTATGGACATACGCCCGACGGGCACCTGGCGGATCGTGAAGTTTCCATTGTTATCAGATACGGCTCCGAGGCTGGTACCCGGAATGGTAATAGTAGCGTCCGCCACCTGTTTCTTCGACTGTTGATCATACACAGTGCCCCGAACCGTTTGCACCTGGGCCTGTGCCACTGCCATGTTGAAAATGAGTACTGCACAAAGCGGCAGTATTTTCTTTCCCCAATAATATAACATCATAATTTCTTTTTTTAACGGACACAAAATTAGAGTTCTATTTTACCGGCACTATAATCTTAGGGATGAGTTGCACTTTTTTTGGGGTGGGCTGTATTTTGGGATGAACGGCAGGGATGAATTGACCGGATAAAATAATTTTACACCCGGATTCCCTGTTCGTTCGCTTACTTATGGTATCAAGACAAAATAAACCGCGAAGCATGAAGCTGAATATTTTTCGTCAACCATTTCCAATACATACATGGCGCTGGTACCGCTTACGCGGGTTCATCTATGGGGTGTTTGTATTTCTTTTCCTGTTCCTGTTCAAACCTTTCAATCTTCACCTGTATGATACCACCCGTTTATTTTATTCCGCTGTTCTGTATGGCAGCATCACCACCCTCGTCATCCTGGGAGGTGGTTACATTTTTGTTAAAGTAATTATGGAACGGATAAAAGAAGAAAACTGGACTCTTGGGAAACACATCCTGTACCTCACCATATTAATGATATGCATCGCGTTGGCCAACACCTGGCTGACGGGTTTGATCTACAAGGTACGGTTGCCCGTCTCCTGGTACTTTTCCATGTTGAAATGGGTGCTGATGCTGGGAGTACTACCGGTTGTCATCGCAGAACTGATCACGTACAACCGTTACCTGCGGCAACACCTGAATAACGCAAAACAACTATCACAGCTTATTGAAACCGAAAACAAAACAATAGTCAATACATACCCTGATGACGCTATTACCGGCAGCATAATAAAACCTTCCACTTTTACCCAACCTGATGGACTGGTAGCCATCTCTGGCGAAAACCAGTCTGACAAGCTTGTTTTACCATACAGCAAACTGCTGGCCGTGCAGACGCTTGACAACTATGTAAATGTTTTCTGGGAAGAACACGGCCGCCTGCAGACCACGCTGCTCCGGAATACACTAACCAATATTGTCGGCCAACTGAAAAACATTTCCTGTATATACAAGACCCATCGGGGCTGGCTGGTAAACGTAGAACGCGTTAACAGGATAGAAGGCAGCGCCCAGGGGCTGAAACTACAGGTAGACCTGCTTCGTAACCAGATACCCGTATCAAGGTCCAATATCAGCGGGTTCCGGAAAATATGCAGGGAAAAGGTAGTAAATGCCTGCAAAAAAACACCGCCGGATGGCGCTGGCCTGAAGGTATCGCTTTCATAGCTTATTGTATAAACGTGTTGTCTTCAACTGTTACGAACAGCATACGCCTGCCATGCTGCCCGGTTATGTATGGAACGGGTCGCTATCAATATCGAAAAGCCTCCTTTCCGGTATCACCCTATACCGCTATATTTGCTCCATTTATCAGAACATTTTACCGAAACCACGAATGAATTTCAGCAATATCTCCCTGGAGACACTTACATTGCATTACATAGGGAACAAGCACCTGGATGATCGCTTTTTCTCCTCTCCTGAACCCATTATACTGACAGAAGACCTGAAAAACAGGCTTGTCCATTTTTACCTGAATAAATTTACGGCACTCCCCGACCGGTACCGTTTTTTTCATGACTCCTCCCTTCAGTTTAATGAAGTGTATAATTATGCGATGGAAATCTTTGAAGACCATAGCCGCTTTATGGTCAGTTCGTCAAAAATGGCGGCGCACCTCTTCGGAAAGTCCCTGCATCCCAATATCAAACCCGGGGAACTGCATACCGCGCTTTTTACAAGTTCCATATACAACAATCACGCTACGGATGTGATAGGCATATTTAAAACAGAAGACAAATCAGGCTTTTTTGAAATTACCGAAGAGGCAGAATCATTCACCCTTCAATACCGGGAAGGTATTGATATCAATAAATTTGACAAGGGTTGTCTCATATTCAACGTCGCGGCTGACACCGGTTACGAGGTATGTGTTATCGACAAACAGAATAAAGGCGAGGAGGCAAAATACTGGATGGATGAGTTCCTGGGATTGATACAAATCAACAACGATTTCAGCCGGACCAATGAAATACTCTCGCTTACCAAAAACTATATCACGCAGCAGTTTGCCGAGGAATTCCAGGTAGACAAAACCGACCAGATCGACCTACTCAACCGCTCGATCAATTATTTCAAATCACATGAAATGTTTGACAAGGCCGAGTTTGAAAAGGAGGTATTTTATCACGCGGAAACGATTCAGTCGTTCCGGCATTACGAAACACAGTACCTGGACAGGAATGAGATAGAAATAGAAGATGGTTTTGCTATTTCGGACCAGGCTGTAAAAAAACAAAACCGGGTTTTCAAAAGCGTGTTGAAACTGGACAGGAATTTTCATATATACATTCATGGCAACAAAGAAATGATAGAAAGAGGAGTAGACAATGATGGCAGGAAATACTACAAGATATACTATGAAAATGAAAGCTGACGGAAGAACTGATCTGTTCAATCCGGGGACGTTGTAAATAAACCAAATATGGAACTGAAGAAATTATTCGAACCCTACCGCATGGGGAGCTTTGATTTGAAAAACAGGTTTGTACTGCCGCCGCTTACCCGCAGCCGGGCATCTGTGCCGGGGGAAATACCCAACAGCCTGATGGCTGCCTACTATGCCCAACGGGCAGGCGCGGGATTCATGATCGCGGAAGCCACCCAGGTATCGCTGCAGGGTATGGGTTATGCCAGAACACCGGGTATATATACCCGTGAGCAGGTGGAAGGCTGGAAACTTGTTACGGAAGCGGTGCATCAAAACGAAGGCACTATTTTTTTACAGCTTTGGCATACCGGTCGCGTGGGCAGCAGCAAAGTAAATGGTCTGCAGCCAATAGCCCCTTCTCCCGTTGCCGCAAAAAATACCAGCGTTTATATATTTGACGGCGCCCCTAACGGAGACGCTACTTTTATACCCGTTGAAGAGCCAAGAGAAATGACAGCGGAAGATGTGAGAGAAGTAATTGCCCAGTTTACGCGGGGAGCCATCAATGCAATTGAAGCCGGTTTTGACGGAATAGAGATCCATGGGGCCAATGGTTACCTGGTAGACCAATTCCTGCGAAGCAACTCCAATAAACGAACGGATGAATATGGCGGCAGCAAGGAGAATCGTACCCGGTTCCTGGCCGAACTGACAAGATCGATAGCTGCCGCGATCGGCAAAGAGAAAACCGGGGTAAGGCTTGCACCCTTTATCAAATTCAAGGATATGGATGACCCCGAGATACTCGACACGATGATGATAGCCACGGAGAAACTCAACGACCTGGATATATTATACCTTCATCTTTCGGAGGCGGATTGGGATGATGCGCCCACCATACCACATGAGTTCAGGGTACGGCTCAGGGAAAAATTCACAAACACCATCATCGCTACCGGCAATAAAACCCCGGAACAGGGCGAACAATTGCTGAAGGAGAACCTGGTGGATATGATCGGCTTCGGAAGAAAGTTCCTTGCCAACCCGGACTATCCCAAACGGGTTTTGCTAAATGCCCCGCTGAACGAAATAACGGATACGCATACTCTCTTTGGAGGTGGCGACGCCAGGGGATACAGCGATTACCCCTTCCTCTCGGTTAAAAGCTGATCGGGTTCGATTCCCCGTTATGCCAGGCGGCTGTTTGGCCCTACCTGCCTGTAAAGATATGATCCGGGAGCAGGGATACCTGCAGTAACCTCTTATTTCGCTTTAACCACTTTTTTAAATACGAGGGAAAGCTTGCCTGACGAGGTTTGAGCAGAACCGGTAATTGAATTTTTGTCCTCCCATATGGACAGTTCCACATATTCGCCTACATATATACTGGCGGTGAGTACATTATTCTTTAAGGTCAAAACCTGGTCTTTCAAATCAGCCTCTCCTCCTTTTATATCTGCCCTCAATGTGCTGCCGGATTTCTTTATATCCACCATATAACGCTGGTAGCCTTCAGGCGCGTCTTTAGCCAGTACTTCCCATTTCCCTATGGCCCTGGTGGAAACGTCTGAAAAAGTCATGGAAGTGGCGCCAATCAATAAAACAGTCAGAATTGCAAAGAAAGGTTTCATCTGTAAGGGTTTTTAGTGAGCGCTTAAATTAAACAATTCTTTTGTTTATATAATATGATCCGGTATTTTTTTCAGGAGCATCTGTCACAAAAAAAAGTCTGTTTATTCAATAGTATTTTTTATTAACTTGGCGCTCCCTTAACCGTATTCTGTCTATTTTCACAGGTCTGTCCAAACTATAAATCTAAAATGAACATATGAAATCAGCAGCGGTTGTAAACTATGCTCCCGAAAAAGGTTCCGTAGAAATCAGAGAAATTGAAAAACCGGATATAGGCGACGAGGATGTGCTGCTGGAAGTAGCCAATGTAGGCGTATGCGGCAGCGACCTTCACCAGTGGACGGCTGATCATAGCTGGCCTGTAAACTACCCCGTGGTACTGGGGCATGAATTCGGAGGACATATTGCCGCGCTCGGCAGCCGTGTTACCGGCTGGAAGGAGGGCGACCGTGTGGTGAGTGAAACCGCCGCTGTTATCAACCCCGACAGCCCGATGACCAGAAGCGGGTTATATAACCTGGATCCCGGAAGAAAAGGATTCGGTTATGGTGTAAATGGCGCCATGACGAAGTACGTTCGGGTACCTGCCCGTTGCTTGCATAAAGTTCCTGACAATCTCGCGTTTGAGCAGGCCTGCCTGACAGAACCTTGTTGCGTGGCATTCAATGCCGTGGTAGAAAACGCCCGGTTAAAACCCGGAGACAGGGTGATTGTGATGGGTCCCGGCACCATCGGCATCCTGTGTGCCGCTATGGCGAGGTTATGTGGCGCCGAGGTAGCCGTGGTAGGGTTGGAAGCAGACAGGCGCCGCCTGGAAATAGCCCAACAATACGGCTGTGAAGCCATCATCGGTGATGCCATGCCCTGGGCTACTGCCAGGGACGGAATGGGCGCAGACTGCGTAATAGATGCCGCCGGCGCCAGTATCACGTTAAGAATGGCCCTGCAACTGGTACGACCCAAAGGCACCATATCTAAAGTAGGCTGGGGACCACAACCGCTGAATTTCTCACTCGACCCCCTGGTACAAAAAAACGTAACATTGCAGGGCAGCTTCAGTCACAACTGGCCGATATGGGAAAGAGTAATTGCATTGCTGGCCAGCGGTCAACTGGATGTGAAACCCATCATAGGCGGCGTATGGCCCGTAACCGAATGGCATGAAGCGTTTGAAAAAATGCACAAGGGAGAAGTGGTGAAGAGTGTGCTGAAACCAGACTAATTTGAAAATGTGGAAATTTGAAAATTTGAAAATGGGAAGAAGAATGTGGAAGAGTGAAGATGTGAGTCCCGAAACTTCGGGATGGAAATGCAGAGCCCGGATTTATTCTATAGCCGATGTGGAAGGTATATGGTTTGGTTTTGTACCACAGCGCCGTCCCTCTCCATGGGAGAGGGATAAGAGGGTGAGGCTAAATCAAACATCATAAATCAGAAATCAGCAATCTCTCATGCGTTTAAAAAATAAAGTCATTATTGTTACCGGCAGTTGTACGGGTATCGGAAAGTCCATTGCCATGCGTTGTGTGGAAGAGGGCGCCAAAGTAGTGATACACGGACTGGAAAAAGAATGGGGTGAAGAAGTAGTGCATACCCTGGGCAGGGAAAATGCCGTATTGCATATTGAAGACATTACCCATGAAGGAGCGCCGGAAAAGCTCGTGAACCTTGCAATAAGCAGTTTCGGGAGGCTGGATGCTGTGGTGAACAATGCGGCGATTGTAGCTTCTTCTGACCTTTATACCACTGATAAGGATTTACTGAGAAGGGTTATTGAAATCAATACTATAGCCCCATTTGCATTGATAAAAGCAGCGCTTCCGCATCTGAAAAAGCAACGCGGTAATGTACTGAACATAGGATCCGTGAATGCCTATAGCGGCGAGCCCAATCTTTTTGCCTATAGTGTATCCAAGGGTGCATTGATGACGCTCACGCACAACCTGGGCGATACATTATTCCGGGAAGAAGGCGTAAGAGTGAACCAGATCAACCCGGGATGGGTGCTGACGGAAAACGAAACCCTCCGGAAACGGGCACACGGACTGGCGGATGACTGGTATAAAGAGCTGCCTGCCATTTATGCTCCGGCAAAAAGAATTATTTGGCCCACGGAGATCGCCGCTGCTGCGGTTTATTTTTTATCTGACGAAAGTGGTCCCGTAAGCGGTCAGGTGCTTACTATCGAACAATATCCTTCCAATAGCCGGAACCCGCCGAAGGATACTTCCACGATTCCCAAACAGCCTTGAAATGTATCGTGATTAAAGGACGGGAATATTTGTCTCATTCGCCGACAACGGCTTCCAGCTTTTCGGAGTGTATGATCGCAATATCCTTCCCGTCTGTTTGAATAATGCCGGCTTCGCTGAATTCCGCAAGAAGCTTATAAAGGGTTTCATAGGCGGTACCGATATAGGAAGCCAGATCCTGCCGGCTGAGCGTAAAAGCAATATAACCCCGGTCGGTCACCCCGAACTTTTTCTCAACAGCCAGCAGGGCTTTCGCCGCCCGGGCTTTTACCTGCATATGCGCCAGGTCGCGCATCCGTTGTTCCGACAGCATCAGCTCATCGGCCATAAACATCATAAAATCGTAAGCAAAACGGTCGTTCACGGCAAAGGTTGACCGGAACAATGCCATATCAATGAAACATACCGTGCAGTCAGCAAGTACTGTTGCACTGATAGGGTATACGTTGCTGTTAGTGGAAAGTCCCCGGTGACCGATGATATCCTGCTGCCGGGCAAAACGTACGATCAGTTCTTTGTCTTCCGTCCAGTGCTTATGCACCTTCACCACACCGTCTATCATAAAATATACTCCCGCAACGGGATCGTCTTCCTTAAAAATGATCTCTCCTTTTTTGTAGTGAAATACCTGCCGCCCGGCATCCAAAGCAGGCCACCAGTCCTTTATACAGCGTTCGTACAAAAAAGTATGGCTGGCATCGTAGCTCCCTTTTCCTTTCTTCATGGCAATGTTTTAAACCTAACAGGTTTTAAAAACCTGTCAGGTTTGGAAGTTAGCGGTTAATTCCCGTATTTGATGCGACAACACCGCCCGGTTCAGCTTTACCACCTCCCCTATAATAATAATGGCTGGATTATCCAGTTGCGCATATTGCGCCCTGAAATAAATGTCTTTAACGGTGCCGGTCACCATTTTTGCTTCAGGCAGCGTGCCGTTTTGTATGACAGCCGCAGCCGTTTCTCCCTTTCCACATTCCATGAATATTTCGGTTATACGTTCCAGTTTGCTCATTGCCATCAATATCACCACGGTTGCCTGCGACTGTGCTGCCAGGTGTATATCACCGGAAAGATCACCCGTACGGGTAGTGCCGGTAACCACCCAGAAGCTTTCATTGATACCCCGGCAGGTAAGCGGAATCATTTGCGAGGCCGGTACGGCAACAGCGCTGGAAATTCCCGGAATGACCTCCACCTCCATGCCTGCGGCAATGGCAATGTCTATTTCTTCCTGGGCTCTTCCGAAAATAAAAGGGTCGCCCCCCTTTAAGCGAACCACATGGGGATATTTTGCGGCGCATTCTACAATGAGCGTGTTGATCTCTTCCTGGCTGAGCGCATGACAGCCGTACCGTTTGCCTACAAACAGTTTCAATGACGCTTTTGCCGCATGCTGCAATAAGACCTCATTTGCCAGGGCGTCATACAATACAACGTCAGCGGTCTGCAGGCATTTTACAGCCTTTATTGTGATCAGATCCGGATCGCCGGGGCCCGCTCCTACAAGTGAAAATTTTGCCATTTATTCAAATTAAAAAAAATAATATGTAATATTTTTTATGTAAAATTATATTTTATATCTAATAAATTATTATATTCACAATATAATTTCAATTAATAATCTTTTTTTAATTAAAATTATCTTTTAAACAATATATATAATATTATATAATTCGATTGCTTGCCATTACTAAACTAAAACAGCGTATGCGTATTATAGTGGTAGGAAATGGCATGGTAGGCTACAAGTTTTGTGAAAAACTGGTAGCTAAAAAGATCCCCGGCATTCAGATCTCCGTTTTTGGCGAGGAACAATATCCCGCCTATGACCGGGTGCACCTCAGCAGCTTTTTTGAAGGAAAAGATATTACCGGACTGGAACTGGCTTCTCCTTCCTGGTACCGGGAAAACGGGATTGACCTGCACCTCGGGGATCCCGTACAGGCTATCAACCGTTCCGCTAAGCTGGTACATACTTTTAAAGGCTTTGTAAAGCATTACGACATCCTGGTGATGGCTACAGGTTCGTCTGCTTTCGTTCCCCGCATCGAAGGGGTTGAAAAAGAAGGTGTGTTTTTGTACCGGACCATCGAAGACCTCTACCTTATCCAATCGTACGCTGCAAAAGTAAAAACAGGAACGGTGATCGGCGGCGGACTCCTGGGACTGGAAGCCGCAAAGGCATTGATAGACCTGGGTATTTCCAACCCCCATGTCATTGAATTTGCACCGCGCTTAATGCCCCGGCAACTGGATGAAGTTGCATCCGAAATGCTGCTGACCACCCTAACCGGCCTGGGTCTTACCATTCATACCAATACCAATACTTCCGGGATACTGGGTAAAAACCAAATAACCGGTTTGCAGTTTGCCGACGGCTCATCCTTACAGACCGATATGCTTATCATCTCTGCTGGTATAAGACCCCGGGGTGAACTGGCTGTTGAGTGTGGGCTGGAGACGGGTATGAACGGCGGTGTGGTGGTGAACAATTTTATGCAAACTACTGACCCATCCATATACGCCATCGGCGAATGCGCCTTATATAACGAAATGATATACGGCCTGGTAGCGCCCGGGTATGAAATGGCGGAGGTGCTGGTAACACACCTGTATAATATGATGGTAAAACCACCATTGCCGGCCAGGGAATTTACAGGATTTGATATGAGCACCCGGCTGAAGCTGGTTGGCACGGATGTGGCCAGCTTTGGAGATCCTTTTGCCGATGGAGAAAATGTACGGAATATCGTACTAAAGGATTCTGTAAAAGGCATATACAAGAGAATAAATGTATCAGCAGACGGCAAATACCTGCTGGGGGGCATATTGATAGGAGATGCCACACAATATAACCTGCTGCTGCAAACCTGTAAAAATAAAATACTGTTGCCCCCGCATCCGGAAGACGTCATACTTCCCGCCAGGGAGGGGAAAAAAGAAGAAGGAGCCGGTGTGACCACGCTCCCGGATGATGCTTTGATCTGCAGTTGTGAAGGTGTCAGCAAGTTGTCCATTTGCCAATCGGTAACAGATAAAGGTTGCGAAACAGTAGACGCCATAAAGAAATGTACCAAAGCCGGTACCGGTTGCGGCGGATGCCTGCCGATGGTAAAAGACCTGATGGTGTATACCATGAAGCAGCAGGGTAAATACATACGTAATGTTTTGTGCGAGCATTTTGATTACAGCCGGCAGGAGCTTCTTGACCTGGTAAAGCTGCACGAGCTGAAAACATACGATGCGGTGTTGAACCAGTTAGGCAAGGGAGACGGATGTGAGGTATGCAAGCCGGCCGTTTCTTCCATTATTGCCAGCTTATGGAACGAAATGATATTGAAAAAAGGAAACGATACCTCGCAGGACAGCAACGACCGCTTCCTGGCCAATATTCAGAAAGGCGGCACTTATTCCGTAGTACCACGCATACCCGGAGGCGAGATCACTCCTGAAAAGCTGATCACCATAGGAAAAGTTGCGCAGAAATACGGGCTCTATACCAAGATAACAGGCGGGCAGCGTATTGATATGTTTGGCGCTCACCTGGGCGACCTGCCTTTTATCTGGAGTGAGCTGATCGTTGCCGGGTTCGAAAGCGGGCATGCTTATGGTAAAGCGCTGCGCACAGTTAAGAGCTGCGTAGGCAGCACCTGGTGCCGGTTTGGGCTGCAGGATAGCGTTAGTTACGCCATCCGGGTAGAAGAACGTTACCGCGGACTAAGGGCGCCACACAAGATCAAATCGGCTGTTTCCGGCTGCATACGGGAGTGTGCAGAAGCGCAAAGCAAGGACTTTGGCATCATCGCTACAGAAAAGGGCTGGAACCTGTATGTGTGCGGTAACGGGGGCAGTAAGCCGCAGCATGCATTACTATTAGCCGCCGACATTGACAGCGAAACCTGTATTAAATATATTGATCGCTTCCTGATGTTCTATATCCGCACAGCAGATCCGCTTACCCGCACAGCCACCTGGCTCAACAAAATGGAAGGCGGTATTGATTATCTGCGGAATGTAGTGGTAAACGACAGCCTCGGTATGGCCGCCCAGTGGGAGGTGGAGATGCAGTCCCTGGTAGACGCTTACCAATGCGAGTGGAAAGCAGCCATTGAAAATCCGGAAATCAGAAAACGGTTCTCACATTTTGTAAACGCACCGGACGAAAAAGACCCCACCGTGCAATTTGAACCGTTAAGAGATCAGAAAAAAGTTGCCAACTGGAAATAGATCCCATCTCTCACCGGTCATAACAATACCACAACTTTTGCCTAACGATTGCCTGCCTGCTTTTAATAACCGTAAAATCAAATACATGACACAACAAAAAGAAACGGCCTTGGAAAGCGACCGGTGGTTTGCCGCCTGCCGGGTAGAAGATGTGGCAGAGAACGGCGGCGTATGCGTTAAATATGGCGACAGCCAGATCGCGTTGTTTTATTTTACCCGCCGCAATGAATGGTATGCCACGCAAAATGAATGTCCCCACAAAAAGCAGATGGCTTTGAGCCGGGGCATGATCGGCACCAAAAATGAGGAACCCAAGATAGCCTGCCCTTTTCACAAGAAGACATTTTCGCTGGTTACCGGCGAATGCCTGAGCGGTGATGAATGCGCCATCAAAACCTATCCGGTAAAAGTGGAAAATGGCCGGGTGTATATTGGCATAGGACAAAATGATGTTTCATGAATAGTGAATAAAAGCTTATCCTTCCTGCATAATATTTCTTCATTCTCCAACCAATTAACTAACACGTAAAATCAGCAAAGTATGGATTATGTAACACCCAAAGAAGTAGCCGCTAATATGCTGCAGGCAGCCGTGGTCAAGGCTGCCCTCCCTGTAAAAGATCTTCTGATCCGCAGCATGCTTTCCGGCGCCCTGTTAGCCATTTCAGTCACACTGGCTTTTGCAGCCGCCACCCAAACCCAGGTAAGTATTACCGGCGCTATTGTATTTCCGGTAGGATTTGTAATCATCGTGCTATTGGGATTGGAGTTGGTAACCGGCAGCTTTGCGTTGGTGCCGCTGGCCTACTTCGAGAAAAAGATCAGCGCAGCTACCCTGTTCAAAAACCTGTTTTGGGTGTTTACGGGAAACCTGATCGGCAGCCTGGCATATGCTGTTTTATATTGGGCGGCTAGTTCCGAAATGGGAACGGTCGCCAGTCCGGGCGCTGTTGAAAAAATGCTGATAGCGGTTGCCGAAAAAAAGACCATTGCATATGCTGCGCATGGTCCGGCGGGAATGCTGGCTGCATTTGTAAAAGCCATCCTGTGTAACTGGATGGTGTGTATGGGCGTGGTAATGGCTATGACTTCCAGGTCTACCATCGGTAAAATGCTGGCTGCCGGCATTCCCATATTTATATTTTTTGCACTGGGCTACGAGCATGCGGTGGTAAATATGTTTGCGATACCGGCAGGCATGTTGTTTGGCGCCAACGTTTCTTTGAGCGACTGGTGGCTGTATAACCAGTTGATCGTAACGGCAGGCAATATAGTCGGTGGCTTGTTGTTTACAGGCATGGCTATTTACTATACGTACGGCGGGCAAAAGGAGATCGATCTTCCGGCGGTATCGAAAGCTGCTTAGGTCTTATTTATATCCGATGAATATATAACCCGTATTACCGCTGTCTTCTTCCGGGGCAACCGATACGGATATTTTACGGCGCATTGCTTCCCTTTTCATTTCATAACTGTCATATATGAGATCGTTTGTATTTTTCAGGATAGTATGTATCCTATCGCTGCTGCTGCCCTGTACATACGCCGTTGCGCAGCTAAGTCTTGTAGCCCAATTACGTACCCGAAGTGAGTTAAGGGACGGGCAGGGAGCGCCATTGCCTGCAGGCGCCGATGCAGCTTTCTTCACCTCTCAACGTACCCGCCTGTCGGCCGGATACAATATGTACCGCTTGAAGTTAGGAATAATGGTACAGGATACACGCGTTTGGGGGCAGGACGTTTCCACCATCAACAAAAGCACTACCGGGGATAATAATGGGCTCATGTTGCATGAAGCCTGGGCTGAAATACGCCTTACGGATACCAGCCACAAAAAATCGACTCTGAGCTTAAAGATCGGGCGCCAGGAGCTGGTATATGATGACCAGCGGTTGATAGGTAACCTGGACTGGCTGCAGCAGGCAAGACGTCATGATGCGGCCGTACTGCAGTTTAGCGGAGCAGCATGGAAGCTGCATGCCGGTTTCGCTTTCAACCAGAACAGGGAAAAGGCAAGTGGTACCCTGTATGATCAGACACCGCCGGGCAATTACCCGGGTAATACAAACGGCGGCAGCACCTACAAAAGCTTTGAGTACCTGCACGCATCCCGTAGTTATCAGCAGGGAAATATTTCCTTTTTATTTTTCAGCGACCGGTTTAACAAGTTTCATACCATCACTGAAAATGATATACCGGTAAAAATATGGGATAAGGGTAATTGGAACAGGATCACTACAGGAGTATATGTTACGGGGGAGTATATCAACAACACGCAGGTGACGGCGGCTGCTTACTACCAGGCAGGCAAAACGGCCACCGGGCAGCAATTATCTGCCGGGTTGTTATCCCTGCAGGCTATGCATACCCTGAATGAACAGGTGGCGGCCGGAGGTGGTGCGGACTATACAACAGGCGGCCGGTCCGGCACTGTCAGCCACGCATTCGACCCCTTGTACGGAACACCGCATAAGTTCTGGGGATTGATGGATTATTTTTATGCCGGGAGCGGATTCGGGGGTAAAGGATTACAGGATTATTATATAAAAACGAAGTACAAACCATCCGAAAAGCTGCAGGTGACCGCGGATATACATCGCTTTTTCAGCGCTAGTACGGTAAGGGACGCTTCCATGAATAAGCTTAGCCGATATTTCGGAACTGAGATAGATGTGGTATGTAATTATACACTAACCAAAATGATCGGGTTTGAAGCCGGCTACAGTCATTTCTTCAGCTCCGCATCCCTTTCCTCCCCCGAAGTAAAAAATATAACAACTCCTCAAAAAAACAACAACTGGGCCTACCTTATGATTAATGTTCGACCGGCTTTCTGATCATAAGCAGGTGAGTTATGCCTGCTATCAAATTATTTATAGAACCACGGCAGAAAGGCACTATGTATCACAAAGGGATATAAACAATATGCGACTGAATAATAAATTCATTTCGTATGAGCCGGACTTGTGGCCCGGTAGTTCTATTCCATCTCAACCTACATATGATATGCCCTTCTTGGGTGCATCTGAATTTCTTCATATATTATTTAGCAAATAAACCAGGAATTGAGTAGCATTGCTCTTTTTTAATCTCTTTTTTCCATAAACACTTATAAATGATTGCTTAAAATACGTACATATGTCAGAAAAAAAAGCCAGATCCCGCAGGGATTTTATCAAAAACACGGCCATCGGCGCCGCAGGATTCATGATCGTACCCCGGAATGTGCTGGGTAAGGGTTATTTGGCCCCCAGTGACAAACTGATCGTCGCCGGCGTAGGCGTCGGAGGAAAGGGTCGTTCCGACCTGAGTAGCTTTTATGAAAGCGGGAAGGCTGAGATCGGCTTCCTGTGTGATGTGGACGACCGCAGGGCTGAGGAGTCCCGGGAAAAGTACCCGAAAGCAAAATACTACAGAGACTGGCGTGAGCTGTTTGATAAAGAAGCCAAATCCTTTGATGCGGTTTCTGTTTCCACACCCGATCATACCCATGCCGTAGTAGCCATGGCGGCAATGCGCAGGAAAAAGCACGTGTATGTACAAAAGCCGCTGACCCACGACATTTACGAAGCCCGTATGCTTACCGAAGCTGCCGATAAGTTTAAAGTCGTGACCCAGATGGGTAACCAGGGCGCTTCGGGTGATGGTGTACGTCAGTTGGTGGAATGGTACGATGCAGGCGTGATAGGTGATGTGCATACCGTGTACATCTTCACCAACCGGCCCATATGGCCGCAGGGTATTCCCTGGCCAAGCGATAAGCCGGCCGTGCCTGCAGGATTGGACTGGGATTTGTGGTTAGGAACAGCCCCGCAAAAAGACTATGTAGACGGTTTGATACCCGGTAGCTGGCGCGGCTGGTGGGATTATGGTACCGGAGCGCTGGGCGACCTGGGTTGCCACCTGATGGAAGCTCCTTTCCGGGTTTTGAACCTGGAATATGCGCTGGACGTACAGGCTTCCGTAACCAGTGTGTTTACCGCCTTTGGGCAGCGTGGTCACTTCCCCGACAGCTTCCCCCCTTCTTCGCATGCCACCCTTACCTTCCCCAAAACCAGCAAGACAAAGGGACAGGTGATCATGCACTGGATGGATGGTGGTATCAAACCGGAACGTCCGGAAGAGTTAGGCGCTGATGAAGTTTTTGGCGATGGCAACAGCGGTATCCTGTTCGTGGGAACAAAAGGAAAGATGATGGCCAGTGAATATGCGGCTAACCCGCGGTTATTACCATTGAAAAGAAACGAAGAAGTGAAAGTACCGCAAACATTAAAGCGTGTGCCGGGCAGCGCCAGCGGACACTATGCACAATGGGTGGAAGGCTGTATCGCCGGCTATGGTAATATGGAACTGAGCGCACCGTTTAAAAAATCAGGTCCTCTCACAGAAGCTATGCTGATGGCCAACCTGGCTATCAAGGCAGCCGATACACCCAAGCCCAGAGCCAATGGCAGAGGCTTTGACTATCCCGGCGCCAACATGAAATTGTTATGGGATTATAAAAATATGCGGGTAACCAACCTGGAGGAAGTGAACCAGTACGTAAAACGCGAATACCGCAAGGGCTGGACGCTGGATTTTTAAGGAACAATGAGTTGTGAAAAGGGTTCCAACCTTTGAAAGGTTGGAACCCTTTTTGCTTCTTCAGCGTGACAGATTGCGGGTCAAAAATCCATCGTTTCAACGATCGCCTCCGCAATATTGGACCATTTATACTTCTCCTTTTCGGATATCAGTCCGGGTAAGAATGTATGCTCGCCGGCTTCGAAGTATTGTAGTATTTTATTCGCTATCGAAGCGGCTTCCGGTTCTGCCACCAGTCCGGCAACACCATCCGGAACCATAGCGGGCAACCCACCTACATTGGTTACGATCATTGGCTTTTCAAAATGATATGCCAGTGGTGTCACCCCGCTTTGCGTGGCATTCCTGTAAGGCTGCACTACCACATCCGCGGCACACAGGTAATATTTCACTTCACTATCCTGTACGAAATCTGTTCTCAGGATCACCGCTTCTTCTATATCGTTGTCTTTGATCTTTTGAAGATAAGGGGCGCTGTCCTCATAAAACTCCCCGGCAATTAACAACTTAACAGGAAGATCACCCGGGGTGCTTTGCTGCTTGACTATTTTTATAGCATCCAGCAATATATCCAGTCCTTTATATTTACGGATGAACCCGAAGAATAAAACGATCTGATCATGTGCAGATAGTCCGAGCTGTTCACGGGCAACGGACTTGCCTACCTTCTCACCAAAATTGTCGTATAGCGGATGAGGAATATAGCAGGCAGGCTTTATTTTTTCCACGGTTCTTAAATCCGTCAGCACCTTTTCACTCATAGTAATGAAAGAGTCAACCGGTTTCAAAAAATAGGAAGTAAGCATTTTGTCTCCCGGTCGCTTTTCGTGTGGAAATATATTATCTGCAATACAAACCACCCGGGTTTTCCCGTTTTTCTTCACTCTTCTGAGGATAGTGCCCAGGCAGGCGCCCATAAAAGGCAGCCAGTAACGCACAACAATTATATCGGGCGCCATTTTCTTCAATACATTTCCTACACTCCACCAGTTGAAGGGATTAACGGAATTTATGCATATCCGTATACTGAGATCTGCCGGCGGTGGTTCTGTGGAGTACTGCGTCGTGCCGGGAAAAAGAAAACCGGGGTATTGAAGGGAGAAGGTATATATCTGTGTATCCCAACCCATCGACTGAAACTCCCTCGCCAGACGTTCATCATAAGATGCCAGTCCGCCACGCAAAGGATGAGCCGGTCCGATTATGACGATCTTCTTTTTCATACCGTTCAACCGCTACAAGCCCAGCTTTTTCTCTATCAGGTAATTATTCCTGTCCGTTGCACTACGAGAGATCAGCTCACCGATGAAACCCGCCAGGAAAAACTGCGAACCCAGCAGCACCAATGTCAGCGCCAGGAAGAAAGCCGGGCGATTGGTCAGTGCGAACTCAGGGTCGATAAATTTACTAACGATAAGGTATATGCTGACAACTAACCCGACCAGGAAGAAAACCGTTCCCCAAAGTCCGAAGAAATGCATAGGCTTTTTTCCGAACCTTCCGACAAACATAATAGAAGCCAGATCAAGAAAACCGTTTATGAACCGTTCCCATCCGAATTTTGTAACACCGTATTTACGGGGCCGGTGCTCCACCACCTTCTCTCCTATTTTCCGGAAGCCGGCCCATTTTGCCAGCACGGGAATATAACGATGCATTTCCCCGTATATCTCAATACTCTTCACCACCTTTTTGTTATAAGACTTCAACCCGCAGTTGAAGTCGTGCAACTTTATCTTCGACATTTGCCGCGTGACCCGGTTAAAAAACTTACTGGGAATATTCTTGGTAAAAGTATTGTCGTATCTTTTTTTCTTCCAGCCGCTCACCATATCAAAGCCGTCTACCGCAATCATCCCGTACAGTTCGGGTATCTCGTCCGGGCTGTCCTGCAGGTCTGCATCCATGGTGATCACCACATTGCCTGTTGCAGCTTTAAAACCTTCGTTCAGGGCAGCGCTTTTGCCATAATTCCGTTGGAATTTTATGCCCTTGATATTACCGTGTTGTGCAGACAGTTGCCCGATCACACTCCAGGAGTTGTCTGTACTGCCATCATCTACCAAAATTATTTCGGTGGATAGCCCGTTGGCATCCACGACCTTATTGATCCACCCGCATAATTCGGGCAGCGACTCTTCTTCGTTATATAGAGGAACTACTACACTTAAATCCATGTGAAACAGGTAATAATTATACTGTGGTGGTTTCCGGGAAATTCTGGGGAAATTCCGGCCGCTTTTTCTTAATGATTACCGAAATGATCAGGCTGACTATAAACCAGACGATGCAAAAGAAGGCTGTTCCCAGTAATTGCTTACCAAAAGAATAGTTATTACCCTTCAAAGTGTCTTCCATAGTTTTGTCGATCATTTCCTGGGTAGCGCCAAATTTCTTCATCATCTCAGCCGCTTTCACAGCGCTTTCCTGTGTGAGCGCTTCCCTGAACGGAACATCGATAAAGTTAAACAACATATAGTTGAACAGCATACTTATGAAAGAGCCCACTACCAAAGTGGTGAAAGTAACTTTCAACGCTTTGGCAAAATCTATATAACCACCGTCCAGCCGCTTCTGCTTCACTCCCGCCAGCACCGCGATAATAATGGGCAATAGAATACCCAGATACGCGACCGGACTTACAAATGCTTTAGCACCCATAAGATAAAGTACCAGACCGAATACCACGGCAACCAATCCTGAGATGAGTCCGTAAGTAACTCCAACATTTGTTTTTGTATTTTCCATAAAACCCTGTTTTAATTTTTTATTGAATGGTGCAGATATACTTTTTCCCCGGTTATTATACCAAGGGAACGTCCTTTTAATGTTTTACCGATAAAAGGAGAATTTTTTGATTTTGACTGTATACCGGATTCCGAAAATTCGTATTCCGGGTCCGGATCAAAAAGGGTAAAATCAGCAATCGCCCCCGCTTCCAGCAATACATCCGGTAAGTTAAAGATTTTCCTGGGATTTGTGCCCACCAGCGAAACCCATTGCTCCGCAGTAATACCAACAGCGCCCGCCACTCCAAATGCTGTTTCGAGACCAATCATTCCATTCCCGGCATATTCAAACTCGCATACCTTGCTGTCCCATTCGTGTGGAAAATGATGGCTCGCAATACTGTCTACCAGCCCCTGCCGCAAAGCTGCCTGCAAAGCCGCCCTGTTTTCCGTTGTACGCAGGGGCGGATTCACTTTCAGGTTGGTATCATAATCCTTCAGGTCTTCATCAGAAAAATATAACTGGTAGGGCGCTATGGAGCAGGTCACTTCTACTCCCCGTTGCCTGGCGGCGGCTATAAGCTGCAAAGACCGTGCGGAACTCACCCCGGTAAAATGCAGTTTGGAACCGGCATAGCTCACCAGTTCCAGGTCTCTTGCCACCATCATCTCTTCTGAGATCACCGGCTTACCCGGTAAACCCAGCCTTGTAGACACAATACCTTCGTTGATCAAACCATGTGTGCCGATACTTTTATCCTCGGGCACCTGCACCACTACCCCTCCAAACGCTTTCACATACTGAAGGGCTTTCAACATCACCCCTGCCGATTGTACCGGGTTCCTGCCATCGCCAAAAGCTATGGCTCCGGCAGTAAACATATCGTACATTTCCGCCAGTTCCTTTCCTTCCGCGTTTTTAGTAACGGCGCCCAGCGGGTGTATCACCACAGGCAGTTTCCTGCTTTTTTCCTTTATGTATTCCACCTGCGATTTGCTGTGCACAGTGGGATTGGTATTGGGCAGCACAAAAACATGGGTATATCCGCCGGCGGCGGCTGCACGGGCGCCCGTTTCAAGGGTTTCCTTAAACTCAAAGCCCGGATCACAAAAATGAGCAAATGTATCTACCCAGCCCGGAGATAAATGCAAACCTTCCTGTTGTATGACAGTGTCAGCCTGTCCTTCAATCGAATCGGCTATACGGCTGACCGTTCCATTTTGTATCAGTATATCTTTTCGTTGCCTGTTGAGCGGATGCCCCGGATATACAATGACAGCTTGACGAATGAGGATAGTCATTTCTAAAAGTTGAACGAAGATACTCTATGTTCGCTATTTATGATTAGAGAATTTCTGATTTAGAAACCACCACCATCTTACTATCTTAACCCCTTACGGTCTTACCATTTTACCACAGGAATGTAAGACCGGAAGACGCGTAAGACTGTAAGAAAAGATCGCCATCTTACGATTTTCCAGTCTTGCCATTTTACAATCTTCCCCTCTTACCATTTTACCATCTTACAGTCTTGCTATCTTACACTAATACGCTTGCGCGAACAAAACACGCTGCCTGCTCGGCTTACCTGTCAATATACAGTTACCTGCTGCTTCTTTATTGTCCAGCGGAATACAACGAATGGTCGCCTTGCTCAACTCTTTGATCTTTTCTTCCGTCTCAGGTGTGCCATCCCAGTGAGCAGACACGAAGCCGCCTTTTTCATTGAGGGTCTTCATAAAATCATCCCAGGTATCCACCGTCGTTATATGTTCATTCCTGTATTGCAGCGCCCTGTCATACATAGCCTGTTGTATCTCTTCCAGCAGGTTAACGATGTACACCGGCAGTCCATCCATGGTAACGGTTGATTTTTCCCGGGTATCTCTTCTCGCAATTTCCGCCGTGTTATTTTCAACATCTCTTGCACCAATGGCTATACGGACCGGCACTCCTTTTTTCTCATACTCCGCAAATTTCCATCCCGGGCGGGCATTATCGCTGTCATCGTATTTTACCCTCACCCCGGACAGCTTCAGTTGGTACATGAGCTCCTTCACCTTTTCATCTACTTTCGCTTTCTGATCCTCCCCTTTGTAAATAGGTACAATCACCACCTGCAGCGGCGCGATGCGGGGCGGCAGCACCAGTCCCTCGTCATCGCTATGCGCCATCACCAGGGCGCCTATCAAACGGGTAGATACTCCCCAGGAGGTAGCCCACACATACTCCTGCTTATTTTCCTTATTCAAAAACTGTACATCAAACGCTTTGGCAAAATTCTGGCCCAGGAAGTGGGAGGTACCGGCCTGCAAGGCCTTTCCATCCTGCATCAGGGCTTCTATGCAATAAGTCTCCAGGGCGCCGGCAAATCTTTCATTAGGTGTTTTTACACCCCTGATCACGGGCAATGCCATCCAGTTTTCCACGAATTCCGCATACACTCCCAGCATTTTTTCTGTTTCCTCTACCGCTTCTTCCGCGGTGGCATGGGCGGTATGCCCCTCCTGCCACAAAAACTCGGCAGTACGCAAAAACAGCCGGGTGCGCATTTCCCAGCGCACCACATTCGCCCATTGATTTACCAGGATGGGCAGATCGCGGTAGGACTGTATCCAGGTTTTATAGGTATTCCATATAATAGCCTCACTGGTGGGCCTTACTACCAGTTCTTCTTCCAGTTTCGCTTCGGGGTCCACCATCAGTTTTCCCGGCTTTGAGGGGTCGTTTTTCAGGCGGTAGTGCGTAACGATAGCGCATTCCTTGGCAAAACCCTCCGCATTTTTTTCTTCCGCTTCAAACAGGCTCTTCGGTACGAACAACGGAAAATAAGCATTCACATGCCCCGTATCCTTGAACATTTTGTCAAGTTGATCCCGCATATTTTCCCACAGCGTAAATCCATATGGTTTTATTACCATACATCCTCTTACAGCAGAATAATCTGCCAGTCCACCCTTAATAACCAAATCGTTATACCACTGAGAATAATCCTCACTCCTGGAGGTGATTTCCTTACTCATAAATTAAAATAGTTACGGCTTTTCATATGTCAATATATCCACATATAGCCAACATAGTATTAGGTAATTTCAACTATTTTGAATACATTAACAGCAGAAATTGCGCAAATGTAGTAACTTCATGTTGTAATTTTTAAAACGTGATCATTATGAACACCAGAATTTTACTTTTAGCGGTAGCTGCAGTAGGTTTAGGAAGTTGTTCTACAATATATAAATCCGGTCAAACCCCTGATGATGTATATTATTCCCCCGCCCCCCAGCAGAGAGTTGCATCCAATCAATACAGCGACGATGATGACGGCTATGTGGCCACGCGGGATGGAGAATATGTAAATGTTCAGACCGATCAGGATCGTGCGGCATATAATGCAGAGGATAATTATCTCCGCATGAAAGTAAGAAACCGCGCTATGTGGTCTTCACTTGATTACTACGATCCGTATTTGGGTGGAATGGCAATGAGCCCCTATTTCGGAAGCGGCTGGAGAATGGGTATGGGATTAGGCTATGGTTATGGCGGCCTCGGTTTCGGATATAATTCTTTCTATAATCCTTATTGGGGAATGGGCGGACTGCACAACCCTTACTGGGGAATGGGCAGCATGTACAATCCCTATTGGGGAATGGGGTCTTTCTATAACCCTTATTGGGGCTATGGATCTTTCTACAATCCCTACTTCTATGGTGGCGGCCTGAACCATGGCTACTACCCCGGAGGGACAAAATACAATACGCGTCCGGCAAGTTCGTATGCACCCCGTACCAGCAACTTAAACAGATACAACAGAACTACCAACAACGCAAATGTATCCGGCAGGAACACACCGGTAAGGGTATTCAGAAACAACGACAATGGTACGTACGTAAATCCGCGTACCACCAACAGCAGCGGTCGCACACGCTCTACACTGAGTAGCGGCAGCGACAGCAGACCGTCAAGAAGTTTCGAATCCCGCAGCAGCAACAGCGCACCTACCCGTTCATTCACACCCAGTTCTTCTTCAGGCAGAAGCAGCAGCGGTGGAAGCAGTGGAGGTGGTGGTGGAAGCGCTCCTTCCCGTGGTGCAGGAAGAGGTGGATAGTGGTACAGACACTGACGATTTAATCTTAAAAATAAATAACCAAAAGAGCGGAGAACCGCTCTTTTTTAGCATTAACTGAATGCCCGATTTTATTACTATGAACAAGAAACTTGGTATCGCCGTTGTATCCATTTTGTCATCGTCATTTTTATTCGCCCAGGACCCGGCAGACGCTATACGGTTCAGTTGGCTGACCTCCCAGGGAACTGCCAGGGCCCAGTCGCTGGGAGGAGCTACCACAGCACTGGGAGGAGATATAACCGCCCTGTACAGTAACCCGGCAGGGCTGGGTTTCTATAAAACCAGCGAACTGGTGCTAACGCCCGGGTTTCACGCCATGGACAACAACAGCACCTACCGGGGAAACACTTCTAATGATTTTAAAAACGGGTTCACCTATGGCCCTATCGGGCTGGTATATGCTATGCCCAATTACAACAACAGCAAATGGAAGAACACCACCTTAGGAGTATCCATCAGCAGGGCGGCAAACTTCAACAACAATATTTATACTTCCGGCAGTAACAACCAGAGTTCCTACTCAGAAAAGTACCTGGACCAACTGATCCGGAATAATGCCACCAACCTGGATGACGCTGTTTGGGATTATCCCTATGGTGCCAGCCTCGGTTTAAACACATACCTTATTGACCCTACATTTGACAACGACAACCAGTTAGACGGTTATATAAGCAATGCTTCCGTGGGTACGGGACTCAACCAGCGACATATTGTTGATACCAGGGGAGGAATTTCCGATTTCAGTATCGGGGTGGGAACAAACTACAATGATGTCTTTTATTTCGGCGGTTCTATCAATATCAACCGGCTGACTTTTACCCGCACCAGCACGTTTACCGAAGAGGACGCTACCAATAATACCAACAACGACTTTAACTATTTTACCGCGGTAGACTACCTGAATACCAACGGCGCCGGCGCAAGTGTCAAACTTGGTATCATGGCCAAACCAACCGAAGCCCTGCGGGTGGGTGTAAGTTTTCACAGCCCGTCCTGGTATTCGTTCAAAGATACTTACACCGCCGAGCTGACCACTGATACGGAAGGGTATGAAGGCGTGAAAAGGCAGAGTTCACTGGACCTGAATGAAGGTTATGCCGGGGAATTCGATTACCGCTACCGGTCTCCCATGAAGTTTGGTGTGGGCGCGGCATACTTTTTTGGCGCTAATGAAGATATTACAAGCCAGAAAGGCTTCGTTACCGCCGACCTGGAGTTTATCAACTATACGAATTCCAGTTTCAAGGCCCAAAACAACAATACCGCTGACCGGCAGTATTTTCAGGACCTGAACAATACCATTGATAATGTTTTCAAAAGCAGTATCAGTGCCAGGATTGGCGGCGAGCTGAAATTTTCTACGTTTATGGTAAGAGCCGGTTTCGCTTACTATGGCAATCCTTATACCGGCGCCTATTTTTACAATATACCCGGTCATAATACAACCGCCAGCAGAACGAATATTTCCGGGGGACTTGGCTGGCGTAATAAAGGGGTATTTGTTGACCTGGCTTATGTGTACCAGATGATCCGGGACGCTTATTATCCTTATGTGCTGGACGAAAATGACTTTGATGTGGCCAGGTTAAAAAGCTCCAATGTAAACATCCTGCTTACTGTCGGCTTCAAATTTTAGCCGACCTGTTCATTATGCATTTCTTCCTGTTGAGTTAAGCGGGGGTGCATTTACCTTCGGTGAGAACTATTCTCATTGCGGCAAAATCAGGGATAAACAAATGCCGCAATAAAGTTCTAATTTTCGCAATAAGGATACAACCGGCCAAAATAATGCGGCAACCCGCATATCCCCCGCCAGCGGGGGTTGAAGCATAGAACTAAATCAATGCTACACGTGAGGGGGTGGATATCCTCCCCCGTAGCAAATTGCTGATGATGCCGGTTACAGCCCCCTCCCGAGGGGGACATGACACTGGCTGATGATAGTGTTTTGAGAATAAAACAGTCAAACTACTGTTGCTAATCGGAAAGTCAGCAAATAATTATAAAGCGAAAATTGAAATGCATCCTTCAGCGGGAATAACCCCTTCCATAAAGGCTTTAGGCAGTATCTTTGCTGCATAAACCGTCATTTATGAGTTTAGGAACTTTCAGCTATCCTCTTCCGGCAAATGAACCTGTATTAAACTACAGCGCCGGCAGCAATGAAAAAAAGGTTTTAAAGCAAACACTGGCACTCCTGAAAAAGGAAACAGCCGATATACCCATGTATATTGGTAGCAAAGAGGTAAGAACCGGAAAAAAAACAGCCATACATCCCCCGCATGAAATTGCCCACACGCTGGGATATTTTCACGAAGGCACAGAAAAACATGTGCAGCAGGCTATTGATGCCGCTCTGCAGGCAAAACCCGCCTGGGAAGCTACCAGTTGGGAAAACAGAGCCAATATTTTTCTGAAAGCCGCCGACCTTATAGCCACCAAATACCGTTCGTATATGAACGGCACCACCATGCTGGGACAAAGCAAGAACGTATACCAGGCAGAAATAGATTCCGCCTGTGAAATCATAGATTTCCTGCGTTTTAATGTTCATTTTCTCAGCGAAATATACCAACAGCAACCCATCAGCAGCGCGGGCATACACAACCGGATGGAATGGCGTCCGCTGGAAGGTTTTGTACTGGCGGTCTCTCCTTTTAATTTTACGGCAATAGGCGGCAACCTGCCCACTTCCGCCGCTATGTGCGGTAACGTGGTAGTATGGAAACCAGCCTATACCCAGGTATATTCCGCCCAGATGTTCATGCGCATTTTAAAGGAAGCAGGATTACCCGACGGCGTAATCAACCTGATCTATGTAGACGGGCCCGTATTGGGTAAAATATGTTTCTCTCATAAGGATTTCGCGGGAGTACATTTCACAGGCTCTACCGGTGTATTCAACCATATGTGGAAGACCATCGGCGAGAACATACCCAACTATCGCACTTATCCGCGTATAGTAGGAGAAACCGGCGGGAAGGATTTTGTAATTGCCCACGAAAGCGCCGACCCGGATATTGTGGCAACCGCCTTGCTGCGGGGCGCCTTTGAATTCCAGGGGCAGAAATGTTCGGCTGCCTCACGGGCATACTTACCCGACAATATAGCGGAAACGGTAAAGAAAAAGCTGAAGGAGGGCATTAAAAGCTTCAAAATGGGTACAGTAGAAAATTTCACTAATTTTATCAACGCGGTAATTGACGAAAAAGCTTTTGATAAAATAAAGAAATACATCGACGATGCCCGCAAAGACAAACAGGCTGACATTATAGCCGGCGGAAAATGCGACAAGACCAGGGGATACTTTATTGAACCTACAGTTATTGAAGCAAAAACTCCGGATTATGTTACCATGTGCGAAGAAATTTTTGGCCCCGTATTGACGATATATGTGTACAAAAGAAAAAAGTTTGAAGAAACCCTCGAACTGGTGAACAATACTTCGCCCTATGCGCTCACCGGCTCCATTATTTCAACGGACAGGCAGGCGGTGGAACTGGCAACCAGTAAGCTTCGCCATGCTGCCGGCAATTTTTACATTAATGACAAACCCACCGGCGCGGTGGTGGGGCAACAACCGTTTGGCGGCGCCAGGGCCAGTGGCACCAACGATAAAGCGGGCAGTATGCTGAATTTATACCGGTGGCTAAGCGCCAGGACCATTAAAGAAACATTTAATCCCCCGGCAAATTACGGTTATCCTTTCCTGGAAGAAAAATAAGTTATATTCGTTGTCCCAAAAAAATATATAGTGAAGACGATACTGGATACATACCAGCTAAACCTTACCATTCAAAGGCTTGGATTTGAGATTATCGAACGGCATCCCGATCTTGAAAAAATGGTGCTGATAGGTATTCAGCCCAGGGGGGTGTTTTTATCTGACCGGATTGCCGCTCATATCAAAAGCATATACCCCGAAGTTCAGTTGTCCTATGGCAAGCTGGATATAACATTCTACAGGGACGACATACGCAATGAACTGCACACCGCCAATAAAACGGATATCCCATTTTCCATACAACAAAAAGAGGTAGTGTTGATTGACGATGTACTGTATAAAGGAAGAACCACCCGTGCGGCGCTGGATGCCCTGATGGCATTCGGACGACCGGCAAGGGTGGAACTTTGTATATTGATCGACAGGCGTTTCAGCCGCGAACTGCCTATTCAACCGGATTACTGCGGGAAGGCAATTGATTCCAATGTTTCCCAAAAAGTAACGGTAGAATGGGATAAAGAAGAAGTGATCCTGCATTAGGCAGAAAAGTAAGATGATAAACGATCAGAACCGCCTTCTTACGATTTTCCGGTCTTACCATTTTACTTTTTACTCTCTTACTATTTTACAGTCTTACTGTACATCCAGCAGATCAACATCGAAAATAAGAATTGAATTAGCCGGAATAACCACTTCACCGGTGTTGGGATTTTTCCGGTCTGTGCTTCCATAACCCATGTAGGGCGGAATATACAGGGTAATTTTACCCCCGGATTTTATTTTATTTAACCCTTTCTGCCAACCGGCGATAACACCGCCCAGATAAAAACTCACCGGCTCTGTGGACTGGTCGAAAACCGTTTCGTTCGTAAGTTTTCCTTTATAGTTAACCACCACCAAAGAACAAGCCGTGGGAACGACAGTGCCCGTGCCCGCAGACTGGATCGTATAAAACAAACCGGAAGGGTCCTCTACATAGCCTGTTATACCTTTATCATCAAGATAATCTTTTACTTTAGCTGCCTGGGTATCAACACGGGTTACCGTTGCTTCCTCGTACGGACATCCGGACTCTTTATTTTTTAAACAACCGGAGATCATCAAACCTGCTGTCAATACAGCAAAACCTAATAAGACTTTTTTCATATTCTAATTTAAGACTTTAACACGTTGATAAAAAGCGGAGCAGGAACGTTGCATCTATTCTGATTCTTCTTTCAATTTTAACTCCCTGTATCGCTGTTCCCGCATCTCCCACTTATGCTTTTTATTAAATATTGCAAAAAAACAACTTATGATTATAATCGCTATAATTAAAACAAGGGGATTAAAGCTGCTGTTCCTGATCATTGCGGCCCGTTTGTACCAGCCGGACATAAAATTCAGAAGAATGGGAAGCCCGAAAACAAGTCCCAAAGGCAGCCCTATCAGCAGTTGGCGGAATGTTTTCTTTTCCTTATCCCGGTTTTCCTCCCAGTACTTTACAAATGCTTTTTCTTCTTCACTCAACATAACAGCATCCTATAAAACTGCAAATATATCGTGGGAGATATAAAGAAAACTATCAAAATGTCAAAAAAAAGTGAAAGACGCTGTGTTTCAGCGGATCGGGTAACAGGATACCGGAGTAAGATTTTTTTGTGAGCCTTAGTCCCATAGCCTTTTGAGTTCCGAACTCTAACCCTTTCTGGTTCCACACAGCATTCGCGTGCAGAGCCTTGTACCAGGTTGAGGAAAGGCGTATCGGTGTATCAGAGACGAAAATTTAAAATATACCCTTAATTATTTAATAACATATATTTTTAAAAAAATATGTAAATTCGGAAAACCTGATACCATATGTTATGGAGAAAATTTAACGGGGAACGAATACATATCCCCATTAAGGATGAAGTAAAAAACGCTATTATCCGCGAAACCCGGAACGGATTCCATCTCAAAGTTTGCATCGGCACCGACTCGCAGGTGAAAGGAGCAGAAACGGAATTTGCTACCGTAATTGTTTTTCTCAGGGAGGGACATGGAGGCTTTATGTTCATTCACAACGAGAAAACCCGGAAACAGTTTTCCATTAAGGAAAGAATGCTGGTGGAAGTAGCCAAAAGTATTGAGATCGCCTATGAACTCTGCGACCTGTTTACTCAATACGATGTAGACATGGAGGTACATGCGGATATCAATACCAATCCGCAGTTCAAAAGCAATGAGGCGCTCCGCGAAGCGATGGGTTATATCCTGGGAATGGGCTTTGCGTTCAAAGCCAAACCGGAGGCCTTTGCCAGCAGCAGTTGCGCTAATAAGGTAGTGAACTGATCATCTTATCCTGTAAAACTTCCCGTAAAAGCGGCGTTGCTCTCCGCTCATGGATTTGTCTCCCCTATTCTTTCCCCTTCTCCTCCTTATATACCAGGTTCCATTCTTCGATCGCGGACAATATTTTATCCCTTCCCAACTTTTTTACAGCGCTGGTAACAAAGTGCGGGGGCAGGAACTCCCAGCTTTTCGAAAGTGCATTCAGGAAGGCCTTTACATTTTTACTTACTGCCTGTTGCGTTGTTTTATCCGCTTTGGTAAATACTATGGCAAAAGGCGCCTGCCATTCCCCCAGTTGGTTGATGAATCGGAGATCTGCTTCCTGCGGGCTATGCCGGGCATCGATCAATACAAACACATTCACGAGGTTTTCTCTTTTCTGCAAATAGTCCCTCGTCATCATCTCCCAGTGCTTACGTTGCTGCTGGGACACTTTGGCAAACCCGTATCCCGGAAGGTCCACTATATACCAATGCTGGCTGCCGTTTTCTTCAGAACTGCTTACAATGTCAAAATGATTGATCATCTGCGTCTTCCCGGGGGAGGCCGATGTTTTTGCCAGTTTCTGGTAGTTGCACAGCATATTGATAAGAGAGGACTTGCCCACATTACTTCGCCCGATGAACGCGTATTCAGGTCTGTCCGGTTCCGGGCAATGTTTGTAGTCCGGGCTGCTTATTAAATATTTTGCCGATTGAATGATCATGACGCAGGTTTCAGGTTACAGGGTTCGGAACCCTTTTGATCCTCCCCTATTTCTTCTTCACCGCTTTAAAATTTCCGTTGGGCTGAATAAATGTCAATGCATTGGCTTCATTGCCCGAAACATCAAACTTTACACTATACCCATCCAGTACCTTCAGCTTAAAGGTATGATCTCCGGTATATACCGTTTCGTATTCAGGTTGTCCCGGAACAAACACATATAGTATCTCGCTTTTCAAATACACTTTTGCCGTCATGCCGGCAAGACTATATTCACCCGTATATTTTTCCAGTTCCTGCCTAGTCAGCGGCCTGGCTTTGGGCTTATAGCTGAATTCAATCGGTTTTACATTCGGCTCAAGGGATGCCGTAAATCCGCTGATCTTACCATCTTCACCGGTCCTGAAATTGATTTTGGTGCCCCCTTCTGTTGTATCCAATCCGTCCTGCCGGTCAAATCCTTTTATTTCAAACACATCATAATGATAGTGGCGAAGCCAGACGGAGTCCTTCCCCATGTTCGAGAAAAGGGAATCATTCCTCCAATACACTCCTGCATCTCCATAACCGGGATGATTAAAGTTTCCTTCGTACTCCTTTAAGCCATGGGAGGGTTTGGTTCCGGTTACCCGGGAAGATTGTTTGGTTCCTTCAGCCTCTTTGGCTTCCTTTTTTGATTTTTCCAGTTCTTTCTTCCTGTCACCACTCCAGTTGATATATTTCAGTCCAAATAGTTTATCTATAATAATATTACGGGCCAATGCCGGAATGGGTGACCCGTTCTGGTTGGTAAGAACAATAACGCCAATGCTGTCCGCGGGAAAGAAGCTGGTATTGGCGGAAAAACCGTCTATATTTCCTCCGTGATCTACCCGGTAGTGCCCCCGGTAGGAAGATAAGGACCAACCTAACCCATAGTCAGAAAAATAAATGTCCGGGTTGGTTTTTCCCGGATAACCACCTCCTGTCGACATATGAGAAGAGAAGGCCTTCGTTATATAACCGGCAGGCAGCACTTCTTTACCTTCAAATTTCCCGTCATTGATCCAGGTGATCACCCAGTTTGCCATTTCTGTAACGGAACTATTGATACTGTCGTTTTTCAAACGGTATCCGATGGCCGCATCGTTGTCTTTTGGCAAATCATCCACACTAAGGTTCGACCGGCTCATACCCAATGGGGTAAAGATCCTTTCCCTGATATTGGCTTCCCAGGATTTACCGGTAAGCTTTTCAGCGAGCACACCCTGCACCAGGAACATAAAGTTGTTATACTGCCATCTTTCACGCAGCGTGGCGCTGGGTTCCAGGTATTGCACCCGTTCGATCAAGCTGTCGCGTGATTTCGTAGTAAAAAGGTACCAGGAGAAATCATGGCGGGGCAATCCTGTTCGGTGGCTCATCAGGTCTATGGACGTGACGCCGTTGTTCATTTCATTATTAAAAAACTGCAGTGTTGGCAGGTATTCCGTTACTTTTTTGTTCAGGGAAAGTTTCCCCTCTTTTTCCAGTATCCCCAGCAGCGATGAAGTGAACGCTTTTGTGCAGGAGCCGATCGCAAACAATGTGTTGGGCGTTACCGGCTTTTTGGCCTCATAGTCGCTATAGCCAAAACCTTTACTGTAGATCACTTTATCCTTCTCCACCACCGCTACTGCAAACCCCGGAGCATTCCAGTCTTTCAGGAGCCTGCTTAAAGCGGTATCAATCCCCGTCAGTCTTTTATCCACCGTTTGTTTTGTCTTCTGGGCATACACAAGCATACCGCAACATGCAAGCACTGCAAGTAGGGAGAGTTTTTTCATTTTGGTTGTTTTTATTTTAATGCCTGATCCAGATCGTTCAGAATGTCTGCTATATTTTCCATACCCACACTCATCCTGATCAAACCATCGGTGATGCCGAACTGTTCCCGCTGCTCCCTGGGTACGCTGTAATGCGTCATAGAAGCAGGATGACATAAAAGCGTATCGCAGGTGCCCAGTGAAACAGTACGGGTACAAAATTTTAGTTTGTTCATAAAATCAATACCGCCCTGTAAACCGCCTTTCAGTTCAAAACTCATCATAGCGCCCGGATGCCGCATTTGTTTTTTTGCCACTGCATAGTCCGGGTGTGTGGGCAACCCGTTATAATTGATTGATGATACGGCAGGATGCCCGTCCAAAAAAGCAGCTACTTTTTCGGCGTTAGCGCAATGTCTCTCCATCCTTAATTCCAGTGTCTTCATTCCATTAACCAGCAGAAATGCATCAAACGGATTTCCGCTGCCTCCCAGGGCCTTATAGGTCACGTATGCCCTTCCTTTCATAAAGGCAAGGTCCTTGCCCATAAAAATACCGCCTATAGCGGTGCCATGCCCGTTCAGGAATTTGGTGGTGGAATGCACCACGAAATCCACGCCATATTTAAACGGCTGCTGCAGATAAGGGGTGGCGAATGTATTATCGCAGGCCACCATTTTGCCATACTGCTTACCCAGCTTTGTAAGCGCCTCAATATCCACACATTGGATCGTGGGATTGGCCGGCGTTTCCAGGTAAATCATTTTTATAGCGGGATTATTCTTTATAGCTTCTTCTGCAATGTTTAAATCCCGGAGGTCTGCAATTAAAGATTGTACTCCCTTCGCCGGCAATATGGTATTCATATGCTCCTGCGTACCGCCATACAATGAATAGTGTGATAAAACCGCATCACCTGTGTCCAGGGTACTGAATAACAAAGTGCTGATAGCCGCCATCCCGGAGGACTGCAAATATGCTTTCAACTGTAAAGGGTTGCCGTTTTCGTCTGTAACACCAAAACTTTCCATCGCCGCTATCTTTCTCTCCGCTTCTGAAAAGGTGGGGTTACCCCAGCGGGAGTAAATATAACCTTCTTCCTTGCCGCTGAACCGGCGCATCCCTTGCTCCGCATCATCATACACGAAAGTAGAGCTGGCATAAACCGGGGTAAGGTGAGCGTAATTAGGGTCCTGGGTATGTCCTGCATGTATAGCCAATGAGCTAAAGCCTGAATAAGTCTGACCGTTATCTTCCATCGAAATTCCTTTTAATTGAGGGAGTTCAAAATTAGCACAAATCAGGCAGCGGCATTGTTGTTTTTCTGTCATTGGTTTTCCGGGCAGTCAATAAGGCCCGATGATCATCCTCCAGCCTTATATTGTGTGTGCATATATAAGCCCGAAGACTGACTTGTAACTTGCGTCTACCCCTTTCTTACTACCCACTTCCAGATTTCCTTCCAGGACACTTTTTTACCGTAAAGCAGAATGCCTGTGCGGTATATTTTGGCAGTAAGCCAGGTGAAAAACAGGAAAGCCAACACCAGGAGCGCCATTGAAATTGCTATCTGCCACCAGGGCACGCCATAGGTAATCCTGCCCATCATTACAATCGGCGAAGTAAGCGGGAACATACTTCCAAATATGGCAAGACTGCTGTCCGGTGCATTGACAGCTTTCATCATGATAACAAAACCCAATATCAGCGGCATCATTACCGGGAATACCAGTTGCTGCGCTTCCTGCTGATCTTCGCTCACTACGCTTCCGATAGCGGCAAATAAAGCCGCATAGAGCAGGTACCCACCGATAAAATAAAAAATAAAACAAAAAAGGATCAGCCCGACCGGTAATGAGCGAAGTCCCTCAATTGCGGAAGCGATGCCGCTGTTACCAGCCTGCGTAGCCATAGCAGCCCCCACCTGGTCGCCAGAAGGCAACTGCTGGAAGAACTGCGGGAACAACAGGGGAATAAATAACTGCAATAAACTCATCAACACGATCCAGATAGCAAACTGCGTTAACCCTACAGCACCTATACCCACTATTTTTCCGAGCATCAGTTGGAAAGGTTTCGCGGAGCTGACGATCACTTCCGCGATACGGTTTGTTTTTTCTTCCATCACCCCGCGCATCACCATCGTACCATAAATCAACAGGATCATATAAATGAGTATGCCCCCGGCAAAAGACACCATATAGGTAATCCAGGTATTACTTTTTTTCTCCTTCCCGCCGGCGTCAACAATATTTTCTATCCGGATATCCGATTTGATCTTCTGGTAAATATCCGGGTCTATATCAGCGGCAATCAGCCGCTTGCGCTCTATTGCCGCGTTGATCTTTCTTTCCAGAGCTGTTTTAACGAACAGGTTCACGGCCGCCTGGCTATGGATCTTCATCGGACCAGGCTGGCTATCCGAAAACTCCGGAATGTAGAGAAAGATGTTGTATCCTTCCCTGTTATACTTTGTCTTAAAAGACTCTTCTGTTTCATTCTGAATAAAGGTATAACCAGACTTGTCATCCTTGCCGGGTTCTATTTTTCCATCAAACAGACCGGCATTATCAAGAATGGCGATCTTTTGCACTTTGCTGTCGCCACTGATAGATACCGCTATTATTATCGCATAAAACGCGATGATAACTATAGGCACTAAAATAGTAGTCAGCAAAAAAGATTTTCTCTTTACCCTCGTCAGGTATTCTCGTTCTATTATCAAACCAATTTTACCCATATGATCAATTCTAGCTGTTAAACAGATTTATCACGCTTTTTCTATGTATTGAAATTGTCTTGCCAGTGGCGTACCTTCCACCAGTTTGATGAATATATCATTCAATGAAGGCAGCATCTCGTTAAAAGAAATCACCTCATGCGATTGAGCGATCAGGTATTGCAACACATCATGGGGTTTATATCCCTCCCGTATCTTCAACACGAAATGCTCTCCCCTGGTACCCACAGTTTCAAACACCGTGTTGTCCGGCAACGTGTCGGGCTTTCTTTCAAACCCTACCTGAAAGAGATTCTCCTTAAAGTCCTGTTTCACCCTCTTAACAGACCCGTCCAGTATTTTCTCCCCTTTGTTGATCAGGATAATATGATCGCAGATCTCTTCTACCTGCTCCATACGGTGTGTACTGAAAATGATAGTACTTCCTTTTTTGGCAAGATTAAAAATCTCATCCTTTATTAAATTGGCGTTCACCGGGTCCAGTCCGCTGAATGGCTCATCCAGGATCACCAGGCTGGGCTCATGCAGAATAGTGGTAACGAATTGAAGTTTCTGGCTCATGCCCTTACTCAGGTCCTGTACTTTTTTATTCCACCAGCTCTGCATTTCCATCCGTTCAAACCAATACCTTATCTTGTCCATTGCCTCAGACTTCGACAATCCCTTTAGCCTTGCCAGGTATAAAGCCTGTTCCCCGATTTTCATTTTCTTATACAGTCCCCGCTCCTCCGGCATATATCCTATCCGGACAATATCATTTAAAGGGTCGAATTTTTTTCCCTCGAAAAGTATGGTCCCGTCGTCAGGATAAAAAATACCTGTGATCATCCTGAGCAAAGTAGTCTTGCCTGCCCCATTGGGGCCCAGCATACCAAAAACGGATCCCCTTGAAATATCGAAGCTCACATTGTCCACCGCTTTCTGTGTTGCAAAATTTTTTTTCAGGTTTTTTACTTCCAGAATATTCTCCATGTTCGTCATATACCCCATTTTAATTGTAGCAAAAGTATTGGTTAAGATTGGAAAAACACGGGAGGAGCGAATTAAAAATTCGCCACCGGGCGCCTGCAAACAAATTAACCGGCAACGCTCTTCAATATCCGACGGTAGCCTTCTTTACTCCATCAACATAATCGTATTGTCTTGATCGGCATTTCGGAAATATTGGCTTTCCGTGAACAGTACCGTTCCTGCCTGCCTTTTTCGGGCAATGTTAATGGCTACGGTCCGACAATTTTTCTGCAATCACTTTTGCAATCCTTTCCCCATCCATCGCCGCGCTTACTATGCCGCCGGCATACCCAGCGCCTTCGCCGCAGGGATACAGGTTTTCCAGTTGCGGATGGGTCAGCGCCACCGGGTCCCGGGGAATACGCACCGGGGAAGAGGTGCGGCTTTCGGTAGCCACCACTATTGCTTCATTGGTATAATAACCACGCATTTTCTTACCGAACGCTTTAAATCCTTCCTGCAGGGTTTTAAATACAAATTCCGGCAGCGCCTCTTTCAAAGATACGGAATGTACACCCGGTATATAGGAACAGCCGGGAAGGGTGGAAGATACTTTATTGGTTGAAAAATCTACCATACGCTGCGCCGGCGCCGCAAAATTGCCCCCACCTGCCGCAAAGGATTTTTGCTCTACCTCGCGTTGAAAATACATGGCTGCCAATGCCCCCTGCTTTTTAAATTGTTGTACGTCCTTCTCCTCAATGGTCACTACCATACCGCTGTTCGCGTAAGGGTTATTTCTCTTTGAGGGGCTCCATCCGTTTACCACCAGCTCTCCGGCATTGGTAGCCGCCGGGGCGATAATACCCCCCGGGCACATGCAAAAGGAAAAAACGCCCCGCTCATTGACCTGTTCCACCAAGCTGTAGGAAGCCGGCGGCAAAAACAGCATATCCGCATCAGAAGGACTATGATATTGTATACCGTTGATCAGTTCCTGCGGATGCTCCACCCTCACTCCCAATGCAAAAGGTTTTAAAAATATCTCCAGCTTTTTGCGCTGCAACAACTCAAATATATCCCTGGCAGAATGACCTGTTGCCAAAATGACGGCATCAGTATCAAAAGAACTGCCGTCTGCCATCATGACCTTTTTGATGATGCCGGCTTCCACTTTAAAATCAACCAGTTTTTTTTCAAACAAAAAGGCACCCCCGCAGGCTTCAATGGTTTGCCGCATGGCACTGATGATCTCCGGAAGTTTATTGGTGCCGATATGGGGATGCGCATCATATAATATATTCTCCCCGGCTCCAAAATGACGGAACAAATGAAGGATGCGGTTGATGTCCCCTCTTTTATTGCTTCTTGTGTACAGCTTTCCGTCACTATAGGTTCCGGCGCCGCCTTCCCCGAAGCAATAGTTACTTTCGGGGTTTATTATACCTTCCTTATTTAACAGGGCCAGGTCACGTCTCCTGTCCCTTACATTCTTTCCCCGCTCCAGCACAACAGGCTTTATACCGGCTTCCAGTAACTGCAGGGCAGCAAACAAACCGGCAGGTCCGGCGCCGATTATTGTTACTGTTTTGGGAGAATGGCGTACATCTTTAAATTGAAACCCGGTTCTTTCACGGTCATGGAACGGCTCATCAATAAAAGCCTCCAGAGTAATATTCACCCATACCTGCCTCCCCCTGGCATCCAGCGATTTCTTTTGTATAAGAAACCCGGAGACACGGGATTCGCTGACTCCCTGGTCTGCAGCAATGTATTGTCTTACCGCCGTTTCGTCAGCCGCTTCGCGGGGAAGCAGGCGCATCGATATTTTCTTTATCATATAAGGTTAGGTATTTATCCTAAAACTTGTTGTCAGCGGTAAGTATCTGCCGTTAAAAGGGAAGATCATCTTCCACAGCGGAAAAGCCGGTATCTGCCGGTCCTTCCACCTGGCTTTCCGGGGCCGTGGCGGTAGTATTAAGGTTCACACTTTCCATTCTCCAGGCATCAAGGTTGGTGATATAGTTTACCTGGCCGTTCTTTTCCCACCGCGATCCCTTTATGTTAAAGTAAACTTTTACCGTTTCTCCGATACTGAAGCGGTCAGGCAAAGCAGTCTTATCCTGAACACATTGAAACTTAGCATAATTGGTTATCGATTTGCCTCCAATATCATCTGTTTTTTCAACAACGAACTCCCTGGTTTTAAAGCTGGCAGTTCTCTGAACAGTTTCATACCGGGCGATCAACTTACCTGTCATTTCATAACTCATTGTAAATAATTGAACGGCAAATTTAAAAAGTAATTCGACTGGAAATTCCTCTAATTTGTTTTTGTTTTGGGTTAAAAAAAAACTACCTTTCGTTCCGATAATATCCACGACATATCATTAATCCGTATGCCGTTTTTACCATCCTGTTAAGCCTGCGCCTGTCCTCTATTCGGGGATCGCTTTTTTTGAGCGGTTGTACAATCGTTCCGGCTACTTATCCTGTGACCTGATGCTTTAAAACATGAGGTTGTTGAGGTTCTTTATTTATTATTTACGCGGCAGCATATTAGTTTGGATTATACCGGTAACACAAGAAATCTCCCGCCGGATAAAGAAAACCTGTTTTGAGATTTTTTTACAGGATAAACCAAAACATAGTACGCTTTTTGTTAGTAAAAAGGAGCTGAAAGAAAATTACCGGCCGGAAAGGAAAGTATTATGTTGCCGATGACAAAAAACATGATTTGCATCAGTTGATCCGGATTTTTTCTTTTCGAAATTTGTAAAAAGTGATGAAAACCAATTGCCGGCCGACAAGGGAAAAAACTATTGAATAAAAAATTTTTTTTTCAACATTAATATATTGATATTCGCCGCCCTACCCTACTTTTTGGTGTACATCAAAAATATTGAAGACGAAAAATTTAATATTCTTAACTCAATTATAAACTGCTTGACAGATAATGAATAAATCATTTGAAATCGTATGGCAAAATTGTCTGACTATTATAAAAGATATTGTAGAGTGGCAACATTACAAAACATGGTTTCAACCGATAAAGCCCGTAGCCCTAAATGACAAAGTTCTTACCATCCAGGTACCCAGTCAGTTTTTTTATGAATACCTTGAAGAACATTATGTAAATTTATTGGCGAAAACTTTAACACGCGAACTGGGTAAGGAAGCAAGACTGGAATACAGAATAATGGTTGACAGCGGCAATGAAAAAAACAAACCGCTGACTATGGATGTACCGACTCATGGTTTTAAAACATATTCCAATAACGAAATGGATTTCCCATTAGTAGTAAGTAATCCTGTTAAAAATCCCTTTGTAATTCCGGGATTGAAAAAGATGCAGATTGATCCGCAGCTCAATCCTGCTTATACATTCGACTCCTTTATAGAAGGAGACAGCAACCGGGTGGCACGCCGTGCAGGAAAAACCGTAGCCGAAAAGCCCGGTACTACATCCTTCAACCCCCTTGTGGTGTACGGAGGGGTAGGATTGGGAAAAACCCACCTGGTACAGGCAATAGGTAATGAGGTAAAACGCCTGCATCCGAACAAAATAGTGCTGTATGTAAGTTCAGAGAAGTTTATCAACCAGTTCCAGGACCATAGCCGCAACAACGCGATTAATGATTTCATTCATTTTTACCAGATGATTGACGTATTAATTGTGGACGACGTGCAATTTTTCAACAGGGCTGAAAAATCCCAAGATGCCCTGTTTGCCATCTTTAATCATTTGCACCAAAGCGGCAAGCAACTGGTGCTCACCTCGGACAAATCTCCCAAAGACCTGGAAGGCGTACAGGAGCGATTGCTCAGCCGTTTCCGCTGGGGGCTGAGCGCGGATATGCAACTGCCAGACTACGAAACAAGGATGGCCATTCTTGAAAAGAAGATGAAGAATGACGGACTGGATATGCCCAAAGACGTCATCCGGTATATAGCTTTTAACATACAAAGTAATGTGCGGGAACTGGAAGGCGCTTTGATCTCGCTTTTAGCACAGTCTTCTCTTAATAAAAGAGAAATAGACCTGGAGCTGGCAAAAAAAGTGCTCAGGAATTTCGTAAAAACCTCTTCAAAGGAAATTACGATAGAGACCATCCAAAAAATGGTATGCGACTATTTTAACCTTCCTTATGAAAGGCTGCTTCAAAAGACACGTAAACGTGAAATAGTACAGGCGCGGCAGATCACCATGTACCTGGCCAAACAGTTTACCAAGAACTCATTAAAAACCATCGGTGAACATTTTGGCGGGCGGGATCATACTACCGTTATCCACTCCTGCCAGACCGTAAAAGACCTGATGGATACCGACAGCCTGTTTAAAGAAAGCGTGGCTGACCTTCAACAGAAAGTGCAACTGGCGGCCATGTAACTGCAACCTGAAAAAAGAATTAAAAAAACCCCTGTGAGATTCACGGGGTTTTTAGTTTTGAACCATGATAGTACACAAAAAAATACAGGTGACCGGAAAAGTACAGGGCGTGTTTTTCCGGGGCAGTACCCGGGAACAGGCAGAAAAACTGGGAGTAAGGGGCACCGCGCAAAACCTGCGCGACGGGTCTGTGGAGATCTTTGCCGAAGGAGAAGCGCCTGCCGTGCAGGCATTGATAGACTGGTGCCGCACAGGACCTCCGCGGGCTGTAGTAGAAAAGGTCGTAATTGAAGAAAAACCGCTCAAAGGCTATACGGATTTCCACGTTATCCGTTTTTAATTTGGGGATTCTGGTGATTCACCCTATTTTTGCCGTCCTTTATTGGTGAGGTGGATGAGTGGCTGAAATCAACAGTTTGCTAAACTGTCGTACGGGTAACTCTGTACCGCGGGTTCGAATCCCGCCCTCACCGCTTTCACCAGCCGGAGCTTTAGCGAAGGCTGGTTTTCTTTTTTTAATCAAATATTCTTTCTTCATCCGGCTGGTTTCAGCGGACGAAGACCGCTCCGACTGCTACAAAGCGTAGGCGGGTTTTGTATTTATAGACTTACTTACTCCGCTGCGGGCTTCGGCGGTCAAAGACCCATGAAAGTGTTCAATAGTGCTCCGCCAGGAGCATTTTTTATTTCCGGACGCGAATGTATTCGCGGAGGTGAGGAGGAAATAAAAACAGGCATACGAAGTGTGGCGCTACGGTGAGGTATTTTTTATTTTCAGGAGTGTGCAAAGCTTGCTTTGCTAAGCGGATGAAAGTAAAAATAAGAGGTGCGAAGCGCCGGCATTGTTTGCTGTGAGTTAGCCCGCTGCAGGCGCAAGGGATATCCGTAAGAATCCCGTCCTCACCGCTATTTATATATTTATATCAACACATTACTTCAAAAAGCCCTCAAATGCAGTATTGACAGGCTTTTTTATTTCCAACCGCATCAGACTTATACAAAGACGCTGATTTGAAGCATGTAAATTGTAAAATACACAAAATCTCAAAAGAAGGCCCGACGAATTCTGAGCAAACCCACTTCCAATAAGGGATCTGGCTATTGAACATCTTATCTTTAAAAGCGCTCGTTCCGATATTTGTTAACAAAAACGAGATAGCAGTCAGAAAAGAGTATTGGGCTGCTTTTCTCCTGAAAAACCCAGGAATTATAAAAATGGACAGCCAAAAGATGTTTACCTGAAAATTACCGTAGGTGGCACGCCAAAGGAGCTATCCTGCAAACGGAAATGGAAGCCCACAGGCACGAATCTCATGCTTGCAAAGCCTTAATTTCCAAGGGAGATGCCAGGGAATTGAATACCTATCTGGATACGCCTCAAACAATGGCTTATAACGCAAGAAAACAGATATTGGATAAAAAACTGAGGTCACGATTAGACTGAATAAACATCAATATTTGGATTCCCACTGTGAGCTATTCAATAGAATTCCTTGGTGAATTCTAAAGGAGAGCTCTAAAGAAGGGGTGAGAACACCCCTTCTTACGATTGCTTATGGCTTTTCAAAACTCTCAAATTAATACCCCGCATTCTGCGGATAGCCTGGCCCCAGTAAATTCATCTCTGCCCGGGGTATAGGCCAGTTAACCATATGTGGCTGCATGGTTCTCCTCGCGTCATTCCGGTAGGGTAAGGGTTTCTCCGGTGTATTATCAGCGCCACCTGCTGTTGAATTTTCCGGGCTAAGGTCTCCGGGCATACCATACCCTGCGTGGTCAACTACGTAGTTGTAGAGCAAACCCAGACGCTTCAACATATATAATCGTCGCCCTTCAAATGCCAATTCTCTTGCCTGCTCATTTAAAACGGAATCTATAGTAATTGCTGTTGCCCTTGCAGTACCTGCTCTTACCCGTACCGCATTTAGCTGACCCAGGGCAGTTCCTGCTGTTGCGCCATCTGTTGGCGTTCCGATATTGCCCAGCATTAAATTAGCTTCTGCTGCAAACAGCATAGTTTCTGCCAAGCGAAAAACAACAATATTTTTTGTCTGGTTATCTTCCGTGGGTATTCCATCATCAGGAAAGTATTTTTTGCAGCCTGCATTCATACGGATAAAAAAGCCGTTTCGGTTGGCAGCCAATTCGTGAAACTCTTTCCATGGCGTAGTTGGCGCAAAGTTCAGAACGCCCCCTAATACTTGCCCGACGGGTAAAGTAGCCGCATCGTTAAACACATAGTCCTTTATATAATAAGAACCTTTTATTCTCGTATCATTAGGATCGGCGGCAAGCAGGTCTCGTAAATAATTATTTAACGTAAGCCATCCAAATCCCCGCCCTCCTTGTTCAATAGAATATTTTGAACCGGGAGTCAATTCGGCATAGTTTGGCATAAGATTAAAGTTTATTTTATGTGCCCTTCCATTCTCATTCCTCTTCCACTGCAACACCCACAGATTTTCAGTATTCTTCAAATCTCCACGGAAGACCAATCCAGTCTGAGAAACCAAACTATGCGTTCCTGTTTGTGCGATCACTGCTTCTGCCTGTGTCTTGGCCTCCTGCCAGTTTTCCTGCCACAGAGCGACATCTGCTTTCAGATGTCTTGCTACTCCTTGTGTAATCCTTCCAAACTCAGCGGTCGTCCAGGAAAGATTCTCTATTGCATAGGTAAGATCTTCGTTTATTTGCTTGTATATATCTGCCACTGGTGTTTTGTCCTGAATTATATTTAATGCATTTTCAGGTACGGTTGGTTCAATAGTTATATAAATGTTATTAAAGAGTCTGTATAAAATAAAAATGGAGTTAGCTCTAAAAAACTTTGCTTCGCCCACGAGCCTTTTTCTCTTCGATTCGTCCATGCTAATGCCGTCCGCTGCTTTTATCAGTGCATTTGCTCTGTCAATTATCCTGTAATATGTTCTCCAGTAATTGCTGTATACTCCGCCACAATCATTATCCGGTGTGGTGCCACAAAACATTCTTCCATAATTAGCCACTTCCGCATTCCGGTTTATAGTAAGATCATCCTTTGCATCAATTACAATAGCATTAGATCCGTTATTGGCGCCATTTTCCCAAAATTCCCGTTGCAAACTATACAAGGCATTTACTCCTGCTTCAAGCCCCTCAGGGGTATTAAATACAAAGTCTGCTGTAAACTGGGTAGTAGGCCTTTCTTCCAAGTATTTATTGCAGGAAGAAAAAAGTAAAGCAATTACAAGAAAGACAACTCCCCATATATTATAAGAATTATTTTGTTTCATTTTATTCCTTTTTTCATTGATGAATTAAAACCCTACGTTCACGCCGAAGGTGAAACCTTTGGTATCAGGAAAATCATTTGGGTTATTTTCGGGGCTGTACGATTTATAATTCGTAACTGTGACCAGGTTGTTGGCGGTAATATATACCCTCAGACTGCTCATCTTTACCCTGCCCAAAACAGATGGGGGCACATTATACCCCAGCGAAAGCGTTCGCAGCCTCGTATATGAAGCATCCGAAATAGTAAGCAGCCCGGTGTGAGGTGGAGCCTGACCACTCGCATAATTGGGACGGGGATGCGTGGTGGAAGGATTTTCAGGCGTCCAGTAATTAACTTTTATTCCGTTCCGGTATGACTGCAAGGTGCCCCCCTGATTAAAGTCGCCCAGGTAAGGGTTTCGCTTTGTTGCGCCCTGTACGATATAAAAATCAGCAAGCAACTCAAAGTTTTTATAGGCAAGTGTAGTAGATACAGATCCAAACCAATCAGGGTTTTGGCTGATAATCACATTATCTGCATCTGTAATCCTCCCATCTCCATTTACATCTTTTATGCGAATGGAACCTGCTTTTAACACAGTTAATGGTGTAAATGGTGTCACTGTGCCACCTAATGTGCCTTGTGCGGAAGCAATGGCTTCATCATCTGTTTGGAAGATGCCGTCAAACATCATGGTACGAATCACATCTATCGGTTGTCCCACAAATCTGTTACGAGCTATATCATCCTTCGGATTGCCTTCAATATCCACTATACCCGTCTTAAGAATCCTGTTTTTGTTTGTTGTAAATGCAGTGGTGACACTCCAACTCCAATTTGTATTACGAATAATATGTCCCGTAAGTAAGACCTCAATACCCCTATTCTGAGACTTTCCCCCATTGGTGATCATTGAGCTAAAGCCTGAAGTACCACCAAGCGTGATATCCGTAAGTAAATCGGTCGTTCGAGTATCGTAGTATTCAATTGTACCAGTAAGGTGGTTATTAAGCAGCCCGAAATCGATACCAGCGTTAAAGGTAGTTGATGTCTCCCATGTTAGGCTGGGATTAGGCAGCACAGTACCTGGCAATGCGCCCGCCACAATCGCCGGACCAAAAACATAAGGCGTATTACCTACTACCCCCAGCGTCGCATAGGGGTCGAGGGACTGATTACCTACTGTACCGTAACTAAATCTTAGCTTTAACTGATTAATAGCCTCAATACCTTGTACAAATTTTTCCTTATGCATTTGCCATGCAAAAGAGGCTGCGGGAAAAAACCCCCATTTCCTGCTTTCAGCAAATACAGACGCACCGTCTTTTCTGGCTGTAAAGCTCAAAAGGTATTTGTCCATCAGGTTATACCGCAGCCGGCCCAGAAAGGACGCGAGCCGGTATTGTTCCTCACCCCTGTTTGTTTTAAAGATAAGGGCATTGGAAATTCCATCATACCCCAGCACATCGCTTCCAAAGCCGGTACCCGTTGATGTGGTTCTGGAGGTATTGCGTTGGTTTAGGGACTGAACCAGCGTTATATCAATTTTATTGTTAGCATTTATTTGCTCTTCGTAGTTGAGAATATTTTCTATAAGGTATTCTTCCCTCAGCGTATTGGAAACTGTTGCGCTGCCATTTAGCGGCAACCCCACAGAATGCTCCTTTGTCAAGTAGATTCCTTCATCCACATTGCGGCGGCTAAGTAGTGTATTGAGCTTATAAGAAAAGTTTTTACTCAGCTTGTAGTTGAGTACCAGGTTTAAGTTCAACAGATTTGTTTTTGTGTCATTATCTGATTCCCTTATATTCCATAGAGGATTTAAGGTGCTACTACTGGCATTGGCGCCGGCCACCAGCTTTATCAGCGCTCCTGTAGAATCATAAGGGCCTGTGAACGGAGAAATCGTGATAAAGTCGAGATTATTGGTTTCCTTCCTTTGTTTATCAGTGGCAAAGTTCAGATTAGCCTCGATGTTTGCCCTGCTGTTTATTTTCTGGTCAATATTGATACGGAAAGCGCCTCTTTGGTAATCAGCCGTTGGAATTAGTCCCCTTTGGGTAAAGTAATTTGCGCTGGTAAAGAGTTTCGTATTTTCTGTTCCTCCCATAACGCTTATTGTATTGCTGCTAATAAGACCGCTCTGCAACACCTCATCCTCCCAGTTTACAAATCGCCCCTTTGAAAAGTTATCACCCTCCAGTCCCTGAAAATTTACATCGTCGGTCTGGTAGGAACCAAATTGAGTTCTTACAGCCTCTCTTCTTAGCTCAGCAAACTCCTCCGCTGTATATAAATCAAAGTTCTTTGTGAGCTTATGGGTAGTGAGATAAGAGTTTACGGTGACGCGCATTCTACCGGTTTTTCCTTTGTGGGTAGTAATAAGTATTACTCCGTTGGAAGCTCTTGCACCATAAATTGCCTGGGCCGAAGCATCTTTTAGAATCTCTATTGAAGCAATATCATCAGGATTCACATCATTGATATTTTCGATAGGGAAACCATCCAATACAATTAACGGGTCGTTCAATCCCCGAATAGATTTCTTTCCCCGGATTAATATGTTTGAGTTGCCACCCGGTCTTGCAGAAAGCAGAGTTACCTGGACGCCCGCTGCCTGTCCTCTTATCATTTCCGCTATATTAGTGGTGGGTATGGCCTTGGCCTTATCTATATCGACCTTTGAAACGGCGCCGGTAATATCGCTTTTTCTCTGGCTGCCATAACCTACTACCAGTATCTGATCCGATGTGTTTATAGAGGATTTCAGTTGAATTAAAATTGTACTGCCTGACACTTTTACTTCCGCAGTTTCAAAGCCAACATAAGAAATCACCAGAATAGCATTAGGAGTCGTCTCAATGGTAAAGTTTCCTCCTGCATCGGTTTTTACACCTTTATCTGTTCCCTTTATCAATACGGTAGCACCCTCCAATGACTGACCCTTTTCGTCTGTCACCTTTCCCCTTACCTGCATGTCCGTTGGCGGCTCTGCCGCCAACACGAACTTTGCAGCCGGTGGGGTTACAATTGATCTTTTCTTTACAATAATGGTATTTTCGGAGATATTAAAAGTGAGCGGTTGATTTTCAAATATCACATTCAAGGCCTGTTCTAACGGCACGTTTTTCAAATGTAGCGAAACGGTATTAGCAGATTGTATGGTTTTATCTGCATAAAAAAACTGGTAGCCGGTTTGCTTTCTTATTTCTTCAAACACCTTCTGTATAGGTATATTATTGCCGCTTAAGGTTACCCTCTGTGAATAAACCCTGGCACTTACCTGAAGGCAAGCGACGATTATAAAAACCGTTGTAAGTTTCATAATCCTGATTGCGTTGGTTAATGATCCGCCAGCATCTGGTACGGATTTACAATAAGCAGTTAAATACATATATTTGTATTGTTTGTCCGCCGACTATGAATTTTCATAGCAGCGGTAATGATGAATAGTCAGTCGTTGCAGATTGGTTTATTTCAACATTTCAAACAACTGCCGGGACTGTTACAGCAGTTCCCGGCTTTTATTTGAAACGCTCTTACTCTTATCCATCTCGTACCGAAAAAAAGTTGAACATTACTATCATTTTAAGGTGAAACAATTATTTTCTTTCCTTCAATCGTAAAACGCACTTCCCCTGTCAACTCCAGCTTCTCAAACACCTTTGATGCGTGTACGCTACGAGGCAGTTGACCGGTAAAATAAAGGCTTGTATTTCCGCTATATTCAATATCAACATCGTACCAGCGGGAAATTTGCCTGAGTATGGTCTTTAAATCAGTAGATTTATATTGAAACCAACCATTTTTCCACGCTATAGCCTCTTCAATGTCCGCGTCAATTATCACCGAAATTTCCCCTTCTTTGTTTACCGATGATTGCTGACCAGGCACCAGCAGACGGGGAATTTTGTCCTTTGCTAAAACCGCTACTTTTCCCTCCAACAGTGTGGTTTTTACAGATGCTTCATCGTCGTATGCATTAATATTAAAATGAGTACCCAGCACTTCCACCATCGATGACGTTGTTAGTACCCTGAAGGGTTTTTTCTCATCTTTTGCCACTTCGAAGTAAACTTCCCCGGTTATTTCCACTTTTCTTTCTGCCCCTGCAAAAGCTACGGGAAAACGTATGGAAGATGCAGCATTAAGCCATACTTTGGTACCATCAGCAAGCGTTACCTGGTATTGACCGCCGCGAGGCGTTGAAATCGTATTGTACAGTTCAGCACTCTCACCTATCGCATGTTTAGCACTAACGCTATAAGAAAGTAGTCCGCTGGCTGTTTTATTTATATCTATACTTCCTTGTTTTGAAATTATACCGTTAGAGGCGCTGTCAAGAATGACGGATGAACCATTGCCAAGTATTAACACTGCTTTATTACCCCCCGGTAATATATCGTTGCTGACTAAAGCCGTACTGGGCGCTGTAGTTTCGGCGGCTTCAGGTTTCCCGGAGGTGAAAAAGAAAAAATAGGACAAGCCAAAAATAATGAGCACTGCTGCTGCAGCAGGAATATACCAGCGCCGTACCGGCTTTATACTCTGTCGTTCCGGTTTTTGCTGAATATTTCCTAGAAGCTTCTTGTGAATGCGACTCTTAATCGTTCCCTCATTAAGGCCATCTGGCACAATAATTTCCACCTCGCTGTCATCAAAAGAATGGTACCATTCGTTAAGAATCACTAATTCTTCCGTGCTGATCTTTCCTGCAAGATATTTCTCAATGAGAGGCAGTATATGTTGTGGTATAGGCATAGATATACTAATAAGTGTACCGAACCTTAGAGTCCCCCTATTCGCTTTACAAAAATTTATTCCCTATGTCAGAATTGCAAAAACCGCAGGTAGCACACTAATGGTAAATGACCTGGTAGCAGCCTTGATAGACTTAATAGCCTTAGAAAGCTGATTCTCAACTGTTTTAGGAGATATATTGAGTTTCTGGGCAATTTGCTTCGTTGCCATTCCTTCGTTGCGACTGTAGGCAAAGATCAGTTTACATCTTTCCGGCAGGTTATCCACCTCTTGCTTTACAATTTCCAAAATTCGCTTATAGTGCAACAAGGATTCAGGAGAAATATCTACTACCGGTGTTGCGTGAAGGTTCGTATTATACATTCTTTCTCTCTCCAGCTTCCGAAGCCGGTTAAGTACCATATATTTTGTTGCGGCAGCAAGATAGTTCTCGAGAGTGTCAATTTGGACCTTATGTCTGTTGGCCCATAGAGCCGAAAATACGTCATGTACAATATCTTCAGCCGTTTCTATTTCGTTCAACCTGTTATAGGCGATTGCAAATAATTGCTTCCAGTATCTATTATAGATCCTGGTAAAAGCAGACGAACTATCCTGCTTTAGTAAAACAAGAAGTTCTTTAGGCTCATATTGTAATAAATTTTCCAAGTTGAATGACAAGCGATTGGAAAGGTAGGAAAAAAAAGTTGATTTTCATAGTAAGATGTTTACAGCCCTTATGCAGGATTCTTAGGAATTACTATTTCGCCGATGTTCCTAAATCAGGCTGGCCTAAGGAAATTTTCGAATTACTATGAATATATTTAATATTTGTCACACTTTATCCTAATCCTAAAGAAGGAATACATCTTCCCGGGTTCATCATCCGTGATATTCTTTCTTTGTAAAAAGCCGGTATCGTTCCTTAGTTACCATACATGATCCACGGATCGTTTATAGTCCTTATTTTATCAAAAACCTGTTTTTTAAATTGATTGACCAGCACAGGCTGTTCGCTTGCTATATTCTTTAGTTGAAAAGGATCAGATTTGTTATCGAACAGTAAGGTTCCTGTTTCCTTGCCTTCATTATTCCGTTGCATTACAAATGTGTAACGATCATTTCTCAACCCCCGCATTCCCCCCAATGCGTTCCAGGGGTTACAAAGCAGATAAAGCGTAAACTCAGGGGCCCCGGTCTTTTTGCCGGAGAAGTATGCCGACAGATCCTGTCCTTCAACACCAGATGGTATTTGTTGCTCAAGGCCGATGAGCGAAAGAAGGGAAGGCATCATATCCGGCACACTGATTTGCAAATCGCTTGTTCCGGGTTTTAATTTTTCGGGCCAACGGATCACTAAAGGAATACGGAATGATTCTTCGTAAGGAACTACTTTGGCCATAAGCCCGTGGCTTCCCATCATTTCACCATGGTCCGAAGTAAACACAACGATTGTATTTTCTGCCTGCCCGCTTTTCTCTAATGCTGTAAGGATCCTGCCTATTTGTTCGTCCACACCCGTTACACAGGCAAAGTAATCGGCCACACTTTGCCGGGCAACATCACCTTGTTCTCTCTCGGGGACATTGGGCCTGTTTAATAGCTTTTTAGCAGGAATATCTTTGTATATTTTTTTATATTTTTCGGGAACTGCATCGTACGGACTGTGGGGCGGATTCATCGAAATGAATAAAGCCCAGGGCTTATCTGTGTTAGCTCCTATAAAGTCTATCGCCACATCCGCTTCGTGCTCCGGCGACCATTTTCCGGAAAACAAAGTGTCCTCTTCAGGAGAATCATTTACCCAATAATAAGGATTGAGGTGTTCATTGTAACATCCGTAAGCATGCCAGAAATCAAAGCCATGTCTTTTTTTTCCAGGGGGAGTGTATGCGTCCCATATACTATTTCTCCAGTCATCAACATCCGGCCCTTTTGGGGCATCGAGATGCCATTTGCCTATATAGCCACAATAATATCCGTTACTTTTCAGCACATCCGAAAAACAGGTTTCATCTTCATGTAAAAAATTTTGATACTTACGGGTACTCGTATTACAATTTGTCAACACATTATTTGAAAAGCTATACTTCCCCGTTAGCAGCATTGCCCTGTAGGGAGAACAAATCGGACGGTTACTTACCGCATTAGCAAACACGATACCCTGCCCGGCCAGTTTATCGATATGGGGCGTTTTTACAGGGTCCTCTTTCATAAATTCCATTGCCTGGGCACGAAATTGATCGGGGAAGATAAAAAGCAGGTTAGGTTGTTTTACAGCTTTTTTTGAAGCATCCCCTACAGAAAGTGTGGAAAGGATTCCCACCAACAAAAAAAAATAATTTACCGGGAACAAGATATTCATTGTTCTGTTTTGTTTTAGTATTGAAAAGCTTTCGCGGTTTTAATACTGCTAACAAATTTTAGGAGTTGCCTAAGTATTTGTAATATGGATCGTCTCTTTTAGTCTGATGTCCTCAGCCGATGCCCCAATCATAATTTCAAACTCACCAGGCTCAACAGTGTAATGCATGTTCTTATCCCAAAGCCCAAGCTCGTTGCATGGAATTCGAAAACTGAGAATAACAGTTTTTGAGGGACGGATTTCTATCTTCTTGAATCCTTTCAATACTTTAACCGGAGTGGTAACAGAGCTTATTTTATCATTTATATATACCTGAACTACTTCTTTCCCCGCTACTGAACCGGTATTTTTAACCTTCACCGTTAATTCAATAGTATCTGTTTCTTTCCATTTCTTTTGCTTTATCTTCAGATCAGAATATTCAAATTGGGTATAGCTTAACCCAAAGCCAAAGGGAAATAAAGGATCGGTGGATGAAAATACATAATCCCTTCCCGGATTGCCGGGAGTACCGGGTTTGTGATAAATTCCCCTTCCGGAAGGTTTGTAATTGTAGAATACGGGCAAATGCCCCGTACTCTGGGGAACAGAAACGGTAAGTTTTCCTGAAGGAACAACTTCTCCGAATAGGATCCGGGCAACGGCATTACCCCCTTCTTCTCCCGGATACCAGGCGTCAAGAATAGCCGGAAGATGTTCTTTTTCCCAGGGGATACTATACGGCCGGCCATGAACCATTACCAGTATAATAGGCTTGCCTGTTCTATTTATGGCCCGGATCAGTTCAGGTTGAATTCCCGGAGGCGTTAATTCGGACCTGTCATATCCCTCCCCACCGGTTGGATATCCTCCCTGGTCAGCCAGCTCACCCCATCCAACACCGGATAAAGACATACTCGATCCTCCAATCACCAATACAACAACATCACTATTTTGTGCCGTATTAACCGCTTCTTTAAAGCCGCTGCTGTCTAAGCTTGTAATACCGCAACCCCTGGCATAATTCACGCTGATCCTACCTTTTGTAATGTTTTTTATGCCTTCCAGAACAGTAACACCGGTGGAGTTATCTTTTGAAATGCTGTAATCGCCGTATTGCACCTGGTCTGCATTGGGACCGATAACGGCAATTGATTTTAGCTGCGAAAGCCTGAGTGGTAATAAATTATCCTGGTTTTTCAGCAATACAACAGATTCTTCAGCAATTTCACGGGCGAGCCTGACCGATGATTTTGTATGAACAAGATCTGATAGTCTTTTAGGTACAAAATATGGCTTGTCAAACAACCCTGCCCTGAACTTAACCGTAAGAATATTTTTTACAGCTTCATCCACCAATCCCGCAATTTCTTTATCATTTTTTGCCAGTGCGATCAACTCTGAATAAGCGTAATCAGCGCCTTCCTGGTCAACCCCCGCTTTAAGCGCCATTATGGCCGCTTCTTTTTTGCTGCTGGTGATCTTGTGGAAGGTTTGTAACATGCTCACTGCGCCGTAATCTGCAAAGACATATCCTTTAAAGCCATATTCTTTTCGCAGTATATCTTTCAGCAGGTACTCGTTTGCGTGAACAGGAATACCGTTTACTTCATTGTATGCAGGCATTACAGAATATACATTTGCCTCCCTGACCGCTTTTTCAAAGGGATATAAATGAAGTGACCGCAAATCTCTTGGCCCCACTTCAACAGGTGCAATGTTTATTCCGGCAGTGGGAGTGCTATACGCCACATAGTGTTTTGCCGTACTGATCAGATGGCCTTCAGGAATATATGCTTTTGTTATTTCCGGATCACCCTGCAACCCGATTACGAATGCCTTCCCCATTTCAGCAACCAGGTATGGATCTTCTCCAAAGCATTCTTCAATCCTTCCGTACCGGGGATCTCTTCCTACATCAAACAAGGGGGCAAAGAGTTGGTCACACCCCGTCAAACCGGCTTCGTAAGCAATAACCTCCGCCATTTTTTTTATCAGATCCGGGTTCCATGTGCTTCCCTGACCAATTGACTGAGGGAAATTGGTTGCGCCATAAGCCAACTGCCCGTGAATCCCTCCCAGGTCTACCTGGATGGCGGGGATCCCCAGCCGGGTATTTTTCCTAAGATACTGATCGGCGGCTTCTGAAAAACGGGCAATACGATCAATATCAGCAATAGGAGGGTCAAGACAACCGATACTCTCACCCTGAAATAATTTGTCCAGCGATTCCCTGATAATGTTTCCTCTTTCGTCTTGTTTAAGACTTGAAAGATCAAGCTTCAACATCTGTCTGACCTTTTCTTCAATGGTCATCCGGCCTAATAAATCATTTACACGATCCTCTACCTTCAAAGTAGAGTTTTTATAGGGCAATATTTGAGCGCTTAAGGGGCTTAAAAATATTATGCCAGATAAAAACAATGCTACAATTAAATATGCCAGTCTGTTGATCATTTACTTTTCAATTTCTTGATTATAAGTTCCTTCAATGTATCTTTGAATATATCAATAATGCTTCTAAAATCTGATCAATTAAAAATTATATAACTGAATACCGCTCGTAATGTCTTTCTCTCATTTTTTCCAGCACAAAACCTCCAAATAAAGATAGCGCCTGCCCGGAATAGGGTTTCCATATATTTGGTTTAATAGTCAGGGATAATATTCAGACAATAATAACAATTTAATCCGTTAGCAATATAATCGTCTATTCCACATAAACGACTGGTGAAAATGCTAACACCCAGCCAATAACTACCAACCTGGATTTTGTGTTAAATTAGGATTTAAATTCAATTCTTCTGCCGGTATTGAGCTTAAATAATCCCGGTTCTCCTTGAATTGATAACCATTCGGCAAAAAGTTTTTAAAATAATCAATTAAGCCTTTTTCATCCAGTGGGGGATTGTAGGCCGGAAATTCATTTTGGTCAAAGGGATACCCCTTAGGCCGCTTTCCCTTGAACAGCGTATGGGCTGCCCACCGCTTGTAATCATCTTCTCTAAAACCCTCAAGCGCCAGCTCAACCCTTCTTTCTCTTCTTATTTCATACAGTTCGTTGGAAATGGGATATCCGTAATCTATCAAATTCGGATCAGAGCTCTGCGGATGGACAACAAAACCCGGCATCCCGACCCTTGTACGTAATTGATTCAAAGCGTTATTGGCAACATCTCCGTTTAATTCATATAATGCTTCGGCATAATTTAACAAAACCTCTCCATAACGAAAAAGAATATACCCGGTTTCACTATTCCCTCCGCCTGTAGAGCCTGCACCTGAAGAATTTGGATTTGAACATTTTTTTAATTGGAACCCGGTTGGGTTAAGCCATGCACCTACCTGGTCAACCGAGGGTTTTCCAAAAAACTGCCCCCTTCCTACCGATACCACATCCTCGGGTGTCCATACGGTAGCATGAAATCTGGGGTCAACATCCTGGGCTACTTTCGTTAAAAAGGCATTTCCTTTGGTCGTCAACGCCAGTTCACTATAATCGTATGGCTCCCCGTTTTTGTCTAAATAATTTGAGATCAAAGACCAGGTAACACCTATTTCGAAAGGTTGGAAGGTGGTCTGGTACTGAACATCATTAGATACCCCATCTTTGATATTATAAGCCCTATATAGCAAAATTTCATTTGCAGAAGACATATTATCCAATCCAAAGAGCTTATAATAATCGTTATAAACTCCCACCTGATAATTTCCACTCATTAAAGTTTCGGCTGCATTAACACAAGCCTGGAAATACTTACCGGCGTTAGCACCCTGGGTTCCAAAAACTGTTCCTGCATGATATTTTTGCCATGTTCCTTCATAAAGGGCAACTCTGGTTTTAAAGGCCAAGGCGGCTTCTTTACTGATCCGGTTATTGCCATATTTTGATCTGAGAGAAAGCACTTCAATGGCATGGTCCAGGTCGGCCAATATCGAATCAACAACTACCGTTCTAGGTTCGCGCGGACGCATTAACTCCTCGCCGGAAGTGGGTAGTAATTCCGTTGAAACCCAGGGCACATCACCATATTTTTTGATCAACTCAAAATAGTACCATGCCCGGAAGAAATAAGCTTCTCCTAAAAAGTGTTTATATATATCAAAATTATCTTTACACTTCTGGTAATTATCCAAAAAAATGTTGACCCCCCGGATATTCGACCATTCGCTCGTCCACCGGCCTCCGGTAACTCCTCTCTCACCATTTAATATTGGATTAGGAGTTCCTTCTATCGCATTATCTGCATTTTTGATTGAATAACCATATCCAAATTGCCAAAGACTATGTGAAGGAAATGTGGGATAGAATTGAATAACATAATTTTCAAGGTCCTTGGCTGTTTTCCAATAACTATCAATGCCAATCTGATCCAAAGGAGGACGATCTAAAAAATCGTTTTTACATGCACAAAATATAAAAAAGAGTATAACTATTTTAAGTTTTTTCATAACTGTAGTTTTAAAAAGTATTAAACATTTATAGTGTAATGTTTATTCCGAAGGAAACCATTTTATCCGCGCGATAAGTAGCGCCAAAGGTGAAACTGGTTCCCAAAGCAACAGGATCTATTGTTTTGATTGCGTTGGTGATTGTCAATAAATTTTCACCTGAGATATACATCCTTACTTTTTGTAACTGGAGCTTCTTCAGAAGAGACTGTGGCAGATTATAACCTAACTGTACATTCTGCAGCCTGAGGTATGACAAATCCATCAAATACCGGGTGGAAGGCTGCCTGTTTTTATGATTCTGATCGGCCTGTATATACATCTTGGGCCAAAAAGCATCAAGGTTAATATTTGCATCGCCCTCATACAACCCGGTATATTCGTCTCCGGGCTTATCGCGAAAATAATCCAGGTGCTCCGTTGTAAGCCCTGTATGTAACCAGGTATTGATACCCCAGTAAGCGTAATTTGAAACTCCATTATAGCTGGGTACAAAATAATCTCTCTTACCTGTGCCTTTGATCAGAAAAGAAAAGTCAAAGCCTTTATATTCAAATCCTGCGCTTAATCCATATTGATACCTGGGCGTATTATTTCCAATTACAGAAATGTCTCCGGAGTTATTGATCGAATTGGTACCGTTATTTACTTTCCCATCGTCGTTCGTATCCAGGTATTTCAAATCGCCCGGATTCCAGGTATTATAAATAAAGGATAAATCCGTGCGACTTAAATAGCTATTTACATCCTCTTGTGATCTGAATAGTTCATTGGCTGTATACCCCCATATTTCTCCAACCTTTTTTCCTGCATACCAATCTGTAACAATGCCGGTAGGGTTAAGATAATTAAGTACCACTGATTGCGCATCAGACATATTAAAGGAGATAAAATAAGACAGTCCACTTTTTTTGATCTCACTATTCCATCTTATAGCACCTTCCCATCCTCTTGTTCTTAATGTTGCATTATTAGATTTAGGTACAGATGCGCCCAGCACTCCGGGAAGTGGCTCAGAAGGTCCGATCATATTTTCTGTAACGCGTTCAAATACATCAAAATCAAGTTGTAACCTATTGTTCAGGAATCCCGTATTCAACCCAATATTTTTTGTGGTAGCGGTTTCCCATGTCAGGTCAGGACTTACCAGACTAGGAGTAGATGTGTAGCCTAACGGTCTGGCAGCGCCGTAATTAAACAACCAGTTCAATTGCCCCGATTGTAAGGGGATCAATGCCAGATCCTGGTAGGAGGCCACCTGCTGATTGCCCAGTTGCCCCCATGATCCTCTCAGCTTAAAGGTGTTTACTACATTTGCAATCCCTTTCCAGAAACCCTCTTTGTTTACATTCCATCCGAGGGAAAAAGAAGGGAAAAATCCCCAACGGTTTTTCTTTTTAAATCTTGAAGTACCATCATACCTTGCATTGGCTTCGAAAAGGTATTTTTCATTAAAATTATAAGTTACCCTTCCAAAATATCCCTGCGTTGCCCAATGTTCCAGGTTTTCACCGGCTGATAAGCTTCCATTGGCCGTTTCCAGAGAAGGTACTGATTGAACGATTAAATTAGTTTTGGAAGCAGTAAGCTGGTTAATTTGATTTAGCTCAAACTGTGTTCCTGCCATAAGCAACATGTTGTGCTTACCTACATTAAGATCATAGGATGAGTAAATATTTGTTGTCCAATAAGAAAGGTTGTGATGGCTTTGTCTAATACTGCTTGGAAGGGACCCCGCAAAGGGAGTTAAATCGCCATTTACTAAATTAGTATAAACTGCCAGTTGTCGATCAGACTCAACAATACCTGTAGACTGATACGCAAATTCGCCATAGATCTTCCATCCTTTAGCAGGCCGCAGCTCTGTTGCCAAAATGTGCCAGTTTTCTGTTGTTGCATGCTCGCTTGTACCCGCCTCCTCTACAAATGGGATTTTTGACTGTATTTGATAAGTACCGAATCCGGTATACTTGGCCTGAGTTGGCACAGTTCTCATCACGTGAAAAAACATATAATTATAAGGCATACCCACGGGCATACTGGGGAAAGCTCTGATACTTTTCATAAAACGGGTTTCGTACCGTATATCCATCCAATCTGTAATTGTTGCTTTCACTTTACCAGACATATTATATCTTTTGTACGAATCAGTGCCATAGTTGATCACTCCATTCTGCCCGGTAAAGCCCGATGAAAAATAATAAGTAAGTCTATTCGATCCTCCCTTTACGGAGAGGTTATGTTGCTGATTCAAACTATTGCCATAATATTCATCATACCAGTCATAATTCGCATGAGAATCCTGGTTGGCTCCCCATGCACCATTTGCCAAAGGCATGGACTCGTAATAGGTTGCATCTGCCGGGTAAAATTGTTTTAAATAACCCCAGTCCTCATTTTGATATGCAATGATCCGGTCTATAGCCGCGTTCGAATAAGTACGTCCGCCGCCATTGATCCCGAATTCATTAATGACCCGTGCAAATGTGTAAGAATCGAGCATTTTAGGCAGCCTGGCTGTGCTGTTAACCGACATATTACCTGCGTAAGCAATGGATAATTTTTCATTTTTTTTACCACTTTTCGTAGTGATCAGGATCACGCCAAACGGTGCCCTTGCACCATAAATAGCCGATGCCGCAGCATCCTTTAGCACTGAAATTGATTCAATATCATTTGGATTCAGGCGATCCATTTCTCCCGGGAACCCATCAATAATAACATAGGGGCTTCCTCCATTTACCGAACCCATTCCCCGGATACTGATTTTCATTGAGGCTCCTGGCTCAAGACCATTGTCCCCAAGTGAAAAATCTAATCCTGGCGACTGACCCTGTAAAATTTGAGAAACCGTAGTAGATTGTCTGTTTTCTATTTTCTTATTTGAAATAACATCTACAGCCCCTGTCAGGTTCACCTTCTTCTGGGTTCCATACCCAACCACTAATACTTCATCTAAAGAAGCGCCTGCAACCATCATAGAAATATCAATCGTTTCCCGTCCATCCACAGATATGTCTAATGCTTCGTAACCAATATGAGTAATAGTTAAAATCCCGTTTCCTGATATTTTTATTGAGTAATAACCATTTTTATCGGTAGATACACCAGTGGCAGCTCCTTTCACTTTTACGGAAACACCTGGTAATGGCTCCCCCGATTTATTGGCCGTTACCATTCCGCTAACAGTAATATCCTGCGCGTTCGCAAAGGCATTAAAAAAAATGAAAAATATCAAAAGAAATCGCCTGTAGTTAAAAAAATGCCGCTTTAAAAGGCCAACAGACATTTTGAAATACTTATCTTTTCTCATAATTCTGAAGTTTTGATTAGTAGACTGAATTTTAATTCTAGTAGTATTTTGATTTCAGAGACTTATACCTACTAGTAAATGTACCTTCATAAAAAAAATTAAAAAACGACTGTAAGTTCAAATCATGACACTCTGTTTGCATAAAGTTGTTTGTATAACCGGGACCTATGGAGATACACGTTTTTTCTTCTGCTCAAAGCAGATAGTCCCCTTTTTTGATTGATTAAAAGCAAAGGCATACAACTCAACAAAGCATCAGCTCTAAATCGGTAGCTGCCTTAAAGTTCATTTTTAAAAAACAGAATAGTAAAATCGAAAGAACAATACAGTATAAGGCAATGACAACTTTATCAGTAGGATATCTTGTTCGGGTTTCACAAAAAGCACCTAATAATCCTGAATAGTTGGAGAACCCTTTAAAAAACCAATAGAAATAAGGAATTCGTCTGCTTTTAACACAGTTTCTTTATAATATTCAGTCCATTTAAAATTGAAAAATCCATGTGTTTGCCCTTCATATAAATGCAGATCACAACGACTACCAATTTTCTCCATGACCTTTTTATAATATTGTACAGTTTCTATCGGGATCACCTCATCTTTGGTTCCCAAAAACAGGATAGTTGGCGGTGCTCCGCTTTTCCGGAGATTGTGCAAAGGAGAAAAGTTAAGATATTCTTCTCCTATCCTATCATATCCATATCCCCCGGGACCATTATCAATAACTGGATTAAAAAGTACCAGTGCATCTGGTTGGGCAGAAATGCTTACATCGTCATTTTTATCGTTGTACTTTTCGCTGGTAGCGGCGGCGGCGGCCAATTGCCCACCCGCCGAACCTCCGGAAGCAACAAGTTGATTGGGGTTAATATGAAACTTCTCCGCATTAGAACGCAGAAACCGGATAGCAGATTTTGCGTCTTCCAGGGATTCAAAAGGAGTAGATTTGTTTCGTGAAAAAACCCGGTATTCCACCAAAACACTTACCATTCCTCTCCCTGCAAAATATTTCGCGTGCGGTCTGAATTGAGCAATATCGCCTATGTTCCAACCGCCGCCAAAGAAGAATACAATTGCCGGATACTTTTCAAGCTGATCGCCCTGCCCTGGCTTTGGAGTATAGATCTCCATTGACAGGGAAACCGAATCAATCGTTTTGTATAGGATCTTTTCCTGGCTGTTGCCGCTTTGAGAACAGAAAACAGCACAGATCATTACAGTAGTTACCAGCCGGCAGTTATCTTTAAGTGTATTCATCCTGAAGAAATACTTTTGGAAGTCAGGTTTATGTTGAAATAAGCAAAACTCCGGGAGTTACGCTAATCTTTAAACAACCCATTCAATAACCTGGCGGCCGTTTCAACGATTTTGTACCCTGCATATGGCTCCAGCCTGCACCAGGAGATCGGAGCGCCAGAATAGCCGCCTCCAAGTATACCATAAATTGTTGGACAATACCCACCATGCCCGTCTGTAAGACCGACAACAATGGTGGTTGAAGACGGACTACGACGTTTGATATCAAGCCCAAACTGACAGTACAGTTCGCACGGCTGGGTAACTATTGCCAATTCCCCTATGCGAATAGCATGTACCGGCAGTATATCAAAGGGGCTAACGTCATAAATCTCCTGCAGATGGACAGCTCCGAATGCCATAATTTTTTCCATTACGCCAACATCTTCTCCTTTATCAACACGTGCCAATATGCTGCGACCTTCAATTAGCTGTTCGGTGGAGGGTGAACGGAGGGCGACTTTTAAATCATGATAGTCATGCTTTAGCACCGGATTATCATTATAGGTAACTTTTTTATACAGCTCCATGGTTTTGCTGGCTACCAGTTCGCTGACTCTCTTCAATTTCTCTTCCACTGTTTCTGACCGGTGTGTAAGCATATTTTCAATGGAAATATCGCCCTGGGCCCCGTTCAGAAAAAGAACTGGAAGGTCGCTGCTAACCCTGTTGCGAATCATCTTTCTTACCTCTCCCGGAAAATCTGCGGAATATATGCCTGCGCCGTAAAAAATGGTAGGATGCGTTGTGTTATTGTATAAAACAGCTAAGAGTTTGCCTTTCAGGTCCGAAGCAAACATGGCTAAATGCTGTGGATCAACCGGACCTTCCAACCCGGCAAAGTCTTTTCTTTTAGTATCGCCGTGCATGGTATGCGTACCGTCTGCCCAGGTCACCCGGCGGTTGAACCCGATCTGCACTTCCCCTTTCGCCCATCCGATCTTTCCCGGCCGGGCAGTTTTCACGGCTTCTGAAGCCAAATCCACCATCCATTTCTGAAGGCGTTCCATATATGCTGTATCCACCGGCATTATATAATTTGTTCTTAGCAGGGATGGACCCGCATGCGTATGTGTGCAGGATATTAATATATTACGCGGAGCAATGCCGGCAGCAACCCCCATAGCTTCCCTCAGCCGGGCAACAAAGGAAGATTCAAGGCCCACCAGGTCACAACTGACGATTAATAACCGGAATGTTCCTTTCGAGAAATACATAGCGTTTGCCTCAAGGTTATCCCGGATTTGTGTAGCCTTACGAAGGGTACCTGCCCCCTGCACATAATTTCCTACTTCATTATTGATTATCCTCGTCGCAACACCTATCTTAAATACTTCCGGCTGCGCCATACCCAAATGTGAAAACAACAAAAAAAGGGAAATCAACAACGCAGTGCAATACTTGTTCATATCATATGGTTTATTGAGTACAGTAATTTCAGCTTTTTAAAATTCCATTCTGCTCATGGAATAGAAATGCTATCGCGTACTTTCAAATGCCTAGTCAGTTTTTCATGAAGTTCTTCCACCAGCTTTTGATTTTCGGGTTTATCCGCCACATTTACGTTCTCTTCAGGGTCTGTACGATGATCGTAAAGCATGCGGGCATAAGGTTGTCCCGTTTTATTATTGATCCATTCGGTATAAGCATGTGTTTTTGTCAAAATAGTTTCCCCGGCGCCGGCTCTGTAAAAAATGTATTCTTTCCCGGGAGCGGATGGGTTATCAAGAAGAGGTACCATACTTTTTCCTTGCAAATGGACCGGCAGGCGTAATCCGGCCAGTTCACAAAGCGTTGGATAAATATCTACGAACTCAACTAATGCAGAAGTATGAGCATCTCCATTTTTCCAGGGTACTTTTACAATTAAAGGCGCATGGGGGCCTTTTTCCATATTGCTTTGCTTTGTCCAAAATCCATGCTCTCCAAGAAACCACCCGTGATCGCCCAAAAGCACCACTATCGTGTTTTCTGAAAGCCCAAGTTCTTCCAGTGCATTTAACACTCTGCCAACCTGTGCATCAACATAACTTACACAAGCATAATAGCCATGGATGAGATTAATTGCGGTGGTATCAGGCAAAGGGCCGGAAGCAGGAATACCATAAAAAAATCTTAACTCCGCCCAATTAAGCCTCGCCATATCCGGAGCGTCTTTTGAGAAAAAATAGTTTGAGGGCAACTTAATATCTTTCTTTTTATACAGGTCCCAATACTTTTGGGGAGCGTTAAATGGAAGATGGGGCTTTTTAAATCCTACTGCAAGGAAAAAAGGCTCACCGTTGTTGCTGAAGTTTTGTAACTCTTCAATAGCGCGGTTTGCAATTCTGCCGTCCTCATAGCTGATATCAGGAATATCAGGATTTTCATAAGCAGGTCCTCTTTGAGGCAGGTTATTATTATCACGAACATGTTTGTCTTTATACCTCCCTTTATTTCTTTCTTCAAAGATACGGATGCCTTCTTCAGATTGATAATCCCAATTAGTGGTAGTTCCGGGTGGGCGCCAGTTTTTCACCCAGCTTCCTTTCCCATCATCAAAATTATTGTAAACCTTGCCTAAAGAAACTGTTTGGTAATTATTGTTTTTAAAATGCATCGGCAGGCTTACAATTCCCGGGGCATCCTTATCCTGTGAAGCATTCCATGTAGCAAACCTTTTAGTACCCGGGTATATGCCGCTTAAAAAAGATGCCCTGGATGGCCCGCAAACAGGGTAATTTGCAAAAGCATTATTGAAAACAATACCTGACATAGCCAGGCGGTCTATATTAGGGGATTTGATCTGTGGCTTCCCATAGCAGCCGAGTTCTGGCCTGAGGTCATCAATAACTATAAAAAGAATATTCGGACTGCCTGGCTTTAAAGGCTTTACCTGTGCAAAAACGGAAGATGTAAATATAAACACACCTGTCAGCAAAAACAACTTACTTATATTCATTGTATGCTCTTATTTCTGTTAACCCTGTTGCATCAAATATTGGTTTGAAAACATATCTCTATAACAACCGCTTTGGATAAAGTTATTCTAATCGCCAAACTTATAAAACTTCTGCGTTGCCAGTTTACAACACTCTGTTTGCATATTTTACCTGTTTGCTGTTCGGGGCAATTATGCGAGTAAAGCTTTGAGACTATCCTTTACAGGCACATTATCATGAACTATACCCATTAGCACCTTTGTAATGAGAGCTGGGTTGGCATGCTGGATTATATTGCGTCCATAAACAATTCCGCTTACTCCCTGCTCCATCAGCTTTGATGTCCGGATAATGATTTCTTCATCACTGGCTTTGTTTCCTCCCCTGACCAGAACAGGCGTTGCTCCAGCAATTTCAACAACACGATAATAATCATTAATATCATTTGTTGGGTCAGCTTTAATAATATCCGCTCCCAACTCAACTGCCTGCCTCACCAAAGGTAATATTGTTTTTATATCACCATCTACCATATAGCCTTCTTTTTCAATATTTGGCCTAAACACGAGTGGCTCTATCATCAGGGGCATACTATAAAGATCCGATTCCACTTTTAATTTCAAAATATTGTCAATACATTGGGCTGTTACTTCAGGAGCACCGGGAATGTTAAACAAATTAACACATAAGCAGGTGGCATCGGCACGTACGGCCTGCAGAACCGGCCGGCTGATCATCTTGCTGAAAGCGTGTGCCGGCAGCGAAGCTCCATACACATTTGCCACATCTGTGCGCAACACAAGGGAGGGCTTTTGTTTGCCGGGGATTGACTGCAGGTACTTTAACTGTCCCGGTGTTAATTGAACAGCATCGGGTCCTGCCTTAACAATGGTTTCAACCGCAGATTTGATATTTTCTATTCCCTGCAAAAAATTCACCTCGTTGAAAAACCCATGATCTATGGCAACATCAAAACATTTGTTCGATACAGGATTAAAAAGCCTGTTAAGTCTGTATTGTTTCATTGAAATAAGTTATGCTCTATACCCAAATTCATATTCAACTTCTGCAATTGCTTCCTCAATAATATCCATCCCCATTTTAGCATATTTCTCATCCATGATCAGTGGCGGAGACATACGGAGGATATGTCCGGCAGGGATCCATGCGAGCCCTTTCCTGAAAGCTTTTTGATATACTAAATTACCGGCTTCGGGAAAAGGCTCTTTTGTGTTTTTGTCTTTCACCAGTTCTATACCTAATAAAAACCCTTTACCTTTAACATCTCCGATGATAGGATGCTCTTCTTTCATCTTTTTCATCCGCGTCATAAAAAAATTGCCGACGGAACGAACATTTTCCAGAATATTTTCGTCTTCAATTACTTCTATGGATGCCAGCGCCGCGGCGCAGGCCATCGGGTTACCTCCATAGCTTGATGACGCAGATATCTTTTCGAGCGATCCGCCATTTCCTTCACTTACTACCATCGCTGTGACAGGAAATCCGTTACCAAACGACTTGCCAAAAGTTACAATATCAGGGATCACTCCCCAGTGATTCAGGGTAAGCCACTCTCCTGTGCGCCCCATACCGGCCAATACTTCATCGTCATACAGGAGAATATGATGCTTTTCACACAAGGATTTTACCTTAGGGAAGAAATCATCAGGGGGAAATATACTTCCCGCCCATCCCTGGGCAGGCTCTAAAACAAATGCAGCGACATTCCCTACAGTTGCCTCAACTAAAAATTGTTCATAAAAGCGTATATACGCATCTGTATCAATGCTGCCATCAGCTTTGCTCCAGAGAGGGCGATAGGGATCAGGACGTGGAACCATATAGAACCCTGCAGACCGGGTAGGTCCATAGCTGAACGTTTCCCCGCGATACATTTGTGCACAACTTACAGCACCTAATGTTTTCCCATGGAAATCACGGTAAGCTGAAATAAATTCGTGCTTCCCGCTAATAGCCCTTGCAGCCCGGATCGCGGCTTCTACGGCGGTAGTCCCATCGGAATATAACTGAATGGCATTTAGCTTTCCCGGTAATATGGCAGCCATCTTTTCCATCAGTTTTTCTTTTACCGGAGTGGAGAAATCGTGTACATTCATCAGCTTTTTTGCCCAAAAGGAAATGGCTTCTGATACTTTTGGATGGCAATGTCCCAGGGAAGCGACATAAATTCCTGATGAGAAATCAAGATATTTATTTCCATCAACGTCTGTTAAAGTAATACCAAATCCTTCTTTGAAGCTTACAGGAAACAGTTTTACTTGGGAGCTGAGTCCCTTCATATGCCTGGCAGTATTAGCATGTATGATCCTTGATTTTGGACCAGGTGTTTCTGTTATTAGATGAGGTATGTCCGCCGCGCTTTGTTTCCACCAATCTGAAGACGTATTTAAGCTATCCATATGTATTGTTTAGTGATGTCTCAATTTTTTTGCAGTATTTCTTTTCCGAGTAAGTTATTGTTTCTTGAAAGTTTTAAATTGACTACCTCCGTATTCTCAAGCTCTAAAGATTTATACATCTGCTCCCAGTTATCCAGTTCGTTGTAAATATCAGAGCAGTATAGATTGTTCCTGCCGGCCATAGTCGCAAATTTTAAGGAACGCTCCGGGCTTTCTCCATCAAGGATGGCCGATAAAAAGGCTGCCGAAGCAGTGTCGCCTGCACCAGAGGCATTTTTTACTTTCGTTTGATCAATGGGGTAGGCATCACACCAAAGCTCCTGGTTGCTCCACTGTTCTTCCTGTAAATTAAAGCCTGACCTTTCATTTAAAAGTGATACATCTCCCGTTGCCAGATATGCCCCGCGGCGTCCTGCTTTTATGAGTACTATTTTGGCCCCGGCATCAATGATGTGCTTTCCTGCTTCCCGTATAGTCGCAATGGTAACCAGCTCGATAATATCAGAACCTCCAGCATTTAAATTTATTGCTGCATATTCTTCAGGCATTATTATCTGAAGCGCTTCCTCAAGGCTAGGGACAAAAATGTCTGTATACGGCAGTATTCTTTTTATCGTTTCCGACCAGTCTATTTTACCTGATTCGCTTTCAGGGTCTACCAGGCTAAAGTCGAGTGAGGTAGCCACCCCCATTCGCTGTACTACGGAAAATAACTCAAGCAACTGGGCCCCTTCTTTTACATAAAATTGTTTTAACAGCGGCGGATATCCGAAATGAAACAACCTGCATTTTGCTACAGCATCAAAATCAATATGCTTCATTCCGAATAAATGACTGCAGCCGGGCGATTCCAGGAAGATGCGATCCACACCCGGGAGCGCAATAACAAGCCCCAGGGCCGTGCCTTCGCCTTCAATTGTTTTTACGCCGGTTAAAAGGTTGCTTTGATCTAAGAACGTCAGGGCAATTTTCCCCGCAAAATCATTCCCGATTAATCCGTTCAAAAAAACGCTTTTCGAGAATTTTTTCATCGCCATCCCAACGTTTGCCACAGCGCCTCCCATTACATAGGTAAGCCCGGCGATTTCTATTAATTTACCTGGTTTCAGAAGTTCGGAAATATTGGTAAATGATTTATTTGTTTTGAACTCAGGAGTCAGGTCAACGCAGATATATCCCGCAATAACAGCATCATATTTCTTCATGTCTGCAGTTAGATTACTTTAATATTTTTCAGATAACAGAAATCAGCTATTTTTTGAACATGATCCCCATAAACAAGTATATAATGCTGCCCGGAAATTTTTTGTGCAAACGCTTCCACCGGCGTATCAAGAAATATTTCCAGGCTTGGAAGCTGGGGTGCCGGTTGGTCCCAACCCGCTTCCTCCCATGATCTGAATCTTCCTTCACCGGTACATATATGCATGGTATACTGGTCTGCAGTATTAGAGAGCCGCGCAATAGTGACCGGTCCGGTTTTGACGGCCGAAATATTCAGCAACCCGCCGCTTATACCGCCAAAAGCTGCTCTCGTAACTTTTACTTTCCCCTCCACTATTTCGGAGGGAACAAAATCAGGCACTCCCATTAACACGCTTTCCTCCAGGAAGTCATAAAATTCTAAATAAGCCGCACATTGTCCTGTAAGATGCTTAATAACCAGTTGGGTAACAGCTCCCATCACATCATTCTCGGGAATGGTACTTAGTTTCATCTCATCAGAAAGAAGCATGAAGATCATTGCCGGGGGATAATTCAGGATTTTTTTCATCCCGTCAACATCTTTCAATGATATTCCATCCAGATGATTACCCTCGGCAATTTTTTTAATGGCGAGATAATAAGCAATTCCCTTTTTTAAGAACCCCTCTTCAACAGGTTTAACAAATTCCCATTCCTGTTTAACCTTTTTCAGTACATTCAATACTTCGTTTTCTTCAACAGCTTCGCTGAGTTGCAGCATTTCGAGCATTTCGAAAAAATCAATTTCCACGCCCAGTACAGCTTTCAGCGATAGCCCTTCATAAAGTGTATTATAAAGTTTCATGTCGCGGAATCCGATCATACCTACCTTTGTATTTTCAATTGACTTTACTGCAGAGGCGGCAATCCCAAAACTTCTTATTTTTTCCAGTGGGGATGGTTTTCCAATAATATTATAGAAGTATTTAAACTTATATCCCAAGTCCCCAAATACCTTCCGCAGCGCAGTAGTACCGGCCTGGGCTGCAGCTGTAACAATACGCCCATTTTCAATATGCCCTGCAAGCCCCCACAGGATCATTGGCTTTGTCTTGAACTCATTTGTAAGGGAAATAACTGCATGAGATGGGATCCAGCCGGCGAGGCAAATGATCAGTACATCAAAATCCTTTCTCTTAAATTGGTTTATGGCGTGTTTAACATCAGCTCCTTTTGGATCGTCCGTAATCACCTCTGTAGTTATGATTTCAAATCCAAGCGACCTGACTTCTTCTAACGCAACCGAACATTTTTCCTTAATTAACGGAAGGGGAGAGTTTACTTCTCCAAATCCTGCAAAAGCAGCATTAACCAGAGCTTTCTTTTTTCCCATTAGTGTAAATAATTTTCAATGTAACGACACTGCTGGTGCTACGTGAATCATAATATGCCTGTCATTTAGTGAATAAATTCACCATTCGCTATTGCCCATTCACCCGGATAATACGACATACTATAATTAACTCAACACTGCATGGCCAGGCATATCTCAGCCTCGCATCGTAGTCAAATTTTATTTTGGATTTTCTTAAACTATTATACTTTGTTTTTTACGCACATTTACATTATTGACGATTGCCACAAAGAGCAAATAGAGGATACATGCAACCGGCACCAGGAACGCAGCCTGGATGGAAATACTATCTGCTACCATACCCATTATCGGAGGAATAAAAGCGCCTCCGGTTATAGCTGATACCATTAAGCCTGATAACTCATTGGCGTGACCAGGCATGTATTCTATAGTTATTGAAAATAAAAGAGGAAAAATATTCGCAAATCCCAATCCAATAACAAAAATCCCAAATAACGTTAATGCAAATGAATCGCTGAAGATCAGCATGAAACCCACAAATGAAAATAAAACAGTAAATAACAATAATCGTGCGGGCGCTATCCGTGACATGATCCATGCCCCCAAAAACCTGCCGGACAGAATAGGCAGGTAAAAAAGCGACCAGCCGATCAGTAAACCTATTTTCTCGACGGATACATTATACCTTTCCTTTAATAAAATGGGTACATAAGCACTCATCGCTATTTCAATTCCACAATAAATAAAGATGCCGATAACCATGGTCAATATGTAACCATTTTTAAGTAGCCTGAAGCATGATCTGACCGTTGCATGTTTGTCTGTGTCATTTCCTTCCCCGATGCGGAGCATGTTCAACCATATAATGCCGGTTAAAACAATTCCTGCAAAAACCGGGAATAGTATGCTCCAATCCAGTCCGAACGCACGAAGCATGACGACAGGCAGAAGAAAACCTAACGAAGAACCTACAGTAATAAAAGATTGCGCAAACGACAAATTTTTGGGATACTGACCTGGTTCGGAAAAATCCCGCATGATCGGGTTTCCGGAAACCTGGAGAATAGCGCCACCAGCCCCCAACATCAGGATCGCTGCCAGTATCTTATAAAATTGCGCTAAGGAGCTGCGGTCAATTATCATGTCCCCCGACATTCCCGATATAATGGGAATGAAAAGCCCGATAAGTGCAATTGACAACCCCAGGTTCATAATGAATTTTTTCCCTTTTTTATCCTGTAACAAACCTGTGGGTATTGAGAGCAGACCATACATCATATAACCTAACATCGGCAGCAACGATGCTATGGTAGTTGATATTTTAAATGATTCTTTTGCCAGGCTGACCATAGGTCCTACTGAATCAATGAGCCCCATCGTCAAAAAGATCATATAAACCGGCAACGTCCTTATTTTCATATCAGAATAGTTTTGGGACATATGACTTCATATGCTTCCTTAGAATTGCAGCTATTCTGCAATCCAGAAACAAAACTATCTGATTATAAGTTTTTAATAAACTACTGGTTTTCCAAATTATGACACTATATATACTTCTTTATCTGTAAAAACCGTAGCTGCTTACAATTATATACCTGCCTGTTTTATATATAAAGCTTCCTTCTTGAGGTGTAAATGAAAAGTTTGTAATAATGTGTTTATCGCTTTAGCCGGTGAAGAAGATAGTTGCAATTGATGACTTTTTCAACAAGATCCTGCAAAACGTAATAATATTGATTTGAAGCTTCGTAACCAATCCGGGAATCTCTGCTGCATATCTCAAACAATTCGGAAGCAAGCTGTATTTCCTGTTTTAATATATGGCGCAATTCTTCCCTGAGCTTACTTTTATTCTGGGGCGAAAGATTATTCGCCAATAGCTTATCCCGACCAACAACGTAGGCAATCTGATTGGCAACCGAAGCAAAATGTAAATATGCTGCTTTAGCGATATCTTCATCAGACATGGCATTGGCCCGGTGTAAGCTGTCGGACAAGGCAACTACCTGTTTAAAGTAATCAAGCCCATCGTGCCAACCGTCAGCAACCTTTTTGAACTGTTCCATAAAAATGTTCTCAGGGTATATGCCTTTCCAGCTTTTCAGGTCATCATATGGAAATCCGACCATCGTAGCCTTATACCCTGTCGGTTGTTCATACAGCAAATTTGCAGGGCCATATTGTTGTGGGGCACTGTATAACGTGCCACCGCTATACGGATATTGTTCAAATGCATTGCTGAATGCCGTCCATGCCTTACGTGCTGCCTTTACAGCAAGCTTCCCGTACCTTTCTCCGGCAAGGTCATTCAACACTTCCTCCTTTAAAAGTTCGGGATGATTTGAGAGACGGTCGGCAATTTCCAGGTTGGGAGAAGGATAGCCTCCAAGAGACCAACTTAGCATCAGTCCGTCTGTTTTTGCATCTGAAAGCGCTGACATATGACGTGCAACAAGGTCAGGCACCGGCAGCCAGGGAACAGAAGAAAGTTCCCATGTATTGTTGACCTGCACTTTGGCCACTGTTTTCAACCCTCTCTCTTTTGCCCATTTCCAGTGCTGCAATGCCCTTGGTCCCGGACCTACCACAGATATGGAGTATTCAACCACTTCTGAAGCCACCCCTCCACGCTCAACCGGCTTAGCCCATTCGCTGACAGACATAAGAAATACGGCATCGGGTAAGGCGGCAATTACATCCGGAGCAAGCCCGTGATTATGCCAGCCCCAATCCCATACTATTACTTTGGCATCCGGGTTACCTCTATGAACACCTTCTTCTATAGTACGGTTTACCCCAGCTATAATTTCAGCATAGCTTTGCCTGCTGCAACGCCCGCAGCCCCTCTGATTTCCATGTGATGCGCAATTGGTAAAATTTTCTGAGGCTGTTATAGTCAGCACACCTCCCAATCCGGGCACATTTGAAAAAACATATGCCAGTGCGTCTTTCATCCATTGTTGAACTTCCTTACTGCTGGTGCACATGGCATAATAATTCCCTTCTTTTGTGCCCCTTACCTGCTCTCTGTTACTAAAAAAAACAGCATCCATTGCTCTCGGCTCATTCATGTACAGATAAATATCTATGCCATATTTTTTTGCCCGATTAACAATCCTATTTAGATTTTGCATGCGTAACGCATGACCTGCTCCAAACTCAGGAAATATAATGTGGCCTGGCGCGATCTGATTCAAAACTACATGCATCCAGATTCCGTTAACCCCACTTTGAGCCAGCTTTTCCAGCAAACCATCCGGGTACAGATCCTGCAGGGTATCAGAAAGAGGATCACCATAGGTGCCAAAATAGGAATAAACAAGCCTTACATCCCTATTCTTACCCTGCTGATAAACATTTTCTTTTTTATTTCTGGAAGCATATTTTAACCCATCAACAAACTGAAAGGGAGTGCAGGTATTTTGCCCCTGAAAATACTGTTGAGCAATATGTTTTATTTTTAAAGCACCCCTGATCACTTTTTTATCCGGAGGGGAATACTTCAGCTCCTCAATCTCAGGTTTTAAGTTGCCGAGTTTTATGAACAAACCATCATCTTCCTTTAAAGCAACGGACAGCTCATCACTATTCATGTTAAGCAGCGTAAGCAATTGAGCGTAGGATAATAAATGCCAGTTTCTTCTTATAACGGTTATATATATACGCCGATCAAAACCGGGTTCTTTAGGCTGATAAGAAGGGAGACCCATGGAGGATGCTATTTCAATAATATCCGAAGCATTGCACCCTATTGTCCTGCCCATTGTTTCGGGACTGACAAGGTTCCAGTTTCTCCATACAAAAGCGTGTAACCTGTCGGGGAAATGTGGTACGGGTATAGCCTGTGGATGGCTTCCCAAAGGCAATACTCCTTTCTGGCCTGAGGTGGGCTTATAACACAGCAACCCAAGAATCATTAAAAAAGAAATTGTTCTTTTCATACAAAAAATTTTGATTTCATTGAAATCTTCTACATACAGGGAGATCAATTTCAGATGGAAAAGTCATCCAGTAGCCCGAATACAGGTTTTCTTCCTTTCCATTTTCCTCTTGTAAAGTCGGGTACTAAAACCGGCTGCGATCCTTTTGCTATAGACCTTTCTGAGAGAGGGCGTAGTACTGACCACATGGCTGCATCATATACGTCCATCAAAAAGGGTTTCCTGTTGATCACACAATCTACAAACTCTCTGATTATAAAATAGTCCATACCCCCATGACCCGAGGATTCCGCTTTAGCGCCATATTTTTTCCAGTAAGGATGATCGTACTCGCTGAAATATTTTTCTGCAGGTTCATATTGGTGGGCGCGGGGTGAATGCTTCTGAAGGTAGATCCCGTTAGTATCTTCAGTCCAGATACCTTCACTTCCCTGCACACGAAAGCCTAACGAATAGGGCCTCGGAGAAGAAGTATCAAATGTCATTTTAATTACTTCTCCATTTACACATTTGATAAGAGTAGTAACTACATCACCACACTTGAATTTCACCTTTGTATTAGGATGGGAAGCTCCCCCGTTTTCAACAATATACTGATGTAATCCTATAGCAGGGGTGGCCATAGATACCAATTGTGCAAACTGGTTTCCCCGGGTGATATTTAAAATATTTGACAGTGGTCCTGCACCATGTGTAGGATACATATCTCCATTATGTGTTACATAATGCTGCGTCCGCCATCTGGCTTCATTAATTCCTTTTTCCCCGAATTCAACACCGTGTCCGATCATATGTTGGCCGTCATTGAATAAAACTTCTCTCAGATCATGCTGATACCCGCATTCCATATAAGTAATTTTACCGAACAGATTTTTTCTTACCATGTTCAATACCGCCATTACGTCTCTCCTGTAACAAACATTCTCCATCATCATATACGGTGTATTGGTTTTTTCCTGCAAATTTACCAGCTCCCATATTTCCGGTACCGCTAGTCCGGCCAATACTTCACAGCCTGTATGCTTTCCAGCTTTCAGGCTTGCAAGAGACATTGGTAAATGCCATTCCCAGGGAGTGGCTATCATTACCCCATCCACATCATCTCTTGTTACAATTCTTTCAAAGTCATTTTCTTTTAAATAGTAATCCGGTTCTCCTGCTCCGTAATTTTTAATGATTTTCTTTACATCATTTATAGCAGCTTCATTAATATCACTAATAGCAACTATTTCACAATGACCCTGTGATACTGCCTCTTTCAGCAGACCAGAGCCTCTCATACCTACACCAATAAAAGCAAGCCTGGCCTTAGGCGACTGTTTTTTTGCTCCCGTTAATATCATTTTATCCTGAAAGACTGCAGCTCCGGCCCCGATAATAGTGGCATGGGCTATAAATTCTCCTCTGTTCATGTTAATATAATTAATGAAATAATATAATAACTATTGCTATGTTATTCGTGAAATGTCAAACGTGAGGTCTCATCTTTCACGTTTCATCTTTCACTTCTCCGAATAGCCTTAACTTAACGCTACTTCCAGGCATTGCGTAAAAATCTCAGCCAGTTGCCATGAAAAATATTTTCGATATCGTGTTGAGCATATCCCCGTTTTGCAAGTAATCCCCTCAACTGTTGCAGGTCGGCAATAGTATCAATATCGCAGGGAGATTGCTCCAACCCGAACATACCGTCCAGATCGCTTCCTATGGCTATATGATTGCTGTTGCCTGCGATCTGGCAGATATGATCGTAGTGATCGATCAATGTATCAAGTGTAATATTTTCTTCTTTGGGATGATGTTTACCGCGTATCCAGCCGGGCATCAGCATCCATGTATCCAGTACTCCGCCAATCACAGCATTCCGCTCAATCAATATTTTTATCTGTTCATCGGTAAGCTGGCGCTGGTGCGGAACCAATGCCCTGCAATTATGATGACTCGCCCATATATGACCCCCGAATAGATCAACTGCTTGTGTAAATGCTTCATCAGTGAAATGGGTAACATCAAGAATAATATTCATCTCTTCCATCTTTTTCAGGAGCGCTGCCCCGGCTTGCGTCAATGGTCCTTCCATACCCGTGCCTGGTGAATACCTTCCTGGCCCATAATGCGCAGGTCCCAGGGCACGCAAACCATTTTGCCAGGCTTTTTCAAGATAGTAGGGGTTAACAATCGAATCTGCGCCTTCAAGGCTGAGTATAAAACCCACCGGCTTCTTTTCATCGGGAATAACATCATTATTCCATAATTGAATATGGTTTTCCAGTTCCTGCAGGTTGGTAATCTGTACCATTTCTCCTTCGGCTTCCATGGCTTTATACCAGGCGAACTGTCCCTGCGTTTGCGCCCAGGCCTGCTCCGGTGAATGCCAGCCGGAAAGCATACTGTCTTCCGATACAAACCTTGCGATCTGTGTAGCAACCACAAGTCCTATTTTTCCTTTTCTTAATTCAGGCAATGATACTGTGCCTTTGCCTCGGTCTGGTTTGTCGGTATGTTTTTTTTCTCTTGCTCTTATATCTGCTGCCGTTTGTTTAAGATCCCTGTTCCATTCAAGGGCATTCATTGAAAGATCAAGATGTGCGTCTACGATCAACATACTATATACTTTTCTTTGCCTTTATTTTTTTTCTTGCTTCTATTTTTTTCTTTACGATGTTTTCCGGGTATTTAAGCGCGAGTGCCCTTATATCGTAGCTGAAGTCGGTAAATGTTTCTTCCCAAAGCTTAGCTTCTTCAGGGGTATATTTGTGAAATCCATGAGCGTTTGCAACACCTCTGCCACCTTTTTTCACTATATCATCAATCAGCTTCGGAACCTTTGTGCCATTATTAAGCGTCGGAAACAAATCCTTCATAACCGTGTGGTAAGCGGGCACGCCTGTTAAGTCCATCCACCGGAATACTCCAACCAATGTCATCCAGTAGCCGGCATTATTACGGCAGGCCCTGTCAACATCCTCTACCGTGGCATAGTCGTTTTCTACAAGTGATATGGCTTCGCGGTATGCAGCGTACATGATGCGGTTAGTGATAAAGCCTCTTATATCTTTACGAACCAGCGTTGGCTCCTTACTCCAGTTATGCGACAATTTATACAGGTATTCACCTTTTTTGATATCGCTCCTATTACCGCATATTATTTCCAGGAAACGGGTGGTATGAGATGGTTCAGCCCAATGAAGCCCGAAAAATCTTCCAGGCCTTGTGGTTTGCTCCTGCAGCAAACTGATAGGAATAGCAGAAGTATTACTCGTCATTAATGCATCGGGAGATATAACATCTTCTATCTTTTTATAGACGGACTTTTTTATTTCCATGTTTTCAATGGTACACTCAATTACTAGCCCGCAATTTTTTAAATCAGCATAATCTTCGGTGATGAGCAGGTTTTTAAGATAGTGACCGGGCAGTTTTTTTACCAGCTTTTCTTTAAATGATCTTTTAAGATGCGCAGTAATACGCTTTTTTGCAAGCAGTAAATCTGCAGGTATGGGCGCTACCGCTATTACTCTATGTCCGGCAATAAGCAGGCAGGTGGCGATACTGCATCCCATCAGCCCTAAACCTACAACGCCGATGCTGATTCTATGATCTCTATTAGTATCTTCTTTATTCATTTTACATCAGACATTTTTCTATTAATACTATAATTCCATTATTTATTGTTCCATATAATACCGGCTAAACAAAAGCAGTGACACTTAATATACAGCCCTCCCTCCCGACAAGTCAAAAGTAAATCCTGTTGTAAAACTGTTTTCAGGTGATACAATAAATGCTACCATATCCGCCAACTCTTCTAATGTTCCACATCTTCTCATCGGTATTTTGTCTGTCATGTACTTTACCTGGGTTTCTGGCATTGCGCCCACAAGAGGCGTTTGGATCACCGCCGGGGCAAGCGCGTTAACAGTAATACCTGTTTCCGCATACTCTTTACCCTGTACTTTTGCCATGGCGATAACAGCGGCCTTAGAAGCTGAATACGCGAGCATACCTGCATTACCTTCCTTGCCCGCAATAGAAGCAATATGTAAAATACGACCATAATGATTAGCCAGCATAAAGGGCAACACGTACTTTGACATTAAAAAGCTGCCTGTAAAATTCACATTGAAAACAGACTGCAGGTTGCCGGTATTTATTTCATGGCTTTTGATATTTGTGGTTCCGGTTATCCCGGCACTGTTTACCAGTATTTCCACTTTACCAAACTGCTCAACTACCCTCGCTACATTTTTCTTAACTTCAGCTTCATTTGTAACATCCGTTTCAAATACTTCACAATTACCTGTCAATTGCCCCCAGAGTGCTGACAACTTTTCCCCTTGCTTATCAAACAAAGCAAGATCTATGTTTTTTTGTGACAGTCGTTTTGCAATTGCGATTCCTAATCCCGAAGCAGCGCCTGTTATTATTGCAGTCATATAATTAGTTTTTTTCTATTTAATTACAATAGTAAAAACTGTACATCATATTTCCTTTAGACAACCGGTTGTGCTGATTTTTTTCAGACAACCGGTTGTCTTATTATTTAGCTTCATATTCTTTTCTGTAACTTTAAAGAAATACGATTTTATGGCACCGCGGAAGATCACAATTATTGATATTGCCAAACGACTTAATATTTCGAAGTCTACGGTGTCCAGGGCGCTAAGTAACCATCATAGCATTGGGCTGCGGACTAAAATGCGTGTTACGCAACTTGCATCAGAATTGAATTACGAGCCAGACAACAGGGCCATCTTTTTTAAGCAACGTAAAACTTATCTGATCGGACTGATATTACCTTCCTTTTCCAATACCTTTTTTGCATCCATAGTAAGCGGCATTGAAGACATAGCCTATCAAAAAAAATACACCTTATTGCTTGGACAATCAAGAGATGACCAGGAAAGAGAGAAAAGTATTGTAGAAACAATGAAAGACCATCGCGTGGATGGAATGCTCATATCCATCTCTAAAAATACTACCAGTTATGAGCATTTTAAATTGCTGGAAAAAAACAATATACCGGTAGTATTTATTGACAGGATACCTGAAATGCAAAACATCCATTTCATAGCCTGCAAGCTGGAAAATGGCATGATAGAAGCTGTAAATTTTTTAGTTAAAAAAGGACATAATATAATTGGTCTGATTAACGGGCCTGAAAACCTTTCCGCCAGCAAGGAACGTTATAGCGCTTACCTGAAGGCGCTAAGGAAAAATAAAATAAAGCCCGATAAAAAATTGATTACCTGTTCCGATCTTACAATGGAAGGGAATATAGAAGCCTCAAAAAAGCTATTGGCGCTCACCAGGCGGCCAACTGCAATAATAACTTTTAATGACTATGTGGCCCTGGACGCAATAGACTATTGCAAACGGCAAAAGATAAAGATAGATGAGGATATAAGTTTTGTAAGTTTTGCCAATGAGGCTATTTGTAATTATATGGATCACCCTCCAATAGCATCGGTAGAACAATTTCCCTATCAGCAGGGGCAAAAGGCCACGGAAATGCTGTTGCATATTCTTGAAGAGCCAAATCCGGAAAGCGAAAAAACGCTCAACAATTTGTTACTACCCTCCCAGCTTGTTGTACGTAGGACATCCTAGATATCAGAAAAAAGCTGAATTCTTTTAAAGTGAAGGAACTTTAATTTCACGAAGGGCAATGTTTATGAAACAATAAAATGTATATACTCCACACCCAGACCCTTTTAACCTCTTGCTTAGAATTTGCAGGAAGGACTGTCTCAATTTCCTAAGATTAAAAAGCGGCTTTTAAATTTAAATATTTCTTTTGATAGGCTTTTGCCGTTACCCCCGTGATGCGCCTAAATTGTCTGTTAAAATGTGAAATATTGTTATAACCGGCACTATACGCTATTTGGTTGATAGTCTTTTCACTTGTAATCAGCAACTTACAAGCATTTGAAATCCTGACTTCATTTAAAAACTGGGAAAAAGTCTTGTGTGTCCTACTTTTAAAGTAGCGGCAGAAAGAAGATTTTGAAAGATTTGAAAAAGCGGCTATTTCTTCTATTTTAATTTCATCAGAATAGTTTTCAGTTATAAAATTCATTACTTTATTTAACCTTTCTGTATCTAATGAGTTAAACGTATTTACGAATCCCGGGCCTGATAACAATTCATATTCCTCTGTTTTTGCTATTGCCTCAAGTAGCTTTAAGAATAAAATCAATCTATCAATCCCTTTTTCATTAACAACTTCTTTTACTAAAGATGATATTTTCTTGTGGTCTTTTCCGCGGATCAATACGCCTTGCTTGCCACGCGTAAAAAGCTGTTTAATGGATGCCAACTCCGGCAAGTCAAAAAAACCTTCTTTTAAAGCACTTTCAAGGAAATGAATAACATATACGTCTACGAAGAGACTTTTATTCCCTTTGTAAAAATCAGTGTCATTTTTCCATACATGGGGTAAATTCGAACTTATAAACATCAGGTCTCCATCATTAAAGTTTCCGATGTGATTCCCCATAAATCGAATACCATAGCTTTTTTCCACAAAAATAATTTCATGTTCCGGGTGATAATGCCATGGATAATCCATGTAAGGGGTTATTTCCCTTTTTACCGTAATTGAAGAAGTGTGAGCCGACGGTATCTTCTCAAGCTTGGGCTGCATAAAATGCAATTTATTGACGATAATTCAGAAAGAACAAGCCTTTTCTTGCAAAAATAGTGCTTTTTCTGAACAAGCACCCCGCAATGATTCAAAATAATACAGAGATGGTATTCTGCTTTGAAATTATCTTTGTCATCAAAGTAAATGTCATGCGTACTTTGAAATTAATTAATCATTTGAGTGATGTTGAATTAAAGGAGAAGCTATCTGTTTCAGCCGGCAAGCCAGAGTTTAGCAGGTGGCAGATCCTATACCTGATCTAGGTAGCTAAGATACTAATCCTCCGGATAATTCCCTTTTAGAGGTGTGATAAAATGTAACCGGATCCAAGTAATAATACATGCTTCCATCAGGGCCAATACGACTTTTAACGTCACATTGTGCTGTTATCTGTTTGCCGGGGTATAAGAAAGCCATCAAACTAAAAAAACTTGTACATAATATTGATGCACCTTTGTTCATCTAAAAAATATACTGATTAAGAGATATTACTAAATAAATATAAATTAATCTAAATAGCTTTTTTTACTATCTGCATTTTGCATGAATTTTTCAATTCTGGCAAACTTCTAAATCTTGTATAGTAAAAATCTGGAACTGTCGCGCAATATACCGGAACAATTCCCAACCGCTGTTTTCAATACAGCCATTTTACCGGGCAGTGAAGCTCCTCAACGATGAAAAACTCATTCCGCCTCTTCCCTGTATTCAAGCAGGTCTCCGGGTTGGCAATCCAATGCCTTGCAGATGGCCTCCAATGTGCTGAACCGTACCGCTTTTGCCTTTCCTGTTTTCAGAATAGAAAGATTGGAAAGCGTGATATCAACTTTCTCCGAAAGCTCATTCAGAGATATCTTTCTTTTGGCCATCATTACATCCAGGTTAACGATTATCGGCATAGCTTATATAGTTAGTTCGTTTTCCGATTGCAGCTCAATTCCCCGTTTGAAGATCTGTGCTATTACAAATAATATTCCGGCCAGGAATAAGAACCCGGCGCCGCCGCTTTCGTACGAAAAGTTCAGCCCCTTTTTCATCAACCATTGTGCATAATTGTTCGACAGGAAGGAAAAAATACCTATCCCCATAGCTATACCACTGATGTTAGAGATGAGGTTGGCAACACGCTGACTAAACGGGTGGGTTAAATTTATTTTGGAAAAAATTTTGATCACCCGGTAAAACATATGCGCCTTTGATGCCGAAATGATAATGACAAAGCTCATCAGGAATATAAAATGCCATTTATCAAAAGCATAGAGTTCAGACAAATCCATTCCCCTGTACAGATCCGTCGCTCCTTCAGGGTTACCGAAGAGGGTCATCAATAAAGAAATGATCATAGCGCCGGTTTGGATGCATAACCCTATATAAATGATCCAGGCCGCTATCTTAAGAATACTTAAAACCTGTGTTGTCTTCATTTGACCAAATTGTAGTTTACAACACAAATATCAGAAAATATTTATTGAAAAACAATAAATATTTATTAAAATGAATAAAATTTCATTATAGACTGGCAATGAGCATTTTGTGCTACTTCCGTAAAATCTGTATACAGTTATTCAGCGAGCGGAAAGTATGATAAGTGGCCTTCCAGATATGTCCTTTGAGTGATCTTCGGATATCCGGTTGTTTGTCCAGGCCACCTTCATACCAATCTCCGTATTCATGATCAATGAGATAAGTATTGCAGTAGTGCCATAACTGCTTAAACCGGTCATAGTAGCGCATTTCGTCAGCGGGAAATTCACCAGCCAGCAGCAACAGGGTATTAAGACCCTCCGCCTGCGCCCACCAGTTCTTGGTGTCTTTTATGATGGTTATGTTTTTGGCATCTTTAAAATAATAACCTTCATCGTAAAAACCTCCTTTCGCGTTATCCCATCCGTTTTTCAGCGCATGGTCTGTCATCTGTTTTCCCCGGTTCAAGGTAATGCGGTCATTTTTATTACCCAATACATGAGAGGCCTCCAGCATCAGGTAAGCCGTTTCCACATCATGACCAAACGAAACATGATCCAGCCTGCGATGTTTCAATATGGTTTCTTTGTCCGTATCCCGAAAGGAAACCGGCCTCCAGTCCGGCTGAAAATACAATACCAGGTTACCTTCAGGCGATGTGATGATATCCCTTACCAGTAAAAGCATTTCGTTTAACCGTTCCCGTACCAGCGGATCCTTCCATACCTGGTAGAGTTCTGTAAAAGCCTCCAGCAAATGAATAGAGCTGTTCTGGTCCTTATATCCTACCTCTGATGTGGATACTGTCTCCGCCGTTCTCTTCACCGGTGTTCCGTCTCTCCGCATATGCTGAAAATACCCCTTATGTACCGGGTCATGGCTATGTTCCTCCAGCCACAGGAAAGCTTTCTGTGCAAATGCCAGCGCTTCAGGATCGGCTGTAGCATGGTAGTAGGCGGCCAGCGCATATATCCCGAAGGCATTACCATAGGCCTCTTTTTGTACCAGGCTGTTTGTCTTTGGTGTTCCTTTCTGGTCAACCAGGGTATGGAACCCTCCGTAAACACTGTCCCACATCACATTTTTCAAAAATAAAAACCCATGCCGTGCTCCTTTCCTGTAATGTTCGGTCTGCGGGTACAGTTCCATGGCTTTTGCATTCACCCAGGTATGCCTTGCCTGCGTAACAATCATTTTATCCTGCCGGTCTGCCGGCTTGAAGTCGTAGGTCCAGGCGGTAATGAACCCTCCGTAAACAGTATCGATACTTTGTGGATACCATTTATCCAGTTGCAGTTCCTTCATAGCATACTCCATGGCACTGGCAATCTCAAACTTTTCCCGTTTTATCGTGCCGCGTGTGCCGGATTGGGCCACAGAAAATGTGGCCGTTGTAATAAAAAGACAACAGGTGAGTAGCCACCTGACGTTGCAGCAGCCTATGGCTCTTTTATATGAAAGGAAGCGCATGCTACAAGTTAGACAAAAATGTGCTATCAGGAGGGGTTATGCCTGGGATTACCCGGTCTGACTGATCGCGTGCATAAATATCCGGCCGGATATTTACAAACATAAACTCTGATTTTCCCTGCCGGGAATGACAGAATAGCCGGTTTTGTCCTTACCTTTCCCCTGTTCTTTTCATACTCTGACGGCCATAATGGAACAAAATACGTAGTGGCAGCCGGCGGCTTTTAGAAAGGTAAGATTCCCGGTTTTAAAACTGATTGCAAAAAAATACGCCATGAAAGAAATAGTTAATTGTGTTGCCTACAAAAAAGGGGTGCGTAAAACAGAGTTACCGCTGAATAAAGTGCACGAAGCGCTTGAAGATGCGGAACAATTTGTGTGGATAGGGCTGCATGAGCCATCGCAGGATATTATGCGGCAGGTGCAACATGAATTTAAGCTGCACGACCTTGCAGTGGAGGATGCTCAGAAAGCCCATCAGCGGCCAAAGGTCGAATTATATGGCGATATCGTATTTGTTGTATTACGCACTGCGCAAAAGAACCTGCAAAACCATATTGATTTCGGAGAGACACATTTTTTTGTCGGAAAAAATTTTATCGTCGTTATACGGCATGGTTCAACGGTTGCCTACACGGAAGTGCGCGCCCGCTGCGAAACCATGCCCGACCTGTTAAGCAAAGGACAAAGCTTCGTTTTATATGCCGTAATGGATTTCATCGTTGACCGGTATTTCCCCGTGGTGGAAGAACTGGAAACTGACCTGCAGGATATTGAAGACAAAGTGTTTAAAGAAAAATCAAGCCGCGAAACAACTGAACAGATATACCAGTTGAAGCGTGAACTGCTGGATGTGAAAAGAGCGGTATCGCCGCTGATAGATATTTGCACAAGATTAATGCGGCCTGATATAAAAAATGTTTCTGCAGAAACACATGCTTATTTCAGGGATGTGAATGATCATGCACTGCGCATTAACGAGATGGTTGATAATACGCGGGAGCTCCTGAATTCAGCGCTGGAGGCTAACTTTTCATTGATTTCTATTTCGCAGAATGATACAAATAAAAAATTTGCCGGCTGGGCGGCTATCATTGCCTTACCCACCATGGTTGCCGGATTTTGGGGTATGAACTTTAAGTTCATGCCTGAAACGGAGTCGGAATACGGCTTTTATACTATTATATGCTTAACGGTAATTGCCTGTACCACCCTATACTTTTTGTTCAGGCGATCCGGATGGCTGTGACGTCTTAAATATAGCGGGTATAATTTTGCAGGCAGGCATCTCCATCAAAAAATCAAGCGCAAAACACATCCGAATGAGGGATAGTTAACGCCCCAGTAAAAAACTCAGCGGTCGCCATTCCGGCAACTGGTCCGAAACAATTTTCAACATCGCGACAAAAGGGATGAACAATACCATACCTGCGCCGCCCCATATAATGCCGCCGGCAATAATGGACATCAACATGACCAAAGTGCTCACATTGAGCTGCCCCCCTACAACCCTGGGAAATATAATATTGGCTTCCAGGTATTGTACCACCGCAAAAACGGCTATCACGGCAAGCGGATACAAAACATTATCTGTTTGCAACCAAACCATTGAAACCGGCAAAAGCGCGCTGATGATAATGCCTGCATATGGAATTATGGTCATAACGGCACAAATCATCCCGAATAGCAGCGGATGCGGCACACCCAACGCCCATAGTCCTATACTGTTCAATACACCCACCAGCAGATACACCAATACCATCCCCCTGATATAGCGGTAATACGTAAGAATTGTTTGTTGCAGGATATTATTGAGCTGCTCCCGGTACTCAGGGGGAGTGATTACGCGCAGGAATTGTACCAATACTTGCCGGTGATACAGGAACAATACCATGAAAACCGGGACCATGAAAACCACAAACAATGTACTCACTGTGGCCTGCAGCACACCTTTCAGCAGTCCTCCCAGGCTGGAACCGATGCCACTCTCCCAGTTATCAATGATATTAACGGAAATCCCGGTATTTTCATTGATCCATATTTGCAATTGCTTTAAAACAGCTTCCAGTTTTACCAGTAATACCCCTGACTCATTCCGAAAGACATTGATCTGCCATATCAGCAGGTATATCAATGCCGCAAAAAGAGTGGCTACGACGAGCAAGCACAACGCGATGGCTATGGATTTGTTGAAACCTTTCTTTTCAAGCCACCTTGCAACAGGATACATAACGATGGCGATCAGCAAACCAAAGAACAGGGGAATGAACAGGGAACGCCCGAGATACAATAAGAGGCCGGCAAAAAAAATGATCTGAAGGTATCTCAGAACAACTGAGCTTTTGGGAAACTGACTATTACTCATATTCTTACAGATAAACAGGATGAAAATGCCGCAGGGGCATGATATTTAACATACATAAATATACACAGGAAAACAGACCATCTCATTCTTTTTATAAAGGACCTTCTCTTTTTCCGGGATATCAGAGAACCGCGTCCAGCGCTTTATCGATGGAAGGATAAACAAATGTAAACCCCTGTTCAAGCAGTCCCGACTTGTCCGTCTTTACTTTTAATAAAGTATAAATACCTGTAACCACGTGAGTTAATTTTTTATTTTAGTAATTTGCTGATCTAATGAGGTAAAATGTACAAAATCCGGTAAATAAAGTGCCCCCCGCACTCCGTTTCCATCCGGGTGTATAAAATAGAAAACAGGAAAAGAGTGATTGTAAAGCACGTCGGATCAGCACATACCGAACAGGAGCGCCCAGATTTAAATCCGTGCCGCGTTTTTTCAGGTCTAAAAAATCTAACTCCTTTTTGGTTAATTTTACAGGTATTGATACGGTGTACTATTTTTAATAGTGCAATTTTTTAAAAAAATTGTTTCTGAATTTATTTGTCAATATACCAGCAGGAGGGCAAAAGAAGAATTACCGCCTGCCATCCGAAAACCATCAGGAAAATATACCACTTCATTTTTTGGTAAAAGGTTTTTTTAGTTTCACCAGCGGCGCTTCATCACCGAGGTGGAGTTGTACGGCGCCGATCCTTTCTGCTCCTCCGCGCCAGCCTTCACGGGCGTTGAAATACATCAGCAGGGAGTTGTTCCAGGGAACCACATCCAACTGGTAAATGATAGCGGAACGCCAGGGTATCTCCGGATCCGGCCGCACAATGGGGTTATGCTCCGCTTCTTTCCATTCCAGCCCGTCTTCGCTCACCAGCATCCGAATTTCGGAACGGGATTTTTTCTCTTCATCAATATAGATGGGATTGTAAAATGCCAGGTACCCGTTTTTGTATCCAAAGGCTTTAAAGCCTCCGCAGCCATAATTGCGGAACGGTAAGTTCACATCCGGCGCCAGCACGGGCTCTTCTCTTTTTACGAAGGGTCCCAGCGAATCATCGGATTCTGCAGAGAAAATATATTTGGGCTCGCCATACCCGGCATCATCCAGGAATACCATCCCGGCACTATAGTACATCCGGTAGCGTCCGTCCGGCAGTTGAATGACGCAGGGATTTCTGGCTTCAATACCGGAGCCTTCCCGTTCTTTCGGAAGCTCGGGCATCACCAGGTTTACCGGTTCAGACCAGTTTATAAAATCCGTGGTTGTTCTGGCCCTGATGATCGTATGGTATTGCTTTTTCATTTCCGGATCGCCCATAGCATTGGTGGTGGCGGTATAATACTGTATCCACCTGTCTCCGTCACAAAACATATATTGTATGCCGATCTCTCCTTCCTCCCGTGATACTTCTTTCCAGGCGAGTCCGTCCGCGGATACGGAATGGAAAAACCAGGTATGCCAGCCTTTTTCATCATGCGAAAACCCATGGAAGAAAGCATGCCATTGGTCATCAAATTCACCGGTAGTCAGTATCTGCGGATCACCGATCACCAGCTCCGGTAAGCCGTATACCTCCGGGTCTATCAGCGGGTTTTCCGGAAGGTCTTTCCATTTTTCCATACCCCAGGCAGGCGCTGTAAATGCCTCTTCTTTATTTCCTCCCCCGGGATCATTTCCCTGGCAGGCAAACAACAGAAGTACCATACAAAAACCAGTGATGGCAGAAAAATAATATCTCATCATATAAATGCTGTGTTGATCCTTCTAAAAGGAAGAACATTATGGATACCTGATACTGTGTAGACCCGGGATTTATCTTTAGTCGCAGGACGCAGGTTGCAAGTTGTGGACAGTAGTAAGTTGAGCAGCCATTAATCATCAATTAACCATTCATTACTGCCCACTTAATACTAACCACTGACCACTAATGTGTCCAGCGCCTTGTCTATAGAAGGGTAAGTGAAGGTAAATCCCTGTTCCAGCAGCTTTTTGGGGATCACCCACCGGCTTTTCAGTACCAGCTCGGTTTCGGTACCGATGACGGCTGCTCCTATGCGAAGCATCCAGGCAGGAGACCGCATATAGAACAATGGTCTTATCCGTTTGCGCATTTCCTCCATAAAAACTTTATTGGATACCGGGTTAGGGGAGGAGGCATTATACACACCTGCGATGGTTTCATTTGCTATGGCAAAACAAATGATGCGATAAAGGTCTTCAATATGTATCCAACTGAATTGCTACCAGCCGTTGCCCTGCACACCACCGAGTCCGAACCGGGTAAGCGCTGTATACGGTTTCATTACACCACCCTCCCTGCCCAGTACGATGGCTATCCGCAGCAGTACTTTGCGGGTATATGCCAGCGGTCGTTCAAAAAAGGCCGCCTCCCAGGCTTTGGCTACCTCTACCGAAAAACCATACCCGGTCTCTCCCGTAGCTTCATCCATCGGCCGATCCTCTGCATGGCGGTAAATGGTTGCCGTGGCGGAATTGATCCATAAGGGTGGAGGGGCTGAACAGGTTTCAAGTATTTTCTGTAGTTTTTGAGTGGTCTCTACCCTCGATTCCAGTATGATCCGTTTGTTCTTTTTAGTGTACCGGCAATCAACGGATTTTCCGGCAAGGTTGATCAGCACGGCCGCCCCTTCCAGCGCTGCCCGGATCTTTTCCTCATCATTCCAGTTGATGAAAGAGTTACCCCTGGATATAATCAGCACTTCGTATCCGTCTTCAGTAAATCTCTGGGTAAGATACCGGCCGATAAAACCGGTACCGCCCGCTATTACTATTCTGGGTTTCATGGCTGTAGTCATTACTTTAAGGCGCCCAGGCTGCGTTGTGCGTTAAACACCCTCTGCTTTGCCACTCTTTTGCCCCGGAAGAAAAGATACATATTCAGAAAGAGCATGATACCCAGGTAGATGCTGAACCCGCCTACCTTGCCACTCAATACTTCGATTACTTCCTGTGCATTGGTAACAGAATAATGTATTTCCAGGATATACAACGCAAAGCCGAGGTTCAGCAGGTAAAAGCCGATCTTAAAAAGGGTGTTGGTAGCCACGGCTATTTCTTCGCGGCCATTGAAAATGTCTTTCATATACACCAGGCTGTTTTTGAACAGGTTTTTGGCTACATAAAAAGTGAGGAAAAGGATAATGGGAAGATATACCAGGTAAGCGACGACGATTAAATTTTCCATTGTATTTATTTTTTAGCTGTTAGGAATCTGTTTTTTGTTCTGCGGGAGAGGAGGAAAATCAGTAACATATTGAAATAATGGGTGAGAGCCAGTATGGCGACGAGTAAACCGGTTTTGCCTGCTATTGAACTGATGAGCTTTGAAACCGTTTGAACATTATCCCAGGTTTGGAACTGCAGGATAGCGTATCCGATATTAAAAAGATAATACGCTATCAGGATAATATTATTGGTAGCATCCGTTTGTTCTGCGTTGTTCTGAAAAAGACGAAGGATAAACATTCTGCCGTTCACATAAAATGTTCGGCCTACCCAGAATATGATATACAAAGTAATGGCTGTATAAATGATATATGCCAGTATGTTGAGGTTCATAACTACATGATTACTTTCAGCAATTTCAGCAGCAGTTCGCCCCGGTTGGAGTTACATACTTTGTCCGCCAGCAGGCTCAGTTGCTGACTGAACTGTTGTATTTCACTGATGGTTTTGTAAAACTCCTTCCCTTCCCGGGACTTATCTTTTTTCGTATCTGCTTCCAGTTCGCGGAGCACATTGATCACCGGGTCGATCTCTTTTTGCTTTCTCATCAGCACGATCTTCAGCGCCCATTTCCAGATGTCTTTTTCCGCTACAAAATATTCCTTTCGGTCTCCCGCGATCACTTTTTTATAAATGATGCCGTAATCCAGCAACTGCCGTAGGCTCATGTTGGCATTCCCGCGGGAGATGGTCAGCATCTCCATGATCTCATCCGTGGAAAGCGGATTATCGGATACGAGCAGCAGCGCCTGCACCTGCGCTACCGACTTATTGATGCCCCATTCGGAACCCAGGGCGCCCCAGGTGTCTATGAACTTTTGTTTGGATGCCTGTAAATCCATGATCTGTATTTATACTTCAAAGGTAGGTAATATTTTCTGAATTTTCAATAATTATTGAAAATTCAGAAAATAAATTATCTTTTGATACTGTTTCGGGATAAAGAGGGCCCGGAAAAACACAGTTATTGATATCGGCAGGAGGTGCGTACATCAGGTAACAGAAGTTACCTGCTCCAATGAACACGTACAGTTTTCACGTCTTTAGAATTGCCACCGATCATGATGTCAAAGTCTCCTGTCTCCCAGTCGTATTGCAGGTCGTAATTATAGAACTTAAGGTCTTCGGGCGTGATCAAAAATTGAATTGTCCGGGCCTCCCCGGGTTTAACAGCAACTTTCTGAAACCCTTTTAATTCCTTCACCGGACGGGTTACCGAGCCTGCCACATCGCGGATATAGAGCTGTACTACTTCCTTTCCTTCCACAGAAGAGTTGTTTTTCACCTGTATGCTGGCAGTAAGCGTTTCATTCCCTTTTAAATTATTTTTATTCACCGCGATATCACTGTACTCAAATTTGGAATAGCTGAGCCCAAACCCGAATGGATACAACGGGTCGTTGCTGACATCTAAATAATTGGAACGAAACTTTTCGAACCATTTTCCCTCCTGCAACGGACGACCGGTATTTTTATGATTGTAGAAAAGCGGGATCTGTCCTACGTTTTGCGGGAAAGTAGCGGAAAGCTTACCAGACGGATTTACCGCACCAAACAATACATCAGCTATAGCATACCCGGCTTCCGAGCCCGGGAACCACACATTGAGGATGGCCGGCACATGTTCCTGTTCCCAGGTAAGCGTAAGCGGTCTTCCTGTAAACAGCACGAGCACTACCGGCTTACCCGTTTGTAAAAGCGCTTTCAACAGCTCTTTCTGCACATCAGGAATATCCAGGTTGGTACGGCTGGAAGATTCCCCGCTGAACTCCGCTGATTCGCCCAATGCTGCCACGATCACATCACTTTGCCCGGCAACAGCTAATGCTTCTTCAAGCAAAGCCTCCGTACTCCGGTTATCACGATGTAAGGTTTTCCCAAACATGGTGGCCCGGTCCTCCAGTTCCTTATCTGCCGTAAGGTTCGACCCTTTGGCATACAGGATATTCGCCTGGCTGCCGGCTACTTCTTTTAAGCCTTCCAGCAAGGAAACAGCCCTGTCAAACCTTGCAGCAACACTCCAGGTACCGGGCATATTTTCTTTTGCATCCGCCAGCGGACCGATCAACGCTATAGTACCGGATCTTTTAACCGGCAGCAGGCTGTTTTCGTTTTTTAACAACACAAAACTCTCCGCCGAAATAGCTCTTGCTTCCTTCCGGTGATCCGCGGAAAAAATTTCTGTTTTTGCACGGTTTTCATCACAGTATTTATAAGGGTCTTCAAACAGACCCAACTTATACTTTGCTTCCAGAACTCTGCGGCAGGCAGCATCAATTTGGGAAAGCGTAATTGTTTTGTCTTTTAATGATTGCGGTAGCGTAGTGAGCAACCCTTCTCCTACCATATCCATATCTATCCCGGCAGCGAGGGCTTTGGCCGAAACGGTTTTCAGGTCTCCGATCCCGTGATCTATCATTTCGTTAATGCCGGTATAGTCCGTAACAACAAAACCCTTAAACCCCCACTGTTTGCGCAATACATCGGTGAGCAGCCATTTATTGGCCGTGGCAGGTATACCATCTATTTCATTGAAGGAAGCCATTACGCTTTCCACCCCGGCATCCACCGCTGCCTTATAGGGAGAGAAAAACTCGTTATACATCCGCTGGCGGCTCATATCCACCGTATTATAGTCCCTTCCCGCTTCCCCCGCGCCATACAATGCAAAATGTTTAACACAGGCCATCAGCGAATTATTTTTCTTCAGGTCATTTTGCTGGTAACCGTTCACCATCGCTTTGGCAATTTGTGAAGCCAGGTACGGATCCTCGCCATTTCCTTCCGATACCCTTCCCCAGCGGGGGTCCCTGCTGATGTCCACCATCGGGCTGAAGGTCCAGTTGATACCATCTGCGGTAGCCTCCTGCGCCGCGATCTGCGCGGAACGCTCAATAAGGCCCATATCCCAGGTGCAGCTCAATCCGAGCGGAATGGGAAATACCGTTTCATATCCGTGGATCACGTCCATACCGAAAAGCAGGGGTATCTTCAGCCGGCTTTCCTCTACCGCCACTCTTTGCACATCTTTGATCTTCCCTACGGACTTGATATTGAAAAGCCCTCCTACTTTACCTTCCCTGATCTTTTGGGCGATATCGGAGCTTTGAGCCTGACCGGTTGTAATATCACCGGCACTGGGCAGATTCAGTTGACCCAGCTTTTCCTCCAGGGTCATTTGCTTCATCAGCGCATCGATAAAGCGCTTCATTTTGGCGGCCTCATTTGTTTGGGCCGGCAGGGAAAGAATGGAAAACAGGAGGATGGCGAGTGTAAAGGCTTTTTTCATCTGTTTATTTTTTATGCTCATTTCCTATAAGCGGTTTTTAGAATTGCTATTACAAAAACTTTTCTAAAGTATCAGACAATACGGAGAGGGTAAAACCACTAAAAAGGAAGGCAGTTTTTTCGCAGACGGTTGGTGGTCCGCTTACCGGTCGGACAGGTGTCCGCCTGTAAAACAGGCTACCGGACGGTGTCTCACCGGCTGGAAAATTGTGTATGGAGTAAAAATTGCGGCATTTGTTTATCCCTGATTTTACCGCAAGGAGAGTAGTTCTCACCGAAGGTAACTTTCCTCACCGCAGGTAAACACGCCTGAAGTATATGAATTTTCAATAGTTATCGTAGATTTATAAGATGAACATCGCTATTCTCCGCTTTATATGCGTTCTCCAGTTTATTCTGGCGGCTTTTATGGTTGCCATCAGTTTTGTGGATATATTCGAGTATCGCGGCTGGTACAGCATGATAAGTTTTGGCGCGTTCGCATTGATCATCTGGTGGACTACTTTTATACTTCAACTTATCCAAAAGAATTATCCGGATGAACCGGTTGCCGGAGCACAGAAAGCCACCTTCAACTGGTTATACCTGATCAACTTCTTTATTTTACCGTTTATACTGGGGCGGATTATCAACAATGTAACCACTTTATATCATATCCGGCAGGAGCAATCCGGTGTGGTGAGTTTTTATTTTTACGGAGTTACAGCGGCTTGCCTGACCATCGCCATTTTCCAGGCAATAATGCTGTACGGGGCATTTAAATTGAGGAGAAAACTCAATGATAATTTTGCCCGGAAAATTGACAATATGGACCTTATGAAAGCCTGAGGACAGGCGCCGGATTACCAAAGTATTATACCGGAAAAGCAGGAACCAGTACCATCACTTTTCCATAGCTTTACTGACCAAACAAATTAAAATCCAGCGCCCTGAACATGTAAATATAATAACAGGTCTGCCAACATCTATGTACAACTCCGTCCACGGAGAAGGATACCAGAAACCGGTTCCCTACCCTTCAGAAACTATTTACCGGGAGGCAATAAAACGTTATCTATTACATGGATCAATCCGTTTGATGTGGATATGGTTGCAATGATTTCCGCATTGTCATTAACAAAGATCTTGTCACCTTTCCTGGAAATTTTGACCTTTTTAGCGTTCACCTGTTCAAATTCTTCGCCATCTGCCAGCAACATCCTGCTCAGGGACCCTACATAGGTATGGTATTCGAGAATATTGGACAAATCAGCTTTGTTTTCCGGTTTCAAAAGATTTTCCACAGTACCTTTTGGTAATTTATCGAAGGCTTCATTGGTAGGCGCAAATACCGTAAAAGGCCCTGCATTACTTAAGGCGTCTACAAGACCTGCTGCTTTAACGGCCGCTACCAGTGTGCTATGCTGTTCACTACCCACCGCGGTTTGTACAATATTAGGTCTTGAAGTTTCATCTTTCACCCCGGATTGCCCGACAGGTGCCGGCGCGTCAGTACCTGCAGAAGAGGATTGGTCACCGGTTTCTGAATTGCAGGAAAATAAAACCGCCGGAATCAGAAAGGTAAAGAGTATCTTTTTCATGTTTTTAAAATTTCGGGTAGAATAATAATTTCTTTCGGAGCGAAATTAAACCACCATGCTCTTGTTTTTTATGACTCAAAGCATAAGGTTCAGAACTGTTTTAAACGGTTCCGCGTAGGAAGTTTACAAATAAATTTTACTTTTGTTGCTTAAATAACGGGTATGAAATCATTTTCCAGGATACTGATCTTACTGACAATACTGATCGTAGTTGCCGCATTGTACCGTATTGTGCCGGGCAGACCCTACGGGTTTGCACCCCAGATCGCTATTGCCCTGTTTGCCGGTACGATGGTTAAGGACAGAAAATGGGCTTTTGCATTACCCATTCTTTCTATGTTCCTGTCGGACCTTATATACGAGGTGCTATATCGCTCCGGCGTTTCCCCGATACAGGGGTTTTACGAGGGACAGTTTACCAATTACATACTTTTTGCTTTGCTGACGTTTATAGGATTTGCCATTAAGAAAATAAGCGTCCTGGGCGTGATGTTGGCGTCTTTAGTGGGTCCTACCATTTATTTTCTGCTTTCCAATTCCCTGGTATGGCTAAACGGCACCGGGCTGCAACGTCCTAAAACATGGGAAGGTTTGATGATGACACTGGCGGATGGTCTGCCTTTTTACCGGAACTCCCTGTATGGCACCTTATTTTTCTCCGCACTTCTTTTCGGGATTTATTTTTTGCTGAAACCGGTGTTATTTAAAACAAAAGCTGCCTGATCCATTTACGGAATATCCAGGTATTTATGTACCTGCAGGCTCAGTTGCCATTGCGGATGCGCTTTAATGTAGTCAAGGATCAGGGGTGTCATTTGCGCGGCTTTGCTCCACTCGGGCTGCAGGTAGAGTTTACAATCTTTTTTTGTCTGAACGGCATATTGCTCCGCCCAGGCGAAATCTGATTTGTTGTACACGATGATCTTGAGCTCATCCGCCAGCGGCAGGTTCTCCGGCAGGGGGGCTTTGAATTTCTTGGGAGACAGGGTGATCCAATCCCAGTCGCCGCTCATTTCGTTGCTGGCCGATGTTTCGATATGGGTGCGAAATCCGGCTTTTTTCAAAGCCGCCGTCAATGCATCGAGGTTATGCATCAGGGGCTCTCCCCCGGTTACCACTGCCAATACGGTTCCGGGAGCGGTACCAGCCGGTATAGCAGCAAGGGCTTCTGTTACTATTGCGTCAATGGTATAATGCGGATGGGCGTTGATGTCCCAGCTTTCTTTTACATCGCACCATACGCAGCCCACATCACACCCCCCCAGCCGGATGAAATAAGCGGCACGGCCCTGGTAAGCCCCTTCGCCCTGCAGGGTGTAAAAGGCTTCCATTACCGGTAAGCTATGGGCGATATGTATGTCAACTGCCTGCAAAATGCCTGAATATTACATAATCAATAATGGCGATCGTAGCCGAGATCACGTTGCCGACCAGGAAGTAATCGTTGGATAGTTTTGAATCCTGGTGTTCTTTTAAACGGGTGCCCAGCTTTAATGCGCCGAAAAACACGATAACGGTCGGAAGGTCGTTGCACAATCCCAGGAAGATCATGAACCGCTCCAGTATGCCCTTTACCAGGGCGCTGGCGCCACCCTTTGTTTTTTTGCCCTCGTATCTTCTCCTGACAAAATAGAATACAATGCCGGCCACTATTTCGCCGGCCACAAAAATACCGGTAAACCACAAAATATTAACCAGGTACAACGGCATCGTCCAGGATCATTTGTTTAATAATATTGTATTCTTTGATCTTCAGCGATCTTTTCCGTTTCCACATCTGGCTCCAGGTCTTGTTGTTTTTGTCGGCCACCGTTTTATAATCATCATATTGCAGAAAATCGCTGATCAGCTTGCTGTCTTTAATATTCCAGTCGTCTTTTACTGATTGGTATAATACAAACAGCTTGTTATAATACCCGTCATTTTCCGTACCAAAAACCAAAAACCGGGTATCTTCTTTTTTCAACGCGTTCAGTTTTTCCCGGGTTTCTGTCAGTCCCCTGCCCAGCATACCGTGTGCTACTTTTTTGTTAATGGGCGTTTGTATAGGACCATTGCCCAGCACATAACGTAACTGGAAGGGAATCTCCCGCTCCAGCAGCATCTCCTCCATCAGGATGATCATTTGCAGTCCTGCCTGCATGGATACCGGAATGCCCTGGAACTCGTCCCCCAGCGTAACGGTGAACGGTGATAATATATCCAACGCCAGCCGGCTGTTAACATCCGCGGTTAACCGCTGCAGGTGGCCGGCAAGGACGTTCCCGGTATCGTTCCTGCTTTTGATTACATCCGCCATCAGGATGGAATAATTCTTCATTTTTCAAAAATAATGAAAAATTATTTTTTTTTCAAAAATAATGAAAAACATTATTCCTGTAAGGATGCTGCCAGGTAAGTATTCTTCATCAGGGCGGCAATGGTCATAGCACCTACGCCACCCGGTACCGGGGTGATATAGCTGCATTTGGGCGCCACTTCATCAAACGCCACATCGCCTTTAATGACATACCCTTTCTTTTTGGTGGGGTCTTCTACGCGGGTTATGCCCACGTCAATTACCACCGCTCCTTCTTTTACCATATCCGCTGTCAGGAAGGCCGGTTTGCCCAGCGCTGCTACAATAATATCCGCCTGCAGCGTGAGCTCTTTTAAGTTATGGGTATGTGAGTGACAGATGGTGACCGTGCAGTTGCCGGTGGGTGTATTCTGGCTCAGCAGGATGCTCATCGGTCTGCCCACGATATTGCTGCGCCCGATGACCACCGCGTGCTTACCTTTGGTTTCAATGTTGTAATGTGACAGCAACAGCAACACGCCATACGGTGTTGCCGGTATATACGCAGGCTGCCCCTGCACCATTTTACCGATATTGGAGGGATGAAAGCCATCCACATCTTTTTCCGCAGCGATCGTATTGATCACTTTCTCTTCGGATATGTGCCGCGGCAGGGGTAACTGCACCAGGATGCCGTTCACATCTTTCTTCTCATTCAATTCCCTTATCTTATCCAGCAGCACATCTTCTTCCACATCGGCGTCAAAACGGATCAGCGTAGAGATATAGCCTATTTCTTCGCAGGTTTTTACTTTTGCCGCCACATAGGTTTCGCTGGCCCCATCATTGCCTACCAATACCGCGGCCAGGTGGGGCGAGGATTTCCCCGCTTTTTTCAGTAGCTCCGTTTTTGCTTTCAACTCGTCCTTTACAGCCTGTGCCACCAGCTTTCCGTCTAAAATATTCATGCGGCAAAGGTAGAGCAAGAATTGAAAAGTCAAAACGCTAAGAAGGTTTGTGCGCTGAAAGTTGATAACTTTTCAGGAGCCTGCTGTTGGAACCGGCTTCTGTATATCTTTGTGTTATGTTATCAATCAGTAAAAGAGGAACCGTCATGCCGGCTTCGCCCATACGGAAGCTGGTGCCCTATGCAGAAAATGCCAAAAAAAAGGGCATTAAGGTATATCACCTGAACATCGGGCAGCCCGATATAGAAACGCCGCCCGCCGCTTTGGATGCGGTACGGCATTCGGATTTCAGGGTGCTGGAATACAGCCATAGCGCAGGGAACGAAACCTACCGCCGTAAGCTGGCGGCTTATTACGAAGGGATTGGTATCAACGTTGACCATACGCAGATACTGATAACGACCGGTGGCTCTGAAGCCATTTTTTTTGGTATGATGAGCTGTCTGGATGCGGGGGACGAAGTGATCGTTCCGGAACCTTTTTATGCCAATTACAATGGTTTTGCCGTGGAAGCGGGCATTACCATTGTACCGGTCACTTCGGGTATCGATACCGGTTTTGCACTGCCTTCCATTGCTGATTTTGAAAAGAAAATAACCCCCCGCACCCGGGCGGTGATCATCTGCAATCCCAATAACCCTACCGGTTATCTGTATAGGAGGGAAGAACTGGAAACGCTGGCAGACATCGTGAAAAAGCATAACCTGTACCTGTTCTCCGATGAGGCTTACCGGGAGTTTTGTTACGATGGCAGCCATACCAGCGCCCTGCAGTTGCCCGGCATTGAGCAAAATGTGTTGCTGATGGATACCATTTCAAAAAGATACAGCGCCTGCGGCGCCAGGATAGGGGCGTTGGTAACCAAAAACCGGCAGGTGCTGGATACCGCTTTAAAGTTTGCACAGGCCAGGCTCAGCCCGCCTTCTTTCGGACAGATCGCAGGCGAAGCCGCACTGGACCTGCCCCACGATTATTTTGACGCTACCAAAGCGGAATATAAATTAAGAAGAGATACCCTCGTTAAACGACTGAACGGTATACCCGGTGTGGTTTGTCCCAACCCCGGCGGCGCTTTTTATGCGATGGCTAAGCTGCCGGTTAAAAACGCCGATCATTTTTGCCAGTGGCTGCTGGAATCTTTCTCGTATGAGAACCAGACGGTGATGCTGGCACCGGCATCCGGCTTTTACAGTACACCAGGACTGGGAATGGATGAGGTCCGTTTGGCCTATGTATTGAATACAGACGCCATTAACAAAGCAATGGACTGCCTGGAGAAGGCGTTGGAGCAATACAGGGGCTGATCCCAACATTGCGAGACCCTGGATCATATATCTGCAGACAGACTGTTCAACTCATCCGCACCCGGGAGCATTCGGTATTTTTTGCCGGTTGGCGTCTTTTCCTGCTGGTGATATACTACTTCAACGTCACGCGATATTGTATACCCCGCACAGGTAGTAGCGAACCAGGCATTGTTTGCTTGCGGAGATGAGCGGTCTGCGCCTGCCGGAAGAATAAACAGGTTCATTTTCTTTTGCAACGAAAAAAAGCTGCCTGTTAAAATAATGATCAGCATTAAAAGTAACAGCTCTGTCATGGCACCGTGTTTTTTATATGATCATAAAAAGTACCCGATTGTTACCGGAGCAAAGCGCTTTTAACAAAACTTTCGTGAAACCCTGGTTAGTATTGCCTGGCAGATGAATCGCCGGTTTACTACTTTCAAATCAGGAAATAAAATTGTAAATTAGCATATAGGCGTTTTAAAATTAAATAGTGCGGAAACAAAGGTTATATATTGATACATCTGTATTTGGAGGCTATTTTGATGATGAATTTTCCGAATTTACAGTTCCACTGTTTGAAAGATTATATAATGGAGAATTTATATTGTTATTCTCAACCGTAACACAAGATGAACTAGAAAATGCTCCTGAAAAAGTTAGAAACCTGGTAACCCGATTGAAAGCCGAAAACACCGAGTATCTTGACGCGACTGACGAGTCTGTTGAATTAGCGTCAGAATATATTTCAGAAAAGGTGGTAGGACAAACCAGTTTTGCTGACTGTTTACATATTGCTTTGGCAACAATTATCAAAGCTGATTATCTGGAACTTTAAGCATATTGTAAATATTCAACGCATCAGGGGATACAATGCAATTAATTTGAAAAATGGCTATAAACTATTAGAAATTCGTTCACCAAGAGATTTTGTAAGTTATGAAGACAACGACTGAAAAACAATTCGACGCAGTAAAATTTATGCGGCAACAACGGGAGAGATTAAGTGGGAAATTAGCTAAAATGACAAAAGCTGAAATCGTAGCATATTTTCGAAAAAGAAAATTAGAAATGAAAACAAAACCTTCTTCGTAATATGACACCTGCTACTTTCCGGTAACCTGCCCGCTACAAGAACTCCGGCAGAGAGCATTAACTTACCGTTTTACCGGAATTATTTTCCGCGGCACAAAATATCTCCTGAATTTTCAAAGCTTGCGGTAAATTTGCAGCTTGCTTAGTTTACACAACATATCACTGGTGCAGTTCAGGAATTATGAAAACGTACACTTCTCTTTTCCAAAGAGAATTACAGGCATAGCCGGAAAAAACGGATCCGGGAAAACCAATCTGCTGGATGCTGTATATTATCTCTGCTTTACAAAAAGTTATTTTGGAAAAACCGATCTGCAAAATGCACAGTACGGGAAAAAGGGATTCAGGGTAGGAGGCACTTTCCGCCTTGCCGAAACTTCTTCAGAAACTGTATGCATTGTAAGGGAAACCGGCAAAAAGGAATTCACCCTCAATAATGCAGCATATGGCCGTATGGCGGAGCATATCGGCAAATTTCCCTGTGTGATGATAGCCCCGGATGATATTGCTATCATTACAGAAGGCAGTGAAGAACGACGAAAATTTATTGATTACACTATTTCGCAGATGGATGCAGCCTATCTGCAAACCCTGATTGACTATAATAAAATTCTGCAACAACGAAACAGCCTCTTGAAATTACAGGCCGATACCGGTAAAATGGATGAGGCATTGTTCCAGGTATTTTCCGATCAGTTGGTGCAGGCCGGTAATATTATTTTTAAGAAACGTACTGATTTTCTGGATGGATTTATTCCCGTTGCTGTAGCCTTATATAATGACATCTCAGGCCACCGGGAGCAGTTGGGCATACGGTATGCCAGTCCGTTGCAAAAGGGGGAGTTCGGGGAATTGCTCAGGCAGAACAAAAGCAGGGATATTTTACTGCAGCGCACCACCCAGGGAGTGCATAGAGACGACCTGGAATTCGACCTGGAAAAGATAGTCTTTAAAACCGGCGCTTCCCAGGGGCAACGTAAAAGTTTGTTATTTGCATTAAAACTGGCAGAGTTTGAAATGTTGCTGAAGGATAAAGGATTTGCACCGATATTACTCCTGGATGACGTTTTTGAGAAACTGGATGAAGAAAGGATGTTCAACCTGCTGAACAGGGTGTGTGTGGCTAACCAGGGACAGGTTTTTATTTCAGATACTCATTATGAACGACTTAATGAATCGCTGAAAAATCTTTCTGAAGATCACGAAGTGATCCGGTTATAATCATTTCTCTTCTTACCTTAGCATCATGGGTGAGTATTCAATGGGCGATGCTTTAAAAGTTTTCCTGCAAAAAAGCCGTTTAAAAGGAAGCATACAATCTTTACAGATCGCAGATGTATGGGAACAACTCATGGGCAAAACCATTGCCCGCTATACAGACAAAATTCAGATCATCAACCACACCCTTTTTATTACTACCTCTGTAGCGCCCCTTAAAAACGAACTGCTGTACCAGAAAGAAAAGATCATTCAACGGGTGAACGAAGCTTTTGGAGAAAACCTTGTCCGGGAAGTCGTGATCCGCTGAGCACTGCATACACTAACTTTTTATCAACTTCTGTTACCATATCTCAAAAAAGATTCCCAGCTTTTTATCTAAATATATCAGTGCCAGCCAATTACCCAAATGCACCGGTTGCCGGTAAAATGGCGGTAATCGTGATCACGTTATATATGGAGAAAAGCATATCCGGTGAAAACAATTTTACTATTACCTTTTTTATTGCTGCTGACCGGCCTTGTGGTTGCGCAGCCGCTGGCTGATACTACCGTTAAACTGATTCCACAGAAGGAAAACATCATTACGGAATCCACCATTGTTAAAGTGCAAAACCTGGGGACGAAAGTCAATTCCGTTCTTCCTGAACTCAGACCTACGGTATCTGCAGATGGTAACCTGTTATTTTTTATTTGCGAAAATCATCCTGCCAACACCAAATACCGGGCTGTTCCCAATGCCCAGGATATCTGGTATTCGGTAAGGGATAGCCTGGGAAACTGGGGAGAAGCCGTGCATATGGAGTACCCGCTGAACATGGTCCACTACAATGCGGTGTACTGGGTATCGCCCGATAAAAACAAGATACTGATACGCGGGGCCTATGATAAGGGTGCTTTCTTAGGCAAAGGAGTCAGTATGTGTGTGATGCAGAAAGACAGTACCTGGAGCATGCCGGATCAACTGCCTATCAAAAATTATTATAAGTACGATCGCGGCCGTAATTCCGGCGCCACCATGAGTCATGATGGCAAAACCCTGCTATTGTATATGACGCCCAAAGAAGGCAGTCCGTACAATGATATTTATGTATGCTTTCTTACGCCTGAAGGATATTGGAGTGAACCCAAATCAATCGGTAAAAAAATAAACCTACCGGATTATGATGAAATGACGCCCTACCTGGCAGCGGACGGTGTCACCATGTATTTCAGCAGCGATCGCCCGGGCGGGCTGGGCGACAACGATATATGGATGACAAAACGGCTTGATAAAACCTGGACGAAATGGAGCGACCCGGTAAACCTCGGCAGTCCTATCAATACCGACGGCTGGGATGCTTTTTTCACACTTGATGCCGGGGGAGAATATGCCTATCTTACTACCTACGATAATACATACGGGGAAAGCGATGTGGTGAAGGTCGCACTGCTGGAGGAAGAAAAACCCGATCCTGTGGTACTGGTGAGCGGTAATGTATACAACGCAAAAACCAGACAACCTATCGCTGCTTCACTGGTATATGAAATCCTGCCTGATGGTACGGAAGCAGGCAATGGCCTGGCAAGCCCGATAGATGGTTCGTTTAAAATCGTATTACCCTACGACAGGAACTATATGATCAGGGCAACTTCTGATAAATTCTTTGCGCAGTCTGAAAACCTCAACCTGGATTCCCTGATAAAAGAGGGGTATAAGGAAATTCATAAGGACCTCTACCTGGTGCCGATAGAGATCGGGCAGGTAGTCCGTTTAAACAACGTGTTCTTCGATTTTGATAAATGGGACCTGCGGCCGGAGTCCTTCATTGAGTTGGACAGAGTAGTAAAGTTGCTTGATGAAAATCCTGCGATAGAAATAGAACTCAGCGCTCATACAGATAGTAAAGGCTCTGATGAGTACAACTATACACTGAGTGATAACCGTGCCCGTTCCGTATTGAACTATATCGTATCCAAAGGCATAGCGCCTGCCAGGCTGATATCCAAAGGCTATGGCGAGATGAAACCTGTGGCTACCAATGAGACAGACGAAGGAAGACAGTTGAACAGGAGAGTAGAGTTCACCATATTGAAGAATTAAACCTCGTTAAACCTCACAGGTTTTAGACCTCTGAGGTTTTTGAAACCTGTGAGACTTAATTTTATGCCTTCTTAGCCGCCACTTTCCTGTTTGGACTGTTTCGTTTCCTTGCAGCCTGCAACTGGGTTTTCCTGATGCGGAGCCTTCTCTTGGCGGCATCTGCCGCTTTAAGAACAGCATCTTCAAAAATGGTGGAGGAAACTTTGATATACTCATCCTTGCCCGGTACCCTGATATTCAGGGTACAGTTCACTATCTCCCTGCTCCCCCTGGTCTCGTTAAGCATAGTAACCTCTATCTCCTGTATATCCTTATAATACCGGTCAAGCGGGCTCAGCTTTTTGGTAATAAATTCCTTCAACGAGGGGCTTAATTTATGCCCCGGGGATTCGATACGAAACTTCATATTCCTGTGTTTTAATGTATAACGCTCAAAAGTAGCGATTAACAACATCATAAGGCTGATTGGTGCAATCCGCCTTAATGACCTTGATCATTTAAGATAATGATAAAACGCTATCTACCCAAATAAAAGACTTTTTTATCTTTTATTTGACGCCGTTTTGTTATCTTTACACCGTAAAGGAAAAAGATGTTTTCGAAAACTTGCGAATACGCTATCCGGGCAATGATTTTTATAGCTCAAAAAGCAAAAAGCGGAGGAAAGGTGGGTATTAAGGATATTGCAAAAGGTATAGACTCTCCTGAATATTTTATAGCGAAAATACTACAGGAACTGAGCAGGAAAGGACTCGTACAGTCAACAAAAGGGCCCAATGGGGGATTCTACCTGGATAAAAGCGCCATGAAAAACTCGCTGGCGGATATTGTAAAAGCAGTGGATGGAGAGGGCATATTCCTCGGTTGCGGATTAGGCCTGAAACAATGTTCAGAGTCACACCCCTGTCCTATCCACCACGAATTCAAGACCATCCGGAAACAATTGGGGCAAATGCTGGAAAAAGCCAAAGTAGGCGCGTTTACAGAAGAGCTGGAAAACAGCCTGACGTTTTTGAAAAGATAGTTTTTTTTGTCTAAATAAAGGATAAAAAGGTATTAATATCTCATATATGAAAATACCGTTTAGCTTATCAATACTTATGCTTGTTGCTGGGGTTTACCCGGCAACCGGGCAGACGATGAGTCCTTCGGATTTCACTTTCCATTCGGCAAAAACGTGGATCATACTGGCATTTATCATAACCATAATATTACTGGTGGCATCTGTAGCGCTCAGGGAAAAGGTAGCCGCTCTGCGGAAGCATTACAGGATAAAGAGAAAAGAAGAGAACAGAACGGAACTGGAGGATTATATACACCATCTCAACAGCAGCCAGATTGAAACGATATTAAAATGCAGAGGGAAAAAGAAAGTTGCCAACCTGCCTGTAGTCTTTATCTTCCTGCTGGGTATTCTGAATGTAAATATAGCAGCAGCTCAATCCGGAAACAGGTCTTTATTGGGAGAAGGCGGGATTATTATTACCCTCATTCTTGTTTTGGTACCGATTCTGGTGGGACTTTTCCTGTTGTTCATCAAAATAACCAATGCCCTGAACAGGCAAAAAAACGAGCTGCGTTTGAAAGAAGCCGAGAAACTATCGGACTACCTGAAAGAATTACCCGAAGAAGCGGATACAGCATTAAAAAAGAGGAAGGCTGCATTAGACTACTCTCTTACCCATTCTGAGTTATCAGGCAATCAGCCGGCTGAAGATGTAAAGGGTTTACTAAACATCAACAGGTCAGCCGGCCTGCCTGTTGTTGCCGTTAAAAAGAAAGCATTACCACGTCCGCATATAGACCCGGCATTATCCAGGCTGGTGCTGTGGTACCTGGCATGCGCCACTTTCTGGCTGCTGTTCGGTACCACTGTGGGAGAGTATATCGGTATCAAATTCGTAGCACCGGATGCAGACCACCTGAGTTGGTTAAGCTTTGGAAGATTAAGACCGGTGCATACCAACTCCGTATTCTGGGGATGGGCTTCACTGGGTATGCTGGGACTGGGTTACTATGTAGTTCCGCGTGTAAGCAATGCCCCGCTGGCAAGTATGAAAATGGCCTGGTGGGCATTGTATCTCATCAATGCGGCTGTTATTGCCGGCACCATCTGCCTGATGGTGGGCATCAATAACGGAGGCGGCGAATACAGGGAGTATATCTGGCCGGTGATGTTGTTGTTTGGAGTGGGGCTCGGTCTTACCCTGATGAATTATATCCGCACCATTGCAAAACGAACTACCCGGGAAATATACATATCCAACTGGTACATCGTGGCTGCCGTCATCTTCACGATCGTAATTTCGCTGGCAGCCTACATTCCTTACTGGCAGAATGGGTTGGGAGAAACAATTATACAGGGATATTATATGCACCAGGGCGTAGGTATGTGGTTCATGCTTTTTACACTCGGTATCGTGTACTACTTTTTACCACAACAACTGAATAAACCAATCTACTCTTATAGCCTGGGTATACTTGCTTTCTGGACGCAAATACTGTTTTATACGCTTATTGGAACACACCATTTTGTATTCAGTTCTATTCCATGGTGGCTTCAAACAGTGGCTATTGTGGGTAGTGCCGGTATGGCCATCCCGGTAATTGCGGGCACTACTAACTTCCTTATGACCTTCAAGGGAGCATGGTATAAAATAAACGACAGTTACACATTACCATTTTTCCTGGTAGGCATCATATTTTATTTTACGGGTTCCATGCAGGGTACCGCTGAAGCTTTCCGCTTCACCAACCTTATCTGGCATTTTACTGACTTTACGGTTGCCCATTCGCATCTTACCATGTATGGCATCATTTGTTTCTTTTTATGGGCATGTATATATGCGGTAGTACCCCGTCTTACCGGCAGGGAGGCGCCACAGATTACCATCGGCGCGCATTTCTGGCTGGCATTGATAGGGCTGCTGTTTTATTCTATTCCGCTGATGTATGGCGGTACGCTCAGGGGAATGATGTGGCTGGAAGGAAAACCCTTTATTGAAAGCGTAACTATGATGGCGCCCTACTGGTTGTGGCGGGCCATAGGCGGCAGCCTCATGTGGCTATCACATTTATTTTTTGCTTATAACATATACAAGATGCTTACCAGCAAATACACTGTGGACATCAGGGAAGCGGCTATCAGGAAACTGCAGGAGCAAACGAATATGGAGTCGTCGCCGGTAACATAAAACGAAAGAAAATATTCATGAAGTTTTTTGATAATCATAAAAAACTATTCGGTACAGCCACCATCATGTTTGTGGGATTAACATTGCTGGTGGCCATTATACCGGCCATCAACAATCAGCAAAAAAATCGCCCCCTGCCGGATGCGGAAGAAATGAGCCCTGAAGCGGTGAAGGGAAAAGTGGTATTCATAGCAAACGGCTGCGTAGCCTGCCATACACAACAGGTACGAAATGTGGAAATGGATAAGACCTGGGGAAGTCGCCCGGGATTGCCTGCCGATTATGCGGGAATTAAACGCACTGATTTCTGGCGAAACACCGCTACATTGATGGGAACCGAACGCACCGGACCCGATCTTACCGACATAGGAAACAGGCAGCCCAGCCTGGACTGGAACCTCGTTCACTTATACAACCCGCGTATCGTGGTGAAAGAATCCGTTATGCCGGCCTACCCATGGTTGTTTACCACCAGGGAGCAGGCGTCCGCATCCGATGTTGTTGTAAATGTTCCGGAAGCATATAAAAAAGGGAAAGAGGGAACGGTAGTGGCTACAGAAGACGCCCTTCACCTTGTGGCATACCTGCAGTTTTTAAAACAAACACCTTTACCAGGAAACAATGCTCCTGAATTCCTGTACACAAGAGAGGGTAAAGAAACGGTTGGTTCGGGAAATACACCCGGGGAGATGGATGGCAAAGCGCTGTATATAGCCAATTGCCAGGCTTGCCACCAGGCCAACGGAGAAGGATTGCCGGGCGCTTTCCCTCCTTTAAAAGGAAGTAGCATTGTAACCGGAAATAACCTGCAGTTGTATGTGGATATCATACTGAATGGATATGATGCCCGACCGGAATATGGCGCCATGGCCCCGGTAGGCGCCAACCTGGGATGGACAGAACATGAAGTGGCTGCCATCATCAATTACGAAAGAAGCAACTGGGGAAATGACGGCGAAAAAGTAAGTCCTGAAGAGATTAAAGAAATAATGGAGTTTATACAACAACAAACAAAATAACTACGAAGCTCACGATCAAACAAAACCAATATATGAAAAAAGCTGCCTTTACCATATTGTTTTTGATGATAGCGGTGTTTTCGATGGCATGCCCGGTATGCGAAAGAAACCAACCGGCAGTACTGAAGGGAATTTCGCATGGAACAGGGCCTGAAACCAAATGGGATTATATAGCCATATGGACAACTACGGCGATTGTGCTGTACACTTTGTATTATTCCGTGAAATGGTTGATATCCCCCGGTGAAAAATCAGAAAATCATATTAAACGGGTGATCCTAAATAACGAATAAGATGAATGACAAAACAATCATATTCATTTTTATAGACGACGATACCCAGCCGGTTGCAAAAGTAGTCTCGCCTGTAAGCTTTGAGCTGGATACCCGAAAGCTTACTGATGGAGAGCATGTGTTGAAAATTGTAAGTAAGGACCCTGCCGGTAAAGAAGGTATTCGTAAAATACCTTTTGTGGTACGCAATGGGCCTGCCGTAGCGATAGAAGGCATCCGGGAGAATGCGGTGGTAGACGGCATACTGCCATTGATGATCAACGCTTACGGCAAAGGAGACGCTAAATCCTTTATAATAGAAGGTAGTGAAACGCCACAGAGTATCCCGGCCTGGGTATGGATACTGATAATTGGTTTTGCCGGCTGGGCAATGTATTACCTGATCAGGTTTTATTCAATTCCGGTTTGATATTATTATGGAAACAAAACGAGATATAGAAACTATAGAAGATATTCAGCTACTGGTGAATACATTTTATGATAAGGTAAAAAGAAACCCGTTGATAGGTCCAATATTCATACAGGTAATACAAAACCGTTGGCCTGAGCACCTGGAAAAAATGTATCGTTTCTGGCAAACGGTGCTGCTGAATGAACACACTTATTCAGGCAGCCCCTTCAAGCCACATGCCGCCATGCCGCTGGAGCAGCAACATTTTGAAGCGTGGCTGTCCCTGTGGCATGAAACGATCAACAGTTATTTTTCGGGTGCCAGGGCCGACGAAGCAAAATGGCGGGGAGGTAAAATGGCGGAAATGTTTTTGTTAAGGATTGAAGATATCAGGAACAGCCCTTTTGCTCCGTTGATTTAACAGGAGGAACAGTGTTTAATAAAGTATATGAAGTATCCGATAATCATTATAGGCACGTTTGTATGGATTGGCTTTGTAGGTGCTATCAGTTTTATGGAAGCCTGGCTTAAGTTTCAGGCGCCGGGCATAACGCTTTCACTCGGACTCGGGATCGGCAGGCTTGTTTTTAATGCCCTGAACAAAGTGGAGTGGATACTGGCAGCAGCCATCTTGCTCAGCCTGTTGCTTACGCGGGCGAAGCTGCTGCGAGCCGGAAACCTTGCCCTGGTAATACCTGTATTACTGCTGTTGTTGCAGACATACTGGTTGCTGCCGGCGCTTGACACAAGAGCGGAGTTGCAAATCGGGGGCAAACAATTACCGCCATCTAACCTGCATATTTATTACGTGGGAATGGAAGTTATAAAAGTAACCGGACTGTTCATTTTTGGTTGCTCTCTTTTTAAAGGAGCCGTATTTAAAAGTAAAAGATCATGAATACATCTGATTTTACCAAGGCGCAGGGGCATTGGATATTAGCCCGCATGGGAAAGAAGGTATTACGTCCCGGGGGAAAACAATTGACACGTCAATTGATTGAGGCTTTGAATATTTCTCCTGAAAACGATCTCGTAGAGTTTGCACCCGGCCTGGGTTTTACGGCCGCACTTGCGTTAAAGGAAAATCCGAGATCCTATATAGGCATAGACGCCCAGGAGGATGCTGTTGAGTTATTGAACAGGAAAAATAAACAGGGCAATGCAAGCTTTATTTTGGGAAATGCAGCAGAAACCGGGTTGCATTCGGAAAGCAAGGACCGGGTATTTGGGGAGGCCATGCTTACCATGCATGCAGACCACCGGAAGACAGAGATCATACAGGAAGCACACAGGATACTAAAGAAAGGCGGCCTGTATGCCATACACGAACTCGGATTATTTCCGGAGGAGCTTGCGGAAGAAGTAAAGGCCGGAATCCAGAGAGACCTTGCAATGGCCATTAAGGTAAATGCCCGGCCACTCACAGTAAAGGAATGGACCCACTTGGTAGAAAGTGAAGGATTTCGGGTACGCAAGGTTGTTACCCGTTCCATGCGGCTGCTGGAACCGTCCCGCATTATTGATGACGAAGGATTTTGGCGGACCCTTAAAATAGGATTTAATATAATCCGTCACCCCGAAGCGCGGCGACGCATCTTCCGGATGCGGGCCACTTTCAAAAAACACCGGCAGCATATCAACGCCATTATGATGGTGGCAGAAAAGCTCTAAAAAACGCTTATTTTATTTATTTTATAATACATTTATATGAATATCACAGAAAAAACAATAATCGGGGAGCTGGTAGCTCTTGATTACAGAACCGCATCAGTATTTAAAAATCGCGGGATAGATTTTTGTTGTAATGGCAACCGGAATATTGAGGACGCCTGTAAAGCAAAGCAACTGTCTGCCACCGGGTTGATTGAAGAACTTCAACAGGCGGTTCAGAAAGAAGAAAAAGCGGCAGCCGATTATAACTCCTGGCCGGCTGACTTGCTGGCAGACTACATAGAAAAAAAGCATCATCGCTATGTAGAAGCGAAAATACGGGAGATAAAGCCATTTCTTGAAAAAGTAATCCGTGTTCACGGGGGACGTCATCCTGAACTGGTAGAAGTGGGCAGATTATTTGAGGAGTCTGCCGGCGAGCTAACCGCGCATATGAAAAAAGAAGAATTGATGTTGTTCCCCTTTATCAGGAAGATGGTAGAGGCAGGTGGAAGTTTTGTGAAGGCCCCCTTTGGGTCTGTGCAGAACCCCATTGCGATGATGCACCATGAGCATGATACGGAAGGAGAACGCTTCAGGAAGATTTCCGGGCTCACAGATGATTATACTCCCCCTGTGGATGCCTGCAATACCTATAAGGTGACTTTTGCATTACTGAAAGAGTTTGAAGAGGATCTGCATATGCACATACACCTTGAAAATAATATCCTGTTCCCAAAAGCTGTAAAACTGGAGGAAGAAATAACCGGTTGATTGATATCTTGCCCTTAAAAGACACCTGAACATTCCACTAAATTAAAAACTGTTACAGGCCTAATTGTAATACAAACGGGGTAATATGCTGATTGACTATGACATGCTGATCGCCTATGGCGGTTTTGCCAGGAAGTACGATAAAGGTTCAATTATCTTCCGGGAAGGAGATATACCTTATTTTTATTACCAGGTGCTGGAAGGAGAAGTGAAATTGTTTTCAACCAATGCGGATGGCAAAGACCTGATGCAGGGTTTCTTTAAGAGCGGAGATAGTTTTGGAGAGCCCCCGCTGTTGCTGGGAAGAGTATATCCCAGCACAGCCCAGGCTTGTACAGCCTCTATTATTGTCAAAATATCCAAAGAGCGGCTGCTGAGCATTATGAAAGACTTTCCTGCAATCACAGAGAAGCTTCTGTATGCCTTTGCCCGCCGGATCTATGACAAGGCAACATCTGTGCAGATATGGGTTAATCAGACACCGGAGGACAAAATAAAAAGCCTCTTTAAAAAACTGAAGTCTGAAAAAGGAACGAAAGGGCCGATGCTCGTTCCCTATACCCGCCAGCAGATAGCTGATATAACGGGATTGCGTGTGGAAACTGTTATCCGCACATTAATCAGGATGAGTACCGAAAAAAAGATAGATATTATTGACCACAAAGTGTATTATTGACAGCGGGGGCGGTGAAATATATGCGGCAGTACCAGGTACACAAAAGGATATACACCACTATTATTTATAAAAAAAATATATAGATGAAAATATGGTTCCGAATTGGTTTGCTTAACCTGGTGATCGTAGCCCTGTATGGGATGGTTATGCGTTATAAAATCGCCTTTGACTTTCCCTTTTTTGACCAAAAGAACCTGCTGCATGCCCATTCTCATTTTGCTTTTGGCGGATGGGTCAGCCATTTTTTGTATACCGGACTGGCATCTATACTCCTGCCATACCTGGAGCCCCGAAAAAAACGGACTTATAACCTGTTGATTGCTGCCAATATTGTCTGTTCCTTTGGAATGCTGATAGCATTTACCATCCAGGGGTATAAAGCCGTATCCATTACTTTTTCAACACTCTCCATTATTGTTGCAGCTATATTTGCCTGGCAGTTTATCAAAGACAGCCGGCAGTTTCCGGTGGGGCATCCATCCAAGCCCTGGGCAATAACCGGTTTGATACTAAACGTATTGGCCTCAGCCGGACCCTTTTCGCTGGCATACATGGTAGCAACAAAAAGTATCAACCATGAAATCTACCTGGGGTCGGTTTACTACTACCTGCATTTTCAGTACAATGGCTGGTTTTTCTTCGGAGCCATGGCTATTGCCATCAGCCTGTTGCCGCCAGGTGCTTTTTCTTTTAAAGGGTATTACCGTCTTTTTGCTATCACCATCATTCCCACAGTTTTTCTTTCACTTTTGTGGGCGCGTATTCCTTTGTGGCTATACGTTATCACGGTGGTTGCAACCCTGGTTCAGCTAGGGGCATGGTTTGCTCTTATCCGTAACACCTGGAGCAACCTGGCAAAACACATGCGATCCTGGCAAAACCGTTGGGTATCCACTTTTTTTTATGCGGCACTGGCAGCGCTCTTTATTAAATTTATTTTGCAGGCTGTTTCCGTAATACCGTCGCTTAGCCAGCTTGTATTCGGATTTCGTCCTATTGTGATAGCCTACCTGCACCTGGTACTACTTGGAGTGTACAGTTTGTTCATTATAGGCTACCTGCTTAAAACCAACTACATCCCGGCTTCCAACGTTACCAGGGCAGCCGCCTTTACCTTTCTGCTGGGCGTAGTGCTCAACGAAGCACTGCTGGCTATACAGGGGATGGCCGCATTTGCCTATATTCCGGTACCGTATATCAATGAAATGTTGTTTGGTGCAGCAGTAATTCTGTGCTGGAGCGCAACCTGGCTCTTCCTGCTGAACATTAATAACAAGAATGCACCACTGATGAGTTTGTAATCAATCACTTCCCTTTATTTTATCCTGCATCACCCCTGAAATACCTGTAGCGTGGTCTTTCATTTTTTGTGCGTTGGATCCCTCGTACAACTCATCTACTGACTGAAAAAATAAAAACAACCATCGCTGAAAATGTTCAGGGGTTGTTTTGAATTTATTGTATAAACCGCGGTGAGTGGTGAGGGGGTCTCCCTCGTAATCTCCCGTATAAAACAATACGTTCTCCCAGAATGCACACATTATTGGCAGGTGCTGTTCCCAGTTAACCTGCACTACATCAGAGAAGAAAAATCCTATCAGGTCATCTACTTTTACTTTCTCATAAAAGAGATGAACGATTTTTTCAATATCTCTGCGATTAACAATATCAGGTTTCATTTCATGTTATTATTTTATCAAATAGTCATATAGCGGCAACAATTTAAAAATAATACCTGTTTATAAATTCCGTTGTGACCCCAGTCATTAAAGGTCTTTTCTTTTGAATTTTTTTAATGAAATAGCAAACGGGATCACCACCCACAATGTCAGTATTGTAAATGATAATATCAACCCCCAGTCTGTCCCGAAAAAGTTTTTGAACACGGCCCCGGTGTGCCCCAGCATCGCGGATACATCAAGATGCAGGAGAATGAGTATTCTGCAAAGGTCTACCGGACTGAGGGCGCTCAGGACAACCACGGCTTTTTCTATAGGATAGTCTGCAAACTGGAAAAAGAGGAATAACACAAGTCCGTCGAACAGCAGTGAAAAATACAGCCACAATAAAACAGAAATGCCTATTCCCTTAGCTTTATCACGGGTGAGAATACTGCTTAAGAACGCAATAGCCACAAATATCACCGAAAGAAAGATACCGGTTACAATCATCATCACTGCTGTATAGAAATCGGCAAACAATAATATGGGAATACCGGCTCCCAGCAGGTATGCCAGCGCCAGGCTTGACGACAAACCGGTAAACAGCGCTTTCCAGATCATACCGCGTTTTACCGGGTGGCTGACCAGTAACTCAATGAACTCGCTGCTATTATATACATAAATGGTAGCAAACAATACCGATACAAGCGGAACAGTAAGGAGTATAATATTTAATACGGTAAGTATTCCCTTGGAAGCATTGTCTTCCAGCCCGAAAGCGCTCCAGGAGAACAATGCCAGCATTATTGCGTAAGCAAATACGATATTGTTTTTGAGTATATCGAGCGATACGTATTTCAGCACTTTTCTCATTGCGGTATTGTTTTTAAGAGCTCGATAACCGACGTTGCGAGTGTTTCGCTGCCTGTCATTTCTTTCAAGTCAGCGGTATTCTTATGAAGGATCACGTTACCCTCCTGCATGAATATCACCTGGCTAACCATATCTTCCAGTTCGGTCAGCAAATGCGACGTGATAAGGATAAGACAACCGTTTCTCCGGGCAGTAGAGATCTTTTCTTTCAGGATATGTGCCGCAAGAGGGTCCAGCCCCGCAGTGGGTTCATCCAGTATCAGCACCTGCGGGCTGAACATAAAAGCAAGTGTGGCGCTTACCTTTTGAGTGGTGCCCCCGCTCAGGGTCCGCATTTTTTTGAACAGCATGCTTTCTATTTCAAACTGGCGGAAAAGATCATCATCCTCCCGGTGTTTGCCGTTGCGGATATTTTTTATCATATCAATTACCTGGCCGATGGTCATATTCTCAGGATACCTCCCGATCTGGGGCATATAGCCGATATGGTTTCTGTACTCGTTGTCGTTTTGTATATTTTTCCGGTTGAAAAAAATATCTCCCTTATCCGGTAACACCATCCCCAAGATGGATTTTATTAAAGTAGTTTTGCCACACCCATTGGGACCCACCAATGCAATACACTCCCCTTTCTGTAGTTCCAGGTTGATATTGTTCAATACCTGTAATTTCCCGAACCGTTTCGATATGCCTTTCACTTCAATCATAATGTATAGGGTTTCATTCGCGGGTTATTGTCAACAAAATTTTCCGGGGTAAGACTCGGCAGCAGCTTCTCAGATTTATCCAGCAGGCTGGTCATAAAACTCCTGTATAACAACATGGCCGGAGGGTTCTTTTCTACAATCACAGAATAGAGGCTCAACGGCCGGTAGGGAACATCCCCGATACCGTTTTTATCAAGATCATAGCCCTCGTATTTATCCCAGTAGTTTTCGTCAAACTTGTTCAGCGTTAACGAGCCGTTGGTAGTAACGTCAAAAGTGTTGGCAATGAAATTATTGGCTGAAATGATGTTGTCTATACAGCTTGCCTGTATACGCATACCCCACCCATTGGTAAGGAACAGGTTCCGCTCCATCCTGATCCGGCTGGACCCGTCGAGAAAAAGGCCGGTAGTATTCCTGATAAACTTATTGCCCGATAAATAACAGTCGGATATTTCCTTGAACAAAGCGCCATAAGCGGCGTCACCCCAGTTTTCTTCAAAAGTATTGTTCATCATTACTACCCTCCTGGTAAACATCACCGCCACTCCAGCGCCATTATTTTTAAAATAATTGGAAATATACGCATCATCGTTGGAAAACATAAAATGCAATCCATACCTGAGGTTATACCAGGAAATATTACGCCATATAACAGAGTGGGTAACAAACTCGAAATAGATACCGTCCCGATGTCCCTCGATCCTGTTCCCGGTTATCTGGAGGCTATCGCTTTTCCAACAATGGATCCCGTTTCCCGAACGGTATTCTTCTTTTTGCGAAGCCTTGATTATATTGTTCCTTATAATACAGTTCTTTCCGTACTGAATATAGATGCCAAAGAAATTATCTCTCAGTTCGTTGTCTTCTATAATTACATTAACGGCATCGTAAACTTTTATGCCGCCGGGGTCATCCAGAGTTCCCTGTCCCGAATTCCGGATATGCAGTCCTTTAATGGTAACGTTGCTCGATTTTACGGATATTACCTCGTATTTTTTTTCACCATCCAGCACAGGCATGCCCCGCCCTGTTATAAATACAGGTTTATCGATGATAAGGTTTCCTTCTTTATAGAGGCCTTCTGTTATTACTAGGGTATCTCCCGGCTCACAGGCGTCTATAGCTGATTTGATGGTGGGATAGGATTGTCCGGCGCCCGCATATATGGTCCGGGAAAGTACATGATTTCCAGCGCCCAATAATAAAATAAAAGAAAATAAATATTTAATGATGTCCTTGTTCTTCATCTCCCTGATGTTGCTGCACGTTACTTACTATTTCACTCCAGTTTAGTACAGGGCCGGCGGCGGCTTTCAAAGCTTCTTCTTTTGATGCAAAGGCGGCTGTATTGCCACCCATCGGGCTTTTGAGATTTTCACTATATACATACCAGGCAGTGGTAGCATCGATCAGATCATTATCCTTAGAATAATCGTTGATATAATGGCTTTTAATGCTGCCTTTAGGTTGTTCATCACAAAACCCGACCATACAGTTCAGGTCATCAAACTTATATATCCTGCCTTTTTCAGTGATCAATTCCGCCCCAAACCGGCCGTCTGAAATTTTCATCCGGCAAAAATCACAACCATCCACATTCAGCCTGATCGCCTCCGGTCCTTTACTGCCGCAGGACGATAATAACAATAAAAAGCCAAAAACAGCAACAGTTCCGGCTATTTTTTTCCGGCCAATGAACTTCTTCAATGCCCCGGCCTCTTTCAACACAGAAACAAGCAACAGGACGCCGGCGCTGACAAACAGCCATCCCCCGGCATGCGGCACCGAGAAGGCGCCAAAATTGAGCAACTGCTTAAAGCCGATCAACGGTGGCTGATAGGCCATTCCAGGCACTTTAATAGCCGCGTCGGGATTCAGGTTATGGCCATAGTTGTATTCCCAAATCCAAAAGTCCACCATGGCCACGATACCAAATACCACAAAAGCTGCGAACGCTATATACAGGAACCGTTTGGTACCGCGAATAGCTGCCAGCAAAAAGAGCAGCGCATAGCCTGCAATAAGATAAGGAAGAATAGTAAACTCAATAAAATCTTCGGTATGCAGTGTTTTCATACCGATATAGTGATTAAGTCCGTTTATGATCTCCACATCGCCGGCAATTTTGTTTGCCCATATCTGCAAGGCCAGTCCCTCCGGGTATTGGGGGGCATCCAGCTCTATCTGCCAGATAGGTACAAAAATGGAAACTACCAGCATCAGAGCAGATAATATCAGGAAAAACTTCGACAATGTTGATATTTTATTTTTCATCGCAATGATAATTGTTGCCGGATACAGCAACCGGTTATGTTTCAAAAGTTAAAAGAGCAGCTCGTTCAGTAAAACGGCTGCCCTTTTTGAAAATGTTTTCTCGTGTTGGCTACTGAGCAGCACTTTTTTCTCCTAACCAGAATTTAAGCGGCACGTTGCTGCCTGCCGGTGATACTCTTAAGTAACCGGACATCTCCTGGTGCAGGGCAGAACAGAAATCGGTACAGTAGAACGGGAAGATACCTATACGATCCGGAACCCATTTAAGGGTAATGGTTTCACCCGGCATGATAAGCAATTCACCATTATTGGCGCCTTTTATTGCAAATCCGTGCGGCACATCCCAGTCTTGTTCCAGGTTGGTAACATGGAAATAAACTTCGTCTCCCAGTTTTACCCCCTCAATATTGTCAGGAGTGAGGTGCGAACGGATGGTGGTAATATATACATGTACTTTATTGCCTTCCCTCACAACTTTTGCCTCAGCTTCTCCATTTGTTTTGTAGGGGTGTTTGTTGTCGTTGATATCAAATATTTTCAATTGTTTGTCTTTTATCAGATCAGCCGCAACCGCCTGTGCGTAGTGCGGTTCACCGATAGTGGGGAAATCGAGTATCAACTCCATTTTATCCCCGCTGATATCATACAACTGGGCGCTTTGCGACAATTCCGGCCCGGTGGGCAGGTAGCGGTCTTTGGTGATCTTGTTGTAAGCCACCAGGTATTTGCCCAGGGGGTTTTTGGTATTACCACCAGGCACCATCAGGTGTCCCACGGAATAATAAGTAGGTTGCCTGTCCAGCACTTTCAGATCTTTGATATTCCATTTTACTACTTCGGATGACACAAAGAAAGAAGTGTACGCATTTCCGTTGGCGTCAAATTCAGTATGCAATGGCCCCAGTCCCGGTTTTTCCACCTCTCCGTATAAAGCGGCCTCATATTTTATTACAGGGATGCCGGCATATTTCTCTTCTTCAAAACTCTTGTCTGCAATCGCTTTCTGGATTTTATCGTAGCTGAACACCGGTAATAAAGCGGCCAGTTTTCCACTGCCTACTATGTATTCGCCGGTTGGGTCTACATCACATCCGTGCGGCGACTTCGGACAGGGGATAAAGTACACGATATCCGGAAATTCGCTCACATCCAATACAGTAACTTCTTTCTTTATTTCGGAAGTACCGGTATGGGTATGTTCATCAAATTTATTATGTGCGTACCGAACTGTCTGTTTCTTTCCTTTTCCTGCTTTAACGTACTCTTCCGCTTTTTTCCAGTTCACTGCCATGATAAAGTCTTTATCTTTTTTGGAAGCGTTCACTTCCAGCAGTGTATTGGCCAACTCGGTATTGTAACAGCTAAAGAAGAACCATCCATGAGATTTTCCTTTCCCTGCACGTGCCAAATCGAAATTAACCCCCGGGGTTTTTAATTGAAAAGCAATATTCATTTCACCGCTCTCTTTATCAACGCTTACAAAGCTAATGTGACCTTTGAAGCTCTCTTTGTAGGACTCGATAGGCACATCGCTGTTGCCATCTTCGGGTACGCTGAACCGTGTGCCGGCAACAATGTATTCTGAGTTTTCGGTACCGAAAGGAGAACTGTGGTTACCACCGCTATTGGGCAGCTCCAATATTTCAGCGGTACGGAAAGTCCTGAGGTCAACACGGGCAAGCCTGGGTGTATTATTCCCGTTTACGAATGCCCATTTTCCATCTGCTACCCCGTTGGTCATACTCATTTCCACATGATGCAGATCATCCCAGGGTACAAAACCGTGTGAGGTGTTCAGCATGGGTTTGGTTTCTTCGCTATACCCCCATCCTTTTTCAGGGTCAACGGAAAACACAGGAATAACGCGCAACAAACGACCGCTGGGCAGTCCATAAACACTCAGTTGGCCGCTGAATCCACCGGAAACAAAATTGTAAAACTCATCATATTTGCCCGGGGCAACATAGGCTTTTGATGCGGCATTGCCGCTTACAACGCTACCCGAACCTTTGGGTCTACAGGATACTACTGATACAAATGCTATCAGTAATGTGGCGAGAACTAACTTATTTTTATGCATATGGTAGTTATTTTAAAACGGTAATTACTTATTGAACGCCATCATTCTGACGCATAAATTCCACCACACTCCTGGCCTCATCATCCTTCATGTTTTGATTAGGCATACGTACAAGGCATAGTTCCAGTTGAGCCTGAACTTCAGGGTCTTTGTCGATCATCGGATCGGGGTTGGTAATAAAATTCATCAGCCAGTGCAGGGTCCTTCTTTCTGTCACACCTTTCCATCCGGGACCTACCAGCCTTTCATCTGACATTTTATGACAGGAGTTACATTTGGTCGCTGAGATGCCTTTTCCCTGTTCGGCCATCGCCTTATCCAGCGGACCGGCTGTTATATTAGACTCATCAAACTTTCCTTCACCCCTTGTCGGGTCATAGGAGGAAGGATCCTGCCTGGCAACACTTTTTTCGCCACTATTACCGGATTCTGAACCGGAGCCTCCGCCGCAGGCGCCTATTAACAGTGTAACCATCATCAAACTTAGAGCAAATAAGGACTTTTTCATCAGTATAATTTTTGTTGTTTTGGATGTTTGCAGAAACTTCGCATATGCCCTTCAACTAAGCTATGCGCAGTCTAATTGCAAGCTAACTAATCCCTGTCAATCTAACTAATCCGCGGCAAAACTAGGGGAGTATTTTAGCATCACTTATGACTTAGATCATAAAACAAAAAGAATGTTTATAATAAAAATCAGGAAATTTTAAAGAGGTAGTCATTATTGCGCTACAACTTACCTTTGCAATATCAACCCGGGAAGAAATTAGAGTATGAAAAGAACAGATATAAGGAATGAGGCAGACATTCAACTACTGGTGGACACTTTCTATGAAAAGGTAAGGGTCAATCCGGTTATCGGTTACATATTCAACGATATAGCCAAAGTGGATTGGAGCCATCACCTGCCTAAAATGTACTCCTTCTGGGGAAGTATTCTTTTAGGTGAGCATTCTTATTCGGGTCATCCGATGACGGTACATATTGCACTCAGCAAAATGACGACGCTATCAGAAAAAGAATTCAGTGAATGGCTCCTGTTGTTTACCCAAACGGTGGACGAGCTTTTTGCCGGCGAAACGGCACATGAGGCAAAGCTGAGAGCGGCCAACATAGCCCGGCTGATGCTGCATAAAATAAAAACGGCTTCCCCGGGGTTGAATATCAGTTCGGGGAAATAACCGAAAGCATGAACCTCTCCTGCCCGGGGTCCGATACACCCGACCGCACCTCAATTGCAGAAAAAATGCTTACTTTGCCCCTAAACCAACCAGTACGCAAGCCCCAATTTGATGCCCGGAAACCTGCAAATACAATATTGGATAGAGAGGGTGTCCCTGTTTGATGATCAGGCGGCATACGAAAGACTCTTCGATCATTTCTACAATGGTTTGTTTAACCTGGCTTATTCTTTTGTAAAAGACGAACAGGTTTCAGAAGAAATCGTTTCAAATGCTTTTATGGCTATCTGGCGCCAGCGTGATCGATTGCTGCAAATCAATAATCTTAAATTATACCTGTACGTAGCCGTCAAAAACCTGTCTATCAGGCATTGCAGCCAGCAAAAAATGCTGGATGAGTTTGACTGGAATAACCTTCAGTTATCTGCTGTGGCCGACACCTCCGCCACTCCTGAAGATCTCCTGATCTCAAAAGAGATACTGGGTCAGCTTCAAAAAGCGGTAGACGGCTTACCACCCAAATGCAAGCTCATTTTTAAGCTGGTGAGAGAAGACGGATTAAAATATAAAGAAATAGCTCAACTGCTTGACATATCGGTGAAGACCGTGGAAGCACAGATGACCATTGCCGGTAAGAGGATCACACAATCGCTTCAGTTGGCACTTAAAAAATAGTAACGTAGCATTATGAATGCCGGAATGTGGTAAGGGCTTCATCAAGCAGTTGTAGCAGCTCATCCGCATTTTGTTTGTCAAAGGGCAGAGGCGGTTTTATTTTTAATACGTTGTGCAAGGGACCGTCGGTGCTCAATAAATATCCCCTGCTTTTTACTATTTCAACTATGCTATCAATTTCGGGTACGGCAGGCTCCATGGTTTTCCTGTCTTTTACCAGCTCCGCCCCTATAAATAACCCATGACCCCGTACATCCGAAATGATGGGGTGTTTGCTCATCAGCTTTTGTAACCCTTCTATCAAATAATTGCCTGTTTCCAGCGCATGCTGTTGCATCTCCTCTTCTTCAATAACACGTAATACAGCCAAACCGGTTACCATAGAAACAGGATTACCCCCAAACGTGTTGAAGTATTCCATCCCGTTATTAAAGCTGTCGGCAATTTCCCGGCTCACCACAACAGCTGCCAGCGGGTGTCCGTTACCGATAGGCTTTCCCATTAGCACGATGTCGGGTACCACGTCCTGTAGCTCAAATCCCCAGAATTTTTCTCCTACCCGTCCGAAGCCCACCTGTACTTCATCGGCGATACAAACACCGCCTGCCGCTTTTACATGGGCATACACTTCTTTCAGGTAGTTGACCGGTAAAGGCATTTGACCGCCCACGCCCAGCAGGGTTTCGCAGATAAAGGCGGCCGGCTTTTTATTTTCTTTTTGAAGAGATCCAATGATGCGTTGCACATCGTCCGCATATTTTTCACCGGCTTTTTGATCGCCGTAGCGGTAGGGACCACGATAGAGGTCGGGACTTTCCGCAATATGTATCCAGGGCTTTTTGCCGCTGCCGCCCCTGCCATTAAATTTATAAGGACTCATTTCCATTGCCACGGTGGAAGTGCCGTGGTAAGCATGGTCCAGGACAATGATATCCTCCTGCTGTGTATAATGACGGGCCATGCGAATGGCCAGGTCATTGGCCTCGCTACCGCTATTCACAAAATAACATACCTGCAGGGAAGGGGGAAGCGTCGCTGTAAGGCGTTTGGCATATTCCAGCATGCTGTCATGCAGGTAGCGGGTATTGGTATTGAGAGTTGCGATCTGCTGCTGCATTTCTTTTACCACTACGGGGTGGCAATGTCCTACATGGGAAGGATTATTCACGCAATCCACATACGTATCGCCCCTGTCATCGTATAAATATTGTAAAGCGCCTCTTACTATTTTCAGGTTTTTACCATAGCTGATGCTCAGGTTTTTACCAATGTATTTTTTCCGCTCTTCTATCATGGAGGAATGATCTTTCACATCGCTGATCACTCCCGGGAACCCGCAGGCTTTCCGGAACTGGTGCTGCGCTTTCAGCGGGTTGATGCGGATCCATTTGTATAATAAACGCCAGGCGGCATCCTCCGAAATAAAATGATGCGTGTTGTTGGTTTCTAGGGAAGCATTGTAAGCAGATTGTGCGACGCTGATGCACAGTCTTGCCGCTATCAGATAGTATAAGAGGTCAACTTCTTTTTCTTCCAGCGGGTACACGGCATGGTAACCCTGTACGATCATGGACGCATACAAAACGGGATTATCCTTATCCATGATGGCATAGGTACAGGCAACCGCCAGGTTATTGATCAGGGCGCTGTACACCATATCGCCGAAGTCAATCAGTCCGGCGATCGTATTATCTTTTACCAGCACATTGGTATCATTGGCATCATTATGTATATAAGCATGTCTGAGTGTATGTAATACCGGCTGCACCTCGGTTTGGAATTGTAGTAAAAAATAGCCGGCTATCCTTCGTTTCTCATGATCTTTAATGTATTTCAGCTTTGCATTTGCGTCAGCAGCATGACTGATATCCCACAGATAATGACGATGCATGGCAGGATGTGAAAAGGAGATCAATGCCTTGTCCATAGCACCCAGGAAGCTTCCCAGCGCTTCATATACCTCGCTTTTTAGTCCTGCTGCGTCTATCCAGAAGCTGCCTTCCAGGAAAGTCAGCAAACGTATATACCATTGCTGACCATCTTTGTGAATGACCGTCAGGTCCTCCCCGTTTTTGTTGGTAATATGCTGCTGGAATTGATCACGGACAGCGCTGCCGGCCAGGTGATTGATGATCTGCACCTGCGCGTCTGCAAAATCAGGACTCACATTGCTGCCGGAAATTTTCAGTATATATTTCTTTCCGTTCGTCGCCCGGAGCAGGTAATTCAGGTCATATTCACCGGAAAGCTTCTTAACGCTTACCTCCATGCCATAGTACGCTGCTACCAGCTCAGTTATTTGCGCTTCCGTAAAAAAACGGTTCATCTTGATACGTATGTTTTTGGCTTCTTACATAATTTAAGTAGTAAGTGGGAAGTAATAAGTAATAAGTTTCACTAACCACTTACTACTACCCACTAACCACCCATCAATAGCCGTTGTTTTGCGTTAAGCTGGGATTCACCGCCATTTCCCTGGCAGGAATGGGATAACGGATATGCTTATTTTCCACGTAATTATTGGCAAACGGCTTGCTGTGCGTAGTCAACAGGTCCTTCACATTTAGTTTGGCTGTGTTGCCGCGTCCCCACCGGGCCAGGTCGAACCAGCGAATGCCCCATTCCATCGCCAGTTCCACAGGACGCTCATGGTGGCGGATCCATTCGCGTAATTGCGCCTGGTTAAAGTCTGCCACATTCAGCGCAACAGCGCTGCTTCTGGCCCGCACTTCATTTACAATATCGATGGCATCGCCTGGCTTGTTATTTTCATTCAATGCTTCCGCATACATCAGCAGTACATCTGCATAACGGATAACCGAAACATTGGAACCCGGGTAAGCGCCTCCCCTGTCATAAGGATAGGCATACTTCTTAAAGTAGCTTGGTCGGCCGAGCTGTGAAGCCACGGAGGCATAACTCACCATCTCCGAGGGTGTAGCCAGGTTCCACATCTCGGAGCCGGGGGCATCGAAAAACAGGCTGCCGTATACCCTTTTGGAATAATCGCCGTTGGGCATCAGGTCTTTTTTCATTTCTTCCACCAGCCAGTCGGAGGGGTACAACAGTTCCCAGCCATCCAGCACATAGGGAGCCACTTCAAAGTTGAGAGGATGTCTTTCATCTGCAATGCTCCTGTCGCCGCTGAACTGGATCTCGAAAACTGATTCAGCGCCGTTTTCCGCCAGTCCGTTGAAGTTATCTTCGTAGTCATCCAACAAAGCGTATTTACCATATACTTCCCTGAACTTGTTCTCAGCATCGCCCCATTTTTCCTGGAAGAGATAAGCTTTGCCCAGCAGGGATTTTGCCGCGTTTCTGGTTACGCGTCCTTTAAATGCATCAGGGTATGATTCAGGCAGCACCTGTTCCGCATCGCGCAGGTCGTCTTCTATTTGTTTCCATACATCTGCCGGACTTGCCTGCGGCGCCTGCAGCTTATCAATATCCTTTTCGAAGCGAAGCACCAGCGGCACGTTTTCAAACCCGTTTACCAGCACAAAATAATTATAGGCCCTTAAGAACTTTGCCTCTCCTACGATCCCATTTCTTTCCTGTTCGGGAACAGCTTCTATGCCGGGTACATTTTCTATTACCTGGTTACTCCTGGCAATCCCTGCATAACAGGTAGCCCAAAGGTTCCAGGGTCCGCTTTCTTCCGCACCATTGGTAAACGATGCCAGTGTTTTACCGTAAGGCTCGTTTGGGTTATTGTCAATATCATCCCCTTTGTAGTTAAGTGTTGTATACACTTCTTCAAAGAAGGTCCACTTGCTGCCGTCATGTCCTTGCAAAGCGGCATAGGCAGCCGTGATACCCTGTATCGCATCCTGTCGAGTAAGCCAAAAAGTATTTTCTGTCAGGTTTTGTTTATCATCCAACTCAATAAAGCTTTTTGAGCAGGAAGCAGCAATCACCATCACAGCTATCGCTAATATTATTTTTGCTTTCATTGTAATCTCTTTTATTTTTTTCCTTTCGGATTTCATATCATATTGTATTCTTCTTCATTATTACAGGCCAATGTTGATGCCGGCCACAAATGATTTGCTCACCGGGTAGAAGCCCCTGTCTACCCCCCGGCTGAATATACCGCTGCTGGACAGGTCGGGATCAAAGCCTGAGTACCTGGTAAAGGTCAGGAGATTAAAGGCCCCTACATATATCCGCAGCCTGTTCAGCGATATCCTTTGGGTAAGCTGTTGCGGCACGGTATATCCCAACTGGATATTCCGCAATCGGATGAAAGAAGCATCTTCCAGGAAATAATCTGAAACACGGAGGTTCTGGTTCTGGTCGGCGTTGGAAAGCCGGAACATCTCTGCATCGGTATTGGATGGCGACCAGGCATTTAGCAGGTCGTCTGACCGGAAGAAGCGATATAAGAACATTTTAGCGCCGTTGTACATTTTCTGTCCCTGCTTGCCGTTGAAGAAAAGGTTCAGGTCAAAATTTTTGTACGAGGCGTTAAATGTCAGTCCGAAATCGAGGTTGGGCAATCCGCTTCCCATCAGCACTTTATCGTTATCGTTTATGGCGCCGTCGCCATTGGTATCGGCAAACCGGATATCACCCGGCTTTGCATTTGGCTGCAGTAAGGCGCCATCCCTGTTAACATGGGCGTCTACTTCCTGCTGCGACCTGAAAATACCTTCTGTCTGGTAGAGGTAAAAAGACGCTAACGCTGAGCCCTGCTGCGTGATGGTAACCGGGCGGTTATTAAAGTCAACAAAGCCATCCACAATTACACCTTCCTCGTAACCCAGCTTCAGTATCTTGTTCCTGGCATGCGACATGATAGCCGTTACATCAAAATTAAAATCCTTACCGGCATTACTTTTATACGTCAGTGAAAAGTCCCAGCCGCGGTTTTCCATATCTGCGATATTGGTGATCGGCAGCACTGTGATGCCCGAAGAAGCGGGAATGGGAGTTTCCGCCAGCATATCGGTTGTTTTTGACTGGAAATAATCGAAAGTACCGCTGAGACGGTTTTCGAGTAAGCCGAAAGAAAGCCCCGCATTGAATGTCGCTGTTTGTTCCCACTTAATATTATTATTGGCCAGGGCTACGGCCGTAGCGCCAACAGCTACCTGCTGGCTGGGCAGTGAACCGAACGGATAGTTCAGCAAAGGGTTGCTGGCCCGCAAAAAGATCATTGCCAGGAACTGGAAATTGCTGATATTCTGGTTGCCCACGATCCCGTAGCTCACCCTGGGCTTCAGCTCGCTGATGAACGGCACATCAAAGAAATCCTCATTGTGCACCGACCAGCCGGCAGACGCCGAGTAGAAATTACCATACTTGTTTTCAGGACCGAAACGGGAAGAGCCATCCCTCCGTATGCTACCCTGTACAAAGTATTTGTCTGCAAAGCTATAGTTGAGGCGCCCGAAATACGACTGCAGCGTATTGGCATAGTTCCACCCGCCGCCGCGGATATAATCCGCTGGGCCGTCAACGATCAGGCCGGAGAGCGCCTCGATCAGCCGGGAGGAGAGGTGATTACCTCCTGCCGTGGTACCCCGGTATTCGTCCTTTTGTCTTGAAAATCCGGCCAAAGCCTTTATGTCGTGCTCACCCAGCCGGAGGTCATAATTCAGCAGGTGGTTATACACCATATATTCCGACCTGCTCCGGGTTTCAAACCGCGAGGGGTTTTCAACAAAAGACTGGGCGCCGAAATCATAGGGGTCTGTCTGGCTATATCCAAACCCGTTCACGATGGTTTTGGCAATAGAAAAATTATAGGAAAGTCCTTTGTAGAGCTTCAGGTCGGCAGCCAGGTTCATTTGAAAATGGTCGTCAATGGTACGGTTCTGCGACAACATTCTTTCGCCCACCGGGTTACCGGGGTTGTTAGCCGTCAACTCCGGCAGCGGTTTGGCATAACCGTGAGGGGTAGCCGGGTCGTATATCTCCTTATGCGGGTTGTTGGCATAAATATTCATGATATCGGAAAAACCCGCATTACCGTCTCCCAGCATATCGCCATAGTCTTTGTTGTTAAATCTTGTATAGGCCAGTATCGGTGTTATTTTCAGCCGGTTTTTCAACAGCCTTATTTCCGAGTTCAGCCGTGCGTTGTACCTTCTTGAGCCGGAGTTGATCACCGTGCCGGTATGCTCCCAGGCGCCCATGGACAGGCGGTAGTTCATTTTTTCGCTGCCGGCCGATACATCCACATCGTGCTTTTGCTCCAGCCCGGTTTTGAAATAAGCGCCGCGCCAGTCGGTATTGGCGTATTTCGAATCATCATCGGTATAGGCGGGCGGCGTGGCGCCGTCGTTGGTAAAGGCTTCCCGCACCACCTTGTTCATTTGCACCTTGTCCAGCAGTCCTATATTATGATTGAGTTGGTGCGTGGTCACGTACCCGTTATAGTTAACAGCCGGTTCGCCCGATTTTCCTTTTTTGGTGGTGATCAGGATCACCCCGCCTGCAGCCTGCGCCCCGTAAATGGTGGCGGCAGAAGCATCCTTCAGCACGCTGATGGATGCGATATCATTGGGGTTCAGATCATACACATAGCCGAGCGGCACCCCGTCCACCACGTACAGGGGACGGTCGTTGTTCATGCTGTTCAGTCCCCTTACCAGCACCACCGGGTTGCCCGCGGGGTTCCCGGAAGAGGTGGCGACCGTTACGCCGGCAGCCTGTCCCTGCAGCAGGGTGCCCAGGTTGGCGGAGGGCTGCCTTTCAATGTTTTTGGTGTTCACGGTGGAGATCGCTGCTGTGACATCGCTTTTCTTTTGGGTACCGTAGCCCACCACTACCACTTCCTCCAGGTTTTCCTGCAAGTCCTGGAGGGTGACCTGGAGCTGTTGGTTGTTGCTGGTCAGCTTTATTTCCGTGGGCGCGAAACCCGTGGCGGAGATCACAAGCGTAGCATTGGCAGGCACTACCAGTGAAAAATTGCCCGCCTCATCGCTGGCGCCACCGGCAGTGCTGTTTTTCACCGTCACACTGGCATGCGCAATGGCGTTGCCGTCCTTATCGGTTACTTTTCCATTTACCGTCCAGTCCGTCTGAAGGGCACCGGCAAAGAGCGCCGGTATCATAAATGCAGACAGACAGAAAAGCCATAGCTTTTTCGTAAGCAGTAGTTTGATTTTTTGCATTTGTAATTGGTTTTTAATGCTTTCTGGCAAAAGAACATGTCCAAACAAATATATCCTGTCAAAAATCAAATGCCATATTTTCCACCCCTACTTGAGACTGAGATCACCTCTACAAGTACTCTACAAGAGGGGAAAACTGTTGCAATAAAACTAAACAGTATAAAAAAGCATTATCTGTATCGGGGTTTTAAATATCAAATTATAAAAACCATAACCGGGATTGCGTTGTATTGCTCACAGCCATATTTTTTACTAATTTGCAGTTAGCATGTGTGATAAGATCAACGAAATGTCCGGGAAAAAAAATATAATACAGGAACCTGCATCCGGATACGAAAAAGCCGGGGATGCCCTTTTGCGGGAAGCGCTGAAACGTTCTCACAAAGAAAGGTTTTTAATGGCCACCCGTTTGTATAAGATACAGTTGACTATGGAAAAAGCGGTAATAACTCATAAGCCGTATAGAAGTAAATAAGTCTTGTGGACATATTTGATGAAGTAATACTGAACTTCTGGCGAGCGCTGCAAAACAATGCTGTCAGGTATATAATGGTAGGCGGATATGCTGCTAATTTACATGGCTACCATCGGTTTACCGGAGACATAGATATCTGGCTTGAAGATACAGCACTGAACCGGCAGCGATTAGAGGCAGCATTTATAGAATGCGGGATGGACAACTATCCGATGTTGGACAACATACAGTTTGTTCCCGGATGGGCTGATTTTCATTTATTGAATGGGTTGCGTCTGGATATTATTGTTAACATGAAAGGCCTGGAAGAATACAGCTTTGATGAAAGTCTGGAGATGGCTGCCATTGCAACCATAGACGACGTAAAAGTCCCTTTCCTGCATATTAATCAACTTATAGCTAATAAGAGATCCGTCAACCGCCCTAAAGACCAGATAGACGTTATTGAACTGGAAAAGATCAAAAAGATAATGGAAGAAAAGTGAGTAGTGACATACCGTTCCGTTGCTAAATTATTATTACAATGACAACCGTCAACATTTATCTTACTTTTAATGGTAACTGTGAGGAAGCTTTCAATTTCTACAGATCAGTGTTTGGCGGGGAATTCGGCTATGTGGGAAGGTTCGGGGAAATGCCTCCGCTGGAGAGAATGCCTCCTATCCCTGACAACGAGAAAAACAAAATCATGCACATCAGCTTGCCGGTGAGCAAAGAAACCTGCCTGATGGGCTGTGACAGTTCGGCAGCGCCCGGGGAAACCACAGTAGCCGGCAATAACTTTTCCATCACCATCAATGGTAACGACAGGGCAGAAGCCGACAGGTTGTTCAGCAGACTTTCCGAAGGAGGTAAGATCACCCTGCCGATGGACCACACTTTCTGGGGTTCGTACTACGGCTTGTTTACGGATAAATTCGGCATCAACTGGATGATAAACTTCAGTGAAGACAGTCAGGGGAAGAATAACCTGATAACTTCGTAAGCAATGGCTAAACAAATGGCAGAATTATGACAACACTACTTCCCTTTATTCGCGTTCCCGATGTTGGTTTTGCAAAATCATGGTATGAAAGCATAGGGTTTACATGCATTGGTACGCATGAAGAACCGGGTTGTGGTTTAGACTGGGCGATGATGTGCCGGGATGACGCTGTGTTTATGCTGTATGCACAATTAGAGAATACGGTTACAAATGCTAACAACTGCGGTCTTTATTTTAAAATGGATACCATTGAAGGGTTGCGGGAGAAACTGGAAGGCAAGGCCAGGATAATAGAAATAGTTGACGAAACAGCATACGGGAGAAAAGAAATTACCTTTCATGATTGCTATGGTTTCCAAGTGACATTTTCCAGTGAGCCGGATTAGCTGTATCAAACCAACCAATTTTTGCTGAGCAACGATATTGTAAAATCTGAATAACAAACCCAATGGAAGAAAGTATAAAACAGTTGGCCCTGGTAAGCTCCGTCCTCGGCGGCTTTTCATTCACCTTTTTGAGCGCTATACTCGCGTTCGGTACGGAAAAAAAGATCAAATTCTGGCTGATCATCGGGCTCATGATCGCCTCCATGTGTTTCCTTCTGTCGGCACTGGGTTGGTCAATGATAGACCTGAACAGGGACGCAGCCGGTATTCAATCCCACCATCAAAGCCTTGTAAAGCTCCTGTTGCTGGGCCTTGTGGCCATTATAGCGTCTTTGGGATTGAGCGGCTGGCTGAGCAATAAGAAAACAGGTATTGCCACATCGGCCATCAGCCTGCTGGCGTTGCTTTTCCTTATTTTCGGAATATTGAGCAGGTATATTATTTGGTAAAATGATGGAAGGGAGAAATTAGATGTAACTGAAATTCAAAAGATCATCTCAAAACACGATAGACAATTCCAGCCTGATAGAGAAGAGTCACTTAGTTTGAAGTATAAAATTTTTGCAGTTGTATTTCCTTTTTTTCTTCCAATACAAAGCATTTTTGCAGCTAAATGGCTGGCAAACGGACAGAAGCGAAAATGGACACAATATTGGTTCTATCTCATATTTGGATATTTGATTTGGACTATTGGAATTGTTTTATCGGCAAGATTTTTTGGAATAAATGACAATGAAGACCCGCGGTTATCTTCGGTATGTCTGAGCAATACATCCTCCCATTCTCAGAATTTGCTCAAAAACTCGTTCAGGCTTTCTTCGTGCTTCAACCCGAAATTCCGGCGGAGGCGGTAGCGGGCCATTTCAACGGATTTAACGGAAATATTCCTGATGGAAGCGATGTCTTTGATGGAAAGGTTCAGCCTTATCTGCAGGCACAGTCTTTTTTCCGACTCGGTAAGGTCGGGGTATTGCTGGTGGAGGTTATAGAGAAAGTCTTTATGCATTTCATCGGCAGCGAGGTTAAATTCGTTTACGCCCCTGTTCAGGTCAAGATCGTACTGGAAGCGATTGATCAGCCGGTTGAATTCAGACAGGCTTTCTTTTTTAAAGCCGTGCTTCAATACCTCCAGCTCTTCTATGAACTGCCGGGTCATTTCGTTTCGTTGCGATATATACAAAGCCGTATTCTTGAGTTCGCCGTTTTTGAATGCCAGCTTGTTATTCAGTATTTCCTTTTCAGCAACAGCGCTTTGCAGATCTTTTTCCGTCAGCGCCTGCCTGATCGCGGCCAACTCTTTTTCCTTCCGCTGCCGTTGTCGTAAGCGGTTGATGACCAGGAGCACGATTACCGCCATTAAAAAAAAGCCCACTATAAACGCGTTCTGCTGGAACCGTTTCAGCTTTCTTTCGGCGGCCAGCAGTTCCGCCTGCTCTTCTTTCTGGTATTCCTGCCGCTTCAGCTTCAATCCCACCACTTCATCAGCCTTGGCTTTGGAGATGATCTGTTCACGGATATCAATATAGCTGGTGAGATATTCGTATGCCTGCTGAAAATTCCTGTCGTTGCTGGCAAGGCGGGATGAAATGAGGAGATTATCCAGCAGCAGTTCTTTTTTAGTATTGGACGTAGAGCTGTTAATGAATCCCCTCGACTCTTCCAACAAAGCCCTTGCGGAGTCATAATGTTGAAGCATCAAATGACACTCAGCCATCAGGTTCAGGGCTTCCGCCTGGGTCAGAGCCCTGTTGCCGGAGGCTTGTGTTACCTGCCGGAGGGATGTCAGCGCTTCCCGGTATTGACCCAGGCTTTTATAACAGTTGCCGGTATTGACCAGCCCGGCAGTGACCATGAATGTTGCTCCAATGCTTTCTGCACGTTGTATCGTTTCGCTGAAATACACGATGGCAGAATCATACTGCGCTTTCATGAGGTAAGTAAGTCCTATCGCATTCAGGTTAACCACCTGCTTTTCTTCATCATTGAGCTCTTCCAGCAGGCGCTGCGCCTCACGGTGATATTCCATGGCAAGGTCTGCATTCTCTATATCAAAAAACACCCAGGCCAGCCGGGTGCAGGCAGCAGCCTCCAATGTCTTATCTTTTTCCGCAATGCTATGGTCCAGCGCGGTGTAGGCATATTGCAAAGCCTGGTCGTACCTGTCGTTATACAGGTAGCCTTCGGATAACACGATCAGTGAGCGTATCTGCAGCGGGCGGTCGTCTTCTTCCAGGGAGAGCAGGTAGGCTTCATTGGCATAGTTCAGCGCCAGGTCGGTAGAATCACGGTTTAATGCACCGGCAAGATGGATGAGCAATTCAATTTTTTGATGTGTCTCAGGCGCAGGAGAAGCATATAAAAGTTGTCTTATACTGTCTGCGGAGGGCTGTGCGCTTAAGACCGGTAGTGAAAGAAAGAGGTGAATACACAAAATAAAAAATCCCATCCGTTGCATAAGCAATGAGTTAGTCCGGTACCTGTCTTTCTCATTATATTGATATTGTATTAATAACGCCGGTTACCGGGAAAGATAATAAGCAATATACCTGCAAGTTTATAATTTCCAGGGATAATTGCCACTAATTATTCCAACCGGCATAATTTTTTATTTTTTTTAGGGGTATCTCCCGGTTACTGCATCCTTATAGGTGTTCAAACGAATTTTTGCATGATTCCCAATAGAATTTGGCAGTTGGTGGCCCGGAAACTTTCCGGGGAAGCCGGTATTGATGAAATAAGAGAATTGGAGACACTTTTAAAAGAAGACGCAGAACTGGCTTACCGGGTGCATTTGTACACCCGCTATTTTGAAAACCCGTCCGGCGGGCCGGCAGAAAACAGCAGACAGGAGGCGGGTCAACGTTTCCGCGAAAGACTGTCTCGTGAAAAAACGGAAAAAGTGACACCTGTGGCGGACCTTAAGAATAAAACACCCATGAGGGGGAAGTGGCTGGTGGCAGCCGGTTGGGTATTGCTGGCGGTGTTATCTGTTTTCCTTTACCGGCTGAACAGCAGGGAAGACAAGGGTAACCCCGTTACCCTGGCAAACGAGTTTAAAACAATGCCGGGAACACGCTCTAAAACGACTCTTCCTGACGGCTCCGTGGTATGGCTGAATAGTGAAAGCAGGATCACTTATAACAAAGACTTTGGTGTAAACAACCGGGAGGTAGCGCTGCAGGGAGAAGCCTTTTTTGATGTGGTAAAAAATAAAGCGGTACCCTTTATCGTACATGCGCAAACCGTTAAAATAGTGGTGAAAGGAACCGCCTTTAATGTAAGAAGTTATCCCGGTAGCCAGAAAGTACAGACCTCGCTGATAAGAGGAGCGGTGGAACTGATCAATGAAGCGGACCCGGAGCATCCGATCCAGTTGAAGCCAAACGAAAAAATAACTATCCGTACCGGTAAGAGACAACTAGCTGAAGTACCGGAAAAGCCCGGGCAGAAAACAGAGACTTACCACCTGGACACGCTCAGGCAACTTGCCCAAACCATGACAATACCGGAAGTATCCTGGGTGGTCAACCAGTTGGTTTTTGATAATGAAGTGTTTACAGAGGTAATTGATAAAATGGAAAAATGGTACAATGTGGACATTGTACTGATCAACGACGCTTTGGGCAGCAAACAGTTTAGCGCCGTGTACGAGGATGAGGACGTTGTTCAGGCGTTAGAGGCGCTGCAATACGTGCACCATTTTGACTTTGAAGTAAAAGGAAGAACAATAGTTATAAAATAATTCTACACCTAAACCAAACTAATAAGCTTATGTATTAACAATTTATGAATTACTGAAAAAAAAGAGAGATGCAGACACATCTCCCTTGTACTTAGTCAAGATTCGGTGCAGTTTTCTTCGGAAGAGACCACTGCGCCTATTAATTAAACCAAGAACGTAAAATTATGAAAAAACTGATTGTAAAGCAGTCAGATGGCAATTCTTATGCAAAATTTCGCAAACTGCTACTGATTATGAAGTTAACTGCAATCTTACTGATGGTAGTATGTCTCCAGGTTTCAGCGAAGACTTATTCACAGAATGAAATCACGCTTTCAGTTAAAAATGTTGAGCTAAAGTCCCTGTTCCGCCTCATTCAGAAAAACGCCGGTTACCGTTTTGTATATGAAGACAGGCAATTGCCGGCAAATGTGCTGGTGGATGTAGATGTTCGGAACGAAAGTATTCAGAATCTAATGAACAAAGTATTGCAGAATACCGGTTTGCAGTACAAAGTGATCAATAACAACCTGGTATTGCTGACAACGGCTTCCCGGCCGGCGCTCAATGTTTTCATTGTAAAGGGAAGAATACTGGACGAGACCGGTAAAGGGCTTTCTGGCGTCAGCATCAGGGTCAAGGGTGGCAAAACCGGTGTGTTTACCGATGAAACCGGTTATTTCCAGCTCGAAGTACCCGGAGCGGCTACCATAGAGATCTCGTTTATAGGATACCAGACAGTAGAAATGGATGTGACGGAAAACAAAGAAATTAACCTGCAACTGGTACCCGGCGATACCAATCTTGATGAAGTAGTAGTGGTTGGTTTCGGCACACAGAAAAAAGTGAATCTTACCGGGGCGGTAGATATGGTAACCGCCAAGCAGCTCGAAAGCAGACCTATAGCCAATTTAGGTTCTGGTTTACAGGGGTTGTTACCCAACTTGAACATAACAAGCTCTAACGGAAGAGCCACCACTAATCCTGCCTTTAACATCCGCGGTTTTACAAGTATCAATGGTGGCGATCCGCTGATCCTTGTGGATAATATTCCCTATAGCATGGATGAGGTGGCACGTATTAACCCGAATGATGTAGAAGCTGTTTCAGTATTGAAAGACGCTGCCGCTTCAGCCATATATGGCGCACGGGGTGCTTTTGGTGTGGTATTGATCACTACCAAAAAGGCAAAAGGTAACAAACTGAATGTAGCGGTAAATGGAATGGTGGGCTATCGTACCATAGGTAAAATGCCTGAGCTGGTTACCGATCCGTATACGGTGATGGATATGAAAACTGAAGCCGGAAAACCTTTATATAACCTGTATCCCGAATCTGTGCGTGAATATGCAAAGCAACGTTCACAAAATCCTTCATTACCTGCTGTTACCATTGCTGACAATGGTAACGACTGGGTATACACCGGCGCTACAGACTGGCTGAAAGAAGCTTACAATAATTCAGCGCCTACCTATAATACCAATATCAGTATTTCAAAACGCGCTGAGAAATTAAGCTATTATCTTTCCGGAGATTATTATCGCCAGGATGGCCTGCTGAAATACGGCAACGATATTTTCAACCGTTACAACCTGAGAGGTAAAGTAGACTTTGATGTAACCAGTTGGCTGAAATTTTCTAATAATACACAGCTCACCAGCACAGACTACGAAGCCCCCGTTTTCTTAGACGGCGATTTCTTCTGGAATGTAAACCGCACCAATTCATTAGATGTTCCTAAAAATCCTGATGGAAGCTGGACCAGGGCAGGAGCTCCGGTGTTGGGCGCATTGCAGGAGGGTGGAAGGCGCAGGGATAAACTCAATGAATACGTAACGACATTCTCTGCAAAAGCGGCTTTGATTAAAGATGTTTGGGATTTTAATGCAGAAGCTACTTTCAGAAGAGGATCAAATGTAATACGCTCTCACGATATACCTGTGGCGTATAAGACAGGTCCGAACCTTGCACCACAATATACTTTCTCTAACACCTGGGCGCAGGATCAGAATACTACAACAAGATACAACGTATATAATATATACACCGATTTCCATAAAAATTTTGGAGACCATTTTTTACAGGCGCTTGTTGGCTTTAACAGTGAGTACTACAACAATGCTTATTTCTCTGCAAGAAAAAACGGGCTGATATCTCCCTCGCTGCCTTCCATAGATTTAAGCACCGGTACTATGACGATGAGCGAGCAGATAAAAGACTGGGCAGTACAGGGACTGTTTTATCGCCTGGGGTATAATTTCAAAGAAAAGTATCTTCTTGAGCTTAACGGGCGTTATGATGGCTCATCACGTTTCCCTGAAGGCAAAAGATGGGGATTCTTCCCTTCTGCTTCTGTGGGTTGGGTAGTATCTGACGAAAACTTTTTTAATGGTATCAGTAATGCGCTTTCCCTCGATATGTTTAAGCTGAGAGCTTCCTACGGAAGCCTGGGCAACCAAACATTTACCTACTCCGGCGCATTTCCTTATTATGATGCATATCCTTACCTGCCAATTTTACCTGTTACCGGCCAGGGTAATATCATCTTAGGGTCAGGCAGGCCTACCATCGTGGGCAGCCCCAAACCTGTATCGGATAATTTTAGCTGGGAAAGCATTACCAGCGTGAACTTTGGCGTAGACCTTTCCATGTTCAAAAACAGGTTTAATGTAAACTTTGATAAATACACCCGTTATACAAAGGATATGCTGATACCCGGACAGGAGCTTCCGGCTGTATACGGTGCAGATGCGCCTACTGAAAATAATGGCGACCTTAAAACCAAAGGCTGGGAGCTGCGCGTGAACTGGAGAGATAATACCACACTGGCAGGCTCGCCATTCTGGTATAACCTCACGTTTACGTTGGCCGACAACCGTTCATGGGTTACCAAATATGATAATCCTACAAAATACCTTGGTAATACTTACGGCAACTATTATGAAGGAAGAGAAATAGGTGAAATATGGGGTGCGGAAATTGCGGGCTACTTTAAGGATGAGCAGGAAATTGCCAACTCCCCCAACCAACGCGATTTTGGTGAAGATGACCAGGGCTATAATTTCTATCCCGGCGATCTTAAGTTTGTTGATCTTAACAAAGATGGGGTAATCAACTATGGAGACAGAACGGTAGACAATCCCGGCGATATGCATATTGTGGGTAACAAGAGCTCCCGATATCCTTACGGGATTGATCTTTCTGCCGGCTGGAAGGGAATTGACCTGCGTATTTTCATGCAGGGTATTGGCAAAAGAGACTGGTATCCCGGTAACTCCAACATCTATTTCTGGGGCATTTATGCACAACCATGGACAAACGTTACCACGTTGAATATGGATCACTGGACACCTGAAAACCCCAATACCTATTTTCCTGCTGTTCGTGCATATACTGCGGAAGATGCTTTATCGCCATTGTCAAAACCCAATTCAAGATACATGCAGAACGGCGCTTATATGCGTGTTAAGAATGTAACGGTTGGTTATTCGCTGCCGGCGTCTGTTTTGCAAAGGTTAAAGCTCACCAAGGTTCGTTTTTACTTTAGCGCGGAAAATATTTTTGAAATAACGCATTTAAAGGTAAAGCTTGACCCCGAATCCTTGGGCGATGGTAACAGGCCGCAGGCTGCCTATCCGTTCCAGCGCACTTATTCATTTGGCTTGAATCTGAATCTTTAACGAACTAATCTTCTTAAGATGAAACGAATTTCATATATACTTCTTATAATTACCATTGTGGGCGTTTCCTGTAAAAAAGACTTTTTACAGCGCACACCGGCCACGGCTATTACCGCCGCCGACTTTTTTAATACCACATCTGACCTTGAAACCTATACCAACGGGTTATATACACAGCAGCTTGGTGCAATTTGGGCCGATGTGGAGGCTGCAGATAAATTTTCTGATAATATTTCCATTTATACAGGTAGCAGTGAAATAGATAATCTTATTCGCGGAGGTGTAACTCCGGGAAATACAAGAGGATGGGACAGGGCTACATGGAGTATTTTGCGCAATATCAATTTCATGCTGGACAATGTCGGTAAAACAACAGGCGACCAGGCGGTGATCAACCATTATATTGGGGTAGCGCGTTTCTTCAGGGCTAACTTTTACTTTAATATGGTAAAGCGCTACAGTGATGTGCCCTGGTATTCCTATACTTTGGGCAACAAGGAAGAAGATATGTTGCAGAAAGCCAAAGATCCGCGCACTGTGGTGGTGGATTCGATAATGGCAGACCTGGAATATGCCGCGACAAATGTATTGCCCGCCCGTACCAACAATACCTATGTAACCAAATGGGGTGCATTAACATTGCTGGCAAGGGTGGCATTGCACGAAGGAACTTACCGCAAGTACCATAGCGAACTGGGACTTGAATCTTCAGCACAAGCTTTTCTTCAACGTGCCGTATCTGCCTCTCAGGAAATTATCGATAACGGAGGATTTAGCATTACCGGAAACGGAGCTCAGGGATATAGGGCATTGTTTTCAAGCAACGATCTATCGGCAAACAAAGAGGTGATCTTCCTCCAAAAAAACAATAAAGAGCAGGGGGTTGCTAACAATTCTCATGTTGTGCTCGACTGGCAATGGGCATTGAGTTCCAGTCTGGCCGATGAGTTTTTAATGACCGATGGTACGCCTTTCACTTCTCAAAGCGGGTATGCCACAAAAACTTTTGCAAACATATTTGCAAATCGTGATCCCCGGTTAGCCGAAACCGTTATGCCACCCGGATTTGTAACCGCTGCCGGCAATAACCCTTATTTAACACGCCCCAATTTCGGAGGCTACCTGCAGGTGAAATTCTACCCGCGTGATCCGGCGCTCCGGGGCGGTTGGGTATTAAACTATACAGACCTGGCTAAATTCAGATATGCCGAGGTGTTATTGATCAATGCTGAAGCAAAAGGGGAATTAGGAACACTTAACCAGGCAGACATAGATGCTACCGTGAACAAATTACGTGCACGTGTAGAAATGCCATACCTCAATATGGCCGATGTAAATGCTGCACCAGACGCTTATCTCGCCGGTAAGTTTCCTTCTGTAGCCGGTGCGAATAAAGGTGTAATTCTTGAAATTCGCAGGGAGCGCAGGGTAGAGCTGGCATGTGAGGGTTTTCGTTTGGATGATCTGTACCGCTGGAAAGCAGGTTCTCTTTTAGGACAGAACCCCAGCGGTATGTATGTGCCTGCCTTAGGTGGATTGGATGTAACGGGTGACGGTGTAGAAGATATAGCTATTCTTCAGTCGAAAGATGACGAAAGCCCAATCGCCGGCTTACCCGCCGATGTAAAGGAGAAAATTGTGAAATACTACCTGTCTGACGGAGCTTTCATTTTGTCCAACGGAACATCTGGTCGCGTAATGTTTACTAAAGATGTAGTGCAACCCCGCAGTTTTGTGGAACCTAAGTATTATTATTTCCCGATTCCTGCTTCGCAAATTACATTAAGTAATAAGAAATTAACACAGCCCGACGGCTGGCAATAGAATTACAAAACCCGGAAAAGCCTTTCAATATGAAAGGCTTTTTCCTTTTTTATAAACACACATGAAGCGTAGTGAATTTTTAAAAAGTATTCCGGTAACAGCCAGTGCTTTTGTATTGCCGGGATCGGCTACCGCTACTGCAGTATCCAAAAAGCCTGACCTGACTATTGCCCATATTACCGATGTGCATATCCGGCCGGAAGAAGGTGTGCCGGAGCGGTTTAAAAAATGTCTGGAAGCAGTAAAACAGCATAAGGTTGATTTCTTTTTGAATGGAGGGGATTCTATTCACGATGCTTCATATAAAGATGTGAAGCGGGACAGGGTAACAGAGCAGTGGCATGCCTGGGATGAATGCCTTTCTTTATTGAAAGGATACGAAGTGTATAGCTGTATTGGCAATCACGATCCCTGGTGGTCAGCCCCGTCAAAAGAAGATGAAATGTATGGTATACCTTATACTGTAAAAAGGCTCGGTATACCGAATAATTACTACAGTTTTACCCGAAAGAACTGGCATTTTATCATACTGGACGGGAACCATAAAGGCATTACATTGGGTGGAGAACAAATGGAGTGGCTGAAAAGTGAACTGGTAAAAGTGCCCGCCGGTAATTTTGTGCTGCTGATGTCTCACTACCCTATACTCACCGTGACCAATACCTGGGAGGGAGGGCAGCATAAAGACCACAAGGAGCTGAAACAGTTGTTCTATCAGCACCGGGATAAAGTAAGGGTCTGCTTAAGCGGGCATCAGCATTTGCTGGACCGCGCATGGTATAACGGGGTATATTATTTTTGCAACGGCGCCATGAGTGGATTCTGGTGGGGCAAGGGAGATGAAAAGTCTGCACAGCCCTATTATTACCAGGAAACACCGCCGGGTTATGCTATTCTCCGGCTATATGCTGATGGAACAGTAGAGAACGAATACATCAGCCATCATTATTACTAACGGTCAAAAATAAAAGATATGCCAACCGCTTCCATATCCCGCAAGGATTTTATCAGGAGCTCATCTTTGCTGATGGCTACCGGAAATTTTTTATCTGCAAACGCAGCAGGCGCTGCAGAAAGAAAAACCACGGGCGACTCCGGTGAAATAGTAAGGCTGAAAAATGTCAGGCTCGAAACCGGCTTTATATATGAAGACAACGAAGTAAGCGCTACGAAAACAGCATTATTTGAGGTTGAAATAGCCGGGGAAACAATCAAGACGATCAACTCCAATAATCCGGGAGGGGAAGGCATAGACGCATCCGGCTTATTAATGCTGCCGGCTTTTAAGGAGATGCATATCCACCTTGACAAAACATACTATGGCCAGCAATGGAAGGCCAATACCAGGCGCAACAGAACCGTGAAAGATATGATCGCCCTGGAGCAGCGCATTATTCCCGAATTGCTGAAAAATTCCACCTATAAGGCCGAAAAAATAATAGAGCTGCTGCAATCAAAAGGCTCCCATTTTGCACGCAGCCACGTAAATATTGATCCCACTTCACAGTTACAGTCGTTGTATAATTTACAAAAGGCGCTGGCGAATAAAAAAGATTCGTTTGAAGCGGAACTGGTAGCCTTTCCGCAGCATGGGGTTTATTATACGCCCTCCGCATCTCTTATGAAAGAAGCGGCAGTGATAGTTGACTATATAGGAGGATTGGACCCTACTTCTATTGATGGCAGCGTGGAAAAGCAAATGGATTTTATCATTCAGTTGGCAACAGACTATAATAAGGGTATAGATATCCACCTCCATGAAGGAGGCGCGCCCGGATTGAGAACCGTGGAATATCTTATTCAAAAGGTAAATGAAAATCCGGGGCTGAAAAATAAGACCTTCATCAGCCATTGCTTTGTGCTCGCAAACCTGGAAGAGCGAAAACAGCATGAAATTTCAGAAAAGCTGGCTGATGCCGGAATAGGGATTATATCCACTATTCCTTTCGGATCCCTGGTAATGCCTGTTCCCCTGCTTTATAAATACGGAGTGGATGTAAGAACGGGGAACGATTCGATCGTTGACCACTGGAATACCTTCGGATCAGGCAGCGTGTTGCAGAAAGCCAACCTTGCCGCCCAGCTTTACGGATACCGTACGGAGTTTGACCTGTCGAGAATATTAAAGCTGGCTACGCATAATATTCTTCCGTTAGATGATAAAGGTAACAGACAATGGCCGCAGACTGGTGATAAAGCGGATTTCGTATTGGTGGATGCAAGCTGCTCGGCAGAAGCCGTTTCAAGAATATCACCCGTAAGATCACTGGTGCACAAAGGAAAGATCGTTTTCTGATCGCAGGCCGATCATAGACGATATTTTTATCCGTAAAACAATAGTAAATGAATGTGGGCGCATTTAATATGCCCCGAAACGTTCATTAACCTCCTGAAATAAAATGATTGTAATAAATTTGGCGTAATAACAAAGAAGGATATGAAAACAGCGAAAATACAGGGGTTTCTGTCATCGGTTGGTATAGCCCTATATTTAGTTTTTGGACTGAGTGCTTTTCAGAGCCATGCCCAGGAAGCCGTAAAAATCTCTCATGGTCCTTATTTACAGGCCATGACGGATTCAGGGGTCTCCATCGTATGGACAACGAATAAGCCCGCTACCGGCTGGGTAGAGCTGGCGCCTGACGATGGCAGTCATTTTTACCAGTCAGAACGTCCGAAATTCTTTTGTACCTCCAATGGTCTGAAAAATGTGGGGACCGTTCACCAGGTGCACCTGAAAAACTTATTGCCGGATACCCGTTACCGTTATCGTGTATACAGCCAGGAGGTATTGAAGCATGAATTTGTATATGTGCATTACGGGAATGTTGCCGCTACGGGGGTGTACAGAAAACAACCCCTTACATTCACTACGCACGGGAAACCCGGGCCGTTCGAATTTGCTGTGGTCAATGATATTCACGAACGCAACGACGTATTGAAGCAGTTGCTGAGCCAGGTTGACCTGGCCAAAACCGGCTTTGTTGTTTTTAACGGAGATATGATCAATGCCTCCAGGAGCGAAGAGCAGGTATTTGCCGGTTTTATGGATACTGCAACGGCTTTATTTGCCAACGAAATACCCATGTACTACGCAAGAGGCAACCACGAAACCCGCGGTCCTTTCGCTGCTGAGTTTCCCAAATACTTTCCCGGCATCGGCGGAAACCTGTATTATATGTTTACAAAAGGAGCCGCCTGCTTTATTGTGCTGGATTGCGGGGAGGATAAGCCCGACTCCGATATTGAATATAGCGGCATTACGGATATGGATAATTACAGAAAGGAGCAGGCAGCCTGGCTTACCAATACCGTACAAACGGATACTTTTAAAAAAGCGAAATATAAAATAGCCATCTGCCATATACCGCCCACCGATGGGTGGCATGGCAACCGGGAGGTCAAAAACAAATGGGCACCTGTTCTGAATGATGCAGGCGTGGATCTTTTTATTGCTGCCCACGAGCATCGTCACCGCATACAAAAACCGTCTGATGCCATAAAGTTTCCCGTGATCGTTAATTCCAATAATAATATTATCAAGGCGAGTATTTCAGAAAAGGAGGCCCGTTTCCGTATTTTTGATACGGCTGGTAAACTGGTGGACGAACTGGTGATCCAATAAAACAACTGATGTCAATGATCTCCGGGAGTCATCCCGGTATAAAATTTTACATGATGCAAATCTTACACACTGTTCTGAAAAAGAGTTATTGTTTTTTTATTGCTTTTGTCCTGATGGGTTGTAGCAGCGCTTCCCGGGTGGAGGAGGATGTAAGCCTGGCATTGCAGAAACCACCAAAGCTGAGTGAGGCGGAACGTACGGCGCGATGGGATAAAGTGCCCGGCACAGGCGTAAGCTTTGCTACCGGCTCGATACGTTTCCCGCAGGAGCTTCCCCCGGATATTAAGCAAAACAATACATGGCAGGCAACGGCCTGGAAAAACGAAAAAGTTCATACACAGATCGTTGTGTGGTCAAAAAATGGCAGCAGTGATATAACCGTAACTGCAGGTGACCTGGAAGATGATAAAGGCAATACCATCAGCAGCAGCAATATTACTGCAGGTTTTGTTCAATATGTGATGACAGATGAATTCAGGGATGGTTGCGGCTACCGTAAATCGGTGGATTTTGATTCATCCATGGTAGCGGATATCATTAATACCAGCCTTCCGTCCGCGACGATCGCAAAAAACACTACGCAACCCGTGTGGCTGAGCATCCGGGTGCCGGCCGATGCAAAAGGCGGCAACTATAAAGCCACTGTTGCGGTAAACGCCGGGGAAAAATATGAGTTGCAGGTAGCCCTGACCGTAATTGACAGAACCTTACCGGCGCCGAAAGACTGGACATTCCGACTGGACTACTGGCAGCACCCTGCCGCCATAGCGAGAGTACATGACCTGCCGCTCTGGAGTGACGCGCATTTTGAAAAAATGCGGGAATACTATACCATGCTCGCCAACGCCGGGCAAAAAATAATTACCGCAGGCATAGTGGACGAACCCTGGGGGCACCAGACTTATGATGATTATCCCAGCCTGATCCGGTGGACGAAAAAACGGGATGGTAACTGGAGCTTTGATTACAGCCTGTTTGATAAATATATCGCCTTTGTAATGAGTTGTGGTATTTCGGAAAGAATCAACTGCTACAGCATGGTTCCCTGGAAGATAGCTTTTAAATATTACGATGAAGCCCTGGCAAAAGATACCGTATTCACCGGGGCCATCGGTACGCCGGAGTATAACGCCTTCTGGCATACAATGCTGGTTGATTTTACGGGGCATTTAAAGAAAAAAGGCTGGTTTGGTATCACCACCATCGCAATGGACGAACGCCCGATGGACGCCATGCTATCTGTCATTGAGCTGTTGAAGACCGTTGATCCGGACTGGAAGATCTCCCTCGCCGGGGATTATCATCCCGAAATTGAGAAAGATATTTATGATTATTGCGTGGCCTCCCGCTGGGTGTTTCCCGATAATGTGCTGCAGGATCGTAAACAGTCTGGTAAGGCCAGCACCTGGTACACCTGCTGTACGGAAAAATATCCCAATATGTTCACCTTCTCTCCGCCCGACGAATCCGTATGGGCGGGCTGGTACACCGCTGCTACCGGCATGGACGGGTTCCTGCGCTGGGCATACAATAGCTGGACCGCAACACCTTTGCAGGACAGCCGCTTCACCGCCTGGCCTGCCGGAGATACCTACCAGGTGTACCCGGGGCCGTTAACCTCCATCCGTTTTGAAAAAATAATTGAAGGCATACAGGACTTTGAAAAGATAAACCTGCTTCGTAAGCTTTATAAAGACAACAATGAAACAGCCAAACTGGGGCGGCTGGAAGAAGTTTTGAAGTCATTTGTAATAGAAAGGTTGGCCGAAGTATCCGCTCAGCAAATGGTGGAGCAGGCCAAACCCCTGTTGAATGAATAATTTCTTATCACGCATAATTTCAAATACCAGATGACGGAGAAAAGATGGATTGGGATTTTGTTGCTGGCAGCCACGATGGGCGCCTGTGTAAGCATGAAGCGGCCAAAAACACCTGTCCCCACATGGGAGGAGAACTTTGACCAGTTAGATTCTTTCGATACAACCCGATGGTCGAAAATACCACGCGGTTTTTCAGACTGGAACCGGCATATGAGTGATTTTGACAGTTGCTATACCATGCGGGATGGCAAGCTGGTGCTGAGAGGCATCAACAATACGACGGTATCCGGGGATACTTCAAAATTTCTTACCGGTGGCGTGTACACAAAAGATAAAGTAGGCTTTGGACTGGGACGGCTGGAAATAAGAGCGAAGCTGGGCAACGCTACCGGCGCCTGGCCGGCGTTCTGGCTGTTGGGGCAGGGGAAAAAATATCCCGGAGGTGGTGAAATCGATATCATGGAGCACCTGAACTATGATAGCATTGTGTATCAAACGGTACATTCCACGTATACCATCACTCTAAACATAAAAGACAACCCCAAACACGGCGGCACAGCGCCGATTAACCCCGGCGAGTTCAATACCTACGCGGTGGAAAAATATAAGGACAGCGTGGTGCTTTACGTAAACGATAAAAGAACATTTGCTTATCCGAGGATTGAAACCGATAAGGAAGAACAGTTTCCCTATGCGGACGGCGATCATTACCTGTTGCTGGATATGCAGCTCGGCGGTAGCTGGGTAGGTAAGGTTGACCCGGCTGATTTGCCTGTGGAGATGGAAATAGACTGGGTAAGGTTTTATGCATTTAAGTAGCGAACCAACAAAACCGCTAAAACAAGAAAATGTTTTAAGATGCGTTATTTAATTTTTATTGCTTTTATAAGCCTGGCAGGTTTATGTGCTGCGCAAAGTCAGCAACTACAGCCGCAAAATACAATAGCTATTCATGCAAATGACAGCAAACAAAGGATTATAGAAAAAGCAGCGCATGTGGTGCCTACCGCCAACCAGTTGGCGGCATTAAAAAATGAGTTTATAGCTTTTGTTCATTTTGGTCCCAACACCTTTACGCGCCTGGAGTGGGGCAGTGGCAGGGAAGACCCCCGAATATTTGACCTGAAGGAACTGAATACTGACCAATGGTGTGAAGCTATGAAAGCAGCCGGCATGAAGATGGTGATCCTTACCGTAAAGCATCACGATGGATTTGTGATATGGCAGAGCCGGTACACCCGGCATGGCATTATGTCCACCGGTTTCCGGGAGGGCAAGGGCGATATATTAAAAGATCTTTCGGCTTCCTGCAAAAAATATGGCTTGCAGTTGGGCATTTATCTTTCGCCCGCCGACCTGTACCAAATTGAAAACCCTGAAGGGTTGTATGGCAACCTGAGCAAATACACCAAGCGGACGATCCCCCGGGAAATACCGGGCAGGCCTTTTGCCAACAAAACAAGATTTGAATTTGTAGTGGATGATTACAATGAATATTTTTTAAACCAGTTGTTTGAACTGCTGACGGAATACGGACCTGTACATGAAGTGTGGTTTGACGGCGCTCATCCCAAAACAAAAGGCGGTCAGCAGTATAATTACCAGGCCTGGAAAAAGCTGATACACACTTTGGCGCCCGGGGCTGTCATATTCGGTAAAGAAGATATCCGCTGGTGTGGTAATGAAGCAGGCGGTACCCGTCAAACGGAATGGAATGTGGTTCCCTATGCCGATAACCCGGATACGACAAGCCGCTTCCCAGATATGACGAACGAAGACATTGGCAGCCGGGAGCAATTATATAAGGCTAAATACCTGCATTATCAGCAGGCAGAAACCAATACCTCTATCCGTGAAGGCTGGTTTTACCGTGATGACGAGTATCAAAAAGTAAGAAGCGCGGATGATGTGTTCGATATCTATGAGCGTTCGGTTGGAGGCAATTCCACTTTTCTGTTAAATATCCCGCCTGACCGGGAAGGTAAATTTCCGTCTCAGGACGTAAGTGTTTTGACCGAAGTAGGCAAACGTATCAGGGAAACATACAGCCACAATCTTTTTGCCGGTGCGTCCGTGGACAAAAGTCTTTTAGATGACGACCTGGGTACATTTGTTTTGCTTGGTAAAAAGGGTAAGGAAATTATTATCACACTGTCTGCACCTGTTACCATTAACCGTTTCCTGATACAGGAATCGGTGGGTACACATAGTGAGCGGGTGGAGAGGCATGCGGTAGAGGCATGGATCAACGATCAATGGAAGGAGATCGCCTCGGCCACCAACATCGGCTACAAGCGTATTCTCCGCTTCCCGGAGGTAACCGCGTCAAAATTCAGGCTGCGTATCCTGGAAAGCAGGCTCGATCCCGCTATCGCTACCATCAGCGCGTATGCGTATAAAACACGTCCGCCCCGGCTGCAGGTGTCAAGAAACAGGGATGGGCAGGTGGCTGTTCATCCGCTGCAAGCAGCGTTCAACTGGAAGCCGCATGGAGAAAACACGACCGAAAACCTGTATAAAGAAATGGATATCTTTTATACGACCGACGGCAGCGAGCCGACCGTACACAGTAAAAAATATACAGGACCGTTTGAACTTTCAAAAGGTGAAGTAAAAGCGGTAGCCGTCATTCATAATGAAAAGGGGGCAACTGCTGCCAAAGTATTGGGCATTGCAAAAAACAACTGGAAGGTGGTAAAGTTTGACAGTGAATCGGCGCGACGCAAAGCGGCTTTTGCGATTGATGAAAATGCACACACCTGGTGGCAATCCGGAGAAGCCGCATCCGGTCATTTTATTACGGTAGATTTAGGTAAAACGTATGCATTGAATGCTTTTGCCTATACACCCCAGCAGCAAAACAGCCGGGGCATGATGGCCGGGGGAAATATTGAGATCAGCATGGATGGAGAAACCTGGAGCATTGTGGGTCGGTTTAAGTTTGGCAACCTGGTGAACGATCCTTCAAAACGTACTTACTTTTTCGATCGTGTTGTTACGGCAAGATATATCCGGATCACTGCAACAGAAATTGCGGGTGGTGATAATACGCTGGCAATCGCCGAGCTGGATTTTTATGAGCCTTAGCCTGGTATGAGGAAAGGTAGGTTGCGGATTCAGAATGAAGGATTCCGAACTTCTTTTGCTTTCAATTTTTCCGGAGCTGCTGCCCGGACGAGGGACACTGCGGCCTCCTTTCGGGCAACCCGTTCCGCAACATGACTTGCGGGATACAAAGTTCTATAAACAAAGTACATACAGGTTCAAAAAGCGTAGACCAAACCCAGCCTATTTCCTGCCTGCTGCAACTTTATTGTCTCGCCGTATTGCTTCATTTTTTTATTCCCTATAATCAACAGGGTGATGCCGCCTGTGGTAGCCAGTCCTCCTATTCCGAAAAAGAGTACCCTTCTCAGGAATATGTGTGCAGATTCACCCAGGTATCCCTCGTATTGCTCTTCAGTAAGGCCTGAAGTCCAGGCGACTCCAGCTGTAAGCAACCCCACCCCTACCCCGGCAAATACAATACCTGTAGTACGCATTCTTTTAAATCCCCTGTACGTTTTTTCGTCATAAATAAAAGCATTCGCTTCAGGTTGAAATCCCGGGTTTTCGCCGAATGCCACCATGATCCGGTGAAACGTATAAAGGTTCGTATCGGGTACTGTATTCTCCTGGGCTTGCAATATAAGGGTATAACATAACCCGGCGGCAAGAATGGAAAGTCGCTTTTTCATACAGATCAGGGGTTGTTGAATAGCAATTTATGCATTTTTGACGTCGCGGAAAAAGAATCAATTTATTTCCGGGAAATGTATCCTGCAAGGCAGGATGTATATTAAGAGCCATATCCGCCGGCTTGAAAAGCAGTAGCGACACGCTTACATCCGGGAGATAAGAATCTTGGCCCGATAGCATTGAATACATTAATAATACTACGTTAATGGAAAAATACCTGCATGCAGGCAAAAAACCGGTGAACATCATAAGTCCTTTAGATGATCTATGGAAGAAGGAACAGACAGAATGGTAAGCTGCCAAAGTCCGGATTGTCCTAACGACAACCTGTCTACCGGTAGGCAAGTAGAAAATTCATCACGCTGCAATATTGATTATCAACACTCGCTTAATTGTTGTTAATAACGTAAATTTAGATATCATGTGTCATGCCATGATGACATTTGCTGCTTAACCAAAACAATACTTATGACCAAATTCTTGACTATTATTTTTATTTCACTGACATTTGTTGCATGCGGACAAAAAACTCAATCGGTTGACAAAGACAAAGAGCGGCTGGACAAAGTTTGCGACACATTTATGAAATTGTTCTCAGAGGGTAAGACACATGACGCTTTGCTGCTTCTCAAACAAAATACACTTATGATACCTGCTTCAATTGACACATTACAGGTGACAATTGACAACCAAACGACCCATTACTTCCCGACTTACGGTAAAATACTTTCTTATGAATTCATTACTGAACGAAAAATTAAAGATTTTATCGCCAAGCGTTTTTATATTCTCAAGTTTGACAAGTATTACTTGAAGTTTGACTTTACTCTCTACAAAGCATCAACAAGTTGGAGTATAACAAATTTTAAGTATGACGAAGAACTGGTTGAATTACTCTATTAACGACAGGCACGAACATACCATTCGGTTTGGCAATATGCGGGGTGACGAATATACCCTCGACTTTCGCTATTCGGCTTCCTCGCCTGCCGGCAGGCAGGAGTCCCGGCCGACGAACCTGCCTGCCGGTAGGCAAGTACAAATTCATAATATTAAACCATTGATTATCAACATCTGTATATTGTGTATAATAACATAAATTTACGAGTTGGTGGCAAGCATAAAGACAAATACCGTTTAACAATCAACGACAAGACAAATGAACTCTGAATTTGCAGAACAAATAAATTCACACCTTGAAAAACTCAATTTTGGCAAAGCAATAAATATTGCTGAGACAGAGTTGCGAAAACTACCGGAGTCAGATTTTCATTACATTTTAGACAAATCACTTGTTGCACAAGCAGACGACTTAGCAACTTGGACAGAAAGCTTCTACAACTTGGCGACAAAGAAAAATAAAGTTGGTGCACTTTATTTTGAAATGAACGAGTTTGACATAAATACTGACTATTGGTACATCGACAGTTTTGCATTTAGTAATGATGGCGGACTTGACCTTGGCGATATGGAATGGCTTTGCGATTTTGACACTGATAGTCAAACTGAAACGGAAACAGTTTTTAAAATTGACGGTTATGAGCCATTGCAAGACGCATTTGAAAACATAGAATTAGACACAGACGACTTACAAAAGTCAAGAGATTGGTGTGAACAAATAATTATTGCCAGATTTATGGAACTAATGACGACTGCATATACAATCGCAAAGACCAAAAAACTTAATTGGGCGACAGTGCCAATTTATTTTACAGAACATTCATATGACTTTATCGTTAAATCGGACAAATAGAACAATGCCAGCCACCAACATCATTGCCTGCAACATGAATGCGACTACTAGCCACCATATCAATTGTGTTGATTTTAACCTCTTGTTCACAGGGACAAATAACACACCGAGAAATGAAAGTTGATTTAAGTGGACAGCATCTAACTGAAATAACCTATTTGGATTTAGGAAGCAGTGGCGTTACATTTTATCCACTTCTTTCGGCTTTGGTTGACAGTAATTCAAACAACATTTCTTTTTTACCAGAAGAAATTGGTAACCTGACTAACCTTAAAACACTTGTTCTCAATACTAACAGGCTGACAACTCTTCCGAATTCCATTACAAAACTTGTTAATCTTGAAGTTCTTGACTTGTCAATTAACAAAGATCTTGACATTGTTCAACAACTTGACAAACTCAAAAAATTACCCAAACTTAAAATATTGAAAATCGTAGACGTTAAAATGACAAGAGCCGATATAACTGTAGTTAAATCGGCTTTACAACCAGACACAAAAATCATTGTGACTATTCCAGAATATATTGAGGCGTCAAAATGACAAGTACTACAGGCAACAGCCAGTTTTGCGTCAGCAGGAGGCGAATAATTCCTCATCCTGGGCTGCTATCAGCTACTGCCTGCGGCAGACAGGTCCGGCTGACCAAACGCTAATGAGCAATAAAATATATTTTCAACTTTTGTATTTTACACCGGCAGCAGATTTTGCGCCTGCGGTCGTTATTGTCACCGATATGGGTACGTCTTTCTCTTCATAGCCGGATATCACCCGGTATTTACGACGAGTCCCCTGCGGGGAGCTCGGCCGGGAAACGGGTTTTATCAGAAAACCATATATGGCTGTATGACTTTGCGCTGATGCCCGACCACCTTAATCGATAGCGGCAATGAAGAAAAAATTCGAATACCTTAAAATCCTTTCAGCAAGGTATAACAGTACCACTCCTGTCGCGGTAAATGAAAAGGTCCCTTGAATAAATTTCCTTTCGCGGTTTGCGCAATGCTGCCGTCGCGGTGAAGATATCCAAACCATTCTCCATGCGCTGCATCGGGAAAATGACGGTAAGCATAGTCATTGACCAGCTTATGCCATTGGGCATATTTTTCGTTCCCGGTGAGCTGATAGGCCAGCAGGGTGGTGATAATGGTTTCATTGTGTGGCCACCAGAATTTCATATCCTGCCAGTACTCCTGAACAGGCTTATTATATACATCACGAAAGTACAATATGCCGCCATACTCTTTATCCCATCCGCGTTCCCACATATAATCGAGCATCCGGCAACCTAAACTAATGAGACGCGGGTCATTGTTGCGGTATTTTGCTTCATGTAGAATAAACCAGGCGCCCTCTATGGCATGGCCGGGGTTCAGGGTCCTGCCATCGATATGATCTATGATGCTGCCATCGGGCGCTACCTGCTCCATTACACATTGAATATCGTCCTTTACAAAGTATTTTTCTATTTCCGTTATCCATTTACTTATCAATATATCGCAACGTTCATCACCAATGGTCTCCCTCAGTTGCTGAGCAGTATTTATCAAAATCATGGGTACGCCGATGCCCTTTGCCGGACGGGTACCAGCAAACTTTGATGGCAAAGTTTTTTCCCCGTTGGCATAAGCAATGCAATCGCTGAAAACACGTCTTGCATTTTGCACCGCTTCCTCATCGCCGCTGGCTTTTGCATAAGCAGCCGCGGCAATCACATAAAAGGTCTCTGAGAAAAAATACCGCCGCTTGCGGATTGGTTTTCCATCACGGGTTACATGAAAGAACATTTGCCCATCTGTATCAAAACAATATTTGTTGAGAAAATCATACCCCGATTTTGCCGCGGATAACCATTCTTCTTTTTGTTCGATGGTGTTGTATAATGTTGATAGCAACCAGGTGGCCCTGCCTTGTATCCACACCGCTTTATCATCATCGATCAATGAGCCGTCTGCATCCCGCATCAGCAAAAAGCCGCCGTATTGCTCATCTACAGAACGGGGAAACCAGAAGGGCACTGTATCATTCAACAGCCTATTTTTGTAAAAATCTCTTAATGCCGAAAGTTCTTTTGTTGTATATGCCATTACGATCTATTTGATCACTTCGATTACGGGTATACGTACGAAATACAGGTCGCCTCTTCCCTCGTATAGCATGCCAATCGTATTGTCATCGATTTTTACCAGCGTAGAATAGCCATAGCATTCATTTTCATCAACCAGTGTTTCATTGGCCGGCAGCCAGCTTTCACCCAGGTCAAGACTTGCTTTTAATGTCATATTATATCTTTCTAAGGCTGTATTGGGGTTACTGAAGAACAATACCTCTCCTGGCTTCCCTTTTACATGTACGTTTGCTTTAATAAAGCTGCCCATACAGACAGGGTCTGCTAACGCGCTGCGGGAAGTAGCATGTTCTTTCCATGTTTTTCCCATATCAGTGGTAGTAGCAATACTCCGGAATTTACCACGGTTATCGCGCATATTCAGCATCAATGTACCCGGTGTTGTTTCTACCACCTGTGCTTCGGTGGTATTTGATTTGGCCCCGTTACCACTCTTCCATGTTTTGCCATGATCTTCACTGTATATAATTGCAGCGTGCGGAATGCCCGGTTTTTTCTGTTCATCCCAGTATTGAGAAGGAAAAACAAGTGTTCCGTTTTGCATGGCGATACCACTTCCGGGACCGTCAAAGTACAGGTGCCATATCGGATTCTTTACCTGGCTGGTGATATTTATCGGGCCCGACCAGGTGAGCCCGTCATCATCACTGCTTACCAGCACAAACTGCCCTGTAGTATCAGGAGACAGCCCCGGCTCTGAACCGGCAATGGAACGATTGCCTTTGCTCCACAGCGCTGCCACCCATATTTTTTTGGTGACAGGGTCAAACAGGATCGATGGATCTCCTATACCATTATTCTCGTGCGGTTCCCCCATATCCATAATGATCTTCATAGGTTCCCAGGTTTTACCGCCGTCGGTACTGCGGCTCAAGCCCACATCAATATTCTCCGGAAGATCTTTTGAGTTGTTGTAACGGATATCATATACTGCCAGTAATGTTCCTTTGTCCGTCGCAACAATACCGGGTATACGATAAGTATGTACCTTGTCGTCGCCCCTTTTGCGGACAGCAATGCCGATATGCTTTTTGAAGGAAGACGCTTCCTTTGCGATAGTATATGTTTTTTTATCAGTTGCTATTTGGGTAATCTGCGCCTCTATAATATCATCCATATTAGCAGAGGGCTTTGCGGTAGCGCTTACCCACAGCCGATGATTACCCGCAGGTAATGTTATTTCAAAAGGGATCTCGCCGGATGTTGAAGAAGGTACAACAGAAGCGAAACGGCGGGTGGTATTAAAATCCTGTAATGGGCCGGTGGCGTATACTTCTATTTTTTCAAAAGCATTCAGCGCCGCTTTATTCAGCGTATAAGATATTTTCTGTATCGATACTCCTTTGCTGCCGGTCGGAACCGTGATGTCTAATTTTGTTAAGGCGCTTGCTTTTACCCCGATCAGGAGCGGCGCTTTTACGGTTGAAGCTGTAATGCTGAGCTCGGTATTTTGTGCAAACACCAGCGAAGATGTAAGGAAAATACATATAACAGCTAAGCTTAACCGAAATAATATCCGTTTTCTTTTCATTACTATAGTTTTAAGATCTGTCAGACAATAATGGTTTTTAATAAGCTAAGGCTTCACCGCACCCGCTTTCGGACGGAGTGTAGTGAGCTGTATAACAAGCGCCACCAGTACCACAACAGAAAGCATAGCAAAATCTTTTCCGAGATTTCCCTGGTCGGTGGACCTGCCGAGCAAATCGGTTATAAAAGCGCCGGCAAATACGCCGGTCATGTTCATCAGTCCATAAGCCGTGGCGCGGTATTGCGGCTGCACAAACTGGCATACCAGCGGCATATTGTTAGCGTCGAACATACCAAAACCAAAGCCAAAGCAAAGCGCTGAACCGACAACGCTGAAAAGTGAATCGCCGAAACCGATAAACAATAATGCCGGGATGGTAAGGGCAATGCCGATAGCGCTTGTATATACCCTGCCCCGGATATTTTTTTGTACCCACCTGTCGGATAATATACCGCCGAAGATGACTCCCAGGAAAGAGGATGCCGCAATGGTAATGGTGGACAAAGGTCCCGCCGTAGCCATATCAATTTTCAGGCTTTCAGAAAAAAGTGTCGGCAGCCAGTTCTTTACGCCCCAGCCCGGCAAACTCGGTATGGCAAAATACATCAATATTACCCAGAATGAAATATTGGACAACAATACCGCCAATCCTTTGAACAATGGGGGCCTGTCCCTGTTTGAGAGGCTTTCATCACCGGATATCGCAGGTCGTTTATATTCTTTCAGAAAAAAGACAAGAATAACGGCATATACAATGCCGATCAGTCCAAAGGAATGAAAGGTCTGTTGCCATGAATATTTGTCGGCAATGGTGGCGCCAAACCCTCCCAGGGCCTGCCCCATATACAAACCTGTCATGTGAATGCCTATTGCCAGCGACCTTGTTTTGTCGCTATGATAATCCGCTATCAACGAAAGTCCGGCAGGAATATACAGGGCCTCACTAATGCCCATCACTGCACGAAGCCAGTATAACTGCTGAAAAGTGGTAGCGTAACCCATCATCAGTGTTACGGCAGACCAGACGAACAAACTTACCACGATCAGCCACTTCCGGTTCATCCTGTCTGCAATAATACCGGACACCGGGCTCATCAGTCCATATATCCACAGGAATACGGCCATCAGGTACCCGAAATTGGTGGCAGACTGCAGTTCCACAATGTCTGCCTGCATAGAAGGCTTCATGGTGGAAAGCATCTGCCGGTCCATATAGTTCAGCAATGCTACCACCCACAGTAACCCTACCAGTATCCACGGATATTTTTTTGTATTCATGCGACTCATTTCATAACGATCATTTATCCAATAGGCGTGCAGACCATATGTCCGGTGTGCGAACACCGGCTTTTATTTCCCCACCGGGCAATACTACCTTATCATTCCATACCACTGCCGTGGTGGTCACCGGCGTTTCAAAAGGAAGTAAACCTATTTCCGTACACAAACCGGTACGGGTATTGTATAACAATATTTTATTACTGAATCCCGGGTGGGTATTCAATAGCTCAATACGCTCCTCATTCAGCTTTGCAAGTCCCGCAGGATCCTTTTCCGCTTTGATGGCAACACTGAGTAATTCGGACCGGTGAAATGTTTCGCCGGTATCTCCTCCAAATAAAACAATTTGTTCCTCATCTGCCGCGAAACCCGTTCCTGCAGTGACCGGATACGGCAGCGAAGTTTTCTTTTCACAGGTGTTGGCAGCCAGGTCCAGCGCATATACATCCCGGTACAGATCGCTGATGCCTGTTTCCTTTTTACAGCGGCCTCCTAAAAGATATAAATAATCCCGGTCATTCAGTGACTGCAATGCCAGTACCATATGCGAGACAGCCTGCGGGAGGGTTGCCAGTTCTTTCCAACCGCCTTCCATATCGTCAGTGTCCAGCGAAAAACATTTTGCTGACATACCGGTATCGGTTTCTCCGCCGCAAATAATTACCTGATCCCTGTACGCGACCATTCCCGCGTTGGTAAGCGCCACCGGTAGATCCGGCAGTCGTTCAGACAACAGCTCTTTTGAGTCTGCGTGCCAGCTTAAACGAAACACCCGCTTACTGATACCCGCTTCGCTTTCTCCGCCTGCATATATCAATCCCGCCGTTGTTGAACAGCTTGCTGCATAAGCCACCGGGTGGTGGAGCGCAAAGGCTTTGCCTGTTTGCACGAGGCTGTCCCCATTTGCTTCATAGATACACACCCTATCATAATATTTCTTCTTCCCCCCAAGCCAGGGCAGGGCATCGGGAAAATCCGCGCCACCGCCCACGATCAAAACATTGTTTGCAATACCGGCAACCGGCGCCGCCACCCCGCTTTTTCCCAGAGTTGTGAGCGCCCCGGCTTTTTTCCAGCCGGACACAAGGGATAGCTTCTCTTCTGTTTCAGAACAGTTCATAAAAAGAATTATGATGATGGACAGGGATATAAAGGAGCGTTTCATTATGTTTATCAACTCACGGCAGTGGATATTTTTGAACTATACGCAGAAAAACTGATTGCCTCCGTGTCTTTTGTAAACTTTAGAAAATCATCATCATTCATATTTTTTACCGGCAAACGGAATTTTCCGCAATCCAACCCTATCAGCTTCATATAAGCCTTACCGGTAGCGATGCCACCGTACTTACCCAGCAATCTTATCATTTCTATTGACTGCTCCTGCAACTGAGCGGCTTTTTCCAGTTCACCCCGTTCAAAAGCCTGAATAAGCTGATGATATAACGGTGCCGCATAGTTGTAAGTACTTCCTACAGCGCCTTTGGCGCCTATCGACAATGCGGGCAGCATGTTTTCATCCCGGCCCCATAACATATCATATTTTCCGTTTTTATACCGTAAACAGGAAAGAAAATCCATGAAATCTTCATGCGTGTATTTGATACCCGCAAAATTGGGTATGTCATTTACTTCCTGCAACAGGTTGTACATGGGGAAATCCACACCGGTTAATACGGGAATATGGTAGTAATAAAAAGGCAGGTCCGGGACTGCGGAAGCAATTTCCGCACAGCATTGGGCAAGCATACCTACATTGGCCGGCTTAAAATAATTAGGCGCGGTAAACGATACAGCGTAGAGTCCGGCCTTACCGGCATATACCGCCAATTCTTTACAATCCGCAATGCAGGTACCGCCGAGTAATGCCATTACCTTAAAAACGGGGTCGTCTTTTGTACAGGCAGCCCAGGCTGCAATCACTTCTTTTTTTTCCGCCAGGGTAAGCGAAACGCCTTCGCCGGTGGAACCGCAAATGAAAGCGCCCGTAACGCCATTACTCCTGAGCAGGGTGTAATATTCCTGTATAACAGGAATGTTTAAAGATCCGTCTGCATGCATAGGCGTGAACGGCGCCGCGATCAAACCTGTTAAATGCTTAGTTGCCACTTGTTATGATTTTAAATGTATTACTGTTAAAAATTAGGTGCAACAAATGCACGAATGGATGCTAACTTAAATTTTATTCCCGTTGATATCAAATCTTATTCGTGCATTTATTACAGGTGGGAGGTAGCACCCACCTGTAAAGAAAAACAGATCACTTTTGCCGTCACTGCGGCCCCACCGGCACAAAGATTTGTACCATAACACCCATATGACGGTGAAGCGGTCCCCTGACAAGCAATACCGCGTAAATATCGGCCCACAGCTTTGCAAATGCCAACTAAGGCTTGGTCGTTGCATATCCCGGTGTCTGATCCACCAGCGGATCATTGGTCCATATAGCCGGTTCTACCGGCCATAATATTTTATATCCCTGGGTGCCTTTATCCAATACACCATATGGATGATTGGCGCTGATAAAAACCAGGGGATCACTGCCATACTTCATCCTGCGGATATCGTACCAGCGCTTTCCTTCGTATACAAACTCCTTGCTGCGCTCAGCAAATATAGCCAGCTCATTAGCATCCTGTGAGCCGTTTACAAAAGGTTCGGGATCAGTATTGGCAAATGCCCGGTCGCGGATCTGCTGTATATAAGCTGAAGGATCATTGCCTTCTGCGTTTGCTATTTCGGCCAGCATCAGCAGCCTGTCTGCCTCCCGGTAAACCGGCCAGTCATTGGTAAACACTCTTCTGTTTGCACCGTTGATCTCTCCCAGGAACTTTACCAACGCTGTATTGCGCACTGTTACAACAACATCCCCGCCGGAAGCACTGGTTTTATAATAATCGTAGAAGGTGGCGTTCCTGCGTGTATCGGCAACGTTGTACGACTGGAATAATTCGAAGGTATAACCGTAACGCTGGATGACCTGGGCGGGCGCACTGGCAATATTCAAAGGATCTACAAGCGTTGGACCAAGCGTAGTGGAGTCTTTCACATGCAGGTTATCGAAATTAAAAGTAGAATAAAGGAAAAACGAATAGGCGGCACCCATTTCCGCTTCACCATCGCGATAACGAACGGCTAAAATGACCTCGCTGTTGTTCTTATTTTTGAATACATCTGCAAAATTGGTGAGCAATGAAGTGCCCGTTACGGCATTCAGCGCCGTTTTTGCTTCTGCCAGATCCGCCGTGGTATTATACACTTTTGCAGACCATAGGTACACTTCGCCCTTTAACATCAGCGCTGCTGAGGGATTCCATTGGCTTTTATCGGCAGGAGCACCGGCTGTACCAAACAAACTGACGGATTTATTTATATCCGCTTTTATCGCCGTTAAAACTTCCGCTTCGGATGCCCTTGCCTTACGCAATGCCACCGCGTCGGTATTGCCGTTCGAAACTTCGGGCTCCAGCCATATAGGAACACCTCCATAGGTACGGAGCAAATGGAAATAATAATAGGCCCGCATGGCATAAGCCTGGCCCAGCAAATTATTTCTTTTGTCGGTAGCCAGAAATTCTACTGATTCCACCTTCTGAATAAAGAGATTCAGTTGAAGAATCGGGTTGTAAAAGCCGGCCCAACTGCCAACACCGGCGGAGGTTTCTTCAATGGCCTGGTTAATGATCGTTAATTCGTTGAGAGAAGTATTTTGCCGGTCAACATTACTGAAGCCTCCGCCCCTCATTTCGCCGAGACGCAGGAACATAAACTGGTTATCGCGAAACTGCTTATGCAGTCCTACCATGAAATTAGTGACCTGAGCTTCATTTTGCCAGAAGTTCCCATCACCATAATAATCTTCCGGGGAGAGTTCTAATGTCTTCCGGCAGGAGGTAGCGGCAACAACCACCAGCGCTATACATAATATATATTTAAACTTATTCATGATCAATGCATTTATTAAAATGAATTAAAAGGTAAGGTTAGCTCCGAGAACTAACTGAGTAGGGATGGTATAAGCGCTGGTTTGTGCGCCGGTTCGCTCTGGTAAGTTGAGGAGGCCGTTGGTAATATACCCCAGGTTCTGCCCGGTAACCGTGAGGCGCAACCCGCTGACCTTTGCCCTGCTCAACAAGGCTGCTGGCAGGGAATAGCTCAACGAAACTTCTCTGAAGGCCAGGTAGCCTGAGTTTACATAAAACATGCTGCTTGGCCTGTCCATGTTTTTAGCGTTCAACTGGTCAGCCCATACATATCTCGGATACCTGGCGTTGGGATTATCCGGTGTCCAAGTATCCTTCACTATATCGGTAGCGTTAAATTCACCTTGCGCGCTGGTAAGCGACCACATTTGCATGAAATCCTGTTGTATATGTCCTAACGCAAAATCCAGGCGGGCAAAAAGGCTGAATCCTTTCCAGGAAACCGTGGTATTAAATCCACCTGTCCAGCGTGGAAGGGTGCGGCCAAGCGAAACCCTGTCCCTGTAATCAATGGTATCATTCTTGTCAATATCCTTCCACATTACATCGCCCAGTTGTGTAGCTATATAGTTCAGGCCGCTTGCATTCAAATTATATTGATTGATCAATTGCTGGCTGGCTACGCCTCTGCCGGCGCCCCCGTTCAGGTAAGCCTGTGCTGCGGCCCGGTCTATTTTATTATAGTCCTGCAACTCTTTCTCTGTACGGATAATCCCCTCCGATACAAATCCAAATATTTCACCCCATTCCTGTCCTTCCTGTAAACCGCCAACCCATATAAGTTGTCCTGTTTGAGGATCATATATTTGTTCGCCACCCTGCCTGTTGTTATCATTGCCGTTAAAAGGAAGTTTCAGAATAATGTTCTTATTCCAGGCTGCATTGGCATTTACCTGCCATGTCAGATCTTTTTGCCGGATTATTTTATAACCGAGATCAAGTTCAAAACCACGGTTGCGCATGCTCCCGTTATTGGTCCTGATGCTGGATATGCCCGAAGACGTAGGCAGGCTTACAAAAGCCAGCTTATCGTCTGTGATCCGGTTGTAGTATGCTGCAGACACATTTAGCCGGTTATCAAAAAATCCCATATCTGCGCCCACTTCTGTGGTATTTGTTTTTTCCCAGCGCAATGCGGGGTTAGCAAGGCTTGTTTGCAAAAACCCGATATTACCATTGTAGGGGATCTGCGAACCATAGGCGCCCTGCACTTCATAAAGACCAACTGCATTGCTGGTTCCAATACCAATATTGCCGTTCTTACCCCAGCTTGCCCTGAGCTTCAGGTAAGATAACCAGCTTCCTACGGATGACATAAAGTTTTCCTTGTGCACCATCCAGCCTACAGAAGCGGCAGGAAAAGTGCCATACTGGTTGTTGCCTGTTAAACGTGAAACGCCGTCTCTTCTCACCGTAAAGCTGGCCAGGTATTTACCATCCCAATCGTAAAGCAGGCGTCCGAAACCAGACATGATCCGATCCCGGTTATGGTAGGTATCGGTACTGCGGGTCTGGGTGGTTGCATTGTTGAGCGTATATTGCAGATCCTGGAAGTCGTCGGTAGGCGCCTGGCTGCCGGCTGCATAAAGGCCTTTGGCATAAGCATCATAATACTCAAAACCTGCCATGGCTTCCACGTTGTTTTTTTCCAGGAAAGTGGTGCTGTAATTCACTATGGCATTATAGGTTTGCCGGATGGTGCGGTCAAAAGAAGCGTCGCTGAACCTTGTTCTGTTCCAGCCTTGGTTAGGATTGGTTAAGCTCAGCAAACCGGTGCGGAAGTCCTGGTTGAAAGATTCCGCAAAACCTTCGTCGTACATCCAGATAGCACCTATTTTTACGTAAATATCTTTGAGGATATCCACGCGGAATGACTGCCCCAGGGTGAATTTATCTGTTTGGTTGTTTCTTTTATATTTGTCAATATTAACAAGAGGGTTGCCATCGTTGGCATCACGGCCTAAAATAAACTCTCCATTAGCATTGGTACCCCGCATGGTAGGGGGAGCAGACAACATACGACCCCAGTAGTTGGCTTCGCCATTTTGCAGCGACTGGTCCCTCCAGTTAGCTTTGTTGAACTGCAGGCTGCTTTCGGATTTCAGCCAGTCTTTTATTTTATAGTCGCCGTTCAGCGTAAAGGTTAAACGTTTATAAAATGTCTTAAGCGATAAGCCGCCTTCATCATAATAACCGAGGTTGGCAAAATAGGCGCCGCGATCGTTGCCGCCGCTCATGCCTACATTATATTCCTGCACAGTAGCTTTTTTATATAAACCGTAGTCGCCGTAATTAAAATCCTTATAAATAAGATCGGCGTAAGTTCCGTTAGGATCATAGTTGCCGGCTGCATTGGTAGGTACCGCATCCTTCATTTGTTTCCACCCCGGCTGGCTGAGCAGCTCACGGTTTACATCATTTAAACGCATTACGCTCCATACGGCCCTGTTGTCGTAATTTCCGTCCAGGATAACTCCTGTTACCGGGTCCTTGTACAAGTTACCGGTTGCCCTGGGACCAACACCCGACAGGGCTGTATTGGAAGTAACGGTACCGAATGTTCCGTTAATGATGGCCTGCGCCACGCCCATGCGGCTCCATTTAATATAGTCTTCAGCACTCAGGAAATTGTAAGGAACATTTAAATAGCTAGTGCCTCTTTTAACATCTATGCTAATGGAGGAATGCCCGGCTTTCCCTCTCTTAGAAGTAATGAGGATCACCCCGTTGCTGGCACGGGCGCCGTAGATAGCGGTGGCGGAGGCGTCTTTCAGCACCTCGATGCTCGCAATGTCTTCAGGATTGATATCACTTAAAGAACCACGAACCTGTCCGTCCATCAATATCAAAGGGCTGCCGGTACCATCGAAATTGGTACCACCCCTTAAAATGATAGCCGGCAATGAACCGGGCCTGCCGGTGCCCGTGGAAACCCTTAAACCCGGAATGGTTCCGGCCAACGCCTGCGCGGGGTTGGAGCGTAACCCTGTTTCCAAAACTTTGTTGTCGAGCTTAGATACCGAGGATGTAAGCTTAGACCGCCTGACGGTACCGTAACCCACTACCACCACTTCATCTAACTTTGATGATTCGGCTTCACTCAGCATAATGTTCACCACATCGGATGATCCTATAATAAACTCCGCATTGCTAAAGCCCACCGAGCTAAACACCAGCACATCGCCTTCAGCAGCGTCTATTATAAAATCACCTTCAGGATTTGTAGATACGCCGGTAGACTTTCCTTTAACCATAACGCTTACACCCATTAACGGTGTTCCATCCTGGGAGGTAACTTTTCCTGAAATTTTTTTGTTCTGAGCCCAGCCGGATAAGACAAAAAAGAGACAGGTCACCAGCAGTAAACCCGGTTTTAAATTGAATAATCTCATACAGCAGTTTTTAAATTTTTATTTTTAGTATTATGTATGACATAATAAAAATAAAGAGTAAATTTGTATTAACAAAAAAAAAATTGCAGATTGTGCGGAAAATTTCAGGAGGGCAATTAATCATAATTGATAAATAGCTATTTATACATTATATTAATAAATCTGTATATTTTATGGTGGATGAGAGTTTAAAAATGGAGCTGAAACTGGTGGATACCAGTTCCCTGGTGGACAGGGTAGTGGAGCGTTTGGTTGATTTACTGCAGCAGAAAAAACTGAAAATAGGCGACTCTATTCCCAAGGAACTGGAACTGGTGGAAACCCTGGGGGTAAGCCGCACCGTGATACGCGAAGCCCTGACAAGATTGAAGATGATGGGGTTGATAGAATCAAAAAAGAAAAAGGGCTCCGTTATTACCAGTCCTGATCTGTTTGGCATTATGAGCAGGAGCATGAACCCCCATGTGCTGGACCAAACCACCCTTAAGGAGATATTTGAAATAAGACTTGTGCTGGAAATAGGAATGGCTGATTTTTTGTTTAACCGGATCACCAAAGAAGATATAAAAGAGCTGAGGGAGATTGTAAGCGATGAACCCCCGGTCACACAATATCATTTATTTAATATTGAACATGAAATACGGTTTCACGGAAAGCTGTACGAGATCACGGGCAATGATGCATTAAAAAAATTCCAGAAAATGTTGCTGCCGGTTTTTGATTATGTGCATAACAGCAGCCACCTGTTAAAAGAACCTCCTCCATTCAAAACCTTTGTATCGCACAACCAACTCATAGATATACTGGAGCATGGCACTCCTGAAGAATTCCGCAATGGCATGAGAGCGCACCTGGAAAATCATTTTGCCCGGCTATTCGGCCAGGGGTCATGCTCACAATAAAACCACGCTTTATTCTTCGCCACTACATTCCTAAACCATTCCCCATCAAATGCCATCTCCTTTATGCGGTTCCGGGAGAATAGGATATCATTACCAAAAATCTTCCCAACCAGACTACCGTTTGTTATAGGTGTATCAGGTTTTTCCCCATCCGCCGTCTTCTACCCATTTTATTAAAGCATATTCGTTTATATTTACGTGTACCTTTCGGAGAACGGTTAAAACTATGACTGCTAATACCCCTGGATCAATTATAAAAAACAATTTTACAACAGACTACTCTTATAGGGAATCAATGGGAACGGATGTTGATCTTTTACCAGACTGGGAAACATTTTTCAGTTCGCTTACACAGTTGGGGCCGGAAGAAACAGAGGACCGGCGGCAGAACATTTACCGCATGCTGCGCGAAAATGGCGTTACCTATAATATATATGGAGATCCTTCAGGGCTCAACCGCCCCTGGAACCTGGATATCATTCCCTATCTGCTGAGCCAGCGCGACTGGAAAAAAACCGAGTCCGGACTGGCGCAACGTGCTGAGCTGCTGAACCTCGTGTTGCAGGATATATACGGCGAACAGAAACTGATAAAAAACGGTGTATTGCCGGCAGAGCTGATATATAATCACAGCGGATTTTTAAGACAATGTGCCGGTATCCGGCAACTCCATACCCGTAGCCTGGTGTTGTACGCTGCAGACATCGCCCGAAGTACCGACGGTAAGTTGTGGGTGCTGAACGACCGGACTCAGGCGCCCTCCGGCTCCGGGTATGCGCTGGAAAACCGGCTGGCTATGGCCAGAATTTTGCCGGAGCTGTTCAACGGGTTGCAGGTACGGCATTTGTCTTCCTTCTTCGATACCATGCGCAATGCACTATATGAAACGGCCCCTTTCCAAAAACAGGATACCCGTATTGTGGTGCTCACGCCGGGATCATCCAATGAAACCTATTTTGAACATTCCTATCTTTCTTCTTATCTCGGGTTTACCCTTGTGCAGGGCAACGACCTGATGGTAAAGGATAACCATGTCTGGTTAAAAACAATCGGGGGATTGGAGAAAGTGGATGTGATATTGCGCCGGGTAGACGATGTTTTCTGCGACCCTTTGGAACTCAGGGAAGATTCGCAACTGGGGATACCCGGTTTGCTGCAGGCGGTAAGAAGCGGCAATGTCAGTATTGCCAATCCGCTCGGTTCGGGTATATTGGAAAATCCAGGACTGATGCCGTTTTTACACAGTGTCGCCAGGTATTTTCTCAATGAAGATCTCATTCTGTCCAATATAGCTTCCTGGTGGTGCGGACAAAAAAAGGAAATGGATTATGTGCTGGACAATATCTCCTCTCTCGTAATAAAACGTATCTGTAAAGGATCGGATAACCGGAACTCTATAGACGGAGCTTCGCTCAGCAGCGCTGAAATTGATAGTTTAAAACAGAAAATAAAAAGCCAGCCCTACTTGTATGTTGGACAGGAAAAAGTAAACATAACCCATACTCCTGCGCTGGTCAATGGAAACATTGAATCGGGCACCTCTCTTTTCCGGAGCTTCCTGGTGGGAAGCGACCACGGGTACACAGCTATGCCGGGAGGGCTGACACGTACGGCACAAAGAGAGAATACGTTTATTGTCTCCAACCAGATGGGGAGCGTGAGCAAGGATACCTGGGTGATTGCCCCCGAACCGGAGAATATCGATAGCTTCAAAGCGACCAAGGTGGAACCCTTTACGGAAACTGAAAAAAGGTATATTACCAGCCGTACTGCCGAAAATCTTTTTTGGGTAGGCCGCTATGCAGAAAGAGTGCTGGGAAATGCCAGGTTTATCCGGAATGTATTACAGTCGAGCATGGAAGGTAACCGCCACCACCAGAACGAACTGGAAGCAGAACGATACTTACTGGAAGCGATCACTCACTATACCTCTACCTACCCCGGCTTCCTGGACGAGGAAGACGCTGAAAAGAAGTTCAGTCATCCCTGGGATGAATTGAAGCACGTGTTATTTGACGCCTCCAGGGCGGGTAGTCTTTTGTTTAATTTCAACCTGTTCTGCAGGGGAGTATATTCGGAAAGAGACCACTGGAGTACGGATACCTGGCGGCTGATCTGGAATATGGAGAAAGAAATGAGCGGGGTATCCTTAACGATCAGCCATATCAGGGCGCTGTCGGTGCTCGACAGCCTCATAACGTCTATGGTGGCCTTCATCGGGTTGAATGGCGAGAGTATCTCCAGGGAACAGGGCTGGGTGATGATGGATACGGGAAGAAAACTGGAAAGGTCGCTATTGCTGATAAACATGCTGCAAAATACCATGGTGGGCAAACACGATGCCAGCGTTGACTACAACCTTTATGAAGCATTGCTGAAAAGTAATGAGGCATTGGTAAACTACCGTTATAAATTCAAACGTCCGCTGGAGCATTACCTGGCGCTGGAGCTGATGTTGCTGGACAACAACAACCCGAGGTCGCTGATCTATCAACTGGAACGCCTGAAAACCTACCTGGGTAAACTGCCGAAAATCCAGCAGGGCTATACCTTGCAGGAACATGAAAAAATTATTCTTGAAGCGCATTCCAGGCTGATGCTCGCCGGCAGGGAAACTTTTACCCGGTTGAACAAAAAAACAAATCAATACGTGAAGCTGAACAGCCTGTTGTCCGACATATATGGGTTACTGAGTGAAATAACCGGCGTGATATCCAAAACCTATTTCAAACACGCGCCGGGACAAAAGCAGTTGTTTACTATTGAGTCTTTTTAAACATCTTGCATGCAGTATAAAGTTACGCATACCACCGTCTACGAATATGAGGAAGCCGCGAGTTTGTGCCACAATCTTGCAATGCTGAAACCCAGGCACACCCCAACGCAAATTTGTAAAACGGTGAATGTGCTGATATCTCCCGAACCGGATGTAGTAAACGAGTATGAAGATTTTTTTGGTAACAGGGTTTTCTATTTTGCCATCCAGCAGGAGCATAAGCAGTTGAACGTAACCGTTACTTCTGTTGTAGAGAACACCGCTACCTCTTCCGGCATTTCGTACCCGGACATCGGCTGGGAGGAAGCCGTACAACAGTTAAAGGAACCCAACCCTGTGAACGCAGACCTGAAGCAGTTTGTTTCGGACACTCACATGACGGTGACTGACAGCCAGACGAAGCAATTTGCCTCGCAATCGTTCAAACCGGGAAAGGGCCTGGTGGCAGCCTGCAAGGACCTTGCCGAAAAGATCTGTAAGGAATTCAGTTATTCCCCGGGCTTCAGCACTATTGCCACGCCCGTAAAGATCATCATGCAGAAAAAGAAAGGCGTCTGCCAGGATTTTGCGCATTTGGCCATTGCCTGTGTGCGTTCCATGGGGTTGGCAGCCAGGTATGTGAGCGGCTACCTGGAAACCCTTCCGCCTGAAGGGGAAACCAAACTGGTTGGCGCGGATGCCAGCCATGCCTGGTTCTCGGTATTTGTACCCGGCGCAGGCTGGGTAGACTTTGACCCCACCAACAACCTGATGCCCTCCTCGCAGCATATCACCATCGGCTGGGGCCGCGACTATGCCGACGTTACACCATTAAAAGGAGTGATCCTCAGCGGGGGCAACCATAAACTGTCAGTGGCAGTGGATGTGCAACGTGTGTAAGAACATCGGCATCAAAATCATACATTCACTTCCTGATATTATTGCTAAAATAATTTTAGTAGGTCGCTCTTCCCCCTGAAATATCAAAAATAAACCCGGTAGTGAAACTGCACTCATCGGATACGATCCAGGTGGATAATGCCGCCACTTCTTCTACGGTTCCCATACGGCCCATCGGTATCTTCGCAGTCATATAAGCAAGTTGTTCCGGCGAAGTGTCCGCATTCATAGGCGTTTGTATAACGGCGGGGGCCAGCCCGTTCACCAGGATATTTTTTTGCGCGTACTCTTTTGCCACTCCCTTCACCAGTCCCGTGACGCCGGCTTTCATGGAAGAGTAACCGCACATACCGGGATTGCCCTCTTTGCCGGCAATGGAAGCGATCAGTAAAATGCGTCCGTACCCGTTTCGTTCCATAGCCTCGATGGCATATCTGGTCACCAGGAAACTGCCCCGCAGGTTGATGCTGTATATTTTGTCAAATGCATCCACGGGGTATTCGGTAATATTTGTTGATGTGGGACCCACTATCCCCGCTGAATTGACCATAATATCCAGCTTGCCAAATAATGACACTGTCGCATGGACGGCAGCGGCCACCTCCGCTTCTTTGGAAATATCCGCAGCATGTACCGCGGCGCTGTATCCTTTATCAATAAACTCCTGCCCTGTTTTCCGCAACAGCAATTCATTGTTATCCACCAGCATCACCCGGCCGCCTTCCTCCAGGATCCTTTGTGCAACTGCTTTTCCTATACCCACCGCGGCGCCTGTGACAAGGGCTGATTTACCTGTAAACCTATTGAACATATATAAGTTGTTTATTTACGATTCCGGTTGTTTAAAGATGATACAATAATCGCTATTTTTAACAGGTGTACAAAACAACCGGAAAATTCCACTATAAACGCCTGAAGCCTGTGCATTCGTTTTTAATAAAATGTTACGGACTTCTTTTGATATGTTTCCTTACGCCGATCACAAAAGGGTTCTGCGCTACGGAAGCAGATAGCCTTTTAATAAAAAAACCGCAAATCGTGTTCCTGGTCAGCAGGGACACGCACAACTATGAAGCAGATAAAACCATTCCGGTATTTGCTTCAAAACTGGAAAAACAATACGGGCTTGTTACCACCCTACTGATGGCGGAAGGCGAAAGAACGGCCGCTCATTTTCCCCGGTTACAGGAAGTGTTGGCAAAAGCCGACCTCCTGGTGATCTTTGCAAGAAGGCTGGCGCTGCCCCCGGAACAAATGAATATCATAAAAAACTGGTTTGACCGGGGAAAACCATTGGTGGGTATTCGTACTGCCAACCATGCTTTTTCTATTGCCAAAAATGAACTTAAACAGGGATATGTTGACTGGTGGGATTTTGTACCGGATATCCTGGGTTGCCTCAATGACGGGTATGGACCTGTGGAGCCTGGCACGGATGTATCGATAGCTAAAGAGCAAAAAAACCATGAAATTCTGAAAAACGTACCGGAAGCCTGGCACAGCAACGGTAATTTATATAGGGTTTCCGGTACAACGTTGATTACTCCGCTGCTGACGGGAAATGCCGGCGCTGATACACAGCCGATAGCCTGGACAAGACTGGCGGGAAAAAGCCGTATATTTTATACATCGCTCGGGCACCCGGATGATTTTACAGCGGCACCGTTTATTACGCTGTTGACCAATGCCGTCTTCTGGGCGCTGGAACTGAAAAAACCAAACACTCCCTAAACCAAAAAACTAATGAAACGCTTCGTGTACATATTATGGCTGCTCCTGTTTGGATATGATACCCCTGCCCAGGCCACCGATGGCTGGATGGGCGGTGTAGCCAAAGCCGATATCACCCCCACGGAATCCATGTTCCTGGCAGGATATGCTTCCCGTACACACGAATCGGAGGGAACGCTGCATAAGCTTTGGGCAAAAGCTTTGGTGCTGCAGGATGCTGCCGGTAAACGATCTGTTCTGATCACAACCGACCTGCTGGGCATGCCCAAAGAAATGTCCGATAATATCAGGCAAAACCTGTATACCAAATTCGCTTTAACCAGGGCGCAGGTATTGATCAACAGTTCGCATACCCATACCGGCCCGGTGTTATACAATGCATTGTTTGACATATATGACCTGGATGAACATCAGCTCAAAAAAATCAGGTCTTATTCCGAAAAGCTGGAAACAACTATTACCAACCTTGTTGACAAGGCCATTAAAAACATGCAGCCTGTTGTACTGTCTTCACAAAACGGAGTGGTACGATTCCAGGTAAACAGGCGCAACAACAACGAGAGAACATTATTATCACAGGAAGAGTTGAAGGGTCCCAACGACTATGCGGTTCCGGTGATAAAAGTACAGAATAAAAAAGGCAGGCTGCTGGCAATAGCGTTTGGGTATGCCTGTCATCCCACCGTTTTGGATAGCTATCAATGGTCGGGAGATTATCCGGGCTTTGCGCAACTGGCGCTGGAGAAAAATCACCCGGGCGCCATAGCCCTGTTTTTCCAGGGAGCGGGCGCCGACCAGAATCCACTACCGCGCCGCAGCGTACCATTAGCTGAGCAATATGGCAAAGAACTGGCGGCCGCTGTGGAACGGGTGCTCAGGGAACCTATGCAGCTACTTTCACCCACGTTACGCGTTGCATACAAAGAGGTTCCGGTGGCTTTTGACCATCCACTGCCCGATACCGCGTTGCAGAAAATGGCTGTTAACGCGCAGGGCTACCAGCAACGCTGGGCAAGGCGGATGCTGGATATCATCAAAAAGAAAGAACCCTTCCCAACTGGTTATCCCTACCCGGTGCAGGTATGGAAATTAGGAGAGCAGGCGATGGTAAGCCTGGGAGGCGAGCTGGTAATACAATATGCCATCGACATCAAAAAAAAGTATGGTTCTAACAGTTTTGTGCTGGGATATTCAAATGATGTGATGTCATATATTCCATCTGAGAAAGTACTGGAAGAAGGCGGGTACGAAGGAGCCATGGCGCACTGGGTGTACGGACTCCCGGCTAAATGGGCGACGGGGATCCAGGAGCAAATTCTGACCGCCGTAGATGAGCTTATGGCAGAAGTTGAAAAAAGTACCGAATGATTGTTTAAAATTATGGAGCAAACAAAAAATATATATTAGTATGTCCACCAGCAAATACCCGTCAGCTATACTGAAATGCTTTTTCATAAGCCTCGTACTTATTTTCAATTGTCTGCAGCCGAAAGGGCAGGATCGGCAGAACAGGGTGATGCAATACCGCACGGCTGACGGTCAATACAAAAAAGTGAAAACAAAGAGCGACTGGAAAATAAAAAAAGCGCAGGTGCTACAGGCTATGCAGGAGGTGATGGGAACTTTACCCGTACGACCGGTCCCTGCGCCGGGTATAACCTATATTGACACATTTGACACCGACGCTTATACCCGCTACACCGTTCACCTGGACGTAGAGGAAAATGAGACCCTGCCGGCATTGCTATACCTTCCTAAAACAAAGCCGCCATCAGGAAAATATCCGGCCATGCTGGCGCTCCATAGCACCGGCGCCAAAGGCAAACAGCTTGTAGATAGCTTCAGCGCCGGTCCTTACCGCGCAATCGCTACCGAACTGGTACACTGCGGATATATCGTACTGGCGCCTGATTATCCGGGCTTCGGCGACTTGTCCAACCATGACTTTGAAAACGACCGTTACGAATCCGGAACAATGCAGGGCATCTTCAACCATATCCGCTGCATTGATTACCTGCAGTCAAGAGATGATGTAAATAAAGATAATATCGGCGTAATCGGTCACTCTTTAGGCGGGCACAATGCCATTTTTATGGCAGCCTTTGATGAAAGAGTGAAAGTGGTAGTATCCAGTTGCGGATGGACGCTCATGGATCATTACGATGCCGGGGTTTCGGTAACAGAAAGGTTCGGAGGTAAACTGGGTCCCTGGGCGCAGGACAGGTATATGCCATTCGTCAGGACCAAATACAATTTGGATGCAGCGTTATTGCCTTTCGACTTTGATGAAATAATTGCGGCGATAGCGCCAAGGCATTTTTTTTCAAATTCGCCCATGGGTGATGAGAACTTTAATGTTGAAGGGGTAAGAAAAGGGATTGGTAATGCACAGCAAGCTTATAAGCTGAACCGTGCTGCAGACAGGATAAACGCATATTACCCGGACGCGGGACATGATTTTCCCGAAACAATAAAAACAGCCGCCTACGAACTGCTGGACAAGGTTTTGAAATAAACAACCCGGAAACCGGATGAAACGAAAAGCAAATAATAAATTCGTCGCATGAAACCTGCTTACTTTCTGCTCACGGCATTATATGCCGCAATTGCCTTATCATCCTGCGGGGATGCCCCCTTAAAAATATATGACGATCCCAAAACCGTTGAGGAAGAAATAAAATCGTTTCAACTGGTTGAAGGCTTTGCTATAAAGAACGTAGCCGCAGAACCCGATATCGTTATGCCCGTTTCAATGGCCATAGACGAAGATGGTATTACCTATGTGGTACAGATGTCCGACTATCCTTTCATCCCTGATTCATTAAATGGAAAATGTTCCATCAAAGTACTGTTTGACAACAATAATGACGGACTATATGACTCCTCTGTTTTGTTCGTGGGCGGGGTCCCCGATATCACCAGTGTACTGCCTTATAAAAAAGGATTACTGGTGACGTCCGCACCTTATATTTTTTTCATGCAGGATACTACCGGCGATTTTGTAGCGGACAAAGTGGATACCCTGTTCAGCGGCTTTTTTACCGGCAACTCCGAAGCGCAGATCACCAACCTTACTTATGGACTGGACAACTGGATATATGCGAATAATCATGGACAGGCAGGGCAGGTAAAATTTCTTCTACAGCCAGGCAAAGAGCCGTTGTCTGTCACCGGCCAGGATTTCCGGTTCAGGCTGGACAAGGGCCTCTATGAAGCAGAAAGCGGCAACGGGCAGTTCGGGTTGGCTCTGAACGATCTGAACCATCGCTTTTATACCCAGAATACGCTTCACATTCAAACCAACCCTATCCCCTACCGTTATTTACGAAGACACCCTTTCCTCTCCTCTTATCGTGCAGACAGGAATATCTCTGATCACGAACTGGAGATGTTCCAGTTGACACCGCCACCCTACTGGCGAAAAACAAGAAGTGAAAGAAGGCAGCGCCAGTATGATTCTCTGAACCTGAATCGCATTGAATGGGCAGACAAACACTTCACCGGAGCCTCCGGCGCTACCTTCTACGGAGGAGATGCTTTTCCTGTAGCATACTATGGTTCTGTGTTTACCGGAGAAGTGGCAGGCAACCTTATACACCGGGATGTACTGGTAAGAACAGAAAATGATATTACCTACACCGCCAGCCGCGGGGAGAATGAAAAAGACAAAGAGTTCCTGGCATCTACAGACAGTTGGTTCCGACCGGCTTCATTTTACTCCGGCCCCGATGGCAACCTGTTTGTAGTGGACATGTATCGTCAGCATATAGAAACGCCGGTATCGATACCTGAAGATTTAAAAGAGGATATGGATTTCTATGCCGGAAATGATATGGGAAGAATTTTCCTGATCATGCCCAATGGATATAACGCTTCCGGTTACAGGCGTCCGGCGATGAGCCTGATGACATCCGCCGATCTGGTACCACTCCTGGAACACCCGAATGCCTGGTGGCGCACACAGGCGCAAAGATTGCTGGTAGAGCGGCAGGACAAATCGGTAGCCGGTGACCTGCGGAAGATATTGAATTCTTCTCAGGCTGTCCCTGCCCGGCTACGCGCCTTATATACATTGGAAGGTCTGGATGCATTGAATGCAGAAGACGTATCGGTTGCGCTGAAGGATAAAGATGCCGGACTGAGAGAACATGGCATTCAACTGGCAGAACGATTTCCAGTCCTTGCAAACGAGATCATTCGCCTGGTAGATGATCCGGCAAAATTTGTTGCCTTCCAGGCAGTGTTGAGCGCCGGCAATCTGCCCCCCGGTAAAGCGATTCCGGCACTGGTACACGCGCTGAACAGGTATCAAACGGATTCTTTATTTACCATAGCGGTATTAACCGCCCGGCCGGGTATTCAATCGCAGATGTTGCCGGCATTGGTAAAAGCAGGTTATTTTGAACCGGCTGGAAAGTTCAAAGAAATGTATCTCGAAGCATTGGGTTATGCCTTCGGTCTGCAGGACCTTCCCGGGAATATGCCGGCATTGCTGGCCTTGTTGTCTGCGGAAACCGTAAAAAGGCAACCGGAATGGTTGAAAGCAGCCGCGAACGGGCTGATACGCGGTACTAAAGCTTCCAAACGGGAAAAACACTCACCGGAGCTGATCGCTTCCCTTAAGAAGCTGGCTGATCAGGCCGCTGATGAAGCCGTAAAAAAACAATTGACTGAAATTAATACTGAAGGAAAATAATCTGATAACAATGAAAAGTCATTACTGGCGCCGGAGAGAATTTTTAAAACAGGTCTTTCAACACGCATCGCTGTTCAGTATAGCCATAGTGTTGGGATGCGGTGGCGCAGACAACCAAAAAGATGCAACTTCAGAAAAACCGGGAGGCGATAGTCCCGCACAAAATGATGACCCCTGTGATGAGACGGCTTTGACTCAAAAAGACCTGGATCACCGGAAAGCACTGGGATATACGGAACAGACACCTATCCCGGAAAAGACCTGCGAAAATTGTAAACTGTACATCCCGGAAAGCGATATAAAAAAATGCGGCACCTGCACTTTATTTAAAGGACCTGTGACCATAGAGGGATACTGTACTTACTGGGCTGACAAAAATGTATAAAATAACCGCTATGGTAAAATGTAGAAATCGGATCACCCGGCATCTGCTGCTGATAATTGCCGCGGGGTTCTTTCATACAGGGTTCGCGCAGCAATTAAAAATTGCTGTATTCGAGGTGAACGCTACTCCGCCGTTGGGAAGTCCTGTGGCCTATGCCAGCGCAAGGTCTGTAACAGATTCGCTGAGTGCAAAAGGCATCGTATTCATCACAAACGACCTGCCCATAGTATTGTGCGCGGTTGACTGGATCGGCATTTCCAACGAAGGGCATGATGTATGGCGGCAACATCTGGCGGCATCTGCCGGCACTACCATTGACCGGGTGGCTGTTCATGCATTACACCAGCACGACGGACCGCGTTGCGATTATACCATTGAGAGAATTATGGAAAACCATGGGCTTGGGGGACAAAGCATTGACAACGCTTTTGTAACGGATGTGATCATCCGGGCCGGCGGCGCTTTGCGGAAAGCAATGAACCATCCGCAACCGGTAACCCATATCGGTTCCGGCCAGGCGAAAGTGGACAGCGTGGCTTCCAACAGGAGGCTGTTAAATACAGAGGGTAATATTGTTACCCGGTTCAGCAGAACAAAAGACACCGCTATGATGAATGCGCCGGAAGGACTGATTGATCCCTGGCTGAAATGCATCAGCTTCTGGAACGGCAAAAAACCGGTTACAGCGCTTACATTTTACACAACCCACCCACAGAGTTACTATGGTGAAGGAGATGTCACCTGCGAATTTGTAGGCATTGCCCGCAATCACCTGGAAAAGGAACTTGGCATACCGGTCATTCATTTCAATGGCGCCAGTGGCAATATCGCGGCCGGCAAATACAACGACGGTTCCCGGGAAAGAAGGGTCGTATTAGCTGACCGGGTACAATCCGGTATGGAAAAAGCATGGCGGCAAACCAAAAAGAATAAGATATCCGGGAATGACATCAACTGGAAACATATACCTGTTGCGTTACCGCTGGGAAACAATATACAGAAAGACGACTTAGTGGCCCGTCTGCTAAATGACAGCCTGAACATCCACATGAAATTAAGAGCCGCTGAGAAACTGGCCTGGTACCAGCGGAGCATATCCGGTCACCTGGTTGATATCGCGGCATTAAGTATCGGTAACATCCATTTGCTGAGCTTACCCGGCGAGAGTTTTGTAGAATACCAGTTGGCGGCACAGCAGATGCGGCCCGGTGAAATTGTCTGTACAGCGGCATATGGCGACTATGGCCCGGGGTATATCGGCACTAGAAAATCCTACTTCGAAAAAGGTGGTTATGAAACTTCCGATATTGTATCCGGCACAGCCCCCGAAGTAGAGGAGGTATTGCTGAAGGCGATTGAAAAGCTGTTGAGGGAAAAATGATAGAGAGAGAAAAGCTCTGCAAACACTACATTCACTTATCGAAAAATATATACATGAGAACTTACCTGTTATTATCACTGCTTTTTGTTTCCGGTTTCACGATACAGGCACAACAACAGTCGAATTTCGACCTGGTAGTGTACGGCGGAACATCAGCGGGTATTGCTTCGGCGATACAGGCTTCCCGCATGGGAAAATCTGTGGTGTTGATTGAGCCGGGGGAGAGGCTGGGAGGATTAACCACCGGCGGACTGGGGCAGACCGACATCGGTAATAAACATGTGATCGGCGGTATCGCCAGGGAATTTTACCAGCAGATTCGCAAATACTATGATGACCCCGGAAGCTGGAAATGGCAAAAAAGGGAAGACTATGTGGATCATGGACAAACCCGGACAGACAAAGAAGAAGAAGCCATGTGGACCTTTGAACCATCGGCCGCACTGAATGCGTATCACAAGATGTTAGCCCGCGAAAAAATAAAAATTGTATATGGCGAAAGATTAAACAGGGAAACCGGAGTAACAGTAAAAAACAAACGAATTGTTGCGGTAAAAATGGAAAACGGTTCGGTTTACAATGGAAAAATGTTTATTGACGCCACCTATGAAGGGGACCTGATGGCAGCAGCCGGTGTCAGTTACAGCATAGGCAGGGAAGCGAACAGTGAATACGGCGAAACCCTGAACGGCGTACAGGCTAACAAGATAGCTCCCACCCTCCACTGGACCATTTCCCGCAACGGACTGAACCATAACTTCATTGACAGGGTAGATCCTTATATCGTAAAAGGTGATCCTTCCAGCGGTTTGCTGCCCTATATCACCAAAGGAGGACCAGGCGTGGATGGCCAGGGCGATGACAAGATACAGGCTTACTGTTTTCGTATGACCTTAACCGATCACCCGGATAACCGTATCCCTTTCAAAAAACCAGTCCACTACAACGAGCTGAATTACGAGCTGCTTTTCAGGAACTACGAAGCGGCCACCGGGCCGATAGAAGAAATGTATTCCTATGGTGACAAGCTCCTTCCCTGGATCAATTCGCCTATGCCTAACCGTAAAACAGACACCAATAACCAAAAGGGATTTTCCACTGACTTCATCGGGCAGAATTATGCCTACCCCGAAGCTTCCTACCAGGAAAGGGAGGCCATTGTAGAGGCACACCGGAACTACCAGCAGGGACTGATGTGGACCCTTGCCTATCATCCCCGTATTCCTCAGAAAGTCAGGGAAGCAGTATCCCGCTGGGGCACCTGCAAAGATGAATACGATAACGGCAGTGACGGCTGGCAGCAACAACTGTATATCCGTGAGGCAAGACGGTTAAAAGGCGACTATGTAATGACACAAAAAAATTGCGAACGCATAGATGTTGCCGGTGACCCCATAGGCATGGGCGCCTATGGCATGGACTCTCACCATATACAACGATATGTAGACGCTAACGGATATGTGCAGAATGAAGGAAACGTGGAAGCCCATGTTAAATATCCTTATCCTATCAGCTACCGTGCGATTATTCCTAAAAAGGAAGAGTGTACTAACCTGCTGGTACCGGTTTGCCTGAGCGCTACCCACATCGCTTTCGGCTCCATACGGATGGAACCTGTTTTTATGGTACTGGGGCAATCGGCAGCAACAGCGGCCTGCCAGGCAATAGATGACAAAAAAAGCATCCAGGATATTGACTATTCAAAACTCAGGAAGAAGTTACTGGAGGATAAACAGATACTGGAGATAGAGATAAAGTAGCCACCCGCATGATACTGATCATGTTTCTTTTTTGCCATTAGCGCTAATTTGCAAGATCAGCAAAAACACATATTATGAAAAGACATGAGAGTATTGTCCCGCTTTCACGCGATCATCATTTTGGTTTATTGTGTTGCTGGAAAATAAGACAGGGCATCCGGAAAGGCGTTGCACCGGAGAGAATACAAAACTATGCCAGATACTTTTTTAACGAACACCTGCAACCGCATTTTGAAGAAGAGGAATCCCTGCTGTTCAGATATGCGGATGATGAATTATGCAAGAGAGCCATTGCCGAACACAGGCAGATAGCGGACATAATAGAAAAGAACCCGGACGACCTGACCGGTTTTGCCGACAGGCTGGATACTCATATCCGTTTTGAAGAACGTTTTCTTTTTCCGCACCTGGAAAAAACCCTGCCGGAAGAAACACTGGCGGTGGTGGGGGATCAATTGCGTGAACTGCATGCAAATCCCAAACCGGATAACTATGAAGACGAGTTCTGGGTATGATGATGATATTTATCGCGTATTGTTGACCGGATCTTATTTTTCAAAGGCCGAAAGCCGGCACACCGCGGGTAAGCAAGCCGGTTTCGCTCCCCTCCTTTTTTCTGTCCAAAAAACCGTCCAACCACCTTCTCTGTCGTATTTGATAATTATTTTTTAAAGGAATAAGGGTAAATACTTCCCCTGTTGTCCTATTATAAAAATCATTCATTCTGGAAGCAGTTATCTTTGAGCCTGGAGCGAACACATTAAAATTGGACAGCAGTACAACAGTACCTAAAGGCATACCGGTGGTTCTTACAGAAGCCTCTTTTGAAAATCTGTTCAAAAGGAACTTCCGGGAATTAATGATCTATGCCCATACCCTGCTCAATGACCAGGTGATGGCGGAAGAAGCGGTACAGCAGGTTTTTTTTAAAGTCTGGGAAAAAAGAGAGCGTTTATCATTCGACACATCCGTGAAAGCCTATCTCTATAAAGCCATATACCATCATTGCCTGAATCTCCGAAAGCACCAGAAGGTAAAGCAGGAGCACGTGAAGCATGCGCTACACAGCGAAACCGGGCATGTGAGGGGCGAAGATATTTCAAGCAAAGAAATGGCGCTACGCATCCAGGAAGCTATTAACAGCCTGCCTGAACAATGCCGGTTGATCTTCCAGATGAGCCGCTTTGAAGAACTCAAATACAGGGAAATAGCAGACAGGCTGAAAGTTTCGGTAAAAACAGTGGAAGCGCAGATGGGGAAGGCTTTGAAACAGTTAAGGAATTTGCTGGGCGAATATATAAACGCCATCCTGGTTTTATTCAGCTATATCATTAACCACCATTAAAAAGAAGAACGTGAATATACCGGACGACAAAATAAATATGCTGCTGGCGAAATACTTCGCTGATGAAGCCAATGCGGAGGAAGAGCAGGAGGTGTACGCCTGGATGGAAGCCGGTGAAGAGAACCTGCGCTATTTTGAAGGGCTGATGCGGGTATGGGAAAAGAGCAGGGAAATGTCCCAACTGGAGATTGACGAAAACCAGGCCTGGAAAACATTCAGGAGCAACTATATTGACAAGCCCGTTAGCAGGATGAGGCAACCGTTAAAACTATGGCTCCGGGTGGTAGCCGCTGCTCTCATTATACTCGCAGGAAGTTGGCTGGGATATTTGCTCTTCCAGAAAGAACAAACAACCTCCGTTAGTCTGCTTACAGAAAATAACGTGCGGGTGGATACCTTGCCGGACCGGTCAGTAGTAACATTGAATAAAAGTACTGAGTTATCATACAAAAAAATTCCCGGTTCTGGTAAGCGAATGGTTTCCTTAAAGGGAGAAGCATTTTTTGACGTGACCCCTGACACTGAAAACCCCTTTGTTATTACCACGGAAAAAGCGGTGATCAAAGTAGTGGGTACCTCTTTCAATATAAAAACCGATGCGGGACACACCGCAGTCATTGTCAGCACAGGCATCGTACAGGTCACCCGGGGCGACCAGCAGATTGAGTTATATGCCGGTGAGCGAATCATAGTGGACGATAGTATCAGCCCTTTACAAAAAACACAGGACCAGGATTTGCTGTATAATTACTATGTAAGCAAAACATTCATATGCGACAATACCCCATTGTGGAAGCTGGCAGAGAAGCTGAATGAAGCCTATGGAGTGAATATAATTATCTCCAACAAAGAAGCCGCATCACTTCCTCTGAACGTAATATTCAGCAATGAAAACCTGGAAGTAATTCTGAAAATACTGAAAGAAACCCTGATGATTACCATTACACAGGAAGCAGATACCATTTATATTAAGTAATATTATACAGAGCAACGGAATGAAAAAAACTGCAAAGACTACGGCAAGATTTATACTGCTTTTGTTACTGGCTGCCGCGGCAAACACAGCGACAGCGCAAAACATCCTGAATAAAAAAGTCAGCTTCAGTGTTCAGCAACAGCGGTTGGATGATGTGTTGACAATTCTTGGCAATAAAGGAAATTTTTCTTTTTCCTATAACAGTAATATCCTGAAGCGGGACAGCCTGGTGACATACACCGCTAACAACCATACCGTCAGCCAGGTGCTGAATCAATTACTGAATGAGGGATTTGAATTCAAGGAAAGCGGTAATTATATTATCATCCGAAAAACGGCCTTGCGGGTAACATCAATTGTACAACAATCACAGAGCGAAGGAGATATTTTTACCATTACCGGCTATGTGGTCAACAGCGAAACAGGAGAGAAACTCGGCGATGTGAGTATTTACGAACCTAAAAACCTGGTGTCAACACTTACAGACGAGCAGGGAAGGTTCAGCATCAGACTCAAAAACAGGCGTCAGCCGACATCTTTAGCCGTCAGCCGCAGTCTTTTTGAAGATACGACTGTAGTAATTAACCCTCGGTACAATATGCAACTGGAAATCGCGATCGTTCCGGCATTTGAAAAGCCCGTTATTTCTACCGCCAATATCTATCAACGGGCCGGGGCGTACCCCATCGAACAAAAAGATTCCATCCTGGTATCACCCGTCACCAAACCGGAAACTATAGAGTATAACCGCTTTGCCCGCTTCCTTTTATCTGCGAAACTAAAAACCCAAAGCCTTAATATAAAAGACATCCTGGGAGCAAAAGCCGTGCAGGTGTCGCTTGTACCCGGTTTTGGCATCCATGGCAAAATGGGCAGCCAGGTCATCAATAATTTTTCGCTGAATGTCCTGGGCGGGTATACAGGAGGTGTGGATGGCGCGGAAATAGGAGGCGTTTTTAATATCAACAAGAATAATGTACGCATGGCGCAGATCGCGGGCGTGGTCAATCTTGTGGGGGGCGGCAGCAGCGGCATACAGATAGCAGGTGTTCACAATACCGTTCTGAAGCATGTACACGGCATACAACTGGGAGGTATAAGCAACCACGTCAGTCACAATATGAGAGGCATACAGGTGGGAGGCATCGGCAACCTGGTGAAGGACAGCCTGGAAGGAATACAAATTGCCGGTATCAATAATCATGTGCAAAAGAACAGTCGGGGTATTCAGGTAGCGGGTATCGCCAATATTACTGCGGGTGATGCGGATGGACTGCAGGCAGCAGGCATTTTTAACTATGCCAAACGGCTGAAAGGAGTACAAATAGGACTGGTGAACATTGCAGATACCGTAGACGGTTACACGATAGGACTGGTAAACATAGTACGAAAGGGATATCACAAGCTATATGTACACAACAGCGAGATCACTCATTTCAACCTTGCTTTTAAAACGGGTAATGCCAGGCTGTACAGCGTCCTCAGGGGAGGGTTAAATTTTAATAATGATCAAAAATTATATAGTTTGGGATATGGTATAGGCACCAACCTGTCCCTCGGAAGCCGGTTTAGTTGTATGCCGGAAATCAGCGCTGATTATCTCTATACCGGCAACTGGGAACACAGTAATATCCTCAACAGGATAAGCCTGCAGTTTGATTATAAAATATCCGGAAATTTATCTGTAACCGCAGGTCCATCCTTTGCGCTCTATTATTCCAACCAGGAGCATACCATTGCAGGCTACGCCAATCCTTCGGCAGGCGCCCATAAATACAACTGGTTTGGGAGCAACAAGGTGACTACCTGGTTCGGCTGGAATGCAGGATTAACACTCTTTTAATTAACAGGCGCCTGTTTTTTAACAACCCGGATGTAAAGATTGGTCTGCCTTTTGCAAATACAGTGACATTGTTAACAGCAATCTGTACTGTTAATAGTCTTTTAACAAAACAAACGTAAGGGTATTCTGTTCCCCGGTTGTCTTACAAAAAAATAAAAATTGATTGGTATGAAAAATTTGAGTTTGATTCTTTTATCATTCGCCTTAGTCTCTGCTTCCTGCGAAAAAGAAAAAATAGTGTCTGAAAATGACCTGCCAGCCACCGGCAAAAACTACATTACCACACATTTTCCCGATCAAAAAATAGCACAGGCAATCAAGGAATTTGATGATCTGAAAAAAACCTATAAAGTTTACCTGGATAACGGTGTAAAACTGGAATTCAACCGGTCCGGAGAAATAAGGAAAATTGAAGGGAACAGTAAGTTACCGGATAGTGTAATTCCGTCGCAAATACTGACATATGTAACTGATAATTACCCGGCAGAATATATTAAAAAATGGGAGCTGGATGATAACAGGCAGGAGGTAGAATTATCCAACGGGCTTGACCTGGAATTTGACCGGAACGGTAACTTTTTAAGAATTGACGATTAGTTTTTCAGGGGTTATACATTAGTGCCGGTTGTCTATCCAAAGACAGCCGGCTTTTTTTATTTGCCAATGAAATATTGGCTTAACAGTAATTACCATTGGCTTAAAAACAGATCATTTGTTTCCTGCTGGCCATAAATACTTTTGAAATCAACGCGGGGTTATGCCCGGGGAGAAACGTATCACCATATCCTAATTTGTTTTACGGTAATTCAGTATTGCCCAGCCATTCAGGAAAACAGCAAATGCCAGCAGGTAGAAAAATGCTGCTTTCACATCCTGCCAGCCGCTACCCTTCAGAATGATCATCCGGTCTGCTTTGATAAAATGGGTCACCGGCGTGAGTTCCGATATCAGTTTTGCCCAACCGGGCATACTATCCGTGCTGGTAAAGAAACCACTCATCAGCATAAAGATCATCATAAAGAAAAATGCCACGAACATTGCCTGCACCTGGTTGCTGCTGTAGGTGGAGATCAGCAGTCCGAAGCCCATGACAGCTACCAGGTAAACCATAGCAAAAGCATACAACAGGAAGATATTTCCCACAGGCAGTATTCCATAAAATACTGCCGACACGATAAGCCCGATAGTAAACACCAGTATTCCGATGATCCAGAAGGGAGTTAATTTACCCAGGATAAACTGCCATTTTTTTACTGGGGTCACATTGATCTGTTCTATGGTACCGATCTCTTTCTCCCGTACGATATTCAAAGCCGTAACATACCCGCCTATCAATGTCAACAGCAGGACCAGCACCGCCGGCACTACGTTATATTTATAAATACCCAGCGGGTTAAACCAGTTGCTGTATGTAATATCAATCCTTCCGGTATCGTTCTTTATACCAGCCGCTTTCAAATTTATTTCCAGGTCCTTGTTATATGACCTGATAACCCCCAAGAGATGACCACTGCCGATACCTGCTTTGGTTCCATTAATGGCATCCGCGTACAATGCCAGTTGTTGCTTCCCTTCCCGCACCAGGTTTCTCTCAAATGCCGGCGGTATTTCCAGTATGATATCGGCCTGGCCTTTCTCAATAAATTGTAAGGCCTCTTTGTATGACAAAACATCGCCCGTTATTTTAAAATACCCCGAGGCAGTAACGGTACTGATAAGTTTCTGCGAAGTGGTGCTGTGATCGTTATCCACCACTACCAGGTTCACGCCTTTTACGTCGAAGTCCATCGCCAGTGGCAAAATGATCAGTTGCACTACCGGCATTACAAACATCATCGCCAGAATACTTTTATTCCTCCTTATCTGCCGGAACTCTTTTCTCAATATGAAAAAAAGGATTTTCATTACAAAGTCGTTTTGAATTTTTTTAAGGCGATGGTCAGCAAACCTATTGTCATTGCGGCAAGCACCAGGGTTTCCTTCCATACATATTCAAAACCCAGCCCCTTCAGCATAACCGATTTAATGATCAGGAAATACCACCGGGAGGGTATGATATTGGATATAACCTGGAAGGGAACGGGCATATTTTCCAGCGGCATCATAAACCCGGTAAAAATGATGGTAGGCAGCATCATCGCCATCAGCGAAAGCAATAACGCTGTTTGCTGGGAATTGGTAGCATTGGAAATAAGCAGCCCAAGCGAAAGACAGGTGATGATAAACAGCATCGTTTCGAAAAACAGCAGCGGCACACTGCCTTTCACTTCCACATTCAGCACATACACCGCCGTCAGGAGTATTACCGTAAAGTTCGCCAGGGATAACATCAGGTAGGGTATCGCTTTGGCTATCAATACCCAGATGGGCCTGAAAGGAGAGACCAGCAACACTTCCATCGTACCCAGTTCCTTTTCTTTCACAATAGAGACCGATGTGAGCGCGGTACACACGATCATCAGTATCAGGGCCATTACTCCCGGTATGAAATTCAGCGATCCGTTACCCTCTTCATTATACAACATTCTTATTTCGGGCACTATCCGGTAGCCGGTTGCCACACCGAAACTTTCCTGTTGGTAAGCGGTAATGATATTGGTGAGATAGTTAACAACTGTTTTGGCAATATTCGGGTCCGATCCGTCAGTGATGATCTGTACGGTAGCCGCTCCCGCATGCAGCAGGTCGTTTGAAAATTGCGGGGGAAAAACCAGGACGGCTGTCAGGTTCCCTTTCAGGAATTCGGATTCAATAACCCCTTCGCTGATATTCTCTTCTGAAACGAGAAAATAGGAAGACGATTTTATTTTATTCACGATCTGCCGGCTACTCACATCTTCCGCGTTGGATATTCCGAGCCGGATATTTTTTACCTCACTGGACAATGCAAAACCGAACAGGATGATCTGCACCACCGGTAGGCCGAACATGATCAACAGCGTACGCCGGTCGCGGAATACGTGGAAAAACTCCTTCCTGATAAAAACGAATAATTGTTTCATACTCCGGCTGTCAATTTTTTACTTACCCGATATAAACCGTTTAATCTCCGCTGCGCTGCGCCCCTCTTGCCAGTTTGTAAAACACCTCTTCCATCGTTTCAGCAGACAGATCGGCTTTCAGTGTGGCGGGGCTATCCAGGGCTTTTACCTTGCCATCCACCATCACTGAAATCCGGTGGCAATATTCGGCTTCATCCATATAATGAGTGGTAACAAAAACCGTAATACCGGTGGCAGCCGCTTTGTAGATCATATCCCAGAATTGCCTACGGGTAATGGGGTCCACACCGCCGGTAGGCTCGTCCAGGAATACGATCTGCGGACGATGAAAAATGGCAACAGAAAAGGCCAGCTTTTGTTTCCAGCCCAACGGAAGGCTTCCCACCAGTTTTTTTGCTTCCGGCATCAGCCCCAGTTCCCGGAGCAGATCGTTGCTACGGGCCTTTATGGTTTTTATATCCAGCCCGTACACACCGCCATAAAACTCTATATTCTCCAAAACCGTCAGGTCTTCATACAGGGAAAACTTTTGGCTCATATAACCAATATGCTGCTTTATTTTCTCCTGTTGGGTGTACACATTGTAACCTGCTATGGTGGCTTCACCTGAAGTAGGGTACGACAAACCGCATAACATGCGCATGGCGGTTGTTTTACCCGCTCCGTTGGCTCCCAGGAAGCCGAATATCTCTCCTTTCTCTACATCAAAAGAAATATGGTCAACGGCATAAAAATCGCCAAATCGCTTTGTGAGATCCTTACATTGTATAACATATTCTTTCATGATCACAGGATTTATATTATCGCATGTATTTGCTCTTCGCTCAGCCATTTTCCTTCATTCATCAACCGGATAAAACAATCTTCAATATCGGGGATAATTTCCCTGACGACAAGATGCCGGTGCCCTCTGCTTACGGCATATTCCTCCAGGCCGGCTAACAGGTTTTGTTCGTCAGACACAAAATTGAAATGGAGGTACTCGCCGGATGCATAACAATGCTCTATCCACTCAAGCGCACGGAGGTCCATCAGCAATTGATAGATATTATCCGATTTGGCTGCATACAATTTAACAGGGTATGCCCGCCTGATACCATCAGGCGTATTCACCGACAGTATCTTCCCGGATTGTATAAGGGCGATCCGCTCGCATAAAGAGGCTTCGTCCATATAGGGTGTGGAGACCAGTATGGTGATCCCTTCTTTTTTCAACGATTTCAACATATCCCAGAACTCCCGCCGGGATACAACATCCACACCGGTGGTTGGTTCATCCAGCAATAAAACCTGCGGCTTATGGATCAATGCACAACACAAAGCCAGTTTTTGTTTCATTCCGCCGGACAGTTTCCCGGCGCGTCTGTCGTTAAAGGGCTTTATCTGTTCGTAGATACTTTTGATGAGTGAGTAGTTGGCTTCGACGGTAGTTCCAAATAAAGCAGCAAAGAACTCCAAGTTCTCCTTCACTGTCAGGTCCTGGTAAAGCGAGAACCTGCCGGGCATATAACCCACTATTCTTCTGATGGTCTTGTAATCTTTTACCACGTCAAAACCTGCTACGGATGCCCTGCCGCTGTCTGCAGACAATAAGGTGGTGAGTATACGAAAGAGAGAAGTTTTGCCGGCGCCGTCAGGACCAATCAAACCAAACAACTCACCTTTGTTCACTGAAAAGGAAACCTCATCTACCGCCAGCACAGTCCCTTTTTCATAAGTTTTGGAAATATGGTCAAGAACTACTGTTTCCATCCTTCGTTATTTAGCGCTGTTATCTAATATTAATTCCCCGTACATTCCGATCTTCAGAAAACCATCATTTTTTACACTGGCTTTGATAGCGTATACCAGATTGGCTCTTTCGTTTTTTGTCTGAATTGTTTTGGGTGTAAACTCAGATTTATCGGCAATCCACACAATTGTTCCCGGGTACGTTCTATAGGTTTTCTTTCCCTCGTCAATGCGTACCGTGACCGGCTGTCCCAATGCGACAGACGATAGCTTGTCTCCGGTTATATATGCTTTCAGATCAATGGTATCAACATTCGCAATTTTATACAGCGGTTTTCCTATAGTGGCCAATTCTCCTTTCAGTGCGTATTTTGCCAGCACAATACCGGTGACAGGATTAATGATCTTCCCCATATCCATCTGTTGCTGATACTGCCGGGCAGCCACTTCCAAAGGCGCCTGTTCACTCAGAACAGACCTGTTCTGAACATGGGTGTTATAGGTGTACAACCTGATCTGCTCTTTGGTGACCTGCATTTCTTTTTCCAGCGCATCGATAGATGAGTTGATATCATCCAGTTGTTTTTGGGTAGCGGCATCCGCTTTCACCAGGTTCGCGGTCCTGTCGCGTTCCCGCCCCAGTTGCGCCATCCTCGATTCCTGCACCCGCAATTGCTTTTGTGCAACTGCCACCTGGATAGCGGGCGTCGTTGTCCTCTCTTTCAACGCGGCAATACGTGCTTCTGTCTGCTCCTTCTGCAGTTCGGGAATAATGATGTCGATATCCCCAACGGTATCCCCCTCCTGCAAACGGGTACCTTCTGAAATATTGAAGGAAAGAATTTCCCCGGTTTGCTGCGCGGAAACTATAACCTCATCCGCTTCAAAATTCCCGGAACCGTCGTAATCGATCTTTGTGCCACAGGATATTATAAATACCAGCAGAATGGCTGATCCGATAATCTTGTATGTTGTTGTTTTCATAATGTTGTTTAGTTACCTGATATATAGTTAAGATTATATTGAGCCTGTAAAAGCTGAATGCTGTGCAAAGCCAGACTTTGGCGTGCCAGGCTTTCTGCGTTCACCTGTGCAATAAAATCCCTGGTGGTTATAACCCCGTTGTCCAACTGTGCCCGGGACGATATCTTGACAGCATTTCTCAATTCAATCAATTTGTAATCCTGGCTGATCAGTTCTTTGTATTTGTCAATGACGGCTTTTTGCTGGCGGATACTTACCTCCGTATTGAACAGAAAGGTCTCTCTATCCACGTCAGCCAGTTGCCGGTTTATTTCCAGTATGCGCTTATTATTCTTTAATCCATATAAACTTCCAAAATTCCACTGCAGGCGCAGTCCTCCCATATACCAGGCGCCGAATTTATTCTCCACAAAATTCAGAGTAGGTCGTCCGTATGCGCCCTGTATAAAAGCATTTAGGCGGGGCGTATAATCCGATCTCAGGTTGCTTTCTTCAACGTCGTATAATTGTTTCTGGTAGTCATACAGTTTTAATTCCGGCCGGCCGGTTATGTCAAAGATTTCTACCGGTGCCAGCGGCATCACCAGTTCCACTTCGTTCCGTAACGGCATACCTGTCAACACGCTTAACATTTGAACATAGGCATAGCGGTTCGCCTTCAGTTCGGTGCTCACCATGTCCACATTTACCAGTTCTGCTCTCAGTTCGTTCAGGCTGCTTCTGAAAGCAGTCCCGTTTGCCAGTGCTGCCTCTGTTTTTTCAGCGGCATTCTGCAGGTCAGCTCTCCGCAGGTTATTTTGTTTGTACTGTTCATCCATCAGCAAAATAGAGAAGAATAGCTGATTCACCCTATCCTTTACAGCATATACCGTAACTTCCACCTGTTGCTGCTGCAACTTATCTGCAGCGTCCAGCATTTTCTTACGGTTATGGATAACGCCACCATCATAGACAGCCTGTGTTACCTCCGCCTGTACCTTATACTGGTCCCTACTGATCTCCGGTATTGATATGCCTGGCGGTAATGCACCGCCCATTGCTTTAGACAGATCTATGGTTTGCGATTGGTAAGTTGCCTGTCCGCTTATATTCGCCTGGGGCAGGTATCCCCTGGCTGCATTTTCAATGCCGTATTGAGCAGACCTCTCCAGCAATGCATATTTCTTTATCGCCGGAAAATTTTTCGTTGCCAATACATAGCAGCTATCGATCGATAGCTGTTGCGCATTTACACAAATCCCTGTTGATACCAGCACCACAAGCAAAATCGTCTTGCGACGAAGGTTCCATATAAAATTATTCATACGTTTTAATCATTTGATTAATACAGGGTAAAAAAATTATGCTTTCAACATCGCATTCATCCAAACCGGTATCAGGCTCTTTCGTTCTTGCAGCAACTTTTTAAAGTCATTTCTGTTGATAACGCCTGCCCCGATAAAAACAGGGCTGGAAATAAACGGGAATACGCATAACCCCAGCGCATTCATAAAAAAATGCATGGGATCAATATCAGGGCGCTTCTCCCGTACCTGTTGCATAAAAGAGCTCTTTTTGAAAATGTCGGCGATCGGGACGCGCTGCGATAACCATTCCGGTCTCCGGTGAATTTCGCTCAACACAAACAAAGGCAGTCCCGGGTTCTTCTCCAGCGTATCAATATAGGTCGCTGCAATTTTCTCCATCTTGGTTTTCAGGGTAGTTGAATGATCTACTACTACCGGCACCAGCATTCCAAACAATTCACCTACTTTTTCCGCCATCACCAGTTCAAACAGCTTTTCCTTACTCCTGAAATAATAATTCAGCAACGCCAGGTTAATACCCGCTTCTTCCGCTATATCCCGGGTACGGGTAGCCGCATATCCTTTCTGCGTAAATACCTTCCTGGCGGCGCCTTTGATTTTTTCCTCCGTGGTAATATCCTTCTCCTTTCTGGTCATATCTGCTTATTGGGACAAAGCTAAACATTGATTTTGTTTTAAACAAATATTTTAATCATTTGATTAAAATATTTTTGGTGCCATATAAAACTCCCTTTGCAATCTGGATGCAAAGGGAGCCCGGCTATGAGGGATCGCGGTTATTTCGTCCAGGTATTATTATTACTGTTTCTATCGGGATATACACGATCAGGGTCCAGCACTACTTTGGCAAGTTCTTCGGCCGCTGCTATCCTGAATATCCAGGTAACATTGTTTTGCCATATCTCTACAGGCAGCTTTTTGCGACCGGTTTTCCCGCTTACCGTGGTATATTCCACCACTACCGGCATAACTGCCTGTTCTTTATTTTCGATGGTAACCAGGGCGCCCTGTTTGGGATCTCCATTCAGATACTCCACTTTCAGAATTGCCTGATCAAAAGCATAATTGTTGAGTATAACGCCTCTCCAGAACCAGGCGAGGTCCTCCCCTACACTATTTTCGATGCTGCGGAAAAAATCCCAGGGGGTAGGATGTTTATATGCCCAGTCACTGATATATTTCTTTAAGGCATAATCAAACCGGTCGGCGCCGATGATATGATTACGTAATAACTCCATAGCATATCCGGGTTTGAAATATAACAGACTACCAATACTGCGCTCTTTCATACCATCCGGGGTGGTATAAACAGGCTCCAGTTCCATTCCGAACATATACGATGACCTGTGTCCGTCCGTGGGCGCTTTTTTATACTCCCCGCCGTTAAAGTCTTCCGACGCGATACGGTTGAGGAAGGTATTAAACCCTTCATCCATCCAGCCATACCTTTTCTCATTGCTGCCTACAATCATGGGAAACCATATATGGCCAAACTCGTGGTCTGTAACTCCCCATAACCCGGACGCCCGTGCCTGTGCCCCGCAAAATACGATTGCAGGGTACTCCATACCACCCACATTGCTGGCAACATTCACGGCAGAGTAGTAAGGGTATTCCATCCATCGCCTGGAGTAACTTTCTATAGACCCTTTTGTGTACTCGGTAGAACGCCCCCAGGCATCCTTTCCGTCAGATTCAACCGGGTACACGGACATCGCCAGTCCCTTTTTACCGCTGGGGAAATTCATCCGGGCTGCGTCCCAGATAAAAGCTTTGCTGGATGCCCATGCAAAATCGCGGGCATCTTTTATTTTAAATTTCCAGGTGAGTTCCGGCTTCTGAATTCTGAGCTTTGTATCGCTTACTTCATCCTTACCCCTGATGATAACCGTTTTGTCGCTCTCTTTAGCCTGGTTATATCGTTGCAGTTCCTTCGGGGTCAGTACTTCCTGGGGATTCTGCAATTCACCGGAGCCTGCCACTATATGGGTGGCCGGGGCGGTGATGTTCACTTCGAAATCGCCATATTCCAGGTAAAATTCGCTGGCGCCCAGGTAAGGGTCTGTATTCCAGCCCCGGATATCATCATACACACACATACGCGGATACCACTGCGCAACCGCATATATATTGCCATTTCGGGTATTCAGGATGCCTGTCCTGTCCGCTCCATATTGCGGAATGGTATAAGAATAATCAATTTTTATCTTTAGCTCACCTTGTTTTGCAGCCACCGGTTTTGCCAGGCGTATCTGCATCCTTGTATCTGTCACCAGGTAATCGGCATTTGTTTCCGAGCTACCATTTACCAGCTTCACACTTTTGAGATTGTATCCTCCTTTAAAATTACTGGCAGCATCGCCATAGCGGCTCCTGCTGTTGGCAGGTACTTTAGCAAAGCCCCTGGAAGAGTCGTTGAAGAGATTCTGATCCAGTTGCAGCCAGATATACGGCAATTGTTGCGGGCTATTATTTTTATAAGTAAGCACCATGGATGCACTCACTTCATTTTTGGCTTCATCAAGCCTGGCGTCTATCCGATAGTCCACCCGGTTCTGCCAGTATGCCGGCCCCGGTTCCCCGCTGGCTGTACGATACTCGTTACCGTTATGGGTGTAAAACAAGGGAGAGAACAGCTTCTGATAATCATAATTATTCTGCGCCATCGCCAGTCCAGCTCCATTCACGAACAGGAAAAATAGAAAAAATTGTTTTCTCATAATTAAGATGCTTTAATACAAAAGATTGCCAGGCAACCGGATCAGATATAAGGGGTGAATATAATAAAACCTTTGCGGGTATTGCATTTTATTTTACAAACGGCAATTACTGAAGACCTGCAAGCATGCTGCGGCCCTCCGCTTTATAGCCATCATCGTCACCCGTTTTGGGTGGTAACTTTACCAGTTTGTTCAGGACTTCTATTGCTTTATCTGTCTGATGATTTTTGACATAAGCTTTAGCAAGATCAAGATAATTTACCAACAGCAAAGGATCAGCCGTACGCGCTTTTTCATAACTTTTGATGGCATCCAGCACTGAAGCCCGCGGAATTCCCCCAAACAATACTTTCACGGCTGCCTTTTCCGCCGTATTCAGGGTGGATACATCAAAGTTCCACTTACCCAGCAAATACAAAGCCTTTGCATGATTGGCATTAAGCTGTAAAGCGGTGTCTGTATAATTTTTAAAATCGCGGAGATATCTGGCTTTTTCCTTACCCGATGTAACAGTGGTCATTTTAGCCGCTACTTCCGCAAACACATAGTTCGCATCCGCATTGGCGGGAGCTGCCTCCAAAACCGTATCGGCATACTTTTTCGCCTCTGTAAATGCCGCCAGCCGCTGCTTTGCATCCTTCAGGCGATTGCCTGTTCTGGCCGTGAGTTCGGTAACCTTGCAGAGCGCTTTAATATTTCCCGGCTGAACAGCCAACACTTCCTTATATTTTGTCAATGCCTCTGCTTCCTTCAGGTCTTTTTCCGACTGTTCCGCCTGCTGTATCAAAGCATCCACATCCTGGGCATACACCATATACCCAAGCGCCAGGGCAAGCAGCGATAATAACCCATATTTCATAGTGTATATATTGAGTGGTTATGTTCTTTTATGCCTATCGTATTTTTTATGATAAGCCACGCTGATATTTCCACGGAAATTAACAAGCGGCATGTTTAATTTGCTTATAGAAACGTTAATTTCTACCACCTGGTCGTATTTCCTTTTGATATCCGCTGCCATATCCATTGCCAGGGTCTCCAGCAACGGCTCCGGAAGCTGCATATGTGTTTTTACCAGGTCATACAACACCGAGTAGTCGATGGTTTGCTCTAACCGGTTAATGAGCTCAACCGGTTCCTCAAAATATATATCCAGGTCAACGGCAAAATCATTGCCCAATATTTTTTCCTCTTCATGTACTCCATGAAAAGCCCGGAAAGTGAGATGATGGAGTGAAATATGTATCATATGAACGGGTATTGAAAACAGGAGCAAGGACTAATGAAGTCCCTTTTCACTCAAATACCTCTCTGCATCCAGCGCTGCCATACAACCACTTCCTGCAGCGGTCACAGCTTGCCTGTATATTTTGTCCTGCACATCACCCGCTGCAAACACTCCTTCAATATTGGTTTTGGTGCTGCCCGGGATGGTTTTGATATAGCCCGCCTCGTCCAGTTCCAACCAGTCTTTGAATATCTCCGAGTTGGGCTGATGACCAATAGCAACAAATAATGCGCTAACAGGAATGATCTGCTCTTCTCCTGTTTTATTATTTCTGACCCTTACCGATTCGGTTCTGTTTTCGCCAAGTATTTCCAGGGTTTCCGTGCTCCAGTAAATTTTGATATTGGGGGTATTCTTAACCCGGTCCTGCATGATCATGGAAGCCCTCATCTCATCCCTGCGCACCAGCATATGCACGGTGGAGCAGATCTTGGACAGGTATAATGCTTCTTCGGCAGCGGTATCACCCGCCCCCACGATAGCTACTTCTTTACCTTTAAAGAAAAAGCCATCGCATACAGCACAGGCGCTTACCCCAAAACCGTTGAGCCGCTGCTCACTTTCCAGTCCCAGCCATTTGGCAGAAGCCCCGGTAGCAATGATCACCGCATCCGCTTCTATTAATTTCTCGTCGTCAATCCATACCTTATATGGTTGCCGTGAAAAATCCACCCTTGTTGCCAGCCCAAACCGTATATCTGCTCCCATACGGGCTGCCTGCTTTTCAAAATCTGTCATCATATCAGGTCCCTGTACGCCATCAGCATAACCGGGATAGTTTTCTACTTCCGTGGTGATGGTCAACTGACCGCCAGGCTGAATACCCTGGTACAATAACGGCTTAAGATTAGCCCTTGATGCATAGATAGCGGCGGTGTAACCGGCAGGACCGGAACCAATGATCAGACATTTTACCCTTTCTGTTTCACTATTTGCCATAAAATATTTCTTTGAATTTCTACCTCAGTAGTCGAAAATAAAATCCTGCGAAGTTAATGGTAATCGCCGAAACGGAAAAAAGAGGCCTGCAGGCATCCGAATGCCTGATTTCCGGGCCTGGCAGCCGGAACTGAAGATATGGCTTTACACTATTTTCTGGGAAGTTTTACGTGTGCCCAGTTTTCCTTTGTCTTAATGCGGTGGATCTGCATATCGGATACCCCGAATTTAGCGGCAATTGCCTTCAATGTCTTCTTTTCTTTAAGCATTGTTTTAATTACCAGCACTTTCTTTACATCCAGCTTAGCGCCCTTTTGAGTCGGGTTATCCTTACGCCTTTTCAGCGCAGCTTTCACACGGGGATTTTTTTTATTGTGTACAGTCACTTCATCCTGGGTAGCCCATTTCAGGTTGGTATATTTGTTATTCTCGTAATCGTGGTCGAGGTGAATGATATACTTTTGACTGGCTTTGGGTTTTGGCAAAAAATGTTTGGCTACCAACCTGTGGATCAAAGCGGTGTAGTATTCACCGTTTAGCTTTTTCCGCCAGATGGGATAATTGGCCTGGCGGCTTAATTGAAGGATAAAACCATCAGAAAGTCTCTTATTATACTTAATAACGCGGCCATGATTGGATATTGCGTATTTATACCATACGGGGCCTTTCGCTTCGTGGTCGGGGAGGTCCTTCCAAACTTCATTCGGAAGCATTTTTACAGATTGCCTGATAGCCATTGGAAAAATAAGTTTTAGATAAATTAAAAATACACAGGAAAAGGATTGTCTTAAAAACTAGGTTCTGAGCAATCGGCGTTAAATCCCAGGTAACTAGCACAAAAAGCGATGACGGCTGTCACAAGGATACTAAGTTAGATAATTTGAATTACATATTTAAACTTTAGCTATCTAATCTGGCAAAAAAATTAATCGTTGTATTTCAGTCCCTCCACCAAAATAATGATCATGTTCTTTTCCAATTGATCCTCCGGTATCTTTTGCTCAGAACGATGCCACGATTCAATGCAACTGATGGCATGCAACATAATGATCACAGCAGTGGAGGCGTCGATAGGTTTGATCTCCTTATTTTGTATCCCGTCTTCAATTATATGCGCTAACCACTGCCGGTAGGCTTTCCGCTGCGCTTTAAAATTGGAGAGATAAGGCTCTGTAAGATGCCGCCACTCGCGGTCGGCTACATGCGCCTCATCGCGGTTTTTCAGCATCTGATCAATATGCATTTTTAAAATAGCCTGTATCTTACCTATTGCATTCAATTGATTATCAGCCTTTACCTTTTCCAGGTGTGTGGTAAGGAGGTTAGCCACCTTGAAACAGATCTCCTGCAGTATTTCCGCTTTCGACTGAATGTGGTTATAAAGACTGGCAGCTTCCACACCCACATTTTCCGCCAGATCGCGCATGGAAGTGGCCGCAAAACCCTTATCTCTGAAAAGCTTTGCCGCTTTGGAAATGATGATCTCCTTTTTAGTACCGTTCCGCTTCGCTTTTATGGGGGGCATGGGTTTAAATGATTATTTATTAAGCTAAAGACTATTTACCCCTGTCCATACTGAGCTGCCCATCACAAATCAGTGTAAACAGGATATTTGCCTTCATACACAGGTCTTTATCAAAAACTACCGTTTGCCGGACTACAAAGATAACCTTCCTGTATTTCAGGCAATCTAAGCAATCGCTTTTGATTTTCCGCCGGTCAGTTCTTTAATGGCAGATTCCAGGGAAGGAAATACAAACTGAAACCCGGCATTCCTGATCTTATTGCAGTTGAGTGTGATACTTTTAAGCAATTCTTCACTCATCTGTCCAAGCATTACCTTCAGCAAAAATGAGGGAATGTAAAGGGGGAGATAAAAGGAGCCTTTTAAACTTTCCGCCAGACTGGTAACCAATACCCTGTTGCTGACAGGCTGGGGAGCTGCCGCGTTGTACACGCCTGCCATCCTGTTGTGTTCAATAGCGTAAATAAACATCCTGCACAGGTCGCGGATATGTATCCAGCTTTGAACCTGGGCGCCATTGCCCAATATCCCCGCGAAACCAGCTTTTAATGGTTTGACAAATTCTTTTAATGCCCCGCCGGCCCGGCTAAGCACCAATCCGATCCTCAAAATCACCAGCCTTTTACCAATATCAGCAAGCGGTTCAGCACTTTTTTCCCAGGCGCTGCAGGTTTCCCCAAAAAAACCTCCGGCGGCAGGCATTTCTTCCGAAAAAGCGGTAACCCCTTCCGGCAACAGGCTATCATCTCCATACCAACCCATCGCAGAGGCTTGTATAACAGCCTGAACTTTATTGGGAGTATTTGTTAAGGTATTGACTATCAGTTGGGTACTTTTTACCCGGCTGTTTGCAATTTCCTGTTTATTTTTTTTTGTCCAGCGTTTTTTCGCTACTCCCTCCCCGGCCAGGTTTACGATGTAGTCAGCCTTTTTTATAGCCTCCAGGTCTATGGTTCCGTTTTGAGGGTTCCATAGCGCCTGGAGAAATTTATTATCTGAACTCCTGATCTTCCTGGTTAGAATAACCACTTCATACCCCTTTTCCGAAAGCATTCCGGAAAGTAATTGCCCTATAAGCCCTGTTCCTCCGGCAATGAGTACAACGGCCATTACATTAATCTGGTTTATTTCCTTCCAGGAAAGTATTAATAGTACTGATCTGCGCCTGGTTATTTTCCTCCGGCTTTACGGTGTAGTTGCTATAGAATTTTTCAACTGAAGCCAGGGCGTTTTTTAACTGAAAATTGCGACGGACATATGCCGGGACGTTTTCATACTCATCATTTTGGTCTGGAGCATTTGCGTTGAAAGGCAAGTTGCGCAACTTGCTCAGGCGCTCTGCTGCCAGCCTTTTTTTGTCATCTGCCTCGTCCTGCATTGCGGGCTCCTCGACAGAAGTGTTTTCATTCTGAGTATTCAGTACGTTGGCATTGTCCGTCGCACCGGGATCTTTGATCACCACCCGCATTTCAAGCTCCTGCCCGTCAGCAGTACCCTTGTCCTGTAAGTGGGATAGTTCTTCCTTTGAACTAGTGGATTCTATTTTCTCCGGGTCCTCAACATAAATATTGGACGGCTTTGACAAATAACCACCTGACGTCGCGGTGGTGCTAGCTTCTTTATTGAAATCAAATTCTATATGCTTTTTTTCGGCATTTACATCAGGAGAACCTGTTTCCGTGTGATGGTTTTCAACTATTGGGATTTCTTCTGCGGATAATGAAGATAAAGAAGAAATTTCTAAATGCAATATTTCTTTTTCTCCCGATATATTTTCGGGCTGCTCTTTTGTTGAAGCTACATCAAACACATCGTTTACCGCCGGTATTTCTATCATCTGGGGAGCCATAGGATCCGCTACCACTTCCTCCTTCTTTTCAGGCATTGTTTTTTCCTCAGGCTTCTGTTCTCCCAAATGCAAAATTATCTTTTCCTCGCCGGCCTGCTCTTTTACCACAGGTTTTATAAAAGGATCCTTATGGTCAAAACCGGTAGCTATCAGGGTGATACCGATCTTGTCTCCCAACGAGTTATCATAACCCAGTCCCATAATAACGTTGGTATGCTCTCCGGCCTGGCTGATAAGGTAATTCTGTATGGTGTCCACCTCATCCATAGTGAACTCGGTATCTCCTTCAGCGGAATTAATATTGATCAGTATCCATTTGGCGCCGCGGATATCGTTGTCATTCAGCAACGGAGAGTTGATCGCGTCCTGAATGGCTTTTTGCGCCCTGTTTTCCCCGGTAGCGGTTGCACTGCCGAGGATGGCAACACCCCCATCCCTCATCACGGTACAAACGTCCGCAAAGTCAACGTTGATCTGACCTGTCGAGTTGATCACATCAGTAATACATTTTGCGGCGGTTGCCAGCACATTATCCGCCTTGGCAAATGCCGCTCTCATGGTAAGATTACCATACTGGTGCCTCAGTTTATCATTGCTGATCACCAACAGGGTATCTACATAACCCTTTAGCAGCTTAATACCCTCTTCCGCCTGCGCGAAACGTTTTTTGCCTTCATAGGCAAAAGGGGTAGTGACAATACCCACGGTAAGGATGCCCAGGTCTTTACATATCTTGGCAAGGATCGGCGCGCCACCGGTGCCGGTGCCTCCACCCATACCTGCGGTTATAAAAGCCATCTTGGTATTTACTTCCAGTATTCTGCGAATCTCTTCCAGGCTTTCTTCTGTTGCCTGACGCCCGATCTCAGGATTTGCCCCGGCGCCAAGCCCCTGTGTGAGCATGGGGCCCAACTGCACTTTGTTGGGTACATCGCTTTGCGACAACGCCTGTGCATCCGTATTACAGATAATAAAATTCACACCGTCAATATTCTGGCTAAACATATAGTTTACCGCATTGCCGCCGCCGCCGCCAACACCGATTACTTTAATGATGGACGATTTTTCTTTGGGCAAATCAAAGTGTATCATACGCCTGGTTGATTTATTTCCTGCTATTAAAGGGCAGGATTATTAAGAAATAATGGTTAGTATAAAAATTTTTAAATATTATCTGGCAGCCGTATCGCCTTTTTCGCTGTTGAACCCCCTGTCTCCCTCATCTTCCGTAAACATATCGATCAGTCCGCTTTTTATAGAATCCAAAAAAGTCTTCAGGTTCTTCCTGCGCTTTTTCAGTTTTTCTTTTCCGATACCTTCTTCCCCGGGAACACTGTCCTTTTGTGAAGCCTGTTCCCTGGCAGGATATACTTCCACACCCGTTTTAAAGCTGTTCTTGACGACTGAATTTTCATATACATTGTATCCCTTCAATATTAACCCTGTACAGGTAGCATACATCGGTTTGGTGAGTTCCTGTATATGACCGGCAGCCAGGTGTTCATTGGGCAACCCTATCCGGGCATCCAAACCTGTTACATATTCAGTCAACTGGATCAGGTGCTTCAGTTGTGAACCACCGCCGGTGAGGATGATGCCGCCATTCAGCATCTTATTTTCTATGCCCACCTGCCGGAGCTGGTAGGTTACAAAATCCAGTATCTCGCTCATGCGTGCCTGTATGATGCCCGCCAACATTTTTACGCTGATCTCTTTAGGCGACATCCCTCTTAACCCGGGAATGGTGATATAAGCATTACTCTTTGCTTCCTCCGCGAGGGCGCTGCCAAACTGTACTTTCATTTGTTCTGCCTGTGACTTCAAAACACCCAGCCCGTTTTTAATATCATTGGTAATATTTTCTCCGCCGAAAGGAATTACTGCCGTATGCTTCAAGACGCCTTCGTAAAACACCGCCAGGTCAGTGGTGCCTCCGCCAATATCTACAATAGCAACGCCCGCTTCCAGGTCCTGTTCGCACATTACGGCAGCAGCAGAAGCCAGAGGCTGCAGCACCAGGTCCTTCACCTTCAGGTTCGATTTTTCCACGCTCCGGTTGATATTGCGAATAGCGTTTCTGTCGCCGGTGATGATATGGAAATTGGCGCCTACTTTCACGCCATTATACCCTATGGGGTTGGTAATATTCTGAAAATTGTCCACCGTAAACTCTTGCGGAATCACGTCTATAATCTGGTCGCCTGCCGGTATATAGGTTTTATACTGGTTGGCTATCAACTGATCTATTTCAAGCTGCGAAATTTCATCTTCGTTATGCTGCCTCACGATATCTCCCCTGGTCTGTATACTTTTTATATGCTGACCGGCTATGCCTACGTACACTTCCTCAATACTCAAATCCGGGTTGAAATGATAACAACTTTCCAATGCTGTCTGGATAGCCCGGATAGTCTGTTCAATATTAAGCACCATGCCGTGCTGAACACCATTGCTGTTGGCTCTTCCAAATCCAAGGATCTCCAGTTTTCCAAATTCATCTTTGCGGCCGGCAATCGCTGCAATCTTTGTGGTTCCAATATCTAGACCTACAATAATCGGTTGTTCGTGATTCATATCGGTTGGTTTATTACGTTGTGACTTTTGTTTGTTATTTAAATTTTATTTTTTTACGGCTACTACCTGCTCTTTAAACCTGATGTCCAGCGTTCCATACCTGTTCCAACCTGTTTTGGACAACACTTCTTTATAAAAAACATAGAGCCTGCCAAACTTCGCCTCCAGGTTGCCGGCATCACCCAACACTACTTTATGGTCTCCGATCACGGGTATTACTTCAAACCGGTCTTTTCCTGCATAGTCAACCTGCGCAACCTGCGCCATCCAGAAATCATCTGCCGCCACAAATTCACTGATCGTTTTTACCTGGTTCAACACAATACTGTCTGCGCTATCCCATTTGGTTTTATCCAGCGGGCAGTTGGTAAACACCGGCACCCTTGCTGAAAACCTGGTACTCAACGGTAACCGGACAAGCTCCTTATCGATATAGTAACTCCTTCCTGCCTTTGTAAATATCCTGGCAACAGGTTCCCGCTCCGATATCCTCACCTGCAATACCTCATTATTGTCAAAAAACAGTTCCGCGTTCCTGATCCAGGGACTTTTCTCTAACTCAGCTTCCATCTGCTGCAGGTTGATCTCACTTATCGGGCTTCCCTCAATTTTAATATTCATGAACTTCAGCATCCCCCTAATATCATTCTTATCCGCAAAAAGGTTGGTTCCGGATTCCCTTATCTCTATATTCACTCCGGCGCATACCTTATCATCACGTTTACGAATAGCCGCTATCAGAAATACAACCAGGGCAATACCTCCTCCCACCCACAAAGTGGTTATCACAAACCGCTTTACTTTTTTTACCGTTATACCCATCGTTCGCAAATTTTTATAATTACTACCGCTTACTCCCCTCCAGCAACATTCGCAGCGGCTGAACCAGTTTGTCAATATCGCCTGCCCCGGCTGTAATCAACAGTCCGCCTTTTTCAACGGTGTTTTTTTCGCCTATCACTTTCATCAGTTCTTCCTTACTTACTGTCTGCGCCTTCCCTGCTGCTATTTTTCTCTCCAGCATCGTACTATCCACTCCCGCTATCGCCGGCTCTCTTGCCGGATAAATGGGCAACAATAACACCTCATCCGCAAGGCTTAATACCGAAGCAAATTCATCCGCAAAATCCCTGGTCCTGGTAAATAAATGCGGCTGGAAAACCACCGTACATTTCCTTTCCGGAAAAAGCGATTTCGCACTTGTTATCAACGCCCTCAACTCCTCGGGGTGATGCGCATAGTCATCTACATATACTATTGAATCAGCATCCTTCACCGGGAGGATATACTCAAACCTCCTTTTCACTCCCTTAAAGCCAACCAATGCTTCCTTTATTTTTTCTCCGGGTATGCCCAGTTCATTAGCAATTGCAATAGCAGCAACGGAATTTTCTATATTATGAAGCCCGCCCATCATCAACTTCACATCCTTCAGTTCCCACCCTTTGCCCGCTACATCATACAGATAACCACCTTCCCTGTTCCTCACATTTGTCGCATATACGTCCGCGTTATGATCCTCCAGTCCATAGGTGTACTGTTTATCCCCCTTAAGATCCCCGCTCCTTTTTAATCCGAACCGGCTGAATAAAACTCCTCCTTTCTTTATCCGTTCTGAGAAAGCCACAAAAGCATCCTCTACAGCAGACGGCGTCCCATAAATATCCAGGTGGTCCGCGTCCATCGCTGTTATCACGGCCATATCCGGGCTCAGCTTCAGGAAACTCCGGTCGTATTCGTCGGCTTCCACCACACATACATTTCTTTCACTGCTCCAGAAGTTACTGTTATAGTTAGCCGCAATACCTCCTAAAAAAGCGTTACAACCATACCCTGAGTCGCGCAGGATGTGGGCAACCATAGTGGTGGTGGTAGTCTTTCCGTGAGTGCCTGCTATACAAATATTAAAAGAACTCTCTGTGATAATGCCCAATACATCACTACGCTTCAGCAACTCGTATTGGTGCTGCCGGTAATATACCAGTTCCTTATGCTCCGCAGGGACCGCCGGTGTATATACCACCACATCCGCATTCCTGTTGATAAGGTCCAGTCGCTCTTCATAGTGTATCTCTATTCCCTCTTCCTCCAGTTGCTTTGTCAACTCCGTTTCCGTCCGGTCATAACCACTTACCTTTTTTCCAAGCGATTTAAAATACCTGGCCAGCGCGCTCATACCTATTCCACCAATCCCGATAAAATAAACCTCCTGTATCTCACTGATCTTTTTCATTCTATTCTCCGCTTTTCCAGCCTAATGTTATTAAAATGTCTTCGGCCACAATTTCATCGGCATTTCTGATAGCCAAAGGTTTTATATTTCTCCTGAGCTCCGCCTGTCGCATTTCATCCTTGGCCAGTTCTATGGCCAACGGCACCAATCGTTCCTTCGCTTCATTATCCTTAATCATCAAAGCAGCACCCTTATCTACCAGCCGCCTGGCGTTCACTGTCTGATGATCCTCCGCGGCATGTGGGAAAGGCACAAATATAACCGCCTGTTTTGCTACGCATAGTTCTGCCACAGACATCGCGCCGGACCTGGAGATCACCACATCAGCGGCTGCAAAAGCATTTTCCATACCGCTGATAAAATCATTCGTCCATATATTGATGCTGCCCCCGCTCACCTGCTTTGCTTTGTCTATAAACAACTTTCCTGTTTGCCATATCAACTGGATATCATTTTTTTCAAACTCCGCTATCTGCTCTGCAATTACTTCGTTGATCGATCTTGCCCCCAGGCTGCCACCGGTTACCAAGACTGTCTTTTTGCCGGCACTCAGCCCGAAAGAAGCCAACGCTTCTTCCCTGCTGATATGGCTATCCAGGATAGAGGCTCTTACCGGGTTTCCGGAAACAACCAGCCGGTCAGCCGGGAAAAACTTTTCCATTCCATCGGATCCGGTGAAAATGAGTTTAGCTCTTTTACTCAATTGTATATTCGCCTTGCCGGCAAAGGAGTTGGCTTCATGAATGAAAGTAGGTATCCCCTGCTGCTGTGCATAACGCAAAGCCGGAAAACTTGAATACCCTCCCACTCCTATCACGGCTACGGGTTTAAACTCATTGAACACCTTCCTTACCTGTAACAGGCTTTTGAATATCTTAAATGGCAACCCGATATTTTTGATCAAAGAACTCCTGTTAAAGCCGGCTATATCCAGCCCCACTATCCGGTATCCAGCCTGCGGAACTTTCTCCATTTCCATTTTACCTTTTGCTCCCACAAAAAGAATATCAATAGATGGATCAATACGTTTCAACGCATTGGCTATGGCAATGGCCGGGAATATATGCCCACCGGTCCCACCTCCTGCTATGATGATCCTTTTTTCCAATTCTTTGTTCTTTTTATTCAGTTGCCGCAGCAACCTCTTTTTGTTTACCTTCCATTTTTTCCACGTTCCGCGCCACACTCAGCAGGATGCCGATTGCCATACAGGTAAATACAAAGCTGCTCCCGCCTTTACTTACCAGCGGCAACGGCACACCGGTCACCGGGAACAGGTTAACATTTACCGCCATATTCACCAGCGCCTGTATCACCAGCGTAAAGCTCAGCGCCAATGCCAAAAAGGCGCCAAAAGCGAACGGGCATTTCCTGAATATGTTTATGCTCCGGAATAACAGCAACAGGTAAAGGAACAGGATAACCGCCCCACCTATCAACCCGTATTCCTCAATAATGATCGCATATATAAAATCGCTGTAAGGATGCGGCAAAAAGTTTCTTGCCTGGCTGTTGCCCGGTCCCAATCCGAACAAACCTCCTTTCGCAATCGCTATTTTAGCCTGCTGCACCTGGTAGGCCGATTCCTGCTTGTCCGCATATGTAAAATTCTGGATGCGCTTGATCCAGGTGGGAATACGACCCGCGCTCAATACCGCCGGTAGTTCTTTGCTTCTCTGTTCCTGCTTATCATAATACCCTACGGCAATGCCTACCAGCAACACCACCGGTATCAGCGCCAGCCCGATGGTAGCGGCAATATGTTTCAGGTTCACCCTTCCGATAAACATCAACAGCATACTGGTAGCGCCGATCAGGAGCGCCGTAGAAAGATTGGCAGGCGCTATCAGCAGGCAAATGATCCCTACCGGTATGATCAGGGGGAAAAACCCTTTTTTAAGATCTTTTATTTCGTCCTGTGAACGACTCAACTGCCTGGACAAATACATAAACAAAGCCAGCTTCGCCAGGTCGGAGGTCTGAAAGCTGAGATCTACTATCGGCAGCATGATCCAGCGGGAACCTTCATTAATTTCCGCACCGAAAAACAGGGTATATACCAACAACGGAATGGAGATAATGAACAAAAGCAGGGCAGCACGCGAATACAGCGTGTAGTTGATGCGGTGGGCAAAATAAATGATGATCAGACCGACCACGGTCAGACCGAACTGCTTGAACAAAAAGGACTCCGTGCTGACTGAGGCCCTGTATGCCAGTATACCCGTGCTGCTGTACACCACCAGCATACTCATCAGGGCCAGTAAAATAACCACTGCCCAGATCACTTTGTCGCCCCGCGTTTTATTTAATAATCCCTGCATAGATAAATTTCTAATTTGAGATTTGAAATCTCATCAACTTGTCTTTCCCCCGTTTCCCTCCTTTCCGCACACCCTGTAATGCCTTACTATTTTTCACTTACTGCTACAATTCCCTTACAGCCTCTTTAAACTGCCTGCCCCTGTCTTCATAATTCTTAAACAGGTCGAAACTGGCACAGGCCGGGCTGAGCAATACCACATCTCCTTTATCAGCCATATGAAAAGAAGCCTGCACCGCTTCCTTCGCGCTGGAAGTATTTACCATTACTTCCACCACTTTTCCAAAAGCTTCATGGATTTTCCTGTTGTCCACTCCCATACAAACTATTGCCTTCACCTTTTCTTTCACGAGGTCTATCATTGTAGAATAGTCATTCCCCTTATCCACGCCCCCAAGGATCAACACTACCGGCTGCGTCATACTTTCCAGGGCAAACCAGGTGCTGTTTACGTTGGTAGCTTTGCTGTCATTAATAAATGTGACGCCTCTAACCGTCAGTACTTTTTCCATACGGTGCTCCAGACTCTGAAAAACCTGCACAGCCTCTCTTATCTTTTCTTTACGGATCCCGATGGTTGCTCCCGCCAGCCCGGCTGCCATTGTATTGTACTGGTTATGCTTTCCTTTTACGGCAAAATCATTTACGCTCATAGTTACTGCCTGATCGTCTCTTTTTATAGTCATAGTATTGTTCATTATATACGCTCCTTTAGGTAGTTGGTAGTGCATGGTAAATGGCAATAGGTTTGGTAATAATTTTTTGTTGTTGATATAAGCTGTTATCACAGGGTCGTCTGCGCAGTAAATAAATGTATCCTGCTCCGTTTGGTTTTTAATAATATTGAACTTAGACCGGATATAGTTTTCAAACCTATATTCATACCTGTCCAGGTGGTCTTCCGTAATATTCAGCAACACCGCAATGTCCGGTCTGAATGTGTCAATATCATCCAGTTGAAAACTGCTGATCTCTACCACATACAAAGGTTTCGGATCGAGCGCCACCTGCCGGGCAAATGAAATACCGATATTTCCTACCATGGCACAATCCACTCCCCCTGTTTTACAGATATGCCATGTCAGCGCAGTAGTGGTACTTTTTCCATTACTCCCCGTTATGCCAATGATCTTACTATCCCCCTTATACCTGTAGGCCAGCTCAATTTCACTAATGACCTTTATACCGTTATTCCTGATCTTTTTCACCAGTTCATTCTTTTCCGGTATTCCCGGGCTTTTTACCACTTCGTCTGCCTCCAGTATTTTTTCTTCAGAATGTTTTCCTTCTTCAAAAACAATATCAAACTGTGTCAGTTCGTTTTTATATTTATCCGGTAGTGTTCCACCGTCACTCAGGAAAACATCATACCCCTGCTTACGGCAAAGGATAGCTGCTCCTGTACCGCTTTCACCACCACCCAGTATGACTATCCTTTTTGACATTTTCAGTTTCTACGGATTAAATTCTTTTTAACGCATTTTCAAAGTCGCGATCGCCAGCACTATACAGAGAATTGTTACTATCCAGAACCTCACCGCGATCTTACTTTCATGATACCCAAGTTTCTGATAATGGTGATGCAGCGGACTCATAAGAAAGATCCTTCGCCCCTCTCCATACCTTCGTTTCGTATACTTGAAGTAGCCCACCTGCAGAATCACACTCAGGTTTTCTACCAGGAACACCCCACAGAATATAGGTATCAACAATTCTTTCCTGACGATGATAGCCAATGAGGCGATTATTCCACCCAAAGCTAGGCTACCGGTATCGCCCATAAACACCTGCGCCGGATAGGCGTTGTACCAGAGAAAACCTACGCACCCTCCCACAAATGCGCCGACGAAAACCGACAACTCTCCCAGGTTGGGTATATACATGATATTCAGGTACTCGGCAAACCTTGTGCTACCACTCACATAAACAAATACGCCCAGACAGGCGCCGATGATAGCGCTTACCCCTGCCGCCAGCCCATCCAACCCATCGGTAAGATTCGCCCCGTTAGACACTGCTGTTATAATGAGCGTGACGACCAGTATATACACGATCCATGTATACTTCTCCGCTCCCTCTCCCACCCAGGAGATCAACCTGCTGTAATTGAATTCATGGCTTTTTACAAACGGTATGGTGGTGATAGGGGTCTTCACTATCGCGTACCTGTGTTCCTCACCATTCATGGATATAATGGTATCGCCCACTTTCTTTTCACCACTTTTTAAAAATTCCGTAGTCTGCTGCTTTGACTGCGGATCATAATATTCCCTGAATACCACTACCTTTTCATTGAAATACAAGGTGGCCCCGATGATAATACCAAGCCCTACCTGTCCGAATATCTTCACACGTCCAGCCAATCCGTCGCTGTCCTTCTTCTTATAATTTTCACCCCTCGCCTGGGCCACCTTACGGGCCCTGATCTTCAGGTAATCATCCATAAAACCGATAAAGCCCAGCCATATGGTACATAAAATCATCAGCCTGATATACACCTTATCGAGGTCTGCCAGCAATAATGTGGGGATCAGTATGGCCAGCAGGATAATGATACCTCCCATGGTTGGTGTTCCTTTTTTCTGCTGCTCCCCGGCCAACCCAAGATCACGAACCGTTTCACCAATCTGTTTTTTCTTTAAAAGACTGATCAGCCTTTTACCATATACGGTAGATATAATAAGCGACAGCAACACAGCCAGCAACACCCGGAATGTAATGAAGTGAAAAAGCCCGCTACCCGGGAACTTAATTCCTTCTGTTCTAAACCATTCAAAAAGATAGTACAGCATATTGCCGGCTTTTTCTGATTTTAAATTATTTCTCCAGCAGGTCAAACACCTCGTTCAGCACCTGCTTGTCATCAAAAGGATATTTTATTCCTTTTATATCCTGGTACTTTTCGTGCCCTTTACCCGCCACCAGCACGATATCTTCTTTTAAAGCAAAATCCACCGCCGCTTTAATAGCCTCTTTCCTGTCGGGAATTACCGTATATTTTTTCCTCGCCGACGGCTGCAGCCCGGCTTCCATGTCTTTTAATATTTCCAGAGGGTCTTCCGTACGGGGATTATCGGAAGTGAATATCACCCGATCGCTGTGCTCGCAAGCCACTTCCGCCATTACCGGGCGTTTCGTTTTATCCCTGTCGCCACCACAACCAACAACGGTGATAATGCGTTCGTGCCCCTGCCGCAGCTTTTTAATTGTTGCCAGCACATTTAATAATGCATCGGGTGTATGCGCATAATCCACGATGCCAATTATCCTCTCCCGGGTAGACACCGTATAATCAAACCTGCCCTCCGCCCCCGTTGAATTGCTGAGCACCCGCAGCACATGCTGTTTATCTTCTCCCAGGCAAATGGCCGCGGCATATACAGCCAGTAAATTGTATGCGTTGAACTCTCCTATCAGCCGGAAATGCACTTCCTGGTCGTTGATCAGCATTAATAAACCAGTGATGCCATTCTCCAGGACCTTACCCTTGAATTCAGCCATCGTTTTCAGGCTGTATAAGTACTTTTTCGCATGGGTGTTCTGCAGCATTACCAATCCCCGCTTGTCATCCGCATTGCTTATGGCAAATGCGCCGGATGGCAACCCGTCAAAAAAGGATTTTTTTACTTTAATGTATTCGTCAAAAGTTTTATGATAGTCCAGGTGGTCATGCGTGATATTACTGAATACGGCGCCGGCAAAATGCAGCCCTGTTATCCTGTGCTGGTGAATGGCATGACTGCTGGATTCCATAAACACATGGCTGCATCCGCGGTCCAGCATTTCCTTCATCAACGCGTTAATGCTGATGGCATCCGGCGTGGTATGCGTGGACGGTATCACATCATCTGCTATCTGGTTCTGCACAGTGGAGATAAGCCCGCATGTATATCCCAACCCGGAAAACAGTTTAAATAACAGGGTGGCTATAGTAGTTTTACCGTTGGTACCGGTCACCCCCACAACTTTCATCTTTGCTGAAGGAGCACCGTAAAAATTATCAGCCATATACCCCGCCGCTATCGCACTGTTTTCTACCTCCACATAGGTAACATCGTCTTTTTTATTATGCGGCAGCTCTTCCGCCACAATGGCGATGGCGCCTTTTTCAATGGCGTTATCAATATACGCGTGCCCATCGAGGTGATGTCCCCTGATGGCAATAAAGCAGGAGCCCGCTGTCACTTTCCGGGAATCCAGTTGCAGGTTGCTTACGGAAACACTTAAGTTTCCGTGTACCGAGCGGATATTCACCTTATATAATATGTCCTGCAGCGATTGCATATATAATTGCCAGAAATTTTTTAGTTCAATTCAAGCCGGATCGTTTGTCCCTTTCCGATAGCCGCGCCGGCTGTCAGGGATTGATTCACCACTTTTCCTTTCCCTTTCACCTCCACTTTCACGTTCATGTTTTCCAAAAGAAACAAAGCATCTTTCAATCCCATGCCTTTCACATCGGGTATGGTTTTATCTGCTATTTCCAGCCCTTTCACCACCGGTGCATACTGCTGGTTAAATACCACACCCCAACTCTCTCCTTTTGATGAATCCCTATAGTCTACTGCCATCTTCTTTAATATTTTTTCTATTTCAGCGGTATTGCCACTCCAGCGATAAGCGCTGCTGTCCACTGTACGGTTTGCCTCGAAAACACGCTGATCATCCACCCCCGATGCATACAACTTGTCTGCGATCTCCCGGAAAACCGGGGCGGCTACTTTCCCTCCATAATATACGGGGGCCCGTTGCCTGTTTTTTATTACCACAATACAGGTGTACTTCGGTTTGTCTGCCGGAAAATACCCGGCAAACGATGAAGTGTACACACCATCAGTATATTTATACTTACCGTCGTTCACTTTTGCGGTCCCCGTTTTTCCCGCCACACTATAGACCGCATCTTTAAACACCCCTTTGGCGGTTCCGTCGGTACAAACCGCTACCAGGCATTCCTGTAATTGCTGTAGTGTTTTGTCTGAACATATTTTTGCGCTCAATGCCTGTGGTCCAAATTCCTGCAACACATACCCGTCTTTTTCCACACGATTCACCAGGTAGGGCTTCATCAGGCGACCATTGTTGGCAACCGCATTATATACCATCAGCATTTGCAGCGGACTGAGCATCACCTCATAACCGAACCCCATGGAAGGAAGCGTTTGAAAATGCCAGTCTTTCTTTTTGGGATCTTTTACCATCGGCCGAAACTCTTCATTCAGATCAATACCGCTGCGACCGGTAAGGTGCAGGTTATCAAAATGCCTGGTAAAATCCCCGGGCTTCTGCGTATACGCATGAGCCAGTTTTGCCATTGCCACATTACTGCTATGCTCAAACGCCTCTTTTATTGTCATGAAACTTTTGGGCGATCTTTCCGAATCCCGGATCGTTCTTCCCTTCAAAACCCAGGCTCCATTGTTAATCTCAATCATATCGTTAATGGTCACATGCTTATCTTCCAGGGCAGCCATCAATGTTACCAGCTTAATGGTAGACCCCGGCTCGGCTGTCCGGATCGCATAATTGTCCATTTCGTAATAAGAGCTGTCTGGCATTAAACCCAGGTTGGCAATCGCTTTTATCTTTCCGGTAGCCACTTCCATTACGATGGCGCATCCTTCCACCGCCTTATTCGCTACCATCATACGCATCAGGGCTGTTTGCGTAATATCCTGAATATTCACATCGAGGGTAGTAACAATATCTTTCCCGTTTTCGGGCTCTATTTCAGAACCCTCCACCGGTATAAATGCTCCCCCGGAAATACGGCGCACCAGCCTTTTACCGGAAACACCCCGCAGCAGGCTGTCATAGGTTTTCTCCAGCCCCACGTTCTGTGTTACCACCTGCTTTTTGCCATCCGTATACGACCTGGATAACCCTATCGTACGATTTGCCAGCAGCCCGAAAGGGGTCAGTCTTCTTTCCGTACTTTCTATAATAAAACCGCTCTTGTTTCTTCCCTGCCTCACCAACGGTAACTGGCGTAATTGTTTATATTCATGAAAGCTTATCCTCTTTTTCAAAAGGTAGTAACGTTCTTTTTTATTGTATGCCTTTTGTAGTTGCTGCTTATACTGCTTTTCCGACTGGTCTTTAAAAATTGCCGCCAGGCCGATAGATAAAGAATCCAGGTTGTCAGAAAAACGTTTGCCTCCTTTTTCCCGCAGACCATCTGCTAAAAAATCTATCCGTATGTCAAAGAACGGAATGGAAGTGCTGAGCATACTGCCATCTTCGCTATAGATTGTTCCTCTGTCCGCGTCCAGTGTTCTGTACTCCAGGTGCAAACTATCGCTTACTCCCCGCCAGTATTCCCCCTGCACCTGCTGAATGTAAAAAGCTTTGCCTATCACCAAGACACTGAGCACCACAATACCCAGGAAACAGAGGTACACCCGCCATAATATGTCTTGTTTTACTTCCAACTGCCTGAGGTATTTAAACCCGGCTGGTAAACAAGCAAAAGTGAAAAGCATACCATGCCCTTCACTATATGCTGTAACCGTCCGATGTCTTTATTTTGACTCCTCTATTTTCAAAGGAGGTTCTTTCAATTCTTTAAGCCCAAGGTGCTCCACCGCTTTTGCCAACTCACTTTGTTTGCCCCGCATCATCAACTCTCCTTTCACTGTCTTATATTCATACTGCAGTTCCTTCAATTGCCGGGCAGTCCGGTTAATATTCTTAACTGTCTTTTCCGCATAATGCCCGTTATATATATATACCACCGTGAGTAAACTGAGAAAAAGAAAAAAGTAAATATTCCCAAGCACCCACTGGTAAGGGAATAGTTTCGTTAACCCCCATTTCTGCCCCGGGCGCCTTCTTTCCTCCTGCTCCGGTATTTTTATATCTTCTTTTTCTTCCATAATGGCTGCTGTTATCTATTTTTTCTCAGCTACGCGGAGTTTGGCGCTCCGGCTGCGGGAATTTTGCTTCACCTCCTTTTCGGAAGGCACTATTGGTTTTTTTGTAAGGATATTGAATGGACTTTCTGCCTGGATGCCATACACAGAGTCACCAACCGGCTGCTCAAAGCCGCCATATTTAAAAAAGTTTTTTACCAGCCGGTCTTCAATACTGTGAAAAGTAATGACAGCTACGCGGCCACCTTTCTTCAAAAGAGGAGGAGTCTGTTGTAATAAGTCTTTCAGACTTTGCATTTCGTCGTTTACCACTATACGCAATGCCTGGAATACCTGGGCAAAATATTTATTGGGATTTCCTTTTACCGCCGCAGCAACAGCTTGCTTAAAATCGTTTACCGACTTCAATGGCATCAGCTTTCTTTGTTCTATAATAACCCTGGCCAATGTTTTGGCATTGGTTACTTCCCCGTATTGTTCAAATAGTTTATGAAGTTCTGACTCAGACGAAGTATGCAGCAACCCTGCCGCAGTAATTTCCTGCTGCTGGTCCATTCTCATATCCAGGGGCGCTTCTTCAAAGCGTGTAGAAAAGCCTCGTTGAGGCTCGTCAAACTGGTGGCTGGATACCCCCAGGTCGGCCAGAATACCATCCACCGGAGCTGCATCATACAATTTCAGGAACCTTTGTATATGCCGGAAGTTGTGCGGAACAAAGGTCACCCGCTTATCATCCGGAACATTTTTTCCGGCATCTTCATCCTGGTCGAATACAAAGAGTTTACCCTTTTCTCCCAACTGGGAAAGAATTGCCCGGCTGTGCCCGCCTCCTCCTAATGTACAATCCACATACACACCATCCGGTTGAATATTAAGCGCTGTTATCGCTTCCTCCAATAAAACCGGAATATGGTATTGCTGCTCCATCATAAAAAGGCTTGGTCAGGGTTACCACTTAAGCCTTCGACATCCCAAACGGGCATCACCCCAAAAAACTTTCACCGTTCATTACCTCATTACCAAGCCTACTGAATGCTTCAGGCGAAAAAGTGTCAAAGAACTGGTGGTACTTACTTTTATCCCAGATTTCAATTTTATCGTAAGCCGACACAAGCAATATATCTTTTTGCAGGCCGGCATATTCCATCAGGTTTTTGGGGAGCAATAATCGCCCCGCACTATCCAATTCCAGTATCGCGCCATTTAGGAAATAGCGGCGGAATTCTCTTACCTTCGGGTCAAAATCACTTTTTCTGCCAATCTCTTCAAATTTGGGCTCCCAGTTTTTCATAGGATATAGGGTCAAACAACTCTCAAACCCCCTGTTAATAAAGAAGCTACCGGTTTCTCCCTCCGGGATTTGCCTTTTAATCCCTGTTGGAAGAAGAAACCGACCTTTTGCGTCCAGAGTAGCTTCATATTCCCCTAAAAACCGTATCATTTATAAAGAGTTGCATCAATTTCCCATTTCCTCCCACAAAATAACATATTTTCCCACTTTAAACGAACGTTTTGAATTAATTATTTTATTCACAGCATCTTTTTTACGAAAATGCACACCTGTAAAGGATTTTATATAGTTTCGGGCTTGTAGCACAATAGTTTAGGTGAATTACTGTGGATAACCCTGTTTTTTTGTGGAAACAACTGTGGATTGTGTGGGGATTGAGAAGGAGATACTCCAAAAGCCGGTAGCTATTCTCCGCAGGTTGCAGGCATCGGCACGGTCTCCATGCTAGGAAACTCCAACCGGTTTTTTAGGGGCTCACAAACTGTACCCATCCATAAAAGCTACCGCAATTTTGCGTGGTTGGGATTCAACTATCAGTTCTTATAGATTGAAAAAATGAACGAAAGCCATTCCAGGCGTCTTCAGCTTCTTTCAATCTGTCGGCCATCACGGATCCTGCCTTATCGATCAGTTGACTGCGCAGCTTTTCATCCTTATAGATATTTCTCATCTTAGAAGCAATGTCCTCTATATTGTTAGTTTCGCAATACAAAACAGCATCCCCTGCCGTTTCATTAATGGCTCCTGTCCTATTGGTTATTACCGGTAGCTCCCCCTGCAAATAATTCAGGACACGCAGTCCTGTAACGTCAATGGCAGGGAGATAGATCACCGCAAAAGCAGATGTCGCTATATTCGCCTCCTCCTCAAGATTACAATCCTCCATGATCATCACATCCTGCCTGTATTTATAATTTTCAAGCAACTGCCTTAACGCATCTGCATTACTTCCCAGGTCAGCGATCATTAATTGCACACTGCTTTTCTGCCATTTTTTAAATATGGAAAAAGCTTTCAAAACATTAGTTACCTGTCCGATCGGGTTGTTAAATGCCGAATAATAAAAAAACTCCTTTCCGTTTGAATACTGCTCTTTTACCGATTCCCGGTGGCTCCAGTCAACAGGCCGAAAGAAACTACTTACCTGCGGAGGAAGCGTACTCTTAAAAACTGTTCCCGGTATTGTACGAAGCAGGTAATCAGAAAATGACAGTATGTTTTTAGCTTTTACAAACACACCCGTTTTTTTTATCTCCTGTGTTATCCAGACAAGTTCTGTGATACCAGGTGGCGTCAGTACTTCGTTTATCGAAAAAAGCAGATCCGGTTTCAGTTCCCTGGCGTATTCATTTATTTTCTTTTTCCTTCTCGTTTCTTCAAACAATTTTGGGAATACTCCTGATTTGACTTTTGTTAATGACACAGGCAGAGCATAATTCCATTCATCAAATTTTTCGGATACCAGTAGAATAATTGAATTTTCAATGCCTGCATGAAAAATTTTCGACAAAACGCCGTCTATAGCCGATTTCAGGTGCTTATCTTTTGGTAAAAGCCGGTCATATCCACACACTAATATCTTCATGAGCATCAATTGATTGGTATTAAAAGAAGAGGCGAAACTGTCAATTGGTAATATCAGTTCAAAAATTATTCCCGCCAAATTACGTTAATAGTAATAATACATGGCATTGTAAATTAAATCCGTTCCTATGAGATTTAAATTTTTACATTTTATAATTATTTGTTCATTGGTACTCTGGCATCAGGCGGCCGTTGCGCAATGTCCCGGTGGAGTACCTCCGCTGCAAATAGTACAATATGACAGCACCTCCATAGGAGATGATCTTTCATACTTCCCTTATGATCAGTTTGACCCCTCCATGGGAACGCTCCTGGGGGTATCTGTCAGGGTAAAAGTCACCGGTTTGATCCGGATGACGGTCATTAATTATAACACTACGCCAAGAGCCTTTGATGTGGAGGTACGAAGAAGAGATTATTTTATGGCGCCCGGATTGGGTATCTATATTATGGTGGATAGTACGGTAAATTACAATACCAACCCAATTCCTGCGGCCCAGTACCCCGGCACACCTCCTACCTACAGCGACCGCGTGCCCAATGACGATTTTTCGAATATTAACGAAAGACTTATCAGCGCTCCGGTCAATAAAGAAGTCATACAGGAGATCACAGACCCTGCCATCCTGGCCAATTATTTAGGAACGGGAGCTATCGAGCTGGAGTATGCATTAAGCCCGGGTTATTCGGTAGAAGGATTCGGCTCCAGTCAGACAGAATCCAGGATTACTACTTATAATACAAGAATTGTGATTGAATTAATATATACTTATTGTCCCAATTCAATTCTGCCTACCGGCAAACTGGAGTTTGATGCAGCCAAACAGGCTGACAACAATGTACTGCTTACCTGGACAAAAGAAAAAGAAACAAACGGTATATTGTATACCCCCGAAATAAGCACCGACGGCAAAAACTTTTCCGGAATCGGCGCTATGCAGAGTCAGCAACCGGCAAATGAATCCACCATTGTCAAATACCAGTTTGATTACCGTTTGCCCGGCATCACAAATGACGGCAAAATCTACTTCCGTTTGAAACAAACGGCAGTAAACGGACAGATCAGCTATTCGGAAACCAGGGTTATAAACTTTGAGACCCTGAGGGAAAAATTAAGCCTTTATCCGAACCCGGCAGAAAGAAATGTTACGCTGAGTTTTGACAGTCAGCAAAAAGACAACCTGAACCTGGCGCTGCTCAATAGCAGCGGGCAGGTAGTGGAAACCCGGAACATTAGCCCGGGGGGAGCGAGAACCTATAATTTCGCCTTTACCAGGAACCATCCGCCGGGGGTATATTTTGTACGCGTAATTAATGCCGCTACCAGGCAGCAGCAGGTACTACGCTTAATGATCAGATAACCACCTGTATTATAATAAATCATAAAGAGTTGGGTTTTTGCCGGCTCTTTATGTATTTTTGTACCTACTTAAACACATTGATGGAATACAATACGACGAGGAATCATCTTATCATGCGGGAGTATGGCAGGCATATCCAGAAGATGATTGACTATGTAATCAGCATTGAAGACAAGGAACAAAGACAAAAGAACGCGCAGGCGCTTATCGAACTGATGGGCTTTTTAAACCCCCATTTGAAAAATGTAGAAGATTTCCGGCACAAATTATGGGATCATCTCTTTTTAATTTCCGATTTTAAGCTGGAGGTAGACAGCCCCTATCCTATTCCTACGCGGGAGACCCTGAAAGCAAAACCAGAGGCATTACCCTATCCCAAAAAATATCCCAAATACTCCCATCTGGGCAAAAACCTTGAATTGGTAATACAAAAAGCGTTAAAAGAAGAGAATCCTGAAAAACGCTCCGGCTTTGCCAATTCAATAGCCTATTACATGAAGCTTGCCTACAATACCTGGCACAAGGAACTGGTGCATGATGATGGTATCAGGAGCGAGCTGAACGCCATTACAGACGGCCAACTGGAGTTTACCAATACGCCTTTTGTGAAAGCTTTCCGCGAGAGAGACAACCGGGAGAGCAACCGTTTCCAGAGAGGCGGTAAAGGCTTTCAGCAGCGAAGCGGAGGCCGTAACGACCGGAATGACCGGAATAATGGTAAAGGCGGCAACAAACACTTTAAAAAACGTTTCAAATAATTTCAATAAACGGTATCACCGAATCAACAATTTAGAAACCCCGGTATTGCGCCCGGGGTTTTATATTTGCATTCATACTAATTCACTATGTATTCTTTTGAAGTTACCGGCGGAAAAAAACTAAAAGGGGAGATCATACCCCAGGGCGCCAAAAATGAAGCATTGCAGATCATCAGCGCAGTATTATTGACCCCGGAAAAAGTAACGGTCAGCAACATTCCGGATATAATGGATGTAAACCTGCTGATTGAACTATTGGAAGAACTGAATGTGGCCGTAGAGAGAGTCAGCCGGGATACCTGCATTTTCCAGGCGGATAATGTGAACGTTGATTATCTCAGGAGTGATGCATATAAGTCCAAAAGCGGGCGGCTACGGGGCGCCGTTATGCTGGCAGGCCCTCTGTTGGCACGGTTCAAAAAAGCCTTTATACCCAAGCCCGGCGGTGATAAAATCGGCAGAAGAAGACTGGATACCCACATCATCGGGTTTGAAAAGCTGGGAGTGACCTTTAACTACGATTCCAGTGATGATTTTTTCCATCTCACAACGCAGCAATTAAAGGGCGCCTATATGTTGCTGGATGAGCCTTCGGTAACCGGCACCGCCAATATAGTAATGGCGGCAGCGATGGCAAATGGCACCACCACTATTTACAATGCCGCCTGTGAACCTTATCTGCAACAATTGTGTAAGATGCTGAACAGGATGGGCGCCAACATACAGGGCATCGGTTCCAACCTGCTTACCATACAGGGCGTAAACTACCTGGGTGGCACAGAACACAGGATGCTGCCGGACATGATCGAAGTGGGCTCATTTATAGGACTGGCGGCAATGACACAAAGTGAGATCCTGATCAAAGGAGCCGGTATTGAAAACCTGGGGCAAATCCCGGACAAGTTCAGGCAGTTGGGCATTGATCTCCGCTTTTCAGGTGACGATATCCATGTTCCCGAGCAGGAGTTTTATGAAATACAAACTTTTCTGGATGGTTCGGTAATGACTATTTATGACCATCCCTGGCCGGGCTTTACGCCCGACCTGCTCAGTATTGTGCTGGTAGTGGCTACCCAGGCAAAAGGCTCTGTGCTTATTCATCAGAAAATGTTTGAAAGCAGGTTGTTCTTTGTAGATAAGCTGATTGATATGGGCGCCCAGATCATTTTATGCGACCCGCATCGTGCCGCAGTCATAGGATTGGGCAGGGCACAAAAACTAAGAGGCATTACCATGAGCAGCCCGGATATACGGGCAGGTGTATCCCTGCTGATCGCGGCATTAAGCGCGGAAGGAAAAAGCACCATTCAGAATATAGAACAAATAGACAGGGGGTATCAGTACATTGATAAACGGTTGATAGCTTTAGGGGCAGAGATCAAACGGATTTCTTAAACATCTTTTGAAATGGCAAAAAAAATCATCATCATCATAACGGCTCCCTCCGGAGCTGGCAAAACTTCCATTATCCACTACCTGATCGAAAAGCTTCCCTATCTGCTGTCATTTTCGATATCAGCTACAACCCGTAGTCCCAGAGCGCACGAAACCGATGGCAAAGATTATTATTTTATTTCTGAAAGTGATTTTAGAAACAAAATACAACAGGATGAATTTGTAGAATGGGAGATGGTTTATAAGGGGAAATATTATGGCACCCTGTACGCTGAACTGGAGCGTATCTGGTCACTGAACAAAATCCCCATTCTGGATATTGATGTAAAAGGCGCATTGAGTATTCAGAAAAACTACGCCGACTCACACCTCTCTATTTTTGTACAACCTCCATCCATTGAAGAGCTGAAAAAACGCCTGGAAAAAAGGCAAACAGAAACGCCGGAATCTCTTGCCGCCAGGATAAACAAAGCGGCTTATGAACTTTCTTTTAAGAACAACTTCGATCATGTTGTTACCAACACGCGGTTAGAAGACGCCTGCCGGCAGGCGGAAGAAATCGTACAACAATACATCGCTGAATAATTTGCAGCCTTACCTGCATCCGGGCATGCCTGGGTTCTGCCCGGATATAATACTAGTCCACACGTTCTCCTGACGATAAATCGGCTTGTATATGCTATCCGTCGTTACCGTCCATCACCATCCAGCAGGTTACCCAGGCCGCCGAGTAAACTACCTTCTTCCTTGCGATTAACCGTACCGTAGGAAAGTATCCTGCTGGCCAACCGGCTTACGGGGAGGGTCTGTATCCAGACCTTACCGGGGCCACGCAGCGTGGCAAAGAACAGTCCTTCACCACCGAAAATGGTATTGCGGATGCCACCCACAAACTGGATATCGTAATGTATGTCTTTGGTGTACCCTACCAGGCAACCCGTGTCGATGCGTAACATTTCCCCTGCCGCCAATGTCCGTTCAAACACGTGTCCGCCCGCATGAACGAAGGCCATTCCATCTCCCTCCAGTTTCTGCATGATAAATCCTTCCCCTCCAAACAAGCCGGTACCCAGTTTACGCTGAAACTCTATGCCGATGCTTACGCCCCGGGCCGCGCACAAAAACGCATCTTTCTGGCATACCACTTTTCCTCCCAGTTCATATAAATCCAGGGGTATGATCTTTCCCGGGTAGGGAGAAGCAAAAGCCACTCTTTTTTTGCCCTGCCCCACATTGGTAAAAGCGGTCATAAACAAGCTTTCACCCGTAAGCAACCGTTTGCCGGCACTCATCAGTTTGCTCATAAAGCCCCCTGCATTCTTTTTGGAGCCATCCCCGAAAATCGTTTGCATTTGTATGTCCTCATCCATCATCATAAACGCGCCGCTTTCCGCCATGGCCGTTTCACCCGGGTCAAGCTCAATATCCACATACTGCATTTCTTCCCCGTATATCCTGTAGTCTATTTCATGTGCTGTTTGCATAGTATCGCTTTTTCAGGTAAAAATAATACTAAGTATTTCACCTCGTATTACCGCTTATAAAAAACATCCGGATACCGGTTAAGTACAGCCTTGCAGTATTCTGTTAAAAAAAGCCGAAATAGTGTAGCGGCTGCTTTTTTGTTTGATATGTGGTATATTTGATACTTCAAAAAAAGTTCAATAACAACGCAATAAAACCGCTGCTTTCGTCATTCATAAAGTTTGCTCGCCTGAGTTTTTGTGATCACAATACGGGATTTCCGATGAAGCCACTGATAACACTATCCATATTAGCTTTCTTTATTGGCGGCATTGCGTATGGTCAGCATCCGCAAAGGCCTAAAATAGGCATTACACTAAGCGGAGGCGGCGCCAAGGGGCTGGCACATATCGGCATCCTGAAAGCAATCGACTCCGCCGGGCTGAACGTGGACTATATTACGGGTACCAGCATGGGAGGTGTGATCGGGGGACTTTATGCCATTGGGTATTCTGCAGACTCTATAGAAACGCTGGCAAGAGAAATTGACTGGGAGCTTTTACTAAGCAACCAGTCTTCGCTGAGCAGCGTGTTTATGGCGGAAAAAGATGAATATGCCCGGTATATACTGGAGTTACCCCGCGTGAAACATAAATTCAAGCTTCCTACCGGTATACTTGAAGGACAGGAGCTGTGGCTGAAATTTTCAGAGCTTTTTTTTCCTGTAAGCAACATCAAGGATTTCTCAAAATTCAGCATCCCCTTTAAATGCATTGCCACCGATGTGGGAACGGGAGAAGCGGTAGTGATGGATAACGGAGAAGTTATTTCATCCATCCGTTCAAGCATGGCCATCCCTTCTTTTTTTACTGCCGTAAATGTAAATGACCGCCACCTGATCGATGGCGGTGTAGTACGCAACTTTCCTGTGAGGGATGTAAAAGAAATGGGCGCGGAAATTGTGATCGGCAGTAATGTTTCCTCCGGGTTGCTGGCTTCCAATAAAGTGAGCAATGCCATACAGGTATTGCTACAGGTGGCTTTCTTCCGGGAAGCGGAAGACAGCCGCAACGAGATTCCCCTGTGCGATATCTACGTATCACAACCATTGCCCGGGTACAACATGGGCAGTTTCAGTTCGGCGGACAAAATAATGGAAGCGGGCATCGAGGAAGGTAAAAGGCTCTATCCCCGGCTAAAGGAACTGGCAGATTCTCTCGACGCCATCTATGGGAAGGAACCATTTAAAACAAACCGCCTTCCCCCACTGCAAAAAATAAAATTTTCTTCTTTTGAGCTTAGTGGCTTAAAAAATACCACTATTGATTTTTTTGTCAACACGCTTGATCTTAAAATGAATGAATGGTATTCCGCACTGGACATTTCAAAAATGGTGCGCCATGCATTTGGAACACGATATTATAACAGGATACTCTACTCGCTGGAAGAGGAAACGGACGGAACCTACAAAATCATTTTCGACATCGTGGAGAACCCGCTCACATTTGCCAAAGTAGGACTTCACTATGACGGTTTCAGCGGTATCAGTGCCATATTAAACCTTACCGGCAGAAACTTTCTGGTAACCAATTCCAGGAGCCTCGTAACCCTCAACATCGGTGACAATTTCAGGGCCAGGGGGCAGCATCTGCAGTATATCGGAAAACACAAAAACCTTTCATCCCTGCTGGAGATCCAGTACGACCGGTTTGGCATCAACAGCTATAACCCTTACAATGTGTACAACTCCTACAGGGAAGCGGGCTTATATAAACGGCAATACACGCGTTTTGATCTGAATGCCGCTTATTCTCCCAGCCGGAAGGTAGCAACCGGGCTTGGTTTCAGAATGGAACTGAACCATTTTTCACCCATCATATCCTCGCCGATTGAGTTTAAGGGCAGTAACAACTTCCCGACCGCTTATACCTTTTTTAAACTGAATTCACTAAACAAACAGGTATTTCCTAGCAGGGGCTTAAAAATAGATGCGGAAGGCGGATGGGTTTTCCGGCAGAACGAGAAGTTAAAAGTGCTGAAGGAAGGTGTGGAAGCGCCGGCAAACGAATACCCCATTGGAACCCACCCTTACCTGCGTACAAAACTGAATGTGGAATCTTATCTCAGGCTTTCGTACCGGAGCACTTTATTACTTTCCATGCAGGCCGGTATTAACTTCAACTATACCAACAACCTGCTGAACGAGTTCTCCATAGGTGGCCTGATCCCGTTGTACAACAACCAGATCACGTTCGCCGGGTTGCCGGAAGCAACCACCTATACACCAACTGTAGGCGCTTTTATGGCCGGGTACCGTTTTGAGTTTTACCCCAATACCTATATCACGGGAAAGGGCAATATACTGTACACCAACTTTATTAATAAGAGTACATTCTTCAAAAACCCCAACCTGCTTTCCGGATATGCATTGACTTTCGGATATAACTTTGCGCTGGGTCCGCTGGAAGTGAGCGCTATGTATAGCGACCAGGCAGGAAAGATACGCACGTATGTAAGTTTCGGTATCCCTTTTTAGGGTATGCTGAACGAAGATTATTTTTTCCCTACAAATCTCAACTCCTGCAATACCTGCTTTTGCGACCGGTATTTCATAAAAATGGTCGTCCTGAATTCACCATGCCTGGTTTCCAGGTCGCCTATGCAAAAGTCCGTGCCATTACTGGAACCTCTATTAACTATTTTAAAAGATTTTACACCGTAACATTTAAAGAAGTCCCTGATAATGGTTTCTGCCTGACTCCGGCTATAGGCATGGCTTCTTTCGTGTAAGGTGATCTCTACCATATTATCAAAATACCGGGACAACATATCGGCGTTTCCCGATTTCATCGCACCCGCCACATCATCAATTGAGTTGGAAAAAGGAATAAAGGAAAACAGGGTTGTGAAACAACAGACAAGGGCTATATTGTGGAAAAAGCGGTTCATAATTAAACTTGTCGCATTTTTTATTGCCAAAAAATGTGCCAGACTGTTCTATTATCAATATAATATTCCATTAACACCTAACAATCAGCCTGTTGCCAATCCGAAAGGATCGATCATACCATTTTTGTTACAGCAGAGAATAGGTTTAAGCTGTATTTTTGCCCCATGACAAACAAAAAAGTGATCCTGATAATCATGGACGGATGGGGACTGGGAGCCTTACGATCCAGCGATGCCATTCAAAATGCTAAAACTCCTTTTGTAGATTCACTATATCATAACTATCCCCATACCACCCTGATAACCTGCGGGGAGGATGTGGGGCTGCCCGAAGGACAAATGGGTAACAGCGAGGTAGGTCACCTGAACCTCGGAGCCGGTAGAATAGTGTACCAGGAACTGCAACGGATCAATGTTGCCATTCGCACCGGGGAACTGGCAGGCAACAGGGTATTGCTTGACACCCTGCAATATGCCAAAAACAATAACAAATCACTTCATCTGGTCGGTCTGGTAAGCGATGGGGGTGTTCACTCGCACCTGAACCATCTTAAAGCCCTTACTACTATTTGCAAACAGCAGGGGCTGGAGGATGTGTTTATACACGCCTTTACTGACGGAAGAGACACCGACCCCAAAAGCGGGCTGGGCTACCTGACCGATTTACAGTTGCACCTGGGTGAGTCCACCGGCGAAATAGCCACCGTAACCGGGCGCTACTATGCAATGGACCGGGATAAACGCTGGGAACGGGTGAAACTGGCCTACGACGCCCTGGTAAACGGAGCAGGTGAAAAAAGCAATGATATCCTTGCTTCCGTTGCAGCATCCTATGCTGAAAACATTACGGACGAATTCATTAAACCAATTATTAATGCCCGGACCGATGCAGGCAAATGTTTTATCAAAGAAGGAGACGCGGTGATCTGCTTCAACTTCCGTACAGACCGTTGCCGGGAGATAACAGAAGTGCTCACGCAAAAGGATATGCCTGACTTCGGAATGCATACCCTGCCCCTGCACTACACCACCATGACCGAGTATGATAAAACATACAAAGGTGTGCATGTGATATTCGAAAATGATAATCTTACCCAGACACTGGGTGAAGTGATCGCCGCAAACGGGCTCAAACAGATACGTATAGCCGAAACTGAGAAATATCCGCATGTCACTTTCTTTTTCAGCGGCGGGCGCGAAGAACTTTTTGAAGGCGAAAGCAGGATATTAGCCGCCTCTCCCAAAGTAGCTACTTACGATCTTCAGCCGGAGATGAGCGCCTACGAATTAACGGAAAAGCTACTGCCGGAAATAAAGAACCAATCGGCTGATTTTATCTGTCTCAACTACGCCAATGCAGATATGGTAGGACATACCGGTATCTGGGATGCGGTGGTAAAAGCCGTGGAAACCGTTGACTCCTGCGTGGAAAAAGTGGTAACCGCAGGGCTTGAAAACGGGTACACCATTTTCCTGACTGCCGACCACGGCAACGCGGACTATGTTATTAACGAAGATGGCTCTCCCAATACCGCTCATACCCTTAACCCGGTTCCGCTTTTTGTAATTGACAAAGAATGGAAGGGCAATTTGTCAAAAGGTAAGCTGGGGGATATAGCGCCAAGCATTCTTACAATGATGCACCTGCCTGTACCGAAGGAAATGACAGGTAATATACTGGTTAGTGAATGATGCTGGTTGGTTTCCGCAGGTTATAATCAGATATCATGCAGAGATATTTTATTGAGCTGTCATACAGCGGGACTGCTTATGCGGGTTTCCAGATACAGGAGAATGCACCTACTATCCAATCGGAAGTAGAAAAAGCGCTGGCTGTTTTCTTTAAGCAGGCTTTTTCTCTGACCGGCTCTTCCCGTACGGATGCAGGGGTTCATGCATTGCAAAACTATTTTCATTTTGACACTGAAACAGAAATCCCTCAGAAGGTTGTTTATAATATCAATGCTATTCTCCCGCCTGATATTGCCGTGAAAAGGATATTCCCCGTTCAGCAGGACGCCCACTGCCGGTTTAATGCGGTCAGCCGGGAATACCGGTACTACGTCTACCCGGAAAAGGACCCGTTTTTGAGGGACCGGGCTTATTTTTTCCCATACCCTCTGCAGTTGGAACAACTCAATGCCGCTGCCACGCTTATAAAGGAACATACCGATTTCACCAGTTTCTCCAAACGGAACACGCAGGTGAAAAATTTTCTGTGCAATATTGTGGAAAGCCGTTGGACAGACGAAAACAATTGCCTGGTATATACTGTAAAAGCCAACCGGTTTTTAAGAGGTATGGTAAGAGGGCTGGTGGGAACAATGTTGCAGGTGGGGCGCGGCAAAACCGATATCGAAGGCTTCAGGAAAATAATAGAGAGCAGAAACTGTGCTCATGCAGACTTTTCCGTGCCCGGACACGGATTGTTTTTATGCAGCGTAAATTTTGATACCCCGCAACAGGTTATACAATCCTGACAGAAACTTTTCTAAATCCTACTGACAACAGAAAATTCTCAATAAGCATCCGGCTCCTGGCGTCAGCTTTTTCCAGCACCTGTTGTTCCAGCGCTTCATTTATCATCCTCGTCCTTGCCTTTACTTTCACAGCAGTTACTGCATCCGGCTCCCATTTCCCTATCTCGCTGAAAATATCAAAATCCGAAGGGTTCATAATCGCATCCAGTATCTCAGCCCGGGGTATTGTCAACGACACGGAGTCACCCTGAACGATGATATCCGAAGACTGCAGTTTTTTTAAATCTGTACCGGCTATCACCCTGCCTCTGCCCACCAGCACCAATCGCCTGCCCTTAACCGGTAGTCCTGAAAAGCCTGAAAAATCAGGTAACAACAGCTCGCCGGCGCTCTTCTTTTCTATGGCTACGGTATCGGCCACCACCTCGCTATACACGCTGATCGTGCAAAGCTGCGCCAGTTCGTTGATTTCCTTAACCAGGATAGGTGTTTCATCAATCAGTACCGGAGCGGGTTTGAAAAGATCGCCTATGGATGACATCCATTGTTTTCTGAAGACGAATAATAAGATGATAATGATGCCCAATATGAGCGCCAGGGACATATATCGTTTCAACAAACGCACTATATTAATTGAGTTTTTGTATTGGTTCGACATCAAAACGGATACTTACCTGCCGGTATCCCATTTTCCTCAGCAGGTTGCTGACAAACAAACTTGCATTTGTTTCCGCCGTTGCCAATATCCCCAGCGAGTCTACGCTTTGTTGTATCTGTCGCTGTGCCTGGGCAGCCAGTACATCCCTTTCTGCAGCGGTGAACCCGGACCGGAAAACGCCCACCTCCTCATACTCCATTTTTATATCCTCAGGTTTGATATTTACAGAAAACAAAGTAGCACGCGGCAACACGAGGCTGATCTGTTTTCCATCCACTACTATATTTTCGGGAGCTATCAGAGAAAAATCTACTCCCGCTTTTAGCGTAGCCTGACAGGTCATCAGAATTTTCCGGTCACCCGGCTTATACCAGGTTTTGTCATCGTTCGCCCGGATAATTTTGTTAACCACATATTCTACCGTCACCAGTTCATTCATCTCCTTCAAGGCCAGCACTTCTATACCGGCTGACGGGCTGCTTTTACAGCTTATTGCAAAAAGAAGAATTATAAAAAAAGGGCTCATCCGGCGCATATCGCAATTTACGCCATTCAAAAATATAGTGGATAAATGTTTGGATAAGAGCCTGCACGGCGAGGATATCCAGTTTTAACCGGCATTTTTTATTTAAAATCTCTGGCTTTCGGTATCTCTTCATTAAACACCTGATCCCGTTCGGGGGGATTATTCATAAAGAATGTGTTTTAGAGAATAAATGTAGCTCAAAACCCAATCTTACAGTGCAGATACCGCCGCGATGCCAGGTAAGGTTTTGCCCTCAAAATATTCGAGCATGGCGCCACCGCCGGTAGAAACATAACTTACCTTATCTGTAAAGCCAAACTGGTTAACTGCCGCTACAGAATCTCCGCCACCCACCAGGGAATAGGCGCCATTTTGAGTAGCTTCAGCAACGGCTTCAGCAATGGCCTTGGTACCTGACTGGAACTTCTCCATTTCAAAAACACCCATCGGACCGTTCCACAGAATGGTCTTTGAGCGCTTTATCACTTCTGTAAACCGCTTTCTGGCCTGCTCCCCGATATCCAGCCCCATCCATCCGTCAGGTATATTATTACTCGGTGCGGAAGACGTACCGGCATCCGCTGCAAATTTGTCGGCAATTATCGAATCTTCGGGCAGATGAATGCGCACACCGGCTTCTTCAGCTTTTTTCAGCAGTAACCGGGCGATATCCAAGCGGTCGTCTTCGCACAGGGAGTTGCCTATTTTGCCACCCTGCGCTTTCATAAATGTGTAGGCCATACCGCCGCCTATGATAATGTCAGTAGCCTGCTCCAGCAGGTTTTCTATGATCAGTATTTTATCAGAAACCTTTGCTCCGCCGATAATGGCAGTAAAGGGTTTCACAGAATGATGAAACACTTTCTCGGCACTGTTTACCTCACCTTCCATCAGCAGCCCGAACATCCTGTTCTCTACATCAAAAAACTTGGCAATAACAGCGGTGGAAGCATGTGCACGGTGCGCTGTTCCGAAAGCATCGTTTACATATACATCTCCCAACCGGGATAATTTTTGAGCAAAATCCTCATCGCCCGCTTCTTCCTCTTTATGAAACCGGAGGTTCTCCAGCAACAGCACTTCACCCGGCTTCATGTTTTCCGCCAGTTCATAAGCCTGTCCGCCTATACAATCATTGGCAAACAGGATGTTGGCGCCGGGCAACAGCTCACCCAGGTGTCCGGCCAGGTGCTTTAAAGAATACTTTTCTTCCGGCCCTTTTTTGGGACGGCCAAAGTGGCTCATCAGGATGACCTTTCCTCCATCGGCAAGTATCTTTTTTATCGTAGGTATAGTCGCCCGCATCCGGGTATCATCGGTTATTTCAAACTTATCATTGAGGGGAACATTAAAATCAACGCGGGTTAAAACCTTCTTGTCTTTAAAATTACTTGAAGAAAATTTTGACATAGTTCTGAGGATTGATTTAGCAAATGCTGCAAGTGCAACATTTCAGGTAACACGGATATTAAAAAAGGCTAAGAAAACCTTAGCCTTTCGTTTTTAAAAACTATTTGGAAATCAACTTGGCGAAATAGTTCACACTACGCACCAATTGACTTACATAACTCATCTCGTTATCGTACCAGCTTACCACCCGTACCAACTGGGCGTCGCCCACTGTCAACACTTTCGTTTGAGTAGCATCAAACAGGGAGCCATAAGTTGTTCCGATGATATCGCTACTCACAATTTCATCCTCGGTATAACCAAATGATTCATTGGAAGAAGCTTTCATCGCTGCATTCAGTTCATCAGCAGTTACTTTTTTGGAAAGGATAACCGTCAATTCAGTAAGTGATCCTGTGAGGGTAGGCACCCTTTGTGCGCTACCATCCAGTTTTCCTTTTAATGAAGGGAGCACCAAACCAATAGCCTTGGCAGCACCGGTACTATTGGGTACAATATTCTGGGCGGCTGCTCTTGCGCGACGCAGATCACCTTTGGCATGGGGCGCATCCTGGGTATTCTGGTCGTTGGTATAAGCGTGAATAGTGGTCATCAGCCCGGACACGATACCAAATTGTTTGTCCAGCACATCCGCCATAGGAGCCAGACAGTTGGTAGTGCAGGAGGCGCAACTGATGATCGTTTCGCTACCATCCAGTATATTATGGTTTACATTAAATACAATGGTTTTCAGGTCGCCGGTAGCAGGAGCGGATATCACCACTTTTTTAGCACCCGCCTTCAGGTGAGCAGCGGCCTTATCCTTGTCAGTGAAAAATCCGGTACATTCCAGTACCACATCCACCTGGTGTTCTCCCCAGGGAATCTGGGCAGGGTCCTTCTGGGCATAAATTTTGATGTCTTCCCCGTTCACAACTATCGAGTTGTCGGTAGCTTTAACATCAGCGCCGAAACGCCCCTGGGCAGTATCATATTTCAATAAATGAGCAAGCACTTTTGGGCTGGTCAGATCATTAATAGCTACTACATCAATTCCTTCCATATTATAGATCTGACGGAATACTAATCTCCCGATTCTTCCGAAACCGTTAATTGCAACTTTAACAGTGCTCATTGTACAATTGTTTTAGGCTTTTAAAAATGAGATGCAAAGTTAGGACTTCCTACTCATATAAAAGCGGTAAGCTGCAATTTTGCCGGGCTGTTTTCGAAATTTTTTTGGACAGTTTCAAGTTCCGCTTTATCTTTGCACTCCCAAAAAACAAAAGGCCCGTTGGTCAAGGGGTTAAGACGCATCCCTTTCACGGATGAATCACGAGTTCGATTCTCGTACGGGCTACCGGAAACAAAAAAGTTGGTGTAAAGCGATACTGCTGAATACCAACTTTTTTTCATTTTGGAGTAGTCCCCACCCTCTCAGAAAGAGAAGGAACTGCATCCGTCCAGGTTGGTCCGGTTCATCAAAGAACAAACATCTCCATAACAAGATATTTTCAATCAGTTGTGATTATCGACAGATGGAATGCTATTCAATTTTTATTATCAACTTCCTCACCAGTAACTATATTTGGCTACAGTTTCTTTCTTTACATCATAAGATACAAATACAGCATCAATCCATGAATGTGAGCAGGCGCCCGATGAGCGGTCGTGCGTTTTTAAAAGGACAGACAAGTCAACGCCCAGTTGCACCACATTTACTTTTGCCCCGTAAGCGCGATATTGACCTGCACCGGTCCAGGATACTCAAGAAAATGAATGTTACAACCGCCGCGGAATACAACCTCTTTCCCGCTGGATATATACTTAAAAACTCAATACCAGCTTATTATTTCTCCTGTTGATATCCGCCATCCGGTAAGTGGGATCAATTTCTATGGACTTAATGTTCATAAGCGTATTGTCCACTTCAAACACATAGGTGCGGTGTGTCCATTTCCAGGGCTCATGCACCCTTCTTGGAATGGTATCTTCCGACGGCTTCTCTCCAAACATCAGGTATTGAGGTATATAGGCTGTCTGTCTGGATCCGTCTTTAAATTCCAGCGCTACATCCAGGGGCATCGGCATTTCGCCATGCATTTTCAACCTGATTTTGGTTTTGGTCCCTTCCTGCCATAAACTGTCGATGCCATAATCAATTGTTTTGGTCGTATTCACCCAATACTCTTTATACCAGTCCAGTTTTATATTGCTTAGTTTTTCAGCCACACGGATAAAATCATCGGCATTGGGCGATTTAAAACGCCATTGCTTATAATACTCCAGCAGCAACTCACTGTTTTGTTTTTCACCAATGATATATCCCAGTTGCGACAGGAATACCTGCCCTTTGGAATAAGCGGCCACTGAATATGCATAGTTGCTGTTAAAATGGTCCGCATGTGTTGTCAGCGGCTCCTCTACCCCACTGGCTACCAGGTTGAAATAATTACGATATGCCCCCGCATGGAATTTCGGCAGATCAGCCGCGGCTGCCGTATTCGCCGGCCCGGTAGCAACAGCGTTACCCGTCACCTGCTTATTCTTCTGCTCCCTGTAGTAGCTGCCTACCATAGAAGAAGCATAACTCGTAAACCCTTCGTCCATCCAGGCATACATCGACTCGTTGGTATTGAGCATCATCTGGTACCAGCTATGCATCAGTTCATGAAACGCAGTACCCAGTCCCGGGCCACTAATAAGCGTTGCCATAGGATATTCCATTCCTCCATCCCCCCCATGTATAAACGAATATTGCTTATACGGATATTCTCCGAAATGTTTTTCTATAAAAGGCAATACCGTCACTGCTGCATCGGCTACTTCCGTCCAGGCATCGTCGTTTGCCGTATTACCGGGTTTGTTCTTGTACAACACATGTATTACCGGACCGTTGGAAATTTCCCGCGTGATATGCTTAAAATCGGGATCCGCAGCCCATACAAAATCATGCACATTAGGCGCATTAAAATGCCAGGTAAGCGTATTGCCCGACGGTCGCGCAGGCTTCACATTTTTTGCTTCATATCCATATCCTACCTGGTTGGCATTCTGCAGGTATCCTGTACCACCGAGTATATAACTCCTGTCTATGGTGATCTTTACATTAAAATCACCCCACACTCCATAAAATTCGCGTGCTACATAAGGGGTCGGATGCCAGCCGTTATAGTCATATGCACATATTTTCGGGTACCATTGGCTCATGGAATAACGAACACCGGTATTAGGGTTATCCCTGCCCGACCTCCTCACCTGCAGCGGCACCTGCGCTTCAAAATCCATATCAAAAACAACTCTTGATCTGGGCAAAATGGGTTTGCTCAACACTACCTCCAGGATGGTTTCCTGCACATTATATTGCTGCACCACCCCATTCATCTTCAACGACAGTATCTTTTGGTAGCCGATCTCCTCCGGTGTCAGATGAAGTATCCTGTCTCTCACCCGCTGGTCCCAGTCTCTGTTATTTCCTTCTCCGATCTTACCCAACTCGCGGCTACGGGTATCCATCATGCTGTTAGGCTGAAACGCATTCCAGTATAAATGGTAGAACACTTTTTTTAATGTATCAGATGAATTATTCCAGTATTCCAGTTTTTGTTTACCCGTGAACCTGTTGGTTTGCACATCCATTGTAATATCCATATCATATTTTACCTTCTGCTGCCAGCGATCGGGTTGCGCCTGGCTACCTGTAAGAGAAAAAGTCAGCAGGGTTAAAAGAAAAAACTTCATTTCAATTTGTTTTTTGTCCGGAATAGATCAGGCGGGCAAATATATTGTTTTCGCCGACTTTGTTATGGTAAAATAAGCAAAAGAAAGGCTAAAGATGCTGCTTTGAACGATCATAAAGCAAAAATCCGGCATATTATCTAACAGTAGTTAACAGCGTTCCCAATGAAATATTTTTTATATACCGGCTTAAGGTATACTTTGCAGGCAAGCCGATCAAACTATATTTATAGTATCTGAAATTTTATACCATCCTGTTAACCCGGTGACCACATATGACCTTGTCTGAGATTCTCGTCTATATATGTATATTATCGGGGGCTGTAGCAAGCGCGGCTACCAAAAAACTTACTGTTGCAGGAGCTGTACTCGGTGCAACCATCGCGGTTATTATTTTTCGTGCATCAGGTATTGCAGGATTATGTATGATGGCGGCCTTCTTTGTAATGGGTATCATCACCACTTCATTAAAGAAGAATTTTAAAAAATCCCTTGCCGGCAACGAACCTGGCCCGCGTAATGTCAACCAGGTTTTCGCCAACGGCGGGCTGGCAGCAATAGTGTGCGCAGGCAGTTGGGTTTTTTCATCCGTTGCATATATGTTACCCCTGCTTATTGCAGCGATATTTTCATCCGCCGCTGCCGATACTGTTTCGTCGGAAACCGGAAACGTATATGGAACCAAATTCTATAATATTCTGAACGGAAGGTCTGCGGCACGGGGAGTAAACGGAGCCGTCAGCGTGGAAGGCACCCTGGCGGGCATAGCAGCCAGCGTGGTAATAGCCGTTGTTTATGGTTTATTTTTCAATGATTTTGGATATACCCCGTATATTATTCTCGCCGGTACTGCCGGCAACCTGTCAGATTCTGTTTTTGGCGCTGCCCTTGAAAACAGGGGCTACCTAGGTAATAATGCAGTCAATTTCCTGAATACGCTCGTAGCCGCCCTGGTAATGGCGTTGCTGGTTTAGCTTTCTGAGGAAATTATAGGAGGGACGAAATACTTTATCAGCGCCTGTTTTCAGCAGCGTACAAAAAATATTTCAAACCCGGATTGGATCAGGTCAGTCCCATCGCTTCCCTTTTCATTTGCATGGCTCTTTCTTTTCCTACATATTTTTCGATTTTTGATTCAGCCAGGTATATTACCGGGGTAAGCGCGATGGCTACCACAAATTTGTAGGCATAATTAACACAGCCAACCGCCAGTACCTGAGGCCAGGACCAGTCGCCTCCAATTTTGAAGGCTATCGTTAAAACAATAAAACTGTCTATCAACTGCGATACCAGGGTAGAGCCTGTCGCCCGCAACCATATCTTTTTTTCGCCCGTTACTTTTTTAATGCGGTGAAAAACGAAAACATCCACTATCTGTCCGATCAAAAAAGCGATAAGGCTACCGGCAATGATCCACATCCCCTGCCCGAAAATACCGCTATAGGCTACCTGCAGATCAGCGATACCATCATTGGCCTTAGACCCCGGCCACCAGTCAGCATACGGTATATGAATGCTGGCATAGAACATAATAAATGCATAGGAGATGAGTGCTACCGCGATATAACTGATACGCTTAACTGCTTTCGGCCCGTAGAACTCATTTACAATATCCGTCATTACAAATTCCAGCGGCCAGAGCAACACGCCACAGGTGAGACTAAGGGAAAGCCCGCTTTGCCCGAAGAGCGTAAAGTCGGATGGCTGAAAACCGAATAGTTTTTCCAGTGAAAACACTTTTCCGCCAATACACTCCGCGATCAGTGCGTTGGCAACAAAAAAAGCGGCAAAAACCACGAATAGCTTTGTAGGTCTGTCTTTAACTATCTGACTGATCATGGAATGAGTTAAGATGTTTTAAATTTACCGGGGTCTGTCTTTCAAATAAGCCCGTCTAAAATATAAAGCTAAGACTGAAATTAGCATTAATTTGCCGCCTTAAATACTAATTTGTATAGCATATAAAGCTATCTTCATCACAGAAAAAGCAGTAACGTGAAAAAAGACCTCCTGAAAGCCATTATTCCTCACGCTATAGCCATCGGCATTTTTTTGGTTGTTGCCCTTATTTACTGTGCCCCGACACTGAAAGGTAAAGTGTTGCAGCAAAGTGATACGATATACTGGCGGGGCATGGCGCAAAGCTCGTTTGAGTACAAAGAAGTTTACGGGCATTTTCCATTGTGGAACACGCACTTATTCAGTGGCATGCCCGGTTACCAGGTGGCAATGGAGTATCACCAGTTTTTGCCGAACCTGCATAAAGTGATGACATTGTGGTTGCCCAAGCCGATTGACTTTTTTTTCCTTGCCTGCTTAAGCTTTTACATCCTGAGTTGTGTGGTGGGAGCACGGCCGGTGCTGGGTATATTGGGAAGCCTTGCTTTTGCCTATGCGTCTTACGATCCCATCATCATAGCTACCGGTCATGATACCAAAATGTGGACGATCGCCTATATGCCGGGATTGCTCGCTGGGCTGCTGTTATTATATCACCGGAAATATTTTTTAGGACTGGCTGTTACCACCATTTTTGCCACCTGGGAAATCGCGTTTAACCATGTGCAGATCACCTATTACTTTTTCATCGCCGCGTTTTTCATCAGCCTGGGCTATGCCATAAAATGGATCCGGGAGAAAGAGTGGAAACACCTGGTAATTTCGTTTTCGCTGGCGTTGGCGGGTGGACTGATCGCGGTGGCCAACTCCGCGGTTGGAATGCTTTCTACTTCTGAATATGCGAAGTACACCATGCGTGGCGGAAAAACGATAGAAACGGAAGGCGGAGAAATTACAAAAGTAGAAACCAAAGGACTCGATACAGACTATGCTTTTAGCTATAGTATCGGGAAATCGGAAATACTCACTTTTTTTATGCCGGGTGTATTTGGAGAAGGCTCCGGCAACCATTTTGACGAGGATTCAAAACTGGTGGAAATGCTCGTCGGGAGAAACATCCCGGAATCGCAGGCGATCCAGTTGGCAGAGAGCCTGCCTAAATATTGGGGAGGCATCCAGGAGGGAACCGGTGGCACCATTTATCTCGGGGCCATTATTTGTTTTCTTGCAATAGTTGGATTGGTAGTCATTAAAGACCCCATTAAATGGTGGATACTCGCTGCCTGTGTGATCACCATATTTATGGCATGGGGCAGGAATTTCGCGGGCTTTAATGAGTTTTTACTGAATAATCTTCCGTTGTATAATAAATTCCGCTCCCCTAATACAGCCTTGGTTATTCCGCAATTATTGTTCCCACTGCTCGCTGTATTGGGATTGCAACAGGTACTCTTTACGGAAAAAGGGAAAGAGCTGTTAAAAGCTTCCTGGAAAAAGATCCTGTATGCCACGGGAGCCGTTTTCCTGGTTACGCTGCTGATTTATTTGTTCAACGACTTTACGAGTCCTTTTGATGCACGTATCATACAGGCATACACCAACCCGCAGGATGGAAGCTCAGAGGTAGCAAGGATGATTGTAAATGGTATGAAAGCCGACCGCAAGGCCATGTTCACCAGCGATCTGTTCCGGGCGTTTTTGTTCGCGGCCCTGGTAATAGGTTTACTTTATCTCTACTTAAAAAACCTGGTCAAACCACTTACCGCGGTCGTTATCTTCACGATAGTTAATGCTGTTGATCTTCTGGTGATCGCACACAAATACCTGAATGCAGATAATTATATGGAAAGCGCGGAGGATCTGAAAGCAGCTTATTTTACACCTTCAGCCGCTGATCAGCAGATACTGCAGGATAAAGACCCTCACTACAGGGTATACAATATTTCAACGGGAGAGACTTTCAGCGGATCTGCAGCCGTTACCAGTTATCACCACCGCAATATAGGAGGGTATCATCCCGCCAAATTGCGCATTTACCAGGACCTTATTGAGACACAGCTATCCAAACAGCAGCCCAACATGGATGTGTTGAATATGCTCGATACCCGCTATTTTATTTTACCGGCGCAGCAACGCCAGCAACCTCCGGTTGTTTATAAGAATGATGACGCACTGGGAGCAGCCTGGTTTATCAGGAACATCCGGTATGTAGACGGACCCGTAGAAGAAATAAAGGCCCTGGACCAGTTTGGACCAAAAGATACCGTTATCATTGACCAGTCGTTCAAACCAGTGGCAGGCGACAGCCCGGATTGGGATTCTACTGCCAGCATTCAGTTGGTAAGCTATAACAACGACACCATACGGTATAGCAGCCAGACAGCCACACCGCAGTTTGCCGTCTTCAGCGAAATTTATTATCCCGCGGGATGGAATGCCTATATAGACGGACAAAAGACTGATTACGTAAAAGTGAATTATGTGTTAAGGGGTATGCCCGTACCCGCCGGCAAACATGATATCGAGTTTCGTTTTGAACCTGATTCTTACCGCAACGGTCAGAAACTGGTATATGTTGGAAACACGTTGTTTTTGCTCGTGCTGGCAGGCGGTATTTTCTCCATTTATAAAAACAGGAAAACGACCTGAAGACTACAGGTATGTTGAAACTTGTAAGCATTGCTTCTTATCAATTCCTGCCCCCTGAAACGGGCGGGCAAAAGGGTATCGCGTTATTTAACCGGTACTTCGCAAAACACCTCTCGTTCACCTGCCTTTCCGTTCCCGAAAATGCCGCGAACAATACGGAAGATTATCCTATAGTTCCTTTGCTTGGCTCCGGTAAATTCCGGTATATCAATCCGTTTGTTTTTTTTCGTGTAAGAAACTATATCCGGCGTCATCACATCACCCATGTACTGCTCGAGCATCCATATTACGGTTGGCTGGGTTGGCTGCTGAAAAAAACCACCCACGTCCGGCTTGTGGTGCACTCGCACAATATAGAAGCCCTCCGGTTCAGGGATGTAGGCAAATGGTGGTGGAAAATACTTTGGGGTTATGAAAGGGCTACCCTGCGTGGTGCAGATACTTGCTTTTTTATTTCGGAGGAAGACAGGCAATATGCCATACAACAGTACGGTGTACAGGCAGAGCAGTCTATTGTGATTACCTATGGTATTGAACAGAACAGCCCGCCATCACATGCTGAGAAAATGACAGCCAGGCAAACAGTAGCTGCCACCCACGGACTTGATACCGGCGAACTGTTATTGATGTTCAGCGCAACATTTAACTATGGTCCCAATCTCAAAGCGCTTGATAACATTTTAACGGAAATTAACCCATTGCTTAAGGACAGCGACATCCGGTATAAGATAATTATTTGCGGCAGCAGGCTGCCGGAGGATTACCGGGAACTTAAGGACTATAAAAAGGACAATATCATCTTTGCAGGTTTTGTGGATGATATACAATTATATTTTAACGCTGCGGATATTTTTTTGAACCCCCTCAGTGAAGGGGGAGGTATAAAGACCAAACTGGTGGAAGCGTTGGCTGCAAACACATCAGCAGTCTCTTATGCCAACGGTGCATTGGGTGTACCCGGCTCGGTTACCGGAGAGAAACTCCGTGTGGTGAACGACCATGATGCAGCAGCTTTTGCGGATGCAGTCAAACAGGTGGCCGCAACCATTAATAACAATATTCCTCCCACTTTTTTCGATCATTTCTACTGGAATAACATAACAAAAAAGGCAGCGGAGAAGTTGCGCTTTGTATAAAAGAGAAAGTCAAAACTCAGCGCTATTGCCGATTCCGGCACTCGTTAAAACTTTCTTAACAGATAAGATTTATTTTTTGGCATAGTACTTGTCTTTAAACAGACATCCCCCCGGTACTCTGGAATTATAACGAGTAAACAATTATACACTTATAAATTCCAGCGATTATGAAAAAGACAAGGATCTCTTTAGCAGCGATGAGTATTTTGGCTGCAGGTTTATTTGCATTCAATGTAATAGTAGACGGGTCTATTAAAGGCACGGTGGCTCCCCCGGAAGGAGCTGTAAGAGCCTGGGCTATTTCAGGAACTGACACCCTCAGAGCAGACGTAGCAAATGGTGCATTTGAAATTGGAGCCGCAAAACCGGGTACTTATACAGTAATTATTGAAGCCACCGCTCCTTTTAAAAATGCAACGAAAGAAGGTGTTGAAGTAAAAGAAGGAGAAGCAACTGATTTAGGTGAAATTACGCTCGAACAATAGTTCCAGGTTGTTTTCCCTTTGATAGTTTTCTACACGCTATGTGGAACACAACAGGGGCCGCGCATATGCGGTTCCTGTTGTGCTTTTTATGTATATCCCCTGTGCGGGTTACTACCGATGGGCGGGTGATATCCCGGCAGCGGATGGATGTCAGAAAGGGAACGCAGGAAATAAATATCCGTTCAGAAAATGTTTCTTCAAAAGTGCTGGTGTTGTCGGTTGCCATGCACCAAATGGTGATAAGTAAGCAGTACCATAGGTAAATATTAAGCGACCGGCTTATTTCGATCTCGCTGTTTTTAACAGTATCCTCACTCCTGATAGTACCAGGCAAACCAGGAAACCAAAGCCATAACTTGTAATAAAACCGATATTTTCGGCCCGGAGAACAAATCTTGCAATCAGGAAGCTAAAGCAGGATACCAGGGCCACCTGCCAGAGATAAAAAATAATGCCCATGATAATAAACCTGCTGCGCTTACCCTTAAAAAGATAGAAAAACGGCAACAACAGGATGGGCAGAATGAATGAGCATATCAATAAAGAATAATCGGACATAGCCCAAAACTAAACCTTTTAAAAGTGCATTTCAATTTTTCGCAGGCGGGTGTATGTGGTAAATGCAGCTCTTTTTACAACGTTTCTTATCACTATGGATTTTTATACTATTTTTGCAGCTATGACACAGGAACAAATAAAAGATATGAGATCCAGGCTTTTCGGATTGGGGAGGTTTCTTTGACGTCGCTAACAGACGCGATAAAATAGCCAACGATAAACAACTCACACTTTCTCCGGGTTTTTGGGATGACAATACACGTGCCACCCAGATACTCAAGGATATCAAATTGAATGAATACTGGATATCGCTGTATGATAAAGTACATACAGCTATAGAGGATTTTGCCGTGTTGTTTGATTTCTGGAAGGAAGGAGAAGGAACGGAAGAAGAAGTGAAACAGGCGTGCAATGGCGCACTTGAACTGATCGAAGAGGCAGAGTTTAAGAGTACCCTGAACCAGCCGGAAGATGAACTGCCGGCAGTACTGCAGATAAACAGCGGAGCCGGTGGCACCGAAAGCCAGGACTGGGCTGAGATATTGGCCCGCATGTACCGCATGTATGGCGAGAAACAGGGTTGGTCGGTAACGGAACTGGACTGGCAGGAAGGCGATGGCGCTGGCATCAAGTCTGCTACCCTGCAGTTTGATGGTCCTTTCGCTTACGGATTTTTAAAGTCGGAAAGCGGTGTACACCGGCTGGTGAGGATTTCCCCATTTGACAGCAATGCAAGGAGGCATACTTCTTTTGCTTCCGTATATGCCTATCCGTTAGTAGATGATTCCATTGAAATAGAAGTCAGCCCGGCTGACCTGGAGTGGGAGTTTTACAGGAGTGGGGGAAAAGGAGGCCAGAACGTGAACAAGGTGGAAACGGCTGTACGGTTGAAACATATTCCTTCGGGGATCATAGTAGAATGTCAGCAATCCCGCACGCAGGGTGAAAATCGGGAAAAAGCATTGAAAATGCTGAAAAGCCGTTTATACGAAGAGGAGTTAAGAAAGAGGGAAGCGCTGAAAAACGCCAACAATGCCAGCAAGAAAAAAATAGAATGGGGCAGCCAAATACGTTCCTATGTTTTCCATCCCTATAAAATGATCAAAGATCACAGAACAGAATTTGAAGTGGGAAATGTGCAGCCGGTGATGGACGGGGAACTGGATGGCTTTATCAAGGCCTTCCTGATGATGGAAAAAGAAGCGGAAGCAGGTACCTGAAATAAGCAGCAAGCTTAGTATTGCGCCTCCCGGGATCATCTTTTCAGCTCAAACGTTTTTATTGCTTTTTCTTCCCCGTTTACTATAACGGACAGCTTATGCTTTCCGGGATAAAACTTTTTAGTGGTAATGGGTCTGAAAGATTGTTTTTTTAGCACATTGACTTTTTCCCCGGGCGCATAAACTCTTTCACTGATCTTAAATACCTTTTTGGAGAGCTGGCCATTTGCCTTGTTATAGTAAATAGCATATTCCAGGCGGACTGTTTGGTTTCGGGTAGCTTTGTTTTCCACTACTACTGAAAATTCCAGGCTGTCTCCGATAGCTACTTCAGGTGTAAGTATCCGGAAGTTCCTGACAGCAATATTCCGGCTGTCCAGTCCATAATGTTTCAGCATTTCCGCATGTCCGGCTTTCAGCAAAGTACGGGAACCATGTTTGATGATGGCATCCGTTTCCCCGCTGATACCGCTCCATTTCCGCGCAATATGCAGCACTGTATCCGGGTGGTCCTTTGCAATATCATTCAGGTTGTTGGCTACACTGCGCCTTACCCATTCAGAAGGATCTTTTTTCAGGTTTTCCAATATGGGCAGTATGGGAGAAGGGTCTTTTTTAAGTGCCGGAATGGCCATCGCCCAGGGCAGCCTTGGCCGCGATCCCTCGCTGGCAAGCCTTCTTACATGGTGACTTTCATGCTTTGACCACAGCAGCATCTGCTTCAGCATAGGCTTTGGATAACGTACAAGAAACGGCCTTACGGCAAACTCGCAACTGATGAATTGGGTTACAACTTCCAATGCTTTCACGGAGCTTTCCAGGTCTTCCTGCCCCCGGGTTTCAATATAATCGGGCAGGAACATGAACGCAATACTGTATCCTTCCCATTTTTCCTTTTTCAGCTTTACCGTAAGGATCTCCAGTAGTTTTGCCGCTTTCGAAAATTTTTCCGGCATATAACTATGCAGCACAGCGGTACTGTGTTTCATGCGTTCCTTCCATTCCTTGTTTTCAAATTCTCCATCGAATATTTTTTGGAGGAATTCTTCTTTGTTAATCGCGGGGATCACTTTAACAGCAACGTCCAGAAATTGCCGGTAAAATTCCACAGAGTAAACATCTTTGACAAGCGCCATAACCTGGTTTATGGTTACAATTATAATGAAAGTTATACGGTATACAAATTTGGGTATATTAAGTTTGTACTTTTGAAACATTAATTGAAGACGATGTCCCGCTCGAAAGGAATTTTGCTGATACTGCTGGCTGGCTTACTGCTGAACCTGTTCTTTATCATGTATGGAACTTTCGATAAAAGAAAGTTCAAAAGGGAAGGCGTAATCGTGTTGGCGCAAATAGTAAACCAGGAACCTTCGGATAAGGAGGTGCTGCTGGAATGCAGGTACCGCTTCAACAACAATGAATATAATGTTGTTTACTCTCAGCGTCGCCCGCATGAACCCGGTGATTCCCTGGTTTTTCTTTATATCCTCCCTCATAATCCCGAAGAATGGATGCAACTGGATAAATATGTAGTACCCGCCTGCCTGACACTCAATGATGTTCCGGCATCAGGCTGGACAGAGTTGCCTTTAAAGGCCTGTGATGACCCGCGTTTGAGGTTGTAACTATTTACCGTTTATCATTTATTCCCGTCAAAAGCCGGTTTGCACACCTAATTTTATCCTGCAAAAAGATTTGATATGATTACATTTTTGCTTTGGTTGCTTTTGTTCGTGATTTGTGCGCCGTTGGCCATACTCGCATTGGTACTCTATCCGGTCGTGTGGTTGTTATCGCTGCCATTCCGGTTGCTCGGCGTGGTAGTAGACGGTGTATTTCAACTGATAAGGTCCGTCATACTGCTTCCTGCAAAGCTCCTGCGGCGCATCTAATCCTGCACGGTAAGCAGGTATGCCAGCAGGGCGTTAAAGTCCTCCTGCGGTAATATTTCCCCAAACTGATCGGGCATGACGGTATATTTTGAAGCGCTGCGTTCGGCTATATCTTTTTTAGCCACTATAAACTCTTTCCCGGAAGCGTCCGCATATATGGTGGCGAGACCTTCATCGCGCCTGTATAAGCCGGTCACTACTTTTCCATCTTTCATTTTCAGTGTATAGGTTCTGAAAGATTCCGATATATTCCTGTTAGGGTCCAGGATTTTTTCCGCCAGCGCATTCATGCCCCACCTTCCAACACTATTCAGTTGCGGTCCGATCATGCCTCCGCCGTCATCGCCGATGCTGTGGCAGGGCGAGCAGGTGCGTGTGAACACCGCACGGCCCTGGTCCGGTGCAGGTGGCGGACTGGCTGCTTTAAATCCGTCAATCCTTGTTTGTATCAGCGCCTGCCGTTCTTCACTGACATCCTGCAAATTGACAGTAAGTTCTTGCAACAATGCTTTCTGCCTAGCATTGATCCCAAGATTCAGTCTTTCTTCCACCTGGGGCTGGATCAGCATTCTTGGGAAAATTTCTCCTGAACGGACTTTGCTGAGAAGCAAATCCTTGCCGGCTGCCGTACCTGCCAGGGCGATGGCGATATTTTGTTGTAGCTCCGGCTCCGGGCTTTTGATCTCATCCAGTATTTTGGGAGCAATCCCCGGGAATTCAGCTATTGTATTCACTATAGCTTTTTTAAAGCCGATATCAGTACCCGCAGTACGGATAAGCTCACCCGCCAGCGCCGCATTTTTACTGATATCAAGTTTTACCAAGGACCTTAGCGCCGCTGCTCTGATATCGTTTTTGTTGCCGGTATCCCTGGCGATGGCAAATAGTTTGGGCGCCTGGTTCGCCAATGTATAATTGCCGACCATATCAATGGCAAACCGTTGCTTGTTCTGATCATCACTCCCAATGTTGCTTCCTTTCAGGTTATCTAATATGCCGGTTGCCATTTTTTTACCCCAATCCTGTAATGCCGCTGTTTCTTTACCTCCCCTCCGTACAATACCATCCTGTATACTTTTGAAAAGAGCATAACCAAGATCCGTATCTGTACTTCCTTTTTCAATACCGGTGGTGATCACCTTGTTAAGTTGCACATCGGGGATAAACCGCGTTATATGCATAAAGGCTTTTGGCAGTTCTTTGGTGGAAACAACATTTTGCCTGACGCAATTGTATAACAATGCCGCGGAAGGAGCGGTTTGCACACCGGCCAGCACCGTTGCCAAAACAGCCGCATCCCCGTCACTCCATTGCCGCGTAGCTATTTGCTTCATCAGTGCTTCATTGCGCAGCAAGTTCCTGAGCGTCAGGCGGATGGTATAGATCATATGAGAGTCATAGTCCGGAACGGTTTTCCTGAATGCGATCAGTCTATCTACCGACTCCGTATCGATATACCTTCCCATCAGCTCTACCGCTACGCGGCGAACATGCGGATTTTTATCTTCCAACGCTCCGGAAATAAGCAGGTACCATGCACCGGAAACATCTTTTTGTTCAGCCAGGATGCGGAGAGCATGCACCCTGATGGTCGTATCGGGATGAATGACGGCAGCTTTCAGAATGTCATCGGTAACCGCGCCCAGGCGATGCAGCACCCACAAGCTATGAATGTACGCCCTCGGACTCAGGTCTTTTTTATCAAGCAGTTCCCGGGCCGGCGCTACCGCCTCTTCGCCGATGCGTTCAACCAGTTCATTGGCTACCGTAAGACGGTTTTTCAGGTTTTCAGCATTCAGCGCTTTTATCAGTTCACTCAAAGAAGCAGCGGACCAGTCAGTATTTTTATTGCTGCTGCCTTTGTAGGTCACACGCCAGATCCTGCCGCTTACCCGGTCCCTTTTAGGATGATCCAGCGGTACTTCGTAGTGCCCGATGATACCGTTATAAAAATCTGCAATATAAATTGCTCCGTCAGGTCCCGGCTTTACATCCACCGGCCTGAACCAGGGATCTTCACTGAGAATAAAATCCGCTTCTTTCTTTCCTACAGGTGACGACCCTTCAAAATGGAATGAGTTCCTGTACACCCGGGATGCTACCACATCTCCTATAAAGAAGTTGCTTCGGTACTCCTCAGGAAAATGTATATCCGCATAATACGCGATCCCCGCCAGTGCGGTGGCTTCATTTTCCATGGGTTTCATATCCGGGGCAAAACCCATGCCTTCTTCCTTTCCCCATTGCGTATAGTCTGCGCCGCGGATAAGCTGGTATAAAGGAGAAGTGTGGCAGTCAGTTGAATACAGGTACCCCAGTTCATCAAAAGCCAATCCGAAAGGGTTGATCCTGCCATGCGTATGATGCTCTATACGGCTGCCGTCTTTTTTGAAGCGGATGGTGTTGCCGGAGATCAGCCGGATGCTGTCGCCATCAGTTCCCGCTACAGTAGACCGGTTCGTAAATCCATGGCAACCATATATCCAGCCGTCGTAGCTGTCTGCAAAATTATTGACCATGCCATGCGTATCCTTATATTCAAAGGGGCCAAACAGTCTTCGTTGCGACTCCGGTTTTCCGTCGCCATCAGTATCGGTATAACGGATAATGTTGGGAATAGAAAAGGCGACAGCGCCGTTTTCAACCGGCAGAATACCAATAGGGATGTTTAATGTATCGTCAAAATGAGTGAACTTATCCGCCTTCCCGTCACCGTCAGTATCCTCCAGGATGCTGATGCGGTCTTTTCCCTTACCGGGGGCGGCTGCAAAGGGGTATTCAAAAGACTGCGTCACCCACATTCTGCCCTTGTTATCGAAAGCAAAATTGATCGGCTTGCCGATATCCGGTTCAGAAGCATACAGCTCTATTTCAAATCCCGGCGGGAGTTTAAAGCCTGCTTTTTCTTCTGCCGGCGTGCGAAAAGCGGTGGTGCGTATGTGTTCGTTGAATTTTTGCCCGCTGTAGAGGCTGTCGGGCTTATTGCTGTTATCAGTTTGTGTATTACATCCTGTGCCGGCATACAAAAAGTAAATCAGCACCATAACGATCGCTTTTTTCATATCAATTCCTGGTAAATCCTTTTATAGTAAGGCAGTGAATTTATGAATAAAATGGACAGGAAAATGTTTGAAGATTAACTCATTTTGGTACCGGGTTTGCGTTTCCGGTTGGTGAAATAACCATAGCCGTCAATTTAAGCTCTCTGGGCTTGAACCGTGCCTGCGGCAGGCAGGTTTGAATAGCCCCCAACTTTATTGGGGATAAAATGTCGAAGTTCTTGTTGAACCCCATACGGGGTTCAATATAAAATTGCTGTAAACATACCGCCGGTTGCATCCCCAACTCTGTTGGGGACTATTCAAGTTAAACCCCATTCGGGGTATTTTATCTCGAGTTAACTCATTTTGATACAGGGTTTGCATTTCCCGCGGTTGGTGAAATATCTATGGTCGTCAATTAAATCCCTTTCGGCATATTTTATCGCTCATGTTTCCGCCAATGACAATATAGAGTAAGTTTCTGAAGATGAATAGTCTGTAAAAAGCCGGTTGCTCCCGAATATCCAACCCGAGAAGGTTGCGTGTCTCCACGCAACCGGGCGGCCCGTTGCCCTCCCCACGCGCCGTTAGATACAGATTGAATTTATCGGTGACACCCGTCCGACTGTTTAAGGCTGTTAATTTGGAGCGCAATCATACTAATAATCCCACTCCGTAAATTTTTGGATATGCAACATTGGTCTGAAGGAAAGTGTTTCGGATGCCGCACCAAAATGGTTTTTCTCTATTCTTACATGAGCGATCTCTTTCTGAATATACGAATCCATTTCTTCAATAGAGTTCCTTTCAATCCTATAAAGGGTCATCCATACATCTGCAAATAATGCTACAGGGTCAATCGTCGGAGAAGTCATACAATCCTCATCAATATCCATTTCCGCATTCCCACATTTTCAAATTTTCAAATTCCCCCTACCGCCTGCTCGCGATCAGCAAATTCAGATCGGTATATTTTAAATTGAACCGCTGGCTGAGGTAAATATTGGTGAGGGCGCCTTTGAAGAGATAAATACCGCTGCGGATATTGAACTTATGCCATACCAGCTTTTCCAGTCCGCCTTCATCGCCGATCTCCAGCAGCAGGGGCATCAGCACATTGCTGATGGCCTGGGAAGCGGTGCGGGCAAAGCCGGAAGGTATATTGGGCACACAATAATGTATGACCCCGTGCTTGATAAATACCGGGTTTTCGTGTGACGTGATCTCCGATGTCTCAAAGCAGCCGCCCCTGTCGATACATACGTCCAGTATCACGCTGCCTGAGCGCATGATGGAAACCATTTCCTCGGTGGCCACAATCGGCGTCCTGCCGCCGGTGGAAGAGAGTGCGCCCACCGCCACATCACAGGTTTTCAACTGCTTGGCGAGTATTTTGGGCTCAATAACGGAGGTCCACATACGAACTCCTATATTGCCCTGCATCCGTTTCAGCTTGTAGATGTTGTTGTCAAACACTTTCACACTGCTGCCCATGGCCAGGGCCGTCCGGGCAGCATATTCCGCCACAATGCCTGCGCCGATAATAACTACTTTGGTAGGCGGAATGCCGGATATACCGCCCAGCAGCATACCTTTTCCATTGTTGGCATTGCTCAGGTAGTTGCCTGCCAGCAGCATCACGGCACTGCCGGCTATTTCACTCATACTCCTTACAATGGGATTATGGCCGGAGTCGTCCTTGAAATTTTCGAAAGAGAGTGCAGTGATCCTTTTCTCCATCATGCATTGCAGGATGGGGGTTTTCATCACCGGCAGGTGTATGGGAGAAATAATGGTTTGGTCCGGTTTCAGGTACTCCAGTTCTTCCTCGTTTACCGGCGACGATTTCATGATCAGGTCGCTCTGGAATACTTCCTTTTTGTCGTAGGCGATTTTGGCGCCGGCATCACTGTAATCTTTCTCCGAAAAATGGGCGCCTTCGCCGGCACGATGCTCCACCACCACCCGGTGCCCGTTGTTTACCAACACGTTAATGGCATCCGGTGTAAGTGCAATGCGGTTTTCCTGAAAAGCATCTTCGCGGGGGATGCCAATGAACAACTGGGCGCCACGCGGCTTTATATCCAGTGTTTCTTCCAGTGTTTCATAGCTGAATGAAGCTGTAACAAAGGGCTTTTCTGCCGGCATAGATAGGACGTTTGAACAGGCAAATTACTAAAAATTTTAACAGCCTGCTTTTAGTTTTAGCAACCGCCGCTGGTTGCCTGCCAGACTGATATAAACATGGGTTGCGTTCTCAGGAAGCAGTCCCGCCACCTTTTCCGGCCATTCCACCATACAGATATTACCTGAATACAGGCAGTCTTCAACACCCGCCTGCATCGCTTCTTCTTCGTCTTTCAACCGATACATATCCATATGGTATATCAGCTTTTCGTTGCCCTTTTTATCAAAAAAAGCATACTCATTTATCAGGGAAAAAGTAGGGCTGCTCAAAGCTGTTACCACCCCTTTTGCGCGACAGAGGGCAGCAATAAAAGTAGTTTTACCGGCGCCCATCTCCCCGTGAAAAGCGAATACCGCGCCTGTGGCATACTGCCAGAATTTCTGTGCCGCCTGGTCTATTTCAGAAAGCTCAAACTCAATCTCCGGGACGCTCATTTGTCTGATTCAATTTTAGGATACATCAAATTATGTTACAAACCGTTGTGTTAACATGGCATTTTGTCCGATTTTTTCTCTTGCACGATATTTGGGTTGAAGAAATACCATAAATTGCCAAATAAATAAAGAACGTAATCTAATGAATATTGGAAAAGAATTTGAAAAGTATGCCGTAAAGCATAAGAATATTTCCAGTAACACACTGGATGGTTATACCAAACACGTAGTTACCAATCTTACCCCTAATATTATTGAAGAACGACCCATGAATATAGCGGTGATGGATGTTTACAGCCGCCTGATGATGGATCGTATTATCTTTTTAGGCTATCCCATCACGGAGGAAGTAGGCAATATTGTGACCGCGCAATTGCTTTTTTTAGAGAGTACGGACAGGGTTCGCGATATCCAGATGTATATCAACAGCCCCGGCGGATCAGTATATGCGGGTATGGGCGTATATGACACTATGCAATACATCAACCCGGATATTGCCACTATCTGCACAGGTATGGCAGCCAGTATGGGTGCGGTGCTGATGTGCGCCGGCGCCAAGGGAAAACGCACAGCCCTGAAGCATTCGCGGATCATGATGCACCAGCCGAGTGCCGGCGCAGGGGGACAGGCCAGCGATATTGAGATCACCGTATCCGAAGTGCGGAAAATGAAGAAAGAACTCTATGAGATCGTATCTCATCATAGCGGTCAGCCGGTAGAAAAGATTGCCAAAGACTTTGACCGTGACTACTGGTTGACAGCGCCGGAAGCCAAGGAATACGGGCTGGTGGATGAGGTATTGATGACAAACCCGAGCAAGCAAAAGGACAACCAGGGTTAAAAAATTATACATCTTTAAAGTGATAAAAAACATGTATCATATTCATAATAAGTCGTTTAGATTGGATGATGAGGACCCGGAAACCCCAGCCATGCCCGAAATGCCTTCCATGGAAAAAATGCTGAGTGGCTGGCAGTTTGACAAAAAATTTATTGAACAACGTAAGATCTTTCTGTGGGGCGCTGTGGATGATAAAAGCTCCAGGGATGTTACTTCCAGGTTATTATACCTGGATGCCATCGACCCCGGCAAGGAGATTACCTTTTATATTAACAGCCCGGGGGGGATCGTTACCAGTGGTATGGTGGTGTACGATACCATGCAAATGATCAAATCCCCGGTTGCTACCGTATGTATGGGTATGGCAGCCTCTATGGGGTCTCTTCTGCTGAGTGGCGGTAAAAAAGGCAAACGGTATATATTTCCCCACGGCGAAGTGATGATACATCAACCCAGCGGTGGCGGTCAGGGAACTTCCGCCGACCTGGAAATTATGGCGGAGCAGGTGCAGAAAGTGAAGGAAATGAGCGCCCGTATCCTGGCCGAAAATTGTGGTCAGTCTATTGAAAAAATAAAGGCTGATTTTGACCGGGATCACTGGCTGGATGCCAAAGCTTCTGTGGCTTACGGCATTGTAGACAAGATATTAGATAAGTTATAATTCTGTTATAAGATGTTTTTTTTAACACCACCCGTGCCGGTGGTGTTTTTAATGCAGCGAAATTTGATATATGTAAGTCTTTAAATGTAGAAATATTGAATAAAGTTTCGGAATTTAGCAGTTCTTCTATCCTTCTATCCTATTTAGCTAACGTACCCCATGTCCACTATCCGCCCATTGCTTAACATTTTATTGAACGAAAATGGCTAAATCAGTATTACATTGTTCTTTTTGCGACAGAACCCGCGACGAAGTAAAAATTTTGATCGCGGGACAGGAAGGACATATCTGCGAGAATTGCGTAGAACATGCAAGAGAAATTATTGAACAAGAGCTCGTTTTAAAGCACGAGTCGTCGCACCCCCAGTTTAAGCTCACAGTAAAAAAACCTGTTGAAATAAAAAAATTCCTGGACGAATACATTATCGGTCAGGACGATGCCAAAAAGGTGCTGGCAGTGGCTGTGTACAACCACTTCAAAAGGTTGCAGCACAAAACCGCGGAGAACGATGTGGAAATAGAAAAAAGCAATATCGTGATGGTGGGAGAAACCGGTACCGGTAAAACCCTGCTGGCCAAAACCATCGCCCGTATGCTGAACGTACCTTTCGCTATTGTAGACGCCACCGTATTTACGGAAGCAGGATATGTAGGAGAAGACGTGGAAAGCATCCTTACCCGCCTGCTGCAGGTGTGTAACTATGATGTGGCTGCTGCTGAAAAAGGCATCGTATATATTGATGAAATTGACAAGATCGCCCGTAAAGGTGACAACCCGTCTATTACCAGGGATGTAAGCGGGGAAGGTGTACAACAGGGACTGCTGAAATTGCTGGAAGGCACCGAAGTGTTGGTGCCGCCGCAGGGAGGCAGAAAACACCCCGAGCAGAAACTGATAAAAGTAAACACCCAGAATATTCTCTTTATTTGCGGCGGTGCTTTTGACGGTATAGATAAAGTGATTGCCAGAAGGGTAAACACCAACGCTATCGGCTTTAATGTCAATAAGGACCAGCAGGAATTTATGAAGAAAAACCTGTTGCAGTATGTAAATGCTCAGGACCTGAAGTCGTTTGGCCTGATCCCTGAATTATTGGGACGTCTGCCTGTGGTAACTTATCTCAACCCGCTGGATACTGAAACCCTGCGGTCCATTCTTACCCAGCCAAAAAACTCTTTGATGAAGCAGTACTCCAGGCTGTTTGAACTGGAAGGTATCAAGTTGAAAATAGATGAACCGGTACTGGATTTCATGGTGGCAAAAGCCATGGAATTCAAGTTGGGGGCCAGGGGTTTAAGAAGTATCTGTGAGAATATTCTTACAGACGCCATGTATGAGTTGCCTTCTTCAGGAGAAAAGGAGTTTCATCTCACCCTCGACTATGCGCAGCATAAGTTTGGCAACAGCAAAATGAGCATGCTGAAGGTAGCATAGACTTTAATCACCTGTTTATTTAATAATTGCCCGGTTCCTACCGGGCTTTTTTATGGTACATGCCCCGATAACCGTTTACAGAAAACAGACACTCGTCCGTATCAGTTCACAACTGTTCCTTTTCTGAGTGTTCCGCTAAATTGTTTACCTGCGGAGTAAACGGCAGCTTCATTATCGTTGGCTGACCTTAGCCGGAATCTTTCGGACTGTACCCGTATATCCTTTCCATCCCTTCCTTTCACTTTTACGATCACAAACCCTATCAACCCTTTCCTACGCCGTGCCGAGGGTTCCACATCCACTATTTTCCCAACAGCTTCTGCTCCTTTTGTCACGATCACCTGCCCGTTTACTACCACATCGGCGGCGGCCGTAAGCCTGATGAGATTACCATCTTTCTGTTTGTTTTCCGATGTAATGGTTTCCTCCAGCACCAGGCTGATAAAAGTGCCTGCCGGTATCTGAACGGCTTTCCTGTTGGCTGTATTTTTGACTGCAGGCTCTTCTTTTTCTTTTACAATGGTTTCTTCAGCCGGCTCTTTCTCCGGTTCTTTTCTGTCGGTACCTGCGTCTTTAGGAGGAGCTTTTTTATCGGGCTTTTTTACCGTCGCCGGCTTTTCGGGCTGGCTTTTTATAGTGTCGTTTTTTTTCTCTGTACTGGAAGCAGGTGGTGGAAGGCCGGGAGTATTGTTCTGTATCAGTTGGGTTTCTATTATCCCTGCATTCCGGGTAGCATTTTCTTCCGGCATAGATTCCAGGTTAACACTATAGCCTGTTTTTGAGGAGTCCTGAACAGGTTTGGAAGAACGGAGTGAATTCCATGTAAGTAAGCCCCCGCAAATAATGCTGACGGCTATCAGCAACTTTACAGATCTGTCCAGCTTTTTCACCGGTTGAAACAATGTACTCAAAGATGCCGGCAACAGGTTAACCTGCTTTAAAAATCCGGGGTTTGCAGGAATGGGTTTCCTGTGATCAGCTTCACTGTCCAAAACTACCTGTTCGCTTTTTTGAAGCGATTCCTGCAACCTGTCCCCCCTCAGCAAACCCGGCGCGGCTTTTAACAAAGCTTCCCGGAAAGCCTGCACCGTAGGGTACCTTTTTGCCGGGTTGGTTTCCAGGGCTTTCAGAATAACCTGCTGCAGCGCCGGGCTGGCATTGCTCATTATAAGAGAATTGAGTTTTACCTTTTGCTCCAGCTTGTCCTTCATCAGGTGATAGTCTGTTTCATTTCTGAAAGGAGGAACGCCACCCAGCATTTCGTACAACATATTTCCCGTAGCATACACATCCGTGAGTTCGTCGCCCTCCCTGCCCTGTATCTGCTCCGGGGCCATATACTCCAGTGTCCCCACCGATTTTCCCTGCTGGGTCAGTCTTTGCGAGTTCTGAATGCGGGCAATACCAAAGTCCATGATTTTCACTTCCCCTTCATAAGATATCATAATGTTTGAAGGTTTCAGGTCCCGGTGAATGATCCCTTTCTGGTGAGCATGTTCCAGCCCGTTCAATATCTGAAGGGTTATAGAACAAGCCGCCGCCGTGTTGATAATTCCCCGCGTATATATCCAGTTTTCCAGCGTTTTGCCATCCACATATTCCATCACCATCCAGTAAGAATTGTCTTTCGGAAAAAAGGTGTAGAGGTGGGTAATATTGGAATGGTTGAGCCGGGCCAGCGCCAATGCTTCCTGCTGAAATCTTTCGGACTGCTCTCCCGAAAGCAGTTGCTGGTTATGCAGAGACTTGATGGCCACTCTCCGCCGGATCAATACATCTTCAGCAAGGTACACGATACCCATTCCTCCTTCTCCGATCTTCTCAATGATATGATATTGTTCACTTGTACTCATAACATTACATTTTGTTCTTTGGTCACAAAATCTGTTTTCACCTGCCTGTCGGTAATCTCTACCAGTATAACGGAAAAATTGTCGCTGCCCATTCTCCGGTAACAGAGTCCTTTAATGCACTCCAGGGCCAGTTCCGGATGATACATGCTCAATAACGACGCTATTTCACGGTCACTCAGTACATCATAAAGTCCATCCGAGCAGAGTAAATAGTAATCCTCTTTTTGTACAAAATATTGTTTTGATATTTCGGGGTGGAGGGTTGCCACGGTGCCCAGTGCCTGCAACAGGATATGTTTTATTTCGCCGGCAGATGGATCTCCCGGCTTTAGTTTACCCTCCTTTATCATTTTGTTCATCAGCGTCTGGTCTGTGGTGAGTTGCCTCAGCTCACCTCCTGAAAAGCGATACAGGCGGCTATCCCCCACATGTCCGAAATGCAAGTGGTTATGTTTTATAAATATGGCGGTAGCGGTAGTGCCCATGCCCTGCAGCAACAGATCCCCGTCCGCTGCTTCCCTTATAGCGGTATGCATCCGGGTGAACATTTGCTCCAGCATACCCACAGCATTATTGTTGGTAAACTCCTTTTCGATAACACTCCTGGCGGTAGTACATGCCAGGTTACTGGCAACTTCTCCGGCATTGTGTCCACCCATACCGTCGGCTACCATGGCAAACAGCGTGTGGCTGCTATAATCACCTGGCTGAAAATGTATAACCGCATCTTCATTGTTTTGCCGTGACGGACCGGTTTCAGAAAAACTATATACCTTATAACCGTAGGTTTGGGTGAGGTTTTGAGTGGTAGTATGGTATGTCTTTTTTTTCCGGAAAAACATAATGGTAATATTAAGTGTTGCAGGACTGCCATACCGCGGATCAATATGATCCGCGGCTCCTGAAGGCAGTACCCGTCAAAAAAGGGTAGGGAAAGGGTGATGAATTACAGTGCCTTAGGCATGTTTAATTAATAACTTCCTGTCTTCCCATGAGTTCTATGGCGTACTTGATGGGTATTGAATAAGAAACTTTGGCGCTGCCGGCTGAGTAAATACCAATCACCCGCCCCTGGTCGTCGAAAGTGGGACCGCCGCTGTTGCCCGGTCCGCTGGAATTGATTGTCAACTGGTAGTAGTCTCCGAAGGTACTGTGGTAATCGTCTATCTTATCGCTGCCGGCTCTGCCTTTTACCATTCTGCCTATATTCCCGGCGCTCAGGGTAGGCACGGGCACTTTTACAATATTGGGGTTGCGGTTAAATCCATCCTGCGAACGATTGGCTACATACTGGTCAGGCGACAGACCCGGGTAACCCATCACCACTACCTGGCTACCGGTTTCAATCTGGTTGTAGTTGTCATACATTTCCACCTTGGTAAGAGTTTCAGGCAGTTCAATTTTTATCATCGCCACATCATGCACATTAGAAATTCGGACGATCTTGGCCGGTGTTCGCAGGGAGTTGTTTGCAAAGGTCACATCGAGGTAGGCAGAAGCGCCGTCAATATATTTTACACCTGTTTCCAGCATCTGCCGGTTATAGTTCATTGCTTCCGCGGGCACCCAGTTGCTTACCTGGTTTTCATATACGGGCACCATCTCCTTTGAGTTGCTCACCAACACACCCGGAAAGGCGTCCGGAGGGAAATTGTAGGAAGTTAACCACGCCGCAGCTACATGGCGGTTGGTGATGATAAAACCACGCTCATCCACTACAAAACCGGTCCCGCTTCCAAACCCGCCGATAGGTATTAGCTGGGCGCCTTCCGGTGAAGCACCTTTAGTGGCAAGAAAGGGTTCGATGGCTCCCAGGTTATTCTGTATATAAGCTGCCACATGGCCGCCTTTTCCGTTAGCCAGGTACACATGATACAATTGGTCGCCGGTGGACGTGAGTTGGAGTTTCCACCCCAGTTCTATAAACACCACCTTTTTCTCATTTTCTTTATTGATCTGAGCGGGGGTGAGTGTTTTAGGTCCTTTGTTTTCAACGGCATTATTTTGTACGATTATCTGCGACGCCGGCCGGTTGCTGTATATTATCCATCCGGTTGTCAGCACCACTATCAGTAAGGCCAACGCGGTGATCAACAGTCCCTTTTTGCTCTTTTTCTCAGACTGCTGCAGCATATGCTGCATGGTTTGTTTGCCGATGGATTCCTTTGAGGGAGATTTTGTGTCGAGCGCATGCACTTTGGTCTCTTTCGCCTCAACCGCGTCTATCAGTCTTGTTTTAGGCGCCTGCGAAGCAGGGAGCGGGTCGAGGGTAAATTCCAGAGAGGGTCCGTTTTTGCCCAGCCTGATGGTATCACCTGCTTTCAGCAAGGTTTTCCCGGTAACCGGTACATTGTTTACAAAGGTTCCGTTTTTGCTTTGCAGGTCACTGATCTCATAACTATCGGGTACTGTCCCTACGGTAATTATGCAATGATCCCGGCTGATGCTGTCCTGGCTCAGGTCAAAAGCAATGTCGTTGGTATCGCCGCGACCGATCTTGATTTTGAGATTTTCGCTGACAACGAATTTCCTGGCCGGCTCTTTTGCGGATGTGTCCAGGCGCCGTATAATAATGGACACAGGAGATGAACTGCTCATTTTTGTTTTTTTTGACGGTTAATAAAAGTTTCAGGATAGTGCTTTCCCGGCAGTTGCTGATTTCTACAGGACGAAGGCGATATTGAATAATCGCTGAGAAGCAAAAAAGGTAAACAGGAGAAACAACTTTTTTGATACAAATCTGATACTTAGAATGCTTATTGATTTTCTACATAATAAAACGGCAGATGGTCGCCGGAATACATTTCATCGTATCTTTCGGAGAAGATGAAAACTACATTCAAATTACTGGCGCTCCTGGTTTGCCAGTTCGCTGGTCATGGCATTTCCCGGGCCGGAGAAATTTTTATTGGTACGGCTTCTGCGGATATCAGTCCAAAACTACCCGTTGCTTTAATGGGACAGTTTCACCTGAGAATAGCCGACTCAGCAGAAACACCCCTGTATGCCGGTGTGCTGGCAATAGAGGGAAGAGAGGGTAATAAAGGTATTGATACCGCTGTCTTCGTTTCATGCGACCTGGTATACATATCCGAAAAGCTCCGGCAGGAGCTGAGGGCTGAAGTAAAAAAGCTGCTGCCGGGATTTAATGTTTTCAGGATCATCCTGAGCGCCACACATACGCACACCGCCCCCGTACTGGAAAATGATCCCGATGAATCATCTTTTCTATACCCCATCCCCGGGAATGTAACAACACCGGAAGCTTACCGAAAGCTGTTTGTAAAAAATGTGGCGGCAGCGATAGTAAAGGCCTGGAACTCGAGAAAGAAAGGTATGGTTGCCTGGGGCATGCGGCGGGAAGCAGTCGGGTACAATCGCCGGGTACATTACAGGGATGGGACCACAGCCATGTATGGTAATGCCACAACCCCTGAATTTCAAAACATAGAGGGATATGAAGATCACGACATCAACTCACTGTTCTTCTGGAACGGTAAAGGCAGACTGGTTGCCACCAACATTGAAGTGGCTTGCCCCGCACAGGAAGTAGAAAACCGTTACACGGTCAATGCAGATTACTGGCACCCTGTGCGGGAGGCATTAAAAAAGAAGTTTGGAAAAGACCTCGTTGTCCTGGGATGGATCGGGGCGGCGGGAGACCAGTCTCCCCACACCATCTATCGAAAGCAATCGGATATCCGTATGTTGAAGCTGGCAAATAAAAGCCGCATGGACGATATTGCCCAAAGAGTGTACCGGGCTGCTACGGAAACTTATGAACTGGTAAAAAAGGATACCCGTCATAATGTTGTCTTCCGGCACACATCGAAGATACTTTCCCTGCCAATGCGGGTTATTACGGCAGAAGAAAACGAAGCGTCGGGAAAAGTAAGCGAAGAATCTGCTGCCCTGATAAAGGCAGATCCAGAAAGGGCTAAGGACCTGTATGCTAAAATGACCTGGTTTGCAGATGTAAACAAACGGTATGCTGCCCAGCAGAAAGTAACCGATCCTACCTACGATACCGAAATTCATGTTTTGAGAATCGGTGATATAGCCATTTGTACCAACCAGTTCGAATTATTCACGGACTTTGGCATCAGGATGCAGGCAAGAAGTAAGGCGCTGCAAACCATCGTAATTCAGTTAGCAGGGCCCGGCACTTATTTACCTACGGATAAAGCGGTAGCAGGCGGTGGTTACAGCGCTGTTTGCCAGAGTAATATTGTTGGACCGGAAGGAGGTCAGATGCTGGTAGATGAAACCTTGAAAATAATCGATACTTTCTGGAGCGCAACAGAGTAACACAGTAGGAGCCTTCAAACAAAAATTAATTTCGTCTATATTTTTTGATTATTTATCAGTAGTTATGAAAACATTAAAATATCTTTTTTTCTCTCTCAGTCTGTTTGGCGGGTTGCCGGTATTCGCTCAAAAGATCCTTTTTGAGTTTGGTGAAAGAAAAAACTTTGATAAGCTGATCCGGGGAGACAATAGCGCAGAACCTTTACGGTGGGTGGACGTAAACACCACCGATACCACCTGGTATACCGAAGGAGATATCCTGGTAGGCAAAGGCTGGCCGATTGGCGTGGTGCGGTCGGAAAGAATGTACCAGAATTTCATTATGCACGTGGAATGGCGGCACATGGAAAAAGGGGGTAATTCAGGCATATTTGCATGGTGCGATGCACAACCGGAAGATCACAACCGGTTGCCCAGCGGTGTGGAAATACAGATGCTGGAACTGGATTGGGTAAACCAGCACAAACGTAACGGGGAAACACCCCCGATAGCTTATGTGCATGGCGAATTGTTTGGCGCCGGCAAAACGAAAACCATTCCGGATAATCCCAGGGGCGAAAGAAGTAAATCCATTGAGAACAGGTGCCTGGGTGTGGGTGAGTGGAATAAATACACAGTGGTATGTGTAGACGGTACTATTAAGTTGTCTGTCAATGGAAAATATGTAAACGGTATCCGGCAATCATCACAACGGAAAGGCTATTTGTGCCTGGAAGCGGAAGGCGCCCAGATAGAGTTCAGAAACCTGCAGGTGATAGAACTGGAAGATGGTTATATTTTGCCGGAACATATAGTGGAGAAATTGTAGTAATTTGACTAATTGAATATTCCAGAGCATAAAAAACCGCTGTGCTAAGCGTCTTCGCTTAGCACAGCGCTCCTGTCGCCTCCGGCGACTTCACCAAGCAATAAACTTTACGGGACAAAGTCCCGGAAGAATATATTGATAACGAAACCGGAGATTTTGTATAGCGGGGGATTATTATTACAAAAAACCGCCTCACCCCAGAGGCGGTTTTCTGGCGGTCAGGCCTTTCCGGTAACTATAAAACGCATTGTTCAGATTATAATCAAAATGCCCTTCAATGATCGTGTCTGAATACCAGGAAAAAGGAGAAGCGAACCATTTTTTAGCGGTTGCTCCAAAACGAGCCGCCGGAATTGATTTCCGCTTCTTTCATGTTGATCAGCCGCTTTAAGTCCTCAACAAGTTCCGGATATTGGGAACTGAGGTTGTATTTTTCAGAAGGGTCTTCATCCAGGTTAAATAACAGGGGAATTCCCTTTTCGAAATAGTCAATACCTAACTGGCTGTATGTTTTCACATGCAGCTTCCAGGACCCTTTACGGACAGCCATCAGTTGATGACCGCCCCCGAAAAAATAAAATTCGGAACGACCTTGCCCCTGCCCTTTCCACAGATGGGACATTTGCTGTCCGTCTATATCATTTTTTGTCTTTGCCATACCCGCCAAAGCGGCTATGGTCGGCAGCATATCCAACGCAGTAAATACCTCGTTTATCACCTGCCCTTTTGGAATATCCTTATGCCCCCATAAAATAAATGGCTCCCGCATGCCACCCTCCCATGTGCTTCCTTTTCCGTCCCGGAATAAGCCGGCTGACCCGCCATCCTGGTTTCTGATAAGCCACGGGCCGTTATCAGAAGTGAATACTACATAGGTATTCTTATCCAGACCGCTGGTTTTCAAATAATGTATCAGTTCACCGATATAATAATCCAGTTCCTGAACAACATCTCCATACAAGCCTCTTTTTGATTTGCCCTTAAACCGTGCGGAAGCGAACAAGGGCGTGTGCGGCATGGCATAGGGCAAATACACAAAAAACGGACGGTCTTTATTTTTCCTTATGAAGTCAATACTTTTTTCTGTATAAAGCCTGGTTAAGGTACGCTGGTCCGGGTTCAGTTCAAGCGTATCATATCCGTTTAAGAGGGCTATATCCGGATACTTCGGCGGCAGCATATCATTACTGTAAGGCAGACCGATGTATTCATCAAATCCCTGTGCTAATGGCAAATAAGACGGATCGGAAGATCCCAGGTGCCATTTTCCGAAAACAGCAGTCCGGTATCCCTGCTCTTTCAGTGCCTTTGCTATCGTTTGTTCTTTCGGGTGTATCCCCTTTTCATCATTGGGATATAATACCCAGCCAAACCCCGCCCGGGGCGGATATTTGCCGGTTAACAATGCATACCGGCTGGCCGTGCAGGCCGGGGAGGCCGAATAATAGTTTGAAAACCGGGTACCCTCTGTCGCCATACGATCCAGGTTAGGCGTGTGAATAGAAGGATTGCCATTAATCCCTATATCTCCATAACCAAGATCATCCGCATAGATAATAATGAAATTAGGGAACTGCTGCGCGTAACTGTTGATAGCAAACAGCAAAAGTAAACAACACATTAAAAGGGTTCGTTGCATGGTGGCTCACTATTCTAAAGGTCATTATATCGGCACTGCCGGAACCTGTTATTATTTTCTCCATCCCACATTCTGTTCCAGGGCAGGATTTAATACAAACTGATTCAAAGGAATCGGCTTCAGATAATATTTATCCAGCCAGCCCGGCGGTTCACCGATGCTTTGCATAACGTACCCAACGGGACCACCACCGTATATGGTAAGCACATTGTTATAATTGGCATTGTCTACCCAGATGCCCAGCGGGGTATTATTGATATAGGTTCCTTTTTTCCATCTTTTTATATCCCTGAAACGGAAGCCATCTCCCATAAGCTCTACCCTTCTTTCCCTTCTGATCTCCCATAGCAAAGGATCCACATCAATATCTCTTGCAGCGTCAAAAGCTCCGTCAATCCCGCTTACAGTCATAGGGGCGACATTACCCCTAGCACGCAGCCTGTTGACCGTCTGGTCCGCTATACCCTGATCAAATCGTCCCAGCTCAAATGCGGCTTCGGCATGGTTCACCAACACTTCGCCCATTCTGAAAAGGGGGAAATCCGTTGTAGAAGTTAATAACGCCATATTATCCGAGTGCCTGTGGTAATATTTCCAATGGTAAAAACCCAGGTCAGATACAATAAAACCCTGTCCATTGTTACGCTGTCTGAAATTGGGTACACCAGAAGCAAGGTATCCTGCAAAATTAGAAACTGGCAATTGCTTGGCAGTGGATGGAGAAAGGAGATTCATAGTATCAATATATTCCCTGTCCGCGGCATTCCCCGTATGTTCCCAGGTAGTAGAATTTGTAGTACCGCCCAGCAGCCTCACCTTATAAGGAGGTAATACCGTGTAATACAACCTCCTGTCCCGGTTCCTGAATTCAGCGTACACAGACCCGCTCCCCTGGTATACATCTGATGTCGATATCGGTTTCCCGTCTGAACATAAATAACTTTCCACAGCATCTCTCGTCACATCCGAATACCACGCAGCGGTACGTACTACCCGGCCAATGCTGTGCATCACCAAATCCGTATGGTATTGCTTCGCCAGCAGGATACCGGGCTTCCCTGCAAGGTCCTCCGAATTAAAAACGTCATCATAGTTGCTCATCAGCGTGGGATTTTCGGAAATCAGCTTTACCGATGCGTTAAAGGATGCTTCAAGGTATTTATCCGCATCTCCCAACTGGTGATATTTACGCCAGGTGCCTTCAAACAACCCGAAACGGGAAATAAGCGCCCTGACAACTTGCTGATTAATAGTATTGACCCCATCGCCGTTTGCTTTTATATGCTCTTCAGCATACAGCAGATCCGAAAGCATATTTGTAGTAACAATATTCCTGGATGTACGGCCGGCATAGAGCAGCGTATCTATATCCGTCAGTACATGATCAATCCAGGGCACATCCCCGAAATCCGCAACAAGGTCCAGATAGCGCAGCGCCCTAAAAAAGTATCCCACACTCCGCCAATGCGCCTTATCCGTTTCTGACATCACTGATTGTTCCACGTTGTCAATCAGGAGATTCACCCGCCTGATATAAGAAAAATCCCAATCACCGCCCGATGCGGGCTCTATAAGCGTTTGAAAGGCATAAGGAGACCTGTAACCCGCAAAGGCATAAACCATGTTATCTGAATACTGCTCTTCTTCAATATTTTTAGGTAAATAATTCCCGTCTGCAGGAAATCCGTCAAAATAGCCATACAGGTTCCAGGAATAGGTTTTAAAGTTTTCGTACGTTTTAAAAGCCGTTACCTCTGTTTGCTGATCCAGGGGATACCTGTCTAAAAAATTTTTATTACACGAATAAGCAAAAATTGCTATGACAAATAAATATTTGATCCGATTCTTCATTTTCCTTAGAATTATAAATTAACATTTAATCCAAATGAGAATGATCTCATATAGGGATATCCTAAACCATTTCCTTTTGCGTCTGCCGCAGGGTCAATACCTTTGGGGAGCTTAGACCAGGTATACAGGTTTTCCGAGCTTGCAAACACCTTCAGGTCCTTAATGCCGGTTTTACGGATCAAAGCATTACTGAAGGTGTAGCCCAGGGTAATATTCTGTAACCTTACATAAGCGCCGCTTAGCAGGGTTTTATCAGAAGCGCGGTAGTTGGAAGTATGATTGGTTGTACGAAATCCTGAAATATACAGCCTTGGATATTCAGGGTCCAGGCTTTCGGGCGTCCAGTAATTTAACTGGTGCTTGTAGATCGTTCCGAACTCATAGTTATAAGCATTGGTCAGGTCGTTATTCAGGTAACGGTCCCACTTCATAACGCCATTCAGGAGAAAGGAGAGCGATACTTTTTTATATTCAAAATAACCATTCACACCGTACTGGTATCTTAAATTACTATTACCGATAATTTTTCTGTCACCAGGGTTTGCCAGGGTGGAATTGCCTGCATTTATAACCCCGTCTTTATTCAGGTCCTGAAATAAAATGTCGCCGGGGTTGGGGTTGATACCTTCTGGTTTCGGTACCCCGTCTTTCAGCGTTCCGTTTGTCAGGTTGGCGCTTAAGGATCCTTCCACAAAGTCAGCTACTGTATAATACCGGTCAAACTCGTATCCCCAGACCTCGCCAAGCATCTGACCTAAATAGTACTGGCTAAGCAGGCCTGCTTCATTTCTGAATTTGGTAATCTTAGCCCTGGAATTATATAAGTTCATGCCCAGTGAGTACCTGAGATCACCGATCCGGTCCTTCCAGTTCAGTTCCAGTTCAAATCCCTTTGTTCTTAAGTCAGCTACATTTTTTAAGGGTGCGTTAGCGCCTAACGCCGCAGGCAGTTCCTCACCAGGAGCCAGCATATTTCTGGTACGCCGCGAATAAACGTCAAACGAGCCGGTCAGCCTGTTCTGCAAAAAGCCAAAGTCCACCCCCAGGTTTTGAGAAATAACCGTCTCCCAGGTGAAGGCATTACTCACCAGAGCCGGGGCGCTCAGTGTCAGCGGCCGGGTATTGTTATCCAGCCAGCCAGAGCGATAAGAGTCCATTGCAGGAACAAATGCATAGGTTGCGATTGCCTGGTTGCCTACAGTTCCGTAAGAAGCTCTTAGTTTCAGCTCACTCAGCCAGGGTTTTAGTCCCTGCATGAAGGACTCCTCTATGATACGCCAGCCTACAGAAGCCGACGGGAAGAATCCCCATCTGTGGTCCGGTGGAAACCTGGAAGATCCGTCGTAGCGGCCGTTTAGCTCTAAAAGGTAACGTTGTTTATAATTATAATTGATCCTGCCAAAAAAGCCTCTTACGGCATATTCATCATAAGAGTCTGATGTACGTTGTTCGCCAATACCCTGGGAAAGGGAAGGCAGGTCATCATTGATCATCTGGGTAATGGAAGAGTACTGCTGTTCAAAGTAACGATCCTCCTGGTTGAACCCCAGCAACAGCGTTATACCGTGCTCTCCAAGCTGTTCAGTATAATTTCCGTACAGGTTCAACGCCTTGTAATTGATGGTTTGATTGTATTTGTCATATTGTGATGAATTCCGGTTATATTCCGCTACAAATGTGTTTGTATTTACATAACGGATCCGCTTATGGTAGTTGTCAGAAAGGCTGTTTGTTTTATCAAAGGTATACTCTGCATTCAACCGTACTTTCGCTATGGGAGTAATTACGATCTTACCGGTAGTCCGGAAATTACTTGTTTTTGTTTTATTAACAGCACCCAACCTTACAAAATTGGCGCCGGTGCCGGCCAGCAATTCCTCCCCGTTAATATGGATGGTATCTGCCGGTCTGTACGACGGCGCAGTTGCCGTTTGGAACCAGATATCCGCATTCGGCATGGTACGAATGGAGTTGTTATACAAGACATCCAAAGAAGCGTTCAGCCAGGGCTTTATGTCGGTGCTCATAAAGCTCTTTACATTATACCGGTCGAATTTATCCTTGTTAGTTACTATTATCCCGTCTTCATTTGTTGTTCCGAATGAAAATCTGTAAACCGAATGCTCGTTCCCGCCGCCAACAGAAAGATTGTGATTCATTTGTTTGCCCGTATGACCAAGAAAGTCTTCCATCAGATTCGTCTGGCGGAGATAGTACCTGTTACCGTTGTCTATTGCAAAACCAGCAGGGTAGGCACCGGGATTATTATTATACTGTTCCAGAAATGCCAGCCATGTATCTATGTTCTGTCCAGAGAAATAGGTAACCGCCCCGGCATCTTTATATGCCTGTATCGTTTCCAAAGGGGATGCTTTCTCAGGCAGGAAGGGTACGGTATTGAGGGTGAAGTTATTGTGATAATTGATATTGACCGGAGTATTCTTCCTTCCTTTCTTGGTAGTAATCAATATTACCCCATAAGCCGACCGTGCGCCATAGATAGAGGCCGATGCTGCATCTTTAAGTACTGAGATAGACTCAATATCAGAAGGGTCCAGAAGGTTTAATCCCCCGTCAAACGGAACATTATCAACGAGTATCAACGGGCTGCCACCGTTAATACTGGTGGTTCCCCTTATGTTCATTGAAAAACTGCCTCCTGGCTCCCCCGTAGCTCTTGTTACCTGTAATCCCGGAGCGGCCCCCTGCAATACAGTGCCGATTGTATTTACCGGGCGATCCCCCAGCCGGTCGCTAAAATTTACGGAGCTTACAGCCCCCGTGAGGTTTTCTTTCCGCTGCGTTCCATACCCGACAACAACGATCTCACCCAGTTTATTCTCCTGGCTCTTCAATATGATTGTGGAATAGTTGTCATCCTTCACCACAATTTCCTGCGAAACAAACCCTACATAGGAGATCGATAGTATGGCATTTTCATCCCTAACATCAATAGTATAACTTCCATCCTGCCCGGACGATGTGCCATTTTCGGTGCCTTTTTCCAGGATGCTTACACCCGGCAGCGGGACACCTTCTTCATTGAAGATGCGACCCTTTATGGTTATTTTCTGCGGGAGGTACTGATCTTCCGCAGATAAGGCCGCCGGGACAGCAGCGGCATGCATTTGTTTGATTACTACTGTTCTATTAACGATTTCATAGTTCAGACCTTTACCCTTCAGAGTTTCATGAAGGGCCGTTTCCAGGCTTACATTACGCAGCTTCACCGATACAGTACCTGCCTGTTGCAGCAGGTTATAAGCACAAAATATATCGTAGCCGCTTTGCTTTTGTATTTCCCGCAGCACTTTCTGCAGGGACACATTTTTTTCACTAAGGGTTATCTGTGTGAATCCTCTTGCGCCAGCAGTGAGGCAGGCAGTTAATAGTATTAAGGTTATCAACTTCATGATTCTCAGAAGGTTTTTCCCTAATCCAGATTTTTTCGGAATAGCGGTCTCCTTAGTAGTCCCGCAAAATGCCGAATAAACAGTTAAATGCATAATTTTGCATTGCCCGATTAACCATCGGGGTAGGTTTGGTGATTAAATAATTGACTGTCGTTGTTGTTATTTATTACTGAACTCCACCGTTCCGAGTACGAATCGGGACGGTTTTGTTTTATGCGCATACTGATCCACCGGCCGGCGAACAACATAACATTTTATTGTTGATATAGTTGTCCGTATCATGGGTAAAGCACAGACCGGCACATTACTCAAGGCATCACAATCAGTTTTCTTCCTTCCACCCTGCATCTGATATCGCCCGTTGCTTCAAGCACTTTTATTATTTCCGACACATTTACTTCCCTGGATATAGATCCCCAGAAATATTTATGAGGAGGGCCATGGTATTCTACCTCCACATCGTACCACCGGGCAACCTGCCGAAGAATGGTTGGCATATCTGCCTTTTCTCCAAATATGAACCGGCCGTTTTTCCAGGCCATTACTTCTTCCACGTCTACACCCCCAATCCCCAAAAGAGCGTTTGTTGACACGCTTGCCTGCTCTCCGGGTCGTATTGTCACTGAGTGTCTGCTATTTGAAACCTTTACACTTCCTTCCAGTAAGGTTACTTTAATGTCCGTTTCGTCATCGTAAGCATTTATGTTGAATTTTGTTCCAAGTACGATCACCTGCATATCTCCCTTTTCAACTACGAATGGTCTTTTCCTCCCTCCTTCGCCCGGGTCAACAGGGGAGGAGGCTGCCTCAAAATAGACTTCTCCGGTAATGGAAACTTTTCTTTCATTCCCCCAAAAAGCAACCGGGAAGGTTATAGACGAGCCGGCATTAAGCCAGACATGGCTACCGTCACTCAGAGTAATATCAATTACTTTACTGCCACGGGGGTTTGAAAGTGTGTTATAAGCGGCTGTTCCGCCTTTTCCGGACAGGGTGTCGGCGACTGCATATACAAGTTTTTCGTCTGCTGTTTTGATGATCTTTACATGACGCTGCATGGCAATGGTGCCACTGCTTACACTATCCAGATACACTATGCTGCCATCTGCCAAAGTAATGGTGGCCCGGCTGATATCAGGCGCTTTAATATCGTTACCTGGCTCAGTTTGAACTGTTTCTGCCTGCCCCACGTCCTTTTTATTATCAAAGAACAAAAAATAGCCGCCGACACCTAATGCCAGTATTATGGAAGCAGCGGCAGCCCGGTACCAGCGCCAAGGCCTGTCGTTTTTAATATTTCTCACTTTTTCCTGCTGCAATATTTGCTGCAACATCCGCTGTACCCCTGCTTCCGGCATATCGTATTCCGTTCCGGTAACCTGCCATGACTGTGCCACGAGACTGCTTACCATTTCCCGGTTTCGTTCTTCCAGCACAAGGGCGGCAAGCTCCTCTTTTTCTTCCGGAGAAGCGGTTTCGGCAAGATGCCTGTCAAATAAATATTTCAGCCGTTTTTCTGACACGTTATATTATTTAAAGGAAATCCCTTTGTATTCCCAGACGATTGAAAAAGAAAAGAGGAGAAGAAAAATAATATAATTTTGAAGGATCAAAAGTTATGCGGAGGCTACATCGCAGATAACATATAACGCCACGGCGTAAGGACCGTATAAATTTCCTATCTCCTCTCTCAAAATGTGAAGTGCATCACCCATGTGCTTTTTTACCGCCATCACGGAAATTTTAAGCTTTTCGGCTATTTCCCGATGCTTTAATCCGCTTTCCCTGCTTAATATAAAAATCTCCCGTTGGCGCGGAGTGAGCCTGTCAACGGCATTTTGAATAAATTGTTGCACTTCCTTAGCCATCAGTGCACCGGACGGGGGTTCTACCTCATGCCACTGTTCTTTTTTCTTCAGCTCTGCTAAAATAAGGGCTTCCTTTGCCATACGACGAAAACCGGTAACCGCATGATTATGGGCCATACGGCTGAGGTAAGCGCTAAAATTATCAATTTCCGGCAGCGATTGCCGGTTAATCCAAACTTTCAGAAATACATCGTGAACGGTATCTTCAGCCACCTCTCCTGAATTGGTAAGCTTGTAAATATTGGTATACAGCTTTTTCCGGTAAGCATTAAACAGTTCACCAAAAGCCTGCTCATCACCTGCAGCCACTTGCCGGAGGAGTTCTTTTTCATTGTATGGGGGAATGAAGATCAAAACTTTCAACTAAATTAGTAACCACTTTGCGAATTAAGAAAATTTATCTGGAGTCGGGGCTGTTCAATTCTAAAAAGTAAAAAAGCACTAAACTAAGCAGACACGGAATAGGTTTGAATAAAGTTACTAATTGTTACCTTAATTAATTCCTATAAATCCGCCAGACTGAATACCTGACACGCCCTGCATAAGTGAACAGACGAAATACCGGGAATATAGCAATAGGATGTCAGTGTAATTCCTTTCCGGGGGAATTATTCTTTCATCGTCGTTCAATAAACTCTTTAATTTCCCGGGATCAATTGCAATAAATGGTATAGCGCCTTTAGAAAAGCTCTCTGATTCTTGCGCTGAAAAGTAAATGAAAACAACCGGAAGGACTATTAAGCTATTGTTTTTCTTTATGGTATGGGTGGGGTTAAAACGGGAATCATCAACCGGTTGCAACGGGATATACTGGCGCTACAGGAATTTAGCTCTCTGCGGGCCGGGTATCCTGTGCTGTCGGGGGAGCTGTCTGTAATGGAAGCCTTTTCCGATAAAACTTTTTCCCTAGGTACTGTGCATGAGTTTGTGAGCGGTAACATGGAAGATGCCGGCGCTACGGCAGAATTTGTTTCCGGACTGATATCAACAGTATTGTAACCGGATAGGCGAATAGCATGGATAGGGTTCAAGAAACCTGATCGTTCCTCCGGTACTATGACAAGCAACTGAAGCACATCTTTCACAACCGGCTATACCATGGTCGCCACCAACGATGTACATTATCCTTTCCGCTGCGGCGGAAAGACCGGGATGGGCTGCCTCTAATTCAACGGGCGAACAGAACCACTGCCTGTAATTTTTGAGCTTACGGTACCGCCACCGGTATATTTAATGCTGCCACTGCCCGTGATACCGGCGTCTATTTTTAAGCTGCCGAATACTGTAATATCGCCGCTGCCGGAGGTTCTGGCCTTCGCGTTTTCGGCTTTCAGATTTTCAGCCTTGATGGTACCGCTCCCTGTAGTACTGCAGTCTATATCTTTGGTATTACCACTCAGCCGGATATCACCGGAGCCGGTTACACTGGCCTTTACTTCCGGCGCATCCAGTTGCAGCTCTATATCACCGGAACCGGTCACCTGCACTTTCACCTTTTCATCTGTTGAAAACAATCCCTCTCCTTTTACATCCCCGGAGCCTGTAACAACCGCTTCCGTTAATTCAGGCATACCAATATGTACTTGCACACTCTTTTTTGCCCGGATGGAATAGTGGTCCTTATATTTTATCCTGAGACTTCCATCATTCACATAGGTCTCCACCAAAGGAACGATATTATCGTCTCCTTCTATTTCCACGGATATCCGGTCCGCTTTCGTGATATATACGTCCATCGAACCTGAAAGTCGTATTCCGGTAAAGTCTCCCGTTTCACGGGTTTCCGATATCCTGTTGCCACTTCCTTTCACATGTTCTCCATCTATGCAGGAAGAAAAAGCCGAGATAAAAACAGCTAAAAAAAATGTTTTGTACATGCAGTATGGTTTTGATGATCTGATACGATAAGAATCCTCCCGGATGAAACCCTGATTGTTCCTCTTTTCAGCAAATCAGCATTCGTCAGGGCGCCAGCAGCGATTTAACAACCGCGCTGATGGTTTTTCCGTCAGACTGGCCCGCCAGTTGCTTCGTAGCGGCAGCCATCACTTTGCCCATATCCGCAGCGGTAGCCGCCCCGGTTTCCTTAATTATTTTACCGATGATTTCTTTCAGCTCCGCTTCACCCAATTGCTTCGGCAGGAAGCTCTCTATCACGTCAATCTCTTCCTTTTCTTTTTGCGCCAGGTCTTCCCGGTTTTGTTTCTGATAGATATCCAGGGAGTCCTTCCTGGATTTTACCAGCTTTTGCAGGAGCTTTATCTCGTCAGCTTCCGATAGTCCGGCGCCACCGCCTTCCGAGGTCTTTGCCAGCAGTACGGCGGCTTTGATCGCTCTCAACCCCCGCAGCTTTACCTGGTCTTTTGCCAGCATTGCTGTTTTAATAGCGTCGTTAATGGTTTGTTCTAAAGCCATAGTATTTGAAATTTATCTTCGTATTATCTAATCTATTGTTTTTCGAGCAATTCCCGGGATCTCTTGTAAAAGTCTGCCGCGAACTGCTTCATATCTTCCGCGAGTTCCTTTTGCTGTGTGGCCCTTCCATAGGTATCTGCCATCACCATCATTGTCTGGTAGAAAAAGTCGCCCATTTCGTCTATCATCATTTCCTTTGTCCACAGGTCTATCCGCATGGCCGATTTTTCCTGTCCGTCCCAGAAAGAAAGTATCATAGCCTTTGCCGCCTGGTCTGTTTCAGCGGTACTATCGGTAGCATTCCAGTGAATGCCGCTGATCATTTTTTGTGGGTCACGGGTCACGTCTATTTTAATCGTAGATTTCTGCATGTACACTAAAATTCCGTCAAAGGTAAGAAAACCCCGGGGTTCACAGTCCTGCGAGTCCATTTAAAGGTATTGCTGTTTTGCATATTTATATTTATAACCCTACAACTCAATTACAGCATATAACCAAGCGCTCATAAAATACACAAACGAATTGATTGCCGGAACCACCTGACCAGCAGTCGATGCCCGGAACCAAAGACAAATGCCACCGGATTGCTTACATTTGGGTTATGAACAGAATACTCATAATTATTACCTTCCTGCTTATTGGCTCTTCCCTCTCTGCACAGGACACCGTGCATTTTACCAACGGCTTTATGGCAAACGGTATCCACCGGTATGGGAGGGAAGCGCTTTATACGGATCTGCTTCTTTACCAGATGTACAATGGCAGCCTGGAGGCTCCAGCCGATGGCACTGTGTTGGGGATTAGCCACAACGGGGCCGAAATAAAATGGAGTGCCGTGTCAGCAGACAGCCTTAACCGTTTCCGGCTGCCACGCGTTGCCGGGCAGGGCCGGGGTGGCATGTTTTCAAACAGCAGTTATCTCTACCTGGCCTATACGGCGCCGAAAGCAGGGGTTGCCCTGCTGCGTACAATGGGGAGCTCCGCTGTAATTGTAAATGGCGCAATTCATTCCGGGGACCAGTATTCACTGGGATACCTGTATATCCCTGTTCAGTTAAAAAGAGGGTTGAACGAGTTTTATGTCCGTTCAGGTTTCGCCACTGTCGCAAGCCTCATTTTCAACACCCGGCCTGTCAGCATCAACACGGAAGACCCGACAGTTCCCGTACTGGTTACCGGGCAGGACAATTCTTCCCGGCAGGGAGCGATCGTCGTATTGAACAGCAGCAGCAAAAAACTGGCAGGGCTGAAGCTTAAGGCAATAGTAAATGATCATGAAGTAACAACCGATCTGCCCTCCATACCGGCAACCGGTAGCCGAAAAGTACCCTTCCGCTTCAACGCGGGGGATATTACCAACGGAAAGCACACAATAGCCCTTAGCTTAATACAGGGAACTAAAATAATTGACAATGCAAATCTTTCTATTGAAGCCGTTGCTCCGGGAGAATCCCATAGTTATACTTTTATCAGTGAAATAGACGGCAGCCTGCAATACTTCGGCGTAACGCCACAATCCGGGACCGGTAAAAACCGCAACGCACTGTTCCTTTCGGTGCATGGCGCCGGCGTAGAGGGTATAGGGCAGGCAAGGGCTTATAAGTCCAAAGACTGGGGAACTCTTATAACGGCTACAAACAGGCGCCCCAGGGGATTCAACTGGGAGGATTGGGGAAGACTGGACGCCCTTGAAGTACTCTCTATCGGCAAAAAAATGTACAACCCTGATCCGGCAAAAATATATTTAACAGGACACTCCATGGGCGGACATGGCACCTGGTTTTTAGGAGCCACCTATCCCGACCAGTGGGCCGCCATTGCGCCCTGCGCGGGTTATCCCACCCTGAAAGAATATGGCTCCCACGATGGCAAAATACCTGAAACAACAGAATCAAAGGCAGAACAGGTTTTACTACGCGCCGGCAACCAGAGCGATGTAGTGAAACTGACAGGCAACTATAAGCCGTTGGGCGTATATATTTTTCATGGAGATTCTGACAGGGTGGTTTCGGTTGACTATGCCCGGCAGATGCGAAAGGTGCTGGCGGATTTTCATCCGGATTTTGCTTACTACGAATACCCGGGTGGCAGCCACTGGTTTGGAGACATCAGCGTCGACTGGCCGCCGTTATTCAATTATTTCAAATCGCATAATATTTTGCCGGACAGCGCCGTCAATATCATCGATTTTAAAACATCCAGCCCGGGTATTTCCGCAACATACAGATGGGCAAAGATATACCAGCAGGAACGCCCGCTGGAATTCAGCCGGATGCAACTGAACCGGGACTTGCGTAACAACAGGATCACCGGTAAAACGGAAAATATAAAAACCCTGAAACTGGCCGTTAGTGAATTCGGGAGCGGGAATACAATAACAATATCGTTGGATGGTTCGGGTGTGATGTCCCATACTGTTTCGGGGAATACGGATAGCATTTACCTGGCAAAGAATAATGGCAACTGGACAAAAATTGACGCACCGGGTTTTGAACAGAAAGGACCACACCGTTATGGCACATTTAAGGAGGGCTTTAACAACCGGATGGTATTCGTGTACGGTACTACAGGAAGTAAAGCGGAGAATGAATGGGCGGTTAATAAAGCACGATTTGATGCGGAAAGCTGGTACTACCGGGGCAATGGCGCTGTAGACATTGTTACCGACAAAGAATACGCCACCGGGAACTTTAAGGGCAGGAATGTGGTATTGTATGGCAATGCCCATACCAATGCCGCATGGAATATGCTTCTCTCAGACGCTCCCGTGAAAGTGGAGCGTAACCGGGTTATTTTGTCCGATAAAACGTGGGAAGGCGATGACCTTGCCGCCTACTTTGTATGGCCGATCAAAAATACGCCTGTCAATTCAGTGGCTGTCATTACCGGAACAGGCATCCAGGGAATGAACGCCGCCAACGCGAACCAGTATTTTGCCGGTGGCAGCGGATTTCCTGATTTTATGATCTTCCGGCTCGCAATGCTGAAAGAGGGGAGCAAAGCAATAGAGTCCGCCGGCTTTTTTGATAATAACTGGCAATTGGACGCTGTTAATAATTATATCAGGTAACGCTGACCGGGGGTGTAAAAACTTCTCCGCCTTATGGCATCCGGTTTGCAGGTTAACCTTTTCAGTTGCCAGGCGGGCATTTAGCAATAAAATATTACATTGAACATCTAATCAGCTATATGAAGCAACTCGTTCTGATCATTTCCGGTTTTTTGTTTACGGCCTCATTCCAGGCACAGGACATTGTATTCGATTCCCTGCAAATCATTGCACCCGGAGCGACCTTAAAAGAAATCGGGAACCAGTTTTCTTTTACGGAGGGCCCCGCGGCGGATAAAAAAGGGAACGTGTTTTTTACCGATCAGCCGAATAACAAAATATGGAAGTATGATGTAAAGGGCAAACTGGAATTGTTTATGAACAATGCCGGGAGGTCAAACGGCTTATACTTCGACAAAAAAGGAAACATCATCGCCTGTGCCGATGAAAACAATGAGCTCTGGCAGATCAGCCCGGATAAGAAAATTACCGTATTGCTGAAAGGGATACCGGGCAAAAGACATAATGGCCCCAACGATCTGTGGCTTGATGCGAAAGGCGGGATCTATTTTACCGACCCATATTATCAGCGCCCCTACTGGGAGAGAAAGGAAAAGGAAATAGAAGGGGAGAAAGTATACTACCTGCCGAAAGGGTCACAAACCCCCGTAGCAGTAGCAGACGACCTGAAAAGACCCAACGGCATCATCGGCACACCCGATGGACAATACCTGTATGTTGCAGATATCGGGGATAACAAAACCTATCGGTTCACGATCAACGCGGATGGTAGCCTCAGCGATAAAAGATTACTTGCCGAACAGGGATCAGATGGTATCACGCTTGATAACCAGGGAAATTTATACCTCTCCGGAAGAGGTGTTACGGTTTATAACAGAGCCGGTGTTAAAATTGCCTGGATCCCCGTGCCATCAGGCTGGGTGGGCAATATTACTTTTGGAGGTAAAAAAAGGAACCAGTTGTTCATCACTGCTAGCAAATCCGTGTTCACACTTGATATGGAGGTGAAAGGCGCACAGTAAAAACCATTTGAGCGAGAGCAACCTGTTAGGGTTGTTGCAGCGTGATCTCTTATTTCCTCTAAAAGCAATGTCGTTTAGTCAGGATATAGAAAATGTCGCCCCTCCGGGGCTTTTTTCAAACTAATACTATTGATCAGCTACCATAATGTCGGTCGTACCGACCTGGCCGAAAGGATACTTGCAGAAGTATTTTGAACCATTATGATTGAATAAATGATATCGCTTTATTATCTGCTTTTGAACAAAGTCCTGTAAGGGCCGCATTTTGGTAGAACAGGAACCCATCATCAAAACCCCGGAAGGAGAGACATTATTTTTATACCCCGGCAACAAGACTTTCAACTGAGCGAAAGCATACTGGCAAACGTGTTTTGAACCATTATCATTGAATGAATGTTACCGCTTTATTATCTGGCTGCAAACAAAGCCCTGTAAGGGCGGCATTTTGGTAGAACAGGAATCCCCTTTCTCAAAAGCCCCGGAGGGGCGACATTATTTTTGTAACCAGTAATACGGAACAGATTGGGATTGCAAACCGAAATCTTCTTGTATAATACCGATGATACAGCCTTCAGATCATTTATATTGGTCTATCTGTCGGAGGCATGACAGGCAAGGTTGACGGATGCACAACCGGTACAACAAGACTTTTTCCAACTATAAAAGGATCTTTTAGCGTTTAGCTAAATGACATTACCCTAAAGAGGGAAATGTCATCCGGCAAACCCACAGATTTAATCAGTGATAATACCCATTTGCTTCATCAGAAATGAGGCATTCTTGTTCTTAGCTACCCCTCTTTGCAGCTTGTAGTCAAAATAAAGACGGTCGTCCTGAATGGTACTTTCAAAACAATAGTTGCTGATCACTCCCGGGTATCGCGCCTCCAGGGTGGACAATACCAGATCATGCGTAGCAAACAGGGTGATGCAGTTATATTGTATCAGTTGCCTGACAAATTCCTGTGAGCCATAGGTCTTGTCCTCGGAGTTGGTACCCCTTAAAATCTCGTCTATCAGCACCAATGCCGGGATACCTTTCTTTAGTTGTTCTATTATATGCTGCAGCCGCTTCAGTTCGGCCATAAAATAAGATGTGTGCTCCTGCAGGGAATCGCTTACCCGGATAGAAGTATAGATATGCATGGGCCTGAACACAAAGGATGTTGCGCATACCGGCGCACCGGATTGGGCGAGTATCAGGTTTACGCCCAGTGTCCTCAAAAAAGTCGTTTTGCCGGACATATTGGAGCCGGTCACCAGCAGCATGCTGTCCGGGTTACCCGCTTCAAAATCATTGGCAACCCTTTCTCCTTCCGCTATCAGGGGGTGCCCCATTTGCGTTGCCCTGATATAAAGCTGTCCCGCATCGGACAACTGCGGCAACCGGTATTGGGGATTATTGAACAAAAAAGTGGCTTGTGCATTCAGGCATTCAATATCTCCCACTGCCCGCAGCCAATTGTCAAAATCTTTCCGGTGTTGTTCCTTCCATGCATCCAGCCTCAGGATACACTGCATATCATACAAAAAAAAGCTGTTGATTACCAGGTTCACTACCAGGTTCAACCGCTGATCAAAGGCGGAGCTCAGCCGGGATAGCTTTCCGATAGCTGAATACGCACCACCGGAGATCTCCCGGAGATCCTTCAATAACCGGGAATCCCCGGCTTGAACGGAGTTAAAGGTTTGTAATATCCGGGCGTATTGGTTCAGTATGGATTGTTTTTTACTGATCAGTAAATGTTGCCGGTGAATATATTTTGCATGTATGCCTGTTACCAGCCAGCCGGCGGCCACTCCTGTCAGTAACCAGCCCAGGTTATCTGTGGCCAGGTAATACAGAAGACCCGTTATGGCATATAGCGGAATTATCCAGCGAACGATCTGCAGCCATTTTTTGCGATGCAGGTTTTGTCCGCTCTCCAGCCATTCAAAAATACTGTACAGGTTACCCTCCTCTTGTTCATTCAGCAAACCATACGCTATGATCAGTTGGCGGGGTTCCGGTTGTTTTGCAAATACAGTCAATGCCTGCTGACGGTCTGTGATTGTTGAGCCGTCCAGGGGATGTTTCAGGATGGATGCCAGGCGTTCCATCCCGTGCTTGGTGGTACACCTGTTGAGTAAATGATAAAGAGAGTTCTTTCCAAAAATATCCAGGTCACCGGAATAGTCGGACGGATCAGAGAACATATCTCCGTCCTCCATCGCGTTGGGCTGGTAACCAAGTATATTGAGCTCATTGGTATTTACAAAGAGCAGCTTATCGAGCAGTTGCTTTTTATCATTAAGTTTAAACGCATAACGCACCAGGATGATAAACCCTGCCAGTGCTATAAAGGCCATTACCAGTAAAAAGGCGGAATAATGCTGCACCAGGTAATATACCAGGAGAGCCAGTGCCCCAAAGCTCAGCAGTCGAAAAACAGAAAACAGGAAAATCTTTTCCTTACAGGCTTTAAGCTCCTTGTTATAGAAGTCAATTTTTTCCCTGTAAAAAGAAGCTATTTCCATTGGCGGCAGATATTAGATAATATCCATTGCCTTTGCAAAAAAGTAGCAGATGAAAGGAAGAGTAACGGTGATATAATTAGCGCCGCTGTTAGAGAAATACAATAAAAAGAAAGCTGCCACAGAAGCAAAAAATAAAACCCAGTTGATTAAGCGGGACTTGTTCTTTGTTGAATCCATTGCCAGTAGAATTTAGGTGCAAATATAGGAGGAATTGGCTGTTTTTTGATATTATGGGATAAATTTAGGGGCAGACTGTATTTTTGTTAGCGCCCGGAGGCATTTTTGAACTTCAGCAATGTTTATATGATAAAAATTCGCTTTTATATCCGCTTCACCACAAAGTTTGGACAATCGCTTTTATTAAAAACCAATATCCCGGACAAAGAAGGAAAGTTTACGGAACAAACAGTGGAAATGCGCTGCCTCAACGAAACTTTCTGGGAGTATAGCATAGGTATCGACGAAAAAATACAGGGCACAATACATTACAAGTATCTTCTAAAAAACGCGGATGGCAAATTAAGCAGTGAGCTGTACGACGGCAAAACTATTGACGCCGGTAAAATTACCGCTGAAGAAATAAATGTGATCGACACCTGGAACTTTGAAGGACAGGCGGAAAACGCCTACTATACAGCACCTTTCCAGGAGGTATTGTTCCCTCCCCAAAAGCCGTTCACCAAACCACAGCCTTACAGGGGCAGCACCCATATTTTTAAGGTGAAGGCGCCCCTGCTTGCTAAAAATGAAGTGCTCGGATTACTGGGCAGCAGCCCCCAATTGTCCGAATGGGATACGACCAACCCCCGGTGGATGAGCAGGGAAGACAACTGGTGGACGGTAAAGCTCAATCTCTCCAACGAGGTTTTCCCGGTTGCTTATAAATATGCCATATTTGACGGTAAAACCAAAGGCTTTATACGCTACGAAGATGGCGATAACCGGCTCCTGAATTCAGGCAATAAGAAATCTGTTACCATACTGCACGATGGTTTTATTCATTTCAACACTCCATGGCGTGGCGCCGGTGTAGCGATCCCGGTATTCAGTCTCCGTACACAGAAGAGCCTGGGGGTTGGTGAATTCACCGATCTGCATCTGCTGACAGACTGGGCGCATAAGCTGGACCTGCGCCTGATACAACTGTTACCCATCAACGATACCAGCGATACCGGCTCCTGGCAGGACTCCTATCCCTATAATGCCATCTCGGCTTTCGCGCTGCACCCAATCTACCTGAATGTAGAGCTTCTTGCCCGTAAAGAAGACGCACAGGTGATCAGGACACTGCAGAAAAAAAGAAGGGAGCTGAACAAATTGGCCGAAATAGATTACGAATCAGTACTGGAATACAAATGGAAAATCATCAGGGAGTTGTACCAACTACAGAAGAACGAGTTGTTTTCCGAAGAAGCTTACCGGTCATTTTTTGAAGAAAACAGCGGTTGGCTGGTACCCTATGCCGTGTTCTGCAGTTTGCGGGATAAAAATAAAACCGCCAATTTCAGGCAGTGGAAACAGCATGGTATTTATGACAGGAAAGCAGTAGAGAAAATCATGGAGGGCAAAAATAAACTGGCAGATGAAGCAGGCTTACACCTTTTTGTGCAATACCATCTCCACAGGCAATTAAAAGCGGCGGTGGACTATGCACATAAAAAGGGGATCGTTTTAAAAGGAGACATAGCCATAGGAGTGAGCAGGAACAGTTGTGATGTATGGATGGAGCCTTCTCTTTTCAACACCGATATGCAGGCCGGGGCGCCGCCGGATGCTTTTGCGGCACAGGGGCAAAACTGGGGTTTCCCCACCTATAACTGGGAGAACATTCAATCAACGGGTTTTGAATGGTGGCGCAGGCGATTCATACAGATGGGAAATTATTTCGACCTTTTCCGTATAGACCACCTGCTGGGCTTCTTCAGAATATGGAGCATCCCTGTCACCCAGGTAGATGGTGTTATGGGTAGGTTTGTTCCGGCTATCCCGGTACATATTAACGAGTTTGCCAGGAAAGGGATATCCTTTGAATACAGCCGGTTCTGCGATCCTTATATTACTGACGACATACTGAATGAATTGTCGGAAGGTTTTGCCGGCAGCCTGTTTCCCTTTTTAGATGACAACGGCGATGGTACCTATGCCCTGAAAAAGGAATTCTCCACCCAGGCACTGATCAGCGGGCATTTTGGAAACGCAGAACCAACGGAAGAGAATAAACGAATAAAGTCTATCCTGTTTTACCTGGTAAGTAATATCCTGCTGTTTGAAGAGGAAGGCTCCGGGGGGCAGCATTTTCATTTCAGGATAGGGATAGAAAACACCAGCTCGTTCAGGCATCTCGATGGACAAACGCAATACCAGTTGGAGCAACTATACAATGATTATTTCTTTCACCGGCAGAATGAACGCTGGTCCGACCAGGCTACGGATATCCTGCGGGCATTGAAAGCCTCGACCAATATGCTGATCTGCGGCGAAGACCTGGGTATGGTGCCTGCCTGCGTACCGGAGGTAATGTACCAGTTGGGCATATTAAGCCTGGAAGTAGAGCGAATGCCCAAGCAGACCGGTTGGGAATTTTTCAACCCCGCATTCGCTCCATATATGTCGGTGATCACCCCCGGCACACACGATATGAGTACCATCCGTGGATGGTGGGAAGAGGACAGGGAAAAAACACAGCATTTTTTTAATAATGAGTTGCAACATCCCGGTCTGGCGCCCTATTTCTGCGAGCCCTGGATAAACAAAGCGATATTGATCCAGCATTTGTATTCGCCGGCCATGTGGAGCATTTTTCAACTGCAGGACATCCTCGGAATAGACGGAAAACTCCGCAGGCAAATGCCTGATGAAGAAAGAATAAACGTGCCTGCGATTCCCCGGTACTACTGGCGCTACCGTATGCATCTGACACTGGAACAACTACTGAAAGAAAAAGACCTGAACACGGAAATGTCCAGCTATATAGAGCTGAGTGGGAGGTAAGTGGTCAGTTGCAGGATGTAAGTAGGCAGTGGTTAGCGGAAAGTGATAAGTCGTAAGTTTACACTGTTGGGGACTAATTAGGTGCAAAATTTCAGTCTGCCCGGCCGCAAGGATATAAAAACAACGCTTTGCCATCTGCATGTAACCAATGGGGATATGCTGCAGATTATAAGTCCGCCTGATGATTTAAAGCTTGACTAAGTTGTATTTGCGAAAGTTCGGCGGAGCAAAACAATATTTATAAAACATTAATTATCAATAGAATCTTTAAAAAAACGAAAGTTTACATTCTTTCAAAATTTCTCATATTTTTGAGTTGCCTGCTATTTTAAGAGACCCAAATGATTTCAAAATTTCTGATTAAATATTTGTTTAAAAAAGATGATGAATTAGTAATTCCATTGGGTAGACTATTACAAAAAGGAAGCCCATTTGCAGTTGTAAAGACAGAGAAACTCTGGGAACTAGAAACCTTTGACAGAAAAGTCAAAAGCCTTTTCTCATTAAATTGGCAGCCTTCAGAGCACCTGCTTGACAAAATTTCACGAGAAGTCTTTTATGAAGAAATATTTGGTCTTCCGTCGGACTACAATTCAGAACTTTTTAAAATTAACTACTGGCATAATTCAAGAGAATGGAACTTATCTTGCTTAACAGACGACGACATAAAAAAAGCCGATAGTCTTGATGTATTAGCAGTAGCATTAAGAAATAAACATAGAAATATTACTTCAAGCTATTTGCATTTGCATTTATTTGACAAAATACCCTCAATATGTATTTTGTTGCACCCGATGGTTGTTAAGATTCCAGTAACAAGTATCCAATATTGCGTTGACATTCATAACGCTTTTGCCTATAATGAAATCAGAGTTTCCGAAATTGCAAATACAGATGACCTAATCTCATATATTTACGAACTTCAGAATCTACAAATTAAGACAGCACTTTCCCTTAACGAACTAATTTATTTAATTGACTACAACGAAAAAAATAAAGGGAATGCGTTACTAATTCAAGCCGAATTGTCAGCAATAAGCGAAGCTGAGAATATCGTTAACTACCTAAAAGCGACAATTGAAAAAATAATTGTTACTCTTGGACTGATATATAATTTAAAAAATCTAGAAACAAAAAAGACACATAAGTCCAAATTAGACGCCTTGTATAAAGTTATACCCGAAAAGGTTAAGCAACTGTTTTACTTTGAACTTATAGAAGAGCTTATAAAATCAGAAAGTATAGAAGAATTAAACAATTTTAGGACAGGGTTGCTGCATAAGAAAGGAATTTCCAATTTGCAACCACATAGTTTTGTTGGACAGGAAGCCAAAGATGTACCATTAAAACAGACACTTTCTTTTTTGTTAGAGCAACATAGACGGAATTCGTCAGTTTTAATTTCGACATACGCTTTATTGACTGACAAACTAGTAGAAGTGAAAAGACCAAATGTAAAATTTGAAGAATTACCATTTCTAGAATAAAACAGTAGGCAACAGGCAGTTTTGCGTCAGCAGGGGGCTACGAATAAATCCTCATCTTAGTACTACTATCAGCTACATATCCGGCTGACAGAACATAAATAAGCAATAAAATTTGTTCTCAACTTTTGTATATTACATCAGCAGCGGTTCCGGTCGGGACGTTTTTCAAATATCTTGCCGAACGCAAAGCTGCTAAACGTTATGCGACACTCTAAACAAACATACTGCAACAAATGAACTATCAGACATTCCAACCAAATAACGACTTAAATTCACTAATTAAGTGTTATTGGACGTTGGAAGTTGCAGCCGAATACAATTCCGAAAAACAACGGATTGTTCCTGACGGTTGTATTGAAATGGCATTTATTCTCGGGGATGACATTAAGCGGTTTACTTCGGAAACCGATTTTATACTTCAACCCCGCGCAATGGTTCTCGGGCAAACCATTGAACCTTTTTATATTCAGCCGGCAGGATATGTAAACACTTTTGCTATTCGGTTTTATCCTTATGGTTTCGCAAATTTTGTAACTACGCCAATAAAAAACCTGGCAAACAAAGAAACGCCAGTCGCTGAGCTTTTTGGACAGTCAACAGCCGATGAACTGGAGCAGAAAATCATTCACGCAACCGAGACACAAGAACGAATCAGGATTATTGAAAACTTTCTACAAAACAAACTCAACGAAAAAACCACAATTGATAATATTGTAAAATCCACTATTGACGCACTTGTTGCAACAAGCGGAAGTTCGCCAATCAATACTATTCTCAAAGAAGATTTATCGAAACGCAGACAGCTCGAAAGAAAGTTTTTAAAACAAATCGGCATCAGCCCGAAGCAATTGGGTAAGGTTATCCGGCTACAAACCGCCTTAAAAATGTTGCTCAGCCAAAAGACAGGAACGCTTACCCAAATAGCCTACGAAAGCGAGTATTACGACCAAAACCATTTCATCAAAGACTTTAAGGAATTTACGGGAACAACCCCTAAAGAATTCTTAGCAGATGGCACATTGGAACTTTCTTCTCTTTTCTATGCGGAAGATTGAGATGTCGCATTTTTACTATTTCAGCATCTAAAGACATTTTAGTTTTACACCCGGAAACACAGGATGTATAAAAGGGAATATTAACAATCTGCATCATGATGCTGATAGTGATCGGATATTCGCCCTGCAATACCAGAACCACCCGAAAAGACATCCCAAACAAAACGAAAAAGCAAATAATATGAAGAATTTAATTTCAATAGTAGAAATCCCGACAACTGACTTTGCAAGAGCGGTAACCTTTTATCAGTCAATTTTAGATGTCAGCATTGAAGAAGTTGATATGGACGGAACCCAAATGGGCGTTTTCCCTAACGAAGAAGGAACGGTAAACCTTCTGTTGATAAAAGGAGGCGACTATAAACCGTCAACAGATGGAGCAATCATTTATCTCAACGCAGGGAAAGACTTGCAACCAATACTTGACAAAGTAGAACAGAATGAAGGGCAGATAATCGTACCCAAAACCGAAATCAGTCCTGAAATGGGTTACTTCGCATTGTTCATTGACACCGAAGGAAACAAGTTAGGATTACATTCCATCCATTAGACATATCAAAAAAAGCGACCGCATAACAGCGGTTTATCTGTAATACTACTTAGTTCGTCATAGTATCTCAACCCCGGGACTGATGGGTAAGCAGAGATTTCGCTTTTAGAAAAATCTAAGACAATTTCCATTGCAGCAGCTACAGGAAATTACTGAAGACATCGTCATATCGAACGAGCAACACGGGAACTTTACTATCATCGTTTTGGCGCGAGTGAGATATCTGCCGGGCTTTGGTACTAATGCTCAACTTTTGTACTACTGCCTAACAGATTTCTCTCCCGCCGCAACATACTTTTAATTCAAACTTCATGACGGCGGGATCGAAATGACGGGCAAGAGTCTTTGTATTTTGCTATCAGCACTAAATCAAAGTGTATAACTATTGAACCTCTCGCACGTCATTGCGCGCCGCGTGATCAAACTTGAAATATCAACCTGTTGCGCGGCAAAGAAATCTCAATTCAGAATAAAACCTCTTTCATTGTTTAACTAAGGTATACTGTCTTTTAAGTGTAAAGGGGTATTTTAAAAGCGAAATCCCTGGATGGGTAAGCCGGTCTGCACTGATATAAACAAAAAGTTTTATGTCAAGTTTTTTGCTCCTTTTTTTCTTTGGCTGGTACAACAGGTTCAATGCTATTTTGGTTATGCGGGAGCAATCAATGATTGACGCAGGGATTTTTATTGCAAGCCCGTCACCTTTTAGTAATATTCAAAGAACTTTCTTTTTTCTACATATGAATATCACTCTTTTTTAATACGTCTACCCTGAATTAAATCCGGGGTTTCACTTTTTTTTTATAGTTTGCATGGAAGTTATCATACAAAGCAAGTGGCTGCAGACGAAATATACAATGAGAGAGAGCTTGTTCAGTTGCTGATACAAGGGAACGAATTTGCGTTCAGCAGGCTTTTTCAACTTTATCATCAACGTATAGGAGCTTTTGTAAAACATATTGTAGGTACAGAACCTGTAGCGGAAGAACTGGTACAGGATATTTTCATGAAATTATGGACCTATCGGCATAAAATAGCCGGAGTAGAAAATTTTTCCGCCTATTTGTTTTCCATGGCACGCAATCATATGTTCAGTCATCTCAAAAAAACAGGCAAAGAACTGGCGAAACACCACCAATGGAAGATTAATAGCCAGTACCAGCAAAACAACCTGCAACATTCTTCAGAAGAAGATAGCTACTATAAAAGCCTGATCGAATACGCCGTCGACCAATTGCCAGCACAGCAAAAAAGAGTTTACTTATTAAGCAGGGATGAAGGGTTGCCACATGCAGACATAGCCGGCCGGCTGGGCATTTCCCTGGAAACGGTCAAAAAGCATATAACGCTGGCACTCAGGAATATACGGCAAAAAGTCGTTGAAAATAAAGACCGTGTAACTTTGGCGATACTACTCATTTTTTTTCTTTCATGATTTTTATTTACCGGATTACCTCTTTTGGCCTTCTTTAGTAGTCATTGTACAGTACAATAGGTACTAATGGATGTTCAGCGACTTTGTTATTTGTTCAATCAGCATTCCAGTTTAAAAATCACTCCGGAAGAAGAGCAGGAACTTGTTTTCTTTCTAAAAGAACACGACAACGATCCTAAGCTAAAGGAATTAATAGATGAAGCCTGGATGCTGTCGCAGCACGAACCGGCAAATGTTTTTACCAGTGAAAGCAGCAAAAGAATGCTGAACAGGCTGATGCAGGAGATTACTCCTGCGGATGCGCTACAGCAATCCAATCCCCTGCCCCAAAGAACTTTTAACCGCTGGATCTGGGCGGCCGCGGTGCTGGTAGTAGCGGTTGCGGGTACTTTTTTTATAAAGCAAAACTCAATATCTGTAAAAGAAAGCCCGGTGGTTGCATCACCCTCTCCTATCGCTCCCGGGCGTGAAGGCGCTATTTTAACACTTGCAGATGGCAGCCAGGTAGTATTGGACAGTCTGCAGGATGGTGCGATAGCTTCACAAAACGGGTATGAAATTGTGTTGAAAGAAGGAGCGCTTTCCTACAAGGGAGATGCGACCACTGAGAGTGAGATGATATTTAATACCATCACTACACCTAACGGCAGGCAGTTCAAACTGGGATTACCGGATGGCACCCAGGTATGGTTAAACGCGGCTTCTTCCATAACATACCCGGTTGAATTCAGTGCGGCACAAAGAGCAGTAAAAATAACAGGGGAAGCATATTTTGAAGTCTCAACAGATAAAAAGCGTCCTTTTATTGTTGAAAAAGAGGTGCTTTCCGTAGTAGTGACCGGCACCCGATTTAATATTAATACATATGATGATGACCTTACAGCACAGGTGACTTTACTGGAAGGCAGGATAATGGTAAAGAACGGCGCAGCCGAAAAGAATTTGCTTCCCGGACAACAGGCAGAAACGACGAATACAGGGCAGTTACAGGTACATACATCTGTGAATACCGAAGAAGTAATGGCATGGAAAAATGGCTATTTTTCTTTCAATAATTCCGATCTCCAGTCGGTAATGCGCAAACTGTCGAGATGGTATAATGTGGAAGTTTTGTATGAAGGAAATATACCCGCGATGAAGTTTGGCGGGGAAATAGCAAGAAGCAGCAATTTGTCGCAGGTACTGGATATCCTCCAGGAAAGCAAAGTACATTTTAGAATTGAAAGTAACCCCACTCCGGGCAGTTCAGGAAAGATCATTGTTTCACCTTAAATTAATTTTTATGTAAAAATCCATCTTGAAAAATCAGGGAAGACAACCTGTTAAACACATATTCATACAGAGTTTCTCCTTACTAAATCTTAAAGCAAACAGGTAACCTCTTCGTGCGAAGGGGGCCATTTATTAACCTAAACTGGCATAAATTTATGCACTTGAATGTAAATGCTGGTCCGGCATGTTTAAACCGGACTTTACCAGGGCGCTGCCTGACAGGATTGTTGCAACGCCCCTGCAAAAAAATACTGATGAAAATGAAACTACTCATTTTCTTTATGCTGGCCGCATGTATTCAGCTCAGGGCCGCTAACGCGCAAACAGTAACGCTTCACGAGCGTAATGCTACTCTTAAGGAGATTTTCAGCGAAATTAAAAAACAAACGGGTTACGCGTTCTTCTATAACGAATCCTTGCTGGCAGGAACGTCGCCCATTGATATTGAGGTGCGCAACGCATCTGTAATCACTGTGCTCGATATGTGCCTTAAAGATTTTTCACTCACTTACGTTTTGATTGGAAACAATATTGTGATCAAGCAAAAAGAAAAAGCCGATCAGAAAACAAAACCGGCTATGGATGTGATGAATGATACTGCCAAAATTAAAATAAGCGGTATCATACTGGACGAGAACGACAATCCGCTGGAAGGCGCTACCATACAGCTCAAAGGCGTTGCGGCTGCTGTAACCGCTGGCGAAAATGGCTCATTTACAATCTATATCCCCTCTAATAAAAGCCGTTTACTGGTAATTTCCTATATCGGAATGGCAACACAGGAAGTAAATGCTGTACAAACGGAAGGGTTGATCATAAAAATGCAGCCGGCTGTAACGCAACAGGATGAAGTAGTAGTGATTGGTTACGGCAACACGCGCCGGCAAAACCTGCTGGGTGCTGTATCTACGGTAAAGGTAACCGACAATTTTAAAGGAAGACCTGCTTCGCTCGGCAATATGATACAGGGGCAAATGCCCGGAGTAAATATCACGCAAAGCGGGGACCCGACCTCAAGTGGTTCTATCAGTATACGTGGTAAAGGTAACCGGAATGGTGATGCCGTGCTGGTAGTGGTAGATGGCGTTCCCGGGGCCCCTTATAACCCTGCAGACATCGAAACCATCACCGTATTGAAAGATGCTTCATCGGCAGCTATCTATGGCGCTTTTGCAGGCTCCGGCGGTGTTATTATCATCACTACCAAACAAGCCAAGTCAGGCAAATTATCGGTAGAAGCCAACGTATGGCAGGGAGCTCAAACGGCCTGGCGCACGCCAAAGGTGCTTACCGCGGAACAGTTTAACAAAGTTTGGAAAGACGCGTCAGACGCGGCGGGCAGGGAAGTTCCAAGAACCTACAATCCCTCCATTTTCCCTTATGGAAATGTTACCCGAACAGATTGGGTAGACGAGATATTCCGTACGGGTAAACTTCAGCACTACGATCTTACACTTCGTGGCGGTACGGAAAAAATAAAGGCACTGGCCTCGGTTAGTTACGATGACATACAGGGCACTTTACGTAATACGTATAATAAAAAGCTTACCACAAGACTGAATGTAGATTTTGCCCTTGCAAAATGGATAGAAATAGGTGAGCATATATTGTTTGAATCAGGCAGGGGGCAAAGCGCTGTAGGAGACGGACATACCGGTACTATTTTCGGTGCTATGGCCTATCCGCGTTTTAACAACCTGTACGAGGAAGATGCGGACGGCAATTTGTTGTATAGCGGCACCATACCACGCTGGGCGCTGGCCGAAGGTTTTAGCGTGGAAGCCGATCTTCGTAATCCTGTAGCCATGCTGGAAAAAGTACACCAGTATAACCCGGGTAACAGGGTGTTTTCCAAAACTTCGCTCAGGTTGAAACCATTCGCCGGACTCAGCATCCGTTCCGAATTTTCGGCAGACGCGGGAAGCTACCGCAATGAGTCTTTCCAGCAAAGATTCCTGGAACCGGGCAGAACCATCGACCAGAATTATCGTACTATTGCAAACACACTTGCCACAGGATGGAACTGGGATAATATCATAGCGTATAATAAATTAGTAAACGGCGTTCACGATGTTTCCGCGATGGGTGGTTATATCATGAACAAAAGAAGCTCGAGGTGGAATTCAACCGAAGTAAGAAATTATGATTTCGAAAACCCATATTATACTATCTTCAATAACGGCACCGACTGGTCTATCCGTCCTTCAGAAGATATATGGACAGAAACAGTTGTTTCCCTTTTAGGCCGCCTTTCTTACTCATATAACGACCGTTATTTTATATCCGGTAGTATACGTCGCGACGCATCTTCAAAATTAAGCCCCACTAACAACTCCGATGTTTTCCCTGCCGTATCAGGGTCATGGAAAATTTCTTCCGAAAACTTTATGAGTTCCCTGACAAGCGTAAATCTGCTGAAGATCCGTGCAAGCTGGGGACAGGTGGGCAATCTTAACTCAGTTCGGCGGTTTATTTACGCGCCACCTTACCAGGTTACCGGCTGGCCTTTGTTCCTGGGGCCCACGGGTGATATCCAGGCTTTCGGAATTTTTCAACCTACCATTCCTAATCCTAACCTGAAATGGGAAAGAACCGAACAAACCAATATTGGTATAGACGCGAGTCTGTTCAACAACGCGCTCAACATTACCATAGATCATTTCATTAAAAAAACACGTGACCTTATTGAACAGATGCCAATGCCATCTGTAGCCGGTGTGGCTTCTCCTCCCGAATTCAATATTGGACAGGTAGAGAATAAAGGATGGGAGTTTATAGTGAATTACAGTAAAAAAATTGGCAATGTTGATTTTAACGTAGGCGGCAACCTGGGAACATTCAAAAACAAAGTAGGCAGCATTGGACAAACAGCATTTATTGCTCACGGCGAGGGGGTTAACTCCATGAACCCTTTGCGTTCTACCGCGGGCCAACCCTGGCATTCGTTTTTCCTGATCGATGCTGAAGGCTTGTTCCGCGACCAGAAAGAAATAGACGATTATACCTGGACAGATCCCAATTCCGGGAATGTGAAAAAGATTCAACCTAATGCAAGACCAGGCGATCTTAAATTCCGGGATGCCAATAACGATGGTATTATCAATGATGGCGACCGTATATATATGGGCGCGTACGATATGCCCGATTTCAACTATGGCTTCAATCTCGGCGCCAATTGGAAAGGCTTTAGTCTTTCTGTTTTCCTACAGGGGGTATCCGGATCAAAAGTATTCAATGGAGTAAAAGCTATGAGCTATACAGGATCAAAAGGCTGGAACATGAGCGTAGATGTGCTGGATTCATACAACTATAATCCTAACTCAAATATTCCTAACCTGGCGGTAGTGGAAGACCCTAATGGTAATTTTTCCAAGGTTTCTGATTATTTTCTTGACAAAGCTGACTATATGCGTATTAAGAACGTACACCTCGCATATACGCTTCCGTCAGGCCTGATATCAAAGGTTTCTTTTTTGAACAACACAAGGGTACGTGTATATGTAAATGCAGAGAACCTGGTTACCATTACCAAATATTCCGGCTTCGATCCTGAAGTAGGCAATTTAGGTATTGATGGCGGACGTTTTCCCGTATCAAGGATGTTCAGTGTAGGAATGAATGTTTCATTTTAAATCTGGACAAAAAGCCAACAGGTTAAAAACTAAAATAATGTTCAAATGAAAACAAAAATCATCATATTAGCACTTTTACTTACAGCGGGCAGTTTTAGCTCCTGTAAAAAGTTTCTTGAACTGCAACCGTACGGGCAACCGTCCGAACTTAACAACCTCAGCGATGCACAGGCCATGCAGGCCGTATACGCGTTGTTTTACTGGCAGTATAGAGAAGGTACCCTGGGAAGGGGGTTTATGTGGTATGAAAACTGCAGCGATAATTTTATTACCGGAAGAACCCAGGCGGAAGCGCAGAATATCAAAAATTTTGTGGATGAAGGTTCCCACGGACGGGATGTGAGAGACAACTGGCCGCAGATGTATCAAACCATCAATTACGCCAACAATCTTCTCAGATCCGCTCCGGCAGCCGACAAATTATCTGAAAGAGTACGCAACAGCGTATTGGGACATGCTTATTTCATGCGCGGATTCTCGTACCTGTGGCTGGCGCCCTGGTATGGCGATAACGGACCTAACGGCGGTATACCTATCGTAACCGAAGAAACGCCTATCGACCAGATGGATGTTCCCCGCCCGTCTTCGATACTGGAGAATTATAGTATGATCATTGATGATCTGCAAAAAGCGGCTGACCTGCTGCCCTGGTTTGATGAAATGTCGCAAAGCGAATGGGGATTGATGCACAAAACGGCCGCATGGGCGCTCATGGCACGTGCCGCACTGTATGCCGCACAGTACGACGCCTCGTATTATGATAAAGTTATCGAGTACACCAACAGGGTTATCAATTCCGGTAAGCATAACCTGGTGCCCAGCTATAAAACGCTTTTTGAGATCGAAAGCAACTGGAGCCCTGAATACCTTATGAGTGCTACCAGTTCCGAAATTGACGGAGCCAAACTACCCGGTGTTATTTTCCAGAACGGTGGTTTTGGCATATACAATACATGGGGCTATTTTCAGCCAACTGTTGAATTGGTGAAGGCTTTTCAACCCAACGACCAGCGCTTAAAAGTGAGTATCGTGCAACCGGGTGACACCGTGCAATTTGTAGGTAACCAAATCGTATGGGCTGTCAGCCCTTCTTCTGTTTCCAGTCCGTCAGCCCTGACGATTGGCAAATACCTGGCGCCTTTCCGCGATGCGGATGCCGTAGGCAAAACAGTTAATCCTAATAGCGACAATGGTACTACAGATCTGAGTATCCCTATTATCCGTTATGCCGATGTATTGCTGATGAAAGCGGAAGCCTTGATATGGAAAGGGCAAAACGGTGATGAGCCGCTGAACCTTGTAAGGCAACGCGCGGGTCTTCCTGCTATAGAAAATGCTACGAAAGAAGATCTGAAAAGAGAACGCCGTTGTGAATTTGTATTGGAATTTGGTGTTTTCCGGCACTTAGACCTCGTACGCTGGGGCGACGCGCAAAGCGTATATGCGCAACCGCTGCACGGCTACAAGGTAAATCTTTCCGGCACCACCATCACTTCCCTGGAAGAAATAGAAGTATGGCCGGCAAGGAATTTCAATCCTGCTATTCATCATGTATTCCCTATTCCTAACAGGGAAATTGCCAAAGGAGTGAACCTGAAGCAGAATAACGGATATTAATTCCGGGACCGATATACTGCAAAAACCCACACCATTATCAGTGTGGGTTTTTTACTTTTAAAAAGTTAAAAACCTTCATTCACAGAATAGTGAGCATTACTCCTACCAGTCCTTATCCGGCTGACCCGGTACGGGTGGTTTTTTGTTTACTTTTTCCTGCAGCTTTTTTTCCTGTTCTTCCAGGGCTTTCAGTAATTGTTCTACCTGTTGCTTGTTGAGCTTGTTTTTAGGAGGTGGCCGGTTGTTATTTTCATTTTGCTGATCCTGCCGGTTCTGTTCTTGTTGCTGCTGCTGGTCCTGTTGCTTTTTTTCGTTCAGCGCCCTTTGCAGGTTGTCTCTCCCGAGACTATCTTCGGGGTTGATACGGAGTACCTGCTTATAGGCGTCTATGCTTTCCTCCAGCTTTTTCTGTTGGGTAAGGGTTACCCCCTTGTTATACACCGCTTTTGATTGCAGCAGCTTGTCGGTAGTTTGTTCCTGCAGGCTCTCAAAAGTTTTTATCGCTTCATCAAATTGTTTGTTTTTATACAAGGCGTTCCCGAGATTGAATAAGGCGGTAGTATTACCGGGGCTTTCTTTCAACGCCAGGCGATAGGATTCGGCCGCCTTTCCAAACTGCTGCAGCTTATACGCTTCGTTGCCCTCCGCGATGTGTTTATTTTCCACCTGGGCAGAAAGCCGAAAGCAACCCAGCAACAATATGAAGGTCATCAGCCTGTTCATGCGGGTTTGATTTTTCTCTTTTCCGAAATAAATAACTCACCGGCAAAACCCAGCAGTGCCAGCACCAGGAACCATTGAAAAAAGCTCCTGAAGTTGAGTGTGCTGGTATCCCGTATCGTTTTTTGTTCCATCCCCCGGAACTGTTCTGTTAGCTTAGTTACAACAGTTTCCACATCATTCAGGTGCTGGTAACTCCCGTTCGAAGCATAAGCGATATCTATCAGCTCTTTTTCATTCAGCTTTGAAACAACGACGTTCCCGTGTAAGTCTCTTTTGCTTTCCCCGGTAGCGCTGTTAACGATCGTGCTGCCCGAAGTAGTGCCCACCCCAACGGTATTGATGACCACCCCGTTTTCAGCCAGTTTGCGGGCCATGTTGATGGCATTCTTATCATGGTCCTCACCATCTGTTACCAACAAAATCGTTTTATACTTCTTTTCTTTGGTATTAAATCCACCGTTAGACAGTTGCAGCGCATCCGCTATCACTGTTCCCTGTATCTGAACAGCGGAAGGGCTGGCGTTATTTATATGGAGTTTCGCCGAGGCATAGTCTGCCGTGAGCGGCATTTGCATATAAGCTCTTCCGGCAAATATCACCAGGCCCACCCGGTCGCCGGAAATCCTGTCGAGGAGCTTGTTCAAAAGCTGTTTGGACCTTTCCAGCCGGCTGGGTTTTACATCTTCAGACAACATGCTTCTGCTCACATCAAGCACTATCATCACATCAATGCCTTTCCGGTTGATGGTCTCTACCTCTGTTGCAGACTGGGGATTGGCTGCCGCTATTACCAGGCACGCAAAAGCTACCAGTATGACCAATACCCTCAACTGCTGTTTCACAGGAGAAAAATTTCCTATCAGCGCTTTTACCAGCTTCCCATCTCCTATTTTGGCTGCGGTTCTTTCTTTCCACTTTTTAAGCATCACGAAAAATACCGCCACCACGGGAAGCAGCAGCAACAGTAAAAGATATTCCGTATGTTGAAACCTGAACATTACCAATTCTTTAATGCCGCCAATATCAATTTATTGTGTACACCGGCAATCTGTCCGGCTGTCGTTACATTTTTCCGTCGAAAAAGCCATAATGAGCCAATATATCCTTTACAATTTTCACGCTCACTTCCGGGTTCTCATCCGGAGATTCTATATTCAGCACAAAAAAATAAGGATGCCTGTTTTCTTCTATCCAGCCCACTACCCAGCCAATATGCTTGTTTTCACTTTTGAGCCCCCACCCGGTTTTGTAGCTGAGCGAGTAGTTGGTATTATCTTCCCGGAGCATCAGGTTACGCACTGTATGCTGCGCTCCTTTTGTAAAAGGCAGTTGATCAAAATACAACCGCTTTACCAGCCCCAACTGCTCATCCGGCGAAACCAGCAGGCTGTTGTCCAGCCAGAAAGTATCCACCCGTGATCCCATCGTCATATTACCATAATGCAGTGTATCCAGCCATTTCTGCAGCGTATCCCTGCCGATACGCCGGGCAAGTTCCTGGAAATGTGGTACCGCCGATATTTTAAACGCTTCCGCCAGGCTCATGTCCCGGTTCCAGTCTTCCGCATCCCTGGTAACCCCATCCCAGTTTATCACCGTGCTGTCATTTAATGCTACACCGGTTTGCAGGGCCACCAGCGCCGTTACGATCTTAAACGTAGAGGCAGGAGACATCCTGGTAGTATCCCTCTCCAGGTTGTACAGTTTTATTTCACCGCGGCCGTTATCATATAAGGCAAACGAGCCGTTTACCCGGTACTTGTCAAAAAACTGTTTTAGCTCTTTCTCTTCCTTAATATTGTCTGAACAGGATTGAAAAACAAAAAGAATACCTACAAAAAAAATACTATATCGTTTCATCAGTTAATAAAATATTATTTAGAAATAACGCCCAGCGACCTTCCTACTTTTTCGAAAGCAGCGATCGCCTTATCAAGGTGATGTTGTTCATGGGCGGCGCTTAATTGCACCCGGATACGCGCCTGCCCTTTGGGTACCACCGGGAAGAAGAACCCGATCACATATATTCCTTCTTCAAGCAGTTGAGCAGCCATTTTTTGGGCCAGCGCCGCGTCATACAACATAATGGGAACAATAGGATGATCTCCCGGCTTTATATCAAATCCTTTTTCTGTCATTTTTTCCCGGAAATATTTCGTATTCCATTCCAGTTTGTCACGCAGCGAAGTGGTTTCGCTCAGCATGTCCAATACGGCGATAGAAGCGCCTACAATACCCGGCGCCACCGTATTGGAAAACAAATAGGGTCTGGACCGCTGGCGCAGCATGTCAATCACCTCTTTTCTGCCACTGGTAAATCCACCCGAAGCGCCGCCCAATGCCTTACCCAGCGTGCCGGTAATGATATCAATTTTGCCCATCACTCCCCTGTACTCATGAGTGCCGCGCCCCGTTTTACCAATAAAACCGCTGGAGTGGCATTCATCAATCATCACCGCGGCATCGTAGATATCAGCCAGTTCGCATATCCTGTCCAGTTGCGCAATAGTACCATCCATACTGAAAGACCCGTCCGTAACGATGATCCTGCTGCGGGCGCCCTGCGCCTCTTTCAGCTTCGCCTCCAGGTCCTGCATATTGTTATGTTCATAACGGAAACGCTGCGCCTTGCATAGCCTCACGCCATCAATTATTGACGCGTGATTGAGTGCATCGGATATGATAGCGTCCTTATCGCCAAACAACGGTTCAAAAACGCCTCCGTTGGCATCGAAAGCCGCCGCATATAATATGGTATCCTCCGTACCGAGAAAGTCCGCTATCTTTTTTTCCAGTTCCTTGTGTATATCCTGGGTGCCGCAGATAAACCTTACACTGCTCAATCCATATCCGCGGGTGTCCAGGTATTTCCGGGCGGCTTCCATCACTTTGGGGTGCGAAGACAAGCCAAGATAATTGTTCGCGCAAAAATTGATCACCGGTTGCGACGCTTTACCGGGTACTTGTACTTCTATATCGGCGCCCTGCGGACTTATTATGATCCGCTCCTGCTTATATAGTCCGTTATTTTTTATTTCCTCCAGTTCCTGCCTGATCCGTGTTACCAGTTTTTCATTCATCCGTAAATAATTTTGTCAGTTAACAATTACCGGAACCGCCGTAAGTTCCTGCAGGCCATTCATCGGGCGAATACAATATATAATATCTTTTTTCAGGATATACCCTTGTTTCAAATGCTTATTCAGCGCAAACCTACGTGCTTTTTAAAGAAATATAAAATCGGGCATAACCGTAACAGTCTCCCTGTGAATATAGTTTTGCTTTTGATCATAATATGTGATTTTTGCAGTTCCGAAAATAATTATGCACCCAAAGGAACTTTCAATCAACGCTTTTTTTTACGAACTGCCCGAGGACAGGATCGCAAAATTCCCCCTGGCGGAAAGGGACGGCTCCAGGCTGCTTGTATATAAAAAGGGGCGCCCGCTTCACCATGATACCTATCGGAATATAGCCGGCTATGTTCCGGATAATACCCTGCTGTTGTTTAACAACACCAGGGTAATAGCGGCAAGAATATTGTTTACCAAACCTACAGGGGGGCAGATTGAGATTTTCTGCCTGGAGCCGCACAGCAGTTACCCGGATGTAACAAGCGCCATGCTGCAAAAAAATACGGTAAAATGGAATTGCCTGGTGGGAGGCGCCGGCAAATGGAAACATGGAACCATTCTTGAAAAAGAAGTTACGGGTAATGATACCCGCTTCATGTTAAAAGCCGCGATTTTCGAACGGTCTGAAAATGCCTTTGGAATAACCTTCAGTTGGGATGCCGACATCAGCTTTTCGGAAGTGCTGTCTGCCGCCGGGCTTATTCCGCTGCCTCCCTATATCAAAAGAAAAGCGGAAGAAAGTGACGCCGAGCGGTACCAGACCATTTATGCCGCCTGGGACGGCTCTGTTGCCGCACCTACCGCCGGACTTCACTTCACGGAAGATGTTTTCAGGTCCCTGGCCGGCAAAGGAGTTTCTACGGGATTTCTTACGCTGCATGTAGGGGCAGGTACTTTTAAACCTGTAAAGTCTGAACGGATGAGCGGGCACAGCATGCACACCGAACATATCGAAATAACCTTACCCCTGCTGGAACAAATGATGTCGCATGAAGGCGACTTCTTCTGTGTGGGCACTACCTCGCTTCGCACAGTGGAAAGCCTGTATTGGATGGGCGCTAAAATAATCGGCCACCCGGCCATAACACCGGAAGAGCTGGCCATTTCGCAATGGGAAGTGTATGATAATGTTTTCCCGGAGATCACCGCCCGGGAAGCATTGAATGCGCTGGCAACATGGATGAAAAAACAACAGCTCAATGTATTGCTCAGCCAGACCCAGATCCTGATCGCGCCGGGATATACACTACGGGTCGCAAAGGGACTGATCACCAATTTTCACCAGCCTGGTTCCACCCTGCTTTTACTGGTGGCCGCGCTTACAGGCGACCACTGGAAGTCAATATATGACTACGCTCTGAATAATGATTTCCGCTTTTTAAGCTACGGAGACGGCTGCATTTTGTTTGCGGACTAATGGAAAATCAATGATGAACACAGAGCCTTTTCCTAAAGTGCTTTCTGCTTTGATTTTTCCTTTTTGCGCTTCCACCATAGTTTTCACATAGCTGAGCCCCAATCCGAAGCCCTTCACATTGTGAATATTGCCGGTATGTGCACGATAGAATTTCTCAAACACCCTGCTCAGGGTTTCTTTTGACATCCCGATACCGTCGTCCTCAATCCTGATACGGATATTATTGCCGGCATTCTGCGTGGAAACGCTAAGGTGCAGCCCCTCTTCCCTGGAGTATTTTACGGCGTTGTCTATCAGGTTGCTGATAAGGTTGGTAAAATGTACTTCATCTGCCCTGATTATGTCTTTTTTGGCGTTCAGGGAAAGGGCGATCGTTCCGTTTTTAGCATCGAGCTGCAACTTGAAGTTTTCAACAACATTGTCAATCACTTCGTTTACCCCCAGGGGTTGCAGGTTTAGCTGCACTTCCTCTTTATCCAGCAAAGCCGCCTGCAAAATGGTTTCTACCTGTTTGTTCATCCTCTTGTTCTCATCCTTGATGATGCCGCGGAAGTATTGCATCTTATCCTTGCTCTCCAGTACCTTTTCATTGTTCAACGCGTCTACCGCCAGTGATATGGTTGCCAGCGGCGTTTTGAACTCATGCGTCATATTATTGATGAAATCACTCTTTATTTCACTCAGCTTTTTCTGCATCAGCATCGTACGCACGGTTACAAAAAAAGCGGTGCATATTACCAGTGTAAACAGCACGGAGCCGCCTATCATCCATCCCAGCGACGGCATCAGGATGGACCTTACGTTAGGAACAATTACCCATAACTCTTCTTCCGCCACCAGCCCGCTGGCGATACTTCCACCGGGTGTGGAAAGGGGAACAACATATGCTTTATTACGGGCAGTATCCGCAATCAGTTTGCTGAAATTCAGCGTTTGCATTTCATAGTTGTTGTCCATCACCCTGTTGATGACGGCAAACTCAAAGTCCTTATTCTTAAACCCGTATTTCTGAAAGGATTTTTTCAGCATTTCATAAACCTGCGCGGGGGTAAAGCGCTGGTCTACCGTTGGCCGCAGGTTTTGCAGGAACTGATCGGCCGGCCAACCGGGCAATAATTTGGGGGAACCAAAAACGGAAAACTTCTCTTTCTGGCTGGCAAGGTCCCTGCCTACTTCTACCACGGCCAGTTGGATATATTGCTCCAACTCCTCATTCTTGAGTTTCAGGGCATTTCTTATGGACATTATCTGCACTACGATAATGCCTATCAGCGAAATGGAAATCAATAAAATGATCAGTATGTAGATTTTCTTCATCCGCCTGTAAAATTAATTTTATATTAACGATACCACCCCGGTCAAAGGGCATTTAACGAAGTTTTAAATAGATTATTCCGGGAGGATAGGGTTTCCGGCAACAATTATACAAAATTCACAGATATTATATTGTGCATCAGATTATTCTACTTTATCTTAGAAGTATGGGCAAAATAACATCCGGCACATTACTGATAGCAGAGCCTTTTTTAAAGGATCCAAACTTTATGAGAAGCGTGGTGCTGCTGTGCGAACACAATGAAGAAGGCAGTTTCGGGCTGTTGCTTAACAAAAAGTTCACCCACACACTGGGAGAACTCATTCCGGACCTCGAGGGCTCCGATATCCCGGTCTTCGTGGGAGGTCCGGTTCAGGCAGATACACTTCATTTTTTACATTCCTACCCGGATGAAATACCCGGCAGCGTGGAAGTTATAGATAATATATACTGGGGCGGCGATTTTGAAATAGTAAAGGATTACCTGAAAAAAGGAACGCTCAACCCCCTGGGCTTCCGCTTTTTTATCGGGTATTCCGGGTGGGGAAGCAGCCAGTTGGACAACGAGCTTCAAAGCAAGAGCTGGATCACCACACCTGCGAAAAAGAATATAGTCTTTCATAAAACACCGGATAACATCTGGAAGGATGCTCTCGCATTACTGGGAGACGATTATTCCATCATGACGAATTTTCCGATAGACCCGCAATTGAATTAACCTCGTTGATGATTATCAGGCGTTTACCCAGTTTTTAGCCTCCTGCTCCAGGTGGTGCAGCACTACTTTTACACCGAATTTTTCTTTCAGGTGCGCTGCCAGGCTGTCGGCGGCAAATACGCTGCGGTGCTGTCCGCCGGTGCAGCCGAAATTTACCGAAAGGCTTTCAAAGCCCCGTTTAATGTAGTCTGCCACCGATATATCTACCATCCCCTGCACGTATTGCAGAAACGAAGGCATTTCTGTTTTATGTAGTAAAAATTCCTGCACATCCTTATCCCTGCCGGTAAGTTTTTTATATTGTTCTATCCGGCCGGGGTTCAGTATGCCGCGGCAGTCAAAAACAAAACCACCTCCGTTACCGCTTTCATCTTCGGGTACTCCTTTGCGATAGGAGAAGCTGTTGACATGCACGATAAGCGGTGTATCAGGCGCCGCCTTCACCGTTTCGTAGCGGGCAATTACCGAATCGTCCACTATCTGCCATAAAGCCCGTTGCAATTCAGGCAGCCGTATAGGGATTTTTTTGTTTTCGAGGAACCAGCGCAGTTGCCGCAGCGCAAACGGAATGCTGGCTATAAAATGGGGCTTGCGTTCAAACAACCCCCTGAAGCCGTATGCCCCAAGGGTTTGCAACATCCTTATCAGCACAAACCCGTCATAGCTGTCGAGAAAATCTTTTTTGTTCAGCCGGTTATCCAATAACCCGTTCACCGCGTCGAAATAATAATTCGCCAGGTCATCCTTCCACTCATGCGGAAGCGCCGCCCGGGCCTGCCACAGCATGGAGGCTACATCATATTGCAGCGCCCCCTGCATACCGCCCTGGAAGTCTATAAAGTAAACCTCCCCATCTTTTACCATCACATTACGGCTCTGGCAGTCGCGGTGCATAAAATACCGGGCTTCCTCCTGCATCAGGTAACTGCTGAGCAGTTCAAAATCATTCAGCAGCAGGTTTTTGTCGTAAGGCAGGTCCAACGCCCGGATAAAATAGTAAAGAAAATACAGCAGGTCGGAGTAGATGGCCTGCTTATCGAAGGATTTGGTAGCAATGCAATTATTGTAATCAAGCCCCTCACCACCTTTCACCTGCAGCAATGCCAGATGATCAAATGTTTTGCGAAATAAGTTTTTTACGCTTTCAGAATATCCTTCTGCCTTGATAATGTCGAACAGCGAAACATCTCCAAAATCGGTCTGCAGGTACATGGTCTTTTTTCTATCCACCTGCAGAATATCGGGCACCTGCAGCCGTTTTTTGGTGAAATGCCGCGCAAACTCAATAAAAGCATTATTCTCTACAATATTATTGGGATTGTACGTGGCTATATAGGATGCTCCCGGAGTATTCACCCGGAAATACTGCCGGTTGCTGCCCGCCTGCCGGAGCGTTACAATCTCCGCCGTTTTACCGCCCGACCAGTCCTCAAAAAAATCACTTATGGTTTGTATCACATCTGCCATCAGAAAGAGTTAAAATGCCTGCAAATATTCGCAAATAAAAGTACTAAACGATAAAATAACTATTTATTGTGGCGAATGCAGCCTGTTATACTTTCTAGATCCCCCGGGTGAAACCAATGGATATCTTCATCCCTGTTGAACCAGGTAAGCTGCCTTTTGGCATAATGCCGGGTGTTCTTCCGGATATCCTCCACTGCTTTTTCGAGGGTTATTTTTCCATCCAGGAATTCATATAGTTCAGAATAACCCACCGTTTGCAGTGCATTCAGATGCCGGTATGCCCCGAGGGATTTTACCTCGTCCAGCAGCCCCATATCCATCATACTGCCTACCCTCCTGTTGATATTGTCATACACCTGTTCCCTGCTCAGTTCCACACCTATTTTTATGATCTTAAAAGAGCGATCCACAGGTCTTTCCGATTGAAGCTCTACAATGGATCTTCCGGCCGACATTTTTACCTCCAGCGCCCGCAACATGCGCTGGGGGTTCAGGATTTCTCCCTGGCTATAGTAAAGGGGATCGTGCTGCTGTACCATCTGTTGCAACCAGTCGATACCAAACGCTTCATACTGCTTCCTTATATCAGCGCGAATAGATTCGTTTATCTCCGGCATCCTATCCAGCCCTTCACAAAAAGCTTTTATATACAACCCCGTTCCGCCCACCATCACGGCCATATCCTGTTTCTGAAATATATTATTGACCGCTTCAAGGGCATATCCTTCGAAAGTTCCCGCATTTACCTCCTGCTGTATGGAATGCGAGTTGATAAAATAATGTCTGATCCTGTTAAGCTCGGCCGTAGACGGCTTGGCTACTCCTATATTCAGTTCCCTGTAACATTGCCTGGAATCCGCCGAAATGATCTCCGTTCCGTAATGCTCCGCTAAACGCAATGACAACGCGGTCTTTCCCGAAGCAGTCGGGCCAACAATTATAACACAGGTCTTATTATCAAACATGTAATACTGATCTTACCGGCCGCAAAACTAAAGATAATATCAGTGCCGCCCTATCAGAGATACCGGGAGCTTTGGGCAACTTTATTCACTTGCTTCTGTTACCAGCACTTCGTACAGGTTATGCTTCCGCATATAGTAGAACTGTCCCTTTCCCTTTTCGCAGATCTTCTCCAGGAACTCAATGGTCTCCACATCATGCAGACTCCCCATCAAAATAATGCTCAGCGGAACGCCGGCTTTGTCATAGGTTTCTATTTTCTTCCGGATCTTTTTGCTGAGGTCAAACAGTCCGTCGGTAACCAGGACCAGTTTGGTTTTTCCCTGATAATGCCGGGTGCTGTCTACTATCTTATAGGCATCCAGCAGGGCGTCCTGTACGTTTGTAGACCCTTTGGTGATGAGTGTGTCCACACTGGAAATAATGGTCTCCCTTTCAGTGGAAGGAACAAACTGCAAAATAATTTTTGCAGAGTCATTAAATGTAATTACAGACACCCGGTCTGATTCCCGCTGTAAATGCACCAGGTAGTGCAATCCTGTTTTCACACTGTCCAGGCGGCTTTCTTCCTTCATGGAATTGGAAATATCCAGCAGGTAAATATTGTGGTGAGGCTCCGCGGCATTGATCGTTGCCAGCCTTCTCTGGTAAGTGGTATCGTTGAGGTCAATCACCGGTTTTGGAATAGTATCCGGATACTGCATTGTCGGGTAAACGATCCCGTTAGAAGACTTTGGCGAAATATAAGGTCCCGCATTGACCGGTGAAGTCGAAAAATTGACAAATGTCAACGCAAAAAGAAGCAATAAGACGTTGTTATAAAAATTCTTCATAACACATTCGGGCTATCAGGTTGTTTAACGAAATTAAAATCATTATCGTACAACAACCCAGGTATACCGCTTAATATTAACAGTTTTGAAAATATTAACGATCGTTAGTTTAAGTTGTATATATTTGCTCGAAAAAAGTAAAACTCATGCAGTTCCAGTTGAGCGAAGAACAGTTGATGATACAAAAAGCAGCCCGGGATTTTACTCAAACGCTCTGCCTGCCGGGTGTAATAGAAAGAGATGAAAAACAGGTTTTCCCCAAAGAACAGGTTTCAGCCCTGGCCGACCTGGGCTTTTTGGGCATGATGACAGATCCGCGGTATAGCGGCGGCGGGTTGGATACTATCAGCTATGTGCTGGCGATGGAAGAGATCAGTAAAATAGACGCAAGTGTTAGTGTATGCATGAGCGTTAACAACAGCCTGGTGTGCTGGGGCCTGGAAAAATTTGGCACCGAGGAACAAAAACAGCGGTACCTGGCGCCGCTGGCGCAGGGGAAAAAAGATGGAGAATTGTATATAGGCGCCTTTTTACTGAGCGAGCCCGAAGCTGGTAGTGACGCGACTTCGCAGCACACCACCGCCGAGGACAAAGGCGATCATTATTTGCTGAACGGTACCAAAAACTGGATCACCAATGGCAATACGGCAAGTGTGTACCTGGTAATTGCCCAGACGGATCCAGGCAAGGGCAGCAAAGGGATCAATGTCTTTATAGTAGAAAAAAATTCGAAAGGTATTGTGGTGGGCGCTAAAGAGAATAAAATGGGGATAAGGGGCAGTGATACACATAGCATCATGTTCCAGGATGTGGTGGTTCCCAAAGCAAACCGCATAGGAGAGGACGGATTTGGATTTTCTTTTGCCATGAAAACCCTTGCCGGCGGAAGGATAGGGATAGCCGCGCAGGCCCTGGGCATAGCCTCCGGGGCATACGAACTGGCGCTGGCTTACTCTAAGCAAAGAAAAGCGTTCGGTACCGAAATCGCCCACCACCAGGCCATCCAGTTTAAGCTGGCCGATATGGCTACCAGGATAGAAGCCGCCCGCCTGCTGTGTCTGCGTGCAGCCTGGGATAAAGACAATCACAAAGATTATGCGCTCAGCAGCTCTATGGCAAAAGTATATGCTTCGGAGACCGCTATGTGGGTGACCACCGAAGCTGTGCAGATACATGGTGGCTACGGATATGTAAAAGAATACCATGTAGAACGGCTGATGCGTGATGCAAAGATCACCCAGATATACGAAGGTACCAGCGAAGTACAGCGTATTGTGATAGGCAGAAGCATCCTGAAATAGGCTTCCTGTTTGGTTTTTTAAATAGAAAATACTGACGATATTGAATAACCGCTTATCTTGCATTGACTGTCAGTAGCAATTATTCATTTCAGCCAATATTCCTTATGGGCATTCTGCAGCTTGAGAACCTTAAAAAAAACTATGGTGGGACCTACGTACTCAAAGGGATCAATCTTACTATAGACGAACCCCAGATAATCGGGTATATCGGCCCGAATGGAGCCGGAAAAAGTACTACTATCAAAATTCTTACCGGAATTATAGAGGAGTTTGAAGGAAAGGTGACGGTGCTGGGTATGGATATCCGTAAAAATGCTATTGAAATAAAAAGACGGATCGGGTATATCCCGGAAAATGCGGCCCTGTACGAAGTGCTCACTCCTTTGGAATATTTGTCTTTCACGGGCAGGTTGTATGGACTGGAAGAAGATGTGATCAAAAAGAAATCATGGGAACTGTTGCGGTTGTTTGAATTGGCCGACAAGGCAGACATGCGAATGAACGGCTTCAGTAAGGGAATGCGGCAAAAAGTATTACTTATCTCCGGGTTGATGCATAACCCCGAAATTATCTTCCTGGATGAGCCCCTGAGCGGGTTGGATGCGAATGCCGTTATTTTGGTGAAAGAAATACTGGCACAATTAAAATTATCCGGCAAAACACTGTTCTACTCCTCGCATATAATGGATGTTGTGGAAAAGATCAGCGACCGGATAATAATCATCAGCAACGGCGAAGTGATCGCTGACGGCACCTTTGAGTCCCTGAGATCAACCGGGGACAAAGGTTCGCTGGAGAATATTTTCACCGCGCTTACAGGCGACGAGCAACACCAGACTACAGCCGAAGCTTTTATTGATGTTTTAAAAAGCTGATGCGGTTATGGAAAACTGGTTGCTGAAATTGGTACATCTTTTTGATTTTTTCTTTAAAAAACAGGGCATCGATCTGCCCCGGATGTACACCATTGTGCAAACCAAACTTGTAATGGACAAGCGGCGCGTATTCCTGAACTGGCGGCAGGGAGCACAATCGGAAAACAGTAACCATCTCCGGATCGTTCTTGCCATGTATGTTTTTATCAGCCTCTTTATCAGTGTCGCTATATATTCGGAGTTCCCTTTTCTTTTTTCGATGATGCTTTTCCACGCCTATGTCATTTTTATGATGGCAATGGTATTGATAACCGATTTTTCCAGTGTGGTGCTGGATACAACAGATAACCAGATCATCCTGCCCAAGCCGGTAGATGGCAAAACACTGTTTATGGCAAGGCAGGTACACATCCTGCTATACCTGCTGCTGTTCACCACCGCCATGACCTTTATTCCACTGATATCAATCGGGATAAAGTTTGGCCTGCTCACCGCGCTGGTGTCGCTGGTCACCGTATTTCTCTGCGTGCTGTTAGCGGTATTTGCCACCTATTATTTTTATCTCCTGGCGCTGCGCTTCAGCAGTGAAAAAAGGGTGAAAGACATCATAACATGGTTCCAGATCGTGCTGACTGTTTTTTTTGCCATAGGTTATCAACTGATCCTGCGTTTCATCGACCTGGATGACATATCCGGTAGTTTTGAACTTAGCTGGTACTCCTGGCTGCTGCCGCCGGTATGGATGTCCTATACAGTGGAAGCCGTGCACCTGCTGAATTTCGACAGCATACACCTGCTGATGATATTGCTGGCTTTCTGTGTACCGGTCCTACTTTATTGGGTACTTACCAAATATCTTTCCCCACGGTTTGCCACTACCCTGTCTTCCCTCAATACCGAACACAACGCCAAACCTCCATCTTCTTCCATCCCTGGCAGATCCGGCTGGGCAGAAAAGTTGTCTCCCTTTTTTACAAGAGAGCCTATCGGCAAGGCTGGCTTCGAAAATACCTGGAAAATAACGAGCAGGGACAAGTCTTTTAAGCTTCATTTCTATCCTTCGCTGGCATACATTTTTGTGTTCATCTTCATTTTTGTGTTCAACGCCGGAAAGGATGTGGAAGCCTCATGGAATATTTTAAGCACCACCAACAAATTTCTCTGGTTTATTTATCTTCCGATGTTTACGGTTGCCAACGGCATCCTGTTTGTTACCTTCAATGAAAACTTCGCGGCATCCTGGATTTATCACAGCACCCCGCTTAAAAAGCCCGGGCAGATCATCCTTGGCTCCTGGCTGGCGCTCCTGATAAAATATTTTTTCCCGGTCTATTTCCTGATGTTTCTCATAAGCGTTTATATCTGGGGCTGGCAGGTCGCAGACGATTTTGTGTTCGGGCTGGCAAACGACTACCTGTGTTACCTGATATTAGGCTACCTGAATAAACAATACCTTCCTTTTTCCCGGCAGCCCAGCAGCCGCCAGCAGGCAGGCAGGTTCCTGCTCGCGCTTATGCAGATGGTAATTGTGGGGGTCATGGTATTACTGCACCTGCTGGTGATCAAACAACCTTCCTTATTTTATATAGTTTTGGCCGCCATCCTGATAATATGCTGGCTGCTGGAAAAATATATTGCCAACCTGAGCTGGAATAAAATCTCTGTGTAGACATGTCAATTAACCTGGAAGCATATACGAAAATTGTAGTAGAGCTGAAAGAAAAAAAAGCCACCCTGGTAGCCGTTTCAAAAACCAAACCGGTAAGTGATATCCGGCAATTATATGACCAGGGCCAGCGCGACTTCGGGGAAAACTACGTGCAGGAGCTTGTGGAAAAGCAATCTGCATTGCCGGCAGATATCCGCTGGCATTTTATTGGTCACCTGCAAAGCAATAAAGTAAAATTCATTGCTCCGTTTGTACACCTGATCCATGGCATAGACAGTTTGAAGCTGTTAAAAGAGGTAGACAAACAGGCAGTTAAAAACAACAGGATGATCAGTGTGTTGCTGCAGGTGCATATTGCTACCGAAGAAACCAAGTTCGGCTTTAATGAAAAAGAGCTGACAGCGGCTTTGCAGGAGGCCGGACAACTGAAAAACGTGACGATAAAAGGTTTGATGGGAATGGCCTCTTTTACAGATAATGTATTCCAGGTAGAAAAGGAGTTTGGTTATCTCTTCGGACTGTATAAAAAACTGCAGGCTTCTCACCCCATATTTACTACATTGTCCATGGGTATGAGTGGCGATTACAAAACCGCCATTACCTATGGCAGCAATATGGTGCGTATTGGCAGCCTGCTGTTTGGGGCAAGAAATTATGGCTAACAGTTATGCCGCAACAAGCGGCTGCACAACTGTTAGTCCAAACAGCAACAGCTATCTTGCTGCTATCACACTTATTTCTACATTCACATTCCTGGGGAGTCCTTTTACCGCAACGGTTTCTCTTGCAGGATAGTTACCGTTGAAATATTTACCATACACCTCATTCACGGTACTGAACAACGACATGTCTGTCAGGAAAATAGTGGTCTTCACTACCTGGTCGAACCCGAAACCGGCCTCGGACAATACCGCCTGCAGGTTTTTCATCACCTGTTCAGCTTCCTCCGCCACATTGGTGGCGTCAATCGTATTGGTATCCGGGTTGATAGGGACCTGCCCTGATACGTATAACAAATTTCCCGTAAGCACTGCCTGGCTGTAAGGCCCTATAGGGCTGGGAGCCATCGAAGTATTAATAATGGTCTTGCTCATATCATAAAAATTTTAACCTGTGGCAAAGTTGCCGGGTTTTAGCGAAAAATAAAAACAGAACTTCTCGTTCCTCTCAGTGGTATGAACCGGCAGCTATTCCCGGATTTCTTCCCGTTTTTGTTTACATAAATCATTTTTTATATTATCGCTACATTTGCTCACTTTCAAACAAATACATTCCATGTCTATCAACACACAACTCAATGACCGTTCGCAGGGCACATGTGAGCTTTGCAATGCAGCGCCCGCACTTCATGAATACACCGTAAGTCCGAAAAAAGATGATGCCATTCAAAACCAGGTAGCCGTATGCGATACCTGCCTGAATATGATTGACACACCTGGCCAGGGCGCTTACTGGGGCTTCCTGGAAGGCACTATCTGGAACCCGGAACCTTCTATCCAGGCATTGAGCTACCGGATCCTGCAATCTTATAAAGATGAAGATTGGGCGAATAATATTATCAGTTCGGTGGAGTTGGATGAAAATACGGTTCAATGGGCAATGAGTGCATTTGAAGTGGCCGATGTACACAAGGATGCTTATGGCAACCTGCTGGAAAATGGGGATACCGTTGTATTAACCCAAGCATTGAATGTAAAAGGCGCCAGCTTTACTGCCGCTAAAGGAACCGTCGTAAAGAAAATTCGCCTGGTGGCTGACAATACCGACCAGATAGAAGGCAAAATCAATGAACAGACCATTGTTATCCTTACCAAATATGTAAAGAAAGGATAACAAGGAAGGAATATCCCGCTATCAAAGATCGAATTGAACAATATAATTGAGTATTATCCTGGCTGACCAGTATGAAAGCATATGTAATTGGTGATATTCATGGCGGATTAAAAGCATTGGAACAGGTACTTGAAAAAGCAAACCCTTCCCCTGACAGCAAATTGATTTTCCTGGGAGACTACGTGGATGGCTGGGGTCAATCTGCCCAGGTGATCGACTATCTCATCCGCTTGTCCGGCACAATGGAATGTGTGTTCATCAAAGGGAATCATGATGTATGGTGCGAGGAGTGGCTCCGCACGGGATATGCCAACCAGGTGTGGCTGATGCATGGAGGAAAGGAAACAATTAGCAGCTACAAAAATATGGACGGGCAAACACGGCATATCCATCTCAACTGGCTGGAACAGATGAAATATTTTGACCGGGACGAAAAAGACAGGCTTTTTATTCACGCAGGATTCACCTCCATGCATGGCCCCGAGAGGGAATTCCTGTCCGATAACTTTACCTGGGACAGAACACTATGGGAAATGGCCATCACCATGGACAAAAAGATAAACAGGGACTCCCTTCTGTTCCCGAAAAGGCTGAAACTGTTCAGAGAAATCTTTATCGGCCACACGCCCACACTTTATTATGATACCACCACTCCCATGCAGGGATGTAATGTGTGGAATCTTGATACCGGGGCCGCGTTTAAAGGAAAACTCACGATCATGGATATCGATTCAAAAAAGTACTGGCAAAGCGATCCTGTGTGGCAGCTATATCCGGGTGAGCGGGGAAGAAACTAATACCATATGTTTCCAATAAAACGATGCATTATTTTTCGCAGCTATGCTACTAAATATTCATTGGTTCCTCCTTCAGCGGACAGGATATCCTTTTATTCATTACATATTACGCTTAACTTAACAGCCGAAATTTCCCTTTTTGGTTTTCGTATTTTTGTAAATAAATTGTAAGCAGCTATCAGTTATCCAGGTTCCATATTATTAAGTCCGATAGAATACCTGAAAGGAGTGGGTCCCGTGAAAGGCGACCTGCTTAAAAAGGAGTTGGATATTTTTACTTTTTACGATCTGCTTCAACATTTTCCCTACCGGCATATCGACAAAACTGAAATAAGGAAAATAAATGAGATCACGCCGGCTACTGAATATATACAGGTTGCAGGCAAAATTATCTCCAGCGAAGTAATCGGCGAAAGAAGAGGAAAAAGGCTGGTAGCAGAGTTGACCGACGGAACCGGAACGCTTGAGTTGGTATGGTTCCAGGGCATCAACTGGGTAGAAAAAAATATCCGTCCGGGAGAACAACTACTGGTTTTCGGGAAAATATCGTTTTTTATGGGAAGCCCCCAGATCACTCATCCCGAGACAGAAATATATACCCCGGAAAAAAGCGACGGCAAAAAGTTCCTGGAGCCGGTATACCCCACAACAGAAAAGCTAAAAGTAAGGGGACTGAACGGAAGACAGATCGGCAAGCTGGTATTTACACTGCTGGAAATGCTGCAGGAAAAAGATATGCCAGAAAATATACCGGATCATATTTTATCGCCGCTTCAGTTCCCCTCCCGCTACAAAGCATACAACGACATCCATTTCCCTTCCGACAATATAGTGTACGAAAGTGCCCTGGACCGGCTTAAATTTGAGGAGCTTTTCATAGCGCAGGTACGGCTGCATCTTTTAAAGCTAAACCGCCACCGCTATACAAAGGGTATTGTTTTTAAAGAGGTAGGCAACCTGTTCAATACTTTTTATCACGACTATCTTCCTTTCCGGCTAACCGGCGCTCAAAAAAAAGTGCTGAAAGAGATCCGTCAGGATACCGCCCGTGGCTACCAGATGAACCGGCTGCTGCAGGGAGATGTGGGAAGTGGAAAAACAATCGTCGCCCTCCTTAGTATGCTGCTGGCGGCAGACAACGGGTTTCAGAGCTGCCTGATGGCGCCCACCGAAATATTGGCCCAACAACATTTTCAGAATATCAGCTCATTGCTTAAAGATATGCCCGTAGCAACAGCCCTGCTTACCGGCTCTACCCGGAAGGCGGAACGAAATAAAATTCTCACCAAGGTTGCGGAAGGCAAAACTCACCTGCTGATAGGTACTCATGCGTTGCTGGAAGACCAGGTTCAGTTCCATAATCTGGGGCTGGCAATAGTAGATGAACAGCATCGTTTCGGAGTAGCCCAGCGGGCAAAACTATGGTCGAAAAATGAGGTGCCGCCGCATGTGCTGGTGATGACAGCCACACCTATTCCCCGCACCCTGGCAATGACGGCTTACGGAGACCTCGACTACAGCGTGATGGATGAACTGCCCCCGGGACGTCAGGCAATCACTACCGTTCACCGTTATGATGACGCCCGATCGCAGGTAATGGATTTCATAAAAGCGGAAATCAAAAAAGGCAGGCAGGCCTATATCATTTTTCCGTTAATAGAAGAAAGCTCCAAACTCGCGTATGAAGACCTGATGAAAGGTTATGAAAATGTGAAAGCGTACTTCCCGGAACCTCCCTACTGGATTAGCATGGTACATGGTAGAATGCCCACCGAACAAAAAGAGGTGAATATGCAACGTTTTGTACAAAACGATACTCAGATCATGGTCTCTACCACCGTGATAGAGGTAGGAGTGAATGTGCCCAATGCCTCGGTAATGGTGATAGAAAGCGCCGAAAAATTCGGGCTCTCCCAGTTACACCAGCTTCGTGGCCGGGTGGGTCGCGGAGCCGATAAAAGCTACTGTATTCTTCTTTCCGGAAAAAAACTAACGGCTGACGCGAGAGAACGCATTAAAATCATGTGTGCCACTACAGACGGTTTTGTTATTGCAGAAAAAGACCTCGAATTAAGGGGTCCGGGAGATATTGAGGGAACCCGGCAAAGCGGAATGCTTAATTTTAAGCTGGCAAGCATTGTAAAAGATAAACATATGGTAGATTTAGCTAAAGAAAAAGCCGAATTTTTACTCAAAGAAGATGCAGACTTAAGCACTTCAGTTAACTTGAAGTTAAAAAACTTTTTGATGCAGCAAAAAGGACAAACCTTGTGGAGTAAGATCTCGTAAATATACCTGTAAGGGGTAAATTCGTTGTTATATCTGTACTAAAATAAATAGCATCCAATTGAAGCATTTCCGTAATATATTTTGTTTTGTAGTTGTTTTATTGCTTTCGCTTCCCCTTTTCGCCCAGCAGGCTATTGAATTTGTGGAAAACAAAGGACAATGGGACCCTTCTGTTTTGTTTAAGGGGGATGTGAACAATGGCGCCTTTTTTTTACAGAAAAACGGTTTCACTGTATTATTACACAACGCAGACGATCTTAGCGCTATTAGCCGCCATACACACGATGGTTCATTGGAGCACCACACCCCCGCAAGCGGAAGGAAAGCGTACCCGCGGCCGGGAAACGGGGAAGCAGATGATTTGATACTTCGTTCACACGCTTACAATATGCGTTTTGTAGGCAGCAATGAGAATACTCCCGTTGAAAAAGAGAAACCACTGAGCTCCTATGCCAATTATTTTATCGGCAACGACCCATCCAAATGGGGCGCCGACTGCAAGATATACCAGGCTGTTACCTATAAAGATATTTATCCCAACATAGATGTCCGCTACTATGCGCAGGACAATGTGCTGAAATACGATTTCATCATTCATCCGGGTGGAGATATTAATGATATCGTAATGCAGTATGAGGGTGCGGAAAAACTATACATAAAAAACAAAGAGCTTATTGTACAGACTTCTGTGGGGGATGTAAAGGAAATGGAGCCATACTCCTATCAACCGGGCCTGAATGGCGCTGAAACGGTAAATTGCCGCTTTGTGATCCAGGGAAAGAACACCGTAAAATTTAAGGTCAGTAACTACGATCGTTCAAAAGCACTGATCATAGATCCTACGCTGATATTTGCCACCTTTACGGGAAGCAGTGACCAATGGGGTTTCACCGCAACCTATGGCGCTAATGGAAGCTTTTACTCCGGGGGGATTGTCTTTGGCGCCGGTTTCCCGACATCCATCGGGGCCTTTCAGTCAAACTGGGCCGGCGGCGGCGACAGGGTATACGATATAGGGATCATGAAATTCAATGCCAGCGGAACCAACAGGGTATATGCTACCTATATCGGCGGAACCGGCAAAGACCAGCCACACAGCCTTATTGAAGACAGCCGCGGCAACCTGGTTATCCTGGGAAGAACCGAATCTCCGGTTGACGGTAACGGTTCATACCCGTTATTTCCCGCCGGTAACAAGTTTGGCGCTAACGGGGGATGGGATATTGTGGTTACCAAACTGAATAGCAATGGTACAGGCTTAATTGGTTCCATGAGAATTGGTGGAACAGGAGCCGACGGAGTAAACATAGATGCAGACAGGGGGTCGCCCAGGGATATCAAAGTGTTTTACGGCGATGATTCCCGGAGCGAAGTGATATTGGACGCTGCTGACAATATTTATTTCGTCAGCAGCACACAGTCTAACGGAAATGAGAATGCCCGTTTCCGGACTACCGCAGGTGCATATCAAAGCGATCCGGGGGGTGGACAGGATGGTGTACTGGTAAAGCTCGACCCCAATGTCGCCAACGTATTTTTTAGTACACGTATCGGTGGAGAAGAAAACGATGGCGCTTTTGTTTTGGCGCTCAACCCCATCAACAACGACATTTATGTAGCCGGGTCCACACAAAGCCTTTCGTTTCCGGGAGTCCCGGTTTCCGGGGTAATATACAATGCTTACCAGGGAGGTTTGATGGACGGCTTCATCAGCATTTTCAACAATGCCGGCATGTTGCAGAAATCTACCTACATGGGCGCTCCGGGGCAAAATGTGATGGATGCCGTCTATGGACTCAAGTTTGACCGGAGTGGATTTCCTTATATTACCGGGGTTACCCTGGGCAGTTGGCCGGTAACACCCGGTGTGTATCAAAATGCCAACTCCAAACAATTTATTGTAAAACTTCAGCCGGATCTTTCCGCGGCGGTTTACTCAACCGTATTCGGAAGCGGGGCTGCACGGTACAACATATCTCCGGTAGCATTTTCTGTAGATGTATGTGAAAATGTGTATGTGGCAGGCTGGGGGGGAAAGCTGGCTCCCGGCCCGGGCGCCGACCCTTTTGGTACAGCAGGAACAGGGGGGATGCCTGTTAAAGATTGTAATGTTATTACGGGGGGCTGTAATACGGATGGAAGCGATTTTTACTTTTTTGTACTGGAAAAAAATGCCCAGGATATATTGTTCGGCGCTTACTATGGCCATTTTGTACCCGACCGAAGCGCGTTTGGCGACCATGTAGATGGCGGTACCAGCCGTTTTGACGCTAACGGGATCATTTACCAGTCTATTTGTGCCGCCTGCCAGATCGGTACGCATCCGAGTGTTCGCTATCCTACCACACCAGGTGTATGGAGACCCGAATCAGGCGCCCCACAGGGGTGTAATCTTGCCGCTGTAAAGATTGAGATGGATTTTTCGGGAATAACCAATAGTATACGACCGACCGTAGACGGGATACCTTACCGTACTTATGGCTGTGCACCGCTGACCGTAGACTTCCGGGATACCCTGCAAAAAGGGTTCCTGTATTTCTGGGATTTTGGTGATGGCACCCGGGACACTACTACCACGCCCGGCATCAGCCACCTGTATCAAAACCTGGGCTCTTACAATGTCAGGCTGATTACGGTTGATTCCAGCAAATGCATTATTGCGGATACGGCTTATACTACCATTTCCGTAAGGCAGGACAGGGCCGGAGTGGGGATGGATATTATTAAACAAATGCCCTGCGCAAGCCTGAATTACCTGTTTAACAACCTTTCCACTGCGCCGGCAGGCAAACCATTTACCGACACCTCTTTTGTCTGGGATTTTGGAGACGGCTCCCCTCCCTTAGTAACGGGTTCAGGATCGCCCCTTCACAGCTATGCGGCCCCCGGCACTTATATCGTCACGCTCACACTAAGAGACACCAGCTATTGTAACGGGCCTGAAACGATCACCGATACCCTGCGCGTGGCAGTGAACGTGAAGGCGCAGTTTGAAACGAACCCGGACGCATGTGCCCCGCATACCGCTATTTTCACCAACACGTCAGAAGCAGGCAGAACATTCTTCTGGGATTTTGGAGACGGCGCCACTTCCATCGATTTCGCGCCGGAACATGAATATCTGTTGCCTGGCGCTTATACGGTTAAACTGGTTGTAAGCGATCCGAACACCTGTAATATGATTGACTCCACTACCAGGATCATCAATGTAAGAGATAAACCTACTGCCGGCTTTACTTATAGCCCCACAGTGCCGCAGGAAAATACGCCCACAGCATTCACTAACACCTCGATGGGAGCTGTCAGGTATCACTGGGATTTTGGCGATGGCGATACTTCCAACCTCACCAATCCAACGCACCAGTACAACCGCACCGGGGACTTTGACGTATGCCTGATCGCTTATAACCAATATGGCTGCCCGGACACGGTATGCACCGTTGTATCCGCGCTGGTTTCACCATTGATTGCCATACCCAACGCCTTTTCACCCAATGGTGACGGCGTGAATGATCATGTATATGTAAGAGGGTATGCGATCAGCAAGATGATGTTTAAAATATACAACCGGTGGGGACAATTGGTATTCCAGTCAACCAGCCAGAATATAGGCTGGGATGGAAAGTACCGCGGGGTATTACAACCCATGGACACTTATGCCTACACATTGGAGGTAGAATATACAGACGGGACCAGGGGCAGCAAAAAAGGGGATATCACCTTGTTAAGATAGATTCGTAACTTTAAAACAGAACCAACCGGGAACTGCTGCAGAACATAAAAGGATCGAAATGGGAAGAAAAGATATTGATATAAAATTTGCCCCGCTGCAGGTGACGAACCATATCAGGTTGGTGTTTTTTACCCTGTTGGCATTCGCTTCGCTTGTTACCAGGGGACAGGATCTGCATTTTTCGCAATTCTTCAATTCTCCGTTAAGCACTAACCCGGCCAACACCGGCTTTTTACCGGAGCACGACTACCGTCTCGGCGCCAATTTCCGCCAGCAATGGGCCAGCATTCCGGTACAATTTAAAACCATGAGCATTTTCGGCGATGCACAGGTATTGCGGGACTATTTTGAAACCGGCTGGGTAGGAGTGGGCGGTTTGGTGTTAAGAGATGTGGCAGGGAGCGGCAACCTTACTTCAACGAAAGTATATGGGTCCGCCGCTTATCACCAGATGCTGGGAGGGACGGGGTTATTGTCCGCGGGTTTTAATATCGGTTGGTCCAATAAAAGAGTGGACATTACAAAATTCACGTTCGATAACCAGTGGAATGGTAAGTTTTTTGATGCCGGCGCACCCAGCGGTGAAAATTTTGCCGCCAACAATATCAACTATCTTGATGTGCAGGTGGGTCTTAACTATGCCTATTTTCCCACCGACAATGTTTATATGCACGCCGGGGTTTCTGTTCATCATGTCAACACCCCTAAAGAGACTTTTTTCAATACGCCCGGCTATGACTACCATATTGCACGCCGGTATATAGCATTTGCCGATGCTGTATTGAAAGTAAACGACCGGGTGATTGTAAGTCCGGGCGCTTATTTTACCACACAGGCAAACGCCAGGGAGCTTACACTGGGTATGCATGCCAATTACAACCTTTCCGGCGACGGGGAAACACAGTTGCTTGGCGGACTGTACTATCGTGGCGGAGATGCATTAATTCCGATGCTGGGCTTCCAGTGGAAATCCGTCAGGCTGATGTTTGCCTACGATGCCACCACATCAGCTTTAAGCAACTACAACAATATTCGCGGGGCTTCTGAGTTCGCATTGCTGCATCATGGTTACTACAACGAAGCCAACCAGAATATGCGCCAGATGCAATGCCCGGTACCCAGGTTCTAGCCTTGTTAATGAGTACGCCCGGCGATAATATCTTCGCTCAGTGCGAAGGCCAGCGTCATTCCGGCGCCCCCAAAACCATTGATGATGGTAACGCCATTCTGCGGGGTGAGTACAATATCTGTATCCCCATTTATTAACTTCGGATACACCCCATTCCAGGTCTCAATGATTTTAGTTTCCCTGAATTGCGCGAAGGTATTGAGATAGGTAATAATCATATCGTTGATCAACTGCCGGTTAAAGGGATCAGGGTTCAGTCCATACTCATGTGAATCACCTACCGTAAGTTGTCCTTTTTCGTTCTGCGATACCAATAGATGGATGCCATATTTCAGGTATTCTCCGTATTCTCTTTCTATCCGCGTTTTGAGCGCCGTGAAGGATGGCGCCGCTTTATAGCTGGAGTAGTGCGCCAGCGACAAGGGGCTGCACAAAACCGGTCCCAGCCGCCAGCCATCAGGTTGCGCTGCCAACCGCATCATCTGCAGCTTACATTTTGTAAGGGGAAGCTTTTTATACACCTCCGGAAAAAGCGTTTCGAAATCCGCTCCCGAGCAGATATACACTTCATCCGCTTCCAGTTTCTTTCCTCCTGCAAAAACCGCAGGATGTTCAACTGCTGTGACCGTGCTACCCCAAATAAACTCGACTCCATATTTTTCGGAAAGCCAGTCCGCTATTCCGGCTATCGCCTTTCTCGGATCAACTATGAGTTCTTCTTTGCTATACAGGCTTCCCATGAGATTGGCAGCCTTCACTGCCGGTGACAAGGCAGCCGTTTCTGACGAATTCAACAACTTATATCCCCGTGGGTGGTATATTTCCCTTACCTCTTTAAGCACCTGCCACTCATCCGGGGCATAGGCAAGGTGTAACGAACCTCTTTGCTCATACCAGATACCGGCTTCTTCACAAATGGCTTTCCAGATCGATAAGGACCTTTTAGCCCTTTCGTATAACTTTCCTTCGGGTTGCGCCGCAGGCAGTATCATTCCAAAGTTCCTGACAGAAGCACTCATTGCCTGCCAGTTTTTTTCGAGTACCGTCACCCTGTAATTACGGACCGCCAACGCACGGGCTGTCGCTAAACCAGCAATACCGGCTCCTACTACAATGGCTGATTTTTGCAGCATATTTGATTTATTAACCGGGAGAAGCTATCCTCCCTTTACAATTTCTTTTACAGTGCCATCGTTACACCCTACTATCACACGTTCAGCCATATTGATAAAAAGACCGTTATCTACCACGCCGGTTATGGCATTTATTTTTTTCTCCAGTTCAGGCGCATTTGGGATAACCTCAAAATGACAGTCCAGGATATAATTATTATTATCAGTAATAAACGGCACGCCACCGGGTGTGGTACGAAGGGTTGTTTTACACCCCAGGCTTTGCAAAGCCCTTGTGGTATGCTCCAGCCCGAATATTACCACTTCTACAGGCAAAGGAAACCTCCCCAGCTTTTCCACCAGCTTCGATTCATCAGCTATCACGATAAATTGCCTGCTGGCGCTTGCCACTATCTTTTCCCGCAACAATGCGCCGCCACCTCCTTTTATCAGGTTAAGGTCTTTGTCCGCTTCATCGGCGCCATCTATATCTACATCCACATAAGGCACTTCATCAAAAGGGGTTATTTCAATCCCTCTTTCCCTGGCTTTACCGGCTGTATCCTCCGATGTTGCAACCGCTGTGATCTTTAACCCGGCAGCAACCCGTTGGGCGGTATATTCAATTGCCCAGAAAGCAGTAGAGCCTGTTCCCAGACCCACGATCATCCCGTCCTGTATATACTCTACCGCCCTGTAGGCAGCCAATTGTTTTGCGTTCATTTACTGTTTTTTAGTCTTCAATGCCCCATTTTTTCCCTTTCATAACGGCAGGTACGCCATCCCGTAACCATTCTGCCGGCCGCTCCCCTTTCAGCAGCCAGTCAAAAAACTGCTGTTCCCTGATCTGGATATCTTTCCTGTTCTTCCGTTCCACCAGGTTGTGCGCTTCACCGTTATAGTTCAGCAGCCATACGGGCTTATTCAGGCGCCGCATGGCCGTAAACAATTCTATCCCCTGGTACCAGGGTACTGCTCCATCTTTGTCATTATGCATTATTACCAATGGAGTAGTGATATTCGGCACATGAAACAACGGTGAGTTTTCGATATACAATTGCGGCTTCTGCCAAAGCGTAGCGCCTATCCTGCTTTGTGTTCTTTCATACTGAAACTGGCGGTTCATGCCGGTTTGCCAACGAATGCCGCCATAGGCGCTTGTCATATTACTTACGGGAGCGCCTGCCCAGGCGGCTTTAAACAATTTTGTACGGGTGATGATATGCGCTGTTTGATACCCTCCCCAGCTTTGCCCCTGCAATCCCATTTTTGTACTATCCGCCCATCCCCTGGTTACCAATGCACGGGCGCCGCTTACCACATAATCGTAAGCGCTCTTACCCGGATGCCCGATAGCATATTCAATATCCGGGGCCAATACAATATATCCCCTGCTTACAAAAAAAGAAATATTCAACCGGCTGGGAGTAGGCGCCGGTGGCACATAATTAAACAATCCATCACTAAGCTTTTCGTAAAAGTAACAAATGACCGGGTACCTCTTTTTGGGGTCAAAGTTTTCCGGTTTGTACACTATTCCGGTCGCCGGTTTCCCGTTATATGCTCTCCAGGAAAACAATTCGGCCGTTCCCCATAAATACTGGCTCTGCTGGGGATTAATACCGGTCAGCCTGATTTCCAATTTCCAGTCATTATTTACATATAAGTCCGGTGACTGGATATATGATTCTTTTGTATAAATATATACCGCTGCGTTGGCCGCTTTCAGCGGATGAGCATTTATCGCATAGGGACCACTCATTATCACCCGGGGTGTTTGCGGTTCCGAAATTCTGCCCAATGCCAGTCCCGCGTGCTTGCTAGTCTCATTAAACATGCTGAGCAGCACTTCCTGCACCGGGGCGATAGCTGTTTCCTCCGGATCTGTTTTTATATAGTGATAACGTATTTTATTCTTTCGGCCGGTTACGGTCAGGTTCACCGGTGCCAGCACATTCAGGGGGTCCAGTTTCCAGATATCAAACCGGTCGTACACCATCACCGACAGGTCGCCGGAGGTCCAGCCCATTACCCCATATGCATAGGGATCGTTGGGCATGTCAAAATCCTCTGCATACAATTTTACCGGTATTTTAGATGATATATTCCGGATCGTTCCGTCTTTCCAGGTAAAATAATTTTTTGCCTTACTATCGTACCATAGTATAAAACCGCCTCCCGGCGAAAGGTGGGCCCAACCCGACAATCCTTTTTTTATCAATTTACGTTCGCCGGTTTCCAGGCTTACCGTATACAGGTCTTTAAGCGTAGTGCCTTCCCACTGCATTGCTACCCGGTTCTCTACATCGGTTATCCCCAGGGCAAGATCTCCGTCACCCTCTCCGGAAACTGCGACATCAGGAACAGAATGATCTGCAAGCTGTACAAATACTTTCGTTCCTGTATATATCACCGCCGTATAACTTTTCTTTAAATCCCTGTCCAGGTTTACCAGTTGCATGGTCTGCAGGTAATCGTCCTTATAGCTCCAGACATCTACCTGCACCCGGTCAATATCTGCCACTGAGGTATCCTTCAACGCCGGTATGGGCGCTGTTCCCACAAAAAGCCGCTTACCGGATTTACTGAAGAAGGGCACCGCATGTTCTCCAATACCCCACCCTACAGGCATACCCGGAGTATTTTTATCCGCTATCATAACAGCGGTATCCTGACCGTTTTGCCAGTACCATAACTTATAAAACTTTCTGAGCGCCCGGGCGCTGCTGTCCCTCTCGGCAATAAAAGCAATTTTTGTGGCTGACGCATCAATAACGAAGTTCCTGAACTCATTACCACCCCTGGAAATAGTATCAAAACGGTCCTCAACCGACCTGAATATTGAAACGGATTTTTCCAGTGAGGAATCTTTCGGAGGATCATTCTCTATTAAAAGAATATTTCCGTTTTCACTCCATGCATACTCTTTTACGTAGGGAATCCTTCTTTCGATATTTAACTGAAAATTGTAAATAACCAACTCATTACCCGGGTAGGAAGCCGATGGCTGGTTCCAGAACCGCTCATCATAATTATCAGATGTAAAATCATTTTTGACTGCCGGTTGCGAGGTTAGTTTTTTTCTTTGTTTTGCCAGCTCCGGAGACACCTCTTCTACCCGTTGTTTCATAGAGTCCAGTATTTTCGAGATGCCACTATCGGGCTTACTTTTTGTTGCTGAATCTTTAACGGGATTTTCCAGCAGCCAGGCCACCCATTGGTTACTTTTTTTGGGAGTACTGAAAGATTTTATATTAGCGACTTTCAGCACACTATCTTTTCCCAGTTCAATGATGGCCAACGAATCCTTGGGCAGGTTCGTTTTCTTTTTTATCCGGGCTTCTCTTGTTTCAGCATAAGTCGGTTTGATTTTGCATATCAAAAACCTGCTATCCTCGGACATATAAATACCATATCCTCTTTCAATGTTTTTTGAGTAAGCGCCGTCGCTGGATTTTACCTGTAAAACAGCATCTCCCTCCTGCACATTGATGGTATAGGCAATCCATTTTCCGTCGTTGCTTATTTTCTTTTCACCAATACTTTGCCAGTTGTCATACACACTGTGGTCCAGCGGTTTTTTGGTTTGTGCAGTGCTTACAAGGGCCATACAAATATTTACAGCCAGGAAAACCTTTCTCATTACTCCGTATTTGATAAAATATTATGCAAGATAATACTTACTGGTATAGCTGACGAGGAGATTTTTACTGAAAAAAGTGGATGGGGATACATTCCGGGCAGTTCCGGAGACGGGTTACCCGATTGCTTTCATACGCATATCGGACTGCTGAGGCAAAGTACTTTTAACCTTACGGCGATAGTTTTTAAACATACTGAGCCACTGTATTTTAATAACTCCCAGTATGCCTTCTTTCACTATATTTTTGTTCATTTTGGAGGTTCCATACTTCCGGTCGACAAATGTGATCGGTATTTCTACGATCCTGAAACCCAGCTTCCAGGCAGCGAACTTCATTTCTATCTGAAAGGCGTAACCGACAAATTTTATTTCATCAAAGTTGATGCTTTCCAGCACCTCTTTCCTATAGCAAATAAACCCGGCAGTTGGGTCCTTTACAGGCATCCAGGTCAATAACCTGGTATACAAAGCTCCTCCCTTGGACAACACATTTCTTTCCCAGGTCCAGTTTACCGTTTTCCCTCCTGCTACATAACGGGATCCTATAGCCACGCCGGCTCCGTTTCTGCATGCCTGGTATAACCTTTCGAGATCCTTAGGGTTATGAGAAAAATCCGCGTCCATTTCAAAAATATACCTGTATCCCTTGTCAATGGCCCATTTAAAACCGTGCAGGTAGGCCGTACCAAGCCCTTCCTTTCCTTTCCGCAGTTCCAGGAAGAGCTGATCATCATACACCTGTTGCAGATCCCGTACCACATCAGCCGTACCATCTGGAGAATTGTCGTCTACCACCAACACATGAAAACCCCCATTCATTTCGAATATGGCTTTGAGAATAGCGGCGATATTCTCACATTCATTATATGTTGGCACTACAACCAGCTTCTCCAAAAGAAAATATTTGAGTTATTTATTCTTTAAAAAGGTCTTGTTAAAAATCTCCGTAAGCTTCTGCTTGGTATGCAGTGGAAATTCGCCCTTCATCATCCAATCATAATACTGCGGTTCCGACTTCAGCACTTCCACCAACGGGCGCCCTTTATGTTTCCCGAAGTTAACAACTTCTACTCCATTTTCCATAACAAATCGCCTGGCGAAATCAATTATCTCGTCTTTTCCGGTAAATTTTATGATTGCTTCAACAGAATTGCCCATCTGAGGATATTTTCCTACCTGCGCGTCCAGTACTTCCAGTGTTGCCTGGGCGTCCACTTCAGCGCTATGGGCGTTCTCCAGTTGTTTGTCGCAATAAAACTTATACGCTGCACCCAGCGTTCTCGGCTCCATCATATGGTACACTTTCTGCACGTCCAAAAGATTCCGGTCGGTAATATCAAAATTCAGCCCGGCTCTTAAAAACTCTTCCGCCAGCAACGGGAAATCGAAGCGGCTGGAGTTATACCCCGCCAAATCGCAATTGTCCAGGAACTGTTTGACCTCGTTGGCAACCTGCTTAAACGAAGGAGCATCTTTTATCATTTCATCGGTAATGCCGTGTATGTCTGAAGAGGCCCTGGGTATAGGCATCTGTGGGTTGATAAGTTTGCGTTTCACTATACTTGTTCCATCGGGCATTTGCTTTACAATAGCAATTTCCACAATCCGGTCAGTAGCAAGGTTTACGCCTGTCGTTTCTAAATCGATAAATGCCAGAGGACGGGTGAGTTGTAATCGCATCACTGAATTTTTATAAGTGTGGCAAACTTCGGAAATAACTTTGATACTTAATTGATTTTAGTCCTTCAAATAGGCTTATTTTCAAAAACCGGAAAGGGTTTCTTTGACATGCGTCAGCGCCTCCCGGTTGATATACATCAACAGAAAACCTGATTACCAGTGTTTTTTAACAAAAATCAATCGTTAATATCCTAGTTCAATCTTGGCCAAATCAAATAGCATTTGTTACTTTGCCATATCGCGTTTTTATTTCCAGTTATCTCCAATTCCAATTTGAAAAATAACAATTCCGACTCCTACGGTGCCAAGATTTTTTAACCGTAAAGTTTTTTTTCATGAAAAAGGTTTTTGTTATTTCTCTTATTGTTATCGCTTTTGCATTTGCTTTTTCTTCCTGTGCATCTTCCAGAACCGGTTGTAAGGCCACGGCAGGAATGGCAGGTTACAGATAGTGGTACTTATTCAATTCAGAGGTTAAACAAACGTATCAAAGGTTATCAGTTACTGGTAGCCTTTTTTCTTTTTGCAGCCGATGCCGGCGTCCAAAGGTTCTCGTCAATTTCATTTACATTTGCGGTTTCTGATTTACATCATCAAGCCGCACTTATTTTAACCATGTCTGAGAAAAAAAATGCGACCGGTTCCGCGGGAGCCCGCTTCAGGAAAGCAATGGCGGAGGAAAGTCCCCTCCAGATCGTAGGAACCATTAATGCCAACCACGCTTTGCTCGCCACCCAGGCTGGTTTCAAAGCTATTTATTTGTCGGGCGGGGGTGTAGCCGCCGGCTCCCTGGGAATTCCCGACCTGGGTATTACCACCCTGGAAGATGTTCTTACAGATATCTACCGGATTACCAACATAACGCAGACCCCCTTATTGGTGGATGTAGATACCGGTTTCGGGCCTTCGGCTTTTAATATAGCCCGCACCACCCGGTCGCTGGTGAAGGCCGGCGCGGCGGCGATGCATATCGAAGACCAGGTGGGCGCAAAACGTTGCGGGCACCGCCCGGGAAAAGAAATTGTAAGTAAAGAAGAAATGTGCGACAGGATCAAAGCCGCTGCAGATGCCCGAATAGATGAAGCATTTGTAATCGGCGCCCGCACAGATGCACTCGCTACTGAAGGGCTGGAAAAAACACTGGAAAGAGCCGTTGCCTATAAAGATGCGGGCGCTGACTTTATTTTCGCTGAAGCCGTGCGGGAATTACCTCAATACACAGCCTTTGTTAAAGCCACAGGCATACCGGTACTGGCAAATATTACTGAATTCGGGATGACCCCTTTGTGGACAAGAGAAGAGCTGCAATCTGCCGGCGTTGCACTAATACTATATCCCTTATCAGCATTCAGGGCGGCCAACAAAGCTGCCTTAAATGTTTTTAATACTATCCGGAAGGATGGCAGTCAGCAAAACGCAATAGACACCATGCAAACCCGTGCAGAACTATACGAAAGCATAGGGTATTATGCATTCGAGGAAAAGCTGGATAAACTATTTAGTCAAAAAAAATGATCGTGCTATGAATACGGAAAACGCACCTGCATTTAAGCCTAAAAAAAGCGTTGCCCTGTCGGGAGTAGCAGCCGGCAATACAGCTTTGTGTACCGTGGGAAAAAGCGGCAATGACCTGCATTACCGCGGTTATGATATCCTGGACATTGCAGAAGCAGCCAGCTTTGAAGAAACCGCGCATCTCCTGATCCACGGAAGCCTGCCTGACATTGCCCGGTTAAAAGCCTATAGTAATAAACTTAAAGCCCTGAGAGGGTTACCGGCAGCGGCACAAACCGTATTAGAACAAATTCCCGCTTCCGCGCACCCTATGGATGTGTTGCGTACCTATGCCTCTGTGCTGGGTACTGTTCTGCCGGAAAAGGAAGATCATAATACCGCGGGCGCAAAGGATATTGCAGACAAACTGCTCGCATCATTCAGCTCGGCGCTGTTATACTGGTACCATTTTTCACACAATGCGAAATGCATTGATGTAGAAACAAATGACGATACTATCGGCGCACATTTTCTACACCTCCTTCACGGGAAACCCGCACCGGAATCATGGAAGAGGGCGATGGAGATATCACTTAACCTGTATGCAGAGCACGAGTTCAACGCCTCTACCTTTACGGCACGGGTAATTGCCGGCACCGGCTCTGATATGTATTCCTGTATTACCGGGGCCATCGGCGCCCTGCGGGGTCCCAAACATGGCGGCGCTAATGAAGTAGCTTTTGATATCCAAAGCAGGTATGCGTCACCGGAAGAAGCGGAAGCTGATATCAAGGCAAGACTGGAAAAAAAGGAAGTGATCATCGGTTTCGGGCATCCGGTGTACACCATTTCCGACCCCAGGAATAAAGTAATTAAAGAAGTAGCCCGCAATCTGTCCCGGGAAGCAGGGAATATGCTGTTATTTGATATAGCAGAACGGCTGGAAACAGTGATGTGGAATGAGAAAAAAATGTTCCCCAACCTCGATTGGTTTTCTGCGGTATCCTATCATTTGATGGGAATCCCTACCTTGTTTTTTACACCTTTATTTGTGATCTCCCGTGTGACAGGTTGGAGCGCCCACGTGATAGAGCAACGACAGGATGGAAAGATCATCCGTCCCAGCGCCAACTATACCGGACCGGAAAACCGGGAGTTTGTACCACTGGAGAAAAGATAACACGAAATTGCTGATTTAGCTCAATCGCAACCCTTTACTTAAAACCCCTCCTCCAGGTATCACATGCTCCGATAAGGTCATAACAGGTAAGCCTACCTGCCCCGCCCGGGGATTGCCCGGCAAACAATACCACGGGGTGATCTTTAACGGACACACCCAAAGCGCCTGCCTCCTGTATAAACCAATGGGCCCGAAAGCGTTTGCATCGACCAGCGGTTAAGGTAAATAATGAGCTAAACAATACCCTTATTCCTATTGTTAATCGTTGTGAAAATTTTTACAAAAGGAAGGGCAGCGCAATTCCTATTCCCAACGTCCCCCCGATAACAGAGGCGACGGCATCATAAAAATCGTAGTGCCCGATTTTAGTTACCAGGGAAAATAATTCGAACCCATAGCTGATGGCGACAACCGATATAAAGGCTACAATGGTAACTGTGGTCAGTGATGCGGGTAAGATCCAGGCAGCAACCAATTGAAGGAAAATACCCATAGGTATTCCCACCCAAAAGTGCCGCCATTTATCCGGTGCGATATTCTTAAACACGGTTCAACGCTTATTCCTGCAATTTAAGAAAACTTACGTGTTGACTCTTTAGGGATTGCAGTTAGCTTTGGTGAAAGTATCCAGGCTTTTTGGTAAATAATGCAGGGATTTCGCTTTTAAAATAACACTTTACACTTAAAAGACAGTATACCTTAGTTAAACAATGAAAGAGGTTTTATTCTGAATTGAGATTGCTTTGCCGCGCAACAGGTTGATATTTCAAGTTTGATCACGCGGTGCGCAATGACGTGCGAGAGGTTCAATAGTTACACACTTTGATTTAGTGCTGATAGCAAAATACAAAGACTCTTGCCCGTCATTTCGATCCCGCCGTCATGAAATTTGAATTAAAAGTATGTTGCGGCGGGAGAGAAATCCGTTGGGCAGTAGTACAAAAGTTGAGCATTAGTGCCAAAGCCCGGTAGATATCTCACTCGCGCCAAAACGATGATAGTAAAGTTCCCGGGTTGCTCGTTCGATATGACGATGTCTTCAGTAATTTCCTGTAGCTGCTACAATGGAGATTGTCTTAGATTTTTCTAAAAGCGAAATCCCCGGTAAATAATGTCCGAAACCTGTTTAAAACCCCCGATTCTATATCTTTGTTAGTATGAATATTGATTTTGCAAAATATAGTGACGGGCTGGTACCCGCTATTGTGCAGGATGCCGATACACAAAAGGTACTGATGCTGGGCTTTATGAATGAGGAGGCCTGGAATATGACACAGGAGATAGCGAAAGTAACCTTTTACAGCCGGAGTAAACACCGTCTCTGGACCAAGGGGGAGGAAAGCGGCAATTTTCTGGAGTTCCGGTCAGCGGCGGTAGATTGCGATAACGATACCTTATTAATAAAGGCGCACCCCGTGGGGCCGGTTTGTCATACCGGGGCGGATACCTGCTGGAATGAAAAGAATGAGGCGGAGAACTTTGTATATTACCTGGAGCATATTATAGAGCAGCGAAAAAATGCTTCCCCGGAGGAGTCTTATATAGCTAAGTTGTTTCAGAAAGGACTGAACAAAATAGCCCAGAAAGTAGGAGAAGAGGCAATAGAGACCGTAATTGAAGCCAAGGACAATGATGAAAACCTGTTTCTGAATGAAGCCGCCGACCTGCTGTTCCACTACCTGATACTGCTGAACGCAAAAGGATACGCCCTGAAGGATGTTGAGCGGATATTACGGCAGAGGCATAAGAAGTAATGTTTATGATTAAATCCCCAAGCCCGGTTATCAATAATACGGACTGATCATGATATAAACCAGTACCCCGGTAACGGATACATACAACCATACCGGCCAGGTGAAACGGGCTATTTTTTTATGACGGGACCACTCAGCCGTCAATCCTCTGTAAGCGGTAAATAAAATGAAAGGAAGGATAATTCCTGCCAGGGGAATATGGGTGATCAATATAAAATAGTATAAGCCCCTTCCGCTGCTGGCGGCTTTTTCGGCTTCCGTTACAATGCCGTCGCCGTTTGTATCCCCGAATTTGGTTTCTCCCGCAAACAGGTGGTGACCAATATAGGAAACCAGGAAAAGCACCGATAATAATATGGCAGCGAGCATGATCCTTTTATGCAACAGCAAGTGCCGGCGTTTGGCCGCTACCAGTCCCGCCACCAGCAACAGGGATACCATAGAGTTCACAATGGCATTGAACAGGGCGAATACATGCACATCAAAGCCCAGGTTTACCTCCACCTTCACCCTTGAAAGAATTACCACTGCGGTGAAAACCACCAGTGAAACGATACCGATCAGTATCCGGGCCAGCTTGTCATTTTTGGGTATTTGTGCCTGAAGCATAGGATTTCCTGATTGTTTATTTGCCAAATAATCTTCTTTTTTTCTTTTTGTCCTTTTCCAGCATCAGCAGTACCACATCGTCTGCCAGTTGGTTCAGGTGCAGGCTGTCAAGTCCCTTGTACCAGCCTCTTACCACCCGCTCCTTGTCCAGTATAAAAAAATGCTCGGTATGGATAAAGTTCGTGTCCACTTCGGTATCGGCTATATTGGCCTTGAACTCTTTTTTGGCCAGATCATATATCTCGTCCTTATCGCCGGTAAGCAGCCACCAGGTATCGCTATTGATACCATATTTCTGCGCATACCTGTTCAGCCTTTCAGCAGAGTCGCGTACCGGGTCCACGCTGAAGGATAAAAAACGCACTACCGTATCTGTTTTGTTAAAGGCATCCTGCAGGCGTTTCATATTACGGGTGAGCGCCGGGCAAATGCTGGGGCAGGAAGTAAAGAAAAAGTCGGCTACAATGATCTTTCCGTCCAGGTCGCTGAGGGAAACCTGTTTCCCCAACTGGTTGGTAAGTGTGAAGTTTCTTACTTTATGCCAGATGGTATCCTGGAAAGTTTTCCCGTATTCGGTACGGGTGGTAACAGAGTCATAAAAATATCTTTTGGGCAGGTTCACGGCACGGGTTCCAAAATAGTCAACCAAAAAATAAGAGGCTAAGGGAAGAAGAGCTGCCAACCCTATCGCGAGAAATGACTTCTTACTCATCATGCCCGCAAAGATAACTCATCTATTGCTTTAGCAATCTTTTGGACTCGTTGATTGTGGTTCCCCTGATATTGAGGATATAACTGCCCTTGGGTACGGTATACATATCCAATATATGCTGAATATATGCTGTGGTTTTCTTAAACTGGTAGCTGCGGATACTCTTTCCCGTCATGTCGTAAAGGGTGCAGGATATGTCTCCCAACTCCTCGTGGTATATAATTAATGTGGCATTGTTAAACACCGGGTTGGGCATTATATTGAATTCTATCCTGGGCTGAACGGGGAACAAGGCCCCGATAATTTCTGAATAAACCGGTTTGTCCGGGCGGCTGAGCCAGCTTACACGGTAAAAAGCGCTGTCCGCGAAAGGAAAATTGTCTATAAACAAAAAACCGCTGTCGTTCTTTAGGCGGGAGAGTTTCAGTTGCGAAAGCACCTCGAATGATTTTGCATCCCTGGAACGTTCAATAATAAAATTTGCACTGTCTTCTTCTGTTGCCAGGGTGTTCCAGCGGAGCTGCACAGAAGTGTTGACGATCTTCAACTGTAATGGTATGGTGGCGGTGGAGTCCTGTCCCATAGCGCTAAACACGCATAATGCGAGCACGCATAGCGACAAATAGCCGGCAAGGGGATAACGCTTCATACAGGATCCGCACTTAATGATTTAATAAATTGAGATCGGAAGGAAAGTTCTAAAACGCTAAAATAGTGCCTAAGGTATCTTGAGTGTCTTAAATATTTATTAAAAGATAATGGCTGGAATGTATTTCACATTTTGTTTTGATATCAGCGGGTATGCATATTTATAATCCGCAACAATATTTTTCCGGACCAATGCGGTTACCGGCGTAACAGGTTTTGGGTTGGCCCGGGGGAGCCGTTCTACAGATCATAAGCGAAGGAGCAGGTTCCCTAAGAGAAAAATAACTAATTGCCTCCCTCATTACTTTCTTCACTGTTGTTTGTTTCTTCTTCCTCTTCGTTATCCTCTTTTTCCTGCAACGCTTTGCCGGACTTATCTCTTTTCAACTTCACTTCGGGGTTATCGCTGGTACCCGATACTGTAAAGGGGATACCAAAAATTCCCAGGGGAGGCAGTCCCAGCCTACCTTTCAGGTTAAGTTCCCCGTCCAGGCTCACCTGTCCTTCAAACCGCGGACGCAACCCTGCTATACGAAGTCTTACGCGCTCAATATTGAGAACATTGTTGTTTACATTCGACCTGATCTCTATGCCGGATACATCTGCATCCCGTAATTCGTCGTATTCAGTGCTTTTGCTCACCGTATTCATCAGCTTAAAACCTTTCAGTTTTACTTTTTTCAGAGACAATACACCACCGCCCTTCAGGGAGGGCAATACCACCTCCATGTATTCGTTGAGTCTCCCGTTGAGCTGGTAATCCAGACCTACAATCCCTTCAATACCTTTGGCGGAGGACGCCATTTCCCGGAACAACGGTATTTCATCATAGGCTCTTGCAATGGAAAAGGAGCTTGCTTTGGCTTTAAAGCTAAACTGACCGTTCCGGGGTGTATAGCCCTTATAATGGGCGTCGAAAACAAAAGGCGCTCCGGCCAGCGAAAAGCCCGTTTTTACTATTGAAACGGCGCCGGTATCTATCACCAGTTGCCCTTTGAACCGCGTAAGCAACAGGCTGTCGTAGGTAATGCTGTCGGCTGCCACGTTTATTTTTACGGACAGGTTACCCGGCACCATTATAACCCCGGTTTCAACTATGGCAGTGCTGTCTGCTTCTTCCTGCACCGGCTCATCAGAAAATGCCGTAAACGCTTTCAGGTCTACTTTGCTGGCATTCAGGCTGAAGTCGCCGTGTAATGTTCCGCTGCTCCCCGCGAGATAGTTGATCACATTGTCCAGGTAGCCGTTCACAGACAGGTTGGTGGCGCCATAGCGGGCCTCAAAAGCGTCAAACATCATTTTGTCCTGCCGGAAGCTGAACCTGCCGGTGTTGACAAAAAAAGGTTTCGGAAAGGATTCGGTTTGAAGCGCAATATCTTTGATAAGCAGGGTTCCCTGGTTTTGAAGCCGGTGGTACCGTCCGGCAGAAGCGTCGCTCAGCCTGCCTTTCAGGCTCAATCGCGCTTCTATTTCGCCATCCAGGTCATAGTGGTTGATGGCAAAAACCCGGTAGATCTTTCCAAGGTCAATAGTTCCGTCAGCATTGATGTCGTACTGAAGGTCCTCCGGGTTAACAAAAGAAGCATTGGCCGTGAAAGGGTGGCCTTCAAATTCAAAAAGCAGCGGCTTTAACGATATGCTGGTTTCGGATATATTACCCGTAGTATTTATTATTTCCGAGACCAGGTTTATTTTTTGTATAGCATTGGGATAATAAGGCGTTTTTAACCGGCCGTCTTCCAGGCGAAACGCCACATTGGTTTTAGGAAAGATGTTTTTTTCAGCATTGTATTTTCCATTTATCTCTGCTACCAGGGAGAGCATGCCGGCAATATCAATGCTGTCCATAGGGATCACCGATGGCAACTCTCCAAGGTTTATATTGGTAGAGAACGAAGCATCAATATCCGGTTCGTCAGGGGAGGTTATTTTGATATGTCCCCTGATCAGGCTGTTCAGGGCCCTGGCGTTCAGGTCTTCAATGCTAACTGTGGTATGACGGTATAAGCTGTCCGGGCATCGGCTGTTCAATGTAAAGCTGATATCGGTAACAGCATGAGGAAGGTCCGTGTATTTAAAGTATCCGTCCTTCATTTGTGCCCTGAGGTCGAAGGCGGGGATACTCGTGACTATCAAATCCTTTTTCCATTTCCGGGGATGCTGGGTTCTTTCAAACTTCCCGTTGGTTGAGACGTCCGCATTCAGCTTTCCTTTCAGTTCAAATGCCGCGATACCTAAAGCCCTGTCCCACTGCTCAAGATCCAGGTTGACCTGTGCATGCGATTTTATATAGGGTTGCGTTAACCCAATGGTGTGGGAACTTGCCCTGAGATAGCCATCGCCCAGTGCAAAATAAGCAGAGTCCAGTTGTATATCCAGGCTGTCTGTATCAAGAGAGGGTAGTCTCGCGTTGATCGCCAGGAACAGGTTGCTCACCGGTACCGGGGCATTGGTATGGGCTATATAACCGTTCCGGATACCGGAAGAGATTTCCAGTGAAGGCATACTGTTGGTTTCCACTATATAGGCTCCTTTCAATGAAAGCCGTAAAGAAACCTCTCCTTTAACTTTTGTGTTATCCAGCCAGTCATCCATGTCCGGGGGGATAGCGCTCACAAGCTCTTCCAGGGTGGCTTTGGGCGACTGGAGTTGGAAATCCATATCGTACCCGTTTTTCAGAAAGTTGAAATATCCGCTGAACTGGATGGGAAGGCGGTTGATACGCAGCCTGTTGTTTTCAAAAACCAGGGAAAGCGAACTGGTATTTACCCTTGTGGTGAGTTTTGCCCGCAACGGTTTTTGGTTTATATAAGACTCCCCGTTGTAAATAAAGCTGAAAGAGGATGCGGACAGCCGCGTTGATAGATCAAAAATCGATTTTTCCAGGTCCCCGCTGCCCTTGTAATGGAAGTTCTCAGCAATGATTGTAACGGGTATGGACTGATCGTCGTAATGTATGTTGATGTTTTCCAGCACAATACTCTTGAGGCGTAACCCGGTTTGCTCTTTAGCCGTTGTATCGGTTTCCGATCCGGAGGCCTGGTAAATATTATAGTTGGCCTGCCCTTTTTTATTCACTTTCACCACCACATCCCCATCTGACACAAATATTTTATCAATTTTAATGGAGGAGGAAAACAGGGTAGTGATATCCAGTCCCAGGGCTATTTCCCGGGCATGTATCAGGGTATCTGCCTCAAAGGGCGCCGACCCCGTAAGGGATACATCCTTCAGAGTTAAGGTGAGTGCCGGAAAATGATTGTAAAAAGACAGACGGGCTCCTGAAAATTCCAGCTTGCTGGTAATGGACTGGTTGACCCATGCCTTTATTTTTTGCGTAATGGTATCCGGGAAGAGGTACGGTAAAAGAAAAAGCAGTGCAAGAATGCTGAAAAGGGTAATCCCTGATATTTTCAGTATTCTCGTCAATACTTTCCGGGGGGCAATTTTCATGATATTCGATATTACGGACAAAGCTAGGGTTTGAAATCCGGATTCAAAAACACTTCACGACCGGGGATAGCGACGATACACTATTTGCAAATCTTAAATTATATTGCACCGGTAACTCTTACACCATGCGTATTATTTCCTACAATCTCAACGGGATCCGTGCAGCTATCAATAAGGGGTTTCTCGACTGGTTGAAAACAGACCCGGCCGATATCATCTGTGTGCAGGAAACCAAGGCTCTGAAGGAAAACGTGGACCACAAACCGTTCAACGACCTGGGATACCATGACTACTGGTACAGCGCTGAAAAAAAAGGGTATAGCGGTGTGGCAATATTTACGAAGATCAAACCTGATAATATTATATATGGTACCGGCAATGCGCTCAGCGACAGCGAAGGCAGGGTGCTCCAGGCGGATTTTGGCGATCTCCGGCTTATCAACGCCTATTTCCCCTCCGGAACCAGCGGAGAGCTGCGGCAAAGCTTTAAGTATGGGTGGCTGGACGATTTTTATGATTTTGTACAAAAGCTCCGTAAAACACATCCGAGGCTGGTGCTGTGTGGCGACTATAACATAGCACATAAAGAAATTGATATACACGATCCGAAAGGCAATAAAAAATCTTCGGGTTTCCTACCGGAAGAAAGAGCCTGGATGGACAGGTTCTTCGCGGCCGGCTGGATCGATACTTTCAGGGTTTTTCACCCGGAACCGCATCGCTATAGCTGGTGGAGTCAGCGTTTCCCCAGTGTACGGCTGAATAACAAAGGCTGGCGGATTGATTACTTCGCCGTTACCGAGCCATTAAAAGACCGTCTGGTAGGTGCGGAAATTTACCCTGATATTAAACACAGTGATCACTGTCCTGTATATCTTCAAATAAAGGATAAATAAAACATCCTGTTGCTGACAGCACCGGTATTGTTTGATATTGGGGCTTTTATGATCCGTTGGTATGATCGGCATTTTTATTGTAAACAATACGGTATGAAACAAAAAACATTACTCGCCCTGGTTGTCGCGGTTTGTTGTCTGAAAGCGGACGCTCAAACGGTATTAAAGGGGAAAGTGGTGGACGACCTCTACGACCGGGTAGTGATCGGAGCGACCATTTTTAATGCAACACAGAATAAATCTGGCAGGTCGGATATGGGCGGCAATTACAGGATATCCGCTGCTGAAGGGGATAAAATTCTTTTTTCTTCCGTAGGGTATATCAGTGACAGCATTATAGTTACCCACGATATGCTGTCCGGCGCCTATGATATAGCGCTTACCAAAAAAGTGGTAATGATGGAAGAAGTGGAGGTGGGACAATTGAACCCCTACCAGGTAGATTCCATCAGTCGCCGGGAAGAGTTTGGCGATGTGCTGGAAAAAAGGCAGACCAACCTGGTCGGCGGCAGGGGCAATGCGCCGACAGATGGAGTGGGCATTACATTCAGCCCCATCAGTCGTTATTCCAGGGAGGAAAAGAATCTCCGCCGGTTTAAAAAGAATTATGAACGGCAGGAGAAAGAGTATTATATCGATTACAAATTCTCTTACAGTCAGGTTTCAAAGGTTACAGGGCTTACCGGAGACTCTTTACGGGTTTTTATGTTGAAATACCGGCCGGATTATAAGTTTTGCAGGAGGAACAGTCATGGTGATATGCTGGTGTACATAAACGATAGTTACCGGGAGTTTATGAACAAGCCCGGGGTAAGCAAAGAGGGAGAAGGAAAAAAGAAAAAACGTGAAAAAAAGTAATAACATATCCGCCAGGTATCCTGTACCTTTTCAACGGGTACTTATATTTTTCAGTGTAATAACTATTATTATAATGTCTTGTGAACAGAGCGCTTCCCGGGAAACGGTATTTCAGAAAGGAACCTATGGTTATGACGCCGGCTTCCTGAAAAAACATCTTAAACAGGTTACAGAACTTACCAATAAGGAGGGCGCCCGGGTATTGATAACCGGCGATCTCCAGGGACGGGTGATGACCAGCACTACTTCCGGCGACAGCGGCAACAGTTTCGGCTGGATCAATTATGCGCTTATAGAAGAAGGGGCATTGAAACCGCAGTTCAACCCTTTTGGCGGGGAAGAGCGTTTCTGGATCGGGCCGGAGGGTGGTCAATATTCTTTTTATTTTAAAAAGGGAAGCTCTTTTGAATTCGGCAACTGGCAGGTTCCGCCATTCATTGACACAGTAGCGTACACGGTTGTTTCTTCAGAACCCGAAAAGGTTGTTTTCGCGGGAAATGCTTCACTTGAAAATTTCAGCGGAACTGTTTTTGATATAGAAGTAAACCGGACCATCCGCCTGCTGGATAAAACGGCATTGTCCGAAAGAATAGGGAAAACAGTGCCCGATGATGTAAAATGGGTGGCATACGAAACCGGTAACGTTGTAAAAAATACGGGCGCTGTTGAATGGAAAAAAGAAACGGGGTTGTTTTCGGTATGGCTGCTGGGTATGTTTATCCCCTCGGAAGAAACCGTAGCGATCATTCCCTTCAAAAATGTTGATGCCGCAAAAGAGCATATCACCGACAACTATTTCGGGCAGATCCCTGCCGACAGGTTAATTGTAAAAGATAGTGTACTGTTATTGAAATGTGATGGCAAGTACCGGAGCAAGCTCGGGCTGTCTCCCGTTATTACCCGGCCGGTAGCCGGCAGCTTCGACTACCAAAAAAATATCCTCACCTGTATACTGTACACGGTAGAAGCCGGGGGTGAATATGTAAATTCAAAATGGGAAATACAGACAGCGCCTTACAAGGGGGATGTGGTAAACGCGTATAATGACGGACCCCTTGAAGATGGAAGCCAGATGGGTCCTTTTTACGAGTTGGAGTCTTCTTCTGCCGCTAAAGCGCTTAAACCCGGCGAAAGCCTGGAATATAAGCAGGTAACCTGTCATTTTGAAGGTAGTTATGTATCTTTGAATGCACTGGCCCAAAGGCTGCTGGGCATCAACCTGGATGATGCCAGGTTACCCTGATCATTAAAAAGCATCCGGCATAGTATCTCACAAAGGCAATTGTCTCATACAACACGGTAGTTGGATCTTTGTACATAATACCATTGTCTTATTTTTAGACCATGCACGCTCATTATAAAATGAGGTTTAAAATTTTTACAAAATTTCACCTACCTGAAAATAAAAAATATACACATGAAACTATACAGAACCACACAGGGAAACTTGCTGGAGCATAATAACGACTGGTATATTAATACCGGTAATTTTGATGAACTGGTGAACCGCGATAACCTTTTTCAGTATTTATCTTCTTTGGAAGGTTTTAGTAGTATAGGTAGGGAGGAAGCTGCTGCCCTGCTGGAGAATGAGTTATTGCCTCCGCTGCAAAGCCAGGAAGTATGGGCGGCAGGGGTCACTTATCTCCGTAGTCGTGATGCCCGCATGGAAGAATCGAAGGAATCCGGCGGCGCTACGTTTTATGATAAAGTGTATGTGGCGGAACGTCCCGAGTTATTCTTTAAATCGCTTCCTCACCGCGTGGTACCACATAAAAAAGATGTCTATATACGTAAGGACTCCACCTGGAATGTTCCTGAACCGGAACTGACATTGTTTATCAACAATAAAGGGGATATCCAGGGATACAGCATCGGCAATGATATGAGTTCCCGGAGTATAGAGGGCGAAAACCCCCTGTACCTGCCGCAGGCCAAGACCTATGAAAAAAGTGCGGCAGTGGGGCCCTGCCTGCTGGTGAAAGAACAGCCCATTTCTTCCGATACCAATATCAGCATGACCATCGAGCGCGATGGCGCTACTGTTTTTGAAGGGGTTATCAAACTGAGCATGATGAAACGTACGTTGACGGAACTGGCATCGTTCCTATACCGGGAAATGGATTTCCCATATGGCGCTTTGCTGATGACAGGCACCTGCCTGGTACCCGACAATGATTTCACCCTACAGGAGAATGACTGGGTGCATATCACTATTGACGGCATCGGGGTACTGAGCAACCGCGTACTGTTCAAACCGGAGCGATAGCATGCACGCTGCATAGCAGCTATTGGCTTTCCGGGAGGAAGTTATGCTTTAAACGGTCGTGACTGAAAATCATCGGCTATAAGTTGGTATCGCCCTCCGCAGGGCTTATTTTTGCAACTTGTTATGAGGAGAGTATTACTATTATTGTTAACATTATGTATCATCCGGGTAAATGTTTATGCTCAGTTCAACGACTCCACCCACCATTACCTGAACGTAAATTTTTCGGGAACGTTGAATCGTTCTCCCGCTGCTAAAACCTACCTGTTGAACAACGGGTTTAAATACAGCCTGAACAAAAAGAAGACACAACTCAATTTCAGCAACGCCTGGATATATGGTCAGAACTCCGGGAAACTCACCAATAATGACTATAACGGCGCTCTTGACTTCAATATCTTCCGCGACAACAAAGCCAGGCTCAATTACTGGGGACTGGCAGGATTTACCAGCAGTTATTCACTCAAAATCCTGAACCAGTTGCAAACCGGTGTGGGCGCTGCCTATAAAGTGGTAGATAAGGATTACGCCATGCTGCGGATAAGCGATGGTATCCTGTATGAAAACAACAGCATATTACTCAGCGACAGCACAAAGCAGCATTACAATACATTCAGGAACTCCTTACGCATACAACTCCGCCTGTACTACAAAAAAATAATTTCATTTGAAAGTACCGGGTTCTGGCAGCCTTCCCTGGAGTATAAAAATGACTATATTGTAAATACACAACTTGCGCTTAATATCAAATTGTTGCAGTGGCTGAGCCTGTCCACGCGGTATAACTACAACCGCATCAGCCGTACTGACCGGGAAAATATGCTGTTCACTTATGGTGTGCTGGTTGAGCATTATTTTTAGCGTTAATGATTCAGAACCACGAGGAGCCACCGATCTCACGCCTGCCAACGACATATTGTCTAAATAACGGCATCATATTTCACGCAAAGCCGCGATGAAGCGCTAAGGGCATACAAAACAGTTCCCTTTTTAGAACCGATTCTTTCTTTGTGATCTTTTGTGATCCTGGTGTACCATATTTTTATGCAAGGCCGGTTCTTCTGTCACGGCTCAATAATTGAGACTGCAAATGGTATCCTGCTAACGACAGTTCTGTTTGTTTCTTAGCTATATTTTCAGCAACAGGGAATAAACAAAAAACCCGCCGGGTAGCGGGTTCTTTGTTATTATATCAATGGTTATATTAATAACCCATTCCACCCATATCAGGAGCGCCGTGGTGATGACCACCTGCCGCTTCTTCTTTCTTGGGTTTATCAGCTATTACACACTCGGTAGTTAATAACATACCGGCAATAGAAGCTGCATTTTCCAATGCAATACGGGTAACTTTTGTAGGATCGATTACACCCGCTTTGAACAGGTTTTCATAAACCTCTGTTCTTGCGTTGAAGCCATAATCAGCTTTGCCTTCTTTCACTTTCTGTACCACGATGCTTCCTTCGATACCGCTGTTGTACACCAACTGGCGCAATGGCTCTTCAATTGCTCTTCTTACGATAGCAACACCGGTTGCTTCGTCTTCGTTGGCAGTCTTGAATTTTTCGAGCGACTCAACGGCACGGATGTAAGCTACACCGCCACCAGGTACGATACCTTCTTCTACAGCAGCACGTGTCGCATGTAAAGCATCGTCAACACGGTCTTTCTTTTCTTTCATTTCTACTTCAGTAGCAGCGCCTACCTGTAATACAGCTACACCACCGCTTAATTTAGCCAGGCGTTCCTGTAATTTTTCTTTATCGTAGTCAGAAGTAGTTACTTCTATCTGCGCTTTGATCTGGTTTACACGGGCAGTGATATCGGTTTTCTTGCCTTTACCACCTACGATAGTAGTATTGTCTTTATCAATTACCACTCTTTCCGCACGTCCCAGGCTGGTAAGGTCAGCGCCTTCCAGTTTGTGACCCAATTCTTCGCTGATCACGGTACCTGCAGTCAGGATCGCGATATCAGTCAGCATTTCTTTCCTTCTGTCGCCAAAACCGGGGGCTTTTACAGCAGCTACCTTCAATGTGCCACGCAATTTGTTTACCACCAGTGTAGCCAGCGCTTCACCTTCCAGGTCTTCGGAGATGATCAGCAAAGGAGCACCCTGCTGAGCCACTTTTTCCAGGATGTGAAGAATGTCCTTCATGGTGCTTACTTTCTTATCATAGATAAGGATGTAAGGTTTTTCCAGTTCTGCTTCCATTTTTTCGCTGTTGGTAACAAAGTAAGGAGAGATATAACCCCGATCGAACTGCATACCTTCCACTACTTCAATACCGGTTTCGGTACCACGGGCTTCTTCCACAGTGATCACCCCGTCTTTACCTACTTTGCCGAAAGCTTCAGCAATCAGTTTGCCGATAGTATCATCGTTGTTGGCAGAGATAGAAGCAACCTGCTGGATTTTTTTGCTGTCGGAACCAACGGTCTGGGATTGAGATTTCAGGTGTTCAACAACTTTTTCAACAGCTTTGGTAATACCGCGTTTCAGGTCCATCGGGTTAGCGCCGGCAGCTACGTTTTTTAAACCTTCGCTGATGATAGCCTGTGCCAGTACGGTAGCCGTAGTAGTACCGTCGCCTGCGATGTCAGCAGTTTTGCTGGCCACTTCTTTTACCATCTGGGCGCCCATATTTTCAATGGGATCTTCCAGTTCAATTTCTTTAGCAACAGTTACACCGTCTTTGGTTACTGCAGGGGCGCCGAATTTCTTTTCCAATACCACATTGCGGCCTTTAGGTCCCAATGTTACTTTTACAGCATTGGCAAGGATGTCAACTCCTCTTTTCATTTTATTACGGGCATCAATATCAAAAAATAATTGTTTTGCCATGTTATTTAGTTTGAGATTTTTAATTTGAGATAGAAAAATGCAGCTAAGCAAGCCATAGCCGGAAGCTGCTGAATAGTTTAATTAAACAATCGCCAGGATGTCTGACTCTCTCATGATCAGGTAATCCGTACCATCGATGGTAATTTCAGTACCTGCATATTTTCCATAGAGAACCGTATCACCGGATTTTACAATTACCGGCTCATCTTTTTTACCGGGTCCGGCCGCCACCACAGTACCACGCTGGGGCTTTTCTTTCGCTGTATCTGGTATGATAATCCCGCCGGCAGTTTTTTCCTCGGCAGGGGCTGGTTTCACAATCACTCTGTCGTGAAGGGGAGTTACATTGAACTTTTTAGACATAATTAATAGTTTTTGAATTGGTTAAAGAAGCTAGTCTTTAAGGTGGACAAAAGTAAACGAATAATATGCCAAAGCCACAAACCCTGTAAAAAAAGCAGTTTTATGTTCTTTTTGCAGGATTTACTGAAAAAAATGACAGGAACCGGGTCTGAAAGCATATGTCAATTTTTCAGGAAATGATAATCCATACCGGAACCTTAAAAAGCCCTATCTTCGCCGCCCATAACAGTTCTTTAGAAATGATCAGCAGAAGAAATATCAGGGTGAAAATAATGCAAACCTTATATGCGTTAGATGCCGCCCGGGATTCACCCGTACCCGTAAAAGAAGATAAACTATTGGAAAAGAACCTGGAGCAGTCCCGGCATTTATTCACCTACCTTGTTCATTTTCTTACGCGGGTAGCACAATATGCCGAAACCGACTCCCGAATACGCTCTTCCAGGCACCTGCCCTCCGCCGAAGACCTGAATGTCAATATCAAAATAGCCGGTAACGAAATACTCTGGAAAATACTGGAGACCCCTTCCTACCAGAAAGCAATTGCCGAAATAAAACCCGAGCAGTGGGATAGCGCCGAACTGATAAGGAAGATCTACCTCCAGTTGGTGGAAGAGCCTCTATATAAAGAATATATCGGGCTGCAGGAGCGCAATAAGAAATCTGAAAAGAACATACTGGAGTTTATTTTTACCGACCTGATGCTGGCCAATGACAGCTTCATCTCTCACCTGGAAGATACTTTCATCCACTGGGATGATGACTCGGAAATGATGAACCTGCTGGTGCTGAACTACTTACAAAAGCCGGCAGCTATGAACTTCCAGGATATGCTGGGAGATGAAAAGCGGAAATTTGCCTATGACCTGCTGCATACCGTTATAGAAAAAAAGGATTACTGCATGGAGTTGATCAAGCCCAAGCTGAAAAACTGGGATGTGGAACGGATTGCCGTGCTGGACATGATCATCATGCAAATGGGCGTAAGTGAATTCCTCTATTTTGATACCATCCCCACAAAAGTGACTATCAATGAATATATAGACCTGGCAAAGGATTACAGTACTGCTCAAAGCGGACAGTTTGTGAACGGGATACTGGACAATATCCATAAGGAACTGCTGTCTCAGAACAGGCTGCACAAAACCGAGTTTAAAAAACACAAAGATTAATTTACAATAGCGGCGGAGTCTCAAAAAACTATTTTACATTACCTTTGTCGCAACCAACAATTCATTCGGATGGGAAAAAATATGCTTTTTATCGCACTGGTTTCCATGCTTTCACTGATGGCATGCCAGAATGCGGGAACAACAACAGATACGGACCCTACCACTCAGGTGGCAGAGGCAGGCAATAATACCGAAGCCCCGGGAGAAGCAGCAGCGCCTGTACTGACTTCCGTACAATGGATCGACTCCATTGTCAACAAAGGAAATGTTAGCGAAGGGGAACAACTCGAAATAGCATTCCGGTTTAAGAATACAGGAAGTAATCCATTGGTGATCAAAGATGTAAGACCCTCCTGCGGATGTACGCTGGCGGAAAAGCCCGAAGCGCCGGTAGCCCCGGGTAAGGAAGGCATCATTAAAACAAAATTTGACACCAAGGGACGTATCGGAAACAACCATAAAACAATTGTCGTGGATACTAATACAGAACAGGGCAGCTATACCATTGCCTTTGACGTAACCGTAACCAAATAGCATTAAATTATTAAACAACACATATGAGCAATTTTTCATTTTATGTATTACAGGCCGGGGGAGGAAATGCGCAGATGATGCAGATGATCATGCTGGTGGGTATCATAGCCGTTTTCTACTTTTTTATGATCCGCCCGCAGGCAAAAAAAGCCAAAGACGCAAAGAATTTTCAGAACAATCTTCAAAAAGGAGATAAGGTAGTAACCATAGCCGGTATTCATGGCAAGGTCAACAAAATTGAAGACAACACAATTGAGCTGGAAGTAAGCCCCGGCAGCTACCTGAAAATTGAAAAAAGCGCCATCAGCATGGAGTGGAGTAAGCAACTGAATGCCGCTGCCAAATAAGGTTTGAACCAATTACAACTATAAAAGATCCGGAATCAGAATAGATTTCGGATTTTTGTTTCTATAAGACCAGGCATATGCTGAAAATCGGCTTAACAGGCGGCATGGGTTCGGGAAAATCGACAGTCGCCCGCATTTTTGAATTGCTGGAGATACCTGTATATTATGCTGATGCCGCAGCAAAGGAGATCATGAATACGGATCCGGATTTAAAAGTACAGATCGTCAGCCATTTTGGTAAAGAAGCTTACCGGGATGAAACCCTGAACAGGCAATATATCGCCTCGCTGGTTTTTGAGGATCCAAATAAGCTGGAACTGCTGAACAGCCTGGTACACCCGGCTACGATACAGGCTGCCAAAACATGGATGGAGCAACAAACTACCCCCTATGTATTAAAAGAAGCCGCCTTGTTTTTTGAGAGCGGCTCGCAGGAAGGATTGGATTATATAGTAGGTGTGTACGCCCCTAAACCCCTGCGCATACAACGTACCATGCACCGCGATAATGCCACAAAAGAGGACGTAGAAAAGAGAATGAAGAACCAAATCAACGAGGAGATAAAAATGCGCTTGTGCGATTACGTTATTTATAATGATGAACAGCAACTGGTGATCCCACAGGTGCTGAAACTGCACGAACATTTTCTGCAACAGGTAACCAACAGTTAAACGAACACTGTTTGCATGTTCATGGCATTGGATACAGCATAGCCAGTCACGCAAAGAACGCAAATGTAATTATGCAGAGATGCCGCCTTGCTCCTTATCACTTAGTTTTTCCTGCTGTACGGGATAAGATAAAGTACCCTGTCACTCCTCCCAGGATAGAAGCCGCAAAGATGCCCAGCTTCGCCTGCGAAAGATATACCTCATTATTAAAGGCCAGGGTGGTAATAAATAACGACATGGTGAAACCGATGGCGGCTAAGAAACCCAGCCCTACCAGGTTCTTTACATTCATACCGGAGGGGAAAGACGCTATTTTCAACTTTATTGCCAGCAGGGTAAACCCTGCCACTCCTGTCACTTTGCCCACCAGCAACCCCAATCCTACCCCCGGTATAATATTGGTGGAAAACAGCGACATATCCGCGGCAATGGTGACACCCGCATTCGCCAGGGCAAAAACCGGAACAACCACAAAACTGACAAACGGATGCATGGCCAGCTCCAGCCTTTGCAACGGCGGCATGGTGTGTATCGTAGTCTTATTTACCTGCTCCAGCAGGTGCAGTTGTTCAGCGGTTAACACAGGAAGCTTATTGCCGGGGTCAATGGCTTTAAATTTATCCAGGTAACTGCTTACCTTTTTTATGTAGAGCGTTTCCGGCACACTTATATCTGCTGGTATGGTGAATGCTGCCAGTACCGCGGCAATAGTGGCATGCACGCCCGACAACAGGAACGCGACCCATACGCCCAGTATTCCGAAAACCGCGTAAAACAACACATTCCGGATGCCCAGTTTATTGCCCGCAAACATGATTGCCAGGAAAAGAAACCCCACTGACAGGCTCGCTACTGAAATTTCGGAAGTATAAAAAAAAGCGATCACCAGCACTGCTCCCAGGTCATCTACTATAGCCAGGGCAGTTAAAAACACTTTTAAAGCCAGGGGCACCCGTTTGCCTAAAAAATATAATACACCCAATGCAAACGCAATATCTGTAGCCATAGGGATCCCCCACCCGGCATGTACCTCTCCCGATGGATTGAAGAGCAGGTAAATAAGTGCCGGCACGATCATGCCACCCGCTGCCGCTATGATGGGCAGCATTGCCTGCCTGGGATTAGACAACTCGCCACCAACTATTTCCCGTTTCAGCTCCAGTCCCACCACAAAAAAGAAAACGGCCATCAGCCCGTCATTTATCCAATGATGCAGGCTATAGCTAAACGTTAGCTGTTCATTGAAACTGATGCCGATCGTTTGCTCAAAAAAATGAAAGTACCGTTCTGACCAGGAGGAATTGGCCAACAGCAACGCCATTACCACCGAAACTGCCAGTACAATACTGCCGGATTTTTCCTGGCGGATAAATCTGCTTATCGGGGATACGATCCTGTCAATCGGGTATGACCTTTCTTTATTCATTGTTATTAATAATGAACACAAATATAACTCCAACCTGCCATTTGAGACAGGATGTTCCTGCTACATGGCAGGAGAGGAAAGAGAATTCTCCATCCTCAACGTTACTGGCAATGTCCAATAGGGCGGAGCCTCCAGCATAAGAGAATGACGTTGAGCTAACAGCAGCCGCAAATATAGAGATTGCTTCTCCGCCGAACGTTCGGGGCGGTCGGGATCGCAAAGACGAATGATTGAGTTAATGCATACTTTGCTTTGGTACCGGTTGTATAAAACAAAAGCGAAGCCTGTAGAGACTTCGCTATGTTGCCATCACGGCAGGCAATCGAGAGAGGCTAAACCTAAATAGTTCCTCTGGTAATATTACGATAAAATAATACAATATTATCCGGTAAGTGCACTTTTTTTATTCAATGCTTCCCACAATATATCTTTTAATTGCATAAGCCCTGTATGAGATATGGACGAAATAAAAATATGTGGAATGTTTTCCGGTAATTCCTTCTTTATTTCATTCTTCAGCTCTTCATCCAGCAAATCGCTTTTACTGACGGCGATAATAAATTCTTTGTGCAGCAGTTCCGGATTGTATCGCTCAAGTTCGTTTACCAACACTTCAAATTCTTTTTTATGATCCGGGCTGTCTGAAGGGATCAAAAACAACAATACCGGATTTCGCTCTATATGCCTCAGAAAACGATGTCCCAGCCCCTTCCCTTCTGCCGCGCCCTCTATGATCCCCGGCAGGTCGGCAATGCAAAAACTTTTGCCATCCCGGTATTCCACCATTCCCAGGTTGGGGTTGATGGTGGTAAAAGCGTAATCCGCGATTTTGGGTTTAGCAGCGGTCAATACAGACAATAGAGTTGATTTTCCCGCATTGGGAAACCCTACGAGGCCAACATCAGCCAGCACTTTCAGTTCCAGCACTTTCCATCCTTCCACCCCCGGTTCTCCCGGTTGCGCATATTCCGGCGCCTGGTTAGTAGCCGTGGCAAAACTGGCATTGCCCATCCCTCCTCTGCCACCTTTCATCCAGATGATCTCCTGCCCGTCCTCCAGTATCTCCGCTTCTTTCTCTCCGCTCTCCTCATCCCTGGCTATGGTACCGAGCGGCACTTCTATGATGATATCTTTTCCTGAACGGCCGGTGCAATTACTGCCACTACCTCCTTCCCCGTTTTCCGCGATCACATTCTTATAATATCGCAAATGCAATAAAGTCCACAGATTCTTATTTCCTTTTAATATGATATGAGCTCCCCGGCCACCGTCGCCGCCATCAGGACCGGCATGTGGATTGTACTTGGTACGTAAAAAATGTTTGCTGCCGGCGCCTCCATGCCCGCTTTTGCAAAAAATCCTGATCTGGTCAACAAAATTAGACTTTTCCATTAGCGCAAATATAACATGATTGAAAATACACGGCGGGAGAAGCGAAGATATATGGACGGTACCCCGGAAAGGTTTTCCGCGTTCTTTGCATCTTGCACCCTTTGCGTGAAAGGGAGTCTCGCAAAACCGCGAAGAACCACATTATCAGTTGTTTGGCTGCTTTCTTTAACCTGTTACCCCGGTATTCCGGTTATTTTTTGCAAAACCTGCCAACCAGTGATCTTAAATTATTGAAAACCGCCCAAAAAAGATGCCGGGTTGATATTTTCTGCAAATAACATGCACCGTATCTCATTATTTCACCAACACTTTGTAAGAACTGCCGGTCAGCCCCTTATATACTGCTCCCGTCAATTATGCCCCGCTTTCCGTCCATGATAGCTTTGACTTACCGGAAACGGTTTTTCAAACTTAAACTATCAGTAATGAACAAACTCAAATTCTCGAAAGATGAAGGTTCCGAATTTTATAAGGAGCTGAAAACAGAAACAGAAAAACATTTTACTGAAAGGGGAATAGACAAAACAGGCGGCAATACCATGCTGCTGAAAATCATCCTGTACTTTGGACTGGTATTGATCTTCTACGCATTGATGATCACCAGCAGCGCTCTTTCCCTGTTCTTTTGTTTTTACCTTTTAATGGGGTTAAGTGTGCTGCTGACGGCATTCAACATTTCGCATGACGCGGCACATGGCGTTGCTGTAAAATCCAAATTCTGGAACGGAGTATTGTTTTCTTTCAGTTTCAACCTGCAGGGCAATAACGCTTATGTATGGGGTAAGAATCACAATGAGTCGCATCACCTGTACACCAATATTGAAGGCAGTGATATTGATGTGCTGAATAATCCTGTATTCAGAATGACGTCCACACAACCCTTAAAATGGTTTCATCGTTACCAGCACCTGTATGCACCGGTTTTATATCTGCTCTATTCTCTCAACTGGTTTCTTTTTCGTGAAACACTGATGATATTCAACCTTAGCAGCAGGACGATAAAAATTTCAATACCAAAGGGCGAGGTTGTAAAGCTGATCCTGTTCAAGTTCCTGTATATCGGGTATATGATCGTATTACCTGTTATGATATTGCCATTCGGGTGGAAGATCGTATTGCTGGCATTTCTGCTGAATCATTTTATGATCTCCTGGTTATTCGTAGCGGTATTGGGAGTTTCCCATCTCTCTGATTATGTTTCCCATCCGGAACCCGATGAGAACAACCAACTGAACATGAGCTGGCCCAGGCTGCAGATGTGTACCTCTGTGGATTATGATGCGGATAGCGTCTTCTTCAACTGGACCCTGGGAGGATTTAACGCCCATGCGCTCCATCACCTGTTGCCGAATATCAGCCATGTCCACTACCTGAAAATATTGCCCATTTTCAGGAGACTTGCCGCCAAACATGGCATCACCTATATGGAAATGTCCTACAGGGATTCCTTAGCCGCCCATTTCCGCTTCCTGAAAGCAATGGGGAGACAAAAGGAAATTACACCACGGGCTTATAAACCCGGTAAATTATTGGTAGCGGCTTCCCTGGCAATATTACTGTGCATGGGTTTGGCTGGCAATACACAGGAGTATAAAAATGTTTTTCCGGTTGGAACTTTTCATAACGCCAACACAACCGTAAATGGTGTTTCTGTTGGCTTCCTTACCCTACCCGGTGACCATAGCGGAAATACCAATGGATTAAAAATTGAACTTGTCGGATCGGGGCTGGCATTAATGGCGACACCATACAGTCCTGTTTCTGAGTCAGCACAAGAGTATAAAGAAGTTATGGACCGTAGTTTTTCTACCAACAACGGTTTGGTGTTGTCTTTCAGTGGGTCTATTTGCGACTGTGTCACAAATGGCATTTCATTGGGAGGAGCAGGTCATTTTAACAGACAGGTCAACGGTGTATCTGTCGCCGGTATATTCAATTACGCAGAAAAATATAGCGGTATTCAACTATCCATATTTGTAAGCGGAGCTTATCAAATGGAAGGGCTCCAGTCCGCAATTAATAATACAGCAATCATTTCAGACGGGATTCAGTTAGGTATAAATAATAAGAGTAAACAACACAGAGGATTGCAACTGGGATTAATTAACCGGGCCAAAAAACACAAAGGATTACAACTGGGGCTATGGAATGAAAATGAAAAAAGAAAACTCCCTTTTATTAACTGGAACTTTTAAAACACATTTTATATGAGAGACAAACATATTCATATCGCAGAAGACAGCCGGCTGCTGAAATATATTCACAAAGCTGTGGACAATGAATTAAGAACAGATCCTTCCTGGTTCAAAACAATGCTATGGGTAAAGTTTCTGGTGTACTTTCCTGCCAGTGTACTGGCATACTACTCCCTATACCAGGTACAAAATCCCTTATTGTTCTGCGCCTGCTTTATACTATACGGAATGATAACACTGTTGTTTGCGTTCAACTTTTCGCATGACTTTTCACACAACACGGTGTTCAGGAACAAGCGGCTTAACAACCTCGGGTTCACCATCACTTATACCATTGTGGGAGCGCATGCGGAAGCCTGGAAAAAGCGGCATGTATATTCCCATCACTACGCCCCCAACGTGGAGGAATATGATTCTGACCTGCAGATCACCCACCTGATCCGTGTAACGCCGGGCAGTAAGCGCTATTGGTATCACCGTTATCAACATATCTATGCGCCGTTCTTATACACCACCTATTCCCTGTTCTGGGTTTTCATTAAAGATTTCGTTATCTTATTTGGCCCGGATACGTATGAGGAAAAGAAAGGTTTGAAATATCATTTTTCCTTCTGGCTGCAAAAGGCGGTATATCTCACACTGATCATTGTTATGCCCGTGTTGTTTTCACAGCAGCCTTGGTATATTGTGGTAGCCGGGTTCCTGTGTATGCATCTTGTACAGTCCCTTTTCCTGCTGTTCACTTTCTTTATGACACACCATGTGGAATCTACCGCCTACCCGGATACGGATGAAAACGGGTATATCAATACTTCCTGGATGATGAACCAGGTGAAGAGCTCCAATGACATGCATCCCTTCAGTAATACTGCCAATTTTATCCTGGGAGGTTTCAACAATCATATTGCTCATCACCTGTTCCCGCATGTGCATCATGTGTATTATCCTGAATTGAATATTATCTTATACCGTATCCTGCGGGAAAATGGCATCACACCCAATAAAACAAGCTATTGGGGTGGTATTGTTTCGCATCTGCGGTTATTGAAAAAAATGGGGAGGGGTCAAGACCTGCAGGGCCGGGATCGGCACCCCGTGAAAGAAGCTGTATAAGTGACCGGCAGGTAGGAAATATCCGGACAACCTTCCTTTCCGGGCATAAAGAAACCTCAGGTCAGAAATCGTACATTTGGAGATTGACAATTTATTATTTTAAGAGAAATCAAAATTAAACCTGTAATATGTCTTCCCACATCTCGAATGAACGACCGCCTGCAGATAAGGTAATAGTTGACATCGCTGACTATGTACTAAATTATGAAGTAACGAACGATCTTGCCTGGAGTACTGCGCATTATTGCCTGCTGGATACTTTAGGTTGCGGGCTGGAGGCACTCACCTACCCTGCCTGCACCAAACTCCTCGGTCCTATTGTTCCCGGAACGATAGTTCCCAACGGCGCCAAAGTACCCGGCACGCCCTACCAGCTAGACCCCGTACAGGCTGCTTTTAATATTGGCGCTATCATACGATGGCTCGATTTTAATGACACCTGGCTGGCGGCGGAATGGGGACACCCTTCCGACAACCTCGGAGGCATACTGGCGGCAGCAGACTGGCTGAGCAGGATCGCTATAGCGAACGGCAAAGCCCCGCTCACCGTAAAAGACGTGCTGGAGTGTATGATAAAAGCCCACGAAATACAGGGGGTTATGGCGCTGGAAAATTCTTTCAACCGTGTCGGCCTTGATCATGTAGTACTGGTAAAGCTGGCTTCCACCGCTGTGGTAGGAAAGCTGATAGGGTTAACCCGGGAGGAACTGATCAATGCCATATCCCTGGCGTTCGTTGACGGGCAATCGTTGCGCACTTATCGCCATGCACCCAATACCGGCAGCCGGAAATCCTGGGCAGCAGGTGACGCTACATCCAGAGCTGTTCGCCTGGCGCTGATTGCCAAAACAGGGGAAATGGGTTATCCTTCGGTTCTCACGGCAAAAACATGGGGGTTCTATGATGTGTTGTTCAAAGGAAATGAATTTAAATTTCAACGCGACTACGGCTCCTATGTCATGGAAAATGTGCTGTTCAAGATTTCCTTTCCTGCCGAATTCCATTCGCAAACTGCTGTGGAAGCCGCTATGACCCTGCATAAAAAGCTGAAAGAACTTGGAAAAACTGCAGACGATATTAGAGAAATAAAAATACGCACACACGAAGCTGCTATCCGTATTATTGACAAAAAAGGACCGCTCCACAACCCGGCAGACAGGGATCATTGTATACAATATATGATAGCCGTGCCACTGATCTTCGGACGTTTAACCGCCGCGGACTATGAAGATAATATAGCATCGGACGAAAGGATTGACCTGCTGAGAGACAAGATGGTAACAGAAGAGGACAAACAGTTTACCAGCGACTATCATGATCCGGAAAAGCGCTCCATAGCAAATGCATTGACAATTACCTTAAGGGATGGCGCCGTGCTGGATGAAGTAATCGTGGAGTATCCGATCGGCCACAAACGCCGCCGCGAAGAAGGGATACCGGTACTGATAGAAAAATACAAGATCAACCTGGCAAGAAAATTCGCAGTGAAACAGCAGAAAGCGCTGCTGGATATCTCTCTTGATTATAAGAAACTCATCAATACACCCGTAAATGAATTTGTGGATTTAATGGTATGAGAAGGGTGTTGTTAACCGTAATAAAAAAGGATGCAGTCGCATCCTTTTTTATTTAAAAATATCAGAAATTATCGCTCATGCTATTGAATGACGCCGCATCCGATCCTGTTCCCTGCATTACCTGTCGGCTGGGTAGTATAATCATCCTCTCCTCCATGTACGATCAATGCCCTGCCTAAAATGTTTTTGTCAGCGCTGCCGCCCAATGTCCAGAGGTCTGTTTCCATTGCCAGGGTTCCATTGCCCTGTGCATCCAGGGTTACATTACCGATATCTCCTGAATGAAAACCCTGGTCGCTGCCCCATTTTCCATGCGATTTACCGGCAGGGTTCCAGTGACCATGAGACGCATTTCCATGCTCTCCGCAGTCGCCATGCTCATGCAGGTGTACTGCCACGGTTTTTCCTGCCCTGGATGGAGCGGAGATTGAGAGTTCAAGCCGGACAGTACCATTTTCACCCGCCACAAATTTGGCTGTGCCGTTTACCACGGTATCGGGGTAGGTGCCTGCAATGGTTGCTTCCGCCTGTTGAACCATCGGCACATCCGCCACAGCACCATGTTCGTGATTGTGTGCAGCCGCATTTGTATTGCCAGCATCGGTTCCCTTGTTCTCGGGCGCACTATTACAAGCTGCAAATAATAAAGCCGCAGAAAACATTCCTATCCATAATTTTTTCATGATGATATATTTTGATTATAACCCACAATAATACAAAAACATTGCCTAAATGGCCGGAACCGGGGAATTGAGTTGTTAATAACCCGATATAAAACTAAAATCCGTCTTATTTTTCTATTCGCGCATTCTGATTTAAATTCGCGCAAACTTCATTGCATGAATCTTCACGAATATCAGGCTAAAGAGCTGCTGAAAAAATACAACGTACCTGTTCAGGATGGTATACCCGTAGACACCTCGGAAAAGGCGGAAGAAGCCTATAAGCAGTTAAAAGTACAATATGGCAACAGCTTTGCTGTTGTAAAAGCACAGATTCATGCCGGTGGACGCGGAAAAGGAAAAATAAGAGGAACAGAACAGCGTGGAGTAGCCGTAGGTAAAACGGCGGAAGAAATAAAAACCATCGCAGGAAATATTATAGGTGGAACCCTGGTTACCATACAAACCGGTGAAGCAGGTAAACTGGTAAACAAGGTATTGGTTGCGCAGGATGTTTATTACCCGGGACCTAACCCGGTAAAAGAGTTTTATCTTTCGATACTGCTCGATCGCTCCAAAGGACAAAATGTGGTAATGTACAGTACGGAAGGCGGAATGGATATTGAGCAGGTGGCGCATGATACGCCGGAAAAGATATTTAAGGAATGGGTACACCCTTCCGGCGGACTACTGCCGTTCCAGGCAAGGAAAATCGCATTTAACCTGGGGCTGAGTGGAGAAGCTTTTAAAAATTGCGTAAAGTTTGTTACCAACCTGTACAAAGCATATGTAGAGCTTGACTGCGGCATGCTGGAAATAAATCCGCTGTTTAAAACCAGTGATGAAAAGATCATTGCCGTAGATTGTAAAATGAACCTGGACGACAACGCCCTGCTTCGTCACCCCGACCTGGAAGCATTGCGTGACATCAGTGAAGAAGATCCTACTGAAGTGGAAGCGCATAAATATAACCTGAACTTTATAAAACTGGATGGCAATGTAGGGTGTATGGTGAACGGCGCCGGGCTGGCCATGGCCAGTATGGATATGATCAAGCTAAGCGGAGGTGATCCTGCCAACTTCCTGGATGTAGGAGGTACCGCCAATGCACAAACCGTTGAGGCCGGTTTCCGGATCATACTGAAAGACCCTAAAGTAAAAGCAATTCTTATCAATATTTTCGGCGGTATTGTACGCTGCGATCGTGTAGCCCAGGGCGTTATTGATGCTTACAATTCCATCGGCGACATTCAGGTACCGATCATTGTACGCCTGCAGGGAACCAATGCCAAAGAAGCAAAAGACCTGATTGAAGCCAGCGGATTGAAAGTACAATCTGCCATCCTGCTGAGCGAAGCAGCCGCCCTGGTGAATAAAGCAGTCAGTGCATAAAAACTTTATTATTCAACTCTTTGAATCCCGGCGGAGCTGCCGGGATTTTTTATTTTTTATACCCGTTTTGTTTATTGATTCTCTGCATCTTATCTATTCCTGAACGATAGCAGCTTTCTTCCCGAAAGATTTTTTATTATGGATTCGTTTCATGCCGGCATCTAATTGAAAAATTGTTTATGGAGACAAATAAAATTCTGCAAGCCAGTTTCCTGGACATCATTTTCGATGGACGTAATAAAACATACGGCGCTTACGAACTCAGGAAACGTTATGACGTCAGGCTATTCAAAGCAATTGGTATAACAGCTCTGCTGGCATTGTTCGTTGCTTTAGCCTCCATTATTGACTCAAAATTTTCCACAACAACCAGTGGCAGACTCCACATTAAGGAAGATGTAATACTGGTTGAGTTGCCAAAAGAAGAGCCTCCGGTAGAAATTCCTCCTGTGCAACCGCCTCCGCAGGAAATGCCCCAACTGGAAATGGCAAGGCTGGCGACACCGAAAGTGGTAGACGACCAACTGGTAAATGAAGAGAATGAAATGCGGCCGAATGAAGAATTACTGGATGCTACCATCGGAACCGAAAACAAAAAAGGGGACAAAGACCTGGGTATAGTAGCGCCGCCCGTAGAGGAACCCAATACCGGTGTGACGGTTGGCCCCAAGGAAGACCCGGAAGACCATATACTGGTCCATGTTCAGATTGAAGCCAAATATCCGGGTGGAGACCAAGCCTGGAGAAAATACATTTCAAGGGAAATTAACCGCTATATGGATGAACTGCAGGAAGAAGGAAAAGCCGGTACCTGTATAGTACAATTTGTGGTTGACAGGGAAGGAAATATCAGCGAAGTGGAAGCGCTGACCATGAAGGGAACCAAGCTGGCAGAACTTTGTGTAAACGCTATCCGAAAAGGACCTAAATGGACTCCTGCTGAAAATAATGGCAAAAAGGTTAAAGCCTATCGCAAACAGCCCGTTACTTTTCAATTGCTGAATGAGTGATTGGATAATAAAAAAACTCACAGGTTTTACTTGCCCGCCGGAGCAAAGCGCAGGCGGGAAAACCTGTGAGTTTTTATTTCTCAATTAACGGATCTTAATTATCCCACCAAACCTTGGTATTATAATTATCCGGGCCTTGTGCGGCTACCGCTGCGTCCCGGCTTGCCCCGTTCAGATTCTGTTCATTGATCGGATAAATAAATCTTACCGGTATCTTGTCATCATTCACATTGTCCCTGCCTGCTATCAACGCGGGATATCCTGTTCTTCTCCAGTCGAACCAGGCTTCCAGTCCGGTAAAGAATAAAGAAATCCACTTTTGGGTTCCGATGAGCTTTAAAGCATCCGCTTCATTATAAGCGACACCCGGTCTTGTCAGGTAGTCACCGGGGATAGTAGTGCAGGCATAAATAAATGCCCCTTTAATACCCTCTTCGTAATGTTCCTGTGCCGTTTTGCCTGTATTTACCAACCCTTTTTTTACCGCTTCGGCAAGGATAAACTGCAGCTCAGGATACCCCATTATATATCCGAGGGCGCCTTGTAACCCCTTTTGTGTTTCCGAAGAACCTTTGTAAAATATATGTCCTACCCTGGATATTTTCCCGGACCCGCCATTGTATTCCAGCGCGTCCACTTCATTCAACCCGTTGGGAACTCCCACATAGGCTGACGCTACAACCGGGGCAGCCTGGCTCGCCGGGTTTAATCCATTGTCTGCACCGTAAGTGTCGGTAAACTGTGCGAATACCTGTAACCTGGGATCAGTGAATTTCAGCAGCGTATCACCCAGTGTTTTACTCAGGCGGAACTCATCAAAAGATCCCTGGCGGGTGGTGTAAAGATAATATTGGTTCGGAGCAGCTTCCAGGTACTCAATCACCGCGTTGTCACCGTGATTGCCGGCGCCACCGAAAAATGTGGCGCCCTGGGCCCAGCTTCCCGGGTCGGTGAAGATCGGGTTAGCCACCGGATCGTTGATAATCGCCTGCATTTCTGCGGATACATTCTTTTTATCAGAAATGCGCATCAGGTAACGCAAACGAAGACTGTTGGCCAATTTTCTCCATTTTGAAACATTACCGCCATACACAAGATCTCCTACAATAGACCCCGCCGACGGACTCATAATGCTATTGGCGGTGGCTAAATCAGCCAGGATGCCGTTGTATATTTCTTCCTGGCTGTCATATTTGGGTGTAAGCGTTCCTCCTGCAAGCGTTTCGGAATAAGGAACATTTCCATAGCAGTCGGTCAGCAGGGAAAACATCCAGGCTCTTAGAATCAGGGCGGCTCCCCTGTAATTGGGAGCATTCAGTTGTTCACTCTGCGCAATGAGGATCTGCACATCCCGCAGGTTGTTGTACATATTGTTCCACACACCGTTCCTTTCATTCCATATATACCTGTCTTCGGACACAAACTGGATCTTTGCGGTATGTTGCATAACGATATTACCGATGCCCCAACTTTGCCCCAGTATTTCGTAGGTAGTACTTCTGATAATACCCGGCAACAACAGGTTGGGCGTAACCGCAGTAATAGCATTGGGGTTCTGGTTGATCTCCTGGTAGTTTTTGGTACATGACGGCAATGTCAAAATTCCCGCCAGCAGTATTAATATAAATAGCTTCATTTTTTTCATATAAAATAATTTGGCGTATTAGAAATTGAATGACAGGTTAAAGCCCCAGCTTCTTGTAGTGGGCATACCCACTGATTCGATACCGGGAATAATGGTGCCGCCTGACATAGAGGATGTTTCCGGGTCAATATGCGGTACATCGCTCCACACTGCCAGGTTACGCCCTACAACAGAGGCTGTTAACCCTCTCACCTTTATTTTTGATAATAAAGAAGGTGCAAAAGAATATCCCAGCCTTATTTCTCTCAGTTTGATAAAGGAAGCGTCGAAAATAGCGCCCTCGGGTATACCCCGGTTTCCGGTGCGTGACTGGTGGTATTCCCTCGCTGTCAGCTTCACATCATTTACCCGGTAGCTGCCGTCAGCATTCTGAATAACGCCTTTTCCGATAACACCATTTCCGGCTTTCGATAAATCATACCCGTCTGCACGGCCTTCCAGGGTTTCTATCATTTGCCCGGCTTCCAGTCCTACCACAAATGTTTCAGAGAAAACCTTACCACCATACCTTGTATCCAACAGCACACTCAGGTTCACATTCTTATAGCTAAAGCTATTGCGGATACCGGCTAACCAATCGGGGTTATAGTTACCCATTTTCTGAATGGTAGAGGTTCTGTCATGCCTGCCGTTAGCTGCGAATATGATCTCGTTATAATAAGGACTGTTCTTGTCTTCCACTCTTTTGAACGCGATCGCGTACATGTCGCCCATTCTTTCGCCTACTCTTGCACGAATGGTTACTCCATGGTTACCTGCCATCTGATAGTCGGTTACCTCTCCGTCAAATTCAACCACTTTGCTCCTGTTCAACGACCAGTTCACTGCTACATCCCATTTAAAGTTTTTGCCATCAAACGGCTTACCGGTCAACATTACTTCATATCCATAGTTATTTACTTTACCGGCATTTACGATCCGGGTGCTGTAAAGAGAAGTAATAGAAACAGGCACAGAAGGTAATATCTGGTTCTGGGTATTGATGTTATAATAAGTGAAATCCAGTCCCAACCTGTTGTTAAAGAACCTCCAGTCTACACCAATTTCCCAGGATGTGCTGATCTCGGGCTTCAGGTTATAGTTGAAAAGGGTGCTTGTAGAAGAATAAACAGGAAAGGTACTCCAAGGGTTTCCGGGTGAAAAGCTGGGTGAAAAACGGTAAGGATCCGTATCGTTACCCACCTGCGCCACACTGGCTCTTGCTTTTGCGAAGGATATCCAGGAAGGTAATTGTACCATATCACTGATCACCGCGCTTAAAGAAGCGGAGGAATAAAAATACGAGTTGGTGGTATTACCCAGGGTATCCGCCTGCTTGGGAAGTGTCAATGCGGATGACCAGTCATTCCTTGCGGTTACATCCAGGAACAGGTAGTTCTTATAGCCAAAATTCAGGGTTCCGTATACGCTGTTGATGGTTTTATTGCCATCATAGATAGAGCCTACAAGCGGTATCCTGTTATTATTAAAGCTGTAAATGCCCGGGATAAGCAGTTGCGGTGCTGTAACCTCGTGGTTGTTCATCTGGCTGATCTGCCTGTTGCCACCTACGCTGGCCCCCAGGCTGAAGTTGTCAGAAATATCTTTTTGCGCATTCACCAGGAAGTCAAAGTTGGACTCGCTGTAACGCACCCTTTCTTCCCGGTAGCTTCCGAAAGGATAACGCTGGGTGCTGAAGGCGCGCTGACGCTTTCTCAGCTCACTGTTAAAGTCGGTACCGCCTCTCAACTGCACGCTCAACCAGTTTGTCAGGTCATACTTTAAAGTAACGTTCCCGAAGACCCTGTTCCCTATCTGCCCGTTGGTATTTTCGTACAGGTTGAAATAGGGGTTATCGTGGTAGTTGTAGTTGTAGTTAAACTGCTGACGTCCTTCCATTCCCGGTATCCAGTAATCCTTCAGCGTTTCCAGGTCGATATGCATACCCATCCAGCAGTGCAACAGGTAGATGATACTTTCGGTACCATAGCTCAGGTTCGGCCTGTTGTCGCTTTGGGTTCCCACGTAGTTTCCTACTACCCTCACAGAGAGTTTGGGAGTCAGGTTATATCCGCCGTTAAAAGAAAAGGTATTTCTCTTGAGATCGGTATTGGGTATAATTCCCTTCTGATCGAGGTTGGTATATGACAACCTGAAGTCTCCTTTTTCATTAGCGCCTGTTAAGGAAACATTGGTATTTTTGGTAATACCCGTTTCATAAAATTTCCTCAGGTCCATACCGGGAAGGAACGCAGTGGGAGTGATCGCTCCTCTTGCCGCCATATCAGCCGGAGATCCGAGAACGCCATCGTCCACCAGGGAAATATCGCCGCCTCTATACCCATTGGCTGTTGGAGAACTATGCTGGGCAATTAACTGTCCATCCATTTTGGGTCCCCAGCTTTCATCCACACCGTCTCTCAACCCGCCGCCGTTACCATTCACAAAGCTGAACTCGCCATTATTACCCTGTCCATATACTTTCTGCAGGTTGGGAACCACCAGCGGGTCTTCAAAGGTGATCCCTGCGTTAACCGATACGCCGATCCCCCTGCTGCCCTTTCCGGATTTGGTAGTGATTACGATTACACCATTGGCAGCCCTGGATCCGTATAAAGCCGATGCATTGGCGCCTTTCAAAACCGTCATGCTTTCGATATCATCCGGGTTCACCATAGAAGCTCCGTTACCGTAGTCAATCTCCTGAAAACTACGTCCGCTGGAACCGGGAAGTTCATTGGTGATGGGCACCCCATCAATCACAAACAGGGGCTGGTTTTTGTTAATGTCCAGCGATTTGTCACCACGAATGGTTACCCTGGCCGAACCGCCAATTCCGCTGGGAGCGCTCATTACCTGTACGCCCGCCACCTTACCGGCAAGACCGCTTACGAAATTCGTTTCACGGGCTTTGTCAAGTTCCGATCCTTTTACTTCCTGTACTGCATATCCCAGGCGTTTTGTTTCCCTTTTTACACCCAAAGCGGTAACCACCACCTCACTCAGGTTTCTTGAATCTTCGTCCAATACGATATTTAGCGTAGCGCCCGTAACCCTTTCTTCTTCCGTTTTAAACCCTACGCCACTGATCACCAGTACGTCTCCATTATTTGCTTGAATTGAAAACCGGCCTTCTCCCGTAGTAAAAGTTCCCCTGGTGGTACCTTTTACGGTAATGGAAATCCCTTCCAGCGGGGTTCCATCCTTTGCATTTGTAACGACACCAGTAACTGTTTGTTGAGCCAAAGCCAGTAGCGGCAGGCTCCATAAAGCAAAAAGGGCAAATACTACCCGCCCCCAAAGTTGCCTTTTGATCATAAGCTGTTAATTTAATTTGGTTAAATGATATAAGGTGCCTCAAAGGTTTTGTAACAATGTAAACAGAATGTAAAATGTATATTAATACTAAATTAAAATATAAAACCTGATTCAGCAACATTAAATAGCCATAATGACAAAAAAAATTTAATTCTTCCAGAAAACCAATAGGCTATTGAAAACCAAAAGAAGAATTTATAGGGTATATACTGCTTTTCAGGCAGCTTTTTAGTTACAATGTTTATAAATAATAAACAGGCATAAAAGCCATATGAGACTAATTCATCACTTTTTATTAACCGCCGCGTAATATTAAGATAATATCTCCAGGGTAGTTTTGATAAACATATCCCCCATGGAAAAAAGACCCGTTGACGTGGCAGTGATTTCCGACGCCCATCTTGGGACCTATGGCTGCCAGGCTAAAAAACTCACGGCTTACTTAAAAAGCATATCTCCCTCCATCCTGATCCTGAATGGAGACATTATTGATGGCTGGCAGTTCAGCAAAAGCTATTTTCCGGCATCTCATATGAATGTCATTAAGGAAATCGTTAATTGCATTTCCGGTGGTACCCGGGTTTTTTATATTACCGGCAATCACGATGAAGCGCTCCGGCGCTATTCAGACCTCAGAATAGGAAATTTTGTGCTCACCGATAAGCTGGTACTGGAGATAGACAATAAAATGACCTGGATATTTCACGGAGACGTATTCGATAACGCGACAAAAGGATCTGCCCGGTTCTGGGCAAAACTGGGCAGCAGTGGGTATGGACTACTGATACTCACCAACTGGCTGATCAATTCTATCTTAAAAATAGCCGGCAGGGATCGCATCTCCTTATCCAAAAGCGTGATGGAAGGTGTTAACAAAGCCATTGCCAAGGTGAACGACTTTGAAGCCATAGCTGCGGAACTGGCTATAGAAAAGAAATATGACTATGTAATATGCGGTCATGTGCACAAGCCCCAAAAACGGGAAGTGACCAATGAAAGTGGAAAGGTTACTTACCTGAACAGCGGCGACTGGGTAGAGCATTGCACAGCATTGGAATATTATAAAAAGGAATGGACAATATTTGAGTTTGATGAAACCGCCTTCCCTGAAATAAAAATTGAGAAAGAAACGCCCCAACCTAATGTGATTACAGACGAGATCAGCTATTATATAAACTCGCTGGCGGGATGAGGCAATTGAGAAATGTGGAAATGATTGCTGATTACGATCCGAACATTCGGAGTCTGATGTAGTTCAAGCAAAAACTTCCGGTCCTGAGAAGAACTTTAAAAAGACCCAACTATGAAAATATTCTACGCGATACAAGCTACCGGTAACGGGCATATCAGCCGGGCAATGGAACTGCTGCCCTACTTGCAGGAATATGGCCCGGTGGACCTTTTTTTAAGCGGCGCTAACAGCAGCCTGCCCCTGGACGCTCCCGTTAAGTTCAGGAGTAACGGGCTCAGCTTATTCTATACCTGCAAAGGAAGCCTGGACTACCTGTCGATGGTAAAAAAAATAGCGCCCCTGCGGCTTAGAAAAGAGGTAAACGAACTGCCGGTTGAAAAATACGACCTGGTGATAAATGACTTTGAATGTATTACCGGCATAGCCTGCCGGAAAAAGAAGGTTCCTTCCGTAAATTTCGGCCACCAGGCAAGCTTCATGTCTGCAAACACCCCCCGGCCTGAGCAGCCCAGTTCAGTGGGAGAATGGATATTGAAAAATTATGCCCGTGCTACCCGGTACGTGGGGCTTCATTTTGAGCAGTATGATGACTTCATATTACCCCCCGTGATCAAATCTGAGATATGGAATGCCATTCCCACACAACAGGATTATATCACGGTTTACCTCCCCTCCTATTGCGATTGTGAAATAAAGAAATATTTTAGTAAACTCACCCAATACCGGTTCCAGGTTTTTTCCAGAGAAGTAAAGACCATTACAAAGGAAAATAACTTCACCTTCATACCTGTTGACAAAACTGCCTTTAACGAAAGCCTTATCCACTGCTCCGCGATAGTGTGCGGCGCCGGCTTTGAAACACCCGCAGAAGCACTGCATCTGAAAAAGAAAATGATGGTAATGCCTATTAAGGGGCAATACGAACAAAAATGTAATGCCGCTGCGCTAAAAAAACTGGGGGTGACTACCCTGCCGGAACTCCCGGAAGACTTTCACCTGGTTTTTGAGCCCTGGTATGAAACAGCACAGGCGGCAGATATCCGGTTCCCTTATTCAGCCAAAGAAATCACGACAAAAATGATGGAAAGCATCAATAACCTTTAACAGCAACCCTACCCCCCTGATATCCCCTGCCATATTGTTTCCGGGTCATGCTTTTATCACTATCTTTGCGCCCCTATGGCTACAAACGATAATAAATTCCAGGCGATCATTGCCCATGCTAAAGAATACGGTTTTGTGTTCCAGAGTAGTGAGATCTATGACGGTCTCAGTGCCGTATATGACTATGGTCCCTGGGGAAGCGAACTGAAAAAAAATATCCGCGATTACTGGTGGAAAAGTATGACGCAACTGCACGAGAATATTGTGGGTGTGGATGCTGCCATCTTTATGCACCCTACCACCTGGAAAGCTTCCGGGCACGTGGATAATTTCAGCGACCCTATGATAGACAATAAGGACAGCAAAAAGCGCTACCGGGTGGACCACCTGATAGAAGCCCATGCTGATACCCTTCCCAAAGAAGAAGGCGAGGCGCTGCTGGACGCCATGACCCAACTGGAAGCAGCGGGAGACTTTGCCGGCCTGAAAAAGCTGATAGATGATAACAAAATAAAATGTATCGTCAGCGGTACTTCCAACTGGACGGATATCCGCCAGTTCAACCTGATGTTCAAAACCGAATTCGGCGCTGTAGCATCCACCAGCGAAGAGGATAATATTGTATACCTGCGCCCGGAAACCGCCCAGGGTATTTTCGTCAACTTTTTAAATGTGCAAAAAACCGCCCGGATGAAAATACCTTTCGGTATCGCACAAACGGGAAAAGCTTTCCGCAATGAAATAGTAGCCCGCCAGTTTATTTTCCGGATGCGGGAATTTGAGCAAATGGAAATGCAGTTTTTTGTCCGCCCCGGCACGGAAGGTGAATGGTATCAATACTGGAAAGAAGACAGGCTCAAATGGCATCTGTCATTAGGTATACCACAGGATAAGTTCAGGTATCATGATCATGTGAAACTGGCCCATTATGCCAAGGAAGCCTGTGATATCGAATTTGAATTTCCGATCGGCTTCAAAGAAGTTGAAGGTATTCACAGCAGAAGTGATTACGACCTCAGTCAACATCAGTTGTACAGCAAAAAGAAACTGCAATACTATGATAACGACATAGACCCTGCAACAGGAAAACCGTTTGGCAATTACGTGCCTTATGTAATTGAAACTTCTATCGGTTTAGACAGGATGTTTTTGCTGATACTCTCCAACGCCTACGAAGAGGAAACCCTGACAAAAGAAGATGGCAGCACAGATAGCAGGACCGTACTGCGCATACCGCCTAAAATAGCCCCGGTAAAACTGGCTGTTCTTCCGCTTGTTAAAAAAGACGGATTACCCGAAATCGCACGAAACATCATGAATGATTGCCGGGATGAGTTCTATTGCTTTTACGAAGAAAAAGACGCTATAGGAAAACGCTACCGCCGCATGGATGCTATCGGCACTCCTTTTTGTATAACGGTAGACCACCAGACAAAAGAAGACGGCACGGTTACTATTCGCTACAGGGACACAATGAAGCAGGAACGCCTGCCTGCGGATAAAGTAAAGGAACTGGTAAAAGACAGGATACGATAACCTTTATCATACGATTTCAAGACAAGTTTTCTGATAGCTGCATATCAGCGGCAATGTTATAAAAGCATATTTTTTAGGTATCTAACTATAAGTTTTCCTGCGGTATTCAATATAATTTCACTATTGGTAACAGGATATATAATCTATAGCTGATTTACAATCTAATTAACCAACAAATCTTGCCAATGAATTGCTTCTCATCAAAGTTGCAGCGTATAAAAATTTATAGTTGGATCTTTTTGAAAACTTCGCCAACAGCTTGGCGGTTCTAATCCTTTGACCACGACGACTTATGAAAAATACCACTTTTTAGTCTTTCAGTTTTCCAATCATCATTTGTTTACTTTATTAATCACTTAAACTCAAACCAAAATGAAAAAAAGGCTGCTTTTAGTGCTCTCATTTTGTCTATGCGGCTACCTGGCCGTCATGGCACAGAAACAGGTTTCCGGTAAGGTTACCGATGGAGGGGGTGGCCCTTTGCCGGGCGTAACAGTAACCGTTAAGGGAACCCAAACCAGTACTACTACTGCTGAAGACGGAATTTTTCAGATATCTGTACCGGACAGGGCTGTACTGGTGTTCAGTTTTGTGGGGTTTGCCACCCAGGAAATAGCGGTAGGCAACCAGGCCAATATCACCGTGAGGCTGGCTGAAGCTCAATCAGCCATGGATACCCTGATCGTTATCGGGTACGGTACTGCCCGTAAGAAAGATTATACCGGTGCGGTTACCGCTGTAAATTCCAGGGTAATTTCCACCCAGGCCAACTCAACTGTTACCCGTGCGCTCGAAGGGGTTGTGCCTGGCATCCAGGTATCTTCCATTGACGGGCAGCCCGGTCTGGATATGGGTATCCGTTTGCGGGGTGCCGGCTCTACCATGCAGAATAGCTCAAATGCATTGATCGTGATTGACGGGGTGCCTACGGAATATGCCAATGCATTGGCCTCTATTAACCCGAGGGACATAGAAAGCATCAGCGTGCTGAAGGACGCCGCTTCCACGGCGGTATATGGCGCCCGCGGCGCGAATGGAGTATTGTTGATCACCACTAAAAAAGGTTCACGCGGAAAAGCCAATATCTCTTTTGAAACCCGCGCAGGCTTTAATTTCCTCGGCACCATGCGGTACGACAGGATCGATAATGCGAAAGATTTTTACGAACATGCCTGGCTGGCAATCTATAATTCGGTTCGATACGGATATGAAGGCGGTTCTTCCACTAATGGCAAATACACAACGAATGTTCAAAACCCCAATATGTCTCACCAGGAGGCTGCGGAATTTGCCAGCGCTCACCTGTTTGACTATACGGGTTCCACGACCAACTTTTCGCGTAACCTGCTGGGTAACCACATGCTGTATGAAGTTCCCGGGGCAGTATACACTTCTACCGGCAGCGGCGCCAACGCCAGCGCTACCATGTCGGGCGCTTACCTGATAAACCCGGACGGTAAGCTGAATCCCAATGCAAGGCAATTATTCGAATCCGGCTCTTACGAAAACTATTTTTTTGAAAGAATGTTCCGCCAGGAGCATACCCTATCTGCCAGCGGCGGCACCGAGAAAATGGATTATTTCGTATCGCTGGGCATGCTGGAAGATCCCTCTTATATCAGGGGATCGAAATTTAAACGGTACAATGTAAGAAGCAATATAAACGCGCAGCTTACCAGTTGGCTGAAAGTGGGCGCTAACATGGGTTACAGCTTCCGCAACACACAATCTCCCGCAACCCGGTTCGGCCGTAACCCCGGAACAGTGCAGCAGAATGCTTTTCGCTGGACCAATGGTCAAAGCCCTTTGATCCCTTTGTTTGCGCGTGATAAAGATGGTAATATTATGAAAAACGCGGATGGTACGGACAGGGTGCATAATAATGCGGGGGTAAGCTACTCCCCATTAGGCCCAACCAGCCAGCCGCTTTATACCACCAACCTTATTCAACTTTTGGATAAGGACATTGACAGAAGAGAATCGCATGACCTGAACCTGAAAGGATATGGCACTGTCAGCTTTTTGAAAGATTTTAGTTTCACCGCTAACCTGTCTTACGACCGGTTTTCCGAGAACAGGTTGCGCTACGGCAACAGCACGACGGGTGTTGTGGTCAATATAGGTGCACTGGGACGTACCTATATGAATACCGGCGTGTTCAATACACAGCAGTTACTGAACTGGAACAAAAATCTTGGTGTTCATTCCATCACCGCTTTATTGGGGCATGAGTATTATCAGTGGAAAAGTGATTTCCTGAATTATAACTCCGCCTACGCCCTGATCGATGATTTTTACGGATATGCCAATTTTGTAGGGCGTTATACTTCCAGCGGCGCTCCTTTCGCTGCTCCGAGTGGTGGCGGCGACCACACAGCAATGGAAAGTTATTTCGGAAGGGTCAGCTACAACTACAACGACAGATATTTCCTGGAAGGCTCTGCCAGGCGTGACGGGTCTTCCAAATTCAGGTACGAAGAAGACCGCTGGGGTACTTTCTGGTCCATCGGGGCGGGCTGGCGCTTAAGCGACGAGAAATTTATGGAGGGTACCGGCAACTGGTTGAATGATCTGAAACTGCGGGCCAGTTATGGTGTAATAGGCAACCAGAGCGGTATCAGCAACTATTCAGGATATCAGTTGTGGAACTATGGTGCTGTATATTCAACTGTTAACAACGGCACGGGCATCCCGGTTAGTTATACACTTTCCCAGGGGGCGATCAACCCGGCCATCACCTGGGAAAATACCCATACACTGGATGGCGGTATTGATTTCTCTTTCTGGAACAGGAGGATCAATGGTTCGATCGATTATTATAACAAGCTGACGGTTAACGCTGTTTTTGCCCAGCCGATAGCCTATTCATTAGGTCAAAGGACCATAACACGCAATAATGCAAGAATAGTAAACCGGGGTTTTGAAGTGGATGTGAATATTGATGTGATCCGTAATCAAAATTTCCGGTGGAATGTCGGGCTGAACGGCACACATTACAGGACTATTTTACTGAAAGTACCTTCAACGGTATTGTCTGAAGCTTTGGGTGGTAAATATATTGCGGATATTGACGGCTGGGGCGCTGCCAGCGGCGGGGCAACTTCTGCCGGGCAAACATTCCTGCGTGGAGAAGGTATGGATTATTACAATCTCTACCTGTATAAGTATGCCGGCGTTGATCAAAGCACGGGGCTGCCTTTATTCCATCATACCGTAACACAAAAAGACCTTACTGACGGGCTCTTCGGCGGCAGCAAGGTTGGCGACATTGTCAGCACAGTCAACCACTCACTGGCAGACCGTTACAGCATGGGCAGCGCCATACCCAAATGGATCGGTGGATTTACCACTACTTTGCAGTATAAGGGATTTGACTTTATGGCAATTCTCGCTTACCAGATTGGCGGTAAATTCTTAAGTGTTGAATATGCCAACCACCTGTACAGGAGCGGTAATATAGGCAATGCCCTGTCTGCGGAATTACTGGGTAATACCTGGACGCCCGAAAACAAAGGGGCTAAATTCCCGATGACCTTCTATGGTGATACCTACTATACGGGAGGTTCTACACATGGCTCATGGCAATACAGCGATATGGCTTTGTTCAATGCCTCTTACCTGAATATAAAGAACCTCACTTTAGGGTATAATTTCAGCAGCAATATTGCAGATAAAATAAAAGCCAAAAATATCCGTGTATATGCATCTGCAGATAATATAGCCATGTTCACTTCACATTCGGGCATCGACCCCCGTATGTCGCTGGTAGGCGGTATGGAAGTGGGTGCTGCCGTTTATCTGCCGATGAGCACTATGTCTGTAGGGGTTAACGTGAATTTTTAATTATACTAAAAGAATGAAGATCATGAAAAAATATATAATAGGTTCGGTTGCTTTAGCCATCCTGTTTTTTTCAGCCTGCTCAGAAAAGCTGGAGGTAACGCCACCCAATAATATAACCGATGCGCAAATAGCAGAATTGCTTGCATCAGGCGATACGGAAAAGATAAAAATAGTGATGGGAAGTATGGCAAACAATATGCCGCTGCTGTTCAATAATGCCGGAGGCACCGGTTCAGGCGTTGCGGATATGTATTATACCAACCAGGGACTGGATGTAAACCGCAGCCTGGAAGGGAATGATATGATACTGGGCGACCAGGAAGGATTGAATTCCCTTTGGGGAGCCATTGAATACCAGTTGGGCGATTTTATTAACGCAGCAAACGGGAAAAATGTGACCTACTGGAACTATGCGTGGTATTGCATTACTACTGCAAACCAAATGCTGAATTATCTTACGGATGAAGTAGTGTCCAATAACAATTTCCTGAAAGATTGTAAGGCAAGAGGGCTGGTAGTAAGGGCTTATGCCTATAATTACCTGATGGAAAACTACCAGGATGCCTATATGCAGGGTGGAAATAATAAACTGGGTATTATGTTGTATGATACATTCAATCCAAACCAGGAAAATAAACCCCGTGCGTCGTCTGCAGAAACATACCAGTTCATTAAGAACGACCTTACGACCGCCATTACACTTTTACAGGGCGCGGGGATAGGGTATACACCTGATTTGGCGGACATCGATCTGGGCGTCGCTAATTTCCTGCTGGCGCGTGTGGCTGTATGGACGGGTGATTGGCCCACAGCTATTACAGCATGTAACAGTATCCTGAGCAACTATCCCACTTTAATGAGTGAGGCGCAGTATGGCGGCAAAAACACCGGTACAGTATCTGACCCTGTATTTTTGCCGGAAAGCAACGGGTTTCTAAATAATGCGCAAAACCCTGAAGTAATATTAGGCTTTCCTTTAGGCCAGGCTAATACACATTTCACTACTTATATGAACTGTTTTGGTGTTGGCAACGGGGGCGTATCAAGGGCGTATAAAAGAATTGACAATCGCCTGTATGAAAAGATCGCAGATGACGATTACCGTAAGGATTGCTTTATGCTGGATGCATTCGGCAACTATACTTACCCGGGAACGAACACAGTTGCGTTTATACCTTCTTATACCAATTCCAAGTTTGCGGCTACCCACGGGCTTGGCAGTACTGATAAAATAAATGTGGGGGCATCTACGGCTTTTTATATGCGCACATCGGAAGTGTTGCTGATGAAGGCTGAGGCAGAGGCACAGGGAGTGAGTGAAGATGCAGCCAAAACAACATTAAATATTCTATTGGCTGCCCGTACCAAAAACGGCAGCACCACTTTAACCTGCGATAACTATCCGGGCATGGCGGGCTTAAGTGCTTTACAGATGGTACAGTTGCAAACCCGTATTGAACTCTGGGGTGAAGGCGGACGCGAATTCTATAACAATAAGCGCTGGAATATCCCGGTTGACAGGGCAAGCTCTTCCAACCATGTCACCAAGACTACCTACCCGGTTTCGCGGATGACACTGGATATCCCTGAAAACGAGATCCTGTATAACCCGCTGGCTGTACAAAACTAGACGTGGTAACAGCATAATTAAAAGAGGCAGCTTTCGGCTGCCTCTTTTAATATATACGGGGCTAAACAACCCGGTCAGCAATAAAAACCTGTTTCGTATAATATCCGGTTAGTTCGGGCCTGATCCATTTTTTTCCTGTTCCCGCATTTGTTCGCTGGTAAGCCGGGTGCCGTCATGGCTCCAGCCGGGAGGACCAAACAGGTATCTCAGTTTGAGTTTCCAGCCGATATCATTCCGCTTTAAGTCGCCCAGGATAGTTTTCCATTCATGAAATACCAGGTTAACGGGGGTCTCTTTTTCAAGCGGTTTTGTTAACCCATAGCGGATACGTTGATAATTTTCCGCCGGCATCTCCCGCTGAAAGGTGCCAAACATTTTATCCCAGATAATCAGGAACATACCCATATTCTTATCCAGGTACAATGCATTGGAAGCATGGTGTACCCGGTGGTGAGAGGGGGTGACCAGAATATACTCCAGCCAACCCATTTTCTTTATCAATTCAGTATGCACAAAGATGCCCCATATCTGAGTAGCGGAATAAACAAATACAATATCCAGCGGCTTAAACCCGAGGAATGCCAATGGTATAAAATAAACAAAACGGTACAGCGGTTGAAAAACAGAAGACCTGAAACCTACCGTAAAGTTCATTTTTTCTGACGAATGATGGGTAACATGTACGGCCCAGAACAAGCGGACCTCGTGATCGAACCGGTGTAACCAGTAATAGAGAAAATCCTCCAGCACCAGCAGCAACAACCAGTACATCACCACACCGGAAAAAGAAAGCAGCTTATGTTCATAACAATAATCAAGAATTAAAATATAAATACCCCTGAACAATATGTCAGTGATCGCGTTCAGCAGCATCATATAAACATTGGCTACGGTATCTTTTACAGAATACAGCTTTTTATACCGGTAATTGCTTAAAATAATCTCCAGCCCGATAATAACCAGGTAAAGGGGGGTGCTGATCAGTATCAACCATTGTTCTCTCAAATCTTCCATAACAGGCGCAAATGTAAGAAGGATTTATTTGCCGCTTAGATCAACATAGTCGGTCTATTCGCATAGGAATAAAAATAAGCCCCGGACTGTTAACGGCGAAATCATCCGGTTGACCTCCTGGTATTTTTCTCTACAAGGAGAACAATGACAATACCGGCGGCATAAGCTATAAGATCTTCCCGGGCAAAGGAAGTGCCGATCACAACCCTTGCCAGCCGGTTGTGCTGTAAACCAAGTACGGAAATAATATTAAAGTATTGCAAAATTCTACCAGGAAACTGAAAGCCAGCACCCCCATGGCGGTAGCCACTACCGGAGTATCGAAGAAAGCGCGTATGGCGCAGTATATCAGTATCACTACCAGTACATCGCCCAGGTAAGGGCGTATAAAGCTGTCATTTACATACAGGGCTATCAGTATTTCAATCACAAACAGGATGACAGTGATTATGAAATATTGGGTATGAAACCTGGGCATCGGCTTGTTGTTTGTAAGATAAATTTACATCTGATTCGTATTCGATGGTGTTCACGAACCTATACAGCGAGAGCCCCCCTGATAAGAAAGCGGTGCTCAATACTTTGTTCCTCCGGTATTGGATGAGGTTTGTCCTTCGTAAAGGCTCTACCCGGCGAAAGTGGTTGATATCAGCGTAAGCCCGGAAGTTGAACCAACTTTAAAACGACACTTTTAAAATGGCATATTACATCAGAGTTTTAGGTACACAAGACCCGGATATTAATATTGACGAGTTCATTCAAGAATCAGCGGGAAAAGATGTTTTTAACGCTATTAAAACAAGCAGTACAAAAGTAGCCTCATACGCATACAACATTTTGTGTTAGCAGCGAACCCCACGCGGGATTTCAGCATTTTCGTTCTCCGCAGACCTGTGTTATGAATTAAAGTTAGTTCTTTGAACAACCGTATTTCCGGGTTTTCTGTCGAATCCCTATATTTACTCCCAATTTAAAAGTGAAATAATATGGCTCATAACCTTTTACAGGGAAAAAAAGGAATTATTTTCGGCGCGCTTGATGAAAAATCTATCGCATGGAGAACGGCATTAAAATGCCACGAAGAAGGCGCCCGGTTGGTGCTCACCAATGCCCCGGTTGCACTGCGGATGGGGGAGATCAATAAGTTGGCGGATACGGTGAAAGCGCCGGTGATCCCTGCGGATGTCACCAATATGGATGACCTGAAGAAATTATTTGAAGCGTCCATGGAGCATTTCGGCGGCAAAATAGATTTTATCCTGCATTCGATCGGGATGAGCCTGAATGTGAGGAAGAATAAGCCATATACAGAGATCGATTACGGATTCAACCAGAAAACGCTGGATATATCCGCGATGTCTTTGCACCGGGTGTTGCGTACTGCCTGGGACCTGGATGCCCTGAATGAATGGGGCAGCGTGGTGGCCCTCACTTATATTGCCGCCCAACGGGTTTTCCCGCATTATAACGAAATGGCGGATGCCAAAGCATTACTGGAAAGCGTGGCCCGCAGTTTTGGGTACCACTATGGCTCTCACAAAAAGGTGAGAGTAAATACCATCTCTCAATCGCCTACCCGCACCACTGCCGGCAGCGGCATAAAAGGCTTTGACGGGTTTGTTACCTACGCGGAGAAGATGAGTCCGCTGGGCAATGCTACCAGCGATGACTGTGCTTCCTACTGTGTATCACTCTTTAGCGATTTCACCAGGATGGTAACCATGCAAAATCTTTTCCACGATGGCGGATTTTCTTCGATGGGTGTTACAGAAGAAATAATGGTCGCATTGGAGAAATAAGCAGGTTACAAACAGGATTTGTAAAAGGGGCTATAGAAACTGTCCGGAAACCCTGGTGTTCGGAAGAATATTATTCAGGATGGGGATTACTAATGCCATGCTGGTTCCCTGCAATGTCCTTGCAGAATGCCTTGTTGATATCAGGCATTGGGGCACACTGTAGGAAGAGGTCGCGGCCATAACACCCGACCAGATTGTGAATAAGGATTTGAACCCGTATGCGCCTAAGTATGAAATTTATCCTATACCTCAGACACAGCTTGACGCCAATCCAAATCTTGGACAAACTGATGTGTGGGAGTAATTGATCGTAATCCCGGGATTATACGGAATTTAGCGAATAGTATGGATATTCCGAAACCAATACAAATTAAAGGCGCATGAATCTGATTCACGGTATTTTTCTTGTAGTAAAACAGTTTGATCAATTGAATAAAAAAAGAAGAGCCTGCATTATGCGGTCTTCCCTGGTAATAGGCTGCTTATTGATATGGTTTGTACATGCTGCACAGGCACAACTGAAAGCCGCCGTGATAAAAACAGACATTACACCATCCGACTCTCAGTACCTGCTGGGCTACCAGGAGCGAAAATCTACCGGTGTGCGGGATCCTATCTATCATAAAATCCTGGCTTTGGATGATGGGAATACGCAGTTTTTTATCATTTCTTCTGATATATGCCTTTATTCACCATCAGAATATGATAAGGTGGCTGCACAATTGAATAAGCGATTTGGAATAAACCCGTTGAATGTGTGGTGGAGTGTTACGCATACGCATTCGGCTCCCGAGTTCGGAGAAACGGGTTTGTATGGTGTGTATATGGGCGATCGCATACAGCATACTGTAGATTCCGCCTATACCGAAATGATAGAGCAGAAATTAATAGATGGTGTAGCCGAAGCCAGGAGTAAACTGGCAGATGCCACATTAAGCGTGGGCTGGGGATTTTCGCAGGCAAATATGAACCGCAGGGCGATAGATGTGGACGGTAAGGCATCATTGGGCATGAATCCCGATGGCCCGGTTGACAGGCGGATTGGGTTATTGCGGATTGATAAGGCGGACGGAACGCCTATGGCATTAATTGCCAATTATGCCATGCATGGTACGGTAATGAGCGGCGCCAATCTTAAAATAAGCGGAGATGCACCAGGTATTGTGGCGGAGTATGTAGAAGAAAAAACAGGAGCGCCCATGCTTTTCATCAACGGGGCTGCCGGTAACCTGGCGCCTATTTATAGTGTATATCCCAACGCCGGCGCAGGTCATTTAGGCGAATTCCGGGTACTGCTGGGTGATAAAATACTGGAAGCGAACAGTAAGATCAAATACCCGGTAGAGGAAGTAAAACTGGTTCCGGATGAGATTGTAATAGAAACGCCCCGCAAGCCCGGTTTGGGATGGACAGACGACCTGAGTAAATATGCGGAGATCAAAAAAACAGGAGACACGTTAGTACGGCTTCCGGTGCGATTGCTTAAGATCAATAAGGATATTGCGATATGGAGTGCCCCGCTGGAACTGTTCTGCGAAGTGTCTAACGAAGTGCGGAGCCGTTCTCCTTTTGCCTACACTTTTTATTTCGGCTATACCAACGGGTGGTTCGGCTATATGCCCACGGAGGCAGAATGGAAACACGGAGGCTATGAAGTGGAGGTGGTATCGCCCTTCACCCCGCAGGCAGCAGGCGATCTTACCGAGTCGGTAGTGGACCACCTGCAGGGCAAAATGCGGGCGCCGGAAGTAGTAACGGAGAAGCCCAAACGAAAAAATAAATAACATAGTTTTATTTCACACAGAGAAAGCTCCTACCGGTCTCCCCGCAAGGGAGGGATCCTTGCACAGCCCTTGCTATCCGAAGATGATTATGAAGTGCCGGCACACTGTGAAAACGAAAGACGGAAAACGATAGACAAGAAACGGCAAACAAATTTAATTTTCATATTTATATGAAGCTTCATTTATTCAAACCGTACGCGTATTATTTTATTGCTATCCTGTTGTTGACGGGAGTGAGTTGTACTCCAAAAAAACCTGATTTATCCCGTGGCGCTATAGCGGCTAAAGATGCGCTGGCGACCATGCAGGTAGCAGAGGGATTTAAGATAGAAATGATAGCAGCAGAGCCTATGATCACTTCGCCGGTAGACATGGAAATAGATGAATATGGAAGAATGTACGTTGTTGAAATGCATGGTTACCCGCTGGATAAAAGCGGCAGCGGCAATATCGTGATGCTGAGTGATACTAATGGGGATGGCATCATGGATAAGCGAACGCTGTTTAAAGAAGGATTGATATTACCTACCGGTATTTTACGCTGGAAGAAAGGCTTTTTAGTAACGGATTCTCCCGATATCTATTACCTGGAAGACTCAGATGGCGATGGCAAAGCAGATATCATGGATACCGTGCTCACCGGCTTTGCATTGACCAATCCCCAGCATAATTTGAACAACCCCGTGTACGGATTGGACAACTGGGTATACGCGGCGCATGAAGGTGTAGTAAAGTCAAGAGACTATGTAAAAGAGTTTGGCGATGAAGGCACCGAGATCTATTACCCGGCTAAACCCGGACTGGTAAGGCTGCCCCAAAATGCGAGTGGGAAGTCAGTAAGGTTCCGCCCCGATCGTTTTCAACTCAAAGAGCTGGCGAGCCGTTGTCAGTTTGGTCACACATTCAATCAGTGGGGTCATTGGTTTGGCAGCAATAATTCCAACCAGGGTTACCAGGAGATGATTGCGCAACGTTACCTGGTGCGTAACCCCCAGCTTCCTCCTATGGATCCGGTACAAAATATGTCTGATCATTTAGATGCCCCGGAAGTATTCCCTACCACCATCAACCCGGACCGGCAGATCTTTACCGATGTGGGTACGATGACCTCAGGCAGCGGGCTTACCGCGTATCTCGCCGATGATTTCCCGGAGCCTTATCACAACGCCACCTTCATTGCCGAGCCGGTCAGCAACCTGGTGCATGTGGATGTGCTGAGAGACAGTGGCGTGAGTTATACTGCAAGTCGTGTGTTTCCCAATAAAGAGTTTTTTAGTTCCACCGATGCCTGGTCGCGCCCCGTAAACATGTATGTTGGACCCGATGGGGCTTTGTATATTCTGGATTATTACCGCAGGGTCATTGAATCCCCGGAATGGATGTCGGAAGAAGCCATTAAAGCAGGTAATTTATATGATGGCATTGATAAGGGGCGCATCTATCGCATTACACCCGTTGACGGTAAAAAAGCCGACTGGATGAAAGGGCTGAACCTGGGTGATGCTTCCGGTGATGAATTGGTAAAAGCGCTGGGCAATCCAAACGCCTGGTGGCGCATCAACGCCCAGCGATTATTGGTGGACAGGGCAGATAAGGATAACGTACCAGCACTGGAGGATATGGCTTCCGGAAGCGGTACTGTTATGGGTAGTCTGCATGCTTTATGGACACTGGAAGGGATGAATGCACTGCACCCCTCCCTGATCAAAAAGGCATTGAAAGACAGTGTTGCCGGGATAAGAGAAAATGCCATTAAACTGGCTGAGCTGCATTTAAACGATGATCCTGCATTGGGTAACGCCCTGATGGCTTTGCAACATGATAAAGATATAAAAGTGCGTTTTCAACTGCTGCTTACACTGGGATCTGTAAGCGCAGCCGGGGCATCTGAAGTACGTAACCGCCTGCTGTTCGGCGACATGGAAAATAAGTGGTTCCAGGTTGCCGCCCTTTCCGCTTTCCCGTTGAATGCCGATGCGCTGCTTAACCTGGTGCTGGCAAAATACAAAGACGAAGTGCCGGCCTACGGTTCAATGGTACAACGGCTTGCAGAAATGATCGCGGCAACCTCAGATGAGCCGATGGTTCATCAGCGTATTCAAAACGCTGTTGTACCGCGATCTGCAGGTGAACGGCAATCACAGACGGCAATGCTTAGAGGGCTGGCGCAGGGACTGCGCAACCGGAAAAATAAGTTATCTATCAGCGAGGCCGATCAGCAGCTCCTGCTTAAAACCTTTTTCGACAGCCCTTCAGACGGGTTACGAAAATCGGCATTACAATTTTTGCGGGCCTCGAAAATTACGGATAATGCCTTGCGCTCGTCAGCGGTTACAAGGGCTGTATCTATTGTGCAGGACACCACCCTGTCAGATTTGAAAAGAGCGGATGCCATTGACTTCCTTGCATTTGGAAATCCTTCCGAGTACCAGTCCATGCTCCAGGGATTACTTACCCCGCAGGAACAGCCGGTGGTAAAATTAGCGGCGCTCCGGGTGCTGAACCAGATACCCTCTACTGCGGTAAGCGAATACCTGGTGGAACAATGGCCGGGGTTTACCAAAGAAATACGGGATGCGGCAGTTCGTGTATTCATGAGCGATACTGCCAGGATGAGAATATTGATCACCGCAATGGAACAAAACAAGATCGCCGCCAACAGTGTAAGCTTCTGGACGGGTATAGCCCTGATGCAGGTGGAGGATGATAAGCTCCGCGAACGGGCCAGAACCGTATTCTCCAAAAACGCGGAAGAAGCCAAAAGAATAGCCAGAGAATACCAGGCAGCCCTTGATCAAAAAGGAGACGCGGAGAAAGGGAAAGCCGTATATATGCAAGGTTGCGCGGTATGTCACCAGGTAAGAGGACAATATGGCGTTGCCTACGGACCTGATCTTGGCACTATTCACAACTGGAAGAAGGAGGATATCCTGGCAAATATCCTCGATCCGAATCTCTCCATCATGGCGGGGTATGACCTTTGGGAAATTGAACTGAATAACGGAGAAACTTTACAGGGTATTATTATGGCAGAAACAGCATCTGCAATAATGTTAAAGGGCATGGGCAATGTAGAAAGAGTGGTTAACCGACAGGAAATAAAATCCCTGAGATCGCTGAGTATCTCAGCTATGCCTGCAGGCTGGGAAAAAAGTATCAGCAAGGAGCAGATGGCAGACCTGATCGCTTTTTTGAAGCAGAATTAGGGAGGTTGCAGGTCTCAGGTTGCAGGGGGTAGTTTACAGTTTGTAGTTTATGGGGTATGGGTTGCTGTCCTGTACCTGTTTGTTTCTTTTTTGGGTAAGCAAAAAGAAAAACAAATTTCTTAATATCAAATAATAAGTATGAAATTACCGGAAAATTACTTTGTGTGCCAGGCGGCAATCCAAAATAAGCTTACCCGCATGAAGTATATGATCATATTGTTCATTGCGTTTTGCTTTGTAATGCCTTCAGGCTATGCAAACGCAATGGAAAGTCTGCCCGGGTCAGATCATGCCGGTATTTTCCGTGCTGCTGTTGTTAAGGTGGATATAACACCCGATGAACCAAAAATGCTGTTAGGATACCAGGCCCGCCAGTCCACCGGGGTGCACGATCATATCTATCACCGTATTGTAGTGCTGGATGACGGCATCACCCGGTTTGTTCTGGTATCATCCGATATCTGCGTGATCTCTCCATCAGAATATGATCATGTAGCCTCCCTGCTGTTCCGCAGGTTGGGTATTGCCCCCGAAAATTTCTGGTGGTCGCTTACCCATACCCATTCCGCACCCGAAGTAGGCGTGCCTGGTTTGCCCGAAGTGTTTATGGGCGAGCGATACAAACATCCGGTAGACACAGCTTATACCTCTTTTGTAGAACAAAAATTAATGGAGGGTGTGGAACAGGCCTGCAAACAACTGGTAAAAGCAAAGCTGGGAGTGGGATGGGGACATTCCAACGCCAATATCAACAGGCGGGGGATTGATGTGAACGGCAAAGTGTCCCTTGGCATGGATCCGGACAGACCTGTGGACAGGAGGATCGGTCTTATCAGGATAGATAAGGAGGACGGAACACCGCTCGTATTACTTTCCAATTACGCTGTTCACGGCACTGCGTTAAACGGCGCTCATCTTCAGATCAGCGGCGATGTGCCGGGGATCGTATCGGAATATGTAGAAGAAAAAGCAGGAGCGCCGATGCTTTTTATAAACGGGGCTGCAGGGAATCTTGCCCCGATATACAGCACTTATTCCAACCCTTCTTCGGCGCATTTGTCCCAGTTCAGGGTATTGCTGGGTGATAAGATACTGGAGGCGAACAGGCAGATAACTTATACTACAGATAAGGTGCGGTTATTTGCCGGTAAAACGATCATTGAAACCCCGCGAAAAGAAAATCTGGGGTGGCCATCAGATCTGGGCGATTATACCCGTAGCATAGACAAAGACAACCATGTAATCAAGCTACCGGCCCGGTTTCTAAAGATCAATGATGATATCGCGATCTGGAGCCTGCCGGTGGAGTTATTCTGCGAGATATCCAACGAGATCCGTGACCGTTCTCCATATCCTTATACTTTCTATTACGGCTATACGAACGGCTGGCTGGGGTATTTACCTGCCGCCGCCGAGTTTAAGCATGGCGGTTACGAAGTGGACGTGGTTTGTCCCTATACCCCGGCCGCGGAGCAGGATGTAAAGAATGCGGTGTTAAGTTACCTGCAGGGAGACTTAAAAGCTAAGCTGTCTGCTGATCGTACCCCATTCAACAGACCTTCACTGGTTGAGCCGGATGAAACCAATGTATTAGTGCTGTCAGCTGAAAAAGGAAAAGCCATAGGCCCGGATATTAAATATATGCCGGAGTGGAAGGCCTTTGGCTGGTTTCAACATAAGGACAAAGTGGAGTGGGAGATCAATATAAAGGAGGGGAAAGAATATATCGTGCTGATGGAATGGTCTGTGGCAGATGATCACGCTGGGCAGCCTTTTATTTTGGAGAGCAATACCGGTAGAATAACGGGCAATGTAGGGAAAAGCGGGTCCTGGGAAACCTTTACTTCCGCTGTTATCGGGGCATTGAAGATAAAAGCAGGGAGACAAAAGATCACGTTTAAGCCCGGAAAAGAGTCTGATACGAAAAAGGCCTTGCTGGATCTGCGGAAAATAATTTTGGTGCCGCTTTAATGTACAATTGCTTACTTAATATTATTCCTTTGCAGCAATGCCGGTGCACCTGTTGAAGATAAAAAACGGTAAAGAGTTTACTGTTAAAGATGAGGGCAAAATACATACATATAAAATTCGATTGTATACTTCTCCCGGATACACGGGCGTAATTACAGGATTAAAAATAGTATTGAATGCAGGAAAGATAGTCAGGGTAGGGCACATCGTATTGAGATAATATAGTGATGTGTATTATTTTAAGTAAGATTAAGATGACATAGAATACGCTTCTTTGTATTTTTTGTATAGTATTGCAATCAATATATAACCGAAGCTATTATTGTCGTCTATTCAGTCATATACAGAAAAAGAGCTGCTCGAACGCATAGCCGGAGGGGATGAAGAAGCATATAAGCTGGTATTTGACCGCTACTGGAATAAAATATACCAGGTTGCGCTGAGCTTTTTGAAGGTTCCGGATCAGGCGCAGGATGCCGTGCAGCAGGTATTCATTAAGCTTTGGGAAAAGAGAAGTAAACTTCCCGAAGTAGAGAACCTGGATGCCTGGCTTTTTATTATGGCCCGTAATACTATTATAAATATCCTGGAGCGAATCGTTTCTTCGAGGAAAGGCGTCGAGCAGATAAAAGATGTGATCCCCGAAGATTATCTCACTCCTTCCGGCATGCTGGAATACAAGCAGGTTTCGGCTATTATACAGGATGCGGTTAACAGGCTGCCTCCCCAGCAGGCGCTTGTTTTCCGGCTGAGCCGTGAGCTGGGGTTGACCTATGCGCAGATCGCAGAACGGCTGCAGATCGCTCCTGCCACAGTAAAAAGCCATATCATACGCGCCCTGAACAGCATCCGGGAATACGTGTACCAGCATACGGATCGTACCTTAACGGTTATTTGGCTGCTGACAGCGCTCACGTAATCATTTTTTTTAAGCTCCACTGCACCTGTTTTCATTAATCACGGTCTTTATTCTTGAGACTCAAATTTCAAAAGCGGAACGCATTGAAATTTGTAAGTCAAATCCCGCTTATCAGCGGGACCGAAGGCGGAGGGTTACAATACCCCAAACCAGGCTTTGGAGTACATACCCGTGACTATTTAACAAGCAAGTATCTTACTATGTCGGCGAACAAATTCCAGGAGTTGATTGATAAGTACCTGACCAACACGATTTTGGCAGAGGAGCAGGAGCAACTGTTTGATATGATCAAAGCAAAGGAGTACCGGGCTGACCTGGAGAAAGTCATTAAAGAAGCGCTGGATATGCCTTTTGATGCGAAAGAGGATGAAGTGCTCCGTGAACGCATTTTCGGGCTTTTGCAGCAGCGTAAAAAACGGGCGCCTGTCTTCAGGATGCCTTCCTTCCGCCGCTGGGGCTGGAGTGCAGCCTCAGTTGTATTGATCCTGGCATCGGTATTGTTCTTTCAAACGATCAATGAAAAGAAGGAGATGCCTGCTTCTGCAACCGAAGCAATTGCTGACTTTGGACCGGGGAAGGACGGTGCTATTCTTACCCTTGCGGATGGGAGCCGCCTGGTGCTTGACAGTTTGGATAACGGGGTGATCGCCACCCAAAATGGGGTGCAGGCCGTTCTTAAAAATGGTCAGCTTGCCTATAACGTAAAAGAACGCACTTCCGGGGAAGTGCTGTATAATACTATGGCTACTCCCAAAGGAAGGCAGTATCAGATAACACTACCCGATGGTACACAAGTTTGGCTGAACGCCGCTTCTTCTATTTATTTCCCTACAGTATTCACCGATAAGACACGAGCCGTAACCATAACAGGTGAAGCGTATCTGGAAGTAGCACCCGATCCCCTGCGCCCTTTTACGGCAAAGGTGGGAAAAACCAATATTGAAGTGTTAGGTACTCATTTTAATGTAATGGCATACGACAATGAAGAGAAGATAAAAACTACCCTGCTTGAGGGATCGGTGAAAATAACAGATGAGGACAGAACGGCTACACTACGCCCTGGTGAGGAGTTACAGCTGAATACCCGGCAATTTGAAGTAATAAGGAATGCAGATGTGGAAGCTGCGATAGCCTGGAAAAACGGCTGGTTTGTTTTTAAAGATGCCGGTGTAGAAACGGTGATGAAACAGGTAGAACGGTGGTATAATATATCAGTGAAGTACGAGGGCAAAATCATCGAAAAGCAGTTTAATGGCAAGATATCACGTAACGCAAGCCTATCGGAGCTGATGGAAATGCTCAGTTTTTATGATGATATCAAATGCACCATAAACGGCAATACAATTACTATAAAACAATAGCAACAAACACAACAACCAAACTAATTTTCTTAACTAAAAAATTTATGAGATGGATTAACCAGCAGAAATTTCCGAAAACCGGGAAGTGATTGGACCCACTCCCCGGTGGTAAGGAGCAACAAACCAGTTTGAGATTTTTAAACCCCTTACATTTTCATCTAACAATTGCAAAAGTATGATTTCTAAACTAAAAGGAAAGCATACGGCGAAGCCGTGGTTTTCCTGTATTATCTTGGCTATGAAACTAACTGTTGTACTGCTGATAGCTGCCGTTTTCCAGGTAAGCGCCAAGGGCTATAGCCAGCAGGTAACCATTAACGAAAAAGATATAGCAGTAACCCGCCTGTTACAGATTATCGAGAAACAAACCGGCTATCATTTTTTATATGATAAGCTTCAGATGAAGGATATTGTAATTAAGCAGGTAGCCGTAAGCAATGCCAGTGTGGAACAGGTGCTGAATGAAAGCTTTGAGGGCTTGCCATTGAGTTATAAGATCATCCGGCGTACCATTGTGGTAAAACGTAATAAGCAGGCACCTTCAGCCCCGGTAGTTGCAAATGTAGCGCCTCCGGTACAGCAGGATATTATTATCACCGGTTTGGTAACCAACCCGGAGGGCGAGCCGCTGGTAAATGTAAGTGTAATGATAAAAGGCAACAATGTGGGTACCACTACCGATATCAATGGTGAATTTTCCATCAGGGTGCCTGATGAAAGAGCGGTGCTTTTATTTTCTTATGTAGGTTATGAAAGCCGGGAAATAACAGCAGGCAGCCAAAAAAATATCAGGATGGTATTACAACCGGCTGTAGGCTCTTTGGGAGATGTGGTAGTGGTAGGATATGGTGTACAAAGCAGGAAGGACCTGACCGGCTCTATTTCCAGAGTTTCCGGCAGGGATTTTAAGAACGCAATTGTTTCAACGGTAGATCAGGCTTTACAGGGGAGAGCTCCCGGAGTGCATGTTACACAGGCATCGGGAGAGCCCGGAGCGAATGTGGTGGTGCGTATAAGAGGTATCAGCTCTTTTTCAAACAATAACCAGCCATTGTATGTAATCGATGGCTTTATTATGCCGCCTTATACAGAGGCGGGAGCGCCTAATACATCCGGCCCCAGTATCAGCAATGGGTTATACGGGCTGAATCCTACAGATATTGAAAGTATTGACGTTTTAAAAGATGCGTCTGCTACTGCTATTTACGGATCAAGGGCTGCTAATGGTGTGATACTGATTACAACAAAAAGAGGAAAAACGGGCGAAAGCCAGATTGAGTTCGTCAATAAAACATCGGCTTCCTCTATGTCCAATTCCTACGAGATGATGAACGGATATGAATTTGCAGCCGTAAAAAACCAGTCCTATATAGATGTGGGACAGCCCGGGCCGTTCAATATTGATTCTATAAAAGCAGCGGGCAGTACGGATTGGATTGACCAGATTTCCCGTACCGGATTGCGGCAGGAAAACAGCCTTAACTACAGAGGTGGGGCTGGGAAAACAAATTACTTCCTTTCCGGCACATACCTGGTTGAACAAGGAGTAATCAAAGGGTCTGAAAATAAAAGGGGAAGCATACGCTTTAACCTGAATACCTCTTTTAAGCCCTGGTATGATGCACGGACGCAGGTGAGCGCTACAAGAGCCAAACTCACCCGGGCCACTACCGAAACAGGAGGATGGCCTTATTCCGGCGGGCCAATTTTCGATGCATTAAGGGCAAGTCCGCTGCATCAAAATAATAGTACCGTTCTGGGTGAAGTGCCGGATGTAGTAGGCGGGGTTGTCTTAAGCCAGAACGCATTTGTGAGCCCTGTGCAGGAATTGATCGATAAAACGGACGATACATTTAATGACCAGGTACTGGCCAATATTGAAAATATCTTTTATCTAACGAAAAGTAAAAACCTTGAGCTGCATGTATTGTTAGGTACCAGCCTTCAGAATTCTGAACGGCAGATCAATTTACCGCCCTGGCTGGGTTCCGGAAAAACTTATAACGGGCTGGTTATCGAAAGCAACGCCAAAACCCAGTCTTTTAACTCGAGCGTTTACCTTTCACATAAGGCTTCACTAGAGGACCATTCATTTGTAACCACGGCGGGAGCAGAATACAATAACATAATACTCCAGACCAATACGGCATCGGGAAAGGGAATTAACTTTTCATCCATCGCTCTTTTTAACCTGGGCTCGGCCCTGAACCAATCCATAACATCTTATAAAGAAGAAAGTGTTATTCAATCTGCCTTTGTCAGGGAAAATTATTCATTCAAAAACAAGTATCTTTTATCTGCATCAGTTCGGGCAGACGGCGCTTCAAAGTTTGCTAAAAATGAGAAATGGGCACTTTTTCCAGCGGCGGCTCTGGCCTGGAATATTAGCGAAGAGGAGTTTTTATCGGATATAAAGAAGCTCGACTTTGCCAAATTGAGAATAAGCTACGGGCTAACGGGAAATCAGAGCCTTCCTGCTTATCGTTCATTAAGAAGCTATACTCCTTCTTTTTATGAGTTAGGTAATACGCCGGGAGGGGGCAATCCGTTTGTCACCCTAGTGGTATCCCAACCCAATAACCCGGATCTAAAATGGGAAACAACCGCACAGTTTAATGCCGGTTTCGACCTTTCAATTTTTGAAGAACGGGTAACACTGGCATTTGATTTCTATAATAAGAAAACAACTGATCTTTTACAATTGCTACCGGTACCCTCGCAATCAGGTTATGAAAGCATCTGGGCTAATATGGGTAGTATCCGTAACAGGGGAATTGAGTTTAATGTTGGATTAAAGCCGGTTAATGGTAAAAATTTCTCCTGGGACATGAATTTTATTTATTCAAAAAATAAAACCATTTTACTGGATCTGGGAACTTTTGATCCTACATCGCAGGGTATTACAAGAGGTGGTTCTACTAATTTATTGGGAGGCGGTACAACTATCCTGATGCCAGGTAAGGAGCTCGGGTTATTCTATGGGTACAATATCATTGGACTGTATCAGCAGGAAGATTTTGATGCTGGCGGCGCCCTGACAGTACCTGCTCCTCAAAACAGCAATGATAATACAATAGGAAGGTACAGGTACGAGGATGTGGATAAAGATGGAAAGATAACAGAAGCCGACAGAACTGTTCTCGGGCATTCACAACCCAGGTTTACCTTAGGCTGGAATAACAACCTGAGATGGAAGAACTGGAACCTGAACCTTTTTTTCAATAGTTCTTTTGGTAACGACATCCTTAATATGGCAGGTGCCTATATGCGTACGGGCATCCTGAATCTCAGTGGGCTTAGCTTTAACCAGACCAGAGATTGGTACGAAAAAAGATGGACAGTTGAAAATCCCACAAATGATCCGAAGTATCCCGCGATTCAGCCAAAACCTAACGGAGGATTACTGGCCTTTAATGATGCAAATTCCACAATGGTGGAAGATGGAAGCTTTGTAAGACTTAAATCTGCAACACTGGCTTACTCCTTTACGGAGTCGTCTAATAAATTCCTTCGCGGCTTGAGTGTGTTTATTACCGGAACCAATCTTTTCACGATTACAAAATACAGCGGATTTGATCCTGAGGTAAGCTCATATGGCGCAGATATAAAGCTGACGGGAATAGATTATGGCGCTTATCCCAATTACAGGGGCTACACCTTAGGCATAAACCTCACTTTCTGATCACGATTATTAACTTATGCTAAAAGTACATAAAATGCAACGCTTATTATTTATAGTCATATTTTTTGTCATACTGGTCGGCCAGGGGTGCAAAAAGCTGGATGAAAAAACATATTCCGTTCTCTCCAGTTATTCTAACGAAACAGAAGTGAGGGCCGCTGTAACAGGCATGTATCAAACTTTTTTTTCGAGTTACCCGCAAACACAAGGCCTAATTTCTATGCTCGAGTCGGGCAACCGTTATAGTACCTTCGGGGAATTCGGGGACACCTATTGGAACACTCCGTTTTACGATTATACCGTTACGCCCCAGGAGGCGGCATTGTCCAGCAACTGGAAAATGTTTTACAAAATGATCAATAATGCCAACGAGGTGATGGTGGCGGTTCCGGAAATCATTACAGACCAAACTACAGCTAATGCGTACATCGGGGAAGCAAGATTCCTCCGTGGCTGGGCTTATTTTATGCTTACCCAACTTTGGGGTGACGTGCCTTTGCATCTTGAACCAACCCGGTCGTTGGCAAACACGAGCTCTGTTTATAAAGCCCGGTCATCTGTCAGCGAAGTATATGATGCCGTTATGAGTGACCTGGAATTTGCGAAAAATAATTTGCCCAATACCCGGCCCAATAGCGAGCTGGGGAGAGTGACCAAAGCAGCCGCCATAGGTTTATTAGGTAAAGTCTATCTTACTATGGCAGGCAAACCGTTGGATGCCGCAGGCTATTATCAAAAAGCAGCAAATGAGTTAACCGAATTGGTTCAGCTTGTTAATAACGGAACTGTTAATGTGGGGCTTTTACCTAAATATGAAGATGTTTTTAGTACACGTAATGAAATGAACAAAGAAGTTTTGTTTTCATTTCGGGGAAGCGCTAATTCTTCATCCCAGTCAAACGGCACAATATTTCCCTGGATAATGGGATCGCATGGGTGTTATCCTCTGGCTCCCGGCCAGTTCCAGGCGCAGATGTACGGGCTAAGATGGGATATTATGCGGTTGTTTGAAAAAGACGTAGATGATGTACGGTTAAGAGATGGTATCGGCGGTCGCTATGCGAGCCTTTCCGACCCCCATGTAAATGGAGTGGCGGATACGGTATATTATGATACGACCAGCTTTGTTTACAGGATGAAATCCAATCCCAATATAGTATTCGGATTTCTCGGTCTGGTAAAAATCGGTCTTGGATACACCAAATGGAAAAGCCTGGATAGCTGGATTGGTTCGCCTGCCGGTTTTCAAAAAGACTGGATAGTGCTCCGCTATGCGGATGCCCTATTATGCCTTGCCGAAGCATTGAATGAAAGCAATCAACCGGGTCAGGCGCTGAACTTTATCAATATGGTAAGACAAAGGTCAGGGGCTTCACCCTGTCCCAATGCGATGTACCCGGTATCCGACGAGGCTTCGGTAAGACAATTAATAAAAGATGAAAGGATACGGGAGCTGATAGGGGAAGGAACAACGATTTTGGATATACGCAGGTGGGGAATGCTGCAAAGCGAAATGGCCGCTTTTCGGGACGACCAGTTCTTTGTAGGAAGGGTGAAACCGGCATATAATGCGAAATTCGAATTATACCCGGTTCCTTATGCTGAAATTTCAACCAATGCCTTACTGCTTCCGCAAAACGCAGGATGGTAATTCGCTCTGTAGTAATATGGTTTGAACAGCAAAGCAATGAATGGCATGCAATCCGTAATGAATATAAAACAGAAAGCTTTTATGTGTGGGATCGGTAGTTTTTTCTATAAATCATTTTGTTTTGCAATTATGTATGTGCTTGCCTCGCCAGGTGTGTTTTCACAAAACAATATGTTACCGCCGGCTGAAGCGGACATATGGATCCTGGCGGGTCAGTCTAACATGGCAGGTGCCGGAAGAACGAAAGATACAAGTGTTGACGGCAATGTATGGATGCTGAATATGGATAGAAAATGGATGGTAGCTCAGAATCCGCTTCACCGGGTGTTTGAAGCAACCGCCCCTGCATACAAGACAGGTATGTATGAACTTACGGTAAAGAATACAAAAAAAAGCCGGGAAGAGTTTGATAAGGAATTTAAAACCAACCGGGAGTTAAGCCTGAAAGATCCGGCTTCGGTAGCGGGAGTAGGACCGGGTTTGTATTTCGGGCGCCGTTTGGCCAACCAGCTAAAACGTCCTGTTGCATTAATTCCCTGTGCACTCGGCGGATCAACCATAGAATTATGGAACCCTTTAAAGAAGAATAAGGGAGACAGTTCATTATATGGTGCCCTATTGAACAGCACCGGTCAATTTAAAAACAGGATCAGGGGTATTCTTTGGTCGCAAGGAGAATCAGAAGCGATGCTTTCATTGATGGACACCTATGAAGAAAAGTTGCTTTCCTTCATTGACCATGTAAGAGAGGATTTGGGAAATCCTGATTTGCCATTTATTATTATACAGATTGGCCGGATGATAACCGATATGGAAGCGCAGCAGCATAATTGGGAAGTAATCCGTGAAATTCAGAGACGGGTAGCGGGCAGGCGTAAAAACGTTTTTCTTACGACAGGAATTGACCTGCCGCTGGATGATGCCGTTCATACCAGCACGGCAGGACAGAAAAGACTTGGCTATCGCATGGCAGAGGTTGCTTTAAGCATGGTATATAAAATGCCCGGTCATGGCACACCCATTAACCTGGAATCTGTAAGCTTAAAAGAAGACAAATCTTCGAATCTTCATTATCTTAAGTTGCATTTCAGTGGGGTAAGCGGTAAACTCAATTCCTGCGATCCACCCGGTCAGTTTGAAATACGCATAGATGGCAAAATGAATTTTATGTATACCGTGTGCAGAACTGAGCTTGATCCCGAAGACCCGGCAGGGATAAAATTATTTTTGTCGGCAAAGCCGCCCGGACAGGCAAAGTTATTTTGCGGAAAAGGAACCAATCCGGTAATGAATGTTACAGATGACCTGGATATGCCCCTACCTGCATTCGGTCCCGTTGATGTTCCTGAAAAATAAATATGGGGAATTTTGAAGATTTAAACCAGCGCTGTTAAATATGTTAAAAGCACTGGCATTTACAACAATATAACCTTAGTGAATGAACAGGCGGAACTTTATTGCCGGGAACACCGGTATGTTTTTGGCTGGAATATGCACATCGGGTGCTTTGTCGCCTGCGCTTGCCGCCAACAATGGGAAACCGGACTGGCAAGAAAAGCCAGGGATCGAAACTGGTGAACTTGAATATGGTATTGACACCTTACCGAATTTTTGTGCACACGAACATTGGGGAAGTATTGCTGCCATCGGTAGTGCGCCGGATCAAAATGGATACAGGGCCGATACGACTGCAGGAGCCCGCCCCACAAGGCCCGTTTCTATCTGGGATCTTATAATGGATCCTTATGCTGACAGTTGGATGAAGCTTGCAAAACGCGATCCCAACGAAGCTGCAATAGCAGCAGGATACAGGTCGCAGCGGGAATGGTGGGATAAAGATCCTGCAAGCGCCTTAAAAAAATTTTCTTCGCTGGTTCATCCGCTCATACTTACCGGTGTATTTCAATGTACCCGGCGAGGTATAAAATACCTGTATGATACGGATATTGCCCGGTTCAGTACCGATGACTGGCTTAAAGCAGACCGCCTTATTCAAACCAGGTATTCGGATATCTTTTCATGGTATAAATCGGCTATGGATAAAGCCCGGTTTTCGGCCCTGATAAGACCGGTACATCCCGAATTCTATGTGCAGCGGCAAACCAAGAGCTCCGCGGAAGAAGAAGCTGCTTTTACCAATACGGTCATGCGTATTGACCCGTTGCTTGACCTTTGGAAAGCAAAGAATCCACGACGCGATGCCTTATCAGCTATGGTGGGGATCGAACCGGCGGATGCAGCAAGCTTCAGGGAGTTTATAAAACGAATATTTGAACTGGCCCAGCAACATCATGCGGTAGGTATTAAGCAAATGGAAGCATACCGGCGCTCATTTCGATTTCTTGAAAGAAGCGATGCGGATGTTGTTTTCCGTGGCGATCTTAATCCATCGGAAATATTGGCTTTCCAGGACTGGATAATGCATGAGTGTTGCAAGCAGGCACATGAAAGGCAATGGATACACCAGGTACATGTAGGCACTCATAATCTTGGAGAATCTAATCCTTTGCCGTTAGAAGAACTTTCAAAGAAATATACGAAGATGAAAATTGTGATGATTCATTGCTGGCCTTTTATTAAAGAAGCAGGTTGGCTGGCAAAAATGCGGTCTAACATGTATCTTGACAGTAACTGGCTGGCTGTATTGAATCCCGCTTTTCTGGCTGAAGCGCTGCAGACCTGGCTGGGTTATGTACCTGCACATAAAATAATGCTGTCGCATGATTCCACTCATATAGAGATGGCAACAGGATCCTCCCTTTTTGCCAGAGAGGCATTGAGCGCTGCATTGATCAATCAAAATAAAATCTTGGATTTACCGAAGGAAATACTTAAAAGGACTGCGGCTGATCTGTTGCATAATAATGCTGTCCGTCTTTATGGAATTGGCAAAGAGGTTTATTTGTAAAATCTTCGGTGATGTCCTGTTTTCCGGGAGGATGCAGAATAGTTATTTAATCTTTAAAACAATATTTGGTATAGCCATGCCTTACTTCGTTGGACTGTTCGGCGAGCAGGTATTTTTTCATAAAAGCCGGTCAGGCATTAATTTAAAAGCAGATGAAGAAAATTTTATTATTTGTTGCGCTTCTCTCCGGTTTTATTTCGCTTTCTTCCTTTATAACGGAAAGACCGGTCAGGGACTGTAAAAGAAATTTCCTGCCGGTTAATGTAGCGCCTGGATCGTTAGATGGGGATACCATGATATTGGAGAAGATACCGGACAAGCTTGTAGTGCTCACCTTTGATGATGCCGTAGCATCTCATTATACATTTGTACGCCCTCTTTTAAAAAAATATGGATTTTCCGCTACATTTTTCGTTACGGAAGGGTTCAATTTTAAAACAAATAAAACGGACTATCTGACATGGGAGCAGATTGCCGGGTTAAATAAAGAAGGGTTTGAGATCGGTAATCATACGAGAGATCATATTGGCATTTTTCCTGAAACAGTAAATCAGTTAAAAGAACAACTGGAGGTAATCGATAACAGGTGTCGTGAATATGGAATACCGAAACCGGTTTCATTTGCTTATCCGGGCAATTTTATCCTTCCTGAAGCATTGGGAATTCTGAAACAGGAAGGTTTTCTCTGGGCCAGGAGGGGGAATATCCCTGAATATAATGGCGGCGATGATGGCAGAGGGTTCGGATATGAACCGGGAACAGATGATCCGTTATTGATTCCTTCCGCCGGCATAGCGCTTCCCGCCTGGACGCTCAAAGATTTCAAGACTTCCATAGCAAAGGCCAGAAATGGGAAGATAGCAGTTATTCAATTCCATGGTGTGCCGGACAGAGAACACCCCTGGGTGCATACAAGCGAAAAGCAGTTCCGTTCTTATATGAAATATTTACATAAGAAAAAATATAAGGTAATAGCAATGAGGGATCTTGAAAAATACGTGGACCCTTCTATTCATCCGGCAGATCCCTGGGATGTGATTGAACGCAGGAAAAAGAATAATGAATAATATGTAAAGGCTGAATATAAAAATCAGGTAAATACCCACGAAAATTTATATTCCTTAAAAATAAAAATCAGTGCATGAAAAGCATATTCAGGTATAGTGCATGTGTTGTGTGGTTTTTATGTGTTTCGGTAAACGCATTTAGTCAATTGGCGGTTAATCCGCAGAAGGCAGGGTTTTCGCCAAAGCGATTACAGCGTATAGATACCGTGATAAACGAGTACATCAGCAATGGATGGATTAATGGTGCGGTAGCTATTGTTTACAGAAATGGAGTTCCTGCTTATTATAAGGCATTCGGGTATGATGATATGGAGAAGCGTAAGTTCATGCAACTTAACCAGATCTTTCGAATAGCATCTATGAGTAAAGCTATTGTATCAGCAGGGGTAATGATGTTATATGAAGAAGGAAAATTTCTTTTGGATGATCCGATAGGAAAGTACCTACCGGCATTTCAAAATCAAAAAGTAATAGACCTGTTCAATGAAAAAGATACTACCTATACTACAAAAGCGGCTAACAGGCAAGTAACCATTCGTGATTTACTCACACATACTGCCGGTATTGGTTATCCTCAGATAGGTGATGAGGTAGCTAATGCGTTGTATGCGAAAGCAGGGTTACATATAGGGCTTGATACTTACGACCCAGCCTCGCTGGCAGATAAAATGAAAACCTTGGGGTCGCTGCCATTATTGAACCAACCGGGTGAAAAGTGGTGTTATGGGCTGAATACCGACCTGTTAGGATATTTAATAGAAGTCATTTCGGGTAAAACGCTTGCTGCCTTTCTGGAAGAACGGCTGTTTCATCCATTAGAAATGTCAGATACTTATTTTTATTTACCTAAAGAAAAACAATCACGACTTGCTACGCAGTATACGGAGGATAGCACCGGTAAACTTAAGCCGGTATATGATTATATTAGTTTTAACGGGAAACTCTATGTGGATTTTCCTTTAGCTAACAGTACTTACTATTCCGGTGGCGGAGGGCTTTGCAGCACGGCGAAAGATTATGCCGCCTTTTTACAAATGTTATTAAACAAAGGGGTTTATAAAGGATATTCTTTGTTGAGCTCTTCTGCTGTCCGCCTGATGACAATGAACCAGACCGGTAATATAGCATTAGGGCACAATCGTTTCGGGTTGGGTTTTGAAATAGTAACAGAAAGAGGTGCTGCCAGGGGACCTTTGAACGAAGGCTCCTATAGCTGGGCAGGTGCTTTCAATACTACCTTTTGGGTAGATCCCGGCGAAAGGCTAAGCGCACAACTATTATTACAGATTCTGCCCACATCGCATGGTGACATTCATGATAAATTTAAAGTGCTTGTGTACCAGGCTATTGAAGGGCTTTAATTGTTGTTATAAAAAACTATTTTTTTATATGAAAAAAGCGTGTTTTCTCAAAAGCATCTGGTTTCAGCATGAATTCATGTCTTATATTTTACTGGTATTGTTCGGTGTAATTTTTTTTACCTCCTGTAATAGTAAACCCTCTGCTGAAACGCTTTCAGAACCCGGGTGGAAAATAGATACACTTTTTGACCACTGGTCATTTTTAGCGCTACAACATAAAGATTTACCGGGGCAAACTTTCGCATTTACCATTCCGGAAGTGTTTACTGCTTCAGCCCCTAATGACAGGGGGCGAGGGCTTTTTAAAGTAGAACACCAACCCTGGATACTCAATGAGGAAGGTGCGACTATGACAGAAAGTGAATCAAAATATGCCTATTCTATCAAAATTGTTCCCGGAACGAACGATAGTATCAAATGGATAAATTGGGAAATCTCCTTCACTAATAAGGGAGTTGACACTGTGCGTGATCTTGCAGCATTTAATTGCTTTAATTTACAGCATGCCCCCTGGTTTACGGATACTTTACTTGAGCGAACCTGGGTCTCTGATCGGGATAATAATCCTGTTTTATTAAATCAGATACAACGACGGAGCGGGGGGACCCGCCGTAATATGCAGTTTTATCAGGTGGAGAATGGCATACAGGATTTATCACTTAGTCGTTGGATAAGTCATTGGGATGTTATTAGTCCTGCTACTTTAACGGGAAAAGAGATCACACTGATTTCCATGAAAGGTGATTGGAAAATTACCAATACTGTAAATAGCAGAGTAGCTTATTTTTTTGCTAATTCTGAATCCACGCACGGTTGTATACATGCAGCACCTTTAATTGCAGATGAGTTGTTACCCGGACAAACAGCCAAAGCCGGCGGAACTGTTATTTTTTCAAGGATTGGATTGTAATAATTAAATATAATTTATATAGGAGGAATGAAATTATCAGATTTTTTCAAGTTGCTTGAATGTAAAATGGCAATTATTCTTAAAAAATATAACATAAGAATGAATCATTTTTTGATTTGTTTTCTTTTTTTGTTTGCCGGTTTGTCATCCAATGCCCAGAAAACCGTGCCGTTGGACCGTAATGAACAAATGAGCTTTATAGAGAATGAATACATAAAAGTAGGTATAGATCTCAATCTTGGCGGAGCCATTACCTACCTGGCCGATCCGGAGAAGGGCGAAAACCTGATCAACAATGCGGATTGGGGAAGGCAGGTGCAAATGTCGTTTTACAGTGGCCCGGTCCCTTACGAACCGGATGGTAAGAAGTCCCATCCTTCCTGGACCTTTATAGGATGGAACCCGATCCAGTCGGGTGATGTGGCCGGGCATAAGTCAAGAGTGCTGGATCATAAAAATACGGGCAAAACATTGTATGTAAAGAGCATTCCCATGCACTGGCCTTTAGATAGTATACCGGGGGAATGTGTGTATGAGTGCTGGTTAAGTCTTGATAAAAATGCCGTAAAAATAACCAGTCGTATTGTTAATAACCGTCCGGACAAAACACAATATCCGGCGAGAGGTCAGGAACTGCCTGCCGTATATACCAATGCCCCATGGCATAAGCTGATCACTTACCAGGGCGACCGGCCTTTCACAAATGATACGCTCAGCCAGATCAAAAACTTTAATTCCACAAATACGCCTGATATCCAGTGGGCATACTGGCAGGCAACAGAAAGCTGGGCGGCAAACGTAGATAAAAATAATTATGGCTTAGGAGTATGGAATAGCGGGGTACAACAATTTTCGGGTGGATATTATGGAGACAGTTTATTTGTGGGGGGAAGCCATGACGGACCCACCGCTTACATCGCGCCGATTGGTATGGAGATACTGGACCATAATATCACGTATGACTATCATTATACCCTGATCCTCGGTACGCTGGATGAAATAAGAAATTATGTATATAAAAATCACTCCTCCACGCTGCCACGTTTCGATTTTAAAAAAGACCGGCAGCAATGGTATTACCAGCATACTACGGATACAGGCTGGCCGATAAAAAAAGAACTGGTAGTGCGCCTGCAAAAGGACGCCGCTATGACAGGGCCGATAACTTTCTGGAAAGCCGCTGATGCGCCGGTGCTGAAAATAACAGCCGCCTATCCCGATGGGGTAAAAAAGGCAAAAATTTACTGGCGGTCATTCCGCGGCGATTTCAGCGAACAGCAGAGCATGGAGTTTGATGTAACCGGGGATGGTAAATTACGTACTTATACGGTTCCTTTGCGGCAATCGTCCGAATACAAGGGAGCGCTAACGGCGTTAAAATTATTGCTGAATGCCGGTGCACCTGTTGAAGAAGGAAAAACAGTAAGGATAAAAAGCATCGCTTTGGGCAGGTAGCTGTCTACCCGATCTTTGATAGGTGACAAAAATTTGACCCTAATAAGGCCCTGCTCAATCTAAGAAAAATATCAGCGTATTTGTTTGCCCGGAAGGAATGCGGGACGAAAAAAGGTAAACACTTTATTTTTGTTTTATAATTCATTCATGATATGTATAGAATAATAGCTGCCGTTGGACTAATGATACTGACAGTCCCGCAATTGTCATTAGCCCAAAATGATCATCCTGCGTGGGAGGCTTATGTAAACATGAATGATTTTCTGCAACCCTTCTGGAAGGCGGATACAATTTATAGTGAAGCGGTTCAGCCTATAAAAGAGGGGGATAAAAATCCGGAAGCGCAGTTGCTGTTTAAAGCGAAGAAGATCCTATCGGTTCGGGACACCTATTTGCAAAAAACGTATAAAAAAAATAAGGATTGGAAATATAAAAACGGGAAGCTCGTATTAACCCGCAGAACCACCATACCCTATTTTACAACAGAAGAATTACTATTTAGCGGGAAAAAGGAAGGAACTTCTTTGCAGGCTAAAAAAGACGGGTACTATGTCTTGTTCAGTGAAAGCGGCTTGCTGCAGTCCCGGCAATTGGCCGTCACTTACGTAAAAGAGAAGGAAAGCAACTGGAAAGGCCCGTTACCTGCTTATGCTGAAAAGTTATTACCGGCCACCCTGGATAAACTCAAATCAGGTCGGCCTTTGAAAGTGGTGTTTTATGGCAATAGTATCGAAACGGGCGCCAACTCAAGCGTTACGCTCAATCAACCGCCTTTTTTGCCTACCTGGCCTGAAATGATCATGTACAATTTAAGGCGTTATTATACACAATCCATCGCGTTTAAAAATGTTTCGAAAGGAGGAATGGCGGCACGATGGGGGCTGGATAACGCTCCCTCACTGGTGAGCTCAGAAAACCCGGACCTGGTGATCATTGGCTTTGGCATGAACGACGGTACCGGAAAAGTAGCGCCGGAGATCTTTATTGAACAAATAAAAGGTATTATAGGAACCGTAAGACAGGCAAACCCTTCCTGTGAGTTTATTGTTATTGCTACGATGCTGGCAAACCCGGAAGCCGTTCATAGCCAGATTCAGCAGGAATACCTGAAACCGGTTTTAGGGCTGGCGTCCGAAGGTGTGGCCGTTGCCGATATGACCTCGATTCACGGAGAATTGTTGCGCCATAAGGCCTACCAGGATATGACCGGCAACAATATCAATCATCCCAACGATTACCTTGCCCGCTGGTATGCCCAGGTGATCAGTGCGCTGCTGATCCGGTAACAAACCATACATGCTGTTCATGAAATGAAATGGTGCGATGCAAAAATTATATTGAACCCAGCTATAAAGAATTGTACAATATCATAAAACATGGTTCTGCAAATTTCTTGAAAATTCCAGACGGAAGTTTTTTGCAGTTTAACTTCCCTGCAGTGTCTCCTCGTGCAGCGCTTACTTCCCACCTACCGCCTACTAATACACAAGCCTAATCACGGGCAGACGCTTCGGAAAACTAAACAACGGCATCCTTTATTACAGCAAACTTACCTGAAGGGAAAATTATTTTTCCGGAACAGAAACCGCTTCCGGTTTTGTGGGTTATATGGAAGGAGCGGTTATTGCCGCATTACAAACAACAGACCGCTTTTAGGTACTGCGGGTCCACCAACAATATCCCGGGAACCTAGAACACCAGCGCATATGGAAGCCTTCATTTTTCAGCTTTTAGCTTCTGATCACTATTTCAACGGGTTGTTCCGGATACCTGAAGGTCCTTATTCTTTTGTGCGCCTCTGGTATAGTACCCACGGTTTCTGTATCACCCACAAAATTCTGAATGTAATATTTTCCGCGATAGCCCAGTGAAACCAGGTGATCCGCCATGAGCATCAGGTCATTCTCTGAGATCAGGGCGGAATGGACGGTTGTTCTTATCTCAAAATTGATACTTGAATTCTGTAGTAAAATAAATGTTTTTTCAAATTCTTTATAAAGAGTTGACCTCGTAATTGCTTCAAATCTGCCAGGCATAGCTTTGAAATCTAGAGAAACATAATCTATGAGCTGCCGTGCTATGAGCTGCCGGATACGGTCGGGATTAGAACCGTTCGTATCCACTTTCAGTAACATTCCTATTTCTTTTATTGCCCCTGCAAGCGGAATGGTCTCCTTATGCAGCGTACATTCCCCGCCACTTAGCACCACCCCGTCCAACAATTTTGATCTTGACCGGATGAATGTAAGCGCTTCGCCGATGGATATTTTCCCTTTACCGAAAACAATATCCGGATTATAGCAATAATCACACCGCATATTACATCCCGCAAACCAAAGAACGCAGGATGTAATATCCGGGTAATCTAACATTGAAAAAGGGGTAATATCGCAGATGATCTGCTTATCTGGCATGTTCAGTGAAATGGATCCTTTGCTTGTGTTCCCCTTTTTTACCCAGGTTAAAGCTTTCTACCGGCCGGTGATACCCCATTACACGGGTGTAAACAAGGCATTTTGTTCTTAATGCATTGTGTTGAACCAATAGGTCTTCCGTTTTAATTTTAGTTTGCATGCTCATTATTTTTATGGGTTAATTCTTCTAATAAAATATCATCGCATTTCGGGCAATACTCATATTCCCCGGAAATATAACCGTGTTTGGGACAGACACTGAAAACAGGAGTAACGGTTATATAGGGAAGCTTAAAATTAGTCAGTACTTTCTTAACCAGGTTGCGGCAGGCTTTGGGGGAGCTGATCTTTTCCCTCATATACAGGTGAAGTACGGTTCCTCCTGTGTACAGACATTGTAGCTCATCCTGTAACAACAACGCCTCGAAGGGATCCTCTGTATGGTTCACGGGGATTTGTGAGCTATTGGTGTAATATATATTCTCTCCTTCACCGGCCTGAAGAATATCCGGGTATCTTTTTTTGTCTTCTTTGGCAAACCGGTAAGTAGTCCCTTCAGCAGGTGTGGCTTCCAGGTTATACAGGTTTCCTGTTTCCTCCTGGAACTGCTGTATCCTTTTCCTGATATAGTGTAGCATTTCTGTGGCAAATGAGGAGCCTTTTTCCGTGGTTATATTTTCTTTGTCATCGGTGAAATTGAGCAACATTTCATTGATACCGTTTACACCTATTGTAGAAAAATGATTTCTGAAATGGGGCAGATACCGTTTTGTGTAGGGGTACAAACCTCTATCGTACATTTCCCGGATAAACCTGCGTTTTTTCTCCAGGGTAGATTTGGCGATATCCAGCAGGGCGTCTAATCTTTTATAAAGCGCAGGTTTATCCCCTTTGAATAAATAACCCAACCTTGCCGTATTGATGGTAACCACACCGATACTTCCTGTCATTTCAGCGCTACCGAACAGGCCATTACCCCTTTTCAGCAATTCACGTAAATCGAGCTGCAAGCGGCAACACATACTTCTTACCGCATTGGGTTTATAGGCATTCGGGTTCTCAATGCGGTTTCCGTTTTCATCTGTAATGTACTGGCTGCCTATGAAATTCTGAAAATAGGAAGAACCTATCTTAGCTGTATTTTCAAAAAGCAGATCGGTATTCTCTCCGTTCCAGTCAAACTCCTCCGTAATATTTACCGTAGGTATAGGAAACGTAAATGGTTGTCCGTTAGAATCTCCTTCGGTCATTACAGTATAATAAGCCTTATTGATAAGGTTCATTTCTTCCTGGAAATGTGCATACGTAAGTGCTTCCGGCGAATCGGCCCCTCTTTCCTTTGCTGCTTTTTCAAGCCTCGCATCAGATACATATTTAAAAAGGTGCTCGTTGTTTTTAGTCGGTATTTGAAGCTTTAGATCTTCCGGCACAACCCAGTCGAGGGTAATGTTGGTAAACGGGGACTGCCCCCACCTGGCAGGTACATTCAGGTTATATACAAAACTGCGAATGGCTTTGAAAACATCGTCATAAGAAAGCCCGTCTTTGAAAACATAAGGGGCAAGATAGGTATCAAACGAGCTGAAGGCCTGCGCTCCCGCCCATTCGCTCTGCAGGATGCCCAGGAAATTAGCCATTTGCCCAAGCGCTTCCCTGAAATGGGAGGGTGGTCTGCTTTCCACACGCCCCCTTACACCATTAAATCCATCGTTTAATAACACCCTTAAACTCCATCCGGCACAGTATCCGGTCAGGCAATCCAGGTCGTGGATATGAATATCACCGTTGCGGTGGGCATATCCTTCTTCCCTGCTGTACACCCGATCCAACCAGTAGTTAGCAATAATTTTTCCGGCTACATTATTTACCAGTCCTGCATTAGAGTAGGATGTATTTGCATTGGCATTGATCCTCCAGTCTGTTTTGCTGATATACTCCTCTATTGTTTGCGTGGAATCTACAAAAGTGGTATCATCATTAAGTCCGTTAATATGTTCCCGCTGCAGCTTCCTGGTATGCCGGTACAGCATAAAAGAACGCATCACCTCAAAATGCTCCTTGTTGTAAAGCTCTTTTTCGATAAGGTCCTGTATTTCTTCAACTGCCCAGGTCGTTTTATTATCCAGCAACTCAAGTACCCGGAGATATATGCTGTCATCATAATGAACATTGACACTTGCAAAGCCTTTTCGTATGGCATCTTCAATTTTGAACGGTTGAAGCGGCTCGTATTCCCCATTTCTTTTAATTACATAGTTTTCCATATTTCAGATATTTAGATTACTCTTCTATAGCAGTATGCTGTTGTAAAACTAGCTTTGGAGGAAAAGGAAGAACTATGACTGGGATCATGAAGAAAGGTCCACTTATACACAATCGGATGTTGATAATTTTGGTGTTGGCACTGATAAGGCAATAAAATAATGTTGTTGACTATAAAACGCTTACTAACAGGCAGGCACACAAACACCAACAATGGTATTTACAAAGGATTCCCCGTAGCGTCTCAACGTAAGGTATTTCCACGTTTGGCAAACGCTTCAGCCGGCACCTCGCTTCCGCTATCAACTGCAAAAAGGCGGTAACCGTCATTTTACAGGCAGTAATTTTATTTTTACTGCTTAACATTGCGGTATGGATAATTTTGAAATCGCGGATGCCTTCTCCCTGTTGTCCAAACTCATGGATATACACGGAGAAAATAGTTTTAAGGTAAAATCGTATGCCAACGCCGCTTACACAATAGAAAAGCTGCCGGCACAACTGCAGGACCTTCCCCGCGAAAAAATATTTTCCATAAAAGGAATAGGAGAAGCTACCGGGAAAAAAATAATAGAGATGCTGGATACCGGCAGGTTATTCGTACTGGAGGACTATATAGCGAAAACGCCTCCTGGGGTGATAGAGATGCTGCAGCATATCAAGGGACTGGGGGCAAAAAAAATATCGGTTATCTGGAAGGAAATGGGACTGGAAACCATCGGGGAACTGCTGTATGCCTGCAACGAAAACAGGCTTTCTTTATATAAGGGATTTGGCGAGAAAACCCAGAAAAATGTCCGGGAAAATATAGAGTTCTATCAGCGAAGCCTCGGAAACTACCTGTACGCCCAGGTGGAAGTATATGCCCTCAGTTTGCAGGAACAGCTTCAAAAGACGTTTTCCGGTCATAAATTTGAGCTGACGGGCGCTTTCCGGAGGCAGATGGAAACCCTTAATGCGCTGGAATGGGTTACCACCGCGGGAGTACATGCTATCACAGACTTTTTAACTTCACTGCAGTACAAGACAGCGGAAAGCCAGGATGCCTACATAAGTTTTGTGAATGAGGGCGGTATTAAACTGGTTTTTTATTTTGCCATGGTTGATAACTTCGGAAGCGTCCTGTTCCAGACGAGTTGTTCCGGTAAGTTCTTAACGGAATGGGAAAAGAAATTCCCCTCCACTACCCTTTACGCAGATGAACAGGGCATTTTTGTTTCTGCAAAGGCGGACTATATCGAACCCTGTCTCCGTGAAGCCCCGGAGATCATCTCCCGGGCGCAGGCACAGGAACTCCCAAAAATCATTCAACCTGCTGATATAAAGGGTATTATACATAGCCACAGCAACTGGAGCGATGGAAGCTGTTCTATAGACGAAATGGCGCAGGCAGCCATCGGGCAGGGATTTGAATACCTGGTGATCAGCGACCACAGCAAATCGGCTTTTTATGCCAATGGCCTGCAGGAAGAACGTCTTAGGGAGCAACATGCTTATATCGATGCCCTTAACGGGAAACTAAAACCGTTTAAAATCTTTAAAAGCATTGAAGCGGATATCCTGAATGACGGAAGTCTTGATTATGGCAATGACGTGCTGGCCACTTTCGATCTTGTGATCGCTTCCGTGCACTCCAACCTGAAAATGACGGAGGAAAAAGCCATGCTGCGGTTGTTGAACGCAGTGAAAAACCCCTACACCACCATTCTCGGGCATATGACGGGACGGTTGCTGCTGAGCAGGGAAGGGTACCCGGTAAATCACGATCAGTTGATTGACGCCTGCATGGAACATCATGTTGTAATTGAATTGAACGCCCATCCGCGGCGGCTGGATATCGGGTGGCAGCATATAGGCTATCTGCTCCAGCGGAGTGGTATTATTTCAATAGATCCCGACGCCCACGCTGTGGAGGGATATGCGGATACCCGTTACGGCGTGCTGGCGGCTCAAAAAGCCGGGGTTACCGCTGCTCAGAACCTGAGCAGTTACAGCCTCGGTGAGTTTGAGGACTACCTGCAAAAAATCAAACGTTTGAAAGGAATCTGACCTGTCGATTACTCAATTTTTTGTTCTGATTACTAACTATTACCGCCATTTACTGGTGAAATGAGCAAACTTTGCATTAATTTATTTAATAACATAATCGTGTATTTGGTGTGTATTCTGTTGAATATATACCAGGGATCCCCCTTACCTTGTCAAACGGCTATTATATCAGAAATGCAGTATTCGTACTTGCAATCACTGCTGGCAGCGTGATCTCTTCCGTATGCGCACAGGAGAAGGAATATCATATCCAGCTATATAACAGTTCAGGCATCAGCGCAGACAATATTGTTGCCGTAGTAAAAGATGTACGGGGGTTTTTGTGGATACTTTACCCCAGGCAGGTGGAGCGCTTTGACGGACGGGCAACCCGTGCGTTTACCTTTAAGACAAAACTGGAAAATATAAGTACGGATAGTGTGGGAAGAGTATGGGTGTCCTCAAGAAAAAAAGTGTTTTACCTGGAAGACGGCGGAAGCGAGTTTTCGGAGGTAACATTTGAAGGAGAGCTGGATAACCCGGGTTTGGGTTCTTTTATAACAATGGGGGAAAAGGTATTGTTGATATCCAGTCATGGAGTCCTGCAGTTCAGCGACTCGGTGGCAAAATTTGAGAAGGCTTTTCCGGACCTGAACATCCCCGGACGGTATAATATCCGGATACTGAGCAGCAAAGGCGATCATATTTTTTTCAGGAACGAATCCCGGATTTACCGGTATCATACGGGTAATCACCGGCTTGACAGCCTTCCCGACACAGAGGCATACAAGCTTCATCCTTTTTCGGAGGATAGTGTGCTGGTAAGCACCTGGACAAATAAGAGCTATTGGTACAATTTCAAAAGCAAAACGATTAACCAGGTAATGCTTCCCGGCGAAGGAACATTCGATGTGCGGAGTTTGCTGGAGTATGAACCCGGTGTTTTCTTTCTGGTTTGCCGCGAGGGCCTGTTTGAATACGACAGCCGGCTGAAAACATTTCAGAAAACCCGCTTCATGCTGAACGGGCGGAAAATAGCTACTACCGATTATGCGCTGAATGTTTTCCCCTGTACTGATGGTCATGCATGGTTATCCACCATTGACGGGGTAGCCAGGTTTTCATTCAGGCAGCATACAATCGGACTCACCAGGTTCAGGCAACCTGATGACAGCAGACAGGGAGGTATAGACAACGTGCGAAAGATAGCAGGCGACGAAAATGGCAACCTGTGGCTGGCAACCGCCAATGGCTTCTTATTCTGGGATTATTCCGGTAAACAACAGGAAATGTTCCTTCCTTCGGAAACAGAGGTAAAACACCCCTCTGTAAGGGCAATCGCATATGACGGTCGCAATATCATACTGGGTCCTACAGACTCTGGAATATGGTTGTTGAATGCCCGAAGCAAACGGTTCAGCAGACCGGCATATGCGAGTGAGGAAATAAAAAGACAAAGCGAAAGGGATTATATTGACGACATTGTTACGCTTAATAACAAAGATCATCTGGTACTCGGGAGGGATAATTTATACAAGCTCAGCGGGGACTCCTATGCACTCACGGTGCTGGATATTCCACCTTCCCGAGAAAATACCAACTACGCTTTCCAGGGAAAGAACGGGATTATCTGGCTGACCACCAATGAAGGGCTGCATTGCCTTGATGCAGACTGTAATTTTTTGCAAACAGTGCCGCTTCCTTTTGAAGATAAATATATCAGCAGCGGCGTTGTACTGGAAGACGGGCAGTTTGTATTTGCCACCAACTACGGAGTATATGTAGCGGACTATTCAACGAATGGCGTTACACTGCATAAGTTTTCGACCGTTTTCGACAACATGTTTCTGAGCACCATCTTTTTTGACAGGAACGGTATTTTCTGGGCTACCGCGGAGAATGGCATTTACCGTTACGACCCTGTCAGTCAGCAACTTAATCTTTTCGACCATTATGATAACGTGCAGGTGCATGGTTTCAACGACAATAACTGGTACCGGAACAAAGACGGACTGGTGTTCCTGGGGGGACGCAACGGGGTATTGCATTTTACGCCGGAGAAACTGACGCCGGCCGATGAAAAGCTCAATGTTTATTTAACGGGTATTACCGGCGCCGGCAATGATTCCCTTTTCAGTGGAACAGGAAAGTACAGGTTCGACTATGCTCCCAATGCAACATTACATGTAGAGTTTGTTGCTCCCTATTTCAGTAACCCGGAGAAAGTAAAATACAGATACCGGTTAAAAGGCTTTGATGACAACTGGAAAAAGATCGGCAATACCCAGGCACTGCAGTTTACTTCATTACCGCCAGGCAACTATACGCTGACCATGCAGGCTACCACCAACAATGTAGACTGGGTGGATGCAAGGAATAGTTTTTCATTTTATATAAAACCTCCCTTCTGGCGTACCTGGTGGTTTATTGCTGCTGCGGTGGTGCTGGCAGGTGGAGGCGTCTGGAAAGCGATCCGGATGAGAAACCGGAAGCTGGAGGCACAGAAAATGAAAGCAGAGGGGGAACAGGCGATCAATCATTTTGCCGCCAGTTTGCAGGAAACAAATTCTGTAAGGGATATATTATGGGATGTAGCGAAGAATTGTATAGGGCGTCTTCATTTTGAGGATTGCGTGATTTACCTGGTAGACTATAAAAGGGGAGTATTGGTGCAAAAAGCGGCTTACGGCCCCAAATCCGGCACAGACGATCATATCAACAACCCCCTCGACATTCCGTTGGGGAAAGGCATTACCGGACACGTAGCCCTTACCGGTGAAGCAGAGATAATAAAAGACACCACCCGGGATCCAAGGTATATTGTTGACGACACACAACGATATTCTGAAATAACGGTTCCGATCGTGTACAAGGGAAAAGTGCTGGGAATCATTGATTGTGAGCATTCAAAAAGAGGATTTTTTAACGACGAGCATCTATCGGTGCTCACCACCATTGCTTCGCTTTGTGCAAACAAGATAGTAAAGGCTAAAGCGGAAACAGAGAAGCTGAAAGCAAAACAGATTTTAATACAAACACAGAAGAAGATGGCAGATGTTGAAATGCTTGCCCTGAGGGCACAAATGAATCCTCATTTTATTTTTAATTGTCTTAATTCTATCAACAGGTATATTGTTAAAAGCGACCAGGTAACTGCTTCTCTGTACCTGACGAAATTCGCCAAGTTGATCCGGTTGATCCTGGATAACTCAAACAGCAAATCAATTACCCTGGCAAATGAAATAGAGGCACTAAAATTGTATATTGAAATGGAGTTGATACGGTTTGAGAATCGTTTTTCTTACTCCGTGACCATAGAAGACGAAATAAACCCGGAAAATATTTTTGTGCCTCCATTGATCATTCAGCCCTATGTGGAAAATGCGATATGGCATGGACTGCTTCATAAAAAGACCGCCGGGGAACTAAAAGTTATGTTTTCACTACAATCCGGGTGTCTGCTGAAATGTGTTATAGAAGACAACGGAATCGGCCGCGACAAATCGAAAGAGCTGAAAAGTAAATCTTTCGTAACCAAAAAGTCGCTGGGAATGAAGCTTACACAGGACCGGCTGGCATTGCTGTCCAGGCATGCGCAGGCAGAAGCTACCATAGAAGTAGAAGATATAAGGGACGGTAATGAAGCTGCAGGTACGAAAGTGATAATTAATATTCCCATAGATTGCTAAGTTTAAAATCCAACAAATGATAACGTGTATTATTATTGATGATGAGCAAAATGCTCTGGAAATGATGGAATGGTTAATAAAAACCTATACACCGCAGGTACAGGTGCTGGCAATGTGTAACTCTGCCGAACAGGGGGTAGAAGCTATTAAAAAGCTCAGACCGGATGTGGTATTCCTGGATATTGAAATGCCCAAAATGAATGGCTTTGATATGCTGGAACAGTTCGACCATCTCTTTTTTGATGTAGTTTTTTGCACTGCATACGATCAGTTTGCGTTAAAAGCGTTCAGGTATAGTGCGCTGAACTACCTGTTGAAGCCTGTAGACCCGGATGATTTGAAAGCTACCATTGCCAGGCTGGAGGAAAAAAAATCGCTTCCTACCCGGGAACAGCTCAACCTGCTACTGCAAAACATCCAGTCTCGTGAGAAGCTTACACCGCACAGAATAGCGCTTACAACAAACGACGGGCTGATTTTTGTCGCTACTAACGATATTGTGTACTGCGAAGCGGAAAGCAACTACACCAATGTAGTACTCGCCAATGGCAAAAAGATACTGGTATCGAAAGTGCTGAAAGAAATTGACGAGGCGCTGAGCGGCAGCGATTTTTACAGGGTGCATAGCTCTTACCTGATCAATATCAATCACATAAAGAAGTTTGTACGCAGCGATGGAGGGTATATTATTATGGACAATGATGCCAATATTAATATTTCCCGCAGCCGGCGACAGGAGTTTATGGAGCTGTTTTCCAAATTCTAGTGTTAAGTTAAACGTATTATAGTTTTTCAATAGCCACAGAATGCACGAATGTTTATTCGTGCATTCTGTACAACTACTTAACAAGGTATTGATAAAGAAGCTATTGAAAATTCTTCATCAAGCCATGCCACGGATGCACAAATGAACATGAATAAAAAATATCAAATCGCATTATTGGCTCCATTCGTGCATTGGTGGCATTTTTTGTTGTATCCAAAAATCATCCGCCGCAGGCGGACGCTGGAATTCGTGGCTATTATACGACATCCAAATTTAACATAGCACCAGCTCCTGTATAAGAATATCTCTTAACAATCCGGTAACACAGGCGTTGGAGATAATAAAATAAAATCGATAAAACCCTTTACAGTAAGGGGTTTTGCCGATTTTGTCATGCCTTTAGTATCAAAAATCCGGTAGAAAGTTTACTTGCAGCCCGATTTTCACGATCTATCTTTGTGTTACCAGCAGCAAAATGGTCCTTCTTTCTTAACGACCTTGTTCATCCCACGATTGTTTCACCCGCGGTTGTTTTACATAACAAATCTTTAAACAATTTAAACGCTTAAACTTAAAATCAAATTTTATGAAATCAATCAATGTATCCTTTTTGAGAATAACATCACTCGTAATGTTATTAGTAATTTTTTCATTCACTGCTTTTACTGCTCAGGCAAACCCGGAAAAGAAAGAGAAGAACGAGATCCCGGTTGAGCTTACCTACATAGGAAGCGTGAATCAAAGCCCGGTCTTCCAGCTTGATCTTGTTAACGAATCCGGAGAAAAAGTAAACATCTCTATCAGGAGCAGTGCAGGCGATGTTTTGTATACTACCAGCTTCAAAGGAAAAAATTTCAGCAAGAAAATCAGATTTGACAACATCGATCTTTCTGATTTGCAGTTGAAACTTGTTATTACTTCAAAAACAAAAACAGAAGTGCAGAATTTTCAGATCACCCAAAGCAACCGGGTTATAGAAGAAATTACTGTCGGTAAACTGTAGAAGGTAACTTCCATAATTCTTAACGGACAGAACAATCAAAGGCCGCTTCATTGGAGTGGTCTTTGTTATTTTTGCAGTTGCTTCCAGATGTACGATTATTATAACCGAAACATCGGAACGGCTTTGTTTTCAGCACGTTAAGTTACTACCCGCTTTAGGGTAGCAACTGGTAAGGTATAATTGCTAAATTTGCATTACGGTATCAGGTAGTTATGAATAATGTAATTTCGGTTTGTATAGTAGAAGACAATAATGATATCCGGCAGGCTTTGGAACAAATTATATCCATGTCTGATGGATATACGCTTCTGGGCTCGTTTCCCAGTGCAGAGGCCGCATTGATAGGAGTGCCCAGACTGAAGCCTGGTGTAGTACTGATGGATATTAATCTTGGAGGAATGAGTGGTATAGAGTGTGTGAAACAATTGAAACCGGATCATCCCGATATACTTTTCATGATGTGTACGGTATATGAAGAGGATGAAAAAATTTTTGAAGCGCTTTCTGCCGGAGCGAACGGGTATATACTAAAAAAGACAGCGCCTACAAAGTTACTGGAGGCGATCAGGGAACTGGCGGAAGGCGGAGCGCCCATGAGTAGCCAGATAGCCCGTAAAGTGGTAGCTGCTTTCCAGGCAAAGAATAATGCTTCTGCAGGCAATTCTCTGGATATTCTTTCCAACCGTGAAATGGAAATACTGGAGTTGTTGGCTAAAGGGATGCTTTATAAAGAAATTTCCGCCAGGCTTAGCATCGCCCAGGAAACTGTACGGAAGCACGTATACCATATTTACGAAAAGCTTCACGTAAACAACCGGGTGGAAGCGGTTAACAAATACTTCGGCCGATAGCCCCGGCCTTCCCCGCCGGTTTTTTTATTTCTAAAACTTTGCCATCTTTGTTCATCTTTCTATAAAAGGTGAAACATCATGCGTAAAATATTTGTAATCGTTTCTGCAATTGTATTTATCACCACCTTACTCCTTTCCATTTTCCTGAGCGGTAAATGGTACCCTTTTTTTGTAATCGCCGCCTTTTTTACGGGGTTGGGTTATTATGATATGTTTCAGAAGAAACATTCTATTATGCGTATTTACCCGCTTTTCGGGCGGCTGCGTTATTTTATGGAAGAAATACGCCCCAAGGTATATCAATACTTTGTGGAGTCGGATATTGACGGGCGCCCTGTGAATCGTATAGACCGCAGTACTATTTACCAGAGAGCGAAGCAACAAAACGATACCATGCCTTTCGGTACGCAACTCGATGTGTATGCGGAAGGATATGAATGGATGAGCCATTCTATTGTGCCCAAAGATTTTCATAAAATGGACCTGGATCCCAGGGTGATGGTAGGTAATAAGGATTGTAAGCAACCCTACTCCTGCAGTATTTTTAATGTTTCCGCCATGAGTTTCGGTTCGTTAAGCTCCAATGCCATTGAAGCGCTGAACGGTGGCGCTAAAATAGGACGGTTTGCCCATAATACGGGCGAGGGTGGTTTAAGTCCTTTTCACCTGAAGCATGGAGGCGATATCATCTGGCAGATAGGAACCGGCTATTTCGGTTGCCGGAATGAAGATGGAACATTCAACCCGGAATTGTTCGCGGAAAAAGCACAGCTTCCAAATGTGAAAATGATTGAATTGAAGATATCGCAGGGAGCCAAACCGGGCCATGGAGGGATATTACCTGCTTCAAAGAACACTGAAGAAATTGCAAAGATCAGGCATGTAAAACCTCATACTACAGTAGCGTCTCCTCCTTTTCATTCCGCATTCAGTACTCCCCGGGAAATGATCCTGTTCATTCAGAAACTGCGCGATTTAAGCGGCGGTAAGCCGGTGGGGTTTAAATTATGTATTGGTATCAAAAGTGAATTTGTAGCGATTTGTAAAGCGATGATGGCGGAGGATATCTATCCTGATTTCATTACCATAGATGGCGCTGAAGGTGGAACGGGCGCCGCTCCCCAGGAGTTTTCCAACTACGTGGGAGCACCGTTGCTCGACGGTTTGGCATTTGTGCAGAACATATTGACAGGGTTAGATATCAGGAAACATATTAAAATTGTAGCCAGCGGAAAAGTATTCACCGGCTTTCATATGGCCAGAGCAGTAGCCCTGGGAGCGGATATTTGTAACACGGCACGGGCAATGATGATGGCGCTGGGCTGCATCCAGGCATTGCAGTGCAACACCAACAAATGCCCAGCAGGTGTTGCCACACAAGATCCCTCCCTGACGGTGGGGCTTGTCATAGACGATAAGAAAGTCCGGGTAGCCAACTATCACAGGGCAACCATAAAGAGTTTTGTGGAATTATTAGGTGCGACGGGACTGGACGATATGCAGGAGCTTACAAGATCGCATATCTACCGCAGAAGCTCTTTGAACGAAATGGTGTCTTTTGAAGAGATATTCCCCTCCCTGAAAACAGGGGCTATATTACGAAGTGAGATACCTGAAAAATATGTCCGGGATATGGAAAAAGCTGATCCCGATACATGGACATAGGTGATGCAGATGAGGAGGTTCACTATGCTTCCGGAAGAAGGTATCCTGCTGCGGTTTCTTTGAAAGAATTGATTTCCCGGGTTATCCAGCGTTCATCTTTCCCCATTTCCTTTGCCATAAGGGCGGCTGTAGCCGGCGCGGCGTCGATGGCGGCCTGCGCGTCGAGAAATAACAGCCTGATGCGCCTGGCAAGCACATCTTCCACCGTCATTGCCATTTCATTCCTTACAGCCCACACCACCCGGGCTTTCGTGTATGGGTAACTGTTATGCAATTTTTCAGACAGTCCGGGTTGCGCCTTCATTAATGCATAAATATCGTTGGCACAACTGCCATAGGAAAACAAGAGGTCATCTTTTTCAGGCAGCGACTTTGCTCCATAGAGGGGTAAGGTTTCGGTAACACATGCCTTCCTGGGAAGCTTTCCTGCAAAAACAGCATTGTCTACGGCCTCCTTCCCCATTTTCCGGTAGGTGGTCCATTTGCCGCCGGTAATGGTAACCAGTTTACTTTTAGTTACGGCAATTACATGGTCTCGTGGCACCATAGCCGTATTCTTCTGCCCCGGCGCTTTCACCAGCGGGCGAAGCCCGGCGAAAACCGCTTTAATATTCCTTCGGGTGATCCCTGAGTTCAGGTAACGGTTAATATTTCTGAAAACGAACTCGATTTCTGTTTCCAGCGCCCTGGGTTCGAAGTCTATTTCACGGATAGCTGTATCGGTGGTGCCGATAATTATTTCATTTTGCCAGGGCACGGCGAACAGTACCCGCCCGTCATCCGTTTTAGGAATCATCAGGGCATCTGTGCCCGGGAAAAATTTTTTATCCACTACCAGGTGAATGCCCTGCGAAGGGGAGACAATTGCAGGCTGGTTTTCATCATCCATTTGCAGGATATCATCTACAAAAACACCGGTAGCATTCACCACCACTTTTGCTTTTAATTCATACTCCCTTCCGTTCAACACATCTTCTGCATATACACCATTCACCACGCCATTCTCTTTCCTTAGGTCTGTCACCTCCATATAGTTCAGGGTGGCAGCCCCCTGCTCTGAGGCTGTCTGGGCCAGGCAAAGCGCCAGTCTTGCATCATCAAACTGTCCGTCAAAATAGAGAACGCCCCCTTTCAAATTCTTAATTTCCAGTGCCGGCAACTTTTCCGATATGGTTTTCCGGGACAGGAATTTTGTTTTTCCGATGCTCAGTTTGCCGGAGAGAAGATCATATATCTTCAGGCCTGTACCATACATAAACTTCTCCCATAAGCTATATGCCGGCAATATGAAAGGTTGAATACGCGTAAGGTGTGGTGCATTTTTCAAAAGAATACCTCGTTCTTTTAATGCTTCCATTACCAGTTTGATATTACCCTGCGCCAGGTAACGCACACCACCGTGTACCAGTTTGGTAGCCCTGCTGGAGGTGCCTTTTGCAAAATCGAATCGTTCCAGGAGCAGGGTTTTATATCCCCTGGACGCAGCGTCTACTGCCGAACCCAGTCCTGTGGCGCCACCTCCTATAATAATGATATCCCATTCTGATACTTCCTCCAGTTGTTTCAGCATCGCATCACGCTGCATATAATTTCTACTTGTGAGTTTGTTAGTCTTCTTTTTTCCGGAAACGTATTGTTCCGCTGGTTTTTTCGGTTGAGCTTATATACACTTCATGTCTTTTTCCCCCAATGGTGGCAACCATCAAAGCCGTATTGGGAGGGATGGCGCCCAGGTTGTCTGCATACATTATCAACTCATTGTCTTCCAGGTTGGGGTCGAGCTTCACTTTAATTGTAAGCGGTTTGTCTGTAAGGCGCTGCCGCGACAGGATCATTTTATTGTTAAAATAAACCGTAATGGTATCTCCGTCAATTTCCCCATTGTCATAAAAGTCAACGCGAAACTCTTCATAGTTGGGAACCTCTATCGTTTTTAATACCTTCTTATCCCTTTTTCCGTAAGGCTGCATTGATGGCGCAACAATATCCGGTAGTTTTTTTCTTGCCGTATCGGTCTTTATTCTTTCGGGTACCTGGGATATCTTGGCTTTTGTTTCGGGTTTCTCGGCTGGCTTGGTAACAGGCTTTTTTGCGGCGGCATTGCCGGGAGATGCAGCCGGCTTCTTAACCGGCGGGGAAGTTGTTGTTCCGGATTTATTATCAGGCTTCTGTTGCAGGGCTGATGGTTTTTGTGCCGGGGTGGTGGTTTTGGCTACCGGTGGATTGGCCCTAGGGGGCGCCACCTTTGTAAGCATCTTTCTTTCCAGCTCTGTACTGCCAAAGCCGCAATCAGATGGTCTGTATCCACGCCACCTGCCCACCAGTTTTTCTGATTTACCCTGTTTTAAGAATGTAAGGATATGTGTTTGAAGGCAGTCGCTCCAGCCGGGTGGTGTATTGCCTTTTATCCTTTCCTCCTCGTTTACTACTATGGATTTGCTTTCCTTTTCATAGGTGCCTTCCAGCCGGCATATAACATAATAGTTTTTGGGGTAATAGTTAAAATAGGAGTATGAGTAGCCACTTACTTTAGGTCCATTAATTTCCAGTTCCAGCACATATTCCGTATCTCCTTCACCGGCAACAATGCTGTTGCCTGCTGAATTGAACGATCCCCGCCATTGCCCGGTTAAGTTTTGCGCCTGCAGGGTGGAGCCGGATAAAATCAAAATCAAGAGTAGCAATCCTTTCATCAAGACGACGCTTTTGATGCAAATTTAGCCTCAATAGTAAGGAAATAGAAGCATTAAATGAAATGATACGCCAAGACTTCGTTAAATTTGCACTCCTTTTTAAGGATTAAGTATTAAAAAATATGGTGAAGATAACATTTCCGGATGGCGCTGTCAGGGAGTATGCTGAAGGAATAACAGCAATGGAGATAGCAAAATCTATTAGCGAAGGACTGGCAAAAAAAGTGCTGGCAGCCTCTGTAAACGGCAACATATGGGATGCCACCCGGCCTATCAGCCAGGATAGTTCACTTAAACTGCTCACCTGGAACGAAGCCGATGGAAAATATGCTTTCTGGCATTCTTCGGCTCACCTAATGGCAGAGGCTGTGGAAGCAACTTTTCCCGGTGTAAAATTTTGGGTAGGTCCCCCCGTAGAGAAGGGATATGGATTTTACTACGATATCGATCTTGGAGACCATAAGCTGACGGAAGAAGACCTGACAAAGTTGGAAAAGAAGATGAGTGAGCTGGCCCGTCAAAACAATCCGTATATACGCAAAGAGATATCCAAGGCGGACGCCCTCAAATATTTCACCGAAAAAGGAGATGAATACAAGCTGGACCTACTGCAAAACCTGGAAGATGGTAATATCACCTTTTATACCCAGGGCGGTTTTACTGACCTTTGCCGGGGTCCTCATGTTCCGGGTACCGGCGTCATCAAAGCCATCAAGCTGACCAGCATTGCAGGCGCTTACTGGAAAGGAGATGAAAAGAACAAGCAGCTTACCCGTATTTACGGCGTTACCTTCCCCACCCAGAAGGAGTTGGATGAATACCTGCAGATGCTGGAGGAGGCCAAAAAAAGAGACCACCGCAAACTGGGAAAAGAGCTGGGCATATACACCATGGATGATGATGTGGGGCAGGGATTGATCATGTGGCTGCCCAATGGCACTGTGGTAATAGAAGAACTGGAGAAGCTGGCAAAGGAAACCGAGCTGAAAGCAGGATATAAGAGGGTGGTGACACCCCATATAGCCAAGGAGAGCATGTATCTTACCAGCGGGCATTTGCCTTACTATGCGGACAGCATGTATCCGCCTATGGAAGTGGATGGCGAAAAGTATTACCTGAAGGCAATGAATTGCCCTCATCACCACAAAATTTTTGCGGCAGAGCCCAAAAGTTACCGGGACCTCCCCTATCGTTTAGCGGAATACGGTACCGTTTACCGTTATGAGCAAAGCGGCGAATTATTCGGACTGATGCGGGTACGTTGCCTGCACATGAACGACGCGCATATCTATTGCACAAGAGAACAGTTTGCGGACGAATTCCGGGCGGTGAACGAGATGTACCAGAAGTACTTTGCGATATTCGGTATTGAAAAATATGTGATGCGGCTGAGCCTGCATTCGCCGGATAAACTGGGTAAAAAATATGTGAACGAACCGGAATTGTGGAAGGAAACAGAAGAGATGGTGCGCCGGGTGCTGATTGAATCAAAAATTCCCTACGTGGAAGTGCAGGATGAAGCGGCATTTTACGGACCCAAGATCGACGTGCAGATATTCAGTGTGATTGGCAGGGAATTCACCCTGGCAACCAACCAGGTTGATTTTTCGCAGGGCGCCAGCTTTAAACTGCAGTACACCACTCCGGACAACCGGACAGAAACCCCTTTGATCATACACCGGGCGCCTTTGGGTACGCATGAACGTTTTATCGGCTTCCTGCTGGAGCATTATGCGGGTAATCTGCCGTTGTGGTTGTCTCCCCTGCAGGTAAAAGTATTACCCATCAGTGATAAGTTCATTGATTATGCCCGTATGGTGCTGGATACCCTGAAAAATGCGGATATTCGTGCTGAAATAGATGATCGGCCGGAAAAAATCGGTCGGAAGATCAGGGATACCGAGATGGCTAAAGTACCTTATATGCTCATAATAGGCGAAAAAGAGGTAAATGAGCAAAAAGTATCCGTACGCAGGCACAGAAAAGGAGACCTGGGAGCATTGGATGTACAAGTGTTTGTAAATCAAGCAGTAGCAGAGATCAGGGAACGGGTATCCGGATAATAAATATTTTACATAAATATGCAGGAATTCGTGGCATGATTTTTACCTTTGCATGTTGTTATTAGTATTATATTCATAACTATTAAAAAAATATCTCCCTGGTTAATAGGGAAACTCACTTTAAAAAGAATAAATGGCATTTTCACCACGACCTCCCCGGGGCAATTTTAACCCTCGTTTCAGAAAAGAACAAAATCAGGAACACAGAACCAACCATATGATCAGAGTCCCCCAGGTACGCCTGGTAGGAGAAAATGTGGAGGTAGGAATATATCCCACCCAGGAGGCACAAAAAATTGCCAACGAGCAGGGGCTTGACCTGGTGGAGATATCCCCGAATGCCGATCCCCCTGTTTGTAAGATCATTGACTACAATAAATTCCTCTACGAAAAGAAAAAGAAAGAGAAGGAGATGAAAGCCAACTCCAAAGTTTCTGAAGTAAAGGAAATCCGGTTTACTCCCAATACAGATGACCACGACTTCAACTTCAAGGCAAAACACGCGGAAGAGTTTTTGAAAGAAGGGAACAAGGTAAAGGCCTACGTACAGTTCAAAGGGCGTGCAATCATGTTCAAGGAAAGAGGAGAGTTGCTGTTGCTGAAGTTTGCCGAGCGCCTTGCCGAAATCGGCGCCCCGGAAGGGCTACCCAAGCTGGAGGGTAAAAGGATGCTGATCATTTTCGCTCCCAAAAGCCAGAAAAAGAAAAAATAGGATGCCCCGAACGTTCGGGGGCTGATTTGGAAAAGAACCTCAATCAGCAATCAGGCAATCAGAAATCCCCCGGAATCCCCGGTTGGCAAAGCGTATATTTGCGGGAAATTTTGTTACATGCTTAAAATAGGCATTTTCGGTGTAGGGCACCTGGGCAAATTTCACATCACTAACTGGCAAAAGATCAGGGAAGCGGAACTGGTCGGATTTTTCGACCCGGATGATGATACCGCCACCGCAGTTGAAAAGCAATTCGGCATTCCCCGTTTTGCAGACGCGGAAGATCTGCTGGATGCCTGCGATGCTGTGGACATTGTAGCTCCTACTACCCTTCATTACGATTTATGCGAAAAAGCCATCCGGAAATCCAGGCACGTATTTGTAGAAAAACCCCTGGCTGATACCATGGAACAGGCGCATAAGATCGTGAAACTGGCGAAGGAAGCGAATGTAAAGATACAGGTGGGGCATGTGGAAAGATTTAACCCTGCCTACCTGGCATTGAAGGATCATACGCTCAACCCAATGTTTATCGAGGTACACCGCCTGGCACAGTTCAACCCCCGGGGCACGGAAGTCAGTGTTATTTTGGACCTGATGATACACGACATTGACATCATCTTAAATATCGTAAAAAGTGATGTGCGCAGCGTTTCTGCAAGCGGTGTGGCCGTGATGACCGAAACCCCGGATATTGCCAACGTGCGGATTGAGTTTAACAACGGATGCGTTGCCAACCTCACATCGTCCCGTATGTCGATGAAAAAAATGCGCAAAATGAGGTTGTTCCAAAAAGATGCTTACATTGGTATTGATTTCCTGGAGAAGAAGACAGAAATAATAAAGCTGAAGGACGAAACAGATAGCAAGGAAGCTTTTGTATTTGATATAGAAACCCCTAAGGGAAAAAAAGAGATAGCGGTTTCAACCCTGGCGATGCCTGAAGCCAATGCGATATTGATGGAACTGCAGGCGTTTACAAACTCTGTACTGAATAATTTGCCTACGGTAGTTTCTGAAGTAGATGGGCTGATCGCAATGGATGTGGCTCACCAGGTACTGAATAAAATTAAATCAGCCAACTATCTGGCATAAAGTAGAAACCCCGTTTACCTCAGAATATGTAATGAGAAGCCAGCCGGAAATATCCACACGATGGTATGCCTTTGCAGACTATATTTCTACCACCCTGGCATGGGTCGTCGCTTTTTTTATGCGAAAAGCTATTTCCGGGTTCTCCATGAATGTAAAAGGTGAGTTTTCGGGTAACACATTGTTTTTACTGAGCATATTGATCATCCCGGTTGGGTGGTTGATCCTTTTTTTGTTATCCGGCTCCTATAGCAGTTCTCTCTACTCAAGACAAAAATTCAAGGAGTTTACTTCTACGGTTGTCTGGACACTCCTGGGAAGCCTGGTTCTTTTCTTTTTGCTGGTGCTTGATGATCCGCGTGTAAACTATCCTTACTACTACAAAGCGTTCCTGGCAATATACTTCTGTAATCTTGTTTTTGTGTGGTGGGGACGGCTGCTGATACTGAACATCGCGAAGAAACAACTGCGGGCAAAAAAAGTGTTATTTGATACCATTATTATCGGGAATACGCCGGCAGCACTGGCCATTTATCGTGATATCAGCAAAAACCAAAGTTTGCTGGGGTATAATTTTTTGGGGGTTATTGAAGCAGGAAATGCCTCAAACGGGCTGAGAAAATACCTGCCTTCCCTGGGGCATATAGACCAGTTGGAAACAATACTGGCGAAGACAAACCCATACCAGGTGATTATCACGCTGGATGATCCCAACCCCGAATACATGATGAAGATCATCAACCGTATAAGTGAACGCGACGTTGAGATAAAGATCGCGCCCAAACACCTGGATATCCTTGCCGGTTCCGTAAGAACGGATAACGTGTTGGACACCCCGCTGATCGACCTGAAAAAAGGACTGATACCGGAATGGCAGCAGAATCTCAAGCTGCTGATGGATATTGTTATTTCCGGAGCAGGGCTGTTACTGCTATCCCCGTTTTTATTGTATGTGGCTTTAAGGGTAAAATTATCCTCAAAGGGCCCGGTCTTCTACGTGCAGGAAAGGATAGGCTATAAGGGAAAACCTTTCAGGATGTATAAATTCCGGTCGATGGTAGAAGATGCGGAAAAAGACGGACCTGCATTGTCGTCGAAAGATGATCCCCGCATTACCGGTTGGGGCAGGCATATGCGGAAATGGCGTATTGATGAATTGCCACAGTTCTGGAATGTGCTGAAGGGAGAAATGAGTTTGGTGGGGCCACGACCGGAAAGGGCCTATTATATTCAGAAAGTACAGGAACGGGCGCCACATTTTAAATACCTGTTAAAAGTAAAACCGGGCGTTACCAGCATGGGTATGGTGAAATTTGGTTATGCAGAAAACATCGACGAGATGATAACCCGCATGCAATATGACCTGATCTATATTGAAAATATATCGCTGCTGCTTGATTGTAACATCATGTTGCATACCCTCAGGATCATTGTGAAAGGAAAAGGAAAGTAATTTAAGGTACTACCCCCCGGCGCATTCACAAATATCTTCGTTGTGAAACGCCTGTTAAATTGCTAACGCATTCTGTTGATAAAAGTACCTTCGTTCTATAATGGCTTAATAATTGAAGAACAGGAAATATATCCGGTTAACGACCATATTTCACTTAACTACTTAAATCAGGTATATGAAAAAAATAATTCCTTTTTTCTTTGCTGTAATGTTGCTGGGCGCTGCTTCATACGCCCAGACTTTTCAGATAGGGGTAAAGGCAGGAGCTAATATATCCAACTTCAGCGGATCCGCCACAGCAGCCGATGTTAAAGAAAATTCACTGGTGGGATTTCATGCAGGCGCCCTGCTCAGTCTCCGGTTTGGTTCGTTTTTCTCGTTACAACCGGAGTTGCTGGTGTCTACACAAGGTACCCGGCTGGAACAGGCAGGTTCAAAAGAGAATTTTAAAGCCACTTATGCCACGCTTCCTGTAATGGCCAAGCTGAATTTTGGCGCCGTGTACATCGAGGGTGGTCCCCAATTCGGATTGAAGGTAAGTGATAAAGTGAGTGGTGTAAACACGGATGTAAAAAACCTGGACGTAGGATTGGCCGCAGGATTAGGGTTTCGCACCCGCTCAGGTTTTGGCCTCGGCGCACGGTATATAGCCGGCTTGTCTAAGGTGGGCGATATTGATTTTGGCGGAACGATCAATCCCGATTATAAAAACAGTGTAATACAGGTAAGCGCATTTTACACATTGTTCAACAACAACCGATAATAACCGCGGCTAACCCGGTACTATTATAAAAATAAATAACCCGCGAACCATGTTCACGGGTTATTTATTTTATGTCTATTGGTAAGCTTTCGGGAGCAATGCAGGTTCACTCTTCTTCTTTCTCTTCTTTATTATTGAGTTTTACCCACCGGTATATAATAAACCCGATCGCGGCAAACGGAGTGATCATCAGGTATAATATCCCGGAATTCAATGCCTTCGCGGGCCCCTCCCCCATCTGCTGCGCTGTTTTTGTACAGATAGAGCATTGTGCCTGCAGCTCGGAAGAAAAAGCCAGCAAAAGCAGGCAGGTGACCGTCATGAAAATCATTTTCCTCATTTCCGGAAATTAAACGGCAAAGATACGTCATCCGCACCAATTAAGCCAGTGTGGCATCCGGCATAACGCTTTGCGTGCTCACTTACCCGTCAAATTGTTTCCCTGCACGGGGCTAAAACTGCATAGAAGATTATATATTGCAGAAAATGCAACAAAAATACCGGCATGTATAATACTGATTCAAAAGGGATTTCCTATTCCTCGGGGTTTTTCATTTTGATAGGACTCTGGGTCGGGGGGCTGATCCTGGGTGTAATACTTACTATTCCTCTATGGGCGATATTCGGCCACGGGAGCCTGATGAGTATAGAACAAACCCTGCTGAATCCCGAGAATTTGAATGCCTCCCGTCTTATACAATTTGTTACTACCGCCTGCCTGTTTTTCCTCCCGGCATATTTCACGGCGTATATCATCAATAAACGCCCGCTGAAATTCCTGGGACTGCATACTACATTCAATTACCGGCAATTGTTTTTATCTGCCGCCTTAATATTCCTGGGCGCCGTTTTTGCCGCGGGCACAACAGAGATCATGGAGCGTATTCCGCTTTCCGAATCCTGGGAGGCAAGATGGAAGGGCATGGAAGAAAACTACATCAAACAGGTGGAAGCTATTGCTCCCATGAATACCGTAGGTCAGTACCTGTTTGCACTCGTCATGGTGGCAGTGTTGCCGGCCGTTTTTGAAGAATTTTTTTTCAGGGGTGGTATGCAAAACCTGCTCACCCGTTCTACAAAGAATATCTGGTTTTCTATTATTGCTACCAGTATAGTTTTCAGCCTGGTGCACTTTTCTTTTTACGGATTCCTGGCAAGGGTTTGCCTGGGTATTGTTTTAGGATTGATCTATTATTACTCAAAAAGTTTATGGCTTTGCATCATTGCCCACGGTTTAAACAATGCTTTTGCCGTTACACAAATATATCTCCTGGTGAGGGAAGGCAAGTCGGTTGGCGAAGCGATGAATGAAAAGAGCCCGGTTTGGTGGTCGCTTGCTGCCGCTGTGGGGTTGATCTTTTTGTTTATCCTGTTTAAAAAGGTATGTGCTGCACACCTGGCGAAGCATACGCCTCCTGAAGAAAAAGCATTGGATGAAAAATGGATAGCGTAAACCTAAACCAAATATGAAGCTATGGCAATGAACTGGGCAGTCTTCAGGACCCGGGCGTTAACGGCACTGGTGTTTGTAGCGGTAATGCTGGTGGGTTTGTTATGGAACCGGTGGAGTTTTTTCGTATTGTTTTCGGTTATTCATTTTGGATGCTGGATAGAATATGGCAGGTTGATAGGCAGGATAGACGCTTCTTACAATACCATATCCCGGATGCATAAGCTGGGGGTTATGATCGCGGGCTGGTCGCTTATGCTGTATTGTATGGGGAATGATTATCAACTGGCGGATATCCCTTTGTCTTCTATAGGGTTGGCTTTGGGACTGGTTTTTGCCTTTGCGCTGCCGGTAATGGAGGTGCTTTTCTCAAAGCAGTTCAATATGAAGAACATTCAGTACTCCGCTCTCGGGCTGTTGTATATATCCGTGAGCTGGGCTTTGCTGATACATATCCGGTCCCTGGATGCGGAATGGATTTCCGGCAAAGGCGCCTGGTTTGAGGAGGGAAAACTGGTTCCCGTCCTGCTTGTTGTTTCCATCTGGATCAATGATACGATGGCCTATATAACCGGGTCTTTTATCGGCAAAACGCCTTTTTCAAAAATTTCTCCCAAGAAAACAGTGGAGGGTACTGCCGGCGGCGCTGTTTTATGCGTGGCAGCTATGGGAATTGCCGCCTGGCTGATGCAGTTGCCTGTTGTGCCGGTATGTATCATTGCGGGTATAGCTGCTGTCGCCGGCACCGCCGGCGATTTGGTGGAAAGTAAGCTCAAGCGGCTTGCCAATGTAAAAGACAGCGGCCGGATCATGCCGGGGCACGGCGGTTTCCTGGACAGGTTTGATTCACTGCTGCTGGCTATCCCTTTCACCTGGATATATGTAATGCTGTTCCTGTAATAATCACGCGTTTATATTGGTTAGTTTCACCGGGGCAAATACACCCTTTATATTTTGAGCCTCAACCGGCATTTACTATTTTTGTCTACTTAATCGGTATGCATGACAATACATAAAGAAGGGTTTAAAACCATCGCGATCAGCGGCTTTTTCTTTGTACTTCTGAACCTGGTGTTGTTTTCTCTTATGCCCAACCATCTCACCTGGTTGGCCTGGTTGCTGTTTGCGGTTACGCTGGTCTTCTTTTTGTTTATTGTGTCGTTCTTCAGGGTGCCTGTCAGAATATTTACACTGGATGATAACAAGATAGTTGCCCCGGCTGACGGGAAGGTGGTGGTTATAGAAGATGCCGTTGACGATGAATACTTTCACGATAAACGACTGCAGATATCCATCTTTATGAGTCCGGCTAATGTACACCAGAACCTGAACCCGGTTACCGGGGAAGTAGTGTATAGCCAATACCATAAGGGAAAATACCTGGTAGCCTGGGACCCCAAATCGTCTACGCAAAATGAAAGACATTCGGTGGTGATAAAACACAGCCGGTCGGAAATACTGGTGAAACAAATTGCCGGCGCAGTAGCACGCCGTATTGTAAACTATTTAAAACCGGGACAACAGGTGCAGCAGGGCGGAGAACTGGGGTTTATTAAGTTTGGAAGCCGGGTAGACGTGTTGTTGCCGGTGGGTACCCGGGTGGAAGTAAAGCTCAACCAGGCAGTACAGGGCGGCATTACCGTATTGGCCAGTTGGTAAATGCAAGTCCGCAAGATTATAAGGTACAGGGCCAGAGGAAGCATACAGGCATCCTGCCGTTTTCCGGTTTTACTATCTTACCATTTTACTACCGCACCAGGTAAGTAACCCCTTCTATAGCCAGAGACGTATTTTCAAAGACAGGCCGGGTTTCATTTAAAAATTCATCCAGCACCTCATACCGGCTGCTGAAGTGCCCTATCAGTAATCTTTTTGCATTGGCTTTGAGCGCAACAGTAGCTGCCTGTATGGTGGTAGAATGAGCACGGCTGGCTGCTTTGGCTTCGGCATTGGCCAGGTAAGTGGTCTCGTGGTATAACAGCGTCACGCCTTTCAGCTTTTCGGCAATGCTTTCCATATAGGCTGTATCCGCGCAGTATGCATAACTTAACGGTGGCAACGGCGCTTCGGTTACCCATTCGTTTTTTATAACGGCCCCTTCCCTCGTGATATAATCTTCACCTTCCTTTAGTTGTTTGTAAAAAGAAGAAGGAATAGCGTATTCCTGAAGTTTTTCGCTCAGCAGTTTTAAGGGTTTTTTCTTTTCCCTGAACAAAAACCCCCAGCAGGGAATGCGATGACTCACTTCAAAACAACTGATGGTAACCCGTTTGTCTTCATAAATTGTTTGTTCCCCTTCCAGCGGAATAAAGTGCAATGGGTAGGGCAATATTACATTGGCTGCTTCAAACTGCAGGGTAAGTATCTGCCGCAGGGGAGCAGGTGCGTATATCCACAGATCTTCCGTACGACCATTTAAACCGTAACTGCTGAGCAAACCTACCAATCCAAAATAATGATCCCCGTGCAGATGAGAGATGAATATATGATTGATTTTGCTGCGCCGGATCTTGTACAGCGTCATTTGCATCTGGGTCCCCTCTCCGCAATCGACCAGGAACAGTTGATCATGGACATATACCACCTGCGCGGTAGGATGCCTGTTATACATGGGCAAAGCCGAGTTGTTTCCTAATATGGTTACTGCAAACACGATGTTTATCTGATAATTTTAGTTTTTAAAATCAAACAGGGTGGCGGTAAATATTCCCCGCTCCCTTTTTTTCAACACCACATCCCAGTTGCCATTATACCGGAGCACTTTGGGTACCAGGTACGCTCCAAAATGGGTCATCTCCACTTCTATGGCAACATCAAAATCATACACACCGGCTTTATAACTTAGTGAATAATTTCTGGCCAGCACCTCAAACGATTTTACACTGAACCATGTTGTCATCTCATCAATCACTACCTTGTTTTTATTACCACCTTCGTCTTTATCTTTTGCTTTTACGGAAAAAACGTAACATAACTCACCGAGACGTTCTCCCATATCCAGCGAATACAAATAACGTTCCGCCATATTTTCTTCAAAAATAGCCGTTTTGCCTCCCATGAAGGGCAATCCGCTGATGGGCTTGCCGGGATTGAAAAAAAGCATTTTCAGTTGCTCTTTATGTTTTTCAATACCAGACTTTCCTTTGGCGCTCAGCTCAGTGCCCTTTACTATATTATTTTCTCCGCAAATGGTATCCCTGGCAAAAAACAAACTGGCATATAACTCAACGGTATAGTAATTGTATCCCCCCTTTTTGTCGTATATATCACCGGTGGTTTCTTCCTCCAACACATGAGTATAACGGCAACCCCCGGCTGCCCATTGTGTTGTCCGGCTGTGCAATGAAGCTTTCACCTGCTGCTTTTTGTCGTACATCCTGATATCATTCAGCGAGGTGAATTGCAGTACCCGGAGGTTCTTAAAAGCTTTATAAAAACTGGTGTCGTTTTTAACCCGTTCGATAAAAGAAGGGATATTGACGTTATTCCGTATAACTATTTCTGAAAGGGTGATTATTTTATTTTCGACAACAACCGTATCTGTAGTCTGCGATTGAACGCTGAAACAGAAACCCAGTAGCCACCAGCATATTATTACCCTTTTCCCCATAGTCCATGGGCTACTTAATGAATGTCATTTTGTAGTCTACTTTCACCTTTCCTTTGGAGATATCGTCCAGTTTCCCTTTTAAGAGGCGACGTTTCAGGGGCTTCAGGTAGTCTATAAAAAGTTTTCCCTCTATATGGTCATACTCATGGAGGATCACCCTTGCCGTGATCCCGTTAAAGGTCTGTACCTGCGGCTCAAACTGTTCATTTACAAATTCCAGTGTTACCTGTTCATTACGATAAATATCTTCCCTGACCTTGGGTATGCTCAGGCAACCTTCGTTGTATGCCCATTCCTTACCGTTCACTTCTTTAATATGCGCATTGATAAATGCCTGTTTGATACCCGGGGCATCCGGGTATTTTTTCCTTTCATCGTCATTCATTCCTTCAAAAACCTGTGTGCTGTCAACTATAAAAACACGGACATCGCGGTTCACCTGGGGGGCAGCCAGCCCCACACCGCTGGAGGCATACATGGTTTCCCACATATCTTCCAGGAACTTTTCCAGGTTGGGATAATCGGGGCTGATATCTTTTGCTACGGTTCTTAAAACAGCCGCACCATATGCTACTATGGGTAAAATCATACTATTGTCTTTCGGATAATGCGCAAATTTAGCTTAAAATGGGCAACCTTCGCAATGATTGCCGAAACAGTTCTGTAATCGGTAGTTTGCATATATGAAACAGATGGTATTGCTTAAAAGGATACAGACTGTCCCTCTGAAATAAAAGGGCAGGATAGTATCCGACGATTGATGTGGAGCAGTTTTATTATTGTTCAGCAAAATAGGATATGGAAAATCAGCGCCATACTCAATATGTTGGGGCGCATTTACCTTCGGTGAAAACTATTCTCATTGCGGCAAAAAAGAGATAAACAAATACCGCAATAAAGTTCAAATTTTCGCAATAAGGATACAACCGGCCAAGATAATGCGGCAACCCGCATATCCCCCACTCCGAAAGGAGTTCGGAGAGCTCCAATAATAAAACAATCAACCCTTTGCTAATCAAAAAGTCAGCAAATAACTACAAAGCGAAAATTATATATACCCCTATGCAGAAAAGCACTCTTACGTCATTTCGATCCCGCCCTCAAGCTGTATTGATTTAAACGTAATTGCGGCGGGAGAGAAATCTGCCGGGCAGGAGTACAGCAGTTGAGCATTGGTACAAAAGCCAAACAGATTTACCTTCGGTGAGAAAAGTTCTCCCGCGCGCAAGCCAACGATTTAATTATAGTGTTCGTTTTGGCTTGGTGCCAATGACACATTAGGCAAACTGGTGTAAATCAGCGATCTGCAAAAAGGTGCATCGCACCGTGAATATTTGTAGTAAATATTGAATGATTGGTATCACGAGCCGCAGCGCGGCGAAATATTGGTTTGTTTCCGTAAACGGGGTCTTGCTTTTAACTCAAAACTCTCTGCTGTTTTTCTGCTACTTTTTTGCGGAAAAAAGTAGCGCAAAAAGCCGCCGGGGAATAATTACCCCAATTCCCCGGGGCGCCCTGATTAAGCTTTAGTGCTACTGTAACTTCAGCTATAGGACCCTAAAATATCATGCAAAATAAAGAGATTAGCCAACTTATCATCGTTGCTCCGCATGTCACGGCTCAATGATTGAGGAACCACTAATTGGGTACTCGAAATGACGGTAAAAGCTGATGATTTTGTAATTTTCGCCATAATTCAGGTTTACAAACAATCCACTCTCTCGTCGAAGTCCATGGGTATATCCCGTGTTTTGCGGGCGTGTCCGCAGGGCTAATTTGAAATACACCCATATGTTGCCGGCGGATGGCAGTTGGAAAAATATCCGTACATTTCAGGAAAACATTGTATGCCTGCCATTTTCATTCGTAGAATATCTTTCCTGTGTATTTTCTTTTTCTGTGTCTGTTTCAGCCAGTCGCAACCTGCTGAGCAACTGATAAAAGTACTGGTAACCCCGGACAAGTCTGACTGGACATACAAACCCGGAGAGAAAGTGAGGTTTACCATAACGGTATTTAAAAGTGGCGCTGTATTAAAGAATGTTGCGGTTAAATACGAGGTAGGCCCGGAAAAGATGGACCCGGATAAAAAAGACTCTCTGAACCTGTCCGGCGGTACGATCACGCTGGATGGCGGTACAATGAAAACAGCAGGTTTTTTGCGTTGCATTGCCACCGCTTTTGTGGATGGCAAAACCTATCGCGGGTTAGCTACGGCCGCATTCAATCCGCTTCAGATAGAACCGGCGATCCAGAACCCTTCGGACTTTGTAAGTTACTGGGAGGGTGCAAAAGCGGAGCTGGCAACAATACCACTTGATGCCCGGATGACCCTGATACCTGAACGATGTACGGAAAAGGTAAATGTTTACCATGTAAACCTACAGAATTTCAGGGCAGGAACCCGGTTGTATGGCATTCTTTGTGTTCCGAAAAAAGAGGGCAAATACCCGGCAATACTGCATGTGCCGGGTGCAGGCATACGACCCTATAGCGGCGATATAACAAACGCGGAGAACGGCATTATCACATTACAGATCGGTATTCACGGCATACCTGTTAATATGGATCCAATGGTCTATAATAACCTGATGTCCGGCGCTTTGTCCGGTTACTGGAACTATAACCTGGACGACAGGGACCGGTATTATTATAAACGTGTATATCTCGGTTGTGTACGTGCCAACGATTTCCTGGTTGGGCTGCCACAATTTGACGGAGTAAACCTGGGCGTTGCCGGAGGCAGCCAGGGGGGCGCTTTATCTATCATTACGGCTGCACTCGACACGAGAGTAAAATTCCTCGCTTCTTTTTATCCCGCGTTGTCTGACCTTACCGGCTACCTGAAAGGCAGGGCCGGCGGATGGCCGCACCTGTTTGACAGGAATAATGCCCCATTCAACAACACGAAAGAAAAAGTAAGTACGGCGGCTTATTATGATGTGGTGAATTTTGCCCGGCGGGTGAAAGTACCGGGTATGTATTCTTTAGGATTTAATGATGAAGTATGCCCGCCTACTTCTATGTATGCTGCCTATAATGTAATTACAGCGCCAAAAGAAATATACGTGGTACCTGAAACCGGTCACTGGACCTATCCCGAACAAAGAGATAAGCTCAACAACTGGCTGGTACAACAACTGAAGGGAGAATAACCATCGGCTATGCCTGCCGGTGATGGTAAAAAGTAAATACTGCGGAAATGACAGACCTTTGAAGATTTTGTTGTAATGGGAATACATAAATTGTTGCCGGCAAAATATCGTGTGCAAACACCCGGATAACTTAATTTTATACCCAAAGTATAAAAACCGATTATCATGAAGAAGAACTTTTTTTTGAATGGCAGCCTGGCGCTTTTTATTGTATTTGCAAGTTGTAGCGGTAATACTGAGAAAAAAGAAGCTGACGGGCAGGAACGATCCGCGGCCGATGCCCCTGCGGTTGTTATTCCCGGTAACGATGGCTCGCTGATGCTGACTGCGGAAAACGGAGTTGCCATTGGCACTGAAATTAAATACATGCCCGAGTGGAAGGCGCTTGGATGGTTCAGAAGCGGCGATAAGGTAGAGTGGACGGTAGACGTGAAAAAAGCCGGGACTTACAGGGCCACGCTGGAATGGTCGGTATCCGACGAGGAAGCAGGCAAAGAATATGTACTGGAAGCAGGCAGTGAAAGGATCACAGGCACGGTGGAAAAGAGCGGATCATGGGAGACCTTTGAATCGCTTGAAATAGGGACCATAGCACTTAAGGAAGGAAAACAGGTAATTACGTTTAAGCCGAACCAGGAATTTGATGCGGAAGGCGCTTTATTGGACCTGCGGCATATTGCACTGCTACCTATGGAATAAAATTACTGCTCCAAAGCATTGGCATCTATATTGAAGGTGGCGGCTATTTTTACATCCACATCTTCGTTGACAGCTCGCCATAACCGCAACAGGCGATTGATTTCGCGTCGGATTTTGCGTTCCGATACGGGTCAGGGAAGCCATCTCTGCTTTGTAAACGATTAACTACCCATACTATGATCACGATGTTGAACACTGCACTACCTCTTGTTGTGAAAGCTTGCCTGCAGGTAGGGAGGTATCTGCTTTTGCAAAAGTCACTAAAACGGTTCTCCGTGTGTTTGTTTCACGAGGTGGTTGACAATGGAAGGAAACGGGCGTAGTGCAAGAAGAAGGTAATTGGTTATCCGGTTTCTGCCAAACATACCCTGTATAAAACGCCCGGTTTTTAATCGTTTGCCAAATGTTTGTTCCCAAATGCGTGCATACTGTTCTTCCATCTCCTGCCGGCTGATCTTTTCCTGCAGAAAAAGCAGCATCTGTTCAAAGGCGATCTTACTGCCGTGCATGGCCATACTCATACCATTGCCGCAGAGCGGTGAAATCATACCGGCAGCATCACCCGCCATCAGCATATGATGTTCTACCTGCGTTTTGGCATCAAAACTGATCTGTGAAATGGTGAGTGGTTTATCAAACAGGAAATCCGCTTCGCTGAATATTTGCCTGAGAGAAGGATTACGCATCAGGATGTTCCGCTCCATATCCGGAATGGAATTGTTATTGTTCTGCAGGTTTTGGGCGGTGGTAAGATAACATAAACAATATTTTTCATCCTCCACTTTTGATATGCCACAGTACCCGTTGCTGAAATTGTGCAACGCGATATGATCTGCCGGGAAATCGGTTTTGATATGGTATTTAACGGCGATATAATTATTCAGCTTGTTTTGCTTTTTGCGGATAAAATCCCTTTTCAGTTTTACATCTATATTGCTTCTTTTTCCAAAAGATCCGCAGGCCATTTTTGCTTTGCACATCCGGTCTCCATACTGTATATGAAAATGAGATTCGCTGAACCAGATATTGTCTACACGGGTTTCTTCCAGTATCGTAGTACCGGCATTCCGGCTCAACTCCGCCAGGTAAGCATCCAGCTTATAACGGCTGATGCCGAAACCACCCAGATCAAGCTTGTGTTCTATCGTATACCCTGAAGGAGAAGAAACAATCAGCTGGCTGATATGCGGCAGTTTCCAGTCGCTTAAAGGAACACCCAGTTCCTCCAGGAAGTTCCAGCATTCAAAGCTCACATATTCCCCGCAAACCTTGTGAAAGGGATATTTTTCTTTTTCAAAAAGAATGACCTCATACCCGGCTCTGGACAATTGTATGGAAAGAGAAAGCCCCGCCAACCCTCCACCCAAAATGGCTACATCATATGTATGCTTTAGTGTCATTGTACAGTTATCAGCCAGCGGAAGGCCCACTTCCAGGTAATAGAGTAGTGGGATATGCCCGACTGTTGCATGATGTTAACCCAATCTTTCCGGGTGAACCCTCTTTTAACGGAAAGTGGCGCATCGTTTTTCACCAGGTCGCTTTTAGAAAAAAGGCGGGTAAGAAGTTTAATGGAAAGCCAGGCAAGACGATGCCGGTGAAGATCATTAATAAAAAATCCATGCTGACTATTGGCATGCATCCATTGCATCATTGGCTGCAGGGCTTCATCTGTAAAATGATGACAAAACAGAGATGAGAATATGATATCCGGCTTTTGATTTTTTAAATCCACCTTTGAATAATCTGAAATGATCCAATGATAATTTTGAGAAGGGGTGCAGTCAATGGCATAATCAATGCATTCTTTTTTTTTGTCAATTCCGGTAAAAACAACATTCAGCTTCTGTTTATTGCACCATGCTTCGATTGCCCTCAGGTTATCTCCGCCGCCACATCCTATTTCACAGATATGCCAGCGTGCTTTCTTATTGCTTTTAATAATTTTCCTGAGCCCCTGTATGGATATCCGGTGACCACCGAGCCAGGTGTTGATAACGTTCAGCTCTTTCATATTCAGCCTGATGTCTTCAAACGGAATATTGTCATCATCAAGCAACTCTTTCTCATATGACCGCCGGGTAAGAAACATGATCCAATTTACACAAGTTCCGCCAAAAAAGTTTCCATAGTAAGCCCCGGGCCAAAAGCCGCGCCCAGAAGAGGTTTTCCCGGCTGAGCCTGTTGCAGTAACCTTTTCAGCACGAAGAGGATGGTAGGCGAAGACATGTTGCCATATTCTTCCAGGATGGCACAACTTGTTGCCAGGTCCTGCTCACCCAGTTTCATGCTTTTTTGAATGGCATCGAGAATGCGCTTTCCTCCGGGGTGGATGCACCAATAGGCGATATCGTCTTTTCGCATCGGGGAAGATTCTATAGCCTTCTCTACCAGTCGTTCAAAGTCCTCTTTGATCAATTCCGGGATATACCCACTGAGTGTCATCAAAAATCCGGATGAAGACAGCTCCCATGCCATATCCTTTTTGCCCCGTGGTAATATCTCTGAATAAAACCGGTTGAGTTGCAGGCCTGTTCCGGGATAGTGGTCGCCGGTGAGCAGGGCGGCTGCCGAACCATCGGCAAATAACATGGAGGAGGTAATATTATCTACTGTAAGTTCCCGCTGGAAATGCAGGGTACACAATTCCGTGCATACAATTACCACTCTGGCATTTTCTTCTGTGCGGCAAATGGCATCTGCAATTTTGAGGGCGTGAATAGCGGCATAACAACCCATAAAATTGATAGAGGTTCTGTAGATATTTTTACACATATCCATCATATCCATTATCTGCAGGTCAAGCCCCGGCGCACTCATGCCGGTACAGCTTACGGTAACCAGGTGGGTAATTTCCCGTACGTTGATCTTACCGTCTATACATTTCCGGATGGCATCCACAGAGAGCGGCGCCGCGTGTTTGTTATAGGCTGCCATTCTTTGTTCCAGCGATGGGAAAGGCTCCAGGTTTTCGCTGCGCGGGTAGAATTTCCATTCTGCCATACTACGGCTGTAATCACCCAGTACGGAATACCGGCTGTTCACCCCGCTTTGATGATAGAGAAACTGTATTTTTCTGTTGTCTTCCGGGCTGCCTGCATATACCTTTTGCATAAACCCAAGAATATCCTGTTGCCTGTGTTTATAGGCAGGTACCGCGGTATCTATAGCTATGATCTTACTCAAGTCAGTCAATTAAAAAAATGATGATAAATGCTGTGTTGCTGCAAATAGCGGCAATGGTATTCATTCGCATAGTATGTTTAAAATCCGCATATGCCGGGTTCTTCCATACTCTTCCTGCCCAATAGAAAAAGTACAGCAGCACCGGAAGCATGATCACGGAAAAAAGATAAAATGACGTTGATTGTAAATTATAAACAAAATAGCGTGCCAACAAAACAAAAGCGGCGATATACATAATGCCGCAATAAATAAAAGTGCCCCGGTAACCCAGTATATAGCTGATAGAGGTGACGCCGTCTTTCCGGTCGGCCTCGTGTTGGTATATCTGTGTGAGGGGATAAAAACCACCGATCAGCAGGCTGGCCACCACCATCAGCATCACCGGTACCTGCAGCGTCTTATCTGCACTGCATCCGTGATATACCAGCCAGAAGGTGACGCCTCCCTGGAACAACATCACCAGCAGGTATCCCGTTACCGGGTACTTCTTTAGCCTTATGCCTCTGTAGCTATAGGCTTTGGATACCAGGATATACGCCAGTATTCCGGCAACAAAATAAGTGCTGATATAGAAGGCTGCCAGCAATGCAATACCATCCATTATCAGGGTAACTGTGTACAACTGGCGGGTTGGCTCCATTGGTTTCTCAATGCCGCCAACGCTTCCGGTATCCCTGTCCATATAACTGTTATACCCGTTGCTCGACGGATATATCAGCACATGGAAAATAATGAAGACAAGGATCGTGTCCGGGAGGTCTATCCAGGTCAACTGGCTTAGCGCAAACCAGAAGACCGGCATAAGGAAGAATGAAAAATGAACCCGCAATAGTTGCAGGGTAGACGGATGCAGGAACTTTTCTGGAATAGCCGGCATGGTAAATAAATATTCCCTAAGGTAACAGATTTAGCCGAGCCGGGTAGCGGCATTAACAAATGATAAACCCGGACTTTATAGCCCGGGTCAATGAGTTGAAATCTTCAGAGGTGTGCATTTAGGGTGTTAAGCTACAGGTACCAAGCGGATTTCAGGCAGTTTTAATAAGGATTGGATTCTTGTTTTTCTGATACGGATTTTTGATCTTTCTTAAGGGCTGGATTCGGGTTTAGGTTTCTAAAGGGTGCGTCTTTCGTTTTTAATGGATCCGGATTTTTTCAGTTTTCGAGGGATTTGGATATCGTCAATTGCTTTTGACATAACAAAGATGTTACTTAAATCATCCGGGAAGAAACTAATTCGGCAGCCTGCCTTTTTCTTTCGATTTCCAGATAAGAAAAAGCGATAAGCGATTTTTGAAACAGCGGTTTATTTCAGAAAACAGGAGAGGGTAAGAACATCCTGTTGCCGGGAAGGTAGTTCAGGAAGCTCCCTGGTTGACTTTTGTTAATCTTCCGGGCGGATCTTTCGCCTGCCTTCCTTGGTTTTTGATTTCAGTTTTTTCTGATCGACTCTTTTTTGTTTGGCAGCGGCAGAAGGTTTGCTGGCAATTCTCTTCCTGGGAACAATCAGAGAGCGGTTGATCAGTTCATTCATTTTTTTAATCACCAGTTGCTTATTGCCCAGTTGAGTCCTTTCTTCCTGGGCTTTTACCAGCAGTTCGCCTCCTGCGTTTATTTTGTTGGACAGCCGGCTGATCAGTAGCATTTTTTGGTCGGTAGTGAGCAGGACGGAGCTGGCAATATGAAAATAAGCTTCCACCATGGTTTCCACCTTGTTTACATTTTGACCGCCTTTGCCGCCGCTGCGTGCGGTTTTAAAGACCAGTTCGGAACTGATATCAATTTTTTTCATGGCGCTTATGCTGATGGGTATAGCAAAAATACACCCGTATCAGGCAATCAGCTTTTTATTTTGTACCCCTTCCAGCCATACCAGGCAACAATTACAAAGCACAGCAGGGGTACGATATAAGATTGCGCTGTACTTTTTTCAGACAGTAATCCCATAACATAGGGCATAACGGCTCCGCCGACTATGGCCATAATCTGAAAAGAGGAGGCTTTTTTGGTAAGCGGTCCCATATCTTTTACACCGAGGGCAAAAATTGTCGGAAACATAATGGATTCAAAGAAGAAAACCGCCATTAAAGAATAAACAGAAAGCCATCCCTTACCCCAAACCACCGCTATGCAAAGGAGTACGTTTATCACGGAGAATGCAGTCAGCAGGTGGTTGGGAGCTATTTTCCTCATGAGCGCCGTACCGGCAAACCTGCCTAGTGTAAACAATGCCAGACTAACAGAAAGAAGATAAGCGCCTTTGGCATTATTGATTTCCGGGGCGGCTTCTGTACAATAGTTGATAAATAAAGCCGCTACCCCCACCTGCGCGGCGACGTAAAAGAACTGGGCAATTACCCCAAATACAAAATGACTGTGTTGAAACAGGGTCTTTCCGCCGGAGGATCCGTTGCCCGCATCTGCGTTGACCTTTTCTTCTTTGATTTCCGGCAGGTAAGTTCTCCAGAATAGAAAAGCGACAAATAAGACTACAACAGCTATAACAACATATACAACTTTTACAGATTCCAGGTCACTGCTTCCATTTCCTTCCTCCCCTCCAAAAAAAAGCCTGGCTGCAATAATGGGCCCTACAAATGAACCGACTCCGTTAAAACATTGCGACAGATTTAAGCGAAACTCCGATGTTTCCGGTTTCCCCAGCACTGTAACGTATGGATTGGCAGCCGTTTCCAGGCAGGTCAATCCGGAAGCAAGAATAAAAAGCGCTAACAGGAAAAAGTCGAAGCTTGCCAACTGCGCCGAAGGAAAAAATAAAAATGCACCAATCGCATACAAAAACAGCCCCAGGAGGATGCCCTTCTTATACCCAAACCTGTTCATAAACAATCCGGCGGGCAACGCTATTAAAAAATAGGCGCCAAAATAAGCAGCCTGTAATAGGGTGGAACGGGTTTTGGTGACATTCAGCGCTTCCTGAAAATGTTTGTTCAGCACATCCAGCAGTCCATAGGCCAAACCCCATAGGAAAAACAAACTGGTCACTAATATCAAGGGCAAAGTATAGTTTACTCCCGGTGCGCCGGTAGTTGTTTTACCAGCGGAGGTTGATTGAAGGGCCATGCAATCTGTATTAGGTTTATAATTGAGCTTCTAATTTACAATGATCTGTCCAGGTGAGTATAACCGCCATCCACAAAAATGATCTGACCGGTAGTATGGCTGGAACGGTCGCTTAGCAGGAACACCGTCATGTCAGCAATTTCTTCGGCGGTAGTCATGCGTTTTTCAAGAGGGATTTTGGAAATGATCTGTTCCAGTTTTTCTTTAGGATTGGGCAGACTGTTGATCCAGTTTTCATATAGCGGCGTCCATACTTCAGCCGGCAACACAGTATTCACCCGGATGGAATAGGGCAGCAACTCCACCGCCCACTCCCTTGTGAGCGCATTGATAGCGCCTTTGGAAGCCGCATAACCGGAAGTATTTCCCTGTCCGGTAACAGCCACTTTGGAGCCGATATTCACGATATTTCCTTTGGTTTTTTTCAGGTGGGGTAAGGAATAATGTGCCAGATTGTAATAGTGGCTCAGGTTCTTATGCAGTGATCCAAAAAACCTTTCGGGGCTTCCGTTTTCCAGCCCTACTCCGTCATTCAACCCGGCATTGTTCACCAGCCCGTCTATTTTACCATATTTTTCAATCGTAAAACCTATTACTTCCCGGCATGCTTCCGGGGTACTCAGCTCCGCGGTCACATAACTGGCTTTCCCTCCGTTCCTGATTATTTCATCCACTATCTTCAGGTTGTCTTCTTTCCCCCTGCCTACTACCACCACTATTCCACCTTCTCCGGCAATTGTCTTTGAAATAGCAGCACCAATTCCCTTGGCGCCGCCCGTAACAATAAATACTTTGTTCGTTAGATTCAGATTCATATGTTTTTATTTGTATGGTTCTTTGCAACAGTCTTACAAAGAGAACCTGGTCCGGTAACTATACTCTATACCTGCAGGTTATAAAACCCGATAGCATTCAATCCAAACACCTTATCCCTGTCTTCCGCGCTGTAATTTTCCATATACTTTTCCAGCAAACTTTTCCATTGTACATACATCCCCGATACCAGTATCACCGGCCAATCGCTGCCAAACATCAACCGGTCCACACCAAACGCTTCAAACACTACATCCAGGTAAGGATAGAAGTCGCTGGCACTCCAGCTTTTCCAGGCAGCTTCGGTAAACAACCCCGACAGTTTGCAATACACATTGGGATAAGCCGCTATCTCCTTCATGTATTTTGCCCATTCCTGTATTTCCTTGTTGCGTATATCCGGCTTACCGCAATGATCGATAACCAGCTTCTGATCGGGAAATAGCGGAACAAAACGGGTTACGGGATGCAACTGGTGATGGTAAATGAGAATATCGTATGTGTAGTTGAATGTTTTCAGGGCAGCAACACCCCGTTGAAAGTCTTCGCGTAAAAGAAACTCCAAAGGTTCCGCCTGCACAATATGCCTGTATCCTTTGATTGCGGTATATTCTGAGAAATGCTGCAAACGTTCTTCTACATCAGGCGCTTTCAAATCTATCCAACCCACCACGCCTTTAATAAACGAATGAGTATTGGCCAATTCGCACAAGAACCTCGTCTCTACCTCCGATTGGTCTGCCTGCACGGCCACGCAGCCGTCAATACCGTTTCTGTGGAAAGTAGGCGCCAGTGTCTGCGGCAGATAATCCTGTTGCAGCACTTTCATGTCGTCCATCCAGGCGTCGCGCTTTTTATCATATTTCCAAAAATGGACGTGTGTATCTATGGTCATAATTAAGTGGTTAGTAGTAAGTAGTAAGTGCTAAGTACAAAGGTTGCAGGATACTGTCCGCTTTCTAAAGCTTCTCCAGAAACTGCTCTGCCAGGAAGCGGTTTCCAGCTTCATTCATATGCACGCCGTCTGTGGTAAGAATTCCCGATGCCTTGTTTTCCGGGTTGTTCTTACTGATATAGTCGACTGTACTTTTCCTCAGGTCTATCAATCCAACATTTTTTGCTTTTGCGATTCCTCTTATTATTTCAGCATATTTATTCAGGTCTCCGTCCAGTTCATTCACATTGTCTTTTTTTTCACCGATAACGGTAGGCGTACAAATGATCACTTGCGCGCCGGCTGCCTGTATCTTGTCTATAAGCCTGTTATAAAACCTTTCAAACTTATCGGCATCTGTTCCGGTGCCGTGGCTTCTTTTATGCCAAACGTCATTGATGCCGATATAAATAAATACCAGGTTTGGCTTTTTACTCAGCACATCATCCTCCAGGCGCAGATAGAGGTCGTATACTTTATTACCGCCTATACCGGCACCTGTCAATTCAAACTCTTTGTCTTTGCCCGCCTGTGCCAGCATTTGCTGCAATACCGTAATATAACCGGCAGGACCTACCCCGGCCTGGGTGATAGAGTCACCGAAAAAGACTACTTTCTTTTTTTGCATGACAGTAAAAGAAAAGAACAATACCGGCAATATAACCATACTGAGTAGAAAGATCCTTTTCATAACTATTGTTAAGTTAAACGTATTATAGTTTCTCAATAGCCACGAATGCACAAATGTTTATTCATGCATTCGTGGCATATTATACGACATTTTAAATTTAACATAGTACTATGTTCATTTACCAGTTAAGATCGAAAATTTTTTCCATCCGTATCCATTTTTCACCGGGCTTTGCCCAGGGCAGCGATTGCTGAAACTTCCACATGAAGTTTTCCCACTCCTGTACCCGGGGATCAGCCGCATCGGAGACTGCTTTTTTCTCAAATGAAAAATCAGCGTTTACTTCCATGATCATAAACAGCCGGTTGCCGCTAATGTATATATCCATAAGCGTAATACCGTCTTTCAGGATCCTTTCCCTGATATCCGGCCAGATGTTTTTATGGATTTTTTTATACTCCGCTATCAGTTCCGGGTCATCTTTCAAATCCAAAGTAAGGCAATATCGTTGCATAACCATGTGTTTAATTATATTCTATTCGTTTTAACCGTTCCAGGCAACCAATTTTTGTTTTGCCTGCCCCAGTCCGTCTATGCCCAGTTCCACCACATCCCCCGGCTTCAGGTAGAGCGGTTCGGGTTTTTGCCCCAGCCCCACGCCGGCCGGCGTTCCCGTGGTAATAATATCCCCCGGCAGCAGCGACATAAACTGGCTTAAATAAGAAACTATAAAAGGAACATTGAAAATAAGGTTTTTGGTGTTCCCGTCCTGCATGGTTTTGCCATTTACAGTAAGCCATAGCCGGAGATTATTCACATCAGCGATCTCGTCCTTTGTTGCCAGCCAGGGCCCGAGAGGAGCGAAAGTATCACAGCTCTTTCCCTTCACCCACTGCCCGCTCCGCTCCAGTTGAAAAGCCCGCTCGCTATAGTCGTTATGCAACAGGTACCCTGCCACATAATCCAGGGCATCCTTTTCATCCACATACGAAGCCTTTTTGCCGATTACAACTGCCAGTTCTACTTCCCAATCCGTTTTTGTACTGTTTTTCGGGATAATGACATCGTCTTCAGGTCCCGCGATAGCGCTGGTAGCCTTAAAAAATATGATCGGCTCCTTCGGCAACTCCATTTTGCTTTCCGCCGCGTGGTCTGAATAGTTCAACCCGATGCATATCAGTTTGGAGGGACGTACCAGGGGTGCACCCAGCCGCTCATCATTATTCACAACGGGACATTGCCCGGCATTGCTCTGTAACCAGGCTTCGAGGCGGGTCAACCCGTCACTGGCAAAAAAATCTTCTGTGTAATCTTCTCCAAAAGCGCTTACATCCAGCCGTTTTCCATCCTGTAATACTCCGGGCTTTTCCTTTCCCGCCTCTCCGAATCGTATTAATTTCATGAATTTATAATTTACGGACTAAGCTACTGTCATTTTCAATGCAGGCCAAACCCATATTTGTCAAAATACAACAATAAATTATCAAACAAGTCCGGTAGCTGAGCAGGAGTAAATGCCGCGACCGGAAAAACATTAAACAGTTGTTTAATTTAAACAATTGTTTAACTTTGCGGAATGTCTGAGAAAAGGCTGCATATACTGGAAGTAGCGGAACAGTTGTTTTACGAAAAGGGGTTTGAAGGGACTTCTGTGCGGGATATTGCCAACACTGCCAGTGTGAACCTGGCAATGATCTCCTATTACTTTGGCTCGAAGGAAAAATTACTCACAGCCCTGGTAGAATGGCGGGCGGGGTATATCCAGGGGGTATTGAATGAACTGGTAACAGATGAAACCCTGGATCCCTTTGAAAAAATCGACCGTCTCGTCAACCTGTACACCGATAAAATATTCAACCATTCAAGGTTTCATTGCATCATGACCACCCATCTCCCTACCATTCAATCGGAGAAGATCAAGCAGTTAATGACAGATATCAAGTTACGCAACCTGGACAACATCCGCAGGATCATTACCGAAGGGCAGAAAAAGGGTTTTTTCCGGAAAGTGGATATAGAATTAACTGTGGCTTCCATAATGGGCACCATCACCCATATCACGTCTTCAAAACCTTTATATTACAAGATTTACGGCATAGAGAGGAATAACGCCGAAGCGTATAATAAAAAAATAGCCCCCAAACTGAAAACTCACCTGAAACAGCTATTACGCACCCATCTGGATATCAAAAGCGATACCGGAATGCTCTAGGATTGCCGCAGGGCTGGGATTGTTGCTGTATCCGACTATCCGACCGGAACTGAAGCCCAATAAAATTACTAATGCTGAAGTTAACAACTAAAAGCCAAATAGAATTCGGTCAAGCCCGATATTAGCAAGTCCCTCCCTGGTTGTAAAATGTTGAAAGGATTTGCCATTGTAATAATAAACACCTGAATCTATGGAAGCGAACCAAAGATTTCCTTTTCGATCTTCCAGCACATCCCAGAAGCAGGGCGAAGGTATTCCGCTTGTTATATTGGTAAACGATTTTCCTTGCCCGTCCGGCAGGCGGGCATCGTATCGAAACACGCCTAAGAAAGAAACAATCAAAATGTCTCCGTTTCTGGCTTGCTTTACATTCCGAACCTGACCCATAGGTACCTTGGGGGTGTCCGCCTCTTTAAGTTCAGACTCGGAGTAGCCATTGTGTCCTTTACTGAAATTATCGTGTGGTGGGTTTGTTCGGTTTTGTCCACAGGAGATGTGACAAACAAGCATCAGGAACAAAGTATATAAGTGTATGTATTTCATAATTTCTTTTAACTATTGAGCAAGTTTACTTATAAAAAAGTAAGCCCGGTTGTCGATGCCGAAAAACTGTTGTTTTGGTTAAAGTCCGCTGGGCAAAAAAACTGAAAATTTTCGCTGAAGGTTCGTTTTTTAAAATGGAGTATAACGAACCGATATTGGCAGTAGCTTAGTTATTCAATTTTCACAGCTTGCACTTTACGACCATTATCATCAATGTCAAAGCCAATTACCTTATTGTTTTTGTCTTTTGTAAATTTTACTTCTGATCCAGCCATTTCCAACATAAAAAAATCAGTATCAGAAGTAAAATAAATTTTGTATTTCGTTTTATTGTCAAATCTTAGCACCAAACCTTCTTTTTCCAAAGTAACATTAAGTGTATTTCTATAAAGTTTGTAGTTTCCTACATATGATTTCAATATTTCGTTATTTACGGTAACAACTTTTTTAATTATCGGAGTATAAAAATCTTTCCAGTTATAAACAGAAGCCAAGGAATTGACTACTTCGCTTAACAGGCTCCAATTATCGGTATTTGCCATCACTACTGCTCCATTCCCGTTTTCCATGCTGCCGAAGTATGCAGCCACAAAGCCTTCATCGGAACCGTCATGGTTAAAATATTTTTCATTTCCCTTTTTAATAATAAACACTCCTAACGCTGAAGAACTATCAATATAAGTGGTCAATCTAAGCCTGGTTGTTTCTGGGGAAAGTACTTTATTGCTTTTTCCTTGTAAGGATAGCTGTGTTTCTATAATGTATTTAGCTAAATCTGTAGGGGTTGTCCATAGGCCCGCAGCAGCTTGTTCGGGGTAAATATGATACTTCCCCTTTACTTCCGTCCCATCATTATGATAACCTGTTGCTAATAAATTTTCTTTACCCGCAGGCGGTGGTTGGGCATAAAAGCTATTGATCATTCCCATTGGGTTTAATACATTGTTCCACATGTATGTATCGTAAGGCTGCCCTGTTACATCTTGCAATATTAGCTGCGATACGGTTGTTCCTCCACCTGAATATTGATATTTAAGAGACGGCTCATACATTGACCGAATCGCTCTACTGTTAGCCGGCTTTTCGCCGTTTAAAATTTGTATCAGTGTAGGTATGGTATCTCCCCTTTCATAACCGTCAAACCCGTGTACTGTTAATCCTGCTGTATGCCTTAACAGATCTGCTATCGTTATTTTTTTCCCTTTTGATAGAGAGTCATAAGGGAATTTCCATGATTTCAAATAAATATTAATATCTGAATCAAGGTTCAGTTTGCTTTCCTGTACTAATTTTAAAATACCAACCCCGTTTAATGATTTGCTGATTGAACCTGCCTGAAACAATGTGCTTGTAGTAACAGGCCGTTGTTCCGCACTATCTGCCCAGCCATATCCTTTTGCCCACTCGATTTTATAATCTTTTATCAATGCGACACTTACTCCGTTTATATGATTACTTTTCATTCTGTCGGCAAGTGTAAATTGCTGATTCCCTATTTTCACCCATAAACCTAAATTGTCTTCAAACTGTTTGATTTTTGCCTGTACCTCTTTTGAATAGGTTGTATTATTTTGTCCAAATAGAATACTTGTTTGGACAAAAAAGAGCAGAGATAAAATAAATGATGCAAACGCTTTTGTGTGTTTAGTCATAACGATATATTAAAATAATTGACAAATGATTGTATAGTCAGCAATACATATTATTTCTGACCGGCGGCACTTCTAAAGTCCGTGATGGTCTTTCCATCATAGCGATGCACTCCAATAAAAGATCCCAGACCTCCAAACCAAATACTTCCATCGTTAGCTTCCAAAAGCCCCAAAAGAGCTGGTCCTCCTGACACTATTTCGGCTACAGTGGGATTCTTATTGTACAAGGACTTGTGATCATAACGGGAAAGTGCCCAGACTGGCCTACCTGAACTATCCTCCAAAAATTGACCTGCCGATTCATTGCTACCAGTAGTCCAGATGTTTCCTTTTTTATCTTCGATGATAGCATAAGCCCCCCTCTGCGACACCTTAGTAAAGGTTCTGCCGTCATAGCGCCAAAGACCATCAACGTCACCGAACCAAATGCTTCCTTTTTTATCTTCGATAATTGACCAAACGTTTTTAAACGTTTTGCCATCTTTGTTTTTTAATACGGTAAATGTTTTTCCATCATAAAAACAAGCATCGCCCCTTGTACCAAACCATAATTTCCCCGTTTTGTCTTCCATAATAGTATGTATTTCGTTATTGGGCAGTCCTTCTTTAGTTGTAAAATTTCGAAAAGATTTCCCATCGTAACGGCTTGCTCCACCTCCAGTCGCAAACCAAATATTACCGGCTTTATCTTCATAAATATCCAGTGCTGAATTACTGGCAAGCCCATCCTTTGTTGTAAAATGCTGAAAGGATTTACCATTGTAATAATAAACACCCGAAACGCTGGTACCGAACCAAAGATTTCCTTTTCGATCTTCCAGAACATCCCAGAAGCTGGAGAAGCGGGGCGAAATTATTTTACCTGTTAGATTGGTAAAAGATGTTCCATCGTATCGAAACACGCCTAAGTAAGAAGCGATCAAAATGTCTCCGTTTCTGGCTTGCCTTACATTCCGGACCATGCTATTAGGCGCCTTGGAGGTGGCCGCCTCTTTAAGTTGGGACTCGGAGTAATGTCCTTTACTGATATTATCTCGTGGTGGGTTTGTTTGCTTTTGTCCACAGGAAGTGTGAAAAACAACTATTAGGAACAAGGCATATACGTGCGCGTATTTCATAATTTATTTATTCAGCAGCCGCCTTTGCGAGGGACACGTTTATAAATTATTTTACTATCTCGTTCTACATAGTCGCCCGATACTATTGGATATGCATACTTTGGCGCGTACGATACACTATGGCCTCTTATAATTATTTTGTCGTTCACCTTCAGACTATATAGCTCCTGAAGCTCATCGTCAAACCTGAGAATATAATCTTCACCATTGATCCTGGCCATCACTCCGAAACCTAATCGTGAGCCTGGCGGAAGAGAAAGAGAGGTTACAACAGCTTCCATATTGGTAGAATCATTTATATGCCTGCTTATTTTAGCAGCTCCGTCAAGCACCTTTTTACCTTCAGGAGACGCTTCCCATTTTTTGAACTTTATACCTTCAGGGCTAGCCTCCCACTTTTCCTTTTCGGCTTTCATTGTAGCAGCAGAGAGCGGCTTTGGGGTCGTTTTTTTGGAGGGTTCATTTTTGATTTCGCGATTAGCAAATACTAATCCGCTTACCGCAACCAGCGGTAAGATCAGCGCATAAATAACTTTTTTCATATTTTTTGCAGATTTAATTAACAAATCTATCTACTGATAAATGGGATCCCGTAAGGCATTTCTGAGTTTGGCCTGTACAAAAAACGTCTTTGAATACTAATTGGCTTTATCGAATATGGTCTTCCAGGAACGCTCGCCTTCGAATAAGTTTGATTTTGCATTGGCCTGAATAGAAATAGAATTGCCATCATTGCTCAACTTCCAGACCTCTGTTACGTAAACAAATGCCTGTTTCTGAACATTTACGTGGTAAGGAGTGGCAACCATCAGTTGTACAATTGAGTTAACAGTCATAGTTTGTCCATCAGCCGACAACTTTACGGTAAACTTCTTTCCTCTTCCCCGGCCATAATTAATTTGACTTTCTTTACCATCGAAGGTCAGTTTTTCCTGGCTTGTAGCCAGCTTTGCGCCAGGTGACGGGTTTGGTATTTCTATGGTTAGAAAATCTGCCTGCTCTGCTATTTTCATTGTTTTAGAGAGCATACGATCACCTTTGTTATATGAGCAAACAATATTTCCGCCCATACTTATCGACTCTTTGGATTTCCATTCACCAGAAAAGTTAGCCCGATGAGTATCATTTTTTTGTTGAGCCTGTACAGCAAAATAAATTACTCCTGTTAATAGAATAGTCAGGCAGGAAAAAACGTTTCTCTTATTTTTCATTTGCTTATTTTTTGATTTTTAATGGTGGTGAAACGATCATGATTTACCCTGCGGATTTTAGCAAAATCTGATGGTTTCATATCCTGTCAAAATTGATGCAACAAAAATACTTTGATCTCTTTCAGTCCGAGGAACCTGGATTGTAAATAAAAGTGTAACCTTTGTAAATAATATCTTGACATTATGCTTGTTACAAGAGATCTCCTGCCCGGGAAACGTAAATACCTGTACGGATTATTACTATTCATGCTTATATCTGTCATCTGTGTGGCTTTAAGCATGACCGGCAAGGATCACTTTGACTTTGCCAGGAGGGAAGTTTTGCTTCGCCGGATCGGGCATGAAATACTCCTTCAGTCGGGCGACAGTACCTCGCGGGTACTCCCTGTAAAAAAGATCGCCGAAAATGAATACCAGATCAGTTTTGAGCATGCTTTTACTTTTCAACCCGATTCCCTGGTGAATACTACGCAGCGTTTGTTAGCCAAAGACCCGCTGGCAAGTGATTATATTGTTAATGTACTGAACTGTGCCAATGCCACGGTAGCTTATGGATATGCTATATCAAAAAATAAGAAAGATGATATTGTAGCCTGTATAGGAAGAATACAACCCCTGGCATGTTATATGATCAACATTACATTTAAACCAGGGGGTATAACTACAGCAAAGAATGAATATCTCCTGGGCGCTCTGTTGTTTGTAGCATTTGCTGGATTTATTTTTTTAAGATCTGTTAAGCCACGGGAGGCCTTACCAGAAAGTCAGGATACAGAATTGCCTGTCAGCCGGAATAATGATATATTCACTTTGGGTTCAATGTCGTTCGACGCGGAGACCCGTAAGCTCATGATAAATGGGAAGACCATAGACCTGACCAGAACTGAAACCCGTGTACTGCGCATTTTCACGTTGTCTCCTAACGAGGCTATAGAACGTAGCCGGCTACAAAAAGAAATATGGGAAGATGAAGGCGTTATTGTGGGGCGTAGCCTGGATATGTTCATATCAAAACTTAGGAAAAAACTGGAATTTGATCCGAATATCAGGATTGTTGTTATACGCGGCAAAGGGTATAAGCTTGAAATCAGCTCTTAAGAAAATCTTCACGCTCCGAACTATCCTTCATTCCTCGCAAAGTATACTTAATTTCAGGCTGCTTCTCCGCAAAACCTCCTGACAGGACTCTGCGTTACACAAAAGGTTGTAAGTTGTATTTCACTGTTCGTTTAATTATCTTTTATTATTTGGCAAGTTTACCGCAAAAAAGTAAGTTCAGTTGGCGATACGGGAAAACTGTTGTTTTATTCAAAACCACCAAGCAAATTACATCATCTGTTCTGGGGCTACCACTGCAACGCAATAAAAAAGCGTTTGAAGTAACCCTCAAACGCTTTTCAAAAATGTTATTCAGCTTAGTTCAGGTTTTCCGGTTGTACCGGCCGTACCTGTTCTGTCGGAGCAATTCTGTCGAATTTATGCCGAAGGTCTTTGTAAGCTACCCCATCCCACAGGAACGCGGCAATAAACCAGATAAACAACAACAACGGAATCAGGATCGTAAGCCGGAAGCTCCTTAGTTCATCTCCCAGGTGCATGAACGTCATAACGATATATACCGCCTTCATAAGAGACAGGATGATCATGGCTCCTTTGATGAACAGCAGCAGGAATCCTCCTTCTATATGAAATGCATAATGCGATAACCCCAGCGACAGCTCGGCAATAGTAAGGCCCAGCAATATCCAGAAAGTCTTCCATATCTTTTTGGTATTCTTGGCCGGCTCATGCTCATAAGTAATTTCAGTAGACTCAAACGCATGCGAATGAACTGCTGCGTGCTCTGTATGTTGATCTTGATGTGACATTTTCTGTAGTTCAGTTTTACAATTAAATTAGATAGAAACAAAGGAATACAAATACCCATACCAGGTCTACAAAGTGCCAGTATAATCCGATCTTTTCCACCATTTCGTAATGTCCTACCTTCTCAAAGCGCCCCATGCGTGTCCACACCAGTGCCAGCACCAGGAGCAGCACACCGCTGAATACGTGGAAACCGTGAAAGCCCGTTATCCCGAAAAAGAATCCGCCAAAGGCCACCGGTCCGGTTTGGGTTACTGCATGTCCATGGTCTGTTAAGCCCTGTACCACGGGACCATACGGATTCATGGTAATAGTAGAACCGATATACTGTACTTGTCCGTCCAGCAATACCGGGCTGCTTCCGGTGATCATGTGCGTCCACTCCCAAGCCTGACAACTCAGAAACAAAACACCCCCTAAAATTGTCCATCCCAGCCATTTCTGCACACCGTATTTGTTTCTTTTATGTCCTTCGTGCACTGCCAGTACCATTGTAACAGAGCTCATGATCAGGATGAAAGTCATCAAACTCACAAAGGCCAATGGCAGGTTTGCATGCCCCATAAAAGGGAAGGCATTAAAAACATAGTTCGGATCCGGCCAATAATCATGACTCACCCTCACGGTTCCATAAGAGATAAGAAACGCGCCAAAAGTAAATGTGTCGCTCAGCAAAAAAAGCCACATCATCAATTTTCCGTAGCTAACGTTGTAAGGGCTTTTTCCGCCGGACCACCATTTAAATCCTGCCGGTACGTGTGTTGACATGCAGTATAATTTTAATTATAAAAACTAAGTATATTCTATTTTTTAATGTAATAAACTAAAAAACACAACCAGGTACAGCCAAAGAATATCTACAAAATGCCAATAAGTTGCTACTATTTCCACAGGAATAGCATCATATAAACGCTTTTTTGTACTCAGGGTTTTAAAAAAAACAATTACCAGGGCTATAAATCCTCCCAGGATATGCAGGGCATGTAGTCCGGCAATTGCCAGCACAAATGAATACGCAGGGTTCGACCCCAGTCCGATCATCTTTTTTCCACTCGCCTGAAACTGGTAGAAGCCAAGCACCTGCATTATTATGAAAGCAAGCCCCAGGATGGCTGTAACGGCAAAAAAAACCCGGTATCTCGCCATTTCCCTTTCTTTAAATGCCCTGAGCGCCATTTGCACCGTGATGCTGCTCAGCACCATTACCACGGTAGAATAAATAAAGATCTTCGGCAGTGTAAAACTCTCCCAACCCGGCTGACTCCTCTTCACAATGTAAGCGCTTGTTAAACCTGCAAACATCATGATAATACCAGCCAAAGCCAGCCAAAGGCTGAACTTATACGGATGTATTTTCTTGCGCTGCGCATTCATTACCTCCATGTCTGATTTTTGCCTCTCCCGGTCCGCCGCGGCGGAAGCCCAGGTCACGAGGCCAGCTTTTTCAGTTATTGTTTATAATTTTCATTCTTATCTTCTTCCCAAACCTCACAGGTTTTGCAGCCTGCGGATTATTTAGAAACACCCTACAAAACCTGTGAGGTTTGCTCCCATCTAAGCAACACCTCTCCCTCCCCTTCGGGGAGGGTTGGGGTGGGGCTACACTCCCGCTACCTTATCTGCCAACAAACTCAAAAGCACGATCGGCAGATATATATAGGAGCTAAACATTACCCTTCTGGCCGCCGGTACACTCATTTCCCTGTACAACCTGATACTCTGCCACACCATAAACAAGTTGGCCAGCAAAATAATCACCAGACTGACCTGTCCACTCATTCCAATAAAATAAGGCACAAGTCCCGCCGGAACCATCAGCAGCGAATAAATCACCGCCTGTATGGCCGAATACCTGGTGGGTCCTGCATCCGAAGGCATCAGCTTGAACCCTGCCCTTGAATAATCATTGTGCGCCACCCAGGCTATTGCCCAGAAATGCGGGAACTGCCAGAAAAACTGGATAGCAAACAACGCCCAGCCTCCTACTGATAAACTATCGGTTCCGGCTACCCAACCGATCAGGCAGGGTAATGCACCGGGAACAGCGCCTACCAACACAGATACAGAATGTACTTTTTTTAACGGGGTATATACAAACCCATATAAAAAAAGACTGAACAACCCGATCATAGCAGCCGTCCAGTTGAACCAGGCGCCAATAATGTACACCCCTAAAGCGCCGGCTACAGCTGCAAAAGCAGATGCTTCAGAAACACTCATTTTTCCGCTGGCCACCGGTCTTTTTGCGGTGCGCTTCATCATTCCGTCAGTATCTTTTTCAGCAATCTGGTTGATCGCATTCGCCGATCCCGTTATCAGCATTCCGCCAATCAATAATAAAAGAACTGAAACAATATTAAAGGTTATACCAGGCGCCAGCAAATAACTGATGACCGCCGAAAACACCACTGTAAAACTCAGGGTGAACTTTATCAGCGTCATATAGTCTCTGAGTTTGTCAATTACTATATGCGAAGCTGACTGTTCCAGCCTGTTACTTTTTTCCGTCACCTCCTAATAACCTCCATATTTAAACGGTCGGATATCCCAACCGGATACAACATTTTAATAAGACGCTAATGCCCTTCCTTCGATTCGTTTTCTCCGATAGGTGTTATCTGGTCTATATGATCCACCCCATCTTTTCCATAATCATATGCCCAGCGGTACACTTCCGGTATTTCACCGGGCCAGTTGCCATGTCCGGGATTGATAGGCGTAGTCCACTCGAGTGTATTCGACTTCCATGGGTTTTTGGTAGTCACCTTTCTACCTTTGAATATGGAATAGAAAAAGTTAAATACAAATAATATCTGCACCAGGAATGACAGTATTGCCGCAAAGCTGATCACTTTGTTCAATTCTACAAATTGCTTAAACGACTCCCAGTTAGAATAGTCATAATAACGGCGTGGCATACCCGCGAACCCTTCGTAGTGCATTGGCCAGAAAATTACGTAGGCACACACCATGGTTATCCAGAAATGGATATATCCCAGGGTATTATTCATATACCGTCCGTACATTTTGGGAAACCAGTGATATATACCGGCGAACATTCCCATAAAAGCCGATACCCCCATCACAATATGGAAGTGTCCGATCACAAAATAAGTATCATGTAAGTGCAGGTCCAGGGTGGAGTTCCCCAGCCAGATGCCCGTCAATCCTCCGGAAATGAACATACTTACAAACCCGATACAGAACATCATGGCCGGTGTAAGATGAAGGTTTCCGCGCCATAGCGTGGTAAGCCAGTTGAATACCTTGATGGCCGAAGGAACCGCAATAAGCAATGTAAGCAACACAAACACAGAACCCAGGAAGGGGTTCATTCCCGTTACAAACATGTGATGCGCCCACACCAGGAATGCCAGCAACGCGATGGCAAACATGGAGGCGATCATGGCCATATACCCAAACACCGGTTTTCGCGCATTTACTGACATCACTTCCGACACCAATCCCATAGTGGGCAGGATAATGATATATACTTCGGGATGCCCCAGGAACCAGAAAAGGTGCTGGTATAGTATGGCGCTTCCCCCTTCGTTTGGTAAAATATTACCCGCCAGCACTATATCTGAAAGATAGAAGCTGGTGCCCAGGTGACGATCGAATAACAATAAGATAAACCCTGATAGTAATACCGGGAAAGATAACAACCCTAAAAGAGCCGTAAACAGAATAGCCCAGACTGTAAGGGGCATTCTTGTCATGGTCATCCCTTTTGTACGCAGGTTCAGGATAGTAGAAATATAGTTAACCCCGCCCAGCAGAGACGATACCACGAACATCGCCATACTGATCAGCCATAGGTCCATACCGATTTTAGAACCCTGCGTTGCATCTCCCAGGGCGCTGAGCGGCGGATACACCGTCCACCCGCCGGAGGCAGGCCCCGTCTGCACGAACAATGATGACAGCATGATCACGCTGGACAACACAAAGAACCAGTAAGACAACATATTCATAAAAGGAGACGCCATATCACGTGCCCCTACCTGGAAAGGAATCAACAGGTTTGCGAAGGTACCGGTCAACCCGGCTGTAAGCACAAAAAACACCAGGATGGTTCCGTGCATGGTACCCAAAGCATAATAGAACTCCGGTGTGATTCTTCCGTCTTTCGCCCAATGTCCAAATATGTCCTCAAGCCATGGAAGTGTAGCTTCCGGGTATCCCAGTTGAATACGGAATAACACAGACATAGCTCCCCCGATCAACGCCCATATTATCCCTGTTATCAAAAACTGTTTAGCGATCATTTTATGATCCTGGCTAAACACATATTTTGTGATAAAGGTTTCGTGGTGATGATGCCCTTCATGGTGATCTCCATGCACCTCGTGGGTTCCTGCTCCATGTTGTATTACAGCTTCATTACTCATTTCAAATTCATTTATACCTAGTTAAAATATTATTCCTACTGTGCCAGCACCAGATCTTTATTATTTTCCGCCCCGGGGGCAGCTTTAGAAGCCACTTCCGGCTTTGCCAGGTTATATTGGGGCTTTTGCTCCGCCATCCATTTATCAAACTCCTCCTGTGTTTCAACCACAATAATCCCTTTCATCGAATAGTGCCCGTTTCCACACATCTGGTCACAGGCAATTTCGTAAACAAAGTTTTCATTTCCTGTGATCTTTCTCATCTCCGCGGTAGTAATTTTTGGCGTAAACCACATAGTGGTTGGAATACCCGGCACGGCATCCATTTTCAGGCGGAAATGCGGTAATCCCACATCATGAATTACATCCTGCGATCTGATGATCAGTTTTACGGGGCGGTTCACCACCAGGTGCAGCTCAGAAGGATGCAGGTCGTCATGATTGGCAACATCTGCCCAATCCTGCCCAAGGGGATTTTGTTTGGCTGCATCCACCAGTTTATAGTTCTGCCGGCCCAGTATGCTGTCTTTTCCCGGATAACGGTATTCCCAGCCAAACTGGTGCCCGGTCACCTCTACTTCCATAGCTTCTTTCGGCGCTTCCCCGGTAATTCTGTACCAGTAATACAATCCAAAAGCCACCAACACGGTCAAAGCAATAGCGGGAACCACTGTCCATAACAATTCCAGCTTATTATTGTGAGGGTAGTAGTGAACTTTCCTGGTTTCTGTTGTCTGGTAGCGATAGGCAAACCAGAATAACAATACCTGCGTTATAACAAATACGAAGCCCGTGATGTAGAGCGTGATCCACATCATATTATCAATTTCCTCTCCATGATCTGAAGCGGCAGGCACACCCAACAGGGTTTTATCATACAAAAGACTATTGCACCACCAGGCGGCTGCCAGTCCCAGCACCAAAAAGACCAGCATCAGGAAGGCATTGATCCGGTTATTTTGCTGAAAGGCTTTTTTTTCGCCTTTCAATACAGATACATACTCACTGGCTTTGGCAATCTGAAAGACTACAATGAATATCAGCGCTACAATTATTATAACAAAATACTCGGTCCAAGTCATCTTATATAAAAATTATTACTTAACAATTTTGTTTTCATCAACTACCTAAGTATGGTGAATCACACTTTCTTTCAGATACGGATGATGGGTTGCCACCATCGGGGCTTTGGCAAGCGCCCTGCCGGTAAAGAACAGGATCATACCTGCATACAGAGCGAAGATACCCCACTCAAACCATCCCAGGCTAAAGTGGTCCTTCACGGTTCCCGGCATCACCATCTGGTAGTAATCCAGCCAATGTCCCAATATCAGCAATACCGACATAAAAGTGACTACGGCATAATTTCTCTTCGATCCTCTTGTCATCAGGATCAGTATGGGAGCCGCAAAGTTCACGATGAAGTTGAACCAGAAAATACCTTTATACGGCCCGTTTATCCTTGGCTGGAAATACACCGTTTCCTCCGGAATATTGGCATACCATATCAGCATGAACTGGGAAAACCACAGGTAAGTCCAGAAAATAGAGAATGCAAAAATGAATTTACCTACATCATGTACATGCTCCCTGCTTGTGTACTCCAGGTAACCGTGGTTTTTAAGAAAAACTATAAATAATGCTATTAAGGCCAGTCCGCCTACGAAACCGGAGATAAAGGTGTACCAGCTATACATGGTGGAGTACCAATGCGCGTCTATGCTCATAAACCATATCCAGGGAACAGTAGAACCGGTAGTCAACGCAAAGAACACGATGAATATGGCAGCCCATACAGTGCTTCTCCAGATATACTTCTTTGCCTGTTCTCCCTCCATGGGTTCATCCGCTTCGCGGGACAATTGCCGCATCTTTCTACCTACCAGTGTCCATATGGTCAGCGTAATGATGGTCCAGGCCATGAAAAAAGTGGGATTCAGGAATCCTTTTTTCCAGGTAAGGATCGGGTCTTTTGCAACCTCTGCCTCATCTACCCAGTGGTAAATATGATGCTGATGTCCGTAAATAATCCCTATAAAAACAATCAATGCCAGTACGGAAAATACCGGCACCACCGCAGAAATAGCCTCAGGCACTCTTCTGAAAGCAATGGTCCAGCCGCCATGCGCCAGTGTAACGGCACATATAAGGAACATAGCAGCATTTGTGATCATCAAAAAGTACACACTGTTCTGCAGCAGTACTGCCCAGAACCTGGTTACATCATGTTCGTCTTTACTGAATGCCAGCAAAAAAATACCAGCCAATAACGCTGCCAGCCCAATGCCGAGAAGCGCGAAAGTCCACTTTTTATACCCTGCAGGAGTCTGAAATTGTTGCTTAATCATTGCTCAATCAGTTTTTATTGTGCCACACTGCTTTCCGCTTCAGCAGCCGGTGCTTTTGATTTACCCAGTTTTTCTTTAATATAATGTACTACCATCCAGCGTTGCTTGGCATCAAGCTGCGATGCATAACTCCCCATCTTGTTTTTGCCGTAGGTAATTGTGTAAAACAACTGTCCATCTCCCTGGTTGCCTATTACCGGGTCTGTCAGGTCTTTGGGTGCAGCGGGATAAGCGCCATCGCCCTGGTTCCATAAGGGCCCGTTCCCATCCAGCTTCTCCCCATGGCAAATACCGCAATAGATGAGATAAAGCCTCTCAGCTTCTTTCCTGTCATCAGCATTCAACGGCGGCAGCGGATTGTTTACGAACCTGGCTTTACCGAAGTTAGTAGTGTCGCCGGGACCATCCTGCGGTATTCTGAAAGGAAGCAACTGGCCTTGGGCAATAGTTCCTTCCACAGGCGTTCTGTTCGTCTGGTTATCCTCAAAGAGAGGATTTTCGGAATAGGTTTCGTAAGCGCGACTGTAAGCCATATCAGGCATAAAGGTCTTGCCGGGCTTTTGGTTGTCCCCGCAACTGATCGCAGTCAAAACAACCGCAATTGCCAGAAAAGATATAACTGTAATTTTTTTCATTCCTAATAAGATAAATTGTCCTTGCAATTATGCTGTGGCAGCCTCAGTTTGGGTTTCAAATAATTTCCTGTCCATATCATACCTGCCAATCCACCATCCCGCTTCCGCTACCTGAACATTGATATCCAACGCGCCATTGGCGGCTAAAAAAGCTTCTGCCTCCTGCACATTTGTTTTGGCAGTGCATTCTATCACCATCACAAACAGATCATCCGTAGCCCGCAGACTGAAATGGTGCTTTTTTACAAAAGGCGCCATCTGGCATAAATAACAAAAAGTGAGCACCATTCCCACAGCAGAAAACAATACCGTCAACTCAAACATAATGGGAATCCATGCCGGTAACGAGAAATGCGGCTTACCGCCATAGTTCTGGATCCAGTCTTTGGTCAGTATCCAACTGATAAAAGAGAGCGCCGTGGTCAACCCGGTCAATCCATAAATAAATCCTGCTGTATGCAAGCTGGTATCTCTTAACCCCAACGCTTTATCCAGCCCGTGAACCGGAAAAGGCGTGTACACGTCATGAATCTTATACCCTGCTTTGCGCACCTTTTCCACAGCGGGGAACAGCACCGCCTCATCATCAAAACTTCCTACTACAAATTTTCTTATATCCATAACCTTAAACCTAGAGGTTTTTACAAGGTGATTAAATAATTTATATCAGCCATCACCCACCGTTACTAGTGGTGATGATTCATTTTTTTATCAAACTCCTCAAGGCTCAGTTTCTCCAGATCTCCCATTTTTGCCTTGTAACTTTCACCGCTTGTCTTCAATATACTTTTCACCTCCGCGATAGCGATGGTGGGGAAGTATTTGGCGAAAAGGAAGAAGCAGAAAAAGAACAATCCGAAGGTTCCCAGGTAGAAACCTACTTCAAATATGGTTGGCCTGTAATACAGGGACCAGGAAGAAGGCAGGTAATCGCGATACAGTGACGAAACGATGATCACAAAACGCTCAAACCACATACCTACATTTACTATAATACTCATGAAAAAAGTAAACCCGATATTTCTTCTCAGCTTCCTGAACCAGAACAACTGCGGGGAGATTACGTTACAGGTCATCATCAGCCAGTAGCTCCATCCATACGCGCCGGCAATACGATACTTATAGAAAATATCATACTCGTATTGGTTGGCGCCATACCATGCTATGAATAATTCAGTAAGGTATGCGCAACCTACTATGGAACCGGTCAGTACGATCACCTTGTTCATCGCTTCTATATGCCCCAGTGTGATATAGTCCTGCAGGTTCATCACTTTACGCACTATCAGCATCAGCGTTTGCACCATAGCGAAACCGGAGAACACCGCCCCCGCCACAAAGTAGGGAGGGAAGATAGTGGTATGCCATCCGGGTACTATAGAAGTGGCAAAGTCGAAGGATACGATGGTGTGTACGGATAATACCAGCGGTGTGCTCAAACCGGCCAACACCAGCGATAAGCTTTCAAAACGCTGCCAATGCTTGGTAGAGCCATTCCAGCCAAACGAGGCCATGCCATATAATAATTTTCTCAGTTTTGTTTTAGCGCGGTCACGTACAGTGGCAAAGTCGGGCAATAAGCCGGAATACCAGAATAAAAGCGATACGGTGAAATAAGTAGAGATCGCGAACACGTCCCACAGCAACGGAGAGTTGAAGTTTGGCCACAAGGGTCCGCGGGTATTAGGATAAGGCATTACAAAAAACGCCATCCACACCCTACCCATATGCCAGATCGGGAACTGTCCCGCACACATTACCGCAAATATTGTCATCGCTTCTGCCGCACGGTTTACCCCTGTTCTCCAGCCCTGGCGGAAAAGCAACAGGATGGCGGAAATAAGCGTACCGGCGTGACCTATACCCACCCACCATACGAAGTTGGTGATATCCCAGCCCCAGCCGATGGTTTTACCCAGGTTCCACTGTCCTGTACCATACACTACTTCCTTATACAGGGAGTAAACACCAAACAGCAGCAATGCCACCGATATCCAAAAACCGATATGCCACAAACGGGTGGGCTTGGCCTCAATAGTGTACACTATATCCTCCGTAACCTGCTTATAGGTTTTGTCTCCATCTATCAGCGGCTCCCTTACAAACGATTCGTACTTAATTACGCTCATTGACTTGATTATTTTCCGGCAGATTCCAGAATAACTGCCCGTTTATAATTATAACTAATCAAATATTGTTTACCAGCCTATGTTATCCGTGCGCATTCTCTGCAGCCGCTGCTTCATTTGCGTGCGATCCGTTTACAACACCCACAGGTCTGTCTGTGTTTCTGATTTTTGCCAGGTAGCTTACGTTCGGTAATACGTGTATCATCTCTAACGCGTAGTAGGTACGACGTTTTTGCTCTTCGTTCCGTACTTTGTATATCCTGCTTTCTTTGTCGTTCACATTGCCAAACACGATGGCATTGGTAGAACAGGCCTGCATACAGGCTGTTTTAACATCCCTGATCAAAGAAGGATCATTTTCTTTTTTGGCTTTCAACTTGGCATCCTGCAACCTTTGTACGCAGAAAGAACATTTTTCGATCACCCCGCGGGAACGAACCGTCACATCCGGGTTCAGCACCATGCGGGTAAGGTCTTCGTTCATCTGGAATACTGCCGGATCCAGTTTACCTACACCGGTCGTTTTCTGGTTATCTCCAAAGCTGTCAGCGCCGGTATAATCCGCCCAGTTAAAGCGACGTACTTTATAAGGACAGTTGTTGGCGCAATAGCGGGTTCCGATACAACGGTTATACGCCATCTGGTTCAACCCTTCCGTGCTGTGATTGGTGGCCGATACCGGACACACATTCTCACATGGCGCATTGTCGCAGTGCTGGCAAAGCATCGGCATGAACACCACGTTGAGGTTGTCTCCTTCGGTGTTATCGCGGTAAGAAGCATAATAACGGTCAATACGCAACCAGTGCATTTCATGAGCACGAAGCACTTCACTTTTACCTACCACCGATACGTTGTTTTCAGCGGTACAGGCTATGGTACAGGCGCCGCATCCCATGCAGGCATTGAGGTCTATACTCATTCCCCAATGAGCGCCCGGAAATTCATATACCGGATACAGTGTTGCATCATCGCGGAAATTATGCGTTTTGGGGGCAAAATCTTTCGCAAGATGCTCGCGTTCATGAACGATATGGTCAGGATTCTTTTTATAGTCCGCCAGTGAGTATTCCTTTACTACTTCCTTACGGCCTTCATACTGGTTGTGCGTTTGCGTGTACGCTATATCATAAGTCCCGGACAATTTTTTGTACGCAGAAGCTTCGTTGACATATTTACGGTTGCCGCCTTCAATTTTCACCAGCGGATAAGCGTTGTACCCCACGGCGTTGGCAGCAATACCAGCGCCCTCGCTCCTTCCGTATCCAACTGCTATGGCGATTACTCTGGGATGCATTCCCGGAATGGCAAGAATAGGCAGTTCCACCACTTTTCCATCTATGGTAAATTCCACTACGGGTTTATGTACTTCCACTTCATAGTGGTCGTCGAGTTTAATATTCAGCTCTTTTGCCAGATCATAGGAGATCATCGCATAGTTGTCCCAGGTAGCCCGGCTGATCGGATCCGGCATTTCCTGCAACCAGGGATTATTGGCGGCGGCGCCACTGCCAAGGGATACTTTCTGGTAAAGTACCACTTCCAATCCTTCTCCACCTTTTAATGCACCCGCTTTTGAAGCTGCTTCCGCCAGCCCGGCATCGGAATAGGGAGCAGCGGTAATAGTTTCCGCGGCCGGCTCCATGATGCCATTCTGAAGGGCCTGGTCAAGTGCAGACTCACTGCCCAGTTTGGTGATCCAATAGTTCCGGAAATAATCCTCGTAGTCAGTATTATTACCGCTCCACTTCAACAGGGAGGTTTGGAAATATCTTGTTTTGAAAAGCGGTGATATAGTAGGTTGCTGAAAACTTATAAATGCCGTACGCCCCTCTGCATCTCCCCAGCTTTCCAGGTAGTGATGATGCGGAATGATATAGTTGCACAGCGCGGAGGTCTCGTCAGCCCTGTCATTAAAGGACACTGATAATTTTACTTTCGCCAGCCCTTCCTTAAAACCTTCCGCATCGGGATAGTTATATGCCGGGTTAGCTTCCTGTATCAGCAGGGTTTGTACGCTACCGCTTTTCATATCCGCTACCAACTGCGCCATCTCACTATCTACACCCAGTTTTGTTTGTGCCGGGTTAGACCAGCTTATAGTAGTGCCGTTGGAACCGGCCAGTTCATTGATAGCGTTCACAACAACCTGTACCGCCGGATCATTGCTGCCGCTTACTACCAGCGAAGCTCCTTTATTTGAATTAATAAAGGAAACCGCCATATCAATCCCCTTCTTCAGCTTTTCGTCCTGCAGCGCGGGTGCAGAAACATTTCCGCCCAGCTTTGCCAGAATATTTAAGGCAACAGCCCCGGATTCCGAAGGTTTGTGTAAAAACCTGTCATCGGCATTAGCCCCGGTCAGACTTAATATTCCCTCAAACTGAATATGTTTACTCATCTGGAGATTAGCATCATCTATTTTCCGTCCGGCAGCGTATTGCGTAGCAAACTCTTCTGAGCTCAACCAGGTGCCCAGGAAATCCGCATCCAGCCCTATAATCACTTTGGCTTTATCAAAATGGTAGGAAGGTATGGCTCTTTTGCCGTAAGATGCCTGGTTGGCTTCAAGTATACCGCTGTAGGAAATAGCATCGTACTGCACATGCCTTCCAGCGGGGAACTTGGCAAAAAACTCACTGATAACCTGTTTGGTTGAAGGCGAGTTGACAGTGGAGGTAAGGAGCACTACATTTCCGCCTATTTCGCCCGCTATTTTTTTATCAATGGCGTCAAACAAAGGCACTTCTTTAGGTTCTCCGTTTACCATTTCCACGGGATACCTCAGCCTGGCTGTGTCATACAGGTCCAGCACGGAAGCCTGTACACGGGCAGAGGAACCGCCACTGTTTCCGGTAAGCAGGGAGTCGGGATTACCATCCACTTTTATAGGACGACCATCCCTCACTTTTGCTACCAATGGCACCACCTCACCCTCGGCAGTATAAGTGGTGGCATAGTATTGCGCTTCACCGGGAGTCAGGCTCTCCGGTTTATTCAGATAGGGAATACTTTTTCTTACAGGCATTTCACAACCGGCGGCTATAGCAGCAGCAGCGGTACTGAATCCAACATATTTTAAGAAGTCCCTGCGGGGAGCTTTGGCATCAAGCAATCCTTTCCTGTCTTCCACTAATGGCAGGTCTTCCTGAAATTCATCATTCAACAATTTCTGGTAGCCTTCTGTGTTGTTTAATTCACCTAAATTTTGCCAGTACTTTTTTTGCTCCATTTATAAAAGTGATTTGTAATGATTTGCTCCACTACAGGGTTGAAAATGAATAATTTAAACTTATACCGCTGAAACGATTCACTTCCGGCCGCCTTTTTAATAGTGGCATTTCTGACATTCCAACCCGCCAATCATTTCCACAGTTACACTATCTATCTTTTTATTCCTGATGTCCTCATGGAATTTTTCGTATATACTGTAGAACTTATTGTCAAATTGAACCTTTGTAGTGCGGTGGCAGTTGATACACCAACCCATACTCAAATCAGAAAACTGCTTTACTTCATCCATTTCCGTGATATTGCCATGGCAGGTCTGGCATTGCTGCTCGCCTACAACTACGTGCTGGGAATGGTTAAAATAAACGTGGTCGGGGAGATTGTGTATACGAACCCACTCGATAGGCTTTCCTTTTCCGGTATAGGATTGAGTAGCCTCATCCCAGCCGGCATATTCATATAATTTCTTTATTTCGGCAGTACCGTTCACCTGGCTACCGTCCGCTTTATACAGATCAGGGCCTTTGGTGTATTCATTAACCGCCATATGGCAGTTCATACACACATTTACTGAAGGTATCAACGCCTGCTTACCCTGCTGGGCACCGGTGTGGCAATAGAGGCAGCTTATCTGGTTGATACCGGCATGTACCTTATGAGAATAATAAATAGGTTGTTCGGGTTCGTAGTTGGTTTGGCGACCCAGCCCCACGGCACCCTGTATCGTTAAATAGCCGCCCAATACAAACAATGCAATGATGGTAAGGGCGATATACATCTTATTACGGTAAAAAGGAACCGGTTCCTGCGCTGGAATGCCCTCTTTGTCATCGGACATTTTCCTGAGGTTGCTGTTTACCTGCAGCAGGGTAAGCGCTATTACAGCCAGTATAAGGGTGAGTAATCCAAATAATAAGGTATTGTCACTTTCCGGAACTTTTTGTTCTCCCGGAGTATCCGGCTTTTTAGCAACGGGGGGATTATTGATATAATCTACTATAGCATCGATCTGGGCGTCTGTCAGGTCAGCGTTGCCCGTCATTACCACTCCATTATATTCTTTGATCAGGTTCTGAACATAAGCGTCTTTTTCCCTGAAAGCAAATGGATTACGAACCCACTCATACAGTTTCTGCCGGTCGCTCCAGGGTCCTTTGGATTCAAACCCTGATAATGGTGGTCCCACTACTTTTTTGTCCAGAGCATGACAGGTGGCACATTTTTGATTAAAAATAGCCCTGCCCTCTTGTGCACTGGCCACTGCCACAACAAAAAAACAAGAAAAAACTACTATTGATAATCGAAAAAGAATTGCCTTTACAGTTGATCGGTAGCTCATTATATCCAGGAGTTTGTGTGATGTGGTTGTATCCCGTATGGCTGCAAAAATAGGCCACCACATTGACAAAATATTCACATTTCCGAAAAAAATTTTCCCACGTCCACACTGGTTTTCAAGACATTTTTAAAATACAATATGATTTTTGTCATGTTTTTGTAATGACCTTCCTCATCCTCAGGGATTGCGGAATTTGGGGATTTCTGAGGTCGGGATTCGGGCACTCCTGACTCTGGACCTGCTACAGCAATCAATAAATCAGCAATCATTCAGGTATTTTCAGCAATTTGCAGCCACATGTTTAAAAAGCTTCAGCAAAAGTGGAATGTGACCGGCTGGCAACTATTCATTATATTATGTGTTTTTGCCATAACGGGAACGACTACCGCCTGGCTGACCCGCCTGGTTACGGGGTGGGCCGGGTTTACGGATGAAACCTTCTGGTTGTGGAAGTTCCTGTTGCGGTTAGGTATGTTGTTGATCGGCTACCAGTTGATCCTGTTAACCGTAGCTTTTATATTTGGGCAATTTGCCTTTTTCTGGAAATTTGAGAAGAAAATGCTGAGGCGGATGGGGATTAAGTTGTAAGTGGGAAGAAGCCGGTCGTAAGATGCAGGTAGTGTGAAGTCAATGCAATAATGTCTGTTCTTTTTCCTGCAGATTACGCAGATAAGCGCTGATTTTATTAAGCTGCTTCTGCGAAAATCCGCGAAATCTGCGGGAGATTTATTCGTCACATTTTCATTGACATAACAATAGTAGATCAGTAAAGAAAAGACTGACCGGGAAAACCGGAGCTGTTTGTGTCCTTTGCAGAAAACTTTGTGCTTTTTGCGGGAAAGAACACTTTTTTCTTATCACGCAAAGACGCGAAGAAAAAACGTAACTATATCAAACCTAAATGATCACGATGTCGAATTTAGCCATTTTTGCTTCGGGAACGGGGTCTAATGCACAAAAAATAATAGATCGCTTCCGGAACCACCCCCATATACATATCAGCCTGATCGTAAGCAATAAGCCGCAGGCAGGCGTTTTACAGATTGCCGAAAGGGAAAAAATAAATATCCTTATTATAGATAGGGAACAATTCTTCAGGGGAAACGGCTATACCGACGAACTGAAAACCGCCGGCATCGACTGGATCATCCTGGCCGGCTTTCTCTGGAAAATACCGGAGCAACTGATCGCCGCTTTTCCCAACAGGATCATCAACATCCATCCCGCCCTGCTGCCCAAATACGGCGGCAAGGGGATGTACGGACATTTTGTACACGAAGCGGTTATAGCAGCCGGCGAAAAGGAAAGTGGCATTACCATTCATTTTGTTGATGAACACTTTGACCATGGAAAACATATTTTCCAGGAGCGGTGCAGTATAGACGCGACAGATACTCCCGAAACCCTTGCCGGAAAAATACAGGTACTTGAGCACAGGTACTTTCCAAAAGTTATCGAAAAACTCGTCTGCGGCGAAGCTATCCGGTTTTGATTGTACCGGGATTTGCCGGTTAACAAGTTGCCCGGCATCTGCCAGGGAATAAAATATAGCTTATGAAACTCTTCAAATGCTTTCATTGCAACCAGCCGCTGTATTTTGAAAACTATTTCTGCGGCAATTGTGGTATGCAGCAGGGATTCGATCCGCTACTGATGGAGTTCATTCCCATCGCAGATGATAATAGTGAGGTATTGAATACAGCGGACGCCGGTAATGTAACTTTATACAAGTTTTGCCACAACAGGAGCCATGATGTATGTAACTGGCTGGTTCCGGTTAACACCCATACTGATTTCTGCCTGGCATGCCAACTCAACCGCACCATTCCCAACCTGAACGATGCCGGTTACCGGGAAAGATGGAGTGCCCTGGAACTGGCAAAGCACAGACTTATATACAGCATGCTTCGCCTGTCGCTGCCGGTAGCCAGCAAAACCAACGACCCGGAGAGAGGTTTGTTTTTTGACTTTAAAGCCGATGGTAAAAATAAAGTGTTTACCGGTCATGCAAACGGTATCATCACCATTAATATATCTGAGGCGGATGATATAGAGAGAGAAATGGCGCGAAGAAACCTGGACGAGGTGTACAGAACCGTACTGGGGCATTTCAGGCATGAAATAGGTCACTATTACTGGGACCGGCTGGTTTGGAATACCGGCTTTTACAGTTCTTTTCATGAACTTTTCGGAGAAGAAACCCTGGATTATGGCGAGTGCCTGAAAAAACACTACGAATACGGTCCGCCGGCTAACTGGAGAGAAAATTATATAAGCTCCTATGCCAGCGCACATCCCTGGGAAGACTGGGCAGAAACCTGGACCCATTACCTGCATATTATAGATACACTGGAGACAGCATATGCCTATGGTATCAGTCTCTCCTCTGCCCCCCATTACAATAACAGCGAATTTCGGTTTTCAATCAACCGGGATCCGTACACGGTGAACGACTTTGATCATATCATTCACCAGTGGATGTATTTCAGCGTGGTGCTGAATAACCTCAACAGGAGTATGGGGCTAAAAGACGCCTATCCTTTTGTAATTCCTCCACCGGTAACAGAAAAGCTGAAATTTGTACATAAAGTTTGTCACGCCGGTATGGCATAATGCAGGCAACGGAAAGTAATATTAATAAGTTACGTCACGAATTTGTCTCCCTGCTAAGGATGCTTTCATGCTGACCTATACCTGTTGGAGGGTAGTATTTCTTACAAGCAAGTGGAATTTTATAGGGTAATAACATAGAATTGACTTATCACTCCTGTTATTTTAACAAAGCTATTGGGGGCATGAAAAACTTCGACAAAAAGCCTGCAAACCTTATTACCATAGTAACCAGCAATGTAAAACCATGTACTCACCTTATTTCCTTAGCACGAAAAATGATGAAAACAGCAACTTTAAAAAAACGAAAACCAGAAAGACATTAAAAAAGAATGTCATTACTCTCCTTTATAACCTGAAATTTTAATGTATCTGTCAGGTATGTTTGGGCTTATTTTGACAAACATCCACTCTTATATCGTATATTTGCAAGGTAAAAATGCAACTGCAGAAATTATAATATATTTATATTCATCCATGTTCAAAATTGCTCAAAAGATAAAAAAGAAGGTGGCTTATCTTCTTCTTTTCAGCTTCATGAACATCCTGACTTTTTTACCGGGCAGTCAGATTGAAGCCCAGGAGAACCGTTATAGCTTACAGAGTTTCAGCTCGTCTGAAGAGGACGAAATGAACCGCTCAACTATCCTCGAATTAATTCTTGAAAATTTTGCCGGGCTGGAAGATTGCCTGCCAGAATCGGAAAAACCTGATTTCAGCTACGATTACTTCAGTTCAAAGTTCAGGAGCATCAACAGTTTTACACCGGATATGATCCTGCCAACCGGCCAGGAAGAACCCTGTAAAGTTGTGTTGGCAGCAGCTCCTGCAAAAAATAACCTGGACCAGCCGGAAGAACTGCTGTTGCACCACCATCATTTTGTATTCCGCCTTACACCTTTCTGAGTTCCCATCCGTGCACTGCTCATATAAATTAATTTACCCCACAATTGCTTGCGAATAACATACGCAGGCACGATTATTTTTTCAACCTCACAAAGCTGAACCAGAAAGAGATTAATCAACATAAATACAAATGAAACATTACATATACATACTGGCCATTACGATAGCTATAGTAATGGGGTGCCAGTCGAAAGCCGGAGTAGAAACAAAGGAAGATCTCCAGGAACTGCCCGTTATTGAGGTAGCAGCCAGGGATACCGTGCTTCACCAGGACTATGTGGCCAGCATAGAAGCAATTAAAAATGTAGAGATCCGTGCACGTGTACAGGGCTTTTTAAATAAAATATTTGTAGATGAAGGACAGGAGGTAAAGAAAGGGCAATTGTTGTTCCAGATTGACCCGCATGAATTTGAAATTGAAATGTCCAGAGCGAAAGCAAATGTAAGCAATGCCATTGCTGAAGCTAAGACAGCCGAAGTAGAGCTTTCCAGGGTAAAGACTTTATTATCAAAAAATATTGTGGCACCCTCCGAACTGGATATGGCACAAGCCAAACTGAATGCCGCCAGGGCGAAAATTGAAGAGGCCTTGTCTGAGCAAAAAAATGCAGAGACAAAATTGTCGTATACAGCTATCCGTTCTCCTTTTGACGGAATGATCGACCGTATTCCCTTAAAAACCGGGAGTCTTATCGACGCGGGCTCCCTGTTGACAACGATATCCGATACCCGCGATATTTATGCCTATTTTACCGTATCTGAAAGTGAATACCTGCGTTATAAAAAAGAAACCTCCACCGCCAGGAACAACAGGGTCAACCTCGTGTTGGCAGACGGGGCACCCTATAAGGATTCCGGAATCATTGAAACCGTAGATGGTGAATTTGATGAAGCTACCGGTTCTATCGCTTTCAGGGCCAAATTTCCCAACCGAGAGAAATTATTAAGGCATGGCGCCTCCGGGAAGATCCGTTTAACGCTGCCTGCAGAAAATGTACTTCTTATTCCTCAGAAATGTGTCTTTGAGATACAGGATAAAAACTATGTGTTTGTAGTAAGGGAAGATAATACCGTAAAAATGAAGGGCATTATTCCCCAGGCGAGGCTGGCGGATGCTTACCTGGTAAAGGAAGGGCTGAGCATTGGTGACAGGATCGTTTATGAAGGCGTGCAAAACATCAAGGAAGGAGCAAAGATCCATCCGAAACCTATCAGCGATTGGAGCCTGTAAACTCCCTTATTATCATTTAACGAACGCATGCACTATGCGCCGATCATTCTTTCTACAATCAAAAACTTATGGTTGAAACTTTTATCAGGAGACCTATTCTTTCTCTCGTCATATCACTTATAATAACATTGCTGGGAGTTTTATCTCTTTTTACGCTTCCTATCACCCAGTTCCCGGACATTGTTCCTCCCTCCGTTACGGTAACGGCAACCTATACCGGCGCTAATGCACAGGTATGTGTTGACGCCGTGGCCACGCCACTGGAAAGAGCCATTAACGGGGTGCCCGGCATGACTTATATGAATACTGTTACCAGTAATAATGGCGTAACCCTTATTACGATTTCGTTTAACGTGGGTACCGACCCCGATGTGGCAGCGGTGAACGTGCAGAACCGTGTTACCACAGTACTCGATGAATTACCGGAAGAGGTTATCAAGGCGGGCGTGGTAACGGAGAAAGAAGTAAACAGTATGCTGTTATACCTCAATATTGTGAGTGAGGACACAACAATGAATGAGGATTTTATTTTCAACTTCGCCGATATCAATATCCTGAAAGAGTTGAAGCGGATAGAGGGTGTGGGGTTTGCCGCCATCATGGGGGCAAAGGATTATGCCATGCGTATATGGCTTCGGCCACACAGGATGCTTGCCTATAATGTTTCCGCGGATGAGGTGATTACCGCCCTCCGTAACCAGAATGTGGAAGCGGCGCCGGGAAAAACCGGGGAAAGCTCTGGGAAAGAGACCAATACCCTGGAATACGTTTTACGCTATACAGGCAAATTTTCGCTGCCGGAAGAATATGAAAATATTGTGATCAGGGCCGACGCAGACGGCTCTATCCTGCGGCTGAGCGATATCGCGGACATCGAATTCGGTGCACTCAGCTACAGTATGGATTCCAAAACGGACGGCAAGCCTTCCGCCTCCATTATGATCAAACAAAGACCGGGCTCCAACGCCCGGGAAGTAATCACCAACATAAAAGAACGGATGGCAGAAATAAAAGAATCCTCCTCTTTTATTACCGGCATGGATTACAATTTCGCTTATGATGTTTCCAAATTCCTGGACGCTTCTATTTCAGAGGTACTAAAAACACTGCTGGAAGCATTTATACTGGTATTTATAGTAGTATTCATTTTCCTGCAGGACGTTCGCTCTACCATCATTCCCGCACTGGCAGTACCGGTCGCTCTTATAGGAACACTGGCTTTTATGCAATTGTTGGGCTTCTCCATCAACCTGCTTACTTTGTTTGCATTGGTACTGGCCATCGGGATCGTCGTCGACAATGCTATTGTGGTCGTGGAAGCGGTACACGTGAAAATGACGGAGGAACATATGGGGCCGATGGATGCCACGATTGCTGCTATGAAGGAAATCACCGGCGCCATTATAGCTATTACACTGGTGATGTCTGCTGTTTTTGTTCCGGTAGCCTTTTTATCCGGGCCTGTGGGCGTATTCTACCGGCAGTTCTCGCTTACGCTGGCTATCTCCATCGTCATATCAGGTATTAATGCCCTGACACTTACTCCGGCACTTTGCGCGTTGATGCTGAAACATCCGGAGCCAGGCAAAAAAAAGGGATGGCTGGCCCGGTTTTTTGGCGGCTTCAACAAAGCATACGACTCTACACAGAACAAATACCAGGGACTTATCGGGCGCATTGCCGGTAAGCGGCTGGTAACAATGAGTATATTGGCAATATTCTTTCTGGCTACCTGGGGGGCAAGCGCCATACTTCCTTCAGGATTTATTCCCACCGAAGACCAGGGTATCATTTATGTGAACGTTACCACACCACCGGGATCTACCGTGGAACGAACCGGGGTTATCCTGGATGAGATCCAGCAAATTTCCGGAAAATTAGAATCCATAGATAATGTCTCCACGTTGGCAGGATACAGCCTTGTTACAGAAGTGTCCGGTGCATCCTACGGCATGGGAATGATCAGTATGAAACCCTGGAGCGAACGGGATGAGTCGGTGACAGACCTGATAAAAATACTCGAAGAAAAGACCAAACATATAAAGGATGCGAGCATTGAGTTTTTACCACCACCAACGGTACCCGGCTTTGGCAACTCCAGCGGCTTCGAATTTCGCCTGCTGGACAAAACGGGTAGCGAAAACCTGCAGCAAACCAAAGCCGTTGCAGATGATATCATCGAAGAAGTAATGAAATCGGGAGTGGTAGGTACCGCTTTCACCACGTTCAATCCCAACTTTCCACAGTATCTCATTCGTGTGGACCAGGATATGGCGGCCAAAAAAGGCATTACGGTAGACAACGCAATGAGCACACTGCAAACCCTGTTGGGCAGCTACTATGCTACCAATTTTATCCGTTTCGGGCAAATGTACAAGGTAATGGTACAGGCGGCGCCGCAATACCGTAAAAAACCGGAAGACGTACTCAATCTATACCTGAAAAACAATAAAGGTGAGATGGTGCCATTTTCCACTTTTATAACAATGGAAAGGATATTCGGACCGGAACAGCTCACGCGTTATAATATGTACACTTCGGCTTTGATTAACGGAGATGCTGCTCCCGGCAGGAGTAGCGGGGAAGCTATAGCCGCCGTAGAAGCTGCCGCCGAAAAAGTACTCCCCCGCGGGTTTGATTACGAATGGTCGGGCATGACGCGGGAACAGATACTATCGGGCAACCAGGCGATTTACATTTTCGCCATCTGTCTTGTATTTGTTTACCTGATCCTGGCCGGGCAATATGAAAGCTTCCTGCTTCCGCTGGCCGTACTGCTTTCCTTGCCTGCCGGCATATTCGGATCGTTCCTCGCTTTAAAGCTCGCAGGACTGGAAAACAATATTTATGCCCAGGTATCGCTTGTTATGCTGATAGGGTTGCTCGGGAAAAACGCGATCCTGATCGTAGAGTTTGCCATCCAGCGAAAAAAGATGGGCGTCACTGTTTTGAAATCGGCCATTGAAGGGGCCGCTTCCAGGCTCCGTCCTATCCTGATGACTTCTTTTGCCTTTATCGCAGGGTTGATACCCTTGTGTATCGCCACCGGCGCGGGTGCCCTGGGTAACCGCTCCATTGGTACCGCCGCCGCCGGGGGAATGCTGATCGGCACCATCTTTGGCGTGATCGTTATCCCCGGGTTATATGTAATTTTTGCAGGTATTGAAGCGAGGATGGGACTACGAAAGAAACTTAAATTAAGGGTACGAAGTATAAAAGTAAAAGTTGACAGGGAAGATGAAATCTGATATACCTGCCAAACCGGAAATATCATTTAATCGAAATCTTATTGTATCATTTTTATGAGGAAAATTAAAATCTGCGCAGCTTCAGTAACAGTTATATATATACTCTTCCTGCTGCCATCCTGCAGCACACCACGCGCCGGTGCGCAAAAAACCGTGTTACAGGTTCCGGGTGCTTATGCGGGAAATACGGACAGCAGCAGTACAGAAAAAATAAGCTGGCAATCGCTGTTTGAAGATGAAGTGTTGAAATCACTGATCGATACGGCTGTAAAAAACAACCTGGATTTACAGAATACGCTTGAGTATATTTCAATAGCCCGGGCAAACCTACTTTTTAATAAAGGATTGGGGCTGCCTTCTCTGGACGGCTTTGTATCTGCCGCAGCGGATAAATACGGAAAATACACGATGACCGGAGTGGGAAATTTCGACACTAATCTGTCGCCCAATATCACCGAAGACCAGAAAGTGGGCATCAATCCCACCCAGGACTACTTTTTGGGTTTGAAAAGCAGTTGGGAAATAGATATATGGGGGAAACTAAAGTCGAGAAGGAAAGCGGCGGCATCCAGGTTACTGGCTACGGAGCAGGGGCGGCAATGGGCCATTACCCAGTTGGTAACACAGGTGGCGACTTATTATTTTGAATTGCTGGCTATGGACGCCAAACTGGAAATTATACGCAGAAATATAGCATTGCAGGAACACAGTGTGGAAGTTGTTCAGGTAATGAAGGAAGGCGGAAGGGCTACCTCGCTCGCCGTTCAGCAGTTCACGGCGCAGTTGCTACAAACCCGGAGTCTGGAGCACGAAACGATACTAAGCATCATACGCCTGGAAAATGAACTCAACACTTTATTGGGACGATTTCCGGCGCCGATCCCCCGTGGTTCTGCTATTAACGAACAGAATATTCCGCAAACCATTGCCGCAGGCATTCCGGCAGACCTGCTGCGCAAGCGACCGGACATCCTGGAAGCTGAATTGATGCTGGAAGCATCCCATGCAAATACCGATGCCGCCAGGAAGGCCTTTTTCCCTTCGCTTACACTAACTCCTTACCTGGCATTGAATGCTTTTAAGCTTCCATTAGTATTTGCCGGCGGCTCATTGACATATGGCCTGCTCGGAGGCATTACCCAGCCCATATTCAACCGTTACCAGTTGAAAGCGGACTTTGCCGTTGCGAATGCTGAGCAGAACATCGCTTTTAATACGTATCAGAAAACTATACTGCAGGGTTACCAGGAAGTATTGAGTAGTCTGAAAGCTATTGAGCAATACAAGAAAGTAGTGGACCTCAACAACGAGGAAGTACAAACACTCACCGAAGCGGTGAAAACATCCAACGATCTGTACTTCGGCGGATACGCGGGATACCTGGAAGTGGTGACGGCGCAGAAAGGCGTGCTGGATGCGGAGCTCAATAAGACCATGTCACACAGATCATTGTTACTATCTATCCTGGATACCTACCGGGCGCTGGGTGGAGGGTGGTGATGGGGTTAGTGGACAGTAGTTAGTGGTTAGTGATAAGTCGCAGGTGGGTCGCTGAAAGTCGTATGACCTGCATCTTCACATTTCCACATTGAACCGCCTGCATTCCCGGCAATTCCCGGTTTTTAATATACACATCCGTTTCGTTATATTTATACCAAAACGATCCATGAGCAAACCCGTAAGAGTGCTGTTATTTATTGCCGGGCTGCTTGTCTTTGTTATAGCAACCGGAAAACTAACAAATACGCTGGTGATAAGTAAAGCCAGCTCCGGTGCGAACGAACCGGGGATGAAAACCGGCTCCTGGATATTGGCTTCCAATCTTGTCAGACCCCGGACATTCACTTTTATCGTTTTTAACTCATCATCAATCGAAGAAAAAAGAATGAACAGGGTTTACCGTGTTATCGGGATGCCCGGTGATACCATTGAAATAAAGCTGGGTAACACCTACCTGAACGGGAGGTATATTGACGATGATATTCTGCTGAACCATATGTATACTGTATCGATAGGTGAGTTTAATAAGATGGATGAGATAATAAACTTCGGTGAAGGCGAGTATTATTCCAGTATGTTCTCACGGGATTCCGTCATGCTCTTCACCAATAAAAAACTGCTGGACCGATTTGGGGTTTCCGGCAACCGGCCAATCAGCCTGCCGGAAAGGGAAGAATCGTTTATAGAATCCGTTTGGGGAAGAAAATGGAACAAGGATAATTTCGGGCCGGTCGTGGTTCCTGCTGAAATGTACTTTGTATTGGGCGACAACAGGGATAATGCACAGGATTCACGGTACCTGGGATTCATCAATCACGCGGACTACCGGTGCACGGTATTCTGGTAAAGGTTATTCTTCGGTTCCTGATATAAACGACAGTATCCAAGTCTTCTTGGGGTCAGGCTGCTCAACGCCTTGCTTTCAATTATTTAGCTATTCAAAATGAATGTATTACAGGCTTTTAAAACGCTCTCAAACAAAGTGTTGTTTCAAAACTACATTTTTATTTATATTTTGTTGTTTTAAAAATGCAAAACAAATGTATATTTGTAGAATACAAACAACAAAATGCAAGCCATATTAAATTTTCAAAATACATTATTACAACCGGTCAATAATGATTTCCGAAGATATCTGCATGATAAAATTAACTGGAACCAACGAATGATAGGAATTAAAGGTCCCCGGGGAGCCGGAAAAACGACCTTATTGTTACAGTACTTAAAATACGACTTAGGCGACCGGTCCGGTAAGGGGTTATACATCTCTGCAGACCATACCTGGTTCTACAACAACAGCCTTTTAGATACCGCAATGAAATGGTATCAGCAAGGCGGAGAGGTACTTTTGATAGATGAGGTACATAAGTACCCGAATTGGTCAAGGGAACTCAAAAATATATACGACGGGATACCACAGCTAAAAGTAATTTTTTCCGCATCGTCTGCATTGGACATTTACCGTGGTCAGGCAGACCTTAGCAGAAGGGTCATCAGTTATTCATTGCCTGGCTTATCATTGCGGGAGTATCTGGCTTTTGCGGGAGTAACCAGCTTTCCGTCTGTTTCCCCGGAGGAAATCCGTGATCGTCATCGGGAGATCAGTCAGGAAATTACCGCTGTGATCCGACCCTTGCCTCTTTTCGCCAAATACCTGAAAACCGGCTATTTGCCTGTTTTTGCTGAGGGGGAAAATGAATACCTTCCCAAATTGGAACAGATCATCAATACCGTGGTAGATACGGATCTTGCATACATCGCTTCCTATAATGCGGGTACGGCAGTCAAGGTAAAGAAACTGTTGGGGGTCATTGCAGAATCCGCTCCTTTTAAACCCAACATTTCTGCGCTATCGAACAAGTTAGGCATACCCCGGGATCGTGTACTGGAGTATATCTATCAACTACGGGATGCAAGACTGCTGAATGTATTGTCTGTGGCCGGAAAAGGTATTTCAAGGCTCCAAAAGCCTGATAAAATTTTCCTGGAAAACACGAACCTTTCTTATGCCATCCATCCGATACCCGATAAAGGTAATGTAAGGGAAACATTTCTTTTGGGACAATTCCTGAATGCCGGGTTTGATGTATTCGAACCACATAGTGGAGATTTCCTAATCAACGGTATCACCATCGAAGTGGGAGGAAAAAACAAACCGGCGAAACAGGTTCGGGACGCAGCCTCGTACCTCATAGCCGCGGATGATATTGAAACAGGGTTTGGCACAAAAATCCCTTTATGGCTGTTCGGTTTTATGTATTGATGATATTTATTTGTCCTACAACCTTCAACTCCCCTGCTTCGTGATCGCAATGATCACGTTCCCGGTTTTTTGCCCTGTTTCCACGTAACGGTATGCTTCCACTATATCACTCAACGGATAAACCCTGTCAATTACCGGGCGAAATTTACCTTCCTCCGCTAGCTGCTTTAAAAACTCGATATCCTCTTTTTTAGCCACCGGGATCGGGAATATTACTTTTTTCTTACCCCATAAGGGTGTAGTAAGTGCATAAAAGATATTTTCCCCGTTTTTCCCCAGCTCTGTGGATACATATATGCCTTTCTCTGCCAATAGCGGCCTGCATTGCCCGAATGAACTTTTGCCCACCGCATCAAAAATGAACCGGAACTTTGTTGTCAACCGGGTGAAGTCTTCCGTTTGATAATCGATGACTTCGTCTGCACCCAGCGATTTTACCAGGTCTACATTCTTTGTGTTACAAACTGCCGTCACATGGGCGCCAAAATATTTCAGCAACTGCACCGCTGCCGACCCTATGGCGCCGGTAGCGCCGTACACCAAAACATTATCGCCGCGCTTCACTTTTGCAGCGCGTATATCGCATAACGCGTAGTGAGAACCCTCCGTTAAAGCGGCCGCCTGCTCAAAAGAAAACCCTGCGGGGATAGTGGCAACAGCCCCGGATTCGGCAATGACCAGGTACTCGGCATGACCGCCAAACTGTACATCATTATATCCAAACACTTTATCCCCGGCTTTAAAAGAACGGACATCCTTTCCTACCGCCGATACTTCACCGGCAAACTCACAGCCCAGCGTTTTGTATCTGGGGTGAAACAGTCCGCTCCAGAACCTGGAAACAAAATATTCGGCACTTCTGAATCCTCTGTCCGTTCGGTTGACAGTGGAAGCCTTTACCTTCACCAATACCTCATTATCTTTTGGCTGAAGTGTTTCCACCTCCTGTATGCTTACCACTTCAGGTGGACCATACCGGGTATGTATAGCTGCTTTCATTAATTGTATTTTTTCCTTTAAAATTAAAGATCATTGCGGGTCCTGATTACAAAGAAACAGACATATTGATAAAGGGGGTGTTTGCCTGTTGAGCGGCCATTAGTCCTGTATATACAGGTAATACCGCATCCATATTCTCTGTATTTTTATACATGGCTTTTCCTTCCCCGTATAAAATTGTTCCGCTCGGCGAAAACGCTGTTGTGATATTGTGGGAGAACCGTATAGATACCGGTCTCCATAAAACAGTACTTACCATTTACAGGCATCTTCAGGCAAAAATGCAGGACGTTATCATTGATTTGGTTCCGGCATATAGCTCCCTTACCGTTTACTATACACCCGAAAAAGCAATATCATTAAAACCTCCCGCAACCTCGTTATACAACTATATACGCGACAGGATAGAAAAAAGCATAGCGCTGGTAAATGAAACAGCAGACGAAACAAATACAATAGTGAAAATACCGGTTTGTTACGATAATGAATATGCGCCGGACCTGGCAAACCTTACCAGGGAAAAGGAAATGACCCGTGATGAAGTAGTGAACCTGCACAGCAGCAGGATTTATACTGTATTCATGATCGGCTTCCTGCCGGGTTTTGCCTACCTCGGCGAAGTAGACCCGGGGATCGCCACTCCCAGAAAGAGAACGCCCCGGCCGGTAAAAGCCGGCGCTGTGGGCATAGCGGGATCCCAAACGGGTATTTATCCGCTGGATTCACCGGGAGGGTGGCATATTATAGGCCAGACACCGGTCTCTATGTTTAATGCACAAAAACATCCCCCGGTAACCCTCGAAGCCGGTTATAAAGTTCAGTTTTATCCAATCAGCAGTTATGAGTATAAGAATTATCAGGAAGGGAGTGCTGGATAGCATACAGGATACAGGACGTATCGGCTACCGTCATTGGGGTATCAACCCCGGTGGTGCGATGGATACGGCATCATCCGCCATTGCCAACCTGCTCGTTGGGAACAAAAAAGAGGATGCGGTTATTGAAATTCATTTTCCGGCCCCGGTGATCACTATAGAACAAACCTGTATACTGGCTATCACAGGTGCAGACTTTTCGGCTACACTTAACGGTGAGCCTGCACCATTATACCAGCCGCTGTTGGTAGCTGCCGATACGGAGCTTAGATTTAAGCAACGTGTAAAAGGCTCACGGGCGTATATTGCTTTCCGTGAGCAACTGGGAGTGCCGCTTTGGCTGAATAGCTATAGTACTAATTTCAAAGCAGGCGCAGGCGGATGGAATGGAAGAACATTGCAGGGAAAGGATGTCCTTCCCTTCCGGCATACGAACAATTATCGGGGCCTTACAAACAGGGTATGGCAGGCATTGCCCTGGCATGTTGTTCCTTTTCCGGAACCTGATATCATCAATATCCTGCCTGGCCCGGAATATGAATGGCTGAGTGATGCAGCGCAACGACAACTGGAAGAAAAAGAATTTACCATCAGTACTACTGCAGACAGGATGGGGTATCATCTCAACGAGGGGTTGGAAGTAACCCCGTCACAACAATTGCTATCCTCCGGTACCGGTTTTGGCACCATCCAGCTACTGCCCGACGGCAAGCTGATCATACTGATGGCTGACCACCAGGTGAGCGGGGGTTATCCCCGTATAGCACAAATTGTGGGCGCCGCGTTGCCAGCGGTTGCGCAGCAATCTCCCGGCGAAAAAATCAGGTTTCGCATATGTACACAGGAGTATGCGGAAAAGCTATATTTGAGCCAATGGCAGCATATGGCTATTTTAGGAACTGGCTGTAATCTTAAACTAGCTTCGTGGCTGGAAAAAAATGAATACCTACCGGATTGATATCAACTGCGACATGGGTGAGGAAATAGCAGGCGAAGCCGCTATCTTCCCCTATATCAGTTCCGCCAACATAAGCTGCGGACTGCATGCAGGTAATGAAGCAGTTATAAGAACAACCATGCGGCTGGCACAACAGTTTGGCGTGCAGATCGGCGCACACCCTTCATTTGATGACCGGGAACATTTCGGGCGAAGCCCACACAAGCTTCCCCCGGCTGAGATATATGCCTTAATCATACGGCAACTGACACGGATGCAAAAGATCGCAGAGGAAGAAAAAGTCACGCTATGCCATGTAAAACCGCATGGCGCGTTATACAATATTTCTGCGAAAGATGCATCTGCCGCGGGCGCGATTGCGCAGGCAGTAAAAGATTTTGACGGCAGCCTGCTGCTGTACGGGCTTAGTGGCAGCCTTTCTTTAGCAGCAGCCAAAAGCAGAGGTCTTACAACTGTTTCAGAGGTATTCGCGGACAGGCGCTATCAACCTGACGGAAGCCTTATGCCAAGAACAATTCCGGGTGCGGTCCTGGAAAGCATAGAGGAAGTTACCAGCCAGGCATTGTCGCTGGCAAAAGAAGGCAGCGTACGGTCGAACAATGGAAGTATTATAATGCTGAAAGCAGAAACCATTTGCATACACAGCGACACCGGCAATGCCCCGGAAATTGCAAGGGAGATCGCCGCTGCTTTCCGCGAAAATAAAATCACAGTAAAAGCCTATGCCCGCGAATAACAAAGGAACAAAAAACGTATTGTTGGGCGCAGCATTCCTGATGGCCACTTCGGCCATTGGTCCCGGCTTCCTGAACAACACCAGCCTGTTTACGCAGCAATTGCTGACCAGCTTCGGGTTTGTAATCCTGGTTTCCATATTGCTGGATATCGGTGCGCAATTGAATATCTGGCGCATACTCTGCGCCTCCGAAAAAAAGGCGCAGGATATGGCCAATATCCTGCAGCCCGGACTGGGATACATACTGGCTTCCCTCGTAGCTTTCGGTGGGCTGGCATTCAATATCGGCAATATGGCAGGCTGTGGTTTGGGGCTGGAAGTACTGACAGGAATGGACCCCCGCGTCGGCGCAGCCATCAGCGTGGTCATTTCACTGGTACTGTTTTGGGTAAAAGAAGCCGGGAGAGCAATAGATTGGTTTGTAAAGATCCTGGGCATTGCCATGATCGCGCTGACCGCATATGTAATGATCGCGTCCAGGCCTCCCTTTCTAAAAGCGATAGAACATAGTTTTTTCCCGCAGCAAATTGACGTGATGATGATCGTTGCACTGGTAGGCGGAACCGTGGGAGGGTATATAAGTTTTGCCGGGATACATCGCCTGATGGATAGTAATATCAAAGGAATATCCGCGATACCGCAGGTTAACCGCAGTGCGGTAACGGGCATACTGATCACCTCGGTAATGCGTTACGTGCTTTTTCTGGCAGTACTTGGTGTGGTTTGGAGCGGCGCCCGGCTGGATGAGAATAACCCCGCGGCGTCCGCATTCAGCCAGGCGGCGGGAAACGGCGGGTATTACTTCTTCGGCATTGTATTGTGGAGTGCTGCCATTACTTCGGTAATAGGCGCTTCTTATACTTCTGTTTCATTCTGGGAAAGCCTGCACCCCTATATTCAAAAACATCGGCGGGAATTTACCACTGCCTTTATCGTACTATCTGCCACCCTGTTTATATGGCTCAATAAACCACCTTCGCTTATCCTGGTGCTGGCGGGCGTCCTGAACGGATTGATCTTACCTTTTGGTCTGGCAATCATTTTGATAGCGGCTACGCGTAAAAAAATAATGGGGCAATATCGTCATCCGCTATGGTTACAGCTTACAGGCTATATTGTTGTCCTGTTGATGTTATGGATGAGTGGCATAGCAATTATCGAAGCCATTGATAAGTTGAGGTAGTCACTCCCGTTAACAAAAAAAGAGACCGTTGCCAGTCTCCTTTTTATTTTCTATTTACTGTCTGCTCTTATTTTGCCGATATCGTCTTGGCGTCTTCAATATTTGAATATGCCGGAATAAACAATACCTTTTTCCTGTCTTTGGTTTCATCCAGTTTGGCAAACTCGGAGTTGTTGCTGATGAATTCCGGAACCATCTGTTTCATTTTCGCCACTAGTTTGTAGTTATCACCCTGTTTGCACAAATTGGTCAGTGTTTCAATATCGTCCAGCACTTCCTTGTACTTACCGGCTACCACCTTAGCTATTTTGATCTTTTCGTGGTAGGTCGGGATGGTCGTTTCTTTTTCATTCAACAATTCTTCGTACAATTTCTCACCCGGGCGCAGTCCGGTATAAACGATATTTATATCCTTATTCGGAATCAATCCGGCCAATTTGATCATGTTCACCGCGAGATCAGCAATTTTAACCGGCTCACCCATATCAAACACATATATTTCACCGCCATTACCCATGATCGCCGCTTCCAGCACCAACTGCACGGCTTCGGGTATGGTCATAAAATAGCGGGTAATTTCCGGGTGGGTTACCGTGATAGGGCCACCCTGCTGTATTTGCTGACGAAACCTGGGAATTACCGAACCGTTGGATCCCAATACGTTTCCAAAACGGGTGGTAATAAATTTGGTTTTGATATTGTTGGCTACTGAAATTGTTTCATCATCATCGTCCTGGATCAACCTGGATAAAAACTCAGAAGCCGGTTGGCTGGCAGTAGAGTTATTAAGTGACTGTACATATTTTTCAGCCAGTCTTTTGGAAGCGCCCATGATATTGGTGGGATTTACCGCCTTATCGGTTGAGATCATCACGAACTTGTCCACCCCAAAGCAAACAGCCAGGTCGGCAATGTTGCGGGTACCCATTACGTTGGTTAAAATAGCTTCCTCCGGGTGTTTTTCCATCATCGGCACATGTTTATAGGCCGCGGCATGGAAAACAATATTCGGACGGTATTCCTTGAACGGGATCAGCATTCTTCTCAGGTTGCGGATGCTCGCGATAAATACTTTTACCTTGGTGGAAGGATATTTCTCCTCCATTTCCAGTTGTATTTCATGCAGCGGAGATTCAGCCTGGTCGCACAAAATCACCATCTCGGGATTGTAGCTCATTACCTGGCGTACGATTTCCGCACCGATGGAGCCGGCAGCACCGGTTACCATCACACGTTTTCCCCTGATCTCTCTGGAAACCAGTGTATTGTTAATCTGGATGGGCTTACGGGGCAACAGGTCTTCAATTTTCAGATCCTGTATCTGCACCAGGCTCAGTTTGCCGCTCACCCATTGTTCAGACGGCGGAACCGTTTGTATCTTGATGCCGAGGTTAAAGCACAGGTCAATCAAATCCCTGAATTCACCCCTGGCAGAATTTTCGCTGGAGAGAATCAGTTTATCTATTTTGAGTTTTTTGTGCAGTTCGGCTATTTCGCGTACATGGTACACCTTTTTCTGCTCAATAGTGCTATTGATCTTTTTCCCGCCCAGTTGCACAAACCCACTGACGATAACTTTTCCATTACCGGCAGCCTCAATTGCCTGTTTTACCAGCAAGGCCTGCTTATCCGACCCATACACCAATACACGTTTTACATCATGCATGGCATACCCCTTCATCAGTATGTAAATTTCTTTAATAAGTGTACGGAACATTATTAAAGAAGAAGAAGCTATAAAAAAGTTCAGCACCAGCAAAGTCGCCATATCCAACGCCGGCACATTATACATTCTTCTTGCGATCAATTCGGCAGCTACAGGATATAACAGGCTGGCTACCAGGATTGCGGAAAATATCCTGAACATGTCCTTGGTATTAGAATACCGGATAAGACCAGAATAAATACGCATTGCATAAAACACGGTAAGCGCTATAGCCGAAAACAATCCGGCATATATAAAGAAATGTCCTCTTACCAGATGTTGAAAGCTGAATTCTTTCAGGATAAAATACGATAAGGTAAAAGACGCTGTGGCAATTACGGTGTCGATCATCAGGATGATCCAACGTGGTACTATCAGAGGAGCGCCATAAAAAATTTTCATACTACAGTACTGATGTTTTTAGTAATAAGATTTAACTCAATAATCTATGGTTAAACAATTAGGGGATAGGATTCTAAGAAAGAGGACAGGATTGAAATTCAGGGCCAGGCTTGTTGAACAAGCCCAACATTGATCTACGAAATCTTAAACAGATACTGGAACCGTTTGTTCTACAAACAGCACTTTCTTGAGGATAGGAATTGGGGATTTAGAAGACACAAAGTAATTCAGTGCAAAGATTGTAAAAAAAACCAAATTTCAATACATTTTCCGTTATTTAAACGTCAAATAATCAAACATTTTATCAAAGGTTAGTTCGCTAACAAACAATACACTAACTACAAGCATCCTATATATGTGTAATAACTTAATAATGTGCAATTTCCTTAGTACTTTTCCCGCCATGCCAACATGCCGCCGGCAAGGTTTTTCACGTTCAAAAAACCCGCGCTCTCTAATACCAGGCAGGCCTGGCCGCTACGATTGCCGCTTCTGCAATACACCACAATTTCCTGGTCCTTCAGCGCCTCAATCTGTTCGGTTTGAAGCGCCCTTATGTCGCCTACCGGTATCAGCACACCTCCTATATTGAACTCGGCATTTTCGTGCGGTTCCCTTACATCCAAAAGGTTGATTTTTTCTCCTCTATCTATTCTTTCTTTTAGCTCGTCAACAGTAATTACCTGCATTTTCCCAAATTGTTAGATTTATTCAAATTAATATTCGTTAGAACCTGCTCCCTGGTTGGTGGGATCAGCATTTTTTTCCGGTCTTTTCGGTGTAATCCTCAAATCTATCATCTGCCCGCGCCTCAGCCGGTTGATCACCCCGTCCGGGCTGAACCTGTCCGGCTGCTGCCAGAACACAAATGCCGCGGACGTATCGATAGGCGTTACGTCCGGTACCACGCTGCCTACAATAAATCCATTACCCTCTATTAATGTTACTGCCTCTTCGAAATTCATACCAAATAAATCCGGAACCGGTATTTCTTCCGCCCCAACCCCTTCGCCCAACACCAGCGAAACAGTCGTTCCCATTGTAATCTTTGTGCCCGGCTTAATATTATCCTTTTGTACGATTTGCTCTAAAACCGCATTTTTCGCTATATCCGGCTTGTAACTGATGTTTCCTAATTTAAGCCCCCGCGACTTCAACTCCATTTCAGCATTTCTGAAACTCATCCCTACAAGGTTCGGCATCTCTACGTCCGGGGGCACTGCCCTGTTTACCGTCAGGTACACTATACGGTTTACCTTAACCGACGCGTCCGGGTCTGGGAACTGCTTCACCACAGTCAACGGCGGCAATGTGTCGTAATACACCGAATCCTGCACCAATACCTCAAACCCCATGTCCTCAAGCAGCCGGGTAGCTTCCACCACATTCCTGTTATTTACATCCGGCACCTTCAGGTAAGATCCGTGATGGGTAAAAAACCGGAGTGACTGAAAGAACAAGACTATTATCAAAAAGAAGATAATAACCAGTATTAAAAGATTGAGCCAAAAAGGTTTTTTACTTAGTACTTTAAGCATTGTATATGCAATATATTAAGGTCTGAAGCGGATGTGTACACCGAATATATAAATAAAACTAATTTATGCCTTTTTCAGCAGCGCTTCTTCAATTAACGCTGAATAAAATTCTGTTAATGTCCAGCCCATCGCCCGTACCTGCTGCGGTACCAGGCTGGCCTCACTTTGCCCGGGAACAGTATTGATCTCCAGCAAATAGGGTACCCCTTCGGCTTCCTTATATATAAAGTCCATCCGCACAATGCCGCTGCAGTTAAATACGCGATACACATTGATGGCATTACCGCTTATTTTATCCGCCAGGTCCCCCGGTATGACCGCCGGGGTTATTTCCTCTGCCATACCCTTAGTATACTTGGCTTCGTAATCAAAAAACTCCTTTTTGGAAATCACCTCCGTAATAGGAAGGGTAATTATTTTACCTCCTTTTTTAAAAACCCCGATGGTAAACTCCCTCCCTTCTATGAACTCTTCTATCAATACCTGGTCGTCCTCTTTAAATGCTTTCTCGATAGCAAAACCCAGCTCTTCAGACGCGCTGTTTACCCGGGACATTCCTATACTGGAACCGCCGTTGTTAGGCTTGACAAAAACAGGAAACTTTAACCCCGCTATCAGCTTATCGGCGTTTTCAAATTGTCCCCTGATGAGCAGCACAGAGCGGGCTACTGCAATGCCCCTGAAAGCAGCAATGGAAACGGTGTAGCTTTTGTTGAATGTAAGCGCTGAAGTAGCGGCATCACAGGAAGTATAGGGCAAATCCAGCATATCAAAATATCCCTGAAGCTTTCCGTCTTCACCGGGTGTTCCGTGGATGCCTATCAGCACTGCATCAAAATGAATTGTTTTTCCACCTGATTTGATGGTAAACTCATTTTTATCCACCACCTGCTTCTCTCCATCGGCCGTGTAGAACCAACCCTCCCTGGTAATATCTATGGTATATATATTATATTTTTTCCTGTCGAGGTTTTTTTCAATTGTCAGGGCGCTTTGATAGGATACAACTGCCTCTCCTGAATATCCCCCTGTAACAAAAGCTATGTTCGGTTTCATACAACTACTGCCGGTTTGTCTGCAAAGAAACGATTTTTGATATTATTTCTTAATAAACAGAATATTAGTTATTCTATTATTAACAAACGTATCCTTTTTTGAAAAATTTGAAAATGCCCCCTAACCGGCTTTATGGATTTTCCCGTTTATAGCCTTTTCCCGGCGCCGGCAATAAAACTGGAATAAAAAACAGGTGTTGAGAAAAAAACGCTACATTTGGCGTCAACAAAAAAGGTCTTCTGTAGACACAGATGACCTCTAACGATTGCTTGCCATATGAAAATTCGTAAATACTAATCCCCGGTCGCAGGTTTTCCTGCTTTATTTGATGCCCTCTAACACTTGCCCGTTCTCCTTGCGATTGCTTGCACCTTATTTCTCATTTGCTGATGTAAAAGTAGCACGGTTTTTTATTGTGCAAAAAACAACTTGTTTGTAATTTTATTACGTCTAAAAGAAACCAGTTTCAAGAGATCCTTTACGGAATTGAGTTTCAGGAAAAAATCACTATGACGTCCAACAGTATTACAGATGCCTTATTTCAACTGGTCCGGTCGCTGGAAAAATCAGAAAAAAGGCATTTTAAACTCTATATCAAAAGAAGTTCGGGAAAAGAAGATTTGAAAATTATCCAGTTATTCGATGCCCTGGATAAGCTTACGGAGTATGATGAAAAGCTGTTGCTGAAAAAGCTGAAAGGCGTTACCAAACCACAACTCGCCAATTTAAAAACACACCTTTACAAACAACTGCTATCGAGCCTCCGGCTGTTGAAAACAAGCGATAACACCGACCTTCAACTAAGTGAGCACCTGGACCACTCCAGGTTGCTGTATAATAAAGGACTGAAACACCAAAGCCTGAAAATACTGGAAAAGGCAAAAGACCTGGCAAAAGCAAACCAGAAATTTAATTTCCTGGCGCAGGTTATCTCCCTCGAGAAAAAAATAGAAACCCTGCATATCACCAGGAGCAGCCTGGAAAAAACAGAACAGCTTTCCATAGAGGCATTGGATATAAGCGGGCATATAGACCGGGTGACCCGGTTATCCAACCTGGCGCTTTTATTATACCGTTGGTATGTACAGTTCGGACATGCCCGCAATGAAGGGGATGAGCAGGATATTAAAGCATTTTTCAGGAGTAATATTCCCCAGGATACCAGGGCTATCAACGGATTTTATGAGAACCTCTACCTGTGTCAGAGCTATTGCTGGTATGCCTTTATAAGGCAGGATTTTTTAATGTACTACCGTTACAGCGAAAAATGGATCGACCTTTTTGATGAACACCCCACAATGATAGCGGTAGAAACAGGACACTACGTGAAAGGCATACATAACCTGCTGAATGCGCATTTCGACCTTCGAAACTACCGGCAGTTCCAGGGAACCCTGAAAAAATTTGAGGACTTTTACAAAACGCCCGTTGCACAGCATCACGATAACTTCAGGACGCATACTTCTATTTACATAAATGTTGCCCGCATCAACTGGCACCTTATGACAGGCGCCTTCCAGGAAGGACTGAAACTGGTACCCGAAATAGAAGAAAAGTTAAAGGAATATGAGTTATTTGTTGACAAACACAGGATCCTTGTTTTCAACTATAAATTTGCTACGCTGTATTTTGGCGCCGGCAAATACGAAAAGTCTATCGATTACCTGCTGAAGATCATTAACGGACCGCTCGACCTCAGAAACGACCTGCAGAGCTATGCCCGGCTGATGAACCTGATGGCGCATTATGAACTGGGCAATTACGACCTGATGGAATCATTGATAAAATCGGTGTACCGGTTTATGGCAAAGCTGAAAAACCTGACGGTTGTGGAAGAAGAAATGTTCAGGTTCCTTCGCCGTTCATTCAGTCTTTCGCCACGCCAGTTGAAGCCGGAACTGGAGAAATTCCTGGATAAAATAAAGCACCTGGAAAAGAACCGTTTTGAAACCAGGGCATTTGCATATCTCGATATTATCTCCTGGGTGGAGAGCAAGGTGTACAACAAGCCTTTAAGTACCATTATACAGGATAAATACCGCCAGAGCAAAAGAAGCGGGCTTCAGAAGAAAACTACAGCACCCGCAAGAGGTTGACCGAAAAGGTCGTCATTGCGATTAACCCATATAGTGGTCTCAATCATTGAGGCGTGACAGAAGAGCTGATCTTACATAAATATAAATATGACACGCCAAGATCGCAAAGAAAGAAGCGGTTCGAAAAAGGGAACTGTTTGTACGTCCTTAGCGCTTCATAGCGGCTTTGCGGGAAATATAATGCCGTTATCGGATGCTGTGAAAGGGCTCAATAGCGATATTCGGACGGTGCTGTACCTTTTAGAATACGCAAAGTGCATCGGAGTAGAGTATTGATTTACAGTAGCTTACCCTACATATCATTGCGATTGCGACCGCCCCGAACGTTCAGGGAGAGACGCAATCTCAAATACCAACGACCTTTTCGGCCAGCCCGGGTACATGCATGTAATTGTAATAAGGTGGTGTAGTGAATTTACATACCTGCTACTTTTTGTTCCAGCTTTTCAAGCTTTTTCTCGTTTTTCTCAATTGTTCTTTCCAGGTTTCTTATCGCTTTTTCATTTTTTTCTACCCGGGAGGCCGCCTTTCGTGCAGCTTTTGCTTCAGAAGAAGCCTTATTGGCAGCTTTCTTTGCACTCCTGGCACGTTGTTTACTCTCAGTTTCATTACTAAGGCGTCGCGCCATGTCGGCATTTTTATCTGCCGCGTTTTGAGCATCCGCCTGCTTCTTGTCGCGTTGGGCAGTATTTTTTTCCTTTTCCCTGTAGAGATCAGCGAGCTTTTCTCTGTCCTCCAGCAGTTTTGCCTGGAGCTTTACTATCTCCTTCTGTTCTTTTGAAATAAGTGCCGGGTCTACTGGGTTTGTTTGTGCCAGCAGACTATTGCCGGAAAAAAACAATACAAAGGTCACCAGACCAGCTAACAGCGTTTTTTTCATGGTTATTTTATTTTGGGTTGGAAGAAAATACTTACTATATATAAGCCAAGTTTCATGCCCCTACCTGTTAATGTTTTTTTAATATGCGGATAATATCCACCCATTGACGGATAAATAACAGCCGATAACCATCTGTAATACCCTGCATTGCCTGCTATTAGCGCCCGGTTCTTGCTCTTTTTGAGAGGATGCTGTTTTGTAGCTTATCAAATTTCCTGTAGGTTTGCCAATCTTATAAATATTTTAGCAATTATTATGAACTTCAATAAGATCAATAACATTACCGGATGGGTTGTTTTTGCCATTGCTTCAGCCGTTTATATTCTTACCGCAGAAGCCGGCGGCAGTTTGTGGGATTGCGGTGAATTTGTAAGCAGTTGTTTTAAATTGCAGATACCCCACCCGCCGGGGGCGCCACTTTTTGTGATCCTCGGCAGAATTTTTATTATCTTATTTGGAGATGACCCTTTTACCGCGGCAAAAGCCGTTAACGTGATGAGTGCGTTGTGCAGTGGATTTACGGTTTTGTTCTTGTTCTGGACCATCACCCATTTTGCACGGAAGATCTATGCAAAAACCAGTAAAACATTAACCGGCGAACAGGTATTCACGATCATGGCGGCGGGTGTTGTCGGCGGACTGGCATGCACATTTGCCGATTCTATGTGGTATAGTGCGGTAGAAGGAGAAGTGTACGCCGCTTCGTCTTTTCTAACGGCACTCGTGTTCTGGATGATCTTAAAATGGGAACACGCTGCCGATGAACCGGGCGCCGACCGGTGGATCGTTTTCATCTTTTTTATAATCGGACTATCTATCGGCATCCACCTGCTGAACCTGCTTACCATACCGGCCATCGTAATGGTATACTATTTCCGCAGGTACAAAACCACCGGCTGGGGCATGTTCTGGGCATTCGTTATTGGGTGTATCATTACCGGCTTCTCACAGAAGTTTGTTATTCAATACACGATTACCGGCTCCGGCATCTTCGACCGCTGGTTTGTAAACGGATTAGGGTTGCCCTTCTTCTCAGGCTTCGCTACTTATTTCATACTGCTTGCCGGTGTAATTATAATAGGCATCCGAAAAGCGGATAAGCTGATCAATAATTTTGCCGCCTTTTCCATATGGCTGGGCTCCTTCATATTCCTGTTTGCATTTCCATTTATATCGTCGGTAATGACTTTCCTGCTTTTTGTAGCAGGTACCGTTTTAGCGGTGTATGGAGCTTACAGTTATAAAGAAAAGATCCTGTATTACCTGCGGCTCGGACTATGGTGTTTTGCATTCATGCTGATAGGATACTCCAGCTATCTTACCACCATGATACGCTCTGCCGCCAACCCGGCTGTGGACATGTATAATGTAGACAACCCGATCAGCCTGGTGGGTTATCTTGGCCGTGAACAATATGGTGATTTCCCGCTTATATATGGCCAGACTTTTGCCGCGGAAATAAAAAGAAATCCGAATGGTACGCCTGATGTCATCGACCAAGGTTACCGCTGGCAGAAGGGAAAAGAGAAATACATCACTATCGGGAAAAACTTCCAGTTTCAGTATGAACCCGAGGACATGATGTTCCTGCCCCGTATATGGGATGGCAGCAACGAAATGGGAAGGGCCAATTATTACAGGAGCTGGCTGGGACTGGACAGGGAAGATAAACCAACCTACTGGCACAATATCAGGTGGGCCATGGAATACCAGATAGGATGGATGTACCTGCGATACTTCGGCTGGAACTTTGTAGGCAAACAAAATGATCTGCAGGGGCTCGGAAGCGTGAGAGATGGCAATACGCTTACAGGCATTTCCTTTATAGACAAGGTATTCCTGGGAGATCAGGAAAAAATACCCGACAGTATTAAATACAACAAGGCGAACAATAAGTTCTTTGCGTTACCGCTTATTCTCGGGTTGATCGGCATGTGGTTCCAGTACAAACGGGATCAGCAGGATTTCCTGGTGAGTTTTCTTCTATTCTTCTTTACAGGTTTTGCTATAGTCTTTTACCTCAATGCCGCCGGGCCGCAGCCCCGTGAAAGGGATTATGCCTATGCAGGCTCCTATTACGCATTTGCCATATGGATAGGCTTGGGCGTTATGATGGTAAAGGAATGGTTCCAAAAGATACTAAGCCCGTCGTTGTCCGGTTATGCCGCAGCCCTTATTTGTACGCTGGCCGTTCCCGTTATCATGGGCTTTGAAGGCTGGGATGACCACGACAGGAGCAAAAAAGCCCTGGCGCCGGATCTTGCACGCAATTACCTGGAAAGCTGCGCTCCCAATGCCATATTATTCAGCTTTGGAGACAATGACACTTACCCCCTGTGGTATGCGCAGGAAGTGGAAGGTATCCGTCGTGATGTACGCGTAGTGAACTACAGCCTTTTGGGTATCGACTGGTACATAAACCAGTTGCGCTACAAAGTAAATGACAGCGATCCCATTGATTTACTTTGGGGACCTGAAAAAACCGAAGGCGACAAACGAAATGTAGTATATTTTGAACCTAAACCCGGTATACCGCAAAACCAATATATCTACCTGGACGAAGTGCTGACTAAAATAATAGGGAGCGATGATCCGGCTAATATGGTCAATTATGGCCCGGATAATATTTACAACACTTTCCCTACCCGCAAGTTCAGCATTCCGGTAGATACCAGCCTGGTGAAATCCAATGGTACGGTGAATGATAAGGATGTTGTATTGAGCGAACTGCGTTTTGACATTCCGCAAAACAAGTCGGCGCTCATGAAAAATGACCTGGCAGTACTAAATGTGATCGCAGCCAACAAGTGGCAGCGCCCGATTTATTTTACTTCTCCCTTCAATGAACTGGGTTTTGCGCGATACCTGAGAGCGGAAGGGTTGAGTTATCACCTGGTGCCGGCACAACCTCAAAAGGACAATAACGTGGATAATGATCTGGTGTTCAAAAATATGATGGGTGATCAATTCAGGTTTGGCAATGCGCAGACTCCGGGGGTGTATTTTGATGAAGAAAACCGCCGTCACCTGCTGACCATACGCCAGGCATACGCCGCGGCCGCAGAAAGCATGGCGGAAGATGGCAGAAAAGAAGAAGCCCGGGAATTACTGGAAAAATCTGACAAAGGAATGGACCAGGGAAATATGCCCTATGCTATGGTGAGCAGGAGCAATCAGCATAATATCGTGAGTATATCGATGATGGAAGCCGCTTACAAAGCCGAAAGCAATGAGTTGGCGGGCAGGATACTCGATGCGATTAAAAAAGACCTGACACAGCAGTTGAGTTACTATGCGGCCCTGGGCAATATGTCAGTACCGGAGCTGATGCAGCATATACAGCAGCAGAATGCTGACGCACTGAATAACAAGCAGAGAGGGATGTATAGTGAAATTGATCAGGCATTCAGGGTACAGAACTACCTGAACTTCCTGGAAGCACAATACAAACCGGAAGCCGGCAATACTGAAACACCTGCAGTAATTAATACAACAGGGCCCGACTCTGCTGCAAAACCAGATTCGTCAAAATGATAAAAGACAGGATGCGCTATGTTAGCCGGATTGCAGGATGTTACGTTTGAGTTTGGAGCAAGAACAATTGTAAAAGACGCTACCTGGCATATACAACCGAATGAACGGATCGGACTGATCGGCTACAACGGTACCGGCAAATCCACTTTGCTGAAAGTGTTGGTGGGAGAATATCTTCCGTCTTCCGGAAGCGTGGAAAGAAGCAGGGAAACTACTATCGGTTACCTTCACCAGGACCTGCTGAGCTTCGATACCAATGAATCTATCCTCCAGGTGGCATTGGGCGCTTTTGAAAGAATCCTGCTGCTGGAAAAACAAATTGAAGAACTGGGCAACCGGCTGGAGAAGGAACACGAGAATGAAACCCTTGTTCAGGAATATGCAGATAAGCTGCACGAACTGGATACCCTTGGCGGATATAACATCCATCACCAAACAGAAGAAGTACTACAGGGCCTGGGATTTGCCAATGCCGACGTGCAGCGTCCCTATAAAGAGTTCAGCGGAGGTTGGCGCATGAGGGTTTTGCTGGCCAAAATGATCTTACAACAGCCCGATCTCCTGCTGTTGGATGAGCCTACCAACCACCTGGACCTTCCTTCCATAGAATGGCTGGAAAAATATTTGATGCACTATAAAGGCGCGGTGGTGATCGTAAGCCACGACAAATATTTTTTGAACCGCATGGTCACCAAAATCGTGGAGCTGTACCAGCAACAATTACATTTTTATAATGGCAATTTTGATTTTTACGAAACAGAAAAAGAGCTGCGCCTGGAAATGCAGCAAAGAGCGTTTGAAAACCAGCAGGAGTATATAAGACAACAGGAGCGTTTTATTGAACGCTTCCGGGCGAAAGCCACCAAAGCCGCCCAGGCGCAAAGCGCCATTAAACGCCTCGACAAACTGGAACGTATCGAAGACGTATCCGTTGACCGGCCGGAAATAAAGATCAACTTCCAGGTAGATAAGATACCCGGCAAAATTATTTGCACGCTGAAAAACGTGACCAAGAAGTTCGGCGATATAAAAATCGTGGAGAATACAGGGGCGGAGATCAACCGGGGCGACAAAATAGCACTGATAGGTGCCAACGGAAAGGGAAAATCAACACTGCTGCGAATAGTAGCCGGAACTGAATCTTTTGAAGGAGAGCGGATCTGGGGACATAATGTTGAGGAAAGTTTTTACGCCCAGCACCAACTGGAGGCACTGAATGTACAACAAGCCCTGCTGGAAGAAATGAAAAATGCCGGCAGCCAGAAAACCGAACAGGAACTAAGGACCCTGCTGGGATGTTTTTTGTTCAGCGGGGATGATGTAGATAAAAAAATAAGGGTATTGAGCGGAGGTGAAAAAGCAAGAGTTGCATTGGCCAAGACCATTGTAAGCAAAGCCAACTTTTTAATACTGGACGAGCCTACCAACCACCTGGACCTGCTGTCAATAGATTTATTGATTGAAGCGCTGAACCGTTACCAGGGCAGCATCATACTGGTAAGCCACGATCGGCATTTTATTTCTAAAACCGCGAATCGCATCTGGGAAATTGACAATTATGAAATAAAAGACTTTGCCGGAGGATACGAGGAATGGATGGAATGGAAAGCCCGGAAGGCATCCCAGGCAGCCAACACAGCTAAGCAGGCTATCGCCATTAAGCCCGAGCCTAAACCGGTAGAAGCAAAAAAAGAGGCAGTGGCACCACCGCCGAAAAATAATGGACCGATTGATAAAGAGTTAAAGAAGGAAATTCAAAAATGCCAGAAGCAAATGCAACAATTGGAAGATAAGATAAACACGCTTCTCACCCAAAAAACCAACCTGGCGATACAACTGGCTTCACCGGAGATCTATTCTGATAAAAATAAATTCCTGGAAGTAGAAAACAATTACAAAAAAGCCGAGCAACAACTTACCGGCGCCAATAAGGAGTACGAAACCATTTTTGAAAAGCTGATGGAGCTGGAGGAGAAAGCGGGATAACCCTCTGCTATGAAACCTGTAATTACCATAACATATTGCCCCAGGTGCGGTTGGATGCTGCGGGCAGCTTATATGGCACAGGAAATACTCACTACTTTTACAGGTGACATTAAAGGTGTGCTACTGGAGCCTGCTGAAATAAGCGGACAGTACACTATTTGTGTAGACGACCTCATAATCTTTGACCGCAAGACCGCCGGCAGGTTCCCTGAAATAAAAGAGTTGAAACAACTGATCCGGGATATTGTTAACCCGGAGAAAGACCTGGGACATTCCGATAAGAAGCAATAAGCAATTAAGGCGTCTCAATCATTGAGGCAGTGAGAGGCTGTATTGAATTAAAAGAATGTTGGAAGACTACCGGCTGTTTCCACCTTGCTCCTCCCGTTCGTAAGTTTTATTACGCGGATCTGCGCGGGGATCCGCTCGGTCATTTCTTCTACGTGAGAGATCACTCCAACCTTACGTCCCTGGTTATGCAGCCTGTCCAGGGCATCCATTACAATAGCTAATGTCATAGGGTCCAGTGAGCCGAAGCCTTCATCAATAAAAAGAGACTCTACTTTTATCTCGTTGGAGGAAAGTGAGGCCAGTCCCAATGCCAATGCAAGCGATACCAGGAAAGATTCTCCACCGGACAAAGAATAGATGGTGCGGATCTCATCTCCCATATCCCTGTCTGTTACCTGCAGGCTGAGCGACCCCGGAATGCGCTGCATAAAATACCTTTTTGAGAGGTTAGCGAGGTGAACATTGGCATATGCCAGCAATGCGTCCAGCGTGTATTCCTGGGCTACCTGCCGGAACTTTTTACCGTCCGCTGAACCTACCAGTTCATTTAGTTTTTCCCAGTTCTCCGCCACTTCCTGCCGGGCGATTATCTGCGTCTGCAACTTACCTACCCTTTTCCGGTTTTCTTCATCCTGGCGTAAACGCAGCCTGATCTCGTTCAACTGTTCTCTTTCTTTCTCCAGTGTAGCTTCCCCGGCTTCTTTCAGCAATATCAGTTCTTCCAGTGGTCTGTCAGACAGGCGCTTTTGCTCATGGTTAGTGAGTATTTTGTTTCTTTCTTGAAAAGCCGTTTCGCTCCTGGTTACCTGGTCATTTATTTCATTCAGCAGTTTTCTTTCCTCTTCCAACCAGTCATGGGTATATACCAGTAAGGATTCCAGTTGCGCCTCCTCCATATCCGTACCGTTTTGCCGGTTGTATTGGCCCAGCCAATCCTGTACCTGTTTCGCATAAACAGTTTTTTGTTGTCCCTGCATTAAAATGAGTTGCTGCAATTGTTCCAGGCGGGCAGACAGCTTGGTTTGTTCGGTTTTCAAGCTATCCAATTGCTGCTTTTTCTCGTTCAGGATATCCGCTGCAACGTCAGTTGTCCCCGCAAGCCTTTCCTCCACAAATTGTACGGGTTCCCCATCAAATATTTTTTTTCTTTCGGTATATAGCTTGTCGAAACCTACCCTGTAAGTGGTTAGTTCCTTGTTTCTTTCTTCCAGCATTCCGCGGTCGCTATCTACCTGCACCTGCAGTTGTACAATATTCGTTTGTTCTATAATATTGTCCTTTTCCGCTTTTGCCAGTCTTTCTTCCTGTGTTCGCCATTGCTGCGCAAAGTCTTTGATTTTTTGCACAAACACTGTTGTATCAGTTTTCCAGTGCTGCATCCAGTCTTTTCCCGAAAAATAAGGCGACAATGTTTCTTCCACCACCGCCAATTGCTGCAAAGCTTTTTCTTTTTCCCTGGTCAGTCTCGCGATAGTCTCTGTTACCGAAGTGATACTTCTGCCGGTATCTTTCAACCGGTTGGCAATCCTGTCCAGTTCCTTTTCCAGAACGGTTATTCTTTGCCGGCGGAGCTCTGCCTGTTTATTCAGATCCCGGTATTCATCCAGTTGTTGCTGCAGGTTCAATTTTTCTTTTCTTATTCCCTCCAGTTTTTGCGGTAACCAGCCTGTCTTCTTTTCATCTTCATCAGGCATTTCATCCAGCAAGGGAACAAATGCCTGCCATTTTTGTTCCAGTGTTGATATTTGCAGTTTTTTTTGTTGCAGGCTTTTCTGATGTCCTGCTATCCTGCCAGCCAGTTCTTTTTCTGTTTGCTGAATGGCAGATAATTTTTGCAATTGGTCTTTGTATTCCTCGTTGGCGTTTGCCAGCTTTACTTCCAACGCTTTGATAACATTGTTCAGCACAGGGTTATGTAATGCAAAAGGATGTTCCCTGCTGCCGCAAACAGGACAGGGCGAACCATCTATAAGCTGTTCCCGCAGGCTGGTTACATTTTCCGCGGCTTGTATCAGCGCATCCTTCACCATGGATTCCGCCGTTTGTTTCTTAACTTCCGCAGTAACCAGTTCATGCTCGGACCGTTCCAACAGTATCGTGGTTTCCTGCTGCTGAAGCTGGCTTTCAGCCATTTCCTTCTCCAGCAAATTAAACTCTTCCTTCGCGTGGTAAAGGTCCTTCCATACATCTGCAGCCTGCCTGGTGCTATCAAGATTACTGTCGGCATTCTTTAAAGCTTCTTCTATATCCTCAGGAGAATATTGTAAAAGTCCGTCCTGTAATTTTTTCCATTCGCCGTTCACAATCTCCCACTCTTCCCTGAAAGTACCGGTTTGTTCTTCCAGCAGTATTTTTTCCTTATCCGCCGCTGCTAAGTTTTCTTCCTCTTTCCTGATCAGCTCTCCGGTTTCACGGGTGTCCGTAATATATCTCTCCGCATCGGTAAGTTTTGATATGATCAGGCTGACATTTTCTGCAACCGGTTCCCTTTGCCGGTTTGTTTCCTTCCACCGGGTGATTTCCGCAATCAGACCCGCCAGCTTGTCCGCCTCTTTTTTTGATGCTGTCAATTGCTGGGAAGAGAGGTTATACCGGCTGTTGATCGCTTCCACTTCCTGTTCCCGCTGAACAATCTGTCCCTTTCTTTCGCTGATCAATACATCCAGTTCCCTGGCTTTCTGTATGAGGGGTATGGCCGCTGTCTCCTGCTTTTCCTTCTCTTTCCAATCCTGTTCAGCGGCTTCAATTGCCAGCAATACCTTTTCATTCTGTTCTTCCAGGGATTTTAGTGCCTGTCTTTCTATCTCCGCTTCCGCGATCGTATTCTTTTCCTGCCGCTTCAGTTCCCGGAGGTTCTCCATCCAGGTCCTGGTTGTTTGCACCGCTTCCACCTGTTTCAGCAACAATTCCCTGGAAGCAGACTGCTGCCTGTTTATCCTTGCAGACTCCCAAAGCTGCTTTGTTTTGTCAACATCCGCCCGGAGTATTTTTAATTGTTCCCACCACACTGCTTCCTTCAGTAGCCCGGATAGTTCCTGTGCAGTACGCTCCGACTGAAGCTTATATGCCTGCTCCTGGTCTTTGTAACCCCGTATTTCTTCCTCTGTGAATACCTTTATGCCTCCCGCTTCCTGTGTCAGCATCTGCAGTTCCTGTGCTGCCAGTTTAGCCTTTTCAAACACCAGCATGGATATTTCCGAATATATCCGGATACCCGTAAGTTTTTCCAGCAGCGATGCTTTTTCGTCTTTACCCGCTTTCAGAAAAGCGGTGAAGTCGCCCTGTGCCAGCAATACCGACCGGGTAAACTGTTCAAAACTCAATCCTGCCAGGCGTTCAATATCTTCCAGGGTTTCTTTTTTGCGCCCCGTCAAAACAGTTCGCGTGGTAATATTTTCCAGTTTCACAGTATCTCCCTGCAGCTTCCCATCAGGTTTACCCCCGGCCCTTCTCACATACCATCCGGCCCGATAGTGATCGCCGTCGGTTCCCACAAAGTCTACTTCGGCTGCTCCTTCCGCTGCTCCATCTCTCAATATGGCACGCACATCTTTCTGGTTGATCGTCGCTCCTTCCACATCCGCGATGTTCACGTTTTCTGTTGCCTGCGAATAGCGGGGCGTTTTGGCATACAGCGCCAGGCATAATGCATCCAGGATGGTAGATTTGCCGGCGCCGGTAGGCCCGGTAATAGCAAAAATACCGGCCGACTTCAACGGCTCTTTTGTGAAGTCTATTTCGGTCATCCCTTCCAGTGAGGCAAGATTTTTTATGCGTATGGCCAATATCTTCATGTGTTATCTTTCCTTTGCAGCCGCCTCCTGCATTACCTGGTTAAATAATTGCAGCAGGTTATCAGGCGCCTCCGTATTGTATTTAGAAAAATAAAGCTTGGAGAAAAGATCTCCGGGTTTCAGTTCGGTCAAAGCATCCCGGGTAACCGGCTGGTTTTCTTTTTCATCTCCCTTCTTATAAGGCCGGGCGGACTCTATCCTGGCCAGACGCACCTGCTTATCCTTTAACGCTTCTTCTATCTTATGGCGGAGCGCCGGCTCCGGCCCATCCAGTAACACCCTTACTTCCAGGTAGGGAGCGGTTGTCAAATCTCCGGTACAGGACGGAAGTTGTTGTAAAAGACCCAGCACCTCCGGTAACAATGCCGGCTTTTCGGGAATGCGTTGCAAAGGCACCCGGACAGGCACCGGGATACCGGTCAGGTTCCGGAGACTTCCATCTTCTATTTCAAAACTCACAATTTCATGCACATAGCCCCGCTCCGAAAAAGACATAGGCAGGGGGCTCCCGGAATACCTTATGATCCCTTTTGCATCCAATGCCTGTGCCTTATGAATATGTCCCAATGCCACATATAACAATTCCGGCGCAAAAGTGTTCGCTTTAATTCCTTCCACACCGCCCATTATCGGCCGTTCCGAGGTATCCATCTCCGTTATGTCTGCATTTTGTACATGCAGGTGCCCCATAGCTACCAGGGATTGCCCGTTTTTCAGCTTCTTTTTGGCATACGATGCCAACTCCCGGTACAGGGCCGCCACTCCTTCGGTATAACTGTTGGCAGCATCCGGAATGACGGGGTAGTCACCCATTCGCAGGAAAGGAACCGCCAGGCAAAGTACTTCCGTTTCGCCTTGTCGGTTATGCAACGGAATGATCATTTTCTCATAGTCAATAGCGCCATCTGCCGTACGCTCTATCACCCCTACAATATGGATATTAGAAGATTCGAGCAGGGGTTTGGGCGCTTCCAGCCGCGCAGCGGAATCGTGATTGCCGGCGGTTACTACAATCTGCAGACCCGGGCTCGCTTTTACCACCCGGTTTAAAAAACTGTAAAACATCTTTATGGATGCAGCAGAAGGATTGGCAATATCAAATACATCTCCGCTGATGAGCAGTACATCGGCTTTTTCATGCACCACCGCATCCGTCAGCCAGTTCAGGAACTGCTGATGTTCATAAGTCCGATCGTATGCGTAAAACAACTGTCCGATATGCCAGTCAGCAGTATGCAGAATTTTCATCGGTAACAAAATTAACTAATGCTAAGTTAAACGTATTGTAGTTTTATAGTAGCCACGGATGCACGAATAAATATTCGTGCATCCGTGGCATATTATACTACATTTTAAATTTAACATAGTACTAATTTTAATATAGCATTATCTTCGGTTATCATATAGCCTATGAGGTATTAATTCTATAAATAATAACCACATGCCGGCACAAAATACTTTGACGAAAACCCAGCAGACGGGGATCGCCTTTATCCGTATCATCACAGGTGGATTATTAGCCTATCATGGCTGGGAAGTATTCAATGCCTCCCTGATGAACGAATATGCGCAATGGGAAATATTCAAAAACATGCCCTTCGGTAAAACAATGGTATACGCAGGAAAGGCAGCGGAACTGATAGGTGGATTGCTGTTAGCATTCGGTCTTTTTACCCGCCTGGGCGCCCTGATCATCATAGTCACACTGTCGTATATCGCGTTTTTCGTAGGCTCCGGTAAGATCTGGTACCAGGATCAGCATCCTTTCCTGTTTGTATTACTGGCTTTCCTGTTTTTAATCCTGGGACCGGGACACTACAGTCTTGACAAATTACGCAGCAAACGGAAAAGATCATAATGAAGATGATGCGTTTTCTCGGATAACCATTTCTGCGGCAAAGTTATTGCTGATCCTATCAGGCAGAAAAACAGATTGTTTTAACTTTAGTACCATGATCACTTTTACAGCCACTATAAAGAAGTTTGCAGAAAATGCTGAGAAAACCGGCTGGTCGTTTATTGAGATCCCGGCTGAAACTGCGCAAAAAATAAAGGCTGATACTAAAAAATCCTTCCGGGTAAAAGGGAAACTGGATGACCATCCCATAGCGGGTGTGAGCCTGATGCCGATGGGCGGCGGTGACTTCATCCTGACAGTCAATGCCGGTATGCGCAAAGCGCTGCGTAAACAAGCCGGCGCCACCATTAAAGTGCAACTGGAGTTTGATAAAACCGAATACCAGTTAGTGCCTGAACTGGTTGAATGCCTGCAGGATGAACCGGGGGCGCTGGAGTTTTTCCACAGTCTTCCCCGCAGCCATCAGAACTATTTCTCCAGGTGGATTGAAAGCGCCAAAACAGATGTTACCAGGGCCAAAAGAATTGCCATGACGGTAGATGCTGCTGTGCGGAAATGGGGGTATGGCGAAATGATACGGGCGGCCAAAGCTGCTAAAGACCAAATATGAACAATAGTTTCCTTACGCGGTAAACCGGTTTCAAATGTACGGACGCTTCTGTTTTATGAGTAATGAACCTGATATTTGCAGATAGAATGTTTAAAAATGACTGCAAATAAACCCACTTTATATACCATACTCTCTCCGGCACTATTGAACCTGTACGATACACACCATTCAGTGGTGGTAATAATCGACGTACTACGGGCCACTTCCACTATTGCGACGGCATTATACAACGGCGCCGAAACGGTGATGCCGGTGGACAGCCTGGAAAAATGTATCGCCCTGGGTAAATCTACCGGTGGTATCACCGCAGGCGAGCGGGAAGGCAGGGTTATTGAAGGTTTGCAGCACGGTAATTCACCATTGGAATACCACCGGGAGTTTATAAAAAACAAAACACTGGTACTGACCACCACCAACGGAACCAAACTTCTGCATATGGCGCTGGAAAGCGGTGCAGAAAACATTGTAACAGGCGCCTTTTCCAATTTATCCGCAGTTGTCGGCCATCTTATCAGCCGGCAACAAAATGTAATCCTGGCCTGCGGCGCCTGGAAGGACAGGATAAATATTGAAGATACCCTGTTTGCCGGCGCTGTTGTAGACAGGGTGAAGGGGCATTTTCAAATAGATTGTGACGCTTCTTCCATAGCACATTCTGTTTATACGGAAGCCGGACCGGATTTATTCTCCTATGTGAAAACCAAACATGCTTCTCACTATATTCGCCTGAGCAGTTATGGATTGGAGGAAGATATCCGGTATTGCCTGACCCCGGATACAGCCAACGTTCTGCCGGTATATTCCAACGGGAAACTATCTGTTGGATAAGTGTTTTTGCCTGGACCTTCGATTCCGGCAGTTGTCCATGATCATAGTTTTACAGTTAGCTGTAAAATCAGAATTTGTTCTTTGCCGGATAAGGAAAAATAGGGAACTTAGTCTGCTACATTATCAAACCATATGCAATATGAATACTCGTCGAGATTTCCTGTATAAAGTATCTATGGGCTTAGGGGCATTAGCGGTAAGCCCGTTTTCTTCCAACGCTTCCCCATACCCTTATGCGCCTTCTAAAAATACGCTGCGCGTTGCCCTGATGGGGTTGGGTGGATATGCCAATATTGTGGCAAGGGCCATGAAAGAATGCCGGCTGGCAACACTAACAGGGATCATTACGGGTACGCCTTCCAAGATTGAACAATGGCAGAAAAACTACAATATCCCCAACAGGAATATTTACAACTACGATAACGTTCAAAATATAGCCAACAATCCCGAAATAGACCTGGTATATATTACAACGCCCAATTCGCTGCATTACAAACATGTATTACAGATAGCCGCTACCGGCAAACATGTGATATGCGAAAAACCCGTAGCGGACAATGCTCAGCAAGCCAGGGAAATGATAGCAGCCTGTAAAAAAGCCGGTGTAAAGTTTTATATCGGGTACCGTCTTCATTTTGAACCGCATACCAGGGAAATCATCCGCATGCGGGAGGCGGGCGAATTCGGGAAGATCAAATACGTGGATAATTTTATGGGCTTCCGCATAGGCGACCCCAACCAATGGCGGTTGAAACATGCGCTGGCAGGCGGAGGAGCCATCATGGACGTGGGAGTATATTCGTTGAACGGCGCCCGTTATGCTACGGGAGAAGAGCCGATATGGGTAACCGCGCAGGAAGTGAAAACCGATCCGGTGAAATTTGCAGAAGTGGATGAAACGGTATTATTTCAATTGGGCTTTCCCAGCGGTGCTGTTGCCAATTGTGGTTGTACCTATAATTACAATTATGCGGAGCGATTGTTCCTGTCAGGGGAAAAAGGCTTTGCCGAATTAAGACCGGCTTTTGGTTACGGACCGATAAAGGGAACTACTCACCTGGGGCCGCTCAATCAACCCGTACGAACACACCAGGCGCTGCAAATGGACGGCATCGCGGATTGTATCCTGAACAACAAACCCGATCCTAATGTATCGGGTGAAGAGGGGTTGAAAGATATGATCGCCATTGATGCCATCTACGAATCGCTCAGAAAAGGTGGTGCAAAAATTTTAATTAACCAGTAGGGACATAGCTATAAAAGTTCCGGACTCTTTTAAGTCAGTTGCATTTCTCACAACCTGCTACGCAGAGCTTAAAACGCTCTTCACAAGTCTGGCACAAAAGAAAACCCCGGTAGAAACCGGGGTCGCTGCGATTCAAACGATTGATTTACCCATTTACTTGAGAAACTTGTAAAATGAATTACTTGTGCTCTATTGAAGGCAAAGAAATACCCTTTGTATTATCAAACTGTTAACGGGAAGTAATGAAAATGTAATGGGAATAGCTTACTGGCTGGTAAATTTGTAACCCACTCCTCTTATAGAATGAAAGTGACGCGGGCTACGGCTGTCTTCTTCAAAATACTTTCTGAAGCTAAGGATAAAATTGTCTACGGTGCGGGTAGTAGGATATACGTTATATCCCCATACTGACTGCAGAATTTTTTCACGCGGCACTACGTCGTTCCTGTTCTCCAGCAACAACTTCAGCAACATCGCCTCCTTTTTACTAAGTGCGATGGTCTCCCCACGAAAGTTTACAGCCGACTGTGCTTTAAAATCTACCTTATTTTTACCAAACTGGTAATATTCATCAATGGTCTCTTTTTCCTGCAGCTTCTTGTTTTTACTGATGAGTTTCTTTACTCTCAACAGGAGCTCCTCCAGATTGAAAGGTTTGGTAATATAGTCATCAGCGCCTTTTTTTAACCCCAGCACCTTCTCCGCACTGCTACTCTTAGCGCTCAGCATTAATATAGGAACTTCATTATTATTTAACCGCACATTTTCAGCAACGCCAATACCGTCAATACCAGGTATCATGATATCCAGAATGATCAGGTCAAAATACTCTTCGGAAATCTTTTTCAAAGCCTCCGTGCCGTCAGAGGCGCAACTCACTTCATATCCCTCCAACTCAAGATTCAGCTTGAGCGCTTCCTGCAGGTTTTCCTCGTCTTCTACCAGCAGTATATATCCCTGTGCTTTTGTAGTCATATTGTTTGTTTGCTATATAACAGCAAGTGTACATACAAAAATACACCCGGAAGGGTTATTGTCAATTACTTTTATTGTTCCTTTATGATCAGTAATGATTTTTTTGGTAAGAAATAAACCAAGCCCTGTTCCCTTGGTACGCCGGGTACTTTCGCTGCCACTGCGATAAAACTTTTCGAAAACCCTTGTTTTTTCCTGCCCCCTGATGCCTTCTCCTTCATCAATTATTTCAAGAACAGCTTTGGCGCCCTGTTTTTTCAGGGCTATTGTCACGGTTTTGTCTTTGGCGGAGTATTTGATAGCGTTGTCGATTAAATTATTGGCCGCCAGTTGCAGCAGCAATGCATCCCCTGTTACAAAAATTTCCTTTTCAATATCATATTTAAAGTGGCGTTCGGGAAACCGCTCTTCAAAATTGGAAATACTGTCCGAAAGAAGGTCGCTCAGATTAAGTGTTTCCTTAGTGAAAAGGTAGCGCCCGGCATCAAGCTGAGAAGCTACTAATATATTATCACAAAGCGTATTCAGCCTGTTGGCTTCCTGCAGGGTATTATTGATCAGCTTTTCTCTCTGGTGCTCTTCCAGTTTTCTTTTGATCAGGGTTTCCAGGTTCAGCTTGGTAACAGCGATAGGGGTTTTTAACTCATGGGTAACCGCCATCATAAAGTTCTGCTGCTGATTATTCAGACGGATCTGTCTCCGGGTTGCCCGGTACACAAACACCGCTCCCACCAGTATCAACAGCATAAAAGTGGCGCCTTCACCAATATATTGTGCCACTTTTGTTTTTTCCTGCATCTGAATGGCTTCTACCTGTGCTACATAGCCCGGTTCGTCTTTTTTTAGTTGCAGTATTTTGTACTCCGCCATCTGTGTGTTCTGGCGGAGCAGCGACAGCAACCAGAATAAAAGCGCCGTAATAATATAAATCAGGAGGAACCAATAAACAATGGTAATAACCGTGAATCTTTTTCTTTTATAGTAATTCGCCATTACTGCGTTACTTTTTCTACGCGTACCCCTGCATTGATAACATGCTTCAGCGGGTTATCCCGCATGATCTGTTCCAGGATAAAATTGCATTCGCCCGACCGGGAAAAACGGAATGGCTGCGGAGAAACCAGGTGGCGTATTTCGTATATATCGTCCATCCCTGTTCCCAGCCACTTTCCTTTTTGGTTATCAGCCAGCAAAATATCCACTTTTTGCTGCCGGGCACTGTCTCCCGGTAACGTATAGTGAAGGTTTAACCAGATATTGTTATAGCTATAGGCATAGGTATGCCTTAATGTAACGTAGATATTATATAGGGAAACAGTATCTGTAACTACAAAGTTGAAGTCCGGTCTGAAATTGTATTGCCATTCACTTTTGAGGATCGACACGTTCTTCTCAAATACATCCACCGTTTTACAGCCCGGTGCCAGTACGGTTATAACCAATACAAAAAAAATGAGGATAGCTTTCAATTTATACAGGTTGTTATAATGCATTTAAAATTTGTTCTTTAGCCTTTTCCAGTTCATCCTTCATTAATACCACCGACTTCTGGATATCGGAGTCATACGACTTTGCTCCCGTTGTATTGATCTCCCTCCCTATTTCCTGCAGCAGGAACGACAACTTTTTCCCTTTTGCCTCCTCTTTGTCTGTCAACAATGTCTTAAAATATTCACAGTGATTCGTCAGCCTCACCTGCTCCTCGCTGATATCGATTTTCTCTATGTAATAAATTATTTCCTGTTCCAGGCGGTTGCTGTCAAAATTATCTTTTCCTACATTTTCCTCCAACAGTTTTACCAGCCCGTCTTTTATTTTCTGACGACGCAGGGGCTCCTGCGCGATGATTTTCTGTTGCAGTTTTTCGATATTTTCAATTCGCAGCAATAAATCCTTTTCCAGTACCGCTCCTTCATTAAGGCGGTGGTTATTGATGTTTTCCAGCGCTTTTTCCAAAATGCCTTTAAAGCCATTCCACTCTTCTTCACTTATTATTTCCGTGGAAGGAACCACCACCTCCGGCAGTTTCAGCAGCGAACTCAAAATAGAGCCGGTATCCAGTTGCAGGCTTTCTGCCAGTTCCGCAAGCGGCTGATAATATGACTTTGCCAATTCCGTATTGATAACAACAGGTTTGGCAGCACCGTTTTGTTTCAGGGTAATGGCGCAGTCAATGCTTCCGCGGATCAGCTTCTCAGAGATCATATTGCGGATATCAAACTCATAAGGTTTGAGAATGCCGGGTAATTTCAACAAAATCTCAAACTGCTTACCATTCAGGGACTTTATCTCTACCAGGAAGGTCTTCTTTCCCAATACCTGTTCGTATCTGCCAAAACCCGTCATTGACTTTAACATAAATAAATTCTTTATTTGGCAAGGTAATTCATTTTGCCAAGAGTTAATATAACGAAGAGTCCGGTATTAAATTTTATCTTCCGGGTCCGGCATCCCGTTCCCTGCGGATTGCTGTTTAGGTTTGGCGTAAACGATCAGCTTAGCCGCCACGGGCGCATTTTTCGCAGGAGGGTGAGAACCTGCGTGTAGAGCCTATGCGCCCGCCTGCCACCGCGCTGTTGCCTTTACCGAAAGTATTCAATACCTTTACCATACCTTATCTCCGTTAAAATAAGACATATGATTGCTGACCGTTTCAAGGAATATTTCAGTTTCTCTAAAAAGGAACGCGCCGGTATCATTACCCTTCTCACCCTGATAATATTCACCTGGTTTTTACCTGACCTGTTTTACCACGAACTGACTGAGCAGGAAATAGAAGTATTCAGCAAGGCTGTTGAATTTAAGGAATCATCGCAGGCAGCCACCGGAACCATTCCCGAATTGGCAATACAGGAAACCCGCTTACAACCGGAGGAAATACCTCTTTTTTATTTTGACCCGAACACATTGAACCGCAACGGCTGGGAGCAATTGGGACTCCCCGAAAAAGTGATTACCACGATAGAGAATTATCGTTCCAAAGGTGGAAAGTTCTTTACACCCGAAGATATAAGAAAAGTTTACGGACTGAAAAAAGAAGACTACGAAAGGCTGTACCCGTTTATCCGTATCAAAAAGGACGAAGTACCCCAAAAAACGGTAAAAGACAGTCCGAAAAAGATAATAGTTGTAGAAGAGGAACCGGTGACGGACATTAACAAAGCCGACTCAATTTCGCTGAGAAAGCTGAGGGGCGTGGGTAACATACTATCCAGAAGAATTGTTTTATACCGGGAGAAACTGGGTGGGTTTTATAACGTAGAGCAGCTAAAAGAAGTATATGGATTACCGGACAGTACTTTTCAGCATATCAGGGCGCAACTTGTATGCGACGCGGCTGATATCAAACGAATTAACCTGAACACGGCCGACCTGAAAGAACTGAGCGCCCACCCCTATATAAAATATCAGGTGGCTGCAGCCGTTATAGCATATAGAAAACAACATGGCAGCTTTAACAAAACAGAGGACTTAAAACAGATACATTTGCTGCCGGAGGATATTTATGATAAGATAGCGCCTTATCTTATTACAGGCCAATGATCGCTAATACAAAAACATGAAAGATGAATTTCGGACACGATGAATTAACACTACAGGTTGCGCAAACAGCCAGGGATTTTGCCGCCCGGCATATCAGTCCCTATGTAATGCAGTGGGATGAAGCACAGGAATTTCCCGTACAGACATTTAAAGAAATGGGGAAACTGGGACTGATGGGGGTGCTGGTACCTGAAGAATATGGAGGGGCAGGCCTGGGCTACCTGGAATATGTTACTGTTATAAAAGAGATAGCCAGCGTTTGCGGATCAATAGGACTAAGCCTGGCAGCCCATAACTCTTTGTGTACCGGCCACATCCTCAATTTTGGCACGGCGGAACAAAAACAAAAATACCTTCCCAAACTGGCAACCGCCGAGTGGATTGGCGCCTGGGGGCTCACAGAACCCGGAACAGGCAGTGATGCCGGGAATATTCAGACCACCGCGGTAAAGGATGGATCAGACTGGGTGCTGAATGGTACAAAATGCTGGATAACGCATGGCAAATCCGGCGATGTGGCCGTAGTGATTGCACGAACCGGAGAACCACGCACAAAAAACAATGCCACCGCATTTATAGTGGAAAGAGGAACACCCGGATTTTCCGCCGGCAAAAAAGAGAATAAATTGGGGATGAGAGCCAGCGAGACCACAGAAATGATTTTTGATAATTGCCGGATACCCGATAGCAACAGGATGGGCGAAGTTGGCGAAGGTTTCAGGCAGTCTTTAAAAGTGCTTGACGGCGGCCGGATATCAATAGCCGCGCTGGCATTGGGTATTGCTTATGGGGCTTACACGGCCGCCGTGCAGTATGCAAAAGAAAGAGATCAGTTTGGAAAACCGATCGCCAGTTTTCAGGCAATATCATTTAAGCTGGCTGACATGGCTACCGAAATCGCCGCTGCCGAACTACTGATATTACAGGCTGCCGATAAAAAGAACCGAGGAGTAGCCATGACCAAAGAGGCGGCGATGGCCAAGTACTATGCCAGCGAAATAGCGGTAAAGGTGTCCAACGACGCGGTACAAATATTCGGGGGATACGGATATACCAAGGACTTTCCCGTGGAGAAATTTTACCGCGACAGCAAACTATGCACCATTGGCGAGGGTACCAGCGAAATCCAGAAAATTGTGATCGCCAGGGAAGTTTTGCAGGGATAAACAACCGTTACAGCCTGATCCGGTTCATCAACTTGCTGAAGTTGGTGGCATCCATACCCAGGTAGTTAGCCAGGTACTTATGCGCCACCAGTTGCAGTATATGCGGACTACGCTGCAGAAGTTTTTTAAATTTTTCTTCCGAGGAAAAACTCTGAAGCTCCACCAACCGCTCAAGCAACCCGCTTAAAGCGCCCGTGATTCCCTTTCTTACCAGGAATTCGATATCCGGGCTGGAACGCATCATTTGCTCCAGCTTTTCGTAAGGCAATCTCAAAAATACGGACGGCGTAAGCGCTTCGTAAAAATAAGCCGAAGGTTTTTGCATCATCAGGGAGTCAAGAACACCACCGAAAGAAGGCGGGTAGGTAAAAATAAGCGTAGCTTCCTTGTCGTCGTCATAGTACACTATCCGTTGCACACCCGACAGCACCACATACAGGTATTTTTCTTTTTCGCCTGCCGCCGTAATGATCTCTTTTCTTTTTGCAGAAAAACCTGTCCACCCTTCAGAAAAAACTTTCCAGTCTTCATCGGGTAAAGGGTGAACAGCGTCTGTCAGGACCTTTATAGGCGATAAATCATTCATTGTGTAATCAGCTACCTGCCGGTTTTCAGAATATCTTCTATCCTCTCCTGAACATCCTGCAGATGATACCGGGTCATCTTGTCGGAGACGGCCGGAATAGCGGATTTTATTTCGGACTGCAGCGAGCGCAGGCTGGCTTTGAGGACGGAGATAATATCACTTCTCTGGGTATCCGTCATGGCAGCGGGGGCGCCTATCCGCAATATGATACTCATGCCCGAAGTTGACGGTGGTTTAATAATCGTTTTTAATCTCTCTATGTACGATTTCTGCAGATTTCTCCTGTATATATCTATAGGCTTTCGCGTAGCCAGTTCCTCCCAGATAGCCTGTTGCAGGTCCTGGACCATATCAGCCGCTTTGTATGCTTCCGCACCCATGTCGGCCTCCATATTTAGCAGCTTGCTGAGGGTATTGGTACTGATCAGCCGGGAGAGTACCGCATCCTGACGGCTGCTTACCACGGACATGCCGGTGTTGCCCGTACGGTTAAAAATCTCCTGGTGTAACAGCCATTTTGGGGTAATAAATATCTCCTTTTTAAGAAATGCCACCGCGTCTTTCTGGATTGCTTTCGGCACATATTGATACACCGCTCCTTCCTGCTCCACTGTTTTGGGTGTTTCATATATGCCGCCGACATTCTTGGCTACATGCCCCAGGTAGCGGCCAAACTGTGCCGTCACTTCACTATACATCGTGGAAAGGTTCTCGTAGTCTTCATTGGACTTTTTCGTCCATTCCATAAGGTTAGGCACTATACGCTGCAGGTTCCTGATGCCGTAACCGCTTGCTTTCACAGCATTGTCACCCAGGTCTTCATTCTGCGACCGCGGATCATCCGCGTTTGATTCCGTTCCAAACCAAAAACGTTTGTCCTTTAATTTTTCTATGACCAGCTTATTAAGAACGGGCAATTCCTTTTCCGGTGTATCGGCTTCGGGATGCCACCTGTATCCCCATTCAATAGCCCATATATCATAAGGACCGATACGGGGAAGCAGCCCCTCTCTGGAAATCTTATCCTCAGGCTGGGCCACATAGTTGAAACGGGCGTAGTCCATAATAGAAGGAGTATGCCCGTTGGCTTCCACCCAGGCTTTATTTCTCAGGTTTTCTACCGGTATGGTGGAGCTGGAACCGAAATTATGGCGCAGTCCAAGCGTATGACCTACTTCGTGCGCCGCTACAAACCGTATCAGTTGGCCCATCAGTTCATCGTCGAATTCCATCTTCCGGGCGCCCGTATCCAGCGGGGCACACTGAATAAAATACCAGTTACGCAAAAGAAGCATCACATTATGATACCAGTTGATATGGCTTTCCAGGATTTCCCCGGAACGCGGGTCGTGTACGTTGGGACCGCTGGCGTTGGGCACCGTGGATGGTTTATACACGATGGCTGAATAACGGGCGTCTTCCAGGCTCCAGGTAGAATCTTCCTCCGGCATAGGAGCCGGCTTGCCCATGATGGCGTTTTTAAACCCGGCTTTCTCAAAGGCCACCTGCCAGTCATTAACCCCTGCGATCAGGTAAGGCACCCATTTTTTGGGAGTGGCCGGATCTATATAAAATACAATAGGTTTCCGGGGTTCCACCAGCACCCCTCTTTTATACCTTTCCTGGTCCTCCGGTTTGGGTTCCAGTCTCCAGCGCACGATCATAGTGGTATTTTTCACTCCATGCGGGTTGGCATCAAAATCAGTATAACTCCGGGCAAAATAGCCTACCCGGGGGTCGAAATACCGTTGCCTGGCAGGCGCTTTGGGCAGCAACACCATGGAGCTATTCAACTCCAGTGTAAAAAAAATATTCTGAGAGGAAGCGGAGGAAGCAGTTGCGGGTTGCATGCCCCCCGAACTTCCTTTGCTATATGTTTTTGCCGTTTTTATCTCAATATTCGCGGGGTAACTGCGCACGCTTTGAATATAGGATTTGTCTGACTGGAAAGATCCTACCTGGAAGGTTCTTTTCGCATTGCCTGAAAAGTGCAACACATCATTGTCTGAAGCGATATAACTCGTCATGTCTATGACGGTGCCGGTGGAATCCGTGGGGTTTACCTTTATGTCGAAGCTGGCAACGATAGGTAAAATATTGGAGTTGGCAACCGCCTGAAACATAGGCTGGGAGGAATCTTTTGATATTTCATCGTAAGACACTTTCTTAAGAAAAAGTTTATCATTGGGGCCCCGGTCAAAACGAATAACACCACTTCCTATCTGGTCGCCGGCATATCCCACAAAAAAACTCCTCATCCCCGTTGCCGCCCTGGATATCCGGTTGACCACCAGGATATCGCGACCCAACAGGGAATCAGGTATCTCAAAAAAATACTTGTCTTCAATTTTGTGTACGATAAAAAGTCCGCTGTCGGATATGGCTTTAGACGTAATAACCTCTTTATAGGGTTTGGTACCGGCCCGGGCGGGCGAAGCAGTCCGGGTACTGTCTGCCGCGGAACTCTCCGGCTTTTTTTTGTCCTGGGTAGCGGCCGGCACAACAAGAAACAAGCAAAAAATCGCAATCAGAAAAATTCGCATCTGGTAAAATTTGTATTTCAGATGCTGAAATTAACGATAACATTAAAACAATGTCTTTTTCGCCTTAAATAAGGCATACCCGGTTTAGGGGATAGAAAACAGCTTCTAAAAAGGGCGCAAAAACATTAAAAAAATTCTGTTGGCGGGTATTAGAAATTTACTATATTGCCCTCCCAACGAAATTTTTCTTAAAATATTTCAAAAATTCTATTTTTATTTTATTAGAATTGTGAGTCCAAACCACACACTAAAATTGTAAAACTTTAATTCAAAAAATCAAGAGTTATGGCTGAAACTAAACCAACCGCAAGTGCTTCTTCTGTGAAGGCATCTACGTCTGTACAACCTAAGGGAGGTAGCAATATTATTTCATGGTTAGCCCCAATTGTTTGTATAATAGCCGGTTATTGTATCTGGAGATTCATTCTTGGAGCAGACTCCGGTTTTACAAGGCCTGATCCTGCCGGTGGCTTTTGGCCGAAGCACGAAGGTCCTGTTGGCGCATGGAACCGTATGTACGAAGGAGGAATTGTAGTTCCCATCCTGCTTGGAATGTTCCTGATGGTAATTGTATTCTCAATCGAAAGGTTCCTTACCATCAATAAGGCAACAGGAAAGGGTTCTATTGCTGAATTCGTAAGAAAAGTACAATATCATCTTGCCAACAAAAACGTAGACGCTGCCCTTACAGAATGCGACAAACAACAGGGTTCTGTTGGAAACGTGATGAAAGCCGGTTTGCGTAAGTACAAAGAGCTTATCACCAACAGCGAACTTACCACCGAGCAAAAAGTAGTAGCTATCCAGAAAGAAGTAGAAGAAGCTACCGCTCTTGAAATTCCTATGCTGCAGAAAAACCTGGTATTTCTTTCCACGTTAACCTCAGTGGGTACCCTGGTAGCCCTGTTAGGTACAGTAATGGGTATGATCCGGTCATTCAGCTCCATGGGTGAAGAAGGGGGTGCAAGCGCCGCAAACCAGTTGGCGGTAGGTATTTCTGAGGCCCTGTACAACACTGCGGTGGGTATCGCTACTTCAGCCTTTGCGATGATCATGTATAATATCTTCACTACTAAAATCGACTCTATAACATACGGTATTGACGAGTCTGGATTTACCCTTACTCAAAGTTTCGCTTCCCAGTACAAATAATTTTGTATTGGAAGTATGGAAAATTTGAGAGATCGAATCTAAATAAGTCCAAATAAATCAATTTAATATGTCTGGAAGATCGAGAGTTGCAAAAAAAAGTACCTGGGTGGATATGACAGCCTTTGTGGACGTGTCATTTCTGATTCTTACGTTCTTCATTCTTGCCACTAAATTTAAGCCGGATGAACCTGTAGAAGTTACGTTCCCCGCTTCAGTATCGGCTGACGAGTTTCCCGAGGTGGATGCCTTTATGGTAACCATTGACAAGGATGGGAGGGTATTCGTGCAGATGGATGACCCCAAAGCCCGTAAAACCATTGCCGAAAACCTGAACGAAACCCGTAACCTGGGGTTGACCAACGAGCATATCCAGGCCTTCATGAATGCGCCCAGTATCGGCGTACCTTTTACAAATTTTAAAAGTTTACTGGGGATGACACCTGAGCAGCGGAAAGAAATTACCCAACCGGGTATACCGGTTCCGGATTCAACCGGTGGTGAATTGTATTTCTGGATCAGGGACGCCAAATCCACCTATGCCGGAAAAAAGGTAAACTGGCTGATCAAAGCGGATAATGAAACAAAATACCCGGTAATCAAAAATGTGCTGGAGGCGTTTAAACGCAACGATATCAACAAGTTCCAGTTGATTACCAAGTTTCAGGATGCGCCTGTGGGTACCGCTTTGTGGCAGACCAGACAAAATCCGCCGGCTAAACAATAATTTTTGTATATTAGTAAACAAATTAAAAAAAGTAGCATATGGCATCAATTGAAGAAAGTGGCGATAGTGGCCATAAGAAAGGCCCCGGTGTCAAAAAGGCGAAGAGATTATCTACCCAGGTGGATATGACGCCGATGGTGGATCTGGGCTTTTTGCTGATTACCTTTTTTATCTTTTCCACAACCATGTCTCAACCGACAACCATGTCTTTGATTATGCCCAAAGACACGGAAAAGGAAGAGGAACAGAATAAAATAAAGGCCTCCGGTGCATTTACCATTCTGTTGGGTAAGGCTGATGGCGTATATTTTTATGAAGGAGAGGATGCCGCGGCACTCCAGGCTTCTGATTATAAGAAAATCAGGGATGAGATCATTCGTAAAAAGAAAAGCACAGACCCTAAAGATTTTGTGGTAGTTATTAAGCCAAATGATGAAGCCAACTATAGGAATATGGTGGCCATACTCGACGAAATGACTATAAATGAGGTAAAAAAGTTTGCCCTGGTAAATATTTCACCGCAGGAAAATGAGCTGCTGGTGCAAACCGAACTGGCAAACGGGGTACAGTAATTTATGGATTTTGTTAAGTTTTGCATCCTACAATAACTAAATAACTCAGTATGGAATTAACCAAAATATTGAACGCCAGTTTGTTAGATATCATCTTTGATGGTAGAAACAAGAGCTATGGCGCGTACGAGCTACGTTCTAAGTATTCAAAAAGGCTTGGATTAGCGATCGGGATTACTGCGGCTTTGGCTTTGGTTATTTTACTGCTTTCGTTTTTGAGCTCAAAATTTGAGAATACGGAAAAGAAACAGGCAATTGTAATCAAAGAGGTGGAAATGACCCACCTGGAAGAAGAGAAGCCACTGGAACCACCACCTCCTCCTCCTCCCAAACCACCAGATCCTCCAAAAATTGAGATGGCTAAGTTCACTCCGCCCAAAGTGGTAAAGGACGAAGAAGTAAAGCCGGAAGAGGAAATGAAAGAAGTGGAGGAACTTAAAGAAGCTACCATCAGTACCATCAACCAGGAAGGTGAAAAAGACCTGGGTATTGTGGCGCCTCCTGTAGAAGACAAGGGGGGGGTAGTAGTAGCACCGAAAGTAGAAGATGAGGACAAGGTGTTCCAGAAAGTGGAAATAGAAGCCTCTTACCCCGGTGGGGATAAGGCATGGGGTAAATATATCCAGAGAGAGATCAACAGGTATATTGATGAACTGACTGATGCCGGTAAAGCCGGTACCTGTGTGGTTCAGTTTATCGTGGACAGGGACGGGAATATCAGCGAGGTGGAAGCACTTACCATGAAAGGAACCAAACTGGCGGAGATTTGTGTAAACGCGATCAGGAAAGGACCCAAATGGATCCCGGCTGAACAGAACGGGCGTAAGGTAAAAGCCTACCGCAGACAGCCGGTTACCTTCCAGATAAGCGAATAATGGGTCTTCTTTAAATGACTTATATTAAAAAATCCTCCAAATTGGAGGATTTTTTAATTATGATACTAATGACCCAAAGTCTAGTTAAAGTCAAATTCCACTATATCCGAATAAGATTTCGATTTCTTTTCAAAAGGGTATTTATTCGGCTCCCTTGAAGCGGTTGTAAGGAAGAAAAAATACTTTCCGTCCTTTAAATGGGTAATACGCAATTGAACGGAGTTCCCCGTGAACTGTCCCTTTCGGCACACTTTCTTATCCTGGTTAACAATGCTGTATTCAAAACTTTCATTGATGAGTTCATCATCATCAATCTTAATGATGATCATTTCTTTTACCACAGGGGGTATTTCTGCTGTAAATGATTTCATAGCGTATTGAATTATGATTGGTAACCTAATAACGCCGGCAGCAGAGAATAATTTTTTCAGAAGGGGAAAAAATTTCCAAATTGATGGAACTCAAATAAAAAGCGGTTCCGGGCTAGGGATTTACGGATTTACCAGTTCCTGTATTCTTCTCCGGTCTCCCACTATCCACACGATGTCATTCCATTCAAATACTGTCTGGGAGTCAGGGTTTAAAATCCGCTTGCCATCCCTTTCAATACCAACAACCAGCCCGTGGGTTTTCTCCCTGATGCCGGACTCCCGGATTGTTTTCCCTTTCAACAGGGTATGCTCATCCACCACTATCTTTTGGAGGGAAATATTGTCCGTATCTTCGGAAAGAACCTCCACAAGCGGCTCGGTTTCTTCAATAACCGGTTTAAAAAGCTGTAGTTGCTGATCGGTGCCAATAATTCCCAGTTCGTCCAGCGGATACAATCGTTCTTGGGCATTGGGCGCGTAAATTATTTTTTCTCCCCGTTTTACATAAGCAATATTAATCCCATATTTCTCCCTCCAGGCCAACTCGTATAGTTTCTTCCCTACAAACGGCGCATTGGCATTTACGATAAAATCCGCCATATGCGCATCCCAGGGTGAAAGAGCGGAATCCGAACTGCCATTACTAACCGGCATTACCTGGGCGCTGGCTTCTTCCACCTCCCGTTCATTCAGGTTGTCCAGGAACCTGCTGTGGATCCGGTCGTAAAAGCCCTGTATCTTTTTAGAGAAAATAAAGAGTACGATGGCGGCAATAGGCGTTACCAGAAAAAACGCGATCACACCGGAATATAACCGGTCTACCATAAACCCTACAAAAAATATGGCGATCACTACACGGAATACTTCCAGCACTACCAGTGGTCCATGATTGTATTTACTATCAAGCCATAGCGCCTTATAGGCGGAGTTGTTGGGCTTTCTTGCCATCATCGCCCAGAAAAAAGGCATAGAGACTCCCAGGGTTACGATCAGCACAAGTGCACGGTTAAGAGAAGGGTTATCGATTTTTGTTTCCAGAAACGGGAACAGAAAGGTAAACGACAACATAGACAGCGCCACGATAACAATAGCGTTGGTGGCTATTATCACGGCATAGGATTTCAGTACGATCTTCCATTCGCTTTCCGCCTGGATATTCTGGGCGCCGGAAGAATACCGGTTGATAAAATTGAGCAGCCGGGGCGGCAATATTTTTACCAGCAGGTTGTAGAAAGGTTCCGACAGCTTAATAAAATAAGGAGTGGTAAAAGTGGTAATAGCAGAGGCGCCCACCGCCACCGGGAAAAGAAAGTCGCTGGTCACGCCGAGCGTAATACCCAATGTGGCGACGATAAAAGCAAACTCACCTATCTGGGCCATACTCATACCTACCTGGAGAGACTGCTTCAGCGGCTGCCCCGACAACAGGGCGCCCAAGGTGGTCGCGAACAATTTTCCAAAGATAGTTAGCAGGGTTACCCAGAAAATAGCCCAGCCATGCTCCACCATTGCCTGCGGGTTGATCATCATACCCACCGAAACAAAGAATACAGAGCCAAAAAGATCCTTAACCGGTTTGAACAGGTGTTCTATTTTTTCCGCCGAAGTGGTTTCTGCAAGAATAGATCCCATTACAAAGGCGCCCAACTCAGCCGAAAAACCAATCTGGGTGGCCAAAACAACCATCCCCAGGCATAAGCCGATTGATAAAATCAGCAGGGTTTCCTCATCCAGGAGCTTTTTGGCCCTTCGCAAAAAAGTAGGCAACAGGAAAATGCCGGCAATGAACCAGACCGTCAAAAAGAAAAGTAGTTTCAGCAGAGAGGCCAGCATTTCGGTTCCATCAAACTGCTGGCTTACTGCCATGGTAGACAATAACACCATCAGCAATATCACTACAATATCTTCCACTATCAAAACACCGAAAACGATCCGGGCAAACTGCTGTCTTTTTACGCCCAACTCCTCAAAGGCCCGGATGATAATAGTGGTGGATGAACTGGCCAGTAAGCCCCCTAAAAACATGCTATCCATGGTAGACCATCCCATCCATCGCCCTACCATATAACCTAACAGCAGGATGGCTACAATCTCCACAATAGCGGTGATAGAGGAGGCACCACCCACCCGCAATAGTTTTTTGAAACTAAATTCCAAACCAAGACTGAACAGCAGGAAAATAACACCGATTTCAGCCAGGGTTTTTACGTTCGCATTATCAACAACCGTGGGAACAACGGATACATAAGGCCCTACCAGGAATCCCGCGATAATGTACCCCAATACCAGGGGTTGCTTCAGCCTCCTGAACAACAGTGTAGTAATAGCCCCCGCGCCAAGTATCAAAGCCAGATCTGCAATTAGCTTAGGTAAATGCCCCATAAATGTTGTTAACTCTTTTTAAGAAATAGCTGAAACCCGTAGTCAGACCGATTCTTACAAATTTACTTATTTCAGGGCTAAAAGCCTTTCCATAACATAAAAAACAGCCGGACAGAAACTGGCGTTTTTTAAGGTAATGCGTGGCCGGTTGAGCAGAACGTCTTCATCTGTGTAAGGGAAACGATGACAGTCTGAAGGACGGACATCATATATGCTGCAGCGGTTATCGTTTTCCAGAAAAGGACAGGGAGACTTCTTTACCACATAGTCTCCTTCATTGTCCAGTTGCAGATAAGTTTCAATAAAAACGCCCTCCTTTATCTTCAGGTGTTTACTGATGCGTTTAATGTCCGGTGTTTTAAACCTGGGCGAATAATTTTTGCAACACGCGGCGCAATGCAGGCAATCCACTTTCGAAAAAGCTTCATTATGCAGGTCCGGTAATTTTTTCAATACGGCGTTTTTATTGGCCCGTTTCAGGTAAGCCGCATATTGCTTTTGCCTGCCGGCCGCTTTCAACTGCCAGGATCTATCTTCCCACTCCCCGGAAAAAAAAGGCGTTATGTTGCTTTCCGTGTCCATTTGCTTTGTTGGCGGGTGCAATATACGATACGGGATGCAGTTTTTAGCGCCTGCTACCTCAACGCTCTGTCAGCCATGATGTTATCCACACAATTTAGCACTCTTTGCACAGACTTCCTGAAGTAACCTATATATACTAACTTTGCGCATCTTTTTTGAGCTTAACCCTACATTTATGAATCTTTTCGAAGAGCAGTCCGCAGAATTCCTGGCAAGACATATTGGTCCCGGTGAAGCAGAAACCAGGGAGATGCTGCAGGCTATTAATTTTTCATCTGTAAATGAGTTGGTAGACGCCACGGTGCCCGGCGCTATCAGGCTGCCTCAGGTGTCCGGTCTGCCGGTTCCGCAAAGTGAGTTCGAGTACCTGCAGGAACTGAAAAAAGTTGCCGCAAAAAATAAATTATACAAAACCTATATAGGACAGGGTTATTATGGAACCATCACCCCTTCGGTAATACTACGAACAGTTTTCGAAAACCCGGGATGGTACACGCAGTACACACCCTACCAGGCTGAAATTTCACAGGGACGACTGGAAAGTCTGCTCAATTTCCAGACCATGGTTGCCGATCTTACGGGGCTGCCCCTGACAAATGCTTCCCTGCTGGATGAAGCAACCGCCACTGCTGAGGCCATGGCAATGCTGTTTCATCATGTTAACAAAGCCGATAAAATAACGAAGCCAAAGTTTTTTGTTGATGAAGCTGTTTTCCCGCAAACAATTGATGTATTGATCACCCGTGCCACCCCTATCGGTATCGAACTGGAATTCGGAAACTACAGGCAGGCTGCTATTGACGAAACCTATTTCGGCGCCCTGGTACAGTATCCGAATGATAACGGAAGCATTGAGGATTATTCCCGGTTCATAGAAACTGTTCACGCCGCCAATGCCCGGGTGGTAATGGCCACAGACCTGCTGGCGCTTACCCTGCTGAAATCACCCGGAGAGTTAAATGCCGACGTAGCGGTAGGCTCAGCGCAACGTTTCGGAGTTCCGGTAGGGTTTGGCGGGCCACACGCGGCTTTTTTTGCTACCAGGGAAGAGTTTAAAAGGGATATCCCGGGACGTATCATCGGTGTGAGCATAGATGCGAAAGGGAATCGTGCCTTGCGCATGGCGCTGCAAACCCGGGAGCAACATATCAAACGGGAAAAAGCGACTTCCAATATTTGTACGGCACAGGCGCTGCTGGCCAATATGGCGGCTATGTATGCCGTTTACCATGGTTCGGAAGGACTGAAGAAAATCGCGACTCGCACCACCCTGCTGGCAAAAACCTTATCAGACAATCTTGCTGAGATCGGTTTTACCAACGTTAATGAATTTTATTTTGATACGCTTAAGATTGCGGTAGAAGATATCACCCGGTTCAGAAAACTGGCTGAAGAACGGGAAATAAACTTCCGCTACTTCGATAATGAATACGTGGGCATCAGCGTAGATGAAACTACTACGCAGGAAGATATTGTAGATATACTCTATGTTTTTGCGGAAAGCAGGGGAAGCTCAGGAGTGGCAGTAGCTTTTGAGGAACAAACCACGCTGGAAAACATACCCGGGTTTGCGGTAAGAACATCCCGTTTCCTGGAACATCCTGTTTTTAATACCCACCACAGCGAAACGGAGATGATGCGGTATATCAGGCTGCTGGAGAATAAAGACCTCTCACTGGTAACGTCAATGATTTCGCTTGGTAGCTGTACGATGAAACTGAATGCGGCTACGGAGATGATCCCTGTAAGCTGGCCGGAATTTGCCAACATTCACCCGCTTGCTCCTGCTGACCAGACTAAGGGATACCAGCAAATAGTGCAATCCCTTAGTGAGTATTTGTGCCTGATAACCGGGTTTGACGCCTGCAGCCTGCAACCCAATAGCGGTGCACAGGGTGAATACGCGGGACTGCTGACCATAAAAAGATACCACGAAGCGAATGGCCACAGCAACCGGAACGTGGTATTGATCCCCATTTCCGCCCACGGTACCAACCCGGCTTCTGCCGTGTTGGCCGGACTGAAAGTAGTAGTGGTAAAAAGTGATGCGGAAGGGCATATTGATGTGGAAGACCTTAAGGCAAAAGCCAGCCAGTACAAAGACAGCCTGGCCGCGCTGATGGTTACCTACCCTTCCACCCACGGTGTATTTGAAGAAAGCATTATAGATATCTGCCGAATTGTGCATGAGAACGGCGGACAGGTATATATGGATGGCGCCAATATGAATGCGCAGAGCGGGTTAACCTCCCCCGGGTATATCGGTGCGGATGTTTGCCACCTGAACCTTCATAAAACTTTTGCTATACCACACGGCGGTGGCGGGCCGGGCATGGGACCCATTTGTTCCAAAAGCCATCTGGCGCCTTACCTGCCCGGACACGTTTTTCTCGGTAGCTCAGGAGCAGTAAGCGCTGCCCCTTATGGCTCCGCTTCTATTCTGCTGATCAGCTATGCCTATATCAGGTTACTGGGAGCGGATGGCGTGAAGCTGGCTACGGAATATGCCATACTCAATGCCAACTATATGCGTACCCGGCTGGAAAAATACTACGATATTTTATTCCTTGGCAATAACGGCACCTGCGCACACGAATTTATCGTTGACCTGAGGCCCTTTAAAGCCACTACGGGAGTGGAAGCCGAGGATGTGGCCAAACGTCTGATGGACTACGGCTTTCACGCGCCTACATTAAGCTTCCCGGTTCCGGGCACCATTATGATAGAACCAACGGAAAGCGAAGACAAAGCGGAACTCGACCGCTTTTGTGAAGCGTTGATCAGCATCTATCACGAAATAAAAGCAATTGAAGAAGGAACGAGCAGTAAAACAGATAACCCGTTGAAAAATGCGCCCCACACCATGCAGGTGGTCTGTTCGGATGAGTGGACGCATGAATACAGCCGCCAGCAGGCTGCCTTCCCGTTACCTTATATAACGCTGAACAAATTCTGGCCTGCCGTATCCAGGGTAAATAATACGCACGGCGACAGGAACCTTATCTGCACCTGCGAACCGGTGGAGAGTTATATGGAAGCCTGATTTGCGGGAGGTAGTTTTCATGCGGTTCGGTGATAATACCGACCGCAGGCAATGATATATTCCGGCTTTTGTTTCTTATTGAAGAAGTAGTCACATAAAATTTAGGATAAACGCTATACACGTGGGTGAACACTCCCTCAATAGGGAAAATTATTATTTTTTCTTTAATTTCCTTCAGCGGGACTTATATCCCGGCGATATAAGCTATAATTGGATAGAAATATATTGGCTTTTATAGCTCTGCTTAACTATTTTATTTAAAATAAATGAAAGCATATACAAGAAACCGTTATGGCGGACCGGAAATTCTGCATTTGGAAGAAATAGAAAAGCCGGTAGTGAGGGAGACCCATTTGCTTGTAAAAGTTTATGCGAATTCACTCAACCCGGCTGACTGGCGGTTGCTACGCGGCGATCCCTTTTTTGCCAGGTTTTTCCTGGGGCTGTTTCGTCCAAAATATAAAATACCCGGTGCAGATTTTGCGGGGGTAGTGGTAGAAACAGGTAGTTCGGTAACGAATTTTAAGGTGGGAGATAAGGTTTTTGGAGAAACCCTGACAGGCGGAGCGTTTGCAGAATATTGCAGCATTGCTTCAGGTGTTTGCGCTTGTATGCCCGAAGGCTGGAGTTTCAAAGAAATGGCCTGCCTGCCCGTTGCAGGACTGACCGCCCTGCAGGCCGTTGTTACACACGGAAAATTAAAAGCGGGTGAAACTGTTTTAGTGAATGGGGCGTCCGGCGGAGTAGGGCATTTTGTGGTTCAGTTGGCAAAGGCGCTTGGCGCAAAAGTAACCGCGGTGTGTTCAACCCGGAATACTGATTTTGTAAAGTCCCTGGGAGCCGATGCAGTCATTGCATATGACAGGAACGATATACATCAGCACCACGAAAAATATGATCTTGTTGTGGATACGCATGGCAATCTCAGGTTCAGGGATTTTAAGCGTATGGGTAAACGTGGTATCCTGGTCGGCTTTACCACTTTAAAGAATATGATCAGCGTGATGCTGGGCAAAAGCCTCGGCAGGTATCCGTTAACCCAGGTTGATGCCCAATCAAATATAAAAGACCTGGAAACCCTGGCTTCTTTTGTAGAAGATGGAAAACTGAAACCCGGTATTGAGAAGACCTATTCCTGGACCGAAATCCCGGATGCGATACGGATCATCGAAAAGTTACGGACAAGAGGTAAACTGGCCATAGTTTGGGTAGACGAGGAGTAAATCAAAAATGCACCTTTTTCATTGCTTCTCCCAACCTGCGGTTAGGATCGCAAAGACGCCAACTCCCTTTTCAGATGTCTTGTTTACTTTTCGGTCAGGTCTGCAAAACTTGTTAGCACCAACAAGTCTTAATGCTTCCGGCAAATATTTGTAAAACTGTCGACCTGAATTAAAATGGAGTCTCTCAAAAAAATAAAGGCTTCCATTTCCTGAAGCCTCTGCCGTTATTATGTGGACCCTGCTGGGCTCGAACCAGCGACCCTCTGATTATGAGTCAGATGCTCTAACCGGCTGAGCTAAGGGTCCGTTCCTCAAAGAGGAATAATATGATACATCTTATAAGAAGACCTTTGTTTTTACCGGAGTGCAAATGTAGAAAAAAAAAGGCTATTCAATTATTTTTTTAGCAAAGCAGCTAAATATGCCGAAAAATTACCTTTTATTCAGAGATTACCCGGTAATGGTGTAGTTTGCATATAATTCCGATTGCTACTTATGATCTCTGATAACGACATATTAGTTTTACAGCAAGCGGTTGCTTTTCGTAATGACCAGGAGGCTTACAACAAGCTTTTCCTGCACTTCTATCCGTCCCTGAAGGAGTTCGCCTATACCTTCCTGAAATCAAAAGCTTTGTCCGACGAGGTGGTTTCCGATGTATTTATTAAGATCTGGCAGAAACGCAATACCCTGCATACCATCAGTAATATCAGGTTATATCTTTTCACCAGCACCAGGAACACCGCCTTTAACTATCTGAAAAAACAACAGGGACTACAAAACCTCCCCGTGGAAGACTATTGGGTAGAACTCAAAAGCATCTACTTTAACCCGGAAAGCCTTATGATAACCGAAGAAATGATAGAACGGATACAAAAGGCTATTCAGCAGCTTCCGGCACGGTGCCGCCTGATCTTTAAACTGGTGAAAGAAGAAGGGCTAAAGTACCGGGAAGTAGCCGAACTGCTGGAAATTTCCGTTAAAACCGTGGAAAACCAGATGAGCCTCGCATTAAAAAAGCTTGGAAACAGCATTAATTTTGATATCACCCGCTCCGGCTCCCCCCTCAAACACGCCTGATTGTCAGCACTTTACCATATGGTAAGACAATCTGTCCATTTTTGTGAAATTTTACCATTCATCATGGCACAATTTTGGTGATTTACTGTTATAGTTTGAACCGTGAGGTTATTTTTGTCTTTCCAACTCCAGTTCCTCTGCAAAACAGCTTAATCCTTCTGTTAAGATCTCTTTCTTTAATTAAGATTTCTTTAATCCTTGTGAATCAACCAATTATTTAGTTCCCTCCATTTCTGGAATTATTATTGCTAAATGGGGGTTAACCAAAAATTGAGTTATGTTAAGAATGTTAGTAAATGGTTTTGGTTGTTCAACCTTTTTGTTATTTTTCTCTTTTGCTGCAATTGCCTCAGAACCAATAGATAGCAAGATTTCCGGACAGGAAAAAGATACGACTATCGCGGTAGTGGATGTAGTCGAAGAACTGGAGGCGCTTTCTGCAGACAACACCATATCAAGCGTAGTCATCACAGAAAATGCAGAGAAAATAAGCAAACCCGCAGAGAAATCCATAAAAACAGTAGTAACAACTGATGCGCTTTACAGCCAGTTGCACCCGCTTTCCGTTTCTTTTGTAAAAGAGTACAACCGGAAAAACGAACGCCGGTTTGAAAATATCCTGGAAAAAAACGCCAGGCATTTTACTCTTATAGATGGTATTCTCGAAAAAAACAATTTACCGCTTGACCTGAAATACCTGGCTATTATTGAATCGGACCTGAAAAACGGTGCGATCTCCAATAAAGGCGCTGTTGGTCCTTGGCAGTTTATGGCTCCCACAGCTCGCCTGATGGGACTTACCGTAAACAAACACCGCGACGAAAGACGCGATTTGACAAAAAGTACCCAGGCAGCGGCGAAATACCTGAAGGTTTTATACGCTCAGTTCAACGACTGGTACCTGACCGTGGCAGCTTATAACTGTGGTGCTTCCCGGGTGGAATATGCCATCCGCAAAAGTGGAAGCCGGGATTTCTGGAAACTGCAGCATCATCTGCCGGCAGAATCAAGAGGGCACGTAAAGAAGTTTATCGCTACCCGCTATTATTTTGATTCAAAAGTGGCTGAGGAAAATAACCCGTTAAGCCTGAATGTAGAAAGGTTATCGAGAGTAATAGACGCTGACGGGACCTCTTCGGTAGTGGTGAGCGGCAAATACCGCTCAGCCGCCCTGATGAAAATACTGGATATGGAAGCGAATGTATTCGATAATTACAACCCGGGCTTTGATGCGGAAGTATCAGGCAATGGCTATCAACTGAGATTACCCAACGATAAAATGGAAATATTCAGTGCCCGGAAACACGAAATACTGGCGGAGTCCATCCAGATGATGCTGAATGAAAACTCCAGTATCATCAGCTCAGACAGTAAAAAAGAGTATCCGAGAGCTATTGAGTTGTCAAAACCGAAAGCGGTGGCGGCTGATAACAGTACTGCAAGAAAGAAAAAGTAATTCTGAAATATTTTTTCCTTGACCGTTAAGTGTTGAACTAACCATTCAGCACTTTTTTTATGGCCCTGGCTTTCACCAGGCATTCTTCATATTCAGCCGCTGCATTGCTGTTGAACGTAATAGCGGAGCCCGTTTGAAAGGAAAGATATTGATCCTTTGCATTATAGAGTATGCTTCTTATCACAACGTTGAAATCGAAATCCCGCTCCGGGGATATATAACCCACCGCCCCGGAGTATAACCCTCTCTTTACCACTTCGTACCGTTCTATCAGTTCCATCACCCGCTTCTTGGGTACGCCCGTCATGCTTGCCATCGGGAAGCTGGCCCGGAAGATATCCGCTATCGTAACCGTATTTTTCAACTCACCGCTCACCGTAGAGATCATCTGGTATACCTGCGGAAAACTGTAAACCTCAAATAACTCCTCCACTTTTACCGAGCCTTCCACGCATACCTTGGAAAGATCGTTTCTTACGAGATCTACTACCATCACGTTTTCCGACCTGTCTTTTTCACTGCTTCTTAATGCTTCCCCGGCAGCAGCATCCGCCCCCGCATTTTCGGGGTACCTGGGTGCAGTGCCTTTTATCGGCTGGGAGAGTACCTTACTGCCCCGCCGATGCAGGTATCGCTCCGGACTGGCACATAACAGGTATCTTTGATCTGCCTTATAATAACAGGCATAAGGATTGGGCGACTCCATGCAAAGGGACTGGTAGAGTGCCGGCGGGTTAACCGCTGCCTGGTGGCAATAAAACTCCTGGCAAAAATTGATTTCATAACAATCTCCCCGCAATATATGATTGCGCAGATTTTCTATGCGGGAAAGATAGTCCTCCCTGGAAAGCCTGTTTTGTATAACCGCGGAACTTTCTGCAGAAGAAACAGGCCGGGAAGCCTTTTTAATCTGCTTCCATATTTCTTCGTGGTTGCCAAAACTTCCTATGACCAAGTGATCAGGTTGCAACATCAAGACCGTGTCTGGTACAAAAAAATTAAGATCAGGGAAACCAATTCCATCAGGATTGAGAGAGGATAACTGCTCAATTTCATTTTTGATGTCGTAAGACAGGTGACCAAAGCACCAGTCGTTATGAGTAAGCAGGAAGGAGTCCAGTTGGTCCAGAGCCGAACCGGCATCTGCCTGCACCCGCTTACGCTCCCCCACTCCTGCAATACATTCAAAATGCCGGACAGGAAGATTGTATTGGTGATTGTCTAAAAAACAACAGATGTTATGCTGGTCTGCCCAGTATAACATCTGCCATTTTGTTTGAATAAAATCTTCTACGGGAAAGGAACAATATGTTCTTTTCAAAATATCATATTAGAAGTCATCATCGTCGTCGTCAAATCCGCCGTCGTCAAACAAGCCCATATCCTTAAACTCATCGTCAAGCCCCAGGTCGTCATCATCGTCTTTTCCCTTCTTGCCGCCGGATTTTTTTGCCTTTGACTTGGGAATATCAAATTCATCAAAATCAGGATCCCAGTCATCATCTTCTTCAGGCTTGTCCCAGTCATCTTCTACTTCCACATCGTCATCGTCATCATCATCGTCCTTTGTCTTTTTTCCTTTCTTGAGCGACTTCTCGTCAAGTTCCATATCATCATCGTCGTCATCGTCGTCATCTTTCACGGATTTGGAAGGCGCCTTACGTGGCTTTTCCTGCTCGTCTTTCGGAGCTTCAGTTTTTGAACCGGTTTTTTTTATCTTTTCAGATTTTGCCATAGTCTGAATGTATTACAGCGTAAAATTTCTACGAGTTTTTTAAATAGCCAAATATTTTTAAAAATAATTTTTATTGCCCTAAAATACAAGAATTATGCAACACGTATGATTTGTTCCCTGCCCGGTCCGTTCGATACGTACTTAATGCCTACTCCCAGGTACTGATTGATATGTGCAATATAATCCTTCATTGCTCCGGGAAGGTTTTTAGCATCCTTCATCGCGGAGATATCGGTATTCCAGCCTTTGCATGATTCATACACGGGGTCCAGCGCTACCTTTGTAATCTGGTAGGGTACTTCCTTCTGCTCCCTGCCATTCACCTTATACGCGCTGCATACTTTCAGTTCTTCGAATGAGTCGAGCACGTCTGCCTTGGTCATCACCAGTTGGGTAACACCATTCACCATACAGGCAAAATTCAGGGCCACGAGGTCAATCCAGCCACAACGCCTGGGGCGTCCGGTAGTAGCGCCGAACTCATTTCCGATTTTACGAAGCTTTTCACCTGTATCATCGTGTAATTCCGTAGGGAAAGGTCCCCCGCCCACACGGGTGCAATAGGCCTTTGTTACGCCGATCACTTCCTTTATTTTCTGCGGCGGCACACCCAGGCCGGTACATACCCCTGCTGAAATGGTATTGGAGGAAGTAACAAAAGGGAAGGTTCCGAAATCCACATCCAGCATACTTCCCTGCGCCCCTTCTGCCAACACTTTCTTGTTCTGCCGTATTTTTTCGTTGATGAAATACTCCCCGTTCACAATCTTAAACTTCCGCATGAACTCAATCCCTTCAAAAAACTCTTCCTCCCATGCCGAAATATCCTCGTTAAAATGCATACTGTCCAGCAACTTCTGGTGTTTCAGGCGCAGGCGGATATATTGCGTGGTAAAATTCTTATCTAAAATATCTCCTACCCGCAGGGCATTTCTGCCGGTTTTGTCCATATAGGCCGGGCCAATGCCTTTGAGGGTGGAGCCAATTTTATCGTTGCCTTTTAAGCTCTCGGAGGCTTTATCCAGCGCCCTATGCGTAGGCAGAATAAGATTGGTTCTTTCGGAGATGTACAGGTTCTTAGTGTAGTCCACCCCGAAAGAAGCCACGGTTTCACATTCCTTTTTCAGGGTTACCGCGTCTAATACCACCCCGTTCCCGATCAGGTTGACGATATGGTCGTGAAAAATACCCGAGGGAATCTGGTGTAACACTACTTTCTTGTCGTTTATGTAAAGCGTGTGTCCTGCGTTGGGACCACCCTGGAAACGCGCAATTAAATCGTACCCGGAAGCGAAATAATCCACAATTTTACCTTTACCTTCATCGCCCCACTGCAGGCCTAATAAAACATCAACCATTTTGAATACTTGTTTGCAAGAGTGGCAAAAATAGAAGAATGCCGCCAATACGGAAAATAAAAAAACAGCTTTGACAATGGGGTCATAAATAGCGCGGATGATATGAAGTTCCGGGGGCGTATTACCTGCCTGCGCGAGTTCAGGAGAACCCGAGACCCCTTATTGCGAAATTTGGAATGCACCCGGTCCCGGAATTACAATAATTATAGGTTATTTGCGGTTTATTAGGCAGCCTGTACAGGTAAAATCAATATGGCAATTACGTACACCATAAGTGCAATAGCGGAAATAACCGGGGGAAAATTAATGGCAGAGTCCGCCCAGGCCGGCAAGGTAATAGAACACCTGCTGACGGACAGCAGGAAACTGGTATATGCTCCTTCTACCCTGTTTTTCGCATTGCCGGGCTTGAGACGAAATGGGGAAGACTATATTGAAGAGCTGTATGACCGCGGTGTACGGAATTTCGTGGTGGCCGAAACCAGCCAGGTTACCAGGACAGATGCCAGCTATATAATGGTAAGCCACCCTTTGGAAGCGCTGCAACGCCTGGCTGCTTTTCACAGGCAACAGTTTGATATACCCGTTATTGCCATTGCGGGCAGCAACGGAAAAACAATTGTAAAGGAGTGGTTATACCAGTTGCTGCAGAAAGGTTTTAATATTGTCAGGAGCCCTAAAAGCTACAACTCACAGGTGGGCGTGCCGCTCAGCGTATGGCAAATGAATGAAACCCACAATTTAGCCATATTTGAGGCGGGGATTTCCAGGCATGGCGAAATGAAGAAACTGCAGCAGGTTATCCGGCCAACTATTGGAATATTTACCCACCTGGGAGAGGCGCACAGTGAAAACTTTAGCAACCGGGAGGAAAAGGCAGCAGAAAAAATAAAGTTGTTTGCCGGGGCATCCTGGGTAATAGCCAATGGAGATGACGAAATTGTACGTACCGCTTTTAGTAAGGAAAAACTGCCCGCTGTTTTTTACGGAACATCCGCAAATGACGCCATTCGCATCCTGTCTGTTGAAAAAAGAACGGCAGATACAAGACTTCAACTGGTGGTAACCGATAATCAAAAGGCCTCTTTAAAAAGTGAAGGCGCTATTGAATTGCTGATCCCCTTTACGGATGACGCCTCCGTAGAAAACTGCATCACCTGCCTCTGCGTACTGATAAAGCTTGGCTATACGCCGCCTGTTATTGCGGAAAGAATGCAGACATTGCAACAGGTGAGTATGCGACTGGAGATGAAACAGGGGATCAACAACTGTACCGTTATTAACGACAGCTATGTTGCAGATCCCGATTCTTTGCGAATCGCTTTGGATTTTCTGCAACAGGTGCAGCAACATCCCCGGCGTACCGTTATCCTTTCGGATCTTGCCGAAACAGGCCGGGCGGAAGCTGAGCTTTACCCGGCGATAGCCGCTTTGCTTACCCAAAAACAAATTCACCGCGTCATCGGCGTAGGTCCTCATATCAGCCGGTACAGGCGGGTGCTGGAAGCTGCCTGCGAAAAAGCGGATTTCTTTCCCACTACAGAGGAACTTATTCATCATATACACAATCTCCGTTTCAGCAATGAAGCTATATTGATCAAGGGGGCAAGGTCCTTTGGTTTTGAACGCGTGAGCTCGCTGCTGGAACAGAAAACACACCAAACCGTACTGGAAGTCAACCTCAGCGCTATCAGTCATAATATAAAGCAGTTCCAGCAATTGCTGCGGCCTCAAACGAAAGTGATGGCGATGGTAAAGGCTTTTTCCTATGGCAGCGGCAGTTTTGAGATAGCCAATATCCTGCAATTGAGTAAAGTGGATTACCTGGCGGTAGCCTATACCGATGAGGGTGTGGAGTTGAGAAAAGCAGGCATACACCTGCCCATAATGGTAATGAACCCGGAGGAAAACAGCTTTGCCGCCATGACGGAACACTACCTGGAGCCGGAGATTTTCTCTTTTAATATGCTGTATTCCCTGCTGTCTTTTCTTCAAAAGGAAGGACTGCAACATTACCCGGTTCACATTAAGGTAGATACCGGCATGCACCGGCTGGGGTTTGAATTGCCGGAAATGGAAAAGCTGGGCCAATTGCTTACGGAAAGCAGTGTTTTCAACGTGCAGTCCGTATTCAGTCATTTGGCCGGAAGCGAGGAGGAAGATCTTGACTACTTCACTCAGCAACAGGCAGATCTGTTTGTTACTGCCTGCAACATCCTGCAGGATCGTTTATCGTATCCTTTTCTGAGACACCTCTCTAACTCCGCGGCCATTTTGCGGCATCCATCCTTACAATTTGATATGGTAAGGCTGGGCATAGGCATGTATGGCATCAACAGCACGGGAGTAAAGAATATAGAATTAAAGGAAGCTGCCGTGTTGAAAACGACCATTGCACAAATCAAAAAGATTCCTGCAGGAGACACTGTTGGCTACAGCAGGCAGGGGCAACTGCACAGGGAAAGCGCCATCGCCACCATCCGGATAGGATACGCAGACGGCTACCGCAGGGCATTCGGCAATGGCGTGGGAAGGGTATTGATAAAAGGATACCCGGCGCCGGTAACAGGCAATATTGCAATGGACATGACCATGGTGGATATAACCGGTATTGCTGATGTAAGCGAAAATGATGAAGTTATCATTTTTGGGGAGGGGCTGTCTGTTGAGCAACTTGCCCAATGGGCCGGAACAATCCCTTATGAGATCATGACGGGTATATCCCAAAGAGTGCAGCGGGTGTATTATGAAGAATGAGTGCGGGCTTTTTTCTTTTTGAACCACTCACGAAACCTCAAGGGATCACGAAGGGATACAATTGTGCGTTATAGTGTCGTTGTGGTCTCAATTATTGAGCCATGACATGTTATTATCATGGATGATAAGTTGACCGATCTCTTTATTTACATAATATATCAGGGTTCCATAGCTGATATTACAGTAGTGGCAAAGCTTAATCAATCCCGCATTCTGCGGGACGGGGCTTTTTGCGCCTGTGTCCGTCCGGTCAGGCGGATACTTTTTTTCCGCAAACATACGAATAGCACAAAAATAGTGGGGAGCCCGGAGTTAAAAGGAAGACTGAGTTTGCATAAACAAATTAATATTCCGCTGCGCAGCGGCTCACCGTACCAACTACTCCATATTACTACAAATATTCACGGTGCGCAGCGCCTTTTCATCACTGCAAAAAAACGGCGCATACTTCCGGTGCAACTTATCTCAACACCATCTGCCTGTCCTTATCCAGGCGAAGCAGAATGAATATCATAGCGCTGAAAGTTACCAGTGACAATCCGCCGTAGCTTACAAACGGCAATGGTATACCAATTACAGGCGCCAGCCCGATGGTCATACAAAGGTTGATCGCAATATGAAAAAATAAAACAGAGGCGACTCCATAGGCATAACACCGGCTGAAAACGCTTCGCTGTCGCTCGGCGATGGTCACGATGCGCATCAGCAACGACAAATAGAGCAGTATAAATATGACGCTCCCGACAAAACCAAATCCCTCCCCAATAGTGCAGAAAATAAAATCCGTTCTTTGCTCCGGCACGAAGGCATAACGCGTTTGAGTACCCTTCAGCAATCCTTTTCCCGTAAGTCCGCCACTGCCTATAGCTATTTTACTTTGCCTTACATTATAATTATCACCGGTTTTTTTGCTCACCGTATTTTTTTCAATGTCTGCCCGTGCTGCTTCATCTTTGGGGATATATTCCTTTCCGATGGTATCATAAATACGTTTTACCTGGTAGGGTTTCAGAGCCTTATCAAAAATTAAGGGTACTGCAAAGAATTGAATGACCACACAAACAAGCCACACACCCATCACCATGTACAGCAATGAGCGATGACGCTTTATCTGGCGGCGCAGCAGGTAAATCACCAATATCGCTATACCGGTGAGTATTCCCGCAAGTATAGTACGATCGATCAGTAAAGTGGCTACTACCAGCACTGCCAGGGAAAACCCGATCACCAATACAAACCCGGGCAACCCTTCCCTGAACATGACGAGGAAGAAGGAGAAATACACCAGTGCCAGTCCGGTTTCCTTTTGCATAATAGCCAGTACAGCCGGGGTCAGCACCAGCACAGCGGCGATCATCTGCGACTTTGTATTGGAAAAATTTGTCTCGGCTCTTGAAATATATTTGGCGAGCGCCAGGTTGGTAAAGACAATACACAACTGTATAGGCTGCAACTGGAAACTATTTCCAAACCGGATGATGGATTCGGTACCCTTGATATTGGAGTGAAACGGGAATACCAGCAGCAATAAAATGATCCCGAACACATACCACAGGTTAGCCGTAGCTGTAAAAAACTTACTATCCGTTAATATGATAGCGGTTCCAATAATAATGGAGGCTAAAAAAAAGAACGCCTGCTTGCTGTAGTCTGTTTTGAAGGAAAGAAATGACCTTGTTATATCATCGCCTTCACTATAGGTAGTAGCAAATATGCTTATAATACCTACCAGGCATAACAATATGTACAACCACAACAGGAGGCTGTCAATCCCTTTAGATGTTTCAGAATTTCTCCTCATTTCTCCTCCTCAGGTATTTTTTTGTATCAGTTGTATAAGCAACCGCCAGTCCTTCAACGTTGGACTGCTGCGGTTTGTTTTTATCCGTGTTGGCGGTTATCGTTGCTTTGTTTTGTTTTACATCTTCCGTTTTAGCCCTGTATCCTTTTAGAAAGTTCCTTATATAGCTACTGTCTTTTCTCAGGTTGAACCAATAATAGGCCCTGGTGGAATCTGCTACAAATTGCTTTCTTTTCAGGTAGGAAGGCATCAGGTTTGCACCGGAAATGCGCTCCACATCTTTTTGCCTTTCTGTGCGTATAGAGTCCGTCAGGTATTTTTCTATTAAAATGGAAGCGATGGGAGCCGCCCAGGTAGAACCAAAACCCGCGTTCTCCACCGCTACCGCAATCGCTATCCGGGGATTTTCCCTGGGTGCAAAACAAACAAACATGGAGTTGTTGGGTAGTTTTATTCTCTTGCCGTCCAGCACGGTGTATTTTTCCGCAGTACCTGTTTTCGCGCAAATGGCTATACCGGGAATGCGAGCGCTCCGGGCGGTTCCGCTCTCCACCACATCCTGCATACCCGCATGGATGGCTTCATATGCTTCATTGGGAATATGGGTCAACGCCTCGTGTTTCTCCCGGAACTTATTCAGGAGTGTATCCTTCAGCGTTTCATTTTCTATTTTCTCTACGAAATGAGGTATATAGTAGTACCCTTTGTTGGCGATCACGCACATGGCATTTGCCAGTTGTACCGGTGTTACCTGCATTTTATCCTGTCCTATACCCAGCGTCACGTTGGTGCAGGAGTTCCATTGGTTCCGGTAAACCTTGTTATACAAAGTGGTATCGGGTATATTGCCGGCCAGTTCATTAGGCAGGTCTATTCCCAGCTTCTCGCCCCAGCCAAAAGCGTTCATATACTCCTTCCAGCGATCATACCCTTTTTTAGTATTTTTATCTTTGTTGTTGTCCAGCATCAGCCGGTATATATGACAGAAATAGGAATTGCAGGAATTTGCCAGTGCCAGTCTTATATTGGAAGCATGCCCCGGGTTACTATGTTCGCAACGGATCACTTTGGAGCAACCGTAGTAGGCGCCTCCGCAACTCATGCCAAATGAGGGTGTGATAACACCCAGGTCCAGGGCTACCAACCCACCCACGGGCTTAAAGGTAGAGCCAGGCTCGTATAATCCCCGGGTTGCCCGGTTCATTAACGGAGCGGATACATCCAGTTGGAGCTTGGCGTAGTTCTTTTGACGCATAGTACCCGTAAGGTCATTAGGGTCTATTACCGGCCCGGAAACCATTGCGAGGATACCCCCGGTTTTGGGATCAATAGCCACCACACTGCCTACCTTGTTCATCATAAGCTTTTCTGCCAACTGCTGCAGCTCTACATCCAGGTAAGTATGCAGGTTTCTGCCGGCAATGGCGGAGGTATCATACCTGCCATCTTCCCAGGCGCCCTGGATACGATTTTTATTGTCTCTTACAAGGTGTTGCACACCGCGCTGCCCCATCAGCACAGACTCATAGTACTGCTCCATTCCCGAACGACCCACGAAGTCGCCCATCTGGTAAAAGTAATTACTCCTCCTGATTATGGAAGTATCCACTTCTCCGATATCACCCAGCAGGTGTGCGCCTGCTTTGTAAGGATAGGTCCTGATCGGGCGTTCAATCAGGTTGAACCCCGGAAAGCGCCAGATATTTTCTTCCAGCTTTGCCTGCATCTCCAGGGAGAGCAGTCCTTCAAAAACGGAAGAGCGGTATCTCCCGTTTTTTATAATAGCCGTTACTATCCTCGTTCTGAATTCAGCAGTGTCAATACTTAATAAGGAGCATAAATAACTGGTATCAATGCCTTTCACTTCGTAGGGAGTTACGGTAAGATCATATATGATCGTATTATTTAAGACCGGCTTTCCGTTCCGGTCGAAAATAATTCCCCTGTCCGGGTAAACCACTTTCTTGAAAACCGCGTTGTCCATCGCCTGCAGCTTGTATTCATCCGAGAAAACCTGTAATACAGACAATCGTATCACTATTATCAGGAAAGTGATGCCGAATATAAATCTTAATACGTTTTGCCTCGATTGGTTAAATACAGACATAGGCTGGGTCTATATGTTTGTCTTGAATTTTTGCTTCCGGAAGAAAAGTCCTTCGGTAATCATTATCAGTAAAAAGCTAACGCCTGTGGTAGCTATGATCTTGCCCACCAGGTACAGGAAATTTCTCAACTGCAGCCATTCCAGGAAAACCAGCCAGAAATTGTGCGCCAGCGATAATACAAATACATATACCATATACTGCGACCAGCCCATGCTGGAGGGCGCCGGTGAAGTATAGTTATACCCCGAATCTTCCTTGGAGATCAGGATATTGATCACAAAGGGACGGATATAGGCTACCAGGCAACAGGCCGCAGCATGCAATCCCGGTGTTTTGGTAAAATAATCCAGGCTTAGCCCAAAGATAAAGCCTATAAAGGTAAGTGCCGGTCTGGACACTTTAAAAGGCAACCAGAGAATAAACAAAAAATACAGGTAGGGCGTTACAAACTGGTGCAGCGGGGGTATTTTATTGAGTATAAATACCTGCACCAGGATAAAGCTGATGAAACGAAATATATTTTTAGGCAGTTCCCCCATATTACAGCTTATTTGTTAGTGGCTTTTTCAAGCGCATCCTGTTCCTGTTTATGCAGGTTTTTTACCACATACACATACTGCACATTAAAAAAGTTGGTCAATGGCTTCAGTTTCAAAACATAAAAATTACTACCCGGCTGCTCAGCTATCTCATTAACAACGCCCACAGGATACCCCGGCGGAAAAGTGGAATACAGGCTGGTAACTACCGTATCGCCTTTTTGAACGATCACACTTTTGGGTATGTTTTTAAACGTAATTTCCTGCGGATTGTTCCCCTCCCATTCAACACTGCCTGTTTCGCCCGTTTTCTTCAAACTCGCACTCACCCTGCTCTGGGAATGCAGCAGGCTCATAATAGTCGCCATATTTTTACTCACATTCACCACGGTTCCCACTATTCCGGTGGGACTGATGACCGACATATCCTTTTCTATGCCCTGCGCATAACCCCGGTTGATAGTAACATAATTGTTTTGAGACGTTACAGAGTTATTGATAACTTTTGCTGAATAATACTGGTATTTCCGATGCTGCTCAACAGAATCTATCCTGATAGTATCCGTAACCGCAAGGAAAGTTGTATCAGGAATGTCAAAATTCTGTTTCAACAGGTTTTTGAGCCGGGTGTTTTCTTCCATTAGTTCCGTATTCGTTTTCTTCAGGCTGAAATAGCTTTCCACGTTGTTGTATCTTTCGTTGATGAAGCCGGTAATTTCCCCGCCAACCCCCATAAATACCGCCTCGTGATACCTGTTGTAGTGGAAAAGAATATAGCAGGCAATGACCTGCAACGTTAGGAAGAAGATTAAATTAAAGTATTGCCTGATTTTTAAGAAAACATTACGCACTTGGGTATTTTTTTGCTAATTCTACGCCTTATCAACAGTTTTCACAGGTTGAACTGCAGAATCAGGAATGCTATTTCATTACGAAAGGATAGCGCTGATAATTCTTAAGCGCAATCCCGGTGCCTCTTACCACGCTCTTCAAAGGGTCGTCGGCAATATGTACAGGCAATTTTATTTTTTGACTAAGCCTTTTATCCAAACCTCTTAATAGTGCTCCGCCGCCGGTTATGTAAATACCTCTTCTGTAAATATCTGCGGCCAATTCCGGTGGAGTGGTTTCCAGAGCTTTCAATATAGCTTCCTCAATTTTGAAAATACTTTTATCAAGCGCTTCTGCTACTTCCTGGTAGCTCACCATGATCTGCTTGGGAATACCCGTTACCAGGTCGCGTCCGTTTACAGGCAGGTCATCCGGCGGCGCATCCAGATCCTTCATAGCCGCGCCAATCTGTATTTTTATCTGCTCAGCCGTTCTTTCACCTATCAAAAGGCTGTGATACCGCCGCAATGCTTCCATAATATCAGCGGTAAATTCGTCGCCGGCTATCCGTATGGACTGGTCGCATACTATACCCGCCAGGGCTATCACGGTAATACCGGTGGTTCCGCCGCCAATATCCACGATCATATTTCCCACAGGCTCTTCCACATCAATACCTATACCCAGGGCCGCCGCCATCGGCTCGTGCAAAAGATACACTTCCTTTGCCCCTGCCTGCTCCGAACTGTCGCGAACAGCACGTTTCTCCACTTCGGTAATACTGGAGGGAATGCAGATCATCATCCGCCAACTCGGGGGAAACAACGGTTTTTTAGGATAAATCATCTTGATCAACTCGCGGATCATCAGCTCCGCGGCATTAAAATCGGCAATCACACCGTCTTTTAATGGTCTTATGGTACGAATGCTCTCATGGGTCTTTTCATGCATCATCAATGCCTTTTTTCCCACGGCAAGCACATTTTTGGGATTATTTCTGTCTAAAGCTATAATCGACGGCTCATTTACAACTATCTCTTCATTATGAATTATCAGCGTATTAGCTGTGCCTAAATCTATAGCTATCTCCTGTGTAAACCAACTAAATAGACCCATAATTGATATTGGAATGTTGTTCTGTGAAAAAATTTTTCAAAGTTGTTGTAAATAATTTGAAATACAACGACAAAACCTTGATTTTTATTGACTTTGGGAGAAATAATTTTTTTTTATATAATCTTCCGGAAGCCTCTTTGCCGGTATCCGTCCAAAAGCCCCGATACATATTAATAAAATTCATATCCTATGTCCTTCCGGAAGTATATCCCTTCAAAATCAATGATCTCCAGGTTCGCCCTGGATTTATAGGCCGCCTCTTCTATTGAGTCGTCAAAAGAGGTGATGGTGAGCACCCTGCCGCCATTAGTCACTACCGCTCCTTCTTCATTGCGTCCGGTGCCGGCATGAAATACCAATGTCTCTTCGGCATCTATCAAATCGAGCCCCTCGATTATCTTGTCTTTTTCGTATTCTCCCGGGTAACCACCGCTCACGGCCACAATAGTTACCGCCGCCCGGCTGTCTGCCTCTATACGAACGGTATCAAGCTTTTGCGCTTCCACCGCATTAAACAGCTCCACAATATCATTTTTCATTCTTGGGATCACTACTTCCGTTTCAGGGTCGCCCATCCTGCAATTATATTCAATCACGTATGGCTCGTCGCCTACTTTAATTAAACCGATAAAAATAAACCCCCTGTAGTTGATCTTCTCCTTCTGCAGGCCGGCCACTGTAGGTTTTACCACCCTGTCCGTCACTTTTTTCATAAAGTTTTCATCTGCAAAAGGCACAGGACTCACAGCGCCCATACCGCCCGTATTCAACCCCTTATCTCCCTCGCCAATCCGTTTATAATCCTTTGCTTCGGGCAATACAACATAGTTCTTTCCATCGGTCAGTACAAATACGCTCATTTCTATCCCGGTAAGAAACTCTTCTATCACCACTTTTTTACCTGCATCACCAAACTTCGCCTGCTGGGTCATCAGTTCAAACTCCGCCACAGCCTCTACGTGATTCTGGCAAATAATCACTCCTTTTCCCGCAGCCAACCCGTCCGCCTTTATTACGATCGGTGTGGCATGCTGCTGAATATAAGCAACTCCTTCTTCATAGTTCCCGCTGTTAAACTCCCTGTACACCGCCGTTGGAATATTGTGACGCATCATAAACTCTTTTGCAAAAGCTTTACTTCCTTCCAGTTGAGCGCCCTGTTTAGACGGGCCAATTACAGCGATATGTTTAAGACGGCTATCTGCTTTAAAAAAATCGTAAATACCTTTTACCAGCGGCTCTTCGGGACCAACCACCACCATTGAAATATTGTTATCGAGGCAGAATTTTTTGTGCCCTTCAAAATCCGAAACCTTTATATCCACGTTGGTACCGCAGCTTTCCGTACCGGCATTACCCGGCGCTATATACAACTCCGAGCACAACTTACTTTGCCTGATCTTCCATGCCAACGCGTGTTCTCTTCCGCCGGAACCTAATAATAAAATATTCATATACAAAAATCAATACTTGGAAATGAGTTGCAAAAGTAGAACGATCTGCGTTTAAATGTCAATTTATTTGCTAACAAAGCCGTTAAAAAAAATGTCGTTAAAAATATTGTACTATATTGAGGTACGTCAGGTATTCTAAACAATATTGAACGATGGATTCATCTGCATCTGCCAGGCACCCAAAAGGGCTTTACATCCTGTTTGCAACCGAAATGTGGGAGCGCTTTTCTTTTTACGGAATGAAAGCGCTCCTGATCTTTTATCTCACCAAGTATCATCTGTTTTCAGACTCTGCCGGCAACCTGCTCGTAGGCAGCTATGCCGCGCTGGTATATGCCATGCCCGTGCTGGGCGGATACCTGGCAGATAAATACCTGGGATTCAGAAAAGCGGTAACCTTCGGCGCCGTACTGCTGGTATTGGGTCATCTGGGAATGGCTTATGAAGGTCATCCCGCGTCCGGGGCAGAGGGTATTATTCAAAGAGATGAAGCCGCCTTGCAGGTTTTTTATTTCTCGCTGTCGCTGATCGTAATGGGCGTGGGCTTTTTAAAAGCCAATATATCTTCTATCGTGGGCGAACTATACGACAAACAAGACCCCCGTAAGGATTCCGCGTTTTCCATTTTTTATATGGGCATCAACCTCGGCTCTTTCCTGGCAACCATTATTTGCGTATGGCTGGGCGAAACCTACGGCTGGGGGTATGGCTTTGGCGCCGCAGGTATCGGTATGCTGCTGGGGTTAATTGTTTTTACTGCCGGCAAAAAATACCTGATGGGCAGGGGCGAGCCGCCGGAGCCTGAAAAATTGCGCAAACGGGTATTGGGCATTTTTACTACAGAAACGTTTATTTATACCGTGAGCGTACTGGGCACTTTTGTTGTATGGCAAATGATCCAGCGCCACAGTGTGGTGGAAGCGCTGTTGCTGATATCAGGCATTTTATCGCTGATATATATTGTGTGGTATGCGCTTACCAAGCTGGATGCGGTATCCCGCGACCGCTTGTTCGCTTTAACCATCCTCATCCTGTTTTCCGTGGTATTCTGGTCATTGTTTGAACAGGCATACACATCCCTCAACTTGTATGCCGACAGGGTGATTGACCGTAATGTGCTGGGTATAGAATTCAAAGCCGGGCAGGTATTGAGTTTGAACTCTCTATTTATCATCAGCTTTGCCCCGGTATTTGCCTGGTTGTGGATAAAGCTTACCAAAATGAATGCCAATCCGAATACCGCCGTAAAATTCGCCATCGCTCTTTTGCTGGCAGGGCTGGGCTTCGGTATGCTGGTATGGGGTGACGCTGTTTCCGGAGATGGAAAAGTGGCTATTATCTTCCTGGTGTTTACATACCTCCTGCACACTTTCGGGGAGCTTTGCCTGTCTCCGGTCGGACTGTCCAGCGTTACCAAATTATCGCCTGCAAAGATCGTCGGTTTTATGATGGGCGTGTGGTTCCTGGCAACTGCCGGTTCCGAATATATTGCATCATTGCTCGCCAATATTGCCAGTATTGATCTTTCAGAAGAAAATGTGGGAGACCTGTCTCATGCAAAATCGGCTTATGCGTATTTATTCAAAGTAATGTTTTACACCGGCATTCTATCCGGTGTACTTTTATTAATATTATCACCCCGGATCAAAAAAATGATGCACGGCGTAAAATAACTCTTAAACCTGTTGAATATGTCAAACGAAAACCCTCAAGTTTCCGCTAATCAGGATGAAACCGAAGTATTTTTTCAGTCAAAAGTTTTAGGCCATCCCTCCGGGTTGTTTGTTTTGTTCTTCACCGAAATGTGGGAACGGTTCTCCTTTTACGGCATGCGGGCCCTGCTGGTAATGTTCCTTACTGCCAGCCTTATGGACGGAGGTTGGAACTGGACCCGCGAACAGGCAATGGCATTGTTTGGCTCCTACGTAGGGCTGGTATATCTTTCTACCATGCTGGGAGGTTATTTTGCCGATAAGATTATCGGTTACCGGTGGGCGGTAGTTGTGGGGGCGTTCCTGATGACCCTGGGTCACGGATCAATGGCAGTGGAAACACCCTTTTTTATATACCTAGGACTGATACTACTGGTTTTTGGAAATGGCTTTTTCAAGCCCAATATGACATCTATTATTTCCGAAATGTATAAAACCCGCCCTGAAAAGAAGGATGGCGCCTATACGATATTTTATATGGGCGTAAACTCCGGTGCATTCTTCGGTATCCTGCTCTGCGGCTACCTGGGCGAAAAAGTGGGATGGAGCTGGGGCTTCGGTTTGGCAGGTGTTTTCATGCTGTTCGGGTTGCTGCAGTTCTGGCTGGCGCAGAATATTTTCGGCAATATCGGTTTAAAGCCGGTGAAAAAACCAAAAGCAGCTATTGCGGCCAAAGAAATGGACGGCGATAGGCAGAACCCTTTTACGGCATGGCAGCTGGTATTGATCGGCATCATGGTGGCGTTGGGATTGCTCTGGATCATTTTCGAGCCCGCTAAAATTATCTCTAACGGCAAGATGGACCTGTTTGATTTTTCCGTTATGGGCATTAGCGGCAATAACTTTACCATATTGGCGGCGTTAGCGCTTTTTATCATATTACTGTTCTACCGCTTTACCGTGTATTCGCCACTCACACGCGATAAAATGATAGCGGTTTCCTTTTTCGCATTTCTCACTATTTTCTTCTGGGCAATTTTTGAGCAGTCGCCCGGCACCCTCACCATTTTTGCCAGGGATTATACCAACCGGGTGCTGGAGGGCAGCTCCGGTACTATTTTCAAGGTAGTGAACGGGCTGATCACCATTGTTCCATTGTCCATTATTACGTGGGTATTGCTGAAATTGTTCGGGCAAACATTTAAAAAATATGCTGTTTCCAATATCATCCTGGGTAGCAGTTTTGTAATTGTATGGAGCATTGCCATATGGATGCTCTATAACCAGTTCCAGGAAAAATCGCTTGAAGTCCCCGCCTCCTGGTTTGGTACCCTGAACTCATTGTTCATCATCAGCCTGGCGCCGTTATTTTCCAAATGGTGGGAGAGCAAGTACAACCCCACAGCCAATGCCAAATACGCCATCGGCATGTTTTTGCTGGCCATCGGCATGGCCTGCGTAGCAGTGGGTGCTTCCAGTATAGCACCGGGTGCTAAAACTGCTTCTGTCAGTATGGTCTGGCTAATATTGGTGTACCTTTTCCATACGATGGGTGAACTTTGTATTTCTCCGGTAGGTCTTTCTTACGTGAGTAAGCTGGTACCAGCCAGGATGATCGCCATGATGTTTGGCATCTGGTATCTCGCAGTAGCCATTGGTATGAAGGGCGCAGCCAAGTTCGGGGAGAATGTAGATAAAATAGCCGAAGAAAATGGTATCAGCTATTTCTTCTGGATACTCACTATTGTGTCTGTTGTGGTAGGAGTAATTGCCATTGTATTTGCGCCGGTGATCAAAAAACTGATGCACGGGGTTAGATAAGTTGTAAGGCGCAACCTCCAATTTGTAATTCTTATTACTATTCACTGTCAATAGAGATTTTTTTCTTTATCAGATTCAAAACATATCGGCAAACAACGACTGCCGCGGAACAGATAAAGAGATTAGAAAAAAAGGCCGTTAATTCAAAAGAGGAAAAGCTACCATTGCGCGTATACGCTTTGGTGTAAAATACCGAAGGATAACCTATTTTCAGGTATCCGTCATGGGGTAATTCATTCGAGATGGAAACCAATGTTACCACTAAAAATACAGCCGATATATAGATCAGAACTTTCATACTATCTGATTAACTTGTCAACTTACTACTATCTACTTACCACTAAATACTTCCTAACACCTTCATCACGCCATTGTCGTCATTGGAATCTGCTATAAATCTTGCTGCCGCTTTTACTTCGGGGTGGGCGTTTGCCATGGCATAGCTGAAATAGCCCTCCTGCATCATTTCCAGGTCGTTCATATAATCGCCGAAAACCATTGTTTCATCGTACCTGACATTATACAACTGCTGAACCGCCCGGACAGCCCGGCCTTTGTTCGCCAGTTTATCAGACAGGTCCAGCCACAATGCACCGGATACCTTCACCTGTATATCATTTTCCAGGTGCCTGAAATACGGGTAGCTGTTTTTCTCAGAGCCTCCGAAATCGCATAATGCGATCTTCAGTATCTCATCACCTTCTACCTGTTGCAGATCCTTCACCACCAGTTTTTTGTCGTAGTACATATTTACATGGTGTAAGAATTCGGGGCTATTACTTTCGATATACGCCTGCTTTTTACCGCATAATATGATCTCTGTATCCCTGATATTTCTTGCGATATCCACCAATGTATGTACTCTTTCTTTTTGCAGCGGCTGTACCAATATCTCCTTATCCTTATGAACAACATAACTGCCGTTTTCGGCAATAAACACCATATCGTCACTTACGGAAGAAAACTGGTTGCGTATGTTATAATACTGCCGCCCGCTGGCAATGGCAAAAATTATGTTTTTCTTTGTCAGTGCATGAAAAGTCGGGTAAAAATCAGGAGGAAGTTCTTTTTTGCTGTTTAATAAGGTACCGTCCATATCCACCGCGATAAACTTTACCTGCTGCATTTCCATTGATCATAATTTGTCGCGAAAATAATTGATTCGTTTGTTTTGACAGGCGCTTTCCATCCCGTGCTATCCTGACAAACGTCCCCCTCCCCGATGATTCCGTAAGGGGGAACCACAGCAGCTTATTTGCTACAAAAATCAGTGCCATAAAGGATTTACTGCGAAGGCGCCGGATACAATGAATCTGGCGGAGCTGTATGGCTTCCCCGGTTTAGGGAATGATCAAAAAATATTGTTTTACTCAAAATTGATGATATTCAATAATATAGTATTATTACCTGCTTAATTATCTCCTGTAATTGTAACAGGGGTTGCAGGCTTTTAAAGATGCCGGAAAAAGCACCGGCGCTATAGTATAAAAGTGATTACTTTTAAATAAATATTAATTTTTTTCCACTATGTATCGAAATCTTTCGCTAGCGCTTGCTGCCGCACTTTTTCTTTCGATAGGAATCGTTTCCTGTAAGGATGAAAAGAAAGAAACCGGTAGTACTGCCACCGGAGACCCCAAGGTTGATAAACTAAAGTTACCCAGCGGCTTTAAAGCCGAACGTCTTTTTGGTCCCTCAGAAAACAATGACGGATCCTGGGTGTCTATGACATTTGACGACAAAGGACGCCTGCTTGCCTCTGATCAATACGGTTATATCTACCGGCTTACCCTGCCTGCCATAGGCGATACAACTACTAAAACGTCGGTTGAAAAGTTACTTTTTCCTAATGACCCATTAGTTGCCAACGATACCAGCGGTAAAAAAATAAGTATAGGATTTGCCCAGGGCCTGCTGTATGCGTTCAACAGCTTGTATGTGATGGTAAACAATCTCCACAATGAGGATCTGCAGCGAAAAAGCGGGTTGTACCGCCTGCAGGATACTGACGGAGACGACCAGTTCGATAAGATCACTTTGCTGAAATCCATGAAAGGAGACGGAGAGCATGGTCCACACAGTGTTATCCTGTCGCCTGATAAACAATCTTTATACCTGGTAGCAGGTAACCATACAGATATACCGCCCATGGATGCGTACAGACTCTCCTCTAACTGGAAAGAAGATAACCTGATGCCGCTGTTTACAGACCCTAACGGGCACGCGGTAGATAGAAAAGCTCCCGGGGGATGGATCGCCAAAACAGATCCGGAAGGAAAATCTTTTGAACTCATCAGCGCCGGATACCGTAACAGCTATGATATTGCCTTTAACGATGTGGGCGACCTTTTTATCTATGACTCCGATATGGAATGGAACTTTGGTTTGCCCTGGTACCGCCCAACCCGCATTTTACATGCTACCAGCGGTAGTGAATACGGATGGCGTACCGGTACCGGCACCTGGTCTCCTGTTTACCCGGACAACCTGCCCGCTTTCCTGAACGTGGGGCAGGGCTCACCCACCAACTTTATCTGGGCCGGCAATGCCAAATTTCCCGAAAAATACCGCCACTCTTTACTGGCCTTCGACTGGAGCTTTGGTATCATCTATTCTGTAACGGCTACCCCTGAAGGAGCCAGCTATAGCTCCAAAGCGGAAGAATTTATTTCGGGCACTCCTTTACCGCTAACGGATGGTGTGATCGGCCCGGATGGCGCCCTGTACTTTTTAACCGGTGGCCGCCGGCTCGAATCAGACCTTTACAGGGTATATTATGACGGCAAACTGGCTGAAAAGCAAACAGAAACGGTTGTGACGGAGGAATCAAAGATCCGCCGGCAACTGGAAGAATATCATTCCGGCGGACCGAAAGCAGGAGCGGTGGATTTTGCCTGGCCTTACCTGAAACACGCAGACAGGTTTGTACGGTATGCTGCCCGCATTGTACTGGAACACCAGCCGGTGAAGGAATGGCAGGACAGGGTACTGGCAGAAAAGGACCCCGTAACCCTGATCCAGGGCGCCGTTTCACTCGCAAGACAGGGAGACCCCTCGGTAAAAGGGCAATTATTACATACACTGGCGGGCATCAATTTCGGCTCCTTGTCGGAAAGCCAGCAAACAGACCTGGTGCGGGCCATAGAACTTACTATAGTCAGGATGGGTATGCCGGATGCTGCCGGAAAAGCAGAAATTATTGCCTACCTGGACGCTCAATATCCGGCTAAAAACAACGAACTGACAAAAGAGTTAGTAAAAGTGCTTGCCTATCTTGAAGCGCCGAACGTTGTTGAAAAAACAGTTCCCCTTTTAGCCGCCGCAAAAGATGATAACTCCTCCGGGCAAAAAACTTTTATGGAGTCCTCTGATCTTATTATGCGTAACCCCCAGTACGGAATGGACATAGCCGGCATGCTCACAAGCGTACCACCGGCCCAACAAACATATCTTGCCATTGCCTTATCCAATACTAAAACCGGCTGGACTCCCGAACTGAGAGAACAGTATTTCAAATGGTTTTACAATGCCTTCAGCTTTAAAGGCGGACACAGTTTCAGAGGGTATGTGAACAACGTAAGAAAAAAAGCACTGGAGAATGTGCCCAAAGCGGAGTTTGCACATTATAATACCCTTTCCGGCGACTCTATCGCTTCCCTCTCCGGCTACCAGGGATTAGCCAACGCTCCCAAACCCAAAGGCCCCGGAAAAAGATGGACAGTGGAAAACGCAACGCCACTGCTGGACAGCCTGAAAGGCCGTGATTTTGAAAACGGCAGGGCCATGTTCGCCGCCACCATGTGTTTATCCTGTCACAACATGAAAGGTGAGGGGGGTACTTCCGGGCCTGATCTTTCACAACTGGGAACACGTTTTTCCGCGAAAGATATACTGGAAGCCATTATAGATCCAAACAAAACTATTTCTGATCAGTATGGCGCTACTACGTTTTTCCTGAAAGAAGGTGGCTCAATAATTGGTCGTTTGGTGAAAGAGGATGACAATAATTATTCCATCTCCCAAAATCCTTTCGCACCGCAGATCTTACGGGAAGTTCCCAAGAACAGCGTGGTAAGGACCAGGGTATCCGAGATATCACCGATGCTGCCGGGCCTGATCAATCCGCTTAACAGTGAAGAGTTGAAAGACCTGCTGGCTTACCTGGTTGCCAATGGCAATAAGGATAACCCGATCTATAGCGAAAAATAACGGAGACCTGTAAGCGACAATGATCCGGTAATAAAACTAAAAAACGGTGGATTTAAAAACCCACCGTTTTTTTATGGAGTGTTAAGTTAAACGTATTATAGTTTTACAATAGCTACGAATTCCAGCGTCCGCCTGCGGCGGATGATTTTTGGATACAAATAATATGCCACGGATGCACGAATAAATATTCGTGCATCCGTGGCATATTATACAATATTTTAAACCACATTCATGGTATTTCCTTCCCGCAAGGTGGAAATTCACTCACCCCATGAAATCACGTTCGCTTACAACTTCCCACTCTTAATTTCATCCACCACACCGGGGTCCAGCAGGGTGCTGGTATCACCGAGTTTGTCCATTTCTCCTTCCGCGATCTTTCTTAAGATCCGGCGCATGATCTTTCCGCTTCTCGTTTTTGGCAACCCGTTTACAAACTGTATCCGGTCGGGTTTGGCAATAGGGCCGATAATGCGGGCAACCGTCTGGGAAATGTCTTTTCTTGTATGCTCTTCGTCACCATGCATGGCGCTTACGATCACATAGGCATATATACCCTGCCCCTTCACTTCGTGCGGGAAGCCCACTACAGCGCTTTCTACCACGCTGGCGTGCATATTGATAGCGTTCTCCACTTCCGCGGTGCCTATACGATGCCCGCTCACATTCAGCACATCATCTACCCTACCCGTGATCCTGAAAAAGCCGTCATCGTTTCTCAATGCCCCATCCCCCGTGAAATAAAGATTTTCGTAAGTAGCAAAATAATTCGTGCGGCAACGTTCATGATCCCCATAGGTTGTCCTTAGTATTCCCGGCCAGGGAGCCTTCATACATAGGTTGCCCTTATACAAGCCTTCTTCATCTTTTTCCGTTACCTCTTTTCCGCGATCGTCTACCAGCACCGGCTGTATGCCCGGGAGAGGCAGTGTAGCCCAGGAGGGTTTGGAAGGCGTTACACCCGCCAGGTTGGAGATCAAGATGCCGGCGGTTTCTGTTTGCCACCAGGTATCCACGATCGGGCATTTCTTTTTCCCGATATTTTCATCATACCAATGCCAGGCCTCCTCATTAATGGGTTCTCCTACAGTCCCTAACACTTTCAGGGAGGAGAGGTCCTTGCCTTTCAGCGGATCCAGGCCATAGCTCATTAAGCTGCGAATGGCCGTGGGAGCTGTATACAATATATTCACTTTGTATTTATCCACGATATCCCAGAACCTCCCCGCATCGGGCCAGGTGGGTACTCCTTCAAACATCAGGCTGGTAGCCCCCGCGCTTAAAGGGCCGTATATGATATAACTGTGCCCGGTTATCCAACCGATATCAGCGGTACAAAAGTGTACCTGTCCCGGTTGGTACTGGAATGTATTCACAAAAGTGTAGTTCGTCCATACCATATATCCGCCGATGGTATGTACAACCCCTTTGGGTTTGCCCGTACTACCGGAAGTATATAAGATAAACAACGGATCTTCCGCGTCCATTTCTTCGGATTTGCCAAAATCCTCCACCGGCAATGTATCAGTCACTTTCAGCATTTCATCTTCCCACCATACATCCCTTCCTTTTATCATGCTCACCGCCGTGCGGGTACGGGTATATACAATAACTCTTTTCACCACCTTGTTTCCGATCAGGGCATCATCTATTATGCTTTTTAAAGGAATGTCTTTTCCACCGCGGTATGCGCCGTCACAGGTGACAATATATTCTGCTTTCGCATCCTCCAGCCTGTCTGCAATACTCTGAGCGGAAAACCCGCCAAAGATCACACTGTGTATCGCGCCGATGCGGGCACAGGCCAGCACCGCGTAAGCCAGTTCGGGCACCATGCCCATATAGATACAAACCCTGTCGCCTTTTTTTACACCATTGTTTTTCAATACCTGGGCAAACTGGCAAACTCTTTTGTGCAGCCGCTCGTAGGTTACTATACGCACCCGTTCCTCGGGGTTATTGGGTTCCCAAATGATAGCGGGTTTGTCTGCCAGCGCCGGCAAATGCCTGTCCAGGCAGTTTTCCGTTATATTCAACTTTCCTCCGGCAAACCACTCCACTTTCGGTTCTTTAAAATTCCAGTTCAATACCTTATCCCACTTTTTTCTCCAGGTAAAATTTTCAGCAATTTCACCCCAGAACCCTTCGGGATCGGTTATGCTTTTCTGATAGGCAACCTTGTATTCTTCTAAACTTTTGATCTGGTAGGGGTAAGACATATAGCAATGCAATTTTTGATTTGGTTCTTAAAGAGCCTTAAAATTACCCTCTTTCATTGAATCCTGAACAGTATTTTCATTTTTATCCGCAACAGGCAGGATTTTGTTATTGGATTTTCCTTTTGTACTACCACCGAGGTTTAGTACTTTCAACATCTTTTTATAAATATTGTTTGCGCATATGTCAAATTCTAAACCGGAAAAAGGTATTTGGAAGATTATTGGAGCCTCCTCTTTGGGTACACTTATTGAATGGTATGATTTTTATATTTTCGGAAGCCTGGCAACTGTAATTGCCAGCCAGTTTTTTCCGCAAACCAATCCTACCGCCGCACTGCTGTCTACGCTTGCCACCTTTGCTGCAGGATTTATCGTACGTCCTTTTGGCGCGCTTGTTTTCGGACGGCTGGGCGACCTGGTTGGACGTAAATATACATTCCTGCTGACATTGATCCTGATGGGTGGGTCCACATTCGCCATCGGACTGGTACCCTCCTACGAATCAATCGGGTTTGCCGCACCGGTCATAATACTGGTACTAAGATTAATCCAGGGACTTGCCCTGGGAGGCGAGTATGGCGGCGCAGCCACCTATGTAGCGGAACATGCTCCGCCTCACCGGAGAGGCTTTTTCACGTCCTGGATACAAACTACCGCCACGCTGGGCTTGTTTGTATCACTGGGTGTGATACTATTGGTAAGACATGGACTGGACAGCGATGTCAACCGTTCTATTGAAAAGTTCAATGAATGGGGCTGGCGTATACCCTTCCTGGTTTCCATTTTACTGGTCGGCGTCTCTATTTATATCCGGCTTAAAATGAATGAATCGCCGTTGTTTGCCAAACTCAAGTCAGAAGGGAAAGTATCGTCCAATCCGCTGAAAGAGAGTTTTGCGCATAAAACAAACCTGAAAATGGTACTACTCGCTCTGTTCGGCGCCACCATGGGACAGGGAGTGGTTTGGTATACCGGCCAGTTTTACGCGCAAAGTTTTATAGAAACAGTATGTAAGGTAGACTTTGAACAATCACGAACCATACTGATATGGGCCATACTTTTTGCAACGCCTTTTTTCGTTGTTTTCGGCTCCTGGAGTGACAAAGTCGGCAGAAAATGGATCATGATGGGCGGCATGCTGCTGGCTATTATTTTTTACCGGCCTATTTATCAGCAATTTCTTACAGAAACAAATACCAGCGCTTACCAAACCAAACAACTGGCAGCAGAAAGTGATGCATTGGTACTGGCTGAAACAATAAACGGAAAGGAAATAACGACCACAACGGTTGTAAAAACATTTACAGACGGATCCTCCTATACGGAAAAAACGATCCAAAGAGCAGGAGAAAACAATTCTACTGTTTTACAGCTTGATAAAAAACTCACGACCGGGGTGTACTGGAAATTTGTTTTCCTGGTATTTATTCAGGTGATCTTTGTGACAATGGTGTACGGACCGATTGCGGCATTCCTGGTAGAAATGTTTCCTACCAAGATACGGTACACCTCCATGTCGCTGCCCTATCACATCGGCAACGGGGTGTTCGGCGGATTAACCCCTTTTATCGCATTGCTGCTTACTACCATCAATACCGATGATAAACTGGTGGGGCTTAGCTACCCGATCGCGATTTCCCTGGTTTGCCTGGTAATTGGCGTTTTATACGTAAGCAATAAAACCAATACGGACGTACACGAATAAAAGCAAAAAATTAAATCATGTTCTTATAAAATAAATGATATGATAAACCTGTTAAAAAAGTGGTTGGGATGGGTATGGATGTTACTGGGACCTTTGAGTATTTATTACCTGGCAAAAACAGCCGCGGCTGAAATTGCCCGGCACCCGGTAACAGATACCAAAATTCAATGGGCCGTGTTTATCCTGGTGGCGCTGCCCATAGCCGCAGGGCTGGTTATATTTGGATGGTATGCATGGAAAGAGGAGTATAACAAGTAAAATGCTGCTACCCATTTCATAAGCCGGTACATTAAAAGTTAAGTATTTTTGCCGCATGTCTATTGAAGTAAAAAACCTCGTGAAGGTATATGGAGAGCAAAGAGCAGTAAATGACATTTCCTTTTCTGTCAGCAAGGGAGAAATTGTGGGATTTCTTGGTCCGAACGGAGCCGGCAAATCCACCACCATGAAAATCCTTACCGGTTATCTCCAGGCGACAGAAGGCAGTGCGTTCATTTGCGGACTGAATGTGAAGGAAAATGCCATGCAGACAAAATCTAAAATAGGCTACCTGCCGGAGTCGAACCCTTTGTACTATGACATGTATGTACGGGAATACCTCAGTTTTATTGCAGACGTTCATTCAGTGAACAATAAAAAAACGGCGGTGAACAACGTCATTGAACTGGTAGGGCTGACGCCGGAATCAAAAAAGAAAATCGGGCAATTGTCCAAAGGATACAAACAAAGGGTGGGGCTGGCTGCGGCGCTGATCCATAACCCGGAAGTGCTGATACTGGACGAACCAACCACCGGACTTGACCCTAACCAGATAAGTGAGATCCGGGAAGTCATCCGGCAGCAGGGCAGGGACAAAACGGTTCTCTTTTCATCCCATATCCTGCAGGAAGTAGAGGCAGTATGCAGCAGGGTGATTATTATAAACAAAGGTTCGTTAGTAGCGAATGATACCGTTGGAAATCTGCAGACTGGTAATAAAGAGACGCATTATATAATTGTTCAATTTGGCGCTCCGGTTTCTGCAGATATACTAACCGCCCTTACCGAAGTCAATCAGCTTCATAAACTTTCCGGGCACCAGTTTCAACTTACCACCAAAAACCCGGAAGCCCTGCGCCGGCAACTTATGGAAACCGCCTTGCAGCATAACCTTAACATAGTATCCATGCATAGTGAGACCCAAAGTCTTGAAACAGTTTTCAAAACACTTACCGCGTAAATAAGAAGTTAACAAAATCTAAAAATCACATTCGATTAACGTTGATTAACAATAAACAGCCCGTGCTATTTTTAAAACACAGGTCTACAAGGTAAATTTGTGATTCTTTTTAATTTTCCTGTTTTAGGAATAAACCCCCTTGCATGAAGTCTTATATAACACTACTGATAGGAACCTTTATTTCATTATCTGTTATGGCGCAGGAAGAGGAGCAACCGGTTGAATCTCCGGCACTTCTGTTTAAATCCAGCAAATTATACGGAAAAATTCTTGATCCTAATTCGGGTAAAGGATTGGAGGCGGCTTCTGTTCAGTTGTACAGAGTTTCAAACGACAGCCTGGTTGACGGGATGCTGACCAAAAGTAACGGCGATTTCAGTCTCAGCAAGTTATCCAGTGGCAGCCAATACAGGTTGTTAATCACCGCCCTCGGGTTCGAAGAGCATGTGGAATATATAGAAACAACGGGTAGGGGCGAAAAGTATGAAAAAGACCTGGGGGATATCTACCTCCAACCCAAGATAAAAGAACTGGCAGACGTAACCATCATAGCTACCAAACCGGCCCTGGAAATGGGAATAGACAGAAAGATTTTTAACGTTGCAAAAAGCCTGAACGCTACCGGGGGCTCCGCCATAGATATCATGAGAAATATTCCATCGGTTTCAGTAGACGTGGATGGAAATGTACAATTGAGAAACGCCTCGCCACAGATTTTTGTAGACGGCAGGCCTACGGTGCTGACACTGGACCAGATCCCCGCGGACAATATTGAAAAGGTGGAACTGATAACCAACCCCTCCGCAAAATATGATGCCGCTTCCGGTGCAGGCATTATCAATGTGGTGCTTAAAAAAGATAAACGTTATGGCTTAAATGGCATTGTGTCGGGCAGCGTAGGTATTCCGAAACTTGCCGGGGGTAACGCCAATGTTAATCTCCGGGAAGGTAATCTTAACTTTTTCCTCAGTGGCGGTTACAATCAATCGGGTGGTATTGCCAAAGGAGAGGCTTACAGGGAAAATAAACAAAACGGTGTGGTACAGAATTATTTTGACCAATATACCAACAATGACCGGATGCGCCGGTTCAACTTTATAAATTTCGGGTTCGATTATCATATAGACAACCGCAATTCAATATCTATCAGCCAGACATTCGGCGGTGGCAGATTTTCCGGGATAGAAAGCCAGGAGCAAATCTATTATACCGGAAGTAAAGAACTGGATTACTACGGCTACCGCAACGGGAATAGTCTCAATAAATTTAACAGGAACGGCACCAGGTTTAACTTTAAAAGGACCTATCCCAAACAGGGTAAGGAACTTACTGCCGATATCAGCTACAATAGAGGAAAAAGGTCCGGCAATTCTACTGTGGTAAATTCCTATATAAATCCTGACGGTACTATTAACAGATCTCCGCATACGGTGCAGAATGACGGTGGCAACAGCAATCACCAGGTAACCTTCCAGTCCGACTATGCCAACCCATTGGACGAAAACAGGAAACTTGAGTTCGGGGTGAGAAGCTATCACAACTTCTACCGCAGTAGTTTTAATGTGTACAGCATAGACAATAATGACAAGACCAAGTTGCCGCTGAGTAATAATTACAAATACTCAGAAATGATTAACGCAGTATACGGTACTTACTCACAAAAAATCGGCAACTTTTCCTATCAGTTAGGATTGAGGGCTGAGCATTCCAGATTCGACGGGTTGCTAATTGACAGTGCTTATAAGTTCGGCTACCAGTACCCTTCGGGGCTTAAAAACATCATGAATGCCCTGTTCCCGAGCTTATACCTTACCCAGCGGATAAATGAAACTGACCAGGTACAATTTAATTTTTCCCGGAGGATCCGCAGACCGGACTTCTGGCAAATGAGCCCCTTTATAGAGATCAGCGACCCCTTTAACCTGCGGCAGGGAAACCCGGCGATACAACCGGAGTTTATCAACTCCTTTGAAGCCAATTACAGCAAATCATACGAGGGAGGCAACCTTCTGGGTAGTTTGTTCTGGAGAAATAACCCGCATGACATTACTCAATACAGCGACACCATCACCACCGAAAAATACCTGGAACTGGAAACCGCTGGCGTCGATCCTAACGCGATCCTGAATACATTTATTAACGCCGGTACTACTAATCGCTACGGTGCAGAGCTTACCCTGCAGCAAAAATGGGGTAGTAGCTTTGAGATCACCCCGTCTGCCAACCTGCAGTACAGGACGGTGGAAGCTACTGTGGGAAATGTAGACCTGAGCAATGAAGGATTCAACTGGAATGGAAAACTGACCGCCAACTATAAGATCAAGGCGCCATCTCAAAAAGCGATCAACAACCTTAGCTTTCAGGTAATCGGTGAATACGAATCTGCCAGGGTAATTCCGCAGGGAAGGATGCTCCCGCAGTATGGACTGGATTTTGCCATCCGTAAAGACTTCTTGAAAAACAACAGGGCAACAGCCACTTTTTCAGTTAATGATGTGTTGAATTCCAGACGCTGGGGCACCATTTACGATACTGAGGATTTTTACCAGGACTCCTATCGCCGGTGGAGCGTAAGAACTTTCAGGCTCACATTGAGCTATAAATTCGGAAATGCAGACTTCTCACTGCTCAACAGAAACAGGAGTAATAATAACTATGATGAGGGATAATTCCTGATGTTTAGGAAAATTACCGGAACACCGCCGCAGGGCTCCCTCCGGGACAAATATCCACATTTTAATAACCTGGCTATTTTCCACCCGGCAAACCTTTACACAATTCTCTATACAATTGCCGTAATTTGCATCTATGCAACAGTACCTTCAGCTACTTCGCCATGTTATGGACAATGGCGTTCAAAAACATGATCGTACCGGAACAGGTACACTGAGTTGTTTTGGCTACCAGATGCGGTTTGACCTCAGCAAAGGATTCCCTTTGGTAACGACTAAAAGGCTTCACCTGAAAAGTATTATATACGAGCTGCTTTGGTTTTTGAAGGGCGATACCAATATAAAATACCTGAAAGATAATGGTGTCAGCATCTGGGATGAATGGGCAGGCGCGGACGGTGAACTGGGCCCGGTGTATGGTAAACAATGGCGTAGCTGGCAGGGAGCCGATGGTCAGACAATTGATCAGATCACAGATGTGATCGACCAGATTAAAAGGAACCCGGACAGCCGGCGGCTTATAGTGAGCGCCTGGAATGTTGCTGACCTGCCGCAAATGGCCCTGATGCCCTGTCATAATATGTTCCAGTTTTATGTAGCTACTCCAAAAGGCGCTGATAAACCGGCGCTTTCCTGCCAATTGTATCAGCGGTCGGCAGATGTATTTCTGGGGGTGCCGTTCAATATTGCTTCCTATGCGCTGCTCACCATGATGATCGCACAGGTATGTGGGCTGGAGCCGGGAGAGTTTGTACACAGTTTTGGAGATGTACATCTTTACAATAATCATATAGAGCAAGCCACTCTTCAATTGTCAAGAGCCCCGTACGATGCTCCGTTGATGCGGCTCAACCCGAAAGTGGACAATATATTTGATTTCGGGTATGAAGATTTCACACTGGAGCATTATCAGTATCATCCCGCGATCAAGGCCCCGGTGGCAGTGTAGCCCCGGCAGCCACAAAATGTTTATTGTCGAAACCCGGTTTAGTTTTGTAAGTTGCATTTGTTAAGAATAACTCTCTTAATTAAAACCACAATAAGGTATATGCTGATCTCCCTGATAGTAGCTGCAGCAGAAAATAATGCAATAGGTAAGGATAATAACCTGCTCTGGCGCCTGCCCAACGACATGAAGTTTTTTAAAAATACTACCTGGGGGATGCCGGTGATCATGGGACGAAAGACATACCTGTCACTGTCGGGTGAACCATTGCCCGGCAGATACAATATCGTGGTTTCACGGCAGCATGATCACGGTATACACCGGAGTGACGTTACGGTTGTGGAGTCCACACAGGAGGCGCTCGAAAAAGCAAAAGAGACGGATTGTAAGGAAGTGTTCATTGCCGGTGGCGGCCAGATATACGACGCCTACCTGCCTGTTGCCGATAAAATTTATATTACCCGTGTACATGCGGTTTTAGAGGGTGACACGTTTTTCCCGGTGTTTTCTGAAGATCAGTGGCAAAAAGTGTATGAACTGAATTTTGATGCAGATGAAAAGCACACATATTCTTACTCGTTTCAAACCTGGGTTAGAAAAAACCAGGATGTGTTTTAGTGATAAGCGGCAAGTCACATATACCACATACGTTTTACCACTGACTACTGACAACCTGCACAGATCATGTATAACAAATCCCGACTGGCACTTAAATATATACAATACTATTTCATTGCCGTCAATGGTAAAGGGCACGGTACTCATTCTCCTTTTGTTTTTGATTTCATCACCCATGTTCTGAACGATCATAAACAATATTATGCCTATTATGAGATTGAAAGACTAAGGGAAAAGCTACAGAAAGACAATACCCTGCTGGAGATAACGGATATGGGCGCCGGGTCTGTAGCAGGCAGTTCAAACAAACGCAGCATAAGAGATATTGCCCGCAATAGCCTGAAGCCGAAAAAGTATGCTCAATTGTTGTTCAGAATGGTGAATTACTACCAGCCGTCCGTGATACTGGAGCTGGGTACCTCGCTGGGCATCACCACCGCCTACCTGGCTTCCGCCGGTAAAACGAACCAGGTGTTTACACTTGAAGGAGCTTCCTCTGTTGCCCGGTTGGCAAAGCAGTATTTTGACAATTTACAACTGAACAATATAGAGCTGATAAGCGGCAATTTTGATGACACCTTATTACCGCTGCTAGGCAAACTTAAGTATATAGATTTTGCCTTTGTAGACGGCAACCACCGGTATGAACCTACCCTCCGTTATTTCCAATGGTTACAACCTTATCTTACGGAAACCTCAATTATTGTTTTTGACGATATCCACTGGAGTGAAGAGATGGAAACAGCATGGAACGAAATCAGGAGGCACCCGTCTGTTACCTGTAGCATCGACCTGTTTTTTATAGGAATTGTTTTCTTCAATCGCGGCTTTAAAGAGAAGCAGGGCTTTACAATAAGGTTCTGATCCGGCAATAACTCCAATATACTAATCAACCTTCAGTGTCTCTACATAAAAGTTCCTGTCAATACTGAAATTTTCCTTACCCCCGTTCTTTGGTTTCAGCGTTTGCCATTTTTCAGCAGGTTTTAACCAGTGTTCTCCGTAGAAATTTACCCGTATTGGCATATCGAAATCATTTACAACATTATTCCAGCGATAGTTGAGCGTTTTTCCTTTGATCTTATATTCCAGTACGGGAATTTGTGTAGTGCGTAAATACTGATCAAATACTTTGGAAAAGTCGATACCCGCAGCCCTGCTGATATATACTTCCAGGTCTTTTCCGGTAATAGTCTGGTGGTAAAAATCCCTGTTCAGCCCCCGAAGGACAGACCGGAACAGGGAATCGTTGTTAATAACCTGGCGGATGATATGTACCAGGTTTCCTCCTTTGTAATACATATCCCCCGAACCTTCCTGGTTCACTCCAAACGGACCCTGCACGGGAATATCATTTTGTATCCTCTTCCGGGTTCCGATCACATAGTCGTTGCCGGCTTCCTTTCCAAATTTGCAGGTAGTAAAAAGCGTTTCCGAATAGTTGGTAAAGCTTTCGTGTACCCACATGTCGGCAACATCTTTGGTGGTGATATTATTGCCAAACCATTCGTGGCCACTTTCATGTACCAGGATAAAATCCCATTTCAGACCCCATCCTGTTTCCGACAGATCGTTGCCCAGGTAGCCGTTGGCAAAACGATTGCCATAAGCAATAGCGCTCTGGTGCTCCATCCCCAGGTGAGGCGATTCCACCAGCTTAAACCCATCTTCATAAAAGGGGTAAGGACCAAACCAATGTTCAAAACACTGCAACATTTCCGATGCCTGCTTAAATTGTGTTTTTGCCTTTTCAAGATTATAGTCAAGTACCCAATAGTCGCAGTCCAGGTTTCCTTTTTCGCCTGCATAAGTTTCCTGCCAGTGAGCGTATTTCCCTATATAGGGAATGATATTATAATTATTAATAGGGTTCACTACTTCCCAGGTATAAGTAGTCGTACCGTTTCCATTGGATGTGGTAGTCTTTAGCCGTCCATTTCCGACAGCTACCAGGGAATCGGGTGTGATAATACTTAAAAGTGTATGGTCCGGCTCATCGCTTTGATGGTCCTTACAGGGAAACCACACACTGGCGCCCAGCCCCTGGCAGGCCACGCTGATCCACGGATTGCCCCCGGCATCCTTACTCCATATTACGCCTCCGTCCCAAGGAGGACGGATGGCCGGGCGGGGTATACCGGAGTAATAAACAGTCACTTTCCGGACATCATCAACCGCCTGCCCCGGCGGTACTTTCACAAAATAAACATTGCCGTCTCTCCAAAAACTCATCGGACCACCTTCATAAATAACGCTATCGATATTCAGCCCTACCTGCAGATCTATCTGCATTTCGGTTGTGGGTGCCGATACTACCGTATAAGTGATCGTGTTGCTACCCGTTAAACTTCTTTTACTAAAATCAAACCAAACAGTAAGATCATACTCCTTAACATCCCACCAGGCCCGCCCGGGAGTAATAGACCCCCGCAAACTATCTGCCCTGGAAAATTCCGGCTTCCTGTTTAATGGCTGGGCATTGGACATGCTACTAATGCCTGATAAAAGAAAAACTACCACAAGAAATTTATACACGAGATTGTTTTTACTATAAATATAGTGTGAAAAGGGGGAACGCCATATTCCAAAAAGAGTGGTTACCCGGCCGGGTAACCACTCTTGTATAAAGATGATCAACTAATACGCTGTTGCGTTTACCGGGGTTTCGGTAAACAGGTCAGCCTGAGTAAGCTTTGGTGTATTGGGGTTTGTATTAGTTTCACTATTGGGATACAAGTACCGCTGTGGCAGTTTGGCGCCGGTAGCAGGAGGTATTCCCAGTTTATTTTTTGTTCGCCTTACATCATTAAACTGCTCTATCTGGCCGATAAAACTTATATAGCGTTCTTCAAGGATTTCAAGTAACAGAGCTTCTTCGGACGGAAGCCCGTCCGGGTTTTCCATTCCCCCACTGGCAAAGTCGGCAGCCACATAAGGGTCAAATTTACTGCCATAATCATCTATCCAACCAGATCTTATATAAGTGCTGCTGCCTGACAGATATGCCCTGTGCGCATTCAGAGCCTCCAGGGCTGCATCAAAATCAGGTGTTGCCTTCTTAAGGTTGGCCTCGGCGGCTATCAGCAGGTTTTCATAGTACGTAAGAATGGGGTAGCGTTCATTAGCGCCAAAAAAGCCTGTATATTCAGTTGGCACACCCCAGTCGAAATCACATAACACATTAGGATCAAGCCCCCCGGTATTTAACTCCGGCTGGTACAGGTAGTTGAACCTGGCTCCTTCATTGGTTTTTGCATTACCCCTGTATATATCCGATGTTTCATCCAGGAGTTGGGTAGCATAAGCATCATCTGCTGTTAAATATGCGGGACGATCATATGTAAGAAAGGAATACCACAAATTGAAGTCCGCGAGATATGTGGAGCCATGCGGGGCATATATGCTCAGTTCCGGTGTATTTATCCCTTTTGCAGTAGCTTCCAGTGCGGCCTCGTAATTTTTGGTATGCAGGTAATACCTGGCTTTTAAAGTGTAGGCCGCTTTTATCCAGTTTGTTGTATTTCCGTTATAAAAGAAATCCTTTGAGCCGGGCGAGGTACCTACACTCTCCTGCAGGTTGGCAATAGCTTTGTCCAGCAGCGCCTGTACTCCGCTATATACATCAGCCTGCGCCTCAAACTTAGGAGTCGGGAACTGCTCGGGATCGCCCACTTCGGTAAAGGGTACGTCTCCCCACAGATCAGCTGCCAGTCCAAATCCCTGTGCGAGCATTACTTCCGCAATTCCTGCAGCAATTGTATTATTTACCTCCAAAGCCGCTTTTTCTGCCAGCAAAAACTGGCTTATGAATGCCTGGTATAAATTATCCCAATCAGCATCGTAGTCTGAAGTAATTGTTGTGTAATTATTCAAACTAAGATATTGACGGTCCGCACCGGTGAAGCTGCCAGACCACATACCGCCGATACGGGAAAGATTACCTTCGTTGGCAGCAATCATTCCTACTTCGCCCGCATTCAGCAGCAAAGGAATATTCGTTGAAATAGAACGATTAGGATCTTTATCGAAACCCTCAACGATCTTTTTACAGGATGCCATTATCAGCATCGTAAAAACGGATATATTTAAAATAACTTTTTTCATGGTTACAAGTTTATTTTAGTAATTGATGCGAATGGTGAACAAATAAGAGCGGGTGCTGGGGTTGTTGAAGTAATCCAGCCCGCGACCGTTGGAAGGACCTGTCAGGTTAGTTTCCGGGTCAATTCCTGTGTACCTGGTCCACAAGGCGAGGTTTCTTCCTGCCACAGAAATATCAATGGACTGCAACTTCGTTCTTCTTGTAAAATTCTCTCCTGAAATGGTATATCCCAGACTGATTTCACGCAAACGGGTCCTGGTGCCGTCTTCTATAAACTGTGAAGCCACCGGTCCGAATCCTCCACCCAGATCAGTGTACCATTCCTGGTTCAAGGCTACGTTTCCTGCCCCAAAATCATGAATAGCGCCACGAAAAGGCGTACCAGCCGCAATCGTATTGCCATAGTAAGTATTAAGGTCTGTAGGCGCCACCACTTCATTTCCGGTTTCCGCATGTGTGCCAAAAACGTATAATGCGCCTTTTGTACCATTCCATACAGCCCCGCCCTGTACATGGTCAACAAGCACTGAGAGCCGGAAATTTTTCCATGTCAGCGTATTGGTTATACCACCTGTCCAATCAGGGTTGGGGTCCCCGATAGGACCTTCCACACCGGAGTTTTGGGGAAATCCTTCTGTATCCAGTATCAGTGCGCCTTTCTCATCCCGCAAAAAGTCGCCGCCCCACAAAGTTCCCAGCGCCATCCCGGCTACCGCCCTGGAAGAACCGCCCGTGAAACCATTCAGGAAGAACGACTCCGCACCCAATAAGCTCAACACTTTATTTCTGTTTCTGCTGAATATCACATTCGTGGAAAATGTAAAGTCCTGCTTCCTGATCCAATTCACACCTAAATCAAGTTCAAACCCTTTATTCTCAATTTCAGCAGCATTACCGTTGGTATTGGTATATCCTGTGGTTGCCGGCACCTGAATGGCAAAAATCGCGTCCTTGGTTTTATTCTGATAATACGTACCGCTTAATGAAATTATATTGTCAAAAAGTCGGAGGTCCGCACCAAACTCTAATTCACTTTTGCGCTCCGGTTTCAGATCCGGGTTACCTTTTACGGCGCTGCGTGCAAATCCTCCTCCATAACTGGCAGAGGAAGCGTCCAGTTGTGGTCCCCATGATTCCGGAACCACCTGCGGTACATAATAAGTTGATAAAAGATACGGACGGGGTTGAACACCCACTTCTCCATACGAAGCACGCAACTTGCCAAAAGAAAGAAAACCGGATTTTACAAGTTTTCCGAATTGCCAGGCAACACTGGCAGACGGGTAGAAAAACTCTTTTCTGAAAGTGGAAGCGGCCTCGTGCCGTCCTGTAAGCTCAACAAATAGCTGGTCATATGCATTAAAAGACAGTTGCGCAAATCCGGCGGTGGTGCGGATATATGACTGCTCGTTAAAAGGGAACCTGGCATCGGCGGCTGAATTTCCGAGGTCGAAAATAGGATTCAGTATATCCTCATTAATAAAATTCCTCACGGTTGCCCCAACGTTATCAAATATCCGGTGATTAAAGTTCCAGCCGGCAAGAGCAGACAACTCGAGATTTTGCCCGATCGAAAATTCGCCTCTTGCAAAGAGGTCGTTATTAAATTGTGTTTCCGAAATTGTCTCCATTGTTAGCTGTCCGTTGGGAAAGGCAGAGGACAGGGTGGGGAAGTTTCCCAGGCGTTTGTCAGCGTAATTGTCAACACCCGCACGTTCAACAATGGTCAGCCAGGAAGTTGGTTTAAGGGTCGCTTCAAAGTTGGCCGTGATCCTGTTTACAGCAGAAGTATTTTTAATCCTGTTGAGTATCCAGAAAGGATTGTCGTACCCGGAATTGGTACGGGCGCCTATCGGATTACGATAGGAAATTTGCCTGTTCAGGAAAATGGCACCGGAAGCATCCACATAAGTACCTTCGAATATGTTGTTGTCAAAGTCTGGCGAGGTTCTCAGCCCCCCCAGGAAAATACCGGAAATATTGGAGCCCTGCTGGGCGCGATCTGAAGTGGAATTGGTGTAAGCAAAACCACCTGCCAGTTTAAGTGCGCCAAACTTCCTGTCGGCATTTATCCTGAATGTTTTCCTGTTGTAATCACTTCCTGCCTTTAGAATACCGTCTTGCTTTAAAGTGGAGAAACTGGCATAAAAAACACCCCTTTCGTCGCCCCCGCTTAAAGAGACCGTATTATCCCAATAGTACCCATTCTCAAAAAGATCTTTGGAATGATCATATACATCCCGCGAGCGTTTCCCTCCGTGAGGATCGGCAGCCGTGCCGTTTTGAATTAAGTACCTCGTGCTGCCATCCGGCAATATTGCATGTGCGCCGCTTGTAAGAAATACATCTTCTCCTCCGGCACGATCAGCGATTTTGTCGCCCCATGCCCGGTTATTGCTGCTCGCCCCATACTGAAAAATACCATTATTCCCCAAACCGTAGACTTTTTGTAATGGAACCGACTTATTCAGGGCATCTACCGAATAAGTACTGCTAAAGGAAACATTGATTTTCCTGCCAGCCTTCCCTTTTTTGGTAGTAATGAGCACAACCCCATTTGCCGCCCTCGTACCATATAACACGGCAGCGGCGGCCCCTTTTAATATTTCTATATTGTCAATGTCGTCTGCGTTGAAATCCCCCATGCGTGATTGTTGAGCGACACCATCTACTTCACCACCCAATGAACTGTTGGAAACAGGGATCCCATCTATTACAAAAAGAGGTTGCAAATCTCCTGTAATAGTGCTTTGCCCGCGAATCTGGATATAAGTTCCCGCGCCGGGGTCGCCAGTCGAGCGTACCACCTGCACACCCGAGGCTTTTGATGCCATAGCGTTTAATACACTGGTTTCACCGGATTTAACCAGATCATTGCCGCCGACAGTAGACTGGCTGGTGCCCAGGCGGTCTTTTGAGGTTTTTACACCCAATGCGGTGACCACCACTTCTTTAAGTTGTCCTGTAGCCCTCAGGGTAGCCGTGATAAAATCTTCGTTACCAACAACGATTTCAAAAGGAATAAACCCCTGGGAAGAAACCGCCAATGTTGATCCGGGACTAATCTGGATTTCAAAGTTTCCCTCAAAATTTGCCATGGTACCCGTGGCAGTACCTTTTATTACAACAGAAGCATAGGGTACCGGAGTACCTGTTTCATCAAGCACAATCCCTTTGACCGTGCGATTTTGGGCAGATACTGATGCAATAAACAGTATCAGCGATGTTACCAAAAGAATAGCTTTTCTCATGTGACGTTTTTTTAATTAAGGAAGCAATATTGAAGTTTAATGCATAGAAAATACTGTTGGAGAGTATGTCAGCTATATGCAAAGGCACCCTCTGACAACAAAATGCTGCATGTATCAATATGCCGATTGATACATTCGCGAACGAACTGTTCTGAGAAATTTAACAACTGCAATATTCATGCTAAAATGCAGGAACAATACTTACCTAAGACATGTGATCAGCGACAGATACTGTTGCCTTCAACTGATCCGGATTGGGTATTAGAAAGAAAAGCCGCTCCAAATTTTCGGGGCGGCTTTTCTTTCATCAGATTTATTTTATAATTCCGGCATCCTGATTTTTAATAGCCCGGATTTTACTCTATAATGGGGTTTTGTATAACCTCATCAAAGGGAATAGGCCATATAAACGGGAACGACAAATTATCTAAAAACAACTCTAGTAAGAGGGGTTTTGTGTATAGTTTTCATTTTGCCGGGTTTCAATTTCCGGAATAGGCCAAAGAAATCTATGATCGCTGTAAGGTATAGCCGCAACTGTTCTGAGAACAGTTGTACCAGCACAGTCAAACATCGCCGAAGTTGCAGCACCTGTACCAACCTTAGCGGGAACTCCCCCACCCGGGAGAGGTGCATGAACAGGGTCTAAAGCCAGCCTGTGAATATCTCCCCATCGCTTTCCTTCTCCCAATAATTCTACACGCCTCTCAAATAAAATCGCAGCTATCAACTCATCTTTATCAGCAAAATCGGCAATTGTATAGGCATCGGCACTATTGACAGCTCTGTTCCTAACTGCATTTAACAAATCTAATGCGGTTGCTGAAACACCACCGGCATTTCTTGCCTCGGCTTCAGCCAACATTAATAACACCTCCGCATACCTTATCAATGGCGCTGCATCAGAATGCGTAGCTACATCCCGATATTTATAAGAAAATGCGCTACCCTCTCCCAGATGAGCTCTTACAAGTGTAGTCCTTCTTAAGTCATCACATAGCCACCGACTATCGCTCCAGATAATCGGACTTATACGTACCAATCCTCTTCCTCCAACGGGGTCAGCAGGATCGCCTAACATATTAGCCAAAGCCGCATTAACCGACGTATTGTCAGTAGCTGCATTTTTTATAGAGAAGATGCTCTCGTCAGATGTATTGTTTGTAAAAGGTCCTTCCGGGGTAGCTGTAAGTTTCCAGCCGCCACTAGGACTTGAAAAACTCGGAAAAGTGCCTGAAACAATTTTAGCGCCTTCGGCAATTACTCCGGGCCAGTCACCCATATGTTGTTTTACACGCATTTTTAACGCTATAGCCGCGGCTTTGTTAGCTCTATAAGTCTTTAGTGCGCCTGCATCAGATAGATTGCTTTCCGCAAAATCCAGATCTTCCAGAATACGGCTATAATTTTGTGCAACAGTAAAATCACTTCTTTTCAATTCTCTTGCTGCAGATACTTTATCATCCGCGTTCACTCCAAAATCCCTGTATATTATTCCTGTACTACCTCCATTATTATCGGCGTAAGGCCGCGAAAAGTTAATTACCAATTCATGATGAGCCAAAGCTCTCAGAAATCTCAGCTCACCTTCATAAGCATTACCCACTTCAGAAGGAATAATACCTGCATCCACAGCTCCCTTTACGCCTTCGATGGTGAGATTCGCCTTATTTATGAGTGTATAAAGGGTCATAAACTGGTTTACGTTATTAGCGGAAGAAATGGTATAAGTGGCTTCGTAGGTTATCTGAAAAAACAATGCATTGTTTAACATATCCTCACCACGCATATCTCCCTGTTCTATACTTGCGGCACCGAAAGGATACCCCCGGAAGGTTTCCCCGACAGTGCTTCCGGGAGTTGGCTGGTAAAACCCTGTTTGTGCAGCGTCATAAACTCCATTGACTGCAAGCTCTACCCTATCGACAGAACTAAATGCAGACAAATCTGAAAATGCAGTGTATGGCTGAAGATCAAGAGTCTGCTTCTGACAACTATTAAGCAGAGCGGCTAACAGTATTATAAATACTATATTAGTCAATTTTAATGTATTTCTTATTTTCATTTTAATAAGTTTAAGTTTAGTAACCTTCTAATTATAACCCAATACTTATTCCTGCCGATATGACCCTTGGTCTTGGCACAGTGTTTAAATCTATTCCTCCTTCTGTAATGTTTTCGGGGTCGATACCAGAATATTTAGTGAAAAGTAACAGGTTTTGTCCCTGAACAAAAACGCGAATACTCTTTACAGAACCATTTAAAATGCCGCCTAATGTCTTCGTTCCCAACGTATAGGCCAATTGAACATTTTCTAATCTCAAAAAATTACCGCTTTCAACAAAACGGCTGGACGCATTGTTCTGTAAATTTGTAAAATTATCACGTCCATACCATAACATCGGAACGTCTGTTACATCTCCAGGCTTTTGCCAACGATTCAGAATTACTTTACCGTTATTCATGAAAGCCTGCGTCAGCAGTGATGTGCCTTTTGTTTCATTAAATATTTTGTTCCCCCCCGAATACCTCAGGAATATATTTAATGAGAGATTTTTGTATCGCAGATCACTACTAAATCCTCCAAACCATGTTGGCAGAACATTACCAAGAATTTTTTTATCTCCGCTTCCCAAAGCTGTTTGTTCTCCTAATGCGGGATCGTCTGCCTTAATAACCTTATAATAAGTAGAATTCGCAATATTGCCCTGAATTAATGTCCCATCCTGTTTATAATACATGGGATTTCCGTTTCCACTATTTACACCTGCAAACTCATATCCAAACAATGCATTTATCGGTTCTCCTACGCGTTTGATATTATAGGGATCTACCACATCCTGATTAAGATACAAGGCACTTACTTTATTCTTTACATTTGTGTAGTTAACATTAACGCTCCAGGTAAAGTTCCGGTTGTTGATAATTCTACCTCCTGCACTAAGCTCAAATCCATGACTTTTCATATCGCCAATATTCTGATAAATCGAGTTCCCAGGAACTCCGAATGATACTGGCAGAGGCGCTGCTAAAACCAATCCATTGTTTTTATTGCTAAACCAATCAAAGGTTAATGTAAGTCTGTCATTCAAAAATCCCAGGTCAACCCCAACATCAAGCTTCTCTTGAGTTTCCCATGTAAGCCCATAATTTCCTAATTGCGACAAAGCAATCCCACTTATGGATCCGTATGGCCTTGAGCCATATAAGCTCAGGTAAGGAAAACTTCCACCCGCAATTCTGTCATTACCCACTGTTGCCCATGAGCCTCTAACCTTAAACTCAGATACAACATTGGAAAAACTATTCCAGAAGCCTTCTTCAGATATACGCCAACCTACAGATACCCCCGGAAAATTACCGAACCTGTTTTCGGCAGCAAACCTTGACAACCCATCCCTTCTATAAGATAATTGTAGGTAATATTTACTAGCATAGTCGTAGTTTAATCGTCCAAAATAAGATATAAATCCTGGTCCCTCCTGATAGCTACCACCAGAAAACTGGTTTTCCATGCTATTGCTTATTAAATTCCTTTGCTGATAAAAAAGATCAGCTATTAATGACCCTCTGCCGTAAAAACTGCTGTATCTTTCATTCTGAAGCTCTGTACCAAGCGTCAAAGAAGTGTTGTGGTCTCCAAAAGATTTATTGGCGTTAAAATAATTCTGTAATACCCAACGGATATTATTAAGAGACTGGTTCATTACAATACCTCCTGATGACCTTCCATCGCCATGCCGGGAATCCAGCGATTGAAAATCAAGACCTGTCCAATAGTCAATATTAACCCTTGAAGTATAGCTTAACCAGTTAAAGGGTTTAACTTCTACGGCAAAGTTATTTATGATTCTGTGTTTTGTAGAATTGTACTGATTATTTGCGAGCACAAAAGCAATATTGGTATAGTTATTCTCTATTGGCCGCAAATTGGCATCCCGCCCTAAAGCAGCTCCGTCCGGCGTTATATTGAATCCACTGAACTGCGGTTGGTCTTCATTAAAAATCCGCACATTAGGCAACGCCCTTAAAGAGTTGGCAACCGCTCCTGACAAGGCATTTGTCCCGGTATTCTGGTCATTGTCTTCAGTCCTTGATAATGTTATGTTATTAGACAACTTCAACCATTTGGCTACTTTGTGCTCAACGTTAGCTCTAACGCCATATCGTTTAACGTTATTGGTAATAACCATACCTTCTTGATCGGTAAAATTCAACGATAAAAAGTAAGTAGTCTTGTCATTTCCACCATCAACACTCAGATTATGAGTTTGAGAAAACGCATTTTTCCTGTATACATAGCCCTGCCAATCGGTATCCGTATTCTCACTATTCATAAATGCCTGATCTGCAATACCCGCACGGGAGAATTTTTCATTACTGATCGTTACAAATTCGCTTGCGTTTAACAAATCAAAGCGCCTGTAAGGATTTGAAAAGCCAAAATTGTTGCTGTAAACAACATTAGACCTACCCGATTTCCCTTTTTTAGTGGTAATTAGCAACACTCCGTTTGCAGCCCTTGAACCGTAAATCGCTGTACCGGCACCATCTTTCAGCACCTCTACAGACTCGACATCGGCCGGATTAATATCAGTTAAAAAATTATTGGTTGTAACACCTGAAAAATCATCATCCACCATTGGTACCCCGTCAAGAACAACGAGAGGACCACGTGAACCATTCACAGAGTTCACTCCTCTTATCCTGATTCTTGGAGCTTCATTTACTAAGCCACTTGGGCTGGTTACCTGTATGCCAGAAGCCCTTCCCCCCAATTGCCTATCTAAACTCGGTGTGATAAGATTGCTAATGGGATCAGTATCGATTTTTGCAATAGCTGCAGTCACATCTTTCTTTTTCTGGGTTCCATACCCCACAACAACCACTTCCTGCAGGCTAGCCCGACTACTGACCAATGCAACGTCCAATGAAACCTGAGTTTCTACAGAAATCTCCTGGCTAACAAATCCGACAAATGAAAAGGTTAATGTTCTCACTGATTCCGGTATTTGGATACTGAAATTTCCTTCAGAATCAGTTTGTACTGCTATGGGGCCGGCAGCAACGGTTACACCGGGAAGCGGGCTGCTATCAGCCGCATCTGTTACTTTCCCGGTAATGGTTCGGGTTTGGGCGAATGCCATTACAGTAAGCAATAGCATCACCATTAGTGATACAAGTTTTCTCATGTTTGTGTATTTAATTAAAGGATAAAGATACGTACTTTAGCAGAGATATTAATCTTTTGTTAATTAACCTTGCATGTACATATGTTCACTATGAGACAGGGGTGAATGCCTGAATGCTGCATTATACTGTGTAATTATTATACATTATTCAGGCAAAATAAAAAAACCCCACTTAACGTGGGGAATCATTTTTAAAGCCGGTTGTGAAAACCAAACTTTGGGGATTGGACGTGGTTTCGGGATTCCTGATTAACTAAAATTCATTGTTGTCCAAGGTGTTAGGCTCATAGTGTCATTGGATTTTAAAACAGGTTGCGGTTTTTACAACTATTGGATCTAGATTATTTTTCAACAGGCTATCGGAAACAAGGCTTAATGGAAAAAAAGTTGATTGACATTGGATTTTAATACCTTTTTCATTGGATTGGATTTCAACTTTTTTTAGGACGGTTTCTGGATTTTGGATGGCTGAGGCATGATTTCCTCATCAATCAACTTCAAATCAAAGATACCCACTAGTTATCCACCATACAAGAGCATTTTTCCCCAATTTTTTTAGATAATTTAGCAGTGAATTTTTGCATGAATTACGCGATAGAACCTAGTAATTTTACGATATTTAAATTATAAATTATTGATTATAAATAATTTATAATAAATCATTTTGCGAGCGCTTGAATTATATCGTATTTTGTTATAATGTGATAAGTCCCCGTATCATCCTTACTCAATACAGCACCATTGTCCTTATTTATCAATTTCAGAAGACGTTCTACCGGAGTTTCAAAAGATACTTCCGGGTAGGGCGTTTCCATAACAGAAGTGATCTTTTGCGCCTTTAAATCAGGGTTTTGAAACAGGTTTTCAAATAAACCGCCTTCGGAAACAGCCCCTACCGGCTTCCCGTCATCCATAACAGGGATATTTTCAATATCAAATTTCTTCATCAGCTCAAATGCTTCGGCTACCGTTTGTTCGGGATGCACTGTAATAATAGGTTGTTGCCGGCCGGCAACTATATCCTTAAACGATTTCACTTCAATAAAGCCTCTTTCCAGCATCCATTGATCATTATATACCTTTCCCACATAACGGCTGCCGTGGTCGTGAAAAACACAAACCACGAGGTCATCTTTTTTCAGCCGGTCTTTTAACTGCAACAGCCCCTGCAGGCAACTGCCGGCACTATACCCGCAAAACAGCCCTTCTTCTTTGGCCAACCTCCGGGTCATCAATGCCCCGTTCTTATCCGATACCTGTTCAAACCAGTCGATCACGCTCATATCGAAGTTATCCGGCACAAAATCTTCTCCAAAACCTTCGGAGATATAAGGATGCACTTCATTCATATCCGTTTCACCGGTCCGGAAATATTTTGTCAGCAGAGAACCATACGCATCAATGGCCCATACCTGGATGTCGGGATTCTTTTCCTTTAAATACATGGCTGTGCCGGTAACGGTTCCCCCGGTTCCGGCAGTGGAAACGAAATGGGTGATCTTTCCATCAGTTTGCCGCCAGATTTCCGGCCCGGTAGTCTCGTAATGTGCCAGTCGGTTTGCCAGGTTATCGTACTGGTTACACAAATAGGCGCCCGGTATCTCCTTGGCCAGGCGTTTGGCAACTGAATAATAACTTTTCGGGTCATCCGGCTCTACATTGGTAGGGCAAACGATTACCTCCGCCCCCACCGCTTTCAGAATATCAAACTTTTCTTTGGACTGTTTGTCGGTAGAAGTGAAAATGCATTTGTATCCTTTTACAATAGCCGCCAGCGCCAGCCCCATTCCTGTATTGCCGGACGTACACTCAATAATCGTCCCCCCCGGTTTCAATTTCCCCTCCTTTTCGGCAACCTCGATCATTTTCACCGCCATCCTGTCTTTTATTGAGTTGCCGGGATTGAAATAATCCACTTTCGCCAGTACAGTACAAGGCAACCCTTTTGTGATCGCATTTAATTTTATCAACGGAGTGTTGCCGATCGTTTCGAGAATATTGTTTTTGATATCCATTGGAAGATTTAAAATTTAAGATTTGAGATAAATCGTCCGGATTTCGTCTATAGCTTATCGCTAAGCCCCCGGAAACCTGCACCTGCCTCCTTCAACCTTTATTTATAATTCACCCACTTACCTCTAACTCCCCAGTATCTCCAGCGCCTTTTTAATAACCGGATCCGTGGTATTGTTTATTTCATAGAACCCTTCATTGCGCCATTGCTGGCGGGCAATGAGGCTTTTAATTCGCTGCTCCAGCATTTTTTTATCTGAGCCGGGCAGTGTATTCAGCGACACGCTATCCTTTTCGGCAAAATCAACAAACGCTTTCCAAACCGCATCATCAACATAAAAACCTTTATCAAAATCGGAAGGCTTGAGGAATAATTTGAACTTCTCAATATTATCCACATAATACCGATATACGAAATTACTCAGCGTGCCCCTCGCATAGAGCTGTGATACGGCGCTGCTTATGCTGGTAGTATCTATTCCCACAAAAACATCCGGCATGATACCGCCGCCACCATATACTGCTTTACCACCCGGCGTTTGATATATTTTATCTTTGTCTGTATGGTTGCTATCCGCATTCAGTAACGCTCCACTGGTATAACGGTCCATCAATTCCTCATTATAATTTGCTACGCCATTGTCGTATGGCTTTTGAATGGATCTTCCCAGTGGCGTATAATAACGGGCAGTTGTCAGCCGCAAGGCACTTCCGTCGTTTAGGTTATATTGCTCCTGCACGAGCCCTTTGCCAAAAGAACGCCTGCCTATTACCTCGGCCCGGTCCCAGTCCTGTAATGCCCCGGTCAGCACCTCGCTTGCAGAAGCCGAGCTCTCATCTATCAATACCACCAATCGCCCCTGTTCAAAAATGCCTTCTCTTTTCGCGTTATACGCTGTTTTATTACTATGCCCGCCCTGGGTATAAACGATCAGCTTATTTCCATCCAGAAACTCATCCGCTATCTCCACAGCCTCCAGCAATACCCCTCCGCCATTTCCACGCAGGTCCAGGATAAGGTTCCGGATATCTTCCTCTTTGAGCTTTTGCATAGCTTCCATAAACTCCTCATAGGTGGTCTCGGAAAATTTATTCAGGCGGATATAACCTGTGGATGGGGTTATCCGGTAAGAAGCATCCAGCGAATACAGGGGGATGACACCACGGGCAATGGTAAATGTTTTTTGTTCTTCTCCTCTTAATATCTCCACCTGTACTTTCGACCCTTTGGTTCCCCGCAGCAATAGCCTTACTTTATCGCCGGTTATACCTTTTCCGGCCACCACCGAGTCGCCGATCTTCAAAAACAGGTCTCCCGGCTGCAACCCGGCCTTTTCTGAGGGGCCTCCTTTTAAAACAGTGATCACATTAATGGTATCGTTGAAAATATTGAACTCCACCCCTATCCCTTCAAACTTCCCGGCGAGTTCCTCGTTTACCTGCTGCAGATGACTGGCCGGGATAAACACCGAGTGCGGATCCAGGTGAGTAAGCATTTCTTCAATAGCTGCGTCAGCCAGTGTATCGGTTTTAACCGGGTCTACATATTTCTTTGAGATCAGGTCCAGCACCTCCTGCACCGTACTTTTTTTATCCGCGGAAAAAAACCGGGTAGTCGTAGGCAGTTTCTCCTTCATCTTGTACCCCAAAAACATTCCCAGTATCATTATAACAGAAAATACCAGGGGTAACCAAAGCTTCAATTTATTATTACTCATTCGTCTGCGTTTGTATAGTATCTTTGAAACGCGAATTTCACAAAATAAGTTCAATTAATAATTAATGTCTTCCGTTAAATTGATAGCCGACAGCGGTGCAACAAAGGCAGAATGGTGCATTTTGAAGAATAAACGCAGGAAAACAATATTCACCCAGGGAATAAGCCCTTATTTTTTAAACAGTCAGCAAATAGCTGAAGTTCTCAAAAAGGAGCTGCTGCCGCAGCTAAAAAACTATGCGATAGACGAAATTTTCTATTACGGCACCGGATGTATCAATCCCAACAATGTTAAGATAGTAAAAAAGGCCTTGCAGGAAGTATTTACCGGGGCAACCACTGTAGAGGTAACGCATGATGTGATGGCCGCTGCCAAAGCACTATATGGTAATGGGAAGGGAGTAGCCTGCATTCTCGGTACCGGTTCCAGTTCCTGTTACTACAATGGAAAAAAAATTACCGACAACCGGCCAGGCCTGGGATATGTACTGGGCGACGAAGGCAGCGGCGCCTATCTGGGGAAAAAAGTAGTACAATATTTCCTGTACCAGACTTTTGACGGAGAGTTGATGGATGCCTTCCGGCAGAAGTTCAATATAGACAAAAACGGTATCCTGGAAAATGTCTACAAAAAACCCCTTGCCAACCGTTACCTCGCTTCTTTCGCGTCGTTCTTATCCGAGCACCGGGGACATTACATGATTGAAAATATCCTGGAAGATGGAATCAATGATTTTTTTTTCCACCATATCTGTAAGTTTAAGGAAGCATGGACATTGCCGGTTAGTTTTGTAGGGGGAATCTCACATTATTTTAAAGACGTAATACTGGAACTATGTCATGCTTACGAGTTTACCCCGGGCAAAATTCTAAAGAACCCTATGGAAGGACTTGTAGAATATCACCAATAGTTTTCCGCCCATATGACCAAAACTAAATTTCTCTTCTATGCCATTTAAAAAGATAACAGAACAATCTTCTCCGTATCGCCACCTGGAAAAAATGCCGGTGATCGACATCCTGACCAATATCAACATTGAAGACAGGAAAGTGCCCGCCGCTATTGAAAAAGTAATTCCCGATATTGAAAAGCTGGTAATCACCGCTTCTGATAAAATGCTGGCAGGGGGACGGCTTTTTTATATAGGAGCCGGTACCAGCGGAAGGCTGGCAATTGTAGACGCAAGTGAATGTCCACCCACATTCGGTGTATCGCCCGACCTGGTAATAGGAATTATAGCAGGCGGAAAGGAAGCCATGACCCAACCGGTAGAATTTGCAGAAGACAGCCTCACCCAGGGCTGGGAAGATTTAAAACAATACAATATTAATGATAAAGACGTGGTGATAGGAATTGCGGCCAGCGGTACAACTCCCTATGTAATCGCCGCGCTGAAGACCTGCCGTGAAAACGGAATAGTAACCGGCTGTATTACCAACAACCCGGGTGCGCCTATTACGGAAGAGGCAGACTTTCCGATAGCCGTGGCAGTAGGACCGGAGTTTATAACCGGCAGCACACGCATGAAAAGCGGTACCTCACAAAAACTTATTTTGAATATGATATCTACCGCCATTATGATCCAACTGGGAAGGGTGGAAGATAATAAGATGGTGAATATGCAGTTGAGTAATGAGAAGCTTTTTGACCGCGGCGCCAAAATGCTTATGGAAAAAACAGGTATTACGGATTATGAGAAAGCCAAAACATTACTGGCAAAATACGGGAGTGTAAAAAAAGCCGTTGAATCCCTATAAAAAATAAAACGCCGGGAAATAAAAAAGCCCTCCAATTAATGAAGGACTTATTATATGAATGGGTTAGTAAGTACCGGGAAATAATTTCCCGACACAATATTAAAAATAATTTTTACTAACAAGAAATAAATTTGAAAAAAAATTATACACATTTACAAAATGTTTTTTGTGGATATCCTATAACCCCAATGGGTAATTTACCTCTTGCACTACCGGAAATATATTAGCGCCTGATCATAACATAACAAACGTTTTTTTTAAGATGTTTTTTTATTCTTACAAAACACCTGCCGGTATTGACTTTTAATGTTCTTATGAATTTGCCGCACCATACTAATTAAATTTACTTTTGCAAAAATAGCTTCTTTATGAAATTTCCCGCGCCGGTTTCTGTTGAATGGTTGGCCGAATTAATAGACGCCCGGCCAGTTGGCAACCTTAACGCTTTTGTAACAGGTATTAACGAAATACACCGGGTGGAACCGGGAGACTCCATGTTTGTAGACCACCCAAAGTATTACAGTATGGCCATAAACTCGGCGGCTACCTGTATTATCATCAATGCGGAAACAACGTTTCCATCGCATAAAACCCTGTTGATTACCAGCCAACCATTTGAGGCATACCTTAAGATTGTTGAACATTTCCGCCCGTTAGAGCCTGTGGAAAAACCAATCAGTAATTCGGCTGTCATTGGTGAAGGTTCCAGGTTGTATCCCGGAGTGGTAATAGGAAACCATACTACTATCGGAAGAAACTGCCTGATATATCCCAACGTTACCATAATGGACCATTGCGTTATCGGAGACAATGTTATCATTCAACCGGGAACGGTAATAGGGTCTGATGCCTTTTACTATAATACAAAGAAGGATCGCGAAATATGGTTCAAGAAAATGAAAAGCTGTGGCAGGGTGGTGATAGAAGACGATGTGGAAATAGGCAGCGGGTGCACCATCGACAGGGGGGTGACCCATGATACATTGATTGGAAAAGGCACCAAAATAGACAACATGGTGCATATTGGTCACGATACCATTGTGGGAACCAATTGCCTGATAGCGGCACAGGTTGGCATAGCAGGCGGAGTCGTAATTGGAAATGGCGTCACTTTATGGGGGCAGGTAGGTATCAGTAAAACCCTGACCATTGGAGACAATGCTGTAGTAATGGCGCAAAGCGGAGTACCCTCCTCTTTAAAGGGAAATAAAACGTATTTTGGTTATCCCGCTCAAGAAGCAGAAATCAAAAAAAGAGAACTTGTCTGGATAAAGCGGATCCCCGAAATATGGAAGAAAGTAATGGAATAGGTTGGATTGCTGATGCGGGATATTTTGGTTGCTGATTTCAGAAAAAACCTGCATCAGAAATCCTCAAATAAAAAATCAGCAATAACCCGGTCTAGTCATTTTCACTTTCAACCGGCTCCTTGTTTTCGACTTCACCGGCAACGGTGGTATCAACCGTTTCTGAAGTCTCTGCAACAGGCTCGATCACCGGTGGTGCTTTCCGGGGTTCGTCGGGTGAATAATCGTACGGCAGAAAATCGGCCATTTTCTCCCATGCCCAATACCCCAGGGTCAGCACCTCTTTTTGATCGTAATAAAAGCCATTTTCTTCAATGATGATCCCATCTGCCAGATCGAGAATAGAAATCTGTATCGGGGTGTTGGATGGCAATTTGGCCGCTGCCAGGTAGGCCGGTTCAGGTTTTTCTTCCGAGTAAACAACTCTTAGTTTGCCCGGAAAGAACAGTCCTATCCTGACATGATCCATCATATCATAATAAGCGGTGTCATATGGGTTATATACGGGGATATTCTTCCCCGTGGCATCATCTACCATTTCTATCCTGTAGCCGGCTTTTCTCAGCGTACTGTCCCGGTAGGCCCGCATAAATTGCAGCACGGAACCCTCATACGCCTTTTTCCTGTTCTTCACCCATTGTTCCACTTCCTCATCACTCCCTTCCATTTCCTCATAAAAAGGGAAGCCGGTATATAATGTCCTTTTCTCATTGTATTCGTGAACAAACGAATCCATCCGGTACTTGATAATATACCCAAGCGCCCTGTTCCTGATTATTACAATAGAATCGGTAATTACTTTTAACCGGTTTCTTTTTTTGCTGTAAAAAAAACGGAGCACTTCGGGATTTTCTATCACGCATTCACTACTGTTAGCTGTTCTGCCGATAAAATTATCCCGCAGAAAGCTGCCATACTTCTCCCAGCCATTGGCAACTTCAGTAGTCGCAATAATGGAGATCTCCGCCATATCCTTTTCCTTTTTATTTAATGCGACCATAATTGCCTCTGCATCTTCCATGTTGTTGCTGATGCGCAGCGACTGTGTTTCATACCCCGAAAAAGATATTGCCAGATCATACCCGCCATTGTTTAACCGGAGACTGAAATCTCCGTCCTCATTGGTAACTGTTCCGGAAGTGGTGTTCTGGCAAAAAACAGAGGCGCCCTGCAAAAACTGACCGGTTGATGCGTCCATTACTTTCCCGGAAATCCTGAAAGTACCCTGAGCCATAAGCCCCGCCGGAAGCAATGATAAAAGCAGTAACCTGATGAGATTCTTCATAATGAGTTTTTGTATTTAACACATGTCAAACGTCCTGCCACTTTTATGATCAGTTGCGGGTTTATAAATAACACTTGCAGGGGGAAATTATTGTCTGTTCTTATACTCAAGGCAATATTCTTCAATAGTTTGATTCAGAGCCTTATAGCTGAATCCCGGTAAAAACTGCCTGAGTTTACTATTGTTAAAATATACCTTTCTTTGCCCGGTATCCGCCGTTTCTTTTGTTAACAGGGGGTCAATGCCGGTAAAGAAGGTCTTGATCTTTTCCAGGCGCCATAACAAAGCAGCCATATAAGGCCTTACTTTTCTGTGGGGCGCCTTTTTACCAAATGCTTCTGCCATTAAAGAAAACACCTCGCGGAAAGACCGGTTTTCGGCACTTATAATAAACCGTTCTCCTTTAATATCGCTTTCCATCAACAGGATCATCGCTCTTGCCGCATCCGCCGCATCCACAAACCCGCTCACTCCTTCCGTATACCAGGGAAACTCGTTCCAGGCATTTTTAAACAATGCGGCAGAACCTTCATTCCAATCACCAACGCCCAGTATGATAACCGGGTTTACAATTACCGCTTCCAACCCCTCCCCTATTCCCCTCCATACTTCCAGTTCAGAAAAGAACTTACTTCTGCCATAGTTGGAATTGTTGTTTTCTTCCGTCCACCTGGCCTGTTCGGTGATATCGCCTTCTCTCTTTCTTCCCAGCGCTGCCACGGAACTGACATGTACCAGTTTTCTGACACCGGCATACAGCGCCGCGTTCACCACGTTGGCAGTGCCCGTTATATTCACCTGCATCATTTGTTTCCGCTTTCTTGGGTTAAACGATACGTACCCCGCGCAATGATATACCTCCTCCACACCCTGCATTATTTCCTGCAGTAAAACGGTGTCGAGTATATCTCCTTTCACCCAATTAATATGTTTTGCATATTCTCCGGATGGAATTGCTGATCTGTAGATTGCAGTTATTTTCTTGTTGCGGGCAACAAGTTCCTCCAGTAAGTATCCTCCAAGTAACCCGGTACCTCCGGTAACAAATATCATCCCAGAATGATTTTGCGACCAAAACTAGGCTATAGAACCGGACCCGCAAAGGAATAAATTTACACTTACCGAAACCAGCGATCCTATCATCCCAGCAATTCCAGAACAGCCTGTCCTTTACCATCCGGGGTAGTGTAAAATGGCCTTCCTTCTATTTCGTATTCCGTTTCCGGCGGAATGCCCAACGCATGATAAATTGTCTGGTGTACACCTTCTATCCTGATGGGATTCTCAATGGTTTTACAAGGTCTTTCATCTGCTGTTTTACCATAAACAGACCCTCTCTTTATTCCCCCTCCGAACATCAGCATGGAGCAACCATCGGTAAAATGACGATGCATACCGTAGTGCCTCATCTCTGTGAGAATATCCGGTTGGTTAACCTGTTCCTGTACTTTCGCCTCCGGGCGCCCTTCCACCATCATATCCCTGCTGAACTCACTGGCCAGCACAATCAGGGTCCGGTCCAGGTGACCGCTTTGGTCCAGGTCTTTTACCAATTGTGCTATCGGCCCGTCAACCATTTTTTTCATATCAATCATCCGGGTATGCCCGTTTTCATGCGTATCAAACCCAAAGAATGGCTCATATTCCGTAGAAACACTGATAAAACGGGCGCCCTGCTCCGTCAGTCGTTTGGCCAGCAGGCAGCCAAGCCCGAACCGTCCTGTGTTGTAAATGTCAAACGACTCTTTGGGCTCAAGGCTCAGATCAAATGCCCTGGCTTCCGGAGAATTCAACAACATATAAGCCTGCTCCATAGAACGACGAAGCGATTCTTTCTGATAGTCACTGCTAAACTCCCCGATCGGGCTACCGCTGATGAGATCGTTGTATAGCTTGTTTCGCTGTTCAAATCTTTTGGCATCCATACCTACAGGGGGGCGCACACTCTCCAGTCCCTGGCTGGGATCGGGCAGCAGAAACGGACCATACTCATTCCCTAAAAACCCCGCGGTATGAAATGCTTTCAATTCTTCTGCTTCGCCTACTGTAAAGCGTTGTCCTATATTTATAAATGCAGGTATCACCGGGTTTTTTGGACCCAGTTCCTTTGCGATCCACGATCCGATATGCGGAGCCGCTACCGTTTGCGGCGGTTCGTAGCAGGTATGCCAGTGATATTGATGACGCGAATGCAGTATATGCCCCATGTCTGCGGCCACATAAGAACGGATAAGGGTTCCCTTATCCATTACACTGCCTATTGATTCCAATCCTTCAGAAAAATATACATCGTCCAGTACGGTTGGTACCGGTTTAAATGTACTCAGCACACGATCTCCCTCCATACCCACTTCAAACGGGGTAAACCGTTTCGGATCAAATGTTTCCGTATGCGCCATTCCTCCCGCCATCCACAAAAGGATGACCGTATCTGCTGTGCTTTGGGCGCCGGCCTTTGCCCTTCCGCAACCCGTCAGCAACCCGGATACCGGCGCACCCGCAGCCATCGCCGCCAGTATGGAAGCGCCAGACTGTCTGATAAAATCTCTTCGGTTCCAGTTTCTTCTTTTCATAACAAAAATTTTAGCTTACGAATACAGTTTTGTTAAAAGATCAGTTGAAATTCGGGGTGCAGTGTTACTGCCCAGATAAAATCTTCCACTGCCGCCTGATCCGGCCGCTCCCCCATTTCTTTTTTGGCAATGGCTATTTCCTTTTCTACCGGGGCTCTTCCCAATGCACTTTTATATATTTCTGTTACCAGCTTTTCTGTTTCCGGGTATTTTTTTATCCAACCGGCTGCACCGCGTTTAACCGCTTCATTAAACTGTTCACCATTGGTCAGTTCCAGCGCCTGCAATAAATTTGCCTGCGACATACGACCGGTAGAAACATTTTCCCTGTTCGGTCTACCAAGTGCAGTCAAAAACGGATCGTTTTTAACCAGTGCGGCCCGGGCAAACGGAAGGGTTCCTTTCACTGTTCCGGGGAATAGTTTATGCACCACCATACTGTCTCCATATATAGGTTCAATGGATCTGCTGACGGCATCTGCAAATTGTTCAGCCGTTAACCGGCGACGCATCATTCCCCTAAACACAAAATCCTGGGCTACCAGATGCTCTGCCTGTTCTACACTGGTAGACGGAAGCTGATAGGTTTTGGAAGTAAGTATAGTATAAATCAATCGCTTGATATCGTATCCGTTGGCGGTAAAATCAGATGCCAGCCAGTCCAGCAGATCCTGGCTCCAGGGGGCATTGTCCATTACGTCCACCGGCTCCACAATTCCGCGGCCCATCAGTTGCGCCCAAATGCGGTTTACCAAAGTACGGTATAACCGTCCGTTATTGTCCTGCACCAGGTATTGCGCCAGTTGCTTCAGCCTATCACCTGTAGGCGCCACACTGTCTATGTTTCCCAACTGCCTGTAATATAGCATACGGCGGTCTGCCATCTGACCGGTGGGCTTATCACAGCGGTTTATCTCAAGCGTGCTGTCGCTGAAGATATTGGCAAACGCATAAGCATCCTCCAGCGTCCAGTCGCTGATAAAGCTGTCATGACAGGAGGCACATTTCAGGTTCAGCCCCAGGAATACCTGGGAAACATTCTGAGCCGCCTGCATTTCCGTGCTCTGGCTGGAATTGATGGTGCCACGCCATTTAATACCCCTGATAAATCCTTTCGATTCATCAACCGGGTTGATCAACTCGCTTACAAACCGGTTATAAGGCTTGTTATCCAATATGGAATTATAGAGCCATTTGGTAATATCGGAGCGGCCGCCGGTGATGTATCCCGTACCAGTGTAATCATTGCGCAGGGCATCATTCCAGAAAGTAAGCCAATGTTGGGCATAGTCACTGTTCCGTTCGAGCAACTGCGCTGCCAGGCGGTTTCGTTTATCGGGCGCCGGGTCATTCACAAAATCATAAACTGCTTCCGGCGTTGGCAATAAGCCGATCACGTCCAGGTATACCCTCCGTACATAGATATGGTCGTCTACAGGCTTCTGCCACTCAATTGTATGTTCTTTGAAATAAGCATCTACAAAACGATCCAGCGGCTGAATGATATCCCCGTTCGCAGCAGGAATTTCAGGCATTCGCGGCGCCAGTTCCGCCACCCGGAAAAGGCTTTTTAATTCGCCTTCCGGCCAGGGAGCGCCTTTCCTGATCCAGTAGTCAAGAATAGCGATCTCTTCTTTGGTAAGTCCCTTGCCTTTTGCCGGCATATATTCCTTATGGTTGCTGGGCAGCAACACCCGCCGCATCAGTTCGCTTTTGCCGGGATCGCCCGGCACTATTACAGGTCCGCTTTCGCCTCCCTTTTCAATATATTCCCTGCTGTCCAGCCGCAGGTCTCCTTTCGTTTTGGCAACACCGTGACAATTGTTACAGCTATGCGCCAATATGGTCCTCACCTGCAGGTTAAGCTCCTGCACCTGTGTCTCACTTAACGGCCCATCCGTTGTTGCCAGCACAAAGTTACTTCCCGCAGCATCCGAAGACGGCAACACGCTGGTCAGATAGTCCTCACCATGGGTTAATGAAGCACCGTAGTGCCCTGCCACCGTGACACCTACAACAGTTATTGTCAACAGAAAAACCTGCAACTGCCTCGACATACGCATATATGCATAGGTGGTGATACCAGCCAGCACCATGGTAGCAATACCTGTCCACTGGTGTATGTCTTTGATAATGCCTCCATAGTCTTCTGCCTGCGCCAGCATCAATCCCATCACCACCGCCAGTACCGACGAAATCGTACCGATCACTACTACTGTTTTGATGGCATCATGGTAGTTTTTCTTCTTACGTCCGATCATCTCCATGATCAGCGCCACCACCAGCAGTCCGATCGGAAAGTGTACAACCATCGGATGGAGACGGCCCAGGAATGTCCATAACCAGAAAGATGACTTTGCTGTTTCCTCTCCCTGGGAAAAAACGGGAAGAGCAGTCGCACAGATAAAAATCAACAATACCATCCTGCGAATGTTCAGGGGACAATGATACTTTCTCAGGAAGTTAACAGGAATTAATAACCACATAATCTTAAAAACTGCTTTGGCGGGCAAGCGCATAATGGAAAAAGTTAACCATAAATTTAACACAATTGCGGCAATCAACTATCCTGTACAATCCCACATAAATGCTAAAAGAAGTCCTGTATATTCAGTCTATCAGGAGCTTATACAGAAGTTTTTCGTAAACTTTTGTTCCGTTTTGAAGCTGTTCCATTGTAATGTGCTCGTTGCTGTTATGGAATGATAATAACTGGTCTTTAGAAAGCAATACCGGCGTAATACCGTAAACAGGGACACCCTTTTGCCGGAAGAAATTATTATCACTGTGCGCCGGAGACATCACCGGTAACACTGCGCTTCCTTTATATACTTCTTCCAGCGCTTCTCTGAACTTTTCATAAAAAATACCTTTTTCTGACACCGGCGCAGACGGTGTTTCTTTTATTATCGATATTTCGATATTGTCATTTCCCAATGTTTTCTCTATTTCCACAATAAAATGTTCCGGGGCTGTTTCGGGAAGCAGCCTGCAATCGAGCAGTACCTCTATTTCCTGTGCTATCTGGTTAGTATGTAAGGAGGAGGCATTGATATTGGTTACAGTAATAGTATTGGTAAGGGTAGACTTAACCAGCGGATTCCTGGTAAGTTCCCGCATAATAAAAGGTTTAAAAAAACGGGGATGCTTTAGCACCAGTTTTCTCACTCCTTTTTCGTGACGTCCTATGGTTTTAAAAAAGGAAATGGTTGCTTCATTGAAGTTTATCTTTCCGGGTTTGTTAAGCAGCCTGTTCAGGGCAAGTGTCATTTCCTTGTTCGCATATGTGTGCGGAGGAACCGAACCATGACCTGATGTTTTCATCTGTAACCGGAGCTTTACCCACAGGGCTTTTTTCTCGGAAACAGAGATACAGTAAAAGGGTTGTTCCGGGTTGCTGTGAGATAGTTCCGACACACCTGTTCCGCCTTCCCCAAACGCTACCACCGCATTCAGTTCTTCAAAATGATTTTCCAGGGTGGTGATGATCCCGCTGTTGTCAGACTCCTCTCCCGAGACGCACAGGAGTGTGACATTATAGGGAAGCCGCATATCTTCAGCGTATTTTCGCAGCTTTTCAATAGCCAACATCTGCATAACCGCTACCCCTTTTAAATCGATAGCTCCCCGCCCCCAGATTTTATTCTCCGCTATTACACCTGCAAACGGCGGATATTTCCAACCGTTGTTATTGCCTTCGGAAACAACATCAATATGATTCAAAAAGATAATATTCGGTAATCCTTTGGAGAGAGGATATAAAGACGCGGCAAAATTGTAATTTCCTTCTTCCGCAGTCAGCGTCTGCACATGCAAACCCTTGCTTCTACATATATCCGCCAGAAACTCACCGGCCTCTTTTTCTGTACCGCTGATTGATCTTTTCTGGATATATTCACTGAGGATTGTAGCCGATTCCGGAATAATATCAGGAGGTTGTGCATAGCCGGATATTTCAAACAGTAAGAAGACGGCAAAAAGAGGATATCGTAGTCTGCGATAAACTACGGCTTCCACACACTGCAAGAAATCGTACTTCCTCTTCGTAGTCATTATTTCTACTTTAATGAATATGAGTAACAGGGTTGATGAAAATCAGTGCCATGTAAAATTATCTAATATTAACGAAGATTTGGCTTATTTCTTTTATACACCGGGAAATAATAACGTTATACCCCTGTTCCGGGATTATATTTTTCAACCATCCTGCAATAGCTTTGTTTCCGGCGTTTTAAAGGGCCGGAAGTTTGGTCTGCCGCAGCAACTCTTAAGCACTGAAAAAACCAGGGGTGCAGAAGTCGCTTTCAGATAAATTTGTAAAAAACAAAATATGTCAATCTCCCAGGTTTCCGAATTGGAAGGCATGAAAAAGGTCAGCAGCGTGGTGTCAACAACATTAAAGAAAATGCGTGAATATGTCTGTCCCGGCATGAGCACGCTGGAACTGGATGACTATGGCGCCTCCCTGCTGAACCGAATGGGCGCTAAGTCTGCCCCGAAGCTCACCTATAATTTTCCGGGCTGGACATGCATCAGTGTGAATGAGGAAATTGCGCATGGAGTGCCTTCCGGCAACAAGATATTACAGGAAGGCGACCTGGTGAATATTGATGTGTCTGCAGAGCTGGACGGGTTCTGGTCTGACAACGGTGGCTCATTTGTGCTGGGCAGGGACCTGTATCATCACCAGCCATTGGTGGAGGTTTCAAAAAAGATTCTCTTCAACGCTATCCGGCAGATAAAAGGCGGTGTCAAAATCTCTGAAACGGGACGCCTGATCGAGTTCCAGACAAAACGTGCGGGATTCCGGGTCATCAAGAACCTTACCGGTCATGGTATCGGACGAAGCCTGCATGAGGAACCGGGAGAGATTGCCTGCTATTATGACCGTTATAATCTTACGCGTTTCAGAAAAAACTCAGTAGTGGCGATAGAAACTTTTATCGCTACCCAGTCCACCATGGCTGTAACACAGAAAGACGGCTGGACACTGAAGGGGCAGCATGGCGGGTTTGTCGCGCAACACGAACATACAATCGTGATTACAGATGACGAACCTATTATTCTTACACTGGAGAATGAAATCTGGAATTAACCCCGGATTGTAATACCAGGGGGCTTTACTCATGCTGAATATACTTTCTCCCGGGCAGGAAAAATCATTCTACCACAGCTTCTTCTCCATACATCTGGTCTTTGTACTGCAGGGATGGGGAAGGAATAAAAGCTCCCAGGTTCAGTTCATCCCATTTTTTGTCCACCGCAGTTATAGTGGCATCATCAGCTACAATAATATTCGGCCAATCCCTGTAGAAATCATCAAATTCTTTGGTTTTCCGTGTGCCGTCCAACCCCAGGCAGGCAAATATCTTTCCCGGTTGCTGCCTGGATTCTCTTTCAACCAGCATATGATCTCTTTTGGGATCCAGGTTGTTGCAGAAACGCCATAACGCAACGGTCAGGTTATTGGGATCGATATTATGTTCTATATACAATATCATCTTCACACCTTCAATGCCCGGCACCCCGTCGCATATTTGCCGGTGTAGCTCTTTGATATGACCTTTCCGGTTCTTTTTTACGGCCACTACCAGGCAGGGAATATTTATATCCACCAGGGATACATTTACATCAGCAACCTCCGAAAAAATATGTTTGAGATCGACTGCCGATACAGCAGGTGGTTCCGGTGCAGCATACCTGTCTTCTGTTTCCTCTTCAAATTTACGGGTACCGTCAATACACATTTTGCCGCCAAAACCCATCTTGCTGCAGCTATGGTCCAGTACATCCATTGGTCCGGTAGTAAAAGAAACATCGGTGGCCACGTTCAGGTTCCTGAATGTTACCTGAGCTAAAGTTTTATAATCAGTAATGGACGTCAGTTCATCGGCAATTACCAGTATTTTATTAAACATCATCTGCCCGGCTCCCCACATCGCATTCATCACCTTCTGCCCCTGCCCTGCATAGTCTTTTTTTATTTTTGTTATTACCAGGTTGTGAAAAACTCCTTCCACCGGCATATCCATGTCAATAATCTCCGGAACCAGCGTCATTTTTATGGGAGCCAGAAAGATACGTTCCGTAGCTTTTCCCAGCCAGGCATCTTCCTGCGGAGGTATCCCTACGATGGTAGCCGGATATACCGGGCTTTTTTTGTGTGTGATCGCCGTCACATGAAATTTCGGATACCAGTCCGGAAGGGAGTAGTATCCCGTATGATCCCCAAAAGGTCCTTCCCATACCATTTCTTCTTCAGGATCTACATAGCCTTCTATTATGAAGTCCGCATCTGCCGGCACTTCCAGTTCCGGTTGGGTGATACATTTTACCAGCTCCACTTTCTTCTTTCGTAAGAAGCCGGCCAGCATATACTCATCCACGTTCTCCGGCAAAGGCGCCGTGGCGGAATAAGCGTACACAGGGTCACCACCCAATGCCACGGCAACGGGCATGCGCTTTTTTTGCTTTTTGTATTCCGCAAAATGTTTGGCAGACACCTTATGTTTATGCCAGTGCATACCGGTCATAGTGGGCGTAAACACCTGCATACGGTACATGCCTACATTCCGGATGCCGGTTTGCAGGTCCTTTGTGTGTATGATGGGTAATGTAATAAAAGGACCCCCGTCTTTTGGCCAGCACGTGATCACCGGCAGCTTTGACAGATCCGGGTTATCGGTATTCACCACTTCCTGGCAGGCTCCGCGACCACTCCTCACTTTTGGCATCCAGGAGGCAAACTGGCTTAATTTAGGCAACATATTCAGCTTATCCAGGATACTCTCTTTGGGTTTGGTCAGCATTTTAAACAGGTCTTCAATCTGCCTGGCAATGTCATCCAGTTTGTCAACGCCCAATGCCATACACATTCTTTTCTCACTACCATAAGCGTTCATCAATACCGGGAAGGCATACCCTGTGTTTTCAAACAGTAAAGCCTTTCCGCCATTACCGCTCTTGCTGACCCTGTCGGTAATTTCCGCTATTTCCAGCCTGGGGTCTACATAGGTTTTTATCCGCACCAGTTCCCCGGCTTTTTCAAGAGCTTCAATAAATTCCTGCTGATTCTTAAATGCCATTTTCAGAAAAATAAGTTTATGGACAAAGGTAGTGAGAGAATATGGAAAAGCAGGAATGTACCATATCTTTTGGGAAGGGAGAAAGTTTGACCGTAACCACACGGCTGAGTTCAAACCCTTTTCAGATCATACATTCCATACGGCAAATTATTTTAAACGAATAAGCATAAAACAATATACTTTCCGTTATAGGCTATATAATCATAATGCTTTACTTATGTCGCAGGAACATCGATATCAACTAAAACTGGAAATTATACAGAGTACCGGAAATATTACCGTACCGTTGGTATCTGCCAACTATTCCCTGAACCGGCCCGCAGACCCTTCTTACAATAATCCCAACGACTATTATGTCAATATTATTCCGAAATCCTTCAACCAGGAGTTACTCCTCCTGATTTCCGAACAAGGGGCAGTGTACAATGGGTTTATATTGGCAACCGACAGTTTCGGGCAGGAAAAAGTAAGAAGGATCGACCTTATAGAACTGCATTTTGCATCACTGAGTGAGGGGTTCTATACCTACGGGTCACCGGAAAGCAACTGCAGTCTTGTATTGTATGCAAAGGAAATATTAATCGACAGGATACCGATCAAAAAAGGAGAATAACTTCCGATCCGCTATGTCCTATAGATATTCGACAAACAACACCTGCTTTTTAACTGCTACTAAGTAGCATGTGCCCGTTTCGGAACTAAAGGCAAATAACTTTTCCGTCAACGTATATACAGTTCAAGTGTGCGGTTTAGCCCCTGTTCAATTAATTTGTATAATGTTGAGAGCTGGATATCAGTCCATCCGTTTTCAACTCTTGAAATGCAGTTTTTTTGTTCCTGTTTTTTCAGCCAACGCTTGTTGTGCCAGGCTGGCTTTACGTCTTTCATCTTTCAAAAGTTCACCAATAACAAATGCTTGTGCTTTGCTTTCAAACAGGGCTCTGTCCGCTGTTCCAACCTTACCATATTTTTTGTCAAGGTGATTGCTCCAATCCGTTATTTTATTTTTTGACCTTTTTATTTCTTTGGTTTTCATCTCCTGTTTTTTGGCTGGGAGTTTTTGTTATGTCGTATCGGTTTACAGTTTTGCTCCTTAATCATCCATAAAACGGCACCCTGGTATGATTTTCTAAGCTACTTTACTTGGAAAACAAAATAGCTGTTTCACACAAAGGAAACAAAAACCATTAAGTTAAGAATAGTTAATCTCCTTAATCTTAATGGTTCAAAATTTACTTACCGGAACTTAACGCTGTACATCGACTCTGTGTAAGGGAAAACTTCAGTTACTTCTTACGCATTGCCTTTGCAATGGCTTCCAGGTGTTCGTTGAAGGAATTCAACTGCAGCAGCACTTTACCGGTGGTATCGTTTTCATCCAACCCGCCAAACTGGTTGTTTCTTCTGAACACGATTTTGATTTCCTCCCACCGCTTACGATCCCGCTCCGTGAGCAATCCGGCGATCTCTTTCAGCTTCAATAAATTGGCCTCCGCATCGGAAGTAAGCGTCTGCGATTCACTTTCGTAATGCGATTGTATCAGCAGGCTGATCTCTTCTGCATTCATCAGTGGCACCACACGACTCACCAGCCGGTTCATGTTGCGGTAAGAGCCCTGCAGCTTAAACGTGGGTTCGGTACGATAGGCATCCTTCATAGCCGCACTGGCAATGTATTGCTGGTTTACTTTCACAACAATATTGCGGATGCGTAGTACATTCCTCAGCACCGCAATGGCGTCGTCTATTTCCTGTCCGTTATAGTTGCCTTCCAGTTCGGGCAGCATATCGGCTTCCGTTTCGAGGTATTGGATCAGCTTGTAAAAATCAGCAAAGCTGCGGTTCGTAATGCGTTGCAGGTAGCGGTTTTCTGCCATGGCATTTTCTATCAGGCTGAGGTTGAATAAATGACCGGAATTGCCGATCACATCGCCCAGGTTGTACACATCCGCACGATTGGCCAACATATCCGGTATTTTGAACTGTTCGCCGCTTTCGGTATAGGGGTTGCCTGCCATCACTACACAGAAACGTTTTCCCCGCAGGTCATAGGTTTTACTTACCCCTTCAAAAATGCCGTCCATCTTCCGCTGACCGTCTGCCAGTGAAATGAATTTCTGTAAAAACTCCGCGCTGCAATGCTGAATATCGTCTATATACAACATCACGTTATCTGCCATTTCAAATGCCAGGTTTATTTTCTTAAGCTCTTCCCGTGCCCCTGAGGTAGTAGCTTCCACCGGATCAATAGAAGTAATATTATGACCAATCGTAGGCGCATTTATTTTTACGAAGTGCAGCCCCATGGTTTTGGACAGATATTCCATCAGGGTGGTTTTGCCATAACCCGGAGGCGATACCAATAACAACATTCCCATCCGGGCAGTTCGCTTGTCATCACCGGCTGCACCGATCTGTTTGGCCAGGTTGGCGCCGATCAAAGGGAAATACACTTCATTGATCAACCGGTTACGCACAAACGAACTCAATACCTTCGGCTCAAATTCCGCTATTTTTAAAGAATGCTCATAACGCTTTACCAGGCGCTCTTTCAAACCATTGAAGGCCGTAAACGCCGGCACCACTTCTTCTGTATACAACTGCAGCTTCGCAATAAACCGGTGATAATGTACCGTATACTGTTGATCGTGTATGATAGTATGGGTACCTTTCAGCCCGGTGATGGTGACCAGGTCTTCCGCCGGTCTTTCTTTATAGCCATGATCCCTGAAAAGCAGTAAACAAACAGCTTCGTCCTGGTAGAAAGTGTCGAATTTACCGTTGCTTTGTTTTAAAAAGGCAATGATCCAGTTCTGGATAATATAGAACCTTTCCTGCAGGCTGAATTCCGCATTGCCCGCATCCTGCAGGAACAGCTCTGTGCGCTTTTGCGTTTTCAGAAATTCTTTAAATCCGTTCCGTAACTGCATCGCCTGCTGACTGCAGGTAAAATTCCGGTTGCGGGAAAACTCATCGTATAAGTAGCGGGCTACCAGCACCGGGTCTACCGGGTGATAAGCGATCGCCTGGTTTTCGTATTCAGTGACGACTTCCTTTTCCAGGAATGCAAACTGTCCTTCATTGTTAAAACTTTCCTCGATGGCATAGGCTGCGGCTATTAATTGCTGCAGCTTCTTACGTACTTCTTCGCTGGTTTTGAACCAGAACAACTGTGCTGCCACCCTTACTACCGGCGGATACTCCAGTATGCCCAGCTCTTCCTTCAGCTTTTGCAGCGCCTGAAAGACCTGCCGGGCATCAAAGTCATGTACCGCCTTCAGGTAGCCGGCGCCGTAGTCTTTCTCCACTCTTTCGGTAATGAAGGCGTCCGCGTTCCAGTTGGTGCCATGCAAGCGGCTTTCTCTGAACGTGAGGTATGCCAGGTATTCACTTCTGTATACCTGCGCGTTTTCAGACACCAGATCCTGCTCCCAGATATGCCGGTAAGTGTACAGGGCTTCATCCTGCACCTCCTTATAAAAGCTGGTGCCCAACAGATGATAAAACAACTGCTCATTCCGGCGAACAATGGTGAGGCTCAGCAACTGTTTGTTGACCGTAAATTTGTAATCCCCGAGTGAAATAACATTGTGGCCGTCTACAAAAAGATCGGTCTTATCCTTCAACTGGCGCAGCGCGTCTTCCTGCGATACCTTCAGCGAGGTTTCCAGGTTTTCCGCTTTGGCTACATCGCCCAGTTCCCTCAGGTCCGCCGACAGGCTTCTCACCTTATCGATCATCAGGTCGGTAGCATAAAAAGCATATATTTCCTCGGGTGTTTTAAAGGACTGGGCTTTGTTTTCTATATTCTTCAGTATCCGCAGCCCGATCTGCTCCAGCGAACCGGTTTTCCGGTTCACCTGCGCGATCAGCATTTCCTTTTTGCCGTTGAATGCCTTGATCACTTCATCGCGCTTGTCTGCAATTTTCAGCACATACTCATCAAAGTCTGCAAACCTGCTTTCCAGCTCTTCCACCTGTATGCTGACCTTCGTAAAGTAGTCATCCGCTTTTTCGGGCGTATCCGAAAGATCGAGGAAGTTGACGATACTTTGTTCCAGCAGCGTCATCTGCGCATAAAACTCACCGGTAGCTTCCCTGCTGCGTAAATTGCCGATGGTGCGGGTCAGGTCTGCCCGTACTTCATTGAGAGACGAAAATATCAGCGATATCTTTCCGATGATTTTGGTCGTTTGAGTAGCGTCTTCAATCTTCAGGCTATTGAGAATATCGATCAGCATCTCCAGCTCGCCTGCAATGCCCCTGACGGCTTCGTCGATCACATTGGCATCGATCACTTTTTCCACCGTTGCCACCGCCTGCTTTTGCGTGGCCACTTTTTCCTCATAGGGTTGCAGCGCCTCCTCGCGTAAAAGGAAGCTTATGGTTTCCTGCGACAGGGAAGTGTTGTAGGATTGTAAGTTTTCTTTCAACGCCTCTACCGCACCCGTGTCTATGTAGCGTACATTCAGCAGATCAATGACCGCACCCTGCATAGCACGGGTATTGGCCAGCAACTGCACCAGTTGATCCAGCGATGTTGCCCGGGTGTTCTTTATTTTCACCACCAGTTCGTCCACCCGTTGCTGCATAGCCGATAATGACTCCCGGGCATGCTGCCGTTGTGCCTGCACTTTGGCAAACTCATCAATGGCGGTATTGGCCACATCTCTTATCAGTGCAAGCGGAGCTGCCAGGTTATAAGTAGCTTCATCCTTTATCCAGAAATAAGCATCAATAACATCATTGGCTTTTTTCTGGATATCCTCATATAAACCTTCGTAGCTGTCTTCCTTCTGCAACAGTTGTATAATTTCCTGGCTTTCGGCCATAGCCGCTACAATATCCTTGTTGCCGATCTTGTACAGCACATTATCCTGCATGGCTGTATTTTCCTTCAGCCTGGCGGTGTAGGGCGTGCGCCATATCTGCACCTGGTGGTGTCGTACCGCTTCTTTTTCCGCACGGAAATAGATCAGCCTGCCGTCGTCAAAAAAGGTAAAACCATTGCAGATGATGGGTGTCTCCACCTGCTGCATAATGACGTTATACGACATCAGCACATAGGTGTTGCTGGTATTCTGGTAAAAAACATACAGGTGGTCTTCACCGTTAGGAGAGGCTACACTGCGCATAAAGTCCAGATCGGTGATATCGGACTCGAATATCTTGTATTCCCCGTTTTGCAAATAGTACCCGTTCGGGAAGATGATACCGTGGTTGTCCGGCAGCAGGATACCTGCGTCCAGCAGCATTTTTATCGGTACGACTTCCCTGGTCCTTACATTAAAAATATAGGTGCGGAAATCCTCCTGGTAAGGTCTTATTTTCAACGCGATCAGGTTACCCAGGTCTGCGTAAAAATAGTCTGCGTCATCCAGTTGCTGATCTTTATTGACCACGGGTTCTGCATAAATACCGCGGCCGGTATCTGTATTGTCTTCCACTTTAAACGTGATGTCACCATGTAAGGCTTCAATAAATACCTTGTCCAGAATGGAGATATGCGGATGGCGGCCGAGCCTCCTGTCTTCCAGCGCCGTTTTCACCCAGTGGAAGTCGTGCTGCGGTGCACGCTTCACTTCGTGAATGCTGCGGTCGTCAACATAATGAAGCTTGTTGTTACGGATCAGCCACTTAAATGCCTTTCTGTCGTCGGGGTTTTTAGTGGTTTGAAAAATCATATACAGGTAGTTCTCCGTTTTGGCAAATTTGGCAAAGATGGAGTCTCTGTAATACTTATACAGGTTGGTAAAATCTGTTATAAAATTTTCGTCTTCAATGAGCGTGAGTGGTTGTGGCTCAAAGTGGTTATCAGCAAATTTGTAGATGCTGAACACATCGCTCAGTTGAATATCTTCCCTCAAGCCGAAGTGGACGTTATAGGCAAAAATGCACAGGCCTCCGAAAGCCATGATCCCTCTCGCCACGCCATTGTTTTCCGTAGTGATACGTTGGTTGGCGATCAGCTCAAAGCCATCCGAACTGAATATCTCCCTGCGGGCATTGTTGAGCTGTGCCAGTCGTTTGGCCAGTTCCAGTCTTTGTTCATGCAGCCTGTTCCGGATAATTTCATATGTTCCGGAATCCAGTATCGCTTCTTTTTGTTCCGTACCTACCATGCCAATATTTGAAGGGATAAGGACGGCAGTTGGTCAACTGCCGTCGCCTGGTTAAAGAATATGATCAACCGTTCAGCTTCTTATTCGACAACCCTAAGCTACCTGCCAGGTTGGCCAGGTTAGAAAGAACTGACTTGTCCGCATCCGTGCTGCTTTGCTGTATCTTCAGGATCAGGCTGGCAATGGTCAGGTTTTTCAGGTCGTTGGTAGAGACATTATATTTCTCTGCAAATTCCCTGATACGTTCCATCAGGTCGCCGGAATTGCTGCCATCACCGATCAGCGCCGTTTTGATATGTGAAGCGTGCTCGCTTTCATTAATCAATCTGTCAAATCCTTTCGCGTTGCTGATCTGGTTTACAATGTTCTGGAAGAACAAACTTTCACCGCCCACGATATCTATCTTCGCGGTTTTCAGCGCTTCTCCCAGCACTGCTGCCTGTGCTTCCGCCACATCTTTCTGGATGTTGATGCCTGCCAGCGCGATGTCTTTGTCTTTCTGCACCAGTATTTTGAATTCTTCGTGGTCTTTACCCACCGCATCCAGCTTTTTCATAGCCTCTGCTTTTTCTTCTATACCCTGTGCTTCCGCCAGCGCTTTTTCTTTCACCACGGTTGCTTCCGCCAGTCCTTTTTCTTTCACTACCTCTGCCTGTGCCAGTCCTTCCTTGCGTTTTGCTTCTGCCATTTTTTCGATCACTGTTGCTTCCACGGTTCCCTGCCTTTCTTCCGCATCTGCTTTGGCATGCATTACTTCCGCTTCAGAAAGTCCTAATGTCGCTTCTTCGCGCGCCTGTGCTTCCGCCAGTATCTTACGTGCTTCCGCCTGCTTGGCAGCCGCTTCTTTTCGTGCTTCTGCATCTATGATCAATTGCCTGGCTTTTTCTTCCGCCGCTTTTTTCTCCGCTTCCGCCGCTTTCACGGTCTGGATAAGTTTTTCTTCTGCCTGGCGGGCCGCTTCGGTGATACCTACTGATTTCTTACGCTCCACTTCTCTAAATGCTTCCACGTCCTTGATGCCCTGTTGCTCTTCTACCACACCTTTTTCCAAACGAACCCTTTCCTTGATGACATCCTGTATGTTTTTCTTTTCTATTTCCACGGTACGTTCTTTCTCTATCTGGGCAAGCGTTACGATCTTCTCTCTTTCTGTTTGCTCCAGGGCACGGTCCTTCTCTACTCTTTCTGTTTCCACCGCATCGGTTCTTTGTTTGTTCTTTTCCGCGATGATGATCTGGCGTAATTTGTTCTCTTCCTGTACCGCCAGGGATTCATCGGTTTTGATCTTCACCGTTTGCGCTTTCAGGCGTTCTTCTTCCCGTACTTTTACAATTTCGGCTTCCTCTCTCGCACGGATATTATCGATCTCTCTTTTCTGCTTTTCTTCTTTTTCCGCCATCTGCCTTTCCAGCTCCAGGATGGCTTCCCTTGCTTCCACGTTTTGCTTTTTGATCACCTTCTCTTCTTCCCTTCGGATAAGGTTGGCATTAATATTTTGCGCGGCAGTCAGCTCGGTGATCTTGCGTATACCCTGGGAGTCGAGGATGTTTTGCGGGCTCAGGAATTTCATTTCCGTTTGCTCTAAGTAGTCGATAGCGCAGTCATCCAACACGTAGCCGTTCAGGTCGGTGCCGATGATATCCAGTATCTCTGTCCTGAACTCACGGCGGGCTTCATACAGCTCGATGAAGTCAAATTTTTTGCCGACTGTTTTCAGTGCTTCCGAAAACTTGGCTTCAAACAGGTTGCGCAGGGTCTCCACATCACTGGCGCGCTCGGTGCCGATGCTTTGCGCCACATTCAATACATCCTCCACGCTTTTGTTTACCCTTACAAAAAAGGCCACCTTTATATCCGCCCGGATATTGTCCTTACAGATCAACCCATCGTGCTCCATACGGGCGATCTCCAGCTTCTTTACCGAGATGTCCATGATCTCCATCTTGTGCAGGATGGGTATCACGTACATACCCTTGTTGAAGGCTACCTGTCCGCCGCCCACACCTGTTCTTACAATGGCTTTGCCCTGCGGTATTTTCTTATAGAAACTGGCAAAGGCAAACAGTATGATAAACAACAGAAATACCACTCCTCCTATGATCAACAGTGTAATACTTCCTAATGCTCCCATAAATTTTTCAGTTTAAATTGTGATGTATATGTTTTAGGTTGATTGCTTCGGTCGTTCCTCCCTCGCAATGACGATCCGCTACGGAGGAGGTGATCGTTGACTATACAATATTATCCAGGTTCACTTCCGGCACCACCAGGTAATACTTCTTATCCGGCGATTCATCGGATATCATTACTTCGGCATCGTAGGCGATCGGCTCGCCGCTTTTGCTTTTTACATTGATGCGCATCACTTCTGTTTTTACCATCAGTTCTGCCGCGCCTATTTTACTACCGGATATGGATGAACGCATCCGCGCGATGCGTCCCAGCAACTCGTGTCCTTCTTCTCCGTGGTATCCCATGGTCTTATATACTTTAATAAGTGGTTTGGTGGCAAACCGGGTTAGGAAAAATGTCGCCAGGAAGACCGGGATCAGGATAAAGACCGATTTCCATCCCCACGCACCCAGTCCGAATACAACGGAAGAAGCCAGTGTGCCGATCCAGGCGATGAACTTGAAGGTGGAAAGTACGACCATGAAGGGCACTTTTCCTACATTCAAATACTCTAATCCTTTGGCGAACATCGACTTATCCGGAACATCATGTTGCAGATCCGGATCGGTATCCGTATCAATATCCGCCCCGTGAATATCCAGGTCTACGTCTGCATCCGCATCCCCGAACAGGTCGCCGGCTATAAAGGTAAATATCCAGTATATGGCCGTGATCCCTGCCAGCAAAGTCATGATCGCATTGCTCAGCGGGTTGAGCAGTAAATTGACAAATTCAGTCCAGTTTATAGATGCTATCATACCAATCAATTTTTATGTTGAAGATGGCAGCCGGCAACCGGAGCAGGTACACTAACCGTTTGATCCTCCTATGCCCAGCTTTTCTTTGATGGCCTGCAGATCTTTTTCAATCGATAATGAATCATTTTTCAGCAGGCTGTTCAGCTCATCTTTCAGGTCATTTTTTCCATGCGCAATCTCTCCATATGCCTTTGCCAGCGCTTCCTGGTCTTCCACTTTGGCTTTCATACGCTCCAGCATGGCAATGGTGCCATTATTGTCTATCTGTGCCAGTTGCTTATTTACCTGTTCCGTGGCCTTGCTCACTTTCACGCGCGCCTTCAGGGTTTTCAACTCCTTTTCCCATTTCTCCAGATTACTCTTCAGTATCTCCGTGTTCTTCAGCATATCCTGCGAAGACTGCTGCAGACCGGCCGCCTGCACGCCCAGTGTTTCGGCTTCCTGGTAATACTTTCTTCTCAGCGACAGCGCTTCCCGTGCAAGCTGCTCAGCTTTAACGATATCCACGTCGCCGGATTGTGCTTTCTGCATGATCAGGATGGCTTTTTCCGCATAATTTACGGATTCCTTTTCGCACATCTCCCTTTCGTTTTCTGTGCGGATGGCCAGCGCCTTCACTTTCGCATAAGCTTCTGTGGCATTTGCCAGGTCTTCCCGCAACTCGCGGAGTCCCTGCTCCGTCATTTTAACGGGATCTTCCATTTTTTCAACCGCGGCGTGTATTTCTGCCTGTCCGATCCTGAAAATTCTTTTAAATATGTTCATAGCATTACATTTTTGAAAATTTAATAATTTGGTGATAGTACTCGCTCAGCATAAGCCCCAGCGAGTTGAGCGCACTTTCAAATTCATTCAGGTCGATGTTCTCCAGTTGCATGGTATAGCGGAACAATACTTTGTTTCCCTCCTCATTGATCACGAAGGCTCCATGGATCATATCCCTGTTCTTCTGCAGCAGTTGTTTGAACATATCCATGTTATCTGCCTTGAAGGAAAACAGGTATTGTTCGATGATCAGCACCGGCGGCGCCACGCCCAGTATCAGGTTATGGATCCCATCCGGCGTATTTTCTATTTTTAATATGCCGGTTTCATCGTCCCTGTAGGTGACCGTGCATCCGCAGGCTTTCGCAAATTGTTCTATTGTGTTGATGTAGTCCATTCTCTTTATTATCATATGCTGGAACAAATCTAAAATAAATTTTCAATTCATGCAAATAATTTTAGCAAAAAAGATAAAAATATTTACACTATCTTTGTTGAATGACCAGGATCGGGAGTAATATCAAGAAAATACGGACCACCAAAGGACTTAGCCAGCAGGCATTTGCTGACCTGTTTGAGCTGACCAGGGGAAATATCTCTTCCTACGAGGAAAGCAGGGCAGAGCCGAGGATAGAATCCGTCATAAAAATTGCAAATTATTTTGGCATTCCTGTTGAAAAATTTATCACTGATAACCTGACCATCAACGAGATCCTCCGCTTCAACGGCGACAAGCTGATGGAGGAAGAAAATCATATCATCAGTCTCCAGTTGCAGGAAGTGCCATTCATCAATGACAATATATATATGAAGGCTTGTCATGGCGATCTTAGATTCAACGAATGGGAGAACTTTCCGAAACTGATCTTACCGGAAACCACCAACAACAACCTGGTGGCGCTGACCTTTAACAGCAATATCCCGCACCATGCTTCGCTGCCGGACTACCAGATGCATGATGTGCTGGTATTCGAAGAGCTGACCCGGCAGAACATCCACCTGTGTCATCACAAAATCGGCCTCTATGCGTCCGCGGATGAGATTATGATCGGGCAGTACAAAAGCAACGATGGTTCCGTAGAGCTGGTACTGAATGATTTTACCAAACACGCATTTACGTTTGAGCCCGCCAAACAATTCTGGAAGCTGTTTGCCGTGTACGAGCATAAGGGGTAGCAAACAGGGGTCAGCCGGTTTGCCTGGTATTACCCCCCCTATATTCTTACTTATCTTGTCGGTTTGTATTCCTGTTTTGAAGTTGTACAACAGCGCCTCCTGAAAAAATCTGCAGCTCCCGCAACCATTCATTGCAACAATCCGTACTATTATAGGTAAAGTTTTCAGGCAAATTTGGAACAATTGATCAATCTTATAGAGGGATGTACTGGCAATGATGAAAAATGCCAAAGGGTTTTTTATGAAAAATACCTAGGGTATGTATTGAAGATAGTATACCGGTATATAAGTACATACGAAGCGGCGGGCGAAGCTACCAATGATGCCTTTATAAAAATATTCCGGTCCCTCAACAAATTTGAATATAATAATTCCGTGAATGTGGAACGGCTTTTACTGGGCTGGATGCGAAAAATTGCTGTGAATACGGCTATTGATTACCTGCGGGAAAGCCAGGCACATAAGAGATATCAGCCGATCACCGAACTGCCGGAAACGGATAGCAACTACCTGACGGGCACAGATGAAAGAGTGTTATACAAAGAATTGATAGAGCTGATCAAGAAACTAAGCCCTGCTTATCGAACGGTTTTCAACATGTATGTAATAGATGGATACACACACCATGAAATTTCAGAAGCATTGGGGATTTCCGAGGGTACGTCAAAATCAAATCTTGCCAGGGCAAGGGCTATCCTGCAAAAATATCTAGTAAAAAATAACAAGGACAGTCTGCTATGTTTTACCTGAAGAATGATGATATGGAAGAGCTTTTCCGTAAGGCAGCGGAGAGCTACGAGGTGGATACCAGCGGGGCTTCCAATTGGGATGCCGTGCACAAGTCCCTGCATAAACCAGGTGATTCAGAAAAAGAGGAAAAAGGAAGAAACAAAAAGAAGCGCCGGGTTTTTCTCTGGTGGCTGTTATTGCTTCCGGCCGGCTGGATAATTTACAGTGCCGGGAAAAAAACAGAAGCTGGCAGTGCACACACGCTGGTACAGTATGAGCAAGCCGGCCAGACAAACGGGAACAGGCATATTGACAGGAAAGCCCATAACAGTATACAGGATATGCGTGCTGCCGGAAAAGACCACTATGCCTTACCTGCTAAAGATGATACGGGTGGCAGAAAAAAACACAATGCCACAGACGGATCAGCCGGCAAAGAGTACCCGGGTGGGATACGCAAAGGTGCCGCCAATGACAAAACTGACAACCGGGGCAGCAGTCATAGTATACCGGGCGGCCAAAACAAAGAGACAGTTACCGGGGAGGAGGATCCGAAAAGGTATGATGGCCGGAAAGCGGGCAGAGAAAAGCCAACGGGCGGTACGACCGATGAAGCCGTACAAAGTATTTCGGGAAGTATCCAACGCATTTTCCGGGAAGACAGGAATAACCTGTACCCGGATGCATTTCAAGGGAGGTTGGTTACAGCGGGCGCTACCAGCCGCCCGCTGAATATCACAGACAATGATAGTGCATTTCAAAGCAAAGAAATTGAGGGAATACGGCAACGTTACTTTTACGCGACAGCCCTGTTGGCCCCGGACCTTAGCAGTGTAAGACTACAACGGATATCAGGAACCGGTAGCAGCATGGGTTTGTTGATAGGGTATAAAACGGGAAAACGCTGGCATTTTGAAACCGGTGCATTCTGGGAGAGGAAAACGTACTACACAAAAGGCCAATATTTCGATAAAAGCAAGCTGTCGGATTATTACCGTAATGTAGAAATGCTCTTTGTTGACGGAAGTTGCCGCATGATTACAATTCCCGTAAATGCCAGGTATAACGTATATGCCGGCGACCGAAAAAACTGGTTCGTAAGCTCAGGGGTATCATCTTACCTGATAAACCAGGAATACTATGAGTATACTTATCGCCGTCCCGGGGGAGAACCGGCAACAAGAGGATATAAGTATACCAAAGCTGCACAAAACTGGATGACAGTTATCAATATATCAGTGGGATATGAACAGACCTTCAGGTCATTTAACATTCGGGCTGAGCCGTATCTCAGAATACCAGCTTCCGGTGTTGGTGTTGGCAACCTTTCCCTGAACAGTGGAGGGCTGTATATCGGAATCGGAAAAAACTTTTAGTTATAACGCTTTATTAGGATGCGAAAAAAGTTGATCATTTTTTTTGCCGTGGCCATTTTTTGCGCCGGATTTGCCTGGTACCGGTTCAATAAGCCGAGGGAGAGCGCTGCCGCCCAGCCTGCTGATATTACGATACATGCACAGCGATTGTACGAAATGTACACCAGCAATGAAACGGATGCGGATAAGCGATACCTGAACAAAATAATTGAAGTAAATGGGGTGATAGAAGAGGTGGAGACCTATAACAACGATATCATAATCACCCTGGGGCTACAGGCTTCCGGCGGTATCAGTTGCAGGCTTTTCCCCGGAGAAAAGCCGGACGAAAAGCTGATGACAAAAGGCAGGGAAGTTACCCTTAAAGGAAAATGTACCGGCTTTAACATCGACGTTAACCTGACAGATTGTGTAATCGTTCAATAATAATTATACACATGAAATTTAAGTTGTTCTACGTATGGCTTACGGTCTTTGTTCTAGCAGGCGTTTTTTTCTCCTGCTCGAAAGCTTCCGAGGACGAGTTTGAAACAGCACCATGCAATACGGATAACATAAAATACGTGGCAGATATATTACCGATCGTCACCACCAACTGCTACGCCTGTCACAGCGATGGCACAGAAACGAATGGGATCAGCCTGGAAGGGTATCAAAAGCTAAAGATCCAGGTGGACAATGGAAAGTTTCTTGGCGTGGTATCCCATGCGGCGGGATATACCCCAATGCCTTACAGCGCCCCGAAGCTCTCAAATTGTGATATCAATAAAATAAAAGCCTGGATAGAGGCCGGCGCTCCCGATAATTAATTACCGGAAACCAGATCATTATGAATAAAATAGTTGTATGCCTGTCGCTGTCATTCTTTACCTGCATTTCTGTTAACGCCCAGTTATTCATTACCAAAACCGGATTTGCAGGCTTTTATTCCAGCACGCCCCTGGAAGATATAAAAGCCGAAAATAACCAGGTGGTGGCTATTATTGATATCGGAAAAAAACAGGTTGCTTTTTCCATGCTTTTGAAAAGTTTCACTTTCAGAAAACAACTGATGCAGGAGCATTTCAATGAAAATTACGTGGAAAGTGATAAATATCCGAAGGCTGTATTTAAGGGAAGCTTTACGGGGGATGTGGATCCACAGAAGCAGCAAACCAGTATAGTGCAGGTAGAGGGCATCCTCACATTACATGGCGTAGACCGGAAAATTTCAATACCCGCAACATTTGAAACGGGTAATGATACCCTGATCGGTAAGGCCGGCTTTCAACTCAACCCGCAGGATTTCAATATTAAGATACCCTCCCTTGTAAGGGATAAAATTGCTGCATTGATAGACGTGCAGGTAAGGGTGGAATGTAAATCTTCAAAGTAGCCATATGAACTTCAAAAAAGTATTGGTATCGGCGCCTGTCGTCCTATTGTGTACGTTGGTTTCTGCCCAGGAAATCGATCTCCTGCAGATGGCGGAAGACTCACTGCAAACAACCCGTCAACCGGCATATGTCACGGGCACTTTTAAAGGCACGCATATCATCAACCTGCAATCCATAGAAGCGCCTGCAGCAGGAGAATTGCTTTTTGTGATCATGCACCGGTTTGGAAAAATAAACGACGGCGGATATGAGCTTTTCGGGTTGGATAATGCTACAATGCGTATGGGTTTTGACTACGGAATTACCGACCGGGTGGCGGCGGGTATCGGGAGAAGCACTTTTGAAAAAACATTCGATGGCTATATTAAGGCGAAGTTGCTAAGGCAGACCGATGGCAGGCAAAAATCGCCGTTGTCTATTTCGGTTTTGACAGGCATTGCATATACTACCCTTAAATATTCCGACAAACCTTATTTAAACAGCACGTATAGAACACAGTATACCACACAGCTTTTAATAGCAAGAAAAATAAACCGGAATGTTTCCATACAGCTATCTCCCACCTGGCTGCACTATAACCTGGTGCCAGCAACAGCGGACAAAAATGATCTGCTGGCTATAGGGGTCGGCGGAAGAGTAAAGATCACCCGCAGAATGAGTATCAACGCTGAGTACATCTACCTGCCTGCAAACCAGGTAAAATCACAAACAATATATAATTCTTTCAGTGCAGGATTCGACCTGGAGACCGGCGGTCATGTGTTTCAGGTACATGTTACCAATTCGCGGGGAATGATTGAACCCGCCTATATAGGGCGCACCACCGGAACCTGGAGCAAGGGTGATATTTATTTCGGGTTTAATATTTCCCGGTCATTTAAACTCAATAAAAGAAAATAGTTATTCTTCATTTATAAAAAAATAATATGGAACGTAGAAGATTTATAACTGACCTGGGGCAAACTACTGCAGCAATATGTTCAATAGGGTTTCTGGCGGCCTGTTCTAAATCAGGCGATAACCCAACACCTGATCCGGGCCCGGGGGGCGGCGGCCCTGGGGGTGGAGGTGCGAGACTCACAGCCAACCTGTCATCGGAGCTTACGGCAATAGGCAGTTCCAAAACCTCAGGCAACGTAATTGTTATCAGAACAGGCGCCGGTAATGTAGCTTCTTCATTTTCCGCACTCAGCCTCATCTGTACCCATGAGCAATGTACCATTGCATATGACGCTGCAGCGAGTGACTTCAAATGCCCCTGCCACGGCAGTGAGTTCAGCGTTACAGGATCGGTAAACCAAGGGCCGGCCAGCGCACCGCTAACCAAGTATACCGTTACCATCAACGGAAATACACTGACGGTCAATTAATCAATAGATTTCCGGAAGCAACATCCCTGTTTGGCTATGAGTTCCCCTTTTTTCAACATTTCGTGGATATTGTCGTTGGGGCGCCTGAAAGATTACAGGCGTCTCAGCAATACCTGGTAAGAAAAGAGGTGATTTTGATATGCTCGATGCGCTATAACCATAGTGCAAATGTGAATATTGGCTACTATGCTGGTGGAGATAAGCCATATGGCCAGTGTACGAATATCAACAATGGAGTCGAACAAACATAGGAGATTTCGAGGTATCCTTCCTTTAGTCGCAACGGGGATGTAATCTCACAGGTTTCACCTCTCCCCGGTGAAGACAAAGGCAATGTGACTGGTAACCGGATGGCTGTAATTGCTTGTTTTTCAGTATATTGTGGTGTTTCCAGGGCCTTAATGTTATTCCACTCCTGCCTTGTAAGCCGGAACATAAAATCAGCCGGAAAACGCTTAATATTCCTCTTGACGGTTTGGTTAAAAACCTTTGTTTCTACTTCATAAAGGGCCATCAGGTCATAGTCCAGCATTACCCTCTCATTCCTGATCTCATAAATTTTGTTCTGGATAGATTGGATGACTTGCATGTTCATAGGTTAAGAACTTAAAATATAGGCATTTCTAGGATAAACAGTAAATAAGGTTTGCTGAGTCGGGATCATTGTTGGTGGAGTTAAATCGCATAGTCAACGCACGAACAACAACAGCGTTTAAATATCCCGTTTTTTTGCCCGATGTGTTTGAGCCTGGCGCATGAGTTGTACCTTAGTTATTCATTATTCCGACAACACTTTTTTTACTTTCATCATGAAACGTTTTATCAGTCTGTTGTTATTCATCTGTTGCTTTTATGCTGTATTACCTGCACAGGTAACGCTGGTCAGCAATAAAAAGCAGGCAGGCAGGATCATACTCACCTCAGGGGACAGCACGGATGCCGGCGCGGCCCGTTTGCTCCAGGATTTTGTAGCAAGGATTACCGGAACGAAACTGGCGATCCAAAAAACAGCCCAGGTCAGAAAGAACGATGTTGTTATAGGCAATGAAGGATTGAATACAAATGTGCAGAAAGATCATCTTCCGGAAGACGGATTTCGCATAGTGCACAATGATCATACCCTGCGGATGGTTTCCGGAGGTGGAAAAGGAACCATATATGCGGTGGTGAGCCTGCTTGAACGCTACTGCGGGGTTTCGTACTGGGGAGAGCAGGAATATAGCTTACAGCCGGCTTCCACGCTGGAAATACCGGTAATTGATCTCACGGAAATACCTTCCTTCCGGTACAGGCAAAGTCAGCATTATGCCATGGCAACAGATCCCGTTTACCGGAACTGGATGCGGTTGAAAACGCCCGGCGAGATATTTGCCGGTAACCTGTGGGTACATACTTTTGATTTCCTGCTGCCTTCAGCAGTATATGGCGAAGCACACCCGGAATACTATTCTTATTTTAACGGTAAACGCCATCCCGGCAAAGCCAGCCAGTGGTGTTTGTCCAATCCTGAGGTGCTGGAAATCGTGACCCGAAGGCTGGATTCCGTATTTAAAGCCAATCCTGATAAACATATCATTTCCGTAAGCCAGAACGACGGCAATTACACTTTTTGCCAGTGTGAAAAATGCAAGGCGATCGATGATCATGAAGGCGCCCATTCAGGCAGCCTTATACATTTTATGAACAAACTGGCTGAACGTTTTCCCGATAAAGAAATTTCAACACTGGCCTATTTATATTCCATGAAACCTCCCCGCCATGTGAAGCCGGCCAAAAATGTAAATGTCATGTTGTGTAGCATCGATTGTGACAGGGAAGTTTCATTAAAGGAAAATGCTTCGGGAAGAGAATTTGCTGAAGCGCTGGAAGGATGGAGCGCCATAACAGAAAACATATTTGTCTGGGACTATGGCATCAACTTCGACAATTATCTTGTGCCATTTCCCAATTTCCATATACTGGGAGAAAATATGCGCTTGTTTCACCAGAACAATACCTCCATGCACTTTTCCCAGATCGCCGGCAGCCGTGGTGGCGACTTTGCTGAATTAAGGACCTGGCTGGTATCCAAACTAATGTGGGACGTAAACCGGAATGAAGATTCTCTTATACAAACCTTTCTGCATGGTTATTATGGCAATGCCTCGTCTTATTTATATCAATATATTAAGTTGATGGAAGGCGCCTTGCTGGGTAGTGGCAAACGGTTATGGATATACGATTCTCCTGTATCGCATAAAGAGGGTATGTTGAAGCAATCATTGATGCGCAGATACAATGATCTGTTTGACCGGGCTGAAGCGGCTGTCGCAACAGACTCGACTTTATTGAAAAGGGTATGGCGTACCCGTTTACCGTTACAATATTCCGAACTGGACATTACCCGGACCAATAAAGAGATGGACGTGGATGATATCAGCCGCAAGCTGGATCTGTTTGAAGAAAGGGTAAAATTGTTTTCTGTCCCGACGCTGAATGAAAGAAGAAACAGTCCTCTTGATTATACCGCACTGTACAGAACACGCTATATGCCCTCCGGCAAACAAACAATACCGATCGTTGATATCAGTTTTTCTGTACCCCCCAGCGAAAAGTATGCTGCTATGGGAAGTGAACTTACAGATGGGTTATATGGGGGTATGACATTTGCGGAAGGATGGGTAGGCTGGCTGGGCACAGATGCAACATTGATACTTGATTTAGGCAGTGAAAAGGAATTTGCCGCCATCCATACCGATTTCTTACATCAGCTTGGCGCATGGATCTTAGCGCCGTCCAATGTTACATATTCCGTTTCATCTGATGGCAGGGATTACAAAATACTGCAATCCATCGATCACCCGGAAGACAGGAACCCCCAGGTAAAATTTGTGGATATCAGCTATACAGGTGACTCGCCGGTGAAGGCACGTTACATCAAAGTAGATATAACAGGCATCAAAACCTGCCCGCACTGGCATTACGGCGTAGGGCATCCCTGCTGGTTTTTTATAGATGAAATATGGGTGGAATGAGAATGATTGCTGATTTATGATTGCTGATTTGTTTTCTCATCGCCGTTGTTGGTGTTCGAGGGCGAGCGCTGTGGGCAGGCATCACCAACAACAAGGAGATAATCCGACACAAAACTTGTTGGTGAAGCTAATGCTCAATGCCTGCGCGCAACACCAATGGCGCAACCTGATAAAAACACCCTCCTGGAGTTCAATAATAAGTTCCCTGAAGAAGGGTTTATATTTGTGAAAAGAGACAGCTTTTAAAATTGCCGCTTTTTTACTATTTCCGGGATACTCCTTTTTCTACTTTTAAATACATATTCTTTGTTTTATCCCTTACACCTGATTGAAACAAAAAGCGGTTAGAAAACAATAACTTTTATTAATAATGTCCGCTATAGAATAAGCTGTTTTATTTGGTATTGACATAGTCAATGCTTTCTGCCTGCAACCAAAACAATAATGACGCACTGTGTCAAAAGCGGACATTTGATTGTATCAAAAACGTGCAGTTCAACCGGGCGCCTATACCAAATGCATTGTGTTTCAATGATAAGCCGGCTGGCACTATGTTGGCACGCCAATAAGTGATGGTATAAAATCTCTAACAACCAAAACCTGTTATATGCCATACAATAAAGCATTTATTTTATTCCGGAATATCCGGAGAAATAAAACCTTCAGCCTCCTGAACATTTTTGGCCTTGCAACCGGTATTGCCTGCGCCTGCTTTATTTTTTTATGGATAGAAAATGAGCGCTCTTTTAATCACCAGTTCACTAAACGGGACAATCTTTTTTTTCTTGTACAACAGGATAAAAATGAGCCGGGTGGAAATTTTGCGAATAGCGCACCAACACCTATGACACCCGACCTGGAAAAAAATATGCCGGGCATTAAGAACATTGGTCGCATTACCTGGGAAAACAGGCAGCTTTTTGTGCTGGGCGACAAAAAGGTCTTCAGGACGGGGCAGTATGCCGACCCTTCCATCCTCTCAATGCTGGACTTTAATTTTATTTACGGTGCGCAGCCATCCCTGTCATCGCCGGAGTCAATCATCATCAGCGAAAGTATGTCGAAAGCATTGTTCAATGATGAAAACCCTGTTGGTAAAACCATTGTCACCCAAAGCGAATCGTTCTGGTCAAAGGACGGCAGCTTTAAGATCACCGGCGTATTCAAAGATTTTCCCGAAAATTCTTCATTCAGGTTTAACTGGATATCTCCTTTCAAAGTATATGACGACCTGTTGATGCCGGAATGGAACAAATGGAATATATTCCATGCTACGCTTGTTGAAACAGAACCCATGGCAAACCTTGACCATCTTGGTAATATGCTCAGGGATTATATGCCGGCAAAGGTGGAGAACTCTCCCCTGCAGACCTTCCTGCTTTCCATAAAAGACATTAACCTCTATGATAAACTGGTAAACGGAAAGCCTTCAGGAGGAAAAATAGAGTACATTAACCTGTTTTTCGTGATTGCCGTTCTTATTCTCCTGATCGGCTGCATCAATTTTATGAACCTTTCAACAGCCAGATCAGAAAAACGTGCGCTTGAAGTGGGTGTGCGCAAGGTATCCGGAGCCGGCAGGTTCAGCCTGATCAGGCAGTTCATGGCTGAGTCACTGGCGATGGCATTTCTTTCGGTGATAGTGGCTGTTGTTATGATCTATCTTGGCATTCCCTTGTTTAATAAAATTATCGGGAAAGAATTACAGATTGATTTGCTGCAGCCTGTTCACTTTATTTTTTTACTGTCTGCAGGAGTTATTTGCGGCGTGGTTTCCGGCTTGTACCCGTCGTTCTATTTATCGTCATTTAAACCCGTGCAGGTCTTAAAAGGACTAAAACTGTCTAAAAGCGGTACTCCTGTATTCATGAGAAAAGGATTGGTAATTTTACAGTTTACAATATCCGTTATTCTCATCATTGCGACCATAACCATTTACCGGCAGATCGGGCATATCAAATCCAGGAACCTGGGCTACGATGTAAAGAACATGGTTGAGGTACTGATCCCCACAAGTGTGAAAAATCATTTTCCCGCTGTCAGAAATGAATTATTGAAAACAGGTCTTATCGAAAATGTGGCAGTCACCTGGAGCGAGCCGCTTTATATGCACACTTCCTCTGATGAATATACCTGGGAGGGCAAATCCCCCAACGATAAATCTCACGTATTTGATGTAGGCGTAAGCGCCGGCTATATTTCTACCATGAAAATGAAGATCAAAGCCGGCCGCGACTTTTATGATACAGACGCTGACAGCCTGCGCAACGTGATCATCAATGAAACACTCGCGAAGAAGATGGGTGAGCAGGGTAAGCTGGGCGCCTATATCTCACGGAAATCGCCGGAAATAAGGGTAGAGGTTATCGGCATCGTGGAAGATTTTGTTTTTAATGACATGTATGGCTCCGGCGCACCTGTTATGATAATCTGCCTGCCACAGGCGGCGGAGGACATGATCATCAGGGCAAAAGACGGTGCAGATATACAAAAGATCATTGCTGCTACAGACCATGTACTCAACTCCTTCAGCAAGGGTTATCCGTTCGAATATAAATTTGTGGATGAAAAATTTAACCGGCTATTCCAGTCCGAAACACTTATCGGAAACCTGTCCGTCATTTTTTCGGTATTGGCCATTCTCGTTTCATGCCTCGGTTTGTTTGGCCTCGCTGCTTATACGGCAGAGAAGAGAACAAAAGAGATCGGGATAAGGAAGGTACTGGGCGCTTCTGTCAGTTCGCTGACCCAATTATTGTCGGTTGATTTTTTAAAGCTGGTTTGTATTTCCTGTGTTGTTGCTTTTCCGGTGGCATGGTGGTCGCTGCACAACTGGCTGCAGCATTATCAGTACCGTACAACCGTTGAGTGGTGGACATTTCCCCTGGCGGCTTTTATAGCAATATTGATTGCGGTTGTTACGGTAGCTTACCAGGCGGTCAAAGCGGCCGTTCTTAACCCGGTAAAAGCATTACGAACGGAGTGAGTAATGATGAAAATAAAAGATCCCCGAGAAAATAAACTTTAAGGGTTAGATGAGGAACCGGGCTTAAAGATTGTTGTCCCTGCGGTTACACAATAAAATTGTAAATATTTTTATCCCGTTGTTCGCGTTCTTGGGGGTACTGTGTGTAAGCAACAGCAACGAGGGTAATACCGGTAACAGAAATAAATCGTTCAGTTACAGCAATTGTTGGTGAAACTGGCACGCAATGCCTGCGCGCTATACCAACAACGACGTTTAAGGCATCTGTATCATCTCTCACGGATGATACAGATGCCTGGGAAAGCATTGCATCCGGTAATTATTTACTCAAAAGACAGACAGAAGGAACGGCACCCCCCAATAACATATGCTGAAATAATTTTAAAAACGACTACGACTTTCCAAATTTCCGGTTGTCTTATGTCTAGGGTTATAGCATAATTTTCAGGTACGCCCTATGTAAAAAGAAAAAAAAGCTTTAAGTTAGTAACTGCCTCTGCTGTTGAGGTATAGTATTTCCCACGGCAGATAAAACGATGTTGTTGTTAGGTTGCCGGCTTAAAGGACACCGGTATACCTTTCAAAACCTGCTTAATGATAACGAATGCTTAACGCTTCTGAAGATAGAGAAAGATGCCTTTTAGATGAGGTAGCCAATGGTGATGAAAGGGCATACGCCGTGTTATTTCATATTTACCGACCCAAAATTTACTCCTTTATCTTTCGCATATCCGGCTCGGTCCAATCAGCCGAAGATGTTACCCAGGACGTATTCGCTAAGATATGGCAAAGCAGGGCAGACCTGGTCAGGATCAAAAACTTTAATGCCTATATTTTCCGTATTGCCCACAATCACTTTCTGAATGCCATAAAAAAAATGGCCAGGGAAACCCTTGTTTTACAAAAAATTGAAAACCGGTCAGCTACTGTGGAAGAGGCTTCGGATGTACTGGAAAAAAAAGAACTTCTCGGCTTATTTCATTTTGCGGTTGACGAATTGCCACAAAAGCAGAAAATGGTATTCCTGCTGAGTAAGGAAAAAGGAATGAAACAGGAAGAAATTTCCCAACAGCTCAATATATCCGTAGTAACGGTTAAAAGCCATATGACGCAGGCATTCCGGGCCATACGAAAGAAATTAAAAGCTGTTTATTATTTCGTTCTCCTTCCTTTCACAATTATACTTACCTGCTTTTTTGCGGGTTAATTTTTTACTGACATACGACTTTCTCTTTTCCCGGTTGTCATACTATTAGCTGATAACATTATCTGATTTTGGCCCCGTTTTTTGAATTTTCAATTCAGAATTAAAAAAAAGAGAAGATGGAAGAACTAGATGAAAGAATCTATTATCTGATGGATCGCCTTTTCAACAATAGCTGTACACAGGCGGAAAAAGAAGAGCTGGCTTATTGGATAGAAAAAGCACAGGATGATACAAAACTAAGGCGCTATTTGTCGGATATGTGGAACCGGTTTGAACCTTTGGAAGACATGGCTGAAGAAAAAGCAAATCACCTGTTCAGTTCTGTTACCAGGACCAACAGATCTGCTATTCTTCAGTCAAAATCTAAAAACCGGTATCTGTTGTTTTCAGGCATTGCTGCCGCCTGTATCCTGATCATAGCCAGCGGAGCTTATATTTTCTCTTACCGGCAATCGCCCCCCAATACAAGCCATACGATTGTTGATAAACCACAAAGCCTTGTAAATGATATTGCGCCCGGGCAGTTTAAAGCTATGCTGACATTATCAGATGGATCACAGGTTGTATTGGACACTGTTCAGCACCAGATCATCTCCCCGGAAGGAACCGCGCAGGTAAATAATTCAAACGGTCACCTTTATTATAACAGCTCCGCGGGAAAACAGGAAAAAACAGTTTACAATATACTTACTACCAACAGGGGAGAGCAATATTCCATGACGCTGGCTGATGGTACAAAACTCTGGTTGAATGCGGCTTCTTCCGTCCGGTTTCCTGTAGCTTTTACCGGTGGCTACCGCGATGTGGAAATTACGGGAGAAGTGTATTTTGAAGTAACCAGCAATAAAGAAAAGCCGTTCAGGGTAAAAGCAGGAGATGAGCAAATTGAAGTGCTGGGAACGCATTTTAATATTAACGCCTACAGCGATGAACCTTTTGTACGCACTACTTTGATTGAAGGATCAGTGAAAGTGAATCTCGGCTCTTCAAGCGCTTTGCTTAAACCCAATGAGCAGGCCCTTGTAAAGAATGGCAGCACTAAAATAAATGTTTCCCCCGCAGACGGGCAAGCAGCTATTGCATGGAAAAGCGGCTATTTTAAATTAACTAATAGTGAAGTGTCCGACATTATGCGGCAAATAGCACGATGGTATGATATTGAAGTAGTCTACAAAGGAAATATTCCGTCCGGTACCATTTCCGGCGAAGTACCAAGAAACCTGAATTTATCGGAAGTCTTAAAAGTACTGGAACTAAGCGATGTGCGTTGCCAACTGGAAGGGAAAACACTGATTATTACTAATTGATTATCCGCCCGGATATAAAAACCGCCCTGCGGACAGGCAGGACGGTAAATCGTTCAGGCGAACCATGCGGCATAAGTCGCGTTGGAAAACAACATACCAATTGCCATTGATTGTTTAACCCAAACATTACAAAGTTATGTATTTAACGGCTCTTTGTCACTATCAATGCATTACTATAAGTGCATTGACCAAAACGGTGCGTATCATGAAATTAACTGCAATTTTATTATTGATTGGTTGTCTTCAGGTATCTGCCAACAGCCATTCACAAACCATTACTCTTTCGGAAAAAAATGCTCCGTTAAAAAAGATCTTCACGGAGATAAAGGCGCAGAGCGGCTACACTTTCGTGTATCGGGACGAATGGCTGAAGCTTGCTAAAAATGTTGATATTAACCTCCGGAATGCCAATATCAGACAGGCGCTGGACGCATGCTTCAAAGATCAGCCTTTAACCTACACAATTATTAAAACAGCAGTGGTCATCCGTCTTCTTGAAAAGAAGGAGACTTTGGACGAGGCGGATGACCCCTTAGATACTCCGCCTCCTATTGACATAAGGGGTAGGGTAACAGATGCCGAAGGAAAGCCTTTGGAAGGAGTTTCGATAACGGTTAAGGGTTCTGCGCGAGGGACAAAGACAGATGCATCGGGGTATTTTGTTTTAAACGGGATGGATGAGAAAAGCGTATTGATCTTTTCGATTGTAGGCCACCAAACCCAGGAAATTGTGGTTGGCAAACGGGAGGAACTGAATATAAAACTTACACTGGTGCAGGAAGTGCTGGACGATGTGGTGGTAATTGGTTATGGTTCTGTAAGAAAAGCAGACCTCACAGGCGCTGTTTCCTCCGTAAAGCAGAGCGATATCGGAAATGTAGTGACTTCCGATGTCGGCAGCATGATACAGGGACGTGTAGCGGGAATAAATGTCGTAAACTCCAACGGCGTTCCAGGGGCAGGGAGCAAAATACTGGTGCGGGGCACCGGCACTTTGTACAATGCCGATCCGCTTTACATTATTGACGGAATGCCCGGTAGTTTTTCAGCAATTAATACGTATGATATTGAGTCGATAGAGGTATTAAAAGATGCCTCATCTACGGCCATTTACGGCGCCAGGGCAGCCAACGGAGTCGTTTTGGTCACCACCAAAAAAGGAAAGGCCGGACCGCTCAAGATTACCTTAAACGCATATGCCGGGATAGCCCAGACACCACGAAAGTTGCCGATGCTTGATGCCAGTCAATACATCGACCTCGCAGTAGAAACAGATCCGGATTTTTGGGTAAAAGCGAAACGATTCATGCCGGTAAGCGATGGCGGATTAGGTTTTTCAGAACAATGGGCACGCACAACGAGGAATGATATTCAGGGGGCTCTGTTTCAAAATGCCCCTCAGCAGGAATATCATGTAAACTTAAGTGGAGGGTCACCCAATGTCACATACAGCTTTTCGGTGAACTACAGGAACCAGGATGCCATTATTAAAGGATTTAATCACCAAAGACTGAACTTACTGTCTAATACAGAGTATAAATACCGGAATATTCTCAGGCTGGGAAACAATATGAGTTATTCCCGTGTGGAAGACAACGGGATTCCATTTACAGGATATGCAGCCTCACTGATGTCTGCCTTAAATTACGCGCCTTATATGGATCTATATGATAAGGACAACTCGTGGGGATACTCGCAAATGTCAAGCGCCCTTGATGGAGGAAGCAGCTTCAACCCGTTACCCGAGATTTTTACCCGCCACAGGCAAAGCAAAACGGGAGTGCTACAGAACCAGGTGTATGGAGAAGTGAATATTTATGATGGGTTGAAGTTCAGGAGTCAGCTTATTTATACGCAAAGTTCTCCATTTTACCAGGAGTGGTATCCCACATATGCGCAAGGCGGCTTGCAATACCCTGCCCAGATTACCAAAAATATAAGCTGGTCACAAACCTCCACCTGGGAAAATTATTTTTCCTACGATAAAAACTTTGGGAAACACCAGATTTCGGCAATGACAGGTATGTCAAGCTCAAAATCAAAGTTTAACAATGCCTACGGCATAGGGGGTATAGGGACCAGTTCCCCCAGCTTGCCCTGGGAAAACTATAATGTATTGATGATCTCTCAGACTCCCATCTCCAGTGTGACAGGCGAAACAATTAGTCATTCGGCCTACCTGTCTTACTTCGGGCGCATCCACTATTCGTTTTTGAACAGATACCTGCTGACCCTGAATTACAGGCAGGATGCCTCTCCTAATTTTGCTCCGGAAAACCGCTGGGGTCGATTTCCTTCCGCAGCATTTGCCTGGAAGCTGAACGAGGAATCTTTTTTCAGGAACCTCCAACAGGTTGACCAGTTGAAATTGCGGTTGAGTTGGGGGCTTTCCGGCAATGACCGCATTCCTAACTACGGGTACTTATCAACATTATTTAAAGGATATAATGTAGCAGGGTTTCCCAATGGCGTAGGAGCGGCATTCGGGCTTCCTGCAACATGGATCCAGGGAACCACTTCCAATGCTTTGGCATCAGTTGGAATTAAATGGGAGGAAGCAGAAGCGTATAATATTGGCGTTGACCTGGGCATGTGGCGGAACAGATTTACAGCATCACTCGACCTTTACATCCGCAATACAAACAACATCCTTGTACAGGTACCTATAAACCCTTCAGCAGGTATTGATATTGCCCCTTTTTCCAATGCCGCCTCAGTTCGCAACAAGGGGCTTGATCTATCCCTGGGATACAATGAAAAAATCGGGAAGAATTTCCGTTTCAGCCTCTCGGGTGTAATTGGCTATGTTGAAAACAAGGTTGTCTCTCTTGGCGCCGGGGAACCTATCTGGAATGCTCCGCTTGAAACCAGTGAGTTTATTACGCTTACTACCATCGATAATCCTATTGGCTCTTTCTACGGGTATAAAATGGATCAGGTTCTTTCTACTACCGCCGAAGCAGATGCCTATAATGCAAAATATGGACAAAACGCGGCAGCAGGGGACATCGCATTTAAAGATATTGCAGGACCCAAAGATGCTGACGGCAATCCCACCGGTCCGGATGGGAAAATTGATGACAATGACAGAACATTTCTTGGAAGCCCGATCCCTAAATACAATTATGGGTTCAATGTAAGTGCATATTACAAAAGCTTTGATCTGAATATAGGTGGAACAGGTATTGCAGGGGTTAAGATATACGACTTTTTCTCTCATACAATCCGTACGACAGAACGTTTGAAAAGATGGAGACAGGAAGGAGATATAACAGATGTGCCACGGGCTGTAAGCGGAGATAATAACAGGAACGGCAGGGTGTCGGACAGGTTTGTAACAGATGGCAGTTACCTCAAGATCAGGAATATTACTTTAGGTTATACCATTATACCCCAAAACACCAATTTATATATCGACAATTTCAGGATATATGTCACGGTTCAAAATGCATTTTGCTTCACAGGGTATAAAAGTTTTGACCCAGAATTAGGGTCGATGAATGCCAATGGTGGCGGCAACGATGCTAACTATAACCTTCAAAGAGGCATAGCGGGACAATATAACAATTTCCCTAATCCCAGGATCTTTTTACTGGGCATTACCATGTCTCTTAAATAGCCTGTTTTGGGAGGGTTGCCTGTAACTGAAAAACAAAATCATTACCTGAATTAAATCAATCTATATGTATTTAATAAAACTTATTGTAACAAGGAATATACAGTTGGGCAAGCTGCTGCTTGTTTTCGTTATCCCTGTATTTTTTTCCTGCTCAAAAGAGATAGTAAACCTGAATGACCCACAGAACTTTAACGAAGGGAACTACTACTCTAATATGAATGAATGCCTCGAGTCCGTGGCGGCCATTTATTCCAACCTCGTTGATCCCGGGCTGGACAAATATTTTTTTCACGCCATTGACGCCCTCGGGCAGGAGATGTCTCTCCTTACAGGAACAGAGCCTACCCAACCCCAGTTTAACAACTATAATGTGGATGCCAATAATCCTATCAACGCGTGGATATGGAAATCGCTCTTTCGCCATATATGGCGGGCGTCGTTTGCTTTAGAGAAAATAGAAGCCTGGCAGCCTATCCTTGAATCGGAAGAACAGCAAAAGAAGTACATGATTGGAGAATGCAGGTTCTTCAGGGCATGGAGCTACTATTACTTAACACAGCTTTATGGAGACGTTCCCATGCACCTTACGGCCGGCGATATTAAGTCCAACCCCGCAAAGGCATTAACGCCTGTTGCCGAAATAGGAACCACCGTGATAGAACCGGAATTGCTGAACGCAATTGAGGCATTACCTGCCAGATGGGATAACAAATACACGGGGCGGATAACAAGGGGCGCAGCCCAAACCTATCTTGCCAAGTATTATATAGGCGCCGGTAAATTTAATGAAGCCATTACCCAATTGAACAATGTTATCAATGATGCTGAGGCGGGATATGCGTATGCTGCTGATTTTTATGCTTTGTTTTCCAATGATGACAACCGCTCCAACCCGGAAATAATCATGCAAACCATTCACGATCGCAGTGATGCGGCCAGTCTTTGGTTTTATTTCCTTATTGACCTGCATGAAAAAGCCGGGAAAAACTCATACAACAGCAAAATGAACTACTATTCACGAAATGATATGAGTGACTTTCCCCTCACAGATGCTGCGGTTTCAAATGCAAATGCTAACCAGTTTGTATATATACTGAATGGCAGCTCCTATATTGACCCCCGTGCCTCCATGACATTTTATGGGGGAACCAATCCCGATGGAACAACCCTTGGCGCCACAACCTATCTGGGAGGCACCTGGCCTTATACGCCATATCAGGAAGGAGCATCCAATACCGGGTATATGCTCAAAAAGTATATGCCGTTTGAAAATGTAAGTATGATCTCAAGTTTTGGCGGGAATTGTGGTCAAAACTCAACCGTCTGGACACGATTGACCGATGTAAAACTGCTGCTGGCAGAAGCCAGGCTGTTCAGCGAGGATATTCCCGGTGCATTTCATCTCATCAACGAAGTAAGAACCCGTCCTGCCATTGACGCAGATCCATATATGACCATGTTCGCAAATGCTGATGAAGCATTCAGGGCACTGATCAGGGAAAGGTATGTAGAGCTTTCCTGCGAGCAACAACATTGGTTTGATCTGCGGCGCTGGGACAGGCTGGGCAAAATTGATATGACCGCACAAATCGCTTTGGAGTCCGGTAAAATTATGCCGGCCGGCGCGAAAACGCTTCCCATACCCCAGGCGGAAAAAGATACGAATCCATTTATTGATTAGCACAAGTTGATTTCAAAAACAAATCGCATGTATATCAAAAATACATCCGGGTTCAATCCGTACATCGGATTGAAGGCAATCTGCGCCCTTCTGATAGCAATATCCCTTTTCTCCGGGCTGGCATGCAAAACCAAAACACAGATATACCTATATGAGCTTCTCCGGAAGGAAAATGTTGAAATGTACGATGAAGCTATGCTTGTGGCCTGCCTCCAGGGTATTGCTAACAGGCAAAAGCCGGTTGTGTACGTTATTTCTGACGATAATACCCAGCCCGGGTACTGGCTGAAGAAATTCAGTTCAGGAAATGGATGGCTCCGTCATACAAAAGCAGATACTCTTAAAAGTATGGATGAATTGTTTGAAATGGTCAGGAGCAGGATTACCGGCGCTGTTATATGGGATACGAATGTGCCAGCCACCATAAACGTAGCCACAACCATTGCCGGTGTAGAAAATGCGGTGGTATTAAGCCCTGAGTTTGCGGAAAAATACCTCGAAAAATGGGGACTCCCTGTTGTCAGGGACCTCAGGGGAATGTTTACCGGGAAGGAATCGGGCAGTGCAAAGAACGATGCATACCGATGGGCGATCAAGAACTATCTGAGCAAAGGACGTTGTTATATGCATCGTGTATTTCTTTCGGAAGATGCTTATTCCACAAGAGCCAAAGGCGATATAGGCTATGTAGTTACAAGGGATTGGGCTATACACAAAGGTTCATTTGTATTTGATCTTTCTCCCTGGGGCGATGAGCATCCCCAGGACGACCCGGAGCAGCCGTTGGGTACAGACCTGGAAACGTATAAAATGATGTTGAGTGAGATCTTACGACAAACCGATGGTAAAGAAATGACGGAAATAGCAGGCTTTTTCCCGTTTTCCAAATACAGCAATATGCCCGATCACCCGAGCAGGCATGAAGCTGTTCCAACAGAGTGGGAGTCTGTTTTTTTAATGTCTCCTTATAACTGCTATCAGAATACTTCAACAAGCTATTGTTTCAATCAGTCATTCCATAGCCAGGCGCCGGTAAAAAAGCTGAAACAACACCGGCCTTCCAAAGAAATGAAATTGGAAAGCAAGACATATATATGTATTCTTATGGCTGATTACGACTCAGCTACCCCTCTGTATGATTTCCTGCAAAAGTCATGGGATGATCCGCAGAGAGGCAAAATGCCCTTCATCTGGGGCATCAATCCAAATTTGATTGAAACATACCCTGATATAATAGCGTACTTCTACAATACAACCTCTGAAAATGACTATTTCGGTGCAGATGCCAGCGCTGCCGGATATATCAACCCCAACAGGATCTTACCGCAATATCTTCCATTGTTCACCAGGCACAATCAAAAGTTTTTCAACCAGCTTGATCTGACCATAGCGCCGATGGTTTTAGATTGGGATGAGCCCACGGACCAGGTAAAGGATGCCTATGCACAATTTTCTCCCGATGGGTTTGCTACGATCATTTATGACTTTCATACGCAAACCGTGAAGCATCAGAAGCCGGAAGTATGGAAGGGGATGCCGGTAATGGACCTGCATAACCATGCCAATGAATTCAAAAGCGTGGGAGAAGCGGCAAAAGCAATGTCAGGCGCTATCCCAACGGGTGAGCCAACGCCGGCATTTCATTTCTTCAGGATCGTATGGACATCCCCTTCAAACGTAATTGCCGGTATAGAGGAGTTAAAGCGTATACGTCCCGACCTGGATATTGAAGTAACGGATCCTTATAACTTTTTTAAACTGTTTAAGGAATATTACGGCAATAAGTGATCAAACAGGAGACCTTATGCAAAACGACAAATGAATGTTCAAACACAATATTATTTACTGTCATGGAAATGCCTCTGACCCCTTTAGAATTTTCAAGACGTGCCCGGAAATTATATGCCGACAGGATAGCGGTGATTGATGGTGAGCTGAGGTTTACCTACAGGGAGTTTTTTGATCGTTGCGATCGCTGGTCGTATGCATTGCAACAAATGGGTATTGTGCAGGGAGACCGGGTAGCTTATATAGCACCCAATACACATGCCCAACTGGAAGCATTTTATAGTGTTCCGCAAATCGGGGCGATCCTGGTTCCTGTAAACTACAGGCTGTCTGCCGAAGAATTTGCCTATATCATCAACCACAGCAGCGCGGTTGCCGTATGTGTGCATAGCGATTACCTGGCGGCAGTAGCAAGCATAAAAAACCAGTTGCCGGGTGTAAAGCATTTTATTGCACTGGAAGAAGAAAAAGAAGGATGGGTAAGCTACGAAAAACTCATAAAGCTATCGCGGATAAAATATACATCCGCAGACATTCAGGAGCAGGACCTGGTTACCATCAACTATACCAGCGGAACAACAGCCCAACCCAAAGGCGTGATGATCACGCACCGGAACGCCTATATGAATTCGATCGGCTCTCTTGTTCATTTTAATCTTTCCGTAAAAGAGCGCTACCTCTGGACCCTCCCTATGTTTCATGCGAACGGGTGGACTTTTGTGTGGACCATCACGGCCTGTGGCGGCACACATGTCTGCCTTAGAAAGACCGACGCGCAAAGCATTTTCCATCTCATTAAACGGGAAAACATAACCTTGTTTTGCGCGGCTCCCACTGTATTGATCAGTATTGTTAATGCGCCGGAAGACCTGCGTAAGCAGGCCCCTGCCGGCATTCGTGTGATTACCGCAGGCGCCCCACCTGCAGCGGCAACTATTGAGCGTATTGAAAATGAGCTGGGGTGGGATCTCATACAGGTCTACGGGCTGACAGAAACGGCTCCTTTTATTTCCATTTGCGAAGCGCTTCCCGAGCACTGCCACCTCTCTTCATCTCAATCGGCTGTTATTAAAGCAAGACAGGGCGTGGAGCTGATCACTTCCGGTGAGCTGATGGTAATAGATGGAGAAGACAACGAAGTGCCGCACGATGGTACTACATTAGGAGAAATAGTGACCAGGGGAAATGTGGTCATGAAAGGCTATTACAACGACCCGGAAGCTACCAACAAAGTGCTGGTGAACGGCTGGTTCCATACCGGGGATATGGCTGTAATACACCCCGATGGCTATATAGAAATACGGGACAGGCTAAAAGATGTTATTATCAGCGGCGGAGAGAATATCTCTTCCGTAGAAGTAGAATCTGTTTTGCTGCGCCATCCGTCTGTTAAAGAAGTAGCTATTGTGGGGATGCCGCATGAAAAGTGGGGACAGTCGCCCCACGCTTTTGTGGTGCTGCATCAGGGACATTCCCTTACGGAAGAGGATCTCAGATCGTTTGTAGGGCAACACCTTGCATCTTTTAAAAAACCGCAGTGGGTAACTTTCGTTAAAGAGCTTCCTAAAACAGCTACCGGCAAGATCCAGAAATATGTATTACGGGGTGGACGATCTAATATTTAATCACAACAACAGGAATTATATGGGTGTATTTAAAATAATACTGGGAACCGTGTACCTGAGCTTGTTGCTGTTTCCTGAGGCGTATGGAAACGGGTTACCGATAGACGGGAAAGCCACTAAAGAAACCGTTTATCTGTATAGAAATCTTGCAGAATTGTCAAAAAACGGGCAATTCCTTTTTGGCCATCAGGATGCATTAGCCTATGGCGTTGGCTGGAAGTCCATACCGGGTAAAAGCGATATAAAAGAGGTGACGGGAGATCATCCCGCCTTGTGCGGCTGGGACCTGGCAGGCATTGAAACAGGAAGCCTGGTAAATATAACCGGTGTTTCTTTTGCAGAGATAAAGCAACATACGATAGAAGGATATGAACGTGGAGAAATAATTACCTATAGCTGGCATATGATGAACCCGCTGACCGGGGGATCTGCCTGGGATGCGAAAAAAGGGACGGTCTCTTCTATTTTACCCGGTCATGAAAAACATGAAATCTACAAGCGCTGGCTGGATGCAGTTGCCGGGTTTATGCTTAGCCTGAAAGATAAAGACGGCGTGTTGATACCCGTGATCCTCCGCCCTTTTCACGAACTTAACGGGAACTGGTTCTGGTGGGGGCGAGCGAACTGCACAGCAGACGAGCTTAAGCAGCTTTGGCAGTTTACAATAAGGTATTTGCGGGATGAAAAGAATGTTCACAATGTTTTATATGCCTTCAATACGGATGTATTCAAATCTGAAAATGAATTTTTGCAAAGATATCCCGGTAACGAATGGGTGGATATCGTAGGCTTTGATATCTACCAGCAGAAACGTCACTCCAACAGATATTTTGCCCGTAAGCTGAAAAAAGGCCTGACCCTGCTGAATGCGGTTGCCTTACAACAAAATAAAATCCCTGCATTAACTGAATTTGGATATAATAAACTGCCTGATGGGAAATGGTGGACGCAGGTTTTTTCAGAAACGGTAAAAAAGCACAGGTTAGCATATGCGATGGCCTGGCGTAACTCCGGAACGACCGAATACTATGCCCCTTACGCAGGACAGCCTTCTGCTGAGGATTTCAGGTCATTCTACCATTCAGGCATAGCCTTGTTCAGCAAAGAAGCCGGGCGCAGAAAAATGTATCAACCAGCGGATTCTTCTACAGTTAAAGTTTTTGAAACAGGTGTTGCTATGGATGACGGTATTGCTCTGAGCACCCGTATTTTTCTGCCGGATACCAATAAAGCCTTTGCCGCGGTATTGATCCGTACCCCTTACAATAAAGAGCTTGAGATGTGGATGGATAAAAGATTTCTGTCAAACAACATCGCGATCATTATACAGGATGTAAGAGGAAAATATAAGTCCGGGGGCGAGTTTTACCCGTTTGCAAATGAAAGAGAAGACGGGCTGACCACATTGAGGTGGATAAGAAAACAACCCTGGTCAAACGGCATAATAGGCGGCTGGGGAGTAAGCTATATGGGCTATACCCAATGGGTGATTGCAGATTCACTGGATGCTGCCGCGCCACTGTTTACAAGCGACGATATGTATAGTTTTATATATCCGGACGGTGTTTTTTCCTTACAATCTGCTTTTTTATGGGGGTATGCCAATGCTGCCAAAAACGGGGAAGATATGTCGGCGGAAAGAGTCCGTCAACGGTTAAGCCGTTTGCCGCTCTCCGTGGCAGCCGACTCTATCTCATTCCTGCTGGACTGGCTGAAGCATGAAAAAAGAGATGAGTATTGGGACAAACTGCAATTTCACGGGCCCATTACCTCTCCTGTCATTTCCGTAGCAGGCTGGTATGATATTTTTTTGAAAGGTCAGCTAAACAGCATGCAGCAATTAGCGGATAAAGGAAACCCGCAAAGCAAATTCATAATCGGTCCGTGGGCGCACGGACTAGCAGGGTATAAAAACGATTATGGGGGAGAAAAACGAACCGGATCGTACGGGCAAATGAGCTTCGAGTATATGCTGAACGCTCTGAAAGGTAAAAGTATGCGGCTTTCACCGCCGCTTAAGGAAAGCAGGTTTAATTTATTCATAATAGAAAAAAATGAATATGCAGGTTCAGATGTGTGGCCCCCCGAAGAAACCACCAGTATTCCTTATTATCTGCAGGCAGATCATTCATTAAGCGCTCAGCCTCCGATAAAAAGCAAAATATATTCTTATACATATGATCCCTCTGATCCTTACCCCAATTATGGCGGGACCTTTTTAGGCGATAGCGTAGGACCGGCTTTACAAAACAGGAATATGAGCAGGACAGACCAGGTAAATTTTGAAACACCTGCTCTTGAAGAACCGCTTATATTATTAGGTCCTATATCAGCTTCTCTTTGGCTATCGGGCAATACAGACTGTAGTGATATAATTGTATGTTTAGAAGATGTATTTCCCGATGGAAAGATCATTAACATACAGGAAGGTGCTTCAAAAGTTTTTTTCAAAGGCAAAGAAGCGCAAAAACAAAACATTTCTGTATGGGCTACAGGTTACCAGTTAAACCCCCGACACAAATTGCGGGTAACTATCTGCTCGAGTCGTTTTCCCAGGTTTAACAGAAGTCTTAATACCTGCGAGTCCATATACGAAGCAAAACAGGTACACAAGGCAACTCCCCGAATTCATGTTGGACCTGAAATGCCTTCCTGCATTCACCTGCCTGTATATACACCCGATAAATTAAAATAGTTTAAACGAAAACTTTATGACCGGTAATAAACTTTTGTACGTGTTTGTATTGATGTGCAGCAATACGTTTGCGCAAACCAAAGCATTTAAAAGTATACGGGATTTTAATGTAATGCCGTCTAATACCGCCGCGGTAAACAAAATCAACCTGCAAAAAGCAATAGACTGGGCTTCAGGAAGAGGCGCTGCCTTATTTGTAGAGCCCGGTGATGAGCCCTATGCCGTTGATGGCGGAATTATCCTCAAACCTAATGTATCGCTGATTGGCGCCAATGGACCCGTTCCGGGAGGAACTTCTCATCCTTCAAAAAAACAACCTGTTGGAAGTGTATTTAAGATCACCGATAAAACCAATCCCTTTATTACGGTAGAATCCGCCACACAAATCAGGGGTATACAATTTTGGTATCCTGATCAAACGCTTACAGATGCAAACACGATCATTCCTTATCCCGCCACCATTCAAAACGCAAAAAACAAACTGGTAGAAGGTGTGTACCTCTCCTGCCTGACTTTTTATGGCGAATATCTCGCCATGGATTTTAACGCAAGTCTGCAGCACCCGGTGGCATTGGTAATATTCGAGCATTGCTACGGCTACCCTTTGAGCGGCGGGTTTATCCGCATCAGCCATTGTTACGATATACCACGCATATTGCATTGTCATGTCAACCCTGCACTTCAACGGTTGTTTAAAGGAGATTACTCCCCTGCGGTCATCGACGCGGTGGTGGCACAAAAAACATATGCTTACACTATTGACTATACAGACAATGCACAACTGATGGATCTCTTCACTTTTGGAACGTACGGCGGTATTATGCTTGGCGGTGATACCTACGGGCAACTTACCAACTTCAATTTCGATTGTGTAGCCACCGGAATTTATAAAAAGGGAAGCCAGGCGGTGAACAGGAACTGGCAGATATCACAAGGCTCCATCATTTCAAACACCGGGGAAAGAGTAAATGACCTGCACCCTGTTATTATAGAAGGGGAAGGACACACCTCTTTAAACAACGTTGAGATTTTTTCCGGCCAAAACCTGGCCCTGACCACTGTACCCGAACACCAGTCGTGGGATTATTTACGGGTAAGAGGAAACAAAAAACTGACCGTAACCCTTACAGGGTGCAGAATGGTAAAATATATGGCTGATAATCCGATAAGTATAGAAAATAAAGCCGCTGTTATACAGGTAATAGGTTGTGTCGACAAAAACCAGGAGCCATTAAATTTTATAATCAATGGGCAGCCATGATACGGTTTATTAACAACTGCTGTATCCATTTGGCTGGTTACTAAACATTTAATTGTTAAAAATGAAAAAGTGTATTTTCCTTTTACTGACGCTTACGGTCGTTACGCTCAACAATACCGTTGCACAACAAAAAGTTACGCGTTTATCAGATGTTGTTTATGATCACCGGGACGGAATGGCTTTTGTTTTTGATGTGATCCGCCCTGCAAAACAAAATGGAGCGGCTATTTTATACATCTTAAGCGGAGGATGGGTATCAAGAGATGCCGCGGGGATATCCACCAATTCCTACAGATCTTATACTGATAAAGGGTATACAGTTTTCATTATCAGTCATGGGTCTCAACCGAGATACAATATTCCGGAGATCTTCAGCCAGGTGCAACGTGCCATAAAATTTATCCGGTACAATGCAGGCAAATACGGAATTGATCCGGAAAAGTTGGGAGTAATGGGGCATAGCGCCGGCGGTCACCTTTCTGTTTCATCGGCTGTTTTTGGAAAGGACGCCATGACAGAAGAAGAATACCGGAAGGAACATAATGTTCCCAAAGAAGATAAGGTTGATTCCATTAACCTGGTTTCCAGTAAGATCCGGGCAGTTGCCTGTTTTTATCCTCCTACCGACTTTATTCAATATACCAGCGCCGATTCCAACTGGTTTGATTTTCCCAAAGTAAGGAATGTTTCTGCCAACGGGTCTTTTATTGCCACCCCCGATAGCGCAAGAGATTTTCAGAGCAGGATCCTTAAATCAATCTCGCCCTATTACTTTATTACACCCCAGACACCACCCGTCCTGGTAATTCATGGAACAAATGACGGGCTTGTACCCTATAGTCAATCTGTTTCACTAATTACTGAACTAAAAGCACACAATGTGCCCTGCATGCTCATATCCAAGCAAGGAAAGGACCACGGCTGGCCGTATGAGCAAACGGATGAAGATGCATGTTTGAGCTGGTTTGATAAATATCTGCTGAACTGATAATAGGCATACTTCAATAAATGCCTGGCTGGGTAGTGCATTGCTGCTGACACAATCTTTTTACTCCGCAATTGGTATTACAGAGGTGGTTATTGTGTGGGCATCTATAGCAATTGTTGGTGAAGCTGGGCGCAATGCCTATACGCAACAGTAATAATGGCGTTTAAAAATTTTACAGGCTATATTATTGCCTGCATGGATCGTTTACATATACTCTGAAATATTCACTTTCGTTATACAGTCTTTTTTCGGCAACCTTCCAATCTTTCTTAAGTTCTATCCTGTCTTTATCGCTTATGGACGATGACATTAATTTTGGTATTATGCAGTTGCACCTGTTTTTTGTTAAATAATCTGCACCTTTTGCTGCAATACAAGCCTGTAAAAGCTCCGCGCGGGTAGGCGGGGAAACAGGTACCTCATTTCCAAGAAGACTCCTCCATTCAGGGTGCATTAATCTTTTCCATCTTCCGGCATCATCTTTTTCCGGTTCTATATCTATTCTTCGTTCAAATAATGAAGTAAGCTGTATTCTCAGTTTTCGGATATAAAGCGAATTGCACTTATAGGTAACTACCAGCGCGGCGCCATCTTCCACACCCTCTCTATAGAATGCAGGTCGGGTATGAGGTTGTAATACAGATATGTCGCCTGATTGTGTGTACTCTACTATTGAGCTAAAAAAATCTCCCAGGCTCTCTTGGGCCAATTTGTTTAAATTTTTCAATTGCGGAACACCATATTTACCCGCAGTCATTCCAATGCCATCTCCATTAGGCTCACATTGATCATATATGCCTTTGTAAACAGAAACAAGGTAAGTTCTGAAAAGTTGATCATCGGGAACTACATCAAATCGCCCTTCATAAATAGCCTTTATAACAGTGGGGAATATCAAAACGGATCCTTCATTTTTTTTATCCGCCAGGGAAGTCGATGTCGTATTTCGCGGACGACCATCAGCGTTAAAGAACATTGCGGTTTCTTTTTCAAATTCTTGCTTCTTTTTTATTGCCGCATTGTTTTGTTCCACCATGGCCAACGCCATGCCTACTGTAAACGGAGTTTTTCTTCCTTCCGCTTCTTTTTGGGCTAGTATAGCCAGTCTTTCTTTTTCCATTATCTCATTTTTTCTTTCGCTAAGCAAGTTATTCAGGCTTTTGATAACTGGGTCGCCCGTATCCACCTGCGTAAGAAAATTCCTTTCTATTGTTAGTAAACTGTCTAATTCTTCTACATAATAAATGTTTTTCCGGATCTCAGTATTCAGACTGTTTACGATTGCTGTCCTAGTCCGCACTATGGTTTTTTCAATTTCCTTGACTTCGGGATATTGCATAAAATTTCCATAGTTCCCATTAAAATCATTATAAATCTTTCTTGATATTGTCAGACCTTCCCGGGTATGCGGTACGGCATCGAGGCGTCTTTTTTGATCAGTCATAAGCGATTGAATGACCAGTCTCTTTTTACTTTCAATAATAGTAGCTGCCTTATCACGGGCAGCGTTGTCAGCAAGATTATATATTTCGTAATTGACGGAGTTAAAACGTTGTAGTTCATTTATGGTTGTTAAGGCATTACTCAATGATCCGGTCATTTCAGCCCTTGCTACAAGCTCCCGGCAGGCTGCAGTTGCTTTCTTGTTTTTGATCAGTTCAGAAAATGTCCGAATTTCGGCAATAGAAAGGAATGAGAATTCCCGTTGAAGCATTTTTTCATACTCTCTGAATTTCCCGAAATCGTGATCACCAGCCTCCAGAGACCTTGTGGAAACCGCATACTCTGTGCGTAGCTTTCTCTGTTCGGATATTCGCGGTCCCATCTCATCAGCAATCCTCTTAATAGAAAGTGGATCCTTTCCAATCCAATGAATCCAACTCATGTATTTGTCATTCACGTATTTTTTCTTCTGCACGCAGCCCCGGACTTTTTTCCACCGACGCATCCTCCCTCCCTCATTAACCTCATCATACGGCTTACCGGCAAAGGGGATGAAGTATTTATCAGAATAAAGACAGTACCATATTCGTCTACACATGTCGCTACCCGACCGGACCTCGCTGATATTCACATCCGGGAACTCTTTCCGAATCACTTCACTCCAGTATTCCAGATCACTGCAATTCTGAGCTTTTAGAGAAGTTCCTGCGGAGAAAATAAAAAGAGCGACGATTAGAGTAAAAAAGGGCCTCATAAAAATACGACGGTTTTATTTCTATTAATTTGGGTTGTAGCTGAATAAATATACTCGTATCCCTGCATGGCCTTGTTAATTAAAGCATCCCTTTTCGTTAATCGCTATTCAGGTAATTTATTCTCTCTTTTATATCAGTAAACTTATACCCCTCACTCCACATGCTACACATGTCCTTTTTGACTGCCTGCTCAATTACGTCAGAACCTCTACTGGGTTTCAAAAGCAACAATATGCTTATTGGAAACGAATATTTAAACCTCTCTTAGATTTATTTCTCAGACTTCAGCCCCAAAGCTCAAAAATTAAGCTTCTTCATATCTTCGAAAGTGAAATTATAAAAAATAAGTAATAATGTATAAATCCTAGATTTGATTTTTTATACAACTGTTGATGAAGCTGCTGCGCAATGCCTGTGCGCAACATTAGCAACGACGGAAAGCTGGGGTGTAATACTTGTGCGCAACATCAACGGCGTTTAAATAGAGTAATATTTCCTTATCTTAGTTTTAGCCTATAACAGTACGTTGCCAGATATCAAAATCGTTTGGAATATACCCATTATATTTACCTGCGTCAGTTGATCACACCCTTTCCCTATCAGAATCAACCGATTCATTTTACATAAAGCAATTCAAAAACTAAACAAATTCAGTGATCAGCAGTGTTATTATCCACCTCGAAAGGTTGCTCATACCAACCCTCAATCACCTGCAAATTTTTCCCTGGAAAACCAGTCCATTGATGAAGTCTTCGAAACTGTTCGCTATTTGTATATCCTCATTATATTCCAAATCAATCCATCGTACAGATGGAATATTTCCATTTCTGTAGTCAAGTGTTATGTACCTGGGTCCTTTATCAATGGCCAAAAGAATTTGTTTCTCAGGAAGCCCCCACTCCTGAGCCATGTACCTGCTATCGAGAATATTCTGCGCTGTCCAGATGTTTTCATCCGTTACAATACCAAATAGTTCAGATAATGAAATATAGCTTCCCGTCCATTTTGCTTTTTCATTCATGGGGAAAGCAAACCCTTTTGTAAAACCGCCATTTTGAACTTTCAGCAGCTCAACAAAAAGTCCTGGCAATTGTACATTCAGCAGCCTTTCAGCCAAATTGATCATGTATTCTGTCAAAGGGGGATGATTGTAATAATTCAAATCCCAAAAGTCTGATGTATTCATTTTCATGACGTATCCCTGAATTATTTTATGATATAATCCCTGATAGCTACTTCGGACAACCTGAAGTACCCATAAGCAAAATTTTCATTGCGTGTTTGGTTTACAATGTTGCCGCGAACTGCTGTAGGTGTCGTCGCAAATGGGCCATCATCGTTGCCTGATGCGTTCAGCAGTTTCCTAAAATAATCATAATATCGTTTTGAAATTCCATACAGTTTTATGTTCACTATATCCCCAACTTTAAAATCTTTGTGGGAATAATATACCGGTATTAGCCCACCCTGGCTGTTTTCATCGTTTTCAACGGAGTATTGGGGAAATGCCACCTGGGGAATTTTATTGCTGTAGAGATAGTAGTTTTCCTGGGATGCATCATCCTGGTAATAATAAGTGATTTCCACTTCGTCTCCCGCCATTCCGCCTGTATTGTTTTGTTCTATATTGTCTTCAATTTCCGGTACTGCAACCAGCGTTTCAGTAGCAGTATAAGTATCACCATTTAAGGAAATCGTGAGCGTGTATGTTTCCCCGATCACAGGCTGAAAATTACTGCAGATATACTCCCCCGTTCCGGAATTTTCAATAAACTCAAAACTGGTATTTGTGGAATTGGTTACAACAACGTTTGCACCCGAAACCATGGGGAATTCCTCACTGTAATAAGCCGTTGTTGCAGAGAGTTTAATTTTTTGATCGTTTCCGATTGTATTTTTTTTCCAATCAATAGATGCGTCTATTACCAATTTTGGAGGTGCGGTATCTAAGTCTACTTTTACAACTTTTTCACACGAAATAAAAAAAAGGCAGATTACTATCGTCAGGTAATTCTTTAATATTTTCATCAGTATAATTTTTAGAAGCTAAAATTTAAAATTGTAGGTTATGCTTGGAATTATTCCGAATATGGACATTTGCCTGGCTTCGCTTTTACCTGTTTCGGTGTTTTGCCCGAAGTTGAGTGCCGCAGCGTTGGCCCTGTTATAAACATTGTAAACACTGAAAACCCATTCACTTTTCCATCTTTTTTGCTTATCAGGCCTGGGTGTGTACGTGGCAGATAAATCTAAGTGATGATATGCTGGGAGTGCATTTTCATTTCTTATTCCGTAGTTAGCGATCGTAACGCCATGGTATTGATATTTGCCGATGGGGAATGTAGCAGCTTTACCTGTTTGATAGGCAAAAATTCCGCCGAAACTCCAATTTTTAGTAAGGCGATAAGCTGCTGTGAGTGATAAGTTGTGCGTTTTATCATAATTGGCACGATACCATTCTCCGTTATTAATTCCGGGTTCGTTGGTATTTCTTCCCGGTGTTCTTTGCTCTGCCCGGGAAAGCGTGTAAGAAAGCCAGCCCGTTAGTTTTCCGGTGTTCTTCCTGGCTAATATTTCTAAACCATATGCCCGTGCTTCTCCGTTCAGCATCACTCTTTCTATGGCCTTATGGGCAATAAGCTCTGCACCGTCAATAAAATCAGCCTTGTTCTTTATTTTTTTATAGAAGGCTTCTACCTCTAATGAATATTTTCCACTGCTAAAATTCTGAAAATACCCCAATGCTACCTGATCGAGTATCTGCGGTTTTAAAAAATTATCGCTGGGTGTCCAAATATCAAGTGGTGAAACTGAAGCAGTGTTGGAAATTAAATGAATGTATTGACTCATCCGGTTATAACTTGCCTTCACAGATTGATTGCTGTTAAAAGAATAGGCGGCTGCAAAGCGGGGTTCCAGGTTCCCAAAGCTGGCGATTTTTTTATTATTTCCGTACCTGATGCTGCCTGTTGCTATGCCTTCTTCATAAACCTGCATTTCCGGGTTAAAAACTACAGCCTTGTTATCAGCGTAGGTATTTATATTTTCCGGGCCTAATCTTTGAAAATAACTGTATCTGAGTCCGTAACTGAGAGAGAGTTTATCTGACAGTTTTTGGTCGGCGCTAATATACAAAGCGTTTTCAAAAGCATTTTTTTTGGCAATCTGATCCGGGTTAACAGGTGAGTTTTTATCAAAAGGTTTGATCGTACCAGGGTTGAACTGGTAATAAATGGAATTAAGCCCATAGCTCAAATTCAGTTTGCTTGACAAATAATGTTTGAAATCGTATTTGAAATTGTAGTTTTTAATGTCCGATTTCCAGTCTATACCCGCGAACTTTATCTGTAGCCCATAATTATAGTCGCTATAAATGAATGATGCATTGGAAAACAGCTTATCAGAAAATATATGATTCCATCTCAGGTTAAAAAGAGCATTACCATATTGATTCATCAGGGCTTTATTGAAATTCATATCATCTTTTCCAAAATAGCCCGATAGGTAAAGATTGTTTTTATCATTCAGCTTATAATTCAGTTTAGCGTTCAAATCATAGAACCAGGCTGAATTTGGCTCACCTGCCATTTTCAGGAAAAAATGCGCGTAAGAAGCCCTCCCGGCAACTACAAATGAACTTTTTTCCTTCACAACCGGTCCTTCAGCCAGCAACCTACTGGATATCGCCCCTATCCCGCCGTTCACATGAAACTCTTTATTGTTTCCTTCCTTTTGATAAATATCCAAAACCGAGGAAATACGCCCGCCAAAATTTGCCGGAATACCTCCTTTATACAACTTCAGATCTTTGATCACATCGGAATTAAAAACCGAGAAGAACCCGAATAAGTGCGAGGTGTTATAAACAACAGCCTCATCTAACAATACAAGATTCCCATCAACCGAACCACCCCGTACATTAAATCCTGACGATCCTTCCTGCGCATTGGATACGCCGGGAAGCTGAAGTATCGATTTCAATACATCTACTTCGCCCATTACTGCAGGCATTTTTTTGATGGTAGCAATGGAGAGTTTGATTGTGCTCATCTCAGGCTTGCTGATATTTACCTTATTGCTATTTGCCTTAATTACCACTTCCTCTAATGCTTTACTGGCTTCATTCAATACAAAATTTCTTTTTGTGTTTTGTGTCAATACTATTCTTTCTTCCACATCTTCTAAGCCTATAAAACTGATGATGATGGTATACTCTCCCTTTGGTAACGTAATAGAGTAAAACCCGTAGGAATTAGTAATAACAGAAGTGTTTGTTTCCGAAATAACAATGGTTGCCCCGATCAGCGTTTCGTTGTTCGACTTATTAGCCACTGTTCCACTAATGGTAAACTTTGTTTGTGCCAGCGACATTATTACACTGAACATAAGGAAAAGGTTTAATACTGTTGTTTTCTTGTACATAATGGATAATTAGAATAATGATTTTGTATAAGTAGCTCGTATAGGCGGACGGTTTTAGTGATCAGGAATGCAAATGTGTAATCAAAAAAATGCCTGTTGAAATTTTTGAGAAGAAGAGAGAGAATTATGCGAAGAAGGTAAAATGGAACCGCACCCGAGCCTCCTCAAAAGAGGGAACAGACTACCGCGAATACCAGGGAAAATATTCAATACAAGATATCTTTTTACTGCATCTGTTTTGATAAAAAGTAATTTAACTACAAATACATAAAAATGAGATCAATAGAACGCTGATGTGGATATACCCCAACATCTGGGCATCTTATCATGAACCCAGGGTATATTAATCATCTATAACCGGATGTTGAGTACAAAACGTTTATACCAGATATCGATCTTAAAGATTCTTTCTGTTATAAATGTCAATATCACGGATATAATAACCAAGGAAGAATATCCAAGACTTATGAAAATATAACCTTCAATTATCAGAACCCTCAGCCATTCTGTATAGTAAATCCATCTTCTCTGTTCCAGCAGCCCTCCGCAAATGATGAGTGTAATAATGATAAAAGATGTTCCAAAATATTTTTCTAAATGGTTTAATGATTCGAAATAGTATGTGATCAAACACATTAGAAGAAAGCTTACAACAACCTGTGTGCTTAAATATACCCTAAGGCTAAAAGTAAAATTTGTCTTTCTTGCTTGAGGCAGCCATTTTTTTTCAAGTATCGGACGAATACTTTGGTCCATCAATGTGGGGCTACCAAAAATGATTTTTAATTTGTTTTTCAAGCCATTTGTTCTTTTGATAGCTTCCCAAATTTCGAAATAGTAATGAAAATGTTGCCAAAGGAAACTATAAGTTTTGATTGGATGAGTTAGTCCATAAGCTGGTTTCTCTTCTTCTGCCTGAAATGTTCCGAACATTTTGTCCCAGAACACAAATATATCCCCATAATTCCTGTCAAGGTATTTTTCGTTAGAAGCATGATGCACCCGGTGTAGCGATGGTGTGATGAAAATATATTCTAACCATCCGAGTTTTCCTACAACTTGGGTATGCGTAAAGAATGAATAAACTCCATGTAAGATTAAAATGAAAATAACCAAAGAGGGATGAAAACCCATCCAGGGCAGTAAACACCAGAATACATTTCTTATTAGCGCTTGAAACACAGTAATCCGGGCAGCAACAGTTAGATTAAAGTCCTCACTTTGATGATGAACAATATGCGCCGCCCATAAGAGGTTTACCTGGTGACCTAAACGATGATACCAGTACCAAATAAAGTCAGTTGTAAGTACAAGGGTCACCCAGATGTACCATTTGTTAGAGATGTTCAACAACGCATAATGTTCATATATGTAGTAAAATAAAGAGTAAAAGCTTGCTGTTATAAAAAGGCTTAGCACACGTTCAGCAATACCTATACTTATATTATTTACAGAGCTTTCATATCTGAATACTCTTTTTAGTTTTTTGTATTTAGAGATTTTATATTCTATAAATAGAAATATAAAAAATGCCGGTAGGGCAAACGCTAAATAATTAACTTTTTCCATAAATATATATGGTTTGAAATATTACAAATGCCATAGTTAATCACACGTGAAAAGAGTATGCTATTTACAGCTATACCCAATTTTGCAGAATGCCTTGCAGAAAAAGTTCATATGCACCGGTTTTTAATCACTTACCGACAACTTTTTTTGATAATGATACAAATGTGAAATCAAAAATATCTGTATAAAAAATTTTGCGAAGAAGCGAAAGGTTTTTGCGAAGAACGTAGATGCAAGCCATGAAAATGCTTAAAGAAAAGGAATGAGTTACCCTGAGTATCTTGAGAAAAAATTTTCGATATAAGTTTTCCCAATTGGGAATTCCTGATCACCAATAAAAATAGTACTTCCTCTTACTGCCTCAATTTTACTGAATGGCAGGATGAAACTGCGGTGTACACGAATAAAGTCAGTAGACTGTAGCTTCACCATCATGTCTTTCATGGGCATTCTTGCAACAACAGGTTTACGGTCTTTGATATAAATTTTGAGATAATCGGCTAATCCTTCGACGTACAGAATATCGGTAACAGGAATTTTTACCAAATTAAAATCGGCACGAATAAAGATATTTCTTTCTGTACTATGGTCTTTTTTATTAATATAGTCAAAATATTCCTGTGCTTTAGTAGTGGCTTGCGCAAAGCGTTTCTGATTGATAGGTTTAAGTAAATAGTCAATAGCATTTAACTCATAGCTAACAACTGCGTACTGGCTGAAAGCTGTTGTAAAAATCACCATCGTGTTTTGCTGCAATGACCTTACAAAATTAAGCCCGGTCATAGCAGGCATTTGTATATCGCAAAAAATTAAGTCGACAGGGTATTTCCGTAAATGCTTTAATGCTTCGCTGGGTTGGGTAAAAGCTTTTTGCAGATGAATATTTTCAGATTTATTGCATAGCGATTGAATTACTTTAAGCGCTAATGGTTCGTCGTCTATGGCTATGGCATTTATCATTGTAAATTGATGTGTAAAGAAACAGCAAATTCCTTTTCGGTATCATTAACTATCAGCAAATGTTTTGAAGGATAGATTAAATTCAGGCGATGCCATGTGTTAGTAATTCCCAGCCCGCTTCTTTCAGAAATCTCCTGCTGAACATTTACTTTGTTATTTACCACACTTAGCTGAAATTCGGTTTTGTCTATTGTTATTTCAATTTTTATGCGACTTTTTTGTTCAGAATTTATACCATGTTTAAAAGCATTTTCAATAAAAGGAATAAGCAGCATCGGAGCAATTCGTAAAGCGGGGATATTTTCCAAACTATGATACTCCAGCTTCACACTCCTGTCCAAACGCAATTTTTGTAATTCAATAAAATTGTTAATATAATTAATTTCATCTTCCAGTAAAACAAAATCCTGTTGTGTATCCTTCATAGTGTAACGCATCATCTCCGAAAGTTTGTCAACCATGTCTGCTGCTTTTGGCGAAGTATCAATGGCTGTAGCGTAAATGTTATTCAGCGTATTAAACAGGAAATGCGGATTGATTTGTGATCTTAGGGAAGCAATTTGCGCCGATAGTTTTTCACTTTCAGTTTGCTTTAACCTGTTATAAGTTGTCCATAATATAGAAGATATAATGGATAGGAGCCACAACAAAAGGAGGTTCACTATGATAACTGGAATTATTTTTTCAATGGCGGGGTTTATTTTGGCTAATGTTTTAGGGTTGAAATCGGAAAAGAAAAAAATAATGCCGGAAAGAAAAAATACAGTTGCTATTGCCAGCAACAGGAATGAGAAATAGAACCAATACTTCTTTTTAAGCAAGTATTGGGGGATAAGAAAAAAATAATTGAAATAAAAAATTATTATTAAAACAGCGCTCAGTATCAGGCAGAGTAAAAGATATTTTTTATCAGACGAAGGGTCTAACGCATTGAAAATCTGGTCGGTTGAAACGTAAGGAATAACCAGCAGCAATACCCACACTAACACATGTATGGCAATGGAGAGTTGTGTAGCTTTCATAATTACTTTAAAAATAATTCACAAACCAAAGGTATATTCCTATCACCTCAAAAAATTTGAGAAGAAGGAGGGCTATTTGTAGAAGTATGCATATTGTTAAAAGTCGTCTCAGAAAGAAAGGCGTTCCCTCTTACGCCATTGGTATTCCCGGGGTGGTTACTGTGTGGGCATCTATAGGAATTGTTGGTGAAGCTGCTGCGCAATGCTTGTGCGCAACATCAGCAACGGCGTTTAAAACCCTGGCCAGCCCGTTCAAAAGAACGATGTTTTAGCATCATTTTGCGGAAGCGGATGAACTTTATGATGAAAAGTTTCATGGCCAGGGCTGACAGTACGTACTTATATTGAAAACCTGCAGCATCAGCGATCCGGGTCCATCCGCTTTTATTCACCTATTTTTCCTAATTTCCCCGGTCTAAAACAATTTGAATGGATTTTTCTCAGCGTCGGGGATTTCTTAAAAAAACAGGGGTGCTGGCCGCTTCCGGTTTGTTTTCTTCCCTGGTCAACCCCTCCTGGTCAGAAAATCTGGAACGTGCTATTAAAAATGCGGAAAACATTTCACCGGAAAAACTGGCCGGCGACGAAGATTTCTGGTATTATATCCAGCAGTCGTTTACCGTTTCGCCGGGGGTTATCAACCTGAACAATGGCGGCGTTTCCCCCGCTCCCAAAGTGGTTCAGGACGCCATGAAACGTTACTACGACCTGAGCAATGAAGCGCCGAGCTATTATATGTGGCGCATACTGGACCAGGGCCGGGAGCCCCTGCGCCGGAACCTGGCCCGCCTGGCAGGCTGCGACGCCGAAGAAATAGCGATCAACAGGAACTCCTCTGAAGGCCTGGAAACCATCATTTTCGGGCTGCAGTTGAAAGCCGGCGATGAAGTGGTGGCCTGTCGCCAGGATTATCCCAACATGATTAACGCCTACAATCAACGCGAAAAACGGGATGGCATCAAAATGGTATGGGTGAACCTGGACCTGCCTTCGGAAAATGAAGACTACCTGGTGAATAAATATGTGAGCGCTTTTACACCCAAAACCAAAGTGGTACATATTACCCATATCATCAACTGGACCGGGCAGATCATACCGGTGCGCAGGATAGCACAGGAAGCGCACAAACGTGGTATAGAAGTGGTGGTGGATGGCGCCCATAGTTTTGCCCATTTTGAATTTACAATACCGGAACTGGAGGCTGATTATTTTGCCTCCAGCCTGCACAAATGGTTGTATGCGCCTATCGGCAGCGGCATGTTGTATGTGAAAAAAGATAAAATCAAAAAGCTGTATCCCCTGTTCGCGACCAGCGAGGACCCTCTCAAGGACGATATCCGGAAGTTTGAAACACTGGGGACCCGCCCGTTCTTTATTGAGCAGGCAATAGGCAAGGCCATTGAGTTTCATGATATGATCGGCATACAGCGTAAACAAAAACGCCTGCATTACCTAAAAAACTACTGGATGGAAAAGGTGAAGGGTATTCCGAATGTGAAACTCAACACTTCACTTGATCCCAAATGGGGTTGCGCGATCGGTCATGTATTGGTAGAAGGTAAAAAAGCGGCGGACCTCGACGCGTTTCTTTTTGAAAAATACAAGATACATACCACCACCATCGTATGGGAAAATATAAATGGCGTGCGGGTGACACCCAATGTGTACACCACCACCAAAAATTTGGATGTGCTGGTGGAAGCCATAACGGCCTTTGCCAAAAAATAGCCTGATGTGCCGAAGTCGGGGTGTGTTAAACAGATTTTAACATAATTTGACGCTGAAAAAAGAGCCGGGATTATAATCTGCGCGAATACATACATTAAATTGCAATTACTATAACTATCAGATACAGATGAGTGTCTTAAAGAGAATTACCATGAAACATATTTTCTGCTTACTGCTTTTATCAGGATTCGCGCAGTTGGCAACCGCTCAAAAAGCAGAACAGGCGTTACAGACGCTGGATCAGAATTTCCCCCAGGAAAAAGTATATATCCTGTACAGCAAAAGCAGCTATGTGGCAGGGGAAACCATGTGGTTTTCCGCCTATGTACTGGATGGCTACAGCCGGTCATCTGTTTCTACCAGCCTTTTTGTGGAATTATATAGCAGCAACAAAACACAGGTAGATAAAAAAATAATTCCCCTGTTTAACGGGGAAGGGAATGGCAGTTTTGTATTGCCCGATACGCTGAAAGAAGGTGCTTACTATGTGAGGGCCTATACTACCTGGATGCTCAACTTCAGTGAGGACTTCCAGTACATAAAGCCAATACCTGTGTATAACACCAAGTCTTCCGAAAAGCTGGTGGCGGACACCACTTCTCCGTGGACCGCGACAGCCCGTCCGGAAGGAGGCAGCCTGATAGAAGGGGTTACCACCAGGGTGGCGGTTCGTCTTCACTCTGCCGGTTTGACCCCGGCAATCTGGAGCGGTTATATCATAGAAACTTCAAAACCGGCAGAAAAGCTGTCGCCTTTTAAAGGGTTCGACAGAAATGTGGGACTGGCAAATATTACTCCGCAAAAAGGCAAAAAATACCAACTGGTAGTAGAAGACACAAAAGGCAAAAAACAAACCGTGGACCTGCCGGCAGTGGCTACCTCAGGAGTCAGCCTGCAGGTGAACAGCACTACCGACGCGATTGACTACTCACTTAAGTTTGTAAATATACCTTCTATCCCGGGGCATAAGGTTATCGGGACCATCAACAATACCCTCGTTTACCGGGCTGCCATTAATAAAGAGTCTCCTGAAGTAAACAGTTCTATTCCTGCCGATAAGCTCATTAACGGCATCCTTCGCCTGACTGTTTTTGATCCGCAGGAAAACGTGGTAGCGGAGCGGCTTTGTTTCATCCAGCCCGAAATGCTGAACGTCGGCAGACCGGCCTTTCCTCCTTTATACCTGAGTAAATCGGCAAGAGGCTTAAACGCCTTTGACATAGCGCCGGATACCACTTATCTCAACTACACTATACTGGTAAGAGATGGTTCGGTAGCAGATGACCTGGAAGATGATAACCTCCTAAGCACGCTATGGCTTACGGGAGATTTGACGGACAAAATACAGGCGCCTGCCCGTTACCTGAGTATTGTGGGTGATATAGCTGCCCTGGATGCCCTGCTAATGTCTGAAACCTGGAAGCGGTTTAGCTGGAAAGATATTATGCAGGGAAAATTCCCCGAAGTAAAATACATTCCCCAATCCTATATTTCGTACAAAGGGAAAGTAACCACTGCCGGCGGAAGGGTTGCCGCCAACTCTACGGTTAATCTTATATTCTATTTCCCCGATTCAACCAACCAGATAACACAGGTAGACACGGATGCGAACGGGGAGTTTGTACTTAATAACCTGGTCTTTGATGAACCTTTTAAAGTATATTATCAGCTCAATACAGAAAAAGGAAGTACCGCAAGCCGCCAGACCAGCATAATATTTGAACCGCTGTATATGTTTGTGCCCTACGGCAAAGCATTGCCTCCAAGCGGTTACACAATGGTAAAACGCCCGGCTAATGATAAGATACCGGATGATATCGCCCGTGCGCTTACTACGCTGGGTAATCAGCGGTTCAATGAAGAAAAAATAAAAACACTGGAAGCGATTACCATAACCGCTTCTCAAAGAAGCAATAAGGAAAAATTAAATGAGCAGTTAAGCTCCGGCATGTTCAGGAGTATGAATGAAGATGTATTTGATTTTGTGAACGAACATCCGGAAGCAGCCAGTTTCCAGAATATCCTGCAATGGTTGCAGGGTCGCGTAGCCGGGCTGCAGATACAAATGCAGAACGGCACCTATGTTCCCATCATCAGGGGGCAACGGGCGGGATTGTTCCTGAATGAAATGCCGACTGATCCCAACCAGATCGCCAGCCTTCCTGTGGCAGATATTGCCATGGTAAAGGTGATCAGGAGCGGGTTTATGGGTGGACCCGGCGGAGGTGGAGCCGGATCTGCAGTGGCCATATATACCAAACGGGGAGATACGCGGCCGGCAGCGGGAGCCAATACGCCTCCGGCATTGAACAATGCTACATTAAACGGGTATGATAAAGTGGCGGATTTTTATGCCCCCGATTATAAGGAAGCTGCTTACAAAGGAATAGAAAAAGATACCCGCGATGTGATTTTCTGGAATCCGAATATACCGGCAATGCCCAATAAGCCGGTAACCGTACGTTTTTATAATAATGATGATGGAAAAAGCCTTCGGGTGATCATTATCGGCTTCGACAAGGACAGTGATACGCCGTTGTTTTATAATGATATATTTAAATAACGAAGGTGGGGAAGCCATCTCTGCAAGATGACAATCTAACATATCGCTCTCTTTGTTTTGTCTCTTCGAAATGATCGGACATTTTGAGTATCCATTAGTGGTCTCCATCATTGAGCCATGACAGAAGAACTGATCCTGTATGAATATGGCACGCAAAGGTCGCAAAAGATGACGCAAAAGGACACAAAGAAAGAATGGTTCTAAAAAGGGAACTATTTGTGCGCTTAGCGCTTCATCGCGGCTTTGCGTGATATATCATTGGCACGCAGAGAGATATCTCCTCAACAGGTGCACAGCAGTTTAGCAGATTTCTCTCCGGGAGGACAAAAATGAGCGATATTGATGGTATCTGACATTACAACTACCATTTTCAAAGAGCCGTGGTGCAGTCAAATTGTTTACCCGGAATGAATTTGGTTCCTGTGGCGAAATAAGTTTGTTGCGAAATAAGGTTTACTTATTATCTTTCTGTTCAGAACACCATATATGAGTACTCCCAAAGCGATTGTTACAGGTTCCGGGATAGCAGGTATAGCAGCCGCCATAAGGCTTGCTATACAGGGCTACAGCGTTACCGTGTATGAAAAAAACAGCTACCCGGGGGGTAAAATATCACTGGTTGAAAAAGACGGATACCGCTTTGACAGCGGACCTTCCCTGTTTACGGAACCCTGGCTAATCGAAGAACTGTTCTGGCTGGCTGACGAACCGATGGAATCATATTTCAGTTATGAGCCGGTACCCAATAGCTGCCGGTATTTTTTTACCAACGGGAAAATAGTAGATGCCTGGACAGACCGGGAAAAACTGCTGCAGGAATTTGAACAGCAACTGGGTGAGCCCCGGGAGGTATTGAGCAGCTACCTGGAAAAAGCCGGTAAAATTTACGAAAACATCGGGGAGGTATTTTTTGACCGGCCGATGTACAGGTCTGCCTGGCTGAATAAAAAGATATTGAAAGCCGTTGCCAGTTTCAGGCCCGGACTGGTTTATTACACACTCAACGAATTCAACGAACAGCAGCTTACTACGGGCGAAGCCATACAGATATTCAATCGCTACGCGACCTACAACGGTTCCAGCCCGTATTCAGCGCCGGCCATGCTGAGCATGATATCCGCCATAGAATTAGATACGGGGGTATTTTATCCGGCTGGAGGTATGATAAGCATCGCGAACGCCCTCTACGAACTGGCTGTAAAAAAAGGGGTACGTTTTGAGTTCAACCGGAATGTTTCCCGCATTATACACACCGGCAGCCAGACAAAGGGAGTTGTGCTAGATGGAAAAAATATCTTTTCCGATATCGTGGTAAGTGATGCGGATGTCTATTTCACTTACCGCGACCTGCTGGACAGGAAAAGGGAGGCCGCTGCCCTTACCAGGAAAGAACCCGGCAGCAGCGCAGTTATATTCTACTGGGGCATTAAGAAAGAGTTTCCGCAATTGCAACTGCATAATGTACTTTTCAGCGCGGAATACAAAGCGGAGTTCAACCATATCTTCACTCTTAAAAAAACCTATAAAGATCCTACGGTGTATATCAACATCACTTCCAAAATGGAAGAAGGTCATGCGCCGCCAGGCAAGGAGAACTGGTTTGTGATGATAAACGTTCCTGCCATCGGCACATCAGCGGAATGGGAAAAAGAAATACCTTATATAAGACAGCAGGTATTAAAAAAGCTTCGCGGAATGCTGAAGGAAGATGTTGAACCGTTGATAGAAACAGAACAGGTATCCCATCCCGGTATCCTGGAGCGGGATACGAACAGCTTCAGGGGAGCGATCTATGGTATGAGTTCCAATACCCGGCGGGGTGCCTTTCGCCGGCATCCCAACTCAGTTTCCGGGTTACCGGGTGTGTATTTCTGTGGCGGAACGGTTCATCCGGGAGGTGGTATACCGCTTTGCCTGAAAAGCGCTGAGATTGTGGGGACACTGGTTAAAAAAAGAACGGCAGATCATTAAATTGAAATAATTTAGGCCCCGGATAACAACCCGTCAACAATTTTCGTTCATACTACAATAAATAAATTACACTTATGCTTAAGACTTTCTTATTTACCAGCTTCCTGGCGATAGCAACAGGCGTCAGCGCTCAAAAAGTAAAACTGATCGAGGGTGCATTGCCCAATCTGAAAGATGAAAAATCCATAAACATCGAATTTACCTACAATAACGTTTCTGTAGGAAAATTTAATAAAGAGGCAGACTATGTTGCCGCCAAAAAGGAAGAATATAATAAAAAGGAAGCGGGAACCGGTGATAGCTGGGCTATTAAATGGGTGGATGACAGGGAGCAAAGATTCAAACCAAAATTTGAAGAGTTGTTTACTAAATATTCCGGGCTTGACCTTGACGCCAATGCTAAATACACCATTATTTTCAATACCTCTTTTATTGAACCGGGATTCAATATCGGCGTTACCAGGAAGAACGCCTATATAAGCGGGGAAGCGATAGTGGTGGAAACTTCGAACAAGAGTAAGGTGCTTGCCCGTATTTCGGTAGAAAAAGCGCCGGGCTCGGCTATGTGGGGAGCTGATTTTGATACCGGACTCAGGATAAGCGAAACCTATGCTACCGCCGGAAGGGGACTGGGTAAATTTGTAAAAAAATAATTGTCCGTATAGTAAATGAACAGCCTACGGTATATTTCCGCAGGCTATTTTTTTTGTTCTGACGGTGTCACCACAAAGGTTTCCCAACCTTCGTAACGGGCGCCAAATTTGAGTGCCAGCTCCCAGAGAAGCAGGCTGACCTCATCTATAGTCTCTTCGTCCACCTTATCTACCCTGGATAGTTCCAGGCTGAACGGTCGATCCTTTATCCCTTTTTCCTCCGTAGCCTGGATGACAGTAAACCCTTTCTCCATTACCATCGCGGCAAAGTTTTTCCTGTCTGTATCCGTTTTAAAAAACAGCAGGTGGTCTACCGCACGGGGCGCTGTCAGCCGGTCACCGGCCTTTACCAGGTGGTCTATCATCCGCCGGTTGTAGATGCGCTGCAGCTCCACCTGTGTAGGATATAATACCTCCTTGTAGTTACTCAGATCCTCATCCCGTTTGCACAAGATATTGTATTTGTATGCGGGGTATGCGGATAAAACGGATTGTATATGAGTACTGTGTTGTGAAGTATCATTCGTATAGAAATAAAAATCCCTTTTTCCACTGCTGGTATAGCGGCCCGTGTACACCGCCCTGAGCTCTCCGTGCAATTTGTCGACCAATACGTTTTCCACTGTGTCCAGCTTCTTTATATCTTTCCAAACCGGCAATCCGTCTTTTTGGGCACTGTTCAACTGAAGGCTTATGATGATCACATGGTGGTTTTGTTTTGCCGCAGGGGAGCTGCCAAAACCAAGATCGACCATCACCGACACCGGGCGTTCCTTTATATACAACACATAGGTTTCCCAATCTTCCTGTGCGGATGACTCTTTTACCCCCGACAATAAAATGCCTGCAAACAATAAAAATCGCCTGATCACGTGTACAATTCAATTATTTAAAAGCAAAGTAATGGCTATTTTTATACCATCATGGATAAAATAAAAATTAAGGACATCCTTAACGTTTTGGAATCGGTAGCTCCGCCGGGGTTGCAGGAGGACTATGACAATGCGGGACTGCTGACCGGTAATCGTTTTGCTGATTGTACCGGTGTGCTCTGCTGCCTGGATGCTACTGAAGCCATTATTGAGGAGGCGGTTCGAAAAGGTTGTAACCTGGTAGTGGCGCACCATCCCATCATCTTCAGGGGATTGAAACAGGTAACCGGCAGCAATTACATAGAGCGGACTATCATTAAAGCTATTAAAAACGATATATCTGTTTACGCCATCCATACCAACCTGGATAATATCCTGTCCGGCGTAAATGGCCGCATCGCACAGATACTGGAACTAACGCAATGCGAACCGTTGGTTCCCAAAGCCGGGTTGCTCAAAAAGCTCTATACGTTCGTACCAACACAACAGGCGGAAAAACTAAGAAATGCCATTTTTGAAGCTGGCGCCGGGCATATAGGCAATTACAGCGAATGCAGCTTCAATACGGAAGGCACCGGCACCTTTAAAGGTGGAGAGGATACCCATCCTTTTGCAGGTCATGCGGGTACGCAACACCGGGAAGCGGAAATCAGGATAGAAATCATATTTCCCGCTTGGTTGCAGGACCGCGTGGTCAATGCGTTAATTGCAGCCCACCCCTATGAAGAACCGGCATACGATATCATACAGCTTGATAACAGCCATCCGCAAACCGGCTCCGGCCTGACCGGGCTGCTGCCACAGCCAATGGAAGAACAACAGTTCCTGGAGCGGTTGAAAGAAGCTTTCGGGCTGAAACTGATCAAACACACGGCTTTACGAGGGAAACCTGTCCGCCGGGTAGCGGTATGCGGCGGCAGCGGGAGCTTTCTTCTCAGGAACGCAATCGCCTCGGGATCAGATGTTTACATCAGTTCGGATTTTAAGTATCACGAATATTTTGACGCTGATAATCAAATTGTTATAGCAGATATCGGGCACTACGAAAGCGAACGGTTCACCATCGATCTTTTATATGATATAATCATTGAAAAATTCCCTACCTTTGCCGTCCTTAAAACGGACGTAAATACCAACCCGGTATTTTACCATGCCTAACAAAAAAATTCATTTCGCAGCATATGTCCAACGTAAAAGAGTTTTCGGTTGAAGAAAAACTTACTTCTTTAGTTTCCTTACAAAAGATAGATTCCAAACTGGATGAAATCAAAATTCTGAAAGGTGAGCTTCCTATGGAAGTCCGCGACCTGGAAGATGAGATACAGGGTTTGAATGCCCGCCAAACCAGGATAGAAGAGGAGATCAACGGCATACAGGAGTTTATTGAGCAAAAGAAAAATATCATTAAGGATTCGCAGGCGCTTGCTAAAAAATACGAAAAGCAAAGTGAGAATGTAAAAAACAGCCGCGAGTTTGAAGCTATTAACAAAGAGCTGGAGCTGGCAAACCTGGAGGTGAAGCTGGCAGAGAAACATATTAAAGACGCCAACGAAGAAATTGCTGAGAAGGCCCGCTTACTGGAAAACGCCAAGAAAGCGATCTCCAATAAAGACACTACCCTGAAACACAAGAAAGGTGAACTGGAGAAGATAGTAGAAGATACAGAAAAGGAAGAAACCGAATACAATTCTATAGCTACCGGCGCACGGGAAAAGGTGGACCCCCGCCTGCTTTCTTCTTACGAAAGGATCAGGAAGAGCTATCGCAACGGGTTGGCAATCGTACCTGTATTACGCGATGCCTGCGGCGGTTGCTTCAATGCTATCCCGCCTCAAAGACAAAGTGAAATACGCCAGCGCAAGAAAATCATCATCTGTGAGAACTGCGGGCGCATATTGATTGACGAGGACCTGTACAACGGTATAGAGCTGAAATAATTTAATTATTTTATATTTTACAGAATGACGCCCGGGAAAAGGCGTCATTTTTTTATTATTGCCCTATGGAAACTTTTGCGGAAAAAGTAATCGCCTTCAATAAAAACCTCCGGTTCAACAGCAAACTACCCGATGGCATACGCATCATGAATCCTTTCAGGGAAAATAAGGAGGCTATGGCGGTATCTTCCACGTTCTACCGGAAATATTATAATGACGATCACAGGCGACACATTATTTTAGGGATCAACCCCGGAAGATTCGGGGCAGGACTAACCGGTATTCCTTTCACCGACCCGAAACGGTTGGTAGATAAATGCGGTATACCTTATAACGGCAAACCGGCGCATGAACCGTCTTCAGTATTTATATACGAAATGATTGACGCCTGGGGAGGCGCTGAATCCTTTTACCGGTCGTTTTTTATCAATTCTGTTTGTCCACTTGGATTTACAATTGATAAAGATGGCGGTAAAAACGTCAATTACAATTATTATGACAGCAGGGAGTTGGAAATAGCCGCCGGTCCTTTCATCAGGCAATCAATAAAGCAACTCATAAAGCTGGGTGTATTTACTGATACCGTTTTTTGCTTCGGCACAGGCAAAAACGAGCGATTTTTAAACAAATTGAACGGGGAATATCGTTTGTTCGGGGAAATAATCGCCCTGGAGCACCCGCGCTTTATCATGCAGTACAAATCAAAGCATAAGGATGAATATATCGACAAATATCTTTCCGCTTTCAGGAAAATAAACCATAAATCTGTATAATTTGCAGGAGCATGTTACTCAAATTACTCATACGGAATTATGCCATTATCGCCGGTGTTGAAATTGATTTTTCGAAGGGGCTGAATATCATCACCGGGGAGACCGGTGCAGGGAAAAGTATCCTGGTGGGAGCGCTTGGTTTGATCCTGGGTGAAAGAGCGGATAGTTCCGTGCTGCAGGATACCGGCCAAAAATGTATCGCGGAGGGTATATTTAATATAAAAAACCATCCCGGCGTGAAGGCTTTTTTGCAGGAGAATGAACTGGACGAAGAAGAAGAGCTGACCATCCGCAGGGAAGTGGCGGCGAATGGAAAATCGAGGGCTTTTATCAACGATACCCCGGTGACACTGGTTCAGTTGAAACAGGTCACATCATTGCTGGTGGACATGCACCAGCAGTTCGATACGCTTCAATTGGGCAACGACGATTTTCAAAGAGAGGTAATGGACGGACTGGCCGACAACGGAGCCCTGCTGAAAAAATACCGGGAAGCCTACTCCCGGTACAGCCATATCCGGAAAGAACTGAAAGAAGCAAAGGAGCAGCAGGCGGCTTTTACAAAAGAAAAAGACTATTATACTTTTTTACACCGGGAACTGGAAGAGGCCAATCTGCAGGAAAACGAACTGGAAGACGCAGAGCAGGCTTTGAAGCTGTTGAACAACGCGGAACAAATAAAAAGCTCTCTGAGTAAAATATATTATGACCTGAACGAAGGCGAGCAACCCGTGGTACAACAGCTAAAAACACTGGGGAATCTCCTGCAATCGTTAAGTGAATACCATGCGGAGGTCCCTCCCCTCGTGCAAAGGTTGTTGTCGGCACAAATTGAGTTAAAGGACATCGCCAATGAGATAGACAGGTTGAACGATAACGTTGGGCTGGATGCCGCGAAGCTGGAAGAGCTGAGTGAACGGCTTTCGATCGGGTATAAACTGCAGAAAAAACATGGGGTGCAAACCACCGCGGAACTGCTGACCATCCGGGCAGAACTGCAGGAAAAGCTGAATCACTCTCTTGATCTTGATGCCACGATCAGCCGCATGGAAAAAGAGCTGGACGCTGGTTTGCAGGCAGCAAAGAAACTGGCGGCAGAATTAAGCGCTCAACGGAAAAAGCAGGTAACGCCTTTGGAAAAACAAACAACCAGGTTACTTAACCAGGTGGGTATGCCTAATGCCCGCATAAAAGTGCAGATAGAAGAAGCTCCATTGGATGCTAATGGTAGTGACAATATATCGTTTCTGTTTGATGCCAACAACAGCAACCGTTTTGAGCCCCTTCGCAAAGTGGCCAGCGGCGGAGAATTAAGCCGCCTTATGTTGTGCATCAAATCTTTGGTAGCCGCTTCTGTTAAACTGCCCACGCTCATTTTTGATGAGATTGATACCGGCATCAGTGGGGAGGCAGCCAAACAGGTAGGCGTTATTATGAAAGACCTTGGAAGGTCTCACCAGGTGATCGCGATCACCCACCAGCCGCAGATCGCCGCCAGGGCAGAGACCCATTTATTTGTTTACAAAAAACAAACCGGGGGCGCTATCAACACCCATATCAGGATATTGGCAGGGGAAGAAAGAGTGCATGCTATCGCCCAGATGCTGGGAGGAGAAAAACCCTCTGTTTCCGCGTTGGAGAACGCAAAAGAAATGATAGGGATGGATTGACATCCACCCTTTATCATGCCAGGACTTAAATCAAGCCTGTATACATTAAATCAATTAACTGTAGGCAAACCTGCTTCTTTCCAGGCTTTTAAGCCACCATCCAGGTGAGCAACATTATGGTAGCCCATCTGCTTCAATGTTTGGGCAGCTAAAGCGGAACGACCGCCTGATGCACAATGCAGGATAATCCGCTTGTTTTTATCAAACTCTTTTTTGTGGTAAGGCAACGTGGAGTCGGCATAAAATTCCAGCATCCCGCGGGGAGCGTGTACGGAACCTTCTATCTTTCCGTTTTGTGTCAGTTCTTCGGCTTCCCGGATATCAATCAGAATAGTGCCTTCTGATGCCAGTTCTTCCTGTACCTGTACCGGTAGCAGGTTTTCAATTTGCGCTTTGGCCTCTTTTACAAGATCCATTGCAGATTTTTCTGTCATGTTATTATCAATTTCAGGTGACGATGATGAGATTCCTGTGTATTCCAGGCGAGCCAACTGTTTCTCAGGGTGGGAATAATAACCTCATAGGGGAATGAAGAAGCGCATTTCCCCAATCAGTGCTACAAAACAACAAATTTTGAGAGATTATCCGGAAAATAATTAAGTATTTGGCATATCAGTCTACCAGAAGGCGATGACCCGGAAACCACCAATTGTTCAACCCCAGCTTTTAAAAAGTAAAAGGCGGCTGCGAAGCCACCTTTTTTATGCTTAAGGCATTTGGTTGTCCGGACAAATTCCGCCCCTTATCAAATGCTGCCCTTCTTCCACTCGTTGTTCACTATTCGCCAGATATTCAATGGATTATTATCCTTCAAGGCGTCCGGTAGCATATCGTCTTTGAAACCCTGGAAGCAAACCGGGCGCACCCAACGTTTGATAGCGGTAGACCCTACCGAAGTATATCTGCCATCGGTAGTAGCAGGGAATGGCCCGCCGTGCACCATGCTGGCGCAAACCTCCACACCGGTAGGCACATCATTTAAAATGATACGCCCGGCAAGCGTTGTTTGCAGGGCAATGATATCACTATTGTCCCTGATATCATCATCGGTACCCATAACCGTGGTAGTGAGTTGTCCTTGGAGGGAAGACAATACTTCCTTCAACTGGTTTTTGTCATCACAAACCACTACCAGCGAATAAGGCCCGAACACTTCCTCCCTGAAATGCGGGTTGGTCATAAATATTCCGGCAGCCACTTTGGCAATTGTCGGAAACGCTTCTTCGACAGCAGGTTGTTTTTCAGATTGCGCCACTTTCTCAATTCCTTTTTGTATCAACGCAGCTTCCAGCCCTTTTGAGTAAGAAGCATGGATGCCGCTATGCAGCATTTTCTGTGGCAACACCTGTTCAATTTCTTTCCCCAGGCTGACAATAAAATCATTCAACGCATTACTTTTTACAGCCAGCAGCAGCCCGGGATTGGTGCAAAACTGCCCCATGCCCAATGTAATGGAAGCCGCATAACTTTTGGCTATAGCTGCCGCGTTTTTCTGCAGGGTGTCTTCCAGTAGTACCACCGGGTTAATGCTGCTCATTTCTGCAAACACCGGAATGGGCCGCTCTCTTTTGTTTGCCAGGTCCCAAAGCGCTTTTCCGCCGCTGAATGACCCGGTAAAACCCACGCCCGCCGTTAAGGGATGCTGCACCAGGGCAGCGCCCACCGTACTACCGGAGCCTAATACATGCTGCACCGTATATTTATGAACACCTGCGGATTCAATGGCTTTTTGTATCGCTCCAAACACCAGTGCAGAAGTTTTGGCGTGTGCCGAATGTCCTTTGATCACCACACTGGAGCCAGAGGCCAGTGCACTGGCAGTGTCTCCTCCCGCGGTAGAAAACGCAAAAGGGAAATTGCTGGCGCCAAATACTACCACAGGGCCTACCGGCAGCAACATTTTTCTTGTATCAGGCTTGGGAGGCGTCCTGTTTTTGTCGGCGGTATCTATTGCAGCTTCTACCCAGCTACCTTCTTCCACCAGGTTGGCAAAAAGCTTCAACTGGTTGGTAGTACGGGTCAATTCCCCGTTCAACCTGGGCAGAGGCAGATTGGTTTCTTCATTTGCGGTATTAACCAATGTTTCCCTGGCGGCTTCAATCTCTTCGGCAACCTTTCTTAAAAACGAGGCCTTCTGTATTCCGGAAAACGTTTTGTAACTGTCGAATGCCGCCCGGGCATTTTGCATAATAATATCCATGTCATTCATCAGTAAAGAATTATTCGCTTTTAATGAGATCAATAAAGGTAATACCTACTCAGGTGTGAACGAACGAATACGATTTCCCCGGCTGTTCACGCCGGAACGCACATCTGCAGGGGTGCTCATTCTATTGGAAACCTGCCCGTTACCATTCAAAATTAACATCTTCGGGCTAAAAATTGGCCAATTTGCTATTGGAATACCCTTTCCGGCTCAGTTATCGCGCCAGATGAGAAAGTACAATACCGGTAGCAACAGCAGCATTTAATGATTCCGCCTTCCCTTTTCCGGGTATGGTTATTTTTTTTGATGCCAACTGTAGCAACTCTTCCCTGACTCCTTTTGATTCGTTTCCTACAAGCAGCGCTATATTATCACCCGGCAGGCAGTCATACAGGTTTTCTCCCTGAAGCGCCGTGGCATATATCGTAAAATGATTATTGGTTTTACACCATTCCGCCAGGTCGGTATATTCTGTGGGCACCCTCAAAATACTTCCCATTGTAGACTGGATCACCTTGGGATTATACAGATCGGCGCAGGCTCTGCTGCAAATCACCCCGGTTACCCCAAACCAGTCTGCTATGCGGATAATGGTACCCAGGTTGCCCGGATCCTGTATATCGTCAAGCAGCAGCATAATACCCGGCGCCGTCATATCCGGTCTGTTTTCTATTTTTTTTACAACGGCAAGCACCTGGTTAGGAGTGGATAAGGCGGATATTTTTTCAAGTTCATATACTTCTACCGTGTGTATCACGTTACTATCAAACCGGTCCAGCAGGACAATATTGTTATTTAACCAGTTTTTAACGCCATATACGGACACAATAAGGTCCGGCGCATGGCTCAGGAACTCTGTTACTACTTTGGGACCTTCTATTATAAACAGTCCCTGCTCATCTCTGAATTTTTTGTGGTATAAACTTTGAATATATTTGACACCGGATTTGCTGAGCATCCTACTTTATTGAGTTATGTCTGTTTCAACAACGAAAATACATCCTTCTTTTATCAAGTATCTTTTTTTTACTTTCCTTTCACTACAGCTTTTTTCATCCTGTACCGTTGTTAAAAAATATCAGCCATATAAACCATTTGTATTTAAAAACAATATTGACATAAAGACCGATCTGCGGGGAAACGCGGTTTCGGAGCTGAGAACAAAACTGGAAGGACAGATTGAGGACAGTGTAAAACCGGTATTTAAAAGTATTGTGTTTATCAGGAACGTTATGACTTCACCGCCTGTATTCGACAGTAACGATGTAAAACAGACGGTATTGAACATGAATTACCTGCTTCATAACAACGGCTATTACCGGAGCAGGGTAACAGCCGACTGGAGCAGGGTGGATACGGTTGCAAAAAAGAATAACCCCGATCAGTACAGGGTGCATGTCTCCTACCATATAGAAACAGACAAGCCCTTCATTATTGACACGATCAACTATATTTTCAGCGATCCCAATCTTCAGAAAATTAACGAGGCTAATATCGGGAAGTCTTTACTGAAAAAATCAGCCCGGTTCAACAGGCAGCTTGTTGACGAGGAGCTGAACAGGCTGATGGAGCTTTTTAAGGACAACGGGTACTACAATATAAGCCGGGAAATAGTGAAAGCACAGCTTGATACAATTGATGTATCATTAATTGACGTATCACTCGATCCTTTTGAGCAATTGCAGCGGCAACTGGAAGCCGGCAAGAGAAGGGAAAACCCGACCATCAGCATCTCTATTTTGCAGATCCCGGTAAAGGACACGTCGATCTTCACCCGGTATCGTGTCGGCAGGGTAAGCATCTTCCCCGATGTTCCACCCGAGCTGGCAGGATTGAGGATGGAGCGAAATACCCTTCCTTCCGTACAGCATGAGGGCTATAATATTTTCAGCCGGTACAATCTTTTTAAGAATGATTTTTTAACTAACAGGGTTTTGCTGAAACCGGGTTCATTGTACAGGGTTTCAGACTATAACCGTACTTTATTAAAATTTAACAGAATTGAATCATGGCAAAGTGTTAATATAAACAGCCGCGCTTCTGATTCTACCGGTACGGTTGATTTTTCCATCAGGATGGTGCCGGCAAAAAAGTACTTTTTCAGCGTCGATTTTGAAGGGTCCAGTATTCTTACCGCCCAGGACCAGATATTCAATGCCGGTAATAAGGGGCTCGCTTTGAACTTCAACTTTAAGAACAGGAATGTGGCTAAAAGGGCTTTACAACTGGAGAACGTATTAAGAACGGGAATAGAGTTCACGGATTTCAAGAGAATTCTTTCCTCGGAAATAGGTTTGAGGAACCGCCTGATATTCCCTTCCCTGCTGTTGCCTTTTTTCGATCCTGAAGATGAGAGAGACTTTTTGAATGCCAAAACCTATATCAGCCTTGACGGGTCGTATATAGACCGTTACCAGTTTTATAAGATCAATACCCTTAATGCTTACCTGGGTTACGAGTTTCAGCGAAAAGCCAATGAAACATGGCAGGTACGGTTTCCCAACCTGGAATACACCAGGATTTACGATAAGGATACAGGGTTCAATCGCCTGATAAGCGATTACCCCCTGCTGGAATATTCATATAACGATGGTCTTATCATCGGGACAAATGCTACTTATACCCGAAGGTTTAGCTCCGCCAACCCGATGGTGTTCAGTATGCTGAAAATCTATGCGGAAGAGTCCGGCCTGCTGACAGGCGCCCTGCTGAAACAGCTCACAGAGCCCGGAAAGGTTTTGTCCAATCTCTACCGTTTTGTTAAGCTGAGCGCAGATTACCGGCGTTACTACAATATGCCAAAAACATCCTGGGCCTTCAGGGCCTTTGCCGGGTATGGGATAGGCTTTGAAACGGAATCGAGAAAAGGAGATGTATCGCTGCCGTTTTTCAGGCAGTTTTTCGGCGGGGGTCCCAACAGCATGCGGGGTTGGCACCTGCGAAAACTGGGACCGGGTTCCAGTATTTTTTATGATACGGTCCGCTTCAGGACCTATACCATTGATCCTCCGGGCGTGATAGAAAAACGATATGACGACCGTTATGCGGATATCCAGTTGGAAGCAAACGTGGAATACCGGTTTGATATTTTCCCGGTTTACGGGTACTGGTTAAAGGGAGCGTTGTTTACTGATATAGGGAATGTATGGATACGAAGATCGCATCAGCCGGAATTTGAATATGGTGTTTTTAAGCTCAACAGGTTGTACACGGATATTGCTATTGCCGGCGGGGGAGGGCTGCGCCTGGACTTCAAATTCTTCCTGCTCCGGTTTGATCTCGGGTGGCGGTTGAAAGACCCCTTGTATGCCTCCAACGGACATGCAGCGGGTGGCGGGTGGTTTATCGGGTCCAATATGAAGACGCCTACCTTCCAGTTTGGTATAGGATATCCTTTCTAAAGAGGCAGCCGGACCCGGGACTGAGGGGGCGGATTATCTTTGTATAAACGAGTGTAAATATTTATACACGAATATTGAAAAGTTGTATTGATGCAATAAACAATTAATATGACGAACGTTAAAAGGCTGAAAATCAATACTGATTTTTCTTAAAAAATAGATCGGGGTGCCATATATTTATTGTGTTGCATGCTATTGTAAAGTGACACTTTCTTATGATTACAGAAGACCAAATCCTTGCACAGCTTGACAATTATAAATTAGGTTATTACTGCCAGTTTATAGACTTAGGGCATGTCTATTCATATCTCATAGACAGCAGACTTAATGTTTTTAAAGGTGACAATGATAAATGGGCAATAGCAGCCGAACGACTAGGTTACAACCCAAGAGGAGGCAGCATCATGCTGGACATATATTATTTTGGGAACTGCTTGACTAATCTGGAGCATTACAACGAACAAGACACAAACTATTACACAGTTTATCCGATTGCATGGAATGACTTTGACGAAACAGTTGACGGTGAAGTTTTAAAACCCGATGCCAATTTTTGGCATATTAGAAATAAACCAATTGAACTCACTCACGACAAGACAGCGTATCTGAATGCTGGAATTGAACTTAAAGAATATGAACCTGGAGAAATTTCATTAGAAGAAGTTGGCAGGCTACTCATAACAAAACACCGTGACTTATTGAGAGCGACTGACGAAGAACTTTACAAGTCAATTCCTAAGGAACTAAAGAAAATATTAGTAATTGACGAGTGGTATCATCGTGACTTTAATGAAATTATCCAGCCGACAATGAATGACGAACAGATACGAACAACATATGAGTTTAATAAAAATCTTGTTGGAGGTGAATATCCATTAGACTATGAAACTTTTACTTCTATGTTTAGGCAGCAGGAAAAATCAACGGGTGAGTATAATAAAAAACAATATCAAGACAATCGGCCAAGTTCTTATGAAACATGGCAACTCATAGCAAAGGTTATTGCGACTGGCGATACGACTTTATACAAACCGACATTAAAACCTAATACACATTGGACAAATTGGCCAGACTCTGGTAGCCTGTAACGACGAACAACAGCAGGCAACAGGCGGTTTGGCAATATGGCGGCGCGACGAACATATACTCGACTTTTTTCCGCTGTTCGGCTTCAGTCCCGGCCGACGAATAATGCCGGGCAATAGAATAAACAATGAACTTTTATTTATAAATTTAGCATCAGTTACAGGCAGACGATTTTCAAATGCCGACACATCGCCAATCCATTATCCGTCATGTACAATGCCGCGCGGACAAAGTAGACACTCGCGTATTGGCTCTTTTGCTTGCCACTCAAATCCAACTGCACTTGCTAAGCAAGCAAAAGAGCCAATCTTTGCCCACCCTTAACTAAGAAATGGATACTTGGCTTTTCCTGACTAAACCAATGAGTCCCCAGAAGCCAAGAACAAATGCAGATACGGATATAAAAAACTCTGGCTGAATGGAAAAAGGATTCAAATAATAGAGAAATAACAGGTTAAAGAAAATCAGCACGGATAAAATAAATCTCCCCAACCACTTTTCTGCTTTGTATTCCATTGCCGGATTCTGCTTATATCTCTGTGTAACCATGTAGGACAGCCGTTTTGAAAACTCCTCTGTGGGCTTTTCTAATCCGCTCTCCTTTAACAAGGTTGTTAGTTCCTTCTCGTTGATGTTGGTTTTGTTCATAACAAATCTTTTGGTTCGTTCTTCAACAATGTTTTCAATTCAGCTTCAAGCTGCGTTCTTCCGCGCAATAAGCGCATTTTTATGGCGGATTTCTTCATGTTCACTATCTCACAAATTTCTGAAATAGTCAATTCTCCAATGTAATGCAGGGTAATAATCAGCCGATCCGCTTGCGGAAGCCTGCGAAGCGCCAAGTCAATATATTTTTTTCTCTCATCATGCCGTATTATATTCCATTGTTGATCTTCAACACTGATGTATTGTTCATCTCCAAGATGTTCATTCAAACCTACTGTTGAAATTGATTTGTTACTAATTTTAGTAAGCGCGGTGTTATAAACGATCCGGTATAACCACGTTGAAAATTTAGAAGCTTTTTTAAAATTGCCCAGCGAAGCAAAAGCTTTCATAAATGAATCCTGCACCACTTCTTCGGCATCCTCCCTGTTTAAAACAATCCTGACAGCAATCGTATAGGCCAGATTCTGGTAGGTACTAACTAAATATTCGAGCCCTTCTTTGTCACCTCGAATGGCTTTCTCCAAAAACCGGTCTTCCCTGTTATTATCTTTCTTTAACGCCATGTTGCGTTTTAGACTGCTTTATGAAGAAAGCGGTCACAAAATGTGACCACTTTGATTTAATTGAAGTCTTATGCGAAAATGATCGAAAAAAATTTAAAAACATATTCTTATGGAAATAACATCTGCCGCATTATTTATCTCAATATCCCTCGTGGTCTTTGGAATAAGTTACTATTATTTCACAACCCGTTACAAGGAACGTATGGCTATTTTAGAGAAGGGATTACCGTCCGACTTTTTTAAGAGTGGCAATCATTATTTACCGCTTATACTCACGCTTGGTATTATGAGTATTGGTATTTCGCTCGGGATTTTAGTCGGCACATTTTTAAGTGCTATCAAAATAGAAGGCGCCAAGTATTTAATGCTCCCGTTTTCAATTTTCCTGTTCTTAGGAATCAGCCTAGTGGTTTCTTACTTCATTCTTAAAGCAATCCAAAAAAAGCACTGATTTACAAAGTATTGCCTTCGGGCTCTGACGGACTTCATCTGCTTACGCTGATTCATTATTTCTTTAATAAACAAAAACAATACAATGAAAACTTTATTGATACTATCGCTATGCCTTTTCCATGCGATTTTTATGTCGATCAATGGATTCGGCCAAAATTATGAGGGGGCAATTGATGCTATATTAAGGGCGCAGCTTTCTACAGAAAGCCCCGGGGGAACTGCCCTTGTCGTGAAAGATGGAAAGGTTCTTTATAAAAAAGCTTTTGGTAAGGCTGATCTTGAATTAGAGGTTGCCATGAAGCCAGACCATATATTTCGGATCGGGTCTATCACTAAACAGTTTACTGCCTCTGCGATTTTGAAGCTGGCAGAGGAAGGCAGATTATCCTTATCCGATACGATCACCAGATTCATTAAGGACTATCCTATGAATGGGCACGCCATCACTATTGAACATTTGCTGACGCACACGTCAGGAGTAAAGAATTACACCAGTCTTGGCAAGTTTAATATGGAAGTAAGAAGGAAGGATTTTACATCCGGAGAATTAATAGATTTTTTTAAGAATGAACCGATGGATTTCCCTCCGGGTACTGATTACCGGTATTCCAATTCCGGTTACGTTCTGCTGGGCTATATCATTGAATTGGTTTCAGGAAAAACCTACGCTGAATATATCCGGGAAAATTTCTTCAAGCCATTAGGTATGGAAAAATCATTTTATGATAATACATCTGCAATCATTCCCGGCAGAGTTTCAGGCTACCAAAGAAGAAATGATCATTTTGAAAACTCAGACTATCTAAGCATGACATTACCCTATTCATCTGGTTCCATACTCTCCAATATTGAGGACTTGTTTGTATGGTATGATGCTTTAATGAATAATCAAGTCCTGAACAGAGAAAGTTTGGAGAAGGCGCACACTTCATATAAACTTAGCGATGGACGATTGACAGGTTATGGCTATGGGTGGGAATCAGGAAACGTCCAGGGAAGTCCGACCATCAAACATGTTGGCAGGATAAATGGTTTTGTAACGTATTGTGTTTATCTTCCGATGGAAAAAATATTTGTAGCGATCTTCTCAAATTGTGATTGTACGGATAATCTTGAAAACCCAGCATCCAGGATGGCGGCAATTGTTCTTAATAAGCCTTATCAATGGAATGCAATTGGATTAACGGTCAAGGAATTTGAGTCATATCAGGCGGTTTATGAATCGGCATATGAAGGGCAGAAAATAATAGGGTTCGAAGATGGAAGACTCTTGTATTTCAGCAAAGGAGGATCAAAGACTCAACTTGTTCCATTCGAAAAAGATAAATTCTTCATTGAAAATAGCCTGACAACGTTAGAATTTAACAGGGACTCGAAAGGGAGTATTATTTCGTTTACTTCAAAAAGCACCGGACTTTCAGTTACTTGGAATCGTGCAACTGGAGAAATCAAAACCTTAAAGTCAATAAAAGTTAGTGAACAAGAGCTTGAGAAATTTGTCGGCAACTATCAGTTTTCCAATGGCTCTCTTTTCACGATTGTAAAAGAAGGTAAGAAATTATATGGACAGGTAGGACAGGACAAAAAGGAAATTTTACCCCATGCGAAAAATGAATTCTTTGCCAAAGAGATTGATGCAAAGATTATATTCAACTTTGACAAAAGTGGTAGAGTGAGTAGTCTGACAAAGGTTCAGAGTGGTAAGATGAATGCAAAAAAAATAATAAGAAATTAAGGGAATACCCCTAAATACCACACCAATGCCAGTGCCACACATGCCGACACACATCCAAAGTACTGGCATCCGTGTGGTTAGAGTAATGTAAGCGCGGCACTGTGCATAACAAAATGCATAATCAATGGCGGGGTTCAGTGTAAATTCGCAGTTTAGTTTTCAAATCACATTTGGTTTCGTGGGATAGTGACGCGCTTCGGGAAGTGAAGTTCAAAGACTGCAAAATGCCAGGACTTCGGTTTTTGTGCCTGCGGTCGGTGTTGTCACCGAACCGCATATAGTTTTACTTTAGGGTAATTGGTTTGCCTATGGAAAACGAAATGGAATTTTTTACCGCTACCGGCTTTAACCGGCAAAACCTGCTTCCCTGCGGTGAAAAATCAAATTATTTACCGCAAATTCGCGGTAAATAATTGACTTCGTCGAACTTTAGTTCCTATATTTACCACATAACTGGTTTGGAGCAATGTCAAAATACATCCATGAACATACAAATTGGACAAACTTTTCGTGGGACGACAAAGCTATAAATGCCGTATTTGGTGAAGTAAAACTAATACAAGGTAAAATAATCGGGCAAATGAACGCTTTGGGGTTTTCTGCCAAAGAAGAAGCTACGCTTACCGCCCTTACCCTGGATGTGGTAAAATCGGGCGAAATAGAAGGCGAATTGCTCAACTACGACCAAGTGCGTTCTTCCATAGCAAGACGTTTGGGTATTAATACCGCAGGGCTTGTTCCAAGCAGTCGCCACATTGAGGGTGTAGTGGAAATGATGCTTGATGCTACTCAACGCTACACTTTGCCCTTAACCGAAAAACGCCTGTTTGGTTGGCACGCAGCGCTTTTCCCCACAGGTTATAGTGGACCTTACGTCATAGAAGTGGGCAAATACCGCACGGGCGAAATGCAGGTAGTTTCCGGTGCAATGAGCAATGAAAAAGTGCATTACGAAGCCGTAAAACCCGAATTGGTAAAAATGGAAATGGACAGGTTTTTGGATTGGTTCAATAACGACAATCTGCTTGACCCTGTATTGAAAGCTGCCATTGCACATTTCTGGTTTATCATCATTCACCCTTTTGATGACGGGAACGGCAGAATTGGAAGAGCCATAACCGATATGCTGCTTGCCCGTGCCGAAAATAGTGGCGAACGCTTTTATAGTATGTCAAGCCAAATTTTAACAGAACGCAAGCGGTATTACGAAGTATTACAGAAAGTACAACACAGCTCAGGCGACATTACCGAATGGCTTGATTGGTTTTTACATTGCCTGAAAAATGCAATGCTTGCTACTGAAAATACCACGCAAAAAATACTGCATAAAGCCGAATTTTGGAAACTGTACGAACATACTCCCATAAATGAACGGCAACGCCTGATACTCAACAAGCTTTTTGATGGCTTTGAGGGCAAATTGCAAACCTCAAAATGGGCAAAAATCACCAAAACCTCTACTGACACAGCTTTAAGAGATATAAAAGACCTGGTAGAAAAAGGTATTTTGCAACCAACAAATGAAGGCGGACGAAATGCAGGTTATGAACTGACAGACTTCAAATTGGAATAACCACTGGCTATAACCTTCGATTTGGCCATATGGCGGGACAGACAACAATAGCTTAAGCTTCACTTTGGCTACCGGCTGCGGTTCCGGTGTGATGGAATCCTATGCCGGAGCAAACGGCCTACCGTCGTTTTACCAATGTATGGTACTCTAAAAATGAAACATGGATAGAGACCAATTATCCTCAATGCCAACTATACCTCCCGCAGGGTTAAAACAGTGTCCCCTGTTGCCCCGGTCGCCTGAATAGGGTGGTGTCCAGTCCCTGGCGTCCTTCATTCATGTGATACAGCTTACCATATTTTTTGTACTGCTGGGCGATGATCTGCGCAACAGGCCCCTCTCCTCTCATACGCAATCCCCAGCGGGAATCATTCACCTTACCGTCATGGCTTTGCTCTACCAGGTGCCATACCTTATCCGCCCGGTCAGGAAAGTTCTTATACAGCCAGTCGTGAAACAGGAATTTTATAGCGCCGTTCAGCCGGATAAAGGTATACGCAGTAAAAGTAGCGCCTGCATCGGCGGCAGCCTTCATGATCCGCTGCATTTCATGGTCGTTCAAGCCCGGTATCATCGGTCCCATCATAATACCGGTGGTAACGCCTGCATTGCTCAGTTCTTCAATCGCTCTTAGCCGCTGTACGGCAGTGGCAGTCCGCGGCTCCATCACCCGGCGTACTTCTTCATTAAAAGACGTAATGGAGAGCATCGCAGTGACCAGCCTTTTCTTTGCCAGTTCCTGCAGGATATCCTTGTCCTTAGTGATCCAGGCGTTTTTGGTGAGAATACCCACCGGATGATTAAATTCATTGCAGACCTGGAGCAAGGCCCTGGTGAGCCGGTATTTCTGCTCGGCAGGCTGATAACAATCCGTGTTACCGCTCAGCATAATGGGCATCACTTCCCATTTGGGATGCATCAGTTGTTTCCGGAGTAATGCCGGGGCGTTCACCTTCACTATAATTTTACGTTCAAAATCCAGCCCGGCGCTATATCCCCAGTATTCATGCACATTGCGGGCATAACAGTAGATACATCCATGCTCGCAGCCGGCATACGGGTTCATGCTGTATGCCATTCCCACATCAGGACTGTCTACCTTATTTACAATAGTTTTAGACAATTGTTCTATATACTGAGTAGGGCTGTTTTGTTCCGACCAGTCGTCTATACCCTCTGCATGTTCACGGGTCAGTTCATCCTTAAGAAAGCGGTTTTTCGTGTTGAATTGTGCTCCACGCCCATGCAGGTACTGGTCCTCTTCCTTCTTACCTGCTGAAGATATTTTGTAATGATCCTGTGGTAGTTTGTTTGCCATAATTGTATCCTGTTTCCGGTTTATACACCTGCTGCGGAGATGTCAGCGAATCTCATTCAGATCGCCGGCCAGCCGCAATACGCCTATTCAAAATCCTTTATTAAAACAATGCCCCCTGTACGGAAAGAACAGGCAGGTTCTGAAATGCCAGGCGGCCGGCAATCTGGTATGGCTTTTCGCCGACACGGCGTTTCAGCAACAGCATGCCGTCCGCGATGAACCTCCCGGTAAACTGGCGGTGGCTGTATTCCAGCGCTGCCTTTTCATACTGCCAGGGCGCCAGTTTCCTGGCGACGGTAACATGTGGTTCCATAATGAAATGCGGCTTATGGTCATCGTTCAGCTTCATCAGCCGCTGCGATTCGGAACGGATCGTTTTTACCAATTGCCCGATAGGCACCTTTGATACTACATTTATATAAAGGGTATGGGAAGGAAAAGTGCCGTAATCTTTTAACTCCACTTTGAAGGCCGGTGAGCCCATGGCAACCATTTTCAACCGGGATAACAACCGGGCTTCCATCATTTCATACTGAACAAAGCTTACAAGCGTGATATGCGGCCGGCTCCAGCGTGCCTGTTCCGCTTTGTACTTTTCAGCAAACTCTTCCTTAATGCCTCTTATTTTTCTCTCCAATTCCTCATTTGGCTGTAATACCAAAAGGTATTCGTTTACGCGATATCCGGGCAGACTCTGTATCTGTTGCATAACGGCTGTTTTAAATGATAAATATTTTAGTATAAAAATACTAAAATATTTAGTAAGAAGAAAATAATTTATCTCTTGCATCCTTTCAGCTCATCCGGAAGGCGGTAAGCCCGAATCCACGTACCTTTACAAGAAAACCGATGAGAATTTTAGTTATTTTATTTTTTGCAGGCATGGTTACAGGCTGCAACAATGCACAACAGGACACCACCAATAACGCCTCGGTACCGGTTACGGCCTCAGACAGTGTGTACAAAGCTGTGCTGGAAGGGCACGACATAGGCATGGCCAAAATGGGAGAAATGGTGAGGTACAAAAAGCTGCTGCGGCAGCAGGCAGACTCACTAAAAGGACTTAAGGAGTTTGACACCGCATTGGTTGCCAGCCTGGAAACGGCATTATATGACCTGAATTATGCAGAAGAGCTGATGAATACCTGGATGCAGGATTTTGATCCGGATGGAGCAGGCGAAACCGAAACGCAAAAGCTCAGCTTTTATGCAAAAGAAAAAGAAAAAGTAGATACGGTAAACAGCAGGATCTTCAGCAGCCTGGAAAAAGCCGGTCAACTGGTAAAATAATAAATATGGTCTGAGGGTATATACAAAAACCTCAGACCATAACAATCATATCAGGAATCCTATTTCAGTTTGCTGTCCACTTCAGCGGAAACAGCCTCAAAAATTTCATCGATAGAGCCCTCGCCCTTTACGTTCCTCACTTTATCAAACCTGGCGTAATAGTCCGCAACCGGAGAGGTCTTATTATGATATTCCACTATGCGGGAGCGGATAACATTTTCATCCCTGTCATCACTTCTTCCGGAGGTTTTGCCTCTTTCCAGCAGTCTTCTTACCAGTTCCTCCTCGCTCACTTCCAGTCCCAGGAACAGGTGGATACCCGTTTTCTTTAATTTGAGCAGCTTGTCCAATGCTTCCGCCTGGGCTTCTGTACGGGGAAACCCATCAAAAAGAAATCCCCTGGCATCGGGGTTATTGTCCAGTGCGCTGCTGATCATGCCTATAACCACTTCATCCGGCACCAACTGACCTTTATCCATAAAATTCTTAGCCTCCAGTCCCAAAGGCGTTTGATTGGCTATTTCACTGCGCAACAAATCACCGGTTGACAGGTGTTTTAAGCCATATTTATCTATCAGCTTCTGAGACTGGGTACCTTTTCCGCTTCCCGGAGGACCAAACAAAATGAGATTAAACATTAAAAAAAAATCATTAGTGAGGAGCAAATATAAAGGAACAGCCTTAAAAATCCGTTAACATTTTGCCCGGCAGGGTGGTAAATTAATTTAGTAACTTAGTATATGGATTTGTTTGTAGCAAAATATCTCCGTATGGCGCTGATTGGCGCTTTGCCGCTATTGTTTACGCAATGCAGTTTCTCTCAATCTTCAAAAAAAAGGGTGGTAACCGCCCATACAGATATGGAAAGTTCAGATAAGAAACACAGCTCCTATTCCAGGACCGATACCTCCAAGGTAAATCTTACGGACGAAGAGTGGAAAAAAGTGCTGCCGGACGATGTGTATTATATCGCCCGCATGAAAGGCACGGAACGCCCCTGGACCAGTAAATTCGAGGAGTTTTACGAGGCAGGCACCTATTACTGTGCCGCCTGCGGCAACGCGCTTTTTAAAAGCGATACCAAGTTCGACAGCGGATGCGGCTGGCCCAGCTTCTACGAACCCATCAGTAAAACCAGCATTATATATACCCCCGATCATTCGCATGGCATGGAAAGGACCGAAGTGCAATGCGGCCGGTGCAAAGCCCATCTTGGTCACGTGTTTGAAGACGGCCCGAAACCAACCGGGCTGCGTTACTGCATCAACGGGGTGGTCCTGGATTTTGCCAAAGCAGCGGCAACGGAGAAGAAGTATAAAGAGGGACAGGAGTAATACCCGGTTCACCATCATCGCAACGCAGCCGCTTATCTGTCAGGTGATATAATTATTCCGTTCTCTACTCCTTATACCGGTAATGCCCGATTATTTTATAGCGGAAAAGGCAGTCTTCCAATACCTGCCCTGCTCCTATATTGTGTACGATCAAATACCGGTTTCCCTCGGCTGATCGTTTGTTTACGACCAGCCCGATATGGGTCAGCCCCCCATGCAGGCTCCAGCAAACAATATCCCCCGGTTTATAGTCAGACCCATTGCCCGTAACGGGGAGACCGGCTTTCCGGCGTTCAAAAAACTTCATCAGGTTGGGCACCCGCCGGTGGTCTATATTACGGTCAGCAGTTTTCAACGACCAGTTTTGCGGATATTTTGAAAAGTTACCCCGCATGTCCTCGTGAACCATTTTCTGCAGGTCGATGCCCATCTTCCGGTATGCCCTTATCACCACATCCGTACATACGCCCCTGTCTGCCGGCACATCGCCGTTCGGGTAGCCTATCACAAAATACCGGGGATCATATACCACCCTCTGATTCGTCAGGGTCAGTGCAGAGTCGGCAAGCCGGTTGAAAAAATGGGTTTGCGCCCGGGGAAGGCGAAAAAAGAATATAACAAAGATTGAAACCAGTATAACTTTTGCCACCTGCATGCATCAAAGACACCCACACGGAAATATTCCACAAGGCGGGCTCAGGCAGTTGTCGCAATTAACACCGATTTTACATATATCAGAAAAATCTATAATTAAAAAGGCTCTATAATTTGCCAAAATGTAATATATAAATTACATTTGGTAATACAAACATTACATTTATGCAGGATAAATCTTTTCCTTATGGTTATTGGATAAAAATGCTGGGGATTTTTATCGTTGTTGCAGGCATCATTAATTGCATAATAGAGTATTACAACAAAACTCCGATTAATGTAAACGGGTTAGCTATGGGGTTATCGTGGGGATTTGTCTTTATTTTCTTTTCAAAAGAAAGGACAGATGACGAAATGATGCAAGGGTTGAAGTTTAAGGCTTTGGCTACTGCTGTGATTGTCGCATTCTCCATCACCCAATTGTATAATTACATTTTTCTCAATCGGGGTTTTGAACGACATGGCGAGGTGCATTCCATTTCCGCATACCAGTTTTTGTCATTTACATTAATATTGGCCACAGGTTACTTTTACTACCTGAAATACCAGGCAACTACAAAAGGACAGGAATGAAAAACCTTATAAGAGTTGAAAGAGCAAGGAATAATTTAACACAGGCTGAGCTGGCTGAAAAGGCGGGTGTCGCCCGTCAAACGATCATAGCTATAGAAGCGGGCAAATTTGTTCCATCTACTATCCTGGCGTTCAAAATTGCACACATTCTTAATTGTAAAGCGGATGAAATCTTTGAACTTGAAGATAAAGACTGGGCATAGAAGCAGTAATGTAAACACTATGGCATGAAATCATCCTCCGGTTTGGGACCATATTTCGTGAAAACTTTCTCTATGGCGCCGGAAAAAATGGGGAATTTTTCTTTGGCAAAATCTTTAACGATAGTAATTGCCTGCAGGGCCTGCTCATCGGTTAAGCCTGCTTCATTTTTCAACCGGTTGATAAGCTCTTCCATAACAGTTTATTTCAAATTTTGAAAGCTGTTCCTGATTTTCCCGGACAGGTCTGTTTCGGTCACTTTTTGCGCCATCAGCAGCATATTTTTGAATGCCAGCCCGTTGGAAATACCGTGCCCGATAATGACAGGCTTATTTACCCCCAATACCGGCACACCGCCATATTTTTCAAATTCGAACCTCTCCAGGTATTCATCCCTGATGTTGCGGCGTTTTACGATGTCGTGGATACTCTCCGCCATCTTCAGCATTACATTTCCGGTAAACCCTTCACATACTACCACATCCGCTTTATCCAGGAATACATCCCGTCCTTCCACATTGCCTATAAAGTTGATGAGTTCGTTTTGCTTCAGCAGCGGGAAAGTAGCCTGCGCCAGAAGATTACCCTTGCCTTCTTCTTCACCGATATTCAGCAGTCCCACTTTGGGATTGGGGCGGTTCCATACATGTTCTGCGAACAGGGAGCCGAGGATGGCAAACTGTTCCAGGTTTTCCGGTTTGCAGTCGGCATTGATGCCTGCGTCCAATAGCAAACCGAGTTCCCCGTTTTCACGGGGCAGGTAGGTGCCGATGGTCGGGCGGGTAACGCCTTCTATCGGTTTGATGCTGTACAACGCTCCTACCAGCATAGCGCCTGTATTGCCGGCGCTGATGAACGCGTCCGCCTTCCCGGTTGCCAGCAGGTGAAACCCGATAGCGATGGACGATTGTTGTTTTTCCTTCAGCGCTTTGGTTGGATGTTCCTGCATACCGATTACCTGGGGAGCATGCACAATAGTGTATCTTCCTTCAAAGTCTTTTATGGCAGGCTCCAGCGGATGTATCTGCGTTTCATCCCCTACAAGAATCACATGTGCGGCAGCCGGGTATTCTGAAAGATAGTCCGCCACACCCTTTATGGCTTCCGCGGGGGCATAATCGCCACCCATCATATCCAACGCTATATTCATGTGGTAAAGATGAGGAAAATCTTAAAAATACAAATCCCCAGTCCAAATAATTGATTTATCCGGAATGGGAACTGCCTGAAGGAAAAGGGTATTCCAATTATTTAATAGGAGATTGCTCTGTTACTACTTTTCCTTTATAGTACAATTTTCCTTCACTCACATGTGCACGATGACGAACATGTGTTTCGCCTGTAGTGCTGTCCTTGCTTAAGGTTACAGACACAGCGTTATAATGTGTTCTGCGTTTCGCACTGCGTTGTTGAGAGTGCCTCCGTTTGGGATTTGGCATATCACTAAATTTTAATTGTTTCTAAATTTGTCCAACCCTTTCCATATAGGGTTCTCATTGATTATATTGGTTCCGTTCAATTTCCTGAGCGTCTCCAGCGCTTCCTCATTACATCCCGAACTGCCGTCCGGCTTTTTATCACAGGTGCGCTGCAGCGGAATACTCAGGTTGATAAACTCATAAATCCAGTTCTCTACGTTTATATGGCTTTCTGTCCTGGAAATATAAAACACATCAGGGTCTTCTTCCTCTTCATTCATTTTTTCCGGCTCATCCACCATTTTTACCAACACTTCAAAATCATCCCAAAGCTGCTTGTCCAGCGTGTTGCCACACATATCGCAAAGCAGTTTCACCGTTCCCCCGATTTCAAATTTCAGCATGAGGAAGGATGTCTTTTTGTCGAGTATCAGCTTTATATTTACCCTGGGATCCGTAAAATCCTGGGGCTCTTTATCTGCAAAGAACTTATCATCTACCTCATAAATAAACTCATGTATTCCCGGCTTCAATCCTACAAAAGCAATCTCATATTCACGCCGGTTTGCCATGCTGCCTGTTTTAAAGGTTTGCAAAGGTAGTAATTTTTAATGATACAAGGAACAGAAAGCCGGGTGAATATTTCGGGGAACGGTGGGGGTTGACCAAAGCGAACGAACTTATGTATACTGCTGAAAATGAATTATTTACAAAACGTTTTCTTTTTTACCAAAACACAGAAAGACGAACGGCCGTTGGTGTCTTGCTATTAATATTCCCGGTTCCCGCTTATAGTTCCTTCCAGACCTTTTGCGCAAATTCTTCCAGAGATGGGTCCCGGGCGCCCATCAGCAGCAGTACAGAATCGCCGGTCAGATGAGTGCGTAATGACTCCGGAAGATCGTTTCTATCCTCTGCAAAAAAAGCATTGGCTCCCTCTGCCCGAAGATCCCGGATAAGATCGTTGGCGGAAATGGTTTTTTCCGCTGTACCGCCGGCATAAAAGATCTCACTCATCCATATTTCATCTTCCGGCCTCAGTACGTTGCCGATCTCCTGCACAAAATCATGGCGCAGGAACCGGGTGGGACCATACCCGTGAGGCTGAAACCAGGCAACCACTTTGGGAGCAATATACTGGCAGGCGGCAATGGATGCCGCGCACTTGGCCGGGTTGTGGGCATAATCATCAATTACCCATACCCCGTTTTTGTTACCCAACACCTGGTGCCGCCTGTAAATGCCCTCGTAATTTTTTAATGCTGCGGAAGCTGTTTTCAGGGGTACGCCCAGCAGGGCGGCTGTCGTTACTGCGGCCAAAGCATTTTCCATATTATGCCTTCCTACCGTTTGCAGTTCAAAAGGCTCGTCATTTATAGTAAATTGAATCGTAAGCCCGTTTTGCTGAAAGTTGCGGGCGGTATAGCCTGCAGGTATTTCCGGGTCAGCAGAAAAATCCGTTGATATGTTCCCGGACAGTTTAGCCGCCAGCGGGTGAGAGCGGTTAACAATAAACGCTCCACGGGTATTTTTTTTAAACACATCAAAAATATCCATCAGCACATCTACCTCTTTATGATCCTTGTCTATGTTTAACAGAACCCCTGTTTCGGGTTTATATTGAACAATGGATCCGTCGCTTTCATCCGCTTCTATTACCAGCCATTCTCCTTTACCAGTAGCGGCGTTTCCTATTTTTCCTTTTTTGATCAGGCTCACCAAACCGGCGCCGCTGATGATGCCCGGTTCCATCCCGGCATATTGCAGGATATCGAACAGCATGGCGCTGGTGGTACTCTTGCCCGAAGTACCCCCTATAGCGATCGTTTTTTTGGTATCAGCGATCAATGCCAGCAGCTCAGATCTTTTGATAATGGGAATACCGAGTTGCCGGGCTTTCTGCACTTCGGGAACGGTATCTTCCACCGCAGCCGATACCACTACCAGCTGCGTGGCAGCGCTGATACCTTCTCCATTTTGTGGATAACAGAGTATGCCTTCCGCTTCCAGTTTGTTGCGGATATCATTTTCGCTTCCCGGCAAAAAATACCGGTCGGACCCTGACACTTTTTTACCCAATCCTCTTAAATACTGCGCCAGTGCGCTCATACCGGTTCCGGCAATACCGATAAAAAAAATATCGTCCGTTGTGTTGATGTCTGTTGACATAATGATAGTCTATAATATTGTACAAATAAAACCATTATTCTCCTGCTATTTCAGCACTCAATCGTTTGCCTGAAAAAAAACGTCGTTTTCCTATGTTCAATTGTTATCTTTCGTAATTTCCACGAACTTATATTTAATTATGACTGCTACAACAAGGGTTAAGCTGGTAATTATGATGTTCCTCGAGTTCCTGGTATGGGGGGCATGGTATGGAGCTATCGCGGTATATATGTCTGCGAACGGTATGAAAGATCTGACCCATTGGCCGTTCACCGCCAATGCTATTGCTGCTATCGTATCGCCCTTTTTTGTAGGGTTGATCGCCGACCGTTTTTTTGCTACACAGAAAGTATTGGGAACGCTGCACCTGATCGGCGCCGTGTTCATGTTCCTCGCCCCGTCTTTTAGTGATTCACCCATTGTTTTTATTTTACTGCTTATAGCATACAATATCTGTTATATGCCCACTCTCAGCCTGGCTAACACCCTGGCTTTCGGGCAAATGACCAACCAGGAAAAAGAGTTCCCGGCCATCCGCGTATTCGGGACCATCGGCTGGATAGCGGCGGGCCTGATCATCAGTTATGGATTGAGTGGTTTCGTAGCCGATGTAAAACCGGAATCGACCGCGTTGCCGCTCTATCTGTCAGCAGGATTCAGTGTGCTGCTCGGCTTCTACAGCTTTACCTTGCCTAATACACCACCTCCTGCGGCCGGGAAGGCTGTTTCGGCAAGAGCTATTATCGGGGTAGACGCGTTTAAGCAATTGGGTAGTCCTTCTTTTTATGTTTTCCTGCTGAGCTCTTTTCTTATTTGTATCCCGCTGGCGGTGTACTATAATTATACACAACTGTACCTTGCCAGCGCAGGCTTTGAAAAAATAGCCGCTACCCAGGTACTGGGGCAGGTTTCGGAAATAGGATTTATGGTAATAATGCCCCTGCTGTTCCGCAGGCTGGGAGTGAAATGGATGCTGGGTATTGGTATGGCTGCCTGGGTATTGCGATATGCACTGTTTGCGGCAGGCGCGCCGGATGCCGTCACCTGGATGATATTGACCGGCATAGCGCTGCATGGCATTTGTTACGATTTCTTTTTTGTGACAGGACAGATATATATGGACAAAGCCGCCAGCCCTGAAATACGGGGGCAGGCACAGGGACTGATCATCTTTACCACCTATGGGGTGGGGATGTTTGTGGGAGCACAGGCTGCCGGTTATTTATACAATAGTTTCTTACAGCAGAATGAATCACTCAGCCTGGAACAGTGGCAGCGTTTCTGGTGGATTCCTGCTGCTTTTGCAATGGGCATATTATTGCTTTTCCTGGCAATATTCAGGGAAAAGCGCTCCCCGTCATAACACACCGCCGAAAAATTCATTTCACTTTAAACAAATAATATTATGCAGAACATTGCTATGCTTGGCTCCGGGTTTATCGGAAGATTTTATGCAGATTCCCTGCAGGGGTACCGCAGCAGGGATAAAATTGTAAGTATCTATTCCCGCAGGGAGGAAAGCGCTAAAAAATTTGCGCAGGATTATAATGTTCCTTTTTCCACTACCAATATGGAAGAGGCAATTGCCAGGCCGGAAGTAAGTATTGTATGTATTTCGTTGCCCAATAACCTGCACGAGGAAGCTGTGTTGCTTTGCTGCAAACACAAAAAAGCGGTGATGACCACCAAACCTTTGGGACGCAATGCAGTGGAAGCCAAACGCATGCTGGAAGCTGTAGAAAAAGCGGGGATCTTTAACGGTTACCTGGAAGACCTGGTATATACGCCCAAGTTCCTGAAGGCGTATGAAAGCGTAAAGAACGGAGCATTGGGCAGAATACTCTGGGCGAAATCCCGGGAAGCTCATCCCGGACCTCACAGCGAATGGTTCTGGAATATTGAGCAGGCAGGCGGCGGTTGTATACTGGACCTCGGTTGCCACTGCGTGGAAATTGCCCGGACTTATATCGGTAAAGATATTTTGCCGGTAGAAGTAATGTGCTGGGCAGACACGCAGGTGAAACCCATTGATGCGGAAGACCATGCCATCGGACTGGTGAAATATGAGAATGGCGCCATAGGGCAGTTTGAAGTGAGCTGGACCTTCAGAGGCGGGCTTGACCTGCGGGATGAGGTGATGGGAACAGAAGGTACCATCTGGACAAACGGGTTTTTGCGTACCGGTTTTGAAATGTTCACCAGTGGGAAAGGGGCCGACTATGTGGCGGAGAAAGCCGAAACGAACAGCGGCTGGTTATTCCCTGTGGGAGATGAACTGAATGAACTGGGTTATAACCACATGTTCATGGATATGTTTGATTCCCTGGAAAATGGCCGGGCGCCGAGGGAGACCTTTTACGATGGATATGTGGTGAACTGTGTATTGGATGCCGCCTATCGCTCGGCCAAAAGCAAATTATGGGAACCGGTGAAACTGGATGTATGGCGCGGAAAAACAGGGGTGGGCAAGGACAGCCACCTGGTAGAACATGATAAAGACCACTACCTGGTGAAAGAGGAAATAACTCACTACGGTGCGAAAAAACTTATCCTGAAGGAAAAAACTTCCGGTAAAATAGTAGAGAAGATTATTGAATAAATACAGTTCATCTCTTTAGCAATACCCCGGCAGGTCCGGGGTATTTTTTTGATTTAATATTGCAGTATGCCAAACCCTTATTTTCAATTCAGGGAGTTCACGGTTTACCACGACAAATGCGCGATGAAAGTGACTACCGATGCCTGTTTATTCGGCGCCTGGTTTGCAGAAAAAAAAATCGTGGCGAAAAATGTGCTTGATATTGGCGGCGGAACGGGTTTGCTCACACTGATGCTGGCACAAAAGATGCCAGCCCGGTTTCAGGTGATTGAAAAAGATGAAGAGGCGTTTCAGCAAATGGCACAAAATATCCGGGCAAGCCCCTGGAGCAACAGGATACAGGGTATTCACGCCGATGTGCTGCAGCACGAATTTGAAGAGACTTTTGATTTTATTATCACCAACCCGCCTTTTTACGAAAATGAACTAAAGTCGCCGGATACGAGAAAAAACATGGCCATGCACAGCACGGTGCTGACACTGAACCGGCTGGTAGAAATCCTTTCCACCCTGGTATCCCGGAATGGCAGCTTCGGCATTCTGCTGCCCTGTTTTAAAGTCCGTGATTTTGCGGGATTGGCCGGGAAAAAAGGTTTTTACCTCGTAGAACATTTGCAGGTTAAGCAAACTACTGATCACGATCATTTCCGGAGCATATTGCATTTTTCACGGGAAAAACCGGTATCCGCATTGATACAGGTCCTGGAAATAAAAAACAGTTCAGGGGTATATACGGAGGCATTCCGGAACCTACTGAAAGATTATTACCTGTACCTCTGACCTACCGGTAATTGGCGATCGACACAAGCGATTTTACATCAATCACTATAATTTTTCGTCCGGCGGTGGTTACATATCCTTTTTCTTTAAACTCACCCAATACACGCACCACGTTTTCCCGGGCGGTACCTACGAGGCTTGCCAAGTCGTCGCGACTCATGTTTATTTCCACTAACGACCCCGAGCCTGTTTTATATTTCTCCCTCAGTACAACCAGTTGCAGGGCTAACCTTTCCCGCACTGACTTCTGCGAAAACAGGGAAATATTATTCGCCATTACGGCAAATTCGTGACTCAGGGTTTTGAGGAGTCTCCGGTTAAGCGCTTCCGAATACTGTACGGCGTTCAGAAAATCTTCCCTGGGTATGAAGTTGACAATACTTTTCTCCAGTGCCGCGGCAGAATCTGAATAACGATTGTCTGCCAACACCGAAGAATAACCGATCAGCTCCCCGCTATTGGCTACATAAATGATATGTTCCTTCCCATCCTGGTTGACTTTGTATTTTTTTACCTTCCCGGACTTAATAAAAAAGATACCGGAGGGAAAAGTGCCCTCCCTGAAAATAACTTCTCCTTTGAGATAAGTATGTTCGGTCTGGTTGGCAATAAGCAGTTTAAAGTCTGCCGCAGGCAGGTCCTGCAGAATGGATTTACTTTTAAAATCCCATTTGTCAATGGGAAAAATGCCCCTGATACTCATAGAACAACCCAAATGTACCGCTTAATAAATTGATAAAAATTACTTTTTACAGTGATATAGTTTACCGTTTCGGGACGATATCAGTAGTAGCTTTGCGCAATAAAAAGGAAACCTACCCGTACATACATATCAGACAAACAGGAAAAGCATGGAGGATAGGCTCACTACATTTAATAATGATGTTATATTCAGCTCGGATGCCGAATTGAATAAGATATTCCCTTTGTATATGCAACAATTGTCCCGCAGGCACTGGACACCCTTGCAAATCGCGAAGGAATCGGCTTTGTACCTGGCAGGCAATGAGGAGGTTAATATACTGGATATCGGCAGTGGAATAGGCAAGTTCTGTCTTGTCGGGGGATACTTTCAGCCACAGGCGCGTTTTTGCGGAGTAGAGCAAAGAGAAAGCCTGGTGACATTAGCCAATAATACGAAAGAAATGCTGGGGCTTGATAATGTCAGTTTTCAGCACAATAATTTCACGCAACTCGACTTTCACCAATACGACCATTTTTACTTCTACAATTCTTTTTACGAAAATCTTTCCGGAACCGATAAAATAGATGACAGTATTGATTATTCCGCCGAGCTATATAATTACTATGTCCGGTATCTGTATAAACAACTGGATATGAAACCGGAAGGCACCCGGCTGGTTACCTTTCACAGCCTGGAAGATGAAGTGCCGCCCTGTTATCATGTAATCAGCTCCGGGAGGCATGAAACATTAAAATTCTGGGTGAAAATATGATGTTCAGACCAGTATTGTTTGACACGCTTAAAAACTATACCCGGCAACAGTTTACGCGGGACCTGATGGCCGGGATTATCGTCGGGATTGTGGCGCTGCCGCTGGCAATAGCTTTTGGTATCGCTTCCGGAGTGCCGCCTGAACGGGGATTGTACACCGCCGTGATCGCCGGGTTTATCATTTCGGCAATGGGCGGCTCCACCGTACAGATTGGCGGTCCTACCGGCGCCTTTATTGTTATCGTTTACGGCATCGTGCAGCAATACGGTATCAATGGTTTAATTATCGCCACGTTTATTGCCGGCGTGATGCTGATATTAATGGGAATGGCGAGATTGGGTTCCGTTATTAAGTTTATTCCCTACCCGCTTATTACAGGTTTTACCAGTGGCATCGCCCTCATTATTTTCTCCCTGCAGGTAAAAGATTTCCTGGGGCTTTCCATGACCATTCCGTCAGGCTTTTTTGACAAATGGGTGGCTTATTTTAACCACCTGTCCTCAATAAATGTCTATGCTGTTCTCCTGTCTGTGATGACTGTGTTGATTGTATTATTCTGGTCAAAGATCACACAAAAAATTCCGGGCTCACTGGTAGCCATTCTTGTTACTACGGCTGCTACGCATTTTTTGCATTTCCCTGTAGAAACCATCGGGAGCCGTTTCGGGGAAATATCTTCAAGCCTCCCTGTCCCGGTACTCCCGCAACTGGATATTGCTACCATCAAAAACCTCATACAACCGGCATTCACCATCGCACTGCTTTGCGGCATAGAGTCCCTGCTTTCCGCTGTGGTGGCAGATGGTATGACGGGCGACACCCACAAGTCGAACATAGAGCTGGTTGCCCAGGGAACAGCCAATATCTTCTCTTCGGTTTTTGGAGGAATACCGGCCACCGGCGCCATCGCCCGGACGGCTACAAATGTTAAAAACGGGGGCCGTACCCCGGTAGCCGGCATGGTACATGCCCTGGTATTATTGCTCATCATTCTTTTTGTAGGCAAATGGGCCGCCCTGATACCCATGGCCACCCTGGCGGGCATACTGGTGGTGGTGGCTTACAATATGAGCGAGTGGCGGCATTTTGTAAGTATGCTCAAAGGCCCTAAAAACGATGTGGCTGTATTACTGATCACCTTTGTCCTTACCGTATTGGTGGATATTACCGTTGCCATCGAAATAGGAATGGTGATCGCCATCCTGCTGTTTATGCGGCAGATGATACAATCGAGCAACGTGAATAAGGTGAAAAAAAGCAGTAACGACACTTCCGGGGAGGAGTCTTTAGCCCATTACAATATCCCCCCGGATGTGGAAGTGTTTGAGATAACGGGTCCGTTGTTTTTCGGGGCAGCCTATAAATTCAAGGATGCTATCAAGTTCATCAAGGACCCACCGAAGTTCCTGGTCATCCGTATGCTGAATGTTCCCATAATAGATGCTACCGGTATCAAAACGATTGAAGACGTGTACCGCGACACCAAAAAAAGAGGAACAAAGCTTCTTTTGAGCGAGGTGCAGAGTGAGCAGGTGATGAATGAACTGAAGGATGCCCGGTTGTTGTTCGCGATCGGGAAGGCCAATGTCACCTACACTTTTTCCGCTGCGGTTGAAAGATGCCGGACGCTTATTAAAGACCGGGCGGGGAAATAATGGGGTTTGTATTTTGATGCAGTGTTATTACTCCAGTGAATAACGGGTGCTGCGTCCGCCGGCAGGGCCTTTTTGGAGAATGCCTTTTTCCACAAGGTCGTTGATATCCCTTATAGCCGTATCAACAGAGGTATTCGTGATTTTTGCCCAGTTGGAGGAAGTAATATAACCTTCGTAGCCATCCATTATTTTATTCAGCATCTGTCGCTGCCGGGCGTTAAAAACAGTATGAATATGTTTGCTCCAAAAAGCCGCTTTCTGCAGAACCATGGCCAAATCTTTTTCGCTTTCATCCATAGTCCTGTCCAGGCACTGTAGAAACCACTCAATCCACGAAGTAATGTCAAGGGTTCCTTTTTGTGTTGTCTCAAGAATATGGTAATACCGGTTCCGTTCTTTACGTATTTGTGCAGACATGCTGTAAAAACGAAGGGATGTTTTATCTGCCCGGGCTAATTGCAGGTCTGTTATGGCCCTGGCTATCCGGCCATTTCCATCATCAAAAGGATGAATTGTTATAAACCATAGATGTGCTATTGCCGCCTTGAGCAAGGCATCCACTTCATTGTCCTCGTTAAACCAATGTAGTAGTGCAAACATTTCATCAGGAATCAGCGCTGCTTCGGGCGCCTGAAAATGCACCTTCTCTCTTCCCATCATACCCGAAATAACCTGCATAGGGTGTGTTGCAGGGTTATCTCTCCAGGCACCTGTTGTAATGCTGACAAGACCACTTCTCCCTGCGGGAAATAGCGATGCCTGCCAGCCACACAACCTTTCCTCTGTTAAGGGAGTATTATAATTAACCGTGGCGTCCAGCATCATTTCCACGATACCATCCACATGCCTGTCTGTACTTATCCAACCTGGTCTGTCAATACCTAATTTGCGGGCTACAGAGGAACGCACCTCTTCCGCGTTCAGTATTTCACCTTCAATTTCACTTGATTTCAGAATATCGAGTGTAACAATTTCCAGATTGGCTTCTTCCTGCAGGGGAAACCCCAATCCTCTCATCCGACCCAGCAAATAAGCCTGCTTTTTCCTCACCTCTGTTAACAGCGGGTTGATGATGGCGGTTTTCCATACGAAATTCGGCCATGTTTTTAACTGGTAAATATATATTGGAGCTTTCTGCATTTGCGTCGAATATACTATTTTTATCCCGTATTCAACTGTTATTCACCGCATTATTTGCGATGAAAAAGCTAATTATTCACCGCAAAAACAATTATTCGTCGCAAATTCACTGTATGAGGGCCTGTTCCTGCCATAAGAGAGTATGAGCAACCCGGCCGGTAACGGAGAAAAACAGAGGGCTAAATCACCAGTTCCCCGTGCAGTCTTTCGAGGGTTTCATCCAGGTTGCGGGAAAACCCTGCATGTACTTTTGAGGATTGAATAACGGTGCTGCGTACGGCCGTCAACCAGCGGAACCGGGAAGCGATATCAAGCCTTGCAATAGGACCACCGTCCGGCAGTCCGGCAGCGATCCGTTCAAAAGACAGCAGGTGTTGTTGTATCTCTTCTATATCCAGTTTGTCGCAAAACGCAGTGATGCGCTTTGGATTAACGGTAAATTTCGTTTTAAGATACTTCTCTTTTTTACAATACAGGATGACACCGGTATTGATGAACTCTTCCCGCTCCACCACCGGCACGATGCGTACCACCGCATACTCAAATAAGTGTAGCTGCATGCCTGGCTTCATTTACAAAGGTGGAAGAATGTTGTACTCTAAGCTCCAGGAACTGCGCGTACATGGAGCGTTTTTCTGCAGGCGGTTCTTCTGAGCGATCATCGCCCAACCAGTCATCGGGAATAAGCGCCGCTATGGATGCGATCCGTTCCGGAGTAAGCAAGGGTCGTAAAACAGCATCCGCTTCATCCAGGCGGGTGGCCTGCGACAGCAATACATGGTCTTTTACCTGGATAAAGGGTTTGATAGCGGCTTCTCTCCAGTGCGTCTGGTTGTGATGAAAATATAAAGAGGCTCCATGGTCTATCAACCAGAGTTCCTTGTGCCACATAAGCATATTGGTATTACGGGCCGTACGATCAACATTCATCAGCAGGCAGTCCAGCCATACAATTTTACTGGCCAGCAAAGGATCGAGCCGATTTACCACCGGGTCATAATTGATAGCGCCAGACAGGTAATGTACTGCCAGGTTCAGCCCGGTGCTGGCCTTGAGCAGGTCCTGTATCTCTTCATCCGGTTCGGTACGGCCGAAAGCTTCGTCTACCACGGCAAAAACCAGTTCAGGCACCTTTAACCCCAGTATCCTGGCCGTCTCCGCGCCGATCACATCCGCGATCAATGCTTTCACCCCCTGCCCTGCCCCGCGAAATTTCAATACATACAAAAATCCGTCGTCCGCCTCCACAATGGCCGGCAATGATCCGCCTTCTCTCAAAGGTGTAACATACCGGGTGACATTTACCGTTCTCAGTGCCATACCGGCAAAGATACTTGACTGTAAATAAACTCCGGAAAATGGGTGTTATACCTATTTACCCTGCAACAGGTAGGCCGCCACATCTGCCAGTTGCTGTTCCGACACACCGGCTATCACCGGCTCGGGCATTAAACTTTTTTCCTGCTTCTGGCGGGTGCTGATATTGTCAACCGGTATCGTATGTTTTTGTCCGGAGACATCTTTAATAGTAATGGTTTGTTTGTTTTCGCTAAGCAGGAAGCCAAAATAAGAGTTACCATCCTTTGTATTGATAAGCCAGGCTTCATAACCCAAAAGGATAGCCGCACTGGGATAAATAATCGCATCCAACAATCCTGTTTTATCAAACTTCTTCCGGATATTGGTCAGTTCGGGGCCGATATCCATACCGCCGGAGCCCACCTTATGACAGGAGGCACAGAATTCTGCAAATACCAGCTTCCCTTTTTCCGCATCGCCTTTTAACCCGGCTATATCCGCAATAGAAAACTGTTTCACAGATCCCGGCTGTTTAAAATAGTTACCCGCTTGTACCCTTACTGCCACATCCGGGTTTTTAAATATCACTTCTTCCATAACCGGTACGAGGTCATCCGGGAATTTCTTTTCAGCCGCCAGCGCCAGTAATAGTTGTCCGCCTACAGAATCGCGGGCGATCTGGCGCAGCCTTCCCTGCCGCGTAACCAGTGGAAGGTTTTTATCGAAGATGGCCTGCATGCGGGCTCGCATAGCCGCCGCTTTTCTTTCATACGCGGTGTTCAGCCCGGCATTTTTCCAGTTTGCCAGGTCAAACCAGTCGTTGCCCTGCCGGAAAGCCAACCAGTAACCGGCCTGGTCTGCCGCATCCGTTAAATTAGTTTTGGTAATGGTCATCATCGCATCCACTGCTTTTTTATCTTTCATGAACGCGATGGCCGTGATGGCTTTCCTCCTTTCTGCCGCAGGTAAGGAAGGCGCCGTGGCACGGACTTTTAAATCCTCTATGGCTGCCACCGGATGCAGTTCCCATGCCCAGTCCGCCATTTGGTTACTCCACGATACGGGCGCCGCACCGGCTGCCAGCGACTGCCTGATATCAGGATATAATTCATCTTCATGTCCCTGTACCCCGGCGCTCACGGCATTGAGATACCAGCGATCTTCGCCTTCATATCTTTTAATAATATCCAGGTAGATATTTTTTGTCTTATCAAAAGGCAGGTCCTGCAGCGCCAGCGCCACTTCCCTCCTGACACAGGAAGAAGGATCGGATCTCAATTGCTCTGCAAAAGGCAGGATATCGGTTACGGATACACGCAGTGCCCTGAAAGCAACAACCCGTATATTTTCATCTTTGTCCTGCAGCAGTTCCTCCACCCGTTTTTTACCCTCATCACCTAAAGCGGCCAACAACCAGATGGCGCGGGCCTGTATATAGGGGTTATCATCCTTCAGTAAGGCGCTCACAGGATTTACTACGGCATCGCCCTGTTCCCGGAGTACCAGGAACCCCAGGTGGCGTACATTAATAGCGGGGTTGCGGAACGCCTCTAATTGTCCTTCCGTAGTTCCCAGGTTGATCACCGGAGTTTTCAGTTTTTTATTCTTCGGCGTGATGCGATAGATCCTTCCGTAAGCCAGCGAGTCATGCGTTTGATGCCCACCCACTACCGGATCGTACCAGTCTGCTACATAAATGGCCCCATCCGTGCCGATAGCAACATCGCTGGGACGGAACCAGTTTTCCTTTCTTTTGTTTACCGAGGTATCATTCCATACATATAGTGCATTGTCTTCGCTGAGCGAAGTGATAAAGTTTTGCCGGTCTGCAGGGATCCATCCTGATTTTTCTCTTTTAGGCGTATAACCAAATATCACATTTCTGCCGGCATCGGCGCTCAGCAGCAACCCGCGGTATTTTTTTCCCAGCGCATCGCTTTCATTCAGCACAATTCCTGTTGGCGAACCGGCGCCGCTCCGGTCTCCTACCGGCATCACCCCGGGATCTTCCTGGTGCCAGTGCGCCGTAAATATTTCCTGGTCGGGGCGTTGATCCGCCTGCCAGGAGCGGGTGCCATCTTTGCTGAAAAAACCGGCATTCCCCCCTTCCATCAGCCAGGAAACCCGGCAGGCCGCCACCTCATCATCATTATCGTTTTGCCAGTAATTGCCCCGGGAATCGACGGTCAGTTCATATGCGTTCCTGAAATTATGTCCCCGCACGGTAAGCCCGGTTCCATCGGGATTGATCCGCAGGGCCAATCCACCCACCCATACTCTTCCATCATCACTTTTAAGATTGCCTTCGTTTTTGGTATTATAGGGAGTTCCGCCAACATATACACTCCCCGATCTCAATGTCCACCCGGATTTATCGGTTACCATATGCGGACCGGCATTTCCCACATTGAAATGCCATTTTCCATCGGGGCCGGCCAGTAACGCATGCAGAGAGTGGTCGTGGTCCATGCCGCCGAAACCGGTAAGGAATATTTCCGTTTTATCCGGGATGTCATCCCCGTCTTCATCGGTATACACGATCAGGTTGGGTGTACAGGAAACAATGACTTTATTCCCGATCACCGCGATACCCATAGGAGCAACCAGCAGGGTATCCTGTACAAACACTTTTACCGTGTCAGCAACGCCGTCATTATCCGTATCCTCCAGTATCAGCACCCGGTCGCCGGCTTCATGGGTTTTGAAATGGGGCTTTTTATTGTTGAACTTCCGGTAGTTTACTGCTTCGGTTACCCATACCCGTCCTTTCGCGTCCACATCTATGTTGGTAGGGTTGTACAGCATAGGAGATTCCGCCCACAAAGTAGCTTCAAGATCGTCGGGAAGGTAAAGTTCTGCATTGGCTGCAGATTGCCGGGGAGAATTACAGGCAGCAAAAAGAAAAATGCAGTTTGCTGCAATGAACGTAAACAGTCGCATGAAAAGTGAGTATTAAAATCGTTTATGAGAAAAGCCCTTTCAGAAAAGCCAGGTTTTTGCGGTAGCTTTCTATGGTGTCGCCCCCTTTGGGGATAGCGCCTTCTATCTGCATCCAGCGATTGCCGGTATAACCGATTTCATAAATCGCCTCGCTAATCCCTTTCCAGTTCAGTGGTCCGTTTTCCAGCAGGGAGCCGTTTTCTTTCATGTGGAGTTCGCAGATCATGTTTTTGTCCAGCTTTTTAAATTCCGCGATGGTATCGTGCCCCGCATCCTGGGTATTCCTGAAGTCGTAATATACTTTCAGGTTGGGTGAGCCTACTTTGTCTATAATTTCCATATGTTCTTTGGCATCCAGGTAAGATTCTATACCAAGAATGACCGATTTTTTTTCTGCGTAAGGAGCCAGCTTTTTTAAAATATCCACGGCAGCCTGCTTTCTTCCGGCATCATTTCGCAGGTCACTGGCATTAAAAAAGGCCAGCAGCAATACCTGGACACCGAGATTTTTGGTGGCGTCTATAGAACCGGTAACCCATTCCTCCGTCCGGCTGTCTGAGTGGAAAGGAACCCGGTTATAAACGCCCATAGCGAGGCTGGTGATAGCAATACCCGAGACGGCAGAGGCTTTCAGGTAGTCCGTTTGCAATTCCTTTTTCCGGATGTGCAGGTCATTTTCCACCGAACCCATATCCACCATTATGCCTTCCAGCCCGATCTTTTTTGCCAGGTCAAACGCTTCAATATTACTACCTTTCCCGATAGACCAGTCGCAGGCGCCGATCCGGAAGGCAGTCCGTTTAGGCTTGGCCAGCAGGCTTTTAAATACCGGTGTTTGAACCAATGCTGACAACATCAGCGTTTTTTTCAGTAATAATCGTCTGGAAATCATAGCCGCGGGTTTTATGTCCCTTAAATATATCGATTATTTGCCGATTCCGCTTTTTAAGAATACATAAGGTTTGATTGGCGCATATTTTGAGGTATGATAAACAGCAGCATCGACCGGCAAGGGTAACCCCTATAATATACTTTTATTAACAGCTCGTACGTTTACATTATCCAACCAAGGTTCAAATGATAATTTACTGGTTAACAGGAGCCGTTTTGGGCGTTATTATTATCATCTGGTATCTGCGACGTTTCCAATACCATTCGGTACCGGGAGAGTCCCAGGACCATGCCGGGCATGATAAACTCGCCGCACCGGAAGAAAAACATATTGCCTGTCCGCTGGTGTACAACGGAAGCGAACTGCACTTTTCCGATAAGGTGCTGGACCATGTGTTGACCAAACATTTCAGCTTTTATAACCATTTGCTGGACATTGATAAAGAGCGGTTCCTTACCAGGCTGAGAAAATTCATTGCCACCAAAGTGTTTGTGATCCACGACGGCAAGGGATACCGGGAAATGCCGATACTCATCAGCGCCTCCGCCGTGCAACTCACATTCGGGCTGAAGAAATACCTGTTGTCCCATTTCCATATTATCCAGATATTTCCGGAAGCCTTTGTGGGGCTGGAACCTTTTCGCATACTTATTGGTAATGTGACGGGGAATACGATCAATATCGCCTGGAAACAATTCCTGGAAGGATATAAAAACAAATACGAACTGCAGAATGTAGGGCTGCATGAAATGGCGCATGCCTTATACTATCAGAATTTTGAGACTTCCCTCTATGTAGACAAGGAGTTCAGGGACTCCTTTCAGAAGTTCAATTCAATTGGCGATAAGATCTATCATGTCGAAAAGATCCTTACCATCGGATTGTACTCCGAGTATGCCATCAAGGATTTCCAGGAGTTCTGGGCAGAAAGCATAGAGATCTATTTCAAAAGTCCCGACCGCCTGCAACTGCATTACCCTGAACTATATAATGCTCTCTGCGATATCCTGAACCAGGACCCGCTGAATTATCCGCATCATTTGTTTTCGCAGGACTAATATTTCGCTTACAATAACGACACAATATTCTTTGCAGCTATATACCTGAATATTCCTGGCCCCTATTGATCAGCACCGGTTTTTACAGTACAACAAAATAAATCCCGATAAACCGATAGCATCCACCCGATTGGTAACAGGTATGCCTGCCCCGCAAATCTCCGGTGGCACCGGAACAGTTTCATAACAATTTCATGATTTCATTTTTGTACAGGTGTTGTAACTTGTAGCATGAAATCAAATTTACTCGCGGCATTTCTTGGTATCGCCGCAATCCTTTCCGGCTCCGCTTCCGCGCAAGTGGCCACTATTGGTCAACCACTACCCGACTGGCAGGAAGGTTATCTGGACCTGCATCATATCAATACCGGCTGGGGGGACGCCGCTTTTTATATTTTCCCCGATGGCACTACCATGCTTTTTGATGCGGGAGAGATCAACCCTACAGACGCCCGGGCTTTTACACCCCGCAATGCGGCCATGCGCCCCAACTACAGTAAAAAATCCTGGGAGTGGATCGCGCACTATATCAAACGGGTGTCGCCCCTGAAGGAAAAAGCGGTGATCGACTACGCGGCCATCTCTCATTTTCATGATGATCATTTCGGCGGCTGGTACCCGGGCGCCAGGCGATCCGCTACCGGCAAATACGACCTGACCGGCATCACTGGCGTGGGTGAACTGGTTCCCATAAAACTATTGCTGGACAGGGGATACCCGGATTACAACTACCCCTATGACATGAAGAAAGAAAGTGATAAAATGAGCGGCGAAATAAATTTCCAGCAAACCATGAACAACTATTTTGCCTTTATAACCGCTCAACAGCAACTCGGCATGAAAGCCGCACAGGTAAAGGCAGGCAGCACCACGCAGGTAAGGATGAAAAACAAGCCGGCTCCTTTCCCCGGCTTCTATGTACGGAATGTAAAAAGTAATGGCTGGATCTGGACCGGAAAAGACAGCAGTGTGATGCAGTACTTTCAGGGAGCTGATAAAAACAATCCCCGCAGCTTACCCGGTGAAAACGGGCTAAGCCTGGTGTTTACCCTGCACTACGGACCCTTTGTGTACTATTCCGGTGGCGATTGCGGCGGTATCGTATCCTATGGCGACCCCGACTGGAAGGATGTGGAAACGCCCGTAGCGAAGGTTGTCGGTGAAGTAGACGTGGCTACGCTTGATCATCACGGTAACCGTGACGCGGTTAACGACTTCCAGGTAAAAACATTTAAACCGCGGGTCTGGGTGCAGCAGTCATGGTCTTCCGATCATCCGGGAGAAGAAGTGATCCGGCGACTGACCACCCGCCATTTATATGACGCCCCCAGGGACCTGTTTGCCACCAATATGCTGGAAGCAAATAAACTATTTAACGGGGCCATTATCGAAAGATCATACAAAAGCATGCAGGGACATATTTTGGTGCGGGTACTGCCCGGCGGAGGAGAGTATTATGTAATTATACTGGACGATAGCCGGGAGGACATGCCGGTAAAAGAAGTATTTGGCCCGTATGCAACCAAGCGGCAGTAATACCCCAAACACGAATACCGGCAGTTGTCACCGCCGGTATGGTTTATAGAAGTGAAATAAAAATTAATTCTTGTTAAACAGGAACGAGAAAGGCTTTAATTCGTTCTGATGCATTACAGATACCAATGTCTTCTGATCTCTGAAAATTTTGAATTTTTCCAGGTCAAAAAGTTCGTTGGCTGCGCAGAAACTGCCCGCTGATTCTGTAACATAAAGCAAATCATTCAATTGCTCTACTTCTTGTTCTATAGCTTTGTTGCTCATAGATTCGTCTTTCAGCAGTACAAGCAGGTCGCGGTTTGACGTTTTCATTTTATATAGGATTTTATATAGATGCCAAAAATTCCGGCATTTCTGCCATTGGTCTTATCAGTAACCCACCATTCCCTTTTTGCTGGGACATCCGCAATCCTTCTGACCACCCTTCAACATTGAACATCCCGAAACGGTCATCATCAGAAGCCCCAGGAACACTAAAACTGTAAAACCTCTTTTCCTCATAACCGTAAATTTAAACTAAAATAATATTATTTTATTGCTTTAGTTTACATTGTTTTTAAAAGATTAACTAAGTCATATCGTTTGCAACCACCATTTTCACCCGCGAAAATCAATATCCTGGTAGCGCCGCTCGACTGGGGAATGGGGCATGCGGCAAGGTGTATTCCAATTGTAAATCAATTACTTACAAAAGACTGCCAGGTTTGGTTGGCCGGGGAGGGAGACACCCTGCAACTACTGCGGGAAGAGTTCCCCCAACTGCCGGTAATACCCCTGAGGGGATACCGCGTTTTTTACCAAAAAGCAACGGGAAATCTGCCCCTGAAGATGACAACACAGTTGCCGGCAATAGCCAAAGCGATCCGTTATGAAAGAAAGTGGCTGAAAAGAATAGTAAAAGATTATTCTATCAATATCGTCATCAGTGATAACCGTTTTGGGTTACATAACAGCAATGCTTACACGATATTTATTACGCACCAGTTGCATATCAGGTCCGGTATGGCGTGGTGGATCGACAGGTTTCTCCAGGTGATAAACTATCGCCGGATCAGGCGCTTCAATGCCTGCTGGATACCTGACTACCCCGGTGATGAAAACCTGGCAGGGGCGCTTTCCCACCCGGACAGGCTTCCTCCGAATACCGTTTACATAGGCGCTTTATCGCGGTTTGAAAAAAAAGAAGCAGACAAAAAGTATGATCTGCTGATCGTTCTTTCGGGACCGGAGCCTGCCCGAACGGATTTTGAAAACAAACTTCGGCAGCAATTACAGCAGTTTTCCGGAACCGTATTGCTGGTAAGAGGAACCACCCTGCCTGCACCACCCATAGAACAGCCCCACATATCTGTTGTCAACCTCATGACTTCGGGGGCATTGAATGACGCGATGAACGCTGCGGAATGGGTAATATGCAGAAGCGGCTACACCTCGGTGATGGACCTTATGAAGTTGCAAAAAAAGGCCATCCTGATTCCTACGCCCGGTCAGCCCGAACAGGAGTATCTTGCCGATAGCCTTTTCAAAAGAAAAATATTTTACAGTATTAATGAAAATGAGCTTGAGTTAACCGGGGCACTACAGAAAGCAGCGGCTTTTCCCTACAGGTTTGAAACCCCGGATACAGAGGCATATAAGGCACAGATTGACGCCCTGCTGGCAGGGTTCCGCTGAATGCTGACGGGGGGGCATTGTAATTTTCCGGCCGGTTTGAAGCACAACCCTTTATCGCCATTTGCAGCCGCACCTTCGGGAAATTCTTATTACCCGCCCAAATCAATATTAAAGAAATGCTGCCGCCCTTGTCAGGTCTTCCGGGGTATCAATGCCAACTCCCTCAAAATCTACAATCGTCATCCTTAAGGGGATACCGTGCTCCAGGAAACGAAGACATTCTATTTTCTCCACATCTTCAAGAGGGGTGAGCGGCCATTGGGTAAACTGCAGTAGTGCCTTTTTGGTGAAACCATAAATGCCTACATGTTCATAATGGGTTATCGCAGCATCCGCATTCCGCGGATAAGGAATCACACTTCTGCTGAACAACAGGGAATCCATTTTTTTATCCACCACCACTTTCACAATATTCGGGTTTTCCACCTGCTCCCTGTCTTTGATGGCCCGCATCATAGATCCTACTCGCACCGTATCGTCATTAAACAGGTTGATCAATTGCTGGAGCGGCTTTTTTTGCACAAAGGGCGTATCTCCCTGGACGTTAATGATCACATCCACATCCATATCTTTAACCGCTTCGGCAATCCTGTCACTTCCGCTCTCATGCTCCGCAATGCTCATCATCGCATTCCCTCCATAAGCGGTTATTTCGTCGTAAATAACATCGCTGTCCGTCACTACCCATACCTCATCAAACAAGCCGGTTGAGAAAGTATTGTCGTATGTATGGCGAATAATCGATTTATCCCCAAGGCTCTTCATCAACTTGCCCGGAAACCGCGAAGCAGCATACCGTGCCGGAATCATGGCAACAATTCTCATGGCATTTTTTTTTCAAAGATAGGCAGATGATCAATAATCTGTTTTGACAGTTTTGTCAAAAGGAAGTTTAAACTGATAAGCGAGGTCTTCGTCTGTTTTATCATCCAGTACATCCAGACCGTATTTCAGCTTTTTGGGGTCCTCGTACGCAAATGTTCCGAATATCCTGTCCCAGAGCGAGAATATATTAGAGAAATTTTTATCTGTCAGCGGGCGCTCAAAATGGTGGTGCACTTTGTGCATGTTGGGGGAAACAAAAATCCAACTGATGGGTTTATCCAGCCACAGCGGTACCCTGATATTGGCATGATTGAAATGGGTAAATAATCCTGCCGCGCTTCTGTAAATAAAATAATAGGCAATAGGAATACCCAGCACCAATATGCCGATGATGGTAGTAAACTCCCGGAAAAGCCATTCACCCGGGTGATGCCGGGTGCCGGTAGTTACATCTACTTTCGTGTCGCTGTGGTGCACCATGTGAAATTTCCACATCCATTTCACCTTATGCATCAGGTAATGCGGCGCATACTGGGCAAAGAAGTCCAGCAGGAAAAGCGCAAGGACCACTTTCGTCCACACCGGGATGTCTATCCAGTTGAGTAAGCCCCATTGATGGTCCTGTGTCCACTGGCAGATTTTAATGGTGGTATATCCAAAAATGACATTTAGTATAAGCGTACAGAGCAGAAATACCATATTTACCCCGGCATGTTTATACCGCTTAAAGGAAAAGCGAAACAGGGGATAATATCCTTCCAGCAGCCAGAAAAATATCATACCTCCCATAAGGATCAATACCCTGTCACCGCTTGATATATTTTCCCAATAGTGCAAGAAGCTTTCCATAAGAGCCGAAAAGTTACGAAGATTTTGCGGGTAAAATACTACAAATAAAAACCGGGTTCAAGTTTATCTGTTACAAAGGGTTTTAATTTTCTCTGTGGTGTGGGCTCCGGTCATACCCGGGGTGGCACAAGGATTTTCAGTCACAGGATCTTCCATCAATAAAAAAGGCCACATTACTGTGACCTTTCTTCGTGGTGTGGGGCGGGATCGAACCGCCGACACAAGGATTTTCAGTCCTTTGCTCTACCGACTGAGCTACCGCACCATCCTTGTTCAAAACAAACAACTTGTTTCAAAACGGGCTGCAAAAATAACAGATTCCGGGATAATATGGAAATATTATTGCCGTCTTTATTTTTTGACGGGGATTTTCGATTTCAGCAGCGTCCGGGCTTCGTGTACCTGGTCACTGTCCGAAAAAGCGTCCTTGGGGAGCAGGAAAAAGCTCCGGGAATTGAAATACAGGTGGAAAAAGTTGGGGGTTTCCATCATTTCACTGAACTCCCGCCAGGCCCAGGTCTTACTACCCCGCTCATTGCCAATGGAGAAATGATTTTCCTGCAGGGAAACATCAAAAATATCCCTGAATGTAGCCGATTTCCGGTAAATGGTTGCCGGCAACCACCACCAGAACGCCAGCATGATCATCAGCCAGACAAAAGAACTGATCAAAAAAGCCAAAGGGGTTACTTTTTTATAGGCAAAAAGGATGGCCGCAAACAAAGCAAATACATTCACGAAAATGATCATCAGCTTGATCTCCCGCTTACTTATAAAATGATATCGTAAAGCCTGGAGAACCTGTCCTTTTTTGTAGTCAATTCGTACCTGCATATGCAGGGATGAAGATAAAAAAGAAAAGTTTAAATAACTGATTTTAATATCATCAGTATTTAAACTTTTACGATGGGAGTTTTTCGGGAGCAAGAATAGCCAATAGCGTGAAAGACCACCTGTTTTTTAACGTACGCTACGGCATTTTGATTTATTGAAGTCTCCGTTGGCAGCCTCGTAAGGGGTTAAAGAACGGGCGCATGAAGACACCAAAACAAGAAGCAGTAATCCAATAATTAATCGTACCATTAATGAACATTTAAACAGTAAATAAATATGATGTAAAGAAAGTGAAGGATTTCTTAAAATACAATCCATCAAAGTTCATATTCTGTCAGCCGGGTTGTTTATTCTGTAAGGTTCTTTTATCGTATAAATTGGTTCATACATCCTGTTTTCCTATGTCAAATTGAAGCCTGAAAGGCGGTTTTTTCCAGGGCCGGTTAGCATAAGTCACCTCCTAACACCAACCAATAACCGCTTTTGCACTGTCAAATTGTATTTACCGGCGGCTTTTTTTGTTTATTATTGTTCCCGGAGCGTTAACGGTTATGGAAAACCGGCGGCACTGAATCTAACCAGGATGAAAATTTTTGCCGGGTCTTTACTGGTTATGATCTTATTGACAGCCACATTGGGCGGATGGTATTATTCGCGTTTTGGCGGAGAGAGGAAAATGCCTGTCGCCATAGAAAAAGATGAAGATTCGCCCACCCTAAAAAAATTACGCCTGCTTTCGGATAGTCTGAAACATTATGCCGCTGCCAAAAAATACAATACACAAACCGGCTTCCTGCTCGACATGAGCCTGGAATCCGGGAAAAACCGCTTTTTTATCGCAGACCTGCAAAAAGACTCCATCCTGGATGCCGGGCTGGTGACGCACGGCCGGTGTAACCAGAACTGGTTGTCGGGCAGAAAATACAGTAATACCGTGGGGAGCGGATGTACATCTCTTGGACGCTACAAAATAGCCCAATCCTACCAGGGTAAATTTGGACTTGCCTATAAACTGCACGGTCTCGACTCTACCAACAGCAACGCGTTTAAGCGTTTTGTGGTGCTGCATGCACACGAATGTGTTCCTGATAAAGAGACTTTTCCCCTTCCACTCTGCCAAAGCGATGGCTGCCCTACGGTTTCGCCGGCTTTTTTGCAAAAATTAAAAGCGATCATCGATACTTCCCCCCAACCGGTTATTCTCTGGATATACGAATAATTACGCCGTTTGATATTTCAACCGACCGTAAAAGATTAAACCTCTACCTTTATCCCATAGCTGCTATCCGAAATAAGCATGAATGAATTGTCAAATGAGAAACCTGTCCGAAACAATCAACCGGCGGTTTTTGCAGAAATAATCATCCCCCTTGCATTGCCTAAAAATTATACCTGGCAGGTGCCTCCTCATTTGCTGGACAGGGTGGTAACAGGCAGCCGGGTAGAAGTTAATCTCGGCAAATCAAAAAAATATGCCGGGATCGTCAAAAGGCTGTACCGTCAAAAGCCGGCCGCCTTTGCACCTAAATGCATATTGAACGTACTGGATGCCGAACCGGTGGTTTTTGAGCACCAGTTGGCGCTGTGGGAATGGATGGCGGAATATTATATGTGCAGCGAAGGGGAGGTGATGGCGGCCGCCTTACCCGCCCATTTTAAACTAAGCAGTGAAACCATCCTCCTGTTCAATGAAGAATACGGAGATGAATTTTCCCAACTGGATAATGATGAATACATAGTAGCAGAAGCGCTGCATATAAAAAAAGAACTGAAGCTGAAAGAAGTACAGCAACTGCTGGATTCCACCCACGTGTACCCGGTAATAAAACGCCTCATCGAAAAGAAGCTGTGTTTTGTATGGGAAGCTTTGGTAAATACCTATGCGGAGAAAAAGGAGACTTATATATTACTACACAATACATATAGCGCTGAAGCGAAACTGGAGGAACTGATGAACAACATGGGCAGGGCGCCCAAACAACTGGATCTGCTGCTGGCCTATCTTCACCTGGCAAAAACAGAAGGGGAAGTAACGCGAAGCGGGCTGCTCAAAAAATCCGGGGCATCGGACGCGCACCTGAAAGGATTGATCGAGAAAAATATCCTGGTGCCGGAAAAAAGAACAGTTGACCGCATCCGCTATATGGCAAGGGATATTAAAATTGATTTTGAGCTTAGCGAGAGACAGCAGAAAGCGTTGCAGGAAATACAGGAACAATTGCAGGAAAAACAGGTTTGTCTGCTGCATGGCGTTACCGCCAGTGGAAAAACACAGATCTATATCCGGCTGATAGAAAATTATATCCGTACCGGTAAACAGGTGTTGTACCTGCTGCCCGAAATAACCCTAACCGCACAGATCATCCGCAGGCTTCAAAAACATTTTGGCGGCTATATAGGTATTTATCACAGCAAATTCAGCCAGAACGAACGGATAGAAATATGGAATAAGATCAAGTCAGGAGAATTAAAAGTGATCCTGGGGGCCCGCTCTGCCTTATTCCTGCCTTTCAACGAACTGGGGCTGATCATTGCGGACGAAGAACATGATGCCTCATTCAAACAACAGGATCCGGCGCCACGTTATAATGCCAGGGACAGCGCCATTTATTATGCCGGCATCCTGGGCGCCAAAGCGCTGCTGGGAAGCGCTACCCCTTCAGTGGAGACGTATTATAATTGTGTACAAAACAAGTATGGCCGGGTGGAACTGAATGAAAGGTTTGGTGGCGTGCAACTCCCGGTTATAGAAGTGGTGGATACCAAAAAAATACCTGCCGTAGAAAAACAGAAGATCATTTTTTCGCCGCAGTTAAAAGAAGCGATCCGGCAATCTGTCGACGAATCGCGGCAGGTAATTTTATTCCAGAACCGGCGGGGGTACTCTCCCTACCAGGTATGCGAAACCTGCGGCTGGATACCGCAGTGTAAACAATGCGATGTAAGCCTTACCTATCACAAGCTCACCAACAAACTTATTTGCCACTACTGCGGAACTACCTACCCGCAGGTGAACACCTGTATGGCCTGCGGTAATCACCAGTTTGTACGTCGCAATTTCGGCACGGAAAAAATTGAGGAACTGCTGGAAGAAGAATTTCCAAAAGCAAAAATCGCGCGGATGGATATCGACAGTGTAAAGGGCAAACAGGCGCACGATACATTGATCCAGCAATTTGAGCAAAGGCGGGTGGATATACTCGTGGGAACCCAGATGGTAGTAAAAGGACTGGATTTTGATAATGTAAATCTGGTAGGTATACTGGACGGAGACAGTGTGCTGAACTTTGCCGATTTCAGGGTGAACGAAAGAGCGTTTCAACTGATGGAACAGGTAAGTGGCCGGGCGGGTAGAAAAGACGGGCGGGGCAATGTAATGATACAGGTATCTAACACCCAACACCCGGTTTTGCATTTTGTGCAGCAGCACGACTATGCGGCTTTTTTTAATTACGAAGCAGAAGCAAGGCAGCGCTATTTCTATCCTCCTTTTTCAAGGATAATACTGCTTACCTTCAGGCACAAACGACAGGAGATCGTGTACGCCGCCGCCCATTGGTTTGCCACCGCACTGAGCGGGCTCTATGAAAAATATATGGTAGGGCCGGCGGAACCGGTGGTAAACAGGATACGCAACCAGTACCTGATGGAGATATTGCTGAAACTGCCTAAGGACGGCACCCTGATCAGGAACTGCAAGCGGTTTATTCACGAGCAGATAGCACTGCTGCACCAGCAGAAAGACTTCAAAAGCGTGGTGGTAGTGCCGGACGTAGATACCGTATAAGCTCCCGCTCCGCGGATCACCAGTTGCCCATCTGCTCTTTTACCACTCTTTCGGTATTCTCCTTTTCGATAGGCTTATTCTTCCAGTCGGGTTCGTATTTCACAAACCACGACAGCCAGAGGCTCCTGGACAATCGCATAAAAACCGGCTGCAAAACAACCAGCAGCACCCCGTTGGCAACCCCCCACCAAAGCAGGCGGCGGTCGCCTGTCTGAACGGAAAAACCTATTAATATCCACCAGCCCACAAATGTGGCTAGGCTGAATGCCACGGTCAGCGCATAACTTACATAGGCTGTGCCGTAGTAAAATCCTACTTCCAGGTCCGTTGGCTGTCCGCACACAGCACAGTTTTCATGCATCTTGGTATTGGTCTTCAGCCTGTATGGGTTTGATTCTACAAAAAGCCTGCCTCTTCTGCAGCGAGGACAACGATTACTGAATGTAGAAACCAAATATCCGGGACTCCCTTTACTCATTATTGTAGTTTATGCAAAGGTCAGAATAATATATTAAAGCCAAAGTGACTATTATCACAGATCAAAATGCTTCCATAATGGTCTCCATACGGGTGCTCCGGGAACCTTTTATGAGATAGGTTGTATCCGGCAAAACATGATGCCGCAGCCACTCCTTCGCTTCCTGCGAAGTTTTAAAAAAATGGAACGGATGATCTGTTTTCTCAAAATCTCCTCCTACCAATATCACCTGTTTCCATGCAAATTGTTGAATCTGCGCAAGCAATTGCCGGTGCTCTTCCAGGCTGTCCCTACCCAGTTCCATCATAGCGCCCAGTACCAGGGCTTTATTTTCTTCCGGCAGACCTGCAAAATTTTTTATTGCCGCGGCCATGCTCGACGGGTTGGCATTATACGCATCGAGGATGATCCTGTTCCCGTCTTTCTCAATTAATTGTGAGCGGCTGTTGGAGGGAGCATATTCCTCAATTGCCTGCCTGATACTGCTGTTGTCTACAGAAAAAAAGTTACCTACGGCAACAGCCGCGAGAATATTCGGCAGATTATAATCTCCCACAAGGCGGGTTTCAAGGAGCAATTCCGTGCCATCAGCCTGTTTGAACACCACATTAATAAAGGGTTCATTACTTTTAATGTATCCCGTTATATCTGCATCTGTTGTGCCATAACTAAAAGTCTTCAGTCCCCTGCTCATCTCACGCAGGTAATCGTAGTCCCGCATTACAAAAGCCGTTCCATGGTGCTGCCGCAGGTAATCGTATAACTCACCCTTCCCCTTACGAACGCCTTCTATACTGCCAAAGCCTTCCAGGTGAGCCTTTCCGCAGTTGGTGATCAATCCGTGCGTGGGAGCGGTGTACTCGCAATAACCCGCGATTTCTCCCAGATGATTGGCTCCCATTTCTACGATGGCCATTTCCGCGTCGGGCGCTATTCCCAATAGCGTAAGCGGAATGCCTATATGATTATTGAGGTTGCCCCGGGTGGTATAGGTTTTATATTTTTTTGACAGCACAACATGCAGCAGTTCCTTGGTGGTGGTTTTGCCATTACTCCCCGTGATACCAATAACAGGTATGGTGAACTGTTTTCTGTGATGCCCCGCCAATAGCTGTAAAGCGGCGAGCACATCCTCCACTTTGATCACATGGGGATCCGAAAACCCCGGGTCTTCATCCACCACCACATAAGAAGCACCGGCATCCAGTGCCTGCCGGGCAAACCGGTTACCATTAAAGCTGGGGCCTTTCAATGCAAAGAAGATATCTCCCGCAGCCAGTTGGCGGGTATCTGTTTGAACAGATGGATATTGTTTATATTTTTCGTACAGTTTTTCAATCATATGCAAATGTAGGGTGTAGTTATATTACCATAAAATCAGCCGGGCAGGGATGCCCCGGAGAAAGGATGCGTGGTTATTGAAGAACATATTCCCGCCACCAGCTTTGAAGCTTCCTGGTAGTGTTATTTTTATATTGCCGGTCTTCCCAGGTAATCACCGGCCGGATCCCCCTTACCACATTCGTCAGAAATATCTCATCGGCTTCCTTTAAAAAATCAACTTCTATCGCCGCTTCCCGGATATCATAATCCTTTAACGGGAGGTTATGCAGCAGGTATCTGCGGGCCACTCCCTCAATACATCCTTCTGCTAAAGGAGGGGTGTATATGATATTGTCTTTTATGCAGAATACATTAGCAATAGTTGCTTCACAAACACGTCCATATTGGTTTAGTACCAGGCTGTCGTCCCAGTTCTTTTTAGCGCTGTACAGTGCGGCTATGGTATAGGGTTGAAAGCTATTTGACTTAAGTCCTGAATACATTCCCGCTGTTTTAATGGCATCATGACAAATACCGATATGCAGCCCTTCCGGGTTGGCCGCCGTTTTAGAAGCGCTTGTTTCTATAACATAACCGGGGCTTCCGGGACTGTCGTATAGTCCGCCCTCTCCTCTGAAAACATTCAGCCGGATGACCGCTTTCTCCAAAAGGTTATTTGCTTCGCAAAGTTTCAGTATCTCAGCTACTAGTTCGGGAGCGGAAGGAAGTTGTGTGGTATGATACTCAAGCAACGACAAGCTCCTGAACAGGCGGTCCATATGAAGTTCCTGCAGCACGATACGCCCGTGCTGTAACAGCATGGTTTCAAACAGCCCGTCGCCATAACGGAAAGATCGGTTGGTAACTGCTATCACCGGGGTTCCGGCGGGGAAAAAGCTGCCGTTATAAGAAAAGAAATTATTGCCCGGCATTGTATTGATTGGCACTATTTATCGTCAATGATACCTGCTTTTATTGCATAACGCACCAGTCCTGCCATAGACTTCACACCCAATTTGGATTTCAACTTGTCCCTGATAGCTTCCACGGTGCGGGGGCTGAGGCCTACCAGGTCGGCAATTTCCCTGGTGCTTTTCTCTTCGCACATCAGTTTCAGAATATGCCTTTCCTTATCCGTAAGCTTCACCTCCTGGGCAGCAAAGGAATCGGCATTGTGTTTGTTTTTCAACCCATCCAGTAATGCCTTATTGGTGATCTCGTTAAAAAAATATTCGCTTTGATAACAGGTCCGGATAGCCTCGTAAATCACTTCCGGATCGGAGTTTTTGGTGAGGTAGGCATTGGCGCCCAGCTCCATTAATTTAGAGATCATGGAATGTTCATTGTGCATGGTCAGCATTATGATCTTAACGTCCGGGTAACTTTTCTTCAATTCAGGAAGGGTTTTAATGCCGTCCATGATCGGCATCTGAATATCCAGCAGGATTACGTCCGGCTGCAGGTGTTTCAAAAGGTGTAGTAATTGTTGTCCGTTATCTGCCTCTCCAATTAACCGGATATCCTTTTTGGCGCTGAGTGCCGTTTTTACTCCGGCCCGGAAAAGCACATGGTCGTCCGCGATAATGACTTTTACAGGGGTTACGAGTTCTAGTGGTTTCATCATTTAAATATATTGGTTCTTCACATGAATAGATCAACAGCCCCGGGGCTGACGCCAGTTCACTTTACATTTTATAAAGTTACCTATTTCCTGAATACCTCCGCAAAATCATATGATAAATGCTTAATGTTCCCTTCAGCAAAAGAATAATGCCAGTCTGCTTTTCTAGTGGCGGTCTGCCGGTCTTAATATTCAAAGCGGGGATGCAATACCTGTCTGGCTGTTGATGGCAACATGGTGTTAAGGTGGAGCGATGTGCCTAATAATAGGCATCAGTTCTTATGTTATCATGATCGCGGCTTTAACTGATCAGCCTGTTACGCATTCCGTACATAACCAGTCCCGCAATTGTTTTCGCGCCCACTTTCGATTTCATATTTTGTCTTACCGTTTCAATAGTACGCGGGCTCAGGTAAACTTCCTTGGAAATCTCCTCCGTTGTTTTATCTTCTGATATAAGCTTCAGTATCTTCAGTTCTTTTTCGGAGAACGTCACCGGATTGGGGTAGTATTGCTTAACCTGCCTTTTATGCTGCAGTTTCAGCAAAACCGCCTTGTTCACCAGTTCATTAAAGTAGAAATCATCATTCATGCAGGTCAGTATCGCGTTGTAGATTTCTTCGGGGTCTGTATTTTTTGTAAGATAGGCGTTGGCGCCCATTTCCATCATCTTCGAGATCATTTCCTGGTCATCGTACATGGTAAGCACAATGATCTTTATACTTTCATATTCCTTTCGTATCAGGGAGATGGCATTCACTCCGTCCATTTCCGGCATCCTGATATCCATCAGGAGAACGTCGGGATGTTTGATCTTTATTTTGTGCATCAGGTCCTTTCCATTCTCCGCCTCCCATATGATTTTGAGGTATTCTTTCCCACTCATCGCCATCCTTATGCCATCCCTGAAAATTTTATGGTCGTCTGCTATTGACACTTTAATTTGATAGTCATTGGTAGTCATGGGTATTCTTGGTATTGGGTTAATGTTCTCTTTATCAAAGGTTAATCTTTTTTTTATATTAATATCAGGTATATTTACTATGTATTTAATATAATTTATACGTAAAAATACGTAGATAAATTACCTGATAACTGTTCGTTGTACCACCCCGTAAAAGGGGTATTTCTAATAATATTTTTACGGAATTTGCCGACATAGGACAATTTTTTTGTTATTTCGCATTCTCTTGTCAACCTGATCAACCCGGCTCTTTCTTTAAGAAGAACTTATCTAGTCTGAGTTATCATACCGTCCGGGGTATATGCTCACAGGTTAGCAGTACCGCTCATTTGCATTCTGCCGGATTACTAAATTATTTAGAATTAAATATAGTAAAAATACTATTGTTTGAAGGTATTTTTACTTTATTTTTATTTAATATTCAGTCCCCAATTATCGCATGATGCTGATTGGGAGCGATTTTCCCATTACCATATGATAAAATCCCTGTTTCCACCCTGTTGTTTTTATAACATTTCCCGGTCACTTTTGAGCCAATCAATCCTTGCTTTCTTAAAAAACCACAAAACTTTTAACTATGACACAAAAAGAGACTATTGTGAAAAAGTCCGCCATCTCCCTGGCTGAAGTGGGAGAGCATATTGGCTTTGAAAAAGGAGCCAAAATGGTGAAGGATTACTATGACGCTTTCGGGGAAAATGCCTGTCATTTTGTAGGCAGAAATATTCTGATGAAAATGCTTGAACAACCTGGTTGTGTGGGCATTAACATGTATAAGGCATTAAATGACGAAGGCAAACAGACCTACGTTTTTGTAGGGGTTGATTCAACCGGTAAGGCCATACTGGAATATACCGCTATTAACGACGGTGGCAACCTGGCTAAAGAAATCGGACTTGTAACCAACAGGTTTTCTAACAAACCCGGCTGGTGGGAGTGGGATTTCGAAGATATTGGCATCAGCGTAAAATAATTACCATGTAAAATTCCGGTTTCTTCAATAAGTTTTAAGTAATTATATTTGAAGAAATAAATTGAACTATATACGGAATTCTACGAAATATTGCATTGGTCTCTGACCTGATACCCTTGATCCTGATTATTCTCCTCCCTAAAGCGAGGAAAAACTTGGGGTTAAGGGTATTTTGTGCCTCTATCCTATACAGTCTATTCCTTAATTTTTTTGTACTCTCCAATAAAACGGTCAAACAGGAGTACTACCTGCTGACCCTTTCGATAACAACTATTTTCGAGTTTTTCCTGTTCTCTTATCTTTTTTTCAGGATACTGCAGTCCAAACAGACGCTTAAACTGCTTTACCTGGTTACTGCAATTGTGGGGGTTTACCTGTTTTATGAAATCTCCACCAACCCGATCACATCCTACGACCCTGTGCCGTCCATTATCAGTTTCCTGATAATTCTGATTTATTGCATCATTTATCTTTTTGAGCGGGTAAAAGATCCCAATGACCCTTTTTTCTATTTTACCACTACTTTTTGGGTGGTTGTGGCGTTAATAATGTATTGCGCAGGTACTTTTTTTGCATTGATGTATGGTAAAGCCTATTTACAGGAAAGTGCGGCACAAAACGAATATGATTTTATACATGACTCATTATATATAATAAAAAACATAATTTTAATTATAGCGATATTTTCAAGTGAGTCGGGCAACCTGAAAACCGGAAGAAATTTGAAATTTAAATAAATACCTCAACCCCCAATGAAAGCCCCTATGATCTTATTGCAGACGGAAGGTTTTTCCGGGTTTTTACTCTTTGGAACCATGGGAATGCTTGCTTTGGCAATTGGTATGATAATATTTATCATTTTCCACCAAAGGAAAGTAATCCGGTACCAGATGCAATTGCAGGAGATGGAAGAAGAACAGCAAAAATTATTGCTGAATGCTTCTATACGGTGGCAGGAAGAGGAAAGACAGAGAATTGCGGCAGACCTTCATGACGATGCCGGCCCCCTGCTGGCTACAGCCAGGCTCTATTTAAATGAAAACCTTGTTAACCAGGACCTGAACACCCAACTGCAGAGTATTTATAACGCGAAGCAGATAATTGACGATACCATACAACTGATAAGGAATATTTCACACAGTTTGATGCCGCCTACCCTTAAAAACTTCGGTTTGGAATCGGCAGTGAACGACCTGTTCCAGAAAATCAGCGGATCGGGTGTGGTAAATGCCAGTTGCCGCTTTCACGATTACCGGGAAAGGCTGAGACCGGAGCAAGAATTACTGATTTTTCGCGTTATTCAGGAACTGGTAAACAATATTCTGAAGCATAGCAGCGCCAGTTTTATTCATGTTACGCAAAACTATGATGATGAGCGTTTCTTTATACGGTTGCACCACGATGGAAAAGGGATCACCCAATCCGATTTTGAAAAACTTAATAAAAGCGCCGCCGGGTTGGGTTTGAAGAATATACAAAGCCGCATAAAAGTGCTGAGGGCAAAAATCGAGTTTGAAAAAGACGCTTCTCAAACATATTTTAAAGTAACACTTGATATACCGGTTAGCAACATGGAACTGACAACATAAATCGATCCACTGAAAAACCTGAAAAAGCCATGAGTATTATTAAAGTTGCCATAGCAGATGATCATCAACTATTCCGCAAAGGAGTAATCTTATCATTACGCCCCTATACAAATATCAAATTTGTGCTGGAAGCGGAGAATGGGCAGGAACTGCTTGACGGCATGGCTGCCGCCCAACCCGAAGTGGTACTTATGGATTTGAGGATGCCGGTGAAAGATGGCATCGAAGCCACCAAGATCATCAGCAGGGATTATCCCAACACCTATGTCATTGTCCTGTCTATGTATGAAGATGAACGCTTCGTCTCTCACCTGATGGAAAACGGGGCGAATGGTTATCTTCTCAAAAGCGCCGATCCCGCGGAAATAAAAAAAGCCATCGTGGAAGTGATGGCAAAAGGGTACTACCTGAACAATTTTGTAAATAAGGTATTGCTGAAAAAATCGCACGTGAAAGCCAGGACCGCCCCCTCGCTGAACAATGAAATTGTGGTGAACGATAAGGAGCGTGAAGTGCTGAGGTTACTATGCATGGAGTTTACCGCATCGGAAATAGCCCAGAAAATGGATATCAGCCCGAGAACGGTAGAAGCCATAAAAGACAGGCTGATGGAGCGGTTCAACCTGAGAAATACAGCCGGCCTGGTATTCTTCTCTGTGAAGAACAATCTTATTGATTAATATTTCATTGCTGCTCCCGCGACGCATGTTGCAAAGTTTGGCTATTTTGCGACCCTGATCAAACATTGCCACACAATGAAACACATACTGTCCGTTCTGCTCTGCTTTGTTATTTTTACCGCTTGGGCGCAATCACCTGAAAAAAAGCTGGAGGCAAAAGGCATTCAACTGGCGGAACTAAGTAAGCCGGTGGCAAATTATGTAAACGTAGTCCGGGTAGGCAACCTCCTGTTCCTGGCAGGCAAAGGCCCCACCGCGAACGGGGAATATATAAAAGGAAAATTAGGAAAAGACCTTACCATAGAGGAAGGTTATAAAGCCGCCGAACTGGTTGCTATCGCACAGCTTTCGGTTCTAAAAGCCGAACTGGGAGATTTATCCAGGGTAAAAAGAATTGTAAAAGTAAATGGCTTTGTAAACAGCCAGAGCGATTTTTACGACCAGCCGGCCGTCATGAACGGTTTCTCCGACATGATGGTATATGTGTTTGGCGAAAAAGGCAAACACGCCCGGGCGGCAATAGGCACCAACACGCTTCCTTTTAATATGGCAGTAGAAGTAGAAATGATCGTGGAAGTGGAATAAACCAACCGCTTTAAATCAGCAGGCTCATTAACATTACGGCACAAAGCCCTACAATGGCAACGATCGTTTCCATAATGGACCAGGATCGGATGGTATCCTTTATGCTCAGGTTAAAATATTCTTTAAATAACCAGAAACCGGGATCATTTACATGAGAAAACATCAGGCTGCCCGCGCCAATAGACAGTACCATCAAATTAGGGTCTACCCCGGTTTGCACTACCAGTGGACCCACAATGCCGGCGCTTGTTAACCCGGCTACCGTGGCAGAACCAATACAAACCCTAAGTACGGCGGCTATTATCCAGGCAGTGAACAACGGGTGAAGCGATATGCCCTGCAATGAATCCGCGATTTCCTTACTTACCCCGCTTACCGTAAGCACCTCCTTAAATGAGCCGGCCCCCGCAATGATCAGCAGGATCATCGCGACATCTTTTACCGCACTTTCATAAGTCGTCATAATTTTCCTGATGCTCATGCCCGTGCCTCTTCCTATACTGAAAGTGGCAAACAGCACTGCCACCAACATTACGATCATGGGGCTTCCCCAAAAGGAAAGCAGGTTTTTCAGCCCGGCTGACTCATCCAGCACTACCGGCAATGCGGCCGTAGTAATCAGCAGCAATACCGGAAGCAGGGAGGTAAATAAACTGTTGCCTATACCCGGTAATTTGTCATCGGGGATAACGGCAGGTTGAAAAGTCTTTAAAGGTGTTGCTACAATATGCTTCAGCGATTTTGCAAAAACAGGACCGGCGATGATGATGGCCGGCGTAGCCACTACCAGCCCGTACAACAATGTCTTTCCCATATCGGCATTAAACTGTTGTACCAGGGCGGCGGGGGCAGGGTGCGGAGGCAGGTATCCATGGGTTACCGACAACGCGGAGAGCATAGGGATACCTATATAAACCGCCGGCAACTTGTATTGATAGGAGATGGTAAAAATTAAAGGAACCATCAACACGAACCCAACATTATAAAACAAGGGTATCCCGATAATAAACCCGGTGACCATTAATGCCCAAGGAATGTATTTCGTGCCCGCCCTCTTCATCAGCGAGGTAGCAATTTGCTGGGCCGCACCACTTTCTGCCACCAGCTTACCCAGCATTGCCCCCATTACGATCACCCCGGTAAGCGCTCCCAGGGTGTCGCCCATTCCTTTCTCCACCGCACCGGCCAATTTATCCAGCGGAATTCCCAGCAACCATCCCGCAAGCAGGGAAGCAATAATAAAAGCTAAAAAAGTGTTGAGTTTACACCAGGTAATTAACAAAACCAGTAAAAGAATACAGCAGGCAATAATTACGAATGTCATTCCTATCAGTCGTTAAATATCAAATCAACCTGATTTGAAAATTGAGACTAAATATAAATTAAAATTTTTATCAATGTGCGGACGAATGGAATTGTATTGGGGAAAAATTATTAATGGTTGCAATCGCCGGCATGGCAGTGATTTGCCCGGCGGCATAACCGGTAATTGATATAATGAGCAGCAATGATGAGTAGGACAGCCGGCAGGAGCAGCCAGATATGGTACTGGTGAAAGAATTCTTTTACAAGCAATAAGGCTATTCCTCCCGAGAATAATATTACCGGCAACAGTTTATGATGGTGCTTTTTGTAGCCATGGTAAAGGGCTACAACACCTATTACAAATGCCAGCAATATCATGAACAACTCAAAAAAGAAGTTGTGAATAATATTCACTCCAAAAACAGGCAGGCTGGTAAGTGTTAATGGCAGTATAGCACAATGAATGGCGCATGCCAGCGAAGCGCTGATTCCGAGTGCATCATAATTAATCCTGATCATTCCGGCAAAATTGGAGGCAAATATAAGGCTTATTATGCAACAAAGTTGCAATTAATACCAACTCATTGCGGTTATTTAACAAACTACTCCTAAAGCCCCGTTATGGCCGTAACTTTACCGCATGAGTAAAAAGACCTGGATATACCTGCTTTTTTTTGCCGTCCTGGTGGGAGGGTTTTATGTTTTCCTGCTGAATATTATCGATACCTCTAAATCGCGGTTGCCGGTGCTGAGTAATGTGAAACCGTTTAATTTCACGCGCCAGGATGGGGAATCTGTTTCTGAAAAGGGAGTGGACGGGAAAGTGTATGTAGCGGAATATTTTTTCACCACCTGCCCGGGTATTTGTCCTAAGATGAATACCAATATGAAGAAAGTGTATGAAGAGCTGAAACAGGAAAAAGACTTCATCATCCTCTCCCATACGGTAGACCCGGTAAATGATACGGTAGCCAGGCTTAAATTCTATGCGGATTCGCTGGGGGCGGACGCCAGCAACTGGTGGTTTTTGACCGGCAGTAAAGAAGCCTTATACAAAACCGCCCGCGAGAGCTATATAATTGATGACCCCAAAAACAACGCCTCCAATATTGACGAAGACTTTTTGCATACCCAGTTTTTCGCGTTGGTAGACAAAGACAGGAGAGTGAGGGGGATATATGACGGGCTGAAAAGCAGCGAGATCAGGAAGCTGATTTCCGATGCCAGGGAACTGTTACAGGAAAACTATCCCGAATAGACTTTCAAACAGCATGATCAGGTGTTATGTTCCGGCATTTTGATACAGGCTATTCGCAGGGAAAATTGAAAAGTATCCTATCAGTTCCCTTGCCTGTTTTCTCCTCCCGGAAAATCAACTACGGGATCAGCGCCGTTAGCTTCAGGTGAAGGATCAGGAGTCCTGTGATCCTGCTTCCGGGCCATTGACCAAAACTGAAACAGGGAGGCATTATCTTCCATAAATTGTCTAAGCCTTTCTCCGGGAGGCCTGGAAAGCCAGACTTTCAATTGTAACTCTTTAATGTTTTGTGGCGTATCGGTCATATTAAGTCAAATGAGTTCAAATTCAGCCTGTTAATCCAATTTTTAATATAAAGCCAATCCAGTCCGTCAATAGCAGCCAGACTTTTAATATCCTCCATTTGTTGTGCAGATTGAAAGTCCTGTATCCATATAATTTTGGAAATTAGCAAATCTTCCGGAGAAACTACATAGATAGTGTTACCCATAAAATCTATTTTTTTCCTTCTATTGAACTCTTCCAGCCTGAACGCTTCTTCTTTTAGTATCACAAAATCTGCTTTAAAGCCAGATGCATGATCAATGACGTTAAACATACTGCGTCTTTTTACCGCCTCTTGTATAGCATCTCTATCGCAATAATAACCATCCTGAAAATGCCTGACAAAACTATCAATACTACCGGGCTCAAGATGAATTATGAAATCAAAATCCCGCGTTGCTCTTGGAACAATATATATACTCATTGCAACGCTGCCTGATAGCATATACGGTATATTTGATTTATGAAGTACCTCCGTTATTTTTTGAAAAAATGCTATCATATTAAATACAAGTTACTTCAAGTCGCCTTTTCACCAAAAGATAAAAATAACGTTGTCAGACCGTTGGGAATAAAGCAGGTCTTTTATGGAACACATTTATATATTCTTTTATAAGGGGTTTTCTTGTAAAAAGAGTGATAGATTTGCGCAAGTCTCAAACCTGAAAAATGAGTACAAAAACACATGATGTGGTACTGGTGAACGAAAACGATGAGCCGGTTGGTACAATGGAAAAAATGGAAGCTCATCGCAAGGCATTGCTTCACAGGGCTTTCAGCGTTTTTATTTTCAACCAGCAGGGGGAAATGCTGTTGCAGCAGCGGGCAATGAGTAAATATCATAGCGCCGGACTTTGGACCAATGCCTGCTGCAGCCATCCAAAACCGGGAGAAGCCACTGAAGCCGGAGCTGCCAGGAGGCTCCGGGAAGAGTTGGGATTTTCCGTACCGCTCACCAGGGCTTTTTCCTTTACCTACAAAGCGGATTTTGATAATGGTTTGACAGAAAATGAATTTGACCATGTTTTCCTGGGCATTTACGGAGGAAAAATTGACCCTAACCCGGCGGAAGTGATGGATTATGCCTATAAATCGCCGGAAGCCATCCGGCAGGAATTGCAGGAAACACCGGAGAAATATACCGCCTGGTTCATCATCGCTTTCCCCGAACTGGAACAGCACCTCCGGGCAAATCAAATTTCATTTGGCACTAAAACCGATAGCTGATGAGCCAGGGAATCGATCCTGAAATAATCAGGCTTTTTAAAAAGATCATCAATGGCGTTTCCGCATTGGTTTTGTGGGCGCTTATCACCATGACGCTGGGCATATACCTGGGCTGGGCTTTTATTTATGACAGCTTCCACCCGTTTAACGGCATTTTTTACACCTGGTTTGTAGTCAGTCTCGGCGGGCTGGTTTACTACATTATAAAAGTCTGGAAAAAATAACCGGTTGCCTGTCAGGCGATTTTGAACTTAGAAGGATAGTCAAAAAAAAGAAACTGTTTGGTAGCCGTCCCGAAATCGGCCCAGTTATCCAGGAAAACCCGGACAGCAAAAATGCCGCAGGTCGGCACATTATCCACTCTTATGGTATCCGTCAGTCTGTTTACAAATTCTGTAATACCGGGATTATGGGAAAAAATAGCCAGGTTATGATACTGATTATCAATCTGCATAATAACCTGGCTGAATGCCTGGACTGACGGTAAATACAACTCCTGCTTTTCTACGAGTTTATCTACAGCGTATTGTTTTGCAAAGTACAAAGCCGTTTTTCTCGCCCTTATAGCAGGGCTGGAGATAAAAACGTCTATGGAAAGCTTTTGATCAAACAAATGCCGCGCCATATAAATAGCGTCGCGCTTTCCCCTATCATTCAGAGGGCGGTCGAAATCTGCAATAGCAGGGTCATCCCAACTGCTTTTTGCATGCCTGATAAAGAATATCGTCCTCATTTCAGGGAAACCTACTTTCAGATAGTTTAAGGTAATTTTTCAATAGATGCAATAATCAATAACATAGGAACGCAGGATCTAAAAACGGGTGCCAATACGTTCAATGTTGCAACAAAAATCAAGCCAATGGCCAAATAATCAATATCCTCTAACGTTTTTTCCCTCCATATAGTTGATAAAAGCCTTGTTTACCACCTTGTTGCCTCCGGGGGTGGGATAGTTTCCGGTAAAATACCAGTCGCCTGTATTGGTGGGGCAGGATGCATGAAGGCTCTCTATAGACTGATAAATAACATCCACCGCCACATTTACATCCGGCGGAGTGATCAGTTGCGCTATTTTTTTGGAAATTTCTTCCGGGGTAAATGGTTTATATACCTGCTGAACCACATTTTCAGCATGCAGTTGGTTGGTGCGCTCCAGTTCCTTGCAACGGGCATACAGATCCTGGAGCAGGGTTTCTTTTTTATGCTCTTTGATCAATTCTATCGCTGCCTGGAAGGCAATAAAGTCTCCCATCTTGCTCATATCTATCCCGTAACAATCAGGGTACCTGATCTGTGGCGCCGAGGAGAGAATGATCACCCTTTTAGGTTCCAGCCGTGCCAGCATACGAATGATGCTCTCCCTGAGTGTGGTACCCCTCACTATAGAGTCGTCTATTACCACTATGGTGTCTTCCTTCCTGCGAACGGAACCATAGGTAATGTCATATACGTGTTGCACGAGTTCGTTGCGGCTAACATCTTCGGTGATGAAAGTGCGCATTTTCACATCCTTGTTGGCTATTTTCTCCACACGGATGCGCCGGTTGACCATTTCAGCAAGCTTCTCGTCATCAAAATCCTTACCCCATGAGAGAATGCGCTCCACTTTTACCTTATTCAGATAATCTTCCATCCCCTTCAGCAAGCCGTAGAACGCCACCTCAGCCGTATTGGGAATAAAGGAGAAAACCGTATTCTTCAGATCATTATTAATGGCTTTCAACACGTTATCACTTAAATGATACCCCAGTGCCGTTCGCTCCTTATATATTTTTTCGTCGTTCCCGCGGGAAAAATAGATCCGTTCAAAACTACAGGCCTTTCTTTCCCTGGGTTCGGTAATCTGCTCCAGTTGATAGGAACCGTCGGCCCTTACGATCAGGGCATGGCCCGGCATCAGTTCCTGCACTTCCTTTTCCCCCACATTAAAAGTGGTACGTATAGCGGCTCTTTCAGAGGCGCCTACAATCACCTCATCATTTACATAATAGTAGGATGGGCGTATTCCATGAGCATCGCGCAGTATAAAACCATCCCCGTTCCCTATCAGCCCTCCCACATGAAAACCACCATCAAATAACTTTACGGATTTTTTTAATACGTTTACGATATCCAGCTTTTCCGGGTGAAGCTCATCTTCCTTCACCAGGAAATGGTGTACCACTTCCATCATGGCCGCCAGGTCGCTTTGCTTCTGAAAAACACCGGGTTCGATGTTTACCAGGGAGAACAGTTCCTCGGTATTAACGAGGTTAAAATTACCTGCCAGCGCCAGGTTCAGTGCCGGCACCGTATGTCTTTTTATAAAAGGGTGGCAAAACTCAACATTATTCTTGCCCTGAGTGCCATACCGCAGGTGTCCCAGCAATAACTCTCCTAAAAAACGAAAATTTCCTTTCAGCAGCCCGGGATGTTTCCTGATGTCCGGCTGGTACAATTCCAACTCCGATAACTCCTCGTTTATCTGGCGGAACAGGTCTGCTATGGCCATGTTCTGGATGCTTCTTATCCGGTGCAAAAAGGGGTACCCGGGTTCCGTATCCAGCTTTATGGTCGCTATTCCGGCGCCATCCTGGCCACGATTGTGCTGCTTTTCCATCAACAGGTACAGTTTATTTAAACCGTACATTACCGTACCATACTTTTGAAGGTAATAAGAGAAGGGCTTTCTCAACCTGATAAATGCTAATCCGCATTCATGTTTTATAGGATCGCTCATGAAGAGTTTTAAAAAGAAGCCGCAAAGTTAGGATAATAAAAAGGAATCTGCCAATGTAAAATATACAGCACCTTTACCTGGTAGTTGCTCCCGGCAAATATCCCTCTTCAATATAAGAGTTACCCCGCCCAGCCTTCCCGGTCCAGGCTCCGGTATTGGATGGCCTCCGCAAGATGATGTGTTTCAATATGGTGACTGGCCTCCAGGTCGGCAATGGTGCGGGCCACTTTCAGGATGCGGTCGTATGCCCTGGCAGAAAGGTTCAGCCTGTCCATAGCATTTTTGAGCAAGGACTGTCCCGCCGCGTTGATCGTGCAGATTTCCTTCAGCATCCTGCTGCTCATTTGCGCGTTGCTGTATACACCGCTTTCATTCCCGTATCTTTCTGCCTGGATCTCCCGGGCGGCAATCACTCTTTCCCGTATGGCGGCAGAGCTTTCTCCTGGCTGTTGCACAGACAGCGCGGAGAAGGGAACCGGGGTCACTTCCACGTGCAGGTCTATACGGTCGAGCAGGGGTCCGGATATTTTGTTCAGGTATTTCTGGACAGCCCCCGGCGGGCAGGTGCACTCCTTTTCCGGGTGATTGTAAAAACCGCAGGGGCACGGGTTCATAGAGGCGATCAGCATGAAACTTGCCGGAAAATCCACCGCGATCTTTGCCCTTGATATACTTACCCTGCGTTCCTCCATCGGTTGTCGCATTACTTCCAGCACCGTTCGCTTGAACTCCGGTAATTCATCCAGAAAGAGCACTCCATTATGAGCCAATGATATTTCCCCGGGCTGCGGTATTCCCCCGCCTCCCACAAGCGCGGCATCCGAAACCGTGTGATGCGGGCTTCTGAAGGGACGCCTGGATATAAGGGTGGTGTTGGTGGGAAGTTTACCGGCAACACTATGTATTTTGGTTGTCTCCAATGCTTCCTGCAGGGTAAGCGGCGGCAAGATGGAGGGCAGCCTTTTTGCCAGCATGGTTTTGCCGGCGCCCGGCGGCCCGATCAGGATAGCGTTGTGTCCGCCCGCCGCAGTAATTTCCAACGCTCTTTTAATATTCTCCTGCCCTTTTACTTCACTGAAATCAATTTCGAAACTATACTGCGATCCATAAAAAGATTCCCTCGCGTTTACCTGCACCGGCTGCAGGCTGCTTTCATCTCCGAAAAAATTGATTACCTCGCTGATATGCGAAACGCCATACACTTTCAGGTTGTTCACAATGCCCGCTTCCAGGCTGTTTTGGGCGGGAAGGATCAGCCCTTTATAAGATTCCTTCCGGGCGGTAATGGCAATAGGCAAAGCGCCTTTTATAGGCTGCACCGTCCCGTCGAGGCTTAACTCCCCCATTACCATGTAATCCGAAAGACGCTCAGGATTGGGAAGCTGCTCACTTGCCCCCATTATGGCCAATGCAATGGGAAGATCAAAAGCGCTGCCGGTCTTCTTAATATCCGCGGGAGCAAGATTGACAATTACTTTGGTGCGCGGCATGTAATGCCCGATGCTCTTTAAGGTACTTTCTATACGCTGTTCACTTTCTTTCACGGCATTATCCGGCAGCCCCACCATAAAAAACTTCTGACCACTGGTAACATTTACTTCAACAGTGATCGTAAGGGCTTCCACTCCATAAACAGCACTTCCAAAAGTTTTTACAAGCATAGGCACAGGTTAGCGTGTTGCAGATAGTTGAAGATACTGAAATAAGCAGAAGAAATGAAACGCTGCCTGCCGGCAGCATGTGTGTAAGGTTTTCGCGTTTAAGAAAATAGCTGTTCCCTAACCTGTCTCCTGAAGCCTGCATCTTTTTATTGCCACAGCACATAAAACGGTACCGCCCGCAACTTGTTACCAAACGGCACCACCTCCTGCCCCGGATAGAGAACGGCCCCGCCCGAGAAGTGTTTTTCATTCAGTCCGGCAAAGGCCCTGATCCCGTTAAAGTCCCGGGCGTTTACGGATACTGTTTTCTTCACTTCTACCACAAATATTATCGGTTTACTGAGGTAATATATCCTACCACCCGGCTAATATCCGGAAACAAAACAGTTTAATTTAAGTATTAATTAGCAGGTAGGCTCCGGGGCTTACCAAATATAGTTGCGGCAGCCAACCCAAGTTATTGCGCAATGAAACAAATCGTCACTTCATTTGTCCTGGCTTTGTATGCTGCCGCTGTATCCGGCCAGTCCATTCCGTTTAAAAGTACTCCGCTGACGGACACCGGCGATATCTCCGCGAAAATGGTGGACGGGATCAATACATTCTTATTGTCTGAAACAGACCGGTTGTACCAGGAAAGAGCTACACAATGGAAAAAAGATTTCAGCAGCGCGGAGGCGTTTCGCCAATCTGTTTCAGGGCAGCGTCTTTTATTGACCAACCGCTTAGGTATATCAGGTGAACGGACTACTCCCCGACTGGAGGTATTGACCGGTGAAGGACTTCAGCAACTGGTGGTAACCACAGACGGAACCAGCATCTATGCAGTCCGTTGGCATGTGCAGGAGCATTTAACAGCAGAAGGGATTTTAATCAGGCCACAGGGAAAAGTGAAGGCAAAAGTAGTAATGATACCCGATGCGGATATGTTGCCGGAGCTTTTGGGCGGGCTGGCGCAGCCCGGGAATCCGGGATTTGCCGCCGCGCTTATGTTGTCAGAAGCCGGGGTGGAAGTATTGATCCCCGCACTTATCAACCGGGAGACCGATTTTTCAGGCAATCCCTCCCTGAACAGAAAAACCGCTCAGCCTCACAGGGAATGGGTCTACCGGCAGGCCTATACTATCGGGCGACATGTAATAGGATATGAGCTGCAAAAAATATTTGCGGCGCTGGACTGGTTCAGCACCACGCCTCCTGCCAACACGCCGCTGGGGGTAGCCGGTTATGGAGAAGGCGGATTACTGGCTTTGTATGCTACTGCTCTTGACGAAAGGATCAGTTCCACTTTGGTAAGCGGCTATTTCAGCAAAAGAGAATCACTCTGGAAAGAACCTATTTACCGGAACGTTTTCGGTTTACTGAAAACTTTTGGGGACGCGGAACTGGCGGCAATGGCGTGGCCCCGCAAAATAATTATAGAAGCAGCGGCGGGTCCGGAGATAGTGCATAATAACCGGGGCGCCACCCCTGGCATGCTGTCCGGGCCGCTATATGAGATGGTGTCTGAGGAATATAAAAGAGCTGAAACCCTGATCCCGGCAGGCAAATCTCACCTGCAACTGGTGAGTAATGGTACCCGGCAGTCAGCCGCAATATTTACAACCTCCTCCCTTTCAGCATTCGCTCAGCCGCTTGCAATTGATTATCGCGTGACTAAACCCACCAGCGTAAAACCAATAGCCTGGATAGATAATAAACAAAGGCAGGAAAGACAGGTAAGGGAAATGACAACCAAAGTACAACTGGAGTTAGCCGTATGCGAACGAACCCGGAACCAGGAAGTATGGAAGCGGTTAAACGAGGGAAATGATGCACAGAAAGCTGCGGTACGGGAGGAACTGAGAACCGCTTTCGGCAATGTATTGGGTCGTTTAGCCGCTCCTTCCGTTCCGTTTAATGCCCGGGCCAGAAAATATGACGAATCAGAAAAATGGATTAGTTATGAAATAATGCTGGATGTCTATAGTCCTGATGTATTTGCCTGGGGCATACTGGTTGTACCGAAGGGGATCAGCGCCGGTGAAAAACGGCCGGTAATTGTGTGCCAGCACGGGTTAGAAGGACTGCCGGCAGATGTGGTTACCACGGATTCCACGGCTAAAAATTATCACTACTACAAAGGGTACGCCACCCGGTTGGCAGAAAAAGGATACATTACGTTTGCCCCGCATAACCCTTACCGTGGGGAGGATAAGTTTCGCGTCATACAACGAAAAGCAAACCCGCTGGGGCTTACCTTGTTCTCGGTGATCACCGCCCAGCATGAAAGAATTGTGGAGTGGCTGCAGCAACTCAGTTTTGTGGACCCCGGACAGGTAGCCATGTATGGATTGTCGTATGGTGGCAAAACGGCCATGCGGGTGCCCGCCTTGGTGAAGGGATATGCATTGTCTGTATGCTCAGCCGATTTCAATGAATGGGTGCGTAAAGTGTCCACTACCGATCATACTTTCGGCTATGTGTACACGGGAGAATATGACATGCCTGAATGGGATTTAGGACATACCTTTAACTATGCCGAGATGGCGGCACTGATCGCGCCGCGGCCTTTTATGGTGGAGCGGGGGCACTTTGACGGCGTAGGTACAGATGAGTGGGTGAACTATGAATATGCCAAAGTAAGGCGATATTATAATTTACTGGGGCTTTCAGAATCTGTAACCATTGAACATTTCCCGGGACCGCACAGTATCAACGGCAAAGGCAGTTTCGATTTCCTGGATAAGCATCTGCGTTTTAAAAAATAGACCTTCATTTATACTACTACATGAAAACCGGAATATACATCATCGGGAACGGTAGTTTTGCCAACAAGGTTCATTTACCTTCGCCGCCCACATTTGAAGAGGAGATTGCAGGCATTTTCGCGTTCAATGAAGAACGATTGCAGCTAACGGCGGTTGCCTATGGATTGAATAAAGAGCAGGTATTTGTATATGGTGGTTTTCTGAAAAACAACCTGGAGTTCATGAATTCGGTTATTAGGAGGATGAAAAAAACATCGTCAGCATTCAGGGATGTATTAAAAACCATGAGCCTGTGCGAAAGTATACCGGCTCAATCTTTATCGTCGTAAATGAGTACCAACCCATTGATCAATAAGCCCGGCCGTTTGCCCCGCATGCGCTGGGTAATGTTATCATTTGCTTTTTTTGCCACCGTACTGAACTATGTCGACCGGCTGGCCTTCAATTACCTGAGCGCTAATGGTGAACTGAGGGAATTGATACCCAATGACGCATTCGGTTATATAGCCACGGCATTTTTTGTCGCCTATATGGCCTCCAACCTGGTATCGGGTTTTATAATCGATAAGCTGGGAACGCGGGTTGGATATTCTCTTTGCATGGCCTTCTGGACTACCGCTTCTTTATTACATGCTTTCGCCCGGTTGCCTTTCCATTTCGGGATCGCCCGGTTTTTTTTAGGGATCGGGGAAGCGGGCAACTGGCCGGCGGCCATCAAGTTAACCAGCGAATGGTTCACGCCGGAAGAACGCTCCACCGCCACCGGTATCTTCAACAGCGGCGCCGCTGTAGGCGCTATTGTGGCGCCGCCCCTGATTGCATGGCTTGGCATTCATTACGGGTGGCAGGCTACTTTTATCATTATCAGCAGCATCGGGTATCTGTGGCTGGTAGCGTTTTGGTTTACCTACTATACTCCCGAAAGAGCTGTTAAGGCTGCCAGAGCAAGAACCATCCCCCCCTTGAAGCTCATAAAAACCCGGTTTGTGGCCTGGCTTACTTTCTCCAAGGTATTCATGGACCCGGTATGGTATTTCATTACTTTCTGGATCGGGCGTTACCTGGTGGATGTACATGGCTGGGGTATGGCTCAAATAGGATGGTTTGCCATGTTTCCTTTTATTGTTGCAGACATCGGGAATATACTGGGCGGATTGTTTACCCAGTTCATTATCAAAAAGGGTATCCCTGTTCCAAGGGCCCGGAAGATAGCTGTGGGAACTTTCGGTTCCCTGCTGGCGCTTGCGCTGATCCTCGGTCCGTTTATTATCACCACCCCCGCTACCGCGTTAGTCGTACTGAGCGTGGCGGGATTCGGATATGCCGCCTACACCTCCAACACCATGGCTTTTCCGGCAGATGTGGTGCCGCTTAGCGCAACGGCATCGGTTTGGGGTGTCGCCAGCGTCGGAGCAGGGTTAGGCGGTGCCTTATTCCAGGCATTGTCCGGGGCAACCATCGAACGTATTTCAAAGCTGTATGATTACACATTTGCCTATCACACGGTATTTGTGGGATATGGCGTACTGGCCCTGGTTGCTGTATTGGTGATACTGTTCGTTTTGGGTCCCCTGGAGAAAAACAGGGAACTGGAGGAATTTGTAAATGAATCAACAGCGTCGTAGAAAACCTAGTCCACGAGAGCCGCTTCGGATAATATTTGTCAGAAGCTTTCATCCGCCGATTGCCATTCCGCTCAGTGTACTGCTGGCGCTCGAAACAAGACTATGGCTTTTACAGGCATGTATCCAGGTATTCCGGTTGTTATCCGCACCATCTATCTTATCTATAATTTCTTTAAAAGAATATGCCGCGCCTTCGCAAAAAACAGGTTCTCCCTCCCGGGGCAACGCTGCCGGCCCTGCGCCGCCATATTTGGTATTGGCTATACCGTGCCTGCTTAATATTTCCCTGACCCCTGCATAGTCATCTTCTGTGCCGAACACGAGAAAACCACCTTTCGCAGGTGCAGCCGTCGCTTCTGACAAGCCGGAAGAAGCCGGGCTGATAAAAAGTACGATTCTTTTTACGGCCAACATACACTGAACAAAGCCTGTCAGCAATATTGCCTTATACCAGGGATAATGTTTTTTCACAAAAATGCTCATTGCCCGGTAGAATGCTTTGAGATATTTTACATTGGTTTTGGCAGTACTTTCTCCTTTAAAATGTATAATGGTTACGCCGGGAAAATAGTAATTGTCATACCCGGCTTTTTCGATACGATACGATAAGTCGATGTCTTCACCATACATGAAGAACGCTTCATCAAACCCGCCGGTGTTGTTGAGAACATCACGCGACACGAGAAAATATGCGCCCGACAATACAGGAACCTTATTTGTCGCCTTTTCAGGCAAATGACCGCTATAGTACCGGGCAAAAAACGGAGAACGCGGAAAAAGGCGAATAAGCCCTGAAAACTTAAAAAAAGATGCCAGCACAGACGGAATGCCTCTTTTGCTTTCTTTGAGGAAGCAGCCGCTGCCATCAATCATCCTGACACCCAATGCGCCGATATTTTCCCCGGACTGCAAAAATGAGACCGTCTGCTGAAAACAATCTTCGGGTACAATGGTATCCGGGTTCAGGAAAAGAATACAGGCACCCGTTGATCTTTCCAACCCGTAATTGCAGGCTCTGCCGAACCCCCTGTTTTCTTTTTCCCAGAAGAACCGTACCTGCGGGAACAATGGCTCCAGGTATAACCGGCTGCCGTCGGAAGAACCGTTGTCCACCACGATCACTTCCATATCCATGCCTTCGCCCGCTTTAAGCACGGAACAGAGACATTGTTCCAGGAAGAACTTCACATTGTAGTTGACGATTATTACAGAAAGCAACAAACCCTATGATTTAAGGAACGAATTAATATATTTTCCGGCAGCAGGCAAAATAAACATACTCTGCTTTCAAGTGCTATCTTTGCCCCATGTTACAAACCACCTTATTGCAGGCTGCGAGAACTGCCGGAAATGTAATGAAAGAATCATTCAACGGCAAATTCAGGATCACCAACAAGGAGGGATTCAATAACCTTGTTACGGAAGTAGACCATGCATCAGAAAAAGCCATCATCGATATAATAAAGGGAGCCTTCCCGGAGCATTATATTTTAAGTGAAGAATCAGGCGAATTGGTAATGGACTCGGAATACAAATGGATCATAGACCCGATAGACGGAACCGTAAATTATGCCAACGGGATTCCGATCTGCTGCGTAAGCATAGCGGTGGAAAAAAACGATGAAGTGATCCTCGGGGCTGTTTACAATCCTTTTATGGAAGAGTTTTTTGTAGCTGAAAAAGGCAGGGGCGCTACATTAAATGACCGGAAGCTGCGGGTTACCGAAAAAAGCGACCTGGCCACTTCCTGCCTGGTGACCGGTTTCCCCTACTCCTATCTTGATGAACCCAATGGTCCGCTGGAAATATTTGAAAAGCTGATACGGCTGGGAATCCCGGTGAGGCGGCTCGGCTCTGCTGCCATAGACCTGTGCTGGGTGGCCGCCGGCCGGTTTGACGGCTTTTACGAACATAAACTAAACGCCTGGGACAGCGCCGCCGGCTTCCTGATGGTAGAAGAAGCGGGGGGAAAAGTAACCGATTTTAAAGGAAACGAGTATTCTCCCTACCAGCCGCATATAGCTGCAACCAACGGTAAGATCCATGTAGCACTTCTGGACTTTGTAAACGGTAAAGCTTAAACCCACTAACACCCCAGGTATGTCAACAAGAACTGAAATTTCATCATTGGGAGAATTTGGACTAATCGATCATCTCACCCAGAATAACGAAACGAAACACGCCTCCACCCTGGTAAGCGTAGGAGATGACGCGGCGGTACTGGACCACCTGGGAAAACAAATAGTGGTTACCACCGACCTTTTGATAGAGGGAGTACATTTCGATCTTACCTATGCTCCCCTGACGCACCTGGGCTATAAAAGCGTGATCGTAAACCTCAGTGATGTATATGCGATGAACGCTACACCCACACAGATCACCATGAGCATCGGGCTGAGCAACAGGTTCAGCGTGGAGGCGCTGGATGAGTTTTATGAGGGTGTGTATATTGCCTGCGAGAAATACAATGTAGACCTGGTGGGAGGAGATACTACCAGCTCAACCAAAGGATTTATCATCAGTGTAACCGCTATTGGTGAGGTGCAGGAAAACAGGGTTGTAAAAAGAGACGGCGCCCGGCAGGGTGATCTGATTTGTGTAACCGGGGACCTTGGCGCGGCATATCTCGGACTGCTGTTAATGGAACGGGAGAAAAAGATATTCCTGGAAAGCCCGTCTGTTCAGCCGGACCTGGAAAACCAGGATTACCTTTTACGCCGGTTGCTGAAACCCGAAGCCCGCAAAGACATTATCGATTTTTTTGAAGAACAGCAAATCATGCCGACCTCTATGATAGATGTGAGCGATGGGTTAAGCAGTGAAATATTGCATATCTGCAAACAAAGCAATGCCGGATGTGTAATATATGAAGACAAAATTCCCATAGCGGAAGAATCCCGCAATTTTGCCTTTAAACTGGGGCTTGATCCCACCGCCTGCGCTTTAAGTGGTGGAGAGGATTATGAACTCCTGTTCACACTCAGGCAGGAGGACTATGACAAGATAACCCTCAACGAACAAATTAGCGTTATTGGCTATATTAAGGAGCCGGAAGAGGGAGCTCATATTATTACCCGTGCTGAAAAAAAGCATGCGTTGACTGCGCAGGGATGGAATGCTTTTAAATAATATCTGTTTTTTTACGTTTATCCATTGCACCAGGTAATTCTGCATAATAAGAATGGGCTTATGCGCGTGATAAGAAAAAAAAGTGATTATTGGCTGACCTGCTTTTTCGTTCTCGTTACTGCCTCCCTGCTCACAAGCTGCAAAAGTAGTGCGCTGTACAGAGCCTCCGTAAAGTTTCCTGCAGAAGACCTGCAGGAAGACTACCGGGTAATGCGCAGGGTATTGGAGAAACAGCACCCGGCTCTTTACTGGTACACCCCGAAAGACAGTATGGACTACTTTTTCGACAGGTATTACGGGGCCATTACAGATTCCATGACCCGCCAGCAGTTTGGCTACCGGGTGCTGGCGCCGCTCACCACCAAAATTCGTTGCGGACATACGAGCTTTAGCTTCCCTTCCCGTTATAATAAAATCAACAAACGTGTTGCACAGCCATCTTTCCCTTTGTTTCTCAGGGTTTTACCGGGACTGGCATCGGACGTGGATACGATGGTGGTTTTGTCAAACCTCAACAAATCGGATACGGTCCTGAAAAGGGGCACCCTGGTTACCAATATCAATGGGCTCAGCGCCCGGCAACTGGTGGATACCGTGTCGCAATACATGCCGGTTGACGGTTATTCGACCGGTATCAATTATACACGCCTGAGTATTTCCTTTCCACGGTATCACCGGGATATTTTTGGATTGTTCAGTCAGTACCAGGTGGACTATATTGACAGTACGGGCGTTCACAAAACAGCCATGGTTCCATTATACATGCCGGCCGACAGTGCGAACGCCCGGCCGGTGAGGGAACAAAGCAGAAGCGCAAGGCCCCGCGATATGAAAGATCCCAACAAATCCCTGGAAATAGACAGTGCACATCATCTTGCGGTCATGAACATCCACAGTTTTGCCGGAAAAAACAGGCTGCGTTCTTTTTACAGGAAGAGCTTCAGGAAACTGCGAAAGGAAAATATCCCCAACCTGGTTATTGATTTACGGTCTAACGGAGGTGGAAGGGTGGATAATTATACCTCTCTGGCAAGGTACATAAAGCAGGAGCCTTTTAAAGTGGCCGATTCTGTGGTAGCAGTTACGAACTGGCTGGGAAATGAAAAGAAATATTATACCTCCGGACTGGTGAACTCCCTGATCCTGTTTTTTGTTTCGAGAAAGGAAAACGAACGGGAATACCATTTTCGTTACTGGGAAAGAAAAACTTTTACCCCGAGGCGAAAGAATCATTATTCGGGAAAAGTCTATGTCCTGATCAGCGGACCTACTTTTTCCGCCTCTACTTTATTTGCCAATGCCGTAAAAGGGCAGGAAAATGTGCTGCTGGTGGGAGAAGAGGCCGGAGGCGGATGGCATGGTAACAGCGGCATACTGATACCGGATATTATTCTTCCCAATACGAAGATGAAAATAAGGATGCCGTTACACAGGATAGTCCAATATAAGCATGTTCCCAAAGACGGGCAGGGAGTGATGCCGGATATTTTTGTGCCCCCCACCCTGGAAAATGTGAGAAAAGGTATTGACGGGAAAATGATGAAAGTAATAGAATTGATCCAAAACGGCCCATAGGGATATTTTGCAAACGGTTTGTATTCCCCATCCTCCAGCTCCGCAGAAGGGAGTTCATTACCCGTTCATAATCAGCCTGTTTCCGCGCTACAAATATAAGTTCAACAAGTTTTTGAGATTTAATGCTGTAATACTACTTTTGCCGCGGAGGGATGGCAGAGTGGTCGATTGCGGCGGTCTTGAAAACCGTTGACTGTCAAAGGTCCGGGGGTTCGAATCCCTCTCCCTCCGCAAACCAGAACAATAGTGCTCCGCCAGGAGCATTTTTGTTTTCTGACACGTTGCAAGTTTGCTTGCAAAAGCGGGGAGGAAACAAAATTGGTAGCGCGAAGCGCGGCACTATTGTTTTGGTTTAAGCTCCTCCATCCAGGATCACCGGAGGTAATCCTTCTCTTCCACCAACCCCTTACATTTTTGTACCCGGGCTGTTCTTTCAACAGAGCAGGGCAACCCGGTCTGTTTTTCCATACACAAAAAGCGCTTGTTTTCCGCGGGAGCTTTTATATTTTTATTCCTGCATTTTATGAGAAGATCCGGTCCGGATAAAAATCCGGTCCTATAAGAAAAACACTGATAAAAATGGCAACAGTAAATTAAATCTTTCGCTATGGCATACGACAGGAACCTTGCAAGCCGTGTCAGAAAATACCTGGGTAATATTCCCGATATCAAAATAGAAGAAAAGACAATGTTCGGCGGATTAGCCTTTATGATCAACGGTAAAATGTGCATTAATATAGCCGACGACCAGCTCATGTGCCGTTTTGACCCGGACCTGACACAGGAACTGTCTGAAAAGGCCGGCTTTCTGCCCATGGTAATGAAAGGCAGGGTGCTTAAGGGGTACTGCTATGTTGACCCGTCAGGGTTTAAGGGTAAAAAGGACTTTGAGTTTTGGGTGCATCTTTGTCTGGACTTTAATGACAAAGCAAAGCCATCCGGGAAAAGCAATAAAGGCAGCAAAAGGCAATGAACTGTTTTATACAGTGCGTTCCCTGGCTTTTTACAATCTTCCCGGAAACAGGACAACAGGATGGTGTAACGGCAAATCATATAAGGACAGGATAAGCAATTCCTTTAAGACAGCCTGTACACAGCAGGATTCCCGAAAGAGCAAGGGGCAGCTACCACCACAATATGGGCTGCCATTGTACAAAACCATATGTAATACAACCTAAATTAAAAGTATAAAAACAGTTGTACGGATTAAATAAGTTAACAAAGCAGACCCGTAAACAGAAAGACATAATGAACACAAGTATTGATAACAATTATTCAAGGCTCAGGGCGCTGCTATTCTTTTTGCCCGTATTTTTATTAACCACAATTGCCCTGTTATTGTACAGTCGGGATGCTTTTTGTGTTAATGAATATATACAAATCCAAAAAAGCAGCTTCCTTTATATTAACCACAGCCTGGGACAATATCCCAATCTCCAATTTAATCTTACCCAAATAGGAGATTGTATGATCTTTTTGTCGTTCTTAGGCATTCTCATTGTGTATGCCCCGAAGATCTGGGAGTCTTTGATCGCAGGTTTGCTGGTCTCGTTTCTGCTTACCGTGCCATTAAAAAAAATATTTGCCATCCCAAGACCCGCAGCCGTGTTTGATAATAATAGTTTTGTGATCATCGGAAAAAAGCTGTCCGGATTCAACAGTTTCCCTTCAGGGCACTCGATTACTGTTTTTACGGTGCTTACAGTGCTGCTGTTTGCATTTATGCCCCAAAAGTTGAAATATAAGATTATATGGTCTCTTTTCGTAGTTATTACAGGGTTGATACTTGCGTTTTCGAGAGTAGGCGTAGGAGCACATTATCCGATTGATGTTATAGCAGGTTCTATTATCGGGTATATTTCGGGGCTTGCGGGTGTTTTTATCAGCCGGGAATACAAAATCTGGGCCTGGGTTAACAATAAAAAATACTACCCGTTTTTTATTGTATTGTTCCTGATTTGCTGTATTATATTATTCTACAGAATGATTAATGAAAATTTGACAGTGTTTTACCTGTCATTTATTAGCTTAGTTATTTCGCTGTATAAAATTATTGACGTTTATGCTAAAAAGGTTAAAAAATAACTTACAAATAACCCATTTTGTTTTATTAATGAGTTTCCTGAATCTTTTATTCTTTCATTTCCCCTTTTACAGATTTGTCCTTAAAAACCTGGATTATAAAAGCCTGAGCGGCATTATTGCAATTGTAAGCTTAATTATTTTAATGCTGGTTGTAAATGCTTTTGTCTTTTACCTGATATTTTTTCTTTCCCGTTTTGTCGGAAAATTTTTACTGGTCTTATTTTTTATCCTCAATGCAATTGCCGTTTACTTTATTCATACTTACAATGTCATAATAGATGAAAGTATGATTGGCAATGTGATCAATACCAATTATGAAGAGGCCAGTAGTTTCTTTTCAATTAAAATGATTGTATACATAATCCTGCTGGGTGTTATTCCCGGCATTTACATCATTAAAGTGAAAATAATAAATGTAACATTGAAGAGGTTTTTGATCACTGCTTCCCTTACCTTATTGTTTATCGCCATACTGGCATTTGCTAATGCGAGCCATTGGCTATGGATTGATAAAAATTCAAAGCAACTGGGCGGGCTTGCAATGCCCTGGTCTTATTCGGTAAATACTTCGCTTTTTTATATTCATGAACACCAAAAAAATAAAAAAGAAATCTTATTACCCAATGCTACCATAAAAGATAATGAGAAATCGGTTGTTGTCCTGGTCATAGGAGAATCTGCAAGAAGGCAAAATTTTTCTTTGTACGGCTACGGAAAAAACACGAATCCATTGCTTTCCCAAACACAGAATGTATTTCATTTTGATGCCACTTCCTGCGCTACATACACCACCGCTGGCGTAAAATGTATTTTAGAGCATACCAATACCGGTGATTTATATGAGATCTTACCCAATTATTTATTTAGAAATAATGTGGAAGTTATTTGGAAAACCACAAACTGGGGAGAGCCTCCGGTTCATATTGAAAATTATCAGAACAAAGAGGCTTTAATGCTAAACTGCAACGGTGAAGGGTGCAATTACGACGAGGTTCTTTTGAACGGGCTACAAGAGCAAATATTGGCCAGTAAAAAAAATAAAATATTGATAATATTACACACAAGCACCAGTCACGGGCCTACGTATAGCAAGAAATATCCACCTCAATTTGAGACTTTTAAACCGGTTTGTAATAGTGTTGAACTGGGAAATTGTTCTCAAAAAGAACTGATCAATGCATATGACAACACTATTGTTTATACTGACTATATCTTGCACAATGTAATTGAAAATTTAAAACAATTAAAAGAGCACAACAGCGCCATGCTTTTTGTTTCAGACCATGGAGAGTCTTTAGGGGAAAAAAATCTGTATATGCATGGATTACCTTTAAGTATTGCTCCCAAAGAACAATATGAAGTTCCTTTTATAGTTTGGTTATCCGATGGTTCAAAGCAACTCAAGCCTAAAAAAATATTGTCTCAAAACCATGTCTTTCATAGTGTTTTAAATTTTTTAAGCATACAAAGCCCTGTTTATGATGAAGAAATGAACATTTTTGAATAATGGGCTACATGCAGAGCCAGACAGTATTTTACGGGTTGCTTATTCCAAAGAAATTTCAAAAATAAAAACAGGCATAGGGATGTGGAGTTTGCGTACCTGGCTATTCTGTTGCTATCAGTGCCTGTTGTTCCTTTCCGCCGGAGCAGATCACTCACCTGTACTGTAACAATACTATCACGCTTCGGTTGTTGGTGAAAACACCCAACAACGGCGCTGCTGCCGGAACACCAACAACTGAAAAAATTTGTTTATTTTTGATATAAATTAATCACGTATGGCACTTCAGGAAGAATTGGAACAACAGGGGAACTGGCTTTTTAAATACAGGAGCTTTCTGCCGTTGGTTATTTTGCTGATAGGCACTGTTGTGCATCTGCGAACCGAACTGTATCCCGAAACCTTTTTTTTAGAAGAAACACCTTACGAGATATACTATGAAAGAGTCTGCCTTTTTATATGCCTTTTGGGGCTGGCTATCAGGGTATATACAGTGGGATATACACCCGCAAATACTTCCGGCAGAAATACAACGGGGCAATTGGCCGACAGTCTTAATACTACCGGCATCTATTCCCTTGTTCGCCATCCTTTATATTTTGGGAACTTTTTTATGTGGCTGGGAGTGGCATTGCTGACCGGTAATTTCTGGTTTGTGACGGCATTCAGTCTTTTTTACTGGATCTATTATGAGAGAATAATGTTTGCGGAAGAACAGTTCCTGAGGAATAAATTCGGGAGCACTTATCTGCAATGGGCTGAAAAAGTGCCGGCATTTATTCCCGCCTTCAATTTAAAAAAATTCATCCCGCCGCGTCTTCATTTTAGCTGGAAAAAAGTATTAAAAAAAGAGAAGAACGGGTTAGCGGCCGTTTTTCTGATTTTCGCTTTTTTTAATATAACCGGGGAACTGGTAGAAGGTGAAAGGCAGTTTGATTATATGATTTTGATTTTGTGCATGCTGACCGGGCTTTTGTACATCATCTTAAAATACCTGAAGACCTATACAAATATCCTGAACGAAGCCGGCAGGTAAATGCGTTTGGAAGAAACAGAAAAGACCCCGGCCGAGTAAAGAACAGTATCCGCAACCCAGGACCGGCTTTCGGGGAAAGCTTTTCTTATCGTCTTTTATTGATCCTGCCTTTAAATTTACTTACGCCATCCATGAATGCTTCCAATACAATTCTTCCCGGGGGAAGATGAGTAAGGTCGTAATTAAATACCGCATTCCTGATATCCCTGTATTCATGCCTTTGCCATTGTTTCAGCGGTGATATTTTTAAAAGAAACCATATCCCTTAAAGAAATAGTAGGCGTAGGACTGATCATTGCAGGCGCGATAGTGCTGGTAGTAAAACAATTGGAGGCTCCGTCCGTAATGATCTCCGGCATTAAGCTGCGACAAGTTCAGCCTGTGATTTGTGAAAGAGGGAATAATTTTCGACAATAAATTGTCGAAAATGAATATATTTCGACAAAAATTATATATTTGTCGAAATATTGGTTTCAGAGATGCCAACCGAATACCAGAAGAAAATAGCCAGGGAACTGGACGCCATAAAAATGGTATTGCAGCAATTTCCCGGGGGCGCCCGCGCCGAAGATATCATCGGGTCGGGGCCGGATATAACGCTGCGTACCCTTCAGAGAAGGCTTGAAACACTGATAGAAGCGCAGCAGGTGAGGCGAACCGGTGCAAGGCGCCTGGCAAGATATCACCTGACAGGTACCCAAAATATGTTACACGAGGGAGTTGTACCGTATGTAGAGCATGCGCCGCCCATTCCCCTTTCAAACGAAAGCAAAGAGATACTGGCTATATTAGCCAGACCTTTTAACAGGCGGGTACCGGTTGGTTACAACAGGGCATTTGCAGACCGGTATCGTCCTAATAAAGATTTTTACCTGCGTAAGACAGAGAGAGATCAACTGGCGAATCTGACGACAGCAACAGGTGTTGCGCAACAACCCGCCGGCACTTATGCGAGGCGTATATTACAAAGGCTGCTGATAGACCTGTCCTGGAATTCCAGCCGGCTGGAAGGGAATACTTATTCGTTGCTGGACACAGAACGATTATTATCCCACGGGGAAGCCGCTGCCGGGAAGTCGGCCGCTGAAGCACAGATGATCCTTAATCACAAAGAAGCAATAGAGTTTATGATGTCTGACGATAATGAAATAGGCTTCAATTGTTATTCCATTCAAAACTTACATGCGCTTCTTTCCAACAACCTGTTACCGGATCCTGCGGCGCCGGGCAGGCTTCGCTCCTATGCGGTGGGCATACAAAAATCGGTCTATACGCCAACGGCTATTCCGCAGTTAATAGAAGAAATGTTTATGCAGGTACTGGAGAAAGCGGCTGCCATCAAAAACCCGCACGAACAGGCCTTCTTCATGATGGTTCAACTTCCCTATTTACAGCCTTTTGAAGATGTAAACAAACGGGTTTCAAGGCTGGCAGCCAATATTCCGTTAAATAAGCACAACCTAGTTCCCATTTCCTTTGTTGGTGTACCAAATGACCTGTACCTGCAGGGACTGCTGGGTGTATATGAGTTAAACAGGATTGATTTATTAAAAGATGTTTTCATGTGGGCCTGCCGGCAATCCGCAGACAGGTATGCACAGGTGCGTCAAACCATCAGTGAGCCGGATCCGTTCCGGATGAAATACCGCGACCTGATGCAAAAGCTGGTCAGCGAAATAGTTGTGCAGGGGCTTTCTACAACCGAAGCAGCGTCTCTTATCCAGGCAAGGGCTTCGATCGTATCGCCCACAGACGCCCCCCGGTTCGTTGAACTGGTGGAAACGGAATTATTAAGTCTTCATGAAGGAAATTTTGCCAGGTACCGGGTAAGTCCGTCGGCATTCAACCGTTGGAAACAGGCATGGTCAAAATAGCTTTTAAAAGGGTTGCCGGGTCAAAACTGTATTCCCGAAAACTTAGCGGTATCCCTTACAGGGCCTTACAGAGACTCCAGGAATTTTACCAGGGCATTTCTTTCGGAAGCAGTCACAGCCTTTACTTTATTCTTTGCTGTGAGCGCTTCTCCATATCCCGATATAACAGTAGCCTGCTCTCTGGTAATAAGACCGGCCTGAAGCGAGTCTTCAGAAGTTAAAACCTGGGGGTGGGTAATAAAAAAAGTGAAAGAAAAAGCTATCGTTGCCAACGCACGGTAAAAAGCCTTCACAGGTATCCTATTGATCATAACATGTATAAACTGGCGGCAGAAGTAGATCAGGAAATTACGTGCCTGTTTACTAAATGCGGAAAATATTTAATGAAGGAAAAGCGCTTTGAGATAGTTTGACATCGCATCGAACGTCGGATGTTTGTCTCTTATCAATCTATAGGATAGGGAACTGCACACAACAAAAAATTTAGAATTTCTTTAGAATTGAGGTGTTTTTTTACCTCGCCTGATATTACATGCTCAATGGCTGCTATTCAAAAAGGCAGGAACATATCGGAATGAAAGCAAGACCAACCCTTGATGGAAAAAGAAAGGAAACCAATATCATATCAACACCCCTGTGCTCCATTTCTTTTCACAAGGGAACAGGTTCCTTTTCAATTCATTGCCAATACCGGAAAAATTTTCCCATTGCACTTATTATGGTCAGCAGGGGGTTTGCTATCTCGGTTAAAGCAAGCGCTGCAGCTTCCGGGCCGATACACACGAACAGGTGCCGGCTTTTCTTTGAAAAAGGGCTGCGTCCGGGATTTTCATATAAAGGGACGGAGAAATGGGAGTTTTTTGAGATAAGAATATCTCCTTTATTACTGAAAGAACTGCCGGCTTCTATATGCCCTGCATGGGACAGCTTTATGAAGAAGCTTGAAAAAAATAAAGCAACCGTCCTTTCGGAGTCAGATGTGTTTTACAGAAATGATGTTAAGGATATCACGTATTCCCTCCTGCAGGATAAAATTGCTGAGCCTGTACTCCGCGAAAAATACTTTGATCTGAAGGTACAGGAAATTTTATTGCATGTGGTGAATGAATTGTTGTCGCCCACACAAACAGACCCGGAGATTACCGACAGGGAGCATATGCTGGCTTTGAAAATAAAGCGGGTGCTTGACAGTGCGCAAACAAGCAGGGACTTCACCATTCAATACTTAAGTGAGGTTTTGGATATCAATGAAACAACTTTAAAAAAATCCTTTAAAAAAGTAACCGGGATGTCTATCTACCGGTATTATTTACACAAACAAATGACGCTTGCACAGAGATTATTGAATGAAGGCTGCCCGGTGACCGATGTAGCGCTTAAAGTGGGCTATAGTACCGCGGGGCATTTTTCCCATCAGTTCAAAAAATATTTCGGCACAAATCCCAAGAATTTCAAAAAGAGACTTTGAGAAATCTTTACTGATCCTTACCGGCTGCGACGATAAGGCAGCAACCCGGTATACTCCCGGTGCTTACGCCGCCCACCGGCAGCAAGGTATCCCTCCCCTCTTGTGAAATATATATTTTAACAGGAACAGCGTATAACTTTAAAATTTCTTCAGAATCAGGTCTCAATTTTGCCTTGAAAAATAAAACATCACCAGGATATAAGCCACCACTTTTATTTGCAGTCGCCTGTTTTACAATGCAGGATTCCTGCAAAAAACCGGCTTATTCAATGTAACTCACTGCACGGAGAAATATTTACGAAACTAAATTGTTGGCCCTGCCTGGCAATGGACTGAAAATAATGAACAGACACATGAATACAATAAAGACTATGCTTTCCCTGTTTTTGACGATCGTGTCTCCCTTTGCTATTGCTCAAATCACCACTGTAACTGTTTCGGGCACCGTAAAAGGAAAATCTGATAAGTCAGTTGTCGCTTACGCAAGTGTGGCGGTTAAAAATGCAAAGGACAGTGCATTCATCCAGGGTACCATTACAAATGAAGAAGGAAGATTCTCAATTGCAGGTATTCATCCGGGCAATTATCTTTTGGAAGTATCCATTACCGGGTACGAAAGTAAAGAGCAGTCCTTATTTGTCGGGAGCCTTTCCCCGTTTTTGGATATTCCCGTAATTGAGCTGGAAGAAGAAGCAACAACCTTGCAGGGAGTGATCATCACGGCAAAGCCGGGCGACGTAAATAGTAAGCTGGATAAGAAAACCTACTCTCTTTCCGACAATGTCAGCCAGCGTGGAGGTTCTGTATTACAAAGTATCCAGAACCTGCCCGGCGTTACTGTGCAGGATGGAAAAGTGCAATTGCGGGGTAATGACAAGGTAACCATATTAATAGATGGTAAACAAACCGCGTTAACGGGTTTCGGCAGCCAAACCGGTTTGGACAATATTCCCGCATCGGCCATTGATAAAATTGAGATCATCAATAACCCGTCTTCAAAATATGATGCCAACGGCAATGCGGGTATCATCAACATCATCATGAAGAAAAACAGGCAAAGCGGCTTTAATGGTAAAGCCGGGTTTTCCACCGGGCTGGGCGCTCTGTGGGTAAGAAAAGAGAACCTGCCAACCATACGTCCGCAATATACGTTCACCCCCAAGATCAACCCTTCGCTCTCGCTCAATTACAGGAAGGATAAAGTAAATATTTTTCTGGAGGCGGATAATTTATATACACAGACGCTGAACAAAAATGAATATGTAACGCGTGTGTATGACGATGGTTCAGTCATTAAGTCGCAGTTGAAAAGGAACAGGAATACCAATTTTCTTACAACAAAAGCAGGCGTTGACTGGAATATGAATGAGCAAAATATATTAACCGTGTCCGGCCTGTTTGGAAGTGAAAAGATCATCGACCGGGGCGACCAGCCGTTTTTTAACGGGGAGCTGACGCACCGGCAACGACTCTGGCAGTTTTTTGAGGACGAATTGAAAACAACCGTGATGGCAACTGCTGCTTACCAGTATAAGTTTAAAGAGCCCGGGCATTTGCTGAACGCCGGCTTCAATTATACGTTTCACCGGGAAGATGAAAAATATTTTTATGACAACTACTTGCCATCCTCACAAGGTACAGACGCTTTTAAATTAATATCTGATGAACAGGTGTATGATTTCAATATAGACTATATCCGGCCTTTAAAATATGGTAAAATTGAAACAGGTATAAAATTGCGCAACAGGAGCATACCTACCGACATGTTCTTTATTCCGGGGGCTAATTCTGTTTTAGATACCGACGCCGGGGGCTGGGCCACTTATAAGGAACTGATACCTGCACTGTATGGCAACTATGTTCTTGAAAATGAAAAATGGGAAGCGGAGCTGGGTTTGCGTGTAGAGCATGTAAAGATACAGTATGATGTAAACCCCGATCACAGCACCTACAAAAGCGACGGCTACAATTATACGCAGCCCTTTCCCAACCTGAGGCTGGCTTACAAGCTGAACGACAACAACAGGCTTTCGGCATTCTTTAACCGGAGGGTGGACCGTCCGAATGAAGTGGATATCCGCATTTTCCCGAAATATGATGATGCGGAAATTATAAAAGTAGGCAACCCCGCCTTGCGCCCACAGTTTACGAACAGCGTTGAACTGGGATATAAGCACAATTTTAGCGCCGGCTATTTATATGCCGCAGTGTATCACCGCTTCGCGGATGGCACCATCACCAGAATTTCAAGCATCGTTCCGGGAAGCACACTGGTATATGCCATATTTCAAAACGCGGGCAAAAGCTACAACACCGGTTTGGAAGCTATCTGGAGCCGGAAAGTATCTGACGGCTACTCCTTCAATATCAATGGTAATATTTACAAAAACCAGATCAATGCTTTCACGGTGGAAAATTTATACCCGCAGCGAAATACTTTTTCCGCAGGAAAACAAACGGCAATTTCGGGTAATCTGAAGCTGAACAATACTTTCCGTCTCGCAAAGGATTGGGACGCACAATTGACAGCCGTTTATTTAGCGCCTGACATTATTCCGCAGGGGAAAATTTTATCGAGGTTTTCAATAGACGCCGGCTTGAAGAAAGCCCTCCGGAAAGGCAAGGGTGAGATATTCTTCAATGCCACTGACCTGCTGAATACGATGGTCATTAGAAGGAAGATAGACGGAATGGGATTCTATTATACCAGCGATGATTATTATGAAACACAGGTGATAAGGTTGGGATATAGCTACAAATTTTAATCAGTCTTTTATTCACCGGCAAGAGCAAAACAGGAACTGGGGTATCGGGCTGGCAAAAAAATTTTAAAAACCATTTGAATAATGTGGTTCTATTACGCTTTATTATCGGCTTTCTTTGCCGCGCTTACAGCCATTTTTGCAAAGATTGGCGTAGCCAGTATCAGTTCCAATCTTGCTACAGGCATCAGGACTGTTGTAATTTTTATAATGATATGGAGTATTGTACTGGTAAAGAACGAAGTAAAAGACATCAGCTCATTGACAAAACAAAATATCATATTCCTCATTTTGTCGGGGTTGGCAACCGGGTTGTCATGGTTGTTTTATTTTAAGGCGCTGCAATCCGGAAAGGTATCCCAGGTGGCGCCGGTAGATAAATTGAGTGTGGCTATTGTCCTCATTTTATCAGTGATATTCTTAAAAGAGGCGCTGACATTAAAAACTGCCATCGGCGCAGGGCTGATAATCATCGGTACGATCATTTTAGCCATAAAATAGCAGCGCGGGAGCAATTGTCGCGAACGGGGATTGCTGCAGATACAAAGTAATTGCACGCAGAGCCGGGTTCTCCAGAATTAGAAAATGATGGAAAAGCTATGATGACCTTCCCGGTATTCGTATGCAACCTTCCAGTTGTTGAGCTGGCAGATCCGGTACACGATGGAAAGACCCAGTCCGGTAGCCTGGATGTTTTGCGGGCTTTTCCTGAACCGCTGAAAGAGAAAGTCTTCGGGAAAATCCAAAGGAGCGCCCGGATTGGTGATCCGGAATTTGTTGCCTGATAAAAAAATGTTGATATTATTGCCGGGTGCAGTATATCGTATGGCGTTTGACAGCAGGTTTGATAGCATTACCTCAGTAAGAAAGAGGTTTGCATGTATATGCACAGGGGCTATATTTACAATAGCGGCTGTCTCGTTTCCGGCCAACAATTCCTCCAGTAGCTCCAACTGTCTTTTAAGCAGGGTGTCGAGGGAGATCTCCGTTTTATCGGGGTATGCATTGTTATCAAGCTTTGCCAGGAGCAGGAGGCTTTTGTTGAGTTTTTTCAGCCGTTCCACACCGGATTTTGCCTGTACAATATGACCGGCAATCTCTTCATTTAATTCCGCCTGGCTCATGCGGTCCAGCTTGGACTGAATAATGCCAAGCGGCGTCTGCATTTCGTGCGAAGCGTTTTCAGTGAACTCTCTTAGCGCTTTATACTCTTTCTGACTTCTGTCTGCAAGGTCCTGAAGCGATTCCTGCAGCTCTTTGAACTCAATTACTTTGGAAGATTGTAAGCTTATTGGCTCCTCGGAGCTTACGGAAAACTTTTTTAGTTTATCAAGGTTATAGAAAAAAGGAGACCATATTTTTTTATTAAAAAAGTAACTGGCCATTACGTTCAGCAAAGTAAGAAGGAGAGCGGTGAAGAATAACATGGTAAAAATGGTGGAGGAATACTCATTCCAGCCTATATAAGTAGTCATCACCCTGATCCTGTAATTCCCGGCATTGTTCTTTTTTACAGAAAGCAGGTAGTAGTAATCCTCAGACTTATCCTGCAGCGGGTCATATATCAATGTGTCCCTGAATATGGAATACGCGCCGATGCTGTTATCCACTTTTTCTATCTCCACCAGCGGGTAGCTTACAGAATGCCCCCTTTCCAATGATTGATGTATTTCTTCTGCCTGGTATTCCAGTTGCTCGCGTATTTCGGCTATAATCTCTTTTTTCAGTAAATAATACATGAAAATACCGGCAACCGTTAAAGAAATTACCGTGATAATAATATTGTATCTTAATGATTGTTGCAGCAGCTTCATCCCTGTACCCATTTATATCCCATGCCATATACCGTTTTGATATAGTCAATACCCGTGTGCGATACCAGCTTTTTGCGGAGGTTCATGGTGTGCACATAAATGGTATCTATGCTTTCACTGTCTGCATATTCATCTCCCCATAAATGGGCCAGGATAGATTGTTTGCTGACCACCCTATTTTTATTTATGATAAAATACAGCAGCAGTTCGTATTCTTTTTTTGTAAGCGTAATTTCTGTCTTGCCGTGAAATACTGTTTTGGCATTGGTGTCAACCTCCAGGTCATCAATCCGGATAATATCGTTTATACCCAGGGAGCGTCGCCTGAGAATGGCGTTGATCCTGGCATTCAGCTCTTCCATGTAGAAAGGCTTGGTAATATAATCATCCGCACCTAGATCAAGCCCCGAAAGTTTATCCGTGAGTGAATCCCTGGCCGAAATAATGACTATTCCCGTATCTTTTTTTTCCCGTTTCATTTTTTTCAGCAGCTCAATTCCGTTGCCGCCTGGCAGTGTTATATCAAGAATAACAATATCATAGTCAAACAGGGAGATATTTCTTTCAGCTTTTTCATAGGTGGAGGCAGCCTCACAATTGAACCCGCGTTCGGTGAGGTAGGCGCTGATCTCTTCCTGTAATAACTCTTCATCCTCTATAATGAATGCATTCATAGCAACTGTTTAAATTGTGAATACGGGGAGCTGTCAAGATCAGGCCCCGCTATTCGTAAAGCGCGTGCAGAAAGTTAAGGATTTTTAGGATACCTGCCTTATAAGCCAGGTACCAGGATAGCCATTGCCCTGCACCGTTAGCTGCCCGGTATTTGTCCCCCAAATTCGGCATTGTTTCATGCATGCAGGTTTCACAATTTTACGACTGAAAATAATTTCAGATCGTAAACCATTAAAGCAATGCGATGAACAAGCTTCTTACCATAGGCGTACTGCTTTTATTAAATGCTTTAGTGCCATCTGCTGCGGTTGCCCAGAACATTGAGCAGCTCAATTTTAAAAAACCGGTCCGTTTCAGCGGTTCCTTACATCTTCAACTGGAGTCATATAGCGTCAATAACCTGGAGAACAGGCGCAAGCCTTTCTCCTGGATGATCTCCGGCTCGCCTACGCTAACCATATTGGATATACCGGTGCCGGTCAGTTTCCTGCTCAGCAATTTTGAAAACAGGTATTACCAGCCTTTCAACCAGTATGGTATCAGCCCCAAATACAAATGGATCACCGTACATGCCGGTTACCGCAATGTACAGTTTTCACCCTTCACCCTGGCAGGTTACCGGATGTTGGGCGGGGGCGTTGAACTGAACCCCGGCAAGCTCCGCCTGGGCTTTATGTACGGAAGACTTAATAAATCCACCGCCATTGATTCCGCCCAGTTTGCAAACCCTTTGGCTTATCGGCCCATCCCCTCCTATACCCGGATGGCATATGCCGGAAAAATAGGCTGGGGCGGGGACAGGCATTTTTTCGATATCAGCTTTCTGAAAGGATGGGACAAAGAGGGTTCTATGAAAAGTGAATACAGGGACTCCGTTGCGCCGGCTGAAAATATAGCGATCGGGTTTTCATGGAAAAGAACATTCTTCAAAAAACTGGTGTGGAATGCCGATATAGGGATCAGTCATTTCAGCGCTGATAAGGATGCGGACAAATTGAAGCTGGATAGCTCATATCCCAAAATGGTGCGGACGCTCACCGGCATTTTCGATACCCGCATATCTTCAGGGTTGCTTACAGCCGGTCAAACCAGCCTTTCTTACCAGGGAAAAATTGCCGGGCTTTCCCTGCAATACCGCCGTATCGACCCCGAATACGAATCCATGGGCGCTTATTTTTTCCAAAGCGATATAGAGCAATTCAACCTGGCGCCTTCATTCCGGCTGCTGAAGGGGAGATTGTTTGTAAACGGCAGCGCCGGATACCAACGCGACAACTTATACAGGCAAAAGTTGGCCACTTCCGAGCGGCTGATCGGGAATATGAATGTGAATTACTATCATTCGCCGCTAATGGGCTTCAATTTCTCCTACTCCAATTTTGGCGTCACGCAGAACCCCTTGCGCACTTCGCCGAATGATGATATTTTTAAGCAGGTATCACAAAGCTTTATGCTGATACCCTATTTCAATTTGTCGGATGGCCGCACTGCTAAAAACATCCAGGTAATTGCATCCTACCAGTCGTTGAACAGCCCCGTTAAAACGATCAATACAGCGCCCGATCAGCATACCCTGTTCGGCTCTGCTGTGTACAGCCATACCTGGTTGAGCCGGCAGGTTTCATTAAACGCTTCGCTGAACTATAATAATACCAGGTTGCCCGCGGGAGGTATAGGCTCTTACGGCGCCGGAGCGGGAGTATCTGTACCATTGTTAAAGCGGAAGCTGCTCTTTAACGGCAATGCGCATTATAACAGCAACAGCTTTAACGGCAGCAGCAACGGATATACCATTAACGGGAATGCGGCCGTCAGTGCGCGTTTCTGGAAACGCAATTCGATACAGCTGGCTTTTATATACCTGAAGAACGAATCAAAAGATCAGACTGCCATTCAAAGCTTTGATGAAAAGACGTTTCGTGTCGGTTACGGACTGTCTTTTTAAATTATGTTACCCTTCAAACCAGTTTATATGCACCGGTTCTGTAAAATAATGTTTGTGATGTTGATGGCAGGTATGCATTACGCAACTGCGTGGTCGCAGGTAAATGTAAGCATTACGCTTAAGCCTCCTTATTCTTCCAGCATCAGCGATTATTATCACTTAGAGAACAAAGCGGTAATTGTTATCACCAACAGCTCTTCCGCCGCATTGAACATAAAGCTGGGCGGCAGCATCGTTAATGAGTCCAGGGGCGTGTATGTACGCACCAACCCCGACTGGCAACCCCCCGCTCCTATTTCACTGGCACCGTTTGCCACCACTACCATCATTGCCAATCCGGATGCCATGCGGTTCCTGGATCAGTCCAATGCCACCACGAATGCCAACAGCGATATGCTGGCCACCATTGTAAGAACGGGCAGGTTGCCGGAAGGCGCCTACAGCATCTGCGTGGATGCCTATGATTATTATACCGGGAGGCTGCTTTCTGCCAGGGGCGCCAATTGTTTCCATTTCGAGCTTTCCTGGCTGGACCCACCCGTGATCACATTTCCGCAGAATGATTATATCTATCCCGCAGAACAGATATCAAAAAATTTTAGCTGGACGCCGCCGTTGGGAAACCTTGCCGGCGGGATCGTAGAATACGACCAGGTAGTGGTAAAAGTACAGCCCGGGCAAAACCCGAACGACGCCATTGCGGCAGCCAGGGATTTTAACGCAGGGAACCCTGTGCTGGTTAAAAGAAATATGCTGACGCAAACCTATATCACGCAACCTTATGACCTGAATTTTGAGAATGGCGCTACCTATGCCATGCAGGTGGTTGCAAGAGACCGGAATAATAAGCTGGTATTAAAAAATGAAGGACGAAGTGAGATCGTGGTCTTCCAGGTGGGAAAGTCCGGCATTGCACAAAACCAGGTTCCTGAATATGTAGCAGAAACACCCCTGTTCACCACGGTTCAGCTCAAAGCGAAACTACGCTACTACTGGATGAAGAACGGAAGCGCATCGAATAAGAATAATTTCGGCAACACAGTGTCTGCACCCGGAGATAACGAGGGAGGCTGGAGCGCCAATAATTCCGGAACTGATCTGCAAAGCGCCAATAATTCCAATTGGTCTGCGCAGAATGCCGATGGCCCTGTCCGCCACAATACATATGGTTTTTCGGGATACCAGAACAGCCCGCTTGCCAGTGTAACGGTACAGCTAATACAGGCCATCCAGTTCTCCAACCCGTCAGGTTCCGGTTTGAACCAGCTTTCGGGATTGCCGGGTAATATATGGATGCCGGGTTCATCCGTTCAAACAACCGGCGGTACCACCATCAGCTTATCCATATTAGCAACCGCAACCAGCAGCGCCGGCGGGGAACTGACATTTAATGTGCCGAACCTGGATAATATTGACTTCGGGTGGAAACAGGGGTCATTTGGCGGGAGTGGCGGAGAGCATGCCTGGACCCTGTCCGGGCAATACAGGAAGGTGCTGATGCTGAAAATTACCTCTCCCGGCGAAAGCTATTATGCCGATCCTGTTCAATTTATCAGCGGGGTGCCCGGCAATAAGGAAATGGGTACTTTTTACTGCCGGGTAAAAACATTTAATCCTACGGTGCTGGTCGCTGACAGGTATGACAGGGCACTAACGTATAACAATATAGAAGTGTTGCTGGTCCGTACAAACGCACGTCCGCATTTGGCTCCGAAAGATGAAGGTGATCCCGGTAATTTTGCCAATCCGCAGTCTTATAACGCGGGAATGGGTACAAACTATGAGATCGTTGCAAAGGGTACCACCAACAGTTCGGGGCAGGTCAGCTTCAGGAATATACTGGTCAGCGGCATGACCTCCGGCGGTAGCCCCTACTACCTGTTCATGCGCCCGAAGAATGAAAATACCACTTCGCATAGCTTAAACTACAATGCGCGTGAGTTAAGGTATGCAACGGCTTCGCAATGGTTCAACGATTGTTATTACTTCAATGGGGACAGGCTCAGGGAAGAATGTTATTATGAAACCTCGATGACTGCTTTACAGGCTGTTAACAACGGGCGCTTCAGTATTGCCGGGCAGGATCCCGCTTTCGACAACTATACCATTCTTTCCACCACACGTACGCTCCCCAGGGTATATGGCCAGGTGAAAAATGCCGCGGCTGGTAACGATGGCGGGATGGCGCAGAATGAGGAAAACGCGTACTGGGTATTGTGGAAGATCAGCCGGGAAGCCGCTGTAAAAGCTAAAAATGCCGCTTACCAGGGCAAATGGGGATCTTTGATGGAATCGAACCAGGCCGGCTTTGATTTTATACATGGCATACTTCAAAATAACGGCACTCCGCCACAGATACAACGGTATGGCACTACAGGTGCTGATGGCATGATAGACGCACGCGGTTTACCGATTGAGGGTGACCAATATAACCCCAAAGGATATTTTTATATACTACAGGCGAGCAAATACGGTTTTAAGCCTGCTTTTTTTGCTGTCAACAGGGATGCTTCCGGCAATAACAATACAACGGGCGATATGCATCCTGCCGCATTGGGTATGGCATATAACGCGGGCCACTTATCCCTGGAGCCAAAAGGAAAAGTAAAAGTAAAGCTGGTCAACCAGGACGGTCAGCGGGTCAGTGGACAGGTATATTACACGGATCCCGCAACAGGACAAACGGGAACAGTAGTAACAGTAAGTACCAGCGGGGGGTATCCGACGGTATATATTCCTTCCGGCAGCAACAGGAAGCTGGTGGTATTGCCCACCAATACGGAAAAGTATGAGCAGGATACCATTACATTGAACGTTCCTGCAGACGAAACGATCACCGAGGAAATAACAGTACAATACAAATTACACCGCATTTATTTCAACGTAAGGAACAGCGCCGGTCAGCCGCTGGCCAACGTAAAAATATCGTTGATCGACATCCCTGCCGACCTGGTGACGATGTACCCGGATGTTCGCAGCCCTTACTCGTCCGAAGCCATGTATTTCCAGGCGCCCGGCAATGACCAGAATAACAACAATAATTATGTAGCTGTCAACAACAATACGATGCCCCAGGTATTGGGCCCAATGGACAGGATGACGAATAATAACGGCGGCGCTGATTTTGCATTCACCAATTCAAGCCCCAGCTTTAAGTTTCGCATCACGGGACCTCCCGGAACCAGCTACGTGGTAATGCACAAGAATGTGCACAGCACGGCTTCCAAAACCTGGCAGCGGGTAGATATTGAATTAAAGAGCGGCAGAACGGTAAAAGGTATGGTCAAGCTGGGCACATCGCCGGTGGCAGGGGCAAGGGTGCGGGTAAAGGGTTCTAACCCGCTGATCGAAACGCTCACAAATGCACAGGGTGAGTACGAACTGAGAGGCGTACCGCGGGATACCCTGCTTACATTCTCTGCAACAAAGCCCTATTCAGGCTATGTGGGCATGGAGTACAAAGAAGGCCAGGTGCTGATGGATATATATGGCAATGTAAATTACGCCAACCAGATCACCACCACCGACCATACCACCTTCATCAATTTTAAGCTGCGCATATACGATGGACTGGATCTGAGCCGCCTGCTGGGCTTCCCCCTGGAAGTATCCAACCTCGTGGAAACCAATAACGGATCCGGCAGCGTGAGCATATCAGGATTGGTTTCCGTTACAGACTCCCTGAACAACCTGTTCAAAATGTACGGCACTGCCGCAGACGGCAAAGTATTATCCACGATTGACTTCTCCGACATAGTTGTTGTGGCGGATAGTAAAAAGAATGAAGCGCAGATACCTTATTGCAGGCCCCGGACATTACCCGTAAGAACGGATATTAATGAACAGCCGGTGCTGATGTATGATTCCTATACGGCTCTTTTGTGGGACAACGTAAACGGAATAACACTTTCCAACTATGGGGCAGGCAACCAGGCGCAGGGGGCAGCCTTAGGAAAGGTACAGATCAGCGCCTCCTCCGTCAACGACAATAACTTCGGTTATCTGCCGGGACAGGAGCTGTTCCTGAAAAGGTCTGTGAATGATAACTCACTGCAATTTCCTGTATTTACTTCCTCAGGCACGGCGGCGATCAGCGGAACGGCAGGCTTCCCCGTTGTAAACAGTAACGGGACCAATTTCCGTTATGCGTTGAAATTTAACCAGGCGGAATTTACCGTCATCGCGTCCTCCGCTACCTCGCGGTTGTATAAAGATTCCATTGTGCTGGACTCAAGGTTACAGACCAACCTGTCTGATGTCAACCCTTCCAATCTGAACTTCCCTATAGGGCATGTGGTAGTAAACGAACAGCGGAAGCTTAATCATATTAATGCTGTTGTTAACAGCACGGTGCCCCCGGATGCATTCAGCATGCAAATTAAAAGAGTAAAAGTCGATAACAGCGGTGTTCATTTTGACGGAACTATCAATCCCATTGGCCTCAGCCTGCCGTTTACGGAAGCTACCTTATACCCCGATCGTTTTCATATCGCCCAGGGCTCGCTGGATGTAAACAACCTGAAGCTCCTGGATGCCATCCCCGTGCAGGTGCACACCGGGGCCACATTCGGATACGATGCAACCCGCGCAACGCCTGCCTGGTATTTATCCATTACAGCAAACGGCAATAACAATCCTGCCGCCACCATCAGCGGGCAATATATGAATGGACTGCCTGCACAGTCAAGCATACCGTTCAGCTCCTTATGGTTTTACAGCAACGGCGACCGGGAACTGAATCTCGGTAATATCACCTCATCATACCGGTTACACAATGTGACTGATTTCTCCCTGCAAAGCGTGGAGCTTTCCGACAACATGATCGCCCTGAACGGGCTGCTGAATATGGGCATCCCGGCCATCCCGGCCTATAACACCGGCTTACTATACGACAAGGCAGCTAATAACACGATCAGCAATCTCACCCTGCGCCCGTTCAGCATGAGCGACCAGGCAGTGAACGGCATTGTGCTATCCTTCAACGGCGGCAACAGCAACAGCATCCAGTTCAGCAACGGCAAACTGGAAATAAAAGGCATTTTAAGAGATGAGAACCCGGATGTGTTTAAGAATGTACGGTATACCATCACCAAAACAAATGCGCTTACGCAGCTTACGTTGGATACGCTGCCCAATCGCCAGCAGATCATTTTGGGAGGAGACAATAACAGCCGCATGGTGCTGAGTAATATCGATGGAAAAATGTGGGTGGAGAACAATGCCTGGAACCACCTGTACTTTAACGGCGACATGCCGGAAGATATGGGCTTTACCGCAGACGGCAGACGCATGCGGTTTGAGGTAAAGGGACGCCTGGAGGTGGTGAACCAGCGGATGCACCTTAAAAGCGTGTCCACACCGTTCGGTGATCTTAACATGACCTATGACCTGGCTAAGCACCGGTTAATAGGACAGTTGAGTTTCGATAAAACGATCGGCACGATGGATGTACGCGGCGATGCGGAATTGGTAGTGGACAAGCTGGGTTACTATTTTATGGGAGCCGGGGCAATGGAAATGAGCAATCCCACCGTTACGGGAGGTACGTTCATGCTCTTCGGGGATTATAAGCATAAGCAAAGCGACCGAAGGGCCGCGATCGAATCCATGTTAAAAGAGTATAGCTATTACTATGCCCAACTGCATGAGCTGCCCAACGGGTACAGCAATATTAACGCGCTGAACGGGTTCTTTTTTGAAGCCGGCGGACAAATACCATTTCCCGGGCTTCCCAATGTTGATATTAACCTGGGGTTGGTATATGCAACACTTTCTGTTACCGTGGGAGGCGATATAAGGATGGGAATGAATTTCGGGGAGGTCAACAGCTATAACCTGGGTATGGGCGTATTCGTGAACGCGTTGTTTGCCATGGGGCATACAGGCGGCATCGTTTGCGGCGGGGTTGAGCTGCGTGCTTCTGCGGGGATAGACATGGACGGAACTTATTACAGCAATGGAGACTATACCATGCAGGTCACAGGTTATATCACGGCATCGGGGAGCGTTTATGCCGGCTGGGGGTTGTTATGCACTGCTGAGTGCACATTGGCTTGCGACCGGTCCGACGCAAGTGGCAGCGTGGGAATCAGGGCTATAGGTACGGTTACAAACAATGGTTCCAGCTTCCGGCTGGAATTTGACGCCAATACTTTCCCGAGAGATTAAAACAAAAAATATACAGATGAAACAATTCTTTCAATATACAGTCCTGCTTGTTTCAGCAATGCTGCTGTACAATAATATGGCGGCCCAGGAAAACTACCCGCACCTGGCACGACCCGGCGCAAAGGGTATTTTCGTAATGGCGGGTGATATGATCCTTCGGGCCGGGGATGCCCCTTATATTATCGAAAGAAAAAAGGGGGGTGAAAAAGAATTTAAAAAAATAGCGGAGCTGACGCCTGTTCCTTCAGCAGAAGCGTTCAAAAAAAATGCGGAGGCTTCATTGAGCTGGCTGCCCTACAAAACGGATCTTACATCATACCGGCTGGACAGTATCTGGAAAACAGGAATGGCAGCGGGTAACCTGAGAGCTTTAAAGAACGTTGGCTACAGCTTACCGGTGATGGCAGGATTTAACCTTGTATGGCTGGATGAGCAGGCAGAGAAGGGTAAAACCTATCAATATCGGGTAACCGCCGGCAATACAGTGCTGACATCCACGCCGGTATTGTATCGTCCGGCGCCTGTGGCACGTGTAAACGTGGAGAACCAGGTTTTTAATGAACCGCAGCATACACTCTATACACATGCGATAGCCGTTGGTGAAAACAGGCCTGTTTGGCTGGAGGTATACCGCAGTAGTGACAAAAAAAGCTTTGATATGGTCGCGGCGGAGATCCTGGTAGCGCCCGGTCATGATACCATGCGGTATGTTATAAAAGATACGACCGCCCGGGAAGGCGACCTGTATTATTATTTTCTGAAAGGGTATGATGCCCTGGGAAATGTGTCAGTAAACAGTGATACGCTCCTGACCGCATCGCTTGACTTCATACAGATGCCCCTGCCGCAGCAGGTGGTGGTATTGCAGGACAGCGCCGCAGGTGGGATCAGCATTTCGTGGAAAATGCAGAAAGCTTCCCTGATCAATATGCTTACCCTGTACCGGAGCACTAACTCGGTGGATGGTTTTGAACCGATAGCCGTACTGTCGCCGGATCAGCAGCAATTTACAGATGACAATGTGCAACCGGCCACCGCCTACTTTTACTATTTTGAAGCTACCTATAAAATGCAGGACCGGTCTAAAAGATCCACCATGTTCGCAGGATCGTATACCGATAAACGGCCACCTGCCCCGCCTGCCGGTATCACGGCAACAGGAACAGAGCAGGGCATTACGATAAGCTGGGAGAATCATGATAAAAATATCAGCGGTTTCTGGCTGTACCGCGGCGAACAAGGCAGGCCGTTGGTACTAACAGGCGCCCTGATCCCGGCAATTGACACGATCACACAATACAATTTTACAGATACGGACAGCCTGTTCAACGGCGGCGTGTTCTATACCTATGCCATCAGGTCTTACTCAACCAGCCATGTGGAAAGCATTTTTTCTGATACAGCCGTTGCAAGGCCTTTGAAAAATATTCCGGTTCCCAAGCCACCTTTGGATGTAAAGGCACAGACCACCAACGGAAAAACCTGGGTAACATGGGACGATGTATCGGCTTACGACGGACATGTGGCAGGCTACCGGCTGTTGCGCAGCGTGAAAAAAAACAATACCGACAGCTACCATCCTGTGGATACCATTTTTTGCAGCGCCAACCTATACGTGGATTCATTGATGCAGCCCGGCGAAATATACCGCTACTCCGTCAGCACATTGTCGGTGCTGGGTGTAGCCAGTGCCACCGCCGAAATAAAAGATATCTCTCCGGAAGGTTCGGGACGAGCGGCGCTGCCGCCACCGCCTTCGTCGGTAGTGGCCAATATTACCAAAGCGGGTGTGCAGCTCAATTGGGAACCGCCGGCGGTTGCGCAGCAGGTGGAGTACGTGATATACCGGTATGAGCGGGGAAAGGCCCCTGTAAAAGCAGGAACGGCTTCTTTCGATCGTTCCGGGTTTACGGATACAACCGCCGCAAAAGGCAAACAGTATTTCTATTTTGTCCGGTCGGTAACTCCTGCCCTGCTCGAAGGCGAGAAAAGCAATGAAGCGATGGCGCTGTATAAATAAGGAACCATGTTTTAAAAAATTAAAAAATATACGGATGAAAACAGTTTTTTCTCTGGCGGCTGTATGGATAGTTTTTACAGTAATGGCCGGCTGCGACAAGCAGGGCCCGATGGGTCCCCCGGGCGAACAGGGCCCGGACGGGGCAAATGGTTCAGGCGGCAGTACGCTTAGTTTTTTAACGCCTGCCAACGCAACTATACACTGGGAGGTGTCGGACGGGTGGGGTGGCGATGCGCTTTCTGAACTACGGGTAAATGATAACCCGATAAGCCTGCCGGGTTCGTTGCGAAGCATTATTGAAGCAGGTGGGGTAGTGATGGTATATTTTCTTACGGAAGACGACCGGTGGCTGCGCCTCCCCGAAATTGAAGACGCGAGATATGCCCATTACAGTTATGCGTATTATTTTCCGGGAGAGGATTCGGGAAACGATTTTTATATAGGCCTGTATGCGCGGGTGAAAAACGATATGCTGCCGATTGTTATAAAAAGGGTCAAAGTAGTAGCGCTTCCTGCCTCGCATCATGAAGAAATAGAATTGAAATAAAAACATAAAACGGATCATATGAACACTTTTAACGGCAGGGTCAGCAGGTGGCGGCAGTTTTCCATGCTGTGTATTTTTTCCGTCCTGGTAGTATTCAGTTCCTGCACCAAAGAAGGGCTGCAGGGTCCGCGGGGTCCGCAGGGACCTCCCGGCGAAAACGGTACGGGCTCGGGAGGCGGCGCTACTGCTATGCTCAGCTATACATTTAAAAGCAATAGCTTTCAATGGCATGCTACCGGCACAGACACAATGCTTTATTATGGTTATTTATTGTATGTTACCTCTTATGTTTTGAGACACCAGGAAAATAATGTGCCGGTTGATTATATATCCCTGCCTGCTTCGCTGAACGAACAGGTTGAAAAAAATGGCATACTGGTATTGGGGGTTTTGCAAACACCCTATTCCCGGGAAATATTTCCGATATCGCATATACCGGTAGAGTTTTATTCGCAGGTAACCTATAGCTATTCGCTGAAGAAATCGGGAAATGGTTACCGACTCAGCATCATCGCAAAAAATATGGACTTCCTGGATCAGTACCCGATGGGCGCCATACAGGTGGTGGCAATTCCACCTACTGCAAACGGAGTGATCCATAACTGATTTATTTTTCATCACAGATAAATTGAATGCTATGCAAATGGTAAGGATCATAAAAAACAGCGCTGTGTTACTACTGGCCTTGCTTTTCTCCTGCGCCAAGGAAGGCGCGGAGGGCCCTCCCGGGCCGGAAGGTCCCCAGGGGAATAATGGCAGCAACGGCGGCGCCGGCGAAGGAGTGGTGCTGGCATTTCAAACTCCCGCCGGCAGCCTGTTCAGGTGGCAACAAAATGCGTCAACTGAAAAGTTCAATTTGCATGTGCAGTTCCCCGGCACCACACAATGGTCGGAGAACGGGGTATTATTTGATGATACTGCGGGGCATGCCTATGGCTCCCTGATCGTTTCGTTCATGAGAGCTTCCGCCAGTCCGGGCGATACCGCCTGGTATGCGCTGCCCTTCCTGGCGCCCACGAATATCACCGAGCGGATGGATGTATATAGAGACAGGATCACAATACGGCCACAGGACAAACAGGTGTTGCTGCAACAGGAAGCCCTGATCCCCCAGCCGCCATCCAATGTTAAGTCGCCCACCTACAGGGTTTTCGGGTTGCGGGTGCTTATGGTACCTTCCTCCGAATCCGGTGTACTGCGCAAAGCTGCCCCGGATGAACTGAACACTATGGACGCCGTCATGGAAAAATATGGGATCAGGGAAAATGACTTTACGGAAATGAGAGCTTTTTAACGGGGAGGTAAAAATAAAAGCCTGATGCCTGTTACAAAGGTATGCTCATCGTCACGGTAGTGCCCTCCTCTGCAACAGAGTGGATGGTGGTGCTGCCTTTCAACTCGGTCGCCCTGTTTTGCATATTCTTTAGGCCGTTGCCCTTTTTCTGCATGCGGTCATCAAAGCCGCTTCCGTTATCGGTTATCTGCATCAGCATTTGCCTGTCCGTTTGTTCTATAGATACCTTTATTTCCGTAGCAGCCGAATATTTTACCGCATTGTTCACCGCTTCCTTAAAAACCAGGTACAGGGCCTTGCGCTGAGGCATATCCAGTTTGTGCAGCACCGCTTCTTCCGCCCGGAAAGACGGTTCGATATTTTTGCTTTTGCATATATCATAAAAGAAATGTTTCATTCTTTCTTCCAGGCTTTTGTCTTCAGGACGGCTGTGCTTGATCATCCATACGATATCGCCCATTTTTTCCATGGTTTCCCTGGAATAGGCGCTTACTTTTTTCAGAATGTCTTTTTGCTGCGGCATATCGCTTTTTTCGGAGGAGGCCATTTCGCTCAACATGTGGATGCTGCTGAGCGAGCTGCCTACTTCATCATGCAGGTCGCTGGCTATCTCATTGCGCAACTGCAGTTCTTTCATGCGTTGTTTCAGCCGCTGTCGATTGATCAACAGGAAAATCGCAACAACAGCAAGTAACGCCAGTAATAAGGAGCCTGCAATCAGTATCCGTTGTTTTGATAAATTTTGTTCCTGTATCTGTTTATCCCTGGTCAGTAAGGCTATTTCATTATTCTTTTCTTCCACTTTAAAGGAGGTTTGCATATAGGCTATCTGTTCGTCGAATTTATTCTTAAGCAACGTGTCGTTCAACAGGCTGCTTTTTTTCAGGTAAAAATTTGCTTCCTTGTAATTGCCATCTGCGGTATAAGCCTCGGCCAATATTTTAGCTGCGGCAATTTGTTCTTCCAGAAAAGCATACCGGCTGTTAATGCCATAGGCCTTTAACCCGGCTTCTATGGCATCGGTGATCTTGTGTTGCTGTAAAAAACTCTCTGCGTAATTTGCGTAGGCATCTGCCTGTTGTACTTCATTATCCCGTGCATGTTGCAGTGCCAGTGCTGCGGCCGATTCGGCTTTCTTATACTGCTTTGTAAAATTATACAGGCTGCTTATATTGCTGTAATACATGCTGATGTTTACTTCATCACCTGCCTGGTCCGCAACAGCTATCGCCTGTTTATAATAATTCAAAGAGGAGTCATGTGCCCCGGTGCGTTTATAGATATTTGCAAGATTATTGAGCATAATGGCCTGCATTTTTTTATTTCCCCCCTCTTCATATAACCTGTAAGCCCGGTCATAATAACTCTTGCTCTCTGAATATTTATCCTGGTAATAATAGATGGTTCCGATAGTCTGGTTGATCCTCGCTCTCCGGTCGTTGTTGTTGGCCAGTTCGGCATAATGTAAGGCGGTATCACAATCCAGCAAAGATTGTTTCAGGTTGCGCAACTGCATACAGGCATCAGCCCTGTTCAGGTATGCCAAAGCCAGCCTGTTGGGCTCGCCTACTTTTTTCGACCAGACAATAGCAGAATCGGTAAAGATCAGGAAGGAATCGATTTTTGATGCGGCATTGTACACCACCGACATATTGAGGTAACAGCCTGCCACTCCTTTGTCGAATCCTGCCTGTATGCCCAAATCTACGCCTGCTTTCGCATATCCCAACGCGGTGGCGGGATCGCTGTTCAAAAGGATGCCTGCGAGCATACGGTACAGGTTTACCCTAGTCGTGTCGTCTTTGGCGGTTTTCAGTTCATTGACAAGCGAATCGGTTGAAAGGCTTTGCGCCTGCGTTTGCAGCAATGCACAAAGCAGGAAAGGGAGGAATAGAATTGCCCGGCGTAACATATAACAATATACAAATAATTTATATGGGTTTACCGGTAAGAGGGCGCATTTACCTTCGGTGAGAACTATTCTCATTGCGGCAAAATCAGGGATAAACAAATGCCGCAATAAAAGTTCAATTTTTCGCTCTACTCACAACGTTCCGGTCAACGAGACACCATAACCACCTTGTAAAGATCATATAAAAGGGAAATGCCGCCTTTACGAGGCTTTACTCAAACTAATACCTCTGCGCTACCATACTATCGGTCGTACCGACCTGGGCGAAAGCGACTGTAGAAGTATTTTGAATTATTAGTCGCTTCATATCGAAACTTTAACGATACTCATACCTAAACCATATGCCTTTCTGCGTGTGCTCTGCTCCTTCCCATTAAAGCCCTGTAAGGGCGATATTTTGGTAGAACGGGATATCCCTTGATCAAAGCCCCATTGGGTGCGACATTATTTTTATATCTGGCAACTTTCTTTGATTGCCCCATTAGGGGTTTATTGCTATTATTTCTTAAGTTGACGGCCATGGTGCCTGCCTGACCGGTAGGCAGGTCTCACCGACCGAAAAATTATGTATGGAGCGAAGATTGGAATACACCCGGTTTCGGTATTGCCCCCATGCTTATTTTATTGTAGTTTTCCATACCGTTTTTCAGGTTAACCGACCGGGGGTTGCCCGGGCGGGGAAAATCCCGAAATCGGGGGATTGGCGGTTGAAATATTTTTTTTCAATTTTGTAGAAAATACCATCTTGATACGCGTTGCGGTTTTTGAGGATAATAAACACCTGCGGGAAACCTTCGAATTATTGCTGAATAAAACGGAAGGTATTGTTTGCGCGGGCGCCTATCCCGACAGTGACGGTATAATAGAATTGCTGCAATATGAGCCGGCCGATATCATTCTTATGGATATAGAAATGCCGGGCATGAATGGTATTGAAGCCACCCGGCTGGTGAAACAGCACTACCCGCATATAAAGATCCTCATCCAGACCGTTTTTTTCGACGACGATTATATTTTCAATGCTATCTGCGCAGGCGCTTCGGGATATATCCTCAAGTCCACTACCCCCGAAGGATATGTGCAGGCCATACAGGACATTGCCGCCGGGCACTCCCCCATTACGCCCGGTATTGCCAGCCGTGTGCTGGAGCTGTTCCGGAAAACGGTTCCGGCGCCGGCAAGCCCGGAGATCTACACCCTCACCACCCAGGAAAAAAAAGTACTGGAGCTGCTTGTGGACGGTAAAAGCTATAAAATGATCTCAGCCGAACTGGGCATTAGTTTTGAAACCGTGAAAAGCCATATAAAGAATATCTATGGCAAGCTGCATGTAAACTCCGGTACCGAAGCCGTGGCCCTCGCCTTGCGGAAAGGGATTGTGGAAAGATAAACCTACAGGCGGCAGGTCAACAGTTAGCGCAAATAAATTTTCGGCGGTGAAAGGAATGCTTTACATTTATTTTAATGATAAAGTATGTACTTTTTGCATTGTTATTAATCAGCTCATCTATGCAGGCACAGGTAAAAACAGATACATGGCTGGAGGGTTTGTTACGGGAAAAAGCTTCCCCGTTTCTGCTGGAGGTGCTGAACAACCCGGACACGTTTCATTACCAGTTAATATATACGCAAATCAACCGGGATAAAAATAATACGCCCCGTTTCAAACATTATTACCTGCATATAGACCGCGATCAGTATTTCAACCCGGCCTCTACCGTGAAAATGCCCCTGGCCTTCCTGGCGCTGGAAAAGCTGAACCGGCTGGGAAAACCGGACGTTGGCCCGGATACGCCCATGCTCACCGACAGCGCTTTCAGCGGGCAGACAAGTGTGCTGACGGATTCCACTTCCGCCAACGGTCTGCCTTCTATCGGACACTATATCAAAAAAGTTTTCCTGGTAAGCGATAATGACGCCTATAACCGCTTATACGAGTTCATAGGCCAACAAACCATTAATGAACGCCTGTGGCAGATGGGCTACAAAGATTTCAGGATCACCCGGCGTTTTGTAAGGGCCACAGAAGAAGAAAACAGGCATACCAACCCCATACGGTTCGTGCAACCGGACGGGAAGCTGATCTATGAACAACCCGCTGCGTATAATACGGTTCCATTTGATTTTAGCAGAAAACAATTGGTTGGTAATGCCCACTACGACCGGGATGAAAACTATATTCCCTCACCAATGGATTTTACCACCCACAATAATGCCCCGCTGGAAGACCTGCAACAACTCCTGCAATCCGTTTTATTTCCGGAGCAGGCGGCTCCCCGTCAGCGTTTTCAGTTGACGGAAAACGACTACCGTCTCCTGTACCAGTATATGTCTGAGCTGCCTTCTGAAAGCCGCTTTCCCGCTTACGACACTTCCAAATTTTTCGACAGCTATACCAAATTTTTCATGCTCAGGGCGGGAAGGAGCCCTATACCGGATCATATTAGGGTATTCAATAAAACAGGCTGGAGCTACGGGTTCCTTACAGATATCGCTTATATTGTCGATTTTGAAAACGAGGTGGAATTTATGCTGACAGGTAATATATATACCAATAAAGACGGGGTGCTCAACGACGATAAATACGAATATGAAGAAACCGGTTACCCGTTTTTCCGGGAAGTGGGAAACATTATTTATGAGTATGAGCTAAGCCGGGAGAGAAAGTTTAAACCCAACCTGTCCAGGTTTAAAATGCGATATGAGTAGGAGTAAAATGTGGAAGTATGGAAATGTGGAAATAGAAGAAGAATTAGGAGTCTTTCATATGTACCAATGATATATTTTCAACGAACTGATAATCAATCGTCATCTTGAGCGAAGGAAGAAATCTGATGAATGTGCGGGAGATCTCTCATTACACTTCGCTCCAGTCGAGATGACGTTAAAAGTTTATGTCATCTCCGCATTGATTTGGAGCACTAATAACCAGTCGTGGACGCAGAATATACAGAACCCCGGTAATAACATACGCTGCTGTTGTTTCTCCGGGGAATGTAATATCGCTTAATACAACAGGTTTTTCAGCTTCTCCAGGTCAGTGATCCTGATTCTTCCTTCCTTCACTTCTATCAGCTTTTCACTTTTAAAATCGCTGATGGTGCGTATCAGCGATTCGGTGGCAGTTCCGATGTAGTGCGCCATGTCTTCCCTGGAAATTTCCAATCCTGCATTTATACCTCCCTTATTGAATTTATCGTCGATCTCTACCAATGCTTTAGCCACCCTTTTACGAAGCGAACTGTATGCCAGGTTGAGCAGGCGGTTTTCTTTTTCCTTAATGTTTTGCGCGATGATCTTTATAAACTTGGACGCGATGCTGATATCCGCGTACACCATATCCATAAACTCATCCCCAGGTATCAGGAGTATCTCCGCATCTTCCAGTATTACCGCCGATTCTTCATAGTTACGCTCTTCCAGCAGGGCCATGTATCCCATAAAGTCTCCGGCGCTATACAGGTCAACAATATATTCCTTACCATCCTCGTGAATCTTGAATTCCTTCACCTTACCGCTGACAACATAATACAGGTAACGGGGTCGCTTGCCTTCCGCATATACCGTCTGTTTTTTTAAATAGGATTCTGCCACATATTTTTCCAGGTCCAGGGTTAACATGCCGTTGCTGCGCAAATCGTTAGCCAGTTCGTTGAGGCTTCCGGCGCCGGCATATTTCTTATTCAGTACTTCATATTTGCGCAGCCTGCTTTCAATAGCGTTCATCAACTCGTGTTCCTCAAAAGGCTTTGTAAGATAGTCATCGGCGCCCATCTCCATACCCTTTCGGAAATCACCCCTTTCCGTTTTGGCTGTCAGGAAAATAAAGGGAACATCCTCCATTTCAGGATTTTTGCGTACCAGGTGGAGCACACCATAACCATCCAGTTCAGGCATCATGATATCGCATACCACCAGATCCGGTTTCTCAGACAAAATCATGGCAACACCCTTTTTCCCGTTTTCTGCGGTAAGGGTTTTGTAACCACCCAGCGATAAAAGCTCTGCTGTATTTTCTCTCAGATCATCGTTGTCGTCAATTATCAATATCGTACGTTGCGGCATAACAAGTATTGAATATAAATCAAAAAGGCAATTTAGGGGTTAAAAATCCGTATTTGCAAAGATAAGCCGATATCGCCTGATATTAATCATTTTAGTGATTGATGGTGGTCAAAAGACCGGTTTTTGCCAACTGTTACCTTAGCGATAATGGATAAACCAGTTGTGGATACTACCCGGTGTAGTCATTGCGGAGAAACCTGTTTTTCGCAAACCCTTCATATCGAGGACAAATTCTTTTGTTGCCAGGGCTGTAAAATGGTGTACGAAATTATCAACAGCAGCGGGTTATGCAATTATTATAACCTGAATGAGACACCTGGCGTTGCCCAACGGGTAGAAGTAAGGAAAGACAAATTTGCCTACCTGGAGAACAAAAATATCCGGGATCAGATCATACAATTCAAAAACGACAGGCAGACCCGCGTGAGCTTTTTCCTGCCGCAGATCCATTGCAGTTCCTGCCTGTACCTGCTGGAAAATATTCATCGCCTGGATGCCGGTATCATATCCTGCCGGATCAACTTTCCGGCAAAGAAAGCCGAAATCGTTTTCGATCATTCCCGCACCAGTTTGCGCAATATTGCCGAAACGCTTACCAGTATCGGGTATGAGCCTTACATAAGCCTGAAAGATATCAACCGGTCAAAGCCGGCGATTAACAAAAACCTCCTGGTTCAACTGGGCGTTGCCGGCTTCTGTTTCAGTAATATTATGCTGATGAGTTTTCCGGAATACCTGGGCGTGGACGAAACCGAGGAAAGTATTCGGGGCATATTCCGGTGGGCTAACTTTTTCCTGTCGCTGCCGGTCTTTTTTTATAGCGCCTGGCCCTTTTATGAATCTTCCTGGAAAAGCCTGAAGCACCGTTTTTTAAATATTGATGCGCCGGTAGCGCTGGCCATTATCATTACATTTATCCGTAGTGTTTGGGAGGTTTTTTCGGGAGAAGGCGGGGGTTATTTTGATTCCATGACAGGGATCGTATTTTTTATGCTGGCGGGCAGGGTACTGCAGGACAAAACCCATAAGCAACTGTCTTTCGACAGGGATTTTACTTCCTATTTTCCGGTAGCCGTATCTGTTATGAAAAACGGGGAAGAAAACCCCATCATGCTGCCCGAGGTAAAAGTAAACGATACCCTGTTGATACACAGCCAGGAACTGGTGCCTGCCGACGGTATCATTGTCAAAGGCAGGGCATTGATTGATTACAGCTTTGTAACCGGGGAGTCGCTGCCAGAAGCCAAAGGGATCGGCGAACTGGTATATGCCGGAGGTAAGCAGGTGGGCGGCCCTATAGAAGTGATGGTGATCAAAGAGGTGAATAACAGCTATCTTACCAGCTTATGGAACGGGCAGGACGACCAGGAAGAGAAAACAAGGTCTTTTGTACACAGGGTAAGCAAATACTTCACGCTGGTGGTATTTACCATAGCGTTGATTACCGGTTTGTACTGGTGGCAGCATGATGTGGCAAAAGTATGGCCTGCCGTAACAGCCATTTTTATCATTGCCTGCCCCTGTGCTTTACTGTTGTCCAATAGTTTTACCAATGGACATATACTGCGGATCCTCAGCAGGAATAAGCTGTTCCTTAAAAACGCCCAGGTAATAGAAGATATTACCGGTGTCAATCATATTGTTTTCGATAAAACAGGTACGCTTACCAACCCTTCGGAACAGGAGATCAGCTACGAAGGCGCTCCGTTAACGGCTATGCAGAAAAGACAGGTAGCTGCTTTGGCTTCCTGTTCCGTACACCCCCTGAGCAGGGCTATAGCCGGCTGGCTCAACATTACCGACAAGCCGGCGGTACAGGGTTTTAAGGAAATAACCGGTACAGGAATAGAGGGTTTTGTAGAAGACAACTGGATAAAGATCGGGGCCGCCACCGATGCCGGAAAAGCAGACAGTTCTGCCACGGCGTATGTCTTCTTTGAGAACCGGGTAACGGGAAAATTCATTTTTTGCAACCGGTACCGGCATTTTGTTCCTTCCCTGCTGAAAGAACTGGGGAAACGGTTTAAAATATCAGTCATTTCAGGAGATAATGAAGCGGAAAAGGCGAATCTCGAAAAGATGCTGAGTGGCGCCACAGTGCTGTTCCACCAGAAACCGGCGGATAAACTGAAATATATTGAAAAGCTCCAAAGCAGGGGGGATAAAGTAATGATGATCGGGGACGGACTGAATGACGCCGGCGCCCTGAAGCAGAGTAATACGGGTATTGCCGTTAGCGAGAATACCAATACGTTTACGCCGGCCAGCGATGCCATTATAGACGCAGATCAACTGCGGTGGTTACCCCGGTTTATCCGTCTTTGCCATATTAATAAGCGTATCATTATTGCCAGTTTTATTTATTCCATTGTATATAATGTAGTGGGGTTGTATTTCGCGGTGCAGGGCACCCTGTCGCCATTGATCGCAGCCATTCTTATGCCTTCCAGTTCCATTGGTATTGTGCTGCTTACATATGCCGCCAGCAACTGGTCTGCCCGCCGGTTAAAACTCCCTGATTAACATACATGGCAAAACTATGACAAAAATCATCCCGGGCAGTGACAGTGCTTAATAATAGCCAGTAGAGCGAAAGATACTTTTACATATTAACCGGTAATGTAATGAGTGTAATAATCATTCTTCTTTTGGTGAGCATATCCGTAGCAGGGTTGTTTTTAGCTGCATTTATCTGGAGTGTAAAGAGCGGCCAGTACGAAGATGACTACTCCCCTTCATCCCGGATATTATTTGAGGAAGAAAACCGGAAATAACCTGATCAAAAAAATATATACCCATCATCCAAACTATAACTCAGAATAAGTATTTATGCAAGTAGAGAAATTTTACTACGACAACAAAATTGTAAAGGCATTTGGATATGCAACCGTCATTTTTGCCGTGGTTGGTATGCTGGCCGGACTTTGGGCCGCTATCCAGATTTACGCGCCTTCTACGAGTCTTAACCTGGCGGCAACCACTTTTGGCCGTATGCGTCCGCTGCACACCAATGCCATCATTTTCGCTTTTGTGGGCAACTGTATTTTTACGGGTGTGTATTATTCGCTGCAGCGCCTGTGTAAAACCCGCATGTTCAGCGACAAGCTGAGCTGGATACATTTCTGGGGCTGGCAACTCATTATCGCCGCCGCGGCTATCACCCTGCTGATGGGCTACACCACGGGAAAAGAATATGCGGAACTGGAATGGCCGATCGATATTGCTATTACCCTGGTCTGGGTGGTGTTTGGTATTAATATGTTTGGTACCATACTGAAGCGGCGTGAAAGGCACCTCTATGTAGCCATCTGGTTTTATATAGCCACCTGGGTTACCGTGGCAATGCTGCATATCGTCAATTCATTTTCCATACCGGTCTCTCTTTTTAAAAGTTATAGCTGGTATGCTGGTGTGCAGGATGCGCTGGTACAGTGGTGGTATGGTCACAATGCGGTAGCGTTCTTCCTCACCACGCCTATTCTCGGGTTGATGTATTATTTCCTGCCCAAAGCGGCCAACCGACCGGTTTATTCTTACCGGCTTTCCATCATACACTTCTGGGCGTTGATATTTATCTATATATGGGCCGGTCCGCACCATTTATTATATACCGCGCTGCCTGACTGGGCGCAGTCCCTGGGTACCGTTTTCTCCGTTATGCTCATCTTCCCTTCCTGGGGAGGGATGCTGAACGGATTGTTTACGCTGAGAGGCGCCTGGGACAAAGTGAGGGAAGACCCTGTATTGAAATTTATGGTAGTGGCTATCACCTGCTATGGTATGGCCACATTGGAGGGACCCTTACTGAGTTTAAAAAATATCAATGCCATCGCCCACTACACAGACTGGATCGTAGCGCATGTGCATGTGGGTGGTTTGGGCTGGAATGGATTTATCGCTTTTGCGATGCTGTACTACCTGGTGCCCAAAATGTGGGGAACGAAACTGTACTCCAGGAAGCTGGCGAATAACCACTTCTGGCTGGGAACCATCGGCATCATACTCTACGCGGTACCGTTATACTGGGCCGGTTTTTCCCAGAGCCTTATGTGGAAAACCTTTACCCCCGAAGGACAATTGAAATTCCAGTTCCTGGAAACAGTGACCAATATTATTCCGATGTATGTGTCCCGCAGCGTAGGTGGCGGATTGTATCTTATCGGGGCCATTATCATGGTATACAACCTGGTAAAAACCATCAAAGCAGGCAGTTTTATTGCCAATGAAGCGGCAGAAGCGGCTCCCCTTCAAAAGGAAGAAAAGCCCCACGGCAACCGTCACTGGCACAGTTGGATTGAAAGACGTCCGGTTACCTTGTTGGTGTTCAGTCTTATTGTAGTAGCCATAGGCGGTATCCTGGAGATGATGCCTACCTTCCTGGTGAAATCAAATGTTCCTACTATTACCAGCGTAAAACCCTACACCCCACTGGAACTGCAGGGAAGGGATATTTATATAAGAGAAGGCTGTTATACCTGTCATTCACAAATGATACGTCCATTCCGCGATGAAGTAGCGAGATATGGAGAGTATTCAAAAGCAGGCGAGTTTGTATATGACCATCCTTTTCAATGGGGCAGTAAAAGAACGGGCCCCGACCTGGCCCGACTGGGCGGTAAATACCCGGATAGCTGGCACTACAACCATATGGATGATCCTACCACCATGTCGCCCGGCTCCGTTATGCCGGCCTATCCCTGGTTGCTGGACGATAACCTGGATACAACCAGTACACGTTCAAAAATAAAAGCCATGCAGAAGCTCGGGGTTCCCTACGCGGCAGGTTTTGAAGACAAAGCAAATGAGGATTTAATGCAGCAGGCCAACTCCATTGTGGAAAGCCTGAAAAAAGATAAGATCGAAACGCCTCCAACCAAAGAGATAGTAGCGCTTATAGCCTACCTGCAAAGGATTGGTAAGGACATTAAGCTGGAAGAAACCGCTTCTAATTAACCATACCAAAAAACATATTAACATGAAGTTTATCAATTACCTGGAAAAAATAAGCGGTGTAGACATTTATGCACTGAGTTCATTCGCCATCTTTTTCCTGTTTTTCCTGGCCATGCTTACCTGGGTAATCAAGGCAGATAAGAAAAAAATAAATGAAATAAGCAGGATCCCATTAGATAACCAGGACTAAAATCAACCGTATGTTTCTGATAAAAAAAATACAAGCAACCGGAACTGTCCGCAAAATACTATCGCTGGTTTTGTTGGTAGCGATCAGCTCAACAACGCTGGCTGCGGAACCACCCAAACCATCATCTCTCACTAACCCGCTGGCACTTACCCTGGTGACACTGATGGTGGTGCTGCTGATCGTAATATTTATGTTGGGTAGATTATTAACGGATATCGCCGAAGTGAAACTGCAAAAGGAGAAAGAAAAAAAGTCCGCTACCGGCGCTGCAACAGCTACTGCAATAGTACTGTTATTACTTTCCGGTAATGCGGCTACGGCCCAGGAGGCAGTCTCCTCTGCCGGAGTACAAACCATCGGGGGCTTATCCGCCTTTGTATTTTACATAATGATCGGTATCTTGTTTATGGAAATGCTGGTTATCCTGGCGTTGTTGATCAATATCCGGTTTTTGCTTAATAAGGATAAGGTGGTATTTGAAGGCGCGTATATATCCAAACCCCGGAAACTCGCCGCCTGGTGGAGCAAAATCAACAGGTTTAAACCAGCGGAGCAGGAAGCTGATATTGAGCTGGATCACGATTATGACGGTATAAAGGAACTGGATAACAGGCTCCCGCCCTGGTGGTTATGGGGGTTTTATATAAGTATACTTTTTTCAGTAGTTTATTTGTGGCGTTACCACGTTGCCTATAGCGCACCGCTGAGTAAGGAAGAGTTCGAGATATCTATAAAGAAAGCAGATGAGCAGGTACAAGCGTACCTGGCGAAACAGGGGGAGTCTGTAGATGAAAATACAGTGACAGTATTAATAGATGCTGCTGACCTGGCGCAAGGCAAACAGATTTATGAAGCGGTATGTGTTGCCTGTCACAAAGCAGATGGTGGCGGATCGGTCGGTCCTAACCTTACAGATGACTATTGGATGCATGGCGGAGATATCAAAAGTGTTTTCAAAACCATTAAATATGGTATTAATGCCATGCCGCCATGGCAGGCGAGTTATTCCAACAAACAGTTGGCCCAGGTGGCGAGTTATGTAAAGTCGTTACATGGCACCAATCCGCCCGATGCGAAAGCGCAGGAAGGGGAATTATATAAAGAAGGACCTGAGGAATAGAGAATACCGGCATATATTAACCTTAGAAAATTATGAAAGAAAGTGCGGCCAAAAAGGAGGTTGACACGGAATCGTTCAGAGACCGGATCGCTACGGTGGATGAAAAAGGAAAACGCAAATGGCTTTTTGTTCAAAAAACAAAGGGAAGGCTATTTAACATCCGTACCTGGGTTAGCTGGGGCTTTTTCCTGATCTTTTTCCTGCTGCCTTTCATCAAGTACAAAGGACGTCCTTTATTTCTTTTTAATATACCCGAAGCGAAGTTTATCATCTTCGGACAGGTGTTTTGGCCACAGGACTTTTTCATTTTCGGGTTGGCCATGATCACCGGAATTGTATTCATTATACTTTTTACGTCCGCTTTCGGCAGGTTGTTTTGCGGATGGGTTTGTCCGCAGACCATCTTTATGGAAATGCTTTTCCGTAAAATTGAATACTGGATCGAAGGAGATGCCCCGGCCCAACGCATGCTGAAGAAAGCGCCCTGGAACGCCGAAAAGATCCGTAAAAAAACAACAAAACACCTTGTTTTTTTCCTCCTGTCATTTATCATCTCCAATTTTTTCCTGGCCTATATCATAGGCATGGATGAATTGTTAAAGATTGTAAGAGAGCCTGCCGCAAAACATGCGGGCGGACTGAGTGCCATTATTATTTTTTCCGGCGTTTTTTATGGGGTTTACGCCTCCTTCCGGGAGCAGGTATGTACCGTTATTTGTCCCTATGGCAGATTGCAGGGAGTGCTGATGGATAGAAACTCCATGATTGTCGCTTATGATTATAAAAGGGGCGAACCACGGGGAAAGTTTAAAAAACATAAGGAAGATGAAGTACCGGAGCTGGGGGATTGCATCGATTGTTTTCAGTGTGTGAAAGTGTGCCCCACGGGTATAGATATCAGGAACGGGACCCAAATGGAGTGTGTGGGTTGCACTTCGTGTATTGATGCCTGCGACCATATGATGGATGCTGTGGGAAGGGAACGGGGATTGATCCGGTATGCCTCTGAAAATGGAATAGCGGAAGGGAAAAAGCTGCAGTATACGGGCAGGATGAAGTTCTACACCTTCTTACTAATAGCCATAACCGGGCTCCTGACCATCCTGCTGCTTTCCCGCAAAGATGTGGACGGCACCATTATCCGGGCCGGGGGAATGCTTTTCCAGGAGCGGGGTACAGACAGCGTTTCCAACCTGTATACCATCCAGACCACCAACAAAACGATAAAGGATATTAACCTGCAACTAAAGCTGGAAGATATACCCGGACAAATTATAGAAGTATCCGGAAAGGGAATCATGACACCCATGGAAGGCCAGGGTAAGAACTCATTTTTTATTGTTTTGCCAAAAAATATCATTGAAAAAAGAAAATCCAAAATAAAAGTCGGATTATACGAAGGAGATAAAAAGGTGACCACTTTAAGCACCAACTTCATGGGACCGATAGGTAAATAATTTAAAAACATTTTTATGAATTGGGGATATAAGTTGCTGATTGCGATACTGGGTTTCGCGGGTTTTATGGCCTTTATGGTGTATAAAAGCCATACCACGGAGTTTCAACTGGTGGAGAAAGAATACTACAAAAGTGAATTGAAATACCAGCAGGTGATCGATGCGGCCCAACGTGCCAGTCAACTCAGCAGCCAGTTGAAAGTAATACGGGAAGGGGATAACATCATCATCCGCCTGCCTGAGGAAATGAAACAACAACCTGTCACAGGGTCTGTATGGTTTTATTGTGCATACGATTCGGGGATGGATAGAAAGATTCCCCTGGATATGAATACAGAGGGCATCCAGGTGCTGGATGCCAGATTATTTACACCCGGCAACTACACCGTAAAGGTTGAATGGAAAACGAATGACCTCGACTACTATAAAGAACAGAGAATAACTATCTGATAATATGTGGGTGATCATTACCGGTGGTTTCATGTTGGGTTTTCTGGGGAGTTTGCACTGTATAGGTATGTGCGGACCTCTTGCCCTGGCCTTGCCGGTGCATCATATGTCACCTGCAAAAAAGGCAGCCTCCATCCTGTTATATCAGGCAGGGCGCGTATTTTCCTATACGCTGCTGGGGCTTGTATTCGGTATGGCGGGGAAGCTGGTGTACCTGGGCGGCTGGCAGCAATCATTTTCCGTAGGGCTCGGCACATTGATTTTATTCCTGCTGGGGTACTACTATTTCTCCAGAAGAAATATTCAGCCGGCCTTTATGCGAAAGATCAATGGTGGCGTTCAGCGTTGGGTCGTTCATATTTTACAATCGCCCAAAAGATATTCTTTTTTGCTGCTGGGGATGGCTAATGGACTGCTTCCGTGCGGTATGGTTTATATGGCAATGGCCGCGGCGCTGACCAGTTCCGTTATAGGTAACAGTATGTTATTTATGGCTATGTTTGGCGTGGGAACCATGCCTGCAATGATATCGGTTTGTTATTTTGGAGCAACAGCCAGCATTACCCTCCGCAGGAAAGTTCAGCATGCCACTCCTTTTATTATGGCGTTCACGGCTGTTATCCTGATTCTGCGGGGATTAAACCTTGGCATACCTTTTATCAGCCCCCTCCTGCCCGCTTCACCGGGCGACGCTATGCATTGCGCCCATTGATCAGGAAGGAAACCGGCGATTTACCAGCCCCGGGTTTTCAGTAAGTTATACCTTTCCAATACCTGAATAATATCATTTAAAAGCTGCAAAAATTACAATAACTTCATCAGTTGATATTAAATTTGTGATGAATTAATATTCAAAACTAACATCGCATTGCCGGGCAGGAATACATATGATGATGCTTTATTAATTCAGCAATTGCGGCAAAATGATGCCGCAGCTTATATTGAATTATACAACCGGTATCATTTAAAAATGTATAGCTGGCTGATTTCATTTGTAAAGCTCCCCGAATTGGCGGAGGATATTATCCAGGAAACTTTTTTAAAGGTCTGGGAGATCAGGCACCGCCTTAATCCGGAGTTGTCTTTTCCCGCCTTCCTGTATCGCATAAGCCGCAACAGGGCCTTTAAGTTATTGAAGAAGATCTCACTGGACGAAACCCTCAGAAAACGGATACAGATCCAGGTAGAAATAGAGTCAAATGATCCCGAAAAAAGGTTTCAGTGGCTGCAATACCAGCAGTTGCTGGACAATGCCGTAAGCCGATTGCCGGCCCAAAGACAGAGGGTATTTAAGCTATGCCGGCAAAATAATAAAACTTATGATGAAGTGGCAAACGAGTTGGGCATTTCCCGCAATACGGTGAAAGAACATATGGTAAAAGCCATGCAGGACATCAGGCAGTATTTTTATCGCTACGACGAGGTCTCCTTTATAATGCTGCTTTGCATTATGTTATAGTATCAGCAAAATACGGAACCCGGATTTTAATGCCTGCCGGGTTTCCTGCGGCACAATCGGTTTACAACTCACCACTTTTAAGTTTACATCCTGCATTTTATAATTTTTTTATCTCCACCCACCCTGTTTTGTTTTTCAGGGCTTTATTAATATAAAACAGGTACAACAACCACCGATGAAAAAAAACAAGGCATATTACCGGGACCTGATGAGCCGCTATCTCAATAATGAATGTGACGCTAAAGAACTGGAGGAAATCCTGAATTATATAGGCAAAGACGACGCCAACCGGCTGCTTCTTGAACAAATGCAGGCTGCTTATAAGGCCTCCCTGCAAAACGACAATTTGCCCGATACTTCCGGGTGGAGCGACCGGATAAGGGCAAAGCTGCTAAACAATATCAGCACCGCCACTATCATTCCTTTTTACAAAAGGCGCATATTCCAGGCGGCAGCCGTATTTTTCTTATTGCTTTCGACAGGTACTTTTTTTTATTTCAACAGCAATCAAAAAACCGGGGCTGGCGATATTGTTTCGGAAATAAAACAGGACATCATTCTTCCGGGAAGCGATAAGGCCACGCTAACGCTGGCAGATGGCTCCGTAATTGATTTAAACGAAGCAGGTAACCAGGACATAGCGCTGCAGGGCAGTACTAAAGTGACAGTAGCAAAAGGGATGCTAAACTATACTGCTGCCAATACCGGTAGCAATGAAACAGTGTATAATACCATTACCACCCCCCGGGGAGGACAATATGCCGTGATATTGTCGGATGGCAGCAGGGTATGGTTGAATGCGGCGTCTTCGCTGAAATTTCCGGCATCGTTTATTGGCAGCGAAAGGAAAGTGGAACTCTCGGGTGAAGGATATTTTGAAATAACACCCCACACATTACCCGGAGGAAAAAAGGAGCCATTTAATGTAACCATCCAAAGCGCCTCTGGCAACGGGGGCACTGTTGAAGTACTGGGCACACATTTTAATGTGATGGCGTATGATGAAGAGGAGCAAATTAATACTACCCTGCTCGAAGGCGCCGTAAAGGTGAACATCGGGGAAAAAAGCCTGTTGCTGAAACCTGGACAGCAGGCTCATGTAACAAAAGCCGGGCAGGAGGTGGCCCTGTTAACGGACGTAGATATAAAGAATGTAATAGCCTGGAAAGACGGCGAATTCAGGTTTGATAATACGGACGTAAAAACCATTATGAGACAAATAGCACGGTGGTACGATGTAAATATTGTATATGAGGGCCATGTCCCTGAAATAGGGCTTTCCGGAAGTGTAAAGCGGAAGGATAGTATAGAACAAATGCTTGAAATATTGGAAGCTACCCATAAAATCCGGTTCAGAACAGAAGGCAAAAATGTATTAGTTACCGCTTATAAGAAACAATAAGACTTTTATCCTTAACCAAATAACCATTAACGAAATATGAAGAAAAAATAAACAACCAGACGGTACAAAACAATACCGGAAGTGCTGCTGACACTCCCGGAGATTGATTGGGCTGTTCAAAAACTCAAATTGTAAGACTTAAATTTTTAACCCAAACATTCCAAAATTATGGAACCAAGATTGTTTTACCAAGCCGTGGGGCGCTATGGTAAGCTTTTTCCAAAAAAGCTGTTGATTATGAAACTGACTGCAGTTTTAATTCTTGCATTTACATTTAACCTGAATGCAAAAACCTTTTCGCAGAAAATAACAATTGCAGAAAAAAACATTTCTCTGTTAAAGGCCTTCAGGCTGATTGAAAAACAAACCGGTTATTCTTTTCTTTACGAGAAGGAATTATTAAAAAAAGCCGGCAGCATTTCGCTGAACATAAAAGACATGGAGCTCACGGATGCGCTGAATATGTGCTTAAGGGGTCAGCCATTCGATTACGAAATAAAATATAGTACTATTGTCATCCGGGAAAAAGAAATCCAGAATATCCCGGTCGCACGTGACGAAATCAGCCTGCCCCCACCTGTTACCATACAGGGAAATATTCGGGGGGAGGACGGCGTGCCCCTGGCAGGCGCCTCTGTAAAGCTGAAAGGAACGGAAAGGGGTACCTCAACCGATGCCAACGGCAATTTTACACTTCAACTACCCGATGACACAGGAGTGCTGACGGTTTCCTATGTAGGGTATGAAACGGTGGAGGTATCGGTTTCAAAGGAGGCTTTCCTGCGGATCGTTCTAAAAGTACAGGTAACGGGGTCTGAGGAGATCGTAGTTACCGCCCTGGGCATCAAAAGGGATAAGAAGGCATTGACCTTTGCCACCGGCGAATTGAAGGGATCGGATTTTGCCAATTCGAAAGAAACCAACCTGGGTGCTGCGCTTTCCGCGAAAGTTGCCGGGGTGCAGGTAACATCTTCCGCGGCCGGTATGTCCGGCGCTTCCCGTGTGGTTATCCGCGGAAATTCTTCGCTTTCCGGGAACTCTCAACCCCTGTACGTTATTGACGGCGTGCCGATTGATAACTCCAACAGGAGAAGTCTAGGTTCCCAGACTTTTGCTACCGGCGTAGACGGGGGAGATGGCATATCCAATATCAATCCCAATGATATAGAATCGGTAACAGTACTGAAAGGGCCCAATGGCGCCGCACTTTACGGGCAACTGGGCGCCAATGGAGTGGTCATCATCACTACCAAATCGGGTACACGCAACCGTAAACCCAATATCAGCTACGATGGCAGCTTCTCTTCCGGGAATGCACTGGTGCAGCCGGATTATCAGAATGTATATGGACAGGGCTTCAACGGTCAGTTTACGTTTTACCGGAGGGCTGATGGTTCCGTAGTAGCCTATGACCCGTCTTTAACGGGCGGGATACCCAAACTGAGCGGCGGACGAAACCCAACCACCCGCGGAAGCTGGGGCCCGAAAATGGATGGACAGCTTGTAGAAGATATGTGGGGGGATACGACAGCTTACCTGCCGATGGAAAATCCTTATACCGCGTTCTTCCGTCCCGAAAAAATGCTGATGAATACACTGAGCGTTGACGGCGGAGGGGAAAAAACCACCTATTACGCCTCTATTACCAACCTGAACAATGACGGCTTTCAGCCCACCAATACGCTCAAAAGAAATTCGGCGACGGTAAAGATCTCAACAGATATCGCCAACGGACTGAACCTGGACGTGAAGGCCAACTATATCAGGCAGGATGTGGTGAACCGGCCTCACCTGGGCGATGACGGACAAAACCCCGTTTATCGCTTTTTGTATATACCCAGGAGCCTTAGCATGGACGGGCTTAGAAGATACGAGTACACTGCACAGGACATACAAAAAACACGGGATATCGGTGGCGCTGCATTCTTTGTAGGCGGAGAAAAAATATTTGAAAGCAACTCTGTTACTTCCAATCCTTTCTGGACAATCAACAACAGCCGTAATGAAGACCAGAGAGACCGCCTGATCGCCTATGCCAAACTCAGCTACCAGTTGGCAAAAGGGATTTCTATACAAGGCCGATACGGAACTGATTTTTACTACGAACGGCAATATGGCTGGGATGCAGTAGGCACAAGGATACAGCAAACCGGGAGGGTTTTTGAAAACAACGCGTATAACAAAGTGGAAAATGCCGATGTGCTGATAACCGCGTCAAGGGACATAGGGGAGTTTTCTTATTTCGTGAATATAGGCGCTAACCACCAAAAGAACCGTTACCGGCTTACCGGTAATACAGGCACCCAGTTAAGCATCCCCGGCTTATATGCCATCGGAAGAACACTTTTGAATGTGCCCACCCTTGCCGTTTCCGAATACGATATCAACTCCGTGTATGGCGCGGCAAACTTCGGATATAAGAATATATGGTTTATTGATGTAACAGCGCGAAATGACTGGTCATCGACCCTGCCTGTTCAAAACAACTCGTTTTTCTATCCTTCTGTTGGGGCAAGCGCGATCCTTACAGACGCGCTGGGCATCAACAGTTCTTTTCTGGACTACGCCAAGATCCGCGGTTCCTGGGCACAGGCAGGTCGGTCGGGAGATCCCTATAATACAGTGGGGTATTTCGGGCTGAATTCCAATACCTTTCAAAACCAGCCCCTCGCAGGTTATACTGATGTGATTACGGACCCCAACCTGAAGAACGAATTAAAAACCTCCTATGAAATAGGTACCGAGCTGAGGTTTATGAAGAACAGGTTGTTGATTGACTTCACCTACTACTATTCAATTACCAGCAACCAGATACTGCCCATCACTATAGCACAGTCAACAGGGTACAGCACCAAGCTTACCAATTCCGGACGTATACAGAACAAGGGTGTTGAAATGCTGATCTCCGGTACTCCGGTTAAACTGAGCAACGGCTTCAGGTGGGAATCCAGCTTTAACTTTGCCGCCAACCGCAATAAAGTGCTGGAGCTGATTGAAGGTGTTTCGGAATTCCTGGTAGGGTCAGACAGGAATATCCGCATAACAGCCGTGCCCGGAAAACCCTTTGGTGTGCTCAACGCGGCGGACTATGCCTATGCCCGTGATGATAAGGGCAACAGGCTGATTGATGACAACGGTCTTCCCATTGTAAAATCAGTATCTACACTCGAGATCGGGAATGCGAATCCCAAATGGACGGGTGGCTTTGCCAACAACTTTTTCTATAAAGGATTTTCGCTTAGTACCCTCATCGACATGCGCAGGGGAGGGATGATTTTTTCGCAGGGGCGTGTGCAGGAAGCAGCTTATGGCACTTCAAAACGAACACTTGAAGGACGGGAAGGAGGATTGCTGGTGGAAGGTGTCAGGGGCAGGCAAGAAAATGGTGCCTGGGTAAGTACAGGCGAAAAAAATACAGTGACTACTACTGCTCAGGCCTTCTGGAACCGGGTAGCCCCCGATAAAGGCTTTGCCGTGGCGGAAGAGTTCATATACGATGCCAGTTATACCGCCATCCGCGAAATACGGCTGGCTTACCAGTTGCCCTCTAAATGGCTTACCGGCACAAAAGTGATCTCAGGAGCGTCATTGGCCGTTTACGGAAGAAATGTCGGTTACCTGGAACGGCATACCGACGGATTTTCCCCGGAAAACGCTTCGGTGAATGTAAATACCGGAACGCTTGGTATGGAAGGACATTCGCTTCCGATGATGAGGACCTTTGGCATTGACGTCAGCGTAAGATTTTAGGAAAATAACAGTATAAGACATTTATCAATACTTAACCATATTAATACTATTAGATATGAAACGAAGTGTGATAAAAATATTTTCATACACAGGTATGAACAGGCTGTCCGACAACTATCGGGATATCCTGCAATATTTAAAAATTAAAGTTATACGAATGAAAATATATAACAAGCTGCAGATGGCTGCTGTTGTGGGTGTTGTCACCCTGTTATCGGCCTGCACAAAAAATTTTGAGGAATTAAATATTTCTCCCACTCAACCCGCTTCAGTTCCACCTGAATACATTCTGTCAAATGTACAGTTGAGCGGGTTTCTTACAGAAGGCGCCAACTGGTGGCAGGTGGGGTCCTGGGTGGAACAATGGGCCAGCGGAAACCTTTCCGCTCCCTCCCAATACCAGGAGGACCGGGATATTTATGAAACCCGGAACTGGGCTGCTCACTACGGATATATACATAACCTGGCCCAGATACGAAACCGCTTGCTGAAGGGACAGGAAGAAACCGAGGCCGGCAGGACCAAGCTGGCAATCGCCAAAATAAATGAGTTGTATATCTGGCAAAGGATGACGGATTTCTGGGGAGATATCCCGTATTCCGAAGCGGGATTACCTGAGGCGGACCTCATATTAACGCCGAAATACGATACGCAGGAGGAGATTTACAAATCCATGCTTTCTGAGCTGGACCTGGCAATGAGCCGGCTCAGCAGCTCCGATTTGTCCTATGGAAACGCGGACCTGGTATACAAGGGAAATGTAAATGCCTGGAGAAAATTCGGGAACATGTTAAAGCTCAGGATGGGCTTCAGGCTGCGCTACGTGGACCCCACGCTGTCCCGCAAAACAGTAGAAGAAGCGCTTGCCGGGCCGATATTTGCAAGCAATGCCGACAATGCGAATATGCCTACCAATCCGCAGGATGGTTTTGCTTTGGGGTATCATCCTGTAATAGGAGGCTATAACGGAAGTAAGGAATTGAACCAGCTTGCGGCGCCATTCATTGATATGCTGCTTGCCAAAGATGACCCCAGGCTTCCTAAGATCGCAGAGCCTACTGAAAACTCAAAAAAGGACGGCAACCCAATATATCGTGGGCTTGGAGTTGCACTCGGACAAAACGTGATCATTAACAGGGACGATTATTCTTACGGCACTATTTCGATTTACAATGACAGGAAGCTTACCTTCCCCTACTTATTTATGTCATACTCCGACCTGTGCTTTTATAAAGCGGAAGCAGCATTACTTGGCTGGGGAGGACTCAATCCCGGCGACGCAGAAACATTTTATCAGGAAGGAATAAGGGCCGCGATGAAAGTTGACCCTTATAATATACCGGACGCGGACATTGCTACCTATATCAGTAACGAAGGAACACTTTCGGGAACAGAGGAAGAACAGTTGGAAAAGATCATGGATCAGAAATGGATCAGCCTGTTCATGCGGCATTATGAAGCATATTCTGAGTGGCGTCGCACGGGATATCCCAAACTGATTCCCGGACCTAACCCGGGAGTGACTAATGGTACTATTCCCCGCAGGGGAGTGTATTCCGGCACCGAACGATTCCGTAACCCGGACGAGTATAATACGGCTGCCGCCCGGATGTCGAACGGAGACACTTATCTGAGCAAGGTATGGTGGGATAAAAAGTAAACACATCAACATATCGTCGATAACAAAGTGCCTGCCAACCAGCAGGCACTTTGTTATTAACCCGGGAGGGTAGACGCACCTGCGCTTATACCCCTCAGGAAGACTGGCGAATAATAAGTGACCCTTTTGAAATAACAAGCTGTGAGTGCAATGAAGGTTTTTTCTTTACCAGCAGTTCAAGCATATACTTCCCTGCAAGCTGACCGATTTCAAAAGGCTTTTGTTCATATGTAGTGAGGCCGGGGTCGATAATAGAGGCCCATTGGTCATTGCCAAACCCTGTTACCGCGATATCTTCAGGTATCCTGATCCCTTTTCTTTTAAGTATCTCAATCACTTCGATGGCGCCACGGTCGTAAATCGTGCATATTCCATTAGGCGGCTCCGGTAGATTGAGCCAGTACTCCACCGCTTTTTCAACATCTTCGTGTAAAAATTTCGAATGTTTTACGAGTTTTGGATTAAATGGAATGCCATGTTGTTGCAAAGCTGTTTTGTACCCGTTGAGACGGAGTTTACTGGCGAGCAGATGCCTCGGGCCGGCCAGGAGAGCGATCCTCCTCTTCCCTCTTTCTATCAGGTGTTGCGTGGTAGTAAACAACCCGTTGAAATCATCTTCCACTACCTTAGGAATAGGTAACTCCTGGCATATCCTGGCAAAGGATACAAGCGGTACCCCTTTGCTATGCAATAACTTTATATGTTCAAAGTTCCTCGTGTCCCGGGTGTGACAAATCAGGAACCCGTCAACCCGGCTCAGCATCAGTGCCTGTATATTTTCTTTTTCTATTGCAGGCGACTCATCCGACTGGGCAATGATAATCCGGTAGTTCATCCGTGAGGCAGCATGTTGTATGCCGCTTACGATAGAAGCAAAAAATGGCTTTTCAATATCGGGAATGATGACCCCCAGCATACGGGTTTCATTTTTGATCAACCCGAGCGCTAACATATTGGGTTGATAATCCATCTCTTTTGCCATTCGCAAAACAGATGCTCTTGTTTCCGGGTTGATATTCGGATTATTGGTTAGGGCCCTCGATACAGTTGATTTTGATATGCCCATTTTCCTTGCTATATCAATAATGGTTACCTGATGTTTCTGCATACCTGAACGCTGTTTGGTACAAAGCTTAAATCTACACAAAAATTGGGAACGGTTGCGGGAATGTTCCCAATCATTTTTGACAAAAATCATGTGTAAGTTTTTTGTTTTAACGGAACGACGGTATAGTTTAGGTGGCTATAGCATTTATATTTCATCTTTCACAAACCCGGTTCTGAACTATACACCATTAAAAAAAAGACAAAAGACTATGAAATTTATTGAAGAAGAAAGCAGATTGCTGCCTGTATATGCAACACCTGAAGTGCTTGTTGTGGGAGCCGGTCCGGCGGGGATCGGCGCTGCTATCTCCGCTGCCCGTAACGGTGCGAAAGTAATGCTGCTCGAAAGGTATGGATTCCTTGGAGGCAATCTCACCATCGCTATGGTCAACCCTATGTTTACCTTTCACGATATTAAAGGGAGGCAGGTAATAAGAGGTATTGCGGGCGAACTGGTAGACCGCCTCATCCAGCTCAAGTCTTCTCACGGACATGTTAGTGATCTTACGTTTGATAATGCCTCGATGACACCATTTGATCCGGAAGGAATGAAATACCTGCTTTTTGAAATGGTGAGAGAAGCGGGCGTTGAATTATTACTCCACACCTGGGCTGTAGGGGTTGTAAAAGAAGGAACAAAAGTTACTTCAGTCATCATAGAGAATAAATCAGGGCGCCAGGTGATTAACCCACAATATGTCATCGATTGCTCTGCGGATGCGGATATCGCAACTATGGCAAAAGCTCCTTTTGTGAAAGGGAGAAAGGAAGACGGCGCCATGCAGCCTGTAACGCTTTTCTTTCGCATAGGAGGGATTGAAATGAACAAACTGCGTTTGTGGATGAAGGCCAACAGGGAATTGCTGAAAGACTCTCCTACAGATGAGGAAATAGACTCCAGCGAAGCCATCGCTTTTCTCGGATTAAAGGAACTGGTAAAAAAGGGGATGGAAAACGGTGAGTTCCCGAAAGAAGCTGCACCGCGAATACTATTTTACCAGTTGCCCCTTGAAGGCCAAATAGCAGTGAATGCTACCAGGCTGCAGGGCATTGATGGCACGGATGCAAGGGACCTTACCAGGGCAGAGATAGAAACCCGCATGCAGGCATGGGAAATACATAAGTTCCTGCAGAAGTATGTAGGCGGCTTTGAAAATTCATTCATTCTCGATACAGGGGTGCAGGTAGGTGTGCGGGAGACCCGGCATATCACGGGTGATTATGAACTGACCGAAGAAGATGTACTGTCCAACAGGGCCTTTGAGGATGGTATTGCCTGCGGAACATTCGCCATTGATATCCATCCTCCGGAAGGAGAACAACAGGTGTTTACCGGATCGGGTAAGGCGGTGTACGAGATACCCTATCGCAGCCTGATACCCCAGGGGCTGGACAATGTACTGGTGGCGGGAAGGGCAATATCGGCTACGCATAATGCCTTTGGGTCTGCCAGGGTAATGGCTACCTGTATGGGCATTGGCCAGGGAGCCGGTGTAGCAACTGCCTTACTGCTAAAAGACAAGCTGCCTACCCGGCAGGTTGACGTTGCCTTACTGAGAAAAAAACTGGAGGAGCAGGGTCAGTACCTGCTTGGTATGACAGATGATACCATGGCAGTCAACAGCAAACTCATTCTGCATAAAGTGGATGGTTCTGGTGCAACCGCCAGTCACTATAACCCCTTCAAAGACATAAGTCATGGGTAAAAAAACAGGAAATGTACGATGGGGGATAGCGACGATCCTGTTTTTTGTATCGGCGCTTAATTATCTGGACAGGCAGGTGTTATCTGTACTGGCTCCAACCATCCAGGCAGAACTTGGACTGACTGACATAGACTACTCTTATCTTACTTCGGCTTTCCTGTTAAGTTATACCGTTATGTATGCCATCAGCGGTACCATTATTGACAGACTGGGTACCCGTAAAAGTCTCTTTTGGTTCGTGGGTGGCTGGTCGGCTGCAAATATTTTACACGGCTTTGCAAAAACCGTCACGCAGTTTTCTGTTTTCAGGTTTTTACTCGGTGCAACCGAATCGGCCAATTTTCCGGCGGGTGTTAAAGCAGCTTCGGAGTGGTTCCCGCTTAAGGAACGTGCCCTTGCCATTGGGTTGCTTAATGCAGGCTCCTCTGCGGGAGCAGCAATGGCAGTGCCGCTGGTAAGTTTTATCGCTATTGTAATTAACTGGCAGGCAGCATTTGTGATCACAGGGATGCTGGGCGCTGTCTGGATGTTCTTCTGGTGGAAACATTATTATATACCCTCTCAGCATCCCCGGCTATCAAAAGAGGAACTGGCTCTGATAGAATCTGACAGAGAACCGGAAACTGAACCTGCAGAAGAAAAGAAGACCTATATGATCTGGCGCCTGTTAAAAATAAGGCAGGCATGGGGGTGTTTTATCGCACGCATACTGATAGATCCCTGTACCTATTTTCTAATTTTCTGGATCCCGAAATACCTGCAGGAACAACGGGGATTGAGCCTCAGCGAGTTGGGGTATTTTGCATGGATACCTTATGCAGCGCTGGCATTGGGAACAGTGTTTGGAGGTATTATCCCCCGCTCACTGATCAATAGAGGGTGGTCTCTGAACCGTGCAAGAAAAACAACGATGCTTACAGCTTCCCTGTTAATTCCGCTTTTTTGCTTCCTGTTATTTAATACAATGAATATCGCGCTTGCCATACTTGCAATTGCCGGGGTCATGTTTGGTCATGGGTTGTGGGGAAACATCACCATACCCGCAGAAGTTTTTCCCAAAAAAGTGCAGGCAACGTTAACGGGAATGGGTGGCACACTCGGGGGAGTGACGGCCATCGGAATACAACTGCTTATCGGATGGACCGTTCAGCATATTTCCTATACACCCGTTTTTGTTGCAGTAGGCATTGTGTACCTGGTCACTTTTTTGGGTGTCCATTTTCTGGTGGGAAAGCTGGGAGTAATCATTCCATTAAAAAAGTAAAACATGCTTGTTTATATAAACCCGATCGTTTAAACTAAAACTATGCCGTATGATCAAGAAGCTTTATTTCCCTTTAAAACCAGACCGGTTGCTGTCCCTTATTGTATTGCTTATAGTGTTTGCAATTCCTGCGTTTGCCGGACAGTCATTCACGGTTACAGGTACAATAACATCTGCAGACGGTACTCCCCTTCCAGGCGTTTCTGTTGTAGTTAAAGGCAACAACCAAGTGGGAACTACAACAGATAACCAGGGTGTATTCCGGCTGACGGCTGCACCGGACGCCATCCTTGTTGTTTCCATGGTTGGTTATGAAACGCAGGAAGTGCCTGTTCGCGGGCGACAAACACTTCAGCTCACTATGCACCCCGGCGCTGCTGACCTGGAAGACGTGGTGGTGGTAGGTTATTCTACTACAAAAAAAGTAAACCTCACAGGTGCCGTATCTTCCATTTCGGGAAAAGATATGGTAAAAAGGCAGGTGGGGCAAACATCTATGGCATTACAGGGTGTTGCACCCGGCGTTACCATCACACAAAGCAGCGGGCAACCGGGTGTGGACGGTGGTACGATACGCATACGCGGCATAGGCACCCTGAATAATTCCGAACCACTGGTGTTAGTGGATGGGGTGGTGATGTCTATCGATCATATAGACGTTTCTACCATTGAATCCATATCCGTTTTAAAAGATGCGGCTTCGGCTTCGATATATGGCTCACGTGCTGCAAACGGCGTGATACTCATTACCACCAAGCGTGGAAGCAAAGGCAGGTTTAATGTTTCCTATGATGCCTATGTGGGCAGGCAGAGTGTTACAGATATGCCCAAAATGGTAAATGGGCTTGACCACATGTTAATGATCAATGAGGCGCATGTGAATGTAGGAAGAACACCGCTTTTTTCCGACACTTATATCAACGATTATAAAGCGAAGAAAGACTCCGATCCGGATCTGTATCCCGATACCGACTGGCGGAAGGAGGTATTAAACGGCTCCGGTATTCAAACCAATCATGCAGTGAGTTTATCCGGTGGCACAGAAAAAATTCAATTTTTCGGAACAGCCGGCATGTTAAGCCAGGAAGGCCTGATCAAAAACATTGACTTTAAGCGTTTCTTTGTACGGCTCAATACAAACGTGCAGATATCGGAAAAGCTCAGGGGTTCTTTTGACCTCTATATCAGGGAACAACGAAGAAGCGCCGCTCCTCAGTTCCCCGGAGGGCTTGGAGCTGCGCTTGGCGGCACAACAGGAACCCCGTTAATATGGGGACTGATCAATAAACTGCCTGCCACGCAGGCGGCTGTGTACACAAATGGACTTTACGGAGAAGGGCAAAATGGCGTAAACCCTGTAGCCATTATGAATGATGGCGGATGGTGGAAAAGCAAAAGCATGCCGCTTGCAGGAAATTTCGCGTTTGAATACAAACCCTTTAGTTTCCTGACCGCGAAAGTGGCTTATGCGCCAACCTATACGCCATCACATGTACGTTCATTTGTCAATACGGTGAGAACTTATGATCCTAACGGTGTTTTAAGATTTACGTTACCGGCGGCAAATACCTATGAAGAAACCATGAGCCAGGACAGGTTTGACCAGGTTGACGCCAATCTTACTTTCCATGAGAACTACGGGAAGCATTCGGTAACCGCTTTGGGAGGATACCAGTACACCAATGCTTACTATACTGATTTTGGTGCCTTCCGGGACAACTTCCTGTTTCCTGAGTACACGGTTCTTTCCGCCGGATCTTCGGCAAATATGCGTAATGGCGGCACTGCAACGGATTGGTCGCTGATCTCCTATTTTGGAAGACTCAATTACTCTTTTGACGACAAATACCTGCTGGAGGCCAATATCCGGCGCGACGGCTCTTCCCGTTTTGCAAAGGGCAATAAGTGGGGCTCCTTTCCTTCCTTCTCTGCCGGCTGGCGCATTTCGCAGGAAACCTTTATGGAAAGCGTACACTGGCTGAACGAACTAAAACTGCGGGCTTCCTGGGGTAAACTGGGCAACCAGCAAATCGGAGACAATTATCCTTTTGCACCCACCGTATCGCTCGATCCCCGGTATATTTCCAACGATGCTATTCAGAACGGTGCAGCCATATTAAGCCTGGCTAATACAGATATATCCTGGGAAACAACAGCCATGACAAATATTGGCTTAGATGCCCGCATCCTCCGGAACCTGTCTGTTTCATTTGATTATTATAATAAAAGAACAACGGGCATTTTGCTACAACTGAGCATTCCGCGCACCATGGGTGTAACCGCACCTTACCAGAATGCCGGTGTGGTGGACAACAAAGGATGGGATCTGCAGATTGATTACTCCAATAATGATAATGCTTTCAAATACGGGGCAACCATTGCACTTTCCGATGTAAAGAACACGGTAGTCGATCTGAAAGGTATTCAGCAAACAGGGACCATCGTAAACAGAGAGGGCTACCCGATGAATTCATTGTTCCTGTTGCGTTCGCAGGGATTGCTTTCGGCATCAGATTTTGATGGCAGTGGCAATTACCTGCACCCTGCACAAACATTTGGCGTAGTGAAGCCGGGTGATATCCGGTACGAAGATGTGGATAAGAGCGGGAATGTAAATAACAATGACAGGGAGGTACTGGGAAGTACAATTCCCCGCTACACCTACAGCTTACGGCTATTTGCGGAATATAAAGGTTTTGACTTTACGGCGTTCCTGCAGGGAGTAGGAAAAGTAGATGGTTATCTTACCGGCAGCGCTATCACTCCTTTTTTAGCAGGAGGCACCGCTTATGAGTTCCAGAAAAACAGGTGGACAACAGACAATCCCGATCTCAATGCCGTATTCCCGCGTTTTGCTTTTGGCGAAGCCAACAATACACAGAACTCGGATTATTGGATGAAAAGCGCCGCGTATCTGCGCATGAAGAACCTGCAGTTGGGTTATACACTACCTAAAGCAGTGCTGAACAATCTGAAAATACAGAGCCTGCGGGTGTACGTATCAGGTGAGAACCTTTTTACACTGGATAACTTCTGGCCGGGTTGGGATCCGGAAATTTCGCCTGCCAGCGCCGGACTGTATTACCCCCAGGTAAAAATTGTTAATGCAGGATTGAATGTTAAATTTTAAATGAACTTATTATGAAAAAAATATTTGCAATACTACTCAGTTGTGTTTTCTTCCTGTCATGCCATAAGGAGTTGGAAAAATTTCCGTTGGATGCGCCTTCTTCCGCAACTTTTCTTCGGACAGAAGCTGAACTGAGAGCAGCGCTGGTAGGCTGCTTTAGCCCACTTACACTTCGTTTCGGTGAAAACCCTTATGTGCATGTTTTCGACATGTTCTCCGATATTGCGGCCAACAGGGATGTAACCCCACATGCCATGTGGGGAACGGCAACGGCTAACTATGTAAACTCTATATGGAATACAATGTATAACATTATTTCCCGCTGTAATTTTTTATTGGAAAATATAGATCGCGTGGAAACAACCAATACGCAATTTATTACACAGGCAACAGGAGAGGTAAGATTCCTTAGGGCCTATTGTTATGCAACCTTATCGGACTTTTATGGAGGTGTTCCGCTGATAACTAATACGTTAAAGCTTTCCGAGGCATATGTATCAAAAAATACGAAAGCGGAGGTGGTAGATTTTGTGATAAAAGAGTTGAATGAAGCAGCAGATATGCTTAATGCCACAAACAGCCCGAATACAATGTTGATTTCCAAAGGCGCCGCCTGGGCATTGGTATCAAGGGTTGCTCTGTATAACGAGCGTTGGGGTGATGCAGCCACTGCAGCTTCAAAGGTGATAGCTTTGGAAGGTTCTGAGTATGTATTACATCCCAACTACGGAGATATCACTTTAAGGGCAGGGAAGACATCTAAGGAAATAATATGGGCGATACAATTCAATTATAACGATATTTTCCAAGAAACACCGGTTTCATTCAGGTCCCGGATGGCCGGGGGGTTCAGCAACAGGATGCCTGTTCAGTCGCTGGTTGACTCCTATGAATGTACAGACGGTCTGCCAATAGATGAATCGCCTTTATATGATCCCGCACATCCTTTTGAAAATCGCGATCCCCGCCTTGGAATGACCATTGCATTGCCAGGCTCCACATATTATGGATACCAGTTTGAAACACATAAAGACAGCCTGATGTGCTGGAACTACAACGTAACGCCTGCAGTGAGGGTTAACAATCTTGACGCCACCCATACTTTTGCCAGCTTTGCCGGCTACTGCTGGAGAAAATATGCAGATCCAAAAGAGGAGCACCCAACAAGATCAGATATTAACCCGATCGTAATACGCTATGCGGAAGTGCTGTTAAACTATGCCGAGGCAAAAATAGAAGGCAACCAGGTAGACGAATCGGTATATACGGCGATTAATAAAATAAGGCAACGGCCCGGAGTAGGAATGCCAGCTATAACGCCGGGTAAAACAGTACCCGAGCTACGTTCTATTGTGAGAAAAGAAAGAAAAGTAGAGCTGGCGGGGGAAGGCTCCCGTTATTTTGATATTCTTCGCTGGAAGATTGCGGAACAAGTGCTGAACGGGCCTTGTTATGGTCGCATACCAAGAGGGTTCCTGTCATCGGCTCCTGCCATTGACGAAAACGGAACACCAGATTACACCGGTGTCGCAAACAGGGGGGATATGCGGGTGATCCAGACAAGGATTTTTAATGCTTCCGCAAATTATTTGTGGCCCATTCCCGATATAGAAATACAAACGAATCATAACCTGGAGCAGAACCTGGGATATTAGTCAGCCGATAAAGCCCTGACTATTCGGGAGCGAACTTTTACCGGGTGTAGTATAAACTGAATGTTTAATTGAATGCAAACTATTAAGATAAAATCATTTTACCTGATAATAATCTTCCTCCTTACTGTATATCAACTTTCAGCACAAACAAAAACATTACTGGAAGTGACAATACCGGAGAAGCTCCTGCCTGTGGATGAAATGATATACGGGCAAATGCTGGAAAATGTGAACGACAGCATGATATACGGGGGAATGGTTGATATGGAAGGAAATGAGCAGCTACACGTTACGCCGTTGGTAAAAGAGCTGGAGATACCCGTAATGAGATGGCCCGGGGGAACAGTTGTATATGAATACCGCTGGCGGAACGGAATAGGTCCCCGCGCATTGAGACCCACGGTGCCCACGCTGGCCTGGAACGGGAAAGAGACCTACCAATTTGGTACGGATGAGTTCCTTCAATGGTGCCGGCGGGTAGGCACTGCGCCGTATATCAATCTGAATATGGGAAGCCATCCGCTGTACCAGGGTACATTATGGGAAGCCCTTGAGTGGATAGAATACGTAAATGGAAGCGAAGAAACGGCGATGGGGAGGCTAAGAGCTTATAACGGACACAAAAGTCCTTATAATGTAAAGTATTGGTGTATCGGAAATGAGAACTACCTGATCAGCAGGGCTGCCCGCGTGCAGGATGAGGACACGGTTTATGCCAACAGGCTGACTGCATGGGCATCCACGATCAAAGCGCAATACCCGGCACTGCGCTTATTAGGCGTGGGACATACTACAGCCTGGAATAAAACGGTGCTGGAAAGAAGCGGAAAATATATCCACTACCTGACCCAGCACTATTATGTAAATGCAAAACTGAAAGATGGAAAGTTGCAGGAGGCTAACAGGACACTATTTGCTCCGGCTAAAATGGAAGCGCATCTCCAGCTATTGGGAAAGCAACTGGAGGAAATGAATCAGCAATTGCAGCGTTCACATGATCCTATCCGCCTTTGTGTAGACGAGTGGAATAACCGGCATAGTGTTTTTGATGGTAACGACTATAAGTTTACACGGCAGTCGGTGAGAAAACAATTTGATGTAGCCGTTATAGCAGGAATGTTAAATGCTTTTATCAGGCAAAGCCCCACTGTGGGTATGGCCAACTATATTTTTCCTGTTAATGCGCATGGTCTTATTCGAACGGCAGGTACGGATGATGCTTATCTCACGCCGCTTTATTACCTTTTTAAGCAATATCGCAGCAGAATGGTGGGATATAAGGCAGATATAGTGGTAAAAGGGCCCGGCATAACTGCAGGGGAGGCAGATATCAATATTAGCGGAGATAGCAGAGAAGTGGAAATGAATAACGAATGGCTGCCGTTTGTAGACGCGGCTGCCGTTGTTAATAAGGACAAACACATTCTCATGGCATTAGTCAACCGGTCAGCGGCTGCCGTGCAGCAGGTTGAAATAGCTTTACCCAACGGATACAAAGCGGGACAGGTGTGGGAGCTGAACCATACAAATATTAATGCAGTGAATACCGCGGATAACCGGTTTGAAATAATACCTAAAACAAAAACCTTAAAGCCAACGGGAAAAAGGGTTAACATACAACTATTACCTTGCGCTTTTGCAATGATAGAACTGGTAAAAACAGATAGTAAATAGTATTTTGATTATTTCCTGGAGAGGGAAGTTGTTCCCCCTGCAGGCATTGTAATTTATAACCGAAAACAAAATCGATTATGCAAAGCATTAAAAGAACGCTGACGCTGGCATTGGTGATATCTATTGCATGTGTAACCAGCGCAAAAGGACAGGTAACAAGAGTAGATATTACGATACCACAACAGCCTGTGAAAATAGACCCCATGATATACGGACAAATGCTGGAAAATGTAAACGACAGCATGATATATGGTGGTGTGGCAGATATACAGGGAAATGAGCGCAAACATATAACGCCTTTATTAAAAGAACTGGATATCCCTGTGATGAGATGGCCGGGAGGAACCGTTATTCATGAATATCGCTGGCGGAACGGAATTGGACCCAAACCCCTGAGACCTGTTGTAAATACTCATGCATGGAAGGGCATTGAGAATTATCAGTTCGGTACCGATGAGTTTTTGCAGTGGTGCCAGCGTATAGGTTCAGCTCCCTACATTAACTTCAATATGGCTAATAGTGTGGAATATGGCGGCACATTGTGGGAGGCGCTGGAATGGATAGAATATGTGAATGGCGACTCTTCAACAGCAGGTGGGAAACTGCGCGCATTTAACGGGCATAGTAAACCGTATAATGTTAAATACTGGTGTATAGGCAATGAAAATTATGGGCCCTGGGGGAGACATACGGCAGAAGCAGATACCGCTTATGCAAAACGGCTGCAGGTATGGGCCGGTACCATAAAAAAGCAATACCCTGATATCAGTCTTTTAGGAATAGGACAGACCTGGAAGTGGAATAAGGAAGTGCTGGCAAAGAATGGCCAATACATCGATTTCCTGACACAGCATTATTATGTGACTTCCAAAGTTAAAGACGGAATGATCCAGCAACCATCTGCTACACTTTTCGCGCCGGCAAAAATGGAAGTTCACCTTGAATTACTGGGGATGCAGCTCGATTCAGTGAACCGGCATCTCGGCAGAAGTGATAACCCTATAAGACTGAGTGTGGATGAATGGAATAACCGTCATTCGATATATAATGGTAATGAGTATAAGTTTTCCAGGCAATCCCCGAGGAAACAGTTGGATGTAGCTGTCGCAGCAGGCATGCTGAATGTTTTTATCAGGCAGTGCGCCACGGTTGGTATGGCTAATTATATTTTTCCTGTCAATGCGCATGGATTGATCCGTTCTGTAGGAGAAGATGACGCATTCCTGACACCCCTCTATTATGTATTCAGGCAATATCGTAACCAGATGACCGGTGCCAGAATTGAGGCGAAAGTTAACGGTCCCGGAATGAATGGTGCAGACATAAAACCAACAATAGATGGTGATGCCAAAGAAGTAACCCTCAATGGTAAATTCCTGACTTTCATTGATGCTGCGGCTGTATTGACTCCCGAAAAAAATATTCACATTTCCCTTGTCAACCGTTCGGCAGATAAGGAACAAAATGTGGATATCAGGTTACCCGAAGGCTACCATGCGGAATCTGTGTGGGAACTATATCATCCTGACATTAATGCAGCAAATACTGCCGGCAACAGAACTGAAATTATCCCCGTAACAAAAAAGTTTAAAGGTCGTAGTCAACAGTTAACCATAAAGATTCCTGCATGCGGTCTTGCAATATTGCAGGTTGTTAAGAAGTAGATTCCGGAAGACGGGGACAGTTACCTGTCCCTGTCCCCCTACCCCGTGGTCCATAAGCTGAGCCATAATTACTCCCTGAACCTTACCCAGACATAGTCATCCAGTATACGATCATTTTTAATGACAGCTCGTTTCTGAATACTCTCCAGGTGAAAGCCGTTTTTTTCGAGCACCCTCATAGAGGCTTTATTAAATTCAAAAACCCTGGCAAAAAGGCGGATGATTTGCGGAAAATAAGAAAAAGTATATTCTGTCATTTGCCTTACGGCAATAGTGGCTACCTGCTTTCCCCAAAAGGGTTCACCCACCCAGTATCCCAGTTCAGCGCTTATCCTGGAAATATCCGTTTGCATTTCAACACCAATACAGCCGGCAAGAATACCGTCTGCCTCAATAGCCATGATGGTGGGCGACGGTTGTAACAGACAATGGCTGATAAATTCATTCGCATGCTGAAGTTGATAAGGATAAGGTAACCGGTCGCGTAGATTGTTCCAGATATTAATATTATTGGCCAGTTCGGCTAACGCCATGTTATCATTCCTGCTCCATAAACGCAAACGAACTTTCATAGCAGATTCACACTTTTCTTTTGATATATTGGCTGTAGTCGGGGATTGTGGTAGTATATTCCTCGTGCATCAATGGTGATGTCATCAAAAAATCCGCGCTGGCCCTGTCGCTGGCCACCGGTATGTTCCATACCACTGCCAGCCGCAGCAGGGCCTTTACGTCCGGGTCATGCGGCTGCGCTTCCATGGGATCCCAAAAAAAGATCAGCACGTCCAGCAAACCCTCAGAGATCATAGCGCCTATTTGTTGGTCGCCACCCAGTGGTCCGCTCAAAACCTGCTTTATGGGCCGATCCAGCGCCTCCTCCAGCAATTTACCGGTAGTGCCGGTGGCTATCAGTTCATGACGGGCCAAAACGGTTTTATTAAACTCCGCCCATTCCATCAGTTCCTTCTTCTTATTATCATGCGCCACCAGGGCGATACGTTTCCGTTGTTTTAATATACGTGTATTTACCATTATACAGGTTTTAGGATGGAAATGTATAAAAGCTATATGAGAATAAAAAGAAATGCCGCCTGGAATTTTTACCAGGTGGTTGGAGCCATTGCCAATAGCCGTTCCCCGGCTGAACAACATGCCTGCCGGAACTAGTAACAGGGTTTCTTACCGCAAGGCACTTCTCCGTAATAATCGGACGTTAAGTATTTGTGTCAAAAATCCTGGATATCATTTTATCATTTCAGCCTTATGCCAACCATCAACGGCAAATGATCCGGGTAATGAACCAAAGGCCTGGAAACTTTTTCTACCGGTTGCCATCCTCCGAACCTGCTAGTGTTAAGTTAAACGTATTGTAGTTTTATAATATGTCACGAACCTGCCTGCGGCAGGTTCGTGACATATTATACGGCATTTTAAATTTAACATAGCACCAGTATCCGATCAACTTTTTAATCGGCGCATTATCCGGAAAAGTGTTCCTCGCGATGTGAACCCTGGCAACAATTTAGGTATATTGTACCGTAAAGAGTCTCTGAATTTTACAGCGTAATGGTTTTATAAAATTTCTTTTATTTTGAGAAGACTAAGGTATTGGAACATCTACCATCATACAACGAAGAATATCTGTTACAGCAGTTGGCCGAAGGCAGTGAAGAAGCTTTCACAGCTATTTTTCTTCGTTACCGGGGTAAGCTGTATCATTACATTTTCACCATTACAGCCTCCCGGGAAATGGCGGAAGATACCGTGCATGATGTGTTTTTGAAAATATGGAACAACAGGGAGAAGATGGCCGGTATCGAAAATATGAACGCCTACCTGTTCAGGGTATGCCATAACCAGGCCATCAGCGGGCTGCGGCGTATGGCTAAAGAAGCCCTGATCCTGTCTGAACTGCGCCAGGAAACTACTCCCTTCCTCCCCGATGCCGACCCTGTCAGCCAAAAAGAGATCCGCGCTTACATACAACAGGCGGTAAACAAGCTTAGTCCCCAACAACGTCAGGTATTTCTTCTCAGCCGGCAGGAAGGGCTAAAACACAACCAGATTGCCGAACAACTCGGCATCTCAATCAATACCGTTAAAACCCATATGGGACAGGCCCTCAGGTTCTTAAGGGATGAGATCGGTCAGCAATACGGGCTGCAGTCCACTGCTATCTGGGTTATCTACCACCTTTCATAAAAAAAGTTGCCCTACTGCCTCATCCTCTTTCTCATCCTGTTCGTTATATACCGTAAGGAAAAATCTGTGTTATCCATTTAAATATATTAGTTTAATTCAATAGCGCCGTATATGAGCAATGAACGTTTACCCTACCTGTTTAGGCGCTACTGTGCCGGCACCTGTTCACCCGAAGAGAGGAAGGAACTGGCCCTGCTTTGCCTGCTCCCCAAAAACCAGCAGGCACTTGAAAAAATAATGGAAGCCACCTGGGAGCGGACACCACTGGAAAATGATATGCCTGCCGCGGAAGGCAACCTGATATTGCAAAATATCCTTCACCCGCCTGTAGAGTATCTGCCCCCTGTTAGAAAATTTGGCTGGCAACGCCAGGTAGCCGCAGCTTCCATTATACTGGCTGCAGGGATGCTCAGCTATTTCTTTTTGACCCATAAAAAAGAGATACCGGCAGAGGTTGTACAAACTGCTGTTTCAAATGATATAACGCCGCCGGTAGCTAATAAAGCCGTCATCACGCTGGCTGACGGAAGCGAGCTGTATCTTGACAATGCAGGCAGCGGACAATTGGCCGTGCAGGATAATGTGAAGCTGGTAAAGCTCGCTAACGGACAGATTGTCTATAAACCTACAGGTGATAACACTATATCTACGCACCGGTATAACACCCTATCCAATCCCCGTGGCAGCAAAGTGGTTGATATGGAATTAGCCGATGGCTCGCATGTGTGGCTCAATGCCGGATCTTCTATACGCTACCCCATAGCCTTTGCAGGAACTGAGCGAGAGGTTGCTATAACAGGTGAAGCCTATTTTGAAGTGGCTCATAATGCTGCTATGCCCTTTAAGGTGATAAACGGCAAAACAGAAGTGACGGTACTGGGCACCCATTTTAACGTGAACGCATATACCGATGAGGCGAGTACAAAAGTGACCTTGCTCGAAGGCGCTATAAAAGTAAACAACTTCGGTGCCGCTAAAATTCTAAGACCGGGAGAGCAGGCACAGATCACAGACAAAATAGTTGTTGCCACCAATGCAGATATTGAAGAAGTAATGGCATGGAAAACAGGAAAGTTCATTTTTGGCGAAAAAGCAGATATTGAAACGGTTATGCGCCAGGTATCAAGATGGTATGACGTAGATATCGAATACCAGGGAAAGATCACTTCTCATTTTGGAGGAACAATGTCAAGGCAGGTAAATATTTCAGGAGTGCTTAGTATCCTGGAAGCTACAGGACACGTAAAATGCCGCGTAGAAGGTAAAAAAGTAATTATAACACCTTATCATACAACTCTTGAAAAACAAACAATAAATGGCCAGTAGTGGTGGAACACGCTGGCCATAGCCTGGATTAACACCTAATACGATCAGCGAGATCATTTATTCATTAACCCAAACAAAACAAAGTTATGGTATTAAAGGCTTTTGGCCTCACCCGACCTATGCCGGGAGGTTTTTTCTGCAGGAGTAACGCCAACGCTGCGGATGAAGATCTTAAACGAAGCCGATCAACTAAACAATTGCTGAATGCAATGAAACTAACAGCTATTTTTTTACTGCTGGCCTGCCTTACTGCAGGCGCAAAAGGCTTTTCCCAGATCACCTTGTCGGAAAAAAATGCTCCTTTGCAAAGAGTATTTAAAGCCATTCAAAAACAAAGTGGTTATGATTTTTTTTACACCTACGAGGTAATTGAAAAGGCCGGCAACGTAACGGTTAATCTGTACCGGATGCCGCTGGAAAAAGCCATTGAAGAAGTATTGAAAAACAAGCCGCTTACTTATATTATCACCGGAAAAACGGTAGTAATAAAGGAGAAACCAGCTCCTTCTCTCCACATTGAACAAACGCCGGAACAGGTGGAGACGATCAATAACATCAGCGGGGTGATAAAAGATGAAAAGGGAATACCGCTTGAGGGCGTTTCTGTGGTAGTACGCAGCAGCGGCAAAGGAGTGAGCACGGATTCAAAAGGAAGGTTTACGGTGGAAGCGGATATAGGAGATATCCTGGAATTTTCCCGCGTGGGATATAAGATGACTTCTGCAATAATTGGTTCTGACTCATTTTTAGAAATAAACATGCAGGTGGAGATTACCGATGAGTCGGAAGTGATAGTGGTAGGGTATGGTACGCAAAAAAAGACTAATGTAACAGGCGCTGTGAATACAGTAAATATGAAAGAAGTAGCGGGCAGCAGGGCTACTACCAATATAGCGCAGTTGCTACAGGGTGTTATACCCGATCTGCAGGTCACCTATTCTTCAGGTGAACCGGGAGCTTCCACAGGACTGAACATAAGAGGTACCACAAGCATAGGTTCCGGCTCAAACGGGTCACCGCTCATCCTGCTTGATAATGTACCCGTGGCCTCGCTGTCTTTAATTAACCCGAATGATATTGAAACAGTAACGGTTTTAAAAGACGCTGGCTCGGCTGCAATATATGGCGCCAGATCGGCATGGGGAGTTATACTGCTTACCAGTAAAAACAGGGCAGGAGCTAAAAAAACAACTATTGACTATTCCAACAACCTGGTCTTCAGCCGTCCGCTGGAAGTTCCCCAAAAAGCGACCCCGCTCCAAACCGTTCAATCTTTTAAAGACATGAACTATTCTCCCGGAACGGGGCAGAATGTAGATGAATGGTTAAGCTTATTGAATAATTATGCTCAAAATCCATCTCAGTATGGATCGGGATATACTGTTCAAAACGGTGTTATCTATCCTTTACGGGAGAATGATATCTGGGAGGAAATGGTTTCTAAAAACGCTTTTCAGCAAACGCATAACCTGGCAATAAGCGGCGGAACAGAAAAGACCTCTTACAGGATCGCGGGTGCGTTTACCAATGAAGACGGCATACTGATCACCAATAAGGATAGCTATAAACGATACAATCTTACCGGGTTTATCAATTCGCAGATCACCTCCTGGGCAAATGCCCAGTTGAGTACCATGTACTCTAATGCCAATAAACGTTTCCCGTATACCGGCTATGGGTTTGGCATATTCGGATCAGCATCTGTATTACCTTCTTACAGCCTGGTCGGAGATTCTCTTATTGATGGAACATATGTGCCTTATGCCACGCCGAAGAACCTGATTGAAAACGCAGCGGTAAGCAACAACAGGTTGGATAATATCAGGCTGTCCGGTAAAGTAACCCTGAATATATTTAAGGGGTTTAATGTGGTGGGAGAATACACTTATGATAAAACAAATAGTGTCAACACCAGCTATGACAAGCCATTTGATGTTATCACATTAAGCAGTTTTGTTCCCACCCCTACCGTTACCGCCGATAAGGCAAAGTATTACAAATACAACGACTTTACCGACTACCACGCCCTGAACATCTACGGTAACTACGAAAGAAAACTGGATGATAACCTGTTTACCCTGGTTGCCGGCTTTAACCAGGAAAGCTCCTATTTCGAATTGCTGAACGCGCAGATGTCGAACATGATCAATCCCAATCTTCCCTATTTAGATGGCGGAACCGGTATTATTCAGCCTGATGGCAATGGTTTTGACGGATTTTCTGAATATGCGGTACAGGGATATTTTTACAGGTTCAATTACGCATATAAAGGAAAATATTTGTTGGAAACCACAGGCAGGTATGATGGCTCCTCCAAATTCCCTGAAGGAAGAAGATGGGGATTTTTCCCTTCGGTATCAGCCGGCTGGCGGGTATCAGACGAAGCATTTATGAGGGTGCTCAAACCGGCGCTGTCTGATCTGAAATTCAGGGCAAGTTATGGTAATGTGGGTAACCAATCCATAGGCAATTACCTGTTTTATTCCGGAATGAAAACCCGGCCTACTTCCAACTGGGCAGATGCTTCCGGGGTAAGGTATCTTACATTAGATGCCCCGGGATTGATCAGTGGCGACTTTACATGGGAAAAAGTAACCACCCGGAATTTCGGGGTTGATCTCGGACTGTTCAGTAACAGGTTTACCGGCAGCTTCGATCTGTTTAAGCGCACCACAACAGGCATGCTGATTCCCGGTGCACAACTGCCTGCTGTATTGGGCGCCAGCACACCCCTTCAAAATACGGCCGATCTGAAGTCTACCGGATGGGGGTTACAGGCTGCATGGAAAGACCAAATAGGTAAAGTGAATTATCAGTTCGGATTTACGCTTTCCGATAACAAGGCCTTTATTACCAAATACGATATTAATGCAACCCATCTTCTCACGCAATATTATGTAGGGCAGCAAATAGGGGAAATATGGGGGTATGAAACAGACGGATTCTATACCGTTGGGGATTTTGAAGAAGGTAGTTTGAACAGCAATCTCCTGGGAGGAAAACTGCTTGAAGGAGTAATTAAGTACCAGGGGCAAAATCCCAACCCGGGAGATATTAAATTTAAAGATCTCGATAAAGACGGGAAAATATTTACGGGAGACAATACGGTAGATAATCCCGGCGACAGAAGGATCATTGGTAATACCAATCGTCGGTACCAGTATGGCTTTTCCGCACGTGCCGCCTGGCAGGGTTTTGACGTTTCGATCTTTATACAGGGTATTGGCAAAAGAGATGTATTTATCGCAAATGACCTCACTTTTCCCTATGCCTCCAACTATGGCACGTTGTATAGCAACCTGCTCGATTACTGGACTATTGACAATACCGACGCCTATTACGGGCGCATCTATAATTTAGGAGGTGGCAACAGCAGCTATAACAAACTCGTGCAGACACGGTTTCTTCAAAACGGGGCCTATATGCGGGTAAAAAATATCACGTTGGGCTATAGTCTTCCTCTTCAATGGATGTCAAAGGCTAAAATAAATTCCATGAGGTTTTTTGTGAGCGGAGACGATCTGCTTACTAAAAAGCATTTGCCCAAGGGAGTGGATCCTGAATTCAGCGATCTGGGATATGGCGCCCAATATCCAGTTATGCAGAAAATGAGCATTGGGCTCAACCTCAACTTTTGATTTTTAAAGCTTAACATTATGCAACAAAACCGTTTTTATATATTATTGTTCGCTGTTGTGCTGATGGCATCCTGCAATAAAGATTTTTTGAATAAGGTTCCTTTAGATCAGCAAACAGAGGCCACTTCATTTAAAACGTATGAGAATTTCAAAACATACACCTGGGGGTTGTATGATCTGTTTGATGGCTACGGGCAGGGTCCTATCCTGAATACAGCCACTTTTCTTTTTGAGGAAGCCAATTCAGATAATCTTTGCTACAATGCTTCCCTCAATTCCAACCAATGGGCTTATCAGCTCGTAACAATCCCCTCTTCAGGGGGTGACTGGGACTTTTCTTTTATAAGGCGGGTGAATATTATGCTCGACAATATAGATCAGTCTGTTATGTCGCCCGCAGAAAAAGATCATTGGAGAAGTGTAGGGTATGTTTTCCGGAGCGCCAGGTATATGCAGTTGCTTTCCAAATTTGGCGACGTACCATGGTTGGAACATGTAGTAAAAGACAATGATAAAGACATATTATATGCGTCGCGTACTCCGAGGGATGTAGTGGCTCAAAACATTCTCGACAATCTTTTATGGGCAGAAACACATATCAATCCCAGAGGAGACGGTGCCAATACCGTTAACGTGCATGTGGTAAGAGCGCTGATCTCCAGGTTCGGATTGTTCGAAGGCACCTGGAGAAAATATCATGGGCTGAGTAATGCGGAGTTGTACCTGCGGGCTGCTACTACCGCCTCTGCAAAGCTTGCCTCGGATTTTCCGACGCTGCTACCAGACTATGACCAGCTTTTTAATTCGGAAGACCTGGCGGGGAAAGCCGGTGTTATTTTGTACAGGTCTTATGCGGCAGGACAAAACCTTCATGGAATACAACGTTATCTCCGTACTTCAGAGTGGTATTTTGATTTATCGAAGGACGCGGTGGAAAGCTACCTGTGCCAGGATGGCAAACCTGTTAGTACGAGCAACTCATATGATGGAGATCATTCCATGTACGATGAATTCAGGCATCGTGACCGGAGGTTATACCTTACCGTTCTTCCCCCATATAAAGTGTTTACTACCACCGATGCAACGGGCAATGTAGTTACTTCACAAAACACTATTTTCTGGAAACACACAGACAACGCAGCAGACAGGGAATATATGGATACCATGACTGCTATTTCATCACCCGGATATAAGAGACTTCCTTATTTACAATGGGCCGGCAATGTAATGAGAAAATCTCCTCATTTCAGAAAGTTTAATGAAGGGCAGGGATTTGTTGTATCACAGTTGGGGTACTATTTCTATAAATTCTATAATTCCGCTACTGATGCCACCGGCTTTGTGAATACCACAGATGCCCCGATATTCCGGATAGAGGAAGCGCTATTGAATTACGCTGAAGCAAGCTATGAACTGGGTGAATTTGACCAGGCAATAGCCGACCAGACCATAAACAAACTTCGCCGGCGAGTGAAAATGCCGGACATGGTCATTGCCGATATAGATGCCTCTTTTGATTTAAATCGGGATACGGATATTCAGCCTGTTTTATGGGAGATACGCCGTGAACGCCGCGTAGAGCTGATGGGAGAAGGGTTTCGTTTCAATGATCTGCGCCGGTGGAAAAAGGGCGATTATCTGAATAAGCAACAAACAGGTTTATGGGTAAATAATACCCAATATGGAAATGCGCTCAACATTGCGGGGGGAGGCACAGAAGGATATGTGGTGTATAATACTGCGCCATTAGGATGGCTGGAACATTACTATCTGTATCCATTGCCCGGAGATCAACTTGTATTGAATAGCAGCCTGGTACAAAACCCGAATTGGAAATAGATTCGTGAAAGTGTTTCGCGCAGAGACGCAAAGGAAATCGCAAAGAGCACAGAGGATATCTTTGTGTTCTTTGTGGTTTAAAAAATGTAATTGACTCAAGCCAATTTTAATTTTTTAACTCTTTTATATTCAAACCACCAGTAATGAGATTGAACCTGCTGATAAGCTGTTTATTTTATCTGATAACTACCGTAAAGCTATATGCCGGCACAGCGGATACCACACAAATACCCGTTCTTGCCTGGGGCGGGGTACCACCTCACGAAGCAAGCATAGAGCGTTATAAGGAAATGAGAGAAGCCGGACTAATGGTTAGCCTTACACGCAGTACTACGATAGATTCGATGGCGATGATGCTGGATATGGCAGCAAAAGCCGGTGTTCAATTGATCGTACGTTGCCCCGAATTACAAACAGACCCCGAAAACACCGTAAGGCGTTTCATGAATCATCCCGCTACAGCAGGATATTTTCTAAAAGACGAACCCTCCGCAAAAGAGTTTCCTTACCTGGGTAAGTGGATGAAAAGCATACAAACGGTAGATAGTCAACATCAGTATTACATCAACCTTTTCCCCAATTACGCAGTTCCACAACAATTGGGGGCAGATACTTATCAGCAATACCTGGATGAATTTATGGCAGTGGTTGCACCCCCGGTATTGTCATTCGATCACTATCCTGTAATTGAAACGAAAGGACTGCGGCATTTAAGAAACGAATGGTTTGAAAACCTGGAAATGGTTGCCAACACCGCACAAAAAAACAACAAACCGTTCTGGGCTTTTGCGCTGAGTGTGGCGCATGGACCCTATCCGGTTCCAACGCTCGCAGAAATAAGGTTGCAGGTATTTGCCAACCTGGCTTATGGCGCACAGGGCATACAATATTTTACCTACTGGACTCCCAGGAACAGATCTAAATACACATACTATCACGGCCCTATAGATAGCAATAACAAAAGGACAGATGTATATGAAATGATCAAAACGGTAAACCGGGAAATCCAGGGTCTTTCTGGTATTTTCCTGTCTGCTAAAGTTATTTCCGTTGGGCATACCGGTGAAAATATTCCTGCCGGTACACAACGCCTTATTGAACCTCCGAAAGGAATAAAAAAATTAAGAACGAAAGGAGAAGGCGCCATTGTATCCCTGATCGAAAACGACAAACAACATTATGCCATCATTGTAAACCGTGATTTTAAACAGTCCATGAAATTATATATTAAAGGAAACGGAAAACTGGAAAGCGTACGAAAAGACAGCGATCAACCTGAATCGAAAAGCAAGACTTTTGCATTAGTAATAGCGCCTGGTGACATCGCTGTTTTCAGGATTAAACACTAAAACAAGAGCACAATGAATATATTTTTTCCGCTCAGGCATCTCTTTTTAGTAGTGGGAACTTTATCCGCACTCTTTTTAGGGAGTTGTTCGAAAAAAAATGTAAAAAAGCCCAACCTGCTTTTTATCTTCCCGGATCAATTTCGTGCCCAGGCAATGGGATTCATGAAAGAGGATCCTGTACAAACTCCTAATATTGACAGGCTCGCAGAACAGGGTATCGTGTTTGCTAATGCAGTAAGCAACCGTCCTATTTGTTCTCCATACAGGGCAATGTTGCTGACCGGGAAGTATAGCTTTTCAAACAATGTGTTGACAAATTGTAATACGAGCGCCCGTAAGTATCAAAATTTTTTGCATGAAGATGAGACCTGTTTTTCTGATGTTTTGAAAAGTAACGGATATTCCTGCGGCTATATCGGCAAATGGCACTTAGATGCTCCGAAAGGTCCGGATGTGGATGACTGGAGAAATAGTATATGGGATGCATACACTCCCCCCGGAAAAAAAAGACACGGCTTTGATTTCTGGCATGCTTACGGATGTTACAACGAACATTTTAACCCTTATTACTGGGTAAACGATGCTCCGCTGGAAGACACTTTGTTTGCGGGAAAATGGTCGCCGGAGCACGAAGCTGATGTAGCTATAGACTTTATAGGAACCAACACCGATAAGCCATGGGCTTTATTCATTTCAATGAACCCGCCCCACAACCCATACGAACAGGTACCGGAAAAGTATAAAGAAATATACAGGGATATTCCCGTTAATAAGCTATTAAACCGGCCTAACGTTCCCGAAGGAGAACAAAGCAATACTGCCCGGCAAAGTGTAGCCGATTATTTTGCCTGTGTAACAGGCGTAGACGAACAGATAGGCAGGATCCTTACAGCATTAGAGGAAAGCGGGCAGGCAGAAAATACGATAGTGGTGTTCACTTCGGACCATGGCGAAATGATGGGAAGTCACGGACTGATGGCAAAAGTAGTTCCTTACGAAGAATCATTCCGTATCCCTTTAATAATCCGTTGGCCCGGGAAACTACAACCAGCAACCAACGATCTGCATATCAGCGTCCCCGATATGATGCCTTCCCTTCTTTCTCTCATCGGACTTGATCAGGAAATCCCAACAGGAGTTGAAGGACAGAATCTGTCAGGGCACTTCATCGGCAGAAGGGCGGATGCCCCCGAGTTTACGCTTTACCTGGTTTGTAACCCCCGGAATGCATTGGGAGGCATGCGGGGATTGAGAAACGACCGTTACACATTTGTAATGCAGCGGAATAATAATGGCGAAGAAACAGGAGCACTACTCTTCGATAACCAATCCGATCCATTTCAACTGAAGAATATAGCAGACAACGAACCCACGCTGGTTAAAAAATATAAAAAACAGGTTTTTGATAAAATTAAAAACATAAACGATCCATGGATCATTTATGGTAACTGAGATGCGATCCAGCCTATAAGGGTGATTTATAATAAGCTGTTATCAAAATTATTAATATAAAAGTTTATTATCTTTGTTTTCAAAGTAAATGTCATGCGTAATTTGAAATTAGTTAATCATTTGAGTGATGTTGAATTAAAGGAGAAGCTATCTGTTTCATCCGGCAAGCCAGAGTTTAGCAGGTGGCAAATCCTCTACCTGATCCAGGTAGCTAAGATACAATCGGCTGATACGATTGCACCTTTGGTTAATTTGTCCAAACCAAGCATCTATAAGATAGTTGAGGGTTACAATAAGTCAGGCGTTCAGGGTATAAGATATAGTCCCCGAGGTGGTCGACATCGTTTTTTATTAAGCACCGCTCAAGAGGCTGAGGTGCTACAAGCCATTGAGCAAAAAGCGGCGAAAGGATTAATAAAAACAGCCAATGATATAAGGAGCATGGTAGAGCATAAAGTTGGCAGGAAAGTGTCAGATGATTATTTATGGGACTTACTCAAACGTAATGGATGGAAAAAGAAGATGCCTCGTCCCCACCATCCCCAAAGAACACTTGCTGAACAGCAGGAGTTTAAAAAAAACTCCCCAACCGTTTGGCTTCCCTGCGTTGGTCAGCCACTCAAACAGCCACGGTCAAACCGATAGTTGTCTTTTTTGAAGATGAAGGTCGCTTTGGCAGAATAAGCAGGGAAATGTATTGCTGGGTAAAAAAGGACATGGTGCCTTCTGTTGCCAGGCAAATGGTCCGGGAATATATTTATGCATACAGCGCCATGGCCCCACAGACCGAAGACTGCTTTTCCATGATAGTCCCTCATTGCAATACAGAGGCAATGAACTGCTTTTTATCCCAATTGTCCGCTCAATATGAGAACTACAAGATAGTCCTGCTACTGGACAAAGCGGGTTGGCATATCAGCAAAAACCTTCGCCTGGCAGATAATATCTTGCTCTTACACCTGCCCCCTTATTCTCCTGAGCTCAACCCGGTAGAACTCCTGTGGAGAGAGATCAGAAGAAAATACTTCCACAATAAAATCTTTAACTCTCTTGACCAGGTAGAAGATACTCTATCCACTGCACTGGCTGATTATCATCAACATCCAATTGATGTGCAAAGGCTCGCAAAAGGATTCTTATTTCAGTAAATTTGATGGCGGTTAATTATTATTTCAACGTTGAAAACAGGAAGCCTATCATTTTCACTTTGAAACGACAATAAAAAGAGAAACATGGCGGGCCTACTGCTTAGAATTTGTAAAGTTGAAATCGACATACCATAATTAACAATTTTGATCGCTCTGCTTATTTTGAAAGCCTTTAAATACTGAAAATGGGTGTACAGAAGAAAACGGATTTATCCATTTGATTTTCACTAATATTTTAGGTACATGATGTACAGCAGTATCGCCTGTATATCAGCATCGGATAGTACGCCCACATAGGAAGGCATCTCCGCCTCATAACCCTTAACCACATGTTTGCTGGGATCGAGAATTGATTCCCGGAGATACCCTTCGTCCGCTTTAATGAACGAACCATCATTCATCTCCTGCAACGTGCCATATACCCCTTTAAATGGCGGGCCATACTTTCCTGCCGTCTCTGTGCCAGGCGAATGACATCCTATGCAGCCCACACTTTTGAAGAGCTTAGCCCCCCGTTCACGCGTAATCGGTTCCTCAGTCTTTATGAGTGCGACCATATCGGCTTCACTGATCTTTAGCCGCCCGAAATCGACCCCGGTAAACTCTGCTGATATACCACGAAGGTCGGGCACATGGTTCACGCTGAACCAGATGCCATCGCTCAGTTCCCTGCCGTTCTCCTCGTTCAACCGATATATCAGCTCCATTTGGTCCACCTCCTTCATATCCGGTATCAGCAGCAAGATCTGTCTCCTATCGGCAGAAGGGTAGGCCCCAAGTACTGGGAGCATCTCCTCCCCAGGTTCTCCATCCAACCGGAAATGCCCCGAACCATATTGCTCCGTATTCTGATAATTCCACCGTTTGACGTGGTAGTGCGAAATATCCTTTAAACTGGCTGTATCTAGTACCGAGTCAAAAGACAGCACAATTCCCTGTTTACCTATTGTGATACCGTTTGGCATATAACTCGGCTTGCCTGTGTACCGCAACCGCTGGACGGCACTGACACCTTCGGAGCTGCTACCCAACAGGTTGAAGCCGGTCATGTACAGATACCCGTCCACCGGGCCGAGTACGCCTTTGAGGATCGGAGTGGAGAGCATGGTGGGGATGGGTGCCACCCCTCCTTGCCACCCCTGCGAGGTGGAATCAAACATTACCCGGAACAAGCCCGGTTTGCCGAAAGAGAAATGTATCAGAGAGCCATTAAGCGGCCCCATCTTCCCGCTGATCATCCAGATTTGGCTTCCTGCCGAACGATCAATACGGTGTGGGATCCATGTCAACGGTTTTTTAGCAATAGGGGTATCATCGCGGTGGGCAGTGGCTGGCACCCCCATGAAATCACCTTGCTCCACAACATAAACAGGTGTGGATGAAACATAGTTCCCCTGTTGATCAGTCGCCGTTATGCCGCCCGTGAGAGAGTTTATCCCGAGAAAGGGCATACGGAAACCAGTGGCGACTATTTCAGTACGCTTGCCGTCAAGGGAAATTCGCATGATTGTACCCGAATGGTTGGATCCCGCCCGGAAGCCGGTCATTATTGGCTTGGTTACGCCTGGTCTTGCATTTACAGCGCCACCCAACGCGATGATGAAGCTGCTGTCTTTTTCTGAGAACACCATATCGGCGGCCCAGGCATAAGACTCCGGAGGCTCCTGCATCAGGTCACAGAAGTTCTCGTAGTAATCTGCCTCTCCGTCTCCATTCAGATCGTGCAGCCGAACGATACCCTCTTTTCCAAAAACGTAGATATTTCCATCATGTACCTCAACACTCATCGGCTCGTAAAGCCCAGAAGCGAAACGTTTCCACGACATCTTTCCCAGGTTCTCACCAACGCCTTTCACCACCCAGACGTCACCCTCGAATGTAGATACCACAGCCGTGGTGTTGTCCAAGAAGGCCATATCGATAACCCGCACGTTCCGTTTCCATGGGTTGGGAACCGGCAGGGTGAGGATGTCGGCGACAAACGCTGCGGTATCGGGTACTATCTCACCCCTCGTGTACACCTCCCCCGGCCAATGCCTATCCCCACCTTTTCTGAAGACTGGAATCCGGATGGCAACCGATTTCACTGCAGCCTTGAACCTTGGCATCTGTTCCGCAGGGCCACGCCATAGGGTAACCGTAAATTTCCGGTGGTCTGCAGACGGAGGTATAGCAACGGCAAGGTAGCGGCCATTGACCAAACGCACGGAAGCATCACCCGCGCACCCCTCTTGTATCCCCACAGCCATGACTGAATCTTTACCCTCACCGAAATGGATGTAACCAACCGTACCTTCAGTAGAGCCACCGCTCCCGCCCACCACCTCCGCAGCGTTCATGAACAGTGTATCGGATGATTCTCCGATTTCCAATACCCGCGTGAAGATGACCTGGTCGTCTTGCCGTATCACGCCCGGAAGCTCCACGATGTCTGTACCCGCTACGCTGTAGGAGAGGACCGCCTGGTTACCATGGACGTAAACCCCATCCCAACGGCCGTATTCCGTCGGTAACGGCCCCCAATGGGAACCTTCCATCTCCTGTGATGCAGGGCGAACCTCCTGTTGGATGAGCCTTCGCGAAGACCACCCGGGGTAGATTCCGCTACCGAAAGCCGGGTCGCCTGCAATCTTGGGAATGTGAGATAGTTTGTTGAAAAAATCATGATACGATACCTCTGGCAGCATGCTCTTTGTGAGCCGCCCGCCCGTCCAAGCTACAGACCACCGTAGCAGATCCCGGTCAAAACACATGAATGCACTGTCATCCAGATTGACGATAAGCCCCCTGGATACCACGTTATCGTTCGGAAAATGAGGCTCCAGGTCGCGAGCATCCAGGTAGGTACTTATGAACGGGAAATCGGGTTCAACGAATGAGTTGAACTCTTGATTGTAAAAATCGTTTTTTGTTATCGTGGACGTACGCTGCTTACATCCAACCATAAGTGAAACCACGAATATAACAGCATATGCAAATGCGCTTCTATCAGATTTATTGTCATGCATTTTAATTTTTTTCAACATTTCGGAAGTTCCCGCAATGCAGAAGCATCATGCAGAGTAATATGTACATGCACAAGCTTACCATATCCGTACAGTGGGAATTACTGTATTTTTCATGGAAATGGGAAAAGGTTTAATCAAAGTTCAAATCCTTAAATACTGTTTTAAACTGGCGAAACGACTTTCTATTTCGTCAATCTGCAGCTGTGAAAGTTCTTGGTTCTCAAGGATCATCCTGTCGGGGATGATCTGTTTACCGTTTTTCTTTTCATATACACGAGATAGACGGTTCTTAAAGACACCCCGCTTCTGCAGAATATAAAGGTGAGGTCCTCTTAAATCCTGACCCGGTACAAATTCTTTCATGTTTAGCATCAAAAGGAGCTTCGAAAAGAGATTATCTAACGTTCCATTAGCGTTTCCGTTTTCCATCTGCTCCCATATCATTGCCAACAAGTCTGCATAGGCGGGGCGCTCCGTAATGAGTCCCTCGGTTCCGATCTGACGGCTTTGATAAAGCCATTGCCAACCGCCCCAGGCACTGAAAACTGTGTGTATAACAGGTTTTGCAGCTACTTGTAAAGCCATTCTTTCGTTAACGTTACCAAATTCTTCTTTTATGTAGCCGAACACGTTGGGATTATGTCTCGCCAGTTCTACCAACAAATCAACGGAAGGACCGGGTCCTTTATAGGTGGTTCCACCAGATGTCTGTATAATAACTGGGCGGTTCACATGCTTTTCGAGTTCCAGGTAGTAATTTTTCAAATCGGCCTGCGTTTTCCCGTCATCCGGCGGCCGTGAGATTATGGCAATGTGAGCATCGTATTTTGCAGCCAGGTTTTCGATGTGTTTTGCCGTAACCACCATCTCCTCGGTATTTTTACCCTGGCAACCGAAGGCAACGGTCGACTTTGCTCCGGTCATTTTTTTCGCAATGGCTTCCATACCGTTGAGTTTTTCCTCAAGCGTAAGCAAATCGCAGCTGTCTCCCGACTGAGGCCAGATCATACCGGGGCTTCCGCAACGGCTGACGAACTCCGCTTCCTTGGCGAGCACCTCATAATCTACCGCGCCGGACTCCAGATAAGGGGTTGATAGTATTGGAAACGGCCCTCGTATCCGCAGATCTCCGTACGTTTTTTTCAAAGGCGATATCTGTTCTTTTCTCCCTAAATGGTTGCCAAATACAGTTCCCACGCCGTTTACACCTATAACAGCTATACTGGTAAGAGCAGTTTTAAAAAAAGGTCTTCGTTTCATGTGTTTAAATTTATTTTTCGATAGTCAAATGAGCTTTTGATAATTTACACAATCATTACTCTGTACGCTTAATAATTGTTAATCATGTCGGGAAGGGTATTTAAATATTGAACGTTATTGAGCAAATAAAAATGACTTTTGGATTTAAAAATCTACAATTTCTAATCAGGCCATATTTTACCTGGATTTAGAATTCCTTTTGGATCGAAGATGTTTTTAATACTTTTCATTAGATTTATAGTTTCCGTCGAAAAAACAATAGGAATATATTTTTTTTGGACCAAACCAATTCCATGTTCCGCGGAAATAGTCCCTCCCATTTCAACCACGAATTGAAAGATTTCCTTAATTCCTTTTGGTACTTCTGCACTCCATTCCAGATCGGTCAACCCTTCCTTCAAAATATTTACATGAAGATTACCATCACCGGCATGGCCATAACAAATAGTCTTAAAACCATACTTTTCTCCAATTTTTTTAACCATTAATAAAAGCGCTGGTAAAATGCTCCTAGGAACAACCGTATCCACCTCCTTATAAATACTACCCATTTTTACCGCCTCTCCTATCACTCTCCTAAGTTTCCAAAGTTTATCCTGTTCTTGTTTTAATTCAGCAACAGCAATATCCTCTTCTGTTAAAGAAGATATTGCTTCCGTAATAACTTCCGCTTCATTATAGAGATCATCTGTGTCATTTCCATCGACTTCTACCAACAAATGAGCCTCTATTCTTTCAGGTACCTCAATATAAACAGAGGACTCTTTAAGGAATTCACTTGATCTCTTAAGTGCCTCTCTTTCCATAAATTCAAGAGCAGAAGGAATCACTCCCATTTTTAGAATAACATTAACGGCCTTGGTAGCGTTCTCTTCTGACGTAAAAGGGATGGACATCAAAAGACGTTTCTTCGGGAAAGGAATGAGCTTCAAAGTAATTTCCGTTATTACAGCTAAAGTACCCTCGCTGCCTACGATCAGATGAGTAATATCATACCCCGTGGCATCCTTAAGAGTCCGTGTTCCGGTTCGAATAATTTTCCCATCTGAGAGAACAATTTCCAGACCCAGAACATAATCTTTTACCGTCCCGTATTTGACTGCCCGAGGCCCACCACTATTTTCCGCAACGTTTCCTCCAATAAAACATGAACCCCTACTAGCCGGATCAACCGGATAAAATAACCCCTTCTCTTCTACAGCATTCTGCAATTCTTCTGTTATAACTCCGGGTTGTGTAATTACCTGAAAATTTTCTTCGTCAATGTTTATAATTCTATTCATTCTTTTCATATCAAGACTGACTCCCCCTTTAAATGGTATTGCCCCCCCACTTAGACCAGTTCCTGCACCACGCGGAGTTACACAAATGTTATTTTCATTGCAGTATGATAATACTTTTTGGATTTCAGCCGTTTTGTGAGGTAAAAGTATGACTTCAGGAAAAAAGCTTAAATCTTCAGTTTCGTCATGACTGTTTTCCTTCAACATCTCAGGGTCGGTTACTACAAAATTTCCCCCAAGAATTTTATTAAAAAAATCAAGGTCTTTCTTTTCAATCACTTTAAAAGACATAAGTTTATTTTATTTTAAATATGCAAAAAACGTGTGTTTAATTCAACATCTTATCGTTACCTAAATCTTACATTACTTCTGATTTTTGGGAGCGTACTTCCCGCTTCTTTATCTCTTTCCCATGAATTTTAAGAAATAACGAAATAACAAAGGCCACAAACATGAAAAATGCAACAACTACCAGACCAGAAGCCGGTTTTCCTGTCTTCTCAGCAGCAAACCCTATCACGCTTGGGCCAATTATGCCTCCTAACGCGCCAACCGAATTGATTGTAGCTATGGCTGTTGCTGCTGCTGCCCCCGAAAACATGGAAATTGGAAAGGTCCACAACACAGGCATCGCGGCAAGCAAGCCCCCTGTAGCAAGGGATAGACCAAACAATGCGAATGGTAGGCCCGTGGCGACAAAACTTAAAAAAAAACCCAGGGTGGAAGCAACCAGACAAAGAGATAAATGCTTTTTCCTTTCTCCGCTCTTATCGGAATGTCTGGAAACCAGAATTACAGCAAACGTGGTAAAAACATAGGGAATACCGGAAAACAGAGTAGTCACCAGATTATTGTGATTCCCAATAGACTTAACAATTTGAGGTATCCAAAAAACCACAGTATTAAACCCGACATTAATGCAAAACAAAATAAGGGTAGCCAACCAAACCTGGCTCTCTCTGAAGACTTGGTAAAACTTGACTCGGGCTTTAGGTTTCCCAATAGTTTCTTTTTCTATTTCCTTAGTCAACCACTCCTTTTCTTCCTTTAGGAGCCATTTAGTTTGTCCTATGGTAGATCTCAAATATATAATATATAAAACTCCCAGGATAACAGCCGGAGCCCCAGTAAAAAGAAAAATGTGTTGCCAACCATGAAGACCGAAAAAACCATGCATATTAAAAAGAAGTCCAATCATGGGTATTCCTATCATCAGGGAAAACGGAGAGGCCACCTGGAATAAAGCTATAGCCTTTGTTCGATGTTGATATGGATAAAAGAAAGATAAATAAAAAATGATTCCTGGATAAAATCCCGCTTCTGCAATCCCCAGGAGAAAACGCATTCCGTAAAAAGAGGTTTTTCCATTTATAAAAATCATCCCCACAGTCACCAATCCCCAGGAAATCATAATACGGGGTAACCACCACCGGGCGCCCACTCTTTCAAGAATAATATTGCTGGGTACCTGAAATACGAAATAACCTATGACAAAAAGACTCGCTCCATATCCATATACCATTGGGCTCAATCCTAATTCATCATTCATTGTCAAGGATGCAACGCTAATATTCGCGCGATCTAAAATAGAAATGAAATAACCAAGCATTAGAAGCCAAAGGATCCTTTTATTAAGCTTTCTGATTACCTTGTATTCAAAATTTAATTCCACTATTTAAGGTATATTTAAACTAAAAAAAGTGCTTTTTATAAAGTCACTTTGGATTCTTCAATTTGAACCTAAAGAGCCTGAGTCAACTACTATAGATCGATTTATGACTATCTCCTTCATCAAGGTCGATAAAGTGCTTTTATATAAGAAATAATAGATTCAAGTTCAGAATTCGTAAGTACTCCTTCATAAGATGGCATTTCGGCTTGGTATCCTTTTACTATCTTCGCATTGGGATGAAGAATTGATTCCTTCAAATATTCCTCGTCTACTGCTACAGTGATACCATCAGTCATTACCTGTTTCGATCCATATATCCCTTGAAACGGGGGGCCATACATTCCGTCGGTTTTCATACCTGTGGAATGGCATCCGCTACATCCTTTTTCGTTAAATAGTATTTTTCCTCTATCTACTGTAACCGGGAGATCAGTTTGAACCATTTTAGCTAATTCTTTATCACTAATATTTAAAAGATTAAAATCAATATTTTTAAAATCATTGTTCGAGATACTCAAATGGTTTAGATTGTATAAACTAAACCAAAGCCCATTATGAAGAGGCTTATTTCCCTTGGAAATTAAATTATACCGGACTTCCACCTGGTCAATCTCTTTCATATCAGGTACTAAAAGAAGAACTTCTTTACCAGTGGGAGACAGGTATGCAGCCAAAGCCGGAAGCTTTTCCTCTCCCGGTGTCCCATCAGGCTTAAAATGACCAGATCCATATTTCTCGGTACGTTTATAATCCCATCTTTTTATTGCATAGTTGGTTACATCTTTCGCACTTTCAGGATCTAACTCTGAGTCAAAAGCCAAAATGATTCCCTCCTTGCCAGCTTGAAATCCCTTTAAAAGCAGACTAGGCTCTCCTGTATACCTCAAACGTTGAATCGCAGCAATGTTTACAGAATTGCTTCCAAATAGATTCATTCCGGCTATGTATAATTGGCCATCTGACCCAATCGCTCCCTTCATAGTTGGTGCAACATAGTTGGCAGGAATAAAAGTTACACCACCAATTAATCCATTCTTCGTCGTATCAATTAACACTCTAAATATTCCGGGACGTCCAAAAGAGAAATGAAGGAGAGCATTATCCAGTGGCCCCATTTTGTTTCCGGTTACCCACAATTCACTACTTGCCGAACGATCAATTTCATGGGGGATCCAGGTAAGAGGCCTTTCTGTCATTGCACTATCTGTTCTATGTTTTGTTGCCGGAACGCCAAAGTAATTACCCGGTTTGACAATATAAATCGGAGTGCTAGGCACAAAATTTCCTTCCTGGTCAGTAGCTGTCAGAAAATTATCTGTTTTTCTAAGCCCTAAATATGGGTCTCTAAGGCCTGTTGCGATAATTTTGGACTGTCTACCGTCTTGTGAAATATGCATGATTGTGCCAGATTGATTTGAACCGGCCCTAAAACCGGTAGTAACTAGTGGCGTTACACCTTGTCCTCCCAAACCAGCTCCACCTTTAGAAATAAAAAAAGAACCATCCTCCGCTAATACCATATCTGATGGCCATTCACGAGACTCAATAGACTGATCCATTATATTGGAGAAGTTTTTATAGAAGTCAGCTTCCCCGTCCCCATTCAGATCCCTAAGTTCAATAATTCCATTCCTGTCATAAACAAAGATTTGATTATCACGAATAGCGATACTCATTGGCTCAAATAGACCAGATGCATAGCGTTTCCACATCAATTTTTCAAGTTTGGCAGAAATCCCCTCTACTATCCAAACATCACCTGAATATGTTACAACGGCAGCCTTATTCTCCGAGTTTGGGAAAAAGGCAATATCCATAGGTCGCATATTCCGGTGCCACGGATTCGGTAATGGAAGCGTCAAATTGTCAATTACGAAAGCTGCTGTGTCAGGAGACAATCTCCCCTTCGTTACAACCTCGTAATTCCATCTTTTGGGACCTCCATTATCAAAAATTAAGGTTTTCTCTTTTTTAAAACCAGCAACTTTTGCTTTGAAATCCTGCAAATTTGATAATAAGCCCTTCCATAAAAATATTGTTGCCGATCTGTAACTCGACCCAGGGGAAAACTTAACTGAAAGGTATTTGTCCTTTTCACTAATAACGCTAATAGGATCTTCATTTATGGACTTAATTGCAATCGCAGTAATTGAATCAGAAACCTCATCACGAACATAAGCCAAATCACCTTTGTCACTCACAAATGTTTCCTTTCCGCAAACTTCAGCAGCATTTAAATATACAGGATATGGAGAAGAATCAACTGTTACAGTCCTCGTAAAAATCGCTCCAAAACCAGATAATATGCTTCCGGGAATTTCATGAATTGATACAGAACCTATAGAATAACTAAGAATGGCTTGCTTTCCCAAAATATAAATTCCCTCCCATCTACCATAACTTGAAGGAATAGCTCCCCAACAAAAACCACTTCTACATTGATCTTCAGATCTCACCTCTTCATAAATTGTTTGGTTGATTGAGCCCCCGGGATAAATTCCATTTGCAAAAATCACATTACCCCTAATTTTAGGGACTTCATTTGCTTTATTAAAAAAATCATGATAAGATACCTGGGATAATTGCCCTACTGGTAATGTACCAGTTTCAAAGCCTAAAGACCAACGAAGTAAATCCATATCGAAACATCCATAAATATTATTTCCTAATTGAACCATTAGACCGCGAGCAACAAGATTATCTTTAGGATATTCGTCCCCTAAATTACGGGCATCTAAAGTAGTACTATAAAAAGGGAAATCTCTTTCAACAAAATCTCCGAGTTTTAAAGAATCAAAATCATTGAACTCAATAGGTGTGGTTCTATTATTATGGCATCCCGTAAGTAATAATTGTTGGAATATAAATCCTCCAATAATAAGATTACAAAATTTACTTTGCTTAACAATATCCGTCAACCTTTTCATAGTATTTCTTTAAGAGGTTAACTTAATCAATAAGTCAACGATACATTAATAAGATAACCCCAATATCATCCCATTCTTAAGTATAACAATTTGGACGACCAATAAAAACGCCTGGTATCATGTCAACTGTAAAGTATCGTATTATAATTTCCCCCTCATCCCGCTGATAGGTTGCCCTTTCTGTGATCATCCCTGTCTGCAAGGCGCAGCCGGCAGGTGTGAGATCTGTGAGACAATTTACCCGACAAACCAGGGCTGACACAGTACTAGTATCCAGGATTTTGATCCCTGCTTTGTTCCATAGCTCCATTATTATCAAATTCAGCAGTTGGAAAAGGCCAAAGAAAATGCCTATCCTGGATCACCTTGCCTGTATTCGCCAGGATAACCTCTTTTGCTTTATTCTTTCCAAGCCTTTTTAGATCGAACCACCTTTTACCACCTTCCATACTATTTTCATATCCTCTCTCTTTGAGAACAGTATCTATGAAATCGTCAAGATTAGCAAAATCTGCCAGTTTATAATCAACATCCGAAGATTGCAGAGGATCCCTTCCATAACCTCTCCTTTTAACGGTGTTAAGGGCCTCAATTGCATTCAAATTAACCCCATTTACCCTGGCTTCGGATTCTGCATAGATTAAGAGTAAATCAGCATATCTATAAAAAGGATAATCATTTCCTCCATAGGTCCCAGAAGTAAGTGTAGCTGGATCTATAAACTTTCTGGAAAGAATATAATTTGGGCCAAAACCTAAATCTCCCATTCCAAACCACAATTGTCTCCTAATGTCCCTTTTATCCCAATTAACATACACTTTATAGTTAACAGTATCCATAACTATAGCAAATAATGATAAACCACCACCGTAATATCCACTCTGAGGAATAGACAAGAAGGCAGGGTAACTCCAACCAACATCACCAGGTGATCTGGAAAATTTTATATAAAATATTTCTTCTGGAGAGGTCACAAGATCCGGTCCATACAGATCGTATTCGAAATCCTGATAAGTTTCAATTTTAACAAGTGAATATTGGTTAGACTCTTTAACTTCTTTTGAAAATTTCAAAGCATCTTCATATTTTCCCTGATAAAAATAAACATCCGCTAATAAGGTCTTAGCAGATCCGCTGGTTGGATGCCCTGCATTGTCAGTGGTTGGAAGTAAATTTTCAATTGCAAATTTTAAATCATCTTCAATTAATTTATATACATCACTACTTTCACTTAGGGGAACATCCGGTTCAAGCATATTATCTTCAGTTCGCAAAACTGCTTTACCCCAATTTCTTATAATATGAAAATAATCAAAAGCTCTAAGAAATAAGACCTCACCTAAAAGCTTTCTTTTAGTGGCATCAGGAAGATTTTGGTTCTTCTCTACGTTATTAATTACGTTATTAGCATTTCGGATAGATTGATAAAGCTGTCTCCAAAACGCTTCAACTCTGCCAATATTCGTATTATCCAAACCGTTGAACTGGCTAATTGGAGCATAACTACCTCTACCTTCTGCGAAATCCGTATAACAAACTAATTGCGCAGGATACGTAAATTCAAAAAGGCTACTTTTAAGGGGTCCGTAAATCCCATTTATGGCTGATTGAATTTCATCTGGAGTTTTATAAAAGTTTTCTTCGGAAATAAGTTTTGGTTTCTCCGTTAAAACCTTTTTACAGGATATAAAAAAGAAAAAACCGAGTATTAGAAAGATAAAAGAACGTTTCATTGTTTTAAATTTAAAAAGTTGCACGAATTCCGAAATCAAATGACTTAGAGGTAGGATAGGTATAAGAATCAATACCGAGATTAACTGAATTTCCACTACCACTTGAATTAACTTCTGGATCCCACCAGGAATATTTAGTGAACGTTAGTAAATTCTGCCCACCAATATACACTTGAATATTCTTGATGCCTTTAAGACCAATATTTTCAACAGGTAAGTTGTAACTCAATTGAATATTTCTGAGCCTTAAATAAGAACCATCTTCAACAAATCTATCAGAAACCCGCACTAAATTCTGTGCAGATGGCCTGGGGTATTTTGCATGAGGATCAGGTTTTGCAGGATCCCAGGTATTATAATATACATCCTTTAAGAAGTTAGACTGAAATCTAGCATCTAATGTGCTATTCGCTTTAGCTATATTAAAAATTTCCCGACCTTCTACACCGTTAAAAAATATAGATAAATCAAAATTTTTATAAGAAAGATTCGTGCTAAATCCGTAAATAACTCTCGGATTAGGATTCCCAAGAATCACTCTATCTCTATCGTTAATTATATTATCCCCATTGATATCAATATATTGGATAATCCCATTTTCATTAAGAACATCTTCTTTATATCCATAAAAAGATCCTAAAGGCTCTCCCTCCCTGATTATATTTATTGGACCTGAAAAGAGAGTTACATTATAATTACTCCCGTAAATATCAATTCCTTTGTATAATTTGGTTACCCGATTCTTGTTAAATGACACATTACCCAGGATATTCCATCTTAATTTGGAATTAGAAATCATCTCCAGCGCCATCTCCAATTCAAGTCCATTATTTTTTATTGAGCCAATATTTGCCAAAGTATTTGCAAAACCAGTAGAGGGGCTTAATGGTACAGGATTCAAAAGATCTTCAGTATTTTTTATATAGTAATTAGCAGAGAAATCCAATTTGCTTCTAAATAAAGATAAATCAAAACCAATATTGAGTTGCTTGGTACTTTCCCATTTAAGGGCTGTTGGTACTGTAGAACTTAATACAAAATAATTTGATACCCCATTACCAAATCCTGTTGTTGCAGACGAAAGTAATCTTAAAGTCGAATAAGGACTTATCGCCTGGCTTCCTGTTACACCCCAGCCAGCTCTAACTTTAAGATCAGAGATAAAGTCTATATTAAAAAAATTTTCATTTGATATCCTCCACGCTACTGAACCTGATGGAAAATAACCCCACTTGTTTTTTTCAGAATACACGGAAGATCCATCTGCTCTAAAATTTATTGTTGCCAAAAATCTTTTATCAAAATCATAGTTGATTCTGCCTAATCCAGAAATTAGCGTTGAGTAATCATAAAACGAACTGGGAATACCTGGAGTTCTGGCTGCACCTAAATTGTAAACATCAAAAATATCAGAAAGAAAACCCGCTCCGGAGGCGCTTAGTGAGGTTCTTTTATGATTTTGAAAAGTATATCCTGACATTAATTGAAGACTATGCTTCCCAATTTTTTTATCATACGTAATGAATCCTTCGTTTAAATAACTTGTTGTATTTGGACGACTCATACTAGCAGAACTCACTCCAGTATAATATTTTGATGTAACAAAAACACTGGACCTGGTATCTGTACTAATTAATCCCCCGGTAATTTTAATTTTTAAATCTTTTATAGGTTCGTAGGTCAATGCTAAACGTGCTAAAATATTATTTGACCTTTCGATATCTTTTGTCTCATCTATAAAATATGCAGGATTTATAACTTCAGGATTCCAATTATAATAATTCCTTAAATCCCTAATCGTCCCATCAGGTAAATAAGGTGTAAGGGTAGGAAACGCATTAAATGAGGTTCCAATTAGATTTGTACCTCTGCCTGGCCCACCACTGTTCTGATTTTTTTTCTCAACATAAGTTAATATAACATTACTGGAAATATTCAATTTCTTATTAATCTGATGTTCCAGTTTACTATTTAAGGAATATCTGTAATATCCACTATTCTTTATTATACCATCTTGCCCTAAAAAGCTTCCTGAAACCGCAAATTTCGTATTATTATTACCTCCTCTAACACTTAAATTATGACTCTGCATCAAAGCTTTCTGATAAACAAAATCTTGCCAGTCAAAGCCTTTTCCGGCCGCTTTAATTTCATCCTCACTAAATCGAGTCGGAAGTCCCCAACTTTCAGCCACCCGATTCTCAAATTTAGTATACTCTTCTGCATTCATCATTTCAAGCTTTTTGCGTATTTGTTGAATAGCAAAGCTCGATTCATAATTTATTGATGTTCCACCTGCTTTCCCGCTTTTTGTAGTTATAATTACAACACCATTAGCGCCCCTGGATCCATAGATAGCAGTAGCAGAGGCATCTTTTAATACTTCTATTGACTCAATATCGCTGTTATTGATAAGCCGTGAGTTGTCCGTTGGAAAACCATCAATAACATAGAGCGGTTCATTATCACCTCTAATTGAATTAGTTCCTCTTATCCTTATACTTATAGGCGAGCCCGGAGATCCATTATTTTGCATAACCTGAACACCTGACGCTCTACCACTAAGCGCTAATTGCAGGTTACTGGCAGGAAAAGAATTTAATTCATCTCCTTTAACTGAAGATACCGCCCCTGTCACATCACCCTTTTTCTGTGTGCCATAACCGACCACTATCACATCACTTAATCCCGCGACCTCTATCTCCAAAACAACATTCACTTCCGTTTGGCTTCCTGCATTCATTCTTCTGGTTTGATATCCTACACTCGAAAACTCCAGTATAATATTCTTATTATCGGGCACCGTAAGTGTAAAGCGTCCTTCACTATTTGTAGTGGTTCCTCCCTGCGAACCTACAACGGTTACAGACACATTTTGTAAAGGCTCACCGCCCGCACTGAGTACGCGACCACGGATTTCCACCGGTGGTGGCAATGGCTCCGCATCTGCAGCACGGGTGGGTGCTGCAGTCGCTTTTCTCGTAACAACGATCGTATTATTTTCAATGGAATACGCCATGGGCTGCCCCTTAAAACATTCGTTCAACACCTCATTTACCGAAGCATTCTTCACCCTGATCGTTACATTAGGCAAACCGGAAAGCATGGTTTTGGTGTACAGGAAACCATAGCCCGCCTGGCGCTCTATTTCAAAGAATACCTTTTCCACCGGCACATTTTTAAGGGAGATCGTAACCTGGGGGAAACCTTTTGCATGTACCTGCAAAAAAGCAATCGTGAGGAGAACAGCAGTAAGTTTCATGATTTTCAGGAATTGAGGCGACAACCGGCGTATGAGCAACGCCTTGCCACTAACAGAAAAAATCATAGTTTTGTGTTTTGGGTTTTAGAATAAATGAACGTAACTGTTTTACTTATCGGATTACCCAAAAATTACCGCCATCCCGATTGCCGTCGGGGTGGCTTTTTCAGGCAAGCCTATCTTCTTTCTGTATGCGATGCTGCTTTCTGCCACGAATACACGAATTAATTGGTAAGATCATTTTTTAAAAGGCATCACGGTAATATGACGCCCGTTTACAGCAAAACTCACCGTGCCCGTTTTTCCCAGCATCTCCAGTATATCCGCTATATTGTCGTAGCGTGAGCGGTTGATCACGCCCACAAACTCTTCACTGGTCACATTTTTCTCATAACTTATCTCTGCATCATACCACCTTGCTAACTGCCGCATCACCGATTGAATATTATCTCCTTTAAAAACAAAACGACCGTTTTTCCATGCAGTTACCGCGTCTACATCTACCTGCTGCACACGTATTGCAGGGTTTGCCGTATTATCATTATTTTCTATTGCCGCCTGTTCTCCCGGGCTGATCATTTTACCGGTGCTGCCCTTACTTACTTGCACCGATCCCTCCAGCAAGGTGGTTTTTACCGTTTCTTCATCTGCATAGGCATTGATATTAAAATGTGTGCCAAGCACATGCACTTCCACTCCGTTCACCAGAACGGTGAAGGGCTTCGCGGCATTATGAGCCACCTCAAAATACCCTTCCCCGCTGAGCGTTACCGTTCTTTTATCGCCTGTAAAGGAAACCGGGAAACGCAGGGATGATGAGGCATTGAGCCATACCTTACTGCCGTCGGCCAATACCACCTGGTACTGCCCGCCACGAGGGGTCGAAATGGTATTATATAATACTTCCTGTGGTTTATCTTTCGATGAGCTGTAAGAAAGCCGGCCATCATTTAATTTAATGACTTTCATATTGCCCTGTTGCGCTAATGCCCCGTTGCCGGCACTGTCGAGTATGACCTGCTCACCGTTTGCTAAAGTAAGCACTGCCCTATCTCCTCCCGGCACGAGTTCATTTTCAGGCTGCTGCTTTTCTGTTGCCGCAATGGGCTGCTCAACAGGTTTATTGAAAATAAAATAGCTGCCCGCGCTCAGCAAAGCAACCACAGCCGCCGCTGCCCATACCCGTGGCCAAACAGAGCGCTGCCGCCCTATTACAGGCATATCTGCGATCCTCGCATAAATGGTACTCCAGTCGGTTTGAGGCAATGGTTCATTAAGATCATGATCGGTCCACAGCTCTTTTACCTTCTCCCTGAGCTGTGTGTCGTCTTCCAGGTCTTTGATCCATTCCAATAATTCCCTCGTCTCTTCCGGAGTGGAAGCATCTGAGGCATACTGCTCCAGCAGGTATTTTAAGCGATTGTTACTCATACTGTACTACGATGTCAAACGTGAATCGTGAGTGGTGAATCGTGAAGAATAATTCACCATTCACTTTTGCCTTTTCACTTTTATATGCTCAGACTTACTTTGCCTGGACTAATACTAACAGGGAGTGAGGAATAGAATAAAAGTACCAGTGAGGGAGAAAATATTTTTTATTTAAATAGCATCGCCAGGACGGTAACAAAGAATAGCGCCCATTTTTTCAAAATCGCTCGCATTGTTTTTACGGCAACAGCAAGATGATTCCTTACCGTGTTCTGGGAAATATGCATACGCTCTGCAATTTCATCATAGCTCAACCCTTCCTGTTTCCTCAATTCAAAAACCGTTCGTTGCTGTGGTGAAAGTTGCTGTACAGCCTCCCGGATCAGTTTATCGGCTTCATGCGCTGCAACCGTTTCTTCGGTGGTATTTTGTTTTTGGGCGATATAGTACAGGATGGCATTTAAAAGCAGCTCGTTGCGGGATGCTTTTCTTAAATGGGTATAAATAGCATTATGGGTAATGGTAAACAGGTAGGCTTCGGGGTCGTTAATTTTGTCTAACCCTGCTCTCGACTGCCATATGGAAAGAAATACCTCCTGCACAATATCCTCAGCTTCCGAAGGGGATTTCAGCATTTTAAGCGCTACCCCAAATATCCTCTTCTTATAGGCTTCAAAGAATACCTCGAACACGCTAATGTCTTCTTTAGCAAAGGCCTGAAAACATTCTTTTATATCAATATGGCAGAGATCCCGGCAAGGCATAAGCAGTAATACGGTAACATTTATTTGCGTTCTCTAAGATAATACTTTTTATAATAATCCTGAAAGTTACCCGATTTTTGGCAGGCATTTCAAATTGACGCAAAGGCAAAAGCTCAAGGATAAGCAGAAAAAGGTAATACAACAGCCATATAGAACTACAGATAGTTATGGAAACATATTCCCGCATGAAGATAAAATCATTCTGGGGACAAAGTGAAAACGCAGTGAAGACACAAGTATGGATTGTAATATCGGTTTATGTCTTAGTAGCCATTGCAAAAGAGAAATTTATGACCAAACAAAGCCTTTACGAAATGCTACAAATTTTAAGCATCACCATTTTTGAAAAAAACCCATAAATCAACTGTTTCAGCAAACTCAATTACAATATTTCAAAGAGCAAAATTCTAACCGATGACAACCTTTGATTTATAACAAAACACTAATGATTAAAAACATAAACGATCCATGGACCATTTATCGTAACTGAGAAGCGATCCAGGCCATAAGGATGATTTAATAAGTGAGGCAACGCTTTTTAGCTACCTGGGTAAGCTTCATTGGTCCATTACGTTTGAAAAATTAGCATCATTGGTAATGCCTCCTGCGGGTAAGCTAAGCAACAGAGGGTGCAAAAGCTGGTTGACGGTAGAAGGGGGCATCACATTGATGATAGCTAAATATTATCTGCTATTTAGGGCTTGCTGTTTAACATATTTTTCTATGCCACGAATACCCGAATGCGCCTGCGGCGTATTCGTATATCAAATTAGTGTTATTAGTTTTTATGCCGGATTGCTGCAGGCATTTTCAAATGATTCTTACAAAAGTCTTGCAGCAATGATGCTCCCGGATCAATTCCTATATCCCCAAAAGCATATAATCCGCTTAAGATTTTTACGAATTCCGACTAAATATTCGGGTATTCGAGGCTTTTTCCCCCTTTCTCCCAAATCCAAGGGGCACCTTCAGTTATTCAGCAGCCTCTATTTAAACCGCGCTTCTTCTGTAATGCCTTTCCATGTATCCGTACGGAAGGGAGCCGCGGGTAATCCTTCTTTATTGAACAGGTTGGCTTCCATATTATCATCAGCCCAGCCATAGTGCACAGCAACCGGATCTGTAACAGCATCGCTCCAAACAATTACTTTCCCATCACGTATCTCCGCTTTGGCCCAATAAAATTTCTTGTCGGCGCCTGCTATTTCAAAACCGTGCAGGTATCCATACTTTCCATGAGCTATTAAACCACTGCCGGTATTACTGAAGCTGAGCACTATTCTATTCCCTTCTTTTTGCATGGATTGGTAGCGTGGTCCCCGGGCAATCACATTTTGCCCGTATACCATTTTTAGCGCCTGAAGCGCCAGTCTTCTCCCTACCTCCTGCTTATTGGTAGGATGAATATCTTTTGGATCGCCAACATCGTGTATAACCGCCATACCGGTTTTAGGAGAAGCCTGGAGTGTCAGATCCTGCGCCTCCCGAAGCTCGGCCCAACTGCTTCCTTTAGTGCTATTGCCACCCGCAGCATCAAAGCTGGCCAATTGTACAAATAAAAAAGGGAAGGTTTCCTGCCAGCGGTCTCGCCAGTCTTTGATCATTAATGGAAATGACTGACGGTACTGATAAGCACGCCCCGCATTGGATTCGCCCTGGTACCAGATGGCGCCCTGCATAGCGTAGGGGATGAGCGGAGCGATCATAGTATTGTACAATAAAGCACCGGCATCATTAGGTCCCGCAAACTGTTTATTGTCAACCGAGGATTCTATCCTGTACTTCCAGGTTCCTGCAAGTGATTGCTCATAGGTATTCCGGCTGATCTTCATGTCTTCCGGCTTACCGGTAAATCCACTTCTTCCACCCGGATCTTCAATACGAACAGCAATACTGTTTTTTCGCGTACGAAGTTGGGAGGGCTCCAGTATATAAGTTCGTTCCGTTGAAGTTTTAACAGAAGTACTTCCTATCTTAACGCCGTTAACGTATGTGTCATCTAAACCATCAATGGTGCCGAGTGAAAGCACCAGGCGCTGTCCGGAAAGAGAATCAGGTAAGTCAAACTCACTACGAAACCATACCGCTCCGTCATGAAGTATGAAATTACCACGGTCGAAGTGACGGGGCAGCTCAATTGTTTTCCAGTCGCTGTCATCAAAAGAAGCGGCTGACCAGGACTGTACTTCGGCAGGTGTGGGTAATCCACCCTGCAACTCGTTAATGGTATTGTCAAGCTTTGCTTTGCGTTTCGCGCCAAGCGCTTCCAGGGAAGAAGGCATGGCATCCACCACATCCGAAAATTCGCTAAAGCTTTTCATTGCTTCTTTGCTGATCCAGGTTTCCACGATAGTACCGCCCCATGAAGTGTTGATCAGCCCGACAGGAATGCCTAACTGACGATACAATTCCCTTGCAAAAAAATAACCTACGGCGGTAAAATTCCCGACATTTTCCGGGGTTGCCGCCTTCCATTTCCCTCCCGGCAAATCATCTTTGGGTATTAAGCTGATCTCCCGCGGCACTTCAAAATGACGGATCAACGGATAATTAGCTGCAGCTATTTCTTCCTTTGCATGATCAGATCGGTTAACAGTCCATTGCATATTGGACTGACCGGAACATATCCAAACTTCACCGATCAATACATCGTCAAGAGTTATCGTATTCTTCTTCCCTTTTACTATCAACGTGTAGGGGCGGCCTTCCTTTTCCGCATCGAGCCGGAGCATCCATTTGCCATCTCTCCCCGCTTTTACCGTTTTTATTTTACCGGAAATTCCACTGCCTGCCAACTCAACAGTTACTTTTTCACCGGCATCTGCCCAGCCCCAGACAGGAATAGGCTTATGTCGCTGGAGCACCATGTGTGAATCAAAAATTTTGGGCAGGCGGACATCCGCATGAGCAGAACAAACAAAGAGCAGGAATAAGAAAGAAAAGGACATTATGGGTTTCATAAAATTGACATAAAAGATGAAACAATTAACCCAATTGTTTTTTTCTGAACAATTGTGGTCATTTTATACTTCCTGCCAATATAAGACAATATCCCTGATCTATTTATAACAGGGGCATTACTAATTGTAGTAAGGTTGGCAACCTTAAAATCACCTCTTGTTTAATAGCCGGGATTTTGTTCTAACATAGGGTTACGATCAACCGCATTCCGGGGTGAAGGCAAAAAGTAGTTTTTCACCGGAACAAACTCTATTCCTTCCAACATGAAATAATCGCCCATTCCACATTCTATAAACGCTGTTCTTAATCATTGCCGGTTCACCGCCGTATCTTCCAGCCAGATATTGATATCCCCGGCAAATAAAAATAAACCCGTTTTTTAAGAAGTAAGGCAACAGGTTTTTTTAAAAATGTTAATTACTGTAATATTTTTTCCTCTTTTCTAAACCATCGCTGTTTTTCTTCCGTATAATTAAATTAAGGCTATCCAGGTACAATAAAACAATGACGCTGAGTTGTATCAGGATCCGATATCCAATGCCACAGGCATATTATTAAACAATAATTGATTTATGAAAAAACTTTTTGTATTTCCTGCCGCCATCCTGATCCTGGCAGCATCCTGTAAGAAAGATAATGCTCCCGCGGAACAGTTCTCTAATCAGCGGGACGCTGAAAAAATGACAGCATTTTTTGAAAAATATGCCGGCAAACAGGAGTCCTTTTCTGTAGAGGTGTCTACAGGCGGAACCATCACCACCTCTAAAGGAACCAAAATTATTTTTCCGGGTGGAGCTTTTGCCACGCCGGCCGGCGGAGCAGTTACCGGTTCTGTTACCGTGAAGGTGACAGACGTATTTGAAGTAACCGACATGATACTAAATAACAAACCTACGCTTACGGTAAGTGGCGAACAGTTGATCTCGTTTGGAGAGATCCGTGTGGATGCAGAACAGGACGGACAGCCATTGGCTTTGGCCAGGAACAACAACGGTGTACAGGTAGTATTTCCGATAGGTGCAGGCGCCGGACAGGGAGAATTGAAGGAAATACCTTTGTGGGATGGGATAGAACCGGAGACCGGCATACAGGAGATATCGGGACATAACCACGAAAACCAGGTCACTACCACCACCCAGACTTATTATACTTATCCGGGTATAACCTGGGAACAAATTGCCAGCGCCGCCACAGCCTCAGCAACTGAAACAAGTTTTCGGCTGGACAGCCTGGGGACATGGAGAAACTGTGATATCCTGGTGGGCGATCCCCGTCCGAAGACAACCGTATTGTGCTACCTGGGAGAACATTTCAATAATCAAACCGGAACAAACTATTCCGGAACAGAGCCCAGTTCCGTTTACTTTAAGTTGAAAAATGAAAACACTTTGATCAAGTTGTATAATATAATATTAAACCCCGTGGCAGGTAAAGAAGGGTTCCTGAGTTATCAAAATAGTTTCCCTATAGGTGCAGAGGGTTCCTTCCTCGCTATCAGCGCTAAAGATGATAAATTTTATGCGCAGATAAAAGACATAACCATCAACCCGGTATCCGGAAATAATTACTTCGGTATCCAGTTTGAGATGCAGGAGGTTTCCGAATCTCAATTAATCGGATTGATAAACGATATGAAAAATAAATAGGATAAAGGGTTATAAAGCGAAAAGGGGTTGCTCATTACCAGGCAACTCCTTTTTTATTAAAGCTTCTCAGATGGCCATCAGGCTGCATCCTCTTATATCGCTGTTGTCTACCCGACCCAACACTTCAAAGCTTCCGTCAGGGTATAGTCTGCCGGCATCATCCGTTGCAATAAATGAGGCAGAATAAATATTTGCCAGGTCTATAACATTAATAATACCGCTTTGAGCCCGGGTATTATCCCTATATATTTCAAACGGGTCGTCCTCATTGCGTATAACCACTTTCATCCAGGGCGGACAATAAAATCTCCCCTTCCCTTTTGAATAGGCCTGAGACAGCAACTCCGTCATTCCGTATTCTGAGTGAACAGCCTGCACCCCAAAGGCTGCTGTAAGTTTAGTATGTACCTCTTCCCGTAACAGTTCCTTTCTCCTGCCCTTCATCCCACCCGTTTCCATGATAATGGTATGTTGTAACGGCATCGGGTACGCGTCGGCAAAATCAAGTAACCCAAAAGTGACGCCGATCAGTAAGGTTTGCTGATGACCTTTCTCCAGGGCCGCTATGGTATCTGCCAGTTCCCTGTGGTTATGCAGGTAGAAGCCGCCGGAAGGGTGTCCGCTCCTTTTTATCAGGGCATCTACCATAAACGTAAGGGAGGAGTTCTGTCTTTCCAGGTAAGAGGGCAGCAGGCCCAGGATACAATATTTCTCCGGATTTCCGTAAAATAGCTCAAACGCTTTGATAAAGCTCTCCGTATATATAGCGGGGTCTTTTATATAGTGCCTGCTGCTAACCATTTTTGTGGTACCGCTGCTCTCGAAAACAAGAGCGGGTACAAACGGGGCGCTGACAACCCGGTGTGTTTTAAAGAATGCGATCGGCAAAAAAGGGATTTGTGATATCTCCCCTGTTGTTTCCGGGTTTTTATGAACCAGTTGACAATACTGCCGGTAAACCGGGTTGTTTTTATACTGAAACCTGAACATATCCAGTGCCAGGCTTTCAAAGGTTGAAATGTTAAAATCAAATATCCTTTGACTTAAGTCGTTATAGTCGGGTGTATTATTCAAATGGAATATTTACATTTGTTTAAATATAATATAGAAACTGCTGGTGTACGTTTTGGGTTGTAAAGAAAGAGCATAGCGTTTCAAAAGACACAACTAAAATATTCAGATGAAACAGATTTGCGGGTTAGTTACATTGTTTGTTTTTCTTATTTCCTGCGACAAAGATAAGTATGAATCAAGACCTTCACTGAAGTTTAAAGAAATGAGCGGCAATTATCTGCCCAAGCCACCTTCTACCGGTCAGGGCTACGTTCTGTTCGTTACCCTGGAGTACACAGATGCCGAAGGCGATCTGGCGGGAATTCCTATCATGTTTGAGAAAAAATCATTTGCCGATACACTATGCCTCGATCCGGATGCGCCCAACCCCTCTTACATAGATACCGCAAGCACCATTTTTTCTTTTCCGACAGATCTCCCCCCCAGTAATAATCAGAAAGGAGAAATAACAATCAGACTTACTGAGAATCAATTCCAGAGAGTCAGGTGTGCAAATGCCATCGACTCAATCGAGCAGGCTGTGTTTAAGTTCTGGTTTAGAGATGCTGCCGGCAATGCATCAGATACAGCCACGACCGAACCCATTACCATCGAAAAATAATTGCTTTTACCGGGCTTCCATGCTCTTCGTGTTTTCAAATGCAATGATTACATTTGAAGCCTGTAATTCATTATACTATGTCGAAACAAACAAAAGAAAAAACTACCAAAGCGAAACAGAAACCCGTATTAACGCCCGGATCACTCTCCTTTTTCAGAAATTACATTAATAATCCGTCTCCTGTCGGCTTTGAAAGCAGCGGGCAAAAATTGTGGCTGGACTATATTAAACCCTATATAGATGATAAAATGGTGGACCCTTATGGTTCCGCCGTGGGAATTATCAATCCCGGGGAAAAATTTAAAGTGGTGATAGAAGCCCATGCTGATGAAATAAGCTGGTTTGTGAACTATATCACGAATGATGGTTTGATATACCTTAAACGAAACGGGGGAGTTGATCACCAGATCGCACCCTCCATGAGGGTTTTGATCCATGGAAAAAAGGGCGCTGTTAAAGCGGTTTTCGGCTGGCCGGCTATTCATACCCGGATAGGCAGCGGTGAAAAGGAAACACAACCAAAAGTAGACAATCTTTTTCTTGATTGCGGTGCCCGCAGTAAGAAGGAAGTGGAACAACTGGGCATTCATATCGGGTCTGTGGTAACCTATGAAGAGGGTTTCGGTGAACTGGCCAATGGTTATTATATAGGCAGGGCTATGGATAACCGGGTAGGTGGATTTATGATTGCCGAAGTAGCCCGCCTGCTGAAAGAAAACAAAAAGAAACTTCCTTTTGGCTTATATGTTGTAAATGCCGTGCAGGAGGAAATCGGCCTGCGGGGGGCGGAGATGATCGCGAGGAGAATTAAACCCGATGTAGCGATCATTACAGACGTAACCCACGATACCACTACTCCTATGATCAATAAAATAGTAGAAGGGGATATTAGTTGTGGTAAGGGTCCTTCTTTGGCTTATGCGCCTGCCATACACAATAAGCTGCTTTCCTTTGTGCAGGATGTGGCGGAAGACAAGAAAATTCCCGTGCAGTTGCGAACACTCAGCCGCAGTACCGGCACCGACACCGATTCTTTTGCGTATGCCAACGACGGTTGCCCCTCCGTGCTGATATCCATACCATTGAGATATATGCACACCACGGTAGAGATGTTGCATAAAGACGATGTAGAGAACACCATCCGGCTGATGTATGAAACCCTGCTGAAACTAAGCCCCAAAACCAACCTGAGCTATCTATAACTGAGCCTTGTATCTACGTACATTATATAAATACAAAAAATGGCTGTTCTGGCTTGTAACAATAGTCATTGTTATACAGGGCATCATTTTTTTAAAGCAGGGCGCGGTAGCGACTCCTTTCTTTAACTATGGCATGTACTCCGAAAAGATCCCTTACCTGGATAATTATCCCGTTTATAAAATTTATGCAAATGGGAAATTATTGCAGGGAAACGACTTTAGCATACAGGGCTGGGACAGGATATATGTACCGCTGCTGAAGTTTGAAGGAAAGGATACGGTAAATGCGGAAATGATAGATATCCGGAACCGCCTTCTCTACAAACTGCGATTAGGAAGTCTTGACCGGAAAAATGCCCACTTTGAAAACCCGGATTTTGACGATCAGGACTTTTACTCCTGGTACAGGCAATACCTGTCCTGTGTGACGGGAGTTTCCGTGAATGACCTGTTAATTGTAAAACAAGATTACCAATGGAATGGAAGCAGACTCCTTCCGGGGGACTCCCTGGTGATTTGGCCAACGATCCCCTGATCCGGAGGCAGCAAACCCGGGTAATTTACCTGTATCTGCTGATCACCATCCTGTTGTTTTTCGACAGGTGGCTGAATGGTATGCTGCTAACCCAGTTGCAGCCCTCTTTTTTTGTCAATCAAATGAATGTGACAATGTGGGGGCAAATGCTTACCGGCATCCACGAGGTGTTTATAAATAACCCGAACGCCTGTAAGTGGGCGGATGCCTTGCTGTTGCTGTTGCCACTGGTGTATACAGCGCTGCACCTGAAAAACAAGGTATCGTTAAAACTGGCTACAGGGCTGGGTATTCTGATCTTCAACTTTGTTTATGTACAATGTTATGTGGTATATCCTTCCAACTCTATTGAGGGACATATCGGCTGGCTGATCTTTCCGGTGGTGTTACTGTGCCATAACCCTGTAAAATTCAGCCTGGCATTACGTTTTATACGTTACGCGTTACTGTATTTTTTTGTTTCGGCCGGGTTGTGGAAAATCAGGAATGCCGGGCTGTTTTACCCGGATCAGATGAGCGCCACCATTCTTTATCAGCATACGGCTTTGCTGGTGACTGCACCGGATTCTTTTTTAAGCAGCGCTTACTACTGGCTGGCAGGGCATTCCGTAATCAGTTATCTTTTATACCTGGCAGCCACCCTGCTGGAACTGGCATTCGTGATCGGTTTCTTCACTGTAAAAGCAGATAAAATATTGCTCCTGCTGTTTTTCGTCTTCATGATAACAGACATCCTGGTAATGCGGATAAAATACTGGGAAATATCATACCTGATCATTCCTTTGTTCTTTTCCACCAAAGAGATATTCTCCATAAGGCCTTCCCGGTAGCAGCTCTTTGTTACAAATATCTAAAATACTGTAATGGTATTTTTGTTATTTTGCTGCATATTAATCCTGTCTCTTGTAAAGCTGCCTGATCCTTTGAAGGATATCAACTTCATTCAAACTTCTAAGTTCAATGTTACATCCAGACCAGAAGTATATCAACGCACTTATAGAAAACGATCCGGTGTTACTGGAGGAATTATACCAAAAATATTCAGGCAAAATAAAATGGATGATCCTTCAAAATAACGGGACCGAAACCGATGCGGCGGATATCTTCCAGGAAGCGCTTCTTTCTATATACAACAAAGCGCAGACTACCGGTTTCCAGTTGACCTGTCCCCTGGACGCATTTTTATACCTTATATGTAAAAACAAATGGATCAATGTGTTAAATAAAAAAAAGACCCAAAAGGTAACAAACACTGACACGGAGGGATTTAATCATATCGGGGAAGACAGCTTTAAACTTGCGGAAGATTGCGTATTACAACAGGAGCGCGGCAATTTGCTCAGGGAAAAACTGCAGGAAATGGGAGAAAGCTGTAAAAATTTGCTGCGTTTAAGCTGGAGTGGTCTTTCAATGGATGAAGTGGCAGGTAAATTAAATGTAAGCTATGCTTATGCAAGAAAGAAAAAATCTGAATGTATGGCAAAACTTATAAACCTGGTAAAGAGCTCTCCGAATTTTAATTCATTGAAATGGTAATCTTATGAAAAGAGAGAGAGAATTTGAAATTGAAAACTACCTGGCAGGCGAAATGAGTGATACTGAAAAACTCGACTTTGAAAAACGCCTGCAATCCGATACGGAGTTATCGTCCCTTTTTCACCTGTACCAGGAAATAAACCTCAGCATGCAAAATGACCGGAAAATAGAGGTAGAAAGACGGGAGTTGGAAACAACGCTCCAAAGACTGGGGAAACAATACTTTGAACCTGAAACAGCGGGTCCGGGAAAAGTAGTAAAAATATCACGCAGCAGGCTTTATTTAAGAGCCATGACAGTTGCCGCCAGCCTTATACTTATTATCGCCGCCTGGTTTATGTTTTTTAACCAACCGGATGCCCGGCAACAGGCTGACGCTTATGTAAAAAACAGCCTGGCAACCCTGAGCCAGACAATGGACGGCGCTAAAGACAGCCTGCAGCAGGGTATTGCGGCTTATAATAATAAAGACTATGCTACAGCCCTTACCATTTTTGAAGCGGTGCAGGCAGCCCACCCCGACAATTCAGACGCCCTGCAGTATGCAGGCATCGCCCACCTTGCAACCGGCAACTACGATGCGGCAATCACTAAATTTAATGAACTGTCTGCTAAAAAGCAGTTGTTCAGTAACCCCGGTTTGTTTTTGAAAGCCGTAACTTTACTACAACGTAATAAACCCGGAGATAAAGATGAAGCCAGGACAATTCTGCAACAGGTGGTAAACGAAAACCTTGAAAACACTGCTGAAGCTCAAAAGATGTTGCAGAACTGGTAGAAAATTTCGTATTAATATCTTATAGGACCGACCAAAAAGTTGGTTGAACGTCTTGGCAGTAAACAATTAAGGGACTTCGATCAGAAAGAATTGATGTTGATAAGGTATGCCTGATCGTAAGTATGGAGATTGCTTCACTTGCAATGGCAGAATTTTTGGTCAGTCTAAAGATCTGATAAACATTTATTCACTACCAGACTTTTTTGTATGGCACAAACTGCCCGGGCCGGGAAAGGCAATTTTCTATTTTATCTGATCATTTTTTTTCTGCTGCTGCTGATCCTTTGGCTGCTTTACGGTAACAAAATAAAACGAACGTTGGTACCGGCAAAGGATTGGGAGGAATATGTGATGAAGGACCCTGCCGGCGCCCCTGCACCGGAACCGCATAAGCAACTGGTGGTATATTTAAAACCCGGCACTCAGCGCAGGGATTTCAACCGCTGGATAGAAGACAGCCTGGTAACACAGGGCGATGTTTTTATCAGGTATGTATGTCGCAGTTGTGATTCTACACTGTTCTTATTTGAAGGGAGCGGGGTGGAACGCTTTATGATGGAAAAGCTGTTGTTGTCCGGTGGAGGAGTAGCGAAGGGAGGAAATGGTACAAGACTTGATCCCGAACCGGCAGGAGAAACCAATCATTTATATTACACATCTAATGTCCGCATTAAAGCCGAACCTCCCGCTTCTGCTGAAGCAGACATTCCTTTGCCTGAACCTCCGGACTTTAGAGAGTCCCCGGTAAAAGTAGCTGTATTTGATACCGGGTTGGATACTGCTAAAGTACCTTATCGGCAGTTTAACGCTTCAACAGACAATTGTATTCCCGGTGCTGAAACAGGTTGGAATTTTATGGATAACGACAACCGGTGGAATGATGACTACAGTGGCCAACACGGTACCGTAGTAACACGCTTTCTCACCAACGAAGTATTCAATGCTGCAAGAAACGGAATAGAACTGCTGCCGGTAAAGATTTTCAATAGTATAGGAAACAGTGACTTTTTCTCCATGTTATGTGCTTTTGCCTATGCCAGCCATCAGGGTGTACAGCTCATCAATGCCAGCTTTGGCTATTATGAATCTGTACAGTCTGTCGATCTCAGGGGTAACGTAGTAGCGGCGGAAGGAACACCTTCCGATTTGCTTCGCACTTTTGTAGAGAAATACCTGACACAAAAAAACATTTTACTGATAGCGGCAGCCGGCAATAAGATACCTGCAGAGGACAATGTATATATGCCGGAAGACCCGGTTAACCAGCGTAACCTGGACAGTGTCCATTTCTACCCGGCTTCGCTTTCCAGGTTATTGCCCAACGTGATTGCTGTGACCACAGCCTATGACAGCTTTGTCAGTCCCCGGCAGAATTTTTCCAATAAAGTCGTAGATATTTCTGTGCATGCAGACATCAGAACTGGAGAAACGCTGACTCCTCTTAATCAATTGCAGAATGAGATAAGCATTATCCGCTCAAAAATTAACCTTCCCTGGCAGTTGTCCGGTATAGATTCAAACTTCAGAGCGGCTTCTGATCATTTAAGCCAGGCGGCAGATGAAGTAAAGATTCCTCATTTTATGTTTGCCAGCCCCCTTACCTATGGTTCTTTTGTAGAAGGGTCGTCGTTTGCCGCTCCTGTTGTAGCGGGAAAGCTTACGGCATACTATTATCTCTACCAGGATTTGCTGAATAATAACCAGGTGATTACGAATCAAACCCGGGACAGCATCTTTCAGCGACTGTCCTCAAATCCGGATGAAGGGTTCCTGTATAAAATCCCCGGATTGATTTCCAAGGTAAAGGAAGGAAAAATCATTGTCAGATATCCAAACAGGAATAATAAACAACGCAGTGCAGCTAAATGATCTCAAAAAGAAATAGCCTGATAATTATGCTGGCGCTGGGTGTAGTACAATGCCTGGGACAGTGTTTGCCGAAAGCATCCATATGGGACAGCATTCTTTCTGTTGAGAAAAACGCTTATCGTAATATACCGGAAAGCAAAGATCGGCTGTTAAAACTTAAAAAAGCATTTGAACATTGCGGCTATCAAGAAGATTCTGTTTACGCAAGGCTGCTTCACAGGTTAGGGGCTGTTTGTTACAGGGAAAATAACAACATCGCAACCTCAGAAGCAATTGAGTATACTTTAGGAGCTATTGCCATCAACTCCTCCGGAACAAACGGCGCTGCACCCGACTATCTGGTCAACAATTATTATAACGCCGGTGTTTTTTATCAATCCATTAAAAGAAATCATAAAGCTGGGTTATATTACGACAGCACAATTCTCGCTGACGCAAAATGGGGAACGGAAAGCCCTTTTGCTTTAAGATCAGGAATCCGAAGGGCAATAATCTTTTCGGAAGACGGGGAGTATGGAAAGTCCATAGCCGAGTGCAGCCGCTCCTTGCGGAATGCAAAACTGGCAAGGGATACAGCAATTCAAATGTCCCTGCTTAATATCCAGGCACAGTCACTTCTCTATCTCAGGCAATACGCGGAGGCGCTGGATACTTTAAAAAAGGCAGAAGAATATGCTGATATACTACAAGATGATTTTGAGAAAGCCAATGCTTTGAAAACCCGGGCAAGAATTCTGGATGGGCAGGGAAAGGATGAAGCGGCAATTGATTTGTTTAAAAAGGCTATTGAAGTCCGGCTAAGAACCGGCGAATATTTTCAGATTGCTGATGACTTTATTGATGTTGGTACTTTCTATTTAGAAAGAAAACAATATGCTAAATCTAAGCAGTGTTATTTTGAGGCTATTAGGTTTGCTTCGATAAACAATAATAAGGATCAACTGGCAAAAGCATGGAATAACCTTTGTGCTGCACAACTGGAAGAAAACAGAAACTACGCTGCCGCTGAGAAATATCTGAATAACAGCCTTCAGCAAATGGGATTAAAAAGCATTTATGAAGATATTCAACTTGATGACTTCTCAATGGTGAACAATAATGACCTTTTGTTGTCACTGTTGAAGACAAGAACTACTTTATTTCGTAGGCTATACAAGGAGAACGGTGATCCTCAACTACTAAATGAATGTTTGAAAGCTGCTTTGCTTACCGACTCCCTTCTAACGAAAATGAGATTTGAACATACAGAAGAACAGAGTAAGTTGTATTGGCGTAATCTCACCAGGGACTTCTTTGCAACGGCCCTGGAAGCTTGTTATCTGGCAGGTAATATGGAGTATGCCTTTTATTTCATGGAAAAAAGCAGAGCGGTACTGTTATATGATAAAATAAATGAACTGGCTGCAACTGCAAAACTTCCGCAAGGCGAAACCGAAAAGGAACAGAACTACAAGTATCGGATAATAGCTGTCCAGCAACAAATCAATGACGGAATTAATCTCAGAGAGAATCAACTGGCTCTTATAAGGTTAAAGGATAGTCTGGAACGGCATATCAAACTACTGGAACTGAAATACCCGGAATATTATCAAATAAAATATGCCGGATCTATACCAACGCTTCAGTCCTTTCAACAGTTTTTGTCTAAAAAGAAGGAGGTTTTTATTCACTATTTCTTTCAGGATACCACTATATATGCAATGACTATAGACCCGGTCAAAGCAGTTATGCTTACATTGCAATGTAAAGCAGAGGATATAGAGCATTTTTTACAGCTTTGCTCAAACAAGCAGCGGCTCAACGGCAGCTATGCCTCATTTGCCGAACTGGCAGAGAAGTTGCACTCACAGCTCTTTAATCCGCTGAAGCCGGGGTATAATCGTATAATAATATGCACAGATAACTATCTGCTTCCTTTTGAAGCACTCTGTTCAGACACGGAAGGCAAAGATTTTTTAGTTTACCATTACAGCTTCAGCTACGCCTATTCTGCTTCGTCCCTGATGCATAAAAGCAAGGAATATAGAAAGAAGTCACAGGGCATATTTGTTGGATTTGCTCCCGTTTCTTTCTCCAGCCGGCTCAATTTACCCGATCTGAAACAATCCGGAAACTGGCTTCGTAACCTCTGCTCATTTTATAAGAGCTATGCAGTTTTCACTAATGGGGAATCTACTAAAAGGAACTTCATTAACAATGTATCCGATTATTCTGTGGTAAACGTGTTCTCTCATGCGATAGCCGACACCGGAATGTCTGAACCTATTTTATTTATGCAGGACTCCGCTATAGACCTGAGAGAATTACAGGTTATCGACCGGTCAGCTGCACAATTAATCATGCTGAGTGCCTGCCAGACAAATGTCGGGCGCAACGAAACAGGCGAGGGGATATACAGCCTGTCAAGGGGTTTCTCGGCAATAGGTATTCCTTCGGTTACATCCACTTTATGGACGGCCGATGAAGAGGCTGTATACAGAATATCAGCAAAATTTCATGAATACCTTACAAAGGGTATGAGTAAAGATGAAGCATTGCAAAAAGCAAAATTAGACTTTATGAATGCAGGTCGTCTTACAAACAGATTACCTTATTATTGGGCTAACATGGTGGTAATAGGCAACAGTGAAAGTATAGATTTTTCAGAATTCTCAGAAGGAGCCGGAATAGACAGGCTGATAGTTTTGCTATTACTGGCTGGCGGCTTATTAACGTACTATAGGATAGTAAAAATTATAAACGTCTGAATAATATCTCTTACTCTTTTTTAAACAAATATTCCACGATGAAAGAAATTAAAACGACCAGTAAAAAAAGTCCGAAAAGGAAGAGGTCAAAAATTAACAAGGTAATGTTAATAGCGGGGAGTTCAAAAACCGCAAAAGGTGGGAATGGAGTCAAACCTGACCCTGAGGATCTTGCCTGATCGACCCATCGGGATTGAATATCCTTCTTTACCGTTTACCCCCTATCTTCGTTGGAAGAACAATTTTCCATGAAGAAACTTTGCCTGCTTGGTATGGGAATGCTGTGGGTTACTCTTGTGATGGCGATTCCCGTAACCGGGGTTATAAAGGACATAGACGGTTATATACTACCTTACTCATCCGTGGTAGTAAAAGGCAGCACCACGGGAGTTACGGCCAATAGTGATGGCATCTACTACCTTAACCTTCCTTCCGGCACCTACACATTGCAATGCATGCATGTAGGGTATGCTACGGTAGAAAAGGAGATCACTGTTGAAAGAAACGATATCGTTGTCAATTTCGTATTGAAGCGTCAGCAACTGACGTTGAAGGAAGTTGTTATATCCCGGGGGGAAGACCCCGCCTATGAAATCATACGGCAGGCGATAAAAAAGCGTAAAGACTACAAAAATCCGGTAGCCGCATTTAGCTGCGAAGTATATACCAAAGGGCAACTTACGCTCCGGGACTACCCGCAGATGATTTTCGGGCAACGGGTTGATTTCGGGGACGGCGACTCCTCAAAAAGTACAATGCTGTACCTCTCTGAAACAATTGCTACCTATTCCTTCCAGCGGCCCGATAAGGAAAAAGCGGTAGTTACTTCCACCCGGGTCAGCGGACAGGGAGATGGATTTGGATTCAGCAACCCCAAGTACATAGATTTCTACAACAATAATGTCAGTATTGTTGAGGCCCTGAACCCCAGGGGATTTATTTCGCCCATTGCCGACAATGCCCTTAATTTTTACCGGTACCGGTATATGGGCAGCTTTACGGAAGACGGCCGTTTGATCAACAGGATAATGGTGATCCCCAAACGGAGCTATGAACCGGTATTCCAGGGGTATATCAACATAATAGAGGATGAGTGGCGCATACAAAGTGTGGACCTGCTGCTGACAAAAGCCTCACAGATGGAGCTGGCGGATTCTGTGAAGATTGAACAATTATATATGCCCGTCAGCAGGGATGTGTGGATGATACAGAGCCAGGTATTGTACCCGACTGTAAAGGTTTTCGGGTTTGACGCGGGAGGCAGCTTCGTTTCCGTATATTCCAAATACAACCTGCAACCGGGCTTCGACAAAAGACATTTCGACAATGTTGTGATCAGGTATAACGAAGGTTCCAATAAAATGCCGAGGCAATACTGGGACACGGTTCGACCCGTGCCACTGCTAAGCGAGGAAATACTGGATTATATTCAAAAGGACAGCCTGGAAACGGTGCGCAGGGACCCGAAGTACCTGGATTCGCTTGACCGGCGCAGAAACAGGGTAACTGTACCTGGTTTGCTTGCTTTCGGGCAAACTTTTGTCAGGCAAAGCAGGAGATCTTCTTTCAGCTACCGTCCCGTGTTTGAAATAGTAAATTTTAATACAGCAGAAGGGTTGAACATTAATTTTGCACCCGTTTATTCACGCCGTTTTACCGATTCAAAATCCATATCGCTAGCGCCAACAATACGATATGGATTCAGTAATCACCACCTCAACGCAGACCTGTCTGCTACTTATTATTTTGGTAAGAAAGTATCCCGGAGTATCACCGTGGAAGGCGGTAAACGGGTTTCACAGTTTAACAGCCACAGCCCCATATTACCCGTTGTTAATACTTATACCACGCTGATAAGAGGATATAACTATATGAAGATTTATGAAGCCTGGTTTACAAACCTGGGCTATACATATGGGGTAGGCGAAGGACTTACTATCAGGGGAGAGATATCTTTCCAGGACCGGATACCACTGGAGAATACCAACAACGCCATATGGACAAGCGGCAAACGGCTGGAAAGAAGAACGCCCAACTATCCCACAGAACTGCTTAATGAAAACTTTACCCGGCACAATGCCGTAACCACCGGTATCACGCTTAGCTATAAGCCGGGAACCAGGTATATCCAGTTGCCGGACCGGAAGATCAACATCGGCTCCAAACACCCTCTGTTCACTTTAAATTATACCAAAGGACTGAATGGCGTGTTCAACAGCATCGCAGATTTCGACAAATGGAGCTTTTCTGTTAACGGCGATTTGAATCTTCGCCTGCCGGGATTGTTTAAATATAATATTGCCGTGGGCGGTTTTCTGAACAACAAAAATGTACCGGTGCAGGATTATCGTCACTTTAACGGCAACCAGACCTTAATTGCCGGAGAGTACCTGAACAGTTTTCAGCTTGCTTCTTATTATGCGAGATCTAATACAGAACCCTTTTATACCACGCTGAACGCGGAACATCATTTCAATGGGTTTCTTACCAATAAGATCCCATGGGTAAAGAAGCTGAACGTATACCTTGTGGGGGGCGCCAATGCCTTTATAGTGCATAAGGACAACTACTACTACGAGCTGTTTTTCGGACTGGAAAATATTTTCAAGGTGATCAGGGTGGATTATGTATTTGGTTACGGCAACGGCTTCAAAAACTCCGCATTCAGGATAGGAATAAGGACTTTCGGCAACTGATGATGTTGCCTGCTGGGGTAAACCGGCTCTAGTCTGTGAGCAGGAAGAATATAGCAGCCGCCGGCAACATCTTCCCGGCGCCTCTTTCCGGAGATTCGTTTTCTGCCGCCGTTTTCTCTATATGGGCTTTATACACCGCTTTCAGTTTGTAGTGCGCTGCAAATGCCAGCAACAAAAGGCTCACAATCAAGACCAAAGAAGATTTTCTGATTTTCATGACTCTTAAAGTTTGACGGTTTTATTGATTGGTAATGGGAACCAGGCGCATCAGTGTTCTGCCATCCAGGTTAACGGCGGCGCTATCTGCCACGGCTACCTGTCCGAACGACTTAATTACAGCATGGTTCCCGCTCAGTTTGGTGTTATTCTCCATCGTCAGGTTCAATACCCCCACAACAGCCTCTTCGTTAAAATGAACGGAAGACCTGTCCTTCAAATCAAGACTAAGTGTGTCCACCCGGGCGGCAAAATTTACCCGCGATTTTTGCCCTCTGATATCGAAAGTACACCGGCCGAGGATCATACTGCCTATATGCAACCTTGTATCCTCTACCCGTATATGACTGAATGAAGGGCAGGTAATGGTAGCCTGCTGGTAATTGTCCGTGAGTGTTTTAACGAACAGCGTATTGTCTCTTACTTCAAACTGAAAACCCTCTTTATCATTCTTATAGTAACTCAGGCTGAACGCATCTCCTGTTTTTACCGTAATATCTCCGCCCTTGTACTCACCGAGGTCTATGCCCGAAAAAGCAGGCAGTTCGTTTATTGTCATGGATGCTTCATTTTGCTGCTTTTCGGTTACATAGTCACCTTGTTTATACCTGGCATATAAACTCCCGTAAATGGATACGAGGATCACAACCGGTAGTAAAAAGAGTCCGAGCAAAATTTTATTACTTGTTGCCATATCACTTTGTTTGTAGCTAAGAAAAGTTTTGTTTTACGAATTTGTCAAATCCCGGTTTAAGGTCATCTATATTCATACCCAGCAGGTACATATTTCTGAATACTGCCGGAAGGTCATTTTCCAGGAACTCCTGTTTGCGGTAGTTAACAGCGTTCTGAAAGGCTCCCGGCGATACAAAATACCCAATGCCCCTCTGGTTAAAGATAATTTCCTGTTGCTGCAGAAAATCATAGGTACGCATTACCGTATTGGGGTTTACTTCCAGTTGCACTGCCAGTTCCCGGACAGAAGGGATCCGCTCTTCCGGCTTCCACTCCTTCAGCAGGATCTTTTCACAGATGAACTCCGCTATCTGCAGGTATATTGATTGGTTGTCTTTGAATTGCATGATTCTCTTTTTTAGAAACTTTCGTTAGAGTTCTTTTTCTTTCAGCCTGAAATAGGTGGCGATCAGCAACACCGGCGCCCAGATATATTTTAAGGTTACTTCCACGGCATTCTCCACCCAGGGCGCCAGGCTGTATATTTTAGACTCCTCTCCTTCCCAGGTTCTTACCGTTGTTAACCCGGAAAAACTAAGAGGGCGAGGAAACAGGTTGCGGAAAAAAAGATGCATAAACAGCGCATAAACCACGCCTATTACCAACAGGGCCAGGATGGTTTTAATAAATGCATACCGGGTAAAATACACAGAACCCAGGATAAATGCGGACTGAAGGGCAATAAAGAAGAAGGCGGCAATCCTGATCTCTTTCCAGAAATCCCTATTATCCTGGATAATATTGGCAGGGTTTAGTGAGATCAGGAACAGGGTAAAACGCTGGATAACCACAAACACGCCTATATATATAAGCAGGAAGATGATCATGGAATATACAATTCCCGTTATAAGCTTTTCCATATGTGTAGCGGGAACAGTTAGCCAGTAGGTTCCCTTTGCCTTGTCGCCAAGAAAGTTGAAAGTGGTACTGGCGAAAATAAGCCCGACCGGAAACAGGAAAAGCAGGAATATCACGTGGGTATCCTCTTCATCATAGCGGGGCCCGTTGAATATTCCCCAGCACACAAATACCAGGATGAGCACGCCGGCTAATGCCGCCAGCGAAAGTGTATACAAACGGGCGTTATCAAATAGCTGTTTCTTTATCAGCAACCAGAGTCTTGAAAAGCTGAATGAGTTTTGCATAATAGTCTTGTTTAGCGAAAAGCGGATTGAATTTTGTCCTGGTTAAGAATAATGGCTTTGTATAACACTTCAAGGTCCAACCGGCTTTCCTCCCCGGTGTGGTTACGGCCGACAACAATGTTTCCTTTCAAACCGGATTCGCTATATAAAGCTTCGTTCAGGTCTTCGTTATCAAATGATATTTTAAAACTCAGTTTCCTGGAAATATCTTCAATGGTCTGATCGAAAAGGATCTTTCCATCATCGATGATGGTAATGCGGTCTATCAGGCTCTCCAGGTCTTTCACCTGGTGGGTGCTGATCACAATACATTTTTTTTCGTCCAGTGCGCCGGCTATCACTTTTCTGAACTGGCTCTTGCTCATAATATCCAACCCGTTGGTAGGCTCATCCATCAGCAGAACAGGTGCATTGCAGGCCAACCCAAAACTGATGAGCGTTTTTTTCTTTTGACCATAGCTCATATGCTGAATGGTATTGCCGGATGGGATCTCAAATTCCGCCAGGTAACGATTGAATTGCTCCCCGCTGAAACCCGGGTAAAACGGGGCATGGTAGGTGATCAGCTTTTGAGGCGTGACGTCGGGCAGGTAAAACTCTTCCGGTATCAGGAACAGGTCGCGAAGAAAGGAAGGACGGCGTTTACCCGGAACTTCCCCGTTTACGGTTATACTTCCCCGGTCGGGAAAAAGCAATCCGGAAATGTTACGAAGTAAGGTAGACTTGCCTGTACCGTTTTTCCCCAGCAGCCCGTAAATATGACCCGGCTGCAATGTAAGTGTCAGCCCGTTAAATACCTTTTTCTTTTTGTAGCCGAAATGGAGATCCTTGACTGAAATCATATACAGTGATTTAGTGTACTATTGTATTAGTACACTGCAAAATTAATACAAGTTTGGACTTCTCCAAATTTTTTGCGGATTTTTTTAAAAAGGGCGGCTATTGCCCGTTCCGGTCGTTGGTTGCCGGCTTCCCCGCAAACCGAAACATAAAGCAAAAGTTTCGTCGGGATATCTTACTAGGCGTGACAACCATAAAGGGAAACACTTAGACAATCAGGGGCCTGCAATATTAAGCTGCTAGTTTTCGTTGCTATTGCATCAATACCCCCAGGTTGCCCATTCGCAGGCTAAATAAAATATTTTTGAAGCGGTCATCCTATATTATGGAAAATTTGATTAAATTTTGTCACAGCCTAAAAACCTATTATGAAGAATTCAACCCTTCTGCTCGTTTTACTATTGTGTATAGTAAATGCCTCCCTCTATGCCCAGGATAAGCTCAAAATAAAATACGGCAAAATAGCCCCGGCGGATTTTGATCTTTCAAAGCATCAGTTCGACACCAGCGTAAGTGCTGTTGTGATTGCTGATATTGGCAGCTCCAACTTTGAAGGAAATAATAAAGGAGGTTTATCGCTCTCCTTTAAGCGCCATACCCGCGTTAAAATATTAAATAAGAACGGGGTAGATGCAGCCACTGTTACGATACCTCTCTTTTTCAATAACAATGGGGAAGAAAAAGTGAACGGGCTTAAGGGCGTTACTTACTCGCTTGAAAACGGAAAGATCATTGAAACAGAACTGGAAAAAAAATCCGTTTTTAAAGACAAGTACGATAAGAATCATGTTGCCGTAAAATTCACGTTGCCTGCGGTAAAGGAAGGCGTTATATTTGAATATTCCTACACTGTAGTTTCCGATTTCTTTTTTAATCTTCAACCCTGGCGTTTCCAGGGCGAATATCCTGTATTGTACAGCGAGTACGAGGTGAAAATACCGGAGATCTATAATTTTGTTTTCCTGGCGCAGGGGAATTTTCCCTTAAAGCACGATGTGGAACATACCCGGGAAAGCTACAACCTTGTTGACTCAGAAGGTGCGGGCAGTTCCTCCCGCGGTAGTTTTTCGTCCAATGCGGCCCGCCACACCTGGATTGCCACCAATGTACCGGTATTGAAATGGGAAAGTTTTACCTCTTCGTTAAGGAATCATATCTCCAAAATAGAATTCCAGCTTTCACAGGTCCGCTATCCCAATAGCCCTGTAAGGGAATATATGAGCAGTTGGACAAAGACTGCCGAAGATTTAATGAAAAAGTCAAATTTTGGAGAAGAACTGACCAAATCCAACAACTGGCTGAACGATGAACTGGCTCCTGTGATCAACGGTGCTTCCAATAACTACGACAAGGCTAAAAAGATATACGAATATGCGCGGGACCGTTTTACCTCTACCGGTAAATACGGTATCTATTTATCTACCTCCCTCCGCAATATCAATAAAAATAAAAGCGGCTATGTACAGGATATTAACCTGTTGCTGGTAGCCATGCTTAAGCAGCAGGGAATAGAAGCCTACCCTACAATACTGAGCACCCGGAACCACGGGTACGCGCATGAGCTATACCCTCTTCTGGACAGGTATGATTATGTGGTGGCCTATGCTGTAGTGGATGGCAAAGGATATTTCCTGGACGCCAGTGAGCCGACTTTGGGTTTTGGTAAGTTACCGTTGGAATGTTACAACGGCCAGGTAAGGATAATTTATCCGACCCTTGCCAAAGCTTTTGAATTGTTCCCGGACTCCCTGAACGAAAGGAAAATGGTTTCCGTTTTTGTCAGGAGCGAAAAGCCCGGTGAATGGACCGGCCATTTTACAGGCAACCTGGGATATTATGAATCTAATTCAGTAAGGGAAAAAGTGAAATCAAAAGGAGAAGAGTCCTTCTTCAAATCCATACAAACATCCTATACCGCCGACTGGACCCTGGCTCAATCCAAAATAGAAAAGCTGAAGGAAATGGATGCTGCCGTTAAAGTAGACTATGATTTTGTCCTGAACCAGGAGGACGATATGGTCTATTTCAACCCTCTTTTTACAGAGGGTTACCGGGAGAACCGTTTCAAATCGGTGGAGCGAAACTACCCGGTTGAAATGCCATTCAAAACAGATGAAACCTACCTGCTGAACTTTGATATCCCGGCAGATTATACCGTGGAGGAAATTCCCAAATCAGCAAAAGTAAACCTCGGGGAAGCGGATGGCTTTTTTGAATATATCATTGATAACACGGGAACTACCATACGTCTCCGCACCCGCGTCAAACTGAATCGCACCTACTTTTTACCGGAAGAATACAATGACCTGCGGGAGTTTTTCAGTTATGTGGTAAAAAAGCACGCCGAACCTATTGTTCTCAAGAAGAAAAAATAAACACATCATGCGAAAGATCCCGTTTGCCCTTATTCTTTCATTGTATGCCCATATCCTGTTCGCCGGGGAGGGAGATTATGCGATCAATAAAATTCAGGCGGACCTGATAAAGAACGCCAATGTTATAAAAAGAATGGAAGAATGCAGGTTTGAGATTCTTGGATTGGGAAAATCCAGGTACTATCACAAATACGCATTGACCATCCTGAATGAGAACGGAGAGAGATTTGCCGGAGAGACCCTTAGCTATAATAAGCTCAGGGAAATAAAATCATTTGAAGGAACGCTTTTTGATGAGAACGGTAAGAAAATAAAGAGCCTTAAAAAAAGCGATATCAGGGACCTGAGCGGGGTGGATGATATCAGTTTGATGGATGACACCAGGATCAAAAGCCATAACTTCTATCACAGGCAATATCCCTATACCATAGAATATGAAACGGTAGAGCAATACAATTACAATCTGTTCTTCCCTAATTGGTCTCCTTATGACGGGGAAAAGATGGCCATTATGCAAAGTGCGATTACCATAGTAGCGCCTGCCGATTTTCCTATACGGTATAAGGCCTTCAACTACCAACAGGAGCCGGTAAAAGCAACTGAAAAAAATATGGTGACATACCGGTGGGAAGTGACAAATAAAGAAGCGATAGAACTGGAATATGCCTCCCCTTTCTTTACGGAAATTGCACCGGTGGTGTATTTTGCGCCAGCCCAGTTTGAAGTGGAAAAATACAAGGGCGACATGAGCAGTTGGGAAAATCTCGGAAAATTCATTTACAGCCTGAACAAAGGCCGGGATGAGTTACCGGAAGAAATCAAAAAGAAAGTACATTCCCTGGTAGACGATGTAACAGACCCCTATAAAAAAATTGAGATCCTGTATGACTATATGCAGCAGAATACCCGGTATATCAGTATTCAATTGGGTATTGGCGGGTGGCAGACTTATGATGCAAAATATGTTGCCGGCAGAAAATACGGCGATTGTAAGGCCCTGTCCAATTACATGTACTCACTATTGAAGGAAGCGGGTATCAAATCCAATTATACCCTTATCAGGAACGGCCAGTCGGCTATCGACTACCTGAATGATTTTCCCAACAGCTACTTTAATCACGCCATATTAAGCGTGCCGCTGAAAAATGATACCGTGTGGCTGGAATGTACCAGCCAGAGCAAACCGGCAGGGTATATAGGCGGAAGTAACGCGAACCGGCAGGTATTGTTGGTAGATGAAGAAGGCGGCAGCACCGCCTTCACACCAAAATACGGACTGGAAGAAAATTTGCAAACAAGGAATGTAACGGCAGCTATAGATGATAAAGGATTTCTACAAGCAACGATCAATACGCGTTATAAAGCTGTACAGCAGGATTATCTCCATGGAATGATCCATGCACTGTCAAGAGATAAACAATTGGAGTTTCTTAAAAAAAATATTGACCTCCCCCACTACGACATAGTTGATTTTAAGTACACAGAGGTCAGGCAACGGCTACCCGTGCTGGAAGAAAAAATTGAGTTGGTGGCAACGAGCTATGCTTCGGTTACAGGAAAGAGGTTATTTATTACACCCAATATCATCAGCCGGGCATATACCAAGCTAAAACCGGATGAAAAAAGAAAATATCCCGTATATCAGCAATTTGAATACCACGACATTGACACTGCAGTAATAACCATACCGGAAGGGTATGTGGTAGAAGCGCAACCCGCCCCCGTGTTTATTGAAAGCCAGTTTGGAAACTACAGTTCAAATGTAGAGATACAGCCGGGAAAGATCATTTACTACAGGGAGCTAAAAAAATTCAGCGGCAGGTTTCCTTCTGCTGAATACAACGAACTTGTTAAATTCTACGACCAGATATACAAGGCAGACCGTAGCCTTGTAGTATTGGTAAAAAAAGACTGATGAAAGCTTGTACCAACGAAAGCTACAGGTGTAATATCCCTGTATCCGGTAGCGTTACGGATTTGCTTAATTTCAGCAAACGCGATATTTTAAATGCCGGAACCTGACGAGCTGAATTTCACACTAATACCAGGTAAGCGGATGCACCAGGTAAGAAGCTCCACTCACGCAGCGGCATAACTGCGCGATGCCACGCTCTAATGGTGACATGGGTTGCTGTCCTGTATGGTATGAATTCGCCGCTACCTGATATGTGACCAGTTCTCTCCGCTTTTTATCCTGTACAATGTCATTTCACTGACATTATATTTTTCGGCGAGTTGTTTATAAGTAAGTTTCCGCTGAGGGCTGGAGATCGCTTTTTTAATAGCGCTTACCTGCGCCGCTTTAAGTTTCAGTCCTGTAGTGCGGTTAGCCTGCACTTTTTTATAGGCAATTTTAGCCGGACTACTTTGCTGGTGTGCAGTTACTTCATCCGGTGTTGCCCACTTAAGGTTGGAAGCCCTGTTGTCAACCTTGTTAAAATTGATATGAATAACGTAGCGATGTTTAGGAGAAGGCTTTTTATTGAACGCGCGGGCAATTTCCCTGTGTATGTAAAGGGTTCCCTTGTTACCGGGCCGGTGCAGGTTCAGGCTGCGATAGCCGGTTGTCAGAGAGCCGTTTAACAATTGTCCGTCTTCCAATACATTTTTTGAGTAACTGGCGATCCGCCCCTGGTTAGATACCGCATATTTTTTCCGAAGATCTTTCCATCCCGGAAATTGAATGGGCTTCCAGATTTCATTAGGAGTCTTTTTGATCATATGGATGTTTTTAGGTTATATAAATTTAATGAATTGATTCTGTTATCAACTCAGGATTTCTCCCGGACAGGGATTTAGCGGTTACCCGGCCGCATGAGCCGGGTCCGCCATTTGTAAGAATTCGTTTTCGTTGATAATTTTAACCGTTTCTATTTTTTTTGCTTTTTCCAGTTTAGACCCTGCATCTTCGCCTACCACCAGGTAATTCAGCTTGCTGCTGACACTGCCTACGATCTTCCCGCCGTTTTGCTCCACCAATGCTTCGGCTTCAGTTCTTTTTAGCTTATGAAGGGTACCTGTAAATAAAAAAGTCTGCCCGGTGAAATTACCCCCTGTAGCCAGATCTTTTTTGGTATTATTAAACTGTAGTCCCAGCGCTTCCAACCTCATCAGCAGTTCCAGGTTTTGTTCGTTATGAAAAAACTGGTAAATACTGCCGGCAACTTTCGGACCAATATCCTCCAGTTCCTGAAGATTTTCCACGCTATAGCCCTTCAATTCATATAAGTTACTGATACGGTTCGCCAGTACTTTGGAGGTGTTTTCGCCCACAAACCGGATTCCCAGCGCATATAACAGACGGTACAGCGGCTGTTTTTTGGATGCTTCTATAGCCGCCTGCATGTTGGCCACGCTGCGGGTCCCAAATCCTTCCAGACCTTTAATTGTATCAAAGGGTAAAGTATAGATGCCCGGTATGTCTTTCAGCAATCCCAGCGTATATAATTTTCTTACAATGGCATCTCCGAAACCCCGTATGTCCATCGCATCTTTACTATTAAAATGAATGATGCGTTCCACTATCTGTGCCTCGCAGTTATTGCTGTTATTACATCTCCATACGGCTTCGTCTTCCGTTTTTACCAGTAGGTGCCCGCATACAGGGCAGGTTACCGGGAATATAATGGGTCTTTCAGTTCCGTTGCGCAGTTCCGGAAAAGATTTGACAACCTGGGGAATAACGTCGCCCGACCGTTCTATCAAAACGGTGTCTCCTAACTGCAGGTTCTTTTCCCTGATATAGTCCTCATTGTGAATGGAGATACTACCCACCGTTACGCCCCCCACATTTACAGGCTCTATTTTGGCCACCGGCGTAATGGCTCCGGTTCTGCCTACCTGGAACTCAACCCCGGTTAGCCTGCTGGTTCCCTGCCGGGCTTTAAATTTAAATGCGATGGCCCAACGGGGATGGTGAGACGTCATACCCATCCTGTCCTGTATTTCCAATTGATTTACTTTCACTACCATACCGTCTATTTCATAAGGGAGGTGGTCTCTTTGCATTTCAAATTCCTCACAGTACCTGATCACATCCTGTATTCCTCTAAACACTCTTTTTTCCTGCTGAGGGCTTCTGAAGCCCAGTTCCCATAACATTTGCAGGGTTCCGGAGTGTGTCTTTAAACTTTCCGGCTGCTCTGCACCGGTTTGCAGGGTCACATCGCTCACATTATACAAAAACGCTTCCAGGTTTCGACGGCTAACTTCTTTGGGATCTTTTATTCTGAGCGAACCGGCGGCGGCATTCCTGGGATTTGCCAACCGTTCCAGCCCCATCTCCTCCTGCATATCGTTATAGGCTGCAAAATTGTCTTTGCTCATCAACACTTCTCCGCGGATCTCTATTTGCTGTATGTGGTACCCGGAGAAGCGTGCCGACAAAGGCACAGACCTTATCTGCCGTATATTGATGGTAATATCATCGCCGGTTACTCCGTCGCCCCTGGTGGCCCCCCGCAACAGCATATCGTTTTCGTAGATAAGAGAAATACTGGCTCCGTCAAATTTTGGTTCCACACAATATTCTATTTCCGAAAGTCCGCTCAGTTCCCTGGCCTTACGGTCAAAATCCAGCAGGTCTTCCGCGTTATAGGAGTTGTCCAGCGACAGCATGGGCACCAGGTGCTGCACTTTGGGAAAATCTTTTATCAGTCCCCTGGCCACCCGTTGCGTGGGTGAATCCGGGGTAACCATATCCGGATATTCCTGTTCAATCTTTTCCAGCGCTTTATAAAGGGTATCATATTCGCCGTCAGCAATCAGGGGGTTACTGATAACATAATACCTGTATTCATGAAACCGGAGAATATCGCGGAGAAGTTCCAGTGAGTTTGTTGTCATATTGCCATGCTGCGCCTGTTGCAACAGCACTATCGTCTCTTCCTGTAGGTGCTGTGTTTGTTCATTGTTATACATTACCTGCCATTTGGTTTGTAAATGTATTAATAAAGTATCAAGCAACGGGTTGAGCGCTTGAAATATTCCGTATAAACATGCCCGGCAATACAGTTACATATCGCTTTGATGAATAGCAGAACTCATGATATTCAATAGTAATCACTATTTCCACTATTTTTGAAGAAATCCATTTTTTGAAAAGACTGCTTTCGGTTCTTCTGTTGCATGTACTGGTGTGTACCTGCGTTGCCCAGCAACCATACTGGCAGCAGCAGGTGAGCTACCGGATAGATGCGCATTTAGATGACAGGGCACATGCATTAGATGGTTTCGCCAAGATACAATACAGCAATCGCTCACCAGATACACTCCATTATATATGGATGCACCTGTGGGCGAACGCATTCAAAAACGACCGGACAGCTTACAGCGACCAGGCTATACAAAACGGTGATACCCGGTTTTATTTTTCGGAACCGGACCAGCGGGGTTATATCAATCAACTGGACTTCCGGATTGATGAAGTCTATGTGCCGGTTGAAGACCATCCCGAACACCAGGACATCGTGAAGTTACTCCTGCCCGCTCCATTGATACCCGGACAAACGATCACCATTACCACTCCGTTTCATGTGAAAATTCCCTACAATTTTTCTGAAGGAGGGCATACCGGACAGGTCTATGAAATGGACCAGTGGTGGTATCCCCAACCGGCGGTATACGACAGGGAAGGATGGCATGAGATGCCCTGGCTTACCCGGGGAAGGCCCTATACATATCCTGCTTCTTTTGACGTTTCTATTTCGCTGCCTTCCAACTATGTGGTAGTGGCCCCCGGCGATATGCCTGATGACGCGGAAAAGGCCTGGCTGCTGCAAAGAGCGGATTTTGACTGGAAAGAAATTAAACAGCGGGTGAAACTCAAAGGCGGGACCTATAAAACGGTCCGCCAACAGTTCCCCAAATCGGACACAACATCTAAAACCCTTCGTTTCGTATTGAAAGAGGGATATGGCTTTTCATGGATAGCAGACAAAAGGTTCCGCATGACAGCGGATACTTTACAACTATCGGGAAGGGATATACGAATCAACTATTACCGTCTGCCCGGGCAAAAACAATCCATAAATATGGACGAATTGAAGCAGGCGATCCGCTTTTATGACCACCATATTACCGGTTATCCCGGAACTGAGTTGAATATTGTTCAGTCAGGAAAGAATAAAACCCATTCCGGTGGAATACAAATAAGAAGCGATAGCGATATCCCGGAACTCGTTTCACAGATGTGGTTCCAACAGGTGGTAGGCAGCAATCCCAGAGCGTGCCCCTGGATGAGCAACGGGCTGGCTACATGGTATGACAACGCATACCGCAGAAATAGCGGGGAACAGACTACCCGGGGAAAAATACAGAAAATAGCGCTGGCGTCACAGATCGCGATAAGGAAGGATCAACCCGCCAACCTGGAAGCGCCGGCATATACCCCTGTAAATTACCGGTTATCCACCGGCACAAAAACTGCTGCATGGCTGGCGGTACTGCAAAACAAATCGGGGGCAGACCTGGAAAAAGTATTGGCAACGTATAGCCGTCAATGGAAGTTCCGACAGGCATATCCTGCGGATTTCCACCACCTGGTAGACAGTTTCAGTAAAGGCCAAACAAATGAAACATGGAACCTGTTATCTGCAACGGGTAACCTTACCCCCTCTGCTGAAAGAAAAACAAAATTTGTTTTCATTGGTAAAACGGATGCTGAAAACAAATACCGTTATATAGGACTGGCGCCGGCACTGGGTTATAACCATTACGACAAACTGATGTTCGGTGCGGTGATACACAACTACCAGTTGCCACCCACACCCTTAAAGTTCTTTATTGCGCTTATGTATGCAACAGGCAGCAGGAAACTGAACGGAATAGGCCGGTTGTCCTATACCGGTTATCCGCAAAGTATATTATATAGCTGGGAAGCGGGACTGGACCTCGCTAAATTCACTTATAACCGGTTTACCGATGAAGAGGGGCATTCCACAAGACTTGGTTTCAGCAAACTGGCTCCTTATATTCAACTGAACCTGCGCAATGATGATCCCCGCCGCACAAGATCATCGTACCTTCGGCTGAAGCACTATTTTATACAGGAAGAAAATTTTCAATTTCAATACGATTCCCTGGCACAGAAAATGACGGTAGACGCCGTAAGCTCTTCGCGAACTTTCGGACAAATAAAACTGGTGATGGCGGACTCCCGCGTATTGTATCCCTACCACCTGGAACTGCAGTTCGAAAATGCAAAGGATTTCGGGCGGCTGGCTTTTACGGGTAATTATTTTTTCAACTACCCCAAAGGCGGAGGACTGGAATTGAGAGGCTTCGCAGGTAAATTTTTCCATTTCGGCAGCAGGAATTATAACAATTCCCGCTATTACCTGAATATGACAGCCCCCAACGGCGGAGAAGATTATGCCTATAGTAATTACTTTATCGGCAGAAGTGAGTTCCGCGGGTGGATGTCGCAACAGGTAATGATGCGGGACGGGGGCTTTAAGGTGAGAACGGATCTGTTGGGGAATAAAACAGGGAGAACAGATAACTGGTTGATGGCGCTTAACCTGCACAGTAGTATTCACCCCAAAATACCCCTCAGGGTATTCGCTGATCTCGGTACTTTCAGCGATGCCTGGGCGGCGGAATCTGACCAGCCAAGACTCCTGTACGATGCCGGGCTACAGTTGTCGCTGCTGAAAAATACGGTGAATATTTATGTGCCTTTGTTATACAGCAATGTATACCGCGACTATTTCAGGTTGTATGCCGGTTTCTGGCAACGGATCTCTTTCAGCATCGATATACAATCTATAACGTTTAAAAAATTGCATTCTCACTTTCGTCACCATGGGCTCTAATGTACAATACCTGCAGCGGCACGAGATCGACGCAAAAAGATGGGATGAATGCATCACCCAGTCCGACAATGGATTAATATATGCCCATAGCTGGTGGCTGGATGCGCTGGCGGACAACTGGTGTGCGTTGGTATGGAACAATTACGAGGCCGTAATGCCCCTGACCTGGAGAAAAAAATTGGGTATCAGGTATCTTTATCAACCCTGGTTTACGGCTACGCTGGGGATGTTTCAAAAAAAAGGAGCTGCAGAATCTCTTGCTGATTTTCTCCCGGCCGTTCCCGCTCCATTCCGGTATTGGGATATTGATATCAATGAAGCCAACCACGTGGCCGGTTTTGCTGATAAAAAGCCGGAAACATGGCAACGAACAAACATGGTGATACCTCAAGGCTCTTATGCGCATGCGCGTGAACGTTATAGCCGGCTGGCAAAACGAAAAATAAAAAAAGCAGTTGAAGCCGGGCTTGTTATTTCAGAGGCGGCCGGCATCGAAGAAGTGGTGACGAGGTACCGGGAAAACTACGGCAGCCGCCATCCTGCCATCCGGGAAAAAGATTACCGGCAATTGATTACCGGCTGTACGGTTGCCCGTGAGAAAGGCTATGTTACCTGTTACACCGCCGCACAACCGGATGGGCAGATTTTGGGATTTTACCTGCTGCTGCACGATGACCGTTTTTCCTATTCCCTTTTGGGCGGTAGTACGGCAGCCGGAAAAAAAGCCGGCGCCTTTCACCTGTTAACTGACAGGGCCATAAAAGACACGATGGACCATAACCGCAGTTTTCGTTTTGAGGGATCGGATATTCCTGGCATCGCGTTCTTCAACCGGCAGTTCGGCCCAGAAACGGTTACCTACCTGCACCTGAGAAGGAATACCCTTCCGTTTCCTTTAAATATCTTAAAATGATTTTTGACAGGAAACCAACTTATTCAAAACAGCGGTCGCAGGCGCAGCCCTTCAATCCCTATGGCCCATAGCTGGCCTGCTGCCTTACCGGACAGTGCCGAAATGTTTGTGCAAAGAATAACTTATCTTTACGAAGACCCTGTGCGTACCGGTTTTGTTGAACATGCCGGCGGTGCCTTCGCAGCCGGATATTATTGTTTCAACTATTGAGCCTGTGGAAGATTTGTACGGAGCCGTGAGGGCTGATTATGCAGCCTGCCTCTGGAAGCCCGCTGTGAATACTTCTTATGAGGGTAAACCACTGCGGATCAGGGGGCGAACTTTTAAAGAAGGATTAGGCATGCGTGCCAATGCGTACACAAGGCTGAATCTGAAACCCGAATGGAAACGTTTCGTTGCACTCGCTGGTGTTGACGATAATATGTTAACGGTGGAGAATGGCCGAAATATTGCTATGTATCCCAAAATAGTTTTTAAAATATTTATTGACGGGAACCTGGTAGCAGAAAGCCCCGTAATGCGCATCTCGCAGGAGCCCTGGCGTTTTGATGTGCCGATCCCTGCAGGTAGTCGCCAGATCGTGTTGGTTTGCGACGATGGCGGTAAAACAAGTCCTTATAATCTTGGGAACTGGGTGAATGCCGGGTTTTGTGAAAAATGATTTTGGGTACAGCCTGTTTCAATACCTTTTAAACTTAAGATGTTGTATAACAAATTATTCCCCGGCATCCTTTTATTGTTCTCTGTCCTGTATACAAACGGCAGCGATCTGAATGCTTAAGTCGCACCGGGGTCTTCATTCAAAGCTGTTGCGGGCAGCTATGAAACCCTGGTGCTGAGGGATTCGCCCGGAGTATCCCCTTTCACGCAATTACAAAAAAAAGTACTCTTGCCTCGTCACTGCAATACCGCGGCAGGGTTGTATTAAATTATTAAGAATGTTAGAACGGGAGAAGCAGTCCCCCGTGAACTAAGAATATGCTGCTGCAATCATCCTGTAAACCATTTACTTCATGTTAATATCAAACAATTCTTTGGGTAAAATACAGGACTTTCCATTTGCAAACGATGCATTGTTTTGTAACAGGGTGATGTTGCTAAAACCAACATCCCGGTAAATACAAAGCAATGCAACTACGTGGTAAAACAGCCAATGTAACAGGTGGTACACATGGTATAGACGCGGCTACGGCTATTCAATTGGCGCAACAGGCGGAGGCATTGCGCTAATAGCCCGTAATGAAGGAAATGGAACAGTACAGAAAAAAATTGAAGCGTTGGGTGTACCCTAATGTTACAACCCTTGACATTTTTTCTTAGCGATCATAACGATATTCCCGAAGCCAGGTCATTTTTACCTCTCAATAAAACTACTATATGATGAAAAAAAGTATCCTTTCTGTATGCATGGTATTGATATGCCTTGCTGTTTATAGAACTCTTCCCGCGCAGTCAAAAGCTTTTCCGCTCACCATGCACGTGCGCGACCCGGTAACAAAACAGTTAATAACAGATATAAAACAGGTGGATGCCTCCCACATCGGAATTGTGATTATAGATCCCTGGAATTATCATTGGTGCATGACATGGACGGAACAGGTGGGCGGAATGGCAACCCGAATGAACCGGGCGCTTGACTGTGCGAGGAGCCTGGGCATACAGGTGATGTGGGCTCCCACAGATGTTGCGAGCATGTATTCGGGTTGGCCGCAACGGCAAAGGGCAATGGCTGTTCCTTACAGCGAGGTTCCCAACAATCGAAATTATTCCTGCACCTTTACTACCCCTTTTGATGATTGTATGTGCGGTCCCGGCATTTACTGCAAACTTAACTACGGCCACGATGCTATCAATCCGGATATAAAAATTGCGGAGGAAGACCTGATCGTTGCTGGTACAAAAGAATTGTATTCACTATGTAAAACAAGAGGAATAACACATCTTATTTATTTTGGAGGCGCTACTAATATCTGTATATCGGAGAAACCCGAAGGGTTGACCTATATGTACGGCGCCGGACTGGAAACGATATTCGCCCGCGATATGGCTTTTGCTATGACAGTCTATAACCCCGCTACTAATTATACTCCCAGTAAGGGAAACGAACAGGCTGCAGACGACCTGGAGCGCGCCGGTATCCCAACCATCCTTTTTGCTGATGCATTGCGCAGGTTGGGTATATGGAAAGATGACTGGATCACAGAACCGGTGCGTATTACTCCTGCCGGTGCTATGGATCGTCCGTATTTTTTTGAAAACACGGAAACTATTACTATGGAAATTCCTTATGTAAAAGATGCCGTGATCCGGTATACAACAGATGGCTCAGCTCCAACGGCATTGTCGCCGCGATACGATCGTCCTTTTGTATTGCAGAAAACTACTACCGTAAGAACGGCTGCTTTCCACGGAAACAAAAAAGTTTCTTTAGATGGCAACGCCTACTTTGTACACATGCCGGCGGTGCCTTCGCAGCCGGATATTATTGTTTCAACTATTGAGCCTGTGGAAGATTTGTACGGAGCCGCGAGGGCTGATTATGCAGCCTGCCTCTGGAAGCCCGCTGTGAATACTTCTTATGAGGGTAAACCACTGCGGATCAGGGGGCGAACTTTTAAAGAAGGATTAGGCATGCGTGCCAATGCGTACACGAGGCTGAATCTGAAACCCGAATGGAAACGTTTCGTTGCACTCGCTGGTGTTGACGATAATATGTTAACGGTGGAGAATGGCCGAAATATTGCTATGTATCCCAAAATAGTTTTTAAAATATTTATTGACGGGAACCTGGTAGCAGAAAGCCCCGTAATGCGCATCTCGCAGGAGCCCTGGCGTTTTGATGTGCCGATCCCTGCAGGCAGTCGCCAGATCGTGTTGGTTTGCGACGATGGCGGTAAAACAAGCCCTTATAATCTTGGGAACTGGGTGAATGCCGGGTTTTGTGAAAAATGATTTTGGGTACAGCCTGTTTCAATACCTTTTAAACTTAAGATGTTGTATAACAAATTATTCCCCGGCATCCTTTTATTGTTCTCTGTCCTGTATACAAATGGCAGAGGTCTGAATGCTTTTCCACCGGAGCATTCTTCAATCCATCAGGGGGATTCCATTCCTGTGTCCATCCGGTTTTCAAACGAGGTACAAAAGCCACTATATGTTCCCGTTATGCAACCATTGAGTAGGGCTACACCCTATTTCGACGGTGGATTGATGGGAAGAGCCGCAGGTCCCAACGACTATCAGCCCTATGGTGAAGGCGGCTTCATAAAGAAGAACGGCAGTTCGGAGGGTAAATATGTAATAACCACCGGCGTCTGGAAGTTATCGGTGGGCGACAAACCCATTATACGGCTGGCATTACGAGACACGGGCAGCGCGTATGCAAAGCCCGCCATATTACCACATTTGGGTGTGAACGGGAAGATCCGCCTGGAACTCATCTCAGGAAAATCTAAAAAATACCTGGATGAATTCAGCAGCATCACTGCCATGCTATTGGCCGGAGAACCCCAATGGATATGTGAAGACAGGCAGATGAATCTGAAAGTTACGCTGACGGCACATGCTTTCGTGGAGGAATATGGCTGCGCATTAACAGCACAGGTGGAAGCAGCTGCAGAAAAAAAGGTACAATTGAACTGGTACTATGAAGATGCTGCTTTCGTAAGAGACAGCGCTTTTTTCAGTGAATTTGAATATGATAAATACACGCGTATATTCACCGGTTCTACCAGCAGCAAAGCCGTTTACCAGAAAGGAGTTACTCAAACAATCCTTGCCGGCGCAGGCAAATCAAAACCGGTAGCAGATACTTTGATCTGCGTATGGGGCTATAGCAATTACGATCACGAAGCGGTGGACAATGCCATCAAACGTTTAAGGTTCCGTCCCTTTCCTTCGGAAGCGTGGGCGGCTCACATGCAAAAAAAATGGTTCCATCACTGGATTGAAAGAGGGTTGGAGCCGGAGAAAAAGTTTGCAACGATTGTAAACAACGCAGCCCTGCCCATATCCCAATCAAAGCAATACTGGGCTGCTATGCGCAACAGGGTTAAAGTTAATACAGGAGATACACGTTTCGACAACATTGTGCAAAGTTTGGGCGCACGCCTGATCTCCAATTATGAATATCCTGCTTATATGCACGGAAGCAATTACATGAAATACGGGAAAATTAATTGTGGTTTGTATGGGCATGAAGCCGCTGGATTTCATGAAGAAGTTGCTTCAACGCTCCGGTTTATCAGCGGCACGCAGGATGTTAAGGGACGCCAGCGGTATTTTGAACCGGCGTTTACCATCAGCACCTGGGCAGAAGAAATCAACCCGTATTTCATTGACCAGGTTTGGTATCATTACCGGTGGACCGGCGACAAAGATTTTCTGGTAGAAATGTGGCCTGCCGTACGCAGGGCGCTTGAACATTTTATTGCTACCAGCGATCCTCAACACAATGGTTTTTTTACAGGATATTACGAAAACTGGAATGGCGATGGCAAAAGCAGGGGTGGAACGGGGGCCTTATGGACTGCCATGGCCATTAAAGCGCTGAGAGCCGGTTATGAAATAGCGACCCTCCTGGAAGATGTTGACTGGCAGCGGGAAACCTTCCAGGTCACGGATAACCCTTCAAAGGACGGCGATTTCAGGGAAAGATACAAACGGCTCCTGCAAAAAGCTGAAGCGGCCTATGAAACCCGTTACAATAAAAAGATCGGCGCTTATTCATCGGGCGATTGGGATGCAGCGCTCCGGAACATGCCGGGCAATGAAGAATCAAATTATGCCATATGGCGCGAGGTAGGCGATCCCCTGAAAAATTATACTTCTATGCGTTTTATCAGGGATGAGTATCATCAACCCACACCCAACGGTGTAGTAGAGTATAGCAATAAAGACTGGCCCGTTTGCTGGAGCAATCATTACGACAGCTATGCCGAAGCGATGAGCTCGATCGCCTCTGCCGCTATGACTAACGATATGAATCATTATTGGCCGTTGCTGAAAACCGCAGCAGAAAAAATATATACCGTTCCTGAATGTACAGCCATTGCCGGAGGCAGATCTATACTTTCCCTGGAAAGCGATCAGATGTTTATGATGGCGGTACTGGACAATGTATTTGGGATCAAACCTTATTTCGGCGAAAATCTGCTCGTGATCAGGCCTTCCTTTCCGGAGAGCTGGAAGAACCCTTCTATTGAGCTGCCGGATGTTTCCTACCGGTATGTTACCGGCAACGACGAAATAACATTGCTTGTTAATACTCCTGTGGGCAGGATACTCCAGGCAGAAATACCTGTGAGGCAGGAAATAAAAGAGATTACCATCAATGGGCAAAGCACCCATTTTGAAACCCGGAAAGAAGTGAATTATTGTCGCGTGATCGTAAGATCAGAAGCAGCTTCTTCGCATGAAATAAAGATCAGATTATACCCGGATGATTTTTCTGTTACAGGTCACGCTAATGGGATTGTGGACCAGACAGACTCATTCCGGATCAGGAATGCAGAAATTATCCAGGTTGTTTGTCCACAGGATAGTGTTGGAATGCTCAGTGTAAAAGATGGAATGATACAGATTACTCCTCATATAGCCGGGCGGTTTACTTTATTCGCAGAATTAAAAAAGGGAAATGTATCCTGGTTCCATCCGATAGAGTTAACTGTACGTGAACCCTGGATCATACAAACAGAATACCATGCCTGGGAAGAAGCTGATAATGGTAAATCAAAGCCTGCAAAGTTATTATCGCCTTCAGTAGACATCAGGAAAAAAGTATTGCGATTCCGATTGACTAACAATACGGCTGTACAGCAGTCGGGTGATATGCGGGTAGCCATAAACGGGCGTTCTTTTGTGCAGCGGGTTGCCCTGGCGCCTCATGGTTCCGGTAGTTTTGAAATTCCTCTCGGTAATATTTGGGCTGGCCTGAGCCGGGGCTCTCTTTTCTTTACGGTAACATTCATGAATGAGGTAAAAACATCACACGCTATCCATTGGCAATTGCCGGGTATGAACGTATCTGGCAAAACAATCATTCCGCTGGACATCAGCAACTATTATAATATCAATTTAGCTCAGTTATATGGAAGAGATTCTTTTAAATGGCGCATAGATTATACAGGAGCAGCAGTAGGCGTTGACTGGCGCGACACTTTATATACAGACCGTTTAGGGTATAAACTTTTCTCGGCTCCCACCAGCGTTATCAGTTACGGTGTATTACCAGAGCAGATGAGCCCGTCGTGGTGGTCAGTCCCTTCTATCCCCGATACGCTTGCCTATCCTGTGCCATTCTCTTTTATTGAACATACGACCGGTAAAAACAATGTGCTTGCATTGGTAAACGCAGAGAATAATCAGCATATTCCCAGCCAGGCTGTTATTCATTTAAAAGAGCCGGTTTTGGCTGAAAAGATATACATGCTTACCGCTAACCTCACCAAAACCAGTAAAAGTTATTATCCTGCGGCAGAAATTGAGATTGTGTATGAAAGGGGGGAAAATCAGGTAGTGCAGCTTATACCACCCTATAACATGCCATCCATGATACAGGCATTTTGTCCTGATGCTTTTCCCGTGCCGTTGGGAGAAATTAAAAAAAAGCAGACGATGGATTTTGATGCACCCGGTCTTTCTGTTACCGACCTGGTAACAGATCCCACGAGGAAAATCCGGGAAATTGTGTTCCGGTGTGTAGCTTCCGAAACAGCAGTTGGATTGATTGCAATAAGCCTGTTACCCGGAACTACGGCATTACAGGCCGTTCATTAGAAGGTCACCGGTTCAGGTACTGAACGGGAAGTTGAAAAATCATTATGATTGCAAGAATTTTTGTTTCAGATCTATCCCAATAAAATGTGCGCGATAGTTGTAATGGTTAGAAGATTAACCTGTTTTTCGATTTTAATAAGATTAAATAGCTTGGGATGGAAAGATTATGACTCCCAATGTCCGCCGGGGACTGGCATATGGGCAATTTAATTATGCAACATAATGTTTGGGTAGTTTCCTATCTGCATCCTGCCGGGTGAGCTTCCATTCGATATCACATCTGTTTCGGTTTTTACACCAAAGTTTAACCTGGGTAGCTGGCTTTGCTTTCGATTCAAAACAAAAGGCCGGGAATACTTCAAACTCCCATTGTCTTACTCCCTTAAAAGCCTGCATAGACTTAAAATATCTGTTTTGGAAAAAGGGTATTAACAGGAACCAAATATATTAGTAGATTTGACCCTTTAAATGAAAATTATAAACAAGGGCTTTTATGCCGAAAAAGGAAGAACAGCTTTCTGGGGTAAAAGAAATAGCTATGAGAGCCAATGTATCCATTGGCACCGTGGACAGGGTACTGCATAACCGGAATGGAGTTTCACCAAAGACGCGGGAAAAAGTTAAGGCTATTATCAAAGAACTGGATTACCAGCCTAACCTGCTTGCCCGCCGCCTCGCATCAAAAAAAGTGATCCATATCGCTACGCTCATACCTCTGGTTTCAAAGGACACCAGTTACTGGTCGCTGCCCTTGCAGGGCATTATGCGGGCTGAGGAAGAAATAAAGAGGTATAATATAGAGGTGGACAAATATTTCTTTGACCAGGATGATAAGGATTCTTTTGTCAGCCAGACCCGTAAAACCCTAAGAAAGAAACCGGATGGGGTATTGCTGTCTCCGGACTTTATTGAAGAATCTGTTGCGTTTACCAATAAATGCAACCAGTTGGGCATTCCTTATGTATTTATTGACTCCGACATAGAAGCCCAGAACCGGTTGAGTTATATTGGCCCGGATCTGTACGACAGTGGCTACCTTGTTGCCAACCTGGTAAGCTATGTATTGAGAGGCAGAGAGGCGGTATTGGTGCTGAATATATCACAGCGAACGTATAAGCACCACCACCTGCTAAAAAAGGAGGAGGGTTTCAGAAATTATTTTAAAGATAATGCAATAAGGAAAAAAATAGAAAAAATTGATATCAGAAAAGGAGACAACCTTTCCATAGAAAAGGAAATAACATCAGTTCTCTCCCGGAATAAGGATATCCGCCTGGTATTTGTTACCAACTCCAGGGTATTTATTGTAGCCAAATGCCTGAAAAAGCTTAAGAAGAAATTGATTTTGATAGGGTTTGATTTTATTGAGGAGAATATTAAAGCACTTACCGAAGGAGATATTGATTTTCTGATCTGTCAGAAACCCGGGGAACAGGCGTATAAAGGAATAATGTCACTTTACCAACATATCGTTCTTAATAGGCAGGTAGATCGCATGCAGTTTATGCCTATTGATATCATTACTAAGGAAAATTACCAGTTCTATAAGAACTAGGGGTGTAATCGACTTCGTTCAATCATAACTCGTATTTTGGCGCGGGGAATTTGGTAAATACAAATATATTTATTTCGTGTACGTACACGAAATATTTACTACTCATTGAAATATTTCACAATTTTTTGTGCAGTTATGAGCATACAGATAGCAGAAGAAAAAAAATAGGCGGTAAGAGTTTGAAAGCCTGGCTCCAGTCATTGGGACCCGGATTGATAACCGCAGCTTGGGTTTTTGGTCCCAGCAAGATGACGATTACGTCCAAGCTTGGGTCATTATATGGTGTGGGTTTACTATGGATCGTACTATTTGCTGTATTTTTTATGTTTGTTTTTACTTCTATGGCCGCCCGCATTGGCATTGCAACAGACCGGTCCCTGTTATCTGTGATCAGGCAGAAATGGGGGAAAAATGTAGCGATTGCAGTTGGGGTTGGAGTATTTCTTGTATGTACTTCATTCCAGGCGGGAAACTCTGCAGGGGTAGGAATAGCGGTAGCCGAGCTTACCAATACACCGGTTGAATTGTGGATCGTTGTTTTAAACCTGCTGGGAATCAGTCTGCTTTTTTTCAGAACTTTCTATAAGGTACTGGAAAGAATAATGATCCTTCTGATTGTTGTAAAATTGGTTGCTTTTGTTACCACGCTCGTTATGGTACAACCCCCACCCCGCCCTGTGCTAAAGGGTATATTCATTCCTTCCATCCCTGAAGGATCGGACGGACTGATCATTGCTTTTTTTGCTTCCTCCGTTTCTATAGTAGGGACCTGCTACCAGGCTTATCTCGTACAGGAACGTAGGCGTCTTAGCCCGGGTATTCTGCAAACCGATAATGATAGTTTTACCGGCATATTGCTGCTGGGGGTAATGAGTGCCATGGTGATGATATGCGCGGGGGTAGTGCTGCATCCCAGCGGTATCCAGGTAAATACGGCTACGGATATGTCCAGAGCGCTTGAGCCTATGTTTGGAGAGTATGCAGCCGCTTTGTTCCTGATAGGCTTGTTTGGTGCCGGTTTTTCTGCTTTAATCGGTAATGCAACATTAGGCGGTACCCTGTTTGCGGATAGCCTGGGAAAGGGAAGTGACCTGAATTCAGCCACGGTAAAAAAATTGATAGCGCTGGTCATGGTAGCCGGTGCCGTGATCGCTTTTATTTTTGGTAAATTACCCTTGCAATTGATCGTGTTCGCCCAGAGCATTGCCATCTTTATCGTCCCCTTTATAGGGATAGCTATGTTTTCAATTGCGAATGATGTGAAAATTATGGGTAACCAAAAAAACTCGTTATTTATGAAGATAGCTGGTTTCGTCGGGCTTATAGTGGTTATTGTGCTGGCCCTGATCAATTTTAAAGAGTTAATCCTAAAATAATACTATCATGAAAGATGTTGAGCAATTGTTCCGGCGGTTACCGGAGCCTTCCGCTTCTTTGGTAAATTCTCTTGTGAAAATTAAACGCCATGGACGATAGCCTGCAGTCCAGCCTTTGCCGGCATGGTTATGAGAATATAGTCGGGACTCCAGGTCGGAAGTAAACCCTGTATAATGCTTGTTAAACCGGCCGCTGTATAGTATGTAAACGGTGTAGATCATAAAAAAGTCCGTAATGAATACGGACTTTTTGGTAGCGAGGAGCAGACTTGAACTGCCGACCTTCGGGTTATGAATCCGATGCTCTAACCAGCTGAGCTACCTCGCCAGGTAATTTCAAAGTTATATTTTAATTGACAAGGTAGGTCTTGAACTGCCGTCCGCCGCGGCGGATATGAATCCGATGCTCTAATCCCGATATCACTTCGTTCATCGGGATCTTGTTTTTCTAAAGCTCCTTTGTCGCTTTGAAAAACTACGACCCCCTTGAGCTACCTCGCCAAATAATTTCAAAACCTTCCGGCTTTGGGGCTGCAAAAATAGGTGTTTTTGGCTATTGAAATCGTATGTTTCTCAATTTACCGGGCATTTTTCGTGGTAATTGATCAGCTCGATATCTGTTTTTTCAAATATATATCCCTTATACCGGGCATCTACTTCGTCCAGCACCGCATCAATTTCCTCTATTGTATTCAGTACCACTAAACGCTGACGGAACTCTTTGATGCCCGGCAACCCTTTCAGGTAGTTGGCATAATGCCGGCGCATTTCCAGAATGCCTACTACCGGTCCCTTCCATGCTACCGACTTGTACACATGCTTACGACAAACAGCTATCCGCTCCTCCAGCGTGGGTGGTGCAGCATGTTCCCCGGTCTTCAGATAGTGTTTTATTTCATTAAAAATCCAGGGATAGCCGATGGCGGCACGCCCGATCATAATGCCGTCCACACCGTAACGATTTTTGTATTCTAATGCCTTTTCAGCAGAATCTATATCCCCATTACCGAATATGGGGATCTGTATACGGGGGTTATTTTTGATCTTTCCGATCAGCGTCCAATCGGCACTCCCTTTGTACATCTGTGTGCGGGTTCTGCCGTGGATAGCCAGCGCCTTGATGCCCACATCCTGCAGACGTTCGGCCACTTCCTCTATATTCAGCGTATTATCGTCCCAGCCTAAGCGGGTTTTTACCGTTACCGGCAGGCTGGTAGACTTTACCACAGCGGCAGTCAGGCGAACCATAAGGTCGATATCCTTCAGCACCCCGGCGCCGGCGCCTTTCAGGGCTACCTTTTTTACCGGGCAGCCGAAGTTGATATCCAGCAGGTCCGGTTGGGTCACGTCCACAATTTTTGCTGCCAGGGAAAGGCTTTCTTCATCGCCCCCAAATATTTGTATACCTATAGGGCGCTCATAATCAAATATATCCAGCTTTTTCCTGCTTTTTATAGCATCCCGGATCAGCCCTTCACTGGAGATGAACTCTGTATACATAAGGTCCGCCCCATTGTCCTTGCACACTGCCCGGAAAGGCGGATCGCTCACATCCTCCATGGGAGCCAGCAGCAGGGGAAAATCCGGCAATTCTATGTTTCCGATACGCACCATGCTGCAAAGATAAGATGGCATTTTACAAAAACGCCTGATCGGTTATTGTCTTCGTTGTAGTTACCGGAAGATCGGGTTGAAATCAATGGTCGGTAAAAAATGTCCGGCTACCGGCTGTTGGCCTCAAACACACGGATAAAATTTCCTCCGAGGATCTTATTAATATCCGCTTCGGAGTAACCCCTTTGCAGCAGCCCCTGTGTTATTTTGGGGAAATCCTGTACCCCATTTATGCCTTTGGGCATTGACTCGATACCATCCATATCGGCTCCGATGCCTACATGGTCTACACCCACCAGCTTTACTATGTAATCAATATGATCGAAAATGACAGAGAACGGCGGCCGGATCTCTTCCAACTCTTTGGGGTATTTTTTGGCGATCCATTGCGAAATGGCATAGTCTGCCATATCCAGTTTTTTAAGAGAATCCTGTTCAGCCTTTCTTTTGGCAAAAACCTCCCTTCTCCTTTTCAGGTAGTTGGCATCCAGGAATCCTGAATAAAAATTCACCTGTATAACGCCTCCGTTTTTGGCAACAGCTTTAATCTGGTCATCCTTTACATTGCGTGGCACAGGACATAAAGTATACACACTGCTGTGAGACAGGATCACCGGCTTTGTAGTGGTTTGAATAGCGTCCCAGAAAGTTTGCTCACCCACATGAGATAAATCGACCATCATACCCAGCTCATTCATTTTTTTCACTACGGTCCTGCCAAAATCAGAAAGTCCCTTCTGTATAACTTCTCCGGCAGCCTCATCTTTTGCGGAGCTTGCCCAGGATAGGGAGTTATTCCAGGTGAGGGTAAGATAACGGGTACCTCTTTTATAAAGATTTTCAAGGTTTTCAAGGCTCTCCTCGATCATGTGCCCTCCTTCTACCCCTATCATACAGCCCAGTTTTTTATGTCGTACCGCCTCCTGCAATTCCACGGGGGTGGTTACCATCATCATCTTGTCCGGGTTGCGGTTTACAATGGCATACAAGGAATCTATTTCTATATTGGCAAACTTATATGCGGTATCCTTTCCGAATTTTTCATCGCAGAAAACCGAAAAAACCTGGATATCTATTCCACCTTTTTTGAATCGCGCCAGGTCCGAATGCGTTCTGCCCAGCAGGTTCTTTTCTATGTTCAGCCCTTCCATTGTAGCGGAAGAAAGTACATCATTATGGGTGTCTATTACAACAGCGTTTTCATGGATTGTCTTGTAATGCTGCGCTCCGGCGATACCAAAACAGCCCAACAGGGAAATAATACTAACAAGCTTCTTCATCATCATAAAAGTTTAAAGACATCTCCGCATACAGTTCGTTAGTTCTTATAATAACTATTAAGGCATTAAGAAAGTTAAGTAAAAAAACTTAATGAACCTTAATTTCTTAATGCCCGCCCGGACGACCAGTCGGACGGGCCCGCCTGACCGGATGAGCCATTCGCCCGCACTAATCTTCTTTACCGCCTTTTTCACCAACGAACCAATGCTCTTTATTTCTGAAAAGGACATTAAAGGTGGTCAGGGTGCCGTAAATACGGGTAATATATTGCTGCAAATTTACTTTATCTTCATCAGTTAACTTCTTATGCGCGTTAATCTGCTGTTCCATCACCCTCAGGCGATCGCGGAGCATTACGATCTTATGAAAAAAGATATCAATAGGCACTTCCTTTGCCTTCTGGGTGCTATCCGATGGTTGTAATACCAGGGTACCTCCAATCCACCTGTCTCCCAGCGGGACCAATTCACTACTGCCACCCCAAAGCCTCAGTATTTTCAGCAGGGATTTTTCTACATCCGAAACGGTTTCTATTTCAGGCGTTATATTTTCTGCAATAATTTCATCGAGATGCGGATCATTCTTATCTATTTCCTTCACCCCATGATGTATAAACGAAATGATATAGGCAGCGTACTTAACGGAGACTATGACCCCCGGGCCGTAGTGTGTATGCTGCAATCTTGTGCCGGGTCCTAATACAAGTTGTTCTTCCATTTTATAAGTTTTTGTCTGGGTCTTAACTGAAGACGGCTGTTTGTATTGTTAGTACCAGCCTCTTTTTCTGAAAATGTATAACATGGCAACGGGTATTGCCAGCATGGCAAAAACAGAGATATAGAATCCCCATTTGCTGTGCAGCATGGGAATATCGTCGAAGTTCATTCCAAATATACCGCCAATTACCGTTGCCGGGGCCATCAGGCAGGTTACAATCGCCATCACCTTCATTACTTCATTCATGCGCAGGTTTACATTGTTGATATAAACATCCTGCATGCTCATCATCATATCCCGGTAGTTTTCCGTAAAATCATATGCTTGTACAATATGGTCGTATACATCCTTAAAGTATTTGGTAGTGCGGTCTTCCAGCAGATCGCTTTCGCTGCGGATGAACCCGTTGATCAGTTCGCGAACCGGCGCGATATTGCGTTTAAGCACAATTAACTCTTTCCGGAGCTGGTTGATCCGTGCCAGAGAACGGGTATTGCTGTGGCGTATCACTTCTTCCTCCAGTTGCTCTATTTCGTCCCCCAGTTTTTCCATCACCACGAAGTAGTTGTCTACGATCATATCCAGCATGGCATAACACAGGTGGTCCGCTCCGCGCTGCCTTATCCGGCTGTTCACCTTCAGTTTGTTCCGCAAAGGGTCAAATACATCACGCGAAGCGTCTTCCTGGAAGGAGATAACAAAATCCTGCCCCAACGCTATGCTGATCTGCTCTGTTTCTACCGTTTTTGTTTTGTCGTTGAAATAAAGCATGTTCAAAAGGCAAAACAAAATGCCTTCCACCTCATCCATTTTCGGGCGCTGTCCTACACTTAATATATCCTCGATAAGAAGGAAATGTATGCCAAAGTCATTGCAGACAGACTCCACATCATTCTTGCGCAGTCCGTCAATGTTTATCCAGGTAATACAATTATTGCCTTTAAATGAAACCGCTTCCTGGACATTGTTCAACTCCGCTTCTTTTACGATTTCCGAATTGTAGTCAAACACATAGGCTTTAACTTCTTTAACTTCCTCCCTGTGCGGGAGTATGGTAGGGTTTACATGAAAGATCTCCCTCGTTCGATGGGTACCGAACAGCGAGGCCAAAGGAGAAGCAAGCGGTATATAGCGCAGGTATTTTTTCTTCAGCATCAGGGTTAATTTTAAAAGAACGGGGCGGTACGCTCACCGCCCCGTTCCAGTTAATTCCTGCCTTTTTCCCTGCCAACGGCTGCTTCCAGGGATGCAATATCCCTGTCAAACATGTAGAAGCCTCCTTTATCATCGCCGATCAGCTTCAGCTTGTCAATCACTCTTCTTGCCAGGGCCTCCTCTTCAATCTGCTCGCTTACATACCATTGCAAAAAGTTGTGCGTGGTATAATCCTTGTCTTTCAGGCAGATATCTACCAGCTTGTTTATCTCCTCACTTACATGTATCTCGTGGTTCAATACCTGCTCGAACAAAGGGCGTACGCCTTTGTACTTAAGTGCAGGCTGCGACAACGCAGGAATGATTCCGCGTCCACCCCGCTCGTTAATGAATTTAACCAGCTTCAACATGTGTACTCTTTCCTCATCGGAATGAGTGTACAGGAAATCGGCAATACCGTTGTACCCCTCTACTTCCGCCCAACTTGCCATTGCCAGGTATATCTGAGACGATTCAGCTTCCAGCAAAACCTGCTGGTTCAATGCTTTTTCAATTTTAGTTGAAATCATAGTAATTAAAATTTAGTGTTCTTGTTTGCGCTTGTTTTATTAAAAGTACTCGAAAGTACATAAGTTTGTCCGATCATTCATTGTGTTATGCCAGGTCGGATACCGGCTTGTTCTGCAGGATATTCTCGATTTTGCCCTGCACCTCTTCCGTAATCAACTTTATTACCTCCAGCGCTTTCAGGTTTTCCTCCAGTTGCTGCTGTTTGGTGGCTCCCAGTATGGCGGTAGTAACATGAGGGTTGTGTATGGTCCATGCAATGGACAGGGAAGCCAGTGAAACCCCCAGTTGATCGGCCAGCGCCCCGAGTTGTTGCACCTTTTTTATTTTTTCTTCCTGCAGCCATCTTTCTTTCAGCCAGTCAAACCCTTCGATAGCCAACCTGGAACCGGCAGGAATTCCTTCATTATATTTCCCGGTTAAAAACCCGGCGGCAAGCGGACTCCAGATGGTAGTACCCAGTCCTACATTTCTAAATACGGGCAGATAGTCCATTTCCATACGGTAGCGCTCAAACATATTGTACTGTGGCTGTTCCATAGCCGGACCGATAAGTTTATATTCCTGTGCTGCGCGATGGGCTTCCATTATTTCGGCTCCGCTCCATTGACTGGTGCCCCAGTATAGTATTTTGCCCTGTTGTATCAGATGGTTCATCGTCCACACCACTTCCTCAATCGGTACGGAAGGATCCGGCCGGTGACAGAAAAAAAGATCGAGGTAATCGAGCTGCAGTCTTTGCAATGCTTCGTGGCAGGCTTCTACCAGGTGCTTGCGGCTCAGCCCCGTTTGATTGGGTTTATTATTGCTGCCCCTCCACCCAAAATAAGCTTTGGAAGAAACAACATAGGATGTCCTGTCCCATGCTTTTCTTTTGAGTACCCGCCCCATCAGTTTCTCACTTTCACCCAATGCATATACTTCTGCGTTATCAAAAAAATTTATACCCCTGTCATATGCCAGGCTCATCAGGGTGTCTGCCTGGCTATCATCTACCTGTTTATGAAATGTTACCCAACTGCCATAAGATAGTACGCTTAGCTGAAGACCCGTTCTGCCCATTTTGCGGTATTCCATACAAAAAAGTTAAATTGTCAAAAAAAAGCAGTTCAAATGTAAGCCATTTGAATCATGTAGTACCCTGTGCAGAGATGTCAAATAGGAGAAAATCTCCCAGTTTTTCCTTTTCTTTGTAAACAAGGGCACCGCATTTGAAGCAAAAAATTTATTTTAGCAATTAATTGAGGGATTAACAGGATGAGTTACGAGATTAAACAAGAAGGTAAGTTTAAATACATTGAGGAAGGTTCCGGAGAGCCCCTGATTTTATTGCATGGTCTCTTTGGCGCACTGAGTAATTTTGAACCTCTTATCGAATATTTCCATAAGCACTATAGGGTAGTGGTGCCTGTATTGCCGTTGCTGGAACTGGACCTGCTGCATACTTCAGTGGGAGGAATAGAAAAGTTCGTCCAAAAATTTATTGAGCACAAGCAATACAGGAATATTCACCTGCTGGGCAACTCCCTGGGAGGACACGTTGCACTGCTACATATATTAAAACACCCGGAGAATATTAAGTCGCTCATACTTACAGGCAGTTCAGGTCTTTTTGAGAATGGAATGGGGGACACCTATCCAAAAAGGGGGGATTATGAGTATATTAAGACAAAGACAGCGCTTACCTTTTACGACCCGGCTATGGCTACCAAAGAACTGGTGGATGAGGTGTTTGAGATAACATCCAACAGGCTGAAGGTTATTAAAATAATCGCCCTGGCAAAAAGCGCTATACGCAATAACCTGGGGGATGAGCTTAAAGAAATAAAACAACCTACCCTGCTGGTGTGGGGAAACAATGACACTATCACCCCACCTTTTGTAGGCAAAGAGTTCAACAAGTTAATTCCTAACAGCGAGCTGCATTTTATTGACAAATGCGGGCACGCCCCTATGATGGAAGTGCCGGAAGAATTTAACAAGATTTTGCATCAGTTTCTGACTAAATTAAATGAGCCGGCCGCAGTTACCAGCTAACTTGCAGTAGAAAGCAAAGCTTTTTTAATGTTTGCAGGACAACTCATATCTAACAGCATTCCTTCTTTACATCCGGATGATACAGTTGCCACTGCATTGCAGGAAATGAATGATTTTCATGTTTCCCACCTGGCCGTTGCCGATGAAGGCAGGTACATGGGGATTGTAAGTGAAGAAATGCTGCTGGACATGGATGAATCTGCACAGGTTGAAATCCTGAAGGCTGATTTACCCCGCCCCTTTGTAAGACAGAACGATTCCTTTTTGCTGGCAGTACGCATTGCAAAAAAAATGCACCTGTCGGTAGTTCCCGTAGTGTCAGAACAATATGAGTTATTGGGGGCGATCAGTGAAGAAGAGCTGTTTACCCAGTTGGCCGCCTTTTGCGGCATTGATGAAAATGGGGGGTTCATTATACTGGAAATGGAAAAGCAGGATTTCTCTGCGGGAGAATTGAACAGGTTAGTGGAGTCCAATGACGCCTATATTACTCAACTAAATACGCAAATTGATACTGCTAATCAACTTCTTATAGTCTCTCTCCGGATCAATAAAGCTGAGATCTCAGATATTGTAGCCACCCTGCAACGACACGAGTACACAATCAGGTACTATTTTGGTGAAGAACTTTACCAGAATGAACTTCAAAGTAATCTCGATCATTTGATGAATTATCTTAACATTTAATTCATTAATACAATACATTAGATAAAATTTCGATTAAGCATTGAACATATTAACGTGAATCCTGGTAAGGAACCTGATGGCGAAGCTGTATAAATACCTGTTGTTGTTGACATTTCTATTTTCCTGTACCCGGACTCTTTCCCAGGAGCCAGAAAAAGACAGAGACCCTGTACATGAAGATGCAGACATCCTTAAAACATCATTCCTGGTTATAAGGGACGTCATTATTACGGGTAATAAAATAACCCGGCCCTATATCATTTCCCGGGAGGTGCCGGTTAAAAAAGGCAACCAATACCCGATATCCGCTATTTTAAGCAGCCTGCCGGAATCCAGGCAAAACCTGATCAATACAGGGCTTTTCCTGGACGCGACCGTGGATTTTGATAAGTGGGTCAACGACTCCATTGATATTGTAATAGATGTAAAAGAAAGATGGTATTATTTTCCCGTTCCGTATTTCAAGCCTGTTGACAGGAACTTTAATGTTTGGATAAAAGACTACAATGCAAGCCTGGGAAGAGTGAATTATGGTCTGAAGTTTATCGCCAATAATGTAAGCGGCAGGAATGATAAGCTGAATATCTGGCTGCTTACCGGGTATTCCAGGCAGATCGTTCTCAATTACAATGCACCCAACATCGACAATACCCTGAAAAACGGGATGGTGCTCGATTTTCTTTTTGCCCAGAACAAAGAATTGAATTATGCGACGGACAACAATAAGCAGCTTTTCTATAAGAACGACAAGGAATTTGTTACCGACCGGCTCCGGGTGGGAATCGGCTATAGCCACCGGACAGGATATATCAAAAGGCACAGTGTCAGGCTTTCTTATAATATTGTGCGTATCAATGACTCCGTTCTGGCGCGGAATCCCGATTTTTTCGGCAACCAGAGCAAACGGGCTGCTTTCCCGGACTTGTTTTACCAGTACCAGGATTTCGACCTGAACTATATCCCTTACCCAACAAAAGGATTTATGTGGGAAGTAAGCTTCAATAAGCGGGGAGTGTCGAAGACAATGAACCTTTGGGAGTTTTCCGGAAGGGTGGGCTCGTACTGGGAGGTAGCGCCCCGTTATTATTTATCTTCCCAGACCTTTGCCAACCTGAAACTGCCCCTGGACCAGCCTTTTTATAACAGGGCGCTTCTCGGGTACGGGAATCTTTTTTTGAGAGGATTGGAAAATTATGTGGTAGATGGTACCGGCTCGCTGGTAACCAAAACCACTTTTTCCCGGGAGATATGGAAACTGGACCTGAAAACCGGCTTGAAATCCCGTTCTTACGGAGTGATCCCTTTCCGCTTTTATGCCAAAGTGTACGGAGACCTCGGGTATGCCTATGCGAAAAAACTACCCGGAACCAATTTGCTGAACAACAAGCTCTTATACACCGGCGGCGCCGGTATTGACATAGTATCCATTTATGATGCCGTGGTGAGTTTTGAATACAGTTTTAATCAATTAGGGCAAAAGGGGCTATTTTTGGAGGGCCGCCTTGGCTTTTAAAGCCCGGCGTTCAGCATTCATGAAAGTTGCAATATATAGTCGTGGAGGAGAATCATTGAAAATTGACGACCTCTTGCTTTTGCTGGCAGCGCTGGAGAAGCATAAGGTAACGTCTTTAATACACTCGGATTATTTCGAACAGGTTAAGCATTTGTTTCCGGCCAATACTTATGAAACCTTTACCGGTTCTGCTGACCTGGATGACAGCTTTGAATGCCTGATAAGCATGGGGGGCGACGGAACCATCCTGGATACGCTGACACTGATAAGGAATACCGGTATCCCGGTGATCGGCATTAATCTCGGCAGGCTCGGTTTTTTGACCGAGATAGGAAAAAATGAGCTGGAAAAGGCTGTGGACGCACTTGTTCAGCGGACGTATATGATTGACAAACGAACGCTCCTGCATGTAGACGCGAATGTGCCGCTTTTTGGCGACACGCCTTTCGGGCTGAATGAATTTGCGATACACAAAAGAGATACTTCCTCCATGATAAAAATCCACACCTATTTAAATGGTGAATTTTTAAATACCTATTGGGCAGATGGACTGATAGTTGCAACGCCCACAGGGTCAACCGGGTATTCACTAAGCTGTAATGGACCCGTTGTTTTTCCCGAATCCAACAGTTTTATCATAACGCCCGTTGCTCCGCACAACCTCAATGTACGGCCGATAATCATTTCCGATACCAATATTGTATCCTTTGAAGTAGAAGGAAGAGCGGACCAGTATATCTGCGCATTGGACTCCCGAAAGGAGATTGTGAGCAGGGATGTGCAGGTTGCTATTAAAAAGGAGCAATTCTCCTTCAACCTGATACGGCTACACGAAAACAGCTTTCTGCAAACCCTCCGGAACAAGCTTTCCTGGGGACTGGATACCCGCAACTGATTTCGCGAATATTTAATATTTCATTAAAATCAGACAATATTACATGGAGATTAGCTGTTAAACTTGTACTTTGCATGAACAAAATTCTGGCTATAGGGGTTATTTTACATAAACTTCTTTTAATGAGGAAACTAATAGTGTTGCTGGTGTTGGCAGTAGCCTGCCTGGGTGTAAATGGCCAGGTTGCAGACGGTGTGGTGCAGGAAGGTGAATTTGGCGTTACGTTGGGGGCTGCCCATTATTTTGGCGATCTCAATACCAGGGCTGCATTAAATCGCCCCAAGCCCGCAGTGGGAGTTTTCTTTCGCAAACAGTTCGGAGAATATATAGCCGTTCGTTTGGGGCTGCATTATGCCCAGGTAGGTTATTCCGATATCTATGGCAGTAATGAATTTCAGAAAAGACGCAATCTCAGCTTTAACAGCAATATCTGGGAGGCTACCATCCAGGGTGATTTTAACTTCATGCGTTTTGTGCCCGGCGAACCCGGTTTTGGTTTTACCCCTTATGTAACATTAGGGATAGGTGCATTTAATTATGACCCCTATGCGTACCTTGGCGGCAGAAAATATTACCTCCGCCCGCTTGCGACAGAAGGACAGGGATCTGCTGCTTACCCGGGAAGCCGGCAATATAGCGCAGTGGCACTGTGCCTCCCGTTGGGGATGGGTGTAAAGTATAATGTGGCGCCCAATATCAACCTGTCACTGGAAGTAGCATACCGTTTTACCAATACAGATTACCTGGATGATGTAAGCAGCTATTACGCGCCCGATGCTTTCCCTCAAACCATTCCCGGAGATCCGAATAATACACCCTCTACGTGGTATCTTTTGCAGGATCGCTCGTATGAAACGGGAGATGGAATACGCATTGGAACAAAAGGCAGACAGAGAGGGTTTAACAAACAGCTCGATGCATACGTGATAGCTGAAGTAGGCATCGCATTTACCTTAACCTCCTACAGGTGCCCCACAGTAAAATATTAATTGCGTAATTTTGCCAGGGCATAATATCACCGGATCTTGCAACCGATAGCAGAATTTTTTTCTGGCAGGAACTACATAAACGAATTCAAAAAGTTTATTACAGGTCAGTATCTCACCAAAGGGCTGCGCATCACTTTTGGGGCATTGCTTCCTGCCATTATCCTTTATAAGTACAACCTGCTGAATACTGCTATAGCCCTGCCTTTAGGAGCGCTTATGGTAAGCCTCGCTGATTCGCCGGGGCCCATTCACCATAGAAGGAACGGGATGCTCATCAGCAACGGCATCAACTTTCTCGTAGCGGTTATTATCGGGTTCACCCGGCACTACCCGTGGTTACTCGCTATTGAACTTACCGTACTCAGTTTTTTTCTTTCATTGGTATCGGTGTATGGCAACAGGGCAAGCGCTATCGGGCTGATTGCAATGATCGTGATGGTCATCAGTATAGACGTACATGCAGAGGAGAGAATACTGCAGGATGCCTTGTTTATGTTGGGAGGTGGTATCTGGTATATGCTGCTCAGCCTGTTGCTGTATTCACTGCGTCCTTATAAGCTCATTCAACAGGCATTGGGCGAGTGCATCATTACTACCGGCGCCTATATAAAAGTAAAAGCGCGGCTCTATGAAAAAGATGTCCGGTACAGCGATGTATACGACGAACTGCTGCCCATACAGGTGGCAATACACAGCCAGCAGGAACAGCTTCGCGAAATGTTGTTCAGGGCCCGTGGTTTTACAAGAGAATCCACCGCAAAAGGGCGTATCCTGCTGATGATGTTCCTGGATTCTGTTGACCTGTTTGAGCACGTGATGACCTCGCAGCAAAGCCATGCTTTACTGCACGAGGATTTTGGCGGGGGAGAGCTCCTGGAACGGTTCAGGCTGCTCATTATCGAAACAGGAAACGAACTGGAAAAAATCGGGCTGGTGGTTCAAAGCGGTTTTCCCCTCAGCCGAAAAAGCGAACTGGATGACCTTATCAGAGAAACAGAAGCGTTTTTTGTTGCCTACCACGATAATCATATCAGTCAGGGCAATATCGAAGGGTTTATCAGCCTGCGGCATGTGCTTAATTCCATAAAAGAAATTGCCCATCGGCTGAAAAAGTTATATCGTTACTCCACGTATAGCCGTGAAGTAAGTAGTGAGCTTAAATCGGAGCCTGATGTGTCCGGTTTTGTTTCCCGCCAGGAACTTGATTTTAAGCTGATGATGGAAAATATCACGCTGGACTCAAATGTTTTTCGTCACTCGCTGAGGGTCAGCCTGTGCATTTTGACAGGGTATCTTATTGCACAGCTATTTCCCTTTGGGCACAGCTACTGGATTCTGCTGACGGTGGTAACAATTTTAAAGCCCGCCTACAGCATCAGTAAACAACGAAATACCCAACGGCTCACGGGCACGCTTATAGGCGTAGGGGTCGGGTTTCTCTTATTATATTTTTTCCACGCCGAATCGGTGCTTTTTGCCTGTATGGCAATATCGATGATCATCGGGTATTCATTTCTGCAGATCCGTTACATGATAAGTGTTGCAGGCATAACCCTGTATGTGCTTATTTCCTTTCACTTTTTTCATACGGAAGATTTTCGGGGCCTTGCGCAGGACAGGATCATAGATACGGTTATTGGTTCTGCCCTGGCGTTTATCAGCACTATTCTTTTTTTACCCAAATGGGAATACGAGCAGATTGATGAACCATTAAAAAAGCTTATGACGGCTAACCTGAACTATTTCAGGGTAGTAGCCAGAGCGTTTTACGGCGCCGCGGCAGACACTATGGAATATAAAAGTTTGCGAAAAAACACTTATGTAGCCCTGGCCAACCTGTCGGACGCTTTTCAACGGTTATTGTCGGAGCCGAAAAATAAAACACCCCACCCGGAACTATTACACCAGTTGGTGGTAAGCAATCATATGCTGTCATCCCATATTGCCAGCCTGGGCGTATACTCGCAATTACTGGCGCCGGCATATCACTTCCCGGCTTTTAAACCTGCGGCGAATGCCGTAGAAAATAAAATGCAGGCAGCCATCGACATTTTATCAGGACGGATATGCGAAGCTTCCGGCAACCCGGACGAGCATTTCGCGACTATGCGAGACCGGGTGCAAGACCTTCTTAACCAAAGGCTTGACGAGATCAGCCTGGGAGTGGAAAAAAGCGACGTACGCAAAAAACTGTCCGGGTTTAAAACCATTACAGACCAGTTTGAGATCATCAATACCATCACCGCGGACATTACTAATATCCTTAGAAAAATGAAACCGGTGTAATTTTTGTGGTATTTAATTTAAGTCAAAACATTTATCCACGGATAAGGGCCCATAAAGCCAAAGTCTTTTAGCAGATTGATTTTTAGCCGACAGGTATTTTTAAACCGGTTTTTGAGAAAGGATAAATGTGTTAGTTTTTAACAATATCAAATTATCAAGCCCGTTTATAGTGAGACTTCTAAATCTGGTATCCATGCAAATCCGTTCCCTTTCTAAAGCAGTGATTGCTTTATTGTTTTTCTTACCGGCTGTGATTGCAGCCACCGTTGTAAAAAAAATCTCAGCGCCCGTTCTACCCATGATCGTGTACTATTTGCCGGAGGATATCCAGGTGGAATCCAAAGAGATGTTCGTTAACCGGTTGTATGAAAATACGGGACTGGAAAGCCTGGGGCTGGAAAAAGAAGTACTGGAAATTGCGATTAAAGGATACGGCAAGCTGGCTAAATCAGGGAAACTTAACAAAGATAGCCTTCTCACCATTGTTGATTTTTCCCGGTCATCACGCGAAAAAAGGTTTTATGTTATCGATCTGAAAAATCAGACGCTTTTATTTAATACCCGTGTTGCACACGGCAAAAATTCAGGAATGGAATATGCGAAGTATTTTTCCAACATAGCATCTTCCAACAAAAGCAGTCTGGGGTTCTATATCACGCAAAACTCCTATAACGGTTCCAACGGCTACTCCCTTCGGTTGCAAGGAATAGAAAGAAATATTAATGATAAGGCGCTGCATAGAAACATCGTGATTCACGGGGCAGACTATGCGAATGAAAACTACCTGAAGTCCAGGGGGATGCTTGGCCGCAGTTTTGGTTGCCCGGCCTTACCTACCGGGGACAATAAAGCGGTGATTGATGTTATCAAAAATGGTTCATGCCTGTTTATTTACAATCCCGATTCAAAATATTTTAAACAGTCTACAGTTCTAAACGGTTAAGGTGACAAATTAAGAATGGTTAAGGTTAGCCCGGTTCAGCAATGAAACCGGGCTTTTTTTCTGCATTACCGTCGCTCTCTTCCAATTATAAAATTCAGTTTGAGCACGATGGAAAAATAGGCATCATTCTTTCGCCTGCCGCCACGGATGGCCCCAGGCGTATGCGCCTGTTGAGGGTCCAGTTCCCGCCGCCTGTCATAAAGAGATTCAGCCAGTCTCGCATTTTCGGGAGACAGATAGTTCCTGAACAGGTCCGGGTGTATATACGTGGTACTTACATCATCAATATAATCAGTGGTGGTGATCCGGTGCAAAATCTCCAGTTTAAGATTGAATAAGGCAGACAGCTCATATTTTATACCGGCGCCAACGGGGAAATTGATTTGCGTAAGGGAATAAGGCTTTCGTTCCGGGTGTTCCGGGAAGCCCTGCCCTTCCGTACGGAGCGGATGAAGGTCGATCCATATGCCGTTAAGGTTTGCCTGGGGGTTAAAACGGAAAACGCCGATGCCGGCAGCAACATAGGGAGCCAGGCGGGGCGCCCGGGTATCGGGAGTTATTGGAAAAAAGAGTTGCAAAGGATATAGTTCAGCCACCGATACAATTTCAAAAACGCTGCTCCTGAAATGAAGGTTGCGTTTATACCTGTGTTTTGCCTCGGAATGGTCGTTATCCAGAACGTTATCGTTGGCATACAGGGTGCCTGTATTGGCGTCTATTCTTATTCCGGCTGCGTAACGGTAAACAAAACCCGCCCCCAGACCGGCCGTCAGTTTTGTATTTTCTATATTGAGGTCTTTTATAAATCCTCTTCCCACCCCTTTTCTTCCTCCCAGGTCGGTGAGGCAATTGATAGCGCCAACCGAAAGGCTTATTTCAAACAAAAGATCACTGTCATAATAAGATTCATTGTAAAAATAGCTCTGAGGAAAGGAAAGGCTTACAACGGAAAGGCAATACGTTAACAACGAGACCAGTTTGGTGTTCATAGCAGAAAGGTTTATCGGTTAGCAATTGGTTAGCAATCTCTGCTTGTAGAAAGATAATGAAAAATGTTTGAATTGTAAGGGAAAGTAATGGAAGACCGGAAAATTCCAGGATTAAATTATTTAAGTTTGTTGGGAAGGTTTCTTCCCGGTGCTGTCGGCATTCAAAGAAAATTAGTAAACGATTGTGCTATGCAGGAAAAGGTAGTGTTCTTTTTGTCTGGATTCAGCTTCAAGCATTTGTTTTTTGGCGCGGTAACAGCGCTGGTCCTGGTTTCTTTTGTACCGGAAACTGTTGCGCAGCAAAGACCGAACATTGTTATTTTTATTACAGATGATCACAATCAGCAGGACATTGGCGTATATGGCAACAATGAAGTGAAAACACCTAATATGGATCTCCTGGCTAAAGAGGGAATGCATTTTACAAGAGGATATGCGGCCTCTCCCATGTGTACACCTTCCCGAAGTGTTATGTTTACGGGACTGTATCCCTTCAGAAATGGCGCCCAGATGAACCATTTTACCGTTCATGCTGCAACTAAAAGTTTACCTCATTACCTGCAAAAAGAGGGATACCGGGTGGTTATTGCGGGTAAAATTCATATGGCGCCCCTGGCTAATTTTCCTTTTGAACATGTGGGTGAGGAGTTTGGCAGGTATGCTCCGGTTGAAAACAGGTTAGACCGAAAAAAAGAAACTGTCAGAACTATAGAAGAACATTTTAAATCGAAGCCGGAGCAACCAATATGTTTAATAGTAGCACCCTGGGTGCCGCATGTGCCCTGGTTTCCTAATCGCGATTTTAACCCTCCCTCCTTAAAATTACCCGAATACCTGGCGGATACCAGGGAAACAAGGCAGGCCCTGGCGGCATATTATCAAAGTATAGGAGAGGCAGATAAAATGCTGGGGGAGGTAATGGAAGCCATTGACAGAGCCGGAAAAAAAGATAATACCGCGTTCCTGTTTCTTGCCGACCAGGGGGCACAGTTCCCTTCGGCAAAGTGGACGGTTTATGACCAGGGGATAAGAGTACCGTTGATGGTTCGCTGGCCCGGAAAAGTGCGTGGGAATAGCGTGTCCGACGCACTGGTTTCCCTCGTGGATCTTACGCCGACACTAATTGATATTGCCGGCGGACCGGAGGTTGACGGACTGGATGGCAAATCGTTTAAAAATGTACTGTTAGGAAAAACTACCACGCATCATTCCTACATCTTTGCAGAAACATCTATGGAACCGCATTTCTGGTATAATTATGTGCCTGCCAGATCGGTTATCACCGCCGATGGGTTTCATTATATCAGAAATTATCATCCGGGACAGCGTTTTATTACCCATATTGACAAGGTTGAACGAAATGAGTTTTATTTTGACTCATGGGTTGAAAAAGCCGCTACCGATCCCCAAGCAAAGTTCCTGCTCGATCGTTACAGCTATCGCCCACCCGAAGAGTTGTTCAATCTGAGTACAGACAGGGCATCGTTTAAAAACCTGGCTTCATTACCCGCTTATCACGATAAGCTAAAAGAACTATCCGGACTGTTAGATAAGGAACTGAAACGGCAGGGAGAAACGGAAGAGATGATCATTGATGGTACATTGCCCAGGTTTTTTGACAGGCATTATGCTCTTTCGCAAAATGGCAGCGCCATGGAAATGTCATTCAACAGGAAGTTATGGAACCCGGAGGTATTACATATAACCGGTTACCTGGACGGTATTGATGAAGGAGGGGTGGTTTGCGACTACTTCAATAATTTCCGTTTGTATGCCTACAAAGGCAAAATCGGCGTGCAAATTCCCGGTGGCAGCACCACTGAAAGCAAAGGATTGACGGAAACAAACGGCCATATCTGGCTAAAGCTTTTAGCCGGGGGCGACCTGGAGGTACGGTTTAATAACAATATTGTTTTGCAGACCAGATTTTCGCAGGACCTGACCAAAATTAAAAACGGATTTGTTACCTGTGGAAAATTGCAGGGACAGGAACTGACAGGTAAGTTGCAAACATTCCGTGGCAGGATCAGTGACCTCCGGTTTACCATGAATGAGCTTACACGATCCCCCTGATTACAAAGCTCAGTATGGAGCCTGACACAGGTATCGGGCATATTGAGTCAAAAATCAGAATGCCCGCTGAGTAATTATTATCGCTCAAATATCCAATTGGTCTATGCTGCTGTAAAATTCATGGTTGCCCTGGTAATCAAGTTCTTTCACTGCTTTGCCGGTCATTAAAACAGCGTTTTGGGTAATGTAGTTTAACGACTGGGTGCTTAGTTGCGACTTCAGTCCCGGGACGGCGCCTGCCGAAGCGATGATCCTTACAATCATATCCGGGATCCGGATAAATGCTCTTTTCCCTGTTTTTTTAAAGGCAATTTCCCCGAATACAGATCGCAGATCGTACACCTTTTGATCGGTTATATTAAATACATGTACGCCCGGTTTTGATTGGGCTGCCGAAGCAAGCACCGCTTCACAAAGGTTTTGAATATGGGTAAGGCTGGTTTTGCTGCTCAGTGTACCGGGCAATATCATTTTGTTCCCTTTTATCAGCCTGAGTATCCTCGGCAGCAACACCCTGTCCCCCGGGCCATAAACCGCCCGTGGCCTTAGTATATAAACCGACGTGATCCCGGGGCCTGCAACAACCCGCTCTGCCAGTAGTTTGGTTTTCCCATACATTGAAAGGCGGCTGTTGATGTCCGCGTCGTCTTCGCTTTTTGTTTTGCCGTCCGCGAAATCGTATACCGAGGCAGAGGATATAAAGACCAGTGTTTCGCAACCGCGCAGAGCGCTTAACAGGTTTTCCGTAGCTTCTACATTATGCCGGGTAAATTCCGCTTTCGTTGACCGGTCGTCTGCGAGTCCCGCGCAGTGAATACATACATCGCAGTATTGAGAAGGCATCGGCCGGCTCAGATCCTGTTGGAAATAAGTGACATTAGGATAGTTCCCGAACCGGCCGGTATATGATCTCCCGGTAGCTATGACCTGTACACCGGCTTCTGCTGCAAAAGCTTCGGTGATCCTGCCACCGATAAACCCGGATGCCCCGGTAACCAGTATCTTCATGGCAGGGCGCTTAATTGTTGTGCAAGCATCTTTCTGTCCACTTTCTGCTGCCTTCCGGAATGCGGTATTTTCATGAATACGATCTTATCAGGAACTGCTTCTTTATCAATGGCGTATTTCCCCGAGATAAGCTGCTTCATTACATATGCCGAATCCATTTTTGTTTCACTGTCTATGACCAGTATGATCTCTTCATCTTCCTTCTGTGTATTATATATTCCGATCATCACTGCTTCTTTCACACCTTTGATCTTATTGATCGTAGGCTCGTACAATGCGGGGTAAATATTGAAATTTCCCCTTATCATCATGTCTTTCTTTCTTCCCAATAACAATAGCTTTCCCGTTGGATCGAGTTTGCCGATATCGCCGGTGGCATGACGCCGGTTTTTCAATCCTTCTATTTTCCAGTAACAGGAAAACAGTTGGTCGGAGCTGATGTATACTTCGCCGTCGGCTGCTATCTCTATGTTCACGCCGGGAAAGGGAGCGCCCACGAGATCACCATCTGCGGCATAGCACAGCTTTTCCAGCCCGTTCTGGAATGTGACCAGCAGGTTTTCCGTCATTCCATACAGGCAGGTGATCTTTATATCACCGGCTAACGGCGCCAGCTTCGAGAGAAAGGACGTATATATGGGAGCGGAACCGAGGTATATATTTTTTATGCAAGCGGGAAAGGAGAGGTTATTTCGTTTCAGATGATCGATCATCGGCACAAAGTCGGACGGAGGCCCCAACAGGGTCGTGATGTTTCTTTCGGCAATGTATTGTATTTTCTGCGCGGCATTCATGTTGTTGTTCCATAAATAAACCTGTATGCCGCTGCTGATCCCGAGTAATGCATAATGCGGTAGATGCGTTGCTATGATCCTGTCTTTGTTGTTTTGCAGCATGTGCACCAGGTGCCGGATGCTGTTGGAGATGCTGCAATAGCTGTGAACAACACCTTTGGGTTCGGTTAAGGTGCCGCTCGTGTAGGTTACCAGGAAATCTTCTTTTTCGTTCACCGGCTCAAAATGTTTCCGGCTGCCGGCGTCTTTAAACAATGCCGATACGCGTGTATGCTTTTTAAAGACCGGCAGCCATATGCCGGTAGTGAACAAGCCCCCGCGATACCTGTTTGGAAAAAAAGGAACCGACTTCTTATATTTCCGGACAAGCATTTTCAGCAGTGGGTGTTCATTCAGTAAAAGCAGCTTACTGTCAACAAATGCATGGTCGGGAGAAAATTGTCTGAATTTTTCCAGGTAATTTTCCCTGCCCATTTCCGGATCTATTATCGAAACGATGGTACCGAGCATCATATTGGCATAGATGATCTGCAGAAATTCGATACCCGGTTTTACCACCAGCACCACTTTATCGCCCCTTTTTACACCTTTTCCCGACAACCCGTTTGCAAGGCAGCAGGCGGAATGAAACAACTGTCCTGCACGGATGGACTTGTGTCCTTCGAATAATAAAATATCACCGGCATGGCGACTTCTTAGTGATTCTATAAAGTAATTGGTGTAAAACATGCTCCTACCATTCAATGAGCTGTATAGAAAAGCTTACGCCGGCGGCCATTCCCAACAGCATCAGCTTGTCTCCTGTTTTCAACCGTCCTTCTGTCATTGCCTCGTGTAATGCTACGGGAATGGTGGCCGCGGCTATATTGCCATATTTGCTGAATATGTTCACAAACCGGCTTTCGGGGAGTGAAAGCCCCCTGGAAACGGTTGTTATGGTACCGGAAGTGATCTGGTGCGGTATAATACAGCTTATATCGTTTATATCCCAGCTCACTTTTTGTAGGGCATCGAAAATGAATGCCCCCGTTTTGTTTTGAAATATGTCTTTCAATTTTTTTGAATCACATTCAAAAAAATACTTGTCATACTCCCTGTATGCCATCGATCCCCCGCCTTTTACGGTACAGAGGTCCCAATGCTCTCCCAATGAAGCAAAATGCTGGTAAATGATCCTTCGGCTTTCACTTTTTCCCAGTAACATGGCAGCCCCGGCATCTCCCAGGCTGTAGCCGGAGAGGCACCTGTTTAAATGTTCATCGTCCACGGGATCGTAATTGATCACCTCACTCAGCTTTTCACCGCATACGATCAGCACATGGTTGTACACCCCGGAGTCAATGAATGCCGTTGCTACGTGCATGGCCGACATAAAGCTGTTACACGCGTTCTTGATATCCATTACAGGGCAGCGCAGTCCTAATTTTGCCTGTATGATATTGGCGGTGGCGGGTTCGATAAGGTCGGAGGAAGCCGCAGCAAAGATCAGGAGGTCTATCGGGGTCCCGGGGTTTTCGCTCAGGATCCTGTTGGCTGCCGCACAGGCCAGGTCGCTTACCTGCGTGTGAGTGGCAGCAAATCTCCTGGTCCTGCTCCCGAACAGTCTTTCCAGTATGTTCGTTTTTTTTATAAGGGCGCTGTTATAGCTGATCTTTTCCTCTATCTGGTGGTTGTGAACAATGTTTTCCGGCAGGTAGGCTGCTACGGACCTGATGGCTGTTCCTGTCATAGCTTTAGTTTTGCAATTCGTCTCCATAAAGGTTTTGTCAGCCAGTTGAAGCCATTGAAGCTTTTTACAAAATCCGCAATAGAAGCAAGCGTATACTCCGCAAACTTCACTCTAAAGTTCTTTACTGCTTCCTTATAGTATTTTTCGGGATCGCTTACGCCTATTTGCTGGAAGAAGATCTTTTTAACGTATAGTGTGCGGATAAAATAAATATTCAGCAGGATGATGATGCTGTATACGCTGGCTTTGAAGAACCCGGCTTTGCGAGTATATTTTTCCAGCCAGGCTTCCGTGTAAAATATGTGCCTTCCTTCTTCAATATGATGCAGCTCGGAGGTTTTCCGGATGACGGAAAAAACCTTTTCGTCTTTCCTACAGTTTTTGGCATATACGTCCGCGATCATCTCGATAGTGAGCACCGACATAAATACCAGGGGCGCGGGTAAATATTTTACGGTAAAATTTCCAAAAAATTTATGCAGGCCGGTGGGTAATACAGCCACCCTGTTCAGCTTTCGAATGGCCATGCCAAACATCTCCTGGTGCCTGAATTCCTCGATCACTTCCCTGATCAGGAACCTGTATTCAAGCGAATCGGGGTTCAATTGTAAAAGATGACGGTTAAAAAACAGGCAGGCAAGCGTTTCCGACCATGCATACGAATACATGGCCTGCACCACCTCCAGTCTGCCCAGTTCAACCTGCTGTTCTTTTGAAAGGGTATTCCATAATGCATGTCCCTCAAGCGAGACCATTTTTTCGGGAAGGAACAGGGTATGAACCCCGGGCTCGTCTGCCCATGGCACGAATGTTTCCGGGAGCAAAGGCTTTTCCTTGCTTATCTGGATCATGCGTTCAATGGTAGCTTCAAAGTTGGCGGAGTTTATCTGCATGGGTTGATTAACCTACAATTCAAATTTTATTTTCATTTCCCGGGGATCTTTTTGCTGTTCTTCTAAATTTACGGAAAAATTGGCGATATTACCAATAGGGATGATGACCGGGCGTATTTCCAAACTGTGGTCAACAGGACAACATCCATCAGGATGCCTGCCAAAGAGTGGGTACACCCGCCAGCAAAAAAAGCTGTCAACCAGTGACAGCTTTTCGTATTCCGGGATATTATTGTCAGGAAAACTGCTTTCTTATCAGGTTCAGCGCGCCTCCTTCTTTAAACCACTGTATCTGTTGCTCATTGTAAGTGTGGTTTACCGTAATGGTATCTGAACTGCCGTCTTTGTGATTTAATACGACAGTAAGGGGCGTGCCGGGGCTAAATGTTGTCAGTCCCAGGATATCGATGCTGTCATCCTCCTGTACCTTATCGTAGTCTTCCTTATTGGCAAAAGTAAGCGCCAGCATACCCTGCTTTTTCAGGTTGGTTTCGTGTATACGGGCAAAACTTCTCACCAGTATGGCCCGTACGCCCAGGTGGCGGGGTTCCATAGCGGCATGTTCGCGGCTGGACCCTTCACCGTAGTTCTCGTCCCCCACTACCACGCTTCCCACCCCGGCAGCTTTGTAAGCGCGGGCGGTGGCGGGTACCGGCCCATATTCACCAGTCAACTGGTTCTTTACGGTATCTGTTTTTTCATTGTAAAAGTTGATGGCCCCGATCAGCATATTGTTACTGATATTGTCCAGGTGCCCGCGGAACTTCAACCAGGGACCAGCCATGGAAATATGGTCGGTAGTACATTTCCCTTTAGCCTTGATCAACAGCTTCAGTCCTTTCAGGTCTGTTCCTTCCCATGAAGCAAAAGGGGATAACAACTGCAGCCGTTGTGAAGCAGGGCTTACTATTACTTCTACTTTGCTGCCGTCTTCCGCAGGCGCCTGGTATCCGGGGTCGTCTACGGAAAAACCTTTGGGCGGCAATTCCACACCGGTAGGTTCATCCAGCATTACCTCTTCCCCATTCTCGTTTTTCAGCGTGTCTTTTAAAGGGTTAAAGGTAAGGTCGCCGGCAATGGCAAAAGCGGTAACTATTTCGGGCGAGGCTACAAACGCGTGGGTGCTTGCCAGTCCGTCGTTACGTTTTGCAAAGTTCCGGTTGAAGGAGGTGATGATAGAGTTTTTGCGGTTGGGGTCGTCAATATGCCTGGCCCATTGCCCGATGCAGGGACCACAGGCATTTGCGAGCACCACTCCGCCAATCTGGTCAAATGTTTTCAGGAACCCGTCTTTTTCAATCGTATAACGAACGGTTTCGCTTCCGGGGGTGATGGTGAACTCTGCTTTTGTTTTCAGGTTTTTATCTATTGCCTGCTTTGCCAGGGAGGCAGAGCGGCTGATATCTTCATAGGAAGAGTTGGTGCAGGAGCCGATCAATGCTACTTCCAGTTTTTCGGGCCATTCGTTGGCTTTTACGGCTTCCGCAAATTTGCTGATGGGCCATGCCAGGTCGGGTGTGAAGGGCCCGTTTACATAAGGCTCCAGTTCATTCAGGTTGATTTCAATTACCTGATCGTAATATTTTTCGGGGTTGGCATATACTTCCGCGTCCGGGCGCAGGTGTTCTTTTATTCCGTCTGCCAACGCCGCTACTTCTTCACGACCGGTAGCTTTCAGGTAAGCGGCCATTTTTTCGTCGTATGCAAAAACGGAACAGGTAGCGCCTATTTCCGCACCCATATTACAAATAGTGCCCTTTCCAGTAGCGCTCAGGCTGTCGGCGCCTTCTCCAAAATACTCCACAATGGCGCCGGTTCCGCCTTTTACGGTAAGTATGCCCGCTACTTTTAATATCACATCCTTGGCAGATGCCCAGCCACTCAGTTTCCCGGTGAGCTTTACCCCGATCAGTTTCGGCATTTTCAATTCCCAGGGAAGCCCGGCCATTACGTCTACCGCGTCAGCGCCCCCCACTCCTATCGCTACCATTCCAAGCCCGCCGGCATTGGGGGTGTGAGAGTCGGTCCCGATCATCATACCACCGGGGAATGCATAGTTCTCCAGCACCACCTGGTGAATGATGCCGGCGCCCGCTTTCCAGAAACCGATACCGTATTTATTGGAAATAGAGGCAAGAAAATCATATACCTCCCTGTTTACATCAATGGCGGTGGCCAGGTCCTCGGCGGCGCCTACTTTCGCCTGTATCAGGTGGTCGCAGTGTACTGTGGAAGGAACTGCTACCCTGGTTCTGCCGGCGGTCATAAACTGCAGCAAAGCCATCTGGGCGGTAGCATCCTGCATCGCCACCCGGTCGGGGGCAAAGTCAACATAATCCTTCCCTCGCTCATATGCCCGGCTGGCAGGCTCAAACAGATGGGAGTATAAAATTTTTTCTGCCAGTGTAAGAGGGGTGCCGGTTAACTTACGGGCAGCTTCAATTTTAGAAGGCATGCCTGCGTAGGTTTTTTTGATGAGATCGAGATCGAAAACCATAGTAGTAGTAATTTTTTAATTTTTTTGACCTTTAAGCCAATTAACCCGTGTAGTGGAAGGGTTTACACCCTGACTTATAAAAAGTTGCACAAATTTATCGAAAAAATGCTGTTTTCATAACAAGGCGGGGTTAATACCGTTATTAATTTTTTATAATTTAGCAGTATGAACCGATTCAAGCACTTTATCGAATGGCAGGTGTTTGGCGTTTGCTCTTATATAGGAGATAGAATTGGAATAGCTACCACCACCATTCGTAAACACTTTATCTATATTTCCCTCCTTACAATGGGGTCTCCTATTGTTATATATATGTTCATCGCCTTTTGGGTGAATTTTAAGAACTATGTCTGGAGCCGCAGAAGGAACCCAATAAAAGAATAAACCGCCCGGGATATCAGGTTTTCAGAGACCGATCTTTTCTACGGCAAGTTGTGAAGCAATCTGGCTGGCGTCTTTTTTGTTAAAAGCCTTTCCTTCAGCGATCAGTTCCCCATCCACCATAGCGCCTACCGTAAACAGCCGGCGGCCGTTCTCAAAATGTTCGTTCAGGGTTTCAAACTCCAGGTTTTTCCCGTTTTTATTGGCCCAGCCATAGAGTTTATTCTTGTGGTTTATTTCCAGGATTTCCAGGTCTTCCACAAACATGTAGGGCGTGATGATCCGTTTAAATACCCATTGTTTGGTGGGATTGTATCCCTTGTCCACATATACGGCGCCTACCAAAGCTTCCAGGGTATTTCCAAAGATCTGGCTCACTTTTAATGAACCGTCGTTTTTATTGTAAATCGTAATTTTCTTCAGCCCCATTTTCACCGCGATCTCATTAAGGGTCTGGCGGTTAACCATCTTGCTCCTCATTTCCGTAAGAAAGCCTTCTCCCCTGTAAGGATAGCGTTTAAACAGGTAGTCTGCCACAATACCGCTCAGTATGGCATCACCCAGGTATTCCAGCCGCTCATTGTTTTCATCAGCCCCTTCTTTTACCGAACGATGACTCAGGGCTGTTTTGTAAAGGGATAGCGTGCCGGGTGCGAATCCGAGTACATTGCACAACTGTTTATAAAAGGTCCTGCTGGTTTTATCAACCCCCAGATATTGAATAAAATAACGCACTAGAGCCAAAACGAAGTATTTAAACTGTAATACAAATGTAAGGGAACTCATGCAGAACGTGAACACCTGTTGCTATAACGCACAGTTGATGGTAATATTTTTCTCCCTTCAACTAAGAGGCCTGCTGCAAAAGTTTGCGGCCAACACAACACAATAACCTTATTTTTGTTTATACAAGAAATTTGAGTTTATGGATAATACTACCATCATAATTCTTGCTGTTGTAATTATAGTATCGGTATTTGGCGCTTACCTGCTGGTGTACCGGAAAGATATCAAAGGGCTTAAAAAAGAGGAAACCAAAGCCGGTTATGACAAGTCCCTGCAACTGCAGGCCTATGAAAGGCTGGTTATCCTTGCAGAAAGAATATCGTTGAGGAATTTAATAGGCAGGGTGTCGCCAACGGGCACTGCGCTTGCATACCAGGCGGCGCTCGTAGATACCATACGCCAGGAGTATGACTACAACCTGTCGCAGCAACTGTACGTGTCATCGCAGGCCTGGCAGGCGGTAAGCAGCCTGAAAGAGCAGAATATATTCATTCTGCACCAGTTGTCGGGCTTGCTGCCCCGGGAGGCAACAGGCGCTGACCTGGCAAAAAAAGTACTGGAACTGCTGGATAGCGATCCCAAAACTTCTTTACATACAGTAGTACTGGAGGCATTGAAATTTGATGCCGGCAAGCTGCTGAAAAATAAAAATTAATTACCTGAATAACCGGGCAATGAAAAGAATCGTACTGACTGCTTTTTGTATTGCTGCTTTTTTGCTGCACCTGCAGGCACAAAAGGTAGACAAATTGATCAAAGTAAAAAATGTTCGTAAAGTTGAGACCAAACTGGCGGCAGACGATATGCAGGGGCGTGCTGTATTTACCGCGGGCATAGAAAAAGCGGCTGCATTTATTGCGGCCGAGTTTAAAAAAGCCAAACTGAAGCCGCTGGAAACCGGCAGCTATTTCCAGGAATTTGAGCTGGTAGCGCCCAGACAGGAGAGCGCTGTTGGTAGCATTAACGGGGAAACAGTAGAAGAAAAAGATATCGTCGCCATCACTACCCGGGAAAAACTGGCAATAAATGATCAGTCCGGCTTTAAAACAGCATCCATAAAGGCAGAAGACAACCTGTTCCGGACAGCTTATTCTTTTATAAGATCATCCGAGAATACCATAGTGTGGGTGAATAAGGCCCATGCCGGCAGCTTTGAAAACCTCCACCGTTTTAAGCGCGAAACGTTTGAAAAGGAAACAAGCGTACTGTTCATCTTAACCGATACCACACCCGCCACTTATTCTTTCGAGGTCCATCATAATATCGTTCATAAGAAATTAAAGAACGTAGTAGGCATCCTGCCGGGTAAAAGTAAAAAAGACGAGTACGTGATCTTTTCCGGGCATTATGACCACCTAGGCATCGGCAAGCCAAACGAACAGGGCGACTCCATTTTTAACGGCGCCAACGACGATGCGGCGGGCATCACAGCAGTTATATCCCTGGCAAATTATTTCAGGCGTATAAAGGATAACGAGCGCACCATTATATTTGCCGCCTTTACGGCAGAGGAAACCGGGGGATACGGGTCGCAGTATTTTTCGCAGCAATTCAACCCGGACAAAGTGGTAGCAATGTTTAATATCGAGATGATAGGCACCGATAGTAAGTGGGGGAAAAATTCAGCCTATATAACCGGCTACGAAAAATCCGATATGGGGCAAATACTCGAAAGAAATTTACAGGCAACCGGCTTTAAGTTTTATCCCGATCCCTACCCGGATCAGCAGTTATTCTATCGTTCGGACAATGCCACACTGGCGATGCTGGGGGTGCCGGCCCATACCATTTCCACATCAAAAATGGACAGTGAGCCCTATTATCATACCCAGGATGACGAAGTAGAAACGCTGGACCTGGAGAACATGACGGAGATCATCAAAGCCATCGCCCTTAGCGCAAGAAGCATTGTGGCCGGACTTGATACTCCCACCCGGGTAAACACCAGCCAACTCCGGTAGCGCCCGGGGTATTTTTTCAATATGAACGCCGTATACCAGGGACATGCGGTACTAAGGTTCCGGTGTTTTTCACCAACCTGTATGGTTTGGTTTGTCCGGTAAGTTTCCCTGTTCTATCCAGCCTTAATTTAGTAAACAACATTTGAAGTATGACCTCAGTTTTTTAATAGTTTCTTCAAATAGTTATTCAATTCCGCACCTCTTAGGTTTATGGCAATGATTATTCCATCCTGACTAATGAGGTAGTTATTCGGTATGCCAGAGACCAAGTATAGATATGTTGAAACTCTCATATCTTCATCCCGGAGAGAGACCCAGGACATCCTGTCCTTATCCATTGCATTTTGCCAGGTTTTCTTGCTTCTGTCCTGACTTACCGAAATGATCTCAAAGCCAGCGTCTTTAAATTCATGGTAAATTGCAGAATAATTTTTATGCTCTTTCCGGCAGGGTCCGCAATTGGCCGCCCAAAAGTCCAGCAAAACCAACTTCCCTTTAAAATCGCTGAGAGAAGCAATCTTTCCTGTAGAATCAGGAAGGGAAAAGTCATAGGCCATATCACCTGTTTTCAGTCTTGAGTTAACTGCAATATGATCAAGGTAATTTTTGACTTGTTCCCCATGAGTAGTGTTTTTTAAGCTATCACTTAATGAATTATAAAAAGCGGCGGCATATGATTTTGGCACCATTTCCGGCAGCCACTTCACAAACCATGAATACTCATAGACGGAAATGAATAAATCAGGATTCCGGAGACAATAGTCCAATCGGTATTTATTTAAAAAATGTACATAAGATATAGCTTTCAGTTCATTGAGTTCGGCAGTTGCTGATTCAGATTGTATTTGTGAAAGCGAATCTATACGCTTTGACAGGTCATTCAGGTTGTTTCGAACATAGTTTTTCATTCGTTCGTTTTCATCTTGCCGTGAATAACCCGACACATTGCAATATTCAAAATTACCCTTTTCCCCTACCAGGGTCATTTTCTTATTATCGACCCAGACAAATACAGATTCAAATGTCCGGGGATCAAAGTTTCCAGTAATCTCCGGCCGGATTCGAATGGAAAGCAATACCGGCTCCGTCAATTTTTTTTCGATCTTAAATTTACCATCAATCATATAAAGCACCTCTTCATTTTCCATATCTGTTTCGTGGTTGGGACTGATGACATTCAGGATCACCTTTACCCTCCCCTCATAACCTTTCACAAAGCCGTCTAATTCAAGCTTGTCTTGGGCAATAGCAAAATTACAGAGCAGTAGTAATGAGTATGCGAGGAGCTTCTTCATACATTCAACGATTGTTTATACGCCGGCCGGTTGACACTATTTTTTGGTTGTAATGATTATGGCGCCTCGTTGTGCCTTTTTCCCATAAAACTTAATTGCTTCTGTTCCTTTCAGCACATCTATGCTTTTGATATCATCGGGGGCAATTTTCTTTATGCGCTTCTGGCTGACAGGTTCTCCGTTTAATACGTAAAAGACATTCTCCGGCAGGTTCTCCTGTAGTTTTCTTTTCGCATTTCCATCAACCTCTTCAATCAATCGGATGGCTAACTGATTGTCAACAGGTCTTGTTGAATCAACATTCTTCAAAAATCCCGGGTTTACCACTTCTTTTTTTTCAGGCAGGATTATAACATCCGTATTCCCGGCGTTTTTTGTTTCGATCATTATTACTCCGTTCTCCCCCTCAGGCCCGTACAGTGCTTTCACTTCAGGCGTTTTGAGAACTGACATATGTTCTATTTTCTGTGGGTCAAGGGTTTCAACCATCTCCAGCTCCACACGCTGCCCGTCAAGAACATATAAAGGCTGCTTGTCTGCAGAGTCCCTAAACCGGAGGGTAATAGGACGTGTAGATATTTCTTTTTTTGTTTTGATTTCTATCACGCCATTTCCTCCCTCCCTGCCGTAACGGGATATGGCATTTTCTCCTTTTAACACCGTTATGCTTTCTATATCATCCGGGTTTACCGATTCTTTGCCGGCTGGTACCCCGTCTATAACAAAAAGCGGGTTCTTTGCGGAACTGTCTGTGGATAGTATAAGGGTTTTCACTTTAGGTGTGGTATCCTTTTTTTGTTCCCGGAGCTGGTCGGCAGTTACTTCAACTATTACTATGGTATCTGTCTTTTTTACCTTCACAGGAGGTATTCCGGTGATCAGGTTGTTCTGAACCGGCTTTTCGGTATTCGTCCTGAAGGACAACAACAATACCGCGATAACAGGAAACAGGAAAGCAAACCGGGCCAGGTGTATGCGGGCCGTTTTAAAAGAGTTCATCATAACAATACGTTTTTTAAGAGAAGAAAAATTAAAATGATTGGTGAAAACGAAGTGGCGGTTGCCGATCACTTTCAGTAACAGGTATTGATATTCTTTTTTATCGATACCGCTTTGCAGCACCTTGTCATCCGCGATGAACTCAAGGTTCTGCCGCACATTGTGGCGCAACAGCCAGGCAAACGGGTTAAACCAGTTGAGTATGCATAACAGCTCGCACCATATAATATCTATGCTGTGTTTTTGCCGCGTATGTACAAATTCGTGCCGGATGATCTCTTCCAGTTCCATGCCGGTGTGCAGATCCGTATTTACAAAAATGGCGTTGCCAAAAGAAAAAGGCATGACTTTGTCGTCAAGCTGGTAAATTTTTGTGCCGCCTGCCGAGATCAATTGAGCTTTAGACTTTATCCTCGCGAATGCCAACAGCTTCACCCCCAGCCTGCCCAGTAAAAGCAACGAACCCAGAACAATACCGGCTATAATCCAATGCCAGCCGGTGAGCGTTTCGAAGAAAGAGGTGCTTTCTGCGGCACGGAGGCTCATCACAGGGATCCACTGCACAATACCGGATTCATGCAGGTTCTGCTTCTGCAGCGAAGGCATGATATTGATTACCGGTATAATAAAACTTAATGCCGTATACCCGAGCAAGTACCACCGGTTCCAGTTGTAAAAGGTAAGCCGGCGCAACAGCAACTGGTAGAAAATATAAACAACCGCCAGGCAGATATTGAGCTTTATAATATATTCCAGGAATACAGGCATTGTATCGATTTGAGATTGAGAATATTATTTCTTGCTTCCTTTTTCTATCATTTTTACGATCTCCTTTAGTTCGCGGGCGGACAGCTTCTTTTGATCCACAAAAAAGTTAACCAGTTCCTTATAGGAGTTGCTGAAATAGTCCTTCACAACATTCCCCATGAATTTTTTCTTGTATTCTGTCTCAGGGATCGCGGGTTTGTAAACATAGGTGTTGCCAAACAGGCGCCCCGTTATATATCCTTTTTTTTCCAGGTTTTTTACCGTGGATGCCATGGTAGTATAGGGCCCGGGATTATCCATCTGCTCCATAAAAGCCTTAACATGTCCCTCGCCAATCTTCCAGATGGCGATCATCAATTGTTCTTCCTGGGCGGTAAGTTTTGTCATTATTACGAATTTTAAGGCAAATTACGATATTTTCGTAATAGTAGGAAAAATTTTTCCCGGCATGTTATATCGGTATTGAACCTTCTTAATTGTTGCTCTATTATTTATACTTATCATGCAGTCCTACGCCCTGCAGTATCATCGGCTTTATTTTTTCCACCCGGCTGAGTTTGGTCGCTTCCTGGCGGGCTTCGTTCAGGTATAAGATGTATTCTTTCTGTCTGCCGGGCGTCAGTTTGTCAAAAGCAGCTTTCAGCGACTTTGTTTTGGCAAAAGCGTTGGCCAGCAGTTCCGGAACGGCCGCCGGCTGAAATTTTTCAGGGGTTATTTTAAGTCCTTTTTCTTCCACCGATATAGCGTCGCTGATATACTCCAGGACTTTCTTTTCATCAATTTCATCCATAGAGGTGAACCGCCATTGACGCATCGACTTTGTCTTTCCTTCCTGCGCGTTTACCAATACCCTGTATTTGTCTTTCAGGAAAACACCATTGTAAAACCAGATAGTGAAATGGTTTTTAAAGCCGGCAAGTCCCAACACATTTTTCCCGTTATGGGTAAATGCTGGTATCCCCCATTTCACCGTTTCCGTCAATGATGATTTCTTTATGATTTTTTTCAGCAGGGCAAGTTCTTTATCCCAATTGCCTTCTTTTTCTGTAGCTGAACGATTGGCGGGCGAACTTTCTTTTGTGTCCATTGCCACCCTGTATTTTACAATATCTGTTATCAACCGCGCAGGCAACGGCTCTTCCAGCGAAAACTGAATAGCGCCTTTACTGGTTTTATAAGGTTTCAGCGCTTTTGCAAAAAATACGATGGCATCCGGTCCCGGATAAAACCCGATATGTTTATCGTAAGCGGCAAAATGAACCAGGTTTTTGTTCAGTTTAAAAGTGGGCATCTGGTAGCTGATGACCTCACTTGCGCCGGGAGCTGCCTTCTTTATAATGGACCGGAATTCTTTTAAAAGTTTTTTTTGAGTGCTGCTGAAGCTGTCTATATACCCGTCAACCGATGAGAAGCCGTTCTTTTGCATACCTGTATGGATTGAAATATTATTTTTTAGGAAAGGTTATATTGGTTTTTATTTCTTCTATCTGCAGTGTATGCCTCGCTGTATGCGCAGAAATGTATAAAAAAGAATGATATCCGTCTATCGGGCCAAAAGGAGAATCCCAAACCCTGCTGCGCATATCTTCCAGGGAAATATCACTTATATAGTCAAGTATTTCCTGCCGTTGATTCCGCAGATCCTCCAATGCCTTTGCAGCAGATTTATATATGCCCTTTTCTTTAGGTACCAGTACTTTGGGAGCCTGCGCCTTAAAGCTCCTGTCCGTCATGGAGCCGATAAGTCCTTCATCGGTTATCTTAACCTCCTCCTTCCGGCCGGGCGCAGGCTCCGATTCCATCGCTTGTTTTACAAGCCCCAGCAGTAGTTTTTCAGACAGCACAATATGCTCCAGGCATTGGCTAACAGACCATTTCTCCGGTGCCAATTTAAATTGCAGTTGTTTTTCGCTAAGTCCTTCTACCACTTCTTCGAGATTTTCAAAGGTTTGCTCAAAGTAATTCAGTAAAAAATCTTTGTCGTGCGTCCTGTTTCCGGTCTGGGTAAAGCTGCTGCTTACAAGGGCAATCGCGATTAAACAGCAAAAGAGATGTTTCATACAAATTGTTTTTATTTGAGTAGCTTTTTAGTCAAAACCTTTTCCAGCTATACGGCTCAACTGTTCTCTGCTATTTCTTTTAACCGGTTCAGTGCTTTTGGCCAGGCCTCGTTAAAATATTCCACATATTTGTCCTGGGTATCTACGTCCACTATGATGGTGGTAATACCGCCTTCTTCGCTGAAGGTATAGTTTTCCAGCGCGCCGGCCCAGCCTTCTACCGCCGGCCCTTCGGTGATTTCATTTTCTCCGTCCAGAATACCATAATGACGGATGGAAACAAGTCTGTTGGGAATATGCTCTGCGATTTCCGCTACCATACCCCCCTTTTTACCATTTTCATCAACTCCTATGAAGAGTATCTTATCTCCTTTATTCCAGCCGCCTTCATAATAAGAAGAAGGATTGAATTCAGCGGTCCATTGCCTGTAGGTCTCTTCTCCCAGCATAACGGCGCTCACCTTGGCCGCGGGAGCAGAGATATTAATGGTATAACTAAGCATTTTCATAATACCTGATTTTAATGATTATGTTCTGTGTGATTTTTGAAGCTGTTCAGTATCAACTGCCATCCTTCGCGTTGCAGGTCCACAGGATGCTGATCTTCCGCTTCAAAGCTGGTAGTGATTGTAGCGCCCTTTTCCGTTTCCACGAAATTCACAGATACCCTGCGGTTGTCGTCCAAGGTATATTCAACGAGTTTATAAGGAACTATGCGGGTGTACACCCCGGAAAAATCAAAGCTGAAGCTGCCATCTTTAGCCGCCATGGTATTCCTGAACCTTCCACCCTCGCGTAAGTCATTTTCAGATGACGGGCAATGCCAGTCCGGCGAAGCCTGGTTCCATTGTTTAATGTCCTCCGGGTTGTTATAGGCTTCCCAAACCGTAGCCGGCGGAGCCGCTATATCTGCAGAAACCGTAATAATTGTTGTGCTCATATGTTTCCCTTTTTGTAATATAAAAATAACCTGCAAATACAAAGTAAGAGATGGGGCAAAACGCCATTTTCAATGGCTATTTGCGACAACCTGCATTTGGTTCCGCCAATATCAAACCCCGGTAACATGAAAAAGCATTTGTTGACTAAAAGTAAGGATTTGAGCGCTCACCTGTAACAGTGTGGTCAAAAAGAAAATGCCGGCAGGAAATCGTTGCCGGCTAACTATATCAGAAAAATTAAATTATTCGTTATAAAATTGCTTAACAGTTTATTCCCTGTTTATGAAAGTTTCAAGAGTCATTTTATTGATTTTTCCGGTTCTTTTCAGCATAGCCGCCTTCGGCCAAAAAAAGTGGACAATAAAGGAAGTGCCCGACCCGAAGTCCCGGCCCGGATGGAACTATGTAAGCAACCCGGATAGCATTTTGAACAGCTCCACGGTAGACAATATTAATATGCTGCTGAAAGATCTGGAGCAGCAAACAACCAACCAGGGAGCAGTGGCGGTTCTTCAATCCATAGGAAGTAAGAGCCCAAAAGAGTTTGCCACTGCCCTGCTCCGGGAATGGGGAGTAGGACAAAAAGAAAAGAACAACGGGTTTCTTATACTGCTTGTACTGGATCAACGCCGGATGGAGTTTGAAATTGGATATGGGCTGGAAGGAATATTGACAGATGTCACCTGCAAGCGGATACAGGAACAATATATGGTACCTCATGCCAAAGCAGGGGACTATAACGCAACCGTACTGAATGGTGTCAGCCAGGTGTGTCGCGTGCTGCTGACAGGCAACAACACGATCGATGCTGGGGTGCCGGGGGAGGAAGTCCCCCGGGTAACGCCTGATGTTCCCTATTCGGGACCTGAACCTGCAGACTACCCCGCATCCGGCGGATTCAGTTACCTGATGGGCGAGGTCATTCCCTACCTCGTATCAGGCTTTATACTGTTCATCGTTTTTTTGATTTTCTCTTCTCTTTCAAAAAGAAAGGCTGTCGGGTTTAGCCGGAAATATGAAACCGCTTCATTCAAAATACTAAGATTTATCCTGGTAGACCTGCTTTACATCGGACTGTTCCTGTTTCTGGCAGGAGATTTTGGCATATTAAAATTAATTACCGGGTTTTATGGTTATATACTGGTTCGTTCCGTCGCGGCAACCTATTTTACAAAACGCTGGCTAAAAAAAGAAGTGGCTGGCAGGGATCGGGAAGAGGTGTACAAACTCACCAGGGAAGCTTATTTGCGATGGCCCGGGGCGTTTCAGTATGTTTTACCGTTTCCTTTCAGGCAATATTTCAGATCGCTGATGAATGCCATGACCCGGTTGCGGAATGAACCGGTGTACAGTGCAGACGGCGCGGCTATGACCAAACTGAACGAAGCAGAGGATGATGCTTACCTGGAAAAGCACCAGGTAAAGGAAGAAGAGCTGCAGGCTGTAGACTATGATGTGTGGCATAAACCGGATTCGGGGGAGCATACGGTTTTCCGGTATGAGTTATTCAGCAAATACAGCGCCTGCCCGAAATGCGCGGCAATAACCTATACGAAAAGCGGCGACAAGGTTCTTTATGCTGCTACTTACGAAAGCGCCGGCAAAGGACTCAGGACCTATACCTGCCAATACTGCGCTTTTGAGAAAAAAGAGGAATACCATATTCCCAAACTGGAAAGAAGTTCCGATAGTTCAGGTTCCGGCAGTTCGGGAAGTTCCGGAGGTAGCAGTTGGGGGGGCGGTAGTTCCGGTGGTGGTGGCGCCGGTAGCAGTTGGTAACTATTTTACTGCCGCTTTCGACATTTTATATACCGGCACGGTGCTGCAGGGTTCTCCGAACATGAGGCTTTTAACAACCGGACGCAATTTGGTAGTGATGGCGATATAAGCAGCTTCAGGAATGGTAACATCCCCGCATCCTTTGATTACAATTCTTTTATCAGCAAAATCGCCCGGCTGTATCGCAGCAATTTTATTGAGCATGCTTGCCTGCACGAATTCCTTTTCGGAGCCAAAGCAGATCTCTTTGGCAAAGGGTTCGGCATAGCTGGCCACCAGCATATAGGCCCACATCGGGATGATGGCATCAGCCGTATTGGTGATGACCAGGTTTTTACCGGTATAAATGCTCCAGTCAATATTTTTCAACGCTTCCCTGAAGTCTTTCTCTTTCAGGATCAGTTCCCTGAACAGGTAGCCCTTTATGTCAAACAGCACAATTTCCCCTTCCGGGAAATATTCTTTCAGGTCAATGGTGATGATGCCACTTTCCGCTACCCTGTTGATAATTTCATCGCTCATAAGGCAAAATTACAGATAATATAGAGAATGCGGAGAAGCCCGCTCCGGGGTATGATCCGCTGATTTCTGTCATATTTTTAAAATACCCCCCTTTCTAATTGGACAATATTTTTCAGACCCTTACCTTTGCCGCACTATTGCCCACATACGTTAAAATATTTTAATATATGCCTATTAAAGGTAAAATCAAGCAGATCATTGGCGCCGTTATAGACGTGCAATTTGAAGGTCAGTTACCCGAAATTTATAACGCTTTGGAACTGAAGCGTGAATCTGGTGAAAAACTGGTTCTGGAAGTGCAGCAGCACCTCGGGGAAGACAGTGTGCGTACGATCGCGATGGATGGTACCGAAGGACTGGTAAGGGGGATGGAAGTAGTGGATACCGGTAAGGCGATTACCATGCCGACCGGGGAAGCGATCAAAGGAAGATTGTTCAATGTAACCGGTGACCCGATTGACGGACTGCCTGCTGTGGACAAAACCAACGGCAGACCAATACACGCCTTACCTCCGGCTTTTGAAAACCTGAGCGTATCAACTGAAGTGCTGTTTACCGGTATTAAGGTGATCGACCTGATCGAGCCCTATGCAAAAGGTGGTAAAATCGGGTTGTTTGGTGGCGCCGGTGTGGGCAAAACAGTATTGATCCAGGAACTGATCAACAATATCGCAAAAGGATACGGTGGTATATCGGTGTTTGCCGGTGTGGGTGAGCGTACCCGTGAAGGAAACGACCTGCTGCGTGAAATGATCGAAGCGGGTATCATGACCTACGGCGACGGTTTCAAACACAGCATGGAAGAAGGTGGTTGGGACTTATCCAAGGTGAGCCTGGAAGGATTGAAAGAATCCAAAGCCACTTTCGTATTCGGACAAATGAATGAACCTCCGGGAGCACGTGCCCGTGTGGCGCTTAGCGGACTGACCGTTGCAGAGTATTACCGCGACGGAGATGGTACCGGACAGGGACGCGATATTCTTTTCTTTGTAGATAATATCTTCCGTTTCACGCAGGCTGGTTCTGAGGTGTCTGCCCTGTTGGGTCGTATGCCTTCCGCCGCCGGTTATCAGCCCACCCTGGCTACGGAAATGGGATTGATGCAGGAGAGGATCACCTCAACCAAAAATGGTTCTATTACTTCTGTACAGGCGGTGTACGTACCGGCGGATGACCTTACCGATCCGGCTCCGGCAACGACCTTTGCCCACCTGGATGCCACTACGGTATTGAGCCGTAAAATTGCCGACCTTGGTATTTATCCCGCGGTGGATCCGCTGGATTCTACTTCCAGGATCCTTACTCCCAAAATAGTAGGGGATGCGCACTACGATTGCGCCAACCGCGTGAAGCTTATATTACAACGTTATAAAGAGTTGCAGGATATCATCAACATCCTCGGTATGGATGAGTTGAGTGACGAGGACAGAAGCACCGTATTCCGTGCCCGTAAAGTACAACGTTTCCTTTCACAGCCTTTCCACGTAGCAGAACAGTTTACCGGCTTAAAAGGAGTGTTCGTAAGCATTGAAGATGCTATCCGCGGCTTCAATATGATCATGGATGGCGAAGTAGATGATTACCCGGAAGCGGCATTTAACCTCGTAGGAACTATAGAAGACGCTATAGAAAAAGGTAAAAAATTACTGGAAGCTGCAAAAGGTTAATACCAAAAAAATACCTGATGGAACTGGAAATATTAACGCCTGAGCGCAAACTGTACAGCGGTGAAGTGTACGGGGTACAACTGCCCGGTATCAATGGTTCTTTTGAAGTGCTGGACAAACACGCCCCGCTGGTAAGCGCCCTGAAAGAGGGTAAGGTGAAAATTTTAAAAGATAAAAGCACAGCCGCAGCTACCTATACCATTACAGGTGGTTTTGCTGAAGTGCTGAATAATAAAGTGTCGGTGCTGGCGGAAGGCGCGATCGAGTCCTGATCTATTTTGCCAGTTATGTTTTTTCAACCGGTGGCCTGCCACCGGTTTTTGTTTGAATAAAAAGCAACGGGTGGTTTGTTAACTTAATCCTTTAGATTAAATATTAATAGTTTACCTTTAAAAAAACCCTACATCTTGGCGGCCCGGCTGGCTTACTATATTGCGTTGCCCTTTATCTACTTTTTGTCGATCCTGCCGTTGCGGTTGTTGTATATTTTATCAGACATGGTGTTCCTGGTCCTGTTTTATGTAATACGATATAGAAGAGGCATCGTTAAGAAAAATCTTCAAAACGCGTTTCCGGAAAAAGATGAAGCCTCGATCAAAACGCTTCAGAAAAAGTTCTACCGGTATTTTTGCGACCTTTTCCTGGAGACCTTTAAAACGCTTACGATCTCCACGGGCAGGATGCTAAAGCATTGCAGGCTCCACGGGGATACGCTCCTGCTTTTTGAAAAAATGGCTGCTGAGAACAGGAACTTTATTATTGTAATGGGACATAAAGGAAACTGGGAGTGGGCGGGTAATACATTCAGCCTTTGTTGCAAACATCATCTTTATGTGATCTATCACCCGCTGAGCAATAAATATTTCGATCAGTTGATGTACAGCATGCGCAGCCGGTTTGGCACGGGGCTTATAGCCATGAAAGATACTTTCAGGGAAATGGTAAAAAACAGGCGGGAGCTGAATGCCACCGCATTCATAGCAGATCAAACGCCTTCTGCTGATAATGCCCACTGGATGACCTTCCTTAACCAGGATACGCCTGTCTTTTGGGGGCCGGAAAAGATCGCGGAGAAAATGCAATACCCGATAGTATATGTGAGTGTCCAAAAGCTGAAACGCGGTTATTATGAGGTGCATGCCCACCTGCTTTCAACGCCGCCTTATGAATATGAAGAAGGGACCATTACGGAATTGCATACCCGGCAACTGGAAGCGGATATTATCACACAACCGGAAACCTGGCTATGGTCGCACCGTCGCTGGAAACACAAAAGAATTGTTCCATAAAAATCAATACCCAATCATTTTATGCTAAGCGGAAAAGAACTCATCCTGGCCACCAAACCATTTGCCAGTGAAATACGAAGCAAAAGCTGGCTATATACCCTGTCTACCCTTTCATTGCTGCTTTTAGCATTAGCCGGCGTCCTGTTTTTGCCGCATATATCGTTAAGGATATTATCGAGCATACTATCCGGTTTACTTATTGTCCGGATGTTTGTTATCTATCACGATCATCAGCACCATACAATACTGGTAAGATCCGGGATCGCCAATGCTATCATGACCGTATTCGGGATCTATATACTGGCGCCTACCAGCATCTGGAAAAGGTCGCATGATCATCACCACAAGCACAACTCAAAGCTGTTCAGCGCCAGCATTGGTTCTTATCCTGTTGCCACGATAAGTAAGTACCGGAAAATGGCCACCGGCGAAAAATTTGCCTACCTGGCTATCAGGCATCCTCTCAACATTGCCATGGGGTATATTACTATTTTTTTCGTTGGTATGTGCTGCGCGTCTTTTATCAGCAGCCCCCGCCGGCATACGGACGCACTGGTTGCATTGGTGCTGCATATAACCATCGCCGCACTGGTAATAATATATTCCGGATGGCAAACCTGGTTACTGCTGTTTGTTGTTCCGTTTTCCTTAGCCTGTGCATTGGGCTCTTATCTTTTTTACGCGCAACATAATTTCCCGGGCGTAACATTCGCCAGCAATAAAGACTGGGCCTACGACAAAGCCGCCCTGGAATCCTCGAGTTATATGAAAATGCACCCGGTAATGGCCTGGTTTACCGCCAATATCGGCTATCACCATATCCATCATCTCAATTCAAAAATCCCCTTTTATCGTCTTCCGGAAGTGATGAATCACTTTCCTGAACTGCAGCAATGCAAAAGGACTTCTCTCAGCCCCAAAGAAATTTATTCATGTCTCCGCCTGAAAGTGTGGGACCCCGAAAAAGGGAAAATGACGGGGGTGAAAGGAAGCACATATTAGTGTTACCTTTATTGCCGCAAACTGCAGAGATTACAATAAGCCGGTTTTATTTCGGTACTTTTTAATGCATCCGTTTGCATAAATTTATTTGCATATGAGTAAGCTTCATTCATACCAAACTCATTTAACCTGGAAGGGTAACCTGGGTTCGGGCACCAGCTTTTATAATTCTTACAAGCGGGACTATGCCATTAATGCACCGGGTAAGCCTCCCATAGAGGGTTCGTCTGACCCGGAATTCCGTGGCGACGGCAGCCGCTATAACCCGGAAGAGCTGCTGGTAGCCGCGCTGTCCTCCTGCCATATGCTGTGGTTCCTGCATTTATGCGCCGTGTCCAACATTATTGTAACGGCATACGAAGACAATGCTACCGGCACCATGAATGAGAACGCTGACGGAAGCGGGTCCTTTTCTGAAGTGGTTTTACACCCGGTAATATACATCAGCGGCGAAATAAATGCTGCCCAGCTCGACAGCCTGCATAAAGAAGCCAATCAAAAATGTTTTATTGCCAGTTCCTGTAATTTCCCGGTACGGCATATGGCTGAATATAAGCCAAGTTGAGGCAGCTTCTATGCAATAGTATAAATCAACCACATTATTCTCTGTTTGAATATGCAGATACTCAGAAATATTTACCAGGTGGGGGGCGATATCAACGGGCTGACTTTTGATGAACCGGGCGCCTTATGGAATGACGGCAACTCCTATATCATAAAAACGGATGGCGGACTGCTGATGATTGACTGTGGTTGCGGTGATACGATGGAACAGATCTTCGCCAACATGCGATACTGGGGGCTTTCGCCTGATGATATCCGTTATCTTATACTCACGCATCCCCATCTTGATCATGCCGGGGGCGCCCATATCTTAAAGAAAAAAGGGGTGAAAATAGTTTCCATCAGGGAAACAGCGGAAGCGGTAGCTTCCGGTGATGAACGGTGCTGCGGGTACCTGTATCACAAGACATTTCAACCGGTGGAAGTGGATGAACTGGTAAAAGACGGAGATACCCTGGAGTTGCTGGGAGTGAAATTCAGCGTGATGCACCTGCCCGGGCACAGTATGGGCTGCACCGCTTTCTTCCTGAAATGGGACGGTAAAAAAGTGGTCTTCAGCGGGGATGTTATCGGAACATTGCTGGTAGGTAATTTCGGGTGGAGCGGTTCTATTGATTTTAATAAAGAGGCGTACATCGAATCCCTTCGCCGGTTTGCCAAAATCAATACAGACATTATGATCCCCGGTCATGGTATGATCTATTTCCATAAACCCCGGCGTCGGGTAGAAGAAGTGCTGAATATCGCGTTGATGGAATGGCGCTGATGAAGGAAAAGGAGAAGTGGGTTTACCAATGACCTATTATTCAGTTTGTTGTTTATGAACATTCATTTGTTGCTGCACAAACATGGCTTTCCTTCTTTTTTTGCACCTGCAGGCTTCTGTCTCCACCTGCCTGCTTCATGCTTCTGTTGGTGCGGACACCATGTCCTTCAATTTAAGCCCGGAGGGCTTGAATTTTAGTAGCCCCCAACGAAGTTGGGGGGGGGACGTGTCGAAGTTTTTGTTGAACCCCATACGGGGTATTTTATCTCTCGCGTTCGTTAAGTTGGCTATGGTACGGACACCAACCGATAGTTCAAATGGCGCTGATGAAGGAAAATAGGCAGGCAGCTTCTTCAGCATCAAATATCAGTGCCCCTCTTCGGGCCAGGGACCCAATCCCTTCCTGATCAGTACAGGCTCGTCACCGGTACAGTCGATAACGGTGGAGGGGTTCATACCGCCAATACCGCCATCTGCCACAATATCCACCAGTTTGTGGAAGTTCCTTTCCATCAGTTCGGGGTCTGTGTACTCTTCCACCATTTCTCCCGGCAGGGTAGTACTCAATATCGGGTGTCCCAGTTCTTCTACTATCATACGGGCTATATTATTATCCGGCACCCTGATACCGACCGTATTCTTTTTGCTCTTTAATATCTTAGGTACTTCTTTACTGGAGGGTAATATAAAAGTATAAGGACCGGGCAAATAGGATTTCAGTAAACGATATAAAGAAGTGGAAATGCTTTTGGTGTATACGCTAAGCTGGCTGAGATCCTGGCATACAAAAGAGAAATTGGCTTTTTGCGCGTCCACATTTTTAATGCGTGCAATTTTTTCTATCGCCTTATGCTGAAAAATGTCACAGCCCAATCCATAGATGGTATCCGTGGGATAAATGATAACGCCGCCATTCTGCAAACATTCTACAATGGTCTTGATTTGCCTCGGTTGCGGGTTGACAGGATGTATATGTAGTAACATAGAATAATTTATTAACTCCACACTTTTGTTCCTTCACTGCAGTTGGCACAAATATCAATATTCTTCCTGCTGGACATCAGCTCCCGCCGGAACTGCCTGTAGTTGTCGTTGTGCCAGATATCTTTAAAGCGTTGCATCTTCAGGTTGCCGAGCCGGTGCATGGCGTCTTTATCAAAGCAGCAGGGCACTACCAGTCCATCCCAGGTGATAACATTGGCATGCCACAATTTCCAGCAATGGTTGTCCAGCCTGTTTTTTAAAGCATGCCCGTTTTTGGTCTTCCGGTAGCGGCTGAATTTATCTACAGAAGGAATGAGGTTATTGGGATCGTTCTCATAATCATATACCTGGGCCGTTTTAAACCACACGTCATCCACCCCCACTTCTTTTGCCAGTTGTTTTACTTCTTCCACCTGGTGCTCATTGGGTTTCACCACCAGGAACTGGAATACAACAAAAGGTGTTTTGCTTTTCAGCTTCTTTTTCCATTCCACAATTCTTTTAGCCCCTTCTATTACTTTCTGAAGGTTGCCGCCACGCCGGTATTGCTGATACACTTCCTGTGTGGTACCGTCAATGGAAATGATCAGCCGGTCCAAACCGCTTTCAATCGTCTTTCGCGCATTGTCGTCATTCAGGTAATGAGCATTGGTGGAAGTGGCCGTGTATATTTTTTTTTGAGAGGCATATTGCACCATGTCCAGGAAGTCCGGGTTGAGGTAGGGCTCCCCCTGGAAATAGAAGATCAGGTATAATAACTCCCGGTGTATATCATCAATTGTCTGCCGGAAAAAATCTTTCTGGAGCATACCGGTAGAGCGGGAAAAACTCCGTAAGCCGCTCGGGCATTCCGGGCAGCGCAGGTTGCAGGATGTGGTAGGCTCAAAAGAAATGGAAACCGGGTAGCCCCATTGCACGGGTTTGTTCGTCCACCGGCTGACATAGTAGCTGCCAAGCACTTTTGCAGCGTTCCATCCCCGCCGGATGCTGAGTTTCGATAATAGATTTATGGTATCATGTAAGTGAAATCCCGGCATATCTTTTATAAAGGTAAACAATGATTGAGCAAAAAGGTAATTAGCGATTTACGGTGTATTCATTTTTGCTATTTTTAGCAAACAAAAAAAACCTATAACTTAGGTTTCATAAAGAATAAATTATTAAAACAAAATGAAAAGAAAATATTGTGGTTTTGTTTGGGGTATCTTTTTTTTAGCGATTGGCTGCATAAACGCAGATAACAAACACCATCCAACTCCCGGAAATGGAAAATTTTACGCGGTGCAGGACGAAAAAACCGGCGCCATATCTGTATTCCGGGAAGGGGGTGATCAACCGGTGGTCACGCAAAATGCGCAACCTGATTTCCGTCCTTACCTGCATCCCCTTGTTGCCCCGGATGGCAGGGAAGAATTAACGGAATACAGCCCTTCCCATCATAAGCATCAAACCGGCATTTACTGGGGCTTTACACGCGTGAACGGGCGTGACTATTTTCATAATCCCGGGAACGGGTATTGGAAAAAAGTTTCTGCTTTTATTACGGAGAAAGAAGGCAGTGAAGTAAAATGGCAAACAGTGTATGATCTGCTGGATGAAGCCGGCAGCCCCATTTTGACCGAAACACAAAAATGGGCCCTAAAAGAAGACAGCGGGCAATATGTGATGACCCTCGAATGGCAGGGTGAAGCCAAAAAGGATATTACCATTGGAAAATATGATTATGGCGGACTATTTATCAGGATGCCCTGGAAGGAAGGGATTGAAGGGGGGGTGATGAACAGCGTAAGGCAAAGAAACCAGCAGGCTGAAGGCCAGCGGGCAACCTGGGTGGATGTAGGTATACAGCTCGGCGAAAGGGAAGACCTGGCACATATAGCAGTATTTGATCACCCGGAGAACAAAGGCTATCCGCAGCACTGGCGCGTAGACAACCAACTGGGTATAGGCCCGGCTCCTGCCCGTGAAGGTGATCTCACTATCAAAGCCGGTGAAACGGAAGTCATCCGGCACCAGTTGATCGTATATACCGGCGACCTGGATGATCTGAAACTTTCCGAACAATGGAGCAGGTTCACCGGGAATGAGAACGCGCTGTATGCTACCGCCATGATGTGGAAAATCGCCCAGGAAGAAGGGTTGAACGCAAAGTTCCTTACGCCTGATGAAGCTGTGGCCGCCATGACGGTGAAAGAGGGTTACAAAGTGAATGTATGGGCGGCGGAGCCATTGATGACACAACCCATGGCATTCTGCTGGGACGACAGAGGACGGTTATGGATAGCTGAAAACAGGGATTACGAATCAAGAGGGCATGGCTTTTCCAATGCCGGAGACAGCCGCATATTGATACTGGAGGATACAGACGGAGATGGAAAAGCGGATTCCAGGAAGGTTTTTATGGAAGGGCTGGCATTCCCTGCCGCTATAGCGGTCGGGTTTGATGGGGTGTTTATCGGGGCACCGCCTAACCTGCTGTTTGTGCCGGACAGAGATCACGACGATAAAGCGGATACAGCCGATATAGAAATCAGGCTAACGGGCTGGGGTATACGAGACCGGCATGAAACCCTGAACAGCCTTCATTGGGGACCCGATGGCTGGCTGTATGGCTGCCAGGGCTTCGCCACGCCTTCCAAAGTAAGAAAACCGCAGGGCAAGGGAAAGCTGTATAAACATAAGGACCCCTTCCCGGAAGATATCCTGGAAGGTGAAGGGGTAGATATTAACGGGGGAGTCTGGCGGTATCATCCTACCAAAGATATTTTTGAAGTGGTAGCACACGGGTTCAGCAATCCGTGGGGCATTGATTATGATGCGAAAGGCCAGTTGTTTATCAGCGCCTGCGTAATACCGCATATGTGGCACGTGATACCCGGTGGCATTTATCACCGACAGGGCGGTCAGCATTTCAACCCTTATGTGTATGAGGATATAAGAACCATTACCAACCATAGCCATCGCTCAGCGCATGGCGGCGCCCGTATTTACCAGTCCGATGCTTTCCCGGCTTCCCAGCAGGGAAGGATATTTATGGCCAATATCCATGAACATGCCGTCCTTTCTGACATACTTAAACCCAGAGGTTCCGGATTTGTAGCCAGCCATGGCGATGATTTTGTATTGGCCAACAATGCACAATGGGTGGGTTTCAGCATGGAAATAGGTCCCGATGGCGGGCTGTATGCGCTCGACTGGCATGATGCAGATATCTGCGGGCAAAAAGTATTAAATACTGAAACCGGCAGGATATTCAGGATTATGCCTGAGAAATCGGAAGCTGAAAACTGGAACGGAAGATATTCGGACCTGACCAAAATGAACGACGGGCAACTGGTGGACCTGCAAACCAGCAGGAGCGACTGGCATGCACGCAGGGCAAGGGTGATTTTGCAATCCCGTGCGGCAGCAGGCAAACTGCAATCCCGGACACCGGAGCTACTGCTGAAAATCTTTCAATCCAACCCGGAGGTCAACATCCGGCTGAAGGCGCTGTGGGCGTTGCATGTAACAAAAGGCCTTTCCCCGGAAGTACTGATAAAGGCTTTGGGAGATAAAGAGGAGTACATCAGGGCCTGGGCCATTCAATTGCTGTGCGAAGACAGGGACCCGCCGGCAGCAGCAAAAAGCAAATTTATCTCCATGGCATCCTCAGACCCGTCGCCGGTAGTACGGCTCTATTTGGCCAGCGCCTCACAACGAACGGATAAGGAAACAGCCTGGAAAACGATCGCGGGATTATTGAAGCACGAGGAAGATATCAAAGATCACAATCTTCCTAAAATGATATGGTATGCACTGGAACCATTGGCAAAAGATGATCCCGCAAGGGCATTGCAACTGGCAGCAGATTCCAGGATACCTCTGATCTCCCGGTTTGTCGCCCGGCGTGCCGTGGATGGCAATTCACTGGACGAGTTGGTGGCAACTATCGGGAAGCGTCCGAAAACCCTGGAGCCCTTACTGGAGGGCATGTTGAGTGGTATGGAGGGGCGCACGGATATCACCCCCCCGGCCGCCTGGAAAAATGTGTACAGCTCACTCCAGTCAAAAAACAACGAGGCATCGCAGTTGGCGGGACAGGTCTCGGATCTGTTTGGCGACAGTGAAGCCGCGCAGCGGGCTTTAACCACATTGAAAAATAAAAATGCGGGTGCTGACCAGCGTAAAAAAGCCCTTCAGGCGCTCACGGTACAGCAACGCAAAGAACTGGCCTCCCTGATCCCGGAGCTGATAAACGACCCATTACTCCGCACGGATATTATTCATTCCATTGCCGCCTTTGACAGGCGCGACTTGGGAAGCCTGCTGATAAACCAATACAAAAGCCTGAATGATACAGACAAAGCAGCGGCCATACAAACACTTTCTTCCAGGCCCACTTACGGCTGGATGCTTACGGAAGAGTTGAAAAAAGGAAATATTCCCAAAAGAGAAGTCTCCGCCAATGCAGCACGTCAGTTGAGAAGAGTTGTCGGAAGTGGTTTTGTAGAAGTTTGGGGACCGATAGACGACAAACCCCATGATGAAAAGGAATATAAAAAATACAGCGCCCTGATGAGCAGTGAAGCTGCCAGAAAAGCAGATATCGCCAACGGGCAGGCGGTGTTTGCGAAAACCTGCGGTACCTGCCACAAAATGTACGGGAAAGGCGGCGAAGTAGGTCCCGACCTTACAGGATCCAACAGGTCAAACCTGGAGTATCTGCTGTTCAATATTTTAACGCCCAGCGCCGAGATACAGGATGATTATAAAATGGTGGTGGTCACCACCCGGGACGGCAGGACCTATTCGGGGAACGTGGTCGGCGAAAACCAGCGCCAGATCACCATGCGGATCGCCGGTCAGGATGATGTGATCATCAACAAATCTTCCATTCAGTCAAAAGAGGTTACAGATGTGTCGCTGATGCCCCAGGGGCTGCTAAATACGCTGACGGATAAAGAGATCATTGACCTGCTCCACTACCTGCAATTTGCAGGAGGGTAACGCAAAGGAAATACCGGATTTCGTACATTTATCATATAAAATAAGTCAATGAGACGCTATGGAGTTTATTGATTATTATAAGATACTTGGGTTAAAGAAAGATGCATCGCAGGATGATATAAAAAAGGCCTACCGAAAGCTTGCCAGGCAGCATCACCCTGATCTGAACCCGAATGATAAGGAAGCCAACAAAAAATTTCAGCAGATCAATGAAGCCAACGAAGTGCTGAGTGACCCGGAGAAAAGAAAAAAATATGACCAGTATGGAGAGAACTGGCAACATGCAGAGCAGTTTGAACAGGCAAGGCAATCCGGGCAACGAAGCGGCGCCGGCGCTTATCGGGAAAATCCTTTTGGCGGCGGTGATTTTTCATCGGAGAGTTTTTCTTCCGGAGACTTTTCGGACTTTTTCACTTCCATGTTCGGAGGCGGTGGGGGAAGGAGCAGCCATACTAAATTTCGCGGACAGGATTACAATGCGGAGTTTCAGATCAGCCTGCGGGACGCCTATACCACGCACCAGCAAACATTTACCGTTAACGATAAAAATGTACGGATCACAATACCCGCAGGGGTAGCCGACGGGCAAACCATTAAGCTGAAAGGTTATGGCGCTCCCGGAATAAACGGCGGACCCGCGGGCGACCTGTACATTACTTTTCAGATTGCAGAAGATGCTGTTTTCAAACGGCTCGGTGATGACCTGTATATAACGGCTGACCTGGACTTATATACAGCGGTATTGGGTGGCGAAAAAATCATTGAAACACTGAGCGGAAAAGTGAAGCTGAAAGTAAAGGAAGGAACCCAGAACGGCGCCAAAACCAGACTGAAAGGGAAGGGTTTTCCTGTTTACAAAAAAGAAAACGAGTCTGGCGACCTGATCGTTACCTGGAATGTAAAGCTGCCGGAAAACCTGACAGAAAAACAAAAGGAATTGTTCAGAGAACTTTCTAAACTGTAAAATGCCTGTGTATGCCAGTAAATAAAGAACTTATAGCAAAAGAAGAATATTGTTCGATCAACAATATTGAAGTTGCTTTTATTGATCGCCTGTATGAGTATGGACTACTTGAAATACGCTCTGTTGAACAAAGGCATTTTATTCATTTGGACCAGTTGCAGACACTGGAGCGTTTTACCAGGCTGCATTACGATCTGGATATCAATATGGAGGGGATAGACGCGATTGCCAACCTGCTGGAAAGAGTGAAAACCATGCAGCAGGAAATACAGGAACTCAAAAGCCGGCTCCATATTTATTCAATAGAATAGCTGCTGACCATGTGTCAATTGTAGTAAAACCATCATGCAGAAATTTACCGTACTTCTTGTTATTTTTTTTTGTGTTGGCAGCGCTAAAGCGCAACAACCGGTTATTGAATCAAGCCTGATATTTCCCCCACAGGAAAAACATGTTCATGGCAGTTCCATTGTAGCGCTGCCCAACGGCGATTTGCTGGCTGCCTGGTTTCATGGCAGTGGGGAACGGACACAGGATGATGTGAAGATCATGGGCGCCCGCCTTAAAAAAGGAGGAAAAAAATGGAGCGCTCCCTTTCTGCTGGCGGACACACCCGATATGCCGGATTGTAACCCGGTCCTGTTTCTCAACAAATCCGGTAAGCTTTTCCTGGTATGGATCGCGGTGCAGGCCAACCGCTGGGAGTATTCTATCCTGCGCCTTCGCACATCTGTCAATTATTTAAAACCAGGCGCTCCTGTATGGAACTGGCAGGACAATATCCTGCTAAAACCCGGAAAGGAGTTTGAAGAGGAAGTGGCGGCTAGGTTCAAAGAACTGCCGGATGACGGACGGGGCTGGTCGGAGTACGCGCCGCCCTACGACAATATGGTGGTGGATGCCAGTAAAGATTTATTGAAACGCAGTATAGGGTGGATGACAAGAATAAAACCCATTGTCACCCATTCCGGAAGGATCTTGCTCCCCCTGTACTCAGACGGTTTGAACTTCTCCCTGGTGGCGATTTCTGATAATGACGGGGAAACATGGTATCCCAGTCTGCCTATTGTAGGCCGGGGACCTATACAACCGGCCCTCGGACAGCGAAAAGACGGTACCATTGCCGCCTTTATGCGGGACAGCGGTGATGAGCCTTCCAGGGTACATTACAGCGAATCGAAGGACAACGGCAAAACATGGACGGCTACCCGGAAAACAGAAATCCCCAATACCGCCAGCGTGGAGATCTGTGTACTTGCAAACGGATACTGGGCATTTTTGGGAAATGATATTAATGATGGCAGGTACCAGCTAAGCCTGTACCTGTCGGATGATGAAGGGAAGTCCTGGAAATGGAAGACAAAAATTGAAGATCACCCGAAAGATGGAGGCGGATATTCCTATCCCGCACTTATACAAACCAAAGACGGTTTGCTCAGGATGACTTATTCCCATCATGCCGGGAAGGGGAACAACTCGATTAAATATGTAGTGGTAGACCCCCTGAAACTGGTTAAGTAATTTATACAACTAATCATACTGTTATGCTTGATCAACCATCCGGGTTTGCTGCCAAACTGAAAAACGGCAACAACGTATATGGAACCTGCCTTACCTCCACCTCTCCCGGCTGGGCAATGGTGCTGAAAAAATCAGAGCTTGATTTTGTATTCATCGACACGGAACATACGGCAATTAACCGCGCCGAAATGGCCAAAATGAGCCAGGTTGCAGCCGCGTACGGTATTACCCCTATTGTACGCATCCCCTCTCCCGATCCCTACCTGGTTTGCCAGGCCATTGATGCCGGGGCCAAAGGCGTAATCGCACCCTACCTGGAAAATGTAGAACAGATCAAAGAGCTGGTGGGAGCCGTTAAACTAAGACCCCTGAAAGGAGAAGTTCTGCAGCAGGTACTGGACGGCAGAAAAACATTGTCTGCAGAAATGCAAACCTATCTCCGGAATTATAATGCAGGCAACATAGCCATAGCGAATATTGAAAGTGTGCCGGCAATGGAAAAGCTGGATGAACTGCTGGCTGTGTCCGGGCTGGATGGCGTGTTTATCGGGCCTCATGATCTCTCTATCAGCCTGGGTATCCCTGAGCAGTATGACCACCCGGAATTTGAAAAAGCAGTAAAACATATCATTCACACCACGCGCAAAAAGGGACTGGCAATCGGTATTCATTTTTCACTGAAGCCCGAAAGGCAGGTGCAGTGGATGAAAGAAGGCGTTAATATCGTCATCCATAGCTCGGACATCGCGTTGTTCAGCCAAAAGCTGAATGCTGATCTCCGGGAGATAAAGGAAGCAGTGGGGGATGCAGGCAAAGAAACGGGCGATGATGCAGCACCCGTCGTTTAGCGGAAGCGGCTTTATGGTAAAACAGTCCCCGTTTCCCGGTAACCTCCCGGCGTTTTCCCGACGCCCGTGAATAAATTATTCCTACAAAGCAGCTTTTGCTATAATAATTTTCTTACTTTTTAGTTCTACCTTTTACAAAAGCTGTTATTGTTATGTTTTTCCGTGAAATCACTCCCCTGTTTGTCGTATGCATTATGGGTGTTATCTTCCTGGTAGCCCAGTTCTTTAGATCCAACTACGATTACAATATCGCCGCTTACCTGATCATTTTTATTATTCTTCTTGTAATCGTCTTTTTTGCAGACAGGTTTTTGGTAACCAAAATTGCCTATAAAACATTATTCATCGGGGAAGCCATTTTTTTAGCTGCTGTTATTCTCTGGTATGCTTATTCCACAAGTTATACTGCTATTGGTATCGAAACTTCGAAGCCGTATTTTTTCGTGCTTTACACTGATGACGACGGTTTGCAGAAAAAAGATATTCCTTCAAAAGGGTTGTTCAGCAAAGAAATTGTGATAGAACGCGACAGCACCATAAAAGTAAATTACGTTTTGTACAATAAGGCGCAAATAGACCCTCCAAAAAGCTGGAATGGTTATTTTAGTTCGAAAGGCGTTGACACCACCATTAACGGCAAAGCGGCAATATTGCAGATCTACGTACGTGGCGAAGGAATATCTGCGGAGGAAAAGGATCAATTGCTCCGGGAAGAGATAGAAAAAATAAAATGATCATCTTACCTGGTTGTCTCCCGGTTCATTAAAATTTTTTTAATTACTTAATAGAACCTGGCAATACCCATTTTTACCGGTCTTCCATTTGCCTGTGCCTATAATTTTTCGTTTATTATTCTCAAAAACGTGTACAAAATCACCATTTTCCTGATGCTCTATATAATTCGTTGCATCCTTATTGTTATAACAGTAGTATATGCCAATCACATTATCATTACATGTATTTAAATTTATACATCCGGGTTAGAACAATACAAAAACAAATAACAATCAATGGTATTTTTTTATTTCACTGATCGGTTTATTGGATACATGTCATGGATATATTGTTTGATTCCGGATAATGCATGTTTTAAATATAATAAAATACCCCGCGAAAACATTCCGCGGGGTATTAATATTCTTGTGGAATCAATTACACGATCACTGTTGCATCTTCCGGGCGTCTTCCAGGAACTTCGCCAAACCAATATCCGTCAGCGGGTGTTTCAGCAAGCCGAGGATCGGATCCAGCGGACAGGTGCAAACATCGGCGCCCAGTTCGGCCGCCCTTACTATATGAAGGGAGCTTCGGATAGAGGCCGCCAGTATCTGTGTTTTGAATCCCTGTAACGAGTAGATCTGGGCGATCTGTCCGATCAGTTCCATACCGTCCCAGTTGCCATCATCTATACGCCCGACAAAAGGGGATACGTAGGTTGCTCCCGCTTTAGCAGCCAGGATGGCCTGACCGGCGGAAAATACCAGTGTACAGTTGGTTTTGATGCCGTTATCGGTAAACCATTTCAACGCTTTTACACCGTCTTTTATCATTGGTACCTTCACTACGATATTCGGATGGATCGCGGCAAGCACCTTGCCTTCCGCTATGATGCCGTCAAAATCCGTAGAGATCACTTCCGCGCTTATATCGCCATCCACCAGTTCGCAAATGGTTTTATAGTGATTTTTAACTGCTTCATCGCCTTTAATGCCTTCCTTGGCCATTAACGACGGATTGGTGGTAACGCCATCCAGGATACCTAATTCGTTTGCTTCTTTAATCTGAGCCAGGTTGGCTGTATCAATAAAAAATTTCATGTGTTTAGTTTTTACATTTTTGCCATATGGGATGCCAAAATAATGATTCTTTTTGTGTGATTCAAAAACATGAACATCTTATGGCGGTTTTTACACGTTGGTAATAGCTGATCTATACATTATTAAGAGCGAATATACTGAAATAAAAAGGCAAGTTACTTACATCGCACCGCTACAACCGCCTACCCTTGCTACCTTCCGGTCCTGGGGGAGTTCAGCAGGAGCTGGTCGTATAAGACTTGCCACCGCAAAGATAATGAATATCTCATATTGAAAATGTTGAAAGGGCAGATTCTCCGCATTTGATCATGCCGCGCTTTCAAAAATCACCCGTTTTCCCGGGTAACCTTCGCAAACTGCATCTCATATAATTTGGCATAAAAACCCTCCTTCCCGAGCAGTTCGCTGTGCGTCCCCACTTCCTTTATCTCGCCCCTGTCCAGTACCATTATTTTGTTTGCCTTGCGGATGGTGGACAGCCGGTGGGCGATAATGATAGAGGTCCTGCCTTCTATCAGGGTATCAATGGCGTGTTGTATCAGTTGTTCGCTTTCCGTATCAATAGAAGAAGTCGCTTCATCCAGTATAAGAATGGAAGGGTTATATAACAGCGCCCTTATAAATGACAGCAACTGCCGTTGTCCAAGCGAAAGAGTGCCTCCTCTTTCCATTACATTGTAATCATAGTTGCCGGGCAGCTTCATTATGAAATCGTGCATCCCGATCAGTTTGGCGGCATGGATAACCTGCTCCCTTGAAATGTCTTCGTTCCGCAGGGTCACATTTTCCAGGATGGAACCGGAGAACAGGAACACATCCTGCAAAACCACCCCTATATTGCTGCGCAGGGCGTTCAGCCTGTATTCTTCTATATCTACATCATCAATTTCTATGGCTCCTTTCCGGATATGGTATAACCGGTTTATCAGGCTGATAACGGAAGTCTTGCCGCTGCCTGTATGTCCCACGATCGCCAGCTTTTCTCCCGGCGCTATGCTGAAAGAGATGTTCTTTAATACATAGTTTTCCTCACTATAGGCAAACCAAACATTCTTAAACGCTACTTTTCCGGCAATTGTTGCGGGTGCATAGGCGCCGTCTTTGGTAATGGTATCATCGTTGTCCAGCACCCTGAAGATCCGTTCGCTGGCTACCATGCCCATTTGCAGCACGTTGAATTTATCCGCTATGAACCGCAACGGGCGGAACAGCAGGTTGAGGTACAGTAAAAAGGCGATCATGGTGCCTACGGTAGCCTCACCGGCTATAGCCCCTTTGGCGCTCCACCATATCATCAGGCTCATGGATATGGCAAGCATTATTTCCACGAAAGGAAAAAATACGGAATAAGCGAAAATGGCCCTGATATTGGCGTTGCGATGTTCGCGGTTGATCTTTTTAAATTTAGCGTATTCCCTGTCTTCGGCGGCAAAGGCCTGCACAATGGGCATACCGGTGATATGCTCCTGCACAAATGCGTTCAGTTGCGCCACCGCATTCCTCACCCGCTGAAAAGAGATATTGACACTGTTGCGGAACCAGCGGGTAACAATGACCAATACAGGCAAAATAAGCAGGCAGATAAGCGTTAGTTTCCAGTCGGTGGCAAACATTACCGCCAGTATGGCAATGATGGCCAACATATCCGCGATGATGGAAATGAGTCCTTCCGAGAAGATATCGTTCACCGCTTCAATGTCATTGATCGTCCTGGTGGTAAGGGTTCCGATAGGAGTTTTATCAAACTGGGAAAGGTTGAGATGTAAAATCTTTTTATATACGGACGTGCGGATATCCTTAACCACCGTTTGCCCCAGCCAGGAGGTGATAAAGGAAAAATAGAACCGGAGAGCGGTTTCCGCCAGCAAAAGACCTATTTGTATGCAAGTGATGATCACCAGCGCATTCAGCAATCCCCCCCGGATATATTTATCAACGGTAAGTTGTATAAGCCAGGGCCGTACCGGCGACAACACCGCCAGTACAATTGCAAGCACCACGGACAGGATCAGGCTGCCCCTGTATGGTTTTGCATAGGAAAAAACCCGCTTCAGCAATTTGAGATCGAATACCTTTTTCGACGGAGCCTTAACTGACATAATGAGGCGGTAAAGGTACATAAACTACGGGAACCGGTTTTGGCTCCATTGCTCTGCTTATTTTTCTCCTAATTTTTGATAAATTAGGAAGCATTAGGACATTACTTGTTTTGGAAATATCGTATTTTATTGATTTTCAAGTTGCTTTGAAAACCTGGGGTTTCCAGGTTTGGGGAAGTTGGATATTCGAAGCCATTTTATCTTTCAGCGCCTATACGGCATCCAACTTCAGAAACTCGCGGATAAAAATATGTCTTATCCCTTCATGCGTGTTTCCGTCAAAGTGATCGTATGAGACCACCAGTTTGGGATAATTATCTTTGATGCGAAGCAGGTTCCCGAATTCCCGGTCAATAGTAGACTGGTTTTCCAACCGAAGCGCCACCTGTACATATAGCTTCTCTCCTCCGCGATCACAAACAAAGTCTATCTCTTCAGCATGCAGCGTTCCTACCTTTACGTCATAACCAAGAAAAAGCAGATGGTTGTAAACTATGTTTTCCAATAGCTTGCCTTTATCCTGTAAACGATATCCTGTAATGACATTACGGATCCCGGTATTCTCAAAATAGAACTTGCTGCCAATCTCAAATATCCGGCGACCGGCAATATCATAGCGGCTTACTTCATGAATAATGTATGCGTTGGCCAGGTAGCTGGTGTATTGCAGGATTTGATTATGCGCCAACCTGATATGCTGAGACTTCAAAAAGTCACTGATACGTTTTGCTGAAAAAAGGCCGCCGATATTATCCGCCAGGAACATTACCAGCTTTTCCAGGAATTGGGAGTTTCGCAAGTTGTACCTGCTTACCACATCCCGAAATACAATAGTTGAATATACGCTATTCAGGTATTCAAATACGTGGTCTGTTAAAGGCAGATTGATCAGGTAAGGCAGGCCTCCGTATTTGATATACAACTCTAACGATTCATCATTATCCGTAAGATCATGAAAAGATAGGAACTCGTCATAAGAGAGACTGTAAATAGTAAACTCAACATATCGCCCGCTAAGATAAGTGGCCAGTTCTCCCGAAAGGATTTTGGCATTGCTTCCTGTTATATAAAGATCATTATTCTCATCCAGCAAGAGTGACCGCAAAGCTTTCTCAAAGTCCCGGATATCCTGTATTTCATCAATAAAAATAGCATTCCGGGTATCTTGTTTTAACTGGGTATGCACATAATCAATCAAACCCGGGGCATCCCTGATCATATCAAACTGAAAATCCTCCTTGTTAATGTAGATGATGTTGGTATCAGGGTGTTTCTCCCCGATCTCCTTCATCAATTGGTATAAGAGATAACTTTTTCCAACCCTTCGCTGCCCCGTGAGCACTTTTATAAGATTTTTGCCTATAAATGGACTTATCTTATGGATGTAATGATCTCTCCGGCGTATATTTTCTGGAATTTTCATAAATTGTAAATATATTTACAATTTATTAATTTTTTTACAAAATTGTAAGTATACTTATGAATTTATATCCAATACTTAGAATTACGCTCCTCTTACCTCTTTCTCATAATTTTTATTTTATTGATTTTCAACCAATTTTGAAGGACTTAGGGTTTCCAACCTGCCGAAGGTTGGAAACCCTTTTCATTTTCTCTCGTATTTTACATCTTTAGCATATATGTTTGCCACTTATTATGCAGGATGATGTCAAAAAAAGGATAAAGGCCATTACGGGCGGCTCTATCGGAAACCTGGTGGAATGGTACGACTGGTACTGCTATTCCGCATTTGCCCTGTATTTCTCCCCGGTGTTTTTCCCCAACAGCGACCGGACGGCACAGTTGCTCAATGCCGCAGGAATTTTTGCCGTGGGCTTCCTGATGCGCCCCATAGGCGGCTGGTTGTTTGGCAGCATAGCCGATAAAACAGGAAGGAAAAAAGCAATGACACTTTCCATCCTGCTGATGTCCTTTGGTTCCTTGCTGATCGCCTGTACCCCTTCCTATAATACCATCGGCATAGCGGCGCCGGCATTATTGTTTATTGCCCGCCTGCTGCAGGGATTGAGCGTGGGAGGTGAATACGGTACTTCGGCTACTTATCTCAGTGAGATGGCTACTCCCGGCAGAAGAGGGTTTTACTCCAGCTTCCAGTATGTGACGCTCATCGGGGGGCAATTGATCGCCCTGGGCATCCAATTGCTGCTCCAGAAAGTATTACTTACCAGTGAACAGCTTCACGCCTGGGGCTGGCGTATTCCTTTTGTTGTCGGCGCCCTGCTGGCAGTTGTCGCATTATATATCCGGAGTAATCTTGATGAGACCTCTTCTTTTACGGAGGAAAATATGCGTAAAGAAAATAAGGGACGTATAAAAGAACTGTTGAGGCATCCCAAAGCGATTGCCACGGTGGTAGGACTGACCCTGGGCGGTACCATCGCTTTTTACACCTATTCCATTTACATGCAGAAGTTCCTGGTGAACACCGTAAAGCTTTCCATTGATCAGAGTACGGTAATATCCTTCTTCAGCCTGCTGTTTTTCGCCTTACTGCAACCCCTGTTTGGGCTGCTATCCGACAAAATAGGCCGGAAGCCTTTGCTAATCGGTTTCGGTGTATTGGGCACCCTGTATACGGTACCCCTGCTCACGGCTATCAGCCGGGAAACGACGATGAGCGGGGCCTTCCTGTTGATCATGTGCGGGCTGCTGATCGTAAGCGGTTATACCTCTATCAACGCCGTGGTAAAAGCGGAGTTGTTTCCTTCGGAAATACGGGCGTTGGGGGTGGGGCTGCCTTACGCGCTCACAACAGCCGTTTTTGGCGGTACCGCAGAATTTGTAGCCCTTTGGTTTAAACAGCAGGAGCGTGAAAGCTGGTTTTACTGGTATGTTACGATCTGCATTATGATATCATTGCTGGTATACAGCTTTATGAAGGATACCCGGAAACATTCAAAAATCACGCACTAATACGGGAAGCAGGGAAAGACAATTTACAACGAAGGCATTTCAGTTCCCGTGAATATGCGGAAGACATTATTACCGGGTTAAGTCATCAAAATCCTTTCCGCAGTGGAAACAATGATAGGTTTTTTTGATGCTGACACTGTAGCCGGAGAAAAGATAAGATATAATATTGCTTATCCAGTTGCCTGATTTTGCAGGATTGCTGATATATTCTACTTCGTGAGAGCCACAGGAGGGGCAAACAAGTTGTTCTTTACGTTCCCTGTCAAACTCCTCCAGCAGTTTACGTGCCTGCCAGATATGGTCCTCCGGCACTTCCAGTTTGATGCCTCCCAATGCATTGGTAAGTATCGGGTCGATGGTAACGGTAAACTCATCCCTTAAAAAACAGGGAATTCCTTCGTTCTGCAGCTTGCCCAGCAGGATATTTGCTTCTATATAGTTGTCGAAACTCCTGACCGGGATCAGATTCATGATATCTACTGGTTTAGCATCAGTGGCATGGCCAGCATCAGCAGGTCTTCATTTTCTTCTTTTTCCACCGGCAGTACAATGCCGGCTTTGGAAGGGGTGGACAATTCGAGTACCACTTCCGGGCTGGAAGTAGCCCCCAGCAGCTCCACCAGGAATTTGGCATTGAAAGCGATCTGGATATCTTCTCCTTCATAGGAACAGCTCATCCTTTCGTTGCCCTCAAAGCTGAAGTCAACATCCTGGGCTGCCAGTTGCAGTTCCGCCCCGCTGATCGTAAGCGCCACCTGGTTGGTACTTTTGTTACTAAAAACACTCACCCGTTTCAGGGCGTTCTGAAAGTCCTGGCGGTTCACGGTCATTTTGTAGGGGTTTTCCGCCGGTATCACCACCTTATAGTCCGGGAACCGGGCGTCTATCAGGCGGCAAACCAATTCCGTTTTGCCATGATCCACAAACAGGTGATTATTGTTATAAGAGATCTTCAGTTCATCGTCGTTATCCGGTAAAGCGCTTTTCAGGAGGTTGAGGGGTTTCCTGGGAACGATAAAGGAATGTTTTTCCGGGCAGTTCACATCTGTTTTACGATACCTTACCAGGCGATGCGCATCTGTTGCCACAAAAGTGATGGATTTTTTGTCCAACTCAAAATAGACCCCGGTCATGGCAGGGCGCAGATCATCATTACTCACGGCAAACAGCGTTTTGTTGATTGCTGTTACCAGTGAAGAGGAAGTCATGGTGAACTGGCTGGCGTCCTTTGTTTCCGGCTCCTTGGGGAAGTTGTCCGGGTTTTCTCCCATTACCTTATACTTACCATTGTCGCTGGTGATCTCTATTCCAAAATTCTTTTCTATGGTAAAAGTCAGGGGTTGATCCGGCAGGTTTTTGAGGGAGTCTATCAGTATTTTGGCAGGAATACAGATCTTCCCCGTTTCCCGGGATTCTATATCCATATGAATTTTCATAACGGTCTCAAGGTCGGTTGCCACTACCGTCAGCCTGTTTTTTTCTATTTCAAACAAAAAGTCTTCCAGTATAGGCAATACCGTATTGGCGCTGACAATTCCGCTGATATGCTGCAGTTGTTTCAGTAAAGCTGAGGACGAAACGATGAACTTCATAAAACCAAAAATAATTGAATTTGGCAAATATAGAATTATAAGGCAAATCCCCCTAAATTTTTGGCGGGGATTCCAACCTGATGAGGGTCACCGGACTGGGTTCCGGCCGGACCTTACTTTCAGCGACCAGGTAAAGGTAAACTCTGCTACCAGCTCACCTTTATTGTTAGTGCCGGTGGATTTAACGGTGATGGTGTTGCTGCCGTTCATTTCTATTACTTCTTCTACGGCATCCCTGAGGGCGATCCCGTCTTTACATACAAAAGTGGTGATATCAACAGCTTTTTTATAATATTCGGCGGTCATCCCGGTGATCAGCATCGACACTGAAGGTTTGCGTTTATACAAATGCGCCATCACCAGCACACCGGTACTCATTTCGGCCCCCATTGCCAGGCAGGCAAAATAGGTAGACCGGAACGGATTCCTGGAAAACCATTTGTAGGGAACCGTCACCACGCTCTTTTCTTCAGTAATACTTTTTATGCGAACTCCGGAAAATAACGCAGCAGGCAGGTTTTTGAGCAGGAATAACCTGAACTTCAGCGGACTTGTCAACATCCGGATAAACGCGTTCATATAACTTCTATTAAGAATATTGAAGATACAAAAGTAAGCGGGATTGTTATACTGGTCTATCCGGCCGTCGTCCTCATTTTGTAAATCTGTAATTTTACAGTCTATGTCGTTTAAATTACACTCTTCCTATACACCATCCGGCGACCAGCCCGAAGCCATCAGGCAACTGACACAGGGAATACTGGATGGAGAAAAAGACCAGGTACTGCTGGGGGTGACCGGCTCCGGCAAGACCTTTACCATGGCGAATGTCATTCAAAATGTACAGCGCCCAACGTTGGTGCTGACGCACAACAAAACACTGGTAGCGCAGTTGTACGGCGAGTTCAGGCAGTTTTTCCCCGATAATGCGGTTGGTTATTTTGTTTCTTATTACGATTATTTTCAGCCCGAAGCATACCTGCCTGTTAGTGATACTTACATAGAAAAGGACCTTTCCATAAACGAGGAACTGGACAAACTTCGCTTGCAGGCTACCGCCCAGTTGCTTACCGGCAGGCGGGATATTATCGTTGTGGCTTCCGTGAGCTGTATCTATGGTATCGGGAACCCGAAAGAGTTTGCCAACGGTATTATCCGCATTGAACAGGGGCAGATGATCAGCCGCCAGGGTTTTCTGCACTCACTGGTGAATTCGTTATACAACCGCAGCCAGGGCGATTTTACCAGGGGCAGTTTTCGCGTGAAAGGGGATACGGTAGATATCAATCTACCCTACATGGACTACGGCTATCGTGTCAGCTTCTTTGGAGACGAGATAGAAAGTATTGATACCCTTGAAATTAATACAGGCAAAAGGATCAGTCCGGTAAAAGAGGCTGCCATATTTCCCGCCAATCTCTACCTGGCGCCGAAGGATATGCTGCAACAGGTGCTGCATGAAATGCAGGATGAGATGAATAAGCAGGCGGAATATTTTAAGTCGTTGGGCAAATACATTGAGGCGCAGCGGATAACAGAAAGAGTGAATTATGATATAGAGATGATAAAAGAGCTGGGGTATTGCAACGGTATTGAAAATTACTCCCGGTTTTTCGACCGCCGGGAACCCGGTACACGACCATTTTGCCTGCTGGATTATTTCCCTAAAGACTTTTTATGCGTCATCGACGAGAGCCACCAGACTATACCGCAGGTCAGCGGTATGTATGGCGGCGACAGGAGCCGGAAACTGATACTGGTAGATTATGGCTTCCGCCTGCCCTCTGCATTGGATAACCGCCCCCTGAACTTTCATGAGTTTGAATCGCTGGTAAATCAAACGGTATATGTGTCCGCTACACCGGGGGATTACGAGTTGGAGCAAACCGGAGGTGTGGTGGTAGAACAGGTGGTTCGCCCTACAGGACTGCTGGATCCGCCCATAGAAATCCGTCCCAGCATCAACCAGATTGATGATTTGCTGGATGAGATTAATAACAGGGTTACCAAAGGCGACCGGGTGCTGGTGACTACCCTTACCAAACGTATGGCAGAAGAAATGGACAAATACCTGCACCGCATCAATATCAAATCAAAATATATACACAGCGAGGTAGACACACTGGATCGTGTGGAAATTTTAAGACAATTACGGCTGGGAGAGATCGATGTGCTGGTGGGGGTGAACCTGTTGAGGGAAGGACTGGACCTGCCCGAAGTGTCACTGGTGGCTATCCTGGATGCGGATAAGGAAGGATTTTTGCGCAATGAAAAATCGCTGACACAAACAGCAGGGCGGGCAGCGAGGAATGTGGACGGGCTGGTGATCTTTTATGCGGATAAGATGACGGAAAGCATGCAGCGTACGATTGACGAGACCAATCGCCGGCGGGAAAAACAAATTGCCTATAATATAGAACATAATATTACACCCCGTACAGTGAAAAAGTCCAAAGAGCAGGTATTTGCCCAAACCTCAGTACTGGACATTAAAGGGTATGATGTAAATAAGCCTTATGCCGTAGCACCGGACGACGGGCTTGTTACCTATGCCGCCGAAGAGCAGGAAGAATACCTGACGGTTCCCAGGATGGAAAAGGCTATAACAAAGGTGAAGAAGGAAATGGAAAAAGCGGCAAGGGACCTGGACTTTATGGAAGCTGCCAGGCTCCGCGATGAAATGTTCGTTATGCAGAAGAAGCTGGAGGAAATGAAAAAATAACAGCCTTCTGAAATCAGGGTGTTATATGCATATAAAAAGAAGCCATCTCACAAAGTGAGACGACTTCCTGCGGGTGTCAAATTCAACTGATAAAGCTATTTCTGAATGATTACTCTATGTGGTATCGGACCACTGATGTCGTTGGCATCAAAGGCATTTTTAACCAGTTCCTGCACGCCGAAATACACGTCCCAGTAGTCTGCCTGTGTAGTATAGGGACGGATGGCCAGACTGATCATTCCGTCGCCCACTTTCAGCACATTCACCTCCGGTTCAGGGGTTTGTAATACTTTCGGGTGCCGCAACATCGCCTGTATGGCTACGTGGCGGGCTTTTTCTATGGATGCATCCAGGGCTACCGCCATAGTAAGGTCTACCCGGAGGCTCCCATGTGTGTTAAAGTTGGTTATAACGCCTGTAGAAAGAGGGCCATTGGGCAAAATAACCGTTTTGTTATCAGGCGTCAGCAGGGTGGTATTGAATACTCCCTGTTCGGTAACGGACCCTATAACTCCCTGTGCCTCAATAATATCACCTATTTTAAAGGGTTTGAATACCAGCATCATTACACCTCCCGCGAAATTACCAAGTGTCCCGTTCAGCGCAGAACCTATTGCAATACCGGCTCCCACGATAAGCGCTGCAAAGGAAGAAGTATCCACCCCCAGGATGCCGAATAGGGTTATTACCAGTATAACCTGGCATAAGATCTTGAAGAACGATACCAGGAAGGATTGCAGGGATACCTCGAAATTGCGGGAAGCCAGGGTTTTGCGCAGCAGAATACCCAGTTTTCCGATGATCCAGCTTCCGATCATATAAAAAACAATAGCCCCGATGATCTTGGGCGCATACGCGATGGCGGAATCAATAAATTTAGAAAAAATAGAAGAGCCTTTGGATACAAGGTCGTCAGCCTGAAGCAGTCTAAATATCATGGCGTTGTTATAGTATTGTTATTGATAACAGACCTATTTGACGAGCGGTTAGCCACCATAGGTTGCATGTCTGTAAGACTTAATAATTTACCGGTCATTATTTTTTATAAAATTCTTTTTGCGTGGAACCGATAATCACTATCTTTGCCGTCCTGAAAAATACGGTACTGCTGTGTTTTCCAGGTTCCGAATATTCGGAGTAGAGGTTAGAATGCTGCCCTGTCACGGTCCCAACCGCAGGTCGGGACGGGTTCGGGTCCCAAAACCCCAAAAGCTCTTTTATATTATATCTATGATATAGTTTGGATCGGTAGTTCAGTTGGTTAGAATACTGCCCTGTCACGGTCCCAACCGGAGGTCGGGACGGGTTCGAGTCCCAAAACTCCAAAAGCTCTTTTATATTATATCTATGATATAGTTTGGATCGGTAGTTCAGTTGGTTAGAATACTGCCCTGTCACGGTCCCAACCGGAGGTCGGGACGGGTTCGAGTCCCAAAACTCCAAAAGCTCTTTTATATTATATCTATGATATAGTTTGGATCGGTAGTTCAGTTGGTTAGAATGCTGCCCTGTCACGGCAGAGGTCGCGGGTTCGAGTCCCGTCCGGTCCGCTTGAAGCCTCGGTTTATCCGGGGCTTTTGAGTTTATGGCTTACTATGCTTACATCATCCGTTCGCTGACAGACGGTAGCTTTTACAAAGGGTATTCTGAAAATCCTTTACAGAGACTTGCGCAGCATAATAATAAATTATCGCATTACACTGCCGCTAAAGTCCCCTGGCAATTGGTTTACATTGAGCTTTGCGCCAGCAAGACCATCGCCTTACAACGGGAAAAGGCACTCAAGAAATATTCTCATTCACAGATTGAACAGCTTATTGCATCACAAAAAAACATTGTAAAACAATTTTTACAATGATGACTAGAAATGCTGCCCTGTCACGGTCCCAACCGCAGGTCGGGACGGGTTCGAGTCCTCCCAACCTACGGTCGGGACTCGGTTTATCCGGGGCTTTTGAGTTTATGGCTTACTATGTTTACATCATCCGGTCGCTGAGAGACGGCAGCTTTTACAAAGGGTATTCCGAAAATCCTTTACAGAGGCTTACGCAGCATAATAATAAGGTGTCTCAATATGCACCTTCCTACCTGTGCCCTGAAACCGGCAACATTCACATCTAATCACTTATGCCTCCATCATACTCATCTTATTGTATTTATTCCTGTATTCGATGGGCGTAAGCCCGGTTATTTTTTTAAAGAGATCCCTGAAAGCTTTTGTATCGGTATAACCCACGTCATACATTACTTCAGTTACGTTTTTACGGCTTGCTTCAAAGCTCCGCTTGGCCGCCTCAATCCTTACTCTTTGCATATATTCAACCGGCGTATTATTGGTAGCCTGCCTGAATTTTCTTTCAAAACTCCGACGGCTTGTATTTACCATATCCGCAAGTTCATCCACCGTAATTCTCTCCTGGAAGTTTTCTTCCATAAACTTTTGCACCCGCAGGATATCTTTATCATTATGGTCTTTTTGCCCTGTAAAAATGGTGAATGCCGCCTGGCTGTTCCTGTCAATATCAATAGCAAAATATTTCGCGGTCATGATCGCCGTGCCGCGGTCGGTGTACTTTTCCAGGAGATAAAGCAGCAGGTTCCACAATGAATGGGCGCCCCCGCTTGAATACAGTCGTCCCTCATCGGTGATCACGGCGCCATCCACAATTTCCACTGCCGGGAACTTTTGCCGGAATAGATCACAGTAAGCCCAATGCGTAGAGCATTTTCGTCCATCTGCCAAACCGGTTTCGGCCAGCAGGAATGCACCGATACACAGGCTTGCCACTTCGCTTCCCTGCATATACATCTGTCGTATCCACGGTATCGCCCGGGCATTCACTTTAATAGCATGATCGATATCTCCATACAGGGCGGGAAGGATCACTACATCGGTTTTTCTTACCTCTTTTAACAGCCTGTCAATGGCAATGGCGTATTCCCCGTCATTGGCGTGTACGGTTTTCTTCAACGCCACATATTCCACATCAAACAAAGGCTTTTTACCCGAAGCTTTTAAAAATTCGTTCGCTGTTTTAAAGGTCCGGTACGCCGGTGTAATAGCTTCTATCACGGCACTTTCGGGGACATATACCGATATTTTTTTCATACCATTATTTTAATAAAGCTACAAAATAATACTGGCGGGATCACCCCTTTAAATTGACGTTTCCGCACAGCCTGTTTTTTGGACATTGACACCATCTTTGTGTTGGCAATGTATTATTTAAAAATCAACATTATTACGATAGAAAAGCTTATTCCTTATTTTACGTTCAATGGAAATTGCCGGGAAGCGATGAAGTTCTATCAAAAATGCCTTGGCGGAAAGCTGCATTTTCAAACAGCAGGCGAATCATTTGTATCGGAAAAAATGCCCGCGAAAATGAGAAAAACCATTATACATGCTTTGCTGATCTCCGAAAACTTTGTGCTCATGGGTTCCGATATGGTAGATGACCGGGGATTGATAAAGGGCAATGCGATTTCAGTTTCGCTGCACTTTTCTACCGAAAAAGAATTAAGAGACTGTTACAAAAAGCTGTCATACGACGCACTGCAGACATACCCCGTACAGCATAATTTTTACGGCATATTGTTTGGTTCCCTTACAGACAGGTATGGTAATCAATGGTTGCTCCGGGGATAGCGGTAAGTTGTAAGAGGATGTTAAATTAACTCAACAAATAATAAATACTTAAAAACAATTTTTATGAGCACTAACAGCGTAACATTACATCGTGTATTAACAGCATCCCCTGAAAAAGTATATCGCGCTTTTTCTGATTCACGGGCTTATGCATCATGGATCCCACCTTACGGATTCCTGGGTATCGTACATCAAATGGACTTTAAGGTTGGGGGTGACTACAAAATGTCTTTTGTCAATTTCTCCACCAATAACGGGCATTCCTTCGGCGGAAAATTTTTGGAAATAAAACCCAATGAGTTTATCAAAATGACGGATAAATTCGATGACCCCAACATGCCCGGAGAAATGATCACCTCTGTGTGGCTTAACAAGGTTTCCTGCGGCACAGAGATTAAGATAATCCAGGAAGGTATTCCTGCTGTCATCCCGGCTGAAATGTGTTATCTCGGATGGCAGGAATCCCTGGAGAAACTGAAGAAACTGGTAGAGCCCGAAATTCCGGATGCATAATGTTTTTACCGGGGCTAACCGGCAAGAGAACCGCTTAAACGAATGAGGTGTTCCAATTTTTGCGAATAATACCCGGTTGGGAAAAAATGTGTGTGATAATTCAGGAAAAGTGCTGTAGAAGAGTTGTCAAGTTTTGAAAACCTGGTCACTCTTTTACAGCTTTCTTGTATCACCACCAATATCGGCATTTAAAAACTAATAATTTTAGTAATTTTGTCCTATGTTTTATATTGCCGATCTCCATACACACTCTCACTACGCTGCGGCTACGAGTAAATTTCTTTGCCTGGAAACCATGTATCAATGGGCATTAATAAAAGGGATTGATGTGGTGAGTACGGGTGATTTCACCCATCCTGCATGGATAGGCGAACTGGAAGAAAAGCTGCAACCTGCCGGTAATGGATTTTACACATTAAAGCATCCTCCTGAATTGAAGGAACTGCCGGGAGCCACTCCAGCCGGCAGAACGGTTTATTTTTGCTTGTCTACAGAGGTAAATTGTGAATACATTATTAAAGGCAAACAATACAAAAATCACCACTTGATCTATGTGCCTGATTTTGAAACCGCCCGTGTTGTTAATACAACTTTGAGTAGATATGGCGATCTGTCCCTGGATGGCAGGCCCACCCTACATCTGCAGGCACATGAATTACTGAAGATCGTATTGGAGGTTTCATCCAAAGTGCATTTTATTCCGGCTCATGTGTGGACGCCCTGGTATTCAGCGTTGGGTGGTATGAACGGGCACAACTCCCTGCAGGATTGCTTTAAGGACGTTACGGGTGAGTTGTTTGCGATAGAAACCAGCTTATCCGCCGACCCGCGTATGTGCCGCAGGTATGCGGAGCTTGACGATCTTACGTTGATCTCTAATTCAGATGCTCATTCCGCGTTTAAGCTCGGGCGTGAGGTAAATCTTTTGAATACGGAACTGGGTTATGATGCCCTGTTCAATGCCATTAGAACGAAGCAGGGATTTTCCGGCACCTGGGAGTACTACCCGCAGCGTGGCAAATATTATAATGACGGCCACAGGAACTGTAAAATCTCAGTAAGCACAAAAGAAACAACAGCCGGCATTTGCCCTGTGTGTGGCAGGCCCTTAACGGTAGGCGTAGCCCACAGGGTAGAACAGCTTGCCAACCGCGGGGAACAGGAGACAGAGAACAATTTTCAACCTTTCCGGTATGTATTACCGTTACCGGAAATACTGGCTGAAATCATGGGCTTTAGTGAAACAAGCAAAGCGGTTGAAAAAAAATACGCGCAGGCGATATCTTATTTCGGAAATGAATTCGATTTATTGATGCATACGCCTGTTGAAGATATCCGCCGGTTTCATCCTACGCTGGCTATCGCCATACAGCGGCTTCGTAAAGATGAAAAGCGGTTTACTCCGGGATATGATGGCGAGCACGGCAGGATCTATTTTTTTAATGAAGGCGAACTGAAAAGAAAACCGGAGCAGGCAACGCTGTTTTGAAATGTTACCCGAAACCCTCTCCGGTCAGTCCCTTTAATAGCATTGGCTTTTATCACTTTGCAGGATAATATAATAAAGGTTTCATCATTGTCCAAATTAAAATACATGTTTAAAAAGCACAATCGGGTTTTGCCCTATTAAAATTGGTAACCGGAATTCGGTAGAAAAATTAATCCTCTCCGTATATTTTATAAACCGGTTCCCGCAGGGCATCGCTTCTGTTGCTGCAGATATATTCCAGCAGGTCGGCAATGGCCTCCGGCTTCACCCATTTGCTATGGTCGGCATCCGGCATCGCCTCCCGGTTGGGTTCCGTATCAATAATGGAAGGCACTACCACGGATGCCGTCACGTTTTTTCCTTTGGCAGCGGCGTTCAGTATTTCCGCATAGTGAAACAGCAACGACTTCGAGAGTCCATAGGCGATCGCATTTTTTGAGAACGATCCTTCCAGTCCGGCTTTGGCGCCGATAAATACCAGCCTGCCGTAATTATAGTCCATCATATGGCGAAAGAACAGGTTGGACAACGTGTATGCGGTACCGAAATTTTTAGTGATCATCTCCTGTACACCTGTTTCAGAAGTATGGTGGATATCCCCTGCTTCAAACCCGCCTGCCAGGAAAAGGGCGGCTTCAATCGATCCATATAAATGAATGGCTTTTTCCGCGAAGTCGGCTACTTCGTCTGTCTTCGACAGGTCAACCTGGTGCAGTTCAAAATATTTATTGCCGCTGGCAAAGCCCAATGCGCTGCCCGACCGGGCAACCGCGATAACCCTGTATCCGGCATCCAGAAACTTTTTTACGGCGGCCGTTCCAAGATTTCCATTAGCGCCCGTGATTAATACCTGTTTCATACTTGTTGGATATTGATTTGTAAAAATTCTGCAAAATGAAAATACAAAATATGACAGAAACAACTCGTTATGGTCCCTGTCCCGTATTTTCCGGTTTCCTGCAAATTCTGGGGGACTTTTAAGGCGCCAGCGATATGTTTACCGTAAGTCCTGCCCTTGTATTCGTCATGGGTGCGGAAGAAGAGATATAGGGAATTCTCCGTTGCTGGTCAAAATAGAATTTTAGCTGAATACGGTTGCTCAGTACATAGTCAACAGTTGGGTTGATGATGATCACTTTCTGGCCATTTGTCGGGAAGCTGTTCTCCTGGTCAAGGCGGCTGTTGGAAGTAATATCATCCTGTATACTGAACTCCATTGTAAACTTCACATCACTTTCCGATTTTTTATCGTCGCCGCTTCCGCCACCCCTGTTCAGGAACCCGAGGTTAATCGGCAGGTTGAACCCGCGGATACGCCAGGAAGCGTTTAACCGTAACCGGGAGGATTTCATTTCACTCAACTGGTAGTCGATAAGGCTAAGGCTGAGTGTCCGGCTTTTGGTGTACTCCAGCGTAAATGATAACTGGTTGGTAAGTGTGAAGCTCAATTCGGCTAAGGGTGCAAACTGCTCCCTGATGGTAATATTCGGGATCAGGAAATAAGGAATAAAGTTATTGGATACCGTATCAAGGAATGAAGGGAAACTCAGGCCCCACCTGTCCTGGAACAGGAGGTTAGAGTTGAACGCATTCATTTCAAGCGTACTATTATATCCATGTGTTACCGTGAAGTTGGTAAAAACTTTGTCCAGGGGTTGTATCCTGTTGAGACCCCGGTAAGTAAGCTTCCAGTTGGGTCTGGGGATATATCCCGAGAATGGGTTTGACCGTACATTGGATCCCGAACTTTTCAGCAGCGCCACGCTGTTGGGATCTTTATTGGTATAGGCGGCTATAAAAGAGGGGATCAGTACGTCCTGTGCATACCTGGAGTAACCCATGTAGTAGCCGTCACTGCCCTGTACCTGGCTGTAGGGATTTTTAAGCCCCATTCTTTCAGACAGGATGACGCGGTTGTCCTGGAATTTTCTGAAGGTTTCGCTGATCACATTGGGGTCCGACTTTTTGAACATAGTCTGGAAAGAGATATAGCTGATGCTGAAACCTCCGCCGGCATAGGGGTTCAGGTGATCGAAGGTTCCGTTGCCAATCGTATCCTTGAACAGTTCGCTATAGGTCCTGTTAAAGGTCTTGTTCATATTGAGATCGATGGTAAGGTCCCGCACCGGCTCCAGTTGGGCGTTTGCGGTAAACTGCTGATCAAAAGTCTGCCGCACCAGGTTGTTTTGCAGGCTGTCCCTGGACATCCAGCCCTTGCCGGCGGCACGGTCCAGCCAGTTGATATCGGGTTGCTTCCCAAATATAAAGGGCAGGCCGGGAGCCATGCTGCCCCAGTTCTGGCCCAGGTATTTGGTGCTGTCCATAAAACCGGGTACAAAAGAGGTAGCGCCTTCGGTATAACTTACATTAATACGTTTAACGGAAGTCACCAGTTTCCCGATACCTTTTAATATCGGGCTGAGTTCCGGAAGTTCATTCGGGTCGCGCTTATTTTTAGTGGTGTCCGCCGGGTTGTTCCGGCTTCTCGGCGGTGGTTGATTCCTGTTGTTCGCCTGGGGCTGGCTCTCCAGCGCCCTCAGGATCCTGAATTTGCTGTACAGGCGCACAAAATCCAGGTCTACGGTAGCCGATTTGGCATTGCTGTTCTGGATGGTATTTCCAAGTCCGATAGCCAGTCTGGAAGCGCCGATCCAGCTATAGGTCGTTTTGTAGGCCACATTGGCAGTCGTCCAGTCAAGCAGGGGTATTTTGGCTGTTGGCAGGACATAAGTAATATCCGCCCGCTGGTTAAACAACACGTTCCTGCCGCCTTTAAAGAAATTAGTCCGTACCGTATCTTTCTTTTCCTTGGTATCCAGTCTTCCGTCGGGTTCATCTATCCTGGCATTGTTCAGCGCTTCATAGTCAAAATTGAGGGAACGGCTGATATCCCAGCGGAAATTGTATTTTCTGTCAAAGGTGAAGAACTTGTCGAAGGTCTCAGGTATTTTGTAGGGGCTCGGGATAGTGCCGGGCACATATACCTCCCTGGGCCGCAACGCTCCAAACTGCCTGTTCATATCCCAACGGATACCTATAAGCGAAGGATTGGGATTCAGGTTAAATTCTTTCACCAGGCTCAGCCAGGGCGATTTGCTCTTGACGAGATTTTTAAACGGCTCCCATGCTTTCGGTTGCCCGGTATAGTTATACCCGATACCGCCCCTGTATTTTTTAATCTCATTATTTTCAATAATGGGCGAATGCGCCTTTATGGAGGTGTAAGAGTAGTTGAGGTCAAAATTCGACAGGCTCCAGATCCGCTGCTTCTTACCTTCAGGCAATGTTTTTCTTACATTGGTAAAGTTGAGGGTTTTGATGGTTGTAATGTCGATAGCCGCTCTTCTTATAGAGTCCCTTGCATCACCCGATGCCGCTGATAGTTTCTCGTTCAGTTTGATATCCTGGTCGTAGGGATCATATTCCGGCGTGCGGATGGTTTGTGAAATGCTGGCATATAAGGGGATCTCTATTCCGGCGCCCCTGGGCAACAGTTTACCCAGTTGCATATTGGCCGCCGCGTCAAACTGGGCAAAGTCTTCCCTGGACCGTTCATTTACACGTTGCTCCAGTGTACCAAACCCGATCGTATGCATATTGCCCGAAAAGGTGAGGGTTCCCAGGTCGGCAAGCGCCAGGTCTACCCTGCCCAGTGCTGCCCACCCGCCCTTTTCATCAATCTGAGACAGCCTCAGCTCGTTGATCCAGACCTCCGTACAAATGGGAGCGCCCGTGCCATCGCCCGGGTTTTCCACGCCCACCAGAATACCTTTTACCTCCCCGAAATTAGGACTGCCTATTACGGAATACTCCCTGTTGTCTACCTGTTTCCGGTAAATATTATTAGGATTGAGCAACTGCAGGTTTCTTTCCGTTTTCAACTGTTCCAGTATGCCCAGGTCAAAATCCAGGTTGTTTTCCTCTGGCCATATATCGGTGTCGGCTACAGCGCCGGGCTGCGTGATCTTCAGCGGTATTTTGATCTCGTAAAAATTATTGATAAAATCATTACCGATCCTTATCACCGCGTTTATCCTGCCGTCATTTAAAGCAGGCTGGCCGGTAACGCTTTCCGCATGTATGAACATCAGTAGCCGGCGGAACTGGCGGATATCGAGGTTAAATGTTTTAAAAACGCTTCTCGACTCGCCGTTGGGCAGGTTACAGATCTGCATGTTCATCGCCTGCTCGTTCTGCAGTATGTTTACGCCCCCGTTGCTTAATGCCTGTACCCTTTCAATACCGGGCGGCATACGGTACACAACAGGTTGCCTGCGGTCATTTTCTTCAATATTTACCGCCCCTACATTAAAACTTACAGGGTCGTTGGGATTAAGCGGCTTGTAAACACCCGCGGTATCCAGTTCGTAATCAAATTTTCTCCACTGGTTCCTGATCAGCTCCAGTTTTGCAAAACGCAGCACCGTGGAATCCTCAAAACCCGTCATGAACATACGAATGAACTGGATGGATTTGAAATCAGGAATATTGCCGACTTTTTTATCGTAGTCGTTAATGGGTACCCGGAACTGGTACCAGACCTGGTTTTCTTTAGCGCCATTGGCAAGGGTTACCGCCGTTTCTTTTTTGTCTACAATATAGTTGCTGCCAATCTGCATATCGGGGTGTGCCGCCGGCTTTATTTCTACCCGGTATTGAAAATATTCTTCATTTTCATTGAGGGTATTGTCCTTGTTCAGGTCTTCCGCATCGGGATATAAGGTGGCGGCGGAAGAGAACTGCGAACCGGTAGTTGAAACCGGGGAATTGCCCTGCGGGCTGTTAAAATGTTTGTACCTGCCCAGTATGCCCGCGCCTGTTTTATCGTATTCTGTATCGCGGTAGAACCGGAAGTTATCGGAAGAAGGGTCTGCTTCCACCTGCAGGTAGGCCTGCGAGTTAGCTCCCAGGGCAGCCTGGAGGCTTTGCAGGAACTGCTGCCGGACCGTCCTTTCTTCCGCATCCCCCATTCCGTCAAGACCTACATCCTGGAACTCCCGGTCTTCCGGGTCATTACTGAAAGCCTGGGTTACCTGGATGGGGTTTACCGGTGTGGTGCCCCAAACTGAATTATCGGTTTGAGCCGGTATCTTGGGTGTAGGCAACCCGTTTTCGTAGGCCCTTTTCCCGTCTTTTAAAATATCCTCGGAAACATTGCCCAGGTTGAAATACAGTTGTCCCCCGGTAGAGCCGGGATTTTTGATATAGGGGTCGAGCACCCAGAACTCTATGAACTCAACATTGTTTGTTTCAAAATCCGTCTGGTCGATGGCCCGCATCATACCTCCCCAGCGGTTGCGGGGATTGGTTAACCGGCCGGCCGACTCCACTCCCGCCGCATCGTAATTGTAGGGACCTCTTTCCCGCGGATAATAAGCCAGGTCAAATGTTACCAGTTGGTTCAAACCAAAATCCGGTGTCCGTAAAGGGAATATCTCCGCCTGGGAAACCGCTCTTACGCGGGGGTCAGACAGTTCTTCCACATTTCCCTGCAGGGGGTTGCTGCTGTTCCTGCTTTCCTGTAAAATGGGTTCAATATTATACCAGGCCAGCTTGGCCCTGTTTTTTCCGTATTCGAGGTTATTATATAATATAGACTCCGGGAAGAGCGGATTCCCGTCCCTGTCCGTTGCTCCCTGGGGCGTGCTGGCCAATGCCCAGCTAATAAGCGGAAACCGAAGGTCGATGCTGGCCCGGGTGCCTTCAAAGTCGTCGATATAGATCAGCCCGTTCCTTCCCTTTCCTATCTGGGGAGCATGGCCGGGAATGATCTGCGCCGCTTCACCAAAGGCTGTGATGCTGGAAGTACCGGTGGGTGAATAAAAGGGAAGCTTATCCAGCCAGCGGTTCAGCCGGGGAATTTCGTTTTTATAACTGAAATCCAGCCCTATCATAGTGTTGCGGATGGGGTCCTCTCCGTAGCCCATTTTAGTAAAATAGGGCCTTTCACTCAGTCGTACCGCGGTGGCGCCTACCGTAAGGTTTTTGTTGGCCAGATAATCCAGCCGTACGCCCATATAGTTTCGTTGCTGCAGTCCGAAAGAGGCCTGGTTTTCAAACTGCACATCCACCGGTACCCCGGAACTTAAGATCGCCTGGTTCAGGATCCTAACAGTACCGAGGCTGTAGTTGATCTCGTAATCGGAGCCCTCCTGCAGCGTACGCCCACCGGCGCGTACAGTTACCGAGCCCTGTGGTACGTTAAAGGCATTCAATGATATTTCCGACTGTCCCGCGGTAGAAGCCCTTGCGGTACCCTTAATAACAAACCGGTTGAGGTTGGCATAGGTTTGGGCGATGGCCTTAATGGTATCGTATAAGGGGGTATACAGGTATTTTTGCTTTAAAGCGGGATCCGAGAAAGCGAATTCAAGGTCTTTACCGAAAGGCTCCAGAACCGGGAAAGCAATCTGGGCCTGGTAGGGGAAAATGGTGAACCCTTCCAGGAAGTCGAAAACTCCATCCGGCTGCGGGTCATTCTGGTTATTCAGCCGGTCGAGATTGAGCAGGGTCAGTAGCGGTACACCCGCCTGTTCGCCTTCCGGCAGGTATCGTTTTTGTCCGCCACCCGGTTCATCATACAATACATTTAATTGAAAATCCGTCCTGTCAAGACCGGCCAGGTAATCCCCGCTTTCACTTTTCAGGGTGTAAATATTTTTCATCATCAGGTCCCATATCGGGAGCTGGGTACGGGCGGAGGTTGCTTTCAACAGCTTGAGGAACAATACTTTCTGCACACCGGAGGTGGAGTCTACCGGCACATCCTGGGAAAACTCTCCCACCTGGTACACCCTTCCGTTGTAGGTGTACTGGAAAGCTACCGCCAACACTTCATTGGGTTGCAAACCGGCTCTCAGGGAGAGATAACCCAACTGTCTGTTGTACACATACTGGCTGGAATCCAGCTTACGGGCAAAAGTCTTTTCAAAATCCTGCACCTGTCTAAGTCCCATTCCTGTAAGGTTCGATACCACGGCGGAAGGGCTCCTGCTGGACGAGTTGGCGATGATCTGACGGTAAAGATTGTTGGCTTCGTTTCCGGGCAGGTCGTTCGGATTGCCCGAACCACCCCAGGGTCCGAAAGGCTGGGACTCGCCTATATCCATCAGTCCCACTACATCCCGGCTATCGGTGGTTACATTTGATCCTGTCCTGTTGGTTACCCACACTTCCAGACGCATGATCTGCACCTGCGAGGATACCAGCGGCAGGGTTCTCATCGCATCATTATACTTGTTCCGGAAATACTGTGCCATCAGGAAGTGCCTGTTTTCATCATAGTCATCTGCCCGTACTGCTATCCGTGATGTGGAAGCACCACCCTCCAGGGCCCTTGACTGGCGCTGCGAACGCTGTGTGGCGAAAGCGGCGGTCACCCATAGTTTTCCAAACTGCAATTGTGTTTTTACCCCGAATAAAGACTGAGCGCCCGGGATCAAGGTGCCTTTGGCCGCAAAACTGGTATTACCCAGCTCAATTTTCTTTACGATTTCATCGGGTTTGCCGGTATATTCCAGCTTCAACTGGTTCTCCCAGTCAAAAGTAGATTGTGTATTGTAGGATATCGGCAGTTTTACTTTATCGCCTATATTGGCAATCACGTTCAGGTTGGCTGCCATATCAAAATCAAAGCCGCCGTTTCTCCTGGCCCTTTCCGGAAGGGTAGGGTTTTTTACATTCTGCCCCATATACCCGGCGGTGACGCTCACATTTCCCTGGGGCCGGATATCAATCTTTCCGCTCCCAAACAAACGGTTGAATAAATCGTCCGTAGCGGTAAGCTTGGGTCTTACCAGGCTGTTATTGAGTTTGGTAATGGTATTGGCCCGCTGGCGGAAGTATTCGGTTTCCTGTTTTCTCGCCTGTATGCGCATGAACTCCTCAAAAGTGAGGGAAGTGGGTTTGCGGTAGTATTTATCGCCGATTTTTTCAATGATATAGTATTTCTTTTCCTTCGGATCGTAAATAATAGAGTCCCTGACATTGGCGGGATCGTTGAGATCAAAACCTTTGGGCTGTGTTTCGGATATTTTATCGGCACGCCTGTCGTAAATGGGATAATGCAGGGTATCGGGGGCCTTTGCTGTGTCCCGGGAGGGAACAGTATCTGTTTGCTGCTGAAAATCAAGCCGTTCGGGAGCAGGCATGGCTATGGCTGCCGCACAGGTTATTACCGCAGCAACAATAAAAGCTACTATCCGGAAGATATGCCGATACTGAAAGGTCAATTTTCCCGTATTGTTTGTTGGGTAGAATTGTAATCAAATAAGCTGTAAGGCAGTTTTAATTAATGTTTCCAGGTTTTCGGTAGAGGCGGCGGATGCAGCTTTTTTCACTGCGGCCTCAGCCGCGTTGCGGGCGATGCCCAAAGCTACTAACGCATTTAACGCATCCTGTTCCAAAGTATTGTTTTTGAGTGCAAAACTTGTAGTATCTGACAGGTGTTTGGAGATTTTATCTCTTAGTTCAAGAACGATTCTTTCCGCGGATTTTTTTCCTATCCCTTTAACCTTTTCCAGTTTCTGTGTATCGCCTTTGTATATCGCGTCCGAAAGCTCCTCCGGTCTCAGGGAGGATAACATCATCCTGGCGGTAGAAGTTCCGATACCATTCACACTGATAAGCTGTAAAAATATATTTTTTTCGGTAAGGTCCGCAAACCCGTACAGCGTATGTCCATCTTCTTTTATGTGTAACCAGGTATGCAACAACCCTTTGTCAAGTGATTGAATTTTTGAATAGGTGTTCAGACTTACCTGCACTTCATAGCCCAGCCCGTTTATCTCCACGTGTACCACCGCCGGACTCTTATACACAAAATTGCCTGATAAGAAAGCTATCATATTGATATAAAGAGGACAAAGATACAGGAACAGTTTTTAGAAAACTTTGTTACCTCATTTTGATTTGTTCGTATAATTGTATTTTCGTCCCCAATTTTCAAAAAAACATACATGACATCTAAAATAAGTGCCGCCATTACTGCCGTAGGCGGCTACGTTCCCGATTATGTGTTGACAAACGCCGAGCTGGAAAAAATGGTAGACACCAATGACGAGTGGATACGCACCCGTACCGGTATAAGCGAAAGAAGAATATTAAAAGGAGAAGGCCTGGCAACTTCCGATATGGTGGTACCGGCCGTTAAACAGATCCTGGAAAAAAGAAATATCGCTCCGGAAGAGATAGACTGTATAATCGTGGGAACGGTGACGCCTGATACCATATTCCCTTCTACCGCCAACCTCGCCTGCCACAAGCTGGGGGCGGTAAATGCCTGGGGATACGACCTGGCAGCGGCCTGCTCAGGGTTTTTATATGCCCTTACCACCGGCGCCGCCCTGATTGAAAGCGGCCGGTACAAAAAAGTGATCGTTGCCGGTGCAGACAAAATGAGTGCGATAGTTGATTTCAGCGATCGCGCCACCTGTATCATTTTTGGCGATGGCGCCGGCGCAGTGTTGCTGGAGCCTAATACAGAGGGGTATGGAGTAAAAGACAGCATACTGAGAAGCGATGGCGGCGGTGGAAACTACCTGCACATGAAAGCGGGAGGTTCGTTACATCCCGCGTCGGTAGAAACAGTGAGTAACAAGGAACATTTTATTTACCAGGAAGGACAGACCGTATTCAAACATGCGGTGAAAGATATGGCGGACGTAAGTTACGAGCTGATACAAAGAAATAACCTGACGGCCGATGATATTACCTGGCTGGTACCTCACCAGGCGAATAAAAGGATCATAGATGCCACAGCCAACCGCATGGGGCTTCCGGCGGAAAAGGTCATGCTCAATATCCAACGATATGGTAACACCACTGCCGGAACCATTCCTCTTTGTCTCTGGGATTGGCAGGACCGGCTTAAAAAAGACGACCTGCTGGTGCTGGCGGCTTTCGGCGGCGGGTTTACCTGGGGCGCTACCCTGATCAAATGGGGCGTTTAGTACCGCATCATTTGTTGTTCGGGGGATTGACGGATTTGATAAAGGGTGTGAAACGATCATTAATTTCGGTGTTTATATATGCAATATTTTTCAAGGCCCGTACCCTTGCTGTTATTATTGCTGGTGTCCTGTGGCTCTTCAAGGCAGCCGGACACTGAGATACAGGGCGCCTGGAAGTCTCTCTGGCAGGAGGATATGACCCTGCAACTGGATTTTGATGAAAACAACAGGTTTAAGGTAACGCTCAGCAGGACAGGGCAAACGCATACTAATTCAGGCTGGTATTCTGCAGAAAGCAAGCTTTTTTTGCTGAAGGACTCTATAAACTATCCCCTGCCTGTTTGCAACTATGCCGATACCGGTAGATACCATTTTGAAATAAAAATGGATACCCTCCGGTTTCAATTGATAAACGATCCCTGCGAAAGAAGGGCCGGCGCCCTGCAATTAGAAAGGTTCGTAAGGATCCGTTGATACCCGGCCACAGGTTGGGAGAAGCAATCTCATATTTCAGTATGACAGGCGGTAGTGCGGTGTCCGACAGTGGTACAATTGTTCAGCAATTGTGCTATAGTTCATTAGAATTCCACCTGTTTGCTATTCCGCAGGAGGAATCCGTTGACTGAGGTAAAATCATTCTACCTGCTCACACATACCCGACAACGGATAATAAATACAGTTAATGTTCCGGCAATAAAAAATATTCCTGCCCCGTTTTGTTTACACTCACCATTTGAAATACTCCTTCATGACCAAAGAAGCATATAAACAACAATTTACTGAAGACGATGCGGTGGGCTGGCTTGCAATAGATCAGCAACTGGAAAAGATTTACGGTGCTACGGAACCAAGACATTATGGTCCCCTTTGCGGTGTACATTATATGGCCGGAGGTGCTGATCCTATTGATGGTATAAGCGTATACGATAGTAACAGGCAAACATTTCACCGGCACCTGATCAGCTACGGGATGAGTGAATTGTATTTTGATGAAGAGAAAGCCGGTGGTGAATTCAGCAAATGGGGCTTTGAATTTACATTCAGACTGATTCCTTTTAAAGACGACGAGGGCGATCCCGGCTGGGCAATGCATGTAATGAATAACTTAGCCCGCTATGTATATTCAAGTGGCAGATGGTTTGAAGAAAACCAGTTTATTCCTGCGAATGGACCAATCCGGTTAAACACTGAAACTGATATTACTGGCTTTATTACGGCTTTAGACCCTGAACTGGGCAGGATGCAGACTCCTCATGGTGAGGTTTCTTTCATCCAACTGGTGGGTATTACCTCAGCAGAACTCGGGCATTTATCGAAAAATGCAACAACCGGAGAAGTGGAAAAACTGATAAATGAGTTGAGAACAGGCAATCCTCTGTTAATCACAGACCTTGAAAGAAAATAGTGACCTCATTACAGCTATCCTTAAACGAGAAAGTATATGCTGCGGCGGCAACACTGAAACATTAAGCTGATCTTAATACCGTTGCGGGCGTTGAGCGGAGCAATGTGCAATACTTCACCACCACCAACGGCAAAAGCAGCCTGAACAGCAATGCATGCTTGCGGAGTTTGAAAGACTGGCAGGATGGTACCTATTCTGTTTTAAAGGAATTTAAGAAAGATTGTAACGACCGCGCCTTAATATTTTCATCTCCGGTAACAACACCAACGAAAAAAATGGTTTCATTCTTCAGCAGTATTTTTAATGCAATCGAATTGGTATCAGGAAGATCAAAAACAAAAGAATGCATCTTATCATTTATCTTTTGTTTTGCAACCACTTTAGCTCCGGCGCTTTTGGTAAGTACCCTTTCGTGATTTTCGACCCATTGCATATACTCGTTTGGTATATCAGGGTGGCTGGCCCATGTAATGCTATACTCAGTCCCCTGGTTTTGTTCACTGGCAGCAACAGACATTTTCTTTTGCAAAGTTTTTTTTCCATTATTTAAATTGAAAATGCCGTTATATTCTTCCTTTGGCCGGGAGGGGAGTAAGACTGAAAATGACTTATCATTTGAAACATATCTTTTCCAGGATTCAGTGCCTTCTGGCGAAAAGAACAATTTTGATATGAATAGTATGAGCACGCTGATGGCGACCAGGTTGTTTACAATACGCCCCCTCATGCCCGTCAAATTTGATTTAAATCCTCTTGCAATAAACCGTGCAATCCAGGTAATGACCAGGTAAAAAAGAGCCGCAACAATCACTTCTCCCAGCACTGCAAAAACACTTTCGGATAAGCTCCGGGATTTTCTAAATGCTGCAAAAATTTCAATAAGCAGTATTGCTGTAAAAAATTGAAAAAAGACATTCCTGCGAATACTTCTTTCCTGTACCTGCTCCATGGCTTCCGCGGCTGCCTGCTCAATACCTGCTGCCAGGTAAGCCACCGGGTATGAGTGAGGAACTCCCAGTGTAAGGTATTTTTGCGGATGCCTTTTTATCAGGTTTGTTGCTTCTTTCTTACAATCTTCTTCCAGTTTTAAAGAGGGGGCGCCAAAAGGAAAGCTGTTTATCCCATCGATCAATGTGGTGACACCCTGTTCTACAGTTTGAATATAAATACTCTCCTGCCTGTTTTGATCACTGTTATTCCTTCGTGCATCATACTCCTTCCTTTTACCGGGATCTTTAAGGATTGAATATGCTTCGTTTAATTCTGTCATCATTGCGTGCGACCATTTTCTCAACTGAGGGTCATCACTATTAGCGTCTGCATGGTATTTTTTGGCCAGTTTGTAGTACATGCCTCTTATTTCTTCCTGCGAGGCATTAGGGTCTATACCTAGAACAGAATAATAACTGCGTGAACTGTTTGTCATTTTAATGGCTTTTCCCTGCTACAGGTATAAAATACAGATTGAGATGATTATTCAGCAACAACAACAATGTATTGTACAAGTTAATAATTATTTCAATATTTCAATCTCTGGTTGGGCATATTTCATTTTCGCAACAGGGAAGCAACCAACCTAAACAACAACTTGTATATCCACTACCCTGAAAAGAGTCCTGCGGGCCTTTAATGTAGTTGGTGTTAAGCAAAAGCGATATGTTCCGGCCTCACTAACAACGATGGGTATTTGAAGAGCTCTTTCCATATCCACTATTGTTGACAGAGCTAATGTTAAGTCAATGCATGATGTCTGTTCTTTTTCCCGCAGATAAGCGCTGATTTTATTAAGCTACTTCTGCGAAAATCCGCGGGAGATTCATTCGTCACACTTTCATTGACATAACACTGAATCACATAGTCAGCCCGCGAATACCAACGGTGTCCCGGGTACCACAAACGTCGTTGAGAAACCGGCAAACGTTACCGGTCGAACCATTTTTTGAAAGAAGGCGCTTTTTCCCTGCTGACATCCGCTTCCAGCCTGACCGGGGGTTTCAGCTTTAATGTGAGTTTCTGGTTTTCGTGCAACTGAACACCCTGTATGGCAGCTATGTTTACAATGAATTGCCGGTTGGCCCTGTAGAACCTGGAGGGGTCCAGTATTTCTTCAATTTCTTCCAGTGTGCTGTAATCCAGTATATGCTTTTCGCCCGAAAAAGTGTACAGGTAGTTGAGGTTCTCTTTTACAAAGCAGGCGATATCCTCCGTATTAACGGGCAACCACTGCTGTCTTACCTGCACAATGAATTTTTCCTTATAAGTGGTTGCCGGCTTGCCCGTCGCAAAAGACTGTATCATGCGCAGCAATTCCTGCGGGAGGATCTTTACCGGCTCCTGCCGTTCCCGGCATTTACCGATGGCCTTTCTTAACTCCTCTTCATCCACCGGTTTTAGCAGGTAGTCTATACCGTTTACTTTAAATGCTTTGATGGCATACTCATTATAGGCTGTAGTGAAAATAATAAGGCTCTTAAGAGCGTAATCTTCCAGGAGGCTGAAGCTGATGCCGTCTCCCAGTTGTATATCCATAAATATCACATCCGGTTCGGCATGTTCCATGAACCACTTCCTGGCTGTTTTCAGGCTGGGAAGAATGGTCTCCACTTCTATATCTTCGGCAACTGCCTGTATTTTGGTCACCAGTTCTTTTGCTACCAGTATCTCGTCTTCAATAATTACCGCTTTCATCATGTTTGGATAAAAAAATTATAACAATGGAACTTTTACTATAAAATACTGTTCTGTTGACGCTATCTCTATGCCCCGTTCCGAAAAATAGGAATAAAGCGACTGCAGGCTTTTCAGTCCCTGCCGGTTACTGGTTTCCACAAAGGGTTTTTTATTCAGGTTATTTTTCACGACAAGCTGGTTCTCTTCGTTGGTGTATATATCTATCATCAGAGGCTCGTCTTCTGTTACAATATTATGTTTAATGGCATTCTCCAGCAGGTTCTGCATGGTAACCGGCGCAATTTTGGTATCCAGGTACTCTTCCCTGATGTTTACGTTTACCTGCAATGCATTTTCAAACCTTGTTTTCTGGAGTTTGATATAGGTTTCGGAAAACTGAACTTCATCTGCCAGTGATACCAGCTCTTTTTCCCGGTTGTTCAATATATAACGGTAAATTTTGCTCAATCCGTCCAGGAACTCGCCAGCCATTTTCTGGTTAATGCGGATGAGGCTGCTGAGGGAAGTAAGCGAATTGAATAAAAAATGAGGATTTAATTGCTGCTTCAGATTATCATACATGATCATGGCTTTCTCTTTTTCAAGCATCCCGGCCTTTGTCTGTAACAGGAATAGCCGCCTTTGATTCCTCAGCCGTATGGTGTAAACGAGGTACATGATCCCTAAGATTGCCAATACCGCGGCAATCCTGAAACCGCCGGTATTGTAAATATATCCTGAAACATGTATGGGAAGGGTAACTGTTGTCCCGAACTCCTGCCCGCTGTTGCCAATGGCCCGCACGTTAAACACATAGTCTCCCGGCGACAGGTTGGCATAGGCGGCATAACGACTATAGGTAGCCGTCCAGTCCTTGTCCAACCCTTCCAGCATATACGCGTATCGTTGTTTACCGGTCCTGTTGAAATCGATGCTGGCAAACTCAAAGGAAAAATGATTTTCCGAAGGGTCCAGCATTACTTTCTGGTATTTTCCGAGGTCTTCTCCGTAAAAGCGATGCGCTCCCTTGGTCATAAATGAAGTAATGATGATCGGGGCTGGCTGTTGCGGCACATTCAGGCTGTCCGGATGAAAAAGAAAGTACCCCCTGGACGCGGATATCATCATAACCCCATCCTGCAGGGTATGGATATTATTTCCGATAGAAGGCTGATCCAGTCCTTCGTCCAGCCCGTAGTTGCTTACCGTTCCTTTGGCGGGGTTTAGTTTACAAAGAGCGGTTTCTGTAATGCACCATACTTCCCCGTTCTTATCGGTATATACCTTGTTTACGATATCGGAAGTGATACCCTCCTCCGAGGTAAACATTTTTACAGGTTTTTTTTCAGCAGCGCTGAATTGTAAGAGTCCTACATCTGTTCCCGCCCACACCTGGTTATCCGGTGTACAGGTAAGGCTCTTGATGGTCCCTATTACCGGCGCATTGCGGAGACCTACCGAAACCTGTTGTATATTCCCATCCTTGCCCTGGTAACCGAGAAAACCGCCGCTGCCGCCTACCCACATTACATTGTTGTCATCCCGGTGCAGGCTGGAAACATGCCTCGTTGGTATATAGGAAGACCGGTTGTCCGATGTATAATGACGGATGATACTGTCCCTTTCTTTATCGTACACAAATATGCCGTTCCTGAGGCTGGCGATCCACAGGCTTCCGTCTCCCGCTTCTGCCAGGGCCACAAAATAATTACTCCTGTTTTTCCTGTATAAAGGCGGCTGACGACGCTTCTTCAGCTTCTGTGATTTTTCGTCAAATGCATACATATAATCACGGGTAAGCACCCATAAACAGCCCTTCATGTCCCGTTTTATATCCATTATAAGCATATTCTTTTCCTCACCGGGTAATATATCCACCGGAAGAACGACCAGTTTGCCTGTATGTTTGTTTTTTATCTGCAGCCCGTCCGCAAACCAGGTGCCGTAAAAAATAAAATCGTCATTTTCATATACATGACCTACGCCATACAGGTCGTTATTGGACGAAGATTTTACGGGCAGTTCGTGGAATACGAACTTCCTGGACTGGTTCCATATTTTTATCAGCCCCCTGTCAGACGCTATCCAGATGTTAGATGCCCTGTCTTTATAGATTGATTTGAAGTCTGCAGAAATATTCGGCGCGGCGTGGTAGATGAAATGAAATGTTTTCCTTTTTTTATCAAAATACCCGGGCCCTTTGTCGTTGGTTACAATGAATATAGAATCTGTTCCCGGCTTCAATAACAGATCGGAGACAATATTGTTGGTGGGAGCGGATTTTGCATACATAAAATTATGCCAGTGCTTCTTATCTGTTTCGTAGGTTGATATTCCTCCCGCCCAGGAACCCAACCACAGGGTGTTGCGCTCCCTGCGGATACTTACAAACAACTCCGTATTGTTATCATCTTCCTTTAAGGGCCTGTTCCTCAGCAAAGACATTGTTTTGTCCGAAGGCGCAAAACGGTACAAACCTGCATGGGTCGCCAGCCAGTACACGCCTGTGCTGTCATCCTCTACCATGTCATATACCGTATTGTAAGCCGGAGATACCGGGCCTTGCTGAGCGGATATCAGGTTGTATTGAACATGATTACCGGAGTTTTTATCCAGTTTGTATAGTCCCCTGTTTTTCACCCCTGCCCACACCTGGTTTTGCCGGTCAACGAACAGGCAGGTAATCTCTCCTGTTTTTGTTCTCAGCGTATCCGCGTCCTGCAAGGAATAATGTTGAAATACCCCGGTAGCGGTATTGTACCGGCTTACACCGTCATTCAGATAGCCGATCCAGATATCTCCTACAAGGTCTTCGGTCAGTTGGGTTATGAAGTTTCCCTTAATCGTGTTTGTATTATTGCTGCTTTTCCTCAGTGTGTTGAAGCTGTACCCGTCGTAGGTATTAAGCCCGTCGGGTGTACCCACCCACAACATGCCGCGGCTGTCCTGCATTACGCAGCGGATGATGCTGCTGCTGAGCCCGTCGGACTCCGCGTAGGTGGTGATTTTCAAATCCCCTGTCTGCGCCTTTATACCGGTTCCGCACACCTGCAACAGCGCCAGTGCCTGCAACATTATCACCCGGAGAAGGCAGGGAAGAAGCTTTATAGACATATCAAATTAAAAAGTCTGTAAAACTATAAAAAACGGCTGTCTGTACAACTATAATTGAGCGAAGCGTAGATAATCTCATTTAAGCCGTTTTTCATAAAAAGAGGCTAAAACGGTTAAGATGGTTTTACGGCCCTTTTAATACAATTGTACCACACTTCGCTGAACATTAGTTGACGAGGGATATACCGCAGAATAATTTTGCGCCATCAATCAAAAATAAAATAACAAATAATGAAAACGTGTATTAAACCGGGGGTCAAAAAAGTTCTTTTAGCTTTCTTTTTACTGGGTATGGTAACCCTAATGAATAGCTGCAAAAAAGACAAGAGCCCCACCGGCAGTTTTATGTTTTATACTTTCCTGGATAATAAGGACTTTGATGCGATAAAAATTTATGTAGACGGTAAATTGGCCGGCGAGATAACGCTTACCCATATAGAGCGGCCGCCATGTGGTACACCCACCAGTATTAATGTGGTAAATGTGAAGCTCCCGGCCGGGACACATTCCTGGTATGCCAAGCAAATTTTAAACGGACAGGAGATTGATGAATGGGATGAAAGGGACGAGGTTATTAAAGAAGGGGAATGCAATTTTATAAAGCTCACAGAGTAGCCTTTTAACGGATTCTAAAAATGTTGAGATGAAAAGTTTAGTAATATACTTATTGGTGGCGGCAGGGCTGGCAATGTATATACAAACCCGGATAGCCGGGGCCATAGGTGATGGTTGCACCCAAGGTGACGTTTCTCCGATACAGATTACCCGGGAGGGGTTTATATTAAACAGCATGGCGTTGATGATTTTTACGGAGAACAGAAAGATGGTCGCTGACTCCGGAAGAACGGGCAGGTGTGAGCAGGAGAAGATGCATATGGACACAAATACGGAAACGAAAGCAAGGTTGCGGTACCTGAGGTCTCTGACGATCAAAGGAAACGGTCTCCCCGGCTATATCTCTCAACCCGGGCAGGGGGCTTTATACCTGCGGAACGGCTTTTCACCCGCAACGGTAATGGATAATGCCGGCGCACCCGGGCCGCTGTATGACGCGGATACCAGGACCAGGCGGGCCTATACCGGCGACGATACGGCAGGGTTCAATTGATAAGGGGGTTAAGCATTTTTTAAAAAGCCGGAAATTAAAGCCGGCTTTTTTCATGGGGACCGGCCCCGTCGAATCGGGCAGGCATTTTTCCCACCGGGCGCTTCTCCACCAATCACCCGGACTGACAGCTTTGGTATAAGGGAGGGCAGTTCCATTTCAGGAAAAACAAGTAGTTTTAAAGACTTTAATCCTTCATGCTATAGATAACCTGCTGCTGCCTGAGCCGGTGTTTTAATTATTTTATGGTCTTAAGCTAAAAGGCTGTCTTTAGCCGGGGATACTGCAGGTGTAAACCTGTGACTGAGGAGGCGAAGCTGCGCCCGGGTAGTTGTGTAGAAACATTTATAAATGGGTAGCAGAAGTTGTATTGGAGGAATAAATAACCCGGCAGAAATGGATAATGCTAAGAGATTAATTGATTGTAATCTATAAATTTTGTGGAAACACCCTGCAAAAGAATCTCACTGTTAAACCTTAATGACAAGACTTTTTATTTTGACCTTTTTGCTTATGGGGACATTGCCAGGAATGGCACAAATATTGGACGAAAGAGTTAGCAGATACGTTGCTCAAAACTCTATTGACACGTTCCTTGTTTATTCTTTTCCTTGTTCCGGCACTGTTCATTTTGATAGTTGCCAGTATGACGATCCACATTACTTAATTTGGCGACAAAACGGAGAGTTCTTTCTAAAACGGTTTGACTATTGTAAAATATATCAGACCTTATCGCTTGACACATCTAACCCATTAGTCTTTTACTTAAGCAATAAACGACTTATTGACAAGGAACAAATTCAACAACCAACTTATTATGAGGTAAAGAAAAATAAGAAGGCAATTGACACAACAATGGTCATCTCGTCTGTTAGTCATTCATGTTATCATAAATACCTATTCTTCTCGACAAAGAAACCAAGGTATAAGTATGCCAATGTTTACGACCTCGACTTCAAAATATTTGACAATGGAAAGGAAAACATTTATTATAATTACAACAAGAGAACGAAGTTCAAGGCTCTTATTGACGTGACAATATCGTTGATTGAAAAACTTAAAGAAGAAAACAAGTTTCAGGATGAATAAATCTGCAGGGTATATTCGATTTTTATGCAAGTTAACCCGACATTGTAACATCAACCAATTACAAACCTCCGCTTCAATTCGGTCAGATGTATAACCTTCAGTTTTTGTATATAACTTCAACAGAATATTTTCAATAAGCAGTGGTTACAGGCAAAGGAAAATGACGAATATCAAACTTGTTCATTAAAGGCATGCAGGTATAAAAACAATAAATGGTTTCAATAGACACATTCAGAAAATTAGCGCTTTCGTTTCCTGAAGCGACAGAAGAACCGCATTTTGAAAAAATATCTTTCAGGGTACGGAAAAAAATATTTGCGACTTATGACGACAAAAACAAAAGAGCCTGCATAAAACTGTCAGAAGTAGGCCAAGGCGTTTTTTCATCTGCCGGCAAGGCAATTATTTATCCCGTTGCCAATAAATGGGGCAAACAGGGCTGGACATTGATTGAACTGAAAAAAGTGCGTAAAGACCTATTTGCCGACGCTTTGACTACGGCCTATTGTGAGGTAGCGCCACAAAAACTTGCCGAACAGGTCAGACCCCAATGAAAACGGACATCAGACTGGGAAATAAAGACGGCTTTGATTTTCCGCTACCGGTCGGTGCCTGCCTGACCGGTAGGCAGGTCTCACTGAAAACTTTCCGTAGAGCAAAAATTTGGAATATACCCTTAGCGGAGCCAGCTAATACAGCAACCGCGAAAAACAACGTACAAGAAATGACTACAATCAACTTCAAAACAATAAAAACCGGAAGACTCTTGCTTAGACAAATTGTTGCCGCCGATATCGGCAACATTTTCAGAGGGCTTTCCCACCCTGACGTCATAAAATACTACGGAGTAAGCTTTCAAACATTGGAAGCGACAAAGGAACAAATGACTTTCTACGCTGACCTGGAAAAAGACGAAACAGGGATTTGGTTTGCCGTTTGCTCATTGGACAACAAAATTTTTTATGGTGCAGGAGGGCTGAACAGTATAAATAAAGAACATAAAAAGGCAGAGATCGGTTTTTGGCTACTGACAGAGTTTTGGGGACAAGGCATAATGACTGAAGCAATGCCATTGATTTGCCACTACGGTTTTGACAAACTCGGACTTCACAGAATAGAGGGCTTTGTGGAAGCAGACAATGTGAATTGTAAGAGAGCAATGGCTAAACTTGACTTCCGGCACGAAGGAACAATGCAAGACTGCGAAATAAAAAACGGAAAGTTTATCAGTTTGGAGATCTATGCAAAAATTAATACAGAACGGCAACAGAACATATAAACTATTAACAGGAACTCAATTTAGCTCGCTTAAACCGCAGACACCGGGTTTTCGCAAAAAGTCAGAAAAGACATCATAAAAATAGCTTGCCCGATAGCACCCTGGAACAAGGGTGACCAGCTTTTAGTAGCTAACCACCCTTGTTCCCGTATTATAGTATAGTTAAATTAGTCGCCATTGATCTGCGGCAGCGTGATCCAGTTGAAACCATCCCTGGCGATCAGGGCTTCTGCATCTTCAGGACCCCAGGAATTAGGCGCATAGTTGGGGAAATCCACCGGTTGACGGCCCTGCCATGCTTCCTGTATCGGCATGATTATTTTCCATGCCGCTTCCACCTGATCTGCCCGCATAAAAAGCGTGGCATTTCCTTCCATTACATCCAGCAGCAAAGTCTCGTATGCTTCGGGTTCATGTTCCTCGTACGCCTCGTCGTAGTTAAAAACCATATCAACGGGACTCAGTACCAGGTTTTGACCCGGCCGTTTGGCCTGGAAACGCAGGCGGATATCCATCTCCGGCTGTATGCTGATGGTAAGCCTGTTCGGCCTCCAGGTATCGGCAGCTTCCGGAGGAAAAGCATAGTTGGGAGCCGGGCGGAACTGGATGTTCACGATGGTGCTTTTTGCGTTCATCCGCTTACCCGTTCTGATATAAAAAGGAACGTCCTGCCAGCGCCAGTTGTCGATATAAAATTTTACCGCGGCAAAGGTTTCCACTCCCGATCCGGGGTCAACATTTTTCTCCTGCCGGTAACCGGGCACTTTTGCGCCCTGCATCCATCCTTCGCTGTACTGGCCCCTTACAGCATAGTCCTGTACTTCGGTTGTTTTTATTTTGCGTATGGCATTTAAAACATCCACTTTTTTATTCCTTATCTCGTTGGCTTCAAAAGAAACCGGAGCTTCCATACCAATCATACAAATAAGCTGCAGGATATGGTTTTGCACCATATCCCTGAGGGCGCCGGAGTTTTCGTAAAAGGCGCCCCTGTTCTCCGACCCCACAGTTTCCGAAGCGGTGATCTGCACATGCTCTATATAATTCCTGTTCCAGATAGGTTCAAATAACGCGTTGGCAAACCGCAGGGCCAGGATGTTCTGCACGGTTTCCTTACCCAGGTAATGATCTATCCGGAATATCTGGTTTTCATCAAACATGCTGCTCAGCAGGGCGTTCAGCTCACGGGCGCTTTCCAGGTCATGTCCGAAAGGTTTCTCTACTACGATACGTGTGCACTTGGTATCCGCGCAGATATTCAGTGGTCCCAGTTTGCTCGCGATATCCGGAACCAGTTGCGGGGCTACCGCCAGGTAAAAAATTACATTGGGATGCTCTCCATATTGGGTTTCTTTTTCTTTTACTACGTCTGATATGGCGGAATAAGCATCGGCATCCTCCGCATCCATCTGCAGGTAACTTACATGTTGGGAAAACTTCTCCCATTCCCCGTTGGCTTCCTCCTTGCGGCGGGAGAATTTTCTTATACCATCCAACAGTCTTTCGCGATATTTTTCATTGGTATACGCAGAACGCCCGATACCAACAATATCAAATTTTTTTGGCATCCAGTCATCCAGAAACAGGTTATACAGCGCGGGGCTGAGCTTACGGAGATTCAGGTCTCCGCTTCCGCCAAAAATAAAAATCAAAGACGATGGCGGGCGTTTGTGAATTTGCATATTAAAATTAAATGCTATCGTTTAAGTTAATTATTGCCAATGAGCATGGAAAATGCCCTCCTCGTCAGTTCGCTGAAAAGTATGTGCGCCAAAGAAGTCGCGTTGTGCCTGGATAAGGTTGGTAGGCATGGTAGCGCTTCTGTAAGCATCGAAATAACCCAGGGAAACACTGAGTCCGCTCACGGGTATACCGGCGGAAACGGCGGTTGCAAGAAAACTCCTTGTTTTTGCTTCGCAGGATTTTACCAATCCGGCAATGCCGGCATCCAGCAGTATATTGGGCAGGGATGGATTTGCCGTGTAGGCTTTGTAATAGTCTTCCAGCAAGGTAGACCGGATAATACAGCCGCCCCTCCAGATTTTCACAACCTGCGGCAAAGGTATTTCCAGGTTGTATTCGCGGGAGGCCTCGTGCAGCAGGGCCAGTCCCTGGGCATAGCTGATAAGCGTTCCGAAAAGCAATGCCTGGCGGGCCTGCTCTATCAGTTCATCCTTGTCAGCTCCGGAAACCTTTGTATTGCTGTTGTATATAGCGGCAGCTTCTACTCTTTCAGCTTTGATAGCTGAAAGACTTCGCATACTCACGGCAACGTCTATGGTCGGGATGGAAATACCCAGATCCATGGCATCCTGGGAGGTCCATTTTCCCGTTCCTTTCGATCCGGCTTTGTCCAGGATAACATCCACCAGGTCCTTCCCGGTTTTATCGTCTTTTTTCTTTAAAATATCACGGGTAATTTCCACCAGGAAGGATTGCAACTGACCTTCGTTCCATTCCCGGAAAACTTCATGTAATTCACTGTTGCTCAGTCCGTAACCCCGGTGTAAAACATCATATACTTCACTGATCAACTGCATGATGCCGTATTCTATGCCATTGTGCACCATTTTTACATAATGGCCGGCAGCCCCGTTACCCAGGTACGCCACGCAGGGTTCTCCGTTTACTTTTGCCGATACCGCCTCCAGCATGGGCTGCACATGGGGATAGGCTTCCCGGTCGCCGCCGGGCATAATGCTGGGACCTCTTCTTGCCCCTTCCTCTCCTCCGGAAACTCCTACGCCCATAAAATGGAAGCCTTTTTCCTGCAATGTCCTGGTGCGTCTGTTGGTATCTGTATAATGAGAGTTGCCCCCGTCAATTATTATATCTCCTTTATCCAATAATGGAATAAGCTCATCCAGAACAGCGTCAACCGGTTTGCCCGCCTGCACCAGCAGCATTATCCTGCGCGGTGTCTTCAGTTCTTTTACCATCAGCGCCAGGTCTGAAGTTCCCTTGATGGTGGTTCCCGGAACCATCTCCGATTCCAGGTCGGTTACTTTTTGAGGACTTCTGTTATATCCGAGTACTGCAAAGCCGTGATCGGCCATATTTAACAACAGGTTGCGGCCCATAACGCCCAAACCTATCAATCCGAAATCATACAATTGATCAGCCATAATTCTTTAATATAAGATGAAAAAGGACTGCGAATTTACACTATTTCACCTCTTCAAAATCAATGTATTCTCCTGTAAAGGAAGATTTATTGGCGGATTTTTGGGTGGGTTGTCCGGATTCTGCCTGGAAAGTGGAGGAATTCTGCCGCATTTGCTCCTGCATACGCTGTTGCATCTCGCCAAACTGTTTTTTGAATTGACGGCCTGCTCTCACCATAGGGATCATAAAGCGGATAAATCGATAAAGCAGGTAAATCAACAGAATGTAGAAAATATATTTCATTGCTTCAAAGATAACGTTTTTAGCCGGGGGCTGGAATATAAGATTGTTAAAAGCTTCCGGGCTTACAGCTTGATATAGATCTTCTTTTTATCGAGCCACCAGGCAATGATAAAAAAGAGCAGCACATGGAAAATGGCATAAAACAGGGAGCCGTTCAGGTTTCCAAAAAGGGGAACAAAAAGATGATCGTATCCCCATTTACCAAGCGTTTTGTAGACAACATTTCCCTTTTCCAGGTCTTTTATCCGGAAAAGCCCGTATAACCTGGCTACCACACCGCTAAGCAGAAAAATGAAAAGCGGGTTTTTTCCAAACACATCAAAAAATCTTCCCCAGGTGCGCCAGCCGCGTATTTCGGTAAAGAAAATAATGGAAGTGAGTAAAATGATGGCAAAGCCGGTGGAAAACAGGACATAGGAACTGGTCCATATCTTTTTGTTGATGGGGAAAACCAGGTGCCAGCATAAGCCGGCAGCCACACAGACCACACCTGTAAGGAAAAGCGCCGAAAAGACTTTAGAATAGTTCCCGCCCGGCAGGAAAACGGATTGTTTTTTAATGATATAGTTGCCCACCAGGTAGCCGCCGATTACCTGGGCGATGGCGGGGATGGTGCTGGCAATGCCTTCCGGATCAAATGCGGTTCCTTCTCCTTTATACATGTGGTTTTCGCCCAGTACCCATTTGTCAATCTTTAACCCGAACCAACCATTCAGGCTGTAAGGGTCTTCTCCCCCGGCAAACAGGCAAAGCAGCCAGTATCCGCCCAGCAGCCCTGCCGCTGTCCAAAAGGCGCCCCGGGGTCCGAGATAGTAGGTTATGATGGAAGCGAAGAAATAACAAACCGCGATCCTTTGCAGTACCCCGGGAATGCGAAGATCAGCCAACCGTTTGGCTATCAGCACCCCGTCTGCATCATACCGCACGAACGGAAACCAGCTAAGAAGCAACCCGGCCAGGAAAATAAGCAGGGTTCGCCGCGTGGTTTTCTTCCAGAAAGCCTCTGCGCCCCCGGTTTGTAAGCGGGGAATGACAAAAGACAGGGAATTGCCTACAGCGAACAGGAAAAAAGGGAAAACCAGGTCTGTGGGGGTGCAGCCGTGCCATTGAGCATGCCCGAGCGGTTTGTAAATGTAGCTCCAGCTTCCGGGGTTATTTACCAGGATCATAAACGCAACCGTGGCGCCCCTGAAAACGTCTAAAGAATAAAATCTTTGTTTCAAAACCGGGGTTTAAAATGAATCAGGCAGGTAACAAATCTCTTAAAACAGGATATAAATATAGATTTTTGCAAAATATTAAGAAAATAAGGTAGGAAATAGCCGGAAATTTGTACTCTATAATAATAGAAGCTCTTTTAATAGGAAATTGCAATTTTTTTTATTAGATTACGTTTAGAAAAAAGCAGTTCTTTAGAAAAATTTAACAAGGCGACATTATACTTTTTGGAGAATTATGCGTCTTATATATAAGAGACTTAAAATAGTCAATTTTCTCATAAGCAGTTAGTTTTGGTTGCGGCCCTCATTTCCATGGGGGCCAATTTTTTTGCCCTTAATCTTCAGGTACGCTATTAACCATCCGGCCGCCGCGCCGGTTATATCAGCAATCATATCGGCATATTCAAAGTCCCGGTTCCGAACAAAGAATTTCTGGTAATACTCCATCAGCACCCCGTATATGCAGGTTATAAGGAAAACCAGTAAAAAAAGTTGCTTTCGTTTCCCGTTGCGGAGCCTGGTATTCAGGTAAAAACACCAGAACCATACATGTACCCCGCAGAGAATAGCATGTACCCACTTATCGAAGTACGGTATAACCGCTTCAGAAGAAGAGTCTTCACCGGGGGCGCTTAACAAAATAAAAATACCAAGTGTCCATGCAACAGCGGGCCACCTGGTATAAAAAAGCTTATATATATTGTTCATTTATTAAACGCTACCCAACCAACGCTGCATAGGCTTCTGCCGTCAGTAAGTTTTCTATATCCGAAGGATTGTCAACCTTCACTTTAATCATCCAGCCGGCGCCGTACGGATCGCTGTTAATGACTTCAGGAGTATTATTCAGCTCAGGGTTTACTTCAATGATTGTTCCGGAAACCGGTAGAAACAGGTCGCTTACGGTTTTTACGGCTTCCACTGTTCCGAAAACCGCGTCGGCGCCAAGCTGTTCATTCAGGGTTTCAATTTCTACATACACGATATCGCCCAGTTCACTTTGCGCAAAATCCGTAATTCCTATCACCACAATTCCATCTTCCTCAGAACGGATCCATTCGTGTTCTTTGGTGTAACGAAGATTTTCAGGAAAATTCATTGCTAAATATTTTATGCTGCAAAGATTATGAAATCCACCCGAAAAACCGATAAATCTTTCGGTATAAACAATTGTAATGATGAAATCAACCCCTCAGGGTTTGTCTGAAGGGATCAGTATGCGGATAGTGTCTTTTACACCGGGGGAAGTTTCATCCACATAAATCAGTTCTATACCGTTCGAGCTCTCTTTTTGAAGGGTTTTTTTAATGGATACAGATACAGGAAAAGACGTGCGGGACGTTTCTTCTGCATCTTTTTTCTTTCCTTTCCTGATATTTTTCACCACTTCATTAAGTACAAAAGGCCGTTTTTCCCCTTCGGGCTCAGGCTGATTCGCTGCCCGCGTTTCTTCCCTGGTATCAGGTTCTACGTCTTTTACAACAACATTTGACAGGGTGGCAACCGACTCTTTCTCCTTTGATTTATTATCTGCAACCGCAGGTTCCGGCTCCTCTTTTATGGACTTCACTACAACAGCAGGATCGTTTGTTTTCGCTTTGCTTTCTACAGCCTTTGAGGAGTCATTGATATCCCAGGAAACATTCGGAACGGAAGATGCTGTCCGGGCAACCACCGGTTCCTCCTTTTTAACTGCCGGTGGAAGAACAGCCGTAACGGAATCCTTCTTTTCTTCCAAAATCACCCCACTCCTGTTATCCGCCGGAATACCCGCCGAACTATTGTCCTGTTGCTTTTTCTTATTTGTCGGCGCGGATACAATAGCCGTTGTTTCTTTTCCCGCTGTCGGGATGTCAACCGCTTGTTTCGTTCCTGCCGGAGATGCTGGAGGTTCGGCAGGCTTCAACACGATAGCCACCGCAGCGGAATCCCTCTCTTCCGGCTTTTCGGCGCTTACCAGCGAAGCGGAAGAATCTGCTTTAACAGGGGCGGCAACCAGTACCTCTTTCTTTTTCTCTATGATTTCAGGTTTCAGGCGTATGGAAGGATCGTTAACAACATCTGCCAGCATTAGTGAAAAAGGATCATTGCTGAGTGAGCCGGAGATCACTGGCTGCTTTTGCTCATTAACCTTTTCTGTAGCAGGCTTTACCGGGCTTCCGTTTATGAGTGCATTATGGCCAATAGTAACCAGCGACGGGGAGCCTCCGCGTATTTTCAGAATAAAAGCAAGATCATTTTTTTCCAGTGAGCAGGAAAAGGACCATTCCTGGCCCGGATTGGTATCGAACCCTATAATTAAATCGTATGATACAGGACCAAGATCATCGATGACCAGGTAACCATTACCCGAGGACTCATACTTTTTTTGTGCCGCTTTTACATAAAAGGGCTTTTGGTCTTCGGACTGTATATAAATAAAATGCCCCCCCTGGCCGGCAATCTGCCGGCAAAACAACACCATCAGGAAGACAAAAAGCAGCTTTGGTGTCAGTATGAGCTTTAATTTATTGGCCACTTAATCTTGTGTATTTTGCAAAGCTAGTCAAAACCTTAATAATGAGCTATTCCCAATATGGTCCGCCGGGCTCTTCCTGCTGCGCACATTTTCTGGATATATCGTTATATACGCAGGTATTATTGTTAAAGCTGCTCATAAAATAGTAACTATTAAGATAAAAGATATAACTTTTCGGCTTTTAATCGTTACAAGTCTGCACCCGGATTAACTCAACAATCACAAAACGTTAAAAAATCATATGCGATTCCGTTTACTTCATTTTAAGTATGTTTTCGTTCTTTTTCTAGTGGTATCGGCCTCCGGTAACGCGTTTGCCCAGGCGATTCATAGCGCATACCGGGACACCAGCTCAACCATTTACCGCGCGGAAGTAGAAAAAACCAATGCGCTGGTCCACACCAAGCTCGAAGCGAAATTCGACTACGAAAAGGCACAGTTGGCCGGGAAGGCCTGGATTACCCTGGAGCCCTATTTTTATAATACAGACTCCGTAGTGCTGGATGCCAAAGGCATGGAAATAAAGGCGGTAGGCATTGTAACCGGGAAAACGACAATCCCCGCGAAATATACATACGACGGGAAACAGCTTTTTATAAAATTAAACAGGACCTACAAAAGAGGGGAGCAATACAAGGTTTTTATAGATTATATTTCCAAGCCAAATGAACTGGGAAAAGGTGGTAGCCAGGCAATAAAAGACAATAAGGGGCTGTATTTCATTAATCCCCGGGGAGAAGAAAAAAATAAACCCGTCCAGATATGGACCCAGGGCGAAACAGAAAATACTTCGGTTTGGTGCCCTACCATTGACAAGCCCAACCAGAAAAGCACCCAGGAGTTTTTTCTCATAGTTCCTTCGCAGTATGTAACCCTCAGCAATGGCAAGCTGATGCAGCAGCAAAAAAATGAAGACGGCACCAGGACGGACTACTGGAAGATGGACCTTCCTCATGCGCCCTACTTATTTTTTATAGGGGTGGGTGATTTTGCGGTGGTTAAAGAGCTGTACAAAGGAAAAGAGGTCAGCTACTATGTGGAGAAAGAGTATGCAGGGGTAGCAAAAAAAATATTCGGCAACACGCTGGAGATGATGGCATTTTTTGAGAAGATCACCGGGGTGAGCTATCCCTGGGTAAAATATTCGCAGATGGTAGGCCGGGATTTTGTGAGTGGAGCCATGGAGAATACCACTGCCACACTGCATAAAGAAGATGCGCAACAGGACTCCCGGCAGTTGCTGGATGGTAATATATGGGAGGGCACAATCGCGCATGAACTGTTTCACCATTGGTTTGGAAATTATGTGACGGCGGAGAGCTGGTCGAACCTGACGGTAAACGAATCATTTGCCAACTATAGTCAGACACTATGGTTTGAAAACAAATATGGAAAGGATGCCGGTGACGCGGAGAACTATAAGGATATGCAGGCATATCTTGGCAGTGAGGAAGATGCCGCGAAAAACCTGGTACGCTTTTATTATAAGGACCGGGAAGAGATGTTTGACCTGGTAAGTTATAATAAAGGGGGCCGCATCCTGAATATGCTGAGAAACTATCTTGGCGATGATGCCTTTTTCAGGGGGTTAAATCTCTATCTGACTACCAACAAGTTTAAAGCGGCAGAAGCGCATCATCTGCGCCTGGCGCTGGAAGAAGTATCCGGAATGGACCTGAATTGGTTTTTCAACCAATGGTATTTTAATAGTGGTCACCCGAAACTGACCATTGTGCACTCCTATGATGATGCGTCAAAAAAAGTGAAGGTTACGGTGAAGCAGGGCCAGGAAAGAACATTTGTACTGCCGGTGGCAATTGATATTTACCATGGCGCCAAAAAAGAAAGACACGATATATGGATCAACAGGAAGGAACAGACCTTCGAGTTTACCGTAGCGTCGAAACCGGACCTGGTAAACTTTGATGGAGACAAGGTGCTGTTATGCGAAAAAGGCGAAGAGGGAAAATCACTGGCCGAGTATATCCATCAATATAAAAATGCAGGCAGCTATCTTGACAGGCGCGAAGCGATCAACTATTGCGCACAAGTGCAGGACAGCGCCGCCGCAGCCGATTTACTCAAAACCGCCCTGAGAGATATCTACCATGAGTTGCGTATTTTGGCTATCCAGTCTGTGGACTACAGAAAACCGGCAGTAAAGCAGTTGGTAGAAACCAACATATTTGAGCTGGCAAAAGGCGACCAGAAACCTACTGTGAAAGCGGAAGCATTAATGGCATTGGGACTATATGATAAAGAGATCTATAAAGACCTTATCCTGAGAAGCGTCAACGACTCTTCGTACAGCGTTAGCGGGGCAGCGCTTTCTTCTCTCAATGAGTTTGATAAAGAGCTGGCATATAAAGAGGCAAAAAGATTATCTGCGTTCCGGGCGAAGGACAAGCTGAGCGAATCTATCAGTAACGTTTTTGCGATCAACGGCAAGACGGAAGACCTGCCATACGTACTGGACTGGTATAACAACATGCCTTTCGGGCAGTCCAAGCTGGACAATGCCAATACGATCGCTTATTATGCTATTCAACTCCAGGAAACGGGACCTGTTAAGATGGCGGTGGACGCCCTGGTTACCATGCGGGACCAGATACCGTCCGCTTATCACGAAAGTCTTGTTCCCTACCTGAACAACGGGATACTGAAAACGGTAGCGACACAAAAAATAGCGGCCAAAAATGTGTCGGCAAACCCCGAAGCGCTACAGCAGCAAATAGACTATATCCAGAGCAAAATTCCTTAATAAGAATAAGCAAAAGACGCTTTTTTAAAGAGCATGCCCGCCGGTATGCTCTTTTCGTTGGAAATCGTTTTTTGTTGGATTCCGATATTAAGCCGGCCGCAGCTTTTCAACGCCTGTTTTCAGCGTATGGAAGTCTTTTTTCACCGCTTCATATTGTGCATGTAACTCTTTGGTACGTTGTGTATCCCAGGTGAGTGTTTGGGTTTTAGTATTTAAGAGCGCCGCCAGTTGCATTTTGTCAAGGTGCATTTCGTTTCGTAGTTCATCAATATGGTTTCGAAACACTACAAAATCCCGTTCCAGCAACTCCTGCGCGTCGATACTGTGGCCGGTGAATTCCCGAAGCTCCCGCAGATAATCATTTAAAACCCTTATTTGATCTATCAGGGCGTTCAGCTCCGAAATCCATAAGCGGTATTGCAGGTGAAAATGCAGAATGACAAGCGGGGAGTTCATGGCGGAAAATTTCTACACTAAAAGTACAACCATACTTTGAACCGAAAAATGAGATTGGTCAATACTTTTGCTAAGCTTTCCTGAAAATACAGCCGCCGTATTGTTAGTGGCAGCACTATTTTGGTTTTGCCGCCGCCTTCTTTTTGGCAAAAGAGCCGGAAAACTCACATTTTATGCCCCTGTAGTTCCCGCAGGCCTGCTCTTCGTGCAGTGTTACATTGTTATTTTGAAAACGCAGTTCCAGCACGCAGGCATTACCGGCCTGGCGGAACAAAGCGACGTTTGGCTTTATCCAGGTAGCCTCGCCTTTTATTTCCCCTGCACAATCTTCTCCCCGGTCAAAATGAACAAAAAAATGGATTTTCTTATCATTGATCCCGTCTCTCACCGAGACGAAATTTTTCTTGTCTTTAATATAGTCTCCGGCAAGCTTATGTGTTTGCGACAGCGTGTCTATCGGGTTGTACACCTCTTTGGGTACAATAGGCTCATTGGACTCTATTTTGATCAGAAGGAAGCCTCCTGCATCATTATACATATATTCATTGAGTTTGTAATACCGGTCTCCCCCCGGGGCATTGGTGGTTTCAGACGTTGTGACGGTAAGCCTTTTATTCACAGATCCCCTGAGGGATTTTTTCCGGTCCGGGTTGTTTCCCACCAGTGGCATCGAAACGGTAAATACCTTTTCTTTATCAAAAACGGCTATATAGGCGAGCTGTTTTTCCTGGGTTGCCGCTTTAACCAGCAGGAAGGTCTTCTTTTTTTCGTCAGACATTTTTCCCAGGGCATAAAATTTAGGGATGGTGTTTCCGTAATCCTTTTTATACATAGAATCCGGGATGAACTGGCCAAGCACTTTATGGTCTATCAAAAGCGAATCCGGCAGTTTCCTGTTGATTTGGGTATCAGCTATAGAGTAGGGCAACGTGAGCTCCTGGAAAAACTCGATGAAATCATCCACGGTAACCACTTCGTCCCCGGCCATGCTTTTCTTCCGGCTTTTGCAGCTTACTATCAGAAGAACGGCTATTCCACAGAGTAACAATTTTTTCATAACGCCCGTTTCAGGCTGTAAACATAGAAAATTTTACTATTAATGCTCAACAGAAACAGGACATTTAAAAAAACTATAGCACGGGAAAACGACACCGTAACAAAAACCTACATTTGCTCAAATTAGTGTTTAGATGAGTACATTTCAGTTTCCGGGGCAAACTGCCTTTTACAAGGGAAAAGTAAGAGACGTTTACACTATAGGAAATAAGCTGGTGATGGTAGCCAGCGACCGCATCTCCGCGTTTGATGTGATACTGCCGCGCCCCATTCCTTTTAAAGGACAGGTGCTGAACCAGATAGCAGCCCGTATGCTGGAGGAAACAAGTAACATCTGCCCCAACTGGCTGGAGGCCGTTCCGGCGCCCAACGTAGCCATAGGAAAAAAATGTGTGCCCTTTAAGCTGGAAATGGTGATCCGCGGCAACCTGGTGGGGCATGCCTGGAGAACCTATAACAGTGGAAAAAGAACATTATGTGGTGTTTCCCTGCCCGGAGGATTGAAAGAAAATGACTTTTTCCCCGAACCAATCATTACACCTGCTACCAAAGCGGAGCAGGGCCACGATGAAGACATTTCCAAAGAAGAGATAATCGCTAAAGGCCTGGCAACGGCAGAGGAATGGGAAGTGCTCGCCAGGTATACACGGCAGCTTTTTGAAAGAGGGAAAGAAATTGCGGCGCGGCAGGGATTGATACTGGCAGACACGAAATATGAATTTGGAAAGATCGGTGATGAGATATACCTGATGGATGAGATACACACGCCGGACTCTTCGCGTTATTTTTATGCAGATGGATTTGAGGAAAAGCAAAAAAAGGAGGAAAGGCAGCAGCAACTTAGCAAGGAATTTGTAAGAGAATGGCTGATAGAAAACAATTTCATGGGTAAAGAAGGACAAACGGTACCGGAGATGAGTGATGAATGGGTACTGACCATCAGCAACCGCTATATAGAATTGTATGAAAGAGTAACCGGCAAAACATTTGAACCGGAAGTGCTTACGGAGCAGGAAACCTATGACAGAATTGTGGCGGCTCTGCAAAACCTAAAATCATAGTTGTATGAAACATTTATTATACTTTTTAATACCGGCTTTATTTTTTTATTCATGTAACGGCAATATGAAAAAACAGGAAACAGCATATTACCTGGTCACCGGTACTTATACCGGTGGGCTGAGTAAAGGAATATATGTGCATACCTTCAATACCGGGGACGGCAGTTTTAAAGAAGTAAGCCATATAGAAACGCCCAGCCCGTCTTTTTTGGCCGTATCGCCGGATGAGAAATATGTGTACGCTGCAAATGAACTGGGGGATAATGATAACGGAGGCGAAATAAGCGCTTTCGCTTTTGACAAAACGACCGGAACCCTGCAGTTCCTGAACAAACAGTTGACCGCAGGCGATCATCCCTGTCATGTAGATGTAGACAAAACAGGAAAATGGGTGGTAGCGGGCAATTACAGCAGCGGTACGCTGTCCGTATTCCCCGTGCAGGAGAATGGATCACTGAGCGTGGCGGCGCAAACCATCGAGCATACCGGCTCGGGGGTAAACAAACAAAGACAGGAAAAACCCCATGTACATTGCACCCTGTTCTCAGCAGATAATAAGTGGTTGTTTGTGCCCGACCTGGGAATTGACAAAGTGATGATTTACGCGTTTGATGTCGCCACAGGCAGGCTTACGCCCGGCGCCCAGCCGTTTGCAAAAGTGGAAGACGGAAAAGGACCCCGCCACATTACCTTTCACCCCAATAATAAATTCGCTTACCTGATTGAAGAAATGGGCGGTTCGGTGAGCGCCTTTGAGTATATTGGCGGAACACTGAATCAAATACAGAACATCGCTTCCGTACAACAGGAGGATACCGCTTTTATCGGAAGCGCCGATATTCATTTGTCACCCGATGGAAAGTTCCTGTATGCTTCCAACCGGGGCGGGTTGAATACCATCGCCATTTACAGCGTTGATGATGGAACCGGTTTGCTCACCCTGGTCGGACATCAAAGGTCCGGCGGAGAGATCCCCCGCAATTTTACCATTGACCCCTCCGGCAGGTTTTTGCTGGTGGGAAACCAAAACTCCGATTATATCTCCATTTTTAACAGGGACGGGAACACCGGACTGCTAACAGATACAGGTACCCGGATTACGGTTGGTAAGCCGGTTTGCCTGAAATGGATCAGTAAGTAGGTGGTATAAAAAAGGGTTATGCAGGCTCTTCCCTGAGCTTATACAAACTGAGAGTGGCCGCTATAACGGCATAAGTAGGGGCAAGCACCCAACCTACAACGGGCAATCCATGCATGGCATAAAATACCAGCCCGTTGCCTATCGAAAGTCCTTTATGCCTGGAGATAAACTCCATACTTTGATGGGGAGTCAGCTTTTGTCGTTCGCAACTGTAGTCCAGCATAGAGAAGCCATAATAATAACATTCCGTAAGCAAAGCCGCCAGGGGACTTATCCAGCCAACTACCGGCACAAAAGAAACGATCAGCAACGCCACTGAGTACACCGTTTGCCATAGCAGGTTCCGGAAAGCAAGGGCGACGCCTCTTTTGATGCCCGTCCATAAACCGGAAAAAGTGACCGGATGTTCTTTTCCCTCAATCATGGATTCTGTTTTCTCACTGAGGAAGCCGAATATGGGCGAACCGATGATCAGCCAGATATATTTAAACCAGGAAAAATACATCAGCAGCAGGATCAGCCACACCATAATGCCGCCCAGCGCGAAGAAAAATCCCAAAACGCGGCTGTGCGAGTTATCTACCCAGGCTTTCAGTCCTATCTTTACACTCAGGAACTCAATGACATAACTGGCGCTTTTGCCAAAAAAGTACATGCTTACCACAAACAAAACAGCATATACAATTCCGGGAATTAAAATCCATTTCCAGAGGCGGTTCGTTTTAATAAACTGATGTGCTTTAAAATAAGATTGTACGGCTATAATAATCTCTTTAAGCAAAAGCAACAGTTTTATATGGATTTAATAAACTTGCTGAATGGAACCTCGTTCAACAACCAAACATAAAAAAAAATAATGAAACCGGGCATATGAGTTCATAAGAACATCCGGCAACAACCAAAACCATTCAAATGGACAAGCTAACATACGAATTCTACAGTCGTTCATCGGTAACAGCGATCGCCAGGGAACTACTGGGGAAAGTACTGGTGACCAACCTGGATGGGATGCTGACATCCGGCCGTATAGTAGAAACAGAAGCCTATAACGGCGTTGTGGATAAGGCATCTCATGCCTGGAACAACCGGCGGACCAACAGGACGGAGATCATGTATAAGGAGGCAGGTCATGCGTATATATACCTCTGCTATGGTATTCATTATTTATTCAATATTGTAACCAGTAAAACAGAGACCCCACACGCGGTATTGATAAGAGCGATTGAACCGCTTACGGGGGTTGAGTACATGATCAAAAGAAAAAAATCATCAGGCGGAGGAAAACATCTTGGTGCGGGGCCCGGTAATGTGGCAAAATCATTGGGACTTACCACCCGGCATACCGGGTTCTCTCTTCTGGAAGATGTTATATACATAGCCGATGACGGGTTCAGCCTTAAAAAAAGCCAGATCAAAACAGGTCCCCGGATAGGGGTTGATTATGCGGGAGACGACGCGCTGCTTCCGTACCGGTTCTTTATAAAGGACAATCCCTGGGTAAGCGGAAAGAAATAAGCGGATTAAAACTATCCTAAATTTTAGCCCGGCTTAGGAATATTTTTTTTAATGACTATTTTTGCAGGACATGGCGAGTTATAATCATGATACCGTAGTCCCGTTCAAAGAGTCTGAGTTGGGTAAAAAGGAGCAGGTAGCCGAAATGTTTGACCAGATTGCCGGGAAATACGATTTCATGAACCGGTTTTTATCCGCGGGGATAGATGTGAGCTGGAGGCGAAAAGCGTTGAAAACACTCCGTAAGGACGATCCCCGCATCATGCTGGATGTGGCAACCGGAACTGCGGATGTAGCCCTGATGGCCCATGCGATGCTTCAACCCGAAAAGATAGTGGGGATTGATATCTCGGAGAAAATGCTGGAGATTGGCCGGGAAAAAGTGTTAAAAGCGGGGCTGGAACAGCATATAGAGCTGCAAAGCGGGGACAGTGAAGCAATAAACTTTCCTGATAATACGTTTGATGCAGTTACGGTGGCCTTTGGCGTACGGAATTTTGAACACCTCGAAAAAGGGCTTTTAGAGATAAAAAGGGTGTTAAAACCCCATAGTAAACTAGTTATTTTAGAATTTTCAAAACCCAAAATACCAGGCATAGAACAATTTTACAATTTATACATGGGGCTCGTGGCACCGGAAGTAGCTTCTATGATTTCTAAGAACAGGAAAGCATATAAGTACCTGAACAAGTCGATGATGGAGTTCCCCGATGGAAATGATTTTGTAAATGTTTTAAAAAAACTGGGTTTCCAGAACACGTCATGCAAAAGATTAAGCCTGGGTATCTGCAGCATTTATTGCGGATCAAAATAATACTGGTTGCAGCTTGTTTTTTTTTCGCTAACACTTCCTTTGCACAATTAAGGGGTAACTACAACCTGCCCAATCATGATGATAAGCTGTACTATTTCGGGATCATTCTCGGGTATAACACTTCCCACTACAAAATTTCGCATACCCCTGGTTTCCTGATGCAGGACAGCATCCAGGCTGTGAACGGGCTGAACGCCGGGCGTATTCACCTCGGTATCCTGGCAAACCTGCAGATTTCCGACCGATGGGACCTGCGTTTCTACCCGTTGAATCTCATTTTCAGCGAAAAAAGATTCCAGTACGACCTGAAATACCCTGAAGCCGGGGAAACCTCGCTGGTAAAATCGCAGAAAGTGGAGTCAATCGTTATGAGCTTTCCGCTACAGGTGAGGCTGAAAAGCGACCGGATCAAAAACTTCAGGGTGTACACCCTGGCCGGCGTAAAATTTGACTATGACCTTGCCTCCAAATCCGGTACCACCAACTCGGAAAACCTGGTAAAAGTGAATAAGACCGATTTTGGTGTGGAAGCGGGTATAGGGTTCCAGTTTTTCAGTAAATATGTTATCGTTTCTCCTGAAATAAAGGTCAGCCAGGGGCTGAACAATGTACACGCCAAAGATCCTTCGCTGCGGTATTCCAATATTATCGACCGGTTGAACTCCCGGATGATCATGTTCTCCCTCCAGTTTGAAGGGGGCGGATTATTATAAGTCTACAGCAACTCTTTTGAGGGGTCCCAGAACAGTTTGGCAAAACCGACTATGGTATCGTCTTTTACCTTGATCCCTTCTTTTTTCAGTAGTTTTTCCATGAGGTCCGGCTCGGGAAAATGATGCTTGCCTGTAAGCATGCCGTTGCGGTTTACCACGCGATGCGCCGGCACAGGCGGGTCCGCGCTTCCGGCTGCGTTCATCGCCCAGCCTACCATCCGGGCAGAAAGTTTGGTTCCCAGGTAGGCTGCAATGGCCCCGTAGGAAGTAACCCTTCCTTTGGGCACCAGCCGTACGATCTCATACACGGAATCGAAAAAAGAGTCGGCCGGCTTTTTAATATCCTTTTTGGCTGCCGCGGGCGCTATTTTCTTTTTAATTGGCATGGCGTGTTGGTGCTGCTTTTGCTATGGTATATCCCGGAAGTTTTTCCGCATCGCGGGCTTCTATCTCATACTTGTTATTGCGGTAGCCCCTGCGCAGGGTTTCGACAGAGTACTTTATAACAAAACCCCAGAAACCATGCTGCCTGAACTGCTCTACATGCTTCAGTTCGTGTTTTACCCAGCGCTCGTCCATCAGGAACTCCTGCCGGGTGGCATTATACAGGTAAATTGTTTTGCCGAGCGTAAATGCCACATTGTTTACACCCAGGCAAAATGCGGCAACCCTTGCTTTAAAGGACCGCTCCTTTATCTGTATGCCGGCAATATCTATTTGGTCTCTGTCTGTTCCCATGCCTGAATTATTTCTTCCGCATGCTGTTTACTTTTCGGGCGGAGGAAAACCTTCCTGATAATCCCTTTTCCGTCAATCAGGAAGGTAGTACGATGCAGCCCCATGTATTTTCTTCCATACAGTTGCTTCTCTCCCCAAACGCCATACCTGTCAATTATGGTATGTTTCGGGTCTGCTATAAGGGTAAAGGGGAGTTCCTGCTTTGTTCCAAACTTTTTGTGGCTTTCCACCTCATCAGGGCTCACCCCCAGAACAACAAAACCCTTCCTTTTCAACAGTGTGTGGTTATCCCGCAGGTTGCAGGCCTGCACGGTGCAGGTAGGGGTAGCATCCTGGGGGTAAAAATACAATACGATATTCTTTCCTTTAAAATCAGCCAGCGATACCTTTTTGCCGTTCTGGTCAGGGCCCGAAAAAGCCGGAGCCTTATCTCCTTCCTTTAATGTTATCATCGATTAAATATAAAAGTTTTCACGCTAATATTTCCGGCTTCGTCTTCCACCTGCACTTTCAGTTCATTTTCGCCTGCCGGGCACCGTTCATCAAAAGTATAAATGAAGTTCCTGCCTTTGTCGTTGGTAAAACGCAGCCACTCCCCGTTGAGCTCTGCCCTGAAGTTCTTAACCCTGTCCAGGTTGTCTTTTACAGTGATCACTATTCTTTTCGCAGCGCTCAGGTCTGCACTGTCATTAAATCCAACCGGGATGATTTCCGGGGGCGTTTCATCGAGCACCAGTTGAAAACTTCCAAACTCCCTGAAGCGGGCCGTAGCCCAACCCTGCTGCCATTCGGGCTTAACCACCTCCTTTTTATTGCCGGCAAATCGCTGCATCACCGTACGCTGCAACTTATCTTCAGGCACACCGGTCATCGCTTTTATACGCACAGTCAATCCTTCCTGCAGAGGTATATCAGGATTGCCGATGGTATGAATGGCAGAAACCACCTGCTGCATCAACGACACCCTGGTTGAATAATTAATACGCACGGAATCGTAAAGTCCTTTTTCCGATATATAGAACTCTCCCTCCTCACTTCCATCGCCTACATTTAACATGCCCGGATAAAACATCTGTCCCGGTGCGCCGGCGGCGACAGTAGCAGGCGCTTTGAATTGTATCTTAAATTTCAACAAGGCTTTGTTGCCGTCGGCGTCTTTGGTCTCTATGGTAATATCCCGGGGCTGTCCGTTCTTCAGGTCCAGTACGCCATCCCCATTTATTTTTTTGTATATGCTTTCCGTATAGCCGGGTAATTCAGATAAATGCTGCAGGTAAGGCCCTCCGCCGGACTTTGTTTTATAATCGATATGGGCGTTCATATAGCGGGTAGCGCTATAGGGGATACTGTCCATAACAAATTTTATTACCTCTTTGCCGTTCTGGCTCAGCATTCCTGCAAATATGCCGTTGAGATTGGCAGAGCCTGAATGCGTGTCGTAGCTGGTAACAGCAAAGCTGACCGCCGGACTGGACACGGTGATGATAGCAGGAGTGGTAACATAGCCCTGTGGCGTTTTTTTTACGGCAATGATACGGGGAGACTGCTCATAAATGCTTTTTGTGCGGTCGTAAATGGCCAGTCTTTGAATGGTAGGGGGTACATTGTCCCGGATACCTAAACCAAACAGCATCGGGTTTAAATTCAGCTCGTAATCGCTGCTTCTTATCTCAAAGTGAAGGTGTGGTCCCATTGAACCGCCTGAGTTTCCGCTATTGGCGATAAAATCGCCCTTTTTCACCGGAAACATATTTTCGGGGATAGTGAGATCCACTGCCCAGGACTCCCGTGCATATTGCTGTTCCGTAACATACACTTCCAGTTCGGGGAAAAAAGTATTCAGGTGTGCATACAGAGAAACGAACCCATTGGGATGTTTTATGTAAACAGCCCGCCCGAATCCGAAAGGTTCCACTTTTATCCGGGCAACAAATCCTTCGGCAGCGGCATACACCGGCAGGTTTTCCACCCGGTTTGTTTTAAAATCGAGCCCCATGTGGTAATGGTTAGGCCTGAGCTCACCAAAATTGCCGGAGAGCGATGGCGCTATATTGAGCGGATTGCGGAAATAGCCCTGCGGATAGCTGTTTTGTTGAGTAGATTGTGTAAAGGACTTAAGACTGATAAGTAACAAAAGACTAAAAAAATACCTCATCTATATTATGTCGGGTTGGTATACCGGCAAAGCTAGCCACCAACGCCAAAAGAATAAAATCATTTTCAGTCCAATTGATTACGCGGGATGGTTTTTTCAAAAAAATTAACAGTAAAATGCTTGCCTGGCGGGCATTTTTAAGGAAGTTGGCATCTTGTTTGACATGATTGTAGACACCGCCTGTCTCTCCGCAAAAAAATTACTGAACATTGTTTTGCTATGGATATCATCCCATGATTGGGAAAAGGGGGTTGATATTTGATAAGAATCTTTGAAATGCCGGAAAATAGGGAAAAAGAATACAATTTTTTTAAACTATTATACAGCGTTTTTCGTCTATATATTGTCTACTATTATAATTGTTGAATCTTCAAATCAGAATGCTATGAAAGGGATGAAAAGGAAAATCGGTCTGGCACTAGCCATTACAACAGGATTTATTATTGGCGCTTTTCGCGGGGAAATTGCCAGGCAAAAATTTATTGCAAAAGTGAAGGATAGACATGAACAGCATAATAAGGTCCAACAGGAAGAAATAATCCTTGATGAGTTTGAATTTTCGGCTTTTCATACAAGCTGATTATCTATGATATTCTTTATAAACACCCGGATCTTCCGGGTGTTTTTGTTGGTGCATATCCCTTTCTTGTTTCCTGATTTTCTGAAATTACAGGATCAGCCCGTTACAGATCTTATTTTCCCGGCAGGTCTCGTACGGCGGGTAATACACTTCAATGCTTAGGCTATACAATGTGCAGGGATTAAAAGACCATGCCATCATCGGCGATCACCAGATCCCGATAGGAAGAAATTATAAAGAGGAAGTAGAAAAAAGGATCTCTAAAAACTGAATATCCAACTATTCGCGGGAAATGATCTTCTGGTCATTCTCACCTTAGAGCAGCGCTATAATTACCGGCATTTTACTATTTTTCTTCAGATTGAGGCTGTATGTTTTGATTTTTTGTATCTTAATCGCCCAAGTTTATTAAGCCACTTCCGAAAAATTCAGCGATGAAAAAACAGCGATTGTATCTGCCGGTTCCCGTCCGTCTCCTTATTGGCATCCTGGTATTTTTTACCGGGTTTGCATGTTTTCCGGCAAATGTCTTTTCCCAGGACGGGCTGCCGTCCGTTTCTTTGTTTGATGGCAAAACGCTTGCCGGCTGGAAAACGATCGTAGCCGGAGATCAGCCATTGTGGACGGTGGTGGATGGAAAGATAACAGGAGGTAATGGTATCGATAAAGTAAAAAGTAATTCCTACCTCTGCACAGAAAAAGAGTTTGAAGATTTCGAGCTCCGGTTTTTATTCCGCTTGTCCGGAGATGCTTCAGGCGGTATGATCAACAGCGGTGTTCAGTACCGGTCTGCTATTAAGGGAGGTGATATTATAGGATACCAGGCGGATATCGGGAATGGCTACTGGGGCGACATATATGATGAGCACCGGCGGGGTCAGTTGGTAGCCGGCGACCTGACTGTGCTGAAGAAACTGCTGAAAGAAGACGGATGGAACAGCTATATTGTCCGGGTGATCGGCAATCGTCATGAACTGTATATCAATGGAGTAAAGACCGCGGACTATGTGGAGAAAGACAACAATATACCTTCAAAAGGAGTGATAGGCGTTCAGCTTCATTCCGGGGGCGCTGCCAAAATCGAGATCAGCGACATCACCATCACCGAATTCTAATCATCAGTTATAATATGAAACCCTTTACGCTCATTCTTGCAATGGCAGCGGCCATTATTTCCTGCACCTCCGGAGAAAAAAAATCAGTTGTCGACTGGACGATAGCAGACAACAGAACGCCCGGAGAAGAGCTTTCCGGATTTAAGGTACCGGAAGGTTTCGTGGTGGAGTTGATCGCAAGCGAAGAAGATGGCGTCATTAACCCCATTGACATTACGTTTGACGATGCCGGCAGGTTGTGGACACAAACCGCCGTTATGTATCCGCTGGACCCTATAGCCGACATTCAGTGGAACGACCTGCTGGAGCTGATGAACGATGCGGAAAAACAGAAGGCGCACCCGAATTTCAGGCGTGCACTGGATTTATACAAAGGGGTGACCCGCGGGGAAGATAAGATATTGGTATTGTCTGATTTCTACGACTATAAACGCCCGGGAGCGACTGCTGCCGTGTGGGCGGACGGGCTTACCATACCCATGAGCATACTTCCGTATAAGAACGGAGCCTATGTGGCGCAGGGTTCGGAGCTGTTTTTTTTAAAAGATGCAGATGGTGACGGGAAAGCGGATCAGAGAGACAGTCTTTTTACGGGATTTGGATTTACCGACACCCATACCATGACCCATTCGCTGGTAAAGGGTCCCGGAGGCTGGATCTACTTCAGCCATGGAGCGCTGAATAAAGGCGAGGTAACTTCCTATACAAACGGAGATCTGAGGCTGCGCATGGATTATAGCAAAATAGCCCGCTTTTCAGGGGATGGAAAAAAGATGGAAATAGTGACCGCCGGGCTCAATAATATATGGGGTTTTCAATTGCGGGATAACGGCCAGTGGTATATAACGGAAGCGAACGACCTGGGCTTTTGTGTGGTGCCGATGGAGCCGGGTTCGGCATTGAAGGGAATAGGTAATAAGAAATTCAAACCCTACCAGCCGTTTTTGCCCGAATTATTTGATTTTCGGGTAGGCGGAACCGGTATATCCGGTCTGGCTTTTGCAGATGACCTGTCCGGGTCTTTCCCGGCGGAGTGGAAAGACGTGGCTTTTCTTGCCAATCCCATCACCAGCACGATCAACGCGGTAAAAGTAAAACGCAACCCGGATGGAACAGTTTCGGGTGAACATCTGGCGGATTTTCTAAGTTCTAAAGACAAATATTTCCGGCCGGTGAATATGGAGTTCGGCCCGGATGGCAGCCTCTATATAGCAGATTGGTACAACAAGATCATTTCTCACAATGAAGTGCCTACCTCCCACCCCGAACGCGACAAAACCCGCGGACGGATCTGGCGCATCCGTCATCAATCGCAGAAGCAGCCCGACATAACAGATTATTATAAACTGCCCGCTAAAGACCTGGCGGAGCATATCAAGTCTCCTTCCCTGTGGGCGCGGCGATCAGCGCTGAACCAGATTCTGGAACGCCCGGCGGAAGAAACAAGGGAACTGATCCCGGCATTAAAAGCCATAGCCGGCGATGGCTCCCTGGCGGAGCCTGTACGAATTCATGCGCTTTGGGCGCTGGAAGGCTTGGGACAGTATGATGCCGGGCTTATAAAAACAATACTGGATGCCCGGGGAGCAGATGACCTGAAGAGGGAGACCATCCGTTCCCTGGTGAATACAGGGCTGGCCTCCGGGGAACTTGCTGCATTACTTGAGCCGCTGACGGAGGATGCCAACGCCATGGTGAGGTCACAGGCTTTGCGTACACTGCTGGAGGCTGGTAACAGTGATACATCAACGATAGCAGTTCTGGTGAAAGCCTGTAAACCGGAGTTGCCCGGTAACCGGATGGGCGGGGCTTTTGAACGTAAATTTGAAAGATACCTCGCTTTGCATGCCCTGGAAAAAAAACCGGAGGCGCTGCTGGCTTACCTGCAGGCTAATCCGGTCCCGGCTGAAAACCTGCGATGGGCGGCTATGGCCTTGCCGAAGGGACAGAAAGAAACCTGGTTCCTGAAAGCATGGGAACAGTCGCCCCCTACCGATCTGAAGGAGACGGAATTCATTATGGTAACCGGTATGCTGAACAACCCGCGGGTGCTTGCGGCGGTGAAACCTGTGATACAGGATACCACTTTTGCAAAACAGTACCTTACTACAGCGGTGCAGAATGTGGAAGCCATGCAGGCGCCGCAGTTACCTTCCCTGTTACAGCCCGGCGCCATTGCCCTTCTGCAGAGCGGCGATGAGTCCGGGATAAAACTGGCGCTGGATGCTGCGGCGAGGCTGAAAATCAAATTGCCTTCCGGGCCTGTCGTGGCGCTGATCAATGAAGCGTCTGCCGATGAGACCATCAGCCTTGCTTTGCGTGCCCTGGAAGTTTATGCCCGGGAAAACAAACCAGTTTTCGCACAGGCGGCGCAAAACGAAAAAATAAATTTTAACCTTCGAACAATTGCCTTGCGCGCCCTCGTGAATCTTGACCAGGCGGAAGCTGCCCGGATAACAAAGTCCCTGCTGCCTGTCGCCAACGAGGAACAGAAAAGAAACCTCAGTTCTACGTTGTCGGGCTCCGTCCGGGGAGCAGCCCTGCTGAAAGAAATGTACGCGCAACAACTGATAGGGGCGGAATCATTCAGCATTTCCGCTGCGGAACGCGTAAAAAATGCGGACCCTGTTGACAAACTGGGTGCGGCGATCCTTGCAGCGGTGCAGAAGAAAAGGGAGGAAGATGAAAGGGCATTTAAAGATAAACTTGAAAAATATATCGCGATAGCAGAGAAAAAAGAAGGAGACCCCGGAAAAGGAAGCGCTATTTTTCAAAACTCCTGCCTGCTCTGCCATAAAGTTGGTGATAAAGGACAGGACATTGCCCCGGCATTGGACGGTTCCGCCAACAGGGACAATGAAGCGCTTTTAACGGCGATCCTCAACCCCGACGCGGCGGTAGAGGGCGGGTATGAAATTTTCCGGGTAGTAAAAAGAGATAACAGCACTATTGAAGGGTATCTGTATAACAGGGCGGATAATGGCATCACCATCGCGATAATGGGCGGTAATAAAATTTTTGTACCCGATACCGATATCAAAAGCACCCAGGTGCTGGGCGGCCGCTCCTTTATGCCGAAGGGGTTGATCGATCAGTACACAGACGAACAGGTGGCCGATCTGCTGGCATATATCAGGACGTTGAAATAAGTTGTTAACAGATAAACAACGACTTCCCCGCAATGTCTCCTTCTTCCAGGCTTAATGCGCAGCAAAAGGGACGCTGCGGAGAACCGGAAACGATTTTGATATTTGCTGCTATTACCGGTATGGATTAATACCAAAATAGAGAAGTATGACCTTAAATATATGCTCTCTGTAGGCTTCAGGTCCAGCCTACGCACAAACCTGGACACCGAGCTGAGACGCTGAGAAAGGAAGGCAGCGGTTGCTACCAAAATTTCCACCATTTATTTTTTGTTGTCAACTCCGCAACCATAATTTTCTTTATTGGCTTTGGATTAGTCTTTTCATGTTCAAATTGTAGATTAGCTGCCAATTTTGTAATTCTCCAATCAGCGACGTAACCAAATTTATTTCCTTCCGTGCTGTACTCTCTGTCAACTTTTATTTTGCCAATAAGTTCAAAGAAATTTGCAAACATTTTTTTGAAGCTGTCAGGATATGTCCAGACAATAATTGCATCGTCCTTCCAGTTAGCATAGTTTCTAATTAAGATTTCTGCATCTTTAAAATCTTTTACTGTTGGTTTGTTCGGTTGGTTTATTCTTGTTCCTGCTACTAAATTAAATCCAGTTTCACTGTCGTTAATTTCTCCTAAAATTATAATACCACCATAGTTCCCATTTTCATGAACAAATGTCAAACAGTCGCCTACTGCAAAAATTGGTTTAACGTTTTTTTCTTTTGCTCTTGGCTTTGCTTTAGCTTTTTCAGTTTGAATTTTTGTTAAGAAGTTCTGTAAATCTACTTTTCTGTTTTCAATGTCTTTCTTATCGGCATCTAGACCTTTCCATATTCCCAAGTCACCACCGCTTTCGATAATTGTCTTAACTTTTTCAAGTATGTGAGGGTCTAATGATTTTGTTTCCCACTGTGCTAAAGCAAGAGCGAACCAAAAATTATTGCAGTCGTCTGGGTTTTCAATTAACTCCGTATTATCTGAAATAAGTTTTGCAGAAATGTCAACGGGATTTTGTCCAGCATTGTAAAGTTCAAAAAAACTATCGTAGATGTCGCCAGAAGTGTCGTTCTCTTTTATATTAGTTCCCCAAGTTCCCATTAAGTAAGATTACATTTATTTATTGTTTTCAAAATAGTGCAGGGCGTCCATAAAGGTTGCCACTAACGGTTCGGGGCTTGGCGTTCGGTCGGGCTTCGGAGCATAAAGTTTCAATTTATTACTAAAGTTCATTAAATGCATAAAGCTCCAAATTTGCACGTCAACCCGCCTGACGCAAAACCCGTGTTAGTGGCTGGGCTTCTTCTCAATATGTTGTTTAAGGTTGTCAATTAGTTTTTCTATGTCGTTATAAAATTCTGTCTTGTGTGGTTCTGCCAATGTTTCAAGGTCAGGTGCCCCCAAATGATGTTCAATTTCGTGTAAAATCAAGTCTTTGATTTCTGTTCTTGTCTTACTGCTGTAAACAGCACTTAAAAGTTGAGTTGTCAAACAGTCGTATTCATCAATCGGTGCTTCCGCATAAATTAGCCTGCAAGGGTCAAATTCGTTTACGAAACTCTGAGCTATGTCAAAGTCTTGTTTGAATTTGTGTTTTAAATCAAATTTATGTTTGTTATGCTCACTCACTTTCCAATTCCCTATTTATTGTCCAAGGTGTTTTAGCGTCAAATTTAATTTGAACAAGATTGTTTTTTTTGTCAAAGAAAGTCAATGCACTGTCGTAACGAAAGCCGATACTAAATCTGTCATTTATTGGTGTCAAGTCAAATGTAAAACCATTATTTCCTGTCGGCACTGTGCAGTCCTTACCTTTGAAATGTCCTTTAAAATGAAACCAACCACCGTAATAATGTAGTCCGTCCGATTGTCGGCAGTAATGGCATATTTCACTTTCTTTTTTGAAGTCAATTCCAAGTTGGTCAAACAGTTTTTTAATCTCTTCTGGGTAAATATTTTCCCTATTGTTAGCAAAGTTTTTACAGTCACTGCAATCACAACTTTCAGGTCCACCAACAACAACTTTGTCGTAAGTCAGTTTTGTTAATTCTCTGTCCACGATTAATTCCCACTCTTTGAATTTTACTGTCGTCATTTTCTCTTTCGGTTGTGTCGTAATAGCCTTACCACTAACGGTTGGGGTCAAGTAGGCAAAAGCATTTCAGCTTAAGCCTCTCACAGAACCGTACGTGAACCTCTCGGCTCATACGGCTCTTGACATACAATCTTAGATTTTACTCAACGACCAATGGACAAATATATTTGGATACCTTGTCTTAATGACCCGTAGCCAATCATAAGCCTTTTGGTAGCTGTTTAATCTCTTATACTTGTTCTTTACCCACTTTGCTATGCGGTAGTCCAAATATCGGAATAATCTTTCTGGTGAAAAGGTATTTACCTTGCCAAAATAATTAATAATTCCTCTTGTCTTAGCGTTCAGTAAGGCGGCTATGTCCTGTATTGTCCATGTACTTTGCCGCTGGAAATTCATTTGTTTCCAGTCCGATATGATACGTGTCCTTGACTTCATGCTCATCTCGCAATCAAAGCCGAGAAAAACGCCATTGTCCCTATTGCTTTTCTTCGTCATAGGCTTGAATGTGTGTCCTAAGAAATCGAATTTCCCGGGATAGTCTTTTCGTGCCTGTCGCCGATAGTCCTGGCAATAGGTAATTTTGGTCTTCTCTTCGCTTAATCGCAATTGGCATTCCTGTAGCCTTCGCCTGATGCCCGCTAATACATAATGACTTTGCTTTTCGCTGATGCAATGAACTACTATATCATCTGCATAGCGTACAAATCTTATTGCCGGAAATGTTTTCTTTAACCATTTGTCTAACACGTAATGCAAGAATAAATTGGCTAACAAGGGACTGATAACACCTCCTTGTGGCGTGCCCTGCCCTTGTTTGTGAACAAGTCCTTCCGGAGTTTGTACTGGCGCTTCCAGCCATCTGCGTATGTACATTTTCACCCACTTTTCCGGCACATGCTTGTCTATGGCTTTCTTCAATAACTCGTGATTGACTTCGTCAAAGAAGCTCTTGATGTCCATATCAATGACCCATGCGAATTGCCGTACATTTTCCCGTACCTGCTCTAACGCCTGGTGTGCGTTCTTGTGGGGGCGATAGCCATACGATTGTGGCAGAAACACTGCTTCCATGCGTGGTTCGAGGTAGGATTTTACTACTTCCTGAGCTATCCTGTCGCTGATGCTCGGTATGCCCAGTTTTCGCTTTCCTCCATTACTCTTGGGGATGATAACCTCTTTCACGGGCATAGGGAAATAACTGCCACTTGCCATTCTGTTACAAAGCTTGTACAGATTTTTGGATAAGTTCCCGTCAAATTCCTGAAGCGATACTTCATCCACGCCTGCACTTCCTTTGTTGCTCCTGACCTTGCGGTAGGCTTCCCGAACCATGTCTTTGGTTACCGGAACCGGTTTTGATTTTGTCTCGAATAAGTCTGTCATCCTTAATTGTCCTAAGTTGTTTACCTGTTCAAGACTGTATGTCTGTCGCCCTTCGCTCCATGTTCATTACAAACACTTCATTGCTACTACAACGACATCCGTCATCCTTACAAACTTCGATACTGTAAGCCTTGTGGGTATTGCCCATTTGTGCCGTTCTCTTTGCATTTTGTAAGGACTTCCTGAGTTCCGTATAAAAGCCTGAAATTAAGTTCACACCTGCTCAGTTGCGTTTGCCCTGTAACCAATATTCAAGCTCCCGTTACAGCTTTTCACTTGCAGCCAAGAATACAAGCTTTTGACAAAATGTAGCCACTTCACACAACTTCTTCACAGGTTCACTTTCGTTTGTCTCCTTAATTCGTACCTGACTATTGTTGATAGCCTTTTCTTCCTACCGTTTAACACCTGTTTGTTACCACCCAGGCATCGGGAAGTGGTTTGATGCCTGCTCTTGAAAGCCGACACCGATGGGTCGTCCATCATCTTTTATACAGCATTGACTAACTGTTTGGTGTTAGTCATTCACAGCACACCCTGGCGATGTGGCGGTATTCCGTGATTCCTGCCCGTCCGGTCAGGCGGGCGTCCGCTCGTAACCGCTGCTAAATTAATAACTAAAAGTTCATTATTTATTCCATTGTCTGGCTTTATTCGTCGCGGTGGAACTGAAGCCCAATAGCGAACAAAACAAATGCTCATTGTTATTCCGGCAGCCCAACTTGCACAAAACCCCATGTTGGCAGTAGTTTTATTTGACTTTGTCCACCAATTTTTTGTCAATGCTCATTAGCATATATTCCAATCTCTTATTAAAGTATTCATCTTTGGGTAAAGCTTGAATCATCTGCTTTGCATTGTCAAATTGTTTGTTAGTTACCAGATACCTCAAAAACCATTGGAAAAAATCAGGATGCTCCTTTAGTAAAGTTGTTTTATTCTTTAAAACATTTGTAATGGTTTTTTTCTCAATAGACTTAAATATTTTAGGGTTAGTCTTCTTAAAATAATTAAATGCCCAAAAGTTGAGTTTTGTATCAATTAGTTCTATTATTCTCCCATTTAAGGAAGAATCAAATCTTTGTCTGTCAAAAATATCCGTGTAAACACCGTCATAAAAATCAAATCTGTCAACCAAAATAAAACTGTCAATTGGTTTAAGAATTTTGTCAAGAAATTTTGAGTCTTCTTTTGCACCAGTTGACCTTGCATAGTTCCAATTTCCCGACCAATCTTGAAGTAAAATTTCATAAGTAGGCTCTGTTGAAATCATACAACCATATTGCCATTCTATACTATCCTTATTTTTAAATTCCGAAAGAAAAAAACTATAGTAATCGTAGTTGTAATCCCTTTGTTTAATTAGCTCACGGAGAGCAAACATCCTAATTACGCCATTTGAATGTTTTGTCAAGGCTACTAATTCTTGAGAGGAAATAATTTTAACTAAGGCTAGAAAATTAAGGTAATTATCATAGTCATTGGGGATTTTAGTTAGTCTGATTCTATCAGAGTCCGGAAGTTCACTATAAGGTATAAAACCAACACCCTTCATTTCACTTTCCAAACGATTAATTTTTACTATCTGTTTGATAATGTCGTCTCGGTTCTGTGCTTTTAGAAGTAGCGGTGTGAAAAAGATTAGAATGGTTATTAGTTTCATAAAATGCTGATTAGACTTTTTATATTCCCTACGGTTAGAATACTGTCTGCAAAAATTACTGCTAACGTCCGGCGGCTTTGCGATGGTTCGGCAATATCGAACCGTCAGTTGAGTTTTGCACCAAAGTTAAATAGAATTACCGAAGTTGAACCTATGACTGTCAGCCGCACTATTGCAAAACCGATTGTTACCTGCCGTAATTATTTGTCAGCCCTAACCACCTTGCCATCATTGTAATATTCTAAACTTTTTAGCGTATGGTCGGGATTGTATGTTAGCCACTTACCGATGCGAATTTCCTCCATATTCGTTTTTTTGCCTGTTGAAGTGATTTCTTTAATAGTTGTTCCTATACCAGGCTTGCGTCTCAATAGATAATAGTTGAGGTGAGTGTCGCTAAAAGGTGCGTAAAGAGGCTTTTGCATTACGGTGTCATTCTTTGTATATACGTCACCGTAAATTTTACTGCATAAAAATTGAACTTTAGCAAGAACCGGATGTTTGTCCTCATAGAATTTCTCGTCCAATGGAAAACGAGGGATTGATTTGTCAACCTTGATATAAAAGTTAACTGTGTCATTACCATAAATCCAGTAATCCGAAACACCTGTTATACTCCAGTCTAAGTCTTTGAAGTAAGCGGTAATATCACGAACGGTAATTTTTGAAAAATCGGCAATTGGTAACTCCCTGAGTGTCCCGCTGAAATTGTCTTTTAAAAAAATTGAGGACAAAAGCTCGCTATAATCGTAAGTACAAAAAATAAGTCTTGTTGTTTTGTCATAGTAGTATTCTCCGTCTTGCCAGTTTACTGCTGCAATTAATGAGTCAATTTGTTCTTTGGGTGTCAAAACTGGTGTATAGCCCTTTTGTTTTATGTCGGTAATTGTCGAACTACATACGATGATGTCGTTTAATTTGACTGTACTTATAAATGATGTGTCAACTAAACGAGTCTTTTGAATAAACGCTTTGAAGCTTTGGTCGTTCTTCGACTTCTGTGTTTTGTCAGAACAACTAGCAAAGAATAACAAAGTAACTATGAAAAGTATGGGTCTCATATTATGGCAGGTGACGGGGCTTTGCGTTCGGGCGGGATTAGATGCACGAATGTTCAACCTTGCACCAAAGTTACAAAAAAGAACGAATGTTCAATTTAGCACTTCCGCCCGCCTGACGCAAAACCCGTGTTAGTGGCTGGGCTTTTTCAGTCGTTACACAAGTGATGCGTTCACTCCGAACTCTTTTTTAAAAGCGGTCGAAAAGTGTGATAAGTTTTCAAAACCAACTTCCAAGTAAACGTCTGTTGGACGTTTATTTTGTTGCGTAATTAAAAAATGTGCTTGTTCTAAACGTTTTTTCTGTAACCATTTTTCGGGTGTCGTGCTGTATATTTTCGCAAAGTCACGTTTGAAAGTTGAAAGACTTCTGCCTGTCAATGTCGCAAATTTTTCAAGCGGAATGTTGTATGAAAAATGTCTGTTCATATACGCTTCCAAGTCAATTTTATGCGGTTCGCTGAAATCAAACAAAAAGTTTTTCAATGCAGGTTTGCGAAGTAACAACTCAATAGCTTCGTTGGTTTTCAAATGAGCCAATGTTGGTGTCAGTTTTTCGGGTTGTGCAAAATACGGCATTAGCGAATTGAAAAAACCTTTCAAAAATTCATCGTTGTCAAGTAACACATTCGGTTCGCCTACATAAATTCCGTTTGCGTGAATGTTGTGTTCTAAGCTGTATTTTTTCAGCGTTTCCTGGTCAAGAAAAATGTTGATTGAAGCAAACGGCTTTTGTCCGTCCGGTTGTTTGATTACTTTCAATAATTGGTGTCGTTTTACTAAACTCAATGTCCCTGCGGGATAGGAAACTAAGCCGTTGTCGGTGTAAACTTCCATACTTCCCGAAGTAATTAAACCCAATGCGTGTTCATAAACAAAAGGGTCATTTCCTGTTTGTGTACCTGAACAAGAATAGAGATAAATGTTTTGTTGAAATGGTGTTTCCATACGGCTAAATTAGTGATTATTAGATTTGAATTGTAACACTTCGGTTCTGTATTTTTCGTTGTGTTGCATTGATACCGTTTCTTCGATGTGCCCGAGTGTTCCGACTATCATAGAACCGATTGCAATTCCTGTCCAAAACGGCTTTGATGTTGTAAAAATTAAAATCAGTCCAAGCACAATGAATGCTGTCCAAAAAATTTTTATTCCTGTCCAAGATTTGTGAATGTTCTCTACTTTTTCAAACTCGTTATCTATGAAATTTTGTTTATCGGTTTGATACGATTGTGTTTTTTCGGAAAGTGCTTTTTTTGCTGAACTTCCTGCATAGTAACCACCCAAACCAAAAATCAAACCACCAACAAAAAGGATTACAGCCAATCCTTTGAAGATTGTTTGAGGGTTTGAAAACCACCAAAACAAAACTGCCGTAGTAAGTAAAATAATTCCCGATAACATTCCACCAGCAAAACCGTGTTTGCTTTCGGTGGTATAATAGGTTATGATGTGTTCTGTGAAGTCCATAATTATGCTTTGAATTGGCTTAAAACTATTTTATCTTTTAATTTGTCAGGAAAAAATCGGCTCATAAACAAAGATGGTTTTGCCAAATATCCGCCTGCATATCGGGTTTTGGGGCTTTTCGCTTCAATCCCTTTTTTAATCAATTTTGAAATTACAATTGCTTCGGGATTTTTGTCGGCTGACATCGAGAAAACTTTTTGCACTCCGTCCACCATACTTTTGTAAACAGTGTTGCCTGAAGCTTTTACCATACTGTCAAATGCAATTCCGCCCCATTCTGATTTTATTCCGCCCGGTTCAATAACAATTACGTCAATGCCGAATTGTTGTACTTCCAAACGCATTGCATCGCTCAATGCTTCAATGGCAAATTTACTTGCGTGATACCAACCGCCCAACGGATACGCACTTTTACCACCAACCGATGAAATGTTTACGACTTTACCGTATTTATTTTCACGCATTTTCGGTAAAACCAACTGCGTTAAACGCATTGCACCAAATACGTTTACTTCCAATTGGTAACGTGCATCTTCCATAGGCACGTCTTCAATTGCACCATACGAGCCGAAACCTGCATTGTTTACCAAAATGTCAATGCTTCCCGCTTCTTTGAAAATTTGGTTTACACACTTGATAATGCTTTCATCTTTTGTTACGTCCAACGCAATTGGTTTAATGCCGTGTGTTGTCAAATCTTGCATTTTGTCCGTTCTGCGTGCTGCACCATAAACGTTGTAGCCGTTTTGTGCCAAATAAATTGCGGTTGCTTTGCCAATTCCTGCCGAAGCACCTGTTACTAAAACTGTTTTTGCCATTGTTTTTATTTTTAATTGTTTAGAAATCCAAGTTGATTATACATTCCGATAAAATCTTCAATAAACCACGCTTCCGCAATTTGTCCGTTTTCAATGCGGTAAATTCCAACGCCTTGCCATTTGGCAAATTTTCCTGTTGGATGATGTCCCAAAAATTCACGCACATTTTTTCCCGAATTTGTGAAATACAATACTACTTTGTCGTTGTCTGCGACAACGTCAATAATGTCAAGGTGCATATTTTCAAATGCACCGTTTACGGCGGCTTCCATTTGTAGTTTGTATGCTTGTCGTCCTTTGGTGTCGGGCAAACCTGCACAATGCCATTGCATATTTTCTGCCCAAATGCTGTCAATTAAATCAATGTTTCCATCATTGATTACTTCATTGACAAATCGCTTTACCAACGCAACATTTTCGGTGTTGGGATTTTTAATTGAGCAACTTGAAAGAAGAATGATAGAAGTTGCTATTAAAAGTATTTGTTTCATCGTCTTTTTAATTTTTAGTTGACGATGCAAAGGTAATTCACGTTTCAGTGTTGGGGTTTTCTGAAACGTCCAAAGTAGTTTGTTGAAACGTTCAAGTGTTTTGGGTGGTGGGTGGGCTTGGTTTTCTTTTTCGGTGTCTGTCGTGTTGGGTAGTGCGGTTGGTTAGCCTTGCCTGTACGGTTCAGGGCTTTCTGCTGTGCTAATATTCTGTGATTCGTCCAGCCAGGGCTAAAGCCCAATATTGTTAATGATGTTAAAGATATATTCTTTTGCTGACCAGAGTACATTCAGCCGGAACTGCTGCTGATTAGCGATATAATGTTGATGTTATATTCCTCAGCCAGCATAGTAGAAAACCCCATTTAGTGTTGTGCGTTCGTTTTTTTCTTTCTTCAAAATTGTTTTGGTTTCTTTTTTTGTCCCGCACAGATAGCAATTTCATCAATGCGTTTTTGTCGGGTTTCGGGTCGTTTAGCAAGGACAATCCAGCTTAACATAATTTTCCGTGCCGATTTACTCAAACTTAGAAAATAGTCTTTTGAGCCTTTGTGTTTTTTAAACGCTTTCTCTAAGTCTTCGGGGATTATAAGTTCTTCAACTGTGTCTAAAATTGTCCACGAACTGTTTTGTTTGGCGATTTCAATTACGTCTAAACCTGCTTGTGTCATCAATCCGTCTGCAATCAATCGCTGAATTTTTTCTTTGTTGATTTTTGACCAAGTGCTGTTGGGGTTTCGTTTGCTATAAAGTTGTGTAAACTTAGTTTCATCAATAGATTTGCGTGTGCTGTCAATCCAACCGAAGCAAAGGGCTTCATCAACTAATTCGCTCCAAGGTATAGTAGGCATTTCTGATTTCTTGGTATTACACACAAGCAAAACAGACTGTTTTGAACGATGATTTTTCTCTAACCATTGTCTCCAATCTGCTCGGCTTTGAGGACAATATGTTTCTATTTCCTTATTAAGCATTTTGTTGTTCTAACCAGCCAAACTGCTGTTGTGCGTTCGTTTTTTTGTTATGTCAAATATCTTACCGAACTGAAACGGCTACATTTCCAACTTTACGTCCTGTTTCCACATATTTATGAGCTTCCACAATTTCGTCTAACCGAAAACTTCTGTCAAGCACAGGCTTAAAATGTCCGTTTTCTGCCAACTCTTTTAAAAGGGTTAAATCTTCTCTTTTCCAATACATATTTGAAGCCGTAACTATTACTTTTTTGCTTCTGAAAAGGGAAGTGTAAAGTGCAGTAAGAATATGCGAAATGCCAAATTCAGTTAGCAAGTATTTTCCTTTCGGGCTAAGTAAATTCATACAGCCCTTCATTGAGGTCTTTCCGATAGTATCAAATATTACATCATACGTTTCATTTCTGTCGGCAAAATTCTCCTTAGTGTAGTCAATAACATAATCTGCACCAATAGACTTAACTAATTCTACATTTCTTGTGCTGCAAACCCCTGTAACTGTTGCTCCAAGGTGTTTTGCCAATTGAACGGCTGCCGTTCCAACTGAACCCGACGCACCGTAAATAAGCACACGGTCTCCCTTTTCTACCTTCCCTTTCTTTTTTAAATACGCCAAAACTGTAAGGAAGCCATTAACCATACTTGCCGATTGCTCAAAGGATAAATTTTCCGGCTTGGAATACATTATGCTATTTTCAGGAAAGCACTTGTATTCGGCATAAGCACCAAATCCAACACCTGTATATCCGAATATTCTGTCGCCTGATTTATAGTTTTTGACTTTATTACCAACGGATTCAACTATTCCCGAAAACTCCATACCAAGCACAGGCTTTTTGGGTTTCTTGAAGCCATACATTAGCCCAACAGGTAATTTTAGTAGGGGTGAATGATTAAAACTTCTCATTTTGGGGTCTTCTGCGGTAACGGAAGTTGCGTATATTTTCACAAGCACTTCGTTGTTTTTAGGAATTGGCTTTTCAATTTCAGCCAATTGCAAGACTTCAGGATTCCCAAATTTTTTGAATATAACTGCTTTCATACGCACCTTGTTTTATACTAACGCAAAATTATATTCTCCGTCAATGCAGAAATTTGACACAAGTCAAAAAAATACTTATGAAACTTTAGACCTAATTCTAGACAAAGTTTCCAAAGAAATATTCAGATAAGAAGCCACAATGGTGACAGGCAGGAATTGGACAATTTGCGGTTCTTTTTCGAGCAGTTTCAGATACCGTTGAGATGCATCAAGGGTTTGAAAGGCTCTAAGTCGCTGCTCAAACCACACTGCGTAATATTCTATAAACATTTTGTCAAGCATCATCACTTCCGGATATTTGTTTTTCATCTTATAAAACCGGCTGTAATCAATCACAGTAACTTCTAATTCCGTCAACGCTTCAATAAATACATCTCCCGGATTTTGCATTATGTAACTGTCTAACGATATAGCTACGTCATCGGGAAAGTATATTTCTATTGTAATTTCTCTGTCCTGATGAATGTAAAATTTCCTCGCTATGCCTTCTTTTATAAGTAAGTGCGCTGTGCATATTTGTTCGGGTCTTAGCAGGTATGAGCCTTTTGCAAATTTCTTATCTACAAATGCTTCCTCTAATTCCGTAAGGATTGCAGGGTCTAACTTGCTATGTAAGTCTTTGATTCTTTTTATGTAAAGGTTCATTGTCCTTGTCTTGCGTTTCCTGTCGGTTTTGGTCGTTCTAAAATGACGCACAACGAACAGGGCTTTATGCAGGTTGGGAATTAGTATTCCGTCCGCTGATAACCGCTGCCGATTGAAAATATATTATTGAAGTTAGGTACAAAAGCTGATAGTTATTCGTCTGCCGGAACTGAAGCTGGGATGTGTACAAAAGATGAGGCTTATTCCGTCAGCCCAACTTGCATAAAACCCAATGTTGTGCGGTCGTTAAATTTCTTTCTGTTTGTGAATGTCATAGTATTTGCAAATTTGATACACCTCAAGTCTGCGTGTTTTTTCATTAGTGTCAAACAAAAAAGTTACCCCACCTTCGGTGTCAATAAAAGTATGTCCACCATCTGTAATTAATAAGTCCGCACCCGCAGTTCTAAAGGTGTTTTTAGGTCCATTTACAATATACTTTTTATACTCAATTTTTTTAGTTGTCAAATTGTTTTCAATATCGGATATGTCAACAACTTTATAAATCCAAGGAATTTGGATATTCTTGAAGTCTTTTTTCTCAAAGGGTAAGTCTGGTCTATAGCTGATACCACTTATTTGTTCGTTATAAATGTGAAATTCTATAAAGCCGATTTTAATAATACCATAAATAAGCCCATTGTTTTCTATTTCTTTTACATACCAGTTGTCATTTCCATACTTTGTCAACAAAATGTTCATAGAAGAACCTTCACTGAGTCCTTCTATAAACCCATTTTTCAAAAAAAAGTCAAAGTCGTTAGAAGATGTCATATTAATGCCGCACAACGAACAGGGCTTTATGCAGGTTGGGAAATAGAATTCCGTCTGCCGACAACCGCTGCTGATTGAAAATATATTGTTGAAGTTAGGTACAAAAGTTGATAGATATTCGTCTGCTGGAACTGAAACTGGGATTTGCAATTAGCTGATGTTACAATGTCGAGCCCAACTTGCATAAAACCCAATGTTGTAGGCAGCCAAAGTTAACTCTCAGCCACATCAACAATTGTTTCAACTCGATAAATTTCATCAATTGTCCTATTATCTTTATCCTTCCACTCTGTCCAGCCATTTGCACGACGCCCTAAAACTGTAGCGGCTGCTGCACTTGGCGAGCCAAACACAAAATCTTCTGAAAAAACCAAAACACCATTTTCTGGTACAAGAATTTTATCGTCAATAAGTTTTTTTCGCATGCCTGTCACCCATGTTCCTGCAGTCTTAGTTTCGTCTTTGTTAGCTTTTGACCCTTTGATTACTACAAAACCATCGTCAATCATTTCTCCTTGAGCAATTGCATCTTTTCCTTTGCAATAAAGAACTTCTCTTTTCTTAAAAGACTTTCTGATTTCTTCAAAGATTGGAAAGCCTAATGTCGAGAGTAAAATTTTGACTGTGTCAAAATTGTCAAGCAAGTCGGCTTCCATACTTTCAGTAATATATGGTTTAGCAGGTGTAGCCAAATTATCTGTGTCATAACGACCAATTTCATTTGCAGTTTTAATACAAATGTGTTCCAAAAACTTCACATGCGATTTTGTAAAGGTGTTGGATTTTGAAGTTATTACAACTGCATAATTCCAGAACTCTTTTGACTTATTATGCATTTTAAGTCGCTCAAAACAATCTTCGGTCTCACCAATGTAGGAAATAGGTTTTGCCTTGTCTTCGTTAACACCAAACAAAAAATAAATTCCATATTTTCTAACTTCAGGTCTCACTCCACAGTCAGTTAGTTTATTCCTTGGAATAAGCACTGCTACAATCATACGATTTGTCAAGTCGGCAATTTTAATACTTGTCGGATTGCCATCTGGTAGGAATATTTGAATTGTCTGTGGTCTTTGTGTCATTTGTAATGTGTCAAAATTGGTTGCCTACAACGTGCCGCGTATTGGCGATGGGCGGGATTTTTAGCACTAACGTTCATACGAAGAACGAAAGTTAAATTTTGCACTTTCGTTGATACGAAGCCGTTCAGCCCGCCTATTGCCAATACGATGTTAGCGGTTCGGGCTTTTGTCATTCGTTTCAAATTTTAGTAGTTCGGTATAAGGGTTACCTGTCAAGCCGAGTGCTAATGCAAACGCTGGTTCTGTCTTCTGTCCTTGTCGTTTGAGTTCAATAATTTGTTGTCTGAATTTTTCTCCGTGTTTGTTTAGCAAATTATGTTCAACTATTAAATGTCTGTATGCAAATTGTTGTTTTGTCGGAATACTTTGTCCAAAAATCTCAATTTCAAAACCGTCCAAAAAGAAGTTGGCGACAATAGCCAATGTGTCTAAACTTGGTTGTTCTCTGATTGCAAAACTTCTTTCGCTATTAAAATTGTCTGTGATTGATTTTTGAAACTCTTGTTTGTCTGCGAAACAGCAAATAATGTCAAGGTCGCTATTTTCTATGTCAATGTTTATGGGTATTGTCCCGACAAGAATGGGGTCAAACTGTTTAAGTTTTGATAAAATTTGATTATTCGTCAAGATAGAATATGCTTGTCGTTGTCGGTTGTTTCCGTGTTGTAAATATTCTATATTGTCAAAATTCATATTCACAAACTTAGTTTTTCAATTTCGGTTTTGATGTTTGGAAACGCTTTTATCAATTCATTTTTATTGCCCAATTCATAGTCGTCAAAGTCAAAACCCGGTGCAACAATACAACTGACAAGTGCAAATCCTTTTTCGTTTTTAAGTCGTGCGGCAAACCAAACATTTGCTGTTATAATAACCTGCGGTTCTTCATTCAAGTCTAACCGATTACCCAAAGTTTTTGTTTCTAATTTTCCGTCATTGGTTATCATAAATATTTCCAAAGGCTCGCCTTGATGAAAAAGCCAAAGTTCGTCTGAACTTACTTTGTGAAAATGTGATTTGTCTGTGTCTTTCAGAAGATAATAAACCGCAGTTCCCGTATTTCTTACCTTACCGTTGTCAAGTGTAATTGATTTTTCGCCCCTATAAGTTTCCCTGTAAAAACCGCCTTCGGGGTGTCTGGTCAGATTAAGTTTTTCTATTATCGTTTCTGCTGTCATTTTGTTTAAAAGTGTCTGTGTTGCCGTGTCGTCCTTGCCTGACCGCTAACTCATAAATTTATGACACTTTTAGGAATCAAGTGTACAAAATAGGCGTTGATTATTAACGCTTTAGGGTTCGCCATAAAAATTGTTGTGCCGCCAATACAACTTTCGCCTTATCCGTATATAACCGTGTATACACGTCTCCACACGGATATCTACCCCATAGCTCCGCCTTCTCTCCCATGTGTAATTGCAGGCTCTCGCTTGAATCTGCACGCATAATGCATCCCAAATCCGGATCATGCAGGATGCACTGATAAGCCATTAAACCGATTGTACAGGTTTGAGTGGCCATCCCCTCCGGATGGTCTTCAGACGGGCAATCAAAAAGTGAGGATTAAAAAGGATTGGTCAGGATAAGGTGGTTTTCATAATATCAAAAATCCGCTGCGGTGGAAAATGGTGCGGGTCACAGTGACAGTGCGGGTAAGGCAGGTAGCCCGGCTTCCGGTTATTTCAAGACCCATGCCCGGATTGCCGGTGCAAACCGGTTGTATAGCTCACAATTACAGCTTTTTGTTGTACCTTTTTTGAAAAATTATCCATATGGGCTTTATCATACGCATCCTGGTAACCGGGGCGGTGGCTTTCGGGTTATCCTATATTTTAAAGGGAATTCACATTGATACGTACTGGACCGCTATCCTGTTTGCCTTGGTGCTGGCGGTCATCAATATCATCATTCGCCCGATCTTTATACTGCTTACCATACCCATCACCGTTGTCACGTTCGGGTTGTTCCTGTTCGTCATCAATGCCCTGCTGGTGCTGCTGGCAGCCAAATTCATCAGCGGCATACAAATAGATGGCTTCTGGTGGGGACTGCTTTTCAGTTTCCTGCTTTCGCTGGTTTCCTCTATCCTGTTCAGCAAGCCGGAGGAGTAAATTCCGCTATTAAAATGATAACCATATCATAACAACGCCCTGAAATGCGTTCTTATATCAAATTTCCGGTTATCAGCACGCAAAATAAACAGTATAATCCCCTTGCATATTTTAAAAAACCAATAGGTTTGTATATGCATTTTTCGCAAAAGGGCTTATCGGCATCCCAACTGGAGCATTTTTACAGGTCATTGCTGTTACCCAGGATGATTGAGGAAAAAATGCTGCTGTTGCTGCGCCAGGGACGTATCAGCAAGTGGTTCAGCGGCATCGGCCAGGAGGCCATTGCCGTGGGCGCCAGCCTGGCGATGGAAAAAGAGGAATGGATATTTCCCATGCACCGGAACCTGGGCGTGTTTACCACAAGGGGCCTGCCCCTCAGCCGGTTGCTGATGCAATGGCAGGGCGCCCGGGAGGGCTATAGCCGGGGGCGTGAGAGAAGCTTTCATTTCGGAGACCGGGAGCACTATATCTGTGGCATGATCTCCCACCTCGGCCCCCAACTGGCGGTGGCCGATGGCATAGGACTGGCATACAAGCTGAAAGAAGAGAAAAAGGTTACCCTTGTATTCACCGGCGAGGGAGGCACCAGCGAGGGGGATTTTCATGAAGCGCTGAATATAGCCGCTGTCTGGGACCTGCCGGTTATCTTCCTTATAGAAAACAACGGGTACGCGCTGAGTACCCCTGTGAATGAGCAATACCGCTGTAAAGACCTGGTGGATAAGGCCAAGGGATATGGTATAGAAAGCGTACAGGTAGACGGGAATAATATCCTGGAGGTGTACGACACCATTAAGGGGGTGAGGGACTACTGCCTGGAGCAGCAAAAGCCCTATCTCGTGGAATGTATGACTTTCAGGATGCGGGGGCATGAAGAAGCCAGCGGAACCAAATACATACCGGAGGAGCTTTTTGAACTTTGGGAGAAAAAGGATCCGCTGAAGACTTTTGAGCACTGGCTGCTGAAAGAGCAGATACTCTCAACCATAGAAATAGAAGCTGCCAAAACAGAATGTAAAAAATATATAGAAACCGAGGTGGCGAAGGGTTTTAACACCCCACCGGTAGTACCCGTGACCGCCCATGAAACCAGAGACGTCTATGCCGACCTCACAGAAGTGCAAAGCGACAAGGAAATACTGGTAATAACCGACACGAGCAATATTCATCCCTCCCTGTTCAATCTCCGGGAAAAAAGGTTCATCGACAGCATTGCGGAAGCCATTTACCAAAGCATGATCTTCCACGATAATCTTATTATAATGGGACAGGACATCGCGGAATACGGAGGGGCGTTTAAAATAACGGAGGGGCTGGTAAATAAGTTCGGTAAGGAAAGGATCCGCAATACGCCCATCTGCGAAAGCGCAGTGATAGGGGCCGGGCTGGGGCTGAGCATGGAAGGGATAAAAAGCATTATCGAAATGCAGTTCGCGGATTTTGTGACCATGGGCTTTAACCAGATCGTAAATAACCTGGCCAAAATACATTATCGCTGGGGGCAAAACGCTGATGTGGTGATACGTATGCCTACCGGTGGCGGTATGGGCGCCGGTCCTTTTCATTCGCAAAGCAATGAGGCATGGTTTATGCATACGCCCGGGTTGAAAGTAGTATATCCTTCTACCGCGGCCGATGCCAAAGGACTGCTGGTAGCCGCGGTGAATGACCCGAACCCGGTATTGTATTTTGAACACAAGGCGCTTTACCGGAGTATCTCCGGACAGGTGCCCGAAGAAATATACGAAGTGCCGATTGGCAAAGCCCGTATTGTGGAAGAAGGAAGCGATATCTCTATTATAACCTATGGCGCCGGGGTTCACTGGGCCCTGGACTATGCGGCGCAATACCTCGATCTATCCATTGACATCCTTGATCTGCGTTCCCTGCTGCCGCTCGACTACGACGCTATATACGCTTCTGTGCAGCGTACCGGCAAGGTCTTGGTGTTGCACGAAGATACGCTCACAGCCGGCGCCGGCGCGGAGATCAGCGCCTGGATCTCGGAACACTGCTTCCGCATGCTGGATGCGCCCGTGATGCGTTGTGCTTCTCTTGACACGCCTGTTCCCTTCAATACGGAACTGGAGAAAAACTTCATGGCAAAATCCAGGCTGCATGAATCCGTGCAAAAACTATTGAATTATTGATACTGCCGGGACTCACGGCATACCTGTTACTTTCCCGACAGGAGAACAAAACTTTACAAATTATTAAGCCGATAATTCTCAAAAGCAGTTAACTTACATACATGAAACACTTATCGGTATTATTTGCTGCCTTATTTCTGCAGAACCTTCCTCCTGTAAATAGTTTTGGACAAACAGGTGATCTGAACAACCTGCTTTGGGAAATTTCCGGCAATGGGTTAACAAAACCGTCTTACCTGTATGGCACGGTGCACATGATCTGCGAAAAGGATTTTTTTATGAAGGACGGACTTAAAGAAAGCTTCGCTAAAACGGAAAAACTTTACCTGGAAGTGGATATGGACGATCCCGCGCTGAATATGAAAATGCTGCAGCTTGCGATGTTGCAGGGAAAAAAGCTGAGTGATTTTTTTACCCCGGAAGATTACGCCCGGCTGAATGATTTTTTCAGGGACTCCCTGAAAATGCCCCTGGCAATGCTGAACACGATGAAACCATTCGCCCTGTTCAGTATGATGCTGCTGAAAGCCATGCCCTGCAATGATCATAAATCGTATGAGCTGACTTTTGTAGAAATGGCTAAAGCGCAATCCAAGGAAGTGCTGGGGCTTGAGACCATCGAAGACCAGATGAAAATTTTTGATGACATGCCCGACTCTGTGCAGGCCCAAATGGTAATGCGATATGTGGATGAATTTGACAATCAACGCGGCGAGTTCAATAAACTGGTTGAGAATTATAAAAAACAGGATGTAGACGCGCTGTACGAACATATCATGTCTTCGCCGGATATAGCCGGAGCGGAAGAAGCATTACTCTTCGGCAGGAACAGGCGCTGGATACCGGTAATAGAGGAGGCCATGAAAAATGAGCCTGTTTTTATTGCCGTGGGTGCGGGTCATCTCGGTGGCGAACAGGGTGTGATCCGGCTACTAAAAGAAAAAGGATATACGCTTAGTCCAGTGAAATAAATTGTAAAATAACTGACTGCATAAACAAAGCACAACAAATTAATAACTAAAGCGTTAGGCTTTCATGCAAAAGTTAATTGGGTATCTTTTCCTGGGTTTATTATGCTGGAGCTGCGGCAGCAAAAAGGGTATTCCGGATGTTTCAGGTATACAGGTGAACCTGGAAGTACAAAGGTTCGAGCAGGACTTTTTTAGTATTGATACCAATAATATTGAGGCTTCAATTCCGGCGCTCCACCAGAAGTACCCCTTCTTCCTGGCGGATTTTTTACAAAACATCCTGGGCCTGTCCCTGGAGGAGGCAGAAAATACCAATGCCGCCATCAGGATATTCTTACGGGATTATCAACTGGTGAAGGATACTGCCGATAAAGTGTTCCATAGCTTTTCTACTGTTGAAAAAGAGATCAAACAGGGGTTGCAGTTTGTAAAGCATTATTTTCCCGCATATGAAGCGCCCGAAAAAATAATAACTTTTATCGGACCGCTGGACGCGGTTTTTCAAACACCCTTCGGCAAAACGGGGGATGTGATTACACAGGATGCACTGGCGGTAGCGCTGCAACTGCACCTGGGAGAAAACGCGTCTCTTTATCAAAGCCAGATCGCGCAGTCTATTTTTCCGAAATATGTATCCAGGAAATTTTCCCCGGAATATATAGCGGTCAACGGTATCAAAAATATCGTAGACGATATCTTCCCGGGACTACCCAACAGAACCCTGCTGGACCATGCCGTTGATAAAGGGAAGAGGCTTTACCTGCTGGATAAGTTTATGCCCTATACCCCGGATTCCATCAAAACCGGGTACACACAAAAGCAACTTAAAGACTGTTATGCGAATGAAGGGTATATCTGGAGTTTCCTGGCGCAAAACAACCTGATCTTTAACAGCGATCCGCTGCGTATCCAGGGATACGTGGAAGAAGCTCCTTATACACAGGAACTGGGAGAGGGTTCTCCCGGTAATATTGCTCTTTTTGTTGGCCGCCAGATCGTAAAGAAATACATGGAACTGTTTCCTGAAACCACTCTGGAAGAGCTGCTGCAACTGGATGCGCAAACGCTTTTGAACCAATCGAAATACAAGCCGAAATAGCGGTGGCTCCAGGCAAGTGATGTTTAGCCCTGCTTAATCTTATCTTTTCGGGCTTCTCCATAACCTTTGTATTTTTGGGCGCATGTTTATCAAGTGTACAGAACAGGAAGCATACATTTTTGACCAGGTGGCAAGGGCGGCACGGGAACTGGGAGTGGATGCATACATTATCGGGGGATTTGTTCGCGACAAGATCATTGACAGGGAGTCGAAGGATGTGGATATTGTTTGCCTGGGAGACGGGATTGAACTGGCAAACAAAGTAGCGGGTTATTTTAAGCCTGTTCCTAAAGTCTCTTTCTTCAAAAATTTCGGGACTGCTCATATAAAGGTAGATGACATGGATATAGAGTTTGTAGGGGCGCGTAAGGAAAGCTACCGGTCGCATTCCCGTAAGCCTGAAGTGGAGCCAGGCACGCTGGAAGATGATCAGAACCGGCGCGACTTTACGATCAACGCGCTGGCGGTCAGCCTGAATAAATCAAACTTTGGTGAACTGATAGACCCCTTTGAAGGATATAGGGCCATTGAGGAAAAAATCATCCGTACGCCGCTGGACCCTGACCGGACTTTCAGTGATGACCCCCTGAGAATGATGCGGGCGATCAGGTTTGCCTCTCAGTTGCAGTTTACCATAGATGAGGTCACCTGGAAGGGGATCAAAAAAAACAAGGAACGGATAAAGATTGTATCGCAGGAACGCATTACCGACGAGTTGAACAAGATATTGCTGAGCGCGAAACCATCTGCAGGGCTGGACTTTCTTTTTCAATCGGGCATACTGGCGATCATTTTTCCGGAAATGGTAGCGCTTGCAGGCGCGGAATATATTGACGGGATGGGGCATAAGGATAATTTTTATCATACCCTGCAGGTGGTCGACAATATTGCAGTTTATACGGATGATCTGTGGTTGCGCTGGGCCGCCCTGCTGCATGATATCGGTAAACCCCCTACCAAACGTTTCGAAGAGGGTCATGGGTGGACCTTTCACGGGCATGAAGTAGTAGGCGGCCGTATGGTACCCAAAATCTTCAGCAAACTCAAGCTGCCGCTGGACAATAAAATGCGGTTTGTAAGAAAGCTGGTAGAACTTCATCTCCGGCCTATAAGCCTCACAAAAGAAAACATTACGGACTCGGCCATACGGCGTTTGCTTTTTGATGCGGGAGATGATATCGATACACTAATGTTGTTGTGTAAGGCGGATATTACTTCTAAAAACAAACAAAAAGTAAAACGCTATCTCGACAATTTTGAAATGGTAAAATACCGGCTGGAAGAAGTGGAAACAAGTGATAAGATACGAAACTGGCAGCCTCCGGTGAGCGGAGAAATGATCATGGAGGTTTTTGGTATTCCACCCTGCCGCCACGTGGGCGATATTAAGAATGCTATAAAAGATGCGATCCTGGATGGTGAAATAGAGAATAGTTACGAGTCCGCCTATGCATATATGTTGCGGGTTGCGGCAACCCTCAACCTGCATCCGGTAAAATGATGCTGCATCAGCAACCGGCCCCTTAAACAGAGATATGTACTAACTCCTTTATTTATATTAACTTTGAAGTTTCAAAGATTTTAAAAATCCAAATCATACTCATGGCCATTTTGAAATTCAGGATCTATTTTGAGGAAGATGATAGTATCTATAGAGATATAGCGATTAAACACACTCAAACTTTTTTTGATCTTCACAGTGCTATTCTCGGCAGCTTTGAGTTTGACAACAAACACCAGGCAACATTTTACAGGAGTAATGATAATTGGGCCCGGGGAAGGGAGATCAGCATTGAAAAATATGACAAACCTTATAAAGTGGCTCCGTTGATCATGTCAGAGACACAAATCAGCTCTGAGATCAAAAACCCGAACGAGCGGTTTATTTATACCTATGATTTTGTAAAGGGCTGGACCTTTCTGGTAGAGTTGATCAACGTCTCTAAGGAAGAAAGCTCCAAGCTCAGTTATCCCGCTGTTACCCGCACCGAAGGAATCGCCCCCAGCCAGTATGGAACCAAGAGCATCCTGGGAGATAAATTTGTGGACGTGGAAGAGAAATATGACCTCACCAAGAATATGGATGGTTTTGAAGCCGAAGGAGAGGATGACGAAGCCATGGAAGATGAAGCCGGCACAACAGAGGAAGAATAAAAAAGGATTTGCCACAGCCTGCACGAATGAGTATCCCGACTTGTCTAAATTAGTGCGGTAGACAAGTTGAGAGAGAAATATCATTTTGAATTTTATAACGATTAACAAACAGGGAAATGTCGCCCCTCCGGGGCTTGGCTCCAACTGATACTATTGATCAGCTACCATACTGCCGGTCGTACCGACCTGGCTATTAGGGCTCCAAATCAATGCGGCGATGACACATCGGTCACCGTCTCCCCGAATGGAACGCCCGCCTACCGGCCGGCAGCGGTTCCGAATGCCCGGAAGAGAGGTCTCCCACACCTTCACGAGATTCCGTTTCCGCCGCAGGTGGGAGAGGAATGATGATTGACTGTCAGCTCGTTGCAAAACATGTATTGGCGCCTGAGTGAAAGCGTCCCCGCAGAAGTATTTTGAACCATTATCATTGAATGATATCGATTTGCCAATGGTTTTTAAATAAAGCCCTGTAAGGGCGGTATTCTGGTAGAACAGGGACCCCGTCATCAAAGCCCCGGAAGGGGCGACATTATTTTTATACCTGGCAACAAGACTTTCACCCGGGCAAAAGCATACCGCAGAAGTGCTTTGAACCATTATCATAACTGACTTGTCCAAATTAGTGCGGCAGGTTGATTTCGGGAATATAACGCATCCTGCATTTTACCTTCAAAGTAGCGGTTAGTACAGTCAAATCATAAAAAGAGCGATATAACCTACTGAAAATCAGCCTCTGTTTTTTAATACTATAAGGGCGGACAAGTCGGGAAAATATGCCTGCGTTGGTAACAGCAACTCTTCCTATAAAAGGAAGAGGCTGCCGAAAAGCAGCCCCCTGTTCTTATAAGAGTTCGTATTGTTTATTGAATGTTCGGGTTTTTGGCGAAGCCCATTTTAGCTTCAATGCTCAGGGTAGCATGTGGTACCGCCCTTAATCTTGCTTTGTCGATCAGTTTGCCGGTTACCCTGCAAATACCGTAGGTTTTGTTTTCAATACGCATCATGGCTTTTTCAAGGTGATCGATATACTGAATCTGGCGGCTGGCCATCTGGCTCAACTGCTCCCTTTCCATGCTGATGCTTCCATCTTCCATTGTCATATACCTGTTCTCACTTTCATCGCCACCCATATCATCCTTTCGGGTAATTAGCCCCTGTAAATAGTTCAGTTCCTTCTTTGCCGCTTCCAGTTTCCTCTGTATCAGCTCTCTGAATTCTGTAAGTTCTGCGTCGCTATACCTCATTATTGGTCCGTTTTGTTGTGCAGACGGCTTGTCCAGCACGGATTGTGTAAATTCCGGCTCGTACTTCCTGGACACGCTGGTACTAAGCTTGGGAATGACAACCGGTTTGGAAGGCTCTGCCTTTGGTTTTTCCTTGGCTTTAACTACCGGCTTTACCGGAAGAACGGGCGTCACCGGTTTCTGTTCTTTTACCACCGGTTTTTTTATTTCTTCTTTTACTACCTTTTTCACCGGAAGCTTTTTTGCCGGAGCGGTTTTTTTCACCGGAGCAGCCTTTTTAACAGGCGTAGCTTTTTTAGCCGGTTTTTTTACTTCGGGCTTTTTAGTAGTTGCCTTTTTTGCAGCAGGCTTGGCAACCGGTTTTTTGGCGGCAGGCTTCGGCTTGGCCGGCTGTTTGGCAACGGCTGCCTTTTTAGGCGCCGCCTTGGTGGCTTTCACTGCCTTTTTAGGTGCTTTTTTTACAGGCTTGGCTGCTTTCGTTGCGGCAGTCTTTTTTGCTGCTTTTTTATTGGTTGCCATGCAATTATGCTTTTTTGGTCACTAAAATTTTTAAAGTTATGTCATTTACTTCAATTTCAATACCATTCGTAATATCGGGTAACCATTCTATAGAATCTGCCAAAATTTCCGCGCAAATATATGTATTAAATTCGCTAATTGATTGTTTAAGTTTTGCATTTTCAGAGAGTTTTACCAAAATCCTGTCAGTCAACTCGTAGTTATTATCCTTACGGATTTTCTGCACCCTGTTGATGAACTCTCTCGCATTTCCTTCATTTTCAAGAGCCGGCGTAATCGTTATATCCAGGGCCACTGTCAGCAGCCCCTTGCCGGCCACTGTCCACCCCGGTACGTCCTCACTCTGGATATCTACTTCATTTAGCAGGATTTCAACCGGTTCTCCGTTGATGTCCAGGGTATAAGTGCCTTCCCGCTCTATTTTTTTGATATCGTCCTGCGTAAATACTGCCAAAGCACTGGAAACAGCTTTCATTTTGGGTCCCAGCTTTTTACCCAGCGCTATAAAGTTGGGCTTGATCCGTTTGCTGATAAAATCATTGTCACCCGATATATATTCTATTTCTTTTATGTTAACCTCCGACTTTATCAGGTCTGCCACTTTTTCCACCTGGGATCTCATATCCGGGTTTAGTATAGGTATTAAAACTTTTTGTAATGGCTGCCGGACTTTTATATTCACTTTTTTGCGAAGCGACAGGATAAGGGATGATATATCCTGCGCCAGTTGCATCCGCTCCTCCAGTTTTTCATCTGTTTTGCCGGGATCCGGTTTGGGGAAATCGCTATGGTGTACGGATTCAAAGGGTAACCTTCCGGTGACCCCGTTCAGGTTATTGAAAATGGCATCGCTGAAAAAAGGGGATATGGGCGCCATGAGCTGCACCACTGTTTCCAGGCATTCATACAGCGTTTGGTAGGCGCTTATTTTATCATGCCTGTCTGTTTCGGTTTGGGCAGGTTTCCAGAACCGGCGGCGGCAGAGGCGAACATACCAGTTGCTGAGATGTTCGTCCACAAAATCTTCGATAGCCCGGCCGGCATGGGTGGGTTCATAGTCATCCATGTAATCGTTTACCGTTTTTTTCAGTGTATTCAGAGATGATATGATCCAGCGGTCTATTTCAGGACGCCCGGCGAGCGGGATATAGTCCTCTTTAAACGTGAACCCGTCCACATTGGCATACAATACAAAAAACTGGTAAGTATTATATAGGGTACCGAAAAATTTACGCTGCACTTCCTTAATTCCGTCCAGGTCAAACTTCAGGTTATCCCAGGGCGAGGCGTTGGTGATGAGGTACCAGCGGGTAGCGTCAGCGCCGAACTGGTCAATAGTGGCAAAGGGATCCACCACGTTGCCCAGCCGCTTACTCATTTTGTTCCCGTTCTTATCCAGTACCAAACCATTGGAAACGCAGGTTTTAAAAGCCAGCCCCGGATATAGGTCGTCATTCACTTCAAATCCGTCTTTTTTCAGCTCATCCTGCACGGATTCTTTCAGCAGGCTACCCAGAGCGTGCAGGGTATAAAACCATCCCCGGGTTTGATCCACTCCTTCACAGATAAAGTCAGCGGGATAATTTTTGGCAAAGATCTCTTTGTTTTCAAATGGAAAATGCCATTGCGCATAGGGCATAGCACCGCTGTCGAACCATACGTCCACCAGGTCGGGCACCCGTTTCATGGGTTTGACTTTGCTGCTCACCAATACCACGTCGTCCACGAATGGCTTGTGCAGGTCAGCTCCCGCGTCCCCTGCTCCAAAGGAAGAAACGGTGGAGATACCGGCATCATACGATTCCCTTATAGCTGCATTCAGTTCCGCCATTGAACCAATACAACGCTCCTCACCCCCTTCTTTTACACTTATATAATTGCCGGCTTCATCTACGGTTTTCCAAACCGGCAGGGGCGTACCCCAGTAGCGGCTGCGGCTCAGGTTCCAGTCCACCATATTCTCCAGCCAGTTGCCGAAACGGCCCTCACCCGTAGATTTGGGTTTCCAGTTGATGGTTTTATTCAATTCCACCATTCTTTCCCGCAATGCCGTGGTTTTAATAAACCAGGCGTCCAGCGGATAATATAGTACGGGCTTGTCTGTACGCCAGCAGTGGGGGTAGTTATGCTCGTATTTTTCTACTTTAAATGCCCTGTTCTCTTTCTTCAGCTTTACACTAATGTCTACATTCACATCCACATAATCTTTCTCATCCTTATAGTTCTTTACATACCGGTTGCTGAACTCTCCTATTCCGTCCACGAATTTTCCTTCGCGGTCTACCAGTACTCTTTTTTCGCGGACACCATATTTATTTATTTCTGTGAAAAAGCCGAGATTGTATTTCTGACCAACCTTATAGTCATCAGCGCCAAAGTCCGGCGCTGTATGCACAATACCGGTACCATCTTCGGTGGTTACAAAATCTCCTGTGATCACCCGGAAAGGGTCGGCTCCGGGAACGCTTGCTTTTACGTTTTCCGGCGCGTTCGCTTCAAAAGGCAACAGTTGTTCGTAGCGTAATCCTTCCAGTTCTTTTCCGGTAAAGGTTGCCCGGACACTCCAGGGTAACACTTCCCCTTTCGCGCCTTCAAATGTTGGATTGTCCCATTCTTTTCTTTCTCCTTCGGGGGAGAAAAATTTACCTGTTAACGCTTTAGCCAGGATAACGTTCACGGGCACATGCGTATAGGGATTAAAGGTTTTCACCAATACGTATTCGATATTGGCGCCCACTGTCAGCCCCAGGTTGGATGGCAGCGTCCAGGGAGTGGTGGTCCATGCCAGGAAGTAAGTATCGTCGCCGGCCGCCGTAATTTTTTTTCCTGTGGGGTGTTCATTATTTGCCGTTGCATCAAAAGGGAACATCGCCACCGCGGAAGTATCTTTCACCATCTTATAAGTACCCGGCTGGTTGAGTTCATGGGAACTAAGCCCGGTACCTGCAGCCGGTGAATAAGGCTGTATGCTTACACTCTCGTACAGGTAATCTTTTTTATACAGTTCGCTAAGACACCACCAAAGGGTCTCTATATAGTCGTTCTCAAAGGTGATATACGGTTTGGAGAGATCAACCCAGTAACCCATTTTTTGGGTCAATTCGTCCCATTTGCCTTTGTATTTTAATACCTCCCTTCTACAGGTAGCATTATATTCTTCTATGGAAATGGTTTTACCGATATCTTCTTTGGTGATCCCCAGCATTTTTTCCACACCCAGTTCCACCGGCAATCCGTGGGTATCCCAGCCGGCTTTGCGGTGAACCTGGTATCCCCGCATGGTTTTGTAGCGGCAAACCAAGTCTTTGATGGTCCTGGAAATAACATGGTGTATGCCCGGCATACCATTGGCGCTGGGAGGCCCCTCGTAAAACACAAAGGAAGGAGCTTCACCCCTGAGGGAAACACTCTTTTCAAAGGCATGATCCTCATTCCATTTCTTTAATATTTCCTGTTCTATAGCCGGAAGGTGTAAGCCGGTAAATTCCCTGTATTTCGTAGCCATACTGTAAAAAATGGGGGCAAAGGTACAGAAATATAAAGGAAATCTGCCGGGTTGAACGTGGTCCCCGGGTTAGGCAAACCTGCTAAAATCGTTGCCGGATGTTAATATCGCCGTAAATTGCTCCATTATTTATTATATATACCGGTCATCTCTGTTTCATGAACAAAAAGCTCGTTTTCCTCTTAAATCCAATCTCCGGAAAAGGCGATAAATCCAAAATCAGGCGGATTATTGAAAGGAAAATGGCAGAAAAGAAGGTCGGTTATGAAATACTTCCCACGAACGCTGAAGGAGACTATTCCTCTATCAGGGAAAAGATAAAAGAAGGCGTCCGGGATATTATTGTGTGTGGGGGTGATGGCACATTGAGCGCGGTAGTGGACAACCTCCGCGATACCGGCGTGAGTTTTGGACTGATCCCGCTCGGCAGCGGAAACGGTCTGGCGCTGACGGCAGGCATTTCCAAAAATCCCGAAAAAGCGCTGGAGCAGATATTCAACGGGAAACCGGTACTTACAGACGCGTTTTCGATCAACGACAGGTTTTCCTGCATGCTCAGCGGGCTGGGTTTTGACGCGCAGGTGGCACACGACTTCGCCAGGCAGAAAACCAGGGGGTTGCGTACCTATATAAAACAGACCTGCAGTAACTTCTTAAAAGCCAGGCCTTACAAATTTGAGATCTCTACCAAAGAAAATACAATTTCAACGGAAGCCTTCTTTATCAGTATAGCCAATAGCAACCAGTTTGGCAACCAGTTTACCATTGCTCCCCGGGCAAGCCTTACCGATGGTTTGCTGGATATAGTGATCGTGCAGAAAATGACCAAATTGCATATGCTGGCGGCTGTTATGAGGCAGGTGATCAGCGGAGAGGTAAAAGACCGCCCACATAAAAAAGATAATGTAATTTATTATCAAACCCCTGCCCTCACTATTAAAAACCTGGAAAAAGCCCCGCTTCATATTGACGGGGATCCGGTAGAAACTGCCGACGTATTTAGCATCCGGGTTATTCCCAACGCCTTTTTCCTGATACGGCCGCAGCCCGGTTTATAGCGCTTATTTTTAATATAATCAACAGTACTTAATTTTACTGTATCAATTTTTTTCCCGGAACTGTAACTTTTGAGTCCATCCGGCGTATAACATACTAAAGTGGCAAAACTGAAACAAAGCTCCCGTAAGCAAGGATAACTGACTGTAGAAACATGACTGAAAAAGAATATAATGAATGTGTGAACGAGTATGCGGATAACGTATATCGGTTTATATATAAAAACCTGAGGAACGAAGAGGATGCCCGGGACGTTGTACAGTCGGCTTTTGAAAAGATGTGGCGCAACCGGGAAACAATTGATTACGCCAAAAGCAAATCTTTTTTGTTTACCGTGGCTTATAACCAGATGATTGACCATATACGAAAGGAGAAAAGAGTAGTATTGAAAGAAGAGTTCAGGGAGAGCGCGGGCATAGTGTTACCCGGCAACGATATAAAGCGGGTATTGGAACAGGCGCTGGACCGGCTAAACGAAACACAGAAATCGCTGGTGATGTTAAAAGATTATGAAGGCTACTCCTATGAAGAGATAGGAAAAATTACCGGGCTGAGTGAAAGCCAGGTAAAAGTGTACCTGCACCGTGCCCGTGTGCAACTGAAGGAGTACCTGGTGAAGATGGATAACCTTATTTAACAACAAGTGCACAATGAAGATCGATAAACATAATTACGAGGAGTATTTTCTACTGTATGTAGATAACGAACTGAGTGCGGAGGATCGTAAAGCTGTGGAGGATTTTGCCAATAACAACCCCGATTACCGTGCAGAGCTGGACGCGTTGCTACAGACGCAATTGCAGGTTCCCGGAGCGTTGGGTTTCGATAAGTCCCTGTTATTTAAAACGGATACTCCGGCTATTGATGACATGCACCTGGTGCTCTATATAGACGATGAACTGAATGAGGCGGAAAGAAAGAAAGTAGAAGCAAAGGCGGAACAGGATGAGGCCATTGCTAATGAATTGGCCTTATTAAAACGGACTAAACTGTCTGCGGAGTTGGTGCCGTTTGAAAATAAAGAGGTTTTATACCGGCATGAAACAAAAGTGGTGAGGCCCGTATTCCGGTGGGGACGCCTGTTAGCTGCCGCTTCCGTATTATTAATAGGCGGTATGCTGTGGTTGAACAGGGATATGGTGGCGTCCGATACGGAACCGGATCCCCAGGTTGCACAGGGCACCGGAGCTGAAAAAACAGACCCCATAACTGATTACAGCTCACAGGAAGCAAGCGATAAAACACCGGAAAAAGAAATAAAAATACTCGCCTCGCAGGAACGGCCTGTAAAAAAAACAAGTACTGGTAAAGAGGAAAAGAATGTTATTGCAGCAACTGTTACCACCAATGCCGGCACGGAGAATACCAGCGATGTTACATCTGTATCTGTTGTTGCAACGGAAAAGCAGGTACCGCTCGCCGTGACTGCTAAAACCATTCCGGAGGTTGAGAAGACCATAGTGGGGGAAAGGATGGAAACCTTCGCTGCTTTCCACAATGAGCGGCAGCCGGTAACACCGGTGATCCTGAGCGAAGAAGACTTCATTAGGGAGAAGGAAGAACCGGTAACAATAGCCGCCAACACGGTAGCTTACATGGACGGAGAAGAGAACCGGGAGAAAAAACTAAACGGAAATATGCGTGGGCTTCTCAGGAAAGCATCCCGCTTTATTAACAGGAGCACGGTTACCGAATCTGATACAGAAGTGGAGGAAGACAAATCTGTAGTAAGGATAGCCGGCTTCGCTATCGCTAAAAAATAAGCATTCAACTTTTTTAAACTTAAAACGATGAAAAAAGTACATCTATTGATGGGAGGGCTATTGCTATGCCTTGCAGGAAGCGCCCAAACGGATACCACACCGGAAAAAAAATCTGATACGGTGAGAGTAGGCAGTATAATTATTGTAAAAGACGGAGACGGTACTGAAGTGACGGCCGAATCAGAAGGGAAAAAAGTACATCATAAATACCGTCGCAAAAAAAGCCGGGTCTCTACCAACTGGTTCATTCTCGACCTTGGGTTTACTAATCACCACGATAAAACAGATTACAATACCAGCGAGGCGCAGAACTTCGTACACGGTCAAACAGCAGGTAACCCGGCCGGTAAAAGTGATTTTGCCCTGAAGCCTTCCTCTTTCAACCTGAATATCTGGTTGTTCCAGCAGCGTATGGGGTTGTATAAAAATTATGTGAACCTGAAATACGGGGTAGGTGCAGACCTGAACCGATACTACTATAAATCCGATATAAGATACATTGACGGACCGTCTCCTTACGTGGAAAGGCAACACGCTGACATGTCGTACAACAGGCTGGCAGCAGATTATGTGACCGTGCCGTTGATGCTGAATATAAATCCTCACCCCGGCAAAAAGTATGGACTGAGCTTCAGCGCAGGCGCCAGCGCCAGCTACCTTTACCGCGGGCGCAACCGCCAGAAAAGCGACGACTTTGGCAAATACAAATTAAGCAGTGATTTTAACCTGGAAAGATGGAAGTTCGCTTATGTGGGAGAACTGGGATTGGGCCCTGTAAAACTATACGGATCTTATTCCATCACGCCCCTGCACCAGTATGGCGTAGAGCAACATCCTTATACCATTGGTATACGCTTCAGCAGCCTGTAAATATTTTTTCAGTTTTCTCATGTTCAGACCGCCTTCGTTTCCACGGAGGCGTTACTTTTTAGGAGTAAATAAGATAATAGGCGGGGAAAAGCGCTAGAACTCAACGATCGCATATGCTTTGTTGTCAACATACGGGCCTCCGGGGTGATGTGCCGTATAGTCCAGGTTCATCCAGTAGTGCCCATCCTCTTCCCGGTAATACAACCCGGTGAAGTTAAATTCCGCAAACAGGTTGGCGATGGCCTCCTGGGTTTCGGTAAACCTCTTTTTATCCCCGCAATACAGTTCCGGGTAAACATGGTTTTCAGTCAACACCATCCTGCATTTAGCGCCTATCGCTTTCAGGCAGGAGATCATCAGAATGGTGTAATCGTCACAATCCCCCCCCAAACCATTTTCTATCGTTTCTCGGGGAGAGGCATAATATTCGTCGCGATCAGGATCGCTTACATATTTGAAATTGCTGTTGATATGCTTGAACAGGGAAAGATAACGAACTGTTGTTCCGTATTTTTTGTGGTAATCATCAAAAAACTCTATAGAATGTTTTATGGAAAAATTTCTCACTACGGAGTCCTTGAAATCGATCTTTGCCTTTAAGCCTTTTACCGCCTTTTCCACGCCGGTATCAAACAGTCCGGGTTTTACCAGGTAAAGATCTTTTTCCTTTACGTTTCTTACATCCCAGCTTTTGGTTACCAGGTTGCGGTACCCGGTGATCATGCTTTGTAAAGTATAATCGCTGGTAAAATGGCTATATACTACAAAGCCGGAAAACAGGAGGAAGGCGGGAATGATGAGCGGGCGGAATACCCATAATATCAGGCGAACGACCAGGAACGCGATGATGATAGATATTAAAAGATCTACATTCCAGTAACCTATGATTACCGGAGGAAAAAAACGATTGATCAAAGGCGCCAGCGGAACTACAGTGAGTAACCCGATGGTATTTAATAATAGTTTTTTCGCAAAAATGGTTGTTTTTTCGTCTGTCATTCCCTGTAATAATAACGCTAATAGTAATAGTAACTATTGTACACTTTGTTAAAAAATAGCCAGACCCTGCTGCAAAATTCCGGTTATTTATTTATATCAATTTGGAGTATTTTCGGGCATACGAACCCGTAAGAAAAGAATAATATAAAATTATACTATGCAGGAAGTAAAATGGGGAATGATTGGCTGCGGAAATGTTACCGAGAAAAAGGCTGGCGCACCGGCCATCAACAAAGTACCTCATTCAAAACTGGTAGCGGTGATGGCCCGTAAAGCGGATAAGGCAAAAGACTATGCGGAGAGGCATGGCGTTGCCCGCTGGTATACGGATGTGGACGCCCTGATCAATGACCCGGAAGTAAATGCGGTGTACATAGCCACTCCCCCCAATGTACACCTGGCATATGCTGCCAAAGCCATCAAAGCCGGGAAAGCCGTGTATATAGAAAAGCCCATGGCCCGCGATTTTGCCGAGTGTGAGGCGATCAACAAACTGGCGGCAGAAGCCGGTGTGCCGGTATTTGTGGCCTACTACCGCAGAACCCTGCCCTATTTTGTGAAGCTGAAAGAACTGATTGATTCGGGAGTTATCGGCGATATCCGTCTCATTAATATCACCTTACACTGGCAACCCTACGGGGAGGAAACCGGAGAGGATCCCCAACCCCGCTGGCGTGTTTTTCCGGAGATCTCCGGTGGCGGACATTTTCACGACCTGGCATCCCATCAGTTCGACTGGCTGGAATATGTGTTCGGTAAAATAAAATATGCAAAAGGGATCTCCCGCAACCAGGCAGGGCTATACCCGGCAGATGATGTGGTCGTAGCCAATTTTGAATTCGAGAATGGTATCCTGGGGAACGGAAGCTGGTGTTATACAGTCAATAAAGAGCAACGTATAGACCGTACACAGCTCATAGGCTCGAAGGGAAAGATAATTTTTTCTTTTTTTGAAAGCAGCTTTATAACCATAGAAACTGCCGGTGGCATTACCGAATACGAGGTGCCTTACCCGCCTCATGTGCAACAGCCCCTGCTTGAAACCATCGTAAGCGAGTTAAGAGGAGAAGGAACATGCCCGAGTACAGGAGAAACCGGCGCCCGGTCGAGCCTGGTGATGGATCGGATTGTGGCAAAACAGGGATAAACCGCCCTGTTTATTTATCACAGGCAGTAATAATACGTGAGAGGTTTTGTCAAATCTTTTTTTAGTTGAATATTTGTATCGTGATCCGAACGGAGGGTTATATTACAAATTTGATACATGAGAAAATCGTTTTTGGGATTATGGCTGATAACCTTATCCGCCAACCTAGCAGTAAAAGCACAAGATAATAAATGGGATCTCAGGAGATGTGTTGAGTATGCACGCGAGCACAATATACAGGTTCGTCAGCAACATATCCAGGCTAACCTCGCCCACCTGGATTATACACAGGCAAAATACTCCCAGTTACCCAGCTTAAATGGTTCGTTGCAGGGCGGCTGGAACTTCGGGCGTTCCGTAGACCAGGTAAACTATACCTACTCCACTCAAACTTTTTTTCAGACCAATGCAAGTTTAACAAGTAGTGTTACGCTGTTTAACTGGTTCAGCAGAACCAATACCACCCGTGCAAACAGGTTGACAGCCGAAGCGGAGAGACTGCAGGAAGAGAAAGTTAAAAATGATGTATCCCTGAACGTAGCCAATCTGTACCTGCAGGTGTTGTTTAATATACAGCAGGCGGACATAAATGAAACCCGTTTGGCGCAATCAAGGGCACAGTACGAAAACACCAGGAAGCAGGTAGACGCCGGGGCGCTGCCGGAACTGAATGCCGTGGAACTGGAAGCCCAGGTGGGCGTGGACAGCGCCAACTGGATACAGGCTAAAACCAATATAGAACTATCCGTTCTGCAATTAAAAAATGCACTCAACCTGCCCGCTGATACCACCTTCGTTGTGGATGCACCTCCTGTTGAATCTATCCCGGTAGATAATATCCTGGAAGTGGCGCCATCGGCTATTTATGAAATGGCGCTGGCGTCATTACCACAGTTCCGGGTAAACGATTTGAGGCTGCAGGCGGCTGAAAGAAATTATAAAGCCGCATATGGTCAACTCTTTCCGACAATCTCTGCATATGGCCAGCTCAATACCCTTTCCAACAACCGGACAATGGAAGGTTATGGGAATTTTATGGAGTTTAATCCCGTGATCGGTACTGTCGGCACATTGCCGGGAGCTTTGGAAGTAAATGCTGTTATCAAACAGAGAATGTATGACAACTACAGGAATACTTCTTTTATCAAACAATACAGCAACAACTTTGGGCAGAACCTGGGCTTCAGCCTCAATGTTCCCATTTTTAACGGATTGTCCTTAAGGAATAATGTACGCAGGCAAAAGCTGAACATCGAGAATCAGCAAATGATGTTGGAACAGGACAGGCTGAATATGAAACGCGACATCTATGATGCCTATCAGCAGGCGCTGGGAGCGTTTGAAAAATACAATGCCAGCAAAAAATCCGTTGAGTCAGCACAAAAAGCATTTGACTATGCCACACGGCGTTATAATATCGGGGTATTGCAGACCATTCAGTGGCTGAACAATCAAAATACCCTGGCGGAAGCAAAGATAAACGCACTGATCGCCCAGTTTGACTATGTATTTAAAATGAAAGTGCTGGAATTTTATAAAGGGCAGGGCATTAAATTATAATCTTTAAATTATTAATAAAGTACAATGAACAAAAAACTGCTTTGGATAATTGGTATTCTCCTTGTTTTGATAATAACGTTGGTTGGATTGAAGAAGGCGGGCGTTATCGGTAAGGAAGAAGGGCTGAATGTTTCAGCGGAGAAAGCCGTGCGAAGAGATATTACCGAAATAGTAACGGCGAGCGGTAAGATTTACCCGGAAATTGAAGTGAAGATCAGTCCTGACGTGTCCGGGGAGATCACCGAGCTGACCGTACAGGAAGGCGACAGTGTGAAAAAAGGCCAGATACTGGCAAGAATTTATGCAGACATATATGCCACGCAACGGGACCAGGCGGCTGCACAGGTAGCCAGTCAGCAGTCCATCGTTTCCAATACCGAAGCGCAACTGGTAGCCCTTAAATCGGCAATGGACCTGGCAAAATTAACCTACGACAGGCAAAAGCAGTTACTGGGAGATAAAGTGATTTCCCGGGCGGAATTTGAACAGGCGGAAAACGCCCTGAATACGGCACAGGCAAATTACGATGCGGCACGCCAGAGTATCCGCAGCAACCAGGCGCAGGTGCAGAGCGCGGTGGCCAATTTACAAAGAGCCAATAAAGACCTTAGCCGTACGGCGCTGATAGCACCCATGACCGGTGTAGTATCTCTCCTGAACGTAAAACTGGGGGAGAGAGTGGTAGGCAACTCGATGATGGCAGGAACTGAAATGATGCGTATTGCCGATATAAGCGCCTTTGAGATCAGGGTGGAAGTAGGAGAGAACGATGTGCAGAAAATAAGTATCGGCGACACCGCGATCGTGGAAGTGGACGCTTATGGAAACAGGAAATTTAAGGGAATAGTAACGCAGATAGCCAGCAGCCAGAAAGGAGCTGCGCTGCAAAGCGCCTCGGCTTCCAGCAGTTCTACAGATGTAACCAACTACGAAGTTAAAATCAGGATTTTAAGTGATTCTTATAAAGATCTGGCAGATCCTTCAAAACCCAGGAAACTTCCTTTCCGGCCCGGTATGAGCGCCAGTGCGGATATTCAGACCAGGACCAACAGGAATGTCATCACGGTACCTATAAACGCCGTGACCGTACGGGATAAGAGCGATACCGCATCGGTCAGCGTTAAAGGCGTTGGTAAGAGCAAAACAGATTCAACCAATGTAACTTCGGGCGGAACCACACCGGAGGATGACAAAATGATTGAATTGGTGTTTGTGCTGCAGAAAGACAATACGGTAAAAATCGTACCGGTGAAATCAGGTATCCAGGATTTGAACAACATTGAGATCCTGAGCGGACTGAATGATGAAGATGAAGTGATAACGGGACCCTATACCATTGTAAGTAAAACGCTGAAAAACGGATCAAAAGTGAAAGTGGTGCCCAAAAACCAGTTGTTTGAAAGCAAATAGATTCGAAAAGGAATGATCAGAATAAAAAACCGCAAACTTTTCAGCTTGCGGTTTTTATTTTACATAAAGCCGTTAAAACACGGCTCCGGGAAATAATTCCTTTCTCCGAAGAGTCTCAACTCCAGGCCTTTTGCGCGTAGGCTGGACTCTGCGAGGAATTTAAAAATAATACCAACAAAAAAAATGTCAGTATTATCAGTGGTCTTAAGCGAAAAATTTATGTAGTGTATATTTTTAGGGGTAAATTTGGGTAATAAAGCTAAAAAAGTCTTTGCCTCTTAAAAATTTATTTTATGACTGATACATTACACCTGCGTATTAAAAAACAATATGCCGCAGCTCTGATCGAAGATCTTATTAAAGTGGATGCGATAGAATCAGTGGAAGAAGATACCATTGAACTTACGCCAACTCAGAAAGCCGCACTGGATAAAGAACTGGACGCCATTAAAAACAATCCCGGCTATTTATTAAAATGGAATGACATTAAACACCGGTATAAAAAACCATAATGCCACCCTATACCATTTACATTACCCCAACTGCAAGTAACGATTTAGATGACGCTGTTGAATATTATAACCTCCAGGCTGAAGACCTCGGATACCGCTTTTCTGACCTGGTTGAAACATATTTAAACCGCATTGCCCTTACGCCCACCGCTTCGGCTGTCCGGTACCGTAACATACGATGCAAACCTATGGCTACTTTCCCATACCTCATCATGTTCACAATCGATGAACCCAATCACGCCGTTCATATTCTCCGTTTCTTCCACACCAGCCAACAACCGATCTGGTAAAACTTTTCACATCAACATTAAAAACATTGGATGTAATTGCTATTAACGGCACAAGCGGGACGCTTGCGCCTGGTACCTGAGTATTTTTAACATGCCTTATATTATTAGCGTATATGACACCAGAGGTTGTTCATCAGAAAAAACTATTGGTCAACAAAACCTGGAGTAAACAAAAGCAAATACCTGATATTGTAAATTAATACCAGGATTAACTGTAAACTTGTAAACTTATTTTAGGACGAGACAGGGAGGAGAAACTCTGCGGGGAATTTAAGAACTGTAAGTAAAACCCTGTCTAGCTGAGATGTTGTGATTTTATAATACGAATAGCTATTAAAACTATTAATATCAACAAAAAAATAAATAAAAGCAATGAAAACGGATTAATCGTCTTTTTACCTTTATTTTTTCTGCTCCTTATATTAAAAAATATTTCTACTATTTGTAAAATAAAATCCATTGTTTTATATAGTGTCGATCTTAATTAATTCATTGATACCTTCTTTAAACCCTTCGAAAAAGTTAGCTTCTTTAAATTTTGGCACCATCATAGGTATCCATAATTGCCTTACATTTTTCTGGAGGATAATAGGGCGCAGACCTTTTGTTTGTTCTAATGAACAGCTTTTTATCTTCACTAAATAGAACAACTATAACAAGATTTCTGGCTGCATTATTATCGTAATTATACAAAAAATAATCAGTATATCTCATCTCCAAACTCTTTAAATGATGGTATAACTATACATAAAACTTCAATACCGTAGTGTTTATAATGCTCTTTAAGAACCAATGAGAGCTGTGTTTTCTGAATACTATCTAACAACCCTACATTATCATATACAAACCCATTCTTAGCAATATCTATTGTCTCAAAAAAAGTATCTGTTGATTTCTTATGAGAATCACTAAACTTACAAGAGGTAACAAACAGAACTAGAAATAATACTAGATATCTCAACTTTAACTGCCGTTGTTGGTATGCAGCGTAGCTAATGTGGGTGGCGTACCAACAACAGGAGCTTGGGGGTTGTTACATTAATATAACCCGTGCAATAGAATGTTGTTGGTAATACCAGCGCACAATATGCTTTGCACAACACCCAACAACGGCAGCAATTCCCGACCTGTGCCCGATTATTAAATTCATGCGAGGCGAGGACGCCTCGCACAGCGGGGGGCTTTACCAGCCAACCACGCGGTTCGGTGACAACACCGACCGCAGGCAAAAAATGATCAGAATAAAAAACCGCAAACTTTTCAGCTTGCGGTTTTTATTTTACATAAAGTCGTTAAAACACGGCTCCGGGAAATAATTTATTTAGCGCCTTTTTCGTCGGAGATAGTCAGCTTCTTCCTTCCCTTTTTGCGACGGCTGGCCAATACTTTGCGGCCATTGGCTGTTTGCATACGTTTACGGAAACCGTGTACGCTTTTGCGACGACGCTTATGTGGTTGAAATGTACGTTTCATAATTTTTTACTTTTCACTTTTCAATTAATAGTCCGGAGAAGCGAACTGTTCAAATCCATTTCACCTTCTTACAGACAGGTCACCACACCCGATCTGGCAGGAGGTTGGATGAAAGGACGGCAAAGGTAATATTTCATTCCGAAATAATTAAGCAATTGGAGCTAATTTATATTGACTTCGCAAACATGTATATAATTCTGATTATCAACCCAAAACACCCATCGCCAATGAGCAGGATTTTGAATACCTGGCGGCAGGCTGCCACAGGGAGGCGTTAAATTGAAAAGCGGCCGGGTATGCCAAGGGTAATAAATGGTTGAAAAGCTTTAAGGCCTCCGTTTGTACGTATTACGATTTTACATTACTTTGCTGAAAAACAATGCCATAATGCATGAGCCGCAACCCCCGGAAGTAACAGATGTAAAAAAAACAAAGAATGTATTATTATTTGCTACCTGCCTGATCATTATCGGGGAAGTGGTTGCGCTGCTCGCCAACAGCAATTTTTCATGGATGGTTACCCTGGTTACCCTGGTGGAAGTTGTTATTTTCCTGGTGCTTTCATTTATTGCCGTTAAAAATCCATACAGCGCGGTGTTTTCCGCATTGGCTGTTTTTATAATAGCCTCTATTCTTGCGGCTGCCGTCAAACCCACTTACCTGGGAGGCAGTATTATCATTAAAATTTTTATACTTATTTACCTGGTGCGGGCAATACCGGAGGCCCGTCAAACCCAGCTTTCTTTAAGAAAAGAAAAAGAGTAATCAGTTTCGGCTATAAGTCATTTCTGTTAAGTACTTTCACGCCATGAGTTTAATCAGGATCGGAACGCGTGACAGCGAGCTGGCTACATGGCAGGCCAAAAGAGTAGCGGGCCTGCTGAACGAAAAGGGATTAAAGACCGAACTGGTTTTTATAAAAAGCGAAGGGGATATCAACCTTACCGTGCCCTTGTACGAGATGGGGGTGCAGGGTATTTTTACCAAAGCGCTGGACATCGCGTTGCTGGAAAAAAGAATCGACCTCGCGGTACACTCCTACAAAGATGTTCCTACACAATTAGCCCGCGGCCTCGCAAAAGCCGCGGTGCTGAAAAGAGATTCGTATAAAGATATCCTTGTATGCAAATCAGGAAAAAATGAGTACGCGGAAGCCCTCGGATATCAGGATGGACAATGGACCGTTCCTTCGGGAGGGGGATTTATCGTTGCCACCAGCAGTACGCGCAGAAGGGCTCAATGGCTGAATCGCTACCCCGGTCACCGGATAGAAAACCTAAGGGGAAATATCAACCGGCGGCTGCAGAAATTACAGGAAAGCAACTGGCAGGGCGCTATCTTTGCGGCAGCGGGTTTGGACAGGATCCGGATCCGGCCGGAAAACAGCATAGAGCTGGACTGGATGCTGCCGGCGCCTGCCCAGGGAACCATTGTTATGGCTGCCCGCGAAGATGATCACGACCTGCTGTCTGCCTGCAGTATTTTAAACCATGCGGATACGGATACCTGTACCGGGGTGGAAAGAGATTTTCTGAAAGCGCTGGGTGGCGGTTGTGCGACACCGGTAGGCGCGCTGGCTGAGATAACCGGAGACCTGCTGCATTTTAGAGGAAACCTGGTGTCTGCGGACGGTAAAATAAAAGTTGAAACCGAATGGAAAGTACCGGTTGCGGATGCCGGCAAAACGGGAGCGCTTGCTGCAAAAGAGATTTTAAACAACGGCGGTGTGCCGATAATTGAATCCATTCGCAATGGCGGAGCATAAAATACATATACTGTCTACCCGGCTCCTGAAAAAAGAACTGATAGAGAAAGCGCAGCGGGAGAATATAGAAACCCGGGCAGAAGCCTTCATTCAAAATATTCCGGACACTTCACCGCAAATATCCGAAAAGATACAGTTCCTGTCGCAGCAGCCGGTTGTGGCCATATTTACAAGCATTCATGCCGTAGAAGTAGTGAAAAGCGAATTGGGAGGAGTAACGCCGCCCTGGAAGATCTGCTGTACCAGCGGGGCAACAAAGGACGCGTTGCTGGGGTTTTTCGAGGAGCATAATATCATAGCAACCGCCAAAAACGCCAGCAGCCTGGCTGAAAGGATATTACAGCAGAAAAATATTAAGGAAGTGTATTTTTTCTGTAGCAAACAGCGACTGAATGATTTACCGGAAACATTGACGGATGTAGGCGTGCAGGTGAATGAACTGGTGGTTTATCAAACGGTTGGCACCCCCAGGGCAGTAACAGAAGAATATGACGCCATCCTGTTCTTCAGTCCAAGCGGTGTACACAGCTTTTTTTCCATGAATACCATTCCGCTGCACACCACTTTGTTTTCAATAGGGAAGACAACCACCGCTACCATCGAATCGTATTGCGGGAATGAAGTGGTAACCAGCCAATGGCCGGGAGAAGCGACGCTTGTAGACCTGGTGATCAATTACTACGGTAAAACAGCGGGAAGAATGCAGGACACAAAATAAAGTATAAGGCGCCGGGAGAATAATGAGCTGCCGGTGAGAACTAAAGCATAAACAAGATGAAAAATGATTTGCTGCTGAGAGCATTAAAAGGAGAAACGATTGCCCGCCCGCCGGTATGGATGATGCGCCAGGCGGGCCGCTATTTGCCGGAGTACAGGGTACTCAGGGAGAAATACGGCTTTTTTGAAAGATGCCAGACACCGGAACTGGCCTGCGAGATCACCCTGCAGCCGATCGATATTGTAGGGGTGGATGCAGCGATATTATTTTCTGATATCCTGGTGGTGCCTCAGGCCATGGGGCTGGAAGTGCAACTGGTAGAGAGCAAGGGGCCGTGGTTACCGGACCCGATAAAAACAGAAAGCGATTTAAAACGCGTACGGATACCCGATGTAAATGAGACATTGCAATATGTGTTTGATGCTATCCGGCTGATAAAAAAAGAATTGAACAGCAGGGCGCCCCTGATCGGTTTTGCCGGCGCTCCCTGGACCATCTTATGTTATATGGTGCAGGGCAAAGGCAGCAAAACCTTCGATGAAGCAAAAGCTTTCTGTTATACGCAACCGGAGCTGGCCGCCAGGCTGCTGCAGATGATCACTGACACCACTATTGCTTACCTGAAAGAGCAGGTGAGAGCCGGAGCGGATACGGTACAGGTTTTTGATAGCTGGGGCGGGTTACTGGGACCGGATGATTTTGAGAACATTTCCTTAAAATATATCCGCCAGATCGTACAGGCACTGAAAGACGAAGTGCCGGTGATCGTATTTGCCAAAGGCGCCTGGCACAGCCTGAAACCTATGGCCGACACCGGCGCTGCCGGGTTGGGAATCGACTGGTGCATTACCGCCGGAAATGCGAGGAAATTTGCGGGAGACAATATAACCCTGCAGGGAAATTTCGACCCGGCCAAACTGCTGTCACCGATCCCTGTTATACAACAGGAAGTACGGAGCATGATAAAGGCATTCGGGAATAAACGATACATCGCTAATCTAGGGCATGGGATACTACCCAATGTGCCTGTTGATCATGCAAGGGCATTTGTGGACACTGTTAAAGAAAGTGAAGTACATTTTGCCGCGATGCCCTGATAATGATTGACCGGTCTTACCGCAATTTGATTGTGATCATGCGGAATAAACCCCCTGTAGACCAACTTTGCAAAAATTGATCGTATGGAAACAACTGTTCCCCCTGCAACAACACTCACTAAAGAGAACTGGATACATTATATTCACCAACTGCAGGACAATATCTGCCGGGCGCTGGAAGCGGTGGATGGTAAAGCTGTTTTTGTGGAAGATAAATGGGAACGCGATGGCGGAGGTGGAGGGAAGACAAGGGTAATAGCGAATGGAGATGTTTTTGAAAAAGGCGGGGTGAACACTTCCGTGGTATTTGGCAAAGTAACCGACCCGATGCGTAACCAGTTGAAAATAGAGGGAGAATCCTGGTTTGCCTGCGGGCTGAGCCTGGTGATCCATCCGCTGAATCCTTTTGTGCCTACCACACATGCCAACTGGCGTTATTTTGAATTATACGACAGGGACAACCATGTCACCGACAGGTGGTTTGGCGGTGGGGCGGATCTTACTCCTTATTATTTGTTTGATGAAGATGCCCGCCATTTCCATCGTACACTGTACGATGCTATAACGCCCTTCGGAGAAGGGCTGTATGATAAGTACAAGCAGGCCTGCGACGAATATTTTGCCAATAAGCACAGAGATAACGAGATGCGTGGAATAGGAGGTGTTTTTTATGATCACCTGCGGGCCGAAACCGCGGAGGAAGCTGACCGGTTGTTTAAGTTCCAGCAGGCCAACGGCAACTGCTTTACCACGGCCTATATACCCATTGTGGAAAAAAGAAAGGGAATGCCATGGAATGCCGCGAACAAATACTGGCAGGAGATCCGCCGGGGAAGGTATGTAGAGTTTAACCTTATCCACGACAGGGGCACTATTTTCGGACTGAAAACCAATGGCAGGACCGAGAGCATCCTGATGAGTCTTCCGCCAACCGTGCGTTTTGATTACAATTATCAGCCCGCACCCGGCTCTGAAGAAGCCAGGCTGCTGGATGCCTGCCAGCACCCGAAAAGCTGGGTCTGAAAATCCGGCTTCGTTCTGCACAGCAAACAATCGCCCCGATCCCGCCCCGGCGGAAGAGGTTTCAACACTTTTAGCACTTACTCCTGGTCGTGAGAATTCTCGTCGCAGACGCAGCCTGCTCCCACGAAATGACATGAGGCACATTTTCAAACCTATCTCTTTCTCCCTTTCCCCAGGAAAGGAAAGCGGCACTATTGAACCAAGCCAAGCTTTTTGTCCTATCGTATTCCCGATTAAATATATACCGACTTATTCTTCCATTTTCCGCATTCTCGCATTTCCACATTAATTTAGCGTATGTATTTACAAAAAAGAAACAGGATACTCAGGAAGAATGCCGCTATCAGGTCCATGGTGGCGGAAACCACACTTACTCCCGATGACTTCATACTCCCGGTTTTTGTGGATGAAGGCGAAAATGTTCAGTTCGAAATCCCGTCGATGCCGGGATATTATCGTTATTCAATTGATTTGCTGCTCAGGGAAATAAAAGAAGCCTGGAGCCTGGGTATTAAGAGTGTATTAATTTTTGTAAAGGCAAAAGACGAAGAGAAAGACAATACCGGCAGGGAAGCCTGGAACCCGGACGGGCTGATGCAGCGTACCGTAAAGTCTATTAAAAACGCCCTTCCCGATATGGTGGTGATGACAGATGTGGCGCTGGACCCTTATTCGATCTATGGCCATGATGGTATAGTAAAAGATGGTAAAATAGTGAATGACGAAACGGTGGAAGCGTTGGTAAAAATGAGCCTTAGTCATGCCGCCGCGGGAGCAGACTTTGTTGCGCCCAGCGATATGATGGATGGCCGGATTGCCGCCATCAGAAAAGCGTTGGAAGAAGGTGGTTTCACGGAAACGGGTATCATGGCCTATAGCGCCAAATACGCGTCCTGTTTTTACGGCCCCTTCAGGGATGCGCTGGACAGCGCCCCCGGCTTTGGCGATAAAAAAACCTACCAGATGAATTTTGCCAACCGGAAGGAGGCAGTGACAGAAGTATTGCAGGACGTGTCGGAAGGCGCAGACATTGTAATGGTAAAACCCGCGATGGCCTACCTGGATATCATCCGGGAAGTAAAGAACGCTGTAAATATTCCTGTAAGCGCCTACCATGTGAGCGGGGAATACGCGATGATAAAAGCGGCATCAAAAATAGGCTGGCTGGATGAGGACAAAGCCATCATTGAAAGCCTGACGTCCATCAAAAGAGCAGGGGCAGACCTGATCGCCACTTATTTCGCCAAATCAGCAGTAAAAATCCTGCAGGGGTAGGTCAGCAACCGGTATAATATTCATCGTCCATATCGTTTATTCAATAATTGCCGGATACTTATTTCGGAATTACCGTTTGTTTTTTATTTACATTTAATCCTTTATTCATCCTATCGAGTGCTGCATGAAGATTTCCCGTATTGTAACCAATCTTACATTCTGGGTGCTGCTATCAATCATCCTGGCTATTTTGCTGGGTCACTTTTTTCCGCAAACGGCTGTGAAAACAGAGTGGATGGGGAAGGGATTTGTTAACCTGATCAAGATATTTATCGGGCCTATTATCTTCCTTACCATTGTGCTGGGTATTACGGGAATGGGCAGCCTGAAAAAAGCAGGGCGGATCGGGTTTAAAGCAGTGGTGTATTTTGAAGTGATCACCACTTTTGCGCTGATCCTTGGAATCCTGTTCGCCAATGTTTTTAAACCCGGAAAAATAGACCGGCAGGGGTTACCGATATCCCAGAATTACAAGGCTACAGAAAATGCGGACTTCAGTTGGCTGGGGTTTTTAAAGGAAAACTTTACGCTGCAGGTATTGATCGCCGCGATATTGGTAGGTGTTTTTCTCGTCAGGAGCCGGTACCGGGAAAAAGTCACCGGGTTTCTTTCCCGTATAGCACATTATGTTTTTATAGCGCTCAAATATGTCATGTACCTGGCGCCGTTCGGCGCTTTTGGCGGCATGGCCTATTCTATCGGGAAATTCGGGATCGCTACCCTGTTGCCATTGGGTAAGTTGATGCTGACCATGTATGGAACAATGGCTGCTTTTGTTTTTATAGTACTGGGAACGGTCATGCGGTATTACCGTTTGAATATCTTCAGGTTCCTCTCCGCTATCAAAGAAGAATTGCTGATTGTGCTGGGCACCTCTTCCTCGGAATCGGCGTTGCCATCGCTGATGAAAAAGCTGGAGGGCATGGGCTGCAGCAAATCCGTAGTAGGACTGGTGGTTCCCACGGGTTACTCTTTCAACCTCGATGGCACTTCCATTTATTTGTCCATGGCTATTATTTTCCTGGCGCAACTGTATAATGTACACCTGTCCTGGTATGAAATGGGCTCTATCGTGCTTATCCTGATGGTCACTTCCAAGGGAGCTGCCGGCGTTACCGGGAGTGGGTTCATCATACTGGCTTCCACGCTTACGGCCCTGCATAAAATTCCGCTGGAGGGGCTGGCTTTTTTGCTGGCGGTAGATAAGTTTATGAGTGAGGCGCGGGCTATCACCAATATTATCGGCAATGGAATAGCTACGCTGGTAATATCAAAAAGCGAAAAAGAGCCGGTAGTGATCAGTTAGCCCTTGCTCCAAAGGTTTGCGTCCAGTAATTCCCGGAACGGCCAATGCCCATTTCTTTGAAATGTTTGCTCATGATGTTTTTGCAATGGCCGGAACTGTTGATCCAACTGTTAAATACCTGCTGTTCGGTTGTTTGCCCCCATGCGATATTTTCACCGGCGGCTGTCCATTGGTAACCCGCGAGTTTTATACGGCTTCCGGCCGTAGACCCGTTTTGGCCTTTATGGTCGAAATAGCTGTTCTCCTGCATGTCTTTACTATGATCGTACGCTGCCTTGCCCAGCAGATCATTCCAGGCCAGGGGTAATACCGGCGGCATACTTTCCGGACCGCATTGGCATCCGGACTGGCGAACCTGGTTAACCATATCCAGTATGGATGAAACTTTTACATTGTAGGCAAACTCCGGCCGGCCGCTTGCATCGGTGTTATTTGTTTCCTTTTTACAGGCAATGAAACTCAACATTACAAAAGCAACAGGCAGGATATTTTTGTACCGCATAGGAGGTTTTGCAGTTAACGTTTTTTACCGCCTCCTCATTTTTGACATATGATAATTTCAGTATCTTAAGGTTTCCTGCTGCCGGGTTTAGGCTTTTAATATTTTTCCTATGTATATGATGGTTCAATCCAAAAACCTTCCTATATTCAATTAACGAACTGCTAATTTAATTTAATAGGAATGGAGATTATTCATGTTAGTGCCGAGTGTTATCCTGTAGCCAAAGCCGGAGGACTGGGAGATGTAGTAGGAGCTTTGCCAAAATACCAAAACGAACTTGGACATATTGCCAAGGTTGTAATGCCCATGTACCGGACTAAATTTCTGCTCAACAATGAGTGGGATGTGGTACACAAGGGAAGGTCCAATATGGGCGACTACTGGTTTGACTATACCATCATCAAGGAACGAAGTAATAAACTGGGTTTCGACCTCTACCTCGTAGATATAAACGGGTTGCTCGACCGGGAGAAAATATATGGCTATGACGATGATGCAGAAAGGTTTACCGGTTTCCAGATAGCGGTGGTAGATTGGATTTCGCAGTGGGTACACAAGCCGGATGTTGTACACGTACATGATTATCATGCCGGGTTGATCCCCTTTATGATGAAGCATTGCTACAAATACCAGCACCTGCACAGCATACCGTCTGTTTTAACCATACATAATGCACAATACCAGGGCGTAATGGGCTGGGACAAAAGTTACCTGCTGCCGCCATGGGATAGCTGGAAATGGGGGATGCTGGACTGGCGGGGTAATATCAATCCCCTGGCCTCCGGTATAAAATGCGCCTGGAAGGTAAATACCGTGAGTCCCAGCTATATGGGAGAACTAAGGCAGTCTTCCAATGGACTGGAAGACCTGTTTGAGTATGAAAAAGGTAAATGTACCGGCATCCTGAACGGGATAGACGCGGCAGTATGGGACCCGGCAACGGATACCTACCTGGAGGAACATTTTACCGCGGAGACAGCCAAAGAAGGCAAGGCCAAAAACAAAAAGAAACTTTGTGATACCTTCAACCTGGACCCTGAAAAACCGTTGATCGTATTTATTGGAAGACTGGTGGGAGAGAAGGGTGCTGATATTCTGCCGGCTTCTATCAGCGACAGCTTTTATTATATCGGCAGGAAAATGAACTTCCTGATACTCGGAAGCGGTTTCCCTGAGGTAGAGTCGCAATTAAGCTCCTTGCAACGCATTGCCCAAAACGACTACAATGTTTATATCGGCTATAACGAAGCTTTAAGCCATCTTATGTATGCCGGGGCGGACTATTTACTGATGCCCTCCCGCGTGGAGCCCTGCGGCTTAAACCAGATGTATGCCATGCGATATGGCACCATCCCCATGGTTCGCCGCACCGGGGGACTAAAAGATACCGTTAAGGATTTTGGAGAGCCGGGAGGATATGGTATTGTATATAACTGGGCCGCAATAGGCGATATCACGCAGGGAATATGGCGGGCCGTTGACCTGTATGACGATAAGGAAAAGGTAGATGAAATAAGAACGAAAATGATGCTGCTGGATTTTAGCTGGCAAAAAAGCGTATCGGAATACACCCTGCTGTATGAATCTTTAAAGAACTAAGGAAATCCATTACCAATACTTAATAATCATAACCATGAACAAAAATGTGATTGCTGTCATTTTAGGAGGAGGCGCCGGAACCCGTTTATCTCCCCTTACAGCTACGAGAAGTAAGCCCGCTGTGCCTATTGCCGGAAAATATCGCCTGGTGGATATTCCTATCTCCAATTGCCTTAATTCCGATATCGGGCGTATGTACGTACTAACGCAGTTCAACTCTGCTTCACTAAATAAACACATCAAGAATACCTATTATTTTAGCCGGTTCAGCAAGGCCTTTGTGGATATCATTGCCGCGGAGCAAACGCCCGACAACCCCGGCTGGTTCCAGGGTACCGCGGATGCCGTAAGACAATCCCTCCGCCACCTGCAGCAGCAGGATTTTGATTATGTGCTCATTCTCTCCGGCGACCAACTGTACCAGATGGACTTTAGCGAGATGCTGCAAAACCATATTGACAAAAAAGCGGATATTTCAATAGCTACCATACCTGTAGGTGACCGGGAAGCCCCGGAGTTCGGAATACTCAAAGCCGACGAAGAGCAGACGATTACCTCCTTTATTGAAAAACCGAAAAAAGACGTATTACCGGAATGGATAAGCGATACAGGGGATGAAATGAAAAGTGCGGGAAGAATATACCTCGCCTCTATGGGCATCTATATTTTTAACCGTAAGCTGCTTTTCGATCTGCTCCTCGATACGAAAAAAGAAGCCACGGACTTTGGTAAGGAAATTATACCCGGCTCTATTGACCAGCATAAGGTAGTGAGTTTCCAATACGAAGGATACTGGACGGATATCGGGAACATCTATTCGTTCTTTGAAGCCAATATTTCTTTAACGGAGGACATCCCGGAGTTCAACCTTTTTGATACCAACCAAACCATCTATACCCGCCCGAGGATGTTACCACCTGCCAAGGTAAGCGGCACCACGCTTGAAAAAGCAATTATGGCAGAAGGTTGTATCATTAATGCATCGAGAATAGAAAAAAGTGTGATGGGCATTCGCTCCCGTATCGGGTATGGCACTACTATTGTTAGCACCTACATTATGGGATGCGACTATTACGAGACGCTGGAGGATATGAATAGTGCCGCACAAAGAGGGTTGCCTAAGTTAGGTATCGGAGAACGTTGTTATATCCGGAATGCCATCATTGATAAAAACTGCCGTATAGGAAACGATGTACGTATCAATGGAGGTAATCATCTTCCAGATTCAGACAACCCGCTGTACACCGTGAAAGATGGAATAGTGGTAGTTAAAAAAGGCGCTATCCTGCCTGATGGATTTGTGATTTAATGTGGTAACGGATAAGCCGCAGACAAAAGCACCCTGAAAGTTCAGGGTGTTCAGCACTTATTGTGACTTCAGAGGTTGTGCTAAATAATTAAGTATTTTCAAATAGGCTAAAGGCTTTTCAGGAAGTCTTCAGCCTTTTTTTTACGATGATAATATTTTAGGGAGTACCTGTCCGGTCTTTCAAAAAGTTTATGCAAAAAGCTGGAAAACAATTTGTTAAATAAATATTCTTTGGTGGCTGATACTTTATTCATAATGGCGGCTTTTATGATTAATACTTTATAACGGATCCATACGGGGTTTAGTATGCAGGTTAAATAAGGTTAACGATCCGGTTGAATAAATAATGTAAAATCTACATTTGCTCAAATGAACAAGAATATTTCTCTGATATTAATGATTACAGCGATCCTGTTGATTGCTGCATTTCAGATATATTGGTTGAACGTAAATTATGAGGAGCAAAAACGGGACCTGCGTTTCCGGACGAACGTTCTGTTCAGGGAAAGCATTTTTGACCTCAGAGCCAGCAAACTAAAGCTGGATACAACAGCCCGGCTGCGTTATGGGCTACCGCCGGACGTATCGAGGTTCATGGATGCCATACGCAGTAAAATTACAGACTCCGTTCAGGAGCCAAGCAGGGTCAATCCGCTGGAAGTGATTTCTCTTGAGAAAAAAGGGGGGTTGGGGCTTGCTGACTCTGTACCCAGGGCAGGTTACAGGTCTGCCGGTCGCTTTTTTGAGTTCCTGATTGGAATTGACTCCCTGCAAGATTCCTTAAGGCTGGTGGACGTAAGCAACGCCTACACCGCCACCCTGAAAAAAGAAAATGTGCTGGTAAATTTTAACATCGAACGGACACCTGATTCTTTAAACCGGGCCAATCCACCCAAACCGGAATGGAATAAAGTTACCATTGGCTTTTCAAACCCCGTTACCTATACCCTGGAGTTGGGCAATGTATCCTCTTACCTTTTATCCAAAATGATACCCCAGATCTTATTTTCCGTATTCCTGATCGGGCTTACCATTACCGCGTTTACTGTGTTGTATAAGAACCTGAGGGCGCAGCAGAAATTAACCGGCATCAAAAATGAATTCATCAGCAATATTACCCATGAGTTGAAGACACCTATTTCAACAGTAGGCGTGGCTATAGAAGCAATTAAAAACTTTGATGTACTGCGGCAACCGGAAAAAGCCCGGGAATACCTCGATATTGCCGGTAATGAGCTGAATCGTTTGTCTATGCTGGTTGACAAGGTATTACGTTTGTCTATGTTCGAAAAGCATGCAACGGAGCTGAAGCCGGAAAGCTTTGACCTCAGGCAGCTTACTGAAGAAGTGATCAACTCAATGGGGTTGCAGTTCGAGAAGGCCGGCGCGAAAGTGTTCCTGCATACGGAAGGAGAAAGTTTTGTTATCAATGCAGACAAGGTTCATATTACCAGCGTGCTGTACAACCTGGTAGATAATGCACTAAAATACTCCGGAGACCAGCCGGTACTGAATATAGCAGTAAAAAATGACGGACATACCTGTATCGTTCGCGTGAAGGATAACGGTCCGGGTATTCCAGAAGAGTACCAGGCAAAGATATTCGAAAAGTTTTTCCGGGTTCCTACCAACAACAGGCATAACGTAAAAGGGTATGGATTGGGCCTAAGCTATATAGCTCATATCATTGATCAGCATAAAGGAACAATTACGCTGCAAAGTCAACCGGGCCAGGGTGCTGAATTTATCGTTAAATTGCCGGTTAATGAGTAAGGCTAAAATCCTATACGTGGAAGACGAGATCTTTCTTGCCAAGATAGTAAGAGAGAGCCTGGAAAGCAGGGGATATACCATTATTCTTGAAACGGACGGCGGAAAAGCGGTGGAGCAGTATAAAACTGCCCGGCCCGATATATGTGTGCTTGATATAATGCTCCCGAATAAAGACGGCTTCTCAATTGCCGAAGAGATACGGAATATGGATACCGATACCCCCATCATTTTTCTTACGGCCAAAATACAGACAACAGACCTTGTAAAGGGCTTTAGCATGGGGGGCAACGACTATATCCGTAAGCCCTTTAGTATGGAAGAACTGATCGTGAGAATAGAAAATGCATTGCGACAGCGCAATGGCCTAAAAAACCAGTCGGATCAGAAAGAAGATACAAAGATTGGTGCGTTTACATTTAACCCGCACAGGCAAACCCTGAACAGCAACGGGCAGGAAAGGAAACTGTCTTTCCGGGAAAGTGAACTGCTGAGATTACTTTATGAAAACCGCGACCGTGTAATTGACAGGAGGGATATACTGAATGTACTATGGGGCAGCGACTCCTTCTTCAATTCCAGGACACTGGATGTATATATTACCAAGCTCAGGGGCTATTTAAAGACCGACCCTTCGCTGGAAATCATAACCGTAAAAGGTATAGGCTACAGGTTTGTAACGGGGTAGGCTTTATCCCCTTGCATAGGCCACCTCCGCCTGGAACTTAGGTTCTTTATCATTCACCCGGAGCTCCGCCGCCGCAGAATTACTTATCCTGATAAGCAATCCCTCGTTTTCCTTGCCGGGCGGCAATTCTCCCAATACTTTTGCAAAAATGATACGATTATTGCTCGGGTTCGTGATCCGCACTATCGTTCCCGGGGTGATATTGTTCATCAATGCATAATATTTGGCATCCTGCCAGCCACTGGTGCTTTTAAAAACTGCCGCATTACCGGATTCACTTCTGAAAGACGGGCTGCTTTGAGATTGTTGCTGGTAAACTGGTTTAAAGAAACCGGCGCCATCTGTGGTGCTTTTCGGGGTTGTGCTTACGGTATTCGTTGCAGGACGACTGCCGCCTGCCGGGGTATTGTTTTCTGCAGTAGTATTGGTATTAACAGCTTGCACTACCGGCTCTTTTTGAACAGCGGGAACGCTGGTGGCGGCAACCGGGGCTGAAGCGTCCAGGTAGGAAGCAGGTACTGTTCCACCTATCCTTTTAATGCTGCCCGTAGCAGCCAGGGGAGAGTCTCCCGTCTTCACCTTCAAAAAACCCACTACCAACCGCTGGCCCACGCTGATATTTTCCGAGCTTAAGCCATTCCATTCCTTCAGGTAGTCCGCACTGACCTTATTGGCATTTTGCCCGATCCGGAAAAGCCCTTCTTTTTCAGAAACAATATGATACAGGGGGATAAATACTTCGTTGGTGCTGGCTACCGCTCTGCGTTGAACAAAGTTTTCAGCGATCAGTGGAATTTTAATAACCTGGTTTATTTCCAGTCCGCTGGTGATGGTCAATCCGTTAAACGGAGCTATTTCGCGGGGGCTGATATTATATAACCGTCCGATGCTATAGAGATTTTCCTTTGCCGCTACTGTGTGGTTCAGGTACAGTTTTTCTCCCTGAGACTGAACAACGAGGTCTGACTGGGCAGCAAGAGAAAATGAGATAATAATGGTGAATACTATAAGAAACAGTTGCTTCATCAGATATTATTTATTTTCAGCACCTACGAAAATAAGAAAAATCGCTGAGTTTTAATGTTATAACGAAGGAGGGGAAGGTTTTAATATACGGAACCTTTGCGGGTAATAGTTATTTATCCTGTTAGGAAGGATTTTTGCCCATCCTAACCGGAACCCCTTATAAGTAATTAAACACCAACCATTAAGAGCTGTGGAAACCGTGATATTTTTCTTTTGCAGGTACTCTATGGCCTGGGCTTTCCCGAGTTCCAGGCATTGAAACCTGTCTGAAACCAGGTTTCCGGCTGCCAGTTCATGGTCGGGGATTAACAGTTTCTTAATAATCTTACCCAGCGTTACACCAGCTTTTTTAACATGTAAAACGGACTTCAGGGCATTGATCGTTTCACTCCAGGCGGCGGGTAATGCCCTGTACGCTTCCTGCTCTTCTGTAAAGCACCAGTATGCGGGGTCTGCAACCGCGTCTGCGAGGATATCCACGGATGCTCTGTTTATTGGGGGCATTTTTTTCAAAGGAACGGCCATTTCGGAACTGTTGCTGGTTTTGCGAAAGCACGCTATGTATAGCCCCTCTCCTTTTAAATTATAGGGATAGAACCGGTAGCCGTTGCAATTATGAAGCGGTGAAATGGATTCCACAATACCCCATTCGGGATGCAAAGGGATACTTACAGGTACCGCTTGCAGTGTGGTACTGAGCCAGTCCGCGATATCTTCATTCTCTTCTTTTGAATAAGAGCAGGTGGCATACACCAAAACGCCGCCTTCCTTCAAAGCCGGCCATCCATCTTCCAGGATCCGCCGCTGCCGTTTGCTGCAATGTGCCACATGCGCCTGCGACCATTCATTCATTACTTCCGGGTCCTTTCTCAACATTCCGCTGCCACTGCAGGGCGCGTCAACCACTATCAGATCGAAAAACCCTTCCAGCTTCCTGAATACGGAAGGGTCATTACAGGTAACCATCATATTCTCACTCCCCCACCGGATCGCGTTTTCAACCAAAATGCCGGCGCGGGAACCAATAACTTCGTTAGCAACTACCAGTCCTGCCGGAAACAGGGCGGAAAGGTGCGTTGCCTTCCCTCCCGGAGCCGCGCACAGATCGAGCACTTTAAGCGGTGCGGTGGAATGGCCGGGAAAACAGGTTTTGATGACCTGCTCCAGGAACATGGAAGAAGCCTCCTGTACATAATAACACCCGGCGTGAAACAGCGGATCGAATGTAAATGAAGGTCTTTCTGCCAGGTAATAACCATTGGCACACCAGGGAACAGCGGACAGGGTTTCCGCCGGCAGTTGCTCCAGCTCCGCGATACTGGCTCCCTCCGTGTTGCGCTTAAAAGGATTTACCCTTATGGAAGTTACCTGCTCGACGGATGAATGCGCCTCAACAAAAGCCGGTTCGGAAAAACCGGGCGCTCCCTGCAGCGAGTCCAACAGCTCTTTTATTAAAATCAATTTTATATTTATTTGATAATGATATACATACCTGTTGCCTCCCTGTAGCAGGCCGTTAAAAAATACCTGTTGCCAAAATTGAGCCCAAAATATCCTTCCGTTCGATTATCTTTACTTCGGTTTTTCATAGGATATTGGATTTTAAAAAAGGGCGGGATTTCTATCCATTGCCCTCTTTTTTTGACTCAAAATAACGGACCACTATATCTGCCTTGCTTTTTCCCACTACTTCAGCAATTTCTTCAGCGGATCTTGCCTTTATATTTTTCACCGATTTAAAAGTGCTGAGCAGCATATCCGCCGTAGCCCTACCAATGCCGCTTATGTTTTCCAACTCGTTTTTAAAAGTGCCCCTGCTTCTTTTATTACGATGAAAAGTTATCCCAAACCTGTGAACTTCATCCCGGATCTTCCGGAGGAGTTTAAGGCTGTTGCTATCCCAGGGGAGCCTGATCGATTGCTGGTCTCCCTCAAAAAATATTTCTTCTTCATTTTTTGCCAGTCCAACCAGTGTCAGTTTTCCCTTCAGGTTGAGTTCTTCTATCGCCTGCAGGGCAGCACCCAACTGACCCTTTCCGCCGTCAATGATCACCAGTTGCGGCAGCGGTTCATTTTCTTCCGAAAGCCTTTTGTACCGCCGGTACACTGCCTCTTTCATAGTAGCAAAGTCGTTAATGCCTTCCACTGTTTTCACATTAAAGTGCCGGTAATCTTTTTTACTGGGTACTCCCATTTTGAAACATACCATGGCGGAGACAGGATAGCTGCCCTGGAAGTTGGAGTTGTCAAAACACTCTATGTGCACCGGTAACTCCGGCAACCTCAGATCGTTCTTTAGCTCTGCCAACACCGACTCCTTTTCCGCATTGGACTTATCGTCCAGTTTCAGCATCTTCCGTTTTTTGAGCTCTTCCATAAAATAATTCACATTCTTCTGCGAAAGCTCAAGCAGCTTCTTACGGTCTCCCGCTTTGGGAACAATTACCGTTACACCTTCTTCGGGATATTCCACCGGAAAAGGAGTGATGATCTCTTTTGTGGCACTTTCGAAAGTTTCACGCAGGTCGGCTATGGCGAAAACAAGCACTTCTTCAGCAGTTTCTTCCAGCTTTTTCTCCAGTATTATGGTTTGTGTTTGAATAATAGTGCCGTTCTCTACCATCAGGTAGTTTACATAAGCGGTGTCTCCCTCCTGCAAAATGGAGAATACATCCACTGTCCCCGTTTTATTATTCACTATTGCAGATTTTGACTGGTAGGTCTGCAGGTGCTCAATCTTTTTCCGGATGATCTCGGCCTTTTCAAATTCCATATTGGCGGCAGCCTCCTTCATTTCCTCCCTGAACTGGCTTATTACAGGGGATAAATTACCCTTCAGCAGGTATTTTGTTTGCCGTAGCAGTTCCTGGTATTCTTCCTCCGACTGCAGCCCTTCACAGGGGCCTTTACAATTGCCCAGGTGATACTCCAGGCAAACCTTGTACTTACCCTTTGCAATATTGGCCGGGCTTAGGTTGAGCTTACAGGTTCTCAACGGGATGTTCTGCCGTATAAAATCCAGGAGCTCCCTTACCTTACCTACCGAGGTATAAGGACCCAGGTATTCGGACCCGTCGCTGATCTTCCTCCTTGTTAAAAATATACGTGGGAAATGTTCTTTTTTAATGACAATAAAAGGATAGGATTTATCATCCTTCAGGTTGATATTGTATTTAGGCTGGAATTGCTTGATAAGCGCGTTTTCCAGCAGGAAGGCGTCCTGTTCAGAATCGACAATAGTGAATTCAATATGGTGGATCCGCTGTACAAGCTCGTGGGTTTTATAATTAGTAAGCGTTTTGTTGAAATAGGAACCCACCCTTTTCTTCAGGTTTTTTGCCTTGCCCACATACAGCAACTCATTGGCCTCGTCAAAGTATTTGTAAATACCCGGCTCGGTAGGGATGGTTTGCAGAAGCGTTTGTAAATGCGTACTCATATTCCGCTGCAAAATTAACAGAAATGCAGCGTTAACGGGGTTATTCAGTTTTAAGGGATATTTTTATTTATCCCAGATATATTTATCGTGTATCACTTTCTCCTCTGCACCGGGTTGCTGGATGAGGGTTGTTATCTGGCAGTTTTTATTATTGGTCCAGAGCATTTTTTCAATAACTGTGCTATCCTCCGCCGGCAGTACCTTTTCTATATAAATCGTAAATACATCAGAGTTGGCAGCCGAAAGCAGCACATCCAGTTTTCTCACCGGCAGGATATTCCCCGGTTCGGGTGTGTAGATCAGCGTCATTGTTCCCACACTGGCATCCAACAGGGGTGTTTCTTCATACTGCTGAATTTTGTCCGGTGTGCTGATATCCGACTCAATGAATTTTGATACTATTGCTTTGCGGAAATCGGCTTTGTCAACAATGAAAGTGTCAACCGCATTATCGATCGTGCGGTAGTGGATCACCGCCAGCGGCATGGAGTCCAGGTGATTAAGCTGACTTTGAAAATATCCCGCAATAGGATAAAAGTCCTTTTTTTCTTTCCCGGCAGTCTTTTGACTACCGCAGGAAATGGACAAAAGCGTTGCAGCGAATAATATCAGGAATAACTTCATGGTTGCAAATGTAGTAACCCATAAACTACCAGGAGGCGTGAATATTGTTATAACTAGAATATTGTTTTTGTCACGCCGATCTTAAAGCCAAAGTCAACCATGTATTCGTTGATGGGGTATTGCCTTTTGTAGCTGGAGGCTAATTGATAGCGAAACTGGGGACCCGCGTGCCAGTTGAAGGCGCCCATTTTGTAAGAAACAAATGTTTCAACGCCGGCATTGATATTCCACTTACGTATCAGGGAAGGATCCTTGGCATAATGCCTGAAATCAGTGGAAAGCAGGTAGACATTGTTGGCAAAATTATACACCGGTTGTGCGCTTGCCGCCAGGTTCCATTTAAAATTAGAGTTGCCGAGAATCGTCCACTCCACGCCTACCGGCATCGCAATCTGGAAATATTCGTTATTCAACCAGGAAGCGGCTTTCCCGTCTATATTCTGAATGGTGGTATATACCTTTAATGAATCGCTGTAAGGACCAACTGCCAGCGTCGCCTGCTCAGGTTTTCCAAACATCGCCTTCACCTGGTACCGGGAGTAATTCAACTGCAGCCCGCCTTTTACAACCAGCCGGTTATTCAGTTTGTAGCTGAAGCCTGCGCCCACTTCAGCGCCTACTGCCGGCTTCTGGATTACTGAATTATTTACGGTTCCCACGCTTGCTTCCGTTTCATAAGGTACTCCCCGGAAAATCTCGGTGATATTTTCCAACCCGCTGGTCAACCTCCTATAGCTTATCGTGGGCGAAAAGGAGACATGCCATTTTAACCTTGAGGGTTTGAAAGGCTCACCACCCCACAGCATTTTTCTTACTTCGGTTTTAGTATCCTTTTCTTCTTCGTTGACGGTTACCAGTTTGGTTGTATTTTTTACGTTCTTAACAATCAAACCCAGTTCGCTGATATTGGGAGGGGTGATATGAAGATCCGGAGTCTCTTTATCCGGTACAATGATCTCACCACCCGGTATATTGTCTTCAATTATCATTCTTGTGTCAGACAGGCTTGCAAGAGGCTGCTCATTAATTGTAACCACTGCAGGACGGGGTTTAATAATTGTCTCCCCTTCATTAAAACTGTAAGCAACCGGCAATGCAGGCATCACTGCTTTCGGCAACGAAGGCAAAGCGGCGGCAACGGTATTATTGGTCACCGGGGTGTTTTGCTGATAGTCCGAATGATTAAAAGTGTAAATATCTTCGTATTCAACCAGTTTGGTACTTATGGTAAGCATGAGGAGTGTAAGCACCAAAAAATTCCACCTGCTTTTTGGCTGAATCGACCTTTGTATATTATTCCATACCTTGTCAGATGGATATAATTTATATTGATCCGACTTTTCTTTTAAAAAATCTTCAAGCGCATCATCCGTGTAAATATTTCTCTCCATAGTCAGTTCCTTGGATATCTTCCTTCTATCTATATCTATGTTAGCGTTAATTTGTTTTGGTTAAGGCAACGCCACCGCTTTCTTGCCTGGTATAGCCGGCATAAGACTTCTCTTTACCAGCAAATCTTCGAGCATCATACGCGCCCTGGTGTATTGCGACCGGCTGGTACTTTCCTCTATATCCAGCATTACCGCAATCTCTCCATGGGAGTACCCCTCTATCGCATACAGATTCAAAACCGTTCTATAACCGAGGGGAAGGGTTCTTATACATTCTACCACCTGCTTGGCCTGCACGATGGATGGAATGGCTTCCTCGCGGATATATACACCGGACGCATGAATCAAATCCACACTCTCGGCGAATTTTTTGTTTTTCTTAAGGTTATTAATGCATGTATGTACCATCACTTTTCTTATCCAACCCTCCAAGGCGCCCCGGTTCTGGAACTGCCTTATTTGTGTAAAGACCTTGATGAAACCCTCCTGCAACATGTCTTCCGCGTCTTCACGACTTTTAGCATACCGGTAACATACAGACAACATTTTTGGACTGTACAATGAATACAGTTCCTGTTGTGCAGCCGCATTATTACGAATACAGCCTTTTAACATTGCCTCTTCTGTCATGAAATCGAAGTTGATTTCACGTAAATTAGACAATTTTCTGCTAAAAAATGCTGCCTGACCTGTTTTTTCTTATCAAAAATCAGGCGAACAGGAGTATCAGGGTTGTTATATTAGGAAAATTCATCATGAAATCCGATGTTATTCTTCCCTGATTTTTGCAATGGCTGCTTTTATAAGGTCGGATTCATAGCCTTTTTGTAACAGGTAGTCCTGGGTTTTGTGCATCCTGGTGAACACATTTCGCTCCCCTTTCAGGCTGGTCCATTTTTCGCCCGCCAGTTTTGAGAGCCGGCCAGCATAGTCGTCCTCGTCAATTTGCTTCAGGGCCTTTTTGATACAGTAAGCGCTGATCTGTTTTTCCTTTAAAGCGGACTCAATCTTTTTCCTGCCCCATTGTTTCATGCGATATTTTCCGCCGGCAAACTGAATGGCAAACCTTTCCTCGTTCAGGTACCCTTCCTCAATCAACCGGGCGGTTATTTCCTCCACGTCCGCCTTCCATTGCCCCAGACTGTAGAGCTTATCCCGTACCTCCTTATGGCAACGCTCCTGGTAGGCGCAATAATGCTTTAGTTTTTGAAAAGCCTGTTCTTTTGGAATTCTGTTGAGCGACATGGTCAGCACAAAAGTAGTTGAGTTGTACCAGATCAACCCTGTGAGAGTTGTCCGGAAAAATTTGTCCGGATCTTCAGATTTATTACGCCCAACCAGGTCAACCTTTCTTCTAAATATCCTTTCCAAACAATAAGTCCTTATGCATGAGTCACCTGAAAAGTCAAAAGGCTATCAGTAACTGACAGCCTTCACAAATGTATGTTATGGGGGTATGACAGCCCTACAGAGAATACCTGTTATCCGCGATCAGCTTGTCGGCAATTCTTCTTCGGGTATCTTTGCTGTTAAAGGAAGCCGCTTTGGTAAAGCGTTTCAGCCCCAGCAGCATCATGCGTTGCTCATCTCCTTCCGCAAATGCATTGATGGCATCCTTTCCGCTTTTATTCACGCGGTCGGCTGTATCATACAGGTAGGTGCGGGCTATGTCAAGATAGAGCGAAGCCGCAGATTCTCCCTGCGCATCCGCAATTTTAATAGCCCTCAGCAAAGCGCTTTCCGCATGGAAAATATTAATGGCCATATCTGCTATATTCATCAGTATCTCCTGCTCGCTTTCTATTTTCATCATCAGCTTTTGTACCGCTGCACCGGCTACCATCAGTATGGCTTTCTTCATATCGGTAATCAGTCTGATCTCTTTGGCATAAGGTCCTTCATCGCCACTGCCGAAGTCCGGAATGCTCATCAGCTCTTTCTGTACTGCCATCGCCGGTCCCATCAGGTCCAGCTTACCTTTCATCGCCCGTTTCAGCACCATATCTACGGTGAGTAAACGATTGATTTCATTGGTCCCCTCAAAGATGCGGTTGATACGGCTGTCGCGGTAAGCCCTGGATATGATGTACTCCGCGCTGAACCCGTTGCCACCGTGTATCTGCACTCCTTCGTCCACTACAAAATCCAGCACTTCACTGCCAAACACTTTCAACATCGCACATTCGATCGCATATTCTTCCGCAGCGCCCAACAGGGCTTCATTAAACGGTTTGCCTTCCTGCAGCAGTTCCTGCTCCTTATCGTCTACCCACTTGGCAGTCCGGTATAAGGCACTTTCGGCCACCCACATGCGAATAGCCATTTCCGCTATTTTATGTTTCATAGCTCCGAAATTGGCTATGGCCTGTTTGAACTGTTCGCGGGTATTGGCGTATTGTATTGAAATGGTAGCCGCTCCTTTGGCCCCACCCAGCGCCGCCGCGCATAATTTCAGCCTGCCGATGTTCAGGATATTAAAGGCTATGATATGCCCTCTTCCGATTTCGCCCAGTACATTCTCAACCGGCACTTTGGCATCCTGGAAATACAATTGCACCGTAGAGGAACCTTTGATCCCCATTTTGTGCTCTTCGGGTCCCTGTGTAAAACCTTCCGTATTCCTGTCTACTATAAATGCGGTGAATTTGTCGCCGTCTATTTTGGCAAATACGGTATATACATCTGCAAAACCGCCGTTGGTGATCCAGCATTTTTGTCCGTTCAGTAAATAATACTTGCCATCATCACTCAGGCGGGCGGTTGTTTTGGCGCTCAGGGCATCGCTGCCACTGTTTGGCTCGGTTAGTCCATACGAGCCTTTCCACTCACCGGTCGTCAGTTTGGGGATGTATTTGGCTTTCTGCTCCGGTGTGCCGAAATATAAAATGGGCAGGGTGCCGATGCCGGTATGCGCCGCCAGGGCTACTGAAAAGGAAAACCCGCTTCCCAATCCTTCGTTTACGAGGGTGGATGTTACAAAGTCCTTACCCAGCCCGCCAAATTCTTCCGGAATGGAGGCGCCCAGCAACCCCTGTTCACCGGCTTTGTCAATTAACGAAGGCATTAACCCCGGTTCCAGGTTATCAATCCTGTCTATAAGCGGGAGGACTTCCGTATTCACAAACGATGTACACATGTCCATGATCATGTTTTGCTCCTCGGAAAAATCCTCCGGAGTAAACACCACTTCGGGTCCACTCTCTTTAATGATCCATTCTCCTCCTTTAAGTGCAGCAATCTTTTCAGTATTCATAAAATTTAATTTAGCTTATGTCTAAATGGCTTTATTGTAAATTATCATATACTCTTTGAAGTATGGTTTTGCAAAACTCGATCTCATCGGGCGTTACGCCTCCCAGCGCCTCATTTAACGTTTGATTGGCCATCTCCATTGTCTGGTCGCGAAGCGGCAACGCAACATCCGTCAGGTAGATAAGGTTGATGCGCCGGTCCTCTTTGGACGCCACTCTTTTTACCAGATGCAGTTTTTCCAGGTTGTCTACCAGCCGGGTAATACTGGGCTTGTCCCGGAATGTAGCGTTGCAAAGCTCCTGCTGGCTCAATCCGTCATTTTTCCATAAATGATACAGAACACTCCATTGTTCTATAGTGATATCAATGCCATGCTGCTTAAAATTCTTTTGCAGGCGCCTGGCAATAGCTGTTGATGCTACCCCGGTAATAAAACTGTATAATTCTCCTCTTTTAAATTGGTTGTTGGACATATAGTTAGTTATGCAACTAATTCAAAGCTATAAAATTATTTGCTGATTTAAAAACTGTTTTAAAAAAAATGAACTTTCGATAACAAAGAGCTTTGGTGCCGTTTTGTTGACAGCTTTTTGTAATAAATGGTTGTATTTGTGCAACATTGATCTTACAAAATACGTTAGCCGTGTGTTAAATAAACTTTAGAATTGTAACATGAAAAATGCAGAAAAGTATTTTTTTGGGCTTATCGCAATAGGATATTTTGTAATGTATTGTGTAATGGCTATGATTGCCTGATTAATAAACCCTTAAACAAATTTTATGAAGCGGACACTGAAAAGTCTGGTCGTTATCAGTCTGTTGTCTCTTTTCGCATCCTGCGAGGATGGTATGGTGGAAGAATTCCAGGAAACCCTGAGTAAAAAGGATTTAATTACCCATACGTGGAAAGTGGCTGATGTAAAAACAGCAGGGGTCAGTATCTTACCAGTGGTTACCAGGCTGCAGTGTATCACCGATAATATCCTGACATTTAACCCGGATGGCAGTTTTATCATAGATGAAGGCGCCAATGTTTGTTCCCCTGCATTTGCAGGAAGCGGTACCTGGTCGCTGGTAGAAAACGACACGGTAATCAAATGGAATTTTACGGCTCCTGAGAACAGGGAGGTATTCGTCCCGATTGTAGAACTTTCCGGTACCACATTAAGAATATCCTACCATTTTGAAGACGTTCCACTGCCTGGGACATATGAAATGGTATTGGACAGGCAGTAATATTGTTGTGATATAACGGGTAACAGCTTTGCGTTCGGCAGGGAATTTGAAAAACGTCCGGCCCGGAACTGCAGCCGATTAAAGATACTGAAGTTGAGAATATCTTCTATTGCCCATCTGTATTCGGTCTGCCGAATATGTAGCTGATAGTAGTGCTGACGATAAGGATTTATCCGTCGCCCCCTGCTAACGCAAAACTACATGTTGTACGAATACCTTTCTTTTCGTTCCTGTTGTGTCAACCTAATGTGGCATGTTCACCTGAGCAAAAATAACTCTTACATGATAAAGGAAATTAGGTTGAGAGCAAATTGGCTTTGTATGTCGGCTAAAAGGGGTATTGTTTAGTTAAACATCCGGATGAAGAATGGTTCAAAATAAAATCCTTTATACGCAAAAAAGCCCCAACACAAACAGAGCTTTTATTTGATAAGCATCTTTTATTGCTTTGCTGTTTCCGGACCAATGATAGTTGATACTTCGCTGATCTTGCTAGCAGGAAATCCTGCTTTCTTAGCATGTTCACGGATTTGTTCTTCGCTCTCTGCCTTATAAACACAATAGATCTTGTTGCCGGTAACATAACTATGGAGCCATTGGATTTTTGGTCCCATTTCAGTGAGAACCGTGCAAGAAGTTTGCGATGCTGTTTTTAATTCTATCGCTGACAGGTTCCCCACTCCCGGCATTTCTCTTTCGATTACGTAGGTTTTCATCGTTGTCTCTTTTTGTTTTGTATTTTCGGTTTGAGCTTTAACGACAGAAGTGATTATAAGTAGGAATGTAAATACTACAATACCCGTTTTGATGATTGTTCTCATAAAAAAATATTTAGTTGATTAGTGATGCACAAAGATGCCTACACCGGGAGCGGATTATCTGTAACGAATCATTCATTGAATGGTAATAAAATAAAACAAATCGTTCAAAAAATGGTAATCTGAATTCGTCAGAGTGGATGAGAAAATAGTTAATGAAGCAAATCGAAATAAGCTTTTGGAAGTAGTCCGAATTTCTTTTTAAAGCACTTGGTAAAATAAGAAGGGCTGCTGAAACCCGAGGCAAATGTTATTTGTGAAATGGAATAACGTTGTTTTTTCATCTGCTCCCTGGCTTTGTCAAGGCGGTATTCCTGTAAGAGTGTATTAAAGGATAAGCCGGTCAAAGCAGTAACTCTTCTATAAAATTGAGATTGACTCATTGCCATAACCTTGCAGTAATCTGTTGTGCCATATTCCGGTTCCTTCCAGTATTTCTCCAGCATTGAAAATAGCAATATTAGAAAGTTTTCTTCTTGTGGAGATAAGTTCAGAAAATGGTCGTGGTTGTTTTGATAGAGTTCATACGGCGTTAATTCTTTTACGGTTGAAGATACTGCAACACGGTAGTAGTCGGTAATTGCACAGAGATATTTGGCAAATTGAATGGTGTCTCCAAACAGATAGTTAGTTCTTCCAACAGGCTCTCCTCCATCAATGCTCATTCTAAACCCTAATAGGTTTGCATCCTGTTCATGCAGTTCTTTTTGTATAGCTAAAGCACAGGTAAGCGCTTTAGTGGCTAAATTAAACGATGCAATCAATCCATACCCCCCGTGTTCAGCCTCATTACCATCTTGTGCTTTAATATTTTTTCTCACTATTGCATAATAATTGTTAACCAATCCATTTGTTTTTTCATTGCCCAGTTGATGTTGCAATAGGATTGGATCCTTGATTTGTATAATCAATAGGATCCTAAAGGAGGGGTCAGAAAAGACTTTCAATCCGTCTTTGGAGATGGCTGCATTATCCGGATCCTGAATTCTTCCTAAGAAAGAAGCGACAACGGTGCTACTTACTTCAATAATTTTATTGGGTACAAGCCCATGCGATTTGCTATGCAATTTCGTGACCGCATCCCTGTCCGGTGCTTCAATCAAACAAAAACTAGAATTCCTGCTCTGATCAAACCAGTAAGTCAAACAATTGCAACCAAACTCCTCCTGATATATCAGATCGCTTTGATGGGCTAATGCTACATCGTTTGCAGTTACACTCGGAAGGGTATGAACATCCATGTAAATCGGCATATACTAAATTTAACGACCGAAAGTTAATATTTTTTCTGGCTGTTTTCTTCTTGTCTGCCGTTATCTATTATTTCTTCAGATTCCAGATTTGTCGGCTTTAATAAAACACTGGTTGTATGATTTCACATCACAAATCCCTTTATTCAGAAGAGAACATAATTTCGCTTTAGGGTTTCGTGCAACATACCCTTTATACGCCGGGCTGAACAGACAGGTTCAGCCCGTTTTTATTTCTACTTATCTGCTTCTTTTCTGGAACCCTCTTCAGCTATGTTGTGGTCAAAAATGTTTTATTAACCCATTTTTGTTCCGGGCTTATACGGCACCATCCATCCCGTTCTTCATAAATAAAGGCTTCTTCACCCTCCCGGAGTTCACTCACCTTCAATGCACGGGCGGAAGGTTGATTCCTCACATTCAAAACATCGGCATTTACCGTTGCCCTGTAAACGTCTTTGGTATAGTTGGCGGCAACCCAGTGGTTTTGGGAACCGGATATTTTGTACCATCCATTCCGGATTTTATATACACGCAGTATGGCCCCCAGCGTGGCAGGTGCCCTGTCTGGTGCTTTTTCGGAACTGCTGTCGGGCTTCGTGCGGATGTTGAGGGAGCGGGCTGTTACGGAAACATATTTGAGAATGATGTTGCTGTTGATATTGGTTTGCCCTCCCAGCACCTTCTCTACCAGAGGAAGAAAATTGGATTCGCAATCAGCCACTTTGTTTCCACCAAAGAAGGCCGTACCGGGGCAGGATTTATTTCCCCCGCTGCCATTGTTCCGTACTCCGTCTGAAAGCCTGAACCAGTGATGGTACACCACCCGTTCGGTGGTTACCGGGATATTGAACTTCAGGCAAATGACGGCAGTAGCGCTGATGATGGCGGAAGCCTGTTCTTTGCGCATAGCATCGCCCCCGGTATCAAAATTGCCCAAATTTTCAATGCATATGGCATTGCTGTTTTGCCCCACAATGCAGGCGGGAGACTTTTCTATGCTTCTGCCAGTCATAACCGTTCCGTCGGGAAAAATGGTAAAATGTTGTCCTATATCATTCCAGCCGTTGCTGTTCACATGGTAGTTTCTCATTCCCCTTTGCAACTCGAAGTGGTTGTCGCCGGTAAATAGTGCATAGTTGGGGCTATAAGTATGGTGCTGCTGCAGGGTGACGATGGTGCGTGCTACCATCAGGTCGCTGATGTACGACTCAAACTCTCCTGTATCCATCAGTGTGAATCCAAATTTTGTTTGCATAAAACTGGTTTTAAAAGATTGAGTTGCTTTCGGGATCCGGAGCCAGGGAAATGGGTAGTGGACATAGACCCGGATTTTGCAGCAAACTGCAAAAACGGTACAGCGCCCTTTCATAAAGCAGGATCAGGAAGAAAAAAATCAGCGGTACACTAAAAAAGGAGGTTGTTGGTAAGATGCAGGATTAACTGCTATAAATGTAGCTATTATTTTCGGGGATCAAAAGAAAACGGCAGGTATTTTAAAGCATTTTTGGGCATCCCCGTACCGGCATATCCTGCACAAAAAAATACCTGTCCGCCGGGACAGGTATCATATTTGTATCGGTAGTGTTTTTTAGAGCAGTTGCTGCGCTACCAGGTATTCGGCTATCTGAACAGCGTTGGTGGCAGCCCCTTTGCGAAGGTTGTCACTCACTATCCACATGTTCAGGGTATTGGGGTTAGACTCATCCCTGCGCAACCTGCCTACAAACACCTCATCCTTTTCGTGGGCATCTTTTGGCATGGGGTACTGCGCATTGGAGGGATCATCCACCACCATCACACCCGGCGAGTGGCTTAGCAATTCCCTTACCTCATCCAGGTCAAAATCTTTTTCAAATTCAATATTCACGCTTTCGCTGTGGCCGCCCATGACCGGGATACGCACCGTGGTAGCGGTAACACGAATATTTTCATCCCGCATGATTTTCTTTGTTTCATTCACCATTTTCATCTCCTCTTTTGTGTACCCGTTATCCAGGAATACATCGATCTGGGGAATTACGTTCATGTCTATTTCATACGTATAGGCCATAGGGTATTCTTCTTTTGCCCCTTTTACCGATTTGTTTCTTTCGCCCATCATTTGCTCCACGGCTTTTACACCGGTACCGGTAACGCTCTGGTAAGTGCTTACCACTACTCTTTTGATATTGTATTTTTTATGCAGCGGATTCAACGCCACTACCATTTGTATGGTGGAGCAGTTAGGGTTGGCAATGATTTTATCCTCCCTGGTCAAAGCGTCCGCATTGATCTCAGGTACCACCAATTTTTTAGTGGGGTCCATTCTCCAGGCGGAGGAATTGTCAATTACCGTAATGCCGGCTTCTGCAAACCGGGGCGCCTGGGCAAGCGATGTGCTTCCGCCGGCAGAGAATAAAGCTACAGCAGGTTTAGCAGCAATGGCATCATCCGCACTTACCACCTTGTACTTCTTCCCCCTGAACTCCACTTCCTTGCCTATAGATTTTTCAGAAGCAACGGGAATTAATTCTGTTACCGGGAAGTTTCTCTCTGCCAGTACCTGCAACATTTTGGAGCCTACCAAACCTGTGGCGCCTACTACTGCAACTTTCATTTTGTTGTTTTGTTTTATTGATTATTAAAAGAAAAAGCCTTTCCGTTTTGGAAAGGCCTCGAATATATCCGGTCATACAATACACTCTTAAACCTTTCCCCTGAGGAACTGCTTCTTGGTGATCTTTGTATGCTTTATTATAGTCATAGTGGGCGCAAAGGTAATCGTCCGGTTTGATTGTTCAAAAAAAATATCAAAAAATTATGTCAATCCTATTTCATAATGCATCTCGGGTATCTGCACATCCCGGAAATCTTTCTTGAGAAGTCTTGTTTTAAAGTCGAGCTGTACATCGTACTCCCCGTGCACCAGGAACAATGTTTTTACTTCCCGCGGCTCCTGGCAGGCTAAAAACTGCGAAAGGTCTTCATAATCGCCATGTGCGCTCATGCTCCTGATAGAGCCGATCTCGGCATTTACCTGGTGTTCCACGCCAAAGATGGAAACTTCTTTTGCCCCTGCCAGCAGGCGCCCGCCCAGCGAGTTAGGCTCGCAATACCCCGTAAACAGCACCACATTCCGGCTGTTCTCCACATTGTTGCTGATATGATGCATAATACGCCCCCCTTCCGCCATTCCGCTGGCGGAGATGATCACGCAGGGTTCGTTGCGGTAATTCAGCAGTTTTGACTCCTCCACGGACTTTATGAAACGCAACCCTTTAAACTCAAAGGGATCGCTATCCGATTTCATTATTTTTTGAATGGTATTATTAAAATACTGCGGGTAACTTTTGATGATCTCTGTGGCTTTCACGCTCAGGGGGCTGTCTACAAAATAATCCAGGTCCGGCAATCTCCGTTCCAGTTCCAGTTGGTTGAGTGCAAACAGGATCTCCTGGGTACGGCCTACGCTGAAGGCAGGTACGATCAGTTTACCCCTTTTTTGAAAGCATGTTTTTTCAATCCATTCCAGTAAATGATCGGGCGTAGTGGTAAAGTTTTCGTGCAGGCTGTTTCCGTAGGTTGACTCCAGGATTATATAATCGGCCTGCGGAAAGTTTTGAGGCGAACGGAGGATCATATCCCGGTACCTGCCCACATCACCGCTGAAGCTGATCGCGGTCGTTTTGCCATTTTCCGTAACGCGTAAATGAACAGCGGCGCTACCGATAATATGACCGGTATCCGTATACAGCAACTCCACGCCCTCTGCTATTTCAAACCATTTACCATAATCTACCTGGTGAAAGAAGCCCATTGCTTTTTTGGCATCCTCCGTATTGTATAACGGTATTATATAGGGTCTGCCTGACGCGGCCCGCCGCTTGTTGATGTATTTTACTTCATCTTCCTGGATGCTGCCGGAATCTTCCAATAAAACCCTTGTCAGTTCTTCGGTGGCCGGGGTGCAGAAAATTTTTCCTTTGAACCCGTCTTTTACAAGTTTGGGTATCAGCCCGCTGTGGTCGATATGTGCATGAGATAATACCAGGTAGTTTATTTCTCCGGGGTTGAAGCCCCAGTTCCGGTTCAGGTCGTCCGTTTCTTTTCCCAGCCCCTGAAACATTCCGCAGTCAAGCAGTATCCTGGTTCCGTTTTTAAGGGTCAGCAAATGTTTTGAACCTGTTACCGTTCTGGCAGCCCCGTGAAATGCTAACTTCATATCATTCGAGTTTACTATCGGCTAAAATACCACTATCCCTTTACTATTCTTAATAATTGTTGTTATCATATCTTATTTCCCATACGCCCACTTTCTGCTCCGGCATAGTAACCTTCAAACCGGAAGCATACACTCTCACGGGGATCTTACCTATCAACGGGATCAGTTTTTTGCCCTGCCTGCTCATTTTGCTTAAATCCAGCTCCACCTGCACGTTTTCACTTTTGTCTGAAAAATTGATGAGTATAACAATGCGTTCGTTTTCCGAACGGCGCATGAAAGAATACACTGCGGAACTATTGTTGGGCAATATGATATGGCTGCCGCTGATAAGCGCCCTGTATTTTGTTCGCAACAGGATCAGCTTCCGGTAAAAGCTCCACAGGGAGGAAGCCTCTAACTGTTGCTCTTCCACGGAAATGCCATCATGGTCATGGAGGCTGCTATCGTTCCACCAGGGGCCTGTGTTTTTGTACCATAAAGCCATACCCCTGCCTTCTACCGTGGCATGCCAGCGCATGGCCTCCCTTCGTGGAATATCATTACCATCTGAGTTCCCGTATTTACCGAAGCCGCCATCACCTTTCATCCCGATTTCCTGTCCGTAATAGATGACAGGAACACCCCCTGTTAAAAGGTTCAGGGCGGCGCCGATGCGCAGGGCATCAGGGTTGCTGTTAACCACTGTGGCAAACCTGTGTACATCATGATTTTCTATGAACACCATCTGGCGATTCTGGTCAATATCCTTATGAAAAGCCGCATCCACCGCTTCCGCAATTTTGTCTTTACTGAAAGAAATAAATGCTTCCCGGAGGCGGAATGCAAATACCTTATCAACGCCTGCCTGCTGAATATGATCTGCGCCATAGGAGTCCCAGTCTGTTTGTTCTCCCAGGAATACCACAGTGGGATTTATCTTCTTTAGCCGTTTGATGAGCGGGCGCCAGAAACCGGTAAAAAGTTGGCTGAGATGAGGTTTTTCGTCGAGTGTGTCCATCATATGGTCCAACCGGAACCCGTCTATACCATATTCAAAGCTCCCGTTCCCCAAAGGATCTATCCAGTAAGCAAACAAGCTATACATATAATCCTGCACCCGCCGGCTCAACAGGTTTACGGTTGTAACCCGCCGGTAAGTATTGTTGTACCCGTGCAAACCGGACAAATTGAATATAACGGTTTCAGGCAGGTGGTTCTCCTCATCTTTATACACAATGTATTCTGAATAGGGGGAGGAAGGGTTGCCATAGGATGCTTTGAACCATGCATGATCTTCTGTTACATACTGGATCTCCATATCCATGTATATTTTCATCCCTTTCTGATGAACTGCTTTCACCAGTTCAATGTAATCGATACGCGAGCCATATAACGGATCTATTCCTTCAAAATCATCTGCAAAGTAGTTGTGATAAAATACAGACTTGTAGACAGGCGTAAGCATAATGGAAGTGACACCCAGATCCCGGAGGTAATCCAGCTTTTCCTTTACACCTGTCAGGTCGCCATGGGTATCCCCATTGCTATCGAAAAAGCTCCTGAGAAATATATGATAAATGATCTCATCCTTTATCATGCAAAACAGAATATCTCCATATGGCAATTAAAATGCCGAAGATAACTCACAGCCTGTTAACTGCCGGTGCTTCCAAACACTTTTTTCAACAAAGAAGTTACCCTGGCAGCAGGGTCTTTCCTTATTTTCTGTTCTTCCTGTCCGATCTCATAAAATAACCCGGTCAGGGATCTTTCCGTTACATAACCTGCGAGGTCTGTATTGACGGGCTTTGAAGAGAACTTGTTGTAGGCGGAGAATACATCGTTCCAGTATTTTGTAGCGTCGGTTGTTGCCAGTGCTTTTTCTATCACGGGTTTAAACGCGTTTGTAAGCGGCGTCGTAGTCCTGGACTTAAAATAATCAGTAGCGGCATAATCCCCTCCTTTTAATATTCCCAACGCATCGGTGATCGTCATTTCCTTAACGGCGTTTACGAATATCGGTGTGGCAGATTTTGATGCTTCTTCCGCCGCCCGGTTCATAGAAAGAATGGCTTTGTCAACCAGGCTTCCCAATCCGAGATTCCTCAACGTGCTTTCTACTTTCTGCGCTTCTTCCGGCATTAATATTTTTATAGCGGCATTGCTGAAAAATCCGTCTACGGCCGAAAGCTTATTGCTGCTGTTTTGTGTGCCGATGCTAAGCGCCTCTTTCAATCCGGCGGTTATTTCGGCGGAACTTAAGCCGCCGGTTTGCGTATTCATGCCGCCCAGCACCTGTTGAGCGGTTTCACAACCCGGCAACAGCAGCAATAAAGAACCCGTTACCAGTAAACAAAATACTCTTTTCATTAAATGATATTGATTTATCGTTACTTTAATTTTCTTAACGCTGCGCCCAACGCCTGCAACATATCGCCAATAGACTCCTTTTTACAAGTGCCTACACTCAACCGGTACCACGCGGAATCCGGCGGAGCCCCGAACGCATAAAACGGCACTACAGCCAAACCGGCTTCGTTCAGCAGGTAGGAGGTCACGTCTTTTTGATCTTTCAGCAAAACACCATCAGCCGTTTTGCTGCCCGAGGCATCTACTTTGATGGTCAGGTATATAGCTGCCTGCGGGGCAATCGCGTCCACAGGCAGGCCTTCGCCTTTTAACGTAAGAAAGCCATCATAAATTTTTTGCAGCCGGTAGGAAATTTCGGATTTAAAATGGTCAAGGTAAGTTTCTATCGCCTCCTTGTTTCGCAGAAATTTTGCCACTCCTTTTTGTTCTGCCATGGGCGCCCAGGCGCCTATATGCGATAAGATCGCTTTCATTTTATTAATGATCGCTGCCGGACCTAACGCCCATCCTACCCGCACTCCGGTAGCGGCAAAACATTTGCTGATCGCATCTACATACACTGTATAGTTTTTCATGGCGGGTCGCAACGACACAGGGTCGTAATGCCGGATGTCTCCATATGTCAACTGCCAGTACATCTGGTCGTACAGCACATATAGCTTTTTTTCTCCATTTTTCCTGGAAGCATTTTCTTCCAGCACCATATCGCAGATATTTTCCAGGGCTTCCCTGGTAAACGTGGTGCCCGTTGGGTTTTGCGGAGAACAAAGTGCCAGGATAACAGCGCCTTTCAGGTGTGGTTTGATATCCCCCGGCGCGGGCATGAAATTATTTATCGCGCTGGCCGGTATTTCGCAATGCCGGCCTTCCACAAAATGCGTATAATGATTGTTGTTCCAGGAGGGGACCGCATAAATTATCTTATCTCCCTTGTCGGCAACGGTCCTGAAAAATCCGTAAATAAGGGGGCGGCCGCCGGATGCCACCAGGATTTCCGAAGGCGCATACCGAAGCTTTTCTTTTTCCGCTACAAAACCGGCTATTGCTCCCCGCAAATCCGCATTTCCTTCCGCTGCCGGGTAATTGGTAAAATGTTCCCGGTAGGCGTTAATAATCTCTTCTTCCAGTTGTGACGGGATAGGGAATATCCGGGGGTCAAAATCTCCGATTGTAAAATTGTATATCTGAGCTCCCTGTGAAATTTTTTCCTTTATTTCACCACTGAGTTTGATTATCTCAGAGCCGATTAACGTTTCGGCAAGTTGCGAAAATCGCTCTTTGCCCGTTGTGACTGTCTGGTTTTTTGTGTGTTCCATAATATGGCACAAAATTACCAAGATAATCCCGGGCAGAGCCGTATAAATGCAAAATAAATTAATCAATTATTTTTGTAAAAACGCCCGGATGCCAATAGAACAAGATATAAAGCAGTCAAAATTCAGAAATGAGTTTCACAAGGGAGCGATCAACCTGATATTTACCTATGGCTGGCTGATGGAACGCCAGAAAAAAATTTTTGACTCAGAAAATATCACACCACAGCAGTTTAATATTCTCAGGATACTGCGTGGAGCATCTCCACGTCCTCTTTCCACGTTACAGATAAGGGAACGCATGCTCGATAAAATGAGTGATACCAGCCGGATTGTAGACCGGATGGTGGCAAAACAACTTGCCTCCAAAAAAACCTGCGCTTACGACAAAAGGCTCGTGGATGTATCCATTACAGAAAAAGGGATAGAACTGCTTTCCAGGCTCGACACCCGCAACGGGGAAATAGACGAACTGTTAAAAAAATTAACGGAAGATGAAATAAAGCAGCTAAACGAACTGTTAGATAAGGTTAGGAGTTAATAATTGACCTATCTTCATTGAATAACCTGAAGTTTTGCATGAAAATATCCGTTGTTTCCTGTTTTTGTATCCTTTTTTCATTTCATACCGCTTTCGCCCAGCCGAAATATGAGTTCAGGGCTGCCTGGATTGCTACAGTCGCTAATATTGATTGGCCTACCCGGGGGAACTATGACAGCGAAAGCCAGAAAGCGGAATACATTCAACTGCTGGATATGCATGTGAAAAACGGTATGAATGCGGTTGTCGTGCAGATCCGCCCTGCGGCAGACGCTTTTTACCCCTCTGAGTATGAACCCTGGAGCGAGTGGCTAACGGGAAAACAGGGCAGGGCGCCGGCTCCGTATTACGATCCGCTTCAGTTTATGATAGAAGAAGCGCATAAAAGAGGGCTGGAGTTCCATGCCTGGTGTAACCCTTACCGTGCAGAACTGACAATAGGAAAGTCTTCTATTGCTCCTGATCATATTACCAAAAAAAGGCCGGATTGGTTCCTGGTATATGGCGGTAAACGGTATTTCGACCCGGGTAATAAAGAAGTGCAGGAATATGTGGTTAAGGTGATCAGGGATATTGTAAAACGTTATGATGTAGACGCCCTTCATTTTGATGACTATTTTTACCCTTACCGCATTCCTAACCGGGAGTTCCCGGATACGAGGTCCTATACCCGTCATGGAAAAGGAATGGCGAGAGATGCCTGGAGAAGAAGTAATGTAGATTCCATTATTATAAAACTGAACCGTGCGATAAAGGAAGAAAAGCCGGATTGCAGGTTTGGCATCAGTCCTTTTGGTGTGTGGCGAAACAAAAGTAAAGACAGCCTGGGCAGTGAAACTACAGCCGGGCAGACCAATTACGACGATCTGTACGCGGATATATTGTTATGGTTGCGGGAAGGATATATTGATTATGTGGTCCCCCAGTTATACTGGGAGCATGGCCACCGGGCAGCTCCCTATGAAGTGCTGGTAGACTGGTGGGCGGAGCATTCCTATGGCCGGCATTGTTATATCGGGCTGGGTTACTACAAAGGCGGCAGCAATGCCCGCTGGCGGGATGCGGAGATCATTCCTTCGCAGATACGGGATGCCCGCAGGCATGCTGCCATACAGGGAGCGGTTTATTTCAGCTCCAAATCGTTTCTGTCTAACCCCAATGGGTGGAATGACAGCCTGCAAAACAACTATTACAGGTACCCGGCGTTGATACCACCCATGCCCTGGATTGACAGCATCGCACCCACCGCACCTGTAATCACCTCTATCAAAAAAACACAGGGAAATGACTCCCTGCTGATCAATATTGCCAACAGCGATCAAACAAAGAAGGCAAGGAAACTGGCGTTATATATATTCAGCTCACCCCAAAGTTTCGACGTTTCCCAAAAAACACCTGCTTTTGTAATCCCTCTCCGGGACAATACGCTTGAATATCGCATTGCCCTGGCAGACATAACGCACTCGGAACCCGGCGAAAGCTGCCTGTATTTTGGCTTTACAACGGTGGACTCCAACAATATGGAAAGCGACGTCAGCAACATACAGGAACTTGAGCACGATACACAGGCTAAAAGCTGGAACCTGGTCCGGTAAACTTTTAGAGTTATTGCTGTAACGTTTTGCCGGGGATAGCGACCAATTAACTACCTGAGTTATTCATACGTTTTGGAAGCAGCTTTTTTACAACTGGTACAGCAGCATGCAGGCATCCTGCATAAAGTGTGCAACTTATACTGCACCCACCCCGGCGACAGGCAGGACCTGCTGCAGGAAATGATGCTGCAACTCTGGAAATCATTTCCGGCATTCAGGAATGAAGCCAAACTAAGTACCTGGATATACCGGGTGGTGTTGAATACCGCTATTACCGCATTCAGAAAGGAAGAGAAAAGACCCGCTACGCAGGCGCTTACCGAAGAAACGATTTTATATGACAGGGAAGACGACGCTTCATTGTATAACGAACAATGGAAAATGATCCAGGGCGCCATCGGCGATTTGACAGATATTGAAAAAGCCATCATTATTCTGTACCTGGAAAACAGAACCTATATGGAAATGGAAGATATCCTCGGGATCAGCCAGGCGACCCTGAGGGTGAAAATGAACCGCATCAAAGAAAAACTCAGAAAAAAGGTTAACGCTCAAACTTTTTGATCATGGAACTACAAGAACTGGAAAAAATATGGAGGGATCCTGCTGCAGAGAAAACGATTCAACAGCGGGAAGTGGAGGAGATGCTTCGGGGATCTTCCTGCAACCATATATCGAAAATGAGGACCAACCTCTTCCGGGAGCTGGTGACGGTAATTATATCCGTTTTCATCGTCTCTGTCGTTTATTTTTCCGGTTTTGGCGGCCGCCTGCAGGAAGTAAGCTGGATATATATAGGACTTGCAATGGTTTTTGCCGCCTATTATTTTGCAAAAAACAGGCTGCTGAAGGACATGCTGAACCACACCGGCAACCTGAGAAACCACCTTGAACACCGGTTGAACAAGCTTGAAAAGTACACCCGTTATTACCTGATAGCCGGCTCCGCCCTGGTTCCCGTAATATTATTCGCCTTTTATTTTCTTTTGCAACAAAAAACCATTCCCCTGCAGGTGTTCGGGTTTTCACGCCACACTCCGGGTTTCATCATCTTCTATTCGCTGGTAACGATCATCCTTACGGCCGCGCTGTATTGTTTTAATAAATGGAATATCCGGGTACTCTACGGCAAGCACATTGAAAAATTAAAGAGATTGTTGACTGAAATGAATGATGTATAGCCAGTTAAAAGAATCAGGGGGAGCTGGACAACTCCCCCGCTTATAGACCCTCTATTAATCTATAAAAAAACATCGGTTGATACTTAATTGTACCGGATACCTTTAGTATACCAAAAGTCTTTATACGAAAGCGTAAAAGTTATTTTTCCGTATTGTTCTTTAATAAGGTTTTTTGCCCGGGTTCCCCGCATACCCAGCTCCAGCCCTATGAGATAACTTAAGGTGCTTCTTTTTGAGCTAAATCCCACACCCAGCGTAACTCCCATATCCTTTAACTGTTCGTTGTTTACCGTGAGATAAGAGTTGCCATAGAAAACACCCGCCTGGTAAAATTTTTTTTCAATCATCATAGGCCAGGCCTGCTGCCAGTGAGAGAACTCCACACCTGCTGAGAACCGGTTACTGTTGGTAAGCGAATGCCCCACTCCCCTATAGCGGATAGCAGACCAGTTCTGATAACGGTAGTCTGCCGCCATCATGAGTTTTTTATTTTTAGTGAGCGCCAGCCCCGCGCCTACAGTTTGAGGTAATGTGAAAAAATCATTTTTAGTGATATCATATTTTATAGTGGTGGTGCTGCTGGATACTTCAGAGGAATGCTGTGCATAAAGATCCGTTTTATTGGACCAGGTCCCGCCCAATGCAATATCCCATTTGGATGTAAGTTTTGAAAAGAACTGCGCTCCATAGGTAAAATGGAAGTTCCTTAGAAAAATGTTATTAGTGGTGATAACAGATTCTGTAAGCTCCGTGCCTTCCAGGGTTTCCTTTTGATTGAGCGACCCAAAAAGGTAAGAAGCGCCTACGCCTACGGAAAAATGTTTTCCAATTTTGAAACCATTATCCCAGTACACTTTATTAACTCCTCCCGTACCTTCATAATCGGCATAGGTAAAAATGTGGGTGCCCTGTATGCTTTTTTTACCTGAGAAGGCATAATTAGAAGTGCTGAAGGGCATGATCCCCACAGAACTTCCCCACCATTTGGCGGCTTTGATGCCCATGCTGAACCTGTTGACACTAAAATCCCTGGACTGCCTGTCGCTGCCGGCAGCAAGCGTATTGCCACTATAAGCGGTGATCTTTCCCCTCCCGGAGGCCTCTACCAGGAAGAATTGGTCCTGCAGCTCCGAATAGGAGGCCGGGTTGTTTTGAATAAGATAATATTTACTCCTGTAAGCCTGTCCCGTATTCGCCATACCGGAAGTGCGATTGAAAAAACTCTCTTCAATATCGCCTATACCCAGTACAGAATAGGGAGAGCTGTTGTTTTGGCCCTGCACATACAGGGAAGACAACAAAGTGAACACAGTTAGTATATGGTATCTGCTGGTCTTCATTTTAATTCTGTTGATGAACGGAGATATAATAAACTTTCAGACGGACCCTTCCGACCCCGTTTTGCCTGTCGTCGAAGAGGGTCCTGTTAAACAGTGTATTGAATGCAGGATAGGGTGAGGAGAACAGGAGTCCGTTTGTGTTGTCTGCGGCCAGTGTTATTTGCTGGTTCAGGTAGGCTGTGATATCATAGGTATAAAAGGTATTTTCCCCGTTCAACCAGTCAATTTTTAAATCTCCATTTTGGGCATATGAGGAAGAAGGAGTACCCTGAAGTCCTAATGCATTTCCGATCAGGTTTTTGTTATCGGTGGTGTAAGCGGACAGTTCAGGAGGCAATTGCGTGAAATAGCTATAGGATCCACTTCGGGGCTCCAGTACCAGTTCAGCGCTCATCAACTGCAGGTAATCCTCCCGTTGAAGGATCGCTTCCCGGATATTGGGGAAACGGATTTTCATCAGAACACCGGTTATGGGTTGCAGGTAGGCTGCATTGGCAAGCAATGCGGAAGGGATCTCCTTAGACTCGGGAATGGCCACATCCAGTATAGTGCCTGCCCTGCTCCAGCTTATCTGGTTGAATTGCCTGTTTCTGCCGGTGAGGGGAAAGTCAATATATTTTAACTGTAACTCAGGGTTGATCTCATGATAATATAACCGCATCACTACGGTGTCGCTAAAGCCGTAGATAGCAGCATGCTTATCAGGGGTTCCGGTAGCTATTTTCAACCCTTTGAAATAATGTTCAAAATCGGTAGCAGAACTTGTTTCAATTGCTTTGTTCTGAAGGAGGTTCCACAGTTCATTTCCCTTTTCATCGCTTAGCCTCAGGTGCAGGCTGTCCTGTTGCGATGGCCGCAGTGTGAAATCTTTTATGCCGAGTACAGAAGGGACGGTCGAAAAATTGCTGGTATTATAGAGGCTGCTTTCACCATCGCTAAAATTGATCATTTCACTTAACTGGTGAACCAAAAACTGTTGGCTGACGGTGGTATCTCCGTAAAAAGTACTGTCGCCGACCAGCCGGAGTTCCAGCGAGTCAAAAACAGCGGAAGTATGAAACCCGGGTATATCAGAGGGACTGTCTAATATAAAAAACGCCGCCGAAGATATCTGCCCGAATACAGGATCATGATAGCTGCCTACCGCGAGTTTTCCTGTTTGCGAAGTGGTTATGGAGTCCCTGAATACGGTAGACAGTACCGGGCTTATCGTATCCACCAGTATGATATTGGTATAGTTGTTATCTATAAACTGTTCTCCAAACTGGATATACGCTTTTTTACAGCCGGCAGAGATAATACAAACAACGCAGGCGAGGATTCCAAAAATTCTGTGGCGAAAAGCCGGTAAATAAGCCATTTATACCATTTATTGTGTGCAATATTATCCGGCAATATTGTTACTGAATTGTTAGTGTGGACAAAGAAATAGTAAATGTCTACAAGCAAACTGATTTTGTAGATAAGAGTGATCTTCTTCAAAAGGATGCTGAAACAAGCGGATAAACAGCCCCTGTGCAGGCGCCTTGCAGAGTAGTATGTAAATAAGTACGTTTCGTCTATAAATCCGCGGTAAAATTCCATTTTAACGATTCTGTCAACCCGCTTTCGGATAGTTTAGCTGCAAAATTTTTATTACGGGTAGGCCTACTGTACTATTACAGATCCGACTGCAGGTAAGCGGTCAGTAGGGGAGCCGGTTACATTACATTAACATAAACCTGACAAATGAAATCAAAAAACTTATTGCCCGGATTAATTGCTTTATTCGTTTTAGGTATTACTTCCTGTACGAACGAAACAGATACGGAGGACACAACTGAAGGAAACTGGATCCTCCGTTCGTCATTCGAAGGAGTAGCGCGGAGCGAGGCGGTTGCCTTTTCGATAGGAAGCAGGGGCTACATAGTAACCGGATACGACGGGAGCAAACGATTAAAGGATTTGTGGCAGTATGATTCAGACTATAATTTCTGGCAGCAGAAAGCAGAATTTCCCGGAACGGCAAGGCATGCGGCAACCGGGTTCTCTATAGAGGACAGGGGATATATCGGTACCGGGTCCGACGGGTACAACAGGCTGAACGATTTCTGGGAATACAACAGCACTACCAACACATGGACACAAAAAGCCGACTTCGGCGGGTCTGCCAGGCTGGATGCGGTAGGCTTCAGCATCGGCAGCAAAGGATATATCTCTACCGGTTATGACGGAAACTGGTTAAAAGATATCTGGGAATTTGATCCTGCAAACAACGGGTGGACACAGCGTGTAAGCATGAGTGGTGAAAAACGCCGTGGCGCCGTGGCTTTTGTATACAATAACAAAGCCTATATTGTAACGGGTAACTATAGCGGCGGTACTACCAACGACTTTAACGTATTCGATCCCTCCCAGCCCGAAGGCCAGGCCTGGACCATGCTAAGGAAAATAACGAATGTAAGCGATGAGTCGTACGATGATGACTATACCATTGTGCGCAGCAAAGCCGTGGCTTTTGTGATGAATAATAAAGCATATATTACTACCGGCGAAAACGGGAGCATACTAAAAGACACCTGGGAGTATGATTTTGCAACAGATACCTGGACCGCTAAAACCTCTTTCGAAGGCACTTCCAGGAGCGGAGCTTCCGCGTTTTCGCTCAACAACCGGGGATTTGTATTACTTGGAAAAAGCAGCACCCTGCAACTTGAGGATATAAGAGAGTTTTTCCCCAATGAGGAATACAACGAATATGAAGATCAATAGGCGCAGCAGGGTTTATATCCTGCTGGTCATTTCTTTAGCGGTTTCCTTTGGTACGTATATTGTTACGAGCTACAAAAAGCAAAACGATGAACTATTAAGGGTGACTCTGAATTCCTTTGAAAGCGGCCGGGGATGGGGATATGAAATATTCGTGGATAATAAAATATTTATCAGGCAGGAAACGATTCCGTCGCTTCCCGGTGAAAAGCCTTTTCTGACAAAAGAAAACGCGCTAAAAACAGGGAACGCGGTGATGCAAAAATTGTTGAAAGGAGAACGCCCCTCGCTGTCATTTGAAGAAGTGACGGCGTTGGGCGTAGTTCCCGGTTCTTCAGAATAGTGTCTGCCGGTCAGGAATACTTTTCAATGACCCTGAAAAAATCTCCCCGATAACTATTTCCTATAGGCACTGTCTTTTTCCCTATCGTTATTTCATTGCGCGAAATACTGTCGAGATGATATAATGATACAATGTAGGACCGATGCACCCGAAGGAACCGGTCTTCCGGAAGCCGGACAGAAAAATTTTTCAGGTTCTGAAGTGTCAGTACCGGTTGGGATCTGCCTGCAGTATAGATCTGCGTATAGTCTTTAAGCCCTTCGCAAAACAAAATATCATCTAATTTGATCTTGATAATTTTGTATTCTGATTTTACAAAAACAAAATCATGCTTTGCAAAACCGGCAGGCGGCCAACTGACCAATAATTCTTCCCTCATAACAATCAAGTATATGGATTAAAACATTTGAACAGTCCAAATTTCCATATGAATGACGGGAATTTGCTGTTAAAATCGGTAAACAAGGACAAATAATAGGTAAACACAAATTGGAATTGCAGTTTTATATCAGTTGCTACTTTGATTGAGTTCACCTGATGCAATATGGAGCAACAATCCGGGAATTTCGCTGCATCCCTCGCTTAAAATAAGGGTCTATAATAACGGCTGTTTTATAATTTGCTTCGCAGATATTGAACTTTTGAGAGATAAGTGTCTCCCACAGGAATTTCAACATTTCCTTTCAGGATTATTTTTTTGGTTCCGATGGAATGTATCTTGTTGATAGAAATAATATATCGCCTGTGAACCCTTACGAAATCTTCCGCAGGTAATTTGGTAAGAAAGCTTTTCAGGCTTATCAGCGTAATAACAGACCTGGACTCCGTAAGATGGATCCGTATATAGTCGTCAAGGCTTTCTGCATACAATATATCCTGAAAACTGATTTTTACCGTTTGGTATTCGGACCTGACAAATACACCGGGCGCCAGATCCGGATTGCCCTCTTCTTTCAGGCGTATCCTTTCTATGGCCCGCTGCACCGCTACGGCAAAACGGTTATAGTCAAATGGTTTTAAAAGATAATCGGCGATCCCTATTTCGTATCCATCTACCGCAAAATCCCTGTGAGCAGATGTAAAGATCACAACAGGTTTGTGTTCAAGTTTTTGCAAGAGTGAGATGCCTGTAATATCCGGCATCAATATATCCAGGAACAATAGGTCAACTTTATTGCTGTTGATGTATTCAATACTTTCCAATCCATCCGAGAATCCGTCCATCAGTTCAATACCATCATATTGTCGTATGTACCTGCTCAACAGCGATACCGCCAGGGGCTCATCGTCTACTACTACACATTTTATCATTTCAGGATCAGCTCTAATGTTATTGCGAACGTATTTTTTTGTTTTTCCACGGTGAGGGTGTGTTTCCCGGGATACAGCAATTCCAGTCTTCTCCGGGTATTTGTCATGCCTGTATTGGTTCCCGGCTCCTTCTCCTGCCTGGGGAAGATCGTGTTTTGCACAAATATGTGTAATGTACCTGACTGCTCCGTGATGCGGACGATTATTTTACTTTTCTCGTGACTGCTTACCCCGTATTTAAACGCGTTTTCCACAAATGATATTAATAGTAGTGGCGCTATGCGGGTGCCGGAGAAATTTCCGCCGGTTTGAAAATCCAATTCCAGTTTTTCACTGCTGCGCAATTTCTGCAGCTCAATGTAATTGCTTAAATAATCAATTTCTTTTTCAACCGTCACAAAATCAGCCTGGGCGTCCTGGGTTACATATCGCATAATGTCCGAAAGCTTCATAACGGCAACCGGGGTTTGCGGACTTTGTATGGTTGCCAGCGAGTAAATGTTATTAAGTGTATTAAAGAGGAAGTGCGGATTTACCTGGAGTTTGAGGTAAGATAATTCCGCATTTACTTTTTCCAGCTCAATCTCCTGCGATCTCTTTTCAGCCTGCCGCCATCGTTGCACTACCCTTAACATTATACCCAGTACCCATACCAGGCAAAAGAATAATATCCCGGGCATTTTCCGGAAAATTAACCAGGCTCCGTTAGCGGGCGGGCGGGGAGGCAGCCTTTCCATGTTTTCAGGATAAAACGGCTGCGGCCGGATGAGTTCCGGAACAAGCAGAATGACAAAAAGAAGTAAGGCAATAATCCCGAAATACAAAAAGTTGTGCCGCCTGAATAACAACCGCGGAACGAGGTAGTAGGCATTCAGGTAGAAAAAAGGGATCAGCAGTAAATTGGTAATGATAAAAGGCCAGGGCAGGCGCACAGCCGGAAAGTTGCCGGATGCATTAGGCGAGAGGATAAACGGAAAAAGAATAAAGGCCAGCCAACATATTGCATGTGTGATAATATTGATGAACCGTTTACTCATATCTGACGGGCAAATTTACCGGATGCCCGGTATGTTGCAGCTTCTATACTATAAACAGGAAAAATTCATAGACCAATGCCGTATTTATACCTACAATAGAAATCCGGGAGTCTCTTTTTTTCCACCTGGCGCTCCGTAATCCGGCCTGATAACCATACGCCGCATCTCCTGACCAGCCGTACTAGTTAAAGTGATTTAGTTTACTTTTGCGAAAAATTACGAACTATGAAAAAGATTACATGGAATTCACTGGCATTATTGACCCTTTTGATGGCTTCGTCGGTTTCCGCCCAGGATGAGACAATCAAGAATCTTCAGAGCGAATCAGGCAGGAAGGTAGCAAAAGACCCCAATGACACCATCCCCAAAATGTGGAAAACCGGTGGCTTATTTAATATAAACCTGAACCAGGGCTCGCTGAGCAACTGGGCTGCCGGTGGCGACCGGTATTCCTTTTCTCTTGCAACGCTGGCGAACCTGTACGCATTTTACAAGAAGGATAAACATATATGGGATAACACGCTGGACCTGGCATACGGGATTGTAAATACCACCAGCCTGGGAAACAGGAAAGCCGACGACCGCGTCGATTTGCTGTCAAAATACGGATACCAGATCAGCCCTAAAGGCTGGTATGTAGGAGGATTGGTAAATTTCAGAACACAATTCACCAAAGGATATTCTTACCCTTCGGATAACCCGAAAGTGCTTACTTCCAACTCGTTCGCGCCTGCGTATGTGCTGGTTTCTCCCACCATTTCGTATCAGCCCAATGAAAATTTTTCGGTCTCTCTTTCGCCTGCCACTGCAAGATGGACAATAGTAACAGATCAGGAGCTGTCCAACCAGGGCGCATTCGGCGTTGACCCCGGCAAAACATCCAGGACCGAGTTTGGCGCTTTCGGAACGATAAGCTACAAAACCAATTTTGCGGAAAACATATCGTATGCAGGAAGACTGGACCTGTTTTCAAACTACCTGAGGGACCCGCAGAACATAGACCTCTACATGACCAATGTACTGCTGATGAAAGTAACAAAGCTTATTACGGTAAGTTTTTCCCTGGATATGATTTACGACAACGATGTGGCTTCTATTGATAAGGACGGAAACACCAGGGGCCCCAGAACCCAGCTAAAACAATTACTGGGTGTAGGAGTGGCATACCGTTTTCATAACTAATAATATTAATAAGTAACCACCGGCTTTATAGGGGTTTAGTAAATTACCACTGGAGCTTACGCTTCCTGCAAGGGGGTGCATTTCAAGTTTTCGCAATAAGGAAACAACCAGCAGGATAGGGCGACAACTGGCATGTCCCCCGCTGGCGGGGGCGGAAGCATAGAACTAAATCAATGCTACACGTGAGGGGGTGGATATCCTCCCCCGCGGGAAAATTGCTGATGATGCAGGTTGATTCCCCCTCCCGAGGGGGACATGGAACTGGCTGATGATAATGTTTTGAGAATAAAACAGTCAAACTACTGTTGCTAATCGGAAAGTCAGCAAATTAATTATAAAACGAAAATTTGAACTTTTTCACCAAAGGTAAATACACCCCCTGCCAGCCAGTTGGGTTCTGTTACTTATATTTGCATTATGCGTCCCGTTTTGGTTGCAGGTTTAACCGGGCGGGACGTATTCTTTTAAAACGTGTAGCCGGTGAATACAGAATCATATCAAATCAAGCTTCCTCAGTTTGAAGGCCCTTTTGACCTTTTGTTGTTTTTTATTGAAAGGGATGAACTGGATATATACGATATCCAGATCACCAAAATAATCAACGACTTCCTGACCTATATGCATGGTGCGGAAGAGCTGAATATTGAATTGAGCAGCGAGTTCATTTTATTTGTTTCCACGCTGATGCGTATTAAAGCAAAAATGCTGCTGCCCCGCAAAGAACTGGATGCTCAGGGCAATGAAATTGATCCGAGGCAGGAACTGGTAGACAAAATACTGGAATACAAACGCTTTAAGGAAGCTTCGGTAAAAATGGCCGAAATGGAAGCGATCCGGATGCTGATGGTGAAACGCGGGAACCTGCAGAAAGAACTGAGCCAGATTGGCGAGGAAGCCGGTGAAGGCACGGAAATACAAACCATCACCATGTTCAAGCTGATGAAGGCCTTTGAGCGGGTAATGCAGAAAGTGCATGACCGGAACAACAAGCCGCAGCACGTGGTATACCAATACAACTATACCATGGAAGGCAGCAGGGATCATATGCTGGATATGGTACAACAGGAAAGAACCGTGAGTTTTGAAAAGATATTTGAGAAATGCGAGAACCGCATACACGCTATCTTTTTCTTCCTTTCCCTGCTGGAACTGGTGCAGCAAAAATATATGACCCTTATTACAGGGGAAGGGCGGAATAACTTTATTGTAGAATGGAACGACAACCGGGAACAGGATCCGGATGCACAGTAACATTCTTCAACCTTAACATACTGCTTCTTTTTTTGACGCTTTCTGATACTGTTCTGAATGCTGATCAGCACACGGAACACCCGGATGTAGAAACTGATAGATCATGTCAAGATTTTTATTTATTCTGCTGTTGGTTTTCCCCGTTATATTGCATGCACAGGAGTCGCCTGTTAAATGGAGCGTATCCGGTTCAAAAAAAAGCGAAAGCGTATATGCCATAACGTTACAGGCTGATATCAGAGCCGGCTGGCATGTTTACGCGGAAGACCTGGCGGATATCGGGGTGGATGCCCTGCAGGTGGTATGGGATAATGATAATATTAAAAAACTGGGTGATCCGCTTATAACCCCGGTACCGGTTACCATGGCAGACCCGGTATTTGACGGCACCCGGCTGAAAGTGTCAACCGGCAATACCACCATAACACAGGACATCAGCATTGAAGGCCCCATACCGGCATCACTCAGGGTGACGCTCAAAGGGTTTGCATCCAATAACGAAGAATTTATCCCGCTGGAAGAAAATGGTACGGTCACTTTTGAGGGAGGCGTCGAGATCAATACGGCAAACCGTGTTAAGATCAGCAGTATCGACGTCAACAATCCTGTGTACCCCTGTGGCGATGGTGTGCAGGAAGGCAAAGGCCTTTTAACGGTGTTTTTGCTGGGTCTGGGGGGCGGACTGATCGCGCTGCTGACCCCCTGTGTATTCCCGATGATCCCCGTTACGGTATCCTTTTTTACCAACCGCGCATCCAACAAACAACAGGCGATAAAAAACGGGGCATTGTATGGCTTCTTTATCTTCCTGATTTATGTAGTTGCCAGCATTCCTTTTCATATAGCCGGAAATGTACAACCGGAAATATTCAACAACATCTCAACCAACGCATGGCTGAACGTATTGTTTTTCGCCATTTTTATCGTTTTTGCCATTTCCTTTTTCGGTTACTTTGATATTACCATTCCCTCCGGCATTGCGGGAAAGGTAGATTCAAAAGGCGGACTGGGAAGCATGGGCGGTATCTTTTTTATGGCGCTTACCCTGGTGATCGTTTCTTTCTCCTGTACAGGGGTAATACTGGGTACCTTGCTGGTAGGTACCGCTTCCGATGGCGCCTGGCCGCTCACGGCGGGTATGGCCGGTTTTGGAACCGCACTGGCTTTGCCTTTTGCTTTGTTCGCCGTGTTTCCCAACTGGCTGAAGTCGCTCCCCAAAAGCGGCGGCTGGCTGGATACGGTAAAAAAAGTACTGGCGTTCCTGGAACTTGCGCTGGCATTCAAATTTCTTTCAAACGCAGACCTGGTAGAGCATTGGGGGCTGTTGAAAAGAGAAGTGTTTATTGGAATATGGATACTGATTGCTACCGGTTTAGGGTTATATCTTTTTGGCTGGCTGCGGCTGCCGCATGATTATAAAGGACAAAAAATATCCGCGGGAAGAAAGGTGCTGGGTACCCTGGCCTTTATTCTTGCAGCGTATATGCTGCCGGGATTGACAAATACAGCCTACGCCAACTTAAAACTGTTAAGCGGTTTTCCTCCTCCGTTGAGTTACAGCATTTACGGCGATGCCAATGCACACGGCAAAGGGCTGGAACCCGATGTGGTAAATGATTTTGAGAAAGCAATGCAGCTCTCCCGCGAAAAAAACAAACCGCTCTTAATTGATTTCACCGGCTGGGCCTGTGTCAACTGCCGGAAAATGGAAGAGCAGGTCTGGACCGATCCCGAAATCTACTCTATTATAAAGGACAACTATATTCTCGTGTCCCTGTATGTAGACGACCGGAAAAAGCTTCCTGCAGAAGAAAGATTTACTTACCAATTGGCCGACGGCACGCAAAAAGAGATCAACAAGGTAGGCGACCTCTGGGCGACCTTTCAATCTGAAAACTTCATAAATTCCGCACAGCCCCTGTACGCGGTGATAAGCCCCGAAGGAACGCTGGTAACCAATCCAGTAGGTTATACGCCTAACATAAGTAAGTACCGGGACTGGCTTGAATGTGGCCTAAAGCCCGTGGAGAAAAAATAAAAATTCTTCCTACATTTAGTACATAATACTTTGTTATGGCTATAAGAATGACCGATGATCAACCCGACCGGCCCGAACAGTTCAACGACAACTCCGGTGGTAGAAGAAGTGGCGGTGGTGGTGGCGGACTGTTTGCGCTGCTGCCGATGCTGATAAAATTGTTTGGCTTCAAAGGTATCCTTGTGATTGCCGCTATCGGGTTCGGCGCCTATTTCCTGATGGGAGATGGAGGATGTGGCGGTTTGATTAACCAGGTGGGAAGCCTCGCCACCGGTGGTTTCCTGGATCCGGCGCAATTTCAGAAAGCGAATATTTATGAATCGCTGGAAGACGACAATACGCTCAACCCCCTGCCGGAAGCGGTCAACCTGCAGCGTTTCGCGCCGCAGGTGGGCAACCAGGGACAACAGGGAAGCTGTGTTGCCTGGAGCAGCGCCTATGCCGCCCGCACAATACTGGAATCTGCCCGCAGCAATACCAATCCTGATCAGTTGAGGTTCAGTCCGTCTTTTCTTTACAACCAGATTGGTCTGCAGGACTGCCAGGGTTCTTATATTATCCGGGCAATGGAGTATATGACCAAACAGGGCTCCGTGCCTTATGACCAGTTTCCTTACACCGACCAGGACTGCAGCCGGCAACCCTCCGGAGGGCTGGTGCAGGAAGCATCTCAGTTCAGAATGAGGGGTTTCAACCGCCTTACCAAAGGCAATACCGAGGAGTTGGATATGCGGGCCATCAAAGAAACCCTTGCCCAGGGCGCCCCGGTGGTGATCGGCATGATGGTGGGAGAGAGTTTTATGCAGCCCATGCAGGGCCAGGATGTATGGCGGGCTGCGCCGGGAGACGGCTCCATGATGGGTTTTGGCGGGCACGCGATGTGCGTGGTAGGGTACAATGATAGACAATATGGAGGTTCCTTCCTGATCATGAACAGTTGGGGGCCGGAATGGGGAAACAACGGTTTTGCCTGGGTTCGTTATCCCGATTTCAGGCAGTATGTAAGAGAAGCCTATGCGCTGGAGCCTATGCAGAAAACAGGCGCCGCGGCAAACGCGCCTTTTCAATGTGAAATAGGATTGGTGGAAGTAGTATATGATGGCAGCAAAACCGTTCGCAAAGGATATGTACCGCTCCGGCTGATGAACAACAATCGCTTTGAAACAACAGCGCCGATGCGGCAGGGCACCCGTTTCAAAATGGAGGTGAAGAATACAACTGAATGTTACACGTATGTATTCGGAAAAGAAACCGATGGCACCAGCTTCACATTATTTCCCTACCCCGAAAAAACGGACCCGTCCAAAACAAAATATTCTCCTTTCTGCGGTATAACAGGCTACAGGTTGTTTCCAAAAGATAAAAGCATGACGCCGGATAGTATAGGCAACAGGGATGTAATAGCTATTGTAGTGAGCAAAAAAGAGCTGGACTGGTATAAACTGAATGAGGCTATCAGTCAGCAGCCTTCCGCGGATTATGCCGCAAGGGTGGCTGCCGCGCTTCGCAGCCAGGCTGCCGGCAGCGTTCGCTATGCACATACGGTCAACGGTACCATACAATTGCAGGGACCGGCCACCGATAACCAGGTGGCAGCATGCATCGTGGAGATCAGCAAGTAAAGTGGGTAATTCATGACGATGAGTCAAAGTAGTATTACAAGCCTGATCCAATGGTAATAAGCAGTGAAAATGAACCCTGTCACACTTAATAGCTAAGTATAGAGATTGCTTCTCCCGCCACAGGCCTATCGTGTGGACACAATTTTTCCGGAAGTTTAATACGCAAGCGCTTATAATAAGGATACTCCTGCAGCTCAGGATTATTTTCAGATTGGTTATGCGGGTAAGCCCGGAGGGCTTAAATTTGAATAGCTCCCGGTTTTACCGGGAGAATAAATAATCAATGAACCACCCAACCCGCCGAGGCGGGTTGAACAAATTGTTAACCATGAGCACTTACAGGCAAATCTTTTACCAGATTATCTTTGGCACCAAAAACAGGGAGGCAACTATTTCTGAAGCCTTCGAAACCGATCTTTACAAATATATATGGGGGATAATCGAAGGACATAAGTGTAAGCTTTACCGCATTAACAGCATGCCCGA
>JAHBTK010000003.1 GCA_019638625.1 Chitinophagaceae bacterium
GGAAGCAGCCGGCGGCCGGGTGCAAAAGCCCAAATTTTCCATCGGTGAGTTTGGATTCTGTGCCATCTGTGCCGATACGGAGGGCAACCCTTTCGGGTTGTATTCCATGCAATAATTTTAGTGGCTGTAAGGTTTAAATGGAGAAGACCTAACAACAGTTTTAAAAAATGGCAAGAGCCGGTATCATTCACTGATACCGGCTCTTTTTATATCGTTAGTTAAGTTTCATTTAAAACTTATACCCTACCGAAAGCCCGGCGCCAAAATGCTTGAGGCTGGATTTATCCGCTTGCAGATATTCGTTTTTGGGATAAAAATCAGACAATCCCAATTGCGCATTCAACTGGAAACTAAACCCGCCTTCAAATTCATAACCCGCAAGGGCATTGGCGCCAAAATCCCAGGGTTTTAATACGTTGTAACCGTCAAGTACATCCTGGGCAGTCAGCGAGTTTTTAAATTTGTTTTTACGGTCCAGGGTGAGGCTTCCGGTGGTTGATTTTGCACTTCCCCCGATGCCATATGCGGCGTAGGGGCCTGCTCCCAGCAACAGCTTACCATTTCCCAGGCTCAGCTTGAGCAGTATGTTCAGTGGCAGTTCGATGTAGGACACACTATACGTATTTTTCGTCAGCTCCGTTTCGTTCTTCGCGCCCTTTACCGAATAGAGTAATGCAGGCTGAAGATAGAAGCCTTCAAAAACATACAGATCGGCGGTAATACCGGCATGATACCCGATTTTGTAGTCATAATCCAACGAATGTCCTGTCATATTTTTTCCGACGATGTTGGTGTAACTTCCACCTGCCCTGATACCCAGGGTTACCAGTTTGTCTTCCTGCGCATTGACAGAAAGCGCGATAAAAATAAAAGTTGAGAGGGTTAATAAGGATTTTTTCATGATTGAATAAAATTTGAGCGCAAAGGTATAGCTCCCGCTCAAAAAACATGTTAAAATTAAGGCAAACAAAAAGGGAAGACCGGCAAGCCTTCCCTGGTACTGATATTTTCTTTTTTTATTTAACCACCACAATCCCGTTGGCCGTCAGTCTTATTTCCTCTTTGGGCTTTGTAATAGCTTCTATTTCTTCTTTGGATTTTTTGGCGTCCTCCGCATAATGTCTGAGCTCTTCCACGGAGGTTGTTTTCAAAACCGCTTCTCCATCGAGCACTATTGTTTTACCCTTTATGGCTGTTGGTAAAAAGAAGGCATAGTCTTTCATTTTTACAAAAGCGGTAGTACTGTCATTTATTTCCAGTTTCAGCCAGCAGCCTTTCTTGGGACATACATCCAGTACTTTGGCTTTTATTTTTGCCGCTACCGGATTGTCTCCATCCAGCTTAGCCGGCAGTGTCGTAATGGGGTCCGCCCCCTTCGCATTCACCACGGCGCCATAAGCATCGCCGGGCAGGGCCTTACCCTCTGGCGGCTGCGCATTTGCAAAAACGGCCGATAATGTTACTATAGCCAGTAAGATAAACTGCTTTTTCATTGTTCAACGCTTTAATTCGATTAGCAAAAATTCATTGCAAAATTACACTATTTTAAATGCTGCCTGTTCCTAAATACGGAAAAAGGGATTTAGTCCCTTACCCAACTCATTTTTTCTTCCAGGGGCTCCCTGCTGCCGGGCGCCGAAGGCACTTTCACATAGTTGATATAGAAAAATCCCAGCAGCCGGTCTTCTTCTCCCAGTCCAAAAAATTCCTTTGCGGATTCCTTATAGGTAATGCCGCCGGAACCCCAGTAACCACCCAGTCCGTATGCGGTAACAGACAGGTAAATGTTCTGCACGGCGCAGGCAACTGCTTCTATATCCTCTGTCTCGGGAATCTTACGGTTCTTACCGCGTTTCATCCCGATGGCAATGATATGAGAGGCTTTCAGCGGCTGCGTTTTCAGTTTGGTATAGGTAGCATCATTAAAGTTTGTCCCTGCTTCCAGCCTGTACAGATCACTTTGAAAGTCTGCCAGTTTTTGAAGCCCTGCGCCCGAAAATACGGTAAACCACCAGGGCTCATTACGTCCATGGTTAGGTGCCCATGTGGCATTGGTCAGTATCTCTTTTATAATCTCGTCCGGCACCTGCCGCCCCTGTTCAAACTGGTCAGGGAAAACCGACCGCCGGTTGCGGATCAGGTGATTGATGGTGTCAGTATTGTAGTTCATAATTGAAGACCGTAAAATTGTAAGATGGCAAGACCGTAAGAGTGTAAAATGGTAAGAGTGTAAGACCGTAAAATGGCGCCTCTTATCCTTTTACTATCTTACCATCTTACTAATTGGCTACTGCCTCCACCACTTCCCTCCAGCTTTCCAGCTCGGGGATGCCGGGTTTTCTTTTCCCGAAAAACTGCACGATCAGGTTGCCGTCTTTATCAAACACCTCCAGGGCGGTAACGATACCCGCTTCGCTCGGCTTTTTAACTATATAAGTTTTGTCGATAGCGGAAGTCCGCAGATGAAGATTCAACTCGGGATCAAGAATATTGAACCAGGGACCGGTTTCAAGCAGTTTTTCAATTTCACCGGTATGTATCTGGATGCAGCCCCTGCTGCCAACAAAAATCATGATAGGCACTTTTTTTCCGGCGCTTATTTCCAGCATTTGCCGCACTTTGCTGTTGTCCACCTGCTGTACAAAACCTTCCGGCGCCAGCCTCAAAGCCTGCAGACGGCTTACACCATACTTCCTGGTAATACCGAAAAACTGGTGGGTATCGGTCATATTCTTCCATTCTTCCCTCAATCCTTCGGCGTCAATTTCAGCATCGGGTTTCTCCGCCGGAGGCACACCGTAGGCTTCTGTTACAATTTCCGTCACCTGGTCAGCAGCTTTGTATTTTTCCACGATCTTATTATAGGCATCCAGGTTGCTGGCTTCTATCATATATATCTTATGCACGGCATCACCGCTTTTATCAAAGAACTGCAGGCTGAGCCTGTCATTTTCCTTTACGGCAAACCCGAACTTCCAGTGCATCATGAACAGGCGCAGATCTATATCCGGATCCAGTACCAACCCTACATGATTTTCAAACGATACATTATTATATACTCCTTTTCTTTCGTGAACACAGTCGTTATTACGGGTCAATGCCATTACCTTACCCATCGCGCTTACTTCTTTCAGCAATTCTTCCCAGTCTCCTTCCAGCAGGGTTACATGCTTACCAACACCGGTGGCTACCAGGTCGGCTTCGCTTACTCCCAGGTGTTTGGCTATATCTCTTATGCGCATTTTCGGATGTTGCTGTTTGGCTTCTTCGTATCTATCCAGCAAAGTGGTAGTTGTTGTTGACATGATGAATGGTTTTTGAAGTGAAATGTTATTCTGTTATTATAATATAGTTTTTGTTGCTCGCGGCATGATACACCAGATCGGAATCTACGTCATATACTTTTTTTATCAGGGCCCTGTCGATCACGCCGGTGTCTCCAAAAGCCACCTGCTCACCCTTCTTCAGCAGCAGCGCCTTATTGCAATACTGCAATGCCAGGTTAAGATCGTGCAATACCGCGATGACTGCAAAGTTACGCTCCGAAAGCCTGCCTACAAGCTGCATAATATGGTGCTGGTACTGGATATCCAGTGCGCTTACCGGCTCGTCAAGGATCAGTAGTTTTTCATTATTATCTTCTTCCCACAATTGAGACAGCACCCTTGCAATCTGTGTTCGCTGTTGTTCGCCCCCACTGAGTGTAAGATAGTTACGATGCTGCAAATGCGAAATTCCTGCAAAGGCAAGACTCTCCTTTACAATATCGTAGTCCTTTGGCAACGGATGATTTTTAAAATGAGGATAACGACCCATCATTACGATCTGCTCCACGGAAAAAGGCAGGGTTACCTGGTAATGCTGGCTTAATACCGCCCTGTTTCGTGCCAGTTCCTGGTTGTGCCAGCGGCCCAACAGTGTTTTTTTAAACAATACATCTCCTTTCTCCGGTGTCAGCTCTTTGCTAAGGCATTTCAGCAAAGTACTTTTACCGGCTCCATTGGAGCCCAGCACTGCCAGTACATCCCCCGCATCAATGCTAAAGCTGATGTCCCTGAGCAGGTGGGTATCGTTACTCTTATACCATATGTTTTTTACACTGATCACTAAAACACTATCTGGTTTTTTCGTTCTTTTAATAAAAGGTACAGGAAGAATGGTGCACCGATCAGGGCTGTTGCAATTCCAATCGGGATTTCGATGGGTGCGACAACCGTCCGGCAAACGAGGTCGGCGATCACCAGCAAAACTGCCCCCAACAACCCGGAAGCAACAAAAACCTGCTTATGCTCAGGACCTATCATCTTCCTTACAATATGGGGTGTTACCAATCCTACAAAACCAATAATACCGCTCATGCTCACACAGGCGCCTATACCCAACGCCGTCAGGATGATCACTTTGCTTTTTAGCGCTTCCACATTAATACCCAGGTGGCTGGCATTTGTTTCGCCCAGCACCAGGGCATTCAACGCCTTGGACATGGACGGCAAGCCGATCATACAAATTAAGCAAAGCGGCGCCAGTACCGCAACATTTACCCAACTGGCGCCCCCCAGGCTACCCAGGTTCCAGAAGGTAATGGTCCGCAACTGCGCGTCATTGGCTATCAGTGTCATAATGCCTGTTCCCGCTGCCGCCATAGCGCTGATGGCAATCCCCGCCAGCAACATGGTACTTACAATGGTTTTGCCACCCGCCTGGGATATCCTGTATATGAGAATAGTAGTAAAAAAAGCGCCGGCAAAAGCGGCAATACTCAGCATATAAGTGCCGAGTATGGTAAACAGGCTTTGAAAGATCTGTAACCCTACAACTATCACCACCACGGTGAAAAGAGCTGCTCCGCTGCTGATCCCTATCAGGGCAGGGTCTGCCAGCGGATTACGAAATAAACCCTGTATAGCCGTACCGCACATTGCCAGTGTGGCTCCAATAAATATGCCGAATATTACCCTCGGCAAACGAATAGCGGTTACTACCACCTCCTGCTGGTCGGTGTACGCGGTATTAAGTGGTACACCCAGTTGCTTCAGCAGAATGGCAATGCTCTGCATCGGCGAAAGCTGTAGCGGACCCATGCCTACGGAAAGAACGGTCGCTATGATCAATAAAACAATTAAAACCATTACCAAAAGTCCATACCTCATTTCCGCAGGGCTTTATTCATGAATGAGTTGAGACAGTTCTGCTACCGCTTTACCGACCCTCGGCGTAAAGCCGGTCAGCAATTGCCCTTCCATCGTGATGAATTTTTTGTTTTTGCCGGCATTGGTAGCGGCAATACCCGGCACTTTCAAAAGCCCCTCGGCGCCGCCAAGACTTTCCAGGCCGCTGTCGAAAAAAAGTATGACGTCAGGATTTTCTTTCACGATAGACTCCGCCGTAAAAGGTTTGAAATCCTCCACTTCCGACGCTGCATTCACACCGCCTGCCAGCTCTATCATTTTATCCAGGGCTGTTTTTTTGCCTGCAACGCTCATGGTGCCCACCCCACGGGCATATATAAATAATACTTTAGGACTGTTGTTGTATTTTTTAACCCCGGCCAGGTCATCATCTATTTTCTTCCATAAGGTTTCCACGTGGTCTCCTTTACCAAGCGTATCCGCCACCTGTTTGATCAGGTCTTTCGCTCCCCGGATGTCATATTCACGCCTGCATATTACCACAGGAATGCCCGCAGAAGCCAACTGCTGTTCCGTTTCCGGTTTCAGGCTTTTTTCCAGGGCAAATATCACGGTGGGGTTCATGGCAATTACCGCTTCCACATTAATGACCCGGTTATGACCGGCTTTCGGCAGGGCCGCCATGCTTGCCGGATAAGTGCTGGTAATATCCACCCCTACAATATTATTTTCCAGTCCGATTTCGCAAAGTACTTCGGTAATACTTCCGTCAAGGGAAACAATGCGCTCCGTATTGATGGAGGATTGTTGAATGGCGGGGTTGCAGGACAGAACAAATAAAATAGTAATGAGGGCAAAAAGCCTCTGGGAGTTTGGATGAACCATAATAGTGGAAATAAGTAGGTACAAAATTGCCTGAATCTGACACAATATATTTACGTTATCGGGAATTTATAAAAGCTAAACAGGTCTCCCAGATGGCAGGGAGACCTGTTCCTTATATTTTATAAAAGAATTATCCCTTCTTTACAAGTTTATATTCAATAACCGGTTTTCCTCTTTCGCCGCTATCGCCACCACCGCCCCAACTTACAAACTTAAGTTTGTAAACATTACCGGATGGGTCTTTCACTACATAAAAACGATCGCGTCTGATAGTGCCAGGGCCAGAGGGTCCGGCACCTTGTCTCCATTTGCTTCCGATAACATCACGGGTGCCTGAAAATGTAAGAGCGGCAATATTTGATTCTGCAAAGGCATCATAAGTAACGGCAGATTCCAATACTTCTGCTGCCTGGGCTCCGCCAACATAGTTTAGCAATACAAAATCCTGGAACCAGTACGGTGAACCCAACCCGGAGTTATAAGTGCTGTAGCCCCACATAATGTCCCATTTTTCTTTTTGAGGCTCGACGTCTACAATTTTATCTGTTTCAAGTGAAACAAAGGTAAAATTATATGCGTCGTTCTTTGGAATGTCAAGGGTTTTAAGTGTAGTTTCCCCAACGAGTGCATATTGTATCCTATATCCATTGCCGTTACGGGTTATTTTAAGTTTGTACCATTTATCACGCTCCTTGCTACCTTGAAAACTCAACAGGTAGACCTTGTTTTCGCTGTCGGTTGCAGAAACAGGGGCAATGGCGGTTTTAGTAAGATCGCCATCCCAATAGTCTACCAATGCTACTGTAGAAGGGTCTTCAATATTGTGGTCAAGCCCAACACCGGTCGTATCGGATATTACAAAATCAGCAAGATCGGTTTTATTGATAGCTGCTGCCGTACTTTGATAACCCGGGTTAAGGATGACCCTGAATTCGCTGCCACTTTCAAAACCCAGATTCCAGGTTTTCCTGCCAACAGGCAATTGGCTATTATTGCTAAAGTCTGCATATACTGCATTAAAATATACAGAGTCGGCTGGTCCGATTTTTCCCTCAAGCGTAAGCTGCGATCCCTCAGAGACAATGGAAGAAAAGCTTACTGTGAGCTCTTTGGTAGTGCCTACAAGAACAGGCGATGAGGCAGATAACAATGTAAACTTCACTTTCTCTTCTCCTGACAAAAAAACATTATCCTTTTTTATTAATTTAAATGAGCCACTGCTGCTGCCGGATGGAATGACCACCGCTACGTTGTTGCCGGAGGCAGCCGGTGTAGTGGTAAACTCTGTACCGTAAGTGACACCAGTACCCTCCAAAGATACCGTTACCGTTATATCTGTATTGGTTACACGTGAAAGGTTGATTTTTACTTCCTTTTCTGTTATATCGGCATCAAAACCGGTTTCGTTACTTTCGAAGTTAGCAAGATTATCGGGCAACAGCGGATCGCTCTCCTTGCACGACACAATGCCTGCCGCCATAAATAAAATTGCCAATAGATACTGTAGTTGTTTCATGTGCAAATAATTATTGTTGTGTGTAAATCGCTTTATTTATTCCAGTTAAAAGCCAGTCCGAGAAAAAAAGAAGTTCCGTATGATTTCAGTACATCCCCTCCGGAAGAATGTGCTCCCCCGGTATCCTGTATAGTATTATTGATACGTTTTACATTAAAAATGTTCTTTGCGCCGGTATTTATAGTCACATATCTGCGTATGCTTTTAGATACCGTAAAATCCGCTGTATGAAAGCCTGCCACAGTTCCCAAAACAACAGATTGCTGCCCGTTGCCGGTAGTAACGACCTGGTATTGAGGCATCTTACCTGTATATTTATAAAACAAACCCAGTTTCACACCGGCTTTGTCGATTTGATACAATATGTTGCTGTTTACTTCCGGCGACCATACAAACTGAGGTAATGATTTATTGCTATCATAAGTAGCATCTTCAAAATAATCATTGTACCTGCCTATATAAGACAGACCAAGTGTCAGTTGGAGCTTTTTCCAGTATAAGCTGTTTTCAAGCGTTCCTCCCGTTGTTTTATACTGGTAAACATTTATGTAATAATATTCATTGGGATTAGCGGGGTCAACATTGCGGGCTATATCAATACGGTTTTTAAAGTGATTGTAAAACCCAGATAAGGAGGTATTAAATTTCAACTGCTGCTTTTCAACTGCCTGCACGGTAAGTGAACCTGTAAAACTATTAGAGTATTCCGCTTTCAGGTCAGGATTTCCGTTGATACTATGATTGGCATCATGAAAATCAAAATACAATTCACGTAGCGCAGGTGCACGGAAACCCCTTCCATAGGATAATCTCAGATCTGTTTTTTTGTTAAGCGCAATTTTGGTATTAAGCGATGGAATGACGGGGGGAGCATCATATACGGAATTTTTTGAGAAACGCGCTCCCGGCCGGATATTAATAAAGGAGACCGGTTTAATTTCTGCCGAGGCAAAAAGCGAATAGTCGGTAATCGTCGGGGCATTCTTTATCCTTGGCCCGTTTGTTTGATCTGATTTTATTTCAATACCAGGCTGAAATGATACTATGGGCGACATTTTGTATTGAGCTGTTCCCCTGAAAAAAATAGTACTGAATTCTGAAATATCCTGCCCCCCCTCTACCCGTGTATTTAAAGTGCGTTTCCCGGTTAATACATCAAGGTCTGTAGTACGGGTACGACGTTGGTAATCCTGATAAGAGAAGCTGCTGTTAAAACTCAGTTTTTCGTTCAAAAGCCAGTCAGCCTGCACGGTGTGGGTAAGCCGTCGCGTAATGAACTCCTGATCGGTCGCCATGTTGGAAACAACAGTACCTTCAGACCAGATGGTTTCGTCAAGCAGGTCGAACCTGTACCAGGTATTGAACTTTTGATTCCGGTAACCAACGGTTCCATTTGCGAAGAACTGGTCCTTGGGTCGCCAGTCTTTTTGCCGGCCTGTTTTTGTTCCCTGCCAGCCTCCGAAGTTGTTTCTTGTAACACCTGCACCGGCGTTTATACCCGATTTATGTGTCCAGCCTGCATGTATGTTCTGGTTATGAAGCCCTTTTTTTTGAAATGGGTTATATTCGCTTCCTGCGGTTTCCTCCTGTATCCTTGCGCCAATATTGTAAGTGTTTTTTTGTTTTGCCGCATTTTTTTTAGTAATAATATTGATCACGCCTGCGAGCGCATCCGTGCCGTACATTACTGACATTGGACCTTCTACAATCTCCACTTTCTCTATACTGTTGATATCCACCTGGCTCAGACTCTGCCGGATACTCCCCCTGTCTACCAATGGCACACCATCCAGCAAAATTTTTACATTTTGCCCCGACATACCCATTACATAGATATCAGTCTCTCCCAAAGCATAGTCTGTGCTGAAACGAATACCCAATTCGTTATTCAACACTCCCGTCAGGTCGGTGGCATTTCGCATTTGTATCAGTTCCCTGCCAATGGAACGTACTTTATAAACAGAATTTTTTAAAGACTGTGCGCCATATTGTCCGGTTACCACCACTTCCGGCAGTTGTTTCGCGGTTTGTGTAAGCTGTATAGTAGCAACAGTTGTAACAATATCTCCTGAAATAATAATGGGAACAGAAACTTCTTCACTATTGCTTGCCTGAACTATTAATGCATAACTACCAACAGGCGCTTTTAAGGAAAAATAACCAGACTCATCGGTGATAGTCCCCAGTTTTGTTCCTTTCAGCAGAACACTGATAGCTTTTGCCGGCTGACTATCACTGGTAACAATTTTACCCGCGACAGTACCTTGCTGAGCAAAGGACAACGAAACAATTACACTTAAAAAAATGGATAGAATTGAACCTCTGAGCATAACAAATACTTTATCCATACGCTAACCGCGAAGTAGATTTGCAAAACTATCCTTACGAAGTGAGGAGGGCTTGTGCTATCGGGAAATTGATTTACGAAAAAAGGAAACTTTGCCCCCGGAAAAAGGAATAATTATTATTTTCTTCTATTTCTCAATAGCTTATATATATTAATCGCACTCATCAGCAGAACAATAAACAATACGAGTCCACCCAGCCCCCACACCAGGCTCATCTGCTGCTTTACCACTACCAGCATGACAATAGCTACCAGGAAGATGGTAGCAATTTCGTTCCAGATGCGAAGTTGCTGAGAACTGTACCGGAATTCCCCCTTTAGCTGTTGTTTGAAGATGCGGTGCTCCAACAGGAAATAAACATATAAAAAAAGCACAAATATCAGCTTCAGCAACAGCCAGGTGCCTTCGCTGGTAAAAACCACCAGGTGCCAGCCTCCTTTTACCATCACCGTTAGTCCCAGCACAAGAGTGAGTATAGCGGATGGCCACGCAATGCCGTACCACAACCGTTTCATCATGATCCCGAATTGCCGGTGTAGCGCTTCCCGGACAACTTCCGGTTGATCCCTCGCCTCTGTATTATAAATCAACAGCCGTGGCATATAAAACAGACCAGCAAACCAGGTAACGACAAAAATGATATGAAGGGCTTTCAGATATAAAGATAAATACATGATTACCGTATATACCTGCCAATAACAGGCAGCTTTTGAAATTCTCTTTTTTCAACCTTCAACACAAACCAGGTGAATGCCAGGAAGATCAGCGTAGCGGTCACCAGGTTAAAGATAAAATTATCCCAGATATGGATCACGAACTGGTGAAATAAAAACAAAAGGATTACAATGACGATATAAGCCAGCAGCTTTTTCCAGGCATAGGGTACAGGGTATACTTTTTGTCCCCAGATATAACAGGCAACCGTCATACCGAAATAACAGAGAAAAGTAGCCCAGGCGCTGGCTACATATCCATACCTGGCAATAAAAAAGTAATTGACCAGGATGGTGATCATCGCCCCTCCTATTGTAATGGCGGCGCCGGCGCCGGTTTTGTTGGATATCTTATACCAGATGGACAGGTTATAATAGATGCCCAGGAAGATATTGGCCACCAGCAGCACCGGCACCACTTTTAAACCGGACCACATTTTTTCGTTCTGGATAAAATACTTCCAGATATCAAGATAGAGGGATACAAAAAGGAACATCAGGCAGACGGTAATCACAAAAAACTTCATTACCCGGGCATAGGTTCTTTGCGGATTTTCTCCGGAGGCCTGTTTAAAAAAGAAAGGCTCCGCCCCCATACGGAATGCCTGGATGAACACGGTGATGAGAATGGCCAATTTATATACCGCTCCGTAGGTGCCGATTTCATCTTTCACATTACCGTTTGCAGGGTGATACCACCATCCCAGCATCAGGCGGTCCATAGTTTCGTTGATCATACCACCAAACCCTACGATCAGCAACGGCGCCGTATAAATAATTATTTCTTTCCAGAGTGTAAAGTTGAACTTCCACCGGAAGTTCCTGATCTCCTTCCAAAGCAGGATCAGCACTACTACGCACATTACTATATTGGCCAGGAACACATAGGCGGTACTGCTGATGCTGCCGGTCAGCGTAAAAATACTGTTGGGGTCGGCAGCAGCCAACCGGGGGGCTACAGACAGGCAGAAATACAGTACCCCAATATTAACCAGCACGGCAGCAAACTTCACAAAAGCATATTTCCTGGGTCTTCCTTCCTGGCGTAAACGGGCAAAAGGAATGGCAGCCAGCGCTTCGAATGATACGATCAGGAGCGCCATTTTAATATATTCCGGGTGCTCCGGTATATTGGTAAATTCCGCCAGCGGTTGCGCGAATGTCCACAATATCACCGTCAGCAATAGAGTGGAGCTGATGATGGAGACATTTACCGTATTGTATAGGTCCCTGCTATACTCCGGTTTCTGACTGAACCGGAAATACGATGTTTCTAACCCGTACGTATATAGTATGGTCAAAAATGATATCAACGCATATACAAGCGTCATATCCCCGTAACTCGCCGCATTCAACTTAAGGGTGAGATAAGGGGTAAGCAGATAATTCAGGAGCCGGGGGATCACACTGCTCGCCCCGTACCAGATAGTTTGTCCTGCTAATTGCTTAATACCTGCCAATTACTAAAAATTTAAGCAAATGTAAGCGGTTGAAAATATTTATTCACATTTGTGCAACCTTTTAATTAATCAACTCATCTAATTAAACAGTTATGAAAAAGATATTTTTCTTATTAGCCGGTTTTCTATTTTTTGGCAGCATTGCAATAGGCCAGGTTACTGAAGGTGTGGTGGAGTTTAATAAAGTAAAACGCACTGTCAAGCAAATGGAAATAAACCATGAGCCGGAGATCGTTGAAAAATCCATCATATCCAGGATGGCAAAATCGGGCTATAAACCCTCCACCAGCAAAGGATGGATGATCTTCAAGGGAGTGAACGATCCGGAAATAAGTGACACCCCCTGCGACCTGCATGTAAAAGTGGAGCGGAAAAGCCGGAAGGAGAAAGATGTGAGTTTAGTACATTTCTTTATAAGCAAACCTGATGACCATACAACAGCCGTGGCAATGGCAGGACCCATGCTGACTACAGAAGGGTTTCATGGTAAAATAAAAGAACACTCCCAAAGCCACCAACTTGAAAAAGACATCCTGCAACAGGAAGATGCTACCAAAAAAGCTCAAAAAAAATACGATGACCTGGTAAAAGATCAGGCATCACTCGAAAAAAAGATCAGGGACTTGCAATCCGATCTCGAATCGAACATACAAAAACAGGAATCACAATTGAAAGAGCTGGAAAATCAGAAAAAAGTTCTCGAAACACTTAAGCAAAAACGCTCACCTGTGAATTAAGTTTTTTTTACGCGAAAGCGCTGACAGCTCTGACAAACACACACAACTAACTGTCCGTAAGGGCAGTTTTTTTATGCCTGAAAATAAACGCGGGTATAAATATACCCCGCATCTTAATTGCGCTTTTATAGCTATTTTTACCCCAGCAGTAAATCCTTTCATGAAAAAGCAACCCATTGGCATTTTTGATTCGGGTTATGGTGGTCTCACTGTTCTCCGGGAAATAGTACACAAGCTCCCGGAATATGATTACATCTACCTGGGAGATAATGCCCGGTCTCCTTATGGAAACCGGTCTTTTGAAACCGTTTATCAATATACCCTGCAATGTGTCAAATGGCTGTTCAGCCAGGGCTGCCCCTTGATTATACTGGCCTGTAATACAGCCTCCGCCAAAGCGCTGCGGACCATTCAGCAAAACGATCTTCCCCTGTTATACCCGGAAAACCGGGTGCTCGGGGTGATCCGCCCTACCACGGAACTGATCGGCAATTATTCCCGCACCGGCAGCGCCGGCATACTGGCTACCAACGGAACCGTACAGTCGGAGTCGTACCTGATAGAAATAAAAAAGTTTTTCCCGAAGATGAATGTGCACCAGGAAGCCTGCCCCATGTGGGTACCCCTGGTGGAAAACAATGAGTATGACGGAGAAGGCGCGGATTATTTTATCAGGAAAAATATTCAGAACCTGTTGCAAAAAGACCGGGCTATGGATACCGTACTGCTGGCCTGCACACACTACCCACTGCTGATGAAAAAAATAAAACAATACCTGCCGGAGCATATCCGGGTGCTGGTGCAGGGAGAAATTGTGGCGGACAGCCTGGCAGACTACCTTAGGAGACATTCCGAACTGGAGAAAAGATGTACCCGAACCGGGCAAACAAATTTTTTTACTACCGACTCCGCGGAAGACTTCGATAAACACGCTGAAGTGTTTTTTGGCGCCAAAATCAGGTCGATGCATGTTTCCGGCATATCCTGAATGAACATTTCCGGTACAGCGCTTCAGCTTATAATCCCAGCATCTTTTTCTCATCAAAACCCGCCAACAGGTGCTGTTTATCTTCAATAACAGGTCGTTTGATCAGGGTAGGGTGCTCCAGCATTGCGGCCACCGCCGTTTTCGCATCTGTTACCGCTGCCTGTTCTCCCGGACTAAGCCCCCGCCAAGTGGTGCTTTTTTTGTTCAGAATAACCTCCCATCCCAGTTTGGCGCTCCATTGCTCCAGCTTTTTCCTGTCAACCCCATCCTCCCTGAAATCGTGAAACTGAAAATCCAACCCGCGCTTTTTTAACCATACCATCGCTTTCCGGGTAGTGTCGCAGGTTTTAATACCGTAAACCGTAATCATGTAATTCCATTTGTTTGGCCCGCAATTTCGGTAAATCAGGATTTCTTTTTGAACAGGGATACTGTTTTATTGGCAATGAGTGGTTTGGCCCAAAAGCCGATACTAAGAATATACCCCAGTGTAAGATAGAGAAAACAGTAACCGGCTTTTAAACCCCAGTTATCTCCAATCCACCCGGTAATTAACGGCAGTATCGCTCCACCCGTGATGCCGGTAAGTAAAATTCCGGCAAACACACCATGGTTCTGAGTAACGGAATTTAAAGCCAGCGATATGATAACCGGGTACATTACAGAGGCAAAAAAACCGGTAAGCGGCAATGCAATCAATGCCACCTGCCCCGAAAAAACCAATGCCGCGGTGAGGGATAATATTGCCAGGAATGTAAAAAGCACCAGCACCTTCCGGCTGTCCATAATTTTCACCAGCAGCAGGCCCAATACCCCGCCTGCCGTCATCAAACCCCAGAAATAGGCTACCGCACGGGCGCCGGTTGTTTGCGGGTCGTACCCGAAATAGACGCTTAGGTATTGAGACATCCAGTTGGCAATTACCTGTTCGGTACCCACATAACAAAATATGCCAAAGAAAAATGCAATGACCAGCGGCTGCTTTATCATTTGCAGATAAGCTTTCAGGCTGCCTGTTTTTTCATCGGCTTTCAGTTCCACTTTCGGGAACCTGAAGCTTATGGTAACCAGTATCATCGCGATGCTGATGATAACAAAAAGAAAATAGATTGATATCCATGGAAGCTCCGCAGGGGTCAGGGAAAATATTTTGGAAGCTAGCGAGTCGCTGTTGTTCACATTCTGCACCAGGTAGGAATACACCAGCGGGCTTACAAAGGAAGCCGCGCCAAATATCAGTTGCGCCAACACGGAATTGAACGCATAATGCTCCTCCCCTCCTGCAACCCGGAGCAGCGGGTTGATGATCACCTGCAGCATGGCCATGCCGGAACCGATCAGGAACAACGAAATGATAGCCGAAAGATAATTCGGGAACAGGCTTAGCAGCAGGGAACCGCTGAGGGATAAGAGAAAGGCAACGACCATTATTATTTTGGGATGGTATTTTTCTACCAGGATGCCTGTGGGCAGGGAAACCAGCCCATACGCAATAAAAAAAGCAAAAGGCAATAAGGCTACCAGGAAAAGACTCAGGTTGAACCCATTGATGATATCGGGAGTCAGCGGGCCGATAATATTGGTCATAAAGGAGATGACAAAAAATGTGAGCATCACCAGGAATACCGCAGCGTAGTTTCTTTTGTTCATGCTATTGATTAAGAAAGTTGAGGATATATTTGAAAGATACCATGATAACCGGTTGATACTATGGTAAAGGCTCAAATTTTGATATTTTGAAGCGAAAAATTGAAATACACTTAATCTATCTGAAAAATCAACCTGTCATATGCCAAATTTCATCTGACATATCTTACCTTTGCCCGGTTTTTTCCTTGCCTGCCTGTAGTAAACCTGGTAAAGAAAAGCCCACCCATTCTTTCAAATTTTATTACATAAAATGCCCAAAGACAACTCCATAAAGACGGTTTTGATTATAGGCTCCGGCCCGATTGTTATAGGACAGGCCTGCGAATTCGATTATTCCGGTACACAGGCTTCCCGCAGCCTCCGCGAGGAAGGTATCAAAGTGATACTGATCAACAGCAACCCCGCCACCATCATGACCGACCCGATGATGGCAGACCGGGTGTACCTGCTGCCTCTGACGGTAGAGAGCATAGAACAGATACTGGAAGAAAACGATATAGATGCGGTATTGCCGACCATGGGCGGACAAACAGCCCTGAACCTGGCAAAAGAAGCCCAGGAACTGGGGGTTTGGGAAAAATATAATGTACGGTTGATTGGGGTTGATATTAAAGCGATTGATAAAGCGGAAGACCGGGAACTTTTCCGGCAATGGATGATAGAAATGGACATACCGGTGGCGCCTGCAAAAACGGCCAACTCCTTCCTGGAAGGAAAAGAGTTTGCGCAGGAAATAGGTTTCCCGCTGGTTATTCGTCCTTCCTTTACACTGGGAGGCACCGGCGGCGGATTTGTACACAGCAAAGAGTTCCTGGATGAGGCCCTGAACAGGGGATTGTCCGCTTCGCCTATACATGAGGTACTGGTTGAAAAAGCGGTATTGGGCTGGAAAGAATTTGAACTGGAACTCCTGAGGGATTCCGCCGATAATGTAGCCATTATCTGTACGGTGGAGAACTTTGACCCTATGGGGATACATACCGGGGATTCCATTACAGTGGCGCCTGCCATGACGCTGAGCGATACTGCCTTTCAGTTGATGCGTAACACAGCCATCCGCATGATGCGCAACCTGGGCAATTTTGCCGGCGGTTGTAATGTGCAGTTCGCGCTGAACCCGGCAACCGAAGAGATCATCGCTATCGAAATCAACCCGAGGGTAAGCCGCTCTTCGGCGCTGGCTTCCAAAGCAACGGGGTATCCCATTGCCAAGATAGCCGCCAAGCTGGCAATCGGTTACAACCTGGACGAACTGAAAAACCAGATCACACAATCTACCTCAGCCTATTTTGAGCCTACTCTTGATTATGTTATTGTAAAAGTACCCCGGTGGAACTTCGACAAGTTCAAGGGCGCCAATGACACCCTGGGTTTGCAGATGAAATCAGTAGGCGAAGTAATGTCCATAGGACGCAGTTTTACGGAAGCCATTCAAAAAGCCTGTCAAAGCCTGGAAAATGAGGCGGTGGGATTGGGTTATTATGGTAAGAGCCTGATGCGGTCTGAAGATATAGTAGAATACCTGAAAACACCTAAGTGGGACCGGCTGTTCCGTATAAAAGACGCCCTGATGATGGGCGTGAGCGTGAAAACAATTTGCGAGGCCACCCATATCGATCGCTGGTTTATTTACCAGATACAAAAGATAGCGGACATTGAAAAAAAGATAGCGGAATATAACGGCAAAACGCTGCCCGACGAATTGCTTAGAGAAGCGAAATCGAACGGGTTCAGCGATGAGCAGATCTGTCGTATCCTGAAAGACGGAACCAGGGAGGAAGAAATTTATGAACGCAGGAAACAGATAGGACTGAAACGGGTATATAAAATGGTGGATACCTGCGCGGCGGAATTTGAAGCGAAAACACCTTATTTCTACTCCAGTTTTGAAGCAGACTCCTCCTCGGAAAAGAAAGAGAGCGGGGTAGTGCATAATGAGAGTAAGGCGGAAAAAACCAGGAGCAAAGGCGCTGTTATTGTACTGGGCTCCGGGCCTAACAGGATCGGGCAGGGTATAGAGTTCGACTACTGTTGTGTACACGGTTTAATGGCGATCAGGGAGTGTGGATACGAGGCTATTATGGTGAACTGCAACCCTGAAACCGTTTCTACTGATTTTGATATCGCCGACAAACTGTATTTCGAACCGGTTTTCTGGGAACATCTCTGGGAAATTGTGGAATATGAAAAGCCGGTGGGTGTGATCGTACAATTGGGCGGGCAAACAGCCCTGAAGCTGGCCAAACGCCTGCATGAAAAAGGCATCCGTATCATCGGAACATCGTTTGATAATATGGATATTGCCGAAGACCGGGGCCGTTTCAGCGACCTGCTGAAAGAACTGGAAATTCCTTATCCCAAATATGGTACGGCCTATAATACGGATGACGCCATAGAAGTGGCCAATGAAGTAGGCTACCCGGTGCTGGTACGTCCCAGCTATGTATTGGGCGGGCAGCGTATGCGGATAGTGATCAACGACGAAGAACTGGAAAAAGGAGTACTTAGCCTGCTGAAACATCTACCCGGGAACAAGATATTGATCGACCATTTCCTGGACCGTTGCCAGGAAGCCGAAGTAGATGCTATTTTCGACGGGGAAACCTTCCACGTAATGGGAGTGATGGAGCATATAGAACCGGCAGGTATCCATAGTGGCGACAGCAACGCGGTATTGCCGGCATTCAACCTGAGCCCTATGGAAGTAACCACGATGGAGTTTTATTCCGAAAAAATTGCCCGGGCGCTCGATATTCGCGGACTGATCAATATACAGTTTGCCATTAAAGACGGGAAAGTATATGTGATAGAAGCCAATCCCCGCGCTTCAAGAACCACTCCTTTTATAGCGAAGGCTTACCAGATACCCTACCTGAATATTGCCACCAGGGTAATGCTGGGTGAAGTGAAACTGAAAGACCTCAGCTTCCAAAAAAAGCTGACCGGTTTTGCTATTAAGGAACCGGTATTCAGCTTCGAGAAATTTCCGGGCGTAAATAAAGAGTTAGGTCCTGAAATGAAATCAACCGGTGAAGCCATCCGCTTTATTAAAGACCTTCGGGATCCATATTTCCGGACGCTGTATAAGGAGCGCAGTATGCATTTGAGTAAGTAAAATGTATTTCAGGAAATGCAGGGTATAGAAGGAGAAGCAGGAAAACCGGCTTATTCCGGAGAACGATACAAATCCATTCTTCTTCTCTGCGCCCTGGCATCCAGCGAATCCAGTAACACTTTAAAGATTTCCGGCTGGGACCTATAATAGGCGTAACTCTTTTCGAAGTCCTCCCTGGAAACTTCGTACACCAGAAATACTTTCTGATACTCTTTTTGCAGTTCCTGCTCTTTGTTACGGGAGCTATCCCTGGCAACATATCCATTCACAAACTCTTCCGCCATCGTTACAGCAAAAAGGATATTACCCATCCGTTCGGGGGGAAGAATGCCTTTGGGCACTTTGGTATCATGGCTGCAAGCTGCCAACAGGCACATCATACAAACAAAAAACAGCATCCTCATTTCAGCTCGTCTTTGTATTTATTCGCATTGGAGATATCCAGGCGTTGCAGAATTTCAGAAGCCTGCACCCTTTCCTGTGGCGGCGCTTTCTTAAACATCTTCACCAATTCATCTGATTTTCCCAGGAAGAAGAAATACAGCCCCATAAGGTTGCGGTTATCCGCGTTGAGGGTATTCAGTGAGTTCAAAGCGTTTAAAACCTGCTGGCGACCATCGTTTTCATCTTCATACATCTTATCCAGGCCCAGGCGGTAATACATATAGTAGGCATCATGCAGCAGTGTATAACGACTGTTATTGAAGTTTTCCGCCAGCCAGTACCTGTTTCTTTGGCCGTCAAAAGCCTTCCATCCCGTGATATTTCTACCATCCGGGGCATTGCCAACTACGGTTTGCGCTTTCTTAAAAAACTGGTCGCCCCCGCGGGGAGAAAATGAATCATAATCGAGCCCCAGTATGATGTACACATAATACCCTATAACGGCAGTAAGGTTGGAAGCAAGCGCATCTGAACCGGAAACATTGTTTTCATTAAAATCCAGTTGCTGAAACTCTACATACTTAAAAGTAACATCATTATCCTGGTAGTTCAAAATGGGAGACAGGTAACTGCTGTTGTACACGGGACGCCCTGCCTGCACTCCCAACATAGCCCGGTAAACATTAGGCTCCCCGGCCTCTGTGAGGTTCAACAAAAAATTACAAACTATTTTTTCCTGCTGGCTATAGGTATCCTGTGTCCACCTGCGCCCGTTTAAAAAATTGGTCAACGCTGTCTGCAGCGTTTGGAAAACCTTCCTGTCCGTGGTACTGCTTACCTGGGAGGCAATAACAGAAACCTTTGCATTCAGTTCCTGTGCAATACTGCCGCCTGCCATGAAGGTAAGCGCTATAAGAAAAACAAGTTTACGCATTTGTGTACCCTATTATACAGTCAATGATATCTTTCGCGACAGCTTCTTTCGATTTTGTATCAAACGCCTTTTTACCCCCCTTTCTGTCAAACACGGTCACTTTATTCGTATCCTTACCGAATCCGGCTTTTTCATCCTTTAATGAATTGAGCACTATCATATCCGCGTTTTTAGCCTCCAGCTTCTTCATCGCGTTCGCCTCCTCGTTATCTGTTTCAAGTGCAAACCCTACCAACACCTGTGCCGGAGTTTTCATTTGTCCCAGGCTTTTTAAGATATCAGGTGTTTTGGAAAGGTTTACAACCATTTCATCATCGTTCTTTTTTATTTTATTCTGCGAATATTCGGCTGGCGCATAGTCTGCAACAGCCGCCGCCATAACCGTAATATCCATTCCTGCAAAAACTTCCTTGCAGGCGATAAACATTTCTTCAGCCGACTGCACTCTTTTCACCTGTAACCCGTTCAGGTCAAAATGTTGAGAAACAGGGCCCAACACCAGGTGAACCTCCGTCCCACGGTTAGCCAGTTCCCTGGCAACCGCCACTCCCATCTTTCCGCTTGAATGATTTCCAATAAAACGTACCGGGTCCAGGTGCTCGTATGTCGGCCCCGCTGTTACCAGGGCTTTTTTACCTTTCAGGGGTCCGCTTTTGCTCAACGATCCGGCTATAAACTCTACAATGCTCTCCGGTTCAGCCATCCTTCCCTCTCCGGTCAATCCACTCGCCAGCTCTCCATACCCCACCGGAATCACTAGGTTTCCCCAGGACAAAAGCTTTTCCAGATTCTTTTTTGTACCGGGATGTTTCCACATATCTTCGTCCATAGCCGGGGCCACCACCACAGGGCAGACAGCCGACAGGTACACGCTCAGGAGCAGGTTATCGCACAATCCACCGGCCATTTTCGCCAGGGTATTGCAGCTCAGGGGGGCAATTACCATGATGTCGGCCCATCGCCCCAACATCACATGGTTTGCCCATTCATCCTCCTCAAATATTTCAGACAATACTTTTTTGCCGGACAATGTTGATAGCGTCAGGGGGGAAATAAAGTCTTTTGCCGCCTGGGTCATAATTACCTGCACCTCAGCTCCTTCCTTCACCAGCGCCCGGACAAGCAGGGCAGACTTGTAGGCTGCTATGCTGCCTGTAATCCCTACTATTATTTTCTTGTCCTTCAATGTCATATACCTTAAAAATACAAAAAGCGGCAATTACAGGTTGCCGCATTACAAATTTTACATTAATATTAAACTAACTAAATAAATCGTTGTCGTTCTTACGGAAGTAGATCTTGTCTTCAAAGAACTCTTGTGTTGCCAACAAAGCCGGGTTAGGCATCCTTTCGTATGCTTTGGATATCTCTATCTGCTCCTTATTCTCGTGTATCTCCTCCAGGCTGTCCGTATGACTGGCAAATTCCTCCAGTTTATTGTGCAACTCTTCTTTCAACGCGATGTTGATCTGGTTAGCTCTTTTGGCAATAATGGAAATCGATTCATACAGGTTGCCGGTCCTTTGTTTGATATCTGCCACATTTCTTGTCTCTACCACATTAGCTGTATTGCTACTCCATTGCTTTCTTAATCTGCTCATTGAGAAATTGATTTTAAATTACTTTCGGACAAAGATAAATAACGTTCTGCTTCTTTTAAAAACTTACTTTCAGGAAAACGGTCCTGGAAATCCTGTACCTCCTCAACCACCTTTGTATAACGCTCTGTTTGCCTTAAAATGTCACTCATGGAGGCATATTTATACTGTGCCCGAACGACCCAAAGTTTAAACTCATCAGCATTAGGCGCATCCGGATAGGTAGCCAGCAGGGTAGTAAAACATACCACCGCCGCCTTATATTGCCCTAAGTCATAATATAATTCCGCATTCCTTAAGTCTTTGTAAATCAATTTACTATAACACTCCTCAATAATCTGCTGCGCTTCTTTGTTCCGTTCAGATCCGGGATGCGTATTGATGAAAGTCTGTAACTGCCCCATTGCCTTAATGGTGTTCGTCTGGTCCAGCTCGGGTCTGGGAGACTGCTTGTAATAACATAAGGCATGCATGAAATCCACTTCTTCCGCCTTGGCGCTGTTGGGAAAATAGTCCAGGAAACTCTTGAACTGGGCTTCGGCGCTTATATAATCCTTTAAGTAGTAGGCGCAATAGGCAAATTTGTAGTGAATATCTTCAAAGCGATTAGACCCCTTAAAAACGGGGAAAAGGTCGTTATAAAGCTCCTGGGCGAACCGGTATTTCTTTTTAACGAAATATTGGTCTGCCATCTTCAATTTATATTCATAATCCTTGCTTTTCATCACTTTAGAAAACTTTGAACAGGATGAAAAGGCAAAAACCGCGATAACCAGTACTAACAGTTGCTTGATCATAAAATTTAAACAGGCGGGCAAAAGTAACTTATTTATAAACAAATCGGGAATAATCCCGCTAAAACAGGAACTTTTAGCAATATCTTATCAATAGAAAAACCGGGCTGATAAACCCGGTTTTTCTGGCTAAATATCTGTGATTATCTTCTTCTTAAGTTGGGGTGCGGTGCAGGTACTGTATTTGGACCTTCATCACCCGGCTCTGCTGCTCTCAAATCAACCGTGTTACAATCGCCGCCGGACTCACCATACTTAAACACCAGCCTGTCAGCGCTAATACCTTGTTTTTCAACGAGGTAATTAATTACTGTGTTTACACGATCCCAGCTTAACTGTTGGGAAGATTTAGACGGTTCGCAGGTATAGCTGGTAACTACTATCTTACAATCAGGGTTTTGACGAAGTCTGTCTGCCACACTTGCCAGCACGGCTTCAGCATCTCTGCTTGCCCTGTAAGACCTTGCGCTGAAAGACACGTTGGGCAGGTCTCCGATGCCGCAATTGCTGCCTTTTCTCAGGTTATACCCTTCAAAACAGGACTCATCCGGGCAGGGGCATTTTCCAACACCATCAGCATCAACAGGTTGACAAATTGTTGGAGTGATCAGTTCCTTGTCTTTATAATCCGGAACGCCATCACCATCCGTATCCCTGCTCACCCCATGGCTATCCACAGGAGCACCGGCAGGTGTATTCGGCTCCATATCAAACTGATCCGGAACACCATCGCCATCGGCATCATCCAGGATGGGCTTAGGCAGTTTCATATGTTTGGGAGAATTCAGCTCGCTGTAAGCATAGTCCAATGGGTTGATCCACCACAAAGGCTCTGTTCTCTTGTCGCGTGAACCTAAATTGATGTTCAACCCTACGCTCAGGTAGTTATAAGTATCATATTCAGGGGTTAACACCCTGGCGGTACCGGTTGGTCCTGCAGAAACGTTTTGCCAGCGTACGCCGTCCAGCAGATCATCATTGATATAGGTAATCCTGTCCTCGAGGGACAGATTGACTTTTTCGCTTAGTTTGAAAGTGACGCCTACACCCACTGTTTTTGAAAACCGTAAGGTTTGCCCGAAAAGCCTTGATCCCGCATCGCCATGATTTTCAGCATCTGTTGTGTAGCTGCCTCCATCCAGGATGTTTTTTACATCCCTGATGGTTTGCCTCCTGTCTTTATACACGTTAGAGGTTACGGAAGAAAAGTTATACAATGCGCCATTATCGGTGGTGACATTGGTTTTGGTATCATAGATAGTGGCTCCAACCCCGCCAAGCGCATACACCAATACTTTGGAAGTACCTTTATGAAAACGAATGCTGTTCAGGCTGGCTACAGCCTGTATAGACAGATCCTGTACGGTTGTTCTGTAGTTGTCAAAAACTCTTGTTCCCCCGCCCTGTGGATAACCGGCATTACGCCAGTGGTCGGCAAACCCGGAAGTACGGGCTTTCCAGTTAACGCCTCTTCCGATACCATACAGGTATTCAGCCCGAACGGAGAAAACATAACCTAAGGATTTTCTTACATGAGCCGCAAAACCAGGCATGGGCAATTGTGCAGGCACATCGCCATTCACATGGAAATTACCCACCTTGATACCAAGTTCCCATTGATCGCGTGGTTTGGCAGGATAATGATACTGGTTATTCAAAAATTCATTGTGCTGACCGAGTCTTTTGGAAGGAATCAGCGAAGAGTCTCTCCAATCATAACTCCCGGTTGTTTCCTGAGCAACTGTACTTATAGCCAGCGAAACCAGAAAGCCTATTAGTAAAAAAACCTTTTTGGTTGCCATACGAGTGATTATAGTATTTATGAATGAATAAGGCATCGGCAAAGCTAATACAAATGTATTGAATGGCAGTAAAATACCAAATTTTTTAGAAATAATAAATTACACCGCTAAATTGCAGCCTGTTTGGCAGATTTGCATCTGCCAAACATCAATACAACATGGACAAAGCAAAAAAGATCATATCGCAGGAGTTGGAGATTTTTGAATCGAGGTTCAAGGCGTCGGTAAAAAGCAATGTACCGCTGCTGGATCGCATCATGCAATACATTGTCAGGCGAAAAGGTAAACAACTGCGGCCTATGTTTGTGTTATTGTGCGCCAGGATGGCCGGCGGTATCAATGATGCTACTTATAGGGCCGCCTCGTTGGTAGAACTGCTTCATACTGCGAGCCTTGTACACGACGATGTGGTTGACGAATCATATGAGAGAAGGGGTTTTTTTTCAACCTATGCTTTATGGAAATCCAAAATTTCGGTACTGGTAGGCGATTACCTGCTAAGCAAAGGGTTACTCTTATCGCTTGGCGGAGGCGACTACAGGATACTGCACATATTATCGGATGCGGTAAGAAAGATGAGTGAAGGGGAGTTGCTGCAGATAGAAAAGGCCCGTGGACTCAACCTCAGCGAAGAGGTTTATTTTGAGATCATTAAAACCAAAACGGCATCCTTGTTGGCATCGGCCTGTTCCGCCGGTGCCTGGTCGGGTTGCGAAAACGAGGAAATCGCCGAAAAGTTCAGGTTATTCGGTGAATATACCGGCGTAGCTTTTCAAATAAAGGATGATTTGTTTGATTACGGTACGGAAGCGATCGGGAAACCCACCGGCAATGATATTAAAGAGAAAAAACTCACGATTCCCCTGATCCATACCCTGAACAATATCGACAAATCCAAAAAGAGAGAATTGATATATATACTTAAAAATCAGAACCGGATAAAGGAAAAAGTGAACTATGTAATTGACGAGGTGAAAAAAGCAGGCGGAATACAATATGGGATAAAGAAAATGGAAGAGTACAGGGATAAAGCGATATCGCTGTTGCATGAATTCCAGCCTTCCGAAACCAGGGACGCACTGGAAGAATTGGTAAATTACACCACAGACAGAAAGCACTGATACCCGTCTTTACAGGAGTTGTACCGGTAGTTACTTTTTTATTTTGACAGGTATGGACAAAAAGTGGCAGTTAAAGGATACGATGGATGCTGAAACCGAAGTGTTGCACCAGGCGCTGAAAATACACCCGGTATTGTGCAGGCTGCTGGCGCAACGGGGTATATATACCTTTGATGAGGCAAAATATTTCTTCCGACCGGAGCTGTCCCGCCTGCACGATCCCTACCTGATGAAAGACATGGACAAAGCGGTACAACGATTGCTGCTGGCGTTCTCGCGGAATGAAAAAATACTGGTATTTGGTGATTATGATGTAGACGGCACCACCGCGGTTTCCTGCATGTACCAGTTTCTGCAGGATATATATATCGCAGAAAATATTGATTACTATATCCCACATCGATACCGGGAAGGATACGGGGTATCAAAACAGGGAATTGATTACGCCCATAAACAGGGAATTAGCCTTATCATATCCCTGGATTGCGGGATCAAGTCGGTGGAACTGATAGCCTATGCCCGTTCATTAGATATTGAATTTATTGTGTGCGATCACCACCTGCCGGATGCGGAGTTGCCGCCTGCAGCGGCCATCCTCAACCCCAAACAACATGACTGCAATTATCCTTATAAGGAGCTTTGCGGCTGCGGAGTTGGCTTTAAGCTGATAACGGCGCTCGCTCAGCATTTCAATATGCCTGCCGAAAGCTATTATCGCTATCTCGACCTGGTAGCTACCGCTATTGCGGCAGATATAGTACCGATGACCGGGGAAAACAGGATAATAGCGTATTATGGGGTGAAGCAGGTAAATGAAAGCCCCTCTGCCGGCATCCGGGCCCTGATGGAGCTGAGCGGTTTAAAGGATAGTAAAGTACATATCACTAACCTCGTTTTTGTAATCGCGCCCAGGGTAAATGCCGCCGGCCGTATGGACGATGCCAGGAAAGCGGTACAACTGTTTATTGAAAAAGATTTTACCAAGGCCCTTGAGTATGCAGGCTACCTGCACAGCGATAACGACGACAGAAAAGAAGCCGACAGCAACATTACGGAAGAAGCCCTGCAGATAATCAGCGGAGACCAGGCACTTATACAACGCAAAACAACCGTTGTTTACCAACCACATTGGCACAAGGGTGTGGTGGGTATTGTGGCTTCAAGACTGATTGAAAGATATTTCAGGCCTACGATTGTATTAACCAAAAGCGGCGATGTGGTAGCGGGCAGCGCCCGAAGTGTGCCGGGCTTCAACCTGTATGAAGCCATTCATGCCTGCCGCAGTCACCTGCTCGGTTATGGCGGACATTTTGCGGCAGCCGGCATGACCATGCTGCCTGAGCAGGTTATCGCCTTCAGCAACAGATTTGAAGAGGTGGTAAACGCTACCATTCCGGAGGAACTGCTGATCCCGGTGCTGGATATTGATTCAGAAATAACATTTGCAGATATCAGTCAGTCGTTTTATAATATCATAAGCCAGATGGAACCTTTTGGCCCCGATAACCTCCGCCCGGTTTTTATCTGTAGAAATGTGACAGATACCGGTTATTCAAAACTGGTCAAAGAGCAACATATCAGGTTTTCGCTAAAGCAGGGTAATGCCGTCATGCATGGTATAGGTTTTAATCTGTCAGAAAAGTTTGAGCTATTGAAAAACCGGCAGTCCATTGATATTGTATTTACCATTGACGAAAACGAGTGGAACGGAGAAAAAAATCTGCAACTTAAAGTCATAGACCTGGCAATCAGTCACCCTTGAGAAAATGGATGGAATATATAAAGCTATTCTGGTATTTTGCCAGCAACTGGAACCCTAGGCTCGCCCTGTTTCTGCTGAGCCATGAAATCAGGGGGGAGAAAAAATACGGCATCAATACAACAAAACCGGTAGAATTAAAGGACCTGACCATTAAGAAAGGAAATATCAGGCAATCTTCAAGATATGAGGCCGTAAACTATTATATACTGGAAAACCTGCTCCAAAAACTGACTACTCTTGTATCTCCAGGCACATTTGTTGACCTTGGATGCGGAAAAGGAAGGGCTATGGTGGTAGCGGCGCATTACGGGTTTAAGACCATAAAAGGAATTGATTTTGCCGAAGAGATGTGCCGGGAGGCTGAACAAAACCTGGATAACCTGCGGTCCGAACTGGATGTTGATTTTACTATTGTCCCCGCCAACGTGCCGGACTATACTATACAACCGGACGATTCCGTATTTTTTATGTTCAACCCGTTCGCTAAAGAAACCATTATACAATTCCTGGATAATCTGGAAGAATCACTTCTCCATCATCCACGGGACATCTATTTTCTCTACGTAAGTCCCAGCTTTGTAGAAATTTTTTTCGATTATGAGTACGAACCTGTGTACAGGAAGCGAAAATTAAAATGGCTCGATGGTGTCATACTGAAGAAAGAATACCGGATTGCTGATTTGAAGAAGAAACAAAAATCCCAGAATCCCAACATCACGAATCAGCAATAAACCCTCTCTTTGCCGTATCCGTTTCCGGGCATCCCCTACTTCAACAGCACCACAAAGTATTTCTTACACTGACTTTCCCTCCTTTCCTTATTGAGAAACTTAGCCGTCAAAATAGAAACCTTAAAGTCCAGCCCCTGAAAAGCGATTTCAAAAGGTCGGCCGCTTTCGTTTATTTCATCCAACCCTTCTTCCATGGTAAGCAGGTAGGTTCCACTCTCCAACCCGTCAAAACGGCTAACATCCTGTACAATCCTTTTGCTATAGAAATTCAAAGACCAGTCATTTCCTAAGAACCGGTACCGGAAAAATTTGTCTTCAGATACCCGGTTGCTGCTTACAAAACGTCCTGCCGTATTCCCGGCCTGGTATTTCAGCAGGTTCGGGTAGAACCATACACTGAGAAAGATATTCAGCCCAATAACAAGCATCAGGGAAACCTGGAATACCTTTTTGTTGACCTGTTTATTAAACAATAATAATAAAGCGATTAAAAGAGACCCTATAGGCGCCACCCAGGGCCAAATGCCCCCCGGAAATACAAAACAGAGAATGAGTACCGGCAGGATAATCATGGCAGCGCAAATGATCCATTGTAAAGGAGTAAGCAGCTTTCTCAGTCGCGGGAATTTGTTCTGCCAGAACATGGCGTCGATCATTTTAGCAGTAATAAGGGCTATGAACGGCAGTACCACATAGATATAATGCGGCAACTGGTATTTCGATAATCCGAGCGAACAGTAAGCCAGCACAAACCCTCCCGTGCTTATCAGTTCCTCGTGGCTGCCGGTTTTCAACCGGTTGCGGATCAGCCGGATCAGTTCATACGCCAGCCCGGTTACAAAAAATAATGTCCATGGAAGCATTCCCCAAAGCAGGTTTTGAAACTGGAAGCCAAATGTGGCATTATTATTCCAGGCACTCTCCCCCGTAATGCGCCCGAAGCTCTGCGTCCAGTAAAAAAATCTCAACCCGGATACCCCGGTCGATCCATGCACGGTTTTTTCGGGGTGCAGATCGAATTGCTGATATAAACCAATGCTCATAGGGATCAATACGATGGCTATTACTACCAGCCCGAGCAGGTAAACCGGCCGGAACAGGTACCGGAATTGTTTTTTTAATATAAAATGACTTCCGAATGCAAAAACCGGCACCAATAAAGCGATCGGCCCTTTTGCCAGCATGCCGCAGCCTATGGCCGCAGCCCCCAGGACAAAATGTATTATTTTCTGCGACCGGTACCATTCCGCGATCTGCCAGACAGCAATGATCACCCAACTCATGAGAATGGTATCCGTACGGATATCGTTGGTAATAAGAAAAAAAGCCTGACAGGATGCCAGTACAATGGCAGACAAAACCGCGAGACGCCTGTCGTAAAACAAGACCGTAAAGCGGAAAAGAGCAAACACGGCCGCAATGGCAAATAGTATGGAAGGCAGTTTGTAGGCAAAGTTATTGTCGCCGAATACTTTCATGGAAAGCGCGCTGGCCCAGAAAAGAAATGGCGGTTTATCCAGGTAATCCTTTCCGGCCTCATACACCTGCAGGTAGTTGCCGGTTTCTTTCATTTCGCGGCTGATAGAAGCATATTGCGACGCGTCGATATCTATCGTATCCACCCCAACAGCACAAAAATACACGGCAATGAAACCTGCAAAGAGAAGCAGGACTTTTCTTTCTCCCATAGCCGTAAAAATACAGCATATGCGCTAAACAAATCTTTCGACCGGGAGAAAACCATACAGGGGAAATTCCGGCAGAACAGGTATTTACAGCCTTGCCTCCCCACCGGACGATACGTCTATAAAGGCCTAAGTTCTACCTGGTTAAAAAAATTAAGGTAACTATATACGAGTTGGGACAATATAACCATAAAAATGACCACTAAAAAAGTGGCCTTATTTTTTTTGCTCTTTCTTTTTCACACCAGCACCAGTAGTGCTGATTTTCACCAAATCGTCAAACGAACCATCAAACCTAACTTTAGGTTCGTAGTTCTTTGCTCGCTTTTTTGGGGCTTTCTTTGCTGCTTTTGCCATACTTGTAAAATTACAACATTTTAGTATCTTTGTAAAAGAAGAAAGGCAGCATTGGGTTGCTGCCTGAAAGTTGACTATCAGTCGCTGCCTTTTGGAAGGGTTTTGTGGATTCTGATAGCGCTCTTTTCAATACAATATTTTACTTATTGCCGGCGAGCGCCATGCATTGGGTTGCATGGATAAGAGTAAAAAATGTATTCTCTTCTAATATGGTTAGAAGTGTTGGTGGCTTTCAACCACCATCTCAAACTGGCTAATGAGACCAGAATCGACCACTTCCCAAATTAATTTAGGTGCGAAAGCACCTTTTTTAATATCTTTGGACTTAAATATAGACACTAAGTGTCTAATATAATTTGGTAAACGGCTGCTGTCTTTACAGCGGCCTTTTTATGATACATAAGCCGAAAGTACTTTTACAATCCTATTTAAATCATCGTCTGTAAAGTCGTCAGGTAAAGCAACCACCGCCTCTCTTCCTCCTTTTAAGAAAACAGGAATTTTTTTTTCATAAACCGTTGGTGGTTGTAAGTCGCTCCTACTCTGTTGTTCAAGATAAGAATTGCCTTTAGGTTGTTGATCGGGAAGCACCATTACCTCGCCTGCTTCACCAGTGCCTTTCTCTACTACATCCTCATATGGAATATAATTCTCGCCTATTACCAATTGGTTTTTTTCATTTATAAGGTTAGCACTACGTATATTGCTAAGAAAAATCTTCGCAGCCAACTTAGCACCCGCTCCTTTTACGCTATAAAGCCGATCTAGTATATTTACTAAGCCGGCCTCCGATGGCACTTCTTTGTCTTTATAGTCATTGAACAATCGTTTATAAAGCTCTGGAGTTTGTAGACACTCCAGATAAAAATCGTTTATATTTTCTCCCGGAATAGGTTTGTTGATCTTTGCAAACAGATCAGTTGGTTTATATCCTTCTCCTTTCTTTAGTTGTAAAAGTCCATATTGAACTGAAGTGCTCAACTTTTGAAGAAAAGCTCCACCAGATAACCCCAATGTTTGTGATATTGCTTCTTGCGGAGTAAAGTGTAGGGAAGTAAACTCGGAATTAATTCTCCCAACAAAATGCAAGGAGGAATCTAACGTATACGAAGGATAAGATACACTCCGAATTTTTGATACCCGGGAGGTCTGCGCATTGTTATCTACAATATTTACGTTATCAGATTGCATGGTCTAATATAATTTGGTGATGTAAAGATATGAATAAAATTAAAATGCAAACAAATTAACAATCTTAACAATCTATATTTTTATTATTATAAAGTATATTATATTAATAAACAATAAAATAATGTTTACTATGGTCAAAATATTTTTTTGGATTAATAAGAAAGATTGGTATATTTGTCCCGTTAAATACCTAAAATGAACACTTTCAAAAACTTAACACAACTACTGGATTTCTTCAAGGATGAAGAAACGTGTAAAGCCTACTATGAGCAAAAACGCTGGGGTGGTAATGTTGCCTGCCCTCATTGTGGTTCTTTGAAAGTATACAGAACAAACAGGGGCTTTAAATGTGGCGAAAAGCTATGTTACAAGAAATTTACAGTTACCACACAGACTATTTTCGAAAACACAAAAATAGGATTGCGCACATGGTTTGCTGCTATGTATTTAATCAGCACTTCAAAGAAAGGTGTTAGCTCTTTACAACTGGCAGAACAATTAGGGATCACCCAAAAAACTGCATGGTTTGTTTTGCATCGTATTCGTGAAATGCTGAAAGATAACGGCAATGAACAGCTAGAAGGTGAAGTTGAGGTAGACGAAACTTATGTTGGTGGCAAAAATAAAAACAGGCATAAAAATAAGAAAGTAGAAAACTCACAAGGTAGATCAGCAAAAGACAAAACACCTGTTGTTGGTTTGATACAAAGAGATGGCAAAGTTAGATTGTTCGTTGTTCCTAATACAGAATCCGAAACATTGCATACTATTATGGGATCAAACGTAGCCGAAAACAGCACGGTTATTACAGATGCTTATAGGGCTTACAATGGTCTGGATAGTAGATACACCCACGTAACAGTAAAACATGAAGAAGGTGGCTATGTAATTAAAATTGGCGACCAGAAATTTCACACTAATAACATAGAAAACTTCTGGTCTATCTTCAAACGTGGAATTATCGGAATCTACCACTTTGTTTCTGCAAAGCATCTACAGCGTTATTGCAGTGAGTTTGGGTACAGATATAACGAAAGGGAATTAACAGGGGTTAAAAAATTCGATATTGCGTTAACCAAAGTATCCAGCACACGTATTACATACAATACTTTGATCGGTAAATAAGAAAAGCGGCTGAAAATGCCGCTTATTTTTTGACTACTTTTGTCCCAACTGATATATAGTTACCAAAATTAAAGTTGTACAAAGCCATGTTTAACGGCATACAATGCCAGTCCTACCCTGCTTTTTACATTCAGTTTTTCGAACAACGAATTACGGTAACCATCCACTGTTTTGGGACTTACAAACATCTTTGCCGCTATCTCATTGTAGGTAAACTCCGTGCAGGCCAACTTCAGAAAATCTTTCTCACGGTCATTCATCACAGGTAACATTGATGATGCACCATTGGCAGACTCTCCCAACTGGAGGGAATGTACCAGCTTGCCCGTAATGAAATCGGTATAATAAAAACCCTTGTTGGCGATAGAATGTAAGGCTTCACCCAGTTCCCGGGGTTCTATATCCTTGCATACATAACCTTTTACACCCAGCTTCAGCATTTTTACGATAGCCTCTTCTTTCTGGATCATACTCACTACCAGCACATTCACCAATGGGTAGTGTTCCCGCAGCCATTCTACCGTTGCAAAGCCATCCATATGGGGCATATTGATATCCATCAGCAGGATATCCGGCTGATTGTCCTTACTGATCTTTTTTTGCAGGTCTTCGCCGTTATCAGCTTCAAATAAGATATTGTAGTTAGCATTAACCATAGAGATGAGATTGATCATACCTTTTCTGAAAAGCGTATGGTCATCCACCAAAGCCAGGGTTGGAATGGGCTTACCGGTCATGGTCAGGAATTAGTTTAGAATCTGGTTCAGATCATCAATTGGATACTGACGTTGGTTCCGTTTCCGGGGGTACTGACTATAGAAAGCGTAGCATTAATAAGCCGGGCACGGTTAAGCAGGTTTTTGAGTCCGGCGCCATTGGATTGTTTTTGTTCTTCCACCTCAAACCCTATACCATCATCTGTTACGGCTAATGTAATTAAATTTCCGCTTGTTTTCAAATGTACTGTCATTTTTCTTGCCCGGCTATGCTTTACCATATTATTAATACATTCCTGCACCATACGGTAAAGGATTGTCGCTTTATCTTCATCCAGCTTCGGGAAAATACCTTCCTGTATGAAATCTGCTTCAAACTCCCCGGTTCTGTTCAGCCGTTGCACCTCTGTTTCAAGCGCTTTTGCCAAACCCTGCTGGCTGATCCGGTCACCGCCCAGGCTTACTGACAGCCCCTTCAGATCTGCGATCAACTGCCGGATCAGTTCCCGGGTATCCTCCAGTCTCTCCAGCGCTTTTTCCTTGTTGTCAAGCGTGATGGTATTGAGGTTGATCTTGATCAGGCTGGCTACTTGCCCCAGGTTATCGTGCAGCTCATGGCTGACATGCTGCAAGGTTTGCTCCTGTATTTCAAGCTGGGACTGGAGGAGGGTTTGGGAGAAGTGTTGTTCCATTAATTGCTTTTCTGTCCGGTTTCTTGATTGCCTCCTGGAATAGAGGATAGAAAGCAACAGAATAAAACATCCCAAAACGACGAGCGCGATCAAAAAGCTCCACAGGTAGTACTCAAGTGATTCTTTCGACATTCTTATCAGCTTTTTTCAAAATGATGATAGCCACTATAAAAGATACATATAATAGTAATAAAAAGCTGTTATTAATTATTCTGAACGTATGTCCGAATTCATCAAACCCCTCGTCCCGCATTAAAGGGAAAAGAAACACATACCCTAAATTTCCCAGGTTGAACATTAACAATCCTGACGTAATCCAAAAAAAGTAATCTCTGAATAAAGGCAGGTCACTTAATTCAATAAAACACTCATAGATATATACACAACAACAGACAACTACAGATACCTGCCCGGCCAGCAATACTTTGTCATGCAACTCCCGAAAATTCTGTAATAAAAACGACAATATGCAGACAATAGAAACAACCACTATTCCCAAAAAGCTGATGATCCTTAGTCTTCTTTTGCCATGTATATAAAACAGGTACAGGTAGAATCCGTATTCCGCGGGAATGCTAAAGTTGTAAAGCCAGGCATTTTCTATTTTATATACTCTGGGAAGCACACTGCCTGCCAGTTCAACCAGTAAGACGAAGAAAAGAAAGAAGGGCAGCCAGCGTAGTTTGCTTTTTTTCAATGCAGGCCAACAGAAAATACTTACCACAAGAGCAGTAAACTCAATAATATGATTCTGAGTAATGATATTTAGCATTGAATGTTGATCAGTCACCTGAGGGTGGTGGACATTTTTGTGGACATAGCTCGCCGTGGTTATAGGAAGACATGCTTGGCCGAACACCTTTATCTGGTTGCCACTTCGGTTGCCCCTGCTCGTCTGCCGTCACCAAAATGACAGAGCTTTGATTGGCATATATTCTTCCCCTGCAGTAATCCACTTCCGTGGGCTCATCAAAGTATGCACCCGGCAGGAAGAGAAGTCCTTTCGTACCCTCGTTGCGTAAATCGGCAACGATCTTATTAAAGCATGCTTCGCTATACCAAACCGATTTTGACAGGGCATCAACTTTGTCAGCCGGTATATGGTCTTTTCTATATGTTGTTTCGAATTGCCCGCGAAGTTCGGTTGTCCTCTCTTTACCAATATTGATGTGGACGTTTTGCGTCTGCCCCATAGTGTCACCTATCGGTATCAGTTTATTCCAGACATCAACGTGAATGCTATTCGTATCTGTCTCCCGAATAGTTGTATCACGCGTGGGTACAATAGTAAAGGAAATACCTTTTTTATGCTCATTGCCGGAAAATCTTTCGCTATTATTCTCTTCAGCGGTAAAATAAACTCTGTACCCGTCAATGCCTGATCCATCGTTTAGCAGCTTTGCCATTGCAGCAGCAACTTCTTTACTGATCCAGCCTTTTTGCAGCAAGCCGCAGGTTTTATGACCCTGACAGTCTTTGGCATACGTATCCTGGTAGTTCTCAACCATACCTCTTCCTTCGCTTTCTGTTATTAAACAGGATATTGAATCGTTTGGCGGGTTTTCACATGGATTGTCTGATTGCTTTTCAGATGTTGATTCGCCTGACTGTTTTTTTTCATCCCCATCACAACCCGTACTTAAATGAAGCGACAAAAGAAGAATAGATAAAAAATGTACTGTCCTTTTCATAATATTAAATTTAACTAATTTAAAAGATTTTACCTGTTATTAGATGTATTATCCGGGCATTTTTGCGGGCAGAGCTCGCCGTGGTTATAAACCGGGCCGGATGCGCCGGATTTTGCCTGTTCACTGTGGATACGCATATTATCCGTGATAAGCCGATCGTGTTGTACTAATATGGGGTCGGATTTCTGCCACATAGACTTCTTCCCCCTGTCCTTTGTTGCCACCAGTATGAACGTGCTCTGATATTGCGCGTCCTGGCTATCCTGCAGTTCCGGTTGCCAACCCGGATAAGCTGCTGAAAAGATGGTCAGTCCGTCACTACCGGTACTGTCCATATGAGTAGCAATTTTATTGATCAGGCACCTGTCGAACCAAACGGATTTTGAGAGACAGACTGCCGAGTCTTTGCATGTTGTTTCATCGGCATAATATTTTTCAAACCTCCTGTGAAATTTTATCCCCCGTTTTCTATACCGCTTTTTATTTACATTGTATTTTACTTTTACACATTTTTTTTCAGGTTTATTGAACACCCTGCCTACATGCTCTTCATAAGTTGAATCCCGGATAGTAGGGGTAATTGCCAGGGAAATTTTGTCTGATCCTATCCACGGTTCATAGAGGTAATAAGAGAACCGGTACCCGCATACATGCTGGTTTCGGTTGAGCAGGTCAACCATTTCCATCAGAAATGATTTGCTGATCCAAAAGCTATCCCGGAGCGGATTTTTTCTTTTTTCAACGTAATTCTCACTGGCATATAGCTTATTGAAACTTGCCCTCATCAGCATAGCGTCTTCTTCTGTAGGCTGGTAGTTTAAATTATCCCCTCTAAAGCTGGAGCAGCATTTGTCCTGACCGGAAGAATGTATGCAGAGAGAGATACCGAAAACTAACACCAATAATATTCTGTACATAAAAATTATGCTTTATGTTGAAAATGTAAGGTTACACATCCAGTGATTTCTGCCATACAGGATTTTTCCGGTATTTGCCCCGAAAAATCCTGTCAACATATTTTTTCTCCTTTACTAAAAGGAGGAGTTTTCCGATTGCTGCTTCCAAATGACCAGGCAATTTTTGTCTGAACAAATTATTAACCGATTCAAAGGAGAATTATGAAAAAATTATTTTGTCTTGCCATCCTTTTTGTCTTCAAAAGCGCCTATTCTCAAACCTTGCAAACCTCAAATTCACTTTTTCAGAGTAGAGACAAGGAGAAATTAAGTGAATTAAGCACTATTGATCTTCTCCCAAAAGGAGAACTACATCCAAGACAAGATTTAGATTCAGTCCTGGAGTTCGCTACAAGCAGAAGAAATTTGGAAGAAGCTCAAAGAAACATCTTAAAACTTCAGACGCTGCTAAATGATAGCACTACCCGGAATGACACAAGTCTCAATGAATACAGAAATGCGTTGTGGGATTTTAGTAAGCGATTAATGGATTTGAAGAAATATGATGAGCAACTTAAAATACAGTCATTTGACGTCAACACAAAAGAGCTGGAAGATAAAATAAGAAATACTGAACAGGAAATGGTAAAAATGCAAGGCAGGATAACGGAACTAAACAACGACTTTTTATCAAAAGTAAAAGAAAATTCCAACCTTAGGGAAGAAGTCATTACGCTTAATAACAGTCTTACTAATACGGTAGCTAAACTTAAGGAGGCGGACAGTATTAATAATAGCTTTATCAAAACAATATACAAATTAAGACTGAAGTTAAATGAACCAGACCTAGAGGGTATATTTAAGATGTATAAAGAGATAAATAAAAGATACCAGGAAATAGAGAATAATCTGGAATTAGTAGCATGGTTTACTGAGAAAAAGCTGAATAAAGAAGACGCCCACATCTTTACGGAGGCTCATAAACAACTGAATAGGTCTTTTGCTAATATCGAGCGGCTGAAAAAAAAAGAGGAACGTGATTCTGCCGATTTTGCAAAAGTGTTGGAAGAGTATAAAAAATTGGATTTGATATTTAAGACCGGTTCTATTGATGTTCAAAGACTTTTCATTCAATATGACCAACAGCTCGAACAATCTTATAAAGACGCTTCAAAGAGTTTTAAAGCGCTCAAATCAGAAATAGATAAATATGCTGTGGAATATAAAAATTTGGTTGAAGACATAAACTCCCGTATAAAAAAGATGGAAAAAGAAGAGTCCAAGGAACAACACTTCAGCGTCCTGGGAGGATTTAAAAAAATACTAGAAGAAAATGGGGCCTTTATTCCAGAAATAGATGTTTTTGCTCAAAAAAAATTCGGAGAAGATACCTTCGGAGGATACGGGCAAATACGCCTATTTACCGGTACTGGTATTGCAAATAATAATGTGAATACTAAGTTGAACTTTTTTGTTCCGGAAGCAAGTAGTTTCGGTATAGCAACCGATTTTGGACTGGGATTTAATGCCAATACAAAAGCACCTTCCGGCAGTACCGGTAAAAGAATTAAGGACATTGGTTTAAATGCCGGGTTTTATATGATGGGAAAGCACTTGTTTGCTGAAGACTCCACTATAATAAAACCAACTCTGGGGTTGTGCAAGGTAGGCCTTGAGGTTTTGCCATTTCAGAACTTTTTTTCACTACGAGCAAACATAAACGGACTATTCACTTCAAATAGAGTGTTTGAAATGCAGCAAAAGTTTCAGGGTTTCGACGCTTCTTATTGGTACACAGATGTTGCCTTTAGCACATTGCTCGATATAAAAAATACGCCCAATTTCAAAATTAGGGTTGACATCAATATGATATTTTTAAACCAGAAAATGAGAGATTTCCTTGGCTCATCCGATAAAATCCTGCCTCAGTTAAAATTAGAGCTCGTAACAAACTTTTAGTATCGCAGAGATCTTTGTTTACTACTTCTAAAAATTCTGGTTTAGGAATTAATAATTCGCCTAAGCTATAATCAGTTTTTCAATATTAGCATCAATCCCACATATTAATCAAAACTTCAAAATCACCGAATCTGTTTTGCCTTGCAAACAATCAGGAATTCAAGTACAGATCAATTTTTCTAAACAATAAACTCTAGTTATGAAAAATATTAAACACGCGCTATTTCCGATTACTATTATTTACGTTTTTTTTTCGTGTGTCAACAAAAATGAACAACGTATAGTTGATGTAGATTCTAAATGGCCAAACGTGATGTTAGATACCATTCCAAATGTAGACTTTAGAATTGATAGTAGCTCAAATTATCAAGAGGATGAAATAACTGTTGCTTATGCAAATGAGGTTAATGTAAAGCACAGACACATTATTATTGATTCACTTAAATATTATATAGTCGAAGGAGATATTCTTATGGATAGATACAGATATAATCAATACAGAATTTCCTTAATACTAAACAGAAAAACAGAAAAAGCCAACCAGTTTTCTATTTCTCCGAATTTAAGAATTGATGTGTTAAATAGTACCCCAGTACGATGGACGGAAAGTGATACGATTACTTATTGTATTAACCGAATAACTTTTTCTTCAGACGAAAGATATCAAGTTGCTAAGCAAAGTATCAAAGCCGCTGCTGAAGATTGGATGAAAACATGTAATATACAATTTGAGTACAAGCCTGAATTTGATACTCATAACTTTTTACATGGAAATGAATTTGTAGATTTTGTTCTATTAGAATTCGATGCTGGAGGGCTATTTATAGCCAAAGCCTTTTTTTCGAAAGACATTCCGCGTGAAAGGAATATTATGTTAGACCCTAGTTATTATGATTCCCCATTCAATAAAGTCGGAGTATTAAGGCATGAAATAGGACATATACTTGGCTTTAGACATGAACATATATCACCAGAAGCTCCTGCAGCCTGTCCGGATGAGGTTGTTTCTGGAACCCTTCCTTTAACATCGTATGACCCTCAATCTGTTATGCACTATTTTTGTGGAGGGGTCGGGAGTAAAGAACTGAGAATCTCTCGTAATGACTCTATAGGTGCAACACAAATATATGGACCGTCGACATTTGGTACTGTTGCCATCAAGTAAAAAAATAGTTTAATAGTCTACTTCGGGCAAGAATAAAAAAAGAATTCTAAAGCGTAGGAATCTGGACTAAACCTCATTCCTTTGATAAAAGAAAAATGAAATAACCCCCTTACTGTTTCACCTTCCCCGCCATGATCGTAGTACCCAATCCCAGTACAGCGATCAGCGCAAAGGAAAAACGCAGGTTGGTCAGTTCGGAGATAAAGCCGATGATGGGCGGACCGATCAGGAAACCCAGGAAACCGATAGAAGATACGGCCGCCAGGGCTACGCCCGGCAACATGGTTTTGGATCTGCCCGCCAGGCTGTACACCATCGGCACTACAGAGGAGGTACCAAGACCCACCAACAGGAAACCGGTAGTAGCGGCAAATACTGTCGGGAAAATGGTGGCGATGAGCATACCGGCAAGAATAAAAATACCGCTGGCCTTCAGGATGCGTTCAATGCCGAATTGCGTGATCATCCAGTCGGCTGTAAAACGGCCGGCCGTCATGGTGAACATGAAAGCGATATAACCCAGGCGGGTAAGACTGGCAGGTGCATGTACCACTTTTTCAAAATAGATACCGCTCCAGTCAAACATGGTGCCCTCGCAGATCATGCAGGCAAAGGCGATGATGCCCAGGGTGATGATATAGCGGTCTGGCTTTACAAATATCTTTTTCTTTCCGGTTGAAACCGTCTGCGCATCGCGGGGCAGTACGTACCGGCGGGCAATCAGCATCAGCAGGAAGGTAATGCCATACACGATGCAGAAATGAGCAAAGGGCGGTATACGGTCTGCCACCATAAAAGCGCCGATAATGCCGCCGGTCAGCCCGGCCAGGCTCCACACCCCGTGAAAGGATGCCATAATGCTGCGACGGTACAAACGCTCGACCCCCACGCCCTGGGTATTGACAGATATGTTAGAGAGGTTACCTACTACTCCAAAAAAGTATAATGATGCCGCCAATTGCCATACAGAACCTACCATACCCAGCAAAACCATACCCGCCGGATACAAACAAGCCGCTATGGTTAATGTATTTTTACTGCCGAAGCGACTCACCAGGTAGCCGGATAATCCCATAGCTGTCAACTGACCTGCAGGCAGCGCAAACAGCACAGCCCCCAGCGCTGCGTCACTGAGCTGCAACATGTTTTTGATGTCCGGGATACGGCTGGCCCAGGTGGCAAAAGTCAACCCCTGGATAAAAAAGAAAACACTGACACCAATACGGTAATAACGTTGTGTGGGAAAAGATAGCGAAATATTAAGCGGTACTCTGCTGTTCATCATTCATCGGTTTGGATGGCAGCAACCGACGTTGAAATCGAACACAAAGTTATATGAATTATTGGGGAAGTACCAGAAATGTTTTTTATCCCGCAAAACAGATCATAACTTAAAAAACAAACCCTGCCCGAATCGCAGGCAGGGATGTACAGCACCCGTTTTACAACAAATCATTTCAGGCTTCAATACGATCAGGATCAGGGGTTGTGTATCTGCCATTTGGTGGCATTACCAATGCTGGTTTGCTATCCGGGTATCTCCGTTTAAGGTACCGGCGTTCATGATGCAATCTATATCTAGCTACACATAGCATCCATATCATCAGCATAAGTAATACATTGTTATTTATTCAATTGAGTTATTCAGGCGTAACGTAGATAAGCGTATTCAATGAAAAACCCTGGTCCATTGTAGGCTCGTACAATCTGACACTATATTGCCTTCCCCCATAAGGAAACATCAGGGCAAGCGGGACAAAAGACGTAACGCTTTTAGCTCCCAGACCTGCGCCCGTCACAGCTACAGTAAAATTCGGGCCGCCCGCTGCAGTACTCCGGAACTGTATCTCCGTGGGGTAAAGGTTTTCTCCGGTGATCGTGAAGTCGGTAATGTGATCGGCGCTGTTATACAAGCCCTTCAGGGTGTTTCCTGAGATAGTGATCAGCGGCATAGCGTGTCCGCGCGTCTTGCGGGCGTAAGAACGCCCGTTCCTGCTATATTCAACCGTATAATCCTGTTGGCCCTGGCCCTGTACTCCCCCGGGTTGTGGCTTGGCCACCGCCAGCGGGAGCGTAGCCATCATATTCGTGTTTCCTTCACCAAATACTTGCGGTTCGTTTCCCCATACGGAATCAATAGTAGCCTCAACCCCATTGATCTTGAGGGTTCCTTCTGTTTTGGTGACACCGAACCCCTTGCCAATTACCCGGAATTTTTCGCCGGGCCGGATCATCGCTCCTGTGCCGCCTGTTTCGGGCCGGATGCCATTGCCGGCGTTAATGAACGGTACAGCCCTGTACTGGATATAGTGCTGTTCCGTACTGTATTCAGTCTTGCCTTTTACTTTCACTACAATGGAGCTGGTTGCACTATTGGCAGTCGGATATTCATAACCGTCCCGTTGCTCTGTGTTGTACCGTGTTCTTACTTTCAATTTGGTGGGTGAAGCCTCAAGCACTTCCCCTTTAGCTTCATTACCCTGGGTATGCACTCCCGGGAACCAGACCTCCACATCTTCCACTTTAGCGGCAAAGCCTTCACCGGTGATCTCTATTACATCGCCCCACATGGGCTTTTGGGGCGTGTATCCCGTGATCTTCACGGATGAGGCGCCACCTCCACCATTGCCACCGCCATTACCATCATCGTCCTGGGGATCGGTATCTTTCTTACAACTGTTGGAGCCTGCCGCAAGGCAAAGCAGGAGGGTGCATATAACGGATGATCTCCAAAACTGCTGTTTCATACTATTATCGTTTGTATGGGTAAATGAAAATTATCTGCGGCTTTGCTGTTTGATAAGCAACTATCGCAATGCTAAGTTGGCAAACCAACTGCACTTATACAATACCGTAATGATGTGACAGGGATATGGCCGTGGCGAAACAAATCAATGATTCCACAAAAACAAACCCTGCCCGCATCGCAGGCAGGGATGTACAGCACCCGTTGTTAATAAGAAATAAAATCCCGGTATTATAATACGATTTTGGTTAGGGCTTATATATTTCCCATTTGGTCGCCTGGTTGGGGCTGTTTCTTTGCATAAGCCTGATCCGGGTATCTCCGTTAAGAGTCGCTTCATTCATGATATACCAGCCCCGCTCAAAAGCGCTTTCGATGGACACATGCTTGAAGTCATTGTTCGTGGAGAAGTCATGTATGATCCAATGGTTTTCTTTTTGTCGCCAGGGCTCTACACTGTTGCCCTGTACGTTATCCGCGTGAAGCGCCCTGTGCGACTGGTCTTGGGTATAATATCTGAAATAAATTTTCCTGTTGTCAACCTCTACATACAGCAGCCGTGCATGTTGACTGGACGATAGTCCTGGAATAGAACTCCCTGGTGGCAAAAAATCGGTTTTAATATTGACTTTCCCTTTCGCTCCACTGACGATCAGGCTCAGGGTATTATCCTGGAAAATATGGCCGTTCTTCCGGCGGCCAAACCATCCATCGAACTCTATGTAGCGATGATCCGGTAGCGAGGGGTTCAGGCGAGGGTCCCGGGCAATATAAACGCCATCGAATTTGGTGTCCCCGCTCGGCAGTCCTATTATATCCTGATCCTGCTTTTCTTTTTTACAGGAGGCCGCCAGCATCAACTGGCAAACGAATACCGCCAGCAGTACGCGCAGTGTGTTAGTTAATTTTTTCATCTTTTCCCTTGATTATTGTAACACTAAATTGAGAAGATGGCAGCAGTTGTACAATACCGTAATGATGTGATAGCTCTCCCAGGGTTTGCTTCTTCTTCCGAATGTTCGGGACGGTTGGGATCGCGAAGACGAACCCTTTTTTCGTGTCTGCGAGTAACCCATTAGTGGTCTCAATCACTGAACCGTGACAGAAAAATTGATCTTGCATAGCTATGGCACGCGAAAGATCGCCAAGAAAGAATCGGCCCTGAAAAGGGAACTGTTTGTACGCCCTTAGCGCTCCATAGCGGCTTTGCGTGAAAGACGATGGCCGTGGAAAGACTCAGATATGGCACGCCAAGATCGCAAAAGGCGGGGCAAAAGATCACAAAGAATGAAGCATTTCGAAAAAGGGAACTGTTTGTACGCTTAGCGTTTCATTGCGGCTTTGCGTGAAAGATGATGCCGTTTAATTCAAATTCTCGACCTATTGCTCCAGCCATCAAACCAGCTTTTCGTTGAGCGCTTTGCTAACGGCTTCTATCTGCGAGTTCACGTGCAGCTTTTCATAAATTCTTTTGATGTGGGTGCGCACCGTATCAATGCTGATGTAAAGCTCTGCGGCTATCATCTTGTAGCTGTTGCCCTGAGAAAGAGAACGTAAAATAGTTATCTCACGGGGAGTAAGATGATAGTCCTGCGGGGTTCCGCCGGGTAGCTCCTGCATTTTGCCAATTACCTTGCGGGCAATGGCGGGACTCATTGGCGCACCCCCTTCCAGTAGTTCTTTGATGGCAGGAACAAGCTTATCCGATATTGATTTCTTCAGCATGTACCCGTTTGCACCAGCATATATCGCGTCAAGTACATTGCTGTTATCATCAAAAACAGTCAGCATAAGAATTTGCACCTCCCGGTTGAAGCTGCGGATTTTCTTTAACGCATCAATGCCGGTCATTCCGGGCATATCGATATCCATCAGTATAACATCGGGATTTAGCTCTTTTACCTGTTGCTCCGCTTCCATACACTGCCCGAATGCTCCGCATATCCTGTAGTTCTCGGCCAACTCCAGCATGCAGCACAAAGTCTCCCGCAGGTTATCGTTGTCTTCATATATCAGTATGTTTACCTGCATGGATATTTGTTTCCGCTTGAAAAATGCAATTTACTATCTGTATTTTTTCCCGGCTATACCCTTATGATGTGATGCGTTTCTCCAGTGTTACCACTGTTCCTTCCCCTGGTTTTGACGCAATGTGCAGGGTTCCACCTATCGCTCTCGCCCGTGTCTCCATATTCTTCAGCCCGTTGCCCCTGTTTACCGTCGCGGGGTCAAAGCCCGCTCCATTATCTGTAATGGTCATCCGAAGGCTGTTTTCCCGTCTGTCTATCATAACGGTAACAACCGCTGCACTGCTGTATTTCACAATATTGTTCAGCGCTTCCTTAAAGATCAGGTACAGGAATTTTCGTTCTTCAGGCTTCAGCCCGGGTATATCATGTAATTGGGCGGTTTCAAAATGGCAGGTGATGCCCGCGGGTTCCAGCAGTTCCACCGAAAATTCCTTCATCCGGAGCAACAGGCGTTCCACGGTATCATGCTGCGGGTTGATAGCCCATACAATATCACTCATGTTTTCCATCATGCTGCCGGCATATTCCTTTATTTTTCCAAGATAGGACCTGCTTTCCCTGGCTTCCTGTGTCATCGCCAGCTTGCTCAGGATGTGGATACTGGTAAGGGTAGAGCCCATTTCATCATGGAGATCCCGGGCTATTGCATCCCGCAGCTTTTCTTCCGCCAGCAGTTTAGCCAGCCGTTCCGCGCACACAGCCGATATCTTTTGCAACAGGGCAATGTGCCGCTCCGTATAAAAATTTTTGCGGGTGTTTTCGGAATCAATAATGCCAAAAACTTTTCCATTTATAAAAATAGGGACGGTTATCTCCGATGTCCTGGCGGCATCGTCTACAATATACCGTTCGTCTTTACCGGCATCTGCAATGATCTCCGGCTTTCCCGTAACAGCCACTGTTCCCACAATGCCCTTGCCAAAGGGGATTTCGATAGGATTAAACACCAAACGTTTCTCCCCGATTTTTTTGGGGCCTGCGGCGGCAGTTTGCACCAGCACCTTTCTTTCTTCGTCTGTCCTGTACACCACACAATCCTCAAAATACAACAGCAGGATACAGTTATTGGCAATATCCCACAGGATATCCTCTACCGTATTCCTCCCGTACAGCGATATGGCAAACTGGTTCACTATCCGCTCATCTTCCAGTTCATGCGTTACCCGTTCCTGCTCCTTCATTTGCTCTATCTTTCTTTTCATACGTATCCTGTAAGCCAGCAGCCAGGCAATCGCCGCGGCGGCTACAAACAGCAGGATAAATACATACTGCAGTAACGAAGCTCTTTTTGCCTTCGATTGTGTCAGCTCCTGCTGCGTTTTAAGCAAGGCTATTTCCTGCCCCTTTTTTTCCGACTCATAGCGCTCTTTCAGCTCGGCCGTCCTGGCCAGTTGTGCAGCCAGGTTCAGGGAGTCCTTTAGTATATTATGTGTCTGTAAATAGGAATGGGCGTTTTTCCAGTCACCCGTACGTTCATACAACCGCGCTAAAATAGTAGCGGCATCTAACTGGTAATTGGTCGCTTTTAAATCCTGGCTGATACCGTAAGACTGCAACAGGTAGGTTTCCGCCGCGCGATAGCGGTGCAGTTCCATCAGTGTTTTGCCGATGGACAATGCCTCATACGCCAGGTCGGCCTGGTTATTGATGCGCTGAAAGGTTTGGTAGGCTTTTTGAAAATACAGGAGCGCATCGGAAAATTGTCCTGTGCTGAAATAGGTTTCACCCATGTTTTCGTGTATCATGGCCACCTGGTAGGGGCTGCCATTATTTTGTTGCGCCAGTTGCAGTCCCCGTTCCAAAACAGCCAGGCTGCTGTCGGGCAATTCCATCTTCCTGTAAAGAATACTCAGGCTGACGGTGGTATTAATATAGCGGAAATAATCCTGCTGCTGTTCAAAGCCGTCCAGGGCCTGCTGAAAATACCGGGAAGCTCTCCGGGTGTCGCCGGACTCCCGGTACACGATAGCAAGTTGCCTGCTGATATCTGTCTGTAACGGGATATCGCTTATTAAAACGCTTAACGAATCTCCTTCCAGTAAATGCTGAAGCGCCTGCGCGTAATGGCTTTTCTGAGTAAGTACTTCTCCCAGGTTGATGCTAATCCGTATGATGTCCCTGTCGGATTGCAGATCCCGGTATCCCTGCAGCGCTTTTTCGAGGTATGCCAACGATGAGTCCAGGTTGCCTTTATGCCTGAACGCCCAGCCGATGGTGTTATAAGCGCCCGCCACCGCTTCTTTGTGATCCTGTTTTTCCGCTTCTCTCAAAACTTCTCCTGCTATCATCAGGGCAGAGTCCGCGTTTCTGAAAGCCAACGCAAAAGCGGTTGTAGCTTTCGACACCAATTTGTCATTAGCGCCTTTCTCCTGCGACAAAGCAGGTACAGAACAAAAAAGCAACACAAAAAACAACAGGCGGTGGCTGAAATACATATGGAGTGACTACTATCAAATAAAAATACAACTTAAATGCTCAAAAGCAGGCGCATTTCAAATTTTCGCAATAAGGAAACAGCCAGCAAGAATAGGACAACAACCAGCATATCCTCCGCTAGCGGGGGTTGAAGCATAGAACTAAATCAATGTAACTTGTGAGGGGGTGGATATCCTCCCAAGTCCTCCCCCTCGGCAAATTGCTGATGATGCAGGTTGATTCCCCCTCCCAAGGGGGAGATGATACTGGTTGACGATAAGAGTTCCGATAATAAAACAATCAAACCTTTGCTAATCAAAAAGTCAGCAAATAACTATAAAGCGAATTGAAATACACCCTCAAAAGCAGCAGGTGTATCTATATTTGATTTCCTGTTGTAACCAGTTACCTTTTGTCAATTTCCTGCTTCACCTGTTCCTCTATTTTCTTAGAATTTTTTCCATTTTCCTGCCTTTGGCCAATTCGTCGATCATTTTGTCCAAATAGCGGATCTGCCTCATCAACATCTCTTCAATTTCTTCTATGCGATAACCGCAAATTACCCCTGTAATTTTTGAGGCATTGGGGTTGATTTGTGGCGCCTGCCCGAAAAAATCTTTAAAATTGGTTTTATCATCAAGATGCTGTTGCAAGGTTTGTTCGTTATATCCTGTAAGCCAGAAGATAATTTCATCCACCTCTGCTTTGGTTTTGCCTTTTTTCTCTGCTTTTGTGATGTAATGGGGATAAACACTCGCAAAAGACATCCGGTACACTCTTTCGTTATTTTTATTATTCATTGTTCATTATTACTGATTTTCAAAATTAGTTGTCTTTTTTTGGCTGAACAGAAATGCGCTGACAAGGGCAACCACTAATCCTATGGGCAACACTTCCGGACACGTAATTAAACCCACGAAAAGCGGGGTTTTGTACATCTCTCTGAAGTTTGCCATTTCTGCCGTCCGGGCTCCACTGCGGGAATTGTATCGTGAAATTCCTGCAAAAACGCCAAACCCATATTATAGTCTGCCATTCTTGTTGTCATACGCTTGTTTTATCTTGTCAGTTGTCAATTCAACTGCTCTATCAATATCTATTTTACTAACATCAATATCAAATACTTTTTTTTCGTCTTTAAACACCTGGTAAATGAAATAATCTTCTCGCCAATCTTTTTGACTTATCTCAATTCCGGATCGTCCTTTTTTAAAAACAAGTTTGTGAGTAATTGAATTGATGTCGAATGGTGAAGTCAAGTCACTGTCCAAAGTAAGTTTGTATCCTACCTCTTCAAGGTGTTGTTTTGACGCTTTTTTTAACCTACTAAAAAATGTCGGTTTGCTTCTGTCAGGAATTTTTCCAAATTGCCTTTCGAATGCCTTGTCTTTAAGATTTTGAATATGGTTTGTGTCAAGCCATATTTCTGTTGTCAAAATGTTTTTGTTTCTTTTGAAAAGCTTGGCTGTATTTTCTAAGACTCCTGTCAATCCATTTTTTCCTCCTGCGTAGTAGTCAAAATGGTCGTAATTGTTTTCACTTTCCCAAAGTGCTAAGTCCTCAAAACTTAAACAATTCACATTGTCATTATAGTCTGCCGGGACGTTATTACTTACCCGTCTAATTATAGAATGAAACCAACTATCATCAGCGCAAATCTCTATTTGAATGTTTGACCTCCCGTTTCTATAAACCAAATAATTGTCAGCTCGGAAATTGCCCACTTTTTTTGCTGTTAATAATTTAAAGCCAAAGTCGGTTACCAAAAAGTCAAAAGCCTTCTTGATTTTGTCAAGGGTTGTCGCTTTGAATATTTGGTCAAATAGTCTCATTTTTAATTTTTCATTTTAGTTATTCATTCCTCCACATATTGCCCAACCACCTGTCGTTTTCTGTTAGCCTAATGGTATGGCATTAAAGTACTGATAAAACCTATAAATGCCATAAATAAAATAATCAAAAGCAAAAGTATGCCTGTCTTTCGTGTCTTAACTTGATATGATACAAAAAATGAAAGAACCGTACTCAAAAAAGCTATACCAATTACTCCGGCACAAAAGTCAATCAAACGTCCTTTTAATAAGTTGCCATTTTCGACCAACAGTTTAATAAACTGAAATACAAATTCAGCAATAAAGCAAGCAATCGCACCGGTAAGGGTCAGTCTAAAAATTGAAAAGGAACTATCCTGTCTAACCAATTTCTTAATAAAAACTATAAGTATTGTTAACAGCAATACTAACAGCAAAAATCCGCTCACGTTAATTGGCGTATATGGGATATGTTCAGGAATATTAAGCCCGGAAAAATCAAGCAACCACCATTCAAAGAGAAGTCCAATTAGTAACAGTCCGCTAAAAATTATTGTCTGTTTTTTCAAAATTCCAGGAGGTTTTATTAAATGTCCCGCATCAATTGCATTTCCACTAAAATACGCCATAAAATCAACCACCTAAAATACTTCAACTTCCTGGTTTCTGAGCTTTTACATATATTTCTGCCACCGATGTTGTTATCGCGCCAATACAATTTTTCATTCACTCTCAATATACCCGTATTCAAGGGATTTTTTATCACAAATGTTTATCCGGCGTATTTCAGGACGCGTATTATAAAAACACAGTAATCTGCTTTATTAACACAATTAAAAATGGTAAAAAATACCGAACTTTAGGGTTTACCGTATAAGAGTGAACCTCTGTCCGCCATAACCAAACCAGGGATTGTTTGAATGAAAAAGTATTTTAATAACAGGATAGTATGGATGATCGTAGTCCTTGCCGGAATAATCACCATTTTCACCTTCAGCACCCGTCGCAAAACAGTTGATTTCAGCGCGGATGTAAAACCCATCCTGAATAAAAAATGCATCAGTTGTCATGGCGGGGTGAAAAAGCAGGGCGGTTTCAGCCTGTTATTTCATGAAGAAGCGCTGGCGGTAACCGAATCCGGTAAACCGTCAATTATTCCCGGCGACCCCGATAACAGTGAAATGATACGACGCCTGACCCTGCACGACCCGGAAGAACGCATGCCCTATAAGGCGGACCCTTTGACTGATGAGGAAATTGATATCCTGCGGCGCTGGATCAAACAGGGGGCTGAATGGGGAGAACACTGGGCTTATGTGCCTGTACAGGCAGTTCCTGTTCCCCGGTCCTCCAGCTTTTTTGGACTGGTCAACCGGCAAAATGCCTGGACCAAAAACGAGATCGACTACTTCATTGCCGAAAAGCACAGGGAACTGAAACTGGCCCATGCCGCCGAAGCAGATAAGAAAACCCTGTTTCGCAGATTGAGCCTGGACCTGATAGGAATGCCAGCCAAAGATGAATGGCTGCAGCAATACCTCGAAGATGATACAGAAAAAGGATATGAAGCCCTGGTGGATAGTTTACTTGCCTCTCCTCATTTCGGGGAACGATGGACCTCCATGTGGCTCGATCTGGCACGATATGCGGATACAAAGGGATATGAAGCGGATATGTCGCGCAATATCTGGAAATACCGTGACTGGCTGATAAAAGCTTTTAATAGTGATAAACCGTATGATAAGTTCCTTATAGAGCAACTCGCCGGGGACCTGCTGCCCAACCCCACAGATGCGCAATACATTGCAACCGCTTTTCACCGCAACAGCATGACCAACGATGAAGGGGGAACGGATAATGAAGAGTTCCGCACAGCTGCGGTGATGGATCGTGTGAATACTACCTGGGAAGCGTTGATGGGCACTACTTTCGCCTGTGTACAATGTCATAGTCACCCCTATGATCCATTTACTTTTGACGAATATTATAAGTTCCTGGCGTTTTTCAACAACTCCAGGGATGAAGATACACAGGCAGACTATCCCCTGCTGCGGCAGTTTAAGGAACCGGACAGCGCCAAATTGCAGGAGCTCAACACCTGGCTGGAACAAAATGCCGGTAAGAACAAAGCAAAAGAGATTTACACATTCCTGAAAACCTGGCAGCCTTCAATCAATTCCCTGCAGTGCGACGATTATATCAACGGGGCACAGGTAAGCAGTTGGTTTGCCGGCTTAAGAAACAATGGCTCCTGCCGTTTGCCGGGGATACACCTGGACAATAAAAAAAGATTACTGTACAGGTACACCACCGGCTTTGATGGCGGCGCCTGGACCATCCGGCTCGACAGTTTGCAGGGACCGGTCTTAAAAAAGACAATGCTCAAAAAGACAAAGGACTGGGAGATCGCCGAACTGGAACTGGATGATATGAAAGGCGTACACGACCTCTATTTTACTTATAGCAACCCGGCGCTGCATAATAAGGAAAACACCGGGGTATTGTTTGAGTGGTTTCATTTTGATGAGCCGTTTCCCGGCAAAGGGAAATCCGGGTACGACTCAGCATACGCCGCTTATTGGCAGATACTGAAAGCGCCCGCAGAAACGACTCCCATCATGATGGAAAGCAACAGGGAACAGTTTCGTACCACCCACACGTTTGAAAGAGGCAACTGGCTGGTGAAAGGCGATGAAGTGCAACCCGTCACCCCGCAGATCATGAATCCCATGCCGGCAGATGCGCCGGATAACCGGTTAGGGCTGGCCCGGTGGCTGACCGATAAAAAAAATCCGCTGACGGCACGCACCATGGTCAACCGCCTCTGGGAGCAATTGTTTGGAAACGGTATTACGGAAACCCTGGAAGATATGGGAACCCAGGGAATTCCCCCCACCCATAAGGAACTGCTGGACTGGTTGTCCTGGACATTCATGCATGAAGACAACTGGAGCGTAAAAAAAACGCTTAAACGTTTGGTAATGTCGACTACGTATCGGCAGGCCTCGTTTGCAAATGAAGATATCCTGGAAAAAGACCCCTATAACCGGTACCTCACCCGCGGGCCACGGGTACGGCTATCCGCAGAACAGGTAAGAGATCAGGCGTTGGTGATCAGCGGTATATTAAGCCAGAAAATGTATGGTCCCAGTGTCATGCCCTACCAGCCAAAAGGAATATGGCTATCTCCCTGGAATGGAGCGGACTGGCAGCAAAGCACTGGTGAAGACCAGTACCGGAGGGGCGTGTATATATACTGGAAGAGAACGGCCCCCTATCCCTCGATGATGACTTTTGACGCGACCGGCAGGGAAGTATGCTCTTCCCGCAGGATACGCACCAACACCCCCCTTCAGGCCCTGGTTACACTGAATGACGAAGCTTACCTGGAAGCTGCCCGGCACTTCGCACTTCGTATGCATAAGGAAGCAGGCAAAAACATCAGCGACCAGATAAAAAAAGGATATGAACTGGCAACTTATCATACGATTTCTGCCGATGGCCTGAAAGTGCTGGAGAATCTGTACTATAGCTCCTTAGAAAGTTATAAGAAGGACAAAGAAGCGGCCTGCGAAATGATGAATAATATGACAACGCAGGAGGCAGCACCGGAAGCAGCGGCACTGACACTGGTTGCCAGCAGTATACTGAATATGGATGAACTGATCACAAAAAATTAAAAAGCAGGAGCGACCACATATGACGCAGAAAGAATTACATACACAGCGACTGGTGAAGGAAGCCAATGAAACATTCATGTCTTATCAGACGCGTCGTCATTTTATCAGGGAAAGCGCCATGGGGCTTGGGTCGCTGGCGCTGGGGGCTTTGCTGGGCAGCAGTTGCGGTTCCAAAAAGGCGGTCCCCACTGCCAATATTTTTGATGCCGCTAACCCGTTGGCCTCCCGTCCGCCGCAGTTTGCCGGCAAGGCAAAGTCGGTGATCTACCTGCATATGGCCGGCGCTCCTTCGCAACTGGAACTGTTTGATTACAAACCCGACCTGATGAAGCTGGACGGACAGGACTGTCCGCAATCCTTACTGGAAGGAAAACGTTTTGCATTTATCCGCGGCGTACCCAAAATGCTGGGTCCGCAGGCTGCTTTTAAGCAGCACGGCGACAGCGGCGCCTGGATATCAGAAAATCTGCCGCACCTCAGCACTGTTGCAGATGAAGTATGCTTTTTAAAAGCCTGCACCACCGACCAGTTTAACCATGCACCCGCACAACTGATGATGCATACCGGCAGCGCCCGTCTGGGCAGGCCAAGCATCGGCTCCTGGGTAACCTATGGATTAGGCTCCGATAACCAGAACCTTCCGGGTTTTGTAGTGCTTACCTCCGGAGGACGTTTTCCCGATGCCGGCAAAAGCGTATGGGGCAGTGGCTTTTTGCCCTCTGTGTACCAGGGCGTGCAGTGCCGCAGCGAAGGCGATCCCGTTTTGTTTGTAAGCGACCCCAAAGGCATGAGCCGGGATCTGCGCAAGGCTTCCATTGATGCCATCAACGAAATGAACCGCATCAAATACCAGGAATATAAAGACCCGGAGATCAACTCCCGCATCTCACAATACGAAATGGCGTATCGCATGCAGATATCCGTACCCGAAGTAATGGACATCAGCAACGAACCCGATTATATTCATGAGATGTATGGCACCCAGCCAGGCAAAGCCTGTTTTGCCAACAATGTATTACTCGCCAGAAAACTGGTGGAGAAAGGCGTACGTTTTGTACAGTTGTTTGACTGGGGCTGGGACAGCCATGGTACCGATGCCAACCTTGCCATTGACTACGGCTTCATCAACAAATGCCGCCAGGTAGACAGGGCTTCCACTGCCTTGTTACTCGATTTGAAACAACGCGGCTTACTGGATGAAACGCTGGTGGTTTGGGGCGGAGAATTTGGCCGTACCCCGATGATGGAAAACCGGGAAGGCAAACAAAACCCCTTCAAGGGAAGGGACCACCATGTGGAGGCATTCACTATCTGGATGGCAGGTGGCGGTATTAAAAAGGGCTTCAGTTACGGAGAAACCGATGAGATCGGGTACAGCGCTATCAGTGGAAAAGTAGACCCGTTTGATATACAGGCTACCATTCTCAACCAGATGGGTTTCGATCACGAACAATTCACTTACCAGTTCCAGGGACGGTTTTTCAGGCTGACAGATGTGCATGGACGGGTGATCAGCGAAATCGTCGCATAGAGGCTTGTTCTTCCTCTTGATCCGGGCGATGAGCCTGATTTTCTATCGGCCGTTTATTACATCGCCCCCCCAGTGTATATCAAGACCAATTACAGCGAAATTCCAGAAGGGATTTGATGCAGACCACAGATCCGTTCAGGGCTTTTCTGTCTGCCGTTTATGATGTCAGCAAGTAATTAGGTCAGATTTACTTCCTCTTAAATGTCGCCTGTGTGTAAATAAAAAAGTCTTTGCCGGGCTCAGTTAATTCAAAGGTTTCTGCAAATTCGTTGTCGCTGATTATTTTGTATGTTTCTCTTGCCCTCCAACCTGTCGGAATGTTCTCAATGTGTTCGGTAACAAATACAATTGTTTATTGTCTGGCGAAATGCTGTCTAAAATATAAATATTTACAAAGCCCTAAAAGTGCAACGATTACTAACGTCATCCTGATCTTTTTTCAACCCAATTCATTTCAATACTGCTCTTATCCACTCAATCATCTTCCCAACAGTTTCAGCGTCATACATTCCGTTCTTTTCATTAAAAGCATCCACCGGATTATTATACTTCATCCAGTGATGGTCCATACCCTTGCCCTCCAGGAAGGTGACTTGTCCCGGGCTTTTTTGATTAAGCAGTTCAGTCAATAGTTTACCGTCATCTAATGTCATGATCCAATCGAATTCGCCCGCCACAACAAGTACAGGGGCTTTCACTTCGCTCCAGTGCTTCATAAAATTCTGCGACTGCACCTGGTGATAAAATTTTGCAGGCCTTCCATATTGATGCGCAGGCTCGTCGTACCAAAGTTCTTTCAGGTGTGGTTTTTCCTGCATCACCTGCGCGGGTTTTTTTTTGCCTGCCAGGTATGTGGTATGAAATTCAATATAACCCTGCATCAGGTCGGTAGTTTCGCTTTGTGTTTTTCCCGAAAGGTACAATCGCCTGCGCTCCAATTCAATCATGTGCTCCAGCCATGACTTATATACACTCACAGCCGATACATATGCTTTTACGGGATGGTCCCGCCCCACTATCGGGGTCAATGTTCCACCCAGGCTCCCGCCAAAAATTATCAGGCGTGTGGTATCGATATCGTTGCGGCTTTTGAGGTAACGAATGGCAGCCTGATAGCCATTCAACTCTGTGGCCAGATCGCAGTCGGCACAGGCAGGGCCTTCACTGTCACCTATACCGGGTTTTTCAAGACGCAACATTACCGCACCTGTTTTCTCTGCCACCTCACGCAACATTTTAGTCCACGAATCACTCAGGTCAGTACTCTCTATCGTGCTGCAGGATAGCCACGACACAAATAAAATAGCTGGTAATCTGCCGGTGGCTTGTTTCGGTTTGGTGACAAAAGCACGCAGTCTGTCGCCAAAGTCGTTGGTGATAATGACAGGTTCTACAATGAGGTTGTTATAGGTTTCAAAAGCCGCAGGTGGTGGCGCAAAAGAAATCGTGCGCAAATTGTCGCCCCTGCGCACCAGCAAACGAACCGTTTCAACTCCTTTGATCTTTTGGATGGTTTTTAGCAGCGTGTATTCATCGGGCAGCGAAACTCCGTTCACCTGAATTACATAGTCGCCGGCCTGTAAACCCGCTTTTTCGGCCGGCGATCCTGCCATTACCTGTGTGACGCGTACGCCTGGTGCATCATGCAGTTTTTCAAAACGGACGCCCAGGTCGGCTTTGCGTTTAAGTTCGGGGGTTTGTGCAACGGCGGATGCGGCAAGACTAAAGGCCATCACTAAAAAACGAATCTTCATACGCATAAATATTTGTAAGCCAAAAGTAATGTCGACACCTGCCATAAATTGTTTAAATTCGGAAATCAGGAGAACAAAACCGGGAAACAGAACATGGGTACATCGCTTTTCATTGCCATTGTGGGTGGACTGAGCGTTTTAAACTCGATTTTTCTGGGTGTCTTGCTATTGACCAACCATCGCCGATTATTAAAAAATATACTGTTAGGCTTCGTGTTTCTCAGCCTGGCGGTAAGGATCGGGAAGTCGTTGCTGATTGTGATTTTTCACGATGTGCCAGACTCCATTCCGGCCATTGGTTTGTTAGGCATGGTGGCCACGGGGCCGCTGGCTTACTTTTATATTGACCGGTTAGCCTTTCCGCAGCGTGCTTTTACCTGGCGTGCTTCTATTCATTTCGCCCCAGTGCTTTTGGTAACTATTCTCTTGCCATTGAGTTCAGATGCGGTGGTGTTCTGGTTGTATGTGGCAACATCGTTACAATTTGCCATTTATCTGGCGCTTACTTATCCGAAAATCAAAAATATTTCAGAAAAAGAGACAAAAAAGTGGTCGCGCCTGGTGTGGGTAAGTTTGGTGCTGTTTTGGGTCATCTACAGCAGTCAAATCATAATCGAAACAGACGGGGCTTACTTAACCGTAACCTTTGCTGCCACAGTGGTACTTTATATATTACTGTTCTTTGCTTTCAGATTACAGAAACCATTTGCCGCCCTTCGCATGACCAAACCACCTGATGAACGGGTGGACAAACTGGCCGGACAATTGACAGAAGTCATGGAAAAAGAAATGTTGTACAAAGAGCCTGAACTAACCATTAATAAGGTAGCAGAGCGTTTGCATGTGAAGCCTTACCTGATTTCAAGGGCACTGAGCCTGTCACACAAGAAATCATTTCCTGAATTTGTCAACCACTACCGTATGCAAGAAGCTGCGCTGATGTTAACATCAGAAAAATTTCTCCACTTCACCATCGAAGCCATAGCCTTCGATTGTGGATTTAGTACGCCCTCGGCGTTCTATGTAGCCTTCAAAAAAAGCTATAATGTTACTCCCGGCGAGTTTAGAAGCAAAACTTCGGCGTGATAGGTATGGTAAAAAATTTTTATATAAGAAACGTACGTTGCAGCATTGGATAAAAGAGGTACTCCATTTAACGTTCAACCAAATATGAACAGACAATACAGGGTTCGCTCTGCAGAGCCTGCCTGTGCCAAATACACGTGGCAATTCAAAGGTCGACTCTTTCTTAAAAATGAGAAGGGTCGGCCGTTTTAGTTTTTTTGTTTCCTGTCTTACTATTAAGTTCGTGTTCATTGACCTACTCAGGTTTGCCGGGTCGATTTCTCCAGATTGTCTTTAAAGTCGTTCACTTGTCCACGTGGAAAATCCTTGTTAGCAGAGTGTCGGCCGTAGATGACCAAATTGTCATGAGTCCTATTACTGCCAACACACGGATTTATACAGATACAACAGTTTTCGGTGTACATCTAAGTAATCTGCGGGATCATACAACTCCTTATGCAAACAGGTATGCCACATCTTCCTCGGTAAGTTTGCTGATGAACCCGTCGTCTGCTGTTACCAGGTCTTCGGAAAGCTTTTTCTTTCTTTGCTGCAGATGTATGATCTTTTCTTCGATGGTATCCTTGCAGATCATTTTGTAAGCAAATACATTTTTTGTCTGGCCGATACGATGCGCCCGGTCGATAGCCTGATCCTGCACCGCCGTATTCCACCAGGGATCAAAAAGAAATACATAATCCGCCGCGGTAAGTGTCAGTCCTGTATTTCCTGCTTTCAGGCTGATCAAAAAAAGATGCGTGTTATTGCCTTCCTGCTGGAACGCATTTACCATTTCCGCCCGCTTCGCGGGAGGGGTTTGTCCGTCAAAATGATAAAACGGTATTCCCTCCTCCCTGCATTTTTCTGCCAGGATATCCAGCATGGAGCTAAACTGTGAAAACACCAGCGCTTTGTGCTTGCCAAGCACATTCTGCAGTTCTTCCAGCAATACATCCGTTTTTACCGAATCCTTGCAGTGCAGGCTATCCTCTTCGGGCAGCAAAGCGGGGGAACTGCAGGCCTGCCGGAGCCTTGTCATTCCCTGCAGGATGGAGAACCTGGCTTTTGACAGCCCCTTACTTTTAATATCCAGGAAAATGCTGCTCCGTGTCTTTTCCAGGATACCGTCATATACTTCTTTCTGCAACCCGGTCATATTACACCAGAGTATGGTTTCTGTTTTTTCCGGAAGGTCTTTGGCCACCTGTTCTTTGGTCCTTCTCAGGATAAACGGGGCAGTAAGCTTTTTCAGCGCGTTTATTTTTTCTTCATCCCGGTGATAGTCTATCGGATCGGCATATTCCCTTTTAAAAAACTCACGGCTCCCGAACAGGCCCGGCACCGCGAAGTTCAACTGCGAATACAGGTCGAAGGTATTGTTCACCACAGGTGTTCCGCTGAGCGCCAGGCGGAAGCCCGCGTGCAGCTTCATTACCGCCTGTGCGATTTGTGTTGCCGGGTTCTTGATATTATGGCTTTCGTCTATTACCGCCACTCCATAAGATTGTTCGCATATGATATCCGCATCCGAGCGCATGGTATGATAGGTGGTGATCAACACCTGTGTAGCGCCATCCTCCAGTGTTTCCTTCTGCCGGTGGGGTCCGTGGTATATTTCCGCTCTTATAGCCGGAGCAAACTTTTGCAACTCCTGCTGCCAGTTATACATCAGCGAAGCCGGGCATATGATAATACTCTTTGCCTGCGGATAGCTTTCTGTATATTTTGTCACCAGGGCAATGGACTGCAGGGTTTTACCAAGCCCCATATCGTCTGCCAGGCAGGCGCCGGCGCCTACCTGCTGCAGCAACAGCATCCAGTCATATCCTTTCTGCTGGTAAGGCCGCAGGGAGGCCTGCATATACCGGGACAAAGGGTATAGAATATCGCCGGTTTCCTGCCAGCGTTTCCAGCTTGCCCACCAGTCTTCCCGGATAGTATTGCCCATGTCCGGGTTCCTGTCTTTTGCAGACAGGTCTGTGATCACCATCCATCGCAGCAATTCTATCCGGTCCTGCTTTATTTTTCCGTGTTTGATGATGGCGGCATACTGCTGCATCCAATCTTCGCCCAAAATACCCAGCGAACCATCTTTCAAGAGGACTGCTCTCTGCCCTGCCAGCAGGGTTTTTTGTAGCAGGTTCAGCGGCAACTTTTCCTTTCCGAAAACCACTTCCAATTGGTACAACAGCACATTTCCATCCTCCTGCACAAGCTGCATACGTGTTACAGCCGTATGAGGCGAATAACGGAAATGCCTCAGCATATCCATACCGGCAACGTCTATGTCCATCTGCAGCAACCGGTGATAGGTTTTCAGGAACCATTGCTTTTTCTGCGCGTCTGCAAAAGAAAGATAAAAGTACCCGTTGCGTTGTTTGCCGAAATTGGGATGCAGCACTTCGAGGGTTTGTATAAACGCGGATTCCGCTTCCCGGTTGCGTTTAATGATATGTGTTACGCCATCCTTTACCACTTCAAAGGATTCCTTCCAGGCGCCTTCTGCAAGATTGCTGTCGTATAACCATTGCGGGGTAAGCATCAAAAAAGCGTTATTCAGTTCAGTGAGCAGTACGCGGTTAACAGGTTGAATAGCTACTTCTTTCTTCGGGAAAAAATCATGACGGTTAACAGGGTAGTCTTTTTCCAGGTCTGTAAGTATTTGCTGTACAAACAACTCCGGGTTATGAGCAACAGCATTCATATTGGTTTGCTGCAATTTTCTGAGTGTCCGGTAATCTGTGTAGGTAAGAATAAAATATTCATTCCGGCTTTCCAGCAGGAAATAAGCCTGCCGGAAACTGCTTAAAGGATAGGAGGTATTATTTATGGATACATGCGTGCGCAAAAATAGTCCACTATCATCTTTTGCCACTTCAAAAGACAATGCCGGGCGGAAACTGCTGAAACTGCACGCGGCCGTCAGGTACCGGTCTTTGCCGGGGAGCGGCTTCCGGTGATACCATTTCACCAATGGAAAAAAAGGTTTAAAAGACTCCAGGGTCTTATGCCAGAACTGGAGCATATGTACTTCCAGGTATTCGTCAAAGGGAGTATCTCCCCTTTGCACAGCATGCAACCTTTTTACTTCCGATATATATTCGTCCCAGCTCTCCAGGCTCCAGTTCATCAGGATATCGCGTGCAGGTTTCGGAACATCCCTGAAAGCGGTTCTTATCAGGGCGGACTCCAATACCGAACTGAAATAATTGATCTGATCCCCCTTCTTAACCAGCTTCAGCATTTCCACCGCAGGGCTGCGCTTATGCATCAAAGAAGGAGATAATAATAAAATCGGCCGCTCATCTTTTTTCATCGCCTGTAAAAATTATCCTGTATTGTTTCGGACGCAAAAGTAGGACCCTCCGCTCATTATCAAATTGTTTTAATATGCCAGTCCCCGGTCAGCATAGTTCAGGTTGCTGAACGTTGAATATGTACTAATTTCGGGACATATTGGCGATTGAACTACAGAATAATTCAAGTACATGAAAGTTGCATTGTTTGTGCCCTGTTATGTTGACCAGTTTTACCCGCAGGTGGCGGTTGCCACCCTGGAAGTGTTGGAAAAAGCAGGCGTGGAAGTAGCGTACCCGCTGAACCAGACCTGTTGCGGTCAGCCTATGGCCAACTCAGGCTATGAACATCTTACACATGGATGTAACCAGTTGTTTATTAAAAATTTTGAAGCGTACGACTATATTGTATGCCCTTCCGGCAGTTGCACATTGCACATCAAAGATCACCTCCATGATCCGCAACAGGAAGAAAAAGCACAGGAAATACGCAAACGCGTATATGAGCTTACCGAGTTCCTTACTGATGTTTTAAAAATAGCATCCATCAAAGCCCGGTTTCCACACAGGGTGGGAGTACATCAAAGCTGCCACGGACAAAGAGGATTAAAGCTCTCACAAATGTCGGAACTGGTGGCGGAACCATTTTCCAAGCCAGGAAAGCTCCTGCAAATGGTGGAGGGGCTGGAACTGGTAGAACTTGACCGTGTGGATGAGTGTTGTGGTTTCGGAGGCACTTTTTGTGTAGCAGAAGAAGCGGTAAGCGTAAAAATGGGCAAGGACAGGATAGCCGATCACCTGAAACACGGAGCAGAGTTTATTACCGGCGGCGATATGAGTTGCCTGATGCACCTGGAAGGCATCCTGAAACGGCAAAAAAGTCCCGTACAGGTGAAACATATTGCTGAAATCCTCAACAGCCAATAACCTTTTGCAGAATTTCGTAGCTAAAAGCTTCGATTCATCCCTGCAATTTTGTTATTCACGGGACCCGGGACCGACAAATACAATATCTTGCACCGAAAAATCGGGCGGACGGTGAATGAATATTTTAGTATCGGTAAAATAGTGTCTGTGTTTGGCGTGTCAGGCGAAGTGATCGTCAGCCACAGTCTTGGCAAAAAAACAGCGCTGAAAGATGTGAAAGCGCTTTTCATTGAGGAGCGAAAAGACAAACCCATTCCTTATTTCATAGAATCAGCCAAAGCAAAAAACGAAAAGGATATCCTGGTAAAACTGGAAGGGGTCATCACGAGAGAGCAGGCATCCCTGCTATTGCAGAAAGAAGTATGGCTGCTGGAAAAGGATTTTAAGAAGCTGGTATCAAAAGCCGCCCCTATACACCTGCTGGGATACAGCCTGGTAAATGAAGGAACCGTGCTGGGAGATATTACAGAAGTGATAGAACAACCGCACCAACTGCTGTGTAAGGTGATCGTGAACGGCAACGAGGCGTTGATACCCCTGCATGATCACACCCTGGAGAAAATAGACAGCAAACAAAAAAAAGTACACGTAATATTACCGGACGGATTACTGGAACTGTACCGGTAGTGCATTCGCCTGGTCATCCATTTTACAGGTTTTATAAATAATCTTCACAGGTATGGCAGAAAACACATCCCGAAGGGATAAGGATAACGGTGGAAAAGGGTCTCCGAAAGAAAAGATAAACAGGGAAAATCTACGGGAAGTGCTGGCGCTTTTCTCCTACCTGAAGCCTTACAGGGGTCGGTTCATCGCCAGTCTTGTTTTCATTGCTTTATCGGCTTTTACCACCAGCCTGTTTCCATTGTTCCTGGGTAAAATGATCGATGCGGCTGCTCCCGGCAGCGCTGCTTCCGTCAGCCCGGGCGCCGGCGTTTCGGCATTCGGGTTCAGCTTAAATGATATCCACTGGAGTTTGAACACCACATTGCTGCTCATTTTTCTGCAGTTGACCATACAAACTTTTTTCTCCTATATGCGGGTGTACCTCCTCACCTATGTAGGAGAAAAATCGCTGGCGGATATGCGAAAGGACGTGTACAGCAAACTGCTGACCATGCCCATGTATTTCTATTCCGAAAGGCGGGTGGGCGACCTGAGCAACCGGCTGGCCTCCGACCTGGCACAGATCCAGGAAGCGGTATCGTTTACACTGGCGGAGTTCTTAAGAGGCATATTTACACTGATCATCGGGCTGGGATTTATTTTCTGGATACAGACCAAACTGGCGCTGGTAATGTTATCGGTAGTGCCGGTAATTGCGATACTGGCGGTGGTATTCGGAAAGCGTATCCGCAAGCTCGCCGCCAGGGTGCAGGACCAACTGGCAGAAAGCGGCACTATTGTAAATGAAACTTTCCAGGGAATCACCGTGGTAAAAGCATTCACCAATGAATTCCTGGAGATCGGGCGCTTTGTAAAAAGCATTCAGTCCTCTGTCAGCTTATCTATTTCCAACGCACGATACAGGGGCGCTTTTATATCGTTCATGATATTCAGTGTTTTTGGCGCGGTGGCTTTTGTAATATGGTATGGGGCCAGGATGATCCAGACCGGTGAACTCAGTTTTGGCGCCTTGGTGATGTTTGTAGTGTTTTCCGGGTTTGTAGGGGGCACGTTCGCGGGTTTCGCGGATATGTTCAGCCAGTTGCAGAAAACGCTGGGAGCAACCAAAGCCGTACGCGAAATTTTAAGAGGAGAGGGTGAACCTGTGAATCTTACCAGGGCAGCACCGGATATTAATTATCGTATCCAGGGTAATGTACGGTTTGATAGTGTGCATTTCAATTACCCCTCAAGGAAAGACATATCCGTATTAAAAAATATATCCCTGTCTGTGAGAAACGGCGAGCGTATTGCGATCGTAGGTCCCAGCGGCGCCGGGAAGTCTACTATAGCCAGTCTGTTGCTGCAATTTTATTATCCGCAGCAGGGGTGTATTTATTTCGATGAAAGAGCAGCAGGGAGCTTTCCACTCACCCAATTGCGTATGCAAATGGCCCTGGTGCCTCAGGAAGTGCAGTTGTTTGGTGGCAGTATAAAGGAAAACATCGTTTATGGAAAACCGGGAGCAAGTGATGAGGAAATACAGGCAGCTGCCCTGAAAGCCAACGCAACCGGTTTTATCGACAGTTTTCCGGAAAGGTATGACACACGGGTAGGGGAACGAGGCATACAGTTGAGCGGCGGACAAAAGCAACGTATTGCCATTGCCCGCGCTATTCTGAAAGATCCCGCCATCCTGGTGCTGGACGAAGCCACTTCATCACTGGACAGCGAAAGCGAACAAATGGTACAGGAGGCCCTGGATAACCTGATGGAAGGCAGGACCTCTTTTATCATCGCTCACCGCCTATCCACCATCCGGAACGCCGATAAGATCATAGTAATTGACCAGGGAACCATTGTGGAAGAAGGCTCTCACTGGGAACTGCTGGCACAGAACGGGCTGTATAAGAAATTGAATGATATGCAGTTTGAACTGGAAAGTTAGCAGGCTTTAAAACAACTCCTCATTTAACCTCCACTATCAGGTAGGCATGATGAACATGCCCTATGGGCTTGTAGGCTTCAAGCCATTTGTAGGTATGCATGCCCCATCCGTCTTCATAATCTACAGCCGATAGCAGGAATTTTCCTTTTCCGGGAATAGGGGTGGCGAACTGCGCATCGGAGTTGTTCTTAATATACTCTTCCGCCTGCGTTCTTCCGTTCCCAAACCCTACGTTTGTACCTCCCACCACCGTAAATGCCATAGTTTTGTTTAATATAAACTCATTGGTATAAGAGATATAGGCGTTCAGGTAGCTGTAAACGGAAACCAGTATCCAAACAGCGCTTCCGGCAAATAATATTCTGGAGGTTCTGGAAGAGCTTATCATATCAACAATTTTCCCGCACAAAATATATACCAGGGGAAACAGGAAGATCATATGCCGTACCCCCATCTGCAGATTGTTAAAAAAGCTGATGATGATGAGAAAGATAAAAGCCGGGATCACCAGTACCCATTCGTAATTCCCTGCACGCCTGGAAGTAATAAAGGTTTTTACGGCAGCTAATCCAATGAAGAACAAAACAGGAATCGGCATTTTAAATAAAGCGCTCACAATATAATAATACCAGTATGACTTCCCGGCTTCCCGGTGACCCAAAATACTGACCACCGGTACCGTTCCATAAGGAAACCCACCCCCAAGCTCATCAAAATACTTTACGGTGTCCATCCCCGTGAGATAGGGCTCCGGCAGGGGTAAAAAAACATTCCCGATAAAACTTAGCTTATGCTGCAGCGAACTGAACATTTTACTAACAAAATGATACTCGTTCAGTGGCTGACCGGTTTTGTGGAATAAAAAGCCGGCATTGATTATCAATAAACTAAAAATGGCTATCAGGGCTGTTTGTATAACCGTCTTTTTCAGGGTGATTTTTCGGTTGCCTGTCCATGCCCGGATAAGAAAAAGCAGGGGTATGCAAAAGTAGAGGTATGTAAATGTTTGTTTCACCAGTTGGGCAAGGCCTACAAGTATGCAAAAAAGAATGAAATACTTATTTTTCCCGGTAACAAAATATTTCCATAACGAATAAAATACCAGCAGGAATATCGTTCCCGCATACACATCCGTGGTCACCAGTCCGCTATGTGCCAGCCAGTTAGGGCAAAATGCCAGCAACGCCATAGAAAGCACCCCTGCCCACCTGCTTTTATTCAGGTCTGACGACCATCTGAAAACAAGAAAAAGCGTGAACAGGGAAACCAGGAATGTTATATACCGTCCTCTCTGAATATCGCCTGCCCCATTATCATACTTTTTCAACCCCGGGTTGAGCACCTGCTCAATAGCGCGTGGAATAGCATTCAGCGCGGAAACAGGCATTTTACTGTCATCAGTGGTGAGGGAACGTTTGGCCGGATCACCTTTAAGTATTTTAAATCCATACAAGCTATGTATTCCTTCATCTGCGGTAAAGTCCACTGATCGTATGAAGGCTATTTCCGTGATACTAAAGACCAGTAAAACAGATATCAATGTGATGTTCAGCCAATTAAAACGCAGTTTCGACATTCTGTGGTGTAACTTTTACGCTAAAGTATCCGTATAGCCTTAATTAAGCAAAAGATAAATTAACAACTTATGGCTTAAGATTAACATGTGTCAGTAAAGCGGAGAATTTCATTTTACTAACTTTAAACTAACGAGTGTTTTTGTAGTCAATAGATACATCATTAAAACTTTGAATCATGAAAGCTGTTTGCACCCTTATATTGGCGCTGTTTTTCAGCATGATATTGCCTTTTAAAGGAATATCCCAAAGTGAATGGCCTAAAACCGTAACCACTTCAGAAGGTGACCTGATAAAAATATATCAATGGCAGCCGGAATCCCATGATAACGGTGTGCTGCAGGCAAATGCAGCTATTTCCGTTACGGAAAAAGGCAAATCGGAGCCTGTTTTTGGCATGATATGGCTTACCGCCGACGTGAAAACACAGGGCAACGAAGTGTTTGTAAACAACCTGGATGTTACCGATATAAAACTGCCGGACGAGGACAATACCGTAAGAGCTTCTTTTTTACAAAATGCTTTGACGGACGGAATGAACAGGTGGGGGCTCGTATTGGCTGAAAAGGACATCAGTAACCTGTTGCAACAAAACCAGGAGCAGCAGAAGCTTGCTTCCGGTTATAATAACAACCCTCCCAAAATCATCTATGCAGACAAACCCTCTTTGCTGGTAGTGATTGACGGCGCGCCCAAATTGCAGAAGAACAACAAGTGGAATGTTGAAACAGTGGTAAATACTCCTTTCAATATAGTAAAGACCAATGGCCAGTTTTTCCTGTATGGCGGTAAACACTGGTATATGGCAAAAGCGGCAACCGGTCCTTATGCCATCACCACCAATGTTCCTTCTGCATTAAAAACAATTGAAGCTGAAATTATGCAGGCTAACAAGGAAAACAACGTGCAGCAGGAGGAAAAAGATTATGTGATCTCCAACATTATCGTGACTACAGAGCCTGCTGAACTGCTGCAATCCAACGGAGAGCCTGATTTCACCCCGATCCAGCATACCAACCTGCTGTTCGTCAGGAACTCTGACAACGACATCTTTATGGATATCTCCGGTCAACAATACTATGTGCTGCTTTCCGGTCGCTGGTATCGCTCTTCTTCATTAACAGGAAAATGGTCATACATTGCTGCCGACAGGCTGCCTGCCGATTTCGCAAAAATTCCGGAAGGCTCTCCCAAAGACAATGTGCTGGCGAGTGTGGCGGGTACGGGTGCAGCCCGGGATGCCGTGATGAACGCCCAGGTGCCGCAGACCGCTAAAGTAGACCGCAGGTCAGCTACCGCGAATGTGGAATATGACGGTACTCCCGAATTTGAAGATATTGATGGTACGGATATGGCTTATGCCGTGAATACTTCCGGGCAGGTACTGAGGTGGAGGAATAATTATTATATAGTGGATAACGGGGTATGGTTCCAGTCATATAACCCCGGTGGTCCCTGGGTAGTAAGTGTAAACCGTCCCTATAATGTGTCGCTTATTCCGCCGAGATACCCGGTATATGGAATGAAATATGTGTATATATATGATGTAACACCAGACTACGTGTATATGGGATATACACCGGGATACCTGAACGCGTATGTATACGGACCGACAGTAGTATATGGTACCGGGTTTTATTACCGTCCCTGGTTTCGCCATCATTACTATGCCCGTCCTTTTACCTGGGGATTCAATATGCACTATAATCCATGGACGGGTTGGGGCTTTGGGTTTAACTATGGTGTAGGATGGTTCAACACAGGCTGGCACCCCTACTACCACTCCTGGAACTACGGCTGGTGGGGACCTTCTGTTTATACGCCTGCTTTCTGCTGGACACCATATTATGGCGGATACAGGCATGGATACTACGGCAGGGCTTACTATGGTCACAGGAATACGGTGATCATTAATAACAATATTAACATTTACAGAAATAATAATATCTATAACAGCAGAAGCGGAGTGGCCACCCGGGATAACCGTATGTATGCCAGGAATACCCAGTCTGCTCCGGTAAGAAGATTTGCTAATAATACAAGACCTACCGAAAGAACAGCGGGTGCAAACAATCCTTCAAGGCCTTCTGTAAACCGTAATCCACAAGGTGGGTTATCGCCACGGACCAGTACCAGCGAAAGGAACAACTCCAACACCACTGCCCGTCCTGCCCGTAGCTTTAATGAACGGACAACCGGTAATACCAATAATGTTAACCGGGCAACATCGCGGACCAGTAATGAGGCGGTAACACCCGGCAACAGGAGTGCTACAACAAGGCAACTCTCCGAGAGGCAGGCACCCGCGACACCAACACAAAGAGCGCCGCAAACCAGTCAGCCAGCCCGTACGGTAGCACCCCGGACAACCAGTAATAACACCAACGTTAACCGGGCAACACCACGGACCAGTAATGAAGCAGCAACACCCGCTAACAGGAGTACTACGATAAGGCAACTCTCCGAAAGGCAGGCACCGGCGGTAACCACACAAAGAACGCCACAAACCAGCCAGCCGGTTCGTACGGTAGCGCCCAGAACAACCGAAAGAAGCCAGGCTCCGGCTGTCAGGCAACAGCAACCGGTACAAAGGTCCGTACAGCCTGCCGGAACAGGTAGCCAGCGTGTAGAAAGGTCTGCCCCCGCCAGAACAGGCAGGTCTGCCGGAGAAAGCAGAGCCGGACGTGGATGATTTTAATCAGCTTTAGCAGTATTTATAAGAGAAAGAACCGGTTTCTTTCTCTTTTTTATTAAAATTGGTAGCTTTGCGACAAATTTTTGAAGTTATTTAGTAGTTTAATCATTTTCAATGCCATATCTTTACCCGCAATATTCCTTAAAACAATTCCAAATGAAATTGAAGTACTTTTTACTCCTGGCTCTAGCCCCTACTTTTTTGTTTTCCTGTGTAAGCAGCAAGAAGTTTAAAGCTGCCCAGGCTCAATTAGACTCCCTGAATCAGGCACATGGTAAATTACAGGGCGATTTTAAAATCTGTGAAGATGATAAAGCTGAAAACGCAAGAAAGAATGCCGCTTATGCAAAAGAAATTGAGGAGTTGAACAAACAAATAGCCTTTTTGAGAGAAAATAATACCACGGCTCTTAAGCAATTGGAGGACTTATCCGTAATCTCTTCCGCTCAGGCAGAGAGCATCAAAAAATCACTGGAAAACATCGGTGCGAAAGATGCGTATATTCAGGACCTGCAGGCTTCACTGGCCCGCAAAGACTCCCTCAATATGGCCCTGGTGATGAACCTGAAAGGAGCGATAGGAAATTTGGATGACCAGGATATCAATATTAAGGTAGACAAAGGGGTAGTATTCATCGATATATCAGATAAACTCTTATTCAGAAGCGGTAGCTATGAAATAAACGAAAGAGCAAAAGAAGTATTAGGAAAAGTAGCCCAGGTATTAAAAAACCAGTCTGACGTTGAATTCATGGTAGAAGGTCATACAGATAACGTAAGATATAGCAAAGGCGTATTGCTGGATAACTGGGATCTGAGTGTTAAACGCTCTACTGCCGTTGTACGTATTCTGCAGAGACAATACGGACTGGAGCCATCCAAAGTAATTGCAGCGGGTCGCGGCGAATACGTTCCACTGGCTGATAACAATACTGCTGCCGGAAGGGCAACTAACCGCAGAACAAGAATTGTAATACTGCCGCAGTTGGATCAATTCTTTAAATTGCTGGAACGCAAATAGCAGATACCTTTATTAAATTTTTGAAGCCATCCGCCGAAACGGATGGCTTTTTATTTTCTCCTGCGTTCTTCTGCGGGTAGGCATCTTATCTTAACTTTACCATATGAAGTTTGCCTTGATGTTATTGCTGCTCACCGGGTGCCTGCAGGGAACGGCACAAACAGGTTCGGATACACTGCACCAGAAAGGCAGGGAATATATGCGCACGGGCGATTGGAAAAACGCGCTGTTCGTATTCAACAGAGCCCTTCAGCAGCAGCCGGGGGATATTACTATCCTGAAAGATATCGCATACACCCATTACCTGCAGAAAGACTTTGCCCAGGCGCTGGATGTTATAAAACCGGTGGTGGAAAGTGATAACGCCGATGTTCAAAGCTTCCAGATAGCGGGCACCATTTACCGTGCAATAGAGGACCTGAAAAATGGAACCAAAATATACACAAGAGCGTTAAAAAAATTCCCCCTCAGCGGAGTGCTTTACTGCGAATATGGTGAGCTGCTGTGGCAGAAAAAAGATCTCAGCGCCATTTTCCAATGGGAGAAAGGTATACAGGCGGATCCTAATCACTCCGGCAATTACTACAATGCCGCACGTTTTTATTATTTTACCACAGATAAAATATGGAGCCTGATATACGGAGAGATCTTTGTAAACCTTGAAAGTTATACTATAAGAACAGCGGAGATCAAAAACATACTAACCGAAGGATACCAGAAGCTCTTTACAACAGCCGATCTCCTGAAAGACTTTAACGCCAGGAAACAGTCGCTTTTTGAGAAAGCATTCCTAACCGCCATGAACGGGCAGTCCCCGATTGTCGCCGGAGGCATCACAACAGGCAAATTAACTGAGGTGAGGACAGGCTTCCTGACATACTGGTACAAAAACTATGCGGCAACATTCCCTTTCAGATTGTTTGACTATCAAAAGCAATTGCTTGAATCGGGCATGTTTGAAGCCTATAATGAATGGATTTTTTCTTCCGGCACCTCTCCCGAAGCATACCAGCAATGGGTAGCCATGCACCAGGAAGCATATGACAAGTTTAACCATTTCCAGAGAGGCCGGGTATTTAAATTACCCAAAGATCAATATTATCAAAATAAATAAGGAATCTCTTTTCTATAACTGATTTTTACCTTAAATTAAAGCAGATACAAATAACGATCGCTATGACTCAACCCCAAAGACTATTTGATTGTATTGAACTTCAGTTGGCCAAATTCCCCAAGCAGGATATGCTGGCGGGTAAGGAAAATGGCCAATGGCGTACATACAGTACCGAAGAGGTAAAACAAACATCGCTGAAACTCGCCGCCGGGCTAAGGGCGCTGGGAATATCCGAAAATGACATGACTACCGAAGGCAGGGATAAGGTAGCCATCATTTCTAACAATCGTCCCGAATGGCTGATTACCGACCTCGGAGTTCAGCAAAGCGGCGCTATCCTGGTACCCATATACCCCACCACCAACCCCCTGGAAATAGAGTTTATTTTCAATGATTCTGAAGTAAAATATGTATTTGTAAGCAGCGAGGAGCTGTATCAGAAAATAAAAGCAGTGCAGCCCAAAGTGCCCAGTCTCAAAGATATTTTTTCTTTTAACCCCGTTGAAGGAGCCTGGCATTGGTCGGAAGTGCTGAATATGGCATCGGAAGAAGGAATAGCGGACGTGGAAACCGTAAAACAAAGGATCGGGAAGCAGGACCTGGCTACGATCATTTACACCTCCGGTACCACAGGAACACCCAAGGGCGTAATGCTAAGCCACAACAATATTGTGCAGAACTCATTACTTTCTAAGGAAAGTTTTCCTTTTGAAGACAACCCGGGGGCAAAAGCATTAAGCTTTTTACCGCTGAATCACATATTTGAGAAAACGATCAGTTATATATACATGTTCAGCGGCATAAGCATCTATTATGCCGAAAGCCTGGAAACAATCGGGGCTAATCTGCAGGAAGTAAAGCCGGATGTATTTTCTACCGTTCCGCGCCTGCTTGAAAAGGTATATGAAAAAATAATGGCCAAGGGAGCGGCTTTAACCGGTATAAAAAAACAACTGTTTTTCTGGGCGGTTAATCTGGGCAAAAAGTATGACAACCTGAAAAGCGGCGGATTTTTTTACAATATCCAACTGGCGCTGGCAAATAAACTGATATTCAGTAAGTGGCGCGAAGCGCTTGGCGGAAATATAAAATACATCATCACGGGCGGCGCCGCCTGCCAGGAAAGATTATTGCGGATCTTCAATGCGGCACAAATTCCCCTGTATGAGGGATACGGCCCTACTGAAAATTCTCCTGTAATTTCTGTAAACCGGAAGGCTAAGGGAATGATGAAGCTGGGCACAGTAGGCCCCCCGATAAAAGGAGTGGAAGTAAAACTGATGGAAGATGGAGAAATTTGCGTAAAAGGACCTTCCATGATGGTAGGTTATTATAAACGGCCGGATCTGACCGCAGAAGCCATTATTGATGGCTGGCTTCACACCGGGGATATCGGTGTATTTGAAGACAATACTTTTTTACGGATCACCGACCGGAAAAAAGAATTGTTTAAAACCAGTGGTGGAAAATATGTGGCGCCTTCCGCTATTGAGAACAAACTGAAAGAGTCGAGGTTTATTGAGCAGGTAATGGTAGTAGGAGCGAATTATAAATTTGTAAGCGCTCTTATCGTACCTTCTTTTGTTAACCTGAAAGCCTGGGCAGAATCCAACGGCGTCGCCTGGGCGGGCAATGAAACCATCATTAAAAACCCGAAAGTATTTGACTTCTATAAAGAAATAATAGATGGTTTCAACAACTTTTTCAACCATGTTGAGCAGGTGAAGAAGTTTGAGCTGCTACCCAGGGAATGGACGGTGGAAACAGGAGAAGTAACCCCTAAGCTAAGTTTAAGGAGAAAAGTGATCTTAGAGAACTTCAAGGATGCCATAGAAAGAATTTACTCCGACGAAACCACCTGATACAGAGATTTAAAAATTCCATTGTAATTTTGCAATTCCTGCAGGCTATGCTATCGCGGTCCGCCTTCGGCGGATCGAGGAAAGTCCGGACAGCATAGGGCAGCACACCGGTTAATTGCCGGTCACGCCCCGGGCGTGAAGAAAGTGCCACAGAAAATTACCGTCCGCCGCGGTGGATAAGGGTGAAAATGTGAGGTAAGAGCTCACAATTCCGCAGGGTAACTTGCGGGATGGGTAAACCTTGTGTGCTGAAATGCTATGTAAACCCCGATTTTTTGTCGGCCCGGCAAAATGTTGAAAAACTATCGGGGAGGGTAAGCAGATAGATTCTTTTGGTAACAAAAGAACCAGATAAATGATAGCACTTGACAGAATCCGGCTTACCGGCCTGCAGTTATTTTGTTTTTAAGTTCAGAGAAGCTCTTTGGCGATCTATCCTGTTAGTGTGCCCGCCTGTTCTTTTGTAAAGAAGCACCGGCCAATGTGGTATCACCCTGCAGCATCATCCATTGATAAATAGAACTGCCGGGCCTGTATGTTCCGATTGTATTTCTTTTATCGGGCTTTGGAGTTCCGTTAAACCCGATATGACTACCCGGCGTGCCATAACTTTCCTGGTTTGTCCAGTTGCTCCTCCGCGGGTCATACATTTCGTTCCAGCAGCAATGGGCGCCCCCTCCCAATGTTACATTTGTGTAATATGCTGAGAAGTTGCCTAAGCCAACAGAGTCCCGGATGCTGTTTCTCGGCCGATAGGAGCCCATTTCATTTCTTGTTCCGTCTACTCCAAAATATTTTCCGTTAAACTTTTTCCCCCAGTGGCCCCAAGCGGCATCTCCCGGGAGGTTATGCCCCTTTCCGAGATCATTCCCGAATCCCTGCAGGCACACCACACTGTTGACAAGACTCATCGGATGGTCGTTTCCCGGAGAAGGATAATAAGATATGTATCTTCCTATAGAGATTGCGCCCAAACTTAATCCACACATATCCAGTTTTCCGCCACGCGGGTGAAACCGGTCAATAATGTATTTTAAAGCAACATAAAGATTGTCCGGCCAAAGATTCGGGGATGTCGACTTTATGGTAAGCCCCCACGTAATAGTAATGAGTATCGGATAGTGTTTACCGCTTCCGGTTGTAATACCACCATCCCATCCATTCTGAAGCCAGTAATGAAAGCCATAAGTATTCCAGTTGGATTGAATAACAGCAATGCTGTTACTCACTTCCCCCATACCCTGCAGGTTAACCAATACCCTCCTCGAAGCAGTATCAGGATGTCCCGGAGTAAAATAGTTCCTTGGCCGGGATATATGCAGATTCATTTTCTGTACACCCGCAATTATCAAAGTATCATAGTGAATGAAATCATTTGTTTCACTTTGACTAAAAGCAGGCAAAGAGCAGGCTGTACATAAAAAGACCAGTATCCTTCTCATATTCGGCTAACAATATCTGAAAGTTTACCGGAGTTGCCATATAACAGTTCTTAATAATTTGATAATTATCTCGGCAGCCCATAATTATCATTTGTTAAATGTAAAAGTGCGTCAGTTAAGCTGGAAGTATACCAGGGTCTGCCGGATCTGTAGCCATTCATCCGGCCTCAGGTTTATGTCAGACATCAGGGAATAAGGCTTTCAACTTCTTGAAAATTAACTGCCGTGATTATGCCCTCATTTTGACTGCTATTGTTCCCGCTTTAAGCTTGCGCGGTAGGTCCGCCAAAGTTCATGGGTACCTGTATTTCTTCTATGTCCTGGATCGTACCATTGGCGGCTTCAAATCTTTTTACATTATCAATAAGCGCCTTCATGAAACGTTTGGCGTGCTGGGGAGTAAGAATGAGCCTGGACTTTACTTTACTTTTGGGAGTACCGGGCATAACATTTACAAAATCAATCACAAACTCCGCGTGGCTATGTGTAATGATCGCCAGGTTAGCATAAACACCTTCCGCAATTTCTTCAGAAATCTCAATATTCAGTTGATTTTGTTGTTGCTCTGCCATAACTATGTTTTGTGCAAATGTAGGCACTTCACATTTTGACGGCAATATTTTTCATCATATTTTATGCGTGGCAACTGTTCAAATGGGTAATGAGGCGTAAAGAGAATTCCGAACACCGGGTAGCAGGCTGCAGAAAATGCAGCGGAGACCAAAGGGCTCTGAACTCTCTCAATACGTCAGAGCCTGGCGGATACCAGCATCCTGAACTCGGGTTTACGATTTCCTTCAATAGTGTCCAGTCCGCTGCCGATAACATTCTTTTGGTTATATACCGTTTGGGCAAATTTCACCCAAAGGCTCACGGACCTGCCCAGTTTGTATTGCATATTAAGATAGTACCGGGAGCCTTTGTCGTAAAACACCGGAACGGCATAATAGTACAGTACGTCATTTTCGTAGGCATATAACCGGGAGCTATAGCTGTCGCTGTCAAAATACTGCACGCGGGTGTTGAAGCTGAACGGCTTTCCCATCGGCTTGTACAGCAAATCAAAAAATGCCAGAAAACCTTTTTCCTTTGATGCATTTTCGGGGTGATACCACAGTATTTCAAAACGGTGTCTTATGGTCAGGTGGCCATTGATGCGGTGGCTGACCTGCGTCCTCCAGGAACGGTGAGAAAATGTTATCACTTCATTCAATGCATTTGTTCCGTTGTCTTTATTCACAGGATTTTGCCTGCTCCTGAAACGGCTGTATATTTCAGTAATCTTATCCGGCTTATAGTTTACCTGTACAAAATAATCCTGTCCGCCTGCCGGAGCGTCTACCCTGTATTTCAGCCAGGCAAACCGGTAAACATCCATATAGGCATTTACCTGGAATCCTTCTTTGGGTTTTAAGCTTAACCCTGCATATACCCCCTGCTCATTCGTTGGGTTGGCATTTACCGTGAACGCATTGCCATACATCGCCTGGTAGTGCCCGGATATGTTCCGGTAGAGTAACACAAAATCAGCATTGGGATGCAAACTGGAAATCAGGCTGTTTATGGACGCAACACTGCCGTTTTTATCAATCGCTGTTTCCCCGGAAAAATGAATATTTCTGAAAGTATAGGCATAGTCTGCACTATAGTTACTCCAATTGGTTCCGGATATTGCATACAGGTTATATAACCTGTTTTCTTTTTGAAGGTATTTATCAAAATGATGGCGAATCATATTAATGCCGATCTTAAATGCCGGAGATTGATAGTTGATATTTCCCCCGTAGGAAAACTGCCGGAGGGAATGTTTATCCTCAATTTCCGCCGGTGTACGGCGATACCCGGAAGCCTTTACAGAAGTGGCGACTTCTATCTCTTTTGTATCATCCGTTATTATATTTCCGTCCAGCTTACGCACCGAAGTAAAAAGCGTCGTCTCCCATTTCCCCTTTCGTAGTGTGGTAGCCGCACCGCGGTTAAAATAAAAGTATCCCGCTGAGTTATAGGGCCGTAAAATATCCGACTGCCTTTTTACATTCATTGCTGCACTGCCTTTCCCGAAAGCCAGCGACTGCCAGTGAATTAAGCCCTGCCCCAGGTTGATGGTATAGTCGCCAATGGCTACCGTTTTTATAATACCGCTATGCCTGCTGAAATAATGAAAGGAATAGGAATCGAAACCGTACCTGTTGGGGTATCTGAAAAAAGGCTCGCCTGCGTCTTTCGCGGCAGTAATGCCATATTGCAATATGTTTTTGTATTGATACCTGTAGCGCAGCATTGCCGCTGAAGGATCTCCTGTATAGTAGCTCCTGCCACTGTCGCGTTGCAGGTAGCCGGCCGGCAGCTTTAGTAAGCGGGAATAGCGGGCGATAATATGATGTTCGCCATTTCTTAACCGGTGAGAAATATCTTCTTTTATATTCACCGCTGTTTTTATGGAAACAAAGGGTAATATTCTTTCTATGGTGGCTATGTCCCAGCCCGGAACAGCCTGCAGTTCATATATGCTGATCAGGTTTCCCATCAATTTGCGATAGCTTAAAAAACCGGCGATCTGCATGGAAGTCAACACCATTAAACCCTCCAGTTCCTGTTTGCCGGCAACATTCAGGTTCAATGGATTTTTAGCCAATGCTTCTGCCTGCTGCCACCAACTGTCATCCGTGGTTTCGGCATCCTCCATCATTTCCGTGAGGTCTTCCAGTTGCTGCTCCATTATGCCTGAAGGTTCCTGCCCCTGCGCTGATGGGAGGAGTATCATCACAAAAAAAGACAGGAAGAGAGCGCTTTTCATTGTTTTTTCTTTTCGGGCATATACACGATCATCAATCCCGGGGACATCCCCATCAACTGGTGAAAACCGGCCATCATATCCACCCGTATTTGTTTGTGCAGGTATCCTGCCCCGAAATAAAACTGGTTGTTCGCCGTAATGTACCCCACCACCGCAAACAACTGCCGGATGGGATGATACTGTATCCCCGCATGTATAGCAACCGGTTTGTCCTCTTCTTTTATAATTTCCAGCGTGGAAAGAAAATTGGAGGAAGGCTCATACCCCAAACCGACCGTATAGGATGAGGCCAGTCTTTCTGATCCATGCTCACCCAACCTGCTTCTTAACGGGTTGTATATGCGAACACCTGTATGCAGCGTTTCACTGATATGTATGATGGAACCCAATTCAAAATTGTAGCTGAACGCCTTTCCGTACAACGGGATGCGAATGCTGTAGTAATTAAACGCAACGCCCAGGTCGATACGCTTACTGAGCCTTCTGCCATAGCCAATACTCACCTCCGACTCATTATACCCGCTGTATCCGAAATAATCCGTCATCAATGCAAAATTGCCCGATTGTGTAGGGATAGCGGCCGCCGCGGTATAGGTACTGATCTCTTCCAGCATAAATCTTCTTTCGCCGTACACGCCGGCGTTGAAATGTTCCACCGATGCCAGGGAAGCGGCATTCGTCCGGGCAGAAAGCACATTTACAAACCCATTGCTGTAAGCGCCCGAAGCGATATGTGGAAGGGAAACCGGGTAGCGTACTGTTTGCGCGAAAGTGGTGGATATGCACAAAAATACCAGAGGAACAAGGTTAGCTGGTTTCATTGATGGTGTTTGTATCCTTAAGATACAAACTTTTCTTTATCAGGCCTGAATATGCCAGGATAATATGCTAAGGGGTTGTTCGCCGACCAGGATTTGCTGAGACAAAACGAATTAGTTTTTCCCGGGTACAGCACAACTGCCATCAATACACCTGCGTGGTTTGAAAAAGCCGGTCACAAAAAACACCGCGCCGAAAATAAGAGCCGGCCACGCCCCGTCATTGTAATACCACACACCCACACCTATAAAGAAAATACCCAGTACCCAGCGTAGAATCCGGCTGAACCAGATAGTATATTGAACAGATCTGTTTTCGTCAGAAGTCATGTCTGTAAATTTTAAATATGTTTATAATAACGTTTACTTTACCACCGGGAATTTTCCGGAAGCTGCCAGGGTTTTAAAGCCACCCTTTATATCCACCAGGTTATCATAGCCTCTTGCCCTCAAAATTGAATTAAATACCATGGAACGATAGCCGCCTGCACAATGGAGATAGTAGGTTTTATCCCTGTCGAGCTTTACCATATGGTCGTTGATGTGGTCCAGCGGGATGTTCTCTCCACCAGCTACATGTCCTTCTTCAAATTCGGCTTCTTTTCTTACGTCGATAATATTTACTTCTTTGTTTGCGGCAATCTCCGCCAGTTCTTCAGCCGTAACTGATGTTATCCGGTCCGTTTCCATACCCGCTTCCTTCCAGGCCTCAAAACCGCCCTTCAGGTACCCGATGGTATGATCGTAGCCCACCCTTGCCAACCGGGTGATCACTTCTTCTTCCCTGCCTGCCTCTGCTACCAGCAGGATCTCCTGCCGGATATCGGGTATCAGCGCGCCTACCCAGGGAGCAAAGCTGCCGTCTATGCCAATATTGATGGAGTTTGGAATAAACCCTTTTGCAAAGGCTTCGGCCGTCCGGGTATCCAGTATCAACGCGCCGCTTTCGTTGGCTACCGCTTCAAAATCCGCTGGTTCAAGCGCCTGCTGACCACGTTCCAGCACTTTATCAATGCTTTCATATCCTTTGATATTCATCAACACATTTAAGGGGAAATAGGAAGGTGGTTCCGTAAGCCCTTCGGTCACTTCTTTAATAAATTCTTCCCGGGTCATACCGGCACGAAGGGCATAATTTGTCTTTTTCTGGTTACCCAGCGTGTCCGTTGTCTCCCGGCTCATATTTTTACCACAGGCGCTTCCGGCACCATGCGCCGGATATACTATCAAATCATCCGGCAACGGCATGATTTTGTTCCGGAGAGAGTCGTACAAATGCGAAGCCAGCTTTTCCTGGTTCAGATCCTCGTTCAGTTTTTGAGCAAGATCGGGTCTGCCCACATCACCGATAAAAAGCGTATCGCCGCTGAATAGTCCTACCGGTTTGCCGGACTCGTTCTTCAGCAGATAACAGGTGCTCTCCATGGTATGTCCGGGCGTATGTATCACCTGTATAGTACAGTCTCCCAGCTTTAACTCCTCGCCATCCTGTGCGATATAAGCGTCAAAAGCAGGCGCTGCTCCCGGCCCATATACAATAGTGGCGCCTGTTTTTTTTGCCAGGTCCACATGCCCCGAAACAAAATCAGCATGGAAATGAGTCTCCAATACATACCTGATCTTTGCTCCGTTCCGTTCCGCCTTCAGAATATAAGGCTCCACCTCCCGGAGCGGATCAATTACGGCAGCCTCATTTCCGCTTTGTATATAATAGGCGCCTTGTGCAAGGCATCCTGTGTAAATCTGTTCGAGTATCATATGTCAGTTATTTTTTATTAATCAGACTTTTGTTACGCGCAGCCAAAACCTCCTGTCGCCGGAAACCTACCCAAAGTTCGCCATTCTGATCCGTTAAAACGGTAACAAAAATTACATACCCTTCCTGAAAGCAGATATCCATAAAAAGAAACAGGTCCTCAAAAGAAGACCTGCGTATGATAATCCGATCATTTTTCTGTTGGAACTTCCCCCGGAAACAAGGTCAGTTATCCTGCACCATAATAATAGACCTGAGGAGTATCTGTAAATATTGTTTGGTATGCACCTCATCATCGATACTATTCAGTTTCTCCGAATAAAAAGACTCTTTCAATAAGCCTGCTTTATAGAAAAATGCCCATTTTTTATCATTTATCTCCACCCAGTAATACTTTTTTTCTTCTCGACTGGTATAATAACATTCACGGGTAAAAAAGAATATTTTTTTTAATACATCCATTCCATTAGGGTTACGTACGCTTATAAAACGAGCGGTTTTTTAATTTAGCCTTGTATGAAAAAAAAATTACCAGTTGTTATTATCGGGTCATCGCCGACCGGAAGAGATGAGAAGTTGCCGGCTTATTATTTTGACAGTCGTCCCGTGCGGAAAATAAAAAAGGGCTGCATAGAAATGCGCCCCGTTTTAAATCCAATATCCTATGAAAAACCAAGACAAAAATAGGTATTTTCTATTATCCCAGCAAAAAAGCACAACTGATTTCGACAAAATGCCCTATTGGTTCGATGAGGCGCGGGTTTATGGCGTTTGGCACATGCAGCCGGTCCAATTTTCCGGCAAATTAGAATTTCCCGTTTCGTTTCTGACTACCCATTATCTTTGCACCGCAAAAAAAGAAAGGTCATGAAAATCATGAAGTTTGGCGGCACCTCTGTAGGGAAACCTGAAAGAATGCGGCAGGTAGCCAACCTTATTACAAAAGACGATGAAGCCAAGATCGTTGTATTAAGCGCTCTGAGCGGAACCACCAATTCGCTGGTTTCCATAGGAGATGCGCTTGCCAGGGGAGATAAACAGGGGGCGGAAAAAATAATTGACGCGCTGCAGGCGCACTACTACAGCTTTATAAAGGAGCTTTTGAAAAAGGAAGCTACCTACAAAAGAGGGGAAACGATTATAGCCGAACATTTTGATTTTCTACATATTATATTAAAAATCTCTTTTAACGAAGCGCTCAATAAAGATATACTGGCACAGGGAGAACTGATGAGCACCAAATTATTCAGCGCCTACCTGGAGGAGCAGGGCATAGACCATGTGTTGTTACCTGCCCTGGACTTCATGCAGATAGACGCCAACGATGAGCCCTATTTTGATGCCATCAGGGTGAAGCTGAACCGCCTGCTGCAGCAACATGAAACAAAAAAGCTGTTTGTTACCCAGGGTTATATCTGCCGCAATGCCCGGGGGGAAGTAGATAATTTAAAGAGGGGTGGAAGCGATTATACCGCTTCTTTAATTGCGGCCGCCGTAAAAGCATCCGTGTGTGAGATATGGACCGATATTGACGGCATGCACAATAATGATCCCAGGATAGTGAATAAAACCCGGCCTATCAACCAGTTGAGCTTTGATGAAGCGGCTGAACTGGCTTATTTCGGGGCAAAGATCCTGCACCCTACCTGCATCTGGCCCGCCCAACAGGAGAAGGTACCGGTGAAACTGCTGAATACCATGCAGCCTGAAGCGGCAGGTACCACCATTATGCAGGATGCCGGCTCCGTGGGAGTAAAGGCCGTGGCCGCAAAGGACGGCATTATAGCAATTAAAATAAAAAGCAGCCGCATGCTGCTGGCGTATGGTTTTTTACGGAAGATTTTTGAGGTTTTTGAAAAATATAAAACCCCGATAGACATGGTCACTACCTCTGAGGTAGCCGTATCCGTTACCATCGATAATGACCAGCATTTGGCTGAGATCCTAAAGGAACTGGACCCCTTCGGTATAGTAGAAACCGATAAGGACCAGGCAATTGTCTCTATCGTGGGAAATGATATCGCGCAAACGCCCCATGTGCTGAGCAGCCTGTTCAATGCATTGTCAAATATCCCGGTGCGGATGGTAAGTTACGGCGGCAGCAAGCATAATGTGTCCGTACTGGTTCCGGCGGCTTACAAAACCGAGACATTACAGCTCCTGAACAAAGGCGTATTCGGATTGGATTAATAAGCCGAGATGGCTAAGACGATACCGCTTTTAATCCTACGATCGATGCTATCAGCGTGGTTATAAAGAATAACCGCCAGAAGTCCGCGGGTTCTTTAAAAAAGATAATCCCCATCAAAACCGTACCAACGGCGCCTATACCTGTCCATACGGCATAAGCCGTGCCTATCGGCAGGGTTTGAGTAGCTTTTATCAGCAGCAGCATACTGATAGTAAGGCAGACCGCAAATCCGGTATACCAATAGGTTGCCGTCAACCCTGTACTTAATTTAGCCTTACCCAGGCAGGTAGCAAAGCCCACCTCGAATAATCCCGCAATTATCAAAATAATCCAGTTCATGATAGCTTGTTGTAGGTTTATTGTACCGGAAACCGGTAAACAGTCTCCTGATGAAATAATTCTCCCGGTTTAAGGATAGTGTTGGGAAATACCGGCTGGTTGGGCGAATCCGGGAAATGCTGGGTCTCCAGGCAAAGCCCGGCATATTTATTATATGCCCGCTCTTTCCAGGTATGCTGCAGGGAGCCATTTAAAAAGTTAGCGGTATATAGCTGCACGCCGGGCTGGGTAGTTGCTACCTCCATCTTTCTTCCCGAAGCGGCATGATACAGGTAGCCGATATGCTTAAGCGTATTGCCGTTGTTTTCCAATACAAAATTGTGGTCATAACCCGGGGCAACTTTTTCTATATCAAGACCAAGTTTTTTGGCGCCCGTAAAATCCAGCGCGGTGCCTTTTACCGGCAGAATATTTCCTGTAGGTATCAGGCGTTCGTCCACTTCGGTATAATACGGTGCGTTCAACTGCAGCTCGTGGTTCAGTATGTCCGCATCCTTTCCGCCTGATAAATTAAAATAGGTATGATTAGTAAGGTTTACGGGGGTATCTGCGTCCGTAGAAGCTTCATACAGAATATGCAACGCATTGTCACTGCTTAACCTGTAAACAACCGTTACTGCAAGGTTGCCGGGAAACCCCTCTTCGCCATCCCTGCTGTAATACTGCAGTTTCAGGTCCTGGCCTGCCGGGTCTTGTGTAATTTCCGCATCCCATACAACTTTGTCAAATCCTTTAATGCCGCCATGCAGGCTGTTACCGTTGTTGTTTGCCGCAAGCAGGTATTGTTTTCCGTTCAGGGTAAATGCCGCGTTGGCAATCCTGTTGGCATAGCGTCCTACAAGACAACCAAAGCATGGGTTGCCACGTTGCAGGTAACCGGGCAAAGAATCAAAAGCCAGTACTACATTTTCCAGAACGCCGTTCCTGTCAGGCACGGAAATATTGGTGACGGCACCACCGTAATTTGTTATTTTAGTTATCACTCCATTGTCGTTCACCAACGTGAAAAGAAACACTTCTTTCCCGTCTGCACTGCCCCATTTTTCCGAAAAAATTTTTGTTCCCATGATCTTCAGGATTCTCTGCAAGATAAACGCTTTGGTTGGTTTGCCCCTAAAATGAATTTGTTGAAATCAGTAAAATCACCAATCTTTATTGAGATTATTGAATCCCCAAAGCTTCTCTGAATACTAATAAAAGGATTGACTTGATATGAACAATACACTGTCGGGTAAAGACTACCTCGTTTTCATTGTTTACTTTCTTATTGTCGCTACTTACGGATACTGGATATATCATCGCAAAAAGAAGGCTTCAACAGACAGCAAAGATTTCTTCCTGGCAGAAGGCTCGCTCACCTGGTGGGCTATCGGTGCTTCGCTTATTGCTTCCAATATTTCCGCGGAACAATTCATAGGCATGAGCGGCGACGGTTTTGCTTTGGGCCTTGCCATTTCCACTTACGAATGGATGGCAGCCGCCACCCTTCTTGTGGTAGCGATATTCTTTATCCCGGTATATTTAAAAAACAAGATATACACCATGCCGCAGTTTCTCAACCAGCGGTATAACGGTACGGTGGCCATGATCATGGCAGTGTTCTGGCTGCTGCTGTATGTGGTGGTCAACTTAACTTCCATTCTTTTCCTGGGCGCTTTGGCAATCAGCGCCATTTCCGGTATCAGCCTTACTGCCTGTATGATCTTCCTGGCGTTATTTGCCATCGTCATCACGCTGGGAGGAATGAAGGTGATAGGATACACGGATGTCATCCAGGTTTTCTTTCTGATCCTGGGCGGGTTGGTAACCACATACCTCGCATTGAACCTCGTGGCAGAACATTTTGGCGGCAGCGGTATGGTAGAAGGATTTAACCAGCTTACGAAAAATGCGGACGATCATTTTCATATGATCTTTAAAAAAGATAGTCCCCACTATATCAGCCTGCCCGGACTATCAGTGCTGATCGGCGGTATGTGGATCGTAAACCTTAACTATTGGGGCTGTAACCAGTATATTACCCAAAGAGCGTTGGGAGCAGACCTGAAAACCGCCCGGAACGGGATCCTGTTTGCTGCGTTCCTGAAATTACTGATGCCCGTAATTGTGGTATTGCCCGGTATCGCCGCCTTTGTATTGTATCAAAACGGTTATTTCCAGCAGGAAATGACGGTAAACGGGGAGCTGGTAAAAGACAAGGCTTACCCGGTATTGCTGAACCTGCTTCCTTCCGGTTTGAAAGGACTGGCCTTTGCCGCCTTAACAGCCGCCGTGGTAGCTTCCCTGGCCGGTAAGGCCAATAGCATCGCCACCATTTATACGCTGGATATCTACAAAAAGAAAATTAGACCCGATGCCGATGAAAAAAAGCTGGTATATGTCGGCCGTATAGCCGTGCTGGTTTCAATGATCCTCGCAGTGCTGATCGCCCCCTTCCTGGGTATTGATAAAAAAGGCGGATTTGAATACATACAGGAATACACCGGTTTTGTATCCCCGGGTATATTTGCCATGTTCCTGCTCGGCTTCTTCTGGAAAAAAACAACTTCCAATGCGGCCCTTTTCGCTACGATAGGCGGATTCCTGCTTTCGATCATTTTTAAAGTGTTACCCAAATGGGTAAACCTGGAATGGCTGAGCGGTATGGGCTTCTCGAAGCTGGTAACACAAAAAGACGGCACCATGCTGTATGAAATACCATTCATAGACAGGATGGGCTTTGTTTTCCTTATTGCCGTACTGGGCATGTATATCATCAGCGTGTACGAAAACAAAAAAGGCGTTCAGCCCAAAGGGCTTGAAGTGGATAAATCGATGTTCCGCCTGGCGCCGGGTTTTGCTGTGGGAGCGCTTATAGTAACGGGTATACTGGTGGCATTATATACCTTGTTCTGGTAACAGGGATTCCCCTTTCACAAGAGGGGGATATATTTTCCGTGACCAAATTACCTGAACCGAAAGCTACCGGGCTTTGTCCTGTTGCTTTTGTATGCGTATGTTCTCACGAACGGTTTTCCAGTAGTCGGCGCCGTAAGCAACAAAAATTTCTTCTTTTGGCTGTATGTTTTTCTCAGAGTAGATATATATTTTATCTCCTCTTTTCCTGTACACACAGTTGTTGCGCAAGCCCGGCACTTTCACCAGCCCTGCAGCGTCATTGGCATAACGCGCCAGGTGCTCCGGGTGCGGACGGGCGTTGATAACATGATTACGCGTGACATAGTAAATATAACCATTATCCCACTCGCTGTTTTCGAGTTCCTTCCATTTGCTGATGGTGCCTTTGTATTCTACAATATAAGTGCCCTTAGGGATGAAAACTTTCGTATATAAACCTTTGCCGGCTTTGGGTAGTTGGGATTTCTTTACGGATAACTGTTCCTCGGGAATAAGCATAAATTTTAAATAGAGCGGAAATATACATCTGAAAACAATACAAACCGTATTTGCACTACTTTTTGTTTACCGGGTGCAACACCGGGTCAGTATTTTTTAAACAATGTGATAAGTTTTTTGGCTATGATCACATAGCCGGCGTCGGAAGGATGCAATCCATCATATGTCATATCCATCGCATCCACCGGGTAAGGATATTCATCTGTTTCCGGGTTAAATGGAATGGTAGTATATGCCGGGTAACCAAAGTTTTTATACCCGCCGGTAACAGGGTCTTTTAATCGTTTATACTTTACCATGTTGGACAATACCATTCCGCTGTTGTTGTACAGGTCTGCTACCGGTATTTTTTCCAGCCTGCCGATTGTGACAACCGCGTCGGCAAACTGTGCCAGTGTTTGACCATTCTTTTCCCTATAAGAACCCCAGGCGTTGTTTTTCATATCAAACAGGTAAACAAAATCACCACGTTGCATAGGAGTGATCAATACAATTTTTGCTTTCGGGTTAAGAGAGCAAAGTTTATCGATAATAATTCTGAAGGAGCCATATACGGTATGATTTCCTGCATTGGCGGTATAGTCTTCAATAGTGCCTACCGGCCGACCCTGCCACCAGTCGTTGGTGCCCAAGAAAATGGTATAAATATCCGCCTTTTGAATACCCAGTGTTTCTATCTTATCCGCTATGCCACCGGAGGTCCAGCCATTATGCCCCTGGTTGACGTATTGAATATGCGGCAGTTTTTCCGTAACAAGCGTCATATACCCTTTGGTCACCCTGTTGCCGGTTTCATCCAGGTGATCGTTCAGGTAAGTAATAGAATCGCCTATGGCAACCCATGTTTTCTTTTTAGGGGCAAAAGAAAGCAGGCAAACAAACAATGTGGCAAACAACAAAAGCCTTTTCATACAAAACGTTTGGTATAGCAAGGTAAGAGAAAAAGCTGTTTGAAATTCAGTTGTATCTTGCATATCATGCAGACGCTGCCCATATATCTCGATAATAATGCCACCACCCCGGTTGACCCGGAAGTGCTGGAAGCGATGCTTCCGTATTTTTCCGTTCATTTCGGCAATGCCGCCAGTCGCACCCATAGCTTCGGCTGGGTGGCAGAAGAAGCCGTGCAGCAGGCGCGGGAGCAGGTAGCGCAGCTTATCGGCGCAGACAGTCCGGAGATCATTTTTACTTCCGGTGCTACGGAAGCCGTCAACCTCGCTATCAAAGGAACCTGTGATATACATGAAGGGAAAAAACATATTATTACCTGCGCAACCGAACACAAAGCGGTACTGGATACCTGCAAAAGCCTGGAAAAAAAAGGCGTGGCGGTCACCTGTCTTCCCGTGGATAGTAACGGACTGATCAATGTTGATCAACTGGAGAATGCTGTTACCCCGGATACCGTTCTTATCAGCATTATGTTTGCCAACAATGAAACCGGCGTGCTCCAGCCCATATCAGACATCGCGGCAGTGGCCAAACGACATAACACCTGGTTTTTTACAGACGCCACACAGGCGGTTGGGAAGGTACCCGTGGATGTGCGACAGCAGGGGATAGATATGTTATGCCTGTCTGCACATAAAATATATGGCCCCAAGGGAGTGGGCGCGCTCTATATAAGGAGGAAAAACCCACGGGTAAGGTTAATGGCGCAAACAGACGGCGGCGGTCATGAAAAAGGTTTTCGGAGCGGCACACTGAATGTACCTGGCATTGTGGGATTAGGAAAAGCGGCTATGCTTTGCCGGGAGAAAATGGCGGAAGAATCAACGCGGATAGAGGAACTCAGGAACCAACTGGAAAACGCCCTGGTTGCCACCGGGCGGGTCACCGTGAACAGAGCGGGGGCTGACCGCTTACCCAACATAGCCAACCTGGCGTTTCACAACACGAACGGAAGCAAACTGCTGACAGAGATCAACAAAACCATCGCTGTTTCTTCGGGATCTGCCTGCACATCGGCCAATCCCGCTCCTTCTCATGTGCTGAAGGCAATGGGACTTCCTGATGACCTGATCAAAAGCTCCATCCGTTTCGGGTTAGGGAGGTTTACAACACAGGATGAAATTGAATATACTGTCAACGAAGTGAAAAGAATTCTTTCTTCGGTTTAATGCATAATCAACTGCTGCCGTATTGTCGCCCGCTACGATTTTTTCCGGATAATATAATAAATGGGGATACCCAGCAATGTAATGATCAAACCCGGCCAGGTATAACTGGGCTTATATATGATCAGCAGGATACAAAACGCCGAACCCATCAGTATGTATATAAACGGTAAGATGGGATAGCCAAAGGCTTTATAGGGTCGTTGCGTACCCGGTTGTGTTTTCCGCAGCCGGAATATCCCTATGATCGTGAGAATATAAAAGCCAACCACCACAAAGGATATCATCTCCAGCAGATCCCCGTAACGTCCGCTGAGGCACCAGGCGGAGGCGAAAATACACTGCACCCACAAACCAAATCCCGGAACCGCCGCCCTGTTTAAGTTGCCCGCTCTTTTAAAAAACAATCCGTCTTTAGCCATGGTATAATAAGCCCTGGCTCCTGTAAGGATCAATCCGTTATTACAACCAAAAGTGGCGATCATGATCATGATGGCTATGATATAGGTGCCGGCTGTTCCGAAAATCGCCTGCGATGCAGAAACCGCTACACGGTCTTTTTCCGCGAAAGCAATCTCCTGCAAAGGCAATACAGCCGTGTACATGATATTGGTGAGAATATACACAATGCCTACGAGCAGGGTCCCCAGAAAAAGACTAAGCCCGATATTACGTTTCGGGTTTTTAATTTCTCCTGCAATAAAAGCCACATTGTTCCAGGAGTCACTGCTGAACAGGGAACCCACAAGCGCGGCGGCTATAGCGCCCAGGGCGGCCATCACCGTATAGTCAGTAATTGTTTCGTCCGGCGCCAGTTGCTGCAGGCTCCAGGCATTTGTCCAGTTGGCTTCCCAAACCTCCGGTTTCAGCGCGAAGAACCCAAAGAGGATCAACCCGAACAGGCTCAGGATCTTGGTAAGGGTAAAAGTGGTCTGCAGTATCTTACCATCCCTGATACCGCGGGTATTTATAAACGTTAGTATTATCACCACAGCGATGGCAAGCAACTGGGCGGAAGAAATACCCATAAACCCTATATCAATCACTATATTGTCTTCGCTGAAAAAACGAAAAACGTAGGAAGTGAACTTGGCAAAAGCAACACCCACCGCGGCGATGGTTGCCGTCTGTATAACGGAGAAAAAGCTCCACCCGTACAAAAATGCTGTCAGGGGGCTCCAGGCTTCTTTCAGGTAAGTATATTGTCCGCCGGCTCTGGGGAACATTCCGCTTAACTCGCCATAACTGAGCGCCGCCGTAACGGTCATAAAAGCGGTGATCACCCAAATCAGGATCAGCCAGCCCGCACTTCCTACATTGCGGGTGATATCGGCGCTTACTATAAATATACCCGAACCGATCATTCCCCCTGCCACGATCATGGTGGCATCAAGCAGGCTGAGAGAGGGCTTAAATGTTATGGTTTCTTTCGTGTTTGCACTCATACATCAGTTTAATGTTAACAGGTATGGTTATCTGACAATAATATTTAGTATTACCTGAACTGTACCGCTTTTGCCGGTTGTATCCTGCGGCTCACCATAGAAGGGATCAGCAGGGTAAGCGCACATACTACCAATGTACCAAGTACTACCAGCAGTACCTGCCACCATATTACCTGCACCGGTATCACCAGCATATAATAGGCGTTCTCATCCCAGAACTTCAAAAAACCGGTCCGCTCCTGCAGGTAGCAGATACCCAGTCCGGCCGCCAACCCTATAAGAATGCCGAAACAGGCGATAAAAATACCCTGATACGTAAATATCTTTTGTACGACCCAATCCGTAGCGCCTACCGACTTCAGCACGCCGATCATCCTTGTCCGTTCCAGCACCAGTATGATCAGGCAGGTGATCAGGTTGATGATCGCGATAACGATCATTACCACCAGTACAACATCCCTGTTGGTATTCTGGAGTTGCAGCCAATCGAAAATGTTGGGATATATTTCCGTCATTGTTTTACTGCCCCATTCACCCGGCAACGTGCTGAATATTTCATCACTGAGAGCATCCATTTTTTTATAATCATCCACAAACACCTCGTACCCGCCAATTTCGTCGGGACTCCAGTCATTCAGCCGCTGCACCAGTTTCAAATCGCCTATGGCATACAATTTATCATACTCCTCCATATTGGTCTTATAAATCCCCACGATCGTGAGCCTGTCGGGCCGTAGCTTCTGGGTTTCCCCTCTGAAAAAATAAATCAATATCCGGTCATCAACATTCAGCCGGAGCTGTTTCGCGGTATATTCGGATATGACTATTTCCCGGCTGTATGTGCTATCAGAGAAGCCTACCCAGCGGCCAACGGTAAGAAACTGCTGCAGGGAACTGAAGTCGTAACCGGTATCCACTCCTTTGAACAATACCCCTTCTATGGATTCATCGGTTTTCAGGATAGCGCTCTTGGTAGCAAACGCCTGTACGGTTTTAATGCCCGGAATTTCTTTTATACCTGCAACGATGGAGTCGTTTTTTAATATCGGGGATTCTTCTGCAAACGGCGCTCTGTATTGTTCGTAATATTGCACCCTGATATGTCCCCAGAAGCTGAACACTTTCTGGCTGACGGCATGCTGAAAGCCATTTACAAAAGCGAGGGTAAGGATCATAATGGCTACGCTGATGGCGGTAGCGCTTACAGCCAGCCTGATAATAATTCTGGAAAATGTTTTTTGCCGGTTGAATGCCACCCTGCGTGCTATAAATAGTGCCGTATTCAATACCCCGTATTTTATACTAAATTGTGAAGATAAATGAAATAGCCGATGTACAATCGAAGCCCCTCTATTCTGTTCCTGGCATTGTTCGCTTTTCTCACACTTCAACTGAATGCCCAGCGGGAGCCCGATAAGATCTTCATGAACAATATTAAAACGGTGCAGCTAAGTATGTACGGCGATCAGCTTGCCTACCCCATCATCAGCCTGAACGGGAACCAGCAACTGCAACTGGATTTTGACGATATGGATGCCGATGTAAAAAACTACTATTATAATATAGAATTACGCAATGCGGATTGGTCTGCCGTACAAATGAGCTATTTTGACTACGCAAAAGGGTATCCCAACCAGCGTATTACCAGCTACAGAAGCTCAACCCAAACGCTTACCAACTATACGCATTACCAGTTGAATTTCCCTGACCGGTATATTGTTCCTACCAAAGCCGGTAATTATGTGTTAAAGGTTTTTTTGAACGGCGACACATCCCGGCTGGCATTTACCAAACGCTTCCTGGTGGTCAATAAACTGATGGGGGTGACCGCGCAGGTACAACAACCTTTTGATCAGCGTCTTTTCAGAAGCCATCAAAAAATAAACCTGGCCGTAAATGCAGGAACTGTAAATGTGAGCTACCCCCAGCAGCAGGTAAAGGTGGTGATACTGCAAAACAACCGATGGGATAATGCCATACGGGAGTTGAAGCCTAACATTATCCGTAATAATATTTATGAATACAACGCTGAAGCCGACTGTCTTTTTTCGGCCATGCGGGAATGGCGCTGGCTGGACCTTACCAGCTTCCGACTGTTGAGCGACAGGGTACGGAGGCAGCAAAATACCAATACCGGGTTCGATTTGTTTACCATCCCTGATATGAGCCGGGATATACAACGGTATGTGTACTACAGGGACTATAACGGGTTGTATGCTTCCATCACCAACGAAAATATTAACCCCTACTGGCAGGGGGATTATGCCACGGTACATTTCACCTATGCGCCACCGGGAAATACTCCTTACCCGCAAGACCTCTATCTTATCGGGCAAATAACCAACTATGGCAAAGATGAGGAAGCTAAAATGAACTGGAATGCCGAACAAGGTGTTTACCAGGCAACCCTGTGGTTGAAGCAGGGTTACTATGACTACGCTTATGGTCTGGCAGAAAAGAAAAACGGGAAACTGGTGTTTGTTACCGACCGGACAGAAGGTAATATATGGGAAACCGAGAATGAATACATGATACTGGTATATTACCGCGAACTGGGCGGCAGGTATGATCAACTGCTGAATATTACCACCCTAAGCTCTATGGCAAACCGGCCGGGACAATTTTAACATCATGCGGCAAACCGCATGTTAGCGGTTCGGGCGTCTTATTGTCCTGTTATCAGTTTATTCTCCAAGTGGATTTAGTCTGTTTTTTCCTGCATAGTATAATATCAGTTGATTACCGTCAGGATCTTTGTCAAAAGTTTTTAAAAGTACTTTGTCGGGATAAAATTTATTGCATAACCGCCCAATTAGAGCTATCAAAATAAGCCAAACCAATAATTCATATTGCGTGGGCACAACAAATATGATAATAAACCCACAAGCGATACCTGTAAGTATAGCTAAAATTATTTGCTTAAACTCAATCTTCATTTCTGTTTATCCTAAAAAAAGAAATCGCTTTGTTGTCAATTATTTTGTCATTAGTCCTTGTCATTCCAATAGAAATTGCCGTGTTTAAAGAAGAAATATTTGGAGTGTCGCAACTTGCCTCTAAATAGTCAAAAGCCAAAATTTCAAAAGCATAGTTTATTATTTCCATTGAAGCTTCTTTTGCAAAACCTTGTCTGGTATATGTTGGTAAAATTGCATAAAGTAGCTGAGGTTTATTTTCATCGAAAAAATGCCAAAGCCCCGCAAAGCCAATTACTTCATTTCTTTCTTGTTGTCTTAGAAGCCACAACCCATATTTTTTTTGAAGAAATAATTGTTTACTGGTTTCAATAAATTCTCTTGCCTGTTCTTTTTCTAATAACATATCGTCAAATAGATATTTTCTTACAAAAGGGTCAGTAATAATGTCCGAAAAGGTGTCCAAATCATCCAACGTTACTGGCGTTAATACTAATCTTTCTGTTTCTATTTTCATACTTAATTTGTTCGTCAGAGTGTCATTTTAGCCTGACCGTTAACAAAAATATTATCTCTTTATCACCCTGCCGCTGTCTGAAACCAGTATATACCGATACTCCCTGAACCGGCGAAGCAGCTTTCGCCCTTTCTTTTTTCCCAGCACCATAACGCTGGTGCTCAGCGCATTTGCAAACTCCGCGGAAGGTCCATACACCGTTACGCTTATAAGACCGGTGGAAGGGTAACCTGTTTTCGGGTTGATAATATGGGAGTAATGGGTACCGTCGATCTCCGCGTATTGCCGGTAACTGCCCGAAGTGGCAACAGCCCCCTTCCTGAGTTGTAATATCCTGATCATTTTATGCGGCTTAAAGGGATGATCGACACCTATACGCCAGGGCTTATTACCGGGTTGTTCTCCCCAGGTGGCGATATCGCCCGACGCATTTACAATGCCTGCCTGAACGCCCCTGCTTTGCATAAGCACCCGCCCTTTGTCGGCCGCATATCCTTTTCCGATGGAGCCGAAACCTATTTTCATACCCGGGCGGGACAGATAAATCGTGGACCGGATACTGTCCAGCTCAATGTACTCATACCCTACCCTGTCCACTGATCTCCGGATGGTTTCCCGATCAGGTACTTCCGTCATGGTGCCGTCGAATTTCCATATCCTGTCCATAGCCGCAATGCTGATGTCAAAAGCGCCGTCTGACATGTGGGAATACCGCAACGCTCTTTGTGTCAGGTCAAACAACTCACGGTCTACCGTAACCGGTTGAATACCCGCGTTGCGGTTGACTTCCGAGACCTGGGTCCAGGGCCTCCACTCCGAGATCAGGTTTTCAATACGGGTGATCTCTTCTATTACAAGATGGATGTTCTTTCCGGCACTGACACTGTCAGTATCCGCAACGGTGATCTCAAAAACGGACCCCATGAGCGTTGCCCGCCTTTTCAATAATACCTGTGCATCGGCCGTATTAAAAATACCGGGCAACAAAAATAAAATAGTGATATACCAAATGTGAACCCCCGAATATCTGTATATCAGTAACAATCTGTCAGGATTTGATTTTTTTCTTTGTAGTGGCTTAACTGCCGGTGGCCGCCGGTCATTAACACTTCTTCTAAAACCCGCTCCACATCCTGCTGCATTTTTAACGAGCCGCAGATCATAATAACGCCGTTGCTATTCAGCAGGCTCACGAAAAAAAATTGATCCCGCCTGATCAGGTCCATCACATAGCAGGCGTCCAACTCTCTTGAAAAAGCAAAATCAAAACCGGCCAGGGTGTTGTTCGCTTTTTCTTCCAGGGCAAACTGCCGGTATTGTTGCGCAAGTTCATTATTATACCTGAAACCGGCATATAAATGAACCGGTATATTTTTCCTGTTGTTTTTTATCATTCCCAGGAACGGTGCTATACCCGTTCCGTTCGCTATCAGAGCAACCGCTGGTGCTTTTTCAGGAAAATAAAAATGCGGGTTGGCCATTACACGTGCCTGCATTATGCTGTTTTCCTCCAGTCCATACAGGAAACCTGAACCAAAACCGCCGGGATGCAGCTTCACCACCAGTTGTATCGTATCCTCATTTTTGCCGATGGAATAAAAGCGTTCCCGGTTATCGTTCGCAGGATAGATGGTTAACAAATCACCGGATTGAAACCTGAGTTTTGAAACCGGTTTCAGCAAAATAGTAAACGTGCTGTTACTATCGGTCACCAGGGTTTTGGATACCACTTTCAGCTTCTTTAGTGCCGGCACTTTGGTGCGGTACACGGCGGGCGTAGCCGCCAGCGCCATCAATGCTTTTTCACTCCAGTGCCTGACCCAGGTAATGAACTCGTCTGTTGATCTGTCGTGTATAGTATGTAAAGGTAAAAACCGCACCGCCCAGCTTTGCTGTTCCAATACCTTATCAATATGCCGGGCATAAGCGCAAAAGTCCGGATAGGCTTTAGAGCCAAAGCCAACCACGGAGAATTGTACAGGCTGCAATTGCGGGTATTTCTGAACAAGCTTTTCAAAATTTACGGCATTGGTGGGAGCGGTACCCAGCCCATAGGTAGACGTAAAGACCAGTATATGCCTGGCCTGTCCGTACGCCTGATACTGGTTCATCCCTGCCAGGAATGACCGCTGGCCGTCCGCCAGCAGTTGCTTATGGATCTGGTTGGCAAAAAACAGGGTACTGCCGTTCTCGGTACCTGCCAGCAGCACAATTTCAGCCTGGGAAGGCTTATACTTATTCCTGATCTTAGTGCGGGTACGCCTGAACGTGATGACGAAGCCCGTGTACATAAAAACAAGAATATTCAGGGACGCGATACCCAATACGATCGCCCAGATGATACTGGTTCTGCCGGTATGAAGGTCCAGACTGAGCCTTTCCATTAATACCGCGTATGGATACCTGATCTCTTCCATAATATCCCCGCTGACCTGGTTCACAGACAATATCCTGTCTTTCAGCTTCAGCACATAATGCTCATCCGGGTCATCCGCGTCAAAAGGAAATTCCAGTTTTTCTACTTCCGACAATTTTGTCTGCTGAAAAACTGTAAAATCCTTCACGTCCCTGGCAACTGGTTCTGCCGGTTCCGGGGCATGTACTATCTCCTGGTTGTTTTTTTTGACCAGGTTCATGCGTACCATGAACAAATAGGTGCCGGTAAGCGCTACTATAAAAACAGGGATCAGCAGCCAGCGCCCACTGACCACATGAAAGTACTGGGCAAAAAAGTCACGGTTGATCCTGGCAAAAAAATGACGGATACCCTGTTGCCGTTTAATGATGAGGATGACACCGCTGACAGAGATCAATAGCAGTAAAAAGGAAACCACTCCTACGATGATACGGCCTGTGTCTTTCAAAAAAAGGGAACGGTGCAGAGCGGTGATCCATTGAATGAATTGGCTTTTGGGCTGCACGGGACCCAGCACCGCTCCCGTAACCGGGTGGATATAAGCGCGGACGTTATTACCCCCTTCGTCAAGAGCGTCTATGCTCACGAACCGGTTATGGTCTACCGACAGTTCAATGATCTCCGGATACACTTTGCGCAACCCTGAAACGGATTGCGCAAGATCCAGTGTATTAAATTCGTCTGTTTTATAGGCAGGTATCTTCTCGTCTATGGCATCAAAAGCCAGTATCACGCCTGTAACGGAAAGAATAACCAAAAACAGGGATGATATAACAGCCAGCGCTAAATGTGCATACCGCCAAATGGATACTATCATTCTCTCCGCCTATTGCACTTTGTTCAATTTAACAAAGCGGATATAACCGTTACCGTTAACACGTTCTGTAATTCCGTCCGTAGTCAGCGGTATTTCCACATCGGCAACATGGTATTTTTGCTCTTCCACCGCCGATTCAAAACGCAGCTTATACCCTTTATCTATTTTGGCATCTTCAATTTCAATGGTTCTCACGGCCCGGTCACCACCGCCTACGGAAGCGCCTGTAACGGCGCTAAACTTTTCTTTGGCTTTTTCCTGGAACTTATCCCATTCCTTCAAAGTATTGTACCATTTTTTATCGGGTCCCAATACAGAAAGTGTTTTTTCATACTCGCCTTTAGGGTTGATCAGTGAAATCACCACATATGCTGCCTCCCCTTCATAAGCAATCATCTGCATGAGGCATTTGTATTTGGTTGATTGTGCCACAGAGGGAACGGAAAATGAAATCAGAAGTACGATAATAAAACTCTTACAAAAAATCTTCATGCTACGGGTACTATTTTAGGAAATCAATTGATACATTGCCCTTGGTGAGGAAATCATTTTCCCTGGCAAGATCATAAGCGGTTTCGTCCAGTTCTGTTTTCACATCTTTTTTAGCCCCCAGCTCAACCAGTGTTTTCAGCAACGTATTGTCTTTCGCTATCAGGGCTGCTTTATGAAGCGGCGTAGCGCCTTCTTCATCCTGTGCATTGATATCAGCGCCCAGGGCAACGGCTTTTTTTATCAGTTCCAAGCTTTCTTTGGCAACCGCGAGATGGAAAAGCGTATTGCCGTTCTTCTGCGGCGCTGCTACATCCACTCCACCGGCTTTCAACAGGACCAGCTTATCTTCGAAATCCTTGCCCGGAGAGGCTCCGCCAGGCATACCCGGACCAGCCGGACCACCGGGTCTTACTTCCCTGTAAGAATTGAACCAGTAATACGCAAGGTTATTACCATCTGTATCAGCCAGCTTCATATCAGCACCGTTTTTCACCAGCAAAGCAGCTATTTCAGCAGAACCGGTTTCAACAGCTTTTGTCAGTGCCGATTGCCCTTTGAGGTTTACGGTATTTATATTATTGGTCTTCAGCAGCAGCGCTACAAGCTCCGCATTTCTGCCTGATGCTGCAATGATAAGCGGTGTATTACCGTCGTTATCCGCTTTTGAAGTATTTACCCCTTTGCCGATAAGATAGTTAATCACTTCCATTTCGGGCCTGCGTACCACCAGATGGAGTACGGTCGCTCCGTCTTTATTGATGACTTTGGGATCCAGCTTCAATGTTTCGGCAAGATATTTATAAGTATCAACGCCATTGGCTCCCTGCCGGGAACCAATAGTGGCAAAGAAAAACGCGTTGCCGGTGGGCTTCACTCCCCGCTGTATCAACTTTTCGATCAGGGCTTTATCTCCCAACCTGGCAGCATAATCTGCAACCGTGGCGCCGTTATTATCTTTATCGGTAAGCGACAATCCCTTACTCACAAAATAATCCGTAAGCTTCAGGTCCTTATCAGCCGCTACGCCGAGCATCAACAGGGTAGCACCATCCTGGTAACGCTGTTTGGGATCTACCCCGGCTTTGAACAGGGCGTCAAATATTGCGGTGTTATTATTGCCTGTAGAAGCGGCGTAAGCGGCCACCGGTATTCCGTAGCTGTCCGCATAGTGTACGTCCGATCCTTTTTCAATCAGGTATTGTACGATCTCCAGGTTGCCGCTGGCAGCAGCCCAATGCAGGTAGCTGCGGCTGTGGTGCGTTTTTTTAGTAACGCTATTGCCTTCCTGCTCCACTAAAAATTTGATTACTTCATTGGATGCCCTGCTGTTGATGGCCATGGTCACCGGGTCAAATGAGCCGGCATTGGCCTGCGACGGGCTATTGCCTTTGGCAATTTCAGCTTTCACCTCTGCCAGTCCGGGGTTGGTTTTCCAAAAATCGCCCTGTAATAAAGTGGTTTGCGCATTTACGGCAAACACTAAAAATATCAAAGCCACTAAACAAGTCATTTTTTTGATGGGAACCATATACTGCGCTATTTGTTGTTAAGATTTATGATATGCCGGTAAACGTTTTTGGCAATTAAAATAACTTAAAGGTAGACAACCCGGCTTACGCGAAACGAAAAATCTATAACGTCAAATGGAATATTGTAGTGACTTCCCCGGAAACCCGTTCAATAAGAGGTTTACAGGCATCAAAGGCAGGTGGAACAAGGCACTATTATTACTTCCCTCAAAACAAAAAGTCCCGGTTGTCCGGGACTTTGTATTTTTACTCTATTTAAAAATAGTGTAAACTTATTTTTTCTTAGCAGCTTTCTTAGGAGCAGCTTTTTTAGCGGCTTTTTTAGGAGCAGCTTTCTTAGCAGCTTTTTTAGGAGCAGCTTTTTTAGCGGCTTTTTTAGGAGCAGCTTTCTTTGCAGCCTTCTTAGGAGCCGCTTTTTTAGCAGCTTTTTTAGGAGCAGCTTTCTTTGCAGTTGCCATTTTTTAGAATTTAATGGTTAGAAAATAAATGGATTAACGTTATAAAAGTAAAAACATTTTGTGAACTCCAAAATTTTTTTTTATGCAACTGCCTCAGCGGCAGCTACAGAAACAAAAGTTTTGTTGTTTTTTCCTTTTTTAAACTCCACTATTCCATCTGCCAGGGCAAACAAAGTAAAGTCTTTTCCTACTCCTACATTTTTACCAGGATGATAAGTAGTACCACGTTGACGCACCAAAACATTTCCGGACAAAGCAGGTTGTCCTCCATATATTTTCACACCCAATCTCTTGCTTTGGGAGTCCCGTCCGTTTTTTACGCTACCTTCTCCTTTTTTATGTGCCATAAAAACCTTCGTTTAATAATTATAGTAACAAAAAAAATTCTGTTCAACATTAAGCAATGCCGGTAACCTTGATCTGTGTGTACAGTGTGCGGTGACCATGCTTCTTACGGAAACCTTTTCTTCTTTTCATTTTAAAGGCGATCACTTTGTCTCCCTGCACTTCTTTTACTATTTCCGCCTTTACTACGGCCTTCACATCGGCTCCCACGGTTAAAGTTCCATCATTATCCACCAGCAGTACATCAGAAAACTCTACGGTATCTCCTTCTTTGCCATTAATATGGGGCACATACAGGTTTTGTCCCTGCTGAACTTTAAATTGCTGACCGGCTATTTTTACAACTGCGAACATGTAGATAAAATTTAAGGAGTGCAAAGGTAGCACTAATTTTGGTAGTGGCAAATAGTTGAAAGAAAAAAACTTAACGACCGAATCCGTCCCGGTTAAGGGTGTAAAGTTATCTTTGTAAGTTCAATGCATGGGTTTAAATCATGAAAATCAAATCAATCTTAGCCAAACCGTTTGCCGGTTATATATATAAGCAGGTAAAAAAGTCGATGCATACTGCCCTGGAAGACCAGGAACGTATTTTTAAAGACCTGGTGAAGGGCGCCCGGAAAACCGAGTTTGGGGCGGAACATAACTTTCAGAAAATCAACAGCTACGAAGATTTTAAGTCCGCGGTTCCCCTACGGGACTACGAGGGTTTGAAACCCTATATTGAACTTATTAAGCAGGGTAAGCATAATATATTATGGAAAGGACTTCCTATGTATTTTGCCAAAACATCCGGTACCACCAGCGGCGTAAAATATATACCTATTACCAAGGAGTCTGTTGACAACCACTTCGATACCGCCCGGAACGCTTTTTTTTGTTATATGGCGGAAACCGGCAACTATTCCAGCGCCGACGGAAAAATGATCTTTCTAAGCGGCAGCCCTGTTTTGGAAAGAGTGGGCGGCATCCCCACAGGCAGGCTGAGCGGAATATCCAACCACCTGATTCCCAGATATTTACGAACAAACCAATTGCCCAGTTATGAAACCAACTGCATTGAGGACTGGGAAACCAAACTGGAGAAGATCGTGGATGAAACCATCGACCAGGATATGCGCATGATCAGCGGCATCCCACCATGGGTACAAATGTATTTTGACAGGCTCACGGAAAGAAGCGGTAAAAGGATCAAGGATCTCTTCCCTAATTTTAATGTAATGGTGCAGGGTGGGGTAAACTTTGAGCCCTATAAAGCGAAACTTTTTGAGAGCATTGGCAAACAAATTGATACCATCGAAACATTCCCGGCTTCCGAGGGCTTTTTTGCATTCCAGGATTCCCGGCAACACGAAGGGCTGCTGCTGAACACCAATTTTGGCATTTTTTACGAATTTATTCCCGTGCAGGAAATAGGCAACCCCCATCCGCGGCGGTTGTCCTTAAAAGATGTGAAATTGGGAGAAAACTATGCCCTCATCATTAATAGTAATGCGGGGCTGTGGGCCTATAACCTGGGTGATACCATCAAATTCGTATCGCTCGATCCTTACCGGATCATTGTTACGGGACGTATCAAACACTATATCTCTGCTTTTGGAGAACACGTGATAGGCGAAGAAGTAGAATACAGCCTGCTGAAAGCCGCTGAAAAAGAAAAATTGAAGATCACCGAATTTACAGTGGCGCCCATGGTAGAACAGGGCAAAGGAAAGAGTTTTCACGAATGGTTTGTGGAATTTGAAGATCAGCCGGAAGATATCAACCGCTTTGCGCTGGAAGTAGATAATATACTTCGCGAAAAAAATATCTACTACGATGATCTGATAAGCGGAAATATATTACAGACCCTCCAGATCCGCCCGGTCAGGAAAAACGGGTTTATAGACTATATGAAAAGTATCGGGAAGCTCGGGGGGCAAAACAAAGTGCCGCGCCTGAGCAACGACAGGAAAATCGCGGATGAACTGGAAAAATATCTGGCAGATGCTGTTTAATATCATCCTTTAAATGCCGGCAGGTAATTAATTTTCCACATTGCAGGTACTTGTGTATCTTGAACAGGTTTTGCAAAACATGAATGCCCGTTGCCGGGAATATATCCGTTAAGTAGTAACACCCGGTATTTCACTGTGGCAATAATGCAAAAGCAGGAAACAAACACATGAAAAAAAGAATAGCAATATTTGGTTCTACCGGCTCCGTAGGCACGCAGGCACTGAATGTGATCGCTGCCAATCCTGATCTTTTTGAAATAGAAATCCTGACGGCCAACAACAACGAAGACCTGCTGATTGCACAGGCAAGGAAATATAACCCCAATGCGGTGGTGATTGTAAACGAAAGCAAGTACGAAACGGTAAAAGCCGCCCTCTCCGACACGATGGTAAAAGTATTTGCCGGTGAAGCCGCCCTGGAAGAAGTGGCTGAGTTTGATTCCTATGATATGATGCTGGCTGCCATTGTAGGTTTTGCCGGGCTTAAATCAACGCTCAGGGCGGTGGAATGCGGCAAAGCGATAGCCCTGGCAAACAAAGAAACCCTGGTAGTGGCGGGAGACATCGTAATGCAGCGGGCGGTTGAAAAAAGGGTTCCTATCATACCCGTCGATTCCGAACATTCCGCCATTTTTCAGTGTATGGTGGGAGAAACCCGGAATCAAATCGAAAAAATTGTACTTACCGCTTCAGGAGGGCCTTTCCTGGGCAAGAAGCCCAACTTCCTGGTAAACGTGAAAAAAGAACATGCGTTGCAGCATCCCAACTGGAATATGGGGGCGAAAATATCCGTGGACTCGGCAACCCTTATGAACAAAGGGCTGGAAATGATAGAAGCCAAATGGCTGTTCAATCTCAAACCTTCGCAGATACAGGTGATCGTACACCCGGAAAGCATCATTCACTCCATGGTCCAGTTTGAAGACGGCAGCATAAAAGCGCAAATGGGCTTACCGGATATGAAGCTGCCCATTCAGTATGCCCTGGGGTTTCCGCATCGTATACCTAACTCATTTCCGCGGTATGATTTCAGCAGATCCTCCTCTTTGCATTTTGAACAACCTGATATAAAAACATTCCGTAACCTGGCCCTGGCCACCGATGCCCTGCACCGGGGAGGCAATATGCCCTGCATAATGAATGCTGCCAATGAAATTGCCGTTTATGGCTTCCTGCGTAACCGCATCGGCTTTCTGGATATGACAGAAATGGTAGAGCGTACCATGCACAAGATCCCTTTTCTTGAAAAACCGACGCTGGAAGAATATTTTGAGAGCGATGCGGAGGCCCGTAATTTTGCAGCTTCTCTTATCAACCTTTAACCAAAGTTTTACTTTTCAAACAGACTGAATAATAAAAATTATAGTTTAACCTAAAACATAACCATGAAATTGCATGGTTAACATTTTAAGAAAATATGACATTACTGGCAATAAACTGGGGCGTTGTGGGTTTGCAGGCGGCGCAATTATTACTTTCTCTTTCCATCCTGGTCATCGTTCATGAGTTTGGGCATTATATCACCGCCAAGTGGTTCAAATGCCGTGTAGAAAAATTTTACCTGTTTTTTGATCCCTGGTTCTCCGTATTCAAAAAGAAAATAGGAGAAACGGAATATGGAGTAGGCTGGCTGCCCCTCGGTGGATATGTAAAAATATCCGGGATGATAGACGAAAGCATGGACAAGGAGCAAATGAACAAACCTCCGCAGGATTGGGAGTTCAGGAGCAAACCGGCCTGGCAGCGGCTGATCATTATGGTGGCAGGGGTTACCATGAATGTGCTGCTCGCATTTGTTATATATGCCATGATGTTGTTTACCTGGGGCGAAGTGAAAGTACCTGTAAGTTCCATGAAATACGGGCTGGAGTTTAAAGACAGCCTGATGTTTGATATCGGATTCAAAAATGGCGATAAGATACTGGCAGTGAATAATGATCCGGTGGAGGATTATATGGACATCGTGGCAAAGTTGATACTCGGTGGCACGGTGCAGATTGAAAGAGAGGGCAAACCGGAAACCATTACGCTTCCGGAAGATCTGATAGGCCAACTGGTGGAGAAAAAACGGAACCGGAGCCCGCTGCTGGAACCACGCATACCCGTTATTGCGAAAGAAGTGCCTGACACCACCGCCATTTATAAGGCCGGGTTGAGAAATGCTGATCAGATCATTGCCGTAAATGACAAGCCGGTTCTCTTTTCAGACGAATTCAAGACAAGGCTGCTGCAATATAAAAGCGGATCTGCAGGCATCACGGTGCTGAGAAATGCCGACACTGTTCGCTTTAACGCCCATGTAACGGATGACGGCCGGTTAGGGTTCTACCAACTGGGAAGCATACGCGATCTTGACAGTATCGGCCTGCTGAAAATGAATGAAATTGAATATGGCTTTTTTGAGTCGTTCCCGGCAGGAGTAAAACTGGCCGGTAAAAAGCTGCAATCCTATGTAGACCAGTTCCGGTTAATTCTTTCGCCTAAAACAGGCGCTTATAAAGGAGTAGGTGGTTTCAAAACCATGGGCTCGATCTTTTCAGAAAAAAGCTGGGACTGGGAAGTGTTCTGGTCTATCACCGCGTTTTTCAGCTTGGCATTGGCCTTTATGAACCTGCTGCCTATTCCGGCCCTGGATGGGGGGCACGTAATGTTCACGCTGTTTGAGATGATCACCGGGCGTAAACCCAGCGATAAGTTCCTCGAGTACGCGCAAATTGCGGGAATGATCATCATATTGAGCCTGCTGTTATATGCCAACTTCAACGACTGGTTCGGTTACGGGAAAGGGAGATAATGTCTGTTTAATAATATAATTATGATAAAGTATCTTCTTTACCCTTCCTATGTGCTCGCATGTTTCCTTTTTTCTGTCACGGCGATCAGCCAGCCGAACTATAAAAGCCAGGATGTTTGTAAGGAAGATGATACTCCGCAATATACCGCTTACAGAACCGGTAAGCCACCGAAAATAGATGGTAAGCTCAATGAAACCGTGTGGAAAAAAGCGGCCAGGTCGAATGCTTTTGTTGATCTGATATCGGGCGCAAAGACACATTTGGACACCCGTGCAGCAGTTTTGTGGGATGATCGGTACCTGTATGTTGGCTATTGGGTGGAAGAGCCGGATATAACGGCAACGCATACCGTTCGTGACGCGCCCATTTACCAGGATAATGACGTGGAGCTTTTTATTGCAGGTACAGATGCTTATTATGAATTTGAGATCAATTCCTTCGGTACCATTTATGAAGTATTGTTTTTCTGGATGGACAATTTTGAGAAAAAAGGTTATCACCTGATGCCGGAATTTAATACCGACGCAAAAGGCGCCCGGCCATTCAGGGGAGTAGGATACCGGCATCCGCGGGGCAGGAGGATCGGGTTCTGGAACTGGGACCTTCCCGGTTTACAATATGCCGTACACCTCAATGGCACCATCAATAACAATAAGGATAAAGACAAAGGCTGGACGGTGGAGCTGGCCATTCCCTGGACCTCCCTGCAAATACTGGCCAAAGGCGACAACAGAAGCCTTCCTCCCGCAAATAACGATGTATGGAAGATGGACTTCTCGCGGTTCAACACCAAAAAATATTCGGAGAACGACAGCGGCGGATGGGCATGGAGTGCGCATGGTGTATGGGACTCCCACGTTCCCGAGTGCTTTACCCGCATTGTATTCTCTGAAGAGCTTCTCCGGTAGTGTCTGAAAAGCTCCTTAAAAGTGTTCCGGGTATTTTTAATATCTTTGTAGTTATTGTCTTCCGGGGCCGACCGGTTTTGACAGCAAAGTTCTTTGTACGTATAAGCATGTCGTGCGTTGTATAATTAGCACGTTAATCTGAATATTCAAACTTTAAATGGCAACAATCAGTATGCCATGGCTGCCTAATCAGTGATTAGTTAGTCATTCGGGCCGCCGTCCAGGTCTGTCTGTTACCGCGGGCCGCCGCCGACTTAAAAAGAAAACGGAATGCGGTTGTAAAAGGCTGTGATTACAACCTAAGACCTATCCAGCTAAGGAGTGAATTGGTTTGCTGTTGTCCGGTTCGCTCCCGACAATTAATCATCAGATAAGCATGTAGAAGGCGTATGGCGGATTTGTTTGGACCAGGGTTCGACTCCCTGCGGCTCCACCAAAAGACTGTTTTGAAAGTCAAAACAGTCTTTTCTATTATCAAAGCACCGGAACTCTTTGTTTATATGCTTTGTTCAGTGCATAAGCATACTTATTTTTCCGGTATATAGCCGGTGTCTTCAATTTTATTGTGGGCGTATTCTTCACTGAACTCCGATTTCCAGCGATTGTGGCTCCAGAGGTACACTTCGGGCTGTTTGCGGATCACTTCTTCCAGGTAGCGGACATATTCCAGGGTGAGTTGTCCCTCCTTCATAGATGCGGGATCTTCTGTAGCCAGCTTGGTTTCAATTACATAATATCCTCTTTTAGGCTTATAAAACCGGGCAAATACTACCGGGATATTATTAAGACGGGCGTTTTTTTCCGGTCCTCTCACGAAAGCTGTAGTTCTTCCAAAAAAATCGACCCAATACGCGTGGTTTTTGTTGCCGGGGTTCTGGTCAGCTACCAGCGCAAGCAGGTATTGTTCGTTACGGAAAGGCAGCATTGCATTTCTCATATCCGTTGCTGCCAGCATAGTGGTGCCGGTTTTGCCCCGGAAGTATTGAAACAACCGGTCAACCAGTTTGTTAGCGATGGGCATATATACTACCAGGAATTTAAAAGGAAGCTGCCGCGCAACCCGGACATTGACCCACTCCCAGTTGAAATTATGCCCCAGGTGCACCTGGCAACTTTTGCCGGTTTTGTACAATTCTTCAAAAATGGAAGGATCAAACTGCACCCGTTTACGAAGGCTTTTTTCCGAAATAGACAAAAGTTTTATGGCCTCCAGGAAGGTATCCGTAAAATTGCGATAGAATTTCCGGATGATCTTTTTCCGCTCCGCATCGGTTTTTTCAGGGAATCCAATGGTCAGGTTTTTCAGAAGCACTTTCCGGCGATAGCCCAACACATCGTTCAGCACAAAAGCCACTACATCTGAAATACGGTATATTACCCATAAGGGAAGAAAGGACACCAGGTATAACAATGCCAACACCAGATAATACATCCGGCAAAGATAAAATCGAAATTTATTTCAGATAGCTGATTTCAGAATTTCCTGGAGACTATTACGGAGTGTAATAATTTTTGTAAATTGTTTAACATGAAATGAGCCATAAGAGTGTTGTATATTCAACACAATGGTTATTTAGCGAATTCCATGTGACCCTATAAAGCAATAAAAACACACACATGAAAAACACCCTATCCTTCGCTATCGGATGCCTGTTGCCTATTGCCGTGTTTTCGCAGTCTGCAGAACGGTACGATGTGGTGATCAGCGAGATCATGGCTAACCCTGGCTCCTCAACTCCTTTGCCGGCTGTAAAATACCTTGAGCTGTATAACAGATCGGCAATCTCCGTCAATCTGCAAAACTGGACCATAGGTGATGCCGGCTCCACGGCGACCATCCGCCAGGATTTTATGCTGGAACCGGGAAGTTTTGTTCTCCTCAGTTCAGTTGCTTTGGCCCCGCAGCTTCAGTCCTATGGCCAAACCATAGGCATTACTTCTTTTCCTACATTAAGGGTAAACGGAGATGAATTAATGCTCCGTTCTGCAGAAGGAACCCTTATTCACGCAGTAGCCTATAGCCGCGACTGGTATGGCAATGAGGTTAAAAGCAACGGTGGCTGGAGCCTGGAAATGATCGATACTGATAACCCCTGCGGCGGACACAACAACTGGAAAGCGAGCATGGACAACAGTGGCGGTACGCCCGGCAGCAGCAATTCTGTGGCGGCATCGAATGCAGACACCAATCCGCCGGTGCTGCTGCATGCTTTCGCTACAGACAATGCTCATGTTACACTGGAGTTTGATGAATCATTAGACAGTATTGCTGCCGGCACACCAGCCAACTATAGCATAGTGAACAACGAGGTGGTTGCGGCGGAAGCGCTTTCTCCTTTTTTCAACAGGGTAGTGTTAACGCTTTCCCGCCCGATTGTCGCTAACCAGGTATATACAGTAGAAGTACGGGAGCTGACAGACTGTAGCGGCAACACCATGATCCCATCCAAAACCAGCTTTGGACAACCGGTTCCGGCAGAGGTGATGGACATTGTGATCAACGAAATATTGTTTAACCCTAAAGAGGACGGGGTGGATTATATAGAGCTGTTTAGCCGAGGCGGGCGCATCATCAACCTGAAGCACTTATTTATCACCAACAAAACTGCCGCCGGCAATACCGGAACCCTGCGACAATTGAGTGCCGGCGACAGGTTATTTTTCCCCGGCGCCTACCTGGTGCTCACCGAAAATGCTGAAGTTGTAAAACGTCACTATACTGTACGATATCCGGAGTCCATCCTGGAAATAAGCATGCCTTCCATGCCCAATACAGCAGGCCATATTATCCTGTTTAACACCCAGGGTGACATTGTAGATGAAGTACAATACGAGGAGAAATGGCATTTCCCGCTTGTGAGCAATCCGAAAGGAGTGGCGCTGGAAAGGACCGACCCGGACAAACCGACACAGGATAACAATAACTGGCACTCGGCGGCGGCATCTGCAGGATATGGCACACCGGGTGAACGAAATTCTCAATATACGGCAACCAACCCCCTGCCGGAAGAATTCAGCCTTTCGCCGCAGGTGTTTTCCCCGGACAATGACGGGTTTGACGATTTGCTGACCATCAGCTATCGTTTTCCGGCACCCGGGAATGTCTGCAATATTTCTGTTTTTGATTCCCACGGCAGGCTGGTAAGGAAACTGGTACGGAATGCAATATGCGGAACAGAAGGTTATTTCCGCTGGGACGGACTGGACGAAAACAATCAACAACTGCGGATAGGAATGTATGTTATCTATGCTGAGATATTTGATCCCAATGGAAATACCCGGCAGTTTAAAAAAGCGGTTACCCTTGCCCGCAGGTTATAGCCGGTTCTTACCTGTTGTCAGATAATAACACCTACCTGTTACTCTTCCTGTCCAGCAATGCCGCGCCCACAATGATCACCCCTTTGATGATCTGCTGGTAATAAGAGGATACGTTCTGCAAATCCAGCCCGTTGTTAATCACCCCGATGATCAGTACGCCTATAACCGTTCCTGTAATGCTTCCCTTGCCGCCCAGCAGGCTGGTGCCCCCTATCACTACGGCTGCAATAGCGTCTAGTTCATAAGCAACGCCGGCATTGGGCTGACCTGTTGTGATCCGGGATGCCAGGATAATGCCTGCCAGTGCAGCCAGCATACTGCAAACGATATAGGCAAACAATTTCACCCGGTTCACCCGGATACCGGATGCCTTTGCCGCCATTTCATTTCCCCCTACGGCGTATATATACCTTCCGATACGGGTGTTGCTTAATATGATGATGGTGATGATGATGACCAGCATAAATAATACGATCGGTACCGGTATACCCAGGAAATTGCCGCCTCCTATATAGTTAAAGGACGGAGAAAGGTTGGTCACCGGGCGGCCATTGCTGAATACCAGCGCCAGCCCGCGGGCTATGGTCATCATACCCAGGGTAACAATAAACGGCGCCACCCGCCCCAGGGTGATCGTTAATCCGTTGATGGCGCCGATGACCACTCCTGTGAGCAAGGCAAGTATCAAGGGCACCACCAGCGGGTAAGTATCCGGGTGGGCAAAACTGGCCGCGACGACACCCGTGAGCGCCAGCACCGAACCAAGCGACAGATCGATACCACCGGCAATAATCACAAATGTGACCCCTATAGCCAGTATACCGTTGATGGATACCTGCCTTAGCACGATCAGTAAATTCTGGGCGGAAAAAAAATTAGGCGTGGTAAATGACAATACAATGCAGATGAAGATCAATGACAACAATATGCCATACCGCGAGAAAATATTCGAGACAGATTTCATTATAGCGCAATCTTGGTTTTTGTGAAGTTATATCATTGCATATTGCATGATGATCTCCTGGGTCGCCTCTCCGGCAGCAAGCTCTTTGCTGATCCTTCCGTTCCGTATCACCAGTATCCTGTCGCTCAAACCCAGCACTTCCGGTAATTCCGAAGAGATCATGATGATCGCTTTGCCCTGCTCCGCCAGGGCCGTAATCATTTTATAGATTTCCGTTTTGGCTCCGATATCAATACCTCTTGTTGGTTCATCAAAAATGATAATTTCCGGGTCGTTCAACAACACTTTTGATAATACTATTTTTTGCTGGTTACCGCCGCTCAGGTTATTAACAGTCTGCTCCGCAGAAGGTGTTTTTATACCAAACTTCTGTACCTGCTCCCGGCTTACCTTCTGTTCTTTTCGCTTATCCAGCAAAAAACCGCTCCATTTTTCCAGGGAAGCCATGGTGATATTATGCCGCACCGAAGCGGTCAATACCAATCCCGTTCGTTTCCTGTCTTCGCTGATCAGTCCTATACCGTTTTTTATCGAAACCGAAGGAGAAGGCTTGTGTATTCGTTTATTGCGTATATAAACGGCGCCACCTGCCGGTCTTCTCAGCCCGTAAATTGTTTCCGCAATTTCGGTACGTCCTGCACCCATTAACCCGGCAATACCCAAAACCTCTCCTTTTTTCACTACAAAGCTGATATCTGAAAATTTTTCTCCCGACAGGTTCTTTACCTCCAGGAGGGTTTCACCGGGCATATTATTTTTTTTGTCAAAAATGCTGCTGAGTTCCCTCCCAACGATCAGTTGAATCAGTTTTTCATCATTCAGCTCTTTTGCAGGCAGGGTGGTAATATGTTTACCGTCACGCATAACCGTAATAGTATCCGCAATCTGAAAAATTTCGTCCATTTTGTGGGAAATATAAATAACCGCGATCCCCTTGGCCGTAAGTTCCCTGATGACCTCAAACAGGATGGTTACTTCCCTGCCGGAGATAGCCGAGGTAGGTTCATCCATAATGATGATATCAGTATTGTTGGAGATGGCTTTGGCTATTTCTACCATCTGCATTTCAGCCACGCTCAGCTCTTTCATCAAACGGGTTTCCTTAACGGACAGCTTCAGGCTCTTCAGTAACTGCCTGGCATCTTCGTTCAGCTTTTTTTTACTGATAAAGCCCGGAAGAATACCCCCCGGCTCCCTCCCCATAAAAATATTTTCCGCCACCGTCAACTCCGGGAAAGGGAGAAGCTCCTGGTGTATCATGGCAAAACCAGACTTTATGGCATCGTGTACAGATAAAAACCTGACCGGCGCTCCTTTATAGATAAGTGTTCCTTCATCATACGGCACCATGCCCATCACTATTTTCATGAGCGTAGATTTTCCGGCGCCGTTTTCCCCCATCAATGCATGCACCTTGCCTTTTTCTACATGAAGACTCACTTTGTCCAGAGCCTTTACGCCCGGGAAAGACTTTGATATATTCTCTGCACTGAAAAGATAGTTACCCATGAACTTTTAAAAGAGCCAATATATAAAAAAAGCCCGAGGTTCGCATCCTGCAGCAACCCACGGGCTTTTGATACCGTAACATCTGTGTTTACAGTAACAGCCGTATCCCCCCGGTGATATTCAATCTTTGTGCCGAGTACCCGTACACTTCATTGTACCTGGCGCCGGCTAAATTTTTTGCGTCTGCGAATAATTTTATGCATCCTGAAGGCGCATACTCAGCGTACGCATTCCATACAGAATAAGCAGGTAAATTCACTGCCTGGTTAGTGAACGTGCTCATATCAAAATACAGATCACTTCTTTTGGCATAGCTATAGAACTGAGTGCTGATAAAGAACTTCTTTGTTACCTGGTAACCGAGGTTAGCGCCCACGCTATGTTTGGGACGCCTGATCAGGTTGAAATAGGTAGAATCCTTCCCATTACTTTCGGTGGTAACATCGCCATTCACATAGGCATAAAACAACCGGAGTGATAATTTTTTACCGAGGTATAAAGTCGGCTCTATTTCAATGCCATGATCGTTTTGCTCATCAAGATTCATGAGCTGGTAAGCAGGCCCTGAAATAATTATATTTTTGATCGTGCGTGAAAAATATACTGCCCTCAGATCCAGGATGCCGGACACCAGGCTGGTTTGTAACCCTCCTTCCAGTGTAGCGGAGGTTTCCGGCTTTAAGTCCGGGTTGGAGCCCCAGGGTCCGAACAGCGAGCTTAGAGAAGGCGCTTTAAATGCCGTGGCATAATTGGCAAACAGTTTTACGTTATTGGCGATGGTATAGGATGGGTTAAGGCTATAGGTAAAATTATCTCCGTATGTTGAATGTTTATTGTACCGCCCTCCCAGTTCCAGGTTAAACCCGCCCAGGTCCTTCAGAAAAAAAGCGATATAGGGGCTGGTAAGTTCCGCCGTCGGGTTGGCAGGAGTAGCGCCCGCGTCTTTCATTTTTTGTTTGTTGTAGTGAATGCCTCCCAGTAACTGGACGTATTTGCCAACAGCATAATTTCCAAAAAGCTCCAGTGTTTTTTTTGTTCCGGCATATGGATAAGCCCCGAAATCATCTGCAAAATTCCTGTCAATCTCATCATAGTCGTAAAAAGCGGTGACCGAGCCACTGTTGAACCGGTACTGCAGTTGTGTGCCTGTGGTCAATAGCTGGGCCTGGTATTTCCCGACACCGTCTGTATATGCTCCGTCATCATAATTTCCTTTAAAATAGGAATAACGGAAATAAGGTTTCAGATGCAGTCCTTTTGCAATCGCAATATCAAAATCGGAGTTGAACGCGTTCTGCAGGAACCCGTCCTTATCAAATATTTTAGCTGTTGTGGTATCTTCCGCTTCTGATATACCGTTGGTCTTGTAATGTGTGAATCCGATATTATAGGATGCTTTTTCCGCGGAGCCATTTACGCCGGCATTTAACTTCCAGGTATTATAGGAGCCTGCGGATATTGTTCCATAGGCCTGGAATGGCTTTTCGAGAGGCTTTTTGGTGATAATATTGATAACACCGGCAATGGCGTCAGAGCCGTACAGGGTGGATTGCGCGCCTTTCAGGATTTCAATGCGCTCTACCTGTTCCAGCGGAAACATACGGATGTCAAAAGCGCCACCGGCTGTGGATGGATCACTTACGGGAATACCATTTAACAATACTATCGTATAGTCGGGCTTTGCCCCTCTTAAAAAAATACTTTTGTCTTTGCCCGGATTACTGTTGGCGCTGTTTACGATCAGTCCTGCCTGTTCATTTAAAACCTGCGACAGGTCCTTGCCTGCGCTCCTTTCAATTTCCTGTTTACCGATAACCGTGATCACCTTCCCTGTTTCGCTTACTTTCTTGGCAAAGCGGGTGGCAGTTACCACAATTTCATTCAAAGAAGTAGGGTTGGTACTGTCTGTTTGTGCATGTGCGGCGGTATTGAGTAACAGCAGGGTCAATACTAAAATTCTGACATTCATTTTGATCAAATAGTTTGATGCTGCAGGGAAATGAGAAATAAAATGCCGGTAATGAAGGCATATTTACTCCCCGCTTTTCACCCGAAAGCTTGTGAGTTAAAATGCACCGGCAGGTCTTCTGACTTTTCCGCCTTCCTTAAGTTCCTTCCCATTCCGGCTGGCGGAACAGTGGATGCAGTTATAAGGAAGCGCCAAACAGGCTGCGAAATTACAGCTACGGGGATAGTGCCGGATTTACACCGGTCTTCCCTTTTAATGAAGCATACCTATGCTTCAACCAAATGCACTGCAAAGATGAAATGCGGAATGCTAAAAACAAAATATTTAATTGAGCTACTATAAAGATATTATTCACTTTATACGACAGGAGTATCCGGGTATGACTGCAGTAATACGTCAACAGCATTTTTTGCCCTTATAAACCTTTCTTCGTCGCCACCCCTGATGTCTGCCCATGGCGTGGGCTGGTTGATCAGGATATCCCTGTACATATGATACAGTTTCTGGCGGGATAACAGATCAGGATATTCTCTCAGTTCATCTTTTACCCAGGGAATATCTATGTTACAAAGGAGGTACAAATCATATTTCCGGGACACTATCTGATCCAGTATCCAGTGATGGCACTTACCAAATACAAATTCACACCAAACTTTCATTACATACATGTCCGTATCAATAAACAATACCCGGTGCCGGGATGAAAGGCTGTCCCGGGTATATTTCTCTTCCAAAGCCAGTTGTCCGTGAGCAATGGTCAGCAGATTTTCAAATGTATAATCCGTGCCGTGCTGAAGCAGGTACTCACGGGCATACTCAGGACACCAGGAAGCGCCATAATGATTGGCCAATTGCCGACTCAGTGTGCTCTTGCCTGTGGATTCCGGCCCAATAATGACAACTTTTTTCAGCATTGCAGGATGCGTTAATACCCATGAAGTTATGCCAGGTAAATAAATTTCAGGCAGGCAATTGACATATGTTAATATTTCCGGCGTTTATGCCCGTTTCAACTAAATGGATAACTTTGCGGGTTTAAAAACCAGATATACGATATATGAATATTGCAGTGTTGGGTGCGGGAATGGTTGGACGTACGATAGCAGAAGATCTTGCCAAAAGTTTTTCCGTGACTTCTTTTGACAGGTGTGAGCTTTCTTTAAAAAAGCTTTCCGGCAGAAACCCGGAAATACAGACACAGGTATACGATCTTCGCAAAAACGCCGACTATACCGAAGTATTGAAACCCTATGATATTATAGTGACGGCTGTGCCGGGCTTTATGGGATATGAGACGGTGAAAAAAGTGATCCTGGCCGGCAAAAACGTGGTAGATATCTCTTTTTCGCCGGAAGATATTTTAAACCTCGACAGTCTTGCCAGGGAAAAAAACATAACCGCCATTGTTGATTTCGGAGTGGCGCCGGGTATGAGCAACCTGGTATTGGGCCGGTATAATGAGGAGATGGAAGTACAGAACTTTGAATGTTATGTGGGTGGCCTGCCTGCGAAAAGAAAAAAGCCTTTTGAATACAAAGCGCCTTTTTCTCCCATTGATGTGATAGAGGAATATACCCGGCCGGCCCGTTTACAGGAAAACGGACAGGTGGTTGTGAAACCCGCGCTGACAGAAGTTGAGCTGTTGCAGTTTGACGAGATCGGCGAACTGGAAGCCTTCAATACCGATGGACTGCGGTCATTGTTGTTTACCATGAGCCATATCCCCAATATGAAGGAAAAAACGCTGCGATACCCCGGGCACAGTCAACTGATCAGTGATCTGCAGGCAGGGGGATTCTTCGACAAAGAGCCGGTAGATGTAAAAGGCGTTCCGGTGTCTCCCATAGAATTTTCTTCCGCTTTATTATTTAAGGAATGGCAATTGTTGCCGGAGGAAGAAGAGTTTACCGTTATGCGGATAATAGTAGAAGGGGTGAAGGATAACCAGCCTAATAAAGTAACCTACAGCCTGCTGGATCGCTACGATACCGCTTCCAAAACCAGTTCGATGGCCCGCTCTACCGGGTACACCTGCGCGGCGGCCGTTCACCTGCTTGCCAACCAACTATTTACCGAAAAGGGATTGTTCCCGCCTGAAAAGATCGGGAAGCACAAGGAATGTTTTGATTTTGTGTTGAATTACCTGGGAGAACGGAATGTGAACTGGAAAAAATAAAGGGCTGCTCCATAACGGGCAACCCTTAGGTTCATTCAATTGGATCGTTAACTTTCCAGAATGATCCTGGATTTTTGCTCCCCTCCGATCAGGTCCACACTGCGGTTAATGAAGTTGGTCAGGTTATTTCCCTTCAACAGCCCCTGTGATAAAAGAGCGAGGTCTGCCAGGTTATGAACAATCATTTCCTTCTGTTTTTCGTCTGTTTCGCTCAACACTTTCTGATAGATAGGATGGTTGCCATTTACCGTAAGCGATACCTCGTCAGGCATATTGGCATAGAAGCTCGTCATCGGGCCACCCACGCCCGCCATATCCTTCATCCGGCGCATAAACTCCGGACGCGTGGCTACCACAGGCGGCGCTTCTTTACTCAATCCTTTTACTTCCACTGATAAATTAATATCCTGCACCTGTATGTTAAACAACCCTTTCAGCGCGGTAACTTCATCGGCAGATAATACAGAATCCGCGGTATCCTGTTTATCGATCAGGTTATCCGCTATATCGGCATCCACTCTCGAGAAGGCTACATTCTCCCATTTATGTTCTACCTGGTTAATAAAAGCAGCGTCAATCAGGGTTTCCATTTTCACAACAGTATATCCTTTGGCTTTTGCCTGCTGAATATACGCGTCCTGCTGCACGGGATTAGTGGTGTATAATACTACCAGTTTACCATCCTTGTTCTTCTGCAGGGTTTCTGTTGCCGTCCGGTACTCTTCCAGCGTGTAGAATTTTCCGCCATCGGTATCTTCAAAAAGGTGAAACTTGTTGGCACGCTCGAAGAATTTGTCATCGGTCATCATACCGTATTTCACAAACAACCCCACATGTTCCCATTTTTCCTCAAACTCCTTTCTTTCTTTATTGAATATCTCTTCCAGTTTGTCTGCTACCTTTTTGGTAATATGGTTGTTGATCTTTTTTACATTGGGATCGCCCTGCAGGTAACTCCGGCTAACGTTCAGGGGAATATCGGGCGAGTCGATCACGCCCTGCAACAGCATCAGGAACTCCGGCACAATATCCTTTACCTCTTCCGTAACAAACACCTGGTTGCTGTACAACTGTATTTTGTCTTTCTGTATTTCGTAGCTCTGTTTGATTTTCGGGAAATACAATATCCCTGTCAGGTTAAAAGGGTAGTCCACATTCAGGTGGATCCAGAACAGAGGTGTTTCGTTATACGGATATAGCTCTTTATAAAAATCCTGGTAGTCCTCTGCTGTTAATTCCGATGGTTTCCGGGTCCATGCAGGGTTGGTATTGTTGATCTGTTTTTCTTCAAAGAAAACAGGTACCGGCAGGAACTTACAGAACTTCTCCAGTATCTCCCGTATGCGGTGCGTTTCCAGGAACTCCTTACTTTCTTCATTGATATACAAGATGATATCCGTTCCCCTCCCCGCTTTTTCCGTTTCTTCCAGCGTAAATGCCGGGCTGCCGTCGCACTCCCACTTTACCGCCGGGGCATCCTTATACGATTTCGTGATCACCTCCACCTTATCACTTACCATAAAAGAGGAATAAAAACCAAGACCAAAATGACCGATAATGTTCGCCTCATTTTGTCCCTTGTATTTCTGCAGGAACTCTTCCGCCCCGCTGAAGGCTACCTGGTTCAGGTATTTATCTACTTCTTCAGCCGTCATACCCACCCCCTGATCCGAAATGGTAAGGGTTTTTGCATCCGTATCAATTTTTATGTCAATTCTTAAATCTCCCAGGTCGCCCTTCGCCTCCCCGATGGAAGACAGGGTTTTTAGTTTCTGGGTAGCATCCACAGCATTGCTCACCAGCTCCCGCAAGAAAATATCGTGTTCGCTGTAGAGAAATTTTTTGATAATGGGAAATATGTTTTCGGTTTGCACCCGAATGTTTCCTTTTTGCATAATCTATTACTTATAGTATTTAATTAATATGTCATTTATTACATAGGGCTGGTTTCAAATAAAATGCCAGTGACGAAATATATGACAGGATGACAACTCTTTTTCTGTCCCGGTCACCCGATTGACTGTCTACAGGCAGCCTTTCAAACGACACGTGGGGACACCTATCGGGGCAACTGTTTGCCCAACTGCGTGTCCCCACGCAGCCTTCTCGACTGATGGTTTCCCTTCATCCTCCTTCATCGGCATGCGACAAACAGGCATTGACTATTAATGAATTAGAAAATATGCCTTAAGAGGTGTTATTCAAATATTCGGGTCGATGATGACATATTGGTATGCTATAAAATAGATAGCTCAGATACAATAAAATCTATTACCTTTGCACCCCATATTTTTAAAACCAAAATTCAGGGTAATGAACAATTATGAATTGATGGTGATTTTTACCCCTGTTCTGAGCGAAGAAGAATATAAAGCTGCTCAGAAAAAATACACGGATCTGGTAACCGAAGCCGGTGGTCAGATCGTGCATTCTAACCCCTGGGGGTTGAAATCACTGGCGTATCCCATCCAGAAAAAGACCACGGGTATTTACTGGGTGCTGGAATATACTGCGCCATCCAGCTTCAATGAGCCATTTAAGGTTCAACTGTTACGCGACGAGCAGGTGCTTCGTCACATGGTAACAAAACTAGACAAGTATGCCGTTGTGTATAACGACAGGAAGAAAAACGGCATCAATTACAAAAACGAAAAAGCGGAGGTAGAATAACATGGCAAAGGCTAATGAAATCAAATACCTTACGGCTATCAAGACCGAAAAGCCCAAGAAGAAATTCTGCCGCTTTAAGAAGTACGGTATCAAGTATATCGACTACAAAGACGTTGAATTTTTGAAGAAGTTTTTGAATGAGCAGGGCAAAATGTTGCCCCGCCGTCTCAGCGGTAACTCTTTGAAATATCAGCGTAAAGTATCTGCGGCTATTAAAAAAGCCCGTCAAATGGCGCTATTGCCGTATGTAACTGATCTTTTAAAGTAAGGAGGTAATTATGGACGTAATCTTAATAAAAGATGTAGACAACTTAGGGTCTGCTAATGAAAAGGTGAAAGTAAAAAGCGGATATGCCCGTAATTACCTGATTCCTCAAAAGTTCGCCATTGAGGCTTCTCCTTCCAACCTGAAACAACTGGAAGAAAAGCTGAAGCAACTGAAGAAGAAAGAAGAGAAGTTGCTGGCGGAAATCAACCAGGTAATCAGCAAATTGAATGAAAGCGCGATTACCATAGGCGCCAAAACCGGCACTTCCGGGAAGATTTTCGGCAGCATTACCACCGTGCAGATAGCCCGGGCTATCCGCGACCAGAAAGGGTATGAAATCGACCGTCGCCGGATCCACATCCTGGACGAGGTGAAGGAACTGGGTACCCATAAAGCCAAAATCGATTTCGGCAACGGAACCGAGACTGAACTGGCTTTTGAAGTGGTGGCTGAGTAAGTAAAACTACCTACTATCAGAGCCGCATTCCGAAGAATTAAGTTATAATTTCCGATTATGGCATTAGCTGCATATTGCTAATGCCATAATTGTATCCTTATTTTTGTTCTTTTATGCCGGAATGCACTATCTTCACTATATGAAGTAATGTTCAAGTTCTATTCTGGCTGGTTTACGGCTAACCTCCGGTTCTCAGATCATTGTAGCAACTAGATTTCCATTACTGAATTCGAATTCAATTTTTTATTTAAATTTTTGTTACAATGAACCTGTATGTAGGCAACCTCTCATGGAACATGACTGAGGACGACCTGAGAAATTTATTTGAACAGTATGGTACTGTTACATCCATCAAAATTGTTAAAGACCGCGAAACCGGAAGAAGCAAAGGCTTTGGCTTCGTAGAGATGGAAAATGACACAGAAGCGCAGAACGCGCTAAGCAGCCTGTATGACAAAGAAGTATTGGGTAGAAAAATCGTAATCAACGAAGCCCAGGAAAGACCGGCGAAACCCGGCGGTGGCGGCGGCTTTAAGAAACGCGGCTTCGGCGGTGGAGGTGGCGGCGGCTACAACAAAGGCGGTGGCGGAGGGTATCGCGATCGCGGAGGATACAATAAGAGAGATTATAATAGCAATAACGACTACTAAACAGATTTCTCCTCAAGCTTTTAAAGAGGCTATTCCGAAAAGGATAGCCTCTTTTTCTTTTGACCCGGCAAAAAAATCCCCGGCTCAAACCGGGGACCTGTAAAACTATAACCCAACCTTTACACCTGAGAAGCTGTTACTGTTTTCTTACCTTTTCGTACACACTGCTGTCGCCATTGCCTTCGTACCGTATGGTAAACCAGTGTTTCTTGCCCTCCATTTTTACAAAATAGGCCGTTCCGCTCCCTGAACTGATTTCTGTAACCATAAACGAGGTTTTATCAGAATGATTTTCGGCAATATCGGCCAGGATGTTGGTGGGCAACAACGCGGGCTGGTAAAACTTCATTGACCCGGTAATATGCCCCTTTTTGTTGTAGTAAACGATGTACCTGGTCTCGCCCTGGTAAAACCTTACCGAATAACTGTTGTCATTCTCAAACCATTTTACTTTTTGAGCATTGGTAAATGTTTCCTTAAAAGATTGCAATACCTTTTCATTAACGACCTCGGGGTTACCTGCTGCGTTGGCGCCTGCAGTAAGCAGGGCGAATAATCCTAAAACAAATATTCTTTTCATAACAGAATTTTTTAGATGTTGTTTTTAATTGACGACTCAAAAATAGAAACCTCCGTAACATATAAAAGCAGAACTATACCAATGGGTGTTTCATGAAAAGAAATGTGTTCCGCAGGGCGCAATACCTACATGCGTACACGAACAAAAAGAAGCTGTATTCCTTTTCCCTGCTGTATTTCAGGGCATGTTGCATAATGTTACCCATGCCCTGGTTAAGTTTCTGTTAAACTGGATTTCCGGAAAAGAACCTGATAAGTTGAAACTCTTTGTAAATTGCACATCTTTGTTATACTCATTCAATTATTATGAAAGCAGCGACCCGTTTTATACATGCCGGGGTACATCCTGACCCGTCTACCGGGGCCATTATGACCCCTATTTATCAAACCTCAACCTATGTGCAGGAAGCGCCGGGCAAACATAAAGGATATGAGTACGCCCGTACACAAAACCCGACACGGACCCAACTGCAAAACGCACTGGCAGCCGCAGAAAACGGGACTTTTGGTATTTCTTTCGGCAGCGGACTGGCAGCAACAGACACGTTGCTGAAACTTTTTAAACCCGGTGACGAGATCATCAGCACAAACGACCTGTACGGAGGCACCTATCGCCTGATGCGAAAGATATGGGAAGATTTCGGGCTGAAGTTTCACTTCATCGATATGAGCGATGCTGAAAACATCAAAAAATATATTTCCAAAGCCACCAGGATGATATGGGTGGAAACACCTACCAATCCCCTGATAAGGATAATCGATATAAAAGCGTGTGCCGCTATTGCCAAAGAGGCCAACGCCCTGCTGGCGGTAGACAATACCTTTGCCTCTCCCTACCTGCAGAACCCGCTTGACCTGGGGGCAGACATTGTAATGCATTCCGCTACCAAGTATATCGGGGGGCACAGCGATGTGGTACATGGCTGTATCATCACCAACGATAAAACCATAGCCGACCAGTTGTATTTTTTGCAGAATGCATGCGGCGCCGTACCCGGGCCACAGGATTGTTTTTTACTGCTCCGCGGGTTAAAGACCCTGCATGTGCGTATGCAGCGGCATTGCGAAAACGGAGAAAAGGTCGCCCGGTTCCTGCGGCAACACCCTAAAGTGGCAAAAGTGCATTGGTGCGGCTTTGAGGACCATCCCAACCATGTCATAGCCAAAGAGCAGATGCGTGGATTTGGGGGTATGATGAGCTTTGAACTAAAAGATAACACCGTGGAAGCGGCTGAAAAGCTGCTGGCATCTACTAAAATCTTTGCATGCGCGGAATCATTGGGCGGCGTGGAATCGCTGATTGGTCACCCCGCCAGCATGACCCATGCTTCCATTCCGCGGGAAGAAAGAATAGCCAACGGACTGGCAGACTCCCTGGTGCGCCTGAGCGTGGGCATTGAGGACGCAGACGACCTGATAGAAGATTTAAACCAGGCTATCGGTTAATATGCTGCAGGATGATCTGAAGAAATTTCTGGACCGGAAAGTAAAGGAATACAACACCCCTTATTTTATTAAGACAGATCCTATATGCATTCCGCATGGCTTCAGCAAGAAGCAGGATATAGAGATCGCCGGCTTTTTTGCGGCCATCCTTGCCTGGGGTAACCGCACCATCATCATTAACAAAAGCAGGGAGCTGATGACGTTGATGGACAACAGCCCCTATGATTTTTGCAGGGATCCGGGAAAAGAAGGGCTTAAAAAAATAGCGGCTTTTAAGCACCGGACTTTTAATGCTACCGATATCCTCTACTTCATATCCTTTCTGCAGCATCATTACCAGGTTTCTGATACACTGGAAACGGCATTTACCAACGGGATGCAAAAAGGGGATACCACCGTGGAAAACGGGTTAAGGAAGTTTCACCATTACTTCTTCGGATTAGAAGACGCTCCCGCACGGACGCGAAAACATATTGCCACTCCTGAAAAAAAATCAACCTGCAAGCGGTTGAATATGTTCCTCCGCTGGATGGTAAGAAAAGATAATACCGGGGTGGATTTTGGGATATGGAAGGATATACGTCCCTCGCAATTAATATGTCCCATTGACGTGCATGTGGCACGGGTCGCTCAGAAGTTCAGGCTGGTTACCCGCAAACAAACGGACTGGCAGGCCGCCCTGGAACTCACCAAAAACCTCAAAAAGTTATCTCCCGGAGACCCTGTAAAATATGATTTTGCTCTTTTCGGGCTCGGTGTGGTGGAAAAGTTCTGACCGGCTGTATGGCGGAAAAGAACAAAGCGTTCCGAATACTCTATCCGACAAAAAGCCAACAACGGCCCGGCTTGCGATAGTTGATCTGCTACCGAGTATGAACAAACGCTATAATTTCGACGGGCGCCCCATTTTCTTTGCGATGTAATTATCAACCGATATAGGACCTCCTCCTTCAAAAAAGAAGAAGATCAACATCAACAAAGCCACAATAGAGAACAACAATTCCTGCAGGTTGCCGCCGCTCCAGTTAATAAAAATAACCGCGAATGCTATTACCGGGATCAGCAGTAATGTCGTTGTCCTGGTAAATAAACCAATCACAATAAAAGTTCCTCCCAGCAGGTGCAACCAGGTAATGACCAGGATCAGCCATTCAGGGTAATCGGGAAAAACAGAAGAAGAGATCAGATTTTGCAGCAGTACGCTGTCACGTATAAACAAGATCCCCTTGAACAACAGGGTCAACCCCAATGCGACCCTGAAAACGATTAACCACCATGGGTGATTAACGGCACTCCACCTATTAATTCGCTGTAACGTTCCCATAGTATTCTAATTTTATAAGTTATTAAATACCATCAAGGATTTAAAGCCGCATAATATCGTGAATAAGACCTGTACAAAGTTTACAAAAAAAAGGCCGGAAAGCCAAGTGAATTAACGGCAGGCAAAGGAATCTGTTAAAAAGGCTATCCAATGTTTCCCCGCCGGCTTTCAGGTATCCCGGTTCACCACGGGGATACAGGAAAAATCCTGTGCGGCACAAAAAATTAACAATATGCCCGGCAAAACCCGTTGATGAGGAAAACATCAACTGCTATGATCCGCAATGATTTGCCACTCCCCGTTTATTTTCCGGAACAGGAGGGTAAAATGCCCCGAGAGGTCTCCTACTGAGCGGGTGAGATGGAATTTTCCAACCAGGAAGTAATATTCCGGAGAAAGCTGCTTAAGATGCAGGATAGTAAATTTCAGCTTGCCCATTTGCACCGTGTCCGAATAACTTTTCCTGTACCTTTCCAGCGTATTGTCATACCCGTACACGATCCCGTTTTTCCCGATAAACATTACGGAATCAGCCTGCCAGTAGCCTTTTACAAAATTATCGAGATCGCCTTTATTCCAGTAGTACACCTGGTCGTCCATTACTTTTTGAATAGCTTTTTCATCTGTGTTTTGGGCAAACCCACCGATGGACAGGAGGATGGCCAGTACCGGGAGTACTTTTTTAAGAGATATCATAACAGGTATTGAGGGGTCCGTAATCAGTATTTGTGATCACTGCATTTCCACGAAAAGAGATAACAATGATTGTATTAATTTTGAGAGATGAAGATAGTGAAGTTTTTCATCCTTTTATTGAGCATACACCCTGCTATGGGTCAGCAGGATAACGACTCGGTTCCGTCTCTTTCTGAAGTGATCATCAAAGGGTATGAATCCGGGCGGAGACTGCTGGAAACGCCTGTGGCGGTGGGAGTGGTAGGTCAGAGAGATATGCAGCGTTTCTCGCCGGTTTCGCTGGTGCCTGCTTTAAATGTTGTGCCCGGCGTGCGTATGGAAGAGCGTTCCCCGGGCAGCTATCGTTTAAGCATCAGGGGGAGTTTGCTCCGCTCGCCGTTTGGCGTCCGCAATGTGAAAATATACTGGAATGATATTCCCTTTACCGATGCCGGAGGGAACACTTATTTCAACCTGCTGGATCAGTCGGGCATACAACAGGTGGAAATATTAAAGGGACCGGGCGGCAGCCTGTATGGGGCAAATACAGGAGGAGTAGTATTGCTGCATACCAACGAACTGCCCCTGCAGGAAGATCCCTCCCATCAAACAAAACTTCAGCTTACCGCCGGCTCCTATGGATTGTTTGGCGAAAATGCCCAATGGAAATACCGGAATAAGGCTTTCAGTTCTTCCCTTACGCAAAGCCATCTGCAATCCGGTGGATACCGGGACAACACCAGGATGCGCAGGGATGTGCTGCAATGGAACGGGACCGCCCGCCTGAACGCAAAAAATGAATTGAACTGGATCATGTTGTATGCGGACATGTTCTACCAAACCCCCGGCGGATTAACGCAACAACAAATGGAAGAGAACCCGAGACAGGCGCGGCCGGGGATGCAGGACCTGAAAGTAGCCATTTACAATAAAACAATATTAACCGGCATCAGCAATGAATACCGGTTAAATGACAAATGGAGTAATGTGACATCGATGATGTTCTCGTATACGGACTTCAGGAATCCGTTCCTGATGAACTTTGAGACAAGGGCGGAGTCCAATACAGGATTACGAAGCAAAATGGTGTACCAGGAAAATTGGGGAAGGCATAGTATAAAACTGGCGGCAGGAGCGGAATGGACGTTTAACTACAGTGTGATCAACAACTACGGGAACAGGCAGGGAGTACAAGACACTATCCAGTATAAGGATCGTATCAGCGCGTCGCAAATATATCCATTTCTCCAAGCTGAATGGTGGCTGGATAACAGGTTTCAGTTACAGGCGGGCACAAGCGGCAATTTCTACCGTTTCACCTACCGCAGGCCAACTGACACCGATGACAGCAGGAAGGCAAAAAGCCTGAAAGAGCAACTCCTGCCGAGGGTAGCTGCCTTATACAGGATAAGCAACAGGCTTTCCGTGTACAGTTCCATATCCAAGGGATTTTCACCGCCGACAGTGGCTGAAATCCGCCCTTCGGAAGGCAGCATTCACAGTAATTTACAGGCTGAATATGGCTGGAATACCGAGGTAGGGGTTAAAGGCAATGCATTTAACGGGAGATGGCAGTTTGATATCACCGCTTTTGAATTTAAGTTGCGGGACGCCATAGTGGTAAGAAGAACAAATGCCGGCGCTGATTATTTTGTAAATGCCGGTAATACCAGTCAGAAAGGATTGGAAGTATATACCGATTACCAGGCGCTGAGAAGAGCAACAGGATTTATAAGCGATCTCAAGATTTGGAGCAGTGCAGCCGTCAATAATTTCCGGTTTAAAAGCTACATGGTAGAAAACGCCCAGGGGATGCATGATTATTCCGGTAATCGGTTGACAGGGGTGGCAAACGAAGTAGTGTCTGCAGGAGTGGATATCAACACCCGTCCTGGAATTTACCTGAATACATCTTTCTGTTACACTGCCGGGATACCGCTTAACGATGCCAATACAGCCTACGCTGCCGCCTACCGGTTGCTCAATGGAAGGATAGGATGGAATAAAAAGCTTAAAAAAGTATCGCTGAATATATTTACCGGTATAGACAACGGGTTGAACCAGCTATACAGCCTCGGCAACGACCTGAATGCCTTCGGCAATCGTTTTTTCAACCCCGCGCAGGCAAGAAATTATTATGGCGGTGTAATGTTGGGCTTATAACTGCCGTTCCCCCTTCGGTAATGTAATAAGTACTTCTGTTCCCTTCCCCAGTTGGCTGTTTATTTGTATGGAACCATCCAGCAATTGAAGGTATCTTTTAATAATGGGCAATCCCAGTCCGGTACCCTGTATATTAGACGCATTTTTACTTCGGAAAAAAGTATCAAACAGGTAAGGAATATCTTCTTCCGGTATACCAATCCCACTATCCTTTACCAAAATTTTCAGCGTCTCATTTTTATTGGACACTTTCAGCCGAATAGGACGATGTTCGCCTGAGAACTTGATGGCATTGGACAACAGGTTCAGGAGCGTGACTTTTAATATTCTTTTGTCCGTAAAAAAGCTGTCCTCCCCTTCGTAATCAAACTCGATCGTCTGGCCGTTTTTCACCTGTGCCCGCATTTCATCCACTACTTCTTCAAAAAAGTTTTGGGGAGCAAATTCAGCGGGCGCAAAGCCTATCCTGTTTTCTTCCAGTTTCCCTAGCGACAGGAAATCTTCCAGCAACTCATTCATATGATTTACTGCGTCCTTGATACGGGAAATGTGTTTCTCCCTCTTGGCTTCATCTTCTGTAAGCGGATATTTTGATACCAGGGTAGCCGAGGACAATATCGTACTAAGAGGTGTTCTGAACTCGTGTGATGCCATAGAAACAAACCTGCTTTTAAGCTCATTAAGCTGCTTTTCCTTTTTCAGGGCCTCATTCAGTTCCACCTGCGAGCGTTCCAGTTTCTCCAGCGCATCTTTCAGTATGGCGGTTCTCTCTTCCACTTTTGCTTCCAGTTGCGTATTCAGTTGCTGTATTTCCTGCGTAATAGATTCCAGCTCCCGCTGTTTCTGCTGGATATTTTTTTCAATATCCTTCCTGGTAGTGATATCTACAATAAACGCGATCACATATTGCTCCTGGTCCTGGCGGTAGTGGCTTAAACTTATTTCCACGGGAAACTCCGTACGGTCTTTTCTGACGGCATATAGATCCCTACCCGAACCCATGGTACGATTGGAAGGAGTCTTGTAAAACTGTTTCCTGAGTTCCGCATGATGTGAAAACTTAACGGGAATAAGCGTTTCAATAGGCTTACCGATCAGCTCATGCGAATCGTAACCAAAGATCTGTTCAGCGGATGGATTAGCCAGGACGATTGTTCCTGTTCCGTCAGTAAGTAAAATGCCTTCCGTGGCATTTTCAAACAGGGAGGTCATGTGGGTACGGTCGAACTGCAGGTGTATCAGCAACGATTTGATATACCAGGCCAGCAAAGTGGCCGAAAAAAGCAGGATGATGATAAACAGGTTTTCTGTTGTTTTGATGAAAAAACCCGTTTGATACTGATGAATAACCGGGTACATGATCGCCAGGGCTATGCTCAGTACACCGGCAATGATGGTAGAATAAGCGTAGCGGATAAAAATCGTCAAAAAGATGGCGATCAGCAAGCCTGATGTAATAATGGCATGTCCCGGAAATATATATCCCAGGATGGTAGTGGCGGCAAAAATGACAACAGCATATATGGCGGCAGGCCCGCTCTCCAGTTTAAACATATTTCAAAAATAACAAAGGAATAAATGATCGCACCGGATTTTTGCGCTTATCACTGGCGCAGGTCTCCCGATCTGTGCATGATTCACCTACCGAAAAGTCATCCGCTGTGCGAGGCGTCCTCGCCTCGCATGAAATTAGCCTGTAATGCTTTTGCTGCTCTTACCATGCAATGCCATAGTCCTCCCCATGGTTGCTGCTGCCACCCCAAAGGGTTGTATGTTTCCAGTCGAAATAAATGGCATTTACCGGGCCGGAAGTTCTTTCGGCATACCTTAGGGAATATCCTTTTTGAGCCAGCTTATCCTTTACGTAAGGAAGTGTATTACCGTTGATGAGCAGCGCTCCCTGCCGGGGCTTTCTGTCCCTGATCTTTATACCGCCAAGAGAAAGCCACAACTGATCGGTGTTTACATTGGGCGCTTCCGCGGCTTCCTGCACCGTCATATCAAACTCCGCCATATTCAAAAAGAACTGCAGGAGATTCTGTTCCTGTGTATCACCTCCCTGCACGGCAAAGGACAAAAACGGTTTGCCATCCTTCAGCGCCAGGGTAGGCGTAAGCGTTACCCTGGGTCGCTTTCCCGGTGCAACGATGTTAAAGGGATTAATAAGGCTGTCGCAGACAAAACTCTGCATACGCTGGCTCATGCCGATGCCCGTGTTGCCGGCAATACAGGCTGGTATCCATCCGCCACTGGGTGTGATGGATACCACCCAGCCTTCCGCATCCGCGGCTTCTACCGAAGTAGTTCCCCGCCACAGGCGGTCATAATATTCTTCCCCGGCACCCGCGTTGAAAGAAGCGGCATCATGTGTGGGAGTGCTTCCTCCGGAACGCTGCTGTTGCAGGTCATTAACACTGCCTTCCCTGTTTTGAAGCAAGTGCAGGTAGGGGTTGGTTTTGTTCTCAAACGGATAGGGGTCGCCGGGTGTCGCCGCGATGTTCCTGTACGGATCCACCAGGGTGGCCCTTTGCCTGGCGTATTCTTTAGATAAAAGTCCGGTCATGGGTTCCGCGGGAGAAAAATACGGATCCCCGTAATAAAAATCCCTGTCGGCAAAAGATAGCTGCATTGCCTGCGTAACGGTATGTATATATGCCGGAGAATTGAATCCCATGCTTCTCAGGTCAAAATTCTCCAGAATGTTCAATGCCTGCAACATCATCGGCCCCTGCGTCCACTGGCTAAGCTTATATACTTCTATACCTTTGTAATTTACCATCATCGGCTCTTCTGTTATTACTTTCCAGTTTGCAAGGTCCTGTTTCGTAATAAGCCCGCCCTGTTCCTGGCATCCTCTTACAAATTCCTCCGCAATATCCCCTTTGTAAAACCTGTCGCAGGCAGCATAAATGGCTTCCTTCCGGCTCTTTTTTTTCTTCAACGCCTGTTGCTCTGCCGCTACCAGCTTCTGTAATGTGACCAGCAGCTCTTTTTGCACAAATATTTCTCCTGCTTCCGGCGCTTCCCTTTTCTCCCCGGCATGCGGCAGGAATACTTTTTTGGAATAAGGCCATTCTTTGATCCTGGTTTTATTTCTTTCGATGCTGTTGGCTGTCTGCGCTTCGATGGGATATCCTTCCGCCATTTGTATCGCGGGTGCAAGTACTTCCTGCAGGCTCATTGTGCCGTATTCCGCCAACATGGTGCAGAGCCCGCCGAAAGTGCCGGGTGTAACCGCTGCCAGCGGACCATATTCCGGTGGAAAATCCATTCCCCTGCTTTTGAAAAATTCAGGGGTGGCTCCCGTGGGCGCCACTCCCAGGGCATTGATACCAATTACTTTTCCTGTTTTCGGATTGTAGATAAGCGCCTGTGTTTCCCCGCCCCAACTGAGTACATCCCACATGGTGCAGGTAGCCGCCAGCATGGCGCAAGCGGCATCCACCGCGTTGCCACCTTTCTGAAAAATGCCTGCCCCTGCTGTCGCGGCAAGCGGTTTACCGGTTATCGCCATCCAGTGCTTTCCGTGAAGTGCGGGTTTTTGTGTTTGCGCTGTCGCATCAGCGGCGCATATTAAAAGCAGTAACCAGATATATCTCATGTTGGAGGTTTACTGCTAAAGTTAAAACATGTATGCTTACCTGTGGGAGAAAACTATAGCTTTTGATATTCCGGGTATATCGTGTGCTTGCGGTTGGTGTTGTCACCGAACCGCATAAAATCTTTCTTTCTTCCATGCCGGGTGTTTTTTTACTTCCCGGTCGTAGTCTTTGCCTGGGGCTTTGTGGAAGGCAGTATGACCTGGTGCAGGGCAAATGTAAGAACGTCTGTCCTGCGCCTGTCACAGGTCTGCATCATCGTTGTGTGATGACGGACCTGCTGCCGTAGCATTAACCAGTGGGGGTGCTACAGACCCCTCCTTGCGTCGGGGTGACAAGCAGTAGGATATGTGTTCAACAATTGTACTAATGTTGAACGAATGCACGCATGCTGAACAACACTATGTTGTCATGCACGCTGTCCCTTTTTCTATCGGCATGTCTCTTCACATATCAGTAGAGTAATCGTACTACTGCTGAGTACTGCACTACCGCTTGTCATGCCGATCCCGATCGCAGGTTGGGAGAGGCATCTGCCCGGCTTAGCCGTTGATGCAAACAATAATAACAAGTGAGGTTTTCGGATGAGTTCTACCAGGTTTACACCAGAAGCTGTATTTAAGATGTAAATTGCAATAAGCAGTTAAGCCATTGGCGCGTTTGCGATAAGTAATAATCTGGCATAAGTCAGGAGACATGCGCCAGTGATAGGATTTTATAGAATACCAGGGGAACATTTAGAAATGTTTATTAAAAATAATATTGACAAGGGGCCAATATTTATCATCTACTATCAAAAATTTGCTAAGAAAAGAATAATGCCATATATAAAAAATTACTTGTTTCTTTTGCTAGGGATTGCTTTAACTAGTTGTAATTTTTCAAATCGTATTCTTTTTGATGAAGAGAATCAATGCATAAAAGCAAGGCGGGGAGCATTGCTGAATAAATTTGACATTTCTACTACTGACGGATTATATCACTTTAAGGTAAATGAAGGGGTTAAGAATAATATCAGCTTTTGTGTTAAGGATTATGAAAAATTGTATTCAGTATACGCTACTTATCCAAAAAACCTTTCCAGGAAATTTCAGTTACCTCTAAACAGCCCGATAACCTTTAATAATTACAGTTATGGAGATATGGCATCATTTGAAATGTCATTGTTTGTGGATTCGATGGGAATTATTACACTGATTAAATGACATGAATCGAAGCCGATACTGCGGAGAACAGGAAGCTTTTCATTGTAAACGTATAAGAAACTGAAAAATTTATTAGCTTAACATAGTTTATCAGGTTGTTAACCTGAGCTGCTGTTTTTGCCCTTATTTATATACATCCTTTCACGTCTGTTTTGTTCGTTTTACCGGGCTTTCTCTCCGATTGTACCTGGCGCTTTTTTGCAAAAAGAAACCCTTGAACTTCAGATACCCGGAAACCCCGATAGCGTTTAAATAAAAACGTCATTATGACGAGCAAATAAACCTCATAGGGTTTCCCGTCATAAAATGAAAAAAGAGTACAACCGTACTCTTTTCATCAAAACCAACCTGGTGTAATTCTGATAGAAGATTATTTTTCGATGATGACTTCCGTACCAATAGGAAGCATATCGTATAGTTCGTCCATATCGGAATAGCGAACCGAGATACAGCCGCTTGTCCAGTTGACGAACTTATCTATTACCCATTCCTCATTCGGGCGGGTACCGTGAATTCCAATGCCACCGCCTATTGTGGCCTTTTGTGGAATTTCACCTTTTGCTTTGCGCTCTTTAAAGCGTTCGTAACTTTCTTTTGTCGGATAATCGAGTAATAAAAACTTACCCCATTTACCATGTAATGTTTTACCTACTATTTTGAAATTTCCTTCCGGTGTCAGGCGGTCGCCTTCCATTTTTTTATCGTCCTGCTTTTTATTTCCGAATACTACCGGATAGGTGCTGTACCATCCTTCTTCATCATACAGCTTCATTTCGTATGTACTCTTTTTGATAACAAGTTTATAAGCAGGTGTGTGACCGGCATGATCAACCGGCAGGATATTTTTTTTACTTTCAAAACTCTGAAAGATGAAACAGACCAGGATAGCTGCCAGGGCTACAGATAAACGAACTGAATTCAACATAGGATGACTATTAATTGACCAGGAAAAAACGGGTGTAAAAACTAAATATTTTCTCTTACCCGTTTCTTTATCTTTTGTTATTTCACAAATAAAGCACCTCTTATTGTTAAGAAAAGCCTATATAACATTGATTTATAAGCCCGCTTTCAGTTCGAGAAGGAATTGTTTTACGCGTTCCAGTTTTTGAATTAGCTCAAAATTTTCGGAAACTTTGTTTTTGTTCTTTTTTAAATAGCTTTTTGCGCCTTCAATAGTATATTTTCGCTGGCGCAGGAGATGATGAATAAGCTTCAGGTTTTTTATATCTTCCGGCCGGAAGTGCCTGTCGCCTTTCCGGTTCTTACGCGGTTTTATGATGTCAAACTCAGACTCCCAGTAACGTAATAACGAACTGTTCAATTTAAACATCCGTGATACTTCGCCTATACTGTAATATTGTTTTTTGAAAAGTATTTCGTCGGAAGGAACCTCAATAGACAGCACTTCTGCTTCCATTTCCTTTAGTGATTTACGCCCCCTTTTCCCTTTTTTAGGAGCGGCAACTACCAATGCAGGAGATGGTTTTTCAGACACTATTAACTCCTCTATATCCTCATCAGTCTTTTCCGCGAAAGTTATTGTAGACAATTTTGGAGGAGCCCCAGAGGCTCTTTCAGCTTCTGCCGGCGGTGAAGGTTTTTTTTCCTCCGGCATATCACCAAATAGGTCTAACTGCTTATACATACATGCTAAATTAACGCTTGCAGAGTGATGATTTTTAGATACTTATCAACAATTTAGTCAAAGCTCTGGTTGCCGGAAGCCGCCAGCTTGAGTATCCTGTCGAATTGTTCGGGAGTAAGATCATTATAGAAAAAGTAAACCGGGTCCATTTTTCGCCCGTTTTTGTGTACTTCGTAATGTAAATGCGGACCGGTGGATTTCCCGGTGCTGCCTACCCAGCCTATTTGTTCTCCTCTTTTTACTCTTTCTCCTCTTTTTACTTTAATACGGTATTGATGACCGTAAAGGGTTTCGTATCCGTATCCATGGTTAATAACCACATAGTTACCATATCCGTTGCCGGTATTTCCGGCCAGCTTTACCACCCCATCCGCCGTGGCATAAATGGGAGTGCCCTGCGGCGCGGAAAAGTCCAGCCCTGAGTGCATTTTCACCGTCTTATACACAGGGTCTATACGGTATCCGTAACCGGAAGCCAGCCGGGTCAGTTCCTTGTTGCTGATTGGCTGGATAGCCGGCGTAGCTGCCAGCAGTTTTTCCTTTCCCTTGATCATTTTCTCTATCTCGCCATATGACCGCAACTGGAAACTAATCCGGTTAGAGAGGTTATCCAGGGCGCTGGCAACGGAAAAAGCCAGTTCGTTATCTTCCATACTTTCTACCAACCTTTCTTCCTGCTCTTTTTCCATTCTTTTGGCCCGGGCGCTGTCCGGTATAGGATTGGCTTCAAAAATTTCCCGGTACACCTGGTTGTCTCTTTTTTCCAGTTCAACCATTTGCTGCTGCAGGGATCTTACCTTTTTGTTGAGCAATGAATAGTCCTGCTTGATACGCTGGTTTTCCTGTCGCATCAGCATTTCTTTGGGGGAGTCCAGTATTTTAAAAGCTATAGCAACAATCCCCAGGGCAGTAACCAGGGCTGCGGCTAAAAAACCCAAAATACGCAGTAGTTTCACTCGCAGGGGAACTACCAGCTTTTCGTATCGGAGAGTATTTGTATTGTAATAATATTTAATTTTTTTCATGAAGCAAACCCTCAAGCTGCTTTGTGCCTGCGCAAAAATCCAGCCATAATTTAATTACCTTCGCACCCGCCTGCGACCATACAGGCAAATATAGAGTTTAAACACCCATTCTCTGCAATTATAAACGAAGCAATTATGACTTCAGTACAGATAAGGCAGGCTTTTCTGGATTTTTTTCAATCAAAAGGGCATCATATTGTGCCTTCTGCGCCCATAGTAGTAAAAAACGACCCCACATTGTTGTTTACCAATGCGGGGATGAACCAGTTTAAAGATTATTTCCTGGGAAATAAGAAAGCGCCTTACAGCCGTGTGGCCGATACGCAGAAATGCCTGCGGGTGAGCGGCAAGCACAACGATCTGGAAGAAGTAGGGGTAGATACCTATCACCATACCATGTTCGAAATGCTGGGTAACTGGAGTTTCGGCGACCCGGCACATCCTGAAAAGGGTTATTTTAAAAAAGAGGCGATAGCCTGGAGCTGGGAATTACTTACGGATGTATATAAAATAAATAAAGACAGGCTGTATGTCACCATTTTTGAAGGTGATGAGCAGGAAGGCCTGCCCCGGGATACAGAAGCTTATAATGAATGGAAGAAAGTAATAGCGGAAGACAGGATATTACCCGGCAGTAAAAAAGATAATTTCTGGGAAATGGGGGATACCGGCCCCTGCGGCCCCTGCACGGAAATACATGTGGATTGCCGCAGCGATGAAGAAAGAAAAGCCGTAGACGGCAAAACCCTGGTGAATAACGACCATCCGCAGGTGATAGAGATATGGAATAATGTATTTATGGAGTTCAACCGGGTGTGGAAGGATAAAAAGGCTTTTGATAAATGGACAGAAGAAAACAAAGATTGTTCAAAAGAAGAGCGTGCTAAAAAGAGTATTGAATATACTACACTTGTGCCATTGCCCGCGAAACATGTGGATACCGGTATGGGCTTTGAACGCCTGGTGCGGGTGCTGCAGGGTAAAACCTCCAACTACGATACGGATATTTTTACCGGTACCATTGCCGCTACGGAAAAGATCACCGGCAGGCAATACGATGCCGGCGACAGCCGCCAGGCAATCGCTTTCCGGGTAATAGCCGATCATATACGAGCCATCAGCTTTACCATCGCCGACGGACAATTACCGTCTAATACCGGCGCCGGCTATGTGATAAGAAGGATACTGAGAAGAGCAGTAAGATATTATTACTCCTATCTTGACTATAAGCAGCCATTGTTGAATCAACTGGTGCCGTTGCTGGCAGCACAGTTTCAGCAGGTGTTTCCCGAACTGCAGCAGCAGGCAGATTTTGTGGCGAGGGTAGTGAAAGAAGAAGAAGAGGCTTTTCTGAGAACGCTTGAAAAAGGTTTGAAGAGAATGGATGATATCGTTGCCGGGCTTTCAGGCAGGATTATTCCCGGCAGGGAAGCTTTTGAGCTATATGACACTTATGGCTTTCCCATCGACCTGACAAGACTGATCGCTGCCGAAAAGAACCTGGCGGTGGACGAGCCGGGATTTGAGCAGGAAATGAAACAGCAGAAGGAAAGAAGCCGGGCAGCTACTATTATTGACACCGAGGACTGGGTGGAAGTCAATAAGGCGGACAAAACTGCTTTTGTAGGATACAACGACCTGCTGATAGAGACCCGGGTGGTGAAATACAGGAAAGTAAAAGCAAAAGGCAAAGAACAATATCAACTGGTGCTGGAGTCCACTCCTTTTTACGCGGAGAGCGGCGGGCAGGTAGGAGACAGGGGAGAATTGGTGTTTGGAGAAGAGCGCATACCCGTTACCGATACCAGAAAAGAGAATGACCTGATCATTCATTTTACTGATGCGTTGCCGGCTGATATTACCCTCCCTGTCACCGCATCGGTAAACTGGGAACAGCGGCTCGGCACGATGTACAATCATACTGCTACACACCTGCTGCATGCGGCGCTAAGGCAGGTGTTGGGCGCCCATGTGGCACAAAAAGGCTCGATGGTATCCCCGGAGGAGCTGCGTTTCGACTTCTCTCATTTTTCGAAAGTGACAGAGGAGGAACTGAGAGCAATAGAACTGCTGGTGAATAAAAAAATACGGGCAAACATACCGGTGGTCATAAAAGAAATGCCGAAGGAGGAGGCGCTGGAGTTGGGCGCCATGGCATTGTTCGGAGAAAAATACGGAGACATCGTCCGGGTGGTGATCATTGATCCGGAATATTCCGTGGAACTCTGCGGTGGAACACATGTGGGGCACACCGGGATGATCGGGCTTTTTGCGATCCTATCAGAATCTGCTGTGGCGGCGGGAGTGCGGCGGATAGAGGCATTAACAGGCCATGCGGCTATACAGTATTCTTATGATAAGATCAGTCAGTATAAACATATTGGAGAACTGCTGAAATCAAAAGACCCTTTGAAGGCAATTGAAAGGCTGATAGAAGATAAAAATTCACTGCAGAAAAAAATAGAAGGGCTGGAAGCACGCCAGTTGGTGCAGCTCCGCAATGAGTTGCTGCAGAAAGACCAGATAGTAAATGGCGTTACCTTTATCGGGGAAATAGTGCAGGTACCCGGCGCTGATGGACTGAAAAAGATCTGTGTGGATGTAAAAAACAACCTGCGGGATTACCTGATGGTATTATGTGCCAATATCGACGGAAAATCATTTGTTGCCATTGGTATGTCGGAAGTAGTAGCGGCTGCCAGGCAACTGGATGCCGGAAAGATCATCAAAGAAATTGTAGCACCGCTTATAAAAGGCGGCGGCGGCGGACAGAAAACCCTGGCTACCGCCGGCGGACAGGATGCCTCAAACCTGCAGGAAGTGATTGAAAAAGTGAAGGAATTACTGGAAGGCAGGTGAGTTGGAGGAACCGGTTCCTGTGCGGGTCGGGTTTTTTGTCGTTCGCATATTTCTGTTGTATATTGAACAGACATTCATCTGACAATACAATCACGGAATGATGAAAAAAAGCTGGATTGCCGCAATAATGTTTCTTCCGGGAGTGACTACTGTATATGCACAAAACTCCTTACAAAAAGTATATCCTGTTAATTTTTCGGAGGTAAGTATCACCGATCCTTTCTGGAAGCCTAAGATGACAACGGTCGCTACCGCTACCCTGGATGCCTGTGTAAGTTATACACAGGACAAAACCGGAAGGATACGGAACTTCGAGAAGGCCGCCCAACGATCGGGAAAGCACGAAGGTATTTATTATGATGACTCTGACGTGTATAAGGCGATAGAAGCCATTGCCTATTCTTTAAAGAATCATCCCGATGCCACCCTGGAAAAAAATACAGACGGGTGGATAGATAAAATTGCCGCTGCCCAGTTGCCTGACGGGTACCTGAATACCTATTATGTGCTTACGGATATCAATAACCGCTGGTCGGATATGGAAAAGCATGAAGATTATTGCGCGGGTCATCTTATTGAAGCCGGTATTGCCTATTATAATACTACGGGAAAAGATAAATTGCTGAACACCGCTATTCGTTTTGCCGATCATATAGATTCGGTTTTCCGCCAACAGCACAAGCCATGGGTGAGCGGTCACCAAGAAATAGAACTGGCTTTGATGAAATTATATCATCACACAAAAAACAAAAAATACCTGGAACTGTCCGATTGGTTCCTGGCGCAAAGGGGACATGGCTATGGCAAAGGGGTGATATGGGATCAGTGGAAAGACCCTGATTATTGCCAGGATGGGCTGCCGGTGAAAGATCAGCGAAAGATCACAGGGCATGCTGTCCGGGCGATGTATCTCTATACAGGCGCGGCAGATGTTGCCGCTGTTACCAATGATACAGGTTATATTACTGCTATGGACGCTATATGGCAGGATGTGGTGTTCCGTCATATGTATATAACCGGAGGTATAGGCGCACAGGGAAAAAATGAAGGTTTTGGTCAACCCTACGATCTGCCTAATGCCAGCGCCTATTGTGAGACCTGTGCTTCTGTAGGTATGGTATTCTGGAACCAGCGTATGAATATGCTTTCGGGCGATGCTAAATATGTGGATGTACTGGAAAGGAGCCTGTACAATGGCGCTCTGGACGGACTATCACTTTCGGGAGACCGGTTTTTTTATGGTAACCCGCTGGCTTCGCAGGGCGGGTATAACCGCAGGGAATGGTTTGGAACGGCCTGTTGCCCTTCCAATATAGCGCGGCTGGTTAGCGCGGTGGGTAATTATATATATGGAACTTCTGCTGATGCCATATGGGTGAACCTCTTTGCTGGAAGCAATACCGTATTGCAACTGGGTAAAAATAAAATAACGGTGGCTATGGAAACAGCCTACCCCTGGAAGGGGGATGTGAAACTTATGCTGTCGCCGGCAAAGAAACAGGCATTTGAATTGCGGGTGAGGATACCCGGCTGGCTTTCCGAACCGGCTCCCGGAGATTTGTACCGCTATGCTGAACAGCAAAACAGTCAGCCTGTTATAAAGGTAAATGGCGAGCCGGTACAGTTTGATGTAGACAAGGGGTATGCAGTGCTCAGGCGCAGTTGGAAAAAGGGAGATGTAGTAACCATGGAGTTGCCCATGAAAGTGCGGCGTATCCTCAGCAACCCTAAAGTAAAACAAAATGAAAACCGGGTGGCTGTGCAATACGGGCCTATCGTATATTGTGTGGAGGGAGAAAAAGATGTATTAAAAGCAGGGGCTGTAATATTACCTGGCAGCACAAGCTTTGAACTCTCATTCGAGCCTTCTTTGCTGGGTGGTGTTAATGTCATCCGTTTCGATGCGCCTGTTGTTACGGTGAGTGCGGACGGGTTGTCTGTATCCACCCTGACCAAGAAGATTACGGCTATACCCTATTTTACATGGAATAACCGGGGACCTAATGATATGCAGGTATGGCTGCCAACAAGCATTCAAAGGGTCAGCGTCAATGACTGACAGGGTCATGCCAACCGGTCCAGGATACGTGCCAGGTAAGCGTTTGTTTGAGCGCAGTATTCTTTTTGCTGAAGAATGCTTTCTTCGGATTGTATAAAGTCGCCCGCTACCAGTTCGTCCCGGCAGTTCTCTATCATTTGAGCCAGTGTCTCCGGCGTTGCTTCCAAATGGAACTGCAGACCCAAAACACAGTTGTCATATATAAATGCCTGATTTTTACACACGGCTGTTTGCATCAGGTGGGTGGCATTCTCTGGCAGATCGAAAGTGTCTCCATGCCAGTGCAGTACCTCGAATTTTTCCGGAAGACCATCAGTAAGCGGATGTGTTCCGCTAGTCAGAGAAACCGGGAACCAGCCTATCTCTTTTTGGGTATTGGGGTAAACACGGGCGCCTGATACCTCGGCCAGCAATTGCGAACCGAGACAAATACCAATGATCGTTTTATTCGCGCGGATAGCGTTTTTTATAAACGTCTTTTCTTCGGCCAGCCAGTGAAATTTATCTTCATCATATACCCCCATCGGTCCTCCCATAATAATAAGCCAGTCAAAATCATCTGTCGCGGGCAGCGCATCGTCCCTGTAAAACCTGGTGGCAGACAAGATATGACCTCTTTCCTCTGCCCAGGTTTTTATATAACCCGGGCCTTCAAAAGGTACATGCTGCAGGTAATGTATCCGTAGCGGTTTTGTTGTCATCTGGTTTCGTTCCAATAATAGCTGTCAGGGTATATTCTCTGCCCGAAGATAGCAGTTCCCACTCTTACAATGGTTGCCCCTTCTTCAATGGCGGTTTCCAGGTCATTGCTCATTCCCATAGAAAGCTCCTTCATTTCTACTCCCGGGATATTATGACGGATAATTTCCTGCTGCAGGTTTTTCAACAGCCTGAAGCATTGCCGCACTTTTTCCGTTTCTGCGCTGAACAATCCAATGGTCATCAGTCCTTTGATCTGTAACGAATCCAGTGCAGCAACCCGTTTTACCAGTTCAACTGTTTCACCCGGACTGACACCAAATTTACTTGCTTCCGAGGAAGTATTTACCTGGATCAGTACATTCATTTCCTTTTGCTCAGTTGATAAACGTTGATGCAATTTTTCAGCAATATCCAGCCTGTCGAGCGACTGAATGCAGGATACATTACATTTTAATATGTCTTTGATCTTATTGCTTTGCAGGTGCCCGATAAAATGTTTTTCATGCGGAAACTCTTTTAGCGCATCGAATTTTTGCCTTAGCTCCTGCACTTTATTCTCACCGATCAGCGTTTCTCCTGCAGTAAAAGCAATTTTTATTTGATCCGGAAGCACGGTTTTGGTTGCCAGCAGTAGCCGTACTTCACCGGTGTTTCTTCCTGCTTTTTCGCAGGCGGCGGCAATACGCCTTTTTATTTCCCTTAATCTGGTAGTTATTTCATTCATGTCTTCAATTCATGCTCGGGGCAATCCACCCTCAGGTCCGTAACCTGTAAATCCTGGTTGAGCAACCTGCAGAAATGTTTCTGTCCTTTTGCTCCTGTTTCGTAATACATACAGGTCAGGCACATTCGCTGTATGGTTATAACGCCTGTTCTGTTCAGGTGCCTGATAATATTCATTAAGCTTAACAGGAGGTTCTCTTTGTCGTCAGCATTGAGTTTATCAATAGGCGAGTGGATCTCCCTGGTGAACAGGGAGGTTCTGCCGGCTATTTCTTTTCCTTTTGGGGTGAGCCGGATGATATAACTCCTGCTATCGTGCGGCTCATATTCTTTGGTAATAAGCGCCTTTTGTTCCAAAGTTTTAACCGTGTCGCTTATAGTAGCCTTGGTCATGTTGAACTCGTCTGCCAGGTAGCTTACTTTCCTTTTTTCTTCACTATGGTGAAGCAAAAAGATCAATACCTGCACCTGGATAGGGCTTAGGGAAAACTCTTTGCTTTCCTGCCACAGCAGCACACGGAATGCCTGTGATATTCTTTCCAAAGCAGCCACGATCCTACTTTCTATATGCTGGTTCTGATGACCGGGATGAAAGTCGGATTTTTTCATTAATGACAGTTTTCCATTTCATAAACGAAATACCCTTTTTCCCTGATCGCTGCTTCCCATTGAGGTCTTACTGTTTCAATATGGCAAAAACTGCACTCTTTTGACGACAATGTTTGTTCTTCCTGGTTTTTCGTCTTCAGATATTCTTTTCCAAACGTATAGATTATGGAAGTATCTTTTATTTCTGAAGGTACAATAATGTCGAAATGCATAATTGTACCATCTTTTTTGGTTACATAAGTATCCCAAACCGCTACTTTCATCTCACTTGATTTTTAAAGGGTTGATGATAAGATTTTTGCTGTTAAATAAATTGCTCAGGCTGAGTTTAAAACGAACTGCCATAAAGGTAGGATACCTAACTTTATGGGACAAATTATTGTTTTACCTTATAGGGCAGCGATAAGTTACCACTGGCTACAGCATAGACTTTATACACCCCAAGCATAGGTTTATCACCGGTTCCATGGCCGCCATCACCGCCGGTATTTACCTGCATGTAGGCCGTCACGCCATCGTAGGAAAAGTCGGTCTTATTGTTTATGCGATAGTCTGGTACCACCACTTTGATCGTATTACCTCTGGTAATTACCTGGAAACCCGGTGAATCCATGTACATAGGCATGCCGGGATTGGTGGGTGGCAGCGTTACGGTATTGTCACCCGCAGCAAATTGTTTTACTGCCAGACCTCCCTCTACGCGTTTGTCTTCGGTTAACACTACCCAATGCGGATGCCATATTATACCATCGTTATCGTATTTGCCATCTGAATTTTCATCCCACAGGGGTGTATCGTCGAAGTCAGGGTGGGAGGTGAGCGCAAGCGCCAGGATACCTTCCGTTTGGCTGAACCCGACATCGGTTGGTTGTAAACTGGTAGGGAATACATAACCCAAAACAGGAGCACCGTTGAGTTGTCCGGCCGGGGTTGGCGTTGTTTTACCCGCCTGACCTTTTACCGAAATTTCCCAGATAGTGGCCGCAATTTCCCGTGAATGTTTTACGCTGACGCTGCTGATCTGAAAGTTGTCATTGTTATAGTTTCCGCATTTTTCGCATGCAAAGGCTGCCGTCGCGGTAAGGGAGGCAATAATAAAGAAGAACGCTTGTTTCATTGTTTTGACTTTAAATAGTAAAAAGAAGCAGGATTCCATAAAGTAAGGAATCCTAACTACTAAAAATAAAAAATCTTAGCCTTTTACATCGGCGAGGGAGGCTCCAAAGTTAATATGAAGCACATGCCCGTTGGGCGTAAGTAAGGCCGGAACAGATTTTACACCCTGCGCTTCCGCGTCGGAGATCCGGTTTTTTTGCTCTCCCAGGTGAACGATTTCCACTTTCTCGTCTCCGATCAACGAGATAATGTCCTGCTCCGCACTGACGCATACAGGACAACCTGCGTGGTAAAATACTGATTTTGACATGATAATTAAATATTTGCTTGATGATTCGGCAATATTGCCGTCACAAATATAGTTAGGATTCCTAACTAAACAAATATTTTGAGCTTTTTTTGGTAATTGCCTCTCCATGTTGGAAAGAAAGATGGCAAAAGACGGCGCGAAAGATCAGAAAGAAAGAGACGCTTCTAAAAAGGGCGCTGTTTATGCGCTTAGTGCCTCATAGCGGCTTTGCGGGAAATATGATGCTGTTGCCGGATGCCGTGAGAGAACTCTATAGCAGTATTCATGGCATATTATACGACATTTTAAATTGAACACAGCAATAGTATAGAATGTTATTACAGGCAACCTTTACGGGCAGCCCCTACATTTTTACCAACTTCAGTTCGTCAATAATATTTTGCGCTCCTCCCAGCTTTTCAATGCACCAAAGCACATACCGGATGTCCACACAAATGGTGCGGTTCAGGTTTTTATCGAAAGCCAGCTTATGGCTGAGCGCTTCGTAGTTGCCGTCAAAAGCCAACCCTATAAGATTGCCGTTGCCGTCAATAACGGGTGATCCGGAGTTGCCGCCGGTGATATCGTTGTTGGTGATGAAATTTATCACCAGGTCTTTGTGTCTGGCATCAGCATATTGTCCGAAGTCCTTCTTTTTTGCCAGTTCAATCAGTTTGGGCGGCAGGTCAAATTCGTAGTCACCGGGAATGTATTTTTCCAGTATGCCAGTCATTGTGGTAGCCACCTGGTATTTTACCGCTTCCCTGGGAGTATAACTGCTGATACTGCCATAGCTCACCCGCATGGTGAAGGTAGCATCGGGATACATTTTCTTTTGAGGGTCCATTTGCATGATCCCTTTCAGGTACAGCCGTCCAAGGTCGTTGTTCTTAAGAAGGAACTGCTGGTACAGCGGCTCGTATTTACCGGTATAACTCTTCAGGAAGCCACCGGCGTATGCATAAGCGGGATCATTTTGCAGGGTGGCCGCATCTGGTCTGGAGAGAAACGTGTTCCATTTGGTTTCATCCAGCAACATCGTGTTGCTGAATAAAGCGGCGGCCCATTTGTGATAGGTGGCCTCCTCGTTAAGATCGCCGTAGGCAGATTTGAGTTTCTCGTAGAAACCGATCGGGTGTTGGTTCCTGTCAATGTCTTTATAAAAAGCCCGGCATATCAATGCCATCGATAGCTGGTCGGATATTTTATCTTCCGACGCCAGGAATTTTTTCCGCGCGGCATCGGCTTCTTTCAGTCCCTGCTGCACTATTGCCGCATCCACACCCGACTTAATCATATCATTTTCCAGCTTAACCAGGGTGGAGGCGAATTTTGCAAGCGGCGAACCGAGAACACCTTCATACAGGTAAGTTCTCTGCTTTGCATAGGGGCGCCAGGCATCATATACTTTAGGCCATTCGGTAAACAGGTTCTCAAATTCCGGTTTGCCTTTTGCCCATTGAATAAACCCGGATTCCTGCTGCTGTTTTTGCTCGTAGATTTTATACTTCAACAATTGTTTTGTTTCGCCATCATAAAACTTCCAGTAGTTGGCTACACTGGCATAGGCAGAAGCCAGTTTAAGCTTCACCGCGGGATCTTTTACCATTTCCCTGAACATGGCTTTCAGCCTGATGTCCCGCATCGCTACCAGTGAAGGATTCACGATATCGGTGGCCAGCTTAATACCGTAGGAGGTCTCATAGCGGTTGGTACTGCCGGGGTAACCGTAGATCATGGCATAATCGCCATCTTTAAATCCTTTAATTGAAACCGGGAGGAAATACCTGGGCTTCATCGGGATATTATCTGCGGAATATGTGGCGGGGTTGCCATCCTTACCGCTGTATACCCGGAAGACAGCGAAATCGCCTGTGTGTCTCGGCCATTCCCAGTTGTCGGCGTCGCCGCCGAATTTTCCCACGCTTTCCGGTGCTGTACCCACGAGTCGTATATCGTTGTACCGCTGGTATACAAAAACCAGGAACTGGTTGCCTTTAAACAGGGCGCTTACTCTTGCTTCAATATTTTTGGAAGGGTCCGCATACTTACTGTTGATCGCTGCAATGATCTCTGCCTGTTTTTTAGAACGGCTGGCTACATCCAGTCCTTCCAGTTGCGGAAGTACTTCACCGGTAATATCTTCAATTTTCAGCAGGAATTGCACGGTCAGGTCCGGCGCCGGTATCTCCTGTTGTTTGGTAAGTGCCCAGAAGCCGTCTTTCAGGTAGTTGTTTTGTATGCTGCTGGCGGTTGCTATAGCCGAATATCCGCAGTGATGATTGGTAAAAATCAGTCCCTGGTTACTTACAATTTCGCCGGTGCAACCATTTCCGAATATGATGATAGCGTCCTTGATGGAGGCTTTATTGATGTCGTATAGCTGGGCGGGCGTGAGCTTAAGTCCCTTTTTTACCATATCGGCATATACCTGTTTGCCGAGCAACATCGGCAGCCACATTCCTTCGTCAGCGATCGTTTGATAGCCTGAGGTTAACAGCAGAAGAGAAATGATCAGTTTCTTCATAGTGTGATTTTTACCAAACAAACCTATGAAAAAACAGGTTTTTAAACTAATCGGTGTATCCAGGATCCTTGCTGCTCCCGGGTCAATAGTATGATTTGCCTCACCGGTGTCCCGGATTTTCACAGCCGCTCTGCGTTTTTCTGTGGTATCTGTGAGAAAATCTTATGATCATGAGAATTGTATTATTCCCGGCAGATGGAGCTGCAGTTGATCATAAGCCAGGTTAATGCCCGGCGGCAGTTCCTTACTGATATCGGCATGCCTGCCCAGCTGATGACTGATATGGGTGAAATATGCTTGCGGTACTTCCAACTCGTTTACCATTTCAATAGCTTCACCTAAGGTAAAGTGTGAGATATGTTTTTCTTTTCGAAGCGCGTTGAGCACCAGTACGTCACTTCCCTTTATTTTGGCGCGGCTGTCTTCTTCAATCCTGTTCGCATCTGTTATGTAGGTAAACCTGCCAAACCGGTAACCGAATACAGGCATATGCAGGTGCCAGACAAGGATGGGCTGAATCACCAGATCGCCGATGATAAAAGGCTTCGTAGTGATCGTGTTCAGGCGGATCTCCGGTGCGCCGGGGTATTTTTTCTCAGCAAAAGCATAGGAGAACTCCCGGATAATTATTTCGAAGGTCATTTCGCTGCCATAGATATCCATAGGTTGTTCCGAGAAATAATTAAACCCTCTTACGTCGTCCAGCCCCGCGATATGATCTTTGTGAGAATGTGTAAATAAGATGCCATCGAGTTTTTTGATCCCCGTTCGCAGCATCTGTGCCCTGAAGTCGGGACCGGCATCCACTGCAACGGTAGTAGAGGCAGACTGTACCAGGATGCTCGACCGGAGCCGATTGTCCCTTTCATCGGGAGAAGTACATACCGGGCAGCTACAGGCAATCATGGGAACGCCGCTGCTGGTACCTGTTCCAAGAAATGTGACGGTAATGGGGGGGTAACTCACCTGCCAAAGCTATTCTAAAATAGGGAAATCAAAAAGGGCTTATTCGCCGGCAGGTTTGGACATTATTTCCTCATATAATTGCTGGGAATCATGCGTAAGGGCATCAAAGTTGATTTCCAGTACGGGCATCAGATCTACCAGGGTGTTAATGCGTCCTTCAAGGGTCAGGAATTTGTTGAGGACTACCACTTTCTTTTGCTGCAGTATGCAGTACCCACTTTGAAAGTTGCCTCTTTCATAACGGACCACATAACCCGATTCCCCCAGGATATCCTCTATCTTTTTTAAAGCCGGCTGATTATACTTCATCTCACGGCAAAATTACCAAATCCAGGCCGGCTTTAACCGTTTAGGTTTTCCACAGGTGTGGATAGTGTGGGATGGCCAATGGTAGGATTTGTTGATTGGTGATTTGGGAATTGCTGATTTTAGAAAGAAAACCAAATCATACTTCCCAAAATCCCCAAATCAGAAATCCTCCAATCAAAAATCAGCAATCACTATTTGTTCGTCATCCTGATCACCGGTACGATCATTTCTTCCAGGCTTACGCCTCCATGCTGGAAAGTGTTTTTATAATAATTCGAGTAATAATTATAGTTGTTGGGGTAACACAGGTAGCCGTCTTCCCTGGCGAATATAAAAGAGGAATTAACATTCGGTACCGGTAGCCCTGCTTCCTTGGGGTCGCGGAAAGCCAGTACCTCTTTGGGTTCATAGTTCAGGTTTCGTCCATGCTTATACCGCAGGTTGGTGGTGGTTTGTTTGTCGCCCACCACTTTGCAGGGCGTCTTCACCCGCACGCTGCCATGGTCTGTTGCTATCACCAGTGTAAGCGGTTTATCAGCAATTTTTTTGAGCGCTTGGTGCAGGGGAGAATGCTCAAACCAGCTTGCGGTCAGGCTACGGTAGCTTGATTCATCGCTCGCCAGCTCTTTCAAAACTTCCATTTCGGTACGGGCATGACTGAGCATATCCACAAAGTTATATACGATCACATTCAGGTCGTTTTGCAGCAGGTTATGGATATTGTCTACAAGTTTTTGCCCATCCTGGTGATTCAGCACTTTGGTATAAGAATGTTTAATATCTGTTTTTAAAACTCTTTTTAACTGCGCTTTCAAAAAATCCGCTTCAAAAAGATTCTTGCCACCTTCTTCATCGTCATTTTTCCATTGCTGGGGAAAGCTTTTCTCAATTTCTGCAGGCATCATCCCGGCAAATATGGCGTTCCTTGCATATTGGGTGGCGGTAGGTAAAATTGTGTAAAAAGTCTCTTCTTCCTGTATCCGGAAACTTTCAGAAAATATGGGTTGGATAGCTTTCCACTGATCATACCGCAGGTTGTCGATCAGGATTACGAATAATGGTTTGCCTTTTTCCAGGTGTGGTAATATTTTGTAGCGGAAGAGCGTAGGGCTCATGATAGGTGCATCCGTACTTTTAGGATTGACCCAGGAAGCATAATTTTTGCTGATAAATTTAAAAAACTCTGTATTGGCTTCGTTTTTTTGTGTCTGGAATACTTCCTGCATCTCGGGGCTGTCGCTTTTTTCCATCTCCAGTTCCCAATACACCAGCTTTTTGTATAGCTCCATCCATTCGTTGTAATCCGGGTTGCTGTTGAGCGCCATGAACAGGTTGCGAAACTCCTGCTGATAGGTGCTGGTGGTTTTTTCGGCAACGAGGCGGCGGTTTTCAATTATTTTTTTTAAGCTGAGCAATACCTGATTGGGGTTTACGGGCTTTATCAGGTAGTCGCTTATCTGCGACCCGATGGCCTCGTTCATCAGGTTTTCCGTTTCATTTTTGGTGATCAGCACCACCGGCAATTGCTGGTTGATCTCTTTTATTTTGGCAAGGGTTTCCAGCCCGGTAATCCCCGGCATGGTCTCATCCAGCAGCACCACATCTATAATGTTTTCTTTCACATAGTCCAGCGCATCATAGCCGTTGGTGAGGGTATGCACATCATATCCTTTGTTTTCAAGAAAAAGCTTTTGCGACTGGAGACTTTCTATTTCATCATCTACCCATAAAATTTTTGCCTGAGACATTGGAGTTTTATTTAATAGTTTAATGTTTCAAATGTACTTATTCATTTTCCCCTTTTTACCTTTGCAGGGGTTTATCCGGCAGTTTTTAACATTTTAGCATGGCGTTCAAAAAAATAATCAACGATCCGGTATATGGTTTTATTACCATCCACCACCCGTTAATCTTCGAACTGATATCGCATCCCTGGTACCAGCGGCTCCGCAGGATCAAGCAGATGGCTTTGGCGCACCTGGTGTATCCCGGAGCGGTGCACACCAGGCTGCATCACTCATTGGGCGCTTATCACCTGATGTGTAATGCGCTGCACGAGCTGAAGGAAAAAGGAGCAGAAATTACGGAAAACGAAGATTTGGGCGCTAAAATAGCGATCCTGCTGCACGATATCGGGCACGGACCGTTTTCGCATGCCCTGGAAAGTGTGATATCTGTGGATGTGCATCATGAACAATTGTCACTGCTGCTGATGGAAGAGTTGAACAGGCAGTTTGATGGTCAGTTGACCACCGCAATCGACATCTTTACCGGCAGGTATCCCAAAAAATTTCTTCATCAACTGGTAAGCGGTCAATTGGATGTGGACCGGATGGATTACCTGAACCGGGACAGTTTTTTTACCGGTGTGAATGAGGGCGTAATCGGTTATGACAGAATTATAAAAATGTTAACAGTGCACAACGGGGAACTGGTGGTAGAGGAAAAGGCCATATACTCCATAGAAAAGTTTCTGATCGCCCGCAGGCTGATGTACTGGCAGGTGTACCTGCATAAGACCGTATTATGTGCAGAGGTGATGCTTGTTAAAATTTTGCAAAGAGCCAGGGAGCTTACGCTTGAAGATCCCGCTTCCATGCCGGATGGAATAATAAAAGACTTTTTATCGGGCAGATATACCAGTGTGGTAAACAATCTTTCCGAATTTTGTGCATTAGATGATACAGATATTGCTTTCTCAATAAAACAGTGGCGTCATCACAAAGACAGGGTATTGGCGTTGCTTTGCGAGGGGATCACAGACAGACGCTTACTGAAACTGCGCCTGCAGAATCAGCCGATTGCTGAAGCGGAACTGGAGGACAGGCTGCACGAGATAATGGGCAGGTTGTCACTTTCGGCTCCGGAAGCCGCTTACCTTGTGTTTACCGGGGAAGCCGTGAACAGGACGTACAACCCGAATAATGAAAAGATCAATATCCTTTTTAAGGATGGGGAGGTGCGGGATATTTCGGAGGTGGACAATGCTTTGATCCAACATAACCTGTATGGCCCTGTAAAAAAATTCTACATTTGCTATTACAAATGATCTTTATGACGTTTACAGCCTCTCAAATAGCCTTACTGATCAGCGCAAGAATTGAAGGAGACCCTGAAGCCGCAGTAGGTTCTTTCAATAAGATCGAATATGCCAAAGAAGGAGAACTTGCCTTCCTGGCTAATCCCAAATATGAGGACTACCTGTATTCTACCGGAGCGTCTGTTATCATTGTCAATGAAAAACTGGAATTGAAGCAGCCTGTGAGGGGTACCCTGCTAAGGGTGCCGGACGCTTATTTGGCCTTTGCCACCCTGCTCACAAAGTACCAGGAGATCATGAGTAAACAACTGACCGGTATTCAGCAGCCTTCCTACATTGCATCGTCGGCAAAAACAGGTGAGCATGTATATGTAGGCGCTTTTGCGTATGTAGGAGAAAATGTGGTTATAGAAAACAATGCGAAAGTGTATCCCAATGCCTATATAGGAAATAATGTAACGATCGGTGAAAATACCATTATCCACCCCTCTGTAAGCATCTATCACAATTGCGTAGTGGGCAAAAATGTGATCATTCATGCCGGTACGGTCATCGGCGGAGATGGGTTTGGCTTCGCCCCCCAGGAAGACGGCAGCTTTGCCAAAGTACCGCAGATCGGGAATGTGATTATTGAAGATAATGTGGAAATAGGCTCCAACGCTACCATTGACCGGGCAACGATTGGTTCCACCGTCATAAAGTCCGGGGCCAAACTGGATAATCTTATACAGGTTGCCCACAATGTGGAAGTAGGTAATAATACGGTAATAGCGGCACAGGCGGGAGTGAGCGGGAGTACCAAACTGGGCAGGAACGTGATGATTGGAGGACAGGCAGGCATTGTAGGTCACCTGGTGATAGCAGACGGTACTAAAATCAACGCGCAAAGCGGCGTAAGTAAATCCATCAAACAACCCAATTCGGCTGTTACCGGATCTCCTGCACACGATTATACCAGCGCACTGAGAAGCCAGGCGCTCTCCCGGAAATTGCCGGAACTGGAAAAAAGGATAAAGGAACTGGAAGCATTTATCAGGCAGTTGATAGCGGAAAGGGTATAAAAGACTAAAAACCTGGTCGTTAGCGAAAACATCAAAACAGCTATATACTATATGAGAAAAGTAATCCTGCTCTGCGTTTTGTTGACAACGTTCTGCACAGCAAATGCCCAGCAAAAAACAGCCGAGGAGAACATTAAGGAACTGCTTCGTTTGACAGGGTCCGGAGAAATCGGGGTACAGATGATAACACAGATGGTAACCAGCTATAAGGAACAAATGCCGGATGTGCCGGCGGAGTTTTGGGACGGGTTTATGAAAGAGGTGAATCCCGATGACCTGGTAAATCTTGTTGTGCCGGTGTATGCTAAATACTATACTGAAAAGGATGTACTGGAGTTGATAGCTTTTTATAAATCTCCGTTGGGTCAAAAACTAACCCGGTCGCTTCCTTTTATAATGGCGGACTCTTACAAAGCAGGCGAGGAATGGGGGCGAAAGCTGGGAGAAAATGTGCTGAAAAAGCTGAAAGAAAAAGGGCATATGCAGTAATCCTATTGTATTATATTGAGATATGGCTGCATCCCAGACAGGTGCAGCCATATTAGTTGGGGGAAGCAATGATCAAAAATTAAAGGCGGCGTTTACACCAAACATAGATGGTTTATAATCCTTTAATCCCTTCATATAGGAAAGGCGTACTTCTATGTTTTTTTGATGGGAACCTACGGCGAAACGAATACCCGCATTGGCAGCAGGACCAAATCCCCTGGAGTAGAGCTTTCCCGAATCTGCAATCTCTATCCCGGTGCCATGATATCCGAAGCCGCCGCCGACAAAATAACCAAAACGCTGCTCTGACTCTTTGGAAGAGCCGGCGCCTCCGTTGAGATTGACCATTAACGGCGCCTGGAATAGCCCCAGCAGCGAATTCTCCTCGTATGAGTCGCCGCGGGAGTTAAAGCTGGCGCTGTAGGTGCCGGTAAACCCGAGAGTAAGTGGTACTCCCGCTGACACCGAAAAGGATTCGTTCTCCACGAAAGTTACCTGCGGATAATAATGGATCGTAAAGAAAACTTTTGGATCAATTGAGGATCCGGCCGGAGAGGACACATTGAAACCAACGCCTGCTCCATGCATAAAAGTTTGTGATGAAAGTGTTCCAATAGTCATTAAAAAAGAAAACAAGGCAATGATTTTTTTCATGAGCAATGATTTAGGTGTTTGTATACTAACTCTTTTTTTCCGGAAAAAGTATCCGGATCGTTCTGTAAATACGGCAATAGGGCCCGGGTTGTTTTGATGGCTGATTTTTGATTTGGACTTCTTAATAAATCAGCCATCTCCAAATCTCACAATCAATAATCCCATTCTTTTCCGGCTTTTTGGATGACTATAAACATATTACACCTGAACTACGTCAGGAGACTGGCGCGGAATTTGTCTTATTTTGCTAAAAACTATTATTATGGGTAAGGTTAATATTGGGATCACGGAAAAGAACCGCCAGGCTGTAGCCTCAGAGCTTACTAAATTATTGGCAGATGAGCATGTTTTGTACAACAAAACGCGCAGTTATCACTGGAACGTGGAGGGTCCCAGTTTTATGGAGCTTCATAAGCTGTATGAAGAACAGTATAACCAACTGGCGGAAGTAATTGATGAAGTGGCGGAACGTATCAGAACGATTGGTCATTTTGCCGAAGGCAGGCTGAAAGAACTCCTGAAGCTGGCTTCACTGGAAGAAGGCGCGATACCCGTCAAATTCGAAAAACAGATCCCGAATCTGGAAGCTGATCATGAAACTATCATCGTCAGGCTCCGGAAGCTGATCAAGGACTTTGATGAAAAATACAAGGATACCGGGAGCAGTGATTTTGCCACAGGATTGTTGAAGGAGCATGAGAAAATGGCCTGGATGCTGCGATCTTACCTGGGTTAATCATTACTTTACTTCGTTTCGTCGGCGAAATTCAAAAACTGCTCCCAGTCATAGGCAGTCACATCGTGTTTGCCATCACGAATGTGATAGCGCACCGTTTTGCCTACCGGCTGGTTGATGCCAGGCATGGTTTCCAGCCCGGTAACAGGCAGTTTATAAAGCAGGTAAACAGGCAGCGCATGTTTGGCCGACAGGTATTCTCCCCTGGGGTCCGCCCATTGGTCTTCCTGTGCACTGGCTACATACAAGGGTCGTGGGGCTATAAGGGCCAATAACATGTGCTGGTCAACCGGAAGCGCAGCCGCGTTGTTGTTGTAAGTTTTATACTTTCCGTTGAACCAATGCGGGAAATTAGTGTTAAGATGCGCGATGGTCTCGCCATACCATCTCCTGGAAAGGGCGGCGCCACCTTCACCGGACTCATTGGCAATTACTTTGGCGAACCTGGTATCATTGGCGCCCGCCCAAAGGGCGGTTTTGCCCAGCCGGGAGTGACCTATAAGAATTGTCTTTGAGGCGTCTATCCGGGTATCTGTTTCCAGGTAGTCCTGTATACGGCTCAATCCCCAGGACCAGGCGCCGATGGCGGTCCATTCGTCTGCTGCTATACCCAATGCATCCTTCAGCGTCGTTCGTATCCCTTCCTTCCATCCGTCTTTATGATCAGGCTCCAGTTCGTAATAGTGTGCGGTAGCCAGTCCGTAACCTCTCCCGATAATTTTCTCCAGGGGCCATCTTTCCATGCGGATGCCGCGGCTATCATCCGCGTTGGCGATATCTGTACTGGCATTTTTCCAATACCTAGCCATAGCGATGCCGTCATCTGTATCGATAGTCTGGTTACCTTTAAAATTCAGTCCTGCAAAAACGGGCACCTTTTTTCCCGTTTTGGGCAGGTAAAGGATGAGCTTCATATAGGGGCCCGACTCGCTGCCGGTAAAGTAAATATTTACCTGCTTCCTGATGGCTTTTCCACCAAGGGCATTACTGTCTGTTTCCGTAAGTTTAAAATGTTGTCCTTTAATTTTTCCGGGAATCTTGCCGTAAACATGCTCCTCAAATAACTGCCGTATATACGGACGTTGCCCGGTTTCCCATTGTTTGACCGAAGTGATTTTTTTCCCGTTTTTTGACAGCAATGGATCAGGCAGGGTGTACGGGGGTATGCTATTTTCATCGTAGTTGGGCGCGGGCAACTGCGCGAAACAATGACAGCAGATACTAAGTAAGCAAACCTGCAACAGTAAAAATTTCATGGCATTGACATTTAAATTCAATGAGGAAAGATTATACCACTCCCTGCGCCAGCATGGCATCCGCCACTTTCACAAAGCCTCCGATATTGGCTCCTTTCTCGTAGTTAATATGGCCGTCTTTTTCCCTGCCGTACCGGACGCAGATTTTATGAATTTCCCGCATGATATCCTTCAGTTTGTTGTCTACTTCATCTCTTGTCCAGGAATAACGTTGAGAGTTTTGCGACATTTCCAGTCCGGAAACTGCCACACCGCCGGCATTGGCGGCTTTACCCGGAGCATAAAAGATCCGCGCTTTATGAAAAACCGATACCGCCTCCGGTGTACAGGGCATATTGGCGCCTTCCGCTACACAGGTGCAACCGTTTTTTACAAGAAGCATGGCGTCATTACCATCCAATTCGTTTTGTGTGGCATTGGGCAGGGCAATATCACATTTTATTCCCCAGGGCCGTTCGCCGGGTACAAACTCACATTTGTATTTATTGGCGTACTCTTTTATTCTTTTTCTTTCCACGTTTTTCAACCGGATGATATAGTCAAGTTTCTCCTGATCAATGCCCGAAGGATCATAGATAAAACCTTCTGAATCAGACATTGTCAGTACCATGGCGCCGCGGGAAATACATTTTTCGGCAGCATACTGCGCCACGTTCCCCGAACCGGAGATCACCACCTTTTTGCCCACAAGGGAGTCTCCATTGGTTTTAAGGATCTCTTCCGCGAAATATACCAGACCATATCCCGTTGCCTCCGGTCGTATCAGGCTTCCTCCCCATTCGTATCCCTTCCCTGTCAATACGCCGTTAAACTCACCTTTTATTCTTTTATACTGCCCGAAAAGATACCCGATCTCTCTTTTACCCACGCCAATATCACCCGCCGGAATATCTATATCGGCTCCCACATGCCTGTAAAGCTCCGTCATAAAACTTTGGCAAAACTTCATCACTTCGTTGTCGGATCTGCCCTTAGGGTCAAAATCAGATCCGCCTTTACCTCCGCCCATCGGCAGCCCGGTCAGGCTGTTTTTAAATACCTGCTCGAATGCGAGAAATTTAAGTACGCTCAGCGTAACGGAAGGGTGAAACCGGAGCCCGCCTTTATAGGGGCCTATGGAACTGTTCATCTGAACGCGGAAGCCACGGTTGACCTCCACTTCGCCCTTATCATTTAACCAGGGCACACGGAATATGATGACACGTTCCGGTTCAACGATCCTTTCCAAGATTTTTGCATCCCTGTACTCAGGAACCGAATTAACAAAAGGTACTATAGATTCAGCAACTTCGGTTACGGCTTGTAAAAACTCTTTTTCACCCGCATTCCTTGTCCTTACCTTTTCAAGAAACTGGCTAATATCTCCCGTCATAATTAAACACATCTTGTAGCAATAACTGCGGGATTATTCTAAAAACCACAGCAATCGTTAAAAAAAATTAAAAAAACCTTGCGAATGTATTAAATAAATTCAACATTATCCGCCACACCTAAAAAAATATCCGGTCGTTTGCAATATAACAGAGCTATTATCTAAACCGATATAATCAGACTTTAGGTTTAATAATTGCCATTGCCACGGGCGACTTGCTTTCGTTCCGGAGTCGGGGATTACTCATAACTAAAAACAGGTATATAAGCCGGCTTGTTTAACATGGGATAACTTCCATGCAATTACCGCGGCGGAAGCCAAACTTCCGCAGGTTATTATACGTATGTTAACAGAGGGCTTGCAGCGAATTGGCTGTTTGATCCATCTTAAGGTAATGTATACTAAATGCTGGCAAACGCCGGCATAAAGAAAACCCCAGGTGCCTGTGGGGTTTTTCTTTTTTCAGAAAGCCGTTATTATTTTTGATTTTTGTTGTTATATCATTCAATCCATGAAACAACTTTTGATTTTGTTATTGTACTGCGTGCCGGTATCATTGGCTGCGCAGGATAGCTCCTTTATTGTACAAACTGCCGGCAGGCTTCCCTTCCTGGAATATGGACCCGGCAACGACCGACTGGGCGGTGCAAAAATGACCTACCTGGATTCCGGCATAGTATTAAAAGTGGTGGACTCGCTTGACGGGGACTATATCGTCCGGTTATCAAAACAACACCAGGCATTTATTGCAAAGGAACATGTTAAACCGGCGCCGGAGAAATTTTCCCGCCCGTATTACCTCACAAATAACTGGCGTGTGTATGGAGACGATACTTTTGACTATGTTACGATCAACCTGGACGAACGGCTGCCATACAGGAGTATCCAGCAAATCAACCCGTCCCGTATTGTAGTGGATATATTCGGCGCCACTTCCAATAGCAACTGGATAACACATCTGAAATCGGCAAAGGAGGTAAAGAGCGCCTGGTATGAACAAACGGAAGATGATGTGATGCGGGTGTTTATAGAACTGAAAAATAAGCAGCACTGGGGACATTATATACGGTATGACAGTATTGGACAGAGGCTTACGATAAGGGTTAAACGACAACCTCCCCTGGATATACAGAAAATGACTATCGCTATAGACGCGGGGCACGGGGGAGCCAATACCGGGGCCGCCGGCGTTTCATCCGGGATCCTGGAAAAGGACTATACCCTGCGGATTGCAAAGGAGCTAAACACATTGCTGAAGCAGCGTCAGGTGAAGACATTGATGACCCGCGATAGAGATACAACGCTGGAGATGGCGGACCGGGTGGAGATACTGCGGGCGGCCAGCCCGGATGTCCTGATCAGTATCCACCTGAATTCGTCGGGTAATATGCTGATCCAGGGAACGAGCACCTACTACCGGTATATCGGCTACAAAGAGCTTTCACAATCAATACTAAACCGGATGCTGGAGTTAAAACTGCTGGAAATTGGTGCTGTCGGCGGGTTTAATTTTGCGCTGAACGGGCCTACGGAATACCCCAACTGCCTGGTAGAAGTAGCTTTTTTAAGCAACCTGCAGGATGAGAAAAGAATTCTCGACCCGAAGTTTCATAAAGCAGTAGCGCAAAAGATCTACGCGGGGATCAATGACTGGATAAAAAAAATAAAATAAACCGGGTACATTTATGTGTGAAAAAAATGTCCCGCCGTAAGTTTGTTAATCAAACCACTAAAACAGCGGTTGCTTCGGCAATAGCCACCACAACATTTACAAATACGAAAAGCTATGAGTAATAATGACCATCCGTTTGTTCATCATGTGTATTTTTGGTTGAATAACACAGGCAGTAAAGAAGACCTGGAGCAATTGGTTGCAGGATTGAAAAAATTGTCCGCCGTCAAAACAATTAAAGTGTCTTATATAGGCAAGCCGGCCGGCACCAACCGGGAAGTAATTGACAGCTCTTACAGTGTATCCTGGTTATGTTTTTTTGATAATAAGGCCGACCAGGATAGCTACCAGACAGATCCCATTCATTTAAAATTCGTGGATGAATGCAAACACTTATGGAAGAAGGTGATCGTATATGACACAGTCGGGTTCTGATGAATCCGGATATATAAAAAAGAGCTGCTGTCGGGCAGCTCTTTTTTATACCGGGTTATCTTCTTTTGTGTTTATTATGTTTCACCCATTTGCCTTTTACCCAAACCTGTTTACCCCTGTGATGGTCCCAATGCCCTGATACCCATACATGGCCTCTTCGCGGAGTTACATATCGGGGCGGAACGTACACATAGGCGCCTCTGTGGAGTTGATATTCAGGCCCTATCCACACCGCGCCCCTGAAGGGAGGCGGCGGCGCCATTACAGTTGCCGGTCTCGCAGCAACATATACCCGGGATTGCGCTCTGCAGGAAGAAAACAAGAACAGGACTAATGTGATTGCTCCCAGCGTGGTAAATACCGTTCTCATAACTTTAAATTTAATTGTGAAACCATAGTCAGTAGACCCGCACAATTTTTTAAAGTTTATTCTCCGTGGATTGCTACTCCTGTTTTAACAATTGGTTATCACCCTTAGCTTACTACTCCAGGTAGCCGAATTTTCCATGGTTAAAATCATCATATGCCTGCTGCAATTCGGCATGGGTGTTCATCAGGAAAGGACCATATGCCGCAATAGGCTCGTTGATCGGCTCGCCGCTTAATACCAATACTATAGATTCCTCAGTCGCGGTGATCTGTATTTCTTCTCCTTTGTTTTCAAACAGCACAAAATGATCGAGGGGAGCATTACCCGAATTGTTTACAATGATGCTTCCCTGCACTACCAGCAAACCCGTATTGTAGTTTTCGGAAAACCGGATATCGGCAGATGTGCCCGGCTGCAAATGAACATTATACAGGTGAATAGGGGAAAAGGTGGAAGCAATTCCCCTGATATCCTTGTATTCGCCGGCAATCACTTCTATCGTACCACCATTTTCCTGTAGAGCATATTTGGGTATGGTGTTCCCGGAAATTGCCTGGTATTTGGGTGTTGTCATTTTATGTTTTGCAGGCAGGTTCACCCATAATTGTACCATTTGAAAGGGACCTCCCTTTTTGCTGTAGTTCTCTTCGTGATACTCTTTGTGTAATACGCCGCTTCCTGCGGTCATCCATTGCACATCACCCTGTCCTATCACACCGCTGTTACCGGTACTGTCGTGATGCGCAACACTGCCGTGGTAGGCAATTGTTACCGTTTCAAACCCGCGGTGGGGGTGAACGCCTACACCTCTGGGTTCATCCTTAGGAGCAAAATCTATTTTCGCGTTATAGTCAAGCAGAAAGAAGGGACTCATCCTCCTGTTGCTGATATTACCACCGGGAAAAAAGTTATGCACCCTGAAACCATCACCCACCATATGAGGGGCAGGCGGGGGTATTATTTTTTCGATATGTTTTGTGTTCATATACCGCTCTTTTTTTTCAAATAAAAAACTTTACAATGCAAAACTAGAATACCGGCAAATGACCGGCATTGATCTTTGATAAGAAAACAGGTGTTTCCTCAACATTTTACATATGTTTTTTTCACAAGCTGCGTTATCAGAAAACTAAAAAAAGCCGTACTTTGCGCAATCGTTTGCATTGTCTCCTCAGAAAATTCATTTTTTAAACAATCTTTTTATAACCTATGTGTGGAATAGTAGCTTATATTGGTCATCGGCAGGCATACCCGGTTATTGTCAAGGGATTAAAACGGCTTGAATATCGTGGTTATGACAGCGCCGGAATAGCCCTGTTGGATGGCAGCCTTAAATTGTACAAAAAAATGGGCAAAGTGGCCGCTCTGGAGGAAAATGTAATTGGCAAAAGCCTGGATGGAAATATCGGTATCGGTCATACCCGCTGGGCTACCCATGGAGAACCCAGTGACAGGAATGCACACCCGCATATGTCTAACAGCGGCAAGCTGGCAATGATCCACAACGGTATCATTGAAAACTATGCATCCCTTAAGCAGGAGTTGATAAAGAAGGGGTACCGGTTTTCGAGTGATACGGATACAGAAGTATTGCTGAACTTTATCGAGGACATTCAGAAAAATAACGGAAGTACTCTGGAAGAGGCGTTGCGTATTGCCTTGAAAAGGGTTGTGGGCGCCTATGTGATAGTGCTGATAGATAAGGATAATCCCGATACACTGATTGCTGCAAGAAAAGGAAGCCCCTTGGTAATTGGTATCGGGAAGGGAGAACATTTTTTAGCCAGTGATGCTTCGCCCATAATAGAGTACACCAAGGAAGTGGTGTATGTAAACGACTATGAAATTGCCATCATTAAGTCTGATGAACTGATACTGAAAAATCTTGGTAATGAACGGCAGACGCCTTTTATACAGAAACTGGACCTGGAGTTGGCCGCGATAGAAAAGGGAGGGTACGATCATTTCATGCTGAAGGAAATTTTTGAACAGCCCGGCACCATTTATGATTCATTGAGGGGAAGGCTGGATGTGCAGCATGGTACCATCACCATGTCAGGTATCGAAAATAACATCGATAAGATAAAAGATGCCAATCGTATTTTGATCATTGCCTGTGGCACCAGTTGGCATGCCGGGCTGATAGCAGAGTATATCATAGAAGAGTTGTGCCGTATTCCCGTTGAGGTAGAATATGCATCGGAGTTCAGGTATAGAAACCCGATAATCAATAGGGGAGATATGATCATTGCCATTTCTCAAAGCGGTGAAACTGCCGATACGCTGGTGGCCATAGAAACGGCAAAAGAGCAGGGTGCTGTGATACTCGGCGTGGTAAATGTGGTCGGGTCTTCCATTGCCCGTTTGTCTCATGCCGGTGCCTATACACATGCCGGACCTGAAATAGGGGTAGCCAGTACAAAGGCATTTACCGCACAACTGGCGGTGTTGACCATGATCGCGTTGCGCATAGCAAAAGAGCGGAACGCCATTACTCCTGAACGTTATTTGCATTTACTACAGGAACTGCATGATGTACCCGAAAAAGTGAGTGAAGTGCTGGAAAAAGCAGACCTTATCAGGGAGGTTGCGCTGAAGTACCAGGACGCGACAGATGCATTATACCTCGGGCGTGGATACAATTTTCCGGTTGCCCTCGAAGGGGCGCTCAAACTTAAGGAGATATCATATATACATGCGGAAGGGTATCCTGCCGCAGAAATGAAACATGGTCCCATCGCCCTGGTAGATGAAAAGCTGCCGGTGATATTTGTCGCCACCCGCGACGCCTATCATGAAAAGATCGTAAGTAATATACAGGAAATTAAAGCGAGGAAGGGAAAGGTGATCGCTGTTATAACAGAAGGAGATGAAACGGTTACTTCGCTGGCAGATGATGTACTACCCGTACCTGCCGCGGATGAACTGATTGCACCTATCATCAGCACGATACCCCTTCAGCTCCTGTCTTACTACATTGGCGTTGCCAAAGGCTACGATGTAGATAAGCCCCGGAACCTTGCGAAAAGCGTGACAGTAGAATAATTGTTTACAATACAAATTTTTTGCCTTTTGAACCAGATCACTAAAAGAAGCATTGATGCACTGGGGTATAATTTCATTACACCGGAGTATCTTCCGGAAGGAAAGGATGAATATTACCTGCGTAATATTCAGAACAGGACCGGTATACAGTACCGGGGGCTTAGTGCCTGGGAAATAGAAGTGCTGGTGCGCAACAGGAATACCTCCGATGACTGGAATAAAATTCTGGTGTCGGACGCCTTCAACCCGGAATTGGTGAAGAACTGTAAGTTCTTTGGGCTGGTGCGGATCGGGAAGCTGGAACCTTATTACCTGGAATATCACAATCTCCGGATGCCGGTGGGTTTATACAACAGCACAATCATCAGTTGCGATTTTGGTGATAATGTAGTGGTGGATAGCGTGAACTACCTGTCTCACTATATTATCGGCAGAGAGGTGATACTGGTCAACATCAACGAGTTGTCTACTACCAATGCGGCAAAATTTGGTAATGGCGTTATTAAAGAGGGAGAGCCGGAAAGTGTGCGCATCTGGATGGAGATCTGCAACGAAAACGGGGGAAGAAAGGTGATTCCGTTTACGGGCATGTTGCCGGGTGATGCCTGGTTATGGTCCAGGTACCGCACTGACGAGGCCATGCTGGAGAAATTTAAAGAATTTACACAAAGTGAGTATGGCGTGAAGCGGGGTTACTACGGTAAGATAGGTGACAGAACCATTATTAAGAACACCAGCATTATCAAAGATGCCTGGATCGGCACGGATGCCTATATCAAAGGAGCCAATAAGCTAAAGAACATTACCGTCAGCTCATCTGCAGAAGCGCCTTCGCAGATCGGCGAAGGCTGTGAAATGGTAAACGGGATCATGGGGTTGGGATGCAGGGCGTTTTACGGCGTAAAAGCGGTCCGCTTTATCATGGCGTCCAATTCGCAATTGAAATATGGCGCCCGGCTTATTAATTCCTATCTCGGTAATAATTCTACCATTTCCTGCTGCGAAGTGTTGAACTCACTGATCTTTCCTTCTCATGAGCAGCACCACAACAACTCATTTCTTTGTGCCGCTACTGTCATGGGGCAGAGTAATATGGCAGCCGGCGCTACCATCGGCTCCAACCACAATTCCCGCAGCCCGGATGGCGAGCTGGTAGCGGGCCGGGGCTTTTGGCCCGGGCTTTGTGTCAGCTTAAAACATAACTCAAAATTTGCCTGCTTTAATATACTGGCTAAAGGCGACTATCCTGCCGAATTGAATATTCCTGTTCCGTTTGCACTCATTGCCAACGATGTTACCAACGATAAACTGATCGTAATGCCCGCATACTGGTTCATGTATAACCTGTATGCCATAGCCCGCAACGAGTGGAAATACCAGGACAGGGATGCCAGAACGGAAAAAATACAGCAGATAGAATTTGCCTCCCTGGCGCCGGATACTATTTCGGAGATCATGAAGGTATTACCACTGCTGGAGCGGTTTACCGGAAAGGCTTTTCTTAAAAGCAGGTATCCCGGTAAAGAATTTACTGACAGGGAAGCGGAGAAAGCAGGGTATAAGCTTCTTACAAGAAAAGACCCTGTTATAGAATCGCTTGAAATATCCGCGGAAGGTTTTGAGAACAGTGACAGGAAAGTGGTATTGATAAAAGTGCAACAGTCCTATGATATCTTCAAAAGGCTGGTACACTATTATGCCACCAGGGAACTGATCAACTGTATGGAGCGGTATGGCATAACATCATTTGCAGGGTTAAAGAAACAGTTGCCGGCAAAGAAACGCCTGAATAAATGGTTGAATGTAGGAGGACAGTTGATAACGGAGGTGGCGGTTGACTCCTTGCGGAAGGATATCAAAACGGGTAAAATAAAAAACTGGGATGATGTGCATAATTTTTACAAAGCACAGGCGGAGGCTTACTCCGAGCAGAAGCTGGAGCATGCATATGGGTGCCTGCTTGACCTGGGAGGCCTGACCCCGTCGGGTTTTACGAAAGAGATTTTTAAAGATCTGCTGCAGGAGGTAATGGATACGCGGCAGTGGCTTACCGACGGAATTTACGAATCCCGGGCAAAGGATTACAGCAACCCGTTCCGGACAATGATGTATGCCAGCGAAGCGGAAATGGAAGAGGTAGTGGGAAAACTGGAAGACAACAGTTTTATCAACCTGCAGAAAAAAGAACTGGAAAGTTTTAAAAAACAGGTGCGAAAAATCAGCAAAGAGTTATAGTCCTGTCGTACTACCCTACCTGATAAAAGTCTTTCAAAAAATTTTTAAGCCCGTAGATGTTGTTTAGATTGCAGGTGTTGTCTGGTTGGTCCGGATCAGGCCGGATGAACTACCAATAATCATTTAACATCTTAAGTTATGCGCTTCCAAGACCGAATCAAAGGCCTTTTCCAGTATTTCCTGCAGGGGTTGATCATCCTGGCGCCTATTGTAATTACGATTTGGGCGGTTACTTCCCTGTTTAATTTTATTGACAGGATATTGCCCGACCTGCTGGAGAATTTCTTCCCGCAACTTTCCTCCTACTATGTTCCCGGGTTGGGGTTGATCCTTGCGGTGATCATTATTTTTTTCGTGGGGTATATTTCCAGTTCTTTCCTGGTAGGAAAAGTGGTGGATCTGTTCGACGGGCTTCTTCAGAAAACGCCCGGTATAAAAATAATTTACTCTACGGTAAAGGATTTTTTTGAAGCCTTTGCCGGCAATAAAAGAAAATTCGACAAAGCGGTACTGGTTTCTATTGAAGCAAATGATGTCTGGCGCGTCGGGTTCATTACACAACAGGACCTTAATGAATTTGGGCTGAGTGAGTATGTAGCGGTGTATGTGCCACAGTCTTACGCGTTTGCCGGGCATTTGTATTTTGTAAAACCGGAACGCATCAAGAAAATACCTGATGTTGGAGCTGCCGACGCCATGAAATTCGCAATTTCGGGAGGGGTTACAACGTTAGATGATGAAGTAAATACTAAATAATTTAACAACCCTATCCTTCGGATTATGCCAAAGATAATTTTGTTTTTTGCCTTCTTTGTTCTGACGGCAAACACAGTATTAGCCAATGATTATGAAGAAGCCTGGAAAGCCATTCACAAGAATGACCGCAAACTGGCGAAAGAGTTACTGCAGAAAGCCATGAAAGATCCCGCCCGGGCAGCAGATGCGTATCTTACCCTGCTATTGCTGGATACCTATGAAGGAAAGGAAACTGCCGGTAATGAATTTATGAACAGGGTGTATAAGGTAGTGAAGGACCCGAACCCATACCTGTATGCTTTGTGGTTCAATAAGGCTGTACTGGGGAACTACGGTAAGAAAAAATCCGGGCAAATGGAACTGCTGGAAAAACTCTTGTCCGATAAACAGATCAACGGCTCTGTAAAAGCCGCGGGCAGGTATGTCAAATCATGGCATCACCAGGCCTCTAACCAGATGAACCTTCGGTTTACGGAAACAGCAAAAATGGCCAGTGCCGGCCCGGTTTGGCAGATAGTGGGTCCGTTTGACAATTTATCCGGGAGTGGTTTTCTAAAAGAATACGGACCGCTGCAACATCCGGAAAAGAACGCGGTGTTCACGTCGGTCAGCAACGCAGAAATATCCTGGTTTACTCCCAGGGAGATGGTACGGGACGGATGGACTTTCCTGAGCTCGCATATCATGTATAACAGTGCCGTAGTGTACGCGCAGTGTTTTGTGTCGTCGCCGAAAGATATGCGGGTGCTTTTGAATGCAGGCGCTAATGGTGCGGTAAAAGTTTGGCTGAATGATGAAGCTGTAGTTGAACAGCAAAAGGAATATGTAACCGAACTGGATTATTACAAAAATTTTGTCAACCTGAAAAAGGGGTATAACAGGATTTTAGTGAAGTTGTCCTATTCCAATAACTCTTTTCCCAATTTTATTGTCCGCCTGACAGACGAAATGTATCATCCGGTAGAGGGGCTTAGCTATACTGCTGAATTCAGGGAATATCCCAAAATGAGTGGTGAAGCCAAACCTTCCATGCCACATTTTGCGGAAGCTTATTTTGGCGAAAAACTGGAAACTGATCCACAGAATTTCATCAATCATTTGCTGCTCAGTAAAATTTTTCTGCGCAACTCACAAACATCCGAGGCACGGCTGCTGATGGAGAAACTGGCGAAAGAACACCCGCAAAACCCTTTGTTCCGGTTTGAGTTGATGGAATGTTATATGAAGGAAAAGAACAGGACCCTGCTTTTGCAGGAAATGGAGACCGTCAAAAAGACCGACCCCGATTGCATATTATCAGCACAGCTTGTCCTGGACGAGCTTCTGGATATGGAAAAATATGATGAGGCGGAAACGGCCCTGAAGAAATATGTTGAGCGGTTTGGAGAAGACAGCGATGCGCTGGAAGCAAAAATAAAGCTCTATAGCGCCAAAAGCCGGATGGAAGAACTGATAAAAACAATTGAGGATGCGTATAAGAGGGAACCTGAAAACCCGAGAGTGGTTGGGCTGATGTATAATGTAAAAACAAAAGCTTACCAGGATATCAAAGGTGGGATAGAGGTGTACGAAAAATACAGTAAGAATAATTACAACTACGATATTCTGAAGAACCTTGCTGATGTATATAAGCAGCAGGGTGAGTTCAACAAACAACTGAAAATACTGGAAAGCATAGCCCGCGATTTCCCCTATGACGGAGAACAGGTAAACGCGATCGCGTTTTACTACTATAACCAGCAAAACTATGCGAAGGCGGCTGAATATGGTAAACAGGTGCTGGAACTGGCTCCCTATGCAGCTACCTATTGGGAGAACCTGGGCATCTATTACCAGAACATGAAACAAAACGATGAAGCCATAACTGCGTTTAAAAAAGCAGTATATTTTGATGCCAACAAATACTCATCGAGAGAAAAGTTGCGGGAGCTTCAAAATAAAACGTCGTTGTGGAAGGCTTTCCGGGAATATGATATAGACGACATCATTAAAAACAACCCTGATACGGCAAAAGGATATGATTTTTACTACCTGTTGAATGAGCAGTTGGGAATTGTATATCCCGAAGGAGCGGCGGAGGAATTATACACCCTGGTAGTGAAGATAGCCAATACCAAAGGTATCGACACCTGGAAGGAAAGCGATATCGCCTATAACTCCAATACATCCTATCTCGTTATTGAAAAAGCGGAGACGGTTAAACAGTCCGGCAACCGGGTTCCTGCCGAGCAAAACCAGAATAGCATTGTATTCACCGGTTTGGATGTGGGCGATGTAATAGTAGTACGGTATAAACTGCAGCATTATAAGCAGGGCAGACTGGCCCGGCACTACTGGAACAAGTTTATCTTTAACGCTTTTGTTCCCAATGCTGTTTCCAGGTATGGATTGCTGCTGGCAAATAACATACAACTGAACTACAAAGCGCTCAATACCGATGTGCAGCCTGCACGCAGCAGCTACGAGAACTTTACGTTATATACATGGGAACTGGACAATCCGGCCACTTTTAAAAGCGAAGCATTTATGCCGCCCCTGGGTGATGTGGGAATTGCACTGCAGGTGTCTACCATCCCCGACTGGAAAACCATTGCCAACTGGTATAGCGATCTTTCCTCAATAAAGACAGAAGATGATTTTGAAGTGCGGCAGGTATTTAACACGCTGTTTCCAAAGGGCGTTTCCGGGATGAAGGAAAAGCAAATAGCGGAAGATATCTATTACTATATTGAAAGGAACATCCGGTATAGTTCAGTGGCGTTCAGGCAGAGCGCTTATGTACCGCAAAAGCCGTCTGTAACACTGAATACCAGCCTAGGAGATTGTAAGGACCTTTCCGCTCTTTTTGTAGCGCTGGCAAAAATGGCGGGCATAAAGTGTAATCTCGTGCTCGTCAATACCCGGGATTATGGTCAGAAAGCTATGGAACTACCTTCTGTAGAGTTCAATCACTGCATTGTGAAAACGTGGCTGGATGGCACTATGTATTACCTGGAGCTTACAGACAATGACCTGCCTTTTGCCAGTCTGCCTTCTTCGCTGTATAAAGCCACCGCGCTTACCATCCCGTTAAAGAGCGACGACCAGTTAAAAGCTGACGTGGAGCAGATAAAACCGGCCAGCCGGACAAAAGAGATTGTAAAGCGACACACTATTATAAAAGTAAAAGAAGACGACATTAATATTTCCACCAATGTTGGCAAATCAGGGGCACTGAGCTCCGGGGTGAGGTACACCTATAAAGACCTGTCGGATGAAAAACGATTGGAGGAAATGGAGCGATCTGTAAGCTCCAGGTTTAAGAACGAGGTAAACCTGGACAATATCACATTTACAACCCTAGAAGAAACAGGTGATTCCGTGCAGTATAATTACAGCTATACCGTGTTGAATGAAATTTCGGAAATCGGCGATATGCGTATGTTTAAGCTTCCCTTTGAAGATATAGTGGCGACAGTGGATAATTTTTCGTCCAATACCCGGAAGTTCCCGGTTGAATACTGGCGGTATGAAGATGTGGATATATATGAAACCGTGGTTGATATTCAGATACCAGCCGACTCAAAATTTGTAGAGGTGCCTAAAAATGTCGATTTCAATTTCGGCAACAATAAGTATTCTCTTCAGTACGTGCTCAGGAGCCCGGATAAGCTGACGGTTATCCGGCGGGCTGCTTTGGACAAGGATAATATTGCACCGGAAAATTACGGGCAAATGAAAGGATTCCTAAGCAATATTGTAAAAGCGGAAGCCAAGTATATCGCTTTCAGGAAAAAATAAGACTGTTGCGCTATATGCTCATTGCCTGAACCCTGGTTGCCATGCAGTACCGGAACCGGTTTTTTCCGGTCTGAGAAAAAATATGTACCTTCTTTGCGGCGTCTCACCAAAAAATGCTAACCGATGCAACAAAGAGTATTCTTTTTATTGCTTTTTACATTTGCCTGCTACACTTCTTTTGGATGGGGCTTTTATGCCCACAGGGAGATAAATTACCACGCGGCTTTTTTATTACCTCCGGCAATGCTCTCGTTTTATAAACCTAATATCGATTTCATTGCAGAACATGCCGTGGACCCGGACAAAAGGCGATATGCTGTAAGCGAAGAGGGATGCCGGCACTATATTGACTTAAACAGGTATGGGGCATATCCCTTTGATGCTTTGCCCCGGCAATGGAACGAGGCGGTGGAAAAGTTTGGGGAAGACTCGATAAAGGCCCATGGGATCGTGCCCTGGTGGGTTGGGAGCATGTTGCACAGGCTTACCGTCGCGTTCAGGAATAAAAACTACCCCGCCATTCTCAGGTTGTCGGCAGAAATAGGCCATTATATTGCTGATGCGCATGTTCCACTGCATGCACACAGCAACTATAATGGGCAGCAAACCGGGCAGCATGGAATACACGGGTTATGGGAAAGCCGTATTCCTGAGCTACTGGCAGCCGGAAACTTCAATTATTTTATTGGTAAAGCCCGCTATATTTCCTCCCCGGAAGCATATATATGGAAGGTTGTACTGGAAAGTGCCGCAGCGGCAGACACGGTTTTGTTACATGAAAAACAATTAACATATAAAATTCCGCCTGACCAGAAATATGCCTATGAGAACAGGAGCGGGCTGATCACCAGGCAGTATTCCGCCTATTTTACCACCTTATACAATGCCTCTATGAACAATATGGTGGAACGGCGGATGCGTGAGTCCATTTTTGCCACTGCTTCTTTTTGGTATACCGCCTGGGTAAATGCCGGGCAGCCCGTACTGGACAGGGGCATGGTCTCCTTTTCCGGAGAGGAAATGGATGAGTTGAATACCCTGGACAGGGAATGGAAAGAAACAGGTGATAAACCTGCGGTAAGATGCCCGGACCAGGATGTTTTTTAATCCTTTTCAGTATATGCCGCCTATTAGTTACTCTTATGCCATTATAATGGAGTGGGGATTACTTTAGTATATTTTTTTTAACATTTGATAAATAAATTTTTAAAAAATTGCTATTTTAGACTAAGAATTTTTAAAAATCAAATGTATTCATGTCAGGGAAGAGCAGTGAATATATCCAGGAACAGCGGTTTGTAAGTATTTTCAAAAATCATGAGTACAAGTTGTACACACTTGCACTTCAGCTTACAAAGTCTGATCAATATGCCAAAGATATTGTTCAGGAAGTGTTTTTGAAATTATGGCAGGAACGCCGGAATATATATGGCAGTGCGCAGGCCGAAGAATGGCTGTACCGGTTGGTTGAAAACAGGATCATCAGGTTTTTGTCCAGGACCGCTTATGATAAACGGTTCAGGGATGCGTTGTGGGTAAATATGCAAAGCCTTGCCAGTGACAAAGAAGAGGAGGTATATGCGGCTACGGTTGAATACAATACAGTGATTGAAAAAGCGATCAGTCACCTGGCTCCGCAACGGAGAAGGATCTATCAATTGAATAACGAGAGCTATCTTAATCATAATTGGGTCTTTGCCGAAGATCAGAAAGACCAACCTTCTTCCACCTACCTGGGAAAAATAATTAACAAAATCAGACATCTTTTTTCCTGATTGTACTCACTTAACTGAACGATTCTACGTTTATTTGCTATAGCGGAGGATGATCAAAAGCAATATGAGTGCCAGCAGAATTCAATATTTGTTACAGCAATACGAGAATAACAACTGTTCCCGCGAGGAAATGGAAGAGTTGTTTTATTACATCAGGACGAACAAAGAAGCGAATAGCTCGTTGCGGTCCTGGGTAAACCAAAATTATCAAAAGATCCGTAAGCATAACCCTTCCTTTGCGTATGTGAATGAAAGCGGACAGTTGGTAACTGAAAGTATCCATACCAACCACGAGGAGAAGCCTTTCGATGGCAGGAGGTCAACCTTATCCATACCCCTCACTTTGTTGGTAGGGCTTTCGGTAATAGGCGTATTGTTGTGGTTGGGAAGCAAAAAAATAAACCGCGAAACCAAGATTGCCGGCAGGGAAAAGAACCAGGTTGTTCAATCAACCGGTAAAGGAGAAAATAAATACCTGCTGCTCCCGGACAGCAGCCAGGTGTGGATGAATGTTGCCAGCACCCTGCATTATTATGATGATTTTTCAGAGGACAGGAAAGTGAAGATCACAGGAGAAGCTTTTTTTAAAGTGAAACATAATACCCAGCCTTTCACGATAAAGACCAATAATATAGTACTGAAAACCCAGAACGCTTCCTGTAATCTGAAAGCCTATGAAAATGAAAATGAAACCATTGTTTCCGTGAGCCAGGGAAAAGTAACGGTTCATAAAAACGGGGACCGTATCAATGAATTGACACCCGGCCGTCAGCTCAATATAGGCAAATCAGATAAAAGCGTTATGGAAAAGAGCATAGCAGTGGAAAAGATATCTGCCTGGCAGTGGGGAGAATACATTTATGACTATGCCGAACTTAAAGACATCATCCTGGGACTGGAACGAATCTTCAACGTAAAAATCGTATTGTTAGACCAGGATAAGAAAAATCAAAAGGTATACATTTCTTTCCGAAGAGAAATGGGTATAGAAGAGTGCCTGACCCGTTTGGGCAAACTCACTTCAATGGAGCTTAATCACGTGGGAGATGAGTACCTGCTCGGTTCCTCAGCGCCAGGTTCTTAGTTTATAGCCGCGAAACGCATAAAATATCAGGTAGACGTAACAAGGCAGCAATATCCAGTAAGCCTCTCGCAGTGTGTAATCCGGCTTGTCTGCAAGATAACCGTATATCAGGGGTAATATGGCGTTACCGCAAAGTCCCATGATCAGGATAGAAGCGCCCAGCTTGGTGAATTTTCCAAGCCCGTCCAATGCCAGCGGCCAGATACCCGCCCACACCAGGGAGTTTGCAAGTCCCAGCAGCACAAGGAACCAGATGGAGATATCGGTATGATGAGCCAGGAAATTTGTCTGGCCGGCAACCAGCAATATCCCGAGTGTAAAAACAAAACCCAGCAGGGTACATACCTTTAAAGCAGTTCCCTGCCTGATGTATTTGGGAATGAGCAAAATGCCCAGTATATATCCAATGATGGTAGTGGTTAATGTATAGGAAGGGAAAACCTTTGCTTCAAACAATGGGACATCCATAGACAGGGCATAAGGTATGATGGTGTCGATGGCTATAACCTGTGTACCCACGTGCAGAAATATTGCCACCGCGCCGAGTATCAGGTGAGGGAATTGAATGATATAGTTTTTCGCTTTAGTTTCCTTGTGTTGATCACTTTTTTCGTCATCTGTATTGATTTCCGGTAGTGGCGAAAACCTTACCGCCAGGCCGAGAAGCCCCAGGATGACGGCCATTACCGTGTAAGGTGGAATTACCCTCCTGATAAAACCGTCCAGCAAGGGTTTTTTCTCTGCTTCTGTTAAAGTAGCTAACTGCTCAATCATGCCGCTGTCAGTTGCCTTCAAAATGATGGCGCCAAGAATTACAGGCGCCAGGATGCCGGCCCCTTTGTTGCAGATGCCCATAAAGCTGATACGCTGTGCCGCACGTTCCTTGGGTCCTAAAATGGTAACGTAGGGATTAGCGGCCGTTTGCAGAACGGCCAATCCGCAACCTATAGTAAATAACCCGGTGAGGAATAACGGATAGGCCCGCATATAGGCCGCAGGAACAAATAAAATGGCGCCGGCTGCCATGATCCAGAAACCGGCCATAATGCCTTTTTTAAAACCAATAGCTTTCAGCAGGTAAGAAGAAGGCACCGACATCACCAGGTAAGCGATATAAAAAGCAAAAGCCACCAGGTACGACTGGGAGTGATTAAGCTCACAGGCTATTTTGAAATAGGGGATCAAAATGGCATTAGCCCAGGATACGAATCCGAATATAAAAAACAGTACTGCAATGATCAGCAAAGAGACCAGGGTGTCTTTTTTGCTGAGTGCGCTTACTGCTACCGTCTTTAATTGTTTAGTCATGATGTTATGGAGTGCTTAATAAAGAGGAGGAGGTTTTATCCAGGAAAAAATAGCATCGGTTATGTTGTTGCAGGATGCTGGCCGGAAACAGGTTGCTTACCGTACTTTCGATACTGTTTTTCACGGCGACAGCTTTACGCTCATCCGGAACAGAGCAGATAATGGCTGCAGATTTCATAATTTGTTTGATAGACATGCTGATGGCTTGCAGCGGTACATCTTCCAATGTGGGGAACCAGCCCTCGTTTAGTTGTTGCCTCCGGCAGGGTTCGTCCAGGTTCACTATGATGTAGGGTGCTTCGGTATCAAAATCCGCCGGAGGGTCGTTAAACGCAAGATGTCCGTTTTCTCCTATACCTACAAGGGCTACATCAATCGGGTGTTCACTGATGATGGCATTCAGTCTGTTGCATTCTTCTTCCGGGTTCGTTTCGCCATTGATGAGACAGGCAGCTTTCAGGGTTGTTCCCGTTTTGTTGATGAATCTTTCCGTAAGATATTTCCGGAAACTTGCTTTATGGGTGACAGGCAACCCGATATACTCGTCCAGGTGAAACATGGTTACCTTGCTCCAGTCTATTCCCGGGGCCGTTATTAATGTTTGAAGCGTATTAAACTGACTGGCGCCGGTAGCCAGGATGATATTAGCGCTCCCTTTTTTAAGGATAGCTTCCTGTATCAGTTCTATAGCAAGGCTTCCTGCTTTTTTACCCAGTTCTTCTGCGTTGTCCGAAATCGAAATGTTCATTTTGTATGATGATGTGATTAAAGATATACAATTACTATGTAGAGCGCTGACATGTTCGTGTCTAATCGAAACGATTATTAAAAACCCCCGAAAAGCCGGGAATTTAGCCAATCTCAGGGTTTATTTTTTCAACCATCGATCAAACCAGGCAAAAGCTTCTTCCTGCATGGGTTTGTCAAACTTATGCGGTCCCGGGTAGAAAGAGCATTTATAACGCTCCGGCATACCCGCTTTTTTATAGATACTCTTCAGTATATCATCTGCATTTTTCATTTCCTCCAGGGTATATAAAGCGTCTTCATTATCATTCAGTACCAATGTAGGGAGGGGAACCCTTAGCCCGAGTATTTCAGGAAAATCGAGATGGGGCGCCAATCCCGGCACATAAGTCATCCAGGTATGCGTAAAGGATTTTGACAAGGCAAAGTCTCTCCATGTAGTCATAAATCCAACACAAACAGCGCACTGTATGCGGTGATCCAGACCGCCCATAAATACGGTACGCATTCCGCCACCCGAAAGTCCGCCACACCCGATCCGGGATGCATCCACATCGGGTCTAGCACACAATATGTCCAGGGCTTTTTTGTCTTCTGCCCAGAAAACGCCCGGCCAGGTGATCCCGGCGCTGAACAGCGATTTTGCCATAATGTGCTCATGTTCCGCGGCCCACTCGTTATAGGCGTCAATATTGTCCTGGTTTTCCGGATCATTGTCGTTAAGTCCCTTACGTATGCGTTCCGGCACGTCCTGCAACAAGACACGGCGACTGGCAAAAGGAAAAGCGTCTGATATCATGACTACATATCCTCTTTTTGCCACTTCATTGGCCCAGGCCATCCCATCATAGTAATGTTCCTGGTGTGTAACCACCATCGGATGCGGAGAATCTCCGGTCCGGGTGATCTTCCGGGTTCCCAGGTATTTATTGCCGCCATGATCGTGAAAGGCCAGGATACCCGGCAGTTTTCCTTTGGCTGTCGCAGGTTTCAGCACTATGGCATCTGTCGGACGTCCGTAAGGCAGTTGCCAACTCATCTCTTCCACCTGTAAGCCATCATAAACATATTGTTTTTTAACCTGCACCTGCGGGCTGGCTTTTATTTCCGGGGCAGCCATTAACTCCAGCACCTTTTCAGTTGCCTTTTTTTTCCATTCCTGTTGATTGGCCCGGCTCCAATGTTTGTTGAGGAATGAAAGCCCGGGAAGATTGTTATTGTACAAAGAGGTAGCCCATGGGCCATACAACCCGATCATACTGGTTGCCTCATTCAGGTTTTGTGTCGGCATATCCGGAGAATTAAATGCTGATGTTATGGATGGAAGGGAACCGCTGGCCAGTCCCAGCCCGGCCAACCCGGTTATTTTCAAAAACTGCCTGCGCTTTTTTTTCATGCACTACTGGAATTTCATTGGAAGTTATGCAACAGAAATCACTTTTATCCCTCTATCCGTAACTTTTTGGCTAACGGCCATCAGGCAGATAAATTTTCCATCTTTCTCATCATGATTTAAGAGTTCCATATGATATTAAAAATGCCGGTGAACACAATAATATATTTTCGGGGGCAGGATATGAGTTTACGCATATAGTTATTAATTTCACACAAAATATGCTACATGGATCTTAAGGAGCAATTTGAAAAAGCAGTGGCAGAGAGTAAGAAAATAATGGAAAAGCCCAGCAATGAAACCTTGCTGCAATTGTACTCTTTGTTTAAACAATCAACTGAGGGAGACAACACGTCCGGTGGGCCGGCTAATCCGTTTGATTTTGTAGCGAAAGCAAAATATGAAGCATGGGCGGCTTTGAAAGGAAAGTCGCGTGAAGATGCCATGCAGGAATATGTTGACCTGGTCAATAAGTTGTCTGCTCTTTAGCAGGCCATAATACCCCTGAAGTAGCCTATGGATTCCGCCAGCCCCGGAACCAGGTCCTTCATGTCTTTCTCATACTCAATACTGCATTTGCCGGTGTAGCCGATGCTGCGCAGGGCATCTACGAAAGGTTTGAATTCTATCGCACCTCTACCTGCCTCAATAGATTTAGCGTCGGCCTGCGCGGCGCTGACATCCTTTATATGGAGATCAAAAATCCTCGGGGCAAAATCTTTTACCGATCTTACCAGGTCGCTTCCTGCCCGCAGTGCATGGCCGATATCAAGACATATGCCCATGCGTTTGTCCATTTTGTTTATTCTGTTATATATATCGTCCGGGCCGGGGTATAGTTTGTCCTCGGGACCATGGTTGTGGATTGCCATTTTAATATCATAGGCTCTCACCTTTTTTTCTGTATAATTCAGGAGATCATAGGTGGGAACGCCCACGATCATATTTACGCCCACCCGTTTCGCGTAATCAAAAGCCCTGTCTACCTCCGCTTCCGTCTTCATATAAATAACCCCTACCGTGTATACTTCTATGCCCCCTGCTTTGTATTTGTCCAGTATTTCTTTTACCTGTGCAGGGCTACTGTCCAGCGGCAGGTGAAAATCTTTAACGGAAAGGTACCGGATGTTCAGCCTTTTCATGATGGCAATGCTGTCATCAAGGCTGTAGTGAACAAATGTGTAGCCTGCAATTCCGATATCCAGGGGAGTATTTTTATAGTGACTGTATTTTTGGGTAAACGACAGCAGGCCTGTCGCCGGAAGTATCATTGCTGATGACTGGATGAATTTCCTTCTTAACATAACGATAGTTTGATCAGCGTAAATATAAATAACTTAACAGGTATGGCCGACTTTAACCGGGAAAAAGCCCTTGAAAGCCGCAGGAAACTGCTCCTTTGAGCTATGGTATATTTCTTATATTTGCGCCTTAATCAAGATAATGATGGACGCGAACTTCAATGCTGACAAACAACACACGCTCAAATCGGCAGTTGCTATATCGGGAACAGGGTTACACACCGGCATTAAGGTAGACATGACACTAAACCCTGCCAATGCGGGTTTTGGCATACAGTTTCAGAGAGTGGACCTTCCGGGCCAGCCCATTATCAAAGCAGATTGTGACCTGGTGACAGATACTTCCCGGGGAACCACACTGGAGGATAACGGAGCCAAAATAAGTACAGTAGAGCATATACTGGCGGCATTGGTAGGCATGGGAGTTGACAACTGCCTGGTAGAGATCAATGGACCGGAAATACCGATCATTGATGGAAGTTCGGCGCCTTTTGTGGAAATTATTGAAGAAGCCGGTGTGCAGGAGCAGGTGGCAACTAAAATATGGTATTCCATTGATACCAATATTACCTACTACGACGAGGAAAAGCGGGTGGAAATGGTGGCGGTGCCATCTATCGACTACAAAATAACAACCCTTATTGACTTCAACAGCCCGGTATTGGGCACGCAGCATGCGGGGTTGAAGCAGATGAAGGATTTCAGGAACGAAATAGCGCCCTGCAGAACTTTTTGCTTTTTGCATGAGCTGGAGATGCTGCTTGATAATAACCTTATAAAGGGAGGGGATATCAACAATGCCATTGTAGTGGTGGACAAACCGGTAACGGAGCCTGAAATGAGCCGGCTGGCAAAAGCGTTTGGCAGAACCAAAATAGAGGTGAAAAGCGGCGGCTATCTGAATAATCTTGAGCTTCGTTTCCCGAATGAACCGGCTCGCCATAAGTTGCTGGACATCGTGGGCGACCTCGCGTTGATAGGAGTGCCCGTAAAAGCCCATATTATTGCGAACCGCCCGGGGCACGCATCTAATGTGAGCTTTGCCAAAAAAATAAAACAGTACATTAAAAAGAACAAACAAACCCTGGATATCCCTATTTACGATCCTAACCAGGCGCCTGTATATACTACCCAGCAAATTGAAAAAACCTTACCGCACCGTTACCCGTTCCTGTTGGTTGACAAGATCATAGAACTGACAGATACCCGCATTGTAGGCATCAAAAACGTAACGTTTAACGAACCTTTTTTTGTGGGACATTTCCCCGGCAACCCGGTGATGCCGGCCGTACTCCAGATTGAGGCCCTGGCACAAACAGGCGGGATACTGGCTATTAATTCCCTGCCGCCGGGTGATTATGATACTTATTTTGTTAAAATGGATGACGCCCGGTTCCGCCAGAAAGTGGTGCCCGGCGACACCATGATACTGAAAATGGAGATGCTGGCGCCTATCCGCAGGGGAATGTGCGAAATGAGGGGCACCGTATACGTAGGAAACAAAATTGCTACCGAAGCCACCCTGATGGCACAATTGGTTAAGAGGTAATGCTGGGTATTATCTTTTCCTTATTTTTGCGCCTGTCAGGCTTAAGTCTGACGTTTTTTGTATCTAAACCTGCAAGGGTACCAATCAAATAACACTACATTTAATGATCCATCCGCATACGTATATTCATCCAAATGCAAAGCTGGCTACCAATGTAAAAGTGGATCCTTTTACGGTAATACACCATAATGTGGAAGTGGGGGAAGGAACATGGATCGGCAGCAGCGTAACGATTATGGAAGGTGCGCGGATCGGCAAAAACTGCAGGATTTTTCCAGGCTCCGTTATTTCTGCTATACCGCAGGACCTGAAATTCAATGGAGAGGATTCTTTAGTGGAAATAGGCGATAATACCACCATCCGGGAGTTTGTAACCGTCAACAGGGGTACCAATGAACGGGGGAAAACAACTGTAGGGAACAATTGTCTGATACAGGCCTATAGCCACATAGCGCACGATTGTGCCATCGGCAATAATTGTATCGTTACCAATAACACGCAAATGGCCGGTCATGTTGTTATGGGCGACTGGGCGATCATAGGCGGCATGTGCGCGGTACACCAGTTTGTGAAAATCGGCGCCCATGCCTATATTGGCGGGGGATCGCTGGTAGGCAAAGATGTGCCACCCTACATAAAAGCCGCCCGGCAACCACTCAGTTATGCCGGCGTAAATTCCATAGGCCTGAAGAGAAGAGGGTTTACCATTGACAAGATCAATCATATTCTGGACATCTACAGAACCATCTACAATAAAGGGTTGAATACTTCCCAGGCAGTAGAGATACTGGAGGAAGAATTCCCTGCCACGGATGAGCGCGATGAAATAGTAACCTTCATCCGGGAAAGCGGAAGGGGGATCATTAAACGCTATACAAAAAACAGCGTGGATGACGATATCGCTGACTAATACAGGCAAACGCTTCAACAGGGAATGGATCTTCCGTCATCTTGACTACACATTTGTTACCGGAGTTAATTATGCCATCACCGGGCCCAACGGCTCAGGTAAGTCCACATTACTGCAGATAGTAGGTGGCGCGGTAGCCGCCAGCGAAGGCAAAATAGCGTACGGGCATGCCGGCGCCGTAAAACCGGCTGATACGATTTATAAATATGTCGCCATTGCCGCGCCTTATCTGGAACTGGTGGAGGAAATGAAGTTGCAGGAATTTCTAAAATTTCATCACCAGTTCAAACCCCTTTTAAGCGGAGTGGATATAAGTTTTGCCATTGCTGCGGTAGGACTTGAAAAGGCGGCGCATAAACAGATACGGTTTTTCAGCAGCGGAATGAAACAAAGAGTAAAGCTGGCGCAGGCAATTTTTTCTGATGTGCCCGTATTATTACTGGATGAGCCCTGCACGAACCTGGATGCCGAAGGCATCCAACTTTATCATCATCTTATTGACCGTTTTTGCCAAAACCGGCTCATTATCGTAAGCAGTAATGATGAAACCGAATATCGCTTCTGTACGGAGAAAATAAATATGAAGGATTTTAAGGGGTGAGTCGCAGGTTGCAGACACAAAACTTTTCACTAACCACTTACTACTTCCCCCTCCCTACCATCCCAGCAGCCAGGCAAATATCAGCGGCGCTACAATAGTGGCATCACTCTCCACGATGAACTTCGGGGTATTGATATCCAGTTTACCCCAGGTGATCTTTTCGTTGGGCACCGCTCCGGAGTAGGAGCCGTAAGAAGTAGTGGAATCACTTATCTGGCAGAAATAGCTCCAGAATGGAACATCATGCCATTCCAGGTCCTGGTACATCATCGGCACCACGCATATCGGGAAGTCGCCGGCAATACCGCCCCCGATCTGGAAGAAACCTACTCCCTTGCCGGCACTGTTGTCACGATACCAGTCTGCCAGCCATACCATATATTCAATTCCCCCTTTAACAGTGGTAGCCTTCAGTTCGTTCTTTATCACATAGGAAGCAAAAATATTTCCCATAGTGCTGTCTTCCCAGCCCGGCACTACTATCGGGATATTTTTTTTCGCGGCAGCCAGCATCCAACTGTTTTTGGGATCTATTTCATAGTACTCCTCCAGCACACCGCTCAGCAGCAACCGGTACATAAATTCATGCGGAAAGTATCTTTCCCCTTCCGCATCCGCATCTTTCCAGATTTTAGCGATATGCTTTTGAATCCTTCTGAAAGCTTCTTCCTCCGGGATACAGGTATCTGTTACGCGGTTATAATGGTTCTCCAGTAAGTCCCATTCATCCTCCGGGCTAAGGTCCCGGTAATGGGGCACCCGCTTGTAGTGGCTGTGCGCCACCAGGTTCATGATGTCTTCTTCCAGGTTAGCGCCGGTACAACTGATGATATGCACTTTATCCTGACGGATCATCTCCGCCAGCGACAGTCCCAACTCCGCCGTACTCATGGCGCCCGCCAGCGTGATCATCATTTTACCGCCTTCCACCAGGTGTGTCTCATAACCTTTGGCGGCATCCATTAAAGCCGCCGCATTAAAATGACGGTAATGATGTTCTATATATTGCGAAACAGGACCTTTGCTCATAGTTGTAAAATTTAACTGATTGGGCGCAAAAATAACACAAATCGTGGAATAGGTTGTTGGCGGTCTGATAGGTTTTCCCAACCGGTGATGTAAGGGAAGCAACTCAATTCATCATGTTCCGTCTTACTTTCTCCAGTATCCTGAAATACTTTCTTTCATTCATCCGCCAGGTAATGAAAGCAATGAGCGTGCCGGTTAAAAGCCCGAAGCCCACGATAAGACCGATTTTGTAATTATCCTGCGCAATAGGAATGATGCTGATACCTCCCAAAAACATAATAATAAAAAAGCTGAACAGGGTAGCCATAAATCCCCAGCTAATACTGTAGAGCAGGATGTATTTGAATTTTGAACCCTGTCGTTGTTCCTTCCAGTATTCAACAAATCTCACCTCCTCTCTGCTCACCGTCTGGGTTTTATATGGCTGTGTAGTTGTAAAGCCATCACCGGGGTTATTATGTTCAGTCATAAAGAAAATTATTCTTTCATCATTTCGGTAGCCACCCTGATAAAGTCCTCGCTGTTGGGTTTGCTGAAGTAGTCTCCGTCTGATCCGTAAGCCGGGCGGTTGGCTTCGGCGGTAATGGTGCGGGGAGCCACATCCAGCCAGCGGTATCCGTTTTGTTCTTCCATCACTTTGCTGAACATATAAGCCGCGGCGCCGCCGGGTACATCTTCATCAGCAAAAATGATGCGGTTGGTTTTCTTGAGAGACTCTACAATAGTATGGTTGATATCAAAGGGCAATAGCGTTTGTACATCTATTACCTCGCAATCTATGTTCAACTGGCTCAATATTGCCGCTGCTTCCAATGCTACCCTCAGGGTGGCACCATATGACACAATGGTAATGTCCTGCCCTTCCCGTACAATTTCCGGTACGCCCAGGGCTATTTTAAAATCCGCCAGGTTATCAGGCAGCTTTTCTTTCAGCCGGTAGGCATTCAGGCATTCCACCATAATGGCCGGATCGTTCACTTCCAGCAGCGTATTATACATACCGGCCGCCTGCACCATGTTGCGCGGCACGCATACGTGAAAACCGCGCAGGGAATTGATGATCATACCCATTGGCGAACCGCTGTGCCATATACCTTCCAGCCGGTGTCCCCTCGTTCTCACAATAAGCGGGCAACTTTGCCTGCCTCCGGTTCTGTAGTGCAGGGAAGCCACATCATCGCTCAGGGGCTCGAGACCGTATAATAAATAGTCTACATATTGTATTTCCGCTATCGGACGCAGCCCCCTCATCGCCAGTCCTATTCCCTGCCCGATAATGGTAAGTTCCCTGATACCCGTATCAAAAATGCGCTGTGAGCCATGCTTCTGCTGCAACCCGGCAAAGCCCTGGTTTACGTCGCCAATCAATCCCATGTCTTCACCAAAAGCGAATACCCTGGGGTTATGAGCAAATAACGCGTCAAAGTATTTGTTCAGTACCTGGTAGCCATTCAGCAATGGCGCATTGTCCTCGTAGGTTGCAGGCACCGGCTGTACGTTTTTCAGGCTTTTAACGCCTTCGTTGTATAAATGAGTGGTATAGGCTTTTTTACATTCAGCCTGCAGTTGGTTATACCAGGCTTCAGTTTCGGGAGAGTTCCCAAAATAAACACCGGTGGACAGGGCTTTCAGCACATCCTTACGGGTAGGTTCCCTGTTGCTCTGCAACGTCTTAACAGCGTTGGCAATCTGCCCGGTTGGGTCCGGTATGTTCTGAAGCAGCCCGATGCTTTTTGTTACCAGTTCCTTTATCGGTTGTATGTATTCATTCCATGCCTGGTTGCGACTTTCCCGAACAAACTGCTTGGCTCTTGCTTCAATACCGTTCAGCTCCTCTTCATCCGACAACGCATTGGCGATGATCCATTCCTTCATTTTCCGGTTGCAGTCCCATTCCCGCTCCCATTCCAGCCGCTCCTGCGATTTGTACCGTTCATGGCTGCCGGAGGTAGAATGTCCCTGTGGCTGGGTAGCTTCTTCCACATGAAAAACTGCCGGTATGTGGGTGTCCCGGATCTTTTGAATGGCGTGTTCAAATATTTCGCACATGCCGGCATAGTCCCAGCATTTTACGCGGTAAATATCTATCCCGTTGGTATGTTCCTGTTTTTGAAAACCTTTCAGGGCTTTTGATACAGACCCCTTGGTGATCTGTTCTTCCGAGGAAACGGATATGCCATAGCCGTCGTCCCAAACGAATATAGCCAAAGGGATCTGCAGTACTGAAGCCGCGTTGACGGCTTCCCAAAAATGACCTTCCGCCACGGAAGCGTCGCCGATCGTGCAAAAACATACTTCATTGCCGTTATTGGACATGCCGGTGAACTGCTTCGCCTGTTCTACTTCGCGAAAAACTTTTGAGGCGAAAGCCAGGCCTACGGCCCGGGGCATTTGCGCCGCGGTAGGAGCAATGCTGCTGGTTATATTCTTATGGTTTACCTGGTCGAGGAAATCGCCGTCCGGTCCCATCATCGCGGAGGCGAAATGGGCATTCATCTGCCTGCCCGCGCTATGGGGCTCCAGTTCAGCGTCAGGGTTGGCATATAACTGCGAAAAAAACTCTTCTATAGTGGCTGTTCCGGTTGCAAAGGCGATGGTCTGGTCCCGATAGTATCCGGCATAAAAGTCGCCGGGCCGGAAAAACTTGGACAATGCCACCTGGGGCACTTCCTTTCCATCCCCGAATATTCCGAATTTCGCCTTACCTGTGAGCACTTCTTTTCGACCCAGCAAACTGGCTTCCCGGCTTTCGCAGGCAAGCCGGTAATCGTTCAACACCTCCTCCCGAAAACGATCGTAAGAAAGCTTCTCTTCTGATATGGCGTCGTAGGATATGTTTTGCTCCATACCGGCAAAAATACCCGAAAAATTTTTAAATGATAGTTTCTGTTTAAGGGGCGGAAAATAGCGGATTCGCTGCAAAAACTTTTATATTTGCGCCACTTATTACAATAAAATCATATGGCAAATACATCAGATATCAGTCGTGGTATGATCCTTAAGCTGGATGGCGCCCTTTATAGTGTGGTGGAGTTCGGGGAGAACAAAACCGCCAGAGCTGCCGCCAAGGTATGGGCAAAGCTAAAAGGGGTTGACAACAATCGTAGTATAGAGAAAACATGGAACTCCGGCGACACCATTTACCCGGTAAGAGTGGAAAAGAAAAGCTTCCAGTTCTTATATAAGGACGATACCGGGTACAACTTCATGGATAACGAAACTTTTGAACAGATAGCCCTGCAGGAGCAACTGGTAGATGCGCCCCAGTTTTTGAAGGAAGGGCAGGAAGTGGGCGTACTGATCAATACGGAGACCGAACAGGCTATGAGCGTGGAACTGCCTGATAAAATAGTGGTATTGGTTACTTATAGCGAACCCGGGATAAAAGGCGATACTGCTACCCGTACCCTGAAAGCGGCGACGGTTGAAACGGGTGCTACCGTAATGGTTCCCCTGTTTGTAGACGAAGGCGAACTGATCCGCATCAATACCAAAACCGGGGAGTACGTAGAAAGAGTAAAAGGATAATCTCCGACAGGTTTCCAACCTTCGGAAGGTTGGAAACCCTGCGATATTCGCAAACTTGTCCTAACTTCAGGCAGCAAGCATCTGCCATGAACCTTCATAAATTCACCAACACGATAGTTTTTGCCGTTGCAGCGTTAGTAGTGGTTTTTGCTTTTTTGTTGTAAAGTTTGTCAATACCCCCGCCCTACCACCCGTCGCAACCATGGTGCTGAACGTGGACTCCATCAGGGGACAGGTGCTTTTCCGGGCAGATTGCAGCATGTGTCATCCGTCAAAAGCACGTTTACATTATAACCTGGAGGGCGTGGTGGATCGCCCCGGGGAGCCCTACCTGAAAAGGTACCTTACAAAACAAGATTCCCTGCTGGCAGCTAAAGATCCCTATGCGACAACCTTAATAGAGGTATATAATGGCGTAAGAGGCAATCACCGGTTCCCGTATTCAGATGATGAGTTGAATTATATTATTGCCTACCTGCGGTAAAGGGATTCCAACTTTTGGAAGGTTGGACTGAATTATCCAACCGGCAGCCGGGTTTATATGGCAGAAATAAACAGAATTTATTGTAACTTTTTGTGTCTTCCTTTGACCAATAATGATGTATAATCCTCTTTTTATGGCGAACAGAAGAAACTGGCTTAAGCAAATGGGGCTCGCTTCCCTGGGATTAGGGTTTTCAGGGTTCAAAGCAGCCGAATCCGGGGAATTAATACCAATGGAACCACCCGGAAAACCTATCCGGTTAATAGCTAATGAAAATCCTTACGGACCTTCACCATTCGCTCGCAAGGCGATGGCAGATGCTGTGGGGCTAAGCAACCGTTATAATGGGGAGCTGACAACGGATCTGATAAAAGGGATAGCCCGGCAACACCAATTACTTCCCGAAAATATACTGGTAGGTGCCGGCTCCACCCAGATCCTGGATTGGGTGGCACTGTATGCTTCATTGCAGAAAGGAAGTTGTGTGGTACCGCAACCTAGTTTTGACTACTGGTCCTATTGTTCGGAGAAAAACGGGTTGCGGAAAATCGGTGTGCCGCTGACGCAGGAAAAAGCAATTGATTTGCAGGCCGTATTAGCCGCAATACAACCTGATACCCGGCTTATCTATATATGCAACCCCAACAATCCTACCGGCACTCAATGTCATCATGATACGCTGGTTGCCTTTCTTGAAGAAGCGACTAAAAAGGCTTTGGTGTTGGTGGATGAAGCCTATATGGAATTTACGGATCAGCCATCTGTATGCCACATGGTGATAAACAACAAAAACCTGGTGATAGCCAAAACTTTTTCAAAGGTATATGGTCTTGCCGGTGCCCGTGTCGGCTATGCCCTTGCGCACCCCGATATGATTCAGCAACTGAGTGACCTTAGTTCCTGGCCAAACGGAAATCATAGTGTTGTGTCAACAGCGGCAGCTATAGCAGCGCTGAAAGATGAGGAGTTTGTGAAGAAAACAGTTCAGCTCAACCAGCAAAACCGTCAATTCACCATTGCTGCGCTTGAAAAAATAAACCTTCGCTGTATTGCTTCCCATACCAACTTTATTTACTTTTCCCTGGCCAACTATAACGGAGACTTTTTTGAACGATTGAAAGCCGGTAATATCCTTGGTACGGGAATTTTCGAAAAGGATGGCAAGTGGTCGCGGATTACCATTGGAACAAAACAGGAGATGGAGCAGTTCATAAAAGCGGTTTCGTAGTCTTGTTCATATATTCCAATATGCTTTTCTGTAAGCAGAGGGTGTTTGCGCTGATATTCTTGTAAATATCCTGTTGAAATAGGAAATGTTGGGCAGTCCTACCAGGTTGGCAATCTCCTGCAACGAATGATTGGTAGTGGTAAGCAGCAATTGCGCCCTTTCTATTCGTTTGTTTTGTATATAATCCAGCGGGCGCATCATCACCTGCTCCCTGAATATCCTGGAAAAATAATCGGGGTTGAGATGACACCAGGCTGCCAGTTGCTGTACGGTTAAATTACCTGCGAGGTGTTCGCTGATATAGTACAATACATCATCAATTCTTTTCGAATTAACCGGTTTGATTCGTGAAGGGGTACTTTCTTCCTGTATAAAGCCGCTCAGCAATATTTTGAGGATTCCCTGGGTTTCAACCAGTACCCTGGGTGCTATATTGTCATTGAGCTCCAGCAGCTTTTGTGTAAAAGCGCGGTTGTCGTAGGTTTTAGGATCGCTTTTTTCGATGGCGCGATGCGGGTTAATTTCCAGCAACCGCTCAAAGAGCTGATAGTCCAGCGCGGATGCCGGCCGCTCATACGCAAACTCCTGCATACTGTAAACAGATAGCCCGTTACCTACGTCTTCCAGGAAATGAACATAACACTGTCGCATAGAGCTGTCGCAGGTATAACGGCTATAACTAAACGCCGGTATCAGGTAAAGGAACCCTTTTTGTAAATGAAACTGCCGTTGGTGATGATACACTTTCCCGCCGCCATCTTCCACCAGGTACAACCGCGTAAACGGGCTGATCACATTGTCGTAGTTCCATTGGTCATCCAGGTCTACCCTGGCAGTATTCAGCAGGCTCAGGTTCAGGTCCTGTAAGGATTTGTTCATAATTGCCTATGACTGTTTTCCCTTTTTATACATGTTTTAGATAAAATTACAGCAAAAAAAGTCGGAAATGTACAAGAAACTATCAAGTTTATATAAGTCATTGTAAGCAAATAATTATAATTTTAAGGCAGATTGCCAAATGATATGATGTACCGGTTGATCCTCCTTTTTTCCCTTGGACTATACGTTTCCTGTTCTCCTTCTCTTCCGGAAGAAGTAGAAGCGGTATATGGTTCGCTTCCTGATAAAATTGATTTCAATACGGATGTAAAACCCATTTTGTCAGACAAATGTTTTGCCTGTCACGGACCCGACAAGGGGAGCCTGAAAGCAGGGTTGCGTTTGGATATCGCCGAAGCGGCTTATGCGGTTTTACCGGAAACTCCCGGGAAAAAAGCGATCGTGCCCGGTAGTCTTTCCCGCAGTGAGGTTTTTCACCGCATCATTTCCACCGACCCGGAATATCTGATGCCGGAACCTGAATCTCACCTCAGTTTGTCGGCGTATGAAAAAGCGGTACTGATAAAATGGATGAAAGAAGGCGCGGTATACAAACCGCATTGGGCTTTTATTAAACCCGAAAAACCAAAAGTGCCGAAGGTGAGCAATGGTTCTCCGGCTATCAACCCGATCGACAACTTTGTATTGCATAAGCTGGCGTCAAAAAAATGGAGCCTGTCGCCCGAAGCAGACAAAGAAATATTACTGCGCCGGCTAAGCCTCGATCTCACCGGGCTTCCGCCCACCCTGGCAGAACTGGATGCATTCATCAACGACAATTCCCCGGATGCCTACGAAAAGCAGGTAGACCGGTTAATGGCATCGCCACACTACGGGGAGAAAATGGCGGTGGACTGGCTGGATGCGGCACGGTTTGCAGATTCGCATGGTTATACCGTAGACCGTATCAGGGATATGTCGCCCTGGCGCGACTGGGTGATCAAAGCATTCAATACCAATCTTCCCTACAGCGACTTTATTACCTGGCAGTTGGCCGGCGACCTGCTGCCCAACCCTACAAGGGAGCAACTGACCGCTACCGCCTTTAACCGGAATCACCAGCAAAACGGGGAAGGCGGCATCGTGGAAGAGGAATTTAAAGTGGAATACGTATCTGACCGAACCAATACCACCGCAGAAGCTTTCATGGCGCTGACGGCCAGTTGCGCTAAATGCCATGACCATAAATATGATCCTGTTTCGCAGAAAGAATATTTTCAGCTCTACAGCTTTTTCAATAATGTAAAAGAAGCCGGGCAGATATCATGGGACGATGCCATGCCGGTGCCCACCCTGGTACTGACCACTACCGAACAGGATGAGATCATTGCTGCCCTTACAAAAAAAGTGGCGGAAAAAGAAAAGGAACTGATCGTTGTAGTACAATCGCCGGATGAAAACTTTGACCGGTGGCTGCAATCGGGCGACTATAAAAAAATAGGCACACAAAAATACCCCCGGAACCTGGCAGCGCACTATCCCTTAAAAGGCGATGTCCGCAACGCGGTAACCCGGGAAGAAGCCACGCTGGCACGGGAGAGCAACGGTGGGGAAAAACCGGTGTTTACCCAAACAGAGAAAGGAACTTCCCTGCTGCTGGATGGCGATGTATGGCTGAATATGAAAAACACGGCCATGTATAACCGAACCGACCCTTTCTCCGTCGGCGTATGGGTCAACATTCCGCAGGAGCTCTCGAATGGCGTAATATTCCACCGCTGCAACTCCACCCTGTTGTATAATTACCGCGGATTCTGCCTGAACGTAAAAGATGATAAGCTGGAATTGAAAATGGCGCATACCGCTCCCTATAACGCTATTATAGAGTTTACCAAAGACGATGTGATCAAAGGAGAATGGATACAGCTTACGCTCACCTACGACGGCTCCGGTAAGGCCAGCGGACTGAAAGTGTATATGAACGGGAAGGAGATGGAGACGGACACAGACCAGGATAACCTGTACAAGGATATTATTCTGTGGGTAAACCCGCAAAGCCTGCAACTGGGCGCCTGGAGCCGTGGCAAGGGACTGACCGGCGCAAAAGCCAATGATGTGCTGGTGTTTGACCGCGAACTGACACCCCTGGAAGTACAGCAGTTGTACCAGCCGGGTAAGTTCGGCGCGATTGCAGGGAAACGGGTACAGGACCTGTCAGCAGCAGAGAAAGAACTGCTGAAGCAATACTATTTTTCCAATATCGCTGCGGAAAGCAGGAAGATAAGGGAAGAATTAAAAGACATACGGTCATCCTTAAACGACACGACGGAAAAAATACCGGAACTGATGGTCATGCAGGAAACACCTGAGCCCGTGCCGGCCTACCTGCTGGACAGGGGCGACTATACTTCCCCGACAGAGCGGGTGTACCCGGATGTTCCGGCAAGCATCCTGCCCATGCCCGGGGAACTGCCCCGGAACCGTTTGGGCCTGGCGCAATGGCTGCTGCATCCTGATCACCCACTGACCGCGAGGGTAGCGGTTAACCGTTACTGGCAACTGTTCTTTGGTAAAGGATTGGTAAGAACCGCCGAAGATTTCGGCAACCAGGGCGAAATGCCCTCCCACCCCGAGCTCCTGGACTGGCTGGCCGTATCCTTCCGGGAAAACGACTGGAATGTAAAGGCCCTGGTGAAAATGATGGTGATGAGCGCCACTTACCGGCAAAGCTCTGTAGCCAACCCCGAAATAATAGAAGCGGACCCCGAGAATATTTTATTGGCCCGGTCCTCACCGTCAAGGCTAACGGCAGAAATGGTACGCGACAACGCCCTGTTCGCCAGCGGCCTGCTCAATACAACCATTGGCGGCAAAAGCACTTACCCCTACCAACCCGAAGACTTGTGGCGAATGAACGGATCGAATTACAAACAGGATACAGGCGTCCTGGTATACCGGAGAGGAATGTACACCATCTGGCGACGCTCTATCCCCAATCCCACACAGGCTACATTTGATGTAGGCATCCGCACCAGTTGTATCGTAAGGCGGCAAAAAACAAATACACCCCTGCAGGCGCTCATCACGCTCAACGACCCTACCTATGTGGAAGCCGCCAAAGTGCTGGGAGAAGAAATGACCAGGGCGGGCAATACCGAAAAAGCGATCACCTCCACCTTCAGGAAACTGACGGGACGTAAGCCCGATAACAAAGAGCTGGATCTGCTGACCGAATTGTACAACAGGGAAGTAAAAAAATTTGAACAGCAGCCGGGCAAAACAAAAGGCTGGCTTTCCCTCGGGCAATATGTTATTGATAAAACACTGCCCCGGCACGAGGTAGCCGCCCATGCCGTAGTAGCCAGCACTATTATAAATACCGATGCCAGCATCACAAAACGATAATTGTATGGACATGCATCATCATACACCATTCGATCCGAAGAACCCTGATCTCGCCAGTGTAAAAAAGCTGCTGGATCGCCGTACTTTCCTCACCAAAACCAGTATGGGCATCGGCGCAATAGCCCTGGGTTCCCTGCTGGGTAAATCGCTTTTCGGAAAGGGGAATATGGCGGCGCCTATGGAAGAAGGCGTTACTTCCACGGTATTTCCCAATTACCTGCCCAAAGCAAAAAGGATCGTGTACCTGTTCCAAAGCGGCGGACCATCACAGTTGGATCTGTTTGACTATAAACCGGAACTTACCAAATACCAGGCCCAGGACCTCCCGGAATCCATCCGGCAGGGGCAACGCCTGACGGGCATGAGCGCAGAGCAATCTGTTTTTCCCGTGGCTTCCTCTATTTTTAAGTTTGATCAGTACGGCGAATCCCGGGCATGGGTAAGTGAACTGATGCCGCATACGGCGCAGGTGGTGGATGATCTTTGTTTCGTTAAATCCATGCAAACGGATGCCATTAACCACGATCCGGCCATCACTTTTTTACAGAGTGGCAACCAGATCGCCGGACGCCCTTCCATTGGCGCCTGGCTGAGCTATGGGCTGGGATCAGATAATGACAACCTGCCCACGTTTATTGTTCTCATCAGCAAGAACGGCAGGGGACAACCGCTGATGGCCCGCCTGTGGAGCAATGGCTTCCTGCCCAGCAGGCACCAGGGAGTAGAGTTCCGTTCGGGGAAAGATCCCGTATTGTTCCTCGGCAACCCGGAAGGATACGATGGCAAAGATCGTGGGGAAATGCTGGATTATCTGAAGAAGCTGAACCGGCTTCAGCATGATACCTATAGCGACCCGGAGATCAATACCCGGATCGCGCAATATGAAATGGCTTACCGTATGCAGACCTCCGTGCCGGAAGTGACCGATATGAGCGATGAACCGGATTGGGTATACGAAATGTATGGCGAAGAAAGCCGCGACCCCGGCACCTTTGCCGCCAATTGCCTGCTGGCAAGAAGACTGCTGGAAAAAGATGTGAAGTTTGTGCAGCTCTATCACCAGGACTGGGATCACCATGGTAACCTGCCGGGTGGATTAAGAGCACAGTGTAAGCAAACTGACCGGGCAAGTGCGGCTTTAATTAAAGACCTTAAACAAAGAGGGCTGCTGGAAGATACCCTCGTGGTTTGGGGAGGAGAATTTGGCAGGACCGTATACTCGCAAGGCAAACTCTCCCCCGATAATTACGGAAGAGATCATCACCCACGTTGCTTCACCATGTGGATGGCAGGCGCCGGTGTGAAACCCGGTTTTACCTACGGAGAAACGGATGATTTCGGATACAACGTAACAAAAGATGCCGTACATGTACATGATTTTCATGCTACCCTGCTGCACCTTTTTGGTATCAACCACGAACAACTGACCTATAAATACCAGGGCCGGCGTTTCCGGCTGACGGACGTGCACGGGCACATTGTAAAAGATATTTTGACCTGATAATAAAACCGAACCAACAAAATAATGCCGGAAAAGGCAGCTAGATAACGACTATTACTATGCGAAAACGAACATTCCTAAAATCTACTGCGCTCATGGCAGCAGCTTCCATCATACAACCGGCTTCCGTATTCAGCATTTCCAAAAACAGGCAACCAGATGATCCCCTGATCGGGCACGGTTATTTCAGGTATAAGGTACATAAGAACTGGGCCAAGCTGAGTGTTACCCATACCCCACTGCTGAATTGCCACGAAATGGTAATGGACAGTAAGGGACGCCTGATCATGCTGGGCGATCATACCCACAACAATATCCTGGTATTTGACAAAAGCGGTAAGTTGCTGGATGCATGGGGCACCCAGTACCCCGGCGGCCACGGTCTGACCTTATCAAAAGAAGGAGAAGAAGACTTTTTACTGATCACCGATTGCGGCTATTTCCTGGACAGGCAGGGACAATGGAAAAGCCAGGCAGGGCAGGTATTCAAAACCACCATTGACGGACGCCTGGTCTTCAATCTGGGCGATCCGCATGCGATCGGGATCTATAAAGACGATGAAAAATTTATGCCTACCGAAACAGCCGTAGGACCTAACGGTGATATATACGTAGCAGACGGATATGGTTCTGACTATATTATCCAATACGACCGGAAGGGAAAATATATCCGGCACTGGGGAGGACACAATAATGCCAACCCCGCCCACAACCTGCAAAATGCACATGGTATTACGGTAGATACCCGCGACAAAAATAATCCTGTGCTGATCTGCACCTCCCGGAATGAGCAATGCTTTAAATTTTTTACGCTGGATGGCAAATACATCAAAACAGTGGAACTGCCCGGGCTTTTCGTGTGTCGCGCCGTGGTAGATGACAGGAATATCTATGCAGGTGTTTGCTGGTCTACCACCAAGGAGGGAGAAAAATGGAAAAAAGACACCGGTTTTGTAACAATACTCGATGGACAGAACAAAGTGGTATCCAACCCCGGCGGTACCGAACCGCAATATGTGAATGGAAAGCTGCAGCCCATGTTCCAGTCTCCGGATAAGGTATTTAACCATGGGCATGATGTATGTGTAGATGAAGATAAGAACCTGTATGTATGCCAGTGGAATGCCAATCATACGGCTCCCGTAAAGCTTGAACGCGTTAAATGATGCTGCTGAACATATTCACGTTTACCGGGAAATTCCATCCGCTGTTTGTGCACCTGCCGATCGGTTTCCTGCTGCTGGCAGCGTTGCTGCAGTGGGCTGGCGGGCTGCCTGCATATGCCAAAATACGGGTAGCCGTACCTGTTACCTTACTGGCAGGAGCAATTGCCGGTTTATTTTCCTGCATCACCGGTTACCTTCTCTCACTCGACGGGGGCTACAATACCACTACCCTCAACCTGCATATGTGGATGGGTATCGGTACAACAGCGATCGCATTTACCGCCTGGCTGATCAGCATCCGGAAAATACCTTTCGCTTTTTTTCAATCCAAAAAATCGTTGAACCTGTTCCTGGTGTTGATCGTAGCCGGTATCAGTCTTGCCGGGCACTGGGGCGGCACCTTAACACACGGTGAGGGATACCTGAGCTTTTCAAATACCGATAATGCAACTGCTTACCGCGCCCCAATAAGCGATATCAACGGGGCGCTGGTATTCCGGGATATCGTGCAGCCCATCCTGCAACACAAATGCGCTGATTGCCACAATAAGAACAAGATGAAAGGTGAGTTGTCGCTTCAGGGCTTTGCGCAGATAATGAAGGGAGGCAAACATGGAGAGGTGGTGATGAGCGGCAGACCCGCAGAAAGTGAAATGATCAAAAGAGTGCTGCTGGACCCTTCCGATGAAAACTTCATGCCTACCGATGGCAAACCGCCACTTACCGCAGATGAAACAACCCTCATCTCCTGGTGGATAGAACATGCTTTGCAGAAAGAGGACCTCACCGTAGCCGTTGCCAGCCCACCGGAAAATATCATGCAGATCATCCGGGACTACTTTGGAGGCGGGGTACAGATACTTGCAGCCAACCACTCGCCGAAAACACAGTTGAATACCGCTACCCAACTATCTGCTCCTGCCCTGCAGGCGGATGCCATACAATCGTTGACAAATACCGGGTTCGTCGTAAAACAGATACACTATAACCCCGACCTCCTGGATATCACATTACCGGCGGGCACCGGTGACGCTAAAACCCAACTGGCGCTTTTGCAACCTGTAAAAGAAAATATTACCTGGCTGAACATTTCCGGCAACGAAGTGTCGGACGAAGACCTGAAAGCAGTCGGCAGTTTTACTAATCTCCAACGCCTGCGCCTAGACAATAACCCGGTATCAGATAAAGGATTAGAGCACCTGAAAGCACTCGTTCATTTGGAAAGCATCAATCTTTGTTTTACTAAAATTGAACCGGCTTCCCTGGTAATGCTGGAAACCATGCCGGCGCTTAAAACAGTATATATATGGGGTACGGCGTTGCCGCAAAACCATGCTTACCGCAGGGCAGATTCTACGCTGAAGATTGTTGCAGGGGAGAGTGCTGCGGGGAAATAAATTTGTAAATGCTATGCGAAATAGCACAAACGAGGCTTAGAAGCGAGATTGCTTCTCCCGCCATGAGATTCTTTCAAGTTAAATTTCCATGAAGGCGGGATCGCAAAGACGAAAAAAGAGCTACCGCTGTTCGAAGTCTCCGACTTCATAACCCACCCATATGTTCTTCTTTGTCTCCGACAAAGATTTAACTATGCCTGAGCACTCTTATTGCCAACGCCATTCATCCGGAAAACGCTAAATTGCCTGTATGAAAGCTGCCATTCAAAAATCGTCGATCCCCGATGAGAAAATATTTGTAGCCAGGGAACTGAAAGAAAGGCACTTTGATCCTACCTGGCACAGTCACCGGGAGTACCAGTTGTTTGTGGTGCTGAAAGGAACCGGAACCCGGTTTATCGGCAATACGGTAAAATCTTTTACTACAGGAGATATCACATTTCTGGGTCCCGGTGTGCCGCACCTGTGGCGCAACGACACTTCCTATTTCAGCAAGAGCAGCCGGCAGCGGACACATGGATTGGTCATATATTTCAGGGAAGGATTTATAGGCGACCTGCTGGATAAGGAAGAAATGCAGCAGGTGAGAGCGCTTTTCAAAAAAGCAGCCCGCGGTATTGAGTTTCCGGCGGATATCGCGGTGCATATTGCCGTTAAAATAAAGGAACTGATCGGTACACATGGTACGGCCAGCCTGATAGGGTTATTGCAGATACTGGATATGCTTTCGGTAGCCCGCGACTTTCATTTGCTGCATAATGAAACCTATACCTATGAATTAAATGAATCGGAAACCCAGCGTATCAATATTGTGTACAATTATGCTGCCCAGCACTTTCATAACGGCATTTCACTGGAGCAGGTATCCCGGTTGCTCAATATGACGCCAACCTCTTTCAGCCGTTATTTTAAAATGAAGACCAGCAAATCTTTCTCCGATTTTCTGAGCGAGTTACGCATCCGGCATGCCTCCAAACTACTGGTGGAGGACGACAGCAAAAGTATTAGCCAGATAAGCGCCGCCTGTGGTTTCAATACCCTCTCCAACTTCAACAGGCAGTTTAAGGTATTCATGCAGATGACACCCCGCGACTACCGTGATCAGTTTACGGCATTGTGATATTTTTTCCCATTTTCAGTCCAAAAATTGCTTATCAGGATAAAATACAGTCAGTATTGGGCATAATTTGAGATCAGGCGGGTCACTATTCCGTGTATCTTAGCTGACTATTTTACCTGGGGGTAATGCCAGCTTGCATATGCGTATATCAGACAATATACAATTGGGTGTCAGTACCGGGTTACGGACTTCACCTTTTACAACGGGCAAAGCCGGAGACCCGTTCAGAAAAATAAATCCCGTTCAAGGTTGTTCCCTGCATCACTTCAAATCATAAATCAACTCATATGTCGTCAAAAAAGATCAACGTTGCCATTATCGGGTTGGGTTTTGGAGCGGAATTCATTCCCATCTACCAAAGGCACCCCAACGCTAATATGTATGCCATTTGCCAGCGCAATAAAGAAAAGCTGGATGCAGTAGGAGACGAGTTTGGTATTGAAAAAAGATATACCGACTATGATGAGCTGTTAAAAGACCCGGCGATAGATGCCGTACATATCAACACACCTATTCCCGACCATGCCATACAGTCCATCAAAGCGCTGAAGGCCGGGAAGCATGTAGCCTGTACCGTGCCGATGGCTACTACCGTGGAAGAATGCAGGGAAATAGTGGAACTGGTGAAAGAAACCGGGTTGACCTATATGATGATGGAGACAGTAGTGTATGCCCGCGAGTTTTTATTTATGAAAGAACTGTATGAAAAGGGGGAGCTGGGAAAAATACAATTTCTGAAAGCGAGTCACCAGCAGGATATGGACGGATGGCCCAATTATTGGCCGGGATTGCCTCCCATGCACTATGCTACCCATTGCGTAGGACCTGTGCTGGGGTTGACCAGGGGCGAAGCTGAATATGTATCCTGTTTTGCTTCAGGCACTATCCGTGAGGAACTGCATCAACATTACAACTCACCGTTTGCTGTAGAAAGCACCCATATCAAATTCAGGAACAGCGATCTGAGCGCCTATGTGTACAGGTCTCTTTTTGACACTGCCCGTCAATACCGGGAAAGTTTTGAAGTATATGGCTCTCAAAAATCGGTTGAGTGGCCATTGATTGAAGGAAGACCCCTGGTAGTGCATACCGCCAAAAAGCCGGAACCTGAAATACCGGAAGAAGTGGAATCGCCTGATTATGCACACCTGTTACCGGAACCCATTCAACGGTTTACCACCGGAGGCGTATATGATGAGGATGACAACCAGCACCTTTCCTTTACACAGGGAGCGGGACATGGCGGATCACATCCACACCTGGTGCATGAATTTGTAAGTGCGCTGGCAGATAACCGGGAGCCGTTTCCTAATGCAAGGCAATCAGCCAACATTACCTGTGTAGGTATCCTGGCGCATGAAAGCGCCCTTCAGGGAGGGGTTATTATAAAACTACCGGATTTTACGCTGTCTTAATATTACCAGAGCCGGCAGGTTTTTCCATCTGCCTGTTTAAATGTCTTAACAATATTTCACTATGCGATTACTAATAAAACCATGGGTGACATTCCTGGCGACAGGCGCCTTTTTTATGCTGCTGTTTTCCTGTAGCGAACAGGCTCCGAAAGATGATCAGCCCCGCCGGCTGGAGCTCCTGTTCCTCGGACATAAAAGCAAGCATCATAATTCCGAACAACTGGCGGAAATATTAATGCAGGAATATTTTAAAAAGGGGATCAACATCAGCTATACAACAGATCCGGACAACATGCTGGATGACGATTTCAGTTTGTATGACGGGTTGATCCTGTATGCCAATCACGACAGCATCACCCCTGAGCAAAATACGGCCCTGCTGAATTTTATATCCTCCGGCAAAGGGTTTATTCCCCTGCATTGCGCCTCCTGGTGTTTCAGAAATTCACCTGAAGCGGTCGCATTGATCGGCGGTCAGTTCAAAACCCATCAATACGATTCGTTTCCCGCAGTGCTGTTGAAGCCGGAACACCCGGTACTCAAAGATGTGCCTGCTTTTGAAACAGAAGATGAAACCTATGTTCACGATCAACTGGCGGATGATATTGAGGTTTTAACAGAAAGGGTGGAGGGAGATCATCATGAACCCTATACCTGGGTAAAAAGCCATGGCAGGGGAAGGGTGTTCTATACCGCCTATGGTCACAACGAAAAAACTTTTGTTAATCCCGGTTTCCTGCAGTTGGTGTACAATGGTATTATATGGGCGGTTGGCGATCATGCGGCGGCTTTACATGCTGCCTACACAATGCCGGAGGTAATATATGAAGACGCGGTTATTCCCAACTATGAGAAAAAAGATCCTCCTCCGAAATTCCAGCATCCGCTGACGCCGGAAGAGTCGATGAAAATGATCCAGGTGCCGGTGGGCTTTGAGCTTAAACTTTTTGCCGCTGAACCGGATATCCATAAGCCTATACATATGGCATGGGATGAAAGGGGAAGATTATGGGTGGCGGAAACGGTAGACTATCCGAATATGGTAAGGGAAAACAAGAAAGAGGGAAGGGATATCATAAAAATACTGGAAGATACCGACGGAGATGGTAAGGCCGATAAGTTTACGGTATTTGCAGACAGCCTGAATATTCCTACCAGCTTTGTGTTTGTAAATGGCGGGATCGTGGTATCGCAGGCGCCGGATTTCCTGTTCCTGAAAGATACGGATGGTGATGACAAGGCGGATATCCGGGAAACGATCGTTTCCGGTTGGGGAACATTTGATACCCACGCCGGGCCTTCCAACCTGCGCTACGGTCCGGATAACCGCATCTGGGGTACAGTAGGGTATTCGGGGTTCAGAACTGTAGTGGGGGTAGATAGCGTAAACCTCAGCCAGGGGTTGTATGCGCTCACAACTGATGGCCAATCCTTTGAATGGCTGGGCAATACCAGTAATAATACCTGGGGACTGGGCTTTTCAGAAGATTATGATGCTTTTCTATCGACTGCGAATAATACACACAGCGCAGCGCTGATCATTCCGAAAAGATACCTGGAAAAGGCTTCCCTTAACAATGAAACCGGTATTGAAAAAATAGAGAGTCACTACCGGATGCATGTGGCTACCAAAAACCTGCGGCAGGTGGATGTACACAATGGGTTTACTTCGGCAGCCGGACATAGCTTGTACACTGCCAGGAAGTTCCCCCGATCTTACTGGAACCGGGTGGCTTTTGTGACAGAACCCACGGGAAGGGTTATCCATAAGAATATCATTGAGCCGGACGGGGCAGGCTTTAAAGAAGGAGAAGACGGATGGAACTTTGTTACCAGCGCGGATGAATGGTTTGGACCTGTCCAGGCGGAAGTGGGTCCGGATGGTAATGTCTGGTTTTTGGACTGGTATAATTTCATCATCCAGCACAACCCCACCCCGGCAGGCTTTGACAACGGGAAGGGCAATGCTCATATCAATCCATTGAGGGACTCTTCCAAAGGAAGGATCTATTGGGTGCAGCCCAAACAGTCGAAAAAAGCCGCCGCATTTAAACTTGATAAAAAAGATAAGAGCGCACTGATCAAAGCGCTCAGCAACGATAATATGTTCTGGCGTACCACAGCACAGCGGTTGTTGGTGGAAAACGGGGACCTCTCTGTTGTTCCTGATCTCATTAAACTGGTACGAAACAATGATGTGGATGCTGTGGGGCTGAACCCCGCCGCAGTGCATGCGCTGTGGACGCTGCACGGGTTGAAGGCCCTGGATAATAAAGATGTTCTGGAAGCAATTTTAAACGCATTGGATCATCCTTCGGTGGGCGTAAGGAAAACAGCCATACAGGTAATACCTCCTTCCACAGAAGTTGCCCGGGTATTCCTGGAAAAAGGCTTATTGGATGATGAGAACCTGCAGGTGATGCTGCAGGCTATCCTGAAAACCTGCGACTTTCCCGCTTCAGATGAATTTGGAAAAAAACTTTTTGATCTCTCCAGCAAACAAACCAAAGCCACGGAAGACCGGTGGATCCAGAAAGGACTTTATATAGCTTCCCGTGTTCATTACGATGGATATATAAACGCGGCCAGGGCGGCAGGTACAGCTTTGCAACCGGAACTGGGTAAGGCACAGCTTATTCACAGGATATTGATGGGCAACAAAATTGACCAGATCCTACTTTCCAAAGGAACCAGCATCGGGAGTAACCAGTTGCCGGATTTTGCAAGAAAGGAAATCTTTGCTACAGCAAAAGTAGACCTGAAACCCGGGGAAGAGGGACCGATACTGGCACAGGGGAACAGCGCGAATGGATATTCCTTATATGTCGATAAAGGCAGGAATCTTTTCTACCAGGTGAACCAGGAAGGAAAATCGACTATCATACGCTCCACGGAGCCGGTGCCCGCTAAATTCTCTTTCGTAATAACATTGCTGAAAGATGGAACCATGCAGTTGTTCATAGATGACAAACCGGCCATAACGGGGAAGACTAAAGGTTTGTTTGGCATATCACTGAGAAATAACGGGCTGCGTTTCGGACAGGACAGGTGGTCAAAAGGTGCGGAGAAAGCCGGTAACTACCCGGATAACGCGTCCTTAGGGGAATCTGACCTTGCCGACGGAAGAGTAGAAACCCTGTTCGCGGAATCCGTTACCATAGATCTCGGGAAACCAGACCAGGTGATCGTATTAAAAACCATTCCGCATGAGATGAAATTTGCGCAGGAACAACTGCGGGCAAAAGCGGGTTCCGTGGTGGAGATCATACTGGATAATGTCGACTTCATGCAGCACAATTTCCTGCTGCTGTCTCCCGGCAGCACGGAAAAGGTAGGTGTAGCGGCTGATAAAATGGCCGAAAGCCCCGATGGATTGAAACTGGAATATATTCCGCAAATGCCGGAAGTGCTGTATGCGACACCATTGGTAAATCCGGATGCTAAGTTCAGCCTGAAATTCAGGGCGCCGGACGTACCCGGACGGTATCCTTATATATGTTCTTATCCCGGGCACTGGCGTATCATGAAGGGGATACTTATAGTGGAGCGGTAAAATAACAGGAAAAAGATATAAAAGGGTTGTCCCGGTCACCTGGATGGCCCTTTTGTGTTTCTATCCATTCAATACATTAATTTTGTACCCGTGCAACGGTTGCTGCAATGCCCCTGTCAGGATACAGAGATTTAATGGAGTACCATGAGAGGAATACCGGCTATCATATCAATACTTTTAATATTTTCCTGCACAAAGAGCGACCCGCTTACGCCCCAGCCAACCGGTACCATGCTGCTGTATGTAAAAGGAGGCAACCCGGGAAGTGAATCTGTTCAAAGTGAATTCCGGTATGATAATGCCGGAAATATCACCACGCGGATAAGTTATTTTGGCGAAAAAATATCTTCACAGGCGGATATCCGGTATAAAGACGGGAAACTACATACGGTTGAATCTAAATTTGATGTATCCAGCTCTTCCTTAGCCACTCATTATGTTTACGGGAAATCTGATTTTGAATACAATGCGGAGGGGTTGGTAGTGCAAAAAAATCATCACCTGAAAGAAAACAATTCCTCCACGTATGAATTGAGATCTTTTTCCGTGTTTGATTACAACGCGTCTCAACTGCCGGTAAAAGAAACGAGATTCCGCCTGGATGGCACACCATATCAATATACCAATTATATCTACGATGCTTCCGGGAATATAGTGCAGCAGGAGTTTTATCAACTGGATGCCGCGGGTGAAATGCAACTGGCATTCAGCACCGGCTATGAACATGATCAAAAAAAGAACCCTTACCTCAAAGTATATCACTCTGTGGAGAATATCCCTTTTTCCATTAATAAAAACAACATCGTAACCACCACCATACAATATACGATCGTACCACAGGGCAGCAGTACCAGTTCCTCAACAATCTACAACGCCTTTAACCGTCAGGATTACCCGCTTTCTATGGAGGAAAACGGTAACAGGTTCGTATTTCAGTATAACTAGCGTTAAGTTAAACGTATTGTATTTTTACACTATGGCACGAATATTTATGCGTACACCTACCTGCCGCAGGCAAGTTCATGGCATAGTATACGACATTTTAAATTTGACATAGCACTGGAAGCCTGAAAGTAATTTACCTGACAGCCTCCTGAATGACACCCAATATCCTTCGGGGGGCGGCTGAGAGGGCAAAGAAAATGTTTTTAAACCTTATACCGTTATATAGGTATCTTTTCTACAACTCCATGCTACTGGCAAAAGAATGACATCGTACTATTGATCGTAGTCCGTCTGTTAGTATTGAAGGCATTTTATGTCATTGCACTCCAACGTGCTCGCATGCCTTTTCATCGCTGTTAATATTCTTCAAGAGCTTCTCCGCTTTTTTCAGCATATATAAAGTATAACGTGAAAGGAGACCTAGATTCTATAGATACATCCTGGTTTCAACAAAAAGACCCCGGGGTAACCGGGGTCTTTATAAAATGATCATTACCTGTCTTATTTCAAAGCAGCCAGCGCTTTTTTAATACGCTCAGCCGCCTTCTCTATTTTTTCGAGGCTGGTTGCAAAAGACAAACGGATACAGGTAGGCTCACCAAAAGCCGTACCCGTAACAGTGGATACGTGCGCCGTATTCAACAGGTACATACACAGGTCGTCAGCCGTGGCGATCAGGTTATCACCGTCTTTTTTGCCGATATAGGCGTCTATTTTCGGGAATACATAAAATGCGCCTTCCGGCTCCGCACATTCCACACCTGGAATTTCAGCAAGCAATTGCAGGATGCGTTTGCGGCGTTCGGTAAATGCTTTCAGCATCTCTTTTGAAGCTGTAAGGTCTCCGGTCAACGCCTCAATGGCGGCTCTCTGGGTAATGGAACAGGTAGCGCTGGTCAGTTGCCCCTGCAGTTTCTCGCAACCTTTTACAATATCGGGATGAGCGGCTATATAACCCAGCCGCCAGCCGGTCATTGCAAAACCCTTGCTCAATCCATTTACCAGTATTACCCGGTCTTTGATATCCCCAAACCGGGCAATGCTCTCGTGTTTCCCTACATAGTTGATGTATTCATATATCTCATCAGCAATGATCAGCACATCCGGATGTTTGCGGAAAACATTTGCCAAACCTTCCAGTTCCTCTTTTGAATATACCGATCCGGAAGGATTACAAGGCGATGAAAACATAAACAGTTTGGTTTTCGGCGTAATGGCCGCTTCCAGTTGCTCAGGCGTGATCTTATATTTGTTTTCTATAGAAGACTTAATAAATACCGGCGTACCATCAGCCAGGCGTACCAGTTCCGAGTAAGTCACCCAGTAAGGAGTGGGAATGATCACTTCATCGCCTGTATCCACCACTGCCAGGATCACATTAGCCAGGCTCTGTTTAGCGCCCGTAGAAACTATCACGTTCTCCGGTTTATAATCCAGGTCATTATCCCGTTTAAGCTTGGCGCAAACCGCTTCGCGAAGATCCGCGTATCCTGATACGGGCGTGTAATGACTGTAATTTTCATCAATGGCTTTTTTGCCTGCAACCTTTACATGATCCGGTGTATCAAAATCAGGCTCACCAAGACTGAGGTCTATTACGTCAATGCCTTTTGCCCTCAGTTCCCTGCCCAGTTTGGCCATTTTTAACGTCTCCGGTTCGTTAAACTTCTGTAGTCTGGAAGAAAGTTTCATTCTATTCTGGTTTATGCCTTCTACGGCTTGTTATCTAACCCGACAGCACACTGTCGTTTTTCCTGGTTTATTTTTTAAAATGGAAATCATCTTTCCGATGCATCTGCTTACTTAAAAAAGCGAGCAAACCTACATCAAAAAGATGATTTCAAAGCCAGTTTTATACCTAAATATACTGGTTTACGATATTTTCCAACCATTCCTGGCGACCACTGAGCTGCTTCGGTTCCCCGTTTTGCGCGGCATAGTTCCTCAGGTCTTCCAGCGTCAGTTTGCCTGTTTCAAATTCCTTTCCCTTTCCGCTGTCGAAGGAGGCATAACGTTCTTTACGGAATTTTGTGTACCCGGATTTTTGCAGGATGTTATCCGCTACCACCAGTGCCCTGGCAAAAGTGTCGATTCCACCGATGTGGGCATAAAAGATATCGATGAGGTCGGTAGAGTTTCTACGGGCTTTGGCATCGAAATTCACACCGCCTCCGGCGAAGCCACCCGCCTCCAGTACGATCAGCAAGGACTCAACCAGTTCGTTCAGGTTAGTAGGAAACTGGTCCGTATCCCATCCGTTCTGGTAATCGCCCCGGTTGGCATCCATACTGCCCAGCATGCCGTTATCGGCCGCTACCTGCAGTTCGTGCTGGAAAGTATGCCCGGCTAAAGTCGCGTGATTTACTTCAAGGTTCAGTTTAAAGTCTTTATCCAGTCCATAATGACGAAGAAATCCAATCACGGTAGCGCTGTCGTAGTCATACTGGTGTTTGGTTGGCTCGCAGGGTTTGGGTTCTATAAAGAAAGTGCCTTTGAAACCGTTCTTACGGGCATAATCCTTTGCAACGGTCAAAAACTGTGCAAGGTGATCCAGTTCCCTTTTCATATCCGTATTCAGGAGGGACATATACCCTTCTCTTCCACCCCAGAATACATAGTTCTCTCCCCCAAGCGCGATGGTGGCATCGATGGCATTTTTAATCTGTGCCCCTGCATAAGCCACCGCATCAAAGTCGGGGTTGGTAGAAGCGCCGTTCATATAACGGGGATTGGAAAATACATTCGCTGTACCCCACAGGAGTTTTACGCCGCTTGCCTGTTGCTTGGCTTTTAAATATTCCGTGAGCGTTTGTAAACGGCTTTCATATTCCGCCAGGGAATTTCCTTCATCTACCACATCTATATCGTGAAAACAGTAGTAAGGAACGCCCAGTTTAGTTATGAATTCAAATGCCGCATCCGCTTTATCTTTTGCACGTTGCACCGCATCCGCGTTTTCATCCCAGGGAAACTTTTTAGTACCCGGACCAAAGGGATCTCCCCCGGTACCACAGAAGGTATGCCAGTAAGCAACGGCAAACCTGAAATGCTCCTTCATAGTTTTACCGGCAACCACACGATTTTCGTCATACCATTTAAAAGCCAGCGGATTGTCAGACTGCGGACCTTCGTACGGGATCTTACCAATCCCGGGAAAGTACTCCCGGTTACCTGCAACTATACTCATTGTTATTCTGTTTTAATACTGTTTGTTGGTTCTTATAAAAAGGGCGCTAAAGTTAAGCTATTATGCCTAAAAAGTGTTTTGTTTCCTACGGTGGTGATATTTGTACATCACCCCTGAAGTTTTTACGGGCAAGCTCTTTCCTGACCCGGCTCAAAGACTCAGGCGTGATACCGAGATAGGAAGCGATCATCCATTGAGGGACCCGCAAAGTAAGATTGGGGTAACGGCTCACAAAGTCGAGGTAACGAGCTTCGGCACTGGCCGCCATCAGCATATTGATCCTGATTTGAAGCAACCGGATATGATTATGGAGTATCCGGCTTTGAAAGCCGGCAAATTCAGGTATTTTATTAATGTGTTCAAAAAAACGCGCATCCAGAACTGCCACTTCGGAGTCCTCGTAAGCATCAATAAAAAACAGGGCCGGTTCTCCGAAATAAAAACTGTTCCGGTCTCCTATCCACGACTCTTCCGGTGCAAACTGAATAACGTGCAGTTTGTCCTCTTCGTCCACCGTATAAGAGCGCAACAGTCCGTGCTCTACAAAATATACCTCGCTGCAAACAGCTTCCTGCCGGAGCAGAATCGTGTTCTTTGCTATTTTCCTGTACACTATCAGTGGCTCCATCTGTGCATACTGCTCCTCCGTGATCCCTGTTTTTGTCTGCAGGTAGTCCCTGAATTCAATTGTCATAATACCGGCTGTTTAGTGTATTGCACGGCTAAATTTAATAAATATTCTTACACGATCTTTTTTACAGGCATTCTTCCAGGGATTTCGCTTTTAGAAAATCTAAGACAATCTCCATTGCAGCAGCTACAGGAAATTGCTGAAGACATCGTCATATCGAACGAGCAACACGGGAACTTTACTATCATCGTTTTGGTGCGAGTGAGATATCTGCCGGGCTTTGGTACTAATGCTCAACTTTTGTACTACTGCCCAATAGATTTCTCTCCCGCCGCAACATACTTTTAATTCAACCTTCATGACGGCAGGATCGAAAGGACGGGCAAGAGTCTTTGTATTTTACTACCAGCACGAAGGCAAAGTGTATAACTATTCAACCTAAAAGCGAAATCCCTGGCCATTCTTCTCTTTCCGTTTGAACTAAAACACAGGAAGTTTGCAGCGCTGTTATTTCCCCTTTAGGGTATAGGAGATGCCCGGCAAATCTCCCGGGTTTTCTTCGCTACACCTTACACAATCTCCCGGCCGCTTTTTCCAATGTCTCTTCTTTTTTACAAAAACAAAATCGAAGCACCTTATTATCCGTACTGTCGGTGTAAAAAGCCGATACGGGGATGGTGGCTACCCCAAACTCTTTTGTTATCCGGATGGCAATATCCTTTTCTGTTTCGCTGCTAAAATGTCCATAGCTGCCGAGCACAAAATAGCTGCCGAACGAAGAATGCATTTTAAACCTTGACCCCTGCATGATCTGCAGGAAGAAATCTCTTTTTCGCTGCATGATTTTCCCCAACTCCAGGTAATACTCCTCTTCCTTTAAAAAGGCCGCTAATGCAACCTGTTTGGGAGTGTCGGTGGAGAAACAGTTGAACTGGTGTACTTTCCGGAATTCGGCGGTAGCGGCGGGCGGGGATACACAATAGCCGATTTTCCAGCCCGTGCAGTGATACGTTTTTCCAAAGGAAAAGCAAACAAAACTTCTTTCATACAGATCGGGGTAACGAAGCATACTCTGATGTGGCATTTCATCAAACATCAGGTGTTCATACACTTCATCGCTCAGTATAAAAATGCCGGTATCCGCTACAATCTCTCTTAACGCAGCAATATCTTTTTCCCGCAAAACAGCGCCCGTGGGATTATTGGGAGAGTTCAGCATGATCATTCGGGTACGGGGGGTGATGGCATTACGAACCGCCTCCCAGTTGATGCTGTAATCCGGGTACTGCAGCGGCACCGTGACCGGCACTGCATTATTGACCACAATATTCGGAATATAGCTGTCGTAGCAGGGTTGAAATACGATCACTTCATCGCCCGGCCGCAAAATGGCGGTAAGCGAAGTATAAATAGCATAGGTACCCCCCGGCGTTACCGTGATCTCAGCATCCGGGTTGATACCCATTCCATACAGGTTATTTATCTTTTCCGCTATAGCCTCCCTGAGTGGCAGGTACCCGTTCATGTGAGTGTACTGGTTATACCCTTTTTTCATGGCATCATCTACCAGGGCTACCAGTTTTTCATTCATGGGGTAGTCCGGGAAACCCTGCCCCAGATTAACCGCATTATGTTCCTGCGCCAGCGAACTCATCGTGGTAAAAATAGTAGTCCCTATAGCCGGAAGCTTGGATGTGATGATTGGCATTATACTCAATAGAATTTATTGTCTTTGAAATATTCAATTTACCAGTGGAGTAATAAAGGTAAATCCCGGACACCATATTACACATTACGCGGCAGTTCTCTCTTTCACCCAGGCCAATGCCATTTTAAACTGTTCGTCAGGGGTGATATGTGTATTGTCCAGTACAATAGCGTCTTCCGCCTGTTTCAGCGGACTTACCTCCCTGTGAGAGTCGATATAATCCCGCATTTCCAGGTTGTTTTTCACTTCTTCTATGGTGATGTTGGGATTTTTGGCATATAATTCCTTAAACCTGCGTTCCACCCGCACCGCATTGTCAGCCGTCATAAAAATCTTCAGCTCCGCATCGGGAAATACTACCGTGCCGATATCCCTTCCATCCATCACAATACCTTTAGCCGCTCCCATCTTACGTTGCTGCGCCACCGCAGATTCGCGTACTTGCTTTATAGCCGCCACTTCACTTACCTTTTCCGCCACCACCAGGTCCCTGATCAGGTATTCCACATTCTCGTCATTCAGGTATATTTCACCCAGACCTGTCGTTTCATTCACCCTGAAATCAATATCAATATCTTCCAGCGCCGCCTTCACCGAAGCAACATCCTGCCAGTTGATATTGTTTCGAAGAAAATAAAGCGTAATGGCCCGGTACATAGCGCCGGAATCAATGTAGGTATATTGCAGCCTCTTCGCCAGTTGTTTGGCAAGTGTACTCTTCCCGCAGGATGACCAGCCATCTATGGTTATCACTATCTTTTTATCTGCCATCGCGTGCAAGTTAAAAATAGTAAGGCAGATAGGAAAATTGTTATAACAGCCTGGCATAAAACCTGTTGACAAGCTTTCGGCACCTTGGTGGAATGTATGTATTTTTGCACCCTGATATATAATTTATGAGCAATAAAGTAGCGGTGTACCGCCGGGAAAGATTCAATGCCGCTCACCGGCTGTTCAATCCCACCTGGAGCGAAGAGGAGAATTTTAACGTTTTTGGCAAATGCAGTTATCCGAATTATCACGGGCATAACTACGAGCTGGAGGTGAAGGTAACGGGAGAACCTGCGGCAGATACCGGATTTGTGATGGACATGAAGCTGTTGTCGGACCTGATCAGGCGGGAAATAACCGAAAGGTTTGATCACAGGAATCTGAACCTGGATACCGTAGAATTCAGGGATGTTAACCCTACAGCCGAAAATATCGCGATCGTAATATACAACCTGCTTCGCCCTCATATTGACGCAGACAAGGAAATGCAGGTACGGTTATTTGAAACACCGCGTAATTTTGTGGAATACCCGGCTTAGATCATTATTAACACATCGATTAAAGAGATATATGGCTTATAAAAAAACGGAACACTATGATGAAGCGGTTACTTCATCATTGATTGGCACTTATAAAGAAGCACTGGGGTTGTTGGGAGAAGACCCTGAAAGAGAAGGGTTGCTAAAAACGCCGGAACGAATGGCCGAAGCCATGCAATTCCTGACGCAGGGTTACCAGCAAAACGCGCAGGACATACTCAACTCCGCCAAATTTCATGAGCCCATCAGCGAAATGATCATCGTAAAGGATATTGAGGTTTACAGCATGTGCGAACACCATATGCTGCCTTTTTTTGGAAAAGCGCATGTAGCCTATATCCCCAATGGATGGATCACCGGCTTAAGTAAAATTGCCCGCGTAGTGGACGTATATGCCCGTCGCCTCCAGGTGCAGGAAAGGCTGACCACGCAGATACTGGATGCCATAAAAGACGCCCTGCAGCCGCTGGGGGTGGCAGTGGTAATTGAGGCTTCCCATCTGTGTATGATGATGCGGGGTGTTCAAAAACAAAACTCTGTAACCACCACCTCCGCCTTTTTTGGTGAATTTGAAAAAAATGAGACCCGGAGTGAGTTCATACGCCTGATAGGATCACAGTTGCACTAACGGCAGCCCCCGGGATGACAAAAGCGGGATCGTAAGAAAAAAAACTTCTTACCCTTTTTCCCATCCTGTCATTTTACTATCTTACACCATGCTCAGACCTATTGATTTATTCTTCCTGGAAAAAGAGGAGCCTCTGAAGAGCTGCCTGGAGTATCTGAGAAAAATAATTCCAGAGCTGGACCCGCGTATAACCGAAGAATGGAAATATGGCTTGCCTTTTTATTACTTCGATGGCAAAATGATGTGTTACCTGTGGATACATAAAAAATTCAAACAGCCCTATATCGGTTTTGTAGAAGGCAGGCGGATGAACCATCCCGATCTGCTGCAGGAAAAAAGAGCCAAAATGAAGATCCTGCTCATTGACCCGGAAAAGGATATCCCGGCGAAAAAGATCAACAAGATCCTCAGAGAAATGCTATCCTTTTACAAATAACTACGGGCATTAACAGGAAGTTGCAGGCAGGTGGTAACAGAAACGGATAATAGCGGTTAAATGAAGTACCCTGTTACAAAGTTCTTCAACCATATAATACAAACATTATGGCAGCTTCCAGTTATGTTATCTCTTATCATTCCATCCGGAGACTGATCGGGATCCTTGGGTTATTATTACCGTTTTTGTGCTGGGGAGTGAACAGTTTTGTCAATTCGCTTGACCTGCTGAATGACGGGCGTTTCGTTGACCTGTCTCAAAGCTCCGCCTATGTTCCCCGGGGCAACCTGAAATCCTCTATCAGTCACTTTTATTATACGGCATCCGGTCCCATTTTTACCGGTATCCTGATAACAGTGTCTATTTTCCTGTTTTGCTACAAGGGATACCCGGTACAAAAAAACAAGGATACCTGGTATTGGCTGACCGATAACCGCGTGGCTACTTTTGCGGCTATCTGCGCCTTAGGTATTGTGGCCCTGCCCACCGGTTCAGAAGAAAAAATCGAAGACAACATCCATATCTATGTTGCCTCCGCCGGAGCCGGTCGCATCCATTTAAGCTTTGCGGCTTTGTTCTTCCTGGCAATGGCTGTTTTCTGCATCATCAATTTCCGGCGGCACCCCGATGAAAAGAAGAAACTGAAAACAGACCGCGAGGGAAAGCTCTACCTGGTATGCGGCTTAGGAATGATCATCAGTCTTATACTACTGGCTATATACAGCTTTTCATCACTCCAAACGGCTACCTGGATGCCTTACTGTTTCGTATACGTGATGGAGACGCTGATGCTGATCTTCTTCGCCGTTGCATGGCTGGTAAAGGGCAGGACAATTCCGGCTTTGAATAAAGATGAAAGGGAAACCTCCGCGTAACATCATTGTGCAGCGCTGATCCTGTATTTACCCCATGGAACAATTTGAGTGTTTTCCACACAACCCGTCAAAAAATTTATAAAGACCCAACTTAACAGCAGTCGCCTGCGTAATAATTACTAACGCTTCATTAATTTCAAATCACTGATTGCATGAAAAAGCTATTCTTGGGATCAATCCTGCTAACCATCTTTTCGCTCGCCGTCATATTGTTTCAGATCAGTTGTCAAAAAACGGCTTTGGCCAATGACAATGAGCAAACTCCTCCCTCTGTTGCACTCCTGTCTAAACCGGTAATCACTGTTAACATAATACAGGAAGGGGTGGACTCGCTGGGAAAATCGAAATACAACCAGACTGAGTTTACAACACTGGAACTGTATATCGTAAATGAAAACGGGCTAAATAAGCTGAATGTCAGTTTGCCAGACCAGGAGTTTGTAGGGCTGAATGCACGCTTGTCTGGCAATGGTAAAACGATCATGTTCGGCTCCATTCATAAAACACGGGGATATACGGGTGTGTACTCCTGCAATATCGACGGTACCAATCTGAGAAAAGTGGCGGACGGGAATTATACACTGGAGGACTTAAATTGACAATTTCTTTCGTTGATATAGTGTTATTACGTGAAAGCACCGGACAATCCCTGCACTGTGCAGCGTCTTCGCTGCACAGGCTTATGTTATCGCCTCCGGCGATAGGATACGAATATCCTCAAAGACAGCTAATTTCTTACCGGCTTTCCTCCTTTTAATACACTCTGTATGCGCTCCAGGGTTTTCTTTTCACCACACAGGCTCAGGAAGGCCTCTCTTTCCAGGTCGAGCAAATATTGTTCACTCACGTAGGTGGGTTCACTCAGATCGCCGCCACACATTACATAGGCCAGTTTTTTAGCTACCGCCACATCGTGATCGGTGGCATAATGACCCCGCCACATACCATTGATGCCGGCGTACAATGCGCCCAGCCCCAATCTTCCCAGCACTTTTACATCGGTACGGGGCACCGGTGTCACATACCCGCTATCATACATATCGATCACGCTTCTTTTGGCAACCGAAATACGACGGTCCTGGTTTACCACTACCTCATCCAGCCCTTTCCGCAAAATACCCAGATCGTAGGCTTCGTAGGCGCTGGTAGACACTTTAGCGGTGGCAATGGTGATAAACCTTTTTTTCAGGGTGTTGTTATCCGGTTCATCTTCATGCAGTTCATCAGCAGCCCGCAGCACAAACTCCTTGGTACCGCCGCCACCGGGTATCAGGCCTACACCCAGCTCTACCAGTCCGATATAAGACTCTGCCGCAGGCACTACTTTATCACTATGTAAGCTCAGCTCGCAGGCACCGCCCAACGCTAAAGCATGAGGCGCTATCACCACCGGTACACTGGAAAACCTGGCTCTTATCATAGCATTCTGGAACTGGCGGATCGCCATATCCAGTTCGTCGTACTCCTGCTCTACCGCGAACATAAAGATCATGCCTACGTTGGCGCCGGCAGAAAAATTTTGTGAATCATTGGCAATTACGACGCCCTTGTATTTTTCCTCTGCCAGCCCTATGGCTTTATGGATACCTTCCAGCACTTCTCCGCCGATGGTGCCCATCTTGGTATTCCACTCCAGCCCCAGCACATCATCACCCAGGTGATATACATTGGCGGCGCTGTTCTTCCATATTGTCTGCCCTGCAAAATTCTTCATCACGATGAAGGCATCCGCGGTAGCTTCATCCACCACCGACACATATTTTCGGGCAGTGGGTGAATAACACAATCTCTTGCCATTCTCAACCTTATAAAAACTGCTGTTACCATCAGCCAGCATTTCCTCCACCCAGGGCGCTACTGTAAACCCGGCCTCCTTTAATGCTTTCACTGTCTTTTCCACACCCAGTACATCCCAGGTTTCAAAAGCGCCAATCTCCCAGCCAAATCCGGCTTTCATGGCATCATCTATCCTGTAGGCTTCATCTGATATTTCAGGAATACGGTGAGAGATATAGGAGAACAACGCATAATGAAACTGCCGGTAAAACTCACCCGCCTTATCCTGTCCGGTCGCCAGCATTTTAATGCGTTGCTTCAGGTCATCTATGGGTTTGGCAGCTTCTATGGTGGCAAACCTGGGTTTCTTACGGGGCTCATATTCCATAGTAGTAAGGTTTAATACCAGGATTTCGGAACCGCCTTCTTTTGATTTTATTTTCTTGAAAAAACCCTGCCCGGTTTTATCGCCCAGCCATTTATTCTCCACGAGCTTATCCACCCATGCAGGCAGGATAAATGTATTCCTTGCTTCATCGTTCGGACAATTGTCATATACTCCTTTGGCCACTTTCACCAGCGTATCAATACCCACCACATCCGCCGTACGGAACGTAGCCGATTTGGGCCGGCCAATAACCGGGCCTGTAAGCGCCTCCACTTCATCAATGGTCAGTCCCAGTTTATCTACCAGTTGAAAAATAGCCGCCATACTGTAAACACCCACACGGTTAGCAATAAACGCAGGGGTGTCCTTACACAATACCGTGGTTTTGCCCAGGAAAACATCACCATATTCCAGCAGAAAATCAATAACGGACTTTTCTGTATAAGGCGTTGGAATTATTTCCAGCAGGCGCAAATAACGGGGTGGGTTGAAAAAATGCGTCCCGCAAAAATGCTTTTTAAAGTCCTCACTCCTGCCCTCCGCCATCAGGTGAATGGGAATACCCGACGTATTGGAGGTGATCAATGTGCCGGGTTTACGGTATTGATCAACTTCCGCCAGTACTTTTTGCTTGATATCCAGCCGTTCAACTACCACCTCTATCACCCAGTCACAACCGGCAATATCTTTCATGTTATCAGTAAAGTTGCCCGTTTTGATATTCTTTACCACATCCCGTGTGTACACCGGTGAAGGATTGGATTTAACGGCCGCTGCCAGCGCATCATTCACGATCCTGTTTTTTACGGCAGGAGATTCCAGTGTCAGTCCTTTTGCCTTCTCGGCATCGTTCAGTTCCGCAGGCGCTATATCCAGCAATAATACCCGCGATCCGGTGCCGGCGAAATGACAGGCGATGCGGGAGCCCATTACTCCCGATCCTAATACTGCAACATTTTTAATAATCCGCTTCATAGTATGTTTTTATTTCCAAATGCAACCGGCATCAGTTTGTTATGAAACCGGATGGCAGTTTTATCCAATTATTTTTTTCGGGCTGCAGGCAGGCAATCTTTTCGGAAGCCTGGCAGAAGGAATCAAAATTAGTTAGCTAAACAACTAATTTATACCGAAGGTAAGATAAATTCAATTCAGAAACCAGCACCCGTCTGATTAAAAACTAATGTTAATTTCGGGCATGTTGCGAACAGATGCGTTGTCCATATTTCATGCCGGGGTAAACGCTGTAAAGCCCGGTCAGTTCATTCCCCGTTTTGTGCGCCGTCATGACCATGAGTTGATAATTGATGAGGAAAAATTAACTATCGGTAAAGGTCAAAAAATAATAGTGATCGCTGTCGGCAAAGCCGCGTCAGCCATGGCGCAGGAAACGGAAAAAATACTGGGCGGCCGGATAACCGAAGGGCTGGCGGTTACAAAATATGCACACAGTCTCCCGCTTCAATACTGCCGGACCATAGAAGCCGCCCACCCGGTTCCCGATTCAAACAGCGTGGCGGCAGGGAAAGCCGTAGTGGAATTGCTGAAAAAAACTACCGCGGATGATATTATCATCTTACTGATCAGCGGCGGCGCTTCCGCGTTGCTCGCCGACTATCCGCCAGGTAGTTCATTACAGGACCTGCAGCAGGTCTCTACCCTGCTCCTGCATAGTGGCGCAGCTATTGATGACATGAATACGGTGAGAAAACACCTGTCGTTGATCAAAGGAGGGCAATTGATGCGCTATGTGTCCGGAAAGGTATTCGCGTTGCTGCTGAGCGATGTTCCCGGAGATGACCTGTCCGTTATAGCTAGTGGACTAACAGCGCCGGATAACAGCAGCTTTGATGATATGCAGCAAATCCTGGAGAAGTACAACCTGGCTGGTCAACTACCGGCGGCTATTGATCAATGGCTTCAAAAGGGGTTGAAAAAAGAGATACCGGACACCCCCAAACCCCGGGATCCCATATTTCAGCACGTGAAGAATATCCTGGTAGCTACCAATGCTGCTGCGTTGCGGTCCGCAGAAAAAAAAGCCGTTGAGTTGGGTTATCATACGGAAATTATCTCACAACCGCTGGAGGGGGATGCCGCGGAACAGGCGGGGGTTTTTGTATCAAAGCTGAAAAACGCACCTGCCAATACCTGCCTTCTTTGGGGAGGAGAAACCACCGTGGTGGTTAAAGGCAAAGGCAAGGGCGGCCGTAACCAGCATTTCGCATTGGTTGCAGCCAATATCCTGCATGAATTAAGCCTGGAAGACCTCGCCGTGTTATCAGCCGGCACTGATGGTACTGATGGTCCTACGGAGGCTGCCGGCGCTATAGCAGACAGGAACGTAATCAAACAGATGCTTGCAAAAAAACTTGATCCCGGAATTTTCCTGAACAACAATGACGCCTTTCATTTTTTTGAACAGACCAATGGATTGGTAATAACAGGCCCTACCCAGACCAATGTAATGGATATTGTGATCGGCTTGAAAAAATAAAAGGCGACCTTATAGATCGCCTTTTATTATGACAGATATATTTATCCGTAAAAAATCTTAAAAATTCGGGCCACCGGTATCCCACCACAGGCGGGTTCCGATTTCATCGGGACCTCCCATTTTTTGTACAGCGTCTGCAACGGCAGCGGTATTGCCAGTTCTTTCCGCGTTCACAAAAGGCATTCTTTTGATCCATTCACCAGCCGGAATAACACCCCAATCCGGGCTGCTGTCATTTTTAGCAACGCGCGGAATTTTCGGATAACCGGTTCTTCTAAAGTCAACCCATGTTTCAAGTGAATTGGTGAAATTATTGATCCATTTCTGAGTAATGATCTTTTCCAACTTCAGTTCGTTGTTATCGGCATCATTCCAGGCAACGGTTACAGTAGACACCGCCGTAAAATTATTTCTTGAATCGATTGGGTCAACATAATTCCAGGGGGTACTGGAATTGTCTGCAAGGTATGCATCTACCCCACTGGCCCCCCAATCTGCAAAGGAAAGTTTCACCCCGTCTTCGTAATTCGTCTTGGGATCGCCTGCTCCGGTCCAACCTCTAAGACCAGCCTCTGCTTTCAGGAATTTTACTTCTGCCGCTGTGAAAGATCTTCTTTTGGTGACTACAGAAAGATTATTGAAATCTTCAGAAACCTTTGAAAATGGCACCCTGTCGATTTTGGCATCCAGAAATGCGCCATTGCGGATTCCCTTATATGGGAAAGTAGGGTGGTCAGCATACAGGGAAGCTGTGGCGGTTTGTGAGAAATATTTCGAAACCCTGCCATCCTTTAAGCCACCCAGGAAAGACTCCATGATGGCTCCCATCCTGGTATCATCCCATTCGAAACAGATCACTCCCATAGGGATTTTCTGCCCCAGAAGAGATACCCAAAAAGCATCGTCATTGGTTTCGATCAGCCCGGCGGGATCACTCATCGCCTTTTCGCCCTGGGTTTTGGCAATAGCCGGAGCAACTTTTGAAAGACGCATGGCTAATCTCAGTCTCAGCGAATTAGTCAACTTCATCCACTTAGTTACATCGCCGGAATAAGATGGATCAAATCTTTTAAACCCTGCATAACTTGCATTCGCTCCAAGTTCAGCCTGTATAGCATCCAGTTCTGTGAAAAACTGGTTATACAAATCTGATTCGCTGTCATACAATATCGAGTTTTCAGTAGAGCCGTAATTGGAGTAAATCACAGGACCATGATAGGCTGTCAATTTTGACATTGAAAGAATCCTTATCAGTTTGGCCCAGGTTGCAAAAAGAGGTAATTCATTTTCTTCTGCCAGTTGAATAACCTGTTTTGCAGGAGACATTACACTGCCATATACGCGCCCCCAGTAGGAGTTCCAGCGAATATAAAAAGTAGTATTATTTACATTACCAACAAAGGGAGTAGGTGTATGCAAATGCCCCATCCAGGCATCATGACAAAGGTCTTCCTCGACCTGGTGGCCAAAAAGATTAAATAACAAATTTGAGAACGGTCCTCCTACCAGGTTAAAATCCTGCTTCAGCATCTCATCTGAAATCTGGAACGGATTCTTGTTAATTTCTTCAAACTGTTTTGTACAGGAAGCTAAAATGCTTACCACCAGAAGTACACTAATTATTTTTTTCATATTAATTACTTTGAAATATTAGAAAGTAAATTTAAGGTTGAACCCATACGACTTGGTTGGCGGAGCAGTAAACACATCATTGGACTGCATGGCATTGCCTGTACTCATCGCCTGTTCCGGATCGTATGGCGCCTTCTTATAGAAGAAGAATAAGTTTCTTCCGATCAGAGACACCGAAGCATCCTTAATCACACCATTTCGATTTTTGATGGGGAGATTGTATCCAAGAACCAATTGAGCCAGCCTGACATTTGTCCGGGAGAAAACGTAAGGTTCCATGATCCGGTTCCTGTCGCCAATAGCGGCATAATAAACAACCGGGCTGATTGAGGTAACTTTAGCGCCTCCCTGAACGGCATTGATCGGCATTGTAGGGTTAGCCCTGTCATCCGCACTTCGCTGGCTTACGCCATACGCGTCCAGAAATGCTTCCGTTTTTGAGAATGCCACGCCACCGAATTTACCATTAACCAGTGCACTGAAAAAGAAATTTTTATAATTCACTGAGTTGTTCCATCCCAGCAGAAAATCGGGATTAGTATTACCCACCTTTTCCATCTCGGCGGCTTTTGTAGGATTGCCGTTGTCATCAAGAATAATTTCACCGGCATCATTCCTGTTAAATTTATATATATATACATCATTGAAAGAGCCTCCGGCTTTGATGGCTGATGTAAATCCTTCATCGCCGCCGGAAAGGTTTCCTGATGTGAATGCAACATACCCGGGATTAGAAGGTAGCAGTTCAACAATCTTATTTCTGTTTTGCGAAATATTTAGTGTTGATTTCCAAAGAACATTTGCACTCTTAATGATATCCGCATTTATACTCGCTTCAAAGCCCTTGTTGGTAATTTTACCGGCATTTACATACATAACGGTATACCCGGAACCGGAGGGAGCCGGCAGGCTGAGAAACTGGTTGGTACTTACACTGTTATAGTAGGTAAAATCAAATCCGATCCTGTTTTTAAAAAACCTCATTTCTATACCATACTCGTCACTTGCTATTTTTTCCGGTTTCATTTCATAGAAAGGGTACTGCGTAGGCCTTACAATACCGCGTGTAGCAAGGTTGATATATGCAGCGGGGGATATAACGTTAAAAGGAACCTCATTGGCAACATTGGTGTAAGAAGCCCTCACTTTCAGGAAAGAAATGAATTCCGGCATTGTAACCATTTCGCTAATGATTCCAGACAAACCCACCGAAGGATAAAAATAAGATTCGTTGCCGGACCCTGCAAGGGTAGAAGCCCAGTCATTACGTCCTGACAAATCTAAAAATACCATGTCCTTATATCCAATCGTTGCATTGGCAAATACACCTTGTTTCAATAACCTGGCTATGGTTTGGTTAAAACCAACATTGGCTGGTATGTTTGGAAAAGCGAAATAGTTAGGATAAATTAATGAGTTGGTACCGTTGGCTACACTCATTCCATCCTCGAATATACTTCTCTGGTAGCTGGCGCCGAGTAATGCAGACACGCTAAAATTACCCAGCGTGTTGTTGTAGCTGAAGATTCCGTCAGTATAAAGGTACCGGTCTTCATATTTTTGATAATTCCAACTCCCGTTCGGGCTAACACTCACAGAATTGCCGCCCGCAGCCCAGCGGTTATCAAATAATTTATTGGCATAGTCAATATTTCCCCTGGCTTCAAATTTAAAATGATCGGTAAAGGAGTAAGACGCCTTTACACTTGCTATGGCACGAGTTGTTTTAGCCACTTTAGAGTTTCTGTCGATCTCCCAATAAGGATTGTTTTGTTTTTCTTCTGTAGAATACCAGTTCATTACCTCCATATTCCTGTCTGCATTGAATTTGTAGTAATTATTTTTGTAATCGTCAAAATCCCTCTCGCGTGCAAACAGGTATAAACCGGTAAGCGGGTTATTGTAATACCCTGCACCAGGCCGGTTGTGCGATAACTCACTGGAGAACATCACATTGGAACTCAGGGTAAGCTTATCATTCAGCAGTTTGGTTGACTGGTTCAATGTGACATTGTTTCTGTTATAAGTGTTTCTGGGCATTATACCGGTAGCATAAGTATTCCCATATGAGAAATAGGCAGTTGTTTTATCATTTCCTCCGGCAACTGAGATAGAATTATTGGTATTAACCCCGGTTTGAAAGAAATCCTCTATGTACCCGCTCTTATAATTGCCTTTGGTGGTAGACCAGTTATAGTCCGAGTTATTAACGGCTCCGTATTCATATTGAAATTTGGGAAGGTCGGTAACCTGGTCAAAAATAGTACTGGAAGTCAGGTTAACGATGGCCCTGCCCGCTTTCCCCTTTTTTGTAGTGATCAGTACCACCCCGTTGGCTCCCTGGCTACCGTATAATATAGAAGCGTTGGCTCCTCTGAGTACGGTCATACTTTCAATGTCTTCCGGGTTAACGCTAGAAATTCCGTCACCGCGATCATTACCACCATACGATCCGGGCTGTCCTCCCTTATTGTTCACCATCGGAATACCGTCTATTACATACAAGGGTTCGCTAAGGCCGACAAGCGACCTGTTTCCCCTTAATACCGCTTTGGTGGAACCACCCGCTCCCGACGCACTTGTCGCTATATTGATGCCGGCGGCTTTACCGCTCAAGGCATCCATGAAGTTGATGTTCGCTGCTTTCGTGAGTTCCTCACCCCCAACTGTCTGCGAAGCGTATGTCAGCGCTTTCTTCTCCCTCTTGATACCCAGGGCAGTAATCACCACTTCTTCCATCGCGGTAGAGCCTACTGACAGAACAACCGAAACATTGTCATCAGTTGCAGAAACAGATACCTCCCTTGATTCAAAACCCACCGATGAAACTTCCAGCATAATATTTCCGGAGGGTACAGACAATGAAAAACGCCCGTCATTATCGGTAAGAGTTTGAATATTTTTACCCTTAACCTTGACGGTAGCAGCCGGTACGCCGTTGTTATCCGCATCGGTAACAAGCCCGTTCAACTGGCGGGTTTGCGCTGACACAACATTGGCTATCAGCATGAATAGCAGAAATAATCTAAATTTGGTCATAAGTGTCAATTTTGTTTTGATTGATAATGCATTAATCGATATTTCTTCATAATTATAAGAGATTGAACTTTAGGATAAACTCCCGGATTATAATAACCTATTTGTCAAATTAAGGCGGGAACAAATATTCCATCATTTGTTTTTGAAGATTAAGTGTGACTAAGAAGATTACACGCATTTAGATGTAAAAGAGCAACTAAATTTAGTGAAAAGCTAATTACTTTTAACAAATAACTGTGTTTTTTTTAACACTTTATTATAATATTAAAAAACTTTTAGTTTAAACTCATGAACCATTTTGATAGGCTTTAATGTGGTTACCCCTAGAACTTAAACCGAAAAATATTGGAAAACTGCTCCGGGAAGAAGATATTTGCAAAAATTTTGAGCCAGGTCCCGTAGTTCAATGGATAGAATAGGAGTTTCCTAAACTCTAGATACAAGTTCGATTCTTGTCGGGACTACTTTGCCCGCCATAGCATTAGCGAAGGCGGGCTTTTTATTTTGCGGACGTTCTGTCGCTATGTATCTGCCTAAACGGACTACCAGCTTTTTCCTCAACCGGAAAATCTCACAGAAAATAAAAAAGGCAATTCCTTAGAGGAGTTGCCTTTTTTATTCCCGGTTGAATCAATGTAGCGTTAATGTACGAAACGATCGCTAAAAATTAATCTTCCGTCCCGGACAACGGATAAAAAATAAATGCCCTTTGCATGCACAAATCCGGTTTGAATAATGTTATTCTGTCCTGATATTATTTGTTTACGCATTAACCGGCGCCCACCGCTGTCAAATATGACCACTTCCACTTTGCCCTCCATCTGTGATGGTACGGATACGACCAACTGCTTACTGCCTGGTACCACTACAATTTTAATACCGTCATTACCTTCAAAAAAGAGGGTAACAATCGAGCTGTAACTATTACGTCCGTCATGGTCAACCTGTTTTAACCTGTAATAGGAACGTCCCTTCTCAGGTCTGTAATCAGTATAATGATACGCATTGGGGCTATCCGCATTTTGCCGGCCGGCTTTTACAGTGCCTATACTAACAAACCTGATCCCATCTGTACTACGCTCAATTTCAAAATAGGCGTTGTTTTGTTCTGAGGCTGTGATCCAGTTCAATACTACCTCATTTTGAACTTTTTTACCAGTGAATGATACCCAGGTAACAGGTAGCATTAAATTGGCTTCTGCGATACCAAAAGGAGAGAACGTACCGGTGTAGCCGGTGTAAGTAAGCGTACCGGCATCCAGATCAAAAGCCGGCGTACCCGGCAACTGTTCCCATATGGTTCCATTGTGGTGTACCAGCCGGGGAGTGTTCAACGCGCCCGCCACATTTGCGGCATTCCATCCGAAGGCCAGGTCTACATTTCCCACGCCGGTGGAGGCCGCCGTATTACCTATATTCCAGGTCAGATCAATTCGTGGTGACCAGGTTACAGCAGTGCCACCTGTACTGCCTTCATAAAAAACCCCTAGTGAGGCTGTTGCATAAAATGCATCCGTCACGCCTGTATGATTGGTGATCGTTACGGGGTTATAATGGTCTATACCTAAGGGAAAAAGCTTGCCCGCGTTGTTGCCGATTTCCATAATCAGTTTACCCACTCCATTGGTTTTAACGAATTTATTATCGGCAGGTACAATGGTATTACCAACAAACCGCAGGTCATTGTTGCCGATCTCCAGTATCTCATTCAGTAATAAACTGCCATTCGTGGTTAAGCGTAAATTATCCTTGGTGGCGATCGCCGTGTTAAAGGTAATATTCCCCGCCGCAGCATTTCCGATCCGTATTTCCGAAAAGCCGTCGCTGAAATTCGTATTGAAATTAGCGGTGGTTATGGCTAATGTTCCTGCTCCGCCTGTAAGCCCGATGGTCGTTGCTGCTGTAACAGGCTCAATTATTAAATTTCCGCCTGAGCTAAGGGTAGCACTCCCTCCTATGGAAAGTGTATTACCAAAAAGGCTGATATTGCCGACTGCTGTAGATGCAAGATTTTGGCTAATGGTCAGTCCGGTGCCGTAAAGTGTAACAGGTCCTGCAATGGAAGCAGCGGCACTGACGGTGATATTACTACTGTTGTTCTGCACTACAGGTACGCCGGACGATATGTGTTGATTATAATAGCCGATTACAAGTCCGCCCAGGCTGGCAAAGTTGAGAATATTCAGCCTGTCAAAATTGTTACTTGCATTAAAAGTACCGGAGGCAATCACTCCATTCCAGGTTATTGCGGCAGGGTAGCTGCCGCCGTCCGGTACCAGGGTCAGGATACCGGTAGTACTGATATTCAGGTCGTTTCCTTCTATATTATCAGCGATAAAAGTGATGTTGCCAGCACCTGCATTGATGGAACGGGAAGGCTGCATCACATTAAAGCCACTGGTACCGGCAGCATATCCGTTACCGCCCCATAGCAATACATCCCCTCCGCTGGTTGAAACCGGTCCATGAAAATCAATCGCATTATGGTTGTTGTTGGACGATCCTACGGAAGGTCCATTCCCTACCACAAGCCCATTCCAGGTATAGGAGCCATTCGCTGTGTTGCTACCTCCCAGCCATACATGCCCACCGTTGGTTGTCACCGCAGCAATGCTAACGCCGCCATTATTATTATTACCATAATCACTCCACAGTATGACATTCAGCATGCCCGACCCTGATGCGGTAATCGTACCACTATTCAATCGTGCCTGGCTTTGCATAGTCAACGTACCTGTGCCCGCTGTTTTTAAAATTGATGCTGTGTTATTAAGAGCCGCACTGCCATTTTGATTCGTGTTGGCTTTTAAAAAAATATCACCGTTTGCAGAACTGGTGAGATTAGCAGTCAGGCTCACCAGTCCGCCATACAGATTAACAGGACCGGCTATATTCAGCGCTGTAGTTTCGTGTGTAATATTTCCTGTATTGGTGTTTTTGCCAATGGTAAGCCCGGCGATACCGTTGGCATCCTGATCAAAAAAGAACCAACTTGTGCTTACCGCCTGAAATGAGGCATCAGCAGGCTCTATGGTAAAGCTGCCTGTGCCATTGATATAGGGTTTATCAGTATTATTAGTTGTTGTCCAACTTAAGGTTTCGGTCCTAAGCCTGATATTACCCGAGCCGGGATTAAAGGTAATATAACCGATATCCAGTTGACCGCTGCCATTTGCGTCAGCATCTGCATATATGTTGATATCGCCATTTACGGTACTGATGATTCTGCGGGTGGTTCCATTCCTGTTAAAATTTCCTCTTGCATTGATATTAATGGTGCCTGCAACAGAGGATATAAGTCCTACGCCATTGGCCAGTGTAAAGTTATTGGCATAGGCCGTTATATTGCCTGCTGCCGTAAGCGTATTATTAAGGGTAACATCGTAGTTTTCTGCTGATTCGCCGAGTGTGATGCTGCTGAAGCCTGACCCGAACGCCGCATTGCCGGTCCAGCTAACAGTACCGGTATAACCCGCGGTATAGGCCTCCATGGTTAAAGAACCCGTACTGTTAATAGTCGTATTTCTGCCTGATGTATTGCTGAACTGGTATTGGTCGTTGGCCTGGATGAGAATATTGGCCGCCGTTCCGGTTACCGCGGGTATTACGCCTTCTATAGCAGCAGCATCTTTTCTGTTCCCTACATATACATCCCCATACAGCAACAAGGAAGCGTTTGAGCCTCCACGTCCTTTGAAGGTAACAGTACCTGCCTGTGATAAAACCTGTGCCGTAATATTTGTGTTGCTGGTGCCGAGCCGTATGCCACTGTTATTGTTGGAGGTACCTTCTATCGTAACGCCTCCACCCGTTGCAGCAGTGGACTGGATCAATATGTTGCCGGAAGCATTATTGCTTGCCCAAAAACCTGTATAACCTGCAACAGTAGTGGTTCCCGATATGTCTATAGCAGGCGTACTTACAGATGAAGAGCTTATGGCAACAGAGGGAGCGGCGCCATAGGTCAATTCAATTCCATGCCCGGTGACTGATCTTCCATACATGGTAATTTTTCCGGCTCCGGATTCAATCCGTAACCTTCCCTGTGAGGTAATACCCGGGTAGCTATTATTGCCGCTGGTAGCGCCACGAAGAATGATATCACCGCCATTACTGAGCAACGATACTACAATGCCTGTACCACTACGAGGGCCTAATGTAAGTCCGCCAACCGTATTAGCGCCATAGTTGGTCGCATTGGAGCCGTTCCAGGCAAAGCCGTCCGGAATACCGTCACCGCTGATCCCGCCATTGGAGCCGTTGTCAGGTCCACCGGCCATAACTATTTTGCCGCCATTCGATGCAAAAGTAACACCGGCACCCGTAGCTACATAATCGCTTACAGTGCCGCCCTGGCTGTTATCGGTATCAGCCCACAGAATAATATCCAGAGTATTGGCAGTTGAACTTATGCTTACATTCTGGTTGACCCAAATAGGTCCAACATCTCTGAATGTTAAGGAAGCGGCCGCGCCTGCTGTTTTGTTGATACCGGAATTAATGGTGGTACCAACAGTGGTGTTATTTACTATTACACTGTTACCTGCATTCAGATAACCGGCAATGACGCTTGTATTAATGTTTGCCGTACCCGTAACATTAATGGTTACCGGGTTGCTTCCCGATGTAGTCCAGTTCGTACCCGAAGTACCGGTTTGGCCGGCATTTGAAATTGTCAGGGTCTGTCCCGAAGCATCCAGTAAGAATAAGGAAAAACTAAATAGCAATGTACTCTTCAAAAATGATTGCCGAAAATAATGCCGGCACAAATCATCAATACACACACACGTGTGTTTTAGGAATAAGGAGGTTGTCATGAGAAATCAGATTTTAGTTGTAGATAGACATTTACGTATAAACATCCTGAAGCCAGGGGAGAGAATTCATTTAACTGAAGCCAAACGGGTATTTATACCTGGCAGTAAAAGCGGCAGCCGGCAAGGCAACCAGTAAAAGGTTTTTCATATATAATAGGATATTTTTACAGATAAGTCAAAGGTAACCACAGGCACTACGGCAAAAAATAGCCCCCAGGGTCCTATTTGAGTGCATAACTAAGAGTAAACCTATAGCCTTTTGCGGAATATGAAGGAGAAATTATCCGCGGCTTATTTATATATTACATTGTATGTTTTCCCGGCTTACGCATTCATCCAAATTATCCAACATGCAATTGCCATTATTTATCTCTAGCAAACATTTTCAGTTACGCTGATAGAAAATCAATTTTCTTTTTCTCCGCAAAGATGACAGCCCGGGAATTCACTACAGCTTAAAAAATCTTCTATAAATATCGTTTATAATAGCCCGCTATCATTATTACTTAAAATATGAATATCCTTTAGCGATTTGTTTTACTGCTCGGGATTTTGGTGGTAGGAAGCCAAAGCAATGGATAAGGTATCTTCTACTTCATCGAGGGTGTTGAAAATTTAATTGTGGAAATATTTTCTCCTGACCTCCCTCCACAAAAACTCAACGGGATTTAGTTCCGGAGAGTGGGCGGGGGGTGCATCAGTACAAGGTTGTTTGTCAAGGTCAAATTTTTGCTGATGTATCAGCCTGCTTTATCCAGCAAAAGAACTATTCTGTAATCAGTATATTGAGAGGTTATCTGGATCAAAAAATTATTCATGGCTTCCGTGTTGCAATAAGGCGCTATCATTGAAAAACAATCTCCGGTTTGGGGTGCTATGGCACTATAAGCATAGATGTATTCCCGGATCATTTGCTTGGCAACACAAGGGAGCATATCCTTCCTTACCCAGCAATACATTTCACAGCTTATTCTGCCAAAGCGGGTCTCGTCTTCAAAAAATACTACTACTGGTTTATAGCTTTGAGCTTCGCTTACCCTCCATTGAAGGGAAGCCAAATGGTCGGGGAGTTTTTTTTAAATGCCTGCTGCTCTGCTATATTTCGTTTAGGATGATGAGGTCGGGGCATTTTCTTTTTCCAGCCATTTCGGTTAAGCAAGTCCCACAAATAGTCGTATGATACCTTTTTGCCAACCTTTGTTTCAACTATTGCCCTGATATCATTAGCTGTTTTTATTAACCCTTGGGCTGCTTTCTGTTCAAACCCATTGAATAAGCCCGCTTCTTCTTCAACACTTAGAAGAAAACGCCTTCGACCTTCCCGGTGGGGACGGGGAATTTGTGCATGCAATAGCTTTCAAAGAGTGCCAGTATTTGATTGATAACTATTGCCGGAGCGCTTATTTCCTTCTTGAAAGAAATAACAACATCAGGTCTAATTTGCCGCATAATCCGATCTGGCACGGGGGTAACCCAAAGACATGCACCACAAACTAAGTATTGCCGGTGAAGTCCCGCGAGCCTTTTATCATATTCCATCACAGATTTTTCGGTGCGCCACACTGCCTTAAGGTTAATCAACAGGGGCGTTTGCCCGGAGCGGGAAAAGACCGCGTGTTAAAAAGGCCGGTCGTTCTCATCAAAAATGATTATAATAATTGAGGTTTTATAAATTATTATTACTTCAAGACTGAAATAGTATCAACCGGATAGATTGGGATCGTTCCTATAGGCGATCGGCAAAGATATCTATTCCGGGACATCAAATATTTCTCTGTAAAGGGTTTCTATATTCAGTACTTCTTCCGCAGAGAGATCGAAAAGAGGTGGATAAATACAAATTCCTAAAGCGGTCATAACTGCTGGCAATACAGCGTCAAATTATCTATCGGTTTCCAGTTTAAGATATGAAAAACGATTATATCTCATGAAAAATGATTATAACAACTAAGTTTTTATGAATTACCATTACGCTAAAGTTGGAATAGTCTCAACCGGAATAGGTTGGGATCATTCAACCTTTTCTATTTCACTGTTTATTTTCGCTGACACTCCACAGCTTTTTTGTAAACAGCATAAAAAATCATTCTTCCCCCCGAAAAAAGTATTGGCTGCAGCAGGTATTTTCTTTTTATGGTTATAACATTATATTGAAGTTCCCGCCTACCCCTTTCGTCTTCGAATATTTACAATATGGTAATCTCCGGAAAAAATCGGTGGAGGGCATCAGACATTTTCATATTTCCGACTTTTTGTTGAATGACGGGTATTAAAAGCTTTGTCTAAATTTCAAGGGGTTCATACGATCAGTATGAAATTCAGCTTTTGCAAAAACTGGAAGGGCAGAAAAGTATTTGTTGAAAAATTTGTTTGTATAGGTTCTTTACTCTTGACTATAAATAGTACAATATAAAATTAAATTTGAGCACCAACAATACCGGTATAATATAAATAAATTTTATATACATATCAGGTAATAATGATATCTCAGGGATTCAATTGACCTGATCGTAATAAAAGTCACCGTTATGAGACTATCTCACCTCTCCACAGCTTTTGAAGAAAGACCTGCCAGGGAAGGATATGGATACCATTGTGCAAACGAGGTAAAGGCTCATTGCAAACCACTATGGCGTGCTTTACGCTGTACTCTTCCATAAAAGCCTTCAATCCGCGTAAATGCCTTTCGGTGATGTTGTCGCTCGCTTTTACCTCTATGGCAGCCTGGTGATCGCCCAGTACAAAATCTATCTCCAGTTGCGATGCCGTACGCCAATAGCTGATGCTATAATCCAGCCCTGAATAATGGCTGTGGGCGTACATCTCCTGATATACAAAATGCTCAAACGCATACCCGAAGGCTTCGCTTTTTTGTTCTATTTTGCCCCGTTTCAGCAAATGGTTCACAATACCCACATCAAAAAAATAGAATCTGGAAGCCTGTATCACCCTTCGCTTAGGCCTTTTTTGATAAACGGGCACAAACCTGCCGATCAATGTGTCTTCCAGTATCTGGAAATACTCTTTTATGGTAGGAGAACTTACGCCGCAGTCGGCAGCGATATTGGTATAATTTACCATTTCGCCGTTGCTGAACGCCGCTGCTTCCAGAAAACGGGTAAACACACTTACATTGCGGATCTTTGCCTCACTTACTATTTCATCTTTCAGGTAATTGCCCACGTAAGCAGACAGGAGACGTTTGGGCTGTGCTGAAAGATAATGTCTCGGCAGCAGTCCATGGTTCAGTGCTTTCAGTAAATCAAAACCCGGAATTTCCGTACTTACCAAAGGATAAAGCTCGTATCTCAGCGCTCTTCCACCTAACAGATTGGTATTAGACCGGATAATTTTCCTCGGGCTGGAACCGCTTAAAATAAAGCGTGTAGCAGTATTGGTCATCAGCCAGTGTATCTCGTTCAGTAGCTCCGGTATCCGTTGTATTTCATCAATGATCACCAGGTTTACAGACGGATCTGCCAATATAGTTTCCCGCAATATTACAGGGTTGCGCAACAAACGTTCATAGACATCCGCCAGCAGCAGGTCAAACCATAAAGCATCAGGATACAGGACTTTGAGCAAAGTACTTTTGCCCGTTTGTCTTGCTCCCCACAAAAAGAGACTCTCCCCTTCCGACCCCGGCAATACTTGTTTTCTTATAAACATTTTAAAGTTATACTTTTAATTATCATGATAATTAAAAGTAACTATTTAAAAATAAACAACAAAATAAATGAGTATATTTACTGGTGGTGGGATAAAAACGACACTCCACGCCTTCTTCGCAGGCGGATGATGACACCTCCTGTAGCGTTCAATATTTCGCTGCGCTGTGGCTCTTCATACGAACTATTTCATTTGACTATAAATATAACGGCGCGCTGCACCTGTTAGTGTATGCGAAGTATACCGGAAAAGAACGTTGATGTTCAGTTTATACCCTAAAGCAAAATCACCTTTCCTTTAAAGCAAACGCGATATACATATCCGCTGAAGGCGTGCCCAGCTTACCGCCGCCACCGGCAGCGATCACGATATACTGTTTGCCATCTATCATATAAGTAGCAGGGGTAGCATAGCCGCCGGCCGGTAGCTTATACTCCCACAGAAGGTCACCATTGTCTTTATCAAAAATTCTCAGCTTCTCATCCCTGGTAGCCCCGATGATCAATAAACCACCGGCCGTAATCACCGGACCGCCCAGGTTTTGTGTACCCGTTACGGGTATCCCTTTTTCCAACAGTTTCGGGTATTCTCCCAACGGTATTTTCCAAAGTATCTCCCCCTTGTTCAGATCAATGGCATTCAGGGTTCCCCAGGGTGGCTTCACACCCGGGTAGCCGTCCTTATCCGTAAGTACATTCCACCCGTCGTGCACATACCGGTGGCGGTCAGACGAAGCGGTCTGGAATTGAGAGGCTATGATCGTGTCGCTCAACAGGTAAGTTATCAGCGTGGTTCTTTCATCATCAGACAAATTAGGATATGCCGGCATCTGCCCTTTTCCGCTTTGCAGCAGCTTTGCTATTTCAGAGGGTTTGTATTTCTTATTCAAACGGAACAACGCAGGGAAGGCTTCCGTTCCCTTCCTGTCTGCACCGTGACACATGGTGCAATTGTTCAGCGTATATACCTGTTGTCCTTTTGATAAAGCATCGTCCGCGAGCACCACCGGTCTCATCTTAAACAACATCGGAATTTCATTGGCATTTACATACAATATTCCCGTAGTCTTATCAACAGAAGCACCGCCCCATTCCGCACCACCCCTGGTACCGGGAAACTGTACGACCCCGGCTGTATTCGGAGGCGTATACATAGGGCCCATTTTTGCATTCGTTATTATTTCCTTAACATAGGCATGTGAACTTTCGGAAATATTCGTGATAGCCGACTCAGAAAAATGCTGCCGTACGAACGGGGCAGGTTTTAACGGAAATGGCTGGGTGGCGGAAGCCTGTTCTCCCAACAAAGTGGATTGGGGAACAGGTCGTTCTTCTATAGGAAACACCGGCTCACCTGTATTTCTGTCAAAAAGAAATACCATTCCCATCTTGGTCGTCTGCGCAACTGCCTGTATTGTTTTACCATCTTTTTTCACTGTCAATAATGTCGGCGGCGCGGGAAGGTCGTAATCCCACAGATCATGGTGCACCAACTGGTAGTGCCATTTTCTCTCTCCCGTTAATGCATTCAATGCTACAAGGCAATTGCCAAACAGGTTATCGCCTTTCCGGTTGCCTCCATAAAAGTCAAATGCGGGTGAGCCTAAGGGTAAGAATACCGTTCCGGTCTTTTCATCCAGACTCATACCTGCCCAGGCATTGACACCGCCTGCTTCCCGCCAGGCATCTTCCTCCCAGGTTTCATAACCAAATTCTCCCGGTTGGGGTATGGTATGAAAAGTCCATTCGGTTTTCCCCGTTACAACATTGTATCCTCTTACAAACCCTGGAGCTGCATCATATCCTTCGCCTAGAGCCGTGCCCATTACCAGTATATCCCTATAAATAATTCCGGGTGACGTGGCCCAAACAGCCAGCCTGGAAGGATCCCTGCCAAGTCCCTTCCTGAGATCAATTCTTCCCTCCTCTCCAAAAGAAGATATCACCAACCCGCTTTCAGCATTTACTGCATATAAGTAAGGACCTGCAGAAAAAAATATTCGTTTATCCGAATTATTTTCCCAGTAAGTAACGCCACGGTTCACCCCGGTAGCTTCTTCATTCTCAAATGGGTCAAACCTCCATATCTCTTTTCCATCCTTTGCATTGAGGGCTATCAGTTTCAGTTTCGGCGATGTTACATACATTACGCTCCCTACAATAACAGGATTGCACTGGATGGCAGACCGGTTACCTTCTCTTGCATCACCGGACCGATAGGTCCAGGCAGCCGCCAACCGGTTAACATTGGTCTTGTTGATCTGGTTGAGCGATGAATATCCCGAACTTTGTTTGTCGCCGCGATATACTTCCCAGGAAGCATCGCCGGACGCCGGCGCCCCGCACGAAAAGCAACAACAGAACCAGGCAGACAACAGTATTCCGGACAGGCTATAGCGACATTTCATTTTCGGTAAATTGAGTCCTACTTTTTAAGTATTTTCAAAGCGTTCTCCCTGTATATTTTTTTCAGCGCATCGTCGCTTAAATTAAATCCCTGCAGGGGCCAATGGTATTCAAACAAATCCGTTGCGTAAAAATGCTCGTCATTTGTTTGTAAAATCCTGAAAGTAGTTTCGTACATAAACTCGCCGGGGTGATAGTCTGTTCCGTATACCAGCTTGTCCTTATATTTTTCAAAAAAAGCTGCCGCAAAACGGGGGATTGGCGCTATCTCTCCAAAACGGGCGCCTACGTCAGCATAAAGATTATCATATTTTGAAAGCAGGCTCCCTAAAATGGTAAGGTCATACTCACAATTAGCGAGGTGACAGGCTACAAAAGTAGTTTTAGGATTTGCTTTTACTACATTCTCCAGGGCTTTTACCATTTCACCATGCCCCCTGAACCCCGGTTTCGAAGCATCCATTTTCCAGCTATAAGCATTCATCAATCCATCGTTGGTGGAGTCCATGGGTTCATACATCCACATCGGCTCGGCCACATGTATGCTTACCGGAATTCCCAATTCCGCACATTTCTGATACAAAGGCTGCAACCTTTTATCATCTACATGCATACCGTATCCCGGCACCGGGCTGGAGAATACCTCACCCAACCCTTTATCGCCCAGCTCTCCCACACCGCGGGCTCCAGCTTTTACGCAACGCTCCAGCTCCTTTACGGCTCTTTCGCCCCAACCGGGTTCCTTGTACCCGGTATAGTCGAAACCACACCATAATTCAAACCTGTTACCATAAGGTGCAAACACACTATATATGGAGTCGAACTGCGGGCCGGTGGCTTCAGTAAGCAACACCACTTTATCAATCCCGAACTTATCCATCAACCGCAACCACTCCTCAACATCCTTTACATTTTTTGCATACCAGCTATGCGCATGCATGTCTATCACCGGAAATTTCGCTTTATCCACCCTGGTGACCGGTATCTTATAAATGGATTTCGGGCGATAGTTTTTCAGCAACAACTGGTCCGGGGTCTGTGCGCCCGATATACAGGCATATCCGAGCGACAGCAGGAAAAAGAGTAGCTTTTTAAATCTCATACTTGTCTCTTTACTGGTTAATACAATCCACTGGTATTAAGTTAAACGTATTATAGTTTTACGATAGCCACGAATATGCGAATGCTTATTCGTGCCTGCCCGACTGCGTCGTTCAGGCGGGCATTCGTGGCATATTATACGACATTTTAAATTTAACATAACACTAGTTATCCAACGCTTTTTTATCCAGGCTGGAGGACATCTGGAAAATTGCTTTTGAAATAAGGTTATAAATAGAATTTGTACTAATAACCATCTTAGCCGCTATTTCCGGGTAGCTGAGATCAGCATAAAACTTCAACAGGAGTGCCTCCTGTTGCCGCCGGGTAAGTTCCTTTATCGCGGCATTGATATGTTTCCTCTTGTGCTCTCTGTGCTGTTTGGCAATGATCTCTTTTTCCACACATTGCACGTGTCCTTCTTTCAGGTAAATGGTATCAAACTCTATATTAATCCTTTCTTTTTTGATTTTACGAACAATTTTTCTGTGTACAGAGCAAAGCAGGTAGGCTTTTACCGAACGGGGCAGCGCCAGGTTATCCTTGTTGTTCCATATTTCCACAAACAGGTCGTGTACGCAGTCTTCAATGAGGGTCTTATCCGGATGAAGTTTCAGGCTGTTTTGTATCATAACGCCAAAGTAGCGATGATAAAGTCCTTCGAAAGCTTCCCGGCTTCCATTCTTAAAATCATTCCACAGCGTCTCGTCGCAATATTGTTGAAGTTTTGAAGATTGATATGTTAAATGCATGTTTTGTCTTTGATTATTTACAAATACCTGAAAATCGTTATTACAGCTCCAGTTCCATATACACATCGGCCCGTTTATATTTTGTTCTGTCTACAGGTTTGTCTGCAAATCCAAACTGCCTGTAAACTGCCAGCGCGGCGGCAAGGCTGCTTTCCGAGTACAAAACCAGCTTGGTCGCATTCATTTTCCGGGCGGTTTCTATCGCAGCGCCACATAACCGCTTGCCAATCCCAATCCCCTGAAAGGCTTCATCTACCGCCATTTTTATCATTTCTACGATACCGCCTCCGGAGACCCTAAGGGCAACCGTTCCCACGATCTTATCACTTACCGAAGCAAACAGTATTTTACCGCCATCCTTCAGTATGGCTTCCTCCGGGTTGCCCAGGAGGTATTCATCTACCGGTTCTATAGTAAAATGTTTTTCAAGCCAGGCTTTATTCAGTTTTTCAAAATACGGCTGGTATTCCGGTTGATATGACAAAATTTTAACCATGTGTCATAGTGGTTACCGCTTAACCCGGGTTTTGGAATAAATAACAAAAATATTTTTCATTACCGGATCCATACGCCGTTCAACATTACCCTTTCAATGTTTCGCATGGCGCTGATATCTTTCAACGGATCTCCCTTGAGCAATATCAAATCAGCTATCTTACCCTTTTCAATACTCCCCAGGCGATCCTCTATTCGGAAATAACGGGCATTCTGTATGGTAGAGGCTATTATTACATCCGCAGGATCAATACCGCTTTCCACCAGCAATTCCATTTCGCGTTGATAGGCCCATCCCTCTTCAGCATACTCGATCATAGAATGTGAGCCCAACACCATACGCACACCGGCTTTCTGCAAACGGGCTGTCAGCGCTTTCATATTATTAAAGCCTTTAAGCCTGGTAGTATCATGGTCGCCATCCTTAAACCGGTATTCAAACGGGCCAAGAGTAGGACTGATAAAAGTACCTTTCCTTACAAGGAAACGCGCCAGGCTATCTACCTCTTTTCCATCAATATCTAATGCAGACCAAAGCTCATACCGCCCATGCCGCCTGAAATCATTGCTCGACAATACGGACTGGCGATATTTTTCGGCCTGCCTTCTGGGCGTTAAAGTCAACCCAAAAGAAGTGATATGTTCCACCCCGTCCAGGCCGGCTTCTATAGCTTCCATCGCTTCGGTAATTTCCAGGTGAGCGGTTACCGGAACTCCTTTTTCACGGGCGGTATTACAGGCTATACGAATAAGATCAGGCGGCATTCTGAAATACACTTTAATCGCAGATGCTCCTTCACTGATCTGCTTGTTTACCGCATTCACGGTTTCTATGGAATCCCTTACTATATAAGCATCATAGGGATAGGCCGGTGGGGGCATATCGAGATGCGGACCGCATAAAAACAAACGCGGGTTCGGGCGATCTCCTTCTCTTTCTTCTTTATACGCTTCTATCCATGCACCCGGGTCTCGTACGGAGGTGACGCCGTTCCGGAGGAAAAGGGAGGGTAATCCCTTTGTACGGTCCAGGTGAAAATGGGCGTCGATCAGGCCCGGCATCAGGGTCATACCCGATGCATCCACCACTTCTGCCTCTTCCGGTATCGCAACCGAATGGAGGCTACCTACGGCTTCAATCATATTCCCGTTCACCAGGACGCAACCATCGGAAAGCGGCTGTCCGCCATTACCATCAATAATGGTTACCCCGGTGATGGCAATCAGCCGGTTACCGGCAGTGATCTCTGCCGCATTTACTTCCGATATTTTGGGAGTATCGGAGGACATTTGTTTTCCTGCATCCCTGCATGAACATAACGCCAACACCATACCAATGATGACACCAACAACCCGGATAACGTTTTTTACTGATAAATACGCCATAGTGAAACAACTCAAAAATGGCTAACAAAAGCATTGTGCCGCTATAACAGATCATAGTCCCTGCACAATGCTTTCGAAAAGCCTGTAAGAAGTGACTATTTACTTACGGTGTAGGATAACCGGGGTTTTGCTCCAATAAATCATTTAACCTCAGGTCTCTTTCCGGTATCGGGAAAAGATAATCATTCTCCGAGAAATTAGCTTCCCATTCAGGGTTTTTCTCCCTGAGAAGCTTTTTCCTTACCAGATCAAACCACCGGTCAAATTCAAAACAAAGCTCCTGGTTCCTTTCTTCTATAACGGCTACATCAAATGCGTCTTTCGACATAGCCGTGGTTAAGAGGGGATGCCCGGCAACCGGGGCATAACCGTTGGCACGATCAATCACCAGGTTTATGGCATTTACCGCCGCCTGTGTGGGAGCGCCATTTGCCATATTGGCTGCTTCCGCATAGATCAATAAAACGTCGGCATAACGTATAATGGGAAAATTGATCGTAGAAGCATAACTGTCGAAGTCTTCCTGGCTGATATAAAGGAATTTGCGGATATAAGGAACGTGTTCTGCATCCCAGTCTGCATAATGTACTCCGTTAAGCTCAGTTATCAGGTAAGCGTCTTTTCGGGGATTATCAGGTATCGCCTGTTCCCATACGGGATTTACCGATGCATCGCCCCAACCATCCATGTTCTCCGGCGCCCATATTTGCGGATCGGTAGCCGGATCATCATAGGTAGAATTAAAGCTCCACATCATTTCCGGTCCGTATTTGTTAGAAAGGCTGAATACCTCATGAATATTTGTCACCAGGCTGTATTGTCCTGACTGTATCACCTCCCATGCCAGGTCTGCGGCCTTCTGATAATTGCCGGTTTCATTAAGCGGCGCGGTGGCCATTGTAAGATATACTTTAGCCAGCAACCCTTTAGCAGCGCCGCTGGTAGGCTTTCCCCTGGCGCCGGCCCATGATGCGGGAAGTTTATTGGCGGCTTCAGTAAAATCGGAAACAATCAATGCGTATACTTCGGATATAGATGCCCGTGGCATTGGATTCGCAATAGGATCGGGTGTTTCTTCCGTGATCAACGGAACGCCTCCAAACATACGAACCAGCATAAAATAGTTATAGGCTCTTAAAAATTTAGCCTGCCCCGTCAGGCGGTCTATATCTGCCTGGGGAACACCCTGGAGGTTCCCGTTTTTTATCGCGGCGATAGCCGCGTTGATATTAACCAACGCCCTGTAATGAATATTCCATAAACCTGACCCATGAGATGCCGACAAATTTAAATCTCCTCCGTTGAGCTGATCATCATGAATAAAACTGCCATACCCGTATGAATACCCACCCCAGTAGTTCCATAAAAAATTCATGGATGCGGCAAAGGCCGTTTCTACCTGCTGGGCTGTCTGAAAAAAATTATCCGGGGAAACAAAGCTAACCGGCTTTTCCTCCAGTTGCTTACTGCAGGCGCCTGATGCTGTGATTAAAAACGCCAATAGCGTAATGCGTATCAATATTTTTGTTTTCATTGTAATTGTTTTGTTTATTCACCACCCGGCCGTTTCCGGCGATGTCGATGTTGACAGGATCAGCGATGAACACATTTTACAATAGTTTGAAAGTTAGAACGACAGGTTAATTCCGAACGTAATAGACTTTGACGCCGGATAACTGCTGAGATCTACTCCCAACTGAGCGTCATTACCTGTATAGGCGCTTACTTCGGGGTCATAGCCGGTATACTTAGTAATAGTAAATACGTTCGCCCCGGTCACAAAAACCTTTGCTTTTGACAATCCGATCCTCCGGACAGCGCTGTTCGGAATATCATACCCGATAGAAATATTCTTCAGGCGTATATAAGAACCGTCTTCCACCCAGCGACTTAGCCGCTGATCGCCGGAAATAAAGACTTTACTGGTAAGTCCGGCATTCTGGCGTGTCACCTGGTCAATAAATGCCGGTACATCGGTATTCTGATTATCAGGTGTCCAGCGGTCCAGGATACGGGCACTCACCGCTTCAAACGGATTCTCAAGCCTGATCCTTGCCTGGTTAAAAATGTCATTACCCCTGGTGCCCTGTATCAGGAAAACAAGCTCAAAGTTTTTATACGTGACCCGGTTTGTCCAGCCAAAAATATAATCCGGAAAAGCATTCCCTATAACCTTCAGGTCCTGGGTGTTAATACTTCCGTCATTGTTCAGGTCTGTGTACCTGGGATCTCCGGGCAGTTGTCCGTAACTGGCTGCCGTCGCAGCATCCTTTTCACTCCAGGTACCTTCGTATCCGTATCCATACATCTGGCCAAATGGTTGCCCTTTAACCAGGAACATGAAATTTGTATTCACCCCGTAGCCTCCCATTGTTGTCCTGTAGGATATCCTGTCATTGGCGCCAAGGTCCAGCACTTTGTTACGGTTAAAAGAAATATTAAATCCTGTATTCCACCGGACTTCCCCCCTTACCGGATCGCCGCTGACAGAAAGTTCCAGTCCCCTGTTCTCTACTGAACCCACATTATCGATAATACTGGTGAGCCCTGTGTACCCCGGTAATTCCCTGGACAGCAACAGGTCCCTTGTAGTTTTTTTGTATAAATCCACCGTGAACTGTATCCTGTCATTGAACAAACCCATATCCAGTCCGATATCAGACTGCATGGTATTCTCCCATTTCAGGGAAGGATTGGCAGCACTTGAAATAAAGAAGCCCAGGTCTGTGTTATCATTACCGCTATAAGGATAGTTGCCGCCGGAGGTCATACGCGCCAGGGTCTGAAACGGACTGATCGCCTGGTTGCCTGTGATACCCCAGCTACCGCGCAGCTTCAGCTCAGAAAACAAGTCAAGATCTTTTATGAATGATTCTTCGGAAAGCCGCCATGCAACGGAAGCTGCCGGAAAGTATCCCCATTTATTATTCTTACCAAAAACAGAAGATCCGTCAGCCCGGTAACTAACAGTCAGCAGATATCTTTCGTTGAAAGAATAATTAACTCTTCCGAGGTAAGAGTAGATCGTCCTTTTATCTGCCGCCGAAGCATTAAAAACTTCGCTGGCGCCACCCAGGTCATTTATACCCGTTTGGTCCACCGTAAATTTCCGCGCTGTAAGAGAAGAGCCTTTATAATTTTCATACTGTTGTTCTACTACTCCCATTACGGTTAAGTTGTGCTTACTGAACTGCTTTGTATAGGTAAGTATATTGGAGTTCTGATAACGGGTGGAAAGGTTTTCAGCAGCAGTGCCGTATCCAACCATTCCCTGTGTGGGACGTCCTTCAAAAGTTTTGCTGTTGAAATAGCTCGTGTTATTCACATTTCTGATAATAGCGCCACCGGTTACCCGCAGGGTAAGTCCTTCGATTATTTTGAAATCCAGGAAGGTATTGATCGTGTTGCGTACCGTGTTATTCTCCGTAAAAGGTTCCTTTGCTGCCGCAACAGGGTTCCATACATCATATGCACCATAACCGCCAGGGTGGGTATTGTAGTTACCATCCTGATCATATACGGGCGTAGTAGGGTCCCACCGGGGCGCCCCGTTTACCGCCTGTCCTAAAAAAGATACGGCATTGCTGCCATAGGGAGGAGAACTTCCCTGCTCCTTTGAAGCCGCCCAGTTCAGTCCGAAGCTCACATTCTTTGTAACAGTTGAGTTAATATTGGCACGCAGGGAAAAACGCTTGTAGTCAGAATTTATTAATATCCCCTGCTGATCGAGATAACCGGCAGAAACCATATATTTTGTATTGTCGGTACCTCCGCCTACGGAAAGCTGATGATTCTGCAATGATCCGGTACGGTAAATTTCATCCTGCCAATCGGTTCCCCCTGTTTTTTCAAATTCGGCAATTTGCTGATCAGTAAATGCCATTACCGGTGTTCCGGCAAGGTTCTGTGTTTGCCGATAGGCATTTACCGTGCGGGCATAGTCAGCAGCGTTCATTACGTCCAGTTTCTTACGCAGTTCCTGGTAGCCCAGGTTATAGCTGTAATCAACAACCGGTCTTCCTCTTCTACCCATTTTGGTAGTGATCAGTATCACCCCATTGGCGCCCTGCGACCCGTAAATAGCCGTTGCCGAAGCGTCTTTCAGTATCTCGATGGACTCAATATCGTTGGGGTTCAGCGAATTCAGATTGCCGCCCTGTAACCCGTCTATTACGATCAGGGCGTTATTTCCGCCATTGATGGAGTTCATCCCGCGAACACGAATGGTGGTATTACCGCCCGGTGCGCCATCTGTATTTAATACCAGCACACCGGCTGCCCTTCCCTGCAAAGCCTGGTCAACTCTTTGCGTAGGAAGCTGGGTAAGATCAGCACCTCTTACCTGGGAAATAGACCCGGTGAGGTCGCTCTTCTTTAATGTACCATACCCCACCACCACTACATCGGTGAGGCTGCTGTTATCCGATTCCAGCAAAATAGTCATTTCCCCTGAAGCAACTCTTACTTCCTTGCTTATATAACCGATAGAGGTTATCTGCAGAATAGCGGCTTCATTTTTTACGCTGATGGAAAACCGGCCGCTCTCATTGCTGGTAACGCCATTTTGAGTGCCTTTTTCAATAATACTCACACCGGCAAGCGGCTCTCCCCTGTCGCTGATAATGATCCCGGATACCCTGAAATCACTCACACCGGTATTCTCCGATTTATCCCGTATAATAATCGTTTTATTATCAACCACATAATCAATGGGCAGATTCTGAAACATCAGTTTCAATACATTTTCCAGGGGCATGTCCTTAACCGAAATATTCAGGGTTTGCCCCTTTTTCAGCATTCGCGCATTTACCAGGAAATCGAAATCCGTTTGCTTTCGAATTTCCCTGAGTACCTTTTGAACAGAAGCATTTTTTTCGTCCAGCGTCACTTTTTGCGCTGAAACCGAAGCACTTGCCTGCATACAGATTACAAATAGAAAAAACGAAATAAACTTCATCTGCAAGATTAGTTTTGAAACAGGGAATGCTGTTTTCGCGAGGAGTACTTCATGCAGGGCTTTCGAACTAATTTTCCCTGAATAAGTACATAACCTACTAATTAAAGTATCAAATTGCATACTTTTGTAAAGTTTGGGTGAAGTAAATAATTGATTACGCTATGATCAGATTATGGATACCCGAATTACCCGGAAGTGCTGGCAGGCATTTCCGGTTTTTTGTATCCTCATCCTGATCGCTCAAGTAGGATTGAATAGTTTCATTTGCATATAGTTTTGATGATGATGAAATTATTGATTGTGATAAATTTGAATAACACCCTCTTTCATTTCAAACCGGAGATTACCGGACAACTCCAGCATCCTCAGCACCTCTGACAGGTTCCTATTGCGGGATATCTGTCCGCTGATAAACTCCCCCGGAATACTGCTGTCATTGTAAGCTACTTCCACATTATACCAGCGGGCTATCTTTCGCATCACACTTTTTATATTCTCTTCCGCAAAAATGAAATCTCCGTTTTTCCAGTCGATAGCCGGCTCTACATCCACCTGCTGGGTATTCACGCCATCGGGACGAAGGTTAAACTCCTGGTTGGGTTTTAATATGATGGTTTCATTTTCTGTGATCACTTTCACCTTTCCTTCCACCAGGGTGGTTTTAATGCCTGCTTCATCATCATAGGCATTCACATTAAAGCGTGTGCCCAGTACTTCTATTTTCTGTTTACCGGTTTCCACAATAAAAGGCTGCTTTTTTTGGCCAACAAACCGGGTTGTGATCTCGAAATAGGCCTCTCCCTCCAGTTTTACCTGCCTGTCCATGTTACCAAAGGAAGCCGGATAGGTTAAAGAGGAGGCTGCATTCAGCCATACTCTTGAGCCATCAGGCAGCATCACCTGGTATTGGCCTCCTTTGGGAGTTTTAATAGTATTCAGATCACGCTGTTTTTTCAACTGGCTTCCGGACAAATATTCCAGCTTCCCATCCGCGGTCTTTTTAATAACAGAACCATCCTGCATGGCAATATTCCCTACTTCCATATCGCTCAAAACAAGCTCGCTTCCATCTCCCAGCACCAGGGTGGCCCGATTGCCACCAGGGGGCAGATCCTGCTCTACCACCGATGAAAGACCCTGCTTTTCAGAGGGATTGACGTTCCATAATATGATGGAAAGTACTATAACAATGGCTGCTGCCGCTGCTGCGCCTACCCATGCCCGGAATGCCGGCTTTTTCCGTAGAATATGCACAGGCTTCGCTTCCAGGTTGAGTCTTTTAAAGACCCTGTCGGTAGTGTATTCAGACCCCTCCGCGGATTCTTCTTTCTGCAGGTGCTGCCGGATCAGGTCTTCGATCAGTTCCTTATTTGCTCCCGATTGGATAATATCCACTAATTCGATTGCCTCCTGTTCCGTGCAATCGTTTGATACATACTTCTTAAATAGTGTTCTTATGTAATGGTGGCTGCTCAAAATAGACAGGTTTTATAGTAATACCGTGGAAAAAAGGGTTTCCTCTGCTGCCTGCAGATTTTTTTTCAGAAAAAGAAGAGAACCAGGGCGAGAACAGAATTATAAACGACGTCTTTGGAGAGATAATAGGCTTTTATGCTTTTGGTGGCCTTTACTATATGGTCGCTGATGGTAGAAATGGAAATGCCCAGGTTTTTACTTACATCCTCGTAGCTCCTTCCTTCCACTTTACACAGGGTGTATACAAGCTTCCGTTGAGGAGGCAATTGCTGTATGGCTTCGTTCAGGATATGTACGATCTCTTTTTCCTCCAGCAGGTAGCTGAAGTTATGCAGGGTTTTTGCGCCGGCGTTTTGTATATAGTTTTCCACTATACGCTGGCGTGATGTCTTGTTGAAATAATCAAATACCAGGTTCTGCGCGATGGTAAAGAGGTAGGACCTGAAACATTTTTCAGGGTCAATCCGCTCCCTGTATTCCCAGAGCCGCTGGAACACATCCTGCAGCAGTTCCTCCGCCACCGTTGCGGACTTAACAAGCTTGAGAATATTACCGAAAAGCCGCGGGCTGTAAATCCGGTATATGGCTTCGAAAGACTTAACGTCACCCTGTCGTACTCCGGAAAGGAGTACAGCTTCATTATCATGGTACATTGAGTCACTTCTCACCTTGCAGATAGATAAATTGTTTGAATCAAAAAGGCTCAAATAAAGTTAACACAATATTCGGCATCAGTGAAACTTTTATCTGCAAAAAAAGGAGACTCCGGATATGCAATCGTTTCCGTTAAAAATTTTATTCCCGGAAAATCAATCGCGGATCGTGATGCTTCCCATATTGTACCAGCCATCTTTTTGTATGCCTTCGATAGCCAGTTTAACAGCAGGCTGATAAGAAACGGGCGATACAATAGCAATATCCAGTTGGTAGTTTCCGATGGCTGCATCAAAAGGTATAAACAGGTTTTCTTCATGCACTATATCTCCCGGCAGCCAGGTGAGCAGGTCGGCTGCAACAGGTATCAGTATTGTTTTACGTTCGTTCTGCAACCTGACCATAAGGCTGTATTCCCTGTAAACGGGCGCCACCCCAACATTTTCCCACAACGAGTTAAACGCAAACGCTGCGTTCCGTTTTACCACAGAGGGATATTCCAGTTTCCGCAATACAAACCGGTAACCCATTTTTGTGAGCCACTTGTCCACCAATGGTCGCCATACCTCAGGTACTGCTGAACTCTTTGCATTGAAGGAACTGATATGCCATTTCAGCGCCTCGTTAAAAATAAACTCGATTGTTTTTTCATCATACTTAAATCTGTGAAGCCATTGCAGGAAGGTATAACATATCTCCATCGTCACGGGCCGCTTTTTCCACACCTCGGACATTCCGCTTTTCACAATATCTTTTGGATAAATATCAGCCATGTGACTCCACTGCTTTTCTTTCCATATCTCTGTTGTAATGTCTCCCAAACAATCGCACCGGTATCCAACGGGGCGCATTTGGGGACCGACTCCATTGTTAGTGCCATCCGGCCAGGAGGCCTCAATGCGGGTGCCTTTTACCAAAACCCCGGGGTCCGGAGCATCGCCATTCAGAGGCTGAAAGGTCAAAACCGTCTTCTTAAAATTATCAAGGTAACAGTTTATCAGGGCTATTCTTGTCTGATCAGTCAGCAGGTGTGAGCCATCGCCCTCACCCCAGTAACCAACAAAAGAAATATCTACCGATTCCAGGTAGGGATGCCCATCATACCGCTGTCCCAATGCCCGGATCAGTCCGCCGAAATATTGAAGATACCTCGGGTCCTCCGGATCTACCCTCCACTTGTCTGATAATACTTTGGCGGAACTACCGACCATTTTGCGATACCAGCCGGGCACATCCTGTTCCCCCTGTTCATAAGGCGCTATCCTGAGCATCAGTGTCTGCCCGCGCTCCGCGGCCGTAAGCAGGGCTTTGTCTATCATTTCCCAGTTGTATTTCAACGGCGCCGGCTCCACAAAGGCCCAGTCAACCCGGAAGTAGGCAATTGTTGTTTGCGGATATCCCTTATTCGTGAGGTCTCCATTGAATTTCTGATATTCAATCGGATAGCCTTCCGTCCAGCGATACCCGGCATTCAGCGTGTCACCGTTAAATCGCTGAAAGGTAGTAAAACCAATGCCCGGGTTGTTGAGCACATCTTTTATTTCTTTTGGTCTTACGCGTATCGTAACCGGCTCATCCTGCGCAACAACAGCCTGCAAACCGTTCAGCACAAAAATGATGATCGCTAAAAATATCTTACTGTTCATTTTACCCCAGCAGTATTTAAAAATTTGAAACAATATCTTCTATAGCGGTAGTGTCTCCTTCTGCCGGACCATACCATACACCACCGCCGAATGTTATAATAAATATCCTGTTTACATCGCGCGGATCGGGTACCACCCTTTTTCCCCATTTGAAATTGTATCCTCTGATCCGGTTCCAGGTATTCCCATGATCAGTTGACCTGTACGCGCTGCTGTTAAATCCACAGGCATAGTAAGTTTTTATTCTCACATCATAGGTAATGTCGTGAATATGCTGATCTTTCTGCATGGTTTGCTTCCAGGTTTTACCCTCGTCGTCAGAAATAAATATCCCGCCGCCGGTATCAGGACTAAACGCCCCGGGAGTAGCTTTACCCCATGCAGACAGGATAAGGCGATCAGGCTCCTCCGCGTCTGTCATAATATCTGTCGGAGCATTTGTTCCTTCCGGTAAATTTATTTTAGTCCAGGTCTCCGCACCATCTTTTGACAGGTACAATCCTCCATCTCCTCCACTGGCTGCTACCCCTTCGCCTCTCCTGCTTACTACCAGGAACAATGCACCGTCCCTATTTCTGCGGGTAATGCGCCAGGCAAAAGGCTCTTTAGCGGGCAACCCGTTGTTTTTCTGCTTCCAGGTTTTACCGCCGTCTTCGGATTTGTAAACTCCTTTACCAAATGCACAGGCATACAATACCCGGCGGTCCTTACCACTTTCAGTATCTAACAGTATATGCGTAAACGCAGCTTCCCCGATTTCAGCGCTCAGGGGTTGCCAGTTCTTTCCGCCATCGTTTGTTACCAAAATTCCGCCCCGGTAGCCGGCCACACCATTTCTCCGCCACATTTTTGGTCTCGGTAAATCGTGCGTGCCGCTCATTACTGCCCAAGCACGGTCTTTTACTTCCGGATCGAATACCAGCCAGTACGTGCTGTTGATCCAACTGCGCGGAATACCATTGTCCATTGTAGCGCTCTTCCAACTCCTGCCGCCGTCCCTACTTTCCATCAACCCGACATCTGTGTTACAAATAAAAAAATGAGCGCTGTCAAAAGGGTCCATAACAATATCATAGCTGGTGGTAACCTCTAATCCACGGGAGCTCCATCCGTTGTCAGACTTTTTTGTATAAACCTGTTCCCAGGTAGTCCCGCCATCGCTGGTTTTGACCGTTCTTCCAAAATCAGTAGCATAACAAACTCCCGGATCCGTTGGCGATACCCCTATTGAGAACGGGTTTTCACCCCAGGAAGGGTCGAATCTTTCATTCAGCCACCCCGAGTTGAAATTGGCCGAAACTGAAGAGCCTCCATTGAACAACCTGTCCTCCCAAACCAGCGACCAGGAAACTCCGTAATCCTCACTTTTTGCAACGCCGATAGAAGTGGTATCTCCTTTTTTCAAATCGTTATAGGATACATATACTGTTTTCCCGTTCCCGGCACTGGCGGCAATAGTACGCCACTCGGGAGTACATCCATTACAAAAATCCGTGACTCCGGATTGCCGGTTCTGCCAGGTGGCGCCGCCATCAGCGGAAAAAAAGATACCGGAAGAATCGCCGGCATTATTAAAATATGATTTTCCGGAGATAGCATAGATCAGCATTTTTTGCCGGATGCTGTCGTATCCGGCAGAAATGGTTGTAAAGGACTTTACACCGGAGGGAATTTTGTTGAAACTCCAGTTACCTTCTTTTTTCACATAGATGCCTCCGGCAGTAGCAGCATACCATACCCGCTCATTTGCATAAGCCGGCGTTGTAAAAATATTTTTTATCGGGATTGCCGTTTCCAGTTCCAGTTTCCATTGTTTTCCCCCGTCGGCAGATGAATAAATTCCGTTCGCACGGTCAATGGTTACTCCTGCATACAGTTGTTCCGGATTGGCAGGGTCTACCGCAAAAGCATGCAGCCGCCGGGATATGCTGTCTTTTGTAACTACCACGTTAGCAGCGTGATCGCCTTTGGAGATAATCGCTGCAACATCCTGTTCGGCCGGGTAAAAAATCTTCCAGGTCTTTCCTTTGTCTGTACTTTTATACAAAGCCTCCGAATTGGCATAGACCGTATTGCTGTCATGGGGGTCGAATGCAAAGAAGCTAACGGGATTGCCCAGGTTGAACATACGCCATTTTTCTCCACCGTCATAAGTTACATATGACCCCGTCATATCACAGGCTACGAACGCAAAATCCGGATCGAAGGGGCTTACTGCCGGGTAAAACATAGCGCCGCCGCCGCCATATCCAACATATCCCCAGGAATCATTTCTTCCGTTCTCGTTGAAATAAGTTTGCGCGGGCGGGCTTTTCGTTTCCGTGTTGCAGGCCATTATCATCATGAACATCCAGCAAAACATCCATAGCTTTCGGGAAGAAGTAATCATCTGTAAAAGTTTAGTATTATTCTGTTTGCGGGATCCCATGCCAGACACTGGAGCCAAAAGTGGTCAGGTAAATTTTTTCCCTGTCATGCGCATCAATTACAGGGCGCTGTCCCCAATGAAAGTCATATCCCTTTAATTTTTTCCAGGTTTTTCCATAGTCATCACTGCTGTAAGCTGCACTGTTAAAGGTATTCAGGTACAGTTTTCCTTTGTGTCTGTAATCAACTGCCACATCATACACATACAACGTTGTGTCAAAAATGGCCGACCAGCTTTTACCAGCATCTTCCGACAAAAAGACGCCGCCCGGCATGACTAAAGTTTCATTTCCACCCGTACTTCTTGCCAGGTCTCCGCCAATGAGGTCCGACAGACTTATATTCGCCCAACATGCGAGGTACAACCTGTCGGGGTCATCCGGGTCTGATTCAATTCCGCTGGGGAAAAGCATTCCTTCGTTTACCCGGAGCTGTTGCCAGCTATCGGCGCCATCAACAGATTTGTACACCGCGCCTGAATAGACCTCCCGCCCCCTTTTTCCATCCTTGTATACCGGGGTCGGACTGACCACCAGGTACAATTCTCCTTTCCGGGTCAGCGTAAGCTCAAACGCCGCCGTATTGTCACCAATACCGCTATTTTTAAGCTGCCAGCTTTTACCACCATCAGTAGATTTAAATACGCCTTTATTATAGACAGATGCATACAATGTCCTGTTGTCTTCCGGGGAGCCTGTATCCAGCACAATGCAGGTGACGGGAGAATCAAACCCCATCCCCTCCACTACCGGTCTCCAGGTTTTACCGCCATCGTCTGACACACAAATCCCGCCTCTTGCCCTGCGCTTCCATTGCGGGGCTCTCGTCATTTTACCCCGGGGAAAATCATGCAGGTTCGACCAGCCTGACCATACCCTGCCTTTAACCCCCGGGTCAAACACCAGCCAGTAGCAGGTATTTACCCAATCGCCAGGCACCCCTTCCACAGAGCGGATCCAGGTGTTGCCACCGTCATAGGAATGATGATAACCGATATCGGTGTAGCTGATGGCAATATGATTCTTATCGAAAGGATCAAAATGGACGCCATATGCAGTGGTTACATCCAGCCCCCTGCTCACGTACCCTTCGCCCTTTTTTTCGCTGTACACTTCCTGCCAGGTACTGCCGCCATCCATCGTTTTCATGGTACGGTACCAGTCTGTAACGATAGCGATATTCCCGTCTGCGGGGTACACTCCCACGTCCATCAGACGGATATATTCTCCGCCGAAAGCTTCTTTCACCCATGCATCGGACAGGTTGGGGGCATCCTGCCCGTCTTTGATACCATATCTGCCGGAGCCACCTCCACCCTTCCAGCACCATTGCCAGTTCCTGCCTCCATCTGAAGAGTTTAATGCCCCATACCAGTAGCGGCCGGAAGTATCGGTTTTTTCTATGTAACGATTGGTTACCACATATACCCTGTCTGCATCCAGCTCTGCACAACGGATCATGGAGAAGCTGGGCTGTATTCCGGAGGAAGCATTGCTGATAACGGTATCGGACACCCGAAACCAAGTCTTTCCGGTATCTTCCGACATCCAGATATCACTGTATCCGAACTCTCCTTCAATTTCTTTAAGCGGATCATGGTGGATAGCATAAAACAGCATTTTATCGGCCCCTTTCCGGGTACCGCCTGTAAATGAAAACGCATCATGAATAGTGCCGGGCAACCCGTTTTCCTTAAAGTCGCCGGTGGACTTATTAAAAACGATCATGGCGCGGGCAGTGAAAATATATACTTCACCGGCTGCACTGGTATTGTTGGTATAAATAAACTCTATGGGATAATTGCAGTCCTTTCGCTCCCATGTTTCACCATTGTTATGCGAAAAATAAAACCACCTGGAAATATTAAAATAAATGCGTCCGCCTGAGGAGGTATCAATGCGTATATTGTTAACGCTGCCTCTCTGGTAAAGCGAGCCTTCCTGTACTTCCATACCATAGTTTGCATGATCACCGGAATAAAAGGTTTTAACCACCTCCTTCTGTACCGGAAAAACCTGCGTCCATGTATTGCCGCCATCCACCGACCGGTTAAGTACCGAAGAGCCAATGTATATGATGCCGGAGTCTGAAGGATGAAAGGCAAAGGATGCCACGCCATTGGGGAAATTGAACTGGCTGTAAGAACGCCCTCCGTTACGGGTAAGATACGTACCCGTCATATCACAACGCAGCAGGAATTTATCCTGGTCCAGCGGGGAAAATGTCGGTACAAAGGTAGCGCCACCGCCGCCCGGGCCTATTTTCTGCCATTGTTCCTCCTGTAATGCGGCTTTATCACTTATCCCGTTATTGCAGCCCGCTAACAAAATGAGTAATATACCATTCAGAAGTAAACCCCTGGAGCAGCCCATCATGAACATTCTTTTCAGGAGGAGTCGCCGGAAGGACTTATCTCATCATTTTTTTTAGCAAAAAATTGAAATATCACACAATCGTTTGCAGCATACGGGTACCTTTTTAATCACTATTTTTAACATGGTCAATACTTTTTACCTCAACATTTTAATGCTTCTTTTCAATGAAAAAAATGCTGGTTTCAATATTTGTTTTGCTCAATACAGGTTTTATAGTTGCCCAGCAAAACTCAGTGGTGAAAGAATATTCAAAAGAGTTTTTGACATATCCTTTTTCGGACCCAAGCCCGATCGCTTTACTTTCTGAAGTGTATCCTTATTTCAGGTACGATGGCTTTACCGATAGCCCGGTTAAAAAACAATGGAAGGTAGTGGAACTGGAAAACGATTTTTTGCAGGTAATGATATTGCCTGAAGTAGGCGGCAAAATTTGGGCTGCCATAGAAAAAAGAAACGGAAAATCTTTTATCTACTATAACCAGGTAGTGAAATTCAGGGATATAGGCATGCGGGGACCCTGGACCAGCGGCGGGCTGGAAGCCAACTATGGCATCATAGGGCATACGCCCAATACGGCCACTCCCGTAGACTATACCACGCGGTCAAATCCTGACGGGAGTGTGAGCTGCATTATCGGCGTATTGGATTTACTCACCCGCAGCCAATGGAGAATAGAGATCAACCTGCCTAAGGACAAAGCTTACTTTACCACAAAATCATTCTGGTATAATCAAACCGGGATGAGCCAACCCTATTACCACTGGATGAACCTCGGTATGCCCTCGAAAGGCAACCTCGAATTTATCTTCCCCGGAACACATTATATAGGGCATGGAGGGGAGCATGCTAACTGGCCCATCAATAAAGAGAATGGCAAACAAATTAATTTTTATGAACAAAATGACTTTGGCGGGCCAAAATCCTACCATGTTATCGGAAAACCGGCAGACTTTTTTGGCGCTTATTACCACGATACCGATAACGGAATGGTGCGGTATGGAACCTATGACGACAAAGCCGGAAGAAAAATATGGATATGGGGATTAGCCAGGCAGGGAATGATATGGGAAAAATTATTGACAGATACCGACGGGCAATACGTGGAAATTCAATCCGGTCGCCTGTTTAACCAGAATGCGACAGGAAGCAACTCTACCCCATTCAAACAAACCAATTTTGCACCTTACGCCACAGACACCTGGACCGAATACTGGTATCCTGTATCGGGCACCAGGGGTATGGTGAAAGGCAACGATTATGGCGCATTGAACATACAAAGTGAAAATGGCTGGACGAAAATCTACCTTTCTGCTGTCCAAAAATTAAATGACCGGCTGGAGATACGCTCGGGCGGTAAAACACTTTATTCCAAAAATGTACAAATTGACCCCTTGCAGGTTTTTGCGGATTCGGTTAAACTCAGTATTCCCGGCAATGCCGTAGCCATCCTGGGAGATAATAAACTGGTGTACGATTTTGATACCCATGCGGATGCGCTCAACAGGCCATTGGAAGGCCCTACGGATTTTGACTGGAGTTCTGCCTACGGTGAATACCTGATGGGACGACAGCTAATGGACCAGAAATTATATGCAAGAGCGGAAAAGCACCTGGAAGCTTCGCTTGAAAAAGACCACAATTTCCTGCCGGCACTGGTTAAAACGGCCGCTCTTCAGTACAGGAAAATGTTGCATAAGGACGCATTGGCAACCATCAAACGCGCCTTACAAATTGACACACATTCCGGTGAAGCCAATTACTATTACGGACTGATAAACGAAGCGCTGGGTAATGCTGCCGATGCGAAAGACGGATATAGCCTGGCTACCCTTACCCAGGAGTACAAAAGCGCCGCGTACACCGCTCTTGCGCGACTAAGCGGAAGAGAAAAACAATATCCGCAATCCATTGCATATGCAGAGAAAGCATTGGATTACAATCGTTACAACCTGGACGCATTAATGCTGGAGGCGGTTGCGTGGAGAAACCGGAACAACCCGGAAAAAGCACAACCGGTACTGCAAACCATATTACAATATGATCCGCTGAATCATTTTTCACTGTTTGAAAAATACCTGCTTCAGCCAACCGAAAGCAATAAACAAGCCTTCATATCCTCCGTCAGGAACGAATTGCCTTACGAAACTTTCAGCGAGCTGGCTATATGGTATTATAATGCCGGATATAACAACGAAGCGCTGGAATTATTCAGGCTGAGCCCTGCTTCTGCCGAAGCCGCACTATGGACCGCTTTCCTGAAAAATGAAAGGGCAGACTGTAAATCCCTGGACCCTTCCTTTGCATTTCCGTTTCGTTCAGAAACAGGTAAAGTGCTTGAGCACCTGATTGCACAGCAGGACGATTGGTTCCTGAAATATCAACTGGCATTGGTTTACAGGGACAGGAACCGCATCGAAGAGTGCCGGACATTATTAAACGCCTGTGGCACAATCCCGGATTTCGCGCCGTTCTATGCCACGCGTGGAGCCCTGGCCCCTGCACCGGAAGAGAAGCTCAAAGACCTTCAGAAAGCATTATCCCTGCAATCTACAGAATGGCGATATCATAAGCTCCTTGCCGAGTATTATATATCCCACCGGCAGCCGGCAGCCGCCCTGGCCATTACCGAACCGTTTTACAAAAAAAACCGGAACAATATGATAATGGGTATGCTGTATGCCAAAACCCTGCTGCTCAATAAAAAGTATAAAGAAGTGGATGCCCTGCTGACCTCCATCAATATTATTCCTTTTGAGGGGGCCACAGAAGGGAGGATGCTGTACCGGGAAGCCAAGCTGATGCAGGCAATAGAAGCCCTGAACAAAGGAAACTCCAAAAGAGCGTTGACATTCACCAATGCCGCCACTTTATGGCCGGAAAACCTGGGCGTTGGAAAACCTTATGAAAATGAGATTGATTACCGCCTGGAAAACTGGCTCCGTTACCTGGCAGGCAACAAAAAATCTGACAGGTACCTGGATGAGATCATTGGCTTTACGCCTGTCATAGAAAATACTATCAGGAACTTTATTCCTTCTAACGCTTTGGTGACGGCATGGGCACTGGAAAAAAAGAAAAATAAAACCGAAGCGCTGGCATGGCTGAATGGGCAGATCGAAAAATTTCCCCAGTTTGAAAAAGCATTACAATGGAGCAAAAGCATGTTTGAAAAAAGCGCCGATACGGACCTCAGCGAGGACCACAAAGATGCAGGCATGCGCATACTGGAGGCTGTTAAAATGATCCATTAGCACAGGCAATCGCCACACAGGTCCTGAAGACCTGGCAGTATCATGACAGGATCTATTCTTCCTGCTGAAATTTTATATGAAATAGTTAGGCATTTACTAAATAAATGCCTTAACTTAATAGCAACTAAAGCTCTTTTTTTATGAAACACCTAACGATTTCCCGCATTGCTATATGCCTGTTGGCTATTGTAATGATTGTCTTCGGAATCCTGCATTTCCTGAAACCGGATAATATGCTGGTATATGTTCCGCTATATCTTCCGGAGGGAATAATGTGGGTTTATTTTGTAGGAATTGCTTTTATACTCGCGGCTTTGTCTTTTATCCTTAACCGCTATGTTTCATTAGCAGGTTATGTGTTGGCTTTGTTACTGGTTCTTTTTGTTTTATTGATTCACATCCCTAATTACCTCAACTCAGGAGACCCGATTTTAAGAGAAACGGCCCTTGTAAATGCGCTGAAAGATATTGCCCTTGCTGCATTCGCCATGTATATTGCGAGCACAGCAAGGCATCAACGCCTGACCGCGCAATAAAATGATCCTAAAACACCACACATATCAATTGCTGTTGTTGAAACCGCATAGGGGATTGTTTGCTTATGAATATCCTACTCGTAAACATATTGAATGATTTGATCCTCCCTGTAAATATATATGCCCCGGGATGATATCACCTTAACAGGTGATTTAATGATAAAACCAGGCAATGAGGCTTCCCGCATATGCAGATCGCCAAGTGTATAACGAACAAAGTTTCCATTGCTGATGCCCACAACTGTGGCGCCGACCACCTGCAGGTTGTTGATGCCGGTAAGCGGTAGTTCGTTTTTCAACACCCCATAGTAGTCAAAAACGTATAACCCGTTATCCTTATCGTACACATATACAAAACCGTCCCTGTCAATTATTTTATCCGGGGAAGGCATAACAGTTAGCACCTGCCGAAGGTCTGTGGTTTCCATTACCATCTTCCCTTCATCATTAACTTTTTTTAACCTGGCAGACTGCTCATCATATACCCAGATGTTATTGTCGTAGGAAAGACCGACCGCTTTTGCTTGAAATATCCCGGATTTCCTGAGATCAATCATATTTACACGGTTCAGGAACCTGTCCAGCATAATGACGGAAGAAAAATCCTTATAATACAGCAGCAGTTTTAACGGATTGGTTACATCTATCAGGCTCAACCCACCATACCGCCGCACGTCATTAAACACGTTGAGAGAGTCACCTTTTTCATCCAGCTTCTTCAATAATCCTGTGGTGGTAACCAGGTAGAGGTTACCGAGATTGTCTACCGCAAAGTCAGCGATATTTGTCGCTTTTATGGCTGATCGCTGAGTAAAGGCTGATGTATCCGTTGTTTGCGCCGGTGCAGCAAGGGCAACGAATAGACCGGATATGAACAAAAGTTTACGCATTTTCAACAGGATAATATTTTAATTCCAGATTTTGTCCATCAAACTCAGCATAGCTAAAATAACGGATCCAGTCACCCAGGTTGATATACCGGCTGTTCTCATTCAGCCTGAAATCTATAGGCAGATGACGATGCCCGAAAATAAAATAATCGAAATGCTGTTCTTTCAACACCTCCCTGCAGTAAATGACCAGCCACTCCTTATCCTCTCCCAGGAACCGGGCATCATCTTCGCCGGTAACCGCCCGGCTGCTCCTGCTGGAGTAATTGGCAACAGACATCCCGATATAAGGGGGAAATATCCCGAACAGGAATTTACAAACCGGGTTGCGAAACAGTTTTTTCAGGAATTTGTATCCATGATCTCCGGGACCCAATCCATCACCGTGCCCTACCAGGAACTTTTTACCATTAAATTCAAACTCCTTTGGCTCAAAATATACCGGCACATTCAGCTCTTTTTCAAAATAATCGTTCATCCACATATCATGGTTGCCTACAAAAAACCAAACCGGGATACCGCTGTCAGTCAGTTCCGCTATTTTGCCCAGTATTCTCACAAAGCCCTTGGGAACTACTTTTTTATACTCATACCAAAAATCGAACAGGTCTCCCACTATAAAGATACCGGCGGCATCATGCTTAATTTCATCAAGGAATCTTACAATTATTTTCTCCCGTTTCAAACTGGAAGCATGGTCCGGTACGCCCAGATGAAAGTCTGACAGAAAATATATTTTCTTACCCTGTGTAATTTGCATTGAGACAAAATTAAGAAAGGGTTCCGAACGATCGCATACCGGTTCGAAACCCTTTCATTACACTTTTGTATTTATCAGTTTATGAAGCGGGGGAATTCACTTCAGGCGTCACATCGCTGCTCACGGAATGCTGGCTTCCTGCAATATCATGCACTACATCGGCCGGCTTCTTCTCTTCAAAAGGACGTTTACCAATCAACTGTTCCAGGTCGCTCTGAAACAATACTTCTTTGGTAAGCAATTCTTTTGCGAGGATCTCTACCTGCTGCTTCTTTTCTGTTAATAATTTTTTGGTCCTGATATAAGCTACCTCTATCAGCTTCCGAACTTCTTCATCAATCAGTTTACCGGTCTCCTCGCTATAAGGTTTGGTAAAATAATTATCCTGTTGTGGATCGTAATAGCTGATATTGCCGATCTTTTCGTTCATACCATATACCGTCACCATCGAGTAGGCAATTTTTGTTACCTGTTGCAAATCGTTGCTGGCCCCGGTTGATATTTTGCCGAAGAAAATCTCTTCGCTGGCGCGGCCTCCCAGGGTCATGCAGATCTGGTCGTTCAACTGATCCGTATTATATAAATATTGCTCCTTGGGAGTGTATTGCGCATACCCCAGGGCGGCAGTACCTCTTGGTACGATGGTCACTTTCAACAACGGATAGGCATGCTCCAGGTACCATCCGCAGATCGCGTGACCTGCCTCATGATACGCGATGATCTCTTTCTCGTCGGGGGATATGATCTTATTCTTTTTCTCCAATCCACCTATTACCCTGTCAATAGCATCCTGGAAATCATCCATTTCCACTTCTGATTTTCCTTTTCTGGCAGCTATCAATGCAGCTTCATTACACACGTTGGCGATATCAGCGCCGGCAAATCCCGGTGTTTGTTCCGCCAGTTTATGCACATCCAGTTTGGAAGATGTTTTGATCGGTTTGAGGTGTACATGAAAGATCTCTTCTCTTCCTTTTACATCCGGTTTGTCGATGGTGATCTGCCTGTCGAAACGGCCCGGTCGCAAGAGTGCGCTATCCAGTACATCGGGGCGGTTGGTAGCCGCCAGGATGATGATACCGCTATCGGTACCGAAACCGTCCATTTCCACCAGCAACTGGTTGAGCGTGTTCTCCCTTTCATCATTGCTCATCATCACGTTCTTACCACGGGCACGGCCAATGGCGTCAATCTCATCTATAAAAATGATACAGGGCGCCTTTTCACGGGCTTGTTTAAACAGATCCCTTACCCTGCTGGCACCCACACCAACAAATAACTCCACAAAGTCAGAACCACTCATACTGAAGAAAGGTACCTGCGCTTCTCCCGCCATGGCTTTTGCCAACAGTGTTTTACCGGTTCCCGGAGACCCTACCAGCAATGCACCTTTAGGTATTTTACCTCCCAGGGCAGTATATTTCTTGGGGTTTTTCAGGAAATCGACTATTTCCATCACTTCCTGCTTGGCTTCTTCCAGTCCGGCCACATCGGCAAAAGTGATATTTACTTTTGTTCCTTTCTCAAACAATGTCGCCTTTGATTTGCCAATGCTGAATATCCCTCCGGGGCCACCACCGCCACCGGGACCGCCTACCTTACGCATCATCAGGATGAAGAGCAGGGCAAACATCAGCAGGGGAAACAAATAACTTAAAAACGAACCGAACCATTCCGGGTCGCTTACGATATTTACCGGCACTTCCTTTACATCGGGATGCTCCTTATAAAACTCCGCGAGTGCAGTTCCCTGGTAGGTTTTTGCATCCGCTATCTCAAATTGAAACTGGGGACCCTCCGAACGGGAAGCGTTCGCCCATTTATCTTTCAGGATAGAGCGATACACCTGCTTATTTAAACTGTCCTTGTGAATGTACACCCTAACGACATCCTTGTTCTTAACCAGTTCCAGCTTCTGAACATCGTTGTTGACAAGCATTTCCTGGCGGAACTTCAGGTCTGTAATAACGTTAGCTGCCGGCGTAGCCACCTGGAAAAAATTAAGCCCCAACAACACCAGCACCACAATACCATATACCCAGTAGATATTGAATTTGGGTCCTTTGCGCTGCGACTTATCATCCCCTCCATCGCCTCTCTTATTGTTGAAACCGGGGCTGTTACCCTTATTATCCTGTGTCATATATTCTTCTTAAAATATTTGATTTGTAATATAGCTGATTAATTATTTATGTATTTATGCCGGATCGTGTTCTGCCTGTTCGGCATCGCTCCACATTTCCTCCAGTTTATAAAACTTGCGGGTCTCACTCTGAAACACATGCGCTACCACGTCCACATAATCAATCAGTACCCACTGCAGGGCCTGGTGTCCTTCATGGCGATAGGGTACTTCACCAGTGGCCTTTTTCACTTCTTCTTCAATCGCATCTGCGATCGCTTTGACCTGCACATTGGTAGCGGCTTCGCAGACTATAAAAAAATCCGCCACGGCCTCCGGAATTTTACGCAGGTCAAGTGAAATAATATTTTCTCCTTTTTTTTGACGGATAGCGTTAATGATGGATTTAAATAGTTTACTGTTCCTGGTTAACCTAGCTGTTCGTTTGGGGCGTGTAGATAATACCTGTAATGCTGTCAATAGAAATTATTTTAAGTTATCGTACCTGTTAAAACGGGTATAATCAAATTTTGTTATCTGAAAAATATTGTTTCAGGTTATTTGTTTTTACTAATCCCTAACTTGCTCAAAAATAGCAATTAATTCCATATTTTCTTATGCAATCGCTGGGGCATCCATTTACTGTTTTACCATCTGTTGACAGCACCAACAACTATGCCATGCAAAAGGTACATGCCCGATTGGCAAAGCATGGCGCGGCCTGGCTGGCGCTGGAGCAAACCCACGGAAAGGGGCAGCGTGGAAAACACTGGATCGCCAACAAAGGGGAGAATATCTACCTGAGCATTGTGGCAGAGCCTGATTTTTTGAAGCCGGACAAGGCCTTCAGCCTGGTAGCCGCCGTAGCTTTGGGAACTTACAACTTTGTTAAAAAATATTTAGGAGAAAAAACAGCCATAAAGTGGCCAAATGATATCTATTGGGGTGACAGAAAGGCAGTTGGCATCCTGATAGAGAATATTATCCAGCCGAATAAATGGACATATTCTGTTATAGGTATCGGGGTTAATATTAACCAGGTAGCATTCGACAGCTCGCTGAAAAACCCCGTTTCATGGAAACAGGTTACAGGCATCACTTATGATGTGATTTCGCTGGCAAGGGAACTTTGTGGTTTTATTGACAGCAGTTACCGGGAGTTGACCGCCGGTGAATCCATAATTTTGCAGGATTATCAGAACGCAATGTACAAACTCAATCAACCGGTGCAATTCAGAAGGAGAACTACCGAATTCTCCGCTGTTGTGAAAGGAGTCACCAAAGACGGAAAACTGGTAATCAGCGGCGAGCAAACAGAACAGGTAGATTGGGGAAGCGTTGAATGGCTGATATAAACAGGCTGATGACAAATTTTATTCCCATATTTCCTTTGGGTATCGTGGTGTATCCCGGCGAAAAAGTTAACCTGCACATTTTTGAGCCAAGGTATGTACAATTGATCAACGAATGTTTTTCGGAAAGGAAGCCTTTTGGCATTCCCGTGATTATAGAACAGGCACTTAAAGACACAGGCACACTGGTACGGATAGCCGAAGTTGTGAAAACCTACGACAATGGCGAAATGGATATCTCGGTAGAAGGCCAGGAAGTTTTTACAATACTGGAAGTGATCAAATCCATTCCCGAAAAACTATATAGTGGCGCTATCGTAAACTACCCCGTCAACGAAATGGTGACCAGGTATACCATCATGAAACAAATACTGGGTAATGTCCGTACCATGCACCAGTTGCTGGATATCAGCAAAGAATTTGCAAAAGCGGATGACACCCTCACCTCTTACGATGTGGCGCACCATGCAGGATTATCGCTGCAGCAGGAATACGAAGTACTTGAATTATTGTTCGAATCCCAGCGCCTGGAATACATTAAAAGGCACCTTGCAAAAACCATCCCGGTACTGCAGGAGGCAAAATCACTAGTGGAAAAAGTGAAGCTGAACGGTCATTTTAAGCACCTGGATTCTTCGGGTTGGGGGTAAGCCCCGGCTTCTATTGCTTTGTGGTACTTCGGCCCTGCGTGTCTTCGTGGTTCAAAAAAACAAATAATTGCTGCAAACGATTGTTTTTAGTATCTGTCAGGAACGGAGTCCGGTGCTATTGCTGACGAAGAGATCAAGAAACCAGTTGATATTGTCCGTGCCTTGTTAGCCCCGTCTTTACCAGGGTCTGGTAAAGTACCTCCTCAGTTATTTCCGGGATAGGGGCTCAAGTAAGCGAATGAAATTAATGATATTGACAATTTTGGGTTTTATATTACCAGTAGTTACCTGTGCAGGAACATTTCAATCTCCCAAAAAGAGATCATCAATAACACCGGGATAATACGCTTAGGGAACACGAATGAGGTTATCATAAGAGAGAAAGATAATTAATAATAAGACATTCTTTTTACCAGATATCTGTCCGAGCATACTTCAATTTGTATGCAGCAAAAAACATACATGGAGGTTCAAAATAATCATTGGCATTCATCTGCCTATTTATTACGTGTAGCTTTACTTTTTAAAAGCTATTCTTCCCCGTCCCAACAATGTCATTTCCCGTATTCATTGACAAAAGCACAAATGTTTAAATTTATAGAATCTATAGACTTTTTATCAATTATATCCAGAGGACTTGACCTTCACCAGTCCAATCATTTTTGTTTATTTCGGATGAGAACCGAATACAATCTGCTATATCTGCTGTAGGCTTGCTTGCGGACAACCGGTTCGTGAAGACACGAAGCAGGGTATGAACAGTAGTGTATTTTCAAAATATAAATAGTGTATTTTCAAAATATAAATAGTGTATTTTCAAAATGTTTGTATTTTTATATTGAAAATCAAATTGTTCATGACAAAATGGATTCCCCGCACTTTAACGAAGTACATTCAACTGCAACAATCTAAGTTCCCGGTTTTGGCAGTTACAGGGCCAAGACAGTCAGGTAAAACAACCTTGCTAAAGCACCTTTTTCCCGAATATCAGTATATATCGCTGGAAAATCCTGATAACCGTTCTTTTGCAACGGATGACCCAGGCGGATTTCTTGCCACCTACCCGGAAAAAGTGATATTAGATGAAGTGCAGCAGGCACCGGCATTGTTTTCTTACCTTCAAACACATGTGGACACCAGGGGCCAAATGGGGGCATTTGTGCTCTCCGGCTCACAGAATTTTCACCTGCTAAAAAGCATTACGCAAACCCTTGCAGGTAGGGCAGCGCTATTCAGGCTGCTTCCTTTTGACACGGAAGAACTCAACAGGGAAAATTTGCTTCCCGGTTCATTTGCCGGCGCCTGCATAAAAGGGTTTTATCCTGCGATATACGACCGTGAGATTGATCCGCCTGTTTTTTATGCCAATTATATACAAACATACATAGAGCGGGATGTAGCTCAACTCATTAATGTAGATAGTATGAATAGCTTTCGCACATTTCTGGGGTTATGCGCCGGCCGTGCAGGACAGCTTCTTAACCTGAATGCCCTGGCCAATGAATGCGGCATATCCCAGCCCACAGCCAAATCGTGGTTGTCTATTCTTCAAAGCAGCTACCTTGTTTTTTTGCTGCATCCCTATCATGAAAATTTCGGTAAGCGCCTTATCAAATCGCCTAAGCTTTATTTTTACGACACAGGGCTTTTATGCTACCTGCTTCAGTTGTACACCCCCGAAGAACTACTGCTAAACAGGCTTAAAGGGAACATTTTTGAAAATATGGTGGTCGGCAATATTCAAAAACTAAATGAGCATCATTACCGCCACAAAAGCTACTATTTCTGGCAGGACAGCAAAGGCATGGAAGTAGACCTGCTGCAAAAAACAGCAGACGGCTTTAACACGTATGAAATAAAAGCCACCCAAACGCTTACCAGCGAATTATTCAAAGGGCTTCAGCGTTTTGAAGCGCTTGCCCAACCGGGAAAAGTGATATCGCACCTCATCTATGGCGGCGAAAAATCATTGCAACGAAGCGGCGCAACAGTGATGGGCTGGAATGATACTTCTATCTTTTCGTAGCAAAACTTTCATCTTTCGATTTTGACACAAGGATCAAAGATAATTAACAATAAAGACCTGCTTACCACTTGTCTGTTCTAAAAGAAGAAGTCGGCAATCCATTGGTATTCTATAATGTCCCGGTCATAAAATCATCGAAGGCATAACGAACTGCAACCGGTTTTTCTACCTGGGGGAAAAGCGTGCCCCCCGGGTGGAAAAAATGGAAAATGGTTTGAACTTAACCTGTAACTTTGCGAACCTTTAAAATGCTATGTTAGACAAATTAGAAGCTATAAAAGCCAGGTTCGATCAGTTGGGGGTGGCCTTAACCAACCCTGAAATTGTTAGTGATAATAAAAAGTTTACCACCACCAGCAGGGAATACCGCAGTCTTGAAAAAGTGGTGCAGGCCTATAACAGCTATAGAAAACTGCTGGATGATATCGCATTTAACCAGGAGGTGCTGAACGGAGACGACGAGGAAATGAGAGACCTGGCAAAGGAAGAATTGCCGGGACTGGAGGAAACGAAAATACAGATGGAATCGGATATCCGGCAGATGCTGATCCCCAAGGACCCGCAGGATGAAAAAAACGCTATCCTGGAGATAAGGGCGGGAACAGGGGGAGACGAGGCTTCCCTGTTTGCAGGCGACCTTGTACGCATGTACCTGCGATACAGCGAAAAAAGAGGTTGGAAAACAGCCATTCTGAGTGAAAACGAGGGAACAGTGGGAGGTTACAAGGAAGTACAAATTGAGGTGACCGGGGAAGATGTATACGGAACCCTGAAATTTGAAAGCGGCGTACACCGGGTGCAGCGGGTGCCGGACACCGAGGCCAGCGGAAGGGTACATACCAGCGCGGCTACCGTGGCCGTCATGCCTGAAGCCGAAGAAGTGGATTTTGAACTAAAGGAAAGCGATGTAAAAATGGAAACCGCCCGGAGCGGTGGCGCCGGCGGGCAAAACGTAAACAAGGTGGAAACCAAAGTAATGCTTACGCATATACCGACCGGCACTGTGGTGATATGCCAGACTGAAAGAAGCCAGTTGGGCAACCGGGAAAAAGCGATGCAAATGCTGAGAACCCGGCTGTATGAAGAGCAGGTACGCAAGCAGGAGGAAGAAATAGCCCGTCACCGGAAAAGCCTGGTGAGCACCGGAGACCGGTCCGCAAAAATAAGGACCTACAACTTCCCCCAGGGCCGCGTAACAGACCATCGCATAGGCCTTACCGTGTATAACCTGGATGAAGTGCTGCACGGGGGATTACAGGAATTTATCGACGCCCTGCAATTTGCAGAGAACGCCGAAAAACTGACACACGAAAACGCATAAAAAATGTGCATCGCCCGGATGCACATTTCATATTCAAAAGGATTACTATCAACTACTTTTTGAGGGCATCCCTTATCTCCGCCAGCAACTTGTCTGTAGAAGAAGGTTCTGCCGGTGGTGCGGGGGCTTCTTCCTTTTTCCGTTGAGCGGCCTTGGCAGCCTTAACAATCCAAAACAGCACAAAAGCAATTATCAGGAATTTGATTATAGCAGACAAAAAGTTCCCATATTTAACTCCGCCCCATGCGAGCTGCTCCAGGTTCTCTGCGTTAGCAGCTTTTAAAGCCGGATTTAATAACAACGGGGTAATTACATCGTCAACCAATGACGATACGATGGTACCGAAAGCTCCACCTATAATTACTGCAACGGCAAGGTCTACCACATTGCCTTTAAATGCAAACTCTTTAAATTCTTTGATGAATCCCATAAAATGTTTTCTTGAAGGTTATATAAACAGGTTTAAAATGGAACTAAATGTATTACAATACAAAGTAAAAACAACTATAATCTGTTAATATTTATTAACATTCAATACACCCTTCAGAGGGAAAACTATACTACCATTATCTCTTTTTCTTTGGCAGCCAGGTGTTTATCTACAAGAGCAATATATTTATCGGTGATCTGCTGTATGTTTTTTTCGGCATCTTTCACGGCATCTTCACTCAACCCGTTCTTTTGCAGCTTTTTAATGTCTTCTATGCAATCGCGGCGGATATTTCTTACGGCCACTTTCGACTGTTCCCCTTCCGCATTCACTTTTTTAACCAGTTCTTTTCTTCTTTCCTCGGTTAACGGAGGTAAAAACAGGCGGATAATGGTTCCGTCATTCTGGGGGTTGATCCCGATATTGGCGGCAATAATGGAACGCTCTATCGGCTGAAGCATATTTTTTTCCCAGGGCTGAATGGTAATGGTCCGGGCGTCTGCCACTGATATATTACCCACCTGGTTAACAGGCGTGGGACTGCCATAGTAATCAACCACTATACCGTCCAGCATCTGCGGCGTAGCCCTGCCGGCCCTTATTTTTACCAGTTCCGATTCCAGGTGGTTAACCGCTTTGTTCATGGAGTCTTCACAAACATCCATTATCAATGATACATCTTCTACCATAGCTGATATGTTTCAGGGTTGCAAATCTAAACAAATGCAAATAGAAAGACAAAGACGAATTTAGTTAGTTGTGCTCTGCCGTTTTGGTAGACGGATTGATGGGCAGTATCCTGGAAGAAGGAACGATGTCTTTTTCGTTGAATCCTTTAACAACTTTGAGCTTCGGATTGCGCATATAATATACAAAGGCAAAGGCGCCAAAAGCTGTCGCCAGCAAAACAGGTATCACAATGTTGTTTCCAAAGCTCCGGAGAGAATAAGCGATCAAAACAAATACGATATTGGCCATGATCAGCGTAAAACATACCATTTTATGGCTCATCCCCCTGTCCAGCAAAATATGATGGATATGGTTCCTGTCCGGGCTGAAGGGTGAGCGCCGGTTAACTATCCTGATGGAAAATACCCGCAAAGTATCAAACAGGGGAATGATCAATATCGCTATTCCGATAGCCGGAGTTGACTGCAGGGGAAACGCCGAAACCGGGTTGCTGGCTACATTTATGAAATGCACTACCAGGATGGCATTTACAAGCCCTATCAGCAAAGAGCCTGTATCACCCATAAATATCCTTGCCGGCGACCGGTTGAATATCAGGAAAGCCAGCAAACTGCCGCACATGGCAAATGCTAACGCCGCATATTCAATATGACCAATTATATAAAAATAAACCCCGAAGGTGAGTGTGGTAAATATGCCCAATCCTGCGGCTAACCCGTCAACACCATCTATCAGGTTAAAAGAATTTATAATAACAATTACGGTAAGATAGGTAATAATAAGACTGATCACTTCCGGCAATTCGTTAATACCGCCAAAACCATGCATACTGCCGATAACAACTCCGCCTTTATAAATGATGATAAAAGCGGCAATAACCTGCCCTATGATCTTTTTCATAGGAGTAAGAATAAGAATATCATCTTTTAACCCCAGGAAGAAAATAACCAACGCAGCGGCAAAGAAATACTGGAAGGCAGGAAAATCACTGAAAGACATACTCAGCAGGCAGGAAAGCATAAATCCCGCAAAAATTCCCAACCCACCTAGAGAGGGAACCGGGGTGGCATGTACTTTTCTGGCATTGGGGAGGTCGTATAGTTTCTTTATATTGGAAACATTAATAATAACCGGGATGGCGGTATATGTGATTATGAATGCCAGAATAATGGCTAATAATATGATTTCCATCTGGTTATTTTTAAAAATGCAAAGGTATAGTTTTTTTTATTTTATTTTGGGTAAACAGGTCCGGATAAGAAATTTGTATAATTTTTAATACGATCTGTCTTATAAAACGGTTGGTTGCTCTCATTATTATTAAAATAAATGAGTAAATTTTACCGCCGGAACAGGATGTTATAACAACTTACTTTAGCTTTGAAATTTTAAGATTAACTACTATGCCAGAATTAAAAGACATTGCTACGCAAATAAGAAGGGATATTGTAAGAATGGTCCATGGATGCCAAAGCGGTCACCCCGGGGCTTCGCTGGGGTGTGCGGATTTTTTTACCGCTTTATATTTTGACATCCTGAAACACGATCCAGACTTTAATATGGACGGTACTGGAGAAGACCTCTTCTTCCTGTCCAATGGTCATATTTCGCCGGTTTGGTATGCTACGTTAGCACGTTCCGGATACTTTCCGCTGGACGAACTGCAGACCTTCCGTAAGATCAACTCCCGTCTGCAGGGACATCCCGCTACCCACGAACATTTACCCGGTATACGTATCGCATCGGGTTCGCTCGGGCAGGGATTAAGCGTAGCCATTGGGGCGGCTATCGCCAAAAAACTCAATAACGACAAGGGGCTTGTGTTCTCTCTTCATGGGGACGGCGAACTGAATGAAGGACAAAACTGGGAGGCGATCATGTTTGCCCCCCACCACAAAGTAGACAACCTGATCGCTACCGTAGACTGGAACGGCCAGCAAATTGACGGACCTACTCAAAAGGTGCTTGATATGGGCGACCTGGGAAAGAAGTTTGAAGACTTTGGCTGGACCGTTATCAGCATGAACGGCAATGACATGGATGATGTGATCGCTATCCTGAATAAGGCAAAACAATTGACCGGCAAAGGAAAACCCGTGGCCATCATGATGCATACGGTGATGGGTAAGGGAGTAGACTTTATGGAAGGCGACCATGAATGGCATGGAATAGCCCCCAATGATGAGCAACTCAAAAAGGCCCTGGAACAGCTCCCGGAAACGTTGGGCGACTACTGATCCACGCCTTCCCCGCTCAACAATTGTTTTAATATCATTTCTTTTTCAGCAGGCAGGGCTTTATCCAGGGTAAACCGCAGGTAATGTACCCTGCTGCTTTTAGCAATATCCAGGCTTTCGTAGTAAGTTTTGATCTTAAGGTCTTCAGGAATATTGCTATTATTGTATATATCATCCGAAGCCTCCAGGACACTCAGAGAGTACAAATCCGTTACCTTACGGGTAAAATCGTACAGATCCGGGGAGTCGGTTTTTAAATGAACGATCCCATTGTCCTTTAATATTTGCTGATACAACCGCAGGAAACGGGGATGCGTCAGCCTTTTTTTGGCTTTGGATAAACGCAACTGCGGGTCGGGAAAAGTGATCCATATCTCATCAATCTCCTCCTTTGCAAAATATTCATGGATAAGTTCGATCTGTGTACGCAGGAAAGCCGCGTTATTAATATTGTTATCAAGACATTTTTTTGCACCGGCCCAAATCCGGTTGCCTTTAAGGTCCACACCAATAAAGTTCCTGCCGGGATATTTTTGAGCCAGGGCAACCGTGTACTCCCCTTTGCCGCAGGCCAGCTCAAGGGTGATGCCGTTCCCATTCCCGAAAAATTGATGCCAGTTACCGCCCATATTCTCGGGGAACTGCAGTACATTCCTGAATTGTTTTATTGCTTCAAACCGGATCAGTTTTTTATGCCCCATTCTGTTTGTATCAAACGGCAAAAATAGGGGAATTACTGTATCAACCGGGCTGAGCAGGGTTCCGAACCCTCGTAAGAGACTTTAGAAAGGAGTAGCGGGTTGCCAGGGTTCGGAACCCTATAACCTGCAAACGAACCCTGCAAAAAAGATATCGTAACTTGGCCGCTATTGTAAAAGCTATGAACGTAATAATAACAGGCGCGTCAAAAGGTTTTGGTAAAGCACTGGCAACACTGTTCGCATCCAGAGGATATAATATTTTTATGTGTGCCCGCAGTGAAAAACCCCTGTATGACGCCATGGAAGAACTGTTGAACCGTTTTCCTGAAGTGACCATTAAAGCCCGCCCCTGCGATCTCAGCAAAAAAGAGGAAACGTTGACTTTTGGCAACTGGCTGCTGGACCTGGATATTTCGATTGATGTCCTTATCAATAATGCCGGTTCGTTTTTACCGGGCAGCGTGTACAACGAACCTGATGAAACTCTGGAGAATATGATAGCGGTAAACCTCTACAGCGCATATCACCTGACGCGGGCACTCATTCCGAAAATGATCTCGCAAAAAAGCGGGCATATATTCAATATGTGCTCTATCGCTTCCCTGCACGCCTATGCCAACGGAGGATCATACAGTATCAGCAAGTTCGCGCTGGCAGGTTTTTCAAAAAATCTGAGAGAAGAAATGAAACCTTTTGGCATTAAAGTGACGGGTGTGTATCCCGGCGCGGCCTATACTGACTCCTGGGCGGGTAGCGGCGTACCGGAAAACAGGATCATGAAAGCGGATGATATCGCACAAATGATTTTCGCAGCTTCGTTATTATCCCCGCAGGCCTGCGTGGAGGAGATTATCCTTCGTCCACAGGCGGGAGACTTATGATTCCAGCAGGCTGTTTATCTTTTCAGCCAGTTTTCTGTCCTTATCGGTAACAATATTGCCAGCATCGTGGGTGCTCAGCCATATCTCCACGCGGTTCCATACGTTGGTCCATAGCGGATGGTGATTCATTTTCTCGGCTTCCAATGCCACCCTCGTCATAAAAGCAAATGCTTCAGAGAAATTTTTAAACTCAAACTTCCTGTATAACTGATTATTGACTTCTTTCCACATGGTAAATCTGTTTTAGTAATCCTGGCAAGTTTTGCCTGCCCGCCGGAGCAAAGCGCAGGAGGGAAAACCTGTGAGGTTTGTTATAGAACCAGGTGTATTTTATTCCTGATCTTATGCTTGTTCAGTTCTGTTATCAGTTGCACCCCTGCGATGTTCCTGATCGCTTTTTGAAGATACAAAAGATAGTCTGCCTCTACCTCCCCTTTAACCAGCCATAAAAAGTCCAGGTGCCGGAACTCCGGCAAAAGATATTCACCATCAAACTGGTTATTATAAATATAGTGGTCTGTAAAAATGCCCGGAGGCGTGTACTCGTAAATGGAGAAATAATATTGCCGCCCCTTTTTGATCATCTCTATTTCCAGGTTACTGTTTCGTCTGAAATCGCAACCCATCGCCTGGTTGAGCAACCAGCAAAACCGGTAATCCTTGATAGGCGCTACGATGCCCATTATCCGGGCATCTGCAAAAAAGTCTTCTGCCAGCGCGTTATTGTCTATAACCAGTTTCATTAAAATACAATATCAAATATCAGCTCTTCTTCGCCTCTTTTTACCACCACTTTTGTCTGATCACCTTTCTTGAATTTACCCAATGCCTGCATATAACCCTGCATGGAATTCACCGGGTAGTCCCCCAGTTTGGTAATGATATCTCCTGTTTTAATACCGGCTTTTTTTGCCGGGCGGCCGTCGCTCACACCGTCAGCTTTTACTCCGGTACCGGAGAAACTATAATCCGGCATGATCCCCAACGTCACGGAAAAGCTGCTCCTGCCACCGGGTTGCACCTCACGGGTAGGGGTAAACGCCAGTTTCCCGCTCCTGTTTACAGCCTCTACCAGCGAAACGATATACCTGGTAATATGCAAAGCGCCGGTATAGTTGATCTTGTCTGAATCATCCGAAGGCTTGTGGTAATCGGAATGTGTTCCGGTAAAGAAGAAAAGCACCGGGATATTTTTCCGGTAAAAAGAAGTGTGATCACTTGGACCGGTACCGCTGGAATCTGTTTTTATTGTAAACGGAACTTTTTTCTGGGAGTGCACCACGTCGCTCCACAACGGGGAAGTGCCGTATCCACCGACAGTTACCGTATTCTTGTCATCCAGCCTGCCTACCATATCCAGGTTGATCATATAGTTCGCGTTGGACAGGTCGATAGTGGAATGATCCGTATAGTATTTCGAACCCAAAAGCCCGAGTTCTTCTCCTGAAAACGCGATCAGCAGGTAATTGTTATTTTTTGCCCTGGACTTGGCCAGCAGTTTCCCTAATTCTATTAAAACCGCCGTACCGCTGGCGTTGTCATCGGCGCCATTATGTATTTGCCTGGTCTCATCTCTCACCATCGAGTTGCCGTCTTCCCCATAACCTAAATGATCGTAATGCGCTCCGATAATCACCGTATTGGCGGCGTTGTTGTTTATGTACCCCACTACGTTGTGCCCGGTCCGCCTCGCTTCCGCCAGGCTTACTTTCAGCTCTATCTCATACAGCGCCGCTGCTTCTTTCAGGTAGTTTTCTTTACCGTTCCGGGTGAGATACAATACGGGGATAGAACTGGTTTCACTCCTGTCTTTAGGAACAAATTCTATCCCGTCTTTTTTATCTTCTCCATTAAATATTATAAGGGCCGTAGCGCCTTTTTGAGCGGCTATCCCCGCTTCCTTGCGGATATATTCGTAGATGTCGAAATGCGGGTTATTTTCATTTTCTTCCAGCACTATCTCTATATCCTTAAACCAGGGCGCTCCTTTTTCTGACAGCGAAATGGCCACAGGGGTTTCCGGTATAGCCGCGTTGGCGCTGAAGGTCAGGGGGAAATAATCTTTACCGGTCTGCATTGCTTTACCGTTTACCTTAAAAAAAGTAGCGCTGCCGATTTTTTTCCCGTCGTTAATTTCAAAAGCCTGCAGGAAGGACCCGTTATCTCCTTTAGGCGCAATGCCGGCCGATTTGAACTGGCCGATAATATATTCATACGCCGCTTTTTCTCCATCAGTGCCTGCCCGCCTGCCCTCCAGCCTATCGTCCGCCAGGAAAACAACATTTTTCTGAATGCTTTCCACGATCTTCCTGTCCGCTTTCTTTAACTTTTGCGAATAGGAGAGGCTGGTAGCAAAAGATAATATGAGGATTAAAATTATTCTGTTCATTATACTGAGGTTGCAATTTATTTAGGGCAAAGTTATATAAACGGATATTGTCATTTTTCATGCCAACAAATATAGATACCGGGTTTTTTAGCAATTTTAAACGATCCTTCCCGATTTCGTAATGCTCCCGGACTTATTTAAACGTATTTTTGCCGTTTCTTGCTAAAAATGGATCAATTACACATCGCGTTAATAGGAAACCCCAACAGTGGAAAAAGCTCATTGTTCAATGCCCTGACCGGGTTATCTCAAAAAGTGGGGAATTTTCCCGGCGTTACTGTTGATAAAAAATCCGGCAGCACCGGTATTTCGGATACGCTGTCTGCTACCGTTCTCGACCTGCCCGGCACCTACAGTCTTTATCCCCGCAGAAGCGATGAGTGGGTGACCTATAGTATTCTGCTGGACCCCGGTACAAGGGAAAAAACAGACCTGTTTGTATTGACCGTAGATGCCAGCAACCTGAAACGAAACCTGCTTTTTGCATCGCAGGTAATTGACCTGAAAAAACCGGTAGTGATCGCCCTGACCATGATGGACATCGCCTCAAAAAAAGGTATTAAAGTAGATGTGGAAGGACTGGAAAGATCGCTGGGCGTACCGGTGGTGCCGGTAAATCCCCGCAGGGACAAAGGGATCCGGGAGCTGAAAAAAGCGATAGAACAAACAGCGAGACACCTGTATAAGCCGCCGGCCTGGAGCTTTGCCGATACAAAGGAACTGGCGGAACACGCGGTGGCGGATGTCAGGAAAGAATTCAACGATATCAGCGACTATGCCGCCATCCACTATCTCATCAACCACGAATCCTTCGGGCTGGACGAAACGGTACAGGACAAAATAGAAAACATAGAAAAGACGCATAGCTTTAACCATACACAGGTACAGGCTAAAGAGATCACACAGCGGTATGCCCGTATCCGCAATATCATGCAGCAAAACGTGGTGGAAGCAGACCCCAAAGAAAAACAGATCATCAGCGACCGGCTGGATCGCATCCTGCTGCACAGGGTATGGGGCTACGCGATCCTAGCGGTTGTATTGATGTTACTTTTCCAGAGCATATTCTGGCTGGCGAGCTACCCGATGGATGCCATAGAGTGGATATTCGGTGAGTTCAGTACCTGGCTCAGTAGTGTTTTGCCGGAAAACTGGCTGGGCGACCTGATCGTGAATGGTGTGGTGGCAGGCATCGGCGGCATCGTTATCTTTATCCCCCAGATCATGATCCTGTTCGGGCTGATCACCATACTGGAGGACAGCGGCTATATGGCACGGATCAGCTTTTTAACGGACAAGCTTATGCGAAAAGTAGGGCTGAACGGTAAAAGCGTGATGCCGATGATCAGCAGCTTTGCCTGTGCGGTGCCGGCCATTATGAGTACCCGTAATATCGAGAATAAAAAAGAGCGGCTGCTGACGATCATGGTCTCTCCGCTGATGAGTTGCAGCGCCCGTTTACCCGTTTACATCATACTCATATCGCTGGTGATCCCCGAAGTATATTACTGGGGCTTCCTGAGCCTGCAGGGGCTGGTAATGGCAGGGCTTTACCTGCTGGGGCTGTTAGGCGCCCTGGTAGTGGCCTGGGTGATGAAGTGGTTTATCAAAGTGAAGGAAAAGAGCTTTTTTATTCTGGAACTGCCGGTTTACCGCAGCCCACGCTGGAAAACGGTATTGGTAACCATGGTGGAAAAAGCGAAAATATTCACCGTACAGGCAGGTAGGATCATCCTGGTACTGGCGATGATCTTATGGGCGCTGAGCACCTATGGACCACCCGGCAGGATGGATGCCGTAGAAGGGAAGTATGAGACATTGCTGATACAGCAGCCCGACAACGAAGAAGCTTTGGAAGAGGACAAAAGCGCCGAACTGTTGGAAAACTCCTATATCGGCATCCTGGGCAAGGCTATTGAACCGGCTATCAAACCCCTGGGATACGACTGGAAGATCGGCATTGCTTTGATCACTTCCTTTGCCGCCAGGGAAGTGTTTGTAGCCACCATGGCTACCATTTACAGCGTGGGCGGCGATGTAGACGAAAACGACGCCACCCTGCGCGAAAAAATGCGCGCCGCTACCTGGCCGGACGGCTCCAGAATCTATACACTGGCCACTGGAGTATCGTTGCTGATCTTTTACGTGTTTGCCATGCAATGTATCAGTACGGTTGCTATTGTAAAAAGGGAAACCCGGAGCTGGAAATGGCCGCTGATCCAGGTGGCTTATATGACAGGGCTGGCTTATTTTCTGAGCCTGCTCGCTTACAATATGTTAAAATAGCACCTGTCTTCAAATTTTGGTCTATCTTGTTGGTATGAAGAATTTTTACCTGCCTGCTTCCCTTGCGTTGATCATAAGCTTCTCTATAACCGCCTGTTCCGGCCCGGACAAGCCCGCGGAAGTAAAAAATATTGATTCTTTTGAAACCATCACCGAACAGCCGGATACGGTTTTATTCTGGACGGTAAACGTGGAAAACAGGATAAAGCAACGGGTATATCAGGATACCATAACTATCACGCAGCCGGAAAGTGTTGTGAACGGCATCCGCTCTATTTACCCGGATATACCGCTGCAATTCAATAAAATTTCGGGAGACACTGTTTATGTATCTGTTGACAGCGCTTCGGCAAGGATAGATGATATGGGATCTTTTGGGGCCGGGGAATATATTGCTACGGTTGTGCTGAACCTGACCAGCCTGCCCAATATCAATTTTGTAAACCTCGATATCAAAGAAGGCAGCCATGCAGCGCCCGGCGTTTTTGCCAAAGAGCGGTTCAGCCGTTACAAGGTGCAGGAGTAAACCCGGAAAAAAGGAGCTAAGCCGGGAATTGCTGTCTCAATAAAATCAATTGCCAATTATGGAGTGAAGCTCCGGTTGAAAAATAGTACCGGATATCCCGGTTTCTCTATTTTTGAACCGGCACAACGATACTTTGCATCGCTATGTATAAGTAGTTATGTTCTCATTTCTTTATCAATAACCATTTTCAGAATGCTTCCGCGAAATTGATGTAAAACGAGCTTATCCCTCCGGGGCCAAAGCCAACGTCCAGTCGAAGATTGGTGTCGTTCCTGGTATCCACTTTTATGCGGAGTCCGCCCCCGTATGATAGCCAAAAATCATTTAATGCAAAATGCCGGTAACCGGGTGCAACCTGCCCGGCGCCGGCAAATGCAGTCAGTCCAAAAATATTCCATATTGGCACCCTGAGCTCTATCTGTCCGTCCAATGCCGTTTTATCCCTCAGCGCCCCCTGGTAATAACCACGCATTTTGCTATCGCCTCCCAGCATGCTTAGCTCATAAAAGGGTACTTCGCCGGAAGTGTGCGTAGTAGTGGTCTGAACAGCCAATACAATCCTGTTTGAAAAAGGCGTAAAATACTTGCGGACGTCTGCGTGAAATCGTCTGAATGCGTAATCACCAAAATGAAGCGTGTACCCCGTTTCCACGTATGTTCCCCTAGACGGGTTATACCGGTTATCGCGTGTTTCCACCACCGCTGCTATACCCGTACCAATGGTAGTTCCCCCTTCCAGGCCGGGGAGCTTATTGATAACCAGAACACTGGCAGTGTCTGTACGGATATTAAAATAATTGGCAACATTCAACAGGGCGCCGGCATATATTTTGCCCTTTATCCTACGGAACCAGTTGGTGGAAAAAACAAAGCGATCTTGCGTTATCTGCTCTATATCTTCTATTTTAACACTGTTACCTACACCAAAGATATATTCAGGCTGCTTTTTATAATTCAGATAGCTTACCACAATATATTTATTCTCCTGGAAGATCATCTCATTTGCCACGGATGCATTGATCCTTCCCTTTGTAGAAATAGTAAAAACACCTGAAAGCTTGGAAGGGTAGGAAACCACATCTTTTTTAGACAACCTGAACAGGTTAAACTTGGCAACACCAAATACATTCCCCGCCTCACTTGAATAAGAGTACATGGGTACGGGCAATATCCTGAAAAGCGCTTCTCCTTTTTTCATAAAATTATCAAATCGTGAAGGCGCTTCGTCATACACCACAGAATCCTTATCCTGTGCCGCCGCTGCAAGCCCGGTGGAGAGCATAAAAATGAATGCCAGTATTTTTTTCATCATTGATCGATTTCGGTTTCTTAATGGCAGCTTTGGCTTCGGGTCATCGACAAATAATATTTCCGGGTCATTTCTCACCTTTTTTCAGCAAATAAAGACTTAACGATATCAGAAGTATGCCACCCGGTATAATAAGATGACGGACATGTACCGCATCCCCATTTAACCTAGCTTCGGCAAGTCCGGTAAGATATCCTATAACAAGCGTCGTAAGTATAGCCTCCCACAAAATGATCTTTAATTGCATGAAATTTTTTATCCGCAGCCATTCGGGCAGCCTCACCGGAAGCAACTTTGCGGGATCGTGAAAAAGGATGAGAATGCCGATGGAAAACACCAATAGTACAATGGCTATAAGTAAAATATCCACAGTTGAAAGCAATTCAATTGCAATTAAACCGCCTGCTTTATACGCATTCCCATCATTCACATGCATCCATGCTATAATAAAATGATAGCAACCCAATAATGCTAAAGCCGTACCGGAAATAAATATCAGAACGGCTATGGCGGATGTAATGAGCTTTAGAAAATTGTATATCTTTCTCATGTAGCGCTTTATAAATATAATTTAAGCAGTTCTGCTTTATAAACATTTCCCCGGTACAGTGCTGTTAAGCAGCTTGATCATTCAGCAGGTTTTTAGTGTTGCAGGAAAGCAACGAATAAATTGAAATGGATTAAGCTTTCACGAGTATACAACTATTTAAACCCGCCAGTTCATCTAATATCTGATAGATTGGCAAATGTGTATAGTACACAAAAGTGTACTATACTGATCTTTTCAGGTCAGATAATCCGTTTAATTATATCATTCCAAATTCAAATACCTGCTGTAATGATGTTAAGAATACCATATACTCTTTCTATAGGGGAACTTGCTGTGATAGTACTATCGTTTATTCTGCCAGTTCACCACGCTGATTTTTTTTAATGAATAAAATGGTTATGTCATGGTTGAGCGTATATGCCTGTCTATTTCAGGAATCCCTCTTCTTTCATTTTTTTAGAAACGGCATCGGCTACTTCATTCACAGCCTTGTCTATCCTGGAAGGATTGACGGTTTTACTGGTACCTACCCATAATAATTTGTTGTCGGGCACCGAGTACACCGTTGTTTCAATAAAATAATTCTTGTCTTCACGATAGTAACCCGGATCGTAGTAATATGGAGCCGCATACCGGTAGTAGCCGCCATAACCGCGATAATAATGCGGCATGACATTACTGCCCGGCACATACGATGTTTCTTTATCAACGTCTGCCAGGCGCATCATCAACACATAGTCGTACCCGTCACCTTTCAGCTTAGCGGTAATGGCAGATTCATCCTCACCGGATAGATTACCGGGCATCATTACATAAGAGGGGAATGCCTTTTTCTGAAGCCGCATTACCAACTGGTCTTCTATTGTACGCCTTGATGCTTCGCTCCTCACGAGGGCCACCACTAAAATTTTCTGAACCTCTTCAAGACTTACACTCGCCCCGGGCTCCTTCCACGATTTTACAATCTGAGTTGAGGTGCCGCAGGAACTTACAATGCCGGCAATAAAAAATAAAATGATACAATTTTTCATAGTACCTGTTATTGTTTAGTTTAAAAATGAAAATGCATACGTTATATTACAAATCATCATAAAATTGGTCTGGTTTTCAGGGCTGGGGTCTTTTGAGAAAGGGTGGTGTAAAAATCATTACTCCGATTTCAAGACCGGATGTTTTTGTGCCATCTAATGCCGCGCCGTAAGTAATGGCGGGAATAATGGTACTATTAGGCTCCCAGCGTAAGCCTGTTTTAAACTCCGGTTTTGAATAGGCAGCCCCTACCGTTCCGAATATTTCTCCCACTATTGCTACTTTAGGAATGACCTTATATACGGCAACACGGGCTGTATAGGTAAAACCGAATGCGCCCCGGTTATTTCCATCATCAAAATTCAATGTCGCACCCGGCATTATATCCCAGGAAATGGTGTTGCGGAAAAGAGGAAGTGTAATGGGAAAAGCTGTCCAGATGGTTCGCTGGAAGTTGCGTATTTCTCTGGAGCGATAATATGCCGGAGTACGTCCAAGCCCAATGAATATAGCAGCTCCTCCGGTTTTGTCCTGGTTTTCTTTGAACATGTATTTCGCGTAAACAGATAAAGTAAAATACTGTGGTGTTTCATTTGCTTTATCTTCCCAATACACAAGTGCCTGCGTAAAGAATTCCCATTTTGGGAGTAAGGAAAAGGAGTTGTTATACGTGGCGTTACGTTGTCCGGCAGTCAGAACAAATGTTCCGACTCCATGTGGCATAGCAAGATAACTGTCTGTATTGAATTGCTGTGCTGCTGTGCATTGTGATATAAACAACGATATCAGAACTTCAACTTTCCTTTTCATGGTTTTATCCGGCTATTTAAGTCTATAATGCAGAGCTTGATATCATATAGATTTCCGTTCATTCATTGCCGTCCCGGTTTCTTTGTAATAAATCATCTCATGAATAGTACATATTCAGGATCAGTGTATCGGTTGATGACTATCAAAAATAGAATGTACATCCTGCTCTTATCATATGTGAGTCGGCGGTGAAATTGGGCATCCAGTACAATTGTACTTTGAATTTATTTGGCGTGATGATCACAGAGGGTATAAACTCTCCTGTCCAAATCGTTTGCCAGTCTCCCTTTGTATTCATGAAAGCAGGAGTGGGATTTATAAAAATGAACGTTCTTTTGTCTAAAATAATACTGGCATTGAATTGGAGTCCAATACCATTGCTGCTAACCTTATACTCATCCGGTATCAACTTGGAGCCTGGTTTTGTAACATGTACATAGGTAACACCGGGGAAAACGGAAAATTTTGGAGTAATAACGAATCCGAAAATCGAACCTGCTGCAATAGACCAGGCACTTCCTCCTATACCATTTTTATAGGAGCCGAAGGGCAGGGTAATATCTACCATCGGCGCAATAGCAATAAAACTTTTTGAAATGTTACGCTTAACGGCAGTAAAGTAACGGAAACGAGAATCGCCTATTCCCACTTTACCTGTTTCAACATTGTAAAGAATCGGTATTTCCAGCAGCATCAGGTTGTCTTTATTGAATGCGTATTGTATATTGCCTCTAACCCCGAAAAGCTGCTTGTTTTTAAAGTGCTGATATTCCAGCGATGTAATAAGCTGAGTGTAGAGGTTGGTGGGTTTAGTAGGGTCAATATCCTGTTTATCGGCTTGAGCGCTGTCCTGTGCAAGAAGACAATCCGTTGAAATTGTGAGGATGATAAAAAACGTAACAATCTTTTTCATTGTTCAAAAATTTAATTATTAAGTACTATAAGTAGAGAAAGAACGTGATAAGGAATACGCCCCCGTTAGCGCCGACAACATACGGCAGACTACTGTTGCCCACAGGACTTTTGCGGAGGTAGATGTATTCGGTATTAAACCAGGCTGCCTGGTTTTTCCACGGATAATAATTCGCTCCGATGCGGTAGTCCCATGGGTTACCATATTCTCCGAATATTTTTGAGCCGCCGGTATAGACCTGCAACATTTTCTTCACTATCATCGCCGACCCTATTGCAGCAAATCCGTTGTTCTTTATCATTTTTAGTGATTCTGTACCCGATCCTCTGAAGCCATTTAACCAGCGTTGGTAAAAGCCGGCATCCAGGCTAAAGCCCTTGTATTTTACGCCGGCGTCCAGAGACACCATCTGATAGCGTGCATCCTCTATGCTTATGCCTGTACCAAAAAGCCCGGGTTCGAAGATGACATTACCATCTGACAAACGAAGTTGGGTATTCTCAAACATGGTAACCTTCGGTTGTGACGTGCGATTTTCGAGACTGCTTGTATAATGCACCGCCAGGCGTGTAGCTAATTTTTGATGCATATTGAAATCTCCGTACCCGCCATTATCAAACTCCTTTGTTGTTGGCATCCACATTAAAGCAGTTGCGATTGTTTTAAGTTTATTGTCAAGCTGATCTGCACTTATGCCAAACTGGTTGAGGTTGTTACCTAACATTGCATGATAGTTAAGGCCTTTTACAATTTCTCCTTTTAGCCAAATACCGGAGGTATAGGATGGACGGAAAAACTCATCCGCTATCAGGCGATTGTCAACGGGAAGCCAGAACGGGAAATTGCCTTCGGTTGTGCGTACGCCCGGCAATGCCTGGATGCCAACGCCAAAAGTGAAATGGCGGTTAAAGTCATAATTTAAATTGCCTGCCAACACCACCTGGTTCAGTTCTCCCTGGCTGGTATTGGCACTCCACACATAACCCAGGTATCTGAATTTAGGAGTGAATACCCAGCCACTCATGGTCAATTGCACCTGGCATAGCTGGATATCCTGCCTTTGTTTAATCTCGCTCATCCGCCCGAATGCGTCCGTATAAGCCGGATCAAACCCCTTTTGATTGATATACCGGGCATACGTGTAAAGCTTTAATCTCAATACTCCCATAGAGTTTTGTACTACTGTAAATCCTTCCTCCACTGTATAGCGGCCGAACTTTGGCTGAGTAGTATCGCCCTGCTGCTTCAGTTTAAAAACCGTTGGCTTACTGCTATCTCTATTTATTTCTATAATGCCTGACTCAGGATTAACAGGAGTGCTTTGTAACGTTACCACAGATTCCTCAGGATATGTATTACCGGGTGAAACTGTTTTATCATGATTTGTATCCCCCTGCGCTTTTATAGAAGTAAATATTGTAAAATGAACTAACAACAAAAGCATTATTCTTCGCATAGCTCTATATTTTAACTATTAGCCCTACCGGCGCTTTGATAATTTCTCGATGATCATTTTATTTTTAACTCCGACGCCTCCAGCCATGGAATGCCCGGCAATTCATCAATATGGTGTATATATATCCGATCTTTCGTTTCGGTAACACCGGTGGTTTCCGCCACCTTACCTGTTGTGTCCTGCAAGTCGGCCACAATTTTACCCTCCTCTGTAAAGGCTAATACATGACCATGTCGCACAGGTGCAGGCATAAAAGAGTCCGGCAGCCTTAATAATAGCTTTCGCATGAAAGGAGAAGTATTATCTAAACTATTGTCGCGAGGGCCGGGAAAGCCCACCCAAATCCGGCCATCCAAACCACGGGTTAGATTATCAGGGAAGCCGGGAAGGTTTTCAAGAAGGAGGGTTGCTTTGTCAGAAGGCGTATTCACATCTAAATTATCGGCCGCAAGTGAAATCTTCCAAATACGATAACGTGCTGTTTCTGCTACAAACAAATATTTTTGATCGTTGCTTACCAGCATTCCATTAGGAAAGCTCAATCCATGTGCTAAGATTCTTGTGCTTTGTGTAGCCGGATCAAATTCAATGATGCGGCCTGTTGCAGACTGCTCCATCATATCCAGCATATTGGCCAGGTCTGATCCCCATTTTTTGGCTGGAAAGCGCGTGCTGGCATCAGTCAGGTATATCTTGCCGTTAGGAGCAATAGCCACGGCATCCGGGTACAGGTATTTTGAACCATTCACTTCATCAGACAACAGGGTAATCCTGCCATTGGGGTTAATGGAAATGAGTCCTTGCATAGCATCCGCTGCGATCATATTTCCCGCTGTGTCGAAAGCAAATCCAAGTACGCGCCCATGTGTATCTGCAAATACTTCGATGTCAGACATATCCTGGTTCATCCGCAAAACCTTACCACCGCGTACGCCGGTATATAGCATACCGTCCGGGCCTATTCCTATTTGCTCAGGCTCTCTAAACTCACCCATTGAAGCTACATTTACATTGCTTAAGCCGGTATTGGGCGCATGAATACCTACATACCCCTTAAACTCCGGGGCTTCCCATGCTACAGGGCTAACAGGCACCGGCCAAAATAAAAGATAGAATACTACGGCAGATATTAGTGTTGTTACCGATATAATTACAACTCTTCTTATATTCATCGTATTGGGTTTTTAATCATTTGGGGAAGCCGTGAAAAGGAAATGCCAGGACTTGTAGCGCAGGAAAAGGAAAGACTGAAAAATGCCCCATAATTACATGTTCTATCGAAGAAATATTTCACCCTGCTATTGGGTTAAGTTTTTGTAGATCTTCCCGTCCTTCATGATAACAAGCAGGTTTTTGGCCGGATCTTCTAACAGCTTAATATTTGCCAACGGGTCTCCGTTCACCAGCAATATATCCGCGTAAGCGCCTTCTTCTATTACACCCAGTTTGCCGGGATATGGATTACGGGGTCCGCTTAAAGCGAGTAGCTTGGCATTATCGGCCGTTGCCATTGTCAGCGTTTCTGCAGGCGTATACCATTTTACGAGCTTGGGCAAATAGAAAGGCTGCCGGGTTGTGCCAATTGTGTTTAGCTGTATATCGGTACCAAAGGCTGTTTTAACGCCGTATTTTTTTGCCCAGATATAAGCGCTGTCTGTACCGGCAACCACCAGTTTGTATTTAGCCTCATTATCGGAGCCCGGCGCAGTAGGAATAGCGTCCTCGTCCATCAAAAAAGGCTGAAGGCTTAACCAGATGTCTTTTTCTTTCATGTATTTGATGGTAGCCTCGTTGAGAAGTTGGCCGTGTTCAATACATTTAACGCCTGCGTCAATGGCCATCCGTACCGCTCTGGGCGTATACGCATGGACGGTAACATATGTCCCCCAATTCTCCGCATCAGCAACTGCAGCTTCAATCTCTTCTTTCGTATATTCAGTCACATCTACCGGGTCATAATTAGAGCTTACACCTCCTCCGGCAGCCAATTTTATCTGGCTTGCACCCTGCATCAGTTGTTCCCGTACAACCTGGTGCATTTCAGCAACCCCATCAGCAATGGCATTCAGTCCCTGGCGTACACCCGGTGCTGGATAAGGATTAGCTTTGGCAGGCAGATCAACGAGGTTACGAAAATCAGCATGTCCCGAGGTTTGTGAGATCATCGGGCCGGAAGGCCATATGCGGGGACCTACCACTAACCCTTCATCAATAGCGCGTTTCATTCCAAAAACTGAACCGCTTAAATCCCTGGCTGAAGTAAACCCTGCCATCAACATGTCTTTAACATACGCCGATGCACGGATCTGCAGATAGTGAGGGTCAGCGGTAGCCATGGTGACAATAGGCAAATTCCAGAATTGAAGATGCGCATGAACGTCTATCAGCCCGGGCATAAGCGTCTTTCCACTACCATTGATAATGGTAATGTTGGCTTTTCCGTCAACAGGTATAGCAACGGCAGATATTTTTTCGATTTTATTATCCCGTATCAGCACGTTCATATTGCCCGATAAAGCATTGCTCTTGCCACTGAATATTTTTACATTCTGGAATAAAATATATTGCTCCGGAGGAACTTTTCGCGGGGGCTGTTGTGCAAATATTACAGCCCCTGTAATGATAAAACTGCAAATCAGAAGGATCTTTTTCATATTTATTTGTAATTTGGATAATTGTTTAAATACTTGTACTGCTGTATTTTTCAGCATTCTGGCAAGCATTGAATAATAGGGTTTACATCATGGGTGTGCAACAAGCATTTACCTATTCCAGAATTCTCTTGCTCATGTAATCTGGTAGCATGACAGACCTGCCAGGAGAATCCGGTAAAACCTTATAGAAAGGTTTGAAAAGTTTTGTAAACTTTATGAAAAATACCGGCTCTGGCAATCGTTAAAATTAACGATCAACAATTATAGCAATGCATAGCTGGCTGAGTATGATTTTTTCGTATAACAAAACTGCTTTTGTAAAAAAATTTTGTACCTCGATTTATTTTGTTTCTGCTTTTTTGGCCAATGCACGAGCACAAAATGATCCCGTGAGCATTTTTAAAATGGAAGCGCTTACAGTGAAGGACGGATTATCGCAGGGTATGATCAATTGTATGCGGCAGGATCATTTGGGATTTATGTGGTTTGGAACATTGGATGGATTAAATCGTTACGATGGTTATCGTTTTACCACATTTCGTCATAACTATTCAGACTCTACTTCTATCTCCGGAAATTTTATCACCAGTATTTTTGAGGATTCCCGCAAAAGGTTATGGGTGGGCACGGCATTAAACGGGCTTAACTTATTTGATGCGGAAAGCGAAACATTCATCCGTTTTCAGCACAATAATTTGAACATCCTCAAAAACTCAAGAGTACTCTCTATCCAGGAAGACAGGAATGGTGCAATATGGGTGGGAACAGTAAACGGATTATTCAAGATAATAACGAAAGAGAAAAAAGGAAAAAGGAATTTTTCAAAACTTCCCTCACCAGATCGTTTTTTTGAAAACAATGAAGTGATTATAACAAAAATAATATTAGACAAAGCCAATCCTTCTCATGAATTATTCAGGACTCATGAAAAACCTGCAGCTATGCAATACCTTGAATCGATTTTTTATATTGATACGCAAGGAGTAGTTTGGGTTTCTGTGCCTGGCGCGTTGTATAAAATCTTTCCATCTGCTTATACTACAGATTCTGTTGTATCCTTTAACGATGACAAGCTCGTTTTTTCAAATGACAACGTACTGAATATAAGCCAAGATACTTCTATGGGATTAATACATTTAATGCACCTGCATTCAATAACCACTGTAGATCAAAAAAACGGATCTGTTTCAACAGCAGCATTTCCAAATTATAATATTGGAATTACGCGCAGGCAATTGATAATAAACGGGAATGAAATGTGGGCCGCTCATAACCACAAGCTTTTCCGTCATAACCTGGGCACCGGCAAAGCAGAAATTATACGACCTCAAAGCAGCGATCATGCAAAAATGATGGGATACTGTAATCATGTTTACCGGGATAAATCAGGTGTGATCTGGATTGGAACATCAGGCTTTGGGCTGTTAAAATTTAATCCGCACGCCCTGCAATTTAATATGGTGAATACGAAAAGCGTGATATGGATGGGCGCTACTCCGGAAAATAATGTCCTCGCAAATGCCGTAGATTTTATTCTGCTTAGCCGAAACAATTCTTCCGGTAAGTACTATCCTGATTCGCTTTTCTCCGAAAAGATGAAAAAATGGTTTCCGGTAAATCCCCCGGATATAGGCGCCCAGACCAATGATAAAAATTATTATATCAATGCTTCTTATATAATAAAATTCAATAACCAAAGTAAAGCATATCTTACCATCAGCGATTCCGCATTCCGGTTCCCCTTTTTTGTTGATCGTGATGAAAATATCTGGTATGGACTTGCAGATTCCCTTTGCAAGTTCAATACCAAAACCAACCAGGTTATTGCTTACAAATACCCGGTAGCTAAAATCACTACATTTCCTTACCATTTCCTCGAATCGCTGTACCAGGATGGCAACGGAATATTATGGCTGGGAACCGTAAACGGACTATTCCGGTTTGACGAAAGAAATAAAAGCTGGAAACAGTATATCAATAACCCGGGTGATAAAGAATCTTTAAGCACAGACGTAATCTTTTCTATATGCGGGGACATCCACCACCCCGAATATTTGTGGATCGGCACCAATGGAGGGGGGCTCAACCTCTTCAATAAAAAGACAGAATCGTTTAGAAACTTTTCTGAACGTGATGGCTTATCGAATAATGTAGTATACGGAATTTTAAATGCCAATAGTGGCAACCTGTGGATGAGCACTAACAATGGTCTTTCGAGGTTCACCCCACCGGATACAACAAACCTGAAAGGAATATTCAGAAATTATAATGAAGACGATGGATTACAAAGCAATGAATTCAATCGCTATGCTTATGCCAAAACCAATAGTGGGTTACTTTTTTTTGGAGGGGTTAACGGATATAATTATTTCGACCCTGAAAAAATACAAGATCCTGATTATACCCCTAGGGTCATTATTACTGATTTCAAGCTTAGTAATAAACCTGTTCCTTTTTCAGATACCAGCGGCAAAAAAAACTTACTGAACAAGCCTGTTTTTCTTACAGACCGGATCGTGTTGTCTTATCACAGTAACATGATGACTTTTGATTTTGCTGAAATGGAGTTTACGAACCCTGCTAAAAACAAATTCCAGTACAAAATGGAAGGGTTTGACACCAACTGGGTGCAGCCGGACATGATTCATTCCGCAACATTCACTAACCTTGATCCCGGGAAATACACTTTTATTGTGCGTTCAGTGTCTGCCACCGGCAAAGCATATAATAATGAAACCTCTGTAATCATCATTATACGCCCACCATGGTATATGACCTGGTGGTTCCGTTTTTTTGCTATAGCAGTTGCAGTGACAGGAATATATAGTTTTTATCGTTATCGTATTAATGAAACAATAAAACTTATGGAAATGCGAAACCGGATTGCAAATGATCTTCATGATGAAATCGGCTCATCGCTGAGCAGTGTTCATATTTACAGTGAAGTAGCTTTACATAAAACACTGAACAGGTATGAAGAAATTGTTAATCACCTTAATCAGATCAGCAGCGAAACTTCCAACATGATTGAGGCATTGAATGATATTGTATGGGCAGTTAACCCTAAAAATGATCGCTTTGAGAACATCATTAACCGTATGCGAGCCGCCACAGTAGAACTTTTTGAGGTGCAAAACATGTGTGTGCACCATAGTCGTTAAGCTAACTTTTTTTGTTAATCTCAAGGGTTTGAAAATGAGTGTGTTTGCCTTTTGGTGGGGAGCAAACGCAATCAATTACCAGGGGCAGATAGGTATTCTCCAACCATTCGACTATCGATAACTTGTTCAATAGTACCATTCTTAGCGAATAAGCAAATTGAAGACTCCGCTTAAAGAACATAATTAGGCTTACTGCCTGCCCCATTTGAGCCACATGCCTGTTAAGACGGCTAAATAAGCTCCAGTTCAGCAATATCCATAATAGTCTGCCCAGCAATTGACATTCCAGGCGTTCTTTTTTTACTTTTTTTACGTCACTTATATCAAAGAATGACTTCCATGTTTTAAATACCAATTCTATCTGCCAGCGCAGGTAATAGGTTTTTCTCACTGCACAGGCAGGCAGTATATCGGCTCCGACATTGGTAGTGTAAATATTATAATGCAGCCTCTTTTTATACGCTTTCGATACACTCCAGCCTTTGCTCTTAGCCCTGGCTTGCGCATTTTGCAATCGTCGTTTAAACTCATGATCAGGTACCCGTTCAATGATCAGCCTGCATGGAATGCGCTCTGTGTCATATAGTAACACTTCCTGTTGCAAATGCTGTTGACAGGCGGCTTTGTCCAATACCTTATTCCAGTCCAATGGCTTTCCCTGTAAAGTATGTACACCCGCCTGGGGAGGTAACCTATTGAGAAAGAAAGCCTTAGATTGTACGACTGCTTTCAAATAAGAGGATGAAACATATCCCAGATCCCGGATATGTAGATCTCCGGCGGTTATAGCCGATGTAGTTTGTTCTGTATCCGTGAGATCATTACGCAAGCCCTCGGTTAGTTGTAAGGATAGCCAGTGCCCGCTTACTAAATCATATTCGTATTGCAGGCTTATCATCCCATTGGTTTTGCTGAAATTACCATAACCCCTGTAAGCACCATTGTAATCGGTAGGAAGTTTAAACTTAGTGGAATCTTTGATCTTTATGCGCGGGAAGTGGAGCTTAGGACTGCCTTTTTCTCTAAGCAAATGTTGCTGTAAGGCTTGTTGTAATATTTTTTCAAGAAAAGCAACTGCCTGCGGGTTGAACCGTTGATGCAAAGCTTCCTTACTTATTTCTATACCGTGAGACTGCCGTAGGATTGCGGTAAGATCAGGAAGGCTGATTTGCGACTGTGGGCTCTCCGATACCATCAATGTATTGATAAATCCGTCTGCACTTAGTTTTGTGCTGCTTCTTTTAATAAAACCTGTTTGACGGGCTATTTGTTCTGCCGGGGTTGCATCCAGAAAACCTTCAATATTTGCAGCAATATCAGCAGTGTGTTGCCTAAACAGGGTGGACTGATGTACTTCTAATTGTTTTCTCCTTATAGACGCAATTAGCCTAATTTTGAGAACAGGCAACATTTACTCGCGTGCCTTAAACAACACAACAATGAGGAAAAAATAAAAAACGGCTTACTCCCGAAAGGGAGCTTTTTGCCTGTTGCCTGAACAACAGACTTTTCTTAGCTTAACGACTATGGTGTGTGCACATGCCTGATGATGACAAATTAAACGATATAAAGTTAGTGATGACCAAACGGAAGAACTTTTATCTCTTTTATAAGGAAGCTATCAATAATATTGCAAAATATTCGGAAGCAAAAAATGTGTGGATAAAAATGCATATTGTTGATAATCGTTTTTATTTATCTGTAAAAGATGATGGCAAAGGGTTTAATCTTAATAATAAAACAGAAGGAAACGGATTAGCCAGTATGAAGAAAAGAGCTTTCGAATTAAACGGGACTTTTACGATCCATTCAGCACCTGGTGAGGGTACGGAAGTTAAACTAAACTTTCATTTATAGTGATATTTAACGATAGCCATATTTTTATGCAATTGATATTTTTATGCTATGAATATGATAAGAGTTGTTGTTTTTGATGATAGCCCCAGCCGTATAAAAAGCTTAAGCCTTCTCATAAATCACTCTGAGAATATGAGATCTGTTGGGGAATTTGGGGATTGTGTCAATGCGCTTTTAAAAATTGAAGAAACACAACCAGATGTAGTACTGATGGATATCAATATGCCCACAGTGGATGGTATTGAAGGCGTTAAGATCATAAGAAAAAAATATCCATCCCTGTGCATTATTATGCAGACTGTTTTTGAAGACGATGATAAAATCATCAGCGCTATCAGTGCTGGGGCAAACGGGTATATCATAAAAAAAACACACCCTTCAAAAATCATAGACGCTATAAACGAAGTTATCAACGGAGGCTCTCCCATGACACCTGCTGTTGCGAGAAGAGTGCTTGAATTATTTCACAAAAAACTAAACTTCGGCATAAGCCAGGATTACAAGCTTACCGACCGGGAAAAGGAAGTGTTGTCTGATCTTGTAAAAGGGCTGAGCTATAAAATGGTGGCAGATGAAAGAAAGATCTCCGTATATACCGTGAATGCCCATGTGAGGAAAATCTATGAAAAGCTGCAGGTGCATTCAGTAGCTGAAGCAGTGTCGAAAGCCATCAGTAACAGAATTATATAATCTGGATCGTTCTTCATCCCTTTATTGACATAGAAATTACACAAAGGTGTACTACTTAGGAGGTAAGGAATGAATTACCTTCAATTCCGGACATGAAAAAACGGGGATTGGTCCGCTTGTGCACCGTTTTTATGCAACTATGTTCATTTGCTTTAATCGCAAAATTTACCCGGAGTATTAAAGGTCATGAAACATCTTTTTTCAAGCTCAGCTATTTTCTTTGTCTGTCCGTATATCGGCAGATTATTATTGAGCACAATAATTTTTTTTTCGGTTACCTGTTGCGGATGGAATTGTAAAAATGCCGGTTCGGAAATCAATGAGCAAGCCTATATTGCCGGCAGGATCCACGATGCCATTTCCTGTACAAGCAACGGGTTGACAAAAGCTGACAGCACACTTTATATGCAGCGGGGCGGCGCATCCTTTCACCCAACCGTTGCAAATACGGTAAAAGAATTTTCCGTGAACATCCCGGATGGCATGGTGCTAATACCCGGTGGTACTTTCAGTATGGGCGCGGTAAATCCCGTAGGAATAACAGATGGCGGGCATGAAAAAATGAGTGACGCCCAGCCGGTACATGACGTGTATGTAGATGCCTTTTTAATGGATAAAACAGAGGTGACCAATGCCGAGTTTGCCGCTTTTGTTAAAGCGACGGGCTATATAACTGTTGCCGAACAAAAGCCAACCAAAGAAGAGTTTCCCGGCGCTCCTGAAGAAAACCTGATAGCCGGGTCCATCGTGTTCTCTCCACCTTCTGCAAAAGTTCCGTTGAACAATCATTACCAGTGGTGGCAGTATGTAAAAGGCGCCAACTGGAAGCATCCCGCCGAACCGGGTTCCGATATAAAAGGAAAAGAGCATTATCCGGTAGTTCAAATTGCCTGGGAAGATGCGCAGGCGTATGCAAAATGGTGTGGTAAAAGACTGCCTACCGAAGCGGAATGGGAGTTTGCAGCAAGGGGAGGAAGATCCGGCGAATTATATGCGTGGGGTAATCAGCTCAAGCCCGATAATAAATGGATGGCAAATACCTTCCAGGGATCATTTCCTGATCAGGATACCGCGGAAGATGGGGTTCCCAGACTGTCAAAGGTAGCGGCATATCCTCCTAACAGCTACGGGTTATATGATATGGCAGGTAATGTATGGGAATGGTGTAACGATTGGTACAGGTACGATTATTATAATATGCTTGCACAAGATAGTATAAGCAGAAATCCCGGGGGACCTTCAGGTCCCTACGATCCACAGGAGCCGGGAGCTAAAAAGAAAATACAACGGGGGGGCTCTTTCTTATGTACCGATCAATATTGTACCAGGTATATGGTAGGTACCCGGGGAAAAGGAGAATACAGATCTACCTCTAATCATATCGGGTTCCGTTGTGTAAAAGATATAACTATTACAAAAGTGCTTGCAAAAAAATAGCATGTGCATTACGGTAAATATTTTTCAACAGGCAGGAGTTGTGTGCTTGTTACAGCATTATTGCTGCTGGCAACCTGCCTTTCGGCGCAGATCACTACACAATCGTGGGTAGATTTTATTGTGAATGTACCTATGCGAAAGGGGTTCACATTCGACAATGAATTTTCTTATAAAACCAATATCAGCAAAACTACCAAATGGCGCAGCTATGATATTACACCGGAAATCGAAAAGGCGCTCGGTAAACATTTTGATCTTACATTGTATGTGGGATCATCCTATACTAATCAGCAGGCAGGGTATGATACCTGGGAGCTAAAGCCGGGACTGGGTGTAAGATATAATATTACGCCTGACAAAAGACTGCTCCTGAGATTACTGGCAAGGTTCGAAGTTCGTAATCAATATACCTACGACAGTAGTGTTTGGGATCGCAATACAAGATCAAGATTACGCCTTGAAGGCATCTATTGCATCAATAAAAATTCTCTTGTAGAAAACAGGGTATGGTACGTTATGACGGATGCAGAAGTATTCTGGACCATTGACAAGCAGGTGCGGGAGCGGTATTCCGACCGGACAAGAATACGCGCCGGTATAGGATATAAGCTAAATGCACACTGGCGTTTCGAGGAGATCTATACGTATCAGTTTTCCAGGAACACCATTACGGAACATTACGGGGAAGACCAGCAACAGATATTTCGGTTGAGGGTGAAGTATTTTACTAAGTGAGCAGGAGGGAGAGCGTTCCCGGATCAAAAAAAGGTATAATACGCCGGAATACGTTAGCTTGGGCGCATTTCAAATTAACCCCGCAGGCGTGCCTGCAAAACATGGGATATACCCATGGGGCTCCGGCGAGAGAATGGATTATTTATAAACCTGAATTATCGCGAAAGTTACAGAACCATTAGCCCCTTGCCCGTCATTTCGATCCCGCCTTCATCCTGTATTGATCTAAATGTATATTACGGCGGGAGAGAAATCTGCCTGCGGCAGGCAGGCCTGCCGGGCAGTAGTGCAGCAGTTGAGCATTGGTACAAAAGCTCGGCAGATTTCTCTCCCGACCTTCGGTTGGGATCGAAATGACGTGTAAGAGTGTTTTGTTTTTGTAACTGGTGCTTTCTGCAGCGGGGGTATATATAATTTTCGCGTGCTGGGTAATCGTGTGCAGATACCTCGTGCTCCGCCCCGGCGGACAAGCTCGGCGTGACAGGTGGCAGTGCGTTGTTCAACGTTAGTGCTATTGTTCAACATTTAATTTGCAACGGTATTACCTGAACCCCGAGCCGATCATATAATATACCAGGTCGTTTATTTTTACAAGATCACCTTTTTCGATCCGTGCATTAATATCCGGGCTGCTGATGGGATATTTTAAAAATACCAGTATATAATATTTGTTTTCAACAAAAAGTTTACCTGACGAAACAGATTTAAAAGAAAGAAAATTGACAGTTTCAGGTTTGTCATTTATGTAAAAAGTTGATTTGGATAACCACAGGCTTTTGATATCCCGGATTTTTTCGCCAAGGGATTTTAGTTTTGCAGTATCGTAATTAAAGCGGAGGATGGTGGAATAAAACGCTTCTTTGTTTTTCTCCGTATTGTAAATATAGCGTACGCTGTCTGTGCTTACTTCCAGCAGGTAGTATTTGAATGACCTGTCAGAGAAGCCTGCTGAAAAAGGCTGCTGTTCATATAGCTGATCATACAATTGCATGATCTCTTTTATAGATGCCTCATGCTGATGATAATAGTCTGCCGTTTTTCTTTTGGAAGCAGCAGCACAGGAAACAAGCATTCCCGCCAGGAAAAACAGCCATACATATATATTAATTCGTGTCATCGCTGGCATGGTTTATAGTGGTTACTCCAAACACCAGTTGTCTCAGTCTTTTTCTTGTAATTTGCTGCTCCGTCCTCAATCCGTAATCCCAGTATTGTATTTCGATCATATCGCCTGACTGGTACATGTCATATAGCACAATATAATGTGTGGGCGCCCGTAATTTGAAAAGTGAATATTTATGCGGATAGAGCCACTTGCTGTTAACATACAGCAGCACGATCCCTTGTGAAAGTTGTTCTGAGATATAATTGTAAAAATTCCCGGTGAAAGGACGTAAAAAATCTGAACCGCGGCGCGTAAGCTTATCATCCGTAAAATGCATCAGCATTTTATTGAACTTCCGGTAGTTGGTTCCCGCCCATATTCTATTTTCATCGCCGGAATCATAGTGATGATCAACAAAATTCAAATAGCCCTTAAACTGGTCGGCAAGCGTTAAGAACCAAAGCTGGTTAGCATGATGTACATCCAGTTGCCCTTTGTTTTTCAATGTGCCTGCGGCAAGCAATACTTCCAGAGTTGGTTGTAACAGCTTCTTCTTGAGCCTGGCATTTCCATTATGATACAAAGAAAGGATAGCTTCTGTATAAGCATCAGGATAATATTTCAACAGCAGGTGAGTTAGCGCCGCATAGCCGCAAAAGTTGGTTGATGTACCCTGGTTGATATAGTCGGGAAAAAGAATGTTTTTTTTAATGTTAGCAAAGAAAAGCGACGGTTTAATATTAGTCCAGTGACCGGAGATCGCAAGCGTATCTTCTTTATCCAGCATAGCCAGTGCTTTTTGCCGTCTTGCCTGCAGGATTTTGTCATACCGGTGATCGGTAAGTATATTCACCTTAGGAATACTGTCCTGTGCAACAGCAGTCTGCAAAAAAAATGCACTTATAATAATGAATACAGTCAGTTGCATCAGCAGCGGTTGTCTTTATTGAAGGAATATTCCATCCTTCAATAATGCATTAGTAGTAGCTTTTGCAAAATCAGCAGCAAGCTTACCGGTATCTTTTTTCAGCTTGCCGCTTAGTTGGGTGCTCCACAACAGGTCTTTTGATGAACGGTTATAAAACCCCGCGGTGGCATTCACCACAGTAACTGCCCTGGTACCTCCCGCCAAAGGAACATTGCCGCCTATTGATGCCCTGAAGATACCTATTTTTATCGGAACGCCTACATAAGCGTCTACCGAAGGCTTGTTTTTATACTCAGTACCTGCACCTATTATATTAAATACGATCACCGCATCAGCTTCCAATGCATCTGCTTTTTGCATAAATGCATCTTCAGATGCAAGATCCGCCTCCGTTATATTTGAATAGGCAGGTATAGCAGCAATACCTTTTTCATTCAGTTGCTTTACAGTAGCGTCTTCCAGTTGCCGCCTGGCAAGATCATCCGAAATTTTTGCCATTACAATTACCTTACGGTATGCTTCAGCTTTATAGGTGGACGATTTCCACGATGATTGTGCCGTAGCTTGCTGCATTAAAGCAAGTGCAATACATACAAAAGTTAAACCGGTTTTATACATATTATTTCTTTTTTGGTGCAAAGAATTTTATATAAGGAGCAATTGTTATAAAAAATTGTCTACACTATTTGGCTTTAATACAAGATACATAAAATTGAGAATGACAGGAATTTGTAATTGATTATAGTATTGATTGCCTGCTATTTTATTCTTTCCACCTGGGGAAGCGGATAGGTTTCGTTTAAAAGCTCTTCTGCCGGCTGATAAAAGCGCAGGAATAAATTGAAATCTCCTTTGGGAGCCGGCAACCAGTTTGCTTTTTTTGAATCTTCCGGCACCTCATTCTGGATGTATATGGTGAATGATCCGTCAGCATTTACTGTAAAGCCGGGTGATTTATCGCTTATCTTATACCGGTTGACCAGATTATCTACGAGCATCTTATCATCGTTATTATAAATGGTTAAAGACCAGAAGGCGTTCACGGGTGGCGTTTTGCTGAATTTCATCTCATATTTGCCGGCTCCGTTCAATTGTTTATTAGCTGCATCTGTAAAGCGGTTAGGATACAGTGCTTCCTCCGAAATATTACCACCCAGGTATGGACCGGCTATAACGGCACGCAGCGGATAATTATATCCAAATCCGCTGAGGGGCGCCCAGTTCCAGCCGTTACGAGTCGTAGAGGTATTTGCCACTGCAGCAGCTACCTGGATCTGTGCGTCGGTCAATGCTTTTTTTAACGCATCTACCTGTACTGTTGTTAATTTTGAAGGATCAAATCCTTTTGCTTTTGTAAGCCCTATCCGTTCCAGTTGCCCAACCAGGGCATCATCCATTTGCTTGATCGTATTTTGCTGCATGGCATATCCCAGGTGCACAAAAAAGCCCAGTTCGTTGCCGGTAATATCAGGCAGTTGTGGCAGTGTTGCTGCGGGTACTTTATAGTTTACATTGCCTGCCTGGCTTAACGGGCGCAGGTCAAATTGCTTTTGCAATGCCCATACCGGTTTTGGGTCTTCATCCGCTTCAATGTGGATGCGTCCCCAAAGCCATACTTTATCAGTAACTACGGGTATTGCTTTCATCGCAGGAGGAATTTTCCCTTTCCAGCCCGGTGGAATAATAACAAATTTTCCTGCTTTTGTACCGGTTGTACGCCTCCCGATATTAAATTCATGATCGTGGTACATGCTAAATACATTGATCACATAATATCGGTCGCGTGTATCCGGAACCGTTAGTACATAAGGTTCGGTGAGGTTAACTACCGCACTCATGTAATAGGTGTCATTATTAGCGGTGGGCATGTCTTTTGCAGCAGGAGTTGCCAGTTCCGTGGCCCAGCCGATCTGGTTAAGTGGCGCACGGTAGCTGGTGGCAGGTTTATTCGCTGGCACATCTATGTATTCACGCGCTACCCGCTCCATCCGTACCAGCGGGTAGCCCCAGTTATACGCTATAACACCAAGATTATAAGCGTCTATCTCCTGTGCTTTAACAATGCTTTCTTTGGTTGCAATGGCTGTAAGCTGTGGATCAGGAAACCTTTGAGATAAAGCGGCAGTTGACATCATTGTTGCCGTGATCGCTACCGGTAATTTGAATAACAGCTTCATAATAATATTGTTATTGTTAATACTACTGCTGGATACGCATCGTTATGGGTAATACAAACCTGGCTTTTGCCGGAGCCCCGTTTTTAATGGCAGGCTCCAGCTTCTTTGTAGCCATAATCACTCTTCTCGTCTCTTCTTCCAATCCATATCCCAGTTTGCGGCCGGGGAATTCCACTTTCTCCACATACCCCTCTTCATTTACAAAGATCTCGGCGTAAATAGTACCTTGTATATCATTCTCAATTGCCTCCTGTGGATACCGGAAATTTTTGAAGAAATATTTGTCAAAGGCTTTTTCACCGCCCGGGTACATTGCCGTTTTATCAGGCTTATAATTATACCCTGCTATATCTGTGATCTCATTTTGAGGAGCAACAGATACAATAGCCTCTTCAGTATAGGCTGCCACTTCTTTTTTATCCAGTTTTTTATATTCCGGCACTTTGGTGACAGGCTTTGCTTTGGCATGTGCTGCTTCATAGTCGGTAACAACGGCTGGGGTATCTGCTTTTGAAGGTTCAGCAACGGAGGGTTGTGTTGTAATTGTTTCGTCAACAGCTTGTTCAGCCTCCTGGCTGTTACCGCATGAAGAAATAAATGCGGCAAGGATTATGGCTGCGAGAAGGAATTTGTGTTTCATAAATAATAATTGTTGGTTTAAGTATTCGATTTGGGAGCGTATTTACCTTCGGTTAGAAGAATTCAGATTTTTGCATAGTATATGAACCAAACGATCGCCAACCAGTCTGCATCGTCATTTCAAGCCAACACGAACACCGTAATTAAACCTCTCCCTTGCGCGGGAGAAATCTGCCTGACTTTTGTACCAATGCCCAACTTCTGCACTTCTTCTCAGCGGATTTACCTTTGGTGAGAAAAGCTCTCTCCCGCCACAATATGCATTTAGGTCAATACAACCTGCAGGAAGGATCGAAATGACGGTAAAGATCACTTTATCAGCTTAACTTTTACTTCTTTAATATTTCCGTTGAATTTGAAATAAGGCTTATAGTCTCCTACCGGCGAACCAAGATCATTACCCACATCGAAAGTTTCGTCTAATGAATAACCTGAAAGCGGTGTACGTTTGGTAGATACCTTGCCCACCAGCTTACCGTTTGCAAGCAGTTCGGCATCGGCAGGTTTACCCGGGCCATTCTCTTTTACATTCAGTTCAAGCGTAGCGTTTCCTTTTAACGGCACCGTTCCCTTTATCAGGTTGCGTTGTTCACCGTATTCATTAAACACATAATAGGGAGTTCCGTTCTTCATATAAATTGACCAGCCACCCGACACGCCGCCAATCGCAACAATAGCCCCGTTCTCCGAACCTTTCAGATCTGCCAGTTGCACGGTAACATTATAATTTGCACCGATAAACCTCGGGGCGCTTTTTTCAGGTATGCGCTCTGCACCGGAGTAGTAGGTAAATTCTGTTTTACCGGTTGAAGCCAATGGCAGGTTATTCGGGTTAAACCTGGCGCCGCCTCTGTCATCCATTGGATATACGTTGTATTTACGCGCTTCCCTGTCAAAAACCGCCTGCAATTCCTTCAGCTTTTCAGGATTTGACCCGGCAAGATCATTCGCCTGCGAAAAATCTTCTTTCATATTGTATAGCTCCCACCTGTCATTGTCGAAAGGCTTTGTGGCAGAAAGGTTCCATGGCTTATCACCGTGTTTGGCACAGGCATACCAGCCGTTGTCGTAAATGCCGCGGTTGCCGAACAGCTCAAAATATTGCACCGTATGTTGTGTTGGCACATCTTTATTATCAAAAGAATAAACCATGCTTACGCCTTCCAGCGGCTTTTGTTTTACGCCATCTACATATTCAGGGAACTGTATGCCGGCGGCTTCATAAATGGTGGGAGCGATATCTATTACATGGTGAAACTGCGTTCTTATCTCTCCTTTGCTTTTGATACCGGCCGGCCAACTGACAACAAGCGGATTGGAAGTGCCGCCGTAATGCGATGCTACTAATTTTACCCATTGAAAGGGCGCATCCAGCGCCCAGGCCCAGCCTGTATTATAATGATTAAAAGCTTCCGGGCCGCCTATCTTATCAATGTTTTTAAGAATGGTATTAAAATCTTCCTTTTGACCATCCAGGCTTACCAGTTCATTGAACATCCCTTTTTCCTGCCCTTCGCTGCTGGCGCCGTTATCTCCAACAATGTACATGAATATCGTATTATCCAGTTCGCCCATTTCCTGCAGCGCATCTAATAAACGTCCCGCTTCATAATCGGTTTGTTCAGCAAAACCGGCATACACTTCCATTAACCTGCTGGCTACTTTTTTCTCTTCGGGGCTGAGGGTTGAGAAAGCGGGAATCTCTTCCGGTCTCGGGCTTAATCCCGCTTTGGAAGGGATTTTCCCTTCTTTTATCTGGTGCTCATATATCTGTTGCCGCAGCACATCGTAACCCTCATCAAATTTTCCTTTATACTTATCACTCCATTCTTTTGAAACCTGGTGAGGCGCATGTGTAGCGCCCGGGGCAAAATACAAAAAGAAGGGCTTCTCCGGAGACATGGAGTGTTTCAGGCGCAACCAGGCAATGGCATGGTCTGCCAGGTCATCGTTCAGATTATAACCCGGTGTATTTGGCGCTTCAATAGAAGTGATGCCATCCGTTAAAGCCGGGAAATACTGGTTGGTTTCGCCGCCGATAAAACCATAGAATTTATCAAATCCCTGCCCGGTGGGCCAGGTAGTGAACGGACCGAAAGGATTGTTTTCCCATATCGCCGTTTGGTGCCATTTACCCCAGGCGGATGTTGCATAGCCGGAATTTTTCAATACGGTGGCAATAGGTGCAGTTGTATTCGGCACCTGCCCGGTATAGCCGTTAAAGCCGGTTCCTATATCCACGATCGTTCCCATGCTTACACTATGGTGGTTCCTGCCTGCCAGCAGGGCCGCACGGGTAGGGCTGCATTGTGCCGTAGTGTGGAAGTCAATATAAGATAACCCGTTCTTCGCCACCCTGTCAAGGTTGGGTGAAGCCACAGGACCGCCAAACGTGCTCATAGCGCCAAAGCCCATATCGTCTATTATAAAGATCACAACATTCGGAGCTCCGTCGCGGGCTTTAATGCCAGGTACCGCTCCTGGTTTAGAATCCTGGTAAAATGATGTTACCGTAGCGCCTGTCACCGGCTCCGTTGGTTTTGGAAGATTTGATATTTCTTCTCCGGTATTCTTTTTCTGTTCTGCAGTTTGATTGCAGGAGAAAAAAGAAAGCAGCGTCAGAAATAACATGTAACCAGTATAACGATTAAATTTTTTCATTTTTTATTTTTTTAACTACCATATACAGATAATACCTTAAGCAGGAAGGTCTACAGCCACCAGAGATATCACTGAATTTGTTTTATGACCTCGGCAGGGCTTAGAGAAACACCTTTTTGAACAGGAGGATATTCCTTGAGCGTTCGTATGTGATCCATAACCACATCGCTTACCATTTGGTAAACGTACTGCTTCTGCATCTGCAATACCGTTCTCGGGCCGGGTACGCTTTCAAAATGTTCAAAAGGATCCTGCCGTATATTGAATAAGATGGGTATTTCCATTTTTGTTGTTGTCCCAAAATATCCATCGCGGGTGAAGAAATGCAATTTCCACTGGTTGACCCGAACCGCCTGTAAATTTGATTCAGAATAATATATAAATGAATTACGCGCTGATTTATTGATTTTGCCTGTCCAGTAATCCAGGTTATTCACACCATCTATGTAATTCTTTTTAACCACATCCGTACCAAAAGCATCGCCCCGCTCAGCCCTTTCTTTTACATCGGTAGCGCCTGCTGCCGCTGCGAATGTTGTAAAAAGATCTTCATGGCTTTGTATGCCGTTTAGCTCAGTGCCCGGTTTGATCATTGCAGGCCACCTTATCAGCATGGGCACCCTTATAGCGCCTTCCCAGGTAGTCATTTTCATACTGCGGTAGGGCGTAGTTCCTCCATAGGGATAGGTATCTGTTTCGGGACCGTTGTCAGATGAGTAAATCACGATGGTATTTTCAGATATACCCATATCTTCCAGCTTTTTCAATATCGTACCTATATTTTCATCATGCTGTATCATACCGGCTGCATGAGGGTCATCGGCGCTGGTATATTGTTTTGCGCTGTCGGCATATCTTTTAGGAGTATGCGTGAAAACGTGCATCCTGCTCGTTGCGATCCAAGTAAAGAAGGGCTTGCCTTGTGCTTTAGCCTTCTCCATAAATTTAAATGACGCATTCATAAATTCTTCATCCACGGTTTCCATCCGCTTACGTGTGAGCGGGCCGGTATCTTCTATGCGTTGCTTTCCAACCTTTCCAAATTTCGGATCAACAGTTGCATCGTCTTTTTCTGTGGCATAGCTATGCAATACTCCTCTTGGTCCGTGTTTCTTTTTAAACTCGGGGTCGGTCGGATAGTCTACGTCTTCCGGCTCTTCTTCCGTATTTAAATGATAGAGATTACCAAAAAATTCATCAAAGCCATGTACGGTGGGTAAAAATTCATTCCTGTCTCCCAAATGGTTTTTGCCAAACTGACCTGTTGCATACCCCTGCAGTTTCAGCACTTCTGCAAGCGTTACTGTTTGGGGTTGTATGCCCAGCTTATCACCTGATTGCGCCACAGTGGTAAGCCCCGAACGGATGGGCATTTGCCCGGTAATAAATGCTGCCCTTCCGGGCGTACAACTGGGTTGCGCGTAGTGATCACTGAATATAGCGCCCTCTTTGCCAATGCGGTCTATATTAGGTGTACGATAGCCCATGGCGCCCCTGCTGTATACACTCAGGTTCCAGAACCCGATATCATCGCCAAAAATCACCACGATGTTTGGTTTTCCCGGAGGAGTACTGGTTGTTTTTTTATTTTGTGCATAAAGTTGATGCACAAAAAAAAAGCAAAGCATAACAGCAAATACTATTGTAACCGAACGCTTTTTAATTTTCATGCCCTATAGTTTAATGTTATGTGAAATATGTTTTGTCTGAAAGTCCTTATGATTTGGGTTAGCATGTTTGAAAAATATTTTCTATTTAGGAAATACCAGCGTTATCGAACCCCGGAAGCCGAAATCTGTTTTACCCCCCGAAGGCGCTGCTACGGGTATTCTTGGTCCGACAGCCAGTGAAACGGTTTGATCACCCAATTTTGTAACAGCGCTTACCGCCAGGTTAAGAAAGGCGACCGTTGTATTCGCTTTCCAGTTAGCAGTGATCTCCGCATTACTGCTTAGCCCGGCGCCACTGGGAAAATTTTTCGCGAAAAAAGGTTGCAGGAATAGCTGGTTTACGCCGGGTCGGTCCTTATTACCCGCAAAAGACCATAGCTGGTTTATCAGGCAGCCATAGGTAAACCCACTTGCCTGTTTTAAAACAATGGCTGTAGGTCCTATACCCCATTTTTTGGTAGTAAGCCATTCATTGGTTCCTACAGGTACCAGAAAAGCCGGGCCGGCTCCCCAGGTCAACCCGTTTTTGGGATTGGCCGGAGAAAAAAATCCGCTCACCGTAGCATCACTCAATCCAAACTGGTGGTCACCGGGGCCGGTAATATCATGCTGGTCAATAATGGGCAGCACTACCCGCGCAATAAGGTTAAGCGTTGGCGTAAGCTGTGTTGGAATGACCGGCTGAAAGTTCAGCGTATAACGTGCACCGTTATACGGACCGATCCCGTAATCCACATTGTTCTGGAACGGCACGCTCACTAAATTGGCCACGGGATTGGCCAGCTTATCCGCCAGCTCTGCGTTGTTCGGTGGCTTTTGTTCCTGCGCTGAAAGCCCGGGAGCAAAAAGCAGCAGAAACAGGCACCTCGTTACTATTCGTAATAACCCCATAAGTTTTTTTGTATTATAAATTGATCGTTATTTTATTGACGCGACCCTATCACTTTAAAAACCCTTCTTCCTTCATTTTTTTAGAAACGGCATCGGCTACTTCATTCACGGCCTTGTCTATCCTGGAAGGATTGACGGTTTTACTGGTACCTACCCATAATAATTTGTTGTCGGGCACCGAGTACACCGTTGTTTCAATAAAATAATTCTTGTCTTCACGATAGTAACCCGGATCGTAGTAATATGGAGCCGCATACCGGTAGTAGCCGCCATAACCGCGATAATAATGCGGCATGACATTACTGCCCGGCACATACGATGTTTCTTTATCAACGTCTGCCAGGCGCATCATCAACACATAGTCGTACCCGTCACCTTTCAGCTTAGCGGTAATGGCAGATTCATCCTCACCGGATAGATTACCGGGCATCATTACATAAGAGGGGAATGCCTTTTTCTGAAGCCGCATTACCAACTGGTCTTCTATTGTACGCCTTGATGCTTCGCTCCTCACGAGGGCCACCACTAAAATTTTCTGAACCTCTTCAAGACTTACACTCGCCCCGGGCTCCTTCCACGATTTTACAATCTGAGTTGAGGTGCCGCAGGAACTTACAATGCCGGCAATAAAAAATAAAATGATACAATTTTTCATAGCACCTGTTATTGTTTAGTTTAAAAATGAAAATGCATACGTTATATTATTCAATCATTGCCGTGTATGTATTCTTTGCCTTGCCAACAATACTGGCCGGCTATATAAGCCGATCTGTATGTTCACCAATACAGACACGGTGTATACACTGTTATCTCAAAATAGGTTTGATCACAAATTGGAATAAAGGAACGGATATGAAGGATATGTTTGTCAGAGGTTATATAACGGGCATACCTGCTATATGAACGACAAATTACATGGTATTGAATTGCAGTTTTACTACACCTTTGTGTACTTCTGCATTTTATTTCTCCTTGTTGCTGGTTTCGTCCGATAGTAATTCGTCAATTCCCGAACCTTTATTGGATATCCCTATTTTCCACTGATCACTTGTAATATGCGGTAGTAGTTTGAGATTACTTACAGGAACAAACGCCACAGAACCGTCTTCGCAGCTCTTTGAAGAAGGGAAAAAAACAGTTGCCAGCCCGTTATCCATTTCTTTGATCAGAAAACAGGGAAAGATAGTGTCATCCTTTTCATATAGCGCCGGGCTTTCCACCATAGAGGGAGCATTTTTTTGCTCGTATAATTTTGAAACAGCCAATTCCTTATAAGCCCTGTATCCCGGAAAATGCTTTACCAGCTTATTATCCAGCCAGGCATTTATTTGCCTGAAGAAAGTAAGGCGAACAAGGTATCCGCAAATGATAATGATGATCAATAGCGCCAGCGAACTGGCAACCGTTTCTCCGGATACCCCGAATATTGACCTCAGCCCGAAAAGGGACGCGATCTGAGAGGTAAAACCGGTAAGGAACCGGAAGGCTTTGGTTATAAGTACAAAAAATATAAGTAAGGGCAGCAGGAAAATAATCCCTGCAATAAATGTGTCGCGCAGTTGGGCTATCTTTTTCTTAAACATAGCGGAAACGCATTTTTAATGATCACCACTTATTATACCTTACGTAGTAACCTGTACAACACCGCCGCCGCCACTGCGCCCGCAACAGGAATAATAATGAACAGCCAGAGCTGTGCCAGCGCCCAGCCACCGACAAACACAGCCTGGCTGATACTTCGTGCAGGATTGACCGAGGTATTGGTTACGGGGATACTGACAAGATGAATGAGTGTAAGAGCAAGGCCAATGGTCAGTCCTGCAAAGCCCCCCGGAGCTTTTTCATCTGTTGCACCCATAATGATAAGAAGGAACATAAACGTCATTACAAACTCGGTAACGATCGCTGAAATCATGTTATATCCCCCGGGTGAATGTTCGCCATATCCGTTGGCGGCAAAGCTGTTTATTACATTACCATTGCCGGTAGCAATGATGTATAATACGGCAGCAGCCGTAATTGCTCCGAAGACCTGCGCTATCACATAGGGCAAAATATCTTTACTGCTTATCCTTCCACCTGCCCATAATCCTATGGTTACCGCAGGATTTAAATGAGCGCCGGAAATATGCCCCAGTGAGTACGCAATGGTGAGAACAGTTAACCCGAAGGCGAAGGAAACTCCAACAAGCCCTATCCCCACTTCCGGAAAGACAGCCGCCAGCACCGCGCTGCCACAGCCGCCCAGAACCAACCAGAAAGTACCCAGAAATTCTGCTAATGCTTTTTTCATCTGAAAGTAATTGTAGAATGATTCAAATAAAATAAAAGGCGTGTTTTACCAAGGTGCAGGTATAAAATGTTGGGGAACGGGCAAAAAATGCCTGCCGGACAAACATACATTTGTCGTTAGGTAAGCGCTTATGCAGCCCTTCACATCTAATTTGACATGTATTTCTTTATCACTTCGCTCCGGTTGCGTACCTGTAACTTTTCATAGATGTTATGCGCATGCTTTTTTATGGCGTCAATGCCAACGTTCAGCTTTCCTGCGATCTCTTTATACAGAAAGCCTTCTACGATCAAAGCAAGCACGGATTTTTCTCTTTCCGTAAGCCCGTTGAAACGCAGTTTTTCATCATCACGCTGAAAATAGTTTATTACTTTCCTGGCTATTTCAGGGGACATGGGCGCACCATTATTATAGAGTTCGGTTATTTCCGTGACCAGGTGATCGAAAAAATGTTTCTTCAATAAATACCCCCCTGCACCGGCTTTTAACGCGGTAAATACTTTTTCGTCATCATTGAAGATGGTCAGCACCAGGAATTTCGCTCTGGGGTAGTTCGATTTAATGGAAAAGATAGCTTCTGCCCCGGGTATACCGGGAAGGTCAAGGTCTATTAACGTAATATCCGGTTGAAGATCTTCATATTTTTCAATAAACGCCTCTGCATTGGAAAATGAGCCGATACAGGAAATGCTGTCACTTGCACTCAGCATATCCTCTATTGCTTTGCGTACCATGTGCTGATCCTCAACAATACAAACTGTAATCAACTTATTATTCTTTTAATGATATAAACGCCGGTTGCCAGGATTTGTCCGGAGCTTCTGTCCCTGCCAGTTATTATAGACAATAGCAATAATACATTCTATCCCGGCTTGGAAAAAGTATACCTTTGTGTACTATTCCGATCTCCTGCAATTATTCGCAGTAGCTATAGCCGGCATTATTTTATGACTCCTTCAGTTGTGCAGGTATATCAATTGTGATCTGCAATCCTTCCCGGTTCTCAAATAAAATGATACCGCCAATACTGCTTATTCTCTTCTGCATGTTATTGATGCCATTGCCCTCTGAGGTCTGGGTTTGATCTAAACCTATACCATTGTCCTTTGCTATTACCCTGATCCTTTTTTCGCTGCACGAAAAATCAATGGAAAACTTACCGGCTTTAGAATGTTTGATAACATTATGAAATATCTCTTTAATAACAAGCAGAAGGTTCCTCTGCTGTATATTGTTGATATGATGATCGTTTTTGCTGTTATTATTAAAGTCAAGCGTAAGGCTGAGGTCCGTTCTTTGAATATACTCGGCCATATATACCCGCAAATGAGCCATGAGCACGTTAATGGTGCCTACTGTGTCCTTGAGCATCCATACAATTTCACTCATTTGATCAATTGCCTCCCCTGAAATCTGGGAAATGTTTTTCAACATTGTCTCTGAGTTTCCACTTGACCGGGTAGCTAACCTGTTGACGACTATCTGCAGGCAGGTGAGGCTGCTTCCCAGGTCGTCATGCAACTCCCTTGATATCCGTTCCCGCTCATTTTTTAATGCAAGCTGGTGCTGTAATTTGGCTGATCTTTTATAATTATTTCGTACCAGGAGAGATATAACTATAACCATACAGGCAATCGCGATCGCCACAAGCAGATAGGCCTGCTTTAACTGGATATCTTTAGTGAGTGTTTCATTCAGCGCTTTATGGTATCTCTTCTCCATGTCTGCACTGATATTGACAGACGTAAATTTTTTATTGGCTTCATCCACCGAATCTTTAAACGAAATATATTTTTTGAGTTGCGCAACAGCTTCCCCCGTCTCACCCAGCTTTAAATGATGATCGGCCCTGACCTGGTAATATTTCAGGTGGTTATTCTCATCCGGCAGCGTACTCAGCGAATCCCTCACCTTATCCAGCCATTTTCCGGCTTCAGCATACCTGCCTGCGAATGTCAGCATATCGGCAAGTTCCAGTTGCAGGTTCTGGGCAAAATTATCATTGCGCCTTTCGAACACCGCAAGTGATTTGATATATAAGGACTCTGCTTCGGCGCGATTGTTTTTTTGCGCATAATAACCTGCCAGGTTTCCCCATACTACTGCTTTTGCTGTTTGTATATATTGCTGCCGGGTTGGGAACTTCGGTTCCTGCTTCAGGATATACTCCATAGCCGCATTAAAATAATGTACAGCACTATCCCATTGATGCAGTTTTGCATAGCATAAACCCACATTATCCAAATTAGCTTGCGAATAAACGAATGTCAGGAATTCATTGGTGACGGCGCTGCAATTAATTTCTTTTATAGTGGTTTTAAAATATTCAGCTGCTGATTCAAATTTTTTTTGTTTATACATCAGATTAGCAAGCCGTTGCGTGTAACTGTGTATACTGCAGCTATCTGTCGCAGCATCTTCTGCTATTACCCTTGATTTAGTATAATATACCAGGCTTTCATCATAATTTTTCAATGCCAGGTATATGTCGCCTTTGGAAGCAAGTGCAGACGCATACCATTGCGCAAATTTAGGTTCTCTGATCTTGTTCACAGTAAGGTCAAGCATGCTGTCAGCATATGTAAGTGCCTCTTCAAAATGGCGTTGCCGCTGGTAAAAAGCGCATTTAAATCCATAGAACTCCAGCCAGTCTTCCACATCCGGCTCCCTGATATGTCTGAAAGCCGAATCAATAAAATGTAGCTGCTCCCGGCTATCATCCGGCAAAGCATTTATGACAGATAATAAAGCCTTTACCTGCTGGGGTTGTTTATTATTTCTCTGATTACATGAAAAATTTTGGAAAATAAACCCCAGGATAGCTGTTGCTATGCATATGGCAGAGCAGCCTGATAAAAAGAAAAATTTAAAGGAGTACCTCTGCGTTTTCATCACCGCATATAGTTTTGTTTTAGTTGACAGGGCAGGATTATGCAGCACCTATCTCAACGGTGACGAACATAGGTGTAAGGTCATTTTGCAGGTATATACTACAGCATATCAAGCTTATTGAATATAGTAAAAATAGACAATAAAAGTGTCTTTAATGTAAATTAAACCACAACCGATCCTTGCCGGGAGACCCAAAACTGCCTTCGATCGATGTAAGCCGATCTTTGCACCTATCTCCCAAACGGCTAACGCTGCCGGAGGCTGGTGAGCATAAATCACTGTAAAATCCCGGTTTTACCGTGAAACCCCGCAAACCACCTCACCGTACCTGACCTTCCGGGGTCATTGTGCGGATGCCGGCAGGAACTGATATTTTTTCTTTGATATCTTAATTTTTTCTCCTACCTTTGCCGCCCCAAAAAGTTCTTATTTGAATTTGGGAGTTGTCCGCCGCGGTGGACAACGTTAACACCAAAAATGTAAAAAAATGGCAAAAGAAATCAGTGGCTTTGTAAAGCTACAGGTAAAGGGCGGTCAGGCCAACCCTGCTCCTCCCGTAGGTCCTGCGTTGGGTTCCAAGGGTATCAATATCATGGAGTTCTGCAAGCAGTTCAATGCCCGCACCCAGGACAAAATGGGAAAAGTACTTCCCGTATTAATCACAGTTTATTCCGACAAATCCTTCGAATTTGTCATTAAAACTCCCCCGGCGCCCGTTCAGCTAATGGAGGCGGCTAAAATTCAAAAAGGTTCCAAAGAACCTAACCGCAGCAAAGTAGGTAAGGTAACCTGGACCCAGATTGAGGCGATCGCAAAAGACAAAATGCCCGACCTGAACTGTTTTACGCTCGAAAGCGCTATGCGCATGGTAGCAGGTACAGCTCGCAGCATGGGCATCACTGTAGATGGTAACGCCCCCTGGGAAAATTAATCCTTCACTTTCCAAAAAACTGAATGAAAATGGCGATTAGCAAAAAAAGAAAAGCTGTAGCAGCTAAAATAGATAAAAATAAACAGTATTCGCTGAAGGAAGCTTCTGCCCTGGTTAAGGAAGTGAATACTACAAAATTCGACAGCTCAGTGGATATTCACCTGCGCCTGGGTGTTGACCCCAAAAAGGCAGATCAGGCTATCCGTGGTACGGTAACCCTCCCGCACGGAACCGGTAAAACAAAACGGGTACTGGTGCTTTGCACGCCCGATAAGGAAGAAGCGGCAAAAGCAGCAGGAGCGGATTATGTGGGACTGGACGAATATGTTACCAAAATTGAAGGCGGATGGGTAGATATCGACGTGATTGTAGCCACCCCGGCTGTGATGCCTAAAATTGGTAAACTGGGTAAAATCCTCGGACCGCGCAACCTGATGCCCAACCCTAAAACAGGAACCGTAACCAATGATGTGGCAGCGGCAGTTACCGAAGTAAAAGGCGGTAAAATAGCATTTAAAGTAGACAAAGCCGGTATCATTCACGCTTCTGTCGGTCGCGTGAGTTTCTCCCCGGAAAAAATAGCTGAAAACAGCCAGGAGTTTATTAATGCTATTATCAAGGCAAAACCTTCTACTGCCAAAGGCACTTACCTGAAAAGCGCTTACATGGCCAGCACCATGAGCCCCGGTATTGCCATCGACCCAAAATCTATTGTTAACTAATGCTTTGACAGCATAAAAATCTTTTGTATGACCAAACAGGAAAAAAACGAAGTGATTGAACTGCTGAAAGGCAAGTTCTCTCAATACAACAACTTTTACGTTACCGATACAGAATCTCTGAGTGTAGCACAAATTGTGAAACTGCGCCGCGCTTGTTTCGACAAGAACGTGGAAATGAAAGTAGCTAAAAACACTTTGATCAAAAAAGCCCTGGAATCTATCGACAACGAAAGGTTCTCTGGCGTATATGATTCCCTGAACAATGTAACAGCATTGCTGTTTTCGGAAAACCCTAAAGAGCCGGCACTTATCCTGAGCTCTTTCCGTAAGGAAAGCAAAGGTGAAAGGCCTGCTTTAAAAGCTGCTTTCATTGACGGAGACGTGTTTGCCGGTGACAATCAACTGGAAGCATTGACCACATTGAAGAGCAAGCAGGATCTTATTGGCGATATCATCGGCTTATTACAGTCGCCTGCCAAGAATGTTATCAGTGCATTGAATGCCGGTAACAAACTTGCAAGCCTGGTAAAAGCGCTGGAAGAAAGAGCAAACTAATGTGACAATTTGAAAATATGCTAATTTGAAAATGTAAGACGTTAGCTATTGCATTTTCAAATTTTCAAATTGACTCATTTTCAAATTAATTATCCTGGCCTGAGGATAATATATAAACAAATTTTTTTAATAACTCCGCCGGAGCACAGGCAATGAAGGCGGGAAAAATTTGAAACAATGGCAGATTTAAAAGCATTTGCAGAACAATTAGTAAATCTTACTGTAAAAGAAGTAAACGAGTTAGCAACTATTTTGAAAGATGAGTATGGCATTGAGCCTGCTGCCGCTGCGGTAGCCGTAGCTGCGGGTCCTGCTGCCGGTGGCGCTGCTGCTCCGGAAGAAAAAACATCTTTTAATGTGGTATTGAAAGCGGCTGGCGCTAACAAACTGGGTGTGGTAAAAGTGGTTAAAGACCTTACCGGCTTAGGTTTGAAAGAAGCTAAAGACCTGGTAGACGGTGCACCGAAACCAGTTAAAGAAGGTGTTGCTAAAGCTGAAGCTGACGAAATCGCCGCTAAGCTGAAAGAAGCCGGCGCTGAAGTTGAAATCGCTTAATTCGATTTTGTTCTAAATAGAAAGGCTGCCCTTATCAGGCAGCCTTTTATTTTTTGGGTACGGATCAGGAATGTCTTTTCTGATTGGTATATACGGAACAAATTTCTATTTTATAGTTTTCGGTATCTCCTTTAGTCCGGTATCGGAAAAGGCAAATGAACATCTCCGGACCGCCATCCGGATGTAATGATCGAAAGCCTTTCCTGTAGCGTCAGAAGACACTCATCTCCATCCATCAGGCAGTCGGTTTGGGAATCATTGCCTGAATGTTGATATGCCCCTGGAGTAGTTTCCATGAGCGGGTATTCCGGCAGAGCGGTATAGTTATTCATCATGTCGGTTAGTTTTTCCGGGCGGCCTATCAATTCTACAACCCTGTTATTTAAAAGCTATCCTTTCAATACGCTGCTTTTTCCCGGGTACTACTATACAAGACGAGCTATACCATGCAGAAGTTGCAGGCTATTGATATAAAGAAAAAGGTGATGCGTGAACTTATTTATCTGCTGGGTCTGCTCTTCAACCTATTTTTTTATCAGCCATATTTCACATACCTGGGAGCCCCGCTGGCCTTCGCCACAGGTCCAGGTGAATACCAGTTTTCCGCTGCTGGTCGCTTCTTTGGGAATATCGAACTCATATACCGGCCTTTCCCCGGTTTGCATAAAATCGTGAATCACAAACTGATCGTTGGCAACCAGCTTTAATTTCGAACGAAAACGACCGGTATAGGTTATGCGCATTTTATAAGCGGCTGTGCTGTCCAGATTATCGTATTTTATTTTCAGCGGCGTATCGTATAAGGTATTGATCTGGCTCATCCAGGCTGCCGGTGTGGTTTGCCCGGAAAAGCCCTGCGATCTTACTTCGTGTACCCATTCTTCTCCGATGATGCCTACTCCAAAACTGATACGGGGAGATTGGAGGCTACCCGGGTCTTCCTGGTAGGTTTTGTCGGTTACCACCCTGTATTTACTTTGCACGGAACCGAAATGGTCATAAAACCCACCGGGGCCGGGATAGGTCCTGAGTAATATATCCTTTATTTTCTGCAATCTTTCATTGTCATCCGCGATACCTTCAATACCGTTTAACTGATCCTGCAGCCAGGCAGCATCACTCAGTGGAATATCAATATTATCGAGAAAGTTGCCCCTGCCCGGCATCGCGCCATGCTTTTCAATTGTCAACTGAGCGCCAATGCTGCTGTATAATGAGTCCGCCAGTACAAAACATTTTTCCCTGAGCGAAATGGCAACCGGTTCATAAGCCACTTCGTCCAGCACCTGCATCGCTTTCAAAACAGCGAGATGGGAGGTTTCCGCCGTTGCATCCTCCAGTATTTGCCTTGCCTGCATCTCTATCGCTGTTTCGCGTATGAGGCGCCTTTGCACATAGGCATCGTAGTAAGCCCGCAGCAAACACATCTGGAAACGAAAATTATTGATCATATCCGGTGTCGCCTTTCTTTCCAGGTCTTTCCAGAGCAACAGCGTCTGCTCTACTGTTTTATTCGTAAGCAACGGACCCCGGAGGTTGGTTTCCAGCGCTTCTATCCCCAGGGCCAGCTCAGGCGCCATTTCTTCATTAATGAACAAACGGGCATAGTCATAGAGTGTTTTTAATGCCGGGGTGGAGGGATCCCAATCCAGGTCGCTCCATATAAACTTGTTAACATCGTCATTGGTGCCTTCTGAATAGCTGATGCTGCCGGAAGCCAGTTTATCAAAACGGTTGTGGATCATTTTCTGATCATTGGGCCTTGGGTTAATACATTCCCTGCCCAGGGTCATGGCATAGGCTACATCCCAATCGGGGACCGGGTATTGCGCACTCAGGCTATGGGTGATATCCGGATACCGGCGTATGGGAACAGCCGGGTTCAGCTTTTTACGCAGGTCTTCCAGCGGTATCTTCACCCAGGGACCAAACACCACTCCTCCAAACCAGGGATAACCGGCATTGGCATGCGTAAAGAAACTATCAAACCAGGACTGTCCCGGGCGAAACGCCTGCGGCGATACCCATATTTTGGCATTGGGATGATACTGTCTGAGCGCGGTTGCCACTGTTCCCAGCCATTTGAACATGACATCAGGTTCCAGATCGCCCGGGTCCCCCCCGGGTACAAACACGTGATCCAGCTTAGGCAGGGCGGCAAACACTTCCAGCCTTTCCTTCATCTCGTTCCGGAGAGAATCCCTTTGAACATAATCGGAGCCCATATTCGGATACCACATCCACACGTCCAATCCATATTCCTTACAAATTCTTGATTGTTCCACCATCATCTTAAACGGCGTGGTAACCATGTGTTTGCTGGAATCGTCATCGTCGGTCCGTGGCGGCATTATTTCGATGCTGTTGGCTCCAAAAAGCGCCAGGTCCCGGATGTACTGATCAAATTGTTTTACGGTAAACGCATCGTACGAATTTGTCTTGGCGCGGTACCCCAACTGATGGCCGCGGATCGGGTAGGCAGGCGTTGATGTAACAGAGATATTATCGGAAATGGTCAATACCTCCTGCTTCATATGTGCCTCCCGCAGGAACTTTCCTACACCATACAATACCGCCCGCGCATTTTTCCCGGAAATGATCACCAGCGACTGCTCTTTACTGGTAATCAGTTTATACCCTTCTTCGCCCGGCGCTGCAAGCCTGGCAGCCAGTTCCCGTATCTGTTTTGGCAGCTTAGGCTCTCCTTCGCTGCTGACAAGGTATATCACTGTTTGTCCCGGCTGGACCTTCGTAACAGGAGCAATAGTAATCCCGGTTCTTTTCTTCACTTCTTCTTTTAGAACGTCGGCGGGCTTGCGCAGGGATATCTTTTTGTTGTCATCTGTCCACAAAAGCGCTGAAGAAAGATCAATTTGAGCAAATGAATTATGAACGAACAGTAAAACAGCAATAGTAAAAACAATATTCAATCTCATTGTACAGGAGGGCTTTTAGTATGGTAATTCTCCGCTAAAAATAACACATCATCCTGTAAAGATGAAATTAACAGATAGATACTATGCAGGAACCCATAAATAAAAAAAGAGCTGACCTGCAGCTCCTTAAAATATCTGTGTATAACTCTCTTAATTGCTTACCGTAGTATTACTTGGCGAAAGTGATAACCAGGTAGCTATATCGGGACATTGCTTATACTCATCGTCTACCGTCATATAAAAAGTAGGCATTTTTGTCTGAAGCCAGCGATTCAGTGTCTCGCCCTTTTTATCCTCCAGCACTCTTTGCGCTATTTTATTATAGTCGTCTTTCAGATTTTCCCGGTGTGGTTCTGATTTTGACTGTAAAAACAGGATGCGGGCGCCTTTTTTACCTCTTTCGTCAGTAAAAGGCATGGGCTTCGAATATTCACCCACTTTCAACTGGTCCAGTATCACCACAATACTTTTATCCAGTTGGTCGATGGCCAGGTAGGGAGACCCGTACTCGTTCGTCACAGAACCGGCGTTGAATTTGCTGTTATCATCTTCGCTATACTGCTCAACCGCCTGGCCAAAGGTCAGGGTTTTAGCCACCAGTTTCGAACGGATGGTGTCCAGTTTCTCAATTGCTTCATTTATTTCCGCATCCATTACCTGCGGTATCTTTAAAATATGCCTCACCACCACATCATCACCCGAACGGCTTACCAGTTGTATAATGTGATATCCAAACCTGGATTTTACCACTCTCGATATTTGTCCTTCTTTTAAGGCAAAAGCGGTTTGCGCAAAAACGCCGTCGACGTTTTTGTCGCTTCTGTTGAACTCAAACCTTCCGCCGATCTCCTTGGTGCCGGGATCATCGCTATACATTTTTGCCAGTCTTTCAAAGCTGGTAAGCCCGGATTCGATCTGCCGTTTGTACTCTGCCAGTTCATCCTGCGCATATTTCTCCATATCACGACTGGCCTTTCCATAAGCAACCACCTGCCTTATCTCCAGTTCAGTTTCGTAGTAAGGCAAACTTTCCGGAGGAATACTTTCAAAGTAGTTCTTTACTTCAGTAGGGGTAATCTTCACATTTTCTATAATAGACCGCTGCATGGCTTCCGTTAGTTTCTGCTCCCGGATCACAGCACGGTTATCTTCCTTTAACTGGTAAAGTGTTTTACCGGCGATCTGCTCCAGCGCTTCCTTACCACCATACATATTTATAAAATAACGGATACGCTGATCCAGTTCCGCCTCTACTTCCTCGTCGCTTATCGGTAAAGAGTCTTTCTGGGCCTGCAGCATCATCGCTTTACGCACCAGCATTTGCTGCAACAACATACAACCGGCATCCGGCGGCAATGTTCTCCCCTGCCTTTTTTCGTCATCTATATAGTTCAGTATATCTGAACGCAAAACAATTTTATCTCCCAAAACCCCGACTATTTTATCCGCCAGCACTTTGTGCGACTGACCTGTTTTCTGTGCAAAACCAGCCACCGCAAACAGGACAAGGCAGGTTGATAAGAGTGCATGTTTCATCTGAAAAATATTTATTTCCCGAAAAGCAGAATATTTTCGTCTTATACAAAAATCCGCCTTTCAAAAGTAGGCGTCTTTGGCGCTGGTAAAAACGCCACCACGGTTATTTAACAAAGGTTTAGAGACTTCTTTTTTCTTCTTCAATTTCAAAAGCTTCCACTACATCGCCCTGTTTAAGGTCATTATAGTTCTTGATAGTAAGACCGCATTCCATACCACTTGTCACCTCCTTCACATCGTCTTTATACCGCTTCAAAGAGCCCAGTTCCGCACTCTGTCCTTCCCCGGTAGGATATATCACGATGCCATCCCGTATCAACCTTACTTTGGAGTTTCTCATGATCTTACCATCCAGCACCTGACAGCCCGCTACGGTTGCTTTGTCGAATTTATACACCTCCCTGATCTCTACATTTCCGGTTATTCTTTCCGTAATGGTTGGTTCCATCATACCTTCCATCGCACTCTTCACCTCTTCGATAGCATTATAAATGATGGAGTATGCCTTGATCTGTACGCCTTCGGATTCCGCCAGCTTTGATGCCTGCATGGAAGGACGCACATTGAACCCTACAATGATGGCATCGGACGCGGTAGCCAGCAGCACATCACTTTCCGTAATGGCGCCCACCGCTTTATGCACCACCGATACGGCAATTTCTTCTGTAGAGAGTTTTTGCAGAGAGTCACTCAGGGCCTCCACAGAACCGTCCACATCACCTTTGATGATAAGGTTGAGCTGTTTAAAGTTGCCCAGCGCCAGGCGTCTTCCAATTTCATCGAGTGTAATATGTTTTTTGGCCCGTATACCCTGTTCCCGGAGTATCTGCGCTCTTTTATTGGCTACTTCCTTCGCTTCACTTTCATCGGCATATACCCTGAACTTTTCACCGGCCTGCGGCGCGCCATTCAATCCCAGTATCTGTACCGGTGTAGAAGGTCCGGCTACATCGAGTCTTTGGTTTCGCTCGTTAAACATCGCCTTAGCCCTTCCGAAAAACTGCCCGCTCACAGTGATATCGCTATGGCGCAGGGTACCGTTCTGCACCAGTACGGTTGCCACGTATCCCCTTCCTTTATCAAGGGATGCTTCAATAATGGTACCGACAGCCTCCCTCTCCGGGTTAGCTTTCAGTTCCAGCAATTCTGCTTCCAGTAATATCTTTTCGAGCAGCAGGTCCACATTCAGTCCGGTTTTTGCGGATATTTCCTGGCTTTGATATTTCCCCCCCCAGTCTTCCACCAGGATATTCATCGCGGAAAGCTGTTCCTTGATCTTTTCCGGGTTCGCGCCGTCCTTGTCTATTTTATTGATGGCAAATACCATGGGCAGGTTGGCTGCCTGGGCATGACTGATAGCCTCCCGCGTTTGCGGCATCACTGCATCATCGGCAGACACCACGATAATGGCGACATCAGCCGCTTTGGCACCACGGGCACGCATAGCCGTAAATGCTTCGTGACCGGGTGTATCCAAAAATGTCAGTTTTTTTCCAGAGGTAGTAGTAACCTGGTATGCACCTATGTGCTGGGTAATTCCTCCCGCTTCACCCGCTACCACGTTGGCATTACGAATATAGTCGAGCAAAGAGGTTTTACCGTGGTCAACGTGCCCCATTATCGTGATGACAGGCGGTCTGGAGATCAGGTCTTCCGGCTGGTCTTCAATGTCTTCTCCTTCTTCTTCTTCCACATCGTCCACGCCTATGAACTCCACTTCAAAACCAAACTCTCCGGCTACCAGTTCTATTACCTCCGCATCCAGGCGCTGGTTGATAGACACCATAATACCCAGCCCCATACATTTGCCGATAATTTCTGCAAAATTCACGTCCATCAGGTTAGCCAACTCACTCACCGTAACAAATTCGGTTACCTGCAATTTGTTGTCTTCACTCTGCATTTCAGCCATATTTTCGGCTGCCTCTTCTCTCCTGGCTCTGCGCAGTTTGGCTTTGGCGCTCTTACCGCCCGCTTTTCCGCCACCGGTCAGTTTGGCCTGCGTTTCCCTTATCTTATCCTGAATTTCTTTTGCGTCTATCTCTTTCGCTTCCCGCGGATTATCCCTGCGTCCGCCTTTGTGTTGTCCAAAGCGACCGCCGCCCTGACCCTGCCGGGCATCCCCCTGCTTTTGAACAGAAGGGCGGTTGCCATCCCTTCTTTGTTGAGGTCTGTTTTGGTTGTCCTGCCGGGGAGCCTGGTCCCTTTTTTCTATCGGGATACGCTTGCGTTTACGTTTTTCATCGCTTTGTTTGGCAGCAGGTTTATTATCGCCTTCTGCCGGGAGGTCTATTTTCCCGATAATTCTCGGTCCTTCCAGTTTCTCCGCCCTGATATTCTCTATTACCGCATTCTCTTCCGGAGTTTCTGCTGCCTCAGCCGGTTGTTCCGGGGTTTCGGGTACGGCTTCTTCGACAGGTTCTTTTTTGGCTTTTTCGGTGGTTTCTTTTCCGGTCGCAGGTTCCGCGGTTTTTGCCACCGCTTTTTTAGTTCCTTTTTTCGGACGCGTTGATCCGTCTATTGCAGAGAGGTCTATTTTATCCAGTACTTTGGGGCCTTCTATTTCAGGGGCTTCTATCTTCACTATCTCCGGTTGTTTGGTTTCCTGCACGGGAGGCTCCGGTAATTCAGGCTCTTCCACTACCGGAGGAGGGGCTTCCACCACAGGGGGGTCCGCTTTTTTCTTGCTTTCTTTCTTAAAAACAATTTCCTCTTCGTCTTTCTTTTTACGCGGTTCCAATACATTTCCCTTGGGAATTTCTATCTGGTCACTTTTTGCCTTTGCCGCCTTGTCAGATGAAAACTCCTGCTGCAGGGAGTAATACATATCCTCTGTCAGTTTACTGGTAGGTTTGAGGTCGTCTTTGGAAAAACCTTTCCCTATCAGAAAATCAATTAAGGTTTCCTGTCCAATGTTAAACTCTTTTGCTGCTGCCAGCAACCTTGGTAATTTTACTTCCGCCATATTGTAGTTGCTCCCCGGTTTACTTCAGGGAGATTTTTTTTCTCTATAAAAATTACCTGGCTTTTCAGAAGCCCGGTAATGTTACCCTTTTTCAAACTCTTCTTCCAGCACTTTCCTCACATCTTCCAAAGTTTCTTTCTCAAGGTCTGTTCTTCTTTCCAGTTCTTCTACGGTCAGGTCTAATACACTCCGGGCTGTATCACATCCGATTCTCTTCAGTTCGTCAATTACCCAAGTGTCAATTTCATCTGCAAATTCATCCAGGTCAATATCAAATTCTTCTGACTGGTCTTCATCATCCCTGAATACGTCCAGCTCGTAGCCGGACAATTCGCAGGCTAATTTGATATTTACCCCCCTGCGCCCTATGGCCAGCGATACCTGGTCGGGTTTGAGGTAGACACTGGCATGTTTATTTTCATTGTCTAATTCCATGAAGCTCACCTTTGCAGGAGTGAGCGCTCTCTGGATCAGCAACTGTGTATTGTTTGTCCAGTTGATCACATCTATATTTTCATTACGCAGTTCCCTAACGATACCGTGTATACGGCTTCCCTTCATCCCCACGCAGGCTCCCACAGGGTCTATGCGGTCATCATAAGATTCCACAGCCACTTTTGCTCTTTCGCCCGGTTCTCTTACAATCTTCCGGATAACGATCAGTCCGTCAAAAATTTCCGGCACTTCAATCTCGAGCAATTTAGCAAGGAAAGACGGATGGGTACGCGAAAGGATGATTACCGGAGAGTTATTTTTTAACTCTACTTTTTTCACCACCGCCTTCACATTTTCGCCTTTCTTAAAGTAGTCGGAAGGTATTTGCTCCGACTTGGGGATGATCAGTTCATTTCCGTCTTCATCCAGCAGCAATACTTCTTTTTTCCATACCTGGTACACTTCCGCGGTGATGATCTCACCCACACGGTCCGCGTATTTTTTAACCAGGCTGTTCTTTTTCAGGTCGCTGATACGGCTGGCCAGGGTTTGTTTGGCAGCCAGTATGGCCCGGCGTCCGAAATCAAGAATATCTACTTCCTGGAACAGTTCCTCTCCTACTTCAAAGTCAGGTTCAATTTTAATGGCCTCACTATAGGCAACTTCCGCCACCGGGTTTTCCACCTGCCCGTCTTCCACAATTGTCCTTCGGTGAATAATTTCCAGGTCCCCTTTCTCCGTATTCACGATCACGTCAAAGTTCTCGTCAGATCCGTATTTTTTACGGAGCAACGTCTTGAACACATCCTCCAGCACCTTCATTAACGTGGGGCGGTCGATATTTTCTGCGTCCTTAAAATCCTGAAAGGATTCAATAAGATTTATACTTGCCATAGTTACAGCATTTTTATCCGGGTTGAGACACGTTGCCGCATCCAACAGGGACCGTTAAAATTGAATTTGAATTTTTGTTGTTTTTATGTTGTTAAAAAAAATAGTATGTTGTACCACCTCTTTTTTCTTGTTCTTTCCCCTGGTTTCTTCCACTACCATTTCCTCTTCGCCAACGGTCGTCAATTTACCCTCTATGCGGCTGCCGTCCAGCAATACCACTTCTACATTTCTGCCGACATTTTTTTTGTACTGCCTTTTTAGTTTAAGCGGCTCGTCCAGCCCGGGTGAAGAAACTTCCAGTGAAAAATCACCGGCGGGGAATAATCCCTTTTCTTCAATTTGTTTATATAAGGCACGATTGTACGTAATGCATTTTGCGAGAGATATTCCTCCGTCTGCGTCCAGAAAGACCCTGATATTGTTCGTCGGCTTCACTTTCACCTCTACTAAAAAACAATCCGGGCTGTCCGTCAATAAATCCGTTATTAATTCTTCGACAATTTTTATTGTTGCTTCGCTGCTCATAATCCGGTAAATAAAGAAGGGAACGGCTTCGTTCCCTTCTTTCGTTCTTTTTCCTAGCACAAAGGTAAGACAATATCAATACGTAAAAAACTTTTGTATTGAAAATTTAGCCCTATTTGTGCCCGTTATGCAGGCGATGTCAGACCTTGAAATACTCCCGGTACCAGCGGATGAAATTTTCTATCCCTTCCTGCACCCTGGTTTCCGGTTTATAGTGCAGATCCGCTACCAGGTCCGTTACATCAGCACAGGTAGCGGCCACATCCCCGGGCTGCATCGGCAAAAGCTCCTTTACAGCTTCCTTGCCAAGCGTTTTTTCTATCGCTTCAATAAAGGTCATCAGCTTCACGGGATTGTTGTTTCCTATATTGTATATCTTATAGGGAGCCGGCGATGTGGAGGGGTCTGGGTGGGTCGCCTCCCAGCTTTTGTTGCCTGCCGGGGGATTGTCCAGTACCCGCACCACACCTTCTACAATATCCGCTATATAGGTGAAGTCGCGCACCATGTTACCATTGTTAAATACCTGGATAGACTTATTCTCCAGAATGGCTTTTGTGAATATAAAAAGAGCCATATCCGGCCTTCCCCAGGGACCATACACAGTGAAAAAACGCAGGCCGGTTGTCGGCACCTTAAACAGGTGGCTATAAGTATGCGCCATCAGTTCATTGCTTTTTTTGCTGGCTGCATAGAGTGAAATGGGATGATCCACGTTATCGGAAGTAGCAAAAGGCGATTTCCCGTTCAAACCATACACGCTGGAACTGCTGGCATACGCAAGATGCTTGATATGATGATGCCTGCAACACTCCAGTATATTCAAAAATCCCACGATATTGCTGTTAATATATGCATCCGGATTGGTAAGACTGTACCTTACACCTGCCTGGGCGGCGAGGTTACACACTTTATCAAATTTCTGTTCCGCAAACAGCCTGTCCAGGTTTTCCTTATCCTCCAGGTTAAGTTGTATAAAACTATAGTTGGGATGCTTATCACTGGAAACCAACTTGTTATATTGTATTTTGTCTTTTGGTATACCGGCAAAGGAAAGCCGGTCGTATTTAAGATTGATATCGTAGTAATTATTGATACAATCCAGTCCCACCACGGTATCACCGCGTTTGATCAGGTAGTTAGCAAGATGGAACCCGATAAAACCGGCGGTTCCTGTGATTAAAAATTTCATTATTGTTTTATTTTTTACTGGCTGCAAAGTAAACAAGAATAACCCTAAAAAAAGAATGTGGCCGCGGAGACCGCTATTTTTTAATTATGGTCAATTCATTCTCCCGAAATCAATCATCTTTTCTTTTAATATAAACAGTTCTTTCTATGAACCTGGAAGAATTGGAACGCAGCCTTACAGTGATATCAACCTTTTCGACATCGGCATCGAAAGGTATCCACAGGCTGTTCCTGTGAAAACTGCCAAAAGAGGAAGAAAAGACCAGTTGTGTGGTGTCCAGCGGAAGGACCCGTCCCCCGGAAAATACCCCCTCCACATTAATATAGTTATAGGACCCTTTTTTAAGGCTGTCGGTGTACAGGTTGAAATAGATGCTATCGGGCGCCTGGCTGCACGCCAGTATATACCCCAAACCGAACATGGCAGATAACAGGAACTTTTTCAATATATCTTTTTCTTGTTAGACGAAATAAAAACGCAAAAGTAAACACCGGCTTTAAAATTATCATTTGTCAGTCTCCGGGAGTTGACCGGTAACCGATAGCTGCTCAAATGACTGACGGTTCGCCTCCAGGTTCAATGCCCGTTTGATATCCTGCTTTTCATGTTGAGTAAGATGAAAGTTCAACGCAGCGCCTTTTTCTTTCGGTGGCGGACTGTAATAGAATATGATCTTCCTGAACGGAAACTGGTACCCGCCGGCAGAAAAATGAACCATTTCTTCCTGGTAATAGTCCTGCATTTTCATCCAGTTGTTCTGTAAGGTCACAATCGGTTTGGTGAACAGGCCTGTCAGGCTCTGGTCCACATAGTTATCATTCCATTCACCGGGAATGCGGTCCCGGATTTGTATAAACACCACTCCTGCCGTATTCCCGTCGATCCAGTCTTTGAATACATTCAGCATTCTCAGGGTGGATTCCTGCCCGAAATTATCCCGCATACCGCCGTCCATCACGTCTATCACCGGCACACTGGGCATCCATACATTGGGCAGCACATAGGGGAATGTGGCATTGATCCTCAAAACGGACAGCATCCGCATATTCAGGGGATCCTGCCGCCGGAACATAGCACCAAAGTCTATGGCATCCGGTTCTGACAAGACTGTATCAGCACCGGTATCCCAGTTCCGCATCATAAAACTGATGGGCTGGCTGCTGATCATCATTTTTCTGCCATCCCGGGTAATGGTCGAATTAAAAATCATCAGCGGAATTTTTGCATTCGCCTCATCCTTCGCCACATCCTTCAGCGAATAGTCCAGTATTTTGCCTGTGTTCCGGTTGAGCTGTTCTTCAAATGCGTATCCCCTGTCTTTAGTGTAGGTAAAGTTGCCCGATGTAAATTGCTGGGCCGGCGCAAAAATATCCCTGGTAACAAAGGATGAAAAAAGCGAATTAAGCAGGTCTTTTGAGATATTTTCCGTGTATAACAGGCTCTGCAGGTCAATATCCTGTCCTGCCTGCTTCAGCCGGAAAAGCTCCCTGAAATAAGTAGCGCCGAGCATACCGCCGGAAGCCCCGTTAATGACAAACACTTTATCCAGGAACCCGTTCATCATACTGTCTATTTGCTGCAACACACTGAGCGTGAAGGTAGCGGAGCGGGTGCCACCGCCACTTACATTCACTACATACAGCACCGGTTTTTCCTCTTTTTGTTTGGCCTTCCATTTTTCCAGTATGGTAAGCATATGCTGTTTGTCCGCTTCCATCTTCTCGGGGGAACATAACTGAAGGATATCTACTCTGTTGTAACCCGGCCGCTCCTGGCGGTTCACATAATCTATGCCGTAAGCTTTGTTACGGGGATCTATCAGGTCTTTCTCAAACAGTAAATTCAACACCAGCACCAGCAGGATGATCACCGGGAAGGCCCAGCTTTTCAGCCAGAAACTCAACGCACCGGAACCCGCGATCAATACCGCGAAGAAAAGCAGGATAGCGGAAGCTGCCGGGATGATGAACAACGGCTTGTCCATGAGCATCCCCAGGAAAGCAAGGATCAGAAAAGCAACAATGATAGAAAATACCGCAGCGAAATGATGCCGTTTAAAAACAAGTTCTATAAACTCCTCCGAATAGTGAGATACATTCCGGGGTTTTTTTAGCTTGAACCGGGTATTGAAAAACCAGTCTACTTTAAGGATACCTCTTTCATGAAAATGCTTTCCCCCGATACCAAACTGTTTGGCATAGGTAACGGGGTCGCGCAACACAGGCTCCATGGTACGCATCATCGTTTTTTCCGTTCTGAAAAAATACAGGAATGCCAGCACAATGGTAAACACCAAACCCAGCAGAAAGCCGCTGATGAGTACCACCACCTCTCCACCGCCGAACAACTCACTGTATAAATCAAAATGGATCATCCTGATGATATAGATAATAAGGAAAAGCAGGGGTATTACTGCATTGTTGGTACAGTATTTCAAAAAAGGTTTGGAAGTGGTTGCCAGGAATTTCACCTGGTTGCTGTGCAGTATAAAGGTGGTAACATTCCAACTCATGATAAAAACACCCGTAGCCATCCCCACAATTGCCATACTCACCCCATTCACCTCACCCATATACTCGGGCGCCAGGAAAAGAGCGTCCGCGCCAAAGGAGCTCATGAAGCTGCCATTGATGGCGCTAATGAGTATATACCAGAATATCAACAATATCTGGTACCTGCGCAAATGCAGTAAAAATAACTGCACCGGCAGCGACCGGTAAAAGCCAATGACGTATTCTTTCAGGGAGGCAGTCATTTCTGCAATATAATATTTTGACTATTAACGTAATAATATCAGTTAATAATATTAGAACGGGAAAGAAATGCAGATTTTAACGAATAAGGCGGAATTGTTGGTACACTTTGAAACTTATCAATATTTTTGGCAAATTATAGCGTCTGCATCAGCAAACAGGAAAACAATGCCTTTTACTTTTAACGAACTTCTTACTGTTACATTTACGCTTTTTGCGGTAATAGATATTGTAGGCTCTATCCCAGTGTTTATCTCTATCAAGCAAAAAGTAGGCGGCATAAACGAGGCCAGGGCCACCCTGATCTCGGGGGCTCTAATGATCGCATTTTTATACATTGGGGAAGCATTCCTGAGTATTCTTGGACTGGACCTGCGGTCGTTTGCCGTAGGTGGTTCTATTGTGATATTCATCGTAGGGCTGGAAATGGTGCTGGGCATGGAATTTTTCAAAAGTGAAAAAGACGTGAAAGCGGCAACCCTGGTTCCGATCGCTTTTCCGCTGATTGCAGGGTCCGGAACACTGACCACTATCATTTCATTGAAAGCCGGGTTTTCCGACTGGGCAATCCTTACCGGTGTTATATTGAACCTGGTAGTGATCTACACCGTACTAAAGTCACTCAATTTTATCGCACGGCTGCTGGGAAATGCCGGCTTACTGGCTGTCCGTAAGTTTTTTGGGGTGATCCTGCTTGCCATAGCCGTGAAAATATTTGCAGAAAATGCCCATGGGTTGATAAAATAGCCGACACAAACACAGACTTTCTTCCTGGTTGTTTTACATTTCCCTATTTTCGCAGTTTTATTGACGGCCTCGTAGTACAATGGATAGTATAAGAGTTTCCGAAGCTCCAGATCCAGGTTCGATTCCTGGCGAGGCCACAAGAATCCACCCGGCATTTGCTATATGCCGTTGAGATAACATACTCCACTACTATTTAGATACCTGGAACTTTCCGGATTCAAGAACTTTCCCGGATTTATCGCGCAATTGAAAGATATATACTCCCCTGTTAAAGTCACCGAGAGAAACCTGGTTGGCAACAGACACGTTTTTTATTTCGTACACTTTTTTGCCCAGGAAATTATAAATCTGGAAACTATAGGAGCGGTCATAACCCTGTTGAAAATCAAAATTGATAAGCGTGGTTGCCGGGTTGGGGTAAAACCTGATGAACTTCACTGTATTCTCCCTGGGCGCAATTGCCAACTTTTCCTGGGTTTGGCTAAACCCCGAAAAGTGTAAAAGGCAACCGGTAAGAAGTATCAGTGTAAATTTATTCACGCTGTAAAATTATGACTTTCCCTGTAACTGAACGGAATTTTGGACATTAAAGTATATGTTATAAAAGAGAATAATGATAAATTGTCAAGATTATCAATACCTTATGATAACCTTCACAGTGATTCCGTTGCTCCGGTCGAGAAATATTTACTTGCTGTCAGGGAGCCAGGCGCTCAATTTTCCAGTTATTTTCTTCTTCCAGCGTGTACTGAATTCTGTCGTGAAGTCGGCCGGGTCCGCCCTGCCAAAACTCCATAATCACCGGCTTTACTATAAACCCGCCCCAGAAATCCGGCCGTTTTATCTCGCTTCCCTGCATCCGGAAGCGGTTTTCCCGGAATTTTTTGTCAATCCACTCGCGGCTTTCTATCACCGTACTTTGCGGAGAGGTTATAGCCCCTATCCGGCTTTCTTCCGGCCGTGACCGGAAATAGATATCGCTTTCCTCGTCTGAGGTCCTGTCTACCAACCCCGTTATACGTACCTGGCGCTCCAGTTCTTTCCAGAAAAAAACCAGGCAGGCTTTGGGATTATCAGCCAGTTGCCTTCCTTTGAAGCTATTGTAGTTGGTATAGAAGACAAAACCGGCCTGCGAAAAGCCCTTCAGCAAGACAATACGGGCGGAGGGTACTCCATCTGAAGAGGCCGTAGCCAGCGTCATGGCATTTACTTCATCAATTTCAGAAGCCAGCGCCTCATTCCACCATTTTTCAAATTGTTTAACGGGATGGCTGTCCACATCTTTCTCCGATAAGGTAGCTCTGCTATAATTCTGCCGGATTGCCGCGATATCTTTTGGTTGCATTCGTCCTTTTTTTGCAAAGCTACTCCATCCGGAACGTTTTGATTGTGCGTAAAAACATAAACCCGAAAATAACGCGGTACGATATGCGCAACATGATCATGAAAAGCAGAAGGGCATAAATGGTGCCGACGATAGAAATCGCCGGCCTTTGCTTACCTCTGAAACCACAAAAAAACTTCCCGTTATATAATTATTTTACGGCCTGTAAAAAACAGTTAAGGAACTTACTGGATTAAGAGCGCAGATTCAAGCAATGGAATTGGAATAAAAATGGAGATGGTGCTTATATAGAACACAAAATTAATACGTAATAATGCAATATCAAAGAAATTACAATATAATTTCCCTTGTTAAATCCATACTTTTATCATATGATATAATGAACCAGGTTGGTTAGCTGCCTGTTTCCTGCAATTTGAGCTCATGTAAAGCGGCATTATTCAGCTTTTTCAGCTTGTAGCTGTACCATTTTTCGGGGAAGTTTTTCTTCATAAACGTGTCGATGTTCCTCATGCCAACAAGGTTCCACAAACCTCTTATTTTGCCTGCGGCAGAAGTTTGCATAGAACGGAGGCTCATGGCAAACCCGCTGTCCAGGTATTCCATATGATGCCAGTAGCCGGAAGGCATATAGAGCGTATCGCCATGATCAAGGGTCACCTCAAATCCCCGGGCATACTTCAATGCCGGGAACTTTTCATAGTCAGGAGTCCCCGAATTTTCGTGATAATGCGAAAAATCTGCCTGGCTTTGTACTTCAAACGGCTTCCTGTATAACTTTTTCTGCTCCTCGTATGGGAAGAGTAATACTTTCTTCCTGCCCATGAACTGGGTATGGAAAACATGCGATAAATCTATATCGAAATGCATATGGGTAATGGAAGTGGCGCCCCCTACGAACAACATGGGAAAACGTTTTACAAACCCCTTTGCCAGGTGGTCCGGCCACTCAAAGTCTTTTGTTAACTGCGGTGCATGATCAAAAATATTGAACAGGAATATTCTCCACCCCGCCGGCCCCTTACTGATCATATCCACATATTCTCCAAAAGTGGTATGCCCGTTAGGGGTATTCACGGGTGTAAAAGCATCGGTCTTTATATTATTATAAATGCCTACTTTTTTATCTCCTACGATGTCTTTAAAATATTCCCAGTTCCATTTGGTAAATGCCGGCCAGTCTTTTGAAAGTCTTTTGATCACTATTGGCTTTCCGGCCAGGTAATAGCTCCGCCTGAATGCATCCGGGTTGATCTGATCAACCGTATCAACAGCCTGCAAAAACATACAATGAAGAATTAGTACAGCAAATGTAATATATCGGAACATTCAATATATCATTCCGGAATAATTGCAGAATGCCCCGAAAGTAATATCTTAAAACCCTCCTGCCACCAGGTCCGGCATTTCCGGTAGGGAAAATATTATGCCAAACCGTCTTAATTTCGTTACCACAACGTTAGAAAACAGATGAACTACCTTGCACACGCATACCTGTCGTTCAACCGGCCCGATATCATTACGGGCAACATGATAAGCGACTTTGTTAAAGGCAGGCAAAAGTTTGATTTTCCCGAGAGTGTTCAGGAAGGTATCGTGCTGCACAGGGCTATAGATGAATTCACCGACAAACATCCCGTAACAAAAGCCGGGAGCAACCTTTTCCGTCCGTATTACGGATTATATGCAATGTCGTTTATGGATGTAGTGTACGATCATTTCCTGGCACTGGATAAGGAACGGTTTGACAACGACAGCTTATGGGATTTTTCTCAAAATATTTACAGGATACTGGATCAACGCAGCGCCGGGTTACCGGAGCGGTTCCGGTTGATATTTCCTTATATGAAAAAACAAAACTGGCTTTTCAATTACCAGTTTAAAGAGGGGATCCATAACAGTTTAAAAGGACTGGTACACCGCGCGGCCTATATGAACAACAGTCAGCCGGCTATTGATATTTTTGAGGAACATTATGAACAGTTTCGCCAATACTACCTGTCTTTTTTCCCGGAAATAGAAGCTTTTGCAGAAAAAACGCTGATGTTATAGTGATAAGTGGTTAGTAGTAAGGTTGCAGGATACAGGCCGAAAGACAAAGAGGGTGGGGAGGAGGCACCCCCTCTTCACCGGTGGAGAGGTCATTCCCACATTTCCACATTCTATATCCTACCTTTGCGCTACAGTTTGATCGTTATGCAAGGGTATTGTGAATCACTTACAGAATATAAGCGGCTAAAAACCAAAGAAGTAAAGATTGGAGAGTTGTTGTTGGGCAACTACCACCCCATCCGGCTGCAGACCATGACAACTACTGATACCATGGACACGGCCGGCACCGTGGAACAAACCATCCGCTGCATAGAAGCAGGGGCGGAACTGGTGCGGATCACCGCGCCCAGCAAAAAGGAAGCCGAAAACCTGCTGACGATCAGGAATGAACTGCACAAGCGGGGATACAGAACGCCCCTGGTAGCGGATATCCATTTTACCCCCAATGCCGCGGAAGTAGCAGCCCGCATCGTTGAAAAAGTGAGAGTGAACCCCGGCAACTATATCGACAAAAAGAAGTTTGAATTCATTGAATATACGAACAGCGCCTACAACGCCGAGATAGAAAGGATACAGCAGCGTTTTACGCCGCTTGTAAAGATCTGTAAGGAGTATGGTACCTCCATGCGCATCGGTACCAACCACGGCTCCCTCAGCGACCGCATCATGAGCCGCTACGGAGATACGCCCATGGGAATGGTGGAGAGCGCTATGGAGTTCCTGCGCATTGCCCGCTACGAAGACTATCACAATATCGTGCTGAGCATGAAGTCCAGCAACCCGCAGGTGATGGTACAGGCCTACCGCCTGCTGGTAAAGCAGATGCAGGAAGAGTTTAACGAATGTTACCCGCTGCACCTCGGTGTTACGGAGGCCGGAGACGGCGAAGATGGCAGGATCAAATCCGCCATCGGTATCGGCTCTTTGCTGGAAGACGGGCTGGGCGATACCATACGGGTATCCTTAACCGAAGACCCGGAGCTGGAAATACCGGTTTGCCGCGATATTGTGAAAAGATATACCCTTGCGGGAAAAGTAGAAACCGGTTCATCCGGAACCACTCCCCTGCCTTACTCGCCTTTTGAATACAAGCGCCGGGAAACTTTTACGGTAGACCATGTCGGCAGCACACATGTGCCGGTGGTGGTGGCAGACCTGAGTAAAGCCGGAATCATTACCCCGGCTGTGCTACAAAGTGTGGGATATACCTACGAAGCGCAACTGGATAAATGGAACATCAGCGACGCGGCTGCGGATTATATCTATATCACGGAGCCCAACCTGGATTTTGCCCTGCCCGGCACATTAAAGGTGCTAGTGCCCGCTGACAAATGGGTGGATAGTGCCGATAAGGAAAAATATTTCCCCATTTTTGATATAGCCGGTTACAATGCTGCTGCTCCCAAAAGCGCGGTCGCCAATTTTGTGATGTCAGATTGTAACGGCAGTTTTCCGGTTGAGCTGGAAAACATTGGTAATGACCCTACGGTAGTATTATGCCTGAGCAGCACCCACGGGAATGCCATGCAGTCTGTCAGAGCTATGTTTATTGAACTGCTAAAACGCGGCATCAAGAACCCGGTGATACTGGTTACGGACAGCAACCTGCAGACATCCGATGAGCATCTCATCCATTTTGCCACCGAAACCGGGGCGCTTTTCCTGGATGGTTTGGGCGACGGCATTTGCCTGGGTATGACAGCGGAGGCATACGAAGGCAGTGTTACCCAACTGAATGCCAGCGGCAGGAATTATACACAGAATACCACCGTGGAACAGTTTATCAATAATACGGCGTTCTCCATCCTGCAGGCTACCCGCACCCGTATATCCAAAACAGAATATATTTCCTGCCCCTCCTGCGGCAGGACCCTTTTTGACCTGCAGGAAACCACGGCTAAAATACGGGCGGTGACCAATCACCTGAAAGGGGTGAAGATCGCCATTATGGGGTGCATCGTGAACGGCCCGGGTGAAATGGCGGACGCCGATTTCGGTTATGTAGGCAGCGGCCCGGGCAAAATAACCCTCTACCGGGGTAAAGAAGTGGTGAAACGGGCGGTCAACAGCGAAATAGCCGTGGAAGAGCTGATCAACCTGCTGAAAGAAAATAATGCCTGGATAGAACCTTGAAATAATGCGCAGAAAAATGTAATTTTGCACCCCTTATTGCCCGATAGTATAGCGGTAGTACCTCAGATTCTGGCTCTGATAGCTCTGGTTCGAATCCAGATCGGGTAACTTTCTCTTTAAAATTAAAAATTATATAACCCGCAACCATTTTTAGTATAGTTCCGTACCATTATAAAATTTACTTCCTGCCGGGTATATTTTTCATGGATGAGAAGTTGTAGCATACCGGCTACACTAACCGGTGTGTTTGCTTGATCACCCCCATCACAAACACACTTTGTACATTACCAATATTTTCCGCCTCACTGAGCTTATTTACATGAAAGTGATAGTAGTCTTCCATGTTTTCCGCAACTACTTTCAGCATAAAATCAAAGTCACCGGAAATATTATAGCATTCAACCACCTCATCCATGTCCATGATTGCCTTGATAAATCGTCCGCCTGCCGTTTTGTTATGTTGTTTCAGAGATACATAACAAATCACCATTAACCCCTTTTTCACCTTAACGGGGTCCAGCAAGGTTGCATATTGTTTTATTACCCCGGAAGTTTCCATTCGTTTTATCCGCTCATGTACGGGCGTTGTTGTCAGGTGAACCGCATCCGCAATTTCTTTTACGGTAAACCGGGCATTTTGCTGCAGCAGCTTCAATATCGTCATATCCTTTTCATCCAGTTGAATAGCTGAATTTTCTTTTTGACGGATTTTTTCCATTTACATATAGAATTTTATCCTACAAATTTAATATATATAGACGCTTGTTCTAAATATATATGAAATTATGATATTTTATTCTGTAATTGTAGCTTTGCCTTTGTTTGGATCGGTACGATCCTTCATTTATATAAAATTTATAATATTATGTCAACAATTTCAAAATCAATTGATTTTTCTTTACCACATAAGGTTCGCGATATCAGCCTGGCTGCCTGGGGCCGGAAAGAGATCAGGCTTGCAGAGGCTGAAATGCCCGGGTTAATGTCTATCCGGGAAGAATATAAGGGACAACAGCCTTTAAAGGGCGCCCGGGTTGCCGGATGTTTACACATGACCATTCAGACCGCGGTTCTTATTGAAACGCTGGTAGCTTTAGGTGCCGAGGTAAAATGGAGCTCCTGCAATATTTTCTCTACACAGGATCATGCCGCTGCTGCCATAGCGGAAGCGGGTATCGGCGTATTTGCCTGGAAAGGACAAACCCAGGAAGAAGCAGACTGGTGTATAGAGCAAACATTATTCTTTGGTGGCGCGGACCGTCCTTTGAACATGATCCTGGACGATGGAGGCGATTTGACTAACATGGTATTTGATAAATACCCGGAGTTGGTTCAGCATATTAAAGGGCTGAGTGAAGAAACAACTACCGGCGTACACAGGTTGTATGAAAGAATGCAGAAAGGGACCCTGCCTGTTCCTGCCATTAATGTAAACGACTCCGTTACCAAATCAAAATTCGACAACAAATATGGTTGTAAAGAAAGCCTTGTAGATTCTATTCGTCGCGCAACAGACGTAATGCTGGCAGGCAAAGTTGCTGTGGTAGGTGGTTATGGCGATGTAGGCAAAGGTTCAGCCGCCTCCCTGGCAGGCGCCGGTTGCCGGGTGATCGTTACCGAAATAGATCCTATCTGTGCTTTACAGGCGGCTATGGACGGGTTTGAGGTTAAAAAAATGATCGACGCCGTGAAAGAAGCTGATATCGTTGTGACCGCCAGTGGCTGTCGCGACCTGATTACCGGCGAGCACTTCAAATTAATGAAAGACAAAACGATCGTATGTAACATTGGCCACTTCGATATTGAAATAGATGTTGCCTGGCTCAATGACAACTATGGGAACACCAAAGACACGGTCAAACCTCAGGTGGATATCTACAATATAGACGGCAAAGACATCATCTTATTAGCGGAAGGCCGCCTGGTGAACCTGGGTTGCGCTACCGGGCACCCCAGTTTTGTAATGAGTAATTCATTCAGTAATCAGACACTGGCACAAATAGAATTGTGGCTGCATCATAAAAACTACAAGAACGAAGTATATGTGTTGCCTAAACACCTGGATGAAAAAGTAGCAAGACTTCACCTCGCTAAAATAGGCGTGGAACTGGATGTGCTTACTACCACTCAGGCGGAATACCTGGGCATTCCGAAAGTGGGACCATACAAACCGGATCACTACAGGTATTAAGAGAATCCTGTTATAGTTTTAAAGCCCGGTTTTTACCGGGCTTTTTTGTTACCTGCAGCAGGATTTAAACAATCATGGGTGCAAACACTATTTTTTAAACGACTTACCGAAAATCAAAGACACAAGAAATAATACAATAAAAATAAAAAACAGGATTTTCGCAATGGAAGCAGCGCTTTCAGAAATACCGGTAAATCCGAAAACAGCGGCAACAATAGCGACGATCAGAAAAATAACAGTCCAGCGTAACATATGATTAGAATTTAGTGAATAAACATTATCAGGCTATTGAAACAACTTAGGGTCGGTTATGCCTGTCAAAGAATAAAGTATTAAGACTGTCTCGAAGTTATTTTTCAAAGGAGGGTGAGCTTCCATATAAATTTACTCTATTACATTCAAAATTGTGCCAGATTTATCCGCTTTACACAGGCAGTCCATTTAACGGGTAACTACCCGGGGCGTTAACAAATGTTAAACCCGGAACCTTTCCGAATTTTAATATCAGGAGTGAAGCCCTTCCCGTTATAAATTAAACTGTCTTATCAAAGCCGGTTAATTCAAATTCTCATTAATTTTAGTTATCATACATCAATTTCCATGAACCAGGAGTGGCGTTTAAAATCATTTGAGGAGCTGACCAATAAAGAGCTGTATAAAATATTGCAGTTAAGAATGGAGGTCTTTGTGGTAGAACAACAATGCATCTTCCAGGATGCAGATGACAAAGACCTGGTTGCACAACATCTGTGCATGTGGAAAAACGAAATACTGGTTGCCTATTGCCGGATACTTCCTCCGGGAGTATCGTATAATGAATATTCTATAGGACGTGTTGTAAATAGTATAGAAACGAGAAAATACGGAATAGGCATAGCGTTGGTAAAAAAAGCGATTGAAATTATTCGCACTTCCTCTCCGGATGCTCCCATCAGAATAGGTGCGCAACTATACCTGAAACGGTTTTATGAGAGTTTTGGATTTAAGCAGGATAGCGATATCTATCTTGAAGACGGTATAGAACATATCCAAATGATTCTTAAGTAACTGGAACCCTGTCGTCATTTTACTTCCCGGACCGCTGTTGCAAATAATAATATTTCCCTCCTTATAGCGTTTATTAATGCAATCCCAAACTTTTGAAAGCATTAAATCCGCTCTCATGAACAAAAGTATTTTTACTAAAGTTTTCAGTGCTGCCGTTATCACAGCAATCAGTATGGTGTCTGAGAAATCCTATGGTCAATACCGCTTTTTTGACAAACCCGTATACGAAATCGGCATTAATGTAGGTCCCGCCAATCTTCTTGGAGATCTCGGTGGCAGATATGGGGTAGGAACCAGTTTCCTGAAAGACAATAATATTGAAATGACCAGCCTAGCAAAAGGAGGGTATTTTACCGTACGTCCCAGTGAGTTTTTCGGCTTGACGCTGGCTGTAAACTTTACCACTTTAACCGGGGCCGACAGCATTATCGTGGATAAGGGAGGACCTGAAGTGGCGCGTAAAAACCGGAACCTTTCTGTAAGCACCCCCATAAAAGAAGCAACGTTAACAGCAGAAATATATCCGACGGTATTTTTTGAGCAAAGCGATAAAGAGTTATGGAATAAATTCCGGCCCTATGGCGTGATCGGTGTAGGCGTATTCCATTTCAACCCGAGGGGAGAATATATCGCACCCGACGGAAGCAGAAGGCTGGTTGATCTTCAACCACTGCGTACTGAAGGGCAGGGAATGCCCCAGTACCCGGACAGAAAGCCCTATAGCCTGACCCAGATAAACATACCTTATGGCGTGGGTGTACGCTACTATTTCAATGACAGGTTGAACGCAGGCCTGGAAATAGTAAACAGGAAAACGTTTACGGACTATATTGATGATATTGGCAGTACATTTATTAATGACAGCGATTTTGACAGCTATTTCGGAGCCGGGTCTTCTACCGCCGAAATGGCCAAACAAATGCACAATAAAGCGCAGCAGGTAGGTCCCGGTACGAGGATCCATCCTTATAACGGCGGCGACAAACGGGGTACTCCGGACAGGATGGACTCTTATTATACCATTTCAATAAAAGTAGGGTTTCGTTTCAGTTCCAATTCCGGTAATGTACTCAAATGCCCGGTGGTATTCTAATAAATCGACGTATGAAAAAAACTACTTCAGTCAATATCATTATAGTAAGAACAGCTCTTATCGTTGGGCTCCTGATATACACAATGCTGGCAAATTCTTTTTAAAAGAAGGCAAAGCTGCGGTTTAAAGGTATAAGATACCGGCGCAACTATATATTCGCTTAATTTTGCAGCATGCAAGTGATCCCTTTAAGCGAAGGTAGTTTTACAGTAGACCATTCAAAACAGTTTGTTCCTTTCGATAAAGACCGGGATGACCTGAAACAAAGACCTCCCGGAAGCCTGCTTGTTGAAATTCAACCATTTATAATAATAACATCCAGGGATATTTTATTGCTGGATACAGGACTGGGATTCAATGGAAGCGGAAATACCCTGCAATTATATGAGAACATAGTTGCCAACAATATTAACCCGGCCGATATAACCAAGGTCCTGGTCAGCCACCTCCATAAAGACCATGCCGGGGGCATCAGTTTTAAGGATGCTTTCAACAACCGTCAAATCGCTTTTCCCCAGGCTACCTATTATTTACAGGAAAGGGAATATCAATATGCTGTCAAAAAAGGCATGCCATCTTACATACCGGAAGAGTTTGATATACTGGACAGAGCCGGGAATGTCGTTTTTCTGCAAGAGGACGAGGGCCTGATCGACCAGTATATTCACTATCAACTTACCGCCGGACACAGCCCTTTTCACCAGGTTTTCTGGATAGAAGAGGAAGGCGAAATTGTTTTCTTTGGCGCGGATGAGGCTCCACAATTAAAACAAATGAAAAACAGGTTTGCTGCAAAGTATGACTACGACGGCCGGAAAAGTATGGAACTGAGGCAAAAATGGTGGGATGCCGGCAATGATACCAACTGGATGTTCCTGTTTTATCACGATGTCAAAAACCCAACTTATCGTGATAAGGAATAAAAGCTTTATTTGAACTTTCTTATCTTGTAGAATAAAATTTTAATTGGCAAACAGGTTGAAGCAATTAGTAATCAGCGTACTCGATTTTTTTTATACCCCTGTGCAGAAATGGATCGACAGGCAAACATTCCGGTATATAGCCTGTGGAGGTGTGAACAACCTCATGGATATATTATTGTATTTTATCGCTTATAATTTTATCTTTAAAAAAGAAATTGTTCATACACCCCTTATAAGCATAAGCCCCTATATAGCCGCATTTATCTTTTCTTTTGTGATCACCTTTCCAACAGGCTTTTATTTAATGAGAAATATAGTATTCTCCGGCTCTTCTCTTAAAGGCAGGGTACAGTTATTCAGGTATTTTCTTTTAGTGGTAGTATGTGTGTTGATGAACTATGTCTTTATTAAACTTTTTGTGGAAAGATTTGAGTTTTATCCCACGATTGCTAAAATAATTACCACTATTATTGTAGTATCTTTTAGTTATTTGAGCCAACGACATTTTACTTTTAAAATAGAAAAAGAATAAATTACTTAAGCCCTGATATTGAAACTCTTAGAGCTCAAGTAAAATATTCTTTTTGAGAGGTTTCTCATGCTTAGCAACGGCCGGAAAAAAGATAGGATAAGGCTTAGTGCAAATAAAGCACGCTGACTGAAAAAGTATTACTCATTATAATCTTATCAGGATTATTGGATTGAGATAAAATAACTAAGAGTTTCCTTGTACTCCCCAATGGATGGATTGCTGTTGCTAATATCATATAAAAAGGAAAGACAACCCTAAAAAGTAAAACGGTATTTACAGCCGTTTTTTTACCGTAGTTTTGTACCGTTTTTTAACGGTACTTTTTATACCGTTAAAAAACGGTTTTTTTACGGTTTTTTAACGGTAGTTATTCCGGATAAATGGGACACTCTGTTGACATTTATTAAAATATAGATATTATTAATTCGTAATCGAATGAATAATAGATAGTTACCTATTTTCTGTTGTTTTATCTTATGGTAGTTTTAAAGTGCATTACTCATTATTCACTTTAAACCATTTAATGTTATGCTTACAACTGAGAAAAAAGCCTTAAAGGTAGGTAAGTATGTTTCCACAAAACATGTAGATACGCTGATCAGAACCTACAAACAAGAAAGATGGGCACAAAACTCTGCCAGGATTGGTAAAGAAGATTCTCTTACCGTTTGGTACAGCGTTGAAGAATTGCAGGAATTTCTGGAAAAAGCTAAGTCACATGCAGCAGACGGTATCAAATTTTGCTTCGGAGTATACCCTGATAACTTCGAGGAAAAACCTGAATACGCAGGAAGACAGACACTCGTAATGGTGGCCACCAAGTCCAAAGAACAGGAAAACGGATTAGGTCAGAGAGATATCTATATCCAGGGAGAAACCGGCACCCAGATACTGGCCTACAACTGGGGTAAAGTATGCCCTCCGATGTGTCCTCCTCCGCCTCCTTCCGAAGATATCGACAACCCCAACATCGGTATCACAATTGTTGACAAATCTGAAGGAATGGTTATTGTTTAACAGGACTGTTAATGTATAAACCTGGAGTAAAGGATACCCATACCGGTATCCTTTACTCTTTTAGATCCGAAAATATTTGCTGGAGAAATCTTTTGTTATAACATTATTATAAGTCCATTCGTTTATAACAGTTTCATGGTGTCCTGGGGCCGCTCCGTCATTTTCAAACCCATGGCTGCTCCCTCATAATGACCGGAATACCAGTCCGGTAGTATCTTCCGGCCAAATCATAAACATCCGCGAAATAGCCTTGTTTGAATTAAATTTGCTGTCTAAACCAGCATTATGTATCAGACTTTGCTTACCAGGAACGAAGCCGGTATTTTTTACATTACAGTAAACCGGCCGGAAAAGCTGAATGCATTGAACAAGATAGTGATCAGCGAATTAGGCGCCGCTATAGAAGAGATTTATACCAATCCGAATATCAAAGTTGCCATTATTACAGGCGCCGGGGAAAAAGCATTTGTAGCTGGCGCCGATATCAGCGAATTTCAGCAACTGGATGCGACCGGCGGACGGCAACTGGCGGCCAAAGGACAGGAACTGGTGTTTGATAAAATTGAGCGGTGCCCCAAACCTGTTATAGCTGCTGTCAACGGCTTTGCTCTCGGAGGTGGATGCGAACTGGCAATGGCCTGCCATTTTCGCCTGGCCGGCAGTAATGCCAAATTTGGCCAGCCGGAAGTAAACCTGGGGTTGATACCCGGTTATGGTGGCACCCAGCGTCTTGTACAACTCATAGGCAAGGGCAGGGCCCTGGAACTATTGATGACAGGCGCCATGATCGATGCCGACACGGCTCTGCGTTACGGCCTGATAAATCATATGCTGCCGCTTACTGAGTTGTTGCCTAAAACAACGGAAATAGCGAAACTGATCATGACAAAAGCTCCCCTGGCAATCACAGGTTGTATCCATACAGCCAACGCGGTATATGATCAGACGCAAAATGGGTTTGAACTGGAAATAGCTACTTTTGGGACCCTGTTTGAAACCGAAGACGCAAAGGAAGGCGCCAGGGCTTTCCTGGAAAAAAGGAAACCGGCTTTTCAGGGAAAATAATCATCATAACGAATCATTGATAATATGGAATACAGAATTGAAAAAGACACAATGGGCGAAGTAAAGGTTCCTGCAGAGGCTTATTACGGAGCCCAGACACAAAGAAGTATCGACAATTTTAAGATAGCGCAGGATATCAACAGGATGCCCAAAGAAATAATCCGGGCATTTGCCTATTTAAAAAAGGCAGCGGCCATCACCAACAACGAAGCGGGTGTATTACCTGCTGAAAAAGCTGAACTCATCAGTAAAGTAAGCGACGAAATATTGCAGGGCAAGCTGGATGAGTTTTTTCCATTGGTGGTTTGGCAAACCGGTAGTGGAACCCAAAGCAATATGAACGTGAATGAAGTAATTGCCTATCGCGGGCATGTGCTGAATGGGGGCAAACTGACCGATAAAGAAAAAGCACTTCACCCCAATGACGATGTGAACAAGTCGCAGTCCAGCAATGATACGTTTCCCACAGCAATGCACATTGCGGCATATAAGATCCTGGTGGAAATCACCATACCGGGTATAGAAAAGCTGCGTGATACGCTGGCAGAAAAAAGCAGGCAGTTCATGCATGTGGTGAAAATAGGAAGGACCCATTTTATGGACGCGACGCCACTTACCTTAGGCCAGGAGTTCAGCGGATACGTGTCGCAACTGGATCATGGAATAAAGGCGATCAAAAATACCTTACCGCACCTGAGCGAGCTGGCCCTGGGCGGCACAGCAGTAGGCACGGGCATCAATACCCCTCCCGGCTACGCGGAAAATGTAGCCAAACACATCGCTTCCTTAACAGGGTTGCCATTCATCAGCGCTGCCAATAAATTTGAAGCGCTGGCGGCACACGATGCTATTGTGGAAACACACGGCGCATTAAAAACCGTTGCCGTCAGCCTGATGAAGATTGCCAACGACATCAGGATGTTGTCCTCCGGCCCACGGAGTGGTATAGGCGAAATTTTCATTCCCGACAACGAACCGGGCTCTTCTATTATGCCCGGCAAAGTAAACCCGACACAGTGTGAGGCGCTTACCATGATATGCGCCCAGGTATTGGGGAATGATGTAACGATCAACATTGGCGGAGCTACCGGTCATTTTGAACTGAATGTTTTCAAACCGGTAATGATCTTTAACTTCCTGCACAGCGCCCGCCTGATAGGGGATGGCTGTGTAAGTTTTAATGATAAATGCGCCGCAGGCATTGAACCGATTGAGTCCAATATCAAAAAACATGTTGACAACTCATTGATGCTTGTCACGGCTTTAAATACTAAGATCGGGTACTACAAAGCGGCGGAAATAGCACAAAAAGCACATAAGGAAGGTACTACCCTGAAAGAAATGGCGGTAAAACTGGGGTATGTTACCCCTGAACAGTTTGACGAGTGGGTGATACCGGCAAATATGGTAGGAAAACTTTAAACAGGGATTATGGAGGAACTGACGACTGATTTATTGCGCAGGCACGGGCTGAGTGTTACCGGTAGCAGGATTAAGATACTGGCATTGTTTTTACAATCGGAATCGGCGCTGGCGCACCATGATATTGAAGTGAAGACAAAAGAGAAATTCGACAGGGTAACAGTATACCGTACCCTCCAGACTTTCATGGATAAGGGAATTATACATACAATACCCACCAGCGACAATTCGGTTAAATACGCGCTGTGCAAAGACAACTGCGAAGAAGGACACCATCACGACGACCATATACATTTTATATGCTCGCGATGCGGCATCACCAGTTGCCTGGATAAAGTGCAGGTGCCTCATATAAAACTGCCGAGAGGCTATCAAAGCCGGCAGACAGAAGTTGTTATCAGCGGTATTTGTAAAGAATGTAGTCTATAAACCTCCTGTTCATGTTTGTAAGCGACGACGACTTAAAGCTGACCTATGGTGTGGATCTGCAGATCGGGAAGTGCCTGGTGGACAGGAAAGTGCCGGTGGACAACCTCTACTGGAAAAGCAGGTACCTGTATATACCGCCCATGACCGGTTACCTGTTTATCCCTATATATATTGATCTGCAATACCGCCTTGGAATTCCTAAGGAAGAACTGCTGTCGGAACCCCACCTCCTTTTCCTGGAAGCTGTTCTGCACAGTGCCGCGAAACAGGAGTTCCTGCAAATCACAAAGGAAGAGCATATACGGGAATGCATTGCGCTGGGCAAACAATATGGGAAAAACCACGAGTACCTGGAACTTCTTGCTAATTATTTTTCCGGAAGAAAAGATAAGGTTGATTGTTGGCCGGGGAGCGAAATCCAGGCGCTAAACCGCGGCGACGCTTACCTTTTTACATTCAGTTTTTTCGACCTTGATATCGACGAATTGCGGAAACATATGTCCACCTGGCGGGCCTTTATTGATTATTACCTCATACTGGATGATTTTGACGACCTGGAACCTGACTATGATAAAGGCGATGAAAACAGCCTGCTGGAAGTGGGGGTTGACCGTGCGGCGCCCATCATGAAAACAGTTTTATACAAAAGTTATGAGGTCCTGGAATCCGTAAATCCGGTACTGGCAAACAGGATAGACTGGGATATTCATAAAAGGAAAATTGACGCTGCCATCAATGCTTTTTTAAAAAAGAAAGGGCTTTAAACTCTCCCGGGTGTATGCCCACACGCCCTCAACTGCAGACCCGGCATTCAATACAAAAAAAGTAATTCTATCTTCCAAAACTAACCCTTTGGTCTTTAGCCGTTTAATGTCTTTGCCCCCTATTGCAACCATTAAGGCATCATATTTGTCTTTAATGTCTAATACTTAACCAAAAACTGTATGTTGTATGCAAAAAGCTCTCTCCCGCCTCTTTAAAGTAACACTTTTTATAGCCATGGCAGCATTCTGGCTATTTTCATGTAAGCCCAAAATCAAAGACGCTGATATTCAGACACAGATCCAGAACAATCCGGTCTTATCTCACCTGGTGGCTACCGTAAAAGACGGTGTGGTGACCCTTAGCGGTGAGTGTAAGGATCTGGCTGAAAAAGAAGCCTGTGAAAATGTTGTAAAACAAATTCCCGGCGTAAAGAGCGTTGTAAATAATGCGACTATCGCGCCGCCGCCAGCGCCGCCGGTTGAAATAGCCGCAGATGACCCACTGACCAAAGGTGTAGCAGACGCATTGAAAGACCACCCGACTATCAAAGCAACAGTTGCCGAAGGTGTAATCAGCGTTACAGGAGAAGCTACCGCCGCCAACTGGAGAAAGGTTAAAATTGCTTTGGATGGACTGAAACCCAAGAAGGTAGATGCAAGCGGATTAACAATTAAGAACTAAAACCAAAAAAACATATATGGCACTTCAGGATAAATACAGGCAACTGGTAGATACCGCCGTTGCAACCGGGGTAAATAACCTGCAGATCAGAGAACAGGATGGCGTATTATATATTGACGGAGAAGCCCCTTCCGGAGCAATAAAAGACAGGCTTTGGGATATTTACGGGTCCATAGACCCCAACTTCCTTTCCGGAGATGTGGTCATGAACATTAATGTGGCAACTGCTGTACCCGGGGCCAGGGTGAAAGTGGTAACCGAAAGGTCAAATTTGAATATCAGGAAAGGACCCGGTACGGATCAGCCGATAGTAGGCAAAGCGGCTCATAAAGAGATCATCACGCTGGTGAGCAAAGCCAACGATCAATGGTGGCTGGTACGGACAGATGATGGCGAAGAAGGGTATGCCTATGCCCAATATCTTGCGCCGGTTGAATAAACAATTTTTTTCAGACATGAGGAGGCTTGTTATATAATAAGCCTCCTCATTGCATATCTGCAGGCTTCACAATTACTTGTCTTTTGGCAAAAAGACAGGATTCTTCGCTATTTGAACCTGTTAAACCATTCCGCGTTATCATTTATGAAAAAGCACTATCTTAAGCGTTCAAATTGCTTGCATGAACAAAAAGAAATTTAATCGCAGGGAGTGGAGTCAACTAATGCTCGCCGGTGCTGCCGGCATCCTGCTTCCGCCGTCCCTATCCGCTAACAACATCTATTCCCCGTCTTTCGTATTGGGAGTGCAATCCTATAGCCTGCGGGACCGGTCAAGAGAAGAAGCTATTCAAATGCTGAAAGAGCTGGGTATCACCAGCGTGGAACTGTGGCAGGGGCATATTGAACCCAGGGAACACCAATGGACCCGGTTCAGTACGCCTGAAGAGGTAAAAGCCAAACAGGAAGCACTGGTAAAATGGCGGCAACAGGTTGATTTAAAAGAGTTTGATAAAATAAGCAAACAATTCAAAAAAGCCGGCATCAAAGTGCAGGCATATGCGGCTAATATGAATGACGCTACCTCCGATCATGACATGGAGCTGTCATTTAAAATTGCAAAAGCCCTCGGAACAGATACGCTTACCACCTCCGCTACCATCACTTCTATGAAGCGGATAGATGGTTTTGCCCAAAAGTATAAGACCAAAGTAGGGATGCACAATCATTCCAATGTACATCGTCCCAATGATTTTTCAACACCGGAATCTTTTTCCCGCGCTATGGAAGGCTGCTCCTCTTATACCAGGATCAACCTGGATATAGGACATTTTGTAGCTGCCAATCTCGATCCGGTAGAATTTATCAGGAACAACCATGAAAAAATTGTGTGCCTGCATATAAAAGACCGGAAAAAAGACCAGGGAGATAATGTACCGTTTGGGGAAGGAGACACCCCTATCCGGGAAGTACTTGAACTGGTAAGGGACAATAAATGGCCGATCCCGGCCAATATTGAATATGAATACGGAGGCGACACAAAAACAGAGCTGCGGAAATGTATTCAGTATTGCCGGAATATTGTTCAGGCAAAGATCTGAACCATTAAGTGGTTCAGATTGAATAGTTTCTGAAAAACAGATTAAATCAGTTTCTATTTAACAGGAAACCGTTTTTTTATATATTGGGCACTTAATAAATCAATAAGAAAAATAAATGACGACAAGTAACGGTTGTAAAGCGGTCTGCTTTGGAGAAATTTTATGGGATATTTTGCCGGATGCACAACTGCCGGGTGGCGCCCCTATGAACGTGGCCTACCACCTCAATCAGTTGGGGATAGCAGCCACTATGATAAGCCGGGCCGGCAAAGACGAATTGGGTGAAAAATTACTGAATTTTATTTCCTCCAAAGGTGTTCCTACAGCATACATACAGGAAGACGAAACCTATGGAACCGGAAAAGTGCTGGCAACAGTTAATAATAATCATGTAAGCTATGAGATACTGCAGCCGGTAGCCTGGGATTATATTGAATACAGTATTCCCTTACAGAAACTGGTGAGTTCGGCCCCCTACTTTATATTCGGAAGCCTGGTGGCAAGAAATGAGGATTCCCGCAAAACCTTATTTGAATTGCTGGAAAGCGCTGACAGGAAAGTACTGGACATCAACCTCCGAAAGCCACATTACGAAAGACGTACACTGGACTACCTGCTGCAACATGCAGACATATTAAAGCTGAATGACGACGAGTTGATGATCCTCTCGGAATGGTATGGCTTTGAGGGGTCAGACCAGGATAAAATGAAAGCTTTTAAAGACAGGTTTCACCTGCATACCGTCATTACTACCCGGGGGGATAAGGGAGCCATTGTATGGCAGGATGAAGTGTTTTGTGAACATCCGGGCTTTCGGGTGAAAGTCGCCGACACCATCGGAAGCGGGGATGCCTTTTTAGCCGGCTTTCTTTCCAAAACAATGAACGGGGCTTCTTTAGCAGAAGCGGTCGCCTTCGCATGTGGAATGGGCGCTTTTATAGCCGGCCGGCACGGCGCCTGCCCCGTGTACAATAAATCAGAAGCTGAAACAATAATAGCAGGGTTTGCTTAATTTTACGAATCCCTAAAATGCCTTTATGAAAAAACTCGTTTTCCTGTTTTGCCTGTCACTGTCATTAAGCCCGTTCGTTATACAGGCCCAGCGGGTTACCGGTTGTGGTTTTAAAGTACCGCCCCGTTCCCTGCGCTCCAATTTTGCCTCCGTATATGAAGCAAAGGAGATCATCAACAATATGCTCAACATCATCAGTTGGCAGGAGAACTTCAGCGTACGGGAGCAAAATGGAATTCAGAATGCCTATGCCACCATCATCAACAGGGTTCGCTGGATCGTATATGACAATAACTTCCTGGAGGACCTGGACGCATACACTTCTACCAAATGGGCATCCATCAGTGTGCTGGCACACGAAATTGGTCACCACTATTACAATCACGTGGTAAGCAGCAGCGGCAGCGTTCCGCCCAAGGAAATTGAAGCCGATGCTTTTTCCGGTTATGTACTGGCTAAAATGGGGGCTACCCTGCAGCAGTCTATTGCAGCCATGCAGGCCATTGCTTCCGACCGGGCCAGTTCCAGTCACCCTGCTAAAAATGACCGGGTGGCTGCCATCACCCGCGGGTGGAATGAGGCCCAGAACACGGGGAATGCTTCCAACTCCGGCAATAATCGCCCCACCACCAATCCGGGCAACACTACACCATCTATCCCACAGCCAACACCCCCCGCCAACCCTTCAGCCCCGGGTGGCATGCAGACGGACCCCAATTCAGATCCGAGCTGGATCTGGCTGACCGTACAAAGCAACAAGGACGAAGCCGTATCATTGAGCGATGACGGGAAAAATTTTCAACAGGTACAGGTAAAAGCGGGACAGCCTTTTGTGTTCAAATTTGAAATTTATAACTATGGGTGGTTACGGTTGCGATATTTTAACGGATATCGCACCTATAAGCTTTCTCATGGCAAAGATTACAGCATCCTTTGGAACCGGCGGGCCGGCAACTGGGTGTTGGTGGAAATAGGAAACTGATATATTCAGCATTGAAAACCGAATACCAGGTCGTGCGTAAGTACTATCGGATCGAAAGGCTTTCTTTTTCATTTTGTAGGAGCTGATGAATATCTGCGAAGAAATCCCCTGAACAGACGCAAGTGTTGAAACAGCCGTAACTTCTCTCTGGTAGCCAATACCAACTTCCTGCTTTTTATGCTGTTTTTTTGGCTGCCGTTGTTGGTGTTGTGTATAGGCTATTGTGCTTTGGCACCACCAACAACATTCCACAGCACAGGCTATATTTATACACCAGCTTCTTTCTTTAACTCTCTGTTGTTGGTACGCCAACCTCATTACCCGCCCTGCATACCAACAACGGCGCTTAAAGATTTTTGGATAAATTGAATTGCCGACGCGGGATGTGAAGGAATAAAAAGACTAAAGTTTTTTATACGCCTCTTCAATATCTTCCTTAATAAACTCCCGGTATTTGCCCCGCAAACATATCGGGTCGAAGTCATCGTCGGCAAGTTTAAAATCTGTAAGATTTTGCAAAATAAGTGCTTCACCCTGTGCCCATCCGGCTTGGGTATGTTCATGCCCTATTACGACATGCAAGACCTGCCTGACATGATATCCCGGCATCGGCAGAAAGTTGAAAGATTTAGATATTAGTGACGATTCTTTTAAAGGAATAGAAGCCATTATCAATTCCATGACGCCTGATGAAAGAGCCAGGACATGATAAACGGCAGCCGTAGGAAGCGGGTTGCCAAAAGCAGCGGTAAAGATATTCAGGAAGTGAATGCTTTCATGAATCAGTTTGACCAAACGGGACATATTGAAAAACATAACAAAATGCATATGTTCGGTAAAATGATGATGCCGGGTATGCGAAAGTAATAAGCCGATGATCAGACTATTTCCTGTTCAGCGCATAGCTGAAATCCGCATTGCCGGTAAACAATCTTTTCTCATCGTTCAAAAAGAAGAGCACATTCTCATCACCCACTAAAAACCAGGTTATTTTGCCGGTTGCGTCTGCTACCAGTTTTAAAAAAGTCGCCTGCCCGTTTTCAGTCGCTTCTTTTTCAATAGTCCATTTCCCGTAAACAAATACCTGCCTGCTATTTAAAACGGTACCCAATGCACTGGTTGTCGGCTTGCGGGTAACGGAATCTCTGTTGAGGATCAAACGCCACTTTAATTTAAAGTGGGAAGAAGGTAGATTAAAGTTGTGTTGCATAGAGAGTTCTTCACACGGCGTTCGCCCGTCATAAGCCACTTGTAGTGGGCTGTCCAGCGAGGATTGAAATGCAGATAAGTCGGGTAAATCCTCCTTAGCTTCTTTCACAATGTTTTTTCGGTTAAGCATATAGCTCCAGCCACCATTGCCAACTATGAGTTTATTATCAGGAGTAAGTAAATGAAATGTATTCTCATTTAATTTTAAAAGCCTGACAGGCATAAGGAACTGTTTACTTTTAAGGGTATAGGTTGCAGCATTGTCAGTAATAGTAATGCTATAAATGCCTTCGCAGGAAACAGAATGATCTTTCTTGAAGCCCATTGTGTTGGGCTTTGATTCGCCGTAATGTATGTCCAATGAAAAATTGCCGTCCGCTTTCAGTACAAGCACCCATTTCATAAAATCAACAATGTCATTTGTTGTAATAGAAAGCTGCTTTTTAATAAGTTCATCACAGGGAGTACTCGCTACTAAAACAATATCATCGTTTGAAAGAGGCTTTGCTTCTTTCGCCGAACAGGAAAGTGTGAGCAGAAGCAAAATATGCAGGAAAATAAATAAAGGAGTGAATTTAAAAGACTTCATATTGCATCGTTTATTTCTTTTTAACAATGTGGTACTCCAATAATTTCAATACGGACTTTTTGTAAGTGTCGCCCACCGTCAGCCGGTATTTTCCCACCTGTATTTGATTTCCTTCCAAGGCTACAATGTTGTTTACTGCCACTATATAGGAATTGTGTATCCGAACAAACAGGCTTTTGGGTAATTCGCTTTCTAATTCTTTCATGGTCAGTAGTGTCATTATTTTATCAGTCGTTGTAACAAATGTCACATAATTCCCTTTGCTTTCTATGTACTCAATATCATTGATAAACACTTTTACAATCTTGTTTCTTGTGCCTGTTTTTACAAATAAGAACTCTTTTTCGGTTTGATGTGTTACAGAAACGCTTTCTTTTGGAGCATGATTGGCGATAACTCGTTGTATCGCTTTTAAAAACCGATCAAAAAGAACGGGTTTTAATAAATAATCGGTTACATTATGTTCAAAGCCTTCCAGCGCATGTTCACCGTAAGCCGTGGTGAGTATTACTTTTGATTTTTCATTCAATAACTTTAAGAATTGCAAACCGTCTAATTCCGGCATTTGAATATCTAAAAAAATCAGGTCGGTATGATTTTGTTGTACAAACTGAAACGCTTCAACGGGGTTGGTTGTGGCGTGCAATAATTCAAGCGCCGACACTTTGGCTATATGCGATTGCAGCACGTCAATAGCATGTTGCTCATCATCTATAATTACACATTTTATCATGCGATGTTCCTGATGGTTAAGTCTACCGAATAATATTGCGCTTCATCTTTAATTTCTAAAGAATGGGTTTCCGGATATAACAATTGTAACCTGTTTTTCACATTTACCAGCCCTATCCCGCTTGATATCTCTTTTCTGCCGGTAGCTTTGGGATTACTGACGTTGAATCGTAAGTCATTTTTATTAACGACTAACTGAATCGTGACAGGATGGCCGGCATCGTTCAGCTTACCATGCTTGAAAGCATTTTCCACGAAAGTGATCAGCATCATCGGCGCTATACGTTTGCTGGCCATATCGCCTGTTATTTCAAACGCAATATTTAAAGTGTTGTTGAATCTAAGCTGGTGAATGTCCACGTAGTTCTTTATATGAGTCGCTTCTTTTTCAAGCGACACAAGGCCGTTATCTTCCGGCTCATCTAACGAGTAGCGTAGCATATCAGAAATCTTTCCTACCAGCTCCGATGTTTCGGAAGACAGTGGCAGTGTTTTGGAATATAAAAGGCTTAAGGAGTTGTATAAAAAATGCGGATTCAATTGATTTTTTAAATACATGAGTTTGGCCTCTGCCATTTCCTTTTCCAACTGCTGCCATCTTTTTTCATCCCTGTAGTTTTTGAGCGCAAACCAATACGCAAAGCTGATGCCTGCAAATAATATATTTACCCTGAACTGTACCCAGAACATAATCGTATCAAACGGCGGTAATATACCGGGAAACGAATTGGTAAATAAAGCCCTGATGCCCGTAGCAGCAACACAGGCCAGCATGGTAAAGATGATGGCAGGCGTATAATTTTTATGTTTGAGATAACGGGGGAAAATCAGCAGTATATTAATATAAAACAGGGCAATAGCCGGCAGTGTACCGGACAGGCTTTTTAGGATAAAATCCTTGTCCACTTTATCTGCTCCCAATGCAATGATAAGCAGGTAAGTAATCCATCCCAGGATGTGATATAAAACAACTTTTTTCTTACCCATTTCTGCAAAAGTAAACAATCCGCAATGCTTTATTTCTTGCATTATTCTTTTTTACAGCGATTACCTGCATAGATGGATGAACGGGCAGCGGGCATGGATGAACCGTCAAAAAGCAACGCCGCAGGTTATTTATCCACTCCGAAAGGCAATCCGTCAAATAAGTTTTTTCACCGGTTGCTACCACCGCAATTTTATTTTTTTAAATGAAACAGGGATATATGAAATGGCAGGCATTGTTTGTTGTGCTTGTTTTTAACTGCACAAACATTTTTTCGCAGGTAAAGTCAATAGAAGGCGTTATTATGAATACGGAACGGAAATTTTTACCCGGAGCTACCGTAAGATTATTAACGCAGGATTCCATTCCGGTCAGCGCTACCACTACCAATACAAAAGGGAAATTTCGTTTCACAAATATTTCAACCAGCGCTTATGTGCTGTCGGTTTCCTATGTCGGATACAAAACACTATATACAACCATCAGCACAGCGAATGATGCACATTCAGTTATACTACCAGCTATTTTTTTATTGCCTGAAAAAGAAAAACAATTGGATGAAATTGTTGTAACGGCAAAGCGACCGCTGATACAGCAGGATATTGATAAGACGGTTGTGAATGTGGAAGCCATCCCCGGCTCATCAGGCAGCAATGCTTATGAACTGCTGGGAAAATCGCCGGGAGTGATTGCCGATGAAAACGGCAACATTGCGCTGAACGGCAAAGCGAATATATTAGTGTTGATTGACGGCAGGCAGGTATATATGTCGGGTCAGGATCTGGCTACTTATTTGAAGTCCTTGCCCGGAGTTATGCTTGATAAAATTGAGTTGGTGGATAATCCTGCTGCAAGATATGATGCGGCAGGCGGGGCAGTTATCAATATCCGCTTAAAGAAAAGCAGGCAGGCGGGGCTGACGGGTAATGTTAATGCAGGCGTTACACAGGGAAGAACATTCCGAACCAATGAATCGCTGAACCTGAATTATAATGCAGGTAAGGTAAACTGGTTCGGCAATGCAGGTTACAGCAGAGGAGCTAATTATGTTATCACGGATGAGCGCAGGGAATATTTCAACGCAGGCGGGGCAATGATTTCAGTCCTTGACCTGTACAATAAAAATTACATTTATAATCACAGCTTTTCTTCAAGACTTGGCTTTGATTATAGTATTTTCCCAAAAACAACCATCGGTATGCAATTGCGAAGCCAATTGATACCGAGAAAAGAAAATTATAGACTGGTGACGGATAATTATGACAATACATTCAACTTAGATTCTGTTCAAACAGGGAGTTCCGGCAGCAAAACAGACTGGAAGAATTACGGCATCAACTTTAACTTTCAGCAAAAATTTAAAGAAAATATTAATGAGCTGCTGATTGACCTAAACTATATCCGGTATAGCTCTGACGGGGAGCGGTGGTTTCATAATGATGTAGCCATCCCCGGCGCACTGCCCCATAATACCGAAAAATTTGAGTACCGCCTTTTATCCGGCATAAAGATTTACAATTTCAAGGCAGACTATACGCACGAGTTGAAAAGCAGGCTAAGCATAGAAGCAGGCGTAAAGCTAAGCCTTGCAAAGAATAATAATGATTCAAGGCATTATAATATGGTCAATAACGTCAGCCATCCTGATTATGGCCAATCCAATCACTTTTTGTACGATGAAAATATCAATGCAGGCTATATCAGCGCCAGGAGATCCGGCAAACGGTGGGGTGTACAGGCTGGGTTGAGGGTGGAAAATACTGTTATAACGGGGAACCAGTTAGGCAATCCTGTTGTTCCGGGAAGCCGCTTTACACAAAACTTTACTGATTTTTTCCCCAGCATTTTTTTCAATTATAAACCCGATTCATCAGGAAAAAACAACCTGAACATCAGCTACACCAACCGAATTATAAGACCGGGTTACCAGTTGTTCAACCCTTTTATGATTTTTCGTGACCATTATTCATCCAATGCAGGCAACCCGGCTTTGAAACCTGTTTACCGACAAAGTGTTGAGCTGGTCTGGCAGCATCGGCAATTCCTGAGCCTGCGGACAGGCATAGCAGAAAGCAGGGGGCTTATGTTACAGGTAATGGAGAGGACTGACAGTATTTTAATCACCCGCCCCGTTAATTTATCTAATGAAAAAACGGCCTGGGCTACCATTATTCTCAATTACAAGTTACGCCGCTGGTGGACTACCTATTACTGGGTTCAGTTTATGTTTGTGAAAAGAGAAGGCATAGTGAACAATGAAAGATTCTCCGTGGAAAATTTCAGTCAGCAATATTACCTGAACAATATTTTTTCATGGAATAAAGACTGGACGGCCGATTTTGGTCTGAATATCAACGGCAGGGAGCTGATAGGAAGCATGGTACGCAAACCCCGTTTTCATATCAATGCGAGCATTCAGAAAAAGATGCTGAAGAATAAGGGAACTGTTCTTTTGGGAGCAGAAGATATTTTTCATACATGGAAAAGCAATTACGGGATTATCGGGGTGCCGCAGGTAAATGCCACACAACTTTTTGAGTTTGACAGCCAGCGTGTGCGGCTTACGTTCTCTTATCGTTTTGGCGATGAAAAATTTCTTCGTAAAAGAAGGCATAACGACAATGCTGCTGACCCCGAAACCGGAAGGGTGCAATAGACAGTTGTACACTTTCTCTCATACTTATGAACACATACGACCTGGTTGGATACAAGCTTTCATTCAAAAATCACGGTAAAGGAGTGAACATGCAACATGGAATTACCAAAATGCAGGCTAACCGAAGCCGTGTTTCAACTATTATAGCTCTGTTCAGCTACATATCCAGACTGACGTTATTCATTTGGCTATATGCATATCATCATCTTTTTTAGCTTTGCAGTGAATAAAAGAAGCCAATAAATAAAAAGTAAACTAAAGGCAATGAAAACCGAAATTTTGAATACAATACCTGGTCTGCCAACTTCTGATATTGAAAGGGATATTGCCTGGTACAAAGAAAAAATGGGACTCGAAGCGTACTTTTCAGACAATATGTACGCTGTTTTATACAGGGATAATTTTTGTCTGCATTTGCAATGGCACGCAGACACCGAAGATGACCCGCTCCTTGGTGGCTCTATGGTTAGGATTTATGTTAAAAACATTCAACCACTTTTTGAGGAATTTCTTCAAAAGGGAACGGTGACGCCAGATAAATTCAGGAAGAGTACACCGTGGGACACCAACGAATTTGGCTTTTATGACCTAAACAAAAATGCCATTTTCATAATGGAGGATATACAATCGCTGACAAATAACAAAATATAAGTAGAATTTCGGTCCGCCTTCGCTTTGCAGCAGCAGTATTTCCTGTACCGGCTAAAACTGCAAAGCTTCGGCGGGTAAAACCCGCTAAAGAAAGTCACCACCAAAGATTAAATTATTTAGCATCGAAAAGCCCGCCGATGACCGGGTGTAGTTACCTTGCTCCGCTCGGTAATCTCGGGAAGGAGTATAGAATAACCCGCAAGCTCTTTACAGCAGATGCTTTATTGTAAAAGCCCTGCCAGATCCGCTCTTTAAATATTTTTCAAATTGGTACGCCTTATATCTGTCCGTAAAAGAGCAACACCATAATAATTTGAGCGGACGATGTGGTTTGGTTGAAGGTACATAACCGTTTACATGACGGTCGAACCGTTCCTTAATATTGACCGTACAACCAACATAGTGTTTTTTGTTGCTGAATTCAAGGATATAAACATAGTACCACATAGGATATAATAAATATAGGGAAAAAGTCGGTCCTTTCCTTCGTTTTTTCGCAGTATCTTCTACTCACACTACAGTTGAAAAGCTACGGCGGGCGATGCCAGCATCAGAAAGTCCACAGAAAACAAGATTTATTGGGCATGAAAAAACCCGCCTTCGCTCGATAATATAATTTTTTCTGCTATTGGGTGCTGATTTGGAGAAGATGTGGCGAATTTATCCGTGCGCCGACGCTGAAGCTCTGGCGTAAGCGTCTGAAACCAGCCGGGCGGAGAAACAAAGCTTGATTAAAAAAGAGAAAGCCCGCCTACGCTTTGCAGCAGCCGTAGCTTTAGCGGAGGCTGCAAAGCTACGGCGGGCGAAGGTAGACTGATATAATATTTTTGATAAAGCGGATTTATCCGCCGAAGCCCGCTAAAGAAAGTCAGTATCGGAGATGATATTACTTAATATAAAAGCCCGCCTACGCTAAAGCTACGGCGGGCGAAGGCGGAGACGGCGAGATTCGAACTCGCGATACGGTTGCCCGTATACACACTTTCCAGGCGTGCTCCTTCAACCACTCGGACACGTCTCCTTTGGAAGGATTGCAAAAATAGGATTATTCAATAAATCTTTACTACTTATTTTCGGTGAGTTCTCCTTTCAGGGAGGTTTCCAGCAGTTTTTTCACCTCGTCCACCGGCAGGTTTTGCCCCAATAAAACCATCAGCTTGGTTACCGCTGTTTCAAAAGTCATGTCATTACCATCCGTTACTCCTATCTTCTTCAGGTAGGCGCCGGATTCATACCTGCCCAGCGCTACGGAACCTCCATCACACTGGGTGCGGTCAAGCACAATCATTCCCCTTTTTATGGCTTTTTCAAGACTGCCCATAAACCAGGGTTCCGTACTGGTGTTGCCATTCCCAAAACTTTCCACTATTACCGCCTTCACCCCCGGAGCACTCAACGCGGACTCCACTACTCCGGGCGTTATACCCGGGAAAAGTTTCAGCACAGAAATACCGGGATCCAGATGGGTATGAATAGCGAATGGCTCTCCGGGATGCGGGAGGATATCCTGCTCCCGGTATCGGATGCTGATACCGGCTTCGGCCAGCGGCGGAAAATTTACGGAACGAAAGGCCTCAAAAGACTCGGTATTAAATTTTTTGGTCCTGTTTCCCCGGAAAAGAAAATAGTCGAAATAAATGCATACTTCCGGCACTATTGCCTTACCTGCACGGCGGGCAGCGGCGATTTCCATTGCGGTAATGATATTCTCTTTTGCGTCCGTTCTTATTTCGCCTATTGGTAACTGAGAGCCCGTGAGTATCACCGGTTTGGACAGGTTATGCAGCATGAAGCTCAATGCCGAAGCCGTGAAAGCCATTGTGTCGGACCCGTGCAGGATGATGAAACCATCGTAGTGATCGTACTGCTCATATATCAGCTCCGCCAACTGTATCCATATTGCAGGAGACATATTGGAGGAATCTATAGGCGGGGAGAAAGCATGCATATCAAAATCGCAATTCAGCTTTGAAATTTCCGGAATATGCGACTTTAGTTCCCTGAAGCCCATTGGCACCAGCGTTTTATCGCCCTCTCTCGGCGCCATACCAATGGTCCCTCCCGTGTAGATGATCAGCAACCTGGCTATGGTATCAGCATTCATACCGCATTGTTTTCAAAAATGGATTTTGCATTGGCGGTGGTAATACGGGCTATTTCTTCCGGCGACACCTGCTTTATCATTGCCAGTTCATCCACAATGTATGGAAGATAGGCGCTTTCGTTTCTTTTGCCCCGGAAGGGTACCGGCGATAAATAAGGAGCATCCGTTTCCAATACCAGGTGTTCCAGGGGGATATCTTTCAGTACTTCTTTCAGCCCGGACTTCCTGTACGTTAATACACCACCGATACCAACAAAGAATCCTATATCTATAATTTGCTCCGCTTCCCGGAGACTGCCGCCGAAACAGTGAAAAATTCCTTTCAGTTTCCCATCAGCATGTTGTCTGATAACATCAATAGCTTCCTGCATGGCCTCCCGCGTATGAATCACCACAGGCAGGTTGTATTTTTTGGCCCACTCAACCTGCTGGTTAAACGCTTCGTATTGCTGCCGCTTAAAGGTAACGTCCCAATAAAAATCAAGTCCGATCTCTCCCACCGCCACGAAACACCGTTTCTCCAGCCATTCCGCCACAACAGCTAACTCTTCTTTATAATTTTCTTTCACGGAGCAGGGATGCAATCCCATCATGGCAAAGCAGACACCCGGATAACGTTGCTCCAGGTTCAACATGTTTTCTACAGAAGTACTATCGATATTGGGCAGGTAAAACCGCTGTACACCCACTTTTTTTGCTGATGATATTACACTACCGATATCATCCTTAAACTCTTCCACATACAGGTGACAATGGGTATCTATTATATCCATACGACCAGTTAACCTGCCACGGCTTCGTGTTTTTTGTGACAAAAATTGTTATAAAGAGTCTGGTATAATTCCTCGTATTGAGGAACGATCCTGGCAATATCGAAACGTTCAGCCTGTTTCCTGGCATTCGCCCTGAACTGCAGAAAAGTATCCTCCTCCTTCAAAATGTCGATGGCATACTCCGCCATCTGGTCCACATCACCTACATTACCCATAAAACCATTATAACCATTCTTTACAATTTCCGGCAGCCCGCCTACATTGGTTGCCACCACCGGCGCCCCCGCAGCCATTGCTTCCAGGGCAGACAATCCAAAGCTTTCGTATTCTGAGGGAAGCAGGAAAAGATCGGCTATCGCCAGTATATCCTCCATATCCTGTTGCTTACCCACAAAACGGATATCGTCACACAACGCCAGTTCCCGGCATAGTTCTTCTGCCATCGGTCTCTCAGGACCATCGCCTACCAGCAACAGTTTAGAAGGAACCACTTCGTTCAGGCGCCTGAAAATTTGTATCACATCGTCAATACGTTTTATTTTCCTGAAGTTGGAAGCATGTAAAACAATCCGTTCATTATCGGGCGCTATCACTTTCCTGAAAGCGTCAATAGGTCTTTTGCTGAATCGTTTTACATCCACAAAATTGTAGATAACATGGATGTCTTTTTCTATCTTGAAATAACTATACGTCTCCTGTTTGAGATTCTCAGACACCGCTGTAATGGCATCACTCTGGTTGATAGAAAAAGCCACAACGGGGGCATAGGTTTTATCCCGTCCCACCAGGGTTATATCCGTACCATGCAAGGTAGTAATCACCGGAACATACCTCCCTTCTTTTGCCAGTATCTGTTTCGCCGTGTAGGCAGAGGAGGCATGTGGAATGGCATAGTGTACATGCAACAGGTCCAGGTGATTGTTTTTTACTACATCTACCAGGGTACTTGCCAGCGCAGACTCGTAGGGGGGATAATCAAATAACGGATAGGTAGGAACCCTCACCTCATGATAAAATATATTTGCCCGGAAACCTGTTAATCGTACCGGTTGCTGATAAGTGATAAAATGTACGTTGTGGCCGTTCTCTGCAAGCGCCTTACCCAGTTCCGTAGCCAGTACTCCGCTCCCGCCAAATGTAGGATAGCAAACTATGCCAATATTCATACGCTGTTTGTTAAGCAGCAAAGTTACTATTAAAGGTTGTTTGAAAATGTGAATTAATTTAAACGCCTAAAATTCAACGGTTTTACTAAATTGGTACTCTAAATATCGTTTATGAGGAAATTTCTTACCATACTCATATTAATTATTATCCTGGGAGTTTCGGGCCTTATCTACTTCAGGTATTATTTTGTTTTGGGCGAAGGCGTAAAATCCGGCGAATTGAACTATTGCGTGAAGAAAGGTTATGTATTTAAAACTTATGAAGGTAAGCTCATCCAGTCGGGGATACGCTCACTTTCTCCCAATAGCATCCAGTCATACGATTTTGAATTTTCCGTAGTAAATGCTGACGTGGCCGAATTACTGATGAAAAATTCCGGGAAAAACTTTGACCTGCATTACAGGGAATATAATGGAGCCCTGCCCTGGCGCGGGTTCAGCAGGTATGTTGTGGATAGCATCGTAGCTATGAAGGACCCCGGCAGCCTTCAGATTGTTCGCTAACTATTTTGCACTCAAAATAAAAACCGCCGGTTGCTTATTGATTTCCGGCCTGTTTTTCTTCCATTCGGATACCGGCCGGGTAATAATAGACTCTTCCCGGGCAGTGATATTCATCGCTATGCATAACCGTGAATTTCCGGAGCAGTTTTTCACAATGGCATCCAGCAACCGGTTGTTACGATAGGGTGTTTCAATAAATACCTGGCTACAGCCTGTTTTATGAGACTCCGCTTCCAGCGATTTCAAAGTTTTGGCCTGCTGAGCATCCTCAATGGGCAGATAACCGTTAAACCTGAAATGCTGGCCATTCATGCCGCTGGCCATCAGAGCCAGTATAATTGAATTGGGACCCACCAATGGTTTTACCAATACACCCGCCCGTTGCGCTACTTCCACCAGCAATTGGCCGGGGTCAGCAATACCCGGACAACCGGCTTCGCTCAGGATGCCCACAATTTTGCCTTGTTGGATCAACTCTAAAAACCTTTGCTTCACCGATTCTTCCGCCTTATGTATAACATACCATTCATATTCATCTATCACCATTTCCGGCCACAACTTTTTTAAGAACCGCCTGGCCGTCCTTTCATTTTCTACAAAAAATACCCCGCATTTTTTTACGGCGGCTAATATATATGCCGGCAACGCATCATATCCGTTTTCGTCAATTACCGAAGGAATCAGGTACACTCTGGGATCATTCATTTTACAGGATTAACATACCGAAGATAACCAATACGCCAATGTGTTTATCCTTACAAATGCAATACCGGGTTAAAGAACGTTAATATCACAATCTTTAATCAATTGATTATTAATTATTTAAATTTTTTAGCCTAAACCGGTTTAAACCTCAGGGAAAGTACAGGGTCTATCTTTTTGTAACGCTTAAAAATGAAAAAATGAATGGAGCGGATAGAGAAAGTTCCGTTCAGTTATTAAAAACAAAAAAACTTTGAGGATGAAAAAGATAGCACTTGGTTTATTGGCCCTGGCTTTAATCGCAACCGGTATCCAGGCCCAGGACAAAAAAATGGATAAGGCTAACAAAGAAAGTAAAATGCACAAAGGTCCACGGGGTGGTATGAAAGGCGGCGGTATGTATAAAGACCTGGACCTTACCCAGGATCAGAAAGACCAGATCGCGAAGATCAACGCGGAGCACAGAGCAGCTATGCAGGATCTGAAAGCAAAAGAAAGCACCCTTACCGTGGCGGATCACAAAGAGCAGATGAAGGCGATTGGTAAAGCCCGTCATGAAAAGGTACAGAATGTACTAACCGCAGAGCAGAAAGAAAAGCTGGAGAAAAAAAGAACGGAACGCAAAGGAAAAAGTCCGAATGCACGCTTCCACGGAAAAAGAGGTAAAGGCGAAATGGCAAAGTCCCACCTGAACCTGACCGATGAGCAGTCTGCCAAAGTGAAAACTATCAGGAGCAATACGCAGAGCAGGATCAAAAGTATCCGGGAAAACACTGCGCTGACTCCCGAAGAAAAAAAGCAGCAAACCATTGCTGCCTTCAAACAGCAGAACGATGAAATGAAATCTGTTTTAACACCTGAACAGGTGAAAAAAATGGAAGCTATGCCCAAACGCGGCAGGCAAATATCAAAGTAACTTTTCAATAGCAGAACGTGAGGATGATGAGCGCCGGGTTCTATACCGGCGCTTCTTTATTTTCAGGGCGGCTGAGCCTAGACGGTTTCCCGCTAAACAATAGTACCTTTACCTGCTATAACTGAGCAATGAAATACCGGCATATATTTTTTGATCTTGATCACACGCTATGGGATTTTGAATCGAATGCGAAGCTGACATTGCAGGAACTGCATGCGAACCTGAAACTTTCTGAGTATGGCATACACGATTTCAATCTTTTTTTTGACCGTTATAACCAACATAATGACAAACTCTGGGACCGGTACCGCAAAGGATTTATCAGGCGGGATGAACTAAGGCTGAAACGGATGCGACTGACTTTGCTGGATTTTAAAATAGCCGACGAAGCGCTGGCAAAAACAATGGATACGCAATTCCTGGATATGCTGCCCACCCGGACCATACTGTTTCCCCATGCCAAAGAGATCCTGGATCATTTGCTTACAAAAGGGTATCACCTGCACCTGATCACGAACGGATTTGAGGTGGTGCAACATAACAAACTAAAGTATTCAGGATTAACGGGGTATTTTAAACAGGTGATCACCTCTGAAGCCAGTAACAGCCTGAAACCTCACAAAGAAATCTTTGAATATGCGTTTGATAAAACAGGCGCACAACCACATCATAGTATTATGATCGGGGATGATATTGAAGCCGATATCAATGGCGCCAAAAATGCGGGTATCGACCAGGTATTTGTGAATCACAAAAATAATCCGGCAACAGTAGACGCTACCCACACCGTTCATTCCCTGAAGGAACTGGAGAATATTTTGTAAATGATTGTTACTTTTTCACCGAAAATTTTGGATTTATAAATTCCCAATCCCGGATATGTGAAGGCTGATGTTGCCGTTGCAGTATTTCTTCAAATTGCCTGGCCAGTTCGGGGTGTTGCGCTGCTACGTTATCCTTTTCCTGCACATCGTTTTTCAGGTTGTAAATTTCCCAGGGGGCATTTTTGTCGGTCTTCATATTACTTTTTACACCTTTCCAGTCTCCTATACGAACGGCTACCTGCCCGCTTTTTTCCGGAAATTCAAAATACAGGAAAGGGTGTTGCTGTTGTTGGTTGTCTTTCCCCAACAGCGTTGGCAAAAGAGAAATGCCATCATTAGCAGGCGCCTTTACGCCTGCAAGTTCAGCTAATGTAGCCATCATATCAAACTGTGCTGAAATATGATCAGAGGTTTTCCCGGCCCGGATCTTACCCGGCCAGCGGGCGATAAAAGGCTGTCGTATACCCCCTTCATACAAGTCCTGCTTACGTCCACGCAATCCCCCGGTCAGGTTAAAATAGGCTGCATCTACGCCACCCACGTCAAAAGTGGTACCGTTATCGCTACTGAACATGACGATGGTATTTTCATCCAGCTTCAGCTCTTTCAGCAAAGCCATGATCCTCCCGATTTGTTTGTCCATATAGGTGATCATGGCAGCATAAGTAGACAGGGGGTATTTAGTGGATGCGTAGCCCCTGTCGCCATAATATGGCTGTTCATCAAATTGTCCTATGTATTCTTTAATGGCTTCATCCGGTGCCTGCAGGGATACGTGCGGACCGGTATAAGGCAGGTACAGGAAGAAGGGTTTTTCCTTATTTGCCCTGATGAAATCAAATGTCTTTTCAGCCATTTTTGTTAATGAATAGTCCTTGCTCTTGAAGTTCTCAAAGGCTGAATCCGGTGAATTTTTAGGAATTGGACGATGCACATAAAAGAATGGATTGTTTAATGTGTCCCATTTGCCGTTTTCCCACAGGTGGGTGGGATAGAAGTTATGCGCCTGCTTCTGACACAGGTAGCCATAGTAATAATCGAAGCCCTGTCTATCCGGAGCGCCTGTAGTATTGTTCATCCCCAAACCCCATTTGCCTATTAAACCTGTTGTATATCCTGCATTTTTCATAAGGTGAGCAATGGTAAACGCCCCCTCCGGCAAAGGCATCTGCCCGCCTTCGGTCTCATCCTCAAAACCGCCCAACTCATAATTACCCCGGATATAGGAATGTCCGCTGTGCTTACCCGTCATCAGCATGGCTCTCGCGGGTGCACACACAGGAGCGCCGGTATAATGCTGTGTAAAACGTATCCCTTCTTTTGCCAGTTTGTCCAGATGGGGGGTCCTTATTTTTTGTTGTCCGTAACAACCCAGCTCTCCGTAACCCAAGTCATCTGCATAGATATAAATTACGTTAGGCTTTTTCTTTGCCGGTTGTGCATACAGAACGCCTGAGAAGATGATGGCTGCAAAAAACAAAAAGATCTTTTTCATGCAATTATGTTTTTCTTCGCAGGCGGGTGTCACCACCCGCCTGTAATGTCTGTTACCGGTCGGTGTCTTCACTATAGTCAACTTAAAGAACCTAAGTGCTCAAATACCCTGAATGGGGTTTAATTTGAATAGCCATCGGTGCAACCGGTGGTATATTTGCGCAATTTTACATTGAACCCCTACGGGGTTCAACAAAAACTTTGATATTTTTGTCCCCCAACTTTGTTGGGGGCTATTCAAATTTAAGCCCTCCGGGCTTAAGTTGGCTATGGTGTCTTCACCGACCGGCATCGGAGAAAAGTCTTCTTCATGTGTCGCGTAGGTTGTCATTTATTTTGCCGGGAAAGCATGGAATAATGCTGTCAGTTGTTCCCGTTTGTCACTGAACCGGGCATCACTGTAAAGGTTCACTCTTTCCGATGGGTCCCAGGAAAGATTGAATAACTCAAATGCTTCTTTGTTGTCTTTTTTAGTAACCCTCAGCTTCCAGTCTCCATCCCGTACACCCTCCAATGTATAATTGTGATAGTATATCGGCTTATGCTTTTTGCCATAATCCTTCTGAGACAATAAACCCGCTACAGATTCCCCGTCGATTGTTCTGTCGGGCAGTTTGGTTTTTGTCCACTCGGCAAGTGTCGGCAATACGTCAATATTGGCAAAGGGCTTTGTAAGCACCGTATTGGATAAGGTGCGGCCCTTCCAGTAAACAATAAAAGGTACCCTGTGTCCGCCTTCCAGCGAAGTACCTTTTGATCCGCTGAAAATGCCGGCTGCGCCAATATGGTAGGGCCTGGTAAACCCGTCATCATACATGCGCTTCGGGGCGTTCAGCCAGGGCCCGTTATCACTGGTAAAAATAAAAATGGTATTATCCGCCTGCCCCGTTTCTTCCACCGCTTTCCAGATGGTGGCGAGCCCCCTGTCAATGTCTTCAATCACATCTCCGAATTCACCACCGGCAGAATGAGCAGGATAGCTTTTTTGCGCGGCAAGCCCGATAGGAAGATGCGGAAGATTATGCGCAAAGTACAGGAAAAAGGGCTTTTGCTGTTGTGTCGCTTTTTTTATGAACTTAACCGACTCCTGTGTATACAGGTCATTCAGCGTACTATCATGCGGCTCGAAAATTTCCGGAACGGTATTCCTGAAAATTTTGATCACGGTATCCGTTTTTACGTAGGGGGTACGGTAATCATGACTGTACAACATACCATAGAAGTCGTCGAACCCCTGGCGATTGGGCAATCCAACGCCATGATCTCCCATATGCCATTTACCAACCAACGCTGTGGTATACCCTGCCGGCTTCAGCATTTCAGCGATCGTTACTTCTTCATCGGGCAGCGCCCTCTTATCGCCCGGACCGATGGGCCACAACAAATCCGTACGGCTGCAATACCTGCCCGTCATCAAAGAAACACGCGAGGGGGTGCAGGTAGGTGAAGTGGTAACAAAACTGGTTGCCATGACGCCGTCCCGCGCCATTTTATCCAGGAACGGCGTTTTGATCAACGGGTTGCCATAACAGGCGATATCACTATAGCCCATATCATCCGTCATCACCAGGATGATGTTGGGCTTTTTGCCGGTAGTTGCAGACTGGGAAAAACCGCTCGAGGTTATGAATATAAGGAGGCAAAAAAATATAGCCTGTTTGGCTGTCTTATAAAAACTGTTGTCATTCATCGCTGCAGTTAATTTTTTAATCAAAAGGAGACCCCATGCCAGATCAGCAGAAAGGTATAGTCTACCGGCAACCACCTCATTTTCATCCCGAAGTTTCGGGATCCACATTTTCAAATTAATGTGCTTCCAACCAACTCCTCCCTTCCCCCACTTCTGCTACCACAGGTACGTCGTTGGGCAACGGCATAGCGGTTTGCATGTTTTCTATGATCAGGGCTTTCAGATCGGTCGCTTCTTCTTTTATCGCGTCAAAGATCAGCTCATCGTGCACCTGCAATATCATTTTGCTCCGCATGTTTTCTTTCTTCATGGCTGCATGCACTTTTATCATCGCCAGTTTGATCATATCGGCCGCGCTGCCCTGTATCGGCGAGTTGATGGCATTGCGCTCCGCGTAGCCCCGTACCGTAAAGTTGGAAGAGTTGATATCCCGCAGCCAGCGCTTACGTCCCATCAGCGTTTGCACATACCCGTGCTCCCGGGCAAAGTTGATGCTGCTGTTCATATACTGATCGATGGCGGCAAACTGCTTTTTGTAGTTCTCTATGATCTCTTTGGCTTCCGTACGGCTGATGCCCAGGTTGTCGGCCAGCCCGAAAGCGCCCTGTCCGTATATGATGCCGAAGTTCACGCTTTTGGCTTTATAACGCTGCTCTTTGGTTACTTCCGCTTCCGGCACATTATACACTTTCGCTGCAGTAGCGGCATGTATGTCTTTTCCCATACGGAACGATTCACACATTTCCGGATCACCGCTGATAGCGGCTACTATCCGCAGCTCTATCTGCGAGTAGTCGGCCGACAGTAAGATGTGCTGGCTGTCCCGTGGAATAAATGCTTTTCGTATCTCCCTGCCTTTAGCGGTCCTGACCGGAATATTCTGCAGGTTGGGGTTGTTGCTGGCCAGCCTGCCGGTAACGGCTACCGCCTGGGCATAGGTGGTATGCACCCTGCCCGTCTTCGGGTTCACCATCAACGGCAGTGCATCTATATAGGTAGATTTCAGTTTGGTAAGCTCCCGGTAGGTGAGGATATCTTCCACGATCTTGTTTTTATACGACAGCTTCAGCAACACGTCCTCACCGGTACCGTACTGCCCGGTTTTGGTTTTTTTGGCCTTGGGATCCAGCTTCAGCTTATCAAACAATACCTCCCCGAGTTGTTTGGGTGAAGCCAGGTTAAACCGCACCCCTGCCTGCTCATACACTTTTTCTTCAGCTTCCTTTGCTTCCGCATCCAGTACCTTTGAGTATTCTGCCAGGAAATCCGTATCTATTTTCACCCCCTCAAATTCCATATCCGCCAGTACTTTCACCAGTGGGTTTTCCACTTCGTAAAATACTTTTTCCACCGACTTTACTTTCAGCTCCGGCAGCAGGTATTGTTTCAGTTGTAGTGTAATATCCGCATCCTCCGCGGCGTATTCTGTGATCTTCTCCAGCTCCACATCCCGCATATTTCCCTGGTTTTTTCCTTTTTTACCGATCAACTCTTCTATATGCACCGGCTCATAGCCCAGGTATTGTGCGCTGAGCATATCCATCCCCCTTTTGCCATCCGGATCTACCACGTAGTGCGCCAGCATGGTATCAAAAATATCGCCCGCGATCACAATATCATACCAGCGGAGCACCAGCATATCAAACTTTACGTTCTGCCCTATCCATACCATGTTCTTATTGTCGAAAACAGGCTTAAAGATCTCAAGGATGGCGAGCGTTTGTTCCCTGTCGGCCGGGCAGGGGATATAATAAGCCTCGCCGGGTTTCCAGGAAAAGCTCATTCCCACCAACTCAGAATTATTGGCGTCAATACCCGTGGTTTCGGTATCAAAACAAACCTCTTTTTGTTTGTTGATGGTTGCTACCAGGTCTTTCAGCGCAGCCGTTTCCGTAACTGCTGTATAGGTATGCGGCGTGTTGTTGATGTTCTTTGCCGCGCCGGCTACAACGATTTCCTCTTCTTCTACCGGTTTTACTGTTTTTTTAGAAGGGGCGGTCTCCACCGCATTGCCAAACAGGTCTGTTTGCACTACGCCTCTGCTGCCTTTGTCCGCCGTATTTTTTGCCGCTATGGAAATGCTTTCTCCCAACAAGCGCTGCGCGATGGTACGAAACTCCAGCTTGGTAAAAATATCCTTTAAAACCTCCCTGTTCCAGTCTGACAACTGAAAATCTTCTTCGTGAAATTCTACCGGCACGTCCGTGATAATGGTAGCCAGTTTTTTGCTGAGTATGGCATCCTCCCTGCCATTCCTTATTTTCTCACCCAATGCGCCTTTGATCGTATCCGCGTTTTCCAGCACATTTTCCAGGGTTTCATATTCAGCAAGCAACTTTGCGGCTGTTTTTTCACCCACACCGGCTATGCCCGGAATATTATCCACCGCATCTCCCATCAGCCCCAGCACATCTACCACCTGCTCTACCGATTTAATGTTCCATTTGGCGCATACTTCTTCGGGACCCAGTATTTCAGGGTCGCCTCCCTGGTAGCCGGGTTTATATATTTTTATTTTTTCCGCTACCAACTGACCGTAATCCTTATCAGGGGTCACCATATACACTTCGTAACCCTGGGCAGCCGCTTTTTTACTGAGCGTACCAATGATGTCATCCGCCTCGTAACCATCCGATTCTATTACCGGGATATTGAAGCCCTTAATTATTTCCTTGATATCCGGGATAGCAGCCAGCAGGTCTTCCGGCGCCTCCTGCCGGTTGGCTTTGTAATCGGCAAAGTCGGTGTGCCGTTCCGTAGGCGCGTGGGTATCGAAGCACACCGCCATATGAGTGGGCTTCCGGTTATTGATGAGTTCCAGCAGGGTATTCGTAAATCCAAACTGGGCATTGGTATTATGTCCTTTAGAGGTGATCCTCGGGGTTTTGATCAAGGCATAGTAGGCTCTGAATATTAACGCAAGCGCGTCCAGTAAGAACAGCTTTTTCTCCATCCTGCTAAGGTAGAGAATTTTTAAGTCGCAGGAGGCAGGGAGCAAGTGGACAGTGGTAAGTAGTAAGTGGACAGTGGTTAGCTGCAGGTTGCAAGTCTCAGGTCGCTTTTTAGGTGGCCGCTTTTTGCAAAGCAGCATCTTAGCACCCCTTCTTTGTCATTTTGATCCCGCTTTTTTTCTTTGTAATTAGCACAGGGCCGCAGGCGGGAGAGAAATCTATCCCCTGGAGGGTGGGAGTGGTTGGAGGTCGCAGGATGCAAGTCCCAGGTTACAAGGGGCAAGTGGAGAGGGAACAGTGATTAGTTGTGTATGCAGGTTGCAGATGGTATGCCAGGGTTTCCAACCTTCGGAAGGTTGGAAACCCTTTATAAAACAAAATCCACCAGTACCGGAAGGTGATCGCTCAAAGCAAAGCCTTTGGGATCTTCATTATTTAGGCGGAAACTGCCCTCAAATAATGACATGTGCTGCTTTATTTGTTTGGAAAGGGTTCCCGCCGCATATATATAATCAATTCTCCTGGTGGGTTTAATTGAATCGAAGGTATATCCGTCACCGGAGACATTTTTTATAAATGTATCTACCAGCCCTGCCTGCTGTAAGCTGTTATACTCCGGCATATCCGGTGTATGGTTCAAATCTCCCTGAAGCAAAACGGAGTCGGAACCGTTTGCCAGATCGTATTGTATGGATGCTGTCATCTCCTTTATCTCTGCCAGCCTCAGCCGGGTATCGTTCTCTTCCTTTCTGAAGGGCCAAAGATGGGCTGAGTGCACCGTGATCGCTTTCCCATCCGGCAACCGCAGCTTCGCCCTGCCCCAGTGCCGTGTAAATAATTCTTTGGGGTTGTTACGTTCCTTATTCAGAAAAGGCCTGTTTTCAGCGCTGATGATCTCGTACCTGGTTAAAACAGCCCCCGGAAAACCTCCCGGAAAATAGGCATAGTTCAAATCCAGCATTTTTGCCATTTGCGCTACCACCTTCTCATCCGGGCCTTCGGAGAAGTTAATAATATCCGGTTGATACAATGCCAACTCCAGCATCATCCGTTGAGGGATCTGGCCCATATCCCTGGCGGTTTTCACCAACTCACTATTTTCCCCCGGAGGCAACGCACTCCCATTAATACCCTTATAGCCTATACAGCCGTTAAAAACATTGTAGGTAATGGACCTTAACCTTTTTTCATCGTTATCATCATTCTCCTTCTTCACCCATCCGGGCTGGTTGCTACCGGCATGCGAAGACATATCAAAAGGAAGTAAGCTCAGGCCCAAAAGGGATAAAGAGGATTGTTTCAAAAAGGCTTTTCTTGTAACCTGACCCCGGGCGTTCACCTGAGTTGTATTTTTATTCCCACACATGGTACCTGGTGATTTTAAAATGGTATAACTGCCTGGAACAGGCTGTTGAAACGGATTTTATATCAGGAATGAAATTACGGAATATTGACCGCATTATCGCCTGGTCACCACCTCCAAAGGTTCTTTCTACTATTTGACCAATGATCCCCACTGCCAGGTTCAGCACATCTCAGGTATAATAAGGTCCATAAACTGAAAAACTGTCCCGATTGACTTCGGAACAGTTTTTTTATCTGCCTGGCAACGGTTTTTAAAACTTCCCGGTGGTGTCTGCTTGGTACATCTTTTTCCTCATTTAGCGGTATCGCGGTGACGGTTCTTCAGGAACCCGCCTATGTGTATCACTTCCCTTACATCTATTATTAAATGCGCCGCTTCCACCAGCTTTACCAGGTGCCGCTGCAAGGCCATGGTGTCCTGCTCCAGGTCTTCCCTGAATTCCGAAAGCGCGGCATCAACAATTTCTTCCAGGTCATGGAGCCACTCTTCCAGGGAGCGGTATTTAAAGAAACGCCCTTTCCATTATTTTTGAACAAATATTGTAACTTAACAGTAGTAATCCCACCCCGTTTGCAACCAGACTTTAAAATAAATGAAATTGTTCAAAGAGCGACCATCCACAACGCATATGGAGGAAACCCCCAGTCCGGCATTTCCGCTTCCGCAAAATATCCATTCATTTTCATTTTTTCAAGTACTACCGGCCACAAACACGGTTATAAAGATCGGTGGGAAAACGAAAATGTATTTTCTTATACGGGAGAAGGTCAAAAGGGAAACATGGATTTTGTAAGAGGCAACTTAGCTTTGCTGGAACATAAGAAAAATAACAGAAGCGTTTTTCTATTTGAATATGTTGCAAAAGGATTAGTGCAATATAGGGGAGAATTAGAGTTGATTGATTACGATTTTTTCACAGGGCCAGATAGTAATGGGGACGAAAGAACAGCTATTAAATTCTTTTTAAAGAAAAAGGGAGTAACCCTTAGCTATCGAGAAGATTTTCGGGAATTGATATTAGAAGACCCACCTGCTGAATATCGTACTCAAATTCCAAATGAAACCGAGCGAAAAGGATTGGTTACTTCTCGTATAGGGCAAGGCGCTTACCGAAAAAGTGTATTACACCGATGGAACTTTGCCTGCGCGGTAACCGGATATGAAAAGCATGAAATCTTAATTGCCTCACATATTGTACCATGGAGGCACGCCAACAATGACGAAAGATTAGACGTGCACAATGGTATATTACTTTCACCCACTTACGATGCATTGTTTGATCAACACCTCATCAGTTTTGAAAACAACGGTAAAATTATTCTATCAAATACGCTTACAGCAAGCAATTATCATAAATTAGGTGTCGATGGAAAGGAATTGATTAAAAATCTATCACAAGAAAACCATCGCTATCTCGACCGGCATAGAAACGAGATTATATTGTAGTTTTTCTACGCCGTGTTTGGTATCACCAACAACATTAGTTCCCCTTTAGTGTACTATGGATAACCTATCCCCGATTTGATTTTTTTATCCAACCCGGTCTTTTCACCTTTACATTCCTAAGGTAACCTCCGCAACAATACCTTTTACAGGGCAGTATCCGCAAGCTTCCTTATCATTCATTTCAAAATACTCTCTCATGCAGGTAAAACTTGTACTGGCCATTGTGCTATGCGGACCATTCATTCATGCATCCGGGCAATCTGTAAAACCCCTTAATATCGGGGACACACTCACCAACACGGAGTTTACATATTATATAAACGATCAAAAACACACCGGCAGCCTGCCGGACAAAAACGGAAAGTTGACCATTCTCGATTTCTGGGCTACCTGGTGTACCTCCTGTATAAAAGCGCTGCCCAAGGTAGAAGCGCTCCAACACGAAATGGGCGAGAAGGTACAGTTTATATTGGTAAATGCTAAAAGAACAAAAGATGACTCACTTAAGACCAGGAACTTCTTTGTAAAATGGAAGGAACGTTATGGAACCACCCTTAATCTGCCATCCATCGAACAGGATACGCTGTTCGGCTCGCTTTTCCCCCATCATGTTGTGCCGCACTATGTGTGGATTGATGGTAATGGGAAAGTGGTGGCAACCACCAGTGCGGAGCAACTGACGGCTGCTAATATTAATTCAGTACTGGAAAAAGAACAGACAGAGATTACCATGAAAAAAGACCAGGACAGATCAAGACCGCTTTTCACCAATAACGACCTCCCCCGATCCCGACTTTTAAGTTACAGGCTCTTTCTTAAAGGAGGGTTTGACGGGCTTCCATCCGGCAATCGTTTACACCAGGCAGGCGATACTCTTTATGGCAGGGGCATTACCAACATGCCGTTAAAAGATATGTACCTTACAATTTTACGAGAGATCTATCCCCACTTCAAAGAGAACCGTATCGTGCTGGAAGTTAAGGATCCCTCGAAATGGAAAGAGCCAGCCGCAGAACATGAACGGGATATTTGGTATAAAGAAAACATGTATAGCCTGGAACTTATCCTTCCGGTGCAACAAGCTCCCCTCCTGTACGATGAAATGCTACAAGAGCTAAATCGCAGCTCCGGCTTTATTGGCAATATAGAGTGCAGGAACATACCTTGCTTTGTGCTAACGAGAACCGGTAAATCGAATCAACTGAAATCCCGCGGCGGCGAAACAAAAATCCGGTTATTTTATGTAGATCATGCATACCTGGAAAATGCACCCCTGCAATACCTTATCGGCAGGCTCAACAACTGTCCTGCCATTGCTATCCCGGTGGTGGACGAAACAGGTATTGACTTTCCTGTTGATATGGATTTTCCCGAAGGCTTTTCGGATAGGGAAAAAATAGCCCGGCAGCTCCGCCAATACAGGCTGGCTTTGGAGAAAACAGAACGTGAGCTGGAGGTTTTTGTAATTAAGGGGCAGGAATAGTTGATATAGGAAATTGAATAATGCAAGCAGTATTATTGCAATTTAGCGGTATCAGGAGGATTCAATCTCGGTTGAACCCTCCTTTGGTATATTGTAAAATGTCAAGTTATCAGGTGTTTAGCTTAAATTAGTTAAGCTATTTTATAAGGAACAAGCCAAATGGACAATAATACCCTGAACATCCATAAAAATGAGATTGACGGGTAGTTGGTTAACCAATATTCAAGCTAAACTCTAACTATTTACGTGCAAATATGAATTGGTACGATAAAATTGATAATAATTTCAAAAGAAAGACGATTTTAGAATGGACTAATCTTTTAGACCAAAACCTGACTGAGAATCATTATCATCACTATTTATCTAAAAATGCGGGACTGTTTTTAGGTGGAGAAAACTGTCATCTGGTTATCTCTAAACTTAAGATGGGAAGCGAACTGGAGACGGATTTTATTACATTAACTGATGACTTTAGTAATGGCAATCAATTTGAACTAATAGAAATTAAACAGCCGGCTGTAAAGTTGTTTACATCCAAAGGACTGATGACGGCAGAATTTAATCGGGCTGTTCAACAAATAAGAGATTGGAAACGTTGGTTGATAGACAATCCATCATGGTCGAAAAAATATTTACCTACACTTTCCGCAAGAGTAGTATTCAATAGTCACCTAAAATTTAAAATTATTATTGGCAGGCGACTTTCTAATCCATTTGAAATAGAAAAGAGGAATCAAATTGCAGACGAAATTGGCGCGGAAATCAGATCGTTTGATTATATTACTGACAAATTTAACTTGAGAGATTTTAGCCAGGCTGCTTGGTTAGAAACTGGAAAGGATTTTTTGGCGGATGAGGTTGGAAATCCATTTCATAGGGCAGTGACAGACTCGCAATGGAAAAAATTTTGTACCGGACGGAAAGTATCAACTTTCCATTTTTACAGCCGGCATTCTGAAGATATAATTATGTTCAGGAAGACTTTCTGAATCTAACTATAGTTTCTTAATAATTTAAACTACTTAAAATCTCACGTATGGCTAGACACATTCCTAGATATGGGATTTTCATAATTGAGTCTATGCACTACCAGAATCGTCAACCCCTATTTCGTAATGTTATATATAACTGGTAGTCAAATAATTTAAATTTGCTAAACCGGGTCGAATCAAAATAGTTGAACTACACCCAAATTTGATGAAAGAACAATTTTTAAGAAATATTCAAATTATTAAATCGGCTATCGCCGAAAGAAAATTAGTGTTATTTGTTGGCGCAGGGGCATCCATAGATGTAGGAGTTCCTTCGTGGGGTAACCTGGTCAAAGAATTAAAGAACGATATTGATATTCCGGAAAATGAAAGCGATTATCTTCGGATCGCTCAATTGTACTATAACGAACGCCAGCAAAAAGAATTTATTGATAGAGTTCGTGAAATTTTGAAACATAAAAAACTTCGTTATAATAAGATTCATGAAGAAATTTTTAGGTTAAATCCTGAGCATATTATTACAACAAATTTTGATGACTTATTAGAACAGGTAATAAAATCAAAAGCATACCCTTTCTCGGTTATTAAAAAAGATAGTGGATTTCCTTATGCTCGAAATACTAAGCTATTAGTTAAGATGCACGGAGATTTGGATGAAGGAAATTTGGTTATTAAAGAAGATGATTACCTGGAATATGCAAAAGAACATCCCTTAATTGAAAGTTTTATAAAAGGAATATTTGCTACAAAAGTTGTTTTATTCGTTGGATATAGTTTTTCTGATCTTGACCTTAAAATATTACTGCAAGGTGTTCGAAATGTATTAGGAAAGGATTTTCAAAATGCTTACTTATTATCAGTTGATGACGAAGTTCATTATTCTCAAAGGGAATATTTGCGAAATAAAGGAGTTACGGTCATCAATTATTATGATGGAGGAAAAGTGTACGGCAAGGATTTTATTCCACAATATCTTTTTGTTGGCAGAAACGCTCTTAGACGCCCTCTTGCTGAAAAAAAGGAGTCCCATTCATCAGAGGGAACTAGGCTTATTGAAATCTTACAATTTATCAGAACCTTTAATGGTTTTGCTGAATCAATTGTTGAATTGGATGCGCTAACTCAAATGGATAAATCTTTGAGCAGATTCAGTAATATAAAGGTTTTACCTCATTACTTTTTAAGCAACCTTTACCCTTTTAATACATTTGATTATTTTATCTATAATTATTACAACCATACTTTAGGAAGTAACAATGACAAAATCTCTAAATTCTTTTTTGAAGAGGTGGATCATGAAACTCTTGAAGTAAACGACAATTTCTTTACAAACAATAGTATTTCTCCTTTTTTAAGAGATGCATTTAATAGAAAACTTGAATTCATCTTAGCGAAACTAAATTCTTCATCCATATTTTGCTTTGGGAAGACTGGAAACAAAATAGAGTTGTTCGACTATCCTAAAGAATTTACAACGAAGGTTTCCTTAACGCTCCCCTTAAAAAGTTGTAATTGCCCTTCATGCAAATACAACCGACTTGACTTCAAGGGTTTTCTTAAAAGTTTAGAGGAAAGTTCAATCACGGAAACAACTGAACTTCAAGATGATTTGCAGATTGCTTATTCAAATTATAAAGTTGGAAATTTTCAAATGGCAATGTCTCAATTTGAAGAAATAGGAAATAAGGCATGGCAGGTTGAGGAATTTATAGTCTATTTCATAGCAAAGAATAATACTAAAGTTCTCACCAACTTAGTCAAATGGGACCTCGGTGATTCAAACCCCCAATTAAAGAAGTCCATTTTGGAGCGGGTTGAGCAATTGGACATAGATAAACTTATGTTTCAAGTTCCTAAGCTTGATGACGATATTTATAATCTTTTTAAAATAATTAGAGACGATGAAATACTATTAGCTGCAGATAGAAAAATTAGTGAATGCTATTTAAGAATTGTGGATATTTATACGATCTATAATGATGGTGGCAATGTAAGTGGACCTAATTATGCAGCTCAAATAATTGATGAACTCGGAAAGGTATTTTTATTTTATACTAAAAATTTTATCGTAAAAGATGAGTATATCGAATATAATGATGTTTTTGCAAAAGGGATAGATGCATTGTTTATTAGTCATGCTACTGACAAAAAGCATTCCTCGAGACTTGAGGAATTTGATTCCTGGGTCATAAGATTGGTCATTTTATATAGCAATGAGGATAGGCTAAAAAAAGTATTGAAAAGATACTCAATAGGCGATATATATATTAGAGAGAAAGACATGTCAGAAATTTGTCAGTTTCTATCTAATTTGTTTGAGTCGTTTTTTGATGAAACTCTTTTCTTAGGTAGGAGTATTGGGATAAACAAAGAAGTTGCAAAACATTCTTTAAATTTTTCTTTTCAACAAAAATTAAGACATATTCTAGTCAATGCTTTACTTGTTTTTGGACTTATAAAGTTTGATACTCAATTCGGAAGACCTTTAGTGAGGAAATTTATTGATTTTCTAAGTGTTGAGAGTTGGCTGGCTGTAACAGGAGATATATTGTTAGTTCGATTTTTGAAGAGAATTATTTGCTATTTTAAAATTGAAGAAATTACTGAGTTATTACATATTGCATGCTTAAAGGATATTTTAATAAGAAGTAACGAGTTTTTTAGATTGGTGGCTTCAGCTCTACAAGAAAATCATCCGGAATATAAAATAAAGGATACCGATCTGATGAAAGAATTGATTGCTAATTCAATTAACGGAAAGAAAAATGATCATGAAAGAAAATTTATGTATTTATGGAAAGTATCGGGCAATACATGTCAGGGAATGATTGAAGACGCAATTAGGCAAGACCTCTCTGCGCATTTCAGTTCAATAGATTATTTTATTGCTTGTGAAATAGGAATTGTGAAACCTAATGATTATTTCCCAAAGATATTGGAAGAAGTTGAACATAGTAGTGCTAAAGAACTTGACCTTTTACATGTTAAATCCAATTTTTTCTTCAAAGATTATACTCTATCAAATTTTCTTTTAATGATTTATGGGCAAGGGTTATTAGGCGAAGATGATATACCATACAAACAGTTTGAGGCGCTTCCCGATTACAAGCGTTTTTATTTTCGTCCTTATTCATTCGATTACTCCAAATTTAAGGTCGAATGGTTATTGCCACTGAAGAGAAGTATCTTTTTAGACCGGTTACGAAATATTTCGAAAATAAAAGAAGCATTAGAAAATAACCTTGCTACTAAGTTTGATAAACAATTAGCTGAAATATACACGCGTTTTTTTCTTCCCACTAATTGAAAAATTCCCCACATCAAAATCGACAAACTTGAATAAGAACAATTAATGATTTTTAATTTAATTACTTTTGATTCTTCATTTTCTAAGTTTAATTCCACTATTCTTGGTTAAAATCCCGTAAATGAATGCCAAAGGGATCAGTAATTTGATTGTTTACACAGATGTATTGTGCTAAAGAAAAGGCAAGTTTGCCATGTTTGTCTTTCCATTTTTTAAGTTCATCTACTTCCTCTTGTTGCTCTACGGGCTGAATGATAACGTCGTCAGAATTCGTTTTTAGAATAATCTTTTGTGGGTGAAGAATTACATCATTAGCTATAATGTGAATATGCGGAAGAATACCCCATTCTTTACTGGATTGATCTTCAGGTAGTTCAACGATTGGTTTTATGTAAAAATGAAACTGATGAGGCTGTGATTTGTTATTAAAAAAACTCATCCATATCCGGTAACATAATATTCTTTTTTCTTTCAAGATGCAGATCAAATCGTCTCCTATTTCCTTAATGGCTGCGCCTATCTTAACTGTTCTATCCATCCGCTCTTCCCGAAGTTCAGCACCTTCGTATAATCCATTTATTAAATTAATTATATTTTTAAGAACCGGTTCTGCTGTAGTTCCGTGAATAGTTAACTCTGCGGGATGCATCGCATGATTCCTGATTGATATCAAAGAATCCAAATACTTTTGATTATATACTTCAAGGAATTTTCTCTCATAAAACCAATATATTAAATCTTTTAGGCTCTTTTTAGGATTCCATTGTTTATTATTAACCTCACGGTATCGAATTTTTAGAGCCATCTCCAGGAGCAATACAGATTTCAAAACTGCAACATCATAGAATCTATATTCATAGTAACTATGTTCGAGAAGCTTCATGACAACGCGAAAATTTTCTTTAATATCAGTATGTACTTCAGAACGTAAGTCCAACTTAGGTATTAACTGCTTTAAGAAAGTTGTATGAGACATATCACCTTCAAGAAATACGCTCCAAATTGGGTCCATTTTCATAGCGTAATACTATTTCAGAATATCTTCCTTTTATAATTATCTTATCGTAAAGTGGTTAAAGTAGTTTCGCTTTGATCAAATCCTCTAAACTTGGCGCTTCCTTATTTCCTGCAGATTGCCAAATAATATCAAAGTATTCCTTTAAAACCTCAAAAAGTTTCTCTGAATTATAACTAAAATTTTCCAATAGAACAATTGGCATAGAAATTCGATCTGTTACTATTGTACCGTTTACTGAATCTTTGCCGTATCGCAGTAGTGTAACACCTGATGTGTTTAGCATATTGATCACAACTGCAAAAGGTGGAGAAATAAAAATTTGAGTATATAATTCGAGTGTCCTTTGTATTGCAAATATAATTTGCCTGATGAATTCGATACCCATAAAAGCTTTGTCGGTATTTACACCTTCCAATGTGGTTGTAAGATATTCGATAACGCCATTTCTAAAAATTTGCATTGATGATACCTCAATTCCTGTATTGTCTAAGAGCATTGTCTTATAACCTTCATGGTTGTATTTGGATGACAAATCTAATTTGAAATTTATGTGATTACCTCTAATTGGATTCAATAAGTGTTGTTCATTATAAAGATCAATCGTTCTAATATTGATAAGCTTACCATTTGAAAACGAATAAGGAAATATATGCAAATAAACGTTTATTGAATCTTTCTGATTTTCTGATAATGATATTCTTGATGCTACAAAATCTTCAATTTTTTTGTTTAATTCAAAAGCCTCGATAAACATTTGATAAAGCTCCATCGTATTGACTTGGTATTTATTTGTTTGAATACGTTTTAAAAAATTATCATTGTTATCAAAGGTAACCATAGCAGGCAATCCAATCCTTCTCGGAATTCCAATCACAATTATATTTTTTGATTCAACTTTAATAAGACGAGCATTGAGATTTGTAATCGGAGGATCAGTATTTGAACGTATTATGTCATATATCTGACGCTCTGTTTTATCCCAATTTTCAACATCATTATCAAAGAACTCATTAGGATAGCCAGTAGCACTACCTTTATCATCGCGTTTCTCATCTATTCCATATATAATGCATCCACCTTCTGAATTGTAGAAAGAAACAACATCTCTTACAAATTCTCGTCTATTCCCGGTTTTCTTATCATCGTCTATTTGGAATATCCTTTTATAATCTAGCATTAAATTCTCCTTAACGCTATTTTCTTTTAGACTGATAATGTCTTCGTCAGTTAGTAAAGTAATATGTTTTCCATTTAAATACATGTCTAAAAATTTAATTATCAGATTACAGTCTTATATTAAGAGATATCTGTTTATATAAATATAATAGATGTTTATTATATCTATGCTCAGAATTGTGAGTATAGTTCTTAAACACTTATACATAGCTTCAGTATACTCCGACCGCCTTGTTAATAAAAAAGGGTATGATTTCTGCCAAAAATTCTTACCTTTTAAGGAAGCTTTTTATTAGACCGAAAAACATTTCGGTTAATTTCATAGTGGAAAACTAATATTTTAGGTTTATGAAACGCCGTTGGTAACCTTAAACTAACTTGCTCTAATACGATATTCAAAATCGGTGTTTTTCATAGGTTAGCAAAGCCCTGGTAGTCTTACCCGGGCATTATTTTTAGGATATGGCAGTGTTTTAGGCTGTAAAATATCCGGTATCGGAATATTTTCCGGGGATAGCATATCCGTTTTTTTATACCTTTATCCTCGAAACAATCGGAATACTATGGCAACCACTACTTTGAAAATACTGAGGGAAATTAACGGGTACAAACAGGATGAGGTAGGAAATGTACTTGGAATTAATCAAAACACCTATAGCCGCCTGGAACGGAACCCCAAGCGTTTAACCGGTGAGCAGGCGCAAAAATTGGCGGAGTTTTATAATGTCAGCGTAGTGGATATACTTTCTGAATCTGCTCCTAATATTACTTTTGGGCAAAATGCAATATCCAACAACCAAAATGCTAATGGCTATGTACACTCTAACGAGATTCATAATCATAATGGAGAAGTAAAAGCTCTCAAAGAGGAAATCGAATATTTACGGAAACAAAATAGCGAACTCATTAAAGCCCTAGGCAGGAAATAGTAACAAGAGGGTATTTATCCTATGAAGAGATAGTTGACTGAATATGACTGATTGCTATTTCTCTAATAAACAGCTTAATAATCGGCTATTTTGCTGCCTTAGTTCTTTAATCTCTTCTTTCAGCAATTGAATTTCATCGTCTTTGGCAGCAGTAAGCATTTCAATTACCCTTATATCCTGCTGGTAAAGGTTGTGTACGTAACCATTGCTACCACTGAAGGTGTTGTGGGAATACCCGAAATTTTCTTTTCCTAGATTGTCAGTGTAAAACAAAGCAGTAGGAGCATTGTAAAGGTTGGAAAGTCTTTGTGCTATTTCATCGTCAATATTTTCTACGCCCGATTCAATCGCTTCATATTCATCAGGCAATAGTCCAATTTGAGTTGCTACTTCCCTAGAGGTCCAGTTACGATAGGAGCGAAAGCAATAAAGAAAGGAATTCATAAGTGCTTATTCAAACCCTTTTGAGAAAAACTCTTTTGGAGAAACTTCCAACCCATCGATAATCTTCAATAAAGTCCTTAGCCTGATATCAACAAAGTTACCGGATTCATATTTTGACATTCCTACTCTTGAAACCTCAATATCATAAGCAAATAACTCATAGGAGTTGAACCCTTTTTCTTTTCTTAGTTGTTTGATTCGTTTACTAAGATTAGAAAGGAAAACCTCATGATCAAAATGTCCTAACCTGGCCTTCTTCCTATCTGCCTTTTTCTTGCTATTTGCCATGCTGCAATTAACAAGATAGATATCGCATAAATAACTTATAATGATATACTCATTATAATATACATATTATAATATACTTTTTGTAATTTTATTTCAAGCTTATTTGAACATTGAGAGTACATAAAGACGATATAACCCAATACTGGCAATGGTTCCAGCAAGGTCATCAAGAAGGGCTTAGTTTCTTTCTTGACAAGTATTATCCATCCCTCTGCTACTTCGCCAACCGTTTTGTAAAAGACAGGGAAGCCGCAGAAGATATTGTAAGCGAATCGCTTGTAAATATTTGGAAGAAAAAAGAAGCCATTGCATCGTCCCTGGCATTCAAAAACTATTGTTATACCGCTGTACGCCATGCCTGCCTTCGGTGGCTGGAAAACCAGCAACGCCTGCAGCAACATATCCAAAATCTACCCTCCGAATTGTACACCGAAGAGACGGCTCTTCAAAATATCATCCGTACTGAAACCATAGAAGAGTTGCATGCCGCTATACAAAGTCTGCCGCCTAAAAGCAGCAAGGTATTTACCAAATTATACGTTGAGGGTAAATCGGTAGCTGAAACCGCAAAAGAATTGCAGGTTACCATTTCCACCGTCAAATCGCATAAAAAAACAGGATTAGCATTCTTGCGGGGCATGCTTACGAGAGTGTTGTTGAGTATAGTGGTAGTACCGTTTTTATAAAAAAATGTGCTGTTTTGATTAATCAGGAGGCTACTATGTTAAATGCCTCGGCATTGTTGTTACTTAGGTAGTGCGAAAGTGATGAAATGTAGAAAATGAAGCTTTATGGTTAGCCTAATAGTTATTTCTGCGCATGACTAAAGTATCATTCGGTCTATCTTGGAAACATGAATATACATTGGTAAGATAACCATCCTTACTCAGTTCCACACTAATTTCGTTACTGCTCAGGCTTTGGCTTAAAAAATCAATACTGAACTTTCCATCTTTTGTCCTGGTTTCAAAGAATTCAAGTTTAATTCCTTTAGCGTCTTTAATAGTTCTTACTAAAACATTGTCTATCGGCTCCATAGTGATTTCATCCACTACGATTCCCGATACGTGTATTTCGTTCTTACAGCCTATGAGGAATAACAGTATCCCAAACAAGAAATAATGCTTCATATGTTTCTGCAAATTAATAAAACACGGTAACAATGAGCTTTTTGAAAATAGTCATTGTCGAACAAAATAGAGGGCGCCCTCAAAAAAAATGCTTCTTCACTCATCCATTTGCAAAGCTTATGTATCCTTATTTCTGAATAGGGATAGGTTAAGGCAAATTCTTCCTAACTTACCAGGTACTAATAACAACAACATGTCGGAAGATCAGGCATATCGCACCGCCCGGCTCATAGCGGGATACATACGGGGTACGTTGACAGACGCCGAAAAGGATGAACTGGACGACTGGATCACGCAAACTGATGCCAATATGGAGCTGTTTGCCGAGCTGACGGATGAAAAGAATATACAAGCTGCCCTGGAAGAACGTGGTAGCTATAACAGTGAAGCCGCCATAACAAGGCTCAAACAAAAAATTGCTTTTGAAAAACCGGTTGCCCGCCGCGGGAAGACCAGGCTGTGGTATGCTGTGGCGGCGGCAGCAGCAGCCATCCTGGTGGCCCTGCTGTTTTTGTATCCCTACCAGCGGAACAAGCAAGCAACAGAAGAATTGTTGACTTCACGCCCCGACCTGCTGCCGGGCACGCACAAAGCCATCCTCACCATCGGTGACGGGCGGCAGATCGTACTCGACAGCAATGCGGAGGGCAACCTGTTGCAACAGGGCGACCTGCAGGTAAGGGATTCAGGCGCGGTGCTGACGTACCATGGCTCCTCCGCGGTGGAAGAGTGGCATACCCTTACCACGCCCAAAGGCGGTGAATACCAACTAAAGCTGCCGGACGGCACCCGGGTATGGCTGAATGCCGAAAGCAGCATCCGCTTCCCGAACAGGTTTGTTTCTTCCGAAAGACGGGTGGAGATTAGCGGGGAAGTATATTTTGAGGTGGAGAAAGACAGCCGGCAGTTCATAGCAACAGCGAGCAGCAGCCAAACGGAAGTGCTGGGTACGCATTTCAATATCCACGCCTACCCGGGAGACGCTGTTACTGCCGTTACGCTGGCGGAAGGCAGTATAAAAGTGTCAGATACCATCAGCAAAAGATCATTGCTGCTGCAACCGGGGCAGCAGGCGCAGGTAAGCGGGGAAGCGTTGGAATTTGCCGGCGGGGTGAACCTGGAGGAAGTGCTGGCCTGGAAAAGCGGCTGGTTTTATTTTGAGGATGAACCCATTGCCGGCATCATGAAAAAAATAGCCCGCTGGTATGATGTGGACATCCGGTACGAGGGTGATATACCCTACCACTTTAACGCCGAAATAGAAAGGAATGTACCCGTATCGAAACTGTTTGCACTGCTGGAAAAAACCGGCAGGGTACATTTTGAAATAAAAGACGACATCATACTTGTTAAACCCTAAAATTATTGCCGATGGTATAGCGATCATACAATGATGACCATAAAAAACCGCCTCGCATTGCGGGCGAAGCGGTATAATGTAATGGGTCACAAACACAACCAATCTTGCGGATGGTTTCCTTGCGGAAATAAATGTATTCATTCACCCAAACTGATCAAAGATATGAAATTCAGCACTGGCTGCTACACCCATACCCGTGAAAACAGGGTATTATCCCTCCTGTATAACCTCCGGTTATTGAATAACCGTAAAATACTACGGATGATGAAACTGGCAATATTGCTGACCATACTAACCACACTGAAGGCCTGGAGCCATTCGGTAGGACAAACTTTCAGCATCTCTGTAAAAAATGCGCCTATTGAAAAGGTGCTGGCGCAGATCAAAAAACAGTCGGACTACCGGTTCATCTACACTCGGGAAGAGTTGAAAGCAGCGCTGCCGGTGACCCTGCATGTGGAAAATGCTTCACTGGCAGCGGTATTGCAGTCCTGCTTCAACCAGCAGCCACTGGACTACAGCCTGGACGGACGGTACATCATTATCACCCGTAAAACACCTGCCTCTGATACCACGCGTATGCTGCCCCGCATAACCGGTATTATCACGGGTCCCGACGGAGCGCCTGTTGTGGGCGCTACAGTATCCATAGACGGTAGCAGCAAAATAACCGTTACCGATGAGCAGGGGCGTTTTACGCTGGAGTCGATACCGGCGGGAAGTATTCTGCTGGTGAGCAGCGTGGGATACGAAGCCATACGGTACCCCGTTGCTTTCGATGCCGAAATATCCCTGCGGCTGAACATACAGGTGGAAGAGCTTTCCAACGTGAACATTGAAGTGAACACGGGGTTCCAGGAACTGCCGAAGGAAAGGGCTACCGGTTCGTTTACTCATATCGACAACAAGCTGCTGAACGAGCAGGTATCCACCGATGTCCTCAGCCGGCTGGAGCATATCGTCAACGGGTTATCGGTCAACCGGAAAATCAGTACCTCCGGGCAGATCAGCATTCGGGGGCTAAGCACCATCCGCGGTCCGAAAGACCCGCTGATCATTGTAGACAATTTTCCCTATGCCGGTGACCTGAACAATATCAATCCCAATAACATAGAATCCATCACCATTCTGAAGGATGCGGCGGCAGCATCCATCTGGGGCGCCAGGGCCGGGAACGGCGTGATCGTGATCACCACCAAGAAGGGAAAATTTAATCAGCCTTTCCGCGTGGAACTGAACAGCAATGTGACCATTGCAAGTAAGCCAAACCTGGGATACCTGAAACAAATGTCTGCTTCTGATCTTATTGATGTGGAGCAGATGCTGTTTGAAAAGGGATTCTATAACAACAGGGAATCCAATATAACACGTCCGCCGCTTTCTGCTGTGGTGGAGACCCTGATAGCTCAAAGGGACGGGCTTATAGACGGAGCAACAGGTACGGCAAGGATCAATGCGTTACGCAACCGGGATGTTAGAGATGATTTTAACAGGCTAATATACCAACCAGCAGTAAACCAGCAGTATGCCCTAAATGCCAGGGGAGGATCGGGCAATATGGCCTATGCTTTCAATGTGGGATGGGATAAGAATATTTCCGAACTGGCAGAACGCTATCAGCGAATTAATATCGGTTCGGATAATACCTTCGCACTAGTAAAAAATCTGCGGATACACGCAGGCATACAGTACACGCAAAGCAATACAACCAGCGGTAAACCCGGTTACTACGCCATTCCATGGCCGGGCTATTCTGCCCTGCCACCCTACACTTCTTTGACAGAACCTCTGTATCACTACAGAGCGCCCTATATTGACACTGCCGGTGACGGAAAACTTTTAGATTGGAAATATTACCCAACGGACGATTGGCAACACAGCCGTGGGGAATCGAAGCTGCAGGACATACTGCTGAATACCGGTATCAGCTATACTGCTTTCAAAGGACTGACAGCGGATGTTAAATACCAGTTTGAGCAGCAGCAGACAACCGGAAGGACTTTGCACGATCTCGAAAGTTTTTACGCACGCGACCTTATCAATACCTACAGCGAGGTAAACGATGGCGTAATAAGTTACGGTATTCCCCGGGGTGCGGTGCTGGGGTTGTCTCATGGCTCCATTACATCGCACAATCTCCGGGGGCAGTTGAATTTTAACCATACCTGGAATAGTCATTCGTTAGCGGCTATAGTTGGCGCGGAGACCCGGGAAATCCGGAACAGTTCAAGCGGAAACACTATCTACGGTTATAATGACGACATTCTTACCTATGCACCTGTCGACTTCGTTAATCTAAAGCCTACATTCATTACGGGTTGGGAAAACTTTATACCTGACGGAATATCATTAAATGAAACCATAAATCGTTTTGTTTCCTTTTACGGAAACACCGCATATACATTTAAAGAGCGTTATACATTATCTGCCAGCGCCCGCAGAGATGCTTCTAACCTTTTTGGTGTTTCCACCAATAATAAATGGCGGCCGCTCTGGTCCGCAGGTGCAAGTTGGGAGTTGTCAAAAGAAGCTTTTTATAATTCTACATTCCTTCCGTACCTAAGATTACGAGCAACCCATGGCTATAGTGGCAATGTAGATCCTTCTATGTCGGCTGTAACGGCTATTCAATATGATGTAACCAGTCGGTACACATCCTCTCCCATCTCAAGAATAACAAATTTCTACAATCCAAGCTTGAGATGGGAAAAAATAAGAATGTCAAATGTCGGGATCGACTTTCGCATGCTTGGAAACAGAATTGGTGGAAGTATAGAATATTATAAAAAGATTGGAACGGATTTATACGGGCTAGAACCTATTGATTACTCAGCGGGGTTAGGTACCGAAACAATTACAAAAAATATCGCTTCCATGCACGGCTATGGGTGGGATATTGAAATAAACAGCATAAACACAACCGGAGCAGTTGAGTGGCTAACGCATTTTAACGTGAATTTGTATAAAGATAAAATCATCAAAAATTTCAACAGAAATCAACAAGGAAGAAGTTATATTACAGGAAGTGGCTTATTAAGTATCTCCGGACTGGAAAACAAACCAGTGTATTCTATGCTCTCCTATCCCTGGGCAGGACTCGAGCCCTCAACAGGTAACCCCCAGGGGTATGTCAACAAAGAAATTTCCACAGATTACAATGAACTAACAGGTAGCTCTGTTACAGTAGATGACCTTGTGTATAGTGGACCAATTATGCCGACAATATACGGAAATATTGGAAATACTGTTAAATATAAGGGGCTCTCCCTAACCATAAGAATAACATACAAGGCTGGCTATTACTTTCGGAGGTCATCAATTAATTATCGGAGTTTATATGCATCTTATGCGGGGCATGCTGAATACGCCGCAAGGTGGCAAAAGCCGGGCGACGAACTGTCTACACATGTTCCTTCCATGATTTATCCTGTGCCTGCAAATAGAGATGACTTCTATTATGGAGCAGACGTATCTGTAGAAAAAGGTGATCATATCCGGATTCAGTATTTCAATTTTTCATATAGTATGGGAGAAAAGCTTCTTCGCAAAATGGCATTACAAAATTTTCAGTGTTATATCCAATCCAATAACATTGGCATAATCTGGAGAAAAAACAGAAAAGGAATTGACCCAGACTACTCAGACAATAGCATTCTTCCAGGTAGAACTATTTCTGTAGGAATAAAAGCCGGGTTTTAATCATACTTATAAAAAACAATTTATGAAAAGAGTATTATCATGGCTCATGATTGGACTAATAACAATACTGTTTGCCAACTGCAAGAAATACCTTGATATACCTTCCGATAAAAGGATGGTAATAATCTCCAATCTTGAAGACCTACAGAGTCTTTTAGACGCGTTCAATCAAATAAATTTTGTTGATCCCGGAGCGGGCGAGGCTAGTGCAGATAATAATTTTTTAACTGATGCAGCCTGGCAATCACTAGGGGAATACGATCGATCCATGTATATATGGAGCGACCGAAACGTCATAGTACCATACTCAGTTTATTCAGGAAATATTTGGGCTACATGTTATAACATTATATACAGAGCAAACACTGTTCTTTTTCATATTGCCCGAATGGAAAAAACTATTGAAAATGAAGATCAATACAACAATATCAAAGGTCAGGCACATTTTCTCAGGGCCAAATCTTATTTACAAATGGCCTGGATATGGTGCCTTAGCTATGATAGTACTAGCAAAAACACCGATCTGGGGCTGCCTTTGCGATTAACCCCTGATTTTAACGAGCCATCGACCAGATCAACTCTTGATGAAACATACAGTCAGATTATTGATGACTTTATTATGGCCGTACAACTTTTACCGAGAGAAGCTATTCACAGGATAAGACCAGGCAAGGGCGCTGCATTTGGATATTTATCCCGTTGTTATCTTTCAATGAGAAAATACACTGAGGCCGGTCTTTATGCTGATTCCTGCTTACAAATCCATAGTGAGTTAATGGACTTTAATACCGATATTCCGAATCCGAATGCCAATTATCCAATACCACAGCTTAATGCAGAAGTAGTGTACTTCGCCAGAATGGCAACCCCAAGCGTTCTGTCTTATGGGAGTGTAGATACTATACTTTATAACTCTTATGACGAGATGGACCTGAGGAAAAAGACCTTTTTCCGTGACGTCGAAGGAAGGAAAGTCTTTAGGGGGAGCTATAATCAAAACGCGATACCATTTACCGGATTGGCAACAGATGAAATGTATCTAACATTAGCCGAATGCTTGGTACGGAGAGGGGATGTTCAACTCGCTTTGAAATCCTTTAATGAACTAATGATAACAAGGTGGGATAAAGATGATTTTTCAACTACAATTACAGAAAGCCCCAGCGAGGCATTGGAGCTCATTTTAAAAGAAAGGAGAAAGGAATTATTATATAGAGACCTGAGATGGATGGATATTAAACGATTAAATAAAGAAAATTATAACATTATTTTATCCCGCATGGTTAATGATAAAGTTTATACATTGGCACCCAATGACCCTAAATTTGCTCTGGCAATTCCGGAGGATATAATATCCCGTTCAAATATCATACAAAACCCAAGATAAACAATTCATGAAAGAAGAGAAGATGTATTAAAAATAAACGAAGGGTCTGAGAATTCTCTAAACAACTAGCTGTCTCCATCAGGTACCAAATAAAAAGAGGCTGTATCAAATACGATACAGCCTCTCCTAACTAACAAAATGTTATGGATTCTTTCTACTATCTTCTATAAGTTCTGGGCCATTAATACCATTGGTAGAGATATAACTTACCAATGCACCTATTGTTGCTATTGAACCTGAATGAATCTGGCAAACCAGTGTGTTGCCATTATTACAATCTTCTTCTGGATCTGTAGTATACCTGATCCATTTTGTAGCATCAGTATAATCTGGCACAGTTGTACCGGTGAAAACAAAATAGGTAGTTGCAAGTCCAACTTCTTTCACTTTCATAATTTCAGAGTTTGTTGGAGTAGGCTTCCTATTGCCGAAAGCAAATACCACGGCCACCAGCAATACCAGTACCGGGATTATAAACTTTAATTTACGCATAGTATGGCTGCTTTTATAGTCTCAAAAAGCAGTAAAAACTTTAGTGGTTAAATAATGAATACGGGCAGGTTTTGAATACCATGGAAATTCTCAACCTGCATGAGGAGGGTGGATCCTGGTTGGTTATTGCAATAACGAAGAGTGCCGGTAAAACGTGCGGCAAAGCCTTGCAGGCGAACTGGGTACGGCTGCACCTGAAAACCGGGCAAGCCTGTGATATCATGGGCAGGTATCGATAATCCTACCGCTAAGTTCCTTTTCTTCATCAGCCGGTACAAATCAGTTGATACGGGATCCGGGAGAAATGATACGGATTTCGGGCAGCAGGCTGGTATTCAATACATCTATCGTTTCCGTTTACCGGGCGTAGTACCGAACCTTGCTTTGTATGCGTTGATGAGATCCTCCGGGCGCCAGCCGGTTTCGATGGCCGCATATTTTACCATTTCGCCCCTATCCAGCAGCTCAATGGCCTTCTGCAACCTTTTTTCCCGCAGGTATTCGTAAGGACCCATACCGAATACCATTTTAAATACCGTCTTGAACCGTTGATCGTTCATCCCCGCTTTTTTGGCCAATTCGGGGATAATATAATGAGCGGATATGTCTTCCGTAATGATCCGTTCAGCAGTATACACCTTATCGCACTCTTCCGGGGTATAAGGCGCATCCAGCGGGTTGAAAAGGCTCTTGTCTGCCAGGTATTTGAACAGGATATCCGCTGCCCGGTATCGGTAAAAAGGGATCCGCCATTGTGAAGGATATTGGCAGCGCAACACCTGCTGCACCAACTCCGCCGCCGTATGATCCATATGGATGATGCTATCCGGCACCATGTTGCCGGCAGACGTACGCTCGATGGCTGTATAGAGTTCGGGGAAGTAACACAGCAACTCCCCGCAAAAGCGGTCGCTGCACCATACGGAAAAAAGTCGGGGAAAAGAACCTGCTTCAACATCCATCTTCATCTCCGGAATACCCCGGAACAAAGACCATTGCCTTTCTTTTTGAACTACTTTCATTCCGTTAATGAAAAATGAAGCATCTTCCAGCAAGGAGCCGAACATACAGATGCCGCCGTGATGCGGTTGTACCCGGATCGAAAATTGCTGCCGGCTGCTTGCTACGATGTAACCAAAGCTAAAATTCCTGCCGCTGTATATCTGCATGCATATAGAACCGAAATCGCCTGTTGCAGTAAACACCCTACCACCCGGCAACCTGCTTCCCGCAAAATCAGCAGGAAGCTCGTTTTTCCAAAAGGTTAAGCCGTGGGATACAATGTGCAGTTTAGGTGTCATTAATTCCATCAGGGATTCTCCCTAATGTACTAAATAATAAGTTAATGACTGAGCTGAGTAAAATGGACTACAATGAAATGTAAAGAGTGCATCAAGAAACTTGGAGTAACCAGAACACAAAATAAGCTTTTGATCTTGGCTGATATTTGTAAATGAACACTCCCTTCGCGTGAGGGATTAGCTCGATAGCTTATATTTTTTATGGACTCGCTGAGAGCTGCAAGCGAATAGCCCGACCCCGTTGGTGACAAAAGTCCTAACTGATGGACGCATATTAAACGGCGGGGCACGCCCTACTCTACCTAAGAAGCACTATACTACCTGCGTTTTGCCACCTGTGACCTGTATCTCCTGCGAGGCACAGATTTCTCTCCCAACCTGCGGTCGTGCTTTTTCGGACTTAGCTGAGTAACTAACTTTTTAAAGTAGTCCTCTGTCAAACGGGAAAGAGAAGTGTTGTTCCTTACCGCATAACACCTGACTTCTGTTATCAGTGTATCATCAATGGTTATGTTAAGCCGGTTTTTCATAGAAGCCTGTTTAAAATAATATATGAATAGTTTATTATTAGGGGTAAAAGACATTTGCATCCCGCAATTGCGGGAAACACATTTTCAAATTTTCAAATTAGCACATTTTCAAATTCCCCTCACGGATACAACAAATACTTCTTCCGCATTTCCTTATACCGGCTCAGGCCCGGCTCCCAGCTTTTACGGATATCTTCTTCAGATACACCGTCTATGATCTGCTGGCGGAACAAGCCACTTCCGATCAGGTTCTCGATCCTTCCCATTTGATTACTGAGCCTGGAATCGAAGAATTTTTCCTTGTGCGGATGGGCTTTGTACAATTCCATGATCCATTGAAAATTGATCCTGCCGCTTTTACGCAATTGCTCCACATCATAATCCCGAAGATCCAGCCCATAACAAACCTGGTCCATAAATAAAGGTGTTTCCGCCATCCCTTTGATGGATACCGGCGTGAAGGAAAAGCTGTATTTTCCTTTCAGTTCAGGACTGCCCAATACGGTAAAGGGATACAGGGTGCCCCTGCCATGATTTACATACACGCCTTCAAACATGCAGGTGGAAGGATATAACAAAACAGACTGTTGTGTATTGAGATTGGGTGAGGGCTTTACCGGTAGCGTATAAGGCATATCGTGACTGTAGTTGGCTACGGGGATTATTTTCAGCTTACACTTCACTTTATTGGCCAGCCAGCCCTCGCCATTGGCCATTTGTGCAAATTCTGCAATGGTCAGGCCGTGCGACATCGGCAGCGGGAACATGCCTATGCCGGACTTATATTTCATATCCAATATGGGACCGTCTATCAGGTAGCCGTTCGGGTTCGGCCGGTCAAGGATCAGCATTTCCTTATTATTTTCGGCACAGGCTTCCATTAACCTCGCCAGGGCGTTAATATTGGTGTAAAAACGCACCCCTACATCCTGCAGGTCGTACACCAGGATATCCACATCCGCCATATCCTGCCGGGTGGGCTTGCTTTTGGCGCCGTATAATGAAATAACAGAAATACCCGTTGCCGGGTCTTTTTCATCCTTCACTGTTACACCGGCGCTGGCATTGCCGCGAAACCCATGCTCGGGACCGAATACCTTCACAATGTTTATACCGAGGCTGGTAAGGCTGTCCACCAGGTGTTTTCCCCCGATGATCGTAGTGGGATTGGCCATCACGGCCACCCGTTTCCCCTTTAAATAATCAACATATTTTTCTGTCTGATCCGCCCCGGTAAGAATTTCTTTTCCGGGAGGATAGGTTGTATGTTTTTCAAAACCAAAACATACCATTAACCCCAGCACAAGTGTTCCCAATAATTTCATACTATTTCTTTTAAATAACGCGACTACGGCTCCTGGAGCAGATTGAACTTCTGTCATCGGTCCCATAGTCCCCGTTTGTATTTTCAAATACCGGTGACCTGTGATCATTTCAGTGAATACCCGAACATTACCACCGCAGAGAAAGTTCTGTCTTCTGTATTGATTATGTTATTGAAGTTGATCAGATAACCTCCTCTGAACCCAATCATCACTTTTTCCACCAGCCTGTATTTCACGCCGGCTCCGGCAGTAGCCCCGAATATTAACCTGTTCTTATCCCTGTCTTTGTTGATCAGGATACTGCTAAATGCATAATCCAGCCTTACACCGCCAAATACAAACGGTGTCAATCTGCGTTCTGAAAAGTTGTAGTCTGCAAATGTGTTCAGGGTAAGATAATCTATTCCCCGTGTATCCCTTTTCTTATCTATTTCGTTTCCCAGGGCATCTGTAAGCGTAACCATACCGGAACCTGCTTTTTTCAGGACGCCAATATTTGAACTCAGGTTAATCCGCTTTTTTTGCAAAAAATCCATTCCTGCTGTTGCATAGTAGCCAACAGCGTAATCATCGTAATAGGTCTGGTTGTTTAATTGATAATTTAACTTGCCAATGGTTGTGCCGGCTTCAATTTTTATGGTTTGCCCCAGGCACCAAACAGGACAAAAGACCAGGAGAATGATCAACTTTCTCATTTCAAAGGATTTTTAATAAAAGTATTCCATTCTCTCCAGATAACAGGCATTTTGGTGAATTGGTAGCTGCTTTCACCTGTTTTTAATTATTCAGCGCTCTTAATTTAGCTGCAACATCCTTTGCAGGAAAAAACAGCAATTGCTTTCCGGCTTTCCGGTATTCCATCAGTCCTGTATTTACTAAATAGTTAAGGTCGTTGCGGGCTGTCTGGTTGCTCACGCCAAACCATTGTTCCAGCTTATTGACGGTGAAGCTGGAGTGCGCATCATGAAGTATTTCCTGGAGTATTTGTACCTGGCGTTCATTGAAATTACTGTGGCGGAGCAATTCGAAGGTTTGCTTTTTCTCTTTGGTTTTCCTGTCAATATATTGCTTCAGGTCCTTCAGCGCGGTTTTAATGCATTGAAGGTTATAGAGGACAAAATAGGTAAGATCATTATCATCAATTTCTGTATGCAGGTATGCTCTTGCATATTGTGCTTTTGCATTCAGTATCACTCTTGAAACCGACATGTATTCTATCAGCCAGTAGCCTTTGCGAAGCAGATACCAATAAAACAGGGTCCGGGCCGTTCTTCCGTTGCCATCTGCAAACGGATGGATATATCCGATCAGGAAGTGGAGGATGATGCCTCTCACAACAGGATGTATAAAGAAATTAAATTTTTGCTGATCATTAGCAAAGCGATAAAACAAACTCATCAGTTCCGGAAGCTCTTTATATAGCGGAGGGCGATGAACAATTTCTCCTGTTCCTGCATCCACTACATGTATGTTATCATCCGTTCTGAAAGCGCCTTCATCGGTTTGCCGGGTCAGGGTATGTTTTGTGATAATGCTGTGAAGCGTCAGGATGTTTTGTTCTGTTATCGGTTGATGCTTGTTCTCAACGATCCATTTCATGGCTTCGTAGTTGTTAAGGATCATCTGTTCCGATTCATTGCGGGGTTTCCTGCTGGTCTCCAGCATCTCTTTGGCTAATTTGCGCGTGGTAACAGCACCCTCCAGTTGCGATGAGGCAATAGCTTCTTCCATTAATGAGCTGAGCAGGTACCGCTCTTTTTCCTGGTCCGGCACAATCCCTTCTCCCTGTATGGTTCCCCCCAGGTTCATATCAAAATCGTGCAGATATTCCTGTATTAAAGAAGGAGTATTGAGACGGAACCTATAAGTGGAAGAAAAGTTAAACCGATTGTTCCTACGGCTTGTTTTTACAATTGCCCAAAGCTTTTGAGGATCATAATTCCATTCTTTGGCAATATATTTCCATTTATCCCAATAAGGATATTCATTATTGTCGGTTTCAAACAGCTCCGAAAACTTTCGCAGGGTTACAAGTTCATCCAATGCCTTCCCATAGTCAAAGTCTTCCGGGATAGCTGGCGGAGTTTGCGGTATCTTCATATTTTCTCCTAATTTATTCTAAAATTAGGAATAAAATTCATTTTTTCCTAATTTTTACCCTTTTTAGGAACAATTAGGAAATTAATATTCCGCCCATACCTGTGCTGCTTTTATGGCCCTTGCCCAGTCTTTTGCCAGCTTATTGCGGGTTACTTCGGGCATTTGGGGGGAGAACGCCCTGTTCACCTTCCATTGAGAGTGAATTTCTTCGGTATCCTTCCAGTAACCCACTGCCAGTCCGGCCAGGTAGGCCGCGCCGAGAGCGGTGGTTTCTGTTATTTCGGGACGAATCACCCGGGTATTCAGCATATCGCTCTGGAACTGCATCAGCAAATCATTGGCGGTAGCACCACCGTCCACTCTTAGTTCCGTGATGTCTATCCCCGCATCTGCCTGCATGGCTTTTAATACGTCCATGGTCTGGTAGGCAATGCTTTCAATCGAGGCCCTGGCAATATGCGCAGCCGTTGTTCCACGGGTCATCCCTACCATTGTGCCGCGTACATGCTGGTTCCAGTAAGGAGCGCCCAGGCCGGCAAAAGCGGGAACAAAGTACACGCCGTCATTATCCCCGGCTTTCAATGCCAATGCTTCCACTTCCGAAGATGATTTTATGATGCCAAGACCATCCCGCAGCCACTGTACCACGGCTCCGGCAATAAACACACTGCCTTCCAGCGCGTAATGGGTAATACCGTTCAGCTTCCAGGCAATGGTCGTCAGCAGGTTATTTTGAGAGGGAACGGCTTTTTCCCCGGTATTCATCAGCATAAAGCAACCGGTGCCATAGGTATTTTTTATCATCCCCGGCCGGGTACACATCTGCCCGAACAGGGCCGATTGCTGGTCTCCCGCCAGGGAAGCGATGGGTATATTATATGCTGAAATGATGTTCTGGGTTTCACCATATACTTCACTGTTGCTCCGTACCTGGGGCAGCATGTTGCCTGGTATGTCAAACAATCGCTCCAGTTCGCCGTCCCACTGTCCGGTGTGGATGTTCAGCAGCATGGTGCGGGAAGCATTGGAGACATCCGTAGCATGTACCTTCCCTTTTGTGAGATTCCAGAGCAGCCAGGTGTCAATAGTGCCAAAACAAAGTTCCCCGTTCTGCGCTTTTTTGCGGGCGCCTTCCACGTTGTCCAGTATCCATTTTACCTTGGTAGCGGAGAAATAGGCATCTATCACCAGCCCGGTTTTTTCCTGTATTAGACTGCCCTTACCTTCTTTTTTCAGGGAATCGCAATAGGCCGCGGTCCGGCGGTCCTGCCACACAATAGCATTATAGATGGGCTTGCCGGTAGCACGCTCCCATACCACGGTCGTTTCCCTTTGATTGGTAATACCGATTGCCGCGATATTTTCTGCCGAAAGCCCGGCTTTTGATATGGCTTCTGCCGCTACCCCCAGTTGCGTGCTCCATATTTCGTTGGGATCATGCTCTACCCATCCCGGTTTCGGAAATATCTGCCGGAATTCCTTTTGAGCTGTACAAATAGCCGTACCCTGCTTATCGAAAATGATGGCTCTTGAACTGGTAGTACCCTGGTCGAGGGCAAGAATATATTTTGACATCCGTAATCCTTTTGGATGAAGATACATATAATATGACATAGCCATTACAGTTAAACTCCAGGCAACCCTGGTGATACCATCCCGGTTTTATGTATCTTTGCAGTATAAATTTATAGTGTAATATGATAAGGACAGGTAATCCGGTTATAAGTATCTATACAGAGATGACACCTAACCCGGAAACAATGAAATTCGTGGCAAATAAGCTGTTATACCCCGGTAAAAGTATTGATTTCCCGGATGTTGACGCAGCCAAACCTTCACCCCTGGCACAGGAGCTTTTCGGGTATCCTTTTATAAAGGCGGTATTTATTGCCAGCAATTTTGTGACGCTCACAAAAACCAGTGAAACAGAATGGCAGGATGTCATTCCTGCGATCCGCCAGTTTTTGAAGGACTACCTGGAGGAAGGAAAACAGGTGATCAACGAGGAGGAAGTGATTACCATCAAGCCGGAGGCATCCAATGCTATCAGTGCGGATGATGACGATGTGGTAAAACGTATTAAAGAAATACTGGATAACTATGTGAAGCCTGCCGTTGAAATGGACGGAGGCGCCATTCAATTCAAAAGCTATGATGACGGGGTGGTTAACCTGATGCTGCAAGGCTCCTGCTCCGGCTGCCCATCCTCTATGATTACCTTAAAAAGTGGGATTGAAGGAATGATGAAGAGAATGATCCCGGAAGTAAAAGAGGTGGTTGCTGAGGCGGAATAAAATAGTATTTATTCGATTTTTTGAGAAGGGTGTCGCTGGCACCCTTTCTTATTGCCCCTGCAACCCGTTTATGCTTATTATCCGGAGTTTCCTGTGTAATCTTCGTTTTAACTAATTTTGGCTCACTGCATGACGCACGGTACCATAGTATATAAACATTCGTCGATTGAATATTACTCCCGGAAGAAGGGACCGGAACAATTGATTTGTTTTCATGGTTATGGAGAAGAAGCACGGAGTTTTACAGAGCTTTCAGAACACCTGCAGCACTACAGCGTTATTGCCATCAACCTGCCATGGCATGGTGAAACAGACTGGAAAGAAGGGTTGAATTTTGGTATTACCGACCTGGAATCGATCCTCCATCTTATCCCCGGTATCGCAAAACGGTTTTCCCTGGCGGGTTTCAGCATGGGCGGCCGGGTAGCTTTACATCTTTATCAACACCTACCGGAACGTATTAACGACCTGATCCTGATAGCGCCCGACGGCCTGAAAATGAATATCTGGTACTGGATGGCAACACAAACATCCGGGGGCAACCGTTTGTTTCATTATTTTATGCAAAAGCCCCGTTTCTTTTTTACGGTGACCGGCATATTGAAAAAGCTGGGGCTTATAAATGCCGGAGTGTATAATTTCACGCGGCAGTTCCTGCTATTGGAGGATGCCCGGAAAAAATTATATACCAGATGGACAACCATGCGTAAGATCCGGCCGGATATATCCAAAGTCAGTACCCTGGTAAAAAAGCATCAAACCCCGGTGAAACTGATATACGGAAGATATGACCGGGTTATCCGCTATACAACCGGCGAGGCTTTCGTTAAAAAAGCGGGTGCCACCTGCAAGCTTTATATCATACCGGCAGGGCACAAATTATTACAGCAGAAGAATATAGAAAAGATTGCCGTTTTCATTGAAACCGGTGAGACATAAGCGGTGGAACAAAAAGAATATATTCTACTGTTAAGTTAAACGTATTATAGTTTTTCAATAGCCACGAATGTTTATTCGTGCACCTGCCTGCGGCAGGCAGGTTTGTGGCATATTATACGACATTTTAAATTTAAAATAGCACTACTGTTTATCTTCTTCCGGCTTTTGTTGAGATTTCACGATTTTTTTAGGTTCCCTGGGCAACTGGTTTTCCTGTTGCCTTTCGAAATCCCGGTCATAAGCCTTGATGATGGCTTTTACCAGCCGGTGCCTTACCACATCATCTTCATCCAGTTCGATATGTGTAATACCATCAATATTCTTCAGTATCCGGGTGGCCTTTTCCAACCCGCTGGATTGATGTTTGGGCAGGTCTACCTGCGTCAGGTCTCCTGTAATGATCGCCTTGGCATTGGCGCCTATACGGGTAAGAAACATTTTTATCTGCAGGTCGGTTGCATTCTGCGCCTCATCCAGGATGATAAACGCATTGTCCAGTGTACGCCCGCGCATATACGCCAACGGGGCAATTTCTATTACCCGCGTACTCATATAATAACCCAGCTTATCAGCCGGGATCATATCGTCCAGTGCATCGTATAGCGGACGCAGATAAGGGTCTATCTTTTCTTTAAGATCTCCCGGTAAAAAACCGAGGCTCTCTCCTGCTTCTACTGCCGGCCGGGTAAGAATGATCTTTTTCACCGACTTATTTTTCAATGCACGCACCGCCAGGGCCACTGCTGTATAGGTTTTACCGGTACCGGCCGGACCGATGGCAAACACAATATCATTTTTATCGGCTGCCGCCACCAGCTTTTTCTGATTGGCAGTACGCGCCCTTACACTTTTACCATTCGGCCCAAATACCAATACTTCGTTGGGATTACGTTCCACGAAGTTGTCTATCACTTCCGCGTCATCCCCTCCAAGTATTTGTTCAAAATAGTTCTCACTCACATGCCCGTTCCTTTCCAGGTACTGCACCAGTAATTCTATTTTTTCCCTGGCATTCTCTATCTGTTCATGAGAACCACTCAGCTTTAACTGGGTGCCGCGGCTTAAAATTTTTAAAAGGGGGAACTTTTTTTTCAGCAGGTCTAACTTTCCATTGTTAACACCAAAAAACTCAATAGGGTTAACGGTTTCCAGGTTAATGATAGTTTCTGTCAAATCCTTCAGGTTTTATTTTCACAATAGCGACCGGTTTTCATAGCAGCACATGGGTCGCTCATCCAAATTTAAGAATTGGGACGCATACTTCCATATATATAGTTATCAACACCATGTGAAAAGCCTTAACAGGAACCAGGGCTGCTAAACAGGTACGGAACCGAATAAAGCCCCCTCTCCTGTATTCCTGCCCCCGGCAACAACAGTGCCGGCAGGCAAAGGAGAGGGGTTCGTTTGTAACTTTATGATAAAATCAAAAATTAGTAGGATAAATGATCGAAAATCCCTAACTTTGCGCGTCAATTTGAGTTCTTACAGTACCGGCAAGTGATATGATTTAATCTGCTACGCAAATTCTGCTAATAGTTCAGTCTTGTTTACTTCCCTGTTTTCTCAGATTCTTTTTTAATTTAATTTTTTATTGAATGAACATTTATGTTTCAAATTTAAGCTTCAATGTAGTTGATGAAGACTTAAAAGCATTTTTCGAAGAGTACGGCGAAGTTTCTTCTGCCAGAGTAATTACTGACAAATACACCGGCCGCAGCCGTGGATTTGGTTTTGTGGAAATGCCCGACGACGAGCAGGCTAAAAAAGCCATTACTGAGTTGGACAAAGGTGTTGTGGAAGGAAGAGCTATCACCGTTACTGAAGCTAAGCCTCGTGAAGAGCGCAGCAACAACGGAGGCAACAGGCGTTCTTTTGCCGGTAGCAGCCGCAGCCGCTATTAATCAGCGGATCTGACCGTATTTTGAGAGGGCAGCCCTGGTTGCCCTCTTTTTTGTGGACTTACTTCCCGGTTTTGGCGTATATTTGCCGTCCTCAACGATCGAGTCCTGTTCGACTATGTCATCAGGAGGCCATGTATTGGGTTAAATAATCTTAACAATCCAACAATGACACACAATTTTAACGCCGGCCCCAGCATTTTACCCCGGCAGGTGTTTGAACAGGCGAGCCAGGCAATTGTCAACTTCAACGATACAGGGCTTTCCATACTGGAGATTGGTCACAGAACCCCACTTTTCCAGGCGGTGCTGGATGAAGCGGTAACCCTGGTAAAGGAGCTGATGAAGTTGGACAAAGCGCATGAGGTGCTGTTCCTTCATGGTGGCGCCACCACCCAGTTCTTCCAGGTGCCTATGAACCTGCTGAACGAAACAGAGACAGCCGCCTACCTCGATTGTGGGGTATGGGGCAGCAAACCGATAAAAGAAGCCAGGCAATTTGGAAACGTGAATGTAGTTGCCAGTTCCAAAGACAAAAATTATACTTATATCCCCAGGGATTTTGCCATCCCCGAAAACTCAAAATATTTTCATTACACCACCAACAACACTATTGAAGGAACACAGATGCATTTTGTTCCTGAAACCAATGTACCCCTAGTGGCGGACATGAGCAGCGATATCCTGAGCCGGGAGATGGATTTTAACCGTTTTGCGCTGATATACGCGGGCGCCCAGAAAAACATAGGCGCCGCCGGTGTGAATATGGTGGTAGTGAACCCGGAAATCCTTGGAACAGTAACACGGCAGATACCCTCGATGATGGACTACCGGAAACATATCGAAAACGGCTCCATGCTGAATACACCGCCGGTGTTTGCCATTTATGTGTGCATGCTTACGCTGCGCTGGTTAAAGGAGCAGGGCGGAGTGACCGCTATAGAAAAAATAAATGATCAGAAAGCAGCGCTCCTATACGATACGCTGGACAGTATTCCTGTATTCAAACCTACCGTTAATAAGGAAGACAGGAGTAAAATGAATGTTGTTTTTGTAATGGAAGATCCGCAACTGGAGAAGGAATTTCTCGATTTATGTAAAAAAGAAGGAATGATTGGTGTAAAAGGACACAGAAGTGTAGGTGGATTCAGGGTATCCCTGTATAATGCGCTGCCTTTGAGCAGCGTGCAGGTGCTTACCGGAGTGATGAAACATTTTGCATTAAAACATGCCTAAAAAATATCCTGATAAATACAATGGCCAATATATCCCCGTTCAATGCTTTGCGCCCCCAGGCTCAATATGCCAAACAGGTGGCATCCAAACCATATGATGTGCTGAATAGCAAGGAAGCGAAGGAAGAAGCCAGGGGCAACCCCTACTCCTTCCTGCATATTACCAAGTCAGAGATAGACTTACCGGAGGATGTTGACATTCATACGGCAGAAGTGTATGAAAAAGCAAAGGACAACCTGAAAGCATTTATCCAGAGGGAAGTGCTGTTTACTGAAAATAAAGCCTGCTATTATATCTACAGGCTGGTAATGAACGGAAAAGCCCAGACGGGGCTTGTATGTGCTTCTTCAATTGATGATTACGAGCACAATGTGATAAAAAAGCATGAATTTACACGCCCTGAAAAAGAGCAGGACCGTATTAATCATATTACCATCACCGGCGCCCAAACCGGCAATGTTTTTCTCGCCTACAAAAATGTGCCGAAGATAGATGAGATAATAGAAAAGTGGCAACACGATAAATCTCCCGTTTATGACTTTGTTGCCGATGATAACATCAGCCACACCGTGTGGGTAATCACAGATGATAAATTAATAGAAACCATTACCGCTCTTTTTGAAGAGAAAGTGGAGGCTACTTATATTGCCGACGGGCATCACCGTGCTGCCAGTGCGGCAAAAGTGAGGCAGGCCGCAAAAAGTAAAAGCTCCGGTTATTTCCTGACGACTTTGTTTCCGGCTTCCCAACTACATATTATGGACTACAACCGCCTGGTAAAAGACCTGAATGGGTTGAGTGAGGAAGCTTTTCTGCAGCAGGCGCAGGAACATTTTGAAATAGAGAAAGTAAAGAAAGCATATGCCCCCGAAGCACTGCATACATTTGGGATGTACCTGAACAGGCAGTGGTACAAACTTACCGCAAAACCGGGCACCTATGCGGAAGACCCGGTAGGCATACTGGATGTAACTATTCTGCAAAATAACCTGCTTGGCAAACTTTTAGGTATACAGGACCCCCGCACTGACAAACGTATAGATTTTGTTGGCGGTATCCGGGGTTTGTCCGAACTGGAAACAAGAGTGAACAGCGGAGAGATGAAAATTGCGTTCAGCCTGTACCCGGTGACCATTCAGCAACTGTTTGATATAGCCGACAGTGGGGAAGTGATGCCTCCAAAAAGCACCTGGTTTGAACCCAAACTAAGGGACGGGCTTCTGACGCACCTTATTTACGAAGTTGAGTAACCCGGGCAGGTATTTCTGTCCATGTTTGTATACAATGCCCGGGGATACAATCTGTTGCAGATCATATTTATGAGGACGCTTTAAAATGACCGGTTTCTATTTTACTGCGCTAAGGAAGCAACGATTATTTTATCTTCGCAGCCATGGAAAAAAGTGATAGGCAAATTGTCATGAGTGGGATCCGTCCCACCGGTATCCTTCATTTGGGAAGTTATTTCGGAGCACTTCAGAATTATGTAAAACTGCAGCATGAATACAACTGTTATTTCATGGTGGCAGACCTGCATTCCCTCACCACACACCCCGATACCCAGATGCTGCGACAAAGCGTATTACATGTCGTTTCCGAATACCTGGCGTGCGGACTGGATCCGGAAAAGGCGACTTTGTATTGCCAAAGCGCCGTTTTTGAAACCTCTGAGTTATACTTTTACCTGAATACGCTTGCCTATAAAGGAGAGCTGGAAAAAACAACCACTTTTAAAGATAAGGCAAGGGCGCAGCCGCAAAATATCAATGCCGCGCTGTTAACCTACCCTGTATTACAGGCGGCAGACATCCTGCTGCACAGGGCAAAATATGTACCGGTGGGAAAAGACCAGGAGCAGCACCTGGAGATGGCGCGCAATTTTGCAGCCCGTTTCAATCACCGGTACGGTGAGATTTTCCCGGAACCCATCGCTTTTAATTTTGGGCAGGAACTCGTAAAAGTACCCAGCCTGGACGGAGCCGGAAAGATGAGCAAAAGTGAAAACCAGAACGCGACCATATACTTATCTGATAGTGATGAGCTGATCAGGAAAAAAATAAAAAAGGCGAAAACGGATGAGGGTCCCAAAGTGCCCGATACGCCTATGCCGGACTATATTGAAAATATCTTCCAGTTGCTAAAGCTTACCGGCGCCCTGGAGCTATACGATAAGTTTAAAGCAGACTATAATACCTGTATGATCCGATATGGTGATATGAAAAAAGAGCTGGCGGAAGAAATGATCCGGTTTATTGCGCCGATACGCGAAAAAGCCGAAGCAATACGCAACGATGAAGGGTATTTACGCGACATACTGGAGGCAGGCGCCGCAAAAGCAGGAAAGAGCGCCCAAGCCACTATGGAACTTGTGAGAAAGGCTGTAGGAGTAAAATATTTTTAAGAAAAAGGGTTGTATGCAGGGTTTAAAGTTTTAAATTGAACAACTCCTTACAAATAACGGAATAGTAAATTTATTTGAATGGCTAAAGCAAAAAAACCCAAACATATTGCTATTGCCGGCAACATCGGCGCGGGTAAAACGTCTCTTACAGAACTATTGAGCAAACATTATAAGTGGTTGCCCCAGTTCGAAGATGTAGATCATAATCCATACCTCTACGACTTTTATGAAGACATGCCCAGGTGGAGCTTTAACCTGCAGATATACTTCCTGAACAACAGGCTGAACCAGTTGCTGGACATACAGAAAGGACAGGAAACGGTGATCCAGGACCGGACCATTTACGAAGACGCTCATATATTTGCCCCCAACCTGCACGAAATGGGACTGATGAGTAAACGGGATTTTGAAAACTACTTCCGGTTTTTTGAAACATTAAAGAAGATGGTAAAACCGCCGGACCTGCTGATATACCTGCAGGCATCCGTGCCGACACTTGTAGGGCAGATACAAAAAAGGGGCAGGGAATACGAAGAGAATATACGCCTGGATTATTTGAAGAGACTGAACGAATTTTACAACAAGTGGATTGGCAGCTATAACGAAGGTCCGCTGCTGGTAGTGAATATTGACGAAAACAAATTTGTGGAAGATGAAGAACACCTGGGCGAAATTGTAAGAAAAATTGATGCCCAGTTGTACGGTCTATTCTGATCCTTTTACCTTTTACCCAATTCAATCACTTCGCAGTTACTCATATTGCCTTCCCGTATTTCAAGGCGCACAATGGTGCGTACTTTATGCCAGCCTTCCTTGCCGGCTGCGCCGGGATTAATATGGAGGCACTGCAACTTCTCATCGAATATTACTTTAAGAATATGCGAATGCCCGCTGATGAACAGCCTGGCGCCGTGGATGGAGATTTCGTCTTTTACCCCCGGCGCATACCGGCCGGGATACCCACCGATATGCTGCATGAACACCGGCACCTTTTCGGCGGTAAAATGTAATTTTTCCGCATAAACACCCCTGATATCGTTTCCGTCAATATTTCCAAAAACACCTTTCAATGGCTTAAACCCACTCAGCTTCTCCGCAATGGCTTTGTTGCCAAAGTCGCCGGCATGCCATATTTCATCACAATTTTCAAAATGCCGGAATACGTTTTCATCCAGGTAGCCATGCGTATCAGAAATAATACCGATTTTCATACAGCAAAAAAATAACCCCCTGGCTTATTACAGGGGGTTGAAGGTATCAATTCTTTATTACTTATTTTACTTCTTCAAATTCCGCATCCGTTACATTGTCACTGGCGGCTCCCTCAGCAGTTTGCTGAGGCCCTTCGGCTCCGGCGGTGGCGCCTGCCTGCTGTGCTTTGTAAATTTCTTCAGAAGCGGCTGTCCAGGCAGTGTTCAGTTCTGCCATTGAGCTATCAATAGCTCCCACATCCTGCTGTTTATGCGCTTCTTTCAGTTTACCCAATGCGGTTTCAATACTACCTTTTTTATCTGCAGGGATTTTATCTCCAAACTCTTTGATTTGTTTCTCTGTCTGGAAGATCAGGCTATCCGCCTGGTTTACCTTATCCACCTTTTCCCTGGCTACCTTATCTGACGCCTCATTAGCTTTGGCTTCCGCTTTCATTTTTTCTATCTCGTCTTTATTCAGTCCGCTACCTGCTTCGATTCTGATTTTTTGCTCTTTACCGGTTCCCTTATCCTTAGCCGTTACATTCAGGATACCGTTGGCATCTATATCAAAAATCACTTCGATCTGGGGAACGCCACGGGGAGCGGGAGGAATACCATCCAGGTTAAAGGTACCAAGGCTCTTGTTTTGTGAAGCCATCGGTCTTTCTCCCTGCAATACATGAATTTGCACACCGGGTTGATTATCCGCAGCCGTAGAGAATACTTCCGATTTTTTGGTCGGAATGGTGGTATTGGAGTCAATCAGCCTGGTCATCACGCCACCCATTGTTTCAATGCCCAGCGAAAGCGGGGTCACATCCAGCAACAGCACATCTTTTACCTCACCGGTTAATACCGCGCCCTGTATACCCGCGCCAATAGCCACTACTTCGTCGGGGTTCACTCCTTTGTTGGGCTTCTTTCCAAAGAACTTTTCTACGATCTCCTGTACTTTGGGAATACGGGTACTTCCGCCCACCAGTATCACTTCATCAATTTGCGAGGTGCTGATCCCGGCATCTTTTAATGCCTGCTCGCATGGCTTTAGGCATCTTTCAAACAAACTGTCAGAAAGCTGCTCAAACTTAGCGCGGGTCAGCTTTTTCACCAGGTGTTTAGGCACCCCGTCCACCGCAGTTATATAAGGAAGGTTGATTTCTGTTTCGCTGGAAGATGATAATTCCACCTTGGCTTTTTCAGCAGACTCTTTCAAGCGCTGCAGCGCCATAGGATCTTTCCTTAAGTCGATATTTTCATCTTTTTTAAACTCATCAGCCAGCCAGTCAATGATCACTTTGTCAAAATCATCACCGCCCAGGTGGGTATCTCCATTGGTTGATTTTACTTCGAACACGCCATCCCCCAGCTCGAGGATGGAGATATCGAACGTACCACCACCCAGATCAAATACGGCTATCTTCTCGTCTTTGTGCTTTTTATCCAATCCATATGCCAGAGCTGCAGCAGTCGGTTCATTTACGATACGGCGAACTGTCAGCCCTGCAATTTCGCCAGCTTCTTTGGTAGCCTGACGCTGTGCATCGTTAAAATAAGCCGGAACGGTAATAACAGCCTCTGTTACTTCCTGCCCCAGGTAATCTTCTGCTGTTTTTTTCATTTTTTGAAGGATCATCGCAGAAATCTCCTGTGGCGTATATAGCCGCCCGTCTATATCGATACGTACTGTATTATTGTCACCTCTAACTACCTTATAGCTCATATGCTTTATTTCCTCCTCCACTTCATCAAACCTGCGCCCCATAAAGCGCTTTACAGAGGTGATGGTGTTAACAGGGTTAGTGATGGCCTGACGTTTGGCGGGGTCCCCCACCTTACGCTCACCATTTTTCAGAAAAGCAACTACGGAGGGAGTTGTCCGCCTGCCTTCGTCATTGGCTATAACCACCGGCTCGTTGCCCTCCATTACGGCAACACAACTATTTGTTGTTCCCAGGTCAATTCCTATTATTTTTCCCATATTACTTTATTTATTATCCTTTTATTTTAAGATTGTGAAAACTATTAGACAAGCATTATGCCACCTGCCTAAAAAGTGAAAAATTGGCAGTATCCGGGGGATGCACAAGCCTAAAAAGGCGGAAAATAGCAATATTTGCATCCTGTTTTATTATAATATCTTTGTTTTTAAACTGTTGTATTTTTATGCAATAATTACAGGTTTTAGGATGAATACAGCGTTTTACCGCCGGTTACCGGCTTTTCTTTTTGCCGCCCAGTTGATTTTCTTTTCCTGCGCTAAAAAAATAATCCCTGAAAAACCCGACCTGAACAAGACCCATTTTGAATCGGACACCCTTCCCCTGAGTGAGATTGATATTCCGCTGAAGATAAATCTCAGGCCCTTTTATCAAATGGCTGAAAAAAATGTGAAAACTATCTATGCTTCAGCGAGGTGGCCGCACGATTTTGTGGTTGATAATTGCGATACCCGGTATATGTATCGTTTTAAAAGAGGTCCATTTAATATCACCAGCAACGGAAGTACCGTAAATTTCAATTTTACAGGCAGTTATATAATTGCCGGTTCCCAACGCATATGTACAGGCACGGGCAGCAACCGGGTTCCGGTCACTCCATGGTCTCCCGCCTGCACCTGCGGGTTAAACGAAGGGGAGCGAAAGGTAGAAATCGGGTACAGGGCTTTTATAAGACTAAGAAACAACTATGATATAGCGGCTATCATGCAACGACTCGAACCCCGAGCCATCGACAGGTGTACGGTATGTTTCTGGGGAAAGGATATTACCGCTATCGTGATGGACCAGCTAAAGGAGGAACTTGACGTAGCCGGAAAAGAGACACAGGACTCTCTCAACGGGTTGAACCTGCGACCGCAGTTCCAGCAACTCTGGAATATGCTGAATTCCAATATCTCCGTTTACGATGTGGGATTCCTGAAGGTAAACCCGGAAAAGATCAGGCTGAGTACGCTGTATATAGAAGATGATACCCTGAATATTTCAGTCGGGATTTCCGCCAGACCGATGGTCAGTTTCAGGAAAACAGATGAAATAAAAACACTGGTTCCGGACATCAGCGATTTTAAGCAACGAAGTGGCTTTGCCATATATACGGACGCGGTGATGAACTACGACTCCCTGAGCCGGCTATTGAGCATCCAATTGTATAAGAAGAGGATTGATATGGAAAAAATGGATAAATATGTAGTGGTTGAAAGCTGCCAGGTATATGGGGTTGGTAACGAAAAACTGGTATTGAAGCTGCAATTTTCCGGGTCTGCAAGCGGGGAGCTTTACCTGACGGGCAAACCCGTCTATGAAAAAGAGACAGAACGGCTGATAATAAAAAACCTGGATTTTGACCTTCATACAAAAAATATGCTGGCAAAAACTGCTAAATGGCTTTTCAACCGAAGGATAATAAATGAATTGAACCGGTATGCGGTATTTAATATTTCGGACTATTCCCGGGAGCTACTGGCTACATTAAATGAACAGATGAATAAAACCTGGCAGAATGGAATACAAAGCACCGGGAGGGTAAATAAATTACAAATTGTGAATATTTATCCTATGGAAACCAACCTGGTTTTACGTTTCCACACCCAAGGAGATCTCAGCGTGAAAATAGAGTCGTTTGAAGCATTTTCATTTTAAACGTCTACCAAACCGTTTTTAATAGCAAAAATGACCAGCCCTACCCGGGATTTTATTTTTAGCCTTTCAAAAAGCGCATTCCGGTGATCTTCCACCCTCCTTGTACTGACGAACATCTTGTCTGCAATTTCTTTGTAGGGAAGGTCGGTACAACACCATCTTAAAAACTCTTTTTCCTTGTCGGACAGGTTAAAGTCATCCGGCATGTCCATTGTTCTATTTAACCCGCCGATTATTTTGCCTGAAAGTGGTTCAGAAATATAGAAGTTCTTTTCCACTATTGATTCCAGGGCAAGTTTCAGCTCCTCCGGCTCGGCGGTTTTCATTATATATCCTTTAGCTCCCAGTTTCAGCATGCGGATAATAGTGGCTTCGTCGCTAAACATGGAGAGCGCCAGTACCTTGATCTGGGGATAGTATTTGTAGAGCCACTCTGCCGTTTCGTACCCGTTCATACCGGGCATATTCACATCAAGTAATATGACGTCCGGCAGCATTTTTCGCTTTATCTTTTCTTTCAGCCCCTCACCGTTCTCCGCCTCAAAATACACATAGAAATTATCAAATGAATCTATCAGCTTAGCCAGGGCATTCCTGAGCAATGTATGGTCATCCACAACCGCTACCCGTATCTTCGTTGCCTTATCCTTCATAATTAATTCATTTTACCAAATCGGTTTTCGATAGGTAGTTCCATGGTTACATGAGTTCCTTTTTCGGGCGCGCTGTTGAACTGCAGGTTAGCGCCGATGAGTTTGGACCTGTTGAGCATGCTTTTAAGCCCTACCCCGTTCAGCGGCGATTTTGAGCCCCGTTTGTCTTCAAGGCTAAACCCTATACCGTTATCACTGATAGACAATTTAAACATGTGTTCCGAACTATAATCCAGCAAAACAACCAACTGGCTGGCTTTTGCATGTTTCAGAATATTGTTGATAAGCTCCTGAAAAATCCTGAAAATAAAAACTTCTTTTTGTTCATTGAGCCTATACTCGGCCCCCAGTACATCAAACTTTACCTCCATCAGTCCCGTCTTCTTGAGTGTTTCCAGCTCAAATTTAATGGATTCGCGCAAACCTATTTGGGCAATACGGTCCGTATGAAGGCTTTTTGTAAGGTCTGCCAGATCATAAACCGCTTTATTTAAAACTTCCCGGATATGCTGTAAAGGAGCGTAGGCCTCATGGTCTGATTTTATAGGTAAAATGGCCAGGGATAATTTAACCACAGATAATATCTGGCCAATATTATCATGTAGTTCCTGGGCAATGGACTTCAGCGTGATCTCCTGTATTTCCAATTGCGACTTTAATACTTCCTGGTCATATTCTTCTTTTAGCTGTATCAATTCCTGGGCCTGTTTGTGTTGCTTGCGCTGGTACAGAAACAATATGGAGACAATAAACCCAACGAGAACCAAAGCCAGTAAACCGCCAATAACTATTATAAAGAGAATTTCCTGATTCTGATCCTGCATAAAAACGCAATGATAAAGGATGAATATAGTAAAATATTAAGAACAGAAGAAAGGTAAGTTATATAAATGATAATTTTATTGGATGGGCTGTAGAAATAGTTGAGGAGTGTAAATAACGGGAAGCTGCAACTGTAGAAAAACAGCAGCCCCGAAGCGATCCAAAATGAAGGTTCATGCAGCAAATCAACTGACTTATCAGATTGAAACAGCTCGTAGAAGTAGTATATGGCAGACAAAACAACCAGCAGACAACCCAATGCCACCGTGATACTAACAAATTGCATACCTTTTTGTACAAAAAGCTTATTAAGAATAACCAATACCGGGTAGAAGAAAATCGTATAGAAAAGAATCCTCCTGATTGACTTATTTACCACTATCTGGTGCATAACCCACAGGTAAAATGTAATCTGTACCGAGCCCAATACATTATAGAGATTCACATTGTAAACCCCTCTGTTGGCCAACAACACTCCAACTAACTCCAATACGAAAACGAAAGCCAGATTTGCAGGAAGCAATCGCAGGTATAACGGCATGTTATTTTTAAAATAAACAACTATACCGGCAAGAAAGGCCAGAAGTATAACTATTATGTAAACATCAGTCAACATTACATATGTTGATTTAACTACAAGATATTATTTTATACTAACGGAAAAGACCGGGGAAACATATATTTCACAAAAAAAACAGCTACTGATCAGTCAAATCTTATCAAGATAAGGCTTCGGGACCTGAGCTAAACAAAGCCCCGGCTTACACTGCGGTCCCGTTTTCCGCTTCCCGACTGGCTTTTCCGGGGTAAAGGAGAAGTAAAGTATCGGTAACTGTGAATTTTGCGGATTGGCAACCGGTAGAAAAAAAGCCGGGAAATTGTTCCCGGTTACGAAACCTGCCGGTATGTGCAGGATGGCATCCCTAACCGCAAACCGGTTTAAAATACGCTTCCTTAGTTTTGGGGGTGTTGGTTTTTTCTATTATATTCATTACCCAACAGGCGATTGGAGGCCTGAATAAAAAGTATTTATCACCTCAAAAGCTAATCTATGAACAAAGAAGAAAAACTGAAGGATGAAAATGACTTCCTGAAAATGAAACTGATGCTGGAACACGGCGCCAGATTTTCTGAACAAAACCCCGACCAACCACTCTCTCCCACTGTTGAAAATGAATTTCTGAACCATATCGTGGCTTTCCAGGAGCAGTCAAATAACCCAAAATATATCAGGGTATTTGACCGTATTGAATGTCCTGCGCATTTTAAGCCTGTAGCTGAAATTCCCGACGAAGAAATAGATAACGAATGGGAAAAGCTGCAGGATCATTTATACAAATACCATATAAGACTGGATGTATGCAGTCCCAACATAACGATAAGGGAACTGTACCGGTTTACGGTTGAGGAGCTGTTTGAATATGAAATGAACGATATGGATATTCCCGGAATGACAACGAACTTCATTTATGATGAATTTCACCCCGACCCGGTATATGACAATAGTCGTGCCGCTTCTTTTGATTGCATCCATGCGATACTTCAAAAGGAACCCCTGGAATGGTTTCATCATTTCCGGGAAAAAAACCTGAGGCTTAACAATCATTTTCCGCTTACCACCGAAGAACTTAAAACAATCACTTCACGCTTTAAAGACAGTTACGATGCCCTGGAAGTTGAAAATGCCGGATATACCGCCTGCGATATTGATAAAGATACCTGTGTGGTAACGGGCACCTATACCGTTATTGCCATGATGGGCCACGAGTCTGTTACCCTCGGCGGCAATTGGACTGTAAAACTGGAATTAGATAAGGAGTGGGGCTACTGGTATATTTATGAAATGCAGATAGAAGGAATTGATTTTTGAAATATGCAGGCGTTTATTTATAAAACTGCAGGCGGGATGAAGTATTCAGCATATTCATATTTGACCGGTGCGGGGTCGTAAAACAAAAAAGAGAAACCTTCGCTTTTGCTTGAGGCTTCTTTGCCCTCCTGATTAGACAATTTCAGATCTGCCGGCTGAGAAAGGCAATGGTGGGGAAAACAGGTTATTTTATTGACAGGCCCGTTTAAGGCAGATAAATGCTTATATCCGGGCAGATACAAATAGTTCGCGCCAGGATGATGACTTTGCCCGGTTTTGCAATATTCCTCTCAACCAAAGTTGTTTTTTTAGCAATTTCACTGTTTATTGCGATTTATTCAGACTGCCCGGCACTGCCATGGATGGTTCGATCGTCCGTTCTTTTCCGTATGACATATGAAAAATCGATAAATATATTTTATTCTTCAATTATACAATGTATGTTTTATTCTGTTATTACAGGCAGTGGCTCCTATATTCCGACCCACCTTCAGACAAACGGGGATTTTTCTCAACACCTGTTTTATACTAATGGCCAACCCTTTTCGTCCGCTTCGGCAGATATTGTCCGGAAATTTAAGCAAATTACCGGCATTGAAGAAAGGAGGTATGTGACAGGAGAACTTACTGCTTCAGATATAGGAACCCTGGCGGCCAAAGCCGCACTTCAGGACAGTGGCGTAAGCCCGGAAGAAATTGATCAATTGATTGTAGCGCATAATTTTGGCAATGTGTTAGCGGGTACCATTCAATCGGTAGCTGTGCCTTCACTCGCCAGCCAGATCAAACATCAGTTAGGTATCCGTAATCCTGCCTGTGTTGCTTATGATCTGTTATTTGGTTGTCCGGGATGGCTGCAGGGCATTATACATGCCGATGCCTTCTTTAAAGCAGGGGTCGCCAAAAAAGCATTGATAGTAGGAACAGAAACACTTTCCCGTGTCATTGACTCTTTTGACAGGGACAGCATGATTTTCAGTGATGGTGCCGGAGCTGTTGTTCTGGAGTATAAAGATGTTCCGCCTGATGGCCCGGGTATTTTATCTGCCAGTGTTCAAACTCATGCGCTGGAAGAGGTGTCCTATATTGATATGGGCCCATCCCATCATCCTGATGGTGACCCCGCTGTGCGTTATATGAAAATGAAGGGGCGAAAAGTATATGAATATGCTTTATCTCATGTGCCTGCCGCCATGAAGGAGTGCCTGGATAAAAGCGGCGTAGCCATTACGGATCTGAAAAAGATACTCATTCACCAGGCGAATGAAAAAATGGATGAGGCTATTATACAGCGTTTGTATCAGCTTTATGACTTACCTGTACCCGAAAACATTATGCCGATGAGCATTCATTGGCTGGGTAACAGTTCGGTGGCGACCATTCCCACATTATATGACCTGGTTAAAAAAGGGCAGATACCGCCCCATGCCTTGGCACCGGGAGACGTGATCCTGTTCGCCTCCGTGGGTGCCGGCATGAATATCAATGCTGTTTGCTACCGGTGTTAGGCAAGCGCCGATGGCTGCTTTCAGGATAGCTGAACCTGTCTTTTCCGGGCTGTCTCCGTTTTTAGTGGCCGCTGGCCGGATTGGGTTAATTTTTCCGGCGGGTTACCGGGAATACCGGCGACCGTAATTGTCCTTTTGATCAGTTTTTGTATCTCAACCAATAAAGGCTTTTCTTCCTGGCTGCAAATAGATATGGCGGTGCCTGCAGAACCGGCTCTGCCCGTTCTGCCAATCCGGTGAACATAGGTTTCCGCGGTTTTTGGCAGATCATAATTGATCACATGACCCAGCCTGTCAATATCAATGCCCCGGGCTGCAATATCCGTTGCCACCAATACACGTGTTCTCCGGTGCTTAAATCGCTCCAGTGCTGTTTGCCTTTGCGATTGTGATTTATTCCCGTGAATAGCATCCGCGCTAATACCCTCCTTCTTTAAAAAACGGCTTAGCTTATCGGCAACATGTTTCATTTGGGTGAATACAATGACCGTTTCGGATGCCTGGTTACCAAGCAGGTTGAGCAGCAGTGAAGGCTTTTGTTGCTTTTCAGAGAAATACACATATTGCATGACCTGTTCGGCAGTAGTAGCAACAGGTGTAATTTCAATTTTAACCGGGTTACGCAGTAGTGTATGCGCCAGCTTCAGGATCTCCGGAGGCATGGTGGCAGAGAAGAAAAGAGTTTGCCGGTCAGCCGGTATATGTTGGATGATCTGCTTAATATCCCGTATAAATCCCATATCCAGCATACGGTCTGCTTCATCAAGCACCAGGTACTTTACCTGCTTTAAAGAGACCAACCCCTGGTTCATCAGGTCTTTTAGCCTGCCCGGGGTGGCAATCAGAATATCCACTCCTGCTCTCAGCTTATTGACCTGTGGCTGTTGGGAAACGCCACCAAACAGCACTGCGTGCCTGATGGTTGTATGAACGCTCAATGATTGCGTATTTTCCACTATTTGTAAAGCCAGTTCCCTGGTAGGGGCCAATATCAATACTTTTATATGGGAATGACGTTGCACGCTTCCTTCTTCCAGCAACATCTGCAATATAGGGACTAAAAATGCAGCCGTTTTGCCGGTGCCTGTTTGTGCACAACCCAGCACATCTCTTTTTTGAAGCGCAACCGGTATAGCCTGTTGCTGGATAGGTGTAGCTTTTGAATAACCCTGCTCCGTTAATGCTTTGGATACAGAGGGGTGTAATGTAATATTTGTAAATGACATGAAATGGTGATATAAATTGAATAGTAGCAGCCTGACCGGCAACCCGCCGGCACGTCACTGCTTAATGATGAAAATAATAACAATTTAAATTGTCGGAGAAACTCCTTGCGAAGAAATTCTTGTTCATGGAGCAAAAAATAGTACACAGCGATATATCAACCACTGCATTTTTCCGTCGGCTATCTGCATACCCGGCATTCACACTTCTCCAGGATCAGGTGGTCGGGGCAACGATGCCTATGATTGATGGGAAACAGCATCTTGTTACCACTAAGGATATAATATAAAGCATGACAGCAAATAATATTACTGCACATGCTTTGTATTAGCAAAAGACCTGTGTACTAAAACTATATTTAGTAAATTACCAACGGTTGCTCCGGGGACGGCTTTCTCTTTCCCTGGCTACGCTCACTGACATAAGCCGGCCTTCCAGTTCCTTATTGTTTAAAGACGTCATTGCCTTATGAGCCTGGTCATCCGAACTCATTTCCACAAATCCAAAGCCGCGGCTTCGTCCGCTGTCCCGGTCTTTGATTACTTTGGCGGAAGTTACTTCTCCAAATGATTCAAAAAGTTGTCTAAGATCCTCTTCCTGCACATGAAAGCCCAGGTTTGATACATACATGTTCATACTAAAAAATTAAATGATTAAAAAAAGTGGCAGAAGGACTACAGCAAGAGTAAAGAGGAGGAGAAATTGTTACCAAACGAAGTGTAAGAATTAAAACTGATCAAGACTAAATGATGAAGAACTTATGTTCACGGCGCAAAGATACATTACTCCGGGCAGGTTTCCTAATATTTATTATACAACCGGCTTTACTTAACATGTGGTACTGTCCGGGAGGGGTTTAATTAAAATGAGCAGGCGGGTATCCGCCGGAGGAAATAGACAGTATTCAAAATTGCCTGCACACCTTTCTTTACCAGGTACCGGAAACAGCATTGTCTTCTAGCCCACCTGAAAAAGGGCTTTCAAGTATCTGTCTGTATTTTCTTGTACAGGTATTAAAATTTTCCTGATGGTTATGTTTTTCCAATCTTACCGTAATATCAGTAGTGTAACCGGTGTAATATTTACCGGCAGAAAGAGAACAGGGGATGTAAATAAAGGACATAAAAGAAAAGGACAGCGATTTGCTACCCTCTTTGCTCCCCCCGCCGGGCTTTCCTTGAACCAATTAATTATTGATTTACAGGCGTTTGCCGATCTGGCGGGGTGACAATTTTAAGGCAAGTGCCGCCCATTTTTGGTTTAGAATAAATTATATAACCGTAATATAAATACTTGTATTCGCCTTAAAATAAACCTCTGTTCTTTTGAATAGTTTTATAATTAAACTAATTGGTTTAATTATAATATTTTATTTAAACTTATATATTTAAAATAATTCTTCAAAATTAAACTAATAAGTTTAATTTTGAAGAAAAAGAATAGGTTGCTCTCATGAAACTAAAGAATAGTAAGCTGATTATCAGGCAACTCGATAAAAGGATGCAAACCCTGCAACCTTTGCGGGATGTGGAACACCCGAAAGAGGGATGGATAGCCCTCATTCGGAAAACCCTCAACATGTCTTTGCGGCAACTTGGCCAGCGGCTTTCAGTAACCCCCCAGGGGATGAAAAAAATTGAAAGTAACGAATCCAAGGGTGGTATTACCCTTAATGCTTTACGGGAAGCTGGCGATGCTTTGAATATGAGGCTGGTCTATGGGTTCATTCCTAAAGAAGAGTCATTAGAAAAAATGATTGAAATCCGGGCTAAGGAGTTAGCTCAGAAAATTGTCATGCGTACATCCACAACGATGAAATTGGAAGGCCAGGAAAACTCCGACCAGCGGATCAGGGAAGCCATTGCCGACATGACCGAAGAACTCAGACGAGAAATGCCGAAATCGCTATGGGATTAGAACATCTGCAATATGAAGAAGGACAAACACCGCTTGACCCCGATGAGAAGGACGGCTTGCTGATTCCGACCGTTTCAACTCGTGGGGAGTTGGACGAAGTAGAGCAACGCAATATCGAAGAAGGCATACGCTGGACGTTGGAGCGGCGCAAGCGGTTTACTGTTGAGGAGATCCTTTCCGAACAGTTTGTGATGGAACTGCACAAAAGAATGTACGGGGAGGTTTGGGAGTGGGCAGGTCGTTTCAGGAACACGAATAAGAACATAGGCGTCGACAAATACCAGATAGGCATTGAGCTAAGAGCATTGTTTGATGACTGCCATTATTGGATAGAAAACAAGACGTTTCTCAAAGATGAAATCGCGGTTCGGTTCAAACACAGAATCGTATCTATCCATTGTTTTCCGAATGGGAACGGTAGGCATTCTCGTTTGATAGCTGATGTCATTGTTGAGAAAGTCTTTGGTAAGCCTGTTTTTACCTGGGGAAGTCAAAACCTGATCCGAAAAAGCAATTTCCGGTCAGCTTATTTGGCTGCATTGCGAAATGCGGATAATGGTAATATGGAGTCGCTGATTGCTTTTGCGAGGTCATAGAATTTTCTTCGTAAACAAAAGGGTCTCATTTTCATAAGACCCTTTTGTCATGCTCACTACCCTAATTGGACAGTTATCTAACCAGATAATAGAAGGTTTTCCGGCTTTTGCTAACTTACCAGGATGATAATTAAGCATTTCTGCCGTACTTTGCCAGACTGCCTGTTACTGGTTCGTTGCTTTTGTGTGTTAGTTCGTTACCTGCTTATGTTTATTCCGAAAAATTAATAAAGGATTTTCCGTCATAGCGGTACAAACCCGTGTTTCTTGTACCCACCCAAAGATTTCCGGCGCTATCTTCCAAAATTGACCAACCTCCTAAATTGGCTTGTCCATCTTTTGTTGTAAAACGAGTGAAAGATTTTCCATCGTAACGGAAAAGCCCATCACCACCACTAAACCAAAAGTTTCCCTTTTTGTCTTCGATAATTTTAGAAATATTACCTGTTAAGCCATCTTTTGTTGAAAAACTTGTAAATGTCTTTCCGTCATAACGGTAGGCTCCACCCCAATTACTGAACCAAAGATTCCCATTTTTGTCCTGCAATTGAGGCCACCCCCAACTATGAGGTTTTGACCATGGCTCATTTTCATATTGAATTAATTCCTTTAGTTTGAAGTTGGTTATAGATTTACCATCGTAACGAAAAACACCTTCGTTGGTTCGTCCACCAAACCAAATGTTGCCTGCCTTATCTTCTAAAATGCGTTCCACCTTATCGTTACTGGTCAAAAAGCCATTTGTGGCTTCATCAATTATAAACGGAGTAAAGGATTTGCCATCGTAGATATATACACCATCTATTGTTACAAACCATAGTTTGCCACTTTTGGCTTGTATCATACTGTAAACCCAATGGTTTTGATAGTAGGGATTTTTGTTTGGTGGCAGGTTTTTTGGTAAAGGAATCTGGACTATGGTAAATGTTTTACCATCGTAAAGACAAAGCCCCGCTTCAGTGCCTATCCAAATTTTACCCTCTTTATCTTCCAAAATGCAATGAATTTTATTGCTGTTTAGCCCATCGTTTACTGTAAATTGGTTAGACGATTTCCCGTCATACTTATAAAGTCCATTTCCCAATGTTCCAAACCAAAGATTACCTTCATTGTCTTGTAAACTACATCTAACATCGCCAAGTCGGGGGGCAATTATGTTTTTTATTAGTTTTAAATCTTCCCTTTCTTTTGGCAACTCTTTTTTAACTTGTCCGTTGCAGGAAGTACCGATAATTAATATTGTCAGGAAAGTAAAAGTCCGGGTTTTCCGGAAATGTTTTTTCATAATTCAAATTGTCATTGATATTTTTAACGGGTTGTCAGCCTGGGTGTCGCTCTGCAATGACTGCTTATGTGCAGCCTACTTATCTGTGGTCATTCCTGTTCTTAGTTTTCTTTCGTTGCCACTAACGACAATGATTTTGTCATACACCTGCATATTCGTAATAGCTAATTTCTCCGGCAACCCGTTACCCGAAAACCTCCAATTTTCAGCTTGTCGCTCTTTTCTGTAAATGCCATCCCATTGCCCTGCTAAAAGGGTGTTGCCAATTTTAACCATATTGAATGTATAAAGCTGAGCAGGTAATCCGCTTTGAATATTCCGCCAGGTAATCCCTTTATCATATGATGAAAACAGTTCGTTATACGCCATAGCATAGAGCGCTTTGTCATCTGAACTAATGTTATGTAAAGCGCCATTTGAAAAGATTTTCTTCCAATCCTTTTTTCCTATTGGTGATACAAAAGCTCCCTGACTTGTAGCAATGTAAATACTTCCATCAAAAGCTGTTATACCATTCACTTGTAGCGTGGTGTTTCCATATTCTAACTCCCATTTATTGAGTAAGTCATTATAGGAATAAAGCCCTGAATTGGTTGCTGCATAGATTTTGTTTTCTATTTCAGCAAACTTTCGGATTGTCAGGTTATTTAAACCGATATTTATCTTTGTCCAATTTTTTCCTTTGTCTTTAGAGTAAAAAACACCACCAAACTGTGTTCCTGCGTATATGTGGTCTTTGAAAAACAGTAAAGCTCCCGGGTTACTTTCAATTAATTGCTTGTCCGTAGGAATATTAAACCACCTGTCTTCCCGGATATTAAAAAAGTAAAGCTCACTATCTTTTGAGAGAAGTGCAAGTTTGTTTTCCGAAACGGCAATTCCACCCAAACCAATATTAGCCGCAGAGGGCAAACCTGTGCTTTTATTTTCCCAGGTTAATCCGTTATCGTAAGAAAAGTACACTATTCCGTCTGAATGGTTGATTAACGAAATATCATTGTCCAAAACGGGCTTTGTGTTGTTTTGGGTTTGTCCACTACAAAAATTTAGTGTAATCAAAACCACTATAGCCAAATGTCTTATTGCTGCCACCCATGGCATAAGCTATTTTTTAGAAAGTATATCAATCAATTCAACTTCATAGATTAATGTGGAATCAGGATGCGGAAAGGTTTGATTACCCATTCTTTTGCTCATTGATGGCGGAACAATAAGTTTTCTGATTTCGCCTTTTTTCATACCCCTTACTCCTTCATCAACACCATTTATAACCTGATTGCCGCCTATTAAGAATTTAATGGGATTTGGCAGGTTATAGGAAGAAAATAGTAAGGAATCATTTTGGTAACTCATTTTCTCGTGTATCAAAACTTCGTTTCCTTCTTTGGCAATCACGCCTTTTCCTTTTTTCAGAATTTTATATTTCAAGCCGGAATCCGAATGTATCAACTTATTTGTTGAGCAACCAATGAGGCATAGAAAAGGGATTATAAACAATAATGGTTTCATCATATTTTGATTTTGGAATGGTAGGTCATTGTAAGTGTAATAAGTTGCTACCTGGTAAAGTGATAAGTGATCGCAGACTACGAAAAAGATAGCAATATACCAGCAAGCTTTCGCCTTTCTGACCATATCCGCTACCCGGGAGGATTTTTAAACAAGGGTTGAAAGTTAACCCTGTTTCTTCAACATCCTCCATTTTGGGGAATAGCATAAATCACATTGCCTGAAGCAAATAAATTGAATACCTTATTTCCTATTGAGGGAAGTAACAGTTTCCATGTTTTTCCCTTGTCTGACGATCTGAGAATGCCGGTAGGATGACCACAAAACAAGTATTCCCCCACCTGAATAATGGAAGCAATGGAGAGGCTTGCCGGAAGGCCGGCATCAATAGCCTGCCAGGTTTTACCGCCGTCGTAGGATGTTCGCACTCTTCTCGTCTCCGACTTGGTATTATAAGTAATAGCAGCGAATCCACCTTCTATCTTTTCTATAGCGATGCCAACACCTCCCTCACTGATCACCCGGTCCCAGTTTTCACCAGCATCAGCCGATCTTATTATTCCCCGCTCGCTGGTGGCCAGGAGCACACTGTCTGATTCTGCGAATTTCATTACCCAGCCTTCGGCATACACCTGTTTCCAGGTTTTTCCATTATCAATGGATTTAAAAAGGCCGTTGTCGCTGCCGATGAAAATTGCGCCTCCTGTAGTTTCAAAAATAGTCCTTACCCGGTTTATTGGAAAATTGGTGTACACAGGCGACCATATATTCATTCCCTTTACTTTTTGTAAGAATTGCCCCCCGTAACTGTATGCAAAAATCCCGTTCTTACCGGCGGTTATGTCGCTATGTGAGTTAGGGAAAATCTCCTTTTCCCAGAAAGGAGCGGTAGCATTTGGTTTATGGTGGAATATCGCGTTGCCGGAACGCACATAGACGGTTTTATCTTTTTCAACGAAACCAACCGGCTGCAAATTTTCAGGCAGCCCCTCGCTGATGTCCTGCCATGTCCGTCCACCATCTGCAGATCTGAGAATAATGTTTGCGGCTAGTTTATTGTTATGTAGCTTTTGCTGACTATCCGTGATGGGAGATGCAAACGGGTATGGAAAAAGGAGCAAAAAAGCAAGGTTATAGATTTTCATGACTACAATTGATTTGGTGAAACAATAAAGTAAATATACCGGGCGTCAACTACCCTGAAGCTTTTTGATAGTAAAACTTTGTAAACGATGTGTAAAAAATTTGTAAAACCAGCGGAAACTTTGCCAATTGTAGCGGGTAACAAGCATATGGCAAACGATTTGCTAAAAAGTATCATGAGCAAAAATTGTTTTAATTTTAGCTATTCTATCGTACGCACCCGCGTTGTCGTTCCTTGTAAATCATTGTAAAAAGAAATGTAAATGCGTGTAAATGCTGTTTTTACCGGCTTCTTTACGAACCCGTTGGTGATGAGGGTGAGCATTGCCATGGTGATGCTTATTGTTTTTTTTATCACCCCGTCATTCAGAGAGCATTCCGACCGGGAATTGCGCACGAAGGAAGTGAACCTCATTATCCGTCAAATTGGTCACCAGTTGCTATTGCAGGCTGGCGACTCAACCTCGCGTGTATTACCCGTCACCGAGATCAAGGAAGGCACCTTTCTGCTCAGGTTTGAAAATGAATTCGTTTTTAACCACGACTCGCTTGTGGTAATGTTGCAGGACTTGCTTCCCAAAACACGGTTCCCGTCCGGCTACACCGTTACAGTACACGATTGCATGAAAAGCGATATCGTTTATGGGTTCCAGCTAAATAATACATCGCCGGACCTCCTGGCTTGCAGCGGCAGGAGTCAGCCTCAGGGTTGTTATACTATTGAATTTGCCTTTGCAGATTTGTATGCGGCCGTAAAACAAAAGAAAGCGGGTGTCAATCAGATGGGAGGATCAGCTAAAGTTGATCCTCAGGATGTCAATCCAAAACCTGAAGAATTAAAAACGGCAACCTTCGACTATGGCATCGACCACACTCCTGAAGATCTCAAATCAGCTCCTCCGGATGTCAAAATGACAACCTCCAACTTTCCATTAACAAATGTGGTTTTTACCGGCATGCTGGTATTATTGTGTGTTACCTTATTGATTTGGCGTTTCGGGAAAAAGCCGGTGCCTGTACAAAATCAAAACCAGGAGTCGGTGCCTGCATTGCCTGCGCTCGGAAAATTTTTTTTGAATGTGAAAGGGCAGCACTTGCTTTTGGGGAGTGAGATAATTAGTCTCACAGATAAAGAATGCAAGGTCCTGGAATTGCTACACAAAGGTTTGGGTGAACTGATTCCCCGCGAAACGCTGATGCAGGAAGTCTGGATCAGCGAAGGGGTCATCACCGGTCGCAGTCTGGACATGTTTGTATCTAAACTCCGAAAGAAATTAAGCGGTGATCCTGAGCTTAGAATAACGAATGTTCATGGCAAGGGGTATAAGCTGGAAATCAATCCTGTGTAATTTTTTAGGCAAAATTAATTAACCTGGAAAAAGAAATGGATTTGAAAACATTGATTTTCAAACGATTATCTCAAAAACCGTAAAAGAATCCGTAAAACCCTGCTTTTCGATCTCTTTTTTGCGGAAAATTGTCAGAGCAAATATATTTTTTTGGGGTTTTAATACGCGCAATTTTTTCAAAAATTGGAGAATAGCACAAGAGCACGCCCTTAATGTTGTACCATTCCTACGCAATTAATTGACCATGCCAGCCGAAGCAAATTGACCAAACATTTTGTTGGCGAAAATTTTCACTTTAATCTGATCATTATGATTCGACGGGAATTTAGGACAATCAGAAATATATTTCCAATTATACCCCTCATGTATAGAATATGAACATGATTTAATAGAAAATCAGAAATATAATTCCGATTTATACAAATTACTTAAAAAAATCATCTATATTTGACTAAAATAAGAAATATATTTCCGATGGATGCACTACAAATCGGCCAGGCTTTGAAATTCAGAAGGGAATTTCTACATCTCCGGCAGGAAGACCTCGCTGAGATGAGCGGCGTGACGATCAAAACCATTCATCTGATCGAAACCGGCGGCAACCCTTCGGTAGAGACATTGGAAAAGCTGGCAAATGTCCTCGGTATGGAACTACTCATACAGGTCAAAAAACTGGGCTGATGGCAAAAGCAGGAGTATATCATAATGGCACACTGGCAGGCATCCTGGAAAAAGAGACTGCCGACCAGTATGTATTTACCTACGATGCCGCTTATTTCGCCGATCCCACCTGCGCGGCTATCAGCCTGAGCTTACCCAAATCTGTTGCAGTGCACCATAGCTCCGTACTGTTTCCTTTTTTTGCCGGCTTGCTGGCCGAGGGGATCAATAAGGAGATTCAGTGCCGGCTGTTGAAGATTGATGAAACCGACGATTTTACCCGCTTGCTCAGGACAGCAGGAGAGGATACGATCGGCGCGATCACCATACAAGAAATTTCATGACAGTATGTGTCCAGGATGCTATAGACCAAATGTAGAGGGCTACTGCCCGAACTGCCGCAAACAATTGTTTGACGGAGCAAGGGTTTCGTCTGTCCTGCCTTTTGACCAGCCCAAGGCCGACAACCTGTCTATGTACCAGGAGAAGACCAGGCGCCTGTCGATCTCGGGCGTACAACTCAAATATTCCCTGCGATTGGAAGACGGCGCACTGCGGTTGACGGAAAAAGGGGGACAGTATATCATCAAGCCTGTTCCTCCTACCACGCAGATCACCCATCAGGATCAGGCGCCGGAAAACGAGCACCTGACCATGCAGATCGCTTCCCGGGTTTTCGGCATACAGACCGCCGCCAATGCGCTGATCTATTTCAAGGACGGAGCGCCAGCCTATATTACCCGACGATTTGATGTCAAGCCAGACGGCTCCAAATACCTACAGGAGGATATGGCGCAGATCAGCGGGGCCAGCCGACAGACCCGTGGAGAGAATTTTAAATATGAAGGCACATACGAGGATATCGGCCACCTGATCAAAAAACATGTTGCCGCTGCTCAGCCTGCCCTGGAGCGGTTCTTCCAACTCGTGCTGTTCAACTACATCTTCTCTAACGGAGACGCACACCTGAAAAATTTTTCCCTGATACAGACTACCATGGGAGATTATACCCTGACACCGGCTTATGACCTCATGAGCACGGTACTACATACACCGCATGAATCCGATATGGCCCTGGAATGCTATGAAAAGGATATGGAAACATCTTTTTATAGTAAATGGGGATATTTCGGACAACATACCTTTCGGACGCTGGCGGAAAAGATCGGTATTCAACCGGTCCGGTCCAGTCGTATCATTACCCGCATGCTCGAACAACGGAATCGCGTAACCGGTTTGATCAGTTCTTCTTTTTTGAGTGACGATGTCAAGCAGGCATATCAACATAATTACTTCGCCAAACTACAACGCATGGGCATGACCGAAGATATGATTGCCTCGGCGATCGATCCCGTTCACCCGGGAGTATATGCCGTTACGACAACACCCACACGACTTACCTTTATTGACGGCAGCGTTAAAGACGGGTATTTTGATACCACGTCCCGTTCCCACGACCTTGCCGCAGAAAATAAGTACTCCTTTATTGAGTTGAGCAACGCGACTGACTATCGGAATACCAGGGATCAGGCCTTAGTTACCATTGTTGACGGGGACCTCCTGATCGGCATAGAACATCCTATGGTTGGTTAAATTACCTGCCTGCTATAATACAAAAAAGAAGACCAGGCCTTGCATCCTGTACTGGACTTGAACCAGCGACCCTCTGATTAATCCCGCACGTGCGGGACTCTAACCAACTGAGCTAAGACCCCGTCCGGAATAAAAGAGGGATCAATTAATTTTTCAATCATTACCCGGCTCTTTTGCTTCTTTATAAATCGCTCCAGCTTTATAGCCTCTCCTTCACTATCTCCACAGGAAAAGATTGCCTTTATTATCCAGGGACGATGTTTTGCAGTAAAAGAGTATATGGCTTTATTGTTATGTTCAACCAGCCTTCGGTGAGGGTCGTCGGAATAGCCCACATAATAGAGATCGGCGCTCTCTGAGTACAAAATATAGATGTAATACATAAATTAAAAAAGGTCAGCTACTGCCGACCTTTTAAGCTCCCCCTTCAGGACTTGAACCTGAGACCCTCTGATTAACAGTCAGATGCTCTAACCAACTGAGCTAAGGAGGAATATATATTTCAAGTTCACCTCTCACCCTTGAACCAGCGACTCTCTGATTAATCCCGCACGTGCGGGACTCTAACCAACTGAGCTAAGGAGGAATATGTATTTCAAGTTTACCTCTCGCCCTTGAACCAGCGACCCTCTGATTAATCCCGCACGTGCGGGACTCTAACCAACTGAGCTAAGGAGGAATATGTTTCCTTATGATTAAGGGCGGCAAAAATAGGAAATTTTCATATTCCCCAACAAACTATTTCGGACTTAACCCAAATTTTTCAGAAAATCCGGTTCAATGATAGAGAGACCCAATAGCGTATATAAAACATTGATAATAAATTAAATTACCGTACCGGAATACTACGTAATTTTGCAGTCCGGTATTTTTTTTGATATTCTCAACTATTAAATCGTAGAATTATGGCTTTTACTTTACCAGCGCTACCTTATGCGCACGATGCTTTAGAACCGACTATAGATACACTTACCATGCAGATCCACCATGGTAAACACCACCAGGCTTATGTAGACAACCTGAATAAAGCCATTGCTGGCACCCCTAATGAGAATAAATCACTGGAAGAACTGGTTGCCAATGCAGGCGCCATCAGCCCGGCAGTTCGCAACAATGGCGGCGGCCACTGGAACCATACTTTCTTCTGGGAGAGCCTGGCTCCGCAGGCCGGTGGCAAACCCTCCGGTAAGCTGGCGGAAGCCATTGATGCCGCTTTTGGCAGTTTTGATGAGTTTAAAACCAAATTTGCAGCCGCCGGAGCGGGTCGTTTTGGAAGCGGTTGGGCATGGCTGATCGTAAAAGACGGCAAACTGGAGATCAGCAGTACCCCTAACCAGGATAACCCCCTGATGGATGTGGCTGAAGTAAAAGGTACCCCCCTGCTGGGCGTGGATGTTTGGGAACACGCCTACTATTTAAAATACCAGAACAAGCGCCCGGATTACCTGGGTGCGATCTGGAATGTGATCAACTGGAAAAAAGTGGAAGAAAGGTTTGAAAATGCCTGAGTATAAATAAAGGGAGCCGTAAGCTCCCTTTATCTTTTTAAGTCCTCATTCGCCCCGGCTAATATTTTGCTCCTTTACCCGCCGCAGGAATCGTTTTCATAATAAAGCTCCGCAGGTGTTCATTGCTGGTTGACAGGTCTTCCTTGCGTAAGTACATCATATGTCCGCTCCGGTATCCCTCCCAACTCATCCTGCTCTTCAGTTTACCGGAAGGATCCATCTGCCACATATTGTATTTGGCATTAAAATAATCGCAGGCGCCGTCATAATATCCGCTTTGTACGAGTAAGTACAGGTTCGGATTTTGCGCCATTGCCTGTCTCAGGTTTTCACCCGTGCTGTTATTGGTGTTATCCCAGGGATGCACACTGCCAAACATCTGGTATTTGAGGTCGGTTTTATAGTTCAACTCATCCCTGATATACATGTTGATAGCCGGCGTAAAGGAATGCAGCCATGAGGCAAGCTCCGCGTTATAGTCGGGTCGTTCTCCGGCATCTTTTTTATCTAATCCTTTATAGCGGGAGTCAAGTCTGCCTACGGTGAAGCCCTCATCCCGCATCAATTCCTTCCAGAAAAGGTTTAAGGGAACTGCCAGGTTGTTCTGGAGTATTACCGTTTCTTTTATCCCCGAATAGCGGGCTATTTTTCCGGCTATTTCCCTGCGTTGGGCATCCTCCAGCGTCCCTCCCCGGGCCAGCGCCGGAATATATTCGTTGATGGCAAACTGTTCCACCTCCGGCAACATATCCACCAGGTCTTTTTGCTGCAGCGCCGCCGGTAATTTTTTATGATACCAGGCAGTAGCTGCATAGTAAGGAAGCGTGAGCGCCCCGGACATTACAGCACCTCTTTCGATGCCCAAACCGGTGGGCGACACCAGTATCACCCCATTCAGGTACATCCACTGTTTATTCTGCAGTTCAAGCGCCAGCCCCGACACCCGCGTGGTGCCATAACTTTCCCCAATAAGATATTTGGGGGATGCCCAGCGTTTATTACGACTTACAAAAGTAGCGATCCACTCTGCCAGGTATTTGATGTCCGCGTTGATCCCAAAAAACTTTGATTTGGGGACCTCGTTGTTTACCGGACGGGAAAATCCTGTATTGACAGGGTCAACGAAAACGATATCGGCTACATCAAGTATGGAATGGGGGTTGTCCTGCATGCCATATGGCTGAACAGGATATCCTTCATCATCTATTTTCAATATGCGCGGACCGGTGTACCCGATCTGCATCCATACCGAAGAAGTGCCCGGACCTCCATTAAAAGAGATCACCAATGGACGGGATGAACGGTCCGTTACGTCGCTTCTTTCATAATATGTATAAAATACGCCCGCCATAGGCTTCCCGTCTTCATCCCATACCGGAATACTTCCGGTTACCGCCTTATAAGGAACACGTTGTCCTTTTATTGTTACGGTATTTTGAACCGTTACCGAAAAATCAATCTCCGGTTTTAAGGCCTCCGGCGATACCGGTTGTTTATCTTCAGGTTTCTTTTGTCCCACTGCCTGCATCTGCAGGCCCGCAAACAACAAAAGCAGGTATATAGTCCTCATGCATTGTAATTTTGATCATTAATAAAGATAGAATTTAATTAATAATACAACGGGGATATCATGAGCAGACCTGGTACTCAATGCCAAAATATTTTTGTGGGGCTTTTACAAAAAAATATAAAAAACCCGGACATGACTGAACCATATCCGGGTCGTGATTATATAACCGTGAAAACTTAAGCCGGTTGCAGGGCTTCCACTTCTTTTAAAGCATGGGTGAGTTCTTCGTCAGTGAAACTATGATTTACCAGTTTACCGTCGAAATAATCCTGGTAGGCAGACATGTCTACAAATCCATGCCCGCATAAATTGAACAGAATCGTTTTTGAAACGCCTTCTTCTTTTGCTTTCTTCACTTCCCGTACTACCTGCGCAATGCCGTGGTTGGCTTCCGGTGCGGGCACAATTCCCTCTGCACGGGCAAAGTTTACACCCGCTTCGAAACATTCCAATTGTTGTATCGCACTGGCTTCTATCAATCTGTCCTTCAGCAACTGGCTGCACAGCACACTGGCGCCATGATAACGCAGCCCCCCGGCATGTATAGCGGCCGGCGTAAAATTGTGCCCCAATGTGTACATGGGCAGCAACGGAGTGTATCCCTGTGTATCCCCGAAATCATACATAAATTTCCCTTTGGTCAGTTTTGGACAGGAGGCCGGCTCCACGGCGATACATCGGAGGTTTCTGCCTGCTATCTTATCTTTTATAAAAGGAAATGATAAACCGGCGAAATTGGAGCCGCCACCCAAAGGCGCAATGATCACATCGGGATAGTCGCCGGTATATTCCAGTTGTTTTTTGGCTTCCTGCCCGATAATAGTTTGATGGAGCAATACGTGATTTAATACAGAACCCAATGCGTACTTGGCTTTTTCATCTCCGGCAGCGATTTCAATTGCCTCCGAAATAGCCAATCCAAGGCTTCCGGGGGTGTCCGGGTTTTGTTCCAGCGCGTTTTTCCCGGCATGGGTGTGCGTGGTAGGCGATGAATATACTTTTGCGCCAAAGGTATTCATCAGTATTTTACGGTAGGGCTTCTGGTTATAACTGATGCGTACCATATACACCTCGCAATCAATACCGAAATGGCTGCAGGCAAAGCTCAGCGCAGTACCCCATTGTCCGGCCCCTGTTTCTGTTATTATTCTTTTTACGCCCTCCTGTTTGTTGTAGTAAGCCTGTGGAATAGCTGTATTAGGTTTGTGAGAACCACTGGGGCTGGTGCCTTCATATTTATAATAAATTTTACAATTGGTATCGAGCGCTTTTTCCCATTCAGTAGCCCTGATAAGAGGGGTGGGTCTCCATATCCGGTATGCATCCCGCACTTCATCCGGAATGTCCACATACTGATCGGCAGACACTTCCTGATGTATTAAAGCCATAGGGAACAGGGGCGCCAGGTTTTCCCCGCTGATGGGTTGTTTGGTGCCCGGATGAAGAGGCGGCAGCGGTTTGTTAGGCATATCAGCCACAATGTTATACCATTGGGTAGGGATATCCTTCTCATTCAGTAATATCTTTTTTTCCATTTGCTGTTTATTTTACTATTATTAAAATTACATTCTCTAATCTACGGTGTTTAAGGCTAATAATAAAACCCTTCGACAAATACGATCTATTTTTTCCCTGTTATATCAGCTACGGATACCTCCTGAAATACAATGCCTTCATAAGGGCTGTTTATACCCCCTTCATACAGGCAGGCGAGGTTGCCGTTGGGTAATACTACCAGATTGGAATATGCGGCAGGGCCTTCATGCAGTACTGCGCTGAACTTCCAGGTTTTTCCGTTATTGTAGCTGAGCCTCACGGTCATATTTACCCGCTTTTCTTTATCTGCAGGGTTGGAGAATACCAGGAACGATCTCTTTCCCGGATAGTCGTAACGCAGAAGACTACCCTGGCATACCGGTTCAATCAAAGCCGGATCACCTTTTAAGTCAGACCAGGTATGTCCCCCGTCTTTACTGATAGCGACCTGGCGTACACGGGTATCATTATAGTTGCGCATATTCAGCATCAGGTTACCGTTTGACAACTCTGCTACTGTGCATTCATTTACCTGGTGCCGGGGCGTGCTCTCTCCCAATTGCCAGTTCTCACCGCCATCGTCCGAGTAGATCGCATGTGAGTAGTATTTTTTTGATCCCGCTTCTATATGATCGCAGGGAATTACGAGGCGCCCTTTGTATTTTCCTTTCTGCACCTGGATGCCGTTCACCGGCCCCGTAGCATACCAGGTCCAGTTATCTTTTTTGGCATCTTTTGTTATTTCCCTGGCATCAGACCAGGTTCTTCCATCATCAGTTGACTTTAGTACAAAGACCCGGCGGGTATCTTTACTTTTTAAATCGATAATGTCTTTTTCATGATCCGTTCCAAGGTTCCAGGTGCTTAAAAGAATAATGTTCCCGGTTCTCCTGTCTGCCACCGGCGCCGGGTTACCGCAGGTGTTCTCACCATCATCCCACACTACTTCCAGCGTGCTCCAGGATCTGCCTCCGTCGGGCGACCGTTTTAACACCAGGTCGATATCGCCCGTATCGCTACATCCCTTTTTCCGGGCCTCTGCAAAAGCAAGTAATGTGCCATTGGTAGTGAGTATTATTGAAGGTATCCTGAAACATTGGTAGCCGTTTTCTCCCGGCTTAAATATATGATTCAGCTCCTGTGAATATATTGCCGTTGAACAGGAAAAGAAAAGCAGGAACGAAAAACCGATGCGAAAATTAAAACACCCGAACATATTTTTTTTCATTTAAAATTTATCAATGACCCCAAACTAATAGCCCTTACTGAGTTGTACCTGGTTTTGCAACGGTCTTCCGTTCTTAAAGGCTTCCAGGTTTTCAAGAAACGTTTGTATCATCCCCTCATATTCTGCCGAGTAACCGCCACCCGTATGCTGGCTGAGAATGGTATTCGGACAGTTCCAAAGCGGATGGTCTGCCGGTATAGGTTCCTCAAAAGTGACATCCAATACTGCGCCGCCTAACTTCCTTTGGTATAATGCATCAATGAGGGCCTGTTCATTTTGTAAAAGGTTACCTCTTCCGACATTGCAAAAAATGGCTGTGGGCTTCATAAGGTAAATCATCTCTTCGGAAAACAACCCTTTTGTTTGCTCTGTTCCGGGTAAGCAGCCGATTACAATATCCGCATCAGGAAGCCGTTGTTTCAGTTCGTCTGTTGAACGAATTTGCCCGGATGAACGCGAATAAACCTGTATATCACAATTAAAGCCTTTCAGGTTTTCCGCCACCCGCCTGCCGATATTTCCCCATCCCAGGATGATTACTTTTTTGTTGTATAACAGTTGGAGATTAACACGGAGTGCATGCCCCACCCATTTCTGCCTACTTTTCAGGAGTGTGCAGGTATCCATCCCCCGGTAAAGTGCCAGTATGCCGGCGATAACGGTTTCTGCACAGGGGCTGGAGTAAAAGTCTTGCAGATTAGTGACAATAGCTGAAGTATGAACATTGCTATAATACTCAAAACCAGTAGACAATAGTTGCACCCATTTAAGATTTGTTGCCTCCTGCAATATATACGCCGGCTTGGGATTACCCAGCAATATATCAGCCTTTAATAAAGTATTCAGCCGTTCCTCTTCAGTCGTTATTTCATCCCTGAAAGCCAGCTGATCTTTTTGCAGTGAATGTCGCAGGAGCTCTTTGTAACTGCCGGGAAAAGCTGTTTCAACATATATTCTCATATACAATAAAATCTGTCTCGTATAACGCATACAAGATACAGAAAGAATATATTACTGAAACCGGGAACAGAGGATAGCAGGTACGACCGAAGTCGAAATGATAGCAAATAAATCGAATTTCGCCTGCTATTTCGCGGTTTGCCTTACAAAAACATATCGATGCAAAGGCATGCCATTGGTTTTAAAGTTCCAGAAAATGCCTTTGAAAAATGCCTGGAGGTGAGCAAACTGGCCAAACAGGATAAACTTTAACGTAGTAAGCGGGATACCCATGAAGATAAAGAACACCATAAACACCGAAAACTGGAACAAAGTGGTGTTGCGGCGCATGGACAAAATCCGGTTGCGCGTGGTATAATACACATGCATGGGGCTTTTTTTACTGTACCGGATCACATCCTTATTAAACACCAGGGCGGTGGGCTGGTACTGAATTTTATACCCTTTTTTCAATATCCTGGCGCTGATATCGGAATCGTTGAAATACACAAAAAAGTTTTCGGAAAAAGCGCCGGTATTTTCCACTATATGTTTGCGGATCATTACCGCGCCGGTATAAATTCCATGTATCAGAGAAGGTGTATCATATTGTCCTTTGTCTGTTTTCTTATGCCCGATTATCCGGTTTTTGCCGGTAAAAAGATTCATACGTTCGTATCCGGCAAAATGTATCAGGCTGTGATTATGAAAAGACACTACTTTAGGACAGGTGGCGCCCAGGGCGCTGTTTTCCCTGAATGGAGCGAGTAGCTCTTCTACTAAGTTGGCAGAAACGGTGCTGTTATTGTTCAGGAGCAGGATGAAGTCGCCTTTAGCCTGGGAAATAGCCCAGTTAAGTCCGGTAAGCCCACGGGCATTTTCAGAATGCAGTACCCGTGCATTCCTGTAATGACCATATGTAATGGCAAAAGTAGGATCTACCGCGGAACCCATATCGCATACCAGTACTTCAAAATTATCGTAGGTTAAACTATTGATAGATTCCAGGAGCTTACACGTTGCATTGGTTTGGTTCCAGTTCAGTGTAATAATGGAAACAAGAGGTGTCGCTTTAACTGATATGTAGCTTTTTACCTGCATAACTATTCTGAATTATATAGACCGTAATCAAATCCGGCTATTGGAATAGTTTCTCAACCAGGGTTGGACAAAGGCACTTTAAATAGATTGCAGAGGCTGTGTTTTACAAACTGATCGTTGAATCTTACAGCAATTTACAGATTATACGGCATCTTACAGAAAGAAGATGGGTATGGAAATCCTTTTTTAGCATTTGCTAAACACGTCGTGTATAACGGTGCATAGGATTAACTATAATATCTAATGCTGATCACCAGTGATTTATTCCCGAAGGCCGTTTCAAAATAAAGCCGCTATCAGGACCCGATCGTAAGCGACTTAAACTGCCGCGTAAGGCCTGTAAGCGATTTTTCCACCCCCATTCTTTCCAGCGAAGAGGCGCCGACAAACCCCTGCGCTGTTGTTTTGTCCAGAATTATTCTTACATCTTCCGGAGTGTTTATCGGACCGCCATGGGCGAGGAAGAATATGCCGGGATTTATCTTTTTTGCCGCGTCAATGATCTGCCGGGTCCGTTCTGCCGCTTCATCCATACTGCAGGAGGCATCTGTCACACCAATGGAGCCGCCTACGGTGGTGCCTACATGCGAAATGATGGCATCCGCGCCGACCTCCGCCATTTGTACTGCTTCTTCGGGTTTTGCTACATATACTATCGAAAAAAGGTCCATTTTAGAGGCCAGCCTCACCATTTCCACCTCTTTCTCAAAACCCATCCCGGTTTCTTCCAGCACCTGCCGGAAATGACCATCCACAATACTATGTGTTGGAAAGTTATTGACGCCTGAAAAGCCCATATCTTTTACTTTCAGTAAATGATGCCACATTCTGCGCCTGGGATCAGAGCCATGCACTCCACAGATCACCGGGATTTCCTCCACCACCGGCAACACCTCAAACTCCCCTATGCTCAGCGCTTCCGCATTGGCATCTCCATAAGCCATCAATCCTGCCGTGGAGCCATGCCCCGCCATACGAAACCTGCCTGAGTTATAAATGATGATCAGATCTGCTCCCCCTTTTTCAATAAACTTGGCACTGATACCGGTGCCGGCGCCTGCCGCAATAATGGCGTTATTATCGTCAATTGTTTTTTGCAACCTGTCTCTTACTTCCTGTCTTGTATAGGGGTTACCCTTTCCTGTCCATGGATTTGGCATAACTAAATATTTTTAGTCCGTTTTATTTTTAACCAGTGTTAAGTTAAACGTATTATAGTTTTACAATGTGCCACGAATGCACGAATAAATATTCGTGCATTCGTGGCACATAATACGATATTTTAAATTTAACATGACACTGGAAAATGTACTATTTCTTTTTCATCAGATTCAACAATGTTTCTACCGCCAACGCCGCAAATGCCGCATCATTAATATGCAGTTCCGTTTCCGTTACTTTCACAGCGGGGCTGCTAAACTTCCGGATGCTGCTGATTAATGCCTTGTCAGCATCCGGGTCGTAAAAAATACCACCCTGCACATTTACCTGGGATATGCCTTTTGCGGGTATCAATATGGCCGCCGGCGCTTTGGATTGATTCACCCGCTCTGCCAACTGCCGCCCCAGGATCTCATTTTCCTCTGTATTGGTACGCATCAGCGTTACATCAGGCGCCCAACTATACAGGCGCCGGTTTTTATATTTTCCCGGCACGGTATCCGGTTGTGCAAAATTAACCATATCAAGACAGCCGGGTACCACTACCTGCGGAATACCGGCTTTTGCGGCGGCTTTCAACCGGTCTGGCCCGGCACTGCATATGCCGTGGCACAGTTCATCTGCAAGCTCCGTGGTCGTTATATCCAGCACGGCATCAAAACAGTTATCCGCAATAAGCGCTTCCATGGTCCTTCCTCCCGCGCCATTGGCATGAAAAGCCATCACTTCATAACCCTGCCCCCGCAACAGCGCGCTGCAGGTATCTACGCAGGCTGTAGTGTTTCCAAACATGCTGATGGCAACAGAACCACGGGTAGCGCCATATTTTTCAAGCGGTGCATTTGCCATAGCACATATTGCCGCCGCCACCTGTTGTATCAATATGCTGCTGATGCTGTTGATACCTGCCACATCTACTATTGAAGGCATCAGTGTGATATCCTTGCTGCCTATCTGCCGCGAAAGATCTTTTGCCGCTGCCGTACTTAAGCAAAACTTCGGAATACCAAACGGAACAGGCTGCATGGCAGAGAGGGCTATATAAGTGCCGCCGCCCCCACCCATGCTTATAGCGCCCTTTATTTTGTTGTCGGCCACCAAAGCGGCTACTACCTGTGCGGCACCTTTACCCATAACATCTATGGCATATCCCCTGTCGTTCCTGCTCCTTAACTGTTCAAGGGAATGCCCTGCGGCGGCGGCCACTGTGTCCGCCTCAATATCCGCTGTAAATTCAGTGCAGGCGCCCATGATACCGGTATTAACAGTGATCACTCTTTCTCCTGCTTTAATGATCCGGTTTCGCAAATAGGCAAAGTCCTGCCCCTTGGTATCGAAACAGCCTATGATCAAAATGCTTTTGGTTTCAGACATGGCAACAAATAATTACTGACCCGGTATATTGATATCAAATACTATTACCCGCTCCAGTTTGGGTACCACAAATAGTTTTACTTCTTCGTGTACGGGGTGGGGTAAGTAGGCGTCCCTCGCTTCTTCGGAAGTGAATGTCATTAAGAACCCGTGTGTAAAATCCTCGTTTAATCCTTCATTCCCATTATAGGGTCCATATTCCATATCCAGCAATCCCTCAATTTTTTCAACCATACCTTTCATTGAGATGAAACATTGTTCTATCTGTTCCTCCGTTACTCCCGGCTTAAATTTGAATACACCGAAATGCCTGACCATACAATCGTTTTTGTAAACAGTTTTACAATAAAAGATCAAGACTGTCAACTTTCAGACAGTCTCTTTTTTCTTAAAAGGCAGTTGCGCATTAACAGGTGACTTCCTGTTATTTAATAAACCTGATATTAAAAGGATACCTGTATCGTTTGCCTTCTCCGGAACGTACAGAAGCGATGATAATGAAAACCAATGCCACGATCAATAACGGCCAAATCAGCAAAATCCCGATAATGGTGATCGCCAGCACAATACAGGCCAGCGTCAGTGTTATCTGGAAATTCAAAGACTCTTTTGCCTGGTCGGATATAAACTTTGATTCATCTTTTTTAATAAGATAAATAATGAGTGGAGCGATAAATCCGACAGCAATGGTTAAAACGTGAGACAATACCGCCATTGTTTTTTCATCGCTGGTGGGCGGTCCTATTGGTTCTTCAAAAATAGAGTTCTGGTCCATATAATGAATTTAGCAGAGTAATATAATCAATATGATAAAACTTTACAAGTTTTTCTCATTCAAAAGAGTGGTCAGTTATATAACCGGACCACATAACGGTGGTCGCCGATAAAATCTATGCGGAATTTTCGGGAGCCGGTATCTCTTTTATCTGCAATTTCCCCCTGCTTATGTATTTCCACGCTTGCCTGTTTGCTCCTGAAGTAATTGATAAGGTGTTCCGCAAAGTGCATGGTTTCCGGCGCATCTTCATAATGAAAAACAATTTCAGCATACTCCGGTATCATCAGCTCAATATATTGCCTGTCCTCTTCAGCAATGGTGAAGTGCCCGGGATCTTTTCCGGTATCGTCCAAAGCCCTTTCTGCCACGGCATTAACAGAACCGGACGTTTGCTCTGCTTCTCCTTTTGAGTCCGGGTTCCCGCAGGCGCTGCAAAGGATCAACATAGCTACCACCGGGAAAAATATTTGTGTACACACTAAGTCTGTTTAAATTTAAATGAACGATATGTCAAACATAGTACTCAGACCGCTATTAAAAAAGAACGGGGGCATTTACACCCGGGTTAACTGATCCGGGCCGTACATTTGCCGGTAATTTAGATATACTGATGAAACAGATAAAGTTACTGACCCCCACGCTGATATTGTTTGTACTGCTTGCAGCAGCACTGTTTTTTGCAAAACCAGCCATAGCCGGTGCAGGACTGGACCCTGACCTGCTGGCATGGGGGAACCTGTTTCTTTTTGTGCTTTCCGTATTATCTTTTCTTGTTTTACACCAGTCTGTTAAATCGCCTTCGCCACAAACTTTTATACGGTATTTTTATATCTCTTTCCTGGTGAAATTTGTGCTGGTGGCCGGCGTGGTACTGGCCTATGCCGTTTCAGCGGACAAAGTCAACAGGCTGTCGGTGATCATTTGTATGGCGCTGTATCTTGTGTATACATTTATTGAGTTAAGAATCATTTTAAAGGAGAGTAAGCAAAACAATGCGCGGTAAAAGAGAAGCCCCTATTTCAACGCTCGAATCTTTCCTGCCTCCCGGCTCTTATGATGCCGTAATGCAATATCTCCATCACTACAAAGTACATCTTACCATCACGCGTGAAAGAAAAACGGTACTCGGCGACTATCGCTTTGCTGTTAACGGCAAAAACCACAGGATAAGCGTCAATGGTAACCTGAATGCCTACGCCTTCCTCGTAACGCTGCTGCATGAACTGGCGCACCTGGTTGCCTTTGTAAATTACGGTAATCGTATCGACGCACACGGGGTAGAGTGGAAGAAAACCTATGGAGAAATATTACACCAGTTTATTTTACTGAATGTATTACCGGAAGACGTGAAGACAGAGATAAAAAATATGATGAAGAATCCTCCGGCATCCAGTTGCGCGGAAGAAGGGTTGTCAAGAGTACTCCGGAATTATGATGCCAGGTCTGCCAACAGGATATTGGTAGAAGAAGTGCCGATGAACGGGCTCTTCCGAACAGAAGATGGAAGGATTTTCAGAAGGGAAAACCAGTTGCGCAAAAGGATAAAGTGCATAGAAATAAAAACGGGCAGAACCTATTTGTTCAGCCCGGTCTATGATGTATATCTGTCCACCTGATAGATTACTGCTTCTGCAAAACTATTTCGTAGTTGCCGGGTATAGGCACATCTTCAAAATAATAAGATATTTTCAGCGTGGTAGTGGTCAATTCTGTGATCGGGGCCAGCACCTCATTGTCTTCCGGCTCGGAAAACAGCAGCTTAACTTTGGTATCATTTTCCACCAGCGACCAGGTACCGCTTCCCTCAAATGCCGGGGAGCAAACATTGGCTCCTTCTTCCATGGTAAATGTTTCGTTTGATTTGAAAGTCACTATGTTGTCTGTAATACAGCTTAGTGTCGGTACCAACAGCAAAATACTGGTTCCGCCTGTCCGCACATCGGTTATTTTCCATTTATTGGTGATCAGCTCCTTTCTGGTTGGTTCCTCTTCCAGATCATCCTTGTCTTTTTTACAGGAAAATACTACAACCGACATCAACAGGATAACCGCCAGACTTTTCAGAGATCGCTTCATGATATTATATTTTTTACTTTGTTATTAGCTGACATATGCTATTATACGATGCATACAAAATAACTTACGGCAATAAAAACGAAAAAGTATTTTTCTGCCTTCCTTATATTATTATTTTAGGATTTTTTTAGCATATGATTACGGCGTACTCCTGCTTCTTACGAAGTATCATTATTACAGCAGTCTGTTATTGGCATCCGCCGCGGCGAGGTATCTGAAGTATATTCGTTATCTCTTTTGAGAGAACAGCCAGGGCAAAAGTTCCGGCTCGGCAAAGGCATTGATCCAGCTATCATGTTTTACGTCGGGATACTCCGTGTATTTTACTTTAGCGTTTGCTTTCTTTAAAGCCTCCACCATTATGTGGGAGTTCACAGGCGCCACCACTTCATCTTTTTCGCCATGAAATACCCAAACAGGAAAATTCCTGCCATAGGATTTTGCCATTGCAGGATTGCCGCCGCCACATATGGGAAAAGCTGCGGCAAACAGTTGGGGTCTCCGCCATAATATTTCAAAGGTGCCGAAACCTCCCATAGAAAGCCCGCCGATATAAATGCGGTTGACATCCACAATTCCACTGCTGATAAGCGTATCAATAAAGTCCATCACCAGTTGCAGTGGCCGGGTGGGTGGAACATCCGTAGGAAAAGTAAACTGCCCGATACTATCTTTCTTCCGGATGCGTACACTCCAGGAAGAATCCGCCGGGCACTGCGGAAAAACAACAATTGCAGGAAATTTTTCCCGGTAGGCGGAGTCGAGAAAAAGCTCGCCGCCCCATTTTAATTGGGATTCATTATCGCTGCCCCGTTCACCGGACCCATGCAGGAAAACCAGCAAAGGATATTTTTTTTCCGGGGAAAAATGGGCGGGGGAGAGAATACGGCAGGCTAAAGTATCTTCTCCCTGCAGGAACAATTGCCGTTCATATAATTCCAGGTCCGCTTCCTGCGCATAACCATACCCATAGCCTGAAAAGCTGCACACCAGGGCGAATTTTACCACCAGATTTCTGAAACTATTGTGAAGATTGTTCATAACAGAAAGATACAAAGTTCTTTTTAGAGTTTTGAGTTACTTTTGCCGGGGTAGATTTCTATAACCGCAGGATGCATGAAAAAAATTGACTGGTACATCTTAAAACACTTTATTCTCACCTTTTTTTTCTGCATCATCCTTTTTACCGCCATATCCGTTGTGGTTGATATCAGCGAAAAAACGGATGACTTCGCCCGCTCCAGGTTATCTGCCGACTATGTAATGCGAAATTACTATGTAGGTTTCGTTCCTTTTATAGTTTCTTTTCTCTTTCCGCTTTTTACATTTATCGCCGTAATATTTTTTACCTCCCGGCTGGCAAACCGTTCTGAGATCATTGCCATCCTGGCCAGCGGCACCAGCTTTAACCGTTTGTTAAGGCCCTTTATTATCGGGGGCATTCTTTTGGCAGCATTGCTTTGGATAGGTAATCGCAGTATTGTTCCCCGGGCCAATGAAATAAGAACTTCTTTTGAGCTGAAGTATACCAAATCCAATAACCCTTCCAACAGCGCTTACAAGAGCAGTATTTATATGCGTATAGATTCTGTTTCGTATTGCGGTATCCGTTATTATGACACCACCACAAAAAGCGGCTCAGGGTTTTTCATGGATAAGCTGGAAGATAATAAGGTGGTGTACAACCTGCGGGCGGATAATATAGCCTGGGATACCAGTTCCCGCAAATGGAAACTATCCGGCATAGTTGAAAGGAATATAAACGGCATTCAGGAGGAAGCAAAGCAGGATACTATACGGAGAATGGATCTGAACTTTACGCCCAATGATCTCAAAAGAGATGAATTTGTAAAAACCAGGCTGACAACACCCGAATTGAAAGAGTTGATCGGAATGGAAAGACTGAGGGGCGCGGAAGATATCAATGATATGGAAGTGGAGCTCTACCGGAGGGATGCCACCCCCGTCACGGTGATAATACTCACCCTGATAGGAGCTATACTTGCCTCCCGAAAGATCAGGGGTGGCAGCGGCATTCACCTGGCTGCCGGTTTCGCCATAGCCGCCCTGTTCATATTGTTCGACAGGTTTTCAACTATCTTCAGCGTAAAAGGAGACCTGCCGCCGCTGGCTGCCGCCTGGCTGCCGAATATTATTTTCAGCTTCCTTACCTACTATTTATACAGGCGGGCTCCGAAATAATATCAAGTTGATGATATAAGAAAAATAATGAACTGAAAATCATTTTTTTCACCTCTCTTAAGCCTGATTTGGTTAACTTTAGCGCATTCTTTAACCGAAAAGGAATTTGTAATAATATGGCTACTATAAAGGAACGGTTTAAAGCAAAAGCGGACGATTTAGCTGCGGAGATAAAAACAATTCTAAAGGAACACGGCAACAAAGTAATTGGAGAGGTACAACTATCCCAGATTTACCAGGGAATGAGGGGTATTACCGGGCTGGTAACAGAAACCTCCATCCTGGATGCTCAGGAAGGCATCCGTTTCAGAGGATTTTCCATACCGGAGCTACAGCAAAAGCTACCGAAAGCGCCGGGCGGTTCAGAACCATTGCCGGAGGGTTTATTTTACCTGATGCTTTTAGGCGAACTCCCCTCTGGCCAGGATGTGGCCGAAATAACCAACTCATGGCAACGCAGGTCACATGTTCCCAAACATGTATTTGACGCTATAGACGCGCTTCCCATACATACACACCCTATGACCATGTTTGTGGTGGGGGTGATGGCCCTGCAGACAGAAAGCATTTTTGCCAAAAAATATGCTAAAGGGCTTAACAAAAAAGACTACTGGGATGCAGTATTTGATGATACGATGACATTGATAGCCCGTCTGCCCAGGATAGCGGCCTATATATACAGGCGGAAATACAAAAACGATCTCCATATTCAACCGGACGGGCTGCAGGATTGGGCAGGGAATTTCGCCCATATGCTGGGCTTTGAAGATGAAAGCTTCAAGGAGCTGATGCGGCTGTATATGACCATTCATGCTGACCACGAAGGTGGAAACGTTTCCGCGCATGCCACACACCTGGTAGGGTCTGCATTAAGCGACCCCTACCTGTCGTTTGCAGCCGGCATGAATGGGCTGGCAGGTCCTTTGCATGGATTGGCCAACCAGGAGGTGATCAAATGGATATTTGAAATGCGGGAGGAACTGGGCGCGGAATTACCCACTAAGGAACAGGTGGAAGAATACGTAAGAAGAACCCTCGCGGAAGGAAAAGTTGTTCCCGGTTACGGGCATGCGGTATTGCGCAAAACAGACCCCCGCTTTGAGGCGCAGATGGAGTTCGGGAAAAAACATATGAAAGACGATGCCCTGGTAAATGTAGTGTGGCGGGTGTACGAGGTAGTACCCGAAGTATTGAAGGGGCTAGGCAAAGTAAAAAATCCCTGGCCAAATGTGGATGCCCACAGCGGCGCCCTGCTGGTACATTATGGATTGGTGGAATACGAGTTCTATACCGTATTGTTTGGCGTAAGCAGGTCGTTGGGAGTATTGGCAAGCCTCTGCTGGGACAGGGCGCTCGGGCTGGCTATAGAAAGACCCAAATCGGTAACCACCGCGTCTGTAAAAGACTGGCTGGAAGGAAAAGGAGAGATCTGGGGAGACTAAGGAATATGTTTAAGCTATAATCAACTGCAATTGTAAGCCTTCTTTTTGATGGTCAGCAATTGCAGTTTTTATTAGTGGAATTGATAACCCCAACCATTATAACTTGAAAAACAAATACCGGGAATATACGGAGCATATGCGCAGGATAGCAGACATAAAGTATGCGTCTGCCGTGTTGCAATGGGACCAGGAAACCTATTTGCCTCCAATGGGGGCCGCTTTCCGGGGAAGGCAGATAGCCACACTCAGTGAAATAGGTCACGAACTATTTGTAAAACCCTCATTCGGACAACTGCTGAGAACCCTTGCGGAAGGCAATGATTTAACGGGCGCTGAATTGCGCAATGTGCAGCTTACCCTGGAAGATTACAGCAAACTTGAAAAATATCCTTCTTCTTTTGTTCGTAAAATGTCGGAGGCCACCAGTGCGGCCTATCACGCCTGGATAGAAGCGCGACGCGAAAACAGCTTTAAGGTCTTTGAAAACAAACTGGAAGCGCTGGTCTCCCTGAAAAAAGAAGAAGCGCAATTGCTCGGGTTTGAAAATCATCCCTATGACGCTTTGCTGAACGAGTTCGAAAAAGGCGCTACCGTGGCATGGCTGGACGGGTTATTTAACGACCTGAAGCAACCGCTCGGTTCCCTGCTTTCGCAAATACTGGATAGACCCGCGCCGGAAGACGGCTTCCTGAAACAATATTTTGACAAAGACGCACAGTGGCAATTAGGTCTTGAGTTATTAAAGATCATCGGGTTTAATTTTAAAGCGGGCAGGCAGGATATTTCTGAACATCCCTTTACTACTAACTTTAGCGCACAGGATGTGCGGGTGACTACCCGGATAGACGAGCACGATTTTGCTTCCATGGTATGGAGCTGCCTGCACGAGGGCGGGCATGGATTATACGAACAGGGTCTGCCGGTTGATCAGTATGGATTGCCGCGGGGTGAATTCTGTTCGTTGGGTATTCATGAATCCCAGAGTCGTTTATGGGAAAATTGTGTGGGACGCAGTGAGTCTTTTATAAAGTATATAATGCCGCTTGTGAAGCAATATTTCCCGCAATTGGAAAATATAAACAGCCATGGGTTGTTTGCGGCAGTCAATAAGGTACAACCCTCACTTATCAGGACCGAATCGGATGAGCTCACCTATCACTTTCATGTAATGATCAGGTATGAAATAGAGAAAAAATTAATAGGTGGCAGCCTGCCTGTCCGGGAGATACCCGAATACTGGAACAGTCTTTATCAGGAACTGCTGGGGGTGGCGGTACCCGATGACAAAAGCGGTTGTTTGCAGGACATCCACTGGAGCCATGGAAGTTTTGGGTACTTCCCGACCTATACCCTCGGCAGTTTGTATGCCGCGCAATTTTATGACAGCATCGGCAAAAGTTATCCTGACCTGGATCAAAAAATTGGCGCAGGTAATTTTGGAAGCATACATCAATGGTTGCAAAGCAATGTATATCAATACGGTAGAAATTTTACCAGCGGAGAGCTATGCAATAAAGTCACCGGCAGCCCGTTACAACTTGAATACTTTCAACGTTATATAACAGAAAAATACAGCCATGTTTACCAAATGCCTATATAACCTCCGGCGCTCTTTTATCAAAATGGCAGGCTTGTATTTGTTATTGACCCTGTCGGTATTGAGTTGTAAAAAAATTGAAGAAAACCTGGCGCTTCGTTTTTTGATGGATGCCATGACCAATGGCAGGTGGCTGGTAAATATCTATACCAACGAAGGCGTGGATGAAACGGCTGAATTTGAGGGATACGAATTTCAGTTTACTGACGACAACAAGGTATACGCCATTACGCTCACCTCCGAACTGAAAGGTACCTGGAGCGCCAGTATTGATGACCGTACTATCCAGGCCAATTTCCCCGTATCCAACGGCCCGCTTACCAGGCTGAACGAAAAGTTTAAAATCACCAATAACACCCCCAAACTGGTGGAAGCCAAACCGGTAGACGAAAGCAGGAATGTTTACCTGAAACTGGTTAAAAAAGCCAACTGACCGGCCTGTTTTTCCGTATACAAATATGTTAAAAAACTACTATTCCTTCCTTTGAAAATGGCCAAACTTTTGCACTAGCTGAAAATGCAATAGTTTTGAGTATATCAACGAATTGAAATCCGGTTCCCTGTTATAAAATGCATCGTTTGAAAAAAGGAATATTTCTTTGCCTCTTGTTTTTTTTCGTTGCCATGCAATCTATAGCACAAGCACCAGTGGCGCAATTCTCGGCAAACGTATTGTCTGGTTGTGCTCCCTTAAGTGTTCGTTTTACAGATGAATCTACCGGCAATCCCGCTTCCTGGAACTGGGAATTCAGTGACGGGACCACCCAGCAATTGTCCAATCAGCAAAACCCTAATGTATCATTAACCAGGCCGGGCGTCTATAGCGTTACGCTAGTAGTTCGTAATGTGAATGGTGTTAACGCTGTTACCCGTACCGACTATATTACCGTCTTCCCTTCTCCTACCGTTAATTTTTCTGCAGATATCACCACCGCCTGTCTTCCGGCGCAGGTGCAGTTTACAGGAGTTGCCACCACCTCCGTCGGTACCATCACAAGTTGGGCCTGGGACTTTGGCGACGGGAATCTGTCGGCTGCGCAAAACCCATCTCACACCTACCAGCAGGCCGGCTGGTACAATGTTGCCCTGTCGGTTACCAGCAGCACCGGTTGCTCGGCCCGCAGGTCTGTTGCCCGTTATGTCCGCGTGGTAAGCGGTATAGAAACAAAATTCAGCTATACCCCTTCCGCCAATTGCGAAGCGCCGTTCACGGTTCCCTTCACCAATGAATCCTCCGGACCAGGTACATTAAGTTACATGTGGGATTTTGGCAATGGAAATACCGATACAGCCCGGCACCCGACCGCGGTTTTTGCTGCCAGCGGCACACATAATGTGCGGTTGACCACCACCAGCAGCTTTGGTTGTGCCAACACCGCTACACAACCCGTGGCAGTAAACGCTTTTAATACCGCGTTTACCCATCCCGATACTGTTTGTATAGATCAGCCGGTCAGTTTTCAGAATACTTCCGATGCCGGGGTAGTCACTTTTAACTGGCAGTTTGGCGATGGCAGCAGTTCCGCTACCGACCAGCACCCTGTAAAAAGATATACCGCGGCAGGGGTTTACAATGTGAAGCTTATCAACCGTTTTGCCAACTGTACAGACTCAGTAACAAGACAGATTGTAGTGGTAAGCCGTCCCGGCGTTGATTTTACAGCCGTCAATAATTTCGGGTGTAACGCTGCCTACTCCGTTGATTTCCAGAGTAATGCCGCTACCGCTGTAAGCTGGTTGTGGAATTTTGGCGACGGCAATACGGCTACGGAAGAAAACCCGACGCACACCTATACCGGCACCGGTAACTATACGGTATCATTAACCATTACCACAGCCGGCGGCTGCCAGAATACCATCACAAAAAATAATATTGTCAGGATCGTAGCGCCAACACTGAATATTTCCAGTTCCCGTACACAGGGATGCGCCCCCCTGAACAATGTCAACTTTACCGCTACCGGCAATGTTACCGGCAGCATCACTTCTTACCTGTGGAGTTTTGGGGATGGCGGCACCAGTACAGCCGCCAACCCCACTCACAACTATACCGTGGCAGGTGTTTTTAATGCAAGCCTTACGGTTGTTACCGACGGCGGTTGCAGCTTAACGCGGAACATGGTGATAAGAGCAGGTACAGCCCCGGCGGGAGTTGATTTTACAGCGGTTGGCAGCGGCGCCTGCACCTCCGATCCGGTACAGTTTACCGCCACCTCGGCCAGCCCGGTTACAGAATGGATGTGGGTGTTCAGCGATGGAGAAACGGCAGTGAGCGCCGTGCCGGATTACGAGCACCGCTTTACTGATTTTGGCCCAGTGGGGGCAACCCTGGTCGCGATACACAATGGATGTGCTTCCGCGCCTGTATCAAAAACCAACCTGCTTACACTGGATGGCCCGGTCGCCAATTTCGGGTTTGCACTGGATTGCGGCAACCGGCTGATCGTAACCCTGACGGACAGCTCTATAACCAACCCCCTGGTGACAACAAGCTATGAATGGAATTTTGGCGACGGGCAGACTTCCGGCAGCCCCTCTCCCGGAACGCATACCTATGCTACTACCGGAAATTATAATATCCGGCTGACGGTCACCAGCGGTTCCTGTGCCAGCACGGTCGTCCGGAATGTGGACCTTTCTCCGCTGGACAACAGCTTTACCGTATCAAGGTCTATTGTATGTAAATACGAGGAATTAACATTCACTGCCGCGGAAGACAGCGTCAATGTAAGAGATTTTCGCTGGTCTCTCAACGGTGCACCGCTGTTCAATGGCGGAAAAGTGGTAGATACCGCTTTTCATGCAGATGGGGATATTCCCGTTACCCTGGTGGTGAGAGACCGCTCAGGCTGTGAAGCACAAAGTACGCAAACGATAAAAGTGACCGGCCCGTCCGCCGCTTTCTCACCGGCAGTGCTGGCGGAATGTAAAAACAACGTCGTCACATTTAATGACGCGTCTGTTACGGATGTCGGCATTGCCTCCTGGACCTGGAATTTTGGTGACGGGCAGACACAAACCCTCAACAGCGGTCCCTTTACACACCAGTATGCAGATACCGGTACTTATATAATTCAGTTGTCTGTTACGGATATTGCCGGATGCGTGGATGAAAATGTTGCTGTCAGCACCATCCGGATCAGCGGTCCGGTAGCTTCCTTTTCCGCCGACGCTACCCGTTTCTGCCCCGGTACCCCCCTGTCATTTATCAACACTTCCCAGGGAAGCAACCTGAACTATAACTGGAGCTTCGGTGATAACCAATCGTCAACAGACCGGGATCCCGGGCATTCCTATGCAGAGGGGCTATATACAGTAAAGCTGGTAGTAACGGATGATGTGGGCTGCGCCGATTCCCTGACAAGAACAAACTATATCAACATCGCAGGACCGGTGGCGGCTTTTGATGTACAGGACAGTACTTCTATATGTCCCCTGTTAGAAGCTAAATTCTTACATACGTCGCAGAACTATGAATCACTCTACTGGGATTTTGGCGACCTGTTCAATTCAACAGAGGACGCCGGCGTAGTTCGCCACTTTTATGATAACTATGGCAGCTATAATGTAAAGCTTTTTGCTTTAGGGTATGGGGGCAACTGTGTGGACTCGGCGGAGTTCCTGGTAAACGTGTACAACCCGAGTTCATTTACCAGTTTTGATTATTCGGTAGACCCCTATTACTGTAATGAACATACCGTCAGTTTCCAGTTTGATGTTCCTTCAAATACCCGGTACAGGTTCAACTTTGGAGATGGCGCTGTTGACAGCTCCGGGCAAAAAACACTTGTGCATCATTATGATTACCCGAGAACCTACAGGCCTTCGGTATTCCTGCAGGACGCTATCGGTTGTCAAAGTACAGTGAATGGCCCGCACCTGATAGATATCAGGGGTGCTGTTCCGGCATTCAACCTGGACAGAAAGAACTTTTGCGATTCAGGCACCGTGCTGCTAACCAACTACACAGTCAGCAGTGAACCCGTGACCTCCTGGACATGGGATTTTGGAACAGGGCCTTTTACAGGCAGCCGCGACCCTGATCCTTACAGCTATGGTGACCCGGGATTGTATCCCGTAACGCTGACAGCAACTACCCAAAGCGGTTGTATGCAGACCTATGCCGATACGGTAAGAATTCCCCGGACCCCGGAGCCATTGATAATCGCAGACGATCTAACCTGTGCGCAGCGCCTGATCGGGCTGAACGGCATATTGCAGTACCCCGACACCGCCATCACATGGAGCTGGAATTTCGGCGACGGAAGATCATCTGCCAGTCAAAACAATTCGTTGAATTTTCCCAATCCCGGCACCTATAATATATCATTATCTGCCGCCAATTTCCTCGGCTGCTCCCGGAACACATCGCATATGCTTACGGTTGCCCCGTTGCCGGTTATTACCGCTCAGGCCACCGAGTTGGTTGTCAGCAACGAAGTCGTTCTGCCGGTTACGTACAGTTCGGGAATAGCCACTTACCAATGGGAACCGCCGAAAGGGCTGAGTTGTACGGATTGCCCCAATCCCATAGCCAATCCCAAATACACACAGATCTATACCGTAACGGTAACCGACAGCAACAGTTGTGTAAGCACGGCAGACATTACCGTTAGTGTGGTTTGTACAAACGAAAACTATTTTGTTCCCAATACTTTTTCTCCCAACGGAGATGGAATGAACGACGTGTTTTACCCGAGAGGACGAGGTTTAGCCAGGGTACAGTCCATGCGGATATTCAACCGCTGGGGGCAACAGGTATTTGAGAAAAAGAATTTCATTGCCAACGACCCGTCTGCAGGCTGGGATGGAAGAATGAACGGACAGCCGCTGCCTTCAGACGCATACGTGTACGTGATAGAGTTCATATGCGACAACGCGCAGATAGTTCCGTTTAAAGGAAACATAACACTCATACGATAAATGAAAATTGCAAATAACATATATGGCATGAAAGTCCGTGAACTGGTGATAGCGATATGTTGTCTTGCCTCTGCAACAGTACAGGCGCAGGACCTGCATTTTTCTCAATACTATGAGACACCCTTATTCCGTAACCCCGCATTCGCCGGTTTATTTGAAGGGGATGTGCGGGCACAGATGGTTTACCGTAACCAATGGGCAAGTGTAACCACTCCTTATCAAACGGCGTCCCTGAACGGCGAATACAAATTCCCGGTAGGACAGGGCAACGATTTCGTAACTGCCGGGTTGCAGGTGCTGATGGACCGGGCAGGCACCGTTGCACTGACCACTACCCACTTGCTGCCCGTCGTCAACTATCATAAATCCCTGAGCGATGAAAAGAACAGTTATGTCTCCCTGGGATTTATGGGCGGAATGGTGGGTCGCAGGCTGGACCGCTCAAAGGTGACCACCAATAACCAATATGATGGATTTGGCTATAATGGCTCCCTGCCTGACGGGGAGACCTTTGCAAATAATTACGCCTATTTTGATGCCGGTGTCGGATTAAGTTATAACGCCTCTATTGGCAACAACAGGGACGATAATTATTATGTGGGGCTGGCATATCATCACTTCAACAAACCCTCCAGCGCATTTTACAATAGTATACAACATTTTCCCAAATGGGTAGCCTCTGCCGGGCTACGTACTTCTATGGGGGAGATGGCCTACATTACGCTGAGTGCGGATGCCAGCTTACAGGGAACAGTAAGCGGCCGCGTACACCAGGTAATCGGTGGCGCTATGTACTCCAGGAAGCTGGATGATATTACCAACCCGAATTATATTTTACATTTCGGGGCTTTTCTGCGCTGGAACGACGCGATCATCCCGGTGGTGAAGCTGGACTATAACCCTTTTTCCATCGGTCTCAGTTATGATATGAATATTTCGCAACTACGAACTGCCAGCCAGGGCAGGGGCGGGTTTGAGTTTTCTCTTACTTACCGGGGGTTCCTGAACAGCCGAAGCTCAACCAAAGATATACCCCGTTGCCCCAGGTTTTAAAATGAAAAATGTTATACATAAGCTATGCTTCGCCCACAATTCGCCTCCTTATTTTTTGTTGTAGCGGCAATGTATTTACTTTTTAAAGCATACAATGGCTTTTTCTTCGGAATAAATCCTTACCTGGGAGGAGCCCTGTTAGTCCTATCGGTCATTCTCTTTATAACAGGCTGTTTAATTGCAGGCAGGATTCAGCATAACACCGGGAGAATGGTCCTGTGTATTTTTTTTATTGTTGCGTATGCTGCTGTACTGACGATACTGCTGTTCCGATCCGGAAAAGTACCTGTTGCTGAGGATACCATACCAAGAAAATACTACCTGGACAGTTCGGAGCTAAAGAGTTCGCCGCAGTAAGGGTATTTACAAAGTTCTTAATACCTGGTCATTGATTTTCACCCGATATTTTTTCTTCAGGGATGTTATCCACTTTTTATCGAGTTCTGATTGATAGTCATTGATCACGAATCCCCGGGCTTCCTCAAATCTTTTTTCCGTGCCGCCCGGTATCCGCGATAGGATGAACAGCAAACCTGCGGGGCCCTCTGAACTGTATTCCGATAAAACCGAGAGGCTGTTTTCCGGCATATCGCTTTTATAGCCGGGAATGTATGCCGTTTCAAACCGTGTGGAATCCGCAATAATACTTCCTTCAGTATTGTTCGCATACTTTCTCCAGTTCTTTACAAAATCCGCCGGGTTACTCTTAATTTCCTGCGCCGCCTGCGCATCCAGCGCGGTGAACAATACAGCATTTACACTTTCCCCCCAGACGTACCTCGATTTGTTGGCATTATAATATTTTTTAAGCGCGGCTTCGTTATCCGCCCCTTTGTTCCAGACCTGGCGGCCCATCACTTCAAAGAAAAGATTACCTTCTTCGAACTCCTTCAACTGAGCTCTGAAAGCTTCGTTGTAAAGGTCCAGGTTCTCCCGGTAGTACTGGTTGGCGGTTACCTTTACATAGTGCTGCATAATGGCAGCATAGGGGATTTCGGTTCCGGGGCGGTAATTGTTTTTGAGGGTATTAACATAGTCAACCCAGTCTTTCAGCGTTCTGCTTTCATTGCCAAAAGAAAAGATCACGGTTGCGGGCGTGATTTTTTTAGGTAACGTATACCCGCTGTTTTTTACCAGGCTGTCGGTTACCTGCCAAAGCAGGGCATCATTATTGAATTGGTCCCTGTAACCTACGGCAGCCAGGATATTTTTATCCTGCCGCTCATTGGATATCTTTATACGGGTATCGTTCAGCACCATATTTTTAAACAGCGTCACCGCCTGCAGGCTGTCCGATATTACCGGCACATGCTGATGCCGCTGCACAATATGAATACCATAAGCCGTTTCAAAAGGCCGGGTATAATCACCATCTTTCGTTAATCCCATCACCGCGTCTTCAAATGTTTTTTCGTATCTGCCAATCTTAAAATCGGGGTTTAACGCGCCGCCCGTCGTCGCTGCATTAAAGTCTGAGCTATATTGCCTGGCCAACTGGTCGAAGTCGCTGCCCGACTGCAATGCCCGGTACAGGGAATCCGCTCTTTTCCGAAGCGTCTGTTTTTCTCCAGGCATTATTCCCGGGGGAAATGCCAGTAGTATCTGCGCTCCTTTGATGCTTCCGAACGCGGGACGTTCACCGGTTTTCTGAAATATATGATAGCCGGCCTTACTTTTATAAGGTTCGGAAAATTTTCCGTTGTCAAGTGTATAGGCGATGGATTCGATATGGTAGGGAAGAGAAAACACCGTAATGAACCCTATATCCCCGTTATTGGTCTTTACCTCAGGATCTTTTGAGTATTCCAGTGCGGTTTGGGTAAAATCCGCTCCCTGCTGCAATGCACTATAGGCAGCCATGACCTGCCTGTAGGCTGCTGTTGTGTCTGTTGTTTCCGGTTGCATATATCCCTCCGGATTGCGGATATAAGCTTCATCAAAGGGGATAAAGATGTGTGAAAGCCGTATATCCGTCAGGCTCCTGTCATATGCTTCTTTACAGAGCTCCTCCAAAGCGCCTTCTTCCAGCAGATAATCTTCCGTTATCTGGCGCTTGTAGTTGATCAGCTCATATTTCAGCGAAGGGAGGGTATCCAGGCGCATATCCCGGGCAGCCTGCACTTTAAGCCTGAACGGGATGTAAAACTGTTCGAGATATATCTTTTTCGCTTCTGCGGTTGTATCTTCAGCATTATTCTTATTGAACGCTTTCAGGAACTCTTCTCTATCAACCGCCTGTTTTCCATAGGTAAATAAGGTTTGTGCAGATACTGTTCCGCAAAACAATAGCAAAATCGGTAGAGCCAGCTTTTTTTTCATATATGTCAGGTAGTGCCGGAACGACTATTTCCCCTGGAACTTTAGTTGCAACAGGTCGTTCATCTGATCCGGGTTGAGTTTTTTGGCTATGATATTTTTGTCCTTGTCCAAAAGATATAAAACCGGGGTCTGGTAAACATCAAACAATTGTTTATAACCCGGTCTGCCGGCATCATAATCAGCTTGCGTCACCTCCGGTAACTGGTGTACATGTATCCAGCCCCTGATATTATTTTCCCTTATGAATTTCAGCCATTTTTCTTTGCCGCCATCTGTCATTACCCCGTATATCTGCACACCCTGTTTTTTCCACTGGCTTTGAAAAACGGAATCCAGTTTGGGGACTTCTGTCTGGCAGTGGCCGCAGGTGGGATCCCAAAAACAAACAACGGTATAGGGGGCATTCACGCTATAGAGGTTACGCGACTTCCCTGCAGAATCCACCATTTTCAGGTCTGCCGCCTTTCCGCCAATTAAGTTCGCCATCAGGCTATAGGCCCGTTCAAACACCACCTTCCTGTATTTTTCATTTAACCAGTAGTCGGCTTTCCCGGGAGCATAATATCTTTCAAACAGGTTCACGAATACCGCGTCCTGCCCCATATAGTCCGGGTTGATGTATTTTTCAGTGAGTGTGGAAAGGATCACTTTAAACATTTCTTTATTGGGGAGGGCCGCGTCTAATATTTTGTTGGCAGCTTTACTCAGGGTATCCGGCTGCTGCATCAACACGGAACCGAAATACCGTTTCAGCTTGGGTTCAAATACGGGTGTCCTGGCCAGCCGTTCATCAGCAAAAGAAACCCCATCCCAGTAATGTTGTTTGTAAAACTGATAGGCATACACGGAGTCGTATTTCCCTCCGGGATGTTCGGAAGCGCCGGGCACTTTCGGTTCTCTGAGCACGTTGAATATGGCGGTCAGCAGGTGGTCAGGGTATTGCTGTATAAAATTTTCCCTGTATTCCTGCAATTCCGTGTTCAGCTTTGTTATTTCTTCTTTTTGGCTGGCCGCATCAGGACCGGAAGGATTGCCGGTGATCTCTTTCTGCAAAACCTGTATGGCCTTGCCTTTTTCCTGGGCCAGGGATTGATACTGTTGAAAAAGTTCGTTATCCGTCGACCCGGCAAAACGTGTTTTACCTATTATATCTGTAGTGTCGGCCGTAATCGAAAAGCGTTGTTGTTTGTCTATCAGCATTTCGAACCAGCCGTTCTTTTGAGGATAAATAACCATGTACACGCCACCCATCAGCTTGTCTTTGCCTGCAAATACAGCTTCGCTTTGAGCGTTGACCACCGCGGAGTCGATGATATATTGTTTGGCTCCGAAATGATGACCGAGGTAAAGAAATCCTTTGGTATACGGCTTTAGAGTCACTTTTATCTCGTATCCCTCCTGTGCAGATGCCAGGCAAAACAAGAACAGCAGCCCTGCGGTGAATAAGCCTCTCTTCATTTTAATACTTTCCTTGAATGGTACAAAACTATTTAAAATGAGCTTGTTACGGGCTTAATTAACGTATAATTAGCCAATTTGTTGGGCAGGCAATTAATTTTTGGTAAAAATAGCTGATTGAAAAAGATTTTCTAAACGCCCCGGAACTGTTTCAGGAAACGCACGTCGTTTTCGCTGAAGAGCCGGATATCGGTGATGCCGTATTTCAGCATGGCGGGACGCTCTACTCCCATACCAAAAGCGAAGCCGGTATATTTTTCCGGGTCGATATTACAATGCTCCAGCACTTTGGGATGCACCATGCCGCAACCTAAAATTTCCAGCCAGCCCGTGTATTTACAAACATTGCAACCGGCGCCTTTACACAACTGGCAACTGATATCCATTTCGGCGCTGGGCTCCGTGAACGGGAAATAACTCGGTCGGAACCTCACCTTTACATCATTGCCGTACATTTCCTGCACAAAAAAGTAAAGCGTTTGTTTCAGGTCGGCAAACGAAACGTTTTCGTCGATATAGAGTCCTTCCACCTGGTGGAAAAAGCAATGACTGCGGGCGCTGATGGTTTCATTGCGATACACCCGCCCGGGACAGATGATACGAAGCGGCAACTTCCCTTTCTCCATCTCCCGGATCTGGATATTGCTGGTGTGGGTCCTTAACAGCCAGGCAGGATCGGTAGAGATATAAAAAGTATCCTGCATGTCTCTTGCCGGGTGATGTTCCGGCAGGTTCAGGGCGGTAAAATTGTGCCAGTCATCTTCTATCTCCGGGCCTTCCGCCACGGAAAAACCGAGCCTTTGAAAAATGGAAACAATGCGGCTGCGCATGCTGCTGATGGGATGGCGCGTACCTACGGGGAATATATCTCCCGGAAGGCTGAGGTCAATTGTCGGCCCCTGCTGAACCCCACCGGCTTCACCGGCTTCTTTAAGTGTATTGTATTTGGCTTCAGCCAATTGTTTGAATTCATTCAGTACCTGCCCAAACTCCTTTTTCTTATCGGAAGGCACGTTTTTCATCTCCCCCATCAGGGTTTTCACCAGTCCTTTGGTTCCCAAATAAGTGATCCTGAATTTCTCTGCCCCTTCTGCGCCAGGGATATTATAAGCTTCAATTTCGCTGCGGTAAACTTCCAGTTGCGCTAACAATTGCTCCATGCTGCGAAGATATGAAACGTAGCATCATAAAAAATCCGCAAATAGAGGGGATATGCTAAGCCCGGCTCCGGGCAGGGGCTCCAAAACGGTTTCCGGTCCAGGGGCTAATACAGGTCGTCCAGCTTCATTTTCAGGTATTTGGTAACGCTGCGGTGTGTACTGATAAAGGTGATGCCGATACCGATCACTATAATACCTAAAAACAGGAACCCCAGCAGGGTATAATCCCTGAGGACTTTAATTTCCGGAAGCCATTTTTCAACACCCATGATGATAATAATGATCACCGCGATGGCTATCAGGGCGCTGACCAACCCGTTTACAACGGCTTTTATGTCGAATGGTTTGGAAATAAACCAGCGGGTGGCGCCAACCATCTGCATCGTCTTGATCAGGAACCGGTTGCTGAACATTGCCAGTTTGATGGTATTATCTATTAAAACCAGTACGAGGATCCCCAGTCCGATCACAATGCCCAATAATACCCAACTGATCTTTTTAACGGTATCGTTGAGGTTGACCACTACGTCTTTAGGGTATTTCACGTCATCTACGTTGGCTACCTGTTCCAGGTCAGCAACGATTATGTTGAGAGAGTCTTTGTTCACATATTCCGGGCGAAGGTTAAATTCTATGCTTTTTTTCAGGGGGTTTTCATCCAGAATGCCCTCCCAGGTTTCGTTGCCGTCTTTTAGATAGATCTCTTTTGCTTCTGCTTTTGAAATGAATTTTGCGGAAACTGTATAGGATTTCGCCTTGATATCCGAAAGTAATTGTTCGGTATCGCTATCGGACATTAAGTCGGTAAGAAACACCTGTACCTGCACATTACTCCTGAAATAACGTTCCAGTTTGCTCCCGTTGATGACCAGCCAGCCAAATACGCCTATTAATATCAATAAAGAGGCTACTCCCAATATGCTGAAAAAGAAAGAAGGTTTGCTCCTTCTCATAGAGCTTCTACTGATTTCCTCCATGTTGTAATCGTTTAATCGGTTATTCCTGGGTATACAGGCACCGGAATGGGCAAAAATAATAGTTTTATGCCTGCTTTCCGTAAATTTGCTGCCCTCATAACGTGAGTTTGCATTGAATATTTTTCAGAATAATTTTTTCTTCAATCAGTTACAGGAGACTTTTTAACAATATGGAATATAATTTCAGAGAGATTGAAAAGAAGTGGCAGCAGGTATGGAAGGACACAGGCGCTTATAAAGTAAGTAACCGGTCGGATAAGCCCAAATATTACGTGCTGGACATGTTTCCTTACCCGAGCGGAGCCGGGCTGCATGTAGGGCACCCCCTGGGTTATATCGCCAGCGATATTTTCGCCCGTTATAAAAGGTTAAAGGGGTTCAATGTGCTGCATCCTATGGGATATGATGCTTTCGGTCTGCCGGCAGAACAATACGCGATAGACCACGGTATTCACCCTGCCGTATCAACAGAGAAAAATATTAACACTTTCAGAAAACAATTAGACAATATTGGCTTTTGCTACGATTGGAGCAGGGAGGTGCGGACAAGTGATCCCAAATACTATAAATGGACGCAGTGGATATTCCTGCAGTTATTTAAAAGCTGGTACAACCGGAAAACCAATCAGGCGGAAGCTATAGACGGGCTTGTTAAAATTTTTGAAAAAGAAGGCAATATTAACCACCCGGTGCCTAACGGCAAATTTGAGCTGCCTGGTCTGGCCGGGCAGGTATTCACGGCAGCACAGTGGGATTCTTTTGATGAGTTTGCGCAGCAGTCCATCCTGATGGAATATCGCCTGGCATACTGCGGCTATGGCGAAGTGAACTGGTGCGAAGCATTGGGCACCGTATTGGCCAACGACGAGGTGATCAACGGCGTGAGTGAAAGAGGAGGCTTTCCTGTGGTAAAGAAAAAGCTGCGGCAGTGGTACCTGCGCATTACCGAATATGCCGATCGCTTGCAGACCGACCTGCAGACAGTGGACTGGAGCGAGGCTATGAAGGAAATGCAAACCAACTGGATCGGGAAGAGCAGTGGGGCGGAGATCAACTTTAGCTTAGCCTCACCCCCAGCCCCTCTCCTGGAGGAGAGGGGGGGAGCAGCGTCTCACGGGGCAGGAAAGTCCTATAAAACGGCTGACAATAGCTGGCATATCCTGAAAGAATTCGGAAGGGAGAACAGGAAGAATCCTACGCCTGCAGAGGACTTATTATGGCAGCATATCCGGAATAACAAACTTGGTCTTAAAGTAAGAAGGCAACATACTGTCAAAGGTTATATAGTTGATTTTGCGGTTTTGGAGGCAGGTCTGGTAATTGAACTGGATGGTGAATATCATAATGAAGAACAACAAAAGATATATGACGATGCGAGAACAGGGTTTCTAAAAGAACTTGGGTTAACATTGATCCGGTTTAGAAATGAAGAGGTGTTGCAAGACGTAGAAACGGTGGTTGAAAAGATAAAGATTGTCATACAAGAACAGAAGCAAAAAAGCAGTTCTGCTGCCGGGCTTCCCCTTCTCCCTTGGGAGAAGGGGTCAGGGGATGAGGCTGCTATTCGCGTCTACACCACCCGCCCCGATACCATCTTTGGAGTTGACTTTATGGTGCTGGCGCCGGAACATGAACTGGTGGACCAGGTAACCACACCCGGACAAAAATCGGCAGTGGAAGAATACGTGACCTGGGTAAAAAGCCGTAGTGAAAGGGAACGGATGGCAGAGAAGAAAATATCCGGCTGCTTTACAGGCGCTTATACGGAACATCCGTTTACCGGTAAAAACATCCCGGTCTGGATCAGTGAATATGTGCTGGCAGGATATGGCACCGGCGCGATCATGGCGGTGCCCGCCGGCGATGAACGGGATCATAAGTTCGCACAACATTTTAATATTCCCATTACCAACATATTCGGAGAGCTTTATAAAGGAGAGGAAGCTATATCCGACAAAAATGTAATCATTCAAAACAGTGGTTTCATTACCGGGCTGCCTGTGAAAGAAGCCGCGGAAAAAGTAATTACCGCGCTGGAAGAAAACGGGGATGGTGTGCGCAAAGTGAATTACAAAATGCGGGATGCGGCCTTCAGCCGCCAGCGTTACTGGGGTGAACCTTTTCCTATTATATGGAAGGATGGCATAGCCTGGCCCCTGGACGAAAGCGAACTGCCGCTGGAGCTGCCGCATATTGACGAAATAAAGCCCGGCAAAGACGGTGAGGGACCGCTGGCGAATATGAAGGAGTGGGTCCTCATCCCCAACCCTTCTCCGCAAGCGGAGAAGGGGGCAGTTGGTGCGGCAAACGTTCCCAAATATACCGTCCGGACGCCTGTGCAGTATGAATTGGCCAAACAAATGCGAAAAGATCATACGGAAGCAGAGAGAAAACTATGGGAATTGCTGCGGGGAAATAAGCTGGACGCAAAATTCAGAAGACAGCATCCGATAGATGCATACATTGTTGATTTTGTTTCATTGCAGGATAAGCTTATTGTGGAGGTAGATGGTGGTTATCATGAAACGGCTGAACAGAAGGAGTATGATGAGGAAAGGACAAACATGTTGAACGGGATCGGGTTCAGGGTAATACGTTTTAGCAACAAAGAAGTTTTAGATAATCCCTATGCAGTAAGAGATAAAATAAAAAATGAACTAAAGAAACAGCACCCCGCTCCGGATACAGAGAAAGGGGCAGCAACCGAACCGGAGCTCCCCTCTCCACTGGTGGAGAGGGGGCAGGGGGTGAGGGAGGCTTCCACCATGCCCGGCTACGCCGGCAGCAGTTGGTATTTCCTGCGCTACATGGACCCCCATAACAATGAAACCTTCTGCGACCGCAAAGCATCCGACTACTGGAACCAGGTGGACCTGTATATAGGTGGCACCGAACACGCGGTAGGGCACCTGCTTTACAGCCGCATGTGGACCAAAGCGCTGTATGACCTGGGCTATATCGGCTTTTTTGAACCTTTCAAAAAACTCGTGAACCAGGGAATGATACAGGGAAGCAGTAGGTTTGTGTATAGGATAAAACTTGAATTTAATTCGAGACATATACCTATAAATAATGTATTGTCAAAATATCAGATTTTTATCTCTAAGGGAATAAAAAACGAAATACAACCTCCAAGCTTTTACTTGGATACTATTTCATATTATACAATTTTACCGAAATTAATCCCAGAGTTAAAAGAATCAGGGTGGTCAATTGAAGCCTTTGATGGTTCGGAAGTAACAGTTCAACAATTACATGTAGACGTTAATATGGTTGATGGTGTAGAACTAGATATAGACTCCTTTAAACAATGGAGAAACGGGGAGTACTCAAACGCCATATTTATTTTAGAGCAAGATGGAAAATATATCTGTGAGGCTGAAGTAGAAAAAATGTCCAAATCAAAATTCAACACCGTTAACCCCGACGACCTGGTGAACAGGTACGGCGCGGATACTTTCCGGATGTATGAAATGTTCCTCGGGCCGGTGGAGCAAAGCAAGCCCTGGGATACCAAGGGCATTGAAGGCGTACACCGTTTCCTTAAAAAGTTATGGCGTTTGTTCTTCGATGAAACGGGTCCCGTTTGGACAAGTACGGCCCCCTCTCCTTCGGAGAGGGCGGGGGGTGAGGCTTCCCCTGCGGAATTAAAAGTACTGCACCAGACCATCAAAAAAATTGAAAGCGACACAGAGCGCTTTTCATTCAATACCGGAGTAAGCGCTTTCATGATCGCGGTAAATGAGCTCACTGACCTCCAATGCCATAAAAAAGCCATCCTTGAACAAATGCTTGTACTGCTTACGCCCTACGCGCCGCATATAGCGGAAGAGCTCTGGCATCAACTGGGCAACAACGGTAGCATACTGGATGCACCCTACCCGGTGTTTGAGGAAAAATATGTGGTGGAATCTTCAAAAACCTATCCGGTTGCCATCAACGGTAAAACCCGTACGGAATTGAACCTCGCACTGGATATCACCCAACAGGAAGTGGAGAAGCTCGTGCTGGAAAATGAGATCGTTCAGAAATGGCTGGAAGGGAAAGCCCCGAAAAAAGTCATCTATGTGAAGAACAGGATGATCAACGTGGTGGTGTAGGGTATAAAAATAGCGCTCCAAACGAATTGAAGCGCCCTAGCTTTATACGGGTTGGATTGACAGATTTTTGGGCTTCCGGAAATATTTATAGAGCCACATGATGGTAAAGCTTGGAATAAAGTCTAACCCCGGCAACAACTCTTCAATAAAATTGAAGACACCGCCAAACGCCCCTTTCCATCCCCCGAACAGCTTAAAAAAGATCAGTCCCGACAGGGGCGCCCACAGCACATCAGCAAACTCACCCAGTAATGGTATACTGTAGCTCATATAACCGAGAAAATCCATCAGAATACATACTATGATGGAAGGTTGTTTATATGTTGTATCCGCTTTCATTTGCCGCCGGAAAATATTTAGTATAATTGACGTTGAATATACTAAAAGGTTGCAAGAGAGGAAAAAAACAAAAAACGATCTGCAGGGCTATGCGGAATGATTCCCTAACCATTTGATGTTGAATTTAATAAAATAGTATTATTGCTATATGCATAACGAACTTATTCAAAACCTGCTGGAAGCGCTGAAGGTTTCACCAGACAATATTCCCCTGCGTATTCAGGTGGCAGAAATGATGATCAATGAAAAGATGTATGCGGAGGCTGCGGAGCAATTCCAGGCGGTGTTGAGCCTGCAGTATGCAAATTCAAGAGCAACCGCAGGACTGGCGGCAGCTTACTATTACCAGCAAAAATATTCGGCGGCTATTGTAGCGTTTGAGCAGATACAACCTGATTTGAAAATGAATGACAGGGTGTTATATGTTAAATGTCTGATAAAAGAGGGTTCCTTACAACAGGCTGTTCAGGAGTACCAGTTATTGCTTGCAGAGTTCCCGGATTTCACAGATACTGAGATAGACCAGGCCTTACGGGCGCCCTCGGCAAATGAAGCGGAGGATATGGAGGAAGATATAGACGGCGCTTATTTTATGGAAAAACCCGCTGTGCGTTTCGCAGATGTGGGAGGAATGGAAAAAGTTAAAGAAGAAATATCAATAAAGATCATTCTGCCGATGAAAAACCCTGAACTCTTCCGGGCCTTCGGAAAAAAGAGTGGCGGCGGAATACTGTTGTATGGCCCTCCGGGATGTGGCAAAACATATATTGCCAAAGCAACAGCAGGGGAGATTGATGCCAAATTTATCAGCATTGGGTTACACGATATACTGGATATGTGGATCGGGAACAGTGAAAAAAACCTGCATGAAATTTTTGAACTGGCACGCAGGAATAAGCCTTGTGTTCTTTTCTTTGATGAAGCAGACGCGATGGGCGCGAGCAGGGGAGATTTGAAACAATCTTCTATGCGACAGGTAATCAACCAGTTCCTGGCGGAACTTGACGGGGTATCTTCGGACAATGAAGGCGTGCTGGTGCTTGCGGCCACCAATGCTCCGTGGAGTGTCGACCCCGCGTTCAGGAGACCCGGAAGGTTTGACCGGGTAATATTTGTTGCTCCACCGGATGAACCTGCAAGAATGGAAATTTTGCAGGCTTTGCTGAAGGAAAGGCCCACCGAAAATGTGGATGTGAAAAAAATATCGGCTACGACGAATGAATATTCAGGGGCGGACCTGGCGGCTATTGTAGATATCGCGACGGAAGAAAAGTTGAGAGAGAGCATCAGCAAAGGAGGTATTCAGAAAATTTCCACCAGGGATTTACTGGATGCGGTAAGAAAGCACAAACCTACTACATTGGAGTGGTTTTCTACCGCCAGAAACTACGCCCTGTATTCCAATGAGTCCGGTCTTTACGACGACATTCTGAAATACCTGAAAATTAAAAAGTAATAAGATCTCCTTAATAATCGTTAACCCCTGAGTACCACGTACATTTATGAACGATCCTTATTTTTTTATTGAAAGAGCACGCTTGTTAAAAGACCAGAAGCGAACCAATGAAGCGATAAAACAGTTGAATAGTGCACTTCAACTGGACCCGGACAATGATGAAGCGCTGTCTTTATATGCCCACTGCTATTATGATAAGAAGGATTATAGAAAAGGAATAGAGATCATTGATAAAGCATTAGCCATAGACCCGGAAAACGGCTATTACCATTATCTCAAAGGTTTTGGATACTATAGCCTGAATGAGAATACCATCGCTATAAGTATATTACATCAGTCCATTAAACTCTACCCGCAATTTGCCGAAAGTTATGGATTGATGGCGCATGCCTATTGTGAAGACATCAACTTCGAAGCTGCCCTCGAAAAAGCAAACGAGGGACTGGCTATCGACCCTGAGAATATCACCTGCCTGAGCGCCCGTTCAATAGCGCTTAATAAACTAAAGAAAACGGCTGACTCAATAGAAACTATCCAGACTGCATTGTCCCGGGACCCGGAAAACGAATACGCTCATGCTACTGCCGGCTGGAACTACCTGGAAAGCGGGAAGCATAAAAAAGCCGTGGGGCATTTCAGGGAAGCGTTGCGTATCAACCCCAATTATGAGAACGCCAAAGAAGGATTGAAACAGGCGCTTAAATCCAAAATTCCGCCTTACAAATGGATGTTACAATACAGCTTCTGGTTACAGAACCAGGGAAAAAACGCGGCGTGGATAGTTCCGGTAAGCTTGTTCATCGGCGTGCGGTTACTGAGTACCATATTTGGTAAAATTAACGGCACGGAGAATGTGGCAGTGGTGATCATAGGATGTTACCTTTTGTTCGTCGTCACCTCCTGGATTATCAGCCCGTTGGCAAACTTGTTTTTATTGTTTCATAGAGACGGGAAATATGCACTGGATACAACAGAGAAAAACACTGCCATCACGGTGGTAAGCTCTTTAATAGCAGGGGGTTTATTGATTGTTGTCTCAACCTCTACTCCCGCCATTGAGAAGAGTTCATATTTCAGCTCATTCATTATTGCCGCCGCCGCATTTTTATTAACTGCCGTGCCGCTTGGTAAGCTGCAATATCCTCTTTCGTTCACAGCATACGACACCGGTAATAAAGTATCTCTTATACTGGTTTGCCTGGGACTATTTACAGCTTTGTCCGCTTGTATCTACCCACCCGTGTCAATTGTAAGCGGGGCAATATTCCTGCTGATCTTTATCGTTGATAACTGGTTTGGGGTATTTAACAGGTAAATTCAGCCTGCATTACTATTAGAACAACAGATCCTGCCGTGGCGAATACTTTCCGAGGTGTTCATATGCCTTGGGGGTCACTTCCCTGCCCCGCGAAGTACGTACCAGAAAACCTTCCTGTATCAAAAAGGGTTCATATACTTCTTCCAGTGTGCCGGCTTCTTCACCAACAGCCGTGGCAATGGTAGTAATGCCCACCGGTCCGCCTTTGAATTTTTCGATAATAGTGGAAAGTATCCGGTTGTCCATTTCATCGAGCCCGTGCTCATCCACGTTCAGCGCTTTAAGTGCATGCAACGTAATTCCGATGTCTATTTTTCCGTCATTCAATACCTGGGCAAAATCCCTGACCCTTCTTAAGAGCCCGTTGGCGATCCTGGGCGTGCCCCTGCTCCTGCGGGATATCTCCGCCGCCGCATCCTCCTCTATCGCCACCTGCAATATGCCTGCCGAGCGGTTGATTATATTTTTTAACGTATTGGCCGAATAATACTCCAGCCGGGATTTGATAGCGAACCTGGAAAGTAAGGGGGCGGTCAATAACCCGCTTCGCGTTGTTGCGCCCACCAGTGTAAAAGGGTTCAGGTTGATCTGGATACTCCTGGCGTTGGGCCCGGTATCAATGAGGATATCAATCTTATAATCCTCCATGGCAGAATAGAGATACTCTTCCACCACGGTGCTCAGGCGGTGTATCTCATCAATGAACAATACATCGTTGGGTTGCAGGTTGGTCAGCAACCCGGCGAGGTCCCCGGGCTTTTCTATCACCGGTCCGGAAGTTTCCTTGATATTTACCTTCAGTTCGTTGGCAATAATGCGGCTCAACGTAGTTTTTCCCAAACCCGGAGGTCCGTGAAAAAGAACGTGATCCAATGCTTCTCCTCTTATCTGCGCAGCTTTGATAAAGATCCTGATATTTTCAATCACACTGTCCTGTCCGCAAAAGTCGCTAATTTCACTGGGCCGGATATTGTTCTCGAATTCCTTTTCCGCTTTGGTTAAAGAGCTTTTATCGGTATTAAGATTCGGGTTCGACATAACTGGTCATATACGGTGCCGTAAGCTTCAATATTTATTTTCCGTCAAAGATAGGTTTTCAAACCGGCGTTTTGAATAAGCTACTCTTTGGGGCAACTGCAATTTAACAAAAAGAGACCGATGGGGTTCCGGCAGTTTGTAAAAACATCTTTTTATCTTCAACGTTTGATTGCGATCCATCATTAATTACATATATGAACAGAAAAGCCTTTATAAAAAATGCCGGGCTGGCGGCGGCATCATTGACCCTGGGAACAGCAGGCTCGGCGACAGTTTTTCCGCGACCGGCAAAAAACAAACTCCCCAAATGGAAAGGCTTTAACCTGCTGGATTACTTTTCACCCAACCCGGCCTACAATACCAGGAATAAAACGACCGTGGAGCATTTGAAATGGATGCAGGACTGGGGGTTCGATTTCGTGCGTATTCCCCTGGCCTACCCTTCCTATCTTGATATTGACAGGACGCGGCATATTACGCCGGAGGAAGTATATCAAATTGACGACCGCGCGACCGACACCATAGAAGAACTGGTGACGCAGGCGCAAACGCATGGATTGCACGTGAGCCTGAACCTGCACAGGGCGCCGGGCTATTGCATCAATGCCGGCTTCCATGAGCCATATAATTTATGGAAGGACGAAGAAGCCCAAAAGGCATTTTATTTTCACTGGAATTTCTGGGCGAGGCGCTTTAAGAACCTGTCACCTGAAAAAATAAGCTTTGACCTGGTGAATGAACCGGCCATGCGGGAAGACATGAATGATCAGCATTCCAAATCCGGACCTGTACCCGGGGACGTCTACCGGAAAGTGGCCAAAGGGGCCGCGGAGGCCATCCGCAAAGAAAACCCGGCTCACCTGGTAATAGCAGACGGGAATAATGTGGGCAACACGCCCATACCGGAAATAACAGATCTTAACATAGCCCAAAGCTGCCGGGGATATTTTCCCGGAGCCATTTCCCACTACAAAGCGCCCTGGGCGAACAGGGATGTCAATAACCTGCCTGACCCCAAATGGCCGGGGCAGGTAGGGAACAGTTATTTCCGGAAATCAATGCTGGAAGATTATTACAAGCCCTGGATGGAACTGATAGAAAAAGGCGTGGGCGTGCACTGCGGCGAATGCGGCTGCTGGAACAAAACACCGCATGATGTTTTCCTTGCCTGGTTTACCGATGTGCTCGATGTATTACGGTCGGAAAATATCGGGATCGGGCTCTGGAATTTTGTTGGTGACTTCGGCATTTTGAATTCCGGGCGTACCGATGTGGCATATGAAGATTGGCACGGCTACAAACTCGACCGGAAACTGCTCGACCTGATCAGAAAACACTGATCAAAGCCGCCTGCGTTTGTCCTTAAAGATTCGCAATGATCCTTTCCCGGATATCGATGAATTCTTCCTGCGTAAGCTTCAGTTTAGGACGGGAAAAGTTCAAATCATCGATGCTGTTGATAGGGACCAGGTGTATATGGGCATGCGGCACTTCCAGCCCTACCACGCTCATGCCGCAGCGGTTGCAGTCGAATGTTTTTTCAAGCGCCTTGGCTATGGGCCTGGAAAAACGGATCAGCTCTGCCAGGTACTCTTCCGGCAGGTCAAAAAATTTGTCCACTTCCAGTTTGGGTATCACCAGCACATGCCCCCGGGTAATCGGGAAAATATCAAGAAATGCGTAACACCGCTCGTTTTCCGCGATCCTGTACGAAGGGATCTCACCGGCAATGATCTTTGAAAAAATAGTCATGTTTACTGGTTCTTGTTTGTTACCGGTGTTCCCGGATCAGTGATTAAAATAAATTTCCGTAGCGCCATAACCGAAAGACGGATGAAACTGGTTTACAAAAGATTTCACTTCTTTCTTATGACGAAGTATTTCATGAATTTCATTTCTCAGTTTCCCGGTTCCTACGCCGTGCACGATTATCATCATATGTTGGTGATTCTGCAGCGCCAGGTCATAATACTTTTCAAAGGTCTTCAGTTGCAGTTCCAGTTTTTCACCATTAGACATTTTCTCCCAACGGTCGGTCAGCTTTTCGATATGAAGATCTATTACGGTTCTTATATTGTTTTTTGAACTATCCTGCACTTTAAATCCTGCTTGCACCAGCTTGCTCAGGTCGGGTTTATTTTCATCCACGCTATCCGGGTATTCTTCAAACAGCAACACAGAAAAAAAGGCTTCCTGCTTCAGGTGCATTTCCTCTACATTTTTGAAAACCTGTTTTGCCCGGGGTTTAAAAAAAGTTTCGTAATGGGGCGCTTTCTTCTTATCCGGGGTTGTGAGCGAAAACTCAAACCAGAATTTGGGAACATCATTCAGGTTTTCAAAAGCGAGATCGTTCAGGTAGAAATCGCTGTGCTGCCCTGCCTCACTCTTTATACTGAAGTCGGAGATGCCATTAAAGGACATTTCGTAAGAAAATTGAAAAGCATACCCCGTCTGGTTTACCAGGTAGAGTCGGAACTTTTCAATAATATCATCATCAAAAACATCCTTGTCGAATACCGGGAAAAAAACCAGCCAGACACCTTCGCCGACTTTGTATGGTGTGTTCTTGGTTTCCCTTTTTATGGAATCGACATACTGCCGGCTTTTTTTTACTTCCGGCTTCTTTTCAGTAAACCGTTTGAAATAGGGAAAATCGATCTGGTCCGTATATATCGGGAATTTAACGCCTCTCACTTCCACCAGCACCATTGTGTCGCTGATAATATCCAGCACTTCTCCTTCCTCGTTGGAATATAAAACCAGAATTTTATCTCCTACCTGATACTTCATCCGTTATCTTTTGACAGGCAAAAATACTCAAAGATTTCTTCTTCATTTTAGTTGTAACAAACGAAAATTGATCTTTAACTTTAAAAGGCTAAAATGCCCGACATGAAAAAAAGCTTCCTGTATGTAACGATCTGCCTGATACCTGTTTGTTGTTTGGCACAATCAAAGAAAGCCCGGCTGCTGGTGGTAAACAAAGGGAGCAATTCTGTTTCAATAGTAGACCCGGTAAGCTTGCAGCAGGTAGCAATTGTGCCGGTAGGTAAAGCGCCGCATGAGTTAACGGTTTCTGATGACGGACGGACTGCCTATATAGCCAACTATGGGGTGCCTGAATATGGCAATACCATTTCGGTGGTGGATATACAGTCCCATAAAGAGACAAGGAAAATAGAGCTGGGAGCGTTGTACAGGCCACATTGTATTTTATACAAAAACAATAAATTATATTTTACGTCGGAAGCCACCAGGAGCATCGCCCGCCATAACCTTTCGACGGGCAAAACGGAGTGGGTAGCGGGTACCGGGCAGGACGGCGCCCACATGCTGGTGATCACCCCCGATGCCGCTAAGGTATATGTGGCCAACAGGGGTTCGCATACCGTTACTTCTATAGGATCGGGCACTGTTGCTGCAGGGAATATAAAACAGGTAAAAACCGGGAAAGCGCCGGAAGGAATAGATATTTCTCCGGATGGCAGCCGGGTATGGGTGGGTAATACGGGCGATGGCAGCATTGATATTATCGATACCCGGAGCGATAGTATCGTTCAGCATATAGCCGTAGGCAAATCACCCATACGGATCAAGTTCACACCGGACGGAAAAAGGGTGATTGTATCCGACTCCGGCGGCGAAGAGGTGATCATACTGGATGCATCCTCAGGGGCTGTCATCAAACGGATCAGGGCCGACGCTGCCCCCATGGGTATTGCTATTGCCGGCGATGGAAAAACCGCCTTCATAGCACACAGCAATTCCGACTATATAAGTGTACTCAACCTGGAAAGCCTTGCTTTTTCCGGTACTGTTACCGTAGGACAAAACCCGGACGGAATGGTATGGGTACCGTAGCACGCTGACTACTGCCGCATCTTTACCCTGAGCATATAGGAGTCCGCCGTGATATACAGCGTTTTATTGTCGTCCGCCAGGGCTACGTTGCTGCAGGCTACCGGTAGTTTTATCTTGCCGGCTACCTTCCCTTCGGTATCAAATATCCAGACACCCCCCGGTCCGCTGGCGAATATATTACCTGCTTTATCCACTTTTAAGCCATCGGGAAGACCGCCCTCCGATTTAGCCTCGGTGGTGGCATCATACAGTATGCGGTTGTTGTATAAGCTGTCATTATCGATATCAAAGAGGTACCATACAGCTTTATCTCCGTCGGAGTTGGCTACCAGCAAAGTATTTTCGTTGTTCATGAGGGCAATGCCATTGGGTCGTGTGATCGTGTCCGTTAGTAACTTTACTTCTCCGGAAGGTTTTATAACATATACGCCCTGGAAGGGAATTTCTTTCGCGGTGTCTTCTACATTTTTCTCAAGCCCATAGGGCGGGTCTGTTATGAACAGGTCTCCGTTGCTGCGATAAACCGCGTCGTTGGGACTGTTGAATCTTTTTCCCTGGTAATTATCCGCGATGGTTTTGAACATGGAATACGGCTTGTCCAGGGGAGCATCCATTATCGCCATCCGTCTGTCTCCGTGCTGACACAATACCAGTTGACCTTCCGCATTCAACAGCAGCCCGTTAGAGCCCGGCTCACCTACTCTTGCAACGGTGCCGGTATAACCCGATGGGGTAAGGTACAGTTCCGCCCCTTTTTCTTCCGTCCATTTGTATATCCTGTTAGGCGGAATATCTGAGAACAGGAGCGCTTTTTCTTTTTCCAGCCATAAGGGTCCTTCTGTCCAGTCGTACCCACCGGATAGAACTTCAATCTCCGCGGCAGTGTCGATTATTGCTGCCAGTGATGGCGATATCCTTTCTATGGTACCCATCGTTTTAACGTCATCGTTACACGAAAAAACAAACAATGAGAAAATGTAAATGACAGGAAACTTCATATAGCGTAGTTGTTTGAATACTGAAGATATAAAACATTCCCCTGTTTTCCAGTTGGCGCGGGTGCATTTCAAATCTTCGTTCCATATATAATTTTCCGGTCGGTGAGACACCGACCGATAGCGGATTCTACAGGCGGGTGTCGCCACCCGCCTGCGAAAATTTGAACTTTTTTCACCGAAGGTAAATACGCCAGTTGGCGCTGCGGGGCTTTTTCTACCGGATAATTCTTTTAAAAACACTCAATCGTCCTTTGAAGGGAGGATATTTTAAAAAAGGGTCCAACCAGTTCGCCGTCCTCAAAACCGGCTTGATGCGGGTAAACGTGTCAAATGAATATTTGCCGTGATAGCTACCGAGACCACTGTTGCCTACTCCGCCGAAAGGCAGTGCGGGATTGGACAGGTGCACGATGGTATTGTTGACGCAACCTCCGCCAAAACTGGTATTGCCGATCCAGTCCGCTTCTTTTTGCTTGTCTGTGGTAAACACATAAAAAGCCAGCGGGTCAGGATGCTGCGCCACAATAGCTGCCGCTTCTTCATAGGTGTTGAACGTGAACATCGGCAGAATGGGACCGAATATTTCTTCTCTCATCAGGGGAGCATCCGGGGCAACATTTTCAAGAATCGTGGGAGCGATATAGAGACTGCCCCTGTCATATTTCCCGCCATAGACAATATGCCCCTGGCTGATAAAACCAACCAGCGTATCAAATCTTTTGGTATTGATGATCCTTCCGTAGTCATTACACTGCGAGGGGTCGTTGCCATAAAACGCGGTAATGGATTCTTCCAGGGCCGAAATGAACCTGTTTTTAACGGCGCGGTGAACCAGCAGGTAGTCCGGCGCCACACAGGTTTGTCCGGCATTTAAGAATTTTCCAAATACGATCCTTTTGGCGGCTATCGGCAAATTGGCATCCTGTTCCACAATGCATGGGCTTTTACCTCCCAGTTCCAGGGTAACGGGGATAAGCTGCCGGGCTGCTTTTTCGTAAATGATCCTGCCGACGGTTGTACCCCCGGTATAAAACACATAATCGAACCTGAACCCGTCCATCATTTCATTGATCACCTCCGATCCGTCGCCCTTTGCCACCTGTATGTATTCTTTCGGGAAAACAGACAACACTTTTTCTATGATGTTTGCTGATGCGGGCGCCAGTTCTGAAGGCTTCACCACCACGCAGTTGCCGGCAGCAATAGCGCCTACCGCTACCATCAGCGACAGTAGCACCGGGTAATTCCAGGGGGCTATTACCAGTACCACCCCATAAGGGTCTTTGTATAATATGCTTTTTGAAGGAAAATTGACAAAATTGGTACTTACTACTTCCGGTCGCATCCACTCGTCCAGGTTTCTCCGTATTTCATTAATCTCGGCAATCACCAGCCCCAGCTCGGAAATATAGGCTTCTTCCTTACTCTTTTTCAGGTCCGCGTGCAGGGCGGCGTAAATTTCTTTCTCATTATCCCGCAAAGCTTTTTTGAGCAGCTTAAGCTGCTCCTTCCTGAATTTGCCGGACCTGGTAGCGCCGCTTTGGTAAAAGACCCGTATTGCCTCCAGCTTTTCTTTGTAGCTCATGCAATAAAATTACCAAAGAATTCCCAGCTAAAGTATGTAATGAACTATTGGCTAAGCAACACGGAGCTCCGCGGGTCGTTTCCCCAGTTCGCGCATGAACCGGTAGTGAGAAGCGATGGCTCCACCCAGCGTGGGGAAATAGTTGTATTGTAACCCGAATTCTTCGCAGGTGCGTTTCACGATCTTGCTGATCTCGGGATAATGTACGTGACTGATTCTCGGGAACAGGTGGTGTTCTATCTGGAAGTTCAACCCGCCGGCAAACCATGATACCAGCTTGCTTTTCGCGGCAAAATCAGCGGTGGTTTTCACCTGGTGAATTGCCCATTCGTTCTCAATTTTTTTCGGCTCCATTCCGGCGAAATCAAATTCTGCATGCTCCACCACATGTGCCAACTGGAAAGTCAAAGCCAGGGTCAGACCGAGTACAAAATGCATGGTGAGAAAACCAATCAGCCAGGGTTGCCAGCCCAGCAGCATAATAGGCAGTACAATGGTTAGCCCGATATAGATCAGTTTGGATACCCAAAATACCAGGTGCTCCCTGAAATCCATAGGTTTCAAAGGCGTGGTGTACACTTTGCGGGTAACATATTTTATATAGTCGGTGATGAACAGCAGGAACAAAGATGTAAATCCATAGAGGAAGAACATGTAATTGTGCTGGTATTTATGCATCGGGTACCATTTCTGTGTGGAACACTCCCGCATAAATGGACGGTTGTTGATATCATCATCTATCCCGTCAATATTCGTGTAGGTATGGTGTACTATATTATGCTTCAGTTTCCAGAAAAAAGCATTTCCGCCAAGGGCATTCATGGATAACCCCATAATATCGTTTACCCAGCTTTTTGTGGAATAGCTGCCATGACAGGCATCATGCATTACATTAAAGCCGATACTCGCCAGGGTAAAGCCGAAAAGGCCACTTAGCAATATACCTGTCCATGCCGGCATGGGTACAAAAAGCAGGGAAAGATAAATTGCCGTCGCCACGGGGATGAGTATAAAGGACTTCAGATAGAGCTTCCAGTTACCTGTTCTGCGCAGGTTGTTTTCAGCAAAATACTGGTCTACATTGGCTTTTAAAGCGTTGAAGAAAACTTTGTTCTTGTTGTTGAAGGTAACTTTATACATTTTATCTGGTTTTCAGCATAGCCATTACGTACGAATGCCGTCTGTAATTAATTAAAACGTTTAATCAGGAAAAATATGGCCTCTCAGAAAAAAATCTTAATAATTACTATTCGAGTCTTTTGAGCGGATGCGCAAAGGTACGCAATAACGGTGAATGAAAGTGAATGGTTTAGGTTAAAAAAGCAAGAAAATTATCAATTCATCTTAAAAGGAACGATCATATCAAAAACCGGGATCTTTACCTCAAACTGTTTATGGGAAGCTACATTTTCCATTACGTAGATGCCATACATCTTACCCATTTCAGTGCGGAGGTTGCAACCGCTTACATATTGATACTGGTCTCCCGGGTTGATCTGGGGCTGCACGCCTACCACGCCTTCCCCCTCCACTTCACGCTGGGTGCCATTGCTGTCAAATATATGCCAGTGCCTTCTTAAAAGCCTTACGGGAAAGGGATTATTATTCTGAAGAGTAATGCGATAAGCAAACATAAACTCTCCATTAACAGGGTTACTGTAATCTGGCTGATAAAACGTTTCTACAGTTACAGTTACGCCCTCAGTTACTTTAGAAGCCATCGATTTGCCAAGTTTGACTAAAAATAGCAAAAAACATTGATAGCATTGGTAAATAATCATTAATTTTTACCTTCCGAACCAATTCCCGGTTACCTTTGTTCCCGCACAATAACGAGCGCCTGCTTTAGTTAAATAATTCTCAAATTTTACATATTATGAAAATTGCCGTAGCTAAAGGAGATGGTATAGGTCCGGAGATCATGGACGCCACTTTACGGATATTTGAAGCCAACGATGTTCCCCTGGAGTATGAATTTGTGGAAATGGGGAAATGGGTATTTGACAGGGGCTTTTCCAACGGGATGACGCCGGAAGCCCAGAAAGCTATAGAATCGTTGGGGCTGCTGTATAAAGGTCCTATGGAAACACCTAAAGGCAAAGGGGTAAAAAGCATTAACGTTACAGCGAGAAAAACCTGGAACACCTACGCCAATAAACGTGTTTTTCAAACCCTGCATGGAGTAGACACGGTATTTTCCAAAGCAGGGATCCCTATTGACATTACAATCGTACGCGAAAATATTGAAGATACTTACGGGGGCATCGAACACATGCTCACCCATGACGTAGCCCTCAGCCGCCGCTTTATTACCCGCCCGGGAAGCCTGCAGGTGATCCGGTACGCGTTTTTGATGGCCCGCCAAAAGAATGCCCGGAGAATTACCTGCGGACACAAGGCAAATATTATGAAAATAACTGATGGGTTGTTCCTGGAATGTTTTTATGAAGTAGCCAAAGAGTTCCCGGACCTGAAAGCGGACGATGTGATCGTGGACGACCTGTGTATGAAGCTGGTTACCCGTCCTGATACATTTGATGTGGTGGTACTCACCAACCTGCAGGGGGATATTGTATCTGATCTTTGTGCCGGCCTGGTGGGCGGACTGGGTTTTGCGCCTTCTGCCAACGTGGGAGATCATATTTCCATATTTGAGGCGGTGCACGGTACGGCGCCGGATATTGCCGGGAAGAATATTGCCAACCCGACAGCCCTCCTGTTAAGCGGCATTTCCATGCTCCGGCACGTAGGACTTACCGAAAACGCAGCCGTAATTGAAAACGCATTGTTGTACACCCTTGAAAGCGGGGTACATACGGGAGATTTCGGCGACAAATCAACCCCTTCGGTAAACACTACCGAATTTGCTGACGCCATCATCAGCAACCTGGGTAAGCAGCCTGTTGTTAACGCCAAACCTGTTTTGCCGAACAAACCCGGTACCCCCACCCCCTTCGGACTGTTGCAGAATGCCATGATGGAGTCTACGGAAGATATCAACGAAAGTATTGTTGGCGTGGATCTTTTTATTGAAAGCAATGAGCTTCCCCAGGCCATCGCCTTCAAGTGTCAGCGACACGCGGGGGTGAAATTTAAACTGGTAAACATAAGCAACCGCGGCACCCAGGTATGGCCTTCCGGTTCAGTGTACACAAATCTTGTAAATGCCTATAATGTCCGTTTCGAATCCCTGGATGGAGAACCCCTGAACCAGCAGGATATACTCGGGCTGTATGTAAGTATGAGCGGTAATTTCAAAATTTGCTCTTCCGAGTTGCTGAATATGTGGGGTGATAAAAAAGCTTACAGCCTGGCACAGGGTCAGTAAAACAAAATATTGTTCGCGAGTATAAAAAACAGCCGGGAAGCGGTTGCTTTTTTGCTTTCCGCCCGGCGCGGGTATATATCATTCGAAAGTCCGGCATGGCTTTATCCCCGGAGAACGGGTTTAATGCAGTTTAATGTATATTGCAACTCTTAAACGAAAAGACCATTCTGATGAAACTACTGACTGACAAAGTTGCTATAGTTACCGGCGCGGCAAGGGGAATTGGAGAAGCGATCGCTTTAAAGCTGGGAGAACAGGGAGCCGCCATTGCATTCACTTACGTAAGCGATAGCAGTGCCGGTAAGGCGAAGGACCTTGAAGAAAAGCTGACAGCCCTCGGCGTAAAGGCAAAGGCCTATCAAAGCAATGCGGCAGATTTTGCACAATGCGAATCATTTGTAAACGATGTAGTGAAAGAGTTCGGCAAAGTGGATATCTGCGTAAACAATGCCGGCATATCAAAAGACAACCTGCTGTTGCGGATGTCTCCTGAACAATGGAATGACGTGCTGAATGTGAACCTTACCAGCGTATTTAATATGACAAAGCAGGTAATACGCCCGATGATGAAAGCCAAAAGCGGCAGTATTATCAATATGAGCTCTATTATAGGCATTACCGGTAATGCCGGCCAAAGCAGCTACGCTGCCAGCAAAGCGGGCATCATTGGCTTTACCAAAAGTATTGCCAAGGAAATGGGCAGTCGTAATATACGCTGCAACGCCATTGCCCCCGGTTTTATCGAGACCGATATGACCGGTTACCTGAAAGAAGGTGATGCTGCCGAAAAATACAGGAGCAGCATCCCGCTGGGTCGCTTCGGGTCCGGTGATGATATCGCGGATGCCACACTCTTCCTGGCAAGCGACCTGAGCCGTTATATAACAGGACAGGCGATCAGTGTTTGCGGCGGACTGAATATGTAAGCCGGTTGGTCGTAGGTCCCGGTCAGGTCCGCTAACAAGGACTATTGCAAGGCAAATACAGCATTTACTTCAAACCTGAGTTTTATTTTTTTGAAATCGACTGCAGCGGTTGGATCCGTTACTCCTAACACCTGATTTTCCTGGAATAAAACGTTGGAAGCAAGCATGTTTTTATAGACAGGCGCCGGGGCGTATTCCACCGGTTCCAGGATGTTTACCGCCACACCCACTTGTTCACCTATGGCTTCGCTCAGGTAGATCGCTTTTTCTTTGGCTGCTTTTACCGCCTCTATTTTTAGCTGTTTACGAAATTCTTCCATTTTACTATGAGATGTTCTGACGATAGAAAATCCCTGAGTGGCCTCATCATCCAGTTTTTCTATCAATGCATCTATTTTGGCAGTGTTGGAAAACTTTATCATATAGCTGATACCGGCCATCATATCCGGGTTCTTTTTCTTTTTACTCAGCGCATACAGGTGATCGGTTCCGAGGTAGGAAGCCACACTCAAATCTGATTCTGCAATACCGGCAAGTTTACAGGCCTCCAGGAACTTATTTCTGATAGTTTCGATACCTATCTTCCCCGATCCTTTCTTTTCGTATTCCCGTAAGTCGATTTGTACAAAAATTTCGTCAGGCACTATTTCTATGGATGCACTCCCCGTTACATTGATGGTTTTGGGATAAGGCCCAACCGCATTTATTTGCGCGGATGCTAAAACTGTGACTACGACAAAAACCAGCGTTGAAATTATCTTTTTCATACTCATTATTTTTTAAAACAGAAAGATGGTTTAAAAAACAAGATTACATAACCCGTTGCTCTGTTTCGTCATAGTTAACAAAGCCTTTACATAAGCAGGAAGTTTTTTGTGTGTTCTGCAAGACTACCTTTAAAGTGCCGTGCATATAGCCCTGTAGTTTATCTTTGTCATTTGATTATTTTTGATTGCCGCTGAACTTCGGCGGGTTTTAAAGATGTATATTATAATATTACTGCTGCTGGTGCTGTTTACCGGCTATTTTGCGATCATTGATACTTACAGGAGATGGTGGAACAGGATACCGGTTTTCCGGCCCGGCAAAAAGACGGAACCCGATGAAAAAATAACGATCATCATCCCTGCCCGCAATGAAGAACAAAATATCGGCGCCTGTCTGGAGGCTATCCTGAAACAAACCTATCCCGGGGATCTGCTGGAAGTGATTGTGGTGGACGACCACTCTGAAGATAGCACCGCCGCGATCGTCGGGCAATATAGAGATCAGGGTGTACAACTGCTATCATTGAAAGAGTTTACCGGGAATGAACAACCGGCCTCCTATAAAAAGAAAGCCATTGAGGTCGCCATCGCCCGGTCTGCCGGAACTTTAATTGTGACCACCGATGCGGATTGTACGGCAGAGCCAGCCTGGATTGCTACGATTGCCCGGTTTCACCGGATCAAGAAAGATGTTTTTATTGTCGCGCCGGTAAAAATGATTCCCGGGAAATCGTTGTTATCAGTCTTCCAGGCAACCGACTTTGCCATCCTGCAGGGTATCACAGCCGCTTCGGTGCATGGCAAACTCCATAATATGTGTAATGGGGCCAACCTGGCTTATGAAAAAACTGCTTTCTCTTCGGTAAATGGCTTTGCCGGTATCGACCATATCGCATCGGGAGACGACATGCTGCTGATGGACAAAATTGCCGCGGAATACCCGCAGCAAATTGGCTATCTGAACGCCCAGGAAGCTATTGTATCCACAGCCCCCGAGCCGGATATCAGGGCTTTTTTTCACCAGCGGATCCGCTGGGCCAGCAAGGCTGCCAGCTACAAAGCAACAAATATAAAACTCATTTTACTGCTGGTATTGCTGGTGAATATTTGCTGGCTGGTATTGCTGGTAGCGGGCTGCTTCAGCGCTTTGTGGTTTCGCGTATTCCTGGTAGCGGCTTTTTACAAAGTCATTATCGAATGGCCGTTTGTAAAACAGGTACTCCGCTTCTTTTCGCTTTCAAAGTTATCGCCCCTGTTCCCATTACTGCAGCCCCTGCATGTGTTGTACACCATCATTGCCGGCTTTGCCGGTTTGTTTACCCGCTACGAGTGGAAGGGACGGAAAGTTATATGAAAATGTGACTGTCGTCAGTCATTGTAGGCATATCTTGTCATGGTTTGTAGGGTGTTTCCTTAATATTCCCCTTATAATAGTCGGATATGATTGAGAACTGTTTGTCTGTCAGAAGTATTGTGTGCAAGTCGTTACCACCATACAGTAAATAAAACTGTTCGTCGCTATTTTTTTCTTTTAATATTTCGTTTACTTTTTTAAAGAAGTTTCTTGGGGCTGTGTCCCAAAACATATTGTTGTCCAGATCGTTTTGAGTATAAAGTGGTATCGGGTCGCCATTAATTAGCGCATCAAATGAATTTTCCTTGTCATTTAGTTTTTGAGCCGATAGCTTAATCTCTCTTTTGGTTAAAATTCTATTAAGACCTGGAAGAAAAAAGTCAAAGCTAAATTCGGCAAGTTCTTCGGCGTCGATGTGGGCTATTTTAAAATTGTCGTCTTCGTAAATGTCAAATGAACTGATTAGTTGTGTTTTTAACCTGTCAATCTTTGAACTGTCGGCATATTTTAGAAAGCCGTTGTCAATAAGTTCTGTCGCATACTTGTCTTTGCCTGATTGTAGTATATTGTCATTTTGCATCTGCGTGTTTTGGTTGCAACGTATTATAAGTATGGAATAAAGCAGCAGTGCTAACTGTTTCATCGTGTCGGCTTAGCGTTGTTCATAACTCTCCATTTGGCGATCCGGCAAGCTACACCAGTTCCGTATCATACCGTTCTACAGATTCAATGCCTGGTAATTTTTTCAGCTTATTCACCAGCTCATCCAGTTCTTCTTTATCGTGCACATACAATTTTACATTCCCCTCAAACACGCCTTCTTTTGCTTCTACGGTGAGCGCCGCGATATTTATTTTTAATTCGCCGGATACCAGATTGGTTATTTTGTGTATTACACCCACGTCATCCAGCCCTACAATTTTAACGCCGGTAAGAAAGGATATCTCTTTGTTTTTGGCCCACTTTGTTTTTACCACCCGGTGCCCGAAGTTGGACATCAGCCTGGCCGCATTGGCACAATTTGTCCGGTGAATGATCAATCCCTTACCGGTACTTACAAAACCAAATACGTCATCACCCGGGATCGGTTTACAACAATTGGCCAGGTTATATACGATCCTGTCGCTGCTTTCGCCAAAAATGATCAGCTCATTATCTTTCTTATTGCTGATCTTATGTGTATCCGCTTCATGGTGTTTCACTTCCGGCTCCGCTTTCACCGGTTTCGGTATTACCAGTTTATCTCCCACCAGTTGCATATCCTGCTTCATCTCCTTCAGGTCAATATTTTTTACCGCTATCTGGTAAAAAAGATCGAGTGGAGAAGCTAATTTATAAAAAGCGGTTACTTCATCAATATTCGCCCGGGAAAAAGAGGCGCCCATATCCTCCATTTTTTTCTGCAGGGTGTATTTCCCGTCTTCGCCTATCTTTCTTTTCTGCTCTTTAAGAGCATCTTTGATTTTCGTTTTTGCCTTGGTGGTGATTACAAAATTCAACCAGTCTTCCGTGGGTTTCTGCTTATTGCTGGTGATGATCTCAATCTGGTCGCCGCTACGCAGCTTATGGCTGATGGGCACCAGTTTGTGATTCACTTTGGCCCCGATACATTTTGACCCGATCGCGCTGTGAACGGAAAATGCGAAATCCAGGGCGCTGGCGCCTACCGGCAGCATTTTCACATCTCCCCGGGGAGTGTACACATATATTTCTTCGGCAAGAAAAGAAGTTTTAAAGTCCTGCAGGAAATCGATGGAACTTACGTCCTGCGTCAACGCTTCGCGGATCTGCGTAAACCATTTATCAAAACGGTTTTCGTCAGCCGTCCCCTCTTTGTATTTCCAGTGGGCCGCCAATCCCTTCTCCGCGATCTCATTCATTCTTTTGGTACGTATCTGCACTTCCACCCATTTACCCTGCGGTCCCATCACGGTAGTATGCAACGCCTCATAACCATTGGACTTGGGGTTACTCAGCCAATCCCTCAGTCTTTCCGGCGACGGGATATACATATCCGTTATCATGGAATAAGCCTTCCAGCAATCTTCTTTTTCTTTTTCCGGCGCCACATCCAGGATGACCCGGATGGCAAAAAGGTCGTACACTTCTTCAAAAGTCACGCCCTTGTTTTTCATCTTGTTCCAGATGGAATGTATGGATTTGGGCCTTCCGTACACCTCTGTTTTCAACCCTGCTTTCTGGAGACCTTCCTTTATCGGCCGTATGAACTCATTGATATACCGGGTTCTTTCCCGTCTTGTTTCGGAAAGTTTTCTGGCTATTTCCTTGTAGGTTTCCGGCTCCAGGTACTTCATCGCCAGGTCTTCCATTTCTGTTTTGATGGCGTATAACCCCATGCGATGCGCCAGTGGCGCGTACACATACACGGTTTCGCTGCATATCTTCAACTGCTTCTCCCGCTTCATGCTGTCCAGCGTACGCATATTGTGCAGGCGGTCGGCAAGTTTTATCAGAATAACGCGGGGGTCATCTGTAAGCGTCAGGAGGATCTTTTTAAAGTTCTCCGCCTGTTGCGTGGTATTGGTGTCCACCACATTAGCTATCTTGGTCAACCCGTCGATAATGCGGGCAATCTCGGGACCAAAAGCTATTTCAATATCTTCCAGCGTAAGATCAGTATCTTCAACAGTATCGTGCAGCAGCGCGCAAATGGTAGACCGTACCCCCAGCCCGATTTCTTCCGCGGCAATGCGGGCTACGGCAATAGGATGCAAAATATAAGGTTCTCCGCTCTTGCGGCGCATTGTTTTATGAGCATCAGCGGCCATTTCAAAGGCCAACCGCAGCAACTCCCGGTCTCCCTGTTTCAATTTAGGCTTCAGGCAACGCAGTAAGGCACGGTATTGACGAACAATCTCCTTCTTCTCCTCTTCTTCGCTCAGATTGTACGTTATAGGTTTAACATCAAGGTTCATATTAAGTTCAAATTTAAGCAAAATCTATTACCTTTGCTCTCCCAAAAAACGGGGCATAAAACCCGGAAAGGGTATAAAACCTTATTTTTCAAGCGGGTGTGGCGAAATTGGCAGACGCATCAGACTTAGGATCTGACGCCGCGAGGCGTGGGGGTTCGACTCCCTCCACCCGCACAAAAACAAATTATTGGCTTTAGAGGATTGAATCTGACGTGATTACAGTACTGCAGTATGCATCTCTCTACCCATTTTAACGGCTTCTAACGCAAATCACTTATAAAAAATGGCAACAGTTACCAGGGAAAATATCGGTTTACTCAATGATAAATTAACAGTAACCGTTACGAAGGAAGATTATTTACCCTCATTTGAGAAAGCTTTAAAACATTACGCAAAATCTGCCAACATACCCGGCTTCCGTAAAGGAATGGTACCCGCCGGTATGATAAAGAAAATGCATGGACCGGCTGTTTACACGGAAGAAGTGCTGCGCAGTATAGAAAAGGGCTTGCTTGACTACCTGGAACAGGAAAAGCTGGATATTTTCGCTCAGCCGTTACCGGGATCAGACAACGACCCGGGAAAGCTGGATATGAACACCCCCTCTGACTATACCTTTAATTTTGAGGTGGGATTAAAGCCCAGCTTTGAGCTGCCTGATCTGAGCAAAGTATCCATCACCCGCTATAAAATTGAGCCGGAAGCTGAATTGGTAGAAGACGAAGTAAAACGCCTGCAGGCCAGGCATGGTAAAATGACCGACCCCGAAGCGGTGGCTACGGATGAGGATGTGCTGAACGTAACTTTTGAAGAATCAGATGCGGAAGGCAATGTGGCAGAAGGCGGCATTAAAAAGGATAACTCCCTGCTGTTAAAGTATTTCGCGGAAAGTTTTCGCCCACAGCTTATCGGCAAAAAGAACGAAGAGAGCGTGGTAATACAGTTGACAACCGCTTTTGATGAAAAAGAAAGAGACTGGCTGATCAGCGACCTGGGATTGAACAAAGAGGATGCAGACTCCCTGAATAAATATTTCAAACTGACCATTACCAAAATAGGGCTGGTTGAAAAGAGGGAACTGGATGAGGTGTTTTTTAAAGAAGTATTTCCTGATAAGGAGATCAAAACAGAAGAAGCATTCAGAGCCGAGATAAAAGCTGATATTCAGAAAGCGCTTGACGGGCAGACCCGCAATTACCTGCATCACGAACTGTATCACAAATTGCTGGACAATTCCACTATTGAATTTCCGGAAACCTTTTTGAAACGCTGGATGGAAACCGGTGGTGAAGCGGCGAAGACCAAAGAGCAAGTAGAAGCAGAGTTCCCGACTTTCAGAGACCAGCTTAAATGGACCCTTATCTCCGACCGTATCGTAAAAGACAATAATATTGACGTATCCCCTGAAGAAATCAGGGACCATATCGCACAGGAAGTAATCGGGTACTTTGGAGCATCCGGTCTGCAGGGTGATATGAGCTGGCTGGGCGCTTATGTGGATAAACTCACCCAGGATAAACAACAGGTGGAAAGCGCCTATCGCAGGATACTTTCTCAGAAAGTATTTGAAAAAGCAGAAAGCCAGATCACCCCCGAAGAAAAGCCCATCAGCCGGGAAGACTTCCAGAAACTGCAGGAAGAGCATCAGCATCATCATCATTAGACCCCTCCCCGGGCCTCTCCATGCAATGGGGAGGATGACGCGAAGATCGGAGCGAGGTATTGTATCTTTGCCTATTATGCAGGATATTCACTGGCGAGTGGATGGTATGGATTGTACCAACTGCGCCCTTACCGTTAGACGGTACCTTGAAAAAGAAGGTGCCGAAAATGTCAAAGTAAATTTTGTTGACGGTGACGTATCATTTAAAATAAATACGGACACCCCGCCCGAATCGTTTCAGAAAGGGATCAACGATCTGGGATATAAAGTGACAGGCAATATTGAAGCTGCCCGGTTGCAGCAAAAACCTTCTCTGAATATTTACCTCAAATATACGCTCTGGTGTCTTCCTTTTACCCTGGTGCTGTTTTTGCACATGTTCCACGGAGTGACAGGTCTGTATTGGCTGATGAACCCCTGGGTACAGTTAACGCTATGCATACCTGTATATGCAACGGGTATGAGTTTTTTCGGCAGAAGCGCCTGGAAAAGCCTGCGCAACGGCATCCCCAACATGAATGTGCTGATAGCCGTGGGCGCTACGGCAGCATTTGTGTACAGCCTGATTGGTACACTCGGGAACCTGGGTGAGGACTACCTGTTTTATGAAACCACAGCCACCATTATCACCCTGGTCTTCTTTGGTAATTATCTCGAAAGCGCATCCATACAATCTACTCAAAAAGCGCTGAACAAACTCGCCATCTCACAAAAGATCACCGCCCATATGATCGCGTTTGATGAACATCACCAGGAGATCGTGATGCCTGTAGAAAGCGCTGACCTGAGACCGGGAGATCTTATACTTATAAGGAACGGCGACCAGGTGCCGGCGGATTGCAAAATATTCTGGGGAAATGCCAGCATAGATGAGTCGATTATTACAGGAGAAAGCATGCCCCTGGAAAAAGAAGTGAAAGACACCCTGATCGGCGGAAGCATATTGGTGAACGGAACGGTGAAAGCCTCTGTGATCGCCGCGGCCAACGACAGCACTTTAGCCAATATCACAGACCTGGTAAAACAGGCCCAGGGAGAGAAGCCACCGGTGCAGCAACTGGCCGACAAAATCAGTGCTGTATTTGTGCCACTCGTTATCGGCATCGCTGTAGTCACATTGGTAGTCAATTATATAATACTGCATGATTTTACATCCGCGTTAATGCGCAGCATAGCCGTATTGGTTATCGCCTGTCCCTGCGCGTTAGGGTTGGCAACACCGGCGGCGGTAGCGGTAGGACTGGGTCGTGCTGCACGCAACGGGGTGCTGTTCAGAAATGCCCGGAGCCTGGAGCTTTTTAAAAATATTCGCCAGGTGGTATTTGATAAAACCGGTACCCTTACCACCGGTGAACTCAGCATCAGCCATCTGCACCTGGTGAATAACGACCTGAGTGAAGAGGAAGTGAAAAGAGTTGTCTATTCGCTTGAGAAGTATTCCAACCATCCGATCGCGAAAGTGATATTGAAAGCATGGAAAACAAAAGACGGTATGCAGTGGCAAAACGTGGAGGAAGATAAGGGGCTGGGCATAAAGGCCCTGAGCAAAGAAGGAGATGAATATGCGATCGGGTCATACAAGGTAGCAGCCGCCCTTACTACAGACCGCGAACACAATATTTATATAGTAAAAAACAACCGGTTGCTCGCCTGGGTAGACATCAAAGACAGCATCCGGCCGGAAGCCAAACCGGTGATTGACTACCTTCAGAAAAAAGGGATCAAAACCATTTTATTAAGTGGCGATACTGCTGCCAAATGTAACCTGCTGGCTGATGAACTGGGCATTGATACGGTATTTGCGGAGCAAAGCCCCGCGCAAAAGCTGGCAATAATTGAGTCGCTGGCGAACAACGCGCCCACAGCAATGGTAGGAGATGGTATCAACGATGCGCCGGCGCTGGCAAAAGCCACTATCGGCATTTCCATGAGCGACGCATCGCAGATTGCTGTGCAGACTGCCGATGTCGTATTAATGAACAAAGGATTGAAAAATCTTCCGCTGGCGCTCGGGCTGGGTAAACACACGTTTCTTACCATCAAACAAAATCTTTTCTGGGCCTTTGCTTATAACATTGTTGCCATCCCGCTGGCGGCGCTGGGTTTTCTCAATCCCATGCTGGCGGCGCTGGCAATGGGTTTCAGCGATGTGGTGCTGGCAATAAATTCCGGGCGCTTGTTCGTGAAAAAAGTATAGTACAGGCTTATTATTGTGAGCAAAAGGCAAGCAGCTTTTGCAGGTCTTCCAGGTTATTAAAATTTATTTTCTGCTCCCCTATAAAGGCTTCCATTGCCTTTTTCTTTTCCGGGAAAACACTGGCAAAACCTTTCTTATTTGCCCTCACAAACCGGTTATACCTGTCTCCTATGAAAACGGCATTCCTTTTAATGAAGAAGATCTCTCTCCTGGCCTCCAGCGTTACGATCTGGTTATTCCCGACACTGATGCCCTCCATAGAGTTGATAGAACTTGTTCCGGAAGTCGTTCCATAAGCCGATTCTTTTTTGAAATCCCCCTGCACCAGTCGCTCCCGCAGGGCCAGCGTGTAACCGTTCGACTGGCAGAGTTCCCGCAAATACCCCTTATCAAAATAATAACTTACCGAATCAATTTTGATCACCATAACAAGATGCGGCTCCGCTATGGCCATGGTATCACCCGTAACCGTCAGAAACTGCATTTCATCCAGCAGGTAATTGTAGTTGAACTTTTGAGTGGCTTTTCCTCCGGCCCTTAACGTTGCCTCGCCGGTCACGAACCCTGGAAAATAATAAACCGCTTCTGCAGGCAGCACCTTTTGAGGGACCTCACCCGATTTCACGATATATCTCTCGCGATTTTGCGCATAACCGCCGAATACACAGCAGCACAGGAAAACTGCAAAAACCGTATGCATACCCTAATATACCAATTACAGATGTATTTTTATACAAACTTTCCGGATAATAACCGGTTCCGGTTACTGAAAAATCATACCATGCGTTTCATCTTATTTCTTTTTCTATTTGCTTCCCTTCCGGGTTTTATCTCGGCCCAATCCAATCCCGGTCAGCAATACAGGCTGCTCAAAGAGGTAAACTATGTGCAGACAAAAAACTATTACCTGCTCACCCTGCTGGAAAAAGATGCTGCGGCACGAAAGCTGATCGAAGAAGACCCGGAACTCAGAAAACTGGCTGCCTCAAAAAGGGAGCAGCTTCTTGAATCGGTTACAAATTGTAAAAACCGGGTCAGTTGCTATACGAACTCATTAAAATTCAGTGACGCGGAAATTAAAAACGTAAGCGGGAGATTAAGGGCGTTATATCAACCTGGTAATGAATTAGGAACCCTGGTAAAAGATCATTTATATCCTTCCGGCACCTATATCCTGTTCAATGACCTTCCTCCCGCTGACCTGCTGGTGAAAGCCTGGGAACAGGATGCCGGGGGCATCAACTTTACCATCGGCGTATACGCGGAGGGGGCAAAGCCGAACTATCCCAACATCGATTCCATCAGCTTTAATGTGTCGGCCCCTTTTTACGGAGCCTTCATACATACCGCCGCTGATGTTATTGCCGGCGAATCCGAAGACGCTTCTTTGTTTTTTGCCATACCCCTGATGTCCGCGCTCAGGTTCCTTGAAATAAATGAACGCATGCAGGCGGCAGATTTTGAGCCTATGGAAGCAACAGAGAACAAAGCGGCCGTACAAAGCATTCCTTCCATCAACTGGGAGCAGTATCCTTATTCTGTTATACTGGTTCCCGGTTCCGGGCCGGGTAATGCCACTACCGCCCTGAGTGCGGAAGCCATGCTGCGCCTGCGCCTGGGTGTGATACAGTATAAAAAGGGAATGGCTCCCTTTATCGTTGTGTCCGGCGGCAAAGTGCATCCTTTCAAGACAAAATACAACGAGGCATTTGAAATGAAGCGGTACCTGGTGGAAACCCTGGGCATACCGGAAAAAGCCGTTATCATCGAACCCCACGCAAGGCATACCACTACCAACCTGCGCAACTGCGCGAGGCTGATATACCGTTATGGTATGCCATTCAGCAAACCCGCCCTCAGCAGCACATCAAGAGGGCATAGCCTGATGATCTCCAACCTGCTCGCAGCACGCTGCAAAGCGGAGCTGGGTATGGTCCCTTTTACCATTGGGCAAAGACTGACCGAAACAGCCGTTGAGTTTTACCCGGCAATAGAGGCGTTGCAGATCAATCCGAAGGAACCGATGGATCCCTGATATAAAAACGGGTCATATCTTCACCAGCTTCCACCTTCCTTTGCGGAATATCATAAAGGCCGCTATGGTAATAGCGGTTTCGGCCACCGGCACCGCGATGAAAACGCCGGTAGGTCCCCAACTGAACGTATTAGCCATCAGCCAGGCGATGGGTATCTGGAAAAACCAAAACCCGAAGAAATTGATCCACGTAGGAGTGCGGGTATCGCCGGCTCCGTTAAAAGCATTGGAGATCACCATCCCTATCCCGTAAAAAATATAACCGGTGCTGATAATGCGCATCGCCAGTACGGCATAGTGTTGTACGTCGGATTCCCTGGTAAAATACCCGATGATAAACTCTGCAAACGCGATAAAAACAAGCGACACGATACCCATAAAAACGGCATTGTATTTGGCCGTTTTCATTACCGACTCCTGCGCCCGTTCCGGTTTGCCGGCACCAAGATTCTGCCCCACAAGCGTGGCGGCCGCGTTACTCATTCCCCATGCGGGCAGTATAAAGAACATGACGATCCGCAATGCGATCTGGTAACCGGCGGAGGCCTCACTGTGCCCCGTATACGCTACTATGGCTGCCAGTACTATCCAGCTACCCGAACCGATCAGGAACTGCAGCGACCCCGGCCATGCGATACCGGCTAGCGACTTCAGGATACTCCAAACCGGCTTTATATATTGCCGGCTGATCTTTATAATACTCCTGCCGTTAAACAAATGCCATAGCTGGTACAGTACGCCGATACCCCTGCCAATGGTAGTTGCCAGCGCAGCGCCTGTTAAACCCAGCGCAGGCACCGGTCCCCAGCCATATATCAGCAACGGACATAAAATAATATTGCAGATATTGGCCAGCCACAGGCTTTTCATGGCGATCATCGGGTTGCCGGCGCCCCTGAAAATGCCGTTAATAAGAAACAGCAGCATGATGATGAGGCTGCTTCCCATAATGATACGGGTGTAAGGCGTACCCATCGCTATCGCTTCTTCTTCAGCACCCATCAACCTGAGTATCTCAGGCGCAAAAGCAACCCCGCAGATACTGACCACTACCGTTACGCTCAGGGCCAGTATAACAGATTGTACGGCAGCAACGGATGCTCCGGGTTTATCCTTTTCTCCCACACGCCTGGCAACCATGGCGCTCGCCGCCATACTGATGCCCATTGCGATGGAGTACACGATGGTGATAACCGACTCGGTAAGCCCCACCGTAGAGGTGGCATGTTTCCCCAGGTGGCTTACAAAAAATATATCCACTACGGCAAACACGCTCTCCATACTCATCTCCAGCATCATGGGTATGGCCAGCAGTATCACCGCCCGGCGGATGGAGCCGGTAGTATAGTCCTGTTCTTCACTCAGAACAGCCTGTTTTATAATATTCCAGACAGAACCTGCCTTTCTGTTCTTTAAATCAGTCATGGTAAAAAAGTTAGACTAAAAAAACTCAGGTAGTCTTTTTGGGCAAAAAAGGTATGAGCTTAAAAAATTAATTGCAAATATGCCCTGCTTAGAATTTCATATCTGTAAAGTTGAAGCAGTGCAAAAATAGAATTTTTTATCGTTTACAAAAATCCGGGAGACAATTTTCTGATAAGAGTAAACAAGATAAGTTTTTGTTTGTCCCAATAACAAAAGCCGCCAGAAGCGGCGGCCTTTGTTGTTGTTGTGAATTCCTAATTGAAAGTGAGTAATTGCTTACTCCGGACAGGCATAGGTTATAAGTTTTGCAGTCAGCCTGATCGATCCTTTATCCTAATAACACTGTAAAGATGGTGCAGATGCGGGGTATACGAAACTATATTCGACCATAAGAGGAATTTGTTCGATATAGTCAGGCTTTTATACGATAAGCACTTTTTCCATGCCTTTGTTGAGCTATGATAACCACTAAAAGGGGGATGTTTTCCGGAATATTTTTTTTTCGCCTTCGCTTTGAAGCAGCAGTTATTTATTTTTTTCAAAGTATTTTTTTAGCAATGTTATTCTTGATGCGGCGGAGCTCCTCGGCTTCATATCATTTGTTCCTAGTGGCATTTCTACATCCCAGGGGTAGGCCTCCCGGAATGAGTGAATAGTCCAGTGCCATTTATTTTTTTCAAAAAAATCAATCGCATCTTTTATAAACTGGTCTCCATCTGTAGCTGATCGGGCTACGGCAAATTCCCCAATAAAAACCCGCACATTGGGATGTGCTTTCTGAAAATCAACAATAGGCTTCATGCTGTTTTCCAAAGCGGTTTTGCCTCCCACAGCGCTATAAGCTATTTCAGGATAGCTTGCAATAACCTCCTGGTGTGTGTACTTCAAAGGATCATATATATGCGGGCTTACAATAATGGAATCATCCACCGGCAGCTTTAAAGCAGCTATATTTGCCACCCGCTCAATCCATACACCGGGCGCCTGGTAGCCATGAGGCTCAATGATAAGCGGGTGCTTATCGCCATTGTCCCTTATTAATTTTGTAAGGCGGGCGACAATCCGGTTCCAGATTTCCTGATCGTTGGGTACAAAAGGCTCGTTTAGCAGATCATAACCAAAAATAACGCCGCCTCTTGATTTATACCGGTCTGATATTTTCTTCCAGAGGTCCGCGAGTATATCCTGGTACTCATCGGATGTCCAAAACGGATCGTAAGGTGAACAGGTATAATCGCTGCTTTCCAGGCCCGGAACGGTATGCGGATTAATGACAACTTTTACTCCATATTTTTCACACAGGTCGATGACCCGGTCGAGGTTTTCAAACTCTGCTTCATTATAATTATAAGGACTTGTTTTAGAAATTAATTTATAGTATCCGTACACTACCCTTACAATATTAGCGCCATATGCTTTCATGTCTTTTATATCCTGCTCTGTTATACGCGAGGTTACATTAAAGCCTCTCAGCATATCATCCTTTTTGTTACCCGGGGGTTCTGGTGGAGGAAGTATTGAACCTCCTCCTTTATCTCCACAACTGCAAAAAGAGAAGATAATTATCGAGAATAGGACAGCTAATAATTTGTTCATTTTTATAATGGTATTCATTTAAACCGGTGAGATGGAACGACTTATTTCCTTATATAGCAATTACTATTTAATGTGTGTTTCTGATACGAGAAACCAAACATCAATGCGGTTATATTTTACCGGGTTAAAATGAACCACACAGAAAATAAAGCAGATGGCAAATTAGCTTTAAACCCATGTGGTTCACCGTGTCAACAACTGCTATTATTCAACATACTGTACACCTCGATTAATAGCCCGGGTTTTCTGCCAGGCTGGGATTATTAGCCCTTCTTGCCGGAGTAATAGGGAAATAATAATTCTTTTCAAAAAATGTAGGCATGGCGCCGCCATCCACCCCATTAATTACTACCAGTTTCAGATTACCGGTATTATAATCCAGTATATACTGGAGACCGGAAAAGCTCCTGGTAAGATCAGGAACCGCAGTTCTCCATCTTCTTAAGTCCCAATAGCGGTGTCCTTCAAACGCTAATTCTACTCTCCGCTCATGCTTAATTTTATTGAGATCAATAGAGGACAATAAAGCAATACCCGCTCTGTCCCTTATCTCGTTGATGGCATCCAAAGCTTCACCAGGTTTTCCTAAAGCCAATGCCGCTTCCGCATAGTTCAGTAGTATTTCCGCGTACCGGAATACTATCCAATCTGTTTTAGACCCGTAAATATTGGTATTATTATCCTTCGTTTCATCAAGGTATTTCAACACACCAAAACCGGTTTCTCCATTTAACGCTCTTGCCAGAATTCCCTGGTAAGAGCCGGTTAAAATCAGGTTACCACCTGCATCCAGGATACCCTGGTGAAAATCCAATGGAGCGCCTTTCCACATGGTATTGTGCGTATATATAGTCGCGTAAAAACGGGGGTCTTTGTCTTTCCATAAATCTGCTGTTGTCCACAGTCCCTGCTGTATAGCGGTTCTATCCAAAGTTCCCGGGCTTCCATCAACATACTCAAACGCTTCCGCCATTTCAAGGTAAACACCATCTATGTTACCGGCGCCCCAGGCATTGGGGGCAGGGGTCTGGTAAAAGTCATAATTGCTTCCGTTACCACCCGGGTCTTTGGGTAAGTCGTCATGCGTTCTTACAAAGATGGCTTCTGCATTCTGCTCCTTCATAAAAACGTTTCTAAAATTAGTAACCTTGTTGGCATCAGCATTATACAACGCGTGCTTACCGCTAAGCATTATCTCTTTAGATGCATCATACGATTTCTGATAATATTCATTTTTCAGGCTGCTTTCAATGCCTACTACCCCGCCATCCTGAGGGCCGCTACCAAAATCGGCAATGCTCGCTGCATATAATGCCGCCCTGCTTTTCAACGCCAATGCTGCATACCTGGATGGCCTGCCATTTTCTGAACCCGGAACTGTTTCCGGCAAATCACTGACGCAGGCATCGACTTCACTTATTACAAAATCATAAACCTCTTTTTCGGTATTTCTCTTTGCAAACAATTCTTCATGCGGGTCGGAAAGGGCCTGGGCTTTGGTAATGATGGGAACGCCACCATATCTTTTAGCCATAGAAAAGTAATTATAAGCCCTTATAAATTTTGCTTCCGCTACTCTTTTTGTAGCCCAGGCATTATCAACCGGGGAGTTTGGAACACGCTCGATAAACTCATTCAACCTGCGGATGGTAACATAAGCTCTTTCCCACCATTCCAGTAAGCCCCCGGTACCGGTTTCATTGATGTTACCAAACTTAAGCCGGTAAGCGTTTCCTGACCATGTTGAATTTGCTTTCGCTTCATCTGACATGTGGTTGATGAAATACATCATGAACCAGAACTGCGAAGAGTTTCCAGGCATATACATTTCATTATCCCAGATGGACATTTCGGTGTACACCTGTGTCAGGAAAGCCTCGATCAGTGTCTGATCTTCCCAAACAACAGCGTCGGAAATAATGCCAAGCGGTTTTTTATCAAGCACATTTTTGGTGCACGAAGCAAGTGCAGCAAATAATGTAAAAGATAAGACTATATAGATCTTTTTCATCTTATGAGCTTTTTTAGTTTATAATATTACAATCGGTTTTCAGCATAATGAACTACAGGGAGATGTTAAGCCCTACCGTAATAGTTTTTTGCTGAGGATAAGAGCCACCCGGGTTATTGTCCATAAATTCCGGATCCACCTGGTATTTAGCCAGCTTATTAAACGTTAAAATATTAAAGGCGGCTATGTATGCTTTTACCATTCTTACATTGATCCTATCGGTGATTAGTTTGGGTAGCTGGTATCCCAAAGAGACGGTCTTTAGCCTGGCATAACCCGCATCTTTCAGCCAGAAATCGGATGCATGGCCATTAGTAGGGCTAAAGCTTCCGGGACGTGGTACGATACCGTCTTTGCGGTTATTCTCAGGCGTCCATCTTTCTTCAAGGTAAAGTGTGCTGCCTCCCTTTGCTGAAACACCCACTGAATACCCGAAAGCGCCTTGCAGTAAAGCAGACAAATCAAAGTTCCGGTAGGATACATTCATAATAAGGCCCGCCATCCAGTTAGGTCTATTTCCCCCGCCTATCACCACCATATCCTCCTGGCTGATACGCCCATCCTTGTTATAGTCAAGAATTTTTACATCACCGGGGCGAAGGTTGCTGTTACCATTGCCATCCTGGTCATAGCCGAGGTTATCAATTTCTTCCTGGCTGGTAAATAAACCATCTGTTAAATAACCAATGCTCCTGTCTGTCCAGTTGCCGGAATTTTTACTGGTTCTTATCTGCCACTCCTCTGTATATTCAGGCTCCTCAAAATGATCCCATTTAGCCCGGTTCCAGGAAATATTCCCGGAGATATCCCAGGTAAAATCCTGCGATCTGCCGGATGTGCCCATCATCAGGTCAAAGCCGCGGTTATTCTGGCTGTTAAGGTTTTCATTTGGCAAAGGAGCGCCAAAAGAAGTAGGTATGGATGACAATCTCCTGGCGGGTATTCCTTCCCTTGTGCGGTAAAAGACATTGGCTTCCCCATATATTTTCCTTTTCAGGAAAGAGAAATCAAGCCCCAGGTTATAGATGGTCATTTTTTCCCAGGTTAATGTCGGATTGGCAAGATTGGTAAGTCCCAGGGAATTATAATATGTATTACCAAACAGGTAAGGACCTCCTTGTATATAGGGTATTGTTATTCCATATCCTGAATAATAATCATAGTTTCCAACATTGTCAATGCCCGATTGACCATAACTGGCTCTTAATTTAAGTTCATCTACACTACCGAGATTAGCAATAAAGTTTTCTTTGGAAAGAACCCAGCCTGCTAAAACGCTTGGGAAATATCCCCATCTTGTTTCCTTTGGAAACCTGGATGACGCATCGGCCCTCATAGTGCCCTCCAATAAATATTTACCCTGGTAATCATACCGTAGCCGCCCTACTACTGATTTGCGGCCATTTTCACTGGCATTACCATCATTTCTCATACCATCGGTACTACCTGCACCCAGTTGATCAATAAGATTGGAAAGATAGCCTTCCCTGTACGCTCTTGTCCAATCGGAAGAATAAGCAATCGTTTCATATAAGGCCATCATCGAAATATTGTGATCGTTTATTTTACTGTCATAGTGTAAGGAGTAATTTTCTGTAATCATATGCCCTTCAGTTTTTTCCACTTCCAGGTTAGAAGGGTTATTCAATGCTCCTTTTACGGTATAAATACCTGCGTCATAGTCATATAAATAGAAAGTTGCGGCCTTTCCAAATCTTTTTTGGCTGTCATGCGCTTTAAAGTAATTGACAAAAGTTTTCAGGTATAGCCCCGGAACAGGTTTGAAATCATACCGGAACCCTAAAGTGGCTCTTATATCCTGGTGACCCTGATCCGTATAACCTGAAAGATCCCTGTTGGTAGTAACGTGTGCGCCACCGGTGCCACCGCCTTCTGCCCAGGATATTTTAGTGGGGTCAGGAAATGATGCGGGGAACATGGGAGATGTATTCCACAGGTCATTCCACACATGGCTGTTACTGCTGCTGGTATAAGATCTCCAGGCAAAGTTCCGCTGTTCTATTGCTGTTGCAATATCCAATTGCATGGAGAGGTTATCTAAGATTTTAGCGTCAATATTGGATTGCAGGTTATATCTTTTATAACCTCCTGCGCTTTTTTTCCACATGGTTTCCTGGTCAAGATATCCCAGGAAACCATAGTATTTTATCCGATCCGATCCGCCGCGGATACTGACATTGTGCTGTTGCTGAGGCGCCCAGTTTCTTATCAGTTCCTTATTCCAGTCTGTATTAGGAAAACGGGGGTCGGTTCCGTCATAATATTTTGCTACTTCTTCGTCTGTATAAGGGCGGATGGTGTTACTTTCTGCATTTAGCCAGGATTCATTGGCCAACTGGGCCATTTGTCCCGAGGATTGCTTTTTAGGAAAAAAAGTAACGCTTTGCAGCGTATAAGAAGTTTTAAACGTTATCTCCGGCTTCTGCGCATTTCCCCGTTTGGTAGTAACCAGTATAACACCATTACCGGCCCGGGATCCATAAATAGAAGCGGAAGCATCTTTCAATATGGAGATCGATTCTATCTGGTTAGCGTCAAATGAATTAAAATCTGACTCAATTCCATCTACAATTACAAGCGGGTTGCCAAAACCCCTGATGCTTAAAGAGGCTCTGTCGCTACCCGGCTGCCCGCTTTGCTGGAATGATACCAACCCTGGCAGCCGCCCGGCTAATGCATTGCTGACGCTTGCAATAGGAGCTTTTTCCAACTGATCGGATTTTACCGCTGCCACAGCTCCGGTAAGCGTGGATTTTCGTTGTGTACCATAACCCACTACCAGTACATCATCCAGCTTTACGCCGTCGCTGGTTAAAACAATGATGTCCAGGGCGGCATTGGGGCCTACGGTTATCTCCAGCGTTACAAAGCCTACATAGGATATAACAAGCACAGCCCCCTCATCCGCGTTCAGGGTGAACTCTCCCGCAGCATTTGTAGTAGTTCCTCTGTTGCCGTCTTTTACACTGATGGACACACCTTCCAGCGGTATTCCGTTTTCATCAACCACTTTTCCTACGATAGGCTGCGCAGGGTCTAATGGCTGCTTGTTCGTAATCACTACCAGCACATCATTTATTCTCCGGTAAGAAAATGTGGTCGTCTTAAGAAGCTGCTGCATTACATAATCTATCGTTGCGTTTTTCGCATATACATCTACCTGGGTATTGTTTAGCCCAACCTGGTCATCGTAAACGAAGCGGTAGTTGTATTTATTCTCAATCTTTTTGAGCACTGAAGTAATGGTTGTACTCTTAAGATCGAGATTTATCTTTCCCTGTGACGAGGAGTTAAAAGCGATGGCTTGCAAAGCAGTTGTACAAATAAGTATAATAATCAGTTTCATTATTATGAAATATTTCAAATAAGCAGAAAGCAGATTGCTTTCACAATCGTATTTTTTCATATATTGTGTCTGGTTTAAAAAATGATGAAAGGCTGCCCAGGAGCAGTTTTTTGTCTTAAAAAGCGGAAAATGTCTCCAGCATTTTTCGCTTTATGTTTTTATCCGGAGCCCTTTTGTGTGGTTTGATGGGGTCGTTATACGGGCTGGTCAGGTTTTTTTCTTCATGGCAATTTAGTTTTAAGGTTTCAAATAACAGTATCGCTAATAAATAAGTACTTTGTCTTCATAGATTGTATAATTAAATCCTATAGAGAACCTAAAAGATTCCAATACATCCTTTAAGCTGTCATCGTCAAATGTTCCGCTAAACTTTCTGTCTGTTACAATTTTCCTTTGAAGTTCTATCTTTGTATTAAACCTTCTTTCGAGAACAGGAATGATATCCTCAAACGATTCATTATCGAAAATGAGCTTGCTTTTGATCCATTGTGTTTCTTTGGCAGTAGAATCCACGGGGTCTACCTTGATGGTTAATAACTGAATAGCGGCTTCATTTATATCATTGGTTGTATTGCTGGATATTACATCCTGCGCATAATTATTCTGAACCACTAACTTTTCGTTATTGACAAGCGTAATTTTCTCCCCTTTCTTCTTTTTTAAATACACTTCTACCGAACCCCTCAACAATGTGGTTTCGCTGTTTTTTTCGTTAGGATAAGCGCGTACATTAAAAGCAGTGCCCGTTACTTTGATATCCATCACTTTGGTGTGTACAATAAATGGTTTTTTTGTGTCTTTTACCACATCAAAATAAGCTTCACCCATCAATTCCACTTCACGGATCTTTTCCCATGTGTTTTCGTTGTAACTCAGTCTTGTATCCGCATTGATCCAGACTACCGTACCATCTGGAAGCACAATATTTGACTTTGACCCCTTTTTAGTGCTAACAATATTAGAAGAATTTATTGCCGGGCCGTTCTTACCTGAGTCTACAAAAACAAAATATGCTATAGAAAATATGGCTATTACCGCTGCTGCAACTTTACTCCAAAATCGCAGGTTGTACGACCTGGGTGGCGGCATTGTGCTTCGTTCAATTCTTTCATTCAGGCTGTTTAAAGGGGCTTTTAGGGATTCGCGGTTATACTTATGATCAAAATTGAAATTGACATCAAAAATCTCATCGACCATTGAAGCAATTATAGCATCGTCCGCATTTTCTTCCAGGTAAGCGTCCATCTCCCTTTTTTCAGGAAGTGTGAGGGCGCCTGACTTCTTTTTAGCCAATAATTCAATAAATCTGTCGTTGTTCATTTATCTCCGTTTAAAGTCAATTTTTTAATAGGTTTGCCCTTAATCATTCCATAATCTTATTTTGCCTTCCTTTTTGATATTACTGCTTTATACTCCGGAAGTAAAACAGCCAGGCTTTGTATCAATCTTTTAATAGCAATCATCATCTGGCTTTCAACCGTTTTTACAGATATGTTTAACAACTGCGCTACTTCATCATACCGTAAGCCATCCTCTTTTATGAGCCTGAATATGAGCCGGCACCGGGGCGGGAGATCATTTATAACCGCTGTAATTTTATCAAGATTTTCGCTGCTGATCATTTTTGTTTCAGGAGTAGAATGACTTAATAAAAAATCATCTCCTATTTCTTCATAATCAATCTGTTTTTTTTGTTTAACAGCATTGAATGAAGCATACTTTGCTGCGGTATAGATATAATGCGAAAAATTCCTGATAGTAGTTAATACTCTCCGGTTTTCCCACAATTTCAGAAAAACATCTTCCACCACCTCTTCAGCCAATTGCTGATCTTTAATAATAGAATTGGAAAAAGATACCAGGCCGGGAAAATAAAAGCAGAACAGTTCATCAAAAGCAATCCTGTCGCTATTTTCAGCAATAGAATAGGATAGGTATCTGATCCTGTTTTCTATCATTTAGACTCATTTTTATAAAGCATGGTACTACCAAAGAGGTGGCACTGTTCAAAGCTAAATTTATAATCTTTATTTGCCGGCAAGTCTGTCCCAACATATACTTCATGTATAAGTCAATTTTTGAACAGGTCAACCCTTAAGAAAAACCATCTTTTTTTTCAACAAAGGGTAAAAATTTTCCCCGTTGCTCTAATTATACTTAAAATACTGCTGTGATTTTAGGAAAAAAGCCCTCCTTCGCTTTGCAGTGGCAGTATTTCCTGTTCCGGTAAAGCTTCGGCAGGTGAAACCCGGAAGAGGAAGTTCACAGAAGACGAGAGTATTTGGGAGAAATCCGGGTGCCGGCGCCAAGATTCTCCCCCACAAGCGTGGCAGCCGCATTACTCATTCCCCACGCGGCAGTATAAAGAACATAACGATCCGCAACGCGATCTGGTAACCGGCGGAGTGCAACAGAGGGGGTGGATATCCTCCCCCTGTAGCAATTTTGCCGATGATGCAGGTTGATTCCTCCCGAGGGGGACATGGAACTGACTGATGATACATCCGTAATGGCTGGATAACCGGAGAGAAAAACCCTTCCCCCAATAACAAAAGCCGCCAGAAGCGGCGGCCTTTGTTGTTGTTGTGAATTCCTAATTAAAATTGAGTAATTGCTTACTCCGGGCAGGCATAGGTTATAAGTTTTGCAGTCAGTCTGATCGATCCTTTATCCTAATAACACTGTAAAGATGGTGCAGATGCGGGGTATACGAAACTATATTCGACCATAAGAGGAATTTGTTCGATATAGTCAGGTTTAAATACGATAAGCACTTTTTCCATGCCTTTGTTGAGCTATGATAACCACACCCGGCAATCGCAGCTAACCTGTTTAGAATCTTGCCATTAGCTTGAAGTTCAGCAGCCGGGGAGTGAGCCGGTTCGGGATAGTGTACACGGTATTGGAAAAATCTTTTATCAGCATATAGGAGATCGTGTTACCGCGATCCAGGAGATTAAATACCTCCAGGCTGGCCCATACGTTCTGGATCCCTTTTAACGGGTGATGGCTTCTCCTGTTTATCTTTTCGCTGCTCAGCAGCAAGGCGCTGAAGCCGATGTCCACCCGCATATAAGGCTCAATCACCAGCGCGTTCCTGTAGCGTACACTGCCGGGAATATTATAAGGCATATTGCTGCCGAAAATAGTGTGCAGGTGTACCTTGAAATTTTTGTTGGTAGTAAGATAGTCCTGGAAAAACATTCCGAATGTGATCAGCCGGTCAGTGGGGCGCCGCACCCAGCCCTGGTCAAACCGGACACTATCGGCAACTGCCTGGTCTTCTGTTTGAGCAGTGATAAATTCCCCCGCGGCGTTTTTATACCGGTAGTAATGAAAGTCCTCGATCTTTTCCCGGCTGCGCATGAAACCGAGGCTGATCCAGCTTTCGGCATCCTTTACCAGCTCGCTGAACAATCGTATTTCCAAACCGGCCGTATAGGCTTTGGCATTGTTGTCTCCCGCATACCGTATCCGCACATTGTCGATATCATATACATCCACATCCCTCATCGCTTTGTAGTAAGCTTCTACCGTCAGGCGACCGGGACGCCGGTTCCACAGATTAAAATTGTATTCGGTACCCGCTACCAACTGCCAGCTTTTTTGCGCTTTTACCCCGGTATTTACCGTACCGTCGTATCGCCTCATTTCCCTGTAAAAGGGAGGCTGGTCGTATGCACCAGCCGCTAATTTCAGTATCCAGTCCGTAGAGTTCCCGGGTTGCCAGGAAGCATTGATCCTGGGGGAGATGATAAATTCCCGGTTGAGTGTATTATAGTTGAACCGTAGCCCGCCCTGTAGTGTAAACCGTTCGCTGAACACGATATTATCCTGCACATAACCGGATACTTTATTAATATCCAACTCCGCTTCGGAACGCAGCACCTTGTGCAACACCAGTTGATCAGTATTGTATGGCAGGTTATACCCGGCTGAATCCTGTGCCTCCCATTCACGGAGCTTATCCCTGATGGCTGTTTTTTCCAGGTGCAACCCCCACTGAAACTGATGTGCCGCGTTATAATTATAAGTGCCCTTGTGTGCCGCGGCAACATTATTAACTACCAGCCGGTTCCGTGCATGATTCATAAATACGCCGGCGCCTAATGGGTTGGTAATGACGCCATAGTCCGCTGTTCCTTTGTCAAAGCTTCTTTCGCCAAACAGGTAAGCACCCGAAATATCATACGATTCCTGTTCCCTGTTTTCAAATCCGCTGACCATCCACTTCAGGCGAAGATTGGAATTCACCTGCTGAATGACGGAAAAGCCCAGCATGCCGGTGCTGTAACGATCCTGCTCCCTGCCGTCAAAGTATATATCCAGCCCGAGGTTGGCGGTAAATAATGGTGATAAAATGGAAGAAGTCAGTTTAGCCTCTTCAGGCGTCAGCCTGAATTTTGTCAAAGAAAAGTTTCCCAGCATTTCCAGTTGCCAGGTGTCGTTGATCTTATAAGTAAACAAACCCTGTATATCAGACGAAGACGGAACATAGTTGCCCTTTGTTTCCTGTGAGGCGAGCAGGTTGCGGTTGGAGCGGTTACGGATCCCCGCAAGGTAGGTGAACTTTTTGTTCTTTGATACGCCTTCCAGGTGCAGCCCCTGTTCCAGTAATCCCAGGTATACAGAACCGCCAAACTGCTGCGGTTTGCGGTATTGCACATCCAGCACGCTGCTCATTTTATCACCGTATTTTGCCTGGAACCCTCCATTATAAAAATTGATGCTGCCGGTCAATTCTGGATTGATGAAGCTCAACCCCTCCTGCTGACCGCTGCGCACCAGGTAGGGCCGGAATATCTCAAAATCGTTTACATACACCAGATTCTCATCATAGTTGCCTCCCCTGACCGAATACTGAGACGTCAACTCGTTGTTGCTCCCGACAAATACTTTTATCAGGCTCTCCACCCCACCGGTTGCGGAAGGTATTACCATCGCATGTCGCGGATTCACTTTTACCAGGCCAACCTCTCTTTGCTCCCGGTTATCCTTTACAACTACCTCTTCCAGCACCTTTGAGCTTTTCTCCAGGCGCACTATTATTTTTTCCTCCTCGTTGCTGCTCAGGTAAAAGCTGCGTTGTGCCGGCAGAAAACCGCTTGCCGAGAACAGCAGCGTAAACGATTTATTGGCAGGAACCCTTATAGTGAACGTGCCGGAATCTGAACTGGCAACACCCTGTGTTTGTCCTGATATGATAATGGAAATACCGGAAATCGGTTTTTCTTCTGTGTCTACTACCCGGCCGGAAACGGAAGCTGTCCGTTGTTGAGCAAAAGCTGCATTGAAAAGGAGTCCCATTAATATTACTGCTCTGAAGAATTTCATAGTCTGATTGGTATCACGGGATTCCTTTCGTTATTTTCTGGTTAAACAATAGCCGTTATAAAAGTACAATCTTTTATCCGATGAAAGTTCGGGGCCATTCGGAACTCTTAGCAGAAAAAATCCCGGAGACCGGGAAAACAGGATCAGCCTGGCAAACGACAAAATAAGAGGCTGAAAGAGCAGTAAAACAACTGAGAAAATGGAAAGAATTATTTGCTGAAAAGCTCATTTGAATAAAGAGAGTTCCAAACCCTTTTTAACCTGTTGCATTTTCTGCAACCGTTACCCAGGGTTCGGAACTCAATCCTCAAAAACCTGGAGGTTTGCCGGGAAGGAAAGCTGCGCTGCAAACTCATAGGTTCATATCAAACGCTATTGCTGGTATCTTCTTTTCATAACTGCAATATATATGACTGCGAACAGCATCACCATCGCAATGGGAAGACCGATATTTACCAGTTGCCAGAAAGAACTGTCTTTATCAAGTTTTGCCTTGTCCAGCACACGCAGTGTATAGTCCTTTGCGCGGGTTTCGAGTATGCCGGGGTTGCCTACGAGGTACTCCAGGCAATTTTGTATGAAGGTCTTATTAGCGTATTTATAATTAGTGAACTGGTTTTCGCCCATTTGCAGGGGGCCCTTTTCCTGGGATATACCATTGGTTACAATATCGGCATCAGCGATCACAATCATTTTATTACCTGCATCAGATGCCGCTTTAAATGGTTGTTGTGCCTGCGCCAGGCTGTCTTTATCCGCATTGGATACCCGGTTGGCATACAACGAACTAAAACTTCCTTCCAGCAGCACCGCTACCGGTATATGAGGCCGGTTGAATGTTTTCAGATCATCCTCCGTTTTTACACTGTTGAGTTCTACCATTGCCGGTGTACTCAGCGTCCTTGCATTAGGGGAGGTAGCCAGCAAAATAGTTTTTGTCACGCCCGGAGACGACACCGTATCAATGGACTGGGGAAACTGCGCCATTACATAATCCAGGTTTTTGGCAACAGGATTATTATTTGGCGCTGCCAGCAGCGGGAAATAAGTCCAGGGCATCAGTTGCAGTTGCGGCCGGTCCCCGATCATGCCCACCGCCATAGGGATCTGAGTACAGTTAAGGTCCTGCACCAGGTCCGGGTTGATCCGGACACCATATTTAAACAACAGGTCATCAATATTCAGTCCCATATCAAAAGCAATGAAACTATTGTTCTCATTGCGCCTCAGGCTATCCAGGCTGGCGTACAGGTTGTCGATCAGCCAGATAATTTTCCCGCCGTGCATTACATACTGGTCCAGCTTGAGCTTCTGAGCATCTGTAAATGCCTTTTGCGGCTTTACTACCAGCAAGGCGTCAAACTGCAAGGGGATCACCGGCACGCTGTCAATCGGCAGCATACCAAAAGCATATTCCGCCCTGAGCGTATTTTGGATAAGATCGTATACCTCAAAATTTTGCGGCTGCCCGTTGCCCGCCAGGTACCCTATGGTCGGCACCGTATCCCGCACTATTTTATCAATAGCTTCCGCAAATTTATATTCCAGCAATGCCTCCGCGTTATTCAGTGAGTTTAATCCATCTACGGAGCTTTGTCCCTGCAGGAGGTTAATGCCCATCACCCTGTCCCGGTATTCCACAAGGGCTCCGGGGTATACCAGTCTTTGTTCCTCTCCTTCGCCTTTTTTCACCTGAGCCTTTACGTTAGTAGGGTGGATACCCATCTGTTGCAGGGAATCCAGCAATTCGAATTTCAGGGAGTCGTTCAACCCTTCACCCGGCTGACGGAAAAAGTACTGGACATTACTGCCGGCTATTTCTTTAAACTCCTGTAGCATATCCCTGGTAGCGCCGGACAGCTTTTTAAATCCTGCCGGTATATCCCCCTCCAGGAAAACGGTAATATTTACAGGCTCAGGCAGGGTGCGTAGTAAAGAGCGGGTAGCGTTCGAAATGGTATATCTTTTTTCCGCGGTAAGATCAATCCTGCTATGCCACCTGGACGCCAGCAGGTTTACCGCCACAAGAAGGACGGCAATAAAAATCCAACCGTATTTTGACTGAAACAGCTTTTTCATGGATACTATCTTGTCAGTAATTTTTTATTGGTAATAAACAGGAATAAAACGATCACACTTAAAAAATAAATGATATCCCTGCTGTCCACGGCGCCACGGCTGATGCTGCGGTAGTGAAAATCTATGCCGATCATTTCTATGATATAATCCAGACCTCCCTGGAAAGAAGGTATTTTACTGATGGCATTGAAAGCGATGTACAGCAGGAAACAGGCGAAAGCGCTTACCAGGAATGAGACGACCGCATTGCCGGTGAAAGCGCTGCAGCATAACCCTATGGCTGTAAAAGCCGCTGCCAGAAAAAGCAGCCCGATATAGGATCCTGTGATACCGCCGGTGTCTATGCCGCCGGTTGAAAGCCGGTCAATCGTTATTACATATACGATAGTTGGCAAAAGCGCGATAATCACGATCAGCAAGCTGGAAAAGTATTTTCCCAGTATGATCTGCCAGCGACTGAGCGGCCGGGTAACCAGTATCTCGTAAGTACCCGCTTTAAATTCTTCAGAAAAGCTGCGCATGGTAATCGCGGGTATCAGCAATAACAGTATCCAGGGAGCCAGTTCAAAAAACTGGTCAAGGGTGGCATACCCGGCATCAAAAATATTGGTTTCGGGAAATACGAAAAGGAACAAACTACATAATAACAGGAAAACGATAATAACGAGGTAGCCGGTAAAATTTCCCAGGAACTGCCTTAGCTCTTTCTTACAAATTGCAAACATGAAGTTGGTTAGTTTATTCTGGAATTTTGGACGTCCGTGAGACAGTTCAAAAATACAATTGGTTAACTAAGAAGCAGGCAATTTATTACCTTATGTCAAGGTTTTTTGTTAATTTGTTGTACCAGCTAACCAAAAATACCTTGAAATATGAAAAAACACCTGCTAACAAGCATTATGTTAATGCCATTTCTGCTGTTTTCCCAACAAACCTATATTTGGAATGCTTCTTCGGGACAATGGCACAATCCTACCGCCTGGTCCCCGCAAAGAACAAGTCCCCTGCCGGATGATATACTTGAATTCGGGATAAGCGCTGCTATTACTGAAATGCCGGCAACAGACCTTATTGGCCGGTTAAGAGTTCACAACAATGCGACCGTAAACATCTCTTCCGATCAGCCGGCAACGGTATCTGTAGGAGAAAGCAGTATCGCCGGCGCGCACTTTCTGATGGAGACCGGTTCAACACTTAGCATAACGGGCAACAACACTGTTTCCTTTCATATAACAGCAGGCAGCACGGGCAGGGTTGACGGTTATATCAGTCTCGCCGGCGGCGCTCACCGCCTGACCTCCGAATCGCCCGGCTCGCTGGTCTTTCGCAACGGCGCCCGGTTCACCTCCGGAACGGGCTTTTCGGGCAACGCTTTCGGAACCACCTATCTCAACTCGGTTATTTTTGAAAATGGGGCCACTTATATCTCTACAGCCGGCGCCAATCCTTTTGGCGCCCCCACCCCGGCTGCCGTCGCTGTTTTTGAAAACGGCAGCAGCTATATTCACCGGACCAACTCGCCGGTGCCGGCACTGTCCGGCAGAACCTACGGCAACCTGGTCATTGACGCTAATGTAAATTTTGCCGGGATAGGTTCTGCCAGGGATTGTATCATACAAAATAACCTGCTTTTAACTTCCGGCTTTTTTTCTTTCAAGCCTAATTCAATCGCTTTGCATACCGGCAACTTTTTTATCGGGGAAGACATTATTTGTGAAGGCAATAGCTGGATAGATATCGGTAATACCAATATGACCGGGGCAGTAGAACTGAACGGGAACAACCAGGCAGCGGGAAGCGGCGGGGGAACTGGAACGATCCGCATTTTTAACCTGAGGATGAATAACAGCACCACCATATTACACCGTCCTTTATATATTACCGGTAACCTGAACCTGCAGAACGGCAGGCTAACCAGTTCCATTACTTCCCTGCTGGTACTGGAAACCGATGCCGCTACCACCGGTTGCGCGCATGACTATGGTAACCTGCCACATACCGGCATGGGATGTGATAACAGCTTCGTGGAAGGCCCGGTTCAAAAACTGGGGCTGAATAACGGAAGTTTTGCATTTCCCGTAGGTATCAACAGTAAACTGAGACCACTGCTCCTTCATGAGGCCACCGGCGATTTCGTGGTAGAATACATCAGGGGCGACCCCTATACCGAGGTTGGTAACACCATGGGAGCGGGCATTCACCATATCAGCCACCTGGAGTACTGGAATGTAAATGGGACCGGCTCTGCCAGGGTGGAACTAACCTATTACGACCCCAACAGCGGCGGCGTCACGGATATGAACGCGTTGAGGGCTGTCCGTTTTGACGGAATTGCCTGGCAGGACCAGGGAGTAAGCAGCTTCACCGGATTTCCGGGTTCCAATGGCTCGGTCACCAGCCTTTCCATAACGGATTTCGGCTATTTCAGCCTGGCCAGCTCTTCCGAGTACCCCAATAACCCGCTTCCGGCCAGGGATTATTTCTTTTCTGCCGGTTTACAAACCAACCGGGTTCGGTTTCAATGGAATATTTACGGTGAGCAGTATGAAAAATTCATTGTAGAGAAGCTCGTTAACGATACATTCATTGAAATTATTTATAATTCGTTTTCAGAAAATACCGCTTATGATGAAAATTTGTTTGAAGGAAAAAATATCTACCGGATGAAGATCATCAGCCGATCAGGAGAGATTTATTTTACTGATAATAAGGAAGTTATGTACTATCGCCTGGGTCATATACAAGTATACCCCAACCCTGCCCGAGAAAAAATATTAATAAAAATACCGGCAGCAAGCAGCATTTCCGAATTGTTAATTGTCAATATATCCGGTTCTATTCTAAAACGGGTGTATCCCCGCCAACAAACTGCTTTTGAAATTAGTGTACTGGACTTACCGCCAGGAATTTATTTTCTTAGACCTTGTCAAACACATTTGTCGATAGGGCGATTTATAAAATTAAATTAATAGCCCAAAACCAACTGCAAGGAACCACGCTTTTAGCGTGGTTTTTTTTGTTTGATACCGTTTTGGATTAACAGCCGCTATTTTACCATGCTCCTGGCAGCCCTGAAGTAATTGATATATCTTTTTCCCCGGTATTCCAGCAGTTCCATTTCCGCGGTATAGCTGCCCCAATCCGCCCGTACACTGAAAGAAACATTTTTTGCCGGGCTGCTGTGTCGCACAACAGGGCTATACCTGAATAACTCCTCTAATACCCTGCCCTGCATGGTAGCCGGCACAGGTATGCCATACAACGACAGGATGGTCGGCACCATATCAATATTTGAGCTGGGGACATCGCTTATATAATGCGCTTTAAATGAAGGACCTGCGACTATCAGGTTGATCTGCATCTCATATTTGCTGGAGCCGCCATGGCCGGCTGGCCCGTTTGCATAGGCGGTGCCGGCATAGCCGTAAGGGTTTTGTTCATCATCCCAGTCCGGGGCTACCACTATGTCGCCGGTTCTGGAGGAATGATTCCAGTTCATTGCATCAAATGACAAAGTACCTTTTACAAAACCTTCGTCGGACCCTTTTTTAACAGGTGCGGTAAAAATCGCCCCGGCCCATTTTTCCTGCTGCAGGGCGGCAACAATATCCCGGATCTTTTCCTTATCCCTCCCCTTCACGTAAATGGCAGACCCTGCGATCACAATATCATTGGATGCGGCACTTTTTTTCAACCCTTTCTCTATCAGAAAATCTGTAAGTCTTTTTGCTCCCCTGTACGAAATAAACCCGTGATCAGTAGAAATAATAATATTGAAGAAACCGCTCAGCCCTCTGCTGTCCATAGAATCCAGTATCCTGCCAAATTGCGTATCTACGCTTTTTAAAGAAGACATGGTTATGGGCACTCCGATGCCATGGGAATGAGCCGCTCCATCGGGATCGGAAAACCATATGGCACTTACCAGGGGGCCATCAGGAGCCAGGGTGTATTTACACAAGGCATTGACGATCCATTGGTGCCGGGCGCTGTTGGGGGTTTGGCTTCCGGGAGGTGACCCCAGATCATCGATGATACGGCTTTTGGCCGATTCCGGCAAGATCAGATCCGGGTTGATGATCAGGCCGTTCACTTTATGATTTTGAAGAAAAGCCTGACCGGTAGTACCGGAACTGTACACAAATAATTTTTCTCCTGCTTCCTGCAATACCTCTCCAAGTGAGGGGATGTCAAGCAGTTTACCGCCTGTTGCCTGTTCTGTTTTAATTAAGCTCCCGGCATTGCCCGTGTTAATGGGTTTATCTTCATCTATTCCCGGCAGGTATAAAGAGTTCTCCATTAAGCCATGCATACCGGGGTAAGCCCCCGTGGCATAAGAAGCTGCATTTACGCGGGTAACAGTGGGGTATACACTCCGGTGATTTTCTCCTACAGCACCCTGTCGGCTCAGGGCATATAGCCTTGGCATTATTTCCGGTTTGATATAATCCGGGCGAAGCCCGTCAAACATTACAATCAATGTTCGCGGTCTTATAGTATCATTTTTCTCGTTTGCATTGGCAGCCGGGTGAAGGAACAGGAGCGCTGCAAGGAGGATCTTTTGCATCAGGATGTATATTTTGCGACAGGAAGACCGGGACCAACAAATGTTACGGGCGACCTCTTTCTGATATGGAACTAGGGGATATGTCTCTTTAAATGTTCTACCAGTTTAGAAGACCGGTAACCAAAGTCCGCGCCAAAGCTGTTTATCACCAATCCCTTTACATTATATTTAGGCGAAGAAATGGCGAACAAAATACTCTCGTCAGCAGGATCTGTCATTCCTTCAAACCGGTACACTTCATCTATTACAAACTCTTCGGGAGACAGTTCCATCGAATTACTCCGGCAGATAATACAATCCTTTTCCGCATGCACTAAAAAGTCAGTTGTATATCCTTTTTTAACCAGGTCGTTTACCGCTTCGCTAAGGGTGTCATAGCTGCGGTGAAGTTGTTTGTCGTTCATGACGCAAATTTTTGGTATATCCAAAGTTAAGCATGATTATTATACAGGGAATCTCAAAACAACTCAATATCCGGCGTATTTTTCTTAACTTGGAATTCATCTTGTTACCATCAAACGATAATCATTGCCTGAGCATACATTCACCATCACCACATTGTTTACCGGCATTCCATTTATTATTCTTGGAGTGTGGTTTGCTATTTACCCTCCTAAAAAAATAAATCCTTTTGTAGGTTATCGCACCCGGTCATCCATGCGGAACCAGGATACCTGGGATGAGGCTAACCGTTATTCCAATAAATTGCTGATCGTTACCGGAACGGCGCTGATAATCATCGGGGGGATTTTTTATTTTGTTCCCCTGCCGCCTGTCGCGGGGGCAATTGCCGCATTGGCGCTAACCATAGTTGCCGCGGCAACGGTGATAGCCCTGACTGAAAGAAGACTGAATAAACTGTTTGACCGGGAAGGTAACCGCCGGGTTCGTGAAACAGTGTAATCAGTTGATGATGCCGCCCCCGAAGTATGGATGTAATACCTCCGGTAATAAAATACCTTCCTTTGTTTGATTATTCTCCAGCAGGCAGGCAACGATGCGCGGCAATGCCAGTGAGCTTCCATTCAATGTATGCGCCAACTGGTTCTTTCCGTTGGCATCTTTAAACCGGATCCTGGCGCGATTGGACTGGTACGCTTCAAAATTGCTTACAGAGCTTACTTCCAGCCAGCGTTGCTGGGCGGCGCTGAATACTTCAAAGTCGTAGGTAAGAGCGGAAGCGAAACCCATATCTCCGCCGCATAGTTTTAAAATGCGGTAAGGAAGGTTTAAGGTGTTTACCAGCTTTCCCACGTGGCTGACCATCTCTTCCAGTACTTCATAACTTTTATCTGGATGGGTCAACTGCACGATCTCCACCTTTTCAAACTGGTGTACCCTGTTCAGTCCTCTTACGTCTTTGCCAAAGCTGCCCGCCTCCCTCCTGAAGCAGGGGGAATAGGCGGTCATTTTAACCGGAAGATCCGTTTCTTTCACGATCGTATCCCGGTAAATATTGGTTACAGGCACTTCGGAGGTGGGTATCAGGTAAAAATTGTCTGCCGGCATAAAATACATCTGCCCTTCTTTGTCCGGTAGCTGCCCGGTGCCATAGGCAGAAGCTTCATTTACCATAAAGGGCGGAAGATATTCCGTATAACCGGCAGCCGTATTAAAATCCAGGAAGTACTGCACCAGGGCCCGCTGCAGCTTTGCACCTCTGCCTTTATACAACGGGAAACCACTGCCGGTGATCTTCGCTCCTGTTTCAAAATCTATCAGGTCGTAGCGGGTGATCAGGTCCCAATGCGGCGCTGCATCCGCCGGCAACTGTGGTTTCACTCCCCCTTCCCTTACTACCACATTATCCTCCGGTGTTTTGCCGGGAGGTACTTTGTCTGATGGAAGATTGGGCAGTTTTACCAGTGTTTCATTCAGTTGTTTCTCTGTCTCTGCCAGTTGTTCGCTCAGCGTATTAATATCCTGCTTGAAAGCCGCTACCTGCTGTTTTGCCTGCTCAGCTTCTTCCTTTAATCCTTTAGCGATCAACTGCCCTATCTGTTTTGACGCGGCATTTACCTTCGCCTGTATCGTATCAAACTCAAACTGTATTTTCTTCCGTTGGTCGTCCAGTGCAACAATCTCATCTACCAGCGCTGTTTCTCCAAAATGCTTTACTGCCAGCCTTTCTTTCACCAGTGCAACATGCTGCTTTATATAGGGAACCTGTAACATCTCTCAAAAATTTCGGGCAAAGGTATAGAAAGATTGCGGTGTATGGGGTTTCATAAAGCCAAAGGCAGGGATTTCGTTTTTAAGTTGAATAGTTCACTTTGCCTTAGTGCTGGTAGTAAAATACAAATACTCTTGCCCGTAATCTCGACGAACCCGACGCAGGAGGGTAAGGAGAGATCTGTTGAAAGTGTGCAATATTTAATTTACGAACAACTCCTATGGTCGGTAGACCTCTCTCCCGACCTTCGGTTGGGAGAGGTGACGATCAAGGGAGTGACGTCATTGGCACCGAGTCAATATGAATACTATAATTAAATCACTTTCCCGCAAGGGAGAACTTTCTCACCGAAGGTAAATCTGTTGGGCAGTAGTACAAAAGTTGAGCATTAGTACCAAAGCCCGGCAGACCTGCCTGCCGCAGGCTGGTATCTCACTCGCACCAAAACGATGATAGTAAAGCTCCCGTGTTGCTCGTTCGATATGACGATGTCTTCAGCAATTTCCTGTAGCTGCTGCAATGGAGACTGTCTTGGATTTTTCTAAAAGCGAAATCCCTGAAAGCCAAAGGGTGAACTTACCTTCATTAACAAAAATTGGTTTTTCGCGGACGGGCGTTGTTTGTGGATGATGTATTATTTTTGCGAAATGACAGATGCAGGAAGTGATTTGCAAAGCAGGTGGTGGACCTTAGAGGCTAAGCTGGTAGAGCGGTTTGGCAAAAAACCCGATATGGAGGCCATTCTTTTTTTAGTTGGTATACAGGAGTTGGGAGACCTCCGGGATAAATATACCAAGGAGCAAAAGCAGGACCTGATGCATATTGCTACCTGTACGCTTTTCGGACAAAGCGGCTATTTCGAAATGGAAAAGGTGGACGAGGATGGCTGGCCGCATTTCAAACAACTGAAATCCCTCCCGGTAATGAACCTGATAGAGCAGGAAAATTTTCTGAAAGACCATATCCTGCTGTATTTTACAAACAACGGGTTCCTGGACTAAGCTTATTTTATTACTTCGGCAAGTTTGCTGTGCAGATCAATACCCCTCAGGTTTTTCGCGATAATTTTTCCCTGCGGGTCCAGTAGTACATTAAACGGTATTCCCTGGATATCATATAATTCCACCACGGAACTTTCCCATTTTTTCAGATCACTCACCTGTTGCCAGGTGAGCCCGTCCTTATGTATGGCCTTTAGCCAGGCTTCTTTATTATTATCAAGCGAAACCCCCAGGATCGTAAAGTTTTTATCCCTGAAAGCTTCATAGGCATTTACGATCACCGGGTTTTCCTCCCGGCACGGACCGCACCAGCTTGCCCAGAAATCTACCAGTGTGTATTTTCCCCGGAAGCTGGCAAGAGATATCTCCTGTCCACTGGTATCGGGAAGGCTGAACTCCGGCGCTGCACGCCCGGGCAAAATTGCCCGCGCCTCTCTCGCCTTTCTATCAAAATACGCTTTAGCAAAGCTTTTTACCGTGGCGTCTGCCGGGAAGTTTTGGATGATGCGATTGACCTTGCGGGTAACCAAAGCGGTGTCAGTCCCGAATTTGTTCATAAAACCCAGGGCATATATGGCGACTATGCTGCTCCGGGTGCTGTCAATATAACCCGAAACCGCCTGCGTAAACCCTGTTTTCAGATCGTTGATCTCCTGCATCTGCACCCCTCTCAGGCTGTCATTGGTTTGTGAGAAAAGGATCGATTGAGCAGAATCGATTTCCCGCAGCCTTGCATCGGTAAGGCTAAAAAGGCTTTTTAAAGAAGCGGATCCGCGGGAAGAGGTGGTATAGGCGGATGGATCCTGCCAGTCAATACTGATACTGATATTCGGGGTGTCGTTCACAAAAAGAATAAAGCGGCTTTCTTTTTCAAACTGGAGTTTATAAATAGCCGGTTCAGACAATGCCGTTGCCAACTGCACTGAACCATTGCCCGCTTCCAGTTCTGTTGTGTCCAGCAGTACCGGCCCCATGCCAAAATCTACAGCCAACAGGCTTACCTGTTGTTTTTCGGGGTTCCCGTTCACCGTCAGGTTCACCGTCAGCCGGTCGTTTTTTTCACCGCAACCAACCAAAAAGGCAAACAGCGCCGCTAAATAGAAAAATCTCATGGAACTCATTTTTACCGCTGCAAGATACTTCAAGATTGTGCAAAAGGCATTATAAAAGTAGCGGGAATGCAAAGCCGCAGGCAGGCCTTTGAAATCTACAGTCCTAACCCGGAACGGTTTATTTCTTCAGGTACATCACTTCCTTCACCAGCTTCACTGTTCGGGGAATATCCGGCAGGTAAAGCGCCACGAGGTTAGGCGCATAGTGCATGGGCGCGTCCACACTGGTGATGCGGCGAACGGGTGCGTCAAGGTAGTCAAATCCTTCCTTTTGAATTCTGTAAGCCAGTTCGGAAGATACGGAAGCAAAAGGCCACTGCTCTTCCACGATCACCAGGCGATTGGTCTTTTTCACCGACTCCAGTACCGTATGCCAGTCCAGGGGACGAATGGTACGGAGATCGATCACTTCAGCGCTGATATTTTCTTTTGCCAACTCTTCAGCGGCGCCCAGCGCTACTTTCATCATTTTATTAAAAGAAACGATGGTAACATCTGTTCCGGCCCTTTTTATATCCGCTTTTCCTATCGGGATCAGGTATTCTTCCTCAGGCACTTCCCCTTTCTCTCCATACATCACCTCGCTTTCCATGAATATTACCGGATCATCATCCCGGATCGCACTCTTCAAAAGTCCTTTGGCGTCGTATGGGTTGGATACGGAGATCACTTTAAGTCCCGGGATATTGGCGTACATACTTTCAAACGCGGTAGAGTGCTGGGCTCCCAACTGTCCGGCAGAACCATTGGGTCCACGGAAAACGATGGGGCAACCTACCTGTCCGCCGCTCATGGCCAGCATTTTGGAAGCGGTATTCAGTATCTGGTCAAGAGGCAGAACGGCAAAGTTCCAGGTCATGAATTCCACAATGGGGCGAAGTCCGTTTTGTGCCGCCCCCACGGCTACCGCCGTAAAACCAAGTTCGGCTATCGGGGTGTCTATCACTCTTTTGGGACCGAATTCGTCCAGCATACCCTGGCTGACCTTATAAGCGCCATTGTATTCCGCCACTTCTTCTCCCATAAGGAAAACGCGTTCGTCCCTGCGCATTTCTTCGTTCATTGCTTCCCGCAACGCTTCCCTGAACTGTATTACACGGTTTGCCATTCCTTTTCTGATTTGAGGACAGCAAAAATATTGGAACTGGGGCAGATAACCAAAAATTGAAAGAACGCCGGTTTGCCCTTCCTGCCGCCCAACCGGGTGATTTTAATCCTGTTCATATACGGAAAGCAGCGGAATATGACTGTGGATAGCCAGGCGGGAGGTATGGCTTTTTTGAAACAGCCGGTCCAGCAGCCGTTGCTTTTTCGGGATGGTTATGATCAGGTCAATATTATTGGTCTCTGCAAATTCGCTGATGCCGTCTTCTACGTTTTCGTTTTCCACAAAATGGTATTTGGGCTTCGCATCCTGTAATAATCTATGCAAAACAATGGATTGTTCCGGTGTATCCGGTTTAAAGTTCCGGTTGTCATAATCAACATTCAGTACCGACAATTCCGCCCCAAAAACCTCCACCCATTCTTTGATAGTGTCTGCAGGAAGGGTTTCTCCAACGGCTTTAAAGTCGCAGGCCAGTGTTATTTTCTTAATGCCATTAAAACTGGAGCCCGGCGGTACAACAATCACCGGCGTGGTCAGCTTTCTGAGTACGGAAAGAGTGGTACTCCCCAAAAACAATCTTTCCACCAGGCTCGCGCCCTTGGTACCCATGATCACGGCAAACGGATGTAAGCGCTCACAAACATCTTCCAGTTCCGACACCACACTCCCGAGCCGGAGTTCGGTATGAATGGGTATCGCTCCGCCGGCCACCCGCTCCAGCCTGTTTTTTGCTTCCTCCAGTTGCTGCCGGCTCAGTTCCTCTATATCCGCCACATTAATGATCGGCAGGGGCGCCTGTGTATCAGCGTAGGAAACAGGTATCTGGTACACGTGCAGCAGTGTAAGAGGCGCTTTAATTGCTATGGCCATATCCGCAGCATAATTCATGGCATTTATCGATACCGGTGAAAAATCGGTGGGAACAATTATGGTTTTCATGTGTGATTCTTTAATACCATAAAGCTACCAATTTAACCGTCAATACGGATGGGGAATGATTGCCGCCACGCTGATTTTTATCAGGCGACCGGGTGACACGGATAATAATTTAACGGAAACTTAATTGCGGGCCGGTACGTTGAATGCGTCCGGTGATAATAACAAGTGTACGTTTTCGGTTGAGTGTTGCCGGGGTCTCCGCCCAAAGCTGTGTTTAAAATGTAAATTGCAATAAGCGGGGAAGCCGTTGACGCTTTTGGATAAGTAATGATCAGGCAGGTCGAGAGGGTCGCGCCAGTGAGTTTATTTCATATTCAATAGTCGTACTAATAGTACGATTACAGGTAAAATATTAAACCAATGGGTTTAGGTTCCAGCTGCCCGACAATAGCCTGTGAATCCTGACACAAGGCTTCATAACCGGGTATTGAACTGTATTGCCGTTATGGGGCAAAAAAATATTTGTAATTATCGCTTAATCAGAAAATGATTGATGCAGAGTCTTTAAAAGTTTTAGTCAAACAAACTGATTTTGAATTTAATACTTTAAAATGACAACGTCTGCTGAATTGGCAATTTGTTGTTTTTGCAGTAAGACTCTGTAAATTGGACGAAATTTTTTCCATCCATTTCGTTATAAATCTGTCCTGCTATTGTCTCAATAAGATTATAGTATTCACCTTTTAAAAATTGAAATAGTTTAGCATCATGAGCCTTAGCTAAATTTCTTGCAGCCCTTAATTCACGAAGAACTTTATAGCTTAATCGGGCATACACAAACTTTATAAAAAACTCTCTTACATACTTTGGCTTGACATAAGTATCCATAACACTACGACTAACGCCAAGCATATCCGCTAATCTGTAAAACCAAACTTTATGAAATATTGCTTCATACACTCGTGGTTCTGTCATAATAACATCAGAAATCTTTGACTTGCCGTCACGAAGCTCAATTTCCAGCAACAACCTGTCAAGGAAAATGTTTGACGGCTTATTAAGAATTTCTTTTTCAGGCCCAAAAAGTAGTTCTTGAATATCCTGTTGTTGGGGGTCATTATCCCGAACTTTTAGCCTAATATTCTTTGTAGATTTATTTTCCATGAATATTGAATATTAATTTGAAAAAATTTTATTTTGGTAATATTTAGCAAACTCTTCCGGTGAGTTAGAATGAGATAATGAACCAAGCAGCGAAGTTTGTAATCTATGCCACGGTACACGAATAAACCTTGAATACACAGGATATTTGTCTGCATTATCATAACAATAGTTGTCATAGATAATGCTATAATGAACATTGCTTTCAAGTGCAAAGTCTTTTACTGCAACAGGGTCATTTATTTTAGGAGAAATTTCTTCCATCCTGCTACGAGGAAACATGTATTCCCTGGCAAATGAATTTGCCTTTAATTCTTTGTCATTAACAAGTTCATCATCATCTGTAACATGAAGGCGACCAGCTAAAATATCTTCCCAATCAAAAATAACATGATATAACTCATGTATTAAAGTAAACCAAAGAGTAGAATATTTTTTGCCAATATCTGTAAGAATAATTGATGGTTTCCCTTTCGATTCAATAGTTAAGCCGCGAGCACCTGAGAGAGACAGAGAAGGATGTATGACTACTGTGATTCCTAGCCTATATAGCTCGCGAATTAGTTTCAATAAGCCGGTTTCCACATCTAAAGAATATGCTCTTATTCGTGGGAAAAATGTTTTTAAATTATCCTGGCTATAAGAGTTACTGTTGACAATCGAATTACAAATTTTAATGGCCTTATTCTTAAAATTTTTCTTTGGGCGAGGGTCTTTTAAGGTAGCTTTTATACTGCTAAATAAACCATGCGATTTATCCAACTCAGTGTATTCATAAATATCATTTAACCCATAGGCTCTCAAAAGACATTTTTCAATATGACCGAAGTCTTTTATAGAACTGATAACGCCGTCTTTTTTCAGAGCATGAAGATTAAAGTTGTCAAGTATATAGGTTCTTTTTTTGGAATCCTCTAATTGTATTTGAGTATTTGCCGGCATGTATGAAACACACTCTTTCAGAATTTCATCAGAACTAACATTTAGAAAGTTGGCTATCTTTAAAAGGCTAATCGGGTCAAGATATTTGAAGTTGCCGTCAAGGATCGCGTTTATTGTACGAAAAGTCATTTCGTAACCTTGTAAGAATTGATTAAGTGTTATACCTAAAAACTCCAACCTGGATTCAAAATGCTGACGAAGCAGGGTCTTATTCTCCCCAGATTTAATAGCACTATTTATTAAGTTGTCAATCCTGTCCATTATAAAAGTTATGTAAGTTTACAGAACAAAAAATATTGATTATCAACGATAATGACACAATTTACAAAAAGTCGTGTAAAGTTACACAATTTTTTATCCACAAATTGTGTAAATCGGAGGACTGTCGGAGTGCCAAAAGCACCTAATATTCATAAAAGGCACACAAGACCCTGGCAACTTTGCAAAGAAGCTTAAACTTTGCTGACACACAGTTTCCATCAACAATAAACAGTATTTGACATTTAAAGCCAGGCATTTACTAAATTTGTTGGCATGACAACGGCTATAGACATAACCCCTCTTATGAATGAATTACCCAGCCATTTTGCTGACAGAGTTGGGCAGGTCTATGCCAAATCAGTAACGACACAGCACAAGAAAGAGAATGGGCAGTTTTTTACCCCAACTGAAATTGCCCATTTCATGGCAGGGCTTGTAAAGCAGAAAAAAGATAATCTCAAGATTCTTGATCCAGGTTGTGGAACAGCTATTCTTTCAAGTTCTCTCATTGAGACGCTTGCAAAACGAAATGACAACCTAAAAGAAATTGAGCTTGTTGTTTATGAGACAGACAAAGATATTCTGCCTTATACACAGGCGGCATTGGACTATTTGGGCAAATGGTTGAAAAAGAATAAAATTAAATTCAAAGCAACTCTTGACACAAACGATTTTGTCCTTGAAAACAAGGAGTGTTTTGAACAATCGACAACACTTTTTTTTGAGCCTAAAAATGCCATTTATGATATTGTAATTTCCAATCCGCCGTACTTTAAAATTCCCAAAGACGATAAAAGAGCAATTGTTGCAAAATCTATTATTTGGGGGCAACCGAATATTTATTCAATCTTTATGATGGTTGCCGCAAAACTTTTGAACAATGGTGGCGAATTGGTCTTTATAACACCGAGAAGTTTTGCTTCAGGTAATTACTTCAGAGCATTCAGGGAAGCCTTTTTTCAAGAAATAGAAATTAAACAAATTCACTTGTTCGGTTCCAGAACTGATACATTTGACAGGGATGATGTTTTACAGGAAACATTAATACTCAAGGGAAAAAAACAGAAGCTTAATGGAAATATCCCCTCTATTGTCGTAACACATTCTAACGGGGTAAGAGATATTGAAAATTATACTGAGAAGACTTACAAGACTTCTGAATTGATTGACTTCAATTCTAAAGAAAAGATTATTCATCTTCCAACAAATGAAACTGAGGACAAAGTAGTTAAGTTGTTTAAGTCGTGGACAGGAAGTTTAAATCAATACGATATTCAAATTTCAACAGGCCCGGTAGTTTCTTTCAGGGCAACACAATATTTACATGAGCAATATTCCAACGGAACAATTTTTTTAGTTCCATTATATCAACTAATTAACACTGCTAAAATGCAGTTTGAATGGCCTGTTTCAAAAAAGAGCAAACCCCAGTATATTGAATTGTGTGAAGAAACTAAGTCACTTCTTCTTCCAAACAAGAATTATATATTTCTTCGCCGCTTCAGTGCAAAGGATGATAAAAGCAGGTTAGTGGCAACGCCATATTTCGTTGACATCTTGCAATCGGAATTTATAGGAGTTGAAAATCATTTGAACTATATCTACAGGCCTAAAGGACATCTTGATAGAAATGAAATCTTAGGGCTGTCTGCATTGTTAAACAGCAACCTGTTTGACACATATTTCAGAACTTTTAATGGCAACATCAACGTTAGTGCAACTGAACTTAGAGAAATGCCACTGCCTCCTTTAGAAGACATAAAGCAAATAGGCAATCAAATTATTCTACAAAATGATTTTTCGCAATCAATGGTTGATGAACTTGTAAACAATTACTTTGATTTAGAGCATATATTCGCTTATGAGCAAAATAGATGACGCAAAAGAAATCTTGAAAGAATTAGGGTTGCCTGTCGCACAACAAAATGAAATTTCAGCATATACGTTATTAGCTCTTTGCGGGATAAACCCGAGAGATAAATGGAGTAAGGCGACAAGAACAAGCCAAAAAGTCTCAAAGGGTATAATGGCTTTTTGTAAAGAGGTTTACAAAAAAGAATATGCTCCCAATACAAGAGAAACATTTCGCAGACAAGTTTTACACCAATTCGTTCAGGCAAGAATTGCCGATTACAATCCTGATAATCCGAGTTTACCGGTGAACAGCCCAAATGCTCATTACGCTATGACAAATGAAGCTTTAGAAGCTATCAAAACTTTTGGAACAAAAGTATGGAAAGAGGAAACCGAAAGATTTAAGTCGGAAGTTGGCGAGCTCTCAAAAAAATATTTGAAGGCAAGAAAGCAAACTTTAATCCCTGTGAAACTAAGTAACGGCAAGACACTTAGCCTTTCTGCGGGCAAGCATAATGAAGTTCAAGCCGCAATCGTCCATGATTTTGCTGCAAGGTTTGCAAAAGGAAGTGAGGTCCTTTATTTAGGCGACACTGCAAATAAAGATTTGTATGTTGACAAAACAACACTGAAAGATTTGGGCATACCGATAACAGAACACAGCAAATTACCTGATGTGGTTTTGTATGATAGAAAGAAGAATTGGCTTTATCTTATTGAAGCTGTTACTTCACATGGCCCTGTTTCGCCAAAACGAGTTGTAGAGCTTGAAGAGATGCTTAAAGATTGTAAAGCAGGCAAGGTGTATGTTTCTGCATTTCCCGATTTTGCAGAGTTTAAAAAACACTCAACAAACATTGCATGGGAAACTGAAGTTTGGGTTGTTGACTTCCCTGAACACATGATACATTTTAATGGCGATAGGTTCATGGGGCCGAGATAATCTGTAATTACAAATGAATAAAATCCGGAACCGTTTAAACCATATACCCCCTAATACTACCTCTTAATCAACCTAAAAAACTCTTCCAGCGTTAAATCCCTGGCAGTACACATTTGTGCCTACGATCGGTGTTGTCACCGAACCGCGCAAAGTCTTATCCGGAACAGAACTGGCGGACCGGGGCTTCAAAATTATTACAATATCAATAACAGCTATGCTGTCAACAGCACCGCCACCGGCACTACCCCTTAATAGGGAGTCTTCGTAAGTTATACCTCATCTCAAAATATGTCCCGTCAAAGCGCCACATCCTCGATCAGGAAGTATTCAGCTCCGCCAGGCTTCAGCATGATCGCCAGGGTATCATACTGGATACGGTTCCAGCCGGGGTTTTCTTCCAGGAAGGCTTCCGCGGCTTTAGAGAGGTTCTCAAATTTTTTAGCGGTCACGCTCTCCTCTGGTAGCCCATACCTGTCGGAACGCCGGGTTTTTACTTCTATAAAATGCAGGATCTTGTTTCTTTCCGCGATGATGTCAATTTCGTAACGGGAATACCGCCAGTTGGTATGCAGGATACTAAACCCCTGATCGGTGAGATAATTTACCGCAAGCAGTTCGCCTTGTTTCCCGGTTTTATTGTGGTTAGCCATGGTATGAGTCGTAAGTGATTAGTGGCAGGTGAAACAAGTGGACAGTGGTTAGTAGGTAGTGATCAGTTGCAGGATCCAGAGCACAGACATCCTGCAACTTACGTCTTACAACTAACCACTTACTACTTATCACTCTCCGCCCCCCTATCTCACCAGGTCTCCTTTCAGCCGCAGCAACTCCGTTTCCGCCACTTTTGTATTGTACCGCGCCGCAATCAGGCGATCGTAAGCATCTTCCAGGCTTTTCTGCGCTTCCCTGAGTTCCAGGAAAGTGGATACTCCCAGTTTAAACCGTTCCATCGCAATCAATACATTTTCCTTTGCCAGGTCAATATTTTCCTCTTCCAGTTGCAGGGCGCTGAGCTGGTATTGATAGTTGTAATATCCTACTTTCACCCAGATGTCTACCAGGTTTTTCTGGCGATCGAGGTTGATTGAATTGTATTTGATATTTAGTGAAGACCTTACGATCGGGCGATTCACGGTCAGGACATCGAAAATGGGAATATTGGCTGTCAGTCCAATATTCCAACCCTTGTTCATATTATTAATGGGAGCAAAAGGGTTGATATTATTGTGGTTGTTGTTCCGGGTAAAATTGTAACCCGATACAAATGAAATAGTCGGAAAAGCGGCTCCTATTGACTCTTTTAACGAAAGGGTGGAAATGTCCAGCGCCTTTTTTGCCTGCAATATGGTGGGGTTGGTATCTTCTATCCCGTTCATGATTTCTTCGATGGTCAGCGCGTTATTGATCGGAATACTGTCTGCTACTTCAAATGTGGAGGGTAACCGCATACCGGTCAACTGGTTCAGTTGCTCCTTTGTTTGCGACATGATGGTACGCTGCTGCAGGTGCATCGCTTTTTGCGCGTTCAGGTCCACTTTTGCCTGCAACAGCTCCGGCTTGGTACCCAGTCCCACAGAAAGCTTCCTGTCTGCCAGCTTCACCCGCTCTTCATTAATGGACATCTGCTCTTCAATGGCTTTTAATTGCTGCTTCTGCCGGACAATGGTGTAGTAGCTGCTGATCACTTCCGCGGTAGTATTGACAACCTGGTTTTTGAGGTTCACGCTACTCAGGTCGTATTCCTCCAGTATGCGTTTTCGTTCTACAAACATCCTGAGCCCGTCGAACAATACCCAGTTCAGGTTTACGGCAGCATTTATATTACGGTTCCGGATACCCGAACCTTCCGTTTTGGGACGACTGTCAAACTCCTGTTCCTGCGCGGAAATTGTTTGTGAAACTCCTACTACCCCGTTTATCCTGGGCAGGAATCCTCCAAAGATGAATTGTTTATCAACTCCTGCAATTGCCATATCATTTTTCAGGAGCACAATGTCATAGTTATAGTTCAAAGACGCCGCTATGGCATCCTGTAACGTAATCATTTGTTGTGACCGGCTTTGGTGCCCCAGCAAGCTGAAAATGATAAAAAGACTGAAAACCCTTTTCCCTTTCATGAAACTTATGCTCTTTTTTCTTCCGCGAAATATTGATCAATATTACTTTTTTTCTTCCGGGCAGCCAGAAAGCTGTACATAGCCGGTATAACGAACAGGGTCAGTATCAGTGAAAATATGATACCGCCTACGATCACGATCCCCAGGGGAATACGGCTGGTAGCGGCCGCTCCCAGCGACAGGGCGATGGGTAACGCGCCAAGCGCCATCGCCAGGCTGGTCATCAAAATCGGCCGCAAACGGGCCACCGCCGCTTCTACCACTGCAGTTGACTTGTTCAGCCCCGCCAACTGTTTCTGGTTGGCAAACTCTACGATCAGTATCCCGTTTTTGGTAACCAGTCCGATCAGCATGATCATACCGATCTGCGAGAAGATATTCAGGGTCTGGTTGAACATCCATAAACACAAAAACGCGCCCGCTATGGCAAGCGGTACGGTAAGGATAATGATCAAAGGATCGATAAAACTCTCGAACTGCGCCGCCAGCAGCAGGAATATCAGCACCAGCGCCATCACAAAAGCGAACATCGTGTTCCCGGAACTCTCCGCAAAATCGCGGGAAGTGCCGGCAAGGGAGGTGGCGAAAGTATCGTCCAGGAGCCTGTCGGCTACTCCCTGCATGGCTTTGATGCCATCGCCCAATGCATACCCCGGCGCCAGCCCGGCTGAGATGGTTGCCGACTTATACCGGTTGAAATGATAAATCGTTGGGGGAGTGGTACTTTCTTCTACGGTGACCAGGTTATCCAGCGAGATACTTTCATTGCGCTGGTTACGGACATGAATATTTTTCAGGTCGGTGGGATTGTTCCTGCTGTCACGCGGCACCTGCCCGATTACCTGGTATTGTTTTCCGTCTTTGGTAAAATAACCCAGGCGGCGGTTACTATATGCCAATTGTAATACTTCCGATACTACATCTATGCTTACCCCCAGCGAGCTGGCCTTCAGGCGGTCTACGGTAACGGAAAGTTCCGGCTTATTAAACTTCAGGTCAATGTCCACGCCCTGCAAAGCAGGATCTTTCTGAGCCTCTTCCAGGAATTCCGGCAGCACCGAAGTAAGCTTGTCAAAATTATTATTTTGTACCACAAACTGTACCGGCTGCCCGCCTCCCCTTCTGCCTACAGAAATGGTTTGCTCCTGGCTGGCAAAAGCCCTTCCTTCCGGAAACCGGTATAATTTGCTGTTTATCATATCTACCAGTTCCTGCTGCGAATACTCCCGGTATTGGGGGTCCATGAGGGTAGCCCTCAAAAAACCGGTATTCACCGAACCAGACCCACTGAACCCGGGCGCCGTTACGGTAAGCACCGATTCCACCCCCGGTATGGAGTCCATTACAAAATTGGAAAGCTTGTCTATATACCTGTCGGTATAGTCGAAGGAAGACCCTTCAGGCATCGTTACCTGCAGCCTGAACTGACTACGGTCTTCCATTGGCGCCAGCTCCGACTTCAGGTTGACGCCGATAAACCAGGTCATTATCACGCAGGCAAGAATGATCACAACCGCCAGCCAACGGATCTTCATGAAACTACCGAGAAGTTTGTGGTACCCGTTTTCCATCCCCCTGAAAAAAGGCTCCGTAACCCTGTAGAACCAGCCATGCTTATGAACCGATTTGGTAAGCTTGATATTTAATACCGGGGTCAGCGTAAGCGATACAAACGCGGAAACCAGTACCGCGCCGGCAACCACAATACCAAACTCACGGAAAAGGCTGCCCACAAATCCCTGCAGAAAAATGATCGGAATAAATATCACGGCGATGGTGAGCGAAGTGGCAATTACGGCAAAATAAATTTCTTTGGAACCTTCCAGCGCCGCCTGCCACTTGTTCATCCCCTGTTCCATTTTTTTATAGATATTTTCCGTTACCACGATACCATCGTCCACCACCAGCCCCGTGGCGAGCACAATACCCAGCAGGCTCAAAACATTAATAGTGAACCCGGACAGATACATGATAAAGAAAGCCGCGATCAGTGATACCGGTATGTCTATCAGGGGACGGATGGCAATCAGCCAGGAACGGAAAAACAGGTATACGATCAATATAACCAGTACTATGGCGATTATCAACGTTTCTTCCACCTCCATTATAGACCGTTTGATAAATACGGTATTATCCCTGGCAATACCCAATATGATATCATCCGGTATTTCCTTTTTCAGGTGCTCATATCTCCTGTAAAACTCGTCTGCGATAGCTACATAGTTGGAGCCTGGCATAGGTATTATTGCCAGCGCTATCATAGGTATCCCGTTAAATTTTAAAACGGTTTCTTCATTTTCCGGTCCCAGTATTACTTCTCCGATGTCTTTTATACGGATGGTGCTGGTGCCGGTATTCCTGATAATAATATTGCTGAACTCTTCTTCCGTACTCAACCGGCCAAATGTTCTGACGGTCAACTCTGTATTGGACCCCGCTATTTTACCGGAAGGCAGTTCCACATTTTCACGCTGCAGGGCCGCCTGCACATCCTGGAAAGTGAGCCCGTAAGAATTAAGTTTGGCAGGCTCAAACCAGATACGCATGGCATATTTTTTCTCTCCCCATATCTGTAATCCGCTTACACCCGGTATGGTCTGCAATCTTTCCTGTAAAACGTTGGTGGCGTATTCCGTTACCTGCAACTGGTTGCGGCTGCTGCTTTGAACAGTCATGGAAATAATGGCATCTGAACTGGCATCCGCTTTGGTCACTACCGGGGGAGCGTCCAGGTCCTGGGGCAGGCTGCGTAGCGACTGTGATACCTTATCCCGGACATCATTAGCCGCCGCTTCCAGGTCTATACCCAGGTCAAATTCCACCGTAATATTGCTGGTACCCTGGCTGCTGCCCGACGTAATATTTTTAATCCCCGCAATACCATTGATCGATTTTTCAATTGGCTCGGTTATCTGCGATTCTATGATGTCTGCATTCGCGCCCGCATAATTGGTCCTTACATTTATCACCGGCGGATCAATAGCCGGGTAGTCGCGCACCCCCAGGAAAGTGAAACCGATTATTCCGAAGATGACAATTAATATGCTGCCTACTGTTGCCAGTACCGGCCGTCGTAAGCTGAGTTCCGAAATATTCATTTCTTAACTTTTGGTCGCCACATGGTATGGCGCTGGTTCACTATTGTATTTTACTCAATTGCACCTGGGAGTTGGGCTTAATTGCCATGAGTCCGGATATCAGTACCGTATCGCCGGCTTTCACGCCACTGATCACCTGCACAAAACTGGAGTCTCTTATCCCGGTAGTGATTTCCTGAAACTCCGGTTTGCCATCTCTGAAAATAATTACCTGTTTTCCGCGGGATAGCGGGATAACGGCCTGTGTTGGCAAAATTAAAGCATTGTTGTCCTGCTCCATATCCAGGTTCACCCTGGCAAAAGCCCCCGGCACCAGTGCGGGGTTGTTGCTTTTTATGATGCCTTTCACAGTAAGGCTCCGGGTATTGGCGTCGATGAAATACTCGGAAGCCAATACAGTTGCTGAAAACCTATCACCCGACCCGTCGATCGTGAAGCTGATTCCTTTCCCGGGCGTAAAGCGGGTACTGTATTTTTCAGGAACAGTGAATTCCAGCTTCAACTGGTCTACCTGCCTTATAGTGGCTATAATATCCGCCGGTGATACATAAGCCCCCGGACTGATATTTCTCAATCCGATACGGCCATCATAGGGAGCCCTGATCTCCGTTTTTGCAATGCTGACCTTTATCAGTTCTATATCTGCCTTATTGTTGTTTACCTGCAGTTCACTCAGGTCAACCTCCTGCTGGCTTATTCCCTGTATTTTCAATAACTCCCTGTACCGTTCTACCGTTTTTTCGTTGATCTCCAGTTGAACTTCCAACTTTCTCAATTGCGCCCTCAGGTCCTCATCAAAAATTTTTGCCAGAAGCGCCCCTTTTTTCACGGTGCTTCCTTCCGTAAAATTGATGCTAACCAGCCTGCCGGATATTTCCGGACGGATATCGGTGCCTTCAGCCGGCATTAACGACCCCGGCACTTCTATATTTTCGCTGACAGCCTGCCTTTTAACTATAAACGCATCTGCCGTGACCGGGCGGTTGCGAATATTGCTGACAGCCACAGGCTTCTCCTCTTTTTTTTCAGTACAACCAATCAAAATAACAAACAGTAATGGTGCAAAAACTGACTTTCTCATTATGGCGAAACTAGTATAATTTGATTGCAAAGTCATCCTCCTTTGTCTTTATTGTCAGGTTAATTATTGTTAAAACCAACCGCCTGGAAACGACATAACAGGGCTCTTTTCGGCGCGTTGTCTTTTTACATCCGGCCCAACTGTATCAAAACCGTACACATGGTGTATCACCAGCGTACGGAATTTATAGAAAAAGCTTGGCAAGTACCTGAAAATCAATTAATTTATATTCTGGCACAGGTTTCACTATTTGTGTATACTGCCGGCGGGTTCATCTGTTAAGATCCCGTTAAGAACCAGCCGGAAAAAGGAAAGAAAATGGATAGAGTAATTGTAAAAAAGAAATGGACGACCAAAAGGATCCTGACGATCTTGGGAATAGCGGCAATCATTGCGCTGATCATATTCAGCTACTATGCAACCTCCGGCAAATCGAAACTGAATGTAGACAGGGAACGGATCACTATAAGCGAAATTAAAGAAGGCGTTTTCCAGGAAACGATCCCGGTAAACGGGGTGGTGTTGCCCATCACCAGCATTTACCTGGACGCACAGGAAGGTGGCAGGGTGGAAGAAAAATATGTAGAAGATGGCGCGATCATGAAAAAAGGCGAGCCCATCCTGCGGCTCTCCAATACCGACCTGCTGATGACGCTGATGAGCCAGCAAAACACGGTATATAATACCCTGACGCAGATGCAGATCAATAGCAACAATGCCCAGCAAAACACCGTAATGAAGCTCAACCAGATGGCTGACGTGGAAAGCCAGCTAAAAGAAGCGGAAAGATTATACAGGTTGAATAAGGAATTGTATGAACAAAAAGTGATCGGCTCTCAGGAGTTTCAGCAGTCTGAAATAAACTACAGGTACCTTCTCGACAAGAAGAAGCTGACCGAGCAGATACTGGAGCAGGATTCTATTTCCAGGCTGCAGCAGGCCCGGCAGGACAAACAGTCCTATGAGGGTTCGCAAAACGCGCTGACCATCATGCAGAAAAAAGTAGGCGACCTGATCGTAAGAGCCCCGGTGGACGGGCAGTTGACCTCCCTGGATGCAGAAATAGGGCAGAACAAGAACAAAGGTGAAAGGCTGGGACAACTGGATGTGCTGAGCGGCTTCAAGGTGAGGGTGGACGTGGATGAACACTATATTTCGAGAATTTACCCGGGGCAAAGGGGCTGGTTCAGGTTTGCCGACAGCACCTATTACCTGGAGATCAAAAAAGTATATACCCAGGTAACACAGGGACGTTTCCAGGTAGACATGGAATTTGTAGGAAAAGCGCCCAAAGGCATTCGCCGCGGGCAGACACTCCAGACATTGCTGGCCCTGAGCGAAGAGCGCAAATCATTGTTGCTGAGCAGGGGAGGATTCTACCAGAAAACAGGCGGCAACTGGATATTTAAAGTATCTGAAGATGGTTCAAGAGCTTTTAAAGTGGATATAAGACTGGGTAATCAAAACCAGGACTATTACGAAGTGGTGGAAGGTTTGCAGCCCGGCGACAGGGTGGTAACCAGCAGTTATGAGAATTATGGCACCATGGAAGAACTTATTATTAAATAGAATTAGACAAAAGCAACATTTTTTTTTCATTGTTGTCTGTTATGTTAGTAACATTTTCCGTAGCAGATACGTATAAACAAGCAGTTATGATAAAGATCAGGGATCTAGAAAAAATCTATCGTACGGAAGAGGTTGAAACGGTTGCCTTAAACAAGCTGTCATTTGAAGTAAAGGAGGGCGAGTTTGTATCGGTAATGGGACCGTCAGGTTGTGGGAAATCAACATTGCTTAATATACTCGGATTACTGGATGACCCGGATGCCGGCAGTTTTCTGTTCAATGGGATTGAAGTGGCGCATTTTAACGAAAGGAAAAGAGCGGACCTGCGTAAACACAATATCGGTTTCGTGTTCCAGAGTTTTAACCTGATAGACGAGCTGACGGTTTTTGAAAACGTGGAGTTGCCGCTGATCTATACCGGTGTAAAAGCCGCCGACAGGAAAAAAAGAGTGGAAGAAGTGCTGGACAAGGTGCAGATCATGCACCGGCGTAACCACTATCCGCAACAGTTGTCCGGCGGACAACAACAGCGTGTGGCGGTGGCCCGGGCGGTAGTGAACAACCCTAAGCTGATACTGGCGGATGAGCCTACCGGTAACCTGGATTCCACCAACGGAAATGAAGTGATGCAGATGCTGACGGACCTTAATGAACAGGGCACCACTATTATCATGGTTACACACTCCGAGCATGACTCAAGGTATAGTCACCGGATAATAAGAATGCTCGACGGGCAAACCGTTACGGAGAATATTCTGGTTTGATTTTTGTATTCAAAAAACATAATAAAATGAACAGGAACAGAAAATATTTAATGAGTACCGGCATTGCTACGATAGCCGCAATCTTAATATTGACGGCAGTTGCCTATGTGAGTATTTCTGTTCGTGCAAAAGAACGGGCAGGATTGAAAATGAGCCAGCAGGTAGAGCCGATAGAACAGCGGATCATGAAAGAGGTTTCCCCCGGCATGATGGATATCCCCTGGAAGAAGTTGATATCCTTCTTTAAGTAGTTTGCCGGTTTGCCACCGGGCAAAGATAAAGGGTTCCAACCTTCGGAAGGTTGGAACCCTTTATTCATCACCCCCTCCGATATAAGTTATGGACAAAAATAAATAATTATACTTGTCCATAAGTATATTAAAAAGTGCATTTGTGGACGAAAATAAAAACTTATACCTGTCCATAACTGTATATGCCGGAAACGATCATTGGCCGGGATGCCGAGAAAAAGATCCTGAAAGACCTGCTCAGCTCCGGGGAAGCTGAATTGATCGCCCTCTTTGGTCGCCGCCGGGTCGGAAAAACTTTTCTTGTGCGAAATTATTACCGGGAGCAACTCGTGTTTGAGTGTACCGGAATCCATGAGGCAGGGTTGGCCGATCAGTTGTTGAATTTTAGTAAGGTGCTGCAGGTGGATGACGAACATCTATTCAATATTTGCTGAAAAATGCCAGCATGAGATCGTTGGCATCAATGGCGGCAGACGGTTCATCTGCCCCTAACCGTCCGGGTTTACCACCCGGCCAACTATGTCCCCCGTCTTTGGTAAGGTAATATTGTATGGACGAATGATTACAGTCCTGCCATTCTTTTACCGTATAATTTTCCTTTCCCGTAGTAACAGGAGATGCGCTGCAGCCATTGATCTCCGACCATACAGACAGTATCGCGTCCACGGCGGGGAAATCCGCACCCGTAAACCCTGTGCCCCGGCCGCCCAGGTAAGGAACCCTTTCATCCAGCTCAGAATGCATATGCAGCACAGGAACCGGCTTTGAAGGGTTACAGCTTTCCAGCATCATTGTACTGGCATTGGGAGCAATGGCTGCAATTTTACCTGAAAGCTCACAGGCAAGCCTGTAAGCCATTATGCCGCCGTTGGAGTGTCCTGTGGCATATACCCTTTTATTGTTTATCGCAAACTTTGCCGTAAGCCGGTCAATAAGGCTGCTGATGAATTTTACATCATCAATATTTTGTTCCATGGCATACTCACAGCAACCTCCTGCATTCCATGTTTGCACTTTCAGGAAACCCGTACTTTTCACGCCGTTGGGATATACGACCGCAAACCCGGAAGCATTTGCCTTTTCCGTAAGGCCGGTTGAGCTTTCAAACTGCTCGGCATGACCGCCACCGCCATGCAGGGCGATGATCAGGGGAAAACTGCCGCCTTCATAGTAATCCGGAGGTAAATTAATAACAAAGCTGCGCCATCGTCCATCCACCTGTATGCTGTCCGCAAAACGAAATTCGCCGTCTTCCCGCAATGCCCGGTTTTTCCTGCATGCCGTTCCCAACAAGACAAAAGCAAAAAAGTAAAATAAGTGTCCCGGTTTCATAACGCTGGTGTAGATTAACCTGATTACAGACCTATGAAACGGGGAAATGTTTAAAATAGTATTAAATATTTGGCAAAAGGCTGGACAGAACAGGGTTTTGTCAATACGGATGGAGTTGTAGCAAACCGCGAGGGTCCGGAACTTTGGTCAACCTGTTGAGATATTGTAAACAGGTAATTAAAATTCCGAACCCCTTTCCATGCGAGCAATCACATCAGTTCTCCAGCTTCTGCTTATCCTTTAAAAGCTGTTCTCTCAACCCGGCATACTCCAGATCCTGCACCGCTATATTTTTGTCAATAGACAGTGCCGCAGCCGTTGCCGCGCTTTGCCCAAGGATCATAAATACGGGCTCCATACGGATAGACCCAAAAGCTATATGGGAACTGGAAACACATATAGCGACCAGCAAATTGGTGATCTCCTCTTTTTTAGGCACCAGCGCCCCATACGATATCCTGTAAGGCTCCGGCACCCTCGTGCCTATATCTCCTTCGTTTTGTACATAGCCGTCTTCTTTCACATAACGCTGTGTATTATGCGAATCCAGGGTGTACGATCCCATGCCGATAGAATTATTTACCGGGCGTTTCCCCAGTACCTCATGTTCTGTCATCACTTCATGCCCGATCATCCGCCTGGCTTCGCGAACATATATCTGGTGCGGCCAGTTATTATTGTCGGTAAACTCATCTTTTGCCAACCCCCAGGTATTGAACTCATCCTGGATCTCCTTCGGAATGCGAGGGTCGGTAGCGGTAAAATACAGTAGCCCTCTTTGATATAGTTCGTGCTCTTTAATGATCTCTTTTCTTCTTTCATAAGAGGCTTCCGGATAATCATAATTCATTCCAATATTATCCGTGCTGAAGGGTCCATGGTTGTTGGTATCTGTCTTCCGGTTCGGCACCGGGTCATATTTTTCAAATGTTTCCCGCCAGCCGCTATCATACACGCGTACCAGCAGTTCATATTGTGTGGAATCATATCCCTGCGGCCGGGTAAAAGGCACGCGGTTTTCCGGGTGGTTGCTCAGGCACATCCTGAAACAATAAGCCTGTATCTTGTTGTCTCCTTCATTTTTGATACCCGGATGTTCCGCGGAAATACGGGGCAGCAAACCACTGCTGCTGTCTCCCGGAACCTTATAGGGACTGATGTCAGCGGCAAACCAGTGTTTGTGATGTAATACCCCTGTCTGAACGCCGTTCCACTCTTCTCCATACACACTGTTTGCTTCCCGCCCCACATGGTAGCTCACCCCCGCAGCAGCCATCAGGTCGCCTTCGTAAGTAGCGTCTATGAACATTTTGCCTTTGAACAGCTTTCCGCTCAGGGTGACAAACGAAACAATCTTCCCATCTTTTGTTGTCACGCCGTTTTCCCGGTTCAACCATTCATTCCGTAATACCTTTATATTATATTCTTTTACAAAATCCTCAAAAACCTGTTCGGCAATATGTGGTTCAAAAATCCACATCGTTCGCTCCGCCCCGTCTATAGCAGGTGTTCCCTGGCCTTTATTGCCATATTCCTCTCTTTTCTGCCACCGCCAGGCCTCCTCCTTCTCGTAGTATTTATAGATCCTGTGATAGAACTCTCTTGCCAGTCCTCCAATCACCAGTTTATTGCCGGTATCGGTAAAACCCAGTCCCCCCGAAGACAATCCGCCTAAATGGTTATCGGGAGATACTACAATCACTGATTTTCCCATTTTAACAGCCTGCACTGCCGCCGTTATGGCGGCGGATGTACCTCCATAAATGATAATATCCGCTTCCAACTCATTGCCAGCCTGCTTTTGCCCGTCGCACGCGAGAACCAGGCAGGAGAGCAAAAAGAAAATCAATGTATAACGCATAAGAATAGATTACGAATGTCTGAAACAATAGAATATCCGTTAAATATAATTAATCATTTATTAATGCGGCTTTATGTTTCTCTCCCGTTTGTTATGAGTATTACAGGGTAATTTAAAGCTCTTTTATATAGCGTGTATTGTTATAAAAACATATTGACATTCATCATATTGCTATTGCAGCTTCCTGCGCCGGCACAACAGAAAGCAGAGAATATAATCATAGTAACAACAGATGGATTAAGATGGCAGGAAGTATTCGGGGGGATGGATTCCTCTCTGGCAGATAACCCCCGGTTCAACCAGGGTGAAAGGGACCTGCTATACAAAAAGTATGGAGCAGCTACGGCAATGGAGAGAAGAAAAAAGCTGTTCCCCTTTATCTGGCAAGCCTTCGCCTCGCAGGGGCAGTTATACGGGAACCGGGCATACGGTAACAGGGTCAATACGGCTAACCCGTATTGGTTTTCCTATCCCGGCTACAACGAGATCTTTACCGGCTTCCCCGATACCGCTATCAATACCAATGCATACAGGGATAATCCGCATGTGACCGTACTGGAGTACTTACACCAACTGCCCGAATTTAAAGGCAGGATAGCGGCTTTTGGCTCCTGGGAAGCCTATACCAGGATCCTGAATAAAAAGCGTGCAGGTTTTCCCGTTATGGCGTCCTTCGACAGCATCAGTTGGGAGGGCGCTACTGAAAAAGAACAACTGATCAATGCGCTTAAACAGGAATCGTTCAGGGCGCAGGAAAATGAGGGGTGCATGGATGTGTTCACCCATTTTCAGGCAATGGAATATATGAAAATCCGGAAGCCTAAAGTGCTGTATATTGCTTATCTTGAAACGGATGAATGGGCACATGCCGGAAATTACAAATACTACCTGCAATCGGCAGCAAAGGTGGATGCATGGCTGAAGGACATCTGGAACTATATACAGTCTGACCCTTTCTATAAAGACAAAACCGCTTTGCTGATCACCACCGATCATGGCAGGGGCGATAAAGTAAAGGAGAAATGGACAAGCCATGGCGGAGTGGAAGGCGCCGACCAGGTATGGATAGGAGTGATGGGACCGGGAATACCCGCCCGGGGCGAAGTAAAAACCGGTATGCAATTGTACCAAAAGCAAATCGCTCAAACGATCGCCCTGTTGCTTAACAGGAAATACACTGCGACGCACCCTGTGGCGGATGCGATCAGCCAGATAACAGAACCCTAAAGAATACCCACATGATACAGAAATTTTTATTTGGTTTATTTTTATTAACCTACACCCTGTCCGGGTTTGTGCAGGACAAACAAGTTCCTTTACCTGCTTCCAAAAACAAGCTGGTGGTAATAGCGCACCGGGGTGATCATACCAAGGTTCCCGAAAACACGCTGGCCGCATTTAAGAACGCCATCAAAAGCGGAGCGGATTATGTGGAAGTAGATGTACGGGCCTCAAAAGACGGCTACCTGGTAGTTCATCATGATGCTACCGTCAATCGCATGACCAATGGCACGGGAAAGGTAAGTGAACTCACCTGGCAGGAACTGAAGAACCTGAAAGTAACGGATAAGGCTAAAGGGAGTAAAAAAGCCTACAGCATTCCTTTATTCAGTGAGGTGCTGGCTTTATGTAAAGATAAAATAAACATCTACCTCGATTTTAAGGATGCGGATGCCGCAAAAGCGGTGCGGGAAATAAAGGATGCCGGTATGGAGCAACAGGTGGCGGTATATATAAATTCCATACCGCAGTACCGGGAGTGGCGCAGACAGGCGCCTGCCATACCTCTTATCATCAGCGCGATAGAGGAAGTAAAGAATAAGGATCAGCTCGCTTTTTTCCTGAATCAGGGAACCATAGAAGTGCTGGACAACATCTATGATAAGGAAATGGTTGCTACTGCCAATGAATATGGCGTGTCCGTGTGGCTGGATGTGCAGCACAAGGGAGAAAATGCCGATGACTGGAAAAAGGCGATAGAGCTGGGTGTACAGGGATTACAAACAGACAACCCCAAAGCGCTGGTAACCTATCTCAAAAAGAACAATCTAAGGGATGGTATAACCCTGCAGGCTGCCGACCCCTATGCGAAATATAAAAAACAAACGTACCGGGAGCTGAAAAATATTAAGTATGGCAGCGCTCCTGACGGGCAAAATGTGTTTGACGCCTATATACCACAGAACCTGAAGGAGGGCGCCAAAGTAATTGTGTATATACATGGCGGCGGCTGGACCAAGGGGGATAAATCGGAGTTTCCCAAACAATTGATTGAAGAACTGGCAGGAAAGCGGGGATACGTGGTGGCATCCGTCAATTACCGCCTTGTGAAGAACGGGGAAAACCGTTTCCCGGCACAAATAGAAGATATAAAAAAAGTAATTGAATTCATCACAAAAAACGCCAAAAGATACCGTTACAACGCGGATGATATTGTGCTGATGGGCGGTAGTGCAGGCGGACACCTGTCAATGCTTTATGCTTACGGGCACGATGCTGCCAAGCAGGTAAAAGCTGTGGTGAACCTTTGGGGGCCCACGGACCTTACGGACAAGGCTGTACGCGAGGATGGCACGGACGCCGACAATACAGTGATTAACTTCCTGGGAGAAAAGGACCCCAATGCCGACATAACGAAACAGGCCAGTCCCATATATTTCCTGACAAAAGAAACAGGCGCCCCCACGGTATTATTCCACGGGGGAAAAGATCCTTTGGTGCATGTAAGCCAGGCGGAAAAGCTATACAAAAAACTGCAGGAGCTGGGCATACCGGCTCACCTGGAAATATATCCGGAAGAAAAACACGGAGTAGGTCCCGCTTCGGCCGTGGACGTATTCAAAAAAGCCATCGAATGGATAGAGAAATACAATCCTAATAATTAAAACAACAACATGAAATCTCGCGCTTATTATTTTGTCGTTCTTGCTTTTTTAGCCCTTTCATGCGGTGAAGCGGCTGATAAAACAGGCGCCGGAGACAAAAAGATTGAGAATATTATTGTCATCACCACCGATGGGCTGAGATGGCAGGAATTATTCGGCGGCATGGATTCCGCCATTGCATTAAAAAAAGCATTTGTACACGGGCGGTCAGACAGCACCCATATCTTCAACACCTATTGGGCCGCCGATGCCGGAGAGCGAAGAAAAAAACTATTGCCTTTTTTCTGGAACACCATCGTGGCTGAAGGGCAGATATACGGTAACCGCACGCTCGGCAGCAAAGTGGATTGTGCCAATCCTTACTGGTTTTCTTATCCGGGATATCATGAAATACTGACTGGGTTCCCGGATACGGCCGTTAACTCCAATGAATATCCTCCCAATCCGCACATAACGGTGCTGGAGTTCATCAACAAACAACCGGGGTTTGAAGGCAGGGTGGCCGGCTTTGGCGCCTGGGGCGCTTTTGACAGGATACTGAACAAGGAACGTTGTGGTTTTCCTGTAGCATCCGCCTTTGGAACAACCGGCGGTGATAACCCTACGGAAAAGGAAAAACTGCTGAACAGTATGCTGATGGACTCCTATAAACCCTTTGGTATGGGAGAATGCCTGGATGTATTTACGCATTATATGGCATTGGAACACCTGAAGGAAAAACAACCTCGGGTATTATACATCGCCTATGGGGAAACAGATGAATGGGCGCATCACGGACAATACAAAGACTACCTGGATGCAGCACGTCAATGGGATAAATGGGTGGGAGATATATGGGAATACATTCAGTCCACGCCCCAATACAAAGACAAAACAGCATTATTCATTACAACAGATCACGGGCGGGGCGATATTGATAAAAACAAATGGACAGGACATGGAAGCAGGAGCGTGGAAGATTCCTATGAAATATGGATGGCTGCCATGGGACCGGGTATTACGCCCAAAGGAGAAATAAAAGAGGATTCGCAATTATACCAGAAACAGGCGGCACAAACAATTGCATCGCTGCTGGGGCTGACCTACACGGCTGATCACCCCATAGCCGAAGCGGTTAAAGCAATTACAGAACCCTGAAAATAATAAAACAATAAAAATATGATGATGAGACATGTAAGGTACTATGCGGTGTTCATTCTTTTGGTGGCTGCGCCCGGATTAAATGCCCAAACCGAAAATCCTTATCCTCCGGCACTATACCCGGACAGGGTAGTGATGAATGTAACCGAGGACCCTTCTACGTCGATAGCCGTGAACTGGCGTACCAGCACCGAGGTGCCGGAAGGTTATATCGAGATACTGCCGGCTGTTTCCAACCCTGCTTTAACCAAGGACGCGCCGCGAACCAAAGCGAATACAGCGCAATTTGAATTGAGGGGAATAAGATCCAGTTTTCATTCCGCCGTGGTAAAATCGCTGACGCCGAATACGCTGTATATGTATCGCGTGGGGAACGGAGAACACTGGAGTGAATGGTTTCATATCCGCACAGCCGGCAAGCCCGGAGAAAAGTTTTCGTTTATATATATGGGTGATGTACAGCAGGGCATGCGTACCTTTTGGCCAAGAATGGCCCGGGAAGCCTGGCTGAAAGCCCCCAATGCCCGGCTGATCATGTATGCCGGCGATATTGTGAACCGCGGGCTGAATGATCACGAATGGGGCGAATTGTTTTACGGCGGTGGTTTTATACATGCCACAATACCCGGCATGCCTTCACCCGGCAATCATGAACATGCCGACAACGAACAGGGAGTAAATGTAATAACCCCGCTGTGGAGAGCGCAATATAATTTACCGGAAAACGGCCCGAAAGGACTGGAGGAAACCGTTTATTATACGGATATCCAGGGAGTAAGGTTCATTTCGCTGAATTCCCAGGAAATATGGTTTGGCAATGAGAAAATGCAGCAGCAGATCGACTGGTTACACAAAATATTATCGAACAATCCCAATAAATGGACCATTGTTACTTTTCACCACCCGGTTCATTCCGTAAGTGCACGGAGAGACAATAAAAACCTGAGAGAAAAATTTCAGCCCATATTTGAACAATACAAGGTGGATATGGTATTGCAGGGGCACGACCATGCTTATGCAAGGGGGATGAAAAATGTGCCTATGCCGGAAGGTTTTAAGGGTACCACTGCCAGCGCTTATGTGGTTTCTATGTGCGGCTCCAAAATGTATAATAATGAGACCCACAAATGGATGGATAAAGTCGGCACCAATGTGCAGTTGTACCAGGTGATCACCGTGGATGGCGACAAGATCCAGTACAGGTGTTATACGGCCACCGGAGATGTTTTTGACTCCTTTGACCTGCAGAAGGTAAAGGGCAAAAACAATAAAATGATAGAACATAAATAAGGCTATATCGCGGCAGCAATATCCCGCATATTGATCGCCATATGGCTTTCATTGTAAACAGCTTTGCCATCAACGATCAGCAATACCTGCGGAGATTCGTGCCGCACGCCCGTATCCTCCGCTATCCTGTTGGAAACCGTACGGTAACGAATGAGGTCCAGGTAATGAAAGCTGACATTTTCAGGTTGGGTGGCTCTTTCCAGCCGGGTTTTCGCAACCGTGCTGATGGAGCACCGGGTGGAATGTTTATAAACAACCTGTGGATGGGTTTCGGAAGCTTTTAGTATGGCTTCCCAGTCGCCGTCGGATGTAAGATGCTGCCAGTTCATAGAACAAAACTAGCCTTTATTACGATACCATGTTTGCCGGTGGCGCAGGGTATTTCAGGTTGAACGATTTTTATAAAAAGGTTTACATTTAAATAAAAGATTGCTATGCACAGAAAGGATTTCATCAGGTCAGCGGTAATGGGAGCGGCGGCGTTCACCATCGTGCCGAGACATGTATTGGGCGGTAAAAACTACCTGGCGCCCAGCGACCGTATCGGCCTGGGTTTTATTGGGAATGGTAAAATGGGGCTGGGTCTTCTCAACTCCCTCTCAAAAATCAACGAAACAATTGTATTGGCTACTTCCGACGTTGATAAGAAAAAGCTGGCAAGGTTCGTGGAACGGGCCACCGAAGCCAATAGTAAAAAGGTGAGTGCGAAAGTAGACGGGTATAATGACTATCGTGAATTACTGGGCAGGAAGGATATTGATGCCGTGGTAATAGCTACCCCTGATCACTGGCATGCCCAGATGGTGGTTGATGCCGCAAAGGCGGGGAAAGATATTTACTGCGAAAAGCCGCTTTCCCTTACCATTGCGGAAGGCAGGGCAATGGTAAAAGCCGTAAGAAAGTATAAGCGGATATTGCAAACCGGTAGTATGCAGCGCTCCTCTCACAATTTTCGTCATGCTGCCGAACTGGTTTTAAACGGTTATATAGGCGATATAAAAGAAATTAATGTGTCGGTGGGAGAACCGGTGAGAGAATGCGACCTGGCTGTATTACCTACCCCCGATTACCTGGATTGGGACAGATGGATCGGGCCCTCTGCTTACAGGGGGTATAACCCTGTTCTTTCTCCACCCATTGAGGATGATTCCTGGGCCTGGTGGCGGGGCTATAAAGGCTTTGGCGGCGGATTGATCACAGACTGGGGGGCGCATATGTTTGATGTTGTACAATGGGCATTGGAGATGGATAAGTCTGGTCCGGTAAGTTTCACGCCCCCGGAGGAAGGTGGCGCCCAAAGCGGGCTCTATTATACCTATAAAAACGGTATCAAAGTACATCACAGAAAATGGGGTGGCGAAAAGGATGGCAACGCCATTCAATTCATCGGCACCGAAGGTACCATAGAAGTTGCCCGATCCTTCATCCGGTCTAACCCGGCTCCTATCGCGGAAATGAAGATCAAAGACAGCGACAGACGGGTGTACTTCAGCGACAATCATCAGCAGGACTGGATCAGTTCAATTAAAAAAAGAACCCTCCCGATCTGCGATGTTGAAACAGGTCATCGTACCGCTACCATATGTAATGCCATCAATATTGCCTACGAACTGAGGAGACCATTGAAGTGGAACCCGGCAAAAGAAATATTTGACAACGCATTCGCTAATATGATGCTTTCCCGCCCTTACAGGGCACCCTGGAACTTTATGGATTTTTAAGATGACTTACTGATAAAAAGGAGGTGTTCTGCACCTCTTTTTATATTTTGCTTAGCAGGAAACTGATGGTACAGACCTCCAGTCATGCCCCACCTGTTCCATCAGGAGGGCGTTGTCGAACCGGACAGAACCTTCAGGAAATATTTCGTTGTTCTCAAAAAACCCTGATCTTATGCGTACAACCTCAAGAGGCTTTACCTCCCATTTATAGATATCCAGTTTTAGCCCGTCGAAACCATTTGTATCGAGGGAGTATCCGACGGACCCTCTTTCAAAAAATGAGGAACCCTCGCGAAGCGAACCAAAAACAGAATTGTTATTCAACTCATCGGAAAGCCGGACGAAAAGGCCGGGGCAGCATTCTGCTGATCACCTCAGGCTCTGCTGTATAATTTATGAGCATTCTCCTCTCTATGATACCGCGAAGCACGGGAATTTTCATAACCGCAGGTTTAATATTGTTACCAATATTATGTTTTTTTTGTTTCTGCTCTTTTAGTGTAGAACAAAGCCAGGAGGCTGAGTGCAAAGAAGATGATCAGTGCCAGGATAGAGTTCCTGATATTGTTGGTGATATCCTCCAGGAAGCCGAAGGAAAAAAGCCCTATCACCAGCGCTATTTTTTCCGTAACATCATAGAAGCTGAAAAAGGAAGTGCTGTCTTTTGTTTCCGGCAGCAGCTTGGAATAGGTACTCCGGCTCATGGATTGTATTCCGCCCATTACCAGTCCCACGGTAGCGGCCAACAGGTAAAACTGGGTTTGTGTTTCTACCACGTAGGCGCAAAGGCAAACGATGATCCAGATGCATACACTGAGCATTAATACGTTGATATTGCCCCAGCGCCTGGATAACCGGCTCATCACTACTGCCCCCGCAATCGCCACTGCCTGTATCAGAATAAGTGTAAACAACAGCTTGGGCTCATCCTCAGCATCAGGAAATATCTCTTTTTTACTGAACCCTGCCGCCACCAGCAATACCGTTTGCACCCCCATACTATAGAGAAAAAAAGAAAGCAGGAAACGTTTGAGTATCCGCATTTGCACCACCTGCTTCCACACGAGGTTCAGCTCCCTGAAACCACTCGTAAGCACATTTTTCTTTTCCGCACCTCTCTGACCGGGCGGTTTGGGCAATACCCGCAGGGCGATCTGGGCAAACCCGAACCACCATAAACCAACCAGCAGGAAACACAACCGCACCGGCAACGCATCTTCTGTTGGCAATGCAAACCATTCCGGCTTCAGTATGATCACAAAACAGAGGATCTGCAGAAGGATGCTTCCGGCATACCCCAGGGCAAAGCCTTTCGCGCTTACGCGGTCCTGGTCTTCCGGGGCGGCTATATCCGGCAGATAAGAATTGTAAAACACCATACTGCCCCAATAACCAATTGCAGCCAAAGCAAACAGGATGACTCCCAATTCGAATCGCTCAATGGTAAAGAGGCTGAGTCCGCAGCAGGCGGCGGCGCCTATAATACAGAAGGTTCTTAAATATACTTTTTTGTTTCTTTTATAATCCGCAATGGAAGAGAGAATGGGGGAAAAAGCAGCTACCAGGAGAAATACGGCTGCCAGCACATAATCCAGCAAACTGGTATTAACATAGGTCCTGCCGAAGAAAGACACCATGTGCTCGCCCTGTCCATTTCCCTGCTGCGTAATGGCTACATAGTATGCGGGAAAAATAGTGGTAGTGACAACCAGGCTATATACGCTGTTCGCCCAGTCGTACATTGCCCACCCGTTTATTACTTTTTTTGATGCGGTTTGCATGTAGGGAATTTGTCGGGTTATTGCAGATACCCCGCGTATATCAACAGGAGAAGAATTACCCCGGCGACGATGCGGTAAATACCAAACAACTTAAATCCGTGCTTCTGCAGGTAACCGATAAAGAATTTTATTGCAAGAAGCGCTACAATGAAAGCTACAATATTTCCAACGATAAATGCCTGCGTATTTTGGGTATTGCTGAAAACTATTTCATATCCCCTGAGTTCCTCGCCTTCCACCGGGTATTTTTTAAAAAACAGCTTATAGCAGGTGGCGGCAAGCATGGTAGGTACCGCGAGGTAAAAGGAAAATTCCGCTGCCAGGGTGCGTGTCAGCTTTTGCTGCATTCCCCCAATGATGCTGGACGCGCTTCTACTCACACCCGGTATCATAGCGAGGCATTGCCATATCCCGATAATAAAGGCTTTATTATAGGTGATGTCCTTATCCTCCGTTACAGGATGACTGCTGAACAACCTGTCGATAAATAACAATACAATACCGCCTAACAGTAAGCTGATGGCCACCACGGTTGGGTTTTCCAGCAGGCTGTCTATTTTTTCGGAGAACAGGAACCCCAGCATAAGCGCGGGAACGGTGGCGATCGCCAGCTTTATATAAAACTGGCCCTTGCTGAAATCAAAAAATTTTCTCCAGTATAAGACCACAACCGATAGAATAGCGCCCAGTTGAATGGCTATTTCGAAGATTTTGGTGTAATCGCTCCCGGAGATACCCATCAGGGAACTGGCGATGATCATATGTCCTGTGGAAGAAACAGGCAAAAACTCTGTAATTCCTTCAACAATGGCAATAATGATGGCCTGTATAATATTCATGCTTTAAAAAACGCCGATGGAGCGGTTAAAGTGTATGCAAAAGGGGAAAACGGGAAATATAATCAATACTTATTTACCGGCAGGTTTGGGCTTACGCATAATAGCATACATTTCTATTATCAGCCCTGCCAACAATAATACAGGAGCAACTGTTATCCTTCTTTTACTGTAAACCTCTTCGTAATTGAATACAGTGGGGTCGTCGCTTTTGCCGCCAGCCATCAATAAAAGCGCCACTATCATCACTACACCTCCGATAGCCATCCACAGGTAGTTCTGCTTATCAAATTGTAATCTGCTTGAATTGTTTGACATATGTATTTAAATGTATTGCTGCGCAAGTTAATATAAAACGGGCAGAATCAGTGGTCCGGCTGTTAAATCATTGTTACCGGGGCTTTACAACAAAAGCTCTCCATCTTTGGAGGGCTTGATCACTACCTTGGAGGGAACTACAAATACACTCCCGGAAACGGCTTTTTTTATTTTATCCATCAGTACGCCGGCATCCTCCCTTGTTCTGAAATTGCCTATATGTATTTTGAAGTAGGGTGCATGATATAACAGGTAGGTCGGCTCGTCCGGAAAATCGGCCATCATCTTCGTTTTCAGATCCAGCGCTTTTTGCCGGTCGTTGGTACTGATTACCTGCACGCGGAAACCATCCATATTCTTCAGGGTTTTCAGGTACAGCTCCTCGTTTATCTCCCTGTTCTTTTGCAGCAGCAGGTCAATGCGGGCATCCCTGGTAACAGTAATATGCTGCAGCGTGTCAGATTGCGCATAACAGGCAGACACCATACCTGCCGCGATTACAAAAAACAAAAATGATCTTTTCATGAGCGCATTCAATGTTTAACCAGGTTCGGGAATTTGTTTCAGGCAGTTACTAAAATAGACATTTGAATCAAATAACTCTGTTAAAAAGCCTGAAATTATGCCTGCGACAGCGAAGCCTGTTGCACAATATCAAGACTTGCACTGCATCCCAGCCTGTTTGCTCCGGCTTCAATCAGTTGGTTTGCAAACTCATAGGTGCGAATACCTCCGGAAGCCTTGATTTTTACATGATCGGGCAGATATTTACGCATAAGCGCTACTGCCTCTGCAGAAGCGCCCTTTTCGGCATAACCCGTGGAAGTTTTCAGGTAATCAACACCTGCCACCCCATATAAGTCGCAGCACCGGATAATTTCCTCCCGGGTAAGTACCCCCGTTTCAATAATTACTTTAATTACCCGGTTCTTGTTCCGGATGATCGGCAGGATATTACCTATCTCGTTTGCCAGGAACTCCCAGTCGGCATTTTTTATGGCAGCAATATTCGCCACCATATCCAGTTCATCTACGCCATCCACAATGGCCAATACCGATTCCGCGATCTTGGCTTCAATAGCGGAGTAACCAAAAGGAAATCCTATTACCGTGGCTGTTTTTACGGAAGTCCCTGCCAGGTATTGCTTCGCATTTTTTGTGTATAAAGGAGGTATGCAAACCGCTGCAAACCCGTGGGTTGCAGCCTCTGAGCAAAGTTTTTCAATATCTTCCAGCACCGTGGTGGGCTTTAGTATGGTATGGTCTATATATGATGCGATATTCATTAGCCTCTCCCGGTCCGCTGCGGCGGAAGACCTTCTTATAAGGCCCGCTTTTTAAAGTTTCCCTATTATTTCAGTTTCAAATTAACTACCCTTCCTTACCGTGGCACTGCTTGTACTTTTTACCGCTTCCGCAGGGACAGGGATCGTTTCTTCCTATTTTAGGACCTACTTTCACAGGCTCCTGTCTTACCGGTCCGCCTGAGGGATCAAAGTAATCATTTTCATTGGCTGCATAATCATCTCCGCGGGCATCAATTTCGTCCTTGTTCACTTTCATTTTGCTCATGTCTGTCTTACGCTCCCGCCCTTCGCGTATTTGTCCGGCCTGCTGTTCAATGGGGATAGCCGCGTGACTCAGGAAAGACACTATTTCCCGGTTCACATCGCCATCCATATTACGGAAAAGCTCAAACGCGGTGGTTTTGTAGATCACCAGCGGGTCTTTCTGTTCGTACACTGCCGTTTGAACGCTGTGTTTCAGATCGTCCATGGAACGCAAATGCTCTTTCCAGGATTCATCAATCACCGCCAGTGTAATAGTCCGCTCCAACGCATTGGCTAACTCCATCCCGTTTGTGCCAAGCGTTTTATTCATATTAGCCAGCACCTGCAGGTTCTTTTTTCCATTGGTGAAAGGAACCACTACGTTCTCTATATGATTACCCTGCGTCAGCTTGATATTCTGGAATACGGGCATTGCCTGTTTGGTAATAGCTTCTTTGCGGCGCTGGGAATTGTCTGATGCTTCCGTATATAAAGTTTCTGCCACCCTGTTAATATCCCCTTTCCTGAATTCGTCCTCCGTAATGCCTGTGTCCAATCCAAAGTGAAGGATCACCGCCAGTTTAAACCCTTCGTAGTCATCCTGCTCACGGAAGGAGTTGATCAGTCCTTCGGAGACACTGTAAAACGCGTTGTCCAGATCGAGTGCAAGGCGTTCTCCAAACAAAGCGTGCTGGCGTTTGGTATACACCACATTTCTTTGTTTGTTCATTACATCATCATACTCCAGCAGCCTCTTCCGAATACCGAAATTGTTTTCTTCTACTTTTTTCTGTGCCCGTTCAATACTCCGGGTGATCATACTGTGCTGAATAACTTCTCCCTCCTTGTAACCCATCCTGTCCATCAGCGAGGCGATACGTTCACTGCCAAACATGCGCATCAGGTCATCCTCCAGTGATACATAGAACTGCGAAGTTCCGGGATCTCCCTGACGACCGGCACGACCTCTCAACTGCCTGTCTACACGGCGTGACTCATGACGCTCGGTACCGATGATGGCCAATCCCCCGGCTTCTTTTACCCCCGGCCCGAGTTTGATATCCGTACCACGACCAGCCATGTTGGTGGCAATGGTCACTGCCCCGGCCAACCCGGCTTCCGCCACTACCTGTGCTTCCCGGGCATGCTGCTTGGCATTTAATACATTATGTGGAATTTTGCGGGCGGTCAGCATTTTACTCAACAGTTCACTCACTTCCACAGAAGTGGTACCCACCAGTGTAGGTCGCCCGCTGTTTCGAAGCTTTTCTACCTCCTCAATAACCGATTTGTATTTCTCTCTTTTTGTTTTGTATACAAGGTCCTGTTCGTCTTTTCTCGTAACCGCAATGTTGGTAGGGATAGATACCACATCCAGCTTGTATATACTCCAGAATTCGCCGGCTTCCGTCTCCGCCGTACCGGTCATACCTGCCAGTTTATGATACATACGGAAGAAATTCTGCAGGGTAATGGTAGCATAGGTTTGTGTAGCGGCTTCCACCTTCACATTTTCCTTTGCCTCAATTGCCTGGTGTAAACCATCGCTGTAGCGGCGCCCTTCCATGATACGGCCGGTTTGCTCGTCAACAATTTTTACCTGCCCGTCAATTACAATGTATTCATCATCTTTCTCAAACAAAGCATAGGCTTTCAGCAATTGCTGTACGGTATGTATCCTATCCGCTTTCTGTCCGTATTCATTTAATACCTGCTCTTTTTTCTGCAGCTTCTCTTCGGCCGTATCATTACTTTTCTCTATATCGGAAAGCAGGATGCTTAAATCCGGCAGTATGAAAAAATTAGGGTCCTCCCCGGAGCGGGTAATATATTGTAAGCCTTTTTCGGTCAGTTCAACCTGGTTATTCTTTTCATCAATATGGAAATATAGTTCCTCATCCACAATATGCATTTGCTTCTGCTGGTCGGCCAGGTAAAAATTCTCCGCCCGTTGCAACTTCACTTTTATTCCCGGCTCACTCAGATATTTGATCAGGGCGCCGGTTTTGGGCAACCCCCTGTAGGCACGCATCAGGGCCAGCCCGCCTTCTCTTGCATCGTCCTTTCCTTCTGCGATCAGTTTTTTTGCGTCTATCAGTGATTTGTTCACCACCTGGCGTTGAACTTCCACCAGTTGATGCACGCGTGGTTTCAGTGTAATGTATTGCTGGTCGTCACCTCCTTTGGATACCGGGCCCGAGATAATCAACGGCGTCCTGGCATCATCGATCAACACGCTGTCCACCTCATCCACCATCGCGAAATGATGTTTGCGCTGCACCATTTCATCGGGGTTGTGTACCATATTATCCCTCAGGTAGTCGAAGCCAAATTCATTATTAGTTCCATAAGTGATGCTGGCCTGGTAAGCCTTACGCCTTTCTGCGCTGTTGGGATGATGCCTGTCGATACAATCCACTGTCAGCCCCAGGAATTCATAAATAGTACCATTCCACTCGGAGTCACGTTTGGCCAGGTAATCGTTTACTGTTACTATGTGTACGCCCTCATCTGCAAGGGCATTCAGGTAAGCGGGTAGTGTAGACACAAGAGTCTTACCTTCACCGGTTGCCATCTCGGCAATTTTTCCTTTGTGCAACACGATACCCCCCAGCAACTGCACGTCGTAATGCACCATATTCCATGTAACCTGGTTGCCTCCGGCCGTCCAGGTATTTTTATATTTCACTTTGTCGCCCTCGATAATAATGTGTGGACGTTTAACACTCAGTTCCCTATCCAGGTCAGTAGCGGTCGCTTCCAGTTCCGTATTATTGGTAAACCGGCGGGCCGTTTCTTTCACTACGGCAAAAGCCTCCGGCAAAATCTCATCCAGTGCTTCTTCCAGCTTTTCATCCCGCTGTTTGATCAGTTTATCAACCTTCTGATAAATTTCATCTTTTTGACCTATTTCATTAAAAGGCAGCTCCTCCGCCTGTTTCTTCAAGCTGGTTATTTCTTCATCTACAGGGGCGATATGCTGTTTGATACGGGCTTTGAATTCGGCTGTTTTACCCCTTAACTCATCATTGGAAATATCGGCATAAGAAGTGAAGTGGTCGTTAATTTGCTGCACCAGGGGACTAATTTCCTTGATATCTTTCTCGGATTTGTTTCCCCCGAACAGTTTCGATAGCAATTTCAACATGTTGAAAATATATTATAATAAGTTTTTTGTGCCTGAGTCTTTTTCACTCAAATATAATGCTGGTTTTACCAGCCAGCCATTCTGGCAGAAAGAGTGCAAAGGTAAGAAAAGAATAGCCGTTGTTTGTGGAAATTTGAAGAATTAAAGAGTTGATTTTCAGGGAAATTCCAGCGTGTATCCTAATTTCCGGGGCAGAATCAATCACAGGAGCGGCAACAGAAGAATCAGGTATGAGATTTTCAGGGTTACCGGCAATATCTTTGCATTATGCTGAAAGGTAAAATACAAGAACTGGCTAAAGAATATTCGAAAGAACTGATTGACATCCGCCATCACCTGCATGCCAACCCCGAACTGAGCTACCAGGAGTTCAAAACTTCCGCTTTTGTGCAGGAACACCTGCGGCAATTGGGTATTCCCTATGAAATAAAGGCGACAACCGGTGTGGTAGGGCTGATAGAGGGTCGAAACCCGGGCAACAGGGTTATCGCGCTGCGGGCGGATATGGATGCACTGCCTATCAGAGAAGAAAATGATATTCCCTATAAATCAAAAGTTGACGGCGTAATGCATGCCTGCGGGCACGACGTTCATACCACCTGCTTGCTGGGCGCTGCAAGGATACTAAGCGAGTTAAAGGACGAATGGGAAGGCTCCGTAAAACTTATTTTTCAGCCGGGAGAAGAAAAAAACCCGGGGGGCGCCAGCCTGCTGATAAAAGAGGGTGTGCTGGAAAACCCGAAACCTGCCGCCATCATCGGGTTGCACGTACATCCGCAACTGGCGGTGGGTAAATTCAGTTTCAGGGGTGGCAAAATTATGGCCAGCGCCGATGAGATCTATATTACCATTAAAAGCCGTGGAGGGCATGCCGCTGCTCCGCAGCAAACTGCCGATACCATCCTGATCGCATCCCAACTGGTGGTGGCCCTGCAACAGGTTATCAGCCGGAACCGCAATCCTTTTTCTCCATCCGTACTCTCAATTACCTCCTTCCAGGGAGGGTATACCACCAATGTCATTCCAAGCGAGGTTAAACTCATGGGCACTTTCCGGGCGATGGATGAACAATGGCGGTTCGAAGCGCATAGGCTTATCCGTAAGCTGGCCTCCGAACTGGTGCAGGGGATGGGGGCAGAAATAGAACTGCATATAGATGTAGGCTATCCCACAGTCTACAATAACGAAGCATTATACAGCATAGCAAGATCCGCTGCTGAAGGATACGCCGGCCTGGACAAAATTGAAGAATCAGAATTGCGTATGGGCGCGGAAGACTTCGGTTATTATTCCCAACAGATCCCCGGTTGCTTTTTCAGACTCGGTACCGGTAATGAAGCCGCCGGGATCACTTCAGGGGTACATACACCCACATTTAATATTGACGAAAACGCTATAGAACCGGGCGCAGGAATGATGGCATGGTTAGGCGCTACGGTAGATATGAAGCAGGTTTAAAAAACAGGAGGGTCCATAATTGGCTCAGCCTTTGTTGAAACCTTCCGAATCAGAAACAGTTGGATCAACAAAGGCTGATTTGACTTGCAATCAGCCGCTAATATAGCGTTTTAAATTGTTAAAGAAAACTAAAAAAGCATTTCTGATCTTCCCGGGATTCAGCGGTAAAAAAGAGACGTTTATCCCTTTCAAAAGAGTGTGATACACGCTGTATAAACATCTTAAAATCATCTTGTTATAATGCAGGTTCCACAAACATCGGCCAATGGTACAACATTGATATTTTCCTCTTCACAGAATTTTTCTACTGCTGCACGAACCCCTTTGTAAGAGTCATTGTTGAAGTCGTGAATGAGGATGTATCCATTCTTTACCAACCGGGGATAAAAGTATTTTAATCCATCATAAATCGGCTCGTACAGGTCGCAATCCAGGCTGACCAGGCAAAAAGTTTCTTCCAGTCCACCGGCCGTTTCGGGAAACAAACCCTTCCGTACGATGCATTTCCCCGGGTGCGGCATGCTGTTAAGAACCTGATCAATAGTAGTATCGGCAAAGTCCTGCCAGGTAGAGGAATATTCGTTGGACAGTTCGGTGGATCTATTGCGGTTGTCAAATCCTCTGAATGTATCGAACAAAAAAAGCTTTTTGTCCGGGAAGTAGGCATTAAAATACCTGGCAAATTTGCCTTTGTACACACCTAACTCCGCCATTTCTCCCCCTACATTTTTATTCTTCAGTTCATGCACGATAAGTTCCAGGGTGCTTACCCGGATGTAGTCAAAATAATTATAGTCTGCTGTTCTTTTATGCCGCCAAAATTTTAGCGACTCTACCATGATTATACCTGTACGTTTACCAAAAAGGTAATTCCAGGCCTTAGCCAGAAAACGAATCATGCTATAAGATATTGATACAATAATGTTGTGCAAATGAAGAACAACGCTATCTCTTACTTATAGGGAATACCGTTTGACACTGATTCCTCCGTTTCAAATTTGTTGTAGTCCCTGATGACGTTATATAAAGTATCTCTCTCTACGGGTATGCGTCGAACCTGCCTGATCAGATTTACCAGTTCACCGGTGGTCAGGGCAGGGTTCTGCTCCTCGCTTCCGGCCATCGAGTAGATTTTGGTAGTGTCGTCTATCGTTCCATCGATGTCATTTACTCCAAACGATAAGGTAAGCTGGGCATTTTCCCTGCCAAGCATGGGCCAGTAGGCTTTTAGGTGCGGAAAGTTGTCCAGGAACAGCCGGGCGATGGCGTACATCCGCATGTCCTCCACTACCGAACATTCCGGCACATCGCTCATATCATTTTGTTTATTCCTGAATTTTAGTGGTATAAAGGTATTGAAGCCGCCGGTTTTATCCTGCAGGTCCCGCAGGCGTTTCATGTGGTCTATCCGGTGCCGGTATTCTTCTATATGACCATACAGCATGGTGGCATTACTGTGCATACCCAGGTTATGCGCCACTTCGTGTATATGCAGCCACCCTTCGGCATCTACCTTATCGTCACATATCTGCGAGCGGATCTCCGGATGAAATATCTCCGCGCCCCCTCCCGGCAGGGAATCCAGTCCGGCCTCTTTCAGCATTTTCATTCCCTCTTCCGGTGTCACTTTCGCCTTCCGGAACATATAGTCCAGTTCCACCGGCGTATAGCCTTTTATGTGCAGACCGGGCCGGTGCGCTTTTATCTGGCGCATCAGGTCCATAAAAAACTGCAAATTCATTTTAGGGTGAACACCTCCCACTATATGCACTTCTGTTACAGGTTTCCCGTCATAGCTTTTTACCATGTGCATCATCTGTTCTATGCTGAGTTCCCAACCCTCTTCCCTTTTAGCATATAAACGGGAATAGGAACAAAAGCTGCAGGTGAATACACAAACATTGGTAGGTTCTATATGAAAATTCCGGTTGAAATAGGTGATATCTCCATGCAATTTTTCCCTTACAAAATTGGCAAGGGCGCCCACAAAAGACAATCCCGCTTTCTCAAACAACAGCACCCCGTCTTCCATGGTCAAACGTTCGCCATGGATCACTTTTTCACCAATTACTTTTAGTTCCGGTAAAAGATCCTTATGCCGGAGTAACGCTTCAACCGAATGCTGCTGCTTTTGTACCATGCCTTCCTTGCATTTTTGATACGCAAATATACTAACCAGGGATGAATCGCTATTGATTGCCCCTGTGTACCGGGCTGTCAAGCCTGAAGCGCATGCCGGCCAGCAACCATCTTCCCGGCATGGGAGTGCCCAGCAGATCGCTGTATTTCCTGTTGAACAGATTATCTGCCTGAACAAACGCGGAGAAGTTTTTCATGAAACCGTATTCCAGCTTCCCGTTCATTACAAAATAATCCGGGCTGATAACGGCATGAATGGCCGCGGCTTCCTGCTCCTGTCTTTGCTTGTACAATCCATTGACACTTAGTGTAAGATTATGGCACTGGTATATGACCGAGAAATTGGTAAGCAGTTTCGCATGCGACGAGATGTAAAAAGAAGGCACGGTATCGCTGCTTTTGCTGTTCAGCACCACCAGCCCGGCGGAAACAGTAACAGACTGCTTACCGGCAAGGGGCTGTACGTATTGAATATCGGCCTCCCATCCCCTGGTATTCACTTCAGCAATATTTTTGGCTAAAGCATACACCCCGCCGGGAGTTAAATTTTCTTTGCGCGGCATATCCGCATAAGGGGTAGTACTGTAATCGATCAGCCTTTCATGAAATCGCTGGAAAAAGCCGGTAGAAAATTTGAGCCTGTTCTGCCAGAACCAATCTGCTCCTGCCTCATAGCTGACAGACCGCTCTGCCAGCAGGCCGGGGTTTCCTACCCTGCCGCTGGTGACCAGCGGCCGCCCATAGTTATTATACCGCTCTGTAAAATCAGCATCCCTAACAGTTTTGCCAACACTTCCCCGGAGCTGCCAGTTGGCAATTTTTTGTGAAAAATCCACTTGCGGAACAAATTCGGAACTGATATTTTTAAATACCACCCACTGGGCAGAAGGACGTATATGAAACCCTCTCCAGAGCTGCTGCGACACCGTTACAAAAGGAGATACGATATATAAAGAATGTTCTCCCCTGTCATTGGATTGTATATTCTTGTTCTGGTAATTGGCGCCCGTTACCAAGGCGGTATGTTCACCCAACCTGCGCTGATACATCAGCAACCCCTGGAATAATTCGGATTTGTTATGGTTCGGAACAGCTAAAGGCGTAAAATAGAATATGTCCGTAAGGTATTTATATCCCGCATCCAATGTCAGGCTTTCTTTTTCCGTTTGGTATCCCAGTCTCACCTGGTGCCACCTTGAAGTGACCTTTTCACTTGCCGTGTCTGAAGCAAAAGTGGTATAGTAGTTCTGCGCCGCGAAGTCACGGTTATCATACGCGAAACGGTAAGCGATGTTCCACTTGTCTGTTATTTTATAGTTAGCGGAGGTGGAGAAAGTGGTATTGTCAAAAAAACCTCTTGTTCCTCTTTGCTGTACGCCATCTGCTTTATTGGTAATAACGCCTGCAGAAAGATTGATATGTTTGCTGCTGTAGTTAACGCCACCTTCCCCGTAGATATATCCATATTCTCCCGCGCTGACCGCGCCGGATGCCTGCAGTCTTTTCTCTGCTTCCTTCACGGCAAATGACTTTGTGATGATGTTAATGACACCGCCTACCGCATCCGCCCCATGTATAGCGGATGAAGCCCCTTTTAATACTTCAATCCTTTCTATTTCTGAAGGAGCGATGGGGATATAGCTGGAAAAATGCCCTGTATTGGGATCATTCAGGCGCATGCCATCGAGTATCACCAGTACCTGCTGAAAGGTCCCTCCGCGCAACACGATATCGCTTTGAGACCCCCTGGGGCCACGCGCCTGTATTTCAATGCCGGGGATATACCTCAGCAAATCATCCAGGGATTGCACGGGCAACGCCTGAAAAGCCTCTCCTTTTATGATGGTGATATTCCTTCCGGTTTGAGACGACTTCTGCTTACTCAGGGAAGCTGTAATCGTTACGGGGTCCAGGTCAATTTCCTGCGCCCTGGTTGCTGCCGCGAGCAACAGGAGTATAATAACAAAGTTTGATTTTTGCATAACGCGGGCAAAATTAGGGAAGTTGATTTTATCCCCTTCCCATAATCCTGTATAAAAAATTTCCGACTGCTTCTTTTATAAGGTTGCTCCAGTTTTGGAGCGCCTTTGTTGAAGGAATAATGATCTCAGGGGTAATGCGGGTGTTGGGTACTACACTGAAGGCTGCCGGGTAGGGTTTTACATCAAGTCCTGTCTTCCTGAATACCGCGGTTGCACGGGGCATATGAATGGCAGAGGTGATGAGGAGGTATGGAGGGGGCAACCGCAACGAGTCAATTATTTTTTTCGCGTTAAGCGCATTCTCCAGGGTGTTGCGCGAATTCCTGTCGGGAAAAAGATCTTCCGCGGGAATGCACAGGTTCTGCAACTGTCCGTAGGCAAAATCAGCCTCCCGGAAAGCCGTTTTTTTGAAAGCCTCCCCGCTTCCCGCAGCGATAATTATTTTACCGATGTGCCCCGTTCTGTACAGTTGGGCTGCCTGGATGAACCTGTCGGCGTTTTCGCCAAAATAAATCTGGCTATCTCCTTCATTGAACCCGGAAAAACCGCCCAGCAGTATGCCTGCGCTATAGCTTTCTCCCTGCCTGAGGCTATACTTTTTTGCCTGGTAGGCAACTGTCAGTTTATCGATAATGAATGGGTTGGAGAAAAACAGTAACAGGACAATTGCTGTACGATATGCCTTCTTTTTTCTGCGAATATTTTTTGTGAACAATGCGAACAAAAGAATGCACGTTATCCATAAAACTGGATTCAACAGAAGAATTAATAGCTTGCCGAGAATGAACATAACAGCTCAAAGTAATGAAAGGAAATTGAATTATAAATTTGAAAATTCTTATACATTTACATTTTAAACTTAATTCCTTTCATGGCTACAGGTAAAAAGAAAAAAGAAACGCCTGTAATTTTGGTTACAAACGATGACGGCGTGATGGCGCCCGGTATTTTCAACCTTATCCAGTCCCTGCAGGGTTTAGGCAAAATAGTGGTGGTGGCGCCCGATAAGCCGCAGTCGGGGATGGGGCATGCCATTACCATAGGTTCTCCGCTCAGGCTGCAAAAGGTGGTGCTTCCGCAGGAAGAGGTGGAAGCCTGGAGCTGCAGCGGCACGCCGGTGGATTGTGTGAAGCTGGCAGTGGATAAGATACTGCACCGGCAACCGGACCTCTGTGTAAGCGGCATCAATCATGGCGCCAATCATTCTATCAACGTCATTTATTCCGGTACGATGAGCGCTGCTATTGAAGCGTCTATTGAAAACATTCCATCCATCGGTTTTTCGCTGCTGGATTACAGTATGGAAGCAGATTTTACCGCCGCCAGGAAATATGCCCGGATAATTGTGGAGGAGGTGCTGAAACGCAAACCCGATAAACACCTTTGCCTGAATGTAAATTTTCCGGCCGTGGATGAAAGCCTGATCAACGGCATAAAAATTTGCCGGCAGGCATACGCGAAATACGAGGAAGATTTTGATGAAAGAAAAGATCCGACAGGAAAAAAATATTTCTGGCTGACAGGAGCGTTTGTAAATTTTGATAAAGGAAAAGATACGGACGTATGGGCACTTGCAAACAATTATGTAAGTGTGGTGCCTGTACAATTCGACCTGACAAACTATTCACTGAAAACCAAATTTGAAAAAATATTTAAATCATAATGTTTAAGAAAGACAGCCTGAAACTGGGATTGATACTTGGATTAGTGATCCCGCTGCTTAGCGTGGGCATCTATTATCTCATAAAATTTTACCCGCTTTTCAGTTTTGGCGATATGCTGGAGGCGCTGCGAACCAACAAACGCCTCGTAACCGCTATTTCCATACCCTGCCTGTTCTTAAATATCCTGCTGTTTACCCTGTATATCAACTACCGCAAAGACAGGACAGCCAAAGGGATCTTTGTCAGCACATTGCTGTATGCCATAACGGCTTTATTGTTTAAATTCCTTGCATAGTATCTTCGCACTTTAAAACAGCAGGTTGAAATACTACATCATAGCCGGTGAAGCATCAGGAGACTTACATGGTTCTAACCTGATCAAAGAGTTGGTAAAGCTGGATGGCGAAGCCGTAATAAGGTCCTGGGGAGGCGATCTGATGGAGCAGGCCGGCGCCACTGTGGTAAAGCACTACCGCGACCTGGCATTCATGGGTTTTGTGGAAGTGCTGATGAACCTGCGGACAATTTTCCGGAACCTCAGTTACTGCAAAAAGGACATTGCCGGATTTCAGCCGGATGTGCTGATCCTGATAGATTATCCCGGGTTTAACCTTCGTATCGCCCAATGGGCGAAGCGGCAGGGTATCCGGGTAGTGTACTATATTTCGCCGCAGGTATGGGCCTGGAAGGAAAACAGGGTGAAGAGCATCCGGCAGTGTGTGGACAGGATGCTGGTGATCCTTCCGTTTGAAAAGGATTTCTACAAAAAATGGAACTATGAAGTGGAATATGTGGGGCACCCCCTGGTGGAAGTAGTAGATGAATGGAAAAAAAAGGAAATACAACCCACTCATAACAAGATAATTGCGTTGCTGCCCGGCAGCCGGAAGCAGGAGATACTCAAAAAGTTGCCGGTAATGCTGGAGGTAAGTAAACATTTTCCCGGCCACCAGTTTGTGGTAGCCAAAGCACCGGGTCAAACCGACGCGTTGTATAGTGAGTTATTGGCTCCCTACGCCAATGTGAAGAGCGTTTCGGGAAAAACCTATGACCTGTTGATGCAGGCGGAAGCCGCCCTGGTGACCTCCGGAACCGCTACCCTGGAAACAGCCCTCTTCGGGGTTCCGGAAGTGGTTTGTTACAAGGGAAGCGCCATCTCTTACCATATCGCCAAAAGGGTGATCAGGGTAAGGTATATCTCCCTGGTAAACCTTATCATGGACAAATTAGTAGTAAAAGAGCTGATCCAAAATGAATTAACAGTGGAGAACCTGGTAAAGGAACTGGGACAGCTCCTGACCGACGAAGAAAGAAGGAAGCAGTTGGAGCAGGACTATGCGGAACTTCGTTCCATACTCAGTAAAGGAGGGCACGCGTCCGCCAACGCGGCAGCGGCTATCCACAGCTTTTTACAGCCCGCACAATGATCACCACCAGGGCAAACAGGAAAAGGAGGATAGATATCCTGTTAATCCCGTGCATATAGCGTATCCATGAGGTATCTTCCCTTTCAGGGTCTTTCTTTTTCAGATAAAGATATTCTGCCAACTGGCGCCAAACACCCATAAAAACCTGTTGTAAATCAATTTATTATACTCAATTCCCTAAAAGCTCCCTTTCTACCTCCTCCATTTGAATGATATCCCAGGCCTCACTTTCGGTGGGGGTCACGTTCAACACATCAAGGATTTCCCATTGTACCAGGCTGTCTTTTACCGGTTTCTGCAGTTCGCAAATAACAAAAGACCTGTTTTCCACCGCGGCGGCTTCCTGTTCGCCCACCAGCCATTCCCCGATACCAGTATCTATTTCGCTTACATTCCGAAAGTTCAGAATGATATGTTTAACAGCATTTTTTGTAACTTCAACCAACCTGTTACGTATTTCCTCTGTCATATTAGCATGAAGTTTCGGTTCATTTATCGTTATGACATGAAATTTTTCCTTGGTATCTAATTTGAGGTCCATAGTGAGTTCTTTTTAATTGAAATAGCGTTAGCAAAATACCCGTTCTTTTTTCGGGAAGAATAAGTAAAAGTGCGTTTTTAGGTTTAACATCCTGTTTAGCTTATTAATCAATTCATTGCGCTACACAATAATTCGCACAGCTACAATGTTCTATTAATCAGAAGTCAAAATTATTTGTTATTATTGTATCGATCACATTTTAAATTCAAGTAGATGGATAATAATTTTTCAACCCAGGTAAAAGAGATCATTTCTTTTAGCCGGGAAGAAGCGTTAAGGTTGGGGAATGACTTTATTGGAACAGAGCATTTATTATTGGGGCTGATCCGGGAAGGAGAAAACCTGGCGGTCAAAATATTGAAGAATCTGAACGTTGATCTGTATGAATTACGGAAGGAAGTAGAGCTTGCGGTAAAAGATAAAACCGGGAAGAATATTGCCAATATAAACAGCCTGCCATTAACCAAACAGGCTGAAAAAGTAATTCGGGTGACGGTACTGGAAGCAAAAGCGCTGAAAAGTCCAACAGTCGAGACCGAGCATTTGATGCTTTCTATTTTAAAGAACAAGGAAAATATCGCCACGCAGATCCTGAACCAGTTTGACGTTGACTATGACCTTTTCCGAAATGAGCTGGGAATGGTAAAAAGCAATGATGTCAGAAGTGAGTATACAGATGATGCGGATGATGATTTTGACGAAGAAAAGAAAAGCTATCAGCAAAAATCCAAGACACAGGCTGCCAACTCAAAAAGCAAAACGCCCGTACTGGATAATTTCGGCAGGGATATTACGCGCCTGGCGGAAATGGGAACCCTGGATCCAATCGTAGGCAGGGAAGAGGAGATAGAACGGGTATCGCAGATACTGTCCCGCAGAAAAAAGAACAATCCCATTCTCATTGGTGAACCTGGTGTTGGTAAAACAGCCATCGTTGAGGGATTGGCGTTAAGAATAGTACAACGTAAGGTTTCCAGGGTATTGTTCGATAAAAGAGTGGTTTCTCTGGACCTGGCTGCATTGGTGGCCGGAACAAAATACAGGGGACAGTTTGAAGAAAGGATGAAGGCCATCATGAATGAGCTGGAGAAAAACAGGGATGTAATATTGTTCATCGACGAAATTCACACCATTGTAGGTGCCGGTGGCGCCAGCGGATCGCTGGATGCATCGAATATATTCAAACCCGCGCTTGCCAGGGGAGAACTGCAGTGCATCGGAGCCTCTACGCTGGATGAATACAGAATGTATATTGAAAAAGACGGCGCTCTGGACAGAAGATTTCAAAAGGTATTAGTAGATCCTCCAAGCGTGGAAGAAACCATTCAGATACTGCAGAATATCAAGTCTAAATACGAAGACTATCACAATGTAACCTACGCCGACGACTCTATTGACGCCTGCGTGAAGCTGAGCGACCGCTATATTACCGATCGGTTATTGCCAGACAAAGCCATTGACGTAATGGACGAAGTGGGCGCCCGGGTACACCTGAAAAATATTAATGTCCCCACTGAAATTGTAGAGCTGGAGAAAAAAATAGAGGACATTAAACATGAAAAAAATAAAGTGGTAAAAAGCCAGCGGTTTGAAGAAGCCGCCTCGTTGCGCGACAGCGAAAAAAGGCTGCAGGAAGACCTGGAGAAAGCCAAAGCGCAATGGGAGGAAGACAGCAAACACAAACGTTATCCCATTGATGAGGAGGCTATAGCAGAAGTGGTAAGCATGATGACCGGTATACCGGTAAAGAGAATGGTTCAGGCGGAAACAGAGAAGCTGCGGAAGATGAGCGACGACCTGAAAGGCGCTGTGATCGGTCAGGAAGAAGCCATACAGAAAGTAGTGAAAGCCATACAGCGTAACAGGGTGGGGCTGAAAGATCCCAAAAAACCCATAGGCACCTTCATATTTCTTGGACCTACAGGGGTTGGTAAAACAGAGCTTGCCCGGGCCTTGGCCAGGCACATGTTTGATTCGGATGACGCGCTGATCCGTATAGACATGAGTGAATACATGGAGAAGTTTACCGTAAGCCGCCTTATAGGAGCGCCTCCGGGTTATGTAGGGTATGAAGAAGGAGGCCAGTTGACCGAACGGGTTCGCAGGAAACCCTACTCTGTGGTGCTGCTCGATGAAATTGAAAAAGCGCACCCGGATATCTATAATATCCTGTTGCAGGTATTGGACGATGGACAACTGACGGATGGCCTGGGTCGTAAAGTAGACTTTAAGAATACGCTGATCATTATGACCTCCAATATAGGGGTACGGCAGTTGAAGGATTTCGGAGAAGGGGTTGGTTTCGCGACCGCCGCCCGTGTGCAACATGCAGATGAAAACAACAAAGCGGTTATAGAAAAAGCCCTGAAAAGAACATTCAGTCCCGAGTTTTTAAACAGGATAGACGACGTGGTGGTGTTCAACTCCCTTAATCACGAACATATCTTCCTCATCATCGATATATTGATGAAAGGAGTAATGAAGAGATTGGCAAATCTTGGATTTACCCTGGAACTCACCGAGGATGCGAAGAAATTTATCGCGGAAAAAGGATATGACCAGCAGTTCGGCGCCCGGCCTTTGCACAGGGCCATCCAGAAATACCTGGAAGACCCGCTGGCAGAGGAAATACTGAACATGAACATAAAAGCAGGGGATGTGTTGATCGCAGGATTGGATAAGGAAAAGGCTTTGATCACTTTCACCCTGAAAGAAGAAAACAAAGCGGAAAAATCTGAAGCTTAAAGATTCGTTTCAGCAATAACAAAAGGCTATAAGAAAGGAAATTATTCCAGTCTTATAGCTTTTTTATTAACCATAGTATCGCGGATACCAGCAGGCTGAACAATACCATCGTGGTAATGGGAAAATAGAAGCTGCTGTTGTCGTTTTCTATCCGGATATCGCCGGGCAGCCGTCCTATCCACCGGAGTTTGTCGTGGAAGAAATAAACCACGACCCCGATAACAATGAGCATAACTCCAATGAAGATGATGTATTTGCCGCTTTGCGCATTCATACCCGCTAAATTAACACAGTTTTACCGAGAGCGATAATTGATGTGAATCAACAAATTATGTCATACATCCTAATCATAGCCCTATTTGCAAATATTAGCTATTTTTGGTTCCGATCGAAATTATCACAGCTTATATGAAGCAGAAAAATATCCGGGCTTACCTGAACCACCCTGTAATCCCCTCAGCTTTGGAAGTTCTTATTATCGTAGTGCTTGCCATGGTACCGCTGCTTATGAGCTTTCCCTACAAAGTCGGGATCTATTTAACCTGGGAAGGAGCCTACAGGATAAGCGAAGGGCAGATCCCCTTTCGCGATTTTGGTCTGCCGATGGGCGGCTTTTACTGGATCATCCCGGCCCTGTTTGTCAAGCTTTTTGGCCCGGGGCTTTTATCGCTCATCAAGGCACAGGTATTTATCAATATTCTTTCCGGGCTGGCTTTCCGTTCCATCCTGAAAAGTCTCTCTGTTGCGCCGGCAATCAGGATATCAGGTGTTTTGGTTTTCTGTCTTTCTTTTTCATTCCGGAACTATTGGCCCTGGTATAATCATACCGTTATTGTTTTCGGATTCATCGCACTGGCTTTTTTGCTGAGGGGAATTTTTGCCCCCGGTGTAAGGAACGCACGGATCAATTTGATCCTGGCGGGAATATTCACCTATATCAGCTTCTTTACCAAACAGGATGGCGGGGGACTGATTTTCCTGATATGCCTGTTTCTTATTGTATACAATAGCTGGTTCGAAAAAAAATGGAGTTTCATCGTTTTCTACCTGGCGCCACTGGTGTTGCTCACAAGTTTGACGGTGCTGTACTTTTCGCAATGGAACTTTCATTACTGGTTCAACTACGGCCAATTACCACATAATGCACGGGTAGACAAAAATGATATCATCGATATTTTTATGGCTGATTCAGGCTGGTTGCGGTTTTATACTTTCATCATCCTAATCCAGATATTCTGGCAATTCAAAGATTGGAAAAGCTTTGTTTCAGACAAACGCTACATCACTTTCCTTTTGCTTATACTTGGCATATTGTGTATGGCGGCTATTTACCAGGTAACCAGCTATACGCCGGAGGATTGTAATATCTTCTTCCATGCCTTTGCCTATATTTTCATTGTCAGCAATATGGTTTCCGTATTCCGTATGGATACCCGTAGTTTTAAATTTGCTTCATTGCTGGTGGCCGGGGCTCTTTTGTGGTGGAGCCAGATTTACTGGCTTCATATGAAACGATTGTTCATTACGTCCACCAATGTTAACCGGCATATCACATCACCCACGGGTGAAAATGTAGTGAATATGCATAATGCGATAATGTACAGGAAGGATACGAACAGGGTGGAAATGGGAGAATGGGTGTACACGGATTTACCTACATTGAAAAAAGTAAAACTACCCCCTCCAACGGCGGATGGAATAAAACGTATTATGCAACTGGACCTGATTAAGAACAAACCGGATTTGAAGGTATTGAACATGTCTGAATTGACGACCCTGGCGAAGGAGATCCCCTATCAGCTTGAAAGAGGAGCTGATTTTCCCCTGTGGTATCACCTCGGCGTGGGAATGTTTAACAGGGATGCGGAAATGCTGGAGAAAAAAATAAAAGAAAACTATTACGACCTTGTGTTGTTTGAAGACCTGCCCGAGTTGAACAATTTTTATCCCTACCGCGTGCAAAAAGTATTACAGGAGCATTATCAACTTGTGGATTCCTTCCTGGCGCCCCGCAGCACCGTGCAGGGGTTTGTGGAAGTATATATCAGGAAAGAAAGCAACAATTAACGCGTTTTTAGCCCATACCCTCCGGTTTCAATTATTTGTTGTATATTAAGGGGTAATATACATTCTCTCACTAACACTATTGAATTATGAGAACTGTTGCGCAAATTTTTCAGAGAAAAGGCCATTACAACATTACAATAACGCCTGATGTAACCGTACTGGAAGCATTAAAGATCATGGCCCAGAAGAATATCGGTTCCGTAATAATCAAAGACCACAATGGAAAGTATTGCGGGTTGATGACCGAGAGGGATTATGCCAGAAAAGTGATCCTGATGGGTAAATCATCCAGTGAAACACCCGTAGGAGAGATCATGCTGGAATACCTTCCGCAGGTTACCCCGGAAAGCAGGCTGGATGAGTGTATGACTATAATGACCGCCCACAACATCCGCTATCTGCCCGTTTTTAAGGACAATGAATTTTATGGAGTAATTTCTGTGCTGGACATTGTAAAAGAAACCATACTTGCCCAGCAGGAAACCATTGATCACCTCGAGAACTATATTCATTCTACCATGTAACGACTGCCGGACCTGTTAACTGTTTGCATAAAAGCCGGGCTGGATAGCCCGGCTTTTATTTTCGATTGTATGGCAACAGCCGATTACTGCAACTGGTAGGCTGCTACACTGTTCTTAAAAAAAGTAGGTATGTACACTATTTTCTTCACGGGATCATAACCGATATCCGCGGAGTTGATCTTCTGTTCCCTTGTATCCAGTAAGTGATCCTTTCTGCCATCTGCGTATACATACCACACGGAACCGGCCCAACAGGAAATTATGAATTCGCCATTCCCTACATGTTCTATTCCGTCTGTACCACCCTCCATGCCGTCAGCAATTTGTTTCAGTTTGCCATTTTCCAGTTTGTTGAATGTGCCGGCATCTACCAGGTATAGATCATCATTTACTGCCAGTACGCCATTGGGGCCTTTGAGGTCTTCAATTACTATGGAAGACTTGCCATTTTTCACCTGGTGGATCTTTTTAGTTTTGGAATCGGATACATAAATGGTTCCTTTGCGGTCGATGCTGACATCATTCAGTCCTTCAGCGCCGGCAACAGCTATCCTGTCGGTAATGGCGCCCTTTGCAATATCAATCACCACAATCACATCCAGGTCCGCTACGTATAATTTACCATTATGGATGCCCATTCCTTTTGCCGCGTTTAACCCGGTCACCCACTCGGAAGCAATGATCTTTCCATCCAGCCCTATTTTGCCAATAGAGCCCTTTCCGTCTCTTCCCCATGGCTCACCATCAATATTTGCAGAATACAACACCTTGTTTTTGGCGTCAAATATCACAGATTCCGGAACCTTCAGAACCGAGTCTGTTTCCCATATTTTTACAAGTTTATGCTGGGATTGAGCATTACCATACAAGAGTATAAAACAAAAAAGGATGGCACACATAAGAGCTGGTTTCATATTTCTGCAATTTTGAAGTTGATAAAATAAATGCCTGTTATCAAAAATAAAACAATATTCCGTTAAGACGGGATGGCGGCCCGGGTTAATTCATTATTAACCGTTCTCCATATCCGGAGCGGATTACTGTTTGCCAGTTCGGGCGGCAACAGGTGGTCCGGCCAGCCCTGGTAACTCAACGGGCGTGCAAAACGCCTGATACCATCAGCGCCTACAGACGTAAAGCGGCTGTCTGTAGTGGCGGGAAAAGGTCCGCCATGATGCATGGAAACGCATACCTGCACCCCTGTTGGCACTCCGTTTACAATAACCCTTCCGCATTTGCTTTTGATACTGTCAACAAGGTATTCATATTGCCGTATGTCGCCATCGGTAGCGATCAGTGTAGAAGTTAGCTGCCCTTCAATACTGTCGGCTATCTGCTGCATCTCCGCCATACTGCTGCATTTCACCACCAGAGAATAAGGACCAAAAACCTCCTGGTGCAAAACAGGGTTGTTTAAAAAGGCGCTGCCCTCCACCGATGCAATCGTAGGAATGCCTTCATTTTCTCCGGAGGCTTCGGCCGATACCGATTCTGTAGTAACTCCCTTTTGCATCAGCGCCCTGGCGCGGTTAGACGCAAAAGCTTTCGCGATCCCCGGATGCAGCATTGGGGCAGGTGCGGTCTCCCGTATTTCGGCTCCCAGTTTTTTAATAAACTGATCCAGGGATTCGCTTTTCACTCCAAGTATTAACCCCGGGTTGGTACAGAACTGTCCGACGCTCAGCGTAATGGAAGCAGCATACTGCCTGGCGGTTTCTTCAGCGGCGGTTTTTAATTTTTCCGGGAAAAGATAAACAGGATTGATACTGCCCATTTCAGAAAATACGGGGATCGGTTCGGGGCGCTGATTAGCAAAATCATACAGGGCTTTGCCCCCGGCATAAGAGCCTGTAAAGCCAACTGCCTTCACCTGCGGGTGCATCACAATTGTTTTGCCGGTTTCCACGCCGGCGCCATGAATATGGGTGAATATTCCTTCGGGCATGCCTGTTCTCCGGGCAGCCCGCAAAATAGCCCCGGCCACACAATCAGAGGTTTCGGGATGCGCCGGGTGCGCTTTTACGATCACCGGGCAACCGGCAGCAAAAGCGCAGGCGGTGTCGCCTCCCGCCGTAGAGTAGGCAAAGGGAAAATTGCTGGCGCCAAATACCGCTACCGGCCCCAGCGGAACCATCGTTTTGCGAATATCCGTTTTGGGAGGCGTTGCCTCTTTGTCCGCGGTATCGATCCTTATATCCATCCACCAACCGTCTTCGGCGGCAGCCGCATAACTGGTCAATTGAAAAATGGTCCTGTTGAACTCAGTTTCTATCCTCGGATAAGGCAAATGAGCTTCCTTCATGGCCAGTGCTATAGCCTCTTCCCGGATGCCTTCCATTTCTTCGGCGATCGCCCGCATAAAATCGGCTCTCTGCTTCAGGGAGTACTTCCTGTAAATAAGAAAAGCTTCCCGGGATTTGTCTATTGCCTGGTTAATTTCCTGCTCATTAAAGTCTGCATATTGCGTCATAGTGAGGTTCTTTACAACGAAAAACTTTTGGGGTGGTTATCCATCAGCCGGTAATCGCATCACTAAGTTCGTTCAAATTGATGAAAGCCGGGTGCGGTATGTAAGATCTTCCCGGTACTTATGCATTGTATACTTTCGATGCGCAAACCCTCCCTTACCGTTGAGTTTGTGAAAGCTTTCTTAAATATTGTATTCATGCATTCCTTGCAACACTACGCATCCTGTAACTCCATTATTATCCGGGAGGCCCCCTAACCGGAAGTTTTCGTAAAACTGAAGTCCGGAACTTGCCTAAAAACAAAGAAGCATTCCTTTGGAATGCTTCTTCAATATTTTGAATACGCTTCTAAATAAGCGACTATGCCAATGTGGTAATCCTCTTAGCCAGTTTGCTTTTCAGGTGAGCGGCTTTATTCTTATGAATAACCCCTCTTTTAGCCAGCTTGTCAATCATGCTCTCTACGGAAGGCAATTGCTCTCCGGCAGCTTTTTTCTCATTCAGGGCCTTAAAATCCCTGATCGCATTACGCGTGGTTTTACCATTATACCTGTTTCTCTCCCTGCGTTTTGCTGCCTGCCGCACGTCCTTTTTTGTAGCTTTATGGTTGGCCATATTATTTTTTTTGGACGGCAAAGGTAGGTCTGTTGTCAATAATATCCAAATTTTATCCGCAATATAATGCCTGTTTTTAAAAAAGTCTGTCCCGGGCACCCGGATTATTCATTAGGAATAAATATTATAAAGTGCGAAAAATTAATCCGGAAATCCGGCGTTAAGTAGGATGATAAAAATTAGATAAAACCTATGTAACTGCCTGTTTTTGACGGCAGTTTAGGTATGCATATCAGTAAAATGCCGTAGGTTTGTAAACTATTTTAAATTGTCAATTTTCTATGGACGATTTTTCATATATAACCGGTTCTGACCCCGAATATATTGACAACCTCTACCAGAGCTTTGTAAAAGACCCCAACAGTATTGACCCCGAATTCAAGAAATTTTTTGAAGGATTCGACTTTGCCGTTGCCAGCAACAAGGCCAATACCAATGTGCAGGTAAATGGTTCGGCAGGTAATGCTGCTACAGCCCCTGCTTTTACCACAACAGACGGAGTTGACTGGAAGAAAGAGCTGGGCGCATACAGGCTTATTCTTGGCTACAGAAATAAAGGACACCTGATAGCGGATACCAACCCTATCCGCAAGCGTAAGGACAGGAACGCTAACCTGAACCTGAACTTCTTCGGATTCACCGAGGAGGATATGGACAAAAACTACTTCGCCGGTAACCTTATAGGATTGGGCACCACTACGTTGCGTAAAATTCTTGAGCATCTTACCGCCTGTTATGCTTCCAAGGTGGGGATAGAATTTAAATATATCAGCGACCAGACGAAAGTGGATTGGCTGACGCGGGAAATGGAGAGAAATTTCACCAACCCGCTCGACCTGAAGAAAAAAGAACGCATACTGGAGAAACTGAACCAGGGGGTAATGTTCGAGCGCTTCCTCCATACCAAATATATCGGGCAAAAACGTTTCTCCCTGGAAGGGGGCGAAACCACCATACCCGCGCTGGACGCGATTATTAATAAAGCAGCCGAATTTGATGTGCATGAGGTAGTGATCGGTATGGCGCACAGGGGACGGCTGAACATTCTCGCCAATATCATGGGTAAAACCTACGAGCAGATATTCAGCGAGTTTGAAGGAACGGGGAAAGTAGACCAGACCATGGGAAGCGGGGATGTAAAATATCACCTCGGTTTTGGGAGTGAGGTACATACTCCCGATGGGCAGGTGATGCTGGTAAAGCTCATGCCTAACCCTTCACACCTGGAAGCGGTAGACCCGGTGGTGGTGGGATTTGCGCGTGGCCGGGCGAATGTATTGCATGAAGCGAATTATGAAAAAGTATTGCCCATCCTGATACATGGAGATGCCTCTATTGCGGGACAGGGTATCGTGTACGAGGTACTGCAAATGTGCAAGCTCCAGGGGTATTATACCGGGGGAACCATTCATTTTGTGATCAATAACCAGATCGGTTTTACCACCGATTTTGATGATGCCCGCAGTTCCGACTACTGTACTTCCCTGGCGGCTATGGTGCAGGCGCCTGTTCTTCACGTGAATGGCGACGACCCCGAAGCCGTGGTAAAATGCGCTGAAATTGCCGCCCGCTTCAGGAAGGAATTTCAGTCTGACGTATTTATTGACATGGTATGCTACAGGAAGCATGGACATAATGAGGGAGATGACCCAAAGTTCACGCAGCCTACGCTATACAACCTGATTGATAAACATCCCAATCCCCGGGAAGTATATGTAAACTACCTGCTCAAACACGGTGAGCCTGAAGCAAAGGAACTCGCCAAAAGTATGGAGAAAAAGTTCTGGGATGATTTGCAGGACCGTTTGGATGAAGTGAAACAGAATCCGTTGCCTTATACCTATCAACAACCAGATAAATGGTGGAAACAGTTGCGCCGGGCAGATGAGGGAGATTTTGATCAGTCGCCGGAAACCGGTATCTCCCAAGAAAAGTTCAGGGCTGTTTTTGATGCCATGATGAATTGGCCGGAAGACTTTACGCCATTGCGTAAAGTGGAAAAAATAATCCAGGAGAAGATCAAACTCTTTGAAACGGAAAACAAACTTGACTGGGCCACGGCAGAACTGCTGGCTTACGGCAGTATCCTGGAAGAGGGAAAGGATGTGAGAATGAGTGGACAGGATGTGCGCAGGGGTACTTTTTCCCATCGCCATGCCGTGTTATACGACGAAAAAACAGATCAGCAGTACAACCGGCTTAGCCGGATACCGGGTGCCAGGGGTAAATACAGAATCTTCAACTCGCATCTGAGCGAATATGGCGTACTGGGTTTTGAGTACGGCTTTGCACTGGCAAATCCGAATGCCCTGGTATTATGGGAAGCGCAGTTCGGCGATTTCTGTAATGTGGCGCAACCAATGATCGACCAGTTTATAGTAGCCGGAGAAGAGAAGTGGAACAGGATGAACGGGCTGGTCATGTTATTGCCCCATGGATATGAAGGACAGGGTCCCGAACATAGTTCCGCCAGGATGGAGCGTTTCCTGCAGATGTGCGCCCAGTTAAATATAGTGGTAACCAATATTACCACTGCTGCCAATTTCTTCCATTCATTGCGCAGACAACTGGCATGGCCATTCCGCAAGCCCCTTATCAATTTCTCTCCTAAAGCTAATTTACGGCACCAGGGAAGTTATTCACCGGTCGGGGAATTTATTGGCGCCACCCGGTTTCACGAAGTATTTGACGACTCCTATACCAAAGATGAAACCCAGGTGAAAAAAGTGTTGTTCTGCACCGGCAAAGTGTATTTCGATCTTCTCGATAAACAGCAAAAGGACAACAGAAGCGACGTTGCGATCATCAGGATGGAACAGATATACCCCATTCCATATAAGCAACTTTCCGCCCTGTATACCAAATACAAAAAGGCGATATGGTATTGGGTACAGGAAGAGCCCCTGAATATGGGAGCTGCTTCCTTCCTGCAAATGAACCTTAACTCGGGTTTGAGGCAATTTGGTTTGCCTGAGATCAACTATGGCGTTATCAGCAGGGAGAGTAGCGCGGCGCCTTCCACCGGCTTTGTGAAGGTACACGCCCAGGAGCAGAAAGAAATTGTAGAAACAGCTTTTTCAATTTAATTTGCGTTCACATTTTCTGAATAAACAGTATTTAACATGATTGATATAAAGGTGCCGACAATTGGAGAATCTATCAGTGAAGTAACCCTGTTGAAATGGGTGAAAGGAAATGGAGAATATGTGGAACGGGATGAGGTACTGGCGGAACTGGAAAGTGAGAAAGCGACTTTTGAAGTAAATGCCGAAAAAGCAGGTGTACTTACTACAAAAGCCAGTGAAGGCGATACCCTTGCCATAGGCGCCGTGATGGCAACAATAGATGATGCCGCTTCCAAACCCAACGGTACGGGGAAAATAGACGTAAAAGAAGAAGTACGGGAAGAAGCCCCCTCTCCGGCCGCGGCACCTGCCGGAGAAGTAAAGGCTGTTGGCAAAGGAAAACTGGAAGTGAAGGTTCCGACTATCGGGGAATCGATCAGCGAAGTAACCCTGCTGAAATGGTTGAAAAAGGAAGGAGACCTTGTGAAAAGAGACGAAGTGCTGGCCGAACTGGAAAGTGAGAAGGCAACCTTTGAGCTGAATGCGATAGAAGCAGGCCGGTTATCTGTAAAAGTTGCGGAAGGTGAGGTAATAAAAATAGGTTCTGTAGCGGCGGTTATTGACACGGACATAGCCGTGCCGGAAATCGGGGCCGCTCCACAACCTAAAACGGCTGAATCAAAACCGGTGGAAACGGGGAAAAAACCGGAAGTGAAGGCTACTCCGGTAGCGGCGGCTATTATTGCAGATAAAAAAATTGATCCGAAAGATATTACTGCCAGCGGAAGCCTGGGCAGGATCGTTAAAGACGATGTGCTGGCATCTCTTGCTAACCCCGGCAAAAAAGCGTTTGCCGGACAGGAACTGAACAGCAGGAATACACGCAGGGAAAAAATGACCAGCCTGCGCAAAACGATCAGCCGCCGGCTGGTAGAATCTAAAAATACTACCGCCATGCTGACCACTTTTAACGAAGTGGACATGACGGCCGTAATGGATGCCAGGAAGTTATTTAAAGATAAGTTCAAGGAAGTGCATGGGGTTGGGCTGGGTTTTATGAGCTTTTTCGCCAAAGCCTGTGCTATCGCGCTTTCTGAATGGCCGGCTGTGAATGCCTATATTGACGGAGAAGAGCTGGTATATCATGAATACGCGGACATCAGCATTGCCGTAAGCACACCACGCGGACTTACGGTGCCGGTTATACGCAACGTGGAGAGCCTGAGCATGGCAGACATTGAGAAGAAGGTGATAGAACTGGCAAACAAAGCCAGGGACAACAAACTCTCTATGGATGAGTTGCAGGGCGGGACCTTTACCATTACCAACGGCGGTGTATTTGGCTCATTAATGAGCACCCCAATCATCAACCTCCCCCAAAGCGCTATTTTGGGTATGCACAAAATCCAGGAAAGACCAATGGCTGTTAACGGCCAGGTAGTGATCAAGCCTATGATGTATATCGCCCTGAGTTACGATCACCGGATAATTGACGGACGGGAGTCTGTAAGTTTCCTGGTGAGAGTGAAAGAGTTACTCGAAAATCCTGCCTTGCTTTTGATGGGCAAAGATCCTGTAAAGACCTTGTTGGAACTTTAATGTTAATCAACTTAGTACCGTATGACCAATGCCATTCGCATCGGAAGGCTCTCTTTGCTATTGACCGTGGCTTTATTTACTTCCTGCCAGAAGGAACTGAGCTTCGAAACCGGTAATAACAATAACGGCGGCTACAGGATTGTAAAACTGGAAGCAGCTACCGGCAACGATACGCTGGTGACAACTTTTGGTTATGACAGCGAGCTCCGGCTGGAAACAGAGACTACGATAGGCAAGTACCTGGGAGAATTGTATATGAGCTTTACCCGGTACACCAGGGATGCCGGGGGGAGGATCTCCGGTATGCGGTATAAAAGCTCGGATGACTACGATACGCTGAAAACAATCATCAACTACCCGGATGGCAATACCCTGCAATACGACTACGCCATTTCTACACAAAACTATTTTGGCAGTTTGTTCCTGGACAGCACTGCTTTTTCGTTTACCGGCGGCAATATGGTAAAAAACGAAACATTCAGGTGGGCCGGAACAGATGCGGGCTACCTCCTGTCCCGCAGGGAGACTTTCGGATATAATGCCGAAGGAAACGTTAAATCGTCTGAGTTGTACACTTCTGTCGGTGCGCTGAATGGATACGTGGGACTGATATCTGAACTTGAGTACACCTATAGCAGCTACCCGGATTATTTATGGACAACGGATAACGGAGCACAGAACTATCTGCTTACGGGAATACCCAACAGGCAACACCGGAATATTGAAACGCTGAAGGTGCTGGATAAAACCGGGTTATCCGGTGATTTCACGATATCTACCACCCTTTTGCTCGATTCAACCGGCACTTATCCGGCTACAGGAGACCGTTACCTGTTCCCGCAAAATGTCAGAACAACCCTGGTGTTCTATTACCAACGGTTTTAGCTTTCGCTTTAGCCTAATTCAGTTTGGTTTCAATCTGCCGGTAAAGGTTCTTTCTATCAGAGGGGCGGAGAGCATCAAATTCTACAATTTTTCCTGCGGCATCGATAATGACATAGAGTGGCAGCGGAGTACCTTTTCCGTTCCAGAAAATATTGGAGATACTTTTTTGCAGGCTGGGATTTGCATGAATATGGTATCCTTTAAGGTCGTGGTATTTGATCATTTCTTTCCAGTCCTGCGCTGAAAGAGGATGATCTACTGATACAAAGAGATGGACAATATCCTTTGTTTGAAGAAAATGATGCAGTTCCTTTTCGTACCGGAACTGGTCTTTGCAGGTATAACACCAGGAAGACCAAAATTCAACATAAATAGGTCTACCACGGAACTTATTTACCAACTGCGCGAAGGTGTTGATGTTGGTATAGTCGGGCACCAGGTTCTGCTCCGTTGTAAGTTCCACTTCCACTTTGTGTACATAAGCATCGGCCTTGGCTACCAGAGGCTCTATATAAGGCAAATAAATGCTCTGCGGGTGCCGTTTGCGAAAGGATGCAGCCAACGGGATCAGTTCCCGGTAGTTTTTTTCAAGGCTCAGCTCCGTGGCCAGGATGGTAGCTTCTACATATTCTGCCACGGCCGGCTCCAGATTATTCCCGATACGTTGTAATATCTGTTGCAACTCCGCCGTCCAGTTCAAATTTCCTTTCGGAGCTGTTCCCCGGCGGTTTTGCATCCAGCCGAGATAACCTATGATGTAATTCCCGGCATAGGTATTAAACCCGTCATTGTACCCAAAGGACCGTAACGCAGCCGGGTTGTTTACAGGGTATTCCTTATAAACTTTCTCCCATAAAACACCCCACTCGGAAGCGAACTGTGGCTGATACTGGGGATGGTTAGGCTCCAGGGTGGTGACAGCGTATTTGCTGAAAATAATTTCAGAAATGAGCGCTGCATGATAATAATCGAGCGTTAACATAACAAAGTCGTAGAAAGCCTTGTCTATTTTCCGCCCCTCGTACAACAACTTATATACATTCTGCCGTACCGTTTTATCCTCTCCCACATGCTTTGTCAACAGCGCCGCCGAAGTATCATTTTTATACCGGGATATCTGGTTGCCTACATACACCAGTTCGTTGCTGCTCAACAACAATTGCCCTTCCCTGTTATCTCCTTCCACCAGCAGCGGTCGTTCTTCATCCTCTTCGTCTATTGTTATTCTTATCCTGTTCCCGCTCTGCACGAATAACCGGACGGGCCGGTTAAATACATCAATATTTACAAACCCTGTTTGGGATTCATTAAGGGAGATAAGATGGGTTTTCCCGGCACGCAAAGTATCTATACGGGATGCCCCCCAAAAAACAGTGTGTTGTACCGGCAGTGTAACAGTGATGATCCCTTCATCCACATTTTTGACTTTCAGCTCTATAACGGCAGCAGCTTTTTGTGCGAATGCGGCAGATGTGAATCCGGTAAGCAAAAAAAATAAAACATACAACTTCATCATTGCAATCAATTGTTCCGGGTTGAAACGCCCCAAATGTATTACTATTCCTCTACAATCAGTTGTGTTTGCAGCAGATCTTCGATGGTATCTCTTCTTCTTATCAGGTGATATTCGTCATGCTTCACCAATACTTCCGCCGGCTTGAACCTGGAATTATAATTGGAGGCCATTTCAAACCCATAAGCCCCTGCATTGTAAAAGACCAGGTAATCTCCTTCCCTTATTTCACTCAACGGGCGGTCTTCCGCAAAATTGTCTGTTTCACAAATATTGCCAACTACATTGTATACAAGCTGCGAGCCATTGTAATTGGATATATTTTCTATATGATGATACGATCCGTAAAACATTGGCCGTATCAAATGATTCAAACCGCTGTTGACACCCGCAAAACGGATATCCCCCGATTGTTTCAGCACCGTTACCTGTGTAACAAAATAGCCGGCCTCACTTACCAGGAATTTGCCCGGTTCAAACCAAACCTGCAACCTGCGCCCTGTTTGTTTTTCCAGCGCGTCAAACTCTTCTTTTACTTTAGCTGCCAGAAGGCTGATATCAGTACCCTTTTCACCGGGTACGAAAGGCACTTTAAAGCCTCCGCCCAGGTCTATTACTTCCAGTTGGGGAAAGAGCGGCACCAGTTCAAACAGCACTTCGATCCCTTTTGCAAAAACTTCCACATCCTTTATCTCGCTTCCCGTGTGTATATGCAGGGTGCGTATATTGAGCCCTGTGCTATTCACTAAATCCACAACGGCATTCACATCCTCCACGGGGATGCCAAATTTACTCCTGTTATGACCGGTGGATATTTTCAGGTTGCCGCCCGCCATGATATTCGGGCGAAGCCTTACTCCCACCGGGTAACTATTTCCAAATTTTTCAGCAAATTTTTTAAGGTTGGAAAGACTGTCGATATTAATATGAACACCCAACTCCCTGGCCGTGAGAATTTCGCTGAAGTCGATATTGCTGGAGGTATATAGTATCTGCTGCGGCGCAAAACCGGCTTTTACCGCCAGGTGCACTTCATTAATGGAGCTGCAATCCACATGGCAACCGATACTCCTGATGTGCTTTAAAATATTGATATTGGTGAGCGCCTTGCTGGCATAAAAGAAGGTGACCGGCATACCGGTAAAAGCATCCGTAAGTTGTTTGTATTGTTGGGTAATCCTCTCGGCGTGGTAAACATATACAGGCGTTCCGAATTGATCCGCGATGTCTTTTAGCTGTTCATGCGTTAAAAAAGCTGGCATATATCTGGAAAAACTTTACTCAGGGGAACATACAATAACAGAAGATAACCTGATTAGTGCTGTTCTGACTGTCGTTTTGATTTAAAATGGTTGTTCAAAAATGCCTGCGAATTTACATAAAACAACCCATAAAAGCGGGACACCCTGTTTAAAGGGTGTATTTCAAATTTTCGCAAAAAGGACTATACAGGCTGTGCAGCAACCCGCATATCCCCCGCTCCGAAAGGAGTCCGGAGTCCTTCGGACTGACGGGGGTTGAAGCTTCGAGCTAGAACAAACTTACACCTGAGGGGGTGGAGACTCGTGAAAATCTTCCGAAATCCTCCCCCTCGGCAAATTGCTGATGATGCAGGTTGCAGCCCCCTCCCGAGGGGGACATGTAACCGGCTGACGATAATGTTTCGATAATCAAACAATTCAGCCTTTGCAAATCAAAAGCTCAGCAGATTATAAAAAGAAAATTTGAACTTTATTGCGCTATTTGCTTATCTCTTATTTTGCCGCAATGAGAATAGTTCTCACCGAAGGTAAATGCGCCCCTGTTTAAAAGCTGCCGTTAGTTTCGTTAAAAAAGCCCGGGATTTCCCGTTGCAGTTGCAGCAATTGTGAAAATCCGTGCCTGAAGACCCGGCTGCAGGGACGCTGCGGCCTTATTTTGCCGGGATACCCGTTTTCGCTAGGTTTGAGCAATGTTTCGGGCGTTTATTTGTTATCTGGCGGTTCTTCTTTCTGCAGGCATGACGCCTGCCGCTATGGCGCAGGCGCCGGAGAATAAGCCGTATGTAATATTACTGTCCCTGGATGGTTTCCGGTGGAATTTTCCCATGCTCTATACTACGCCCCACCTGGATGTGATGGCCGCGGAAGGTGTAAAAGCCGCTTCATTGGTACCCTGTTTCCCCAGCAAAACATTTCCTAACCACTACAGTATTATCACCGGCCTGTACCCCGATCATCACGGTATCGTGGCCAATCGTTTTGCAGACCCTGTTTCCGGTAAAACATTCGCGCTGGCAACCGCCGAAAAGTTAAACCCCGGATATTATGGAGGAACTCCTTTTTGGGTAGTGGCAGAAAAGCAGGGCATTCGAACCGCTTCCTATAACTGGCCGGGATCAGAAGTAAAAATAAAAGGCATACAACCATCCATATGGAAGCCCTATAGCGAAACCATACCGCTGGCTCAACGCATTGATACCATTGTGCACTGGCTGCGGCTCCCGCCCGGAGAAAGACCCCATTTTATTTCCGTGTACTTTGAGCAACCGGACAAAGTGCTGCATGCGCACGGCCCCGGATCGGACGAGGCCCGCAGCATAGTGGCATTTACGGACAGCCTTGTGGGTATATTGAGAACCAGGCTAAGGGAACTGCCTTTTGCAGACAGCATCAACCTGCTGGTGGTTTCCGACCACGGGATGTCTGCTACCAGCCCGGAACAGACGATCACGCTCAGTCACTATATCCCTTCCGGATGGCTGCAATATCCTGCCACGGGAAGTCCGGTTATTTTTTTGAAAGCGGCCGAAGGATATTATGACAGCATCGCTATCCGGTTGCGACAGATCCCTCATGTGAAAGCCTATGCTTCAGGCAAAATACCCCGGAAACTGCATTTTGGGAAAAACAACCGGGCGCTCGACTTCACCGTAGTAGCCGACAATGGGTGGACTATTGTTACACACTCCGGTCAGAAACTTGAATTGGGCAATCATGGCTATGATAATGCCCTCCCGGATATGCACGGCATTTTCTACGCCATAGGTCCTGCATTCAGGAAGAATTACAAAGCCGGATCGCTCAGGAATATTGATATTTATGAATTGCTCGGCCGACTGTACAATATAGCAGTGCCGGACAACGATGGAAAACGGAAAAAAACAAAACCGATCTTAAGAAAGTAAAAATGGATTCAATCGTTCATTTCAGGGAGGCTACGGAAAAAGATATACCACTTATACAAAACCTGATCTCGGAAATTTGGCCAAAAGCTTATTCTCACATTCTTTCTGATGAGCAATCGGGTTTTATGCTGGATATGATGTACAGCGATACATCTTTAAACAAGCAAATATCGTCGGGGCACCGGTTTATCCTGACCTTTGTTAACGATTCGCCTACCGGGTTTGCTTCATACGAAATAAAAGACGGGGGATTGTGCAAGCTGCATAAAATATATGTGCTGCCCCAGATCCAGGGAGCCGGCGTCGGAAGGAAATTGATCGGTCATATTATAACCCGGGTAAAGCCCCTGGGGATGGAAAGGCTGGAACTGAATGTAAACCGGTACAATACCGCCAGGCTTTTTTATGAAAAAATGGGCTTTTTTGTTGCGGGGGAAGAAGATATCGACATCGGGAATGGCTATTTCATGAATGATTATATCATGCGGAAGACCATCGTATAATGCATAAAATAACCAGCTCACCTCATAACCACACAAAACGTAATTAAACCTCTTAAAAAATATTGAGCCCGGAAATTATTATATCGTTATATCTTGTATAAAATTAAATGTGTATGAAGAGAAACATCACCATTATGGCGGTAGCCATAAGCTGCTTATTTAGTGTGGGCGCATTTGCCCAGAAAAAGAAAAAAGACAAAAACCCGCCACCGCCGGTAGCCGATACTGCCAAAAAAGCACCCGCCGTTCCTCCTAAAGCAGGCATCGCGGATAAGGTAAAGTCGAGTAAGAAAAAAGAGGGGTTGTTTGTAATGTACCAGGATACGGCATCCGGTAGCGCCCAGTTGTATATCAGAAAAGACCAGTTGGATAAGGATTTTATCTACCAGAGCTTTTCTTTGGGTGGGCCAACAACTTTGTACCTGAACCAGAATATGATCCGCGCCACCTTCACTTTCCAGGTCAGCAAAAACTTTGACAAACTGTCTTTTGCGCAACAAAACACCAACTTTTATTACGATCCGGCCAATGCCGTTAGTAAAGCTGCCAACGTAGACGCGGCTCCGGCTAATTTTTTTACCGAAAAAATAGTGGCTGAAGATTCCCTTGGTTACCTGATCGCGGCAGACGGATTATTTTTGAGTGAAAAGCTAGACCCCGTGAAACCGGTTTATCCTCCAAGCATTCCGCCAACCATGGTTTTCAACCTCGGTATGCTGAATACTGCCAAATCCTCGTATGACACCATTCGCTCCTATCCCAACAATACAGATGTTGTCGTAAACCTGGCCTATGATAACCCTGTTCCGTTTAACCGCGGAGGCTCGGACATTACAGACGCCCGGTACAACAGGATCAAAATACAACACTCCTTCCTGGAAGTTCCGGAAAATAATTACAAACCCCGCCGGGACGATCCGAGAGTAGGATATTTTGGTGCAGAAATAAATGATCTCACTTCTATTTCTGCAACACCTTACAAAGACTTTATCAGCCGCTGGCACCTGGAGAAAAAAGACCCCGATGCGGCCGTTAGTGAGCCGGTGGAACCGATTGTTTTTTGGGTAGAAAATACCACTCCTGTTGAACTCCGGGAGGTCGTTAAGGAAGCCGGGGAAAAATGGAATGAGGCTTTTGAAAAAGCAGGTTTCAAAAACGCGGTTGTGATGAAAATAATGCCGGATACCGCTACCTGGGACCCTGCTGACATCCGCTATAACGTGATCCGTTGGGTTAGCAGCCCCGTACAAACCTATGGGGCCATCGGGCCCAGTTTCTTTAACCCGAGAACCGGGCAGATACTCGGCGCAGATATAACCGTGGAATGGAGAAGCGGTGTGGGTACCGAAAACTTCGATGACCTGTTCAACGGCCATAACGGAAATGCACTTGCAAATGTAAGCCTGCCCTGGGAGGACATACGCCGTGAAGAGACACCTCATATCAGTTTTGGAAAATCACATTTACATCATTGTAATATCGCACGCGAGCTGCAGGCGCAGTATATTACCGGGTTAACCGTGCTGGAAGCGCTCGATAACCATCCCGAAGAGGTAAAACAAATGCATAAAGAGTTCCTTATCTATCTTATTATGCATGAGATGGGGCATACGCTGGGGCTTAACCACAATATGAAAGCCAGCCAGATGCTGTCTCCCAAGGAAGTGCACGATAAAAGTATTACGCAAAAAGTCGGCATGATAGGGTCCGTAATGGATTATCCCAGTATAAACGTAAGCTTCGATCGCAGTGCACAGGGCGAGTACTATACTACCAAAGCCGGACCCTATGATCTGTGGGCCATCGAGTATGGCTACCGGCCGTTCAATAGTGTGGCTGAAGAAACTGAAGGATTGAAAAAAATTCTTGCCCGCAGCAAAGAGCCTCAACTGGCATTTGGGAATGATGCCGATGATATGCGTTCACCCGGCGGCGGTATCGACCCGAGGGTGATGATCAACGATATGAGCAACGACATGCTGGCCTATGCGGAAGACAGGTTTAAGCTGGTGAACGCCATGATCCCGAAGCTGAAGGACAGATACAGCAAACCGGGTCAAAGCTACCAGCAGCTCCGCCAGCGTTACCTGATGCTGCAAAGCCAGCGGGCACAGATGGCAAATGCTGTCAGCCGCTATATTGGCGGTGTGTATGTAGACAGGAGCTACCCGGATCAGAAGCCAACCAGCAAACCGTTTACACCGGTAGAAATAGAAAAACAAAAACAGGCATTGGCATTGCTGAATAAGTATATATTTTCTCCCAACACGTTCAGTGTGGATGCCACCCTGTTTCCTTATCTGCAACTGCAGCGCCGTGGTTTTAACTTCTTCGGAACAACGGAAGACTATAAGCCCCAGTCTACCGTAGCCGGTATTCAGTTGACACTGCTGGCGCAACTGCTCCACCCGGTGACATTACAACGTATTAACAATAGCGGGCTGTATGGTAATAGCTATACTGCCGCCGATCTGACAAACGACCTGAACAGGTACTTCTTCAACGAAGACCTGAAGACAAATGTAAACCTGTACAGGATCAATCTGCAGACAGAGTATGTAAAGGCGTTAGCGGCGATCGTAAATACACCTGCCCCGGCTAACAGGTATGACAACGCGTCAACAGCAGCAGCCCTTTCATCATTGAAAAAGCTGAAAACCCTGTTGGGAACGGCCGTTTCTCCCAATGAGCAAACAAGAGCCCACAGGACCAACCTGCTTTTCATTATTGACAAGGCTTTGGCAGTTAAGTAGTAATTTAATATTATACAATATTTTGTGGCAGGGACCATTGGGTCTCTGCCATTTTTTATGTGTGAAGATTCAGAAAGATCAGGCTTTGAAGCGAACAGTGACAGGGTGATACACCTGATTAATAAATTGTAAAAGTTGAAATTATCGTGCACCACCCATTCCAAATGCGACCTTCCTGTCTAAAGTGGCGAATATCGTAATGTTTGTTCAACTCGTTTTCGTTATTCCCTTCTATGCAGGATTTCCTTCCCAAAAATAATTACTATTCAAAAAAACTTTACCTTAAACCCATAAAGTTTGTGAGTTTATTAAAACGATCTGCTCTTATGGAATAGCTCACAGGCATAAAACTATTACAAACCAGATGATACAAATCAAAGGGAACATACAGGCAGGGGACCTGAAGGATAAACTGAACAGGTTCTGGGATATTTCCGGCAGCAAGATATCGCTTATTGAAAAAAATTACGATCCTACCAAAGGCTCCCCGGTATTTACGGTGGGAGGCGGGTACACCACAAGGGGCTGGACAGAATGGACACAGGGCTTTCAGTATGGCAGCGCCATCCTGCAATACGATGCCACGGGAGACAAAGCATCGCTGGAAAACGGCAGAAAAAATACCGTGTCGGCCATGGCGCCGCATATCAGTCATACCGGCGTGCACGATCACGGCTTCAATAATGTGAGCACCTACGGTAACCTGTTACGCCTCATGCACGAGGGTAAAATACCTTATGATGAATGGGAAAAGCAGTTCTATATACTGGCATTAAAAATTTCCGGCGCCGTACAGGCCGGCCGCTGGACCGTCATTAAAGAGGGCGGCTTTATCCATTCTTTCAATGGCCCGCATTCCTTATTCGTAGATACCGTCCGCTCCGTTCGGGCATTGATCCTTTCGCACGACCTGGGGCATTTTCTGCAGGCAGAAGGCGATCAGCGCATCAGCCTGCTGGAACGCGCCGTACAGCACCTGACGGCTACCGCCCGGTATTCTGTATTCTATGACGAAGGCCGGGACACGTACGATGCCTGGGGGCGCACCGCGCACGAATGCATTTTCAACGTAAAAGACGGCAACTATCGCTGCCCCAACTCCCAGCAGGGCTACACCGGCTTCAGCACCTGGACAAGAGGCCTGGCATGGGCCATGTGCGGCTTTGCAGAAGAGCTGGAGTGGTTTGACCGCCTGCCGGAAAATGCGGACATACCGGGCGGGAAACAGGAGATCATGAACCTGATGCTCAAAGCGGCAAAAGTCACCTGCGATTTTTATATTCAAAATACTCCTGCTGATGGGATACCGTATTGGGATACCGGCGCTCCGCAATTACACAAGCTGGGCGATTATCTCAATAAGCCCGCCGATCCTTTCAACGAGTATGAACCGGTGGACAGTTCCGCAGCGGCGATCGCCGCACAGGGCCTGCTGCGACTCGGAAAATTTTTACAGCAAAAAGGTGACCAGGGCGGTACGCATTACTGGCAGGCGGGACTAACGGTACTGGATACCCTGTTCGATAGACCTTACCTGAGTACCGATCCGCGGCATGAAGGATTGATCCTGCACGCCGTTTACCATCATCCCAACGGCTGGGATCATATACCCGCCGGCAGCAGGATACCCAACGGGGAATCCTGTATGTGGGGCGACTACCATGCACGCGAAGTGGCATTGTACCTGCAACGGATCATCAACAACGAAACCTATCATAGCTTTTTCAATATCCAATGAATATAAAGGCACATACGGATCTGTCCCGGCTATGCGTGCACACGATCACCACCAAGCCCTGGGATATAGCAACCGCCGCCCGGCATTATGCGGCGGCCGGCATCAAAGGCATTACCGTCTGGCGTGACGCGCTGGAAGGAAGGGATATCCGGCAAACGGGTAATATGCTGCGGGAGGAGGGATTGAGTATTGTATCATTGTGCAGGGGCGGCTTTTTCCCCGCAAAAGAGAAAGCCAAAAGAAAGCTGGCCATAGACGACAACCGCAAAGCCATAGAAGAAGCGGTGGCGCTGGGCGCTCCGCTGATAGTGCTGGTATGCGGCGCTGATCCCGGTCAAAGCCTGGAAGATTCCAGGCAGCAGATACGGGATGGCATTGCCGCCGTACTGGATGATGCTTCCGCCGCTGGTGTAAAGTTGGCCATTGAGCCGTTGCATCCCATGTATGCAGATACCCGTTCCGCCATTAATACCCTGGCACAGGCCAATGATATGGCAGAGGCATTACGGTCTCCCCTGGTGGGTGTTGCCGTAGATGTATACCACCTGTGGTGGGATCCCGCGCTGGAACAGGAGATAGCCCGTTGCGGAGAAAACAGTCACCTGTTTGCCTTCCATATCTGCGACTGGAAGTCACCGACCACTGATATGCTGCTCGACAGGGGACTGATGGGTGAAGGTTGTATCCCCATCCGCAAAATACGGTCATGGGTGGAAGCAACCGGCTTCAGCGGCTTTAACGAAGTGGAGATATTTTCAATAAAATACTGGCAGGAAGACCAATCGGCATTTTTAGAAAAAATAGTAACCGCGTACCGGGAGCATGCATAACCTCGTTGAACGTCATTGCGATCCCGACTGCAGGTTAGGAGAACCAATCTCATAAATGACCATTAAAAAACAAAACATATACGGATGAAAGAGCATACCATAGGCATTATCATGAACGGCGTTACCGGGCGCATGGGCACCAACCAGCACCTGCTGCGTTCCATCGCTGAGATCATCAGGCAGGGCGGCGTAAAGATCGGAACGGGTGAAACGATCATGCCCGATCCGGTGCTGGTAGGGCGCGACGCGAACAAGTTGCAGAAGCTTTGCGAGCTATCAGGCGTGACCAAAACGAGCACCAACCTGGATGAAGTGCTTGCCGACCCCTACTACAGCATTTATTTTGATGCCCAGACAACGCCCCGGCGCGCCGAAGCGGTACGCAAGGCAGTGGCGGCCGGAAAACATATTTACTGCGAAAAACCGATCGCTATAGATACGGATGAGGCTTTGGCACTGTACAAACTTTGCAAAGACGCAGGTTTGAAGAACGGCGTAGTGCAGGATAAGCTCTGGCTGCCCGGTATCCTCAAATTAAAACGCCTGATCCAACAGGGTTTTTTCGGACAGATATTGTCTGTTCGCGGCGAATTCGGGTATTGGGTGTTTGAAGGCGATTCTATTCCCGCGCAGCGGCCTTCGTGGAACTACCGCAAGGAAGACGGCGGCGGTATTATCGTGGATATGCTTTGTCATTGGCGCTATGTGCTCGACAATGTGTTCGGGAATGTAAAAGCCGTTTCCTGCCTGGGCGCCACCCATATCCCCGAACGGGTAGATGAGCAGGGTAAGCGATATGTCTGCACGGCAGACGATGCCGCCTATGCCAGCTTCGAGCTGGAGAACGGTGTGATCGCGCATTTCAACTCTTCCTGGACGGTAAGGGTAAGACGGGACGACCTGCTGACCCTGCAGGTAGACGGAGCCAAAGGTTCTGCGGTGGCAGGTTTGCGGGAGTGTTATATACAGCATTACGGCAATACCCCCAAGCCGGTATGGAACCCGGATATCACCCAACCGATCAATTTTTTTGAAGGCTGGAGCAAGGTACCGGAACAGGAAGCTTACGACAATGCCTTCAAGGTGCAATGGGAGCTGTTCCTTAAGCATGTGGTGAAAGGCAATCCCTTTCCCTGGGACCTGTACGAAGGGGCAAAGGGTGTGCAACTGGCCGAGAAGGGGCTGGAAAGCTGGGAAAAAAGATGCTGGCTGGATATCCCCGAACTGAAAGGATAAGCAGGCAAACACACATCACACAAATGCATGTATATGAAAAGAGTAGCCCTGATCACCGGTGGCACAAGAGGGATCGGCTTTGGCATTGCCACACAACTGGCAAAAGAAGGCTTTGATCTTGCAGTGAACGGAACACGACCTGAAGAAGCAGTGCAAAGCACTATTGATGAATTGAAAGCGCTGGGCGCAGCCGTACTGTACTGCCGAGGAAGCATAGCCGCCGCTACCGACAGAAAAAATATGATAGAGCGCGTCAGGAAGCATTACGGCGCGCTGCATGTGCTGGTCAACAATGCCGGCATAGCGCCGCGGGAGCGCAGGGACATCCTGGAAGCCACCGAGGAAAGCTATGATGAGGTAATGTCCACGAACCTGAAAGGTTGTTATTTTCTTACGCAGCAGGCAGCCAACTGGATGATCGCGCAAAAGCAAAGCGATGCAGGCTTTACCGGTTGCATCATCAATGTCAGTTCCATATCGGCTACGGTAGCTTCGGTAAACCGGGGGGAGTATTGCTTGTCAAAAGCCGGACTGAGCATGGCAACGCAATTATTTGCCGTGCGGCTGGGTGAATTTAACATCCCGGTGTATGAAGTGCGGCCCGGCATCATCCGTACCGATATGACAGCCGGTGTGACAGAAAAATATGATAAGCTGATAGCCGACGGGCTGTGCATTCAGCAACGCTGGGGAGAACCCGCAGATGTCGGCAAGGTGGTGGCATCGCTGGCAAACGGACAGTTTATGTACTCTACCGGGCAGGTGATCATGGTAGACGGGGGACTGACCGTTCCCAGGCTATAGAAAAAAGCATCCTGCAACCGTCTCCCGGCCGCAACTGAACAACAAACCATTTATTTACCGTTACCCTATATGATATTGTAAGCTCATGCAAAAAAGGATACAGTTCACACCGGTCACCATACTTTCCCTGCTGTTATTTTTCTCCTGTCATTCCGGAGCGCCGGTACAGGAGGAAAAAATAGCCACCGACTCGCTTACGATCGCAGCGGGGAAAACCATATTCGATCAATACTGCTCCGGTTGCCACAGCATGCAGCAAAACGGTATCGGCCCCCGGCTGGCGGGCCTCACTGCCGCAGTGCCGGCGGCATGGATCCGCAGCTTCATATCAGATCCGCAACAGCTCATCGACGCGGAGGATGAACGGGCATCAGCGCTTTTCAGGGAATACAAAACGGTAATGCCTTCATTCACATCCCTTACGGATGATGAGATGAACGCCCTGCTGGCCTTCATGCATGTGTATCAGTCCGTGGCATCCAAAACCAGCAAAAAAGGACTGGATGATCCTATCCCGGAAAGAATATCATTCAGCGGACTCATGGCGGAGCTGACGGAAGTAACACAATTTGAAGCCACCTCAGAAGATGGCAGCAAGCCACTCGCGAGGATCACCAAGCTCGATTACCAGCCCGGCGCCGGCACTTTATTCGTAAACGACCTGAACGGCAGGTTGTATAAAATGAAAGGGAACAAACCGGTGGTATACATGGATATGCATACGCTCCGGCCTGCGTTTATCAACAAACCGGGACTGGCTACGGGATTGGGCAGCTTTGCCTTTCATCCTGCCTTCACGCGCAACGGGCTCCTGTATACCACCCATACCGAGCAGCCGGATGCGGCCAAAGCCACCTTCGGGTACCACGACTCCATTTCAACAACCGTACAATGGGTATTGACCGAATGGAAAGTGAACGATGCCGCTGCAGATCATTTTGAAGGCAGCAGCAGGGAGTTGTTCCGAGTGAATATGGCTTCCGGCGTTCATGGCGTACAGGAAATCACCTTTAACCCGCTGGCCAAACCGGGAGCGGAAGACTACGGGCTGCTGTATATCGGCGTTGGCGATGGTGGCAAAACGCTTGCGGGATACGTGTATCTTGCTTTGGACAGGCGGTATATATGGAGCAGCATCCTTCGCATAGACCCGCTCGGCAGGAACAGCGCCAACGGCCGTTACGGCATTCCCCGCGATAACCTCTTTGTTCAAAACGGGAACGACACCATACCGCCGGAAGTGTATGCATACGGCTTCAGGAACCCGCACCGTATTTCATGGAGCGGCTCAGGAAAGATGCTGGCCTGTGATATCGGTGAAAGCAATATAGAATCGCTGCACCTGATTGAAGCAGGTAACAATTACGGCTGGCCGATAAGGGAAGGAAGTTTTGTTATAGATCCATACGAAGACCTCAGCCAGGTTTTCCCGTTGCCCGCCAACGACAGTCTCTATCATATCAGCTACCCTGTTGCGGAGCTTGACCACGATGAAGCCGTGGCCATTTCGGGTGGGCACGAGTATACAGGCAAAAGCATCCCGCTACTGGCAGGGAAGTATTTTTTCGGGGATATTCCTTCCGGCAGGCTGTTTTACGTGGAATCGGCAGACCTGAAGCCGGGGCAGCGGGCAGCCATCAAAGAATGGCGCATTACCGTCAGCGGCGTTCCAAAAACACTGGTGGAGGCGTGTGGTAGCAAAAGGGTAGACCTTCATTTTGGAAAAGACACAGCGGGAGAATTGTACATACTGACAAAAGCAGACGGCAAATTGTATAAGCTGACGAGCGCCGCACAAACGCAATGAATAATATGAAATGAGAAAAACAGCATCCCGGACTCCTGTTTATATAGCAAACAAAGGGAGTATTTTAGCAGGCGGGTGGAGACACCGACCGGTAGTGGGCTCTACTGGCGGGTGTCTCCACCATGGCCGTCAACTTAAGGCGCATGGTCTACAAAACACCCCGAAGGGGTTTAATTTGAATAGCCGCCGGTGCAACCGGTGGAAAAAATACCCAAAATTTACATTGAACCCCGTCGGGGTTCAACAGAAATCTCGACATGTTACCCCCCAACTTCGTTGGGGGCTACTCAAATTCAAGCCCTCCGGGCTTAAATTGACGGCTATGGTGTCTCCACCGACCGGAAAAACTGGAATACACCGCAAACGGATTGGTAACATCAAACAGCTTGTATTATATTTAGTAACCTGAAACGATCGTAATGACAGAATCATCCACAATTGTATCATCCCGCTCCACGTTCAGCCACCTGGTGCGGATTCCGGTTTTGGTAGCCGCACTGGGTTATATGGTAGACATGTACGACCTCTTTCTTTTCAGCATCGTTCGTGTACCCAGCCTGACCTCGCTGGGACTCTCGCAGGAAAGGGTCATGGAAGACGGCATCCTGTTGCTGAACCTGCAAATGGCCGGTATGCTGATCGGTGGTATCGTATGGGGCATCATGGGCGATAAGCGCGGAAGACTGTCGGTGCTGTTTGGCTCCATCCTGATCTATTCTTTAGCCAATATAGGCAACGGTTTTGTTAGTTCGGTAGGCGCCTATGCCGTGCTTCGTTTTATTGCAGGCTTTGGACTGGCAGGTGAGCTCGGCGCCGGTATTACCCTGGTGTCGGAGATACTACCGGCGAGGATCAGGGGGTATGGGGCAACGTTAGTGGCAACCATGGGGGTGTTGGGCGCCCTGCTCGCTTACCTGGTGTCCTACTATTTCGACTGGCGGGTATCTTATTTTATCGGGGGCGGACTGGGACTGATCCTGATGGTGTTGCGCTTCCGGGTATTTGAGTCGGGCATATTTGTGCAGCTCAAAGCGCAGAAAGTGAAACGCGGGAACCTGTGGATGTTGTTCAAAACCCGCAAACGGTTCTGGAAATACCTGAACGGCATTATTATCGGAACGCCGATATGGTTTGTAGTGGGTATATTGATCACTTTCTCTCCCGAATTCGGCGCCGCGCTGGGACTGGATAAGCCGATCAATGCCGGCAAAGCCGTGATGCTTGCTTTTTCAGGACAGGTAGCCGGCAACCTGGTCAGCGGATTTTTAAGCCAGTACCTGCAAAGCAGGAAAAAAGCCATCCTGTTGTTCATTCTCCTGTCCGTGTCACTCGTATTGGTATTCTTACTGGCGCCTATTGATTCTTCCACCACGCTGTATGTTGTCTGTGCCTGTCTCGGGTTTTCCAGCGGCTACTGGACGCTTTTCATCACCGTGGCGGCCGAGTTGTTCGGGTCCAACCTGCGGGCAACGGTAGCCACCACCATCCCCAATTTTGTGCGGGCAACGGTCATTCCGCTGACAGCGCTTTTTGTGTTGCTGAAAGGCCATACCGGCATTGTTTACGGAGCGCTGATCGTAGGATTATTGGCCTATTTACTGGCATTGGTGGCTTTGTACTTCCTGGAAGAAACTTTTACAAAAGAAATGGATTATACGGAAGATGATTAAACCCTGACACCATTCTTCTCATGCAGAAAGAAGCTGTTATACTGAGAGTCATGGAGCCGGCAGATATCGCCGGTGCAATGGAATTGTCGGTGGCAGCAGGGTGGAACCAGACGACAGATGACTGGCGGTTTTTAATAGAAGACGAACAGAATATCTGCATTGCTGCAGTGGATAATAATAAGGTGATCGGTACCACGGTTGTGCTCGATTACGAAGGAAAGCTCGGGTGGGTGGGCATGGTGCTGGTGCATACGGATCACCGGGGAAAAGGCATCAGCCGCAGGCTGCTGCAATATGTGACTGAGCAATACAATCCGGCATTGAAGCTGGATGCCACGGCTTTGGGCGAACCGGTGTACCGGAAATTTGGTTTTGAGAATGAATACAGTATTACAAGGATGGTCAATAACTGCGTGGGAGATATGGCGTTGCCGCACAATGATTGCATACCCGCCGCGCCCCGGCATTTTCCCGGTATAGTAGAACTGGATGCGGAAGTCTTCGGTACAGGAAGAAAAAAGCTGATCGCATACCTCATGGAACGGTATCCCGGTAAAGCCATTGTGCAGGAAGAAAACAACCGCGTGGAAGGTTTTACCCTGGGGAGGAACGGTCACCGTTATCATCATATAGGCCCGGTGGTTGCCGCGACGGATGCGAAGGCAACACTCCTGGTAAAACAGGCGCTGCAAAAACTGCAGGGCCAGCCGGTGGTAACGGATGTTTTGAGCGATAAACAAAACACTATAGAAATGCTGCGGGAACTGGGGTTCAGCGAACAACGCCGGTTCGTCCGTATGTACAGGAACGGGAACCTGTTTGCCGGAAATACCGCTCAGTTGTATGCCATAGCAGGTCCGGAATTCGGATAAACGGAGAGATCAGTGTTTGTGGACGGCACCTGTTTCCAGTCTGTCCGCTGCCCGTTGAGGAGAATTCTAAGAGGTTGCCGGTGCTGAAACACTTTCAGTGGTTCCGAAAGCCCTCCTTGCCGCCTTTCAGGACGGATTTCCTGCCGGGACCCTCCGTCGCATGACCGGGAAGAAGCAGAAATCATGAAGCCTGGAAGTATTCACGCATTAGCATATAGTTTTCCTATCCATCTGCCGGATAATGGAACGGATATACGATATATGAAAGATATCCCGGGGCATTTCACTATAAAAACTACAGAAAGATATTTGCACGTAAGCAGGCAGCAACTGGTAAACATGATAAGCCCTTCAGATGATTTGTGGAAGAAAAATCAAATAGAATGGTAAAAGCGGCAGATCGGATTGTCCTAACAACAACCTGCCTGCCGGCAAGCACGAATTTCACAACGCTAAATCATTGGTTATCAATGTTTGTGAATTGCGTATAATAACATAAATTTACGAGTTAGCCATAATCAAGCCCCATGAAGTTTCCACATAGTATTGAAAGATTCACAATTTCAAATCATAGCCACTATTCTTTCCCCCCTGCAGGTTACGTAGCAATTGAAGAAACAAGTGATGGCGCAGGGGACAACTTTGGACTCTATTGGGAAATCGGTAAAGAGAATAATTCCCCTATAGTTTGTTCATCACGGCATGAAGAGAGTTTATTGGTGCCTGAATTTAAAGATTTTCAGTCCTTTGTCGATTGGTTTGACGAGACTGATGGTTTAGAGTCTCCGCCTATGAATCTGAATGATAATGACTATTTTATTTCTCTAACAAATAAGGCAAAAGTTCTAACGAAAAACGGAAAGCATGAAGAGGCTATTCTAAGGTTGGAGCGGGCAGTGTCACTTTTTGGAGAGTATACAGAGACATGGTATTGGCTATCTGAGAATTATTACAAAACTGGACAAAAGGAGCAAGGCGACAAAGCTCTTGTAAACTCAATTCTATCTAACTACTATTTCGGCGTTCCTTCAAAAAAGAGTGTTGATAAGTTTAACGAAATGATTCCGTCTGACGAGTTAAAAAATAATTCACTAGTTAAAAGGAAAGAGGGCTTTATTAGTGGAGGAGACTACTCTACTCCATTTACAATTGACTACGATCTCCTCCTCGCAACAGTTGAAGGATTTAAGGCTATGAATGACAATAGAACAGCAATGATTATGAAACAGAATTACGGACTTCTAATGTCCTTAGAAAATAACGAAATTGTTCAGAAATATGGCTTTAATGTTCGCGATTGGTTTGAAAATTTCAATAAAGAACTATTTTCAATTTATCCAGACAGAGCACATTGACTGTGGCTACCATGTGCATTTGTGTTATGTCGACGGACAAACAACACCGATTCAGCTTCACCATCTATCATCTGCAGCCCCGGCCAGACGTTATAAATTGATCTGTAGAATTAACAATGAACTTTGTATCTTTATTCAGTCCCGCACGATGCGGGATTTCCAGCGGGACGTTTTCCAAATTCCGCCACAAACACAAATGCTCAACCGTTGTGCGCCACCTTATACGACCTCTTAAATAAACAACGACTACTTAATGAGAAAAATTTTAATAATCATACTTCTAGCGGTACTATTTACTTTTATTCCAATAACAATTATTTGGGCGCACTATCAATTTGTTACTGGGTTAAATCCATTTTTAGCTATCATAATAACTCCATTTGTGTTATTAATAGCGTTCCTTATTTATCGTTTGCTTATAAAGATTTTTAAAAGACATATCAGCTTTACGCCTGATGTTCTTTTTGCAATTGGGTTATTTAGCTGCCTCATTTTGATTTTTGTACTACAAATCTTTTATGGAAATTTCACTTTAGGCATTCATTTGCATGACACATACTTTGTAATGTCAAATTCTTACCCGCTTTTCTTCATCGCTTTAGCATTTGCAGTTTTTTCAGCAACTTATTATTTGTTTAACAAAATATTCAAAAAACAGATGAATTATACTTTAGGTTACATTCATTTTTGGATTTCATTTTTAGGAATAAGTTTTATTGTACTTCCAATACAATATGCTGGATTTGCGGGAATGCCTCGTCGTTATTATGACTACGGTGATTCATCTAATTTTAATGCATTTAGCAATCAAATCACCTTCGTTTCCGGTTTGACGTTTTTCTTAATTATCGCACAGTTACTATTTGTTTTTAATTTTTGTTATTCAATTTTAAGGAAACCTAAGTGAGAAAGGCGAGCGCACAACGGTTTGGCAATATGGTGGCGCGACGAATATATCCCCGGCTTTTTGTTCGCTATTTGGCTTCAGTTCCGGCCAACGAATAACACCGGCAATAGAATAAATGATGAACTTTTTCCGCCGCGGTGGATTAGCTTCGGTTACGGTCTAAAGAATTACGGAATGTAGACACATCGCCAATGCTTTAACATTGTAATCAATTTTAACCCTAACTTCATCAATCTTTATGAGCAAAGGAATAGACATACAGTTTGTACGTGAAACCTATCAACGAATGACAGACAAAGAACTCATTCGTATTGCGACGCAAGACGCTGCTGGATTGACTCCTGAAGCTCAAGAAGTCGTTAAAGAAGAAATCGAAAGACGCAAACTTGACACAAATATTATCAAAGGTGTCCAAGCACAGAATAAATCCTATACGGTTGAGGAGATTGATGAATACTGTAACCTTGCCCGAAATTTATCCTGTCCGATTTGTGAAACAAACTCAGCTATGTTAAATGCAACAAGGACAAGTGAAGTAATGAGTTTCATTTTATTTACCCAATACAAACGACAACTAAAAGTAGCTTGTCCTGCCTGTTTGGATAAAGCCAATAATAATGCACTAATAAAAACAATTATTTTAGGTTGGTGGGGAATTCCCTGGGGCTTCATCAGGACAATTCAGGCAATTGGGCACAACATAAAAGACAAAAAAACTAATCACAATAACACCCCCAATGACTATTTAAGAAGTTTTGTTTTATCGAAGATTGGGCAATTTGAAACATATAGAGATAACAAAGAGATGTTACAGCAAATTATTTCGACAGAATAAAACGGCTTGCAACATTAGCATTTGTGTTATGTCGGCGGACACCCGCCTGACCGGACGGGCAGGGATAACGCAGCCTCATCTTCACCCATTCCAGCACAGGTCTGCTATGATAGCCATGCAGCGCTGCCAGATCTCTGCTTATTCGTTACTTCTCTACCGTAGGGAGAGATTCCATGACGGTGCAAAAGAGCTCTCTTCCAAACGTTCGGAACACTTTATTCCATCCGGGAATTCGTTAAAAAGCCATGTCATCACACCACTGATCAGGCTCCCCATACCCTTACCGCGACGGGTTTTCCGGCGCCTCCTTCTTTTTTGCCTGCTCTTTTTCCAATTTCCTGAAATAACGCCGTACCAGGGAGCTGTGCTTCATTCCCTCCATTACCTCGTTAAAATTTTGAGTGCTTTTTTGGATATTGTCCAGGCTGGTATGCAACGACTGAACTATAGCGGGATCTTTGAGTAAAGCGTGCACGGCTCCATTCCCATGACTGATGTCTTGCCGGAGATCACCGGCAATCGCCGAAAGCGTTTTGGCCAGGGTGTCCGCTTCATCCGCCACCGTTCTGATCTGCAGCACGGCCTGGTTCAGATTACCGGCAAGGGAAGTGTCGGTAAGCAATGCGCCGAGGGAGCCTTCCCCTTTCTTTACGTTTGCCACCAATCCACCAAATTCATCCACCATGCTGTTGGCCCTGGCGGTTGCAGATCGCAGGTTAGCAAAGGAGGCGCTTATATTCCGCGAGAGCGAGCTGTCGTTCAGCAATTCCCAAAGGGCAGTGCTGCTGTTGATACGCGTCATAGTGCTTTTCAGCTCGGCGGCAATGACGGCAAGATCATTATTGGTGCCCGACAGCGTATTGATCATTTCATCCATGTTGACCGATGAACGGTTCTCCAGGATATCACCGGCTTCAATAAGCGGCGCTTCACCGGCCGCAGGTGTGATCTCCAGCACCTTATTACCCATGAGCCCGTCCGTAGCAATGTGTACACCGGCGTTCTTACGGATATAGCCTTTCATTTTATTCTCGATCAGGAAGCTCACTTCAATCCGTCCGTCATCCAGGATATTGATCTTATCGATGGTACCAACCTGTATGCCTGCATATCTTACGTTATTACCCGGCACCAAACCCTGCACATTCAGAAAATGGGCTTTGGCCTCGAAGGTGGAGCCGAAGAGGCTCCTGTTACGGCCGATCATATATAACAGCAGGATCAGGAAAGCGAGTCCTGCCAATACAAAGAGCCCCAGCTTAATATTTGAAAATGTTTTTGCGCTCATATTTCACCCGTATATTTTCTATTACTCAAAAAAAGCTTTTATCAGCGGATCCTTTTCCGATATCATGGCGCCATAGCTGCCCTCCCTGTAATTCCTGCCTTCTATCAGCATCACGACCCTGTCGGCCACCATGCGAACACAGTCCATATCGTGCGATATGATCAGGGACGCTGCATGGTATTTCTGCTGCACGTTCTTGATCAGTTGTATGATCTCCCTGCTGGTGATAGGGTCCAGACCGGTGGTAGGCTCATCATACAGGATAATGGACGGCTTTAATATCAGTGTCCGTGCCAGGGCCACTCTTTTGCGCATGCCACCCGACAGCTCCGCAGGCATCATATCCATGGTATGGGCAAGTCCCACATCATCCAGGGCATCGTGTACCAGTTGATCTACCTGTTCCTGGCCCAGATTAATGGAATGCCGCCGCAGCGGAAACTCCAGGTTCTGCCGTACCGTCATCGAATCGTAGAGGGCATTGCTCTGGAAAAGGAATCCGATCTTCATCCTGATCGTATCCAGCGCCTCATCGTTCAGCGACGGGATGTCTTCACCCAGCACCGTGATACTCCCGCTATCGGGCTTCAGCAAACCGATGATGCATTTGATCAGCACGGATTTGCCCGACCCGGATTTGCCCAGCACCACCACATTCTCTCCCTCATACAGCTCAACACAGAAATCATTCAGCACCGTATGGCTGCCGAATGATTTACACAAATGCTGAACGGAGAGCACAGGCGCTCCCTTTTGTAATACCCGCGATGTTCCTGCTGTCTCTTCCTGTAGTGCCATAGTCTTCAGTTCAGCCCCAGTACATCTGTTATCTGTACCGCGATCAGGTCAATAATAAAAATCAGTATAGATGATAGTACCACGGCCGAGTTCGCGGAACGCCCCACGCCTTCGGTGCCCTTTTTTGAATGATATCCTTTATAACAACCCACTATTCCCACGGCAAACCCGAAAAAGAAGGACTTGACAAAAGCAGGCAATACATCTCCGAAGGAGAGGCTTCCGAATACCTGTGTCCAGAAAAGTCCGAAGCTGGTAGTGCTGCGGATGTTCACGCCCAGGTAGGTGCCGTAGAGTGCCACTGCATCTGCCAGCATCACCAGCAGGGGCAGTGTGAACGTAGCAGCCAGTACCCTTGTGACCACCAGGTATTTAAAGGGATTAGTGCCTGATACCTCCATGGCATCGATCTGCTCGGTCACTTTCATGGAGCCAAGCTCCGCCCCGATGCTGCTGCCGATTTTACCGGCAAAGATGAGCGCTGTGATCACCGGCCCTATCTCGCGGACGATAGCAATACCCACCATGGCCGGCAATTGTGATTCCACCCCATAGTCTACCAGGAAGGGCCGGATCTGCATGGTCAGCACCAGACCCATGATAAATGCGGTGAGCATGACCAGGGGCAGGGACTTATACCCGATCACAAAACACTGCCGGAGGAATTCCGAAATTTCGTATTGTGGCCGGAACCACTGCGAAAAAAGCCGGCTGGTAAAACGGGAGAGCGCCCCCGTTTCTTCCAAAAATTGTTTCCAGTTCTGAGAACGCAACATATCCTGACGCTTGATGTTCGAGATTGAATGCCCGGCATGACCCGCGGAACTTTAAAAATACTCAATTATTTCATGCCATCTCAAAATGCCGGCTTTTTGGATATCTCTTGATCAGATAATTGAAGTACATATTTAATAAAGCGTATGATAAGTAGTATCAGTAGGGGGCTCTTTCGCTTCAGGGGACATGGGGACAAGTGCAATTTGGTTTCTGCAAATAATATTATCCATGCCGCATAAGTCCCCCGGCAGACATTGCAAAGAACCGGAAAAATCACCATCACATACCTGTCTGCAGAGACGGCAGAAAATGCGCGATCATGAAGAAAAATAAAATATCTTTCCCTAAAATTATAATCTATGCCTGACAAAAACGCTTTTATTGAGAGTGTACAAAACGGTTACAGTTTCAAAGGAGAAAGTTATACACTGGGAGCTGCCATGCTGGATGGAGAGGTGCTGTCCGGAACTTATGTGAAGCTTCCCTTTAAAACGATGAATCGTCACGGGTTAATAGCGGGCGCTACCGGGACGGGTAAAACCAAAACCCTGCAGGTGATAGCCGAAGGCTTGAGTGACGCCAGTATACCGGTGCTGATGATGGACATCAAGGGAGACCTCAGCGGTATAGCGGCGGAAGGCAAACTGAACGCCATAATAACAGACAGGTATGGTAGAATGGGGCTCGAATATACGCCGGCTGCCTACCCGGTGGAACTGATGAGCCTGAGCGAAGAGAAAGGAGTACGGTTGCGTGCCACCGTAAGTGAATTCGGCCCTATCCTGATATCGAAAATACTGGGACTCAACGATACACAGCAGGGGCTAATGGCTATGCTGTTCAAATATTGCGATGATCATACAATACCCCTGCTGGATTTAAAAGATCTTACCAAAACGCTTCAGTACATCAGTAACGAAGGAAAAGCGGAACTTGAAAAAGAGTATGGAAAAGTAGCCACCACCAGCACCGGCACCATCCTGCGCAAAGTGATAGAGCTTCAACAGCAGGGGGCGGATGTTTTCTTCGGAGAGCCTTCATTTGATATAGACGACCTGATGCGCATCAGCAACGATGGCAGAGGGATGGTGAACATACTAAGGGTAACGGACATGCAGAACCGTCCCAAGCTGTTCTCCACTTTTATGCTGCAACTGCTGGCGGAATTGTATGCCGTATTGCCGGAAGCGGGCGATATGGATAAACCCAAACTGGTATTGTTTATAGATGAGGCGCACCTGGTATTCCAGGAAGCCACCAGCGCCCTGTTGCAACAGATAGAAACGGTTATTAAGCTGATCCGTTCCAAAGGAGTAGGCATATTTTTCTGCACCCAGAACCCGCAGGATATCCCGGCTTCCGTGCTGAGTCAGCTCGGACTGAAAGTACAACATGCCCTGCGTGCCTTTACCGCCGCGGATCGTAAAACCATTAAGCAGGCCGCGGAGAACTACCCGGAAACAAAGTACTATAAGGTGAACGAACTGATCACCCAACTGGGTATAGGCGAAGCGCTGGTAACACTTTTAAATGAAAAAGGGATACCCACTCCACTGGTGCAAACGCTGCTGGTTTCGCCGAGATCAAGGATGGATGTTCTTACAGATACCGAAATCAATACGATCGTAACCCAATCGCCGCTGGTGAAAAAATACGCGCAGACAATTGACAACAAAAGCGCCTATGAAATACTTACGGCAAAACTGGAAGAAGCGGGGCAGAAAACGGAAGAACAAAAGCCCAAACGAAAAACCAAAGAAGAGCCCACCGTTATCGAAAAAGTACTCGATAATCCTGTCTCCCGCCAGGTACAGCGAACAGCCGCTTCAATTATTACCAGGAGTTTGTTAGGCGCCCTGGGGTTGGGTGGAAAGACAAAGAAAAAGAAAACCAGTTGGTTCTGACCGGTTTATGAATTTTTATAACCATATGAGCAATAACCGGGTATTAATTCGGTAGTAAAAATACCACTAAAAGGGTATTGACTGCCCCCGTGATATTACTATCTTTGACTCGGTTTTTCATAGGATATTGGATTTTAAAAACGGGCTGGATTTTTATCCTTGGCCCTTTTTTTTTGCCCCAGCTTTACGGTTCCCGCAGCCGGGATCATTTCTATCAAATCCTCTGCTATCAATAGTTCCACCACTTTCCACAGCTTACTGATATTGATATCACCCGGTGAAATTACAGCCTGCAGTTCTTTGATGGTTAAACATTTATTTTCCAGTTCAGATATAACGGAATTGTACAATGCCTGATGCTCTTCATTACTGATATTTATTTTTTGTTTTTGAAGACAATTATCACATACCCCACAGGGCTTCAACTGGTGATCATTAAAATACTGACCGATAAACAATGCCCGGCAACAGGCGGTATCCATAGCATAAGCGAGAATGGTCTCCACCTGGTTTTCCAGTACCTCTTTTCTTAACCTGTAATTATTTTCATTGATCACCAGGTCATCTGCCGGAACCCGTGCCGAAAGAAACCGTATCTGCGGTGTTTCTTTCCGGGGCTGGTACGATAATACAGCCATAGCCTGCAGGCGGAGCAGGGTATTTTGCACTTCCGCTACCTCTTTCCGCAAAGTTTTCGCCATTGTTTTTTCACTGATGGCTACCGGCACATCCAGTATTCCCCCGTAACTGCGGAGCAGAAACCGGATATAAGGTTCCAGTAAAGGGTTGGCTGCCTCCACTTCCTGCAGGTATTCCCGGCTGCAGGTAACCATTACCGTAGACGGGTTGAAAAACTGGTCATTGTAGGTCAGTACCGACTCCTGTTCCAGCGTTTTGATAACATACATTACCTGTAAGGCAGGTACCTGAAAATTCTTTGAAAAATCTTCTATATCAAAGTCGAAAGATATGCCATCGCCCGCTCCTGCCGGCAATTGAAGATAATTTACCAGCGACTGGTAGATCTTTCTTATCTCAGTCAACGGGGGAAAGCGGTAACCGGGTATTTCTTTAAGCGCTTCCAGGTCGTCCGTCCTGTATAATAAAACCGCATATGCTTTTTGCCCGTCCCTTCCTGCCCGCCCTGCTTCCTGGTAATAGCTTTCAATACATTCAGGAATATCTGCGTGTACCACAAAACGGACATCCGGTTTATCAATACCCATTCCAAACGCGTTGGTACATACCATGATGCGCGTTTTATCTTTTATCCAGTTTTCCTGCTTTTCATTCCTGTCCTCATGACTGAGTCCGGCATGATAAAAATCCGCGCTGATTTTATTCAGTTGCAGCAAAGAGGCGATCTCAACCGTTCGCCTGCGACTGCGGCAATACACGATACCGCAGCCCGTCACCTTTTTTACAATATTCAGCAGCTTATCTATCTTAACATCCACGTTAAATGCGCTGTATGATAAGTTGGCCCTTTCGTACGATTGGCGAAACAACCGCTGACCCGAAAACTTCAGCTTGTCGCGGATATCGTCCTGTACAATAGCGGTAGCGGAAGCGGTGAGGGCCAGTACAGGCACTTCCGGCTTTTCTTCCCTGAGGTCGGCAATACGAAGATATGCCGGTCTGAAATCGTAGCCCCATTGAGAAATACAATGGGCCTCATCCACTGCGATCAGGTTCAGGGGCAATGCGGGGAGATACTCTTTAAACAGTTCCGTTTGTAATCTTTCAGGCGATACATACAGGAACTTGCTGCCCCCGTGCCTGGCACTGTTCAGCGCGTTTCTCACTTCATTGTAATTCATGCCTGAATGAACCAGCAGCGAGGAGATGCCCTTCGCCCGCAGCTTTTCCACCTGGTCCTTCATCAGGGCGATCAGGGGCGTCACCACCAGGCATATACCTTCCTGCGCTATGGCCGGCACCTGGAAGCAGACTGATTTCCCTCCGCCGGTAGGCATAATAGCCAGCGTATCCCGCCCCTCCAGCACCGAATGAATGATCTCTTCCTGCAACGGACGGAAGGTTGAGTACCCCCAATAAGATTTTAATATGGTATAAATATCTTCCAAAGCCTGAAAAGCAAATATCTTATGATATCGCATATCCACCAACGCGATCACAACAATTACGCTGACCGGGAGAGATTGTGAAAAATGGGTTAATTATCTCTTTTATAACAGGCAGCCTGGTAAATCCGGCTTAAAACCGCTCTACCTTACATGCAACCGGTATTTTCCGCAAAATAATAGTACCCGGGCAGCGTTACCACTAAAACTTTTCGGTTTGAAAAAGCTCATCCTGTTTAAATATTTCCTGGCGCTTTCCTTTCTTTTTTGCTGCTTTTCCGCCAGCGCTCAAATGATTACAGGAGTATGGCAGGGGAGGATCAACAAACAAAAAGTAGAAGTAAAAATAGTTTTGAAGGGCGACAGCCTCGCCGGCACCGCCTATTACTATCAATCGCCCACCAGCTACAGGCGATACAGCATAAAAGGATATTTTGACGGCCCCAACAACGAAGCCGTGTGGTGGGATGATGAACTGCTGGATGAAAACCTGAGCAGGATATCCATAGCGTCGCCGGGGAAACTGGAACTGATTTCACGGGCAGACTTCGATTGCCCGGGGGTAGGTATTATGAAGCTGGACGGCACCTGCAGCAGCCGGGATGATGAAGATAAATCGAAGGGCGAAGTGCATATAAAAAAAGTAGGCGCTCCCGTGTTCAGGGATGAATGGGACCATGTGATAGAAAATTACACGGTGGGCAGTAACAACCCTCGCTATATTGACAGTATTGAGATGATAGCACGGAGAACCCCCATTGCTGCTCCGACAGAAAAAGTGCCGGAATCTTATCCTGTGGCAACAGCAAAACCTGTGGTAAAAAATGAACCTTCCCGGGAACTACCGGCTCCGTTGAAACCGCTCAGTATTGAAGAAAAATTCGTGCAACGGCATAAAGTCCCCACCTTGGAAATCCCCGTTTCAGGAGACTCCATTGAGCTGCATTTTTATGACAATGCGGAAATAGATGGGGATTCCATTTCCCTTTTCCTGAACGACAGGCTGATTTTTGAGCATATTTTTCTCACGGATAAGCCGTTTATTGTTACACTTTCTGTTAAAGATTTGTTACCGGTCAATGAACTGGTGATGGTTGCAGAAAATCTGGGGTCCATTCCCCCCAACACTTCGTTCATGATCGCCTATGTTGCCGGAATTCGCTATGAAGCAAGGCTGGAAAGCACGGAGGGCAGCAGTGCTATGATCAGGTTCCGCAAAGATGTTCCCGAGTAAGCTGTATTATCGTATAGTTAATAACTGGAAAAATTCGGAACAACCAGGGTAACAATCTACACCGCGACCAGATATATACCTCAATACGGGATGAAGAGAATTTTTTATTCTTACAACTCCATTTTGGCACAGTTTCTGAAAACTAGAAGAATTAGTCACAATACAAAACGAATTATATAAACTACTTCAATATTTTTTCCAGGGTTTAGGGATTAGGGATCGAGGGGAGTATTCATACTCCCTTCTTATTTTATACGGGTTTCCCCTTATAAAATATTTTAAGAAAGGTTTTATATGAAATAGTGCGTAAATGGTATACAGTTGCTTATCATACGATTCCCATATACAACAGGACCGGGAATTTAATTTTGTTTACCACTTGTTTAACCGGGGTAAACATATCACTGTTGAAATGATCTTCGCCTGCATTTTCAAACAACACGCTTTGCAAAGAATAATGTTTAATGGTAGCCGGCGTACAACTTTTCTTTTTGAGTTATTCCACTGTTCCGGGTATTCCCTCCCGGTTTTCTGATACATGTCTGAAAGAATACACTGCTGATACTTTAAAAAGCGTCTTCATTTTGTTTTGTAAAGCCAGTAACTTGCGGACAATTATAATCCCTGATGAACCAGCGACAACTTTTTCTTCAGCATGTTGCTCAAACCTCTGCCAATCCGTTGGCACTGGAAATTGTAAAGGCAGAAGCCTCGCGTTTGTGGGATGTATATGGCAATACCTATATAGACCTGATAGCAGGGATCAGTGTATGCAATATCGGGCATCGCCATCCGCGTGTGGTGGAGGCAATAAAAAAACAGGCAGACCAATACCTGCACCTGCTGGTGTACGGAGAACTGGTAGAAACACCCCAGGTAGCCTATGCGCAATTGCTGGTGCAGCATTTACCCGCAGGGCTGAACTCCGTATATTTTACCAACTCCGGCGCCGAAGCAGTGGAAGGTGCCATGAAGTTGAGTAAGCGGGTCACCGGGCGTACGGAGATAATCGCTTTCAACCGGTCCTACCATGGCTCCACACAGGGAGCGCTCAGCATTATCGGCGATGAATACTGGCGCAATGCCTACCGGCCGCTGCTACCCGGTATAGTGCATGCGGAATACAACGACATGAGGAGTATTGACCTGATCACCGACAAGACGGCCTGCGTGATCGCGGAAACCGTGCAGGCTGAACGGGGCATATACAAACCTTCAACCGGATGGATGCAGGCGCTGCGGCAAAAATGTACAGCAACCGGAACCCTGCTGGTGCTGGATGAAATACAGGCAGGGTTTGGAAGGACCGGCTCCCTGTGGGCCTTCGGGCAGTACGGGATCGTACCGGATATGCTGCTGCTGGGAAAAGCATTGGGCGGCGGATTACCATTGGGTGCTTTTATCGCGGATAAAACGCTGATGTGGCATCTTACCGATAACCCCGTACTGGGACATATTACCACCTTCGGCGGACATCCGCTCAGTTGTGCTGCCGGGCTGGCCGCCATGCAGGTACTGCTGGAGGAAGACATGACGGCGCAGGTTCACCGAAAAGAAAAACTGTTCCTGGATAACCTGCGGCATCCTTCCATAAAAGCGATCAGGTCGGCAGGGCTATTGATCGCAATAGCGTTTGAAAGTTTTGAGATCAACAAAAAGATCATAGACCGCTGTATAGCCACCGGGGTGTTGACAGACTGGTTCCTGTTTGCCCCGCAGTGTTTGCGTATTGCTCCACCCTTGAACATCACCGATGAGGAAATAAAACAGGCTTGTTTAATAATCAATAATGCCGTAGAGGCAGTGACCAACAATAAATGAAAATGGATAATAAAGAAATCATCACACAGTTTTACTCAAGTTTTCAGAAGCTTGACGCCGCCGGCATGAATGCCTGTTACAGCGAAGACATTGTCTTCAGCGACCCGGTATTTCTTATGTTAAGGGGAGACGAGGTAACCTGCATGTGGGAAATGCTCTGCAAAAACGCGAAACAGTTTTCGCTCAGCTTTTCCGATATCGAACTGATTGATGAGGAATATGCTACCTGCAAGTGGCAGGCCAGTTATCTTTTTTCCGGAACAGGCAGAAAAGTCACCAATAATATCAAAGCCTTTATGCGTATCAAAGACGGGAAGATCATTGAACACAGTGATGCTTTCCGCCTCAGCACCTGGATCAATAAAGCCCTGGGATGGAAAGGTGTTTTATTCAGTTGGACAGGATATATGAAAAAAGCGGTACAGACAAAAGCGAGGAGAAGCCTTTTGGCCTATATGGAGAAAAAGTATGGTCAGCAGGACTGATAAAAAAAGCCGGGCACGCGGCCCGGCTATATAAAATAAATTTTGATCTATGCCCTTTGAGACTTTTTTCTCGACTTAAGAGCGGCTTCTATCGCCACAGAAAGACCTTGCGGGGTAGCTTTTCCTTCAAAGCGTTCTCCATTGATAAAAATCGCCGGCACTTCTGTTACACCGGCATCTACTGCCTGTGCCTGGTCATCTCTTACATACCACCCAAACTTGGAGTTCATCAAATCATCCAGGAAACTCTTGGCCGTTACACCCACATCGCGGGCATAACCTTTCAGGCTGATGGTACCCAGGTTGCGCTGATGCTGCAGCAAAGTATTGTGCATTTCCCAAAATTTTCCCTCTTGGGCTGCCCCAATGGCAGCTTCGGCAGCCTTAAATGAGCGCTGGTGAATTTTAGTCATGGGAAAATGGCGAAAATTATATTTAATTTTTCCCTTATATTTTTCCAGTAACTGGTTTACTACCGCGTTATTTTTTGCTGTTTCTGAGCTCTCGTAATCCCCATATTCCACAATCAGCACCTTTGCGTCAGGGTCTCCGACGATAACTTCTTTGGGTGCAATAATTTTTTCTTCAACTTTTAGCTTCATAGTCCTCAACTTTTACACTCGTATTGTCAAATCCAGTGCCATATACGGAAATTATGGGCAATTGCTGCCCCATCAGCTCATATTAACATAAAATAGGTTGAAAATCAATAATTAGCCGCCTAAAACGTTAAATGACATATTGTCCCTATCCTTATACCCCATTGTGCCAAAAAACTGTTAGGTTTGGCGTTAAATATTTAAATAAACGTAATGTCTAAAGCAACGCAGTCGGAAATTAAGTTTTTAGAAGGTCCCCAATCCCGATGGGAAGAATTTAAATTTACGCTTAAAGTGGTAAGAGAGTTTATCCGGGGATTCCGGGCATTACATTTTGCGGGCCCTTGTGTTACTATTTTTGGCTCTGCCCGGTTTAAGGAAGATCACGAATACTACATATTGACCCGGGAACTGGCAGGCGAAATTGCAAAACTGGGATTTACCATCATGACGGGGGGTGGCCCGGGTATAATGGAAGCGGCCAACAGGGGAGCAAAAGATGTAGGGGGCAAATCGGTAGGCTGTAATATAATTTTACCTTTTGAGCAATCTGCCAATCCTTACCTGGACCGTTGGGTAAACATCAAATACTTTTTTGTACGCAAAACATTACTTGCCAAATACTCCTATGCATTCGTGGTAATGCCCGGCGGTTTCGGCACACTCGATGAATTTTTTGAAGCATTGACTTTAGTGCAGACCCGGGTGGTGAAATCTTTTCCGATCATCCTTTTCTGCAAAGATTTTCATAAAAAACTAATGGAGTATATAGAGCACCTGGAGACAGCAGGAACCATATCACCCGAAGATATACATTTGATCCTGTATACAGATTCCATTGAAGAAGCGATAGACCATCTGAAGGTAAACAGCATAGAACAATTCGGATTGAAATATGCCGCTCCCAGGCCGAGCGGCTGGTTGTTTGAGCGACGGCTTTTCAGGTATAAATAAACGGGGCTTCTTTTATAATTACTTTATTTTGTACCGGAACAATAAAACCGGGAAAATGATTAATAAAACATTTCTGCTGATCCTGTTGGTTGCCGGCATCTTTTACTCAGCTGTTTCCCAGGTACCCGGATCGTTGGGGATAAAGGGCGACCCCGCAGATGTATCTACCCCTACGCAGGGCGCGGTGGCGCTTGTGGGTGGAGGTGGCGTTCCCGCATCCGTATTTGAATGGATGATTAAAAAGAGTGGCGGCGGCGATGTGGTGGTGCTGACGGCATCTGCAAGCAATGTGTATAATGATCTCATTTTTGATATTGGTGGCGTAAATTCAGTGGAAACGCTGAATATTACTTCGCGTGAGCTGGCTGACAACGATTCTGTAGCCGGGGTAGTAAGGAATGCGGAAATGTTGTTTATCGGGGGAGGCGACCAGTCCCGCTACATGAACAACTGGCGGAATACAAAGCTGAACGATGCGATCAACTACCTGATGAATGTAAAAAAAGTGCCGGTGGGTGGAACAAGCGCCGGATGCGCCATCCTTACCGGCTTTTACTTTAGTGGGGAAAATGGCAGCGCGGTATCGGATACGGTATTAAAAAATCCGTTTCATGCCCGGGTTACCCTTTACAACAACGACTTTCTTCATCCTCCATTTTTAGGGAACGCCGTCAGCGATCAGCATTATACCGCACGCAAAAGAGAAGGCAGGCATGCAGTATTCATCGCCAGGATTATACACGACTATGGTATCTATCCTCTTGGAGTAGCCCCCGATGAAAAGACCGCCGTATGCGTGAATGAAGACGGGATGGCTATAGTTATCGGGGAAGGCGCCGCCTATTTCATAAAACCAACAGGCGCCCCCGAAAACCTGCAAAGGGAAAAACCATTACAATGGAAACGTAAGCGAAAAGCGCTGCGTGTGTACGAGGTGAAAGGTACATTGCAGGGTAACGGCAGCGTGTCCGTTAAAGATTTTAATGCCCCTAATGCTGACGGAGGGAACTGGCAGCGATGGTGGATCGATAAAGGAGTTTTACATAAAGAAGCTGATAAGTGATCATATGAAAGTAGTAATACAACGGGTGTCTTCTGCATCCGTAACCGTAGACAGTCAGGTAACAGGATCTATCGATAAAGGGTTGCTGGTTTTGCTGGGAATAGAAGATGCTGATACAGATGATGATATTACCTGGCTGAGCAATAAAATAGCGAACCTTCGTATTTTTGATGATACCAATGGTGTAATGAACCTGTCGGTAAAAGATATACAGGGCAATATTTTACTTGTCAGTCAGTTTACTTTACATGCCTCCACCAAGAAAGGGAACCGCCCATCCTATATTCGTGCCAGCAAGGGGGAAACCGCTATTCCCCTTTATGAAAAAATGATTGAGAGGCTGAGCGGGGAATTGGGCAACAGCATTCAGGCAGGAGTGTTTGGCGCCGACATGAAAGTGGCGCTTGTAAACGACGGACCGGTAACGATAGTAATTGATTCAAAGAACAGGGAATAACCGCCGGTAATTTTTTGGCAAAGGCTTTGCAAGTTCTGGTGTATTATTGCCATCGAAAACATTATCCATAGCAAAACTACGCAACCCGTATATGTTACAAACAGCAGAAGACATTCGACAGCTAAATGAGAGGATACAGGCAGCTTCCTCCTTTCTCGAAAAAATAGAAAAAGAAATTTCCAAAATAATTGTCGGGCAGCAGCATATGGTGAACCGGTTATTGATCGGGTTGCTGAGTAATGGTCATGTATTGCTGGAAGGCGTACCGGGGTTGGCAAAAACCCTCTCCATCAAGTCGCTGGCCCAAACGGTGAATGCCCGTTTCAGCCGCATTCAGTTCACGCCCGACCTGCTGCCGGCGGATGTGATTGGCACGATGATCTACAACCAGCAAAAGAATGAGTTTGTAGTACGTAAGGGACCCATATTTGCCAATTTTATACTGGCAGATGAGATCAACCGCGCGCCGGCTAAAGTACAGAGTGCCCTGCTGGAAGCGATGCAGGAAAAGCAGGTAACCATAGGCGAAACCACCTTTAAGCTGGACGAGCCGTTCCTGGTATTGGCCACCCAAAACCCCATTGACCAGGAAGGGACCTACGCGCTGCCTGAAGCGCAGGTAGACCGTTTTATGCTGAAGGTATTGATTGACTATCCGGCCCGCGAGGAAGAACTGATGATCGTTCGCCAAAACCTGACCGGCATCCGGATGCCTGAAGTGAAACAGGTGGCCAGCACCACCGAAGTACTGCAGGCACGCGACCTGGTAAGGCAGGTGTATATGGATGAAAAAATTGAAAATTACATTCTCGATATCGTATTTGCCACCCGTCGTCCGGCGGACTATAAACTGGAAAAGCTGAAACCCCTGATCGCATATGGCGGGTCTCCCCGTGCTTCTATCAACCTGGCGCTTGCCGCCAAGGCACATGCTTTCATCAACAAGAGGGGTTATGTGATACCGGAAGATGTAAGAAGCATAGCGCGGGATGTTATCCGCCACCGTATCGGGCTTACCTACGAAGCAGAAGCAGAAAGCATCAACGCGGAGAATGTGGTAGACGAGATATTAAGGGCTATAGATGTACCTTAAGCCCGTATAAAAAATTAAATAATACCCGGTTTCTGAAAAACAAAAAACGCCACGTCGATAACGACATCAATGTGGCAGACATATTGAAAAAAGTAAAGGAGCTGGAGATAAGAAGTAAGAAATTATCTACCAACCTCTTTGCCGGTGAATACCATACGGCGTTCAAAGGCAGGGGTATGTCGTTTAAGGAAGTGAGGGAATACAGCGCGGGCGACGATATCCGGTTTATCGACTGGAATGTGTCTGCAAGGATGGGAGCGCCTTTCAGCAAGCTGTTTGAAGAAGAGCGGGAACTGACCATGATGCTGGTAGTAGACATCAGCGCAAGTTCTCTGTTTGGCACCATCCGTCTCCGTAAAAAAGACCTGATAACAGAAATATGCGCCTTACTGGCATTCTCCGCTATAAACAACAATGATAAAGTGGGCGTGATCTTCTTCAGCGATAAAGTGGAGTTTTTTATTCCTCCCAAAAAAGGAAAAGAGCATGTATTATATATTGTAAGGGAGTTGCTGACAGTAAGGCCCAAGTCGAAGGGGACCAACCTGAATGAAGCCATCCGCTTTGTGAACAATGCGGTAAAACAAAAAAGCATTGTATTTATCCTGAGCGATTTCATGGTGGAGAAATATGATGACGCGCTGAGAGTAGCCGGCAACAGGCATGACGTGATCGGCATAAAAGTGTACGATAAAATGGATATGGAACTGCCGGGAGTAGGTATGCTGCAGATAGAGGATATGGAAACAGGTAAGACACAGTGGGTGGACACCAATGACCAAATGGTACAATATAATTACCAGCAGCAGTTTGTTCAAAATGAGGAAGCCTGCAAACTGGCCTTCCTGAAAGCCGGGGCGGATCTGCTTTATATGCGAACAGATGAGGACTACGTGAAAGTGCTGCAACAATTTTTTATTAAAAGAATGAAGCTGGCAAAATAGAGACAGCCCGCAAACCAATGAATAAAAAGTTTAAAATAGGATTCATACTGCAGGTGCTGGTCTTTTGGTCGTTTATTCATACCGCATCATCACAGTCGCAGCCTGCTGTAAATGTTACTGCCAACCGCAATAAGGTCTTGTTAGGAGAACAGATAGAGGTAAAAGTACAGGCCACGGTGCCGGCGGAAATACCCGTAACAGACATATTCAAATTGCCGGATACCATTCCTCACCTGGAAATACTGCAAAGAAGCCTGATAGATTCCGTTTCAGACGGCAGTAGTAAACTATACAGCCAGTCGTTTGTTATTACGGGTTTCGATTCCGGCTCCTGGGTGTTCCCAGCGGTAACATTAAAAGCAAAAAACAAAACCTACCGGTCGCAACCGCTGGAGATAACCATTGTGCCGGTACAGTTGAAAGACAGCACTTATCATGATATCCGGGAGATAATAGAAGTACCGCCACCCAAAACGGACTGGTGGACATGGATAGCTGCTGTAGCATCTGCGATCATACTGTGCCTGTTGGCCTGGTTATGGTGGAAGTCCCGGAGGCAAAAACAGACAACCGCTCCGGAAGAGCCGAAACACTATGCCGGCGCACTGGAAGAAGCCCTGCAGCAATTGAAAGCGCTTGAAAGGGAGAGCCTGCCTGAAAAAGCGGAATTGAAAAGGTACTATAGCGAACTGTCCGGCATAGTAAGAACCTATATACAAAAACGTTTTGGAGTAAAAGCATTGCAGTTGACCACGGGTGAGTTACTGGTAGATTTATACAGCAGCCTTAAAAAAGAGCAGCCCGGTAAACTGGCAGAACTGCTGCGGATTGCCGATGCGGTAAAGTTTGCCCGGTTCAGGCCGGACACGGAACAATGCCGAACCGACATAAGGAACGCGGAAATCATTATTAAGGAAATGGATACCCTGATATAAAATGCTGAAGGAATATTTAGATAGTGTTGAATTTGCGTATCCACAGGTTTTGTTCCTGTTGCTGCTGATACCGGTTATAGCCGGTTGGTATATCAGCTATGCACACAAGCTAAAAGCCAGCCTGCGGGTATCTTCCCTCAAAAGTTTTCACAATACCTCTTCCATAAAGAGCAAACTCAGGCACCTGCCCTTTGTACTGCGGTTGATGGTACTTACATTAATTATCACCGCGCTGGCAAGACCCCGGTCTCACAACGACGAAAAAAATGTAGAAGGTGAGGGGATTGATATTGTGCTTTGCCTGGATGTAAGCGGTAGTATGCTGGCCCAGGATTTTAAGCCAAACCGGTTGGTAGCGGCCAAAAGAGTGGCGCTGGACTTTATCAGGGACCGTCCTACCGACAGGATCGGGTTGGTAATATTTGCAGGAGAAAGTTTTACACAATGCCCCGTTACCAGCGACCACGCTACACTGGAGACGCAGCTTGCGCAGGTAGAAGGCGGTTTTTTGCTGGATGGCACAGCCATAGGGTCCGGACTGGCTACCAGCGCAGACCGGCTGCAAAGCAGTGAAGCGAAAAGTAAGGTAATCATTCTGCTGACAGATGGCGAAAACAATGGCGGGCTTATAGGCCCCCTTCCGGCGATGGAGATAGCGAAAACACTGGGAATAAAAGTGTACACCATCGGCGTAGGTTCCGATGGTTATGCCAATACACCGATACTGAGTTCTGATGGACAGGTGGTGATGCAGCAGGAAAAAGTGAATATAGACGAGAGCCTGCTGCAACAGATTGCCAGTGAAACAGGCGGTAAATATTTTCGTGCCCGCAGCAACGAAAGCCTGAAAAATATATATGGCGAAATTGATGAAATGGAAAAAACAAAGATCAACACCACCATCACCCGTAAGTACACGGAACGCTTCCATCCGTTGGCGCTGATCGCTATCGGACTTATGCTGCTTGAATTGCTGTTGAGGACTACGGTATTCAGAAGGTTTCCTTAATGAAAGAGGCGGTATTTATAAGTATATAATACAATACTAATACATATCTATACGTTATACATTAAGTGTATTTTGCACAAACCGGATATATGAACAAATACCTTGCACTATTACTTTTTTACAGCATCGGCGCTTTAGTTATATTTATTCTTAACAAAATCAGCCCTCCGGCTCATGATGGCGGTCCGGGGTTTGGAACGCTTGCCTTTTTGCTTTTCTGTATCATTATCATCTTGTTGATCATCTACAATACATACAAAGGGTTTTCGGCGGATCCCGGCTATTTCATTATCGCCGGCATTCATTTGGCAATCCTTTTGTTTATACTGTTTAAGTTTTTTATATAGCCCTTCGGCACTTACTAACCAGGCATATAGCAAAATGGGGTCGTTATGGCTCCATTTTTAATTATTTGGAGAATCTGTTTCGCGGAAGAAAGGATAGTTCTATATTTGCACTCCCCGCCGGGAAGGCACGGGGGGTGCAATTGAAGAAATAACGGGGAACTAGCTCAGTTGGCTAGAGCGCTTGCATGGCATGCAAGAGGTCAGGGGTTCGACTCCCCTGTTCTCCACAGAAGAGGTCCGTGTTTCGCGGACTTTTTTTATGCCGTTTCATAGGGTAATGGGGTAAAACTTATTTGCGACCCGAGCGTCCCGCCGCTGCGGGAAGGTCAGGGGTTCGACTCCTTTGTTCTCCACGGAAGACCTGCTTTCAGCAGGTTTTTTTTATGCCACTTCATAAGCCAATCCCTCCCTGACCGCAAACACATAAGGATTACGGAACTTGTGTTTTTAGAGCGGAATTATCAAAAAATAGTTGCTTATTCGATTATTTGTTCTATGTTTGTATAATAAACTAACAATACATAGAATGACAAACTTGTCTAAGGCGGAAGAACAGTTGATGGAATATATATGGAAGCATGAAAAAATCTTCCTTAAAGAACTGATTGAATGTTTTCCCGTGCCCAAACCCGCAGCGGCAACGGTAGCCACATTTCTGAAAAGAATGATCAATAAGGGTTTTGTAGAATATAAGGTTTATGGCAACTCCCGGGAATATTTTCCATTGATAAGTAAAGCCGACTATTTAAAACATCGTTTTAATGGTCTCATTAAAAATAACTTCAACGATTCAGCTTTACAGCTTGCTTCGTTTTTTACAACAGCAGCGGACCTGACAACTGAAGAGCTTAAAAAATTAAGAAAAATAGTTGACCAGGAAATTCAAAAAAAGGAAGAATGATACTTTACCTTATTAGATCAATCTTGTGTTTAGCATTCATGCTGGTTATATACCTGTTGTTTTTAGAAAAGGAAAAGATGTACCGGTTTAACCGTTTCTACCTGGTCTTAAGTATAGTATTTTCCTTCCTGGTACCATTTATTGTTATTGAGGGCTATTCCTGGGCATCCCAGGAATTATATGGCACCGGTGCAACTACCGTGGATCCTTTGGTTACCGGTCATGCCGTCATAGAAGAGCAGGCTCTCTCAACAGAAACAATTGTATTTATCATTTACGGACTTATTGCCTCAGCTTTAGTTCTGCGTCTAATAAGGAACGTTTACCTAATCCTATCCAGGGCTTCAAAGAACAAACGCATACCTTTCCATTCAGCAGAACTGGTACTATTGAAAAATAATGCAGTTAGCCACAATTTCTGGAACTATATTTTCATCAATGAGGAAGAATATGCCAATCAGGGTATTGAGAAAGAGGTATTTGCACACGAGTTGGCGCATGCAAGGCAAAAACACACACTGGATATTTTATTCATCGAGCTATTGCAGGCAATCTTCTGGTTCAATCCCGTTCTGATCATATACAGACGGGCTATTCAGATGAATCATGAATTTCTGGCTGATGAAGCCGTTGTGCTTGCTTATAACAACCCCAGGAATTACCAACTTTTACTGTTAGACAAGATCAGCGGGAACAGCCGGATCAGCTTAGGCAACAGCTTAAATTATCGCATCACTAAAAAACGGTTAATCATGCTGGCATTGAAGCCTGCAAATAGAAAAACTGTGCTGTTAAAGGAATTGGCAATAATCCCGGCAATGCTATTGGCCGTATTTTTATTCAGCGCAAAGGTAATCGCCGGAGATCAGGCGCCTGCAAAAGCACCGCTGGTAGATATTGATATTCCTGTCTCCATTGAGATCATCATCCCACCTGGCTAAAAAGTCCGGTCGAAATAACGGTTCATAATTTTTTTAATTAAGGGATTTGGGTCATGCTATAATAAGTATGGCATGGACTTACTGTGTCCAAAAATAAAAAGGTTTTCCAGTAGAAATTTAAATAATCTAGCTATGACAACTTTTATTCTAAAATCATCGGTCTTGATGAAAAAACAACTCTTATTCGTATTCCTGCTGTTGAACACGCTGGCTGCTTCTTCACAGGAACCTGTTTATCAGCCTTCTCAAATGCAGGCTGATCTCAAAAAATTCAAAAATGCATTGGAATATGCACATCCCGGAATGTATGCACATACAACACCAGAGGCTTTCCAGCGTTTTTTTGATCAGCTCCTCCTCAAGACTAACCGTTCCCTGACCGGAGTACAGTTTAATAATATTGTTATGGAATTGGTTGCGGCAATACATGACGGGCATACACGTGTATTTGCTAACGGGCGGTTACGATCGTATATTAACCAGCAAAAGCTTCTTCCATTTCATGTACTGATGCGTGATCAGCGCATTTTTATTACACGAAATTTGAGCTCGGCGGATTTTGCGGACGGTTCTGAAATCATTGCAATTAACGGTAATCGTTCAGACAAAATTATAATGGAGCTGATGCAACATTTCGGAGGAGACGGGTTAAGCAATAGCGCCCTGGAATATCGGTTTGGCAGCTCTTATAATTCCTTTTATCGGGTTTTCCCGTTGCTTTTTGGGTTTGACTCTCTGTATAATGTAACAATCCGTGACTACAAGACAAAACAGGTACAACAAATGCCGCTAATGGCAGTAACCGCGGGGGAGTTTCGCGCCCGTGAACTTGCCGGATACGGAAACAACCTTCACGCAGACGGTATTGAGGAAATAATGGCGCAGCCAGCTCTTACATTCTCAATAAGGCCCGAATATGGTATCCTGAAGATCAACCGGTTTTTCAAAGATGGTTTTGAAGAACCGGCTAATACGTTCCCGGATCTTTATAAAGATGTATTCAGGCAGATCAATGACAATAAAGTAGAGCAACTAGTGATAGATCTGCGAGGCAATGGAGGAGGTATTGGTGCCAATGCCGCCTCATTGGTTACCTACTTAACCAGCAGTTCCTTTGTACCAACGTTAGAATTGTCTCTTAGAGGGAATGGTGCATATTATAAACAAATTACTGAAGATAGTCTTGGCCTGGATTCTTATTTTGCCTTAAAAAGGCAGGGTGATTATTATATAGTAACTGATTCTGCTCAATTCACTGAATTGAAGAAATATATCCCGGCTAATCAGAATCGGTTTAACGGTAAAATATATGTACTAATCGATGGAGGTACTTTGTCGGCCGCAGGAGCTGCCGCAGGAATGCTGAGAGCTTATACAAATTCAGTGTTTATTGGCACTGAAACGGGGGGCTATGCCGGGATGAGCAATGGCATTCGCCAATTAAGCATTAGGGGAGATAGTACAGAGATTACTATTAATCTTCCACTTATTCACGGTGAATTCGGTATTCCTTTGGCAGAAAGAAAAAGAGGAGTAGTCCCCGATTACCAAATAACTCCATCAATCCATGACCTGATAAAAGGGAAAGACACAGCGATGGATTTTGTTATTAATCGGTTAATCAAAAAGTTGTAATGACAAGTCAGAAAGTTACGGCCACTTATTGGCAGCAACTTTCTGAATTACAACCAATAGCCTTTCAAGATGTTCTAATAGAAACCTATTCATCCCACTGAGGGGTCTGCGAACAACAGGTTTTTTTATGCCCACTTCGAAGGCCAATAGTAATTCATTTTGCGACTACAGCGGCCCGCGCCACGCGGGAAGGTCAGGGGTTCGACTCCCCTGTTCTCCACAAAAGAGAAAAAGCCGCCTCAAAACATTGGGACGGCTTTTGTATTGGTACCAGGCCTTTTTGTTACACTCCCGCTTTTTGCAAAACCTCCAGCGTTTTACGAAGACCGGTAACGGCTACCTGCTGATGGTCCTCCTTCCAGTAATCGGGATTGTACATTTCCAGGGAAATACAGCCTTTATAACCACTGGCTTTGAGGTCCCTGAAAATAGTGTTTAAAGGCAGGATGCCATCGCCTGGATACACCCTGTGTTCATCTCCCAATTGCGGAATATCCGGTGATGACGGCGCATCGTTGAATTGAAAAATAGCGATCATCTCACCTTTCAGTAATTTGAGGGATTCAAATCCCCCTTCGCTGATATACATATGATATACATCCGGGATGACCATCGCGTGGGGGTGATTGGCGTCAAGGGCTATGCCGGCAGCCTGCCCGAGCGTTTTTACCGGAAAGTATTTTACAAAAACCAGGGCCGCTTTCAGGTTATAATCATTCTTTGCTATTTCAATGATATCCCGGAAGCGAGACGCCACCCATTTCTGGTCAAAATTTTCGCCTACGGTGTTGGGGATCGTTTGCACATGCTCAGAACCGATGTCCGCCGCCATCCGCATCCTGCGCCGGGTATCTGTCAGCGACTTTTCAAAAGCTTCTTTGGTGGGTGGTAACGCATTCCATAAACCGATAACGCTCGGCACAAAAAGCCCCAGGTCTTTTATTTTTTTACCCAGGTCTTTCAGGTTACCCCCGTTTTTTTCATAGATCTCCAGTTCTCCATCCCAGGGTTCGATGGCATCGTATCCGGCTTTTGCGGCAAATTTAATTTTATCCTCCAGCGATGCCGGCCGGATGGTAGCCGTATCCAGGCACACGGGCCAGGGGCTGAGTCCTTTCTGATATCTTTTTTGCTGTGTACGTTTTTCTTCCTTTGCGAAAGAGAGTGCAGGTAATGTCCCCGCCAGCCCCAATGTGGAAGCACCGGCTATAAAATTCCTTCTTTTCATTTTTGTATTTTTTCAACAATAATTTATAGCAGCAAACTACTGAATTTCTTCCGTTATTATTTTTTACGGGTAATCAAAGTTCTATGGAATATTAACCCAGGTATTTGCCCACAATGGGCATACGCCTGCCCACACCAAAAGCTTTGGCGCTCACTCTTATGATGGGGCAGAACTGGTTCCGCTTATATTCATTGGTATTCACCAGCTTTAATATCCGGTTCACCAGGGCCGCGTCGATACCCATTGCAATGATCTCCTTTGGCCCCTGCCGTCTTTCAATATACTGATACAGTACCTTGTCCAGCACATCATATTCCGGCAGGCTGTCGCTATCCTTCTGGCCGGGTCTCAACTCTGCCGAAGGCGCTTTGGTAAGTATATGCAGGGGAATAATTTCTTTGTGCCTGTTGATATATCTCGCCAGCGCATATACCTGCACTTTGTACACATCGCCCAGCACACTTAATCCGCCGGCCATATCGCCATACAGGGTTCCATATCCTGTTGACAGCTCACTTTTGTTGGATGTATTAAGAAGGATATAGCCAAATTTATTGGCGATGGCCATCAGTATATTGCCCCGGCTGCGGCTTTGAATATTCTCTTCAGCCAACCCAAAGGGCAGGTCTCTGAAAATGGGTTCCAGGGTGGTAAGAAAACTGTCATACACTTCCCTGATCGGCACAATATCATAGGGGTTACCTAAGTTTTTGCTTAGCTGTTCCGCGTCCTCCACAGAATGTGAGGAAGAATACTGCGATGGCATCAGGATAGCCCGCACGTTCTCCGGGCCGAGCGCCTCACAGGCAAGGGCCAGTGCTACCGCGCTGTCTATACCGCCGCTGCTTCCCAGGATCGCTTTGGAGAAACCCATTTTAAAAAAATAATCCCTGATACCGAGTACCAGCGCATCATGTATCTGGCGGATATTATTACCGGCAGTAAGGAAATCGATGATCGCGTACGGGTCGTCAATTTTTGACACCCGCATCTCCGTTTCCGGGGATTGCCGCTCTATACTACCGGTAGCCGTAATCTCTTCCAGGTCCACCATACTAAAATCTTCTTCGAAATACTTCATCTCCTTTATGAGGTTACCCCTGTTGTCATATACCAGGCTTCCGCCATCAAATACAATTTCCGTCTGCGACCCCACGGCATTACAATAAATTAACGGCAGCTTATATTTAAGCACATTTGCCCGGGCAATTTCTTTCCGGTCTTCATCATGATCGTAATCAAACGGGGAAGCTGAAATATTGATCATGATATCCGGTTGCTGTTGTATCAAAATGTCCATCGGGCATATCCTGTATAATGGATTATCTCCCAGGTTCCATATATCCTCGCAGATGGTCAGCGCTATTTTCTTTCCTTTAAACGTTATCGTATTCCATTCAAAAGCAGGCTCAAAATAACGGTACTCATCAAATACATCATAAGTAGGCAGCAGTGTTTTCCTGGCGATGCCTGCCACCTCTCCGTTATATAAAAACCAGGCAGCATTAAAAAGGTCCTTGCCCAGAACCTGCGGATTTCTTTCCGGCGAACCGATAATTACCGCAATGCCGGAAGTATGCTCCCTGATCTTTGCTACAGCATCGTAACACTGATTGACAAAATCTTCAAACTCCAGGAAATCACGCGGGGGATATCCGCAAACGCTTAATTCAGAAAATACAATAATATCCGCCTGCTGCTGCCGGGCGCTTTCTATTGCCGCGATAATTTTTTCCGTATTGCTTTTAAAATTGCCGATATGATAATTTTGCTGTGCCAGTGCTATTTTCATCTATGGAGTTTTAATACCTGGAAGCTGCCGTTACCTGTGCTGTTCCGGGCCATAAAGTTATGTTTCCACAGGCAGGCATAAATAATTTTCTATTGGGGCATCCTGTCGCCCAGGAAAATAATGCTGTAGATCAGGGCAATGGCAAACCCGACAAGAATACCGCCGGATATCCGGGTGATAAGGTTAATATTTGCCGGCGTCAGTTTTTTTCGCAGGTTACCGGCCAGTAATACCTTAGCGGTGTCCGCCAGCATATTAAACAAAATACAGATGGTAAAAATAATTACCCGCTGCTGCAGGGTATGGCTCACAGCAAAAGCAGTAGCATTTACCAACCAGAAAATAATTACACTGGGGTTAAGCGTATTGATAAGAAACCCTGACAGAAAGATCTGGGTATAGTCTTTTTTCCCAAGCCTTATGATGACATTGTCTCCTTTTGGCGTGCCCTTTACCCTCTTAAAAAAAAGATAGAACACCCCCAGTCCCAGCAAAAAAATGCTTCCGGCATACCCGATCGCCCTTTTATATTCCAGCAATTCTTTTACCAGTTCGGAGAACCCGTTACTGACAATCACCAACAGGATATCACTTATCCATACGCCTGCAACGAAGCTAAAGCCGCCTTCGTGGCCATTAAAAATGCTCTGCTTTATAATGGTGAAAATTACAGGTCCTACAGACAATGCAAGAATAAATCCCAACACCAGTCCTTTCCATAAGGCCTCCGCCATACGCTAGAAAATTTACAATTCCGGGTAAATGTAAATAAACACCCGTTAAGTACAAGACAATTAAAATCCAATTTTTATATAACGCCCGAACATTGCGGTTCAACCGCCCCGGCGCTATTTAATTAATATTTGATCACCCCTGTTTATTGCGTAAGAAAAGCCTGCCAGTCTTCCAGCATCTGCCCTTTCATTACGCGCGGAAATTTATGCTGCCCGCCCAGTTTACCCTTTGCCTCCATAAAACCCATAAACTTCTTTTCCGGCAGCACGGTCACAAATACATCCTTTAACGCGCTTTTGCGCTCAACGGCATAGTCATCATTCAGTTGTTTCAGGTGTTCATCGATAGCTGTTTTTAAAGCCTCCGTATCTACACAGGTGTTACAAGCCACATACCAGTGATGGGCGAAAAACGAACCATGCGGAATGCCCGCCACCGTAAACTCGGGAATGGAAACATTCATTTGTTGTCCGGCCAGTTGAATGGCCTTATTCATGTTGTCCACGCTCAGATGCTCTCCCACCAGGCTTAAAAAGTGTTTTGTTCGGCCCGTTATAATGATCTCAGCCCGGTCTTTACTGGTAAACCTGATGGTATCTCCGATCAGGTAACGCCAGGCGCCTGCCGAAGTACTCAGCAGAATGGCGTAATCTTTTCCTTCCTCCACTTCGTGTATGAGCAGTGCTTCCGGGTTCTCCACGATATCGCCCGACGCGTTAAAGTTCCTGTTGTTAAAAGGCACAAACTCAAGGAATATATGTTGCCCCGTACAAAGCTTCATTCCTTTTTCCGACTGCCTTTCCTGGTAAGCTATAAACCCTTCCGATGCAAGATAGGTTTCAATATAATGTAACGGTTTTCCCAGCAGCCTTTCAAAACCCCGCTTATAGGGGTCGAGCGAAACACCTCCGTGCACGTAAAATGCCAGGTTGGGCCAAAGCTCATGTATGTTTTTTAGTTTATACCGGTCCACTATCATTTCCATGCACATTTGTATCCAGGCCGGAACACCCACAATAAATCCGATATCCCATTTGGGCGCTTTTTCTACAATCTCACCCAGTTTTACGTTCCAGTCCCTGGTACGGGATATTTTTTTACCGGGCTTATAAAATGGCGAGAACCAAAACGGTACCTTCTGTGCGGTAATTCCACTCAGGTCACCCGCATAATATCCGGGACCTTCCTGCAACTCGGTACTTCCGCCCAACATCAACCACCCCTTACGAATAGATTTTACAGGTATATTTTCATAATTGCGCAGGCTGAGTAGCTGCTTGATCATGATAATGCGGTTGCCCCTCAACAGATCATCCGTAATGGGGATGTATTTGCTGGCGGAGCCGGAAGTGCCGGAACTGAGTGCGAAATATTTTATTTTACCCGGCCAACATACATCGGGTATCCCTTCCAGGGTTTTGTGCCACCATTGATCATATATTTTATCATAGTCATACACAGGCACCGTTTCCTGGAATGCTTTCATCATATTCTTTTGAAGCAATATGGTATCAAAATGGTATGACTGCCCAAATTCGGTGTTTTTCGCTTTCTTCAACAACTTCTTCAATACACGGTTTTGTTGCCTGACAAGTGAGCCGGGTAGCTTTAACTTTCGTGCGATGGTTGCAGGAATTTGAATATCAATAATCCCCATTGGCAATGTTGTCTGATAAATAGGTAAATACAAATGTAGGATACTCTTATATACACTCCTAATTCCACACAACGGATATTTGCCATCCATGGATATTAAAAATTATAATGGTTTTGCCGTGCGCCATATAATACAGATATTGCATTACTTTTCAGTCACATAGCTATACCGGTTTTTATGTACCCGGCAAACGCCGGGTATTAAGCGAAATGTTAAAACAAGATATTCCCATGAAATATTTGCCCCTACCGCCGGAGATCTTTGTACAAAACAGGAAACGGTTTGCAGAGCGGATGCAGGAAAACGCGATCGCTGTCTTCAACAGCAACGACGAAGTGCCTTCCAACGGGGATGCCATTTACCGATTCAAACAGAGTTCTGATCTGTTCTGGCTTACCGGCATCAGCCAGGAGGATACCATGCTGATACTTTTTCCTGATAATCCTGATAAACAATACCGGGAAGTACTGGTGCTGCTCCGTCCAAACGAACTAAAGGAAAAATGGGATGGAAGACGGCTGCGGGCAGCGGAAGCTACGGCTGTTTCCGGTATAAAAACGGTGGTTTGGCTCGACTCCCTGGAAGCATTATTACAAACCTGGATACATGTAGCCGAAACCATATACCTGAATACAAATGAAAATGACCGGAAGGCGGGTTACTATCCTTCGAGGGACTACCGGTATATAGAAGAGATGCGCAAACGCTACCCGCTTCATCAATACAGGAGAAGCGCGCAGATCATAAAAGAGTTGCGCTCCGTAAAATCGGCGGCGGAAGTATCTGTGATACAGAAAGCGATAGACATTACGGAAACCACCTTCAGGCAACTGTTGAAGACGATCAGGCCGGGGATAATGGAATATGAAATTGAAGCCGAGATATACCACTCCTTTTTGCGGAACCGGGCAACCGGACCTGCGTATAATTCCATTATTGCCAGCGGGGACAGGGCCCGGACCCTCCACTATGTTTTTAACAACCAGGAATGCAAGGCCGGGGAACTGGTGCTTATGGACTTTGGCGCCGAATATGGCGGCTATTGTGCCGATTTAACGCGTACCGTTCCCGTGAGCGGCAGGTTTACAAAAAGACAAAAAGACGTTTACAATGCCTGCCTGTACTTGCATCGCTATGCCGCGTCTATTTTGAAGCCGGGAATTTTACTGGCTGCCTATACGGACAAGGTAGGCGGGGAAGCTACCAAACAGTTCATCAAACTGGGCCTACTGAGCAAAGCGGATGTAAAAAACGAAGACGCTTCCAACAGGGCCTACCGCAAGTATTTATACCACGGCATATCGCATCACCTGGGAATAGATGTTCATGATATCGGGTTGCGTACCCGGCCCGTCAGAGCAGGAAATGTGTTTACTATAGAACCGGGCATTTATATTGAGGAAGAACAGATAGGGATCCGCATAGAGAACAATTTCTGGATCACCAAAAGCGGGAACAAAGACCTTATGAAGAATATCCCCATTACGGCGGAGGAAATAGAAACCCTGATGAAAAAAAAGTAGCCGGTCGGTCTCATACATCAACTAATATTAACCGTTAGTACACAATGAAACATATTCCGAATCTGTTTACACTTTTGAATCTTTTTTTTGGTTGCCTGGCCATTATTGTAATCCTCCAAAGCGGCATCACCCTGGTAAATACCGAAGCAGGCGGACAAATGATGAGCATGCCGGAGCATATTTTCCTGGCATCTCTCTTTATCGGGCTGGCTGCGGTTATCGATTTTCTTGACGGGTTTGTGGCCCGGCTCTTCAATGCGCAGTCTGAAATGGGCAAACAACTGGACTCCCTGGCTGATGTGGTGAGCTTTGGGGTGGCTCCGGGTTTGATCATTTACCAGTTTTTGCGCCTGTCTGTCGCCCGGCAGGAAGACGGGCTGGATGCCTCTGTTGCCTGGCTGTATCCAGCATTGCTCATTCCCTGCGCGGCTGCGTGGCGGTTGGCCAGGTTCAATATAGACGAAACGCAAACCTACTCATTCCGGGGAGTACCTGTTCCTGCCGTGGGACTGGTAGTAGCTTCCCTGCCCCTGGTCTTCTGGAGTATGGAGACGCCCGAACTAATCAATCTTTTTTTGAACAAATGGGTGTGGTATGCTGTTATTGTTGCATTATGTTACCTGATGGTATCCAATGTTCCTATTATAAGCCTCAAATTCAAAGATTATACCGTTAAGAATAATCTGCCCAAACTATTACTTGCCGCTATTGCCATTGTGCTGGCTATCCTTTTTAAATGGGCGGCGGTACCGCTAATATTTATAAGCTACATTCTGCTATCTTTGCTCTTCAAAAATAAAATAGCATGACCTACGCTGTACATATCAACGTGATGCCTCTCAAAGATTTACTGGACCCCCAGGGGAAGGCTGTTTTGAGCGGGCTGAAGAATCTTGGATTAAAGAGCATCCAAGATGTACGCATTGGCAAGCATATTACCCTGCAGATAGAAGCGGCATCAGAAGCGGAAGCAAGAGCTCTTGCCGAAGAAGCCTCTAAAAAACTATTGGCCAACCAAGTGATGGAGCAGTTTGATATTACCGTCCATCCATTGTAGTATACTCCGCTTTGGAAACGTCATACGCTACCGAAGTCCGTCCGGTACCACCGGAAAATGAAACAGTTTTGTTCATCGTCCCGTCTCCTATAGGCAACCTGGGGGATATCAGTTTTCGCGCCATAGAAGTGCTGAAAAAGGTGGATTTGATCCTGGCGGAAGATACCCGGACCTCCTCGGTATTGCTGAATCACTACCATATTCAAAAGCCGTTGACCCCATACCATCAGCACAACGAACACAAGGTGGTGCATCACCTGGCGGAGCAACTGCTGCAGGGGAAAAAAATGGCCCTGCTAACGGACGCGGGTACCCCCGGTATATCCGACCCGGCATTTTTGCTGATACGGGAATGTGTGCGTCAGCATATTAAAGTGGAATGCCTGCCGGGCGCTACCGCATTTGTACCGGCGCTGGTAAACAGCGGCTTACCCATTAACCGTTTTTGTTTTGAAGGGTTTCTGCCGCTTAAAAAGGGAAGGCAAACTTTGTTCAGGAAACTGGCGGAGGAAGAACGCACGATCGTTTTTTACGAATCCCCGCTGCGGTTGGTAAAAACCCTGGAAGAATGTATCACTTATTTCGGTGCGGAGCGGCAATGCTGTGTCAGCCGGGAGCTCACCAAAAAATTCGAGGAAAACAAACGAGGCAGTTTGCGGGAAGTATGTGAGCACTTTAAGGCAAAATCAGTAAAGGGGGAAATTGTAGTAGTGGTGCAGGGGAAGGAGTAATTGTTTTTTACAGGCTGTCTGTGCTTTTGTTCTTAGTCAACCAACATGTCTTTCACCCTCCACCAGCGCTGTCAGGGCGCTACCTGTACATTTCGGTTGAAGCTTTCATCCAGCGAAATAAGGGTTTCCGTTCTTTCTATCCCTTTTATCTTCTGTAGTTCATCGTGGAGAACATGTCTCAACTGCGCGATATCCCGGCATACCACTTCTATAAACATGCTGTAGTTGCCCGTGGTATAGTTCAGGCGGACGATCTCGGGTATTTTTTTGAGATCTTTTGCCACCGTATCATAGAGGGAGCTTTTTTCCAAGTAAATACCGATAAAAGCGGTAATGTCATAGCCGAGTTCCTTCAGGTCCACGTTCAGCCGGGTTCCCCTTACAATGCCAATTTCCTGCAACTTTTTAATCCTCACATGGATGGTTCCCCCGGATACAGACAGGTTTTTGCCCAAATCAGCATAGGAAATACTGGCATCGTCCATCATGGCGGACATAATTTGCAAATCCAGCTTGTCAAGGTTGGGCTTTGTTGCCATTTTTGGTGATTTTTTATAAATTAATGCATAACTACTACAAATTATCTAAAAAAATCTAAAAAACGGCAGTAGTTTCTAAAAAAAATAAAAAAGTATTAAAAATTCATTAGCTCCACTCTTCCCATTTCTTGTCCTGGGCTTTGTTCACCCTTGCAGCGATAACAATGCTTACCTCATAAAGGATAACCAGGGGAATGCAGACGATCATCTGGCTACCCCAGTCGGGGGAGGGGGTGATGATAGCCGCAAGTACCAGCAGCGCCACATAGGCATATTTACGGTAGGTTCTCAAAAAACCTGCCGTCAGCAAACCTATCCTTGCCAGCAGCCAGGAGGCCATGGGCAGTTCAAAAGCGATGCCCGACCCCAGGGTAATGTCCATCAGCGATTCGAGATAGTCACTGAGCATTGGACGATATTCTAATTGATGTTGACTACCGAGCTCATAGTTATATAAGAAATTGAAAGTAAAGGGAGCCAGCATAAAGTATCCGAAAGCCGCCCCGAGAAAGAAAAAAAGAGATACCCATAAAATGATACCACGGGTATGTTTCAGCTCCTGGGGCTTTAAAGCGGGCTTTACAAAACGCCAGATCTCCCAGCACAGGTATGGGAACGCCAGGATGAGGCCGGTTGTCGCGGCGATCATAATACTGGCCATGAAGGGTCCTGCCACTGTAGTAATCTGGATATTCATATTGATAGGTGGCATACATAGCGAGTCACCCAATCCTATTTTATGGCTCAGGGCACAAAACATCCTGTAGGAAATAAAATCGGTACGGGTAGGCCCTAAAATAATATAATCGAAGATAAAGTCAATAAATACAAATGCTGTAATGGCAAAAATGAGTACGGCTAAAACGGATCGTACTATATGCCAACGCAGTGCTTCCAGGTGGTCTACAAAGCTCATCTCCGCTTCGTCCTCTTCCCGGTTTCCTCTTATGCGCTTAAAAAACGACTTCCTTTGTGATTCAATTGCCAACGCTCAGAAAATTAAGGTAGCAAACCTAATAAAAACTGCTGACATCTATCCAGGCGTTTTTATTTTATTGAAAGTCAGTATGGAAGCCGGGGAAACAACCGTATGGAAACCCCGGGGAAATACATCTTAATAAAAACTTAACATATGGCTGAAATAAATGCATCCCCGGTACAGGGCGGCAAAAAACGCCCGGAACGGCAGTTACGTGTAGATATGACCCCAATGGTGGACCTGGGCTTCCTGCTGATCACGTTTTTTATTTTTACAACGGTGGCACAATCGCCGCAAACCCTGAAACTGGTATTGCCGGTGGACGGACCTTCCACCCTTACCGGCAAGACCAAAACCCTGACGGTTTTGCTGAATGAACCCGGAAAAGCGGTTTGTTATAAAGGAATTGCCAGCGAAAAGCCCCCGTTACAGCACGTTAGCATGGCTGCCGGCAGCAGCGAACTGAGAAAAGTGATACTGGCAAAACAACGGTTACTAAAGCAGCATACCGGCACCGCTGATTCACTGGTAGTGGTCATCAAGCCCGGACAGGAAAGCCATTACCAACAATTGATCGCGGTACTGGACGAAATGGCCATTTGCGAAGTAAAAAAGCACGTGGTGGCGGAACCGGATGCGGATGATCATTTGCTACTTTCTTCCGAATAACAGGGGATAATTTTCACCTGGTTACACATAGTTTCAATTTTAATTGGAACTTTGTGTCAACCAGATTTTATGAAATACAACTTGTTGGGTAAATCAGATTTGCAGGTAAGTGAGATAGGGTTTGGCTGTATGTCCCTTGGCACAGACGATAAAGAGAATGCATCGCTTGTTCAAAAAGCAATAGAGGCAGGCATTAACTATTTTGATACAGCCGATCTCTATCAGCAGGGAGATAATGAAAAGACGCTCGGGAAAGCCCTGAGATCCCGGAGAGATAAAGTGATCATCGCTACCAAGGTGGGCAACCAGTTAAACCCGGACGGGAAAAGCTGGACATGGAATCCATCGGGGAAATATATAATAGCCCAGGTAGAAAAAAGCCTGGAAAGACTTCAAACAGACTATATAGATGTGTACCAGTTGCACGGGGGTACCATCGGCGACCCGATCGACGAAACGATCACCGCTTTTGAAACCCTGGTAGTGGCAGGAAAAATCAGGTATTATGGTATCTCATCCATTCGACCGGATGTGATACGGGAGTATGTAAGCCGTTCCCGCATTATAAGCGTAATGATGCAATACAGTTTGCTGGACAGAAGAGCGGAAGAAAGCTGTTTGCCCTTGCTGGCTGAGCACAATATCGGCGTATTGGCCAGGGGAAGCCTTGCAGGCGGATTATTGGCGGGTAAGTATGCCAATGCTTACCTGGGCTATTCGGAGGATGTGGTGCACAAAGTGTACCTGGCGCTAAAATCTATTTCAGGACCGGAAAGGACAATGGCGCAGACGGCCCTGCGGTTTGCGCTGCAGCAAACCGGCATCACTGCGGCTATTGTAGGCATCAGAACCCCTCAACAACTGGAAGAAGCGGCAGGCGTTATCAATTCTCCGTTACTTACAGAAAGTGAAGTACAGTTTTTGAGAAATGCTTTGCCGGTGAATTATTATGAACAACATCGCTGAATAGCATGTCTATTCATCCAAAAGCCTTTTTATGTCGGCTTCCAGCTTTTCCGGCGTAGTTACGGGAGCATACCTTTTAACGGGTTTTCCGTTTTTATCAACAAGGAATTTGGTGAAGTTCCATTTGATCTTTCCGCCAAAAAAGCCACTCAGTTTTTTCTTCAGGAATTTGAACAATGGGTGAGCGTCTTTGCCATTCACGTCTATCCTGGCAAACATCGGGAAACTGACACCATAGTTTACCTGGCAGAAACTTTCTATTTCACCGGCATCACCGGGCTCCTGGTTACCAAACTGGTTGCACGGGAAACCGAGTACCAGCAGCCCCTGGTCTTTATATTTGCGGTATAGTTTTTCCAATCCTTCATATTGTGGCGTCAGCCCGCATTTACTGGCGGTATTTACAATAAGCAGTGTTTTATCCCTGTAAGATTCCAGCGATATCCCGTCGCCATTTAGCATGATAACCCTGAACTGATAAATTGAATCCATACCACAAAACTAAAGAATAACTATTTTTTCATCATCGCCCTGAACACCTGCAAATTTTTTCTTTCATAAATAAATATGAACAGGGCATAGGAAACAAGAATACCCAGTAATAAGACAATTGAAATCCAAATATCCCCCCCACCTGAAGATATTTTTATAAAATAGGAGATGGTCAACAGGCTAAGGAACAGAAGCAGTGGGTTCCTGATGGCGCTTAATTGCGCCTTAACGCCAAAGGGAACGACTTTATTGACAAAATAAGCATTTACAAACAACTCGACAACAGATCCGAAAATCAAAGAAGATACCAGCCAAAAAACACCGAACTTGAACAGTATCAGCGCAAACATGACCTGGAATATTTTTTTTATTATTTCGGCCCTTAGTGCCAGGTTGCTTTTACCGAATACAAAAAGCAGGTTGGCATTCAATATATGTACCGGCAAAAAAACCATCGCCAGCGAAATCAGTTGCAGGTAAGGAACAATATTAACCCATTGGTTTCCCAGTAAAATAAAGATCAATTCATCTGCAAACACAATCATTAACAGCATAATGAAGGTCATTACCAAAAAAACATATTTTACCAGGCTCCTGAATGCATTAACGACTTTCATTTTGTCGTGCTGAATTTTAGCGAGCGCCGGTGTAGCCACCTTGCTGACCATTGCCGTAAAAACACCGGCAGGTATCTGATTTAATGAAAATGCCCTTTCATAGTATCCGGATAAACGCAACGGATAGAACCTGCCGATCAGAACGTTGTTCACGTTGTTGCAGATGTTATTCAGCATACCGGTCATAGTTACTTTATATCCGAAGCTGAAGTGTTTTTTAAACGCCTCTTTGGAAAATATCAGCTTCAGCCGCCAACTCGAAAGGCTCCATAGCAGAAGGGCCAGGATGAATTGCTGCACCAGGTACATTGCCACAATACTCCAGACACCGGCGCCTTTATGCGCCAGCACAATACCGCAGGTGATCGCAATGATAATAGCCGGCAAAGCGATCATTGTGTTTTTTTTGAATTTCAGTTCCCTGGATAACAGGGCAGACTGCACCGATCTGAAGGCAGAGACAATAAATATCAGACAATATATCCGCACCACATTTGTTAACACAGGCTGGGAGTAAAAGTCTGCTATGAAGGGCGCCGCGAAGTAAAAAGCGGCATATACGAACAGGCTGATAAGTAAGCTTCCCAGAAAGACGGAGGACATATCCACTTTGTTGATCTCAGGAGATCTTATCAGCGACATTGACATACCGCTATCCACCAGGCTATTACCAATATTGATAAAAATGGAGATCATGCCGATCAGACCATATACTTCCGGACCCAATAACCTGGCGATGTATAAGCTTGCAAGAAATAATCCTACTTTATTAACCAGTATGTCAATAGACGTCCACATAACGCCATTGACAGACTTGCTTAACAACCCTTCTTTAGACATAGTTAATATTGCTTTCCTTAGATTTCAGCTCCTGTTGTTCCGGAAATTGCGCGCAAATTACAATAATATGAGTTATAGCCCGGGTCTTTCCTGGGGGGATAGTATTATTTGATTTTCATCATTGCTTTAAAACTGTAACAGTATGCTTTCTCCGGTCCTGTTGTAAATTCATCCCTCGTTAAAAACTGCCAAACAAAAATTGGTTCTTGTCCCGGAAGGTTTTTGATTTTTGTTAATTTCAACCGCAACCTCCCTCTCAAAGGCTATCCCGGTCGCCTATCGAAAACTTTAACAAAGTCGGTTATGCACTATCAATACTTTTTTCAATATTGCGTTTAAAATGTAACCACAATATACTTTGGGTATGAAAAACTTTTTCTCCTTCCTGACAGGTTTGCTCCTCTTCACTTCCTGCCAGAAGCAGGTCGTCGACCAGCAACCTGCTGAAGAACGGATCATCCTGGATACAGCTTATGCTGCCGCTTCCGGGAGGCAAACGCTGGACCTGTACTTACCGGCTAACCGCAACAGCAATACCCGGACAATCGTGCTGATACATGGTGGCGGCTGGAGCGAAGGCAGCAAAAATGACCTGACCTTTGCCATTCCCGAACTGAGGCAACGCCTGACGGAATATGCATTTGCAAATATTGGCTACCGGCTGGCATCCAATGGCAATACCCACCTCTTTCCCACGCAGGAGCAGGATGTAAAATCGGCGGTGGACTTTATTGTTGCCAATCATGCATCGTTGAATATCTCCTCAAAAGTAGTGCTGACGGGCTTTAGCGCCGGCGGGCACCTGGCCCTGCTGCATGGCTATAAAAATGATCCCAATAAACATGTAGCGGCTATCGTAGACTTTTTCGGACCGACAGATCTGGAAGCCCTCTGGAATGCAGGCCTTATACAACAACTGATCCTTGCCGGGGCTACGGGAAAAATTTACCCGGATGGTAAAACGCTCTACCAGGAATCCAGCCCAACCAATTATATCACCGCCCAGTCACCTCCTACTATTGTCCTGCATGGCGGAGATGACCTGCTGGTACCTCCTGCTCAATCTACACTGCTCATTAATAAACTGGAAGAAAAGAACGTAGTAAATGACCTTGTTTTTTACCCCGGTGAAGGGCATGGCTGGACAGGAGACAAACTGAATGATTCCATAGAAAAAATAAAAGCTTTTTTGAAAGCATATGCGAAATAGTTATTGAAATTCCCCGCGCTATTCAGACTTTTGTTTTCTATGTCAATTTCCGCTCATCTGCAACCATATACTATCGGAAACACCCTGCTGGAAATATTCGTTCCGGATACAGAGGCTGTACAGGAATTGTACAGCAACAGAAGAGATGCCGCTTACTGGACACAGGTTTGGCCGGCAGCGGTCGGGTTGTGCCATTTCCTGGAGGAACTTCCCCTGCTGGTCACCGGCAAAAAAGTGCTGGAGCTGGCTGCAGGACTGGGATTGCCGGGGTTATATTCAGCGCGGCTGGCAGAGCAGGTGCATATTACAGACAGGGAAAAGCTGGCAATAGAGTGTGTGCAGTTATCAATAAACCATTTGCAGTTGGAAAATGTTACAACGGCGGTGATGGACTGGAGAGAAGCTATAAACAGCATAAAGCCGGAACTGGTGTTGATGAGCGATGTAAACTATGACCCTATGGTATTTGAAGAGCTTTATTCGGTTATTGAATATTTTCTTCAGGAAAAAGCGACACTTATTATCAGTACACCTCAACGCCTGATGGCGAAGGCATTCGTTAACGGGCTTTTACCGGCCTGTACGCTGCAACGCAACTATGCTATTCCTAAAAACGGAGATGAAGCAGAAGTAAGCGTGTTCCTGCTGGAAAATCCATAGCCCATCTCCCGGGAACTATTCTTCGGTTTGCCGTCGCAAAGAATTGTTATAACAATATATCCGCGATCTCTTTCCAGTTGGCTACCCGATCGTAACCATTTTCATGAGCATTCATAATAGTAGAATACAGGTAAGGTTTCCCCGGGAAGTGCACCAGGTTCCTCGTATGATCATCAAACATATAATCGCCTGCCACCAGGCGTTTGTCGCCGCAAAGCACCAGTTGCCGCCAGGTGAGATAGGGGAAGTGCTCATTCAGCCATTCCAGTTTATCCCGAAGTGAGTTGGGAAACTCTGTTGCGGCAGACACGATAAACAGCTCATATTTTTTATTCACTTCTTCCAGTACCTCCACGCAGTTTTCCATCACTGGTAAATGCCTGAAAAACCCTTCGCTATACAACCGTTCTATTACTGTGGCCCGGTGTTGCTCGGGAAACCCAGGCGCCCAGGCGCCTACCATTTTCGAGTAATCAACCGGTAGTCCATATTCTTTTGTATACCATTCCAGCATCCCTCCCATAGTGTCCGCCATTACCTCATCCATGTCTACTATCACTCTTTGCATGTTAATTGTTTTGATGATTTAATTCCTGGTTAAGATAATAACCCGTATAACTTTCTTTGCATTTTATCAATGCTTCCGGCGTGCCTTCAAATACTACGGTACCGCCGCCATCGCCGCCTTCTGGTCCTATATCAATAATATGGTCAGCTACCTTGATCACATCAAGGTTGTGCTCGATCACCAAAACAGTGTTTCCCCGGTCGGTGAGTTTGTTCAGCACCGTTAATAAATGCTGTATATCTTCAAAATGAAGTCCGGTAGTAGGTTCATCCAGTATATAAAAAGTCTTGCCCGTATCTTTTTTTGCCAGCTCCGTAGACAGTTTCACCCGTTGCGCTTCGCCGCCACTGAGTGTTACCGCATTTTGTCCCAGGGTAATATAGCCAAGTCCCACATCCTGCAGTACTTTTATTTTCCGGTAGAGGTAAGGTACATTCTGAAAAAATTCAACTGCATCATCAACCGTCATATTCAGCACATCACTGATTGATTTGCCTTTGTAGCGGATCTCCAGGGTTTCCCGGTTGTATCTTTTTCCCTGGCATTTTTCGCAGGGAACATATACATCCGGCAGAAAGTTCATTTCAATGACCCGCATACCACCGCCTTCACACACATCACAACGGCCGCCCTTTACATTAAAAGAAAACCGTCCGGCATTATATCCCCTGATCTTTGCTTCCGGAATAGCTGCGAACAGTTGCCTGATTTCCGTAAAGAACCCACAGTAGGTAGCAGGATTGCTGCGTGGTGTACGCCCGATCGGCGACTGATCTATCTCAATGACTTTGTCAATATTCTCCAGACCCTTCACCGAACCATACTCCAGGGGTTGCATCCGGGAATTATAGGCATGCCTGCTGAGAACAGGATATAATGTTTCGTTTACCAGCGTGGATTTACCGCTGCCGCTTACGCCGGTTACCACGATGAGCTTACCAAGCGGGAACCGGACATTTACCTTTTTGAGGTTATTGCCATTGGCGCCTTTTATTTCAAGGAACTTCCCGTTTCCTTTTCTTCTTTCTGCCGGGATCTCAATCTTACGATGACCGTTCAGGTAAGAAGAGGTAAGGGTATCCAGTTTCAGCAGTTCTTCCGGTTTACCCTGGGCAACCACCCTGCCACCATGATATCCCGCTTTGGGACCAATATCTATCAGGTAGTCGGCGGCCATCATAATATCCTTATCATGCTCCACTACCAACACGCTGTTGCCGATATCACGCAGGTTTTGCAATGCAGCTATCAACCGTTGGTTATCCCGCTGGTGCAACCCTATAGAGGGTTCGTCGAGTATATAGGTAATGCCCTGCAACTGGGAGCCGATCTGTGTTGCCAACCGTATACGTTGAGACTCCCCACCGCTCAGCGTCCTGGAGGGGCGGTTGAGCGAGAGATAAGTCAACCCTACGTTCAGCAGGAAGCCCAGTCGTTCTCTTATCTCCTTCAATATATCTTTGGCGATCGCGTTTTGTTTGGCCGATAACCGGTCCTCCAGGCCATCAAACCAGTTCAGCAACGTATTCAGGTTGAGAACACTCAGGGCTGCAATATTCTTTTCATCTATCTTAAACCACAGACTGTCTTTTTTCAAACGGGCGCCACCACAGGATTCACAGGTCCTTAATTCCATAAACTGCTCCACCCACTTTTGAATGCCTTCGCTGCTGCTGCCGGCGAACCATCTTTTGAGCTGATTGACAATGCCTTCAAACTCGGTTGCATATATCTGGCTGCCAGGTGGCACTTCATCAAAGTTCAGGGTAGTTTCTCCTTCTCCCGCCTCATTGCCATACAGTAAAAGGTTCATCGCCTTAGGCGAAAGTTCCTTTATCGGTTTGTCCAGGCTGATCTTATTTTTTTTCGCCAACTGCTGCACCTGCCGGAATACATAGGCCTCCCGTTCTTCTCCCAACGGGGCGATGCCTCCTTCATTAATGCTCAGGTCGGGATTGGGTATGATGGCTTCCATGCTTACCTGGTATACCGTGCCGAGCCCCTTGCATACCGGGCAGGCGCCATAGGGAGAGTTGAAAGAAAAACTATTGGGAGAAGGTTCCTCGTAGGAAAGCCCGGTGTCTTCACACATCAGGGCTTTTGAATAGGAGGCTTCTTTTATCTTCCCGGAACGGTCGTCTGCCGGACTTACAAACAGCAGGTCTTTTCCAAGGCGCAACGCATGTTGTACACTCTGGCTGATGCGCAGCCGGAAGGGCTCCTCTACCTTTAACCGGTCTATTACCACTTCTATATCGTGTACTTTATAGCGATCTACCTGCATTTTAGGCGCCAGGTCTTTTATTTCTCCGTCCACCCTCACTTTCACAAAACCCTTCTTCCTGATATCTTCGAACAATTCACGGTAATGCCCCTTACGGCCTCTGACGAGTGGCGCCAGTATGGAAATTTTTTGTCCTTTAAAACGGGTGAAAATATTCTGAACGATTTCCTCCTCACTCCACTTCACCATTTTTTTACCGGTATTATAGGAGTATGCTTCACCTACCCGGGCAAACAGCAGCCGCAGAAAATCATATACTTCTGTAACAGTACCTACCGTGGAGCGTGGATTCTTATTAGTGGTTTTTTGTTCAATGGAGATCACCGGCGAAAGCCCTGTGATCTTGTCCACATCCGGACGTTCCATATCCCCTATGAATTGCCGGGCATAGGCTCCGAAAGTTTCCATATAGCGGCGTTGTCCCTCAGCGTAGATCGTGTCGAAGGCCAGCGATGACTTACCGCTGCCGCTTATCCCGGTTATCACCACCAGCTTGTTTTTGGGAATGTTGATATCAAGATCTTTCAGGTTGTGAACCCTTGCGCCAAATACTTCTATTTGTTCATCCTTGCTGTCAGCAGGAGATTTACCGGCTTTTTTCTCTGTAGGCATAAAAAAGAGAGCAAATATACTAAAATTTGTAGTAAAAAAGATCCTGTAATCTTGTGAGGGCGTATTTACCTTCGGTGAAAACTATTCTCATTGCGGCAAAATAAGAGAGAACCAAATACCGCAATAAAGTTCAATTTTTCACATTTATATGATATGAAGGGGTGCCGGGAGGAACAATCTACTGCAAAGATGACGTTGAGTTGATAGTAATAAAATGCAGTGCTGGCCGTAACCCCAAACACTTTTGCCGTATTCACTGCGAACCCGCCCGTAATTGCGTGAACGAATGTAATTGCGGGAGAAGCAGCACTAACGAGATTGCAAGCCGAAACCACAACCGTCATTTCGTCCCAACCGAAGGTCGGGAAATCTGTTGGGCGACAGTACTAATGTTGAGATGAACTTCAAATGCCGGCAGATCTGCCTGCCGCAGACTGGTTTCTCCCTCGTGGGAAAGTGATTTAATTATAGCATTCATATTGACTCCGCGCCAATGACGCCACTCCCTTGATCGTCACCTCGAGTAGCACATTAGGAGCTCCTCAATCATTGAGGCGTGACATGTAAAGTCAATGTGGCGATCTCCTCTATTTGGGTAATATATCAGGGATATATAGCCGAAGCTACAGTAGCACTAAAGCTTAATCAGGGCGCACCGGGGAATTGCGGTAATTATTCCCCGGCGGCTTTTTGCGTTACTTTTTTCCGCAAAAAAGTAACAGAAAAATGGCAGGGAGTTTGGAGCTAAAAGGAAGACCGCGTTTCAGCCAACAAGTTAATATTTCGCCGCGATGCGGCTAGTGATACTAATGATTTCATATCTGCTACAAATATTTTCGGTGCACTGCACCTTTTGCAGGTCATTGATTAACAGTAGCTTACGTGGCATGTCATTGGCATCCCAACCGAAGGGCGGGAGAGAGGTCTACCGACCATAGGAGTTGTCCGTAATAAGATACTGTACACTTGCGACAGATCTCTCCTCTCCCTCCTGCGTCGGGTTCGAGATGACGGGTAAGAGATTGAGTAATTGGATATTTTGTTTTAATGCTGGTTGTAAAATACATCATTGGCGTCTGCCTAGGATTATCTCCTTGCAGAGTTACAACTATGCGAAAATCTGAAATGCACCTCTTGTGAGGGTGTATTTACTGCCGGCTAGGGAAATTCAGCTCTCCTGAAACCGGGAAAATCGTAAAGACGGACCCTTAAACAGGCAAAACAATAGTCTATTATTTTGGTAGACTATTAATATCTATTTAAATTTGCGTTCCGGTAATATCCGACAAGGTGCTGTGGCCGAGAGGTTAGGCACGGCTCTGCAAAAGCCGATACACCAGTTCAAATCTGGTCAGCACCTCCTGTTATAATAATAACCCTATCCCTGCTGGTTTTGCACAGAAAAACCCAGGAGGCTGCACTTAATTTTTTTCCGTGTTATATTGCTTATTGAATAACGGACAATTCTGTCCTCCTGTTAAGCAGCTTTCCTTCTTCCGTTGTATTGTCCGCCACTGGTTTTGTGGATCCGAAACCTTTGGCCTGGAGTCGTTTGGCGTCTATTCCTTTTGATACCAGATAAGCCACCACCGCTTTTGCCCTGTTCTCTGATAATCGCAGGTTGTTGCTTGCATCACCGGTATTATCGGTATGTCCGCCAATCAGGATCTTAATACCGGGATTGTCATTCAGCATCTGAACCACGCGGTCCAGTTCTGACAAAGACTGCGGTTGCAGTTCGTACTTGTTGATATCAAAAAATATGTTGTTCAATACAATAGAAGCATTTGCTTCAATGGGTTGTAATCCTATGTCTATAGTATAAGTGGAGTCTGCGGCACTTTGTGCCAGGGGGAAATTCCCGGAATAAAAGAGGTAGCCTTTCCGGTTTACATTGAATGCATAGTCCTTACCGGTAGGCAGGGTGATCAGGTAGTTCCCCGATTCATCCGTCTGGACATTCAACAGGGTTTGTCCTTCTTCAATATCGATCAATTCTACAGTGGAAGGCAGGCCATCACCCCTCTTTTTATCAAATACTTTTCCTTTTACCCAAAGCGTTTTATGAGGTCGTACCGTTTCTCTCAGCTCAAAGGAATATATATCAAGTCCTCCTCTTGTATCAGCCCTGTCGCTGGCATAGTATGCCGTTTTACCGTCTGCCGCCACTACCAGGCTCCCTTCGTTCTCTATTGTGTTGATAGGGTACCCGAGATTGGTGACGTCCTTCCAGTTGCCGCCCGCCTGACGCCTTGTTACGAACAGGTCATCGCCTCCATACCCCCTATGCCCGTTGGAAGTAAAGTACAGGGTTTGATTATCGGCATGCACAAAAGGGCAGCTTTCGTCCCCGATAGTATTGATCTCTTCGCCCAGATTCTCCGGTTCACTCCATCCGCCATCCGGCAAGCGCCTGCATACATAAATATCTTTACCGCCAAAACCACCGGGACGGTTGCTGGAAAAATACAATTCTCTTTTATCCGGCGATAACGAAGGGGCCGACTCCCAGAATTCGGTATTGACCGGCTCTCCGAGATTTTCAGGAGCGCTCCAGCCCCGTTTGGTTTTTATGGATAAATACAAATCGCAACCGCCCATACCTTCGGGAAAATTGCAGCCCGTAAATATCAGCCATTCACCATCCTGGGAAATATTCTGGGCGCCTTCATTAAAGTTGCTGTTGATATCTCCTGCCATTCCCCTGGCAAAACTCCAGCCGCCCTCTTTACGATTGCTTTCAAAAAAATCTTCATTATACCCCTTTACTCTCCTGGTAAATACAAGCGTGTTATCATCCACCGTGATAGATGGATAGTACTCCAGGTCCGCACTGTTAACACTATCACCCAGGTTTTGTGGGGAGAAGACATATGCCTGCGCGTGTTCTCTGGCGTAATCCACAGCAAATTCAAAACATCTCTTCCTGTACTCTCCGGCTTTCCTGCTGGGTTCATTCAATGTGGGGCTGGAAAGAAAATCCGTTACGGCGGCAAGGGCCTGTTCGAATTTTCCAAGCCCGGCAAGATTGATAGCATATGGTAATTTATAGTCCCTGGTGTATGCCGGATCAATTACAAACGCTTCTTCGTAGCTGGTAATACTTTTTTCATAGGATTTTATCTGCCCGTATATACCTGCTTTGGTAAGGTAGGCGTCCACAAATTTTTTATCTTTTGCAATCGACTGATCTATGTACTGCAGCGCGGTTTCGTATTCCCCGTCCTGGGCCTTGTCCAGCCCGATATTATAAAGGTTGATCGCTTTTTTATTTACTTTATCAGGATTGTATTGCTGACCGTACCCCCAGGTAGCAGCCAAACAACAAAAGCACAATATAATGACCGGTTTCATAATTATATTCCTGATAATGAATAACGAAGCTATTTAAATTTTATTCCACCCTTTGCAATAAAATGTTAAGGGATACCTTTTTTCACGAAATCTAGTTTTACATTTGACGTTCTTAATCAACAGACTTTACGCCGGGAGCAGATCGTTTCACCGGGTGGCAATAAAATGATATCCATGAAATCAACTCTCAAAATTATTCGCGGTATTGTAGGAGTGCTGTTTATTTTTTCCGGACTGGTGAAAGCAAACGATCCGCTTGGGCTCGCCTATAAGATGCAGGAGTTTTTCGAAGTATGGGCGCAATCAGGTTTTTTGCCGGGGCTGATGCATGGTTTAAATGATTATGCATTGATCTTTTCGATTCTCATGATCACGTTTGAGATCGTAGCCGGTGTAGCCGTGCTGGTAGGATGGCGGATGAGATTATTCAGTTGGCTGCTGCTTATCCTGATCATCTTCTTCACTTTCCTTACCGGTTACGCGTATTTATCCGGGAAATTCAGGAGTTGTGGTTGTTTTGGTGATTGTATTCCTTTGTCTCCCAAAGCTTCTTTTATCAAGGATATCGTGCTTACCGTCCTGATCCTTGTAATATTCGCCTACCGCAATAAAATAAAACCGGCGTTTTCTTCTTTTATCAGCATAGGCGTTATCATTATTTCCACCGTTGCCACGTTGTGGCTGCAGATGCATATACTCAAACATTTGCCCATAGCAGATTGTTTGCCTTTTAAAAAAGGAAAATCGATCCCCCAGGGAATGAAAATTCCGGCAGGGGCCATACCAGACAGTACCGTGATCACTTTTGTGTATACCAGGGAGGGGCAGCAGGTGGAATTTACCGCAGACAACTTCCCGGATGATTTTGATGAAGACCTGTACAAATTTGAAAGAAGATATGACAAGCTGATCCGTAAAGGAAATGCGGAACCTCCCATAAAGGATTTTCGCCTGGTAACCCTGAGCGGTACGGACACCACGGAAGCATTGCTGCAGAACGGCGGCTTTACCGGCCTGCTGTTCATAAAAGACAAGCTGGATAGCGCCGCCTGGTTCAGCGAGCTGAAAGCCCTGTATGAGAAACTGGGAGAGAAGTCCATCCCGATGTATGCCATAAGCAATAACATAGAAGCGGTAGTACCCCATTTCAGTAATATGCCTGATGCGGGAATGCTGAAATGCGATGTGGTACCCATAAAAACGGCGGCGAGGGCCAATCCTACTTTTTATCTGTTGCACAACGGTACCATACTCAATAAATGGAGTTATGCGGATCTGAAGCAGGCCATAAAAGCGGTGGAGCAGCTTCCTTAGCGAAAAGGTTTCATTGAGCTAGCGGAAAGGATGATATAGTTCACGGTAGCGGATAACCGAAAACAGTCAACAGCGCATTACTCAGGAGGTATGCTGCCTGCGCAGTTTCCGGCCGGAGGAATAATAGTAATAACCGGCGAGGGCAGCAGCAGTAAGGGTAATACCGATACCCGCAGCCAGCATGGTTGAACGTTTTTCAAAAAAACGGCGTTCCAGTCCGGTTTTTAATGTGAGAAGAGGTTTTAGTGAGTTTGCCGGCAGTATGCTATCCGCCCATAATTTTACGGCCGGGAGAGCGCTGTCTGTTGCAATCCCTATACCGGAAGCTTGCAGCATAGGGATATCTTCCACCAGGTTGCTGACATATATCATATTCTTTTGCGATATCCCCATCTTTTCCGCTAAGAATTCCAGGATACCGCTTTTGTTGTAGGATATCCCGGTATTGTCCGTTTGCGTATTATCGTACCGGAAATAATCGGGGACTTCTACTTCACCGGTAACGATGCTTCTGTCTATTACCAGGTGATTGGCAAATGCATAGTCGAAGCCAAGTTTATTTTTGATATGATTGGCAACAATATCAAATCCACCCGAAACAAGCGCACAGATATATCCATTATTTTTCAGCCGCATGATCACGTCCCTCGCATGCTCAGCGAGGGGTATTTCATCAGCCAGCGACTGAAGATCCGGGAGAGACTTTCCTTTAAGCATAGCAGCCAGCTGCCTGACACCGCCTGTTGCGTCTATCCCCGGAGACCTTGCTTTTTGTAATTGGGGTTCCAACTGGTAGTAACGTGCGGCCGTTTCGTAAAAGTCATATTTCAGGACCACACCGATATCCACGATCACTATTTTTTTGAGCTTTTGTATCGATTCGGAGATCACAATATCCATTTCATCGCTTATCGCTCGGATATTGGATAGTGTCTCCAGGTTGCGGCTGGGGAGCAGCTCTGCTTTTCTCAAAATAGTAGCCGACACCTGCCGCGACATTTTTCCAAGGGACTCCAGGCTCTGCATATCGTTTTTGATATATCCTATATTTACCTCTTTTATCCGTTGCTTTTTGTAATACGCGTCTATCAGCAGCCCGATATCTACCCCGTAATCATTTTCAAATTCCACCTGCAGCAGCAAATCTTTTCGGGCAGCGATCATTCCGCTGAGTGGCTGGCTGAAGCGTTCCAGCTCCGGGAAAAAGATACTCAATAATGGCTTTGCAACCAATTGGGTTACCCTGCCTGCCTGACGGTCGAAGCAGGATTTTATGAAATCCGCTTCCCCGTTGAGAATATCATTTGTCAGCAGTGCGATAATATCTTTCGGGTAAGTAAGGATATCCGCATCCAGGTAAACGATGATGTCATAGCTGGCGGCCAGCAATCCCTCGTGCATGGAAATACCCTTTCCTCTCCGGGAGCTGGTAACTACGCGGGCTCCTTCCTTCAGCGCCGCTATACCGGTATTATCACCGGAGTTGTCATCTACCACAATTATCTCCATAACCAGGTCCGAATGCCTGATGCGCCGGATCACTTTCCGGATAGTAGCCGCTTCGTTGTAGGCAGGTATGATAACACTGATCATTGCAGATATATTAATCCTTAATACCCGGAATATCGGCAAATTTCAGACCGTATCATTGTCTTTACTGTTAATATTGCGCAGAAATGCTATGAAAGTCCCGCATATTCCTGCAGGTACCGGTATTCTGGTGTAAGGCTGCCATTTTTTACCATGGTGGCACGGTCAATGATATCGGAGCCTCCTTTTATTACAAGATCTTCCAGGATGAATTTTATAAGTTGTTCTCCAAAATAACGGGAAGCATCGCGGGGTAACTCATTGGGAAGATTACCAACAGCCATTACATCAATAGAGCCCTCAATATAAGGCGCTGTTTTTTCAAAGCTCTTCCTGTTTACGCCATATACGGGATCTTCAATGGTCTGGTCTCCAAGGTTAATGGGCACAGAGCCTTCTTTGTCATCCGTTACATCGGCAATGGTCTGAATAATAAAATCCTCCCGGGACACATCTTCTTTTTCAAAAAGACGGGGCATGGAAGGTTCCCAGTAAATTCCGTTCATCAGGATGTCGGACTGGGTGGTATAAGGCCTAAAAACAGATTCATAGTGCTGAGGGTTTTCATGAAAATCGGTACGGTTGTACTTCCCTGTTAGTTTGCTCTTGTATAAGTCCGGACCCTTCAACTGTGTGTATACCGGGTAAGAAAATCTTCTTATCATATAGTCCTCCGGCTCCACTTCGTGAACTCCAACCAGGGTCATTACTTCCAGTATGCCGTGCGCCACCCTGCCGGACCCGGTAACCGCTATTTTGACATTGGGAATTTTCAATCCAAAATACGTGTGGATAAGCTCGCGGAAGCTCCGTTGCCGGAACACCCTCCCCAGTTCAAACAATCCTGTACGCTTTCCATATGCCATAAGCCCGTTATGAGCCCCCACTACTCCGGCAAAAAAGCCGAAACCAATTATTCTTTGTCCATCTTCAAACTCCAGGCACTCATAGTCAATCAGGGTTATTTTTTTTTCAATGATCTTTCGGAACATATCCCTGTTATAGGGCTGCTGCTTCCTGGTGTGTGAAAAAAACAGGTAAGTTTTGTTTTCAAGCAGCATATCCACCGGTACTTCCTTAATGCCGAACAAAATGTCACAAGCACGCATATCTTCTTTCACTTCCACACCGGCCATTTCATATTCGCGGTCGCTAAAGCAGCGGGTAGCCGATGCCTGTGCGATTACCCTCACTCCGGAATTTTGCGCATGGATCCATTTACATTGAGCGGGAGTCAACGCTACCCTGTTGTCTGCGGGTATTTTTCCTTCGCTTATTAAGCCGATTGTTACCACTCAAGCTGCTTTTGAGGTTTATGGATTAGCGGGACCCGACCTGTATCTCCAGTCAATTATACCAACACTAAAATCTGCTTCCGATAAAATGAGGCAACATTTTGCGCCAGGTGGGCCAATCATGAGTTATGTCTTCTCCCCAGATATCCAGTTCATGGGGGATGTTTTTTTCCGCCAGCACTCCGGAGAAGCGCTTGTTGGCCTGGGGATCTTCATGTGCGCCGCTACCAGTGGCAATGATAATTTTACCAGCCCTTATATTATTCAGGTACCACTCATCCGTAAGGTTGGGTATATAGTGAATGGGCGAATTATAATAAACCTGTTCATCATAATAACCTTTTGTGTACTCTGTAAGATCGTACACGCCACTCATGGCAATTACCCCGTTGAACAGGTCGGGGCGCTTTAGAAACAGGTTCATAGAATGTAAAGCTCCGAATGAGGCGCCGCTCACTATTATGGGTGTTTCCCAGGAAGTGTGGTTCTTGATATAGGGAACCACTTCATTGAATACATATTCATTAAACTGGTTTTGACGGATGGCTTTGTGAGCACCTTCCATATGATCATTTAGCCAGCTCTCCGTATTAATACTGTTGATAGAAAACACCTTTATTTTTCCGGCATCTATGAACGGCGTGAGTGCATCAATCAGTTGAAACCGTTCGTACTCTTCAAAATCCGCTGCCGCTGTAGGCACCAGCAGCAGGGCAAATCCATAATGACCATATACCGCTACCGGCATATCTTTCCCCAAAGCATGACTATACCAGGACATTTTTTCTACATACATAAGCAGATGTTTTTTACATTTCGCCGGCGGCTACTCCAATACGCCCTCTTTGATCTCCGACCACAGGTCGGCATAACACTGAGCGGCGTAGCTACTGGGAGCAAAAGAGGCTATGGGCGTACGATGAATACCCATCTTCTCTACATCGGACAAATATGGTATATAATTCTGAAAGAACTTCCTGTCTTTGTATAATTTTTCCATTATTTCATTATGCATATTCTTGCGTAGATCAGCCATGGTGAAAAAACACATAAGTGTTGACGCGTCAAGGTCCTTTTCCTTAAAATAGTCTTTGGTCATGGTATAAGTCCTTATAGAGAGCGTAGTAGGGATCACAGGCATCAGCGCAATGTCTACCGCATTGAATACATTTTCCGAAAGCACCGAAAAGCCCGGCGGGCAGTCGAGAAAAACAAAATCATATTGTTTGTTTAGCGAACTTAAAACGGATTTTAACCGCTTTTTAGAAGTTTTCATCTCTTCGAACAGGATATCAAAACTCTTTGCGGAAACATCAGCCGGAATAATATCCAGGTTCTCATAGTCGGTAGGCATAATGGCTTCCTGCAGATCCGCTCCTTTTTCAATGAGCTTTTTGATACCGCCTTTATGTTCGGATTTTGACTGGTAATAAAAGCTGGCCGACCCCTGCGGATCAATATCCCAGAGTAAAGTTTTGTATCCGTCCTGTGCTGCCAGGTAAGCAAAATTTACACAGGAAGTAGTTTTACCCACACCCCCTTTCAGATTGTATAATGCTATTGTAACCATACAATGAATATAGAATATTTTATATTATTGAGATCGCAAAATCAGCCTTTCACAGTGTCGGCATTTTAACAGCATAATAATCAGCCATTTGCGGGCCGTATAACACCAGTAGCAGCAGGTTGTCTCCGAGAACAATTGGCGTCTTTTAGTGTTATGAGTTGTCTTTGTGATCCCCCGGAGGAACTGTATTATCTCCCACGGATAACACAAAAGAGCGGATGGTTGAATCTGCCTCAGCCAGGTATCCTTTACCGAAAAAAACAACAAATATCACCCGGGACTGATAACCGCAGCTTCGGCCGGCTGGCTGCTATTTTCGTATATTTAATCTACTAAAACGATTTTAATGCGATATAGAAAGCAATACCTGACACTGCTGCTTTTAACCATAGCCATTACTATACAAGCGCAGTTTTCCATCAGCGATAACAAAAGATTCCTGCTAAAGGATGGCAAGGCATTTTTCTGGCTGGGAGATACTGCCTGGGAATTGTTTCACCGCCTTGATAAAAAGGAAACAGACCGGTACCTGGAACACAGGAGCAAGCAGGGGTTTACCGTTATACAGGCGGTGGTATTGGCCGAAATGGACGGGTTGACCGTACCGAACAGGGAGGGAAATATTCCTCTTACAGACAACAACCCGGAACGGCCAAATGAAAAGTATTTTGAGCACGTGGACTATGTAATAGACAAAGCCGGGGCGCTGGGGCTCAACATAGGCTTATTGCCGACCTGGGGCGATAAGGTAGCTAAAGATACCTGGGGAAAAGGACCGGAAGTGTTTAATGTCAACAATGCCGCCGGCTATGCCACATGGCTGGCCAAAAGATACGGTAACCGGAAAAATATCATCTGGATACTGGGAGGCGACAGAAACCCGAGAGGGGAGCAGGATATTGCCATATGGCGGGCAATGGGGAACGCGATCATGAAAGAAACGAACAACAAAGCCGTTATCACGTTTCATCCGCAACCTGCTGCAATGGGTTCTGCGCAATGGTTTCATAATGAACCCTGGTTGAGTTTTAATATGTTTCAAACCGGGCATTGCCGGAATGAAGACAGCTATAACAAAATACTCGCCGCCTATAACCTGGCGCCGGCCAAACCGGTGATAGACGGAGAGCCCATTTATGAGGATCACCCGGTTTGCTTTAACGAAAAAGACCTGGGTACTTCCAGCGCCTATGATGTGCGCCGGTCTGCTTACCTGGCACTGTTTGCCGGGGCTTTCGGGCATACTTATGGCTGTCATGATATCTGGCAGATGTATTCGCCCGGCATAGCTCCCACAAACAACCCGCATTTTTACTGGTATGATGCGCTGGACCTGCCCGGCGCCACCCAGATGAAATATGTAAGACAACTAATGGAATCCAGGTCTTATACCGATCGTGTGCCGGACCAGTCTGTCATCAGGGAAAACGATTATCCTTCATCTGAAAGGATACAGGCTACAAGAGGAAAAAACTACCTGTTCATTTATACCGCCGCGGGCAGACCATTTACGGTAATGCCGGGAAAGATCAGCGGCAGTTCGCTGAAGGGGTATTGGTACAACCCCAGGGATGGGTCTACAACAGAGGCGCCTGCAGTGTTGAATAATAAAGAGAACTTTTTTCAGCCGCCTTCTGCCGGGTACGGGCGCGACTGGGTGCTGGTACTGGATGGCATATAATTAAGAAAGGCATGAAAAAAATCATGCCTTTCTTAATTATATGCGGAGGTAGTTTACTGCGCAATGAACTCCAGTCCTGTTACGGCAAATGCCACTTCTTCTTTTTCCTTTGGTATGCTGACGATATAGATATTTTCCGGCTTACCGCCTGTAATCGTCTCAAACCTGATCCGGACCACGGTACTGTTCTTCCCTGCCGCAGGTTGTAATACGGCTTCACCGAGTTTGGTCCCTCCTGCTGAACCCAGTCTTACTTCAAACCGGTGTCCCGCCCGGGGCGCCGGTTTGGCGCCCTGCCAGCCTACTGCCAGTTCCACGCCGTTTACAGAGTGGAGATCAAGGCTATCCACTCCAAACCAGCCTTTTTTGTCAGTCGGTATCACCAAAACTCTCCGTCCGCTTAAATTTACCGACTGGTATCCTTCCAGGTTTTTAACCCCACCCAATCCTATTTTACTGCTTTTTAATACCGCCCCGGTTCCTGCGTTCAGCGATTTGATATCCGCCCCGCCTTTATCAGTATAGGTGGCAGAGATATACAAAGCCTCGTTGTCCTTCACCGCTTTTACCGGTATACTGCCTTTTGCAGGTAACGATTTCTTCACCCCTTCGTTGGCCAATGACAAAGTCCATTGCACGATCTGGCGGGCATCATCCTGCGAAAGATCGGGATGGGCTGCCATTGCTACTTCTCCCCAAACACCACTTCCTCCTTTGATGATCTTGTCAATCAGGTAACTTACCGCATTAGGATCTTTGTGATATTTTTTGGCAATATCGGTAAAGGAAGGCCCGATAGATTTTTCATCTACCTTATGGCAGGTCTTACAGTCAAGCGTAAGCATGATACTTTTGCCGTTGGCCGCTGCCACCACCTGCTGATGTCCCAACTGCGGTATGGCTGCCTTGTCAGCCCCTTCCAGGAAATCAGCCGATACATACAGGTTGTCCGCTTCAATATCTGTTCCATCCTCTTTGTCATTCACGGTCACTTCATATTGCACGCTTTTGCCGGGAAAATAAAAGGACTGATTGCCGCTGACAGTGATGCTTACAGCAGGCGCTGTGTTGCCGGCATATACCGCTACGGAATTGCTTTTTGCGGTGGCGCCTTTACTGTCTTTTGCTTCCACGGAGATATTGTAATCGCCGGCCTTATCAAAGGTGAGCGCCGCTTCCGGCTCCGAGGTTTCCTTCGTTTGTCCGTTACCGGTTGACCATATATAGGTTATCGCGTCATTTTCGGGGTCTTTGGCTTCCACGGTAGCTTTTATCGTTAATGGTAAGGCGCCGGATGTAGCAGATACCTGCACATCACCAACCTTGGGTGGACGGTTGCCTCCATTATAATCTATCCTGGACAACCCGGCATTGTCATTTTTGGCAAACCAGCCGCTCCCGTATTCCAGCACATATAATTTGCCATCGGGTCCCACTTCTATGTCAATGGCGTTATTGAATTTGGTGCTCTCCATAAACGGCTCCATCCGGTCGAAGTCTCCGTTAGGTAATAACGTTACTACTTTTATCCAGCCCCTTATCCATTCATAAATAAACAGCTTCTTATTATAGTAATCCGGAAGGCGGGTCTCTTTGGGGTATTGGTCAGTATAATACACCGGGCCAGCCATCGCGTTTCTGCCGCCGGTACCTACCTGCGGAAATTCCTGGGATGCACCATAAGGGTACCAGATAAAAGCAGGCGATACAGGGGGTAGCTCTGTAAGCCCGGTATTGTTCCTGGAGTTGTTGACCGGCTTTTGCAGATCAAACGGTTCCCCGGAAACGCCGGTAGCATAATCGTACGGGCGGTAGGCATAGTTGTTTCCTACAAACAGCGGCCATCCGAAATACCCGGCTTTGCGTGCCTGGTTCACTTCGTCATATCCGCGGGGCCCGCGGGTGGCAAGGCTGTCTGCACTGGCATCCGGCCCCACTTCTCCCCAGTACAGGTAACTGTTTTTCTGGTCTACGGAAATACGGTAAGGGTTCCTGTTACCCATCACATATATTTCCGGCCGGGTCTTTTCGGTCCCTTTTGAGAAAAGGTTCCCGTCAGGCACCTCGTAGCTGCCATCTTCGTTTACCCGTATACGTAATATTTTTCCGCGCAGGTCATTTGTATTGCTGGAAGTTCTTCGTGCGTCATACTGCTCATGGCCGGGACGGTCGTCCAGCGGACCAAATCCCTTGCTGGTATATGTCTGATTCGGCTCATTAAAGGGTGTGGTATTATCCCCCGTAGAAACATAGAGCAACCCATCCGGGCCGAATGCTATAGAGCCACCGGTATGGCAACAGATCTCTCTTTGCTCATAGAACTGGAGGATCACCTGTTCTGTTTTGTTATCTATCGTATCGTTCTCAAATTTGAAACGCGACAACCGGTTTACAGAGGTATCGATGGGGCTATACAATACATACACCCATTTGTTCTTTTCAAAATCGGGGTCCCGGGCAATCCCCAGCAGTCCTTCCTCTGAGTTTGCTTTCGCTACTTCCGTCTTGAAATATACCTTCAGAAAGCCAACCTGTTTCAACTCCCCGGTGCTGTTGCTGTAGCGAATAATTTCTCCCCGGCGTTGCGTGACCAGTATATCCAGGTTAGGAAGTATCGCCATCTCCGTCGGTTCAAAGAACTCTCCGCTTATCAGCGTCGTTTTAGTGAACCTGTCTTCATCCGGCGGGTATTGAGAAGTGGCTTTTGAATAGTTCAGTTTCTTATTGCCACCCACCGCATATTCTATACCTCCCAACAGGTGTTGCAGAAACAACGGTTCCCCGTAAGATTCATCCGTATGTCCGAACTCTGTATAAAAAGCGCGACCGCCATCATAGTCATGATACCAGGCCATGGGGTGGTGTTCACCCATCCTGCCACCTTCATAACTTTTCTCATCGATGGAGATCAATACGTTGACATTTTCGTTGAGCTTCTTGAAATCATACCATTCATCTTTCCTGATCCATTCATCCGGCAGGTGCCTGGTAGAAGGGTGCGACTTATCCTTTACCACCAGCGTGGCTTCCTGTTGATGAGGATGACTTAAGAACTGCCCACCGGCCAGCCGGCTATACCAGCCCCAGTCGTATTCCGCATCTGTAGCGGCATGCACCCCCACATATCCCCCGCCAGCCTGTATATAGCGCTCAAAAGCGATACGCTGGGGAGTATTCAACAAGGGACCTGTTGTGTTCAGAAAGATCACTGCAGCATATTTCGGCAGGCTGTCTTCGTTGAAATAAGCCGGGTTGGTGGTGGTATCCACGTCAAAATTATTTTCTGTACCCAGCTTCTGAATAGCCTCCACTCCTTTAGGAATAGATTGGTGATAATACCCTGCCGTTTTGCTGAAAACCAGTACGCGGGGTTTTCCGCTCCGCGTGTTACAACCTGTAAAAATGAATATGCCAATAATCGCGAATAAAACAAAGGAACCCTTTTTCATTGTGGAAGTGTTGATACTTAATAAACTAAGGGGATAAATATAAGCGCATTTATTCAATTAACTGTTAACTAAGGTGAAAAAACCATAGGTTTGTTCCCTGCAAAATGGAACGATTGGTCGTATCTCTCACTACTGTAAAATATCCTTCTTCTTTGTATATCCTTCCTGCATTATTCGGGATGGTCCTGCATCGTATTCCCTTATTCTTCAACAAACAAATCAGCTTCTGGAAACTGCTCGGATGTGGTAAAGGCGGGGGCTTCCGCAAACGGCCCGACTGGCAGCATTGGGGCATATTAACGGTAAGGTCAGGCGGCGGGTCGAAGGAAACTTCCTGCAAACAACTGTATGGCGGTTTTATTGCCGGCTGGTACAGGTTCTGGAACTGCAGCACCCGGACCCTGCTGCTGGAACCGGTGGAAGGACATGGTACCTGGGATGGGAAAGCCGTTTTTGGTGTACTTAACAAACAGCATTTATTCCCGGAAGAGCGTATCGCTGTACTCACGAGGGCAACCATCCGGCTGAACAAACTCAAGCGTTTCTGGCAGCACGTGAAGCCGCTGAACGATCAAATGAATAAGACGGAAGGGCTGATAGCATCGCAGAGCATCGGCGAATTACCGTTTGTCAGGCAGGGAACTTTCAGCATTTGGGAAAATACCATGTTCATGAAAACATTTGCCTACAGCCTGCAGGAACATAAAGAAGTCATTAAAAAGACCCGGGAAGAAAACTGGTATCGCGAGGAAATGTTCGTACGCTTCAGGATACTGGGAATCTTTGAAGAAACGAATGGAAAAATAATCACCCGGTAAGTATTAAAGCCAGCCAAACAGCCCGCCGGAAAGTTTTATATTAACGAATATGCCGTCTTCTGTTTGTTTCACCGGCCAATGTTTCAGGTAATAACCTTCGCCGCTTACATTTCTCCCGTTTTTCATGCAAAACTTATAGCGATGCAGGGGACAAACCACATTTCCCATAGCATCTATATAACCGTCTATCAACATTCCCCCCGCATGTGGACAGGTATAGGCGAAAGCAAAAAGTTCTTCTTTGAAACGGGCGATGCAGATCTTCTTTCTCTCTATTCTTACCACGGCGATGTGGTTACCGCCAAAATCCAACTCGTTAATGTGTTCCGCGATCTTTACCCAGTTATCATCTTTCTCCATGTGGTTTGTAGTTGGCATTTGCTACCGGGTCAGCGGCTTTTAAAACGGGGTTTTATAGGGGTATCTGACCTGGTACATGTCCCGGACTTTGCCCACTGTCACGGCACGTAACTCCTCCAGGTTTTCCTTTTCCAAAGCTGAGATAAAAACGCAGGCGCTGTTGGTTTCATTCAGCCACCTTTGTTTCAGATCGTCCAGCAACTGCTGTTTTGTTTCTTTATCCAGCCATTCATCAAACGTGTTCTTTATATACAGGTCCATTTTATTGAACACATAAATTACCGGCTTATTATGACAGTCGAGTTCCTGCAGGGTTTTGTTCACCACGGCCATCTGGTCTTCGTAATGCGGATGAGAGATATCTATTACATGCAGCAGGATATCACTTTCCTTCACTTCGTCCAGGGTGCTTTTAAAGCTCTCCACCAGGTGATGCGGCAGCTTTCGGATGAACCCTACCGTATCACTCAACAGGAAAGGGGTATTGTCCATCACTACCTTCCGTGTAGTGGTATCCAGTGTAGCGAAAAGTTTGTTTTCCGCAAACACCTCACTCTTGCTCAATACATTCATCAGGGTGGATTTGCCTACGTTGGTATATCCTACAAATGCCACCCGGATCAGCTCGCCCCGGTTCTTGCGTTGGGTTTGCGCCTGCTTATCTATTTCCGACAGCCGCTTCCTGAGCAGTGAAATTTTTTCTCTTACCAGCCGGCGGTCTGTTTCTATTTCCGTTTCACCCGGTCCGCGGGTGCCAATACCACCTCCTAATCTTTCCAGGTGCTTCCACATACCGCGCAGCCTTGGTAAAATATACTGGTATTGCGCCAGTTCCACCTGGGCTTTTGCCTGGGCTGTTTTGGCACGGCTGGCAAAAATATCCAGGATAAGATCGCTCCTGTCCAGGACCTTCACTTTCAGTACTTTTTCAATATTGCTGATCTGTGAACCGGTCAGCTCATCATCGAAAATAGCAATTGCGATATCGCCTTTGCTTTGTATATAGGAAGCGATCTCTTCCAGTTTTCCTTTACCGATGAATGTTTTGCTGTCGGGGTGCGGCAGTTTCTGGTAAAAAGTTTTTACCGCCTCAGCACCGGCTGTTTCCGCCAGAAAAGCAAGTTCATTCAGGTATTCCTTCAGTTGCTGTTCAGACTGATTCTTATGCACCAGTCCGACCAATACCGCTTTTTCCTCCTGTGAAAGTTTTGATTTTTTGTCTATCAAACTGTAAATTTTTCGGGCGTCAAAGGTAAAATAGTTTTCCTGGAAATATGAAACCGGCGGCTAGCAATAAAAAACGGACGGAATAATACCGCCCGTCATATTGCTGTAAAAAGCTTGTGTATTATAATCCGCTGACGGCTATGCCCACACTGTAGGGGCGTACATCCGGCCCGGCGCCCTCCCGGAAAAATTCATTGAGATGATAGGTGCCGAATACGGAAAACGGACCATATCCCACACGCAGTGTACCTGCCAGCCGGGTAGAATTAAAGTTTCTTTTATCCCTCAGCCGGGTGGTGTACCCGCCATATCCTTCCGGGTCTCTTGTTATTTTTGCCCTGGTGTAAGCATTGATCTGGGTCCCCACCTTTACACCCAGCGCTACTTTAAAGGTGCTGTTATATTTCTCCGGATTTAACGCATAACGCAGTTCAAGAGGTACCTCCAGGTAACTGGTAGCCAGTTTATACCGCTTGTATTGATAGTTGGTTTCGTTGGCAAAGCTAAGCGGATACTTACGAAGGTCGATGGTTGTATTTTTAAAGTACATATTGTCCCAGCCAACGCCGACACCCACTGCTACACTATACTTTGGGCTTGATTTGAAGCGAAAATCATATAACAGGCTCAGGTTGAAGGTAGTGGTATATCCGCCATTCCTGAGCGAATCAGGAGCGCCGGACCATCCATGATAACCATACTGGAACATAAAGTGATCCGCGGCTCTGCGTTTTAACTGGTCTGTATTTTTTTTAGGGGTAACGGTTACGCTATCTGTATCCTGGGCAAATAAGAGACTACTACACATCAGCAGGGAACTGATCAATAAAATACGCTTCATATATTTATTTGAATGACAAATGTATTTCTGTACAGGTTAATAAAAGGTTAAAGAGGCGGGGGTTTACAACCTTCATTCATCTCTTTAAACGGCGGCAAAAGTACTATAATCTGTGTTTTAGCGTCAAAAAAGATATACGTATGCAGTAAATTGACCGCTAAACATTAAACCGGAAATGCATGATGTCGCCGTCTTCCACTACATAATCCTTACCCTGCACCGCCAGTTTACCGGCATCGCGGCAGGCGGCTTCTGATTTATATTGTATAAAATCCTTGTATTTAATTACTTCAGCGCGTATAAACCCTTTCTCAAAGTCGGAATGGATAACACCGGCTGCCTGTGGCGCCAGCATACCCTGGGTAATGGTCCAGGCCCGCACTTCCTGCACACCGGCGGTAAAATAAGTGATCAGGTTCAGCAAATGGTAGGTGGAACGGATCAACCTTGTCACGCCGCTTTCGGATAACCCCAGGTCCTCCAGGAACATCTGCCGGTCTTCATAACTCTCCATTACGGTGATTTCACTTTCGATGGCGGCGCTTACAAACAGTATCTCCGCTTTTTCATCTTTCACCAGCTCTTTTACCGCATCGGTAAACCTGTTGCCGGTAATTACACTTTTCTCATCCACGTTACACACATATATCACGGGTTTGATGGTGAGCAAAAACGTGTCATCAATGAATTTTTCCCGGTCTTCCCTGCTTACCTCAAAAGAGCGGGCGTTTTTGCCCTGTTCCAGGTGCTTTTTCAGCGCCTGAAGGAGTTCCAGCCCCCGCACCTGTTCTTTATCACCGCTGGTACGGCTTATTTTTTCTATCCGGCTGATCTTTTTTTCAACGCTGTCCAGGTCCTTTAGTTGCAGTTCGGTATCAATGATCTCTTTGTCTCTTACGGGGTTTACGTTCCCGTCCACATGTATTACATTATCATTCTCAAAGCAGCGCAGCACATGTATGATGGCATCGGTATTACGGATATTTCCCAGGAACTGGTTTCCCAGTCCTTCCCCCTTGCTCGCGCCCTTTACCAACCCGGCTATATCCACTATCTCTACGGTGGTAGGCACCACGCGTTCGGGCTTCACCAGTTTCTCAAGTTCTATCAGGCGGTCGTCGGGTACGGTAATAACCCCCACATTCGGCTCGATCGTACAAAAAGGAAAATTGGCAGCCTGGGCTTTCGCACTGCTCAGTGCATTGAATAAAGTTGATTTTCCTACATTGGGCAGCCCCACGATACCAGCTTGTAATGCCATAATAGTTCAGTTTCATGCGCATGTTTGGTCCACATGCAATTTTTAAAGGCTGCAAAGGTAATGTTGTAGCAGAAATTAAAAAAACGCGCTGTCTTAACTATATCGCCGGAGGCGATAAGGAGGTAAATGTGAGGCGAGGACGCCTCACACAGCTTACGTACTTAGTGGGTGGTGTCTTCTATGACCACATTCTAATATCAGGTTTGGAGGTTTGCCGGATAATACAGACTTTTAGAAAGCGAATACAAACCCCTGCAACATGGCACTCAATTATATATGGCTGGCATTTTTCCTGGTAGCTTTTGTCGTAGCCTTCATAAAATGGGCTTTCCTGGGCGACCAGGAAATTCTGAAGCTACTGATGGATGGCATTTTCAAAGCCGCCAACGATGGTTTCGATATTTCTTTGAAACTGGTAGGAATGATGTCACTGTTCCTGGGGTTCATGAAAATAGGAGAGCAGGCAGGTGCTATCAATTTTCTCTCCCGCCTGGTATCTCCCTTTTTTTCAAGGCTTTTCCCGGAGGTTCCCAAAAACCATCCGGCCACCGGGCAGATGATGATGAATTTCTCAGCCAACCTGCTGGGGCTGGACAATGCCGCTACCCCGTTTGGCATCAAAGCCATGCAAAGCCTGCAGGAACTGAACCCCAGCAAGGATACAGCTAGTAATGCCCAGGTGATGTTCATGGCGCTCCATGCCAGCGGGCTTACGCTAATCCCTGTAGCGGTGATCGCTATGCGGGCCTCGGTAAAAGAACCTGCCGCCAACCCTACGGATATATTTGTGCCCTGCATGGTGGTAACTTTTGTAGCCACCATCACCGCCCTGATCATCATGTCCTTCAAACAAAAAATAAACCTGCTTCATCCCGTTATACTCGGATGGATAGGAGGCATTTCCGCGTTGATAGCGGCCCTGATATGGTACCTCACCACGCTTAGCCCGGACCGTTTACAAACTTTTTCCACTACTTTGAGCAGTGGTATCATCCTGCTGATATTCCTGGCCTTCCTGCTGGGCGGCTGGCGAAAAAAAGTAAATATGTTTGAAGCGTTCGTAGAGGGCGCCAAAGGCGGTTTTGAGATAGCTGTCCGCATCATCCCCTACCTGATCGCCATGCTGGTAGCCATCAGTGTGCTGCGCAACTCCGGCATTTTTGGTTACGTGGTGGATGGTTTCCGTTACTTTTTTGCCATGCTGAGCGTAAACACCGATTTTGTGGAAGCCCTGCCAACTGCCCTGATGAAACCCTTGAGCGGCGCCGGCGCCCGGGGCATGATGGTGGATGCGATGAACACCTATGGAGCAGATTCCTTTATCGGAAGGTTATCTTCCATCTTCCAGGGTACCAGCGATACGACCTTTTATGTGATCGCGGTGTACTTCGGGGCTATTAATGTGAAGAATACCCGCTATGCTATTCCTGTTATGCTGCTGGCAGACCTCGCCGGCATCATCACTGCGATCTTTATCGCCTACCTGTTTTTCCATTAGGCGGGCTGGTTAAAACTTAGGGCAGTTCAGCTTTTTGCGGCCGGGATCGGAAGGTTTTTTGATGTAGATCAGAGAGATTTCATTACCGCCCCTGCGATTGGACGCGGTACTCAGGGAAGAACTGTTGATGTCGTAGCTATAGCCGATCCGTATACCTGCGAACTCAATACCGATATAAGGTATAACAGCATCTTTGAAGCGATACCAGGCGCCTGCATACAGGTTGGCAGCCAGATCCTCATCTTCATTCAGGGCAAAATCAAATGCCCCTCCGATAACTGTTTCCCTGGCGCCGGCCTGGCGCTGATGAATAAAGCTGGTATGAAAAGTGGTTCTGTAAGCTACCGGCAGGTAGCCGCCACCGTGAACGGTAAGCCTGGAATTCAGGACATAGTTGCCCCCCATAAAAGACTCGCTGGGGCGGTTGATATGATAGGAAGAAATGCCGACATAAAAATTATTGTTGTCGTTGGTACTGCCGGAGTACATTACACCGGCGTTCATATCCGCATAATTTAATACGATGTTCCTGGTATTGTTAGAGAAATCCTCCTGGGTGGTTCCCGTAAAGCCGTCTGCCCGCAGCATATCCTCAAATTTAGCCCGGGTAATATCCAGCCTTTTATTCGCATAGGTACCCTGGAAACCAACGGTGATCACATGATAGCCGTTTTCATCCAGCGCTTTGTGATAGGCTGTGGATAACGCAATATAGTTGTTGTTCAGTATCCTGTCCGCACTCTGGTCATTCATTGCCATAATCCCAACACCCCAGGTATCGAACACCGGGATCCGGTTTTGCAATATGCCAAAATCGGCCGATAGGGTTGCAGTCCGGTAAGCATTGTTGATCGTAGGCCATTGGTTGCGATAATTGCCCGCCACCCTGAAAGAACCGTCGAATTTGCCGGTATAGGCAGGGTTTAAAGTAAGCGGCGAAGAAAAAAACTGTGAGAAATGCGGATCCTGCGCATTCGCGTAATTAAGCGTCAATATCCCCATCGCGACAAACAATATCTTTTTCATCCGCTTTAATTGTTATTCAAGTTACGAATAAATTGATTTATGACTGGACCTTGGGGCCGTACGCCAGATCGCCGGCATCTCCCAGCCCGGGAACAATATATCCTTTGGCTGTTAATTCATCATCGATAGCGCCACACCAAAGTTTCACTCCCGGCTCTTCTCTCCTTAAAAATTCAACCCCCACTGTACAGGCGATCGCGGCCACCACATGGATCGCCGCAGGGGTACCGGTAGCTCTTAAAAACCGAATCGCTTTTACCAGTGAAGCGCCCGTTGCCAGCATCGGATCGGAAATGATCACCACCCTGTCGTCAATATCCGGGCTCGACACATATTCTATATTTATTTCAAAAGAGCCATCGCGGTGATGCTTTCGATACGCCGAAACAAACGCGTTGTCCGCCTTATCGAAATAATTCAGCAAACCCTGGTGAAGCGGTATGCCCGCCCTCAGTATAGTAGCCAAAACAGGTTGCTGCTTCAGTACTTTGCAAACCGAGCTTCCCAAAGGCGTAGGCACTTCCTTTTCTTCCCATTCCAGGTGCTGACTGATCTCGTAAGCGATCACTTCACCAATTCTTTCCAGGTTTCGCCGGAAACGTTGCCTGTCTGCCTGGACGTCCACATCTCTTAATTCGGCAATCCAGTTGCTCAACAGCGAGTGTTTTGCGTTAAAATCTACAACCATAAGGTTTTGTTTTGGTTATCAATAGATTCCATCACAAAACTAAACGCTGCAGCCCGTAATCAAAACTTTTATCGGTTTTTTTCAGAGGTCCCGGTTGTATCAAACGCCTGAGAGTAAGGTATTAATATAGGACCTATTTGTTATTGCAGTTATATAAAAACATACTACTACCTAACCGTTTGTTTATCGCTGCATTACATGTAGTTTTTTCAATCCTTCTTCCCAGGGAAAGGTGATTTATTGACTTATGTCAATCGCTGAATTATTTTAATTGGCAATATGCTGTATTTTGCACCCGATGTTGTTTAAAGATGTAATCGGACAGGCGGAGGTAAAAAATCACTTGCTGGACCTGGTACACAATAACCGGCTGAGTCATGCCTTATTGTTTTTAGGGAAAGAAGGTTCGGGGGCATTACCCCTGGCGCTGGCTTTTTCCGAATATGTTACGCTTTATTTTTCGGCACAGGCAGCAACCGCCGCTTCTCCCTCCCTGTTTGGAGAAGAGCAACCGGTAGAAACAGTCGCCCACTTTACCGCGGAAGAAGCGGACGCCTGGATGGAAAAACAACAGGCATTCAGCAAAACCGCGGGCATGATCCATCCGGATATTCATTTTTCCTATCCCGTGATACCCCGGAAAAGCGGCGACAAACCCGTGAGCACAGATTATATCACTGAGTGGCGGGAGTTTATAAAGCTGTATCCTTACGGAAATGCTTACGACTGGCTGCAATTTATCGGTGCGGAAAACAAGCAGGGGAACATTACCGCCTACGAGTGTAATGACATTATCAGGAAACTGAACCTGAAGAGCTTTGAAAGCCCATATAAGATCTTACTGATGTGGTTGCCGGAGTACCTGGGCAATGAGGGTAATAAACTGCTGAAGCTGATAGAAGAACCGCCTGCCAAAACACTTTTCCTGCTGGTTGCGGAAAATGAAAACCTCATTTTGCCGACCATATTATCCCGCACACAACTGATCAAAGTGCCGGCGCCGGAAACCGCGGAAATAGCCGGCTCACTTTCCCAAAGAGCAGAACTTAGCCGGGAGCAGGCTTTACAACTGGCATCTGTATGCGACGGCAATTACCGGGAAGCCCTTCAACTGCTGCAACATTCCGGGGAAGACTGGCAGGCCATGCTTCGTGAATGGCTGAATGCTATTCTGAAAACAGGGCCGGCGGCGCAGGTAAAATGGGTGGAGGAGATCAGCCGCCAGGGCAGGGAAAAACAAAAGCAGTTTTTGAGGTACTTTAACCACCTGCTCGAACAAAGCATCCGGCTGCAGTTGATACCCCAGGCGGCGCAAACCATGCCGGAAGCGGAAAAAGATTTCGCTGCCCGGCTGAATAAAATAGCTTCCCTGCCGCAGCAACAGGCTATTATAGAGGAGTTGGACAAAGCCGCTTATTATATTGAAAGGAATGCCCACGGGAAAATGCTTTTTCATGCATTGACGATCAAGCTGTATCACATCATTGCAAAGAGCGAGGTTGTGCATTTTTGATTACTGATTGGGAACTGATTCTTCAAATCACGCAATCCGCTATCCCCTTTGCCGCTATCCATCCGCTGGTCCAGGCATGCTGAAAGTTGAAGCCGCCGGTGATGCCGTCCACATCCATTATTTCTCCGGCGAAAAATAATCCCGGGTGTATTTTACTCTGCATGGTATTCACATCTATTTCTTTCAGGGAGATACCGCCTGCCGTAACAAACTCTTCCTTAAAAGTTGTTTTTCCCTTTATTTCAAAAGACTGTCCTGTCAATTTTTGGATCAGTCCGTTTTGCTGCAATGCTTTTAAATCATCCCAACGTTGATCCGGCGAGATATTTGCTTCTGCCAAGAGATATTCCCATAAGCGGGCGGGCAAACCAAACGGGTTACCCGAACTTACTTTCTTTCCACTGTGTTGCTGCCTGATCTCCTGCCACCCGGCACGCAAACTATGTTCTGTGTATTCCGGTATCCAGTTAACGAGAATATCAAAATGATAGTTCTTTTCTGCCAGTTCACGGGCGCCCCAGGCGCTCAACTTTAAAATAACGGGCCCGCTCAACCCCCAGTGGGTTATGAGAAGCGAACCGGTACTGACAAGTTTAGTGCTTGTTACTTTCACTACAGCCGATGGCACACTTATCCCCATTAGGGTGGTGAGTGAATTCTTTGCATTTTTCTGATCCGGCATATTAAATGTAAACAGTGAAGGAACCGGCGTACTGATGGTATGCCCAAGCCGGGTGAGCCACGCGAATTGTTCCGGCTTCGGAAATCCGCCACAGGCAACACAAATATAATCGGCGGTCATTAGTTTTTCATTGTCTAATTGTATTTTGTAGGAGTTCTCGCCCGGTACAATGGCTTTTACCGCGGTATTGGTATGAATGATCACCGAATATTTTTCCGCTTCCCGCATCAGGCAGTCGATGATTGACTGTGAGCTATTGCTCACCGGGAACATCCTGCCATCGGCTTCTGTTTTTAATTGTACACCCCGTTCCTCAAACCACTGAATGGTATCCGTAGTAAAAAAATGATGAAAGGCTTTTTTAAGAAAATTGGCACCCCGCGGGTAGTTCAGCACCATATCCGGGATGCTGAAACAGGCATGGGTGACATTACAACGCCCACCACCACTCACTCTTACCTTAGAAAGCAGCTTACCTGTTTTTTCGAGTATGGTTACCCGTAAGTCCGGGTTCAGCCTGGCAGCGTTCACCGCGGTAAAAAAACCCGCAGCGCCACCGCCTGTCACTACCAGATGTTTTGGTTTCATCATAAGCAAAAAGGCTATCAGTAACTGACAGCCTTCACAAATGTATGTTACCGGAGTATAATAACCCTCACAGGTTTATATCCATAGCAGAGGATTATGCCCCTTCCGGTTTCACACCGGCATAGATATCCGCTACCGGGATATTTTCATTAATGGTTTGTATATAAAGCGTTTCTTCCGCCGACTTATATTCTTCCAGTTCCCAGTGGCGGGCTTCATTCAGCCGGAATATTTCAATGTGTATACTTTCGGAGTCCACGAGTATATATTCTTTCAACGTGGGTATGTCGAGGTATAGCTTAAATTTTTCGCCGCGGTCGTAGTTTTTGGTGGAGGGAGAAAGTATTTCAATTATCACATCCGGGTTCAAAACATTCCAGTTATCATTATTGAGCGTTTCCGGCTCGCCGCAAATAATGGAAATATCAGGGTAGGTGAAAAGGGTATTGGATTCTATATGTATGCGTTGCTCGCTGCCAAAAGGCTGGCATGGTTTGCCTTTCAGCTTAATCACCAATTCGCCGAACAGGTTCCTGAAAATAATATTGTGCGGTATTTTAGGGGCAGACATGTCAAATATCTCGCCTTTGTAATATTCGTGTTTTTCCGTGGCTGCTTCTTCCATTGAAAGGTATTCTTCAATGGTAAATTTTTGTTTCCCGTAAGCAACAGCCGGCTCTCTTATTTCCATGTAATAAAAATATAACTATTCCCTCAAAAACCTGTGAGGTTTGCAGCGCAGCTTTCCTTCCCGGCAAACCTCACAGGTTTACTAAAAGCCGGAGGAAAACCAGCATGAGCCTAAACCATAAATGATCGAATGGTATCAGAATTCAGCCGTCAGCATTAACCAACGCGCCGCCGGCGCTCCCCACAGCTCTTTATAAGTGGCCGTATTAAATTGCGGCCAATAGGGCTGGTCCTCGTTAAAATATGATTGCATCCCCACCGGCATGCCGCCTGTGGTTTCCCCAGGCAGCGCCGTGTACAGTTGGGGGTAATTACTCCCTTCTCCATAAATAAGCGATTGCCCGAACGGGTTCTTGCCCACTATCCAGAACAATTGCTGTTCGGCAATATCCCAAAGCTCCCGGTCGTTCAGGAACTTTGCACAGATAGCTGCCGCTTTACCCGTAGCCAACGTAACCGCGCCATTTCCCTTGAAAGAAAACCAAACCGGGAAAAAACGCAACCGGTGCTCTTCATCCAGTTTGATCCCGTTCTCATACTGTTCCCTGAAATCATCAGCCACGCCGCCCCTGACGCCTACCTGCACTACATAAAAATTTGCCGAGTCCTTTATTTCATCGCGGTGATACACGCCGCTCGGTACCATGCCATAGGGCTTTACGTACTGCATGATCTTTTTGAGGTAACTGCCATACAGTTGGATCGCCTTTGTCCATTTGGGATGATCCGCATGACCGGGTTGTGTTTCACACAAAGCCGCAAGCGCTTCCATATACGCATAGTCCCTGGACTGATGCGTATAATGCACGATGGATCTTTTGCTGAGATCGCGGTAGAAAAAGCCCGACAACCCGTCTTTATCTTTCAGGGGTTCCACCCTTTGACACTGAAGCGTATAAGCGATGGCTTTGGCAGCTTCGTCTGCATATTTCTTTTCACCGGTAAGTTGGTACAGCATAGTCGCCGCCCAGGAAATATTAGCCATATACTGGCTTTGGGAGGCCATTCCGGCATGGTTGCCCCCGCCTCCGCTTTTTATCAATTCTTCAAAGCCATGTTTTGAAAACCGTTGCAGGGCATAGTCAAAATCCTCGATCGCTATTTTTTTCAGGTTGTTTTTTAAAGCGTCATCCCTGTCGGTCATTTTCGATGCAAAAGCCTCAATACCTGCCAGCAAAAAATTTTCCAGGGCGCCATCGTGTACTCTTATTTCTCTTCTTGCCGTATCGTCAATGGTGCCTATGATACCATCTGTCCAAAAGTTGGTGCCCCAGCTTTGCGCCCGGTACCCGTCGCCCAAACGGGTACGCATAATAAAGTCCATTCCCCATAAGGCCTCTTCCATTAGCCTGTTATGCAACTGAACATTTTTTTTCTCCTTGGCACGTGCCGCCATCTGCATAAGCGAAAGGGCTATTTCACCTGTTTGCAGCATTTGCTGCGACATATCCGCTGCGTCGTGCCAGCCACCGTTCAAAGGAATGATCTTCCCGTTGAAGTTGGCATGCAGGTCGGTATGGCAGGCGCCGTGTTTACCGGGTACGGGAAAACCGCATCGCTCCGCGTATAAAAAGTTGAGGATGCGCCATACTGAATTATCCCACAGATCGGGATGAATATAAAACGGCAATGTTTCTACGGACCCCACCTTAATGGTAAACTGCCCCGGCGTTGTAAAATCAGAAAAGTCAATGGTATGAAAAGAGCCGATATGTTCTTTTTGCAGTTTAGTTTTTCCCGTATATACCACTTTGCCAGTCAGGGCATCTTTCAACTGAAAGCTGCCGTTATTGTTCCCAACATTGACGATGGCTGTTTTTTTACTTGCTGTTCTGTAGCCCGACGTGGAAAAGATAATACGGTCTTTTGCCGGCGTCCATCCCCGCACGGTTTCCGGGTTCTCAACTGTTTGCAATTCCACCGCGTCCACATCAAAAATTAACGAATCCCCCATTGTCAGCTCTTTTCCAAAGACTTCGATGGCAAAAGATATTTTGGTAACCTTATCCCTTGCCAGCCCGGTCATTTCCACGAAACATTCGTTCCACTGTCCGTTCTTCAGGTTAATTTCATGATAACCTTCCCTGCCATACCGATCCGGGATCTTGATCTTACCCTCATTTTCCACATAGAGGTTTAAATAGATACTGCGGGCGCCTTCACAATTGGGGTAGATATAAAATTTCAGCCGGTTATACTTTTCCCAGTTGGCACCGCCTACCTCAAAGGACGCAAGGCAGGTGCCGCGTCCCAGTCCCCAGTCCGGGATGCCGGGTGGCGCTGCCGGCGCTTCCAGGCGAAGGCTGTATTGTCCGGACCTACTACGCTCTGCCGTCCGCGATATTTTGCCAACACCCTTATGGCTCCATGCCGCAAGGTCCTCCATATCACAGAGCATTACACTGTTCAACACTTTTTTTCGAATGCCAAAAGTTTCAAACGCCTTTGACTCATCCAGCGGCAAAAGACTGTAATGGATATACCCGGTATGCTCCAACTCTTCTCTGAGCTGCCTGTCCGGCTGAGCAAAAATTACGTTGGAGGTAAACAGTATACTGATCACGATGCAGGCGCATCTGTAAATAAGAGCCATAAAACAGAAAGTTTTGTTATGAACAGGAGTTGAATATACGTAAAAAACCAGGAGGTTGGATTTTGCCCGCTCAAACCTGTGAGATTGCAGGGATGGATGGCTGTGCTGCAATATCAATAGTTGTGGTTATTTGCCCGTAAACCCTTTGAAGAAGATCAAGCTCACCAATGTTTGTGAGAATGATCAGGCAACTCGTATCAGAAATAATCGTTTTATGCATTTATTACATCTCCTGATAGGTCTGAAGCAGGAAAATTAAATATAGAAACATCATAACCTCCCAATAGTTCCGCAAAGGCCCTTTTGGTCAGACCTGCAACTTCCGCGGCCTGCCCGAGAGAAAGTTTGCCCAGTTCATACAGCCGGCTTGCCACCAGCATTGCCAGTTGATGGTCATCAACATCTACATTATCCGGTATATGTAAGGTTACTATTTTCATACTGTCAAATTTAATGCAATTCAGTTAAAAAGGCCAGCTCAAACCTTACAGTTTTATACTCCAAAATAATGCTTCGCATTATAGTAGCAGATATCTTGCACCATTTTCCCGAGCCACTTGGTGTCGTTGGGAAGTTCCCCGTTTTCCACATCATTGCCGATGAGGTTGCAGAGTATGCGCCTGAAATACTCATGGCGGGGCCAGGACAGGAAGCTGCGGGAGTCGGTGATCATGCCCACAAAGCGGCTCAGCAATCCCATATTGCTCAGAATATTCATCTGCTCCTCCATACCGTTTTTCTGATCGAGGAACCACCAGCCGGAGCCAAACTGTATCTTGCCGGGAATACCATCACCCTGGAAGTTGCCGATCATGGTAGCATATACAGCGTTGTGCGAAGGATTGTTGTTATAGATGATGGTCCTGGCCAGTTTACCTTCTTTATCCAGCCGGTTAAAGAACTTAGACATCGCCTGCGCCACCTGCCAGTCGCCGATGGAGTCTACGCCTGCATCGGCGCCCAGTTTCTTCAGCAGCCGTTCGTTGTTGTTGCGCAGTGCGCCTATATGGAACTGTTGGGTCCACTTTTTTTCGGCATACCACTCGCAGATGAAATGCAGCGTACCCGATTTGAAGGTATTGATCTCTGCTTCTGTTAACGCTTTCCGCATCCGCAATTTCGAAAAGATATCATCAAGGTCCTGTTGGGTAAAATCGTCTGCATACATCGTCTCCAGTCCGTGATCGGAAATACGACAGCCATTGGCATGAAAGAAATCAAACCGCCTCCTGAGCGCTTCCAGTAAACGTGGATAAGAATGTATTTCCACATTGGCCGCGCTACCCAGTTTGGCCAGGTAATCGTTGTAGGCGCCCACATTTTCCACTGCGATGGATTTGTCGGGGCGGAAAGCAGGAAATACTTTCAAATGCGGATGTTCTTTTCTGATCCGTATATGATGCTCCAGGGTGTCTGAAGGATCATCCGTAGTGCAGGCAACCTCCACGTTGAATTTTTTCAGCAACGCTTGCGTGGTAAGCCCCGGTAATTTTTCATTACATAAATGATATATCTTTTCTGCATTGTCGCTGCTCAACAGCGCTTCAATGTCAAATGCACGCTTCAGCTCCAGGTGCGTCCAGTGGTACAGCGGGTTGCGCATAGTATAGGGTACCGTTGCCGCCCACACTTTGAATTTGGTATAATCATCGGCCGTGCCGGTAATATCATTCTCATCAACGCCATTGGCACGCATGGCCCGCCATTTATAGTGGTCGCCTTTCAGCCATAATTCCGTAATGGTCTTGAACTGCTTGTTGTCCGCAATTTCATCCGGGGGAAGGTGATTGTGATAATCGATGATGGGCATACCCACCGCATAGGTATGGTACAGCTCTTTCGCGGTTTCGGTTTGCAAAAGAAAATCTTCACTTAAAAAAGGCTTCATATTAATCTCTTTATGGCATGAACAGTAGTTCCGAAAATAGCCAATTTATCCCATATTTTGCGGTAGCCTGCAAGAGGGGCGCATTTACCTTCGGTGAAAACTATTTTCATTGCGGCAAAATGAATTCTTCCATCCCCCCCTTCAAAGATTCATGAGAGTGCGGCATACAGCCCCTCCGGAGGGAGGCAATTAACCCGCTGTTTGTGCAGATGTGTAATGTATCGCCGTAGGTGATAAGAATCTTTTACCAAACTGCATAATGCTGACTGCTACATTTCCCCCGCTGGCGGAGACACGAACCTCTAAACATCAGGAAACCAGCCGGGGGGTGGATTTTGACTATACCTGTTACAAATAATTTCAATAATTTTAGTACGTATGGAGAGCGCCAACCACCATTACAATAAACGCTTGCAGCCGTTTGCCGGTAAGCTGCGTAAGCAAATGACCAAAGCCGAAGCCTGTCTCTGGAAATACGTTCTCCGTGCAGGAAAACTAAAAGGGTTTCATTTCCGACGACAGCGGCCGGTGCTGAACTATATCGCTGATTTTATGTGTATGGAGCTGATGCTGGTTATAGAAGTGGATGGTATTACGCATCTCTGGGAAGAGACGGTCATCAAAGATAAAAAGAAACAAAAAGACCTGGAAGCCATTGGCTTTACAGTCATTCGCTTCTCCGATGACGAAGTGTTGAATAAAATAGGGTATGTTACGGAATACCTGGAGAACTGGATTGATGAGCATTACGGAAAATAAGACCCTTCCATCCTCCCCCTTCCAGGATTCATGAAGGTGCAGCATGGTGCCCCCTCCAAAGGGGGACAATTAACCCGCTGCTTGTGCCTATTTCGATAATAAAACAGTCAACCTTTTGCTAATCAAAAAGTGAAAAATTTAAATACACCCTGTAAAATCCCGGTTATCCTTTACGGGCATCGTTTATGAACCCGATAATATTTTTGATCTGCTCTGTTACCAGGTCGTATTGGTTGTTTGCCAGCCAGTCTGCCGGAAACAGTTGAGAGCCGATACCCACCGCCGCTGTGCCCGCGTCAAACCATTTTTTCAGGTCGTCAGCCGTGGGCTCCACGCCACCGGTGGTTAGAAACTGCATATTGGGGAACACCGCTTTTACGGCTTTGATATAAGCAGGCCCGCCGAGTTGTTTAGCCGGAAATATTTTCACGGTCTCTATGCCGAAGTTTTCTGCCAGCCCTATTTCCGTGGGGGTTGCACAGCCCGGCATCCAGAGCTTGTTATGTTTGCCGGCCACCTCGTGTATCTCTTCCAATATCAGGGGAGAGATCAAAAAATCAGCCCCGGCATCAATGAACTGCTGCGCCTGCTGCCTGTTTTTAATAGTGCCGATCCCTAACACCATTTCGGGGAGCTCCTTATCGCAATATTTTCTCAGCTCCGTAAATATTTCAAAAGAGTTCGCGCTACGGTTCGTGAATTCAAACAGGCGGACACCGCCTTCAAAAGAGGCTTTTAAAACATTCTTTGATACTGACAGGTCCGTACTGCTGAACAAGGGCATAAAGCCGGACTGCTTTACCTGCGAAGAGATTTCCCGGGGAGTCATTGCACCGCTGATTTTATTTATCTTATAATTTTACCACTGCCTTTCTGTTGCATAATGGTTTCCACCTCCACTTTTGTAGCAACATTAAAGTCGCCGGTTATGCTGTGTTTGATAACGCCACAGGCAGTTGCGAATTCTATTGCATCCTGGAAAGGCTGTTTGTTATACAATTTATGTATCAATCCCCCCATGAAGGCATCGCCCGCCCCAATGCGTTCGGCGATCTGCTGTATATTATAGGGCCGGGATTGGTAAATTTCATTATCATGCCAAAGGTAGCCGGTGTATTGATTGGAACTGGCGCTTTCCTGCACCCGCATCGTCATGGCAATGGTCCCCAGTCCCGGCATAACCTGTTTCAGCAACCTGAAAGTATCTTCTACCAGGTTAGCGGGGTCAGGGTCAATACCGAAATACAGTTTTGCAGTATCCACATCGGCGAGCAGCACATTACAATACTGTAGCAACTCCGGCATCACTTCGCGGCAGCTTTTTCCATATTTCCAGAGGGTGCTGCGGTAATTGAAGTCCGCGGAAATAGTGATCCCCTTCGCAGCGGCCGCCTGCAGCGCTTCTTTACTGATCAGTGCGGTGTTTTCATTTAACGCCGGCGTGATACCGCTCCAGTGAAACCAGTCGCTGTCATGTAAGAGCTCTTCCCATTTAAGTTCTCCGGGTTGCAGCAGGCTTAATGACGAATATTGACGATCGTAAATTATTTTTCCCGGGCGGGCGCCCTGCCCACTTTCATAATAGTAGGTACCTACGCGCCCATCTTTGTAATGGATCGCCGGGTTTACCCCATACTTACGCATGGCGGATATCCCCGCCCTGGACAGTTCGTTATCCGGCAGGGCCGTAATGTATTTTGCCTCATCGCCGAATATGGACAACGAAACCGCTATATTGGCTTCCGAGCCGGCCCAATGCATTTCCAGCGTATCCGCCTGTATCATCTTTTGCTGCTGTGGCGGTGTAAGCCGCAGCAGGTACTCTCCAAACAGGGAAATCAGTTTACTCATATTCTTATAGCTATCGCCGAAAATAAAGCAAATAGCTGAATGAAAGGGCAGGAAATTAACGGAGGGTGTATTTCAAATTTTCGCAAAAAGGACTATACAAGCATAGGCAGCGACTGGCATGTCCCCCGCTCCGAAAGGAGTCCGGAGTCCTTCGGACTGGCGGGGTCACAATTCTGAATATCAGCAAAACAGCCCCGGGGTGGATTGCATCAGCGCTAAGTGACTGTCTTCCATCCTCCCCCCTTCGTAAATTTCATGAGAGTTTAGCATGGTACCCCCTCCCGAGGGGGACACGTAACCCGCTGATGATAAGAGTTTTGGAGAATAAACAGTCAAACTACTGTTGTTAATCTGAAAACTAATTATAAAGTGAAAATTTGAACTTTTCTCACCGAAGGCAAATACACCCATTAACGGATCAGCAGAATACCCGCCTGTTGTCTGCTATAAGAAGTAATATCCGGGCAAAACCAGGATATTGCAAAAGAAAAATATATTACTAAAAGCTATATCACCAGGTCCTTCATGTATTCGCCAGCGGCTTCCGCGCTTTTAAGGGGTGTAGAGCCTGTGTACTTCTCCTGTTCAACTATAAAATAATAGACGCCCTTTTTGCGTGCGACAGGCAAAATAGTACGATAGTCAATGCTGCCTTTTCCCAGGTCGCAGGAGGCGTTGGCTTCCCCTGCGGGTGCATTTTTCTCCCGGTCTTTTACATGGCAGAGAACAAACCGGTGCGGATATTTTTCCAGCCATTTTATAGGGTCTTCGCCGGCGGTCACCACCCAGTACATATCCATTTGATATTGCACCAGTTCAGGATCTGTATTTTCCATCAATACATCCTGCGGCATCACGCCGTTGATCGGTTTAAAAGTGTATCCGTGGTTGTGATAGGCAAAACGCAGGCCGTTCTTTTTGCATATTTCTCCGCAGGCATTGAACTTCTCCGCCGCCTTTTTATACTCATCAATTGATTTCTGCTCACCCAGGTAGGGACAGATCAGGTATTTCATTCCGATAGCGCCGGCTTCTGCGGCTTTCTGCTCGAAGTTTTTGTTAATGTCGCAGTGGCTGGAAATAAATGTCATCTCAAGATCCTCCACATACTTCTTAAAATCAGTATTTTTCATTCCCCAGAACATACCCTGCGCCCCCTCATATCCCTCTATCTGGTTGTATCCAAAACCGGCCACTTTTTTTATGATCCCTTTCGGGTCTTTCGGCAAATCATCCCGCAGGGTATAGAGTTGCAGCCCGAAGTTTTTGGTGATAATATTTCCTGAAAGCGCCCGGATGCTTTTGGAAGACAGGACAACCCCGGAGGCCAGCAGTCCGCCGGTTTTAAGAAAGCTTCTTCTGTTGATCGACATAAACCTGATTTTTAATAGTTTACATTTAACGTTTGAATACAGGAAATCTTATATAACCCTTTGTTTTGCAGCGGAATTTAACATTTACAGGTTACAGCGCCCAGGCCCGGTCTCCTTTTTTATAAGGAACACATCCCTCATACTTTCCCGGCACCAGCATATAACGAAGAGATTTCTCCGCCCCCGGCTGCGAAGTAAAATAGCCCAGCAGGGTGAGCTCTTTCATCATCCTGAAATAATGTTTGGGCTCTTCTGCTTTTTTGGCGGACATATAGTCTTTTGCTTCCCTGTCTGTTTCCGTGAGCAGCTCCGTGCGCTGTTCGGCACTCAGGTCCATAAAAGACTTGCCAAACTTTTTATTGGAAGCTTCTTTCAGCAGGTTCATTCCCTGTTTGAAAACCTCCTGTTCTTCCTGTGCATAGCAGTCGGTAACCATTACTGTCATAAAAGTACCTACCGCCGCCGCTTTGGCTCCGGGGGTATCGGTGGCGGGAATGATGGTTTCCGCTATTTCATCCAGGTAAGCAATATCATCTGCACTGAATGTGTCTGTTGTTTTCCTGTCAGCAGGTTTACAGCCTTCCAGGAAAATATGGGCGCCTGCTACAGTTCCACCCAGTATCAGCGCTACCCTTGACAATGCATCACGTCTGTTCATGATCTATGTGTTTGAAATAAATTAATTAAAGGTATTTACAAATTTCCTTTTTTAAGCTCCTCTACCGCATGGTCTGCTGCCCGGGCGGTAAGCGCCATATAGGTAAGAGAGGGATTCACACAGGCGGCAGATGTCATGCAGGCCCCATCTGTAATAAACACATTGGGCGCATCCCATACCTGGTTCCATTTATTCAATACAGATGTTTTCGGGTCTTTTCCCATCCGGGCGGTTCCCATTTCATGAATACCTCTGCCCATGGTGCCATCGCCATCCCGGCCATTTATATTTTTAACGCCAGCTGCTTCCAGCATTTCTTTGGCGTCGTTCAGCATATCCCTGCGCATCTTTTTTTCATTCTCCTTCCATTCCACATCAAAGGCCAGCACGGGTAAGCCCCACTTATCCAGCCGCTGTTTCCCGTTTTTATCAGGCACCGGGCGCATACCCAGGTCCTTGCCGGTTACCGGGTCGTTAAACTGCTCCAGTTTGTCCGAGTAAGTGTTCTTATCCAGGAAAATCCTGTTTTCGTGATAGGGTAATACTTCGCCAAAACCACCGATATTCATCGTCCAGGAGCCTGGTTCGGACAGCGTTTCCTTCAATGCCACGCCAAGCGCGACCTCCTCTGCCGAGCGGCTCCAGCCCTGGCGGGAGCCACCGCCCTGGTAGCCAAACCCACGGAGATAGTCTCTCTTATCTCCGTTTATGTTTTGATAACGGGGTATATAGATGCCGTTGGCCCTGCGCCCGAAAGTGTACTGGTCTTCATAACCGTCTACCATACCCGAAGCGCCTACGCCCAGGTGATGGTCCATTACATTATGCCCCAACTCGCCGCTGCTGCTTCCCAATCCGTCCGGCCATATGTCTGTGGCAGAGTTGAATAATATCCAGGTACTGTTCAATGCCGAAGCATTCAGGAAAACGATCTTAGCCTTGTATTCATAGGTTTTCATTGTTTCTGCATCCAGCACTTCCACGCCGGTTGCTTTTTTAGTGTCTTTATCATACAGCACTTTGGTAACGATAGACCAGGGGCGCAATGTAAGGTTGCCCGTTTTGGTGGCCGCAGGCAGGGTGCAGGATTGCGTGCTGAAATAAGCGCCGTAAGGGCAGCCCAGCCAGCATTTGTTGCGGAACTGGCAACTCGCCCTTCCCTGGCTTTCAAACGGAACGGTAATATTAGCCGTGCGGCCGATGATCATGGTACGGGCGCCTTTGTATTTTTCCTTTATCCGTGCGGCTACGTCTTTTTCCACGCAGGTCATGTCCATTGGCGGCAAAAACTGGCCGTCGGGCAACTGTGGTAAGCCTTCTTTAGAGCCGCTGATACCGGCAAAACGTTCCACATAATCATACCAGGGCGACATGTCTTTATACCGTATCGGCCAGTCAACGCCATAACCGTCTTTGGCGTTGGCTTCAAAATCCAGGTCGCTAAAGCGGTAGCTTTGCCGGCCCCAGGTCAATGAACGTCCGCCGACATGATAACCACGAAACCAGTCAAACCTTTTGATCTCCGTGTAAGGAGATTCTGAATCTTTCACCCAGAAATCAAGATTGGTTTCATTCAGGGGATAATCCCTTTTCAGTACCGGGTATTGCTGTATCATTTCCTGGGTTCTTCCACCACGATGTGGAAATTCCCAGGGTGCCTTGTTGGCGTTTACATAATCTTTTATATGCTCTACATTTCTTCCCCTTTCCAGCATCAACACCTTCAGCCCTTTTTCTGAAAGCTCTTTTGCTGCCCATCCGCCGCTGACGCCGGAACCTACAACAATGGCATCGTACGTGTTGGAATCACTTGTTCCGTTAATATTTACTTGTGGACTATCCTGTGGCATAGCTTGGTTATTTTTTTGAATGATCAGTTTTTATTCTTTTTCTCAATGGTGGTTGAAGTCGCAGAAGTCAGACAGACGAAAAGACCAGTGGCTTATGGCAAAACTTTCCTACTCCTGTATTCAGGAGATTGTTGCGGGATAAGCTATTAAAAATACATTCAGGCATAGCAACTTCTCTTACCAGTTTATTATACATCACAGATCTTTACGGCGTTTTCTAGGGAAGCCAGTTGTCCGGATGCATCTTTCGGGCTGGGAATGAATTCCTGGGCCACATAGCCTTTATATCCTGTTTCAACAATCGCTTTCATAATGGCCGGATAATATAATTCCTGTGATTCATCAATTTCCCGTCGGCCGGGCACACCGCCTGTGTGATAATGTGAAATGTAGGCATGGTTTTCCCGGATGGTCCTTATTACATCTCCTTCATCTATCTGCATGTGATAGATGTCGTATAACAGCTTGAAGTTTTCGGAGCCTACTCTTTTGACCAGTTCCACCCCCCAGGCAGTCTTATCGCAGTTATAATCTTTATGGTCTATCTTGCTGTTCAGCAGTTCCATTACTATAGTAACATTATGCTGTTCAGCAACTCCCATTATTTTTTTCAGCCCTTCCTCGCAATTGGCCCAGGCAGTTTCATCATCCAGGTTCCTTTTGTTGCCACTAAAGCATATCAGTTGCTTATATCCTGCTTCGGCCACCAGCGGGATCATGTCCGTGTAATTCTTCTCCAGCGTGCTGTGGTTTTGTTTGTCGTTAAAGCCGTCTTCTATGCTGATTGCTGCCCCGCTGCACATGGAAGAATATAGTCCATACTTCTGCAATACCGGCCAATCGGAGGGTCCCACCAGGTCTATGGCGGGAATCCCGATCTTTTTTACCCCGGCACAAAACTCTTCCAGCGGAATGCTGCCATAACACCACCGGCAAACGGAATGATTAATATTCCCTTTCATTATATAATTGACATTCGGATGTGAAGGAGATGGAACCCCGGAAAAGGCTTTTGCCGCGGAGCCCACAGACAGGGACCCCACAATGATCTTTTTGATGGCAGACCGGCGTTTTTGAAATTCAGAAGTGGGCATATAATAATATCAGCAGTTAAGTTAGGAAATGTTTTCTTAAAACAAAGCTTTTGGCTTGTGTTACGAAAAAATTTTAGAGCTAGAAAGCATAACACGTTAATGAAGGGTAACTTATTACAACCTATAAAAAACACATGGAGGATACCTGTAAATGTTTTACTTTTAATGCCCTTTCGATAAATTGCATTATTTAATAATTGAATAAATTTTTCCATGAACAGAAAACTTAAAATGGGAATGATCGGTGGAGGTAAAGAGGCTTTCATCGGGGCGGTGCATCGCATTGCCGCTAATATAGACGGGCTGATTGAATTATCGTGTGGCGCACTCAGCCAACGGCCGGAGGTGGCAAAAGAATCTGCAAAGGCTTTGTTTCTGCCCGATAATAAAGCATACAGCAGTTTTGAAGAAATGATCGAAACAGAAAGCCGGCTACCGGAAGGCGAACGAATGGATTTTGTATCCATCGTAACACCCAACCACGTTCATTTTGCGCCGGCAATGCTGGCCCTGGAAAAAGGGTTTCATGTAGTGATAGAAAAGCCAATGGTTTTTACACTGGATGAAGCCAAACAATTGCAGAAAAAAGTAGAAGAGACCGGGTTGATACTGGCGCTCACTCATACCTACTCCGGTTACCCATTGGTGAAACAGGCCAAACAAATGGCAAAAGAAGGCGCCTTCGGCAAAATAAGAAAGATATATGTTGAATATCCGCAGGGATGGCTGAGCAAGCTTACGGAAAAAGAGGGCAATCCGCAGGCTGCGTGGCGTACAGACCCTTCCAAATCCGGGAAGGCAGGCTGTATGGGGGATATAGGAACACATGCGGCGCACCTGGCCGAATATATTTCCGGCTTACAAATCACTCAGCTCTGCGCGGATCTGAAAATATTTGTTGACGGACGGGCGCTGGACGACGATGGTAATGTGCTGTTGCGTTTTAACAACGGCGCTACCGGTGTGCTGATGGCCTCGCAAGTGGCAGCCGGTGAGGAAAACGCGCTGAAGATCAGGGTATATGGAGAGAAGGGCGGACTGGAATGGGCACAACAGGAGCCCAACACCCTGATCGTAAAATGGCTGGATAAACCGGCAGAAATATACCGGGCAGGGGGTGGATACCTGGGCAGCTATGCCAAACACAATACCCGTACCCCGGGAGGGCATCCGGAGGGATACCTGGAGGCGTTTGCCAATATCTACCGCAATTTTGCACTTACGCTGTCCGCCCGCCTGGATGGTACGCAACCTACTCCCGAGATGCTGGATTTTCCCACAGTGGCGGAAGGGGTAAGGGGAATGGCATTTATTGACAACGTGGTTAACAGCAGCGCCAGCACTCAGAAATGGACTGATTTTGTTGTATAAATTCTTCTAATCATTCAAAAATTCAAACTATTTAATTATGACCAATATTCAGGGACCTGCCATTTTTCTTGCGCAGTTTTTAGGGGATAACCCTCCCTTCAACAGTTTGCCGGCTATTGCCAAATGGGCTTCCGGCCTTGGGTACAAGGGAATTCAGCTCCCTTCCTGGGCTACCCATATTATTGATGTAAAAAAAGCGGCAGAGAGTAAAACCTATGCCGACGAGATAAAAGGAGTGGTAAATGCCGCCGGGCTGGAGATCACAGAACTCTCTTCCCACATTGTGGGACAACTGGTGGCAGTACACCCCGCCTATGATGTACTCTTTGACGGGTTTGCTCCCGAGGAGTACCGCAATAACCCCAAAGCCCGTACGGAATGGGCGGTGCAACACCTGAAGGACTGCGCTAAAGCCTCTCAAAACCTGGGGCTGAATGCTCATGGCACATTTAGCGGGGCATTACTGTGGCACACGGTATATCCATGGCCGCAACGCCCTGCCGGGCTGGTAGAAACCGGCTTTACCGAACTGGCAAAAAGATGGACGCCGATACTGAACACTTTTGATGAACACGGGGTAGACGTATGTTATGAAATCCACCCGGGCGAAGACCTGCACGACGGGATCTCTTACGAAATGTTCCTGGAAAAAGTAAATAACCACCCCCGCGCCTGCCTGTTGTACGATCCAAGCCATTTTGTATTGCAGGGGCTTAAATATCTTGACTATATTGATTTTTATCACGACCGGATAAGGATGTTTCACGTAAAAGACGCGGAATTTAACCCTACCGGTAAACAGGGTGTTTACGGTGGTTACCAGGGCTGGGTAGAAAGAGCCGGACGTTTCCGTTCATTGGGAGACGGACAGGTGGATTTTAAATCCATCTTCAGCAAGCTGGCCGCATACAATTATAAAGGATGGGCAGTGCTGGAATGGGAGTGTGCCATTAAACACCCGGAAGACGGCGCGGCGGAAGGCGCTCCGTTTATCAAGAATCATATTATACACGTTACGGAAAAAGCGTTTGATGATTTCGCTGGTACCGGTAGCGACGAAAAATTTAACCGGAGCGTACTGGGACTTGAGTAGTATAGTAGTATATTTACGCTTCAAATTTGACAATACGATGACAAAAAACATTACAATTTTTCGGCAAGTGGTAGTGATGATCGCTCTTACAGGTTTGTTGAATGCCTGCGGAACTGCTCCTGCAGAGCCTCAGAAACCCATCAGCATCAATAAGAACCCGCAGATCGGTGAACCCAAAACGGCGGAACCTGCTCCGGCAGCGGACGCGACGCCGGCGGACAACGAAACTGCGGCTAAGGTAGATACAAAGGCGCTTGCTGAAAAGGGAAAAACATTGATTGCAGGCTCTGACTGTTTTGCCTGCCACCAGGAAAAAGACAAACTGGTGGGGCCCTCTTATGCCGATGTTGCCAAAAAATATAAAGAAACAGATATTCCTTTGCTGGTTAAAAAAATCATTGAAGGAGGCTCCGGCACCTGGGGTGATATTCCCATGGCTCCCCATGCCGGCCTGATGAAAGCCGACGCGGAAGCGATGGTTCACTATATACTGTCGATAAAGTAAAACACAGAACAATCAGATATGAAAAAAATAAGCGCCTTTTATGTGTTGGCCCTGCTGACCATCTTTTCTTACAGCAGTTTTGCCCAGAAAAGTAAAGACAATGTATTGACCAAAAAGGAAAAGAAACAGGGATGGCAACTCCTGTTTGACGGAACCTCCCTTAACGGATGGCATTCGTTTAACAAACCTGCCCTGGGATCTTCCTGGTCTGTGGATAACGGCTCCCTGCATTTTAAAGGAGGAGGCCCCCGTGAAAACGGCGGCGATGCTGTTACTGAAAAAGAATACGGGGATTTTCACCTGAAGCTGGAATGGAAAATTTCGCCTAACGGTAACAGTGGTATCATGTTCCTGGTGAAGGAAGACCCGAAATACCGCTATGCATATTATACCGGTCCTGAAATGCAGGTGCTGGATAACAATGGTCATCCTGATTCCAAAATACAGAAACATCGTGCCGGCGACCTGTATGACCTTATTACCAGCATACCGGAAAACGTAAAGCCTGTCGGAGAATGGAACCAGGTAGAGATCAAACTGGAAAAAGGCAAACTGGAGCTTTGGCAGAATGGAGTAAACGTGGTTGCTACTACTCTTTGGACTGATGACTGGAATACTATGATTGCCAACAGCAAATTCAAAAACCTGGAAGATTTTGCAAAATTTAAAGAGGGCAGAATTGTGCTACAGGACCACGGTGATGATGTATGGTACCGGAATATCAAAATCAGGGAACTAAATTAGCGTAACAACGTTATAAAAAATAAAAAGAGGCTGTTCTGAAAAGTTCAGCCTCTTTTTTTGTAGTATGATGTTATTTCCATCCGGGTATAAATAACAGAAACTCTTTTCTTTCTGCCTGATATACAATATTTTCTAATTTTAAGCATTCTAATAAAAAAGATGGTTTGAAACTACGGCTGCTTTTGATATTGTTGTGTGTGGCAGGCGCCCGGTGGGGGTTCTCCCAGCAGTCCGCAGGTTCCAACCTGCGAAAAAAAATAATAACAGTTCAGGCGGATACGCTGATGCTCGATACGCTCAGCATTATTCCCGGCAGTTTTTCCATAGCGGGGATAGCGCCGGAAACATGGCAGTTGGATCATTTTACCTCGAAGCTTATCTGGATCACGCGACCGGCAGAAACAGAGGTGGTGGTCACTTACCGGGTTTTTCCCGGCAGGTTTCAGCCGGTACTGCAGAGGCTGCGCTTTGACAGCATCAGCAATAATTTTATTGCAGGCGCCACCGTCGGTCGCAACGAACTGGTACAGCAATCCATATTCGATTTCGGGAATATCAACTATAACGGGAGCTTTGGCAGAGGACTGTCTTTTGGAAACCAGCAGGATGTTGTACTGAATTCTACCCTCAACCTCCAGCTAAGCGGCTATTTGGCGGACAGCGTGCAGATTGTTGCAGCCATTACGGATAGCAACATTCCGGTGCAACCGGATGGGAATACCCAAAACCTGAACGAATTTGACAAAGTGTTCATACAGTTTAAAAAGAACAACTGGCATTTTGATATCGGGGATATAGATATCCGGCAGCAGCAAAGTTATTTTCTCAATTACTACTCCCGCCTCCAGGGGGCGGCGTTCGGGCAGCAAAGCCGGATCAGTAATACGGTGAGCAATACAATATTGCTGAGCGGCGCCATGGCAAAAGGAAAATTCACGCGGAATGTTTTCCAGGGGATAGAAGGCAACCAGGGGCCTTACCGCCTGCAGGCGCCCAACAATGAACTGTTTTTTATAGTGCTGGCGGGTACAGAAAGAGTGTTTATCGACGGAGAGATTATGCAACGGGGCGAAGACCAGGATTATGTGATCAACTACAATACCGCGGAGATCAGCTTTACCCCCAGGCAGATGATCACAAAAGACAAACGCATTCAGGTGGAGTTCGGGTATGCTGACAGAAACTACCTCAACTCGCAGTTGTACCTCGCCGATGAAGCATCTATCGGTAAAAAGCTGAAACTAAGGCTGGCAGCCTACTCCAATGCAGACGCCAAGAACTCCCCCATCAACCAAACACTGAACGCGGAACAAAAACATTTTCTCAGCTCGGTAGGGGATAGCATACAGCAGGCATTTTACCCCTCGCAAATGCTGGATACGTTTTCCGTAAACAAGATACTTTATAAAAAAATTGACACGGTATATAATGTCAGCCTGCATGATTCCGTATTTGTGTACTCCGCAAACAACCAGGACACACTGTACAACCTTGCCTTCACCGAGGTGGGATACGGGAAAGGTAATTATGTGCTGGACCAGAACAATGCCGCCAACGGAAAAGTATTCAAATGGATTTCGCCGGATGCCGATAACAACCCGCAGGGAAGCTTTGAACCGGTAATACTGCTGATCGCTCCCAGGAAGCAGCAACTGGTAACGGTGGGGGCGGATTATTCAATTTCAGAGAATACGGTTGTCAGTACAGAACTGGCTTTGAGCAATTATAATATCAACAGCTTTTCTTCAAAAGACAAAGCGGACGACATGGGGTTCGCCGGTCGCGTCACGGTACATGACAACAGACCCCTGAAAAAGGGTTCAGGCGCAAAACTGCTGACCCAGGCAGGTTATGAGTGGGTAGAGAACAGGTTTCGCCCGGTGGAAAGATTACGTTCCGTGGAGTTTTACAGGGATTGGGGTTTACCTATTACCGTTACCGCCGCTACGGAAAACCTGTTTCGTACCAGCATACAACTGAACGATAAAAACAATAACAGTGTCCGGTACATTTTTGAAACCTATAAGAGAGCCGACGGCTACAACGGCATAAAAAACGGTATGGTGCAAAGGGCAGATTACGGAACCTGGCACTTTAACAACCAGGTGTATATTACTTCATTCGGACTGTCCGACCAAAGAGGGTATTACCTCAAACCTGTACTGGACGTATCAAAAGACTTTCCAAAGCTGGGAAATCACCGGATAGGAGTTGGCTATACACTGGATCACAACTATATAAAGTACCGCCAATACGACTCGCTGAATACCGGCAGCTTTTCTTTCGATATATGGCAGGCATATATCAGATCCCCGCAGGGCAAACCCAATAAATGGGGAGTCACTTACTATACCCGCAGCGATCAGTATCCCTTTGGCGGGCAGTTGCACAGAACAGACAGAAGCAATAATATCAACCTCTCCACCGAACTGATGAAAAACCCCAAACACCAGCTACGCGCCAACGTTACCTACCGGAACCTGCATGTGCTGAACGACAAAATTACCAGCCTGCAGGCGGAAGAAACCATCCTGGGAAGAGCGGAGTATTTTGTGAATGAATGGAAGGGACTGTTGAACGGGAACCTGCTGTATGAGGTGGGCACCGGGCAGGAGCAAAAGCGGGACTATACCTATATAGAAGTGCCTCCCGGGCAGGGTGAATATACCTGGATTGATTATAACAACAATGGCATCCCTGAGCTGAATGAATTTGAAGTATCCCAGTTCCGCGACCAGGCAAAGTATATAAGGATATTCACCCCCACCAATGAATTTGTAAAGGCTAATTACCTGCAATTCAACTACAGTATTGTGATCAATCCCCGCGCCGTGATCGATATGAGCAAAGCGTCCGGGTTTCAAAAATTCCTCACCCGGCTCTATTTCCAAAGCAGCCTGCAGGTATATAAAAAATCGTTGTCGGGAAAACTGGAGTTTAATCCATTCGCGGTGCCTATGCAGGATACTTCCCTTATACTGCTTAACCAGGTGTTGAGCAATTCCTTTTCTTTCAACCGCTTCAGCAGCGTATGGGGTATGGACATTAATAATATCCGCACCGACAATAAATCATTTCTTACCTATGGCTACGAAAGCAGGCACCTGGATGACTGGAATATCAAAGGACGCTGGAACATTTCCAGGAACTTTTTGCTGGAGTTGCTGGCAAAACAGGGAAACAATAAGTTGACAACTCCTAACTTTGACAACCGCAATTACCATATCCGTTCTGTCGGTACAGAGCCCCGCCTGTCTTTTATACAAAGAACCAACTTCAGGATAATGACCGGCTACCGCCACGATAATAAGTATAACACGGAGGGATCGCAAAAAGCAACGATCCATTCAGTGAATGCGGAGGTTAAATACAATATCCTGTCCAACACCTCCATCGCCAGCAGGTTTACGTTCTCCCAAATAAGGTACACTGATAAGGACAATGGCAATATTGCCAATACCCCGGTTTCCTACATCATGCTGGACGCGCTGTTGCCCGGGAAAAACTACCTGTGGACCATGGACCTTACCAAAAGACTTTCCTCTTTCCTGGAACTGAACATCCAGTACGAAGGGAGAAAATCGGGAGAATCCAACATGGTACATATCGGCCGGGCGTCGGTACGGGCGCTTTTTTAAATGTTCATTCTACCCTTATCTTATTATAAGGAAATACAGGCCAGGCGGCATACTGTTCCCGGCATGGTCACTTTATTTTTATACTTAACCCTTTTATTGTTTGCCATCCCTGTTTGTCCGTCACCTTTATCATAAAATGATAATCTCCCGTATCCACGCCGGCAGGAACTTCTATGGATGCTGTTGCTTCAAATGAAGTATTCCCTTCGGGTATGGAGTAGCTTCTTACCAGCAGAAAGGGGCTGACAGGAGGCTTTATTTCCCCCGCTTCACAGGTTCCCGTTTCCGTGCTGTGCGAATGCTGGTCGAAGTTGTGATGAATATCCAGCCCATATGATCCCAACGCTGCATTGTCAGTAAATTTTGCCCTGAATACAAATGTTTCTCCGCGGGTGATCTCACTGCATTGCACCGGGAAAACGCCCGGTATCGTGAGGTCAATTACCGGAGGGATATCATCCATTTCTGTACTCTTTTTGTCGCAACCAGTAACTGCGACGCCTGTTACAATGATCAGTATCAGATACTTTTTCATAAAAAATTAATTAGACAGGAACTGCTTTTGTAATACCGCAGTTCCTGTGTGAATACAGCTTTTGCCTGGAAAGAAGATCACGGTTTGTCAAAATGTTCTTCAAACTCTCTTTCTTTCCCGGCCTGGTCAATGATCTTGAAATGTACATGATAATGCCCCGAAGGAGCATCGGCAATACTGACATGTTTGTGAAAGTCGTAACTGGTCTTCCCTACCATTGCCTCATCGGTATATTCAAATTCCTTTTCCCATCCGCCGCCGTGGATCTCCAACGCTACCTTTGCGATCTTTTTCGGGGCGCTGATAGTTCCTTCCACATGCAGCTCGGCTCCTGAAGAAGAAACCTCTACTTCAAAGTCTGAAAGATCAGGAAGACTGGGATCGAGAACGATCTCGATTTCTTCTTCCAGCGAAACCGTTTTCCCCTTTTGATCTGTTACGACAAAATGCAAATGATATTCTCCTGTCGCCGCTTCCACGGGAATGTGAATGTGCTTGTGAAATTCAGCATTCAGTTGCCCTGCAAATCCTTCGGTATAAGTTGAGTCAAACTCCCATCCTGTACCTGTTTCAGGATGTATGGACAATTTTACAGAGGCTATTTTTGCCGGGGCGGTTATCATGGCTTCTATATGTATGTCCCCTCCGGCATAGCCGGTTTTATTGTTGTCCGATCCTATTTCTATGTCGCTAAGGGACGGCGCAGCCAACTCCGGTTCATCTTTGGAGCAGGCAGCAAAAAGAACAATTGCGAATAGCGCTATCAATAGATATCTTGTTTTTAAAACCATCGGTTTAAATTTTTAAAGTAGTAAATAAGTGAGCGATGCATAAATGGATGGTAAGTATCCGTTTTTAACTATGCCATTGTTCCGGGAGGACCCCGCTGAGGGGTTTCGATGACAATTTCGGTCAGCCTGGGGTTAGCAGGCAGTTTTTCAGCGGGAGCATGGATATATATTGCGGACTGTAGCGGCGGCGCCATTGCCGGAGTGATGTACAATATACCCAACTGGCATATAACACAATCTTCCACCGCATTATTATGCGCATGTGCCTTACTGTTGTTGTACTCCTTTACAGAATAGTGCAAAGGAGCTATCCATAACAGTCCGTAAAGAAATACTGTTAAAAGGCGGCTCACTATGTTGGATTGCCTAGCCATGCTTAGCAGTAAAGGGAATTTTAACAGATAGTATAATATTCCTTCCCATTTCTGGCAGTTCAATAAGCCTATAGAAGCTGGTATGGCTGAGATATTCTTTATTCAACACATTCTTCACCTGCAGGCTGATATAAATATTGTCTTTCCCGGTTTTGATCCTGCTGCCTGCGGCAATGCCCAATACACTATATCCCGGAGTCTTTTTTTCCGGCGGCACGATATTGTTTTGCGGGGCTGCTATCCGGTAATCAATACTGATATAATTATTCACCATCCATTTGTTTTGCCAGCCGGCTTCCCACGAAAGGGTAAACAACCCCGAAGGCGGAGGTGTAAACGGCAGGGAATAGCCCTTTTTTGTACCGGAAAGCTGCCTGTTAAATACATATTCGCCGGCAACCTCTACATGCCAGTATTTCAGGAACTGGTATCCCGCCTGCAGTTCGCCTCCGGCGCGGAAAAGCCTGGTCTGGGAATAATTGAATACCTGGTTCCCGGCTCCGTAATACATATCATAATCTGCCGAAGGGTTCAGGTAAATGTAGTTGGAAAAATAGTTGAGGAATGGTGACAGGCGTATATGGAACTGTTTTTCCTTCCAACTGATGCCTGCATCCAACTGGTAGGACTTTTCCGGGCTGAGAAAAGCATTCCCTTTCTCATATCTGAAATAATGATAGTTCACGCCGTTCGCGGCAAGCTCCTTAGCGATAGGCATGCGGAAACCGCTGCCTATATTGGCTGTCAGCGTAAGTTTTCCGGGCTTGTAATTCATACCGGCGGACCAGGTAAAATTGTTGAAGCTTTTGTTGAAGGCCGATGCCCTTTTAAGTTTTTCCCGGGTGGTTTCCCCATCTTTCTCCATTTCCGTTTCAAACCAGTCTTCATATTCCTTTACGCGGATATTTCCGTAATCATACCGCAGCGCTCCCTGCAACATCATTTTGTCGCTCAGGAAATATTTATCGACAAAAAATATTCCGGCACTTTTTTGAGAGAAAGCGGGGATAAGAAATCCCCATCCGCCGATTGCATTCTGCTGCAGCTCGCTGTTGAACCCATATACGATGCTGTGTTTCCCGGAATGCAGCTCATCTTTTGCATTCAGGCTCCATACCTGTTTATCATATTGGCGTTCCAGGTGCGGGGGATATATTAAACCCGGAGGATAGACCGGGGGCATATATCCATGATTTACATACTGGCTGAACTCCCTTCTGAAATTTCGCTGAAACCCGGCATTTATTTCCAGCCTGTGTACTCCTGCTTTAAAGGTTGTATGGTTGATGATCTTTGTATGGGAAACCTGCTGATAAGGCAGGTTAATATCCCGGCTGGAGGCGTCGTGCAGTTTTTCGTTCACGTTGCGGGGTTCCAGTCCGTGTGCGTTGGCAAAAAAGCCGCTTTTTGTCGCATTATTACTGACAGAAAATACGGAACTGAATTTACCTGTTATATAGCCGCTGCTTACAAAAGTGTTCAGTTCCCTGCCTGCAGTATTCCGAACAAAATTCTTGTGGAGCCGGACTGCATAGCTGTAGGAATACACGGTGTCCGCGGGAACGCGATAATCCCCATAATTTATATAGCTGATGCGGCTATCAAAAAACCACTTGTTTTTTCTTCCATAAAAGTTGAATGAGCCCCCATACTGCCGGTTATTAGTTCTTCCGGTAAGGTCCACCGAACCGCCCACACTATTGGGCGCAGGTTTTGGCAGGGGTTTGATGTCTATGGCCCCCGCCAATGCATCAGAACCATATATAAAAGAGGAAGGCCCCCTGATAATTTCCATTTTGTTGATCCTGTACTGGTCTATTTCCAATCCATGATCAGCGCCCCATTGCTGCCCCTCATGCTTAATGCCGTTTTCAACCACTACCACCTGGTTGAATCCCAACCCCCTTATCAGGGGTTTGGAGCCGGAGGAGCCGATATGGATGCTTTTTATGCCCGGCAGCCGCTCCAGCGACTGCATCAGGCTGCCATCCATATGCCGGCGGATAAAATGACTGTTGATCACTTCCGTTTGCAGCGTTTCATCTGGTTTTTCACCGGAGTGAATATCGTTGACGATTATTTCATCAAGTTCCCGGATGGAAAAATCCATAATAATGTTATTCAGCACGGTGGTATCTTTTATTATATCCACCGGAATGCCGAGATCAGGTACGCCGGAATATGATAAGGTCAGGTGATAGTGCCCCTTTTCCAAATGCTGAAATGAAAAACTGCCGTCTTTTTTTGTAAATACCGGCTTGTATCTGCCCAGATGCACCACGATACCTTCTAACGGCAGATGGTTTTTATCCACTATCCGCCCTGTGAGGAAAGATCCCTGCCCACAACTGATCATAACACAGGCAAACTGAATAACCACTATTAAAGCGGACTTTGCATAAAACATTTTACAAATGTTCTTTCTTAAAAAATCATTGAAGAACATGCCCGAAAAAAGTCCGGACAGTTAGAAATGCGAGAGGGTAATTCTCTATCAGATTACCGGTTGGCAATCAACAAGCGGGAGGCCCTTTATTGGTAAGTCCTGAAATTGAAATGCTGTGATATGCTTCCGGACAGAACTTCTTATGCAGGGGCGTCAGGTACTGAACGGTGAACTCTGCCCTGAAAAAAGCAGTCTCCAGAAATGCGGAGTAGTGATGGGAACATACGGGGCAGTCACCTGAGGATAGGTGCGCGTGCAGCAATTCATCATTACCTGATATGGCAAAACCAATTGATATACCACCGCTACCGGTAGATGCGTGATGATGCCACCAGCCTACAGGAGCGGCAATAAAAAGATACACCGACAGCAGCAACGCTGCAATAAGTTTTCTATATAATGGTCCCCTTTTCAACTTTAAGTTTGCAATGTTGTTGCAAATATACTCATTTCTGCAGAACAACCACAGTTCCCGGTGCATTTATTGAAAAAAGGAGTACGCTATATGCGTGTGTTCATTCATCAGCCGGTGAGTTAGTGCTTATTTCAAGCGTTTCACCTTCACCATTTCAATACGTGTATCGCTTACATTCACAATATCAAACTCAAAATTCCCGACAATAATTCTCTCCTTTGCCGTTGGGATCATTTCATGATGATTGATGATATAACCCGAGAGGGTTTCAGAATCTGTTTCATCAAAATCCAGGTTATACTTTTCCTGCAGGTAGTCTATTTTTAATCTTCCGGAGAAGATATATTCGTTTTCAGAGATCTGCTTTTCCACAAACCTGTCCGTATCATATTCATCCCTGATCTCTCCAAAGATCTCTTCCAGCAGATCCTCAAGCGTAATAATACCGGCTGTTCCCCCGAACTCATCTACTACCCAGGCAATACTCTTCCGTTCTTTGGTGAGTTTAGTAATAAGATCAGTGGCGCTCATACTTTCCGGAACGGCGGGTATGGGCATCAGGATAGACAGAATATCCGGCGGATTATTAAACAAGGCGATCTGGTGTATATATCCCAGGATGTTGTCAATATTGTTTTCGTAAATAATGAGGCGGCTCAGCTTGGTTTCTGAAAATATTCTTTTCACCTCTTCGAGAGATGCGTTGATGTCTATGGCCTCAATTTCTTTACGTGGAACCAGGCATTGCCTGATCTTGACGGAAGGGAGTTGCAGCGCATTTTCAAACAACTGTGTATTGATATCCTGGTCATCATCCGACTGATCCCTGGTCTGCTGCATGAAATGCTCTATATCCACGGCGGCGATAGCAGGCTTCTGATCCGCGATCTTTACATCGAAAAGGTATTTTAATATCCAGTCTGCCATCGTAATAAACATCGAGGCGATAGGATAGAAAAGGCTGTGTATGAGTCCCAGGATACCCATCTGCGCAAGAATAGAAAGCACCGAATCGGCTTTTGCCCGGAAAAAGGCCCGGAAGGAAAACATTATAAACAACAGGATGCTGCCGGAAATCAAAGTCTCAAATATCAGTCTTACGTATTTGATATAGCTATAGGATGACCCGATATTTTGTTCTACCCAATCCCATAGTGGCGCCAGTATGCTGCCTACCAGTAAACCATAGCCGACTATCCAGATGGAAAGCCCGATGGTTACCGAACTGATGAACCTGGAAGGTTCCTCCAGCAGGTCCGATAATATCCGCCCGCTTTTCAACCCCTGCTTTTTTTTCAGCTCAAACGAAAACCGGTTGGCAGAAGCAAAAGCGACTTCAATTCCGGAGAAGAGCGCCACACACAATAAAACGATCGCAAATGGCAGAACCAGTAAAACGCTGTCAATCATATATCCAAAAATAACATTTTGTTATTGTAATAAAAACTCCCGCTTTTCCGGGCATACTACTAACGGTATTTTTTTGCAACTTCGTATGGTGAGCATATATCATTCCTGGCTGAATACGTCTGTTGAAATAATAAAGAACTACCGCGGTGATCAGCCATTGGCGATCTGGCTGAAATCTTTTTTTTCGCAACACAGGAAATATGGTTCCCGGGACCGGCGGCAGATAAGCCACCTCTGCTACAGCTATTACCGGCTCGGTAAATGGGGTGATTCCCTCCCTCCCGCAGATAGAATACTGACGGGATTATTGCTGTGCAGCCAACCGCCGCAGCCTGTACTGGAAGCCCTGAAACCGGAGTGGCAGGCGGCTTTTCCTGTTTCCCTGCCCGGGAAGATATATTTTTTGCAGGAGCAGGGAATACGGTTTGATCCGGAGGCGGTTTTTCCCTGGCAGGACAGGCTGAGCAATGGTATTGACGGACACCGGTTCTCTCTTTCCTTCCTGCAGCAACCCGACCTGTTCATAAGGATCCGCCCGGGATACGAGGAGAAAATCAGGAACAGGTTGCGGCAGGCCTCCGTTAGCTTTAATGAACTTTCGGCCAATTGCCTGGAGTTGCCCAACGCTACTGATCTGAAAGATATTATCATGCTCAACAGGGAGGCTGTAATACAGGACTATAATTCGCAGAACATCGAAGTTTTTTTACGGGAGCTTCCGGTGGAGCCGTCCCTGAATGTGTGGGACTGCTGCGCCGCCAGCGGTGGAAAGTCCATCCTGGCAAAAGATGTCCTGGGTAATATTCAACTAACGGTATCCGACATACGGCCGGCAATACTGGCTAACTTAAAAATCCGTTTTGCGGAAGCAGGTATCAAAGAATACCAGGCATTGCAACTGGACCTTGAAAACAAAATAACAACACCGGGTAGCGCGCCTTTTGACCTTATCATTTGCGATGTTCCCTGCACCGGATCCGGCACATGGAGCAGAACACCGGAACAGTTGTATTTCTTTGAAGAAAATGCGATAGCCGGTTTCAGCAGGCTCCAGCGGAAAATAGCCGGCAATGCCGCATCATTCCTGAAAAAGGGCGGCTATTTTCTATACATCACCTGTTCGGTGTTTAAGGAAGAAAACGAGGTGGTTGTGCGGCACCTGGAGCAAAAACATGGACTGACCCTGGTAAAAATGGACTGCCTGAAAGGATATGACAGAGGGGCCGACACGATGTTCGGGGCCTTGTTCGTTAAACAATAATACTAAGTGTCCTTATAGCCCGCAACGTCCCTCGCCCGGCACAAAGCTCTGCAAGAGGAGATATTGTGGAGAACCGGAGGAAACAAAGTGATGATAGTCGACTGATATATAAGTACTTACGAAAATCATTTCGGTGCTGGGGCTAAACAATCAGTACCCTTAATTTTCGTTATATTTGTTTGAAAATGATACCTCTGCGACAATGGGAGGCAAAAAGTAAATGTAGCGGCTATGAATACAGCAAACATAAAGCAGGAACTGCATAATTATCTTGAAATAGCTGATGACAAAAAGCTAAAGGCAATTTATGCCATCGTGAAGGACGAAATAAAAGAAACATCCGTTACTTACACAGACGAGTTTAAGGCGGAGCTTGACCGAAGGGTGGAACATTATCTCAACGGTGGCAAAATGGTTTCACCCAAAGAAATGAGCAAAAGACTTACTGCCATAAGGAAAAAGAGAAAATAGGAATGGCGGCTTATACATTCCTTTTTGATCCGGTCGCTGCTAATGAATATGAAGAATCCTTTCGATGGTATGAAGCCCAAAGCATTATAGCCGGCGATGGCTTTATAATAGCTGTTCAGGAAGCGATAGAGGCAGCATGCACCCACCCCGGCAGGTACCGCAATACACATAAAAACCTGCGGGAGCTTACGCTGAAAAAGTATCCGTTTAATCTTATTTATTACATAAATGAGCCTGTGAAGCAGATAGTAATTGTATCTATCTATCATCATAAACGCAATCCAAAGTGGAAGTACAAAAAGCCAGGTAAAAAACTATAACCGGTATGAAGCAGAGGGTATGACAAGCGGGCCGACACGATGTTCAGGGCCTTTGTAACCCGCAACGTCCCTCGCCCGGCACAAAGCGCTGCAGGAGGAGACATTGTAGAGAACCGGAAACCACCTGTTGCCTGCTGTACTTTCTATAGTTTATTGTCATACCAAAAGTAATGTAAATAGCGTAATGCGTTTATGCAATGTCCACCCTAATGATGACGAAAACTAAACTTTAATTGCCACAATGCATCTTCTGTTGCTTCGTCTGTCCCAATTTTTAATTTCTCCAACTCAATTTTTATATCTCTATAAATGTCTGAAAAATCATCAACTAACCAGCCTTGACTTGGGCTATCTTCTTTTTCATAAGTTGGGTCAAAAGATTCAAAGTAAAATGCTTGTCCACCCAGCTCACTAATTAAATTTCTATTCCTATTATCAAATAGATTTTCTCTATCAAAGTCAGAGTCTGCACTTGAATAAACTAATTCTATGTCTTGAAGTTTATGTCCGGTTGAATAAAGGTCAATGAGCGATAAGTGAACCTGCTTAATAAAATCATCTTTATTGATATTCTCCGCTTCTATGATCGTTACAAATTGATTTGCCGCAACAAGAAAATTCTTTGTCGTGTCAAGTTCTAAAAAGTCAGTAATATCTTTTGATAGTTGAGTCGTCATAGTATAGTAGGCAACGTTTGTATTTACGCTAAAATATACTATAAAACGGGTAGCACAAATATGTTTAATATGTAGATTTTCGGTGTGTCAGTAATATTTGCGGGTAGGGGTGTGACGTAGCGCCAATGCAACTCAGGTCAGGCTTCCCCGTTTTCAACGGGCATATCAGAAGACAAAGAAGAACATATAACACAGGACGCCCGTAACTACTTCACCAGCCTGAGCACCCGGGTATTTTTCCCGTCGCTGTATCGCAGCCAGTAAACGTCCTGGCTTAGTGTTGTGAGGTTGCTGAGGCGTTCATAGTATCGGCATTCTATTATCATAAAAGAAATATACCTTCCGGATAGGCGCTACCTCACTCTTATACTCAACTTATCACTCAGACCTCCTTCTTTGTTTTGATTGTTCACGGTGCTAAACTGGTAGAAATAAAGCCTGCCTGCAGCAACATTTTTATCTTCATAAAAATCATCCTCCTTAACAGTTCCTATCAAACGTGGCTGCTGACCCGGTTCCGAACGGTAAATTTTTATGGCAGAATAGTCTTCTGAGGTTTGTCCCCAGGTTATATAAATACCATTGCCTGTTTGTCTCAGAGAGATGCCTGGTGGGGGTGGCATCGTCATTTCTTTGATGCCAGGCAAGCTGATTGCCGCTTTTTCACTTTCATTTCCGAAGTGATCCCAGGCAGCCACGGCATAGGAATAGCTACCCTGCGTGCTCATCGTGGAATCCATATAAAAATTCTTTTTGGACTGAATAGAATCATTAGGCAGTGATTCCCATGCGCCGTTGTTCACTTTACGATAAACTTTATAGCCTAATAAATTTTTTTCCCAGTCGGTCATGTCATCCCACATCAGGGTAATTACACCATCATTAATATGATACCGGAGATTCATCGGAGCAGTCAGGATTGCTTTTATTCCCGGATACGCGGTTACGGTATCTGAGTTTTTGCTTAACTGACCGTCTTCACTCAATGTTCGCACTATATATTCATACACTTCCCCTCTTTGTAACAATCCTGAAGTATCGATAAAAGAATAAACAGAGTCCCCTTTCGGTATCATCGGACTTGCCTGTATGAAATCTTCCATGGTATTGAACCTGCGGTAAACAAAGAAACCCTTCGCATAAGAATTGTCATCTTTCCAATATACCTTTATTCCGTTAGGGATGGTAATAGCATCAACCGGCGAAGGAGGGATTGGCTTTTCACTTGTGCCAGTATAAGCAACAAATACTTTTGCTGATGATACCGGATTATTGTTCGCACTGTTTAAAACCAGATAATAGTAAAAATTCTCTCCTGTTTCAGGTATCATATCGGTGTAGGCGGTATCACCGACCGGAAGGGTAGCGATTCTCTGATATCCTGAATCATAATTACTACTACGCATAACTGTTATACCGTTCAGGTATCTTTTGTTTTCAAAGCGCCATGAAAGTCTCACCTCATGGTTTTGATTGGTACTCACAGCTCTGAAATTGGAAACAGGAGGCGCATAGTAATCCTGTATATTTCCCCCATCTGCTTTAGCCTGTCTTTCGCCTTCATTCCCAAATGCATCAACAGGAGCAATCAGATACTCATACCACCCTGGTTGATTTCCAATCGGGTCTATCGCCAGCAACCTCAACAAATCATTTTCGCTATACACTCCTCTTTGTATTTGACCGGAGCCCAATCTCTGATACTCATCTTTCCCAAAAACTGAACGGTAAATATTGAAATGCGACATATTAAGAGGATCCTTAACCGACCAGGTAACAGACAATTTTCCATCAGCGTATTCTTTTGAAATAAAAGTCAGTTTAGGAAAATCTACTTTCTTCAATGAAGAAGAAGGATTGCTTTCTTTCTGAGAAATACTGTTTCCACCACTTCCGGTAAGCATTACTCTATAGATATAGTTCCCGTTGGCCTCAGCAGTCTTATCAAAAAAGGCAGTTCCGGTCACCAAATGCATCATAGGCAGGTTAGCAGAATACATACTGTCGGTTGTGGAGTGCTTTTGAATATATTCCCACAACCGGATGATATCCTTTGAATTGATGGGGTCTAATGCTTCAAAATATTTATGATATTCTTCCTGCCTCTTTTGCATCTCCTGTTGGGAGGCAGGTACTGTGGTAGTACCTATTTTTTCGTAAGACCTGCTGCCTTCTTTCCTTCTTTCTATCTGATAGGTCATATTTTTAGGGATAGATTTTCCGAGAAACACCCAAATGCCCTGAGACACTGGTTTGGCCACAGGAACATCACCCGGCAGTTGTGCTGAAGCATTGTTTTCCAAAAGAAGAAAAACAGCGATACAAAGAAGTAATTGTTTCATATTGATCATATTTTGAAACATATTGAAATGCTTTTATTGAGCCTTGAACATCAAACTTCAACTCACCAATTCCCGGTCATTACCGCCTGCCCGCTGCAATTACCGAAACCAAAGGATAAATCGGTATTCCCTTTGGAATCTAATAAAATATCTATTTTAATGCCAGTGGTTTTGCTGATGCCAATACAGCCGGTACAACAAATACCGTCACTAATGCAAGGCGTGGGGAAGCATTGCTGAATGCTGCCGGTGATGTTAAAGCTGCCACATCCTGCCAAACTGAATGCCCCTGTGGAAGTGGTATATTTTCCTTTCATTCCCATCTCCGCTCTTGCTTCCGCGCCAAATTTTGTGCAGGTGATGGAGGCGCCTTTCAGGTAGGCATGGGCGAAAACCATGGCCCCGATTCCATATTCATTGCCCGCCGAACCAAAATCCATCCATAACCTTCCATCCACACCGGCCTTAGCACCGAAAGATGCGCTGATAACACCAAGATCAATACTGTAATCTGGTATATTGATAACCGGAAGATCTTTCATGCCGGTAAAGAAAAATCCGGAAATGCCGTTTTTAAAGCTGGGTGGTACGTGTTTATCATAAGCAAACTGCATCAGTTTGTGTGATACATTTCCCGGCATTGAATGGTAATCGCCTATCAGCAGTCCGGCGCTCATTTCTCCGAAACCGGGCGTCTGCAGTTTGCCTCCGGCAAGGAAATACCATCCTCCGGCATCAGCCAGAAAATCAGCCACACCTGTTATATGCAAAGGGCCAATCGCCTTATCCAACTGAAGATTACCCAGGAAACGACTGTTGGCGATATCATAAGTGATACCGATGCTTCCAAAGCCTGATGGAATATTTTTTACTTCTACCTTTTCGTTAGATGCATTGATCGATCCGGTTACCGTGAATGTTTTACGCGTGTCCCCCTGCATTCCCGTGAAGCCCTGCATCTCTCCGCTGAAGACAAAATTTTTCCAGGTGTAAGATGCCATGTCTGCCTCCATTTTCCCTTTGATGTTTGCCAGTTTTGTATTATTGCTACCCAACGGAAGTATTTGATTTTCCGGATCTACCTGCACCCATGCGGACTGGACGGTTCTGTGTAAAACAGATTTCAATTTAATTCCTTCCTTGTCGGTTATAGTACCCATGGCTGTAAAATGCCCTTCGGTAAGGTTTTGCGGTTTATCGTCGAATTTTACATTGGGAGTGAAGTGAACAAACCCTGGACCCTCTAAAGAAACATTGAGCGGACGAACATCCATTTTTATTTTACCACTCTCTTTTGTGAAATGAAGAATACCCGATGTTTCCTGAAGTTGTGGAATACCCAGGTCTATTCCACAATCCATCTCCACATAACCGGCTCCGCTGGTAAATGCAAGGGGTCTGACCTTCATCACAGAATAAAGTTTGATATTATTTGACTGGTTTCCCGGATTTAATATCTGCTCTCCGTTACTTATCAAAGAAAAATTCTGGAATCTGAAAGCATCTCCCGGCTTCATACCGGGGAGCGACTTTATTTGAACACCCGGCTGACCTTCTTCTCCAATCAGCCTCATTTCATAATGTGCTTTCTGATCTTTACCAATGCTTGGGTTATAACCAAAAATGGGTTTCTTCGTAAGCACCTCCACAGGAATCACATTAGCCATTGTCAGGTTGGCCACATCAAAACCGCCTATACTCAAATGATTGGGTTTAATCGAAATATTTTTTAGCGGGATATTCAAACTGCCTGTCAGCATTGTGCCAGACGGAATAGATATACCGCCTGTATTTTGCATCAACTGCCAGTTATCACCTTCAAACTGCCAGTTTTCCAATTTGAATTTAAGGGGTTGATCACTTTTTAACGGCTCAAATTTATCGGGATGAACCACTAAGTCCCCAGCATCCACGCTTATGGCAGACGGTGACATCCCCGGCAGACCATTGATATGAATAACAGTCTGTATGCTGAGGGTATTATCCTGTATCCATGAATTGGCGAAATTGGCAGAAGCATCAAAGCCCAGTAGCCTGAACTTCATCGCCTTTTCATCCAGACCGGCTACACCAAATTTACTTTTAGCATAGGCGCCGGATTTTATGGTAGGAATATTGGTTTCAGATGAACCGGGCTTTTCTGTAAGCACCAAAGCATTTTCTGTATCATCATTTAATTTGAGTTGTTGCTCAGAGAATTTGAAAGACGACTTTTTGATAAACACCTTGCCGGTCAGGCTTCCTTCCTGGTCGCCTCCTTTTAGCTGCAGCCGGTCGCCGGTGGCAGGATATTGTGTTGCTGCAAAAGCATGCTGTAAAAATAATTTGATGAATGTCAGGTCAGTAGTCATTACATCGGTGGCAGGTACTCCTTCGGAAATACCATTAATCAGTTTCCCGGTTTTTTTAATCTTCAAATCCTGGAATGGAATAGTTTGATTGTCGTTTTGCAAATTGAAATTATCATTACCATTTATTTTCAGGTTTCCGCTAATCAGCCAGGTATTGTCTGATTGCTTATCGCTCTTCCCGGTTATCTCCGCATCAAAACCAAATATCTTTCCGATAGCAATTTCGTTGTCATCATAAAGATTAAAATCCATTGTATTTTCCTTTCCGACTGAGATGTTGATTTTTTTATGCTGACTGATAATGGTGGGTACTACATTTGACTTGCCGGCATATACGGTTACTTCCGCCGGGGTGGCGGGAACTCTTTTTAAAATGTATTTTCCCGACTTATCCGTTTTTGATGCCAGTTGTTTACCATTGCCCATGTCAACATAAACAGAAGCATTTTCCAAAGGCTTCTTATCCGGGCCAATCGTTACCGTTCCTGAAATAGTGGCCGATTTTTTCAGTCGGGCAGGGGCATAAGTTACCGTTTGCAATACATCCTCTGCTCCATTTACCTGATAGAAACCTTCTTCATAGTCTGCATTTTCAGGGGGCGTGATGGTAAACTCAAAATTTGAACTGCTGCTCTTGAAGATGAAGGTGACATAACCATTATTATCAGCCGTCCGGGTCATTGGGTCAACCATACCTTCCATTTTCACTTTGGCTCCTGGTATGGGTTTCCCCGGTAAACTTAACCTTCCTTTTCCCGTACTTTCTACTACCTGAAAACGAATTCTCTTTTGTTTTGCGATAACCACAAATCTGATGGGGGTTGCATTCTTTGAGTCTTTTTGGATTGTGATGGTGGTGTCTTTTATCGCATAGTCATTGTTGTCAGGCGTGATGGTAACTTTCCGTTGACCAGAAGGGGCTGCAACAGAAAATTGTTGTCTCACTCCTGATGGTATTGCCAGCTTAAGGCCCTGACCCTGGGAGGGTGCATTTTGGGTATTTTCATAATAAAAGAAAAGTTTGGTATCTGTTGTCGTATAGCCATCAATGTTAATATTTGCATATACCGCATTTCCTTCCTCATCTTCCACATAACCTGCAAGCCTGCCATCCGGTGTCAGAAAAAAATCCTGGTTGAGCAATTGTTGCCCCCATTTGAGCGGGGGATAACATCCTGCACATATTTTTTTTGTATTTGACATTTTCTTCCAGATAGAATCTGAAGCCTTACTGCCAGGGAGTTCTGCGGCTTTAAACCCATCCGGTTTTGTAATCAATGAACGGGTTGGACCAATGACTGAAGTAACCCCGTTGGGATTGAAATTATCTAACTCCACCGGCAGGTCATTGAATTGATATTGACCTGAACTATTGGTCTTTACCACTGTCAGGAATTTGGATGGGTCAGTCCCCTTTTGGTACTGATTCATCATCACCACTTTCACATTGCTCATGGGTTTTGCCTCTATATTTTCCCCTACTTTCACGGTTCCGGCAATACGTGGTTTACCCGGATACAGTTGTATGGTCTCTGTATAGGTTTGTACTACCAACTGGTGGTTCCAGGTGATATCTTCACCATAAATAACAGGGAATATGATATCATCAGGATTAGATGATACCGGTTTATATTCTCTTTGGTCGTTGAATGGAAACCCCGTCAGGTCTTTGTTGTATAGCGGATAATAGCTTTTTTCTGTTTCTTTAAAAGTAAAATTGCCTCCTGTCTGTTGTGGAGTGCATTTAATGTAATATTTATCTGCTTTGTTGTCGGGATTGTGTTGAACCAAATGCCGGAAGGTTACAAATCCGTTTTTGTCGCTTTCTGCGGTAGCCTTCAGGTGTTCTCCGTTGGGAAGGGAAAACATATTGCTTTTCGACCCGGCTTCATTTGAAGGAACAGATACGGGTATATTTCCTTTTCGTAAAATGCGGGTTGATATCCCCGGGAGAGGAGTACCCTGGCCCTGCGCCATATCCCAAAAGGGTGCATCTATGGTGGTCACTTTCACCTTAAGTGTATAACTTTTTACGTAGGAAACAATTGTTCCTAAATCAACTCCCTTCCAGGGGTCTACTTTGATATTTACATCAGGGCTGCAATAATATTTATCTTCCACACGAACACGAAGTACTTTAAATAGTTTTCCCTTTATGGAAGTTCTAAATTCAACAGGCCCCTCAAGAATATTGACATTGTTATCAATGAGCCCCAGCTCGTTTTCAAGATTTGCAAAATTAAAGCTGAAACTCCCATCTCCCGATGTGGTAGTGGTAGCTAATACTTTATCGGCAACCTGGCTGATCTCCTGGTTAAATTTTCCCATTGCCATACTATTTTTTTCCAAAGGCGCTTCCGAAACACTTTTTCCATTGATATCACCTGAAAAAAGATAGCTGATGATCAAACTGATTTTTTTGCCGGACAAAGGTTTGCTATCCGATAGTGGTGTATTGTCCTTATTATATCCGATGTTGTCATCTTTTAATCCCCCGGCGGGTTTCGCCACAGACAATTGAGGTGTATTGACTGCACCCTGGGTGGATGGTGAAGTGGTTCCATCCTTAAAGCGATAATATAATTTTCCTTTAATCTGACTGAAAGGAACCGGATCAATATTGGTAACCGTATAATCCCCTCCCGGCTTTTGTTTCGGTTGAGCTACCACCGTATTGAAACCAGGTTGCTTCTGTTCGCCATAATTAAACACCACCACTTCACTTCTTCCGTTATTCTGAAAGGCTACCTGCCTGTTCAGGTCCCGGGCCACCACCTGTACAGCATAGGTAGCTCCGGTATCTAATTTCAAATCGAAAGGTTGCGTAACATATTGATTACCGGTCAGGTTCGTTTTGATGAGCGGATTATTCGCTTTGTACATCACGGCCGCATTCATAGCATCATTGGGCGCCTGTCCGGGCAAAACTTTTACAGCATACAAATCATACACTACCTGTGCTCCAATGATATTTCCTGCCGGTGGTGTCCATGCAAAAACGATATTAGGCTGAAGAGATGGTATCGTGTGGTTGTTAAAAGGCGAAGTAATAACAGGCGGGTTGGCTCTGGTGATATTTAATGGAAAACAAGCTTCGTTGGATACCGGTTGGATGGTACTGTTAATAAACAAGAATGCCTGCACGCAAAGACTCCAGTTTCCTTCGGGCAACAGGTTTGTTTTTAAAACTTCTTCCATCAGTCCGGTAAATGAACTTTCAACTACTTCTTTTCTCAGGAAACGAAGCTGCACCGGATCCACCATAATTGTTTTGGTTTCAAGCGGATTAAAAGACATGAATACCGGTGGTGCATATTCGTACCTGGTTGTAATGAACTCATCCGACGTTTTGACTAACCTGCCGTGAAAAGCAATGTGGTCAATAGCCCTGTTCTGGAGGTTTTGTATGGTGATAATCACCTTATTGGACAGATTGCCATATTCGCTGAAAACGGAAGAAACCGGGGGCTTCACGACAACATTCACGTTAAACAGGTCTGATTGAGATGCAACCGGCTGGAACAGCGCAGAAAAAATGACCGCAAGAAGCACCCTCAACCATTTGATGTTACCGACAAAATATTTTTTAATCGTCATAGTAGTTCGTTTTTAAAATGACAAACCATATATCAACTGCACTGACAATTCATTAAAACTTTGAATAAGTGTGGCATTGATGGATTCATTATTTAAATAGCTGCCCAACAACTGGAAACTGTGATGCTCACCCGCTGCCATTGTCAGTCCCAATGTACCCCTGATGGTGTGCCCGTTGGCTTTATTATCAAACGTATTATTGAGATAGGTACCACTGGCATTCACCGTTAATTTCCTTTCCAGAAGGGGAAGCATCCCACCGATACTCCCGCCCAACGAACCGACATCTCCCTGGGGAGTTTTAGAAAGGATGTAATTGGCTGTTCCGTTCGCATTGAATCCTTTTTGTATCCAGGTATGATTAAAGCTTACTGTTGACGAATAGGTATTCAGCGTTGGTATGCTTCCTATACTACTCTGGGGCGTACTGAGCGATTGAAACATCAAAATAAAATTCAGATTTTTTGCAGTCCTCTCATTCATCCAGTTAAAGAAGGGCATCAGCATCACACTGTTGCTGACCTGCTTAAATAATTCATCTCCCGGAGAAGTGACCAAAGGATTATTGGTAATACCGTAATTACTAAAATTGAAAGTCACGCCATAACGAACAGATGGCACATAGCTGATATTGGCGCTGCCAATAAAACGCCTGGAGGTGGATGTTTTCTGTTGTTCCAGATTGTCTTGTTGAAGCCCGACATTAGCACTGATGTTCAATCGGCCACTATCCAAACGAAACTGATTTGTAAAAGTAAATTCCTGCAGGTCAGATTGAAAAAAGTAAGCTCCCATAGACTGATAGCCGGGATCTATTCTCTTATACATAATCCCCGTTGTCCATTTGGGCATTTGATACCCGAGACTCGTTTCGCCAGCCAGATAATACCGTGTGGAAAGTTTATCCATCACAAAAGGAGACATCAGTTTCTGAATCCATTCATTTTTCCCGGGTAAGCCGGAAGTATCCTTTTCGTCATATTTATTAACCGTATAAGAACTGAGGCCTACATTCACCTGCCAGGTCAGATTTTTAGCAGGCGTCACCTTTGTAGATACCCCAAGGGTTTTATTTTCTGCCGGCTGAATGGAGTCCTGTAATTTGGATGAGAGAGATTTGTCTTTGTCCCATCCCTGGAAATAAATCAGATCAATATAGTTCTTCTGCGTCCCGTAACCGACCTTAGTCCCCATTCCAAACCTGGAAAAAGTAGGTTCCGGCCGGATTGCCAGCGGATTCGCGTTCAGGGCAGAATCTATAGCCGCTGACCTCCTCAGTCGTCCGTACATAAAACCTACCCTGAAATTCCCGGGAGTGAGATCAAAACCTGCGCCCAGCATTTGATGTCCTGCAAGAGTATAAGGTGAATAAGTGATGTTACGGTAACCAAGATGAAGTTTTGCCCATTTGTAATAAGGGCTGATACCAAACTGGTTGAAGGGCTGATAAAATTTGTTTTCGAAGTTGGAAAGTAAAAAAGAAAAGGGTACCCGGATACCTCCTAATTCAAGTGTGGGATTACCACTAATGAGCCAGCTAAAATCTTTTTTCCTGGGGTCAATCTGATCTGCCTTGTAATACTCAAATTGCAGGTTGATATTGCCATGAAGCTTAACTGGCTTTTTGAAATTAATATTTTCCAGGTCCTGCGAAAATACAGATTGCCAAACAAGCAGGAATAATGGCAGGATGAACTGCTTTCTGATATAGATCATGCTTTCTTTCATGGCAGAAAGTTTACAATTTATATTTTAACGTACTGAACCCTTCTGTTATCGGCTTTTTCTTCTGCCGTTTTATTGGAATCAACCGCTTCAGATTACCCTTTCCGCCTGTGTCATTCGCTCTTCTATTATTTATAATCCCTGGCCGGCACACCTCTTACTACCAGTGCCCGCTTTTTTGACAATTTTTTATTCGTTTCGGGAGATCCATTGCTGCCTGTATATCCTGCGATTTTTATATTAACTAAATAAGTTTGATTTGATTATTCCGGCTATCTGTCGCAGTGTTTCATAAAATTCCGGGTTGATTGTATCTGAGCTACTGTTTAGACTGATACCTGAAGTTACAAGTTTTCTACCGGTAATCAGCTTGTTTCACATATTCACAATATTTAGTCTGTATGAAGTAATTCCACAGATAAGATAAGTTATTTGACCTGCCTAAGCCACTATTTTTCCCTGGTATAACGCTGCCAGCGGACAAGGTTATCTTCTAAAGGAGCAGATAAACCGCCATATGGAAGCTTAATGCATGTGGTGTATTCCCCTGCCTTCTCTTCCTTTTAGTTTTAACGACTGCCGCATCCATATGACCCCCCATTGAGATTAATATGAATGCTATATTCGAAACCATTGTCATGGTTCACTATGATGTTTTCTCCAAAATGAATTTGTCCCGCCCATTTCGGACGACGTCCGGCGGCTTTGTGCAGGCGTAGAAATAGTATTCCCCGCCCGAACGTGCGGTTCGGTACGGGCGAGCGTCTGCCAGTAACCACTACTGATTAGTAAACTGCAGCCGATTGTCCTTCCTTCAGCCAGTCTTGCGACAAATCTTTTATATGCATACCTTTTTGTTTCATTTTGTTATTCGTCCTATTCGTAGAAGCAATGGAAAATGAATTTGTTTAGTTTGCTCGTTGCCCCAAAGTAGCTCAATGTCTTTTTGCAATTTGTCTATTGGGCTATAGCTATTCTGTTTGATAAAATGTTTTACGGCTGACCAAGTGTTCAAATATCCAATCAAATGTTCCAATGTCCAACGCTGCGTGTTTACAAAATTTGGTGTTTGAATTTCGTCAAATGGAAACGGAATAGTTTTATAGCTTTCATCAATATATTTTCGTTCTTTATCCCAATACTTACCAATAATACTGTTGTAAAAGTCAGCAATTACATTGTCAATTTGTTCAGAGATTTCTAACTTTCCGTAGCCGACAACACAAAGCAAAGCGTTGTCTTTCGCCGTCCGTTTTACTTCTGTATAAAACTTGTCAAAGTCAAACCAATGAATGGCTTGGGCAACAACAATCAAGTCAAACAGTCTGTTGTCAAAGCCGGTTTTTTCGGCTGGTTGCACCGAATATGAGATGTTGTCGGCTTGTAAAGCATTGTCAATTTGCGATTGGCTGATGTCGGTTGCAAAAACGTTGTCAAAAGTTTTCGCTAATTCGTAAGCAACTTGTCCGTTTCCTGTTCCGCAGTCCCAAGCGTTGCGTTTGTCTTGAATGTTTGAGTTTAAAAATTCAAACAAGTCTGACGGATATGTCGGTCTGTATTTTGCGTATTTATCTGACTGCGTTGAAAAGTTGTCTTTCATAATTTCGTTGTCTTTACGCACGGTTCGTAAGGTTGCACATAACAAGCAGGGCTTTATGCAGGTTGGGAGCTAGTATTCCATCCGCCGATAACCGTTGCCAATCCGCCGCGGCGGAAAAATTTCATTGTTTATTCTATTGCCCGGCGTTACTTGCCTACCGGCAGGCAGGGAAGCCGAATAGCGAACAAGAAGTTGAGCATATATTCGTCGCCCCGCCATATTGCCAAGCCGCATTGGCAGAAGTACATCGTCACTTAGTAGGCTTGAACCAAAACTTCTGTCGGTATATGCCATTGTTGATGCAACTGTCTAATCATGTCCAACGAAAGTTTACGCTTCCGATTTAATATTTCACTTGCACGACTTTTTTGTCCAACAATATTTGCTAAGTCAGTCTGTGTCATTCCCATTTGTTCCATTCTAAATTTTATTGCCTCAACAGGGTCTGGTAAGTCAATAGGAAATTTTTCATCCTCATATTCTCAATTAAAAGACTTAATATCTCTAATTCGTCACCTCTAGGAGTTCCTTTTTTTGCATCAAAGATATTCTCAAGCCGAAGCATTGCCTGCTCGTAATCTTTCTTTGTCTTGATGGGCTTGATATTCATATTAAATAGTTTTTGCGTTTACTTTGTCATATTCGGAATGTGTCCCAATAAAACGAATCCATACCATTTGATAGTCAAAATTTATTTTTATTATTACGCGATATGAGTTGCCTTTTATATTAAACACAATTCTGTCGTTGCCAATAATGCTTGCACTCGGATACTCAGTCTTTATCTCATTGGGATTTGTCCATTCGGCTTTAGATGTCTCCTGAAACCATGCTTTTAATTGTTGTTCACAATCGTTGTGTATTTCTGCCAACGTTTGTATTTACACTAATATACGCTATAAAACGGGTAGCGCAAATATGTTTAATATGTAGATTTTCAGCGTGTTGGTAATATTTGCGCGTATGGGTGTGGCGTAGCGCCAATGCAACTCAGGTCAAGCTTCCCCGTTTTCAACGGCATATCAGAAGACAAGAAGAACGCATAACACAGGACGCCCGTAATTACTTCACCAGCCTGAGCACCCGGGTATTTTTCCCGTCGCTGTATCGCAGCCAGTAAACGCCCTGGCTTAGTGTTGTGAGGTTGCTGAGGTATTCATAGTAGGAGATCCCGGCAGACACCTGTATTTTTTTGCGGAACACTTCTTTGCCGACGCTGTTCAGAAGAGTTAAGGTGGCGTTGCCGCTGGTTTCTGGTTTAACCAGTACTGTTAAAGCCCCTGAAAACGGAACGGGGTAGGCTTTGATCCAGTCCTCACCCAAAATTTTCCTGGTTTTAATTTCCAGCGCTTCACCGGAAAGTATTTCATAGGCTGCCCGCATATTCGGTATGCCATATCCTGTTCGGTCGTCCGGGTATTGGTATTGGCTGGCGCTTTTTTTAACCGCCGCCACTATTTCCCGGTTGGTCATCTGCGGGAACGCCTGCCAAAGGCAGGTTATCAGGCCGGCCAGGTTGGGATTGGCGACGGAGGTACCGTTGGCATAAGCCGGGTTCCCATCCAGTCCCGCAACCACCGTTCCGGCGCCTACGGAAGCAACATCCGGTTTGATCCGCCCGTCTGCGGAAGGACCGTAACTGGAAAAAGCAGCCGGTACGCCGGAAGCATCCGTGGCTCCTATCGCCAGCACATGCTCTCCGTCTGCGGGCGCTATTATATAATGCCAGGCGCTTGTGCCGGAATTGCCGGCGCTGTTCGTAACGATGATCCCTTTTTTGAAGGCCATTTCCGCGCCGCGGGTAATGATGGCTGTTTTGCCGTCCATATCACTGTAGCTGTAACTGCTGGCCGCATCATCAAATTCGTAGTACCCCAGAGAAGAAGTGATGAGGTCGGCACCGAGACTATCAGCCCGTTCGGCTGCCGCTACCCAGTTTTGTTCTTCAATCTGGTATTCTGTCGCTGCATCCTCCGTTCTGAAAAGATAGTATTGCGCTTTAGGCGCTGTTCCTACTATTTTCCCGGGACGGTTCGCCGCAATGGTAGAAAAACAAATCATCCCGTGGCTATGTTCTTCCGTTACGGAAGCTTTGTTTTTTACAAAATCCCAGGTACCCAATACCTGGTTATGTAAACGAATACTGTCAAAAGCAGGATTGGTATCATACCGGTAGTAACCCGCATCCAGCATGGCAATGATCATTCCCTCGCCCCTGAAACCATTGTTGTGCAAAAACTCTCCCTCGTGGATATTGACCTGGTTGTAGTTGGCGCCATAATCAAAATGGTCGCCGGCCTCCTGCAGTTGCTGCCGTTTTCCCGATGGTCGGACCTCCGTTACATATTTATCCGTTTTGGAAGCCCTTTTCCTGAGCGCCGCCCGTGTCACGGATCTCACGAACGGAAAATTATTTATTTTATCAAGCGCTTCGGCGTCGGTGGTTTCAATCAACACATAGTTCAGCCATCTTGAGGTATTTAAAACGGTAACCGTACCGGCATTTATAATACTTTCTATATAGGCAGGGTTTACAGGCAGGTCCGTACTGTCTATGGATATCTGTTGCCTTTCCCTTCGCTCAATGGCTTTGGCTGAAAGATACGCGGAAGGATGATTGATTGAGTAGGGGCTGTTGTTTTTATCGCTGAGCTGTATAATATGTTTTGAATACTGCGCGGCGCTAAATTGTGAGTACAATACCAGTATGACGATCAAAAGTTGCTTCATCAATAATCCTTTAGTTAAAGATGTATCGTAATTGTTCCGGCATTAGTTGTGGTCGAGCAGGCTGAGTCTGATACCATATCCGGAATATGCATTCACCATCTCCAGGGTATCACATCTCACCTGCCCGTTGATGACATTCGCCAATGAGTCGCAATTAAAATTTACCGGGCAGGGTATTGATTCCACAGGGGATACAGCCCGGCAGTTATTGGTTATGGGAGTAGCCTGGTAAGTCCATACTTCAAAATCTTTGAATACCAGCCCCAGGTCTTTCGAATACACTTCCACGCTATAGTCCCTGGAGGCATAGCTATCGGGAAACTGGTCCACATCCCCCGCGCTTTCATCTACATGCAGTACCGTAATGGTATTGCCGAAGCTGGTATTGTCCAGTGAATATGCCTGTCCAACATGCTGATAGTTATATTCCCAGAATTGCAGGTAACTCAATTCTCCCGCGATATTGATATAGCTGTTGCCATTCCAGTAAAAGCTCTCTTTTACCGGATCTTTCAGCTTGATATACCGTTGATTGTTCTCTATATATTCCAGCGACTGGTTGAGCGGGGTAACCATAAAAGTGGCAAGGTCTTTCCACTCATCCGAGCCGTCCAGGCTCCTGATCATGCGCCGGATACGGAAGCTTTTGCGATCGAGGTTATCGGTGATCTCCGCATCCACTATATCCTTAGCCTGGTAACTGCGCACTACCTTCTTCCTGTCAAAGTCTTCGAATACGGTAGAGTCCATCCGGTATATAATGTGTTTGCCCACTGAAAGCGGGTAATAGTCCTTATAGGACTGAACGGAAAAATTCTCTGTTTGTTTAGTACAAAACTGGAAGGATAGCATGAGAAGCACACCTGCGATTCTTACCACGTATTTTCTGGCTTTTATCATTGTGCAATAAAGAGAAGTAAAGATATAACGATTTGATTTACTACATTATTGCAGGACTGCCGGCGGTTATTGTCTTAAAATAATCCCTCCGCCTATTACATCGTCCCCTTCATAAAAAACAGCGCTTTGTCCGGGCGCTATACCTTTTACCTGGTCGTAAAAGGTAACCTGTATGCCTTTCTCATGATTATTGAGTGTTGCCAGGGTTCCTTTGTCCTTATACCTGATCTTCGTAAACGCTTCCGTACCATCAGTAATACCGTCGTATTTTAACCAGTTGAGTTTGCCCACCAGCATTTCCAGGCGGTTCAGGTCTTCCTCATCACCCAGCACCACCGTATTGGTTTCCGGTTCAATATGAGTAACATATGCCGGCTTGCCCAGGGCGATGTCCAGCCCCTTGCGTTGACCTATGGTATAAAAAGGATAACCCTTATGCTTTCCGAGTACATTTCCGCTGGTATCAACAAAATTGCCCCCGCTTACCTTTTCTTCCAGGCCTTCCACCCTTCTTTTCAAAAACCCCCGGTAATCATTGTCCGGCACAAAACAAATCTCATAGCTCTCACTTTTTTTGGCCAGTTCCGGGTAGCCGAAATCCAGTGCCATTTGCCGGATCTCCGTTTTCCTGTATTTTCCCAGCGGCAGCAATGTGCGGCTGAGCAGGTCCTGCTGCAGGCCCCACAACACATAACTCTGGTCTTTTGTTTCGTCTACCCCCTTGCTGATATAATACCTGCCATTGGTATGCTGTTTTATGATCCCGTAATGACCGGTAGCGATATAATCACAGTTGAGGGCATCCGCCCTTTTCAGCAGCGCCCGCCACTTGATATGTGTATTACACATTATACAGGGGTTGGGAGTTCTGCCGGCAAGGTATTCCTCCACGAAATTATCGATCACGGCATCACCGAATTCACTGCGTATGTCCAGTATATAATGAGGAAACCCATGTTCCACGGCCGCCATACGGGCGTCGTTAAAACTATCTATATTACAGCAGCCCGTTTCCTTCCGTGAACTGCCTGAACTGGCATAATCCCAGGTCTTCATGGTAATTCCCACCACTTCATACCCTTCATTGTGCAACATCAGTGCCGTTACGGTACTGTCAATACCGCCGCTCATTGCCACTAAAACTTTTCCTTTACGGCTCATACCTCTCCTTTTGAACCAGCAAAATTACGAATAAATTACCCGATGCGGGTAACTGTATTCATACCAACCTGCCACCCGGGTTGCTCAGTTTCCCACAGTCAAAAAAGAACAACCCCACGGGATGACCCGCGGGGCTGTGTTTTGTTTCAACTTCAACCTATTGAAACGCTCTTCTATTTCCCTATAAAGAAAATCAGGGGGTTATGGAAGCCGGTCTCCTGTTTCACCATTTTTTCCCTTTTGGAGGTCATTTCTTCACTTTCGTTACTTACTGACGTTACCGGTGCCGCCGGTTTGGGAGGCGGGGGAACGGTTTCAGGTTTTTCCGGCTTTACAGGTTGCGTCTGCCGCCTGTAGCGGTAACGTCCGCCTTCATTTTCCAGTTCACCCTCCGCTTCTATCTCCACGCCGTTTTCATCGGCTTTCAGTTTAAATTTCCCGCTTTTCAGTTTGCCTTTTTCCTCTTCCGGCTTTTTATCCGTTCTCTCCAGCCCGCTCTCCGTCATGATATAGGATACATTGTTTTTCCATGAGTAGGAATTATCCCATTTGTCATCCCAATCTATATTCACGCCTCTCCGTCTGTCTACATTTATATTAAACCAGTTATACCAGTTCACGCCCCTGTCCACCATTATTTTTTTGCCTACCGGAACTTCTACTACCACCATTACCTGCTGATTACGGAACTTATTTTTCTTTGAAACCGGGAAGCCTTTGGGAAGGGTGATAATGCTGTCATGCTGTTTTGTGGAAAAGTTTATACTGGCGGCATTGTTTTCCGCTGCGGCAGGGGTATTGCCCCTTGCAAACTTTACCAGTTTGATATGGTAAGCCGTGTCTTCACTTTTTACCAGCTTCACCCTTATCGTATTCAGCAACATGCTGTCTTCATTCTGCGACAGGAAAGGAAAATCACTGTCAAACAGGTCGGAAGTATAATACCGGAGCTTTGTTTCATCCACTTTTATAACCATGTTGTCGGTTACGGGCTGGGTTATTACAGTATCTTCGGTAATGCTTGTCTTTGTCCTGAAATTCCTTCCCACCATTCCTGCCAGCACAAACACGCTGATCAAACCAATGATCCAGAGGCTGCCGAAGGTATAACCCAGGTAGGGGTTATGCGATTTTACGCGCATGATGCGACGGGCGATCCAAACCAGCAGGGCGATAATAGGAACCCCGATGAACAATACCACCACACTCCAGGCGAGGAAGTTTTGCCAGAATCCTTCCAGCAGGAAGTTCTGCAACAGGGAAATGCCTATGCCGCTATACATCAACGTTACCAGCACCATCACCAGTGCAAAAGCAATAATTGCGGCTATGAACAGGAAAAAGGCTTTAAATACTACCCCAATGGCATTTCCCACACCTGTTCCCACTTTTTTGGCAACGGGGCCTACCTCCTGTGCAAATGCCCTGGATTTTTCTGTGGCTACCCGGCTGATCTCATCTCCCACTTCCGTGGCTTTCGCTGAAAAATCCTTACCGGCCTTCTCCGCTTTACCCTTCACGCCGTGTAACTCTTCCTGTACGGTGTTTTTAATACTCTCCAGGTCTATTTTTTCACCCCGCATCTCCAGTTTCTCCGTGGCGGTTACTGCCCGCGGCAACACTATCCAGAGGATGATATAGGTGATGAAAAAGGTACCCCCCAGGCCATTGAAGGCTAATTTAGGCCCCCAGAACCCCCAGTCGCCGAAAACATTCGGAATAACACTGAATATAAAGGGCAGCAGAAATAACAAACGGGGTATCCATGTGTCAATATTAAAATAGGCAGCCAACCCTGAAGCAACTCCACCGATCATTTTGTTATCAGGGTCGCGGTACAGGCGCTTACGTACATTGGTTGGTAAAGGTTCTGCCGGAAGCACGATCCACAATATGATGTATAGCAGGAATCCAAAACCAAACCCGCCAAAGGCGATCAATGCAAACACAATCCTCACGACTGCCGGGTCTATTTTCAGGTAATGGGCGATACCGGCGCACACCCCACCCAATACGGTGTCATTTTCCGACCTTCTCAACCTTCTGGGCTCCTGCGCGGCAGAAGAAGAGGATTGCTCCTGGCTGCCCTGCGTGCGGGACTGTGTTTGCCCCGCAGTTTCAACACCTTCCTGTTCTTCAAAATCTTCCGGGCGTCCCATACTGGCCATCACCGCATTTACATGCTCGTCTGCAATACAAACCGCACCTTTCTTCAGCTTTTCGTCAAATAACTCCGCGATACGGTTTTCTATATCGTTGATGATTTCATCCCTTCCTTCTTCCCGGGCAAAATAACGGCGCAGGCTTTCCACATACTGCTTCAAAGTTTCATATGCCGTTTCTTCAATCGGGATCACCCGGCCCTGGAAGTTTATATTTATTACCTTTTTCATGATCAGTTCAATTTATATTGGTTGAAGTTGCAAGGGGTCCGGTTTGTGTCAGCGCCTGCACTGCGTTCGCCAGTTCGTTCCACGTTTCCTGCAGTTCTGCATAAAAAGCAGCCCCCTTATCGGTTAATGAGAAATATTTGCGGGGAGGTCCTCCCGTACTTTCTACCCACCGGTAGGTGAGCAAATCGGCATTTTTCAGTCTTGTCAACAAAGGGTAGAGTGTTCCTTCCAAAATATTAAGGTTGGCTTTTTTCATCTCTTCTATAATGTCACTGGGGTATACCTCACCGCGTTTTATTATAGAAAGGATACAAAATTCGAGCACTCCCTTTCTCATCTGACTTTGTGTGTTCTCGATATTCATGATCTCCGCTTTTTCTCTTTCAGGTTGCCTGTCCGGACAGGCAACCCTGAGAGGTTAAAAATTTTGTGTGCTGCTGTACTTTAAAGTCCTGTAAATCCTGTTTGCGCTTTTATGCCTTATCATCTTTTGTTTATTTCCTTATCTGAGACAAATATAGAAAGAGTTTTAATACTATGCAATACATAGTACCATTTTTATTTTAGTAGCTTTTAGTATCCACTATTGTTTATTAGATGAAATTCAATACAGCAAAGGGTTTCAGTAGGATACGAGAAAATGGGATTTATTTTCTCATTACATGGGCGGTTTAATAGCCTGATGAACGGGGGGGGGGATAATTTGAAAATGGGGGAATTTGAAAATGGAGATCCCCTATCTTAATCTTACTATTTTATTTACCTAACTTATCCGGATTAGTACTGTCAAATCATAAAAAGAGTAATATAAACGACTGAAAATCAGTGTCTGTTTTTTTAATATCATAAGGACGGGCAAGTCAGCCGGTTTAAACCCTGGATGAACCGGGGATAATTTGAAAATGTGGAAATGGTCCGAAACTTCGGGATGAAAATTTGAAAATGGTGGTGAGAATGGGCGGGAGTTATCTTACCATGCCATTTTACACCCTTACTGATCTTATAAATCGTAAAATATTGTTGTATAGGAGCTTATGTCCTTTCTTACGGTCTTACCATCTTCCGGTCTTACCTCAGCAACAACTCACAAGGCTTCAGCCCCGTTTGCTTCTTAAAGGCGGTAGAAAAATGAGATATGGAGGAATAGCCCAGCATCAGGGATACATCGGTAACGCTCAACCCTTTTTCGTATAAAAGATATTTGGCGTGCTCCATACGCTGGCTCTGGTAGTAATCAAAAATGGTAGTGCCAAACATTTCCTTAAACCCTTTTTTCAGGTAGCACTCATTGATCGCCACCTTGCGGCTCAGGTCTTTAATAGTGATGGGTTCTCCTATATGTTGCAGCAATAAATCCCTGGCTTTCAGTATTTTTTCCCTGTCGAGGTCGTTTGCAAGGAACTTACAGGTGAAAACCTCTTCTTCCTTTTCGCCCAGCATACATTCCAGGCTGTACAACAGCAGCATCTGGGTTTGGGCGTTGATGAAGATATTCTCCAGGCTCTCCGTGTAACTGTTGTTTAACAGGGCTTCCAGTATCATCCGGGTGCGGTTACACAGGGGAAGCACTCTTTTAAAAGAGGAGGGATGCCTGAATTCCAGCACTTCATTAGCAAAGCCCGTTGTACGGGCGCCTTTTACGAACTGCTGCAGGTGTTCACTTAAAAAGCTGAAACTCAATACGTCTATTGTTTCCTCCCGGTTGGTGCATTGTTTTGCCTGCCCATGACGGCATTGGCCACACTCATAGCCGGATTTACTGTTACAGTAAATGTTGCCGGTTATGCAGAATTTCAGTTCAAGACAACCGCCGGCATTTTCCCTGTCTTTGTAATGGTATGTCATCATTGCGGTATCCTCAGCGTTCCAATGCGGGAACTTCCGGTAGCGTTTTATGGAATACTGCACGGAACCGGGCGTCTGACGATCCTTTTCCTGTAGCAGGTCGAGTTCCTCTACCATCACCGGATGTTTCCGGGCCATATCCATTACAGAAGACGACTGTATCATACCCTGGAGTGCAAATATACATGCTTCGTTATTCAAAACTGTCTGTAAACTGTCAAATCAGTAAAGCGCCAGCCAACTAAAAAAAGAAGCCTTTACCCCTGGAAAACTGATGTGGAAATCTTTGTGATAAATGGTTGGTTAAATAGCATTTTAATATTGCCTGTGCCGCCCAATATCAGTAAATTTGCAGCATTATTTTTCATTAAAATAAAGGGATTTACAAGCGATTTATGAGCAACGAAAACCAGGATTTGTCCAATGGCACCCCTCCCGGGTATGGAGCCGACAGTATTCAGATTTTAGAAGGGCTTGAAGCAGTAAGGAAACGCCCCGCTATGTATATAGGCGATATAGGAGCAAAGGGGTTACACCATCTGGTATATGAAGTAGTAGACAACTCTATAGACGAAGCGTTAGCAGGGTATTGTAAAAATATTGCCGTTACCATTCACGAAGATAATTCCATCAGCGTGGAAGATGACGGAAGGGGCATACCTACGGGTATGCACAGCAAAGAAAAACGCAGTGCGCTGGAAGTGGTAATGACCGTACTCCATGCGGGCGGTAAGTTCGATAAAAACACCTACAAGGTTTCCGGGGGGTTGCATGGGGTAGGGGTAAGCTGCGTGAACGCACTCAGTTCCGTGCTGCATGTAACGGTTCGGCGCGAGGGAAAGATCTTCGAGCAGGAATATCGCATCGGTGTTCCGCAATACCCGGTAAGAGAAATAGGAACGAGCGATACCACCGGTACCCTGGTCCAATTTTGGCCCGACACCAGCATTTTTACCGAAACAGTTTACAATAAGGCCACGCTTGAAGCGAGGCTGCGGGAGCTGGCTTACCTTAACAAGGGGATCACCATCACCCTGGTAGACAAAAGGGAAAAGGATGATGCCGGTGAAATTTATTCCAGGACATTTTACAGCGAAGGCGGTATAGTTGAATTTGTGGAAATGCTGGATAAAAACGGCAACAGGCATTCGCTGATACCCAAGCCTATTTATGGGGAGGCCCACGACCCGGCTACCAATGTGGCCGTGGAAGTGGCGATGATCTACAATGCCAGTTTCCAGGAACATATCTTCAGTTATGTAAATAATATCAATACCATTGAAGGCGGAACCCATGTTTCCGGTTTTCGCCGCTCCATTACCAGGGTATTCAAGGCATATGGAGAAAAAGAGGGTATGTTTGAAAAAGCCAAGGTAGAGATAGAAGGTGATGATTTCAGGGAAGGGCTGAGCGCGGTAATATCGGTGAAAGTGCCGGAACCGCAATTTGAAGGACAGACCAAAACCAAGCTGGGTAATAGTGAAGTTTCCGGGATCGTGGATTCTGCTCTAAGCAAGGTATTGCAGAGCTACCTGGAAGAAAACCCGAAGGAAGCCAAACAGATCATTTCTAAAGTGATACTCGCAGCACAAGCAAGAGCCGCCGCCCGAAAAGCAAGAGACCTGGTGCAACGGAAAAATGTGTTGACCGGGGGTGGTTTACCGGGTAAACTGGCAGACTGCTCCGACCGCGATCCTGCCAAATGCGAATTGTTCCTGGTAGAGGGAGACTCAGCCGGAGGAACCGCAAAACAGGGGCGCGACAGGAGTTTCCAGGCAATTCTGCCTTTAAGGGGTAAGATATTGAATGTGGAAAAAGCGATGGAACATAAGATATACGACAATGAGGAGATCAGGAATATGTTCACCGCGTTGGGGGTACGTATCGGCACACCCGAGGACCCGAAAGCGCTGGACCTGTCCAGGCTAAGGTATCATAAGCTGATCATCATGACCGATGCCGATGTGGACGGAAGCCATATCGCCACCCTGATACTCACCTTTATTTTCCGCTATATGAAGGAACTGGTAGAGCAGGGATATGTTTACCTGGCGCAGCCGCCTTTATACCTGGTTAAAAAAGGAAAAGAATCTGCATATGCCTGGAATGAAGAGCAGCGCAAAGCCCTGGTAGACAGGCTGGGGGGCGGTAAGGAAGAAAGCGTAACCATTCAGCGATATAAAGGTTTGGGAGAAATGAATGCCGAACAGTTATCGCAAACGACCATGAATGCTGAAAGCAGGACCTTAAAGCAGGTGACAATAGAAAGCATGGCCGAAGCAGACCGGGTTTTCAGCATGCTGATGGGTGACGAAGTGGCTCCGAGAAGGGAATTTATTGAGTCGAATGCCAAATATGCCAACCTGGACGTATAAAATTTTAGCCCTTGGGGCAAAAAAATAAGTGTTATCTTAGTAGTGACGCATAATTATTTATAATCAATTAATTATTCATTAAACATTTATAGCTATGTCAGATACAGTTTTAACTGCTTATAATGTAAAGACAAAAGAAAAAAATGTTCCTATCCAGGATGCGGTAATTACCAAAACATCCAAAGGGGCATATATGGCCCAGGGGCACGATGGTAAGGGCAACAAGCTTACTACTTTATTGGGCGAAGCCAAGGCGCTGGCCGCTATTAAAGCGGGCACTGCCAAACAAGGCTGGTAACCATTTTGAACAGCCTGTAAAACCAGGCTGTTCACCTTCTTCTCTTCCGGTGAGGTGCGGCAAGCCCGTGTGTTTGCTGCCATTTTATCTCCTCCTCTCTTTCCCCTGCACGAAAACGGATTCATCCGGGTTTTTACGGTTTGCCATAAAACCGGGGTGCATTGACAAAGTCAATTATAGCCATCCCCCAAAAGGTTCCATAAAGTCGGGAAAAAGGCGCTTTTATCGAAAAAAGTTTGAAGACTTTAGTGTTACTTCTATTTTCGGTATATGTTTATACTTATCAATTTAGTGCAACCTATGAAATTTGTATTGTACAAACACTTTTATGAAAACGGGCTACCCAACATTTTATATGTAAAGGGGGTCTGCAACGGTAAACCGCAATACAGCAAATATGCCGATGACGCAAAAAGATACAGCCTTCTTTTCGCCATGCTATTCTCTTTCTGGCTAAGCCTCTCCTGGATCAATGCCAGGTATATTAAAAGCTGATCACAGCCCTCTTAATCCATCTTGTATTTTGATGGGTAGGTTCCCTGCTTAAACAGGTCCGGGCTGAACATAGTGGGGGTGTACTCACCAATTGTGTTCACATCCGCTTTTTCGGGAATCTGGCTTTCCAGGTTTAGCGCCCAAAAGCAGGCGTTTACCAACAACCTACGGAGGTCTTCGCTTAAAAAGTCGATCGAAGCGCCCATAGTAGTGGCAAATACCCTTCCTTCTTTACCGCTTTCACTTTTATAGGTCCTGGTCCAGGCAATGGGCATAACAGATTTGTCCAGGTTAGGGGGCGAATCAGCCGTCATGCCGAGGGTAGACAAACCATGCATCAGCACCGTTGAATTGTCCGGCAACTTGTTAATAGTATATACATCGGTAGGCCCCCAAATATCTTTTACGCCGTTCAGGATCGGGTTTTTGGCTCTTTGCTGAACGCCATCGATCAAAGCGCGGGTGCCTTCTTTACCATGGTCTCCGTGGTGCGCTACCCAGGTTTCGCCCAGCACCCTGCCGCCAAAACCATTTTCCCAGCCTTTTTCTTTACTGCGCCAATCGTATTTTTTGTACTGGTTGTTTTTGTCCCTGCTGTAAAAAAACGCGTGGGTGGCTGTCCGAAGTCCCACTACCGGTTTGCCTGACTTAACATATTCATCTACGTATTTCATTTGTGCATCCGGCAATTCACGGAAACGGGCCGCGATTACCATCAGGTCCGCATCCCGCAGGTTTTCCAGTCCGGGTATATTGGTCTGGTCCAGGGCATTGATGGTGCCTGTTTTGGGATCAATGGCAAATAATACGGTACAGGTGAATCCATATTTTTTTGCCAGTATTTTTCCCAGCATGGTCAACGCTTCTTCGGAGCGGTATTCTTCATCTCCGCTTACCAGCACGATTTTTTTTCCTTTACCGGGTCCATCCCCCCCTTTATAAGTCACCCATTGCTCCTGCTGGGCCCGTGAACTGCAGGCAAACAATAAAAATAAAAGGAATATGGAAAGCACCCTGGATAAGCCGGCTGGTTTTTGCGCTGAAGTCATGAGGTCATTATTTTTGTGTAAGGGCTAAAATACAATAATTATGCGGTATACGGACAGCATCCCGTTATCGTAAAAATGTATTTTATTGGCTTTCGCCTTCTGTAGCACATTAATCATTTCCCTATATGCCAAATCCTTATTTTTGCCGTCCTGTATGGCAAAAGCAAGTCCCGAGACACCATTGATGCAGCAACATAAGGCTATCAAGCAACGATACCCTGATGCGATCCTGTTATTCAGGGTGGGTGACTTCTATGAAACTTTCGGACAGGATGCCATCACTACTTCTCAGGTATTAGGCATCACGCTTACCAAAAGAAATAATGGCGCCGCCTTTTCATCGGAGCTGGCGGGGTTTCCGCATCATGCGCTGGACACTTACCTGCATAAGCTGGTGAAAGCAGGCTACCGGGTGGCGATCTGCGATCAGTTGGAAGACCCGAAGCAGGCAAAAGGCATTGTAAAGAGGGGGGTGACTGAACTGGTGACACCGGGCGTAGCCACCAACGATAAATTGCTGGAGCATAACAGCAATAATTTTCTCGCGGGTATTTATTTTGGAGAGAATATCCTGGGTATCGCTTTTCTTGACATATCCACGGGTGAGTTTTTTGTAGCGGAGGGCAACGCCGAATATGCGGATAAGCTATTGCAGAGCTTGAAACCCGCAGAAGTGGTATTTCAACGTAATTTCCAGAAACAGTTCAAGGAGCTGTTTGGTTCCCGGTTTTATACTTATACGCTGGAAGGCTGGCTGTTTGAGGAAGCTTATGCCACGGAAAGCCTGCTGAAACATTTTGGCACCCATTCTTTAAAGGGATATGGCGTAGAAGGTATGCAGGCGGGTATTATTGCCGCGGGAGCGGTATTGCATTACCTTAAGGATACAGAGCACCCCAACCTGCAGCATGTTACGGCCATTCAGCGCATCGACCGGGAAGACCATCTCTGGATGGACCGCTTTACCATCCGCAACCTGGAAATACTGGGCAGCGGCGCGGATGGCGGTCATACCCTGCAAAAAGTGATGGACAATACGGTTTCACCTATGGGCGCCCGTTTGATGAAGCGGTGGCTGGTATTACCTCTGAAGGATATTTCGGGCATCAATGAACGGCTGGACCTGGTAGAGTATTTTATTAAGGAAACAGACCTGCGTACCAAAGTTGCCCAGTATATCAAACAGTCAGGGGATGTAGAACGGCTGGTAAGCAAGATCCCCCTGAAAAAAGTGACCCCCAGGGAGGTTAAACAGATTGAGAAAGGGTTGTTGCAGGTAGAGGAAATAAAAAAGCTGTGCAGCCATGCAAACAACGAATACCTGAAAAGGCTGGCGGACGCTTTAAACCCCTGTACCTATATTGCCGAGAAAATCCATAAGGAAATTGTGGAAGACGCGCCGGCGCTCGCCGCCAAAGGGGGTATGATCTGCACAGGGGTAGATGCCGAACTGGACGATCTGCGCAAGATCGCATCCGGCGGTAAAGAACACCTTGTTGCCCTGCAGCAGAAGGAGATCCAGGTTACCGGTATTTCCTCGCTGAAAGTAGGGTTCAATAATGTTTTCGGGTATTACCTGGAGGTGACCAATATGCATAAAAACAAGGTGCCGGATACCTGGATACGAAAACAAACGCTTGCCAATGCCGAGCGGTATATCACCCCGGAACTGAAAGAATACGAGGAAAAAATAACCGGAGCGGAAGAAAAGATCTTCCGGCTGGAACAGGAACTGTATGAAAAGCTGCTGCTGGAATTGCAGGATTATATTGCCCCCATACAAACCAACGGCAACATCCTGGCTACGCTGGACTGCCTGATATGTTTTTCCAACAACGCCCTGCAGTTTAACTACCGTAAACCGAAACTCCATGACGGTGGTGTGCTGGAGCTGAAGGAAAGCCGCCACCCTGTAATTGAAAGGTTTCTTCCACCCGGCGACCAATATATATCCAATGATATCGTACTGGACCCTGCGGAGCAGCAGATCATCATACTTACCGGCCCGAATATGAGCGGTAAAAGCGCCCTGCTCCGGCAAACCGCCCTGATCACCCTTATGGCGCATGCCGGCAGTTTTGTGCCTGCCACCCATGCCGGCATCCCGCTTACCGATAAAATATTTACCCGGGTGGGCGCTTCGGATAACCTGAGCGGCGGTGAGTCTACCTTTATGGTGGAGATGAATGAAACCGCGAGTATAATCAATAATATTTCCGGTAACAGCCTCATCCTGCTGGACGAGATCGGCCGGGGTACCTCTACTTATGACGGCATCTCTATAGCCTGGAGCATAGCAGAATTTCTGCATAATTCTCCGCACCGGCCCAAAACATTATTCGCTACTCACTACCACGAGCTGAACGAACTGGAGAACAAATTGCCACGGGTGAAAAATTACCATGTCACCAATAAGGAAGTGGGGAACAAGATCATCTTCCTGCGCAAGCTGGCGCCCGGCGGCAGCACGCACAGCTTTGGGATACATGTAGCGAAAATGGCCGGTATGCCTCCTGAGCTGATCAACCGGGCAAACGCCATCCTGAAACAACTGGAGGAAAAAAGGGGTAACGAGGACGACAATATCAGTAACGCCGTAAAACAACTGGCGACCCCGCAACTGCAACTTTCCATTTTTGACGCCCACAGCGAAACCTTTGATGAGATCAGGACCTTATTATCCAGTATCGATATCAATAAACTCACCCCGGTAGAGGCATTGATCAAGCTGAATGAAATAAAAAGTTTGCTGAAGTAGGGGAAGAGTTTCCAACTTTTGGAAAGTTGGAAACTCACCTCATCGCCGCTGTGCTAAGCGTCCCTGACTGCCGGTTTATCCGCCGGGGCGGACAGGCAGGTTCGCTTAGCACGGTATTCCTGTCGCCTCTGGCAGCCGCTGTCGCTGTTCGCGGCGTCCTCGCCGCGAACCTCTTTCTTGTCGCCTCCGGCGACTTTTACATACGGCAAATTCTACGGGGACTCACTTCTCCTTCAGCCATTGCAGCAGGCTTACCGACTGCAGCCGTTGACAGATATAAAAAAAGCTGTTGGCAGACGATTCCCGGTAATGCTTTTTCAGCAGTTCCTCTTTTTTTGCCAGATCAAGCCGGGAATAAGCGATCGCCCATAGTATGGTAGTGCTTTGTATATGTGGGATGTTTTTATAGAACTCTTCCGTAAGCATTTTGAAATCCGGCACGTCCGCATAATACTTTAGGTGGGCGTCCATATCGATCGGTACCGGGTAGAACCGTTTGGTAAGCTCCAGCCGGGGTGGGGCGGAGACATATTCCTCCGGTGCACTGCCGGAGATAAACAGCTCAGGGAGGGAGCTATCCTTTGGTTTCAGCAGGGTGCCCAATTCACTGTCCATGATCTTTTTTGCCTCCAGCTCTTCCTCATATTGCCGGATAGCAGCCCTGTCTTTTTTATTCAGGTACTCGAAATCGTCTGCCAGGGTTAGATCATCCACCACAAAATCCGGGTTTTCGTCCAGCACCCAGCCTGCCATCTCCGCCCGCCGGTCCCGGTAGTTGTCATTGTTGTAATGCGCCCTTGCCCATGCGCTGATAACCGGCGATGCCACCGGGTAACGCAATATCCTGTTCAGTATCATGGGCGATTTTTCCACATTATCACAAAGCCATTGTTCTTCTTCCGCCCTCAGGGCGGCGTCAAACAGTAAGCTGTTGCAGATGACTTTAATGATTTCTGCCTGCTTCCGGTTGATGGGCAGTTCCATATCAAAACACCGCTGGAACAACCAACATATTTTCCGGTTCGTTTCTATTGGAAAAGGATGCAGCTCCGCCTTTGACCTGCCGTAATAATCCTTCACCGCCTTTACCCGCGAGCCATATTGCTTGATAACGGTCACCAGCGATATCCTGTTGATGCGCTCTTTGCTGTACCACAAGTCATACAGCATATCCACCAATGATACCAGCACCTTAGGGTTGTACTGGTAATAAGGCAATACATTCCGCACTTTTAAAAAATCTTTGTAGGTCTTTACCAGGTCATCCGGCGGACAGGGGCGCTCAATGGCGGCAATGGCGCGGGTGATATGGGAGGGAGTGGGCATCTTCAATTATTTAGGAAACAACTTTTTGAATTTTTAGGATAATGGTAATATGTTGTTTCGGTCAATAAATTACCATTTTCATCAAACCTTCCTGGAAGAACCTTTTTCTCTCCATTATCAATTTTTTCTCTATAAACTGATAGGTTATTCCATGCTTTACTTGCGGCAGCTCTTACATCATTTCTCAATAAAGATTGAATGCTAATAGTAGTGCGATGATTGATGTTCCCGTTATCTCCAAAAATATTCCATCCGGCGCCAGATTTTAGTCTAAGAAAATTGGTGTATATTTCTCGATCATGCTCTGGGTCAAACTTCTCCCATCGAATTTCTCGCCTTATTTTTTCTTTATTGTAATGAATTAAACTTAATTCAATGTCGGGTACGTTTGTGTTAATATATTCGAAAGCATCACTTAATCGTTGATACTTTTGTTCATTTGGACTATTTAGCATACGTTCAGCAATTATTGTGACTTTCAATTTTCTATAAGTTCCATTTTGATTTGCAAATAGCCTAAGTAGGGGTATAATGTTATTGTCAATCCTTTGGCCCGGATTATCTTCAAGAATATATAAATCGAGAATCATTATCTCAGTAAACGGGTGTGTTTCTTGCGATAGTCTCTCCCAGGAGCTAAATGTAAATTCACTATTATCTTTACTTGGAGTAAGTTCTGTTACTTCCCTATCCCATCTTACTGGCGGCCACTTCGATAAAAGGTTTTTGTTGTTTATAAATAAGCAGCCATATCTCGATTCTAAATGCTCGCACTCATCTGCATCTCCCATAAAAAAAACTTTGATGGGACTGCCAGTAGAAATGTTGTCGTCATTGATGATTTCCGCTTTCCAGTTAGGATTTATTGTTATACCGCCAGCATTTATTTCCAGAATATCATTATAAAAGCGATTTTGTTCTGATAGCTGTTTTAATTCATTAACTGAACTAAGATTGATGATAATTTTTGCATTTCTAACTTTTCTAAGAAATTTCTTACAAAAATCTTCGACAACTTCGTTTTCCATATCGTCTCTTTTACTCAATTCCTCAAAAAAGGTTCTATCGATATAGATGGTCATCATATTTAGTTTCTTTGATGGTTTTTTAAGGCGAGCAATTCAAATTTCCAGTTGGTTGCTTCATCAAAAAATCCCGTTCCAAAATCATCTGTCAGTCCGCCATCTTGCCGGATATTTATTTTCTTCACCTGCTTTTCTCCCGGCGGCACTTCCGTTGGTGGGTAGAAATAATAGATAACAGTATTTTCCGGCTTAATATCTCCTTTTCCCGTAAGGTATTGCAGTTTACGCACCAGGTATTCACTATGGGTTTCTATCACAAACCGGATATTGAATACTTTTACCGCATCCATGAACATATCCGCCAGTTTGGATTGCAGGGCAGGATGCAGGTTGGTCTCAGGCTCTTCGATCAGTACGAGTTTGGATTCGTTATATTGGAATGGGTCATTGTATTCATAATTCCAGCCTATTATGGGGCAGCATGATAGTATAACAGGTAATACCTGTGAAACACCAAACCCTTCATCAGAAAGCATCATCCATCTGCCATTTTTTTGGAGCCTAACTTTGAAAGTGTCATAGTCTTCGTCTTTTTCAAATCTTATTTCATCTGCCACTTTAAATTCACGCAACCATTTATTTAAAAACTTATCTAACCTATCGAAAGCCTCTTTTTCAAGTCCGATGGCAGAGAAACGTCTTTTTATTAACCGGGAAAAGTCGTCATTATCAAGAATAGACTTAATTCCTTTCGTGCTACTTCTTTCGGCTGAAACAGCTTCCGTAGATATAAAAGGTAAGAATGACGTTTTGATGAGATTTAGATTTGGGAAAAGAAAGTATTCATAAAAGTACTTCTCAACATCATTGGGTTCAAAACTTTTTATTTCTGTGAGTTTTCGTTCCGAAGCTTCGAATAACTTTCTTTCTTCTAAGGAAAATAACGGTTTATCATAATAACTTTTTTTGTGAGCTACTATTTTGAAAAGATATGCGAGAAAGTCATTTTTACTATCAAGCTTTTCTATTTCTTCTATTGACAATTTTTCAAGTCCCGTCTTAGTATGAAATACCCCCAAAGATCTATGAGAACTGTTTGGAGCAGACTTTGAAGAGCCGTAATAGCGCAAGGCAGTATCTAAAAGTGATAATCCTGTATTTTTCCGTTTTGAGACTTTGTCTTCAAAGTATATAATATTTTTTACTCTTTCTTCTTCCCATTCCATGGTCGATAGTGTATTAATTATATCTATGTTAAGTTTTTTTAGGCTTTCTATATTAGGTGTTCCGTAAAATTTCTTTAGCGCATATTTAAATATTTCAACATCTTGCGGATCTTCCGCCCATAAAAATGAAAAATCATATATATACCCTTCTTTTATTTTTTCCGCTACCTCCTGCAGTATATCCACAATCTCAGAATCATCAGGACCTAATGCTTTTTCTTTTTCTGATTGAATTAATGTATGTATAAATGCAGCGACATCTACTTTTATATGATATTTTTCATTAAGCTTTTCAATTTTCAGTAGGGATACCTTTTTATTCGGGATTTGCATCTCTACCGAAATTATTCTTCCGGTCTTCTTTTTGTTCGCGTCAATTTGTATGGTATAAGATATTACTACATTTTCTTTAACATACAATAGTTTGGCAGGTATGAAAAACCTAAATCCATTCTCTCCCACATCTCTGCCAAGTTGGTTAACATATTTTTCCAACGTACCATAACGCTTCATCATCTCACTTGCATTTATTTCTATATTGAATAGACTATCCAGTTCAAATTCTTCTAGATCATTTGAGATCTTAATTCCCTTAAAGCTCTCACCGATCAGCTTCATCCCATTAATCACACTACTCTTTCCACTACTATTCGTGCCCGTTAATATCGTAAGCGGTGCAAAATCCAACAAAGTTTGTTGCTTAAATACCCTGAAGTTTTCAAATCCGATGCCTTGCAATCCATTATTATTCATTGTCGTTAGTTTGCTCTGTTAAATGTTTTCAATTCGTAGGAGTACAGGTTTTGTTTGGCCCTTGTAACAGCCGTATATAAATACCGCAGGTTTACCAGCTTGTCCTGTCCGTAATAAGGATGCAATATCACATTATCAAACTCGCTGCCCTGCGCCTTGTAGCAGGTGAGTGCATAGGCATACCGCAGCCTTACGGCATTGAGATAGGGATCCTTTCTTATGTCACGGCTGCTGCGATATGCAGGGTTGTATTTCATGGCTTCATGTATCAACGCTTTTTCCTGTTCTTCTGTCAACCATCCTTTTTCGGAATACAAATGATGCAGATTCAGCAGGATTTCAATTATTACAGGGTTGTCTGCAATATCTTCCAACAATAATTTTACTTTCATAAATGGCAATCCGCCGAATATTTCAACGGCGTCGTCCACTTCAAAAATAGTACCTGTATCCCCGTTGGTCAGTATATAGTTGTCATTCGTCCAGCCCCGGTCTATTACTACTTTATCTCCCACTGCTGGTTTGGCAGGTGCATAGCCCAACTGTTTACGGATGGCATAATTCCACCAATTTACATTTTTATTGGTACTGGCAATCAGTTTTACTGCGGTATTGTTTGCGCTGCGGTAGCACCGCATATACTGTTTTAATGCCGCGGAGGGGTTGGGTAGGTTTATTTTATAGAACGTAGTGTCGGTTTTATCCTCACGTATACTCCTTCTCAGCAGTTGCGCTCCTTTCAGGATATAGGAATCTTTATGCTGTCGCACGATCTCCGTAAGTTCAAAGCTTTTGCCGCTGATGCCGAATTTTTGCTCAAAATACCGGGGAAATAACGCAGGACTTTGCTCCCCGAAATCATAGCCGACAGGCGGTAACTGGCAGGGGTCGCCCACGAATAATATTTTGCTGTCCGCATTTCCATCACTTACATATTGCAGCAGGTCGGTAAGCAGGGGCGTTTCGCAGGAAAATTCCCGGGATGCGGTTACCCGGTCGCCGATCATCGAGGCTTCATCAACTATATACAGCGTTGGTTCTTTTGAAAAGGTAGTTTTTCTTTTCAGCCTTACACCGTATCCGTTTTCCAGGGGCTCTGCATCGTATAATAAGCTGTGCAGCGTTTTAGCCGGCTTTCCTGTTTTTTTAGATAATACTTTTGCAGCCCGGTGAGTTGGCGCTGTGATCATAACATGCTCAAATTTTTCACACAGTTCCCCGGCAATCACGTTCAGAAGCGTTGTTTTTCCGGTGCCTGCGCTTCCTTTTAAAATAAACAGCTTATCGGTATTTCCCGGTTCCAGGAAATTATTTAAACACTCCAAAGCCTGTATTTGTTGCGGGTTATACTCCATTCGTAATGTTTCCGCAATGTTAGAACTGATGCTTGCAGCTTTTCTTCAAGCATCGGACCTTCTGGACTTCTTTTTTGAGATATCTTAAAAAATAATTTTATATATTGAGAAGGGAATACTTATGCTTAACACTCAAGATAATACTATGCAAAAAACATCCATCATTAAAGTTCAGAACACTGATATTGCTGTGATCACTTCAGGAGACGATGATTTTATCTGTTTGACTGATATTGCCAAAACGAGAGAAGGCGACTCGCGGGCTGCAGACATTATAAAGAACTGGATACGAAACAGGTCAACACTTGAATTCTTAGGTACCTGGGAGCAATTATACAACCCGGAGTTTAAAGTGGTCAAATTCGACCACTTTAAAATGAACGCCGGATTGCCGAGTTTTGTACTGAGCCCGGGCGCCTGGGTAGAGGAAACAAAGGCAATCGGCATCTATGTAAAAAAGGGAAAGTACGGAGGCACTTATGCACATAAAGACATAGCATTTGAATTTTGCTCTGCTATTAACCCGGTTTTTAAGCTGTTCCTTATTAAAGAGTTCCAGCGTTTAAAAGCAGAAGAAAGCAAGCACAGCCAATTAAAATGGAGTTTACAGCGCACCATTTCAAAAATCAATTACCGTATTCACACCGATGCTATTAAAGAAAATTTAATACCTAAAGAAATAACACGCCAGCAGGCAGGCATTGTTTATGCCAGCGAAGCAGACATGCTGAATGTAGCCCTTTTCGGAACTACGGCAAAAGAGTGGAGAGAAGCAAATGCCGGCAAACCCGGAAATATAAGAGATTATGCAACCTTGGAACAATTGGTTGTTTTGAGTAATATGGAAAGCATCAATGCACTGCTAATTCAACAGGGCTTACCACAAGGCGACAGGCTCATCCAGCTAAATAAAGCAGCCATCGCCCAAATGAGATCGTTACTGGCAAACAGTGTAAGAAAGAAGTTGACGGAATAACAATACTGATAGTTTAAAATATAGTATCCCTGATGCCTACAACAGATCATAAAAGAGACGAACGCCTGCAGGTGCTCCACAAATGCCTGAAAAATAATATGGGCAAATGGAGCGTAAAAAAATTACATGAAAAAGTAAACGACCATCTTGCAGATATCGGTGGTAAACCGGTGAGTGAACGTACCATTGCAGCAGACCTGAAATACCTGGAGCTTCAAAAAGGAGCGCCGGTGGAAATGATCAATAAAGGGAGGAATGTTTATTATGCCTATTCAGAAGATTTTGATTTTAATGAGCCTGATGTTACGAAGGATGAATACCTGAGCCTGCTCATTGCAAATGAAGTGCTATCGCAGTTGAAAGGCTTTACGCTTACGAAGGAATTAAAAGATCTGACGAATAAGCTGCAATTGTATATTGAAGATGCTACACAAATGAGATCATCACCTATTATCTTCGACAGTGCACCTGCTTTAAAGCATATTGAGAGGCTGCAGGATATTCTTGAATGTATACTTGAAAAAACAGTATTACAGATCAGTTATCAGCCTTTTGGCGCCGCTGACCTGATTGAGAAAGCAATTCATCCGTATTGTTTAAAGCAATACAATCAACGATGGTTTCTGTTTGGATACGAGGAAGCCAATGCTCGTATTGATAATTCACCTATTGACAGAATTCTCCGGTTTACGCCTTTAAATAAAGCTTTTATTGAAAATTCTTTTTTCAACCAGGAAGAATACTTCAAAGATATGATAGGTGTTACCCGGAAGACCGGGCAACAGCCTGAACGTATTGTATTCCGTGTATCAGCAGCAAGGGCAGATTATTTAACGACAAAGCCATTGCATCATTCGCAAAAGGTATTGTCGGCAAATGAAGATGGAGTAGTTTTTACCATGTCTGTTATCATTAATAAGGAATTGGTGAGTGTATTACTTTCTTTTGGCAGTGATATTGAGATCGTTGAGCCGGTGTCCTTACGATCTGCTATAGAAACTGAGTATGAGACGGCTCTTTCTAAATATAAATAGATATTACCTTGATAGTGTATTTCTTATCGTTAGGAAATGCCCAATCAACTAAGCATCGGTATGCGGCTACTCCGAAGCGTGGTGATCTTCAGGGATTGCTTCACCGCAAGGATCATCCATCATCGGTTGATCGCTCTCGCGGCTCGCAGTGACGACCGCGAAGCAGTAATCCTGCAACCTGAGACCTGCAACTTGCGACCCGATGAAGTTACTCCCCTTCAGGGGATGAGGTTCCCTAACCCAGGACACCACAATGGCGTGCACAGGTAGGACGCGCCTGATCCCGGTTTTTAGTTTCCTTTATGTATCCAAAGCCAGGCATCCCCAATTTCTTCGTCTTGCACAATTTCTGTAAACGCAAAATTATTGTTCTCTAAGATTTTCGTTGAAGCGTTGTGTTCGGGTGCTGTTTTTGCTGTAATTGTTAAATTTGGGTCTGTTTGGTTTGCGATAGTTACAAGTTCTTTACAAGCAAAAGAAGCAATACCTTGTCCTTCAAATTCTTTAAATGTCCAATAAGCAACTTCAACTTTTCCGTCTTGTGGTTGTCCTATGAAACCGCAAGAGCCTACAATTTTGTCTTGTCTAACCACAAAGTAACCAATCCAGGGAATATTGAAGCCGATCTTAGGATAGAAATCGTCATACATTTGCAATAGCTGCTGGCAGTCAGCCGAAGCATACGCTTCATTTGTGTTGTCTTCGTTTAGCGTTATTGGTCTTAATTTCATTTTGTCTTGTTATTATATTGCTGTCCGGTTGATAATTTTTTTATTGTTTCGTTAGATTATGTCTTTTCTGCTTTCTGAAATGCAGTATTGTGTATATTACTGTTATTAAGAAAGGTAAAGTAGAGATCAATATCTTAAAATGCTGACCTGTTATCCCGGTAAAAAACACACCTCCCAACAATACACTTAAACAGGCTATTCCTGCGTAGGCCACCATTTTGTCCGGCTTTTGAAACAAAGCGGCCAAAAGTAAAATTTGGCCTAAAAGCGGAATGAGTGTAAAAGGGTGAGCAGCCGATTTCGGATCCTTAAAAAGTTTACTTAACACTTCGTATTCTGCTTCAAACAGGAACGACTTATTGTCTCTTCTCCATTCCAGGGAACCGAACAGGGAAGTTATGATCAGTAATATATTTAAAATTTTAGTTGTCGTCTTCGATGTATAGCTTATTATATTGATGCTACCCGTTTGCGGCAGGTTTCTGTTTCTCAGGTTCTTTGGTCATTTCATTCCTGTTTACTATGGTATTAACAGCCGTCATCATAATATGTAAATTTATGCTATCGTATGTAATTGTAGAAATTTATAAGTTGCTATAGATTGTGTTTTTGGCACGCTACATGATAATGCCTGCAGGTGTCTTCTCAGTAAAAAAATCTGAGTTCAGGAGCCACGATTTCCTGAAATAGTTTGTCAGGGACATTGTATGAAAACAAAATACTGGTTATCGGTGTTTATTCTTCCTGTTCTTTTTTCCTGCCATAAAGGAAAAGATATTTCACCCGGGGTACCCACTAATCCTGCTTCTTTTGTGGCACTGAAACTGAAAGATATCCAAATTGCCGGACTGCCATCTCCTTATTATCATTTTGAATACAGGGAAGACAAATATATATCCGCGTTCAATTTTTCAGGTGGGTTGCTTTATAATATGATCTATACAGGAGACAATCTCACATCAATGAAGTGTGAAGATGGCACCAGCCCCGGGAGCATCAATTATAGCTATCATGATAATAAACTCAGTTCTATCACCGTTGCAGATGCAGGTATAATCTACCGGCGGGTATTCCTACGGTATTATCCTTCCGGACAACTGCAAAAGATGGAATGGGAGCTAAAGCTCGATAATGGGTCATTTGCAGAAGAGCAGTCTTATACATTTACCTACTATCCCGATGGAAATGTAAGGGAAGTGTTGCAGCAATATTTTGCTGCCGGGCAATTGCCGGAGGCTACGTTTACAGACCGGTATGAAAACTATGATAACAGGAGAAACGTAGACGGATTTACATTAATGGAACCGGGCCGCCTCAGGATACCTATCCTGATTCCGGGCATCAGCCTTCAGATCAATAATGCAGGGCGCATCGTCCGTACAGGAGGAGCAGCCGTAACATACGAGGTGAATTATACCTACACTTATGACAACGCCGGTAAGCCATTGACGAAGACCGGTGACTTTGTTAACACCAGCGGTCCCGATGCCGGTCAGCACTATGAATTGCGCACCACTTATTCTTATTATGATTGAACAGACGTCAGTTTATACCGGTTGCCCGGGGTATTTGTATGCTACATTTATGAAAAATAGAGAGGCAGCCTGAGGTTTCCTGTTACCTGGTCAGCAGCATTTGCCTGGTGATCATTTTTTTTCTATCAATCAACAGGATGTAGAAATAGGAGCCTGGCGCCAGATCACCGGCGGCAATAATGGTTTGACCGGCTCCCTTTTCAAGAATGGGAAAGCATTTCACTAGCTGCCCGGTTGTGTCGGCTATAATAAGTGTTACATGATCAGCGGATGCAGGTACGAAGTATCGAATAACATTTGTTTGGTTGAACGGAGCCGGCATGTTTTGTTCAAGCGATGCATTATTCAATTCCGGAGCACCTGCACTTTTCTTTTCAGTAATAAAAGCCTGCTGTAACGCTGTTCCGTACTCTTTTGTTTTTTTGATCAGGGCTTCTTTGGTATTATTTTGTCCATGTAAGGTTCCGGGGATACAAAAAACCGTCAGCAGCAATGGTATTAAAACTTTCATATTGTTTTGTTTTATAAAACACCGCACTGCAATACAGTTGTATGTTAAAGACAATGCGGTGTTTGTTTGATACCCTGTTTATACCTTCACTTTTACGAGCAGGAAGGTAGCGGGAATTGATGTTGTACCGGGTTGCATACTTTTATTCTGACTATTAAATAATACTTCCAGGTCATATTGCAATTGTGCTGCCTTACCATTTTTTTCAGCCGCTTCAAATGCATTCATCGTAGGTCCGTAATAGTGTTTAAATTCACTGACGAATTCTTCCGGTGTATAGGGAGCATTAAATGTATACGTTTCTTTGATGAAAGAAATGTTATCCGCGGCGACTCCTGCTGCACGGAAACGTTCAGTGACATTTAATTCCACTCCCCAAAGCATAGGGCTTACAAAGCCATCCGGTGGCGGAGGTGTATAAGCGGCGCTTATCTTTAAAATCTGTGCAACCAATGTAGGATCACCCGGAATCCAGTTGCCCATCACGATCATTCCTCCGGCTCTTGTCACCCGCACCATTTCTCTGGCAACATCGAAAGGCTTAGGTGCAAACATCGCCCCGAAAATACTTATGGTCATGTCGAAACTGCTATCTCTGAAGCTATACAAATCTGTGGCGTCGCCCTCGTGAAAAATACAGTTGTTTATCCCTTCGTGCCGCACACGCCTGTTGCCGGCAGCAACAAGGTTCCGGGCAATATCAACCCCGGTGACATTGGCGCCAAGCCTGGCTTCAGGCAGGGCTGTAGTCCCATCGCCACAACCAAGATCAAGAATATCCATGCCTTTTTTGATGCCCAGTCCGGCAACAAGCGCTTCCCCGCTTTCTCTCATAGTTTGAGCGATGCGTATAAAATCACCTTTTTCCCACAACGCTTTGTTGGGATTCATTTTTTCTGCAAAAATTTCCATTGTTTCTGTTGTTAATTTTTTTGTGAATCAAGTTTGGATGGTTAAGGATGCATCCCGGTGTGCCGGCAATAACCTGTTTTCGATCGAGGAGCAAAGATAGAAGCGGTAAAATTCAAAGAAGGTATCTGGTGTTACAGTTCTCTGTAACAGCGGTTACAAATCCCTCAATAGTTTAATCTGGTTACGATACAGTAAAACCTTTTTCCGGTTCTCAAGGTCCTTCAGTATTCTTGACACTACTACCCTGTTGGTGCCCAGGTCGTCACTTATCTGCTGATGGGTGAGATTGATCAGTGTGGAGTTGGTGATCTTTGATTTGTTTTTGAGATAGTTGACCAACCGGACATCCATTTTTTTAAACAGCACATCGTCGATGCTTTTTATTACACCGCTAAAACCGTCCAGAATGGTATTCATTACAAATTTCTTCCAGGATGGATACCTGATGAGCCATTCGTCAGCCACTGCCAGAGGAAGGCATAACAATACGGAATCTTCTTCCGCCACTGCTTTTACTACGCTCACTTTGGTTGTCATCCAGAATGTTAAAAGCATCGCGCAACTTTCGCCGGATTTTACATAGTACAATAATACTTCCTGTCCTTCATCGGTAATACGTGCTACTTTAAAAGTGCCGCGCAATACCAGTGGCACCGAAAGCACCGGTTGATCAGGATTGATCATAACCTCACCGCCACTTACATTCAGAAGCATAGCCCTGCCTGCCAGCTCTTCAAGCAGTTCCTGTTCGAAGGTTCCGGTAAATTCGTTGAGATATGTATTTAATGCTTCCGTCATTTATGGATGCTGGAATGTCAGTACTTATCAAGTACCCCGTTTTCACTATTTCCAGGGGCGTGAAATTATTAAAAAATGAATATGAAGAAAGGTTTTTTGAGTGAATGACAAAGTTGGCATTGTGATTGACGCCGGACTTTCCCTGCTACCGGCTCGTTGTAGTAAGCATGGGCGGCAGGGATGTCCGTCATTAGCAGGCACCGCTGTGCCAAGCGTCTTCGCTTAGCACGGTATACCTCGCCGCGAACCTCTTTCTTGTCGCCTCCGGCGACTTTTACCCCACACATCCCGCTTTGCCAAGCCCCCCTGACTGCCGGTTTATCCGTCGCGGCAGACAAGCGGGTTCGCTCAGCACTTTATACATACAATGGTACTCCGGCCCGTTAGTGACTTTTTATTTGTCCCATCCCGGTAGGCAGCGACTCCAGATAAGCTACCAGGTCTGATATCTCCTGCATATTGAGCTGCTTCAGCAGGCCCGGCGGCATCAAAGAAACGGCTCCGGGTTCAACAGATACGATCTCATTCCGTGGAACGCGCACGATGGATCCCGGCCCGGTAGCTATAATGATCACATCCGGCAACTGTTCTTTGATCACCCCGGTATAGGAACCCGTTTTGGTTGTGATCCCGGCAGTTTCATACTCCCTGGCAAAACTCGCGCTGGGATACAGCATCGCTTCCAGGATATCATGGCGTGAACGGATCTCCCCGATATTGGAAAGATCCGGGCCAAATTCGCCGCCTTTTCCTTCTACAGCATGACAGCTAAAACAAGTGGCTTTCCCAAAGAAAAGCTGCCGTCCCTCCGCCACATCTCCTCTTGTAAGTTGCGACTGCAGTTTTTCCAATTCCTCAAGTCTTGACGCCTGCTTTTCTTTCAACAGTTGTATCAGTGATCCGGAGGCAGCCTGAACGGGTGAAGGATAAGCCGCGAACAGCTTTTGCATATCGGGAACAGAAAGGTTGTCCAGGCGGTCTTTGGACGTTTCCAGCGCGGTGATCAGGGCTTTGCCTGCCGCTTCGCTTTTCCCGCTTTTATATGCGTTTACAAGATCCGGTAAAAGGAAAACATCCGCTGTAGTTACCTGCTCATTGGCAAGGGTAACCAACTGTGTTTCGCTGAGCGTAGCCTGTGTTAAAAGACGGGCTGCTTCCTGCCTGACAGGCGCTTCATTTTTGGATCCTATATAAGAGGAAATCATTCCAAATTCTGCAGCGGTTAAAGCAGGCTCCGACATAAGCCGTGCACCAAGTGCTTTAAGCCGGAAATCCGTGGGTGCTTTTGCATCCCCGATGATCCGGTTCAGCTCATTATTCAATGAAGATATTCTTCTTGACTTGATCACATTCAACACCTCCGAACGGGTCTCATGATCGTTGCTGCGCAATAGATGACCAAGTTGCTGTATCCAGGCGCCGGGTAATTTTTCAACATCCGCATACCGGATAACATCCAGCAATAATTTTCTTTTGGGCGAATCCAATGCTTTATTATGTAACTGCGCAGTAATGAACTGCTGCATTTGCGCATCGGTGCTGAACCTGATCATCAGGTTGCGGATGGCGGCTTCCTGGCTGGCAGTCAGATATTGGGAATTGAGAGGATGCTTCAAAAAATCCACTACTACATCCGCCCAATTGAGATGATGCATCGCCACCCATATACCGGCATTTTGCAGTGCTTCATTTTCGCTGTTCAGAAAAGAAGCCAGTTGATCCTTCCGCAATGGCGAATCATCCATCTGGTCGAGCGCTATCAGCGCGGCTTTCCGGGTGTTGACAGCAGTATCGGTCAATGCCCGGATCAGCGGTTCAGGCGACCGGAGCGTGATGAGCGCATAGATTACAGTATGCTCTACGAAACGGTCGTTGGGATTGGAAGATGCTTTTATAAGCGCGCTGATGGCTTCGCTGTTGCCAATCTGCCCCAGGGCGGTAGCAGCCTCGCGGCGCACAGGCGCTTCGTCCGCCTGCACCAGCTCCATTAGTTTTGGAACAGCCGACTGGTCTTTGGACAGTCCTAATACCCGCGCCGCCGCTGTTCGTACAATGGCGCTTTTATCATCCAACGCTGAACGCATGGCGTCCATTGTGGATTCCGTTTTATCGATCCGGTAAAGCATAAAAACAGCCGCTGTGCGTGCTTCTTCATTTTCCGAAGAAAGAAGCGTATGCTCAATTTCCTCTGCGGCAGATGCTCCCTTTATCACCAGTTGTTCAATTGCCCGGCTGCGCACTACAGGACGGTCGTCCGTTACATACTGCAACAGGTCTTTTGCTGTCATCTCCGTAAAATTCAACCTGTGCCCCCATGGATCACCTATCCGCTTCGCATCCAGCTTCCTGATTCGGTAAATCCCCGCTTTCGCTTCCTTCTTTGCTACTACCGAGAGCGGGCACCCGGCGATAAACCATCCTCCCGTATTTACCAGCAGCAGGCTGCCATCGGCATCTTCCAGCACATCGGTAGGATGTATGTCAGCATGAGAAGACGTTATGAATGGTTCATCTTTCGTTTGATAGGTAGCGCCTTCGGGTATAATAATATGACGCATGATGCGCCCTGTATTAAATTGCGCGCTGAAAAGATTTCCTTTAAAAGAGTCGCCCCATGCCCGGCCCTCGTACCGCATCAGCCCGGAATGCGCTATACGGGGCAGCTTTGTCATTACCGGCATCAGGTCGCCGGTTAATTTCAGGCGGTCGGCTTCGATCGCCTGCTCGGGCTTGGGATAAACGCCTCCATATACCCAGTGCATCAGCGCATCGCGAAAACCATTCATCGGATCCGTGAAATAGGTCATGGTACCGATGGGTTCTCCGCCAGGCATAAATACCAGCTCCACCGCATTGTCAAATCCTCCCCCGCTAAAAGACTCCAGTCCGCTCCCGTCGGGACGGCAACGCCATATCCTTGCTCCTTTTCCTTTCAGCGTTTCCCCTTCCCGGGTAGTAATATCAAATCCGCGTCGCGCATCGGTCAGGTACAACCATCCGTCCGGTCCCATGAACGGACCTCCGAAAGCGGCGGCATTGGCATGCAATACCCATCCTGAAAGCAGTATTTCTTTTTTATCCGCGACGCCGTCGCCATCGGTATCGGTTAATTTTAAAAGATCCGGGGCAGAAGCCACATACAGGCTCCCCTGGAAAAATACTGCGCCTTTGGGATAAGTAAGCGAATCGGCGAAGATGGTGCTCTTTTCAAATTTGCCATCTCCATCCCTGTCTTCTAAAAGACGGATATGATAGGGTGGCTTTTTGAGATGGTCCTCCGTGGAAAAAGTCTCGCCTGTTGACTCACACAAAAAAAGCCTCCCCTCGTTATCAAAAGAAGCAAACATGGGGTAAGAGATCAAAGCAGGATCCACGACCTCTTCAATGGTAAATCCACGGGGTACCTGTATCCCGTGTAATTCGGTGACGGGCGTATTGTTTTTACAACCAGCGAACAGCAGGCAGCTCATTACCAACGTAAAGGCAGATCTGAACCGGAGAGCGCTTTTCCCCCTGAGCCATGGCGGGTGCCCGAAGAATAGCTTTGTTTTTTTTAAATGATTGCGCTTATTCATACCAGGGTTTTTAAAACGGGGTCGCTATTCTTTTTCTGCCGCAACAAGTGTTGCTCCGTTTTTTCTGCTGTGTGAATATCTCATTTTTTACCGGCAATTCCAACAGGCATGTTCTTGCTTTCTTGCTGTGCTAAGCGTCTTCGCTTAGCACAGTTATCCTGTCGCCTCCGGCGACTTTTACATCCGGAAAAATACAGCAGGACAAAGTCCCGGAAGAACATAGTAATAACGAAGTCTCCGGCTTCGTATAGTGACCCTACCAAAATTATTTTTTATATTTAGTACCAACGATAGCTGTTTGACTTCATGAAAGAGAATACCACCATACGTATTGTAACCGCTGCATCGCTATTTGACGGGCATGATGCCGCCATTAATATCATGCGGCGTATTTTACAGGCCAAAGGCGCTGAAGTGATCCACCTGGGGCATAACCGCAGCGTACACGAAATTGTGGAATGCGCCATTGAAGAAGATGCCCACGCGATTGCCATAACCAGCTACCAGGGTGGTCATCTTGAATTTTTCAAATACATGTTCGACATGCTGAAGGAGGCCGTCTGCGGGCATATAAAAATTTTCGGTGGTGGCGGCGGTACTATTCTTCCTTCAGAAATAGAAGAACTGCATCGCTACGGGATCACACGTATCTATTCCCCCGACGATGGAAGGCAATTGGGACTGGAAGGTATGATAGATGACCTGTTACTGAAATCAGATCCGGGAACGGGGGACACATTCCGGGCTTCAGCCTATTTTAGGGCACCGGAAAAATGGAGCGGAAAAGCTCCCCTGGGCGAAACAAAAGATATACGGAAAATAGCCCGGGAAATCACCTGCGCGGAACTGGAGATCAGCAATGCCGGTTTGATCAACGGGAAAACTTCGGGCAACCGGCCCGTGGTATTAGGCATTACCGGCACGGGCGGCGCAGGCAAGTCTTCGGTTACCGATGAGATCGTTCGTCGTTTTCTGCAACAATGCACCGATAAAACGATCGCTGTTATTTCGGTAGATCCTTCCAGGAAGAAAACGGGGGGAGCATTGCTCGGCGATCGCATCCGCATGAATGCCATCTCTCATCCAAGGGTCTATATGCGATCCATGGCTACCCGGAACGATAACCTGGCTTTAAGTAAAACAGTGGCGGAAGCCATTTCGGTTTGCAAAAAAGCAGGATTCGATATGATCCTGCTGGAAAGCGCCGGCGTGGGGCAAAGTGATATATCCGTTATCGACTATTGCGATGTCAGTATGTATGTGATGACACCTGAATACGGCGCGGCTTCTCAACTGGAAAAAATAAACATGCTGGATTATGCGGATGTTGTATGCATCAACAAATCCGACAAACAGGGAGCGGCGGATGCTTTGCATGATGTAAAAAAACAGTTTAAGCGCAATCATCAACTGTGGACCCTGAGCGACGAAAAAATTCCCGTGGTGGCCACCATTGCGGCGCAGTTTGCCGACCCGGGCATGGATGCACTGTTCGCGCTGATCATGCAGGTAATTGAAATCAAAACACAGGTGTCATTCGGGAAACCGCCGGCGCCGGCAAAAGCCGGGAATTTTACACAGATCATTCCGTCAAAGCAAATCCGGTATCTCTCTGAAATAGGGGAGTGCATAAGGGGGTATAATAAATGGGTGGACAATCAAAGCGGGATTGCCAGCCGGCTCTACCAGTTGCAGGGAACAAAAGAGCAGCTCGGCATTGCCTCCGGGATAATAGACGAAAAAATAAAAGAATTATCCGGAGCGCTGGATGCCGGCAACAGGCGACTGATCGACAACTGGCCGCTGGTTAAAAAAGAGTTTGCCGGCGACCGGCTTGAATACAGGGTCCGTGATAAAACCATCCGGCAGCCTTTGATCAGCAGGTCATTAAGCGGAACCGATATCAGGAAGATAAATCTTCCGCAGTACAAGGATTGGGGCGATATCCTGAAATGGCAGTTGCAGGAGAACCTCCCGGGACGTTTTCCCTTTACCGCGGGTGTGTTTGAACTGAAGCGGCAGGGAGAAGATCCCACCCGGATGTTCGCCGGTGAGGGCGGGCCGGAAAGGACCAATAAACGTTTCCATTATGTAAGCAGGGACCAGCCTGCCAAACGCCTCAGTACGGCATTTGACAGTGTTACATTATACGGGGAAGACCCGGCACGGCGGGCGGATATCTATGGAAAAATAGGGAACAGTGGTGTAAATGTGGTTACTATTGACGATGCCAAAAAGTTATACAGTGGTTTTGACCTCTGTGATGCGGGTACTTCGGTTTCGATGACCATAAACGGACCGGCTCCCGTGATACTTGCCTTTTTCCTGAACGCCGCTATTGATCAGCAATGTGAAAAATGGCTGGAAGAAAATGATCAATGGCAAAGGTTGCGGCAGGTTGCCGAAAAAAAATTCCCGAACGGGAATCCTCCTGTATATACAGGCGATCTGCCACCCGGCAATAACGGGCTGGGGCTGAAGCTGCTGGGGCTGAGCGGTGAGGAGGTGTTGCCGGCTGATGTATATGATACCATCAAAGCCTATACGCTGTCGCAGGTGAGAGGGACCGTCCAGGCGGATATCTTAAAAGAAGACCAGGCACAGAATACCTGCATATTTTCTACCGAATTTGCACTGAAGCTGATGGGGGATGTACAGGAATATTTTAACCGCCATAAAGTAAGAAACTTTTACAGCGTCAGCATCAGCGGTTATCATATTGCGGAAGCGGGCGCCAACCCTGTTACCCAACTGGCGTTTACATTGGCCAATGGATTTACCTATGTGGAATATTTTATCAGCCGGGGAATGCGGATTGATGATTTCGCTCCCAATCTTTCATTCTTTTTCAGCAACGGCATGGACCCCGAATACAGCGTGATCGGAAGGGTGGCACGCCGTATATGGGCAAAAGCCATGAAAGAAAAATATGGCGCTAATGAAAGGTCACAGAAGCTGAAATATCATATTCAGACCTCGGGCAGAAGCCTGCATGCACAGGAAATTGACTTTAACGATATCCGTACAACATTGCAGGCGTTATATGCCGTTTACGACAACTGCAATTCGCTTCATACCAATGCCTACGACGAAGCCATCACTACTCCCACCGAAGAAAGTGTACGCAGGGCAATGGCCATCCAGTTGATCATCAACCGGGAGTTGGGAAGCGCCCGGTCTGAAAACTTTTTACAGGGCAGCTTTGCCGTAGAAGAACTGACCAACCTGGTGGAAGCCGCTGTGCTGGCGGAGTTTGACAGGATCAATGAACGGGGTGCTGTGTTGGGGGCTATGGAACGCATGTATCAGCGTAACAAGGTACAGGAGGAGAGCCTGCATTACGAAATGCTGAAGAACAGTGGCGAACTGCCGGTGATAGGAGTGAACACATTCCTGAACAAACAGGGCAGTCCTACCGTACTGCCGGTGGAAGTGATCAGAAGCACCGACGCAGAGAAAGAGCAACAGATAGAAAACCTGCTGATGTTCCGGGAACGCAACCAGGTAAACCATATAGCGGCTTTGAGTAAACTGAAAGAAACAGCGCTGCAAAACGGGAATATTTTTGATGCACTGATGGATTGCGTAAAGTATTGTTCCCTCGGGCAGATCACACATGCTTTATATGAAGTGGGAGGACAATACCGGAGAAATATGTAATTGCTTCCGCCTCATCCGTTTTTATAATACTTAAAACAAATTTGATTTTCAGATAGTTACATTGCATTCTATAAAAGAAGCCGGCTTACCCATTACCTGTAAAAGAGCAGGTAAGTGAAAAGAAGAGTATGAGCGTTGTGGAGTGTCTAACATTTTTTAAGTTGACGCGACACTACCGGGTAAATCTGTCCGGAGGCTGCTCCCGGATTCAAATGACACTGTTCCGATCCTGAAAAAAATCCATCATATACTCTGCTGATACATACGTTGCTTTATTAACTTACAGAACTATCTTTACGAAATGAGCAGCATCCGAAGGCAGAGCATTATTTCCTCCATCATTATATATATAGGGTTTGCTCTGGGTGCGCTGAATGTATATTTCTTCACAAAGGAGGGGTATTTCACGGAGAGCCAGTACGGGCTGACCACCATGTTTGTGGAAGTTGCCATATCCATACAGGCGTTCGCATGCCTTGCCATGCCAACCTATATTTTTAAGTTCCACCCTTATTATGAGCACAATCTTCCCCATGACAAAAACGACATGCCGGCCATCGCACTGGTGGTGGGTATCATAGGGTTCCTGCTGGTGTTACTGGCCGGGTGGGTATTCAGGGACCTGGTAATAAGAAAATACAGCGAGCACTCCCCTGATTTCGTCCGGTACTATTTCTGGGTGTTCCCGATGGGGTTTGGCCTGGCCATGTTTACCATACTGGAAGCCTACGGCTGGAGTATTCACAAGCCGGTCCTTACCAGTTTTCTCAAGGAAGTTATGTGGAGGCTGCTGGTCACCCTGCTTATCTTCCTGTTCATCCGGGGAGTGATTACCGACTTCGAGGTTTTTATAAAACTATACGGGCTTACTTACCTCATCATAGCGATCATTCTTTTCGGCTGGTTATCCATACGGGGCAGGCTTCCGCTCACGCTGCAGATCAGTAAAGTCACCCGCCGGTATCTTCGGAAAATCATATCCCTCTGCATTTTTGTGTACAGCGGACTGATCGTAAACGCTACGTCTCTTGTATTTGATACATTGGTAATTGCTTCTCTCGCCGGACTGGAACAAACGGGTGTATTTACGCTTGCCCGGTTCCTCACCAGTATTATCCAGGTACCCCAGCGGGCAGTTGTCGCTTCATCCGTATCTCATTTATCAAAGGCCTGGCGGGTAAAGGACATGCAAAAAATACAGCGGATCTATCAGCGGTCGTCTATCAATATGTTGTTATTTTCCCTGTGCATATTCTTCCTGATAATGCTTAATTACAAAGACGCCGTAGTAACTTTCGGACTGAAAGAGATTTTCCTGTCAGGGTTTTCCGCTTTTATTTTTTTGGGGCTCACCCGTGTGGTAGATATGGGCTGCGGCATCAGCACGCATGTGATCGCCACTTCAAACTACTGGCGTTTTGAACTGGTAAGCAATATCATCCTTTTAACAATCATGCTGCCCCTCACTTATCTGCTGGCAAAAAAATACGGAATTATGGGTCCTGCCATAGCCAATCTTATTTCTTTCACCATATTCAACATCATCCGCATAAGCTTCCTTTGGTGGAAGTTCAGGCTGCAGCCTTTTTCAAGATCAAGCGCCTATGCGGTACTGATAGCTGTGGCCTGTTATGTTGCCTGCTATTATAGCTTCCGGGACATACATGGCTTTCCCGGGCTTTTCCTGAGGGGTTCCGTTTTCCTGGTATTATTTGGCGGTGCTGCCGTCCTGTTCAGGTTGTCTCCGGATATCCGGCCTGTCTGGAACAGCCTTCTGAAGAGAGCCGGGCTGAAAAAGCAGGGCCATTAAACAGGAAACCCGGCATTGCTGCCGGGTCTCTCTTATCAAAAGCCATAACCAAAACCAACACTTACAGTATAACTGCAAATTATTTAACCGCGATATTATCTTGCCACGCCCTGGCGCAGGTTTGGTAGCTTTGCCTTGTGCTTGGCCAGACCTGCTGCCTTTCTGTTACTTATCTTAATCTCTTAAACAGGCATTGCATAAATAGCATGGCTATTATTATAGCGAAACAAGTAATGCTTAGGCAGCAGGTCAGCCAACACACAACGCCATCGCCTCAGACCTGCGCCAGGGCTGGGGTAAAACTCTTCATTTCACCAACAACTTTATCCAATGCTCTTCCTTTACTACCTACAATCATGTGTACATGGCTTGTCATTATACACCATCCATATATTTCTAAATCCTTTTCCTGTTGACAATATTGCCAACTCTTCAGCATTATTTCTTTGTACTCATTCCGGATAAATAAATCAATCCAGTATACTACTGCAAAACTGATAAAATAAAGCTTATCATTATCCCCAAACTTATATTTACGACTCATGATTAAATGTAAAAACTTTTAATCAGCTTCTGAAATTAATTACTATTAACGGCACAAGCGGGACGCTTGCGCCTGGTACCTGAGTATTTTTAACATGCCTTATATTATTAGTGCATATGCTTGCGCTATATAGGGGGATATACCATCCATCTCTTTGTATCCTTATTCTTGCCGTATTTTATTGATTTTCAATTATTTAACTATTTAACTATTCAAAATTATCTCATCACTAACTCTGGAACATTACCTAGTTCTGCCTGATAGGTTTCGAACACTTGTGGTCGGGAGACCTGCGCCAGACCTTGAAAACTGCGGAGAACTTTACTCTGCGTAGAAGGAATGGGTGAGCTGGACGTAATATTATTCACTTGCAAATTCACTAAAAGGCGTTAGGGATATTTCGCATTTCCCATATTCGTAAGATGTGCCAAAAAAGAGGGTGATATCATTAATTTGGCTTGGGGAGACTTCGCAATTTGAAAATTGTGCAAATACTCCTTTGTTCCAGTCATCTTTTTCAATTTTGTACTGACTTGAAAATGGAATCAATTTTTCTTTAAGTTTATCAAAAAATAAAGATCCGTCAATTGGGTCATTAAAGAGCATAGACCATTGAATGTCTATCACTTTTTGAATAGAATTAGATTTCCCAATTGTTAATTTTATGCGGCAAGAATCTATCGGAATTAGAAATACCGGGCTTTTGCTAAAAGTAAATAAATACGATTTCTGTAAAACGTTTCCATCCAAATTCATCATAAGATTTGTTGTCAACGATTGTTGAAGATTTAGTTCCTCAAAATGATCTGCCTTAGATTGCAGAATTTTGACGATTTCCTCAACAGGCATTTTTTTTATATTAACGCCGTAATAAAGTTCATTTATTAAATTGCCAAAAGTCATTTTTTGTTCCACTGAGTAAAATTGTATAAATATAGAAATCAAGAATAATTTTAACATATATATCTAATGAATTTTCGCCCTGGCGCAGGTTTGGTAGCTTTGCCTTGTGCTTGGCCAGACCTGCTGCCTTTCTGTTACTTATCTGCTTAGGCAGCAGGTCAGCCAACACACAACGCCATCGCCTCAGACCTGCGCCAGCCGCGGAGAACCTGCTACCATTCCAATACTCGTTGCCCAGAACTGGGCCGCTGTCCAACCGAACATGTAACCCTCCATCCGGGTCAACCCCATTCACCGGGTTATTGCCCATACCGGTATAGGGGCTGGGAAACTGGTCATACGGGTCCACGCGAAACAATATTCAAAAATCTATACCAGGATAGTTTAGTTTTATTGTCTCAATAAAATGTGTTAGAATATCTTCAAATTTTTCGTATGTCAGTTGAGTGGCCGATGTATTTCGTGCAATATCCCAAAACTGATGAAATTCAATCCCTGATTTGTGTACAACAATGGGTGTACAGTATCCATAAAACTGAAAATTGTTTTGTCGGATTTCCCAGTGAAAATTCAATGTAGAGCACAAAAAATCACCTATTATTATTGTCACAGGAATATAAGCTTCCTCTTTCTTTAAAATATCGTTTCTATTTTTAAGGATATCAAAGAAATCTTTCATCTTTTGATCAGTATTAACATTACTAATCTGTACATCGAAAATTCTGTTAAACTGGCTGTAAAAGTGTTCTATTTGATCTGGCACCTTGCATAAATGGTCCTTTTCTTCCAAAAAAATATGGTTGTTGATCATTGGAAATTTGGGATCGGCAAGAAACATTTTATACTTTTCTTCATTGTCAAACAACATAGTGAACTCTCCAAAATCTGGAACAATTAGAAATTTATTCTTTTTTGTCTGGTAAACAGTTGCAAAATTCTCCGGCATTTTAAGTACGATTTGACTGGCTTCACTTTTCAACAATCGTAATGCCTCCAGATTTGGAATTAAACTATAATACATCAGCCATATTTTAAAAATTAAAACCATAATTATCTTATTCGTACAGGTACAATAACTCCTCTATGTTTGGGGCTGGGAGTATCGATAACAGGTGTCCTGGCATAGAATTTAATACTGTAAGTCCCATTCTTATTCTGTCTATAGTATGAGACAATGTGCCTGAAATTTACACCAATATCGGCAGCATCCCTAGCTATTTTCCTTGAAACCTTCATATTCGATGTTGTCACAAGGTTTATAGCTGCAGCATTATTTAGAGCTGCCGCCGGATTTAAGGAAGCAGCAAGTTCAACATAACGAGGAATTTGATATTCATCTGAAGAAGTGTAAATTGCTCACGCCCTGGCGCAGGTTTGGTAGCTTTGCCTTGTGCTTGGCCAGACCTGCTGCCTTTCTGTTACTTATCTTAATCTCTTAAACAGGCATTGCATAAATAGCATGGCTATTATTATATCGAAACAAGTAATGCTTAGGCAGCAGGTCAGCCAACACACAACGCCATCGCCTCAGACCTGCGCCAGCCGCGGAGGATACTCAGTGTAGCAATATTCTTAATTATTGGTCGCCCCATTGCTTACATTGGTAAAATAATAGCTCTTGCCGAATATGTCTATTTTATTGATTTCGTGCGAGGCGGGGACGCCTCGCACAGCGGGGGATGAACTGGCTAAAGCTATAGGAACTATTTCCGTTACGGTGGGAAGATATGAACGCGATGAAGTAAAACCCTCCATTGAAGTAGCGGCAAAGATCGCCGACGCCCTCGAGGTTTCTTTGGATTACCTGGCTGGTAACAGCAATGTATTGCTGGAAAAAAACATTGTAAAACGCATTACAGACATACAACAACTGCCGCCCGATGATAAAGCACACCTGTTCGCTCTCATGGATGCTTTTCTAAGAGACCATAAAGCTAAAAAAGCATATGCTTCGTAAAATATTAAAGCCCGGCGATGCCGGGCTGTTCTGTTTTGCTATCCTCGTAGCTTTTTTATACCTGTTCTAACTCCGTAGAAAATGAATGCAAGTATTATCGAACCAACAAGTATTATTAACCACCAGTAAGGCAAAACCCAAAACACATAATACTTAAAAGAGCCAATAAAGTCTTTGTACCAAATGCCTGTTTTCCTAAAAGCGTCATCAGATAGACCACCTATATAGGTAAACAAAAACATTACTATTAGACCTGATAAAAAATAATTTACAGCTTTTCTCATTTCTTTTCTTCTTCGTTTTTATGAGGGTTGGCTTGTTCAAACATTTTATTCCAGTCACTTAAAGAGTAGGTTTTATCTCCCATTTTCACACCCGTAAAATTTCCTTCCTTGTCGGTAGAAATTGAAAAGCTGAAGCTGCTTATATCTCTCTTGTTTTCTCCGTCCAGGCTGCTGAATGGTGAACCCTCATAAAAGCCAATACCAATAAATATATTTTGTCCGCTTGGGTCTGTTATAAATGCTTCTGTACTTGGGAAATTATCTCCTGTTAGAGTTCCACTTATATCCAACGTCCCTGCTTTCTTGTTCTCTGTGATTGTAAAATCGGAAAATACGTCAATATTCGGTGAACCCGGAACCATTGGGTTTGCACCTTTAGAATGAGTGCCAAACATAAACGTTTTAGAATCTCCGCTTGTTCTTGTCTTAAACCCGTCCGTAAATTCAATTGACGGTTTTGCTGTACGACTTCCTGGTAAAAATCTGTGGGATGTAGGAGAGCTCCAGGTTCTTGCAGATATTTCTGATTTATCTGTATCAAAGTTGATTACCTGGTGCACTCTTGCAGTTGCCGCACTTGTTGTATAACCCCTGTCATCTCCGTGGAAACCACCACCAAATGATTTAAATGGAGCAAATGACCTTATCGTAATAGGATAAGGTATCATGCCTCCAATATCTATAAATCTTATAGGATTATTGAACGCATAGGCATAAGGAGACCATGAATGCATTTTCTCGCTCATCGGATCTATCACATGCCACCTTCCTATTTGCGGATCATACATCCTGGCCCCATAGTCCAACCATTCCAGTCCGGAGCCATCGGAGAACTCTTTCCTTTGCTCTTCCTTACCGTTATACTTAAACTTATTCTCCGCTATTCCATTCAAGGCTTTGCTGGATATCCCTGCCATGGTAAGTCCGAAGGGATAATAATGCGTCTCCTCCAGGATAGGACTTCGGGTGTGCACTACTTGTAAATTATCAAAGAACACGTCAACCTGGCTCTGGTTGCTTACGTAAATATACACAAAACCGTTCTTAGGAGCAAGCTTTTGCTGGAGATGGTGAGATTTGATAACACTATTAGCTCCCACCGGGTCAAAGCCGCTTTCTATACTTTTAAACTGTTCATCAAAAAAGATATAATTGATAAAAGCTCTCGGTTTGGTGGAACTGTTCGGCACTTCATCCAACTGATCATCAAAAAGATCGAGGATGCCTGTTGTACTGCCTGTAAATCCGTTTAACTGCGAACCGGTAACTCCACCATGTGCCGCCGTAGCCATACCGCCCGTTGGGCCTGCCAGCAGACCTTCCAGGATGCTGAGTGTGACAATATCCCTGTTATTGGTCGCCCCATTGGTTACATTGGTAAAATAGTAGCTCTTGCCGAATATATCTATCTTATCCCCTGCCATTACTTTCAGGGTAATGCCTAAACCGGTTACGCCTTCGGTTGGAGTAGCTTTGAGCTTGTAGAGTTTGGCGCTGTTGGCGGTAACTACACTATTGGGGTTGTTATTCACGGGAGGGTCATTAGCGCCTGCTCCGCCATTTTTGTTCACATAGTCCGTTATGCCCGTAGCGCTGTCTTTAGCTACGATGTTGGCGCTGTTAATAGTGTAATAGTCTTTCTCAACAAAAGCCGCATTGGGACTGCCGCCTGTGCTGAGGCTGCCTTCCAGTGTGGCAGCAGGATAAATGTCTACCTTCTGCTCATCGGTGAGCACCATGCGCACATTGCCCAGGTGGTCTTTAATAAAGTAATCGTAAGCCCAGGCAGTAGGAGTGTCCGGAGTGGAAGGGTTATTGTACAGCGGTCGTATCCTGCCTTCTTCGTGAGATATCAACACCAGCCGGTTGCTGTAATCCGGGTTTTGAGGGTCCTGGGGGGTTATCGTTTTGCTTTCATACACGCTGCCGCCCAGGTATATGGTAGTAGTCAGGATACTCTTACCGGAAACAGAAGCATCCGTAACCCTTTTTTGTACCTTATTTCCTGTAGCATCATAGGCAAAGAAAACACCGCCTTTTAGTGTATATATCAAAAATGGTAAATTAAGATGATAGTAGTAGAGAATATTACTTATCCCTTTATTTTTATCAGACTTGATATTTCCGTTTGCATCGTAAGTATAATCATCATCTATATTGACGCCATCTTTAAAGTCACCTGAACCGCTTATGATTGAAGTTGCATTTTCCGTCACTTTTGCCAACCGGTTACTGCCGCTGATATAACTGTATGCCAGGTCATCCATCTGTACAGAGGCATTGAGCGCCAGCCCCCATTGCTGCATTCGTTTAATATTGCCGTTCAGATCGTATGCACTGCCGGCATCTGTACCGTCGCCGGCTTTGAAATCAAAATTGACCCCGGCGGACTGGTTGAAGACAGTACCGGTATATTGTGTAAAATCAGCCTTTAACAAGCGGTTGGCGGCATCGTAAGCAAAATCGTATTTCCTTTTTTCACTGTTCCCTTTGCTTTTCCATACCATGCCGGTGATATTGCCGTTAAATTGTGCGGCGGCATAGCTTTGGTTATTTATAAGACCATTGCCGGTTTTGTCATAACCGAGGTCAAATCCGAAATAGTTGTGCTGGTGCTCATCTCGTGCATACCGGCGGTTCATGCCCAGCAGCCAGCCGCGGATATTGTAATGGTAGGTCAGGCTGTCCAGCCCGGCATTGCTGTTATAATACGGCGCCAGTTTTTTCTTTTTTAACTGCCCCAGGGCATCATATTCATTTTCTGATATGACCTTGTAATCTGTCATTTGTCCTAACACGCCGTTGACGGTGACACGGGTATTGCTGAGCTTTTTCTCTGTTTTAATAAGTCGTCCCAGGTCATCATAGGTCAACCGGGTAACTGTTACAGTGGTTTGCGCGGGGCTGCTGCCGATTTCCTGCTTTTGTACAATGATCAGCGGTTGACCTGCCCAACTGTATTGGGTGGTGGTTACATCCACGCCGCCTGTTATATTGGTGCTTTGTACCTGTATCAGCCTGCCTTTATCATCATAAATATTGACCGAATGGATCAGCCCTGAAGTGCCGCCTACAACTTTGGTAGTCGTCCATGTTACCTTTCCCTTTATCAAATTGTTTTGTTGCGGAAACCGGGGGTAAGGAAAATTATTATTGTCCGTAGCTGAAAAATGGCTGTCCCAGGTATTGATATAGGTGGCTGAAAGCCCCGCCGGTATATCGGCATAGTCGTCATAGTGGGTTTTGGTAAGCATTTCCCAGCCGGTTGAAGGGATTGTACTTTCATTAAAAGGATAATAGTACTGTGGCAGTTCTTCCATCTCCCATATATGGTTCATGGGGTGGTCCCAGTCTATCCAGAAGCCGGTCTGCACCGGACGGTTCAGTTCGTCGTAAAGTGTGGTCAGCCATTTTGCCTGCCCGGTACTTAAGTTGCCATCCCGGTACATTACGAGCCTGTCCCGTTTGTCGTGCACCATATCCTCCCATTCCTTACCGGGTACTTTTTTCTGGTACATCCGGTTACGGTCATCATACTCATAGCGGAAGCACTGCTCTTCGTATAAAGTATTGTCTATTACCCAACCAAGCCCCGGCAGACTTTTTACCCCTTCGGGCTGAATTACGCCCCGTAACCGGCTTAAGGCATCATAAATATAATAGGTACACATCCAGCCGGTGTGCCCGCTGCCGCTGCCGTCGTCTGCAGCCGCGGTCAACTGTACTTTTTTTAAGATCACCCGTCCCTGTTTATCCTTAAACTCTATTACCTGTTGATCATGTTCATCCTCCGTGATGGTCTTGTATAATTCGCCGGGAAGATATCTTGTATTGCTTTCATATTCGCCCCGAAAATATTGCTCCACTACTTTCCAGATGCGTACAGAATCCTCAGTGGTATTGGTATGATATTGTATGTTAACACCATGCCTGTCGGCTTCATTGGCAGCGTTCTCACTGCCTGCCCAGTTCACTCCCGGTGCATAAGTAGTGACAACGCGGTTGAGAGGAGAAGCTTCGAAATTGGTCTGGCTGTAGGCCCAGTTCTCACCGTTGGTACCGATATTGGTTTCGCCTGCCTGACCGGCAAGATGGGCATTGTAAAAGGCGATCTGCTGCGGGAAGGGGTTGAGCTTAAAAAGTCCGGTGGTATCGGCGGCAAAGGGAAGGTATTGCACGGCCTCCCTGCCGAAGGCGTCGTATATCACGGGGCTGACCAGGTCGGCGGGGCTTTGACCGGTAACGAGCGAACCCTGCTTTACCACGGTCTGCAAAGGGCGACCCATCCCGTCAAAGTATTGTGTGGTCTGAATCACGTCCCTAACAGGACGCGCGATCAGCGTATTGGCGTTCTGTTCGGGGGCTTTAGCATCCCAGGTGCGTACGTAGTTGGCAGGGATGCTGCCGGAGTAACTGCCGGGAACCGTGCGGGGAAGTTGTGCGTGGGCAACAACGCTGCAAAACATCAGGTAAGTCAGTAATGGTGCTCTGAGGGAAGGTAATATTCTCATGGTTGCACTTATTTTATTGATTGATGTTTTGTTGATATTGATACCCGATCACTTTTATCACGTTACGATCCTTGTCCAGCACGTATTTCAGACGACCAAAATCATCATATTCATAATAAGCCGTTTGATTATTGATATCCGTCTGGCTGGTCATGCCCATCAAAGGGTCATATGTATAGGTAGTCATCTGTGCTTTTTTCGGATAGAACCTGACCTCGTCTATTTGATTGGCTAAATTTATTGTATAAGCAGAGCCGGTGACTGTTATGGTTGATTCGTGGTAATTCCAGTTGGACCCTGATTTCTGCCAGTAACTGAGGATATATGTTCCGGATGTAAGTCCTGTAAGAGATTTTGTAAACCCATCTGTTTTACTTTTCTTACCGGTTTTCGCGTCTCCGTCTGAGCTATTGCCATCACCATCCTCAAAGGAAGTATGGAAAATGTCTTTAGCAGCAGCATTTACTACTGACGCTACCGGGTAGGTACTATCATATCCCCACATATAGGATTGTCTGATATCATCGCTTTTTTGTTGCTCAAGAAGGTTGTTATATCTATCGTAATCTGTTAAGCTATATTTTTTCGAGTAACTCGCATCAGGATTAAAAGTTCCAAATGTGTTATTTGTTGGCAACTGACCTAACGACCGATTTGAAAACTTCCAGGAAGACAACGGAACCGGATTGGTTATCGCAGCTTTATACACTTCGGATGGAAGACCAACTTCATATTTTGACAGCGAAGCAGCCGTAATAAAATTATTCATGCCGATCTTAATTACCTCTACTTTTTCGATTGGAAATAAGATATGCTTATCAGACATATAATCTACGAACGACGTACCAGTGTCATAATCATAATAAAATGTATTATAAACAGTTGTCCTCTCACCATCCGACTGTTCTGCCTCAATGCTTGACGGAATTGTGTTGTCATGAAAATAATCATACCTGGTAATTGTTTCAAGGTTACCGGCCGGCAAATATTTGACATCGGAAGTCTCTTGAATTCTGGAAAGCCCACTGAATAAATAATAGTTGGCATTGATAAAATGATCATTGAAAGGAACGGGATCAACGAACTGTGTCGGATCCAGGCAAATCTGATAATTAATGCCTCCTTCTCTTTTAGCTACCCTAAGCGCAGTAATTGTATCAATAATCTTAGTATTAAATTGGTTCGTTATAACCCTGACTATTTCATTATCCTTATTGTATGTTGTCTGTTTAATAAGATTGCCTCTATAGAAGTCATAACTCGTAGCCGGAGGAAATGGAAATTCACCCGGGGCATTGCCTCCTCCTCCCGGGTCGGTCACAAAACTGTACTCATACTCTATTTTTCCGTTTTCTCCTTCCGTTCCAAAACTCTCGCTGACTTTTGTATAACAAATATGGCTTCCCTGAACCGTTCCCAAATCAATAAAACTTGATGCCTTTCTTATTAGAAAGTTACAGGTGTAAACGGGACAATCCGGGTTGCTGTCATTAGGGTCAGTAGGGTTATTTACACGAAACCCATATGTATATTCATATAACGGTCGCTCCATTAGTTTTCCGCTGGATAGATTATAACCATCGGAGTAATCAAACGATCTTATTTCTGTCAGCCCATTACTATTATTATAATTTTCTATTTTTTTGATCCTTAATCCACCCACTTTCTCCTTAGGAATGTCAACCTGTACCGGGGGTATGGTTGTATCAACGTCCATAAAAACCACCCTTAGTTCACTTTCAAGATAAGGAGTATAAGTAGCGCTGTTATAGCACCTGGAGTCTGTTTCATTAACAATGATCTTATAGGTATTGTTACTCTCTAATGTAACACTACCCATAAATGTCTCCTGGGTGAAAGAAAAATTATCAATGTTTATTACCGCGTTTGCCTGCGTAACGTTAAGAAAAGAGAATGTAGGATGACATTTAATGCCGTTTTGGTCTAAATACTCAGCAGAAGGAAAATTAGCAGTTATAATCGCATTCGTTGCATCCTTGTTAATTGCGAATGTTAGCTCTCTTGTAAAAATGTTATTTTGAATATCAGTAATTACGGATTTTGTAACCGAATATTCGGAATATACCATCTGAGTACCCCCACCAATATCATTTGCTTCGTATGTAAAATTTGTATATCCGCCAGTTGGGTATTTTATTTGGTTGAGCACACCTGATTTCATATAGTCTCCATCACTACTTCTGTCAGCTCCCGGTTTCTCCATGGGCCAAGCCCCTGTATGATCAGTATATGTATATTTGTAGGTAGGTACTAAATGGGGGTTATTATTCTTTCCGTTATAGTACCCCCAATGATCCTGAGCAAAAGACGTTTTTTGTGGAAGCGCCTCCAACTCCTCATATAAAAACTCATACTGGCTGACTGTGTTTAGATTTTTATCCTTTGAAATCAGCTTCTCCAGCTTCAATCTCTTAAAATCAGTTTCAAGAACGATGGCACTATCATTAAAATAGCTATATTGAAAAGCATGTTCCCTTATTATACCTTTTAGATTAGAAACAACTATTTTGTCGATCTTTCTTTCAGCAAGGTGGTCCAATCTCCCTGAATGGAAAAACTCGACCTTTCCGGTTCTGAACTCAACTTTTTTTAATATTTTAGCCTCAATACTTGTTGTATAAATGCCCCCATTATCCTCCGGCAAGTCTGAGGAGCACCAGTAGCCAGCACCGTAGGGTGAATACATAGAAAATGACTCAGTAAATGTCTTGGACTGGTACTGTTTTGAGAACGTACTATAGGTATCGTACGTAAAGCTCACTATTTCGGTTCCATTGGGAAGCTCAATTCCGGATAAATACCATGCAGACGGAAAGTAATATACAGTTCCGATTTTATTGTCATTGGAACTCATTTCCACATCTTCAAATATATATTTATACCCGTTTTCTGTAATTATTTCAAATCTATTTGTCGTTATCCAATTTATTTTCAAGTTATCATGCTTTGACAAATGAGGCTTTTTGTCCTGGTCGAAGAAAAACCGGCCTGATCCACCTTCAAAATTGAAATAAAACATGTCCGGCTGACTATCATAGGATACATTTTCTGCTAAGCCCAGAAAATATGGAAAATCATCTTTGGGTTCCAATTCCCCTACAGGAACTTCTTTTGCATTTGGTGTCAAATAATACTCTTCATCGGGAAGCCCGAGAACCGATCTGGTTATAACTCCACCAGCGTTTAACGTCCAACCCAACCCTATATGAGATGCCTCCTGGGAAACTCTTATCCCGGTGGAATTATAACTTATACTGATGGAAAGCGGATGATTTCCAATTTGAATATTTTCTATAGGAACAGACTGGTTTACCGCACCGGTAAAAAGACTTACAGGAATGTTGCCGTATCGACCCAATTCAGATGCATTTGGGGATGGAGGAATCACAGGAAGCGGAAATTTTGCAATATCACCACTTTGTCCAAACGGTTTAACCCAGATCGATAGCAAACAAAATAAAACAAATAAAAATCTCATATCTCTCAAACAATTTAATTTTTACAACCCATACCCTACCCGCCATACAAATGCCGGAGCATGGGGCACTGATTGCTTATGTAAAAAATCATATAACGCCGATATATTTCCCTGCACCTTCCTGCCCTTTTTCACAGGCGAGGTCATACTGAACTTCTTTGTTAGTCCCGCTAATGCCGATTTCTGCCAGTTGCTGTAGTTCTTGAATACTGCCAGGCTTTCTATTGTCCGGTTATAGTTAAGCTCCGCACCGGCGGTAAACCATAAACTTGCCATAAACCGGCTTTTGGTTTTCAGCAGGTCGGGCGCCTTCCAGTCAATAAATGTTCTGAAATTTGCTCCCTGGCTGCTGAAGCGGATCTTTTGCCAGCTATCCCCGAACCCAATGCGACCGCCGATACCGATGCCTGCAGTGGCTTTGTCGCTCAACCTGTAGGCTGCTGTAAGGGCAATGGTCGTAGTAACCGGGAAATAGTAATTCGCTCTCTGGGTTTGGAAATTGCTGCCGTATTCCAGGCGCTGTTTGAACGATTTCGTCTTTTGTTTGTCCGGCGTAAAATCAGGCCCGCCCGGTTGACCTGATCGGGCAGGCATCACCATATCACTGCTGCCTTCGGATATGCCCAGCTTGTTCAACTGGTCTTTGAGCTTGCCCAGTTCCTCCTGCGCCTGCTGCAGTTGCTGTTGCAGGTATTGGGCGGGGTCGCCGCCGGTAGCGCCTGATGGCAGCCGCTGCAGCAATTGCTGCTGTACATCAGCCCTGGTCTGCAAACCGGCTAATGCCTGCGGGGTGCCGTAGTGCTCCGGGGTGGGGAACAAGGCTGCCAGCATCGAATGCTTTTGCAGGAAGTTTTGAAATGGTGGGAGTTCCCGAAGGGTGCTCAACAGTTTGCGGGTGAGCTTATCAGGATCGTTGAGCAGTTCCTTATACTCCCGTACCTGCTGAGAATAATAAAAATATTCCTGCTGGTATTTACCCAGGTGGCGGGAGATGTCTTTGGGAAGGTTCGTGTACCGGGAAAGCGCCTGTTGCAGTGCTCTTTGCCTTTCACCGACTGCCTGCTGTATATTGGAAACCTCTGACAACCGGTTTTGCAGCCGGTTGACCTGTTCCAGGTTAGCGCCGAGCCTGGATTGTATGTCTTTTGAACGGGATACGATATTCTTTGCTTCTTTTAAAAAGCCCAGGCTGCCTTGCAGGGAATCAAGCATCGGCAGGTATTCCCCGGAAAGGAGCCTTTCGGTTTTATTGCCGGCGGTTTGCAGTCCTTCGGAAAGCTTTTCGTAAGTGGCTTTACTGTCTTTCAGCAATTCCGCTGCGGCGGATGAATCTGTCTTTGCAAGTTGTCTGATGATTTTTTCCTCCCGGCGGGAAAGCTTTTGAAGGTATTTACCGGATTGCCGGGTAAGCTTATCATCCAGGTCGGTGATCTTTTTCTCCATAGAGGCTTCCAGTCCCTTCGGGATGGCTATCAGTGTATCCATGTCCGCAGGCTGCTGACCAAAGCCGCGTATGGAAACAAGGGTGATGATAAGGCACAAAAGTGCTTTCCGGTAAAGCATGGCAAACCGTGTTTAGAGGTAAGGGGCTTAAAAAACTGATGTAACCAACGGTCAGGAATAACCGCTCCTGTTTATACAACTAAGTATAAACAGTACTTAACTATGCACAATTGGATTAAAAAATGGGTAAGGATTATAGTATGATAACGAAGTAAAAGTTTTATTTTAATCCGGCCAAAAAATTTCATGGATTAATTTCGTGTTTACCACCAATGGTATTACGTTGTAAGTGTTTTCACCTGCTTTCGGATACATGGTTGTTCTTAATTCAATCCGTTGCAATTTCTTGCGAGGCGAGGACGCCTCGCACAGCGGGGTGTCTCAACTCCAGGCCTTTTGCGCGTAGGCTGGACGCTGCGAGTCATAATCATTGTCTCTGTTCGCCTAACGCACTTAGCCGGGAGGAGAAAGTCGAGTAGGCAAGGGCATTTCAGCCCAAGCCTCTCACAGAACCGTACGTGACAGTCTCCCGTCATACGGCTCTTGTTATCTAAATCATGATCTTATTCCAAGTTCCCAGTGATAAAACAGCTTCGGTTGTACTTTCTGTATTGCCTTATATTTCATATTAACATCTTTCACACTTCTTAGTTTGTACTTATTCTTCAGCCACTTACGCAGCAGCTCATTTAAGTAGCAAAATACATGAAGTGCTTCGTGTTTATTGAATCGGGCGTAGTAATTTATCCAGCCTCGTATCTTAGGATTCAGTTGCTCTGCAAACCATTCTATTGGCTGTGTTGCCCATCTTCTTATCAATAACCCTTTGATCGCTGCTCTTACGTTGACTTTCGCTTTGTTGCTCATAGCCGCAGAGAATACCATAAAGGTTTTGTTGCTGCGACCATACTTATCCATGCGTCTCCTTGGCTGAAAACTATAGCTTAGAAAATCAAAGCTGACATTTTCATAATCCTCCCTGCGCTGATAATTTTTGCAATACACGATTTTTGTCTTTTCCGGATGTAGTTCCAACCCATAACCCCTCATCCTGTCATGTAGTTGATCCAGCAGGATTTCAGCTTCTTCTCGGCTGGCGCAATGGATCACTATATCATCTGCATATCTCTCAAATGGATTACCCGAATGTAATTTATCCATCCACGTGTCTAATGCATGATGCAGGTAAACATTTGCCAGCAGAGGGCTGATTACGCCGCCCTGGGGCGTCCCTTTACTTCCTGATACGATACTTCCATCTGCCTGCTCCACTCCCGCCTGTAGCCAACGTTCAATGTACATTAATATCCATTTCTCTCTGGTATGCTTCTTTAGCAGACCCAACATAATCTCGTGGTTAATGTTATCAAAGAACCCTTTGATATCTACATCTATCACCCAGGCATAGTTTATACAGTTACCCTGGCATTGCTTAACAGCGTCATGGGCGCTTCTGCCAGGTCTGTATCCAAAAGAGCTTGAATGAAAGATGTTTTCCAGTGTTGGCTCTAAATAATCCTTTACTACCCCTTGTGCAATACGGTCACTTACCGTGGGGATACCTAGCGGTCTTAACCCGCCTTGTTTCTTTGGAATAAATACCGTCCGTACAGGTGGTGGAAAATAACTACCTGAACTCAGGCGGTTCCACAGCTTGTACAGGTTGCCCGTCAGGTTGGCATTGAACTCTTCTATGCTCTCCTTATCTATACCTGCACTGCCATTTTTGTCCAGCACTCTCAGATAACTGTTGTACACCATCTGCTTGCTGACTGGTAATGATTTTGTCATTTTCTTTGCTCGTCTTCCACTTTAACCGCAATATGCTCCCGGCATATAACCTCAGTCATTGTGTTGTGATAAAATACTGGTGACCAGATAACCGAAGCCCTTCGCTCCATCCCCATTACAGAAACTTCTACGCTACTATGGCTTCGTCCGACGCTTCCTGCTGCTTCTCACGCCTGAGGCGAGATTGAGCGATGATTATGACCGACAGAGACCCCTGTCTCATTGGTAGTGGCATATAGCCAGCTTCTCACCGGGCTGTTGGCACATCAGCAGGGAAGCCTCTCCCGTTCCGAATAAAAGCCTGTGTAAAGCTCCTGCCGTCTTAATGCCGGTTGACCTGTAACCAGTAAGCAGTTCTCCGTTACAGTCTGTCCTGCCGGAGAAGAGAATCCAACAGTTTTGTCAACTTCTAATCTCTTTCGACATGTCTTCAACGGTTCACTTACATTCAGCTTCTTTACACTTACCTGATACCGTCTCTTACACGATACCTTTTGCCTGAACGCTCAGTACCATATCTTTTGAATATAGCTCCTTCAGGTGGTTTAGTAACTGCGACTGCACACCGTTACTGATAGACCTACTATCATCTCTTATTCAGTTTTCCTGCCAATGGCAGGTTTGTAAAGAACTATCTTTACTGTCGGGACACACCTCTTCGGAGAATTTAAGCCTTCTGAAGAGAGCCTGGCTGAAAAAGCAGGGCCATTAAACAGGAGACCCGGCATTGCTGCCGGGTCTCTCTTATCAAAAGCCATAACCAAAACCAACACTTACAGTATAACTGCAAATTATTTAACCGCGATATTATCTTGTTTCAGGGAAGCTTCCAGGTTGCTCACTACCTCGGTATCTGCCAGTGCAATTTGTGCAGCAGAAGGTAAAGTGATGCGTGGAAAGATAGAATCTTCAAACGCTTCAAACATTTTAGCGTCATCTGCGATGGTAGGCCTGGGAACCGTTATGGAAAAATTATCTGCCCAAAAGCTGTTGAAGGCTTCGGCATCTGCTTTCATTACGGCTGAATAAGCAGATTGTAATAAAATTTCTTCTTCAAAAATCGCTATCATCCTGGTGTCTGCAGCTTTCGCGATGTCTGCAGCAGGTACCAGCATGCTGGTCCGGAAATTGTAGAATGCTTCTTCATCCGCACTGGCACGAATTTTTGCCAGGCTGCCACCCCAGGTTCTGTTTTCTTTAATTTCAGCAATAAAGTTCCTGAAGTTTTCCAGGTCCGCGTTTAAAGCAGATTTTTGAGTTCCCCTGAATTTGATAACGGATTTCTTTCCTTCATCTGCGGGCTTTACCAATTCAGTTGCACAACAGTTATCATTATTCACAAGGGCTACTACCTCTGTGTTCGCATTTAAATTGGTGTCTGCATTGCTTATTGCAGTATCGTCCTGGCTAAAAGACATTAAGCCGAAGCCTGCCATTGCTATCAGCAACGATGAGGCAGATTTGCTGATCATATTTTTCAGCATTACTATGCTGTTTTCATTTTTACTGGTTCCTGCCTTCGAATCCATTTCACGTTTGCTTTTCATTTTATTTTGTTTTATAGTCCTGTTTTATTTGTTTGCCATACAAAGATACATCCTAAAACTACTACTATGCAATACATAATACTATGTTTGGTCTGTTATCGTGATGAATGGTCAATTTTCTTTTTGAATTGATTTACCAATTCTCTATGCCTTACAATCCTGAATTTTTTAACCTGATCTGAAGTTTTAAATTTAACTCCCGAAGAAAACTTCCTAAAGACGGTGAGACTTTTTAGTCGCGGACAAGCAAGGATTTAATCAGGTTCTGTTTGTCGCCGCAAAGCTACGACAGTTTTATATATTCACAAACTTTGAATGCTGCTTTTTTTGAATTTTTTCTAATTTCTATGCGGAGAATCTCAATTTTTGGCTTCTTTTAACACTTGTCAATGATTATCGCTTAGAAATTATTCAAAGAACTGCTTATTTAAAATTTCACGCTTAAAACGCAGCGTTTGTTCATTTTGTTACTTTGAAACCCGCCTTTTTTTGTTAATTAATTGTTACCTGCCGCAAACGCGGGATGAAACTGCTGTAAAGTAATCCTAAGATATTCACGATCAAGGTGTGTGTATATCTCAGTAGTTGTAATGCTTTCATGCCCCAGCATTTCCTGTACCGCCCGCAGGTCGGCGCCGCCCTCCACCAAATGAGTGGCAAATGAGTGACGAAAACTATGTGGAGAGATGGCTTTTTGAATACCGGCCTTGAAAACCAGCTCTTTAATCATTAAAAATATCATCACCCGCGTCAACCTTTTTCCCCGCCGGTTGAGAAACAGGATGTCTTCTTCCCCTTTTTGAATTTTCATCAGACTCCTTATAGTTTCAGTATATAATTTAATATACCGGAGGGCATCGGTTCCTATAGGAACCAGCCTTTCCTTATCTCCCTTACCCGTAACCCGGATAAAACCGGCGTCGGCATATACCTGAGACAGACGCAGGTTCACCAGCTCGCTTACCCGGAGCCCGCAGCTATACATGGTCTCCACGATAGCACGGTTTCTTTCGCCTTCCGGTTTGCTTAGATCTATTTGCTGAATAACCTGGACGATCTCTTCAAAACTCAGTACATCCGGCAACACCCTTTTCAGTTTGGGCGCTTCCAGCAACTCGGTAGGGTCGCTGTCTGCAATATTTTCCAGGAGGCAGTATTTAAAAAATGCCCGGATGCCCGAAATGATCCTGGCCTGGGAAGCCACCGTCATATTTAACTCCGCTACCCATTTTGTAAATTTTTGCAAGTCTTGCAACACAACGGAAGCCGGGGTCTTCGTGTCATCAGTCATCTGCAGGAACTGGATAAGTTTTTCCAGGTCTGCCAGGTAGGCATTCACCGAATTCGGGCTGAGCGATTTTTCCAGTCGCAGATAAGTACCGAATCCCTGTTTTTCAGTGTCCCACATAATGTTCAGTTACTGTTCGTACAGGATTCCGTTATCCATCCTGCAACTTTTTCCGGATATCTTCTTTTCGGGGCCGTAACCGTGCTTTGGCTTTATTAAAGATATGCTGCCCTTTATCCATTCCTTTTCGCAGTTCTTTTTGCTCGTCCGCAGGCAAGAGATATATATCATTACATTCTTTACTGCAACAGCCATTGTACAACGCGGCACATTCTTCACATTGTATAAAAAGCAAATGACACCCGTCATTTTTGCAATTGGTATGGGCATCGCAGGGCTTCCCGCATTGATGGCATTGCGCTATAATGTCTGTCGTAATACGTTCTCCCAAACGGTTGTCAAACACAAAATTCTTTCCTGTAAACCGGCTGGGCAGCCCCAGTTCTTTTACCTGCTTTGCATAATTTATAATCCCGCCTTCCAGGTGACGAACGTTTTTAAACCCGTTGTGCAGCATATAAGCGCTTGCTTTCTCACACCGGATACCACCCGTACAATACATCACTATATTTTTATCCTTATGCTCCTGCATCATCTCCACCGCCATTGGCAACTGTTCCCTGAAAGTGTCGCTGGGTATTTCCACCGCTCCGTTAAAATGCCCCACCTCGTACTCATAGTGGTTGCGCATATCCAGGATGATCGTTTCAGGATCTTCACAAAACCTGTTCATTTCCGCAGCATCAAGATACCGGCCTTTTTTGTTCACGTCGAAGCTGGCATCATTTATACCATCGGCCACGATCTTCTCGCGCACTTTTATTTTCAGCACCCAAAAAGATTTGCCATCGTCGTCCGGCGCTATATTAAGCCGCAGGTCTTGCAGCCCTTCTACACTGTCAAGGTATTCCTTTAGCGCGGGCAGGTTGTGCTGCGGCACGCTTATTTGGGCATTCACGCCTTCTTCCGCTACATAAATTCTTCCGAAAACTTTTAGCGCTACTAAACCTTTGTATAGTTCATCCCTGAATACGCCGGGTTGTTTGATGGAAAAATAACGGTAAAAGGAAATAGTAGTGCGGGGCGCTGTTTCTTTTAACAATGCCTGTTTCAGCTCTTCCTGAGAGATACGGTTATGTAATACTGCCATAAATGAAATTTTTTTATCAACTGTGTTGAAAAGGATCGTTTGCAGGACGAACAAAATTTCCAAACCTTGCAAAGGTAGTAAAATACTACCCGGAATGTATTCAAAAAAAACCTATATAAAACACAGCGCTGTTAAGCAATTCCCGCTTATTAACTGTTTTCTACCAATCGCTCGATTTTTGTGCCATTTGCTAGATGTGATGTAAAGGTGGTAAATAATAGTGCTAAACTTGTATCAGGTTTTTCATAGGATATTGGATTAAAAGCGGGGCGGATTTCTATCCAGCCCTTTTTTTATGCCCGATACTCTCCGGGCACATCTGTTAGGAAAGATTTCACAAAACATTAGTCTATAGTTTTAATAGACTATACATAATATCCCCTACTTTTGCTGCGTTAATATCATCGCGTGAACAGCATATACACATACAATTTTCTTTTGGTCAGCTCTCACTACAACTCAAGCTATTATTGTTGTTAACGTTCCGTACACAAAAATTTAATCGAGCCTTATCCTTTCCAAAACACCGGAAAAACATCCGGGAATTACTTTACACTCAAAAAAATAATCATGCCGGTATATTCAACAAGTATCCAGTTACATAATGCAGATGAAAAAGACTTCCTGTTGCTCGACAGAGAATTAAAGAGTCAATTGTTCAAAGCTGAAAAAGAAGGGACCGTAAAAAAAGTGAAATCGAGTATTGACAATTTTATGAACGCCCGTTACTACAGGGAAGGCAACCTGCTGATCCAGGACGTAATAGACAGGGTTTGGAGCGCGGCAAAAAAAACGGGAAAACAGTTTTCCTTCAGTGTAATCAAAAAAAGAAGTTGATCTTCTCTCCAGCAGATAGTTTTGGTCCGGCAATTGCCGGAAGCCCGTTGTTTCCATAACGGGCTTTTTTATCCTCTTCCCTGCTCTACCACATCATCGTTGCTGATCCTTTTTCCTTTGCCTTTACCATTGAAGCTGCTGCCGAACTCCCAATTGATGGTCAACTGCACCGCCCTCATATAGTAACGGCTTTGCATAACCGAATGAAACTGTGGGGAGCGGGTGGTGGTTACCCGGGGATTATATGCTGAAAACGGATTCTGCAAAAACAGTGTAAATGTCAGCTTGGGTTGTTTAAACTCCTTTTTCCCGGAAAAACCGTAATAATAGTAATTGGATTCAACACCCTGTAAAACTACCGAACGCGTATTATAGGATCCGAAGGCCTGGGCAGAATAGTTTTTCTTAAAATTGAATGTCAGGTTCAGGTCCATATCCGCCGCCCAGCCGTCATTGAATATCTGCAGGGCTTCGCTCTGGTAATCCAGGTAATTGATATTGACATTTCCGTTGGTACTGAACGCTGAGGAAAATGTTCTGGAAGCCGATACATTCAGGCCGGTGCTCCTGTTTGCTGCCAGGTTTTGTTTACTGGTTACCGACACCCCCTGCGCATCCGTAACGGTAAAATCTAAAATGGCGTTATCTGTCTGCTTCCAGTACAGGGAGGTATTTACAAAAAAAGCGCTGCCCTTATTGAGGCCATAAGCCAGCTCTGCCTGGTGGGCAATTTCCGGCTGCAGTTCCGGGTTGCCTGTTGATATATTCTTGGGATCGCTTGCATTGGCATTGGGGTTCAGATCCCAGATATAAGGCCTGGTCAGCCGCTGGGTATAGCTGGCCGTCAAAGTGTGTTCATCGTTTATTTTCTTTGAAACAGTTGCTGTTGGGACCAGGTTGTTAAACCGGTTACGGAAAACATCGCCGGTCCGCAGAAATCTTCCTTCAATTTCTGTGCGTTCTCCCCGTACCCCCGCTTCGGCATACCAGTTATTCTTAAAATTCGCTTTGCCCATTACATACCCTGCCCACACATCCTGCTGATACCTGAAATTGTCGGACCGCAGCAGATCTGTTTCAAAGTCTGCCGGCGGATGTTTTATCTCCACGTTGTAGCTATTGTTTACAGCCCTCAGTATAGCCTTGGCGCCTGTTTCAATAGTGTACATCCCCGTCCGGGAAAGCGGGTGTATATAATCAGCCTGGAAAGTCCATTCTTTATTCCGGATCTTATTGCTGTTTCTTTCCTCGTAAAAAATAATATTACCTGTATTTGTGAGCGTAGTATGATAAGGCCCTTCCGAGCGGCCCGGGCTATGCTGCGCCAGCAACGTGATTTCCTGTCCGGGACGCGGCAGCCTGCGGGTATAGCCGATATTGATATCACTTCCCAGATACTGGTCCCTGGAATCCACTTTTTGCCGGTAGCTTTCTTTTACCGAACCATGCTCATCTGCTGTTGTGGTGGTGATACCGGCGTTTTCCGGCCATTTGCCTATCCAGGTATTGATCCCGATATTTACTTCAGTAAGTGTATCGGGCGTAAAAACGATCGCGATATCGGCAGATCCGTGTGGCGCGGTATTGTCTTTTTTTGATTCCTGCCGCAACCGGTCAGTTACGATGTTATTTTGAAAGTGCTCCCGGTCCAGCAACGTTGACTCCTTTCGCCTGTAGCGGTGTATATGACCATGAAAAGAAATATCCCATTTGCCGGCGGTAAACCCTACGCGCGGATTCAGCATCTGCTGCAGGTTACTGCCGGTCAGCTCCATGGCGCCATTAAAGCTTTTCCGGTTCTTTTTAGTAATAATATTAATGATCCCCGCGGCGCCTTCCGCGTCATATTTTGCCGAAGGCGTTGTTATCACTTCCACGGATCTGATAATTTCTGCCGGCATCATATTCAACGCGTCAGCGGCGCTCCTTGCCATTTGCCCGGAATACTTTCCGTTAACCAGTATTTTCAGGTTGCTGCTGCCCCGCATACTTACGTTTCCCTGCGCATCCACATTCAGCACCGGCGCTTTTCGCAACACATCTACCGCTGTTCCGCCCTTATTGGAGAGGTCATTTTCGGCGTTGTAAACGATCATGCCGGGCCTTACTTCTATTATCCGCTTCCTGGAAACAACCGTTACTTCGCTAAGGGTCTCCGAGCTTGTTTTCAGTATCATATCTCCCAGCGCCAGTTCCGTTTGACCCGGCAAAAGCGCTACCCGGCGGCTAAGCAATCCATAGCCCACAAAGCTTACCTCAATCGTGTAACTGCCGGCTTCGGATATTGTCAGTTCAAACCGGCCGTTTTCATTAGAAAAACCGGAAGCCCGCGTTTCGCTTTTTTCATCAAGAGCCACGATGGTGGCATACGCCACCGGGCGGGAAGTAGCAGAGTCCGTTACCCTGCCCGAAATTGTAAACTTCTCCTGCGCGGTTAAAAAGTTTCCGCCCAATAATAACATTATAGTGCTTAATAACCGGCCAGCCGATAATCCTTTTCTAAAAAGCCGCATTTTCCTGGTTTCAGGCAAATTAATCAATATTTACGGTTGCTACAGTTTTACCGTGGTCTGCAGTCTGAAATGGCGGGGTTGTTCGATATCAAAAAACCATTCCTTCAGGTCCGGCTCCCACGATCCGCTGGTAGCATATCTTTTGTTGGCAAGGTTATACATATTCAGCCCCACGCTAAACCTTCCGATATTATAGGACAAAGCGGCGTCGTAAACGGTATATGCCGGCAGGTATTTGTTTCCATCCGTATCATTCCACCCCGGCCATATGCCACTCCGCTTATCTGTAAATTGAATACCGGCGCCAAATCCCAGGCCTTTCAGCAGCCCTTCGCTAAACTGGTATTTCACCCATCCGTTTAAAAGGTTTTTTGCCGTGCCGTTATTTTGAATACCGATAACATCCGGGTTTTTGTCCTTCGTGATTTTGGCGTCAACATAAGAATAATTCACGTTTACATAAATATTCTCATTGAATTTTCCCGCCAGGTCTACTTCCACACCCCGTGCGCGGACCTGCCCTGTCTTCAGGTAAAACCCGTCGTGCAAAGGGTCGCTGTTGCCTACATCGTTTTTAATAATATCAAACGCGGATGCCGTAGCAGCCAGTTGCTTGTTGAAGAACAGGGCTTTTACCCCTACTTCATTATTCCTTCCAACAAGTGGGGGCAAACGGCCGCCACCCCATATGGCGCCTCTTTGCGAAAGAAAGCTTTCGTCGTGCAGCATATAGGCGGAAATATTATCGGAGAACAACCAGGTCAATCCCAAACGTGGTGTAAACTTGCTTTCGGTTATTTCATATTCAGGGTCGTCCGGCGGTGAGTTCCAGTCCTGCCCTACCGTCAAACGGGTGTACCTGCCCGCTAATGTAATTATCAGTTTGTTGAACAATTTCAGGTGATCCTGCACGTACAGGGCCTGCCATTTATTACGCCCCATCCAGGAATATTTTTCACCCTTGTACGTAAGGGTATCCTTTGGGAGGTAGTATTCAGGGTTTGCAATGGACAAAGCGTATAAATATTTATATTCTTCATCCCAGGTACCGCCATAGGTGCTGCCTTCTCCACCATCGCCATAGTCTATGCCTATAAGCACCTTATGCTCCATATTCCTGCCTGTATTAAACCTACCATCCAGGAACAACTGAACATTGGTGAGGTCTCCCCACCAGTCGTTGCTTGATAACGCCCGGTACAGGGTGTCCTTGTCGGGAGATAACCCGGAAAGGTACAAAGTTGTTCCGGACCAGTCTGTAGTCATGTAACCTGCCTGGGCCGTAAAGTTCCAGTCGTCATTGAACCTGTGGCGGAGGGCTACTCTTGTATATGCATCCCAGGCGTTCCATTTTTTATTATTCGGGTCGTTGATGGCAAAATCGATCGGCAAAGCCCACATGTCGCCATTGATGGATATGGAGCTATGTGTATTTTCCTGGGCAGTTGCCTTCACGTAGTTATGTTCCAGCGTAAGGCTGGTATTTTCGTTAAACTCATATTTCAGAGCCGGGGCAACAAAAACGCGGTTCAGTCCCCCAAACTGGTAATATTCGTTGTTCTTCTGCACCCCGGTATTCAGGCGGAAGGTAAGTTTACCGTCTTTTTTAAATTCTCCGCCAAGGTCTATATTGGTACGCATAAGGTTCCAGCTACCCACTCCAAACCCTACTTCGGCTATACGTTGATGTGTGGGTTGTTTGGTCACGGTATTGATCAACCCGCCCGGTTCTGAATTGGACAACATGAAGCCGGCGGGCCCTTTTACAAACTCCATCCGTTCTATCATGGCCGCATCTTCCTGGGCATTCCACCAGATGGGGCCTCCGATACCATTCCGGTAAGTACCGTAAGTAGCATTGGTTCCTCTTATCTGCACGGTCATATCCAGGTATCCTCCATAGCTCCGGGTGATGCCGCTTGACAACCGGAATATCTCGCCTTTGGACAACATTCCCATATCGGTCAGCGTCTGCTTTGTAGCTACGGTAATATTCTGCGGGATCTCAATTAAAGGAGCGTTCAGCCGGAGAGAAGCGGAAGGTTTTTCTGCAATATAAGACTTACGGTTCCCGCTTACTATCACTTCCCTGAGCTCGACATCTGAGGTTTTCAACTGAATCGCCACCCTGGCTGTTTCTCCCCGCACAACTGCTGCTTCCTGCTGTTGAACACTATGGCCCACAAAGCTGATTTGCAGTATATAACTTCCCGGTTTCATCTGTTTTAATGAAAAAAAACCATCCGCATCGGTAATGGTATTTCTTTTTAATCCTTTGATGGCGATGGTTACAAAAGGCGCGGGCTTGCCGTCTGAGGTGGTAATATAGCCTTCAAGACTGCCGGTTTCCTCCTGCGCAAAGGTTGAAATAGCTGCCAGGAGCGGCAACAGGAACAATAAAATTTTCTTCATAAAGCTGTTGGTAATTAAGGAGCACGAAGCTAGGCGGAGTATTCCTGTGATTGATTGCGAAGAAGGGAATTTGATTTACGCAAAAAGAAACTAATAAGATATTCAAGAACCCGATGGGAGTGATAAATATCTCCCTGTATTTTGACTTTCGTCATAACGAAGCCCGGGGAATATAGTTAATTTCGTTTCCATTAAACGCAGTAAGGATGAAGAAGAAGAAACCTGTTTCGTCGATTATGACAAAAGACGTAATAAGTGTATCAGAAGATGATAGCCTGGAAAGTGTCGCGTCCATATTTCGCACAAAAGGAATAAGACATTTACCGGTAAGGAGCGGTAAAAAGATCGTGGGAATTATCAGCCGTAATGATATCAACAGGCTGACCTTTGGCGCCCTGTTTGACAACCAGGAAGATGCCGATGCGGCAATCCTGCAGATGTTGAGCATCTCCCAGGTAATGAGTGACAAGCCGCGGACTGTCAGCAGCGATACCACTATTAAAGAAGTAGCTGAGATTTTCAGCAAAGCGGAATACCACTCACTGCCGGTAGTAGACGATGAGGAGCTAAAAGGGATCGTCACCACCACAGACGTGATCAAATATATGTTGGAGCAATATTAGTGTAAGGTTGTTAACGCAAAGGGAGACCCCTTAAAAAGGGCGCAGGGAAATATCCTGGCGCCCTTCCTTTTTTTACAGAACCCGCCGATGGGTGTATTCGCTTTTGCCCCTATCCTCCGTCGGGCCTGAAGGGAGACACCATGTACCAAAACGGGTACTCTCCTTTAGGGGACGAGGGTTATTACAGGCTCTCCAGCAGTTCCACCACTTTTTCGCTTTTCAGGATAAAATAACCGAGCCTGTCGTTGCTGATGCCATCCTTAAGCTGGTAGCTGAATTCAAGCTTATCGTTGCTGATACTGGTTTCAAAATATTTGAAAGAAATATTGGGGTTGTCTTTTATCTCTTCGCCAATTTCATACAGGTGGGTGGAAAGCACAAAAAGCGATCCGCGGATCTTTATCAACCCGTTGATCACGGCCAGGGAACAACGCATGGCATCCTGCACATTGGTGCCTTTAAACAATTCGTCGATCAGCACCAGCCATTTATGCCCGTCATTGATCGTTAAAATGGTTTTTTTAACACGCTGTACCTCGTTGAAAAAATAACTTTCGCCTTTTACGATATTGTCCGCGACATTGATATTGGTCAGTATCCCGTCAAACATTGTCAACTGCATTTTTTCTGCGGGCACACCCATGCCCAGGTGCGCCAGGTAAACCGCCACTCCCAGGGATTTGATAAAAGTGCTTTTCCCGGCCATATTGGCGCCCGTAAGGAAAATAAAATTGGAACTGGGTGACAAATGGATATCGTAGGAAACCGGGTGCGGCAGCAGGATATGATGTATTTTTTCCGCCTTTATATAAGGCTCCTTTGATTCGATAAATTCCGGAAAATGCAGGTTATATTTTTTAACGGCCATTGCCATGGAATACCAGGCGTCTACCTGGTAAAAAATATCTGCCAGTTCGGTAAACCTGCTTTTGAAATTATACCGGAAATAATTGCTGTAAAACAAAACCTCCCTGATAGAGAAGTCTTCCTTTTTATTCAACAGGGATACCAGTTGCGGCGCTTTCAATATCGATTCAATCCTCCCTGCAAATAACAACAGGCGCGGAGGGGCCTCCGCCGCAGCCCGTATCAGCAACGCCAGAGCAGAGATCCCTCTTATAAACTCCTGGAAATGTTTTACGGAATAACGGATCAATCCGTAGTCGGGGCTGTGAAGCCATTTATAGAACCATGCGTTTACCAGGTTCGGGTTAGAGGGTATGGTGTCAATGGTGGCATCGTAAAACCTTTCCATCACCATCATCGTACCGTTGCTGATCTTCAGGGTCCACCCGTCCACATCAGCAAGGATGATCTGCAGGATCTTTTGCGTATCCCGTATCCTCCCGATATCTTCCGCGGGTTGCGTCATCAGCCACCGGAGCAGTTCCCTGCCCCCGATCGTGCGTGTAAAGTCTATTTTATGGAATACCGAAAATTCTTCTTCGCCGCCGAAGATCGAAAGATCGTTATATGTGGTCTTATCTATCTGCATATATTAAAACAGGCTACAGATGCTATCTGTCGAAACGGAGGCGCAACCCTTTATTAGATTCTTCCCACACTTGTTTTCCATAACGATCAAATACCAGGTTTCCGCTTACAAATGTATGGGTGATCGCTGCGGGAAATCGCATTCCCTCCAGCGGACTCCAGCCGCATTTGTAAAGGATGTTGCCGGGCGTAACCGTGGTCGTTTGGTCCATATCCACAATCACCAGGTCCGCCCAGTAGCCTTCCCGTATATAACCCCTTTCGGCGATATTAAAACAATCGGCGACCGAATGGCTCATCTTCTGTACGATTTTCTCCAGGCTGATCTTCCCCTGCTGCCGGTAATACAGCATCAGCAACAACGGATGTTGCACCAGGGGCAGTCCCGCATGCGCCTGTTCATAGGCAATCCCTTCCTGTGGTTTCAATACACCCGTGTCATCTCTTTCAAAACCCTTTTCCTTCAGCGTATGGGGTGCATGGTCAGTGGCGATTACGTCTATCCGGTCATCCAGCAGCGCCTCCCATAAGCCATCACGGTTGTGCCCCGCTTTAACGGCCGGGTTACACTTGATCTGGTAGCCAAGTTTTTCATAGTCATCTGCGGTAAAGTGGAGATGGTGCACGCAAACTTCGCAGGTGATCCTTTTTTCCGGCAGGGGCAACAGGTTGGAGAACAACTGCAGCTCTTTCGCGGTGGAAATGTGCAGGATATGAAGCCGGCTATTGTGTTTTTTCGCAAGCTGAACCGCAGCAAAAGAAGACTCAAAGCAGGCTTCTTCATCGCGGATCACCGGGTGGTCGGCGGCAGTCAGGGTTTTGCCTGTTGCCTTCAGCGATTCGTAATTTGCCTTTATGATTCGTTCGTCTTCGCAATGGGTGGCGATCAGCACTTCGCTTTCGCCAAAAATTTTATCGAGGGTGAGGTAGTTATCCACCAGCATATTACCGGTGCTGGAACCCATAAATATTTTTACTCCGCAAACAGCGTTTTTCTTATCATTTATTTTAAGGACCTCCGTGGCATTGTCGTTGGACACCCCCATAAAAAACGAATAATTGGCAAGCGAAGTAGCCGCGGCTATCCTGTATTTTTCCTCAAGCAGGTCAACGGTAAGCGTATTGGGAACTGTATTGGGCATTTCCATGTAAGAAGTTACCCCACCTGCTACGGCTGCTCTGGATTCGGTATAGATGGAGGCTTTGTGTGTTAATCCCGGTTCCCTGAAATGCACCTGGTCGTCAATTGCCCCGGGTAATAGAAACCTGCCTTCCCCGTCTATCTCGCTCACTTTAAAAGCCGGTTGAATATTGGACGCAATTTTTGCGATACGGCCATTTTCAATCAGCACGTCGGCAGTAAATATTCTTAGTTCATTAACTATATTAATATTTTTAATGAGATATTTTTGCATGGTTTATAGAAAGAATTGTAATTGAATGCAATTTAATTGAATACCTTTACTTTGCAGTCAATACCCATGCAAAATACTTCCGGAATAATATCTAGATATTACTTTAACTACCGCTATAAAATGAAGAAACTGATTGCATTGTTTCCTTTGGCTATTCTCCATTTTTTTTCTGGATACACACAAACTAAACTGACGCTGGACCTGGAGAAGATATGGAGCGGCCATTTTGACGAGCGCAAATATGTAGTGCAGTTGATGAACCAGTCTCCGCGTTTTGCCTGGATACAAACAGATACGGGCACCGGACCACAGGTCATTCTATCGCTGGACTTTAATACCACCCGGATCGTAGATACTCTTTTCTCCAATCAGATAAAACGGGAAACGGACTCCGTTCCCACAACATTTACCTATTTTCAGGACTTCAGGTTTTCCCCGGATGACAATAAGATCCTCATCCAGACACAGATTGAACCTTTCTTTTCCATCTCACAGAAATCATTTAACTACATCTGGGACATTGACAAAAAAAACCTGCTGGTGGTTTCTGCCAACGGAAAACAAATGCACCCTTCCTTTTCCCCGGATAGTAAATACCTGAGTTACGTGCTGGATGGCAACCTGTACCTGATGGATATAGAAAGGAACAAGACAACTCCTGTGACCGTGGACGGGGTAACGGACCAGTTTTTATATGGAATGGCTGACGCATTGTATGAAAACGGGTTCGGAATTTCCAAAGCCTATGAATGGAGCCCCGACGGCAGGTACATCGCGATGCTGCGCTTCAACGAAAATACCGTAAAGCAGTATCCCATTTCTATTTACGAACGGCCTTATGCAGACATAAAAAGCCAGCGTTATCCCCTGGCGGGAGAAATGGTGCCGGATGTTAAGGTGTACATCTATGATGTTGCCAACAACCTTTTCATCGCAGTGGATGCCGGCGTTAATCCCGATCAGTATATAACCGGTATCCGGTGGTCGCCGGACAACAAATCGTTACTGGTACAGCGACTGACCCGGAACCAGAAAAAACTGGATGTTTTAAAAGCTGATGCTGAAACCGGCAAAACCACGATCCTCTTTTCAGAAGAATCGCCGGACAACTATGTGAGAATATACCCTGAAAATATACAGTTCGCGGATAGCGGTAAAAGTTTTTTCTGGTTCAGCGAAAAGGACGGTTATACTCATCTGTATAAAGTGGGTTTCGACTCAGGAACTTTCAATCCGGTTACCACCGGCAAATGGGAAGTATTTGCTATTGAGGGAATAGATGATGACAATAAAATAGTTTATTACACTGCCAATGAAGTGAATTCCAGGCAAAAGCAGTTATATAGAATTGGATTCGATGGTAGAAACAGGGTCCGGATAACCAAGGGGAGCGGTTATCACAACGTCTGGCTGAGCAACGACAAACGATATTTTTTCGACGAATACTCTTCCATCAATACGCCATCGACATTCCAGGTAACTTCTATTGACGGAAACGAAACCAAAAAGCTCATTGAAAATAAGGAGTTGAAAGAACGGTTGAAAGATTACAGGATTCCTAAAGTAGAGCTTTTCACCATGCGGGCCAACGATACGGTCTCGCTGAACGGATGGATCATACGTCCCACACAAAATATCAGGACCCGTCCGCCACTGCTCCTATATGTATATGGAGGATCAGGCCGGCAGGAAGCGCTGGACAAATGGAATGACAAATTTATCCTTACAATGGGCTGGTTTGCCAGCCAGGGTTATGCCGTAGCCTGCATAGACCCCCGTGGTACACCGGGCAAAGGGCAGGACTTCCGTAAAAGCACCTATAAGTCACCGGGAGATATAGAAATGGCCGATCTGCTGATCGCAAAACAATATCTTGCCCGGAATTACAGGATCGATTCTTCCAATATAGCCGTGATGGGGTGGAGCTATGGCGGATACCTTGCTTCGCTTGCCCAAACAAAATATGCTGGACAGTTTAAAGCCGCGGTGGCTATTGCACCGGTCACCAACTGGCGTTTCTATGAAAATATATACGCGGAACGGCTCTTATCCCTACCCAGTGAAAACGCGGAGGGGTACAAAAATGCATCACCGGTCACTTTTTCAAACAATTATAAAGGAGGGTTGTTCCTGGTGCATGGCACCGCAGATGATAACGTGCACCTGCACAACAGTATGGAGCTGAGCAAGCAGCTTACGGCCAATATGAAAACAGATTTCGAACAACATTTTTATCCTGATAAAACCCATAACCTGAGCGATGGCACTCCCAATATTCTAAGGATCAGCTTATATACGCGGATCCTCGACTTCCTGAAGAGGAATCTAAAGTAGGTAAGGTTTTTTATTATTTAACCAACACCATTTTATATGATGCAGGAACTTCAAGGAGGATATATAAAGACGGAGTATCACAAAGGTATTGCTGTCATTGAGTTTTTTCATCCCTCAGCAAACTCTCTTCCCGCAGCGCTCCTGGCGGCACTGACGCAGGAGATCCATAGTGCCGCGATGGAGGCCGATGTTAAAGTTGTTGTTATTAAATCTTCGGGAGACGGCGCATTTTGTTCCGGGGCTTCTTTTGATGAGCTTTTGAACATACTTTCAGAAAAGGAAGGAAAGGAATTTTTCAGCGGATTTGCCAACCTGATCAACGCGATGCGAAAGTGTCCTAAAATGATCATCGTGAGGGTACAGGGAAAGGCCGTAGGCGGCGGGCTTGGTATTATAGCCGCGGCCGATTATGCCATAGCCTGCGAAGGTTGTGATGTAAAGCTGAGTGAATTAACCATCGGGATCGGCCCCTTTGTGGTAGGCCCGGCCATAGAAAGAAAAATCGGTATTTCAGCCTTCAGCCAACTGGCAATAGACGCGGCCCTCTGGCGTCCTGCAGATTGGGCCAGGCGGAAAGGACTATATGCGGAACTGCATCCCGATGTTACCGGTATGGATGAATCTGTTGACCGCCTGGCAAACAGCCTTGCCCAGGCGAACCCCGAAGCGGTATCCGAAATGAAAAAGATATTCTGGAAAGGAACCGAGCACTGGGATGGGCTACTGGCGGAAAGGGCGGCCATCAGCGGACGCCTTGCTGTTAGTTCTTTTACCAAAAACTCTTTACGAAAGTTCCGGGATAAAAAATAACCGGGTGATAATACCTGTTGATTTTGGCTTCCGGAAAGAGGAATTTACCTGTATCTTTGCAGCCCGATAGCGGTATATTAAAATACCGGGATGTATTTCGAAGATGAACCTGAATGTGTTGCTGGAAGAGTATGCTAATGACCCCCGCATTTTTCAGATAGCGGACAGGCTTGTATTGTCAAAACCGCAGCGTCTTTACCTCAAAAACCTCCACGGAAGCAGCTCCCAGTTCGTATTTACCGGCGTTTTCAGGCACGACCTTGCCTCTCAGATAAATCACCTGGTGATTATGAACGATGCCGAAGAGGCTGCCTATTTTCACAACTCCCTGGAAAATATAACAAGCGCGCTGAATGTTTTCTACTTTCCGGCTTCTTTTAAAACCAGGAAGAACTACCGGGCCCTTCATGCTTCGCATGTGATGCTTCGAACGGAAACGCTCACCCGCTTTTCCACGGCAACCGGCAACCGGGTTGGCACCGTTATCACGTATCCCGAAGCGCTGTTTGAAAAAGTAGTACTGCCCAAAACCCTATCGGGTAATATTATTACCATTAAAGCCGGCGATGAAATAAATGTAAACGATCTGCTGTCGCAGTTTGTAGACTACGGTTTCGAAAGAACGGATTTTGTATATGAGCCCGGACAGTTCGCCCTCAGGGGTGGCATCCTGGACATCTATTCATTCGGCAATGAAAAGCCTTACCGCGTTGAGCTGTTTGGCAACGACATTGATTCCATCCGCATTTTTGACCCGGAAACCCAGTTAAGCGAAAGAAAACTTTTGCAGGTAACCATTATCCCCAACGTGGAGACTCAGTTTGAATCGGGAGAAAAAGTATCATTGCTCGATTTTCTTCCGGAAAATACCGCCATATGGATACAGGACTGGGACGTGGTAAAAGAAAAGATCCATATACAGGAAGAAGACCTTGAAATATTTTTCAGGGTGCAGGGAACCAATCCTCCCAAAACAACAGACGAGGACAACAACCTGGAAAAAAAAGAGGTCAGTCCGGATGATTTTGTACAGGCGGCTGTTATCGAACAAAAGCTGCAGGACAGGCACATTATTGAGTTTGGCTATACGCCCCAGTTTGGCGGTATCGAAATGGAGTTTGATACTTCCGAACAGCCTCCTTTTAACAGGCAGTTCGAAATGCTGATCAATGACCTGAAAAAATGGGAGTCCCGGAAATACAATATTTACCTGTTTGCGGAAAACCCCCGGCAGCTGGAACGCCTGCACAGCATTTTTGCAGACCTGAAAGCGGAAATTCAGTTCACCCCGGTACCCATCTCTGTCAATGCCGGTTTTATCGATCATTCCCACAGGTCTGTTTGTTATACCGATCACCAGATCTTCCAGCGGTATCACAAATACAAGGTAAAACAGGCTTACAATAAAAATAAGGCGCTCACATTACGGGCGTTGCGGGAGCTGCAACCGGGAGATTATGTAACACATATTGATCACGGGGTGGGCATATACAGCGGGCTTCAAAAAATAGAGGTTAATGGAAAAATGCAGGAAGCGGTGCGGATCATCTATAAGGATACCGATATCCTGTATGTAAATATTAACTCGCTGCATAAAATTGCCAAGTACACCGGTAAGGAAGGAACAACGCCTAAAGTAAACAAACTGGGAAGCGATGCCTGGCAGAAGCTGAAAGAAAAAACCAAGACCAAAGTAAAGGAAATTGCTTTCGACCTGATAAACCTTTATGCGCAACGCAAGGCCCAGCAGGGCTTTGAGCACAGCCCCGACAACTATCTGCAGACAGAGTTGGAAGCCTCCTTTATATACGAGGATACCCCCGACCAAAGCAAGGCCTCCGGTGATGTGAAAAAGGACATGCAATCATCGAGCCCGATGGACCGCCTGGTTTGCGGCGACGTGGGTTTTGGTAAAACAGAAGTGGCCATCAGGGCGGCCTTCAAAACCTGCTGCGACAGCAAACAGGCCGCGATACTGGTACCCACAACCATTCTGGCTTTCCAGCATTACAAAACATTCAGCGAACGGTTAAAAGACTTCCCGGTAACAGTTGATTACGTTAACCGCTTCAAGTCTGCCAGGGAAAAAAAGGAAACGCTTGAAAAGCTGAAAGAAGGAAAAATTGATATCATCATCGGAACCCATTCACTGGTAGGCAAAGAGGTAAAGTTCAAAGACCTCGGCCTGCTGGTAATAGATGAAGAACAAAAATTTGGCGTGGGTCACAAGGAAAAGATCAAGACCCTTAAAACCAATGTGGACTGTCTTACACTAACGGCAACCCCTATCCCCAGGACCCTTCAGTTCAGCCTGATGGGGGCCCGCGACCTGAGTATTATCAATACCCCGCCACCCAACCGCCAACCCATACAAACCGAAGTACAGGTTTTTAATGAAGACATCATCCGGGATGCGATCTACTACGAGACGGAAAGGGGTGGGCAGGTGTTTTTTATTCATAACCGGGTTTTGGGATTGAACGAAATGGCCCTGACGATCCAGGGGCTTTGCCCCGACCTCAGCATAGGTGTGGCGCACGGGCAATTGGAAGGTCGTGTGCTGGAAGAAAGAATACTGGATTTCATCGACCGGAAATACGATGTATTGATCTGTACCAACATCGTGGAAAGCGGAGTAGACATCCCCAACGTAAATACCATTATAGTAAACAATGCCCACCAGTTTGGCCTGAGCGACCTGCACCAGTTGAGGGGCAGGGTAGGCAGGAGTAATAAAAAAGCCTTTTGTTATTTACTGGCGCCGCCTATGAGTACGCTACCGGATGACTCCCGCAAACGGCTGCAAACCCTGGAGCAGCACAGTGAACTGGGCAGCGGATTCCAGATTGCCATGCGCGACCTGGATATCCGGGGCGCGGGCAACCTGCTGGGTGGCGAGCAAAGCGGGTTCATGGCCGAGATCGGGTTTGAGATGTACCAGAAGATACTCGATGAATCCATCCGGGAGCTGAAAAGAACCTCTTTCAGGGACGTGTTCAAAGAGGAGATCCGGCAGCAGGAGGACTATGTACAGGATTGTACCATTGATACGGACCTGGAAATCCTGATCCCCGACGCATACGTGGAGAGCATTAACGAAAGGCTTTCGCTCTATACCAGACTGGACAATGCCGATGGAGAAGAAGAGCTTAGCGGGTTTCACGCGGAGATGACCGACCGGTTTGGGCCCATTCCCCCGGAAGTGGAGGACCTGTTTACAACAGTACGCTGCAGGCGGCTGGGCGTGGAACTGGGTTTTGAAAAAATGGTATTAAAAGAAAAAAAGCTGCGGTGTTATTTTGTCAACAATCCCGACTCCCCTTATTTCGAATCGGAGGTTTTTAATAAAATGTTGCTGTTTTTACAGACCCATACCAACAAGGCAAGGCTGAAACAAACCGGTAGAAATTTCCTGCTGATTCATGAAGACGTGAACGGCATGGATACGCTTTATGATTTTCTCCGAAGGTTATATGGCTTTGTTACGGGTTAAAAAATAGCAGCCGAAGCTGCTATCAATCTGTTTTGTGAAACCAATCTAATATATTGCGCTAACTTAAAACGACTGGGCAATAGTGGTAACGCCCATGGCGAAAAGATAGCATAAGCCCATACAAAGAGCGGCTAACAATCCTAATTTAGCAACCAATTTCCAGGTAGAAACTTCTATCGAATTGGCTTTAATCGCTTGAGTTCTCATTGGATTTTTTTTAGAGTTTACAAAGGATATTATACTAAACGTAAATTTAGTTACGAATAATATATCCGGCAAGGCTTTTAGTCGAAAAAGCCAATACCGGTATGGATTTTAGCATTTGCTAAGCATTTAACCGGCAGTCAAAAATGCGTTCAAAGGCTTTTTTCAGGGTGGCTTTCACGTCCTCCATATCCAGCGATTGGCCCAGTTCCCGCTCCAGGGAGGTCACCTGTTTGTTGGCAATTCCGCAGGGAATGATATAGTTAAAATAGTCGAGGTTCGTATTGACATTCAGGGCAAAACCATGCATGGTCACCCAACGGCTGCACCTCACCCCCATCGCGCAGATCTTTCTTTCCTTTCCCTTCACGGAGGCATCCAGCCATACACCGGTTTCTCCCGGAGACCGTTCGCTCCGGAGACCGTAATGTGCCAGCGTAAGGATAATGACTTCCTCCAGGTTCCTGAGATACTTCCCGATATCCGTATAATACTTTTCCAGGTCCAGGATGGGATATCCCACGATCTGTCCCGGACCGTGGAAGGTGATATCCCCGCCGCGGTTGGTCTTGAAATAGGCGATGCCCTTTTCCGCCCTCGTATATTCATCAATCAACACATTGCCTTCGTTACCGCTTTTCCCAAGTGTATATACAGGCGGGTGTTCACACAAAACCAGGTAATGAAAGGTGTCCGGCTCCGTTCCGGGTCCGGATGCCTTTTTGTGATCCAGCTTTGCCGACACATTTTTTTGCAAAAGCTCTTCCTGGTAACCCCAGGCTTTTTCATAAGGAACCACCCCGATATCTTTATAAATGACCTGCTGCATAACTGCAAAATTAACCTATTGCTCCCGTTCGGCGACCGGTTATCCGTTCATCCAAATTTTTGCTTTTGTTCTGTTGAATGTCATTAATTTTGGAAATGCTTAAAACACTCCAGATATTAAGCGCTACCTTCCGCCTGGCCTGGCAGGAGTTGAAAAACAATAAGCTGCGGACATTTCTTTCGCTGTTTGGGGTTACCATAGGCATTTTTTGTATCATCGGCGTTTTAACTACCGTAAACAGTCTTGAAAAGAATATACAGGATGGCATAAACAGCCTGGGAACAAATACCATTTATATAGATAAATGGGATTACGGAGCCGGCGGGGATGGAGATTATCCCTGGTGGAAATATGTGAAACGCCCGGAACCTAAATATGAAGAAATACGGCTCCTGCGGGAAAAGACCAATACCATTCAGAACATTGCCTTTACCCTGAATACAGGGGGCCAAAACGTAGTATTTGGTAAGGATATGATACAAAACGTTTCCATATACGGTGTTACGGAAGAGTTTAGTAATATACAACCTTTTGATATCCAGTATGGCCGCTACCTGAACGGGTCCGATATGGATCACGGATCCGCCGTGGCCGTTATCGGCTACGAAAACGCGGCAAAGCTGTTCGGTACGGCCGACCGGGCAATTGGCAAATCGGTTTCTTTTAAAAACAAACGTATCAATATTGTAGGGGTAATCAAAAAGCAGGGCAAAAGCCTGTTGGTAAGCGGATGGAACTTTGATGATTGTTTAATTGTTCCTTATCGTTTTTTCAGAACGGTTTTTGAAGAACGCTATTCCCAACCCAACATAATGGTGCAGGGAAAACCTAATGTGACCACAGAAGCATTCAAAGATGAAATGAGAGGGGCGTTGAGGGCCATTCACAGGCTATCTCCCGAAACAGAGGATGATTTTGCATTGAACGCCGTGAGCGATTTCAGCGAAGCATTTTCCAAATCATTCGCCATAATAAAGCTGGGGGGCGTTCTTATAGGGCTGTTGAGCCTGATCGTTGGCGGGTTTGGTATAGCCAATATCATGTTTGTAACGGTAAGAGAAAGAACGACCATCATTGGATTGAAAAAAGCGATAGGCGCCAAAAGCCGTACCATTCTTACCGAATTTCTCCTGGAATCCGCTTTTATCTGCATCATCGGCGGGCTGATCGGGCTGATCCTCGTTTTCCTGCTCGCTCAAATCTTAAGCGGTCCGCTCCAGTTCAACGTATATATCTCCTACGACATTATGGCCCTTACGGTCGGTATCTGTGTGGTGATCGGTATTGTGGCAGGCATCATTCCGGCTACTATCGCGGCCCGTATGAACCCGGTGGTAGCCATCCGGTCAAAATAGATCAAAGTCAGGCAACAAAATACAGTATATTGATAATCATTTGTTTATAACATTTGTATAATAACCTGTTTATTCTTGCGTTAATATTATAATATATATATCCGGAATAAACCCAATGGTAAAATTCTTTTTTATTATATTCCTTGTTATCACCTCCTCGTTGCTGTTCATTTTTTCCAAACAAAAGCAAACGGAAAAATGCAGCCACGAAGTAAAGGGAACCATTGTGTTATCAGATTCCATTGACAACCGGTTTGTCATTATCACCCATGACAACAAAACACTGGTGCCTTATGGAATATCGGGCGAAGTGATACTTACCCCCAGTCGTCAGATAAGCCTCTGTTATTCTGTTGATTCTTCCAGGCTGGAAACGGGTAGCTCCACATTACCTATATATATAGAAAAAATCAGCTACTTCAAATAGGCCGCAATATTTGTAATTTTGCCGGATGTTAGCTTCTGCCGGCAATGTGTCCGTTCTCGCTATTGAGTCCTCCTGCGATGAAACCTCTGCAAGTATTTGTCTCGACGGAAAAATTCTATCCAACATTACGGCAACCCAAAAAGTTCACGAGCAATATGGCGGTGTGGTACCGGAACTGGCCTCCAGGGCGCATATGCAAAATATCGTGCCGGTGGTAGACAGGGCCCTGAAGCAGGCTGATTTCCATCTGAACAATATCAATGCGATCGCGTTTACTTATGCCCCGGGACTGATCGGCTCTTTGCTGGTGGGGGCGCAATTCGCCAAATCACTGGCTTTAGCCCTGGAAAAACCATTGATCGCCGTTCATCATATGCAGGCTCATGTACTCGCCAACCTGATCGAAGATCCCCGCCCCGCTTTTCCTTTTCTTTGCCTGACGGTAAGCGGCGGACACACCCAGATTGTATTATGCGAATCTCCCTATACGATGCAGGTAATAGGCGAAACCATTGACGATGCCGCCGGAGAAGCTTTTGACAAATCTGCCAAAATGCTGGGACTTCCCTATCCCGGCGGACCTTTGGTTGACAAATATGCCCAATCCGGAAACCCGGGCAGGTTTCATTTTCCGGAACCCCAGATCCCCGGGTTGAACTTTAGTTTCAGCGGTGTTAAAACAGCCATCCTGTATTTCCTGCAAAACGCCGGGAAAAGTTATGTTTATAAAGAAGAATTCCTGGCATCAGAGGAAGAAAAAAAGGCTTTCATTGAACAAAACCTGGCGGATATCTGTGCCTCCATCCAGCACAGGATCGTGACGATCCTGCTGAATAAGCTAAAGAAAGCCGCCCGCGAAACGGGGATCAGGGATATCTGCCTGGCCGGCGGCGTTTCGGCTAACAGCGGGTTACGGGCTGCGTTTTTGGCGCTTGGTCAAAAAGAAGGCTGGAATACCTGTATTCCCAGGTTTGAATATTGCACCGATAACGCTGCCATGATCGCCATTACCGGATATTATAAATACCTGAAAAATGATTTTGCGGAACTGGATGTGGACATCAGCGCCAGAACCGCCCTAATATGATTTATTATGAGTGTTTCAGAAAGACTGGTCCTGGAATTCACGCGGCTCAAATTTTCACTTCTTACTGTTTACTCGCCTTCAAAAACCGCCGTTAAAGCATTTGATCTGTTTTCCACTCCCCGCAAAAAAGCCCTTCCGGAAGGAGAACAGATGGAGAAAGCGGAAAAATGCCTGGTTGTTTCTAATAACCTGAACCTAAGCTTGTACCGGTGGGGGACGAACAATACAAAAAAAGTACTCATCCTCCACGGGTTTGAATCCGGAGCTACAAAATTCAGCGGCTATGTGGATCCGCTTCTGCAAAAAGGATATGAAGTACTGGCGCTGGACGCGCAGGCGCATGGCAGTAGCGAAGGAACCCGTATTACATTGCCTGGCTATGTTCAGAACATCAAAGACACTTATGCCCGGTACGGTCCTTTCGATGCCTATATTTCCCATTCGCTGGGCGCCTCGGCGGTTGCCCATTTTTTAGAAACACAGTCAGGGGGAGAAACTGCCAGGGTTGTGCTTATTGCCCCTTCCACTGAAGCAAGCTCTATTATCAACCGGTTTTATAATATCCTGAAGCTAAAAACGCCGGTCAGAAATCATTTTGACCGGCTCGTGAAAGAAAGATCCGGTAATGCCGCGGGTTATTTTTCTGTTATAAGGGCATTGGGTAATATTCCGGCTCCTGTTCTTTGGATACACGATGAAGACGACGCGGTGACCCCTTTTTCCGATGCGGAGAAAGTAAAAGACCATGATTATCACCATGTTACTTTTTTATCCACCCGTGGACTCGGGCATAACCGGATCTACAGGGATGATTCCGTAAAAAGCAGGATTTTCGGGTTTCTCTAAGGCCTATTTTTTTGTCTTTTGCCTGTTTACTTTAATATTGCAGTTTCTTAATTCGGGGTTCAAAAACCGCGAGGAGTCAGAATTTAGGGCCTTATTCCTTGATTTTCAATATTTTTATACCAATAAAGGAAATCAGAAAGCAATAATTTCCGGCTCTTTCAGTTTAACCAATACCATGGCAAAAAATTTATTGATAGTTGAGTCTCCGGCAAAAGCCAAAACGATTGAAAAGATCCTGGGAAAGGATTTTGAGGTAAAAAGTTGTTATGGTCATATCCGCGACCTGGAGAAAAATGATATGGGTATTGATATCGGGAACAATTTTGAACCCCGGTATATCATTCCCGGCGAAAAGGAGAAAGTGGTGAAAGAACTCCGGGGACTGGCTAAAAAAAGCGAAGAAGTATGGCTGGCAACGGATGAGGACCGTGAAGGGGAAGCCATCAGCTGGCATTTATGCGAGGTGCTGGGCCTGGACCCCTCAAAAACCAAACGTATTGTTTTTCATGAAATTACCAAGCCGGCAATCGAAACAGCCGTAAAGAATCCACGCTTACTGGATATGAACCTGGTAAACGCGCAACAGGCCCGCCGGATATTGGACCGGATCGTTGGTTTTGAGCTTTCTCCCGTATTGTGGCGCAAAATGAGCATGCGGAATAACCTCAGCGCCGGAAGGGTACAAAGTGTGGCGGTGAGATTAATTGCTGAAAGAGAGAGGGAGATCAATGCTTTTGAACCGGTGAGCAGTTTTAAAATAGATGCCTGGTTCACGGCTAAAGACTTATCGGATAAGTCCATCAATTTTAAGGCGGAGGGCGCCAAATACAACTCCCCGGAAGATGCGGAAAAGTTTCTGCAAGGCTGTGTGGACGCTGGTTACAGTGTCAGAGATATACAGGTAAAACCCGGAAAACGCTCTCCCGCGCCGCCTTTTACCACATCCACCCTGCAGCAGGAAGCTTCCCGGAAGCTGGGGTATGGCGTAAGCCGTACCATGCTGATAGCCCAAAAGCTCTACGAGAACGGGTACATCACCTATATGCGTACAGACAGCGTGAACCTGAGTGATACGGCGCTTGGCGATATCACCCGCACGGTGAAGGGTATGTATGGCGAAGAATATCACCAGTTCAGAAAATACAAGAACAGGAATGAAAGTGCGCAGGAAGCGCACGAAGCCATACGGCCGACCTATATGCAGAACCTGACGGTACCGGAAGCAGACTGGAAAAAACTGTATGAGCTGATCTGGAAAAGAACCATGGCCAGCCAGATGTCGGATGCGGAACTGGAAAAAACAACAGCCAATATCCTTATCTCCTCCAACAATAAAGAGTTGGTGGCCTCGGGCGAAGTACTCAAGTTTGACGGTTTTCTGAAGGTTTACCGCGAGGGAAGGGATGATGAAGACGATGAAGAAACCCAGGAAGGCATGTTACCGCCTTTAATCATCGGGCAGGATCTTCCCCTGGTAGAAATGAAGGCTACCGAACGTTTCAGCCGGCCACAGCCGCGTTACACGGAAGCTTCTCTGGTGAAAAAACTGGAGGAACTGGGCATCGGCCGGCCCTCCACTTATGCCCCCACCATCTCCACCATTCTTAAAAGAGGGTATGTTGAAAAAAGGGATAAAGAAGGACTGATCAGAGAATACCGGGTTTTTTTGCTGAAAAAAGACAATGTCAGTAAAAAGACCGAGAAAGAAACGACCGGGGCGGAAAAGTCCAAGCTTTTTCCTTCGGACCTGGGGCTGGTAGTTACTGACTTTTTAAAGCAGCATTTTGATGATATCATGGATTACGGGTTTACCGCCCGTATAGAGGGAGAGTTTGATGAAGTAGCGGAGGGAAAAATGAAATGGAATAAAATGCTGAATGACTTTTATGTTCCGTTCAAAAAAGACGTTGACAATACGATAGAAACCGCAGAAAGAATCAAAGGGGAGCGGGAACTGGGTATAGACCCGGAAAGCGGGAAGCCGGTGGTTGCCAGGATGGGAAGATACGGACCCATGGTGCAGATCGGCAGCGCTGATGATGAAGAAAAGCCAAGGTTTGCGAAAATACAGGCCGGACAGAGCATTGAGACCATCACATTTGAAGAGGCCATGGACCTGTTCAAAATACAGGGAAGTTTTGGCGAATACGAAGGAAAGGAAGTCTCCGCAGGGGTGGGACGTTTTGGTCCCTATGTAAAATGGGGCGATGATTTTATCTCCATTCCACGGGGTACGGAATTATCTTCTGTAAACCTGGATAAAGCTATTGGCTTTATAGAGGCCAAAAAGATCGCGGAAGCCCCTGTAGGCACATATGAAGGAAAGCCGGTTACAAAAGGCACGGGCAGGTTTGGTCCTTTTATCAAATGGGACGGGTTGTTCATTAATGTTCCCCGTCGTTACAATTTTGAAAAGCTGACGCAGCAGGATATGAATGAGCTGATCAGTGCGAAACTGGAAAAAGAAAGCAACCGGTATATACAACGCTGGGAAGATGAGAAGATATCGGTAGAAAATGCCCGATGGGGTCCCATTATTAAATTCGGAAAGAAAATTGTAAAACTTCCGAAAAAGGCAGACGATACCAAATACACTGCCGAGGACCTGAAAGAGGTTCCATTGGAAGAGATCAGGAAATTTATAGAAGCGGAGATCCCGGGCGCTTTTGCCAAAAAAGAGAAAAAAGTGGCGGCAAAAAGGGCCCCCGGCAAAAAAGCCGCTCCCAAAAAGAAAGCTCCGGCAAAGAAGAAATAGGATTTCTCCAACCGCAACACCGGAAATATCATATAAAAAAGGCCTCCTGGAAAAGAAGCCTGGTGCATTTTAAAAATGCATTGCATGAGCAAACCGCGTTTGATCAGCCTTGTGGTTGAACCTGGCTGAAAATGAATTTAAGCAGGAAAAATTTCTATCCCTTATTGGGATTAATTGGTTTGGATTATCTCGCAAACAGAAATAAACTGTCACCCCTCCAAAGAACGGATTATATCACGTCGTCAGTAAAGCCTCACTGTAATAGGCAGTTTCAACAACGATATTCCAGGTAGTCAGGATAGCCGATCATATCGATGCTCTTAATTTCAAAGCAGTAGAATTTCTTTGCAGGCGCTACATATGGCCTTGTTAAAGCCAATGAAAGACCTTATATTTAATTATGCTGATACGGGTCATAATTGTTTTCCTGTTAGCTGTATCTTTTGCTAAAGGATATACGCAACCCCGTTTTAAAAACAAAAATGACTCGCTGTTGTTTGCACAGGCAGATTCCGCTTTTGCATCGGCTTCCCGGTATGCTGATTCGATGCTTTTGTTTACCAAAGTATTGTTATCAAAAACAACATCTTCTACGGGCAACCTGTCTTTGGCCAATATTCACAATGCGATGGGCTGGGCATACCTGCACACAGGGTTCCTTGATTCTTCCGTAAACAGCCTGTATACCGCGTGGCAGCTTTTTGGCAAGGCCAACGACACCAATGGTATTATCAGGGCCTGCATTAATATTGCAGAGGTATATACCAAACAAAATAAAATCGCAAACGCCCTGCAATATCTCACACAGGCAGATTCGCTGTGCATAGCAACCGGCAATATTCCTTATCATACCAATGTACAACGGCAACTGGGCGTTGTATACCGGGAAGCAAAAGATTATACACGGGCCGCTGCGTACCTGAATGGCGCCCTTGCAGGATTTTTACAACTGGAGGATCATTTCCGGTATGTCAGCACCGGCATCAGCCTGAGTATTTTGTACAGGTATTTAAAATTACCGGATAGCAGCCTGCACATTTTACATCAATGCAATGCTATCGCTTCCAGGCAGGATTCGCCCTATCAATCGGCAATGATACAGGAGCATCTTGCAGAAAGCTATTATCAAAAGGAACTTTTCAGCAAAGCGCTGGAGCATTATTCCAGTGCCTATACCACTTTCAAAAAACTCACCAACAAGGGTGATATGGCGTATGAAGCCATGAATATGGGAAAGACTTTATGGAAACTGAAAAAGCCTGCAGACGCAGAAAAATATTTTACCGAAGCGTATCACATCAGCGATACGCTTAAAATGCTAAACTTTCAATATGACATTGCCCAAATGCTTGCCGATATGCATAGTGAAAGCGGCAACTGGCAGAAAGCGTATCAATACCGGAACAATGCAGCGGTGTTGAGAGATTCTATTGATCTTTCCGGACAGATAAAGCTTACCAATGAATTGAAGGAGAAGTTTGAAACGGAGAAAAAAGAAAATGAAATTGCCTTATTAAAAACACAAAACCTGCTGACTGAAGCTGATAACAGGAAAAACCGGTTGTTGCAGTATCTTTTTGGGGTGCTTTTTGTTACCTCGGTGCTAATGGGCTGGTTGTTGTTTAACCGTGCGCGTATTAAAAGAAAGCTGAATGAACAATTGCTGCGTAACCAGATAGCAGGTGACCTGCACGATGATGTAGGATCAACGCTTTCGGTAATAGATATCAGCAGCCGCATAGCGCTTGCTAAAAAAGAGGAACCGGCTGTTGTTTCCGAACAACTGGAAAAGATCAGGCAGTATGCTACCAGCACAATGGAAAGCATGAGTGATATAGTGTGGTCGGTAAACCCGGGCAATGATAACCTTGAAAGCGTGATGACGCGTGTGTGTGAATTTGCCGCAGAGGTATGCGAACCTTTGCATATACAAATGGAAATAAGCAGGGAAAAGGGGTTAGACAGCGTATTACTCAACGCCAATAAACGCAGGCATGTTCTATTGCTGTGTAAAGAGATTATCAATAACGCGGTAAAATACAGCGGTTGCACCTTGCTGCAGGTAAACAGCAAAGTTGCCAATAGTAATGTGATACAGATAACCATTAGCGATAACGGAAGCGGGTTTAACCCGGAAACCGTAAAAAAAGGGAATGGGTTAAACAATTTGAAAACACGAGCGGCAGCCCTGGGAGGCAACCTTACTTTGAATTCCGCAGCAGGTAAAGGTACTTCTGTTCAATTTGAATTTCCTGCAGGCTAAGGTATTTGCCATCACCCTAAATGGGGAGGTGCAGGTAGTTTTTTGATACTAACTTTACGATTTGTATGCCAATCACAATCCATATTTATGATGACAACGCCGCCCTCAGGCAGAGCCTGGAACAATTGCTTGACCTGTCGGGAGAGTTTATAGTAACCGGTAGCTTTGATCAGTTTGTACAACCCTCAGCAGATGCAATGCCCGATATAATTTTAATGGATATTGATATGCCCGGTACTTCGGGCATAGAAGGAGTTAGAAAAATCAGGGAAACCAACAAGAAAGTGCCCATCATTATGCTTACGGTTTTTGATGACAATGCCCATATACTGGAAGCGATATGCGCCGGCGCTTCGGGATATCTGTTAAAAAAAAGTATTTCAGAAAAACTCGTTCCTTCCATAAAAGAAATGATCGCAGAAGGCGCTACGCTTAGTCCTTCGGTAGCCAAAATGATCATACAGGCAATGCAGAAAACTTCTCCGAAAGAGCAGTATCATTTCAGCAGCCGCGAAAAAGAAATACTCGAATGGCTTTGTAAAGGCAATAGTTATAAAATGATTGCCGCAGGGCTTAATATTTCTTTTGAAACCGTGCGCACCCATATTAAACATATTTACGAAAAGCTGCAGGTGCGTTCGGCTACGGAAGCCGTTAGCAAAGCCATCAACGAAAAGCTTATCTGAGACAGGCAAAATATCTTTCCCTTCTTAATTTTCACTTTTGTAACTAGGTACAAACATCCCCATTTTTGGGGTTGCGCCATTTTAATCTTAGTCGAAATTTTGTTGGATAAATGATACATCATGCAACAAAATATCCGTAGTGGAATTTTTAGCTTTTTCTGCCTGGTATATGCCTTAACGGCTTTATCGCAGGTTACTGCTACAGTTGTAAAAGATATTCGCCCCGGTGGTGTGGGCAGCGAACCCAAATTCCTTACTTTATATAACAATGCAATCTATTTCAGCGCTGTTGATGGTGTACATGGCAGGGAATTGTGGAAGTCGGATGGAACGGAAGCCGGAACGGTGATGGTAAAAGATATTAGGCCGGGCAGCAATGGGTCAGATCCGGAATGGCTTACGGTGAGCAATGGTTTCCTGTACTTTTCGGCCAATAATGGAACAAATGGCGGTGAGCTATGGCGAAGCAACGGAACAGCGGACGGTACACAAATGGTAAAAGACATTATGCCCGGCAGCGGTCATACTTATCCGGGATCGTTGGCCGATGTGAACGGCGTACTTTACTTCGCCGTTACAACAACCAGTATTTCTTCCGGGACCCGTGGCTTATGGAAAACGGATGGTACGGAGACAGGTACTGTATTAGTGGCCACCCCGGCAGGCGCCGGCATCAGTACACCGATGGATCTGGTGAACGTAAACGGAACTCTTTATTTCATCGACACCTGGTCAAGCCTTCCTCCAGGCAGCACTTTATGGAAGAGCAACGGAACCGAAGCCGGCACAGTTCAGGTATCGACCAATGCGACCCGATTTCCTTATGGTATCGGTCCTGCGTATCTCACCGCATTCAACAATGAAGTGTATTTTGAGGCAAAAGTTGACGGCGAAGACGGTGCAGGACTATGGAAAAGTGACGGCACGGAAGCGGGAACAGAGATGGTGAAAGATATGGATATCAACAGCATCAATGGGGGTGTGCAGCATCTCACAAATATCAACAATACGCTTTATTTTTCTGGCTTTCCGGGAGCTTCTGCAAATGCTGAACTTTGGAAAAGCGATGGTACTACGGGTGGTACTATGTTTGTAAAAGATATTAATCCCGGATCACCTGGTTCTAATTCTTCAAATTTTACAGATCACGCCGGCATGGTTTATTTTGTCGCCAATACCGCCGGTTATGGATATGAAATTTGGCGGACAAATGGAACAGAAACAGGAACTGTATTGGTTGCCGACCTGTATCCGGGAGCAGGAAGTACCTTTCCGAATGTTTCTATAGGCGGCAGGGTACTTATCTCACTTAACGGTAACCTGTATTTTCGTGGCGTTCTGGACAACGGACTTGGAGAGGAGTTGTATAAATTAAGTGAAACGATTTTGCCTGTGAGGTGGGAAGAACTGGACATTGATTGCCAGGCAGGTTCACCCCGGCTTAACTGGAAGACAGCTACAGAAATAAATACCAAAGATTTTATTGTTCAGGCAAGTGCCGATGCTGCAAACTGGTATAATCTGGATACCGTTGCCGCTGCCGGGAACAGCAGCACAATCCGTTCTTATCAGTATGTTGAGAATAGCACGCAAAATAATTACCGGTATTACAGACTTGCACAAAGAGATCTGGACGGGCGGAAAAATTATTCATCGGTATTAAATACTACTTGTGGAAAAACAGAAGCGTTACTGACTTTATTTCCTAACCCGGCGGGCAATATCATCACTTTATCAGGCATTGCCAACAGAGATATAGGCCTTGTAGAAGTATTTGATATAGCCGGAAAAAGGGTGCTGCTTTCCGATAACCGGAAAACAATAGTTGACATAAGCAGGCTGGGCAAAGGATCCTACATTTTAAGATTGATAAAGACAGATGGCGATACTATAAGCAGGAGGTTTATAAAGCAGTAGTTCTGATACGATATATTCCACAATGGTCCCAATGAAATCTTTTGAATAAAACGTCAATCAGTTTTAAAAATTAAATCAAATGAGCACTCTACAAAAATTTCCGGCAATTACGATGATAATAATTATCCTGGCATTCCTGTCATGTAACAAAAATAATGCCCCCGACGAGGATGATGGCCCCGGAGGAACGGGTACTGTTACAGACGTAGACGGCAATGTATACAAAACTATTAAGATCGGCAACCAGGTGTGGATGGCCGAGAACCTGAATGTGACCCATTATAATGATGGTGTAGACATATACAACGCTACCGCCTCTGCAACAAACCCCGACTCGTGGATAGAGCGTACGGGCGGGCTCCGCTGCTATTACGACAACGAACAGAATAACGGGAATATATACGGGCAACTTTATAACTGGGAAGCGATAAAAACCGGTAAACTGGCTCCCAAGGGCTGGCATATACCTACAAGAGCAGAATGGGAAGCACTGACTGAATTTTTGGGCGGGGAGAATACTGCCGGCGTGAAGCTAAAAGCAACTACTTCGTGGAATGCGGGATCAACCCATCCGGGAGATAACAGCAGTGGTTTTGCGGCTTTGGCGGCAGGTGGACGCAGCAGCCACCTGGGAATATTTGCAGGCAAAGGAACTACCGCAGGTTTCTGGTCATCCACCAAACAAGGGGAATTTTTATATTCCTATATTTTAACACTCAATTCTGCCGCGGTAACTTTTTTTAATACCACATCTGAAAAAGAAGGGCTTTCTGTACGTTGTGTAAAGAATTAATTGGAACCACGGAATAGGTATGCTTATTTAATAGATATTATAAAAATATGATATATTTTAATTGCGGTAGAATTGCTCTGCCACAAATGCACGAATTTCTGTGCATGGCATTAACCCTTAACTTTTATAATATCCCGTTCTTTCTATTTCCGCCTGTACCACATCCGGTACCAGGTAACGAATGGATTTCCCATCCCGCACCATATTCCGGATTTCGGTAGCGGAGATCTGCAACAAAGGAGCATTCAACACATTGACCAGACCTTTAGCATCATCCGCTATTTCAAACCCGGGACGTTTGTATACGATCAGCGGATAGTTTTTTAGAATGACTTCCGCATTCTTCCACTTGTGCAGGTTTTGATAACTGTCGCTGCCCATTATCACCGAGAACCGGTGAGCAGGATATTTTTCACCCAGGTATGCCAGGGTATCCACCGTGTAAGAAGGCCGGGGCAGGTGAAACTCTATATCTGAAGCTTTCAGGTCATCCTCTCCTTCTATAGCCAGGCGCACCAGGTGCAGTCTTTGATACTCATTCAATAATGCGGAAGATTCCTTAAAGGGATTCTGTGGGCTGACCACAAACCAAACCTGGTCCAGGCTGGTATGCTGGGATATGAATTTTGCAATGATGAGATGCCCGATATGTATAGGATTAAAAGAACCGAAGTACAAACCAATATTCATCACATAGAATTACCGATGATCATTCCACCCAGATATGCTCTGCTTCATTTAACCGCAAACTTAATTGATATCCTGCTATGTGAACAGATATGGGGTCGCCGAGCGGAGCTATTTTTTCTACCTTTACGGTCTCCCCGGGGATGAAGCCCATTTCCATCAGTTTCAACAAATAATCGCTTTCTGCCACTTCCTTCACAAGTACAGTGGTTCCGGGAGGTATTTCGGAGAGTTTTTTCATATCCGCAAATCTATTGCTAGTTTTACATTTTCAATTTCGAAATTCGGAAAACCCGGTTATAATGCCTGATATAAAGTTCTTTTTTTCTGACCGTTCCATAACAATACCGGCCCGGACAAAGCTCAAAAAATTCATCCGGGAACTGCTGGAAAAAAAAGGGAAACGACTGCAGCTTCTCAATTACATATTCTGCTCCGACGAAGCGTTGCTGGAAATAAACAAGACCTACTTACAACACGATTTTTACACCGATATCATCACTTTTGATTTGAGTGAGTATCCCAATGTAATTTCCTCGGAAGTTTATATCAGCGTGGATCGTATAAAGGAAAATGCCAAAAGCCTGGGAACCGGTGAAAAAGAGGAATTACACAGGATAATGTTCCATGGCGTGTTACATTTGCTGGGCTACAAGGATAAGTTAAAAGCTGAAAAATTAGCAATGACAAAAGAGGAAGATCGTTTATTGAAACTATATTTCAGCAAAAATTGATGTTCCACGTGAAACGTTTCACTTCTGTTTTTATTGTCCTGTCTCTTTTCCTATCTACAGCTTCCTTTTCCCAGGGCAGCATACGCCTTACAGACAAGGAATTTGAACATTCCCATATAAAAGATACTTCTATAACAAATGCCCTTCATGGGAACAAAGCTTTTACTTCCCTTTCCGATCCTGAAAAAGAAGCGGTTTATTGGATCAATTTCACCCGGTTATACCCCAAACGCTTTTGTAAAGAGATACTACTCCCCTTCCTGGAACAGTTCCCTGAAATAAAAAGCAGTTATACCAAATCACTTGTCAAAGACTTGAATGCTGTCCTGCCCGTCCCTTTGATTCTTCCTGCAGAGAAACTGAATACCATTGCACACAAACATGCCACAGACCTTGGTAGTAATGGATACCGCATCAGTCACAATTCCTCCTCCGGAGCCAGCTTTCAGAAACGGATGAACGAAGGTGGTATCTTTAGCTGTGTAGCCGAAAACATCTATGAGGGAAAACAAAGGGCTTTACAAAGTGTATTATTCCTGCTGATAGACAATGGTGTACCGGGCTTAGGTCACCGGAAAAACATACTGGATCAGAAAATGCATTCTCTTGGTATAGCCTTCTACCCTATCAAAAGCTCCAGCAACTATTTCTCTGTGCAGAACTTTTATTGTGGTGATCCGCTCTAAATGTTCCACGTGAAACCATATTTATCATTTGTTAGGCGGAAGCACCTTAATTTTGCAGGATGTTTCCAAAATATGATGTGATAGTTGTGGGCGCCGGACATGCAGGCTGCGAAGCAGCAGCAGCGGCAGCCAATATGGGAAGTAAGACCTTGCTCATTACCATGAACATGCAAACCATCGCCCAGATGAGTTGCAACCCCGCCATGGGAGGCATAGCCAAAGGACAAATTGTTAGGGAAATAGATGCCATGGGCGGTTACTCCGGTATTGTCACCGACCTCTCCACTATACAATTCCGCATGCTCAATAAATCCAAAGGTCCTGCCATGTGGAGCCCCAGAGCACAAAACGATCGCATGCTGTTCTCCCTCAAATGGAGAGAGCTCCTGGAACAAACTCCTAACCTCGACTTTTACCAGGATATGGTAAACGGACTCCTGATCAGGGAAGGAAAATGTATTGGGGTGATCACCGGTATGGGACATCATATTGAAGCTGCTTCTGTGGTACTGACCAATGGCACTTTTTTAAACGGGATCATACATATCGGTGAAAAAAGATTCGGGGGCGGACGGGTAGCGGAAAAAGCCGCTACCGGTATTACAGAACAGTTGGTAACCCTGGGATTTGAAAGCGACCGGCTCAAAACAGGAACCCCTCCCCGGGTAGATGGAAGAAGTCTTGACTATTCGAAAATGGAGGAACAAAAAGGAGATGAAGAAATTACAGGTTTCAGCTTTACCAACACATCAAAAATAAAACCAGAGCAACAAAGAAGCTGCTGGATCACCTACACCAATCAAACAGTACATGATACCCTGAAAACCGGCTTTGACAGAAGCCCGATGTATGCCGGAAGGATAGAAGGAGTAGGTCCCAGGTATTGCCCCAGTATAGAAGATAAGATAAACCGCTTTGCGGAAAGGGAAAGACACCAGCTCTTTGTGGAACCTGAAGGATGGAATACGGTCGAAATTTATGTCAATGGCTTTTCCACTTCCCTGCCGGAAGAAGTGCAATATGAAGCTTTATTAAAAATTCCGGGGTTCGAAAATTGTAAAATGTTTAGACCGGGGTATGCTATAGAATACGACTATTTCCCCCCTACCCAATTAACCTATTCCCTCGAAACCAAATTAATACAAAACCTGTTCTTTGCCGGGCAGATAAATGGTACAACGGGATATGAAGAAGCCGCCTGCCAGGGGCTGATCGCCGGAATAAACGCTCATCTGAAATCCTGCGACAAAGAACCGTTTACCCTGAAAAGAAGTGACGCCTATATCGGTGTATTAATTGATGACCTGATCAATAAGGGAACAGAAGAACCCTACCGCATGTTTACCAGCAGGGCGGAATTCAGAACCTTGCTCCGTCAGGATAATGCCGATCTCCGCCTGACAGAAAAATCCTACAAAATAGGACTGGCTTCGGAAGAACGTTACCAGGCACTGAAGGAAAAAGAAAACGCTATTGAATATATTAATAATTTTCTTAATAATATATCATTAGAACCTGAGGAGGTAAATTCTTATCTCCAACACCTGGATTCGGCGGCACTGAATCAAAAACAAAAGGCTTCCCAGCTACTTCTCCGACCTTCCATAAAACTGGAAGATTTTATTGCCTCCGTACCCAAACTATCCGACCTGAAAGCAAAAACCAGGCAGGACCTGGAACAGGCGGAAATCCAGATCAAGTACAATGTGTATATAGAAAAGGAAAAGGAACTGGTAGAAAAAATGTCCAAACTGGAAAATCTTCCTATCCCAGAGAACTTCAATTACGAAAAAATTCCGGCTATTTCAGCAGAGGCCCGGCAAAAATTCACCAAAATAAAACCCGTTACCCTGGGACAGGCTTCCAGGATATCCGGGGTGAACCCCAGTGATGTGCAGATACTCATGGTCTATATGGGAAGATAAGGCTGGTTTAAGGAGCTTTAAAGCCCCAGTTGAGCACTTATATCCAGCATCCGCCTGATGGGCTTAAATGCCTCTTTCCTGAGTTCCTCGTCCATTACCAGTTCAGGAGACTCGTATTCCATGCACAAATACAATTTTTCAAGCGTATTCAGCTTCATATGCGGACAGTCGTTGCAGGCGCAACTGTTGTCCGGTGGCGCCGGAATAAACTGTTTTTCCGGAGAGTCCTTCTGCATCTGATGCAGTATACCGGTTTCGGTAGCTACTATAAACGCTCTTGAAGGGTCTGATTTGGTAAACTTAAGAAGCTGCGTAGTAGATCCTATATAGTCTGCCAGTTTCAGCACAGGGTCTTCACACTCCGGGTGTGCTATTACTTTTGCATCCGGATGTCTCAGCTTCAGTCTGGTTATTTTTTCCCGGCTGAAGATTTCATGTACCATACAGGCGCCATCCCACAATACCATCTCTCTCCCGCTTTGTTTGTTAATGAACGCTCCCAGGTTTTTATCCGGCGCAAATATTATTTTCTGATCCTTTGGCAAGCTTTCCACAATTTGCCGGGCATTGGAAGAAGTGCAAATAATATCACTTAATGCCTTAATACCTGCAGAACAATTGATATAAGAAATTACAATATGATCGGGGTATTGTTCTTTAAATTTTTTAAATAAATGCGGTGGCGCTGAATCAGAAAGGGAACAACCCGCTTTCAGGTCTGGCAACAATACCTTTTTATCCGGGTTCAGGATCTTTGCCGTCTCGGCCATGAAATGTACTCCCGCGAACACAATGATATCTGCCGTTGTCTTCTCCGCCTGTTGCGCCAGCCCTAAACTGTCTCCTATATAATCCGCCACATCCTGTATATCCGCATCCTGGTAATAATGCGCCAGCACTACAGCATTCTTTTCTTTCTTCAATCTTTCGATCTCCTTAAAAAGGTCCAACTCCACATCAACATCAATATCAAGAAATCCTACCTGCTCTACATTTTTTTTCGCTTCATCAATGTTAATTACTGCCATAGTATTTATTATTAATTATTATTTATTTAAAAGCCCTACTACTATTACCCCTGTGAATATGGGGATATAATATTTGTCAATGCTTTTTGCAAAGTTAAAACTATTGAATTATTAACGTTAGTACACATTAAATTCACACCTTCCGAATCAGTGTCATCAAGGAAAAAGGAGAGAATTTAACAATCGTTGATAATTATTACACGGGGGAAATAAACTCCGGAAAACTTTTCAAAAAGCTGTGAGTAAATAGGGCGTAATAAAAGCAATAATTCAAAAACTCCGGAAAGGGGAATTTCCGGGATAGTAAAAAATATTTCTTTTAGTTATTTGCCAACAGGAAAAGAGATCGGATTGGAATGTTTTTAACATTTATCAAAGGCTGTTCACAGCATCCTGTGGAATTCTTAAAAACGAAATCCGGGGAAAAAAAATTGTATAAATAAATAATAAACAATCCACAATAGCAAAGCAATATGGAAGCCGGTTTTCAGCGCTTTTCCACAATTTGTTGATAAACATTTATTACCCTATTTTTGCCGTCCATTAAAAATATATTAGAAATTATATGTCTATTATTCAGACGATCCGCGACAAAGCAGCGGTTTTTGTTTTTACCATTATCGGGCTTAGCCTTATCGGATTTTTGGTGCAGGATGCTTTTGTTGGCAGAACAGGTAATTTTTTCAACTCCCCTGAAACTACTGTCGGTAAAGTAAATGGCGTTTCTATTGACCGGGCAGAGTACGACGAAAGAGTAAGAAACCGGGAAGCCCAGTACCAGGCTGCCGGCTACAGGATAGAAGAAGTTACCAGGCAACAGATTTACGAAGAAATCTGGAATGCCCTGGTAAGCAAAGAGCTTATTGAAAGTGAAACCAACAAACTCGGTTTGTCCTTTACTTCAAAAGAATTCGCCAATCTTTTATTCAGTGATAATGCGCCGCAGGAGTTTAAACAACAGTTTACCGATCCTAATACCGGTGTATATAATATAGAGGCCGCCAGGAACGCGTTCAGAACGATACAGAAAAGCAAGGATGCCCAGCAGATCCGCCAGGTGAACGAGCAATTGATCGATCCGATAATTTTTTCTCAATTACAGAATAAACTGCTGGAATTGTATTCCGGCAGCGTGTACCTCCCGAAATGGCTGGTAGAAAAACAACATGCTGAAAACGAAAGTCTGGCGACCCTGAATTTCGTGGGATTATCTTTTATTACCGTACCGGATTCTTCCGTGAAGATTTCAGACGCGGCCGTCAACGAATATATTCAGAACCATAAGGAGCAGTTCAAGCAGGAAAGAAGCAGGAGTATAGCCTATGTGACATTTGACGCTTCACCCAATAAAAAGGATAGTACGGAATTGTGGGATAAAATAGCAGGATTGAAACAGCAGTTTGCAGAAGCGAAAGATCCCGGGATTTTTGTTACGCGGAACGGAACAAAATCGCCTTTTTTTGATGGTTATATAAACAGGAGCAGGATACAGGTTCCTCAAAAGGACTCTATACTGGGGCTTTCGCAAGGGGAAGTATTTGGTCCTTATTTCGATGGAAACTCCGTAGCGCTGGCGCGGGTGATAGACTCAAAAGTATTACCCGACTCTGTTAAGGCCAGGCATATATTAATAGCATTGAATGATCCGCAAACCGGCGAACCCCTGCTGGCAGATTCAACAGCCAAAAACAGGATTGACAGTATACAGAGAGTCATTGCCGGCGGAAGCGCTTCTTTCGAAACAATGGTCATTCAGTATTCCGATGACCTGGGATCAAAACAACAGTTTGGTGATCTGGGATATTTTGCCAACGGACAAATGGTAAAAGAATTCAACGATTTCTGTTTCGAAGGAAAAAGGGGAGATAAAGGAGTGGTGAAAACACAGTTTGGATATCACTATATTGAAATTCAGGATCAGAAAAATTTTGAACAAGCCTATAAAATAGCCTACCTGAGCAAAACCATCGAAGCCAGCAGGGAGACAGATGAAGCAGCATCCGGCGCGGCTACCTTGTTTGCATCCACCAGCAGAACAGCCAAAGCATTTGAGGATAATATTAAGAAAGACAGCCTGGACCAGCGGGTAGCTGAAAATATCCGTGTGATGGATTACCAGGTCCCGGGATTGGGCGTTTCCCGCTCTTTTATCAAATGGGTATACGAAAACAAACCCGGTACGGTGTCTGAACCGATTTCGGTAGGCGATCAATATGTGGTGGCCCTGGTAACCGGTGAAAAGGCGGAAGGCACTTTGTCAGCATCTGATCTTACCACCAGGATAATGGTAGAACCGATATTGAGGGAAAAAGAAAAAGCAAAACAACTGGTTCAGAAATTCGGTACTTATGCCAGTCTGGAAGAAGCGGCCCAAAAAACCGGCCAGGAGATCCAGCAAATTGACAGCCTTCATTTTTCAGACAGCTTTAAGCCGCTGTTAGGAAACGAACCGAAAGTAATAGGGGCCTCCTTTAATACCGCAAATGAATCAAAACCCTCTGCTCCATTAACGGGGAACGGAGGCGTGTACGTGGTGCAGACCAGGATTTCGGCCGGCAGCGGAGGGCAAAATAATACAGAAGACCAGCGTAAAGCGACCATGATGCAAATGAAACAAATGCAGGGCTATGGTATGATGGACGCATTGAGAAGAAGTGCGGAAATAAAAGACAACAGACTGAAAGCGGGATATTGACCGAAAAAGTTTTTAATAAACAAAAAAGGATTGGAGCACCCAATCCTTTTTTGTTTGTTGAGTAGATAGAAAATTTGCTTATTTTTGCACCCCCCTGGTAAATAAGTTCGGGAAGTGGCGCAGCCCGGTAGCGCACTTGTATGGGGTGCAAGGGGTCGCAAGTTCGAATCTTGTCTTCCCGACTTCGCTCGCCATAGCAGTTTTCTGCGAAGGCGAGCTTTCTTTTTGGCGAGCTACGTCGGGTAAACCCGACCGACGTTACAATATGTAATAAGCCTTCTATAGCTTTAGCGTAGGCGGGCTTTTTCATTTGTAGCATTGTTTCTCCGCTGCAGGCTTCGCCGGGCAAAGCCCGACATGAGCCTGATATTTGTACAGGAAGAGCGGCGAAACAAGTCCTCTTCGCACGATAGAACGGGGGCTGCTGTTTCAGCCCTTCCCCCAAAAGATCATAAAATAATCCTGTCTTCCCGGCTTATGAAAACCCTCGATTTAGATTGCTTCCTTTTTCCGTAATCAGTAGACTGATGCACGATGTTTTACCGTAGCTTTTCTATATCTTTCAGGATATCGGATCCTGATTGGTTTGGTTTTATTGCTGTGGTCGGTCTGAGTATTTTATTCTGTGCGGCTCTTCTGTCCTCAATTAACATAAAAGGGAATGATGAAAGCCATTTTAACTGAACAAACTAGGTTAAAAATAAATTCAACGAAGCTTACACTAATCTTACTTAATTGTTTGCTATTTACAGCCTGTTCAAGATTGCCTTTCCAGGCAATTTCCTATTTTTCATTTGATGGTACTGCGGATGGAGGTATAGACATTGTGACCCAAAAGAAGTATGAAATTTCGATATATAAAAACGGAAAGGTAATTTTAAAGAAAGTAAACAGCGACGCAAAACTACTTTTGTCTACTGGAAATCTTACGATAGGAAGACGCAAAACTAAGCAAACGATTGAAAATGTTTTTAACCCAAATATGTTTTCCGGGTTGATTGACGAATGGGAGTTGTTCCCGTTAGCACTCAGTTCTAAGGCTGTTGTACATAAATTTACTAAAACAAAGGGAAGCAGGTGTCTTGCCATTGATAAATACGCCCGTTTTTGGCTGGATTATAATTATTGGCAAGCGATAGATATGCACCCCAAAAATGGAAATATTTTCCGGAAACAAAAGGCAAGGCATTGGAAGAATTAGGGAATGGACTTTCCAATAGTCACACAACAAAAGAAAAACAAGCGTCCACTGGCTTATTATCAGGGTAAGGTGTAAGCATACCTTTGTTTAACCAATAAAATTTTGCTCAATGCTATCAACTACAAGAACGATTTTATTTTTAAATTTTCTACTGCTCATAACCGCAATTCCTGCGGGAGCACAGGAATATGATACAATTAAGATCAAGGAAGGTGATATCGATGCTACAAGACGTGTACGTCGCGCCCAACTCAATGATCATATACGGCCTTCCTGGCATTTAACCATTGCTGAAGGGACCGGGTACCCTTTCGATCCCAACGGTGCGATTTTTAAAGATGGCGTTTATCATCTCTGGCATCTTTACCAGGACGAAGGCCGTCATCACTGGCAGCATCTTTCCAGTGTTGATCTGTTTCATTGGCGCTGGCATTCCAATGATCTGCGACCCCATGCCGGTGATCCTGATGTTGGCATCTTCAGCGGTAATGCTTTTCTTGCCAAAGATGGTAATGTTGTTATGGCCTATCATGGTGTAGGTACTGATGGCAATTGTGTTGCATACAGCAGTGATAAAGATTTAGATAGCTGGCAAAAGCCCAAAGCCAATCCTATTGCTAAACCTGGCTGGGATCCGCATATGTGGTACGAGAACAATCAGTATTATATGATTTCAGGTGGCGTACCTGTTTCGGAAGGCAAACCCAACCCTGCAATACTTTATACAGGCAGCAGTTATAAAGAACCGATGCAAAAGGTCGGTAATTTTATGACGCATGATTTGCCTGGTGTGGACGATTTTGAAGATATATCCTGTCCTGATTTTTTTAAACTGGATGATAAATGGGTATTACTTTGTATCAGCCACACACGAGGTGCCAGGTATTATATCGGTGAGTGGAATGGAAAACAGTTTAAACCGGAATACCATCATCGCATGAACTGGCCGGGTGGTACTTTTTTCGCTCCGGAAACATTAGTGGATGACAAGGGCCGTCGTATACTCTGGGCCTGGGTGCTCGATAGCAAATCTGGTGTTTCCAGTGGCACTATGTCAATGCCACGCGTGCTCACACTGGCAAAAGACAAGAAGTCATTGAATATAGAACCCGCTGAAGAGATTGAATTACTTCGTTATCAACCGCAGGTTGGCAAGCCATTTACCGTTGCAGCCGGGAAGTCTGCAACGATAGAAGGGATTGCTGGCAACAGTCTCGAATTGAACTTGGTTATCGATCCGGGACAAGCAAAGCGATTTGGGTTAAAAGTATTTAGCTCTGCCGATGGTCGTGAACAAACACCCGTCATCTTTGATATTGATAAGAAAACGTTAAGTATCGATATGCGCAAATCCAGCCTGGATACTATCAATTATAAGATATTTACTATGGTGAAAGACCCTAAATCGTATGTGACTACACAGGAAGCTCCTTTTGAATTAAAGAAAGGGGAGAAGTTACACCTGCGTGTATTTCTTGATAAATCCATGCTGGAAGTTTTTGCCAACGGAAGGCAATGTATTACCCAGGTTGTGTATCCCACACTGAAAGATGCGGTAAATCTGGAAGTCTTTAGTGAAGATGGACCGATGAAAGTGGAAGTGGTAAAATCCTGGAAATTATTTCCTGCTATGCAATGGTAATTGGAAAAACTTTCCTTGTTATCTAAAAAAAGTTACCCTTTGATGTGACCTTTAACCAATAAATAACTTTTACTTTTTATGATTGGAAAAAGAACTACTTATTTTCTTGCACTACTTCTGCTGGTGGCACTTGATAGCTGTAAGATTCAGCCTAACCTGAAATTCTCTGCTCAAGCTCCAATACCTATTATTTTTGATACAGCATCGATGCCTTATTTGAAAGAAGTTGAAGAACTGGTGGGAAGCAATACCTAATTCATCACCTTTAGTAAAGTCTCCCACCTCGAATAAGGGTTCCATATATAAAAGTAATAATATATTTTTTTGTTGAAACAGCATGCTTTTCTGGGAATTTGATAATCCATATTTAATAATTCATTAAGGCGGCCAACTTTCTTAAATCAAACAGGAAAAAGAACCGTCCGTTTGTTCAATAGTGGTTTTGATATTTTCTCCGCTATATAACTTTAAGAAGCCATGAAATTTTTATTGCAGCAAGCTGAGTCCGGATGATAACAGACAGACTCCGGCACCTTCACCCTCGCCGGCGCATCAATCCAGACAAGTTCTCCGGGCTTTTTCAGGTATTCGTTGGTTTTCTTGTTCGTTTATAGCCGGCGGAAGAAACACCTTGCATATCCGGCTGTATAAATGATACCTTTGTGCCGCAATAACACAGTTTATATTATGCAGTTTGGAATAACAGGAAGCGGCACCTGGGCTACCGCCCTGGCTAAAATACTCACGGATGGCGGGTTACATATTAACTGGCTGGTGAGGGATGAAGATACGGCCAGGCATATTAAAAAAAGAGGACATAATCCCCGGTACCTGACCTCGGTTTCTTTTGATACGGGACTGCTTTCCCTGCACACGGTTAACAGCAAATTCATTGATGAGACCCAATATAATATTATTGCGACGCCTTCTGCCTATGTAACAAAAGCGCTGGAGGGCCTGCGGCCAAAACACCTGGCCGGAAAAAAGATCATATCGGCGGTAAAAGGCATCCTGCCACAGCAAAATATGCTGCTTAATGATTTCCTGAAACAGAAATTTGACTTTCCACTTGACAACTATTTCACAATAATGGGGCCCTGCCACGCAGAGGAAGTAGCGGGCGAAAGGCTCTCCTATCTCACATTTTCGGGTACCCATCGGGCGGAAGCACAAAAAATAGCCGACAAATTCAGAACAGGGTATATCAATACGATTGTCAATACAGATGTTTACGGAGTACAGTATGCGGCTATTCTTAAGAATATTTATGCCGTTGCCTCCGGAATCGCGTTGGGAAAAGGGTATGGCGATAATTTCCAGAGTGTTTTGATCTCCAACTGTGCGGATGAAATGGCGGGATTCCTGCGGAAAGTGGGAATCAGGAATATGAAGGTGGGAATACATTCGGCAAAAAAAGAGCATCAGAAAAAATCTCCCAATTATGCCGCGTCGGTTTACCTGGGAGATCTGTTGGTTACCTGTTATTCCCTGTTCAGCCGCAACCGTACTTTCGGCGCCATGGTAGGGAAAGGATATTCCGTACAGTCTGCCCAGGTGGAAATGAAGATGGTGGCGGAGGGATACAATGCCAGCCGGAGCATTTACTCCCTCAACAAAGAAGTAAATGCCGATATGCCCATCGCCCGGACCGTATATGAAATGCTCTGGAAAGGGCTTTCCGTGAGCAACGGACTGAAAAGAATAGAGGATACACTGGTATAATATGGGTTTCCGTTTCTATGCTGATCGCGATGAGGGCGTCAACACAATGCGCTTTTTTAATATTTTTGAAGCCATATAAAAACAGCTTGTACTTTTTATGCCGCGGTTTGCAGAAAACCTGCCGGCGAAAAATCTCTCAACTATGCAAAAGAAGTTACTGATCAACATTTTTATTCCGCTTATTATAACAGGGCTTTTTGGGTCCTGTAACCAGGGAACGGGGAACAAGGAAGAGGGGGGACTGGTGATAGGAGCGTCTATGCTAAGCCTGCAGTCTGAGTTTGTGGTGAATGTAAAAGATGCCATGGAAGAGGAAGCAAAAAACCAAAAGATCAAACTGATCGTAAATGATGCGCAACGGACGGCGGACAGGCAGGTACAGCAAATTGAAAGCTTTATAGCGCAGCGGGTAGATGCTATTATTTTAAACCCCTGCGAAGTGGAGGCCAGTTCGCCTGCCGTGGAAAAAGCAAAAGCCGCCGGAATACCTGTTGTGAATGTAAACTCGGAAACCTCGGCTGAACCGGACGGTTTCGTGGGCTCTAGGGACGAAGAGTCTGCCGAAATAGCCATGGAACATATTGCCAAACTGCTGAACGGAAAGGGAAATATAGTAATGATAGACGGGTATATGGGTCAGGCTGCCCAGTTAAAAAGAGCGGCGGGCGCAAAAGCCGTTCTGGAAAAATACCCGGAAATAAAAGTGCTGGCTGAACAAACGGCCGACTGGGACCGGGCGAAAGCGATGAGTCTTATGGAAAACTGGATACAGTCTTACGGGGATAAGATCAACGCGGTGTTTGCCCAGAATGATGAAATGGGGATGGGAGCTTTACAGGCGCTGGAGCAGGCAAAGATGAAAGAAAAGGTGGTGGTGGTAAGCATTGATGCCATTGCCGATGCGCTTCATGCCGTGAAAAGCGGCCGGCTGAACGCTACGGTTTTCCAGGACGCCAAAGGTCAGGGAGCAGGGGCTGTGGACATGGCGATCAAGCTGGCAAAAAAGGAGCCGGTGGAAAATACCGCCATTTTTATACCATTTCAATTGGTGACCACAGACAATGTGGATAGCTTCATAAAATAAACATTCAAAATATTTTTATGACAAGTATACCGGTTGTTGACCTGGAACAGTTTACAAAGGGCAGCCAGTCGTCAAAAACAGCCTTTATTGAAGAGTTGGGAAAAGCATATGAAGAAGTCGGATTCGTCGCTGTCAGGAATCATGGTATAAGGGCGGACCTGATTGATAACCTTTACAAAGAAGTGAAGACTTTTTTCGCGCTTTCGGCGTCGCAGAAATCTGCTTATGAAATTGAAGGACTGGCCGGGCAGAGGGGGTATACTTCTTTCGGTAAGGAACATGCGAAAGGAAGTGATGCCCCGGATTTAAAGGAATTTTTTCAATACGGACAAATAACACACAGCGGAGAGTATCCGGATAATGTTGTGGTGAAAGAATTGCCGCGGTTCAACCCTATATTCGATGAGGCTTACAGGGCTTTTGAAATATCCGGAAGCCACCTGCTGAGAGCCATTGCCTTATACCTGCAACTGGAGAAGAACTATTTTGACCGGCATATCGAACAGGGAAACTCAATATTGAGAGTGATCCATTATCCGCCCATAAAAGAAGAACCCCGGTCGGCAATAAGAGCGGAGCAGCACGAAGACATCAATTTAATAACCCTGCTGGTAGGGGCCAGTGCAGACGGGCTGGAGATACTTAACAAACAGGGAAACTGGTTCCCGGTAACCTCGTTGCCCGACCAGATAGTGGTGAATGTGGGCGATATGCTGCAACGGCTTACCAATAACCGCTTAAAAAGTACCACGCACAGGGTGGTAAATCCCGCGAGGGAGTTGTGGAATACTTCCCGCTTTTCTATTCCTTTTTTCCTGCATCCGAAAAGCGAAATGTCGCTGGCCTGCCTGGAGAGTTGTGTGGATGCGGAACATCCGAAACAATATGCGGACATCACCGCGGGCGAATACCTGGATGAGAGGCTGCGGGAGATCGGACTGAAAAAATAAGATTTAATTGTTACGAAAGATTTTTTACCGGCGATAGCCCGGGAGCATGTTGCGGCAGGGATTGCTTACGGGCGAAAGAGACCTGTAATAAACGCAAGAAAGCTGCAGCGGCTCAACAGGAAAAATAGAACGGCACGGCTTGGGGATGTGGCGGTATTCCGTGATTCGTCGCCCCGCCATATAGCCAAGCCGAATGTTGTACGCATGTTTTAGGTCTGCCTATATAACGTCCAGGTCCCTGTACACTCATATTCGTCAAGTACTCTTATGATACCTTTATCGTCAATGTCCCAATACTTAGGATACTTCTTTATAAAGCTAATAATCCCATTGTCTATAAAGCCTGCAATTGTTGCAGGCTTGTCAAAAACCTCTTTACCTTCATCATCTACGCATATTCCTTTAATAACTCCGTCAACTAAAGACCATTCAATTTCAAAAGGAACAGATTTCCCTTTTAGATTGTCTGGATATGGTTCTCCATATGTATATTGACCGATAAGTTTTTCTATCATAATTAATATGTTTTCAGAAATTAAGTCGATAAGGTCTTAATTGTTGATAGTCGTTTGTCTGCAAGTTGCGTACAACGCTGTAGGTATTCCGTTAAGCAACTACAAAGGAGCTTCAACCGAAGCTCCTTTGTAGTTATATAAATACGATATTTTAGAAGGTATATCTTGCAGAAATACCGCCATTGCCAGCATAAAAGCGGTTGTAGTAACTATAGGGATTTACAATACTGAAAGTAGGCCTGATATCGGCGCTCACGTTCAACGGGATATTGTTGAATTTATAATCAACTCCGCCGGTCGGGAATAACCCCAGTCCAAAACCCTTGTACGCATCGTTGCTTGAAAAGCTGTTGTAAGCGGTTACACCGCCACCAACAAACCACTTAAGTCCCTCCACACTTCCGATGGGAAAATGATGCTGGTAAGATAAAGAAGCTGAAAGATTAAACCAGTTATAACCGGTTATGCCGTAGGGTCTGAACCCAACGTTAACTTCAATAGCGCCCGGGTCGGTAACAAAAACCTTATAGGAACCTGCAATCAGGTCGTAATAACCGCCTCCTACTCTCCCGCCAATGGCACTTTTATAATCTCCGCCATCCTGGGCATAAGTTGACCCAAATAATCCGGCAAAGCATACAAGTATCAGTAAACTCTTTTTCATTTCTTTAAGTTTAATTAAGTATTTTAGGCAACAAAAGTATATAAAATTTTGAGTTTTTCTAACCCCGGTACAGGAATGACCTACACCGGGAGTGATTTAGTTCAACCTTTTTTTAAAACCCATATTTGCTTGTCATGAATGTCGGAATTATTTCAACCGTGCTTCTTCCCCTGGCACTGGCCATTATCATGTTTGGACTTGGCTTATCATTGAAAATCAATGATTTTAAAAGAATTTTTCAGTACCCCAAAGCGGTGGTTACCGGCTCTTTTACACAGTTGGTCTTATTACCGGTGTTAGGCTTTGGCATTGCCGCTATGTTATTATCGCATAGTCCTGAACTGGCGATAGGACTGGTGATACTTGCCATGTGTCCGGGCGGTCCCACGGCCAACCTGATAACGCACCTGGCAAACGGAGATACGGCATTGTGTATATCACTCACGGCTATCTCCAGTATAGTAAAGATCTTTACGATTCCCCTGATGGTAAATTTTGCCATACAAAAATATATGGGCACTGCGGCCGGGCTGCAACTGGATGTGGTGAGTTCTATAATAAAGATCATTACCATTACCCTTGTTCCGGCGGCGCTGGGCATGCTGGTGAAAGCCAGGTTTGCAGGGTTTGCGCAGGCGGCGCAAAAGCCGGTGAAAATTTTATCGGCCGTTTTCCTGGTGCTCGTAATTGTTGCAGCCATTTTCCAGGAAAGAGCTACCATAGCCCGGTCTTTCTCCATTGCCGGTCCGGCAGCGCTTCTGCTGAATATTTCGGGAATGGCATTGGGTTATTTCATTCCGCAGTTGTTGAAATTACCGGTCACTCAAAGAATTACCATCAGTATTGAGACCAGTATTCAGAACGGTACGCTGGCGATAGCCATCGCCAGCAGCCCGCTGATGCTGAACAATTCCACCATGGCCATTCCGGCTGTGGTGTACAGCATCATCATGTTTATTACGGCAGGGATATTTGTTGGATTTTTGAACAGGAAGAGGAAGGCGGCGGAAAGCCCGGCAAAATAATGAAACAACCTTTGGTTTTTAAAACCAAAGGTTGTTTGAATTTGTTCTAAACGTACAGTACGGCAAATGTTGTCATTGCGGTAAAGTAGGCCAGGGCAGTCAGGTAAGCTACGATATCACGGGTAGCATGAAAAGTAAAACTGAGTTTCATAGACACTGGTTTTAAAGGGTTTAAAATGACAGGGTCACGGATTGCAAACTAAAGGGGTTGCCGGTTTTCGGAGGGTGCGGATAAAAGTATTGGACAAAAAACGGGGCTTAACGACATATATGTTATTAATCCACATTCATAACGCCGGGTGGTGGAAAACTATTGTGTAACGATTAACAAAGATCACTAAAGAAAGAGGTGGTTCTAAAAAGGGAACTGTTTATGCGTCCTTAGCGCTTCATCGCGGCTTTGCGCGAAATATGAATCCGTTGCCGGATGCCCTGGGAGCACTCAACAGCGATATTCGCGGAGCCTGCCCCTGCCTGCCGTTCGGCAGTTCAGACGGGCGTTTACAGAAGCAAATTAATATTTCACCACGCTGCGGCTCATCATACTAACTATTCCATATTACTACAAATATTTACGGTGCGCTGCACCTTTTTACAGATCGTTGATTCACAGCTTACCCTATATGTATTGGCAGCGAAGGGGGAGATCTCATGAACGTGCGGGAGATTTCTCACTACACTACCTGCCTGCCGGTAGGTAGGCGTTCCATTGAGATGACTATAGCTCGTTGAAAACATTGGTACCCCGACTAAAACATACTTGCAAAAATATTTTGAACCATTGTAAATGAATGTTACCGCTTTGCCGTGTAGTTGTAAGTAAAGCCCTGTAAGGGCGATATTTTGGTAGAACCGGAATTTCCTTTATCAAAGCCCCGGAAGGGGCGACATTATTTTTATACCCGGCAACAAAACGTTCACGAACGATAAATTGGGTTTTTCATTAATCCCTTTCTGCCGTTAATATACCCCGACAGCTATAGTTTACCGCTCAATACTATACTTTTGTTCATCTGCTTAAACCATGGGTGATGAACATACAAATCATTTCTTTAGTCCTGCTTATTATGGGGTCTGTAAACGCCTCAGCTCAGAAGCAACCTGCTATCAGCAAAGAGAAGCAAAAACTGCTGACCGGTCTCGAAAGCCGGAAGGGCGGTTATGGTGCCATAGCCAGGCAAATCTGGGATTTCGCGGAAGTGGGTTACCAGGAATATAAAAGCAGTAACCTGCTACAGGAAACCCTCAAAAAAGAAGGGTTTGAAGTAACCACAGGCGTAGCGGAGATCCCTACGGCCTTTGTTGCCTCCTGGGGTTCAGGCAAGCCCGTGATCAGTTTACTGGCAGAGTTTGACGCCCTGCCGGGGATCAACCAGGATACCTTGCCGGTCCGGCATCCGATAGAAGGAAAAGAGGCGGGACATGCCTGCGGCCATCACTTGTTCGGCACCGCTTCTGTGGCGGCGGGCATCGCCTTGAAAGACTGGTTGAAGGAAACAGGCAGGCAGGGAACGATCCGGGTGGTGGGCTGTCCTGCAGAGGAAGGCGGCTCAGGAAAAGTATACCTGGTACGGGCGGGCATTTTTGCCGATACGGATATAGCGATACACTGGCATCCGTCCGACAGGAACTCTGCTAACCCGGGACAGGCGCTGGCCAATATTTCCGGGAAGATCCGGTTTACCGGTGTTTCCGCACATGCCGCCGCCGCCCCGGAAAGGGGCCGTTCGGCCCTGGATGGCGTGGAATCGCTGAACTATATGGTGAATATGATGCGGGAGCATGTTCCTTCCGACTCCAGGATACATTATGTAATTACCAGGGGAGGTTCGGCTCCCAATGTTGTCCCGGATTTCGCGGAAGTGTATTACTATGCCCGGCATAAGGAAAATGCTGTTGTAAAGAATATCTGGGGCCGTATAATAAAAGCAGCCGAAGGCGCCGCCATGGGCACAGAAACAAAAGTGGCAGTGGAGATAACAGGAGGCACCTACAATATATTGCCGGTGATCTCGCTGGCGGAGCTAATGAATAAAAACCTCTCGCTGGTAGGAGGATATGACTTTACCGCGGAGGAAAAAGCGTTTGCTGAAAAGCTGTCTGAGAGCTTTGAAAACCATGTCTTCAGCGCTGACCGGCCGGCAAAAACAGAGCCATTCTCTCCTGTGCCTAAACCCCCGGGAGGTTCAACAGATGTTGGCGATGTAAGCTGGACTGTGCCTACGGTGGGAATGAATGCGGCCACCTGGGTGCATGGCACAGCCGCCCATAGCTGGCAGGCTATAGCCGCCGGCGGAACCGGTATCGGGGAAAAAGGAATGATGGTAGCAGCCAAGACCATGGCCGCGACAGCGATGGACCTTTTTAATGATGCCACCCTGGTATCAAAGGCAAAAGCGGAATGGCAAAAAAGCCGCGGTGAAAACTTCCATTACGAAGCGCTTTTGGGCGACCGGAAACCGGCGCTGGACTACAGGAAATAAATATTCAAATGAAAAAATACGCGGTAATAGTGGCCGGGGGCAGCGGCAGCAGGATGAAAACAGCTACCCCCAAACAGTTCCTGCTGTTGAATAACAAACCGGTCATTTTCTATACCATAGAAGTGTTTTTAAAAGCGTTTGCCGACCTGCAGATCATACTCGTTCTGCCCGCCGGTTTTGCAGAAGATGGAGACCTGCTTACGGATTTGTCATCTGACGCGTCGAGGATACAGGTGGTAGCTGGCGGTGATACCAGGTTTGATTCGGTGAAAAAAGGGCTGGAGCAGGTGAAGGAAGAATCCATCGTATTTGTGCACGATGGGGTTCGTTGCCTGGTGACTACGGCGCTGATACAATCCTGCTATGCGCAGGCCCTTGAAAAAGGGAGCGCCATACCGGCCATACCGGTCACGGATAGCGTCCGGGTGCTGACGGCAAAGGGATCACAGCCTCTGAACCGGGACCTGTTGCGGGCGGTGCAGACGCCGCAGACTTTCAGGAGTACTATTATTCTGAAAGCGTTTGAGCAACCCTATCGTGCAGCGTTTACCGACGAAGCTACAGTAGCGGAGGCCGCGGGATTTGAAGTGTTTTTGATAGAAGGAGATAAGCGGAATATAAAAATTACACTGCCCGAAGACCTACTGATAGCGGAAAACCTGCTGGCATCCGGCAGGGATTGAGATTTGGCTGAAAAGCAGTCGGGTATATTGGTTTAACCCAACGGCTTTTCTGCAATGCTCACCCGGTTTTATCGCGGCTCATCCTGATATTAATCAGTTGATTTACTGATTTTTTACAAATCAAACAGAGATGACGATATTATGACAAACTGCTGTTTTGCAGTTGGAGGTTCTCTATTACATTTGCAGTTCCCATGGTGTATGCCCACTCCACATATGATGTTTGCAGCGGTCTCGACAATTTTACCGTAATAGGTATTAACTATCACAATGCAGATACTGCTACCAGGAGTGATTTCGCCATTTGCAGCAATAAGCAGCACCTGATCACCCAACTGGCGGTGTCCAGGAAAATAGCGGATCTTGTTGTGCTTTCCACCTGCAACCGCACCGAGTTATATGGAATCGGCTCTCTGGAAACCCTGGCGGGCATTTTATGTGAAGCTTCCGGCAACTCCGAAGAAGCTTTTAAAGCCCATGGTTATATCAAAACCGGCATGGAAGCGGTAAATCACCTGTTCAAAGTGGCTTCAGGACTGGACTCACAGATCATCGGTGATTACGAGATTTTGATGCAGTTAAAAAAGGCGGCGAAATATGCCAGGGAAAATAACCTGCTGGGGTCTTTTGCCGACAGACTGATCAACTTTGCTCTGCAGGCTTCCAAGAGAATAAAATCGGAAACCCGGCTGAGCACCGGTACCGTTTCTGTGGCATATGCCGCTATAGAAGTGATCAAAGAAAAGGTGACAAACGTTCAGCAGAAAAACATCCTGCTTGTGGGGGCTGGTAAATTCGGTTGTAACGTAGCCAGGAATATCTGCGAGTATTTTCCGGGCGCCCGGGTACGCATTACCAACCGCACCCCTCATAAAGCCGAGGATTTTGCCAATACCCACGGACTGGAAACGGTTCCTTACGAAGACCTGCAGCGGGCGGCTGATGAAAGTGATATCCTGATAGCCAGCACCACGGCGGAAACTTATACCATTCTGCCCGGATTTTTTACAACTCCCGGTGAACGGCTGCTACTCGACCTGTCTGTACCCAAGAGCATTGACCCGCAGGTAAGCGGGATTGCCGGCGTTTCGTTGCTGGATGTTGACCAGATCTCCGTTATTCTGAATAAAACATTTGAAATGCGCCGGGCGGAGATCCCGAAAGCGTTGTCTATCATAGATGAAACCGTGGGCGAATTTGTGGAATGGCACAAGCTGTTTATTCATCGTGGTTTCCTGGGCGAAGTAAAATCGAAACTGATAGAGCTGAGCGGAACCAGTTGCTGCGGGCATCTGCAGGATCAGAAAGACGCGAAAATTCAAAAGGCGGTTAAGACCCTTGCCGTTGATCTCCGCTCCAGGACCGCCAAAGGATGCCAGTACATCAACACGATCAACGAGTATCTCCGCATGAATTGATCTTTCCACGACCCAACTTTAATAATACGTTAACTGTTTTCTTCCGATATGCCTGCTTCATTCTATACCGCTTGTAATATTATTGCATAAACTGAGATAACATGCCAGGGATAATTGCTCTTCTTGTTTGTTGCGTTCTCAGTTTGCATTCATTTTCCCAGCAAAGCGATTTTATCACGTTCAGGAAAAAAGGCCGTGTAGTTACCAACTACTTCAAGGGAATGCCGCTGGATTTTATTCATATCAACGGCTCAAGAATAAATGGCGTGATCAGCAGGATGAATAATGATACGATCTTCATGACATTTCATGATGTCGCGATGCGTCCTACCTATTGGGGGACTGCCGTTCCGGATACCCTTGCCAGGTATGATATGCGTTTTCACTACAAAGAAATTGCCGCCATGCCCAAACCGGGGAAGAGTTTTGAGTTTATAAGAAATGGCCTCTTGCTTCAGATTGTGGGTATTGGCTGGGGCTCTCTTCATACCATTAACGGGTTGATCCAGAAGAGCAGGATAGACCCGATGACAGTAGCGGTGGCAGGAGGCATAACCCTTGTCGGTTATGGTATTAAAAAGACGAGAAAATACACCTATCCCATAGGAGAAAAATATACCATCGACTATATTAAGTTGACAGAGTAAGCCGGAACGTTCCTAATTCTTTATTTTGCAGCCGGAAAATAGATAACCCGGTGAGCAAATTTTTATCAAAATGCTGGAAACTGATCAAGCGGATCTTCTGGATCCTGTTCATCGGGCAGTTTGTCTATATCATTATGCTGAGATGGGTGGATCCGCCGGTCACTCTTACACAGCTCGGCAGTTTGCTGAGGGGTGATGGATTGAAAAGGGATTATATTGACCTGGAAAAAATATCGCCCTATGCAGGGCTGGCGGTTATAGCCTCGGAAGACCAGCTTTTCCCGGGCCATAACGGGTTTGACTGGAAGAGTATTCAGAAAGCGATGGAGAAAAACCAGAACAGAAAGCGAATAGCCGGCGCTTCTACCATCAGTCAGCAGGTGGCGAAGAACGTTTTTTTATGGCAGGGGCGTACCTGGTTCAGGAAAGGGCTGGAGACCTATTTTACTTTTATGATCGAACTGGTATGGGGGAAAAAAAGGATACTGGAAGTGTACCTGAATGTGGCTGAAACGGGAAAAGGAATTTTTGGAATAGAAGCGGCTTCGCAACATTACTTCAACAAGCCGGCATCCAAACTCACGAAAACACAGGCCGCCATGATAGCCGCCAGCCTGCCGAACCCGGCCAGGTACACCGTAAAGCCATTGTCAAAATACGTGAATGCCCGCTATCCCTGGGTACTGGAGCAAATGAACAACCTGGAAGCCGCGCCGGACATACAGCAGGTGTTGCCGGGTCCTGAAAAGGTGGCGCCTGCTCCGGGAAAAGGTAAATAAGGCACAATACTGAATACCTCCTGTCACCTGTACTGGTGAACGTTCCCGTCTACCGGCCCAGCCGGTAGCCAAAGCAGGCTTCAAAGCCGATGGTAGCAAAATTTCCGCTGTGCAAATTATCTGAAAACGCGCTCCTCCTTTCGTTTTGCCACTCCCCCGTGTATTTATCAAGAATCTCTTCCCTGTAAAATGCGTCTTCCGGAAGATTGAATTTTACACGGCCCCTGGAGTATCCATAGCTGGTAGACAGATCGAAAAGAAAGCGTTTGTTTTTTCCAAAAGCGGTTTGCATACCTATTTTCCCCACTATATGCCATTCCTTGTTTCGCGCCTTAAATGTTATGTACTCCTTATACGACCAGCCATCCAGGTAGTTGTTAACCCATTCACCCCTGGTTATGCTTAACCACCTGGCGCCATACTCCATGCCAATATAAGGCCATACTTTTGATCTGCTTTCTATAAGCTTATGCCCGGCGATATAATGCCTGATCTCGGGCCTGACCCTGAACCCGTTTGCATTGCCCCGGAGTCCGTAATATCCTGAATAAATGTAGTCTGCCGCCAGCCGTACCGAAAATGAATTGTGAAACCTGTTTTCTATAGCCCCTGATAAGCTCAGATCACTATTGCGGATAGAAAGCGGCGTAAAGCTTACGGGCGTACTGTGAAGCAGGGAGGACTGTTTTTGCTGTCCGTTACAAAAGATTACCAATAGTATGATAAAGCCCGGCGTTAACAGTCCGGCTCTTATCCATTCCGGCTTCATGTGGTTTGAAGTTTTTGGGTTACTGAACATTTTTAATTATAAAACGTTGACACCAGTTGCGGGTCTTCCGGGTTTTGTAAATCGTACACCAGTATGCCCCCGTTCACAATTCCCAGCAGGTGATCATTATAGATATGCAGATCTGAAAACTGGTGGGTTTGAATGGTATGCTTCAATTCAGGCGATAGCGGGTTGCTAACATCATATATATCCAGTCCCTGTCCGGCGATATATACATGCCGGTCATATTGAGCGATATTTCTATAATACTTACCTGTTATTTCAAAAACCTGTCCGGATAAAGGGTTCACCCCGGCGCTGAAATCATACACCTGCAATCCATTGAAACCATAACAATCCGTTGCTACCCGGGTGGTGACATACCCCGCGTTGCCCACTACCCCAAGCTTTTTACAACTTCTTAAAAAGTCTGCTTCGCCTGTTAGTTCAGGGTTATCCGGCGTGGTTATATCAAGCATAAAAATTTTCGCGCTGTTGCCCAGCAGGATGCGGTTGTCCAGGGCGTATATCGTGTCCAGGCTGATAAAATCAATCGGTGTTGTTTTTTTCAGTACGGGGTTGCCGGAGGGCGATAGTGCAAATACATCCAGGTTTTGCCCGTTTATCAGGTAAAGATGGTCTGCCGCAAGGGCGAACCTTGCCCGTGAGCCCGGAAAGCCTTCCGTTGGCCCGACCGGAGGACGTTTGGTACAGCCAAAACCAAACAGGCACGGAACAAGTATCGCCGTTATAAACTTTTTCATATCAATACTTGCATTTGGGTGAATAAATTGTTGTTTTGGTCCAGCCGATCACGGTACCTTTTGTTTTATCAACACATTCAAAATATCCGGAATGAGGGGGTATTGACAAAGAAGGAAGCCTGATGGCATTGTCTACCCTGACGATCAGCTTCAGTTGCTGGAGGTTCGTCACATCCAGTACCAGCAGGTCATTATAGGCATTGGTAATTAACTGGTGGTCTCTTATCTCCAGGTCATGTGCACCGGGTATGTTTATAAACCCCAGGGTACGCAGGCTGCCCGGGTTAGACAGGTCTATAACGTGTATGCCCTTGTTCGGTTCCAGTTGAAACAGCCTGTTTCCACCGGTAACAGCTTTTCCAGGCTCTCCCTTTATTTTGCCGGAAGAGAATGTGATCTCAGAATCGGGTATTTTAGGAGCATAAACAGGTTTGTAACCGGATGTTTGTGTCGGTGGCGGCCCCTCGTTTTTACAGGAGATGAGGTAAAGAATACCCAGCAATAATAAATATTTGCAGCGTTTCATGAGTTAATAACAGGTACTGGTGAATAAGAATGTATGACAGGCATTCTAAGCAAACCATTGCATCATAACATATAATTAATGTCATAACGCAACGGTTTTGCCGGAATTGTTTACAGATCATTGATTTTGGGCCAATCTGCCTGTTCAGCTCCTGCTTCCGGATATGGCTTTACCACCGGATAAGAAAGCTGCCGGTGCTACCGCTATGCGAGGCGTCCTCGCCTCGCACGAAATTGCTCCAAGCCGCGCAAAAATGTAAATTGCAATAAGCGGGTAGGTTGTTGGCGCTTTTAGGATAAGTAATAGTCAGGGACAGGTCGGGAGACCTGCGCCAGTGAGAAATTCAATAATATGCTACGATTTAAAAGTATTATAAGAGTTGTTTGTTTATGCTGTATAGTTATAAACACATTCTTTTTGGGGTTTATTTTTTTTAAAACTCCTTATTGTAGTGAATTTTTGGTTTTTTATTTAATCTACAAATTTCTCCTTTTAATCTCTTTACAGGTTGTATTATTCACTTTTGGGAAAAAAAAGCTTATTTTCTCGATACTGATACTCCTTTTCTTTATCTGGAATATATTCGATTTTCTGCACTACCTAGACAAGTCTTCCGGATGTTGGTAAAAAATAATTTCCATTTGTGCCTGCGGTCGGTGTTGTCACCGAACCGCATAAAATCAGAAGGATGTGGCATTGGATAATACTACCCTAAACCCACAAATTCCCTGAAATTTTCTGAAGTAACCACTTTCACTTCCGCATCATAAGCCGCAACAAAATTAGACGGTATATTGGCTTTTGCCTTCGGGTTCCATTTAAATTCATACGCATATATTTTACCGTCTTTTTCTTCCACATAGTCAATTTCCTGTTGCTGTTTGGTGCGCCAGAAATAGCGGTTGCAATGGTTTTTATGGTAGTGATTGTATTTTAACCGTTCAGTCACCAGGAAATTTTCCCATAATGCGCCAATATCGTTTCTCAGTTCAACCGGGTTAAAATTCTGAATCAATGCATTGCGGATACCATTATCGTAGAAATAAATTTTTCGGTTGGTTTTAATTTCGTTTCTCAGGTTGCGGCTGAATGATGTAAGCGGATAAACGATGAAAGACAATTCCAGTAAATGAATGTAATGTGAAACGGTATTTTTGTCAACACCTGTAAGTTGGGCAATTTCATTGTAACTTATCTCGCTGCCCACCTGGAAAGCCAATGCCCGGAGAATTTTCTCCAAAGCTTCAGGTTTTTTAACGCTTCCTAAAGACAGGATGTCTTTGAACAGGTAGCTTTGAGTAATTCCGTTAAGCACTTCCCTTTCTTCTCCTTTGCTATTTATAACGTCAGGATAAAAGCCAAACACTAACCGGTGTTTCAGGTCGCTCATAGCGCCTAAATAACCCTGGGATTTCTCATATTCTTCATACGAAACCGGGTAAAGAAAGTATTCCCATTTCCTGCCCGTAAGTGGTTCGTTTGTGCGGTTTCGCAGTTCAAATGCCGATGAGCCGGTTAGTATAAGCTGAACTTTTTTGAACTGGTCGTGAATAATTTTTGCTGTAATGCCAATGTTTTCTATTCGTTGCGCTTCGTCAATAAAAACAATTTCGGCTTTACCGATAATGCTTTCAATTTCTTTGGTGTTGGGATTGGTAAGGCGCAGGTTTACCAGCGGATCATCGCCGTCAAGAAAAAGAAAATCTTTCTCCTTTAATACCGTTCTGATAAGCGTTGATTTACCCACCTGCCTCGCCCCGGTAACGATAATGGTTTTACCCCTGAATAACCTGTTTTCAATGTCTTTCTGGATAATCCTGTCAATCATTTCCAGTAATTTCACCAAAAGTAATGCTCTTTGGTGAATAGTTTCACCAAAAGGTGTAATTTTTAGTGAATTAACTCACTAAAAGCAATGCTTTTTGGTGAATACGGCGATTTTTGCCTGCGGTCGGTGTTGTCACCGAACCGCGCAAAGTCTTATCCGGAGCAGGGCTCACCACCGGATAAGAGCGCTGCCCCAGGTAAAGCCGCTGCCGAATGAAGCCAGGCATACGATGTCGTTCTCTTTGATCTTTCCCTCCGCCCAGGCTTCGTATAGCGCTATCGGGATAGACGCGGCGGTGGTGTTGCCATATCGTTGTATATTATTGTACACATGGCTATCAGGCAATCCCAGTTGCTGCTGCACAAACTGGCTGATACGCAAATTGGCCTGGTGGGGGATCAGCATATCAATATCGGTAGTTGCCAGTTTGTTGGCATCCAGCGCCTCCATAACGGCTTCGGGAATTTTTACGATCGCTTTTTTAAAAACGGAGGGACCATCCATGAAAGGGAAGTTCTGCGCTTTGTCTACCATAGCATGGCTCATGAACATCTGCCCGATTTCCGCGTCGTCAAAATCCGCGAGCTTTTCATCTACCCAATAGTTGGCATGAGTGCCTGGGTTGTACATCGCTAAGATCTCAGCGCTGTTCCCGTCGCAATGCAGGTGTGTGCTTAGTATTCCCTGTCCTTCTTTTTCCGTGGGTTGTAATACTACCGCGCCGGCGCCGTCCCCGAATATCACGGACACATTTCTGCCGCGGGTGCTGAAGTCCAGGCCGAAAGAATGTTTATCGCTCCCGATCACCAGGATGTTTTTGTACATGCCGGAGCGGATATACTGGTCGCCGACACTTAACGCATATACAAAACCGCTGCACTGGTTACGAACATCCAGGGCGCCAATCTCTTTCATCTTCATGGCCCGTTGCACCAGCACACCACAACCCGGGAAATAATAGTCCGGGCTCAGGGTAGCGAAGATGATAAAGTCGATCTCATCAGCGGTAATGCCGGCGTTTTTGATAGCCAGTTTGGCCGCTTCCACACCCATGGTCGTGGTCGTTTCTCCGGTTCTTTTGGCATATCGCCTTTCTTTTATACCGGTACGTTCCTGTATCCACGCATCACTGGTCTCCATATATTTTTCCAGGTCGAAATTTGTTACCACCTGTTCCGGTACATACATACCGATTCCTGCAATCCTGGCGTTGGGCATGCGAATTATTTTGTGTGTGAAAAATTCCGGTTATAATCAGACGGTCGGAAGTTTATATCCGTTATGGTATGGTTTTGCAAAATATTCCTTGTTCACTGCTTCATCCGTAAACTTACCGGCTGCTTTATTCCAGGCCAGTCTTTTACCGCTGCGGAAGGCGATATTGCCCATTTGCGCTACAATGGCCACATCTGCCCCTACCTGTATGGGAGCGGTCAGGTCTTCCATTTTGCCATTGCGGATCACAGAAGAGAAGTTTACCCAATGGGCATCCAGCCCGCTTTCAGATGGTTTTGTAAACGGAACGGAGACTTTGCTTTTAGAGTTCTTTTCTTCTATCACTTCCCAGCCGCCCCGGTATAATACCAGTGTGCCATTGTTGCCCACAAAGGCGATGCCGTGATCTTTTCCATATTGTCCGTTATCAATGCCCATCGCATGGTCCCACACCAGGTTGAAAGTATCGAACTCATATAATGTAGTAAGCGTGTCCGGAGTTTCCTGCGCCAGTTCGGGATAGGCAAATTTACCGCCCAGTGCCATTACCGTTTTGGGTACATCGGCTTTCATGCCGAACAGCGCATAGTCCAGCAGGTGTACGCCCCAGTCTGTCATCAGGCCGCCGGCATAGTCCCAAAACCAGCGGAAATTGAAATGAAAACGACTGGCGTTAAAAGCTTTTTTGGGAGCCGGCCCCAACCAGGAGGCATAGTCTACCCCCGGAGGTGGTGCTGTGTCCGGCTGCACAATATCGGGTTTCATCCAACCCTGGTAGCACCATACTTTCGCGGTACGTATATTACCCAGTTGCCCCGAATGTACATAGGCGATCGCGTCCCGGAAATGCTGCTGGCTCCGCTGCCATTGTCCCACCTGCACGACCCGGTTATATTTTTTCTGTGCGGCCACCATCACATTACATTCGGCGATGGAGTTGCCTATCGGCTTTTCCACATATACATGCTTGCCGGCCTGGCAGGCATTCACCATCTGCAGGCAATGCCAGTGGTCCGGTGTGCCTACAATTACCGCGTCTATGTCTTTATTCTCCAGTAGTTTTCTGTAATCACCATAAGTTTTCACTTTGGAAGCCTCTACATTCAGCCCTGCGAGGTCTTTCATCCTGCTATCCAATACATTCTTATCAACATCGCACAGCCCCACCACGTTCAGCCCCGGCACTTTCAGAGCGGCCCTCAGGTTTGACCAACCCATACCCTTGGCTCCGATCAATCCTACATTGATCTGGTCGGAGGCTTTGATGCCGCTTTTGTGAATAGCGAACAGGCTTTTTGCAGGCGATAGCAACAGTCCGCCTGCTGCCAGGCGCCCTGTATTTTTAATAAAATTTCTTCTGTTTGGCATATTTCTGTTTTTTAAAAGTATGGAAAGACCTGGCCGTAACTCGTTCCGCCAAACAGTGTGGTGGCGCCCGGTAATTGCTGAGCTTCTGGCAAGCTTTCTAAACAAGCGCATGAATTTACGCAAAAATGCGATACCCGGTATAATAATCGATTTCCAAAATGCAGGTAGCCTGTTCAGTAAAATGCAGCCTTTCGCTGCCTGCTGCATCACGCCTCCGATGGTTGAAACAAATAAACGGATTGGTTGCAGGGGTTTAACGAATCATCTACTTTTGCAGATTATATTCCATATATAAAGGAGATAACAAACAGTATGATTATAAGAATTCAGTGCAGCGACCGCGTTGGTCTGGTTGCCGGTGTTTCCGATGTGTTGGCAAAAAACGGGATGAATATCGAGTCTATGCGGGAGTTTGTAGATAGGGAGGCGGGCAAATTTTTTCTGCGGGTTACAGCAGATAAGGAGCCGGCCTCCGGCAAATTATTCGACCAGTTATCGGCCGTATTACCTGAAAATGCTTCCATCGATATCAGTCGCAGGACGCAGGAAAAAAAAGTAGTGGTGCTGGTCACAAAGGAATATCACTGCTTAACAGATATCCTGACACGAAACCATTTCAACACCCTGGGGGCGAAGGTTCAGGCTGTAATAGGCAACCATAATGTGCTGCGGGATATCTGTGACCGGTTTAATGTTCCTTTTATATATGTCAGCCATGAAGAAAAAAATAAAGAGGTTTTTGAAAATGAATTGAAAACTGTATTACAATCCTATTCATTTGATTATATCATCCTGGCAAAATTTATGCGGATACTGTCCGATGAATTTGTTTCCGGGTTTTTCAACCGGGTAATCAATATCCACCATTCATTTTTACCGGCTTTTGTGGGCGCCAGCCCTTACCGGCAGGCTTTTGAAAGAGGCGTGAAGCTTATCGGCGCTACAGCTCATTTTGTAACCAACCTGCTGGATGAAGGCCCCATCATCGAACAGCAGATTATCAGGGTGAATCATACCTACACCCCGAGAGATATGGTAGTTGCCGGCAAAGAGATCGAAACGGCTGTATTGGCGAAAGCGTTGACACTGGTGTTTGAAGACAGGGTTTTTGTTTCAAATAATAAAACAGTTGTATTCGATTAATTTTTATATTGTAGCAACAAAACCCTGCTGCATATGTTCAGAATACTTGTTGCTGTTTTTTTTGCCGCACTTCTTTTTGGTTTTGCAAACAGTAGTGGCAACGAGAGTTGGATCCGTATCAATCAACTCGGTTATACGCCCGACGGAATAAAGGTAGCCGTATGGTGCAGTAAGTCTTCCGCTACTGTAAGATCCTGGAAGTTGATCGAAGTGGTATCCGGTAAAACGATCGCGTCCGGTAAAGCGGGTAAGGCATTTGGGGCCTACGGACCTTTCCGGCAGACAGCCAGGATCAATTTTTCCAAAGTGACCCGCCCGGGCAGGTATTACCTGCAGGCAGGCAACACAAGATCTCCCGAATTTGAAATAGGACAGGATGTATATAAAGGATCTGCTGATTTCTGCCTGCGATACATGCGCCAGCAGAGAAGTAAGTTCAATCCCATCACAAAAGACAGTTGCCATACGCAGGACGGCTTCACGCTGTATGGTCCCATGCCGGACAGTACCTTTATTGATGTAAGCGGCGGCTGGCACGACGCCACCGATTACCTGCAGTATGTCACTACTTCCGCCAACGCCACATTTCACCTGCTTGCCGCCTACCGCGACTTCCCGGGTGTTTTCGGCGATCAGCATCTTGCCAATGGACTGGAAGGCGCCAACCAGGTGCCGGATGTGCTGGATGAAGCTAAATGGGGTTTGGAATGGTTGCTGAAAATGCACCCGCAGGACGACTGGATGTTCAATCAACTGGCAGACGACCGGGATCATATGGGGTTTCGCATGCCTGCGCTGGACAGCCAGTACGGCAGAGGATACCAGCGACCCGTGTATTTTTTGAACGGAGAACCACAGATAAGGGGCAAATTTAAAAACAATACCACAGGGGTTTCTTCCACTGCCGGAAAATTCAGCAGCGCTTTTGCCCTGGGCGCGGAAGTGTTTGCTAACGAGACCGCGTACAAAGAGCGCTTGCGGCACAAAGCAAAATCTGCGTTTGCTTTCGGACTGACCAGGCCGGGCGTGGCGCAGACGGCTTCTGTGGCGGCTCCCTATATTTATGCGGAAGATAACTGGATGGATGATATGGAGCTGGCAGCCGCGATGCTGCCGGCAGACAGCAGGATGCAAACCCCGGAAGGCAACCCCATTGACTACGCGTATCAACTCGCAAAAACAGAGTCCCTCACGCCATGGCTGGGAGCAGACACTGCGGCGCATTATCAATGGTATCCGTTTATTAATGTGGGACATTACGAGCTGATGAAGAAGCTGGAAGGCGCTAAAAAGGATACGATAACCGGTTTTTATAAGCAGGGAATCGAAAAAGTGTGGTATAAAGCCAAACAAAATGCTTTTTATCGGGGAGTACCTTTTATATGGTGCAGCAATAATCTTACTACTTCGTTTGCAATACAGTGTTACTGGTACCGCACCGCCACCGGAGACAATAGTTATGAAGAACTGGAGCAGGCAAATTTTGACTGGCTGTTTGGCTGTAATCCCTGGGGAACCAGTATGGTGTACGGGCTTCCGGCATGGGGAGACACTCCTGTTGACCCGCATGCTTCCTTCCTGAAAGTGGGCAACTACCCTGTTGATGGCGGTATTGTTGACGGACCGGTGTATGGCAGCATATTCAACAGCCTGCTGGGACTTACGTTAACCAAACCGGATGAATATGAAGCTTTCCAGAGCGACCTGGCGGTATATCATGATGATTCCGGGGACTATAGTACCAACGAGCCTACTATGGATGGTACCGCTTCGCTCATTTATTTGATGGCGGCAAAAGAAAGCGGAACCGCTCCTGCTAAAAAAAAACGCTGACCGGCAACCCGATTAAATTCTACCCTGAAAAGTTTTCGTATGATCAGGGCGCTATCACCAGGGGAGACAGCACTAACAGGCAAATAGCATTGGTGTTCACCGGCGATGAATTTGCCGATGGCGGATTTTATATCGCGAATGTTTTGAAGCAGGCGAATGTCAACGCGTCTTTTTTCCTTACCGGGAATTTTTACCGGAATGAAGCGTTCAAAAACATAATAAGAACCCTCAGGAGCGGAGGACATTATCTTGGCCCACATTCCGACAGGCACCTGCTGTACTGCTCCTGGGAAAACAGGGATAGTTTACTGGTTACCAGGGAAGAATTTACCACCGACCTGGAAAATAACTACAGGGCTATGGCGGCTTACGGAATAACACGGGACGAATCATCGTTTTTTATACCGCCTTATGAATGGTATAATGACAGTATCGCTGCCTGGTGTGAACAGATGAATGTGCAGTTGCTGAATTTTACTCCCGGAACGATCAGTCACGCGGACTATACCACGCCGGACATGAAAAACTACAGGAGCGCTGAAAGAATATGGGAGTCCGTTACAAGGTTTGAACAAAGTTCGCCATCCGGAATGAATGGATTTATACTGCTGCTTCACATAGGAACAGACAGGGCAAGAACAGATAAGATGTATTATCGTTTGCCGGAGCTGATCGACTACTTCAAAAGAAAAAATTATCAACTTGTTAAAATTGATGAGCTGCTGGGCACAAACTAGCGACAGGATAGGATTACACCGTATTTATTTTTTTTGTAATTTCGCCAATTAACCTTTTTTGATCCGCCACTGGCGAATAACGAATTCAAAGAAAGCATGGCTTTACCCCACCTTGTCAAATTTGTGTACAATAACGGAACTGACGAAGTAATAAGACGCGGCAAAAAGATCCATTCTATCGGGTATGTAGAGTTGATTGAGCACGATGATTTGTTGGGGTCCGTTACATTCAGAGTAAAAGATGACAGCTACGCTACCTACTACAAAGTATATGTACAGAAGTATAAAGACCCTAAGGGACTATCCGTAAGATGTACCTGTCCCTATAACCTCGGCGATATTTGCCGCCATGAAACGGCGGCATTGCTGCAGCTCCAGGACCTGCTGGATAAAAATATCATTGGCGAGAAAGATATAAAATACAATCAGAAGCATACGGTGATAAAAATGAAGGATATAGACCTGCGTTCTATCAAGCTCCTGAGTTCACCCGACAGCTATGAGGAAGCAGACAAGATACTGCGTCTTCAAAAGGCTAATATTTTATCTGCCGTGGATGAAAGAGTGGAAGCCACCCTTAAAATCGACGGCGAGACTTTTCCGTTGGTTATCCAGAAGAATGAAGAAAGGAACTTCGATACCTCCTGCTCCTGTTCGGAGGAGGAACATCCCCTTTGTATCCATAAGGTCACTTTGTTCATACAGTTGCTGAATGCGTACGGACCTTTTTATTTTGATACCATACGCAACTGGGATAAGCAAAAAAACAAATTGCTGGAAGCCTACGGGTATTCTCTTGACGATGACCTGAAGGGCAAATTTGAATTTACATATAAGGATGGGAAACCCTTCCTTCGGGTACTGGACTCTTCTATCAAGCGGGTTACACCTGTTACAGCGCCGGCAAAACCTGAACCGGTGGTTGCCGAAAAGGAAACAGAGCAGCGTGAGGAACCGGAAGCAGTTAAAGAGATCATTTATTCCGGCAACAGGGTGGGGGTCGTTTTTAACGGAGGGTCTAAAACCTATCCCTGTTTTTCAGTGGATGCTGTGTTGGGTGAGACGAATGAAGGAGAAGGAGGCTTCAGCGGTAAAATTGAAAAGCTCGACCTGGGGCGTTATGTGGACTCCGACAGGTTTACCGATGGAGACCGGGTGCTCATTCAACAGTTGCGGAAGCTGCAGGAAGGAGAAGTAAATAAATACCTGAGCCGTAATTCTCCGTTTTCAGGTATATGGGAGAATATTATTCATAACGAAGATGAATTGCCAGAGGAAACAAAATCGCTTATTGTTGAATACTGGTATCCGAAGCTTGTAAAACTGTTCAGTGAAAACAAAGAGAACCCGCTGGTTTATTTTTTACCCCCGAAAAGCCGTTTTGTAACCTCCAGTCTGAAGCAGGTGCAGTTGAGTGGAGAGAGTGCCAATCCTGTTTTCCTGGTAAACGAAGAGGAAGGGGCTGTTGTGGTGTCCTGCCATGTGCAGGTAAACGGCGTGGATGTACCATTGGCGGAAAATGAGCTGCGGACCTCGTTGTTGTTCAAGTATGCGGATACGCTGTACACCTGGTCGCGCCAGGAAGATATAGAGGAGGTGGAAAAGTTCATACCTGCCGGTGGGAGCATCAGGATTGAAAAGAAAGACTGGGCGGACTACCTGAAAAGATCCGTGATACCGCTTACCAAGGAATATAAAGTACGGTTCAGCAACAGCCTGGTGCAGGAGGTGAAAGACGGCGACCCCGAAATAAAACTGCAATTGCAGGAAAAAGGAGAATACCTGGTCTTCATTCCCATTTTTAATTACAAGGGATTTGAAACCAAACTCAATACCAAAGATATCATTACCATACCACTGGAAGAAAAAGTGCTGGAGATACACAGGAATAAGGAAGCCGAACTGAAGTTTGTAAAAAAGCTGGAAAGCCTGCATTCCAACTTTATTTACCTGGACGGATCCGCGACACTGGCATTGAAGGGCGCGGATGTTTTAAAGAACAACTGGTTCTTCCTGTTTGTAGACAGTATGAAGGAAATGAATGTGCCGGTTATCGGGTTTGAGATCCTGAAAAACTTCCGGTTCAATACCGCCAAACCCGCTACGGAAGTACATATCAGCAGCGGTATGGATTGGTTTGATGCAAAAGTAAAAGTTGTTTTTGGAGAACAGCATGTTACCATAGAAGAAATAAAAAGAGCACTTGCCAACAAGCAACAGTTTGTACAACTGAATGACGGTACATTGGGGATATTGCCCGAAGCATGGTTAAAACGGTACTCCCTGCTCTTCAGGGTGGGAGAGGAAAAAAGCAATTCACTCCGGCTCTCGAAATATCATTTGAGTGTAATAGATGAGTTGTACCAGGAAAAAGATGAGACAGAGATACTGATAGAGCTCGAGGAAAAATACAACCGCCTGAGAGATTTTAACCGCATTAAGGAAATTGATCCGCCGGAACAACTTGCGGATATACTCCGCCCCTACCAGGTGGCCGGCTATCACTGGATCAATTACCTGCGGGAAGTAAGCTGGGGCGGTATCCTGGCAGATGATATGGGTTTGGGTAAAACAGTGCAGACGCTTTCTTTCCTGCAGCATTTCAGGGATACACATGGCTCCCTGAGAGCCATAGTGGTATGTCCTACCACCCTGATGTTTAACTGGGAAAACGAGATCAAAAAGTTCACCCCGGATTTAACCTATCATATACACCATGGCGGAGACAGGGCCCGCAGTAAGGAAGCGCTTATCTCTCCTAATATTATTATTACCACCTATGGCACCCTACGCGGCGATATCAAGCTGCTGACAGAAATTCATTTCGACTATGTAATCCTGGATGAATCGCAGGCCATCAAGAACCCGCAGAGTAAAGTAACAAAGGCCGCCGGGTTGCTAAATTCCAGGAACAGGTTATGCCTGAGCGGTACGCCTTTGCAGAATAACACGTTTGATATTTATGCGCAGATGAACTTCCTGAACCCGGGCATGCTGGGCAGTGTGGAACATTTCCGCAATGAGTTTGCCACACCGATAGATAAATTCGGTGAGCAGGACAGGAAGGAACACCTGCGGAAGATACTCTACCCGTTCATCCTGCGCCGTACCAAGGAGCAGGTGGCTAAGGACCTGCCGGAGAAAACGGAAACGATCCTGTTCTGCGAGATGCAGAGCGAACAGCGGGAGATCTATGACGCTTTCCGCAATGAGTTCAGGAACAAAATTCTCGGTGTGATCAATGAGCAGGGAATTGAGAAATCGCAGTTAACGATCCTGCAGGGGTTGATGAAGCTCCGCCAGATATGCGATTCTCCCGCCATTATGAACGAACAGGAGCGCTACCCGAACCACTCCATCAAACTGGAAGAGATCGGCCGGGAGCTTACCGAAAATATCAGCAATCATAAAGCCCTGATCTTCTCCCAGTTCCTGGGGATGCTGGCGCTCATAAAGGAAAAGCTGAAAGAGCTGGAAGTGCCTTTTGAATATTTTGACGGCAGTACCTCGGCGTTGGACCGCGAAAAGGCCATTACGCGGTTTCAGAATGATGAAACCTGCCGGGTATTCCTCATATCCCTCAAGGCAGGCGGGGTGGGCCTGAACCTTACCGCCGCGGACTATGTGTATATCGTGGACCCGTGGTGGAACCCGGCAGTGGAACAGCAGGCCATCGACCGGACGCACCGTATTGGGCAAACCAAAAATATTTTCGCTTATCGCATGATCTGCAAGGATACCATCGAGGACAAAATATTACAGCTCCAGGAAAGAAAACGCTCCCTGGCAAAGGACCTGATCGCGGACGACAGCACCTTCGTCAAGAGTCTTTCCAGGGAAGATGTGGAATACCTGTTCAGCTAACAGGCACCAAAATATTAATCAAACTTCGTTCAATGAAACTGATCAGGCTGCTTGTCTTTTTATCGTTGGCAGTTACCGGCCATGCCCAACAGAGAATTATCATAATAGGGCTCGACGGGTTTAGCGTGGAAGGTTTTAACACCGCCCGAATCCCGAATATCACCCACCTTCTTTCCGAAGGCACCTATTCTCTCACTACCCGCCCCGTGATGCCCTCTGTAACGATGCCCAACTGGACCAGCCACCTCACAGGCTCCGGACCGGAAGAGCACGGCGTTACGGATAATACCTGGACGCCGGATAAACACCAGTTGGAGGCAATAGACAAAGATGCCGGGGGATATTATCCTTCTGTATTTAAAGTACTCAAAGAACATGTTCCGGGTATGAAAACCGGGTACTATTACAATTGGAAGGAGCTGATCTATCCTATCAACCGGGAATACCTGGACGAGGTCTCATTTGAAGCGGATGATCTATACGAGGAGAATTACCGGAAAGCCTTCAATTTTATGGTGGCGAACAAAAATGCGCCGACGCTGGTATTTCTTTATAGTGTGCATACTGATCATGCCGGCCATACGCATAAGTGGATGTCGCCGCAATATATTAAAGCGCTGGAGGACGCGGATGTGGCTATCGGCCGGCTGATAGAAAAGCTAAAAGCGGAAAAGCTGTATAAGGATACTCATTTTTTATTGATCACGGATCACGGTGGTATCGAAAAAAGCCATGGCGGTGTCAGTATGCAGGAAATGCAGGTTCCCTGGGGTGTTACCGGTCCAAAAATCAAACGCCGCGGGCTGGCTCCTTTTTATAACAGCAATAAAAATACTGCGCTGGTAGTAGCCAGGATCTTTAACCTCAGGAGCAAAAAGATCCCGGAGTGCTGGACGGGGCAAATACCCGGCATTCTCTTCAGGTGATACACCGGTGACCTTTATCCGCCATTGGGCCGCCAAACCCGGGGGTTCATTATTATCTGCTTCGCAGGCTTTTTGGGAGATCACAGGCAAAGCCCTTACAGCAGGAATGCTGTTTATTTACAGGCAACACAAAAAGCGCATAAACCGGGGTTTATTTTCTTTCATTTTCTGAAAAATTCGTGCATTGGTGGCATTGATTGTTTTGCCGGGAACGGCTATTCGATCCCCTCCCCGTTACTGTAAACCAACCCGTTGCTCAGCGCATATTTGATCAGTCCGAGGTTGGACCTCGCGCCGGTCTTTTCCTTCAGCGCGTATTTTATTTTCTCCACGGCGCTCAAGCTCAGGCCAAGTATATCCGCGATTTCTTTATTGCTTTTGTCCTCCCATAAAAGCTGCACTATTTCCAGGTCTGTTTTAGACAACGAGGGTAAAGGCAGGACAGGCGGTTTAACCTTTTGTATTTTCAGCAGCCGGAAAGCCTCCCTGTAAAAGTCGTTCCTGAACACTTCTTTGGTGGAGGCTGTTTCCAGGGCTTTTATCAATTCATTATGGTCATCCGCTTTACTTATAAAAGCGTTAATTCCCATATCAAATAATTCGGCGATCTGCGCCTCGTTATGATACATGGACATGATCACCACCCCCGCGTCCGGTCTCAGCTTTACAATATCCGGCAACATCGTGCCCGCATTGATCTCCGGGGAATAAAGATCCAGCAAAAATACATCCACTTCAACAGGCTCCGTACCAAGCGTTCTCACCAGTTCCCTGCAATCCCTTTCATTTATTACCACCTCAAAGCCGGGCCGGCTGTCAATAAAGGCTGTTAGCGCCTGTCTTACAAGGCGATGATCATCTGTTAATGCAACCCGGATACGTTTCGGCATTTTCCATGTGTTTAAGGAATTAAGGATGTATCGAAAACGTTCAAATATAAGATTAAGGAAAATAAAAAAAAATGCGGTTAACCGTAATAATCAATTAAAAAGGAATAGGTAGGTTTGCGGCTGAGAGCAGCCGTTACTACATGAATTACACCCGGAGGGTTCCGATAATTGCGGGATATTTGATTTTTATCGTTGATTATTGCTTCTTTGCGCTCCACAAGGCAGCAAAGGTCCGACGTGCCATCAGGGAATACATTGTGTATCCCTGGTGCCCTCGTGCCCTGCGGTTCGTTTTTTTTGGGACGCAAAGATATTTACGCATAAGCAGGTCCGTGGATCCCGGAAAAGCGTGCAACCTCCCCATCTTACATCCGGCCGGTCATTGGCGAGACACCCGGGGTTTTACGGTACACTGTAACAGTAATATGAAAAGAAGCACTTAAGGTAGTCGTGAAAAGCGGGAAACTATACAACAGGAGTACCGGAGAAAGCATTATAGTGTTCTATAGAAGAGGTACATTGTCCCCCAAGATAAATTTTGAAATACCCTAAAAAATGCGGTTAACCGTAACAAAATATTGAAAAAGAATATTTAGGTTTACATCAATAATAGTATCATCCCACCCGTATTTTGAAAGAGACTCGGTAATAATAGAACAGTTGAAAGTGATATGCTGTCTGCAAAGCCACCCCGTTACCCCCGAATGAGTTGTAAATAAATGCTTTTCACTGCATAAGTAGAAAATTACTCTTTGAATGATTGTAAGTTACTACCTGACCGTTGCTGAACGCAGCGTATAAAATATTCAGTAGCTACGAGTTGCGGGATATTAGCCTTGTTGACCCAAAGAAAAAATAAGGAGGTGGTGGCGCTGATCCATTGCGCAAAATCAGCAACAGGATTGTCGAAAGATATGAGGGAGTAAATACTGTATGCCCTGCCCGGAAGTACAACGGGCTCAAGACGAGAATTTTATATTAAAGCTTAAATTTTACAAAATGGAAAAATTAGAATTAAATCAAATGGAGAAAATCCACGGGGGAGATCCTTGTTTATGGGCAGGCGTAGAAGCCGTGGCTACTGGTGTTGTAGGTGTTCTTAGTGGCGGTTGGGGCCTAATATTATACCCTTTTGCGCTAAAAAGGGTGATTGACGCATGTGATTTATAAACATAATGGAAGTAATAGTACAAACAGGATAAACCTGACAGTACTATTACTTCTCCACTTCTCACTAAGATAAGGACGATTAGTTAAACTATTTTATAAAAGTCTATGATCGTAAATGTCGATATATTAAAGATTACAGCAGATGGTATTAATACATATTTTGAAAACAAGAGGAATACACTATTTAAAAAAGAAATTGAGGGTTGATGTTCTGATAGCTATATTGGTGGTGTTTCTTGCATTTTTATTAATTCAGATGATGGAACGCTTATTTCATATACCAACTGGTAATTCAACATTTGGTTTTTGGTTAGTTTCTGTGTTTGCTTTAGTAAGCTTAGTTTTTAGATTATTTCTTGAAGGGAATGCTACTTCAGAGTATTTTACCTACAGAAAGATAGGGCTTTCAAACAAAAAAATTGCAAAAATCTTCTTGATAGTTACGCAAATCAATACCCATAATTTATGTTTTTTTCTTTTGGGAGTTGGACTTATCTGGAAATGGCAATCTCCATGGCTATTTTCATTACTTTTTATTCTTGTGCTTTGTACTAATATTATAGATAAACTTGTTAAACAGCTATATATAAAGTACGATATCGTTGGATTTGCATACTGTACCCTTCTTGCAGGCTTATTCGTTTTAACGCTTAATGTTAACAATTTCAATAAAATTGTATCATTGTTTTCTCCTACAGAAATACTTTTGTTGGTGTTAATGGTCTTTCTCCTACTTAATTTCATAGGTTATAAAGTAGTCAAGTATACATTTGACTACGAGTATTCTGGAATTAAAAAAAGTGAATTATGGATCGCCAGGGAGCTGACTAACAAATTGACTTATGCATGGATACAAGTTACTACTCTCCTTCTACTAAGGGTTCCAAGAATAAAAGGCTTATGGATAGGCTTTTTCTTTTTGTTAATTGCCTATGGTAGCGTTCAGTTTAGAGGTGATCAGTCAGCATCAATGTTAAACTTTCTTCAGACATTTATATATATGGTATTTTTAACCGCCTTTTATGGTCAAAAATTTTTGTCTTGGGATAGCAGTTACATATCTTTTGTCTTATCAAACTCTGATTCATCAGGATTATACGATTATATAAAATCCAAGTATTATACTTTGTGTATATTGACTACAATAAGCTATTTATTTATTTTTTTAATTACTTTTTTTTCAAACGCCACAAACGAAATACTAATAGAAGTTAGTGTATTATATTTATATTGTTTGTCTTCTTTGCCGATATTGTTTATAATTATTGGAACAAGAAATAAACTCAAAATTGATCTAAAACAAAAATCAATGATGGCACATTGGAGAGATGGCTCGTCTATTCCTAGCTTATCCTTTTTCCTATATTATGGAATTTCATCGGCACTTTATATGTTATTCTACATTTTCGATTTAGTTATTTTCTATTACTATCTATTAGTATTCGTATCACTACTGTTGATTCTTTTTCATTTAAAAATAATAAGATATATAGGCAGACAGATGGAAGCTAAAAAGAAAGAAATTTATTACCGGTTTAACTACTGATGAAATGATAAAAATCACAAACCTTAAAAAATATTTTGGGAATACATTAGCGCTAGACATTCCATCACTTCACCTTTCTTGTACTGGCATTATTTCCCTTTTTGGTAATAACGGTGCGGGGAAGACAACATTCCTTAGGATTGTTGCGGATCTTTTAAAACCGAACTCAGGAGTTGTCGAATACTTTTCAAATGAAAAATTTAACCCAACAAAAGTAGCCTCTTATCTCGATGAATCATTTCTGATAGAATATTTGACTGTGGAAGAGTATTGTCAACTTGTTATACTGATAAATAAACTTGATAAGAGCAACTTTATTGATCGATTAAACCAATGCATCTCATTTTTCAATTATGAAAAGTATAAACGCTCTTTGCTCTCCGAACTCTCAACCGGTAACAGAAATAAAGTGGGTATATTATCTGCTATTTTGCAGAACAAACCCATAACACTATTAGATGAGCCATTTGCAAATATTGATCCCACATCTCAATTAGTGTTATGCAAAATCCTGGAAGAGATGAAACAGTACGACAGGATTGTTGTATTATCAAGCCATAGTATTGAAACATTGTTGCCAATCTCTGAAAGAGTATTGTTATTAGACAATGGAAAAATAATTTCAAATCTGGGACCTGGTGAAAATAGGTTAAGTATCATACACGAGTTTTTTAGATCGGGATTAATAAGAGCTTGTTAACGTATTCAATAGGCCGTTGAACCTATGGGAGCATTAAAAAAAACGAGTGTTTGCATTATAATAAATTGTTTTCAGAAGTCTGCTATCGATCCAGCCAAAACCAAAAAAACAGAAAATTTTACGGTAACCCGTAACAATCATATGAAAAGACGCGCTTAAGTTAGCATTTCAAAAGCAGAAAATCATCCGACAGGAATGCTTTTTATAATAATACATGCGAAAACCTATGCATTCAATAACCGAATTACATATAAATAAACTACTTTTTTTATTGCTGGTTCTTTTTACTGTTTCGCTTGGATATTTAATGAAAGAATTATTGGATACAGATAAATTAGTTTACACCTTTCTTCTTGAAAGGGTATCGGTAGATCAGTTTGATGAAATGATGAGTAGAAAAAAAAGTATGAATTGGCTTGGCTTGGTGATAACCCCAGCATTACTGTTTGTTAAAATCAGCATAATGAGTGCGGTACTTTGGACCGGCTGCTTCTTTTTCGATAAAAGGATAAGTTATAAATCACTCTTTAATATAGCCGTAAAAGCAGAGTTTATCTTCTTGCTTGTCATAATAGTTAAAATCATCTGGTTTTATTTCTTTTTTACCGAATACAGTTTTGAAGATATTCAGTATTTCTATCCGTTATCTGTGTTGAATATAGTTGGATATGAGAGACTGGAGCCCTGGTATATCTATCCGTTGCAGGTGTTAAATTTATTTGAGTTTATTTATTGGATGCTGCTGATCTATTTGCTTGCAAAAGAGCTAAACATTAAACCGGATAAAGTTTTCAATATTGTTGCGGGAAGCTATGGAGTCGGGCTTTTGATTTGGGTAATAGCAGTTATGTTCTTCACTATAAATTTTAGCTGATTCTATGAAAACGATCATTAAGACAGGTACTATCATTTTAATTGTAAGTATACTCCTGACCCTGGGCTATATGCTCATTTCTACGGCACAACGGAAAAAGAATATTTCAAATGCGATCCAGACAATACCTGATTTTATTGCAACAGATCTGAATGGAAACCCCTTTTCCCAATCCGATCTAAGAAAAAATATACCAGTGATCTTTACATATTTTAATTCCGGTTGTGATTTCTGCCAGCGCGAAGCGAAGGATATAAGGGAAAATATCCGGTTATTTAACAATGTCCAGCTATTATTTTTGTCTACAGAGTTGCCGGACGTGATCGGGGATTTTGCCCAGGCTTACGATCTTGCAGATTATAGCAATATTATTTTTCTGCATGATGCGAACAATAAAGTTGCGAACCAATTCGGCATATCTGTCATTCCAACAACCCTTATTTACGGTAAAGACTTACAACTTCTCAGGAAATATAAAGGCCAAATTAAAGCAGTGCATATCATTAAAGAACTACGGCTATAATTAATTTCCGGACTATGACTGAAAAACACCTTCATAAGATCATCATCCTGCAGCACGACCAAGCTGATTGCGGCGTTGCCTGCCTCTTATCTATCGTCCGGTATTATAAAGGGGGTAACTCCCTGGAAAGATTGCGAAAGCTAAGCGGTACCGGTATACGGGGAACCACCCTGCTGGGCCTGTACCAGGCAGCCAACAGCATCGGCTTTGCCGCCGAAGGCTGCACGGCGAATATAGAGGCGTTGAAAACCCACCCCTCCCCGGTGATCCTGCATGTTACGATGCACGATACATTGCACCACTATATTGTATGTTTCGGTACCCGGCAGGATAAAAACGGGCAGCTTATATTTATCATTGGTGATCCTGCAAAGGGTATTGTGTATATGACCACGGAAGAATTGGATGATGTATGGAAATCCAGATCCTGTCTTACGCTGGAACCCAATGAACATTTTGTAACAGCAAAGGAAACAACAGCCGCAAAGCGAAAATGGATCGTCTGCCTGGTAAAAGAAGATTATCCCCTCCTGCTGATGGCCATGTGTATGGGAGTTGCTATTGCCGGCCTCGGACTTACCATGGCCATTTTTTCGCAGAAGCTGATTGATGAAATACTGCCCCAAAAGAATTTTGAAAAGCTGTATGTGGGCATTATATTGGTTTTGCTGATGCTGCTGGCTAAAGAGGGATTAGCCGCGTTAAGGCAGTATTTCCTGGTGCGGCAGTCAAAGGATTTTAATATTCGCATCATTGATTTTTTCTATCGTCATCTTTTGCATTTGCCCAAGCCTTTTTTCGATACACGAAAGATCGGAGAGCTTACAGCCCGGCTGAATGACACATCCCGAATTCAGCGCATCATCAGCCAGTTAGCCGGCAACTCTATTATTGAACTATTGGTGGTAATAGTCAGCATTATTTTCCTGATCTCCTATTCAGTACAGATAGGTATTGCGGTTACCATCATTATTCCCTTGCTGTATTTTTTAGTGTATCGCTACAACAAGGCCATTATAGACGGACAGAAAGCCGTTATGACAAATTATGCCCTTACCGAAGCCAATTATATCTCCACCCTGCAAGGCATAGAGCCTGTGAAAAACCAGAACAAGCAGGAGCTGTTTTCAGTTGCCAACAGCAGTATCTATAAAAGGTACCAGGACTCCGTCTTCAGCCTGGGTAAAATACAGATCCGGCTTGGCTTCTGGGCTAACAGCTTCTCTGTATTTTTCTTATCAGGCGTGCTGTTATACGGCAGCTCCCGGGTGTTGAATGATCATCTTACTATCGGAGGGCTTATTGCCATATTGTCTGTATGCGGCACCCTGCTGCCCGGCGTAGCCAGCCTGGCATTGCTGAGCATTCCCGTTAATGAAGCTAAAATAGCATTTGACAGGATGTTCGAATTCACCGCAGCTGAACCTGAAAAAGACAGCGAAACGATGCTGCCTCTTCCTGTACTTGAATCCCTGAAAGCAGAAACCCTTTCCTTCCGGTTTGCCGGTAAAAAAAGACTGTTACAGGATATTTCCTTCGAGGTTTTGAAAGGAGAGATCATCGCGATCATGGGTGAGAACGGATGCGGAAAATCCACGCTCACGCAGATATTACAAAGACACTATTATCCTGAAGACGGGGATATACTCATCAACAACCGGCCACTTTCGTCGTTCTGTTTAGCGGACTGGCGGGACATTTGCACGGTGGTTCCGCAAAACATCCACATATTCAATAGTACGGTGCTCGAAAATATCGCATACGAAAAAGCCGCTTCACAGCCGCAGGATGTTATCCGTTTTCTGAATGAAGCCGGATTTGGCTTTTTTATGGATAGCCTGCCCCAATCTGTAATGACACTGGTGGGGGAAGAAGGCATCAACCTTTCAGGAGGGCAAAAGCAAATGATAGCTTTGGCAAGAGCTTTATACAGCAATCCCCAATTACTGATACTGGATGAAGCGACGTCGGCAATGGACAGGGAAGGCGAGCATTTCGTATTACGTTTGCTGAACCGGCTAAAACCGGAAATGGCTATCATATACATCAGCCATCGCCTGCATGTGCTGAAAAATCTTTGCGACAGGATATACATACTGGAGGACGGTACCATCACCGCCGCCGGAAGCCACCATCAATTGCTGGAAACAAAAAACCTGTACAGTAGCTACTGGGCAGACCTGGTTTGCTGAAGAGATATCCTGCCCAATAAACTGGTGGGTCCGGTGCTTGCTTTTTCCCCTTCCAGGCGCAAGCGTTTCGCTTGTACCGCACACGACACTGTTCTATTGTGAATAGAAAATGGTCTTGTTACAGAACCATTCAGATAGGCTTACCATCCACTTCACAGACGAGTCTCCCACAAGGGCCTCGGCGTAAGCTTATGTTTGTTCAGATAAAAAGAATACGACGGTATTACTTATTCTGCAATATCAGCAAGTGTAAATTTTCTGGAAAGTTCTACCAAACCTGCGCTGGTGGGCAAACAGGGCAAATATCATCAACTGAAGTCGAAAGACTGAATAAATATCTGAGCAACTACGAAAAGAAAAGGCGAAAGTAAAGTCCGATAGCCAGCATAATAGAAAGGAAGACGAAAGAAAGAGATTTTAGCATATTTTTGAGCTAGTGGCAATTATTCGACAAAATCTATGACAACAGAAATTTTAAAAGAGGGAAAATCCTTTTTTTACATAAATAAAGAAAAAAACTTTCCCCCGGACTCAACGACTCAACCTGCCGATTATAACAATGAAAGAAATTTAAGCCTTTGGATTACTCAATTAAATGTTACAAGTAAAGAACAAAATCGAATAATAAATGAATGGATAGTTTTATTGCCGAAATTGAACCAATTACGATATTTATGGTTTCAGTCAAAAGTTAGTCAAAAAATATTTGATGCTGTTTGTGAAAATAAAAACATTGAAGGCTTATATATCAAATGGAGCGGTATTAAAAATATTGGTAGAATAACCAACCTGACAAATCTGAAATACCTTCGTATTGGAAGCTCAACTCAAATTGAAAACTTGACAGCATTGGAAAATCTGAAATCATTGGAAGTATTGGAGGTAGAGAATACCAAATTAATTGCTGATTATGACTTTTTGGAAAATCTGCCAAATCTAAAAGCACTTGGACTTACTGGTAGCATGTGGACAACTCTAAAAATAAATGGTTTAGCTCCAATAAGTCAATTGAAAAATTTGTTATGGCTGGACCTAGGAAATACTAAAATTCTTGATATGAATTTTAGTCCAATCCATAACTTAAAACAGTTGACAACGTTATATTTGCCATTATGGTATCCACGTAAAATATATCAGGAACTTTTCAAAAGTTTACCGAAGCTTAAACATGGAGAAATTGAAAAGATAGCAACAGACGATGACTATTGCCAGGAGTGGAAAATAAAATAAACTGCCACTAACGTGTGCATTTTTCAATAGAATGGTGAACGTTGTAAGACTCGACTGCAAACTTTTATTCAACTCTGGTTACAGCAGATATTATGTTATTAAGCTTGAGTTGTTATCCCCTGCTTGGCGTCGGTGTTGTGTGAAGGCAGATCTGCTGCCACAGCATTATTTATTTGCAATGACGGCAAATATAAATTTTCGAATGGTTTCTACGAAACCTGCGCCCGGAGTTGTGTTTAAAATGTACATTGCAATAGCAGGTAAGTCGTTGGTACTTTTGGTATAAGTAATAGTCAGGCCGGGTCAGGAGACCTGCGCCTACCGCAGAGTTCTGCTGCCGCGTTTAACCGGGAGGAGAAACTCTGCGGAGAATTTAAGTAGTAGACAACCAACAATGAATAAACTAAAGAACATACTTCTTCTGTTACTTATTTTCATCTTGACAGTTGTTATCGCCTTTTATTTCGAGAACAGTTACAGAATACTTGTTCGACATCTCTTTAATTTCTTTCAGGGTGACAAAATAAAATTTATAGGAAAAAATTTTCATTTGCTCGCAAGCCCTCATTTGCTTGTTGCATTTGGACTGTTTTGCGTTACGTTGACTGTTTTATTATATGGACGAAGTAAAAGAGGAAGATTGATTTATTTTGGTTTGACAACGGTTCTCTTTTTTATCACAACATTTGCGACAACATTTGTTGACAGCGCGGGCTATGTTGTTGAGTGTACAGCTTACCAAGACGGAGTTAGAAATTTGCATTACAACGAAATCAACTACGACTTTCATTTTATCACAAGTTTGGCAATTGGACTTTTACCTTTACTATGGACATTTCTCAAAAAGCAAATTTCTAAAAGGCGACAGAGAAAGTCTGCCTACATGGGTATTGCCAATAGTGGGACTGGACATTAGAGCAATCAGCGGCGGTAATTCTGCTGTGCTGTGGTTCGGGGCTTGACGAATAAATCCCGGCTTTAGTTCTTAATATTTAACTTTATCAGAAACCAGGCAGTACAGCTAATAACAGAAATGAAAAAAGCACGCCAAACATATGAACAAAGGGCTGAACAGTTTGCCGGGGTTTGTGATATCGGGATCAAAGTGTTGACAGAAGCTGAAATTGCACCGGACGAAAAGGAAAGAATGCTCCGCATATGCCGTTCCGATAAAGAAATGGCGCTGCACCCCCTTCCGGTTTATAAACGGGTAGGCAGCCTTAAATGTATAGAGGCTGAACATTTCTGGTACTGGAATGAGCACAATGGAAAACACATAGACGAATTCTGGAGAGGCGTGAGAGAAGCAGGGCTTCCTTACGAACGTAAGGACATGTTCAAAAAAATACTCCGGCGCGGCAGCATATCCAATATGCAGGAGTACGACTACGTTATTGATGAAATCCTGGTGGCAGAGCAAACAGGACGAATATCATTAGATGAAGTTGAAAGACTGAATAACTATTTGAACAACTACGAAAAGAAAAGGCAAAAGTAAAATGAAAGAACGAATTTTTCATATATTTTCGAGTTGCACGAAATTTTGTAAGGCAACTATACAATTCCCCCTCATAATATATTGTACGCTGATTTCTTACCCGCTATTCAGCCAAAACAATCCTGATAGTGTTATTAAAAGGAACCATGTAAAAGAAGTACGGATTCTGAACCTGCGAAATGACATTTCAAGTATAGCCAGATACAATACTGATGGCAGGATCACATATAATTCTCTAAACGATTTTGCCGGAGCAACATTTCTTAGAACATCCTCAACACGCGTCAATAACGAAGAAGGGCAAACTATTAAATCAATTAGTACCCACTCTTCTTTTCCTGATTCAACCATATGGATTTATCAATACGATACAAATGGAAATCTGATTTCTATAAATACCCACGAAGGTAAGCCTGTTTTTAAGTATTATTATGACACATCAAATTTCAGAATAAAGGAATATCTCTATAATGACAGCAATAAAATAGACCAAACTACTACTTTTGAAAAGGTGGATAACGGCAAAAAGATCGTTTCCAGAATAACCGGAAATTTTATTAAAAACAGGACAAATACTACTTACCTGGATAATAATGGAAATACTATAAAGTCAGAATCTTATGATAGCGACAAGATAAATTATTCGGCAGAGTCGATTTATGAAAACAACAGGCTTATGAAAACTATCTACAACTCCGGTTATGGCAGTAAGTACACTTACGATTCAAAAGGCAGGCTCCTTAAAAGGATCAATTTTCAATTAGAAGATGGCAGGGAAAAAAACACTGGCTTTGAAGAATTTAAATACAATAAAAAAGGCCTGCTCATAAATTACAAAGAGAATATATACTCGCCAGGTGGGATCAGAAAATACCGATACGAATATGCTTTTTACTAGTATTGTAGTTCATTTCCTGCCTGCGGTCGGTGTTGGCACCGAACCGCATAAAATAGGCAGGTAAGTACGCTGGTGTTTTTGAGATAAGTGATGATCGGACACAGGTCAGGAGACCTGCGCCTACCGCAGCGTTCTGCTACCGCGCTTAGCCGGGAGGAGAAACTCTGCGGAGAATTTAAATTTAATATTTTATAAATATAATCAGTCAACAATGGCCTCACTTAAAATTGCAATTTTAACAGCAATTCTTACCTGTTCAATCGATTGTTATGCTTGGCGGATCGAAAAAAATATACTAATAATTGAAAAGGGCGATAACTTGTTTGATATTTCTCATTCATTGTTGGGAAAGGGCATTCTTTATGACTCAATATGGAAGATGTGTATTGACACTTTAGCCAGTAGAAACCCGAATAAAGTGTATGACGGAATGAGATTTAGAATAGATTCTTTATTGACGGCTCACAATGATTATTCGACAAAAGTATATTTTGTAACACCGGAGACTCCAAAGAATGAAGATTCAGCCTGGAGTTGGAAAATTGACGTCGGGGATTTACTCGGTTTACTCGGTGTAATAGTAGGTGCTTTGCTTGCAAATAAATATTTAAAGCAAAATGAAATCAGAAAAAAGGAGCTTGATGAAATCAATCAAAAGAAACAAATGGCATTTGATTTGTTACGAGAATTTAACTCTTCGGAAATTCATTTGCATAGAATAAAGGCCGATTATTTAATAGTAAAAAACAATAAGAGTAATCCTAAATTATTCAGAAATACTGATGAACTGAAAGATATTACTGATGAACGGAAAAGGTCACTCTTTGCTGTTATGAACTTTTATAAACAGCTTGAATTGCTAATTGAAAGTAATAAAGTTGACGCAACACTAATGCCAACATTATTTGGCGAAATATTTTATTATTGGTGGTTTAATTGCTTTAAGGAATTATATGCCAATAGCACAGAACCAAGATGGCAATTGCTGGATTCTCTTAGCTCGCTTTACAGTTGGTTCGAAAAAAATTCTCCCGAAGACTTAAATTCAAAATGGAAATCCTCTAGTATAAGATCGAGCCCTCAAAACGTAGTTGAAACAACAGAACCTGAACAAAAAATAACTATTAATATAAACTACCAGGACTTAGAACAACAGATCAAAAAAATAGTAAATCAGGTTTTGACAGAGAACAATAATAAGGGTGTTCTGTAACTGCAATGTAACGCCTGCAACAAGCGGTAATAGTACGGCTGACAGGTCATAGGTTCAACTTCAGTAATTCTATGTAGCCTTTGTGTAAAATTAACTGGCGGTTCCCCTCCCAGGCACAAGCTTTTCACTTATACCACACCAGGTATCCCTACCTGCGGTCGGTGTTATCACTGAACTGCATAAAAACGTAGGTGACAGAATTATGATTATTGGCAATGCTTTTGTATAAATGTTTATACTTATTACCTTTATTGGAGGATAAAGTTATGCTGTTATAGCAGCGGCCGGCAGTCCCTTGCATCCCGCAGGGGACTTTCTTTTTTTAAAAAATCGCGTTCAATTTTGATAGCATATTTTTTATCGTAATAACAAAATATCTTATATTGTAAATGCTTTTTTAATCCTCATCTGAAAGATTGCCTGTCCGACTGCCTTGTTGCAGGCGGGCCTGCCACCCAAACCCGTACAATCGTTTTAGTGGCTTATTGGTGTATCCGGCATTACCCGGAAATCCGGGATGTCTTATGTGTGAATGAGGCAGTTGCTATCATAGATGGGACTGAGGAGGCGGAGCTGTGGGGTGAAGAGCCGTGTATAAACGTTTTTACATGGATGCATCAGAATTGTATTGTCCTGACAACAATACAGCAATTCATAATGCTGCGATATTGATTGTCAATATTTTTAAATTACGCATAATAACATAAATCTACGCGTTGGCAGCTATTCTATTGACATTCTCTATTAACCAAATATGACTAAGAAAAAACTCACACACTTTTGGGAAACCAATCCAGACAAAGCGTTATTTCACCAGCCTTTTGGTTATTGGGAGAAAAATAGTGATTGGAATAAAGACATACCACAATACTTTAAAAGACTAAATAAAATTAAGGATGACCGCTCATTTGCAATTTTAGCTTCTACAGTTTTAGAATATCAAGTTGACAGATTTCTTAAATGCTTTATACCTGAATATCAGATATTAGTAAAACCAAATACTTCATTTGATTTTAAATTAAATATTCTCCGAGCCTTTAGACTGTTACCACCCCAAATTGTTAACTCAGCCGAATTGATTAAAAATATTAGAAATGAATTTGCACACAATCAAGATTTAGATAACTTCAATGACGTAGCAAAGTCAACTACTTTAAAAACACATATAGAATTGCTCGACAAAATTTGGAAAAAGTATGAAACCGATATGGTTTACTTTAAAATTGACAAAACATATCTTAGTAAATTCAAGGACATTTGGAGAAAGTCACTTGAAGGATTTAGAAGCTATGAAAAAAATATTACCTTTTTTAGACACACTACTGAAAAAAAATCTTTCATCGATAATTTAGGAACCCAATCAAATAAATTAGAAGCAAAACGGGTTCAAAGAGAACAAGAATTATTTATAAAACAAAAAATTAGTGGAAAGTAAGCGAAAGGACAACAGCCAACAGTGGGTTTTCTACCATGCTGACTGAAGAATAAACCATCAACTGCATATCGCTATTGAGCTGCAGCTCTAGGCTGGACGGATCATGGAATTCCAGCACAGTAGAAAGCCCTGGACCGTTGCGGTGCTAATGGGACAGTGCAACCATTAAATAGACGGGCTAACAATAAACTTAAAGACAAGAAATTTTGATACAAGAGCAACAACATATAGGCATCATTACTTTGGGACAGTTCGGGCGGACAGTCCGATACTCATGCCTTCTCATTAAAAAAATTCCTCCCCACCGCTCAAGCCAACCTACAGGCAAAAGCAAAAGAGCCACTTTTCGCCAACGCTTTATTAATGCCTTAGTTTCATTAAATGGCTAACTCTAATTACATAGAAATTGACTGCAAGGAAGTCAAACACCTTTTTAAAGGCAACTTGATTCTTGTTGTTACAGCTACTGACATAGAGACAACAGCTACACATGCTAAACTCAAACCTCTTGATGGTTATGAGAAAATAATGAAAGTCTTTGAGGGGGACCTTACATATTATTTTGGAATAATGGGCAATTACAAGATTGCTCATGTTCAATGTTCAATGGGTTCTATAGCAAGAGACAGTTCAATCATGACCGTAAGAACAGCAATAGAAAAACTCAAATCCAAAGTAGTTATTATGATTGGGATTGCATTTGGTGTTAATAAAACAAAGCAAAACATCGGAGATGTATTGCTTTCTGAATCAATCATCCCATATAATGCAAAACGAGTCGGTAAAAATGAAACAATAAAGAGGGGTATTGAAGCCCCCTCAAGTAAAATATTACTTAATCGTTTCAAAAATATTAAGACCACTTGGGAGCATTTTCTAAATGGAAACATAAAAGCTAAGTTGATTCCGACCCGACTACTTTCAGGCGAAGAGCTAGTAGATAATTTACAACATAGGAATAAACTCATCAAAGACAATCCAGATTCAAAAGGAGGAGAAATGGAAGGAGCAGGAGTTTACGCTGCCTGTGATGGAAAAGCTGACTGGATTGTGATAAAGGGAATATGCGATTTTGCTGACGGAGATAAAGGAACAGACAAAGAAGAAAGACAAATTGTTGCGATTAATTCTGCACTAAGTGCTTGTATGGAAATTTTTAGTTCCAGTTCTGCATTCAAAGAACTACAGGTTTCACCAACAGTTGGAACATCAGGAGAAGTCTTAAAGGCAAACATTAACAATGTTCTGTTTGACCTTTACGATTCAACTAAAGAACCATATTACATTGAACGAATTCAGGATGCAACTTTTAATCAATCAGTAAAACAAATTGGTATTTGGATTCATGGACCTGCTGGTTGTGGTAAATCTAACCTCATAATACGTAATCTCATAAAGAATAATCATGAATTCATTCAAGTAAGTTTGGCTTCTTGCATCGGTATGAACATTGAATCATTCTTTAAAGAAATTCTTTATGACTTAGCTTCCAAGATTGAAGGTGTTAAGTTTCAAATTCAGCCAGGCAATTATCCTGAATGTAGTAGAGCAATTTTGGATTTACTCAGTAAAAAATTCAAAAACAAAGGACTAATAATATTTATAGAGGAAATTCCCATCAGTACCAACGAAGAATACAAAGAATTCTCAGGTAAAATATTCTCTCTACTTAGTGCGAAAAATCTAATTGTTGGTCTTGATAAAATTAGGTTTGTTCTTTCTTCTATAAATAATCCAGTAGAGTATCTTCAAGTGTTTCAACAAAAAATTCATGAGCAATTAAAATTTGTTGGGCTGGAATATTGGGACAAAGAAGAAATAATTGAATTGATAGAAACAATTGAAAAGGAAATTCAATTCTCACTGCCTGCTAACATCAAAGAGGAATTAGTCACGACAGCAACAGGTTCTCCACGATTTATAAAAAAATTTTTCAGAAGCGTTTATATCCTTTGTAAGACCGATGAAAAAACATTAAAACATATTTTAAAAGAAACTGAAAGAGATTTAATGCAATTCAGAAATGCCTAAAGTTTTAAAACCATACACAATTATTCCTTCTGACTTGTATGTTCAGCGTGATGCGGACAGGCAGATAAAGAATATCATTAACGATATGGGCAGACCTGGATATGTTCTTGTTTCAAGGCAAATGGGGAAAACCAATTTGCTCTTGAATGCGAAAAGAAAACTTGAAACACCAGACGATGTTTTCGTTTACATTGATTTGTCAAACCCATTTGAAAATGCTAAGACTTGCTTTGAGAATATTATTGATACAGCAATTGAAACTAATACTGAAAAGTTTAAGTCAGTAGAGAAAACCATTTTAGAAAGGCGAAAGGAACTTTTAGAAACTCCACCACATAAGCAACATACAAACGAACTAAGGTTACTGCTAAAATCAATTCCAGGTAAACTGGTAATAATCTTAGATGAAATTGATGCACTTACCAAGACAAAGTATTCAGACCAAATTTTTGCCCAAATAAGAAGCATATACTTTTCAAGAGTGAATTTCAAAGAACTTGAAAAATTGACTTACATATTATCGGGAGTAATTGAACCAACTGAAATAATAAAAGACCCTAAAATTTCTCCATTCAACATTGGGCAAAAAATTTTTTTAAATGATTTTAGTAGAGATGAGTTTGAACAGTTTTTAAATAATTCCAAACTTGACCTCGATCAAAAAATCAGAGACAGAATTTTTAACTGGACGAATGGAAATCCAAGAATGACTTGGGACGTTTGTTCTGAAGTAGAGAATCAGAACAAAAGACACGAACTCAAAGAAGAAAATATTGACAAGATTATCTCAGATATTTATCTGACAACATTTGACAAACCACCTATTGACAACATTCGTGAACTTGTAAAAAAAGACCGAGAGATAAGAAATGCCATTGTTGAGATTGAATATCAGAAAGGTAAAGAGGTTTCAGATAAAGTGAAAAGCAAACTCTATTTGTCAGGAATAATCAATTATGAGGAGAATGATATTCATATCAAAAACCAAATAATTAAAGAGAGTTTAAACTTAGAATGGATAAAATCTCTTGAAGAAGAAGATAAAGGATTAGTAAGAGTTGCAATTGAGTTTTTTGAAAAGGAAAATTACATTGAAGCGTTAAACACCTTTGAAAGATTTTTATCTGAAAATAATTTTGAGGAAGCAGATAAAACTCTTTGCTACTACTACATGGGTTATGCTTCGTACCGAAATACAGACTTTTTAAAGGCAATTCAGTATTTAAACCAGTCAACATTTGATGTAGATGAAGATGCAAAATGGTATTTCAGAGTTTTAAATTTAAAAGGGCTTGCTTACTACTATCACAATCAAATTGATGAAAGCTTACAATGCTTTAAAGAGGTAATGAATAGTGGACGAAAAGATGAAATCTATGTTCGTGCACTACTAAATTTTGGCAGCATCGCTTTAAAATCTGAAAAACTAAATCACAAAGACGAAGCAATAAAAATATTCAATGAGATAATTGATGAAAGCGGTTTCAATAAGGAAAAACTAAAAGACTATTTCGTAAAAGAATTGAAATCAATTGCACACTACAACCTAGCTCAAATTCAAAACACAACTGGAGAATATGAAAAGGCGATTGAAAATTACAGGCAAGCTATTCAATTAGGAAAAGTTAATACAAAACCTGCAATCATACTTGCTCTTCTTGAGATTACTAAAACTACAGAAGAAAAATTTGACCTTTTAAATCAGTTGATAAACCTTATTAGTGAAGAAAAAATTAAACCAATTGAAAAAGACCCTGAGAAACCAATAGATTTCAGTTTTGACGAACTAAAAAGTATAGTTGTAAGCGTATATGTAAATTTTTCTGACTCTCTTTTTGAAAGGATTAAACCACATCTGTCAATATTAGGTGATAAAACCATTTCCAAGCATCTCTACGACTTAGCTATTCATGTAATAAATAAAGAGAAAGATTGGAACACAGCAATTTTATTACTTAATGGCATTTACAAAAATGCTTCTAACGAAGAATACGCGTTAGACAGCGAAACAAAATACAACACTCTAAAACTACTTTCATATTTCAGCCGCACCCCTGAATCATCTAGATATAGCATTGAATATTTATCTCTTTTTGCGAAAGAAAGATTGGCAGTGATTGATTACCTTGACATGGAAATCTTCGCCAATCTAATTTACTCACTTACAGAAAAGAAAGGATTTCAAAATGCCTTACGTTATGTTACCTTAATTAACTCTGTTAAAGAATCAGTTCCCGAAAATATTTTAATTAACTACCTTGTGATCTATCATCTTGAACTTAATCTTTATTTCTATTTAAATCAAAGACAGAAAGCAATTGCCAAAGCTGAAGAAATTATTTCTCTTGCTAGTGATGAGAAAATTAGACAACAAAATAGCAATCTCTTGGGTGAGACAGGGCTTGATATTATCAAGAAGAATGCTGAATCAATTTTACATCCAACGGCTAGAGTTCAAACACCAGTGAAGTCGGAGAAAACTTATGGCAGGAATCAAACTGTAAAGGTAAGATACAAAGACGGAACAACTTTAGAAACAAAATTCAAAAAAGTTGAAAACGATTTAAAGAAAGGCGAATGCTATATCTTGAATTAATAAAACGAACAAAAGCACACACATTTGTAAGCGGAACAGACCAAAGCTTGCAAAAGGGTATACTTTTCAACAGCCAAGAAGAGACTCAAATATTCCTGCCTGCGGTCGGTGTTATCACCGAACTGCATAAAAGTGATGATCGGACGCAGGTCAGGAGACCTGCGCCTACCGCAGCGTTCTGCTGCTGCACTTAGCCGGGAGGAGAAACTCTGCGGGGAATTTAAAACACTCATGAAAAAAGTAATCTGTTTTTCCTGCCTGTGGTCGGTGTTGTCACCGAACCGCATAAAATTGATTTTCAATATTTGTTAATTGCGGCTAATAATATAAATTTAAGAGTTAGCGGCAAGCTTAAATCGAAACCCCAAACAGACAAATGAGACTAAAAAAAATACAACTTAAAGAATTTAAAAGATTTGACGACTTAACAATTGACTTAGGAGAGAATCCGAAAAAAATCATTGCTGTTGTTGGACCTAACGGTTGCGGTAAAAGTTCAATTTTTGACGCTTTTGAAGACAAAATGAGAGACTTTAGACATATTGGAGATGAAGGTCTGACTTTTTATTCAAAAGCATATTATTACACCGAAGAAGAAAAACGTAACACCAATTACAACAAACACGAAGCTGTAAAGCTAACGCCACAAAGCGGAAAAATCAATCGAAAAAGTTTTTACATCAGAACTGCTTATAGATTTACTTCTAAATTTAATGTTACAAAACTTGAGGCTCTTCCTGAAATTCTTCAAACCAATGACGAACCGATAAGTTCTATTGCTATTGACAAGAGACTTGAAGCAAACTATAAAAGACTTCTTGGGGCAGCTTATACAGAGTTTTTTGTTGGCAACAAGACGGGCGAACAAGTAAGAAATGAATTAATTGGGAAAATAAATTCTATTCTCAACAAAATTCTTGACATTGAAATATCTGACCTTGGAAATATTCTTGCAAAAAAAGGGCAATTGTATTTTAAAAAAGGCAACGTAAAAGACTTTCCATACGCAAACCTATCATCGGGAGAAAAAGAAGTCATTGACATTATTACAGACCTAATAATTAAGACCGAAGAATTTAACGAAACTGTTTTTTGCATAGACGAACCAGAACTTCACCTAAATACTTCCATTCAAAGAAAGTTGCTAATTGAAATAGAAAAACTAATTCCTGACAATTGTCAATTGTGGGTTGCCACTCACAGTATTGGTTTTTTAAGAGCATTGCAAGAAGAACTGAAAGACAAATCACAAGTATTGGACTTTTCCCAAAAAGATTACTTTCAAGGTAGCCACACAATAACACCAATTAAATCAACAAGACAAAATTGGCAAAGAATATTCAGCACAGCACTTGAAGATTTGACAGGCTTAGTTAGTCCAAAACGAATTGTTTATTGTGAAGGTAAAGACAAGCCAGGACAAAATGGAGAAGAAAGAGGTTTTGACGCAAAAGTATTTAATATAATTTTCAATGAATCTTATCACGACACATTGTTTGTTTCAAGTGGTGGCAATACAGAATTAGACCAACGAAGTGAAATTGCTTTCGCTATTTTGACCAAAGTGTTTAATGAAATTGAAATTTCGGTTTTAAAAGACAGAGACATTTCTTCGGGACGACTTAATGATGAAAATGACAGAAAACTTTACCTTGAAAACAATCCAAACTCTCATAGAGTTTTAAATAGGTGGGAAATCGAAAATTATCTTTACGACAAAGAAGTTTTAAAAGCGTATTGCATAGCAAACGACAAAGAATTTAAGGAACAAGACTATGACGCTTTTGTAACAAACATAATAAATCAAAACGTAAAAGACGAGACAGGAAGAATCAAAAACTTTTGCAGTATCACAACAAATGTAAATCCCGAAAACTTCAAACTAAATTTGGCGACATACATTGTTCCTGAAATGCAAGTGTATAAAGAACTTGAAAACGTAATATTTAAAAGAGAATGAAAAGCCAGCCTGTAACAAGGGTTTGGCGTCAGGCGGGGTTCCGTTCTTCGTATGAAAGTTTTTTCTGACTTTGAAGTGTCGGCTTCGTATTCAGGTTTGTGCTAAAAATCCCGCCCGAACGCCAAGCCCCGAACCGTTGGGTGCAATTTTGCGACAGACAACACTACTAACAGACAACAATGACAGAACAAATTAAATATACTTGCAGTTGTTGTGGACAGGAACATATTGAGTTTCCAGCACTGACATTTAAGTCGCCAGACAATTACGACACACTATCGCAACAAGACAAAGAAACGATAGCGAAAATTGACAGCGATTTTTGTGTCATAACTCACCCCGACCAAACAGACAGATTTATACGTTGCACTTTGACACAAAAAGTAATTGACCATTGCGAAAACTTAGAGTATGGACTTTGGGTTTCTTTAAGCGAAAAAAGTTTTAATGACTATTCAGGCAACTTTAACAACGAAAATCACGAAACCAAATATTTCGGTTGGCTTTGTAACGACATACCTGAATATGAATTTAAAGAAAGTATTCCGACAACAGTTTTTACACGGACAGGAAGCCAAAGACCTGAAATTGTTCCTCACGAAGACTTTGACCACCCATTCGTAAAAGACTATTACAACGGAATAACAAAAGATGAAGCAGAAAGACGAATAAAAACAATCTTGAACAGAATTGACCCAGCCTAGTGCAGGTCTTCGCCGGTGTTGTGTGATGGCAGACCTGCTGCCACGGCATTGCTTATTTTGCAATGCCGGCAAGTATAAATTTTCGGGTGGTTGCTACGAAACCTGCGCCTACCGCAGTTCCAGCAGACGAATAATTATCAGCTTTTGTACTTAACTTCAACAACATATTACAATCGGCAGACGGAATACTAATTCCCGACTTGCATAAAGCCCTAAACGGCTGCACGTCAGCGGCAAGTATTTTCCAAAAGCATCGGAATGAAAATTCAGATTTTTAAACATAAAAGCCCTCACCCGACTATTCACGAAATACGATTGGTTCAATCAAACAGCAAAACAGATACCTTAACACATTTCGTCCCGCCATTAGGGAGTCCCGAACTTCTATTTTACATAGGCAATGAACATCAAATTAAAAATGTACCCTGCAAAAGGGGGCTTATAAAAGGACAATACACAATTGCTCAAAAAATAGACTTTAATCCCAACTATCACTTTCTTTCGATTTCGCTTCACCCGTATGGATTAAAACAATTATTCAACGTTAATGCCAGCGATTTTACAAATGCCGTTGTAGATATGGAAAACCACCCCATGACCACTTTCCTGTTAACACTGTTCCAGGCTATAAAAGAAATTGACATTCTTTTTATTGAACAACTGACACAAAAAATCGGCACTTTTCCTCTATGTCCCATCTCATCCGTAACTAAGGACTACATCAGGGCTACAAAAGAACAAAAAGACATTTCTCATTCCGTTAAGGAGGTTATTAAAGAAAAAGGCATTGGTTTGCGGACACTGCAAAGAAAATTCAAAACCGAAGCAGGGCTGACACCAAAGGAATACCTGAGCATTACAAGAATGAACAAAATTGAACAACGTTTGAAAGACAAACCCAATGTGTTTGCACTGATTTCGGACTTTGATTTTACTGACCAGTCTCATTTTATCAGGGAAGTAAAGCAATGGCGAAATTACCCGCCAAATGAACTGATAAAGAAAAAATTATTGCTATCCGATCAGCTTCCGATGCCCGATTTTATTCATTTTTGAGTTTGTCGTCTTTTTACAATAAGCTCTCCAACGGGTGATTTACTTTTGTCCTATTCAATTGTTTACTCATCAACTAACAATAATGGACAATAAAATGAGAATAAAAGTCCTTGCCATATTATTAATCGGGGCTTTATGTCAAGCTGGGTTTGGTCAAAATTTTGACAAAACAAAGCTGGATAGTTACTTTGACATACTTGCATCAAACAACAAGTTTATGGGAAGTGTAGCCGTTTCAAAAGACGGTGCAATTATTTACTCAAAAACCATTGGGTTTTCGGACGTTGAAAACAACGTAAAAGCAAACGAGATTTCTAAATACAGAGTAGGTTCAATTACGAAAATCTTTACATCGGTATTGGTGTTAAAGGCAATGGAAGAAAATAAAATAAAACTAAATGAAAAACTCTCCGGGTATTATCCAACCATTAAAAGTGCAGACAAAATTACTATCGAAGATTTACTTTATCACAGGAGCGGTATTCACAGTTTTACTGAAGATGAAGATTATAAAAGCTGGAGTACACAATCCAAAAGCAAGGAAGAATTAGTAACCATTATCAGCAAAGGGGACAGTGAGTTTGAACCGGGGAGTAAATTTGCTTACAGCAACCCGAACTTTATCTTGTTATCGTTTATTCTTCAGGATATTTACGGAAAAACATATCCTGATTTATTGCAAGAAAAAATAATAAAACCGATTGGTTTAAGCAATACATACTTTGGCAATCAGATTGATACAAAAAAGAACGAATGTTATTCCTATTCTTATACTAAAAACTGGATAAAGGAAAGCGAAACAAACACGTCTATACCAATGGGAGCAGGGGGAATAGTGTCCACACCAAGCGACCTTACAAAGTTTGACGAAGCACTTTTTTCAGGAAAAATAATATCGAAAAAAAGCCTTGAACTGATGACGACTTTAAAAGACGGTTTTGGTATGGGAATTTTTCCATTGCCATTTTATGAATTCAGTGGGTTGGGACATACAGGAGCAATAGACGGTTTCAGCTCCATGTTAGCCTATTTTCCCGACAATAAAATTTCGTTTGCTTTAATTTCTAATGGTGATAATTATAACAACAATACTATTTCTATCGCTGTTTTGAGTGCTGTATTTAATAAACCTTACGACATTCCTGATTTCAAAATATACAGTGTTACATCAGAAGAATTAGATAAATATCTAGGAACTTATCAAACAAAGGATTTGCCTCTGAAACTGACCATTACCAAAGAAGGGGAAACATTAATCGCACAAGCAACGGGGCAACAACAACTGCCACTTGAAACGAAAGAAAAAGACGTATTTGCTTTTGACAGGGCTGGAATTGTTTTAGAATTCAATTCCGAAAAGAAAACGGTTGTTCTCAAACAAGGCGGAGGAGAATTTACATTTACAAAAGAATAAAACAGGCTTGTCATTGTAGGCAGGGAAAATGGTTATGGATTGGTTAGCGGAAACAGATAAAACCACACAGGCATTTAAGGATAAATTTGGTCACCTGGGTGAAAAGGAGTTGAATTGGAAACCCAATCCCCAAACGTGGAGCATTGCTCAAAATATTGACCATTTAATTGTTGTAAATGAAACCTATTTTCCTGTTTTGGCTTCTCTAAAAAAAGGCACTTATAAAACACCTCTCATTGCAAAACTTGGCTTTATGGTTTCCTTTTTAGGCAAAACTGTTCTTAATGCAGTTAAGCCTGGCAGAAAGAAAAAGATGAAGACATTTCCGGTTTGGGAACCAACCGTTAGTCAAGTCAAGGGCAACATAATTCAACGATTTGAAAAACACCAAAACGAACTGAAACACCAAATTGAAACATCGAAAGAATTAATTGAAAAAGGAACAATAATCTCATCGCCTGCAAATAGAAATATTGTGTATAAACTGGAAACAGCTTTTGATATTATTGTTTCCCACGAACAACGGCATTTAGAGCAAGCCTCTGAAATTCTAAACAACCTAAACAATATCAGCCATTAATAAGGGTTTAGCGCAATGGTGGGTGAAGTGTTTCCTGCCTGCGGTTGGTGTTGTCACCGAACCGCATAAAAGGTCAGGAGACCTGCGCCTACCGCAGCGTTCTGCTCACGTACTTAGCCGGGAGGAGAAACTCTGCGGAGAATTTAAAACACTCATGAAAAAAGTAATCTGTTTTTTGTCGGGACTTATATTACTATTATCATCTTGTGCAAACAAAACAGTGAGAAACTATGAGCAGTTAGTAGATCGGGCAGATAAAATTGTTATTGGCAGGCTGGGGCAGTATGACTCAATAGTAATAACCAATGCTGCAGTTCTTCAAAACATGAAGGATATACTTAAGCGAAACATAAAACAGGAATCACCTCGGAAATTTATTGCTGACCAGTCTATGACTCTTTACGTAGCGAATAAACAGATTGGAACTTTGTTGGTTTCAAAAGACGATAAGCCGTATGTCAATTTCAGGTCTGATAGCTTAAATTTTACTTTTCCTCTGACATATGGAATTGGAATGTTTTTAGGCGAACTGACTTCAGAAAACAGCCGATAACAGCGTTTTTGCATCAACAGGGGCGACGAATACATCCCTGTCTTAGTGCTACTATCAGCTACATACCTGCCTGCGGCAGGCAGGTCCAGCTGACGGAACCCGGACGAGCATAAAATATATTTTCAACTTTGTATCTTACACCGGCGGCAGTTCAGACACAGAAAAAATTTGGAATGGTATCAGAGTAAAAAAACTGCCCAATGAAATTCAAAATATAGGTAGACGGAAGCTTAGGATGCTGAACAACTCTGTTAACTTAGCAGACTTAAGAATTCCACCGTCCAACAGATTAGAAAAGTTATCTGGCAATTTAAAGGACTTTTACAGCATTCGGGTAAACGACCAATGGAGAATCATATTTCAATGGTCAACGGGAAACGCTTATAAAGTAGAAATAACAGATTATCACTAATTATAAAAATTTAAAATGACAAGGATCAATAATATACATCCGGGTGAAATACTTTCTGAAGAATTTTTAGTTCCGCTTGGCATTTCTGCTTACAGACTTGCAAAAGATATTGGCATTCCTCAGACGAGGGTTTCAGAAATTTTAAAAGGCAACAGGCGTATTACGGCTGACACAGCGTTAAGACTTGGCAGGTATTTTGGAAATTCAGCAAAATTTTGGTTGGGCTTGCAGGACGATTACGACATTGAAGAAGAATTAATAAACAAAGACGCCGACATTAACTTTATTAAAACAATTAGTACCAAAGTAGCTTGACCCCAATGCAACAGCCGGGGAACAGGGCAACATGGCCCCACTGCATCTGGCTGTCAGTTTCGCTTCGGACCGGGCGGAATGCTATTGAGCTATAGAATTTGCCTTCACAGGTCTCCCGGAATTTACTATTGACGCGATACGGTTATCTGCCGGTCAGTTGTTTGATCAGGTCCACTTCTTCCTGTTTATAGGGCGTTCCGTCCTTACGGAAAATATCGTGGAACCAGATGGGCGGCTCACCGCTATAGGCTTTTTTCCAACTGTCCCAGGCGTATTTGGTTTGCGATTTTCCATCCACCAGGCCCCAGTTATAAGCGCCTACATTGTATTTCTTTGCAATGGGGAGCGATCCTTCAAAGGTGCTGTTGTTGCCGCGGGCCATATACTCCGTACAGAGAATGGGGCGGCCGTATCGCTGCAGTTCCAGGATTTCTTTTTCAAAGCTGGCCGCATCGCTGTAGTTATGAAAAGAGATGATATCGCTTTCCGTTACCATGAGGGTTTCAATAGGTTTTAGTGTTTCCGGCGCGGACCAGTCCCCGGACCAGAGCCCTGCGGTCAGCGGCTGCTCAGGGTTGGCCGAGCGTGCCCACACATATACCTGCTCCAGCAGGGACAACACGAGGTCTGGCTTATTGGCCGGTTCCATTTTCCGGTAGTGTTCGTTGTTCATGTTTTCCGGTTCGTTCCACAGGTCCCAGCCCAGTACGCGGTCATCGGCGGCAAACCTGCCCACCACGGCTTTGGTGTATGCTTCCAGACGGGGATATTGCGTGCTGTCCAGCAATGCATCCTTACCGGGGTTTTGCACCCAACCCGAATTGTGCACGCCGGGTTTCGGCTCCCGCTGTTTTCCCAATACCGGAAAAGGATCCCACACGGAGTCAAACAACACGAACAGGGGTTTTATTTTATGCCGGGCCGCGATCTGCAGGAAGATATCCATACGGTTTAAAAAACCTTCCGCGTCCTGCTGGTGCAGTAAGTCGTGCAGGTACACACGAACGGTATTCATGCCGATGCCGGCCGCCCAGCCCAGCTCGCGGTTGATGGTAGCCGTATCAAAAGTTTCCGCCTGCCACATTTCCAGTTGGTTGATGGCCGTGCCGGGCAGGAAGTCGCAACCTACCAGCCAGGGTTGTTTTGCATACCAGGCGCTGGCCTCTTCGGCTGTCCACAATACCCGGTCTTTTTTTGCCGGTGCATCGGTTTCGCTGTTGCCGGACTTTTTGTCTGAAGGACCGGATGCGCAATTTTGCAGCAGCAATGCCGCGAAGCCAATAACTGATAAGTATAGGATCTTTTTCATCGCCTGGTTTTTATTTTAAAGAAGTATGAGTAGCTGTCTTATTCCTGTTACCTGGTATCAAGCTCACCGGTACCGTCCGCTGTTTGAACCACATAAGCTTCCATATCCAGCCCGCAGGCGTTTTTGTATGCCTTCCCCGCACGTTCAATTAAAGGAGCAATGGCCCTTTCTTTCACCAGGTTGATGGTACAGCCCCCGAATCCGCCACCCATCATGCGGGCGCCTAAAACGCCCGGATCGTCTTTTACAAAATCCACCAGCCAGTCCAGTTCTTTGCAACTTACTTCATATTGCCTGCTCAGTCCTTCATGAGAACCAAACATGTTTTTGCCCAATCCCTCCAGGTCGCCTTTCTGTAAGCTGCCGCAGGCGTTCTGCAATCGCTGGTTTTCTTCAACAACGTACCGGCAGCGGGTATAGATCAGCTCATCTTTTGGTTTTACATATTGATCCAGTTGCGTGATGGTTACATCCCGCAGGGATAACACCCCCGGCGCCGCTTCAGCCACCCAGGCAACGCCCTGTTCGCATTGCTGCCGCCGGGTATTGTATTCCGAGCCTGCCAGCGAATGTTTTACATTGGTATTAAGTAAAACAATTTTATACCCGTTCAGGTCCAGCGGAACATATTCATAGTCCAGGGTCCTGCAATCCAGTCTCACGGCATGATTGGCCCTGCCGAAAACCGAAGCGAACTGGTCCATGATACCGCATTTAACACCCGCGAACTCATGTTCGGCCAGTTGGGCCATTTTAACGATCTCCATCCGCGACAACCCGAAACCAAACAGTTCATTCAGGGCATACAATACACAACATTCCACGGCGGCGGAAGACGAAAGCCCCGCACCGATATAGATATCCCCGTCCAGCAACAGGTTGAACCCCTGTAACGGGTACCGGTTCCGCTTTAACTGGTCGGCTACCCCCAGCACATAATCCGTCCAGGAACTGCGGGGGCGCATTTCATCCGGAGAAGATTGAAATGACTCGTTGAAGGAACGGGAATAAAGATGTATTGCTCCGTCTGCTCTTTTTGAAATGGCTACATAGGCGGCTTTATCAATGGCAGCCGGTAACACGAATCCTTCGTTGTAGTCTGTATGTTCACCGATGATGTTGATGCGTCCCGGCGAGCGAAACAGCAGGGGCTCTGCCCCAAAGATTTCTATGAACTGCTTCTTTATGGTGACCTTATCTGTTGAACTCATTTTAATGTTGATCTTTTTAAAATATGCAGGACCACTTTTTTAGTTTCCTGCAGGAATGGCAAGGGCAACTCCTGTTTTTACCGGCTCGCCCAGCACCGGCTCCCCGGCTTCGTTCCAGCTAAATGGTTGCGCCCGGGGAGAACGATGCCTGCCGCAACCCTGTCCTGGCTGATCATTGGCATGGTATAATATCCAATCCTGTTTTCCATCCGGAGATTTGAAAAAAGAATTGTGCCCCGGTGCAAATACAGCGTTCCCCGGTGATTGTGTAAAGATAGGCGCCGGTTTCTTTTTCCAGGCAGTACTGTCAAGTAAATCTTCCTTACCGTTAAATGTCAGCAACCCGAGCGAATAATGATCCGTCCAGCAACCACTTGCCGAAAATACGATATGCAGCTTATCTCCATGCATCAATGCCTGTGGGCCTTTGTTTACATTTACCTGTGGCGGATTGTTCGCATCTGTTAACCGGCCATGCGTTTCCCAGTCATAGAAGGGGCGGGAAATGCAAACCCTCTCTCCTGATATTGACAGCGGATCTTTCATCCTGGCGATGTAAATATTCTGTTGTCCGTTTACATCCCCTTCCCAGCCGGACCACACCATGTATAGCTGCTTTTTGTACTCAAATACATTTCCGTCGATCGCCCATTTGTCGGAGGAGTCCGCTATCTTTCCCTTCCACTCCCACCCGCCCTGCATAGGGTCCGCGTTTTTATTTTCCAGCACATACATGCGATGATTCTCATTCACACCGTTGTCAGCGGCATAGTATATGTACCATCTGCCATTAATAAAATGGATCTCCGGCGCCCATAGCGATTTTGACCACATTGTTCCCGGCGGCGGTGTATACACCGTTTTGTGCGTAGCGTTGGAAAGGTCTGCAATGGATTTTGTTTTCCATAACCCTATGCGGTTGCCCAGCGTGTGCGTGTAGTAATAATAACCGTCTTTATAAAAAGAAAAAGGATCGGCTCCCGATGGCAGTATCGGGTTGGTGAATGTTCGTGTTGATTGCGAATAAACAGCGCAAAACAATAAAGACGCGATCAAAAACAAGCAATAATTTTTCTTCACCAGGATCCTATTTAGAAGCGCTCTTACCCCGTCCGGGTAAGAGCGCGTTCCGGTAAAATTATTACCGGTTATTTCATATTCACCAATAACGGGTTGTACAACTGGCGGTGTACCTGCTGCACTTTCTCCAGCGGCATTTTCAGCACCTTGCGGTCGTATGTGAAAAAACCGTTGGTCTCAATTTCCACGTCGGTTGTTTGCGTGTAAATGGCGCCGGACAACCCTTTTTTGATCAGGACGGGGATGCGGTCAATAAATTCAGCGTACCGCTTCACCAGGTCGTCGCTGTTTTTAAAGCTTTGATATCCCCAGTTGTCTTTTTCCTGCCAGGTATGGCCTTCCAGCGGTAGTCCCAGTCCGCCGAACTCACCCAGGATCAGGATCTGTTTACTTCCATATACCTCCGGGTCCGGCATCTGGGGGTCCGGGTAATGGTGGATATCCAGGATATGTCCTGTATTAAAAAAGTTACCCCCGCTGGCGGAATTAACCAGGCGCGAAGGGTCTGCCTGCATGGTCCATTCCGTGATCTCTTTCGTTTTAAACTGCCCCCAGGCTTCGTTGAAAGGCACCCAGGAAACAATGGAGGGAAAATTATGAAAAGCATCCATGATCGCTTTCCACTCTTTGCGGAAAATCGCTTCCGAAGCAGGTGTCCGGTCTTTATCAAGCTGTCTTCCTGAAATCTGGCCCAGGCGCATATCCCAGGCATTGCCGCCCATGTCTCCGCTTGGCATGTCCTGCCATACCAGTATGCCCGCCTGGTCGCAATGATAGTACCAGCGTGCCGGCTCCACTTTCACGTGTTTGCGTATCATATTAAAACCAAGCTCTTTGGTTTTTACGATATCAAACTTCAGGGCTTCATCCGTTGGCGCCGTATATAAGCCGTCCGGCCACCAGCCCTGGTCGAGAGGCCCGTACTGGAATACGAATTCATTGTTGAGCAGCATGCGTTGTATGCCGTTCTTGTCTCTGGCCATCGACGATTTGCGCATCGCGAAATAACTTCCTGCTTCGTCCACTACCTTGCCCTTCCGCAGGATGGATATTTTCAGTCCGTATAAAAACGGGGAGGAAGGCGACCACAGTTTTGGGTTTGGAATGGAGAGGTTGATTGCGGTGTTTTCGTCGCCGGTTTGCTGAGCTACCTGTTGCGTTCCATCCCAGGCGGTTACCTGTATCTGGTCTCCGGGGCGAAAGTTTTTCACCTGTACGCCCAGACGCAAAACTTTTTCGTCGATATCAGGTGTCTGGCGGGTAGCCGCGATATAGGTTTCCGGAACATTTTCCAGCCACACGGTTTGCCATATGCCGGTAACCGGCGTGTACCATATACCGTGAGGTTTGTTTACCTGTTTGCCACGGGGTTGCGGCCCGTCATCAGACGGGTCCCACACTTTTACCACGATATCGTGCCTGGTCCCTTTTTTTACCAGTTCCGTGATATCAAATGAAAAGGGATCATAACCGCCCTGGTGGTTGCCCACCTGTTTCCCGTTCACAAACACATCCGTGGCCCAGTCTACCGCGCCGAAGTGCAGCAGTACTTTTCCTTTCCTGAAAGTCGGGGGTATTTCTATGGATCTTTTATACCAGAGTACGCTGTCCTTTCCCACGGTTTTACCTACCCCCGACAATGCCGATTCGATGGCAAAGGGAACCAGGATATTGCCCTGGAAAGCAGTGGGGTAATTTTCCACATCCTGCCTGGGTATTACCGTGTATTCCCATAAACCATTCAGGTTGATCCAGCTGTCACGGGTCAACTGCGGACGGGGATATTCCGGCAGGGGGTTCGCGGGGTCAACTTTTGCCGCCCAGTCTGTGCTGATCTTCCCCGGTACCGGCTGCCATGACTGGGCAAATGACATGACTCCCAGCGAAACAAGGACAAATAGTAAAAACGATTTCTTCATTATTAAAAAATTAAAAGACTGCAATCAAAAAAAGAGCATACAAGATAAATAATATAAACAGCTTCAGGCGGTTAGAAGAAAAGTTTTTTTCTGGAAAATACGGGATAGACTTATGGAAACAATCCGCCACTGTTTACTACGGAGGAACACCAGGTGTGATACCACGCTGTATCATATTCTGCTAAAACTTCGTAAATTCCCACTGCCGCCCGGTTGCCTGTTATATCAGTTCAGGAATTCTTGTGTGTAATTTCAGGTAAACGGGCTTCGGGGAAATAAAAAAGGCGATCCCGCATTGCTGCGGGACCACCTTAAATGTTTTCACAACGGAATAATCCTTGGCCATAGGATAGTATGCATTAAAATATTATCTTTGTGAAACAAGAACAGCTCCTAAGATAGTATTTTAGGATTGACGCTCCGACAACGGAGCGTTTCGCATTTATGGTAATCCAAGAATATTTTTCAAAAAAAATTTCATATCTCTTTCAAATTTATAACCTTCTTGCTTTTTTTCAGTAAACCATTTGGGTCTGGGTGTCCCCAATCGGAATGAAACTGGAGTGATCTGGCTTTATTTTTAATGGGAACGTCTTTAATCCATGGCGTTTCCCATTCTTGTGATAGAATTTATGATAAAAGGTTGCTTTTAGTGGCTGAAACTCCATAAGGTTTTCCGGGCTGACTTGCTACACTGCAAGCTGTATAAGTTCATAAACCAGGAACAACTACTTAATACCGAAAATTTTCGTATCGGGTATCTACAAAATTACCTAACTTAACAACTCAACCCGGTTGCCTGCATTACCTGTAATATCACTTCTGTGAACTCTTGTTTGTGATTTCAAGTGTGGAGGTTGGAGGGAATAAAAAGCCCCTGTTAAGTACAAGGGCAAAAACTTGTTGAGGCAGGCCTCACTACGGAATAAAATCCTTATTGTGAATTGCTTCAATGCAAATGTATAAGAAAATTTATGGAAACAAAAAAAGTTTTAGGGCTAGACATCGGCACGAACTCTATTGGTGCAGCTTTAATTACTCTTCCAAAAGAATATAGCGATTATGGAAAGCAGGGAAAGATTGAATGGTTGGGAAGTCGAATAATTCCAACCGATGGAGATTATATACAGAAATTTGAAAGTGGTACACAAGCTGAAACTAAAGCAGCATTTAGAAGGGGAAAACGTGGTTCACGCAGGTTAAAGCATAGATATAAACTTCGTAGAGCACGACTAATAAAAGTACTCAAGACTTTAGGTTGGATCGATGAGAGCTTTCCGCTGGACGAATCAAAGCGATTCAAAAAAGATATCAATGAAAACGGATACTCATTGAAAATAAGCGATTATTTACCATTTTCGGAAGAAACGATAAATGAGTTCGAAAAAGAGTTGGGTATAGAAAGCCAAAAGAGCAAAAAGGGAAAAAGTGTAGTTCCCGAAGATTGGATTGTGTATTTTTTGCGTAAAAAAGCACTTGAAAGGCAAATCACAACTTCCGAATTAGTACGTATTATTTACGTATTAAATCAACGCAGAGGATTTAAAAGCAGCAGAAAAGATTTAAAGGATACTAATGTTTTGCCTTACGAAGAATTTATTAAACGTAAAAATAGCAAAGATTTTGATGAGAATGGAATTGAAACGCAATTTGTTGCTATCACCAAAATAAAGTCTGTTACATTCAAAGAAGAAAAGAAAGTAAAAAATAAGATTGTTGGCAATGTGTACACTATAGAAGCCGAAGACCCAAGAATGCAAACTTGGGAAGAAAGTCGAAAAAATGAGCCTGATTGGGCAAAAGAAATAAACGATAAAGGCGAAAAACTTGAAAAAAAAGAATTTACTTTTTTAGTTGTTCAAAAAGTAGATAAAAACGGGAAGCATATTCAAAACAAACCGCAAATGCCCAAAGCAGATGATTGGGCATTATGTACAACTGCATTGAGTGAAAAAATTCAAGATAAAAATCAACATCCCGGAGAATACTTTTTTGATGAACTGAAAAAAGCATACATAGCCAATCGCAATTATAAAATCCGCCAATATCCTGTTTACAGATGGCGTTATCAAAAAGAGCTGGAAACTATTTGGCAAAAACAATGTGAGCTTAATCCAGAACTTGCTGCTCTAAACAAAGACCAAAATACGTTAAGAAAACTTGCAGAAATTCTATATCCCACACAGGCAAAAAATGATATGCCGAAACTAAAAGAATTTTTGAGTAAAGATTTATTGCACATTATCGGCAACGATGTTATTTACTATCAACGGGAATTAAAATCACAGAAAAATTCTATTAGTGAATGTAGATATGAGAAGCGAAAAGGAATTGATGGCGAATGGTACGGTTTAAAATGTATTCCACGTTCTTCGCCTTTGTTTCAAGAGTTTAGAATTTGGCAGGATATTCACAATATAAAAATCTTGAAACGTGAGGAAAAAAATGATGGGAAAACAAAATTAGATATTGATGTTTCTGCTCTTTATATCAGTAAAATTGTAAAAGAAAAACTATTTGAATTATTTAACTCCAAAGCATCTATTTCTGAAAAAGACATTTTAGCTCTGATAAAAGAACGCAATGAACAAAATGACATTGTAATTTCGGATAAGAAAGATGGTGAACATTCGCACAGAATCAATCTTTTTGTAAATAGAGAAACTCTGAAAGGGAATGAAACACTATCACGTTACCGCTCAGTTTTCAATAAGATAAACTATGACGGAGAAACCATTTTAAATACTCCTGAAAAGCTACTTAAACTATGGCACATTGATTATTCCATTAGTTCGTCAGACGAAGAAAAATCCAAGAAAGGAATAATTACCGCACTTTCCAGGCTATTGACCGATGCAGACAATAAAACACAGGCTATTGAAGCATTTTGTAGACTTTCCGAATTGAAAAAAGAATACGGCTCATATTCTGCTTGTGCTGTTAAAAAGCTATTGCCTGTAATGCGTTGTGGAAAATACTGGACAGATTCTGCAATTAACCACAGCTTAAAAGAAAGAATAGAAAAGCTAATCACCGCCGAATTTGATGAGGGAATAAGCAATGATACACGGAAGAAAATTCAAAAATGGGAAAGAGAAAACAATAAAACCCTAAGCAAAATATCTCATTTTATGGGCTTGCCAACCTGGCTGGCGGGATACGTTGTTTATGGTATTCATTCAGAGAAAGAAAAGGTAGAAATAAAAAATGTAGAAGATTATAGTACCTATATACAAAAAGCCATTCCAAATAATAGTGTGGGAAACCCAATTGTAGAACAGGTTGTAAGAGAAACTATGTTTTTGGTACGTGATCTTTGGAGGAAATATGGCGATATTGATGAGATACATATCGAATTGGGGAGAGAATTAAAGAAAAATACTGAGGAACGTAAAAGAATTTCAGATAATCAGAAAGCTAATTTTGAAGAAAAGCAGCGAATAAAGAAATTGTTGTATGAGCTACTGAACGGCTTTGAACAGTATCTTGATGAAGATACCATTGAAGAAACAAGTTTTGAAGTAAACCCCAATCCCGAAAGTCCGGTGGATGTTGATAAGTTTAGGATTTACAAAAGTTGCGGAACATTTTCAAAAAAAGAAGATGACGAAAAGCTAGATGCTTTATTTAAAGACGGAAAAAAAGAAAAAAATCCCACAAATATCGAAGTAAGAAAATATGCGCTCTGGTTAAGTCAAAATTGTCGCTCTCCCTATACCGGGAAAATAATTCCGTTGAGTAGATTATTTGACATCAATCAATACGAAATAGAACATATTATTCCTCGTGCAAAAATGAAAAATGACAGTTTGAACAATCTTGTCATTTCGGAATGGGGCGTAAATAAAGCAAAAGATAAAAGCCTTGCGGCAAACTTTATTAGCAATAGCAAAGGGGAATGCAAGCACGGCGATACAAAATATAAGCTGTTTACTTATGAAGAATATGAAATGCACTGTAAAGAGACCTTCAAGTTTCAGAAAGGTAAATTGAAAAACCTATTGGCGACAGAAGTGCCTGATGATTTCATAGAACGACAGCTAAATGACACTCGGCACATCGGAAGAAAGTTAGCTGAATTGCTTACATCTGTTGCTAAAAATGAAAACGGAATAATTTTTACTGGCGGCAGCATAACTTCTGAGCTCAAAAATAGCTGGGGATTAAATAAAGTTTGGAAGGAAATTATTTTGCCGCGTTTTGAACGCCTGGAGGCAATAATGGGTAGAAAAGGCTTGTATATTATTCACGATAAAGACGAATATGGAAATCCTGTAATTCATCTAAACATAAAAGAAAATCCAAAATTAGATACCAAGAGAATTGACCACCGCCATCACGCATTAGACGCATTGATTATAGCTGCTACTACACGTGAGCATATTCGTTATCTAAACACATTAAATGCCGCTGATACAGATGATGAAATCAAAAAATACAGGCAGTCTTTGGTAAAAGGGAAAATTCGGGATTTTAAGGAACCGTGGAATAACTTTACTAAAGATGCAAGAGAAAAATTGGAAGAAGTTATAGTTAGTTTTAAAACTAATAACAAAATTATTTCCCAGCCCAAAAACAGAACCGCATATTACAATGCCGGATTGAAGAAAGTATTCAAAGAACAAAAAACCAATCCTAAGTGGATGGCAGTACGAAGGTCAATGTTTAAAGAGCCACAGGGAATTATTTACTTGAAGGAAGTTCATGAGGAGAAAAATATAGCGAAAGCAATAGATATTCAAATAGAACGAATGCTTGTTCAAAATACATCTGACATGAAAATTGCTTCTTATATTTACGATCAAGAAGCTCGAAAAATCATTAAGGATATAATTAACAGAGTGGGGATTTCTGTACAGGAAAAAGATGTGCTTTTAAAGGAAATAAAAAAACATTTAAAGAAAAGCCCATTGAAAGATTTTTCAGGCAAAGAATATCAAGCAATAAAAGTTGCAACCTTTCAAGAATATGCTGCAAAAAGAGTCTCGTTGGATAAAACTTTTGATCATAAAAAAATTGATAAAATTCCTTATTCCAAAATCGGCAAATCTGTTCTAGGAAAGTTATTACACGAACATTTAGATTCTGAAGATAGTAAAAATGAAAAAGGTGTAGCAGATACTGCAATAGCTTTTTCCAGCGAAGGTTTAGAAATTCTTGCTAAAAAAGCGGGACGACCAATTACCAAAGTAACCATTTATGAGAAGAAAGATGAGTCAAGTAAATTCGGGAAACAATACGTAGAGGTTGATTCAGGTAGTAATGTATATTTTGTAATATACGAAAACCAAAGCACGAAAGCACGTTTAAATTCCCAATCCATTGCAACGCATAAAGCCATTGAAAGAATTGTAAAAAAGGAGCCTATTGCGGAAGATAGAGAAGGCTTTGATAAAATTATTTTGTCTCCTGGAGATTTAGTATATGTGCCAACAAAAGAGGAACGGCATAGAATTATTGAAGGTACAGATATTGAAAAGGCTATTGACTGGAAAAATCAGAGGCGCGTTTCAAAAAATATCTATAAAATGACAGATACAACGCAAGGGAAATGTTTATTTATACCTCATAGAATATCTTCTTCAATAATAGACGATATAGAGTTGGGAGCAGGCAACAAGTCTGCAAGAGCTTGGGATGGGAAAGTAGAATATTTGCCAGATTCTAAAGGTAAACTAACAAGAGAAGACTCAGGAATAATGATCAAGGACGTTTGTATCAAACTCAACATTGACCGCCTCGGCAATATTTCTCCCGTAAAAAAAAAGCCTATGAATGAAATAACTTCCGGGCAGAGCATCGTATCGGAACCCGGTATTGTATATGAAACAAAAAAATGGACTGTAAAAAAATTTGAATCATTCGATGCTATGGAAAATGACCAGTTGGAGTATTTTGCATCTTTAACCCCTGAAGAATTATTAAAAAATCTGAAAAAGCTTTGCATGGCGGCTTTTGGGATTAAAGAAGAAGGCGCGTTGAATAAACCCGACCGGAAAATTAAATTTGATTAAACACCATGAATATCTTTTTTAAAGAACACCGTGATATTTTACAGGCATTACTGCATTACCAGGCAGACTTTTTATTGATAGGCGGGTATGCCGTAAATTATTATGGTTATAATCGGGTAACCGGCGATATGGATATCTGGATAAATCCCGACAATCAAAACAAGGAATTATTGCTCAGGGCATTAGCTTCTCTCGGGTTTGATGAGGAAGGGATTGATACCATTCGCGGATGGGATTTTTCACACCCGCAAAAGTTTCACATTGGCGGTGACGGGCAACCTGATAAAACAGAATTTATGACACATATATCTGGCGTTAATTATAGCATAGCTAAAGAAAACAGCATTCTTGCTGATATTGACGGGCTGTCGCTTCCTCTTATTCATTACAATGACCTTATCCAAAATAAAAAAGCAACAGGACGTGCTAAGGATAGAGTAGATGTTGAGTATCTTGAAAAAATAATGCATCTTAAAAACAAATAATCGTATGCCCGAAATAAAATCCGAAGGCCATTGCCTTTATTGCAACAAATTGTTTTCTAAGCAAACCATTAATCGCCATTTGCAAGCACATCTTAATGAAAAGGCAAAGGGAGGTAAGGCGGGTAAATCTTACCTGCTTAAAGTAGAGGACAATCCACGGTGGGGAAGCGGCCCCTATTTTTTATCGTTATGGGTAGACAGCAAGATCACAATGGGAGATATTGATGATTTCCTGAGGGGTATATGGCTGGAATGTTGCGGGCATATGAGTTCGTTTACGAATCCTAAAAATCAGCAAAAGGGAAATATGTGGGATCTATTTGAAGCGCAACGTTTACTGATGAGTGGCAAAAGGAAAGCCTATGAAAAGATGATGGAAGATGCCAACGGGGAAATACCTATGGAAAGAAAAACACACGGCGTACTGAGTAAAGGGCTGAAATTAATTCATGACTACGATTTCGGTAGCACCACTTCACTGCAAATAACCGTGGTTGATGAATTCCCGATACCGTCAGACAAACCCATAGTTCTCCTGTCTCGCAACGAACCGCTGCAAAGGCTTTGCGATATCTGCGAAAAAGAACCCGCTGTGCAGGTGTGTTCCGTCTGTGCAGGATACGATGAAAGTTTTTTTTGCCCTAAATGTGCGAAAAAGCATGCGAAAACCTGCGGTGATTTTGCAGATTATGCCGCCATGCCTGTTGTGAGCTCTCCCAGAATGGCGGTGTGTGCTTACGACGGCGGCACTATAGATAAAGAAAGAGACGGCGCTTACTCCAAAAAATAATGATGGGCCGCTGCATCGCAGGGCTATAGGAATAGCGATATAATAAATAAATCATTAATGCGTTTGTCATACAAAGCCTGCTGTATGATCAAACGAACCCTTTACTTCGGCAATCCTGCTTATCTCAAAACCAGCAACGAACAACTGGTGATTGAGATGCAGGATAGCGGCGAAACAAAATCGGCGCCCATGGAAGATATCGGGTTGCTGATACTGGACCACCAGCAGATCACCATCACGCAGGCTGCCTTAGCCAGGCTGCTGCACTACAACTGTTCTGTAATTACCTGCGACCAGTCCCATCATCCTACGGGAATGTTATTCAACCTCGACGGAAATACCCTGCAAAGCCAGAAGTTCAGGGCGCAGGTAGAAGCTTCCGAGCCGCTGAAAAAACAATTGTGGCAGCAAACGATAATGGTCAAGATACAAAACCAGGCAGCGCTGCTGAAACAGGAAAGAGAGGAACATAAGTTGCTGCTCACATATGCCCGGGACGTGAAAAGCGGGGACAATGAAAATCATGAAGCCAAAGCGGCAGCCTGGTACTGGAAAAGGATATTCCCGGACTTCCTGGAGTTCAGGCGGGAGCGGTACGGTCCGCCCCCCAACAATTTACTGAACTACGGGTATGCCATTTTAAGAGCGATAGTAGCCAGGGCGCTGACTTCCAGCGGGCTCCTGCCTACCCTGGGTATCCATCACCGTAATCAGTACAATGCCTATTGCCTGGCAGACGATATTATGGAACCCTACCGGCCCTTTGTCGATAAAGTGGTTTGCGCCATTATCCGTAACAATGGCCGGTTTCTGGAGATGACCCCGGCTATGAAAAGAGCTTTGCTGGAAATACCGGTAATGGATGTAATGCTGGACAGGCAAAAAAGCCCCCTGATGAATGCGGTGCAGCGTACGACAGCCAGCCTTGCCCGCTGTTATGAGGGGAAAAGCCGGAAGATCATATATCCCCGGCTCGGGTAATTCTTGTGGATCGTCATTGCGAATTCCGCCCCCGGAATATCTCACTTTTGAGGTAAACCCTTGTGGCGGGGTGAAGCAATCTCCTGAATAATAGCAAGAGACTGCTTCATGCCTCGCAGTGACGGAACAAAAGGGGCAGCTTTCTTCAAAACGGTCACAGCGACGGCTGTTTTCAGCCGCGAATAAATAAAATCCTATGTTTCAACGATTAAACGCCTATCGCATCATGTGGGTACTCGTATTCTTTGATCTTCCCACCGAAACCAAAAAGGACAGGAAGATCTATGCCAGATTCCGGAAGGAAATTATGGCGGATGGTTTCAACATGTTCCAGTTCAGCATATACATGCGTCATTGCGCCAGCAGGGAAAACGCGGATGTGCATATCAAACGGGTGAAAGGGATCCTGCCGGAAAAAGGGCATATCGGCATCATGTGCATCACGGATAAACAGTTCGCTATGATGGAAATATACAGGGGAAAGGAACTTACGGAAACGCCGCCGGTAGTACAGCAACTGGAGCTTTTCTGAGCGGTTTTTCCGGCATAGAAACAAAAAAATGGGGATTCCGCCCCATTTTTTTGTTTGCAGATCATCCACAACATGTTGATTTTAATGCAATTATGCGAATCCTGTTGTCAATGATCTAATGTACACTTTTTAATGAAAGCAATTCACAACTTTAGTCATGCTGTTTGTTTTTGTGTTCCAGTTGTCAATGATCTAATGTACACTTTTTAATGAAAGCAATTCACAACACAAACACAGGCTTTGAGTAATAATAACCTGTTGTCAATGATCTAATGTACACTTTTTAATGAAAGCAATTCACAACTATCCTAGCAAGCGTTTTGATCTTGACGGCGTTGTCAATGATCTAATGTACACTTTTTAATGAAAGCAATTCACAACTAAAAAATAACAGACGAAATGAAAGAAAGGGTTGTCAATGATCTAATGTACACTTTTTAATGAAAGCAATTCACAACTACATCTGCTATTTTAAAATCATAAGTCGGGTTGTCAATGATCTAATGTACACTTTTTAATGAAAGCAATTCACAACTCTATTCATGCTCTTTGTTTTTGTGTTCCAGTTGTCAATGATCTAATGTACACTTTTTAATGAAAGCAATTCACAACCTTCCCCCTGGTGCCCGTAATCCCGTTTGAGTTGTCAATGATCTAATGTACACTTTTTAATGAAAGCAATTCACAACAGTTGCCCGTTTCGTGCTGAGATTGTGCAAGTTGTCAATGATCTAATGTACACTTTTTAATGAAAGCAATTCACAACCGAAACAGTTACGCCCTCTATAGGCGTACTGTTGTCAATGATCTAATGTACACTTTTTAATGAAAGCAATTCACAACAACGGATGATTCGGAAATTGTCGGTTATGTGTTGTCAATGATCTAATGTACACTTTTTAATGAAAGCAATTCACAACTACCTGTAAACATTCAATCTTTGCACATCCGTTGTCAATGATCTAATGTACACTTTTTAATGAAAGCAATTCACAACTGTTGTCATCAGGTGGTCGGCAAGGTGAACGTTGTCAATGATCTAATGTACACTTTTTAATGAAAGCAATTCACAACCGTATGGAACTAGGGCTTGAAACCCCTGCTGTTGTCAATGATCTAATGTACACTTTTTAATGAAAGCAATTCACAACGGACAATCGGAACAGGGCTGGCTGGACGTTGTTGTCAATGATCTAATGTACACTTTTTAATGAAAGCAATTCACAACCCGCGCATCATCTTTGAAGTGAAATATCTTGTTGTCAATGATCTAATGTACACTTTTTAATGAAAGCAATTCACAACTACTTAATGCGTTCTATTCGTCGCGCTCTTGTTGTCAATGATCTAATGTACACTTTTTAATGAAAGCAATTCACAACCGGGATTTGCTTTCTATCTTATACGGGAAAGTTGTCAATGATCTAATGTACACTTTTTAATGAAAGCAATTCACAACTAAATAGCGGTAGTGGTTATAAAGTATATGTTGTCAATGATCTAATGTACACTTTTTAATGAAAGCAATTCACAACTTTGTAAGCGCTTTTTTAAAAACCTCCTGGTTGTCAATGATCTAATGTACACTTTTTAATGAAAGCAATTCACAACCCTGTGGCAAGTGTCCAGCTTGCCGTTCCCGTTGTCAATGATCTAATGTACACTTTTTAATGAAAGCAATTCACAACGCAGTGCGATCCTTCAGATGTCGACCGTATGTTGTCAATGATCTAATGTACACTTTTTAATGAAAGCAATTCACAACCGCTGTAGCATACATTCGTCTGTAATCGTAGTTGTCAATGATCTAATGTACACTTTTTAATGAAAGCAATTCACAACTTTCGTAAAAAAGTCATGCGTATAGTTGCCGTTGTCAATGATCTAATGTACACTTTTTAATGAAAGCAATTCACAACCAACGTAAAGAACAAGCAGATAAAATATGCGTTGTCAATGATCTAATGTACACTTTTTAATGAAAGCAATTCACAACCCTGTGGCAAGTGTCCAGCTTGCCGTTCCCGTTGTCAATGATCTAATGTACACTTTTTAATGAAAGCAATTCACAACGCAGTGCGATCCTTCAGATGTCGACCGTATGTTGTCAATGATCTAATGTACACTTTTTAATGAAAGCAATTCACAACCGCTGTAGCATACATTCGTCTGTAATCGTAGTTGTCAATGATCTAATGTACACTTTTTAATGAAAGCAATTCACAACTTTCGTAAAAAAGTCATGCGTATAGTTGCCGTTGTCAATGATCTAATGTACACTTTTTAATGAAAGCAATTCACAACCAACGTAAAGAACAAGCAGATAAAATATGCGTTGTCAATGATCTAATGTACACTTTTTAATGAAAGCAATTCACAACTCCAGGCTATAGGGTTTGATTCTTTAGGTTGAAAATGCAGTAAAGGAAGCAGGCTATTTATTTAAAAAATATTTACTTTGCAATGCACAGATTACCAGGAAGCGCTTTCTTGAGGCAGTCTCATTCCAAGACAATACGAATAAGAATCCACATAATTTTTATGGCAACAGCAACTAAAATTACGCGTATTCCCCCCAAAGCACCGCTACCTTATCAAAACAAATCACTTGCTGATATAAAAGGGGAAATATGGAAGGAAATACCTGGTTTAGATGGATGCTATCTTGTTTCAAATTTTGGCAGAGTCAAAGCACTCCCCAGGTTCGTCATAAATAGTAATGCCTATAAAGGTTACTGGACAAAGGAAAGAATAATGGCCCAAACAGTATCGTCTGTAAGGATAAACCGGCATACCAAACAATTGGTTAGGTTTTTGAACATCATTATCAGGTATGAAAACCATAGCTTTCCGTTTACTGTTGCACGACTGGTCTACAACCTGTTTATAGAAGAAATTAATTTGGATAAAGCGGAAGTTTTTATCAAATACAAAGATGGAAACGGCTTAAACTGCCAAAGTTCCAACTTGCTAAAAGCAACCCGAGGGGAAAATATTAAAATTTGTTATGAAAAAGGACAAATTGTAGCTCCATATCTTGAAGATCCATCAAGGTTTAAAAACTTTATCGCGTCCGTCGTACAGGGTAAGCCCGTTTGTCAGTATAATAATAAAGGGATGTTGCTGAAAACCTATAAAAGCCAAAAAGCAGCCTCTGCCGAAACAGGTATTTCAGATTCAGTTATTAATAGTGCGCTAAAGAAGAAAATAAAAACTGCGGGCGGCTATATCTGGAGGTATCAGGGGGAGCGCTTTGGAACCAAAAAAGAGCAAAAGGAAATTGCTATGCACAATGGGAAAAAGAAAATTGTTACCCAATATGATATGAAAGGGAATAAGATTGCGGTATATTCTTCTCTAAGAGACGCAGAACATGCCACCGGGGCTGATTTAAACCAGATACTGCGGTCAACAAAATTTAAACATTTGAGCGCAAAGGGGTCTTTCTGGAGGGCTGGTGAAGGAACTGAAAAGATAGATGTCACTTTCTACTGGAACAGGATCAACAAAAACTTAAAATCCATAAGCTATGCTGTAGAACAATATAGCAATGGCAAAAAGATTAATACCTACCCCAGCCTCAGAGCGGCAATGAGACAAACCGGTATTAATTCTACAGTTATTGCGAGGGCGATAAAGCAGAAAAAGAAAACTAAAGGTGACTTTATGTGGCGAATGAAAAAATGAAGATTCTTTTATAACAAACTTGCCTGACTTGTTTTCCCTGGCGCGGCGCAATATCTTCGGTAGCCGTTTAGAGATAACCAAAAGCAATTCGCAACAGGGCTTATCTTTGCTCTGAACAACCTGATATGATACAACCTACTACCATCAGCTTTCTTAAAAAACTGGCAAAGAATAACAACAAGCCGTGGTTTGATGTCAATAAAGCAGCCTACCAGGACGCAAGGGCAGACTTCGCAGCTTTTATTGATCAGCTTATTGCAGTTCACGGCAAATCTGATCCACAGATCGCACATTTAACGGCAAAAGACTGTATGTTCCGGATCAACCGCGATATCCGTTTCAGTAAAGACAAATCACCCTATAAGAAAAACTTTGCCGCCAGCATCAACAGGGGCGGGAAAAAATCTGTATATGCCGGGTATTATTTTCACCTGGAACCCGGCAACAGTTTCACAGGAGGTGGTATATGGATGCCGATGCCGGCGGAAACACAAAAGATCAGGCAGGAGATCGATTATTGCTGGGCAGACTTCAAAAAGATCATCGGAACGCCTAAATTTAAATCGACTTATGGAGACCTCACAACGGATGAGCCCGGTATCACGCTCAGCAATGTGCCCAGGGGATATGAAAAGGATAATCCCGCAGCAGCCTACCTGAAGCTGAAAAGCTGGATTGCTATGCAACCGGTAACCGATGCAGAGCTGACATCAAAAGACCTGGTAAAGAAAATAACTAAAACATTTGCGGTAATTCAGCCGCTGCTGTATTTTATCAATGGAGCGGTGGGCGACGGGGACTAAGTGCAAACCAATGTCTTGTGAAAAATGTGCACATGCTAAAGAAACTAAAAACAGCTTTCGATAAATTTCGGTTCTGCCTGCGATCTTCAGGAGCGCCCCGCGATCTCTTGAGACTGCTGCTGAATACAAAAAGGTATGCTAACGCCGGCAGAAATAAACCAAACTCCGCCCCGGTATCCTATCACCTGAAACTGGAGGGGCATCCCCGGCAGGTATTTTTAAGAACTTATTCCGGGGATATTGAAATGCTCTATGAAATATTCTGGCGGAAGACATACCATTCTTCTTCGGTACAATGGCAGGATTTTAATACGATCATTGACCTGGGCGCCAATATCGGTATGGCTTCTTTGTTCTTTGCAGCAAAATCGCCCCGTGCAACCATTTATGCTGTAGAACCGGACCCGGAAAATTTTGAGTTCCTCACCGCCAATCTTTCGCAGGAGATCAGCGCGTCACGGCTGGTACCGGTGCAGTCTGCGATAACTGCCGGAAACGGAATGGCCCATCTGATCAGGAATGAAAAAGCATATAATTCTTTTGTTTCCGAAGAAATAGTCTCCGGTATTACAGTGCGTACCCGGGATATGGAAGGTTTTCTCAGGGATATGTTCATTGATGATGTTGATCTGTTGAAAATTGATATCGAAGGACGGGAAGCAGACCTGTTTTCAGGGGATACCGGCTGGCTGCAAAAAGTGAGAAATATTGTCATGGAATGTCATTCGGAGAAAATAAGGAATGAGGCCATATCAGTATTACAGGAATATGGATTCATTGTTCATTCCGGCAATAATGACAGGAGCTATACCGATATCCTCTGGGCCTGCCGATTCTGATTGCCGGAAAGCCCCTTTTAATTAACTTGCAGCCATGCAGGACTACTTAAAGGGATTGAATGAAAGGCAGAAAGAAGCCGTTCTACATAGAGAGGGACCCATCATGATCATAGCCGGGGCGGGCAGTGGAAAAACAAAAGTGCTCACCACCAGGATAGCTCACCTGATGGCAAACGGGGTGGATGCGTTCAATATCCTGGCGCTTACCTTCACCAATAAGGCGGCGAAGGAGATGAAGGAAAGGATAGAACACATCCTCGGGAACAATGAAGCCAGAAATCTGTACATAGGCACTTTTCACAGTGTATTTGCCCGCATACTGCGTGGCGAGGCCCATAAGATGGGATATCCGAATAATTTTACCATCTATGACACGGACGATGCTAAAAGTGTGATTAAAACGGTTGTCGGCGAAATGAACCTGGATGATAAAGTGTACAAACCCAATATTGTTTACAACAGGATCTCTTCCGCCAAAAACTCCCTCGTAACCCCGGAAGATTATGCCAATGACTATTATATCCAGCAGGAGGATATGCGCAGCCAGCGGCCGGCGATCGGCAAAATATACGATGCCTACGTGAAGCGTTGTTTTAAAAACGGGGCCATGGATTTTGACGACCTGCTGGTGAAAATGTATGAACTGCTGAAAAATTTCCCGGACGCGTTGAGTAAATACCAGCGAAAGTTCAAATACATCCTTATTGACGAGTACCAGGACACCAACCCGGCACAATACGAGATCATCAAACTGCTGGGGGCGATGCATGAAAATGTATGCGTAGTAGGAGACGATGCACAGAGTATTTATAGTTTCCGGGGCGCTACCATCGAAAACATCCTGCAGTTTCAGAAAGATTACGACGACGTGAAAGTGGTGAAACTGGAGCAGAACTACCGCAGCACCCAGAATATACTGGACGTAGCCAACGAAGTGATCAGTAATAACAAGAGTCAGATTGAAAAGAAGCTGTTTACGGAAAATACAAGAGGCGAAAAGATCAAACTGGTTCGTACGATGACGGATAATGAAGAAGGAAAGTTTGTGGCGGACACCATTCAGGTGGAAAAGTTGCGCAACCATTATTATAATAAAAACTTCGCGATCCTTTATCGCACCAATGCGCAGAGCCGTGCTTTTGAAGAAGCCCTGCGACGCATGGGCATCGCCTATACGATCTATGGCGGCATCAGCTTTTACCAGCGAAAAGAAATTAAGGACTATATAGCCTACCTCCGGGTATTGGTAAACCCCAACGATGAGGAATCGCTGAAAAGGATTATCAATTACCCGGCAAGAGGCATCGGGAAAACTTCTGTTGACCGGGCCATACTGGCGGCCAATGAAAACAATATTTCGTTCTGGCAGGTACTCGAAAGAGCCCGTGAGTTTGGATTTAAGAGCGGTACACTGGAAGCGATAGAAAATTTTGTACTGATGATCAGGAGTTTTGCCAGTATGCTGAAAAATAAAAACGCGTATGAAATAGCGATGCACGTGGGCAAACAGACCAATTTTGTGCGGGAACTGTTCAACGATAAAAGCACAGAAGGCGTAGCCCGCTATGAAAATATCCAGGAATTGCTCAACTCCATCAAAGAGTGGGTGGACAACGGAGTGGAGGATGCGGGCTTTGTGGAAGAAGGGGAAGAGAAAGACCTGAAAGAGGAAATGGAAGATGCTTCGTTTGGCCTGTTTGGCTCCGGGGCGCAGGAAATAATTTCGGTGGATGAAACTACCGGCGAAGTAAATGTGGATGAAAAAGATATCAGCCTGGGTGCTTACCTGCAACAGATAACCTTGCTGACAGATGCTGAAGAAAAGGACCCGAATGCCGATACGGTAAAATTGATGACCATTCATGCTGCCAAGGGACTGGAGTTCTCTTGTGTGTTTGCGGCCGGCCTGGAGGAAAATCTTTTTCCCAATGCGATGAGCATCAACAGCCGGGAAGACCTGGAAGAAGAGCGCCGCCTTTTTTACGTGGTGGTAACAAGGGCCAAAGAAAAGCTGTGGCTTACTCATGCCAATGCCCGCTACCGGTTTGGGAGCCTGGTGCAGAACGAGCCCAGCAGGTTTATCAATGAAATACCGGAGAATTTCTTGGACAGGAGTTATGCCGGGGGGGGCGCCCGCAGCAACAGTTTGTCGGGTACTGCTTTTGAACGGATGAACCGGGGTTTTGGCGGTAATACAGAAGCCTGGAAGGCGGAGCGGCAGTATGGGGCTCCCCCCAAAAAGAAAGGTATTGTTTCCTCGGTCGTTGGGTCCAAACCTTCGCAGAAAGTAGTAGAGCATACCCCTTCAGCGGATTTTACCGCCAGCGATACATCCAATCTGCAGCCAGGACAAAGGGTGGAGCACCAGAAATTCGGATTTGGAGAAGTATTAAAAATAGAAGGAAGCGCTCAAAACCCTATTGCGCTGGTAAAGTTTGAAACGAACGGGGAGAAGAAAATCATGCTGAATTATGCCCGGTTGAAAATCATCAGTTGAGTTTCCATGCGTAAGGTGGATTATATCATAGCAGGTCAGGGTATTGCAGGTACGCTTATCAGTTATGAACTGTGGAAATCCGGCTCTTCGTTCCTGGTTATTGACAAACCGGGCATTACCAATGCCAGCCACGTGGCGGGGGCGGTAATCAACCCGGTAAATATCAATACCTGGGCCCCGGTTGCCAACAGCGAATTGTTTGTTCCTGCTGCCCTGAGCTCCTACCGGGATATGGAAAGCATCACCGGGCAGTCATTTCTACAGCAAAAACCCCTGTATGTTTTTTCGCAGGGAAAAAATCAGAAGACTTCGGGCGCAGGCGGTCTGCCGTCCTTGCTTACACAAGAAGAAATCAGGGAAATAGAGCGTTATTTTCATACCGCAACATTATGCCGAAAGCTAAGTCCCGTTTGGCAGATTTCAACCGGAGTATTATTAAATACATGGCGCCGGTTGCTGCAGGAAAATGGCCGGTTGCAGGAGGGCTGGCTTTACAGTGATAACATGGAGTTGACCGGGGACGGCATTGTGTATGAAGATATACAGGCAAAAAAAATTATTTTCTGCGAAGGCGCGGCGATAAGGAACACCCCGTTATTTACCGGACTTCCTTTTACACCCAACCGCGGAGAAGCATTATTGCTCCATATCCCGGAACTGAGCCCTTCCTGTATCTATCATCACGGAGTAAGGCTGATCCCCGTGGACAATAATGGACTGTTCTGGTGTGGCAGCAATTATACCTGGAACTTTACAAACCTGCAACCGGATGAAACCTGGCGAAAAAAAACCGAAACTTTTTTGTCGTCGTGGTTAAGGATACCTTTTACGGTAAGAGATCATATGGTGGCGGAACGTCCCACTACCGCCGGACAGGAACCAATGGTCGGCCGGCATCCGCGGCAACCGCGGGTCTTTGTTTTTAACGGGTTGGGTACAAAGGGTTTCTCAATGGCCCCCTACCTTGCAAAACAACTATGTGATCAACTGGTAACACCGTCTTTCACCGGGGAGATAAACCTGGCAAAACCTTTACATACCTGGATAAAAGCTTAGCCTGAGTAGTACTGCATCGCTTATTTTAAAGCACCTGCCGCTTCATACACTTTTTCACCGTTGATATAGGTTGCCAGCACTTTTGTTTGTAATACCTGCTCCGGCGGGCAGGTCATGATATCCGTATCGGTTATAATAAAATCAGCCCATTTTCCTTTTTCCAGCGAGCCCTTTTCTTTTTCTTCAAAGCTGCCTTTGGCCGCCCAGATCGTCATCCCGCGGAGGGTTTCTTCTTTTGTGAGGGCATTATCCACTTGGAAACCGGTTGCAGGATATCCTTTCACGTCTTTTCGTGCAACGGAAGCGTAGAATGTTTTAAACGGACTGATATCTTCTACGGGGAAATCAGTGCCGAGAACCAGCCAGCCGTTTTGCTCTGCCAGCTTTTTAAAGGCATAAGCGCCTTTTACGCGTTCCGGGCCCAACCGCTCTTCCGCCCAGTACATATCGGAAGTAGCATGGGTGGATTGTACCGAAGGGATTACGCTGTTGTCGCCAAATTTCTTAAAGTCTTCCGGCGCTACTACCTGCGCATGTTCGATCCGCCAGCGCCTGTCATTGCCGCCTTTAAGCAGTCCGGCATAGGTATCCAGGATAAACCGGTTGGCGGAATCGCCGATCGCGTGTGTGTATGCCTGAAAGGGCGAGTCAAATATTTTTGAAAGCGCCTCCCTGTAATAAGCTTCTGTGCCCAACAGGAATCCTTTCCAGTCCGGTTTGTCGCTGTAAGGATGTAATAAACAGGCGCCCCGAGAACCCAATGCTCCGTCTGCCACCAGCTTGAATCCCGCAATATGCATCCGGCCGGTTTTGTATACGGTACCGGGCAGATAGTCTACCGGGTCCTCGGAAAGCATGATGGTCATTTTCATCTTCAGCCTGCCTGCCTGCTGCAGGGAATCTAACCAGGCTGCGCGCTGCCTGGACAAGCCACATTCGGTAATGCCCGTAAGTCCGGCGGCGAAACAATTTTCCTGTGCTTCTAAAAAATTATCTTCTGCCGATACCCTGTCGGCAGACGGGATCATACCGGCAACCCTGCCCATGGCATTGTCTATCAGAACTCCCGTCAGCCGGCCATTCTTCACTTCTATAAGCCCGCCTATAATTTTCTCACCGGCTTTTATTTCCGCGATGGCCAATGCAGCCTGGCTGGCAATGGCGGCATGGCCATCTATGCGGGAGAGATATACAGGATTTTGCGGAAACAGGCTGTCCAGCTTCTTCGAGTCGGGGAACTCTTTGATATCCCAGTCGTTCTGATCCCAACCCCTCCCGGTGATCCATTCACCGGGTTCAATACTCCGGCGGGATACGAACGCTGATATCCGTTGCAGGCATTCTTCCCAGCTTATTGCCCCGATAAGGTCTACACTGTTCAGCGCCATCGCATACCCGTAAAAGTGGCCATGCCCGTCAATAAACCCCGGGTAAATCGATTTGCCGCCGGCATCTGTAATAGTTCCTGCTGTGTAGTTATTCAGTATGTCTGCATTACTGCCCGTTGCCACAATTTTACCTTCTTTTACGGCCAATGCCTGCTCCACCGAAAAAAGACTGTCCACCGTGTACACAATGGCATTGTGTATGATATTGTCAACACTTGTTTTTGATTTACAGGATAAAAAAAACAGGAAGAGAAGCCATCCGTATCTCATACAGGTAAAATATTAGTGAACGAAATGAAGAAAAATATACTGTTGTCAGGTGGCTCTGAACTGCAGTATTTCTTCCAGGGTATTTCTCTCGTTGCTCAAACGCGGCACTTTGTGTTGCCCTCCCAGTTTTCCCTTGCTTCTCAGCCAGGCCGTGAAGGTTCCCGCCGGAATCGCATGCACCACCGGTTTTCTTAATGCGATATCTTTATACCGCTTGGCTTCGTAGTCACTATTGACCGTTTGTAATGTCTTGTCCAGTATATCGGTGAAAGACTCCAGGCTGGCCGGTGGGTTATCAAATTCTATCAGCCACTCATGGGCGCCGTTACCGTTTTCGCTGAAGTAAACCGGCGCCGCTGTATAGTCATTCACAACCGCTCCCGTTTTTTCGCAGGCGACGGAGATTGCCTTGTCGGTATTGTCCACCATCACTTCTTCTCCGAAAGCGTTTATATAATGCTTCAGCCTTCCGGATACCTTGATGCGGAAGGGGAACAGGGAGGTGAACTGAATGGTGTCTCCCAGCATATAGCGCCAGAGTCCGCCGTTGGTGCTGATGACGAGGGCATAGTTCTTACCGGTTTCCACATCTTTCAATCCAATTGTCTGTGGGTTTTCCTTACCATATTCCTCCACCGGCATGAACTCCATAAAAATGCCGTGGTCCAGGTACAGCAGCATACCCTCCTCTCCCGGGCGGTCCTGTGCTGCAAAAAAGCCTTCGCTGGCATTGTAGCTGTCAATATAAAAAATGTCTTTCCCGATAATTTTCCGGAATTGCTCCCGGTAAGGGGTAAACGAAACACCGCCGTGTATATAAAGCTCCAGTGAAGGCCATACTTCCGACATGCTGCTTTTTCCTGTCATCTGGAGGATCCTTTTGAACAGTACCAGCGTCCAGGTAGGTACTCCTGAAATAGAAGTTACATTCTCATGGATGGTGCTTTCGGCCAGCTTTTCAATTTTCGACTCCCATTCATCCATCAGGGTGATCGCCAGTTCGGGTGTGCGCAGCCATTGTCCTATAAGCGGTGAATTTTGCAGCAGTACGGCGCTCAGGTCTCCAAAGCTTACCTCTTCGTTAACCTGGTTGATGGTATGGCTGCCCCCGATGACCAGCCCTTTGCCGGTGAGTAGTTCTGAATCGGGATTGAAGTTGTAATACAGCGTAAGCGTGTCTTTTGCCCCCTTGTAATGGCAGTCCTCCAGACTTTCTTCGCTGATGGGAATAAATTTGCTTTTATCGCTGGTGGTGCCGCTGCTTTTGGCAAACCATTTAATAGGCGTGTTCCATAGAATATTTTCCTCGCCATTCATCATCCGCTGTATATACGGTTTCAGATCATCATATTCGTGAATAGGAATGGCTTTCTTGAACTCCCTGGTGGAAAAAAGAGAGGAAAACTGGTATTTCCGGCCGAACTCCGTGTACTGTGCGGAAGTGACCAGGTCCTGGAGCACTTCTCTTTGTGAAGCTATAGGGTTTTGCACCCACGCTTCTATTCTCCAGAGGCGCATCCTGGCGAGCTGCGATATTGTTGAACTTAATAATCCCATAAATGTGGGGGCAAAATAAGAAAAATACCAACCTGTTGCTTACAGCCCGGAAATGCTATTCAGGAAGGTCCTGCCTTTCCTGTCCGGCAGTGCTGATCTCGCTCATACCTTTCATCGCTTCTTCGTGGAGATAGTCCTTGCGTTTCAACACAAAATTACGTCCCAGGTATAGCCGTTTCACCTGGTCGTCTGCAGCCAGTTCTTCGGCGGTTCCGTGTTTAAAGATCTTACCGTCGATCAGCAGGTATGCCCGGTCGCAGATAGACAGCGTTTCGTTAACGTTGTGATCGGTTATAAGGATACCTATATTCTTGTATTTCAGCCTGGCTACCACCGCCTGGATATCTTCCACGGCAATAGGGTCCACACCGGCAAAAGGCTCGTCCAGCAATATGAACTTGGGGTCTACGGCCAGCGCCCGCGCAATCTCGGTTCTGCGTCTTTCCCCTCCGCTCAGCGAATCTCCATTGTTTTTCCGCACATGATGCAGCCGGAACTCATCCAGGAGGGCTTCCAGCTTTTCCTTTTGCTGCGCCCTGGAAAGACCTGTCATTTCCAGTACTGCGCTGATATTGTCTTCCACACTCAGCTTTCTGAATACCGAAGCCTCCTGCGGCAGGTAACCGATGCCCATCTGCGCCCGTTTGTACATAGGGAGCTTTGTGATATTATCATCCTGCAGAAATACCTGCCCCTCATCTGGTTTTATCAGGCCGACTACCATATAAAAGGTAGTGGTTTTTCCTGCTCCGTTTGGCCCCAGCAAACCTACAATTTCGCCCTGCTTCACCTCTATGGAGACGTGGTTTACCACCGTCCGGCTGCCATATCTTTTTACAAGCTCGCTGGTGTGTATCGTTAAACTCAAAACAATTGATTTTGCGCAAAAATACAGGTTAAGGTCTATTGATAAAGCCGGGTGATTTACTTTAACAGCTATTTTTGGTATCAAAAGGATAGCATAAGTTTGCAGGTTATTGGCAAAACACACATAAAAAGCGTGTATAAAGGACAGCAGAATGAAAGTTACCGAGCATATAAAACAGGCAAAAGACACCTTATTATCATACGAAATATTACCCCCGCTGAAGGGCAAGACCATCAACTCTATATACGACCACCTGGACCCCCTGATGGAGTTTAAGCCTTCTTTTATCAATGTGACCTACCACCGGGCAGAGCATATTTTCAGAAAAAAAGAAAATGGCAGTTTCGAGAAAATAGAGGTCAGGAAACGTCCCGGAACGGTGGGTATCTGCGCCGCTATTATGAACCATTATAAAGTGGACGCGGTACCGCATCTTATCTGCGGTGGCTTTACCATCCGGGAAACGGAGGACGCGCTGATCGACCTGCATTTCCTGGGCATTGATAATGTGCTGGTTTTGAGGGGCGATGCTTCTAAAAACGAAACCTTTTTTGACCCGGAACCTGAGGGGCACCGCTATGCGATTGACCTGCTGAAACAAACCGTAAACCTCAATAACGGCATATACCTGGAAGATGATATCCGGAACGGCTTTCGCACTGATTTTTGCATTGGGGTAGCGGGTTATCCCGAAAAACATTTTGAGTCTCCCAACACTTCTACCGATATGCTGTACCTGAAAGCGAAAGTAGATGCAGGGGCGGAATATATTATAACCCAGATGTTTTTTGACAACCAGAAATATTTTGATTTTGTGAAGAATTGCCGGAACAACGGCATTAATGTTCCGATCATACCCGGGTTGAAACCTATTTCTTCTATCCGTCAGCTCAATATGCTGCCGCGAGTTTTTCATGTGGATATTCCGACGGAGCTTAGCGCGGAAATATCAAAAGCTAAATCTGACAAAGAGGTGGAGCTGATCGGTACAGAATGGTTGAAACAACAGTCTATAGAACTCAAAAAAGCCGGTGTACCGGTATTACATTATTATACGCTCGGTAAGCCGAAAATTATTGAAAACGTAGTGAAGGAAATATTCTAACTGATTTTCCATTTATAACATGCGTTTAAAGTTGACTCTAAGAATGATCAGATTTTAGAGCCTGCATTGGAATAAAGTATACATGTACTTAGCCTATCGCCGTCATTGCGATCCGCCTGTGGCCTATTGTGTTGTGTGGATACATCTCCAGGTAGTTTTGCCAGT
>JAHBTK010000004.1 GCA_019638625.1 Chitinophagaceae bacterium
AACAAAAAGACAGAATCCGCGACTGTAAAAGGTTTGCGGATTTTTTTATTTAGTAGGTTGCAGATTTTATCATTGAAACTACCACTTGACAAACAGATACTTTTCAGGCTGATTCGTAAGTTATGCAGCGTAAAGTCTCACGGAAGATAGTTCTTTACCGACCTCCTTTATTGCTTGTTCTATTTTTTGTGCCTGCACCGCAGATGGGTACTTTACTCCGCTGCTGTACTGTCTCATCAAACCCGGATTGATACCCGCTCTTTTGGCTATTAAACTGGCTGTTAAATAGTCGTGTTCAGTGAAAAAGGCCTGTATGTCATAAACCAGGTCGAATGTTAAACCAGACACATCAATATTCTTCCATGCCTTATCTTCCTTTCCTTCATGTTTCAGGTAATCCGATATCAAACCGGTAATATTTTTAATTACCTCCTTAGCGTTTTTGCCTACAGTAACCGGCATAAAATCTCCTTTACCTTCAATGCGACCCCAGAGCTCTCCGTCTCCCTTTTCAAGAATCAATTGTAACTTTTTCATGTCTTTGTCTTTAATTTTTTAGTAGTATGTCAAAAGACTGGCGCTATTTCAGCCCCGCCTGTCTTAGTATGCTATTCAACGTTCCGGGCTTAATATCGTTTTTCCCATGTTCCGGTATAACAACAATACCCTTCTTTTTCAGGTGCTTAAAGATCTTGTGGCTTCCTGACTGGCGGTCAAATCTCCAGCCATCCGCCTCAATAATCTTTATTACCTGTTTGGCTTTCATAAAATGAAGGTAGCATTATTGCTACCTATAAACAAATATTTTCTGGATTTATTTTTTAAGTGATGCCGGAGAGCAGAAACAAAAAGCCCGACATAGAAATACTGATCGCATATTGTTGAATGATATTTGCTTTTGTTTCGCTACGGATTGACTAGCTTATAATGGCCGGTTGCCAAGTCGTGATCTTCCGCTACCCAAACAATTTTTTTCTTTTCCCGCAGGGCCTTAGGCACAAGTTCACTGATTACATAATCCGGACCGGCATACATGGATCCTTCCATGAGCTCTTGGAATGACTGCCCGGTGAGGTCAAGGTACTTCTCTATGTCTGTCTTTTTGGTCATATTTTCTCCTTCGTTTTATATGGCATCATCCCAGTTGATATAAACGTATTCGATTCCAAGCCTTTCGCAAATCTTTTTATTGTTTTCAATCTCAGCTCTTGTTTCCTCGGAAACTTCTCCAAGATACATTTTTGTTCTGGTATGCCCTGCCCCGGACCGGAACCGGTCCGGGGCATATGCACTTCCCTCCTTGTCTACGTTTGCCGCACACCGGATGGCATTGGTACTTTTACCTGCCCCTTTAGCTACGTTAAAAAATCGCTATATAAAAACACCATCCACACCATATTGCTGCATCCACTTAAAATGAAGGTCTGTTGTACTTTTATCTACAGAACTGAAAAACCTGGCTTTTTTTCCATTTGCCAGTGTAAAGGGTGTTTCATATGTCTTCTCATATTCACTTACATCGGGCCACATATCAATACCCGAACCATTTTCATTACCATAAGCATAATTTTTTTCGGTACTGCCATCGCCAGCCGCACGAAACCAACCCTGGTAACCCAACATTACAAGCCCCTTATAGCTTGGGAATAAGGTATTATTATGATGCCTGGGTTACGCATCGGCTTAGAATGGAAGAAAAAAAAGCAGCAAGTACCCTGTTATGGCAGAAAGGGGGCTGGGACGTATTATTAAAAATACTGTCCAGGATAACTTTAAAGGAAAAATTGTCATATAGCAGCTTAAGTTATTTTAAACTGCAATTAAACATTCTGCGATTAACCAGGGGATTAATAATAGGATTAACGGAACAATTAATGTGGAATATCTGGAAAAAATACAAATTCGGATAAACTATTTCATAAAATCGGTTTCGTTCCTGAGACTTACCAGGTTTGGTGTAGGAAAGTTATCTGGGATATTATATGTAATCCTCCCTGTCGCGAGCCATTCCGTTGCTCTTATCATTGTAGTTTGAAAACCTATGCATCTATAGGCCGGGGGATACGTTTCACCTTGCCACAAATGCCCCATGCTTGAATTATACACGCGTCCCCTGCCATAAGCAATCACCCATTCCACCGGCCACATTTTGTGAGAACTTGTACTGTCGTAAGCATAAGATAATATTGTTATATTCTCTGCTAGCCCTCTTGGATAGTCATATACTTCTGTATTAGCAGTTTTCCACTTTGGAGGATATCCCGAGTTAATTGGATGCGGGGTCAGAATATTAATCACAGCATCAAACCTGTCTCCATGCCCGGTTCCTTTTCCTTCACCAGGGGGGATACGGATTATATTACGATTGGAATCTATTTCAAGTGCATATCCAAATGTATTGGGGCGCCACCCCAGGCCTATCATCTTATCATATTCTTGCCAGTGGGGAAATGCGTTATTGGCCGAATGAAGTATGTATAAACCTCCCCCGTTCTTAACATAAGCTTCCAGGGCCAGTTCGGCATGTCTTGGCCATCGCAACTTTGAATTTTGGATATTGTTGGTATTTTGAATTATAACAGCATATTTATTGAAGGTTGGTCTCCATTGAATTTGTTCAATCGTATCTGAAGGAATAGTAGCTATATCCACTTTAAAAAGACCGCTTGATTCAAGTATCCACCTTGTAACTGAGGAAGTTTGCTTCCAGTCATGGTTACTAAATCCATCTACAATCAAAACCGGGATAGGGTACTTAGATTGTCCAAAAGAATGGATTGAAAACAATCCACATAACAAACAAGTGATCCAAAATTTAAACATGGCGCTTCAATTTAAGTAAACCATAGTAAATATTACTCGTAATTATATCAATCCGATCCTGTATTTAAATCAGAGATTGCTTTTAAAACGAAATCTACGATAGGTTTCGGATTAGGAAGACTGTGCGGATGATGCTTAAACCCCGGCTTATGTATTACGGTGACTGTTCCGTTTAACTGTTTTATTTTCTTTTCAAACAGGTTGGTATTCTCCGCCAGAGAAACCATCTCATCATCATCTGCGCAAATGATCAATATCGGATATTTACCCTTAACTATCTCTCTTATTTTATCTACAGGGTTTCGCCGAAGAGTTTTAAACATTCTTAATCTTATAAAAAATTCATTCCTTTTCAATATCATAACCCCCAAAATGGATAATAAGATTGCTATTGATATCCACCGTTGTCTTATTCCTTGAATGGGGTGAATAGTTTCGGTAATCATATTATTTAAGTCCAATTTTAATGGATTGTGTGTCACCTAGTTTTTACGATTATGCGATAGTCTTTGCCTGCTTCTGTTGTAAAGATGGTAAGGTAGTCTTTGCCGGATTCTTTTGTTTGTGCTTTTACTCCCTCGATCGTTATAGGGATTGCGGTTCTTATTATACATTTATTTCCAGATAGCGATTTAACAGACGCGGAGGTAATGATTTTGTCTTTCCAATTTATTGATACTTCAAAACCACCTCGTGCTTTAAAACCCGAAAACGATCCGTTTTTCCAAGCGGTAGGTAAGGCTGGTAATAAATGCAACTCGCCCTTATGGCTCTGCAATAGCATCTCCGTTATACCGGCTGTAGCACCAAAATTGCCGTCAATCTGAAACGGTGGATGACCGCAGAACAGGTTCTGGTAGGTACCCCCTTCATCTGACATTTGAACTTTATAGCTTTTAGTTTTGTTGAGAAGATTGGTCAAAAGCCTATGAGCTCTGTCACCATCCAGTAGCCTGGCCCAGAAATTCACTTTCCAAGCTAAAGACCATCCTGTTCCCACATCTGTTCTTGCTTCGAGCGTTTTTCGTGCTGCTGCGGCAAGTTCAGGAGTCGCACTAGGAGTGATCTGGTTGCCGGGATATAGCGCATAAAGATGAGAAACATGCCTGTGTGTTGGCTCCTGTTCCTTAAACTCCTCTCTCCATTCCATTAAACGTCCGTCAGAACCAATTTTAGGATGTTCCAGATTGCTTAATGCTTCCCTGATTTTATATAATAAGGAATCGTCATTTTTTAATATTGCACCGGCTTCTGATACTGACGAAAAAAAATGGAAAATAACTTGTTGATCGTGAGAAGGACCCATCGTTAAGGAAGCAACAGATCCGTCGGGAGCAAAAAAATGATTTTCCGGTGAGTTGGAAGGACCTGATACCAGTTTCCCGGATTGAGGATCTTGCACCAACCAGTCCAGGAAAAAGCGGGCTGACTTTAGCATAACTGGATAAATTCTCTCAAGATATTTCCGATCTTTTGTAAATGTATAATGGTCCCATAGCTGCAGGCAGAGCCAAGCACCTCCGACTGTATACATTCCCCATCCCACACCTTCACCTGGTGAAGTGTATCCCCATATATTTGTAATAACCTGCGAACACCACCCCCCGGCATTATACTGTATCCGGGCTGTATTTGTTCCGGGCTGTACCAATGACTCAACAAGTTCGGTAAACGGTGTAAAGCACTCCGAAAGGTTGGCCACATCTGCCGGCCAATAATTCATTTGCATATTGATGTTGATATGATAATCACAGTTCCAAGGAGTTGAAATCTGATTAGCCCAAATACCCTGAAGGTTAGCAGGCAAAGTTCCTTTTCTTGAAGAAGAAATGAGCAGGTAACGACCAAACTGAAAGTAAAGTTCCTGCAGGTGCAGATTCCCGGGATCTTCTAAAAGGATATCTGTCTGTATATTATCCTGATATCTCCCGGAAAGATTTAACTGCACCCGGTTAAACAGAGATTGATAATCTGCTTTATGCCTCGAAACAAGTTGTGCAAATGTAAGCGCCGATGCATTGTTCAGTTGATTAAATGTAGTTTCTAATGGATCATCCCCTCCGAAATAGTTTCCGTACTCCTACTTATAATTTGTTCCGGCAGTTAATATTAATACAACTTCATCTGCCTTATTTACAATAACATGACCGTTATTATAACTAACGGTTCCTCCTTTAGCAATAGCCTTAAATCGCGCTGCATATTGAAGCCCATCTCCTCCCTTTCCATTTTTCAAGGCACCTTTCATTAATAAATGATCTTTTTGTGCAGTCGTTGAAAATCTTTCAGGCCGGGTGAGGGTGGCAGTAAAACTTATGACCGCTTTTTTATCAGCGGTTATACGGATCACGATAGCCCTGTCTGGATAACTTGCAAAGACCTCTCTTGTAAACCTTATACCATTCTGTATATAGTTTATAATAACAATTCCTTTATTGAGATCAAGTTCTCTTTTGTAATTGCTGAAAGCTTTGTCAGAACCAAAGTTGAATCGTATATCTCCCAAAGTCTGAAAGCATCCATAAGGGTAATCCGCAGCATTTCCATGTGCCGATCCTGCACCTTTGCATATTTGGGTTCTATTAGCTATTAAACCAGCTTCTTTATACCTGCCTTCAAATAGCAGGTTTCTTATAATGCCCACTGAATCGGCGGCTACAGGGTTATCGTTATCGTCCGGGCTTCCAGACCAAAGTGTTTTTTCATTGATCTGGATTCTTTCTTTATTTACATCACCGAATACCATAGCACCTAAATAGCCATTCCCTACCGGTAGCGCTCCCAGCCAGGCACTGTCGCTCTCCCAAGCATTAGTACCATCAGGCACAGAGGAATTGGCGGGTTTGTTATACCAAAGTCTCAATTGAGATTGAGCATTTACGGTAAGCGACGGAGTTAAAATGAGCGCTAAAAAAAGGAAGGGGGATATCAGCCTGCTTGTCATTTGTAAACTGTTTTAACCAGATAAGTTTTAACAATAGTAAATAAAGAATACAACTCTTGTCAATACAAAAGTTGTATTCCTGATTGGTGAACAAACGATTTATGCCTTGTTTTGATTCGTTACACTTAACAGTGCAATTCAATAAGCAGCATAGTGATTACCTGATGGACTTCAATATCCCATCAAGGATCTTCGAATCAATATATTCCTCGTCTGTGTTTTCATAAAATGCGTCCTGCACACAAGGCAGATCAGGATTAATAGAAAGTAATTCTTTTATAGCCGGTTCATATTTTTTATTATCCAATCGCCCATGCGTTTGCCAGACCAATCCTGTAACATCCTGGTCGGGTGTATTCAGTAACCACATTCCAACATGTTGTTTAATGAGAGGAGCAAGTTCTGATGGTGACTTATCTGTGGTAAGCAACAAAGCCGTATTCAGCGCCAGTTTAAGATTAGGTTCGTTCAGCTCGTTAAGTACTGAGACAGCGGTCTCCAGGTCATGAGGCAATTTTTTCTTAGCCAACCTAAGGTATACCGTTATATTTCTTTCAGCGGCATCCCTGCATATTTTCTGGAGGCTTGCTTTAAGTTCTTCCCATTGCTTTTCCAAAGTGATATTGTTTTCTACATTTGTATGCAACGTCATTACCAGCCTCTCGGATTTTAATATTCTCATCTTATTTATAACATCTTTGATTGTAGCCATACTATAGTTGTAGTCTTCAGGAATGTTATTGACCAGGCGAAGGTCAGGAAACAAGTTTATACCTGATGAAAGATCAACACTTACTTTTAATCCCTGAATAGCGATGTATGCGCTGTCTTTCCGGATGGCTTCCTCCGTATAATTGTTAATATACTTCCAGTCAATATTTACCCCATCAAAATGTTCAAAAAAGGTAGGACGGCGTATAATTTCCTCTCTGATAGATTTTATATTGAACATGGATAAAGCTTTTTCTTTCGGTGCAGCAGGTATGTGGTCGTCTTCTATTTCTTCAACACCTGTCTCTTCGATGTTCACTCTGAAAATCCGGATATCTCCGCCAGCGATGGTATTGGCGGTATTTTTTCCAACATTGCTGTTTTCGTATCCTTCCGGCAGGTAGCCCTCTTTTCCTTTTTCTCCTTGGTCAGTCTGCAGTTCCCTAATGGAAGTGATTTTTCCAATATTGGATGTTATCTTGAAAGGAAGTTGTGTGAGCGTATTATTTGTTATTCCCAGGGTGTAAACACCCTTTTTTATCCTGCATACAATAAGTCCAAGATCTTCTCCTGCATCAAATAGTCTGGTTTTTTCGAGTGCGTTATGGATAGATTGCTCTATATGCTTAAGCAAGGGGTAAGGGTTGGCCAATAGTTTGTCATCTTCCCTTTTTAAAAACCCGTTTACCGACGAAACAGCGGGCACACCGAAGGCACTTGCGTATACCGTTACGCTTCCCTTTCCACTCCCGGCGCTCACAGTTAAGGGATGCTTCCCTGATCTTGCTGTAATAGCAGCACCGGAAGGCAGGCTCAGTGGATATATGTCAAAAGGAAGTGATTCTGTGATAGTACTGCCAGCTGATTGTACAGCAGACATCGCAGGAAGCGTAATAGCTTCTCCTGCAGTTTTTATACCTGCCAGACCACCCGGAAGGTTTTTCAGACTGCCTGCCGTTATCAATAATTTCCCTCCTTGTTGAACATAGTTTTCAAGTTTATCTTTTATTTCCATTCCACCCGACAAATTACCGGCAACAATAAGCAGGGGATACCTGTTAAGCAGCCATTGGGGAGCATCTGTCAGCAATGCGTCAGTTGCATCTCCATAGGGGGTAGCGGTATAAAATCCCTTTTCATCATGAAAGTAGGAGGACTCCTGGTATTCAGGATAGATAAGTCCGAATACATTATTGGTCAGATAATCGCCGGCTTCATAAGGAAGATTACCCCATACCCTGTAAATAATATTATTGTATGCAGGGAATATCCAACCGGAATAAAAGTCGAGCATTACCCCGGTGGTAGTTTGCATTACCCCCGGAGTCCCATATTTCTCCACCCATTTTAGACCCTCGGCCTGAAGACGTCCGATAGGCGAAAGCTTCTGCTCTTTGTTGAACCAACCACTTTCGTAACCAACCACCATTGAGTTGTAGAGAATATGAATATACAGTAATCTTTTCATCAATGCAAGGCTGGTGCCTTTAGCGGGCCCCGAATTTCTACCAGTGCCGGAATAACTTTTCCAACCCCAACGGTTATACACCGATGCATTTCCAAACCAAGGAACACCGTACTGTTTGCCGGCACCCCTGTTAAAAGAATAAAAAACCTGGTTATTAGGATGCATTTGTGCGGCTTCTGAGCCAACCAGAGTATAGGTTCCTTCCTTAAGCAGGTAATGGGCATAGTTAACTGCGGTAAGTGTTGCCATTTTATTGTCCATCTCATCGCTGATCCTACCCATATGATTCAGGAAGTTGATGTATTGGCTCTGCCTGCTTGCGGATACAGGATGCATTTCCTGTGCATATCCTAGCAAATAGCGGCCGTCCTGCTCACCCATATCCATTCCCAACCATTTTTCTCCGAGTTCGGCTTTAAACAGGTCGGAAACTTCTTTTTTAAGTTTGAACTGCGTCCAGTTGCCGGGACCTGAACCTGGCACATAACCCCATACTTGATAGAGATAAAGGTTTCGTTCTTTCAACTCTTTTACCAGTTCAGGGATGTTGGATGTATTTAAAAAACGGGCATTGGGCCAGATCACATCGCCCAATTTTGCTTCTTTCACATTTTTATCTAGGTCTTTAGCAATGTCGAACATCTGTCCGTCTTTTGCCTTAAAGCCTCTTAAAACAGTGAAATGCGTTTTGTTTCCAAACAGGTCCCAAGTGGGTGGTTTTACAAAACGCCGGGCATCATCAGGATAGAGACGGGGGTTAAGGAACCTGCTGGTTACTATATGACGCAGATTATCTGAGACTGGGCTGTCTGTTTCCTGAGCTAATATACCTAACGGAAAACATACTGCATACAATAGTACCGCCAGCAATCCTTTCAATATTTTTATGTTAGATTTTCTGAATAGCGATTTAAACATGTACGTATTTCTTTTCGTGCTGATTAAATATTTTTGAAACTATTACCCGGCTACATCCTTGAAAGATGAAACAAACGAAACATAGCTCCGGTTTGGAGATGTAGCCGGACAATAGTAATTCACTTTTTATTTCCTATAGTGACTTTTGTACTAGTAGTTGGGGTTTTGGGTTAAGTTAGGACTGGCATCAATTGTTGCCTGCGCTATTGGCCACCAGTAATTTTTTTCCGGATAGAACTTTTTGGGAGGAGCAATGTTAAATGTTGTGCCTTTAGGCAAGTTGTTTAGTACTACGTCCGCTATCTTCCAGCGCCTGATATCGAAGTAGCGTAAGCCTTCAAAACCCAGTTCCCATTTCCGTTCATTTTGAACAGTTGCTCTGAAATCATCTTTTGAAAGGCCAGGAGTAATGTCTGGTAATCCTGCTCTTGCCCTTACTTGGTTGATGGCATCATAGGCATCCTGTGTGGGTCCTGAAATTTCATTCTCTGCTTCTGCAAACATCAATAAAATATCTGCATACCGGAGTAATATATGATTAGGGGCTTGTTCATTATCATGTATCTGGTTTTTGGCATTTTCGTCTATAAACTTCCTGACGGAAAGCGGGTAAGCTTTTTGAAAGGCCGGTCCGGCAAAACTATTCAAGTAAGTTGAATCGAAAATACCCCCATTAGAAAGCACCGTAATTTTGGCAACAAAGAAAGTAGTATAAAACCTGGGATCCCTGTTGGCAAAAGGTTGATCTGCGGAATATAAAGGCGACTGACTGGCTTTCATTCCATCGCTCATCAGGTAAGATTCTGCATATTCAGGCACAATGGCGCTGGAGCCCCAGCCACTGGCTACGCCGCTTTGTGTGGGCAGCCGGCGTGGACCAAAGGGCAGCAGATCGTTGTTCCCTTCCTGCGATCCGTTGGAAATATATTCTACATTAAAAAGCACTTCTTTATTATCTTCATTAGCGGCGGTAAATACTCCGTTATACGTGGGCATAAGGCCGATTTTGTCCGAATTTGCAGCAGCCAATTGCATCAGTTCGGTGGCTGCATTCTTCGCTGCTGTCCATCTGGCTGCATCATTGGCTTCGTTAAAGAGGGGGCTGGCCCAATATGTTAAAGCTCGTACCTTCAGCCCCATTGCTGCCTGCTTTGTAATCCTGCCCCGCTGGCTGTTATAGGGGTCTACCTGAAGTCTGCTGGCCGCAATGTCCAGATCAGAAATAATCTGAACAAATACAGAATCTTTTGTTGTCCTGGGGACCCGAACTTCATTTAAATCAAGATTTTTCACTACAAGGGGAACATCACCATAGGTGCTTACCAGCCTCAGGTAAGTAATGGCCCGAAGAAATCTTGTTTGTCCTTCCACCTGCGACTTATAAGCATCCAAAAGATCAGAGGTTTCCAGCATGGTCAATATCCTGTTTGCCCATCCGATAGCGCGGTAAGAAATATCCCATAAATACTGAACATTCGGGGTGGTTGGAGATATATTCCCCGAAGAAAACTCATAATAGGGGGTATGCCAGGAAAACTGAAAATAGAAACCATCTGACATTACATCCCAATAGTGACCGCCACCGTATACGCCACCAAGGCCACCTTGTCCTTTGCTTTGCATATAGTCGTATAGTTCGTTTAATGCGAGGTCGAAATCTTGTTGCGTTTTAAAAAAGCCATCAACGCTGGCAGAATCCAGCGGTACAAGATCAAGTGTTTTACTGCAACTAAAGAGGCTGATGACTACCCCAATTGCAAAAATTATCTTCTTCATATAACAATTCATTTTATTTTTTATGTATCCTTGAATTAAAAAGAAACATTCAATCCAGCAGTATAAATTTTAAGCTGAGGAATACCACTTCGTCCCAGTTGATAACTTCTTTCAGGGTCGAAACCTTCAAATTTTGTAAAAGTGATCAGGTTCTGTGCACTTACATAAAACTTGAATCCTGATATAAACGTCTTTGCAAAGTGTTTGCCAAGGTCGTATTGGAGTGTTATGTTTTTCAAACGCAGGAACGAACGATCCTGAACAAAAAAGGAATTGGGGAGTTGGGTATTTGGTCCTTGGGTATTCCATACCCTGGGCAAGGTAGTACTTGGGTTGTCGGGAGTCCATCTATCCATCCAGAATTTTCCAAAATTAGATCCCTGGAATGTAGGTGCATAGTATTCAAAGAATCCGTATGTTTGTGCATCGGCGATGCCCTGTAGTTGTATGTTTAAACTAAACTGCTTATAACTTGTATTGACATTAAAGCCATACACCCAAAGGGGAGATTCCTGTCCGAGAACGATTCTATCGTACGCATCAATTTTACCATCAGGCTTACCATCAGGTCCGGAGATATCTTCAAATTTAATATCGCCAGGGGCCGTACCGGGAAATTGCGTTGGCGAGTTGGCAATTTCATCGTCAGTCTGGAAAATGCCTTTCATTTTCAGTCCATATATAGCATCTACTGCTTCTCCACGCAGCAACGCATAATTACCGTTTACGATTCGGTCGTTAGCAGGCTGCTTGGAATCGTCGATATGTTGTATTCGATTCTTGTTGTACGCTACATTACCTCCAACGCTTAGTCTGAAATTACCCAGTCTTTCTGTATAATTTGCTGCAAACTCCCAACCTTTGTTTTGAACACTTGCCAGGTTGGTGGTGACTGAGGTAAACCCGCTTACAGAAGGTAATGGCGTATTGAATATGATGCCATCAGAAGATTTGATATAGTAGTCTGCTACTAGGTCGAGTTTAGAATTCAGAAGCCCGATATCCAGTCCGATATTGGATGTGGTAGTTGTTTCCCATCTCAGGTCGGGGTTTCCGAATGATCTCTGGTTGGCGCCACCAACCGAAACACCATTGAAGTTGTAATTGTTTCCAAATCCTATCAAGGCAAGATAAGGGAAATCAGAGGATGCATATTGATTGCCTAATTTACCCCATGAAGCTCTCAGTTTGAGCAGGCTGATTCCGTGAACGTTCTGCATAAAGTTTTCGTGACTGATTACCCAGCCGGCAGATAAGGATGGAAATACGCCGTATTTATTATTAGGGCCGAATCGTGAAGAACCATCACGACGCAGATTGGCTTCCAGCAGATACCTGTCCGAAAAGCTATAGTTTACCCTTGCAAATTGTGATACCAGTGCGTTCTGACTTGCATTGCCCGAGTTGAACTGCGTTGCTGGGTCTCCGGCAGAGATGATGCGTGTAAGGTTAGATGAATAGCCTCTCCTGGATGTAGTAGTACTGCTCCAGTAATTGGTTTCCTGGCTTGCCCCCAGCAGTACTTTAAGCTGGTGTTCGCCAAATGTTTTATCATACGTGGCCTGGATATAGGGGTTGATCCTTTTGGATTCTGTATGGGTAACAGACAGAGAGGCGGAAGCCAGGTTACTGGATAACTGAGTAAGTGTGTAACCCTGTTCAAGCAACTCCTTGTAACGCCAGTTATAACCCACCGCTGCCGAAGACCAGGCGTTTCTGTCAAATGGATTTATATTTACAGTAAGCGTACCTCTTACATGTAAACCTTTAATAACTTCCCAGTCAGCGTATACAGAACCCAAAAATGTTTGGGTCACAGATTTTACCTGATTACCAACAGACCGGCGCAAAGCGTTCTCCTGCTGTACCTGGTTGAGAGACAAAAAAGATGTGTTATCTATTAACGCAAGTTGACCATCTGAGGTATAGGCAGGCATAACCGGCGTACCCCTCATGCCATCCAGTACAGATAGTAGTAAGATATCGCTTGCGGGCATATCTTCTACCCCTCTGCTCAATGCCAGGCTTGTACCTATGGTAACATTGTCAAAAACCTTAGAATCCAGGTTAAAGCGAATGTTATAACGTTTAAAGTTACCCGCCTGAACCACAGCATCCTGGTTTAACATTCCAAAAGACAGGAAGTAATTGGTATTATTGCTTCCTCCGGATACCGATAATTCGTGATTGGTGATCGGAGTCAATTTGTCCGGAAATAATAGTTTCATCCAATCCGTATTGGTAGTATCTCCATATGCTGCATATTTTTGAATTACAGAATCGGGAAAAGACTTTGTTTGCCCGCTGTTGGCAGTAGCCTCATTCATCAGCGTCATAAAATCCATCGTATTGGTAACCATTTGCGGTAAGTTGGTTGGTCGTGAAAAACCGTAATATCCATTGTATTTAACCATTGGCTTATTTCCCCGCTTACCGCGTTTTGTTGTAATCAGTATAACACCGTTGGCGGCTCTTGATCCGTATATAGCAGAAGACGCAGCATCTTTCAATACCGAAATAGATTCAATATCATCCGGGTTGATAGAATTCAGGGGGTTGATGGATTTACCGGTAATGCCTCCACCTCCCGCATCGTATAGAGGAGTAGTTTCGTTGGTGACTATTACTCCATCAATAATGATCAGCGGATCGGCATTGTTAAGCGTACCAACACCTCGGATAATAATCCGAGATGTTTCATCGCCTGCCAGCCCTGAATTCTGGTTTAGATTTACGCCGGCTACCTTACCTGCAAGAATCTGCGAAGCGTTAGTAATAGGCTGGTTTTCAAACTGATTGGAGGAGATAACACCCACGGATCCGGTAAGGTTAATTTTCCTTTGAGTTCCATAACCCACCACCACGATTTCGTCCGGTATACTGACGTTCAGCTCCATTTTAATCTCCACAAAAGACTCATTTCCTACTGTTACAGACACTGTCGTGTGTCCTACCATTGTAAATTCCAATATTTCCCCTCGGTCAGCTTCAATGCTGAATACTCCTTTTGCGTCGGTCATCGTTCCTTGACCAGAATGTTTTGCTATTACAGATACCCCCTCCAATGGCTTTCCATCAGTGTCTTTTACCAGACCGTTAATTTTTCTCGGAGGTACTGTCTCTTTCTCATCGTTGATAATTGCACTGGAAAAAAGATCTTTCTCTTTGATAATCACAGTTTTACCAACAATAACGTACTTTAATGGTTTGCCATCTAGGCATTCCTTAAGAGCTTCTTCCAGAAGAACATTTTTAAGCTGTACAGTTACATTTCCAGCTCTTTCAATTATATCGTAAGCGTACAGAAAGTCATATCCACTCTGCTTTTGTATTTGTTTAAATACTTTATTGAGTGGTGCATTTTTTTCAGAAAGGGTTATTTGCGACCTCCCCTCCGCACTTACTGCTAAACATGCTGCCAGCATTATAAAGGCAATTAATTTCATGGCACGAAGCAATTGGTTGGTTGACGGCCTTTTTCTTATATCAGGCTCTATCCGTATTGCCATTTTTTTCATCTTGGCAAAAGCAATCGGAACAGGCTGATGAAGGCCCATTGAATTAAATAGCATAATTTTGGTTTGTTTGGTTTTAGTGAATAAACAGTCGTGCTGATTGTATTTTAGCTAATCCAACACGGCCAGCGTGTTCGCTGCACTGCTGGCCATTTATTTTTTGAATCAACTATCTATAATCAATATTTTTTTGTTTAGTAAATTTTTCAGGGTGTTATAATAATTTTTCTATCTTCCAGTTCGCATTTTACTCTTCCAGTTTCTTCCAGTATTCTTAGCACTTCCGATACATTTACCTGTCGTGAAATTGCTCCTCCGAAATCAGTATGAATTTTTCCACGGTATTCTACATCCACATCATACCACCTAGCAACCTGTTGCATGATGGTTTCTATATTAGTTTTTTCACTAAAAATAAATTTTCCATTCTTCCACGCCATTATTTCCTCTATATCAACATCCTTTTCAACTGAAATTTTTTGAGCAACCCACGCCTGCTCGCCAGGTTGTAATATTTTTTTGATTCTTCCATTGCTGACTTCTACGCTTCCTTCTAATAAAGTAACTTTAGTAAGTGCTTCATCATCATAGGCATTCACGTTAAAACGAGTACCCAAAACTTCTATTTCCGTTGCATTTTTTATTACTTTAAAAGACGTATTCTTGTAATGAGCCACTTCAAAGTAAGCCTCACCACTCATAGAAACTACTCTTTCGGTTCCAGCAAAAGCAACGGGATAGGTAATGGATGAACCTGCATTGAGCCATACCTGTGAGCCATCACTCAATGTTATATCTATCACCCTGCTGCCCCGCGGATTGGTAAGTGTGTTGTACACGACTTCATTGGCATCACCTAAATAAACGATCTTTCCGTCTGCGGTTTTTGAAAGCTGCACATTGCCTTGTGTAATAGCGGTGAGGCTGTCAACAGCAATCGTGTTGCCGTTAGCTAATGTGATGGTGGCTTTGGTGACACTCGGCGCTTCGATATCATTTACTTCTTTGGCATGCACGATTTCGTCAGTAGTCTCAGTCGGTTTGTTGACGACGCCCAGCCAGTAGGTTAATCCAACGATGAAAAGAACAGAAGCCGCGACAGCCACCCGAAACCAAGAACGCCGGTAGAGCGGGGTAATCCGCAGCGCCGGGATTTGATGCAACACTTTCACATAAATGCTTTCTTCAGTATCCTGCAATCGGCCGGGATAATCTCCGGCGATCCACCGGCTAAGCTGATCCTCATCTTGCAGTGCATCAAAAAAATGCCGATTGGCCTCAGACTGAGCTTTCCAGTTTTCCAGACGCAGAGCTTCTGTTTCGGTGAGCGATGCCTGCAGATACTTATATAAAAGCAGAGCGATTTGTTGCTGTTCTGTCATATCAAAATTATTGATCAGGATAAGATTTGTAGGTGAAAAGCCGCCTTTAATATATACTACAGCCCGGGGAGTAAATCCAACTAAAAAATTTAATAAAAAAATGACGGTAAGTTCAAATACCGTTCATCAGGCAGGTACACTTTGTCCCGTTTCAAGCCAGATCAGGAGCGCTATGAGAATTGGTTTATCAGAGAGCGCTATTTTCAAAAGCCGGATGGCATTGGCTTTTTGGTTCTGGACAGTCTGCACTCTGAGATTCAGCCGCAGCGCTATTTCGGATGGTTTCAGCCCCTCAGAATACGATAGCAGGAAGACTTCCTTCATCTTTTTGGGCATCTGTTCCACTTCGGCATATACCAGCTTCATTAGTTCCTGCCGGATTTCCTGAAGCACAAAATCCGGCTCTGTATCAGCACTCAATTGCTTTTCCAGTTCTTGCTGCCGGGCGGTTTTCACCCGTAGCTGTTTCAGAAAATTAATGCAGCCGTTGCGGGCAGTAACATGCAGGAAAGCCCGCACATATTCCAGGGTTTCAAACCGGTCGCGGTTATTCCAGAGCTTCACAAAAGTATCAGCGGCCAGTTCCTCGGCATCTTCCGTATTGCCGACCCATTGCTGTACAAAACGGAAAACAGGGAGATACAGTTGTTTGTACACGGCGCGGAACGCCGCAGGCTCTCCTGCCGCAAAACGCCGGATCAGTTCAGGCTCGTGATAATATGTGGACTGCGCTTTCAACATGTCGGCCTTAAAAATAAGGAAAACCCATTAGATGATTTTTCGATGACTTTTTTAGTAAGACGGGGTCTAAGTCACCGGTGCATATTTAATTGTAAGATTTTCAGGAAATTATCGAGAATTATTGACCTGAAAAAACTGCTTAAGAGCGGCTGCTCCCGGACAAAAGCAGAAAGTAAATGACGGCCTGGTAAGCCTATAGGATAAGTGTCCCGCGTCAATCTCCTTCTCTAACCACTGCGCTTGGCTCTCCGCCGGGAGGCCAGAGCCCCTGGTCTCTTGCTTCCTCAATATCGGCTTGCTCCCGTTCAATTGTATCCTTTTTATCTTTTATTCGCTTCATCCATGTAATAAAGAACCTTTCAAGACACAACAACAATAAAAAGCCAACTGCCAGGTTGATCAGGTATGCCTGCGTAATTCCGCTGAATATAAAAGCCATGTACCCGGCAATAACGCTTAGAGAAAGCATCAGAACAGAAAACGCCTTTCCTGCTACTTCCGTGTAAGCGGTCCCGCCAGCTTGTCTTTTTCTTATAGCAGGCAAAACAATCTGAGCCGGCAAATGGCCTGTTATTTGTTATACAGGTAGAGAACGGGGCTTGTATAAAAGCTTTTTCGGCGCTCCCGTTAATAAACACCGGCATTCGTTATATTCCGTTGTAAGTAATGGTTGCAATCTAACTATAAGGCGTACCTGCACAACGGAAGGAATCTATTAATCTTATAAATAAGTTTTTATGGAGGGATCGCTTATTCAACAGGTCATAGCACAGCTTGCATTACCGGAAATTTCAAAAGTAGATCCTAATCTGCAACAGATACCGGGTATTGAAGACTATACAATTTTACAAAAGCTTACCCAGGCTTCCGTTCCTGCGGTATTATTGGGTATCGCGAATATCACCGAGGATGAGAATGAAGAACCGGATAAATATAATGCTGCCGGGCGTTCGCTGAATATGTCACTGATCTTCCCCAGGAACTATGATCAGATAGTCCGGTCCGTTGCAGAATATGCCGGAGCGCCCGTAGAGAATGCCCGGTCATTTTTGGAACAGGTAGCGATGGCGGCGGAGTCTGTTATCCTTGAAAACCTTGGAGCTGATGCCAGTGTATTACAGATACGCGATTACGTGATCGGGGAAAAGCATAAGATATTTTTCTACCTGCCGCCCCAATTACATATTGGGACGTTAATGGGAGATCCGAGCCAGGATGACCGCACAAAAAAAATGGAGGGCCCTTTTTCCAATATTGCGCATAAAATAGAGGACGGCTTATCAAAACCTGAATAAAAAGGTTGTTAAGGCGCCTGTTTTCAAAAAAGCTTTTCTTTCAGAAAGCCCGCGATCTGTGAAACAGCAGCTTTCGTCGCAGGCAGGTGCGCCAGGGGATTTAACATGCCGAAATCGTGTATCATTCCCTGGTAGCGTGTTAATGTCACTTCCACTCCTGCCTGGTCCAGCTTCCGCGCGTATGCCTCCGCTTCATCCCGTAAAACATCGTTCTCTGCAGTTTGGATAAGCGCCGGTGGCAACCCCTTCAGATCATCTAACGAGGCTTGTAAAGGGGATGCGTATTTATTCTTCCGTTCATCCGGTTTTTCGGTATAGTTGCTCCAGAACCACTTCATCATATTTCGTGTCAAAAACCTGCCTTCTGCAAAAAGCTTGTAGGACTCAGTCCCGAAATCTGCATCCGTTACAGGCCATAACAGTACCTGCCCCTTGATCTCCGGACCCTGCTTATCTTTAGCCATCAGGGTAATAACGGTGCTCATATTGCCTCCTACGCTATTGCCTGCAATCACCAGATTGCTGCCGTCTACTCCTACTTCGTTGCCTTTCTCCGCCAGCCATTTTGTGAGATGATAGATCTGGTTAATGGCGATGGGGTATCTTGCTTCAGGAGAAGGGCTATAATCCGGGAATACGGCTGCGGCACCGCTTTGCACCACAATATCCCGCACCAGTCTTCTATGCGTGGGATAATCACCCAATACCCATCCGCCGCCGTGTATGAACAGGAATACAGGCAGCAGGTCCTTGCTGTCTTCTGGTTTTACAATATGAATATTTACAGGAACCTCATCCTGTAATACAAGGCTTTCCGACTCTTCAATGCCGTGAAGCGTTACGTTGACTGATGCCTGAAGATCACGCAGCACTTTCCTGGCATCTACAGGTGTCAGCTCTTCAATAGCAGGTGCATCAGGATCCGTTGTTTTTTCCAGGAAGCGCCGGACTTCTTTAAATATTCCCGGATCTTCGGCCGGAGGGATGAATGATGTATTCGACATATTGTCAATTTTAAATGAAGACCAGCCTTATAACTTTAATCGACCGGTCTTTTACCGGAAATGATATTGAACAAAATAACAATGATAGCAATTACCAGGAGTATGTGTATTAAGTTTCCCATACCCATTCCGTTCCCGATACCGAATAAGCCCAGCAGCCAGATAATAATACAGATCACTGCTACCAACCATAGTAAACTTCTCATATAATTTATATTTAGTGTTAACTAATAAAATAGCATCCTGTCCACGTTTTTAATTCCTGTTCTGATTCAGCTCGTTTTCTACCTTGTTGCGGGAAAGATATATTTGAAGACCTACTCCAAATACAATGTTATTGGATGCCGGACTTGAACCAAACCCTACAATACCTCTGTATTTCACCAGTCCTTCCAGACCGATGTTCGGAGTGATAAAGTAGGCGATACCCGGACCGGCGCTCACGCCCAGCCCATTAGTATTGTCTCCGGCAGAAGGGTTGTATCCTTCAATTCCGACAGTGGCTTCACCAAAGAAGCGGGTTTTCCTGAGTACATTGATCTCCGGATCATTGATGTAATACCTTCCCAACGCACCCACGCCATAATTGATCGCGGGACTTATACCTCTGGCGGTCATCAGATTAAAATCCACATAAGCTCCTACTGCAAGATTGTTACGGATGAACCAGGCAGCCTTGGGACTGAGCGTCATATTAAAGGCGCCTCCATCATCCAGACTAAGGCTCATATTGGAAATATTACCCCCTATCATTACATTCTCCCGGCTGATTTGCGATTGGGCGCTCGTGATAAAAAAGATACCCGTAATTGCAAGTACAAAAACTTTTCCTTTCATAACTGTGTTTTTTATTTTTAAGGATAACCTCTACTAATTATCTAAAACATCGTACCAAAAGAAGAATCAGCAGTAAAAAAACAAAGCCTGATAACAAAAAAATAAAAAGTGGGGAAGATGGTCTACATGTGGTTGATAAAAAGGCGGTTCGCTAAATAAAACTTCCTCTTACAGATTATTCAATATAAAGTAAACCAACATTGTATATGGTATCACAGGTAGCGCAACATTACCACTACCCTGTTATTATTCTCTTCAAAAGTTAATTGGTATGCATCTTGCGTTACCTGTTTTAGTTCAAATAATTTAATAACACCTTTAAATGTTTAACACATGGATCACAAAGCATGTATTGATGCGCTTAATGATTTAGTTAAAATCAATAATGACCGCATTGCAGGATATCAAAAAGCCATCGAAGAATTAAACGATGAAGAGAATAATGATTTAAAGTCTTTATTTTCCAGAATGATCACGGAAAGTAAAGCTTGTAAGGAAGAACTGGAACAAATGATTCATTCCTACGGAGGTAACAGCGATACTGGCACAACCGCTTCAGGTAAACTTTACAGGGCGTGGATGGATGTAAAGGCGTTCTTCGGCGGAGGCGACAGAGCCACCATTTTAAAAAACTGTGAAGCCGGAGAAGATGCTGCCCAAAAGGCTTACGAGACGGCATTGGAGGACGACTCGGTAATGGCAGAAACAAAAATCCTGATAAGGAAACAGAAAGAACAATTACGTCATTCGCATGATGAAATAAAACAACTCCGAGATGCAGCTGTTGCACAATAAAACATAGAAGGAGCTTTCAGGTTCCAAAACAGTCAACATATATTAAGGGCATAAATAAAGGGCGGCAACTCCATATGTGCTGCCCTTTATCATATCCCGTGGTATTCAATTCCCTGCTTTGCTCCATTTACTTTGTGCTGAAATACAGGAGTGTACGAATGGTAGCCTTAAGATGGACTTTTCCTCCTCAAAAAGAACGATAAAATAAAAAAAGATAGTTACTCTTTGACGGCAATGCTGCGGATCCACCGGAAATGGAAATACGACAATCATAACCATTTTATTTTACTGTGTCCGACAACCTATGAGCGATGAACGAAAGGAAGACCGAAGTGATTTACTGGCTCATTTTTTGAATAACTAAATAAAACAAACCAGGATCAATCAATAACAATAAACGGAGGAATGGGAAATGGCATGCTCTTTCAAGAATCCATATTAGAAGAAATCGGAGGCTTCCTGAGAAGCAGCAAGGAAAGAGTAGCTGTTGCAGAGAGTGTTACAGCAGGTCTTTTGCAGCTTGCCTTTTCCCAAATTACTGACGAGGATGTATCAAAAATAAACGAAGGCTCTGAGAATCGTCTAAACGACTACCTGCCTCCATCAGGTACCCGAATAAAAAGAGGCTGTATCGTACTTTTGAGACAGCCTCATCACCGCGTATACACTGGAAGAAAAAATAAGGTTACTGGATGTTGATCCTGTTCTTGCAGAAAAAAGAGATTGCGTATCGGAGAAGATAAGTTCTCAGATGGCGCGTCAGTCATTGCAGGATATCCCGGAGGAAGAATGGCGGCACACCTTTGCCGTCAACATTCACGCCATGTTTTATTTATGCAAAGCTGCCGAACCTCATATGAAGCCTGGCAGCTCTATTGTAAATACAACTTCGGTGAATGCATATCATCCATCGGAAGACTTGTTGCCATATGCCGCTACAAAAGCAGCTATACAGAATTTTACGGCCAATCTCAGCCAGGTCTTTTTAAAACAGGATAAGGGCATCCGGGTAAATGCCGTAGCACCGGGGCCAGTATGGACACCCTTGATTCCTTCCACCAAATGGCAGGATATAGAGGCCTTCGGCGAGAATACACCGTTAGAGCAACCGGCGGAGATCGCTCCTTCTTTTGTTTTCCTGGCCTCCGAAGAGAGCAGCTATATCTCCGGTGCCACCCTTCCGGCAACAGGAGGACGTATCACGATATGAGCCTGAAAAGAGTAGAGCGTATGTTCTTATGCCCTGTAAAGAGGCAAGAGTGTGGAATTGTGTAGAAAAAATTCCCTTTTTTATTTCCGGGAATATATAAACAGTAAGTTAAAAAGAAATTTTCAGGATATATTGGCATCATTTTTTCTGCATATAAGACATGTTTCTATATTAGGGGTGATTTGGTAAAACAAATCTGAGAACACACTCTTTTAACCTGATCTGGATAATACCAGCGTAGGAAAAATAGAGACAGGAGGCTCCGGTTTAGCGACCGGAGTTTTTTTTCTATCAAACTCTCAATGAAAAGGAATCTGCCGGGTAAAGAACAGGAGTGCTGCAAATATGACAAACGCTGTGCGTTTTAAGATGTTTAGCTTAAAAGCGCAGGACACACTCAATTGCTGTATTCAAGATGGGCCCGGCCAACGATCTGCTGCTGATAAAGTTGCTTTTAAGTCTGGTTACAGCTCTGTGACAAGAGGGAAACAGGGACCTGCTCCACTCCTGTATAAAGCAAGGCTCCTCAGCCACCGTCTAACCATTCAAACATCACGCAATTTTCATTGTATATGTAAGATTGCTTAGCTATACTGAATACCCCCTTACTGACGATTTGCTATCCCCGTGAAATTATTTTTTAACCACTTATCTGCAGGCATATGATTAAATCAGTAAAGAGAATCAGACTAGGCTATGCAATTGCTTTCCTGCTGCTGCTGGCGTCATATTTTCTTATTATTTCGACAAACCGGCGCCTGGAGAAGGAAAAAAAATGGATACTCCATAACAGGGAACAGTTTAAGAAAATAACGGATATCGAACTGGCCATGAGAGAGGCAGAATCAAATGCACAGGGATATCTTACCAGTATGAATTCTCATTTTTTAGACCGGTTCAGGAAAAATGAGACAGCCATAGACAGCCTCTCCCGGGGACTGGCGGTTATTAGCAACAGGGACGTAGCGCTATCTGATAAAAAGAAGCAACTACAGTCGATGATAGATCACCGTTTGGCTGACCTGACCACAGCTATCCGGGCACAGCGCGGGACGACATCGGTAATGCCGGCGGTACCCGATAATTCAGTGCATCCTGACTACATATTTCAGCGATTGCAGGAAATGAGAGATATAGAGGAAAGCTCTATGCAATACAGGGTATCCCGGCTCAATAATTTCTATACGAGCACGGAAGCTTTCATATACCTTTCCCTGCTGATTGCGCTTATTGCCGCCGCATATGCGATTACAACCTTCAATACGCAGCTTAACCGCAGGCGGAGGATGAACCAGGCTGCCAATCAATACCGGATGGACCTGGAAAAAAATGTAAAAGAGCTGAATGAAAAAAATATTGAATTGAAAAGCTTAAGAGGAATAGAAAAGCTGGCTGTTATCGGGCGCGTGGCAAGGGTAATGGCCCATGAGATAAGGAACCCGCTTACCAATATTTCTTTAGCCACGCAACAGTTGTGCGACCTGCCTTACGCAGAAAAGGATGAGGAAACCCATTTACTTTTTAATATCATTAAGCGGAATTCGGACCGTATCAGCCAGATAGTGACGGATCTGCTGAACGCGACCAAGTACATGCAACTGGATATGCAAAAAGAGAACATCAACACGATACTGGACGAAAGTCTGGAGATGGCCAAAGACCGGCTGTTGCTAAAGAAAATAGAGGTACGTAAGCGCTATACACCGGATATTTGTGACATTTTGATAGATAAGGAACGTATAAAACTGGCCATTTTGAATATTATTGTTAATGCTATTGAAGCGATGGACGAAAAAAAGGGTATGCTTGAGCTGATCACCAAAACGGAAAACAATAAGTGCATCATAGAGATCAGGGATAACGGAAAGGGAATGAGCGAAGAAACGCTGTATAATGTGTTTGAACCGTACTTTACACTCAAAAAGAAGGGAAACGGACTAGGATTGACCCATGCCCAAAACATTATTATTAATCATAAAGGCAGCATCAAGGTAGAAAGTAAAGAGGGAATTGGTACTACTTTCCATATAGCCCTCAATCTTGCTTAATCAGCGGGAGCCGAAAGCAGCTTATACACAACATTGGTCATCTGGTCCCTGGTAAACGGCTTGCCCATAAAGCCGTCAGCACCATTGTTTTCTGCCATTCTCCGGTCATAGGTGGTATCATAAGCGCTCATCACCACCACATATCTGTTTGAATTATTCTTGAACTCCCGGATGTATTGAGACCCCAGGCCATCCGGCAAACGGTTGTCAAGAAAAACGAGATCAATGGTCGGGAATGACGTTATCATTTTCAATCCCTCGCTGATGGTTGCTGCAAATAATATTTTGATATGCAACTTTTTCAAAATGCTGCTTATAAGGTAATTCATATCATCTTCGTCATCTACTACCAGAACGAGATGATTGGGTAAAGGTTGTTGTATATTGTATTCCTGCAAATTGGTCACAGGTTTAAAATAACAATTATTTTGCCAGACAAGCTGTGGTGATGATATTTTTTTTACATTTAATAATGGCATGATTTAGGTTGGTAATAAGAGAAAAAAATATCCCTGTATGCTGAAAAAAATACTCATAATTGACGATGACACGGATTTGTGCATGTTATTGTCGCGATTTCTCACAAAAAATGGCTACGAAGCAGAGGTAGCCTACTCCGGGAATAAGGGTATAGCAAAATATAAAGCGGAGAGCTTTGATGCCGTTATCTCCGATTTCCGGCTGGGAGATATGGACGGAATGCAATTGATTGAAAAGTTAAAGCAATTAGACAGCAGGGTTATTATTTTAATTATAACAGGCTATTCCGATATCAGGCAGGCTACCGAAGCTATCAGGATGGGCGCATATGATTACATTCCCAAACCGCTTATCCCGGAAGAAGTATTGAACATACTGAAGCAGATGACTGCCACCAATTTCGTGAAGAAGAGAAGGCAGCTTTTACAGGAGGAAACTGCCCCACAGGAGAATACCGGCGGATCTTCCGAAGCCTTTTTTATAGGAAGCGCTGAAGCTACAAGGTTTTTATACCAGCAGGTAGAAGTGGTGGCGCCCACTAATTACAGCGTGCTGTTATATGGGGAAAGCGGTACCGGTAAAGAAGTAATTGCAAGAACCATTCACCATTACAGCAAGCGTGCTCACCAGCCGTTTGTTGCCCTGGATTGCGGAACGCTTTCGAAAGAGCTGGCAGGGAGCGAACTGTTCGGTCATGTAAAAGGTGCTTTTACAGGCGCCCTGCAGGAAAAGATCGGGCATTTTGAAATGGCTAACGGAGGGACGCTCTTTTTGGATGAGATCGGCAATCTGTCATTGGATATCCAGGCAAGCCTGCTCAGGACCATCCAGGAGCGGGTATTTAAGCGGGTGGGTTGCAATAAGGAAATTGTGGCGGATATACGGATCATAGTGGCATCCAACGAAAACTTAAAAACCGCTTATCAGAAAGGGAAATTCAGGGAAGATCTTTATCACCGCTTTAATGAATTCACGATCCAGCTTCCCCCGCTTCGGGAAAGGGTGGAGGATATTAAACCCTTAGCCGGTTTTTTCCTTAAGAAATCCTGTGAAGAAAATGAAAAGGAGATACCCGGTTTCTCTGAAAGCGTTCTTAAAGCCTTTCAAAAATATCCGTGGTATGGCAATCTCCGTGAAATGCGGAATGTGATCCGCCGGGCAGTATTGCTGACGCCGGCAAACAATATGATTGAAGAAGCCGCCTTGTTACCCGAAATATTTGAGGATAATTCTCCGCAGGTGATGACTCCGGAACAGCCCATAACCGTTCCGCAATATCCGTTCTCAAACGGCGCCGCGGTTTTGAAGGAAGCATCCGCCCGGGCAGAATACCAGGCGATCATGAACGTATTGCAACGGGTGAATTTTAATAAAAAGAAGGCGGCTGAGCTGCTGAAAATAGACCGGAAAACTTTGTATAATAAATTGAAGCTATTCCAGGAGCAGGAGTGATCCTTTCCGCTGCATAGCTCCTGTTGGCAAAGCCCTGCTGACAATATCGCCGGATAAGACCGGTAAACATTGTCTTCTTCGCTTTAACAAAGAATATAACAAACAATTTTCAATTTCAAAAGTGATCAGCGCCTCAAAGTCAGCAGACTCAATTAAAGCGATCTCTTCAATAACTTTAACAATTGATATTTTAATAATAAAAAAATGGTTGTGTCTTTTAGATAATAACCATACAATATTCTGCCAAAGTTTTCTTTTGTGTAAGAAATTAACGATTTGATGACGGGCTGAATTTACTTTTCCGGGAGCCCATGGCATAATTCATGCAGCATCCTGTAATAAATAGACTGTCATAAATACCTCTTCTAAGAAAGAAACATCCAAATCATTTACTGTCAATACTGATAATGTCGGGTATGACGTTCAGGTGACGCCGATGATAACAAACAATGAAAAGAGGTTTATTATCAGAATAAATAACATACCGGAACAGGTATATGTTTGGGATGAGCAGATCTTGTTGTTGTCATACGACCCATTGTTATGTTATAGTTAAAAAACAGTGCCGGCATTTGATGGCCTTGCGGGAAGCCTGCGGTGTATGTCTTTCGCTTCAGCAAGCGGGTCATTTTCCTGTCGGCACTGCTTATAGAGAAAATGGCTATATAAAAAATAAAGGCATATAATTTGAAATATACTTTCTTTTCGTCATTATAAATCGATACTTATGCTTAGGGCGCCTCACCTCAGGGATTACTCCGATATCATCAAAAAAACCCATTACCTGATATATTCTTTGCGTGTGGAAGTGCAAAGGTATAATATGGCGGCGGAGGCTGTAAACCACCGCCAGTTGAGAGACTCCATTCGTTATCTTGCACAGCAAAACGACCATTACGCAAATGAGTTACAATCACAGCTATATATGATTGGTGCGCAGGTGAATTCCGATACCATGAATGCAGATGATCCCGGGAAAATACAGTACCCCGTCGCTGAGACCGGCAATCATCCTCTTAACCCGGCCTGGGATGATATTATCCGGCGTTGTTGTGACAGCGAAAAGGATATCATAACAGCCTACAGGAATATATTAAATGGATCATTGCCTGAAGAGTTACGAAGTGTTTTGCACTATCAGTTAGAGGGAATGCTTTCCGGCTTTTTACAAATAAAATTAGTGCGTAATACATTGGACCCAACATAACATAATCTCGGACAGGTTTGATCAATTTTTTGCGTGTACCATCTTTCCATTCGGCGATGTTTGGTTCAACAGGAATGATTACATTAAGCCAAAACCTACTCTTCCATGTAGAGCCGTTTTCCCAAAATGGGTAAAAATCTCAATAGCCGGGACAACGATTGAAATTTATTTCTACCTGCTGGAGGAGGGATATCCAAAAGTTTTTCCTGTATCCTACTGATGGAATAGCTGCAGCGCCATGCGTATAGGAGAGCGTAACCGGAAACCGGCCGGTTATTTGTACAGCTTTATTTATTAACAACATTCAAATCAAATTTTTATGGGAAACTTACTTTATGTCATCGCTGTTCTCCTGGTAATAGGATGGGCGATTGGATTTTTGGGCTATGCTGCCGGTGGTTTGATCCACTTGCTACTGGTCATCGCTGTCGTCATGGTGTTATTACGCATTATAGGACGATCGTCCAGAATATAAACAGTAGTATAAATTACAATTAGTTCACCAATTAAAACAATAATGATATGAAAAAGTATATTGTTGCCGGAACCATCGTATGTCTTATCGCTTGTAATAGCAACCCACGTAATACTTCTGATCCTGTAGAGAAGGCAGATTCAATAAATGATGCTCAGCAGGAAATGGTTTCAGATGTTTCAAGAATAAAGGAAACTACCAGTGATTTTCTGGTAAAAGCAGCCGATGGGGGCATGGCGGAAGTAGCTGCAGGAAAAATTGCAGAAGATAAAGCCGTCAGTAAGGATGTCAAAGATTTTGCCAGGGAAATGGTCAAAGATCATGAGGCAGCTAATCAGAAAGTGAAATCCCTCGCTTCGAGGCTTAATATTACGTTGCCTGCAACGCCCGGAGAAGATCATCAAAAAAAGATCGCTGATCTGGGAGGCAAGAAAGTAAAAGACTTTGATAAGGATTTCATGGATATGATGGTTTCCGATCATAAAAAAACAATAGACCTCTTCAGGGATGCGGGCGATAAAGATTTAGACGCTGATGTAAAGGCTTTTGTTATAGCTACCCTTCCTACCCTCGAATTACACCTGGCAAAGGCTGAGGCAATTCAGAAGATCATAAAATAATATGAGTACTCAGTTAAACGCATTGTAGTTTTACGATAGCCACGAACCTGCCTGCCGCAGGCAAGTTCGTGGCATATTATACCACATTTTAAATTTAACATAGTACCAGGTTATTTTGCAATAATCCCGTATTTCAAAGATTAGTAGCAGCCCAATTAATATGGTTTTTGGCAATTTCTGTGAGTCTTACATCTGTTTCTTTTTCTTCTACCGGTGTCTGTGAAAGAATAGCTGTTGCCTCTGTCAGTCCCATTGTTTCTGCAAGGGAAACCTGCCCTCCATAGGTAACAATTTCGTAGTGCTCTACTTTTTGGGCTGCCATGATAATACCTACATCACGTGTCAAAGTATTATCCTCTGTTTCTTCCACGATCGATTCTCCTTGTTTCGTACGACCTTCCATGGCTTCGCATTTTTTCCCTAGGTGTCCTGTTGATGGTTTCGAACACCTGCTCCTACCTGGATACATATTCCCTGGTTTGTTCAAGATGCTCATCAATAGCCAATTTCAGGTCTTCCGTGGTTGCCGATTTTTTCATTTTGGCAGGGCTTTGATAAGATGCTTCTCCGCCCAATAAATGTCTTTCAAGGCATCTTCAAAGTATTTTTCCAGTTGGGTATTTCCTTTCGCAGAGCCTACTGTCCTGGCAGACCTCTTTGTTGTTGTTATTTTTTTTGTCGTTGCCATAATAAAGAAGTTTATATCTACTCTTTAAAAACAGTGGCAAAAAAAGCGTTATAGTTTTCGGATTCTTTATTGGCATGAAAAGATTTTTACAGAACTATGGAATCGCAAAGGCAATATATCCTCCTTTAAAATTATTTTCCTGTTTTCCATTTACAGATACTACCACGTATTGCTTACCGTCAACAGCATAAGTAGAGGGAATGGAGCTCGCCATTCCCGGCAACTGGTATTCCCACAATGCTTTCCCCGTCTTTTGATCAAAAGCGCGAAACATATTATCGCCTGTGGCGCCAATAAAAATCAACCCTCCTGCAGTGGCAATACTTCCGCCGCGGTTAAACATGCCGGAGTTGGGTATGCCCATTTTTTTGAATTGCGGGTCTTCACCAAGCGGAACCTGCCACACAATATTACCTGTGTTTAAATCGATAGCAGTTAAAGTGCCGAACGGCGGGTCAATGGCCGGGTGTCCTTCAGGATCAAGATAAAAGCTGTATCCATTGAAGCCATATGGTTCATTATTTTCCGGGATATTGGCTGTTTCAAATGATTGTTGCACCACCGTTTCTTTAAGATAGGAGATGATGGCGGCTATTTGCTCCCCGGATAAGAACCTGAACGATGGCATTGGTGGTGCCCCTTTTTGAAGAATACTTACAAGCTGTTCGTCCTTATAATTTTTAGCCCGCGTAGTAAGATCCGGCCCAAGACCTGTTCCCTTTTTATCGGCGCCGTGGCAACTGCTGCAGTAGGTCCTGAACAATATTTCAGGATTAAGCTCGTTGCCTGCCCGGATTTTCTTCAGGTCGGTAATTTTCAATATCCATGGGATGTCGGTGGCATTAACGAACAAAGTATTGGTTTCAGGATTCACTGAAGCTCCACCCCAGTTTGCCCCGCCATGTGCTGTGGGAAGAATGATTGAACCTTCCATAGATGGCGGTTCATAGATGCCGGTCTTGTATTTGTTTTTTTCAATCTCCGCCCTGATCCATTCGGAAGAACGTCCAAAAAATTTCTCCTCGTATCCCTGTCGCGCAAAGGGAGGATTTACCGGAACCGGCTGTGTAGGCCATGGTTTTTCCCCGGGCATTTTGCTAACCGTATCTACCGGCACTTCATTGATATCGTATAAAGGGTTGCCGGTTTCGCGATCAAAGAGGAACAGGTAGCCCATCTTTGTTACAAGCGCAACGGCATCGGTCTCTTTTCCATCACGCGTTACTGTAACAAGATTGGGTGGGGAACCATTATCGCGGTCCCAAAGATCGTGGTGCGTGGTTTGAAAATGCCAGATACGTTTTCCGGTTTTTGCATTAAGCGCCAATATGCAATTGGCGAAAAGATTCTGACCAGGGCGATCGGCGCCATAAAAATCAAAAGAAGGGGATGCGGTTGGAACAAATACAATTCCACGTTTTTCGTCCAGCGCCATCCCGGCCCAGCAATTAGCGCCGCCATTACGCAAGCGGGCATTATCACCCCATGTATCAGCCCCAAACTCACCCGGTTTCGGAATAACATGAAAAACCCACTCCAACTTTCCGGTGTTGATATTGAATGCCCGGATATCTCCCGGTGTAGATGGAAGCTCATCGGGTACTTTACAGCCTACAATAAAAAGTTCATTATTATACACCACCCCGGGAGCATTACTGGAAACAGGAATACGCGTACGCATAGAATCAGGCACCTCAAGCCCTTCATAGAAATCAACCCGGCCATTTTTACCAAAGTTTGTAATGACTGTACCATTTTCTGCATTAATAGCATACAATGTGCCACCTGAAATAAGAAAGATACGGTCGGGATTACCAGGATGATACGTCATGCCCTTCGACCAGTTAGGGATCTCCGACGAATCGGGAAAAAACTCCCACAACAGTTTTCCGGTAATTGCATTGAGCGCAACCAGTTTATTGGAAGGCATCAGGCCAACAACCCGGTTTTTCATCATCACCGGGTTAAAATATACACCCCCTCCTTCTGTGGTATCTTCATAACGCCAGACTTCCCTTAACTGCGTCACATTGGTTGTATTGATGGAAGCGAGGGCTGAAAATTTATTTTGAGTAACATCATGTCCAAAAGTAGGCCAGGCAGAAGTAGTGTCCTGTTTACCAGGCGAACAGGCAATAAGGTAAGAAAATAAGAGACAGATCAGCAAATGTTTCATACGTAAAAATACAAAATAAAAACAGTAAGGACGTTGATTGCAACTTGCAACTGCATTCTTGCCGAACAGGGGACAGAACCTATAAACGGAGCGTCGCAAGGAACGATGATCGCAGTACTGCTGCCGGCAAATAAATAAAATAGAAATCTGCCCTGCGGAAGCCGGCTAAAAAGATGGATGAAGACTTTCAAGGGAGGGTTGCCAGGCTTTTGAAGGTTAGTACCCTGGTAATTTATGTATACTTGCACTAAAAATCACATGACCCCCTATCCGGCGGAAAACATAATGAGGGAACTGAACCAAAGAAAGGGCCTGGCCGGTATTGTTCCGGAACAGGCGGATATATACGACCTGAGCAGGGAACAAAGGGAATTCATCAGGCAATACCAGCCGCAACGACACCTGGTGGTATATGGCACACTGGCGCCCGGGCAGATCAACCACTATATCATCAGCCATATAAAAGGTAAATGGCAGCCCGCCGTCATACGGGGCAGCTTAACCGAAACGGGCCGCGGGTCCGCAATGGGATATAAAAGTTTTATACCGGCGCCCGACACAACAACCGGAGCCATCATAGATGCTTTTGTCCTGGAATCAGATGAACTGGAAGCTAATTGGACCCTGCTGGACGATTTTGAAGGCGACGGTTACCGCCGCATACTAACACGTTATGAGATGACAGGCAACCGCACGGGTTACGGTTATGTATATGCGTTGAACGACAGTTTGTAGTCCATGTTCCGGTTTGATATAGCAAAGCCGTTTGTTCCGGCGCCCGTTATTCCCTGAATATGATCTTATATGCCTGGTTATTTAATGTAAAAGATGCTCCGACCGGTGTTACCAATAATTTCTTAGCAACAGGTGCAGCCACCGAAACAGCGAAAATATGTTTTTGATTAACGAGTATCCGTCCGGCAGCAACCCCCAGAAAGAACAATCCTTTATCCGTATGCACCAGGCATCCTTTGCCATCTGCTGCTACTCCCTGCTGCAACAGCAGGTGATTAACACCTGATAACTGTTCCCTCGCCTGTTGCAGGTGCCTGCCTGTTCTCTCCTGCTCCGCCTGCAGCATAGCCAGGGCCGTTTCATGCTTATCCCCGGCCGTCCGCTTACTTTCGTTGGCGATGCTGGCACGTATTTCTTCAAGATTGCGCTCATGCATCCTTACCGTGTCTTCCACCTGCTTTTTGATGGCTGTAATGATTTCAATCTTATCCAATATTCCGAACAATTAAAGCATAAATATACTGTTGTACAACCAACATATAACAAACGGTCATGCAAAAGCCCAGTAAGGCCCACCGCCACCGCCCGAACAATGTTCAGTCGGGACGGAACTCTATCTGTCGCCCCGATGGGGCTGATTAAAACATATATGATCATCGTCTACCAAACTGGCGCCTCTACGAGGCTCCGGTATCATGAATTACTCGTTTAACTCAAATAATAATAACCGGATTATCAGTTAGAAAGCCAATAGTCTCTTTCAAGCTCCGTAGGAGCGGCATTTTGGTAGAAAGCCAACGTATATTGATCTTAAGCCCCAGCGGGGCGACAAATCAAAAAACGTCTGCATTCTCCGGTGTAACTCCGGAACGACTTCATAACAACCCGGTCACAAATGAAATCTAAAACTAACAGCTCTACCAGGCCATATTAGCAGCATTGGCATCCATACACCAGGTGCGGAATATTACCCGGTTTACTAACCAGGGTCATATCCCCGCTGCTGGCAATTATCCTATTTTTGTTCATATTATGGGAGAGATGCCAGCCACTGATCCGTTGATAGCCAGGTACAATGTACCCTGTCCCAGGTACACCAGTTACCCTACCGTGCCGTATTGGGAAGAAGACAGCTTTGCGTATGACCAATACCTGGAGACGCTGCAAAGATCATTTGAAGAAAGTAATAAGGAAGACGGGATAAGCCTGTATATTCACCTGCCCTTCTGTGAAAGCCTCTGTACCTTCTGCGGCTGCAACAAGCGGATCACCCGGCAGCATGAAGTAGAATCTCCTTATATAGAAGCATTGCTGAAAGAGTGGAAGCTCTATGGCAGCCTGTTCACATCCCGTCCCCGCATCCGGGAGTTGCACCTTGGCGGCGGTACGCCTACCTTCTTTTCGCCGGCCAACCTGCAAAAGCTGATCGAAAGGATATTCCGGACAGCCGTTGCAGATGAGTATCCCGAATTCAGCTTTGAAGGACATCCCAATAATACCGGTAAGGAGCATTTAACTATATTACACGGACTCGGGTTTAACAGGGTCAGCTTCGGCGTCCAGGATTATTCCCCCACGGTACAAAAAGCCATCAACCGGATACAACCGTTCGAAAATGTCCGGCAAGTTACGGATTGGGCAAGAGAGACCGGTTATGAGTCCATCAGCCATGATCTGGTTTTCGGGCTGCCCTTTCAGCAGTTGCACGACATACTCGATACCGTAGAAAAAACACTGGTACTTCGTCCCGACCGCCTGTCGCTATACAGCTATGCGCATGTACCCTGGATAAAAGGGAACGGGCAAAGGGGCTTTAAAGACGAAGACGTGCCCAGGGATGATGAAAAAAGAGCATTGTACCTGGCGGCAAAACAAAGGTTACTCGATGCCGGTTACATAGAAGTAGGTATGGATCATTTTGCCCTGCCCGGTGACGCCCTGGCGACAGCGTTTGAAAATAAAACGCTGCACAGGAACTTCATGGGGTATACGGCTTCCCGGACGCAATTGATGGTTGGGCTCGGGGTTTCGTCTATTGGCGACAGTTGGTATGGATTTGCACAGAACCAAAAGAATGTGGAAGCCTACCACCGGTTGCTGGATCAGCAGCGGCTCCCCATTACCCGCGGGCACCTGTTGACGGAAGAAGACCTCGTCATCCGCAGGCATATCCTCAACCTGATGTGCCGGTTTTATACCTCCTGGCAGGACCCGGCTCTATACCTGGAAGAGATACCTGCTATTGTGGATAAGCTGGCGGAAATGGAAACAGACGGTTTGCTTACAAGAACGCGATCTTCCATTTCCGTCACGGAAAAGGGTAAAGCATTCATCCGGAATATCTGTATGGCATTTGATCTCCGGCTGCACAGGAAGGTACCGCAAACAAGGTTGTTTTCCCTGTCGGTGTAGGTTGTATTTTACGCGGTTCGGTGACAACACCGACCGCAGGCACAAATGGGAAGTGCTTCATTCCCCATAACACCAAACCGATGATGCATCGTTCCCTTTGTCTTTTGTTGTTGGCCTGTCGTGGTGTGGTGGCAAGCTGGCTCTTTTGTCCTGCCTTTTGCAGGATGTTTGCTTTAGCGTTGGCTTGTGTTTATTCTTTTTTGTAATTCAGTTAGTCGCTTTATGAGTTCTTCAAAGTTTAACGGTTGTCCGTAAATCATACTGTCCTTCATTTCATTATAGTCCGCTTCCCACTTTTTAATAATTATGTCGGGCGGAATAAATTTGATGTTTTCGGGATTGTGTTTTGTGTAGTCAATCCCTGAAATAGCTGTAAACTTACTACGATGAGTTACGATTGTGTTATAAAGTTCTGTGTCTTGCAAAGCAATTCCAGCATATTCTGTCTGACCAAGTTTTTCAATGTCGTACAGATGCCGGGTAAGACGGTCAACCCGTATTTTGTCAAGCGGTTTTTGAAATTCTTCGTGCAACAAAAATATCTTTTCTAAAAATGTCCGTTCAGGATTTACAACAGGAATAGATATAGGTTTGTCTGTAAAAGGATTGTCTGTATAGATCTCAGAGACAAACGTACTGATTTTTTTGGGTGTAAACGGTTCTTTCAAAGAGCGACTGCCAACTTCAACCAAAACACCGGGTTTCAGATAAGTGTCTGTTTCTGTTAGTTTGTTGTAATAGATTTCAATAATCAAAGGGTCTTGGTCGTGGTTTTCAACTTCACGATATTTTACCATAACGTCTTTGAAACCTAATTCCGAAAACTTGCTTTTCAGTTCTTCTGTAAAAAATTCTGTAATGAACTGAAACGATTTTCTTTTAAGTTTTTTAATGTCTTGTTTGGACAACTCGCCTGTGAAACCTAAAAACTCTCTGTCCAACGACAAATCAACATCTTCCGAAAAACGTTGTATTACGTTCCAACTTTTGCTTAGTGATGTTCCGCCTTTAAAAATAAAGGCATTTGCACATTCCATTGAAAATATTGCTGCCAAAGTATGCACTACCCACCAATCTTTTTCTGCGGCTGACGAAGAAGGCAAACCGATTTGCCGGCTTGTTTCTGCAAACAACCTGACTTTGGTTTCATCGGGCAACTGAAACCATTCCTTCAAATGTGTAAACTTATCCATTGGTTGCAATCAGTTTTCTAATCCAAACAGGTGCTAATTGCAAATCGTGTTGCAAGTGTTTGGGGTTTTCGTTTTTCAAAATCTTCTTTATCTGTTTTATTTCTTCGGCTGTTGCCAGGTCTTTACCGATTGTCCGCAATGCCTGAATTGCCAACGTGCTGATTTCACCAACGAAAGCCAGGTTTTTAGAGCTCGCTTTTTTAAACGTGATAGACTGTTTTCCGATATTAATCTTTCGTGCCGAAGTATCGGAATAAAAAACAATGTTTAAAGGCACTTGCGTTGTTAATCCCAATTTATACATTGCATAACTGCCTGTCGGTACCACGGTTGCTCTGTCCCTTTTTGCTATGGCGACGGCAATTTCTTCAATACCTGGTAATACTTTCCCAATGTAATCGTCAATGACAGGATGAACATAAATACCTTGTGCAACCCGCTCTATTTCGCCCGATTTTACCAGGCGTTCCAATGCCTTGTTTACCGATTTGGCGTTGGCAATTTTGGCAAAACTGTCCACAAAGAAAAGTGTTCCTCTTGGGCTTCGTTTTACCTTTTCCAACACTTGTATTTCAATGCTTTTAGACATTTTTATGCTTTAATATTGTCGCAAATTTAGTAAATATTTGCGACAAAATAAGAGAACTAACCTATTGCTCCGACTGGATGATGTCTTAAATTCGTGCCAAAAAGCAAAGAAGAAAGAAAAATAGACCATGCGGCGGGGGAGGTTACGGAAAGAGTTCTATACCTACAACCACAGCGTTCTGCCAACACACAGGGTCGGGAGTAGAGACACTGTAAAGAATAGGATGGGTTTCCAACCTTCGAAAGGTTGGAAACCCTTTTTCTAACTGCATTTAGAACTGCCGCAATCCTTGCAGGTCAGGCAGCCTTCCTGGTACTGCAGGTGCGTGCCGCCGCAGTTGACACATTTTGCTTTGGTGGTGGTGGTGCCATCTTCAATGTATTTTTTCAGGGCGCGGGCAACCCCGTTCTTCCAGGTGTTGATGTTTTCTTCGAGTTGCAGCCCGTTGATGAGGTCAACCACTTTTTCAATGGGCATACCGTAGCGCAGCGTACCTGATATCAGCTTGGCATAATTCCAGTACTCTGGGTCAAACTTATGCGACAGTCCTTCGATGGTGGTTTTGTAGCCCCGCTGGTTCTGGAACTGGAAGTCATAGCGGCTGGAGCCGTCTTCATTTTTGTTTTTGATGATCAGTCCTTCGTTTACCCACCGGGGTAATAATATACCGTCTTCATCATCTGCCAGACCGGTAAAGATCTCATAAGGTTTGTCGTCTATCAGCCCGATGAACGCAATCCATTTCTCCCGGTTATTCTGAAAACGAATGATGTCCGCTTTCAGCACCTGCGGCCTCGAAGTGGGAAAAACGGGAGCATCCAAATGCTCACTGAGCGCTCCGGCAACAGTATCTTCTTTTTTCTTTTCATCTGCAGAGATCAGCACACCGCTACGGCTGCCATCCCGGTATACGGTCACGCCTTTGCAACCGCTTTTCCAGGCCTCCATATACAACTCGCCCACCAGTTCTTCGGTAACATCATTCGGCATATTGATCGTGACGCTGATGCTGTGATCCACCCATTTTTGAATCGCGCCCTGCATCCGAACCTTAGCATGGTAATCCACGTCGTTGGAGGTAGCCTTGTAGTAAGGGGATTGCGCTACCAGGTCGTTCAGCTCTTCCTGCGTATAGTTTTTCGTGGTATCATAGCCGTTTACCTCCATCCATTTTTTGAAGTTATGGTGAAAGACGATGTATTCTTCCCAGCTATCACCTACCTCGTCCACAAAATCAACCCGTATATCTTTGTCATTCGGGTTTACTTTCCGGCGCCGTTTGTACACCGGCAGAAATACCGGCTCAATTCCGCTGGTGGTTTGAGACATCAGGGATGTAGTGCCCGTAGGCGCGATCGTCAGCAGGGCGATATTTCTCCGTCCGTATTCCGCCATATCGAAGTACAACCCGGGGTCGGCTGCCTTCAGGCGGTTGATGAACGGGTTTTTCTTTTCCCTTTCTGCATCAAAAATGGGAAAGGCGCCCCGTTCTTTTGCCATGTACACAGAAGAACGATAAGCCTCCAGGGCCAATACTTTATGTACTTCGGTAGAGAAAGCGATACCTTCCTCACTACCATATCTTATTCCCAACGCCGCCAGCATATCTCCTTCTGCGGTGATACCAATCCCCGTACGACGTCCTTCTTCCGCTTTCTTATATATATTTTCCCAAAGGCGGCGCTCCACATATTTTGTTTCCTCCTCCTCGGGATCATCCGCTATTTTATGCAGTATGGCTTCTATTTTTTCCAGTTCGAGGTCAATGATATCATCCATTATTTTTTGAGCCGAATGGATATGTTCTTTGAACAAATCCCAATTGAAGCAAGCCTCTTTAGTAAAGGGGTGATCTACATAAGAGAACAGGTTGATCGCCAGTAAACGGCAGGAGTCATACGCACACAACGGGATCTCACCGCAAGGGTTGGTAGACAGCGTCTCGTAACCCAGGTCGGCATAACAATCGGGCACCGATTCACGGATGATGGTGTCCCAGAACAAAATACCCGGCTCGGCAGAGCGCCAGGCGTTGTGAACGATTTTTTTCCAGATCTCTGTCGCATTGACCTCTTTCACAAATTTCGGATTGTCGCTGTCGATAGGGTATTGCTGGCGGTAAGGAACAGCTTTTTCCACCGCCTCCATAAATTCATCCGTAATGCGCACGGATACATTGGCGCCGGTCACCTTGCCCTGCTCCATTTTCGCGTCAATAAACGCTTCCGCATCGGGATGTTTGATGGACACCGATAACATCAGCGCCCCGCGGCGCCCGTCCTGGGCCACTTCGCGGGTGGAATTGGAATACCGCTCCATAAAAGGCACCAGACCGGTAGAAGTCAGGGCCGAATTTTTTACCGGTGACCCTTTGGGACGGATATGGGAAAGGTCGTGCCCCACCCCACCCCTGCGTTTCATCAACTGCACCTGCTCCTGGTCGATCTTCATAATACCACCATAGGAATCAGACAAACCGGGATTACCGATCACAAAACAATTGGACAAAGACGCTATCTGGAAAGGATTACCGATCCCCGTCATGGGACTGCCTTGGGGAATAATATATTTAAAACCCCTGATAAGGTCATATACCTCTTCTTCGCTCATCGGGTTCGAATACCGGGATTCAATCCGGGCGATCTCTTTTGCGATCCGCCGGTGCATATCCTCCGGCGACCGCTCATACAGGTCACCCGCGGAATCCTTCAACGCGTATTTATTCAGCCATACCCTCGCCGCCAGGTCATCTCCTTTAAAATAACGGATAGCGGCTTCCAAAGCTTCCGCCCGGTCAACAATCTTAAGTAATTTCTCAATGGTTTTTATTTCCATAAAATATTTTGTTTACAATGAATTCAGAAAACAACGAATTGAAAATATAAAAAAAGAAAACAGGTAATTATGACTGAAGTCAAAGATTTGCAAAAAATATGTATTACACATTGAAAAACAATAGAGTAAAACCAGAATAGCTTGAAAAAAATTTCAGAAAATTCAATTCTTATAACATGAATGGAGAATATCGGCTTCTCCGAAACAATAAAGAAAAAAGTGATAGTGAACAATAAAGCCATACAAGTACCTTCTTTAAGCGGTTCAGTGACAACACCGACCGCAGGCTCAGGTATTACCCGACAAACAGATTTACACAACCTGCTTGCCGGGTAACGCAATTAATCCTCCTATAACTTTATTTTTAACCCGCCATTTACAACAAACCCATCCACGGGAGCATAAATATCCCTGAACACAGGATCAGCAATAGATCCGGTATAAATAGTATCAAACCTCGTTTGTCTTGTATCCGTAAAGTTTTCGAAGTTGACAAACAGGGCAAAATGTTCCCAAAGCTTTTCAACCATAAAGCCCATAATCCAGTAAGATTTCCCATAACTACCGTCACTGAGTTGCTGGCGGCTGTAGTAGTATGCTTCCAATCCTATTTTCCATTTTTCTTCCATCTCATACATTAGCACATTATTCAGCCGGTGCCTTGCAGTGAGCGGAAGCCATTGCTTATTATCAAAATGGGTATTGGCGTCGGTATAAGTGTAGCCAATGAACAATTTGAAGTCGTCGTACGTCAGTTTAACATTAGTTTCCATGCCCCTGGTATCAATATGGCCTGCAGCATTTTCAAAATGCCATTGATTTACCCCGGTATTCGCTAAAACCAGGGGTTTATTTAACCGGGTATAAAAAAACATGTGATTAATGCTGAACCCTACATCTCCGAAATGTGTACGGTAATTTATATCCCAATTCCCCCCTACAGAACGTTCGTTGCGGGTTTTATTGATATCTATGGGCATTATGTACCGAAACTGCCTTCTTTCTGTTTCTTCCGTAAAGATAGTTGGAGCTTTGTAACCATACCCGCCTCCCAGGCGTGTCGTAACCTGGGGGGTTATTCTGTACATAGCTGAAATTCTGGGCAGAATCTCAAAACCAAATTCATTTACGTAATCCCCCCGCAGCCCTGTTTCCAGGGTGAATTTATCAGTCACTGACCAGGTGTTTTGCGCAAATATGCCTGAAGTATTATAACGGTAGTCACGAACCGGGTCAGAAGATCGCTGTGTTTCGCCAAGCTTGTCAGTAACAAAATTGGCGCCTATGACCCAATCCACATTTTCACTTTGACTGTTCCATGTAAGCTCTGTAAAAGAGGTTTGTTGTAAAGCATCAAATTTATATCCGGGAATTACAACAGACCGGTCAAACCTGCTATAACTGCTTTTCAGTTGAATGGTGGCACCTTTGCCCAGTTGATGAGCAATACCCAGTTGACTGGTAATACGGTCCGTATTATTTTGCTCGAAATAGCCCGTACCGCCATTTTTAATATAATTTATATCCCCGCCTGTCCTGTCTTCCGTAATATAACTTATACCCATATCCATAGTAGTTTTCTTTCCATAAATAAACAGGCGTGGATTAATGGTATAACGTTCAAATTTGGGAATTGCCGTAAGCCCTATACCGGCAGGATCAAAAGGTCTGTTGCTGTTGCGGGATCCGAACAATGTCAACCCCAGGACTCCATATCGCTGACTGTAAAAGCCACTGATATCCAACCCTCCCGCGGATGTGCCATTAGCCAGAAAGTTAAGCTCTCTTTTTTTGCCGGGGGTTTTGGAAACAAGATTTACCAGCCCTGCAATAGCGCCACCCCCATATAAGGTAGAGGCAGAACCCTTGATCACTTCCACCTGCTTTAGATCCAGCGGAGCTATCTGTAATAAGGATAAACTTCCGGAAAAACCGGAATAGAGAGGATAACCATCACGAAGCATTTGGGTATAACGCCCATCCAATCCCTGGATACGGATACCGGCATTGAATGAGGTTGCCGAAGTTTGTTGTGTCTGGATGCCGGTGCTTTCGTTCAGCAACATGCGTATATCTCCCGGCTTCATATTTGCTTTTTCCTCCAGCTCTTCTCCCGAAATTACTTCGGTACGGGTAGGTAAATTAGCAATGGTACGGCTGGTTCTGGTAGCAGTCACTATTATTTCTTCCGCCTCCTGTTCATGATCGTGTTCCAGCGTTATTATCAAAGGCATACCGGATGAAACCGGAAAATGAAGTTTAATGGTTTTTCTTTTGTACCCTATATAGCTGATCAAAAAACTATTGTTGCCATCAGGTATATTTTCAAATAGAATTTTGCCCCCGGCATCTGTTACTACGGTTTTGTTCTGCTCCTTCCAGGTAATGCTGGCGCCTTCAAGAGGCTGCCCGGTTTCTTCGTCCTGTATCACAGCAACGAATGTTTGTTGGGCCCGGGCTGCAAATACAAAACAGCACAGGAATATTCCTGAAATAAAAAATTTCATATTATAGTTTAAAATATCTTCAATCAATTTAAGTATCCATCCTGTTATGTAAGGGAATACGGGGTGGCTGGAACGGAGAGGAAGAGTAGCTTCCTGATTGAAGAATATAAAAAGACTGATGTTTTACTAGAATATGAGGTATCTCCGGTAATTCTATTTCCTGAAAAACGGGAACAACAGATGCAACACAAGTGCCACAGGCAAAAAAGGGAGAGCAGCTACCGCATTCCGTAGACTCAGTTCCCTGTTTCCATTCATCGGCACAACCATCTTCCATACAGCAGGGATAAACCGTCGCTGTTGTAATAACAATGAGCAAAAGAAATGTCAACCATTTTTTCACGGGTACAAAAATAAACAATTTATTTTTTGTGGATGTTTTTGACATTAAGATCCGCTAAAGTCATAAAATGCCTTTTCCTGAAAACCGGTATAACCGGAACATATCCTTACAACGGTCTTATCCATATTGCTTTGCCGCCGGATGTAATGAGTTTTGTATCCAGTACCGTAGACGCATCTGCTTCGTCCCGACGGGATCTTCTTCACAACCAGGCAACTATGTCACCAGGCGAACCACTCAGCACCACGGTCTCATGGCTGCCCGCAATAGCCTTAAATGAAGACCCCGGCGCGACTTCATTACTAATCAATCAGCTTACCATCACGGAAAAACTTATTAAATGAGAGATATCATTTTTTCTATAGCTCCTCTTTACCTGGCCGCACTAATACGTTCCGCTTTTCCGATTGTCCTGAATTCTATTTTCACTGCCGGCGATTGTTCACCGGATATTACACCATCTATTAATATCTTATTGGCTCCTTTTGTCACAACAGGTAACTGTTGTACAGCGACCTCTCTGATCGTATGCCACTCGTGGTCATATAGTATTACCTGCTTTCCGTTACATACCAGCCATTGTCCTTTTGTAAGGGTAAACGGTATTTCCAGCCTGGTATAATTATTTATTTCAACAGAGGGTTGTTCCCATGAGGCAGACGGGGATCCGCCGGCAATATGCGCAACAAATTGTAATGGTTGTTCGTCGAACGGATTGTTGAAACCATATTCGGAATAAACGGGTTCGCCGGGTTGCCTGATCTTTTGCTGATGTTGTATAACAGCATTATTAACCGGAAAAAGATCCCAGATACGGTCATCCGCTTTTGAAAGATGAAATTCTTTATTGATATCCCTGAGCGCATCTTTTTGTTCGGTTTTAAAGGCCCCCGACAGCCTTGCCTTCTCCCATTCTGCAACCGTTTGAAGCAGCAGATCCATCCGGCCATGCTTTTTCAGCTCGGCTAATGAAGTAGACAATGCGAACCCTGCATCGAACCCGGCGGCCCTGGCCAGCAACCACTCAATATCTTCCAGCGTGGTTGTGCTTCCCAACTGGAACCATCCCAGCATACGGGGTATAAGGTTCCTGTAATAATAATCCTGGTTCTTCAGCCTGTATTGCGTCTGGCTTTCCCGGAAACCCGCATACCAGGGCTCGCCCCAGTTCATTCTTGTGAAGGTATGCCAGAAATAATGGCCCGGTCCACTGGCATCGTTGATCACCTTCCCTTTTAATGCAGGCTTCAGCAGATCGTACCATTTCTTCACAAACAACTGCGTGGCATACTGTCCCATGCCGGTAGACCAACTGCCCTCCAGCCCGTCAAACGATATTTGTTTTAAACCCGTTTCGTTAAACAACCGGGCAAGATTGGCAGCCATCTCATCCTGCAACTCCATATCGGGTAAAAAGACTTTATACCCGTGATCCATCAGCTTTGCAATGGTATCGCCCTGCTGATGACTTTGTGCTTTCGTTCCAAATGCACCGCGCACACAATCCAAAAGCTGCCAGGGAGCAGTTTGCGATACATCACGATACCGGATCAGTTCGCTGCCCAGCATTACCGTTTTCAGGTTATTATTTTTCATCTGGTTAAAAAAATCCGGGGATGCAACGGATATAACCGTTGCCTTTTCATCAACAGGCGAAGTAATAATGCCTGAACCTACTTTTGCCAGGCGCTTATCCGGCACAGGTGTAACAAAGGGATCGTTGGTGGTAATGAAAGAAGACAATGTATGCACGCCCAGGTCAATACCTTTTTTGGCTGCAATGTCCACACAACGTTTCATGCTTTTCCAGTCGTCGGGAAATTGTTTTTGATTAAGTCCAAAATGCCCCCATGTTTCAAAAGGACCCGGGTGATACAAATACTTCAGTCCCGCTTTTTGTGTAAGCCCAAGGGCTTCCTCTATTGTTTGCTCACCAAACCCCATGATCAGGTAAGAAGAGGTTGCCAGCGGCGATCTTTTAGCCCATACCCCGTTAATAGTGGGATGCGGCAGGTTTTCCTGCAATTCAATTTTTTCTATGACCGACAGTAACATTTCCTGCGGAGCCCCCCACAGAGCGATCTTAGAGCCTGTTACGCCGCCATCCTGCGGATAAGCCGGAACAGTATATTTTTCATGTCCCCAGTTTTCAACGACCTTCTCTTTATAACGGTTACGGCTATATGCCTGAATGACGCTGCCAAAATCTGTAAGCTTTGCCGTTTGCCCGCGGTATAGCACCTTGTGCTCAGGGGAAATATCTTTCAACCCGCTGCTTTCCGAAAAAATATCAAAAGACGGCTCGATATCATTCTCCTCACTGGGATAACCTCCCAGTGTTTTTATATTCAGCGCCTGCAGCCCGATGCCGAATGCCTGGTCCCATACGGTTCCAACCGTTTCTCCTATTTGTTTAGTGATGATGGTAGGGTAAGGACCCCACACAATGTATTCCACCTCTTCATTGTTCCTGATCTTTACTAATTCCAGCGTAATATAGTCCGGCTTTTCCACCACCTTAATATTTACTTCCCCTTTCCAGTCCGGATAATTCAATACAATGGTTTTGGATGCGTTTTGCCAGCGTAATTTTTCAGGGGCCAGTAATTTGCCGGCTGTAAAAACCGATAACAAGGGCGCAGGTTGTGAGGGGGCCAGATATTCTTTGCCTGTCTTGCTCCTCAGACCGGATATTTCCCCTTTGCTATTCAGTACAATAGTCAGTTCATTTGTTTTAAAATTCACCTGGGCAACAGAGCCGGTAAGAAAATGTGCAAATGCCAGCAATAACAAGCTACGGAATAAAAGAAAATGTTTTTTCATGATCCTGTAAATTATATACATCGTAAGATTGACAGGTTAATACACGGTCAATGATCTCATATAGGATAGTGGAAAAAGAGTAACCGGCCCGGCAATCTGGGTCCAGACCGGTATGACTCTATAAATAAAAACTAACTGCCAAATTTTAACTAACTGTAATAAAGTTTTCCTGTTATCTCCTGTCATATTCAATATACACATATGCCCGATCTGTCACTTATTTTCAGTTATCACAATCATATATCCCTTGCCGCCCGGGATGTTTAACGCGCTTACTGACTGCAAAGCCTGCTCTTCCTGGAATTTCTTTATACCGGGGATGCTGATGCTGCAGGCAGAAGCCTCAAGGCCAAGTGCATACCAGTCAATAGCCAATGCGGCAGGATGATCTTCTTTACTCCAGTTGGCTACAGCTATGATGCTTTCTTTTTTCCCTTTAAATACAGAAGCCACTACCATTTTATTGTCCGTTGTAACAGGACAATCTTTCTCCCAATATCCGACAAATTCTTTTTCCCGCAATGAAAACCCGTCCCAGAATTTCCATAACTCTTCCGGTGTATTACCACCCCACCCCGCGCGATTGGTAATTCCATATACCATACCCCGCCATGGATTACCTCCACCTTCAAGCATCTGACCGGGCAAGCCAAACGGAATGCCTGACACCTCGATCAACCAGTGATCGGGCATTCTGTTATAATCCCGTCCTTCCCCTATCCACACCAGGTCGGAATAGGGAAGCAGATCCATATACAGGTTTAAGCAACTTGCATATCCGGCCCAGCTATTGAAGTGATTCCAGCTATGCAGATCAATTCTTCCATTGGGCCGGTATTGATCAATCAGCTTTCGTGCACGTTTCAATGTAAAGCGGTCTAAAGCTGCATCATCGATGTATATTCCATCAATTGTAAGATTCTTCAGCATCCATTCCAGCCCGCCAATGTAGAAATTATTCAACCTGCTGTTGGGAGTAGTAATAACAGAAAGGTCGATAGCGCCTTTGAATTTTCCTTCATTTACAAGACTATACCAGGCGGGTATATATTTTTCTCTTACATTTTTGATCAGCCACTCGTTCGGGCCTTTGGGATGCAGCGCTTCTGTACGGCTGGCATTACCCGGACCGGGATACAATAACTCTCCATCCAAACTATAAAATGCCTGGAATTCCGGAATGTTTTTAGTAAGCTCGCGGGTTGTGTAATACAACTTCAACCGTAAGCTATCCGCGTGTGCGCTCTTCACCAGTTGTGTAAGCTCAGCCACATTTTCATCGAGGTACGGATAGTTGATAAATGGATAAATATCTTCGGCGTGGTGTATATTGATGATATTGGCGCCGGCTTTTTTGGCTTTCTCAATTTTAGAAAAAGCATTGGTGCCGCCTCCGTGAAAATACCTGTCGCCATATTTCACATCACTACTAATAGTCCTGAAAGGAGTAACAAGCAATTCGAAGTCATAATGCAGCACCTTACCTGCCTTCATCTCCCTGTCACCCGAATAAGCGTTCACTATTACCGAAGTTGCATTTTCACTTACGTTTACCCCTCCTTTGCTGTCATTACCCCAGGAAGGGGGAAGATGTAAAGGTGCAAAATCATAATAAATATTTACCAACGGCAAAACATAGTTGTCTGACTTTAGTTTAATGCGTAATCCCCCGTTTACGGCACCTAGCCACAAGGCATCCTGGTTCCTGGTAGTATCCCATTTCCATTGCCATGTTTCCGGCCGCAAGCCACCTTCGTGGTTTAACCCCATCATATACTCAGCTTTCGTTTTGTTAACAGGTACTTCTAACCGGATATCTTTCACCTTCAACTGCTTTAAGGCTTTTAGTGCCAGCTTATAATCTACAAATCCATCAAATTCCAGCCGCCCGGAACAAACCAATTCACATTCAGCAGCGGTGTTCTTCACTTTCCATGCCACGGCACCGGGGAGCTCTTCTGTAAATTCAATGTCACCAGGTTTTAACGATACGATCGTTCCATCCTCTTTTTCTATTATAAAACGAAAAGCATTACTAAGTATGGATGTTCCGTTTTGCGATATATGTTGATTTGATGCGGTGAAATAGCTCTTTATATCAGCGAGCAGCCCGTTAGGGGCTATTGCTATCGTCCGCCCAAGTATTTGCAGGATGTTACCGTTACGAGCTACGGGTTGATACCCTTTGGTGATCTCATCATTTATGCCTGATGTATTGTTCAGCCAATACATCCGCGACAACCGTTTACCCTCGTTAACACCATGATCTTCCACGGGATCACCATCGACGGTGAGTTGTATTGTAAGCGTTTGGGACCTGTTATTGACCATAACGGTTACGGTGCCGCTATAGATACCCTTAGAAACATCAGAAAGATCTATGCCTATCCATAGCGGTTGCACTTTACCGGGTTGTACGGTTATCTTTTTTGTAAACGGCTTACCAAGATAGTTGATGCCTCCTTTATGAAAGCATGATATTTGGCTGGACGAGATCGCTTTTCCATCCGTTGTTTTCAGGTCTGAAAAACGAATGTTTACATCGTTTAGTTCATTTTTTGTTGCCCATACACCTACCTGGTATACAAAATATTCGCCAGGTTGCGCATGCAAAGTGAAGCTGCTCTTTGTATGATCTTTTTGCAGCCAGGTTTCCTGCAGGGAATCATTCCACTTAAGGGGGTGCTCCCTGGTTTCAGGAAAAATATAAAAGGGTTGTTTTGATATAGCGGAATAACGGTTGATGGCTGCTGTTGTTGATATATAGGAGGTTGTAATATCCTGGCTATATGCATTGACATTTATGATCACTAATAACAGGACAGTAAAATATTGCTTCATCTGTAAAATGTGTGTTCTGTAGATCCTCCCGGCCAAACGTATAAGATAGTACATAAAGTTATGATCAGAAAAATAACTTTATTATAACTGTTGTTTCAAGATCCGGAGAGCGCGTTTTTGACGGGCACGCTGCTCTCCGGATGCTCTTAGAGAAAAATAATTCCAACAGCTACTGAAAGAAAAGAGGGACTATTCAAGAGGGTTAAATGTTCCCTCCCATGTATTATTCTGCTCTATCTTACTGTTACGATTCAGTATGGCCCTTGGTATACCAAAGAATGAATACTTATCTTCCTTCAGCATAACAACCTGCCGGTAATCCTGGGACTGCTTCACCCGCAGCAGCATTCTCTTAGTTCAGGCATATACCGGCGGAATCGCAGTGACGACTGCGAAGGGACTGCTTCACCGCAAGGATCATCCGTCATCGGTTGATCGCCTCCGAACGTTCGGAGCGGATCGCAGTGACCCTGTGACCTGTAACTCGACGCTTGCACCGGTCCCTGCAACTATCATTGTTGTAATGCCTCCTTGCTCATGCGCTGATAACTGGCGACGCCACCGGGTACCGTAATACCCTGTTCAGTATCATAGGTGACCGGTCTGTATTATGACAAAGCCATTGTTCTTCCTCCGCTCCCAGGACGATTTACTCCCTTCTACCTGTTTTTCATTGCATCCAGGGCCTTTTTAACACTACCATGTTTCAGTAAAATCACCTTTGCTTTTTCGTAATTACCGATTGCCGCTTTCTCCATAAAAATTTTGACCGCTCGATCGGTAATCTTATTATTGATCAGCAATACGTTTACCATACTGTTATCTTCCACCCTGCCTAATCGGATCATGGTAGTTGTGCTGATCATATCGAAAATCATTTTTTGTGCTGTACCGCATTTCATGCGTGTACTTCCTGTCACAAACTCCGGGCCTGTAATCACTTCCACCGGAATTGCAGCAACAGCGGCTATAGGAGAATCCGGGTTGCTTACGATACAACCTGCAGTGATGTTATTGGCTTTACACTGCTGAAGTGCACCCAACACAAAGGGGGTAGTGCCGCTTGCTGAAATACCTACTACTATGTCTTTGGGAGAAATTTTATGTTCCAGCAGCGCCAGCCAGCCGGCATCTGCCTCATCTTCCTTTTCTTCAGGTGCTTCTATCAAACGGTCCAGTCCACCCGCCAGGATAACATTTATCTTTCCTTTATCAATACCATAAGTAGTAGGCAACTCTAAGGCGTCCAGTGCGGACAATCGTCCCCCACTACCTGCGCCAAGGTAAAACATACGTCCGCCTGCGCTCAGCTTTTCAACTATTGTTTTGATCAGGATATTCAGTTGCGGCAGTGCTTTTTCGATGGCAACAGCTACTTTTTTGTCTTCGTTATTGATATTAGCGGTTAGTTCTTCTAGCGACATTTTCTCAAGGTGCCTGTAATGGGAGGGTTGTTCTGTTATTCGTGTCATAAAAAAGAAATAAACGACAGTGTATTTCGCCGTATGCAAATTAATAGGATGGTTTATATAAAATGCTTTTCATGTAAAATACGGGCATATCTTTGCTCCTATTTGCCACAGCGTTGCCTGTATAAAGAATGCAATGTAGTTTTTATACAGGCGGACCCTGCAGGGGGTGAAAGAGAAGGAATCTATTGCTTACCAGTGGGATGCGCCCGTGCGCTCTAAGAGATCGGTTTCGCTCGTTTTACTCCCTGTCCACACTCGTTCGCTAAATACCTGAATACGCGGTGCCGGTATCCCGTATTCAGGGAAACCCGGCCCGGCGTTCTTGCCGAACAACAGCCCCCATTCTGCTTTTTCTTCAATTGCCCATGAACACATTTGTCCTCCTACAATCTCTGTTTTGATTTCTTCAGGACGATACTTCATCCAATAATGAAAAGGTTGAGGCGCCCGCCCCTTCCCAAACATATTGATATTCCATTTAGCAATTAAATCAGGGGTGGACATATCTATACGATCTGCGATGTATAGTGGTGTCCAGGAAGTATTAATAAGAGTATAACCCGCCTCTATATAATCTATGGGCATAATACCTTCAAACTTAATATCAAAGGGGCATACAGTTATTTCCGTATTAACTTTTGGGAAAATGTTCGGCTGAAAACCTTCCCAGACAAACATCTGGTATCCTTTTCCTTTAAAAAAATCATACATCTGATTAATGAAGTGGTTTAATACCTGCCCTCCTTTTGAATAGTTATGTTTCATCATCCATTCCGTATATACTGTAGTGGGACTTTCTTTCAGATCAGGATAATGTACTTCATCAGCGCCCAAATGCCATATCGGGCCGAGAAAAAGCTCCATCAGTTCTCCAAAAATATTCTGAAGGGTATTAATTGTTTCGTCTTTGGTTGCATCCAATCTATAAGTATCCTTATTAAAAGCGAGGTTGGGGTATTTTTGAATTATAGCCCCGGAATGTCCCGGTACATCCACAGACGGAACAATATTGACGTGATACTCTTTTGCCAGGGCTACCATTTTCCTGATATCATCCTTTGAATAACTTCTGCCTGCTGTCGGTAATGCCGGATATTTATCACTGGGTAGCGTATAACTTTGCTGATCGCTAAAATGGATCATATAATGATTTATTTTATAAGAAGCGATTCTTTTAATGGTTTCTAAATGAAAATCGAGGCTATGAAAATTACGGGCTACGTCAATCATTAACCCCCGGTATTTTGAAACCGGCTGATCCGAGATTTCCAGTTTCGGGATTGAAGCGCCAGGGCCTTTTTGCAAAAGCTGTAATACGGTGCGGCTACCCCAAAATAAGCCTTTGGCAGTGTTGGCTACTATGGATATTTTATCATCAATGATAAGCTGGTACCCTTCGTCTCCTAATTGATCATCTCCCGGATCGAGCAGGGAAAAGGCTATTTTTAAAGACCGGCTATTCGATGCCGGACTTTTTCCAACGATCTGAAAGCCCATATCTTTCAGATCGTTGGAGCAGGTTTTTATTACCTGCTCTACTTCATCTTTATTGGCTACATTTATAAATAACAGGTGCCTGTTGATAGTTATCTTATCATTTTTAATGTCAATCTGCGCAGGCCAGGGAATTAAGTTTACCGTTGTTGTGCCAAAACATATCTGTGCAAGCAGCAAATGAAAAGTCAATAAGATCAAATGCGAATTTAGTCTCATGTCAATTTATTTTATTTCTTAAGTTCTACGGTGATTTAAGAAAAGGAACGTTTATCGGCTACTCAGCTAAATATTTAACGACCTCCCGGATAACCCGGATTTTGTTCCAGCTTTGCTCCGGTATTTCTCTCGATCTCGCTTTGCGGAATGGGAAAAAGTGTCTTGTAGTTATCTAAAGGATGACTGGCAAATTGCCCATTGTAATTGGGGTTGTGTTTTCTGGCACGATCAAGCAATGTACCTGTTCTCATCAGGGTCATCAATCGTAATTCTTCTAAATTTAACTCTCTCAGCCTTTCGTCTAATATGAAATCAAGTGTGATTTGATCGGGGGTAACCAGCTTTGCCTTTGCCCTGCCCCTTATCACATTGATATCTGCTGCTGCTGCACCATGATCACCTTTCCGGAAATAGGCTTCAGCCCTGAACAAGTAGGTTTCCGAGAGCCTCATCAGGTAAGTATCTGTAAAAGAGGAGTGAGCAGTAGTCAAAGTGCGTCCGGTGGCCAGGTCAGCAATTACATCGTCCGGAAAATCATCCATCGGAATTAATTTGGTCCAGATCGGGCGCCAGTACTCATGATACAGCCCCCGATCCAATATTGCATCCTCTTCAATAATCTTTTTTCCATACCAGTCTGAATTTGGGTTATCTGCAATCATGTCACGCTGGATATTATATTCAGAGTTTCTCATGTCATCCCACAGATCTCCTTGCCAAATGGTATCATTGATGAAATCGTTGTTCGCGTAAAACCCGATTCCACGTCCTCCGTTTTGTGAAGAGTGATCTAAAAATAAAGGTACATTATTTTTATCCCGCAGTTGCCAGTACCATACGCCATAGAACCGGGTTCCCTGCGGACTTGCTGCAGTTCCCATTACCAGATGCTCGTACTGACCGACCCATATACCTTCCGTATTTCCTGCAGTCATTCTATTTTGGTTGTTCCGGATAAAAAGATCCCGGAAAGCATCACCGGGCTTATCCGCCCGCCTGCCAAACCTCTCTGTCATTAGGGTATAGTTAGGATTGCTTATTACTTTCGTAGCCGCTTCTATTGCCTTATCCCAGTTATCGACAGTCAGATAAACCTCGGTAAGCAGATGATAGGCGGCTGCCCTGGTTAACCTGCCATCCTGCACCAGGTCCGTTACTTCAGGAAGGTTATTAACAGCATATTCTAAATCGCTTATTGCCTGGGACAGCACCGCTTCTTTGCCTGCCCTCACAAAATCCCTTTTAGGCTCCTTGATCTCATCTAAAATAACGGGAACGCCGCCGTATAAAATAGCGAGGCATTTGTACGCATAAGCCCTGAAAAACATGGCCTCAGCCTTATACTGATTTTTTAATGTTTCAGTATTGAAGACAACGTCCGGCTCATCAATTCTATCAAGGATAACATTGGAACTGCTTATTATTTTGTAGTAACGATCCCAAAAATAACTGGTTGTGCCTCCTTCAGGAATTATCCTGTTATGGTGACCAAAGGCGGTTGGCCCGTAAAAATGGTAAAGGTTATCCGCAAAACCGCCCACAACGGGAGCTGTAAAATCGTTGGTTAGATACGTAACAGCAGGAATTTTTGAATATATGTCAGTGATAGCATAATTAAACTGCTCCGGTGTTTTATAAACATTTTCTGTTGAATAAAAATCAAGCGGTACTTCTTTCAACCATTTATCTTTATTGCAGGCAATGCTCGCAATCATAAACAGGAAAACAAATTTGTTATATTTTATAGTTTTCATAAATCAATTGTTTTAAAAAGTGATATCAATGCCTAACAGAAAGCTCCTCATTACAGGGAGTACTCCCGGCGATATTCTCGTTCCTAATTCAGGGTCAACACCTTCCCATTTGGTAATGGTGAACAGGTTTTTTCCACTTATATACAACCTCATTCCACCCGGAGCCAGCTTATTGGTCACTTTCGATCCAAATGAGTAAGAAAGCGTAACATCCTGTAATCTGATAAAGCTTCTTGAGTCATAATGAAATCCTTCATAGGCAGGTCTGATATCCGTTCTTCTGTATTTTGCACCGGGGTTTTCCGGCATCCAGTAATCCCAGGCGCCCTTTGGTCCGTTCCCCTGGGTTATAAATTCGTAGTTATTGAAATCCCATGCCGGATCAACCAAAGCCCTGTAAAACTTTTTGCCTCCCTGTATAGAATTAATAAAAAGATACAGACTGAAATTTTTGTATTTCAAGGTGTTGGTTATACCAAACCTATAGGACGGATCAGTATACCCTAAAATGGTTCTGTCGTCAGTGGCAGATATCTCACCATCATTATTTCTATCCACGATTTTTAGCGTACCGGGGAAAAATCCGGCAGGGATGATACCTCGTTCCCTATCGGCCAATTGCCACATTTCACCGGTTATTTCATAATCATAAATAACGTTTTGTGGCTGGCCAATAAACAACCCGTTAGCAATAAGGTCGTCCTCTTTTCCGTCGCCGTCACCATCCATTCCAATGATGGATATAATCTGGTTCCTGTTTCTGGAAAAATTAAAGCCGGCATTCCAGTTGAAGTCAGAGTATCTAAGGACATCCCCCGAAATATTCAGTTCTATCCCGTGGTTTTTTACTCTTCCGATATTGGTTGAAATACTGGAGAAACCGGTCATTGTTGGTAATTGGATGCCATACAATATATCTTCTGTATGATTTCGGTAGTAGTCAATATTTCCCTGAACTCTTGAATTGAACAGGTTAAAATCCATACCCATGTTGACTCCGGTAGTCGTTTCCCAGCCAAGTTGATTATTGGCCATGGTTGATATCCATTGACCCATGGTAGCCTGTGCTCCATCCCCAAAAACATATACCGGAGACATAGCTACGATGGCCATGGTGCTGTAAGGATCAACTGCTCTGCGCCCGGATTTTCCGTATGAACCTCTGAGCTTCAGGTAGTTGATCCAGCCGGATCTGAAGAAGTTTTCTTCGCTGGCTACCCATGCTACTGACACAGAAGGGAAGGTGCCCATTTTTTTGTCAGACCCAAATCCGGAAAAACCATCCCTTCGAAGAGTAGCCGTAATCATGTATTTGTCATTAAAGCTATAGAAAGCTCTGCCGGAAGAATACAGGCTGCTAGACTGGGCTCCTCCTGTATTTATTGAAAAGGATGCCTGTTCACCTGCCTGTAAGCGCCAGTAACCTAAATCATCAATGGCAAATCTTGAAGAAGATGCATTGGTGTATTGATATTTGGACTTTTCAACGCCGTATACCAAATCAAGTTTTAATCTGTGCTTATTTAGCGATGTCTCATATGTAACTATGTTATCAACCGTCCAGATATAATTTTCGGAAAAGTTCTTCAAACCAGAGCCTTGAAACCCGGCGCCCCAGGCATCAAATCGATTTAGAATATTTGTCCTGTAATTATTCCCATAATTTATTCTATAACTGAGACCGTCTATAAAAGGTATTTTGATATGTGCATATAAATTTCCATTACCGCTAAACCTCCTGTCGTCGTCGTTTACCTGCAGCGTTAAATAAGGATTCACCGAACTGCCATTAGGCGTAAGATGATGGTTTCCTTCGTCATCATAGATCGGCGCCCATGGCTGCATGGTAAAAATGCCGGATGCAGATGGCTCCACACCAGAATAATTGCTTAAGGCCAGCGAAGATTGAAGCCCTATCCTTAGCCAGGGGTTAATGTCTGCATCAAGATTTATTCTGAAAGAGTATCTTCTGTATTTATCATTCTTAATATAACCCAGTACATCCTGCATGCCTCCTGAAACAAAATAACGGATTGCTTTCGACCCACCGTTCATACTAAGGTCATATGAGCTGATACGTCCGTTTCTGGTAAAGTCATTCCACCAGTTGTTTTCTACTCCGTCAAGAAATCCTTTTGTTAAATCGGCAGACTTCAACATAGAATAGTATTGAAAATCAGGATTGCGCTGAAGATAATCCGGTCCAAGCCTGCTTCCTCTTTCCCAATTGGTATTCCTGATAAATTCATCAAGTTCCTCACGCCCCATCGGTACCATCTCATTGGAAGGGACCTGTACTGTATGGCTGGTGGAAAAATTAAACCTGGGTTTTTCTGTTACAGTACCTCTTTTAGTGGTAATTAATATTACACCACTTGATGCCTGCGAACCGAAAATAGCTGCTGCTGATGCATCTTTCAGGATATCAATGGTGGCTATATCTTTAGGGTTCAGGTCAATTAATGAACCTCTGTAGATAATATTATCAACTACGATCAAAGGAGCGGAAGCATTACCGGATAGAGTATTGTTACCTCGCACAGTTAATGACGGTTCCTCCCCTGCCCTGTTGGTTATTCCAACATTCACCCCCGGAATAGTTCCTTGTAAGGCCTGAACAATACTAACATTTGGCAACTGACTTAACTCATCAGTTATCTTTACACTGGCGACCGCACCTGTCAGATCTCGTTTTCTCGCTGACCCATATCCAACTGCAACAACCTGGTCCAGTACCTTTATCTCTCCAATAAGCACAATATTTACAGTTGTTCTGTTATTAACAGCTACTTCCTGCTTCTCATAACCGGTATAAGAAATTAACAAAATTGCGTTTGAGGACAGATTTAAGGAAAAGTTGCCGTCAACATCAGTTGTTGTCCCCATATTAGGATTTCCTTTTTCGATAATACTTACCCCATACAGTGGATCACCATTTTCATCGGTAATCTTGCCCGTTACGGTTATCGGCGGAATTTCGGCAGGGGCTGTTTCAGGTATTACTACCAGCCGCTCTTCTTTTTTACGGATCACTACGGTTTTATTGATGATGGCATAATCAAAGGGCTGACCGGCAAAACAAATTTCAATAGCCCTTTCTACCGGAACGGCATTCAGCTCCACCGAAACATTGCGGGCGTTCCGGATAAGCCTTTTGTTAAAGAAAAACTGGTACCCGCTCTGGCGGGTGATTTCCCTGAAAACCGATTCGCAGGGCATATCTTTTGCCCTGAGCGTGATCTGCTGGGCATAACCTCCGGCACTTACCTTAAGGCAGGCGGCCAATACAAGAATAACTGTAAGCCTCATAATCAACAGCATTTTTTTTACCTGCTGAAACTGCCGCAGAGGGAGAAACGGCAGGTGTTGGTTTTTGGTTTTTGTACTGTCCGGGATAAAAAAATGACAGTCCAAATGCGCAGTAAATTGCATAACTTTGGTTTGTTGGGTGAATAAATAACAGTCTTCGCCGATTGTATATACATTGACCCATATACCGGCCAGCAGTGTTCCACCACTACTGGCTTTTTTATGAGCCAATTATAACCTATTGTTTGCCCGCCATAGCGGGCTTGATTTCCACTATACCATCCCGGATGGTTGCCCGGATATCACTGTAACGTATGATGTCCAGGAATTCCGAAAGCTTTACATCGCGGGAAATACCCCCGTTAAGTGTATCCCTGGGGATGCCCTGCGGATATTCCACCCGGATGTCGTACCACCGCTCTGCCTGGCGCATTACCGCACTTACATCCGCATTCTTAAAATTGAATACGCCGTTTTTCCATGCCATCACGAGTTCAAGGTCCACCTCCTTATTTACATCAATTTTATTACTCACCCTTGCCTGCTGTCCCGGAAATATCAGTACCGGCTCGGCAGAAGCGACACTTACCCTTACCGCCCCTTCCAGCAAAGTCACTTTCGTATCAGGCTCATCATTATATGCATTGATATTAAAATGAGTACCCAGCACCTGAACATCAGCAGGAATACCCGATTCACGATTTACCTTCACGCTAAAGGGAACCTTGTTCCCTTTCGGATCCTTTAGCTCCGCTACTTCAAAATATGCCTCTCCCGAAACTTCCACCTTTCTTGTTTCTCCCGTAAAATAAACAGGGTAGTGAAGCGATGAGGCTGCATTCAGCCACACTTTTGTTCCATCTGCCAGTATGAGCCTGTACTGCCGCCCCCGCGGCGTAACAATGGAATTGTATGCAACAATACCTGAAGCACCCTCCGCTTTTTCATAGCTCAATGTTCCTTCTTTATTGAGGATAGAAGGTCCTCCCTGCACTGCTATCGCCCCGTCGGCAGCGGTATCCAGCAAAATTTTTTGCCCGTTCGATAAAGTAAGAACAGCACCCGTTTTTCCCGGATCTGCGTCGTTAACATCTTTAACTATAGCAACATGTTCAACCGGTTGATTCTTTTTATTATCGTCCGATAATAATAGCCACATCAAAGCGGTAGCTCCCAGCAGCAGTACAGCGGCCGCTACTTTCCACGGCAACATTCTTTTAGGCATTTGTATTACCGTACCTTCCCTATTCCCGGCAACTTCCGCGGATATCCGCTCAAATAATTCTTCTCCAAATAAAGCCTTTTCCTCGTCTGTCCATTTCCATTCCCCTTTTGCCTCCAATGATGCATACCAGCGCTCTACCGCCTGCTTTTCTTCCTCAGAACATAAACCTTCCCGGTAACGTTGAAGTAAAATAACAGCCTGCTCCTTTGTCATGATGGTAAAACAAGAACCCTTTACAAAAGTCCCACTCCATAAAACAGGTTACATGAACAGCAAAAAAGTAGTAGACGGAAAAAGAAAAAAGAAAAAAAATTTTGCCGACAGACAGGTCAGGAAAAGCATCATTGATTCGCTAACGTAGGCGCGGAGCGATTTAAGGGCATTGCTTAACTGTTTTCTCACGGTATTTTCTGCAATGCCCAGGCGGTCTGCAATTTCCTTATAAGACATTTTTTCGTTCCGGCTTAAAAGATACACTTCCTGCATTTTAGGCGGCAGGCTGGCAACAGCCTGGTCTAATTTACGCTGTAGTTCCCTGTATTCACAATGCAGGATAGGGTCTGGCACTTCCTCCGCTATACTAGCGGATAAAGTTTGTAAATAATTATTGCGGGTAATATTCTTTTCAATGTAACGTATAGCAATATTGCGAACACTTTTCAGCAGGTAAACGATCAGCGGGCCCCTCAGCTCAATCTCTGCCCTGCGCTTCCATATGGAAACAAATACTTCCTGTACGATGTCCCTGGCGTCCTCCCGCGAATGCACTACTTTCAGCACCCGCAAAGCCAGTCTTTCCCAATACCTGTGGTATATTTCGGCAAAAGCCTTTGCATCGCTGTTGCGAAGCAATTGCATTAAAGCTTCATCAGTTAGTTGGTGATACATGGAAGGGTGAATTAAACAAGCAATAACCAAATTTAAGCTAAAAAGACAATTATTCATTAGTTAAACAATAAAAGAAGGTTTATGAGGGAATTGAAATGGCTTTTCCAATAGGTACGGGAGGATAATGCGAGAAGTTGAATAGTTGTACACTGTGATTCAGTGCGGATAGCAAAATACAAACACACTCTCCCGTCATTGGCATCCGCCAGACAGTAGTGTAAAAGCTGAGCATTAGTACCAAGACCGGCAGACCTGCCTGCCGCAGGCAGATATCTCACTCTCGGAAATACAATTATGCGACAATCTCCGTGTTGCTCGTTCGATATGACGATACGCTCAACTGGCCCGCCGGCATGAAGATTTGGGTTGGCAACAATTATCCTTTGCGGTTTTATGCAAATACTATATTTTTATTGCATAATAACGCAAACACTTTTTTAGCGCTGTCAAATAGTCACACGTGAAAAGTACACGCATCCTGGCAATAGATTTAGGAGGTACCAAAGCGGCATTTGCGGTTTTGGATGCCGGTGGTGTGCAGCACTTCTCATCCAGGTTGCTGCTCGAAGGAAGGTCCGGCACTGAAGTGGGTGAGTTGCTGGTGGCCGAAACCAGAGATATCCTGCACCATATGCGCCAGGCTCATACACCGGTTTCCGCTATTGGCATAGCTGTTCCCGGGGCGGTAGACAATGGTTATGTGTGGGCGCCAAAAATACCGGGCTGGGAAGCATACCCTCTTTTAAACGAAATACAAAACGCTGCGAATAACCTGCCTGTGGTTATCGAGAGTGACCGTACCTGTTATATTCTCGGAGAATGCTGGATGGGCAATGCCCGCGACTGCAATGATGTGATCTTTTTATCGGTAGGAACAGGTATAGGGGCGGGCATCCTGGTAAATGGAAAAGTATTAAAAGGTATCCGCGATATCGGTGGGGCCATCGGCTGGATGGTAATGCCGGCGCCTGAAGCCGGTGAAAACCGGGAACCGGTACGGCTGGAAGAGTTTGCTTCGGGAAGCGGTATACCATTGCTGGCTTCCGTTATAACAAAAACGCAACACGATACCGCCACAGCCCCAAAATACCTGTCCGCAGAACAACTTATCACCGCTTATGATACAGATCCGCTGGCAAGGGCGGTTATAGATCAGTGTATTATATGGTGGGGAATGACAATAGCCAACCTCACCAGTATTTTTAATCCCGAAAAGATCATTGTGGGAGGGGGTGTATTTGGTCCGGCTACGCGTTTTATACCGCAAATAAAAAAAGAGGCGGAAAAATGGGCTCAACCGCTTAGCAGCAGACTATATCACCTGGAAGCCAGTAAAACCGGGCAATTGGCGGGTGTGTACGGGGCAGCCAGGGCGGCATTGGATCTTGTAAGCTCCCAAAACAAAGGAAAAAATGTACAATAAAAATTATGTTTTTATTATTGCCTGCGCGGGAATGCTGCTATTCGGTGTTACGCTGATAACACTCGGCGCGGTACTCCCGGATCTGCAGGCAAAATTTGACCTGCCTGATCAGTCCGCAGGCGCCCTGTTTGCCATATTGCCCTTTGGAATTCTTGCCGGCTCCCTGGTATTCGGATATTTCTGCGACCGGTATGGTCACAAGTGGGTATTGATCCTGTCCTGCTTATGTGTTGCCGCAGGTTTGGTCGGCATTGGTTATGCCACTTCAGTTTCCTGGTTGAAGGTATCCGTTTTCATTTTCGGAGCAGGCGGCGGCAGCATTAATGGCGCCACCAACGCATTGGTGTCTGATATCAGCGTTGTAAACAAAAGCGCCAACCTCAGTTTATTGGGGGTGTTCTTTGCCATTGGCGCATTGGGCATGCCGCTGTTGCTGGGGTTGCTGCAAAGTATCATTTTTTTTGAAACAGTGCTGTTTGCCCTGGCGCTTTTCGCATTTTTGATCGTACTGGTAATACTGGTCGTTTCATTCCCGCCGCCCAAAGCGATGGAGCTAAAAAATGTTTCCGTCATCCTGACCGCGCTAAACAAACCTTTGCTGCTCCTGATATCATTTTTCCTGTTTTTTCAAAGCAGCCTGGAAGCGATCGTGCACAACTGGATCACTTCCTATTTAACGAAAACCCTAGAGATCACCCCGGAAAAAGCATTGTACGCACTCACACTGAACGTAGTGGGGATGGCGGTCATGCGGCTTCTGATGGGTGGTTTTTTGAGAAAAATAAACGACGCCCGCATCCTGCTTATCTCCATGGGAATGCTCTTTGTTTCATCCTCCGTTTTATGGTACACAGCAGATGAAACTATGGCGATGACAGCTATTTTCCTGTTGGGCGCCGGTATGGCGGCCGGTTTCCCTGTGATGTACGCTTTTGTGGGTAAGCTATATCCCGCTATGTCTGCCACCGCTTTCAGCTTTGTGCTGGTGATTGCGCTTATCGGGAACATGTTGATCAACTACGGAATGGGATTGATTGCGGAACACTACGGTATTCAATACCTGACGATAGCGATATGGCTGGAAGTCATTGCCATGATGTTATTATGCTTTCTGATCCTTCCGGGAACAAAACTTACCGGAACGCCGGGTATAACCGCAACCTGATTGATCGGTGGTGAAAGCTCAGGCTTTAATTGTTCTGTAAATCTTTATATACTAAATATTTAAAACTGATACGTATGATGTTAGCGAAACAATGGTTGGCAAACGCAAGAGAAATTATGTCGAAAATAGAAGACACACAGTCGGAAAATATCTATAAAGCAGCTACCTGGATGGCCGATGCCATAGAGCAGAAACGCTGGGTACATACCTTCGGCTGCGGACATGCCACCCTGCCAATAGAAGAGATGTATCCCCGGATTGGCGGCTTTGTGGGCTTCCACCCCATGTGTGAGTTGCCACTCACTTTTTTTACGCGTATAACCGGTGAAATGGGTGTTCACCAGTTCGTCTTCCTGGAAAGAGTGGAAGGATATGGAAAAGAGATCATGAAAGGATACAATTTTGATACCCGCGACGTGATGTGGCTGTTCTCGCATACCGGTATCAATAACGTGAATATTGACATCGCACTGGAAGCAAAAAACAAGGGTATGAAAGTGATCGCTTTTGGTTCAGCGGCAGAAGCCAGAGGTAAAACCACCAGGCACTCATCCGGAAAAACGATCTTTGATATTGCAGACCTGGTAGTGGATACCTGCGTACCGATACAGGACGCCTCCGTACCGCTGAAAAATCACCAGGACAAGGTGGGTCCGCTGTCTACCATGGGTTTTGTCACCTGTGTATGGATGACCGTTACCACCGTTGCCGAGATACTGGCTGAGCGCGGCGTTAAACTTTATATTCACCCCTCTCATAACGTACCCGGAGACAGTACCGCCAAAGAACGCCTGGAAGACGCGTTGGCGGAATATAAAGCACGGGTAGCGGGTGTCTAACCTCATATTACAGGCGAGGGGAGGCAATCAATGACGGTCTCCCTCTCCCTGTAATCCGGCGCTATAAAAACTTTCCATTTTTCCTATTTTTGGAATTTTCATTGAAGTTTAAAAAATTCCGTGTATGAATCCGAAGGGGCCTATTTTTAAAAATGAACGCCAGGCATATATACTCAAACAAATCAATCTCCATAATAAAGTTTCCTCTTCCGAACTGAGTACCCAATTAAACGTATCGGAAGATACGATCCGCAGAGACCTTACGGAACTTGCTGATGCCGGGGAACTGGTGAAAGTGCACGGCGGGGCTTTATCCAAATCTTATCACTACCCTGCCCAGCAAAGCAAGGTATACGCGCAAACCGAGAAAAAAATAATAGCCGGTAAGGCTTTGCAACTGATCAAACCGGGAATGACCATTCTGACGGAAGCCGGAACTACCATGCTGGAGCTTGTTAAAATACTACCCCGGGAACTGGAAGCCACATTTTTTACAGTAAGTCCGCTCATGGCGCTTAACCTGGCGGAATACCCGCAGGTTACCGTTGTGTTGCTGGGGGGCGAAATAGATATGGCTTCGCAGATCACCATTGGCGCCCGCCCCATCCAGGAACTGGCAAGCATCAAGGTAGACCTTTGCATTCTTGGTGTAAATGCGTTGAATGCGAAAGACGGGCTGACAGAAATTGACTGGAGAGTAGCACAGGTTAAAAAAGCAATGATAGAAGCGGGTCACCGGCTGGCTGTGCTGACCATATCAGAAAAGCTGGATTCCACTTTTAAAATGCAGATATGCCAGCCGGAAAGAATTAACTACCTGATCACCGAGTTGAATCCCCGCGACAAAAAGCTGAATGCTTACCGGAAAAAGATGCATATTTTATAACCGGCTGGTTTCTTTCCCTGCCTGAATATTTATTGTTATATTGATCAAAATCCGCCAATGCGAATTATCATACCCATAGCAATTATTATCTTCTTAAACGGGTGTGCATCACAAAAACCTGTACGGATTGCAGATCATAAAAAAGACGTATTGCTCGAAACCAACTATGGCAATATCACTGTACGGCTGAGCGATGAAACACCTTTACACCGGGACAATTTCCTGAAGCTCGTTAAGAACCGCTATTACAACGGTCTTTTATTTCATCGTGTAATCAACCAGTTTATGATACAGGCAGGCGATCCGGACAGCAGGAAGGCGCCGGCCGGCAAGCCATTGGGCAATGGCGGACCGGGATATACCATACCTGCCGAATTCAGGCACAGCCTTTTCCACAAAAAAGGGGTAATAGCAGCCGCCAGAAAGGGAGACGGCGTAAACCCCGAAAGAGCCAGCAGCGGTAGCCAGTTTTATATAGTACAGGGAAAAGTATGGACAGAAGGCGGATTGGATACGCTGCAGTACACAAGACGTGGAGGAAGAAATATCCCTGCGGAACATAGAACAGTATACATGCAAACCGGGGGAACACCCCACCTGGACCAGGCCTACACCGTGTTTGGTGAAGTAGTGGCAGGCTTACCGGTAATAGACAGTATCGCCGCTGTGGCAACCAGCAAAGGCCCGGACAGGGACAGACCCCTGGAAGACGTGGTAATCAAAAAAGCAAAACTGATCAAACGAAAACAGTAAGAAGGCAGTCTTCAAAAAGGCCGGTACAGGAGATATACCACTCGGACGGGCAGGCACGAATGCGCCTGCGGAGTATTCATCTATCAAATTCGTGTTATTGTTTTTTATGCCTGATAGCTGCAGGCATTTTCAAATAATTCTTACAAAAGCCTTGCAGCAATGATGCTGTCAGTTCAAATCCTATGCCCCAAAGGCACATAATCCTCTTAATATCTTTTACGAATTCCGACTAAATATTCGTGCATTAGTGGCAATTCACTCCTTTCTCACAAATCCATGAGGCATCTTCAGTTATTCAGCAACCCCTATTTAGACAGTCCTTCTTTCTTTCAAATTTCGCAGCATAAAAAAACCAGGAAGCTTTTTTACAACTCCCTGGTATGCGCGAAAGGAGCCTGGTTATTTAGGATCCAATGCCTGTTTTATCCTGTCCTGCAGGTCCAGCAGGTGTGCTTTTGTTGATACATTGGCTGTGGCAGCAGCAGCGCTTCTTATTTCAGCTTCGAGTGTGCGTAACTGATGCTTTATAGCAGAAATACCATCCTGATATTTATTAAGGCTGGTCTGTCCCAAAGAAAAACTGCCCGCAGCCGGTTGTGGTTGTTCCTTAAGCAAGGTGATCAACCGGTCCACAAATATCTTTTGCAACTGCCGCCTGTAGATATCGATTGATGCCCTGGCAGGCAACTCACTGAAAACGCTTCTGCGAAGCTCTGTCAGCAGTTCATTTACCGTGTAAGCTTTTGCAGGTTCCTCTGCTTCAAAACGGATAAGATTTTGTAAGGTGGACGCACTCAGTAAACCTGTCAGTGCCCGGTTTTGAAGGGTGGCAACAACCGATTGCGGGGTTTGGCCCGTTAGTTCGGTAATATTCTGGCGGATTACCCATACCGGCGTTTTGAACACATTTTCCTGTATCCAGTTGACAGCTCTTTTTTGCGTGGACTTATCAGTAAACACATATACGGCGCCTTCCTGTTCGGCTCTCTTGGGTGTCCGCTCTACACCGCCTACGTTAGCCGCCACATGGCCTATATACCGCGCAAATTGTCCTGTAACCTGTCCATACAATTCTCCCAAGGAACTGTGGTCTTTATTATCCTCCTTCGCCCATTTGGGTATGTCTGCAATTATTCTTTTCAGGTTCCTGATACCATAATCGCTGGCCTTCATCGCGTCATCGCCAAGATCTTCGGTCTGGCTCCGGGGATCTCCCCTGTTGCCTTCGCCATCGCCCCACCATAAACGTTTATCGGCTGACAGCTTTTCAATGGTCCACTTATTCAACACCGCCACCTCCTCATCCGGGTTGGATATTTCGGGAAACCAACGATACCCCCATTCGATAGCCCATTTATCATAGTCACCCACCCTGGGAAATAATCCTTTCCTGGAAATATTATCTTCCGGCTGCGCCACATAGTTAAACCGGGCATAGTCCATTATGGAAGGTGTATGACCATTTGCTTCCACCCAGGCTTTGTCTCTCAGCTTCTCTACCGGCACGGTTGAAGAAGACCCGAAGTTATGCCTTAACCCAAGCGTATGCCCTATTTCATGAGCGCTTACAAACCGGATCAACTCTCCCATTAATTCATCGTCAAATTTCAGCTTGCGGGCGGCGGAATCAATGGTTGCCGTTTGTATCATATACCAGTTGCGAAGAAGGTTCATCACATTGTGATACCAGTTTACATGGCTCTCCATAATTTCTCCACTTCTGGGATCATGTATATTGGGACCGCTTGCATTGGCAATATCAGACGGCTTATAAACGATAGCGCTATGGCGGGCATCCTCCAGATTGAATGTACTGTCTTCATCTTTTCCGGGCGCCAGTTTACCAACTATTGCATTTTTAAACCCTGCTTTTTCAAATGCCACCTGCCAGTCATTCACCCCTGCGATCAGGTACGGTACCCATTTTTTCGGCGTGGTAGGATCTATATAATATACAATCTGTTTTTTAGGTTCTACCAGTTCACCTCTTTTGTATCTTTCTATATCCTCCTCCTTTGGTTCAAGACGGTATCTCGCAATGTAGCGGTATCGCTCTACTCCCTGCGGGTTGGCATCAAAATCCGTGATCGTCTGCGTGGTAAAATACCCGATCCTGTCGTCAAAATATCTTCCCTGCATGGGTTTCTCCGGCAGTATTACCATCGACGTATTTAGCTCCATCGTTAAAGGCTCCGGAGCCGGGGCCATGAACGGAGACGCCGGACCCTGTGCAGGAGGGGTGCGGGTATAGGTTTTCACGGTTCTGATCTCTATATTGTTGGGGAAGGTTCTCACATTTACGATATAGGACTTGTCTGCCTGCGGGCTGCCTATATTCAATGCCCGTTTAAAACGGGAGTTAAAGAAGAAAATATCATTATCACCGCTGATATAATCGGTAATATCGATCACAGAGCCGGTACTGTCTTTAGAAAGCGCCTTGATGTCAAAGGCCGCAACAATGGGTTGAATATTGCTGTTCTGAACGTTTTTGTACATGCCCTCGGTACTATCCCTGCCCGTTTCAAGAAAAGATAATTTTTTCAGAAAGATCTTATTATTCGGACCTTTCTCAAACCGGACAACGGTTTGATTGATCGCATCGCCGGCATAGTTCAGTCGCGGTCCTGCTGCGGCTTTAGCGATCCTGCCTACTGTAAGAATATCACGACCCAGCAGGTTATCAGGAATTTCAAAATAGTATTTGTTTTCTACCTGGTGTACATTGAACAATCCGCCGGCTGATTTTGCTTTTGCCGTAATCACTTCACTGAAGGGTTTCGGATCGGAAGCAGACCGTGCTGCCGGTCTGGGCGGTAATCTGGTGGTATCTGCCGCAGGGGTAGCCTGCGGCTTTTCATCCTTTTTCTTTCGTTGTCCAAAACTGAGGGTGGACAGGCATAACGTAAATGCTAAAAAAAGACAGGTAGCTTTTTGCATCATATTCTTATTCTGTTTTAAACATTGGGTAATCTTGTTCCGGGTTGCAAAATATGCCTTAAGCACTGATTTTAAAGCCGGCTTTAGGCAAAGGCGCCAGGCGGCAAAGGTAAAAACCAGAAAGCAATGAATCGTTAATAAACGTTAATTGAATAAACCCCGGACATGAAAGAGGAAATTATGAGGTGACTGGTGACGATTTGATCCCCGCTTGGGCAGGACGTCTTGTGATTATCCCGGAATTTGGCTTAAAAATTTCTTAAAGCCAAAATGTTATACTATTTTCGACCCCGAAAAAGAAAAAAGGTCTTCTGTAGACACAGATGACCTCTAACGATTGCTTGCCATATGAAAAATCTTGAATATATTCTTTGGTCTGTTGCAGTTTAAACTGCGCTTCCTGATGCCTCTAACACTTGCCGATTTCCGAACCCCCGCGATTGCTTGCCCTTGCTTGTTTCTCCTGCTCCTTTCTTCAATTCCAATGTAAAAGTACTACCGCCCGGGATTTATTTAAAATTAAGTTGTGTTTAATTTTATTATCTCAAAAGAGGGTATTTTTTAGAAAATCCTTGCCAGGAAAGGGGTTCAGGGCAAACCCATAATGACGTCCAAGCATTTTTTACCACTCTCTGACAAACACTTCAAACGTTTGCTTTTTTGTTTTTCTGTCAATATTTCGCCCGCTTCCTGGCTGATTGCAGTAAATTGCAAACTACTGCATACAGGATCGTTTACAATTGAAACCACTATCAAAAATGAAAATTGAAAAGGTTGAACTGTTTAAAGTACCGCCAAGGTGGCTTTTCCTGAAAATAACCACCGCATCGGGCATAGCCGGCTGGGGTGAGCCGGTGGTAGAAGGCAAAGCGGATACAGTGAAAGCCGCAGTGGAAGAGATGACCCCCTTCCTGCTGGGCAAAGACGCGAGGCAAATAGAGGATATCTGGCAGGTGCTATACAGGGGCGGGTTTTACCGGGGTGGTCCGGTGTTGATGAGCGCTATTTCCGGCATTGACCAGGCATTATGGGATATTAAGGGGAAGGCGCTGGGCGTACCTGTTTACGAACTGCTTGGAGGAGCAGTAAGGGATAAAATGAAAATATACGGATGGATTGGAGGTGATAAGCCTGCACAGGTGGTTGAAGCGGCGTCCCAAAGGGTTGCCAACGGTTTTCATGCTGTAAAGATGAATGCCTGCGCAGAAATGGAATGGATAGATTCTCCGCAAAAAGTGGACGACGCCGTAAAAATCATCCGTTCGGTAAGAGACGTTATCGGGTATGATAAGGGGTTGGGCGTTGACTTTCATGGCAGGGTTCATAAGGGAATGGCGAAACTATTCATGCGTGAACTGGATTACCTGAAACTGATGTTCATAGAAGAACCTGTGCTGTCAGAGAACCTGGAAGCATTTGCAGGATTAACAAAATATACCACCGCGCCTATCGCTACCGGTGAGCGTATGTTCAGCCGTTGGGACTTCAAGCGCCTGTTTGAACAGGGCGCTGTAGATATTATCCAACCCGACCTGAGTCATGCCGGCGGCATCACGGAAGTGAAAAAAATAGCCGCCATGGCAGAAGCTTACGATGTAGCCCTGGCACCTCATTGCCCGCTGGGGCCCATTTCATTAGCAGCCGCATTACAGATAGATTTTAACTGCCTGAACGCCGTTATACAGGAATCAAGTATCGGCATTCACTACAACGAAGGAGCAGACCTGCTGGATTACCTTTTGAATCCCGAAGTATTTGATATTAAGGAAGGGTATGTCAGCCGCCCGGAGCTTCCCGGATTGGGCGTAGCAATTGACGAAGAAAAAGTAAGGACCCTGGCAAAAACAGGTCATAACTGGAAAAATCCGGTATGGCGTAACGCCGACGGCAGCGTTACGGAATGGTAGAAAGGGTCGCGACAGCAGGAGCACAGACATCACAGGTCCTGAAGACCTATGAGTTGTAACAACTCTTCCTGCACTCCTTTCCCGTTATCAGCATTGTACCAGTGCTGCAATGCTGTTTTTACGGTTTCAAAATCAGCCTTTTCAGTCGCCAGTTTGTTATACAGCACCTGGCAGGCAGCCGGGCGGGGACCCCAGGTTCCGAGATCATTGCCCTCTGTATCCCTGATGATCAGTTTGGGAATGGACTTGCTGCCGTTTGTAAGGTATTCGTTGATGCGAAAAGGCTCACTGTCCCTGAGTTCGTATTCCACCGTAATATTCCTGTTAAGCCTGGCCATCATTTCCAGGAACGGAACGCTGTGAGCAGCATCTCCACACCAGGGTTCGGTAATAATGATCCACTGCTGAACTCCTGCTTTTTCAATAACCGTTTTCAGGTTATCCTGCAGTATGCCCCGCTTCAACCAACGGTTCATGCGCGACCAGTTGAGCTTTGTGTAGTTTAAATAATCCGGATTATCGTACGGCGGTGCGGGCCTGGGAGATTGCAAAATATCCTGAAAATATGCCTGGTATTCTTTAAAATTCATGACCTGTCTTTTGTTACGAAACTCATCTTGCTTTCATTTTCACATCTTCACACCTGCCTGACGGCAGTCAGGTTTCCACATTTTCACACCTGCCACCGGGAGACATTGTCAGTTGCTGCCCTATACCTGAAGCACGCCCTTTCATTTTCAAATTTTCAAATTCCCACATTTTCAAATTCCCCTCACCATCTCACTTCTTCGTCTTTCAGCTTTATCACAAGTTCCTGCCTGGCTGCCGGTTCCACCCTGCCTATCACCCGGGCATCCACCCCAAACTTCCGGGCGGTATTTATTACCAAGTCTGCATTTGATCCATCGGTATATACTTCCAGCCTGCAACCCATATTAAATACCTGGTACATTTCCCTGTTATCGGCCTTACTGGCTTTTTGAATGAGGTCGAATATCACCGGCGGCTCAAATAAATTATCTTTCACGATCCGCACATTATCGGGCACATACTTCAGGCATTTGGTCTGCCCGCCGCCGCTGCAGTGGATCAGCCCGTGGATGGCATCGAAATGATTGGTCAGCAATTCTTTCAGTACCGGAGCGTAGGTTCTTGTAGGCGATAACAACAGCTTTCCGATGATGGTAGCAGTATTATCAACCTTTATCTCATCGGTAAGCCGGTGTTCACCAATGTACACAACATCCTGGCTCAGGGAAGGCTCAAAAGTTTCCGGGTAATGCTCCGCATAGTACCTGCTCAGCACATCGTGCCTGGCGCTGGTTAACCCGTTGCTGCCCAGCCCGCTGTTGTATTCCGTTTCGTATATCGCTTTCCCATAACTGGCAAACCCTACAATGACGTCGCCCGCTTTGATCTTTTCGTTGGTCACCAACCGGTTTTTCGGCCACCGGGAAGTCATTGTTCCGTTTACCGCCACGGTACGTACCACATCTCCCACATCGGCTGTTTCTCCTCCCAGGTACCGGATGTTTATACCATATTCCTTCAGGGAGTCAAAGAACTCCTGTGTGCCATTAATAACCTGCTCCAGTACCTCACCGGGTATCCTTTTTTTATTCCGGTCTATGGTAGAATTAAAAACCAGGTTGTCGCAAACGCCCACACACAACAGATCATCCAGGTTCATAATGACGGCATCCCGGGCTATGCCCTTCCATACAGAGACATCGCCGGTTTCTTTCCAGTACAAGTATGCAAGAATACTTTTGGTGCCCGCTCCATCCGCATGCATGATATTCACAAAAGCATCATCGCCCGCCAGGTAATCGGGGTAGATCTTACAAAACGCTTTTGCATATAACCCCGCATCCAGTTTTTTGATCGCCGCGTGTACCTCTTCCTTTTGGGCGGAAACGCCTCTTTCATTGTATAAACTCATGCAATATATTTAACCTGCCTGAACAGCTTTTGAACAGGAGGTGCAAAGTTAAATATTCAAAGGGCAATTATCAATTATACATTAGCTTTGCGACCGTTTCACTAAAAATCATTATTCTGCAGATACACCGGCATATAGGCTCTCTTCCCGTTTTCCGGAATGCCGTGGTTACCACGGGCACTTTCGACGGAGTTCATACCGGGCACTGGCAGATAATCAGCCAGTTAAAAGAGGAAGCACGGAGGACAAACGGCGAAACGGTGATCATTACCTTTCATCCACACCCCCGCCAGATCATTCCCGGTCAAAACCCCATTCAGCTACTGAACTCTCAACCGGAAAAGATCCGGCTGCTGGAGCAAAAAGGAATTGACCACCTGGTGATCGTACCTTTTACTACGGATTTCTCAGAACAATCAGCGGAAGACTATATTACCCGGTTCCTGGTAAAGAGCATCAATCCGCGTTGCATCATTATCGGGTATGACCACCGCTTTGGCAAAGACAGGAAAGGCGACTACCGGATGCTGGAAGCCTATGGAGCCAAACTGGGTTTCGTTGTAAAAGAGATCCCTGAAAAAGTACTGAATGAGGTAGCGGTAAGTTCCACCCGTATAAGGAAAGCGTTGCTGAGTGGCAATATAGACACTGCCAATGAACTCCTGGGGTATGAATACAATTTTGAGGGAATGGTGGTAAAAGGCAATCAACTGGGCAGGGCTATAGGGTACCCTACTGCTAACCTGGAGATAACGGACAGAAACAAACTGGTACCGGGAGATGGCATTTACGCCGTGCTGGTAGAAATCAACGGGACCTTGTACAAAGGCATGATGAGCATAGGAGTAAGACCCACCATCGACAACAGCGGCCACAGAACCATTGAGGTCAATATTTTTGATTTTGACGAGGATATCTATGGGGCTACCCTGAGGGTGCACCTGAAATATTACCTGCGCCCCGAATTGAAATTCAATGATCTGAACGAGCTTACCGCTCAACTGGCTGAGGACAAGATCAACACATTGAAAAAACTTATCCCTTAGGGCTACACCTTATCTCAACCGGACAGCAGTCGCAAACGCCCGTGCCTGTGCCATATATGATCGGAGTGTCGATGGGAAGGATCGCAACGCTAGTTTTTCCAGCAATCTGTCCTGGAGCGTGTCTTGCGCCAGATTCCGCCGCCGCCGCCATCCCTGTCCAGGGCGGAAAACCTTATCCCTGCATGAACATCCAGCCGGCGGGACTTATACAACATGCTAAGCACACTGCCCGAACCGATAAAAAAGTATCCCGCTCTCAAAGACAAGCCGGCATTGAATTTACTCAACTGATTATAGTTAACAGGAAGATATATTCCCCAAAAGCGGTTTTCAACACGGGGTGTAAGCGTAATGGAATGATACCCACCCTGCCCCCAGGGACTGCCAATATTATTCACCAGGCTCATGTGCCCCATAAGATTTACGTAAGCCGCTCCCCTTACATGATAGTCGGCATCTACTCTTAGCATAGCAGGTAATGCCACATTATAAAAGTTCGGCCGCTGCCAGGGCAAAGGAACAAAATAATCCGGGCGGCTTTCAAAATAGGTCTCGTAGTCTACCTGAAGGGTTCGAAGTTCATCGGTATATAACCTTTCCGTTGCATCCACTTCTATACTGAAACGGTTCCCGTCATTCCTTCTATACCTTATCATCCCGATATCCGTAAGGGCTACTCCTATTTTAAACTTATACAGCGGTTCGCTGGCACCCCACCAGTTGTCGGCATAGTACCCGTCTTCATTCGGTTCGTATGTATAAGTAAACCCGACATCTCCGCCTACTCCGTGGCTATTGTAGTTAAAAAGATACGACGGTTCAAAATTACCCAGGCGCACACCACCATAACCGGTATAGAGGCTTCCGCTCACATTGGTCAGGTAAGTTTCATTACTGACGGGGTCGTGCGCCATGGTTCCCTGTAAATGCTGCGTCTGCAGGTAAGTATTAACCATCCCCGCCAGGTACCGAACCGTAGCGCCCACTTTTATCTGGTGCAGATCATCATCTTTAACAATGGTTGCATAACTCAATCCTACTTCGCCCCAGCCATTGGAGTTGATAGTCATATTATCGTAGTTGGAAAAAGTATGCGGAAGATTAGCGCTGCCGGAACCGCGGGTCGCTATTTCGTCAATCAGCCTTCCATCTATATTCCTGGCATTGACCATTAACCTGGCACGGGTAGTAAGCGCCACCGACGACCTTTCGTTGAGTCTTACCATTACAGAAGGACCATGCACATTCAGGTTCAGGTAACCTGTTGCCGGCGCGGCGTTAACAGCCCTGTATTGATTCAACAATTCATTTCCCTTGTAAAGACTGGAATAATTACCGAGGTTAAAACTGCCAACGCTGTTCTCCGCGGAAGCATGCAGGGAAAGAACATTCACATCCCAGCGGCTGGGACTGCCGGCCATGCCAGAGGGGTTAAAAAAAACGGAATTGACACCTGCGAAATTGCTGGTATTGTATCCCGGGTAATCCTGGCTATAGGCTAGTTGTACCATACATAGCATCAGAAAAAAAGCTATACGTACGTGCATTGTGTAAATGTAATATTTCTGTATTTCATCTTATAACGTGGGATAAGATGATTTGGTACAATTTAACATATCAACTCAGGCCTGATCCGCATGTTCAGGCGACTTTTTTCCGGGGAATAAGAGGGAGAGGATGACGGAAAACAACAGCACTCCGCCCACAACTGCAAGGGAAACAGGAGAAGATATATGATAAAAAGGACCAATAACCATTTTCACCCCTATGAAAGTAAGAATAACCGCCAGTCCGTATTTCAGTTTGCTGAACATATGAATGAAATTAGCCAGCAGAAAGTAGAGAGCCCTCAAACCCAAAATGGCAAAGATGTTGGAGGTATACAGAATAAACGGATCATCGGGTGCGATGGCAAAAATGGCCGGAATAGAATCGACTGCAAATATCAGGTCGGTAAACTCAATAACACCCAGCACAACCAGCAGGGGTGTTGCCATTTTAATTCCGTTCTGAACAGTAAAAAATTTGTCGCCGTCATACCCCCGGCTCACTTTAAAGAACCTGTAGATCAGCCTGGCGCCCGGGTTGGAGCTGAAATCCTTTTCTTCATCACTTTCATGGTCGGCAAACCAGGACTTAATACCCGCTACGATCAGGAAGACCCCGAAGATCGTGAGCACTACGTTGATCCTTACAGAATGTCCCGCTATCTCAATTGCGGGTAGGTAAGTAAGATTGACCAGCCCTACTCCGGCAAAAATAAAAACCGCACGGAATGCCAATGCTCCCAGGATACCCCAAAAAAGCACCTTATGATGAACTTCCTTTGGCACATTAAAGTAACTGAACACCAATATGAACACAAAAAGGTTGTCAACCGACAGGGCTTTTTCTATCCAGTAGGCAGACTGGAACTGGCTGAATTTTTCCAGCGCTAACGCATCCGAATCAGCTTTGAACACCCAGTAGATCACCCCGCTGAATATCATAGCCAATGAAATCCACACTACAGACCACCACAAAGCTTCTTTATTGGATACGGCATGGCTTTTCCTGTTGAATACACCCAGATCCAACACCAGCATCAATACGACTACTACAGCAAAAACCGCAATTAAACCGGGGTGAGATAATAATCCTTGGTGCATGCTACTTTTTTAAGACATTGTTTTCTTTAGCCGATAAGTTCGCAAATTTACAGCAGTAGCCGACAATAAGTGTATTAAAAAAAATAATTCCGGCAGCAGATATGTTGCATCGCTCACAGATCGTACAGATATAATACCTTTCTGTGATTACCTGTGTCATCCGTAAGATTAAACAGTTCGCACAGACAACTGGGATTTTGATGCATTTCTCACAGATCGCACGGATCTGCACGGATATTTGGCCAAATGTCAAAGCCATTTTTACTTTTGATTGCCCGTGGCTGGTGTTGCCACCGAACCGGTGAAAGCTATTTTACTTTATCTTGCATTTAAACTGATTGGAATGGCAAAAGAACTGAGAAAAGAGCAGGCGTTGGAGTACCACGCTAAAGGACGTCCCGGGAAAATAGAGGTGGTGCCAACCAAAGATGCCAAAACCCAGCGGGACCTTTCATTAGCCTACTCCCCGGGGGTTGCCGTTCCGTGCAAAGAAATACAGCGAGACCCTGAAAATGCATATAAATATACAGCCAAAGGAAACCTGGTGGCCGTGATCAGCAACGGCACCGCAGTACTGGGGTTGGGCGATATTGGCGCAGGCGCCGGTAAACCTGTCATGGAAGGTAAAGGCGTATTGTTTAAGATCTTTGCCGATATAGATGTCTTCGATATTGAAATCGATGAAAAAGACCCGGTGAAATTTGTCCAGATCGTCAAATCCCTTGAACCGACTTTTGGCGGTATTAACCTGGAAGATATCAAGGCTCCTGAATGTTTTTATATAGAACAGGAGTTAAAGAAACATATGAACATCCCGGTGATGCACGATGACCAGCATGGAACCGCTATCATCAGTGCCGCCGCCTTGCTGAATGCCCTTGAACTCCAAAAGAAAAAAATTGACAGGATAAAGTTTGTGGTGAATGGCGCCGGCGCCGCTGCTATGGCCTGTGTGCAGTTATATGAAAGGCTCGGCGCCCGCAGTTCCAACTTCATTATGTTTGATAAGGAAGGGGTACTGTACAAATCCCGAAAGGACCTGGACATAGTAAAGAAAAAGTTTGCGGCTACAGACAATAAAAATCTCACACTGGCAGAGGCCATGAAAAATGCGGATGTATTCCTGGGTTTAAGCGCAGGCAATACCGTCACACCGGCAATGATCAAAAGTATGGCAGCCCGGCCCATTGTATTTGCGATGGCCAACCCGGACCCCGAAATTACCTGGGAAGCCGCCACCGCCTGCCGGAAAGATATTATTATGGCAACCGGCAGAAGCGATTATCCCAACCAGGTGAATAACGTACTGGGATTTCCTTATATCTTTCGCGGGGCGCTGGATGTAAGGGCCACACAAATAAATGAGGAAATGAAAATGGCAGCCGTGAAAGCCATAGCAGGGCTTGCCAAGACACCCGTACCCGATATTGTAAACCTGGCCTATAACGAAAAGAATATTGTTTTCGGTCCGAATTATATTATTCCCAAACCATTGGACCCACGGCTGATATCCACTATTTCTCCTGCTGTTGCCAAAGCCGCGATAGACAGCGGTGTAGCCAAGCATGAAATTACCGATTGGGAAAAATACAAAATAGAATTGGATAACCGGCTGGGTAACAACAACCAGTTATTCAGGGTGATTGGTAGCAAAGCCCGGAAAGACCCCCGGCGCGTTGTATTCGCAGAAGCAGACAATCAAAGAATACTTAAGGCAGCTCAAATTGTACTGGACGAAGGCATCGCCTACCCGATACTGCTGGGAGAAGAAAGCAAGATCCGCAGGATAGCTGCAGAAAACGGCATAGACCTGGAAGGAATGCCTATCATTGATCCCCGCAGCGATACGATGCATGACAAAAGGAATGAGTATGGGGAGTTATACTTCGAAAAACGCCAACGCAGGGGAGTAAACCGTTACGAGGCATCCAAGAGCATGAAAGAGCGCATACGGTATGCCTGCATGATGGTAAAAACAGGAGACGCAGACGCCGTAATAGGCGGATTGACCCGCAACTATCCGCAAACTGTGAGACCCGCTCTTGAGATAGTGGGTACGGAATCCGGCGTAAAAAAAATTGCCGGCATGTATATTATCGTCACCAAAAAAGGACCGCTTTTTTTGGCAGACACTACTGTCAACTTTAATCCTACGGCAGAAGAACTTGCTGATATCACCCTGCTGGTATCCAAAGAGGTGAAAACTTTAGGGATTACCCCCAGGGTAGCTATGCTGAGCTACTCTAACTTTGGCACCAGCAATACACCGGAAGCCATCCTGGTACGCAACGCAAGGGCCATTGTAAAACAGAAGAACCCCGACCTGATTGTAGATGGCGAAATGCAGGGCATCCTGGCCTTTAACAAAGAGTTGCTGAAAGAAAATTATCCCTTCAGCGAACTGGTGGACATGGATGTGAACACGCTGATATTTCCCAACCTCAGTGCCGGCAACATCGCCTATAACCTGCTGCAGGAAATAGGGGGCTTTGACACCATCGGGCCAATCCTGCTTGGACTGGATAAACCGGTGCATATAATGCAATTAGGCAGTTCCGTAAGGACCATCGTTAATATGGTACTGATTGCCGTGGTGGATGCACAGCAGAAATGCCCGGCGCCGGCAAAACAAACGGTTAAAAAGAAAAAAAGAAGGAATTAGGATTACTGATTTGAGCAAAAAAAAATCAGTAATCATTCAAACATTTTACAATGAAACAACATACCGGTTACCTTTTAAGCTTCTTGATCGTAATAACTTTATGCGGGTGCTCACGGTGTTCCCTAAACGAAACCATCAATAAAGGGAGCAAAAAAGCCGGGGAGGCCGTAGGAAATGCCGTACAGGGAATGAGCTCGGGCATTGAAGATGCTTTTAACACCAAAGTGGAGATATCCGATGATCTGCAAAAAGCAGGATTAAAAACAGGGCAGATACTGCTGGGGAATGCCGAAGGGGGCACAGACAATATGCTGAGTATCTATTTTATTTTCGAAAACGATATTTCCCGTAATATTACCTGCAAGGCATTTGATAAAAAAGGACTGGAAATGGGCAGGGCATCCAATCTCGTGCAGGGCAAAAAGGGTGATGCGCAATTTGTTGATTTTACTTTCGATAAAAGAACCAATATTGATAGCGACAGTAAAGTGACCATAGAATGACGGAGGGATCGCACAATATCATTTCGAAAAAGAAAATTGTTTATCCGGTAAGCAAAAGTTTTAAAAAATACCTGAAACGATACGGACGGGAGATGCAGTTGCCTATCTCCTATGAATCACTGGAGCATTACGAGAGTTCTATCCCCTGCAGGGACAAAGATGGTAAGGACACTCTTTGGGAAACAGTTTTTTATCACCCTTCGCTTACCCGGGAAATTCATCATGCACTGATACGCGTTTACTCGCTGATCAAAGCTGCCGGCGCCAATGAAGCGGAAGATCACTTGTATGTGGAAAGAATAGATTACTGCTCCTTCGGAAATTCCAAACCCTTCAGGGTAAAAGTAGTGAACCACTACAATGATGTTTACAGTTACCTGTACATCAAAGTAGCGGATGCATCCCGCATACTGGGACTGGAACTGGAGCATCTCCTGTCGCCGTTCTCTATCAATTACATGGTGGATAATAACACCCTGATAGAAGACCATATCGCCGGTGTTCCCGGGGATATGTTTATCAGTAATCCCAATTTCCTTCATAATCCTAACTATAACCCCATACGCATCGCCAAGGAATTTGTAAAATTCAACGAACGATGTTTTGCCAGGTTGCTGGGGGATATGCGCAGCTATAACTTTGTTTTCGATATCACCCCGGACTTTGACGATATACAATTCATTATCAGACCTATAGACTTTGATCAGCAATCCTATGAAGGAAGAAAAAACTTCTACTTACCACAATTTTTCAAAGAAAACAGGGTTTTTGTAGAACTGGTGCAGAAACACCTTAATAAAGAAGTAATTAAGCAGTACCAGCAGGAGGAACGGGCCCAGCTTTTCAAACGCATTAAAGCGCAACGCCACCGGCTGGGGGACCTGAAAGCCTCTATTGACGAAGACGAACTGGCGCCGGTGGAAAAAACCAGGCAACTGGCAAACGAACTATATGCTTATTTCGGGAACGAAAAATTTTTGGAGTGCACCGGCATGGGCGATATCTTGAGAATTCAACTCAGAGAGTTGGTAGTGAATCACTTAAAGGCAGATTAACAACCTTTTTTGGGTATTTTTGCCTGAATCATAAATTGAACGGATGACATTTTTTAACCACTTTGGGCGCTATCTTCTGATGATAAAAGGAATGTTCACCAAACCCGAAAACTGGAGAATGTACTGGAAAGAGCTGATGCATCAATGCAACGATATCGGCGTAGGCTCATTGGGCATAGTGGTTATAGTAGCACTCTTCATCGGCGCGGTATCTACCCTGCAAACCGCCTACCAGTTGGTAAGTAATCTTATCCCGAAATCCACCATCGCACAAATTGTAAGAGACACCGTAATACTGGAATTTGCCCCTACCATCACCTGTATTGTACTGGCAGGTGTAGTGGGTAGTAAAATTGCCAGTGAACTGGGCAATATGCGGGTGAGTGAGCAGATCGATGCCCTGGAGATCATGGGTATTAACACCAAGGCCTACCTGATCATGCCCAAGGTCATCGCGGCATTCCTGATGATCCCGGTGCTGGTGGTGATCGCAGGAGTATTGGGTATATGGGGTGGCCGTACAGCCGGTATCCTCTCCGGCATATTGTCTCCTGAAGAATTCGATGGCGGTCTGCTCAGCGGCTTCATTCAGTTCAATGCGGCATTTGCTTTAATAAAGGCCTACACGTTCGCCTTTATCATTTCCAGCATACCGGCTTATTTCGGATACTATGTGAAGGGAGGCGCCCTGGAAATAGGAAAAGCGAGCACGACCGCAGTTGTAACAAGTTGTATCATGATCTTATTTGCAGACTATATACTGGCGGCGTTGCTCCTGTAAAACCAATACCTTTTATGATCGAAATAAAAAATTTACGGAAAGTATTTGGCGATAAAGTGGTGATCAATGACGTAACCGCCACTATGGAAGCCGGGAAGGCTAATCTTATCATTGGCGCCAGTGGCAGCGGCAAAACGGTTTTCCTGAAATGCCTGGTAGGTTTATTTGAGCCAGATAGCGGGCATGTATTCTATAACGGTCGCGATTTTATTGAAATGGAAGACGACGAACGAAAAGAATTACGCCAGCAGATCGGTATGCTCTTCCAGGGTTCTGCCTTGTTTGACAGTCAGACAGTAGAACAGAATGTCATGTTCCCGCTGGATATGTTCACTCATATGACGCATACGGAAAAGCTGAAGAGGGTAAATGAAGTGTTGGACAGGGTGAACCTGAAAGACGCCAATCATAAATTTCCGGCTGAAATAAGCGGGGGTATGAAAAAAAGAGTAGGGATAGCAAGGGCCATCGTGCTCAACCCCAAATACCTTTTCTGTGATGAGCCCAACTCCGGCCTTGATCCGCAAACCTCACTGGTAATAGACAAACTGATCCATGAAGTAACCAAGGAGTTTAATATGACCACCATCGTGAACACCCACGACATGAACAGCCTGATGGAAATCGGCGACCATATCATCTATATGTATCACGGCGAAAAAGAATGGGAAGGTAATAACAAAGAGATCATCTACAGCAAGAACGAAAAACTGAATAATTTCATATTTGCTTCCGAGTTCCTGAAAGATGCAAAAGAAAAACGGATGATGGAGGCAGAAAAAAATATTGAATAGTATATCACCCGCACAGATCAGATCAAAACAACCTTCACCGCCTGCATGATACAAATGCTGATATGTTGCCAATAATCAGCGCCTCCGGGAATCCTTATTCCCCGGGGAGCACTATTAGTTCTTATAATAACCATTAGGAACTAAGTTAAAAACTTAGTGAACCTTAATTTCTTAATACCTGCCTGAACTGCCGAGCGGCAGGTAGGGGCCGCAACACCAGATATTATTTTTTGTACAAACTGAATGTAGTTCCTGTTAATAACCGGTAACTCCTTATTTATATTGACTCCGTTGATAAATACTTAGAAAGAATAATAATGCATCAGTCAGGTTTAGATTCAAACCCCAGCTTTTGCAGTCCTTTCTGAATTTCCGGGCAACTCATAAATAACTTCCATAATAAGCCGCTCCTGTAGTTCTCTATCATCACAATGATGGGGCCCTGGTCAATTGCCAGGTGGCTGGAAGCATACCAGTTTTGCGTTTCATTAAAGGCGTCTATGAAACCATATTCGCTCCATAATTTATCACCGAGGTCATAGTAGAAATGCTTTAATGCCTGCATGGAATACTCCGGCGTATAAGGAAAAGCCGATAAAGCTGCGGTTGGAGTGATGGTTCCCCGGTCTTCTGAAGGTGAATGAGCAGCATAGCCATTATAAGTATCACTGGCTGTTAGTCCCCAGCAATTTTCTCCGTATCCTTTAAATTTCTTCGGGTTGTCTATGCAGTAGGCCCTGTTGATAAGAGTATGGTTCCTGTTCTGCTGCCAGTAATCAGCATACCGGTCCTTTAACCCCTTCGGGTTTAAACCCAAAAACGAATAATGGGAAAAAAACAAGGGACCGCCATAATCAAAGCCTAACGGTAATTCTATATCGTAAAACTTCTTCCCGTTTTTGAAAAAATTGCTTTGTGCCCAACCCCTATGGTAAACCGTTGCAGGAACCGGGTATCTTTCAGAGCTGGCTGCCAGCACATAAGTGATCAAACATTCATTAAATCCCCTCAATGGAAAATTCATCGCCCATCCGTTGTTGGGACTCCAGTGCCAGTACAGCACCTCTTCCCCGCCTCTTGTAAACCAGTCCCACTCCACATCATTCCACAACCAGTTGATCCTGTTGCGCAGTTCTCTTTCATGCGGGTTATCCCCGTCAAAATACTGGCGGACACACAATAACCCCTGCAACAGGAAAGAAGATTCCACCAGGTCAGCCCCGTCATCCTTGCGGCTGAACGGGATCGTTTTGCCGGTGGAGCCATTCAACCAATGAGGGAATACGCCATGATAAGCATCCGCCTTCGACAAAAACTTTACCATCTTTAAAAGAAAATTTACTGCCGTATCACGGGTGATCCATTTCCGCTCCGTCGCTACTATTACGGCCATAATACCAAAACCTGAACCGCCTGTAGTAACCACCTCAGCTCCATAGTCATAAGCCACATTGCTTCTTTCCCGCGCCAAACCGCTTACGGGATGTGCGAAATCCCAGAAATACCGAAAGGTCTGCTTTTGCACGAGGTCGAGCAAAGCGCTGTCTGAAAGATTCTTAGGGCGGTCCGCGGGATTAAAAGCAACCGGCGATTTCTTTTTTTGCGCCTGCACTGTACAAACACTCACAATCAACAGGAGCGTAAGAATTTTGAATATTTTCATTTGGCATTAAGTTAAACGTGTTATGTAATTGATAAACCGAGAATACCCGGTTGTATAGCTGTGAAAAATAATGCACCGTTTTATTGTAAACATACCGTCGAGAATATTTTTATCATTTTCTATGATCCCTCCGATTGAAATCCCAATGCATTCAATGCCGATTTCACTTCGGGACAACTCATAAATAAATTCCACAACAACCCGCTGCGATGATTTTCGATCATAATTACCTGCGGTCCCTGGTCTATTGCCAGAAAGGAATTGGAGAACCACAGATCGTCCAATGAAAAAGCATCTATAAATCCATAGTCCTTCCACAACTTATCGCCCAAAACATAATAAAAGAATTTCAGCGCTTTCATACTCTGCTCCGGGGTATATGGCAGGGAGGCAATAGCTGCGGTGGGCGCTATAACCCCCACATCATTCTGCGGTGAACTGGAAGTGTAACCACCGGGTATATCGCTGGCGGTAAGCCCCCAGCAGGAATCGCTGTAAGCAAATCCCCCGGGATTAAAAACACAATACGCGTTGTTTATCAAAGCGTGATTCCTTGTCTGCAATTCATAATCCGCATAACTGTCAGACAGGCCTTTGGGGTTTATACCTAAAAAAGAATACTGCGACAGAAAAAGAGGTCCCCCCATAGCCGGTCCAAGCGGCAATACATAACTATAGTAATTATTGCCGTTTTTCATAGCACCCTCCGATGCCCAGCCTTTGTGATACACTGATGCCGGTATGCCATGATCAGGGGAAGCCGCGGCCAGCACATAGGTGATAAGGCATTCATTCCAGCCTTTTACCGGGAGGTTCATATCCCAACCGTAGTTGGGACTCCAATGCCAGTATAGTACTTCCTCATTATCCCGGCTAAACCAATCCCATTCTATTCCGCGCCATATTTCATTGATATCGTCCCGTAATGTCTTTTCAGCGCCTGCTCCATCAAAATACTGGCGTGCACACAGCAATCCCTGCATCAGCAGGGATGTCTCTACCAGGTCGGCGCCATCATCCTTGTCGCTGAACCGGATAGCAGTTCCTGTAGTGCCATTCAGCCAGTGTGGATAGGCTCCCTTAAAAGTCTGCGCCGTGTTTTTAAGAAAGCTAACGATAGTCTGTAAGCGCTCCAGCCCCTGCTGCCTTGTAATGAAATTCCGGTGAATGCCGGTAATAACAGCCATTACACCGAAACCGGAGCCGCCTGAAGTAACAAGATTATCATCGCCATTACTTCTCTCCCTTGCCAATCCTGAAACAGGGTGTGCAAAATCCCAGAAATAGCGGAAGGTTTGTTCCTGCACTTTGGTCAGCAACTCTTCGTCGGACAGTTCCGGGAACTTTCGCGTAGAATCAATTGCCGTAGAAAAATTCACGGAAGCCGCTTCCAGTAATGTTTGCCCATCCGCAGACTTTAATTGCCTGCGAACGGAAAACGTGTAACGGGTCAATCCGTCAAGCCGTTTCTGTGGCGTCAACACCAGTTCCTTATCCTCATTTTCAAATTGCAGTTGAGTAGCTACAATTTCTCCCTGTTCGTTTGCAAGCGAAATATTTTCCCCGGTTGTGGAACGATCTACCGGTATAGTGAAATTGATCTTAATAGAGGAGGCGCCCGAAACAAAAGAAATATTATCACCGGTTTTTCCCCCTACCTGAATGGCAGACACCCGAAAGCTGTCCTGAAATCCGGGAGTGTTCCCTTGTTTTTTACTGCAGGCGTACAACAAGCAAATCAGGCCAAGAGCAATAGTTGCCTTTATCACAGGCGGTGTCGTTATTTTTTCCAACATAGGTCCTGTAAATATACTACAATTCCCGCGAAAGCCCTGCTGACAGAAGGACACCGCCAACCTGTGGCCTGGCTTGTGTAACAATTACTGATCTGTTCTGAAAGGCGATGCCGGTAACCCCTCCCTGTTTATAAGGTTGGGGTTAACAGGATTGTCTGCCCAGGCATAACGAACATATTTAGGTTGGTGAACTTTTTCACTGGATACAATAATTTTGTCGCCGCGGATTACCGCATTAGCCCATACAAACTTTTTGTCTTCCCCCGCAATAGCAAATTCCTGCAGCGGTTCACCATCGCTGGTAGTTAATCCACCGCCCGTATTACTGAATGAAAGAATAATTTTATCACCTTCTATGGTAGTCGATTGGCAAGTGGGTCCGGAAAAAATAATATTTTCTCCATAACTGATCTTTTGCGCCGCCAACGCCAGCCGCTCCCCTACCTCCATCTTCCTGTCCGGGTGTATATCATTCCATTCGCCCAGGTCTATCGCCACCGCCATACCGGTACGGGGTACTGCCAGGGTTTTCGATTGCGCCTCCCGGAAAGCAGCCCAGGCACTTTCTGACGGCAGATAGTTATAGTCCATAAAACCGGGTAGTTGCACATATAAAAAAGGGAGGCTTTCAGACTTCCATTGTTTTTGCCACTCCGCTATCATAGCCGGTTGCAGCTTCGCGTATTCATCGGGGTTGCCGGTATTACTTTCACCCTGGTACCACAAAAATCCTCTCAGGTTATAATTGCGTAACGGCGCCAGCATGGCATTATACAAAGCCGTGGGTTGATATTGTATGGTAATAGCTCCGGAAGGCCCCCGCTGACCGGAGTACACCTGCCCTACTTTATAGCTCCAGTACCCGGTGAGATCAATCGTATCGTTGCCTGCCACCAGGTAATAAGGTTTGTCCGGGACAAAGCCACCCTTCCCGTTATTATTGGTTACCCGCACCACAACCAGGTTCCTGCCGGCTTGCAGCAAACCCTCCCGCAACGGGTAACGACGCTGCGGATACATGTAGCCAAAGCCACCTACCCGTTCACCATTGATGTATACCACATCGGCATCCACAATTCTTCCCAAGAATAATTTTGCCGGACTGTTTACCGAAGAAGCAGGAATATCTATCTCCCGGCGATACCACACCACACCATCCAGGTTACGAACTCCCTGGTCTTCCCAATATCCCGGAACAGCAATAGGCCGCCACCCTTTTGGCTGGTACAATGTCTCATACCATTTCTCCGTCATACCCCTGTCTGCCGTCACCTCTGTTGCTCCCATATCCCGGACTGCTCTCCGGTTAGTTTCATTCACATAAGCAGTATCCCTGTTTTTCTTCAGCCTGTTAAATATCTCCGGAAATGGTTGAAGACTCTCTTCATTCATCCAGGCTTCTATAGGCGACCCGCCCCAGGTGGCATTGATCAATCCAACCGGCACTTTATATTTTTCATATAATGACCTGGCAAAAAAATACGCGACCACCGAAAAATCATTAACGTTATCCGCATCAGCACTTTTCCAGTATCCTCCCGGAAGTTCTTCCTGTGGACCAGTTAAACTGGTAGTATTGGGTACTTTGAATTGCCTGATCTCCGCATAACCGGCCGCCTCGATTTCCCTGGCATAAATAATATTATGCAGCCGCATTGAGTGTTCCATATTCGACTGTCCGGAACATAGCCATACATCACCCACCAGGATATTGTGCAGCATGATCCGGTTGGTTCCTTTTACCTCCATACTATAGGGTCCGCCCGCCGGTGTAGCAGCCAGTTGCAGCTTCCATTTGCCATCACTCCCCGCCCGGGCACGATAGGTTTTTCTATTGAATGTTACCGTTATTTTCTCTCCTTCAGACGCCCAGCCCCAGATATTTATTTTTGTATCCCGTTGCAATACCATACTGTCTCTAACGATACGGGGCAGTCGTATCTGCGCTGCAGCCGGCAACGCAAATAAGAGGATCAGAATAACGGGGATCCATTTGTCAACCGACATCTTCAGCATAGTCTTAAAGTCTCTCCTCATTACTGAATATTCATTTCGTTGTTTACAAATCATATTAAAAAAACAGCTTTATTCCTGCAACCTGAATTTACCATATGGTTCAATTACCTGTATGAACCCGTTTTCATCATGCACCAGCCGGGTAACTTTAATACTGCGTAAATGGGTTACTCCCCTACTCAAACTGCTGTCGTGGTAAAACAAATACCACTCACCATTAAACTCAACGATAGAATGATGAGAGGTCCACCCTACCACGGGGTTTAAGATTTTTCCGGCATAAGTAAATGGTCCATACGGGTCATCGCCGGTTGCATAACAAATAAAATGTGTATCGCCCGTTGAATAGGAAAAATAGTATTTGCCATTATATTTATGCAGCCAGGATGCTTCAAAAAACCTTCTTTCGTTATCCCCCTGTAAAAGAGGGTCTTCTTTTTCATCCAGGATGAGCACATCCCGGGGACGCTCTGCAAACTCCAGCAGTTCGTCCGTCAGTTTTGCCACTTTCGCGCATAATGCAGGTTCGTCCTCTTTCGGCAAATGAGCCGTCGGACTTTCCGGTTGTGAGGCATTGAAGGTACGGTTTCTCCAGCGCTGCAATTGCCCTCCCCATATGCCGCCAAAATACATATAATAGCTGCCGTCATCGTCTTTAAATACTGCCGGATCTATTGAGAAGCTGTTTTTGATAGCCTGCGGCTGTGGTATAAACGGACCTGTGGGAGACTCCCCGACCGCAACGCCAATTCTGAAAATACCTTCGTGGTCTTTTGCGGGAAAGAAGAGAAAATAGCGGCCGTCTTTTTCGTGGGCATCCGGCGCCCACATCTGCCGCTCGGCCCAGGGTACGTCTTTTACATGCAGCGCTACTCCATGATCGGTTGCTGGTCCGCCGGGACTCTCCATAGAAATCACGTGATAGTCTTCCATCGCAAAATGACTGCCCAGGTCGTCAAATGCATCCCCTGCATCCACATCATGCGACGGATATATATATATCTTTCCGTTAAACACATGCGCGGAAGGATCTGCGGTATAAATATGAGAAACCAGCGGTGGGGAGATCGCCGCCCTGTTGAGCGCATCAAAATCAATATGATCTGTATTATCTTCAGGCATAGCAAAAGATTTTGTTTTATATTGTTACTTCATTCCTTTTTTGCTTCAGGTCAGCTTCAATCTGCGTTTCCATTCCTTTATTGATCTCGTAGAAAAAAAGTAATGCAACGCCGGCCAAAAAGGGAATAGCAGGGAACACACTCACCAGCATCTTTGATCCCTGTATGGCTTCAGCAGATTGTATTTCACTATTGGGAACATAGCGGAAAAGTCCCAGTATCCAGGCAACCAGGGCGCTGCCGATGCTCAAACCGGCCTTCAGGCCCACCATCATGGCCGAAAAAATAATAGCGGTTGCCCTTCGCCCGTTTTTCCATTCGCTGTAATCCGCCACATCGGCAATCATCGCCCAAAGCAGCGGTATGGTGATCCCATAAAAAAATCCATGCAGTACCTGCGATATAAATATCCACCTGACCGCCTGCGGCGGAAAAAAAACAAATACGAGAACAAACAGGGTTGAAATAAACAATGCTATTCCAAACACATCCCGCTTTCCGTATTTATCAGCCAGTCTTTTGGAAAGTGTTATTCCTATGATCATAAAAATAATACCCCCGGCATTAAATAAACCAAATCCCGCGGACACCGGGTCCTGATCAAAAACATTGAGCCCGGCGCCTGAAAGAAAACTTATAATGGGAGTAACAAAAACAGTAAGGCTTTCCCTGTCAACATAATTATTGAAATAATACACATACGAGCCACCTTTCATTGCCAATGTGATAAACACCAGGGTGGTAAGCGTGAGCATAATTACCCAGGGGCGGTTTTTAAATAAATCGCCCAGGTCTTCTTTTACCGAAGACCGCTGTTCCGGTTTGGGTATAATACGTTCCCTGGTGGTAAAAAAAGTGATCAGAAGCATCACCGTTCCAATTACCGCCAACCAGGTCATTACTTTTTCAATACCGGCAGACTTGTCTCCTTTGCCCGCTGTTTCAATAATGGCCAGCATAAACACCTGTACAAAAAACTGGGCGAACATCACCGCCACAAACCGGTAGGCGGATAAGCTATTTCTTTCTTTCATGTCACCGGTGATCACTCCACTCAAAGCCGAGTAGGGCAGGTTGTTGGCTGCATACAACAGTAGCAGCAAGGTATAGGTGACCACCGCATAAATCACTTTTCCTTTATAGGAAAAATCAGGCGTACTAAAAGCCAGGAGGGCAACTACTCCCAGTGGAACGGCTGTCCACAATACCCATGGGCGAAACTTTCCCCATTTACTATGGGTTCTGTCTGCAAGTGCTCCTATTACCGGGTTGAAGACAAATGCAGCAACCAATCCCACAGTAAGCATGATCACAGAAGCATGCTGCGGCGCCAGTCCATATATATCCGTATAAAAATAGGCAAGGTAGGTCATCAGGGTTTGAAAGACCAGGTTGGCTGCCAGGTCACCGAGGCTATATCCAACTTTCTCCGTTACCGATAATTTCTGAATACTCATATCGTTATTTTTTATTGTGGCATCTAAATGTCGTATCATTTACCGGTGGCAACTACGGAGAAGAAAGCGGGTTTCGGTTGAAGTTGCCTGTCAAACAACAGCGGGTAATTTGTTCTGCCGCGGATGGGCCAGCCGTTCAGCCATGAATGGCCATCCCCGACCCCCCAAAAGGTAATGCGGGTAATATATTGCCTGTATTTTAAAAAGAGCTTAAACAAGTCTGCATAGGCCTTTGCCTGGGTTTGGGCTACCGAATCAGGCAAACCGGCAGTATAGGGGTTCATCCGGGCGCTGCCTTCCGAGGTTTTGCTGAGCTCGGCAGAGTTGCCATCCCAGGGATTCGGCAATACACCCAGGTCCAGTTCCGTGAACATTACTTCCACTCCCAGCGCGGCAAATTCTTTGACGCTTTCTTCAATATTTTTCAAAGGCATATCATAGGACCGCCAGTGTCCCTGGATACCAACGCCATCAATACGCACGCCCGCCGCCTGTATTTTTTTAATAATGGCAATAGCGCCTGCCCGCTTTTTGGGCTGCTCAATATTGTAGTCGTTATAATACAGCTTAGTGTTCGGCGCTGCCTTTTGCGCCAGTCTGAAAGCCTCTACGATATAGTCTTCACCGAGTTTCTCCCAAAAAATAGATTTCCGTAAAGTACCATCTTCTTCCAGCGCTTCGTTTACAACATCCCAGGAATCTATTTTTCCGTCATACCGTGCGGCTATAGTATTAATATGGTTTACAAAAAAACTACGTACGGAATCCTTATCCTTCATCTGCCGCATAAAAGGCGGCAACTGGCTGTGCCATATCAATGCATGCCCGTTCACCTTCATATTATTCTTTCGGGCATATGCCACCAGTTGATCCGACGGTTCAAAGTTATATTCATTCCAGCGGGGCTGCATATGCTCGGCTTTCATGATATTTTCCGGCGTGACCGAATTGAACTGCCGCCGGATCAGCGCATCTTCAACGGGATCTTTTTCAGTTATCTGCGAGATATTTAAAGCAGCGCCGATAAGAAAATCATTTTTGAACAGTTCTTTTAATGAGGGTATATCCTGCGACACGACACCGGATATACAGAACAGGTAAGTTGCTGCCAGGGCAATCTTCAAAATACGTTTCGTTACCATACACAATAGTTTAAGTCTGTAAAAAATTACATTCAGCAAAGGCAGCATTATTCCACTGCAGCTTTGCCTGCTTAGTGAGTGAGTATTGCAGTTGATAAGAACCCGGTAGTGCCAGCCACCTGAACGAGTCCTGCTATAAACGCCCGCCGATTCCCGGGGCATACGGGAACCTCAGGTTTTTGTAATATTCAAGGTCATGATCAGGCTTTTCCACGCCATCCGGTATCGGGCGTTTGGAAAAAGTCTGGAAATACAACAGGCAGGCATTCCGCCACCACATGGCTTCTTTTTCCTGGATGTCCAGCAACATTTTCACCTGCTCAAATTGTTGCCTGTCCAGGTAAGGTTGCAGGGCATTCCAGGTATCCTGCATCCAGCGTACGGTATCCACGCCCTGTTGGTAGCGAAAACAAAGTTCGTCCCACAATGTTCTGCCGCTTTTCATTGGATGCAACCAGGATACATGGTGAAACCACAACAGGTAGTCTTCTTCGCAGGTATTGACATCCTTCCATCTTGCCTGCACCTGCGGATAGTATTGTGCAATGGCGTTGCTTCCCGCAGCGGTCCTGTCGAACCCGATCCCTTTTTCATCTGCACGGTGGTAGTATACCGGGTTCCAGTCGGCTCTGCCGCCATTATCCACCCATGGGGCGGGTCCGTAATGATGACCGGTTCCCATAATATGATGCAGCCCCAACGGGGTCATATAGTTCACCACGGCTTCCCGGGAAGCCATCATTATTTTTTTTACGGCATCCACAAAATCCGGCTGGTTGCTGAAAGTTTGCCGTATCCATTCCTCCGCTATTTCTTCAGAGGTCAACTGATCGTTCCAGGCCAACCGTCCAAATGCATACCAATTTGCCTGTCCGAACGGATGACCAGTCCAGTTTCTCTCGTTACCGATATTGGCAACACCGGCCGTACCGGAGATTTTGTGCTGAAACAAAGATCCGTCAATTACCCGGGCAACGGTAGAGCCTTCTCCCTTTGCCCAGGTATCCGCGTCCAGCACTTCTTTGAACAGGGGCGCTTCATATACCAGGTGTGTCGCCTGTCCAAGATACTCCAGCGTCATTTGAAACTCCATCGTCAATGGCGTTTGAGGGGTTGCGCCAAACAAAGGAGAGAATGGTTCACGTGGTTGAAAATCTATAGGTCCGTTCTTCACCTGTATCAACACATTGCTCCTGAACTGTCCGTCAAATGGTTTGAACTCGGCATAAGCCTGTTTAAACCGGTCTGCCGCGGCAATGCTTTCGCCGGCAGCCTCTTTTTTCCCTTCTTCAAAATGTTCATCCTTTTTCTGCACACGCACATCATATACAAATGCCCGCCAGATCACAATACCGGCATACGGCTCCAGCGCTTCAGCAAACATATTGGCTCCCTCCACATGAGACCTTCCATAGGTTTGCGGCCCCGGCTGCCCTTCTGAATTCGCTTTTACCAGGAAGCCGCCAAAGTCCGGTATGTAAGAATATATTTCCTTACATTTTTCCTTCCACCAGTTTTGTACCTCAGGCTCCAATGGGTCCGCCGTGGTAAGACCGCCTATTTCCACAGGCGCGCTGAACCTGGCCGTGAGATAAACCCTGATACCATAAGGGCGAAAAACATCGGCTAATGCCTTTGCCTTGATCAAATATTCCTTTGTGAGCGACTGCGCATTGGCATTTACGTTAGTAAGTACCGTTCCGTTGATGCCTATGGAGGCATTTGCCCGGGCATAGTCGATATACCTTTTATCAATATAATCCGGGAGCGTATGCCAGTTCCAGATAGAAGCGCCGGCATATCCCCGTTCAACCGTACGGTTCAGGTTGTCCCAATGGTTCAGCATCCGGCGTTGTACCGAGGGAACAGTTTTTATATTCAGCGCCTGAACCGGCTGCTGTGTCTGCAGTAGTTTCAGGAAGGAATATACTCCGTATAATACCCCGATATCGTTTTGGGCGGCAATCACAATGATATTCTTTCCGCCTGCTGTAGTGGTATAAATAGCATACCCTTCTTCTCCCAATGCTAAATTCCGTTCTTCTAAAAACTGCCGGACAAATAATGATGAAGCCGGCGTGCCCGCTACAATACTCTTTCCTTTTATTTTTTCAACAACCGGTATATTCCTGTCCAGTAATGTTCGCAGGTTATCCTGCAGTTCGTTGCGGGCAATCGACAATGTTGCGGATGATCCTGGCAAAACAATACTCCCAATATGGTTCCTGTAACTTTTTAATACAGCAGGATCACTGATCTTATCGTATCTCAGCCATAGCCTGTACCCGTCTTCAGCCAGTACGCTGATACATAACAACAAAACAATGACCGTTACAATGTTTTTTTTCATGACATGCAATTTTTATCTGCCTCAATTACCGTCCCACTCCTTTCTTTAGCGACGACCTTCTCACAATCAGTCCGGAGTTGATAATAATGGTACTGATATTAGAGATGTTACTGCTTCCATTCAGATGATCTATCAATGTCCTGGCTGCCACTTCCCCCATTTCTTCACCGGGATAATTAATAGTGGTCAGCGCCGGTTCAATCAAATGTCCGATCGCGTCGTTGTTGAAGCCTACGACGGCAATATCCTCCGGTATGCGGATATTATGTGTTTTCAGGGTAAGCATACATGCCGCCGCCACAAAATCGTTGGTAATAAAAATACCGTCCGGTCTTGGTTGCATAGCCAGTATCTGTTCCGCAGACACAATCCCGGCTTTTTCACTTAAATCATTTACGATCAGCAGGCTTTCATCGTACGTTATTCCATAGTCTTCCAGGGCACTCCTGTACCCGCTGAAACGTTCAGCGTACACATTACGCACCAGGCTGGACGTAACATGCGCAATCCGCCTGCAGCCCTGTTCAATCAGGTGCCGGGCAGCCTGATACCCGCTTTTGTGGTTATCTATTATTACGGCCGAGTAATCACTGTTTCTTTCCACGCGATCGAAAAATATCACCGGAACGCTTTTTTCCGTAAAGGGGCGGAAATGATCCATTTTACGGGTGTCGAAGGAGAGGGATGCGATCAACCCGTCTACCCTTTTATGAAAAAGATTATTGGCATTCGCAACCTCTTTATCATAACTCTCGGAAGAGTGCGCAATGATCAGGTCATAACCTGCTGCAGTGGCTATTTTCTCTACACCCGCCAAAACAGAGTTGATAAAACTACTCTGCAACTCATGCACCATAAAGCCAATGGTATTCGTCTTCTGACTCCGGAGATTTCTTGCAAAATGGTTGGATCTGTACCCCATCTTTTCTGCCAGCTCAAAAATCCTTTTCCGTGTTTTTTTGCTTACCAGGGGATCATCCTTTAAAGCACGGCTGATAGTTGCCGTAGAAAGCTTTAATTCATTTGCGAGATCATAAATGGTAATCTCCCTGACTTTCATTGCCGATGGTAAATTTGGTCAAATTTAATTTTTTATACAATCGGTTGCAATTTATTTTTCCTGTTATACCTGAAATCTCCCGAGGGTAGTACCGGTTTATTATCCAACCACAGGACGTCGTCGGCATTCCGGATAAGAACAAAATATTCCTGGTCTGTTATTTCTTCACAGAGGATTTTCTTATAACAAGACTTGAGTTGAGAACAATCGACTGTATCTTCTTTACATTGCTCCCTCCTGAAAGATGATCTATCAGGGTTTTTGCAGCCACTTCTCCTATTTCTCTTCCCGGGTAATTTATAGTCGTCAGTTCAGGGTCTACCAGCCTGCCTATGATATCATTATTAAACCCCACCACTGCCAGATCCTTCGGTATGGCAACGCCAAGCTCTTTAAGCGTTTTCATAAAAATGGCCGCGACAAAATCATTTGTTATAAAAGCTCCATCAGGCATCGGTTTCATTTTCGCGACCTGTTGCGCCGCCCCTATTGCCGCTTCTTCACTCAGATCATTTATAATTAATAAACGCTCGTTAAAGCCGATCTTGTTATCCTTCAGGGCATTCCGATATCCTCGGTAACGCTCAGAGTACACATTCCTGGTAAGGCTGGAAGTTACATGGGCAATCCTTCTGCATCCCTGCTCTACCAGGTGCTGCGTTGCGTCGTAGCCGCTTTTATAGTTATCAATAATAACCGTAGGACTATCCCCCGTCACTATCACCCGGTCGAAAAAGACAACCGGCACTCCCTTGTCAATAAACGGACGAAAATGGGCGGTATCTTTGGTATCAAAGGAAAGAGAAGCAATCAACCCGTCTACCCGCTTATAAAAAAGACTGCTGGCATTGGCTACTTCCTTGGCATAACTCTCGGAAGAATGAGCAATGATCAGGTCATACCCGGCTTCGGTAGTGACACTCTCTACACCACTCAAAACTGAATTAATAAAGTTGCTGTTGAGTTTGGGTACCATAAAACCGATCGTATTTGTTTTTCCTTTCCTCAGGTCCCTCGCAAAACGATTAGGACGGTATCCCATTTTCTCTGCCAGCTCAAATATTTTTTTCTTTGTTTTCTTGCTTACGACCGGGTCGTCTTTAAGCGCCCGGCTTACAGTGGCGCTTGATATATTAAGCCGGTCGGCTATATCGTAAATAGTAACCTCCTTTACCTTCATCAACTAACCGGATTTAAAAATTTAAAAAAAATTATGTAATCGGTTGCAAATTTAAAAAAACTTATTACATTTGGATACTCAAAGTAATATTAAGGTATTTCTAACGATCATTAACCAGCTCATACTCTTCATGTGCCATATGAGGAAAGAGGACTGGTATATTGTACCGCGCCCAATCAGCATTCTTCTTTTTCCCATATTTTTTGTATTTCCGGCTGAAAAGCTACGGATCATTATTTTTTGATCGCATTCCGGCAGGATAGCGGCTCAAAATGTTCCGGTTGGCTTTTGGCTGCAATTGAATCAAACACATCGGCTCAGGTAAAAGACCTGCTTGCCTGAACCTGTAGATTAATATTCGTTTTGGACTAAATTTTTAAATCATAAAACCCAGTTATTATGCAAATTTCAGTTTCCCGACAATCCAGGGGAGTTACCAAACTGCTGCTGAAAAAGGAATTGCTCTATTTAATACTTGCAATATGCCTCAGCCCCATATGCAGTTATGCTCAAACTAATATTACGGTAAAAGGGCTGATTACGGGAGATGACGGTTCGCCGGTAGCCAATGCGACGATTGCCGTAAAAGGAAGGCCCGGTGGAGCAGCGGCCGACAACGAAGGGCGTTTCGAAATAACCGCGCCGTCTAACGGAACATTGGTTATCTCTGCTGTTAATTTCGAAACACAGGAGATTGACATCAACAACAGGCAAACCATTAATGTTACCCTCGTTAATGTAAGTACCATTCAGGAAGAGATTGTGGTGGTAGGCTATGGCACGCAAAGAAAAGAAGCAATTACAGGCTCTGTTGCTTCTATAAGTGGAAATATGATGCGTGAGGTGCCGGCGCCCAATATTGCGCAGGGCTTGCAAGGGCGTTTACCCGGTGTAGAGATGACACAAAACTCCACCCGTCCCGGGGCTACCATGCAGGTCCGCATCCGTGGCGCCAGGTCGCTAACAGCCAGCAACGACCCCCTCGTAGTCCTGGACGGAATACCTTTTGCCGGCTCGATAGCCGATATCAATCCCAATGACATCAAAAGTATTGATATCCTGAAAGACGCCTCTGCCACCGCCATTTACGGATCACGCGGCGCTAACGGCGTTATTCTCGTTACCACCAACAAGGGACTGAAGGACCGGAAACCGGCTATATCCTACAACTCATACGTTGGCAGCCAGAAGGTTTTTGCCAAATACCCTATGATGAATGGCCCGGAATTCGTTGCGCTGCGGGCGGAAAGAGGTCAATATAGTAACGGAACAGATGAATCGGATGAAATAAATACAGACTGGCAGGACCTGTTATTCAGAGACGGGCTTGTAACGGACCATAACATAAGCCTCTCCGGGGGTACCGATCACCAGGGCAGCTACAATTTCGGGCTGGGCTATCACCACAACCAGGGTGTAATCCCCACACAACTATACAAACGCTATTCCATCCGGGGATCGCTGGATCAGCCGGTCGGAAAATATTTCCGTGTAGGATTTACTTCCTATAGCAACTATAATGAAAGCCACGGGAACCAGGTGGGTTTATACAACACCTTAAGCATGTCGCCCATTGCCAGCCCGTATAACCCCGATGGTACTTTGAAGAGGTCTATACAAATGGCAGATAATATAGATAACCAGTTCATACTTACCAGGGATATAGTGGAAGGTCTCAGGGATAATAGCCAATGGGTGAACGAGACCCGTGGTTTTGCTTCTTATAATGCTGTTTATACCGAAATAAAAGCGCCGTTTCTAAATGGACTGAAGTATAGGGTAAACCTCGGTCTGGATTACATCCAAACCAATAACGGAGCATATACCGGACCGGGCGTAAATAATGGCGCCAATCCCAATTCCATATCATCCGCTTCCGTTGATAACAGGCACACCTATCACTGGACGCTTGAAAACATACTCAGCTACGATAAAACTTTTGCAGGAAAGCATTCCGTGAATATAGTGGGTTTGTATTCTGCAGAACAAAACAAGTACAACAGAGCCAATATGTCGGCCCAGGATATACCTGCAGACGCTTTCCAGTTTTACAACCTGGGACATGCTGCCGGGCAGTTAATCATCAACCCTGCCAACCAGGACTACCAGTTGTGGGGCCTCCTGTCCTGGATGGGACGTGTAATATACTCCTATGATAACCGTTATATGTTTTCCGCCACTTTACGCTCTGATGGTTCTTCAAGACTGGCGCCTGGACATAAATGGCATACTTATCCGGCCGTATCTGTGGGCTGGAACATTGCCAATGAGTCCTTCATGGAGAGTGTTCCGGTTATCAACGAGTTAAAACTGCGTGCCGGATTCGGGCAAACTTCTAACCAGGCCATAGCTCCTTATGCCACACTGGGAAACCTGAGTACAAGGCCTTATAACTTCGGATCTACCGGATATTCCGTGGGGTATTATGTTACCGGGCTTCCCAATCCCGACCTGGGATGGGAGTATTCCAAAACATGGAACTTTGGTCTTGACTTCTCGATTCTTAACAACCGCCTGTCCGGTACCGTTGAGTATTATGTAACGAATACCGAAGATATTCTTTTGGGCCTTAACCTGCCTCAAACATCAGGAGTAGGCAGCATTACCTCCAACATCGGTACCACCCAGAACAAAGGGTTTGAGTTCAGCCTGAACGGAAGGATCATTGACAACAAAAATGGGTGGTCATGGGATGCAGGCGTTAACTTCTATGCCAACCGTAATAAATTAACATCGCTTGCTTCCGGGCAAACCCGGGATGAGGGGAACTGGTGGTTTGTAGGGCATAATATCAATGCCATTTTCGACTACCAGAAAATCGGTTTATGGCAAAGTCATGACAGCCATCGTGACATTCTTGAACCAGGCGGGGCAGATGGCATGATTAAAGTGCTGTATACAGGCGATTATAATGCGGATGGCACCCCGGTCAGAGCCATTGGACCTGACGACAGGCAGGTGATGAACGTAGACCCTGATTGGCAGGGAGGTTTTAATACCCGCGTATCGTATAAAGGGTTTGACCTGGGCATTGTAGGCTTTTTCAGGCATGGTGGCATTCTCCCCAGTAACATTCATGGTTCTCGCGGTTATCTTAATTTGCTTACAGGCCGTAGAAATAATATAAAAGTAGATTACTGGACACCCACTAATACTGAAGCCAAGTATCCCAACCCTGCCGGTCCTATCAGTAATGATAACCCTAAATATGGAAGCACCCTCGGTTATTTTGACGCGTCCTTCCTGAAAATACGCACCATTACGCTGGGATATGATTTCAGCCGGAGCCTGCTCAAAAAATCCGGTGTAAACTTGCGGGGATACGTAACTGCGCAAAATCCTTTTGTCATGTTTTCACCATTTCACAAGGAATCGGGTTTAGATCCTGAAACCAATTCTTTTGGAAATGAGAATGCGGCATCAAATGCCAGCGAAAACCTGAGACGTATTCTGACCGTGGGCTTTAACACCCCTGCAACCCGGAATTATATTATTGGTATTAATTTGACTTTTTAAACTTACGAATATGAAACATATACAAGTAAAATCTTTAATTGTAGCAGCGTTCGTTACGCTGTTAGTTTCAGGATGTAATAAAATTCTGGAGGAGCAGCCCCGTAGTTCTTATGAACCCGGATTTTTCAGAACCGAAAGAGGGGTTCTGGGCGGCATCACTTCCCAATATGCTCATTTACGTTTTATATACGGACAACCCTATTATTACAATTCACTGGAAACAGGCACCGACGAATATACTTATGCGCAGAGTGGCGACGGCAATCATAGAAATATGGACTACAGCAGTGTTTCAAATTTAAACCCTGAAAGCAGCCGCTCTGATGTATTATGGGGAGTAGCTTTTTCCAATATCAATACAGCCAGCGGTATCATTGAAAACGCGGAACAAGTAGGGATTTCAACAGCGCTGATAGCCGAAGCCAGATTTTTCCGTGCATTTGATTATTTTATGTTGGTTCAAACTTTTGGCGGCGTACCCTTAGACCTGGGCGCAGGAGAATTGAAGTTCAATACATCCGCTTCAAGAACATCTGTGCGCAACACTGTTCCCGAAGTGTACACCAAAGCCATATTTCCGGATCTGCTGCAGGCGATAAATGATTTGCCTCTTACGCCAAGGGTAACCGGCGCCGCTACTAAAACAGTAGCCCGTCTTTACCTGGCTAAGGCATATTTAACCTATGCCTGGTGGCTGGAAAATCCCAACAATATTCCTACTTATCCCACCACTAACAGAACAGACCCCGACGGGCATGATGCGGCATGGTACTTTCAGCAGGCCTATAATGTAGCGACAGGCGCTATTGATGAACCCGGTCCTTTCGGACTGGAAGAAACTTTCTATGATGTGCATGTAGGCGGCAATGATCGCAATAAGGAAATGCTATTGTATGCCGACCATACACAGCAAAGCGAATTTTATAACGGGTCGCCTGTAACCGGCTTTCAAAGCGAAGTGGGAAATGACGGAAGAAACACAGCCGTTTGGTTTGTAACCTCCAACTACACGGTATTATCCAGCGCTACCAATCCGGATGGTACCGGTTCTTCGGTAAGTTCTGTTCAGCGGGAAGCCGCACAGGCTTTAGGACGCCCTTATATTCGTATGGCTCCTCCAATAGGTGTTTTCACAAACACATTTTCCGAGAAAACACTGGATTCCCGTTATGATGGTACTTTTAGTACTGTTTACAGAGGAAACTGGCCTAAGGGAGGCGCATCTGCAACTGTGCTTTACAACGCTAATGATCTGCCGGTTTCTCCGGGAGATGCGATATTAAGTTTTTTGGAGTATGATGCGGATGCAGCCGGTATCACTTATCCTTCCGGGGCAAGATTTCCCGGAAAACTGGCTAATGGCGTTGGCGCCGGCCAGTTACCCGGCAGAGCCGATTTTGTAATTGCTCCCAGTGCCATAAGCAGGATCGTATATCCCGGTCTCTGGAAAATAGGAACATACCGTACAGACAATGGCGCCGGACTGGGCGAACCGAATGCCCCGCTTACCCGTCCATTCAAAATCGCCAAATTCTCCGAGTTTTATTTAGTAGCCGCCGAAACGGCGGTAAAAGGCGCCACTACACAAGCCGGCAGGTCGGCCAGAGACCTGGTGAATGTACTCCGTGCAAGGGCAGGCAAATGGAGATTTTCCAATAAACTCAACGCGACATACATCGCGGATAACAGCGCTGCAGTGACAGCAGCCACCCCTGCCACTATTGATATCAACTATATCTTAGCAGAGCGGTCACGCGAATATTTTGGCGAGGGTCTTCGCTGGTTTGATTTGGTTCGTACCCAAAAATGGAATGAGATCGCGGGTACTTATCAAATTGGTGGTTCCAGTTACGGGCAGAATGCCAATGTAGAAACAGTAACACGTACTATTCAACCCTTTCATTACCTGCGTCCCATCCCGATAGGACAGATTGACGGCATGGAAATGACCGATGCGGAAAAAGCCGATTATCAAAATCCCGGTTATTAGTATAAGCACATCTGAACCCCGGCTTTGAAGAGATAATTAATTTATTAAGGAAGAGTATCATTCTCTTCCTTAATAAATTTTAAAACCGCTCTAAAAACATTATATTTATTTGATCGCGGCATCTATATCGGGTCTTATACATTTTACCTCAACCAACTCTTCCATGAAAAAAATCGTTCTATACTTTATTACAGGTCTCCTGCTGGTTGCACAGGAATCATGCGACAGAAAAGAAGAAAAGGATACAACGGCAGGCAATACTTTGAAAAATGCCTATAAAAACGCCTTCCTGACAGGAACCGCCGTCACGCCCGGTATTACTTCCGGTAACGAAAAAACCGTGCAGGACATCGTAGTAAAACACTTCAATTCGATCACGGTTGAAAATGTAATGAAAGCGGCGTTGATCAACCCGGAACCGGGTGTTTACAATTTCGGCCCCGCGGATGAATTTGTGGCTTTTGGGGAAAAGAACAATATGTTCATCATTGGTCATACCCTGGTATGGCACAATCAATGCCCGACCTGGTTCTTTACGAATGCAAAAGGGCAACCTAATTCAAAAGAAGAGCAAATTGAGAGATTAAGAAGTCATATAGCGGCAGTAGCCGGAAGATATGCCGGCAAAGTGAATGCATGGGATGTCGTAAACGAAGTAATAGGCGAAGATGGACTTTACAGGGAAAACACAGCCTGGGTGAAAGCATTCGGCAACGGAGATACCCTGGTAAAATATGCCTTTACATTTGCGGCGCAATATGCGCCTGATACAGAACTGTATTATAATGATTTCAATACATGGCGCCCGGCAAAAAGGGATGGTATTATACGGTTGATAAAAATGTTGCAAAAAGAAGGGATACGCATTGACGGTATCGGTATGCAGGGACACTGGGGTTTGGGGTATCCTCAAAATCAATATATTGAAGAAGCCATAGAAGCCTATGCGGCTACAGGATTAAAAGTGATGATAACCGAACTGGATGTAGATGTGCTGCCGCTCACCAAAGAAGGACAGATCATCGGGCAGTGCATGACGGACAAACAATTTCAACTGGAGGAATTTAAAGCATTTCTTGATCCTTATCCCCAGGGACTCCCGGATAGCATCGAAGACGCTCAGACAAAAAGATACAGGGAACTGTTCTCCATTTTTTATAAACACAGGGATAAGATAGACCGGGTTACCTTTTGGGGCGTACATGATGACATGAGTTGGAAAAACGATTACCCCATTCCCGACAGAACCAATTACCCCCTGCTGTGGAACAGGAACCTGGAACCCAAACCGGCGTTTGAAGAAATATTGAAAGTACCTTCCCGATAAAATAAGAGCACCGGTCACACAGGAAAAATATGCTCCGCCGCGGATAACGGCATAGCAGCAGACAAAAGTACGCGGGAATCAGCCCGCTTGCGGAACAATGGAACCCGGGGCAATATCTTATTGCCCTTTGAAAAGAATGTTATGTACTCATTTGCTCAGTTGCTCATGTAGTAGTAAGTTTGATGAATCAGGTAGCGACAGTTCCCGGTAAAACAGGGCAGTTCAGGAACAACTCCCTGTTTGTAATGACAGAATGCCGCCTGCCGGTTTTGTAAAAAATAATTCAATCAGTTGGCATGAAACTAAAAAAAATGTTTTTGTATATGAGTGCAGTTGCCGCTTTGTACGGTTGTAATTCAGGAAATTCCGAAAAAAGTGACGCTTCCGGACAAAAGGATAAAGGAAATATCGGGAAAGTTATCTACGGCACCCTGCCGGATGGAGCAGAAGCCGATCTGTATACTTTACGAAACGCCAACGGGATGACTATCCGGATAACCAACTATGGAGGAATTATTACCTCCTGGACAGCGCCCGATAAAACCGGAAAATACGAAGATATTACCCTGGGCTGCGATTCACTAAGTGATTACCTGAAAGGAGTACCCTATTTTGGCGCCTTGGTAGGACGGTACGGTAATCGTATTGCCAACGGCAAATTTACCCTCAACGGTCAGGCATACACGCTGGCGCAAAATAACGGACCTAACTCGCTGCATGGCGGCATCAAAGGTTTTGATAAAGTACTTTGGCAGGCTATCGCAGTGGATGGAGAGGAACCGCAATTGAAGCTCCGGTACGTATCTGCTGACGAAGAAGAAGGATTTCCCGGAACACTCACTACCGATGTAACCTATACGCTGCAAAAAGACAACGCACTCTCTATTGACTATACGGCTACAACTGATAAGCCTACGGTAGTGAACCTTACCAATCACGCTTACTTCAATCTTTCAGGCGACATGAACAAAACCGTGCTCGATCATGAAGTAGCAATAAAGGCGGACCGTTTTTTACCGGTTGACGAAACCCTGATCCCAACAGGGGAGTTGAAACCCGTGGCAGGAACCGTATTTGACTTTACAAAATTCAAAAAAATCAGCGAAGGTATCAATGCCGATGATCAACAGATCAAATTCGGCGGCGGATATGATCATTGCTGGGTATTTGCAGACAACAGTAACAGCCTGAAAGAAGTCGCATCGGTGTTTGAACCAGGCTCAGGAAGGGTAATGACGGTATCAACAACAGAGCCTGCCATACAGTTTTACACCGGTAATTTCCTGGATGGTACGGTTACCGGAAAAGGAGGTGTATCCTATGCTCATCGCACCGGGTTCTGCCTGGAGACAGAACATTACCCGGATTCGCCCAATCAGCCCAAGTTTCCTTCCACTGTTCTGCAACCGGGAGAAACCTACAGGACAACCACCGTTTATAAATTTTCGGTAAAACAGGATTAGGATTACAACGGCGCACACATTGAAGATACAAACATCATGCAGTGATGTCGTGAAGTGAAAGCGATAAAGGAAGTCTATGACAAGAGCGATCATTTTAACCAACGGACTGCTGGCAACCGAAGACGCAAAAACAGCGCATGGACTGATCAGGGAAAGCAACCGCTACCGCATCATGGGTGTGGTAGATGTGGTGAATGCCGGCAAGGACGCTGGCGTCCTTCTTGATGGCCGGTTCCGCAATATACCTGTGTTTGCAACGATAGCCGAAGCAGTCTCTGCCGTGCAGCCGGATTGCTGCGTGGTGGGTGTGGCCACCACGGGAGGGATATTTCCCGGTAGCCTGCTGGAAGATGTAAAAGAAGCAATAACGCTGGGACTGTCGGTGGTAAATGGTTTGCACGACCTGCTTACAGAAAGAGAAGAGATAACAACACTGGCAAAAACTTACAGTGTAACACTTACAGATGTCAGAAAACCACCGAAAATGCGGGACCTTCATTTCTGGACAGGAGAAATACTGGCATTCCGAAAGCCCGTAGTAGCTGTATTGGGTACTGACTGCGCCCTGGGAAAACGCACGACTACAAGATTCCTTATGCATGCCTGCCGGGTTGCCGGCATCAATGCCGAAATGATCTACACAGGACAAACAGGATGGTTGCAGGGTGGCAAATATGGTTTTGTACTGGATGCTACTCCCAATGATTTTGTCTCCGGGGAACTGGAGCATGCCATACTGAGCTGTGAAAAAGAGACCCGGGCTGATATTTTTTTTATAGAAGGACAGGCAGCCCTACGCAATCCAAGCGGCCCCTGCGGCTCGGAGATGCTTATCTCCGGGGGAGCAAAGTCTGTGATATTGATACATTCCCCAAAAAGGGTATATTATGAACACCAGCCATCCCTGGGGAAAATTCCCTCATTGTTATCCGAAATAGAACTGGTGGAGAAATACGGATCAACAGTGATTGGTGTGGCGCTTAACACGGAATATTGTAGCCTGCAAGAGGCCGAAAACTACCAACAGCAATACGAAGAGGAGTTGGGGTTGCCCGTAGCGCTACCCCTGGAGCAGGGCGTAGAAAAGCTGGTTCCGAACCTGTTCGCACTGGTTGCTAAAAGCAAAGCTGCTATATGAAAATAGTACATGCAAAAGCTTATCTCAAAAACCTGCGGCTCAAAAAGCCTTATACGATTGCCCGGGAACGGATAGATGATGTAGAAAATGTTTTTTTGGAATTGCAACTGGCAAACGGCATCACCGGTATAGGCGCGGCCAATCCGTCGCCGGAGGTGGTAAATGAATCCCCTGCAGAAACACTCCGCAACCTGGAAGAAGAAATTGTTCCCTGGATAACGGGAAAGGATATACGCCACTTTAATGACCTGGTAGACTATACCAGAAGAAAGTTCCCCGGGAAGCCCGGCACTCATGCTGCTTTGGATATAGCGCTGCACGATGCATTTGGCAGTTACCTGAACCTGCCGGTAGTAGATTTTTATGGACGGCAGCATACTGCACTGCCTACCTCTGTCACGATCGGTATCATGGATACCCGGCAAACGCTGGAAGAAGCGGCGGTATATCAAAAAGCCGGGTTCAGGATACTGAAGCTAAAAACAGGACAGGACCCGGAACAGGATGCGGAAAGGGTTATCAAACTGCAGGAAGATTTCCGTAACTATTTTACGATAAGGGTAGACGCCAATACCGGTTATACCCTGGAACAGCTTCGTCGTTTTCTTCAGCTTACCCGTCGCCATACAGTAGAATTGATTGAACAACCTTTATTGCCCGAAGAAGATAAAGCGCTCGACAGTCTTCCCGCAGAGGAACGTCGCCTGCTGGCGGCTGATGAATCATTAAAAGATGTTGATTCAGCTTTTCAGCTTGGCTGCCTGGGAAGATATGGTATTTACAATATCAAGCTGATGAAATGTGGCGGTATAAAAGGCGCATTTAGTATCGCTTCGGTGGCAGCACCTGCCGGTATCCAACTTTTCTGGGGCTGCAACGATGAAAGTATTGTAAGCATAACAGCCGCACTCCATACCGCTTTTGCCTGTAACCATACAAAATACTTAGATCTGGATGGAAGCTTCGATCTCGCGGAAGATATCGTTACCGGTGGCTTCCAGGTAAAAGAGGGTATGATGTCGATAACCGGTGGTCCGGGTCTCGGGTTAAAAAAATTAACCTGATATGCTACTGCTATGTTAAATTTAAAATATCGTGTAATATGCCACGAATACACGAATAAAAAATATACAAACCGCATTATTGGCTCCATTCGTGCATTGGTGGCATTTTTCGCTGGCATCACCCGGAAGCTTTTACCTGTTTTCATGCTGCAGGTCCGCGATGTCGTCAAATTCATCTTTAAGTTTTACGGCCAGCTTCTCAAATATCCTGAAATGTTTCATGTACGCAGCGTGAACATCCGTATCGGGCATATAAGTGTCGGGTAATTCTACCGTTGCTGCCGCTTCATCCAGGCTCTTATACAATCCTATTTCAGTAGCGCTTACAAGAAAGGAACCCACCGCCACACTGTCCGCTCCCGGTCCCTGTTTGATGCGAACCGGCTTGTTAAATACATCCGCCATCATTTGTGTCCATAAAGGAAAGGATGCAAAAGTGCCATTAGCTGTCAGATCTGTAATTGCCAGGTGTTCCTGCAACGTTTTACCAATGCTGTAAATAGCATATAAAATCCCTTCAATGGTTGCCCGTACCATATGTTTTTGTTCGTGCTTGATATTGAGCCCGAAATACACTCCCCGCGCATTGGCATTCCAGATCGGCGCCCTTTCCCCCTGCAGATAGGGAAGAAAAATGAGCCCCTCTGCACCCGGACGGACTTTGCCGGCATCAAAAATCAAGGTATCCATACAATCTTCCAGGTCAAACGCTTTTTTAAAATCGCCAAACTGTGTAGCAAACCATTCAAATACCGAACCTGCGTTATTCGTCGGGCCACCGGACACGTATATCCCTTCCGTGAGGAGATAATTAAAGAGTCTTTCATTCTTATCCTGCAATATCTGTTTACCTATCACCCGCACAGCGCCGCTCTCCTCCAGTGTCACGGTTGCCTTTCCGTCATCATACACGCCGGCCCCTAATGTTGCCATACATCCGTCGCTGGATCCGACCAGTATCTTAACGTCATCGGGTAATCCCAATGATACCTGGTATTCTTTTTTGAGTTTTGGAGAATAAAAAATAGGCACCAGGTCCGGAAGGCTGCTTTCCGTGATACCTGCATATTTCAGCGCGGCCGGCTCCCATTTTGTCGTATGGATATTCATTAGCCCGGTAGCTGAGGCGACACTGAAGTCAATCACATATTCGCCGGTAAGCTGGTGGATAATATAGGTCTTGATGGAAAGGAATTTACTGCTGTCGTTGAAACGGTCCGGCTCATTGTTTTTCAGCCATGTAATTTTATTCAGAGGCGACATCGCATGGATAGGCGTTCCCGTTGTTTGATACAGCAGGTGCCCCAGTTCGATACTCCTTAACTGCGCTGCTTCATTCTTGGCCCGGTTATCCGACCATACCATAGCTTTTCCAAGTGGCACTCCTTTTCTATCAATAGGCAAAACACTGTGCATAGCCGAACTAAAGCACACGCGATGTACTTTGTAGCCATTCGGATAGATCTTCTCATTAAGAAAATTTTTAAGAATATAGAGCATGGTTATAAATATCTGCTCAGGGTCCTGCTCACTGAAATCCGGTTTTATATGAAAAGTGGGATAGGCGCCCTTTGAGGTACCAAGCATATTGCCCTGAAGATCGAATGCTGCCACCCTGATTGCCCCGGTTCCGATTTCTACAGTAATAATACAGTTCATATGAGTTTGAATTAATTGTCGTTATTGTTTTTTCTGAATTCGCTGGGTGTATAACCCGTTAATTTTTTAAAGGTAGTGGCAAAATGCTGAGACGAATAAAACCCCACTTCGAGAGCGATATCCGTTACCGATCTGTCGGATTGTTTTAATAATTTGATCGCTTCGGAAATGCGGATATTGATCAGGTAGTTCAGGGGTGAAAACCCTGTAAAGTTTTTTACCCGTTCCGAAAACGCGGTAGCCCCCAATGCCATCAGCACCGCCATCTCATCCACTGTCCACTGGTGTGAAAGATTGTCCCGGAGTGTTTGCTCCAGTTTTATAAAACTTTGGGGGAAGTCCCGGCGGGAACTGTTCTGGCTCGTCAAATGCCTTGTGGTAAGTATTATCAGGTCGTGCAGTAACTGGTTAATACGGGTAGTAAAACCTATTTCCTGCGATTGAAACTCAGCCTGCATCGTTTGCAGGATGTTTCCTGCTTCCCTGAATTTGGACACTACAGGGCTGTTGTTCGAAAACAAGACCCTGCTGATTGCGCGGCATTCGTTTTCAGTAAATAAGCACCATTTTCCCAGGCTTAATCTCCCGTCCTGGCGCTCGAGACCGAGTTGGATTTCTATCCAGAAAACAGTGCCAGGCTCCATCAAATCTCTTTCCCCGCCAAATATTTGTCCCGGCAGAATGACCGCGAGATCACCCGGATAAAGAATACAATGATTGCCATCAATGACCCAGCTTAACCGGCCATCCACCACATAGTAAAACCGCAAAAATTCCGACACATTCTTTTTTAAAGAATCAAATTGAACGGTATTTGATTTTTTAAAAGCAAACTCAAGGATATGAGGGAATGGAACGAGTTCCTGCGACTCCTTTGTTAAGAAATACTGGTTCATGAAAGCATCGTTAAATCGTTAGATCAGCCGATCGTTGTGCATGCTATATTACCTAAATATACGTAACAATGTGTATAAAATCCTACACTGTGTTTTTTTGGAAGTTTAATTGCTAAAGGTTTAAATACTTTGTACTATGTAAACAAGGCATTGATTGTTTGCAGCAGTATGATGAAGTAACGAGAATTTGCGATATGAAGAAAAAACAAAATGGGATGCTCCATATTTTTTATTTCTTTCCGTCGCTTTTTTCCGCAAGAAATAACCGGTTGTCTTTTTGCTGACTATAAGAGAACAATCGTAAAGTAGCTTATGTGAGTATTAAGCAGTTAATGATCAGGCCTTGTGTGTCTACACAAGGTTTTTTCTCTTATTTACCCGAAACAACAGGGTGATGCAGGAGCGATAGTACCAAACATAATTTTAACTAAAATTGCCCTTTTCTCTATGCATACCGGAATCTACTACAAAACGCTATTACATATTTACAAACATAAAGATCAGCCGGCGAGTGGAGGGTCCGGATAAACAACCCGATTTTTATACCATAGAAAAACAATGCATTTAACTTCCAGTAAACATACCCATATCATAGAAATATGAAAAAAAAACTACGAAGTACCGATTGGTTTGGCAAAGATGATAAAATGGGATTTGTTCATCGCTCCTGGCTGCGAAACCAGGGCTACCCGGATGACTATTTCCGGGGGCGTCCTGTAATTGGCATCTGCAATACCTGGAGTGAACTAACACCCTGCAATGCGCATCTCCGGGATTTTGCGGAAGTTGTAAAAAAAGGAGTACTGGAAGCAGGCGGGTTTCCACTGGAGTTTCCGGTTTCATCTTTAGGCGAAACCATTATGCGCCCCAGCACCATGCTGTTTCGAAATCTTGCAAGCATGGATACGGAAGAAGCCATCCGGGCCAATCCGCTGGATGGTATAGTACTTTTGACGGGATGCGATAAAACCACTCCATCCACACTGATGGGTGCATGCAGCGTTGACCTGCCTACTATTGTTGTGCCGGGAGGTCCTATGCTGAACGGGCGTTTTAAAGGAGAGTGCCTCGGGTCCGGATCTTTTAACTGGATGGTAAAAGAAAAAATGCTGGTGGAGAACTATACTCCGGAAGATATACTGGAGGCGGAAATAGGAGTTGCACGAAGTGCGGGTCATTGCATGACGATGGGCACCGCCTCGTCTATGGCGTGTATGGTAGAAGCCCTGGGGCTTACATTACCGGGAGCCGCAGCCATCCCTGCTGTTGACTCCAGGAAAAAATTAATGGCGCAACTATCGGGCAGGCGTATCGTGGAAATGGTGAAAGAAGATCTGAAGCTGTCAAGAATACTTGTTCGTGAAGCCTTTGAAAACGCTATTATGGTGAACGCCGCCGTGGGAGGGTCTACCAATTTTATCATTCACCTGCTGGCAATAGCAGGCAGGATAGGTGTGAACCTGAAACTCGACGAGTTTGATCATATCGGCAGCAAAATACCTTTACTCTTAAACCTGAAGCCTTCCGGTAAATACCTGATGGAAGATTTTTTTTATGCCGGCGGGCTACCGGTTATTATAAAAGAGCTACACCAGTATCTTTACAACGAGGTTATTACCGTTAACGGGAAAATGATAGGAGAGAATAATACCAAAGCTGCCTGCTATAATACTGATGTGATAGCTTCCATCGACAAGCCCCTGCAGGAAAACGCAGGTATTGCCGTGTTGCGGGGAAACCTCTGCGAAGAAGGTTCCATCATCAAACCATCTGCTGCCAGCAAAGAGCTGATGAAACACCGGGGTCCGGCGGTAGTATTTGAAACCATGGAAGACTATCATGCACGGATAGACGAACCCGACCTCCATATTGATGAAAATTCGGTGATCGTTCTGAAAAATGTAGGACCCGTGGGGTACCCCGGCATGCCGGAAGTAGGCAACGTGGACCTTCCCGAAAAACTGCTCCGGAAAGGTGTAAAGGATATGATACGGATCTCCGACGGGCGGATGAGTGGCACCGCTGCGGGGACTGTTATCCTGCATGTTTCGCCCGAGTCGGCTGTGGGGGGCACATTGGCTTTAGTGAAGAACGGCGACATAATAGAGCTGGATGTGGAAAAAAGAAAATTACACCTGGATATCAGCGAAGAGGAACTGCAGAAAAGAAAAGCGGAATGGACTCCGCCGGAGCCTGTTGCCAGCAGGGGATACGTAAAGATATACATCGACCATGTACAGCAGGCGCATCTTGGCGCCGACTTTGATAACTTACGGGGAGGGTCAGGCGCAGACGTAACAAGAGACCTGCACTAACCTCTCCGGAAAAGGGCTTCAATAACACTTTAGGCAATTTCTGACCGACTGATTGCGAGAGTAACCACTATTCAAAAAACGGTATACCGGAAACAGCATATTTTTTCATTGCTTCTTCATTGATCTCCACCCCAATGCCCGGCTTCTCTGATAGGGTAATAAAACTGTCTTTCACCCATTCACCATCATACTTCACAATTTCTTTGAACATAGGATCGGTATGAAAATAGGATTGCCACTCAAGGATCAGGAAGTTAGGTACTGACGCGCAAACATGGCATGCTGCCATGGCGCCTAAAAATGAAGCAACCATGTGCGGTGCAAACGGCGTATAATACAGGTTGGCCAGGTTGGCGATACGCTGCCCCTCTCCCAGCCCACCGGCTTTTTGCAGATCCGGCATTATAATATCCGCACCGCCGATCTCCAGCAGCCTCCTGAAACCGTGAGCGAGATAGTGGTTCTCGCCTACCGCAATAGGCGTGCTGGTCGATTCCGTTATCAATTTATATGCCTCCACATTTTCCGCGGGAATAGGCTCTTCCAGCCAAAGCAGGTTCATTGGCTCCAGTCGTTTAGCCACCGCCTGCGCAGTAACCGCATCGTATCTTCCATGCATATCCACCAGGATATCCGTTTCCGGTCCCACTGCCTGCCGGGCGGCAGCCACCTGGTCATACATCCGTTGCAACTCACCGGGGCTGGCCGTCCAGTTGTAGAAGTCATACTTCTTCGGGTCATTAGCCTGATCAAGATCAAATTTTATTGCGTTAAAGCCCATTTTCTTTGCATTCAAAGCGGCATCCGCAAAGTCTTTGGGTTGTGGCAGGTTGCGCTGATACAGGGCGGTATCGCAATATACTCTTATCTTATCCCTGAACTTGCCCCCCAGTAACTGGTACACAGGCACATTCAGCGCTTTGCCGGCAATATCCCATAATGCGGTTTCAACAGCCGAAAGCACCGCCACATACATACCCGATTGCGCCCCCTGGAAAAAGCCTGAACGCCGGATATTTTCAAACAGCCTGTGTACATTCAGTGGGTTTTGTCCATTGATCCGGCGACCAAAATTTTTCACCAGGTGATATGTTCCCGGGATGGCATCCACTCCTTCTCCGCACCCCCATATTCCCTGGTTGGTAAATATTTTCACAAACAAACTTCCTCTTATATAACCGCATTTGATATCCGTAATTTTCAGATCCGACGGCGCGGAACGTTTTTCAAAATTATCAATGGCTTCCTCGTAAGGCTTGCCGAAGCCGGACAAAGATGCAAATGGCGTCATAGCTGCCGCAACAGCAGCTTTAGACAAAAAATTTCTCCTTGAACTGGGCATTGTTTTATGCTTTTATAAGTTTGAATATTGTATCACTCTCTTTAAATCCATTACCAGGTTCTATCCTTCAAAAATTCCTGGATTTGCTCTTTGCCAACAGGCAGATCATTAATATGGTCATTCAACCACTTCGAAAAATCTTTTTCTATTTCTTCGGACCACCTGGCATCAATTTGTCCCGCCGTATATTTTCCTTCTCTCAGCCTTTGATGCCCGAACATGTCCCGCAACCGCACAATTTCAGAAGTGGTCACTACCCTTTCGGCAAGATGTGGCGGCACAAACACGACTACGCCCAGTTTGCCCAGCACCACATCGCCCGGCATTACCGTCACTGTTCTGATACGTGTAGGATGATTAATGCCGACGATCATCGTCGTCAGGTCTCCGGGGGGATTATGAAAGGAGGGATGGTAGCTCGTAAAGAAAGAAGTAAAGTTGCCGATCTCTTTCAGTCCTTCCACATCCCGTAAAGCGCCATCATATACAATACCATTACCTGTTTTGGCATAAATGGCGTTGCCGACATTATCACCGATGGTAGGGCCATTCAGGCTGGCGCCAAACTGATCTGCCACATACACGTCGCCCTTTACCAGCAGGTCTACCGCCCAGGTATTCTGTCCGCGCTTTCCGGCCTTTTTTCCAAGGGAGTCGATAGCTCCCCATACATCGGGGCGACCAGGCATAAAGGTGGCGGTAACGGCTCTGCCTACCAACACACTATCCGGGTTGATCACCTGCCAGTCGTATGCTACCTGGTAAGCATACCCCGCATTCTTCATCACGGCCCAGGCTTCTTCCACACTTACTGATTTCATTCGCCGCAAAATATCGTCCGGTACTTTGGGGCGGCCATCCGGAAAACGATCACCCTTCCACAAAGGAGTAAGAGCAACAAGTTCACTTTTAGATATCTGTACCTGTTGTGCCTTCGCATACTGCAGGCATAACAATGACAACAGGAGCATCAAAAACTTATTTTTTATCATAGTCTTTGTTTTTGTTATCATCTTTTTTAGAGAAGCGATCTTCAGTTAATTATACATACTGATCTGCGCTCAGAACAAATATCCGGGAAAACAGCCTGCATTTTGTATAAAATCCAACGGTGATTTATTTTGAAAGTCAGGCCTCTGAGATTGACTTATTGTTGGTAGGTACTTCAACCTATCAAAGTCTTAAAATGCCGGCTCAACAACAAATGCAGCGCAAGTGTCTGCGGCTTAGGTCCGGCAGGAAAATTGTGAGTGACTGCTCTTCTGTGTAAATATTTAATAAACCCGTGGTTCTTTAAAGCTGTACTATCAACCGGATGAGCAGGATCGGGTTTTAGTTTTTGGTTAAAATTTCAACAGGAAGAGGTCACCCTGGCGCCTTTTTCTGTTGACAACAAATATGCAGGAAACATAATGAAAAGAAAAACTACCCTAACCTTAATGCGGCCATAAAATCGTTCTTATAGCTGCTGCCTATAGGGATCTCTTTTTGTTGAATAAATACCCGGTTCCCTTCTACATGAGATATCCTGGATTTATTAACAATGAATGAACGGTGCACCCGCAAAAACTCCTCTTTCGGAAGGATAGCTTCTATGCCGGCAAAAGTCATTGCCGGCATAATCATTCCGCTACCGATATATAGCCTGGTGTAATTACCACTTGCCTCGGCAAAAAGCAAATCACTGAACCGGATATTGAATATTTTGCCATCCGCTTTAATAAAAGCATGGTCTTTTATACCCGTTTTTTCATAAGTACCGGCGCCTATTTTCTCCAATGCCTTATCAACCGCCACTATAAACCGGTCAAGTGAAAATGGCTTGAGCAGGTAGTCACAGACCGCCAGGTCAAACGCGTCTAAAGCGTATTCCTTATAAGCTGTGGTCAAAATCACCTGAGGTGGTTTCTTTAAAGTCTTTAAAAAAGCAATACCATCCAGGGCCGGCATGTTGATATCGAGGAACAGCAGGTCTATATCTTCTTCCTGTAATATTTTCCGGGCTTCTAAAGCGTTGGGTGCAGTAGCCGTTACCGAAAGTAACGGCAGGTGCGAGCAATACAACTGCACAATATCCCTTGCAATGGGTTCATCATCCACTATCAGGCATTGTACCCTCATTTATCCCTGTTTGATCTGCAATTTAACGCTATAAATATTGTCTTCCTTAGTTGTGATCAATTCATATTTGCCGGGGTATAACAGTTCCAGGCGCTTACTCACGTTCTCCAGCCCCAATCCTTTCCTTCCTTCCATCTTATCCGGTTCTGCATTGGCGTCAAAGCTATTCCTCACCGAAAAGAGAATATCTTTTCCAAAAGTCTTTAATACAATGCTGACCTGGATTTTATCAGTGAGTGTGTTTTTGGCATGCTTGAAAGCATTTTCAATAAACACGATCAAAAGCAGCGGTGGAATTTTTACTGAACTTCCCAATACCTCTTCAATAGTAGTATCCAGTTCCAGCCGGTCGCCGATCCGCAACCGTTCAAAGTCAATATAGTTCTTTATATAATTGATCTCGTCAGACAGGGGCACATACAATTCTTTGGCATCGTACACCGAATAGCGCAGCAGGTCTGACAACTTCAACAGCAGCGATGGAATTTTTTCCTGCTGGGAAAGTGAGATGCCGTACAGGTTGTTAAGGGTATTGAATAGGAAATGGGGGCTCAATTGAGATTGTAGAAACTGAAGCTCCGAAAGGCTCTGGGCAGCAGATGCCTTAGCTTCTTTTAACTGGCTGTTAATAGAAAAACGGGTGATCTTTATTAACAGCCCCAGGCATGTACCCAGCACGGTTAACGAAGCGCCCGATGTAAAGAAATTCAGGGGTAACCCTCTTCCATCTGTATTGTACAATACCTGCGCATGAATAAACAGCACCAAAAGCGAAGCCACCACCGCCGTTCCCAACACGACGTATAACATGGTATTGATCTTTCTTTGGCCGGATATCCATATACCGGAAAGATACCTGCCGATAAAAATACAAACAATAAACAGCAGGGTAAATGCTATTGTTATTTGAGCATCGTGCGCCCGGTCTATCAATTGGGCATAAGGAGCCAGGGCGATAAGGGCAGCGATTGTAGCTACAGTGGTCAGTAATATGTAGTTTCTCACTTTTATCACGTGCGGGTCCCTTTTCCTTTTTTGCTTTTTTTCGTTCACCTTTTCCATCTTTTTTTACTTATTCGATTCAAAGTTTTCGCAAATCTGCCATCACAATTCCAGTGAAAATAAATAAAGTGACGAATATGGTAGTATTCATGACAAATCATGTCAATAAACAGGTGAATTTCCCGGTTAGTTTCCGCCAGGTCCGGATGATATTCCCCTATTTAACGGAGAAGCGCCGGAACAGCTCCGGCGCTTCTCTAAAAGAAACTATCATTACAACTTATCCTTATTCTTCCGGGATTTCAGTCACCGCGGATACATTGTTCTGAGCGCCATCGCAGCCTGCATTTTGGTTAATAATCTATTTCTTTCTCTCCAAAAATGGGGGGTTAAAACCCAATTGAGTTTCCTCCGTCTACAGGTAGTACTATGCCTGTAATAAAGGAAGCTGCATCGGAAGACAGGAAAACAGCCGCGTTTCCAATATCTTCCGGTTTGCCAAGTTTTGCCATAGGGGTACGGGATAATACCTTTTGTTTTCTTTCGGGATCGGAGTTCAATGCTTTTGAAGACATATCAGTTTCTATGAAACCCGGCGCTATACAGTTGACCCGGATACCAAAGGGGGAGAGTTCTACTGCCATTGCTTTGGTCATGCCTTCTACCGCCGCTTTTGAAGCCGTATAGGCAATGACCTTGGGAATGCCGTACTGTGAGGCCATGGAGCTGATCATAATGATACAACCCGTTTTTCTGGGCAGCATTCTTTTAGTCATTTCCCTGGTGAGAGCAAACACGGCCTGCTGGTTTGTAAGGATGATCCGGGCATAATCCTCATCGGTCACATCCGGTATTTCCTTTTTCTGATTGATACCTGCATTATTTACAAGAATGTCAATACTGCCGTATTTCTTTTCTGTTTCGTGCACAAACGGCTCAATGCTTTCCAGGTCGTCAACATTGAGCAAAGCACCCCGGCATTGGTTACCAAGCTGTGTTATGGATGCATCCAGCCCCTCCTGTGTTCTGCCGGTAATAATTACTTCCGCGCCGTTTTCAATAAACGCTTTAGCTATTGCCTGTCCGAGTCCCCTGGTACCACCCGTGATAAGCGCCCTCTTGCCCGATAAGCTGAATTTGTTCATTGTTATAAAGTTTCAGGTACCAGGTTGCAGGAGATATCCCCTGCAACCTGAAACACTATTTCGTCGCCAACTCCAGTGCTTTGGTAGTTGTATAATATTTAGCGATCATATTCGGCACTTCCCAATCGGGCAGCTTCCCATCTTTTATAAACTGCAGGTATCGCACCATCACTTCTCCAAAATGCGCTTCATGTCCCACATCGTATGTAGCCGGAATCACTACTTTCCATTTATTACCGGATCTTTCAGCGGAAACTCCCGGGTATTTTGCTTCAATTTGCTGTATCGCTGAACTGACTGTTGCGTCAAACTCCTTACTACCCTTTCCGTCTGCCGGCAGTATATACAAGACCGGCTTAAAATTTTCTTCCTTTGTTTGTTTGATCTCGAGGCTGGCCTTCGTTCCTTTCATAATGGCATAATGCGAGTCGCCACCCTCTTCCGCCCTGTAATCCCAACGGGCTATGATCCTGGCGTGTACATCTTTTATCTTATAATTCATTTCACCATTAGCATGTGTGTTTAAAACGGAGTCGTTTACAATATAAGGCGACAGGAACGGAGCATATTGCGTTTTACCGGTTATGGATGTAAACTGGCTCAGTGTTAAAGGGGTAGGCCATATTTTTCCTCCATACACATCAATATCTTTAGAGTGATCCAAAACAACTTCAGGAAAGCATTGCCACTGTATAAGATCTACAAGGTGGGTGCCTACGTCCGCGATGGCATCGCCCTGCTGTATGGGATCGAAGAACCAATCGGGTCTTACCAGCGGCCTGCCTGACACCTGTTTGTAGAAATAGTGAATACTTTCAATGAAAACGGCCGGGTCTTTTTCTGAACCCTTTTTTAACTCGCCGAACAGCTCCGGTATATGCATCAGCTCTTTTTGCAGCATATTGGTAATTTCTGAGCGCTCTGTCATGATATCATATAGCAGTACTTTTTTTGACGCGGCTTCTTCAAAAGCTTTTACCAGTTTATCAAAATTCGTCTTGTCAATCGCCATCGGCTTATCTGCCAGCACATTCAATCCCGCTGCTACCGAACGTTGTATATAGTCTGTTTTCAGCCTGTTGTTGCCGGAGAGTACCACCACGTTACCCTTTTTTTCTTCCAGCATTTTTTCTGCAAAGTCATCGCCTTTGTATACGACCTCATTCCACCGGGTAGGATCCTGTTCCCTGGAATTGTATTGATTGATGAGTGCCAGGTAGGCATCCAGCCCACTGCCTTCCGGCGCATACACATGCACGGTAGAGGCTATATCCGCGTAGCTTATTTTTTGAACCAGTGCAGCGTGAAAGTGTCCCGGGTCGAGCGTTAATAATCTCACCATAGTACTATCGGTTGTAGAAGCTGCTTTCTTTTCCGCCGGTTGCTGACATCCTGCCATGATAAGCGCAGCAAAGAATAAAAATCCTGATTTGTTCATATTGCTTTTATTAGTGCTTAAAAAGCCAGAATATAGCACTTAATATTATGTTTACAATCAAACGGCATATTATTTTCCACATTGGCCTGCCAAACAACCACAGGCAGGTGCGTGGCTTTATTACCTTTATGCTGAAACCGGTACCTGGTCACAATTTTATCAGGACTGGACAGTAGTTCTGATATTGAATCCCGGCTCGATCTGATAGGGCCAGCGTTGTGCTCTTACAAGCATGCTGTTAGCCTCATCGTCGTTCTTAAATCTTTCCGCAACAGGGTCCCAGTACAATTTCCTTTTCAGTTTCATCACGGTATGATTCAGCAGGCAGATGCTGCAGGCCCTGTGCCCGGCTTCAATAGGTGCTATGTTTTTCTCCCCGATCATGATACTGTTCAGCCAGTCCAGGTGATGTCCCTTGCTGTCTATCAGATGTATTTCATTGGGACCGATAACCGAAGAGAGTATTTTGGGATCACTCGCATCCAACGCCTTACTGTTATTGCCTTTCGATACAGGGTCGCTGGCTGTCACCGAATAGTTTCCGCGGGTTACAAAAATCCAGCCTTCTGAGCCAACAAATTTTACGCCGTTAGGATATTCGTTACTGGCTAATACTTTTACGCCATTGGCAAATACGGTTTCCGTTTTAAAGTTTCCATGCACATCCCACAATGCTTTTGCGTCCGGCCAATCGGCGGCACCGGAGATTTCGATGGGCCCGGTATTTTCTGTTCCCATTCCCCAGTTGGCAATATCGAAATGATGCGATCCCCAGCCGGTGATCATGCCGGCGCCAAACTGCTCGCACCGGAGCCAGCCGGGACGGGAGTAATCATGCTGCGGGTGTACCAGTTTTTCAGTATATGGAACATAGGGTGTTGCCCCCAGCCATTTTTCAAAATTCAGGTTGGCCGGAACCGGCATTACTTTTTCGACCGTGCTCTCTTCCGCCTTATCAACAGGTAACCCTACGTAAATGGTATGGAGTTTCCCGATACGGCCGTTGCGAACCAGTTCGCAGGCTTTTTTAAACTGTGGCATACTTCTTTGCTGACTCCCAACCTGCAGAACTTTACCGCTTTTCATCACTTCATCACTTAAAATCCTCCCCTCGCTGATACATAATGAAGCCGGTTTCTCCATATAAATATGCTTACCGGCTCTTACCGCCTGTATAGCAGGTAATACATGCCAGTGATCCGGTGTGGCCAAGATGATGGCATCAATATCCTTATCAGCCAGAAGCTCCTCGTAATCCGGATAAGTTTTGGTGCTGTTATATCCTGTCTGACCTTTTTTGATATAATAATCATCCACCAGCTTTTTTCCTGCTTCCATTCTTTTACTATCCAGGTCGCTCACCGCCAGCACCCGTGCAACATCATGCTTGATGGTTCCCGGTATATCCCAATCCCGGGCAATTCTTCCTACACCAATAACACCCACATTGATGCGGTTGCTGGGAGAGTACTTGCCCAGCACTTTGGCGGGAACAATAGAGGGAATCCCCATAAGGGCTGCGCCCGCAGTTCCCTTCAACGAATTTTTAATGAATTTCCGCCGACCGGTTTCTTTATTGCCCATAGTAATTAAGTTTTTTATTAATGATTTATGATTGATGCCTCACCCTCTTTCCCTCTCCCCTAAGCAGAGAGGGACGGTACTGCAGTATAATTCCAAACTGTATTAACTACCACATCAGCCTATCCCTCCTTCTCCCTTTCCCGGGGAAAGGAAGCGGCACAACAGAACAATTCCAAACTTTATACCTACCACACTATCTATAGAACAAATCCAAGCAAGTGACTCCACATTTCCACACTCTGACATCTTCACACTTCCACATTCTCACGTTTCCACATCTTCTTCTTATTTTCAAATTCCCACATTTTCAAATTTTCAAATTAGCCTCAGTATGGCAACGGATCGTCGGGGCTGGTTGCTCTTGCCTTTGAATAATCCAATGCCCTGGTTTGTGACGCTACCCATCCGATACCTCCCAGGAGGTGTTTTTGAAACTCATCTGTAAGATATGTTACAGAATCATGTCCCAATGAGGTGTACCATTGTACTCCCCCGTCAAATTTATGGCACCATACAGAAGGAAAGCTCCCGCCATAGAACTCCGGTTTGTCTTTATCATTCACACTGCTAAGGTCGTGCACTACCAGCACATGGATGTCCGGGTTCACCTCTTTCACATAGTAACATTCATCACTTCTTTCCCAGATACGGGGTAAAAATGAGGTGGACGGATGGCCGGGGTCAACAATGATCTCCTTAAATGTCTGGTGATTGGCATGTCTCACAAATGTGCCGCCAATCAGTCGCTTGAACCAAGGCCAGTTTCTCTCCGTTCCTGTGGCGGAATGCAGCCCTACAAATCCGCCACCAGCCTGTATATACCGCATAAAAGCTACCTTTTGCTCATCCGTGTCAAATACATTATTGTTGGTGTTATTAAAAATAACCAGTGTAAATCTTTTAAGGTTACTTTCATTGAAATCCGCCGGGTTATCAGAAACCGTTACGGAAAAACCATGCCGGACGCCCAATTGTTTTAATACCATGCTGGCCGTATCAATATTCTTATGCACATATCCTTTCCCGTTTTTTGTGTACACCAGCACGTTCACCTTTTTCCAGTTGACCTTAGGTGTTGTTTTCTGAGCAAAAGCCGCCATTACCAGGCACAGGGATAAAATGATAGCAACCGTTCTTTTCACATTTTTATTTTTAATCATTATAATTTTTTTACTTTAACAGGCGCCGGATGCGCAAAATGTTTCCACACGGATTCAGCCAGCGAATAATTCATCTCTCCATCATACACAAGCATCCTGTATTTTAAAACGTAGTTTCTACCCGCTGTCAGTTCCCAGTCTCTGTTTCGTGTAGGGCTGAAGCTGAAAAAAACATCACCTCTTTTGTTGTTGGCTTCTTCCGGCCATACCCGCATGGGTTCAGGATGATTAAAATTGGCAGGGTCGCTTAAAAAAAGTATACCTGCTTTTTCCCCTTCAGTATCTCCTTCCACAAAACACCAGCGTGCCTCCGTAGCATCAGCGTCCTTTCTCGTCTTTCCCTCCGATGTCAATACACGGCTATTCCTGTTTGTCCATTCCTCTGTTGCGCGGAAGCCGAATCCCCCGTAGCGATATTCTTTTAAAGTTACCGTGCTGTCAGTAGCGCAGTTCAGTACGGAAGTGAAATCGCATAACCACATTTTATCCGAAAGTCTGAATACTCTCACATCCCATACCTCCTGTAAGGCAGTAGTTTCCGCGCCGGCAACCGGGGTATTAAAAGCAACATGCTCCTGCAACGCCTTGAACCCGGCATATACATCGCCTTTTTCCGTACTGATAAAATGGGCGAACCGTACCGTACCCTTTGTGTCCTTCAGGTTCCAGAAATCAATTTCCTTACCCTGAAAAAGTACATGTGTCCAGGGGTTCCACAACCCCATATGATGAAAGTGATCCGGAGGGTTGATCCGGGTAAGTATTTTGCCGGAAGCCGTCCATACCGGGTGAATAAAACCGCTTCTCTTAAAAGCTGAATCTACACCTGCGGGAGGATAATGCGTACCGAAATTATATTGAAGTAATTTCCTGCCCCCGCTGCTAATGGTAATTCCTTTTTCTGCTGTTGTTATTTGCAGTTCTGCAGTATTGTTGTTAGCAGGAATAACCTTTACCAATTCATATTCAGGAGAATGACCAGCCTCTCCCAGCCACCACAAAAACCGGTGGTAACTCTCTTCCGTCTGGAAGGAAACCCTGGTCTTATTGTTACCCTTTATATTGCGGAGCTCCAACTGCGAAGAAGGCAGGTCTGTAAGCTCATCCAGGTTAACAAAATAAGGTGTATGTATATCCCTGTTCTCCTCTACCGTAAACCTCGCAATCGGCTGAGCCGGGGCAAAATGTACGCAAAGCAGCACAGCAATAACAATCCGGATTCTCATGTTTGTATTAAGCAATCAGTATTAAGCGATCTGTTAAAGTAAAGTAAAGTTAACGATATAGCGTATGCCAGCCAACTGCTATTACGGGGCCTTCAGCCCCGGAAATATTGCACTCGTTATCGGCAACGTTTGCATTAAGCGTTTTCTATAAAAGCGGCGAATAATTTAGAAAACATTTATTTGTGAAGTACTCATACCGATTTAATCTGATACTCAGTCCCTGAAAATTGCTTCATCCTCCCGCAAATATCTTCCTTGGCGACGAAATCTATCTGGCAGGGTTAGGACGACGTCTAAGGTGATGTACTACTGGTAGTAAATATTCAGGAGTCTACATCACCAGGACATTATCTTTATTACCTCAGCATAACCGCCGGAAAAAACACCCTTCAGCAGGTGGATTTACCTTCGGTGAAAACTATTCTCATTGCGGCAAAATAAAAGATAACCAAATACCGCAATAAAGTTCAAATCTTCGCATTTATATGATATGAAGGAGTACCGGGAGGAACAATCTACTGCAAAGATGACGTTGAGTTGGTAGTAATAAAATGCAGCGCTGGTCGTAATCCCCAAATACTTTTGCTGTATTCATTACGAACCCGCCCATATCAGCGTGAACGAATGTAATTGCGGGAGAAGCAGCACTAACGAGATCGCAAGCCGAAACCACAACCGTCATTTCGATCCCGCCCTCAAGCTGTATTGATTTAAACGTTACTGCGGCGGGAGAGAAATCTGCCGGGCAGGAGTACAGCAGTTGAGCATTGGTACAAAAGCCAAACAGATTTACCTTCGGTGAGAAAAGTTCTCTCTCGCGGGAAAGTGATTTAATTATAGTATTCATATTGGCTCGGCGCCAATGACGTCACACCCTTGATCACCTCGATCCCAACCGAAGGTCGGGAGGGAGGTCTACCGACCATAGGAGTTGTTCGTAAATTAGATACTACACACTTTCGACAGATCTCTCCTTACCCTCCTTGCGTCGGGCTCGTCGAGATGACGTTGTTGAGATGAACTACAAATGCCCGGCAGACCTGCCTGCCACAGGCTGGTTTCTCGCCGCGGAGAAGGTATCTGTCCGGAATTATCTCCTTGCAGAGTTACAACTATGTGAAAATCTGAAATACCCCCCTTCACCTTACCGTTTGCCAAGCTTATTTTAAAGTCGTATCTTTACAACGCTTACAGCAGGCGTATTCTGAACGCCGGCAAAATAAACGGCAATTAATCTTCGATTAATAATCTATTTACACTTAACGAAATTCTTTAAGCAACAGTTTAAGTGAATTATATTTTCTAACCGGTTGTAAAACCAAAAATTGTATTGTATATGTTACTTGCAACTGATCTTGACGGTACATTTTTAGGAGGCAAACAGGCTGATCGTCTCAGGTTATACAGGTTGATAAGGGAACAAAAAAATATTCAACTTGTGTTCGTAACGGGGCGTGGAATGGAAAGCGTATTACCATTGCTGGACAACCCGGTCATCCCGGATCCTGACTATATCATATGTGATGTTGGAGCAACTGTTTTAAATGGCAGAACGCTGGAGCCTGTACATCCCATCCAGTCGGAAATAGAACAACGTTGGCCGGGCGCCCTCGTTATACGGAGGAAAATGAGAAAGGTCAGGGGACTTCGACTGCAGGAGGTAGCACAGGAGCGAAGGTGTTCATTTTACTATGATGAGAATACCGATATTGATTCCGTAAAAAAGATAGCGGCGGAAATGAACCTGGATGTGTTGTTGTCTGGCGGAAAATACCTGGATATACTACCGAAGGATGTGAACAAAGGAAATACACTGATGCGGCTGACTGAAGAACTGGAGGTTGATCCGGAGCGTGTTCTGGTAGCAGGAGATACATTGAATGATAAGTCTTTGTATGATACCGGCTATAAGGGTGTAGTGGTGGCAGGCGCCGAAAAAGAACTGCTCTGCTACACAGAAGACATGCCCAACGTGCTGCAGGCAAAAAAACAGGGCGCCGGCGGTATCCTGGAGAGTATGGACTATTTTGAAAGATTCAGCAAATACCCGGACGCCGGTATAGAAGAAACAGTACCGGATGTTCCTGGTGATACACAATTATTGATGATGTATCACCGGCTGCCATATGAAATGAAAGAGGTTAATGGCAGGGAAGAAAAGATATCTCCTAAAAGTCCTAATGGCATCATCCCCTCCCTGCTGGGATTTTTCAGTGACGGACGCAGCGGCTCCTGGATCGCGTGGGAAGAAAAGCGAAACAAGGGCAAATCGACAGACAGTTATATTGATATAGAAAAGTATCCCAATTTACTGGCTTCCAGTATTGAGCTGACAAAGAAAGAAATAGATGTTTTTTATAAACTTTTTTCAAAAGAAGCTTTTTGGCCGGTAATATTTTCGTTTACAGACAAGGTCAGGTTCAACCATAGTCATTGGGAGCAATATGTTCATATCAACAAATTATTTGCGGAAAAAGCGGGACGCGATGCGGATTCAAATGCTATTGTGTGGATACATGAGTACAACCTGTGGCTGGTGCCGGGCATGCTTCGGCAGTTACGACCTGACGTACAAATTGGTTTCTTTCATCATACCGCTTTTCCGCCGGCGGATATTTTTAATATCATACCATGGCGCAGGGAGATTGTAGGCAGCATGCTGCAGTGTGATTATATCGGCTTCCATATTCCGCGCTACGTGGAAAACTTTGTGGATGTAGTTAAGAGCCATACGCCGGTAACTGTTGTGTCTGAACAATCAAGTGCAGAGCGGTTCCTGACCTATAGCTGCGCCCTGGGAGTGGATAAATGGACAAGAGAAATTACTACCGGCGACCGGAATATCAGGCTGGGGGCTCATCCGGTGGGCATTAACATGCAAAATATCAGGCAATTGTTTGGCAGCGACAAGGCGAAAGTCCGGCTACTGGAAATGAAAAAACAAACCGGGGACAAAAAAATAATTTTGTCGGTAGAGAGACTGGACTATGTAAAAGGTCCGCTGGAAAAAATACTGGCCTATGAAGCCTTTCTTGATACAAATCCTGAGTATCACGGTAAGGTGGAGTTAATCAATATCTGCACCCCACCCGCATCGGGAATGAAAATATATGATAAGGTGCGGGTGGAGATGGAACAGGCTATCGGCAGGATCAACGGGAAATATAGTCGCCTCGATTGGCAACCGATCCACTTTTTCTTCCGCCCGGTACCTTTTGAAGATGTATTGACATACTATGCAATTGCCGATGTAACCTGGATAACACCGCTCCGCGACGGATTGAACCTGGTAGCCAAGGAATATGTAGCAGTACAGGGGCTGACTGAAGAAGCAGATGGCGTGCTGGTGATATCGGAATTTGCGGGCGCCTCCGTAGAGCTGCCTTATGCGGTAAGAACGAATCCTTATGATGCGAGAGATCTGGCGGAAAGCCTGAAAACCGCTTTGTCGTTGCCGGTTGAAGAAAGAAAACTCAGGATGAAGAGGCTGTTTGATATCGTGACCTATTATGATATTGATCATTGGGGCAGAACATTTATCAAAGAGCTGGAGGATATAAAAAAAGTAAATAGCCCTTCGGCAGTATAATGGCAGGTAACGGTGTGTTAATATTTTGTAGTTTAGTGAGATTTTAATTTTGAAGGGGAAAGTATGCAGCCAACTATAAAAGATATTGCACGCAGGCTTGGTATTTCGGTGTCCACCGTTTCGAGGGCTTTGAGAGGGAGTTCCGAAATCAATTCGGATACCCGTAAGCTGGTGCTGGACCTTGCCAAAGAGCTTAATTATTCCCCCAACCCCATCGCGCTTTCACTCAAGGAGAAGAAGTCGAAGGTGATTGGCGTGATCGTTCCTGAAATTGCCAATTATTTTTGTTCCGCCGTGATAGCGGGCATTGAAGATATCGCCAACAGCAAGGGGTATCATGTGATGATTTTTCAGAGTCATGAGAGTTATGAAAGGGAATTGATCAATATACACCTTTTAACAGCCCGGAGGGTAGACGGTTTATTGATTTCCGTATCTAATGAAACGAAAAAAGGGGATCACTTAAAAGAGGTGATCAATGGTGGTATACCCGTAGTGATGTTCGATCGCATCTGTGAAGAAGTGGATACTCCCCGGGTAGTAACAGATGATGTCGATGGCGCCTACCAGGCAGCCAGTCACCTGATAAAACAGGGGTATAAGCGAATAGCGCATATTACTATGGCGCCTCATTTGTCTGTTACCCGCAACAGGATGCGGGGATATATGCAGGCGTTAAAAAAACACCATATCCCGTATCAAAAAAAGTGGGTTGTTCACTGCAATTTTGACTACGAGAACATGAAACAGGCTGTATTGAAATTGTTGAAGACCAAACCGAAACCGGATTCCATCCTGGTATCCGGGGAAAGAATTGCCCTGAGCTGTTTTGAGGTATTGAAAGAAATGAAGCTGCGTATACCGGAAGACATCGCATTGGCGGGTTTTTTTGATAACCCGGTCAGCCGCTTTATGAATCCGCCGTTGACGGCTGTCCGGCAGCCTACATTTGATATCGGTCAGTCTGCTGCCAGCGTACTGATAAAAATGATTGAAACCAACTCCCTGCAGCACTCCTATAAAACAATAGAGCTTAAAACCACTATCGAAACGGGGCTGTCATCTCTGAAGAAATGATCAGCCGAAAATATCGTTTAATATTTTAGCCAGCCTCACGCCGCTTTTCAATAACTGATTATTCATATCCTGCACAAAGAGATAGTTGTAGTCATACCAAAGCCTGGATTTTTCCGGTGTAAACGCGTAAATCTTGTTGGCAAGCGTGTAGGATTCATAGAAACATTCTTCCAAAGGAGTATTCTGCCACAGACGTACCTGTTCCTTAGAAGCTATATTTAAAACGCTTGCATATTCAGTATAACTCCATTGCTGAAAATCTACCAGGTGCTCATCCCATACCCGGTGGAGGTTGGTAGAGACACCGAACCAACTGACATTTATTTTATTACCTCCCTGGTCGGCTTCCCTGCCCACATGCAGGGGCTGACCGAGATCTCCCACGAGGTGAATGAGGAAGCGAAGACTTATAACTTTTTGATCGGCAGCTAAATTTTTATCCTTCAGAGAGGATTGCAAAACCCTGATTTGAGAATACAGGTTTTCCACTTTTACAGAACTGAGCTTTGTAAAAAACTCTTCCCTGGAAAGATCTCCCTCAATATTTACATAATGCCATTTACCTGCATGCCGCCAACTGCTATCCGATTTTATGAAGTCTGCCCAATTGGCCCAAAAGGCCAAAGGTTCCGCACCCATCAGCTCCCGGATCGCTTTTCTGGCTTTTTTATTAAGATGCCTTTCCGCGATTTCCGCTACCACCCTGTGCCCAGTAAGCCCCCATCCCATGCATTGCCGGGAGGACAGGAAAAAAGTAAACAGGAAAATAGTGGTGATAACCAATCGGCTCTTCATACGTCAAATTTGCTCAAAAATAAACCCTATATATTAATTATGGGTTAGGGGCAGGAACATAAAAAACAAATTCCCGGTGTTACTACCGGGAACCTGTTTTTATTGTTAAATGAAATATTGCTGGTGTTATGTTAAATTTAAAATGCCGTATAATATGCCACGAATAAACATTCGTGCATTCGCGACTATTGTAGAACTATAATACGTTTAACTTAACACTAGTATTTGAATGGCTTGCCGCCTGCCATTACTTCCTGCGTTTTTGTATCAAAAGTTACTTTTTGCCCGGTGCGGAACGCCGCGTTAGACATGATAACCGCTATGGAATGGTTATAACCGGCTTCTATGGAGGCGTTGGGTGTCTTACGGCTACGCACACACTCCATCCAGTTTTTAACATGCGCCATCGTAAGACTGTCGCCACCGGTATCGGCATCAGTTGTCACCTTGGTGGCCAAATCATTCAGCGACATCTCCGGCAACAGGTTGGCCTTCATGCCCATCGCTTTGGCATGATTTTCCCCTAACCCGCCTTCGGGGCTGATACTGTTGGTATCCAGATTGAGCGTACCACCATTGGAGTAATAAATCTCCTTTACACCTCCGGATGAGTTTGTCATACGGGAACTGAAGATTACCTGGAACCCTTTGGAGGGATCGTTTAAAGGACCATAGTCGAAAACAGCGGTAAGCGTATCGGCATTTTTTCTGCCGTCATTCCAGAGGTAAATACCTCCGTTTACGGCCACACTGCGTGGATGCGGCAGGTTGGCAAACCAGTGAACCGTATCGATCTGGTGGCACATCCACTGTCCCGGTATACCGGAAGAATAGGGCCAGAAGAGGCGAAACTCAAGATATTTACGAGGATCGAATTTTTCGAAGGGACGGTTCATCAGGTAGCGCTTCCAGTCAGTATCTTCTTCTTTCAGCAGCGGCACCACCGAAGGGCGACGCCAGCGCCCCGGCTGGTTTACATTCCATATAAGTTCCACCATCACAATATCCCCGAACTTTCCCTGGTTTATGAAATCGTAGGCTGCCTTGTAAGTGTCGCCGCTTCTTCTCTGAGACCCTATCTGCACGATCTTTTTAGAGTCATTTACGGCTTTTAACACTGCCCTGGCATCTTCCATCGTTTCAGCCAGCGGCTTTTCGGTATAGGCGTCCCTGCCTGCTTTTACCGCTTCTACAGTATGCAGCGCATGCTGAAAGTCGGCGGTACTGATGATAACGGCATCCACATCCTTCATGGCATATAACGCATCATTGTTCACGCAGGCAGTGATATCGTGCCCTATCCTCTTCTTTATAAGAGCCTGCCCTTCTTCCCGGCGTCTTTTCCAGATATCCGATACCGCAATGATATCAAAATTATGTTCCTTGTTTAAGGATAAAAATGAGGGCAGCAAAGATCCCCGGAACCTGTCGGAATAGCCCACCACGCCTACATTCACCCGGTCATTGGCACCGATGATATTCCGGTAACTTTTTGCGCTCAGCCCCATAGTTCCCATATAGGTGGCAAGCCCTGCCATGGAGCTTTTTTTGATAAATTCCCTGCGCGAATTTTTCATAATAAAAATGCTTTGATGAAGATTCTAAATGTAAGAATAGTTTTTTAAAAAAAGAATTGAACCAACAGTTTATCGTATTTTGCAACCGCCGGCCAAGGCTATGTTATTTAATATAAAGAGAAGGCATTGATTGAGTGATACTATTTTTTAAATATTAAAATCATGAAAAAAAGACATTTTATTATTTTCCTAACCCTTTTAACATTTGGCTACCTCCCCGGTTTTGCCCAATCGGGTAAAGCCGAAGTGTATAAAATAGAAATTGTTCCGGCCGCGGATGGCAAAAAAGCTACTGTTACCGCCAACGGAAAACCCTTTACGGAATTGATTTTTACGGATACACTGGAAAAACATTTTTTGTATCCCATCTATGCACCCAGTGGCGAGATCATTACCCGTGGGTTCCCTTATGCGCCCCGGCCCAACGAAGCAACAGACCACCCGCACCATGTTGGGCTGTGGCTGAATTATGAAAATGTAAACGGCCTTGATTTCTGGAATAATTCCTACGCGATCCCGGCGGAAAAAAAGGATAAATACGGCTCCATCAAGTCCGGGAAAATAGTGAAAACAAAAAGCGGGAAAAAAGGGGAGCTGAAAGTGACAGCCACCTGGGTGAACAACAAAAACCAGGTACTGCTGGACGAAAACACTACCTTTTTCTTTAAAGCCGATGCCGATAAGAGAATTATTGACCGGGTAACCACCTTAACCGCCAAAGTAGATGTAACAATGGCGGATGTGAAAGACGGGATGCTGGGACTGCGTTTAGGGCGCGAACTGGAAATGCCCTCCAAAAAGAAACAGGAATTTACGGACGATAAGGGAAACGTAACCGTAGTGGAAAGCAGTCAGAGCACCGCTTCGGGAAATTATATCACCAGCGAGGGCAAAGAAGGGGATGATGCCTGGGGCACGCGTTCGCAATGGTGTATGTTATATGGCAAGGTAGGCAGCGATACCACCAGCGTGGTGATCATCGACCACCCCCGCAATGTTGGCTATCCTACCTACTGGCATGCCCGCGGATATGGTTTATTTTCGGCTAATCCGCTTGGACAAAAAGCGTTCAGCAATGGTAAAGAAGTACTGAACTTCAGTTTAAAACAAGGGCAATCGGTAACCTTTCGTTACCGGGTAGTGGTGGCTTCAGGCAAACAACCCTTGCAGAAAGATGAAGTCAATCTCCTGGCGGGCGACTTCTTTCAAACCGTCAAATAATATAATTGATGTTGATTGATGGCTAGCATATATTTTTACAGTCTAAATAAACAAACATTATGAAAAAAGGAACCCTTACTTTAATAATCATACTTGGCGTTATTCTGCTATTTGCCGGCTGCGGTTGCGGTAAGTATAATGGTTTGGTAACCGCTGACCAGGAAGTGAAAACTGCCACTGCCAACATCGAAGCACAGTATCAGCGGCGTGCGGATCTATATAACAGCGTGATCAAAACAATTGAAGGTTCTGCCAACTTCGAAAAAAGCACTTTGAAAGAAGTGCTGGAAGCCCGGTCGAAAGCCACCAGTATCACTCTTAATATTGACGACCCTGCTTCGCTGCAACGTTTCCAGGAAGCGCAGGCGCAATTGCAGGGCTCTTTCAGCAGGTTGATAGCCGTGGCGGAAAACTACCCCGATCTGAAAACCACGCAGTCATTCCGCGATTTTCAAACACAACAGGAAGGAACAGAGAACCGGATCAATACCGCGCGGATTGACTTTAATAATAAGGTACAAACTTATAACCTGCTCGTCAGAACGTTTCCGGGGAATATTTTCGCGGGCATTTTCGGATTTAAGGAAAAAGCCCAGTTTCAGTCAGACTCCGGCGCGAACAAGGTTCCGGATATCAACTTTGATATTAAATAGTACTATGTTAAATTTAAAATGTTGTATAATATGCCACGAATGCACGAACAAATATTCGTGCATTCGCGGCTATTGCAAAACTATAATACGTTTAACTTAACAGTAACTATGTTTTCGCTTTTCAGAAAAAAGATACGGTATTTTTTTTCGCAAGAAGAAAATGAACGCATCGTTGCTGCCATAAAAGCCGCAGAACAACAAACCAGCGGGGAGATACGCATCTATATTGAAAGCCATTGCCGGTTTGTAGACCCGGTAGACAGAGCCCTGGAGGTGTTTTACGGCCTGAAGATGGAACAAACGGCGCAACGCAACGGCGTGTTATTATATATCGCGCTGCAGGATCACCAGTTGGCAATCTATGGCGATGAAGGTATTCATCAAAAAGTGGGAGGAGAGTTCTGGAACGAAGAAGTGAAACATATTTTAAGCGAGTTTAATGCCAATCATTTTGCAGACGGAATTGTACTGGTGGTAAAAGAAATAGGGGAAGCGCTGAAGCATCATTTCCCCTATGATGGCGATACGGATAAAAATGAGCTCCCTGATGATATCGTTTTTGGGCGCTAAAAAAGGAAAAGGCAGTAAACCACTGCATAGTCAATTAATGAGGAAGTTTTTAGTTTTCATATTGATCCTGTTTATTTCCCCTGTTTTTGCGCAGGTGGAAAAGGTTATTCCTGATGCACCCAGTCCGCAGCGCCTGGTAAACGACTTTACCAAAACGCTTACAGACCTGCAGGTGCAGCACCTGGAGAACAAACTGGTGCACTATGACGATACAACTTCCAACCAGATCGTAGTAGCGGTAGTGGATAAACTGGGAGGTTATGACCCTTATGAATATGCGACTGCACTGGGCAGGAAATGGGGTGTAGGGAACAAAGACTTTAACAACGGAGTGGTATTGCTGGTGGCCGTAGGTGACAGAAAGGTATTTATAGCGCCCGGATACGGACTGGAAGGCGCATTGCCTGACCTTACCTGCAAACAGATCGTAGAATATGAGATACTGCCGAATTTCCGGGGGAATGATTATTATGCCGGAATAGAAAGGGGTACAGACGCTATTATGAAGGCAGCCGCCGGAGAATACACCCCCCCCAAAGGATATGCAGACAGGGGTAAAAAGGGAGGCGTTCCGGTCATTTTTATTATTATAGGCGTCATTATACTTGTAATTATTTTTTCCCGTGGTGGCGGGGGCGGTGGCACGATGACCAGAAGGGGATATACGGATAGCAATGTGCCACCTATTCTGTGGTTCCCGGGCGGAGGAAGCAGCCGCGGTGGCGGATGGAGTGGAGGCGGCGGCTGGAGCGGCGGTGGTGGGGGTGGATTTGGCGGCTTCGGTGGGGGTGGCTTCGGCGGAGGTGGCGCCGGTGGAAGCTGGTAGGCAAGTGATAAGTAGTAAGCAGACAGCGGTAAGTTAGTTGACTAACGGCTTACCGGTTGCGGGTGCATGCGAATAATTAACTTAGAGGGATGCAAAGAATTCCTGAATCAGAACTGATACTCAACAGCCGGGGAGCAGTTTATCATCTTGATCTGTTGCCCGTAGAACTGGCGCCCTGGGTAATTACTGTGGGCGATCCTGACAGGGTAAAGGAGGTGAGCAAACATTTTGACAGGCTTGAATTTGCACGAACGCACCGCGAATTTGTTACCCATACAGGATGGTTGGGGAAAAAAAGAATTTCAGTGGTTTCAACGGGTATCGGAACCGATAATATTGATATCGTGCTGAATGAACTGGACGCCCTGGTGAACATCGACTTTACTGCGCGGGTAGTAAAACCCTCATTAACCGCACTGAATATCATCCGTGTAGGTACTTCCGGTTCGCTGCAGGAGGAGGTTCCCGTAGATAGCTTTGTAACAAGTACTCATGGAATAGGAGTAGACAATCTTCTTCATTTTTACCGTTGTGAACAAAACGCGGAAGAAACATCGCTGTTGCAGGCTTTTGTTACGCACACACAATTCCCGGCACCCTATATCGGCAGCGCCAGTGTTGGTTTGCTGAAACATTTTGTAGAGGGATTTCATCCGGGCATTACCGTCACCTGTCCCGGCTTCTATGGCCCGCAGGGAAGAGTTTTAAGGCTGGGACTGGCCAACCCTGAATGGATTGACCGCCTCCGCTCTTTTCAACTGGGACGTCACAGGATAGCCAACTTCGAAATGGAAACTTCCGGCATCTACGGGTTAGGAAACCTCCTGGGGCATCATTGCCTCAGCCTCAATGCCATTGTAGCCAACCGGGTGGTGCAGCAGTTCAGCAAAAATAGCGCAGCGCTTATTGAAAAGCTTATAACCAGTACCCTGGAAAGAATTGAATCAATTTAAATTTGATATATAAAACTTTCTGTAATACACTTTTTATCCAGATTTTTACCATACAACCGGCATAGATCTCAAATTTAAACTGCAATACTTACCTTTGAACTACCTGGCCCGGCTGCATTTAATTTTCAGGCGGATGTGCCGTTAATAGATTTGAAAACAGTCTTACAGGAAAAAGTACAATTTTAATATGGCTATAGTAGACCTGGTGATGCCCAAGTTAGGCGAGAGTATAATGGAAGCAACCATTTTGCGCTGGCATAAAAAGGTGGGCGATCCTATTGACATGGATGAAACACTGCTGGAGATTGCTACGGATAAAGTAGATAGTGAAGTACCCTCGTCCGTGCAGGGTACTATAGACGCTCTGTTATATGAGGAAAACGACGTGGTGCCCATTGGGGCGGTTATTGCCAGGATCAACACCAACGGTATATTGCCTGCAGAAGAAATTATACCACAGCCGGTTCAGGAAGAGCCTGCCGCCCCTGTAGCGGAAGTACCCTATCAACCCCTGGAAATTAAACTTCCCAAACTGGAAGGCGCCGCCAGGTTTTATTCCCCGCTGGTATTGAATATAGCTGCCAACGAAGGTATCAGTCTTGCTGAACTGGAAAAAATTCCGGGAACCGGCAACGAAGGCCGTGTAACCAAAAAAGATATTCTGCAGTGGATCCAAAGCGGCGGAAAACAGGAACCTGCCATCCCGGAAGGAAAAGCACCGGCCACAGAAACCAGGCTTCAACCGGCAGCAGTTGATGTGAAAGAAGAAATACCGGAACAAATCCCGGAATACGGCGATAATGTGGAGGTGGTGGAGATGGACCGCATGCGCAAGCTGATAGCAAAGCATATGGTAGACAGTAAAAAGACCAGTGCCCATGTAACCAGTTTTGCCGAATGTGATGTCACTAATATTGTTTTGTGGAGAGAGAAGATAAAAAAAGCCTTCGAGCAGCAGGAAGGAGAAAAGATCACTTTTACGCCGCTATTTATAGAAGCGGTGGTTAAGTGCATCAAAAAGCACCCCTGGCTGAACGCGAGTGTAGATGATGATAAACTCATTGTTCGTAAGGATATCAATATTGGCATGGCTACCGCGCTGCCATCCGGCAACCTGATCGTTCCGGTGATTAAAGAAGCTGATTTTTTGAATCTGACCGGTCTCACCAAAAAAATAAATCACCTGGCAAATGCGGCGCGTAACAACAAATTAAAGCCGGATGATACACAGGGCGCCACTTTCACGGTTACCAACATCGGCAGCTTTGGCAGCCTGATGGGCACTCCTATCATCAACCAGCCACAGGTAGCGATACTGGCTATAGGCGCTATTAAAAAACGTCCTGTGGTAGTGGAAACCGCCCAGGGAGACAGCATTGCCATTCGCCATATGATGTTCCTGTCGCTTAGCTACGACCATCGGGTTATCGACGGCGCTTTGGGCTCTACTTTCCTGAGTGCTGTAGTAAACGAGCTGGAGAGTTTTAATGTCAACAGGACGGTATAGGTCATTTGTTGATTCCATTGATGTTCTCCGAAGGACCTCAACTCCCGGCTATATGCGTTTGAACTCTACAGCAGGTGGACAATGCATATATTAGTTTGAACCTCCCGCGCAATGTCCCCTGCCTGCGCACAAAGCTTTACACCGGAGATATTGCAGGAGAAGCAAAAGAGAAGTTTCCTGCACCTCACCGTATTCCTGATAGAAGTGAGAAATCCCCCGATAAAAAGGAGATGCCCCGCTACGCTGCAAACATGTCATTGGTACGCGGAACAGATCTGTAGAAGTTTTAATTGGATGGATAATAGTTTTAATTTTGACATCAGCAACATGGACTCACCCGGCAAACATATCGTTTACACAATAGGACATTCCACGCATAGCCTGGATGAATTTATAGCGATGCTGCAATCTTTCAGGATAAAGATCCTGGCAGATATCCGGGGGTTACCCGGTTCACGAAAGTTTCCGCAATTTGACAAGGAAAACCTGGAAATATCCCTGAAGGAAAACAGTATACAATACATACACCTGAAAGAGCTGGGCGGCAGAAGAAAGGTGCATAAGGACTCAAAGAATAACCGGTGGCGGAATACTTCTTTCCGGGGTTATGCAGATTATATGGAAACCGAAGGATTTGAAAAAGGCATTGCCGAACTGGAAGCAACAGCCCTGCAGGCGCCCACCGCTTATATGTGTGCCGAGGCGGTCTGGTGGCGTTGCCACCGCTCCATGGTATCTGATTACCTGAAAGCAAGAGGCTGGACGGTTTTACACATTATGGCTGTTGGCAAAGCTGAAGAACATTCCTATACATCGCCTGCAAGGGTGGCAGGCAATCATGTTTTTTATTATGACGATGAGCTGTTTAACCAATAAAAAATATATTATGCACACAAAATTCAGGGTTGGCGATAAAGTGAGCTGGAACTCCGAAGCAGGGAGAGTATCCGGTAGCATTATAAAAATACATACAAAAGATTTCGACTACAAAGGTTATACGCACCACGCTACGGAAGCTGACCCGCAATATGAGATCAAAAGCGATAAAACAGACCATATTGCGGCCCATAAAGGAGCCGCGCTGACGAAAATATAGCAGATCGTTACATTCAGTATAAACAGCATAACACTTACTATGCAATCAAATCCTCAAAACGTAACCGACTATCCTAATAATAATACCTGCTTTCTTGTATGGAGTTTCAGGGAAGGTACGGCTACAGAAAAAATTAAAGCCGTATTCCGGAGAGTTTGCGCTTTGGTGATTAACCTCAACAATTCTGCGCTTGACCGCTTTCCTGACGCAAAGGCAAGCTGCGTAATGGGTATCGGCTATGAAGCCTGGCTGCAACTGGACCTGCCCCGGCCGCTTCCCAAAGAACTTAAAGATTTTGAAGCGATAAAAGGCGATAAGCACACGGCAGTTGCCACCAAAGGAGACCTGCATTTTCACATCCGGGCAGATGAGAAAAGTCTTGTTTACGATATGTCTGCCGTGATCTCGGGTTTTATGAAAGAAATTGCGGACTGCGTAGTGGAAGTACATGGCTTCCGTTATTGGGACAGCCGCTCCATTTTGGGCTTTGTGGATGGAACTGAAAACCCTCACGGAACAGACCGGGCGCATTTTGCGGTTATAGGGGAGCAGGACATAAACTATAAAGGCGGAAGCTACCTTTTCGTGCAGAAATATCTCCACAACCTGGAGGCATGGAAGTTGCTTTCCGTAGAAGAGCAGGAAAAAGTAATAGGAAGGTCGAAAGACAATGACATCGAAATGACGGATGAAGTAAAGCCCCAAAATTCACATATTGCACTTGCCAATATAGGTGATGACTTTAAGGTAGTGCGGGATAATATGCCTTTTGGAAATGTGGCGACGAATGAAATGGGTACTTACTTCATCTGTTATGCAAGCACGTTCACCACGGTGGAAAAGATGTTGACGAACATGTTTATCGGTAATCCGCCCGGCAACTATGACCGGATCCTGGACTTTAGTACCGCCAAAACCGGAACGCTGTTCTTTGTGCCGCCACTGGATATGCTGGATGATTTTTCAGGATAGGATCGTAAACAGCGGGATCACCGGCGATTCTCCGGGCATAGCCGTTATCTGCAACCAGATGACTTTTATACTGTTGTCTACCGTGGCGCCGATGGCTTTGTTCTCCATCGGGATGCAGTTGCGGTTTGACGGATGGAGAAAGGAACTGCTGCATATCTCCGCCGCACTGCTCTACAAGCTGATGATAGCGCCTGCACTGGTTCTTTTACTGGCTGTAACTGCCGGTTTCAGCGGCGAAATAGCGGCGGTCAGCATTTTTGAATCGTCCATGCCGTCCTTTGTCACGGCAGGCATTATCGCCTCGCAGTACCAACTGAATGCAAAACTGTCCACCCTGGTGGTGGCGGTCAGCATACTGGTATCGTTCATCACAACGGCGTTGTGGTATTGGGTGATAGGGTTCCTTTAGCGTCATCCCGACGCAGGAGGGATCTATGCACAACCTTCCAAATGTTGGAAACCCTCTTTTATACCAAACTTTACGGCTCCCAGATAGTAGCCCTCAGGTGATGCGGGTTTTCTTTGGTTGAATAGTAATACATCGCTACCATTTTTCCATCGCTGCGGCAGACCACCCGGGGATAGCCCAGGTCGTTCAGTTGCATATCTTCCGACCAGAAGCCATCCATCAGTATCTCCGGCTGGCTCCATGTTTTCCCTTTGTCTGCACTGTAAACCACGCGGATGGTGCCGGCTGCACGTTCGCCATACACCACGCATAAGCGGCCGTCTTTGGTGAGGGCAAAGGCCGGCGGGTTGCCGTTCTCATATCCGGTATCGGCAATTTTCGAAACGAAATGCCATGTCTTGCCACCATCGGTGGAAGCATAGGCGTCAATCCAGTGTTTATCGGTGCCTTCCCCGTCTACAATGAATTTTCTCCGGATGACCGATACCAGCGTACCATCGTCCAGCTTTTGTGATTGCGACATCACGGCCCGGCATTCATTGGCACCGGGGTTTTTATTCGGGTCTTCAAACAGATCTACTTTTACCGGGTTGGCTGAAGTGCCCGCGGGACCGACCACCCAGCCCAAGAAGCTATAGGTTTGACCGCCATCTGTGGTTTCGATACAAAAGAGCCGGTCAGAAGCAAATACTCCCTTTTTTCTGGCGGAAAGAAATAACAGGCAATGGCTGCTGTCATTCACGATATAATCTGTTCTTGGCGTAAGCTCGTCAAACCCGGCTTCGGTCAGTTCCGGCCAGCTCAGCAGGTCACCAAAACCGTAAGGCCCGTTCCATGTTTTTCCGGCATCGTAGCTGTAAAAAAAATGTGCCCTGCCATCATTGGCGCCGTGGTAGCCTTCACCCACCACCCGCATGGCAAAGCCGGGCCGCCGGTAGTTGACAGGAGCGGTGATCGTTTGCAGCTCGGGCCGGTCACCGAAATCGCCGGCATAGTTATCGGGATCAGCAGCAGTCCAGGTGGAGCCGCCATCAGTGCTGCGTGCCAGCCAGTTCAGGTAGGGCTTATCAGAATTATGGCTGTTCGTTTTTTTATAAGTCGCTTCCGTGAAGCCGGTAACAATTTCATCGTTGTCGAAAATGAATGCACCGTTGTTGGCCGGCCACCCGGCAAACCTTCCCTGCTGATAATAGATGATGGCATGCTGCGCGTCTTTCACATGTTTTATTTCTTCAGATGAAGAATGACCGCATGAACTGGCGAACAATACGAATGTGGCAAGGGTTGTAATGGAGAAAAGGAACTTCATAAAGGTTCATATCGTTTTTAGGTGATAAAACAGGTTTTTCGATCAGGAGATGCAAAATAGGACTAAATCGGGGAATAGGCGTCATTTTCGGGAAAGGGTGGAACACGCCGTCCGCCGCGAGGAAGGATAGAACACCCCACCCTTCGGGCACCCCCGCCCGAACGATGTTCAGTCGGGCGGGCCTCTTTAAAAAGAGGGGAATTGGCACCGACACCTGTTCAAATATCGTATCTTTAAGAGCGCCTTATCCTTCCCCTCCTCCGGAGGGGTGTCCGCCGCAGCGGACGGGGTGGTTAACCCCTCTTTGCAGGTTTTAGCCATAAAACGGGGTGTTTTACTTATGAAATCAAACATCCTTTGTCATATCAATGACATTCCCATTTACAGAAGAAAAATACCGGCGCTTCCCGCAAACAGAGCATTAACGCAAAGGGCACGGGCTTTGCGAAAGGCAGGCATACTATCTGAAGTATTATTTTGGCTGCAAGTGCGGAACGGTAGTTTTCATAACATTGATTTTGACAGACAGCGGGTAATAGGTAACTATATTGCAGATTTTTATGTAAAGGCTTTGGGACTGGTCATTGAAATTGATGGCAGCAGTCATGATAATAAGGTGGAGTATGACAAAATGAGAGAGCAGTTCCTGGTGGACCAGGGTGTAAAGGTGTACAGGATCCCGGATATCCGCGTTAAGCAAGAGATCGGGGTGGTGATGGAGGAGTTGGAGTGTTTTATAATAGCGAACTTTTCTGTGGAGCAAGGGTAGAACACCCCGTCCGCACAGCGGACACCCCTCTTTAAAAAGAGGGGAATTTAGATCACGTGTAATTCCCCTCCTCCGGAGGGGTGGTCGCAGACCGGGGTGGCAGCACCCGGAACGCTGAAGTGTGCGACGCAACCGAAGCCCAATAGTAGCACTACATCCCGGCAACAAATATATCTTCTCCACACATTATCCCATATATCCCAGCATCCCATTATCCCAGTCTAAATCCCACTCCCATTTCGTAGCTTTGCGCTTTCTTATATTACAACAATCATTCATGGATACAACAGTAGAAATAGCCCAGAAGCTCGGACTAAGACCGGAAGAGTTTGAGATGATCAAAACCATTTTGGGGAGGGTACCCAATTTTACCGAACTGAGCGCTTATTCCGTGATGTGGAGCGAGCATTGCAGCTATAAAAATTCCATCAAGTGGCTGAAAACGCTTCCACGCGATGGGGGCAAGCTGCTGGTGGCTGCGGGGGAAGAAAACGCGGGTCTGGCAGATATCGGAGACGGCTGGGGCGTGGTATTCAAGATTGAAAGTCATAACCACCCCTCGGCGATCGAACCCTTCCAGGGAGCGGCTACGGGCGTGGGCGGTATTCATCGCGATATTTTTACCATGGGCGCCCGCCCGATCGCGGCGCTGAACTCGCTGCGTTTCGGGAATATTAAAGAAGACAAAACACAACACCTGCTGAGCGGCGTAGTACACGGTATTGGTCACTATGGCAACTGCTTCGGCGTACCGACCGTGGGCGGAGAAATATATTTTGAGGATTGTTACCATACCAATCCGCTGGTGAATGCCATGAGCGTAGGGGTAGTGAAAGTGGGACAAACTGTTAGCGCTACCGCCGAGGGAACCGGGAATCCCGTTTTCATCGTGGGGTCCGCTACCGGTAAGGACGGTATGGGCGGCGCGGCTTTTGCATCCGCCGATATCACCGAAAGCAGTGTGGAAGACCTGCCTGCCGTACAGGTGGGCGATCCCTTCCAGGAAAAAAAGCTGCTGGAGGCCTGCCTGGAACTGATCCCCAAAGGCGCTTTGGTGGGTATGCAGGATATGGGCGCCGCGGGTATCATTTGTTCCACCGCCGAAACCAGCGCCAAAGGCGGCGTAGGGATGCGCATCAACCTGGACAAAGTACCCACCCGTCAGGCAGGTATGAAAGCCTGGGAACTGTTGCTGAGCGAAAGCCAGGAGCGTATGCTGCTGGTGGTAAAAAAAGGAAGGGAAGCGGAAGTGCTGGAAGTATTTGAGAAATGGGATCTGCCCTGTTCGGAAATAGGCGAAGTGACCGATGACGGGTTACTCAAATTCTATATGAACGGAGCGCTGGAAGCTGAGATACCAGGCGAAAGCCTGGTACTGGGTGGTGGCGCCCCGGTGTATGACAGGGAATACCGGGAACCGGCGTACTTCAGTAAAATAAACGAATTCCAACCCGATAGCATAGCTGTTCCGGCCGACCTGAAAGCTGTGGCCGAAAAGATCATTACCATTCCCAATATTGCCTCCAAGCGCTGGATATATACCCAATACGACAGCATGGTGGGTACGGGTAACACCTCTACCAATGCACCCAGCGATGCGCAGGTAGTAAAAGTGAAAGGCACCGATAAAGGATTGGCGGTTACCGTTGACTGTAACAGCCGCTATGTGTTTGCCGACCCGTATGTGGGTTGTATGATCGCCGTGAGCGAAGCAGCCCGCAATATTGTTTGCAGCGGCGGTACGCCCCTCGGCGTGACCAACTGTCTCAACTTTGGTAACCCTTATGACCCGGAAGTGTATTACCAATTCGTATACGCCATCAAAGGCATGGGTGAGGCCTGTAAGAAGTTCGATACCCCCGTAACCGGCGGTAATGTGAGTTTCTATAACCAGAACCCCGAAGGCCCGGTATACCCTACACCGACCATCGGTATGGTTGGCTTACTGGAAAATATCGACAACAGAATGACGTTGGATTTCAAGACCGCAGGCGACAGTATCTATTTGCTGGGAAAGATCACCAACAATATCGACTCTTCCGAATACCTGCATAAGCTGCACAACGTGGAATTCTCCCCCGCCCCGTATTTTGACCTGGAGGAGGAGTTTGCCCTGCAGAAGACGCTGGCACAACTGATCACTGAAAAGCTTATCGGATCTGCACACGATATCAGCGAAGGCGGACTGTTCGTTACCTTAACGGAAAGCGGCTTCAATAGAAATTTGGGGTATGCTATAACGTTAGATGATAGCTTCCGTTCGGATGCTTACCTGTTTGGTGAAAGCCAGAGCCGGGTAGTGGTTTCCGTAGCGCCCGCAAAAGAAAATGCATTCAAAGAATTGCTGGCTGCCACCGGGGTGCCGTTCACAAAGATCGGCACCGTTACGGAAGGTGATATCAGCGTGGACAATGTTTCCTGGGGCGATATCACTGACTGGAAAGAAAAATATGACACCGCTATCGAAACCTATATGGCCCATGAAGAGGTTCTCTAGCTTTTTGTTGATTACCGGACTTTTTACCCTCTCCTGCAACGGTGGCAATGAAGCGGAGGACGAAAGAGCAGCCGACCTGGAAGCCGTAGCGGTACTGCAGCAAAAGCTGCAATTGGCGCCGGATTCTTTGGGCATACGCTATCAACTGATGAATGCCCTGGCGAAAGTGCAGGATTATACCAATGCATTATTGCAAAACGACACCCTGCTGATGGATGACAGCGCCAATGCCCCGGTGTTGTACCGCCGCGGCGCCATCCTGCTGGAAAGCGGTGATACGAGTGCTGCGATCACCGCTTTGAGAAGTTCTTCCGCTGCCGCGCCTATGTTTTCCGAACCGTTGTTACAATTAGCTGCCATCTATGCCAGTCAGGGGAACGCCGAAGCCATACAGATCGCGGATACCCTGATCAGGGGTTCGCAGGAGATCAGGACGACTTCGCAGGCAAGGTTTATCAAAGGACTGTACTACTCCAACATAAATGATAATGCGGCTGCTATTGCCGCTTTTGACGAATGTATCCAAAACGACTACACTTTCCTAGAAGCTTATATCGAAAAAGGATTACTGCTCTACGATGAGAAAAAATACCGGGAGGCGCTGGCTGTTTTTGAGAGAGTTATACAGGTAAGCAATACTTTCGCGGAAGCCTATTACCAGTCCGGCCGTTGCCATGAAGCCCTGGGCAATACAACTGAAGCAAAGGAATACTACCAAAAGGCATACGGGCTGGATAAAACGTTTACTGCAGCCAGGGATGCGTTTAAGGGGCTGTAAACTATTAAAATTCCGGAAAATAATAGTACTGACAATTGCAGGATTGGAGCGCCGGACATTACTTCTGCCCTTTTTATCTTCCCTATCGGGGTCTTGTTTGCGAACCTATTCCCGGTAACTCCCCTAAACCAAAGTTGTTGAGAATAATTTTGTAAATTGCTGGTATGACAGAATTGCGTGAGCCTGTTGCTCCCTATGGCAAAAAAACAATAACCCCGGCGGAATACCTGGAATGGGAGCGGAGCGCCCCTGAAAAGTATGAATATTACCGGGGGGAGGTATTTGCCATGGCGGGTGTAGGCAAACGGCACAATAAAATTTACTCCAATCTGTTCGGGCGCCTCGCTGCACGGCTGGCCGGTAATGCCTGTCAGCCTTATGGCAGTGATCTGCGTATTCATATTCCCGAAAACACGCTGTATACTTATCCTGATATTTCGATCATTTGTCATGATATAGTGGATGAAGAAACGAGCGATGAATATGCGGTTGAGCCTGCTGTTATTATTGAAATATTATCAGCCTCCACCAAAAATTATGACCGTGGCGACAAGTTCAGGCGTTACAGGGATATTCCCTCTCTTAAGGAATACATACTCGTGGATTCGGAAAGCATAGCCGTTGAAGCGTTTCACATCAACGCCGCCGGGCATTGGGAACTGGAAGAATACCGGTCAATAAAAGAAACGCTCACCATCCGGACGGCAGGGCTTATGTTCCCGCTGGGCGATATATATGAAGGCACGAAATTGCTGAAGTAAGACCTAACAAGTGTACAAAAAATGGTATACAACACGAACGACACGTGCTCTCACGTGTCGGGGTGATGCGTTGTCCGGTTGCGTGTGGTTGCAGGAAACCGCTACAACATACCAGGGGCTGAGGAGGTAAAGCCATGCCGAAAAGCCGTGTGGAAACGACTATAAATGTTTATACACGGATAATGAAAATTGTATTGACGCAATCAACAACCTGCCTGCCGGCAGGCAAGCGCAAAATGTATAAGACCAAAAAGTTAATTTCAAATGGATTATAATTTCTGTTTTTTGAAATAATTGCGTATAATAGTACTAATACAAACATTACCTGCAACCTGGCATCAACCTCCTGTAAACAAGAAATGAAAAAAAATTCAACATACGTCAGATACTTACTAAGTCTTTTTGCATTTATTCTCTCATTAAGCGGCTATACTCAAACCGAACAGGACTTTGTTTATAAGATTATAAAAGGACACGAAATTAAAGCCACTGTCTTTTATCCTGAACATAAGGAAAAACTTCCCGTAGCCATCTATTTCCACGGTGGCGGATTTATGTTTGGAAATAGAAACGAAATTGATGCAAACCTCAAAAAGCAGCTATTAAACAGCGGGTTCGCCGTTATATCAGCGGATTACAGGCTGGCTCCTGAATCGCAATTAAACGAGATATTGACAGATGCCGGTGACATCATTAAGTGGGTTAAACGGAACGGGAAGAAAAAATTCAATATTGATACCAAAAGAATAGCGGTTATTGGTGGCTCAGCTGGCGGATATTTGGCTTTAAGCACAGGGTTTAACAAAAAGTATAAACCCAATACAATCGTCGCCATATCTGCACCAACAGGATTTTCAACCGGGGATATAAAGACGGGGGATATAAATCTTTTAAAACAACCGGGTATTGTACAAGACACCATCGTTTCGCATGGCGACTATGACAAGAGAATGGAGCTTTGGCGGTATTTAGGAAAGAACCAGTTAGCGTTATATGCAATATTTGGCTTTGATCCTGCAACAGAACCACAAAAATTGAAGCTTTTTACATTAACAGATAATATAACTACGGACTATCCATCACTATTATTGTTGCAGGCAAAAAACGACCGTTTGGTAAACCCTAAGGATGTTCAATTTTTTCAACAACTTTTACAAGAGAGAAAGGTAAATTCAGAAATGGTGATAGTAGAAAACGGGCATGGCTCCGAATTAATACGTCAGAATCCGGACTCTATAGAAAAAATCATACAATTTCTGAACATTCATTTTAATAGAAAATGATTAGCATATTTACAGACAAAACCACACAGCCAACTGATGTCCATTTGAAAAATGCTTTGGCAGACACCTATGGATATTGGAAAGAAATCATAATACTGACAGATAAACTATTTCCGGAAAATATAAAAGAATGGTTTGTGTCAGGAGCAAAATACGGTTGGGCTTTTAGAATAAAAGATAAAAAACGGGCATTAGTTTATTTGCTTCCAAGAGACGGCTTTTTTAAAGTTTCATTTGTTTTCGGACACAAAGCAACGGATGAGATTTTTCAAAGCAATATTTCTGAGACTATAAAAAGTGAACTAAAATCATCAAAAGTATATAAGGAAGGACGTGGTATAACACTTGAAATAAAGAGCAGACAATTGATGCCCGATATTCAAAAATTAATTGAAATTAAAATCAAATACTGAAAATCGGGCAACAGCTAACATTGGCTTTATGCAACTTTAGACCGACACTCAAACCGAAGAACAGACATTAAACGATATGCAGACAATACTTGGAGCAAACGGACAAATAGCAGAAGAATTAGTAAGGGAACTGCATAGAAACTTTACAACCAACATCAGGTTGGTAAGCAGAAACCCTAAAAAGATAAACGATACAGACCAACTTTTTCCTGCAAACTTATTAGACACTCAGACAACCGAAAACGCTGTAGAAGGTAGCGATATTGCTTATCTGACCGTAGGTTTACCAATGAATGCTCAAATGTGGACAGAACAGTTTCCCGTTATGATGAAAAACGTCATCGAAGCCTGCAAGAAACAAAAATGCAAGTTGGTGTTTTTTGACAACACTTATATGTATGCCAAAACCAACGAACCGCAAACGGAAGAAAGTCCGTTTGTTCCTGTCGGGCAAAAATCAACGGTAAGGGCAAAAATGGCGGCAATGTTGTTAGACGAGATGAACAAAAAAAGTATTGAAGCGGTCATTTGCCGGGCACCTGAATTTTACGGCACAGGAAAAACACAAAGCATTACAAACTCATTAATTTTTGACAACATCAAACAAGGCAAAAAACTGAAAGTTCCTTTGAAAGATAATACATTTCGAACGCTGATTTGGACACCCGATGCAAGTCGGGCAATGGCATTAATCGGAAATACGCCAAATGCGTATAACCAAACGTGGCATTTGCCTTGTGATGACAATAGACTTACATACAAAGAACTGATAAATCTCGCTTCAAAAATTTATCAAAAAGAGTTCAATTATTCTGTCATAAAAATGTGGGTTTTCAAACTTGGCAGTTTATTCAACAAACAAGCAAAAGAGTTGCAGGAACTTTTGCCACGCTACAAGTATGACAATATTTTTATTTCCGATAAATTCAAAAAGCAATTTCCTGATTTTAAATTCACAAGCTATCAGGAAGGCATTACCAAAATTATGAACGAACAAAAACAATGATGATGAAAATTTTAATTATAGTTACCAGCGTTTCAATGTATGAAAACGGCAAATTGGAAACAGGTTTATGGTTGAGCGAACTGACACACATTTACCACCTTGCCAAAGAGCAGGGCTACGACATAACAATCGCAAGCACAAAAGGCGGGAACACGCCTATTGACCCTGAAAGCCTGAAACCAATGGTGTTGGACAAAGTAACCAAAAGTTATTGGGCAGACAGCTCATTCAGAGAATTGTTGAAACATACCAAAAGTTTAAGTGAAGTTTCAGGGCAGCAATTTGACTGTGTGTATTTGGCGGGCGGACACGGCACAATGTATGACTTCCCTGACGACACGACACTTCAAACTATCATCAGACAACATTACGAAAACAACAAAATTGTTGCAGCAGTATGCCATGGAGTTGGCGGACTGTTAAACGTGAAATTGTCAGACGGAGAATATTTAATTAAAGACAAGACAATCACAGGGTTTAATTGGTTTGAAGAAAGCCTTGCCAGACGGAAAAAAGAAGTTCCGTTCAACCTTGAAGCAGAACTGAAACAAAGAAACTCAAACTATAAAAAAGCATTTATCCCAATGACTTCAAAAGTGCTTGTTGACGGAAATCTCATTACAGGACAAAATCCGTTCAGTTCAAAAGAGATAGCGAAAGTGGTAATGCGACAACTGAAAAAATAGAAAAGCTGTACATAGCGGTTTTGCGTCGGCTAAACCTTACACTTCACCAAAAATCCGGAGACACCTCTCCCTCCACAAGTGGTGTTCGGTGTCCCATCCTATTTCTTCCGTAGAAACACCTAAAAACTATTTCCCGCTGACCGGCATTTCTGTACATTTGTAAGATGTCGCTCTATGTTACATCGTTGAATTCGGGCAGCAATGGCAACTGCTACTATATTGGCAATGATACGGATGCGGTGCTGATAGATGCCGGCATTTCAGCCAGGGAGATTGACAGAAGAATGAACAGGCTGGGACTATCCATGGAAAAGGTAAAAGCCCTTTTTATTTCCCATGAACATTCGGACCATATCACGGGAGTAGCGGGCATTTCCAGGAAATACAAATTGCCCGTGTACATCAGTCCGGCAACACTGCAGGCATCCCGGCTGCCGATAGCTGCCGACCTGGTACAGAATTTTGCTACAGAAGACAAGATATTCATCAACGACCTTCAGGTACAGCCCTTCAAAAAACAACATGATGCGGCGGACCCTTGCAGTTTCGTGATCTCTTATAACAACATCCATGTAGGCGTATTTACGGATATAGGAAAAGCCTGCGACAAAGTGGTCCAGCATTTCTCCGGCTGTCATTGTGTCTTCCTGGAGTCCAACTACTGTACGGAGATGTTGATGAAAGGCTCCTATCCCTGGCCACTGAAAAAACGCATCAGCGGAGGGTCCGGCCACCTCTCCAATGAAGAGGCCTTGGAGCTTTTTACCCGGCACAGAGCAGGGTTTCTCAGTCACCTGTTTTTGTCTCATCTTTCAAAAAACAATAACCGTCCTGAACTGGTGGAGAAGCTGTTTATGCAGTATGCAGATAACACAAAAATTGTAATAGCATCCCGCTATAGTGAAACAGCCGTTTACCATATAGACGGGACGAGGGTTCCTGCGGTAACCGGCGTTTCTCCAGCAACAAGAAACGCCCCGCCTAAAGCAGAGCAGCTCAGCCTGTTTTAATAAAAAACTCTTTAATGCAAACCGGGTTCCGCAATTTTTGAAACGGGAATCGGTTCAGGAGTTGTGAGTGCCGGCTTTTCATTTTTCTTTACAATCAAACGCCAGCTTATGAACGAACCGACAGACACCAGCACCCAGAATATATCTATCAGCAAAATATCATGATAACCGTTTTTATAACTGTTCCATATCCAGTTGTTGGTTACCAGTCCGTTTACCACGGGAATACATATACCGATCAGGCTTCCGGCCAGCATGCAATCCCGGTTTGTTTTATAGAGGTTTCGCCTGGCTATCAGCAGGGCGCTGACTACCAGCCAGGTTAAAAAATAGAAGGAATAGATATAAGTCATTCCTCCTTCCGGGTGTAGCTTTACAGCAATAAAGGCGGCCGCTGTTACCGGGAACATACTCAGGCAGATGCCCAGGTAAATATTGGTAAGCCAGAAGTTAAACTTTCGTTTCTTTTCAGGGATATTTTTTTTGTCGCGGGCTACCAGCCAGATAAGCACCCCGGAGATGATCACCACACAACCGGAAATGCCCAGCAGGAAATATAATACCTTGGTGGCATAACCGCCGTAACTTCCAAAATGCAGGGTATAGACCAGGTTTTGCGCAACATCTGAATAGGAGGAAGGTGCATGGGGATCTTTGTGTTTTAAAATATTACCCTCTGCATCAAATACCAGTTCACCGTAACCGGTAAACTTTTTGGAAAGATCAACAACCCCGCCAACATGCACCTGCATACTTTTGTCGCCATAGTTAATTGCTTCCACGTGATTGACGGTAACATCATTGCCCCATTTCTCTTTGGCCTGGCTGACAAGACCATTGATGCTGACCGTTTTGTCCAACGGAGCATTTTCAAGCGGAAAATTATGCCCCCCGTACCCCATTGCGGCATATAACGAATCTTCGCTGCCCCCAAAATGCACTTCCGTTACCGGTTTGGAAAATAAGGGATAACTGATCAGGAAGTAAGCGCCGGTAACGGCAAACACAAACATATAAGGGAAACTGATAACACCGAGCGCTGTATGCAGATCCGTCCATACGGTCTTTAATTTTTCCCAGGGGCGGAAAATATAAAAGTTTGAAACGATTTTCTTCCAATGCACCAGCAACCCGGTTATCAATGCAAACAGGAAGATAAAAGCTACGCTACCGGCCAGATAGTAACCGACAGGGTATTTTATCTGTGCCAGGAAATGCAGGCGATATAAAAATTCACCCAGGTCATAAGATGCTTCATAATTTTGAGTGGCAAAGGTTTGAGGGTCCATATAAAAGAACTCTCCTTCTCCCCCGTTGTTGACCGAATCCTTTGATTCAGACACATACACACCTACCCTGGTTGAATGCGGAGCCTGATACAGGGAAATCTCCCGTCCATACAGGTTATATTTTCCTCCCACCGAATCCACGATCTGATCATAGTTTGGCTTTTGTACAACCTGGGGGGTATTCTTCTGCCAGTTGGCAATTTCTTGTTTAAAAAAAGAAAAAGAACCCGCAAAAAAGATAACAAATAAAACAGCCGTAATGATGATACCGCTGATGGTATGGGTATGGAAATAAATATTATAATTTCTGAGGTTCATAGATTTGGTAACATTTATTGAACAAACGCCTTATACAGAAAAGGAGCATAAAACACTAAACTGGCGAGCAGGTACCATCCCCATATTTTCCACCCGTTCTTCGAAAGGAATGCGAAAACCATCAGGGTAGCCCAGAGTATATAAGTGGAAAAGAACATGGTAATAAGCACATTCTTTTTATCCAGGAACAATAAAAGAAACAAATGAAAGCTGGTAGTTACCAGGTATCCTCCCAGGATGGCAGCCGACACTTTCAGTATCCGTTGCCGGGGGGTACTCAGGTATTTTTTATTAGCAGGCATAAATTAAAATATTACCAGTTCTAATATCCAACCAATTGCCACAAACAATGCGATATGCCTGGCAGTAACGTAATACAATGGAGCGATGGCTATTACCAGGCTGCCAATGGCCATTATAAGCAGGGAAGCAGTAAAAGCCCCTACCCCCCAGCCGTCTTTCCAAAGGAATGCGATAATGCTGATAACAATAAGCGATATGCCTGTTTGCCGGGCAGCCGCCGGATGCGTCTGCAACCATTTTTCAATACGACCCATTCCGGATAATTTAGCTTTTTTAGAGGTATTGTATAAAGCAAAGAACCCCATAAAACAGCAGGCAATGATCAAAGTATACATAAATACGCTGTAAAAATTTAAGTGCCGTGCATCTTTAAGACAGCAAATGTATGTACCGGATAATACGGGACCCTTACGCAAAAAGGAAACCTGTTTACGCAAAAGGGAAACTTGCCTGGCAATACAGGATCACCCAAAACGGGGGATAGTAAGACGGTAAGAATCTCCCTCTTACTGTCTTACTGTCTTACTATCTTACAGTCTTACCCTACAACCGGATATTAATTCCGAAAGTGAAATTGGTACCCGCCATCGGGAAATAATAGTTTTCCGCAATAAATTCTCCACCGGCTATATAGCTGAAGGTGTAACCGTTGGGTTCGTACCGTTTATTAAACAGGTTATTCACCTGGAGAATAAAATTAACTTCCCTGAACACCACATCATTCAGCGTATAAGCGGTTCTGAAATTTTGTACGTAAAACGGGTCCAGCGATCTTCCTTTGTTTCCCGTATTGTCCAGGTATTGCCTGCTTACGTATTTGCCGGGAAAACTGATCTCCCAGTTTTTTAACGGGACGAAGCTTATATCGGCGCCGCCGACTACCGAAGGTGAAAAAGAAATATCCGTTTCGCTGAATGTCTCTGTTTTTTGTACACCGTCGTCATAATCATCGTACCAGGTGGTATAGTTCTTTATCCTGTTGCGGCTCAACGCTATATTTCCATTGACATTTAACCAGGATACCGGCTGCCATTTCGCCTGCAGCTCCACTCCCATCCGGTAGCTGTCGGGAATATTGGTCCGGGCGTAGGCCCCCACATCATTGATTTTTCCGGTAAGCACCAGTTGGTTGACGTACTTCATATAAAACAAGGTGGCACTCCAACCGAAGGTCGCATCTCTTCGCTCCAGCCCCAGCTCAAAATCATGCAGGGTCTCCTGTTTTGGCTGGAGGGTGGCTCCTGCTTCAAAGTCGTCCCTGTTGGGCTCTTTATTGGCCAGCGCATAGGAGAAATAAGCATTCCAGCCCTGCCGGCTATAACTGATACCGGCTTTAGGGTTTATAAAATGGTAATCCTGCTTCACTTTCAGGTCCGGGTTATCCCTGAACCCATTCATTTCATAGCTTACCGTCCTGTATTGAATATCTCCGAAAAGCTCCCAGTAGGCGGCGATGCGTTGCTGCAGCTTGGTGTAAAAATTCAGATCCGTTTTAAAGGCATCCAGGTTATACCATTCATAGTTAACGGGAACGCCTACCTGCGCCCAGGGAAGTCTGCCATAGTGTTTGCCGTCATATTTGTTCCAGCCACCGCCGGTGATCCATTGCGTACCCTCATGTTTGTACTGCAATGAAAGGATGCCGCCATAGTAATAGTTGTCCAGGAACAATTGCCTTACCACGTCTGTCCGGGAAATTACGGAATCGCCGATGGTTACACCCGGTAAACCAAAATCGGAGAAACGGCGTCCTGCTTTATATTGTTCGTAGTAGCCTTTACCCCTGGTAAGGAACAAAGCTGTATTGAAACTAAACTTACTGTTGATACCCTGGTTATAGAAAAGCTGGTAGTGGTCCTGCCGGTAGTTGTCTGTTTCATTCTCATAGGGGGTTCCCGGCTTTTCGGTACCGGCGGAATTGTATCTCCGGTTGATTTTCAGCATATCTTCGGGTATCCCGTTCCAGGCGTGATAGGTTTTTTCTCTGCCCGAGAAAACATTTACCCGGAAGGAAGCTTTGCCGGTAAAGTAAGCGCCGGACAGGTAAAAGGATTTCAGGTCGCTGGTCGCTCTCTCGATATAACCGTCACTGGTGATGGATGATAGCCGGGCATCCAGGGTGAATTTCCCGTCTATTAAACCCGTACCTGCTTTTACCGTGTTCTTCCAGGTATTAAAAGAACCATAGCTGTTGTTCAGTTCCCCGTATGGTTTTTCGATAAATTCGTTTGTGCTCATGTTGATAGTAGCGCCGAATGCACCGGCTCCGTTGCTGCTGGTACCTACACCCCGTTGTACCTGTATACTGCTCACAGAAGATACAAAATCAGGCATGTTCACAAAAAAAGTACCCTGCGACTCTGCATCATTATAAGGGATTCCGTTCAACGTAACATTGATGCGGGTGGCATCTGTTCCGCGTATCCGCATGGCTGTATATCCTACCCCGTTACCGGCATCGGAATTGGTGACGACGGAAGGCAGGCTGTTGAGCAGCATCGGCAGATCCTGCCCGGTATTGATCTTTTCAATTTCCCGGCGCGAGATATCATTCCTGGTAAAAGGGCTGCGCTCCCCTGCCCTTACGGTTTTAATTTCTATAGGCTGCAGCAACAGGTGGATCTTTTCCAGTTGAATTTCGGGATTATCACCGCTGCTTACCTGCAGGCTGAATGTCTTATAGCCAATAGCTGACACCGTCAGAACAGCATTGGGTTCCTTAAATGCCGGGAAACGGAAATAACCGTTTTCGTCGGTAACGGAATAGTGACTTCTTGAAATGCTGACGGTAGCGTTTGCAACAGGCAGACCGGTTTCTTTCTCTGATACCCTGCCACTAATAGCGGCCTGGGCGAATACGCCCATGTGACATAAACATGCTAATACAATAGCATACAATTGTTTCATACTGTTTTTGTTGCGGTTCAGGCGTGTACCCACCGGTACACTCACTTGCCTGAAACCGGATTTACAAAAACAGGAAAGGTGAGATGTGAGGACTCATCCTTCCCTGCGCAGGCATTACCCTGATCAGGTTCTACGGGTTTGATCTCAGCCGCCCGATATTAATCGGGAGACACCCCGGGAATCTCTGAGGTTAAAAAAATTACATTAACCGCGGTTATTGACCACAAAGTTAAGGGAGTTTTAAAATAATTTCCAAATGCTGTAACTTTTAAGCTATTAAACCGTACTACAGGCATAGTTATACGATCCCAAATCATACAACAGATTGTACATGAAAAAGATATTTCTGCTTATCGCGACTATATTAGTGATAAATGCCATAAATGCCCAGGATGAAACCGTTGTAATAAAGGATAAAAATGTGGTGCAGCGTACTATTAACGCATCCTTTTCAGCCATCTCCGTATCGGGGGCGATAGACGTTTACTTGTCTCAAAGTGATGAAGAGGTGGTAGCCGTAAGCGCTTCCGAACCCAGGTACCGGGACAGGATTGTTACAGAGGTGAACGACGGCGTTTTAAGGATATACTACAACGATAAAGGACTGCAGTTTTCAAGCGGGAACAAAAAGCTGAAAGCCTATGTATCTTTCATAAACCTGGCTTCCATAAAAGCCTCTGGCTCCTCTGATGTGTATGCCAACGGGGTGATAAAAGGAGAGACGCTCAAACTCACTTTATCCGGCAGCAGCGATTTTAAAGGCGCGGTGGATGTATATGATCTTAAGCTCGACCAGAGCGGCAGTTCAGACTCGAATATCAGTGGCCGGGCGGAAAAAGCAACCATCGACGTGAGTGGCGCCAGCGATGTAAAAGGGTATGATCTGGAGGTTAATTATTGCCAGGCCAACGCCAGCGGCGCCAGTGATATACAGATTACCGTACACAAAGAGATCACTGCTGTTGCCAGCGGCGCCAGCGATATCTACTACAAAGGCTCCCCATCTGCCAAAACAGTAAAAAGCAGCGGTGCCAGTTCCGTTTCCAGGAGGAATTAAATAGCAGGCTGTGAAAGAAACCTGTAAGCTCTGCAACGCCGTAATAGCCGGGTGGCAAGACCTCTCCTGTCTATAAGTCTACAGAATTATACCTATAAGGTGATTTTGGTATATTAAAAAGTGCTTTATGGTACTTTTTAATATTAAAAAAATATTATAGTGTGATTTTTAATATATTTTCTATATTTTTTCTTATTATTGTATAGAAAATCACATTATAATGTCAGTAGAAGATATCGGCATGACTATCAGGCAAAGGCGAAAGGCGTTAAAAATAACCCAGCCGAACCTGGCGCAACTGGCTAAAGTGGCTACTAATACCTTGTACAAAATAGAGCGTGGCCAGACAAATCCCACTTTAGATATTATTGAAAAAATAGCTGATGTACTGGGCATGGAACTAAAGCTGGAAGTAAAAAGGAGCGGCTGATAAAAATATGTCATGAGGAAACTGGCCATTTACAGGAATAAAGAATATTCCGGAACGCTTATAGAGGAAAGCCGTGACAGGTATATTTTCAGGTATGACGACTCATATTTTATCGACAGCAATAAGCCGGCTATAAGCCTTACACTTCCCAAATCGCAGCAGGAGCACCACTCTAAAGTCTTATTTCCTTTCTTTTTTAACATGCTTTCCGAAGGAGTTAACAGGCAGTTACAAAGTCGCCTACTTAAAATAGATGAGGAAGATCACTTTGGCCTGCTTGCCGCTACTGCACAGTACGATACTATAGGAGCCATTACCGTAAAAACAATTGAGTCATTATGAGTGTTCCCGAACTAATATATTGCCCCGGAAGCCTTGCAGAAGGGTTCACCTCCTACAGTCCGACATTCCTGCGCAGGATGTTCGACAATAAAAAGGTAAGCCACATCCTGCCGTATGACGCGGCTCAGGTGAATATTGAAGATGCAGAAAAATTTATGGAAAACCGCAAACGCTTCTCCATATCGGGCGTACAGGAAAAAATGTCTTTACTGCTAATCAAAAATAAATTGCGGCTTACCGAAAATGGTGAACAGGGAACCTATATATTAAAACCCATACCCAGAGACCTGAAAAAAGTAGACCAGGTGCCTGCCAACGAACATATAACCATGCAAATTGCAGCGCAGGTTTACGGTATAAATACAGCCGAAAATGGAATGATCTTCTTTAAAGACGGATCTCCGGCATACATTACCCGCAGGTTCGATGTAAAGCCCGATGGCAACAAATGGGGAAAGGAAGATTTTGCATCATTGGCCGGCAAAACAAAAGACATCACAGGGCCGGATTTTAAATACAATTCTTCTTACGAAGAAGTGGCAGAATTAATAAGACGGTACGTTCCCGCATGGCGGGTTGAAATTGAAAAATACTTCGTATTAGTAGTATTTAATTATCTTTTTTTGAATGGCGATGCACACTTAAAGAACTTTTCTCTGTTGGAAAATGAAACCGGCGATTATTTTCTAAGCCCAGCGTACGATCTTGTAAATACAAGGCTACATGTGGATGATACAGACTTTGCGTTAGACAGTGGCTTGTTTGCCAATGACTTTTCGTCTGACACCTTCAGGAAAACACATCACCGGGGCAAAAAGGATTTTGTGGAATTTGCCAGGAGAATAGGTATAAGAGATGATCGCCTGGAAAGATTATTATACCCATTTTTATTAAAGCAAGACAAGGTGGAAACACTGGTAAATCGCTCCTTCCTGAGCGCATCGAACAAAAGAGGGTATTTAACAGGCTACAATACCAGGAGAAACTTTCTTATTCAATAGGTTTTTGAGAACTGCAGGGTAAAACAAACAAAGCGATATCAAATACGTTTAAATTTCAGGGCCTTTACTCCACCGCTTCCCAGCCATAGTCAATATAATCCCAGGAGATCTCCCCGTTTTTAATTTTTATATGCAGGAAGCCTTCTTCATTGTGACGGGTTCCGCGCCAGGAAGGTCTGCCGGCAACCGCACCTCCTGTAATGAACCGCGTTTTGTTTCTCACATTGATATCCTCCAGCCAATGCAGGTGTCCCTGCAATACCAGTTTCAGGTTTTTGGTATTGAGCAGCGACAGCACTTCATCCCGGTTGGATATCCACTGCCCCCCGGCAGCGGTGGCATTCCCCGGTGATGGAAAAACCTGCTGAAAAGAGGAAACGAGTGGTATATGTGTTACCACGGCTACAGGTGTATCATCGCCTACGGCAGCCAGGTCTTTTTTTAACCATTCTACCTGCCTGGCATTGACCAACCCTATATACCGGTTATTGTTTTCTTCAATGGAGTTCAGTACGATAAAATGCCACCCTTTGTGATCAAATGAATAATAGATGGGACCGAGATAACGTTCATACATGCCGTATTTGTAATCCTTATCTGTTGAATCCAGCCCGCTCTCGTGTTTATAAATGCCATATAACTCGTGATTACCGATACAATTATACACAGGCATACGAAAATGCTGTATTGTTGACTTATACAATTGAAATAGAGAGTCCGCTCTCGGCTTGTTTCCCCTCAGTACATCAAAAACCAGGTCGCCACCCGTAATTACAAAATCTGCCGGAAGTTTATTGGCAGTATCAATGGCTTTTCTAAAGGCAATGGCAGCACCATTCTCATGCTTCACGTGGATATCCGTCATGAAGATGAACGAAAAATCCTGGGAATAAGAAGGATAACTGATCAACCAACAGACAACAACGAAGAACCTTTTCATTACAGTTTTTTGATCATAAGGAGAAGAGGGAACCGCTTTTATAATCAGGCGGCAGGGCAAATTAATTGTCAAATAGCTGTTCGGCAAGTTTTTCGATATAGAACTGTCACGCGAATATCGCATTGTTTACAACAAAGTTTGAAAACTTTGAAGAACATAAAGGTTACCAAGTCAGAGACTCCGAACAGTGCAGACAGGCTATACTTTCTTTATTTTCATCCCGAAGTTTCGGGATTCAAATTATCTCATTTTCAAATTATCACAGGCTATCTCTTATGGTTATGATCCTTGCGAGTTTTTTCAAAGCTGTATCGTGATCTTTTACATAAGGGTTAGTCGTATCCCAAACATACCCTGCCAGCACGGAACATATCTGGCTTTTGATCAGCGGATTCTGGTTGTCTGCAAAAAATATAGTGTCCAGCGTGCCATCGTACCAGTCCATCACATAAGAACGGAAAGTGTTTACCCCCTGCATCATAATATCCATATATTCTTTATTCCAATCAACATCCCCCCCCTTCAATTTTCTGATCACCAGTTTCCCTGCCAGTTGACTGGATACCGTGGCCAAGGTGACACCCGATGAAAATACCGGATCGAGAAATTCCGTTACATTACCGGTAAGCACAAAGCCGTTTCCGAAAAACCTGTCTGTGGTAGCCGACCAGGATTGCAGTGTCCGCGGTTCAAAAACCAGTTCCACATTATCAAAGCGTTCGGCTATATCTCTCTGTGATGCCAGCATCGCACGATACTGTTCTTCGGGTGTACCCGGGAACCGTTCAAAAAACGAAGCATCACCCACAAAACCCACAGATGTAACCCCGCTGGAAAAAGGAATGATCCATATCCATACGCCCTTTTCATGCACCACAATCGTAATGCGGTTAGGCTCATCCGATAGCAATCTCTTTTTATCAACGGTATGGGCAAACAACGCTTTCCTGGGTGGCAGGTTGGATGGTCTCTCCATATTGAATAACCGCGGAATTACCCGGCCATAGCCACTGCCATCTATAATAAATCTTGCTTCTATATGTTTTTTATTGCCCGCCGCATCTTCTACGGTGGTTACAGAACGTCCGTCGTCGTCAAACACAATTCCCGTTACTGTAGTTTCATAGGCAATGGGAACTCCCATTTTTTCTACCGTATCGGCCAAGGTCGCGTCAAAATCTGCCCTCGGTACCTGCCAGGTCCATTTCCAGCCATTAGTAAATTGTTCTGCAAACTGGTAGTCGCATACCTTTCCGTTTTTTACAAACTTGGCGCCATTCTTTTCCTGGTATCCCCGGCCTTTCAACGCTTCCAGGAACTTCGCTTCTTCCAGCGCCTCCATGCAACGGGGTAATAAACTTTCCCCTATCACAAAGCGGGGAAACTTCATCTTCTCTACAATTCTCACACGATATCCTGCCTGGTGAACCAATGATGCCGCTACCGTACCTGAAGGTCCGGCGCCAATTACAAGCACATCTGTTTTTTCAGTTTGCATAAAAAATCATTTATCCGATAACCTTATTTCTTTTTCTTACATTTCAACAAAGTATGGCTTAATCCTATTCCGTCTACCTGTTCCAGCACTTCAAAACCGGCGTCTTCAATACATTTTATGAAAACTTTCGAATCATACATCTGGCTGTTGCCATTCGCGATGGCGGTAAAATATACGGAGGTTTGCTGCAGGCAGAATGCAGCCGTTTCAAAACGTTGCCGGTCCCAGAATGCTTCCAGTATCAATATGGTCCCGTCTTCATGAATAGCGCCACCGCACCGTTTCATGATAGAAACGATCTCCTCTTCGGAAAAGCAATCCAGGAACTGACTCATCCACACCGCATCGAACCCGGTAGGAAAGGGCTGCGATTCGTCCAGAATATTTACCGGGATAAACGATACGCGGTCGCTGATACCGGCTTTTTCGATTTTCTTTTCCGCCACGTTCAGTTGCCCGGGCAGATCCATGATGGTAATATGGATATCGCTGGCATAACTGGCTGATGCGATCGCCCATTTACCGGTATTACCCCCTATCTCCAGCAGGTTCTTTACATCGCCGGTGTACACATGTTCCAGCACGGCCGGAAAAGCAATGTCCGAAAAGAAATGATCGAAATCGAACCAGCTTTTCTGAATATGCGAAGGTAATTGCGACAAGCCTTCATACACGGTGTTCCAGTCGCCCAGTTCTTTTAGGCCTTCCGGTTTTCCTTCTTTAATACTTTCCTCCAGCCAGAACAGCCCCTTATAACATACGTCCTGCACAAAATTCATATTCACTTTTGTAAGGGGATCATGCAGTATAAAATAACCGGTCTTGGTGATTGCATACCTTCCTTCATTCAATGTCACCAGGCCTATTCCCAGGGAAGATTCAAGCAATATTCTCACCCCGTACCGGGAGACTCCGGTTTTGTCAATAATTTCTTCTATGGTCAGTCCTTCGCCTCCGGCAGTCTCTACTGCCGAGAGTATACCCGAGTCTCTCATTACCCTTGCCACCTGAAAGATCACAGGTCCAAATGCGATATATTGTGCCAGCCCCTTTGCTTCCAACGCGGTTCTGGTATCCGTTTTGTAAAAATTCATCCGGTTATTCCTCCTTGTTGTTTTATTGTATGTGTTGTAATATTAATGCTGCATTGCATCCGCCAAAGCCGGATGCTACCTTCAGGCAGGTATTAAAATTGCCGCGCTGCAAGATACTGCTAAGTTTTACATGTTGTGTGGTGCCCGGCCGACTATATCCTTTTGTGGGCAGAAAAACTTTTTCTTTTAACGAAAGAGCCGACACCACGGTCTCTATCAATCCGGCAGCTCCCAACGTATGACCGTAATACCCTTTGATGCTATGAAGCGGCACATTTTGCAACCCCGCCAGGTTGACCGCCTTTGCTTCCATTTCATCATTGTACAGGGTAGCCGTGCCATGAGCGGAAATGCAATCTATATCACGTTTATCAATACCCGCTTCTTTTACAGCACCGGCGATTGCCTGGTATAACTCGGCTCCCGTACGCGACGGGCCGGAAATATGGTTGGCGTCATTGCTGATAGCTCCCCCCAATACCTGCACGCTGCTCCCGCCCGGGTTATCCAGCGACAAAACAATAGTGGCAGCCCCTTCTCCCAGGTTGATCCCCTTTCTGTCAGCATCAAAAGGCCGGCAGGGCTCATCGCTTACCGCATGAAAGGACTGAAAACCCGACAATACAAATTGTGTAATAACATCGGCGCCCGCTACCACCGCATGCCTGTACCGGCCAGCCTGTAGTAAACGCATAGCCGTAATTATAGCTACCAGACCAGAAATGCAGGCATGGCTTACTACTATGGGTTTATGAATGAAGCCGAAATACCCGGCTACTTTATTGGCAGAATAAGACAAAGTCATTTGCTTTTTCAGCGCTTCGTCAGCTTCCTGTGTTTCGAGCAGGCTTATATTTCCCTTGGTGGATGAAATGATTAAAATAGTATCGCTTCCCGTTACCGGCATAGCAGTACCTGAAACAGCATTGCTGATGGAAGTAATGAGAAGCCGCTCAAAACGGGTACAGGATCGCGGCTCTTCAGAAAAGTCATTGTCAATCAGAGAAGCATGGAACGGGACCGGTGAATAATCCGGTTTATTATGAAGCCTGATGCCGGAAACACCTTCCTTCAACCGCGTGAAATTTTCAGCGGCGGTTGTACCGAGGGGAGAAACAATATTTTCAGCAGTCAGGTAAACCGGTTGCTTCATCTCGTAGTAATTTGCTAAAAGCCCCTTGACTTTTTCCATTCTTCAAAAAAAACAGGGTTACTTAACTGCAGCATGGAAGTATCCTTATCAAGAAATACCTGCACGGAAGAACCCGAAGCAACCAGCACGCCATTGGTGGCATTGTATAACCGGTATTCAAATTTCAGCTTGGCCGCATCGCAGGGTACATAAATGGTTTCCACCACTACTTTTTCTCCATATTTGAGAGAACGTTTATAGTCGCACTCCACGCTTACGATGGGTATTATAAACCCTTTTTTATAAAAATCGAGGTAGCCAATACCATGCTCTATACCAAAAGCTTCCCTTCCATCCTCAAAATAACGTATATAATGCCCGTGCCAGACAATACCCAAGGGATCTGCTTCATTAAATCTTACATTAACTTCTATTTTTCCCGATAAAGTTCTCTCCATTAGTTTTAGTTATTGTCTAATCCAGTGTTATTTTAAATTTTAAATATCGTACAATATGCCACGAATGCACGAATAAATATTCGTGCATTCGTGGCTATTGTAAAACTATAATACGTTTAACTTAACACTAGCCATTCACAGCTTTCCATTCTCTGTATTTTCCTTTTTCTATCTGCAGCAGGATGTCTTTAATAGTTTTGGCCCAATAATTCCTGAAACCAAAGCCGGCAGGCTTGCCTGTCATCCTTTCTGTAAGCAATACCTTTTTTGACCCGATATCGATGATTGTAACATAATAGGAACCTATCAAAGAAGCTTTGTTCAGCGTCTCCGCAATGAATATAATACCCAGCCCCTTCTTATCACCAAAATCATATCCCTTCACAACAGATTCAATAGCTGATTTGTCCAGTCTTTCGTCTTTTGCATCCTCTGTTAGTTTCTCTGTATCTGTTTTTGCATTTTTAGCATTCACAAAGCTAATATCATTGACAATATCAGTTTTGTTGAAAACTCTTGTCAAAGTAAAATTATTAGGTTCCTTCAGTACCAACTCATTGATCTTCGTAAACTGCTCCCTTACCGCTATAGGTGTTGCATTGATATCATTTAACACTTTTACTTGTGTAAAGTCAATGCCCAGCCAGGTAACCGGCACTTCAGAAGAGTTAAAAAATTCCTTTAAAGTCTGCGCGGAAGCAGGCTGGTTTACAAAAAACAAAGTTGATAGTATTACCACACGCAATAAGCCTGTTAACTTTTTCATGTTTTTTATTTTTAGGAGTTAATTGCGGAATTGATAAATATTTTCATATCACAGGCTGCTATCAGTTTTTCCCCACAGGTTATTCGTCCGGAAATAATGGTTACATCAAATACCTGGTTTTTTATGCCGATAGTAGTTTCTATTTCATCCCCCACTGCAGGCAACTGTCCGATCTCCAGGTTTTGCACAGCCCCGATAAATCCTACGGGAACCGGTTCATTTTTCAGGCGGCACAGGTATCCCATCCTCGCGGCAGCTGTTTGTGCAATATTTTCTATCAGCGCCGGTTCCGTTAAACAACCATCAGCAACAAAAATATTACGCTCTTCTATTTTATACCTGCTGGTGGCCGTTGTTTCGTCAGCCGTCACCAGGTTATCCAGCATCACAAATGGCGGACGTTGAGGTATCAATGGTAATATATCTTTCATACAACCCGGATGTTACCGCTCTTTTGATTTGCAATGTAACTGAATAATTTGAATATGCCCTGCAAAACGCAAGGCGTTCCTGGGAATCAAATGCTTCAACCGCTTACTTTTTGCTCTCTTTTGCCCAATTATCTCTCAAAGTTGCCGTACGGTTGAAAACAAGCTTTTCCGGAGTGGAAGTTTTATCAGGCGTAAAATATCCTTTGCGTATGAACTGAAATTTTTCTCCCGGCTTCGCCGTAGCTAAAGCAGGTTCTATATATACTTTATTCACTACTTGCAACGAGTTCTTATTGATATAACTCGTAAAGTCCTCTTCCTCCCCGGGATTTTCCACACTAAATAACCGGTCATACAATTTCACTTCCGCTTCAGCCGCATGCTGCACACTCACCCAATGTATGGTGCCTTTTACATGAATGCCGGAAGTGTCATTACCACTTTTGCTTTCCGGAATATATGTACAGCGTATCTCCGTAATATTTCCCTTATCGTCCTTTACAAAATCCTCGCATTTTACGATGTAAGCGCTCTTCAGGCGTACCATTGCTCCCGGCGCCAGCCGGAACCATTTTTTTGCCGGCACTTCCATAAAATCCTCTCTTTCTATCCACAACTCGCCCGAAAAGGGGATCGGCCGGGTACCGCCATTGTCTTCCGCTTCGGGGTTGTTTTCGCTCAGCACTTCCTCTGTTTGTCCTGCAGGATAGTTGGTTATTACCAGCCTGATGGGGTCAAGCACTGCCATACGCCTCAAAGCGATTTTATTAAGATCTTCCCGCACACAAAATTCCAGCAAGCCCATATCCACCACATTCTCCCTTTTTGCCACCCCGATCCGGTCGCAAAAATCACGGATGCTTTCGGGTGTATATCCCCTGCGGCGCATACCGCTGATGGTCGTCAGCCTCGGATCATCCCAGCCATCCACGATTTTTTCGTTGACAAGTTGCATCAGCTTACGCTTGCTGGTGATGCTATAGCTCACGTTGCGGCGGGCAAATTCATATTGCCTGGAGGGAAATATCTCCAGCCTCTCTATCAGCCAGTCGTACAATTCGCGATGCGGTACAAATTCCAACGTACAAATGGAGTGCGTAACCTCTTCGATGCTGTCGCTTTGTCCGTGGGCAAAATCATACATAGGATAAATACACCACTTATCGCCGGTACGATGATGATGCGCGTGTTTGATGCGATACAGTACCGGATCCCGCATCAGCATATTCGGGTGCGCCATATCTATCTTTGCCCGCAGGGTCTTGGCGCCGTCGGCAAATTCGCCGTTTTTCATGCGGTCAAACAAATCCAGGTTTTCCTCCACGCTCCTGTCGCGGTAGGGGCTGTTTTTGCCTGGCTCGGTAGGCGTACCTTTCAGGGTGGCTATTTCTTCTGAAGTGCTGTCGTCTACATATGCCAACTCTTTTTTGATAAGCTTTACCGCGTATTCATACAGGGTATCAAAATAGTCGGAAGCATACAATTCATTTTCCCACTTGTAACCCAGCCAGGCAACATCTGCTTTGATACTTTCCACGTATTCTGTTTCTTCCGTCACCGGGTTGGTATCGTCAAAGCGTAGATTGGTGTACCCGCCATATTTTTCTGTCAGTCCGAAATTGAGGCAGATGCTGGAGGCATGTCCTAAATGCAGATAACCATTTGGTTCGGGAGGAAAACGGGTAATTATCCGGGAGTATTTGTTGTTTTTCAGATCCTCTTCTACAATTTCTTCTATAAAATTCAAACTTTTTTCCTCAGACATAGGTACAATCCTTTTCGGCAAATGTAGGTTAAACCTGTGAGGTTTGCAGCGCAGCTTTCCCTCCCGGCAAACCTCACAGGTTTGTCAGCCCGCTCCTATCTTAAAAGCGTAACCTGCCCTCTTAGCGTGAGTTCCCGTTTGAGCATAAAGTCGTAGTACACGCAAAAGTAGGTATAGCTGCCTATATCCGCCCGCTTTCCATTCACCTTACCATCCCAGGCTTTTGCCGGGTCGGAGGTTTCAAATACCTTTTGACCAAAGCGGTTGAATACTGCCAGGTGATAGGTGGAGATGGGACAAAAGGCGCCAGCCCTGAAAGTTTCATTGATGCCGTCGCCGTTGGGGGTAAACGCCGTAGGAAAATTTACGCAACGGGTGTCGCAGGTCACCGTAGTTACCGTGTCCACCAGGCTTCCGCAGATATTATCCCCTCTCAATACATATTTTCCGGCTTCCGTAGCCGTAAAATCCGGCCGCGTGGACCCATCCTGCCAGGCATAAGTGGTATATTTCTGCTCTACGATCTGTAACACTACCCCGGGAGCGCCACAGGGTATAATTATATCTTTTCCGAGGTTAAAATTGGGTTTGTCAATCACTTCCACCGTAAGCCGGGCCCGGGGGCTTTCACAGCCCAGGATCGTTTGGGACACATAATAATAGGTGGTGCCGGTATCAGCCGTGGAAGGTATCGGCGCCGTGGTACTCCCATCCGTACTCAGCGGGGTGCTATACCAACGCAAGGATTCTCCCCAGGCCTGCAGGCGCCGGGCGCTGGTATTCAGGCACAGCAGCTCATTTTCAACAGGAGGTAACTGTATCAGGGAGTTAAAGATCACATATACACTGTCTTCTACTGTACAACTCCCGTCGCTGACACTTACTTTATACGTATCGGTTTGATGTATGTCAATATAGCCGGTGGTTTGTCCTCCCTCCCATACATAGCTTACAGGTCCATGTATATCAGGCAGTTGCAACCGATGTAACGTATCGGCACAAATAATAATACTGTCTCCGGGAAACAACCTTTCTGTACAGTTGAGCTGCGCTTTCCCAAAAAGGACTGTTAATAAAAGCGCCGGTAATAGGATACTTTGTTTCATGGGATAAAGGAACTTTGGCCGGTAGTACAACGTATTTATAGTCACATTATGTATGAAACTGCCTGTTTTTACCGGTTACTTCAGGAAATCAGTAAAATCTTTTTGATTTTTAATTATATTTTGCTGAACTTTGCACTCCCAAAAAATAGGATTATGGCAAGAGTATGTCAGGTTACAGGCAAAGTTCCCATTACTGGACACTATGTGTCTCACTCAAATATTAAAACAAAACGCAGGTTTTTGCCTAACCTGCAGACCAAGCGTTTTTTCCTGGCAGAAGAAGACCGTTGGATTACCCTGAAACTGTCTACTGAAGGCCTGAGAACCATTAATAAAAAGGGGCTTTACACTGTGGTGAAGGAATTGCGCGCCCAGGGAGAAAAAATCTGATAACAATCTAAATTTATACAGCAATGGCTAAGAAAGGTAACAGAGTGCAGGTGATCCTGGAGTGTACCGAGCACAAAACAAGTGGTCAGCCGGGCACCAGCAGGTATATTTCTACCAAAAACAAGAAAAATACCCCTGAGCGTCTTGAGCTGAAAAAATACAATCCTATTTTAAAAAAGGTTACTGTTCATAAAGAAATTAAATAGGTGTGGAGTGTGCTGTCAATCAGCATATTTTCACATTTTCACATTTTCAAATTTATTCCCATGGCAAAAGCAGCTAAAACCGCGATCAAGACGAAAGACCAGAAAGCAGCCGCTGAGGCTAAAAACTGGACTAAAGTAATTAAGGCTGTACGCAGCCCTAAATCCGGCGCATATACTTTCAAAGAGTCAATTGTGCATAAGGATAAAGTAAAGGACTTTTTAGCCCAGAAATAATCCTGGGTGTTAAAATAATCTGGAAGCTGTCACGGTAAATTCGGGACAGCTTTTGTTATTTTTATCAATAATATGAACAATACGGTTTCAATCAGAAAAGCCGGACTGGAGGACGCTGAAACAATAGTGAATGTCGGCAAAAAGACGTTTTGGGAAACCTATTCAGAAGCAGGACTGAATGGGACCCTGTCAACCTATGTCGAACAAAAATTCAACCTGGAAAAAATTACCGCAGAGTTAAACCGTAATGATACGGAATTTTACCTCGGGTATGTAGACAATCAGCCGGTGGCCTTTACCAAGTTGCGCAACGACCGGGTGGTGAAGGGTATAGAAGGAAAAAAAGCGCTTGAAATAGAACGGATTTATGTGCTGAAGGAATACCAGGGCTTCAAAGTGGGAAAAGAAATGATGGATAGCTGTAAAAAAATGGCAATTGACCATCAATATGAAGTGATCTGGCTGCAGGTATGGCAAAAAAATGATAAGGCCATCCAGTTTTACCTGAAAGCGGGATTCGTGGTGTTTGATACCGCAGTTTTTAATTATGTCCTGAACGTGGAACAAGATGATTTTCTGATGCGTCTGGACCTTTTTTATTAAATTAAGACTATGGGATTTTTTGGAAAACTATTTGGCAAAAAAGAAAAAGAGAGCCTTGACCAGGGACTTGAAAAAACAAAAGCAGGCTTTCTGTCGAAAATCACAAAAGCTATTGCAGGCAAAAGCACCGTAGACGAAGAAGTGCTGGACAACCTGGAAGAAGTGCTGGTAAGCGCTGATGTGGGAATCACCACTACGGTTGCCATTATAGAAAAAATCGAGGCGCGGGTATCCAGGGACAAATATCTCAATACCTCGGAACTGAATACCATCCTGCAGGAAGAGATGGAAAACATCCTGGTAGATGCCCCGGAGACAAATGCATACGGATTTGATTCGGAACTTCCGGCCAAACCATATATCATACTGGTGGTGGGCGTAAACGGTGTAGGAAAAACCACTACCATCGGCAAGCTGGCGCATAATTTCAAAAAAGCGGGTAAGTCCGTGTTACTGGGAGCCGCCGACACTTTTAGAGCGGCTGCTGTTGACCAGTTGACCATCTGGAGCGAAAGAGTGGGCGTACCTATCGTAAAAAAAGAAATGGGCAGCGATCCGGCATCGGTAGCTTTTGACACCGTAACCAGCGGGGTTGCCAAAAACGCGGACGTAATACTCATAGATACTGCAGGGCGGCTGCACAACAAACTGCACCTGATGGAAGAGCTGAGTAAAATAAAAAGAGTGATCCAAAAAGTAATACCCGATGCGCCGCATGAGGTAATGCTGGTGCTGGATGGCTCTACCGGACAAAATGCCCTGGAGCAGGCGAAACATTTTACCGCGGCTACCGATGTCAGCGCTTTGACCATTACCAAACTGGATGGCACAGCCAAAGGTGGTGTGGTATTATCAATAGCTCACCAGTTTAAGATCCCGGTAAAATTCATCGGAGTGGGAGAAAAAATGGAAGACCTGCTGGTTTTTGATAAACACGAATTTGTAGACAGCCTGTTTAGTTTAAAATAGATAGTAAGTGTGTGCTTACCTCTTACTACTTAATACTCACTACTCATCCCTCACACCGACCATGTCGTCAAACCATATTTAGTGAAATTATATTGTTTTACTTCTCCTCCAAATTTCTGCAGCGCTTCAATCACTGCATACCGGCTGTTGCCCGGGCAATAAAAAGTCATGAAGCCACCACCACCGGCGCCGGATATTTTTCCACCGGTGGCGCCTGCCTGCCTGGCCGCCTTGTATATTTCTTCGATCATGGGGTTGGAGATGTTTTCCGCCATTCGACGCTTTTGCTGGAATCCGAAATCGAGTATCTCTCCAATTTCGTGTAACCTTCCCAGTAACAACGCTTCCTTCATTCTTTTACTTTGTTCCTTCAACTGATGTGTTGCCTCTATGGAACTTTCATTCTTCTGCTTCACATTTTTCTGCTGTTCTTTTATGATGGCCGCAGACTCCCGGCTGGTGGCCGTGAAGAACAACAACAGGTTATTTTCCAGTTCGCTCAGGTATTCCGGTTTTACCCGCAAAGGGTTAACGATCACTTTGTCATTTTCGTAAAACTCCATATAGTTTACACCGCCAAATGTGGCCGCGTACTGGTCCTGCCTGCCACCAGCCAGTTGCAGGTCATTTCTTTCAATGTCGTAAGCATAGTGGGCTATATCATATTCTCCCATCGGTAATTTTAAAAGTTCCGCAAACGCGCCGATGATGGCCACTACCAATGTGGAAGAGGTACCCAGCCCGGAGCCGGCGGGCGCATCTACATAGGTTGACAGTCTGAAAGCCGTATCCGGAAATCCGTAGTCTGCCCGGATCCGGTTGTACACACCTTTTAGCAGGTCCAGTTTCCCGTCTATAGGAAGTGAATTTGATCTTACATACTGGAGGCTTTCTTTCCTGTCGGCGGCCTGCAGTTCAATCGTATTACCCGGTATCAGTTCTATATTGGCATGTGCAAACAGGGAAATGGTAGCATTGAGTATAGCCCCTCCATACAGGTCGCAATAGGGACTTACATCCGTGCCTCCACCTGCCAGACCTATCCTGAGCGGCGCTTTACTTCTGTATATCATGCGGCGAATTGTATTAGTTGGTAAAGGTAGACTATTTAAGTTTTCCCGCTGTTCAGGCTGATAAACTACCGGAAACGTTGCACCCGGTAAAAAATCAAAGGCTGCCCCACTGAGCAGCCTTTAATTTTTTATAGTACCGGCACAATACTAATTCCAGTCGTTATTAACCGCTGCCGCGACAGTAGGGTTATAATTCTTCTCTATGTCCGGTATGGGAAACAACAAATGTTTGTCCTGGAAAGGCTGGCTACCATCACCAGGCTCAGCGGCCCTTTCGCTGTTGATGGTTGCCCTGGCAATACCCCAGCGTATCAGGTCAAAATACCGGGATTGCTCACCGCAGAGTTCAAGATGCCGTTCTCTATTGAGAATCTCCATAGCGGAAGTTTTATTACCCAGTGTAGTGTAAGCAACAGCACCTGCTCTGGCTCTTACATCATTGATGTATCCCAACGGCACGCTACCCGTATTATCCTCCTGGATATATGTTTCCGCCAGCATCAACAAGACATCCGCATACCGTATTACCTGCGCATTAATGGAACTTGCAGGTCCGCCATAGGTTTCAACCTCATTGTAATACTGGTATTTTTTCCATTTATAGTCTCCCTGTTCATCCGCAGCATTAAACGGAAAAGGTTTTGATCCCCCATCGCATTGTTCGCAATACACTGTGGCGCCACCGCTGGCCGCATTGCCATAAAAGGTTGATTTCGCCCGGGGGTCTGTGTAATTACCGGCCCCGGCAGGGTTTGGATAGGTAAACCTGTTTACTGCAGCGGTGGTTACATACACATTGTTCCAGTCGTTAAATCCATATTCCTGCGCCCTGTCGGAATGAGTGGCTTTTCCGCCCCAGGTTTCCTGCCCGCCAAACACATAGTATTGGTTGCCGATTCCCCAATCCGTCCACTCACCATTCATCACCTGGAAAATATTTTCGGGGCTGATCTGGTTGCCGGAACTGAACAAATGATCATACGAAGGGTCAAGACCATAACTATAGGGCGCCTGTGTCAATTTCAATAACTCTGCCTGTGCCTGTCCCCATTTTTTCTGGTAGAGATACGCTTTTCCGAGAAGCGCTGTAGCCGCTCCCCTGGTAACTCTTCCCAGGTCACTTTCGCTGTATGTTACCGGGAGGTCGTTCTGCGCATCTTTCAGGTCATTTTCAACTAAAGTCCAAATGTCTGCCACCGGAGAACGGCCAATATAGTTATCATTGATCATACTTTGGTAGTCCGTGATAAGAGGTGCATCTCCCCATAACATGGCAATATTAAGATAGCTGTAGGCCCGTAAAAATTTAACCTCCGCCACATACTGCCTTACTTTGCTCTGATCGCCTGCATCATCGGGGCTCCAGGCCTCTGCCCTGTCGATAACTATATTTGCCCTGAAGATCATGCGGTAAAGCCCCTTCCACAAATCAGCGATCTGCGGTTGATTGGTACCAAAAGTGTACATTGCCAATTGCGCCAGATCTCCCTGCATATTGTTTGTTCTCTTTGCATCGTACCCTGCCAAGTCGAATATAAAATAGTATTCCCTGGACCACAGTCCATTGTGCAGCAAGGTGGCGTAGGTGGCGATAGCAGCCTGATTCAGCGCATCGCTGTTATTAAAATAAGTTTCATAAGAATAGGCTCCCTGGCTTTCAAGCTCCAGCAAAGATTTCTTGCAGGAAATACTGGTTGCCATCAAACCAATTGCCAGTGATAGCCGAATTATATGTTTCATAAAATCAATATTATGTTTGTAAAGAATAGTTGTATTAAAACCCTAACTGAATACCTGCCAGAAAAGTTTTCGGCTGCGGTATTTGTCCGTCGTCTATTCCCCTGTTGAATATATAAGAAGCGCCTTCCTGCACACTCACTTCCGGATCATAGCCGGTATATCGGGTGATGGTAAACAGGTTTTGAGCAGCTACATAGAACCTGATGTTCTTAAATGCACCACCTGCAATATTTACCAGTTTTGCAGAAGACAGCGTATACCCAAGCGTAATATTTCTTAACCGGGCATAGCTGCCGTCTTCCAGCCACCAGTCTGAAGCACGTAAATTTCCGCTTGAATTGGCGTTTTGACCCAGCCTGGGCAATGATGCGTTATCCCCCTGCTGCCTCCACCTGTCTAAAATACCAGTGGTAGCATTGTGACCAGTAGCCATTACCAATGTATTGAAACGGGTAGCATTTACCAATTTCAATCCGCTCACACCGGACAGCACAATATTCAGATCAAAATTTTTATAGTTGACCCCTGCATTGAAGCCATATACCACTTTTGGTATGGGATTACCCAGAATTTCCTGGTCGGCGGCAGTAACAACGTTATCACCATCCAGGTCTTTAAAGATGAAATCTCCGGGTAGTAACCCTTCCTGGTAGACTCCGCCGGGCGCTCTTGCGTTCAACGCATCTATTTCTGCTTGTGTGGATGCCACTTTATCCAGCCGGTATCCATAAAAAGCCCCGATCGCCGAACCTGTAGCGGTATAAGTAAATGTGGACAACTGATCGAAGGAACCTGCCTGTATAGGCGCCGCGAACTCACTTCCCAGCGACAACACCTTATTGTGGTTGAAAGCAATATTTGCGCTTACGTTATAATCGAAATTTGCCGATACCTTGTCTGCATACCCAACCTGAAACTCAACACCGGTATTCCGGGCATCTGCGGCATTCACCGTCTTGGTTGGTTGTCCCCCGCTCAAGCCTATGCCGGTACTTCCGGGAATGGGAACCGATACCAGCAATCCGCTACTCTTTCTGCTATACCAGTCAATTGCAATATTCAGCCTGTTATTTAAAAAGCCCAGGTCTAATCCTATATCCGTCTGATCTGTCTGCTCCCATCTCAGGTTAGGGTTGGACAAAGTACTGATAGTAGTGCCGGGGCGAAATTCCTCATTGGGACCGAAAGAGTACACGAGATTCCCTGTCGGATCACCTGCAAAAGTGAGAGGACTGGTAAGGAAGTTCGGGATATTATTGTTTCCGGTACGCCCCCAGCCTACACGAAGTTTTGCATCCGTCAGAAAAGGGAGGGCAGATGCGATAAATTCTTCATTGCTGAAACGCCATGCAAAACCAGCGCCCGGGAAGTTTCCATACCGGTTGTTCGCTCCGAAATTAGATGCTCCATCACGTCTGAAACTTGCCGTAAGAATATACCTGTCGTCAAAGCTGTAGTTGAGCCTGGCAAAATATGAAATTACGGAAGGCCTTGCATAGTTGAACCCTGACCCGTTTACTGTCTGGCTGGGTGATACGCTTATATTTTGGATATTGTCATTGGGAATATTGGAGCCCAGCCCGCTCAGGCGGGACCAATTACCCGCGTCCAGGTAACTGTTACCCAGGGTAGCTGATATGGTATGCAGCCCAAAGCGGGTATCGTAGGAGAAATAGTTTTCAAAAGTATAATGAGAATAATCATTGTACTCCAATGTTGCCTGCCGGGCATAGGTGAGGTTATTAGATGCGGTAAACGGATATTGATATCCCGTATTCCTTCCACCCCCGATAGCGGCCGATATCTGCGACCTGAACTTCAGTCCGCGTAAAATACTCACTTCGCCAAAGAGCTGGGGGAAAAAAACGTATTCTTTTCTTTTTTGATCATTTACATTAATTGACAACAACGGGTTGTCAACATTACTGAAATCATCCACATTCGTTACGTTAGAATAACCTCCCAAAACAGTTTCATCATAGATTGGCTTATACGGTGCATACCCTACAGCTCTTATTAAATTCGTCATTACCCCATTGGTATTGGTTTGCCTGATATTCAATGTTTGCCCGAACTTAAACCTGCCCAATGTTTCTTCCAGGGAAAAACGCGCATTCAATCTTTTATTTGTGAGGTTTTTGATAGTAGATTGCTGCGTAATATATCCTACGGACATACTGTAGATCACTTTTTCGCTTCCGCCACTGATATTCACATTGTTTTCCGAAACCAGTCCTTTCTGCAAAACCTGCTTTTGCCAGTCGTTCCTGTCTACAAGCACATCCGGAGTATTAAACTTGGCCGGTAATGCAGTGTTAATTGTTGCCGCGAAATCTCTCAGAGCATCTACATATTGTGCGGCATTCAGTACATCCAGTTGCCGCCAGGCCTGCGCCAACCCCCACTGGGATGTTACAGATACCCGGGGTGCGCCTGAGCGTCCCCTTTTGGTGGTAACAATCACAACACCGTTTGCAGCCGCAGCCCCGTAAATGGCAGTGGAAGAAGCATCCTTTAATACGGTAATATTGTCGATATCCAAAGAACTTAAGCTGTTGAACAGGTTCTTATCGCCCTGTATGCCATCTATCACATATAACGGTTCTACACTTGTGAAAGAACCCGTACCCCGCACAATAATCTGCGCATCTGCACCGGGTGCTCCGTTAGACTGAACGACCTGCACACCGGCCGCCTTACCGATCAATAGCTGAGAAGGGTTGGTAGAAGTATTCGCTCCGGCTTCCTTTGCGTTGACAACACTTACAGCTCCTGCTACTTCTTTGCGTTTTGCGGTTCCGTAGCCGATCACCACCACTTCATCAAGTCCTGTTGCAGCAGGCTCCAGCAAAACGGATATCGCCTGGTCTGTACTTCTGACAACTATCTCCTTTTCGATATATCCTACATAGGATACCACCAGGATCGTGTTGATCCCGGGAATGACAATAGAAAAATTTCCTGTTTCATTGGTGAGCGCCGAAACAGCGCTTCCTTTGACCTGCACAGTGGCGCCTGAAAGCGGCGTTCCATCCGGATCCGTCACTTTTCCGTGTACGGTTGAGCTTTGTGCTAAAGCCTGCTGAATGGAAAGGATACTAAGCAATAGTACCATTACAAGCATGGACGCAATTGTTAATTTTGTTCTCATAACATTGAAAGTTTTAAAATGTTTGATGGTTTGGTTGTTCTATCATACAATTAGCTTTTCTCTTTCTGCAAAAGGTTTCGCGGGAGGGGACTGATGGAGGCTACGGTTGGTGATTATCTTCCAATGCACCTATGGCATATACCAGGGGCGCATTCCAGTTAATGGCAATTTCATTGGAAGCATAGGAACAATAACTGTCAACATAGGAGGTTTCTGTTTCCGTGTGCGGGTACTCACATTTATCCTGTCTTCCGGGATTAGGCCCGCCTGCCAGGTAGCCGGGAACCGGCAACCCGATACCGTCTGCGGCCGACGGACGATGATGAATATGCATCGGCGATCGTGTACCCGACCCCGTTACAAAACAATAACCGGTTGCATTCCTGCCCAGGACATAGTCCAGGTTGGACGCCGCTGCATGCAGATATTTTTCTTCCCTGGTGAGCAGGAAGGTATGGATCAGCAACATACTTTGGTTCATAGCTACCGAATTACTGCCCCATATAAAATCCCTGGCTGACTGTCCCATTACCGTTCTGAATGCCGGGTTACCGCCTTCCAGCAACCGGTTGGAATAAGTAATCAGTGTATCCAGTAATCTGCCTGTATTCAGCCTGCTACCGGCAAAAGCCGACCGGTGTTTCAGGGCAGTATAATAACCCATCATATCCACTTTGTTCCAGGAAGGAATGTTTGGAGTAACCTCAGTTTTTACATTTTCGTTTTCCAGGTAACGCGTATTACCGGTGGTCACGCTCAGCTCTACCGCCGCCCAAAACCATTCATCACTGAGTTCCCTGTCGCCATAGGCACCTGTTGTTATGGCAGGCGAAAAAGTTTTGTTCATTTCATCCTGGCGATACAAAACCGCAGGATTGTTTTCCGCCCACCCCCATGCCGACCGGGCGGCTTTCAGGCAGCTATCCGCCAGTCCCGGAAGTTGTTTTGAAAATCCGGCATACACACGGGAAGCCTGCGCCATCACAGCCGCGAAATCCAGGGTTGCAGCCGTACTCTTTTGAACAAGATACCGGGGCTCCTTAGTTACACCCGGCATCACAATACCGTCAAACTTTGCATTCGTGCATTTATGATAAACACCTCCATCAGCCGGATCCTGCATGGTGAGCATCCATCTCAGGTTGTATAAAATTTCATCCAGGATATCCGGTATATCATTACCACTCTCAGGAATATTCAGATGCAATTTTTTATAGTATGCGGGAAAATCTTCGTAAGCAGACAACAGGGTTCCCATCGTAATGCCGCTGTTTACAATATACTTATTGTAGTCTCCTGCATCATACCATCCGCCGGGTGATGAAACCACGGTACCGGCCGGCCGCTTATCACTGGCAGCAGAGGGATGGATCAATACACGGTCATCCGGATGACCCCCGGGACGGCTCCACAGCCCTGCAAAAGGAGCTTTCAAAGGCATGGACACCCGGTGGTAGTAATAAGATTTTATCGCCGCTTTGGATAACCCGGAAAAAGCTGCGGGGGTGATGTTGACCGGGTAGGACTGACCCCTACCATTTACCAGGATGTATGTGCCGGCTTTACTGAGGGAGGAGAAATCCGCGATACGGGTAATAGTATTTGAAAATTTTGACAGAACAGGTTCAGAAAGTTTTCCGCTGAACACTATCTGCTTCGTCTCAGTATTCACCAGGCTGAAATCAATATCTTCACCGGGATTGGAAACGACCGCGTATTTTGCCGCTTCCGGGTAATACCCTACCTGGTTGATATGAATACCGGACTGGGCAATACAGGATTCAGATAAGGCAACAAACAATAAAACCTGTATAAGTTTCATAAGCATTTCACTGTTTTTTATCGTCATCTGCATTACGTTATACTTAACAAAATTCAGGCCGGATATGTCATTTCTTCTTTTCTACTACTACAAATACAACAGACCTGGCAGGCAGGTTAAACTTCACCTGGCTTCCTACCGAAGCAGCATAAGGTGTAATAGACGCATAGTCCTGCGGACCACCCGCTACTCCCGTAGGTCCCTGGCCGTTCACAATTGTTTTCCTGGAAAATTCGCCATTATCACCCCCTCCTGTCAATGTGTACCAATAATACCTGCTGCCCGGTAAAAAATTATCAAATTCAATCCTGGCGGTGTGTGCCGTTGCCGTAGTATTGGCAATCGCGACAGCCACTTCTCCGCTGGAGAACGTGGAAGCATAACTGTAGACGCCATTGCCGTTTGTAACCGAAGAACCAACAGCCCGGTCGCCCAGCATCTTCTGAAAGAAATACAAATGGTAAAACGAAGGACGTGGTGTCCATTTACTTTCGCCGCTGGCTGCTTCCCCCTGGCTGAACATTCCATGGTCGTTACCATTCTCCCAGGCATTGGCGAGGTCCCAGCGACAAGCCATTCCAAACTTATTTTTCATCAACTCCCCGACAACCATCACCGCATGCATACCGTTAATATGCGATACCATCTGTTGCGACCCTGTTGCAAAAATATTGTACTCTGTAAGCGCTATGGGTTTTTGCACTGCTCCATTGGCTGGAATATTCTGTTTCAGGTAATCCATCATATGGGCGGTAACCGTTGCAGGCGTAGCCAAAATTTCGGCGGCATTTGAATTGGTATTATAAGGTGTGTAATAACTGTGCACAATATAATAGTCAGCGCTATTGGCGCTGGCGGATAACACTCCCTGGTTCCAGCTTTTATCGGTATTGGTTGCCCAGCTTGCAGGCGCCTGTTCCAACAATTGCGCCCCTATATAAATCGTTGCGCCTGTTTCCTGGGCAGCCTTTCGCATGGAGTCGGCGAACACTTTAAAATGTGCGCCGTAAAGAGCCCCGGTGATGATCTCCGGTTGTCCGTCTTTATTGTTGCTTATGTCGATACGATTCCCTGCCTGCCAGGTGCCGTTACTTTCATTCCCTATTTCCCAGTACCGGGTTCGTCCGTTATCGTAGCGTACCCACTCAGCCGCCAGGTGAGCAGCCGCTGCTACCGGGTCATCGCCGGTTCCATATCGCGCATACCCGTAGTTAATTGTGATCACCCCTTCGCTACCGGTTTGCTGCAACATCGCATAATAGTTGTCGGTAGACAGTGTCCAGTAGTCACTATTCTTTCCAAACCAATACCCGGCGTCCATTTCATTACCGGAGCCGCCATCGATCAGTTTCTCCGGCGCATCCGCGGGAGCTTCGCCCGGTGCGGCATTCCAGAAAAAGACGCTGCTGAGGTTTCCACCGGGGAAGCGCAGCAATCCCGGTGCCAGGTTTTTGAGATGATTGATCAATACCGGCTGATCCACCATCTGGCTCATATAAGTATTGGCATTGTTTCCAAACAAAGCAGGTGAAATTTTTGTAATAATATTATTATGATCAACTTTCACAATTACATTTCCGTAGGACGGGGTTGTTCCGGTACTGAATGACGAAGGGACGGTAAAGGTTTTCTCCTGCCAGTCATCCAGGAAAAAGCCGATGGTATTCGCAAGCGGCGGATCAACCGCCGGCGGAATGATCACCGTTGTATCTCCCGGCGGCTCATCAGGTGGCGCCACCGTTTTGGCTTTTTTGCAGGAGAAGGCCAGTATACCTATTACCAGGTACAAAGAAAATTTATTCCTGTTGACAGCTTCCATTGTTTTCAAGTAGCATTTGAAAATAGGGACCTGCGATGTCGCAGAGTCCCCGTATAACACGCAGATAAAAAGTTATCGCAAGCCGATATGATCCATATATATGGTACCGCTCCAGCCCCTGTCCTGCAATGTAAATTCATTGATGGTTCCCGGGGAGCCTATATCTGAAAGCGGAACGAGATATTCCGTCCATTCCCCTTCAACAATCGTAACTCTTTTCTCGTTTCCCGCGATCAACACATTCAGTTCCTTTCCACCGGTGCCGCCGGTGCCAAATATTGAGAATACAATATGCGACCTGCCGGCGGTAGGAGAGTTTCCTCCTCCCAGTTGTAACGCGCCCCCCCAATCTCCGGCAAGATTTACTTTGATGGCTCTATCTCCATCCCTGACGTTATCGCTGTTGTCAATGTCTGAGTTGCCGCCTCCCCAGCCTCCCCATTTCTGCCAGCCGTTTGCCAGAGCATCATCATAAAACGCAAGGGCCAACGGAGCTAACGGAGGTAACCCGCCAAGTAATTCCAGCGCCACGGCTGATTCTACCAATACTCCCGAATAAGGCACCAGCGTAATCGTCCCTTTATTCGCATCTTCCGGAATGGTTATCACAATTTCTGTTGCTGATCTGCTCACAAAATCCGAGACAGGCGCTGTTAGTCCTTTAAATAAAACTCCGGCTACAAGATCAAGGTCTTCCCCTGTTATGGTCAGGTCCTCTCCGCGATCGATGGGGTTGGGCGAAAATGTTGTTAACACAGGAAGTTTTAATTCCAACTCTTCCTCCGATTCAATCATCAAAGGCTCTGTGCCACCCGTAGAAAATACCAGTTTGCCGGTCTGTGCTTCCAGCGGAACCCGCACAACAAGCTCGGTAAGTGATTTACTTACAAACTCCAGTTCGGTAACTACTACATCTCTTTCAAACCGGATTTCATTTATCCAGTTCATATATTGCCCCTTCAGCGTAATATTGTCACCGGGTTTCGCCGTCAATGGCATTTCTGTAATTACCACGGGTACTTCAAAATTGATGGTAGCTACCGAGGTGATATCTCCTTGTGGGGTTTTTAATACTATTTTTCCAGAACCTGCTTCCTGGGGTACGGTGATGATAATTCTCTCCGCGGTCTGAGATTTGAAGCCGTTTTTTTCTATCGTCACATTCACCATTTCTACGGCAGTTACCTTGTCCAGGTTATTCCCGATGATAGCGATGTCTTCACCGTGCTGCACGCCGGCAGGTCCGAAACTTAATAATTCGATCAGATCGGATTTGTTATTATTTTCTTTTTGACATGACACCAGGCTCACCAACAATATCACCACTGTTGCATAAAGCAAGGGCTGATTTTTTATCCATTTCATTGTTGAAAAATTTTGAAAAGAGCTGATCACTGATGAGTCAACCAGCTCTTCGTTATTTATTTAAGTACCTTGGGAACTACCCTGAAATTGTCAAAAGACACATCGCAATCAAGGTCGCCGGGTCCATGGAGGAGAATTCTTGAATAGTAACCGTTGGCACTAACCGTTAACGGCGTACCATAACTGCCCGCTACTTCTTCAAACGGGATGGCTACTGTTTGCCATTCTCCGTGTGTATCAAACGGGGGCGCCCATACGTACTGGTCGTTAAAAAACCCGTTTGCCAGTCCGACATTAAACCGGATATTATGATTGTCATATGGCTTACGGGTATTCACTTCAAATTTCAGGTAATACCCTTCCGGCTTTAAAATGGCTTCATCCGGAATGTTCTTACTGATATCGCCCATAGCATCGGGTGGTCCCCCGGCGGCTTCTACCCATCCCCAGCTATTCAACTGCTGGCTGACCCGGATATAATTACCGTTAATGGCAGGAGGGTCGTCCGGTCCCGGCGAAGACACAACGAAACCCGATCCCCACCAACCGATGTGCGGATCGCTGCCGATAAAAATATTCCGGTTGTCCCTGAACCAGAAGTCAGATACCGTTTCTCCAAAATTGGTAGTAATGGTTACCGGCCCGGGCTCAGCGCCGGCGGGTACCGTCACACTCATAAGATTATCCTCCAGTCCGACCACTTCTCCTTCCACTCCACCGGTGAAAGTAACCTTTACGGGCGCATAGAAATAGTTGCCCCGTATCACCGCGGTTCCTCCTTCCGCCACATATTCGCAATTCATACTGGTGATCAACGGCTCGCTTATTTCCACCGTAAAGTCGTGTACCAGTTCTTTGCCATTTGAAAAAAGGATCCTCATCTTGTTGGTTATCTCAATGGGTATCTGGCTGGGCACACTCACGAGTATGGTAGTACTGGTGATATATGTTGGTGTAAGGAACGCCCTTTGATCGTTGAACCATATCTCCGACGCATTCTGCAGATTCTCCCCTACTATGGCTATGAGGTTGCTTTGATAAGCCCCCACCAGCAGGGAGTCCTTAGCCTCGGGACTGGTGATCCGGATATACCGTATGCGTGGCTCCCCGTTGTTGGGAAGGTTGTTTTTTTCACAAGAGGTGAAGAAACCTGCCACCACAGTAATAACCAGGATGATACTATATTGTATTGTTTTCATTGTAAAAAATTTGAAACAGGTTATTGTTGTATGTATTCGGTGGCCGGCTTAAGCAGGTTCGGCGCCTGGCTTAATTCAGCATCCGGGATAGGCAATCTGAAATTACCCGAATTGGCAGTGATGTTTCTTTCCGAAAACCAGGAGGTCTTGGTAAAAGTCCACTCCGTTGGATTCGGGAACTGGTCAGGCGAAGTAAAAAATAACCCGCGGTCCTGTTCATTCAAAATATCGTATGCCTTTTGCGGATTGTGGTAATGCAGGGACACCAGGTCGTACCATGCCATTCCCTCCATCGAGAACTCCTTGAACCTCTCTTTTAATATATCATCCAGGGTAAGCGGATCTTCAAATGCCGGTAATCCCGCCCGTGTATGTACTTTATTAAAATACTCCAGTGCAGTGGCATCGGTGGTAGACGGGCTGTTGCCCAATACTGCTTCTGCGTAGATCAGGTATAATTCCGCAAGCCGTAGCATGTAGGTGTCATGGCCATACCGCTGACTGGCAGCCTGCCCGCCAACATCCTCGGCCTTACCCGTAACATATTTTTTGATGGCAAGAAAGTTATTATCGGTACCGCTAAAAGGGAACACCAGCTTTTGTTTACCACCACCGGGAATTGTTTGGGTGATTTCCGGGTAGGAAGCACCCGGCAGCATGAATGTTGCTTTCAACCGTTGATCAAGTGTACGTCCTTTCATAGAACCATCCGGCATCTCGTTGAAACCGTCATACATACTGATCATCCACCAGGTGGCTCCTTTATCACCTCCCCAGCCATCACCATTGGCTATGTCCGGACTATACGCCAGGTAGGCAGGGGTAGAATTCTGGGTACCCCAGGTAGTAGGTCCGGAGTACACCCATTGCAGAGAGAATAAAGACTCGGCATTGTTATCGTATGGAAATAAAAACAGGTCGCTGTAATTTCTGAGCAGCGAGGCGCCGCTGTTTTTGATAACCCTATCCGCATAAAACTTCGCGCTGTCCAGGAAGGCCTGGTTCCTGCCGCCGCCACTGCCATCTACGCCGGCTCTTGTCAGGTAAAAACGGGCTAACATACCTTCGGCGGACCACCTGGTCAGGCGCCCGGGACGAAGGGGTGTTTCCGGCAGATCTTCCGCAATGTCCCGCATTTCGCCTGTTAAAAAACGCCAGATACTGGGTATGGTATTTTTTGTTATGCTGGTATCCGCCAGCAGCGCAAGGTTGTTTTCTATTACCGGCACTTCTCCCCAGTTCATTACCAGGAACCGGTAAGCCAGGGCCCGCATAAACCGTGCTTCCGCAATAGCCATTTTCTTCACCTGGTCGGAAACGCCTGCTCCGGCATAGGTGTTGATATTTTCTATGGCAAGATTGGATTGCCCCACTACGATAAAAAAGGAGCGCCAGGCAGCGCCGTTTTCAGGTGTATTGCCCGTTGTATTGAACAATACATTTCCCCGGTCATTCCAGGCAGAGAAAGCAGTGCCTCCGCGGAAGTCGCCCAGGTTGTAAGAAGCTTTATCGTTATAATCGAACCATACCCTGCTGTACAATAAAGCAGTTGCCGCCAGCACCTGGTCATCGGTTTTATAAAAATTACCATCGGTAATGGCGTCGGTAGGCGGTTTTACCAAAAAGTCTTTTGAACAGGCGCTCAGTAAAAACACCGTTGCAATAGCTATATATATTCTAACTGATTTTTTCATAACTGGCATTTTTAAAAGTTTACACCTAAGCTGAATGATAGCACCGGGGTAATGGGGTACCGTCCGTAGTCAAGGCCAATCGCCTGGTTGGAGGCGCTGGCATCCCTTCCTATATAGGCCCCTACTTCGGGATCAAATCCTTTATACCTGGTAAGGGTGTAAATGTTTTGGGCGCTGATAGAAAAACGGGCGCCTTTTAAAAACCGCTGCTTATCAATGAACCCGTAGGGAACGTTATAGGAAAGAGTGATATTCTTGATCCTTATAAAGGAACCGTCTTCTACCCATTTACTGGTATGCCGGGCATAGTTACCGTTGGGGCCATAAGACAACCTCGCAACATCTGTTCCCGGGTTTTCCAGCCGTACTACCCCGTTTACTTCCGTTGGTTTGGCATAGTTCATGGCGTTTATAAGAAGGTTCTGGCTTACGTTGGTATTATTGGGATTTGAATTCACCCTGGCGAGATAATTATAGATCTCATTTCCGTAGGTAGCCGTAAGCAGGATGCTCAGCTCAAAATTCTTATACGAAAAAGTGTTGGTAAATCCGGCAAACAGCTTCGGCCAGGGATTACCGATAAATGTTTCATCAAATACGTCGATCTTTCCATCCGGCACGCCATCCGGACCACTGATATCCTTGAACTTAACGTCCCCTACCCACAGGCCATTATTCTGGTCAATCGGCAAACGGTCTCCATTGTTATCAACCGGCACCGGGCTTCTTTCTATCTCTTCCAGCGACTGGAATATTCCTTCTTCAATATACCCCCTGAACAGCCAGGGTTGCTGACCTACCACCGAACGTTGCGTCCAGTCGCCCAGCCACCAGGAAGTCCTGTTCATCAGCGCCGCATCGGAATAGAACCTTTCAATCACACTCTTGAAGGCGGAAATATTAAAATTGGATTCCCATTTAAAGTTCTTATTGGCAATATTCGTGGTGATAAGGGTAAGCCCCCAGCCTCTCGTGCGGATATCTCCGAAGTTAATATGGGGAGACTCTACCGACCCGGTACCATTCGTACCCATATACCAGGGAAGCGGGTTAGGCATCAACAAATTGTCAGTATATTTATCATAGTAATCAAATTCAATCTGCACCCTGTTATCCGCCAGCCCAAGATTGATACCATAATTAATAGTACCGGTAGCCTCCCATTGCAGATCCGGGTTTTTATACCGTGCCGGTAAAAAACCGGAACCCGTAGGAGTTGCCCCGGCGTTCATGGGAGAATAAATAAAGGCCCCACCACCCTGGTTACCGGTCAAGCCATATTCAAATCTCAACTTGAGATCGCTTATAAACGGAATGTTGAAAAACGGCTCCTGGGAAACACGCCAGGCTACAGACATAGATGGGAAATACGCGATCCTGTTATTCTCCCCGAAATTGGAGGAACCATCGCGCCGGAATGTGGCATTCAATAAATAACGGCTGTCAAAATTATAACTCAGCCTGCCAAGGTAAGACTCCATACCCCAATGTCCCGATCCCCCGGAGTTGGTAGCCGTTGTTTCATCCCCCGCATTCAGGTCCAGGATATCGTTGGTCAAAAATCCGGTGCGGGACGAACTCACATTTTTCCATCTCGATTCCTGCGCTTCATGCGTAAGCATTAACCCTACCGTGTGCTTGCCAAATGTCCTGTTATAATCCAGCATCTGGCTCCAGTTCCAGTAGGTGTTAAAGTTGTTGCCATTGGTAAGCGTAGGACGGTCGTTCGCTGCCCAGCCAATCCTGTACTGTGGGAGATAGTAGGTGGAATTATGATACCCTACATTGGCATTGAAAGAAGACCTGAAAACAAGTCCCTTCATAATATTGATATCCACATTTAAACCACCCAGGAACTGTCTTCTTACAAAATCGTTGGTGGTCATATTGGCTATCGCGATCGGATTGACCGGTGCAAACTGGTTGGCGCCGTTGTTGATATCGCCCCCACCCCATGTTCCGTCAATGTTCTTTACCGGGATCTGCGGCGTCAGGCGGATCGCGTTGGAAATTACATTTTCCTGGCTGGTAGTCAGAATTTCATTGGTTTGATTAAAGTTCAGGTTGGCGCCCACTTTGATCCACTCCCGTGGTTTGTTGTCCAGGTTTACCCTGAAAGAATATCGGTTGAAGCCCGAGCCGATGGCTATACCCTCCTGGTTGAGATATTCACCCGACATATAATAAGTGGTTTTGTCGCTACCGCCGCTCATACTCAGGGAATGCTTATTCATAGGCGCATTCCGGAACAGTTCCGACTGCCAGTTGGTACCTTCTCCCAGCAACGAGGGATCCAGGAACTCCTGCGGCACTTCGCCTCCCAGCGTTTCCCTTACTTCTTTTACCATCTGCGCATACTGCCTCAGGTTCATCACTTCCACCTGCTGCGGTGGCGTTTGCACGCTGTATAAAAAATTGTAATCCAGTTTTGCCTGGCCGGACTTACCACGTTTTGTAGTGATAAGGATCACTCCGTTGGTAGCACGGGATCCGAAGATGGCCGTTGCGGAAGGTCCCTGCAAAATCTGGATATCCTGTATATCCGAAGGATTCAAACCAGCGATCGGGTTGGCTGAGCTTTGGGCGCCGAACGACACTGTTTCTCCCATCACCTGCACTCCGTCAATTACATATAATGGTTCGGTGGTGCCGTTCACTGTACTGATCCCCCTGATGGCAACGGAAATGCCGCCACCCGGCTGACCGCTGTTTTGAGTAATATATACACCCGACGATCTTCCCTGTATCGCCTGCTCAATCGTTGTGTTGATCGTCTTCTCCATATCCTTTGCACTCACTGATGTCTGAGCCGTGGTAAGGTTGCCCCGCTTCGCAGTTCCATAACCGATCACCACCACCTCGTCCAGCTTTCGCGCGGATTGGGCCAGCACGATATCAAATACCGCTGATGTGCCGATCGCTACCTCTTTTGTGAGCAAACCCACGGAACTGAACACCAGGGTTCGGCCTGCTGCCGAGACCTCTATCGAGAAGAAGCCCAGGTTGTCCGTCGAAATGAGTTCGCGGGTTTCTTTTACTTCCACCGTCACGCCAGGCAGGGCATTGCCCTCCTCATCTTTAACGGTGCCGCTCAATTTTCGGGTTGACTGTTGCGCGTGAACCATCTGCAGCAACATCAGTAATGAGAAAACCGTCCAAAGTGTCCGCATCAATTTTCTCATTTTCTTGTTTTTTTCCATACACATGCAATTATTGTTTGGTTAAAAAAATTAAAGAATCTAAAATTATTTTCCATTCATTTCTATCGTTTGTTCATTGCCGTTATAAGAAACAGCCGCATCCGGTGGCGCCGCGGTGTCTGTCCCCGACTGTTTTTCCCTGGTGATCCATACCACCCTGAAAATTTTGTTCCTCATTTTGCCTGCAAGCCCCCCTGAGCATTTTCCTATGGTCAGCGTCTTGGCGGCTTCATTGTAGCTAATGGGGATAGTGACATACATGCCTTTTTCATAATTGTAGTTTATCCCCTCATCCTCATACAGGGTAAATGATCCATCCTTGCCCGTATATACATATAAGGTGATGTTCTCCGGAATTTCACCGGTATGTTGCGTGGAGTTGCCCAAAGGAACTACCGAACCCTCTTTTACATACACGGGCATCCTTTCGTAAGGCGCGGGCGCCGTAATGCATTGCCCTCCCTCTATATACCTGCCGGTGTACAGATCATACCATCCCTGCCCGGCCGGTAAGTAAAGCTCCCGCTCCGTGGCTCCGGGTTTATAGACCGGGTTCACCAGCAACGAGGGACCAAACATATACTGATCGCAAATATCCCTGATCTTCAGATCAAAAGGAAAATCCATTATAAGCCCCCGCATCAGGGTATAATCCTGGTGGTATATCTTTCCTGCTATCGAATAGATATAAGGCATCAGGCGGTAACGCAGCCTGTTGTAGAACAACATGCTTTTGTAAGCAGGGTGTGTTTCCGGAGCGATGTTGTAAATTTCTCTGAAAGGATATTGACCATGCGAACGGAACAGGGGGCTGAACGCGCCAAACTGGTACCAGCGGGTATTCAACTCCCGCCATTCTTCCAGAGCTTCTCCCCGGGGACCGGGCTTATCATATTTATCTTCTACAAAAAAACCTCCTATATCACTTGTCCAGTAAGGCATACCGGACAATGAAAAGTTGATGCCCGCCGGAATTTGTCTTTCCAGTTCATCAAACCGGGCGGCAATATCACCGCTCCAGGTGGCGGCCGCATATCGCTGCATGCCGGCATAGCCGGAACGTGTCAGTATAAATACTCTTTTGTCCGGGTCCGTGTTCCGCTGCCCTTCATAAACGGCTTTGGCATTTTCAAGCGGATACCCGTTAAAATATTGCGTAGCGGGTCCCAGGGCGGTCGGGTTCATCAGCTCCTTTCTTTTCTCAATAGTGGCATTTGAAAAAATATCCGGTTCAGTAGCATCCAGCCACCAGGCATCCACTCCTATACGGAACAATTTGGAGTTTAGCAGGTTCCAGAACCCTTTCCGGGCATTCGCATTAAATGCATCATAAAAGGTAGAGACATAACCCCTGCCGATCCAGTCACGCTGCTGATCTTTTATATTCTGCTTATACAGCCAATTATTGCTGTCGAACAATTTGTAGCTCTCGATGCCTTCATAAAACTTTGGCCAGGCTGAGATCATAAAGTTCACATGCTGTTCCTCATGCAGTTTCCTGATCATTCCTTCGGGATCGGGAAAATATTGTTCGTCAAACTCAAAACTTCCCCACTGGTCTTCTTTCCAGTAACTCCAGTCAAGCACGACATTATCCAGACCGATCTTTCTTTTACGAAACTCCGCGACCATACTTTCTATTTCCGCCTGCGATTTATATCTTTCGCGGCTCTGCCAGAACCCGTATGCCCACCGGGGCAATAAAGTGGCTTTGCCCGTCAATTGGCGGTACCCGCTGATAATTTCATCGGGGGTTCCGCCATACACAAAATAATAGTCTATATTTTCCGCCGCCTCCGAAGATAGTTGCAGGGTATTTTGCAAATAACCGGGAACGGGCGGCAACCATTTCAGGGATGCAAATGCCTGGTTCGACTCCGGTATCCATTCCACCCTTAAGGCACAGGTTTGCCCTTTACTGAGTTTCTTCCTGAAATAAGAGGGACCGGGATTCCAACCCTCCCGCCATTTATCCAGCAACAGTTCCCCGTTGAGCCAAAACTTCAGGTATCCCGATGCCATAAGAAAGAACTTGTATTCGCCCGTGGTATCCGGTGAAAATTTACCCTCCCATATCACTTTGCCCCTTTCCATAGGAAATGATGCCGGGGGGTCCAATGGCAAAAAACTATAATCGATTTTATCCTCCTGTTGCTGCAGGTAAACGATCATGCTGTCATTTCTGTCGGTATAAGTGGCTGTAAGCCCCCTGCTGCCATCTTTCCCGGTTATATTAAGGGCTCCCAGTTCCTGCTTCTTCCTGTTGTCTCCAAACGAAGTGATGGAATAATTATCCCAAAGCAGCCCGTATTTCCGGGAGGATATAAAAAATGGAATAGCCACCACCGAATTGTACTGGGTAAGGTCTACATCTTTGTCTTTATAATTAAATACCCCGGTTTGCGGTTGTCCCAAACCGTAAACAGCTTCCTCAGGAGGAGATTCAAACAACTGGCTAATCCCGTACAGGGGTTTATTATCGATGGTAACCGGTTTAATGGTTTTACCGGCGCCTTCTTTCTCCTTTAATATTATATTACCGGCGCTGTCCCGGAAAGTAACTTCTCCTGTAAATAAAGAAATAGTGGCGGAAACTGCTTCTGTAGTAAGGGTAGCCTCTGTATCGCTCCTGCTGAGGGTCCATTTTACCGGACTGGCAGTACGACCGCTGTCCCTCATCAGGCTGTTTCCTTCCTTAATAATATTATCAGCCGAAGCGGTTACACGAATAATGACCGGGGAGACCACAGAAAGCCTGACGAGTTTTGCCCCGTTTTCCGGTCTTTGTCCTATTTCTACCACAATCCCATCATCCAGCAGGGTAATGCTGTCTTTGGAGGAACAGGATGTTATTAAACAATATCCTGATATAAGTAATATTAATTTTCCGGCAGCTATCATTATGGCAACTGTTCGTTAACAGATTCTTTACAAAATTATTCAGAGTTGCAGGGGATGAGGGTCACAAATGTTTATTTGTAGGGGGTCAAATGTTAACCAGGTGAAGAAATCTTAACAAATTACCGGTTCGGTTGGCAGGCTTTTGGAAAACAGTAAACTGAAATAAAAACAGTTTTATGAAAAAAATGCCGATTCTATTATTTGTTTCTTGTTGTTTTTCAGTTGCTTCCTTTGCTCAGAGCCCTTCTGTATTCGTAAAGGGGGGTGTCAATTTTGCGAATGTTACCATTGATAAAGAGGGGAACGTAAATGACGCCCACACCAGTACCTCATTTCATGTGGGCTTACAGGGCGATCTGCCGATTACCCGCTTTTTTGCTATTCAGCCGGGAGTATTTTTTACCGGCAAAGGCTCCAAACTGGAATCGGGCAATACTTCCGGCAACAACTGGTTCCGGAACACTACCCGGCCCTATTATGTAGAAGTACCGGTAAACGCAGTGGTAAAAATTCCCCTGGGTGAGGAATCCTCTTTTTTTATTGGAGCAGGTCCCTATGCCGCGGTTGGTGTTGGGGGTAAAAATAAAATAGAGGGTAAAATACTGGGCATCGACTTCAGCAGAACGGAAAACATTAAATTTTCGAACGATGATCCTTTTACCAGCACCGAAGAAGGCGCCGGATATGGCATCATGCGCAGGTTTGACTATGGACTGAACGGAACTGCCGGCTTCCAGGCCAAAAAGTTCCTGGTTGCCGCCAATTACGGACTCGGGTTGGCCAAACTGCAATCCGGCACCAGCAGTTCCGATGATGAACTGGGAAAACACCGGGTATTCAGTCTGTCGGTTGGGTTTAGGTTGTAGTAGTCAGTAGTCAGTGGTAAGTAACTCAACTGACGCTACTTACCCCTGACAACTGTCCACTTACTACTCAAATCAGCCGCTTGACCATTTTATAATGCGGGATGCCCACTTCATAAAATTCGTCGCCGGTGATATGGTATCCGCACTTTTTGTAAAAGCCCACCGCTACTTTGCGGGCATGCATCACCAGCCCCCCATAGCCTTTATCTCTCGCTATATTCTCCGCAAAGTTCATCAGCGAAGCGCCTATTCCCTTCTGCCGCAGGGTGGCGTTTACCGCCATCTGGCGAAGGCGGCATGTACCATCGTCTTGTGCGGTAAGCAAACAACAGCCAATGAGCCTTTCTTCCTCGAAAGCGCCGATCAGTATATCCTCTTTTTCGCGGCTCAACTCCTCCGGGTTAAAATGGAGTCCCAGGGGTTTACGTAATATTTCATTCCTCAACCGGATCATCTGCCCGTATTCCGGGGAGTCATATTCAATTATCTTTAATGGCATGGTGGTTATATGACAGGGTATTAATAAATATACAAAAACCGTAAGAAAAAGTATCGTGGAATATCAATTACCCATATCTTGTGAAAAGAATAATTGCAACCCCTTGAGCATCACTGTTAAAACTAACTTTTTAACACAATTTCAAATAGATATTGTTTTTATCTCAAAAACTATATTTTTGCAGCCAGTATTAACCAAATTTTACTACCATGTCTGACATTGCAACAAGAGTTAAAAAGATCATTGTTGACAAATTAGGTGTTGATGAAGCCGAGGTTACCCCTGAAGCATCTTTCACCAACGATCTGGGCGCGGATTCATTAGATACCGTAGAACTGATCATGGAATTCGAAAAAGAATTCAATATTTCTATTCCGGATGAGCAGGCTGAAACTATTACTACAGTAGGGCAATCTATCGCTTATCTTGAGGAGCACGCTAAGTAAGTAACATTCTTCTCTATCAGCTCATCGCAGGTAAACTTGCATATGGATTTAAAAAGAGTAGTCGTAACAGGTATCGGGGCCCTTACACCTTTAGGAAATTCCAGCCATGATTATTGGCAGGGATTGATTAACGGGGTATCGGGCGCTGATGCTATCACTTTATTCGATGCCTCCAAATTCAAAACCAGGTTTGCCTGCGAACTAAAGAATTTTGAACCCACCAACTTCCTGGATAAAAAAGAAGCGAGAAAAATAGATCGTTTCACGCAAACCGCCCTGGTCTGCAGCGATGAGGCTGTAAAACATGCCGGTATCAGTAAGGATACCGTCAATACAGACCGCGTGGGTGTTATTTTTTCCAGTGGTATCGGCGGGCTGATCACCTTTCAGCAGGAAGTAACGGAATTTGCCCTGGGAGACGGAACCCCCAGGTTCAATCCCTTCTTCATTCCGAAGATGATCCTCGATATTGCCGCCGGGCAAATATCCATGCGGCATGGATTTCGCGGCCCCAACTACGCGGTGGTGTCTGCCTGTGCTTCCTCTACCCATGCTATCATGGACGCCTTTAATCTCATCCGCCTGGGCAAAGCTGACATTATCCTCGCAGGCGGAAGCGAAAGCGTTATCAAAGAAGCCGGGGTAGGTGGATTCAATGCTATGAAAGCGCTCAGCGAAAGGAATGACGATCCTAAAACCGCTTCCCGCCCCTTTGACAAAGACCGGGACGGGTTTGTAATAGGGGAAGGAGCAGGCATCCTGGTGCTGGAAGAGCTGGAACATGCCAAAGCCCGCGGCGCTAACATTATCTGCGAGGTTGCCGGCGCGGCAGCGAGTGCCGATGCTCACCATATTACAGCGCCTCACCCCGAAGGACTCGGGGCAAAAAATGTAATGATATCCGCGCTGGCTGATGCCGAACTGAAACCGGAAGACATTGACTATATCAATGTACACGGAACTTCTACTCCCCTAGGAGATATCTCGGAGGTAAAAGCTATCCAAAGCGTATTTGGCGATCATGCTTATAAGCTGAATATCAGCTCTACCAAATCCATGACCGGGCACCTGCTGGGAGCCGCCGGCGTTATTGAAGCCATTGCCTGCGTAATGGCAGTAGTAAACGACCTGGTCCCTCCTACCATTAACCACTTCACAGACGACCCCGGGCTGGACCCCAAACTAAACTTCACCTTCTGGAAGCCCCAGCAAAGAACCGTAAACGCGGCATTGAGCAATACCTTCGGCTTCGGCGGGCATAATGCTTCGGTAATAGTGAAGAAGTTCGCATAAGATCCGCTTGTTATCCCGGGAATTTATTTTAGCACTGCCATCAGCGGGCTGGTTTTTAATTGGCAAAACTTTGCCCGGGGCATTAAACAACCCAAAATCCCCTGCGGAGGGAACCCGGCCCATCTGTAAATTGGTAAGGGGGAGGATATTTACACTCTGCACGAGTTCCCTTACATTTGTACCGAGTAACCTTAAATGCTTTACCTTGGCTTTAGTGCGGTATTTTATTCAATATCTTGGAATCGACAGAACCAGCAGGACCTTTTACAAACAATTGTGCAACGTACTGGGATTTGCACCGGGCACTTTATCCCTCTATAAAACGGCTCTAAGCCATCGCTCCGTAAAGGAAGGTACCGACGAAAATAATGAAAGGCTGGAATACCTGGGAGATGCCGTACTGAGCGGCATCGTGGCCGACTACCTGTTTAAGCGTTATCCCTATAAAGGCGAAGGTTTTCTCACGGAAATGAGAAGCAAGATGGTCAACCGCCAGACACTGAATGAAATTGCCGTGAAAATGGGGCTGAAAAAGATCACCATCTACAACAAAAATGACGGCTCGCTGAAGGCGAGCCAGATATTCGGGAACACGCTGGAAGCGCTGGTGGGGGCCGTATACGTAGACAAAGGGTACAACCCTGCCAAACAATGGGTATTTAAGCGGATCATCATCCCGCACATGTTTGTGGAAGACCTGGAAACCCTGGAAATAAACCACAAGAATAAGCTCTATGGCTGGGCTAACAAAAACGGGAAAAACCTGGAGTTTGAAACACTGGAGGAAAAATTCGAGAACGGCCGCCGCCTGTTTACCGTAGGCGCCATGATAGATGGCAAACTTATAGCGGAAGGAAAAGCGTTCAATAAAAAAGACGCCAGCCAGATCGCTTCGCAACTGGCAGTGGGAAAAATAGGATTGGGGAAGGGCGAAGAATAACTCCCTGGCTCTGACATAGGTTTGATGGCATCGATGGTATCAAAGCAGGACTGCTACTACATCTTTACGCGATTCGGTGACAATACCGGCCGCAGGTGGAAAATTATTAATCAGCTTCTGAAATTAATTACTATTTGTTTCTCCGCAGAGTCTGCCTGTGATTAGACTTGTTAGCAGAACTCTGCGAGGCATAATCATTCTCTGTTCGTCTACCGTAGAGTTCTGCTAGCGCACTGAGCGGGGGTATGCGATTGCCCACTTTTCAGCACCGGTTTCCATACACACGATATGAAACACTGCAGGCAACCGGTATTGCCGGTGAAAGATCTCTGAAAAAGAATAATGGTCAACACAGGGATACCCGCTGTGCAGGGACGGGAGCAAAAAAAATATTCATCCTACTAAGGGTATCAGGCGGATATCATCTCTATAAAGCAAATACCTGCTTCTACGATGTATACCCGTCAACAAATAGCCGCTCTGGCCGAAAAATGGCTGAATGGTACTATCTCCCCGTCGGAAAAAAAGGAGTTTGAAGACTGGTACAACCGACAAAAACCGGATGAGCTGTACTGGACCGATGATATTGGGGAAGAAGAAATAAAGAGAAAAATTTTTGACGCTATTTCGGCAGAGATATTGGTACCTGAAAAAAGACCGCGTCGCTCCCTGTTTGCCGGTCGCCGGTCCGCAATAATAAAATGGGGTATTGCAGCCGCTGTCCTGTTTGCAACAGCGGGTTTGTTTTTTTTCAACAGCACCCAACCACCGGAAGCATTGGTAAATGCAGTTGAGCAGCCGGACAACATGGTCATACCGGCGCCGCCATCCGGCGTAAAAGCGGTCCTTACATTGGACAACGGTAAGCAAATTTATCTGGATACTGTCATCAACGGTTATACCATTGTGCAGCATGGCGGAACAATAGAAAAAAAATCACAGGATGAACTGCTGTATGCAACTGCCGGAAACGGGGAAACCGGGTTTAACACGATCACCCTGCCCCGTGCCAGCCAGGTGATGTCCGTGGTATTATCGGATGGCACGCGGGTATGGCTCAACGTAGAAAGCTCGCTGCAATACCCCGTGGCGTTTACCGGGCCGGAACGAAAAGTACGCCTTACCGGAGAAGCATACTTTGAAGTAAGTAAAGAACAGGGGAAAAAATTTCTGGTTGAAACAGCAGGATCCGTCACGGAAGTGCTGGGCACACATTTTAACATCAATGCCTATAAGCAATCAGGTGAGCAGGTCACCCTGCTGGAAGGGGCAGTCAGGGTAAGTTCAGGCGAAAGATCACCGGTGCTGTTGCAACCCGGTGCACAAGCTATTGTAAATAGCGGCAAAATTAAATTGAACACATCTCCCGACCTGGAATCGGTAATGGCATGGAAGAACGGTTTATTCAAACTGCAGCATGCGGACATATACAGTATCATGCAGCAGCTATCGCAATGGTATGACATTAAAGTTACTTTTAAAGGCGACCTGGAAGGAAAAACATTTTCGGGTATGATATCCCGTAATACGCAGCTACCCACCGTACTGGAAATGCTGTCGATGACCAGGGAAGTAAAGTTCACTACCGAGGGGAATACAATCACCGTAAGTCCATATTAGCAAACAATCACCCACCATAACAATTGCACAATATGAAATTAAACGATCCCTGCATGAATACCCGGCGCAACAGATGCCGCCTGAGGGTTGTTCCGGGCTTTAAAATGGCGCTGTTCTTCCTGCTTGCCTTTGGTATGCAGGCCAATGCGAAAAGCTATGCGCAAAACCTTAGTTTATCAGTGAAAAACGCTTCACTGGCAGACGTTTTTGAAGACATAAGAAAACAAAGCAGCTACCTTTTCATCTACAGCAACCAGCAATTGGATGGAACCCGGAAGGTAACGCTGTCAGTAAAAAACATGCCGCTCGACCGGGTGCTGGCACGTTGCTTCAATAAGCAGCCGGTTACCTACAGGCTGGTGGAAAATAATATCGTGATCGTTCCGCGGGACCCTCAACCCGTAACGGCTGCCGGGCAGCAAACAACAGCCCGCCAGATCAGTGGCACAGTGACGGACTTTGATGGTCTGCCGCTGCAGGGTGTAAGTATTCTGCTCAAAGGTACTTCAATAGGAACAAGCACCAATACTGCAGGAGAATATGTGCTCACCCTGGACAACGAAGGAACGCTGCTGTTCTCATTCACAGGTTATATTACGCAGGAAGCAGCCACTTCCAACCAATCCGTCATCAATATTCAATTGCGACCGGAAGAAAAGAAAATGGAAGAAGTGGTGGTAGTAGGATACGGATCGCAACTGAAAAAAAATGTATCTACAGCCATATCCGTGCTTTCGGAGAAAGATTTCAATAAAGGTGTTACACAAACCGCTACCGATCTTTTGCAGGGAAAGGTTGCAGGTCTTGTGATCACTACAGAGTCCGGAGATGTAACGGAAGGGCAAACGATCCGTTTAAGAGGTATTTCCTCACTTACGGGATCAAGCGCGCCATTTGTGGTCATTGACGGAGTTCCCGGAATGGATATCAGCTCCGTAGCGCCACAGGACATAGAATCCATCAGTGTGTTAAAAGACGCATCAGCTTCAGCCATTTACGGCTCCAGGTCTGCAAGCGGGGTTATCCTGATCACCACCAAAAAGGGAAAGGCGGGACAGGCAACCGTACAATACAACGGGTATGTGGCGATTGATAATATATCCAACAAACCTCCTATGCTGAATGCAGCCCAGTGGCGGAAATATGCCACCGAAAACGGTCTGGACATAGCCGGACTCGACAAGGGAGCTAACACAGACTGGTTCGATGAAATTACTAGAACCGGTATCTCCGGCAATCACAACCTGTCCGTTTCAGGGGGTACTGAAAAAAGTAAATACCGGGCTTCTGTAAACTATCTTGACCGGAAAGGAGTATTAAAAGACAATATGCTGGAACGTTTTACGGCGCTGCTGTCTTTCGATCAAAAAGCGCTCGGAGACCGGTTGACAATTTCCCTTACAGGAGGGTCGGTACAGAGTGATTTTACGCCGGCGAACGCGGCAAATACTTCCCTGGCAAGAAATATGCTCCCGGTATATCCCGTAAGAAACAACGACGGTTCCTGGTTCGATATACGCGATCACTCAATGGGTAACCCTGTTCACAATATTGAAGAGAACCAGAACCTTCACAAAACAAGCCTGCTGTATGCTAACCTGAAAACAACGCTTAATCTCTTCAACGGATTCAATGTGGGTGTAAATGTATTCAAGCAAAGAATGGGGGAAGATGAAAGCTTTTACAACTCCATTACATCCCCCGCCGGTTACAATGCCCAGGGTTTCGCTTACAGGCGCAACCAGATCTGGGATAAAAAATTAATGGAAATTACAGCGCAGTATTCCAGGAAGAACGATCAGCACGGATTTACAATTCTCGGAGGATATTCTTACGAAAGGAATGATTTCCAAATGATGCTTGCGCAAAACCGGAACTTCATTACGGACAGGTTTCGTTCGGATAACCTGAGCGCCGGTGAAAACCTCCTTCCAACTGATGTTGGCTCCAACCGGAATATGAACCTGCTCATTTCTATGTTCGGGCGGGCGGACTACAGCTTCCGTGATAAAATAAATGTCACAGCCACATTACGCAGGGATGGTTCGTCCAAGTTCGGGAACGATAACAAGTGGGGGATTTTTCCATCTGCCTCCGCCGCATGGACGGTTTCAAATGAAGCCTTCCTGATAGAATCTGCTGTTGTGAACGATCTCAAATTCCGGGTTGGCTATGGCGTTGTAGGCAACCAGGATGGTATCAATCCTTATAATTCCATTTCACTGTACGGAAGAGGAGATGAATTTTTCGACAACGGTGTTTGGCGGAATACATATACTTCGAAACAAAATGCCAACCCGTTTCTCAAGTGGGAAGAAACAGCGTCGCTGAATTTCGGATTGGATTTTGGTGTGTTGGAAAACCGTATATCGGGGTCTGTCGACTATTATATAAAGAAAACGAGCGACATGCTGTTTACATATAACGTACCTGTGCCGCCGAATTTGTTTTCTACCATGCTGGCGAATGTAGGAGATATGTCCAACAAAGGAATTGAAATACAGGTCAACACAGTGAATATTCAGTCAAAAAGCTGGCGCTGGACATCTTCGCTGAACTTTGCCCGCAATAAAAATAAAATTGAACGACTTTCCAATGACCTTTATTCAACGGAAAGCATCAGGACCGGTAACATTAATATAAGAGGGCTGGTCGGACCAACCCATATCATCCAGGAAGGTCAGGAAGTAGGCACCTTTTATGGATGGAAAACACTGGGGCTGGACACGGACGGTAAATATGTTTTTGAGGATCAGAATAAAGACGGTGTCATCAATGCCGATGACGAAACCTATATCGGCCGGGCAATGCCGAGATTTACTTATGGCATATTGAATACGGTGTCCTACAGATCTTTTGACCTGTCGGTGTTCTTTCGCGGCGTACATGGAAATGATGTACTGAATAATCCAAGGATGCAGTACAGCAACCGCATATGGCTTCCCGGTTCAAATGTGCTGGAAGAAGCGCTGACTAACAGCCCCAGTGAGTTCCCCCAGTATGGAAGCTACTATATTGAAAAAGGAAGTTTTCTCCGGATGGATAATGCGACCATCGGCTATAATATCAATACGCAGAACAGGCTTGGCATTAAGAGAGCGCGTGTATATGTAACAGCACAGAACCTTTTTGTTATTACCAGATTCAGTGGGGAAGATCCTGAGGTGAATATCAGCGGACTTTCTCCCGGTGTGTACGGTGATTATTTTGTACCCAAAACAAGAACGTTTTCATTCGGCGTGGATATTAATTTTTAACCCCTCAGTTTTAATCGTCATGAAATAAAGTATAAAAATTTTGAGCGGCTTCAAAGCCAATGCGATGAAAATTTTATATTATGTTATTTCCTCCGGCAATTAAAAACGTAAAAAATATACAGATGAAAAATGTTAAGCGCACAATAGCTGTTTTGTTATTAGCAACAGCCCTGAACTCCTGTACCAAGCTTGACGAAGAGTTGTATAGTGAAGTAAGAACCTCCGAATTCGGACAGAACGATAAGGAGATCAATGCACTGGTGGGGCCTATCTATTCCACCCTTAAGGGCCATAATCTTAGTTGGGACTTCTACATGGTGATGGATGAGTTGGCGGGCGGTATGATGGCTGTACCTGGTTTTAAAGGAGGCGACTGGGGCGAACCTATGTGGAGGGAAACCATGACCCACCGGTGGGATGCCAACAGTTACGGATTTAATTGGGCCTATTTACACCCGATGAGCAGTATTGCATTTTGCAATCAGATTTATTATCAGGTAGAAAACAATCCCGCGATCAGCGATGAAGACAAGGAGCGTACACTTGCAGAGATCAGGGGTGTCCGTGCGTTCTGGTACTATACACTGATAGATCATTATGGTAATGTTCCGATCGTAACTGATTTCCTTGACAAATCGCAGCCTGCAACAAAACCAAGAAGCCAGGTATTTGATTTCGTTGTGAGCGAGCTCATTGACATTGAGGATAAACTCCGGAGCGATGTGAGTATGGCCACTTACGGGAAGATGACAAAGGGTGCAGCCAATACGATACTTGCAAAAATGTACCTGAATGCAATGGTATGGAACCCGGACGGAGGTCCCAGATGGCAGGAATGCATTGATGCATGCAATAAGGTCATCGATCTGCCATACCTGCTTGAACTTAACTGGAAGACAAATTTTATACCCCACAACGAAGTATCCAGGGAAGCTATTTTTTCGGCAGTTTTTAAAGCCGGTGGCAGCGGTATACAGAACGATATTTCACTGAATACCCTTCACTATCTCGATCCCATTGCATTGGGACTGAATGTGGCTTCATGGAATGGATATGGCGCTCACCCCGGATATATTGCAGAATTTGACACAACCGACATCCGGTATGATGGCTCATTTTTGACAGGGCCGATGATCGATCCGGAAACCGGGGAAGTAATTATGACCGTTCACGGCCGGCCGTTGATACATACTCCTGAAATGCACCTCAATGAAGTAGATGCTGAAGGATGGGGCTGGATCAACCAGGAGGATGGCGCACGCTGTTATAAATGGGATTTTGAACCGGGCCTCAGCACCTCCATGGAAAATGACATTCATATTTTCCGGCTTGCCGATGTGTACCTTATGAAAGCAGAGGCTTTGCTACGATCCGGCGGTAGTGTAAGCGAGGCAACAGAGTTGGTAAATGAAATACGTGCACGTGGATTTCCCAACCAGCCTGATAAACTGTATACTACTGTTTCACTTGCAGATGTATTACAGGAGCGTCGCTTTGAGCTTGCCTGGGAAGGGTACTCAAGGCAGGACCTGATCCGCTATGGCAAATTCCTGGAACCGTTGCTTCCGTTCCGGAAAAATACCAGCGATCCGAAATACCTGTTATTCAATATTCCCAAAGTGGCAATCGACGCCAATGACAAGCTTATTCAAAACCCCGGGTTCTGACAGGATATGCAAATTCAACCATTAACTTTTAAACGTAAAATTTGGTAACACTTCCCGGAAAATGGAGCCAGGAAAACAACCTGCTCAGGGCTGTATTTTTCTTTGCCTTTGCATCCCTGGGTTGCTGGATGCCCAATTTCAACCTGTGGCTGGAAGACCGGGGCATGAGCGGTTCCGTAATGGGGTATATTTCGGCCATTCCCTGGCTCGTAATGCTGGTAGTGCAGCCATTATGGGGTATAATAGCCGACAAGAACGGAAAGATGCGTTGCTTTAATACGGCAGTGCTGGCGGCCGCATTTTTATTTTCCGTTTTCCCAATCGTGGCCAGGGAAAAACTTTCGATAGGGGGTTTTACCTTTCTGCTTGCCGTATTCCAGACTCCCATATTACCCCTGCTTGATAGCTTGACGCTGGACCATGTATCCAGGTCTCAAAACGCATCCTACAGCAGGCTCCGTTTTTGGGGTGCGCCCGGGTTTGGGGCAGGCGCCTGGTTAACAGGGATATTATCTGAGACCTATGGCAATGACGTGGTTTTTTATCTGGGAGCAGCTTTTCTGCTCATTACATGGATCATAGCAAAAGGGCTGCTGTCGCATACCCCCTCCGTTTCAGCGGCTGATATCAGCTTCAGGGGGTTAAAGCAGACGCTGGAAAATAAAATGCTGCTGACGTTCCTGGTTATCGTGATGGTCGTATCCATCGCCCAGTCTGCCAGCTCTTTTTTCCTGACGGTATACATGCGTGAGATAGGCGCCTCCTCATCCGTTACCGGTACAGCTATAGGCGTACAGGCCCTGAGTGAGCTGCCTTTCTATTTTATCGCTGCGTGGCTGCTTCGTAAAACCAGTGCAGCCAATGTATTACAAATTGCTATCTGGGGAACCGCGGTACGGCTGCTATTATATTACCTGAATGGCAACCCTTATATGGTGATCGGTATTGAAACATTGAACGGTGTCACCTGGACATTACTGTGGATTGCCAGCGTTGAGTTTGTGAACCATAAAGTACCGGCAGCGTGGCGGACTACCGGCCAGTCTCTGTTATGGGCCATGTATTTTGGCGCCGGGGCCGTTTTGGGAAATATCCTCATAGGAAGATTATACGAGTCCTTGCCTATGCGGCAGATTTTTGGTATATTCAGTATGATAGTATGGGTTGTTGCACTGGCATTCCTGCTGCTGATCCGGGGCAGGAAAAAAGATCTGCAATGAGATGAAGACAAACGCCTCGCTGAACGAATTCATTCGTTCAGCGAGCATCGCAGGGAACGATCCATCGAAACGAAAAAGCAGGAATAAAGATCAATATTATTTGTAAACAGATCAACATATTGTAATATGAACACGATTCAATCATTGTTACACGCTTATAAAAGAAACTGGAGCCTTGAGCGTGATTTCTACTGCAACCGGGAAGTGTTTAATGCTGAAATAGAACATGTGTGGAAGAAAAGCTGGTTATTCGCCGGGTTCGATTGTGAAATTCCTGAAGCCGGCGATTACTTTTTATTCAGCATAATGGATCAGTCCATTATCATCATCCGGGGAGATGACGGCAACGTATATGCGCACCACAATTCCTGCAGGCATCGGGGCTCCGCTATATGCCTGGAAGAAAGAGGAAATGAAGATAAACTTAAATGTCCCTACCACAATTGGGTATATGAAAAAGACGGAAGACTGAGAAATGCCCGTTTAATGCCTGATGATTTTGACAAGCGTCATTTTGGATTACATCCGGTGCATGTATCCTTGATTGAAGGAGCTGTATTTATTTGCCTTGCAGATACAGCGCCTGATTTTACAAAAGAAACCAGGGAGCTGTCTCCTTATTTGCGCCCTTATCAATTGCAAAATGCAAAAGTGGCGTACAGGGAACGATATGAGCTAGACGCGAACTGGAAGCTGATAGGCGAAAACTTCAGAGAGTGCTATCACTGCGGACCTGTGCATATTGAATACTGCAGCGTGGTAGTTGGCGCCAACCTGGTTGAAGACAGGGAGGCAGTAGTGCAGGATAGTATGGAAATATGGAAACGCAACGGGCTGGCTGTTGAAACCATAGAGAATGAAAACGGCAGCAGTCACTACGCCACCCGGTACCCATTACGTCCTGGTATGGAAAGTTATACACTGGATGGTAAACCAGCCGCGCCTTTAATGGGAGAGCACCTCCATTATGACAGCGGTGTGGTGGGACTGATCAATTATCCTAACTTTTGGATGGATGGCGTGAGTGATTATATATGGGCAATGCGTATTACGCCTATTGACGCATTGCATTCTGCTGTAGACCTCACATGGCTGGTAAGCGGCACAGCGGAAGAAGGTACGGATTATGATGTTGAAAGACTTACCGAGTTTTGGAAAATTACCGGCGAACAGGACTGGCATTTGTGTGAAAACAATCAAAAAGGGATAATGTCGTCTCGCTATGAACCCGGACCACTGGCGCCGTCTGAAGCTGATGTGGTAAATTTTCACTGGTGGTACCTGGATAAATTGCGGAAAGGAGTGAAAAAAGACTGATATGAAGAAAACAACCAGCGCCCCCGAAAAGAGAACAAAGATTGTTTTGATAGGAAATGGACCGGTGGGGTTTAAGTTTTGCGAAAAATTTGTAAAATACAGGTTGTCGAAAAACCATGACCTGGTTGTATATGGAGAGGAAACCTATCCTGCGTACGACAGGATAAACCTTACCAGTTTTTTTTCCGATCCTGCTGCAGAAAAGCTTATTCTTGCGCCGGTCTCCTGGTATACGCAGCATAAAATTATATTGAGAACCGGAGAGCAGGTTATTGAAATCAACCGCGGGGAAAAATGGATCAAAACATCAAAAGGCACAGTTGAAAAATACGACCGGTTGATCCTGGCGACCGGATCAGGTCCTTTTATTCCTCCAATTGAAAACAGAAACCTGCCAGGCGTATTCGTATATCGTACATTAAATGATCTTATAGCAATAAAGGGGTATATACAACCGCATCACAAAGCGGTTGTGATTGGTGGCGGCATCCTGGGTTTAGAGGCCGCCCGTGCGCTTGTGAATATGGGATTGGAAACCGCTGTTATGGAAGTGACACCGCATATTATGGCCAGGCAACTGGATGGAGAAGGCGCCGCTGTGTTGCAGTCGCATCTTAACAAAACAGGATTAAAGGTATATTGTAATAAGCAGGCGCTAAAGATTGATGGAGACGGGAAAGCAGAAACTATTGTATGCGCTGACGGAACTGTTTTACCGGCAGATATAGTGGTGATCTCTGCAGGTATACGTCCGCGTGATGAACTTGCCCGTAGTGCCGGCCTGACATTGGGTGAAAATGGCGGTATAGCGGTGAACAATTATAATCTCACCAGTGATAATGATATATTTGCCATTGGTGAATGCGCATTTACCGCCGGAAAGATATGGGGGCTGGCGGCTCCCTGTTTTGAAATGGCGGAAGTAGTGGCTGCCCGGCTTGCAAAAATTTACAAAGTTTTTTTAGGCAACGCTTTTTTAATTACCCTTAAGATCATGGATACAAGGGTGATTTCTTTTGGAGACGCCCTGGGAGCAATGCCACATACACCCATCCTGTTTGCAGACAGGGAATCAGGCATCTACAAACGTGTGAATATCTCGCCGGATGGCCAGTATGTTTTAGGCGGGATGATGATCGGCGATACCGGTGGCTATTCAGCGGTTTTTAATTTGCTGCGAAACAAAATAAAAATCACATCGGATCTGTCTGAAATGATTGACCCGAAATCTGGTGGTGCGCAGCAACGGGTAATAGATTTGCCTGACAATGCTATTATATGCCTGTGTGAGGGCGTAACGAAGGGTGCTATTGTGGCGGATATTAAAGAGAATGGTTGTACACGCGTTGACGAAATTAAAAAAGGGACCAATGCCGGCACGGGATGCGAGAGTTGCACCGGATTGCTTGAAGAGATATTGGCGGAGATGAATACCCGGCATTAAAAAAGTGAAAATAATACCCATATTTTCAAATTACTGTTCAGGTTATTAAGTAAAAAACATGTACGATATTATTGCGGTAGCAGATCTATGCTTTGATATGATTGTTAGTGGGCCGCCGCCCGAATTTAACCAGGTAGAATTGTTGGCAGATGATTACATGGTTGATCTCGGTGGCTCAGTTGGTATTTTCGCGTGCCAATATGCCAAGCTGGGAGGCAATATCGCTTTGCTGGGAACAGTAGGTAATGATATGGCCGGGAAGCTGATACTGGACCGGTTGCAACAGTCGGGAGTAGATACAAAAATGATAGCGGTTACAAACAGCCTTAAAACCGGCATGGGTCTAAATCTTTCTTCCCGGGGCGACCGTGCCATGCTGGCTTATTTAGGAACAATGGATGACAATAAGCCGGATGTATTAAAAGATGATTTATTGCAAAAGACAAAACACTGGCATATAGCCAGTTATTTTTTATTGCAGCACATGCGTGATGCCTGGGAAAGCTGGATACAAAAACTGAAATCTAATAATATTACCGTTTCCCTGGACAGCAATTGGGATCCGCTTAACGAATGGGAAAATATAAAAAGCCTGTTGCCGCTTGTAGATGTTTTTTTGCCGAATGAAGCGGAGGCCCTTGCGATAAGCGGCGAAAAAGACCTGGTAAAGGCGGGATTATTTCTTGCAAAACTCTGCCCCCTGGTTGTAATTAAAACCGGGGAAAAAGGCGCTGTGGTTTTCAGAAAAGATAATTATGTTGCATACCCCGTTCCGGAGGAGCTTACAAAAGAGTTACACATTGCCGATACTACCGGTGCAGGCGATAATTTTGATGCAGGTTTTGTACACGCGTGGTTATCGGACCTGAGCGAATATGATTGTGTGCAGCAGGGTTTTATTTGCGCAGTATCCAGTTTAAAGGAACTCGGAGGCATTAAAGGACAGGTTGTAAAAAATCAGTGATGTTAATTTCGGGATTTCATCACATAGGATAATAAAGAGCCGGATGTACATAGGTCATGATAACATTTCTGTTTTTTCCTATGCCCTCATGCTCCTGTATACCGAAAAAATTAAACGTATTGCATTTAGTCTTCAGAGAATTTTAATCAATTGAAAAAGCAATAATGACAAAATATCTAAAAGATATACTGGATCAGCCTGAGCAACTACAGCAATCTTTACAGTATAGTATTACTTCGGGCAAGCAGCCATTGCAGGCAGCAGCCTCATTAATAAAAAAAACAAAACATGTATTTATCAGTGCTATTGGCGCCAGTTGGAGCGCCGGTTTAGCTATACAGGCCGCATTCAATCAATCGGGTGTGCAGGCCATACTGTGTGATGCCGCAGATTTTTTTCACTATACAAAAATCCCGGCAGATTCAGTGGTGCTTTTTTTGTCGCGCAGCGGCAAAAGCGTTGAGCTTGTAAATGCATTACCCAGGTGCAGAGCAGCCGATGCAGGTATTATTTCAATTACCAATGCGGCTGACAGCCCCCTTGGTAAAGAAGCTGATATTTGTTTACTGACAAATGTGGCATTCGATCACAGCATATCGGTGAGTACCTATACTTCTATTATACTTACAGGTATTTTGTTGGCGGAGATAATAGAGAAAGGAGAAATACCGGGTTCAACCCAAACAGCGTTGAAGCTTTGTTTTGACGCGTTGCCACAAAGCATTCAGCAATGGCAACAACAGGTAGCGTCTTCAGACTGGCTGCTTAATATCAGCCCATACGTTTATTTCCTGGCGCGTGGCATCAATATCGCTTCTGCCCATGAAGGTATGTTGCTATGGGAGGAGGCCGCGAAACAGCCGGCGGCTGCGCTTACTACCGGAACGTTCCGGCACGGACCACAGGAGATCATTAAAAATCCCCTGAGCATTGCTGTATGGATCAGCAACGACGCTGTTAAAAAGCATGATATCGCGTTGGTAAAGGATCTTGTTTCCAAAGGAGTAAGGATATTGATGGTTGGAAATGATCTGCCGGAAGATACAGGAGCAGAAAAGATATATCTTCCTGCTATACCTGGTCTTTTCGGCCCTGTTATTAATATCATACCCATACAACTGGCAGTTGAAAAGCTGGCGCACCTAAAGCAGGTTGATCCCGATAATTTTTACTTCTGCAGTTTTGTAGTTGAAAAAGAAGGCGGGCTTTAAAATAAAAACGAGGTTGCTTTCTGCAAACTGGTCTTCAGCGCTTTCAGCGCATAGGTGATATGCGCCTGCACTGTTTTACCCGAAATATTAAGCGCACCGGCAATTTGCTTTTCCGTAAAACCCTCTCCACGACTCATCCGGAAAACCAGGCGGCATTTTTGGGGTAACTTTTCTATGGTTTGTTCCAGTTGTCGCCTCACAGATTCCGAATCTATCCAGTCAAGGGTATAATTGTCTTCAATTTTCAGGTTCTGCGACAATTTCTCCCGGGTATGTTTCTGCCTCTTTTCCCGTGCCAGCGAGGCCATAATGCCATATTTGACGCTTGAGGCAACGTACGTGTAAAAGGAATACCGGATAACAAGTTCTTTCCTTAGTTTCCATACATTTAAAAATACCTGCTGCACTATTTCTTCCGCCTCCTGCTGAGACCCGGTGTGAAAAGCCGCTTCCGCAAGCAGTTTTTTCCAATACCGGTTATACAACACCTCGAATGCCCTTACACTGTCATCCTCCCTGAGTAATTTCAACAGGATCTCATCATTATGGAGGGAAAGCAGTTTCACAAAATAATCTGTTTACTTATAATAGCCCTTATTGTTGCGGGGGGGGGTGGAAAATACCGGCTGCTTAAAGTTGCGCAACCGGTACTCTATGCAATTCGCTGCTATTTTAAAGCCTGGTCGTTTTCTTTCTCTAAAAAGTTGGCCCCTTCAGAAATATCCAGCGCCTCCCATTCCAGCAACGCTTCGTCAGGAACAGCGGTCAGGGGTTTGGTGCTTGACTCCGAGGGTTCGTTATAAGGAACATTTTCTGAACGGTTGTATACCGATATCAATGACCACCTGGGTTTGTCAGACAGGTTCGATTCCGAGCGATGCAGCAAATTCGGATGAAAAAACAAGGCATCTCCTGCCTTCAGTTCCACATACACCAGCTCTTTTGTTTTTAGCACAAGTTGTACGTAGTGTTCCGAAGCGCCTACCTGTTCGCCCGAAAAGCCATGCTCGATACGCCCCATTTTATGGGAGCCTTTTATTACCTGCAGACAACCATTTTCTTTATATGCATCTGTGATAGCGATCATTACGGAAATCATCTGGTCCGGAAATAAAAATTCATTTTTGTACCAGTAGCCATAGTCCTGGTGCCACTCCCAGGCGCCCCCCACTTTTGGCTCTTTCTGCATAAGTTTACTATGAAAATGACAGACGGCACTCTCCCCTTCCATCAGTTCGTTCGCCGCATCTACCATACGATTGCTTTTAGTGAGCAAACCATAGGCATCATTGCCGGGAGCATACCAAAGCGTAAGCTTTGTCTTTTTACCGGTTTGATCATTCAGATCAAAGGCATGTTTGCGCATGGTTCCGTCAGTAAATGCAATGTCCTGTAATTTCCGGATCTCTTCTGCACCGATAAAGCCTCTTACGATCGCATAGCCGTCTTTGTGATATCCGGCAACCTGCTCAGGTGTCAATTTAAAATTCTGCATACGGCATTTCATTTATCAGAACCGTGTTTCGGTTCCGTGTGAATAAAAATTAAGATAACAGGAAGTATTCTCTACAGCACGGGAAACTTAAACGTGCTCTTCATCGGTACTTTCATACCGGTCGCCGACGACTTTTTAGCTGCCTCTATTACTTCCAGCACATGAAGCGCGTGTTCCACATTGATGGTAGGTTCAGTCTTATAAATCAGGGACTCTCCCACTTTGGTAGCGCCTTCCTGCCACACATAATCACCTTTGTCTGTACTCATCAGCTTGGGAGCTTCGTCAAATGAATCATCCAGTATTACACCGTTGGTTTCCCAGTCGTATCCTATTAAACGTACATTTCCCCTGTCTCCAAAGATCTGTATACTGTGCAGGGTCTGGTTGCCTGCTTCATGTCCGTGCGGATCAAAATAGTTGAAGCCGCACATTACGTGCGATATTACGCCGTTGCCATGGTCCATCAGCACATGGGCATTATCCTCTGCTTCCACTTTCACTTTTCCTTTATCATCTACGGTCCTTTCCGGCTTCACAATAGAAAGCATTGCCATTACACTTTTTGCGGGTCCCAGCAGGGCTGTCAGAGTGGCCATATTGTATACGCCCAGGTCAGGCATGCTGCCACCGTCTTTTTCATAGAAAAAAGCTGACCAGGTAGGTCCTGTATGTCCGTATTGCCCGTGAGCACTACAGAGCTTGCCCAGTTTTCCGTCCTGGATACATTTATTCATAAATGCAAACTGCGGACTGTTAACAACCGCCGGAGCGCCCCAAACGCGCAGCTTCTTTTGTTTTGCCAGGTCCAGCAGCGCCTTCCCTTCAGCATAGGTATTTGCCATAGGCTTTTCACTCCATACATGTTTGCCTGCCAACAATGCCTTCCTGTTCAATTGTCCATGCTGCTGCATATCCGTGAGGGTGACCATCATATCGAAAGGCACTCCCTTCAGCATAGTATCGATATCCGGATAGGTCTTTGCTCCTACATTATATTGTTTATTCTGCGCTTCGGCACGTTCGGGTTTTATATCGCAAAGGCTCACAATTTCAATTGCGGAAGATGATTGCAGATGAGGAATATACCTGTTGCTAACGCTACCACAGCCAATGACGGCAACGCGCAGCTTCTGCTGCCCTGTTTCGGCGGCTAAACCCTCTAATGACGATAACAAAACCGCGGCTCCTGCAGAAGCGGTGTACTGTAGAAATTTTTTTCTTGAAATGGTACTATTCATGTTGTTATACTGTTTTTTGATTAAGTGAGAACTTTATCTGAATATGGTTTATGAAAGGATAATACAGGTTTAACAGCCGGGAAGCCCGTCATTACCTGCGTTGTACTAAAAATAATGTCAGATAACCAATAGGAAAATAGTAGGTAAAAATGGCGGAACTGTGAAATACAGGCCGGCATCTGGCGTATTTGCCGGCATCATAAGCAATCGAGTCAATCAGCATAACCTAAAGCGTTATTGCACAAAAATAGATACTCTGATTTCTGAAAACTACCACTTTTAGGCAACAAACCTGTACTTACATAACATTTTTTGATTTTTTTTGATACATTTATAGTCATAAAACAATCGGTAATGAAGCCTTCGCTGGAACACCTGCCCAAGGAAAATAACGAATCCTTTGTGGTAAAATATTTTGATTATGCCTACTATCCTACTCCCTGGCATTACCATCCTGAGTACGAAATCGTATTGGTAACAGAAAGTACGGGGAAACGCATCATCGGTGACCATATATCGGATTTCAAACCGGGCAATCTCGCTTTTATCGGTCCCAATATTCCCCATATTTATAAAAACGATCCGGTGTATTATGAAAATAATCCTACGTTGAAAGCCAGGTCAATAGTAGTGCATTTCACAGGGTCCGCATTCGGCAGGGATTTTCTCTTTTTACCGGAATCGCTTCTGCTCAGGGGGCTGCTCGAAAAAGCATCCTCGGGGCTGGATATTCATGGAGATACCAACATCCGCGTGAGTGAAAAACTGATCCGGATCACCGGGCTGTCAGGATTGAAACGTTGGCTTTGCCTGCTGGATATTTTAACGGAAATCGCTGAATCAAAAGAAACAACGCCCATCACCCGCTCCTCCCTGGTGGGATACAATGAAAAAGAATCCATCCGGCTGTGTAAGGTGCTGGATTGGATGACGGCTAATTTCGAAAAAAACATAAGATTGAACGAGGCGGCGACAATTGCCGGGATGCACGAAAATGCCTTCTCGCGATTTTTCTCAACACATACCCGGAAAACATTCTCGGGTTTTCTCCAGGAACTACGGTTGCAGAAAGCCGCCAGGTTGCTGACTGAATCTGACAATTCCGTAACTGAAATATGTTATGAATGCGGTTATAATAATATCTCAAATTTCAACAAACAGTTCCTTATCCGTTATAAAACCAGCCCCAGGAAATATAAAAGGGCCTTTTTAGAAAAAAACAATTAAAATAATATCCGTTACCAATGCAACACCCTTCTCGGTTTTTGGGTCAGAAAGCTAAACTTACGATCATGAAGAAAATTTTACCGATATTAATCGCGGTGACTGTGTTCGGCTGTAAAAAAGAAAACAATCACCCGGTAAAAGGTACGGTTCTTACGGTGAACAGCGGAATAACGGTGGTTGCCGTGGAAAACCCGGACCCTAATAAATACAGCTTTATCTGCAGCAACGACATGATGATACCTGAAGAAACGATCAATAGTTGTACAAAGAATGTTTTTGTGCTTAACCTTCCCGGGGGTCTGCAGGTGGAAGGAAAAAAGATCCAATTCTCAAAATATAAGGACAAGGGACCCAATCCTATCTGGTCTGTGTCTTTTGCCGCGCATGATCTGGAAGTATATGATGCAAGAGAACGCTGACCGGGCTGTTGTCCCTGGCGAGGGTTGAGTTTCCACCCGCAGCAAACCTGCACCAGAGGGAGTGGATCTGAAAACATCTCATTAAAAGAAGCCGCTCCTCCTCCCCCATTTAGGATTTCATCAAGGCGCTGCATGGTACTCCCTCCACCCAAGTTGCAAGTCGCAAGACCAAAGGACCATAAATCACTTCCCTTCATCGTCACCTCCTTTTCCTTATCACTGGCGACCTGTTTCGTTTAGAAATAATTGCCGTTATCTTTGACATCCGATGAGCAATTTTTTACTGATTGGCATTTGTTTGTTAGCCGGGTGGCTGGTCCGGCGGTACACATCATTACCTGCAGATACCCATAAAGGCATCAACGCCATGATCATCAACCTGGCATTGCCTGCAGCGGCTTTTAAATATCTCCCTCATATAAAATGGTCACAGGAACTGGCCATGCCGGTGATGATGCCCTTTGTGGTATGGTTCGGCGGGTGGTTGTATGTAACAGTCTATTCAAGACTTACCCATATTGATAAAAAAACCACCGCCGGACTGAAGCTGACCACCGGGCTCAGTAATACTTCTTTTGTGGGCTTTCCACTGGTATCGGCCTATTTTGGAGAACAGGCGTTGGGCACGGCTGTCATTTGCGACCAGGTGAGTTTTATGTTGCTGTCAACAGCCGGTATCATCGTAGCGCTGAATGCCGCGGATGGGCATACCCTTTCGTTGAAAGCGGTGTTAAAAAGACTCTTCAGTTTTACTCCTTTCCTGGCTACGATCGTTGCCCTTATCCTTCCCCGTTTTGTGGATATATCGGTATTGGACCCCCTGTTTGATAAACTGACTGCAACCATTGCGCCGATGGCCTTATTCTCCATTGGTATGCAGTTGAGATTTGACGGCTGGAAAACGGAATTGCGGCATATATCCGCTGCCCTTGTTTACAAGATGATGATAGCGCCGGCACTGGTGCTGTTGCTGGCGATAACTGCCGGCTTTAAAGGAGAGATAGCCGCGGTCAGTGTTTTTGAATCGGCTATGCCTTCCTTTATCACGGCCGGCATCATTGCTTCGCAGTATCAACTGAATGCAAAACTGTCCAGTTTGATAGTAGCGATCAGTATATTAATAGCATTTATCACAACTGCTTTTTGGTATTGGGTAATCGGGCTAAATCTATAAGATGCCGGGTACACCCCTATCTCCTAAAGAGGGAGTGATAACACTGCAAGCCTTATAGATGGTTGGTTTTACTCACCTGGCATCCCGGCAGGACGTGCAGTACTCCTGCATGCAGTCCGGGTTCCGGACTTTGGTTGACGGGTTGTGAAAAATGCATGCTTCGCTCCGGCATCAGGTTGTAAAATCAAAACACCTTTTAGGTATTCTGCAATACCGCCAGTAAGTTGTATGGAATTAAAAGAATATTGCAGCGGGAGAAGTAGTTTCCTTTAAATAATGATATTGACAATTAATCATTTTTTAAAAAAGTCATTATCAACGCAGGTAACACTCTATACCCCGGCTAAGGCATCCAACGCAGATTTGACACTGCCGTATTTAAGTAAGATCTCTTTTGCCTTCGCATAGTCTTCAATACCTGCCTTTTCCATCAGTATCTTTACTGCCCGGTCTGTGATCTTATCGTTGATGAGTTTTACGTGTACCATGCGGTTGTCCTCTACCCTGCCCAGTTGTATCATGGTAGTGGTGCTGATCATATCGAAGATCATTTTTTGCGCGGTGCCTGCTTTCATGCGCGTGCTGCCGGTCAGGAATTCCGGGCCGGTTATTACTTCCACGGGTATATCCGATACGGCTGCAATAGGAGAATCTGGATTACTGACGATACATCCTGTAGTAATATTGTGTGCTTTACATTGTTGCAAAGCAGACAGAACAAAAGGAGTTGTTCCGCTGGCGGAAATGCCAATGATGATATCTTTGGGAGAAACATTATACGCCTGCAATTCGTTCCAGGCAGCTTCTGTATCGTCTTCTTTTTCTTCGGGGGCTTCTACCAGGTGTTCCAGTCCACCAGCCAGCACCACATTCATAATGCCTTTTTCTATGCCATAGGTAGTAGGTAATTCAATGGAATCCAGTACGGATAGTCTTCCACCACTGCCAGCCCCTACATAAAACATTCGACCGCCCGATTTGATCGCATCCACAATAGCCCTGATGAGGTTATTGATCCGGGGCAGCGCCTCTTCAATAGCAACCGCCACTTTTTTATCTTCATTATTGATATTAGCAGTGAGCTCTTCTACAGACATTTTCTCCAGGTGCCTGTATAAAGAGGGTTGTTCGGTAATCTTTGTCATATGTCTAACTAAATCAGTTTAGCCATTAAAGAGAAGCCAGGTTAAATTTGATACTGTCAGTAAATTAAAACAATTCCGGTTGCTGCTGTTCTCCTCCTTTACCCGGCTCCCACTCCATCTGCGTACTTTTGGAATAGTCAGCCAGTTTGGCGCCAAACGCTTTCCATCCCATCACCTCCACTACCTTGTTGAGTTTTATTTTCGCTTTGCGTACCTGGGCGCCCCTGCCGCTTTGCATCAGTAAAACGGGTTCAGCCGCCGTAGTCACTACTTCCAGTTGATTGCCCTCTCCTTCCTTTATGAACAGGAATTTGTTTTTCAGGGTGGTAGTCTCAATTTTGAACCTTTTTACGTTATACTGGAGTTTTTCGTAATCAAGATACACCGCCGTGACAATCCTTTCAGGATCGAACTTCTCTATTAAGATCACTTTGTCCGCATCAAATTTCTGTGTCAGCTCAATATCCGTTATTTCATAATTACCGGTATTGTACACTATCAATAGCCTGTCTTCCGGATCAAATTTTCCGAGATATGAACCTTTTTCTTCTGTGTTCAGTCTTCCGAAAGTATCGTCGAACCAAAGTTTAATGGCGCTCAGCGTAGAGCGTCCGGCTTCCTTGAACCGTATGGATTTGATGGGGTATTTGGTCACCTGGTTACCCATACTACCCCTTCCTTTTATTTCAAGCTCCTCAAAATAATAATCCAGTTCTTTATTCCTGGCCGAGCTGTTGGGACTTAATACTATTTTTACTACTTCCGCTTCTCCGTTGGGGTTGACAGACAGGTAATGTACCTTGCTTTTGTCTGAGCCTTTGGTGAGGTCGTATTCCTTATCACGGGTAATACCGGTTACATTAAACCGTTTGGCATAACTGAGGCCTGATTTCCCATCCAGGTAGATCATGTTATAAGTAGTTCGTTCGTCTCCTTTTTTAAACACCGCCACATGCAGGATATCCTTGCCGATGAACACCTTATCCGCGACCCTTACTACCTTCATGATACCGCCTTTCGTAAAAGCAATAATATCATCCAGGTCTGAGCAGTCTTCCACAAACTCGTCCTTCTTCAAACCAGTGCCAATAAATCCTTCCGCACGGTTTACATATAATCTGGCATTGGCTATGGCCACCTGTTTAGCCTGTATGGCCTCAAAAAGTTTGATTTCCGTTTTGCGTTCCCTGCCTTTTCCATATTTCTTCAGCAGGTTTTCGTAGTAAGCCACAGCAAAATCCACAAGGTTATTCAAATCATACTTCACCTGCTTGATTTCCGCCTCAATACCTTTGATCTGGTCATTGAGCTCATCAATATCCAGTTTGTAAATCCTTCTAACGGGTTTTTCGGTGAGCTTTATAATATCTTCCCTGGTAATATCCCTCTTCAGTTGCTTTTTGAAAGGAGCAAAGGCCTTGTCAATAGCTGCCAGTACTTTATCCCAGGTTTCATGTTTTTTCTCAAGCTCTTTGTATATTTTTTCTTCAAAGAATATTTTCTCCAAAGAAGTATAATGCCACTTTTCCTGTAGTTCCGCCAGCTTTATTTCCAATTCTTTCTTCAGTAGTTCCTTTGTAAACTCCGCAGAGTTTTTCAGCAACTCGTGCACGCTGAGAAAACGGGGTTTCTGATCTGCAATTACACAGGCATTGGGAGATATGCTTACTTCACAATCGGTAAAGGCATACAGGGCGTCTATTGTTATATCTGTGGACATGCCAGGCGCCAGGTCCACCAGTATCTCTACTTCCGCAGCGGTATTGTCCGTTACCTTTTTAACCTTGATCTTCCCCTGATCATTGGCTTTCACAATGGAATCCATCAATTGCGTGGTAGTCACTCCGTAAGGTACGTCCCTGATCGCTACCGTTTTTTTATCCACCTCTTCGATCCGTGCCCTTACCCTTACTTTTCCGCCGCGTTTGCCTTCATTGTAATTAGTAACATCAATGATGCCGCCGGTCTGGAAGTCGGGATACAATTCAAACTTCCTACCGCGCAGGTGTTTGATGGATGCTTCTATCAGTTCGCAAAAGTTATGCGGTAAAATTTTCGTTGACAATCCTACGGCAATACCCTCAGCCCCCTGCGCCAACAGCAGCGGGAATTTCATAGGCAGTGTTACCGGTTCATTCTTCCTGCCATCATAGCTGAGCTGCCACTCAGTCGTTTTAGCGTTAAAAGCAACTTCCAGTGCGAATTTGCTCAGGCGGGCCTCTATATACCTGGCGGCGGCGGCATCATCGCCCGTTCTCACATCTCCCCAGTTGCCCTGTGTTTCGATCAGCAGGTCCTTCTGTCCCATGTTTACCAGGGCGTCGCCTATAGAAGCATCGCCATGCGGGTGGAACTGCATGGCCTGCCCGATGATATTGGCAACTTTGTTGAAACGACCATCATCCATTTCCTTCATGGCATGCAGGATGCGGCGTTGCACCGGTTTTAAACCGTCTTCGATAGCCGGCACAGCCCGCTCCAGTATCACATAAGAGGCATAGTCCAGGAACCATGTTTTATATTGCCCCTGGATACCCAGGTCATTCTCAAAAAAATTCTCTTTGCTCATCTCCTTGGTTAAATCTTAAGATCGTTCGTAATTTACAGCAGTGGTTTATTCTATCGTTTCCGTAGTAGCTGCTTTCAGCTTCACTTCAAAATCCTTCATATTCCTTACCTCCCCCTGTACGTCCAGTTTGCCGTCCTGTATGATCTGTTTTAAACGCCAAAGCAGGTACATATCACCGGTAGTCTGTTTTGCTTTGGACAAAAACTGGCTGATGACCTTAGCGGCTTTTTGCCAGTCTTTGGTGATAAACTTTTTCAGGTCTGCATCATAAAAATCATATTCGTACTGAACAAGCTTTTTCCCGCCTTCCAGTATCCTTATGCCTTTGTTTTCGTTGCCGAGCCGTATCCATTCATCGGGATCTATTTCAAACTCACTTAAGGTGATGGGTCTTGCCAGCTTTTTCGCTTTCAAAAATTCTTTGGGGGGAATCGTATGCAGCCATTCAGGATAAAATATCTGCCCTTTTTCATTGATAAATGGCAGGTTGTTCAGGTACAGGATAAATACCCGCCCCTGGAACTCCTTCATATAATGTGTCAGCCAGTAATAACCGCTCACGTCGTGTTTATTCTGTGCCGCCCATATCCACACAATTTCTTCCGGGTCCCGACGGAGGGTTCCCACCAGTTCAGCAATGGTCTTATAATCGTCCACTTCACCGCTTTCCGCTTTCCCGCCAAGGTCGCCGCCACTCAGCACCTCTTTCCACCATTCTTTACGGGCATTTATTCCTTCACCGATATAAGCGCTGGCAATAGGTCCTACTGCATAATCGTCCTGCACCTGTAAGACAGGGCCTTGCAGGGACTCGTCAAGTTCAGTCGCCTGTTGCAATACGGCAACGTCCGCCTGGTTAAAAACAATATGTATCATACGTTTATTCAGATTGTCTGTCCTGCATTCTCAGTTTCCGCCAGATCCATTTCTACCCGCAGGTTTTCAATAATAAAATCCTGTCTTTGCTGGGTGTTCTTACCCATATAATATTCCAGCAATTGCTGCAGATGTGTTTCCGGCATCACTTTCACCGGTTGCGTGCGCATATCCGAGCTGATAAATTTTACGAACTCATCCGGAGATATTTCACCCAACCCTTTAAACCGGGTGATCTCCGGCTTGCCGCCAAGCTCTTTTACCGCCTGCTGCTTTTCCTGCTCATCATAGCAATAAATGGTTTTCTGCTTATTCCGTACCCTGAACAAAGGGGTTTCCAAGATATGGACATGCTCCTTTTTAACAAGATCAGGGAAGAACTGCAGAAAGAAAGTAAGCAGGAGTAACCGGATATGCATGCCGTCTACGTCGGCATCGGTAGCAATTACCACGTTGTTATACCGCAGTCCTTCTATTCCTTCCTCAATATTCAGGGCATGCTGCAGCAGGTTGAATTCTTCGTTTTCGTACACTACTTTCTTGGTAAGCCCGAAACAGTTGAGCGGCTTACCACGCAGACTGAATACCGCCTGTGTTTCCACGCTCCTGGCTTTGGTGATGGAGCCGCTGGCAGAATCTCCTTCGGTGATGAAGATAGTGCTCTCCAACTGCCTGGCATAAAACTCTTCCTTGCCTTTGTTAGGCGGCTCATCATTAAGATGTATGCGGCAGTCTCTCAGTTTCCTGTTGTGCAGGTTGGCTTTTTTTGCCCGCTCATTCGCCAGCTTTTTAATACCTGCCAGGTCTTTCCGTTCCCGCTCACTTTGTTCTATTCTTTTTTTAAGCGCTTCTGCTACCGAAGGATTTTTGTGGAGAAAGTTGTCAAGCTCTTTTGAAAGGAATTCCAGTACAAAATTTTTCATGCTGGGGCCACCTTCATGCATATACTGCGAACCCAGCTTCGTTTTGGTCTGGCTTTCGAATACAGGCTCTACCACTCTTACAGCTACTGCCGCTACAATACTTTGCCGGATATCCGACACCTCATAGTCCTTCTTATAAAAATCGCGTATTACTTTCACATAGGCTTCTCTGAAAGCCTGCTGGTGGGTACCTCCCTGGGTGGTATATTGTCCGTTCACAAAACTGAATATCTCTTCCCCGTAGTCGTTGTTGTGTGTAACAGCTAGCTCTATATCGTCTCCTTTCAGGTGTATGATATTATACCGCAGTTCATCTTCATTGGTTTTCCGCTGCAACAGATCCAGCAGTCCGTTTTTGCTGACAAATTTCTTGCCGTTGAGCGTGATCACCAATCCTGCATTCAGGTAGCAGTAATTCCAAAGAAGGTCTTCAATATAGTCCTGTCTGAAATTGAAGTTTTTAAATACCGAATCATCCGGTATAAAAGACACCAGGGTGCCATTGCTCTCACCTGATTTAGTTTCCTTATATTCCTTCGCCAGTATTCCTCTCTCAAACTCCGCTGTTTTTTCCTTACCGTCGCGAACAGCCGTTACTTTAAAGTAATTGCTCAGCGCATTTACAGCCTTAGTACCCACCCCATTCAATCCGACAGATTTCTGGAAAGCACGGCTGTCATATTTGGCGCCGGTATTGATCTTACTCACCACGTCCACTACCTTACCCAGTGGAATTCCCCGGCCATAATCCCGCACCGTAACTGTTTTTCCGTCTACGGTGATATCAATCTGGCGGCCATACCCCATCATGTGTTCATCTATACAGTTGTCCAGTACCTCCTTGAGCAATACATAAATGCCATCATCGGCGCTGCTGCCATCCCCCAGCTTACCTATATACATACCCGGACGAAGCCGGATATGCTCCCGCCAGTCCAGGGATTTAATCGATTCTTCCGTGTATTCAAATGTGTTTTGCTTCGCTACAGCCATATTAGTGTAAACCTTTATTTATTTAAAACAACCGGCATTATGCTAATTATTTTAGTTTCAGGTTGCGGCAAATATAGCAAAACAGGCGAATAGAAATTTTGAAGAATATACACCTGTGTGAATTGTGAATAAGAATCTTTTTGGGGTTTATCATATTACCGGGTCATCAGAAGGTTTTTCTGCCTGTTTTCGCAGATAATTCTCCTCCTGACAATGATATGTATTCAGGAATTATTTCCGGAAATCCGGAGTTCAAAAACTGCAAGGATGACCACGATCATCATTTCAACTATAAAATAGGCTATTCCCCATCCGGTTAATTGTTCAAAAAAGTTAATCACAAGACATGCTGTAACCAGACAGTATAACAGGTTGGCGATAGCAATAAACCTTAAATGCCACCGCCAGTTTACTCCGGGGCGTCGGTAGCGGCTTAATGAACAGATGGCCAACAGCCCTGCCGGGATCATCAGTAGGTAAAGTATATAGCGGGGCATTCCGAAGAATGGCTCAAACAGCGAGAGTATAAAAAGGAAGCAGGTGGTAAGGACAGCCCCAATTCCATCTACCAGGAAAATAAGCTTCGGTTGTAAAACAGTCTTTTTGCTATTCATCACAGGACCTCTCTTTATGTGGAGACCGGTATTATGCAGGTATGGTTTGCAGTATTCATTACCTGCAAAACCCAGCTAACCCCGGATGTCCGGGCACTATATTTCCGTAGCCATTGCCGGATCGCTGACACTGTGTTTCCCTGTTTCTACCCTCCCGGCAAAGCGATGCGAAAAGCCGCTGCCTGTTTTAACCGTAAAATCGTACCAGTTGCTGCTTTGCTTCAGGTTTCGCTGTTTTCTTACCGTATTACCGGAAGCAACGGAAATCAGTTCCGGTTTTCCATAGTTATAGGCATTGCTGACAATTTCTCCTTTCAGGGCTGTTGTTGTATTATTTTGTATAATGACGGCAATCCCTCCTTTGGCATGATCATATTCCAGTGAAATAGTGGGTTCGTTGTTTTGAAGCTTACCGGTAAACCGGTGAAAGTAGCCGTTAGGGCCATGAACTTCCAGATCATATGCACCGCCGTTGCCAGATACATTCCACTCATCTGTCAATGATTTTCCCGGTTCCACTGTATAGCGCCGGGGGATCCTGTCCAGGTGAAACATATCATATACATGATACACGGCTCCTTTGCTGCCTTTGTTTTCGAACAGCAGTTGTACCTGGTTATCCGCCTTGTGATGTTGCATCCTGCAATGCAGCCGGTAAGGTAATGCTCTCGAAAAACGACTTCCTTTCTCCTGGAATAATTTTGAAGGCTGATCGGGAGCCACTGCTTTCGGCAGCGATTTCGATACCGCGTCTATTTTTTCATATTCGGAAGTATCGGGCATAACGGGAAACTTTGGATCATTGGGTGTAACAAAGTCGAAGGCTGAAGTAAGATCGCTGCTGACAGCCCGGTGCCAGGGAGTGATGGCGGGAATGGTTACCCCGAATCTTTTCTCTATGAATTGGCCGACAGAGGTATGATCAGCCACGGCGGAATCTACCCATCCGCCCTTGCTCCAGGGAGAAAGAATATACATCGGTACACGCGGTCCCATGCCCCAGGGACGTAACCGGCCGGAAATGGTATCCCTTTTGTCTATATATCTCCGCTTTTTTTCCGTGTCGTTCAGGTCATCCTTATCGTTGTCAAAATACATGCCCGCAAGGTCAACGGTTGATTTCCCGGCAAGGGTACTATCAAGGTTATAGGAAGGTACTGCGGGCGCCGGCAGGTGATCAAACAACCCGTCGTTCTCATCAAATGTCAGGAAGAAAATGGTTTTACTCCATACCTCCGGATTGGAGGTGATGGCAGATAACACTTCGTGTGTAAAGTTGGATGCCCTGTATGGACTGGACGGTGCGCCGGGGTGCTCGGAATTGGCCTGCGACGGCAACACCCAGCTCACGGCCGGCAACCTTTTGTTTTTTACATCATTTGCAAGATCTTCAAGCGACCAGTGCCGCATACCATTTTCGTATACCGGGGAGCCCGGTTTGGCATTCCGGAAACTTTCAAAAGCGAGACAGCCATGCATGGCGCCGGTCCAGTTGTCATTCGGGTCCTGGTAAATACGCCAACTGATGCCCGCTTCCTGTAATACATCGGGAATGGTTGGCCATTTGAAAGCACTGCCCTGATAGGTGTATCCCGGATCCGGCATTTTTCCTTTTATCCAGCAACGCAGGTTTACCGGTTCGGAATCGGCATCGGTGCAGTTGATGCCCGCCGCTCTTTTGTCCGGGTCCATTACCGATCCGGACCAGAAGACGATCCGGTTGGGGTCGGTACCGGTGGCTATCGAACAATAATACGCGTCGCAGATGGTGAAATACTCCGCCATAGCGTATTGAAAGGGAATTTCTTCACGGGTGTAATAGGCCATCGAATAAGGTGTTTTGAACAGCGGCCAAAATCCATACTTACCCTGGTTCCAGGCAGCCTGGGTATCCGGGAAGTTATGCGGTGTGCCACTGATCAGCGCTGCATTGGATTTTTTCCGGTCTGCCCGGTAAGGGGGCACTATTTTCTGACCGTCAGACTGGTGAAAAGCCCTTTGACCACTTTCCAGGGGAACGGGGAAACGATCCCCAAACCCGCGAACCCCTTTCATGGCGCCGAAATAATGATCAAAAGAGCGGTTTTCCTGCATGAGGATAACAATATGCTGTACATCTTTTATGGAACGGGTAGCGTTATAAGCTTCTACCGCCAACGCCTTTTGCAGCAGGGGTTCCCACAAGGAAGCGGCAAGACCGGCTGCCGTAGACATTTTGATGAATTTCCTTCTGTGAAGCTTTGCCATGGCAATGTTGTTTTAGTACAAATGAAATAAATTCCGGGGGCAATACCCGAACGTATAAAAGAAGTTTTGACAGTATAACAGGGCAGCATCTGAAGAAACCGACTCTTATCGCTATATATTCGAAGCTATTCCAAAGTTTGGGTCGCATCCATCCGCATCAGCGCCATAATCTGCTTCATCGTATTCTGCATTCCTTCACTGCTTCCATCAAGGAATATAATATTACCTTTACCGTATTCAGCAAAGTTTTTGATGGCTTCCGTCCACATGCTGAATAATATTACATTGGTATCGAGATTGGCCTGTTTCATTTGCTCTGCCGCCTGGCTCATACCTTTTGCCACTTCTTCGCGGAAGAGCGCCACGCCCTGCCCCCGCAACTGCGCAGCCTGACGTTCAGCCTCGGCTGCAATCTTAATGGCATTACCATCCGCTTCCGCCGCTTTTGTCTTAGTGATCAGCAATGCCTGCCCTTCATTTTCAGCGGCTGCTTTCAGATTATTGCTGGCCACCACTTTGCTCATACTGTCCAGGATCACTTTATCAAAAGTGATATCGGTGATCTGCAGATCAAGCAAGTGATATCCCCAGTCCTCCAGCAGGTTATCAATTTGTTCTTTTACGTACTCTACTATTTCTTTTCTCAACCCTAATATTTCCGCCTGCCGCTTGGTGGCTACAAAAGAACGGATAGTACCTTCTATGGTGCGGGTAAGGGCCTGCATCAGGTCGCGATCACTGATGAATTTAAACGCTACTTTCTTGATGGTTTCCTCCTCTGCATTTTGCACCGCATACAGCAGCATATTCCTGAAATATACATTTGCCTGGTCTGCCGTTACTGCCTGGAATTCCAGTTCAACAGACCGGTTTTGAATAGACACCCGTTTATAGATCTGCTCCAAGATCGGGATTTTAAAGTTGAGCCCCGGCTTTAAAATACGCCGGTATTTTCCAAACATGGTGATCACGGATATGGTTCCCTGGTTAACAGTAACCAAACCGCTGAAAATAACAATAAGGATGAAGATGATCCAACCGTAAGAGAACAGGTACTCCATAATGCAAACTTTATGAATGAAAATACTGCATTTAAATTAATAAATTTGCATTTTTCTTGCCGGCGGTTGCCAAGGCCATTCAGAATCTATATTATGGAGCATTTTGATCTAATTATTGTAGGAGGCGGGCCTATCGGACTGGCATGCGCATTGGAAGCAAAAAAACAGCATATCAACTATTGTATCCTGGAAAAAGGATGCCTGGTAAATTCGTTGTATAACTATCCTTACAACATGACATTTTTCTCCACCTCCGAAAGGCTGGAGATCGGGGGCATTCCTTTCGTGTCCATATCGGTGAAACCTACCCGAAGTGAAGCGCTGGAGTATTACAGGCGTGCCACTGTTTCTCACAGCCTGAACATCCGGTTGCAGGAAGAAGTGATATCCATCAGGCCCCTAAACGATTTGTACGAGGTACGGTCACCGAAAAATACATATACCGCCCGTTATATCATAATTGCCACAGGGTTCTATGGCATCCCGGTATTGATGAACGTTCCCGGTGAGGACAGCCCGAAGGTGACGCATTACTACAAAGAGCCTCACCTGTATGCCATGCAAAAAGTAGTGGTGGTGGGCGCCAACAATTCAGCGGTAGATGCCGCCCTGGAAACTTTCCGGAAAGGCGCTGATGTAACCATGGTGATCCGAGAAGGCGAAATAGGAAAACGCGTGAAATACTGGGTAAAGCCGGATATAGAGAACAGGATCGCAGAAGGCAGTATCAAAGCGTATTTTAACTCAACACTTAAAGAAATCCATGAGCATAGCGTAGATATATCTACCCCGGAAGGCGTTTTGAATATTCCGAATGACTATGTTATTGCCATGACGGGATATAAGCCCGATTTTGATTTTTTGCACAATGCAGGTATCCGGCTGTCGGATGATGCGTTGCTGAAGCCCTCCATTAACGTGGAAACAAATGAGACCAACCAGCAGAACATCTACCTGGCGGGAGTTGTGTGCGGGGGAATGGATACCCATAGCTGGTTTATTGAAAATTCGCGGGAGCATGCGGTGCTGATCTTGAGGGATATCACCCAAAAAGAGGCTCGCCGAAATACTTAGTCAGGTTTTCTCAACCTGTTTTTCTTTTTAAAATCCGCCAGGCATTCCATTATATACATGCCCAGTTCCGCGTCATTCCATATGGCTACCAGTTCATATTCCGGCCGGTAATAACGCATAAAGACTTCCACCTCTTCTTCATCATAAAGATAGGTGAGCTTTTGTATCAATTCCTTGTTGAAACGAAAGTCGACATATTTATCTCTTTCCTCGCTGATCATCCAGTCCCGCCCCGTTCTCATACTTTTGTTCCTTTTGAAATTGAAGGCGTTAATTAATTCCTGCAGGTCCACTCCCACACCGGCGCCCATACTTCCGTCTGACAGCATGGAAGTTTTAAGACCCGGAGTGCGATAGTCAAACAGTTGGGCATATTCCTGCCGGTTGGCCAGGGAGTCGGCCCGGTAACTGCGTTTCCTTACGTACACGGCAGGGAGGTCTATTGCCGACATCTGAATGGAAATATCAAAAGCTACGGGATTGTAAATAGTCGCAACCGGGTAACGGGGCGTTTCTTTTCCCAGATAGGAAAACCATATAGAATCTCCCGGAGTCACACGAATATTGTAGAAACCGGCAGAATCCGTCATGGTACCGCTACCTGATGTAGTAAGCACGCTTACATTACGGATCACGAATTTCTGGGTAATATCATATACGGTGCCTTGCACCTGCTGAGCCTTAGCCGCTGCAGGAATCAAAAAAAATAATCCGGTCACATATGCAAACCACTTCAATTTCATTACTGCAGGGTTTGGTTCAGCAGGTTCTTCCAGTTTCCATAGATATCTTCAAATTCCGCCCTGTCCTTTTTCGGTTCTGCATAACCCACAGGCTGATAGGAGCGGAAGGCTTCTTTGGCGCTGGTATAAATGCCGGCACCAATACCGGCGCCGACAGCCGCCCCTGCAGAACCGTCATTTTGATACAACTCCACCGGCGCCCCGGTAAAATTGACGAACAGCTCCGTAAATAATTCGCTTAAGAACATATTGGCTTTTCCTGCCCGTATAACAGCCGGCTGCAAATTGTTTTCCCGCAGGATGTCCAATCCGTAACGGAATGAACAGGCAATACCTTCCTGCACCGCCCTGAACAGGTGCGAAGGAGTATGCGTGTTAAACTGAAGGTTCTGTATCAGTGCGCCCGGCATTTTATTACCCAGCATTCTTTCTGCGCCGTTCCCAAAAGGCAGGATAGTCAGTCCCTCACTGCCCAATGGTACACCGGAAGCCTTATTGTTTATTTCGCCATAGGACAACCCTGCCCCGGCTGTGTCTCTTATCCACCGGTTCATGATACCGGTTCCATTGATGCACAGCAATACCCCGATACTCTTACCGGCAGCGCTATGATTAACATGCGCAAAGCTGTTAACACGCGAAGCCCTGTCGAAAGTAAGCTGATCACTTACCGCGTAAATAACCCCGGAAGTGCCTGCTGTAGCGGCTACTTCCCCCGGCTGCAACACATTCAGCGAAAGGGCATTATTGGGCTGATCTCCCGCTTTATAGGCTACCGGGATGCCTTCCGGCAGACCGGTTAACGCCGCTGTTTGCTTATTTACCACACCATGCGAAGAAAATACCGGCTGAATGGCAGGAATAATGTCATTACTGAAGCCGTAATACTCCATGACCCTTGAGGCAACCCCGTCATTACTGAAGTCCCAGAATATGCCTTCTGACAAGGCCGAGGGAGACGTAGTGATCTCTCCGGTCAACTGCATGGCAATGTAATCGCCGGGAAGCATTATCTTATAGATGCTGCCAAATATCTCCGGTTCATTCTTTTTTACCCAGGCTAATTTGGAAGCTGTGAAATTGCCGGGGGAGTTGAGAAAATGAGATAACGCGTATTCTTCCCCGATATCTTCAAAAGCTTTGTCGCCGATAGCAACTGCCCGGCTGTCGCACCAGATGATGGAAGGACGTAATACCTTTTTGTTTTTATCAACCGCTACCAGGCCATGCATCTGGTAGGCAATCCCTATAGCGCCGATATTTTCCGGAGAAAACTTCCCGGATGCATTCAGCCTTTGAATACCCTGTACCGTATATTGCCACCAGCTTTCAGGGTCCTGTTCCGCCCAGCCGGTATGCAGGGAGAGGATAGGAGCTTCCGTGTCCGGAAACTGGGCCGAAGCAATCGCCGTGCCTTTTTCTGCATCCACCACGGATACCTTGATGGAAGAAGTACCTACGTCAATACCTAATAACAACATCTGAATACGTAAATAAGGTGAAAATAAGACAAGAATAAAAAAGCAACAATATACAAAAAAGTTGACTGTGCGGGGCAAAATCTGTACAGCAGTCGGGTTAACAGGCTTTAACGCAACTTTAACCGGCAGGAGGTTTTTTAATTACTTACAAATCTTACATTTATATCTTATATTAGCGATTTGTGAATTGGCAGGAGGTACCTAAAAATGAAACTTATAAGGAAATATTTACTTAAAACCCTTGTACATTTTTTTCTTCTCTTTTGTACCGTTCTTAATACCCTGGGACAGGTAAGGGTACATGCTTCCGTAAACAAAAGGTCTATCTCGCAAAACGATCTCGTAACCATTCAGTTCAATATTGATAATGCCACGGAGGTGGAGCAGTTTATACCACCATCATTCAGCCGTTGCAAAATAGTGCAGGGTCCCATGCATGTAACCGGCTCTTCCACTATCAACGGGGTGGAAAGCAGCTATGTATCTTTTGTATATGTTTTGCAGCCTCTATCCGAAGGTAAATATTCTTTTTCCGGCGCTTCTGCCAGGGTAGCCGGCAACCGCTATTCATTCAACAGTGTATCTGTAACGGTAAACGAAGGCGACCCTGGCTATCCCCAGGGCAGCCGGTTGCAGCGGCTGGAGCCTGAAAGCCGGGCAGAAACTGAAATGTACAAAGACTATATACTGTACGAACAAGATGACCTGCACGACAAGATAAGGAAGAACCTGTTTATAAAAGTGGATGTTAACAAAAGCTCCTGTTACGAAGGGGAACCCGTGGTGGCATCTTATAAACTATATACCCGGCTGCATTCAGAATCTAAAATATCGAGGCGCCCGTCTTTCAACGGTTTCAGCGTATATGATATGGTAGACCCTACCACCCAGCCATCTTCTGTTGAAAAACTGAACGGAAAGGATTTCAATGTCTACCTCATCCGGAAAGCGCAGCTTTTCCCGCTTCAGTCCGGAATGCTGGAACTGGACGCGGCAGAAGTGGAAAATTCAATCAATTTTATAAGGGCTGAATATGCGATGAAGGACAGGGGTGAGCATCTGCCCGATATACTCAGGCATTTTGAAGCCGATAAACTGGACCATGAGGCCATAGCCAATGAAAAAGTAAGTATAAGAAGCAACCCGGTGACCGTAAAGGTAAAATCGCTGCCGGAGGAGAATAAACCGGCTTCCTTTAACGGGGCTGTGGGCAAATTCAGTATTGAAGCCAATATAGACAAAAAGAAGGTGGCGGTCAATGATGTCGCCACCCTGAAAGTGATCGTGAAGGGAGAAGGCAATTTCTGTATTATGAACGCCCCCCCGGTAAACTGGCCAACAGCAATAGAGGCCTACGAGCCTAGCAGCAAGGAAGATTTTTTGAAAAGCGTTGTACCCCTGAGAGGATATAAAACATTTCAGTTTACGTTCATGCCTAAAGAAGAGGGGCGGCTGATGATCCCCCCGGTTGAATTTTCTTACTTTGACGTTGATGCAAACCGGTATAAAACCCTCAAAACAGATTCTATAGAAGTGAATGCCCTGCCTGCGGAAAATTTCGCTAAAGAAATGACAATCGCGGAAAGTGCAGGCACAACGGATATCGGAGAAAATATAAGGGTTTGGATAATTGCCGGTAGTGTGGTGCTGTTATTGCTTTTAGGTTACCTGTTATACCGGAATATAAGCCATGGTGATAAAAAAAACGCTAAACCCGTTAAGCCGGAGTTGTCTGCACAAACAGTAAAGGAAAATACCACTCAGGCTGAGCCGGCGTATAAACCGGATCCGCTATTTAATGCCCGGCTGATGCTGATACAGCAAAACGACCGTGGATTTTACTCCACCCTGCATAAAGCGCTGATAGATTTTACAGCAAAAAAAATGGAGCTTCCCGGCGGAAGTGGAAAAATACATATCGAGCATGAATTTAAGGCAAGGGGATGGGATGATGAATTCCTGTCGCAACTGCAGCTTGTGTTGCAGCAGTGCGAGGAAGCCCTGTACACTCCGGGTTTAACAGAAACGGATATGCAGTCCCTTTACGACCTTGCCGATGACTACCTGCAGAGCTTCGACAAGGCTTAGTCTCCAAAATAAACAGCCCTGTATGAACGTTAAAACAATAATTAAGAGCGGCATAAGCACCCGGCAACAATCAGGATTTTAGAGTATGGCGTTGATCAAAAGATGATTTTTTATTAAATTCACCTTACATAACCCATGCATATGAAGACGTTATCCCAAACCTGGTTTGCAGAAGGCTATATTGATTTTGAGCTGAAGAAATACACATTGCTGGCCTACCTTCAGCAGATACACAGGGAGTTCAACGAAAACAGGCTGTATCCGCAGCTTTCAGACATTGTCTTTCATTACAATACCATGGTTCGCTTTAAGCACAACAAACAGTTGCTGCAGGAACAATTCCCTAAAAAATTTACCAATATCAACATAGACAAATTGCAATTGCTATACGAAAAAATTGTGGATGACGATGAGATGATGAAAGAGCTGGAAGACATTATCCAGTATTCATTAACGCAGATGAGCAAGACCATTAAAGACGGCGCCGAGATATATGAGTTTGTAGAGGGTAAAATAAATATACTGCCTGTAGGCATTGTGCCGCTTGAAAATGATGAGGGCTATTTCTTTTTATGCGACGGTTCCTATAGCGATACCAGGGTATACCATTACCGGCTGAGCATTTTTGAAAAACATGATGAAAAATACCGGAGCATCAAAACCAGCTTTATTGCTCAATGGGAACGGAATTTTGTAAATACGTATGAAAGTATTAAAACCGACCTGATCAGGAATAAAACCGAATTGCCCAACCCCGCCGTGTATAGCATTGAAACAGACCTGAGTTTTCCCCTGGAAGAAACGCTGCTCCCCATAGCCAAAAGGAGCCTGGTAAAATATATTTCAGGAGCGGCATAATTCCTGTTGGGGAGTTCAAAGAAAATTTTACATTTGCACTCCATTTTCGGGATGTAGCGCAGCTTATAGAAAATCAATACGAGGAACGAGTATTAGATTTTCTTAATCCCGCTTTGGCGGGGCCAGGGCAAGCATTTTGAGGCTAATATCATCCCGGTGCTAAAACCTATGAACAAAGACTTTTCGGGATGTAGCGCAGCCCGGTAGCGCGCTTCGTTCGGGACGAAGAGGCCGCTGGTTCGAATCCAGTCATCCCGACATCAAAAACGATAAAGTCCGCGACTGTAAATGGTTTGCGGATTTTTTTATTTGGCATGTAGCAATTTATGTAGCAGATTAAATCAGTTCACATCCGGTCAATATTTTTCATTTGCGGAGAAATAAAAATACCCGCCGAGGCGGGTATGGCAGAACTCATTTTTAACGTCAATCAAAAATTATAGTTCCAAAGCCATAAGTTCAGCACCGAGATCGTGCAATGATTTTTCAATTTTCTTCCGTCGTTCAGGTCTCGGCTTTTTAAGCCCGGTGGAATAGTGTTGCAGGTATTTTTGATCTATACCGGTGATACGCTCCATGGCCGCCAGGGAAAATACCTTTTTATAATGGTTGAGCAGGCTCTGTATATCATACCTGAATACTACCTGGTAGTCCTTATGCTTAAAATTGTCCAACTCCTTTTGTATTTTTATACTTTCCAATGCCGATTTCCTGGCTTCTGCCGCAGTATCACCCATGCCGTTTATTCCTTCTGCATTTTCAGCATACGCAGAATAGGCATCTTTGCTTTTTTCGATAATAATTTTGATCGTTTTCATCTGCTTGATATTTTTTAAGATGGGATTATTTCAATCCCATTTCTTTTTTGATTTTCTTCTCCAGTCCTTTACCCACTTCTTTAGCTCCGTGGTAAGGCACCGGGTAGGTTTGTCCTGCTTTTTCGTAAATGTAGTGGCTGCCTGTTGTTCTGATATGCTTCCACTTGTTTCGCAGAATTAGCCTGTGTAATTCCGTTGACTTCATAAAGAACTAATTTTTGATTGACTACACAAAGATAGTAATATTACTATCTTTTGCAAACTTTTTTGAGTACTTTTTTTAAGTGATCCCGGAGAGCAGAAACAAAAAAGCCCGGTGTAGAAACACCAGGCTTAATAAACAAATCGCGGAGCATAGAAATACTCCGCCTCTTCTCTATGGAAACCAATTAAAAGGTCAATCTCTTTTATTGTCCGGCAGAAATAGGACCTTGCTGGCTGTCGCGACCTTCTTTGTTATCTCCTTTTTTGTCACAAACTCCTTTGAGCCGCGAAGCCTGTACTTATCCTCTCCGGGAACATAAATCACAACTTCGCTCCTGGGAAAAGTATCCTTTGCTATTTCCGCAGCTCTGGAAAGTGTGATCTTGCCGGAAAGGAAATCCTGTAACAGCTCAATTTTTTTCTGTCTTTGCTGCATTTTCTATCATTAGTTTGAAGTATTCGTCAAGCTTTTCCTCCGGGAGGTTCTCAAAGTTGATCTTATTATCCAGGTCAATTTTGCTTCGTAGTCCCAGATCCTGAGCAATTATGTTGGCATTGAAGACACCGACAGTTGCTCCTTCGAACTTCTGTGTCCGGATGATATCTTCAATGCGTGAAATGACCGAGGAAAAACCTTCCTGTATATTTTCGTTACTACGGAAATCGCGCCAGAAACTTTCGGAGGCATGCACATACAAACAGAATCCGGAAAGCGTGTATGGTCTGGCAGTAGGCACCTGGATGATATCCCCGGTACGATTACCGCTCTTTATCGCCTCACTACGGTACCATGGATTGCGGTCCACCCAGGAGAAATATTCCTGGGCAGCTTTCCATAGCAGTTCCGGAGACTCAAACAACAGTTTTCGTCCGTGCTTTGATCGTTTCTTCCAAAATTGATTTTTTTTCGGAGCCGCCATATTACCATTTTTTCATAACGTCTTCTATATCCAGGTGGCTGTCAGAGGAGGCAAGCTCATGCAACCTTTCAAAAACATCGGTACCGCGCCCAAACACTGCATCTATCTCATCTTTAATTTTTTGGATGCCCTGCTCAGCGGACTGCTTTGTCATGCGATGCTCTTGCTGGCTTTTCAGTTCTTTCAGGCGGATGGACCAATCAATGAAATAATAGTTCCTCCGTAAAAAAACTTCAAGATCTGCACGGTTTTCCACAAACTTCTTTGGTTGAACCGGGTCTGCCCTATAACCCAGACGCGGCTTAGTCCCTCCACGGAATACCCCAACTTTGTGGGGATTTAAGGGCTTGCTGAAGTCGTTCTTCTTCGCTGGCAATTCTGCAGCTACGGAAACATCTCCGGGCAACTCATTCAATTGGTAGAATATATCAGTGCCGGGACCATAGGAAAAATCAATTTCCCATTTGATTTTCTCCAGTTGCTGCTCGCAATCTCCCTGAAAGATTGGGTTTAATTCGGCTGTACGCTTTATATGGGTGATCCTGTTGTACCAGTCGATAATTTTCAAGCGCTGCTCCGCGCTAGCTTTCCATTTTGCGGCGATATCCAGCGGAATTGCAATATCGCTGGCAATTTCACGGGGCGGCTGATCGGGATCAGTGGCCAAAACGCCTACCTTGGTAGGATCGAGTACATTGTCAAAAGCTTTCGGTTTTAAAGGCTTTTGGCGGAAGTTTGGTCCGCAGATTTTTGATAGTGAGTTCATAGTTATTCTGTTTTAAATTGTTCCGATTGAATTTGCTTTTTTGATTTCGTTGTTGGTTTTTTCCACTTCCCCGGCCACTACCTGTACTTTCAGTTTATCAATCCGCTCATTTGTTTGCCTTGCAAGGGTGTTGATGTTCTGCGTTTGTTGTGCAATGGCTTTATACACGTCATCGATCATACCGGAGTTGCCCGCAGGATTCAAATATGATTGTGGATTGATCGGGGCTTTGAGTCCAGCGCCAAACATAGCTCCGGCAAAAGGTGATATACTACCACCGGCGGCAAACCCGGGCACTCCAATCCGTTTGAAAGTAGCAGGTCCTCCCAGCCGGCGCTGCTGTTCCTGGTTGAGGATCACTTCGCCGGTCTTAACGGTTGCCAGGACGTTGTCGCCGTTGGGTTGGGCAGGAATATTAGGTGATGTGTTGATCATTCCGGATCCCAACTGTGGCACCTGGCCACCCTTCGCAAAACGTTTAACCTTTCCACCCTTCGCAAATTGCGCCGCTTCCACCTGTGCACGCTGGGCAAAATACAGGGCCGTCAGACCTGCAAGAGGTATTAATCCCCATGGAAAACCAAAGTCTTTGAATGTTTTAATAGCCGCAACACCGAAATCAATTGTCATCTGCTGTAAGGCAAGTTTTTTCTTTTCTTCAGCCGATTTCTTTTCAGCCTGCTTCCGTTTATACTCAAACTGTTTCCGGATAGATTCCTTTTCAGCTTCAGTTTGCGCCTGGGCTATAACCTGCTTTTCCTCAATGTTCAACCGCTGGACGGCCACCTCTTGTTCTTTTTGAATTTGGTTTTCTTTGTTCTGGAAATAAGCATTATAGGCTACACCAACAGCCTCTTTAATGTTTTCAACGCCGGCGTTGATTGCTTCGTCAATTTGCTTACGGGTTGCTTTGACACCTCTGAAATATCCGGTGATGTTGTTGATGCTGTCTTTTATCCAACCGGTAATGGAAGAAAAGTATCCCCGTTCCTGATCTGCCTTCCACCTGGTGTAAGCAAGGTCCGCCTCTTCAACCTCCCTCTTTGCTGCGGATATTTCCTGCTGTGTGGCAAGGCCACTTTCTTCCAGCGCCTTCAGACGGTCAAGGGTTCGCTGGCGTTCGCTGATCAGAGCGTCACCGGCAGCCCGTTCCTCTGCAGCCTCTATCTGGAATCCCTGGGTCATTGGTCCCAGGCTGCTATCTTCCAGGATGTCTTTTGCTTCTTTGGCGACCCGGGCCCTGATTTTATTTATTTCTTCCGTTGCCTGATCGTCGATTATTTTGAGTTGCTGTTGAAAAACTGTGCGGGCAGTCTTTACCTGCAGGTTGCCCAGGGTTACCAAAATTTCCTCAATGGCTTCTTTTCGTTTTTGTTCACCTTCCACAGAATATTTCCCGTATTCGTTCTCAATATCAAGCATTAGTTTGTTATACGCTTCCCGGGCAACATAGGCCCGCTCATAATAATCCTGCTGGGCATTTAGCTTATCCAGTTCAGTACTGTTTGGATTATTTTCAACCGCTTCCCTTTCTTTCTTGGCTGCGTCCAGCGCAAAGGCCAGGGCCTTATCGGCGGACTGTTTTTTCAGGTCGAATATCTTATTCTCGCGGTCGAGATTCATGGCAACAGCCTCCTGGTTATACTTTGCCTGGATCACCGCTGCCTGGGCCTGGATCTGTTCTTCAGTCCGACCCTTCCTTTCAATTCCGCCCAGTTCAAAATCCCGCTGCATTTTTGCCAGTTCCCGGGAGCGACTGTAATAATCTTCGGCGGCCTCTATGCGAACGCTGTACATGTTTAGTTCGCTGTTCATGATGGTCTGATAATTATTGATCTGGTCCTGCTTCTGTATCTTCTGCAGTTCGAACAGATTTTTGCGGTACTCTTCGGCTATAGCGGTCGAATTGTCTTTGCCATCTTTGCCGGGATCGAAAAAACTAAAACCATTTTCTTTGGCGATTTTCGCCGCATCAGTTTGGAATTTTCGGGCGATATCCTCAAAGGTTTTCATTTCATCATCCGCTTCCTTCACGGCATCCGCTTTCCTTTTTTCTGCCTGCTGTTTGCGAAGCCGATCAGCCTCTGCAGCAAACTTGCTTTGCAGGGCACCGCCACCCATTGCATAGGCGTTCCGCGTGCCAGTCTCAAGCCATTTATCACCGGTGGTGAGAAATTCTTCCGCCTGTTTTTGCCGGCTGAGTTCCGCCTCGTATGCTTTTTTCGCGGCATCTTCCAGCGCCAGGTTGGCGGCAGATTTGAGCAGCATCATTTTTATGTAGGCATCCCCTTTATCAATGAGTTTCTGTTCGGCTTGTTCGAGTGTTTTTACGTGTCCAATTGTCTTGCCGACGCCTTCGTTATATTGCTTAAGGACATCCGTTTTTGATAGTATCCCCTGTTTGGCCAGATCGATATTGGTCTGCAATTCGCTGACCGATTTGGTAGCCGTCTGGAAGGCGCTGCCGCTTTCTTCCATGGACTTATTCAGTAAGTTTTGGGATTCTTTGACGGCATCAAGCTTTGATTTGCCTGTGAATAACCTGGAGAAAAATGCACCGATCTCTTTACCAAAAAAAGTCATGAGAGTGATGCCGACAGAAAGAGCCGTTCCCCAGGAAAAAATGGCGCGTGTAAGCTGGCGGAACAACCCGGGTACCTTTTCACCCTGGGAGCGAAGTGTCTGGATATGCTCATTGGTTCGTTTGATTTCGTCGGCCAGTATCGGCAGATTGTTCGATATGGCAAGAAAAAACATCTGCGAAGAAACCGTTAGGGCAGGCAGTTCCCGGGACACCTGGTTGATGGAATTCTGTAGTCCGTTAAAAGCGCTGGAGTAATTGCCGACATTACGCTGGAAACGTCCGGTGCTGGCTTCTACTTTTTTCAGCTCGGCATCGAGCTGCTGGATATCTTTCAGGAGGTTCTTCCCGAAGCTTCCTTCCCGGGTTTCTTTATCCAGGTAGTCGAAAGCCTGATGAAGCAGGTTAAGTTGTGCCCGCATGCCTGCAATGGACCCATTGGCGGCCATAACCTCCCGTACCTGGTTATTGAGCTGCTGGTTGGTCTGCTGGATCTGGATTTTTAGGGCCGATTGTTCTGCAGTCAATGATTTCAGGTCACCGGATCCCGCACCAGCGGCCTTGTGCTGTTTGATCGCAGCATTGACAGCATCCAACTGTTTTTTTAACTCTGTGAGCCGCTGGGATGTAGCAGTTACTTGGTCGGACCAGTCCCGCGTAGAGGCAGCTCCGGCTTTAAATTCTGCGGATAATTTTTTGTTGGAGGACAGGATATTGTCAACCTGTGTTCGGTAGGAGTTCATCCGTTCTTCCAACTGGCGGATTTTGTTTTCCATATCCTGGATGGCTTTGGTATCAGCTCCAGCACTAAGCTTCTGCCCCATTGAGGCATTGAGTTTTTTCTTCAGCTTGTCCATCCGGGTAAAAGCGTCTGCCAGGGTTTCGATAGACTTTAACCCTTCGTCAGCTCCCAATACCTTGATTTCGTAAACCCGTTGTATTAATGCGTCTGCCATAGGTGTTTTTTAATGGCTGCCGGTATTGCTGCCGGCAGCCAGGTGTTAAAGTTTACCTCCTTTTCGCAGTGAATTTTTCGAACCAATTCTTGAATGCTTCCTTGCTGGTAGCGTTGAAGTAATGAAAGCCACCACGCGAGGCCACCTCTTCGGCTTTAATGGCACGCTGGCGATCGACGTTAACGTCAATTATCGCAATCTTCCCATTGGCGGAGATACGAAAAGCGTCACCGCGGGATGTCTTTTCGATTGAAGCGTCACCGAAATTCCGCACCAGGCTACTGATGGCAATGCCCAGATCCGCTTTTTTATCATCCTTTTCGGTGATGTGACAGTTGGCGAACATTTTCTTCGCATTGTAATTTGCTCTTGTTGTTACACCCATAATTGATGTTTTAAATGGTTATGAAAAAAAGTGTTTCTCTTTAGTTTTTGATTGGTACCGAACCTTCATCTCCGGTTCGTTATAGGCTATCTCAGCGATCAACTTACGGAGGATACCCGGATGCTGATAGTGTTCATCGCAGATGTTGAAAAGGATCTGCTGGCGATCATCCAACTGATCCCTTTCGATAACGCCTTCGTTAAACTGGCGCTGGGCTTTTTTAGCCTGCTCACAACAGTAGACCAGGAAAGCAATGTGCTTGATCATTTCTTCGTTACGCCGATTATGTTCCTGCAGGCGCCGTTCTTCCTGAAGTCGTTGTTCTTCTTCGAGCCGCTCCATTTCGATCTGCAGCTTTGCAGCTCTTTTTTTGGCGAAATAGTTTGAAATAAAATTCATGTGATTACGATTTATATGCTTCCTTCATAGCGATATCCAAATCCCTTTTTTCAGATGCATAGGTCAGTACTTCATAGGCTTTTGCTTTTCCGGCACATTTGAAGCTATCAAGCCCGGATCCTGGTATGTCGAATACTTTACTTTCCGCCACCGAGCTGAGAAAGGAAACCCATCCCCAGTTTTCATAATGCGCTACTAATTCAGGCTTGGTATCGCCTCCTCCTCTTGATCCGAATACGCTGAAGTTTTCAGCCAGGTACCTGCAGAGCTGATCATACCAGGCAGCAAGGGCCAGCGCATGATTCAGTGGCAATCTCTGCATCAGCTCCATTCGTTCGCTCCCTTCCAGAATCAGATCATCGGTGAACGGCTCATCCTTTTTTCTCAGGAATATGCATGCCAGGTAGGGTAATGAATCCCACTTACCTTTCCCCAGGCTATAGAGCTGGCGCATTACTTCTTTTGAAGTGATCACTTCATTGAATGTCATGCCGGATGCAGGATCAACTACAAAGTCCTGGATCTCCCAGGTTTCGTCTTTCCAGGTAGCGGTATAGTTGGTTACCGGCTCTTTCAGGCTGCTGTTGATAATGTCAATGAAAACAGCGTACTCAGAGGCCAGCAATTGGGCAATATCATGCCCTATGCTACCGTATAGCTCCATCCCCGCGAAGAAGGAGGCCCAGGCAGCAGAAAGGCGTTCCAGGTGGAGTTGGAATTGAAATTCTTTCTCCCATTCCTCCAGGTCCGGTTCCCTGTAGGAAGTTTCGGTGATGAGATCGGCATGCAGCCGCTGAAACTCCAGGAACTGGTTGATGGTTACCTCCTCCGGAAGAAATGGGATAGTGACTTTTTTGCCGTCAATTTTCAACTTCATTGCTCTCTTCTTTTTCCAGGTGTTTCAAAAACTCGTAGAGGATCTCCTTGTTGCCATATGCGTCAATCAACTCCTGGTGGATCTTCGCCAACTCGGAGCGGAACGCCGTCCATTTGATTTTTTTCTCGTGAAAGCGCCGCTGGTGCTCCAGGTACCGAACTGTAGAGCTTGCCAACACCTTGATTTCGTCGAATGTTTTTGCATCCATTTTTTAAAGTTTACCGGTTTTAGAATCCCGACCCTCGTAAAGTATTTTCGGGTCAACGATTTTTATCAGCTCTTCATAGAAAGGTTTAGCTCTTCATAGAAAGGTTTATCGTCCCAATCCGTTATGGTTTCCATCTGCAGCCTGCAGAGATCTTCCTGGTATTTCATCAGTGTGATCTCCCCGGCATCCAGTTGCTGCAGCAGCCGGCTGTACCGTTGCGACAACCTGACCAGGATTGCGGCATTTTCGAAGAGGTTTTGGTTTAAATTGCTATATTCCATGCTACATATTTTTTGATCTTTCTTTTAATAGTTTGATATTCAATTGTTCATCTGTCAATTGAGTCGGGAAACTTTCCCTAAACCCCATATCACCGGATAGCCCTCATCAGTAACTGCTATCCCGGTTTGTTCGTCCCGTTTGATCAGAAAATCCACCAGGTCACTACCGTTCACTCGTTGTTCTTCGGGGATGTTCTTTTCCAAAACGGTAGATACCCGGATATTGCATTTCATCCGGCTCATGATCGTCCCCGCCCGGTCTTTCCATTCCTGGAAGCAGGTTTTCCCCGATGTTGTGTACCCGAAATCAGGGAATAAAATAACATCCCTGTCTTTTAGTACCTTGAATACACTGAACTCTCTCCATGGGCAACCGCCCGCGGCGCCACCGGTGGCCAGCCAAACAAACTGTGGGAAAAAGAAACTGGCGATCACCGCTGTTTTTTCGCTTTCAGCTATAGCAACGGGCTTTGTCTTATCAACTAATAGGTGTTCGCCAAAAAAACATTGTCCTATCTTAAACTCAGGTAGCTTAAGGACTTTATGTGCCCAGTGAATATGGGGGAATGGTTCTTTTACTCTTTTGCCTGTTTCGGGATTGTAAAGCATTATTTTACCGGCTCTTATTTTACCGTTTTCATCAACCTGCCAAAATGTGGTAGCTCCGCTCCAATGCTTTGAGGTGCCAATGAAATAACGGCTTACGAGTTGGCTGGCAACCTTAATCCCAAACAGATTGATAAGAAACTGTACAAAATGGTTTGTTTCGTATCCTTTTAGGCTCGCCTTAAGTACCTCCCAGGAAATAAAAGAAACCGGCTTCGGCGGTTCGGGTACAGTGTTTCTTTCCACCCGCGGTGCCTGAATGCCCTTCTCAGCGAAATACTGCTTTGGAGGGTAGTGGTATCCGCATTTGTTTTCCCGGTCGCACCGGCCAACATGATCCGGCGAAAGCTCACCTACGCCATGATCTTTATACCTGACCAGGGTACGCCGCCGGCAGTGTGGACAGGTGTATTTTTTTGTGCTTTTATCAAGCGAAAATCTGCGTGTTGTTCCTGTTGTCATTTTTTATCAGTTTAAGCTTAGGTCAATAGGTCAACCTCCCTTATATATAGGGAGGAGGTTGACCTAACCTATGACCTGTTTAATTTGACCCATTTTTGACCCGTTTTTGACCCTTGACCTGTTTAAATTTTCAATCGATACAGCCCGTCATCGTGCAGGTGAATAATCCCCGCTTCCTTCATCTCTTTGACCCTGGTTTTCGCTGTACTTGAGCTAACGATAGCATGCATTTTCAGTTCTTCAATAAGATCTACATATTTGAACGCCTTTGGAGGACCGATGACCCCTTCTGCAATGGACCGCAGATCCCTTAACTTCGCGTCTCTTTTCGCGATTTCCTTTCCAACCAACATTTCGTCGTAATCGGCAAATAGGAACATGCGCTTATTTTCCGACCATTTAAAAGCGCTGGTAAGCTTAGGGTTATTCCGGTTCTTCCCGTGCTCAAAGTCGCTAGTAATGCAGCGGGAATCATTCTCATGAGCTTTAACAAGCATAACGCACTCTGCTTCCCTGCATATTTCGGAGCCCTGATGTCCCCGCGGTTTATCACCCCCGGGGTTTGGGTGCAGGGTGCTTAGAATGGAGAGGTTATATTTTACTGTTAACTCCCTGTACCATATCCGGCATTCTATTGCCTGGGTCAAATCATTTGTGTCATAGACAAAGTCACCGGCGCCATCAATCAATAGCAGGCTGCAGGGGTGTTTTTTGATAAGACCTTCTACAACTCTTCGCCGCTCCTCCATGCGCGATATAGATCTCATGCCGGCTATAACGACTCCCTCTACTTTCTGCCCTTCCTGGATCCCGGCTCTCTTGCACATTCGATAAAAACTATTCCATACATCGGAATTGGTTCTCTCATTATCTATGATTATAATTCCTTCGCATTCTCCAGATACTATAAAACCCAGGCTGTCGCTTTGCGGGTTGAGGTAGTTTGCCGGTATTGCTTCGATAATGGATGTTTTACCCATACCGGGTTTTGCAATTATAGCTGAAGAGTTCTGGTGCGTTAGTATTGGCGTGCTGTTAAGGCTCAGCACTGGTGGTATGAGTGGGGGCTTGTTGTCCCAATCGGGGAAGTAAACGGATTCGAACTGATTATGATTAAACTCATCATTGACACCGGCTATAACTTTAGCGACTGTACCATTAAGCTCTATACTTCCGGTGGCAGGATGCATTATTTACCTCCTTTTTTCCACACCTTTACCACATCACTCCAGTTGTATCGAACAGCGGATCCGATGCGAATAGATGGTATTCTCCTGCTATGGTTACGTATGGTCTTTACCGTGACACCCAGGCGCCTGGCCAGTTCCGCCTGATCGATTATCTCATCGGGAACAGGTACGCCGGCCTCTGCCAAGGACGCCCGCACCGATGTCGATACCAGGTTGCTCAGCTCCTCCGGAGTCATTGTTATTTGAATTATGCTATTCATGTGATGAGCCCTCCTTTTGCTTCTTCACCGTCTTTTTTTGGGGAGACTTTACTTGAATGGTCTTCTTTGGAGCAGCGCCCAGGACATTGTTTTTTAATGCCCTTATAACTGAATGCTCAATCATAACCTCAAGCTCTTCAGCCGGTATTGGGAAAAGAATCATATTCTTCATTTGCTATGATTTTATGTAGCAAACTTAGAATGGGTAACTTTCATTGATCTTATTTGTTTGCGGTATTCGCAAAATAACCGCAAACAAGCCGCAAGTTATTGGCTATCTGGCCGTCTTTATGAAGGCGTAAGTTGCTCTCTGATTTTTATCTATTTTGTTTTGAGCCGTTCGTGTGCTGATATCAACCTGAAACAATATTTTGATAATGGCTACGATACTTTCTGCATTAAGGGTTATGTTCTCTTGCAAATAGTTACTTCTGTTTAAATGATGAACTAATATGACCAGAGAAAGCTTCCAACCTTTACTTTTATCAGTCCATTTCCCATTATTATAGAGCCCTTCTTTTGTTAGAAGATCTTTGATCTGTTTCTCATATTCCCGTTTCTTAAAGAATTGGGAGGGCTGACTAAATATAGGAGCCTGACTGACTTTCTTTTTCTTTGCTTTTTCCACCAACCGCCTATAGATAAGCGCATTGTCAGCCGCTTTTTTAGCTCTCACCCGGATATCATTTTCAGCGAATAGTTTATCTATCCAAAGAGTCTCCGAAGCTTTAAAGTCGGCTTCTGTAGCCCCGGGATGACTTTGCTGAAAGTAACGGAGACGATGCTGGTATAACAGTTTGAGATCCTCTACATTTTCGATGTTTGTATAGCCGGTTTCCTCTTTGTAGACTGAAAGAAAATAGTGTGCTTGCACTATCTGGGTTTCTGTATCATTTGGCATATCTGGTATGTGGTTGATGTTTGTTGACGTTAAGCTGGGGTTGTTCGCAATTTCAAGTGATCTAAACCATTCTCCAATCGCCTGTATGGTATGAGGGGGAGCTAAGGGCGGCGGCCCACCTGGCTTGATTCTCCATGTTTCGTGAAGATGAGGAAGAAGAAATGATAAAGCTTTTTCAGAAACTCCCGGCTCTTCGGGGTGCTCATCAGAAGGGAATCTATCGAACACCTCAGCTCTCCAGGTGAAAGCATGCATTAGTCTTGTTATTACACCCCTTCTTAACTCAACAGGGTCGGGATATTTGGATAAGATAGAGTTTAAAGTAGCAATCGTTGTGGATAATTTCAGGCGTTCTGTTGTCCACAGCGTATCAATATACCCTTGAGTAAATTTGTCGATTTCCATATTGAAGAGTTCAAAAAAAGCCCAAGACGTTATGTCCTGGGCGGCTTACATAAAGTTACGGATAATCATGTTGATTTCTTTTGTGCAAGGAGACTGCCCAGCGCTAACCAAAATTGCTATATTCCATGCTACATATCGGTCATCCTAAATCAAAAGCCATTTACCTCCAATCAGTTACAACAGCCATCACTCGGGAGTACCGCTCGAAAAGCCTGCAAAAACCAAAAACCTGTCTTATTTTGACATCCTATTTCTTCACCTTCATTCCTTCCGGATGCTTATCCGTAAAGCCTTTGAGCTCCAGCAGGAGGATCTGCAGTTGCTGACATTGAGAAAGGAAATCTTCTTTACTAGTTGTTCCGAAAATACCCTTTTCTTCGAGGTATGCGTAGGCGCAAACCATTGGAAATAGATTCTCGTTTAGTAATTTATTGTATCCGTCGCCTTCTCCAAGAAGCTGCACCAGGTCAAGAAGCTGTTTGAGGTCATTTTTCTGGCTCATTATAATATGCTTTTAATGCGATCAGGAGATCTTTTAAAATCCTCATGAACAGAAATGTCGGACCAGCGTCTTCTGATCCATTTTGATCTATCCCATGTAACGCATCCTGGGTAATGTTATCGATTACCTCGTCCAGATTTTCGCCGCCATCATTGCAGAAAAAAAAGTTATTGATAGCCTTACGGAGTTCCTCCGGTAGTTGGTTGTTATTACTCATGGTTGCATTGGTTATTTGGCTCATAGTGGTAATTTTTAAGTTGGTAAAAGTGGGGTACGAATCAAAAACGGGTCTTAGCTGAGATCTGCCGGCTCTTCGGTTCCGAGCGGCATAATTTTCGGTTGAGAAAACATTATGTCCAGGATAGCCTTTGCTTCAAGCAAAGCTGCATAGAGACCTTCTGCATCTCCTGCGCGGTAGTTGTTCCCCATGCCTATTAAACATAGCCTGAACATCTCGTCGAGCTCTTTGGTTAACTGTACCTTGTGGTTTCTTTCCTGAATTCCGGCCAGCTCCTGGAGCTGACCATTGGTGAGTTTGAGTACCATAGTTGGTTGTGTTTAATTGTTAATAAATAGCTCCATTGGAGCCGGATAAAGTATTTGTGAGCCCCCCGGAAGGAGCCGGATCCTGGAAAGGACCCGGATACACTCCAGCCTTGTGGCTTATATCCTATTGTTTGGCGGGTACGATGTATCAGTTCTTGATTGTGATACAATTTATGCCCAAAGATACAAATTGTATCTATCATTAGATACAATTTGTATCGTTTTTTTTTATTTTTTCTATATTTGGGGCATGACATTAGATGAAGCGTTCCTGGATTTCGTAAATTCAGAACGGTATAAAGAAGTAGTTAAGCAGCAAGATTCCCTTGGAGGAAAATACAGGGCCTACCTTTCACGGTATAATAAAGGGCAATTAAAAGCCGGCGCCATCGTGGAGATACTTCTTGCCAATGGGTATGAAATCAAGGCAAACAGGGTGGTAAAGAAGGCAAATAAATAATAGCCGGCATGCCAGGTTGGGTGGTCGGGGCAGAAGGATCGCTTTGCTGTAGAATATTATTTGGCTTTTTTTCTTGGTTTAAGATTATTGAGCTTCATCATTACCTTTTCCATCACCTCCCTTTTCTTCCTGTCTTTCGGCGTCAGCTTATCTTCGTCCTGTTTTTCAATGTCGATCAGAAAATTGCGGAGTTCCTTTAAATTCAGAACTCCGCTGTCCAGAGCGATTCGGAGCGCTGTTGACCTTCTTTGAAATTCGTTCATAACTATTGACAGTTAAAAAATTACTGATATATCCTTTGACACATCACGCAGAAGTTACGGAGCGTTTTTACTAACCTACACCACCTTCAACTTATTATCATTCACCTCTCCCCAGGCTTTCGCCATCACCGTCTTTTTGCGTTCATTGGTAACATCTACGTACCGCTTAAAGGCTTTGAAAGTAGTATGCCCGGTGAGAGCCATAACCTCCTGGGGCGCCATCCCCTTCTCCAGGGATAGGGTCGTGAAGGTACGCCTTCCCATATGGATGGACATCAGCTCGTATTTTTTGAAGGGGATGGCTTTTTTACTGATGCCGTATTCCCGGACCTTCTCCACCGGCGCATCAATGCCGGCAAGCTCTCCCAGCTCTTTCAGGTATTTGTTGGTTTTCTGCCCGCTGATCACCGGCAGGGGCGCATGCAGATCCTTGTACTTCTCCAGGATAGCCAGGGAGTACGGGTTCAGGGGTATATCCAGGCGCTGCCCGGTCTTTGCAGCGGTCATCCGGATGGTATTGTGCTGGATATGCTCCCGCTTTAACTGCGCCAGGTCGCTATATCTAAGCCCTGTAGCGCACGAAAAACAAAATACGTCCCTTACCTTCTCCAGTTTCTTATTGTCGCTCAGATCGAAATTAAACAGGGTCAGGAACTCCTCATTAGTGAGTGTCAGCACTTCAAAATTGGAATCCTTCCGGGCGACTTTGAAATCCTGGTAATCCGGGTTGACATTTATCTTGTAGATGGTCCGGGCAATCTTCAGGAGGGTTTTTAACGTGCTGATCTGTTTGGCAATGGTGATATTGTTCATTCCCTTTACTTTCCTGGGCTTCCTGGGCTTGCCGGAAGGATAAGGCTTCAGGGACATTTCCTTTGGCTCCAGCAGGTAGTTTACAAACCCTCTCAGAAGTTGGACATTGATATTGTCAAAATTTACAGCTATTTTATACTTTTTCTCGTAGTTCTTTAAGTGGGTAGCCAGTCCCTCATACACTTGGATAGTCCTGTATTTATGCGTACTACTACAATCTTTTGCGTACCGCAGGATGAAATCTGCAATATTGATACCCGGATCCTCCTTCTTTGTGGTGTCGGATTTCATTTCCTTCAGCCGTTCTATCACCAGTTGGGAGGTTATAGGCGTTTTCTCAAACCTGAGATTCCCTTCTATATCTTTTATAAGTGACCGTAGTTCTGCAAGCTTGTCATTGATAGGCTCCACATCTTTAGCAGCCAGCAGCAGGCTGGTATCGTCGTCAGGGTACATTTTTTTAGCATCCTGTTTGCGGGTATAAACTACTTGCTGGTCTTTTACATTCCAGTTGCTTTCGAGAATATGGATATCGGGGCACTGGTAGTATCTCCGGACACCTTTTACCTGATAAACCAGGTGGATCGGACAACTGGTATCTAAGTTCTTTCTGTCAGATCTTAACCAAAAACGAATAGTTGTTTTGTCTTTTGCCATTTGAAGAAAATTATTGCAGAAAGCAATTATGTAGCAAATTGTGTAGCAACTAATGTAGTAAATTTTTTCCCAACAGTACCTTTAATTTCCCCTTTTATTTTGTAACCCTTTACTGTACTTGCTTTCACAACTACCTTACGGACCAGGCAGGAAATAAGTTCAAGGGCAGTCATCCCGACAAAACGCCAAATGGCGCCATTTAAAGACAAATGGTGCCATTTTTCATTAAATGCCTATTTATCAATTAAAAACGCCTTGTCTTCCACCAATTATTCTTAGTAAAAATCCATTTAAGTACATTATCGTATTTTACCAAAGCCTTTAAATGGGCAAAATGTTGACAGGATTCGAACCTGTTTAATTTACTTCCTGGAGTATCTTTACGGAAATACAAATCTTAACCAATGCTGATAGAAACGACAAAACCTTTAAGGCATCCGGCACCTCGATTTCTTGTCCTTTATCTTTCTTAACTTCTATAATCTTTGTAAGTAATTCCCTCTGATCTTTGGTTAAGTTATCAGTATTTCCAGACTCATTGCAATTGACTGTTATTTGCGGATGCGAAAACCCATAGATCATTTGTACTTCTGGTTTGAGGCAACCGATAATGTCAGTCTCGCTGTAAGTCAGATTCTGCTTTAAGAATAAGGCCGCCACCTTTATTTGTGTTGAATTACTCGCTTCCTGGAAAATGAGTGCGGGGTTTGAAAAGCATGTTGTTAGGTTTTTAAGGCTCTCCCTTTGTTGCACATCAAGCTTATATGCATCATTAAGCTGCCCGCCCAAAATATCAATTCTGCTCTCGCAATCAGATTTTATTGACAGGTAGTCTTCCTCGTTAATTGTTCCTTTTACCAAAAGTTCCCTGGCGTTTGCTGCACGTTCTACCAGTTTATGCAAGGAGCGGTTAACATTGACTTTATTAGTTGAGTTTCGTAGGCACAGGTTATCGTAAGTTTTTCTGATTAGATGTTCAAAGACTGGAATGTATCCTGTATCTGGTCTTAGGCTGCCAATTATGAATAATAAATGTTCATTAACATGTTCTGCTCTTATTCGATAGATGCATGGATAATAACAATGATAGTAGAAATACTTTTTTGATCTACCCTTTGAACCACTGCCGGATAACTTCTTTGAACAAACGGGGCAATGAAGTAACCCTCTAAACATCAGTTGGCTGTTAGTATTTTGCTTTGCGTATTTATTATTTCGATGACTGATCCTTGATTGTACATAGTGAAATAGTTCTTCGGGAATTAAAGGTAGATGTACGCCAGGTACTTCATATTTGTGTTTGCGCTCTATAGACGGCACCTTTATCTTGCCACAATACACTGGGTTCTGAAGCATATTGAGAAAGGCGTTTAGACTACATTTTAACCCGCTTTCAAAAAGCGTTTTGTAGTGGGTGCGTACAGATGCACTTTCTTCAAAGGATTCAAATGCTATTTTGATTAGGGTGGCTTCCGGTTCATGGGGAACTATCATTTTTCTTCCATCCGGCATAGATATATTAATGTATCCTATGGGTGCACGCCCCATATACCTACCTTCTTTCTTGGCTTTGTGGATACCTTGTTTGATATTAAGCGACCTGCGGTCGTTTTCTACTTCTGCCGTAACAATATACATGGCTAACAAAACTTTGTTTTCGGGAATTGCCATATCCAGAGGTTGATCTGTGGCTTGTGGCTCAATACCCAGCTTCTCAAGCTGGGTAATCATATAATAGGCATTGGCAGTATTCCTGCTAAATCTGTCCCATCGGGTAAAGAGAATGAGATCGGGTCTTGTAGCCTTGCTCATAGTTAATTCTTTCATCATGGTGTTCCAAGCAGGTCTGTTGAAACTTTTTGCAGAATGGTCTTCAAATATGGTTTGGATAACTTCAATATGATTGTCCTTGCAATATCTATTTAGTTTTTCTTCCTGGCTACGTTGGGAATATCCCTTTTGAGCCTGTTCATCTGTGCTGACGCGGATGTAAAGAATTGCTGTTTGCATACTGTATTTATTAGATTTATTGGATTATCTGCTAAATATCAGAAGGTGCAATAATTATAGTGGACAAACTACTGATGCTTTTTCTTAAATTTGAATTATTTAGACAAGTCTTAAAAAATCAAGATGGCATTTGGAAAGCGCATAAAAGAATTAAGAGAAGAGAAAGGTTTATTCTTAAGAGAGGTTGGAGCGGCCTTAGAGTTGGACAATGCTTTTATCAGTAAGGTGGAAAATGAAGAGAGATTACTACCGAGAAAACATTTAAACAAAATTGCAGAATTTCTGAAAGTACCGGTAGATGAATTGTTGGTTTTATGGCTATCGGATAAAATGGTTGAACTGTTACAATATGAATCATTAGCACAACAAGCTATAAAAATGACGCAAAAAAGGTTGAAACAGGAAGATAGCAAAAGCTAAAGGCTAATTTGGGAATGACAAAGTAATTGATGTTGACTAAAAAACTAATATCTTAAATAACAACAAGAAGATCAATTGATGGAATACACATACGAAGAAGTCTTTGAAGCATACATAAAGTTGAAAACATATATTTACTATGATTCGACTAACTTATTTATGAGAAAGCAACTGGCAATTTTTGAAACAGGTCTTTCGGACTCGAACGATTTAATTGCTACGTTGACAGAATACAAAAGATTTTCGGAGGAATATGATGTCGATGTAGAAGAGGATGATGGCCTTTGTTACTATGAAAAGAAACTAAAAGTATTAACAGCAGCCTTAAATCAATATAAAGATAAGCCAAAATTCTTTAGCTGTTTTCTTAGCCGAATAAAGGCACGGTTTCTTCCTAAAAAGTTCAAGAATGAAAATTTAAAATCAAAAATAATCACAAATAAACGAATACATGATCACTACAATATTGAAAGATCTGCGGTATTTATCGATGCACCAATCGAAATTCACCTCATCTCTGTACTGTGGATACTAAAAGAGGGAACGACATTAGACAGCTCACTTTTCGAAGGTTGTTTGGGTAATAGGCTTATTTTAAATAAGGAAAAGACTGCTGTTGTTCAAGGCTCTGGCTTATTCAAACCTTATCCTAAGCAATATCAGAAATGGAGAGATGATGCCGTGGAATCAGCCAGAAAAAATATGAAGGATGGCAAAGACATTTTGATACTTAATTTAGACATCCGAGACTTTTTTTATTCTGCTCGTTTACGTCCTGATAAAATAAGATCACCTTATAAAAACAAAGCCAATCAATCGTTAAGTAACTTATATGCAATATTTGAGGAAATACATAAAATTTTCACTAGAAGAGTATCTGAAAACAAAATCCCTTACGACTTTGCAGGAGAGGTGTTAGATGAAAGTAAGTTTACCTATTATATTTTACCTATAGGACTGCTATCTTCTTTTGTCCTCGCCAATGATTACTTAAAAGATTTTGACGACCGGATTATAAAACACGCAAGGCCTGTATATTATGGCCGATATGTAGATGACATATTAATGGTAATAACTAATCCTGTATTGCCTGATAACGTTAATGACGATTCCATTCATGAACTTAATTTCAACTTCCAACAATATAGAGATTGGGTCAATAATGAAAAGCCGAGATACGACCTCAAGAAACGGGTACTTTTTGGAAATGATGAACATCTATCAGCAGATGAATTCTATGATAACTTAACCGATATAGAACGGTTTGTCTTATTAAATTTTCATCCGATTATTTCTTTAATTGACGTACCTTCCATATTAGGAATTAATCAATCAAGCGAACAGCAGGAAAGAGTTTTCAAGTTAAATAGTTACCCTCGCCTTTATTGTCAAAGTGATAAAACCTTACTTTATTATTTTGACAAAGACGAATCATCGCTGGTGATAGACAAACTGAAAAGAGATCTTGAAGAGAAATCCAGTGAATTTCGGAATTACAATGATGAAGAAGATCTTGAAGACTTTGAAGAAAGTGCTTATCATTTACTGTACGACGGCACTGAAGGCAAAATCCGCACATTAAAAGATTATAAGGAAGATAAATTTGGATTATCTATTTATTTATCTAAGAAAATATTCAGTTCTATCCGCCAAGCGGATAAAGTATCTAATGAAGAAGCTGATAAAATCGTTACCTTTTTTCAAGGCGAAAATGCACTTAATTTATACACCCTTTGGGAAAGAATATTTGTTTTCCTATTAGTAAATGAAAAGCCTAAAGCTTATGTTGACTTTTATATTAACTGTTGTCGGGCGATAGATGGCATTGCAACTCAGAAAGAACGAACAAAACTATCTCCGGACGTATACCGAGAAAGCATGTCTGAGTATCTCGAAAATGCAAATGAACTGGCACTGTCACTTTACCCTAAATTCCTTTCAGAGATTCGAGATGTAAAAAGAACCTATCAGTTTTCGTTCAATACTTTTAAAGGTAAGTTCAATTTTTTCCAGACTAAATATAGCCCAACTGATGAAGATTCTTATTTCATAAGAAGATACAGGCAGTCCAATCTTTTAAGACATCATTATACGGCACAGCCACTATTGTCCTACACAACAAGAGAGGTAAAGGATTATCAAAATTTCGCCGACTTAAAAATTCCTTTCTGATGTATCAAATTGACGAACAGAAATTAAAGCATTCTCCCAGGGCAGTTAAATTCTGGGAATGCTGTCTTGCAGTATTTTATGAGAATTTGAGCCAATTTAAGCAGGACACTAAATTAGACAATGAGCATAACACGATAGTTAACATTAACAATCTGGTTCATGATAAAGACAAAGAGCATTTCTATTTAGACCAAGCATTTGACTATTACGTATCAGCCAATCAATTTCATCGGGCCTCATACGAATTTGAGGACATAAATGCATATAAACAGGAAATTTACAAAAGAAAGGTACGTCCTGGAAGAAAACAAAATAAATCACGCTTCACTTTAAGGCAAGAGTTCGCAATTAATAATGAGGAAAAAATAGCAATACCCAGAATTGCAGTAGCAAATACAAAGGTATTAGAGGATAATATAAAAAAGGGCATAAGAAATAAACGAAATCTTATCGGGCGATTTAAGGCTTTACGTAAAATATTCGATCAGACCAAGGAAGAAAAAGCTGATGTTTTGCTTTTTCCTGAGTGCTTTATACCAATCGAGTTTTTAGATAGGATTACATGGTTTGCCGCCAATGAACAGAAGCTCGTAGTAACAGGGCTTGAACACATTACTGTTGATGGAGTTTCTTTCAACTTTATTGTCACTATACTTCCTTTTGAAAAGAACGGAATAAAAGACGCTGTTGTAGTGTACAGATTGAAAAATCATTATTCTCATGCAGAAGCATTGATAATACAATCCAATCATTGTAAAGTACCACATCCATCACAGTATTGCTATGACTTATTTATATGGAAGGGAATTTATTTTAGCCCCTACTATTGCTTTGAACTGGCAAATGTAAAGCACAGAAGTATTTTTAAAGGTAAAATTGATTTATTGGTTGCTTCAGAATGGAATCCTGATACCAATTATTTCTCCAATATTGTAGAATCTATTTCAAGGGATCTCCATAGCTATGTGGCTCAGGTAAATACCAGCCAATTTGGAGATACAAGGATTACACAACCTTCTAAAACAGAACGAAAAGACATTCTTAAACTTAAAGGAGGTGAGAATGACACCATTTTAGTAGGTGAAATTAATCTTAAGACATTAAGAGAGTTTCAAACAGAGCTTTATATGACAACAAAAGACGACAAAATATTCAAACCCCTTCCCCCGGAATTTTCACTAGATGATGTGTTAAAAAGAATAAATAATCAATCTGTTTTATAAAGAATAGCAATTGATATTTTGAAAGAGTAACCACTATATACCAAATACAGCCTCCTTCTTACATCAAAGTTTGATATACAATTCAGCATAGTTATAAAAAGAAAATAAATGAAAATAAATTCTATACACATACAAAACTTCAGGAAACTGCAATCGTGTAAAATTGATTTTTCAGAAAAGGAAACAATTTTTGTAGGTGCAAATAACAGTGGTAAAACGACTGCTATGGATGCGTTGATGATTTTCCTTAAAACAAAAAGTTTCAAAACTCAAGATTTTACACTCTGTCATTGGAAAGGTTTAAACGAAGTTGGAGAAAACTGGATTAAAGCAGGTGAGCTCAAAGAAGAAGATAAGTCTGTAAAACTATTAGAACAATATCTACCAATATTGGATTTATGGATTGAAGTTGATAATTCAGAGCTTCACTATATAAGCCATATAATTCCCACTTTGGATTGGAAAGGAGGCCTATTAGGCATAAGGCTACGATTTGAACCTAAAGATATGGAGGAATTAATAAAAGAATTTATAACTCTTTATAATAAATCAAACAAGCTATCACAAGAAAAGGGAAAAGACTTTAAACTATGGCCAAAAACATTTTGGGATTTTTGTGAACGTAAACTTAATGTTCACTTTACAATCAAAACTTATTTGCTTGATCCTGATAAATATGATGAAAAACAAGAATTGTTAGATAATAATATAGCGTTAGACGGAGATGTTTTAAAAGGGCTAATAAAAATAGATATTATTAACGCTCAACGTGGATTCAGTGATGCAAATTCAGAAACCGCAGAAAATAATAGCTCCAGAAATTTATCCTCACAATTACGAGCTTATTATGACAAGCATCTCAATCCAACATTAGAACCAACCGAAAAAGATGTAAATGCATTGGAATCAATCAATAATGCCCAAGATGATTTTGATAGAAATCTAAAAGAAAGCTTTAAGGCATCTCTTTCAGAACTTGAAGGTTTGAACTATCCAGGTTTTGGGAATCCTCAAATTCAATTATCTACTAAAGTTTCAACAGCTGACGGTCTTCAGCATGATTCAGCTGTAAAGTATTATCTGGATAAAGATTTATCATTACCAGAAAAGTATAATGGCTTGGGCTATCAGAATCTTATATCAATCATCTTTAAATTAATACGGTTTAGGGATGAATGGATGAGGGTTGGCAAAAATGCAATAACAGACGATGAAATTATTGAACCATTACACTTGGTTTTAATAGAAGAACCAGAAGCGCATTTACATGCACAAGTTCAACAGGTTTTCATTAAGAAAGCCTATGATGTATTGCGAAACAATATAAATTTAGGCGATAAGACAGATTTTACCACACAATTGGTTATTAGTACGCATTCCAGTTACATCGCTCATCAAAAATTTGAAAGTTTACGTTATTTCAAAAGAAACAACTCCTTAGCCCTTCCCACATCAGAAGTGATTAGTCTGAAATCTGTTTTTGGCATAAAAGAGAAGGAGACAGAGAAATTTGTGATTCGATACCTAAATACAACTCATAACGACTTATTCTTTGCTGATGCTGTCATTTTAGTAGAAGGTCCTGCCGAAAGAATTCTTGTGCCACACTTTATTAAGAATGAAAATTTATTATTAGACCATTGTTACGTAACAATTTTAGAAATTGGAGGAAGTCATGCACACAGACTAAAACCTCTCATAGAAAAATTAGGTCTGATTTGTTTGGTTATTACTGATATTGATTCCGTTAATCCAAATGATAATAGTAAGAAATGCCAACCTGAATTAGGAAAGAATTATAAAACGAATAATGATACATTAAAGAGTTGGCATCCGGAAAAGGAGCTCTTGGATGAATTGTTGAATTTAGACTCGAATGATAAAGTAAAGAAAGATTTACCGATTAGAGTAGCTTATCAAAAAGCTATTGAATTTGACAATGGCGGTAATAAAATTATAGTTTATCCTTACACGTTTGAAGATGCATTGGTAATTGAAAACAAGGAAAGCTTTAAAGGTATTGCCGATGCCATAGGTCTTTTGAAGAAAATGGTAGAGGCTTCTAAGAAAGGCGATTTAAAAGGTCTAGCGGGAGAAGCATACAACATCATTACTGACAAACAATCCAAAAAAGCAGAATTTGCTTTGGATGTTTTATATTTTGAAGACCCCCCAAAGATCAAAACACCCTCTTATATTAAAGAAGGATTAGATTGGGTTGAAGAACAATTAAAAAATAATAAGCAAGGATTAATTAACTAAACATAAATCAAATGACTGAATATACTAATGAAATAGATGCTCCAGTTGATGACGTGATTTATGAAAGTATTAAGCCGTCATCGCCCCAGAGTTTTTTTCTTTTTGCAGGTGCAGGTTCAGGAAAAACAAGAACACTGGTAAATGTACTAGACCGCTTTAAAAAAGAGTTTGGACAGAGTTATAAACTTCAGAATAAGAAAATAGCAATAATTACATATACTAACGCTGCTGCCGATGAAATCACTTATAGGCTAGAGTATAGCTCAATATTTAATGTTAGCACAATTCATAGTTTTTGTTGGGAATTGATAAAGAACTTTAGTTCAGATATAAAAACCTGGATAAAGAAAAACTTGATCGTTGAAATAGCGGAATTAGAAGAACAACAATCTAAAAGTAAAGATCTAAATAACAGGACATCCATAGGCAGAGCAAAAAAAATAGAATCCAAGAATAAGCGACTTGCATCGCTTGAAAGCATTCAGAGGTTCATTTATAATCCAAATGGAGATAATCTGACGAAAGACTCTTTAAATCATACTGAAGTAATTTCAATTACTGCTGATTTTATTAGATCAAAAGATTTATTCAAGCAAATCCTAACAAACAGATTTCCCATCATCCTTATAGACGAGAGTCAGGATACTAAGAAAGAACTAATTGATGCATTATTTGAACTTCAAAGTCAATATGAAGAAAAGTTTTCATTGGGATTGTTTGGAGACACAATGCAAAGGATTTATGCAGACGGAAAGGAAAACTTGGGAGTAGGACTGCCAGATAAATGGGTTAAGCCTGCCAAAAAAATGAATCATCGTTCAAAATCTAGAATAGTCGACCTAATAAATAAAATTAGAAAAGATATAGATGGTCAGGAGCAACTTTCTCGTGTTGAAAAAAAAGGTGGCACTGTTAGATTTTTTGCAGTTTCTCGTGCAAAAGATAAGTTTGAAATAGAAGAACAAATTCGTCAGAAAATGCAGATAGAAACAAAAGACAATAAATGGTTTGGAGATAATGCTGAGGTCATGACTTTAACATTGGAGCATCACATGGCTGCAAGAAGAATGGGATTTTCCAATTTCTTCGCTCCTCTTTATACTGTTGACAAATTAAAAACTGGATTATTAGATGGAACTTCATCTTCTATTAATTTATTTACGAAAACAGTTTTGCCTTTATATAAAGCTCATGTTAAGAGGAATAAATTTGAGATTGCTAATATCGTAAAACAATACTCACATTTAATTGATAAACAGACGTTACAAAATGATGTCAATAAATTAGCAGTTTTACATACTACAAATAATAAAGTCAACGAATTACTGTCTTTATGGAATGGGGATGGTTATCCCTCGTTAATCGAGATACTGAAAAAAATACAAGAAACTAATTTGTTTAAAATTCCACCCGTACTGAAAGTGGTTTTGAAAAGAGTTGATGTTGATTCAGATATTAAGATTGAAGATGACGAAGCAACGGAAGATGATGAGGTTTTGATAGCATGGGAAGAGGCATTGAAAGCAAGTTTTTTTGAGATTATAAAGTATAATGAATATATCAACGAGGAGTCGAAATTTGGAACGCATCAAGGTGTTAAAGGATTAGAGTTTGAACGTGTTATGGTCATTATCGATGATGAAGAGTCTAAAGGCTTTATGTTTAGCTATGATAAACTATTTGGTTTAAAGCCACTTACTGCCAACGACAGGAAAAATATAGATGAAGGTAAAGAAACAGGAATAGATAGAACAAAGCGATTGTTTTATGTGGCATGTAGCAGAGCCAAAGAAAGTTTAGCATTGGTTTCTTACACAGACTTCCCAGAAGAATTAAAGAAAAATGTTATTCGAAATGGGTGGTTTAGCGAAGATGAAGTTGAAGTTATTGTATAAAAAAACTATAACAACATAGGTTCTGATAATGAACTTAGAAGCATTATACACCAACTATTGGTTACAATACGAACAAGAAGATTTTGACCAACTATACTGGGCAAATCAGCTACGCTTCAAAGAAAAAGCTCTACCTGATAATTTTTACAGATTTGGAATATTATAAAAAGTTCGAACCATTGTTAAAATATCTTATTCCTTAAATAAGTAAATTAACAACAGTTCGCCGTCAATGACCTGATTTTCAATGAATATTATCGAAATTAGGAGACACCAATCTTTTCAAATCTTCTAAAAAATGGTTCGAAAATTGTCCCGACAGGACGACTCTACCCGCCCTAGCTTTTGCGAAGGCGGGCTTTTTATTTGATATCATTCTCTCTCCGTTGCGGGCTTCGCCCGACAGAAGTTCGATATCTGTACAGGAAGGGCAGCAATCAGTTTAAGCCCTGGGATAGCCAGGGCTTTTTGTTTTGCACTGTCGCAAACCTGCTTGTGAAACCGGATTTCTGATCTACAATTTTTGATTAAAGGGTTTGTTATCCCTGGTTGAAAAGTTAAATTACAGGAAAAATTTAGTGCTGGTCTGCCCGTCTGGCCACCGCCAGATAAACCTTGGGAATTTTATACAACAGAACTCAGGTTTTATCCAAAATCCGGGAGAGTTTATCCCCATTGTTGGTGTAGTGGATAGATTTTCGTACAGGTTTTACCAACAGTATCCCTGCGATCTATCAGATGCTGGTAGCACTATGCACAGGCAGCCGCACGAACACCAGAAACGGGACTGAACAGATTTCTCTCCCGTTGTAATATGTGTTTGATCCGGAAAGACCTGCCAGTGAGATCGAAACAACAAAGCGTACTGGCGTTCAACGATTTATACTCTGCCTGTAGAAAATTGAAATACACCCACCGTAACAGGCAATTAACCCCGCAGCAAAAAAATACTTAGATTTGTCTGAAAGGTATTCGACTAACTGCTGTTATTATATTATTTGTTTGAACCCGATAGTTAAAATAAAGGAAGGTAGCGAGTTTGCTTTTCAACAGGTATATGAAGAATATTACCAAAGATTGTATTACTATGTCTTGAACAAAACAAGCTCTGAGTGGATGGCAGAGGAAGCTACACAAATTACATTTATAAAATTGTGGCAATACAGAGAAAGCCTCGACGAGCGTTTATCAATTTCCCTTCAAATATTCAGAATAGCAAAAACAACTTTAATTGATCTTATAAGAAAACAAAACCATTTGGCGGCAGCCCTGAATGGGTTAGAAACCAATATAATGCATACGGGTGATGAAGGTAATACTGTTATTGATTATAATGAAGCTAATAAAGAGTTGATGAAGGCGATTGCCGCCATGCCGCCGATCAGGAAGCAGGTATTTGAAATGAACAGACTGAAAGGCATGCGTTATAAGGAAATAGCGGAATCATTATCTATTTCAGTGAAGACAGTAGAAAAGCATATGTCCAGGGCTATCCGGCAAATTAAGCCGCTGCTAAAGAGCGCGACCGTTATATGGTATATTTTAAAAAATTTTTAAAAAAACATGTGAATGAAATGGGGGAATTTACAGAGACAAACGTATGTATTACCAGATAGAAATTTGAGCCTTACAAAGAATGTTGACTAAAGAACAAATACAAAGATTTTTCAGCTATAAATGCAGTCCTGAAGAAGCAGATGCTGTAGCGGGCTTCTTCGAACGGCATCCGGAGGAACTAGATAAATACCTGAGTGATGCAGAATGGGAGCATTTTCGGTTTGAAAATGGATTGGAAGCTCAAAAAGCATCTTCGATCCTTAAAGAAATTAAAAGAAAAACTGTTGCACCCAAATCTGAAAAAATATATTATCTACGCTATTTAACCGGTGCGGCGGCAGCTTTGATTGTGGGCTTTTTTATCCTGCAAAAGCTGTTACCCCCTAAAGAAGCGAAGCAGGATGTTATTAGTAAATATGAGTCAAAACTGATCACCAATAACGGGGATAAAGCATTAACCATCACTCTTCAGGATAGTTCGGTGATTCGGTTGGCGCCCGGAAGTACTATCGGTTATACAGAACCGTTCCAGGACAGTGTGAGGCATATTGAACTTAAAGGCGAAGCCTATTTTGAGGTAACGAGAAACCCTCAAATGCCATTTACAGTATCGTCATATCCGTTACATACCACCGTTTTGGGAACAACGTTTTCCATTCGCGGTTTTGAAGACGAAAAACAGATAAAAATTTTCCTCTTTAAAGGGCTCATCACTGTCGGGAATGCCGACTCACTTCATCCTGTTGTAAAGTCTCCGCTATATATGTCCGTGGGCGATATGCTGGTGTACGACAAGGCAACCATGAGTGTACATCTTTCCCCTGCAAAAAAGCCGGTTAATACCAAAAAGGATACCCAAAAAATCCTTGATGAACATAATACCTTACAAGGCAATAACTGGTATATGTTCAATAATCAACCCCTCTCCGGCGTATTTGACCAGTTATCCTTGCTGTATGGCCAAAAAATATATTATGTCGAAGAAGATATAAAGGGCCTGTCGTTTATTGGAAAAATAGATAAGACTGATACGCTCGAAACCGTTCTCAACCTGTTGGGTAAGCTTAATAAGCTTACGGTAACCCGTGTGTCAAACGGGTATTTGATCAAGAAGAACTAGCATGACAATTACATCGAACGCCCGGTACTGCCGGAAGCGTATATGTATATATGATCAGATTTTCCTGTCGTGGAAGACTCTCAAAAAAATAATAAAAATGAGGTAGGGTATACCGTATTTCAAACGTATATACCTACATAAGTGTCAAGACGACTCTTAAAATCGATTGTTTAAAATTTAAACCAATTAACTGAAAGCTATGCGATCTTGCCGTAAAAGAAAAGCGGGCATACAGGTATGCCTATTCCTGGTAACGCTGTTAATTCAGGTTACCGCCATCGCCCAAACTCCCGTAAACACTGTAAAAGGATATGTAAGAGACGAATCCGGACAACCTGTTGCCGGAGCAACCGTTACAGTGAAAAATAACCAGACGGGTTTTACAGGGGCACTCAAACTGATTCCACAGGATTATTCCAGTTTCATTCTTTGGCAGACGGAGAAGACTATTCATTCTCTGTTTCATCTGTTGGATATGAGGCTCAAATACTCGCCGGGTATAAAATTTCGGAGGGAGCAAATATTTCATTACTGATTAAGCTTAAATCACAACAAAGAGAGTTGGACCAGATCGTTGTTGTGGGTTATGGTACCAGGAAACGGGCCGATATTACAGGGGCGGTAGCATCTGTACCTAAAGAGCGCCTTGAAAAATTGCCTGTTAATAACGTGTTGCAGGCGGTGCAGGGTGCTGTGGCTAATGTAACCATCTCGCAGGCATCTTCCATACCCGGCGATGCACCTTCTACGCAGATCCGGGGCCGAAACTCCATCAATGCTTCCTCCGAGCCTTATATAGTGGTGGATGGCATACCATTGTCCCGCACAGATGGATCTATCAACGATATTAACCCTAATGATATCGAATCGGTAGAAATCCTGAAGGACCCTTCGGCAGTAGCGATTTATGGTGTAAACGGATCAAACGGTGTTATTTTGATTACCACCAAGAGAGGCACTTCCGGTAAGCCTTCTATCAGGTACGGCGGATATGCAGGCGCGGAAGAAGCGGCACATATTTTAGCCCCCGCGTCACCTGAACAAATGCTTGAACGCTATGCCGAATATTCCCGCATTACCAACACCAGCTTGTATAACGGCGGCCCGGTAAGAAACCAGTTTGAATGGGATAATTACCAGAATGGAATAACCACCAACTGGCTGGATGCAGTAATGCAACCAGGGCACATACAAAACCATAACGTAAGCTTATCTGGCGGCAGCGAATCGATCAAATATTTTATATCAGGCGATTATATGGATCAGAAAGGCATTTTAAAAGGTTATAACTATAAACGTTATTCTTTCCGGGTCAACACTGATATAAAAGCCACTAAATATCTCACTGCAGGAACATCAATTTTTGTTGTAGCGCATAACCGTGACGGGGGTCGATCCAGCCTCTTGCAGGCGGCTGCTATGACGCCCTGGGCTAAAATGTTTAATGAAGATGGTACACTTACGCAGTACCCCATGTATTCAGAACAACTTTGGGCAAACCCCTTACTTCGAACAACACTTGACCCTGAACGCCGCCAGTTCAACCTGTCTTTGAACGGGTATGGAGAAGTAAACTTCGGCGAAATATGGGAACCATTAACGGGATTGAAATACAGATTTAACGGGGGGTTCTCTTATGTGCCGGCGCGTACTAACGAGTATGAGGGAAAATCAATTTATAACCTGACAGGTTTGGGGCGTATGATAAACAGCGAATCTCAAACCAAAACTTTTGAAAATATCCTTACCTATACCAAAGATATAGGTCTCCACCATTTTGACCTCACAGGGCTGTATGCTTCTAAAGAAAAATACTGGCAGGAAGCTGTAGCCACCGGGCAGGTTTTTCCGAACGATGACCTGGGGTGGGGTAATCTCGAATCAGCATCTACCCAAACCGTTTCATCCCAGGCCGATATGTATCGTTCCGTATCCCAGATGGGCCGCCTCAACTATGGCTACGACAGCCGTTATCTGTTTACGTTCACAGTACGCCGCGATGGCGCTTCGGTGTTTGGTAAAAACAACAAATACGGCACATTCCCTTCAGCCGCCCTGGCATGGAATATCCATAACGAATCGTTTATGAAAGCTCAACGCGATTGGCTGAGCAACCTGAAGTTCCGTATTTCTTACGGTGTGTCGGGCAACGAAGCAATTGGGGTTTATCAAACGCTTGCATTGATGAGTTCAAGCTCTTTAGCAATGGGCGGACAGTCGTTAACAGCATTGAAAGTTCAAACCCGGATGGGTAACGATGGACTTAAATGGGAAAAAACTTCTGGTCTTAATGCCGGGCTTGATTTCGGGCTTTTGGATAACAGGATCAGCGGTTCTGTGGATTTTTATAAAACCAATACTTTCGATATGCTGCTGTTGCAACGTATACCACGCATAACCGGTTATGCAGATGTATGGACCAACATCGGTAAAGTGGCCAATACAGGTATAGAGTTTACCATTAACTCTAAAAACATTAATGCTAAAAACTTTACATGGAACTCCACACTGGTATTTGCAAGCAATAAAAATAAGATCGTTGATGTGTACGGAGATGGTAAGGATGATATAGGCAACCGCTGGTTTGTTGGTCATCCTGTTGGTGTTATTTATGATTATACAAAAGTAGGCATATGGCAGGAGGATGAAATAGCTTCAGGAGGCAATAAAGGCTGGGACGACGTGGCATTGGCCGGAGATCTAAAGCTGGCTGATATCAGCGGACCTGATGGCGTTCCGGATGGCAAAGTAGATGATAATGACCGGAGTATTTTGGGACAAACCTCTCCCAAATGGACAGGAGGTATCACAAATACTTTCACCTACAAAGATTTTTCTTTAAGCATCTTCTTAAATACAGTGCAGGGCGCTTTACGTAATAACCCGCAGATTGGAGGTGCTTCTGATGAAATGGGGCGCCGCAGTACACCTGCAGCGCTCGGTTTCTGGACACCGGAAAATAAAAGCAACGAATGGCGTTCACTGGGTAATCACTCCAATTCTCATGGATATGGCTTTCCTTCGGATGCCAGTTTCACCCGTCTGAAGGATATTACGCTCAGCTATAACGTGCCTAAATCTGTAACCGGCAGAATAGGGATTAATGGCCTGCTGGTGTATGCAAGCGGGCGTAACCTCTACACCTGGACCAATTGGTTTGGATGGGATCCAGAAGCCAGGGATATTACAAGGGGCTCTGCCAATGACCTGATCAACTATCCTATGGTTCGCAGTTATGTATTGGGGCTAAACGTTACTTTTTAACGAATTACGAAGCATTTAAAAAAAGAATTATGAAACGCTATAAAAATATATGTATCCTGCTTACTGCAATAACGATTGGAACGGTTTCCTGCAGTAAGAATTTTTTAGATGAAGAGCCCTATTCCAGCTACAGAACCGGGGCTACTGATGCACAAAGCATTGATGCACAGGTTGTAGGGCTGCACCGGACTTATGCAGAGCTTTGGGGTATGAGCGGTCAGCAGGGTTTTCTTTCCTGCTGGCAGATCGGTACGGATATCACCAGTGCAGGTGCTACGCAAGGTGTAGAAAATCCGTTTTACCAATATGCCAATCTAAATGCTGAAAATGCAGGTGTAAACTACCTGTGGGAAAAGAGTTACGATTTTATTAACCACGCTAATGTAATCATAGCTGCTGTTGGTGAAAATAATCTAGCGGCAAATGCCGAAGCCAGGTTTTTCCGCGCTTATGCTTATAATATGCTGGTTACATTGTGGGGGGACGTGCCGTTGTTAAAAGAGCCTGTAGCTTCTCCTTCTTTCGATTATACCCGCCAACCGGTAGCAGAAGTAGACCAATTGATAGATGAAGATCTTACCTATGCTATTGCCAACCTGCCTGATATGGGACAGGCAGCAAAAAATAGCCGCATTAATAAAGACATAGCCAGACAGTTGGCAGCCGAAGTTTACCTGCGTATTGGTATGCGCGATAACAGTTATTTCGCAAAAGCGGAGCAGGTAACTACTACCATAATTAATAATACCGGCTATAAGCTGATCGAAGCCCGTTATGGAAAATTCCTTGGTGAAGGAGGCGACTATTACCGTGATATGTTCCGTTTTGGAAACCAGCGCCGTTCGGAAGGGAATACAGAGGCTATCTGGACATTTGAAATGGAATACAACCGCGATGTAAATGGCGGTACTATAGACAACCCTCAATTCCGCCGGGTATGGCAACCGGCCTATCACAAATGGGATGGGATGGTGAATGCCGATTCTCTTGGAGGCCGTGGGAACGGACGTTTGCGTCTGAGCAATTTCATGAAGTATACAGTTTGGAGCGGGTTGGAGGGTGATATCCGCAACAGCAATTTCAATATCCGCCGTACTACTAATTACAACCGCCCTGGCTTTAGTGCTGAAATTGGGGTGGATGCAAACAGTTACAGGGTAGCCAAAGACGCCGGTGTACAGAATATTACGATCAAAACAGGTGATAAAGTAATTCCGTTTATTGCAGACAGCCTGGAAGTCTGGTATCCATTCCCGACAAAATGGGGTGGGTACGATGCTACAGATGATTTTGGTTATGCTATTGTAAAAGACTGGCCGGTAATGCGCCTCGGCGAAACCTACCTGCTGCGTGCAGAAGCGCGCCTGCGCCAGAACAATGCAGGCGGCGCGGCCGATGATATTAATATATTGCGTGACCGCGCATTTAAAACAGCCCGTGCCACAAGCGGCAACGCCAGCCTGGGCACAGTAAGTGCCGGGGATATGACCATAGATTTTATTTTGGATGAACGCGCCCGGGAGCTGATCGCAGAGGAAAACCGCCGAATGACATTGGTGCGTATGGGAAAACTCAAAGATCGTATTACACAGAACGGAGATACATCTCCGGCAGAGAAGATCACTACAGGGTTCCAGGAGTTTAATATCTTGCTGCCTATACCTTTGAGTGAAATTCAGCTTAATAAAGGGGCTGAACTGAAGCAAAACCCGGGTTATAATTAAGAACCTGTTTGTGTATGTCAGAGCCACACAGACTCATAGAAACAATACATATTTTTTTGATCGGCTGTAGTCCAGATATGTAGGGAACTATGATTCTGTGTGGTTTATTTTTTGTAAATGGTCATTTTTACTTACAGGCAATATGGCTTTAAGGCAATCAGGAGTAGGTTAAAATCAAAACCATAGAATAGAGGCTACCTTGGATAAAGTCGTTCGCCCGGTTTTTGAAAACATGCCCAATGAAGTTATAATCTGTCAGAACACCAAGCATGTGTAAGTATATTAAAATTTATCAGGCAAATAAAAAATTATCTATTCAATCTTGTAATGGCTTGATATGTGGTGTGTCTTTTGCTTCTCCGTGGGGTCTCCTCCTATAGCGCTTTGTGCCAGTATCAATACTACTACCCGACCAGACTTTTTCACCTATACAAGAGAATATTTTTACAGATAAGGCAAATACACACCGGCCTGCAGCAAACATAGACCCCGGGGTCTATGTTTGATCAATTATGAGAAAAATACCGGTAGCTTTCTGCAGGATTATAAAGGATGGTTAACTTGCAGTCTATTTATATAACAAATTTCATTTTCATTGGCATACATCCGTCAAACAGGGCACATTCCAAATCTTCGCTCCATATATAGTTTTCCGGTCGGTGAGACACCGACCGGTAGCGGATTTTACAGGCGGGTGGTGACACCCGCCTGCGAAAATTTGAACTTTCTCACCGAAGGTAAATACACCCATCAAACAAACCGGCTTTTTAACATTCAGAGGAACTCTATATTTTGAAATATTTTGCAACATTTTGTTTATCCATTCTCCTTTTTTGCGGGAGGTTAAGCGCTGCGGCAGACAGTATTGTTTTTAACCCTGCAGCACCGGCAGTAGTCATGCGCCCTTATTTCGATATTGTAGAAGATGAAGCAGCCGTTTATACCCCCGACACCCTTTTTGCCGCCCCAGAGTTGTTTACCTCTATTTCAGGTTTTAAAGCGACAAAACCCGGCAATACTTTTTGGCTTTTCACCCGGATCCATAGTACTGAAACAGCCGACGTCGTCCTGTCATTTAAGCATCTGACCTATGCTGACCTGTATATCATGCCCGATACACCGGGGGCCGCCCACATACACCGCCGCGCTGGCGCGTTCAGACCGGCGGAACAGCTCACCCACGGCGACAGTCGTTTTCATTTTCAACTCAAGCTGGAGGCAGGCGTTACCTACCGGGTACTTATCCGCATCCTGCACACCAAGCAATACCAGCCGATATTCGATTTTAAGCTGGATGACCAGTATCGTTTTACACAAACCCAACGGCAGTGGGAAATGGTAGATTTCTGGTTCCAGGGAGCCGGGCTACTATTGCTGTTGTATGTACTGGTCAGTTGGTTCACTACCCGTTATCGGCCCTACCTGTGGTTGACGATTTTTATCACAGGTCTTATGCTGTATAATCTGGCCCTTGGCCGCTACCTGATCGACTGGCTTTTTCCTTCGCATCCATCTGCGGGTTGGCGGCTTACCATCCATTTTTTACACTTCGGTTTAGCCGGGCTGTATTTGCTGATACTGGATTTTTGGAGAGTGAAGGAAAAAAACATTTCATTGTACCGCTTCGGTAAACTGGTTTTATATGCTATTTTACTGCTCTCGGTCCTGTCTTTTCTCATCCATTATTATACTTCCAATTTTAAAATAATGAGCCAGGTCAACGGCTTTTTCCTGATTGTACAAGTAGCTTACCTGGTACGCCTGCTGCTTCTCTGGAAATCCTTTGACAAACAACAGCGTTTCCTGGCTTATGGTGTCATCGTTTACCTGGCGGTGGCGTTCTTTGTTACAGTAGCCCTCTTTGTTGTGGGAGAGCCTGTGTTCAGCCTGTTTTCGATACTATCAGGCAGTTTACTGATAACAGTAAGCCTGCTTTTCTTTACTGGTATTAACGGTAAACTCTGGCAAAATGAAAAAGACAAGACTCTTTACCTGACGCAGCTTAACCAGTTACAGCAGCGACAAAACCAGCTTTTAGAGGCAAGCGTCACTAAACGCACTCATGAGCTCAACCGCCGGAACAAACATATAGAACTGCTGATGAATGAATTGAATCATCGCGTGAAAAACAACCTGCAACTGTTGTACAGCCTTAACATATTGCAACTGGCAGGCAGCAAGGATACTTACGCCGTCAGTGTGCTGAAGGATAATGTGGCTCGTATTAAAGCCATGATGCTGGTCAACGACAGGCTTAACCCCGGCAACAATATCGATAAAAAAACCATTTCGCCGGTAAGCTTTATTGTAGATATTGCCGAACACTCACAAAGAATGTTTGCCCGGCCGGAGCCGGTGGATATCAGCTTGCAGATAGATGACACATTAATTTTGGATGCACCCGCAGGGCTGTGCCTGGGGCTCATCGTCACCGAACTTCTTACCAATTCTTATAAACATGCATTTTTCAACCAGCCGTTGCCGAAAATAAGTATTAAGATCCTGCGTAGCGATACACACTGGGAAATGCACTATCGCGACAACGGCCAAGGTATCAGCCCTCTTCCTCCCGGTCATCAATTTGGTCTGACCCTTATTGCAGATCTCACCCGGCAGCTTAAAGGCCATTACAACATCGAACAGGATGAGGGTCTCCGTTATTTTTTCAACTTCCCTAACCTGATATAGATGCGCATACTTATTATAGAAGATGAAATTATTATCGCTCGATTCATCGAGCAGCAACTCATCGCCAATTTTGATTGCAGCACGGCAGTTGCCCTTAACCAACAGGAAGCTGTAGATACCCTGCCTGTATTTTTACCCCACCTTATTCTATGCGATATTAACCTCAAAGAGGAAAAAGACGGTATTACGCTGGTAGATACCCTGCGGCAACAATATGCATTTGAAGTGATTTTTATTACTTCGTACCAATCGAAGGCTATTATTGAAAGGGCCTTACAATACCAACCTCTAAATTACGTGATTAAACCGGCTGATGAAGCGGCTATTTTTGCTGCCTTAAAACTGGCCTGGCCGATTGTTGCCGGCAACCCTACATTAGGTAAACTACAGGAACGCATCCCTTTTGACCGGTTACTCAGTTCTACGGAACGAAAAATTGTTCAGTTTATTCTGCAACGTAAAACAACCCGCGAAATAGCTGCCATGCTGTTTTTAAGCCCCTATACGATCAAAAATCATCGTCACAGTATTTGCCGTAAACTCGGCTTAAAAGATGGCAATAATGCTCTGCTGAAATGGGCCCTTCAGTATAAAGAATTACTGAGATAAATTCCCGTCACTTTTAATAAAGGGTTGCCGGTGCGATTTCATAAACTACTATATGCTACCCCCTGAACAAATAATAATGCCCAATAGATCAACTCATACTCCTCCATCTAACCATCATTCAGCCGACTTTTAATTCAGCAGGTAATCGTCTTTAGGTATTCATCACCCATCATATCTACATCCTCTGTTTCATCGCCTCATACAGGATAATACCGGCGGCTACAGATACATTAAAAGAGTCAAAATTGCCGGCGATGGGAATACTGAAGTGCTCGTCTGAAGCTTTGCGTAAAAAGGACTGTACTCCTCTTTCCTCACTCCCCATAATAATACAACAAGGCGCTGCAAAATTAGTTTCATATACTTTTTTGCTCGCTTTCATTTCCGAACAAACTACCCGGATTCCATTCAAATGAAGAGTATCCACTGCCTGCGCCAGGCTGTTAACCCGGGATATGTATATCTTATCCAGCGCCCCTGCTGACGATTTCATGGTTTCTTCATTCAGCGCCCCCACCCCTTTGTCGGGTATAACAATAGCCTGTGCTCCGCAACACACTGCCGTCCGGGCGATAGCGCCAATATTCCGGATATCCGTCACTCCGTCCAGCATCACAAATAATGGCACCTGCCCCTCTCCCACTACATGGTCAATAATCTGTTGCAGGTCGGTGTATTGCACAACGGCTGCCACCGCTACCACCCCCTGGTGATTCAGTCTGGTAAATCCGTTCAGTTTTTCCACAGGTACCATCTGTACAGGGATATTACGGTCACGTGCCAACTGGCGTATCCGTGGTATGGCATCGCCGGAAATATTTTTATGCAGGAAGATCTTGTCGATTGCCCTGCCTGCTTCTATAGCTTCGATCAACGGCTGCCGCCCGATTATAAGTGCTGACTTTTTCAATTAGCCCGGTTTAAATTAAAGAATGTTCCAGCAAGTAATTTACCTTCAAAATAGTTACCATAGACAGCGAGTCTGTTATCTCCCCATTCATTACCATATCAAATGCTTCTCTGAAAGGGAGCTTCCGGATTACAAGCTGCTCGGTTTCTTCCGGTTCCGCCTCATGATACGATAACCCGGTTGCCAGAAAGCTGATACCCCATTCATCACTCACGGAATTGGACAGGTGAATATCCAGCAACTTCTTCCAGTGTTTTGCCTTTAAACCCGTTTCTTCCAGCAGTTCTCTTTGCGCGGAAATTAAAGGGTCGATATTTTTATCGCCTCCGCCCTCCGGTATTTCCCAGCTATAGGTGTCTATAGGAAATCGGTACTGCCCCACCAGCCAGGTATTGCCATCCTCATCTAATGGCAGTATTCCTATTGCCAGGTTTTTATAACTTACTTTTCCATAAATACCCGGTCCGCCTGAGGGATTAATGACACCATATTCGGTTACCTGTATCCAGGGGTTATCATATACCTGCTTTTCCGTTTTGATCTGCCAGGGGTTTTTATGCTCCGTCATATTGCATTTTAATACCACAAATATAAAACCCGCAGCTCATCAACTGCGGGTTCTGTAATATTAATACATTCCGGTTATTTTATTCCAAATGCTTTTTTCACCTCTTTTACCTTATCCAGCTTTTCCCAGGTAAACAATTCCACTTTTACTTTCTTTTCTTTGCCCTCAGGACTTTTAAAGGTTTTGGTCACTATTACCGGCTTCCGGCCCATATGACCATATGCCGCTGTCTCGCTGTAAATGGGGTTGCGCAGCTTCAATCTCTTTTCAATAAAGTAGGGACGCATATCAAAAATATCCTCCACTATTTTACTGATCTGCCCATCGGTCAGGTTTACATTTGCCGTACCGAAAGTATTTACGTTGATGCTGGTTGGTTTTGCCACGCCAATAGCATAGGACACCTGTACCAACGCTTCTTTTGCCACTCCTGCAGCCACCAGGTTTTTGGCGATATGCCTTGTGGCATAGGCCGCCGACCTGTCCACTTTAGAAGGGTCCTTACCACTGAAAGCTCCGCCGCCATGAGCACCTTTGCCGCCGTATGTGTCCACTATTATTTTTCTACCGGTCAGCCCGGTATCACCATGCGGTCCGCCGATTACAAATTTACCGGTAGGGTTAATATGATACTTGATCTTATCGTTGAAGAGTTTCGCGTATTTCTTATACTTTGCTTTTACCCTTGGAATCAGAATATTGATGATGTCTTTTTTTATTTTATCCAGCATCCTGGCTTCATTATCAAAATCATCATGCTGGGTAGATACCACGATTGCATCGATTCTTACAGGATTGTTATTATCATCATATTCCAGCGTTACCTGGCTTTTAGCGTCGGGACGCAGGTACTTTATCTGTTTGTTTTCTCTTCTCAAAGCCGACAGCTCAATGAGAATTTTATGCGCCAGGTCCAGAGCCAGCGGCATATAATCTTCTGTTTCGTTGGTAGCATACCCAAACATCATCCCCTGGTCGCCCGCGCCCTGCTCTTCTTTCTTCTTCCGGTCTACGCCCTGGTTGATATCTGCTGATTGTTCGTGTATGGCAGACAACACCCCGCAGGAACTTGCTTCAAACATGTATTCACTTTTGGTATAACCAATCTTACGAATAACTCCACGGGCGATCTCCTGAACATCCAGGTAGGCTTTGGACTTTACCTCTCCGGCCAACACCACCTGCCCGGTGGTTACCAATGTTTCACAAGCTACTTTACTATCAGGGTCGAATGCTAAAAAGTTGTCGATCAATGCGTCGGATATCTGATCCGCAACTTTGTCCGGGTGTCCTTCAGATACACTCTCGGAAGTAAATAAATAAGGCATCAGTACGAGTTGTTGTTTTATTATGCCGGCAAAGATATAGCAGATAGCTAAATTTTTGAATAAATAATCCGCACAGTCATCGATTGCGGACCTGTACCCCCACCATATATAACCGACCGCCCCTTGGAAACATAGGAATTAACCGGAATCCAGAGTCTGTTGGTTGAAATGATACCCCGAACGGTTCCACTGCTGAATACATAATGATCTACCGCAGCCTTGGGAGCATATAACCGGAAAGCGTAGTTGTAATCTCCTCTTGTAACCATACTCTGAACATAACGGGTGAGGTTAAAAAAGAAACGGTCATTTTTCAGGAATCCGCCGAAGCTGTTGACATCGTATTCCAACGTGCTGCTATTGTACAAAAAATCTTCCTGCACCGTAAGGAACCTGTTGTTTGCACTGTCTATCAAATCCAGGAACAACCGATCGGGATCGTTGAATATTTCGCTTCCAGGCGCGCCTGCAGGCACAAATGATAATTCGGCCCTGTGAATGATCCTGTTATTCAATGCCTTCAGACCAGGCACTCTCAATAAAGCGAATGATCCGGGGGAAGACTGAATAAGCAACTTCTCGGGACCTTCAACCGGAGTTGTCAAACTCAGGTCAGCATATTCGTGCGCCGGTGTGCGTTCGATTATGTTGGCTGAAAATGCCCTGGTTACGCTGGAAGAAGTATAAAACGGCACAAAGTCGGTAGTAAGGGTATCTACCACCCCGTTCCTCATCACCCGAAAATAAAAAGTCAGTCTGGTATTTTCTCCCGCCGGGTTAAAATACCCAAGAGCGGAATTAGTGGAAGTGCCGCCGGCGTCTACCCGGATAGCCAGTCCGTTAAAGGCTTTCTGAAAGGCCGAATCCCGGCTTGTACTGGGATAAACAGTTGTATCATAACCGGCAAACCGCAGCCCGAGAGCAGGGTCAATCGGTAACCGCAATACATTACTTACGTTTTGAGTATCCTGTTTTACCACGATCATCTTTTCATCATCAAATTGCGAAAAGTTTACAATACTGCCTGCCAGGTCCGGTCCGGTAGTATTAAAATGAGGATGATTGATCTGATATCCCAGGGAATCTTTAAATAACGGGTCACTTACTTCAAATACACTTATTTTCTGATTAGAGGTACTGTCTCCAAATACGGCTCCGGCATATGCCAGGCTCAGCACTGCGGAATCGATGCCAACAACACTATCCAGGGAGATAAACGGGTTACGGTTTAGCGAGTTGGGGGCCAACGCCAGGTATATCTGCGCATCGGTTTTCCCAAATACCGGGTCGTCTTCTATCAGCCCCAGGGCGTGTGGTTCGTAGAGGCTTATGGTAGTGGAGTCATCAAACAAAAAATTATCTGCATATACCCTCAGTGTAGTGTCGAAAGTGTGAATGTTATCAATTGCCGGTAGAAGATCGGTGCCTATATCAGTGGGATTAATTTTGGTACATCTAATAAACTGAGTACTGATCAAAAACAATACAGCAACTCCAAGCAGTAACGGCTTCAACTTCACCTGATGTTATTTTAATAGAGGGGTTATAATAAGGTACTCAATTACCAGAATATTACTTCTGTGCAAGGTCGTTATACAATTGTAAATAGTCTGTTAAATCTGAATCGGCGTTAAAGGGCAATACTTTCTTTCCTTTCACTTTTGCAAACTCTTCCAAAAGCTTTTTCTCCACTTTGGCAGCACCAAAAGTAATGGCATCCGCGTAAGTGGCCCCTCCCCTGAACATGGCAGTATTGTTATTCTCCTTGAACGGCTCCATATCTTTCTCCTTTATGGAAGAGTGGATGATCGCTTTCTTGATAAAGTCGGAAACTATTTTCTCTTTGAAAGAATTCTGACCGATGGTATATACAATCTTGCTGTTGCTGAATACCGGGTCTTTTTTATAGGCCGTTTTAATATAGAGGGGGATCAGCCCTGTCATCCAGCCGCTGCAATGGATAATGTCCGGCGGCCATCCGAATTTCTTAACAGTTTCCAAAGCGCCCTTACAGTAAAAAATGGTCCGCAACCAGTTGTCGTCAAACCATTCTTCGTTTTCGTCGGCAAATATAAATTTTCTTTTAAAGAGGTCTTCGTTATCCAGAAAGTAAATCTGAAGCCTTGCATTGGGCAACGATGCTACCTTGATCTGCAAAGGATAATCTTCATTGTCGACAGAAACATTTATACCCGATAACCTTACCACTTCGTGAAGCCTGTGTCTTCTCTCATTGATCACTCCAAAACGGGGCATAATACAACGAACCTCATAACCACTATCGTTAGATTTTATTGCCAACCTGTTTACTACTTCGGAAAACTCTGTTAATTCCAGGTAAGGAGACATCTCATTGGCAATAAATAGAATTCGTTTTTTTGTCGACATTTTCCGTTTTTTGTTAGATAATAAATTATTCAAATAGCAGAAAGGCTGCAAAGGTAAGATTTTTTTGCCTAACCTTAGTCTGCTATTGATTGGATTTACTACTTTTAACGCCATTATGCTTATTTTCAAGCGTGCCTCCGACATCAGGAAATACCTGCAAAAACAGGCGTCAAACGGCATAGCCATCGGCTTTGTACCTACTATGGGGGCGCTGCACCCGGGGCATATTTCCTTGGTCACTAAAGCCAGGGCGGAAACTAACTGTGTGGTTTGCAGCATATTTGTAAACCCCACCCAATTCAATGACCCGGAAGATTACCAAAAATACCCGGTTGCCATAGAGCAGGATATCTACCTGCTGGAAAAAGCAGGATGTGACATACTGTTTCTGCCTTCCGTGGCTGAAATGTACTCGGATGGCGCCGGCGACCTCCCCCACTATGAAATTGGCTACCTGGAAACGGTTTTGGAAGGAGCCTACCGGCCAGGGCATTTCCAGGGGGTATGCCAGGTAGTTCACCGGCTGCTGGATATTGTTATCCCCCGGAAGCTTTTTATGGGGCAAAAAGATTACCAGCAATGTATGGTTATACGCAAACTATTAGCCCTTACAGGCAGCAATACAGAGCTGATCATAAGTGAAACCCTGCGCGAACCCGACGGGCTGGCTATGAGCAGCCGGAATATGCGCCTGAATGAAGATGAGCGAAAGCTGGCAACGGGAATATTTGAAGCCTTATCTTTTATAAACGTACATATTCAACCGGGGGATCTTTCCGCTTTACTTTCCAAAGCCCGTGAAATATTGCTGGAAAAAGGCCTGCAGCCCGACTATATAGTGGTGGCAGACGCCGGCAACCTGCAAGTAATTGATACCTGGAACGGCGCTACTCCAATTGTTGCTTTAGCTGCCGCCTATATGGGGAAAATCAGGTTAATTGATAATTTAATTTTACGGCTTAATTTTGCGTGATTATGCGTATCGAAATATTAAAGTCCAAAATACACAGGGCTACCATCACGGAGGCCAACCTGAATTATGTGGGAAGCCTTACCCTGGATGCACAGTTAATGGAAGCCGCCAACCTGATAGAAAATGAAAAGGTGCAGATAGTGAACGTCAATAACGGGGCCCGGATAGAAACTTACCTTATCAAGGGTAAACCCGGTTCCGGAGTTTGCTGTCTCAATGGCCCGGCTGCCCGGCAGGGGGCTGTGGGAGATACAGTGATCATTATTTCCTATGGTTCCATGCAATTTGAAGAAGCAAAAAAATTTAAACCCAGTATTGTTTTTCCGAAAGAAGGAAACAAACTATAAGCCACCTGTAGCCTGAGTTGCCGTAACCAAAACTCGTTGTATGAAATATACGGATACTGTTCAACGAAAGCTGTTGTCCCCCGACGATTTGAAACGCCAGGTGAAACGCTGGAAACTCCTCCAGAAAAAAATAGTTTTCACCAATGGGTGCTTCGACATTTTACACAACGGTCACCTGGAAATCCTGTCCAAAGCGGCTGAAAGCGGCGATATACTGATCGTGGGGGTTAACTCCGACAGATCCGTGAGAAAATTAAAAGGCGACTCACGTCCCGTTAACAATGAACAGTTCCGGGCAACCATGCTGGCCTCCATGATAATTGTAGACGGGGTAACCGTTTTTGAAGAAGAAACTCCTCTGAACCTGATACAGGAAATAGAGCCCGATGTACTGGTGAAAGGAGGCGATTATAGCATTGAACAAATTGTGGGCGCCGAAGAAGTGATCAAATCGGGAGGCGAAGTAAAAGTGGTTCCCTATGTAAAAGGGTTTTCTACCACTTCCCTGATAGCCAAAATTCAAAGCCTGTAATTGTCCTTACGGGATAAAACAATAAAAGCGCAAACCTGTCGCGCTTTTATAATATCGTAGCCATCCAAACCCGTTGGCTTTTAAATGATCAGCAGGGCATCCCCGTAGCTAAAGAAACGATACTTGTCCTTTATTGCTTTTTTATAGGCTTCCATTGCCAGGTCGTAGCCCGCGAACGCGCAGGTCATGATCAGCAAACTGGTTTTGGGTAAATGAAAGTTGGTAATGAGGGAATCCGCAATTGAAAAATTATAAGGAGGATGAATAAAGATATTGGTCCATCCTTCTGAAGGTTTCAGAAGCTTTTCCGCGGTGAAAGAAGATTCCAGCGCACGCATGGTGGTGGTACCTACCGAACAGATCCTCTTATTTTCCAGCCGCGCCTTGTTTACTATCGCACATGCTTTTTCTTCAATACGGTAATACTCCGCATCCATCTTATGTTTGCTCAGATCTTCAACTTCTATGGGCCTGAAAGTACCCAAACCGGTATGCAGGGTAACTTCGGCGAAACGAATGCCTTTTATTTCCAGTCGCTTGATCAGCTCAATACTGAAATGCAAACCAGCAGTCGGAGCTGCCACCGCGCCTTCATGCTTGGCATATACCGTTTGGTAACGCTCCCGGTCTTCTTCGTCAGGTTTACGTTTGATATATTTAGGCAGGGGGGTCTCACCCAGGCTGTTCAGTACATGCTTGAATTCCGTATCTGTTCCGTCAAACAAAAAACGTATAGTCCGGCCACGGGAAGTGGTATTATCTATTACCTCGGCTACCAGTTCTTCCGCATCGCCAAAGTACAATTTGTTTCCTACACGTATTTTGCGGGCGGGGTCAACAATCACATCCCACAACTTATTTTGCGCATTGAGTTCCCTCAGCAGGAACACTTCTATTTTCGCCCCCGTCTTTTCCTTACGACCATACATCCGGGCGGGAAATACCTTGGTATTATTTACTACAAAAACATCCTTATCATCAAAATAATCCAGCACATCCCTGAAATGTTTGTTCTCAATGTTGCCGGTGTCTTTGTGTACCACCATCATTCTGGAGTCTTCTCTTCTTTTGGCAGGATGTTGGGCAATAAGATTGAGTGGTAAGTCGAAACGGAATTGTGATAGTTTCATTTGAGTATTGTTATTTTAATATAGTCACATGAAACATGCAGAAAGTAAGCCTGAGGGGAGATTTTGGAAAATCTTGAACCTGATCTTACGGTACCAGGGATCATGTAAATACACTATATTTTTACAGCGTGCAAAGGTAGGAATAAAACTATTACAAAAATCCAGAATATTTTTACCCCCTTTTTGGTGATATTGTAGACGGACTCTGTTAGAACCGAAGATGCCTTACCGTCAACCCGTCATTTATCAATTGCTTCAGGGAGTCTATACCGATCATAAGGTGATTTTCCACGTATTTTGAGGTAACCTTTTTATCGCTGGCGGATGTTTTTACACCCTCCGGTATCATTGGCTGGTCGCTCACGAGCAACAGCGCCCCGGTGGGTATCTTATTAAAAAAGCCAACAGAAAAAATAGTGGCCGTCTCCATATCAATGGCATAAGCCCTGATATCCTGCAGGTAGGCTTTAAACGCCTCATCATGCTCCCATACCCTTCTGTTTGTCGTGTACACCGTGCCTGTCCAGTAGTCTACTTTATAATCGCGAATGGTGGTGGAAATGGCTTTCTGAAGGGCAAATGCGGGAAGAGCCGGTACTTCCGGGGGAAAATAATCATCCGAGGTGCCTTCGCCTCTTATAGCGGCAATGGGGAGTATGAGATCACCGATCTTATTCCTTTTTTTCAGCCCTCCGCATTTGCCCAAAAACAAAACGGCTTTAGGCGTAATCGCGGTGAGCAGGTCCATTATGGTTGCCGCGCCGGGACTGCCCATACCAAAGTTGATAATGGTAATACCATCGGCAGTGGCGCACTGCATGGGTTTATCCCTCCCCGTTACCTGCACATTGTGCCGGGCCGCAAACAGCTCCACATAATTACCAAAATTGGTCAACAGCACGTATTTGCCAAAATTTTTCAATTTTTCACCGGTATACCTGGGCAACCAGTTCTCCACAATTTTTTCCTTAGTATTCATAATTTGTAATTTCTCTAAATTAGCAACCACAATCCAGAGGCAGCCATCAATGCCCAGCCAACAAATGATTAAAATAAAATACCCTCCATACCAATTTAAGATTAAAAACGAAGCCGGGAAAGATTTTATTTTCGACCCGGTGAGAAGAATCTGGGCCGTGTTGACCCCTGAGGAATGGGTCCGGCAGAATTTCCTGCAATACCTGATCCAGGTCAGGGGATTTTCGCCGTCGCTTATGGCAGTGGAAAAACAAATTCAACTGGGAGAGCTTAACAAACGCTGCGATATTGTTGTGTACAACAAGGAAGGTAACCCTTATATGATAGTGGAATGTAAAGAAATGGAACAGCATTTGAATGAACAGGTATTTAACCAGATACTGCGTTACAATATGTCTATACCATCCCGTTACCTGGTGATCACCAACGGGTTGTTTTGCTTCGCATACGAAAGAGATGGCAGCAGCTTCTCCGTTTTAAAAGAAGTACCGGGTCCGGGCTGGTAAGTACCGTTATTTTTCAGGTAGTTTACTTTCCCTTCACGGTATCTTTCCGGAACTTTTTTATGCGTAATTTGCATTTCAAATTATGATTGATGAATAAAGCTTTTGCGGGTTTACTGATGTTATTGCCGTTGTTCGTAATGTCTCAGGAAGACCAGCCCTTTACCATTTCCGGGAATGTGAAAAAAGTGAAAGGCGGCGTTGAGCGGGTATACCTGTATTATATGAACGGGCTCAACCAGGTGACAGACAGCACTGAAGTGGTAAAAGGAAAATATAAATTTACCGGTGAAACAGGAGAACCGGGATTTTTCCGTTTGCAGGCAAAACAAAAAGACTCATCTGCCGGCAGCCCGTCTCAAAATACCATAGTCACCTTCCTGGAGGCTGGCAAAATAAAGATCAACAGCAAAGACTCTTTCTCCAATGCAGCCTTCAAAGGTTCCAAAGAAGTGAAAGTGTACAAAGAATTTGAGCATACGCTGCAACCCTATGGCGATACCATGCAGCAGTTTATCCGCGACTATACACAAGCACGCGACAGTAATGATATCAGCAGGATGCGCAGCATTGAAATCGCGGCGGTGGCCCTGGAAAGAAAAATAAAAGATTCTGTTTTGCGTCCCTTCATACTGGGACATCCCCAATCTGCTGTTTCACTATTCGCCCTGCAGCAATACACCGGCAGCAACCCGGACATAGATATCGAAAAAGTGGAACCACTATTCCTGGCCTTGTCTCCAAAGGTACAGTCCTACCCTTCCGCGGTTAACCTGAAAGAAAGAATTGATATAGTCGGGAGAACAGCCATCGGGAGAATGGCAACCGATTTTACGCAGAACGATACCCTCGGTAATCCTGTATCATTATCATCGTTCAGGGGTAAATACCTCCTGCTTGATTTCTGGGCAAGCTGGTGCCAGCCCTGCCGGGTGGAAAATCCCAATGTGGTAGCAGCATACCGGAAATACAAAGAAAAAGGTTTTGATGTGCTTGGGGTGTCCCTGGACAGGAACAACGCCAAAGAAGCCTGGCTAAAAGCCATTCACGATGATAAACTTACCTGGACCCATGTCAGCGATCTGAATTTCTGGAATAATGCGGCAGCTAAGCTGTATGGCATACAATCCATCCCGCAAAACCTGCTGATAAGTCCTGATGGGAGGATCATAGCCAAAAACCTTCGCGGCCACGAACTGCACGAGAAACTGGAAGAAATAATGGGCAATTAAAATACCTGCCACCATCCGGATAACAATTGAAAAACAAATTACCGCTATACGGGAGTCTGAGACTCCGTATTTCCTATGTTCTTCCCCGACGCTGTCGGGCATCTTTGCTCCTTTATAACTGGCTGACAACATATGATATCGCCCGACAAAACGCACCCGCAAAGACTTTTGAAATCATAACTATTCATTAAATTTATCAGCGGCAGGTCCACCAAACGCTACCTGTTGAAATCATTAAAGAATCCGATGAACATTTTTTATACAGCAATAACCGATAGCGATTTTGAGGCATGGTTTACACTGGCGGCAAAACTCTGGGATGACCATGATCCGGAAGAATTGAAAAGCAGCTTATCGGGCATACTTCGGGCGGGTAATCAGTCCGTTTTCCTGGCAAAGACTCCCGATGGAAATTCAATCGGCTTTATTAATGTGTCTGTCAGAGTGGATTACGTGGAAGGCGCGGAAAACAGTCCTGCCGGCTACCTGGAGGGTATATACGTGGAACCGGAATTCAGAAAGCAGGGAGTGGCCAGCCGGTTATTGCAGTTCGCTGAAAAATGGTTGCTGGAAAGGGGTTGCCGACAGATTGGCTCGGACGTTTCACAAAACAATACCATTTCACAGGAGTTTCACAAAAACCTGGGCTTCAGGGAAGAAGCTGTCCTAGTTCATTTTTTAAAAAATATTAATAAATGAAATGCCGGGTGTTTAACCACTTATAAATTCGTTGAATACTAAAATCATGGAAATCATAAAATCTATCCCGATCTTTTTACTGGCAGGTCTCTGCGAAATAGGCGGAGGTTATCTTATATGGATGTGGCTGAAAGATGGCAAACCCTGGTGGTACGGGTTGGCAGGCGCTGTGGCACTTGTTTCGTATGGTATAGTAGCCACCTGGCAAACATCTAATTTTGCACGCGTATATGCCACCTACGGTGGTATTTTTATTGTTATGTCAATACTATGGGCAATGAAATTTGATAATTTCAGACCGGATAAATATGATATAGCAGGAGCATTGATCGCCTTGTTAGGCGTCTGTATTATTTATTATGCACCCAGGCAGTAAAGAACGCAATACTGTTTATTTATTACCTCCCCTTCTGTTGCCGGGATGGTTCCTGTTGCCATTCCTGTTATTGTTGTTACCGTTATCGTTTTTGGGGGGTTGGTTCTGCGGCCTGTTTTTTTCATTCCTGCCCTCCACTCTTTTTTGCTGATCGTTTCTCTGCTGGTTATCCCTGTTTCTCCTGGATTTGTGTTTGCGGGCATTTTTTTCAAGAGAGCCTAAGCTGATCTGTCCCACTACATCTACAAATTCCGGTTCTACTTCCTTGGGTTTACCTCCCTGTATTTCTTCCGACTCCAGCGCTTCCACCCGGGTACCTTTTAAATTCAGGGCTTTGATTTTACGCACGGTAGCTATCGTGAGCGCATAATGCCTGCTGCTGTCCGGAAGCGTGTACCACATCATACTCCGGAAAATGTCTTTTTTAATTAAAAGGGCATTACCCTTAACAGTTTCCAGTATATCCGCATTGTCCGGAAAACCCTGCAGAGCGTCCAGGTAAGTATCCAACTCATAGTTAAGGCAGCATTTTAGTCTTCCGCACTGCCCGCTGAGTTTGGTTTGGTTAATACTTAAATTCTGGTAACGGGCAGCAATGGTGGTAACACTTTTGAAGTTTGTGAGCCAGGAACTGCAGCATAATTCCCTGCCGCAACTGCCTATACCCCCTACCTTGCCCGCTTCCTGGCGCGTGCCGATCTGTTTCATTTCCACCTTCACCTTAAACTCAGAGGCATAAGCCTTTATCAGTTCCCTGAAATCCACCCTGCCGTCAGCCGTATAGAAAAATGTCGCTTTTCTGCCATCTGCCTGTATTTCCACTTCCGACAGCTTCATCTCCAGGTTCAGTTTTTTGGCTATAGACCTTGCACGCATCAATGCTTCCGGTTCCCGGAGTTTGGTTTGCCGGAACATATCCAGGTCACGGTCGCTGGCGCGCCGTAGTATTTTTTTTATCTCTGCATTGTTTTCGTCCACTCCTCTTTTTTTCATCTGCAGCCTTACCAGTTCACCGCTTACACTTACTTCTCCCACATCAAATCCGCTGACACCTTCCACGGTTACCATATCACCTTTTTCGTAAAGCTGTACCGTGGTATTTCTGTAAAATTCCTTCCGGCTGCCATTGTTAAAGCTCACTTCCACAATCCGGCAGACATTATCCGTATCCGCTATCGGAAGGTTCCTGAGCCAATCGTGAACGTTCATACGATTACATCCCCCGGTGCTGCATCCCCCGTTACTTTTACATCCATTAGGCTTCCCGGAGTTGGTACCACAACTGCTACAACCCATAAAGAGTTTATTAATTATAGTTGAAAATGGCCTGAAAAGGGGATACCACTATAGAAGAGACACAATATTATCCTGCTAAATCATCCCGTAAGGGCGGCTAAATTAGAATTGCTATACCAATACAATATATAACAATTTGATTCAGAATAATTTATCTATTGAAATTATAAATTGACAGTTTCAATTGTTTCCTCACACACAAAATCCTATAATGATATATGTTGATTCCTTTTCAGGAAATATCATCAAAAATAACGAAAATATTGCTATATCTCATTGCGGAAACTGAAACAATCGTGAAACCTTAAATCCGCTTAAGAAAATACCTGCTGCAGTACCGACAGGGATTTCATATTTGAAAAATCCTGAATATGCAAACGGTAAAACGTAAGCATACAGTCGGTAATCCTTCTTCGGGCAATATTATTCAGTGTCAGTTCCTCTGATTCAGCGGGGTGCATTACATGCATCAATTCGCAGATATGCCCGGACACTACCGGATCGGCATAGAACTCGTGATCAGGGATCCCGGCTATAAAGCTGCCGTTCCTGAGGTCGAGCAAATGAGCGCTGGCTGAAAAATTATCCTGGATACTAAACCCGAGGAATCCGGGCAGATGTATAAGAAAAAACAACGGGTAGTTGGCAGTGGTTTTAATTCCCGCTTTATCCAGTTCCATAAAAGCGTCTTCCAGAAAGTTATACAGATCGGGGTTATGCTCCGGTTGCCGGACGGTTTTCTGCAGCAGTTCTACCATAAAGAGCGCAGCCGCATTTTTGTATATATTGAACAGCAGGTCCTGGTAAACATAATACCAACGGGCATCCTTTATTCGGTGGAGTTTTTTCAACTCGCTGTGATACACTTCCATCTCAATTATAGAAGCAGGTTGAAACAAATTAGCTTTGAAGTTCCCTTTTTTACCGCTCCTCACCCCATTCACAATATAGGATTGCAAACCGAACAACTCCGTATAAACCAATGCAATTATGGATGTTTCGCCATATACTGTTGTACGAAGCACGATTCCCCTGGTGGTATGTACCATTTTTCAACTATGAAATACGAATTTATAGAAAGCAACATTAAATATTGTTCCCCACATTGAATCACCGGCTATTATCAACATTTATCAGGGTATTAATGCGGAAACAGGTTCAAAATAAGTTTCTTTGCACTTCTAATCAATTCTGTCCTCCGCATGTGGAAACAACTGGGAAAATTCATATTACGCCATAGAATATTACTATTATCCGTTTTGGTTGCTGTTACCGGGCTTATGTTATATTATTCCCTGAAGGTTACCATCAGCTATGAGTTTGTAAGAACCATTCCTGTCAACAATCCGTTGTATCAAAAATACCTGGCTTTTAAAGAAGAGTTTGGCGACGACGGCAATACCCTGGTAATAGGTTTTACCAGCAATGATCTGTTACATAAAGATAAATACAATGACTTTGCCGCCCTTACTGCTGATCTGAAAAAGGTAGAACAGGTGGAAAGCGTATTGAATATCACTTCAGCTATCAACCTGAAAAAAAATGACAGCACCCAGAAGCTGAATGTAATTCCCATATTCCGGCAACATTACGATGATCAGTCCCCGCTTGACAGCGCATCCCGGGTGCTTCATCAGCTTCCTTTTTATACCAACCTGCTGTATAACCCGGAGACCAACACCTATTTAACCGCTGTAAGGATCAATAAAGATGTGCTGGGAACCAAAGGCAGGGAAAAGGTGATTGCCGATATAGAAAAACTGGCGTACAGTTTTGGGGAAAGGCAGGGTACGGATATTCATATCAGCGGGTTGCCATTGATACGCACTAATATGGCAATTAATGTGAAGAAAGAAATGAAGTGGTTCCTGATCGGTTCGCTGATCATTTCCGCCGCTATACTGATGCTGTTTTTCCGTTCGGTAAGCGCCACGGTACTGTCGCTGGCGGTAGTGATCATAGGTGTTATCTGGAGCATGGGTATCCTTTATCTCTGCGGGTATCACATTAGTTTATTAACGGCACTGGTGCCGCCGCTCATTGTCGTCATTGGCATTCCCAACTGTATTTATTTTTTGAACAAATACCATACTGCCTGGTCGGATTTTAAGGACAAGCAACAGGCCTTAATAGAAATGGTAGGACGTATGGGGATCGTTACGCTGTTCTGTAATATTGCCGCTGCTATCGGGTTTGCAGTATTTGCATTTACCAAAAGCGCCGTGTTGAAGGAGTTTGGTGTAGTGGCCGGCATTAGCATTATGTCTATATTTTTTATCTCGCTGATAGCCATCCCCGGGGTATTAAGCTTCCTGCCGGCTCCGCGGCCGAATCACCTTCGCTACCTGGAGAGCCGCTGGCTGGACAGCGCCCTCAACAAAGTTGAAAAATGGGTTTTCCACCATAAAAAAGCGGTGTACCTGGTTACGCTGCTGGCAATTGTATTTTCCGTAACCGGCATGCTGCGCCTGCAATCCGTAGGACATATGGTGGATGATATTCCCAAAACAGATCGCATCTATACCGATTTGAAGTTTTTTGAGAAGAACTTTAAAGGGATCATGCCGCTGGAAATAATAGTAGACACCAAGAAGCGCTATGGTTATACCGGACTGAAAGCATTAGGCATTTTTGAGAAGATTGATTCGCTGGCATTATACATAAGCCAAAGACCGGAAATGGCCCGGCCGCTGTCACTGGCAGAAGGTTTAAAATTTGCCAAACAGGCTTTTTATGACGGAGACAGCGCTTATTACCAATTGCCCAACAGCTTCGATGGCGCCTTTGTAGGAGACTATCTCCGGGTAAGAAAAGATACTACCGGCTCAAACAATGCCTTTCAGCAATTGATGAACGCCTTTATGGATACAGCCCGCAGCAAAACACGCATCAGTGTGAACATGGCCGACATCGGCAGCAAACAATTACCCCTGGTGTTGTCGGATATAGAACAAAGAGCACACCAGTTGTTCGATTCCACCCAATACAATGTGCAGTTTACCGGCACCAGTATCACCTTCCTGGAAGGCAGCCGTTTTATTATAGATGGCTTAAAAGACAGTATCATTCTCGCGTTTATACTGATAGCCGCCTGTATGCTCTACCTGTTCAGATCTTTCCGGATATTGTTATGTTCCCTTATCCCCAATATAGTACCGTTGATGCTCACGGCCGGTATTATGGGTTGGGCAGGTGTGCCGCTAAAACCTTCTACAGTGATCGTATTCGGTATAGCGCTGGGGATAGCCATCGATGTTACCATCCGGTTCCTGGTAAACTACCGGCAGGAACTTCCCGCATATAACAACCAGCCTTTTCCCACGATCATACAAACCATCCATCATACCGGTATCAGCATCATATATACCTCACTGGTATTGATAGCCGGTTTCAGTATTTTTATTTTCAGCGGCTTTGGCGGCACCAAGGCCCTGGGATGGCTTACCTCACTCACTTTACTGATAGCTACCATCACCAATCTTGTGCTCCTTCCGGTTCTGCTGGCGTGGCTGCATAAGCCGAAAAGCCGGATCAGTAAAGTAACATTAAACAATCCGGAATAAGAGCAAAGGGTAATGATGACCGTTATATCAACAAACCTGTTATTTTCTTCCGGCAGCTAATTGGGGAGTCATTCCCGGTTCAGTTGTACAGCTGTATTTTGCAACGATGCTTCGTACCAGCGCCACCCGTGACGCAAAACTCTCGAGGTCATTGGCTCTCAGCCATTCTGCGGTAATCCTGGTATTATTGTTCATAGCGTCCTTAATAGACACGAGCACTGCTTTCGGAATAGATTTTGTTTGGGTACCGGCAAACTGAAGGTTTCCTTTATACCAACCGGTAAAAACATAACAACTACCGCCTTTACCTGTATGTAATGTATCGCCAACAGCCAATACATCAACCAGGTATTGATAGAATTGTTCTCCATTCATTTTCGTAAGATTTAATGGTTCAAAATTGGACTTAGAGATTCGCCCGGTTCAGGTTGCAACGTACAGGTAAACTTACACAAGATTCAGCAGAATATGTAAAGTCTGAAAAACAAGCAGGAATATTTGCCATATATCACTGTGTATTAGCTTAAACTAATAACATGTGCTAAATGGAAATACTTAAAAAAAACGGATGGCTAGACAACCATCCGTACCAAAACATGAGAAAACTCCTTCAGTAAGTTTTAATGATCCGGAAGTGACTGAAGGAAAATGAACATTAAGAAACCCCCGGAGTTCGTTTAAATATGATTGAATGCCCGGCACTCACCGGCCGGTTCAGCCAGTCGTTTTACATCCTGCTTATTTTTAATGATATCCATAAGTACCGCATAGAGATTATGATCCCTGTGATTATACCTGAATTCACATTCTTTAATATGCAGATACATAGTATTCTTATTCATACCCCTGAATTTCTGCAACCGGGCTTTTGTAAACATCCAGAAAGTTGCCACATCTTCCTGGCTTCCGGATAAATCCTCTTTGTTTTTAAGAATCCAATGCATTTTCCATCTACCGCAGTCGGCCACCGCATCATACGCCACAAACTCCTCCGCCGTGTGTAATTCCTTTGCCGACGGCAACGCAACGATATTCTTCAGCCATTCAGTGCAAATGTCGCCTTCATGCTGGTAAAATCCATAGTACACATTCGTCTGTAACCCGTTTGCCGGAACATTGTTACCTGTCCTGATCCGGTTTTCCCCCAACCTTCGTTCACAGAAGTCAACGATTTCAGAACGGATAAGTCTGCAATAGTTGTTGATAGTAACCCTGCTTACCTTGCTGGCATCGGCAATTTCAGTAGCTGTCAAATCCTCGCTGAACAACTGTAATATCTCAAGGCATTTTTTTTCTGACAAATGCCCGCCTTTGAGAAGTTTATTTTTGATATTCATCCAATAGACTATTTAAAGGCTAAAAATCTATTGATTTATATACATGAAAAATATAAAATACAGCAACGGAAAATCTAAAGGGTAAACGAGCGAACTAGATTATTTGACGGTATTTTCGGTAGAGAACAAAAAAAACACTTTCCAGGCATTTGTCCGAAAAGTGTCTTCCTGATAAAAGAAAATCTTACCATGAAAGATATGTTACAACTCCGATAGTAGCATAAACCAAAATTACAATCATAGCGATTTTTGCACTTTCTCCCATGTGTAATGTGTTGAACAGCTTCATAACAAATAAATTTAAAAATGTAAAAATCAGGAACGGATTTACACGGAAGCTTTCAGAGGAGGAACGGATGTCATTTATTTCATTAGGACAATCCAAATTTACAAAAAAAGAATATCAGGATTTACTATTTATTGTGCAGGTGTGCATATTTTTTTTCACTTTTTCCAATACAACACACAACATATTGATTATCATAAAAATACAATGAGCCCTATTTTTATTTACCAAAGGAATTTACCTTTGGATAACAACAAAAAACGTTGATTTACGCGATAGTAGATATAGAAACCACAGGGGCATATGCTTCCGGTAATACCATTACCGAAATTTCCATCCAGGTGTTTGACGGATCCGTGGTAATTGACCGGTTTGAAACCCTGGTTAATCCACAAAGGCCCATCCCGTATTTCATCCAGTCTATGACGGGTATTACCAACGAAATGGTAGCTGACGCCCCCGTGTTTGAGGAAATTGCCGGGACTGTTTATGAGATCTTAAAGGACAAGGTCTTTGTCGCGCATAATGTCAACTTCGACTATTCCTTCCTGAAACATGAGCTGGCAATAGGTGGGTTTGCCCTCACCATTCCCAAGCTGTGTACTGTCCGTCTCAGCCGGAAAGTATTTCCCGGCTTTATGTCCTACAGCCTGGGAAGCCTTTGCCGGGCACTGGACATCAGCATCCAAAACAGGCACCGGGCAGGCGGAGATGCGGAGGCTACCATAAGACTTTTTGAAAAATTACTGGCAAACGGCGCGCAGGACCATATCGAAAAGTTCTTGAAGAAATCTTCCCGGGAGCAGTACCTGCCGCTCCATCTTCCCAAAGAACAGATAGAGCAACTGCCCCGGAAGCCGGGTGTTTACTATTTCCGCAATCAAAAGGGAAAAGTAATTTATGTAGGGAAAGCCAAAAACCTGCGGAGCCGTGTCAGCAGTCATTTTTCACACAACGGTACTTCGAGGCAGAAGCAGGAGTTTATACGCAATGTTTACAATATCAGCTACCAGGTATGTGGTACGGAACTGATGGCAGCGGTACTGGAAGAAACGGAGATAAAGAAATTATGGCCGGTATATAATGTCAGCAGCAAACAAATTACCGCGCAATACGGACTGTATGTATTTGAGGACCGAAAGGGATATGCCCGCCTTGCAATTGAAAGAAAGAAAAAACATCTGCGGCCGGTTTATACCTTTGGGTTGCTTTGGGACGGATACCGGGTATTATGGAACCTGATTGAAAAACACAACCTCTCTCCCAGGCTTTGTTTTGTAGATAAATCGGCAGGGCCGGCTGCCACAGAGGAGCCCTGCGACGAACCCACAGTATATAATAAGCGGGTGGAAGAAGCCCTGAACGTGCTGCACGAAGCCCTCCCCAGTTTTGCACTGCTGGGTGAGGGTTTAAAAGAAGATGAACAAAGCTGTGTTCTGATGGAGAAAGGAAGGTTTTATGGCATGGGTTATATACCCGCGGGCATGAAAATAGATATTAACAAATTAAAGAAACTGCTGACCCCTTACCCCGATAACGATAATATCCGGAATATGCTGTATAAACACGCCGAATCCTACCCTCACCGGAAGATAGTGTTTAACTGACCGGATATATTTTCTACTCAGGAGCCTGTTACCGGCTTCTTCTTCACATGACAGCACATGACAGCTTTACTATGGGTATAGTATACTTTTGAAAAACGATTGTTATCTCCATATTGTAATATAGAAAGGAATGCAGGTTATACTTGGAATATTCTATCATTTTGTCGGCGGCTTTGCTTCGGGTAGTTTCTATATTCCCTTTAAAAAGGTAAAGGGATGGGCATGGGAAACCTATTGGATCATAGGTGGTTTGTTTTCCTGGCTGATCGTTCCCCCTCTGGCGGCATTTCTTACCATTCCGGACTTCTTTTCTATCATCCGTAGTACAGAAGGCGCCATATTAGGGTACACTTACCTGTTCGGTCTTTTATGGGGTATCGGTGGTCTCACTTATGGTTTGGGTGTACGATACCTCGGGGTATCGCTCGGCAGCAGCATCATTCTGGGACTTACAATGGTACTGGGCGCTTTAATTCCATCGGTCTATTACAATTTCTTTCCCAAAGAGGGTAAAGATACTTTCAGTATGCTGGTGAGCTCGCAGTGGGGGCTTACCGTGCTTGCCGGATTACTTATCTGCATACTGGGTATAGTTTTATGCGGAAGGGCCGGTACGATGAAAGAAAAAGAACTAAAAACCGCCGGCGTCGATCCACACGGAAATACAGTAAAAACAGAATATAAATTTGGGCTGGGTTTGCTGGTTTCGATTATATCCGGTGTTTTAAGCGCCTGTTTTAACTATGCTATCGAAGCAGGTAAATCCATGGCAGAGATAGCCAATGCAGCATGGAAAGCAGATCATCCCAACCAGGGGGAGTTCCTGTTTCAAAACAATGTTACCTATATAGTAATACTATGGGGTGGGTTAACTACCAACCTCATCTGGTGTATGTTTTTAAATGCCCGCAATAAAACATTTGGAGATTATACGAACAGGAAAACGCCCCTGTTGTCCAATTACCTGTTTTCAGCGCTTGCCGGAACCACATGGTTCCTGCAGTTCTTTTTTTACGGAATGGGAGAAAGCAGGCTGGGGAATGGCGCCAGTTCCTGGATACTGCATATGGCCTTTATTATACTAATTGCCAATTTATGGGGTATCATTCTGAAAGAATGGAAAGGCGTTAGTAAAAAAACGGTCAATACCATCATTGCGGGAATCGCTGCTATTATTGCGGCCGTGTTGGTAGTAGGTTATGGTAATTCATTAAAATAGTATTTTGCAAAATAAAATTCTAACTATGTCAACAAGAACGTATAAGCATGTCAGCTACCTGTGGGATGACGCCAAAGCAGCAGAGCTGCAGGGAGATGAGGTTGCGTTATTAATATATCGCTCTAACCTGTTAGGCGCCGATCTGCGGCTCACAAACTATGGTGGAGGAAATACTTCCTGCAAGGTGGTTGCCAGCGACCCCTTAACCGGCAGGGAAACCGAGGTAATGTGGGTAAAAGGATCGGGGGGAGATCTCGGCACATTGAAAAAAAGTGGCCTGGCAGCCTTGTACGTAGACCGTTTGCGTAGCCTGAAAAATGTGTACCGGGGTTTGGCATACGAAGATGAAATGGTGGAGTTATTCAACCACTGCATTTTCGACCTGAGTTCGAAGGCACCGTCTATCGACACTCCCCTGCATGGATTCCTGCCATTTAAACATATTGATCACCTGCATCCGGACGCCGCTATCGCCATTGCTGCCGCCAAAGACGGCAAACAGATCACGAAAGAACTGTTTAATGGTAGCATCGGATGGGTGGAATGGAGACGCCCGGGTTTTGAACTGGGGCTTGAGCTGAAGAAATGCCTGGACGAAAATCCGGGGATCAAAGGTATCATGCTGGGCTCTCACGGGTTGTTTACCTGGGGCGACACCGCATACGAAAGTTATGTAAATACGCTGGATGTTATAGAAGCCTGTGCCGCTTATATTGAAGAAAAATCTAAAGGCAGACCCAATTTTGGCGGCGCCAGAATCCAGTCGCTTCCCAAAGAACAACGCCTGTCACAGGCCGTAGCCTTAGCGCCTGTATTGAGAGGCTTATGTTCTTCCGCGGTAAAAATGATCGGTCATTTCTCCGACGATGACCGCGTACTGGAATTTATCAATTCTAATGACCTGGACAGGCTGGCACCGCTGGGCACCAGTTGTCCCGATCACTTTTTAAGGACCAAAATCAGTCCGCTGGTACTGAACCTGGCCCCCGGAGAAGATCTATCCGATACCAATGCCGTTAAAGAAAAGATCACCGGTCAGTTTACAGACTACAGGAAAATGTACGAGGATTATTACAATACCTGCAAACATCCCAATAGTCCTGCCATCCGCGACTCCAACCCGGTAGTTATACTCTACCCGGGTGTGGGTATGTTCACTTTTGCCAAAGACAAACAAACTGCCCGCGTGGCCGCTGAATTTTATACCAATGCCATCAATGTGATGCGGGGCGCCGAAGCCATTTCGGAATATACATCACTTCCCCGGCAGGAGGCATTTAATATAGAATACTGGTTGCTGGAAGAAGCGAAGCTGCAGCGTATGCCCAAACCCAAATCATTATCCGGTCGTATTGCCCTTGTTACGGGAAGCGCCGGTGGTATCGGTAAAGCGATTGCGAAAAGATTTGCAGAAGAAGGCGCCTGCGTGGTGATCAATGATATCAACCAGGAAAGAATGAATGGTGCAACGGAGGAATTTAAAAAACAATTTGGCCGAGATACCGCCACATCTACCCTGCTGGATGTAACGGATGGTAAAACGATTGAGAAAGCATTTGCTGATACGGTCCTTGCATTTGGCGGCGTAGATATTGTTGTCAACAATGCAGGCATCAGCATTTCAAAGTCCATTACAGATCATTCCATCGAAGACTGGGACAAACTGTATGATATCCTGGTAAAAGGCCAGTTCCTGGTATCCAAAACAGGAGTGGAGATCATGCGCAAGCAGGGAACAGGCGGGGACATTATCAATATTGTTTCCAAGAACAGCGTAGTAGCGGGACCCAACAATGCGGGTTATGGATCTGCCAAAGCCGCACAGGCGCATCTCTCACGGTTACTGGCAGCCGAACTGGGTGGCGACCGGATCAGGGTAAATACAGTAAATCCGGATGCAGTTATTGCCGACAGCAATATCTGGGCAGGCGGATGGGCGGAAGGCCGTGCAAAAGCCTATGGAATAAAAGTAGAAGAACTACCTGCCTATTATGCCAAACGTACCTTGCTGAACGAAGTGATATTGCCGGAAGATATAGCCAATGCCTGCTATGCATTTGTAAGCGGGCTGCTCAATAAATCTACCGGCAACACATTAAACGTTGACGGCGGCGTGGCGATGGCGTTTTTAAGATAGGCGATGTGAGAATGCAGGTTTCAGGATACAGGTCGATACTTATCAACTTACTGCTAACCACTTGTGTCTTGCTACTGCAACTTAACCACTTATAACTATACCCATGCAGCGGATCGCTTTTAAAATGAAGCTTTTTAAAGGGGCTGAAGAAGAATACCGGAAACGACATGAAGTGATATGGCCGGAACTACAGGCACTCTTGAAACAAACGGGCATCACGGAGTATTCCATTTTCCTGGACGAGCAAACCAATGATCTCTTCGGATACCTGAAAATTGATAATCCGGCCTCTCAACAATCATTGCCGGAACATCCGGTAATGAAGCGCTGGTGGAGTTATATGAAAGATATCATGGAAACCAATGCAGACAACTCACCTGTAAGCGTTCCCTTAAAAGAAGTGTTTTACATGCCATAAAATTATTACGATGCAACTGCAAAAAAATCAACTGGAAGCGGATAATGAAACCCTGCTGAAGGAGCATGAGCGGAAACTGGCATTTACAAGGTCAATTGTTGAAAACTCAGAAGACATTATCCGGAAGCTGGCTGATTTCCAGGTGGCTATTCCAAGCTGGGCGCTGGGAACCGGCGGCACCCGTTTCGGCCGCTTTGCCGGTGGTGGCGAGCCCCGCAGCCTGGAGGAAAAAATTGAAGATATTGGTCTGCTGCATGCACTGAATCGTTCCAGTGGCGCTATCTCGTTGCATATTCCCTGGGACATCCCGGAAAACGCTCCTCATATAAAAGCGCTGGCGGCACAGAACGGGCTCCGTTTTGACGCTATGAACTCCAACACCTTCCAGGACCAGCCCGACCAGCAATTAAGTTATAAATACGGCTCTCTGCAAAATGTAAACAAAGATATCCGGAAGCAGGCCATCGATCATAATATAGAAGTCATCCGATATGGGGTTGAATTAGGGTCTGAATCATTAACTGTGTGGTTATCCGATGGCTCCTGCTTTCCGGGACAACTCAATTTCAGGCAGGCTTTTGAGCATACACTGAACGGGCTGCAGGAAATTTATGCGGCATTACCGGATACCTGGAAAATGTTCGTGGAATACAAGGCTTTCGAGCCCAACTTTTACTCCACCACCGTAGGCGACTGGGGACAATCCTATCTCTATGCCAGTAAATTGGGAGAAAAAGCCTATACCCTGGTAGACCTCGGTCACCACCTTCCTAATGCTAACATCGAACAGATTGTGGCGCTGCTGCTGATGGAAGGAAAACTGGGAGGATTTCATTTCAACGATTCCAAATACGGCGATGATGACCTCACTACCGGCAGCATCAAGCCTTACCAGTTATACCTCATTTTCAACGAACTGGTAGAAGGTATGGACGCCCGGGGGATGAATCACAATACGGATATGGGCTGGATGATCGATGCTTCGCATAACGTGAAAGATCCCCTGGAGGATTTATTGCAGTCGGTAGAAGCCATACTACTCGCATATGCCCAGGCATTGGCAACAGACAGAACAGCTTTAAAGAATGCGCAACAGGATAATGATGTAGTATCCGCCCAGGAAATACTGCAGCAGGCATTCAGAACAGACTTACGACCACTGGTAGCCGAAGCACGCCTGAGAAGCGGCGGTGCCCTTAATCCCTTAGGATTATTCCGCGACGCCAAAGTGCGGGAGCATCTTATAAAGGCAAGAGGCAGTAAAACGGTGGCAACAGGATTATAAATAGCTTTTTCTTAATCCCTTAACGGCGTCATACAAATGTTTTGTATTATCATGCAACGTTTGTACCAAAACGGCTGTCACTTTTACACCTAAACGGCCTTTATAATGATCAGCAGGTTAATACTTTTGTTCATAACAGTTTCTCTCATCTTTGCCTGTAAAAAGCAAGATGAGTCAACCGAATGTTCTCCCGGCAAACCAATCCTGAGGACCATCACCGGTAAAAAAGCAACAGTCCGGATAACCGCTACAGCGGTGATGCCGGTTTACCTGGTAGAAGAAGGCACTATAGACAGTAAATTGATCCCCTGCAATTTGCCGATGGATTATTATAAAGAAGGGCTGGTAGTTACCATCAGTGGCAGAACCCAACTGGCCGAGCCGTACACCAGTTTTCCATGCTGCATTGAAAGCCTGTTTATAACAGCAATCTCAAAATAGGACTTCCGGAAGTCGTAATATTATTACTGTTTCGCTATCCTTAGTCTCCTGACTAAGGATTTTTTATGTTCTTCCGGGACTTATGTCCCGGGCATATTATTGTTGCCGGCAATGATGCCTGTCGAAACAGGTAAGTATTTTCCGCTCCGACTTCAATATATTCAGCTAAGGCTGAGTGCCCAAACTACTTACGTTACCTGTTTTTCACACTTCCACATTATAAAATTTTCCATATTTGCCTTTTATCTTTGCACCCGATGGAATATTTCAAAAAGCTACAGCAACTCCTGGCAACAGAAAGAGCAGCAGACAGAAAATTATTTGATGAGTTACTGGCTTCCACTTCGGTAAATGACAGGAGACAGAATGGAATGAGTTGGTATCCCGTTGCCATCCGTGACACGGAAATGACCCGTGGCGACTACCTCATCGTAGAATTAGAGCGTACCACGCACCAGGATATTCCTCATCAGTTCCGTTTTGGAGCCTCTGCAGTCTTATTTTCGAATCATAACGCAAAAGAAGACCGCCTGGAGGGTGTAATTACCTACCAGGGCGGAAACAGGCTAAAGCTCAATATCCGCACAGACGAGCTGCCCGACTGGAGCAGGAATGGCAAGTTGGGCGTTGATCTGCTTTTTGATGAAAACAGTTATAATGAAATGCAGTCGGCCTTAAAGCAGGCTATTGCTATCGCTGACAACAACAAGGAGAATCAACTGTTGAAAATACTGACCGGTGAAAAAAAGCCCGGCTTTCGAAACGATCTAATCACTCCGGATAATCCTGTTCTGAACAGCTCGCAAAATGAAGCCGTAGCAAAAATACTTTCCGCCAATGAGCTGGCAATCGTACATGGTCCGCCCGGAACCGGCAAAACCACCACGCTTGTACAAGCCATAAAAACACTGATACAACAACAGCCACAGCAGGTGCTGGTGGCTGCTCCCAGCAATGCTGCCGTGGACCTGTTAAGCGAAAAACTATCCGGCGAAGGATTGAATGTTATCCGTATCGGCAACCCGGCGAGGGTATCCGGGCGATTAATGTCTTTGACCCTTGACAGCAAAATAGCGGAACACAGCAGCACAAAGGAGATCAGGAAAATGAAGAAACAGGCCAATGAATTGAGGAACATGGCCCATAAATACAAACGAAATTTTGGAAAAGCGGAAAGGGAACAACGAAAAGCGTTGTTTGATGAAGCCCACCGGATCTTAAAAGATGTAGAGAAAACGGAAGACTATATCACCCGGGACCTGCTGTCCAAAGCCCAGGTAATAGTGGCTACGCTGGTAGGCTGCAATCACTATACCATTAGCGATCTCAAGTTTCATACAGCCATCATTGATGAAGCAGGACAGGCCCTGGAGCCAGCCACCTGGATACCGGTATTAAAAGCGGAAAAGCTGGTACTCGCAGGCGATCACTGTCAGCTTCCACCTACCATCAAATCGGAGGAAGCCGCCAAGAACGGACTGGCAGAAACACTGATGGAGAAATGTGTTCGCTTACATCCCGAAGCAGTTGTGCTGCTGGAAGAACAATACAGGATGAATGAGACCATCATGCAATTTTCCTCGGAACGTTTTTATGACGGCCGGTTACGCGCAAACCCCCTGGTAGCCAGGCACCGGCTGGCAGCAGATGAAGCGCCGCTGCAATTCATTGATACGGCCGGATGCGGCTTCGAGGAAAAAAGGGAAGGCGCTGCGATTGATAATCCGGAGGAAGCAGCCTTTGTGGTGAAACACCTGGCACAACTGGTGAATACTTTGGCCAATAACTTTACAATAGAAGATTTCCCGACTGTTGGCGTTATTTCACCTTACCGAATGCAACTACAGGTGTTAGAGGACCAGGTAGACCATACCCCCGAACTAACTCCTTACAGGCATAAAATTACTGTCAATACCATAGACAGCTTCCAGGGACAGGAGCGGGATATCATTTATATCAGTATGACGAGAAGTAATGCTGACAGCAGTATTGGTTTTCTCGCGGATATCCGGCGGATGAATGTAGCCATGACCCGCGCCCGCAAAAAGCTGGTAGTGGTAGGCGACAGCGCAACGCTCGGTGGATTCGGGTTCTATGCGAACTTTATAGCGTATGCGGAAAAGAATGATGCGTATATCAGTGCCTGGGAGTTTGTGGAGTTATAGTATATTCCGTAATCATCGCTTCAGATTTTTATTAAACTATCCTCCTTCAGAAGGCATGACGAGGCGGACGCCCTATCAGTCGCGTAATATTGAAACGAGAAGCCAGCCGGGAAAAAAGTGTAAAAAATGAAACATTAATAAAAAAGCGGGTAAAATGACCGCTAACTGAAAGTACCAGATACGTTTTACAGACAGGATAGTGAATTTAGCAGCAAGGTCGAGGACCAGCAAAAAAAGAAAAGCAACTGCATAAACCGGCATCAGAAGGAGGCTATACCCCATTGAACTGTGCAATCTGTATACAATCCCGAACACGTCAGCAACACACAACGCCATCGAAATAACAGCGGGTGTCAATGTCCGCCACCAGTTTCGCCGGAATTTACTTATAGGTTGCTCTTCTGAAATCATTTATACCAGTTTAATCAATTTTCCTTTCTTCAAATTGGTTTTTATTTTAGTTTGAATAGCTTAAATTGCATAAGTAAATACCTGCCGGAATACTGCATTTGCGATTGCCTGTCACCATTACAAAAAGAGGAGTTTGATATGTTAGGCTTTCATTTTTCACTATATGACCCCCGTGAGGAGGGAAAATCAAAATTCGATCAGTTGCTGGATCTGTTCATGCAGATCCTGAACTATACCAGCGGCGATGTGGGCGAAGCCCTGCAGTGGCTGAATGAACTGGATAAAAACTACCAGCTCACCGACAATGAATATGGTATGGGCGATTTTATAGAAGACCTGAAGGAAAAAGGATATATTACTGAAGATAATCAACGGGGTGAAATAAAAATCACTCCTAAAACGGAGCAGAGTATCCGCAAAAGAAACCTGGAGGAGATCTTCGGTAAGCTCAAAAAATCAAAAGCAGGCGACCACCATAGCTTCAAACCCGGGCAGGGCGATGAGCAAAACCCCGAAACCCGTCAGTTCCAGTTTGGTGATATGCTGGAGCAGATCGATTTTACAGAGTCGATCCGCAATGCACAGATCAACCATGGCATAGATGCCTTCCGGATGCAGGAAGACGACCTGAGCATCCGGGAGACGGATTTCAAAACGCAGACCTCAACGGTATTGATGATCGATATTTCCCACTCCATGATCCTGTATGGAGAAGACAGGATCACGCCGGCAAAAAAAGTAGCCATGGCATTGAGCGAACTGATCAAAACCAAATACCCGAAAGACACGCTGGATATTGTTGTTTTCGGTAACGACGCCTGGCCGATAGAAGTAAAAGACCTCCCTTACCTGCAGGTAGGCCCTTATCATACCAATACGGTAGCCGGGCTGGAAATGGCAATGGATATCCTGCGCAGAAGGCGCAACCCGAATAAGCAGATCTTTATGATCACCGACGGTAAACCTACCTGTCTGAAAATAGGCAAACGGTACTACAAAAACAGCTTCGGGCTGGACAGGAAGGTTGTGAACCGTTGTATGAACCTGGCGGCGCAATGCAAAAAGCTGAAGATACCCATCACCACTTTTATGATCGCTACCGACCCTTATCTGCAACAATTTGTACACGAATTCACCGAAACCAACAACGGCAAGGCGTTCTTTGCATCGCTGGACAACCTGGGTTCATTTATATTCAGGGATTTTGAATCCGGTAAGAGAAAAACAGTTTTTTAAAACGAACAGACAAGTATCTACAATGGACATATCGAAGATCAAAACGCTGGGTGAATTAAAAAAAAGTGGCTACAAAGCCCGTACTATAAAAGAAGAGATCCGTGACAACCTCATTAAAAACCTACAGCAGCATGAGAACAGCTTTTCCGGTATTATCGGTTATGAAGACACCGTGATACCGGATGTGGAACGGGCATTGCTGAGCAGGCACAATATTTTACTATTGGGACTACGCGGACAGGCGAAAACAAGAATAGCCCGTCAGATGACCGCCTTGCTGGATGAATACATCCCGGTGATCGAAGGCAGTGATATCAATGATGACCCTTTTCATCCCATATCAAAATATGCCAAAGACCTGGTAGCAGAAAAAGGGGATGCCACGCCGGTAAAATGGCTGCACCGATCAGAGAGATACGGCGAAAAGCTGGCCACACCCGATGTGAGTGTGGCAGACCTGATCGGCGATATCGACCCTATCAAGGCAGCCAACCTGAAGCTGAATTTTGCAGATGAAAGGGTGATACACTACGGCATCATACCCCGCAGCAACCGCAGCGTATTTGTGATCAATGAACTACCCGATCTGCAGGCACGCATACAGGTAGCATTGTTCAACATCCTGGAAGAAGGAGACATACAGATCCGCGGGTTCAAATTAAGAATGCCGCTGGATATCCTGTTTGTATTTACCGCTAACCCCGAAGACTACACGAACAGGGGTTCCATTGTAACACCTCTGAAGGACAGGATCGAAAGCCAGATACTGACGCACTATCCCAGATCGCTGGAACAGGCGCTGGAGATCACGGAGCAGGAAGCGGAGATAAGCGATGAGCAAAAAGGCAAAGTACGGATAAGTGATCTCGTGAAGCGCCTGATAGAACAGGTGGCCTTTGAAGCACGGAATAGCGAGTTTGTTGACAAAAAAAGCGGTGTAAGCGCCCGCCTTACCATTGCCGCTTTTGAAAATGCGGTAAGCGCGGCCGAGCGCAGGGCCATTATCAACAACGAAAAGGAAACACAGATCTGGGTGTCCGACCTGGTGGGCATTATTCCCGCTGTGACCGGAAAAGTAGAGCTGGTGTATGAAGGTGAACAGGAAGGTCCTTACCAGGTGGCATTTAACCTGCTGAATAAGGCCATCCGCACGCAATTCACCCAGTATTTTCCCAGCCCGGATTCTTTTAAACGGAGAAAAAATACACAGCAGAAAGAAGACAATAATCCTTACCGTGCCATCATTACCTGGTTTGACCAGGGAAACAGTCTCGATCTGCTCTTCAACCTGAAAGACAAAGACAAAGTGCAGGCCTTATACCAGGTAACCGGCTTATACGGGCTGGTAAAGAAAACATACCCGCATGGCAATGAAAACGAAATGGCCCTGCTGATGGAGCTGATCCTTCACGGACTGTCCGCTTATTCACTGATCAGCAAAAAAGTGCTGGACGGTAAAATAGCATTCAACGACCTGATGGGCTCCATGCTGAATATGGGCGCCGGCGCCGGTTATGACGAGGAGGAAGACGATTTTGAGCAGCAGTAAAACCACGTGCGTATCCGTACAAAGCTGAACCGTCATACGATAACAGATCAAGGGGTTACCCGGACAGGCGTAACCCTTTTTTATGCATGCATATTTAACATTTTCAATCGCATCGCTGCATGAAAATTGTATTGTAAAAGCCAACAATAACCTAAATATATTATTATGAGTAATCTCGACCGGTTTAAGGCGCTCCACAAAAAAGATGATGTATTGTTATTAGGAAATATCTGGGATGCACATACAGCATCCCTGGCGGAAAAAGCGGATTATGAAGCGCTTGGCAGCTCCAGTCATGCCATTGCATTTTCCCTGGGATATGCCGATGGGGAGCAAATAAGTTTTGAGGAATTATTGTTTGTGCTGAAGCGGATCGCTGTAAAAGTAACCATCCCGTTGTCGGTGGATTTTGAAGCCGGGTATTCCAGTGACCCGGATAAGGTTGCAGACTACGTAAAACAGCTTACGGATATCGGTGTTGTAGGCATCAACCTGGAAGATGGACAGGTGAAGGATGGAAAACGCATCCTCGGTGAGGCTTCCCTGCTAGCCGATAAAATAAAGGCCATCAAAGCCAATACCGATATATTTATCAATGCCCGTGCGGATACCTACACAACAAAGGCGGAGAACGCGCTGAAGGAGTCCATACGCAGGGCGGGTATTTATAAAGCAGCAGGCGCCGATGGCGTATTCATTCCCTTGATTGAAAAGCCGGAAGAAATAAAACAGTTTGTCAGTGAAGTGGATTTACCGTTGAATGTATTCGCCACTGCCTCCCTGCCGGGTTTACAGGAACTGGCTTCGCTGGGCGTGAAACGGGTAAGTCATGGCGCCAAACAGTATGACGCTCTTCTGAAAAAAGCAGCAGAAAATTTTGAGCGGTTTAAAGCGACAGGTGATTACAATATCATACTTGCCTGATAAGCTGACATAACAGATCATCCCGACTGTGGCGCAAGAGGCCAGAACGTTGAGAAAAAAAATCGTCCTCTTAAAAAAAGATTTCTCCGCTCACTGCACTGGGTTCCGTTCGGTGCTGCCAATGACGTAAACTCCCTTGATCGTCACCTCGACGAAGGAGAGGTCTCTCCACCAAAAAAGTTATTTCTAAACAAGATACTGCACGCTTTCGGCAGATTTCTCCTCACCCTCCTGCGTCAGGTTCGTCGAAAGGACGTACTCCCGGATTGTTACCTCGAATGGAACGCCCGCCTGCCGGACGGGCAGGTAGTGGAATGAGAGGTCTCCCGCACCTTCAATTGTCATCTCGATCCCGACCTACGGTTGGGATCGAGATGACAATTGAAATAAAATTTTTCGTCTAAAAAATCAAAAATAGTTGGGAAATTAAAAATCTTTCATTTTACTTTGTAATTCAAAGTGAAATACACCACCGCCTCCGGGCGTTTATTTTTGATCATATACTTTGTTTTTCAAAGTACTTTTAAAATAAAAAAAAATGAACAATATTCAACAGCAGAAACGGGGGATACAGCGCTGGCTGGTGCTTTTTATCATCGGTCTAATGCTTAGTGGTATAACGGCTTTTGCTATCGAGACCGAACTCGCCTGGGTACTGAGCTGGTGGCCGGAAAACAGCTCTTCATTTCACTATTGGCTGTTGAAATGCCATGTCGCTATCAGCGAAACCAATCTCCATTATCCCTATATAGCTTATGGTTACGACTGGCTGGCTTTTGCGCACCTGGTGATCGCGGTCGCTTTTATCGGCCCGTTAAGGGACCCCGTTAGAAATATCTGGGTGATAGAATTTGGCATGATCGCCTGCGGGATGGTTTTCCCACTGGCTTTTATAGCAGGATATATCCGGCAGATCCCTTTTTACTGGCAGCTCATAGACTGTTCTTTCGGGTTGTTGGGCATCATTCCGTTGGTCATATGCTATAAAAGAACCCTGCAATTGCAGAAACTGTATTCACATAAAAATATACAAGCATGAAACCTGCCATTTATACAGCTACGGACACTGTTTTCCGTTTGGGATTGCTGATCCTGTGTGCCAGCTTTACCGTATTCTGCTTTCCTTTTATCCTGCCGGCCAATGAAGGGCTGTTCCTGGTGAACCTGCTTTTTACAGCCATGTATTTTGTAGCCTTACTGGTGCACGGAAAGCTCCGGAAGGGCCGGATGGGGCTGTATGCCATGTTCGTATTCCTGGCGATATTCCTTGTCAGCGCTTATGCACTGAACCGGGAGATGGAAGTGTTCAAAACTTCCACCGGCTGGTTGTCAGCCGTTCTCATCATATCCTGTATCAACCTCATCCTCTTTGCTTACAGGGAAAATATTTCTAAACCTGTGCAATATCTCATGAGCTTTATCGCGGGCATTTCATTTGTACTATTTGGTTACCTGGCCATATACCTTATCCCCTTATATGCCTTGAGCGCCATCGGGGCCATCTTCCTGGGTATTTCCCTGCATAGCTTTGTTCCGCTGTTGTTTTGCATATACATCATTGTTTTATTTAGTAAGCTGGAAAAAGTATCAAAAAGCTATGTCCATTTCTTTTGGACAGGTTTTGCAGCAGCTTTGGTATCGCTGTTGATCTTTCTTACTGCCTGGGGATTTACGCTGAAAGCATTGAATAAAACAACCCATGCAGACCTGCCCGGCTGGGTTGCCAAAGCGCAAAAACTAAGACCCGGGCCGGTAACAGAAAAGGTACTGAAAACTGATCTTGCTTACAGCATACCGAACGGGGATTTCTCCAACTTTCTGTGGTCTGTACCACGGAGAAATTTTGACGAAGAAATAAAGCACGACCCCATGGTCATGACCGCGGCATTGATTGGCGGTAAGCCTGCAATAGATGACACGGATAAAATAAAAATACTCAATACCATTTATGATGTACGGTACAACGCGGAGGAAAGGTATTGGTCGGGTACCGACCTGTCTACAACAAAAGTAGATACCCAGATTGAGATATGGCCGGATATCCGGATCGCATACACCGAAATGCAACTGGAGGTTTTTAACAGCCGGAAGAAGACCGGCTGGAGAAATGATCAGCAGGAGGCGATCTATAGTTTTTACCTGCCCGAAGGAAGCGTAGTAACTTCCTTATCCCTGTGGATAGAAGGAAAAGAAGAAAAGGCCATACTCACCACTAAATCCAAAGCTGTTACTGCCTATAAAACCATCGTGGGTGTTGAAGTGAGGGATCCTTCGGTGGTACACAGGCAGGAAGGCAACAGGGTTTCCCTAAGAGTATTTCCCGTTATCAATGAAGAAAGCCGCCTGTTCAAAATAGGGGTCAGTTCTCCGCTGCTGCTGTCCGGTAATCAGTTGCAATATCATCCGGTATATTTTGACGGGCCGCCGGCGGCCCATGCCAAAGAAAAGACAGGCATCCGTTTTTCGACACCGGCTGTGTATGACCATATACCACGTGGCTTCAAAAAAATAGGCGGCGGGCTGGAAAGAGAAGGGAACTACACCGCCAACTGGCAACTGGACATTCCCAAAACAGATATCCGGCGCTCGACATTCAGCTCTCAGGAGACAAACTACCGCGTGCAACCGGTTGGTAATATCCTGGAAACTGCAGATATCCAGGCAGCTTATCTTGATATAAATGCTTCCTGGACAACGACAGAATTCCGCAATGTGCTTACCCTGCTCCGGGGCAAAACGGTATTCGTTGCAGATGAGGCGCAACAAATAATATTCCTTAACGAAGAGAACAGGGAGCAGGTGTTCGCCTCTCTGAAAAGGAATGGCTTCAGCCTGTTCCCCTTCCACAAGGTGGAAGACCCTGACCATTCACTTGTGATCACCAAAAGCAGCGCCCTTTCTCCCTCCCTCGATGATCTTGACCAGACAAAATTCTTGCAGGAAATGAAAAACTGCTTTTCTGATGGCAGGCGTATCCGTTTATACAATATCGGCAGCGAGTTAAGTCTTTACCTGAAAACCCTGAAGGAATTTCGTTGCTTTTATTATGCAGGCGGCAATATCAACCGGCTACATGAGCTCGTCACCACGCGCCAGTTCCCCGCGCAGCGCGAAAAAGAGAACCAGGTGATTATTGATGCGGCAGAGATCATGATCGAAGCTTCAGATATACCGGCTGAAGACGCGAATGGTCCCGGTCACATCATGCGCCTGTTTGTCTATAATAATATTCTTAAGAACAATGGGGTGGCATTGTTGACGGACAGGTCGCTCGAAGACGAAGTGCTGGACGAGGCGCAAACTGCCTATGTGGTATCACCCGTTTCCAGCCTGATCGTACTGGAAACACAAAAAGATTATGAGCGGTTCAATATAGAAGATAGTAAAAATGGGCTGAAAAATGCGGCCCTGCAGTCAAAAGGAGCAGTGCCGGAGCCTCATGAATGGGCGCTGATCATACTGGTCGGGCTGCTGCTCTATGTAAAATGGAAGCATGGTTTCACCTTAAAAGCTAATCGATGATCGCGTTACCTTTTACCCTGTCAAAAACAGGTGGCGCGTGGCGCGTATCGTTGCTGCTGTTACTGTACGCGGTACCGGCTGCTGTGCTGCTGAAAAATTATATCCGGTGGGATTCACCGGTTTTCCTGCTGGGCCTGCTCACACTTTTCATTACAACCGGTGAATGTACGGATCGTCCCGGCTCACTGCGCTATGGCATAGCAGCCATGCTAACGGGCATTATTACCTGCTTCTTTCCCATAAAGACACTTTTTTTCTATTTCACTGCTTTCAGCATGTTTTATATAGTGGAACGTTTACGGGGACACCTTAATTTTCTTTCTCTTGCTTCACTGGTGCTCCTGTCTCCGCTGTTCAGCCACTTTATCCTGCAGTTCGGCTTTACCATACGGTTGTACCTGACAGCCTGCGCAGGCTTCCTTCTGAAGTTTATTGTTCCGGACACATTGGTGAGCGGTAATATCATCACAATGAATGGCGTGGAGTATGCCGTTGACCCGGCCTGTATGGGGCTTAACATGATGGTGACTTCTTTGATAAGCGGCGTCCTGCTTATTGCCCTCTTTCAGGAGAGGCGCGGGAAACAACTCCATATTACAGCAATTATACTATCGTTACTATTAATTGTAACCCTGAATATCCTGTGTAATCTCATCCGGATAATGATATTGACATATTATAATATCCTGCCTGGAAATACCCTGCATGATATTACCGGACTGATCTGTTTCCTGGTATATGTAATACTACCCGCCGGCTGGCTTATCAACCGGTTAACGGGGAAGGCGGCCATCCCGGACAAAAGACAGGCAACTGTACGAGGGTCGTACCGTGCTGCCATTCTTTTGCAGGTGCTGTTATTTTGTACGTTTTTGTCGGTCTGTATCATCATGCAAAGAAGACCACCTGCCATTTCATTTAACTACCCGGTTGCTCCCGGGGAGTATTCCACTACTGTGCTGGCTGAAAAAGGAGTGTTTAAAATGGAACATGAAAATGCGTTGGTGTATATAAAACCCATTCCCAATTGTTATACAGGAGAGCATCACCCTGTATTTTGCTGGACTGGAAGTGGTTATACATTTACGAAAATAAAACTGAACGAAACAGCCGGCTTCCGGTTTTACACAGCACAACTGGAGAAGGAAAAAGACCTCCTGTATACTGCATGGTGGTACGATAATGGCTATAGAAATACAACAGAACAATGGCAATGGAGATGGGATATGTTAAAAGGAAATGAACCTTATGCCTTGATAAACATTACAACTGCTACGGAACAGGAACTGGAGAAAGAGATACATCGATTTAATCAGTCGGTAACGCTCAAAGAGCTATGGAACAGGGAGCAGCGATAAACGGCTTATTGTAGCAGTAGCAAAGACCTATCCCACAACGGAAGGCTGCATCACCTGCGGGTGCGCTTCCGGTAATTTATACAGGTAAAATACACTTATATGAAATACTTTGTATCAGAGGACTCCATTGTCAGAAAAATCTGGGGCAAGGCAGATACCGTATTGTTCATCTTCGCCGGAGCCTCTGCGGAATTTGCTTTGAATAAATCTGTAGACTGGTTATATTTTACGGGCAAAATACCATCGGACCCTATTGGTCGTTTGTTCTCTACCGTTAGCTTTGCACGCAATATCATTTTCTCCGATATGCAGCAGGCTATCCATACAATTGACCGTATGAACAGCATTCACGGATCAGTTGAAAAAGCCAGGGGAAGTAAAATTCCTGCTCATGCATTCAGGGATGTGCTGTTTATGCTGATACACTATTCCATTGCTTCATACGAGTTGCTGGAAAGAAAGCTGAGTACGGACGAAAAAGAAGAAGTGGTGAACGTATTTACCCGTGTAGGCAGAAGAATGGAGATAGAACAACTGCCAACCGATTACGCCAGTTGGAAGGGAATGTATATATTACATTTATCCAACAACCTGGAAAGAAGTAACTATACGGACGACTTATATGCACAGTACAAAAAACATCTTGGAATATTCAGGTATTACATTTTACTGAATGTACAATGGATGATCGCGTCTGCCAAAGTAAAAAACCTGCTTCGGTTGAAAAGAACCACCTTTTTTTCAGGAGTTATACCGTTCTACAAACTATGCAAAACCATCAAACTGGACGGTTTTCTTAAAAGTTTGTTATTGCCTCCGGCGTATAAAGATGAAGTAAAAAAAATGGATATATATCCTGCATAAGCTCCTCCTGAAACAGGATCCCTGGAGAATTCAGAAACTTCTCCAGGGAAAAAAGTTAGGATTGGATTTAGAAAACGGGTGATTTGTAAATAAATAATTTACAGGATGTTATAAGCAATGTATAAAAAATCATTCTTATCGGCATCCTGTACCTACCTGCTTGCACTTATTGTTGAAATACCACCCGTCCCCGGATCATTGTCAAATTTACCCTGATGTCTTCATCAAAAATCACTATGTCAGCGTCCATCCCCTTACCAAGGACGCCTTTTTTATCTGTCACGCCGGCTATCCGGGCAGGTGTAGCGGATATCATCTGCACAGCCGTATGTAAAGGAACACCTGCCGTACGGATCATTGTACGTACCAGGCGGTCTGCTGTTGCCACACTACCTGCAAACGCGGTACGGTCAGGCAGCTTGGCCACACCATCTTCCACTATCACCTTCAGTCCGTTCTCCTTGTTTCCTAATACGCTTTCTCCTTCGGGCATGGCGGCTGCCCTCATCGCGTCTGTGATCAATGCGGTCTTTTCAGGTCCCTTTATCTTCATGATCAGTTGCAGCAGGGGAGCAGGCAAATGCACGCCGTCCGCAATGATCTCTACATCCATCTCATCAATCAGGTAACCGGCTTCTACCACACCCGCATACCGGTAGGCATTCCGGCGGGTTACCCCACTCATGGCCGAATAGAAATGAGTAGCCAGCGTATACCCTTCCTTAAATGCCGCCAGCGCTTCCTCATAAACAGCATTAGTATGTGCAATAGCCGGCAATATGCCCTGCGATTTCAAAAATCTCCCGAACTCTATGGCGCCTTTCAATTCCGGCGCCGCGCTCCACCTTTTTATGGAGCGGGTATGAGAGAGTATTTCCTTATATTCTTCCGGGTCAGGGTCCCGTATATACCTCGGATCCTGGGCGCCCCGCTGGTTCATGGCAAAATAAGGGCCCTCAAGATGCAACCCGAGGAACTGGGAACCGTTCGTGTTTTTGTCCTTTGCCGCATCATAAGTAAGCACGGACTGGATAATGCCCTGCCTGTCACTGGTCAGGGTAGTGGGCCACATGGCCGTTGTGCCAAAGCGGGCATGGGTCTCTGCAATAGCAAGATAGGCTTCTACCGTATTATCCATAAAATCATGCCCCCCGCCTCCGTGCACATGAATATCAATGAACCCCGGGGAAATATAACCACCCTCAGCATCAATTTCCAACGCATCCGCCACTTCTATGTTCCGGTCACTAATATCCAGTATGGTTTCACCGTCTACCAGTATTGAGCCTTCCTGTATACCCTGTGGAGTAATTATCTTACCGTTGTGAATCTTTGTATAGCGGGTTGACATAGCTTGATCATTGTTTTTAATAATATGGTCAATATAATAAAAAACAGGCAGTAAAATACCGCCTGTTCCATTTATCTGTTATTGCAGCAACCTTAGTTAAGGTACTTCAATACTTCTTCATCCATAGGTTTGGTCCTGCTGGAAAAAACAGTTACCAACTGCCCGTTTTCATCCACCAGGAACTTGGTAAAATTCCACTTGATGGGATCTTTTATTCCTTTTTTTTCCGCTTCTTCTACCAGGTACTTAAACAGCGGGTGAATATCTTTACCCTTCACGGAAATCTTTGCCGCCATCGGAAATGACACTCCGTAGTTTTTTTCACAAAATTCTTTTATTTCCGAGTTGGTACCGGGCTCCTGGTGCATAAAATTATTTGCCGGGAACCCTATCACAACCAACTTGTCTTTGTATGTTTTATACAGGGTCTCCAGGTCTTTATATTGCGGAGTAAGTCCGCATTTGGATGCGGTATTGACGATCAATACCTTTTTTCCTTTATAAGCAGACAGGTCCAATGCACCTCCTTCAAGGGAATCAACCTTAAAATCATAAATGGATGAAGCTATTGTAAAAAATATAGCTATCGTGAATAGACGAATCATATGCTGTATTTAATAGTGAATATTAATTAACACTACAAATTTGGTGCAAAAAATCAAATTAAGAGAATCTTATTTGACCGTACCATTGAAGAATAAGTGCCTGCAAAAACAACCGTTCCTATTTGGGAGCTATCCAGGTTATTGCATTCACGAGCAATTGCAGCACCCATCTTTCTTTAAAGATGGGATATGTTTCATGACCGGGTCTGAAATAAAATATGTTTCCTTTCCCCAGCTTCCATAGGAGAACTGAACGAAACCAGTTCCCGTCTTCCCAGTATTCTTCCATCAGCAATTCGTCCGGGGCCGGCACGTGAAATGGCTCTCCATACATTTCAGTTTGCGATAAGGAGAGCTGATCCGGAAGTCCTTCCAGTACGGGATGCCACTTTATTTTTTTCAGGATACTGGGTTTACCATCATTAGCAACACCCGGAAAACAACAATTAGGCAAATGAACCGTCAGTTTACGACTGCCATCCGGGAACTTACGAACTTCGGTATAAGGAGATATTCTGTCGGTTGGTAAAGGCAGGGCCTTTCTCAGTTCCGGCTGTACAAACCTTACATCTTCCTCCCTGACTGTTTTATCAGCAAATACATTTAAACGGGTAACCTCATTCATAGCTTCCGTAAACGGATTGGACCAATGCGCTGAGTGTAATCCTATAAATGCCAGCTTCCCGGCGCTGATCAGTTGTACGATCTCCCTGCTCTTCTCAATACTTACCTCCCCATGACGCAAATGCCCCCACCAGATCAAAACATCTGTGCTGCTGAGCGCCTTTGTCGATATACCCTGATCTGTATCATCCAGCGCGGCGCTGATGACCTCAAAACGGCTGTCTTTTTTCAGCTCACCGGCAATATGATTACCTAAAAAGTCGCCATAGGTTTCCTTTGCAACCGGTTGTCTTTCATCCCACACCAGTACTCTTATCTTTTTATGGTTTGAGGAAGCCGGAAGTGTTGCCGGGAGCACGCTCCCGACCGCGAAAGCCGTAGTCGCTTTAATAAAAGACCTTCTGTTGGTCACCTGGTGTAATTTTAATTTACGAAATACCAGACTATTCAGATTCATGCTTCACCCTCCGGATGTTCAGGATGGTAACCGACGGCATAAACCGCTGCTGGTGTTCCGGCTGATGAAATATCCGGTCCACGGTTGCCATGCCTTCCACTACTTTACCGAAAGCTGCATATCCCTGCCCGTCGTGATTATTGGCGCCCCCAAAATCAAAACCCGGTTCATCCTCTACACAAATAAAGAATTCGGAGGATGCAGTGCCGGGATCATTTCTTGCCATTGAAATGATCCCCCGCTTATGAAGTACGCCCGTTTGGCTGGTAGGTTCGTGCGGTATCAATGGAAACTTTTCCTTGATATCCGGATTTGCCTCCCACACGCCCCCCTGTATCAAATAGGAGTGCGGGGATCCTGTTACCTGGTTGTCCCGTCTTAATATACGGTAGAAAGAACAGTTCCTGAAATACCCTGAATCAATGTTTTGCAGGAAAGCCTCCGCAGTAGCAGGCGCTTTATCCGGGTACAGCTTCAGTTTTATATCCCCGAACTTTGTTTCTATCACCACCAGTTGATCACTATATCCTTTGGGAGCACAACCGGGCAGTACCCACATCATCACACAACAGGTAATGAAAATTATTCCCGGATGAAAACAGTTATGTTTCATATAAGCAAATGTATTCCCATTATTTCAAACAGGCAGCCGTATTTATTTATTGCATTTAGCCACTGTTATTTTACCGCGTGGAGGGTTTGATATTTCTTGGGGGTAAGGCGGGTGATGGATTTAAACTGCTGATTAAAATTAGAAAGGTTCTGGAAACCGCTTTGATAACATACTTCGGCAACGGACATTTTTTCATTGATCAGCAATTTGCAGGCATACCCGATCTTAAGCTCTATTACAAACTGCGTATACGACTTACGGGTACGGCTTTTAAAATAACGGCTAAAAGCGGTTGGGCTCATATTCGCAACCAACGCTGCCCTGGAAAGACTTACATCCTCCTGGAAATTATTCATGATATATTCATACACCCGTTTCAGGCGATCCGAGTCCGTATAGTGAATGGAATTGGTAAACCCTTCCGAGCAAAGTTCTTCAAGACAAGCTGTTTCAGAAAGCATCTTTAATACATCCAGCAGTTTCAAAACCCGTTCGGCGCCATCAGCTTCTTCGATGCTTCTCATAATGCCGGCAACGGCTTTCGCTACCGGCGCCCCAATTTTAAGTCCCCTGGCCGACCGCTCCAGTAAACGTTTCATTTTATACATTTCCGGAAGACTGAAAAAAGATGCTCCCAAAAAATCCTCTACGAAATGAATGACCAGCGCTTCTGATATTCCCTTCCTCTTGTTTTCATCATTTCGCCAGGTATGCGGCAGGTTTTTCCCTATAAAAACAAGATCGCCCGGACTGAACCGTTCTATATGGTCGCCCACCATGCGGCTGCCACTGCTTTTTTCTATGAGTGTCAGTTCGTATTCTTCATGAAAATGCCATATCCCGGGAAAGTGGTCGTCATAAGAATAGCGATTGATGCTGAACGATGCTTTTTGAGGAACGTTTACTTTTATCAGAAGTGGTTGCATACAGAAAATCAACTCCAATATTAAGCATTAAATCGATAGGGAGTTGTTGTTCGCAAAAAACCGGCAATGTTATCCTTTATTTTTTCCTTTTTTTAAAGAAATATTAACTATGAGATCCTCCTGAAAATATTCACCCGGGTATCCCTCCCGCATTAAATTTTAGCGTATACAATCAGGATAAGTCCAATAATATAAAACAGGAACATTGCATATAACAACCGGTTAGTATCGGGAGGCGCCAGTTTAAATTCCCGCCACACAAATACTCCCCAAACCGCCGCGATCATAGCATTGCCCTGCCCCAATCCGAAGGAAATGGCAAAACCTGCCTGACCGGCTGACAAGATACTCAGCACCAAGCCTGCCCCCCAGATCATACCGCCCAACACCCCCATCAAATGATCTCTCCTGCTACCATTAAAATAATCCGCATAACCAACCGGCATACCCTGCACGGGCTTTTTCATCAGAAGGGTATTGAGCAGAAAATTACTGAGCAACACTCCTACGCCGAATAACACAGTAGCAGTATAGGGTCCCGCTTTGCCAGGTTGCGGGTCTGTAAAATCGGGGTACATGGCCGCGGCAATAAAACGATAAAAAAAGCCAAACAATACACCGGCTACCACGGAGAGTAATATTCCCTTAAGGGATATCTCATTTTTAGTATTGGATAACCTTTTATAAGCAACCGCGGAAAGTAGGATAGCGACCATTACCATTAACACCCCTGCAAACAAAAAAGTCTTGTTGCCCTGGGGAAACGCGATATAATTCGTAACCACTCCCAGCACCAATCCAAACCCTGCACCCACCGGAAAAGCTACCGACATGCCTGCCACCGCAATAGCCGCCACAAACAGGATATTCGCCGCATTGAATATTACACCGCCGGTAACTGCAGACAAAATATTTTCAGAAGAGGTCTGCTGTATATCCTGCATAAAACTCCAGCCCTGGTTGCCTGCCGTTCCAATGGTAAAGGCGAATAACAGTGTTACCAACACAATGCCCAACACATAATCCCAGTAGAACAACTCAAAACGCCACCGGCTGCTTACCAGTTTCTGCATATTGGGCCAACTACCCCAGCAAATCATAGTGATCACCGATAAAGCAACTGCCAGAGAATAAGTATCAACAGTAAACATAAAAATATTTTTGCTTCAATGTAATTTTTGTACTGTCATCCGGTATAAAATAACGCCGGCATCGATTGTTTCCTGATATGCTGCCGTTCATGATGCTATCATAATAATTACACTACCCTGTTCTTAACAGTGCTTCCGCTAATCCCTCTTACCAATTCCTCGGCAGCCATACGTTGCAAGGTTGGAACACTCCGTTCGCTGTACCACGCGGTATGAGACGTAAGTATTACATTTTTACTACGGATCAGCGGATGTTCAACCGGCAGAGGCTCTTTCTCGTATACATCCAGTCCTGCAAAAAGCGCTCCCGATGCCAGCCGGGAAGCCAGCGCTTCCGTATCAATCAGTCCTCCCCGGGATGTATTCACCAGGATAGCTCCTTTCTTCATTCTGTTCAATACATCCTCATTAATGATATGATGCGTTTGCTGCGTAAGCGGAAGATGCAGTGATATGATATCCGCTGTTTCAATTATTTCGTCAAAGTTGCTTTTTTCGACACTCAGGCTTTCCATATCGTCTTTTCCCACAAAAGGATCGTAAGCCATTTTTTTAAATCTAAAAGAGGTAGCCCGTTTCAATACTTCCCTTGCTATCCGGCCAAAACCTATCGTTGCAAATTTCATTTCATAAAAAGGTAATGCCACATCCGGCGGAATAATCTTCCATTCTCCACTAACGGTACGTTTATGCGTTTCTGTAAGCTGTCTTGCTAATGCCAATGCCAGCGATACAGTATGATCTGCCACTTCGGCGATGCAATAGTCCGGAACATTACAAACAACAATTCCCTTTTTTTGCGCGGCTTCAAGGTCCAGGTTGTCTACCCCTATACCATATCTTACTATCAGCCGGCATTTTTTCAATCCATCGATAACAGAAGCTGTTACCGGCGCCCATTGCACCAGCAGCGCTGCCGCTTCGGCCCCGTATGTCAGTACATCTTCCGGAGTTTTGCATTGAGCGGCAATAAGCTCAAAACCGGCTTCGGTAATTATTTTTTTTTCCTGGTCAATATTTTTAAATCCATAGTCTGTAATCAACACCTTTTCCATCGATACTGGTTTATTCAAAAACAATAACTGACTTTATATGATTATCCCGGGCTTCCAGCATATCGAAAAAAGCCTCCCTGCCCCGGTCCAGTGTATAGTAGTGTACCCAGGAACCCACGTCTACCTTTCCTTCCGATATCAGTAACAAAGCTTCTTCCATATCCTTTTGTGTAGCGGCGTAACTACCAATTACAGACTTTTCCTTTAATACTATATCATAACTCAGCAGGGATCTGCTGTTGTTGTACAACCCCAGCATCAATAAGGCGCCGCCGGGTTTTACGATATCCAGCCCTGTTATATTGGTTTGTTCAGACCCCACGGCATCCACCACCAGATCAATCGACCCTCCATTTAAAATGGATGCCACCGCGGCATGAATATCCTCCGTATCAGGATTCAACACCGCATCTGCCCCGATTCGTTTTGCAACTTCCAGCCTGTCCTGCCTGATATCAGACACAATAGTCGTCGAATTGCGTAGCGCACTGAATGCCTGCTGCGCTACCAGCCCTATGGGACCGGCACCGATCACCAGTACATTTCCGATGTCCAGATGTTGCGTAAGTCTTACCAGGTGCACACCGTTGGCCAGTGGTTCCGTCAGGCAGGCCAGCCTGGGATCCACATGCTCCGGCATACGCATGAGCGAGGAGACCGGCACATTTACATAAACGCCAAAAGCGCCGTTCCGATGCATGCCAAACACCTGTCTCCGTATGCATAAATTCGTTTTTCCCTCCCGGCACCTGTCGCATGCTCCGCAGGAAACTACGGAATTGCTTACCACTTTCATGCCCTTTCTCCATCCCTGCACATCTGCTCCTGCTTCCTCAATTACACCGGAGAATTCATGCCCCATGATCAGTGGCGGTTTTCTCCGGGAACTATGAGCTCTGAAAGTCTCCAGCTCACTGCCGCAAATGCCACAGGCACTCACTTTCACCAGGACTTCATCGCTTTTATAATCCGGTTCAGGTACTTCAGCAAGCAAGAGTTCGTCATAAGAAGGGTAATACAATGCTTTCATCTGGAATTCTTCTATCATTTTAATGACAACATAGCGTAAGGCTTCCTTTTCCCGAAAGGAGGAACAAGTCTCTCTTCTCAGGTTTGTAAATATTTTTCAACGGAGGATGTTTTGTTTTAACTGTCTACCCGGGCCACCGCCCTGATGGGAGAACCATCCCGTCCTTTAAAGTTTAACGGGAATCCCATAAAAGTAAACCGTTCAGGTACCTTATCGAGGTTGGCTAAACTCTCCACTACCACTATTTCGGCAGGCAGCAATATATGGTGCAGTTCATACCAGTCCTTACCCGGCGTAGGCATATCCATACCCAGCAATCTTATTTTTTTTCCTGCCAGAAACTTCGCCGCATCCTGCGTCAACGAAGGAAAATCTGAAAAGAAATTTTCTTTACCAAAATGATGGTGCCAGCCAGTTTCAAATACAATTTTCGCTTCCGGCACCAGCAGGCTTTCATACGGGATAAAATCCGCCACTGTTATTTCCTCGTTCGCCTTCTTCGGTATCCGCAACAGGTGCGTTTCTCCGTAAAACCATTCCAGGGGCATCTGGTCCAGAGTTTTTCCATCATCCAGGAAATGATACATCGCATCCAGGTGAGTTCCCTGGTGAGAACTGATAGAGATCTGCGTGATATTATACCTCAGCGTTTTTGTGTTGCCATGAGGAATAATACTTAGCTTGGGATCGCTGGGAAAAGTCTGTTGTCCATGCTCCAGGGGGTGAGATAAATCAATAAGTTTCATATCAATAACATTTTACTTTGCAAGGTAACCACCGTCTACCAGTAAATCACTGCCTGTTATAAAAGAAGAATCATCGCTGGCCAGAAAGGCGACTGCAGCAGCCACCTCTTCTACCCTCCCCTGCCGGTTGAGCAGGTGCATAGCAGACGCCCGCCTGTTTTCTTCTTCAATGTCAAGCCCCAGCTTTTTACAGGAATTTATAAAAGCCTTCGTGTATATATAACCGGGGCAAAGCGTATTTACCCGGATGCCGTCCGGTGCCAGGTCCTGCGCCCAGCATTTCGTCAGTCCCCTGATGGCAAATTTGGTGGCATTATAGGTGGCAAAGTTTGACTGTCCCACAAAACCGCTCACAGACGAAAAGTTGATGATGCTGCCACCTCCGTTCTTACGCATCTGGGGTACGATATATTTTGCCATCAGGGATGTTCCCCCAATATTCACCGCATTGATCTTTGCCCAATCCTCTTCGGTGGCATCTACCCCCTTAAAAACAAAGCAGGCAGCCGTATTCACCAGGATATGTACATGCCCGATCTCCTCTGCTATTGTTTCACATGTTTTTTTTACTGCTTGTTCCTGACTGATATCGAGTTGCACAAACGCGGCATCGATCTGTTTTGATTTACCCTCCGTATCCGGTTGCAAATCCACCAGGATCACTTTGCATCCCTCCTCTTTCAATCGCTGACCGGCCGCATATCCCAGATCGCCCAGTCCGCCTGTAACCAACGCTATTTTTCCGTTAAGTCCTCTCATACTATTATTTTTTATTGCGGCATAGTAAAACTGTATCTGCCGGAAGCCAACCTCAAAGAGGTTTGTCCACCCTTTTTACCAGCAGGTTTAATATGCAGGTTAGCTGATAATGCCTGTCCGTTTTCCCTGATTTCCTTTTCCGTTGGCAATACAAGGGTGGCCGTAGTATTCGCCGGTACACTAACGTCTACGGTCAACTGCCCGCTTTCCTTTTTCCAGGACACTTCCACTTTCCCGGTAATCGCTTTGTAACTGCCTTTTGCCCACGTAAGCGTTCCGCCCGGGGTAGGTCTTAAAATAAAATGCCGGTAACCGGGGCGACTTTCATCATAGTTGATCCCGATAACAGTACCGTGCAACCATTCTCCTACTGAACCAATAGCATACTGATTGAAAGAGTTCATTTGCCAGCGTTGAAAGCCTCTTCCTTTCACATAGCCATCCCAGCGTTCCCATATAGTAGTGGCGCCCTGATCAATAGAATATATCCAGGAAGGGAACCGCCTGCTTTCCAGCAACTGATAGGCAATGTCATTATAATTATTCCGGCTCAACTGGTTCATCATACGGGTAATCGTCTGTATCCCGGTAGAAACCCGGTAATCATATTCGGCAACCGCGTCCACCATAAATTTGGCGGCATTTGCCCGCAGGTTTTCCGGCACCAGGTTAAACTCCAACGCCAATGCATAGCCGGCCTGCGTTTCACCTTTTACCCGCCCTTCCCTGCTGATAAACTCTTTTACAAATACTGATCTGATATTTTTAGCCAGTTTATCATAGTAGTTGAACTCTTTGGTTTTGCCCAGCACTTTTGAGGCATCTGCCAGTATTTGTGTAGAATAATAGAAAAAAGCGGTATTGAACAGGTCTCTTGCCACATCTCCTTTATCGGTCGGGTACCCTTCTGCTTTAATCGTATTTCCATTTACCCAATCACCATAGTTCTGTCCCACCGCATTTGTCCTTATCAGGTCAGGGTTTTCCTTATGCACATGATCTATAAAACTTTTCATGGAGGTATAATGCTCTTCCAGTATCCTTTTGTCGCCGTAGTTCAGGTATGCCTTCCAGGGAATAATAATGCCGGCATCTGTCCATCCCGGGGCGTCGTAAAATACCATTCCCACCTGAGGAGCATAATTGGGGTACCTGCCTTCGGGCGTTTGCCGGTCACGGATATCTTTAAACCATTTGGTGTAAAAAGCGCCCAGGTCCATATTATACATGGCCGTCTGGCAAAATATCTGGGCATCTCCCATCCATCCGCAACGCTCATCCCTCTGCGGACAATCTTCCGGAATACTATGCAAATTGCTCAACTGCGTCCATACAATATTACTCCATAACTGATTAATATCTTTACTTGAGGAGCTGAACTCGGAAACCAGGGCAGATGCGGAAGCCACAACTTTTCCGGTAATATTCTCAAGCGCAGGCTCCCGGGTAAGCCCTGCCACTTCCACATACCTGAAACCGTGATAGGTGAACCGCGGCTCATAGTCTATGGTTGTTTCCCTTGCCGGGATATAGGTATTCGTTTGTTTGGCCGTACGCAGGTTTTGCGTATAGAGTGTACTGTCTTCCATCAGTATTTCCGCATGGCGCAATATGATCTTTTTCCCGGGGTTGTAGGGCAGCGTGATATGTACCCAACCGGCCATATTCTGACCCATATCAAAAATATGATTGCCATTGGGCGCCCTAAAAACATTGACGGGTTTTATTTCTTTCACTATCCTGACAGGCTCATTGATCTGGGCATTTAACGTGAGTGATACACTGTTATCAACAACCACATTATCCCAGCGTTCTGTATTAAAACCGGGCTGTAACCAGTTATCGGGCATATACCGGGCATCATATACTTCCCCATCAAATATAGACGCTTCCTTCATAGGACCGTCTTTCAACATTTTCCAGCTTTCATCTGTTACCACCCGTTCTTTTGATCCATCAGTAAACTCTATCTCCAATTGCGCCAGCAGTCTTCTGTCGAACCCGTAGTTTCCCCGTTGTGGTTTGCCATGGGTAAACAACACACCGGTGTACCAGCCATCTGCCAGCATTCCTCCTATCACATTATCACCTGAAGCAAGCATGGTTGTCACATCGTAGGTCTGGTACTGCACCCTTGTGAAATAGTCCGTCCACTCGGGAGCAAGAATCTGATCGCCTACTTTTCTCCCGTTCAGGTACATTTCATATACCCCCAAAGCAGTAGCATATAATTTGGCTTTTTTCACCTGCCTGTTCACCACAAACTGTTTACGCAAAAGAGGCGAGGGCGGTATAATGTTTTCGTCCTGCACGGTTACAGGTTGCACCGTAGGCGCTCCTATCCATTTAGCTTTCCAGTCGCTATTATTCAGCAACCCCATGGAAAAATGCTGTGTTGCGCTCCAGTCGGTTTCCGCGTTTTGTTCATCCCACACCTTCAGTTTCCAGTAATAATCCTTCCCGGACAACAGCGGTTTACCTTTGAACGCTATGTGAAAACTTTCGTCAGACGTCACCTTGCCGGAGTTCCATATATTACCCTCATTCTTATCAAGGAGGGCTTTACTGTCTGCTACTATCAGGTGATAGGCCTTCTGACGTTTGGCTCTTTCGGTGGATACCATCTCCCAGCTAAACCGTGGATGTAATACATCTATTCCCTGGGGATTGACAAGATACTCGCATCGCAGGTTCACAATGTTAAAATCTCTCCCTGACGAGGTTCTTTCAAAAGACATACAGGTTAATGCCAGCAACAGTAAGAGCCCGGATGAAAATAAAGATTTAGTCCATTTAATCATAGCATTCGTTTTGTAATCAACCCGCACAATTTATAAATTTTTGTTCAACCAAAATATTGCGCTGGTAAACCGAACTTTACTTAAAATAAATCATTGACAGCATACCCGAAACCTGAAGAGTAGCAGAAAACAGTTCATTGGCAATTGCGAGTTTGATTATCAATTATTATATACAACCTGTAGTTGCAACAAAGTGAAATTATAATGACGAGAGCAGTAAAACATATACTTAAATACCCAAAAAAGATGTTTTTATAACAAATAGAAATATTCCAGATGTCAAATCAGGATTGGCTCGCTATCATATAAAAGAATCTTTGATAATCCGGTAGGGAAACCGCCTGCTTTCCGGTCAATTGCAGCCTTTCGGCAGGCTACCTGCCTTTTCCCTATATATAAAAACTACAAACCGACCTCAACATTTAAATGGAATGTATTACTTACAACAGCGCTGGATAAAAAGGATTACCTTGTGGATATAGCGCCGGGAATACGGTTTATAATATGTTTTTTAAAATGCTTTGAATAAAAGGAGAAATGACCATACAAAAAATATTCTTTTCAGTATTGAATTTTCTGAAAAGCCTTTTCATCAAAAAAGATTGCTGTAAATAGTGCAGCATTACCCGACGATACCGTTCTTCATAACCTCATGCAGAACCACTGCTGCCTGGTGTACCGACACAGCCCAATCGTCTGCAGCCTTTCCGTCTGCTCCGTCTGAAATATATTTCAAACAAACAAAGGGTATCTGTTCCTGCCGGGCAACCCATGCCAGGGCAAAGGCTTCCATATCTATTACGTCATAAGCATTGCCATTATGCTGTATTTCAAAATTATCCCCGGTACCGCAAGTCCCTTCAGGTAACCGGTTGGCACGAAATCCATATTGTAACACCACATCCTGCTCACAAAAAGGGGTTTCATATTTTGCGAAACCCAGCGGCGTCACGTCCATATCCCGTTGAATAAAACGGGTACAGCAAACCACTTCTCCTTTTTTAAACACCGCGCTGCCGGCAGATCCCAGGTTAACGATCATACCGGGTCTTTTTTGAACAATACGTTTCAGCAGGTGATACCCTGCATTCAATTTTCCGATACCTGTAAATAAAACATCACGGTCTTTGAAGTAACCTGCCGCTTCCGACTCAAGTGCAAATACCAGCAATGTTTCATCAGATAACAAATAATTCATGAAAACAATTTACCGCCAAAAATAAGTTTTCAAACCCTGATCTTTTAAAAAGAGCTAAAAGAAACAGACAGTATTACAGTATTATATCATTCATTTATTCTCATAACAATTATAATATACCCGTCATGCCATTCAATAAATTTCTAAGTACTGTTATAGGCTTGTTTCTACTGACAGGCTTTGTACAAAGCCAGACTATCACTTTAAAAAACGCCGTAATCGCGGTATCAGACAAAGTCCCGCAGCCGATGCAGGGAACCGTAAAAGAGGTATTGCAGGAGGAAATCAGGAAACGGACGGGGCTTTCAATTTCTTCTGCCGCATCACTGCCTTCAAAGGGTACTCCTGTCATAGCCGTCACGCTGTTGTCGGAAACAAACTTCCTGGGCAGAAAGATCCCTGCAATACAGAACAGGGAATTATCTGGTAAAGCAGAAGGTTTTTCCATCGTTACAGAGCAAACCGAAAGGGGCCCTATAGTCTGGATCATTGGTGCTGACAAACGGGGTGTATTATTTGGGGCCGGCTGGCTGCTACGCCACTTGAAAATAGAGAACAAAACACTGCAACTATCCCATCCCGTTAATATCTCTTCTGCTCCTGATTATGCATTTCGCGGACATCAACTGGGGTACAGAAATACCGCCAACTCCTATGACGCCTGGACTGTAGAGCAATATGAAGAATATATTCGCGAACTGGCGATTTTCGGTTCGAATGCGGTGGAAGGTATCCCTATGGTAAAGAAGAAAGAAAGTCCGCATTTCAAAATCTCTCCTGAACTAATGGATATTAAGCTGAGCGAAATCTGCCGGAAATATGATATGGACTACTGGATGTGGACACCCGTAACATTTGACCTGACAGACCTGGTAAAAAGAAAAGAGGAGATTGACCGGCATGAGCAACTCTATAAGTCCTGCCCGCGGATTGACCATATTTTTGTACCGGGCGGCGACCCCGGGCACAATCACCCGTCCGAGGTTTTGCCCTTCCTGAAAGATCTTTACCCGGTATTGACCAAATATCATCCGAAAGCAAGCATATGGGTTTCCCTGCAGGGTTTTGATTTTGAAAAAATTGATTATTTCTTCCAGTACCTGAAAACAGAAAAGCCGGCCTGGCTGGCCGGCGTAGTAACCGGGCCCGGAAGCCCACCCCTGGCCGAAACAAGATTTCAATTGCCCAAACAATACAAACACCGGCACTACCCGGATATTACCCACTCCGTTCGCTGCGAATTTCCCGTAGCAAACTGGGACCAGGCATATGCTTTAACCCTCGGACGGGAAGCTGTGAACCCCCGTCCGTATGCAATGGCAAAGATCCATGCCTCTACCGCCCCTTTTACCGATGGATTCGTATCCTATTCCGACGGGAATCATGATGATCTCAACAAAGTGATCTGGAGTATGCGTGCCTGGGATGCCAGCAAGGATCCACTTGAAATACTGCAGGAGTATAGCCGCTTTTTCTTTGGTTCAAAAGTTGAGAATGATGCCGCGGACGGTATAGCCGCCCTGGAGAATAACTGGAAAGGTCCACTGGTTGAAAATGGCGGAGTAGAAGCCACTTTGTCTTACTGGAAAAGGCTGGAAAAAGAAAGTCCTGCGCTTACCCAAAACAGTTGGCGATGGCAAATGCTTTTGCTGCGGGCATACTACGACACCTATATACGACGCAGACTGGTTTATGAAGAAAGCCTGGAAAAGCAGGCTAACGAGGTGTTGCTTCGTACCACCAGTCAAAATATCAGGAGCACTATGGAAGCAGCGCTTACCCTGATGAACAAAACAGACAAAGAGCCGGTTTCACCAGATATAAAGCAGCGCATAGAGCAACTGTGTGAGGACCTTTTCCGCACTACCGGGCTGCAGACCAGCGTTCCAAAATATAAGGCCCGTGGCTACGAAAGAGGCGCTGTACTCGATTTTGTCGATTACCCGTTAAACAACCGCTGGTGGCTGGCGGACGAGTTCAAAAGGATAGAAGCAATGGAGAACAAGGAAGAGCAGGTAAAACAATTACACATAATTGCTAACTGGGAGAACCCCGGGCCGGGCAGCTACTACGATGATATTTCCAGTGTAAGCAAGGGTCCGCGGGTTAAAACCACTTCCTATGACGCTACAGACATTGCCTGGTGGGATAACGGCTCCAGCCGGAAGAGACTTTCCTTTCAAACCTTTCAGCGAAGCCCCCGGCTTGAATACAGCAACCTGGAACCCGGCGCCCGGTATATCATCAGGACCTGTGGTTTTGGCGAAGCGTTGCTGCGGGTAGACGGTGTACGTTTGATACCTCATGTATACAATAAGGAAGCTGATACCTTCAAAGAATGGGTGGTGCCGGCTACGCTTACCAACGATGGGCATATCAGTGTAAGTTTTGATGAACCGGAAGAATCACATCTTAACTGGAGAATGAACTCCCGGATATCCGATATATGGCTCATTAAACAGTAGTAGAAGCCAGGAAGATCGTGGCATTTACAAAAAACGATACAACAATAAAATTTACTTACAAACCATCGATTGCCTCTTTTACAATAGCAAAAGATCTGAGCTTGGCGCTCCGATCATATACCGGACTTGAAATCATCAGTTCATCAACCCGGGTCTCCGCAACAAACACGCCCAACTTCTGTTGTAACAGGAGTTTATTGCCGGTAAATGTATAAGCCGTCATACTGTTCACCGCTCTTTCAATCTCAGGATGATGAAACATTGCAGGTAGTTCCGCCGGTGGACGAAGCGGGCTGCGCGTATTCGTAATGATACCCATGAACATACGATATAAACTACTGGTCAGCCACACCGCTTCTTCATCTGTATCGGCAGCCACGGCATTTATACAGGCAAGCACATAGGGTGCTGCTAACTGCCGGGAAGGTTTGAAATTATTTCGATAAATGTCAATTGCCGCCCGAAACTGCGCGGGTGCAAAATGCGCCGCAAACGCATATGGAAGCCCAAATTCCGCGGCCAGGTAAGCGCTATCCGTACTGGACCCCAGTATCCACAAGGGTATATCCAGTCCTTCTCCCGGGAAAGCCCGCACTTTTGCTGTTTCATTGTTCGCACTGAAATAGGTTTGCAGCTCTCTTATATCAGATGGAAAATTATTTTCTGCCGTCATGTTTTTTCTGCGCAGCGCATAGGCTGTTAACTGGTCCGTTCCCGGCGCCCTGCCCAGCCCGAGATCTATACGGCCGGGATACAGGGTTTCCAGCGTTCCAAACTGTTCAGCTATTACCAATGGCGAATGATTGGGAAGCATAATACCGCCTGAACCCACCCTGATGGTATTGGTTTTGCCCGCTACATGCCCGATCAATACCGAAGTAGCTGCACTGGCAACATGTGGCATATTGTGGTGCTCCGCCAGCCACACTCTTCTATAACCCAACTCTTCTGTATGCCGGGCCACCGCTACCGTTCCTTCTAGCGCTTCTTTTATGCCTGATCCTTCATTTACAATCGCCAGTTCAAGTACAGATATCGCTATATCTTTCATTTTAAACATCTTTCATTATTATCTATAACGTTGTTGTAATACACCGGTTCGCCGGCTTACCGCTGCCTGAAAAAAATTGGCGCAACAAAGCTTCCTGAAAAAAGGAAACTGCTTACGGCAACGAAGCCACCCGGTAGAATGAATACTGCCGGCCGGAGAAAAATCAGTTCTTTATTAAAATGTGATGCCGGCGTTGTCGATCACCCTGCCGGTTTCAGTGCGAATGGTGCGGGCAGGAAACTTGCTGATGACCCTGTAGTCGTGTGTTGCCATCACAATAGCCGTACCGTATTCTTTTGAAATGCGAAACAACAACTGCATGATCTCGTCTGAAGTTTCGGGGTCCAGGTTGCCGGTAGGTTCATCGGCCAATATCAATTTAGGGGAATTCAATAGCGCCCGGGCAACATCTACACGTTGTTGTTCACCACCTGAAAGCTCAAAAGGAAATTTAAAGCCTTTGGTCTTTAATCCCACTTTTTCCAGCACATCATTTATTTTCTCTTCTACCAGTTTATCGTCTTTCCAGCCGGTGGCTTTCAGCACAAATTTCAGGTTCTCATGCACTGTTCTGTCGGTTAACAGTTGGAAGTCCTGGAAAACAATACCCAGATTTCTTCTCAAAAAAGGAATTTTCTTCCACGTCATCTCACTCAGCTTATACCCCACAACCGTTCCTTCTCCTTCCTTCAGCTTCAACTCTCCGTACAGGGTTTTCAACAGACTGGATTTGCCGGTACCGGTTTTGCCAACCAGGTACACAAATTCTCCTTTTTGCACCTGGATATTTACTTCTCCAAGTATCAGCGATTTGCCCTGATAAATATTCGCGTTCTGAAGTTCTAAAATTATTTCTGCCATGAGTTCACTCTGAAACGTCAAAGTTAAGACTAATATAACGTAAACTTTAAAAATATGGTAAACCTCCTTCCGCAAACCATTTAAGACTAACATTTTACCCACAATTATTCCTGCAGATAACTGCGCCTTACCGCAAAGCTTTCTTCAGGAGGATATAAGCAGATGAAAACAGGATATACACAAGGCAAAAAGCCACTAAGGTAAATTTGATCACCGCCGCAATACCGGTAACGATAACCCCTGTTGCCCCCACCTGCCAGTAAAACGATATCAGCATCAGAAGATTCTCCAACAGGTCCATCAAAACAGCGATCAGGCTGCCAAAAGCAAGTAATACGGCAACCCTCTGTAAAATACCGGTTTTATATTGCTCTGAAAAAAAACCACAAACAGAATAAAAAAACAACCCGTAAAATGGAATGAAGAAAAAATCGAGCAGCATGTTTAAAACGAAAGAAAGGCTATGACCATCTTTCCAGGTTACCACAATCGATTCAGCCTTACCGGCAGAAAATGCCAGCTCCAGTGAGAGGATACCCAACGGCGACGCCGACGTAACAAGCGACTCTCCCTGCACGCGGAGTAATATGCTGAATAATAAAGTTCCGGATAAAAAAAATCCGATAATTTTCCAATTCCCCATATTTGAAAAATTCAACCTGTTGCAAGCTCCTGCTTTTTGTTCTTCAACCCGCGTACTCTTCCGATGGCAGCTTTGACCGGTCTGAACAACCGGTAATAGAATTCCTTATTAAACAACTGAGAATCGTGCATGGCCTTGTAAGTAAAAAAAATACCGACAGGCAATAACACAAGGGTGGACAACCACATGCCCACAAATGCCGAAGTAAACCCTTCCCGGACAAATTTTTCACCAAACATATTCAGCAAATGGAAAATAAGGAAAAAAACCACTGCTATAACGAGGGGCATTCCCATCCCTCCTTTCCTGATAATAGAACCCAGCGGCGCACCGATCAAAAACAATACCACGCAGGCAAAAGACAAACTGAGTTTACGATGCCATTCAATGGTATGATTCCTCAGGTTCTTGACTTTTGACCTGGTTTCCTCTACGATGGAATTAATAGCTGTTTTCTCCGAATTGATCTTATCAATAGCCTGGGTCATCACATTCTGACGGGCGGAATCCGGCAACAGGTTCTCGTAACCCACCGGTTTGGGATAATTCAATATCCTGTCGAGGTTTCCGGTCCTGCTGTACGACGGTTTCCTGGGAGGATTGGGCTTTACACCTTCTTTAAACTTAACAGCGGCTATCTTTTCCACCGGGGCTACGGGGGAGATTTCCGGCTTGGCAGGCAGGATATCCCTCCTGACAAACTCATAATTGATTCCGATCTCGCGGTCTATTTTCTTTGCAATCTCTTCACCCGCCATGATCTCCAGCGAATCGATCGTCCGGTCCAGTTGCCGCATATTCAGCATACGATAATTGTCTTTAAACAAACTGTCCGGTGTTTTCATCATCTGGAAGGAACTCAGGTCGAATACCTTTTTATAATGTTTAAAATTCAGCCGGATATAATCGGTGTTAATCGAATAAGAAGGCCCCCGTTCTTCATTGCGCCAACCGTTTTCCAGGTAAAACTCCAGGAATTTTTTATCCTCGCTGATGCTCATTTTACCATGCTCCGCCACTATTATATTATCCTGCAGGCTGTAGTTGCGTTCAAAAATGATAATATTATGGATGGTGATATTGTCTTTCTCCTTCTTCCCGATTTTAATGGTGTATCCGTCAAAATCTTTAAAAAACACGCCTTCCTTCAAATTAAAGGCCGGTTTGGCTACAGTAATATCATACAGCAACGTCTGGAACTTCAACTGAGCCACCGGTATGATATAGTTGGAAAAAAGAAAAGCTACCAGGCATACCGCGGCGGCAACGACCATCAATGGCCGCATAAACCGTAACAATGGTATACCCGCTGATTTAATAGCAACCGTTTCGAAACTTTCTCCCAGCTTGCCGAATGTCATTATGGAAGAAATAAGAATACCCAGCGGCAATGCCAGCGGAACCGCTGTAGCGGTAACGTAGGTGGTCAACTGAAGCAGCGTGAAGGTATCCAGCCCCTTACCTACCAGGTCATCTATATATTTCCAGAAAAACTGCAGCACCAGTATGAACAGCGATATGAAGAAGGTGGCAATAAAAGGCCCTATAAAGGCTTTAAGGATGAGCTTATCTAATTTTTTTATCACCGTCGGGAGTTGCTGTTTTACTGTATACCTTTAGTATATGAGTACCGCAAAAATACAACTTTCGGAAGATGAACTACAGCTTGCGCAAAACAGCGATATTATTTTAACAAAGAATCTCATCATTGAAAAAGCGGGGTTGCTGCTGGGTGAACTCATTGCCGGTTTTTCGGAACTGGCAAAGGATATTATTGCGGGGTTGCCGGCAGAAAGCCGGTCTCCGAAAATAAGTAAGGGTGAACATTACCTGGGACTTCCTTATGTGATACTCGATTTTCCCAGGCATTTTAAACGGCATGAAATTCTGGCCATCCGTACAATGTTCTGGTGGGGTAATCATTTCAGCATTACGCTTCACCTGAAAGGGATTTACCGGGACAGGTCGCTGACATCCGTTATTAATTTTTCGCAATCCCCGCATATAACAGGTAATTGGCTCCTGCAGACCACCGGCGATGAATGGCAACACCACCCGGGCAGGGATACGCATCAGTATGTCAGGGATATTCCACAGCCGCAGCTACATCACATGTGCTCCTCCCTGACTTTTATAAAACTCAGTTATTTTCTTCCGGTAAACGAATGGAATAATGCAGCGCAGTTGTTGACAGAACGTTTCGAAATGTTGGCGGGAATCATCAGGCATTAGTTACCAAGCCTGTGAAATAGTTCCTTTACCTGGTAATCCCACAGCCGGCTCTGGTCCTGGATATCTCTCTTTTCCGCAAAGTCCTTTATCACCAGGATCGTTTGATTCGTTACCTCGGATTTTTCTATAGCAAACTCAAAGTATTCATCTTTGGGAGTATGCAACCAGCGAAAGCGTACAAATTTATCTTCCTCCGCTTCCAGTATCTCGGCTTTATCAGTAGCATCATTCCAGCTAAAACTAAACACATCGTCTCTTTCATCCACCCTGTCAGCAAACCACTCCTGCAAGCCCGCAGGTGTCGATAAAAACTCATACAGTATGCTGGGAGAGCATCTAACCGGGTATTCTAAAGTATATAATTGCTTTTTACTCATTGTTTTTGTCTAAAAACCAGTATTCTTTAATCAGATAGCGTGCAATAATATAAAAATATTGGAACCTTCAAAGTTTTTTGAATAATATTTTTATTTAAACCAGTAACAAACGGGTGGTAACCAGATATTACTGGTAGAAAGCCTTTAAAATATTATTTTTTTATATACAACAGCAATTGCTTAAATTGCCTAGGTGCAATATAAGATGGTTGCCAGCGTTTTATAAGCCTAAATTTCAACTTCTATGAGTATGCGTCAGCTCAAAATCACGAAATCCATTACCAATCGCGAATCTCAAAGCCTTGAGAAATATTTGCAGGAAATTGGTCGCGTAGAACTCATCGGACCCGAGGAGGAGGTAAAGCTGGCTGAGCGGATCAAAAGAGGGGACCAGGCAGCGCTCGACCGGTTAACAAAAGCTAATTTACGTTTTGTAGTCTCGGTTGCCAAACAATACCAAAACCAGGGATTATCACTGCCCGACCTGATCAATGAAGGAAATTTAGGGCTTATTAAAGCAGCCCAACGTTTTGACGAAACAAGGGGGTTCAAATTCATCTCCTATGCCGTTTGGTGGATCCGCCAAAGCGTATTACAGGCTTTGGCCGAGCAATCCCGCATCGTGCGGCTCCCGTTAAGTAAAGTAGGACTAACCAATAAAATAAACCGGGCCTTCCAGCAGTTGGAGCAGGAATATGAACGGGAACCCTCACCCGAAGAACTGGCGGAGATACTGGAAGTTGATTCGGAAGAAATAGCCGCTACGCTGGGTGTGGCGGCACGGCATGTGAGTATGGACACGCCGTTATCCGACGGGGAAGACAGCACCCTGGTGGACGTGATGGCTAACCCTAATGCAGATAGTGTGGACCTGAAAGTAACCCACCACGAATCTTTAAAGCAGGAGATCGAACGCTCATTACATACCCTTACCAACAGGCAGCAGGACGTAATCCGTTTCTTCTTTGGGATCGGCCTGGACAGCGCCATGAGCCTGGAAGATATCGGGGAACGCTTTAATCTTACCCGCGAAAGAGTGAGGCAGATAAAGGATAAAGCCATTACAAAATTGCGTTCCACCTCCCGAAGCAAACACCTGAAAACCTACCTGGGGTAAGGATGATAAGAAGGTTTGCGGCATAGTACATCTTTACGTAATTTTGCAAATGTTGTATAGTGAACAAATGATTGTTCACTATTTTTATTTCATTTATTTTAAGAGGTACACAATCAGGGTTTTTAAAAAACAAGTGATATATGTTTGAATCTTTATCGGAGAAACTGGAGTCGGCGTTTAAGCAAATAAAGGGGGAAGGCAGGATCAATGAGCTGAATATCGCCAACACGGTGAAGGATATCCGCCGGGCGCTGGTAGATGCCGATGTTAACTATAAAATAGCCAAGGAATTCACCGACACAGTTAAAACCAAGGCCCTGGGAGAAAAAGTGCTCACCGCCATAAGCCCCGGTCAATTAATGGTAAAGATCGTGAAGGATGAACTGGCGGAACTGATGGGTGGCTCAGAGAGCACGTTTAATATCACCGGGAACCCTGCCGTGATACTGGTAGCAGGCTTGCAGGGTAGCGGTAAAACCACTTTCAGCGGAAAGCTGGCTAATTACCTTAAATCAAAAAAAGGGAAATCACCCCTGCTGGTTGCAGCGGATGTATACCGTCCGGCTGCCATAGACCAGTTGACCGTACTGGGGGGGCAGATCGGGGTGGATGTATACAGTGAGCCAGAAAATAAGAACCCGGTAGAAATCGCTCAAAATGCCATAAAGGAAGCCCGTAGCAAGAATAAAAATGTAGTGATCATAGATACGGCGGGGCGCCTGGCAGTGGACGAAGTGATGATGACCGAGGTAGCGGAGATCAAAAAAGCGATCTCCCCGCAGGAAATCCTTTTTGTAGTGGATTCCATGACGGGGCAGGATGCCGTAAACACCGCCAAAGCGTTCAACGACAGGCTGGATTTCAGCGGCGTGGTACTGACCAAACTGGACGGCGATACCCGTGGCGGGGCGGCCCTGTCGATTAAATACACCGTGCAGAAACCCATCAAATTCATCAGCAGCGGTGAAAAGCTGGATACCCTGGATGTGTTTTACCCGGAAAGGATGGCGCAGCGCATATTGGGGATGGGAGATATTACCACGCTGGTGGAAAAGGCGCAGGCCCAGTTTGACGAGGCCCAGGCTGCCAGGCTGCAAAAGAAAATGCGGAAAAACCAGTTTGACTTCCAGGATTTCCTGGATCAACTACAGCAGGTAAAAAAAATGGGAAATCTGAAGGATCTGCTGGGAATGGTACCGGGTATGGGAAAAGCCATCAAGGACGTGGATGTAAATGATGATTCTTTTAAGGGAATAGAGGCGATTATCAACTCTATGACGCCTTTTGAAAGGGCAAACCCTGATGTGATCAACAACAGCAGGAAAATAAGGATCGCAAAGGGGGCAGGGAAAGATTTAAATGATGTAAGTCAATTTATGAAACAGTTTGAACAGATGAAACAGATGATGAAAATGATGAATAAAATGCCCATGGGAAGAATGGGTTTCGGAAAACGATGATTTTTGATTTTTTATTTTAAAAAGTGATTTACAAAGCTTATCTTCGCAAGCCTTTTAGAAAGAAATATTAATGTATCACCCATTTAAAATGTTTATTTTTTATGGCTGTTAAAATCAGACTGCAACGTCACGGGAGCAAAAAAAGACCGTTCTACTTTATAGTGGTAGCCGATGCCCGTGCGCCAAGGGATGGAAAATTCATCCAGAAAATCGGTACCTACAATCCTTTAAGCCAACCGGCTGCCGTACAACTCGACAGGCAAAAAGCTTTGGATTGGTTGCAAAAAGGAGCTCAGCCAACTGACACAGTTCGCAGAATTTTATCTTACAAAGGAGTATTGTACCTCAAGCATCTGCTGAGGGGAGTAAGCCTTGGTTTGTTTGATGAAGCTACTGCCATGGAAAAATTCCAGAAATGGCATGATGAACATGAAGGTAGCATCAGAAAAAAACAGGACGAATCTGCGAGGTCAAGAAGGACGAGAAAACCTATTGCACCGCGTAAGACGGAAGAGCAACCTAAAGAAGAAGGAAACTAGGATATTACTAACCTGCTTCTTAAGCGAATTAAAACCCTGCATTACCTGCAGGGTTTTTTTATAAGATCTGGCGATCATTAAAGCACACCTGCCCGCTGTTTAAAAAAAGCGATCCATTTGCTAAAAGCTTTATAATATTTGCCTGGTCCGCAGTTTTTAGCATGTTTTTGTTATCATTGTAAACGGAATATGTCATATAACAGCATTCTGTTAATTTTCTTTCTCCTTTCAACTGGTCAGGTAACCGCACAGGACAGTACAGAAGTACCTGCACCAGCAAAAGAATCTTCCTGGGCGAAAAAGCTGTTATATAAAATGGTCATAGATACCAGCGATGTAGAAAAGAAAAGCTTCCGGATTTATCCCACCATAGCCTATGCTCCGGAAACGAGTTTTGAATTCGGATTTTCATCTTTATACCTGTTCCGTGCAAAGGATGATCCGACCAACAGGTTGAGTGAGATCAGCGCCTTTACTTTTATCACTTTGGAAAAACAATATGGTTTTTGGGCAGACAATGCCATTTACCTGGATAAGGATAAATGGTTTTTCCTTGGCAGAACCCGCCTGCAACATTTTCCATTGTTGTACTACGGCATCGGCCCACATGCCAATGGTAAGGATCCCGCGGTGGTAGATGCCAACTATATATTGCTGCGGCAACGGGCCCTACGCAAACTGATACCCAACCTTTTTATAGGCCCGGAAATAGACTACCAGTTGCTGGCGAAACCAACATTCAGACAACCGGACAATCACACTTATCCCCTGCCAGAGGGAGCAACCGGCACTTCCAACTGGGCGATGGGAGTAGCATTGGTGTACGATGACCGGCACAATGTGCTGAATGTTCGAAAGGGTTTGTTTGCGGAGTTATCCTTTCTTAAATACAGTAGGTCGCTGGGCAGCAACTTCAGCTTTCACAATATTTACACAGATGTTAGGTCTTATCACCCTGTGGGGAAAAGAGATGTATGGGCATGGCAGGTAACCGGCAATTTCCTGCGGGGAGATATTCCCTTCAACCAACTCTCCATGATGGGAGGCGACATGATGATGCGGGGATACTACCAGGGCAGGTACCGCGACAAGCATATGATAGCTGCCCAAACGGAATATCGCCTGCTCCCTTTTGCCTTCAGTTCGCGGGTGGGCGGCTCCCTGTTTACTTCTGCAGCAGTGGTGGCACCCAGGATAGGTTCATTTGCACTGAAAGACATCCGTTTTGCCGCCGGTGGCGGGCTACGGTACCTGCTCTTTCCCAAAAAAGACATCTACCTGCGCTTTGATGTAGGTTTTACCCGCGAAGGGCCCGGCTTCTATATCATGACGGGAGAAGCGTTTTGAGGAGATGAGTGGGTAGTAAGGCTGCAGGATTCAGGTTTGATTCTCTGCTGCATTTTGATCCCGCCATTGCGGGACCAAATTCCTTCATTTCCATATTAATAAATCCACCGGGGAAAAGAAAACAAAAGTAGTGATAACAAACACTGTCTTCCTTTCAACTAAACTATAAGCTCATTGACCTTTTTCTGTTGCTAATATTTTAAACGTCTTTGAGTATGAAAAAGTCATTAATTGCTTATATACAAAAGGATTGTTTTCACCTGAAACAGGATTATTAATGGAGAAACCCCAGATAAAAAAAACCTCTGCCGTACATGACGTTGTAGTAGTAGGTTCAGGCGCAGGAGGCGGAATGGCAGCATATGTTTTGGCGAATGCCGGTATTAAAGTACTCCTGCTGGAAGCAGGCCCGTTTTTCGACCCTGCAAAAGACTCTCATCAATTCAAATGGCCCTGGGAATCTCCCCGCCGCGGCGCGTCAACCGTACGCCCTTTCGGCGACTTTGACGCCGCCTACGGAGGATGGGAAATAGAGGGAGAACCCTATACCCGCGCAGAAGGTACCAGTTTCGACTGGTTCCGGTCCCGCATGCTGGGCGGAAGGACCAATCACTGGGGCAGAATTTCGCTGCGTATGGGTCCTGAAGATTTCAAACCCACAGACGGGCTTTCTGAACCCTGGCCATTCACTTACGAAGAACTCAAACCATTTTACGATAAAATCGACAGGCTGATCGGACTCTATGGAACAGTAGAGGGTTTACCAAATGAGCCGGACGGCATTTTCATGCCGCCGCCTAAACCCCGCCTGAACGAACTGTTCATAAAAAAACACGCAAAACGTGTAGGCGTTCCCGTCATAGCCGGAAGGGGATCTGTTATTACGGAGCTATTGCCGGGTAACCGTGACCGACAGCCCTGCTTTTACTGCGGACAATGCGGCCGCAGTTGCAAGGTGTACGGCGACTTTTCCGCTTCTTCCTGCCTGGTGATACCCGCCATGAAAACCGGTAACCTGGAAGTGGTTTCCAACGCCATGGTAAGAGAAGTGATTACCGATAAAAACGGGATCGCTACGGCTGTTTCCTATGTTAACCGGAACGACCTGAAAGAATACCAGGTAAATGCCAAAGTAGTAATCCTGGCGGCCAGCGCCTGCGAATCGGCGCGTATCCTGTTGAATTCAAAGTCTTCGGTACATCCCAATGGATTGGCCAACAGCAGCAACGTGGTGGGAAAATACCTGCACGATTCTACCGGTTCCAGCCTCGGCGGCATTTTACCCCAGCTTACCAACAGGAAACGATACAACGAAGACGGATCCGGCAGCATACACATCTATTCACCCTGGTGGCTGGATAACAAAAAACTGAATTTCCCCAGGGGATACCATATTGAGTATGGCGGGGGTATGCGGATGCCCGGTTACGGATATGGATCCGGCATACAAAACTACAATGGCAGGATTGCCGGCGCCGATGGCAAAATGAAAAAAGCCGGCGGCTTCGGCGCCTCGCTGAAGGACGACTACCGCAGATTTTACGGCACCAATGTAAGCATGGCCGGTAGGGGTACCTCTATTGCCCGCGCAGACAATTATTGCGAAATAGACCCGAACGTTGTTGACAAATACGGCATACCGGTCCTGCGTTTCCATTACAAATGGACCAACGAAGAAGTAAACCAGGCGAAACATATGCAGGACACCTTCCAGGAAATGATGCATGCGATGGGCGCCATTGTTACCTCCTCACCCCGTACGGCAGAAAACAGCTATGGGCTGGAAGATCCGGGCCGCATCATCCACGAAGTAGGTACGGTGCGTATGGGCGATAATCCTAAAAAATCAGCACTTAACCGCTGGTGCCAGGCGCATGAATGCAGGAATCTTTTTGTGGTAGACGGCGCTCCGTTTGTACAGCAGGGTGATAAAAACGCTACCTGGACCATCCTGGCAATGTCTATGCGAACGGCAGAATACATCCTGGAAGAACGCAAAAAATTAAATGTTTAATTCAATATAAGGGAACTTATTATGAACAGAAGGCAAACATTAAAAGCAATTGGTATTACAGCAGTATCGGCCACCGCTCTTCTGAACGCCTGCAAGGATGGTGATCAAAAAGCAACTGCCGCGACATCAACTGATACCCCTTCGGAAAGTGGTTTGATTGACGGCAGGGAGCCATTTGAGATAGAAAGAAATAAGAAGCTGAATGCCGAAAAGTTCTTTACCGAACACGAAATGGCCACCATCGCGGTACTGGCCGACATTATAATCCCCAGGGATGAAGTTTCCGGTAGTGCCACTGATGCCGGCGTTCCGGACTTTATTGAGTTTATTGTAAAAGATATTCCTTCGCACCAAACTCCTATAAGGGGCGGCATCCGCTGGCTGGATTTCCAGTGCATGACCCGCTACAACGCGGCGTTTAAGGATGCCGCAAAAGAACAGCAACTGGAGATGGTAAATGATATCGCCTATCCCGAACAGGCAAAACCTGAAATGAAACAGGGAGTAGCATTTTTCAATCGTATGCGGGATCTGACAGCAACCGGTTTCTATACCACCGAAATGGGTTTTAAAGACCTTGGCTATGTGGGCAATATGCCCAATCACTGGGAAGGTGTTCCGGCTGAAGTGCTGAAGCAATATGGGCTGGAAGATATTTAGTCCTTACCAGCCGCCAAGTGTCTGCACACCCCTTCCGTACCGGGCTTCGTGCTCCAGCAACCATTTTTTCCGCCATAGTTCCCCGCCATAACCAACCAGACTGCCGTTGGCTCCAATTACCCTGTGACAGGGAACAATAATGCAAAGCTGGTTTTTGCCGTTGGTGGTTCCTACAGCCCTTATCGCTTTTGTATTCCCGATCCGTCTGGAAAGCTCCAGGTAGGAAATCGTCGTACCAAAAGGAATATCCAGCAAAGCATTCCAGACTTTATCCTGGAACAAGGTTCCTGTCTGTCTGAAAGCAATCTCAAATACCTGTCTCTTTCCTTCAAAATATTCTGTGAGCTGTTGCCGGCAATCAGCGGTAATTTCATTTCCGGTATCCGCCGGAGCCGGGTCTTCATCAATCTCCGGCCCTTTCCAGGAATTGGCGAATAATACGGAGAGTACAGATTCACTATCAGCTTTAATCTCTATAATGCCCAATGGCGACCTATAGTACTCTTTGAATATCGGGATAGAATTAGTCTGCATGTTCACATTATTTCGTTGGTATTTTTATGATCTACGCGCAACTCAAAATATCATTCGGTAATTTATACACTACATTAGTACGGTTCTCTCAAACAAATATACTTTTTTGTATATTTGGTCGGAGGAATTAGCGAATTTCCATCAAATTTGTTATTTTCAGGGCTTTAAACAACCTACGAGTTTAATTCAATGTTCCATGAGATAAAACAGTGATCAAATTGTTTTCATCCAAAGAACAAACCTGATCCCTGTTTGTCACATTTAGTTACGATGCCCCTTTCAAAAATAATTTAATCAGGAAATTAAGATAAATAACTGTTTTAAAAAATGAAGATCATGGATGATTCAATGACCGCAGAAACAAAAAAAACGGTAGACTACGAATCGTGGTATCATTCTACCCGCCACAGCAATCACTTTAATGAAGATTACTACAATGCGAGGGCAAAAATTGCATTGACCAAATTTTTTAAAGATTATGATATTAACCAGAGAATACTGGACTTTGGTTGCGGACTGGGTCAGAATATTTATTACCTCCCCAATGCGATGGGATACGATATTTCTGAATTCGGCATTGAGTTTTGCAGGAAAAAAGGAATAAACGCTACGACAAACCTGGATGAGGTTCCGGATGAAGGATTTGATATTGTTTTTTCGGCGCATGTGCTGGAACATCACCCGCATCCTAAAACAATGATCGAAGACATGTACCGGAAACTGAAAAAGGGATCTACATTGATTCTCGTAATTCCTTTTGAGCGTCACGGTAAGGGCAAACCGGAGTTTGACCTCAATCAACATCTCTATACCTGGAATTTCCAGGCAATTAACAATCTATTACTAACTGTAGGTTTTGAAATACTGGAGAATAAATATATACGTGGAGCAGGATACTACCGCCTGTTGCCGCTGGCAAAAACCAACTTTAACCTATACAAACTTGCTACTAATTCAGTATCACGCCTTGCTGGCATCAAAGAAATGATGATCACAGCTAGGAAACCATAGACATTAATAAGTCAAGTCTTCTTCGGGGTCTCTACAAGCATAAAATGGAGTAACTGCTCTTGCAGGTTATTCTGAGGAATAATATCAAAAAAGTAGTGGCTGCTTCGATAATGAAGCAGCCACTGTATCAATAGTATATCCTCTTTTCTCTATTGCTTGATCATTGTTACAGATTTTCTATAGCTATAATCCACAATTACCTGTACGACATAGATTCCAGCGGGATACTTAGACATGTCAACCAGGCGGGTGACTTTCCCCGGAATATCCTTCACGAACTCCGTTTGGAGCAGGAGCATTCCTTTAATGTCATATACCTGTATCGTCGTTCTGCCCATGGCCTTACTGTCTATCAGAACTGTCATGTCCGTTTTTACCGGGTTCGGGTTAATTTTAACATCCAAATCCGGTGTATTTTGTATAGCTTTATCTGACTCAACCATTTCACTTACTGTAATGGTCACAGTAGCTGTACCTGTAGCACCGCTGTTATCCGTTACCGTCAGGCGGAACACATAAGTACCTGCTACCAGACCAGTTACATTGGTCTTGGCGGCAGAAGGCGTAGCTATTGTCGCCGCAGGACCGGATACCTTGGTCCACGTATAGGACGAGATCGTACCATCCGTGTCCGTACCGCTACCGGTAAGGGTTACACTGTTGGTAGGTAAGGTTATAGTCTGATTTGGACCGGCATTCGCTGCAGGTGCTTGATTAGGCGCAGCGTTCACGGTAATAGTAACGTTTGCTGTACCTGTAGCCCCGCTGTTATCCGTTACCGTCAGGCGGAACACATAAGTACCTGCTACCAGACCAGTTACATTGGTCTTGGCCGCAGAGGGTGTAGCTATTGTCGCCGCAGGACCGGATACTTTGGTCCACGTATAGGACGAGATCGTACCATCCGTGTCCGTACCGCTACCGGTAAGGGTTACACTGTTGGTAGGTAAGGTTATAGTCTGATTTGGACCGGCATTCGCTGCAGGTGCTTGATTAGGCGCAGCGTTCACGGTAATAGTAACGTTTGCTGTACCTGTAGCCCCGCTGTTATCCGTTACCGTCAGGCGGAACACATAAGTACCTGCTACCAGACCAGTTACATTGGTCTTGGCCGCAGAGGGTGTAGCTATTGTCGCCGCAGGACCGGATACTTTGGTCCACGTATAGGACGAGATCGTACCATCCGTGTCCGTACCGCTACCGGTAAGGGTTACACTGTTGGTAGGTAAGGTTATAGTCTGATTTGGACCGGCATTCGCTGCAGGTGCTTGATTAGGCGCAGCGTTCACGGTAATAGTAACGTTTGCTGTACCTGTAGCCCCGCTGTTATCCGTTACCGTCAGGCGGAACACATAAGTACCTGCTACCAGACCAGTTACATTGGTCTTGGCCGCAGAGGGTGTAGCTATTGTCGCCGCAGGACCGGATACTTTGGTCCACGTATAGGACGAGATCGTACCATCCGTGTCCGTACCGCTACCGGTAAGGGTTACACTGTTGGTAGGTAAGGTTATAGTCTGATTTGGACCGGCATTCGCTGCAGGTGCTTGATTAGGCGCAGCGTTCACGGTAATAGTAACGTTTGCTGTACCTGTAGCCCCGCTGTTATCCGTTACCGTCAGGCGGAACACATAAGTACCTGCTACCAGACCAGTTACATTGGTCTTGGCCGCAGAGGGTGTAGCTATTGTCGCCGCAGGACCGGATACTTTGGTCCACGTATAGGACGAGATCGTACCATCCGTGTCCGTACCGCTACCGGTAAGGGTTACACTGTTGGTAGGTAAGGTTATAGTCTGATTTGGACCGGCATTCGCTGCAGGTGCTTGATTAGGCGCAGCGTTCACGGTAATAGTAACGTTTGCTGTACCTGTAGCCCCGCTGTTATCCGTTACCGTCAGGCGGAACACATAAGTACCTGCTACCAGACCAGTTACATTGGTCTTGGCCGCAGAGGGTGTAGCTATTGTCGCCGCAGGACCGGATACTTTGGTCCACGTATAGGACGAGATCGTACCATCCGTGTCCGTACCGCTACCGGTAAGGGTTACACTGTTGGTAGGTAAGGTTATAGTCTGATTTGGACCGGCATTCGCTGCAGGTGCTTGATTAGGCGCAGCGTTCACGGTAATAGTAACGTTTGCTGTACCTGTAGCCCCGCTGTTATCCGTTACCGTCAGGCGGAACACATAAGTACCTGCTACCAGACCAGTTACATTGGTCTTGGCCGCAGAGGGTGTAGCTATTGTCGCCGCAGGACCGGATACTTTGGTCCACGTATAGGACGAGATCGTACCATCCGTGTCCGTACCGCTACCGGTAAGGGTTACACTGTTGGTAGGTAAGGTTATAGTCTGATTAGTCCCAGCGTTGGCGGTAGGAGGTTGGTTGGCAACTGCTCCTCCTACATTTATCGTTACGGTAGCGCTATCGGATAACCAGCCATTGTCTGTTACCACTACCCTAAATACGTAAGAGCCCTTTACCAGGTTTTTAATAATTGTTTTGGGATTACCAGGAGTCTCCATCGCAGCCGTATTGGGGCCAGATACCTGTTTCCACTCGTAGTAGGCGATAAATACATTATCAGTACTGGCACTGGCATCCAGGATTGTGCTGGTCCCGGGTATATCCTGATTGCTGCCTGCATTAGCTTTCGGCTTGGTATTAGCCGGAATAGCATAGGAGTCACAGGGAGAACCTGAAGGATTAGCAATACAATAAGGCGAAGTGGAAGGATAAGATGTAGTTTGATTAAAAGGATTAACCAACGTCGGCCATTTCCTGTTCCAGGAATCCTGGTAGCTGGCGGCAATAGTTGCGCTTCCACCTCTTATTTGAACTGCCAGTACACTCGCCTTGTTTCGACCCCAGCAATACAAATTGTCCTCTGCATCCAGCGCATACCAGTAAAACCCGTAGTTGGTCGGTCCCCACACATCTTTCCATTTCTTCCCGGAGCCAACATTATATGGTACTTTCACAAGGGCCCTGCCCACCTGGAAGTCCCACGCATAAGGGTTAGGATGCTCATATAAAAAGCCATTTCCAATATTACACTCTGCGTTATCTCCCCAACCATACAACAAACCATTTGTAAGGAGCACCATTGTGCTGTTAAAATTGGTTTGAATTTTGGCTATTGGAGCCGGTAAATGTTTTGTAATATTTGATAGAACGGTTGGTGTTGCATAAGCTACGCCTGACCCTGTAGGATATGTCGGATCTCCCATCATATTTCCCTGGCTACCCCAACCGTATAAAGTACCGTCCTTCTTGAGCGCATACCAAAAGGCCCAGGTTCCGGAAACATAAACAATATCAGTAAGCGAAGGTATTTGGTTGGGAGAAAGCATTTGGGTCGCGGTTGCAGGATAACCAAGATTAGCCACATTATTGATTCCCCAGGTCCAGACCGTACCGTCCGTACACAACACAACGGGTGTTTGTCCTACAGCTATCTGCTTAACCTTCCGGTTACCCGGAATTGTTATTTTCATCGGACGTGTCACATCAGCTTTATTCGTTAAATCAACACCATTCCCGCTCAACCCCTTCCAGGGCCTTCCCCAAACCCAGAGTGTTCCATCTGACTTCACCGCATAAAAGCCATTATAACCATTACTGCCATCTTTATAAAAGAATGCACACAGCGTATCAACATTTGTAAAAGGCGCGCCGGTGGTATCTGTAAGTATTTTATTGGCTATGGTATTTTGAACATAACTGCCGTTTCCATACTGCCCATGCCCCGCATCTCCCACTATCCATACATTCCCGTTTACATCCACACCACCCCCACCGTGCAATCCGCCTGCCGCAGATTTAAATTTAGTATTGGTGGGAGATACCGAAACTTTTTGTGGAACACCAGTTACGCCACCGCCTCCAACACCCATATTGCGTATTGAGCCTACTCCCCAAAGTGTTCCGCTTTTATCAATGAAAAATGTTTGATATTCACCAGGTCCGACCTGAATCTGTGCGCCTGATACAGGTGGCAGAGGTGCCGGCGCAGGAGGTGCCTGAACCACAGCAGCATTCACTTTAATTGTTGTTGTAGCAGTGCCCGCAGCACCTTTGTTATCGGTTACTGTCAACTGAAAAACGTAGGTGCCGGCCAATAAGCCCGTTACATTAGTCTTGGCAGTATTTGGAGTCGCTATTACTGCCGCAGGGCCGGAAACTTTGGTCCAATTGTAAGCGGATATTGTGCCATCTGAATCTGTACCACTACCGTTTAGCATCGCGGTATTGGTAGGCAGCGTTATTGTTTGATCAGGTCCAGCATTCGCTACCGGAGCATTATTAGCCGCTTCGTTAACAGTAATAGTAACAGTAGCTGACCCCGACATCCCTTTATTATCTGTTGCAGTAAGGCGAAAAACATAACTTCCTTTTTGCAAAGGACTTATAGTCGTATTTAAACTTCCGGCGGTACCGATACTGGCGGTAGAAGGACCGGAAATCTGAGACCAGGATACAGTATTGATCGAAGCACCACTGGCGGGGGTAGCTTTTCCAGAAAGATTCACACTGGAAGTTGGCAATGTGATGGTTTGGTTAGGCCCTGCATTTACCTGGGGAGGTGAAGATACTTCAATAGGTTTTCCCTGCCCAACCAGTGTGGTATCACCCTGCCGGAACATCCATTCAAACACACTCCATCCGTTCTTATAAGTTCCCATAGAATTCTTATAGTTGGTATTCCAGGCTATGTTCGTCCCCAAATCGTTTTGCTGATTTTTCCAGTTTTTTCGTTTAGGATCATACATATCATTCCAGCAACAATGTCCTCCACCTCCAATATTAGCAAATGAAAAATATGCGCTACCAGGTCTGTTCGCTTCCATATTGTCGCGTATCATCCAAATATTTCGTGTATCAGCAGTACCCTCTATTCCAAAGAACTTTCCACCATATTTACTTGCCCATCTTCCGAACGCGTTGTAGCCAGTGGCATCAAAAGGCACCGCACTCCCCATAATTCCGGAAGTTGCCCCTTGTCCACCACCCTGCAATAAAACCAAAGAAGTAACGAGCTTCATCCCCGTTTCATCACCTGCCGAACTTTGTCCATTCAGCAATCCTGCCCAGGTAAAGGCCCCCATGGATATTCCACCAAGGTGTACGCTGTTCCGTTTGATTCTATATGTTTTTAGAATATGCTGAAGGATTTCAATTGCAGAATTTACCCGGGGGTTGGCTGTTTGGGCAATAACAGTAACCAATATAGGGTAGTGTTTACCGTTACCAGTTGTAATACTCCCATCCCAGCCATTATCCAACCAGTAATGAGGTCCATACTTGCGAAGATTGGCATAGTTGGTACCTACTTCTCCAACACCGGGCATTGTGATCAGGGCCGGGCGCGATGCTGTATCCGGATGGTTGGGAGTAAACATATTAACCGGGCGGGATATCCTCATTCGCCAGGTTTGACCCGGTACATTGACTATTGTATCGTATGTAACAAAGTCATGGGTCTCACTTTGCCCCACAGATGAAAACGGGCTGCTTAATAAACTGATGAAAAAAATGACGACACATACAAAATGCCTTATGCGCAATGCCGCATTTAATTTAGTCTTCATGGAAATTAGGATTTACGGATTTGGAATTAGAATTTTTCATAATCTTATAATACTGGATCTCTTACAGTTGTTCTTGTCTAATCATAATAGAACCCAACAAGAAACTTTAACAAACACCGGTTTTTTAACAAGAATTATACCATAATGCCAATATCATAATTTATTGTTGAAATATTTAAAAATGCTAATTATTGTTATATAATTTGCTTAATTAATGTCAAATCGTTGTATAGAATAAAAAAAACAAGTACTTTTACGAGGCGCATTTTCAACCGACCAATCTTAACATACTTTGCTTTGAGATGGCATGTTCAAGAATGTATGTTCATTGCCTCCCCATATCCTCACTTAGATTAATAACGAATCATCCAATTGATAATTGGAACAGGTAATATGTTTTTATTGCAATCTTTATTTTTTACCGGATTATTTATCGTATGGTATAGCTACATCGGCTATGGCATGCTAATATGGATACTGGTAAGAATAAAAAAAATGCTTAAGCAGAAGCCCCCCTTACCCGATCAGTTTGACTATCCGCATCTGACATTAGTAGTAGCCGCATTTAATGAAAAAGAAGTCATTAGGGAAAAGATAGAGAACTCCATTTATCTGGACTATCCCCCGGAGAAGCTTGATATCCTTTTTATCACAGATGGTTCGACAGACGGAACAAATGAAATCGCCAGCCAGCATAGCAAAATCAGGGTACTGCATCAACCCGACCGTAAAGGTAAAGTCGCGGCAATACATCGCGCTATGACACATATCAGCACTCCAATAGTTGTTTTTTCCGATGCTAATACACTCATGAACAAAGACAGCTTAAAAAAAATCGCCAGGCATTATTCTGATCCCAACACAGGAGGAGTAGCCGGAGAAAAAAAAATCATGACCTCCAACCTGGAAAAGGCAGCAGGCGCAGGAGAAGGTATATATTGGAAATATGAGTCCTTCCTGAAAAAACTCGATTCGGAGTTTTATACCGTTGTAGGCGCGGCCGGTGAGTTATTCTCCATTCGCACTCAGCTTTATGAATACGTTAGTGACCATATATTACTGGACGATTTTATTATTTCTCTTAAAGTATGTCAAAAGGGATATCGCGTAGCTTATGAGCCCGGGGCTTATGCCATGGAACCGCCATCAGGTTCAATTGAAGACGAGAAAAAAAGAAAGGTCAGGATCAGCGCAGGCGGATTTCAATCTATAGTGATCCTGAAAGACCTGTTGAATATATTCAGGTACCCCACTTTATCTTTTCAGTATATATCTCACAGGGTTCTTCGCTGGGCTGTTTGCCCCTTTCTTTTACCCATTTTATTGATCACAAATATCATCATTGTAATCTACCAGCCTACGCCGGTAACAATCGCCTTATTGACCCTGCAGATAATTTTTTATGCGGCAGCAATTACAGGTTGGTTGTTGGCTGAAATAAAAATAAAAATAAAACTATTGTATATACCCTATTATTTTTTGTTCCAGAATTATACCCTGTATCTCGGATTAGTCCGTTTTATAAAAGGAAATCAAAGTGTATTATGGGAAAAGGCAACCAGAAAGGCGCAGAGCCTTTCAAAATGAACAAACGTATATTTGAGTCAAATCAACAACAGCTTTAGCTATGGATATCATAATACATCTTCTATACTATATATTCCTATTCATCCAGATCTCTATCGCATTCTTTCTGCTGATCCCTCTCATTGCGATCCTGCTATATGCTTTTATTTCTATTTTCAGGATCAAAGCCCCGCAGGAAAAAAAAACTTATCTCACCGATAAAAACTTTGAATTCGGACTTATTATTACTGCTCATCAGGAAACAGAATTTATCATTCCCCTGGTTGACTCAATACTCAAGCAGACGTACAAAAATTTCTATATTTACATAGTAGCGGACGACTGTGACACAAACATGTTGAATTTCGATCAAACCAATATCAAAATATTATCTCCTTCTCCACCATTTCATGCAAAAGTCAAATCTATACAACATGCTTTGTCTCATTTTGAGCGTAAGCATGATGCCGTTATTATTTTTGATTCTGATAATTTAATCCATCCGTCTTTTCTTGAAGTAATGAATGACTACTTCCGGAAAGGATACAAAGTGGTCCAGGCAGACTTCAAACCCAAAAATACCGATACGCAATATGCAAGAATGGACGCGATTGGTGATATGTTCAATTTCTTTTTGGACCGGGAAATGAGAATGCGCCTTGGTTTATCTTCTGCAATCTGGGGGTCCGGCGTTGCTGTTGATTACGACCTTTATACCGGTGTAAAGTATAAAGATTATCTCGGTGGTTTTGACAAAAGGCTGCAGGATCATCTTGTGCAAAATGTAAAAACAATTGCCTTTGCTCCCGAAGCAATTCTTTTCGATGAAAAAATTTCCAGCGGTAAGTCTCTCCAGAATCAACGTACAAGGTGGATCAATACTTATTTTAAATACTTTAATGACAGCTTCAGGATATTTTTGAATGGGCTTGGAAAACTAAATTTCAACCTCATTTATTTTAGCCTGATATTGCTCAGACCACCATTGTTTATTGTACTGGCAGGCGCCATTATTGCCTGTATCATCAACTACTTTACTAACCAGACCTTTTTTTATGCCTGGGTATTGATATTGCTGTCTTTCCTGGTGTCTTTTGCTATCATAGTAGTCTTAAAAGGAAAAGATATAAGATTTCTCAGGACAATGTTTTCCCTTCCGTTATTTGTATTTCGGCAGACGATGGCATTCCTGCGAATAAAGAAAGCCAGGAAGGCATTTCTCAAAACCCGGCATACCAAGATTGTATTTATTGATGAACTCCTTAAAGAAAATAAAACTAATTCTCCTATGGCAAAAAAATAAACTTCAACTCCCTTGCAAAATAGCGGTTGATATCCTATCTTAGTAGCTTAATTACCTGCAATACAGCATCGTATACTTGCAAGTATATCCAACGCAGTAATTGCACTGTTTGCTGCTTTTATATCCTTTATTACTAGAAACTCTCTTTAAAATTTCACCTGGTAATGATAAACTTCAGGAAGCTTTCGATACTTATACCCGTGTATAATGAAGCACGGACTATTCATTTGATTCTGAACAAGGTCAAAAACGTGCAACTCATTAATTCCATCGAAAAAGAATTGATTCTTGTTAATGACTGTTCAACAGATAATACAGAGTCGGTTTTAAAAGAATATATGGAGGCCAACCCTGGGCTGAATATACAATATTTCAGGCACGAAGTGAACCAGGGTAAAGGAGCTGCCATTCATACTGCTATTTCCAAAGCGACGGGTGAATACCTTATTGTACAGGATGCCGACCTGGAATATGACCCGGAAGAATATAACCTGTTGCTAAAGCCAATTATTGATGGGTTCGCAGATGTCGTATACGGATCTCGCTTTATAGGCGGGCGCCCCCGCAGGGTAATGTTTTTCTGGCACAGTATCGGCAACCAGTTGGTATTAACTTTTCTGTCCAATATGTTTACCAATTTGAACCTGACAGATATGGAAACATGTTATAAGGTATTTCATACAAGCACTCTCCAAAAGATAAGGCTCAGGGAAAAACGGTTTGGCTTCGAACCTGAAGTAACCGCTAAAATTGCTCGTGTACCCGAGATACGAATTTACGAAGTCGGCATTTCCTATTATGGGCGCACCTATGCAGAAGGGAAAAAAATTAATTGGAAAGACGGATTCCGAGCCATTTATTGCATCTTTAAATACAATCTATTTTCACGAAAATGACCGGGGAGTCGCCATTTTCAGATCCCACCGGGAAGAAAACGCTGGAAGTTTTCTCCAAAGCCATCCATTTTAATAAATGGATGTTTAACAAACTGGCACCTTACTTTCATGGACATATCCTGGAAATTGGAAGCGGAATAGGAAATATTTCCTCTCTGTTACTGGAGCAATATGTTCACGTGAACCTGAGCGACGTGAAATATGAATACTGTAAGATACTTCAATCTAAATTTTCCGGGAACAGCAACCTGGAGAATATATATCAGTTAAACCTGGAAGACACCAGCCTGTTAAATCATTTCCCGGAACTTAAAAAGAAGTTTGATACAGTATTGGTATTAAATGTAGTGGAACACATAAAAGACGACAAGCAGGCAATCAACAACTGCAAAAAGTTTTTAAATGAAAATGGCACTTTGATCATACTTGTGCCGGCACATCAGTTCCTGTATAACTCTATCGATAAAGAGCTGGGACATTTCAAAAGATATGACCAAAAGAGCATCAGCAGCTTGCTGGGATCCTGTGGATTGACCGTTATTCATACATCTTATTTTAATACGGCCGGGATACCAGCCTGGTGGTTATCGGGAAGTATTCTCAGGAAGAAAATGGTCACCGGCAGCCAAATGAGAATTTATGACCGGCTGATACCGCTGTTTAAACTGGCTGATATCATTTTTAATAAAGTTAGCGGGCTTTCTGTAATAGCCATTGCACAAAAAATATGATGCGATCATGACAAACGAAATTATGCTCAGAAACCGAAAAGAACTGCTGCTTAAAGCCGTCATTGGCACACTGGTATGCTTCTATTTCGTCAACTGCTTTACTCCCATCCGTCTGCATGTGGATACTATCCGGTATTTTGGGATCAAGGATTGTATTGAATATGGGTGCCCGGGAGATTCGGAAGCCGCAAAAGATTATTTGCCCTACGGCTATACAGCATTACTGCTGCTCCTATCCAAACTTCATATTCTTAGCTCGTTTACGATTGTGCTGATCAACTGCATCTATCTGGCTATCGGTTTATATTTTGTAAACAAAATTTTTGAATCCTCTGGAAACTTCATCCTGTGCATTGTTGTGCTTTTGCTTAACTGGACCACTATAAAGTTTGTTATGCATCCGCTGTCGGAAATGCAATACATTTTCTTTTCCATGGGAAGTTTGTACCTTTTCACACTTTTTGCCCGGCAGAAGAGAATCAGGTACCTACTGGGCGCTTTTGCAATGGGAGGTGGTGCTTTTATGACACGATCTGTAGGGGTTTCCCTCGCCGTTGCACTTGTAGCTGCGCTCATCTGGGAATACAGAGCCGCGCTAAAATCTCTGATAATAAAAAATAAAGTTCTTGTTATCCTTATTATAGCAACCATCGCCGGAGTACTTCTTTTTTCCAAACAATTGGGGCTTGATCATTATACTGGTGTAATGTCAAGCCAGTTTGACGAGGGCGTGACAATGAAAAAAACAATAGCAGGGCATTTTATCGAATGGGCAGAAATTGGCTTCAATTTTTCCATTGTTAAAGTACCTTTCTTGCCAGCTCATGTCACAGAAGTAATATTCCTTATCTGTGGGATTATATTTCTTTGCATTATTTTTTACGCGCTTTTCTTTCAAAGACTCAAGATCCCATTTGTCATAAAAGCCTATCTGCTATTCTACACCGCTCTTATGTTCAACTGGCCCTTTTACGATCCGCGTTTTTGGGTACCTGTATTGCCTCTGGTAATTTATATCATTACTATCAACACAAAAATCAACTCGTTTGCTTTAAAAACTCTACTGGGGATATACTTGTTGGGATATACGGTAATGGGAATAGCTTCCATCGGCTATATGACCTATACTTCATTTAACAAAAAAGTAATGGCAAAGAAACATGCAAACGGTGTCTATCGGAATGAATATGAAACCTATTTCTTTGGCAAACCACAATCGGATACTGCAACTTCGTCAGACCCGTTTATTTTAAGCATTATTGAAAGATACAACAAATAAGTACCAGGGTTACCACGGAAGCAGTGTTGCTATGTTTCGTTCCTGAACAATTCCGGCCTTACCTGTCTAATAGCATTACTTATTTGCATAACGCTGTTTTCCCAGGTATGAGAGCCTGCAAACTCAATCCGCCGTCGAATCAGTTCTCTGCTATTTTCGTCCAGGGCCTTCGTAATGAGTTTTATATAGTCTTCAGCAGTCTTACCAAGATAAACAACCTCCCGGAAAAACTCCATTGTTTCAGTTTGAGTTGCAACCACGGGTTTGCCCATTGCCAAATATTCATCTATTTTCCTGGGATAATTTCCTATGGTAAGTTCACTTATCAACTGAGGATTCATAGCTATATTGAATCCTGCAAGATAGGACGGAAGCTCGGATTCTTTCCTTAAGCCCAGATAATAAACATTCTTTAAATCAAATAGCCCGGATAATTTAAATTGTTCATCCGCATTACCAACAAACACAAAATTCCACTCTTCTTTCTTTCTACATAACTCCATTAGCAGGTTAATATCCAATCTTGAGCTAATAATTGTACCAATATACCCAATAATCGGGCCTTTTATCTTCCTCAGATCATCGGGTAAAACATGAGTCTTTCCCGGATCAAAAATACTAAGGTCACAACCCTGACCAACATAAAATGAATTGGCATTATACTGTTTTGCAACCCTTGCCAAATAAGGTGAGTTTGCTGTTACCAAATCCGATTTGTTCATCAATTCCGGTTCTAAAACTGTTCCGTGTCTTCTCCAATAGCTTACGGACATGAGGTTATCTCTGCTATAATAAACACTTAAAGTAGGGTTAAGCAATTCTTTAAGATAATAGCTTCTAAACATATCGCTGTCATTAAAAAGAATAAAATCCTTAAAATTGAGAATTTTAAGAGCCTCTTTAATATTAGCTGCAAATTTCTTGTTATTGAGTCGGTTAATTCTCTTAAAGAGAGACGTATTGGGGATCCAGTTGATTGAGTATATCGTATTTTTTGGATAATAATTCCATAAATTATTGGCAACGGAAAATAATTGCGTATCCCCTTTCATTATTTCAAGCCGCTTTCCAAGCCAGGGGTTTGTCTTTTCTTTAACCAGAGTGTTGCTATCAACAGGTGCATTTACATACAAAACCCTGTTATGCCTGGAAAGTTCTATTGCAATATTTTTACAATTACTCCCTATTTCAATATCCCAAGGTTGTAAGCCAACAATAAGAATATCCCTATTCCTAATCATTTAAATCAGTAAAATTTAAAAGTCTTGATTATCTTAATCACTTGCCTCCTGTTCCATTAACAATTTGATCAATTGCCTGTTCAAGATTCATTCCTATCAGTTCCTCCAGTTTAGCTTTGGTTACTTCGACATCCCGATCTATAGTTGCCTGTTGGCTCATCGCATTATAATACTGTATGTTTGAGTTGGTATATGCTTCCAAAGTAAGCTGGCCGGCTGCAAAACGTTCTTCATTCTTTGTTGCCAGAATACCGTAGTCGTTTACAATCTGTATTTGAATACTTTTTAACTTCGTACCCAATATATAGTCCTGGTACAGGGAAAGAACCTGCTGTCGAATGGCACGCTCTTCCATACTCACCTGCTCTTCAGTTGCTTTGTATTGGTAATAATCAACTTTTGTTTGTTTTGGATTATTAAAAAATATTCCGAGCGGCAACTGAACACCAAAGTTATATCTTGGAAAAAAAACGTTTCTTTCCGGGTTAGGATTGATTGTAAACTCATTGAGATTACCAACCGCAGTAATATTGTTCAACCAGGTAGTTTTTGACCTGCTGTAAATATACTTGTTGGAAGCTGCCGTATTTTTCGCTGACTTAATGCTTGGGGCATTCTTAAGGGCCATTTCAACTAACGCTTCCGCTATCGTATCTGCTTTAGGAACAAACCGGTTATTCGTGGACTCTGTCCTTGTTTGCCCCTGCATTAAAAGTGTAAATAAACTAAAAACAACTGTCGTAAATAATGTTTTCATACTAACATAAAGTTTTATTGAACAGGGTGTGTATTGCCTTTTTTATCCAGTTCATGTAATCTAATGATTATAGCTATGAGCCCGTAGTACAGAAAAGCTCCTGGAATCGGACCTATTGCAATCTGGGCATATTGAGCAAAAATATATCCAAACAGCGCTAATGTTGCGGCCAGGAAAAGTATCTTGTTTACGGGGTCTCTACTTCGGTAATATCCTTTTATACCCTGCTGTAAAATAAAAAAATAGGTTGCACATTGAAGCAAAAGCCCGATCCATCCAAACTCCAATGCAACTGCCAACAATGCACTATCTGCCGGAAATCCAGCAAGGTCGTGCCCTGCATTATCTTCAGCGTTTAATACTCCTGTAGAAGCAACGCCTCCCCCAATTGGATGCGAATAGATGTAAGGTTGAATATATTTTCTATTGACGTCTCTCACCTTTAAGGACTCATCTGAAGATATTTCAAATGTTGATTTAAGTCTATTTAGTGTCACGTTCCCATAACTCGGAATTATTAAAATAGCGACAACCAGGAGCAAAAAGAAAGTGGCAAACACTAACGTCTTTTTATGGTTTATAGTCATCAGGATATAAAGCACCACCTCTACTGTCAGCATGAATGTAGCTGTCCTTGTGCCTGAATATGACATTCCCAGAGCCATAATGATCACTGCGACATAAAAAAACAATCTTTTAACTAATGTAGTACGAAGTCTCAATAGAAAAACCAGGGCCATGATACAACTGGCTGCCATTAACAACCCAAACTCAGCACAACCCGACAAGAAGGATGACTTCCTGAAGCCTCCATTTGGTAACGAATTCAACCCCATCCTCAACGGGTTAGCTGTAATATATTCAAGCTCAAAGGCCGGCAGACCAACCCATTGCTGATAACAACCATACGCCGCTGTAATAAACGTCAGTCCCATCCAAACAACAAAAAATTGCCTGATAGATTTATAATCCTTTAACAACTGAATCAGGCAATAGAGGAAAATATAAAGAGTGAGGAGTCTTCTCAAAATAGAAAAATACAACACCATTGACACGGCATGCGGATTAAACACCTCCAATAAAAAGTAACCCAGGAGAACAAAATGCATAAATAGTATCGGACTTCGCTGGTTATTCCAGAAAGGCTCCCTTCTGATAACCTTTCGAACCAGTAAGCCTACAAAAGTAATGTAGATCAGTATATCAATACCACTGAAAATCGGCAGCTCAACCCGCAGAAGCCGCATAAAAAAGTGGATAAAATAGGCTATTATTATTGCTGCATATATACCGAAAAGAGGAAAAACGAAAGAAAAGATTGCAATAGTAATTCCTAAAAGCGCTAAAGGTATAAGAGCTCCAACCACATGGCCGGATTGGCTTATAATGAAAGCCATTCCAAATGACAGCAAAGCAAGTACCACCAGCAACAACATAGTTGTTGCTCCGGTATTAGCTTTAAAAGTTCTTGGGTTATAAGACATATGCTTTAAAAGAAAAGTACTTTTACAATTAAGCCTACAAGCACAGCAGCAATAAGCGACGTTATCACTACTTCAAGAAACAATTCATTTTTATTGTCCTGCAACGATTCTTTTTCATCAAACTGCTTCATTTTTAAATAATCTAGCTACGGTGCATGGTGGGTATCCTGTTAAACAAAAGTATTTTATAAAAGCCAAACGTGTATCTGAATACATTAACAACCGAAATATTAAATCTTTTCGACAAAACAATCTGTGTTATCACAAAGATTAGCAAATATGTGAAAGCTGTGCCCAATGCAGGTCCAATCATTCCAAATAAATATATTCCTGCAAGATTAAACCCTATATTAATAAAAAAAGCAAAAAACATGACTCTAAAATTGGTTGCAGGGCTTCCTGTGGCATCCATTATTGTACCGAATTGTTTTAAGAAGGGTAATATAAACCCGAAAAAAGCGGTTATACGCAAGACTGTAGCCGCAACTACAAACTCCTTTCCCGCCAGCACGCGCAAAATAGTTTCTGGTATCAGGAGAAGGAACAATAATGCCGGTATGGAGAAAACCAAACTGGCTCCCACAGCTTTTTCGTACATGTTTTTTACCTCATTGCTGTCTGTTCTATTAAGCCTGGCAGCTTTAGGAAACAAAATATCTCCCATTACCTGGGAAGGCATGTCAACCAGGTTACTGATCCGTAAACTGGCATTATAATATGCCGATATACCTATACCGAAAAAACGGGAAGCCATAAAAGTATCCGTGCTTCTGAATAACAGTGAGCTAAGATTATTACCAAATACAAACCTTCCATATTTCCACAGCGATAATACCCAGTTCCTGTAAGTACCGCGATAGTTCATTTGGATATACCTGTAAGAAAAGTACAAAGCTGGAAATAGTGAAATCAATATTGACACAAAATAAAATACAGCTAAAACAACGGGCGAAACAGGTCTATTCAGGATAAAACACAACAATATCATCATCAATAATATACCCTGTCTGACCACATAAGTCCAACAAATGCCTTTAAAGTTCATGTTAGCACTCATCATGATTTCTAAATGTGTAAACACACCACTGACAAATATTGTTAATGCATACCATTTAAGCATGGCAGCAAGATCGGGTGCATTTAGATAATAAGCGACAGTATCCGATATAAAGAAAAAAAGAACACAAAGAAGCAGGCTTACCCCCATTGTAAGGATGAATGCGGCTGATTGAATATGGCTATGCTCCGACTGGTCAGTTTGGTGGATAAACCTGATAAATGCATTTTTAACCAGTGCCATTCTGGCCGTTTCAGCAACTGAAGCAATGGCAAGAAATAAGCCCCATGAGCCAAAACCCGCTACTCCCAATATTCTTGTAAGAAGCATAAAAGAAACAACCCCCATTGCCAGCGTAGAAAATTTTTGAATGGAGGTATATTTTCCGGAATCAATCCAATAAGAATATTTTTTTAGCAGGCTCATCTAAATTAAAGCTCAAGATTCTGTTCTTCAATTTTATTTAAAATTGCTCCTATAAATTTTTCTTTTTTACTTTCTAAAAATTTAATAGACTCTTTGTCAGCAGTTGTAAAATCGGCTTCCGCAGAAAAAACGGCTATCATGCCATCTACAAAAGGAAGCAATTCCTTCGTGTCGGTATATTCATTCAGAGGAGCACCTTCTAAAAGAATAAAGTCATATTCCGATTTAAGCTGACCCAGATACTTTAGTAAATGGTTTTTGGGAAGTATTTCCGATGGCGTATAATCGCCCCCTTTACAACCGATGACATCAATACCCTCAACGGAAGACTTGGTGACAAAAGAATTAATCGATGCTTTGTCAAATGGCTTTCCGTTCAGTTCGAAATTCTCCAGTACAGGAGAAGCGTTGGTGCCAACAGTAATATCGTTATTACAAAAGTTGGTGTCAATTATCAGTACCTTTTTTTTACCAAGCGAAAGAATATAAGATAAAGCCTGCACCAGCATTGTCTTACCTTGCTGAGGCTCTGTACTTGTGATTAAAAATATCGACTTGGAGCTGTTTTCCAATTCGTATCGCAATTTTCTCAGAAACTCCAGAAAAGGGTTATTCCTGCTTGTTTCCTTCTCGTCAAAAAGAGCAATTTTATCCAATACATTTTTTCCTTCAAGTTTGGTTTTTGGCACAGTTCCAAGAAGAGGCAAATTGGTAAGCCTTAAGAACTGTGATGGTGTTTTTATTGAATTATCAAACATTTCCAGCAACACTATAACAACACATGCCAGAAAAAAGGCACTGAATCCTGAAAAAGCTATCAACATCAACCTCTTTGACGGTAATGGCTGGGATGCCGGTTGTCCGATTATTGTTTGTTTAAAATTATCTGTTTTTGTTTCGCTGAAATTCAGGACAGCATTCAATTGGTCCTTTACTGTAGTATATTCATTGGAAGCAATTTCAATTTCCTTGTCAAACTGCTGGGTTGCTGCGGTAGAAGCCGCTACGCCACTCAGGCTGCTCCGCAATTGGGAAAGCTTCGATTCAATATCCCTGATCTTGTGAACAGCAGCTTCCTGCTGAGCCTGCGCATCAATCTTTTTTTGGACCAGTTGTTCCACGGTAACCTCTTCACTAGCAACGCCGTTGGCATTTGTGTTTCGTTCTACCAGAATTATCCGTGTCATATCCTTTGAAAGATCATCCAGCCGTTTCTTCATTTCAGGATCGTTACCACCCGTTCTTATATAATCAGCATAGAGTTCACTATGCTGTTTCCGTAACCTCAGGTATTCACTGTTAGCCGCAACATCATTGCTTTCCGATAATTCCCGGGGAGCCGCAATAGATGAAACGCCCCTTCTTTGCGCCGCCTTTATCAGGTCATCTAATTCTTTTACGCGAAATGACTGGTTACGCAAGGTACTTTTCTCTTCTATCAGCAGACTTTCGTAATTGCTGATCTGACTCAACTTGGATGAACCTTCCAGACCGGGGTCTATAAGACCCGACGAAATCATAAACTGCTCTTTCGCAGCATGCTTTTGGTCCAATGCCTCCCGTCTTTGTCTTACAAGAGAATCTAAAGTTATAATAGACATTGTGCTCCGTTGCGTTTCGTTGATTCCATAAAACCTTTTGAACTGCTCGCAAACACTATTGACTATAAAAGCAGACAAATAGGGGTTTTCTGATCTGTATTCTATATTGATGTAATCGGATTTCTGAAATCGCTCTACTTTCAGGTTTCTCTTTATTGATTCGGTATTGTATTTATACGCCCCCAAAATATCCAACACCAATTTCTGCTCTGGGACGGCGCTCTGTAATAGTTCCAACGAATCTATACGCGAAGTAAGCAATGTTACTACGCTTTCTTTATTAAACCTCAATTTCGCAGCATGCTCTGGTGGCAAAACCGTAAATGGTTCTGATTGAAGATCATGTAATAACAATCTGTATGAAACCAAACCAAGTACTTTCGGAGATGAAATATTCTCTATTGCATTGTTAAATCTCAGTTCACTCTGAAAAAAGTTTACGCCCTTTGCGGGATCAGGAGATTCACTTACCGTAAAATCGGTTGCCAATTGAGCGATAGAAAGGTATTCTTTCTTTAGGTTTCTTGTCAGCAAGTAAGCGGTTATCAGTGCAATTGAAGTGCTGATTATAATGATCCACTTCCTGCGCAGGATAGCCCTTATAATATACATAAGATCCATATTCCCATCGAATTTTCGATACACAAATTACGATAAAATACGTTGAGAACCGATATGTACAAAATAAATTGAGAACCGGTAATTACCGGTTCTCAATTTATTTACTGAATATACATTTTTAGTTTCTCGCCTTTAGCAATTTAATAACCTCTGGCTTGTCGTTTTGCTCACCTACCACCCGCACGATATACATTCCGGGAGGCAAGGTTTTGTCGAGGTTGATTACCTGCTGCCAATTACCTTTAGGTACATTTCCATACTGCCTGGTTAAAATAACCTTTCCTGTAATATCAGAAATAATGACTGACAGGTTTGGCGTATGTTTTTTGATATTCGCAGTGATCAACACCCTGTCTATGAATGGATTGGGATAAGCACCTAACTGCAGTTCATTTTCTGCAGTTTGAATACTCACTGCTGCTAAGGCCGGCTCGTCGGCAGCTCTTCTTCCGGATGGCGGAGTGCCCGGGGAATCCGAATCCATCAATTCGGGCGCGGTCATTCCATGAATAATCAATGCATTGAAGAAAGAGTAATTGATTCCGGACGTAAACGTGATCTCTACATTGCCTAAAGAGTCTGGTCTGATACCGGTGATTGTGACTGTATTCGTCGTATTATTCAACCCGGTTAAAGTAACTGTCTCATTTCCTACTTTCCAGATACTTAAATCAGGATAGTTGAAGGTACTTCCGGCATAGAATTCAAAATTATATACATTTGCGCGACTCAACCCGGTTACCAATACTCGAGCAGTATCTCCAAAGCTGCAATAATACAGCGTTCTCATTACATTGTCCGGCACTACCCCCGAGTTGTTACCCGTGGTGATACCAACGCCATCATGGAAACTTGTAAAGTTTTTATCTACGCCAAATCCGATACCTGTTGGTTGTCCCTCCATATTTATCATATTCTGCAGGTTGAACCCTTCATACAAAATAATATTCAGGTTATTCCATGGAGAAGGCGCAGATAAAACAGCCTCAGAATTCAGGTTCAGTTTCACCACAAATGACACCGTCGATCCACCCGCTACATTCGAATAGTCAGAATAATTGCCTCCGTTAACAGCCCTTACTTTATAAAAATAAGTCTGGTTCTGAGATAATCCATTGTCAGTATAGGTATTAACATTTGCCCCTACAGTACCCCTTAGTGTATATGTACCGTTAGACGAAGTACTCCGCCACACCTGGTATCCCGTAGTAATATCCGGACTTGGCTGCCAGTTTAAGCGAACGGAGGAAGCCGATATTCCCGATGCAGTCAGGTTACTTGGAGGTGTAAATGACGGGGCAAAGTCATATGACAGGATCTGCAGAACACCCAGCAGCACAAAAGCAGAGCCACTTGACTTCTTAAAGGTCATCACTACATTTCCGCTGGCATCCGGCGAGATACCGCTGAACTGGATAGTATTGGTGAAATTATTAGCCGCATCCAGGGATTTGGTCTGCCCCGCAATAGTATAGTCGCCCTTGAGCGTTCCCTGAGCTGCCTGCTCAGCGGCACTCCATGGGAAGCCCGCATAAATAATAAAGCTGTATTTCTTGGATGTTGACAATCCGGAAACCCTTAACTGATAAGTAGTATTGGGGCTTGCATAATAAACAGACCTCAAAACATTGTCAGGGTAAATACCGCTGTTGTTTCCTGTAGTTAAGCCATTTGCCAACTGCCCGGTCATTGCATTCAACAATGTAACACTAACCGATGTAGTTACACCCGTAGTGGTCACCAGGTTGCTTGTTACAGAGTTTGCAGTAGGATTTTTATTGGTATTATTCCATGGCGCCGGGGCAGGAAGTGTACCATTGAAATTAAGGTTAATGGTTTGCTGGTTCTGTCCGTTCACAGTAATGGTAAACGTTCTGCTGGCAGTACCTCCAAAATTATCGGTAGCCGTTACTGTCACAGGATAGATACCTATATCAGCAGGTTTGGGGGCCAAGGTTATAGTAGCATTTCCATTTCCATTCTCTGTAATACCGGCAAACGCTGGTAATCCTGTTGTTGAGTAGGTAATACTTGAACCTAAGTTTGTAGTAGCAGAGACATTAATGGAACTGAAAGCATCATTGGTTATGGTCTGGTTGGCAATTGGTGTCAACGTCACTACTGTAACCGGCTGGGCTGAAGTCACCAGGTTGATCTCGTTTGAATAACCAGAGTTGCCAGCTTCATTTATTGCCCTCACCTTAAAATAATAGGTAGTGGAAGCAACAAGATTGCTGTCAAGGAATGTTGTTCCGCTGCCCGACACTTCTCCCGCGAGTTCATAGTTTGAAGCATTGTTGGGAGAATGCCAAACCTCATATTTTACAACATTTGCAGGACTTGAATTATTGGTCCATGTCAAACTTATCCTGTCCGCGCCCAAAACAGTTCCGGCAAGACCGGAAGGAGCTAATGGCAATGCGGGCAAAGCCTGCGTAGTGGCACTGGCGGTCGGAGTACCTAATACCGACGCGGGGATCAGTCGCTTACTGATACCGGGTCCTGCATAGCGTACCTCTAATACTTCACCACCCCCAGCTTCAAAGAAGGTAACAAATATCGGGTGTAAGCCAACTGAAAGATTCCGGGTGCCTGATCTTTCCTGGGAACCATGGAGTCCGTCGTTATTTACAACCCTGTTAGCTTCATTAAACGCACCGATATAAAGCTTCGACCCATCGTCGGAAGTAGTATAGAAGGTATAATTCCCTGCCGTGGTTATATTGATATAACCTGAGAACTTAAGCTGGAAATCATCTCCCCGATCCTGCATGCCCAGCCCAAAAGTGGAAACGCGACCGGTTTTCTTAGGTGTAAGGTTATCAAAATTGGGCAGATTACTCAATCCCGTATTTTCATAATATGCATAATCAACGCCCATTCCATTGCTGTCAAAAGCAGAGGAACCATTCTTATTGATCGCTCTTATTTTGTAGAAATAGGTTGTTGACGGAGCCAGGGATGAGTCGCTGTAAGTCGTTTTATTGGCAGCAACAGTTCTGATGATCGCAAACGGACCATTGGCATTGTTTGCCCGATAAATCTCGAATGCGGTTTCGTTATTACTGTTGTCTGACCAGTTCAATACTATTTTCCGGGAAGAAACCGTCGTAGCAACCAGGTTAGAGGGTGCAGTTGGAACCGGGCCGGGATCTGCGACCTGCTGAGCAAAGGCGCCATCCGGAATAGTTACAAACTGGTTACTGGTCTGAGGCGTTCTCCAGGAAACAGTCATTACTTCACCTCCTCCCTGTTCGTAGAAGGCCATCGCAATCGGATACACACCAGCCGTCAGGTTGAGTACAGAACTGTTCCTGTCCTGCGGACCGTGCAGCCCGTCATTATTTACGGTAGGCGTGCCGGAAAAACTGTATGGTGAAGTCGTTCCATTCCTGGAACCTAACCACAGGCGGCTGCCATCATCGGAATTTGTACGGAAAGTGTACTGACCGGAAACAGGAATATTGATAAAGCCTTCCCACAAGAACGCGAAATTATCGTCCTGGGTACGTGGTTGAAGTGATACATTAGGCATATTACCGGTTGCCAAAGGTGTCAGATTATTGAAGTTCGGCAGATTATTCCAGGTTCCGGTGAATGTATAATATTTATAATTCAACCCTGTAAAGGCCGGAGCCACCGTCACTTGATTACTTGCGGGGGACACATTACCTGCCAGGTCCCGGGCTTTAACAAATATATTGTAGTAAGTGCCATTTACGAGGTTATACACAGTAGCCGTATTCTCATCGGGTCCCACAGAGTACGCAATATGACCATTTACATATACATCATACCCGGCTATGCCGCTGTTATCTTCAGACGCATCCCAGAAAAGTTCCACATGAGTCTTTCCGGTAGTGCCTGTACGCAAGTCGTTGGGAGGAGTTGGCGCAATATTATCTGCAAACGTCAGTGCACTTGCAACATTACTAATCGCAGAAGCAGCAGTATTGTTAATTGCTCTCACCTGGTAATAATATCTGCTATTGGGTGACAGATCAGAAATCACAAAGGAGTCAACCCTTGCCGGTACGAATCCAACCAGCTTATAGGGACCTGACTGCGCCTCTGACTGATACACTTCAAACTGTGTTTCGGGATTGGCGGGCGCTGGATCCAGGATCCAGTTCAAACGAACAGACGTTTGAGATAAGGTTGTTGCAGCCAGACTGGATGCCGGAGAAGGCTTGTTGGGCCCATTGGCATTTACCACTTCAAACGGAGCGGAAAACTCACTTGAGCAACCATATTGTTCAGTAACTCTTACCTGGTATGTACCAACGCCAACATTGTTTAAAGTATTGGTTGTGCTGGAAAGTGTAGTAGTAGGGTTAAGTTTACGCCAAACATAACTGGTGTATCCTGCAGGCACCTGTAGATTTACCGTTGTCTTTCCATCCGGAGAGGGCAACACCCTGCTTGCCAAACCACTGACCTGAATATCCGGTGAAACAGTCGCTTCTTTTATCTTAATTACTGCGGGAATTGGTGACCATTCAGACCAGGTACTCCCTTTAAGAATACGACAGGAATACGTCCCTAAGGAGGTTACCTGGATCGTATTCGAATTGGCGCCGTTAATCAGCACCCCATCTTTTCTCCATTGATAAGAATTAAATCCTCCTGTAACTCCCAATGTAACATTAATGGGATCTCCGGGACAAAACTCTGTCCTTCCATATCTTACCCAGGGATTAGCCTTATAAGTACTCATCATGTAGGGGAAATAATCAGGCTCATTCCAGAACCTGTTCCATACTCCATGACCGAGATCGGCATAAAAAGTGTGTCTGTAATTAGCTCCCTGTGTCTGGGCTGCATTCAAAATCTGGTTAACAGTATAGGGAGAGGGTGAGTTATCCAGTCCGCCATTTGATATCCAAAACTGATTATAAATCAAACCAGGTACCTGATTTACATGTACTATTGAAGAACCACTCATTGGTAATGCAGCAGCAGTTAATCTGGGATGCCTTACCATAAACTCCCAGGTAGCGCCGCCACCTCCGGATAACCCATTTACAGATACCCTGAAAGGATCAACCTGCAATTGTGGAACCAGAAAGTTTTCTATAAGGTTGGCAACAATATCAAGATACGCATTATTCCATCCTCCGGAAGAAGCAGAACTCTGAGGATACAATAAGAACCCATCAAACTCTCCATTTTCTACGGCATTATGATGCCTTTGACCGCCATGATAGAGCTGAAACTCATTGTCATAAATTGTTCCACGCTCCCCAACGCCATGAAAGAAAACATACAGCGGATATTTTTTACCATCACCGGGAGCCCAGTTTTTGGGCCACTTTAACCGGAAAGCCATGGTATTGTAAATATATGCTTTATAGGAAGACGTATTCCAGCCTAAACGATTGGTTTTTACCCACTTTCCTACCTGACCGGAAGGAGGTTGAGCAGGAGGACTCGAAGGGTTATAAACGACAATCGGGTCATTCGGATTAAAAACACCGGTTTGGCTAACTACTTCTTTGGCAGTAAAACTCATAGTCAGAATGAGCAGAAAAGAAGCAATGCGGGTAAATGTTGCTTTCATATTTTATGGTTGAAAATCTTTGTAATTTTCTAATTAAGTAGGTTTAAAACATTCCTAAACCAGTCTTGGATAAGATTTGCTTTAGGTTTTGTAGAATATTCAGGATTAGCCTTTAACAGGAAAGAATTGGAAACGATCGGGTGAAACCTCTAATGTCAGAGATATTGGGTATAGCGAGTTTTACCGTAGGAGATAGAATTTAGAATCTAGTATACAAATATATAGGCTTTTTTTTTATCAAAAAACTTTTCACCTAAAAATATTCCAAATTTATTAAATATCACCTGATCCCACGCTACACATATTTTTTAAGCTTCCACATCGGCATTTCAATCTTCTTATGGATTATGTAAACAACTGGAATTGTAACGATAAAAGCCACCCCAACGCAAGCCAGCTTGCTAAAGTTTTCATTTGCCAAAAAGCTGTTGAAATAGTCCAGAAAACGATTCTGTACTATAATCAAAATAGGCTGGTGAAGTATATAGATACAGTATGACATTATACCCAACTGTTTGAAAATGTTCCAATTAAGCATTTGTTTAAACAAAATCAACTCATTTCTACACAAAGTCATTGTTATCATTCCGGCAAAAAAAATATCAACCAGGGTATAATTGATCCTGTATATCAGGGAATATTCCATGTGCATAGTACCCGCATATACAAAAACAGCTACAGCAAGTAATCCGGCGATCATGGTAATTGTTACCGTGTATTTTTCAATAAATGATTTGTTGGTACGTACCAGCACGGCAATAATTGCCCCCAAAACGATGCCTTCCATTCTGGCAAAAGTAGCTACATACTGGAAGGGTGGCACAAAGCCAAGCTGTTCTCCCACATTCCTGAAAAAAATACTAAAAACGAAAAGAACGATGCAGAACCTGATCAACCCCTTTGGGGAAAACAACAAAACAACAAAAGGCCACATAATATAGAACTGTTCCTCTATTGATAACGACCAAAAATGACTCAAAGCTTTCACTGCCGGCCAACCGTCTATAGCAAATAACCAGTTTTCTACATAGAGCCAAAACCATAACTGATGCGCTTTATGATATGAAAGGTCCAGCCAGGAATTTGGCAATAAAAAAAAGAGAATAATTAAAGTCAGATAATAAAGTGGAAATACCCGCAAAACCCGCCTTAAAATAAACCCTTTGAAGTAGTTTTTCTGTCCCTTTGAATCCAGCAGTATGCCGGTAATCAAGAATCCACTCATTACAAAAAACATCTCCATGAATACCCACGATCCGATTAAATACCTCGGAAAATAATGTGCCAAAACAACAAATAGAATTCCCAATCCACGCCACCCGTCAAACTCTTTAATATAGGTACCCGGCACATAACTGACCGTTATCCTTCTGTGTTTTATGCCAATTGCGGTTAATGCATTTCCCGCCAGAGCGATAATCCTGTTACCCATTCTTTTTAATTTTCTCCCAGACTGTTACAAAGCCGCCGGTAAACTGGTGAGGTAATATTTCCGCTAATGAACAATCCAATTTTTGCAACCCCTTTATTTTTCTCGAAAAGAAGGAAAAAGGAAAAACATCATCGATAAAGTTGGTCTTTCCGAAACGAATGATCTTGAAATTATTTTCATCTGCAAGTTTTTTCAATGCACGCTTTGTGAAAAAATGAACATGTGTTAGATCATCCGCGGAAGATTGTATAGTAGTTCCGCTGTACCCTAATGCAGCTTTTATCCTGCTAATACTTTTCCACATCCAGTTGTTTTTTTTCTGAAGCGAAATAACCGGTTTCGTAATCAATACCTCCCTGGGGCCTTTTCCGTTTGGTACCGTAACTATCAAAATTCCATCCGGATTCAATACTTCATGTAATACCCGGATAAGCTTTCCAGGTTCCTGCAAATGTTCCAGCACTTCGCTGCAAATAACAGCATCGTATCGATAACCATCAGCAACCAACTCTTCCGCGCTTCTAAGCTCGAATGTCACATTTGATAAGGTATTCACCGCTGCAGCTTTAGAAATAGCTTTCTCACTCACATCTATACCCTTTACCGTAAACCCGGCTGCTCCCACATTCCTGGAAATAATACCGTTGCCACATCCAACGTCAAGTACTTTTGACCCTTCGGGGAATCTTGCCTTCAAAGCATCAACTATGAAATTAAGTCGTTTTATATCAGCGATTCTTTCAAATTCCATTTCAAGAGATTTCCTTTAAGTTTCTTTGCCTTGCGTTAAAAACTTCTGTATATATTTTTTCAATCCGCGTTGTCATATTCTTTACATCAAACTTTTGCCGAACGGTTTCCAGTGCTTTATCCCCAAGCTTTCTCCTTTTTAATTCATTACTTCCCAAACTCAATATGGAAGATGCCAACTCCTCAACCAAATTTTCAGTGTTTATCAGGATACCGCTTTCTTCATGCTTCAACACTTCCGCAGTACCGTCTACATTTGATGCGATTATTGCTTTTCCCATTGCCATCGCTTCAAGCAATCCGATAGGCAACCCCTCCCATAACGAAGGAAGTACAAAAACATCTGCAGACGAAAGTATGTCTGGTACGTCCTGTCTGAAACGCTGCAAAGTAACACTTTCCCGCAGTTGAAATTGATCAACCAACGCCTCTACTTCATCTCTTAACTCCCCGTCACCCACCATAAGCAAATGAAGGCTTTTGTCAACCGCCGCTACTTTTGCAAACGCCTGTATCATAGCAAGAGGCTGCTTTTGTTTGGTAAACCGTGCCAAAAAAAGAACGAGGGTTTTATTTACAGGTATTCCCAGTTCTAACTTAATATCCTGATATTTATTGTCGGGGCTAAATTTTTTCTGATCAATGCCGTTTTCAACCAGTGTGGAATAAAAGGATTTAATATGTTTTCTACCCTCCTTTTGGTTTGAGTATGAGACAGAGATGTTTTTGTATGCCCTTTTTGTAAGATATTTTTCACCCAAAATCCTCAAATTCCGGACAAGAAAAGTTTGATCAGGGTGAAATGACCATCCATGAATAGTATATATAACAGGAATGCCCAGCGAACCGGCAGCCCAGATAATATTTGAGTTGGCCCTTGTACCGTGAGCATGAATGATATCAATTTGCCGTTCTTTTAGAAAGCGCTTAACCTGCCCCCATTTTCTCATATCAAACGGCTTTTCCGTAAAAATAACATGGTTGTCTATTCCCATGGCCTCTATTTGTTCCATCATGGGGCCGGGAGTAAATGCCAATACTACAGGATCAAATTTCGTTTTATCCAGATTCTCCACCAGGCTCAGCAAATGGGATTCCCCACCCCCTATTTTTCCCTGGCGAATACATTCCAATACCCGTATGACCTGTGAATCCTGCATAATCTCTTCCAAAAGCGAATTAATATAAATTGAGTTTTTGAGAAGTCAGATCCTATATAAAATATAACTTCTCTTAAAAAATAATTTTTAGGTACTCAGCTTTACATCGTGTTTGATTCCTGTTTAAAGTAGTAACGGAAATAAGGGGATATTGCTCCCGAATGACTTTTGTTTTATGTATGGTGGGCAAGGCGTATACCTTCAGTTAAACACAAAACAGCTCACTACACACTTTCTTTCTGCATTAAAGCACTGGGGGTATTGGCTATAATCCAAAGATCGTATATAAAACTGTGCTGGTGGGCGTAAGCGATATCAAGATTGATTCGCTCTTCTACAGACATATCTTTTTTCCCTCTTTTTTTAATTTGCCACAACCCGGTAATACCTGCCGGGGCCATAAAACGACCGGCCCATTCATCAGTAGTAAGATTAGCGGCTTCGTACAATGGCAATGGTCTATTGCCTACCAGGGACATATCGCCAAGTAAAACATTAAATAGCTGCGGCAACTCGTCCAGGCTTGTCTTTCTTAAGAAAGCGCCTACTCTTGTCACCCGGGGATCATTATTTACCTTGAAAAAAACGGAGCCTCCGGTACTGTACTGGTTCAGATGCATGAGATCCTGCACCTGTTTATCAGCATTGATTTCCATTGTGCGGAACTTATAGAAATTGAAGATTTTGTACCCCCGGCCTGCACGAAGAGATGTATAAAAAACAGGGCCTTTTGACTCAAGCCTTATGGCGAGCGCGATACCCAAAAAAACAGGTAACAGCAGAAGCAAAAGCACCGGCGTGATAATAATATCAAACCCACGCTTCAGGTAATTGGCAGAAATATTATATACAGAATCATCTCTATTTTCGAAACCAGTCTTTTTGTCACCTTTATTGGTCCGTCCCTGTTTGAAATGCCATAACATCTTCACCTTACTAAACATGAGTCGCTTATCTACTTTTGTCAATTCCACCACATCATCAATTTGTTGCATTTTTCGCAACGAACGAATTGTGCCAGCTTCCAGGGCCTCGGTATTGTAAATAACAGGAATATGGCGAAAATTCCCGGCACTCTCTAAAAACTCAAAAAAGCTACTGGCTCCCTTTTCATAGGGCAAATCAATAAATATACAATGGGGGTGCAAGGGTTTGGTGGCTTCCAAAAGAAGTTTTGCAGCATTCCGAAAACTTTCTGCCTGCTGCCCATCCTGAAAAATACCCTGCAGGTAATTAAATACTTCGTTATTGCGTCCGACATACAAATAGCTATACTGTTCGTGGTCAGACTCAATTTTACTAACTCTTACTCGTTTATAAAATTTCACGGGGGGGGATTGTAATTTGTCCAAGCTCATAATCTGTACTGCTTTGATTTTTAAATTGTAATTAAACTGTCAAAGAGATAGGTCTTTGTAAGATATTATTTACAGATTGGATCATTTGAACCGGATTAAAGGGTTTGGTAAATTTTTCTATTATTCCAAGTTGAATACAATTCATTTGGGCTTCCTCGTCATCAAGGTTTGAAAAAACAATTACCGGGATATTTCTATATAAACAACTCGATTTCAGATGTTCTATAAATTCCCAGTTATCCATATCCGGTAATTCGGCATCCACAATAATCAAATCAGGTTGATTAAGCTCCTGTTGCAAATAGTACATGGCTGAATACCCATCTGGTACTGCTGCTATTTGATAGTCTTTTTTTAAAATAGTCTTAAGCAAAAACCTGATTGGTCTACTGTCATCAATTACCAAAATTTGTTTTCTCATCTTCTAAGGGTTATCTATCAACAATTCAACTCCATTAATCAATTAAAATCAAATACCTATGTCTTTATACTATACCTGCCTGGTTCAAAAAGGAATTGGAAAGCGAAAGGATAAGCTCGGGCCGAAGGCATTATCGCCTTTTCAGGAATTTTACGGGATATTAGAAGATAGATTCCATGCAAACAACCTTGTTACCTAAGTTTCTCAGAGGAAGTGCATGACCATAATAAGAGTTATATGGTTTAGAAAAAAGGATGCGTAAAAATAAAGCTAAAAATCTTAAATATCAAACCATTTTTACATAAATGGAGTTTTTCAAAGTTAAATAGCAAAAAAAAATGTTTTTACAGTATTAATTATAAATACGTTATGAAAATCACCCTACTTTAACATCTCATCTATTTATCATTAAATAACATATTTGTTTCAATAGAACCATTATCCATAGTGATTGTTACCCTGTAACCTATCGTCGAAATTATCAAAAAGTAAACACTCCAAAATAATAATAGGCTGCCCTGGGCTCTCAACCAGGGTACAAAGGCGGAATATTCGGTCCCGCCCTTGTACTAAATTATTGACAACTAGCGTATTACTGCTTTATAATTCTCCTGGTAAACAGCAATTGATCACTATTAATGACAGCTACCTGATACACTCCGGCAGGTAAGTTGGAGATATCCAACTGCTGAACTCCCCTGCCAAAGATCGCCGTTTTAACTGATCGTCCTGTCATATCATATAAAACAATCTTACTATTATTTTCCGGGACATTGAAATTAAGAATACCATATGAGGGATTAGGATACACCTGAATCACCCTGCTGCTGGTAAGCTTTATAGACCTTGTTGGGGAATAAGAGGATTTTCCGTCAAGATCGAGTTGTTTGATACGAAAAAAGAAACTGGTTTGGCCAACTGCCGGGCTATAGCTGAAAGAATAATTGGTCACACCGGAGGTATTTCCGCCTGCCGCTAATGTACGCACCGGCTCATAGTTTTTTCCATCAGGAGATTGCTCTATAACAAAATGTGAAGTATTACTTTCCTGAACAGTACTCCAGTTCAGTACTATACTGCCATTGCTTTCACCAAGCGTAAAGCTGCCCCAGGTGAGTGGCAGTATCGACATTTTGGTCAATATTACTGCCGTCGGCGTATAACTAATGTTATAGTTACTGGGTATGTTTGTTGAAGCAAAATTACCGGTGAACTCCGATGCCCCGACTCTTGTCAAAATTGTATATTCGGTTGACACAGGATCATCTGTTTGTCCTGTAACAGTAAGCGTAGCCGACGTCAAAGAAACAAAAATTGGGCTTGGGAACGAGGAAACGCCCAATTGGTCATAATCCGTTCCGGCCACATTACCGGTAGTGCTGATCTCAATAACAACTTCTGTTGCCCTGTTATTAAGCATAGCAGGATTCAGCGTTAGCAAACCGGGGGAAGTTCCCGGGGCAAGGATGCCGGTATTCTCGGCAACAGTTGAAAAAAGAAACTCCCCGTTACCGCGTATCGTTCCCGAATTGCTAAAAGGAACATTCAGAATGGCTCCGGCACTCCCAACATGCTCCACAATACCGGTTGCTGTATTATTGAATGTACTCGGCGCCACATTCATCATTTGCGATATCGCCGAAACTGCTACAGAAAATACACCCTCATTGTTGAAAGTGGCATTCGTGCAATTAATAGTCCCCGAAAGCCACACCATATTTCCGGTGTTGGTTACTTCGGTGTTGTCAATAAATGCGCCATTACTAAACTGTATTTCCCCGGTATTATCTGTAGTTACTGCCAAATGCCCGCCGCCGGTTATCCGGAGACTACCAGCGGGGTTCACCAGTACAGCCCCGGCGCCGGAAAGCGTTCCATTTAAACCTATATATAACCGGCCATTTACAATGATATCATCTCCGTTGCCACCATCACCGAGTGTAATAGTTGCAGGGGTATTTGGATGAAAAAAAGCTAACACCCCCCCGTTGTCTACCACTACCTGGTCTATAGTTCTGGTTTGCGTTAACACTACGCTATCTCCTGCCTGGATGGTAATTACACCATCACCTGCGTCTGGAATGGTTGTGGCGGCAACCCAATTACCATCATCAAAAACCTGCCAGGTAGCGAGTGTTTCCCACAGCCCAGAGGTCACGGCCGACCTGTAATCACCGTCTGCCTGGGAAAAGGCAGTACCGCCAACCAATAAAAAAGAGATCAGGAAAGTAAAAATTATTCTCATAGCTTTCAAATTTGATATTATTAGTAGGGCTAACTGCACCCTTTATTCAGTAGCTTGGTCAATATTACAGGATAAAGTCTCAAGATTGCCATGAAAGGTTGATTCCGGTCAGAAATTACCGATTTCATCAGCAGGGGTATTCTACAAGGGATAATGGAACTATGAATTTAATAAAATCAAAAATAGAAACAATATTTTATTTTTGATGTATGCTATGACAAAAGCTGAAAAATCACCCGTTAAAATTCAAATATTATTTTTAAAACAGCCTGATTTTAAGGCTATTATATCTTGAAATGGATAGAAAAAAGGCTATCAGGAACATTGTTTTACTCGGGGGAGGGAGTGTTCTTGCATTTGCCGGGTTCAGGGGATATAAGCTGTTCCGCCTGCCGGCGCTTGAAAAACTCACCGGTTACCAGTCCACTATAGACGAACTGTCAGAAATGATCATCCCTGAAACAGACGTTCCCGGCGCCAGGTCCGCCGGTATTGGCATATTTGTCTCAAAGATGATACGGGACTGCACCGACAGGAAATCACAGAACAACTTCCTGTACGGGTTGCAGGATCTTACAGCCTACAGCCAAAAGCATTTTTCAAAGCATTTTCAACACTGTTCAGCCGAAGAAAAGAAAAAAATAATGGATCATTTTGAAAAAAAAGAAACATCCCTAAACGGCTTTACAGGAAAAGTAGAACGTAAACTGTTGGGCGAGTCTTTTTTTTCCCTGCTTAAAAAATATACCGTGCTGGGATACTGTACCTCACAACAGGGGGCTACCCTTGGATTGAGCTATGACAGGATACCTGGTAAATATACAGAAACACAACTCGCGCCCGGACAAAAAGCCTGGGCGACTCAATAGATTCAAACTCAAACAGCATGCAGGAACCCGGGCAGGATGTCAACCTCAACTTACAATCCGTAAAAGAGCATAGTTATGATGCGATTGTCATCGGCTCGGGCATTAGCGGCGGTTGGGCGGTAAAAGAGCTTTGTGAAAAAGGCTTGAAAACATTATTGCTCGAAAGAGGGCGAAATGTAGAACATATCAGGGATTATCCGACGGCCATGAAGGATCCCTGGGATTTTGAATATCGTTTACAAAATACCGAAAAAGACAGGGTTGAAAACCCAGTTCAAAGCCTGGCTTATGACGAAAGTTGCAAACATTTTTTTGTCAGCGATAAAGAGCATCCTTATGTACAGGTATCCCCTTTTCACTGGATACGGGGATACCAGGTTGGCGGCCGGTCGTTAACCTGGGGAAGGCAATGTTACCGATGGAGCGACCTGGATTTTGAAGCCAACCTGAAAGAAGGGATTGGTGTGGACTGGCCAATCAGGTATAAAGATATTGCTCCCTGGTATGATCATGTGGAACGGTTTATAGGCGTAAGCGGGCAGGCTGAAGGATTGCCTCACCTTCCCGACGGGCCATTTTTGGCTGCGATGGAAATGAATGCGGCTGAAAAGCATTTCAAGTCGGAAGTCCAAAAAAAGTTCCCCGAACGCCTGATCACGATCGGTAGGGCTGCTAATCTTTCAGAATCGGTAAACGGAAGAGGGCCTTGCCAATATCGAAATCTCTGTAAACGCGGTTGCCCGTTCGGGGCCTATTTCAGCTCTAACGCTTCTACCCTGCCGGCAGCTATGGCAACAGGCAACCTTACACTTCGCCCCTTTTCCATAGTAATGGAAATACTGTACGACAAGGAAAAGAAAAAGGCTACAGGGGTCCGGATCATAGACGCAGTTAGCAATGAAACGTATGAATTTTATGCAAAGATCATTTTTCTGAACGCCTCCACGATCGCATCCACCTTCATACTGCTGAACTCGAGGACGGATAGCTTCCCCGAAGGATTGGGCAACAGCAGTGGCCAGGTAGGGCATAACCTGATGGATCACCATTTTCGTGTGGGCGCTGAAGGCATACATAAAGGATTTAAGGATAAATATTATGTCGGGCGGCGTCCCAACGGAATTTACATTCCCAGGTTTCGCAATATCAGCAAAGAAACAACGCAACAGGATTATGTACGGGGATTTGCGTACCAGGGTGGGGCCATACGGCATGGCTGGTCAGAAACGGGCAAAACGCCTGGCTATGGAGAAAGCTTCAAGCAACAACTGCTGACTCCCGGCCCCTGGAACATGTGGATAAGCGCCTGGGGAGAAACCCTACCCGATTATAATAATAAAGTAACCCTTGATACTGGAAAGAAAGACAAATGGGGGCTTCCCCTGGTAGCCATTGACTTTAGATTTGGCGATAATGAAAAAAAAATGCGACAGGACATGAAGGCCTCCGCCATAGAGATGCTTGAAAAGTCCGGATTCCAAGACATCAAAGGGTTTGATTACAGCACGGTAGGTGGTGACTGCATCCATGAAATGGGGACCATGCGCATGGGTAATGATCCCAAAACCTCTGTACTAAATAAATGGAACCAGATGCACGATGTAAACAACGTTTTTATAACCGATGGAAGCTGCATGACATCCTCTGCCTGCCAAAGTCCTTCCCTTACTTATATGGCCCTCACCGCCCGCGCCTGCGACCATGCCGTAAATGAGCTGAAGAAAGGAAATCTCTGATATTAACCGGCATATCAGGTTTTGTCGCTAATCCGTCATTGCAATCGCAAATGCTGAAAAGAATTACTTACCGGCAGCATCGCCCGATCCCGGACTTTGTTTGCCGGCCGGAGAGGCCCGGGGCTTATCCAGCGAAAACAAAAAATACCAACCCCTGGATTGGCAAAAGCGATAAAATATTATAGATAAAAACACACTGACAAAAATACCGATAGCCAATAGAAGCGGCAGGTAGGTTATTTCAAATACCTTGACAAATATGATCCTGGTACCGGAAGCAATAATCACGTGCATCACGTATATATATAGCGAGTTAACCCCTATGACCCTTAACCAAGAAATTGCCGAATAACGTTGTAAAATAAAAGAGATGGCTACCATGAACATGCAGCCGGTCATTGCAATAAAGAAAAACAATGTGGGCTCATATCTTTCAACATACTGGTATCCTTCAGAGTTATTTTGCACATTGGCATGCAAAAAATAGAGCTGACTTATAACGAACAATGGCAACAAAAGCAGCACCGTCTTCCAAGAACCGATCTTATTTGCGTTATTCTCATTCCTAAAGTACTTCCCTACAATATCACCTAAAACAAAAAAAACATAATAATGACAGATGTCCTGCAGAAAACCAATATCCCAGAAATGCTGTGTGGCATGCGCGCTGAAATAATACATCAAAACACCCAATATAAGTTGTACGCCGGAGGGCAGCTTCAGGTAGGTTTTCAGGAAGGCATATAAAATGGTAACGTTAAAAAGAGCATATAAATACCAGAATTGATCGAGCGCCCTGGGTGCATAGATGAGGTAAATATAGTCTTTAACGGTCCGGTCAGAGTTAACATACCCCGAGAGCAATACCTGGAGGGTCAATTGTAACCCTCCCCAAAGGAAATAGGGGTATAAAATCGTCTTTGCTTTCTGACCTGAAAGTGCCCTGAAGCCTCTTTTTGCCAGGCTGCTGCTGATAAACATCCCTGAAATGATGAAAAAAAGAGGCATCCGAAAGCTGAAGAAAACAATATTGGCATATTCTAAACCGATATATTGGGTAGCATCCAGTCCGCTCCTTTTTAGCCCTTCAAATACATGGCGGTACACCACCAGGAAAATAGCTATTCCTTTTGCATAATCTACCCAATCGTACCTGCCACCTCGTACCTGAGAATTAGCCTTGTTTGTCATAATCAGATGATATGATTATTACCTTGTTTATTATTTCCAACCTTTTGTTTCCTGAGTAACACCAGCGCCTGGGCCAAAAGCAACAAAAACAGCGGTTCAATTTCAAATCGGAAACGCATGTTTTCATAGTGCTCCAACAAGGAGCTCAGCGTGAGCACATACCCAAAAACCAGGAGGATAAAAAGATTGACTGCAGACAATTCCCTGTTTCGATAACAATACCTGCCTATCGTAAAAAATACCAGTACATAAATAAGAAATTTAGGAATGGCTGAAACAGTAAGGGCGATTCTCCGTTCCTGCTTATTCGTTGCAAAATGGGAAAGGTTGAACGAATACACCACATCGTAGTATTTTATTTTGCGGGACTGGAACTCGGTTACAGAATACCGCGTGCCGGGTGTAAAAAAAATGATGGCTGACTGGATCACATTCTGAACATAGGAAAAAGGATGCTTTTTTATATGTTCCTTACCTGCCTGCAGGTATTGTTTAGACACGTATATATATCCAACGTGATTAACATTCATCAGAGAATCATTTTTTAATTCGCTTAACAAATCCCTGTCATTAAGCCCCCTGTATTTAGCTTCATAACCCGGCGGCAGAAATTTAGCATAAGCTGAAATATGGGAAAATGGTGGAATACTTTCTATTCTGGTGGTATCCGTCACTTCATTATCATGAAAAATATTCCTGGAAGTATTCATCCCTACCCAGGACGAGGTAGAGAACTCTTCAAAAATCATATAATTTTTAATATACCAGCAGGCTGTAAAGCACACCGCAATAAGTCCCACAATAATTATTTTAACTGACCCGGTCCGTTTTCTGTGGTAAAAGAAAATAACAGCGCCTACAACAATTAACCAAACCAGGTGGTACATGCTTCTTGTAAGAGCGATCAGCATCAGTGCAAGGAAAAAGCCCGACACCGCCCTCCAGGTAATAGCAATTCTAAATTCCAGCAGAAAATAACAGGCTATCAAAAACAATAAACCGACAAACGTTGTATAAAACAGTTCATTTTCATATACCATAGTTGCAGGGCTGAGAAGGTATAACAGCGCTACAAACAGGGTAACCTGCCGGTCCTTAGTAATTTTCAAACACAACCGATGGAGCAATACCGTGTTGACCAATGTAATTGCCTTGAAGACAACACTGAACGCTTCGAAAGAATAGCTCCCAGATAACTTCAATATTGTCCCCAAAAAAATATTGAATACAGGAGGTTGTGCGTGATTATACCAAACACCTTTCAGCAAATTATATTTTAATGTTTCAACATCCAGATATTGCCAGTATTTGAATAAAGCATCATAGGCCAATTCAAGTCCCAGCAGATGAATAATGACCCTGCTGATAACAAAAACAGTAATAAGGATACCTATGTCAGAGCCAAAATATTTCTTTGCGTATTGCGCCACTCAATACTATAATTTGTTTGAATAAATTAGGGTGATCACGGACAGGACAATTATTCCCTGATATCCATTAGTAACGCAATTTTATTTACACGGTTTCCTATGGAGCCAGGTGTATCGGTCAGCAAAATACAAACTAATTTATTAAAACCTGATTATGATATTACTATAATAAACCGACAGGTCTCAAACACATCGCTTTGTTCATCAGAAATTAGCAAATGATAACTATGAAACAAGAAACAAATCAATGAAGCAGGTCAAACCAGAACTTATAATTTCTTTCCATACATTTACAGCTCAATCAGCCCATTATCAATATGTCGCAAAAAAAGATACTGGCTTTAGCCGAAGTTGCTATTATTGTCGGTATGGCCTCTATCCCGCTATTTATAAGCCATTACCCCTACCGGGTAAACATTTTTCTTTCCTGGGAGGGGGCTTACAGGATAAGCCAGGGGCAGATTCCTTTCAAAGATTTCGGAACGCCGATGGGAGGCATGTACTGGGCGGTACCGGCATTATTTTTCAAACTCTTCGGCCCGCAACTCATTTCGCTGCTTAAAGCCCAGGTATTCCTTAATATCGTTTCCGGTTTTGCCTTCCGTTCGATACTGAAAAGCCAGCAGGTGCAGGAAGGAGTAAGGCTGGCTTCCGTACTGCTATTCTGTATCTCCTACTCGTTCTTTAATTTCTGGCCATGGTACAACCATACTGTAATCGTGTATGAGTTTGTTGCACTGGCACTCCTGCTTAAATACCTTACCGGCTCCGGAAGGAAGTATCAATCGATACTCCTGCCTGCTGCAGCATTGTTTTCGTTCATTGCCTTTTTTACCAAACAGGATGCAGGCGGCATGTGCCTCCTGATATGCGTAGCCTTGTTATTATACAACAGCCTGATTGAAAAAAATTGGAAGCCGCTTTTGGTCTACTTCGGCATTTTCACTTTTCTATCGACCATTATTATACTGGTGTTTCAACCCTACAGTTTTGGTTACTGGTTTAACCACGGGCAACCTCCGCACAGCGCAAGGATATCTGCCGGAGATATTATTGGCGAGTTTTTTGGCGGTTCACAGTGGCTGAAGTTCTATTTCTTTTTGGTCTTTCTCCTGTCCATCATCGGGTTGAAAAACCGGAAAACATTTTTTTCAGATAAACAGTTGGTATTTTCCTTGCTGTTAACGCTGGGTATACTCACTGAAGCCGCTATTTTCCAGGTTACCAGTTATACCCCTCCGGACAACAATATTTTCTATCATAGTTTTGCCTTTGCCTTCATCTTCAATAACCTCGCACAATATCACCAGCTTTCTTTTAAGAAATGGGGGCTTACCATTACCCTGGTTGCCGGCGTGCTCCTCTGGTGGAGCGGCATCTTCTGGAAATATATTAACCGTCTTTTTCCTGCACCAACTCAGGAAGAGGGTATTACCCTATCCCCAACCGGGGAAAATGTAGTCAATAAAAACAACTATGTATTAACCATCGACGGGGATACGACGATCATTCCCGATTCGAGATGGATACCATCAGGTTTACAGACATTTGAGAAAATCACCATGCCGGCGCCCACTGTTGAAGGTATCAAACGGTTGCTGAACAGGGATATGGTAAAACAGGGACAGGCAAAAAAGGTATTGAACATGACCGAACTGACACCACTGGCTTACGAAATGCCCTATGATCTGGAAAGAGGCGCTCACTACCCGCTGTGGTTTCACCTGGGGGTGGGTATGTTTAAAAGGGAAGCCGGTATGTTTACAAAAAGAATAAACGAAGGATTCTATGATCTGGTCTTGTTTGAACATATCCCCACACTCAATAATTTCTACCCGTTTGAAGTAAGGGAAGCGTTACAAAAAAACTACCAACTGGTCGATAGTTTTTATGCTCCCAGAAGAGGGGATACCAAAGGGGTCATAGAGGTATATACAAAGTAGGAAGTCGTAAGTGGACAGTGGTGAGCGGTGAGTCGCAGATTTCAGGTTGTCGCAAATCTTGCTACTTGCGTCCTGAAACCTGCGACTTGTAACCCACCCTATTTCTTTAATCTTCGCAGTATTGATGTAAGTATGGTTCCAACAACAGGTATTTTTTTAATCCTGTTTCTTAACCCCCATGTTTTATCACGGAGCTGTTGAATGCCCCTTCCGTCAATTAATATATTCTCATCAACGCAATAAACGGGTTTATTTGTTAACCGGTTTATTTCGATTGCCTGGTTATATTCGCTTTCAAAAAAAAGGTCATATTTTATTTTCTTGTACTCCTTTGCCTTAAATGATGCGTGATTGCCAAGACGTTGTCTTTCTGCGGCGCTTGGCAGGTCAAGCATAATCAATTCTCCATATTCCACTCCGTGTTTTTTAAGCCATTCTTCCGTTATATCCCTGTACTTTTCCAGCCTGCTTGTAACAATTGTCTTAATGGGAACCGTAGGAAGGTATTTGGGTGTGGCATTTAAAACAAATTCACGGTACCTGTTTCCATCATCGTTTTGTTCAGGCAAAGGATCTTCACACAACACCCCGTCCATATCGAAAGCGGATGAGCTTACAAGGATATGATGAAAAATATTCCACTCAAAAATGCGGGGGTAGGAAATTTGCTCCAGGTAAAAACTCAACCGGGGAGATTTAACGGCTGAAAAAATGGCCACGACGTCTGTCCTACCCTGTATCTCCTCAGGTAACTGTTCTATGTTTTCCCAAAGTTTTGTTCCTGTAACATAACTGTCTTCAACGATCAGTATTTTTAAAGCATCTTGCGGCTTCTCCAGGTTTCCTTTTATTTTACGGACGCCGATTTTTTTAAAAAAATGATTGCTGGCCAAATCTATAAATGAGCAGACAGGTGTATTCAATTGCATACCAATCATATAGGCGGGTACCATACCACTTCTTGGAATGCCAACGATAAGGTCATAATTGCCTGATTGAAATTTTCCTAAGTTCCTGCGGATTAACTGGGCCAGATCTGAATAGCTTCTATAATTCATACATAAATTTACTACGTGAGGCTAAACTAATAAATTTTGTTTGTACCAGCTTACTCAGATAAAACAAAAACAGCCGTGGGACCAGCAGACACCCAATCAGGGCTACATAAGCTAAGCAGAATCCGTAAAGACCCACCTGGAAGATGAGGCTTGTGATTTACGTCTTACTTACTGCTGTCCACTTACGACCTACCATCAGTATATTCACCGTATACATTACCTTTGACCCCTTCAATTATCTGTTATGAAACGAATAGGTTACCTGTTACTTCTGCTGGTTACTACTACCTTGCAGGCCCAACATAAAAAATATGTGACACCATCTGACCCCTTGGTACAAAAAAAGCTGTCCGAGTGGCAGGATATGAAATTCGGACTGTTCATGCATTGGGGTACTTACAGCCAGTGGGGTATTGTAGAAAGCTGGAGTATATGTCCGGAAGATGAAGACTGGACGAAAAGACGGGGGCCACACGCACAAAACTATTTTGACTACGTTAAGGCCTATGAAAACCTGCAAACCAGCTTTAACCCCGAAAAGTTCTCCCCGGAAAAGTGGGCAACTGCTGCCAAAGCTGCCGGCATGAAGTATATGATCTTCACTACCAAGCATCATGACGGGTTCTCCATGTTCGATACCAAAGAGACCGGTTATAAAATAACGGACAGCAAAACACCTTTTTCTGCCAATCCGCGAAGCAATGTGACAAAAGAGATCTTTAACGCTTTCCGGAAAGACAGCTTTTCTGTAGGCGCCTATTTCTCCAAACCGGACTGGCACAACAAGGACTACTGGTGGCCTTATTTCCCTCCAAAAGACAGGAACGTGAACTACGAACCTGTTAAATATCCCGAGCGATGGGAAGCGTTTAAAACCTTTACTTATAACCAAATCAGGGAGTTGATGAGCGAATATGGAAAGGTGGATATCCTGTGGCTTGACGGAGGCTGGGTACGTCCATTATCTACTATTGACACCACTGTGGAGTGGCAAAGGGGTATCAAAACCGATCAGGATATTGACATGAAACGGATTGCCGGAATGGCCAGGAGCTATCAGCCGGGGCTATTGGTCGTGGACAGGACCGTTACGGGTGAATATGAAAACTATACGACACCGGAGCAGGAAGTACCACATGAGTTGCTTCCTTATCCGTGGGAAAGCTGCATCACCATGGGCAATTCCTGGAGTTATGTGCCCAATGATAAATATAAGTCTGCTCAGCAAATTGTGCAAATGCTGATCCGTATCGTAGCCCGCGGAGGGAACCTTTTGCTCAATATCGGGCCGGGGCCTGACGGCGATTGGGATTCGATGGCTTATAGTCGCTTACAGGAAATCGGGGGCTGGATGAAAACCAACGGAATGGCGATCCATGGGTCAAAGCCATTGCTACCATATGAGTCAGGTGATTTTTACTTCACACAATCCGGTGACGGGAAAAAACAATACGTTTTTCTTCTTTCGAAACAGGAGGATGTAAAACTTCCGCAGGAGGTGGTGATCAATAATTTTATGGCGCCCGCCAAAAGTAATATCAGTCTCTCGGGATTGGGCGCCAAACTGAAGTGGAAGGCGGAAGCAGGCAAAACCATCATCCAGGTACCTTCGCTTGTACAGAGTAAATGGAAGGGAAAATATGCGGCAGTTTTTGTTATAGAACACTAATATCCTGTTTATAAACGACCTATTATTTTTAGCTGCCGTATCAAAGGACCATTCGTGGCTTTATTAAATTAATTACATAATACGCTTAACACAACTCTGGAAAATATTTAAGAACCATACCATGGAAATTATTCCGGCAATTGATATCATCGACGGGAAATGCGTCAGGCTGACGCAGGGTGACTATGCGCAAAAGAAAATATATAACGAACACCCCCTGGAAGTAGCGAAGGCGTTTGAAGATGCAGGTGTAAAAAGACTACACCTGGTAGACCTGGATGGCGCCAAAGCCGGACAGGTAAAAAACTGGAAAGTGCTGGAAAGCATCGCCGGTAAAACAAAACTGGTCATTGACTTTGGCGGGGGCATCAAAAAACAGGAAGACGTAAGCATTGTATTCAATTCGGGGGCAACCCTGGCTACCGTAGGCAGCATAGCTGTAAAAAACGAGGAAGAACTGGTTAAATGGTTCGGCAGCTTTGGTACTGACAGGTTCCTGCTGGGGGCCGATGTGAAAGAGGAAAAGATCACGATCGGCGGCTGGCTGGAAACCACCGATATCAGCGTGTTCGATTTTATCCGGAAGTATACCGGTTATGGCATAAAACAGCTCTTTTGTACGGATGTAAGCAAAGACGGAAAACTGGAAGGCCCGGCTGTGGATCTGTATAAAAAGATCACCTCAGAATTTCCTGCACTGCATTTTATCGCCAGCGGAGGAGTAAGTGAGCTGGCCGACCTGGAAAAACTGCAGAAAGCCGGCTGCCAAGGCGTTATCATTGGTAAGGCGATTTATGAAGGAAGGATTGATATAAAGGAAGTAGTAAGACAGTAAAATGGTAAGAGGGGGAAGAGAGCAAGATGGTAAAATAGCAAAATGGTAAGAAGGCTGTACGTTTCTTACGGACATCTTACATGTCTTACGGTCTTACCATCTTACACAAACAACCCCCACTCATCTTCATACTCATCGCGACGAAAGGTAGCGACCCATTGCTTAAACAGTTCCCGGAAAACGGCCATTTCATTTTCGATGGCTTCTGCATAATTTTCCTCGTTGGCGCCCACCATAGCGGTAAAACGGATCTGCTCCAGCAATTCCCGGCAATTATTCCGGACAATGGAAGCATTTTCCATCTTCAACACATATAAATCGTTACCGGCGGCACTGATGATTTTAGGAGCGACTATAAAGAGGTTTTGCCAGATAAGTTCCTTATTTTTTTGCGCCTGGTCATATTCGCTTGAGTCCTGCAGGGTTTCACAATAAGACTCTACCAATACAAAAATCTCCCGCCACTTATTGTATAATTTTTTCGCCGCGTTCAACTGCTCTTTTACCTTCCAGTCCTCCCCTTCATACCGGCGGCTCAACATTCTGTGCTCATCCCATTCGGGCAAACTATGCATATCACTGAAGTCCATAATCAATATTTGCCATTTTGGTTTAACAATTCCGCCTTTCCGGGCAATATAACACTATATCCGAAATGTACTTCTTAAATGAGTTTGAATAGCTCAGCTATAGCGGTACGTACAGCAGGAACTTTTCCTTAAACCAGGTCTGCCCCTCGAATATGGAAGATATATCCCATATATGGGGATGCAGCCCGCTCTCTTTTATTTCGGCTCTCAGGTCTCCTCCTTTCAGGCAAATAAGGCCATTCACAAAATCGGGCATTTTTTTCCCTTTGATCAGCAACGGTTTGCCCCATCTCCATAAGTCCTTCAGGGGAGCTACTGCCCGGCTTACCACAAAATCAAATTTCTCGTCTTTTATATCCTCTGCCCTTGAATGACGGGTTTTCACATTTTTTAGTTGCAAAGCGTCTGCCACGGCATCTACTACCTTCAGTTTTTTTCCTATAGAGTCCACCAGCGTAAAATTCAATTCCGGGAACATTATTGCCAGGGGAATACCCGGGAAACCGCCTCCGGTCCCGATATCAATAACCTTCAATCCCGGCGGAAAATCAAATACTGCCGCAATGCTCAGGGAGTGCAGCACGTGTTTTTCATACAGGGAATCTATATCCTTTCTGGAGATGACATTGATCTTTTCATTCCATTCCTTATATATACCCCCTAAAGCCCTAAGCTGGCTGAGCTGCATTTCAGTAAAACCGCTGAAAAAACCGGTGACTATTTCCAACTGGTCTTTGGCTTCTTCCATAAAGCAGAAGTAAAGATTAGGTAGTAAAAAAACATAAAGATATCGAAAGCCCAGAACCATTTCCACAGATCGGTTTCATTCAACCGCTTCATGGATTTGAACCAGATGATGGCCAACAATATATAACGAAGAAAAAAAACAGCTACTACATATTCCCACCGGAATAAAATGAGTGAAGCAGCAAAGAAGGGATATACCAGGAAATGACTGAAAGCATACACTCCCAGGAGAAACCGGTGTTTGGGTTTATAGTACCTGGCAGTAGTGAAATGTCTTTGCTTTTGCCGCCACCACTCGCCCCAGGATCTTTTAGGTTCCGATAAAGTAAACGAGTCTTTATCAAGCGATACATCGGTATTAACACTTGTGGCCGACGCGTTGATAAAAAGATCATCGTCGCCACCCGGCACATGATTATGGGCGGAAAAACCCTTTTGCCGGAAAAAAACCTCTTTTTTATATGCCAGGTTCCGGCCTACCCCCATATAAGGCATACCCGCCAGCGCATAGGAGAGGTATTGTAAAGCGGTATGAAATGTCTCAAAGCGGATGACCCTATTCAACAATCCCTTCCTTTTATAGTACGCTCCGTAGCCCAGTACAATTTCAATTCCCCGCTCAAAACGGTCGCTCATTTTCTGTATCCAAAATTCAGTAGCGGGCACACAATCCGCATCTGTGAGGAGCACTATATCGTAACGGGCGGTTTTTATTCCCATAGACAGCGGGAACTTCTTACCGGGAATAAACCTGGCTTCCTGCTTCAACTCCAGCAATTGTAGTTTCGGAAAATCCTTTTGCAGCGCCTCGATCAGGTACTTGGTCTCGTCGTTGGAATTGTCGTTCACCACGATAATCTCCTGTTTGTCTGAATAGTCCTGGACAAGGATACCTGGTAAATTTTTAGCTAAATTTGCGGCTTCGTCGCGGGCACATACAATAATAGAAACAGGTTGCTGGCGGGGCATGCCTTTTGGATGATCGGGATAAAAAGCCAGTCTCCTGAAGAAATACAGATAGTAAACTATCTGGATCAGTATAATGACACAAAAAGCACCAAAGATAATTTCGCCCCAGGCTATCTTTTCCATATTGGCGGCGAAGGTAAGAAATACCGTTATTTCTTAATAATGGTTTTAATATAATGTGAATATATCAGGTAAATGAGTGTATTACAGTTTGAGCTACAGCACAGGGATACAGCCACAGAAGCAAGAGCAGGCGTACTGACAACAGACCATGGTGAAATACCGACGCCCATTTTTATGCCGGTGGGCACCGCCGGTAGTGTAAAAGGGGTCACCCAGTTACAATTACAGGAAGAAGTCAAAGCGAAGATCATTCTTGGTAATACCTATCATTTATATTTACGTCCCGGTACCGGAATACTGGAGAACGCCGGGGGATTACACCGTTTCATCAACTGGCAATTGCCGGTTTTAACTGACAGCGGCGGCTACCAGGTATTTTCCCTTGCCGGTTCCCGCAAGATCAGCGAGGAAGGCGTTGTGTTTCAGAGCCATATCGATGGCTCCCGGCATTTATTTTCCCCGGAAAAAGTGATGGATATTCAACGGAGCATCGGCGCCGATATCATCATGGCTTTTGATGAATGCCCCCCCTACCCCAGCGATTACCGCTATGCGGAAAAATCAATGCACCTGACACACCGCTGGCTGGACCGGTGCTTTAGCCGCCTGGCAGAAACCCCTGAGAGGTATGGTTTCACACAAAACCTGTTTCCGATCGTACAAGGCGGCACCTATACCGACCTGCGGAAAGCTTCCTGTGAATATATCGCCTCTAAGAATGCTTCCGGAAATGCCATCGGTGGGCTGAGTGTGGGCGAGCCGGAAGAAATGATGTATGGATTGTGTGGATTGTGTTGCGAAAATCTCCCGGCGGAAAAACCCCGTTACCTGATGGGGGTAGGTACCCCCTGGAATATACTGGAATGTATTGCCCTGGGCATCGACATGTTCGACTGCGTAATGCCCACCCGCAACGGGCGCAATGCCATGTTATTTACTTCCAACGGCGTCATCAATATAGATAACAAAAAATGGGAAAAGGATTTCAGTCCGATCGACGATGGTATCGATTGTGGTGTGAGCAACTATTACAGTAAGGCTTACCTGCGGCACCTGTTCAAATCAAAGGAACTGCTGGGACTTACCATTGCCAGTATTCACAACCTGGCTTTTTACCTGCATGTGGTTACCGAAGCCCGGAAACATATTCTATCGGGTGATTTCAGTTCCTGGAAGGAAGAAGCGGTGGCGAGGTATAAGCAGAGAATGTAGAATAGGTTGCAGGTTATAAGATGCAGGCAGACAGGTTGTATCTGCCTGATATAGGTTGACATATTTTATATTTTATAACAACTTACTCAGAAAGAGAGTATAAAAGACGCCGGGTCCCCTGCGGGAGATCCCGGCTGAGAAATCGATTGAGTCTCAGGTTTCAGGATATACCTGTAACCTGAGACTTGAATCCGCTACCGGACATACAGGTATTGCAGGGTTCCTTTTTCTCCGGGATCATCATCATACACCAAATCAGTCTCTGCAGGCTTGTTGTGTGTATTATAAATAAAGCTACGTTTTGGCGCACCCAGCCTGTTCAGCTCATCTTTCATAGAAATATAATTATTCTTCCCGACAGAAAATGATATACCATCGCCGGGCATCAACAACCCTATAGCGCCAAATACCTCCGGGTTCATTTTGTCATCGTATTGATAATGCAAGTCGTAGCGCAAGGTGTTCGTAATACCATTATCGAAAAAATGCTGTACCCTTGTAATATTATCGTTGCCATCATAGGTGTAAATACGATTCTGAATGGAACCCGTGTTAATATCAAAGGATTTAGCTTGATTGATCCTTCCATTATTATCATAAACATACACAATGCTATCCTTTTTACTCCCTTCAAATTCGAAGACATAGGACCCGATTGCATAGGTGTAACGCCCGGTGCCACCATCATGAAATATTTTCACTTCCGAAATGCTATATGCTATGTCACGCGCCTCGGTTGTACGGTAGACTGTCGTTATTTTATTGACCATTCCATTGTCTCCATAAAAGAACCGTAACAGGAAAGTGTAGTCTTCTTCTTTGGGCTGGGTGAAAGATGCAAAGTGTTGATTGTATTCAATCAGCCGGTCTTCTTCATCATACACATAGTTTATGAAGACGCTATCGGAAAACTGGCCGGTTTTCCATATCTGTCTTTTCAGCAATCCGCCATTGTCGGGGGATAATGCATCCGCCGAGTCATCGGGTAATGTATCGGCAGGGTCTGGTCCAGGCGTAAAATCGAACTCGCGCTGGCAGGAAGAAGCAAGTACTATTGCTATTACAAGTATTATTAAGGACACAGGTCGCATGATACGGAAAATGTTTCTGCAATGATACGATGAAAAAATGAAGGATAGCTGTAGTATAGCGAAATGACAGACCTTTGATCGTCACCTCGACGCAGGAGAGGTCTGACGACTATAGGTATTCATAAAAAGAAATTGCTTCAGTCATTCCTCCTTCGCAAAGACACAATGTCCCTGTATCAGCTCAATGGGGCGCCAACAGCAATCTCACATCGGTGTCCCGGTTGCCCATGAGGAGGGTTTAATTTGACGTCCGGACTATTTTTTGGTGAAACCGGTTGAACAGCCTGGGGGAAAGGCGCTCCTACTGCCAGATTACAATCATGAAAGGGTTGTCCATGTGCCGGGTTAACAGCCGGACGTGCGCCTATACCTGGTTGTGCGGTTACGGGCAACACAGACGGGTTGATGGGTAAACCCATGGAATTTGCAGGCGTAACTTTTGGAGCCGCATTGATTGCAGGTACCGGCACATATTCATCACCCTTCGTCCTTGACTGACAGGACGCCATCACAATTACCATAATTGCCGCCAGTGATACTGATAAAATCTTTTTCATAATGATTGCTTTTTATTATCCGTCTGTGCATATAAATCAGGCTGAGACTTTCCACTTACTACTATCTACTTACCGCTTGCTTCCTGCAACCCTTACCACTCACTACTGCGTGCTATCTTTCGGCTTCTTCTTCAACAAGTTTTGTAATGTATTTTTCACCGCTTTTTCCGCATCCTTTTTTGCCCCTTCAGTGGTATTGCTTACTGAATCCTTATTACCTGTTAACACATCCTTCACCAGATCCTTGGCTGCCTGCGTGGCAATACTTTTTGCCGTATCCTTCAGTTCCTGTGTTTTTTCAGCAACAACCGTTTTAGCGCTGTCAATTTTCTGTTGTGCAAATTCCTGTGCCTGCGCTTTCATATCTTCTGCAAGGCTTCCACCGGTTCCCTTGAAATCCGTACTCAACTGCGGATTGGAAATGGTTCCGCCCATTTTCAGGTTAAGGTCTATATAATCTCCCAGTTTCACCGGCACCCCCTTGTTGCCGGCCTGCTGTGCCAGGTTGCTGATCAGGGCATTGCCCTGCGTACCCAACAGGCTCCTGGGCAGCTTCATATCTATGGCATAGTTCATGGACTGGTCCAGCCCGTGCGTACCACCCACTTCCATTTCAATGTCTTTTACCTTTAGCTTAAAGGGCTTTACCAGTACCTTGCCGTTCGCAAAATCAAAAGCGCCTTTAATATCTTTCAGGTCAAACCCGTTCAACTCCGATACATTTAAAGTCTGAGCAATTTTTTCCACCGGTGCAAACTTCTTCAGAGCTCCTTCCAGCAATGCAAAACTTCCTTTGCCGGTCAGGGAGGTTAGTACAGGGCTCATATCACTGCCCAGCTTTCCCCCCATGCTCAATTGGGAATTGATGGTGCCGGAAATAAATTTCCCGATAGGCATCAACTGCTGCACCGTATTAAATGCATAAAACGCCTTCTCTACGCTAACACCCCTGACATCATAAGCAAAATCTATTTTGGGTTGCTTTACATCCTGAAGGGTAGAGTACGAACCACTCACACCCAGCTTTCCGCCCAGAGCATCCATCTGCACATCCCGGAGATACACGGTTTGATCCCTGATCACTACCGACCCCTTCAGGTTGTCATAACTTGTTTTATCGTACGTAAGCTTATCTACCGCCGCGTTCAGCGTAAAGGAAATATTCTTCGGAACAGCAAAAGGCTCCGTTGCAGCAGCCGCTGTATTTTCCGGCGTACCCATAAACTCGTTCAGGTTGAGCTTATCTATATGCAACTGCAGGGTACCGGCAATCGGCTCGTCTTTCAGCGCATACCCGATCGCGTTATCCAGTGAACCGGAAGCAGTAAACACCGATTGCAGGTATTCAGCCTTCAGGCTGTTTAACGTAATATTTTTAGGGTTGAACGTTAATACTGCGTTGCTGACCTGCACACCGCCGGGATAATCCTTACTCACATAATCTACCCCGGATACATTCATGGTACCGGACATATTGATCTTGTCATACTGCTCTTTGTCGATAGCCACTTTATTTCCTTTGAACGCTACGTTTGCATCCAGTTGTCCTTTCAGGCTGGTACCGGGTTCCAACTCTGTAAATTGGGCCACATTCGCCAGGTTGAATTTGCCTTTTACCGCACCATCGAAATTCAGCACGGTAGCAGGATGGGTGATCCTTACATTAAAATCCAGCGGATCTGATCCCAGCTCCACGTGTCCCTGCGGAATATGGATCACGGTGTGATCCGGTACGCCATCGGGATTATCGAACCTGATCTGGATATTACTGTTCTTTACAGGAACCGGGAAGTCTGCGCTGGAATAGTTAAGGTTCGTGATATTGATAAACCCGTTCGCCGAAAATGGTCCCGGCTTTTGTTGTGTGATCACCTGTACATGACCTTTGGCATTGGCATCCGCCTCTATCATTCCCGATAGTTGGGTGTTGCCTTCCAGCTTCACGAACTCGGTTACCTGCGCCAAGTTCAGCTTTCCTTTTACAGACGCGTCAATATCCTGCACCGTCTCCGGTTTCTTCAGCAGCAGGCGAAAGTCAAACGGATCGTTCCCAAACTCGATATGTCCTTTGGAGATATCTACTACGGTATTATCCAGTACACCATCCAGGTTATCCACTTTCAAAGCAATGGCTATATTCTTAACCGGCTGTGGCAGGTCCGGGTATTGAAAGAACCCGTCTTCTATATTCAGGTTGATATTAAAAGCCGGCATCTTCTCCGAATTGTACTCGCCTTTTACAAAACCATTGAATACGGCTTTACCGCTGGTCTTGATCTTATCAAAATCATTTTTATAAATAGCCGGTATCAGCGATAAGAGTGTCTTGAACTCTGTGGAAGGAGCATTAAAGCTGATATCCATGCCATAAGTGGTATCATTTACAAACTGGAAATATCCCTCTGTCGCCAGTTGCAGATCATTCAATGCTACATCATCGGTTTTAAAGGAGTATTTACTATTCGGATTATCAACCTTTATATCCGCGTTCAACGATGCTTTCGCCTTTACCAGGTAGGGAATTTTAGTGTAGGTAAATGAAACGGCTTCCGCCTCTGTTTTTGTTGCCAGTGTAAACAGGTCGGCGGTAAAATCACCGCTGCCGGAATGGTTCAGGTGCTCTATCACCGCGCTCATATCTCCCTCCATATCATTATAGCTGATATAGCCGTCTTTGATCTGGTATTTTTTCAAACTGAGATTAAATTCAGTAGCAGCCTCTTCTTCCACCACCTCGTCACCGGCTTTTGCGATATCCCAGTTGGCCTTCCCTTCTTTTGTGATGATCGCATGGATCCTCGGCTGATCAATGGTGATACCATACACTTTCATCTGGTCGCCGAACAGGCTGAACAGGTTCAGGGCTATATCAATTCTTTTGGCACTGATCAGGGTATCATCTTTAAACTCGTCCAGGCCCACCACTTCCAGTCCTTCAAGCCCTACTGCCAGCCTGGGAAAGCTCCGAAAAAACGAAATATTTACACCCTGAAAATCAACTTTCGCATTGACAGCGCTATTGATCTCTTTTTTTGCAATATTGAGTATTTTACCCCTGAATAGGATAGGCAGTGTAAATGCCAGCACTAACAAGACTAACAGAATAATACCAGTGATTTTCAGAATTTTCTTTACCATAACAGATATTGATATTAAAAGATTCTGTTTCAAACAGATATCTTTTGCAAAGATGAAGCCATTCTACCAAAAAATATCTCAGTAAAACGATAAAATTGCTGTTCTGTTGTATGAACAACCCTGATTTTCAAATTATTGCAAAAGAAAAGGACCTACTCCTATACTTCGGCAACAAGATGTGCAGGGGGACTGGCAGCCGATAACTTTTTCTGTACCACCCTGTTTACCCTATACATCAGCAGTATGCTGATAATGGTAATAAATGTGACTATATAAGCTACTGTATTGTAATGCTCCAGGGGACTATAGGTGGTTTTTTGCACCACTATCATACCGGAAGCGGTAGCGGCAATGCCTCCGGAAACCTGCTGCAGCGAAGCGTTAATGCTCATGAAAGCGCCCCTGTCATGCATGTCGGGTACGGCGCTTACCAGGGCTGTAGACGGCACCATCCGGCTCATAATACCGATCATCAGTAATACATTCATTACTATAACAAACCAAAGTGGGTTTACAGACATATTGGTGTACACAACCGCAATACTCACCATCCACAGGGAGGCTATGGCAAAAAGATAATACTTATCGAACCGGTCGCTGAGTTTACCGATAAAAGGCATAAATATTAATGAGGAAATACCGGATACCATAAACAGCAGGGGCAGGTCTTCCGGCGTAACACCCAGGTTATTGATGGCAAACGCGCTCCCAAAGGGCATCATCATAAAGCCGCCTACGGCCAATATAGCCGTAGAAGTGAAGGCGATGCGGTAATCTCTTTTTTTGACCGTATTCCACAGGTGCAATAAAGCATGCTGCCTTCTTTTTTCTTTAAGATGGGCGTTGACAGGCTGTAACCTGGCATAGATGGCGATGGCGACCAATATACCCAGGATGGCCACCATCCAGAAAGGCGCTTCCCAACCCCACAGGTTAGCAAGGTACAGGCTGATGGGAATACCTAATACCTGGCTGGCGCCGAATCCCATTTGTGCAAAGCCCATGACCCTTCCCCTCAACTGCAACGGGAACAGATCGGTAATAATAGCCATGGAAATGGAACCGATAACGCCTCCAAACAGGCCGGTAATGATACGGGCGGTCACCAGCGCCGCATAGGTATGTGCCAGTCCGCAAAAAACAGTACCAATGATAAAGCCGATATAAAAAAACAGGAGCATTTTTTTCCGGTCGAACCGGTCGGCAAATCCCGCCGTGAGGATACCAGAGACACCGGCGCTGAAAGCGTAAGCCGATACGGCCACGCCAAACATGGAAGGGGTCAGCTCCATTGTTTTCATCATAATATCTCCCAATGGAGACATCACCATGAAATCCAGTACAACGGTGAATTGCGTAATTGCCAGTATAAAAACGACAAATTTCTGGTAGCCGGTAAAGCTGTTTTGCGGAGCGCCTGTCTGCTGCATTGTAACGGTAGCAACGGTTTTATAAAGACGTTGCTTTTTCGTGTCAACCCCTCCGGGTCAACAGAATCGTGCAAAAGTAGTTGAATTATCCGGTTGCAAAATGTGAAATGTGAGGATTTCTTTGTCGGCGTCACCTCGACGCAGGAGAGGTCTGCCGACCATAGAAGTTGTTCGTAAATTAGATACTGCACACTTTCGACAGATCTCTCCTCACCCTCCTTCGTCGGGTTCGTCGAGATGACGTGCGGAGTGAGATTTCACCTCCTGAATAATGCCCGGGATAACAATAACATAGTATTTTTCAGTTATGAAAAGAGGTGGCAGTACTTACATATTGACAAATAAAAACAAAACTACCCTTTACATAGGTGTTACAAGCGACCTTATTGCCAGAATATCAGAACACAAAAATCACACTTTCAAAGGAAGTTTTTCTGACAGATACAATCTTGAATATCTTGTCTATTATGAAAACTATGGCAGTATCGAAGAAGCTATTTTGAGGGAAAAAGAGATCAAAAAATGGCGGAGGGAGAAAAAAGAAAAATTAATAGCAACCATAAACCCGGAGTGGAGAGACTTGTGGGAAGACATTAAACATTGGTAATCTATCAACTTCATTTTGACCGTCTCTTCTTGATCGTCACCTCGATCCCAACCCGCAAGGCGGGAGAGGTCTACCGACTATAAATGCCTTTCGTAAATAGGATATGCCATAACTTCAGCAGATTTCTCTCTCGTCCTCCTGCGTCGGACCCAATCGAAATGACGTAAACTCCCTTGATCGTCACCTCGAATGTAATGTAGTGGAATGAGAGGTCTCACGACCATAGGAGCCTTTCCTAAACAGGACACTGCACTCATTCGAAAGATTTCTCTCTCGCAGACTGTGTCTGCTCAATCGAAATGACGTACCGGGGGGTGAAATTTCTCCTCACCCCCTACGTCGGGGGTCGTGCCAATGATGTCACTCCCTTTGACGTCACCTCGAATGTAACGTAGTGGAATGAGAGGTCTCACGACCATAAAAAGTCTTTCCTAAACAGGACACTGCACTCATTCGAAAGACCTGCCTGCCGCAGGCAAGTTTCTCTTCCTCCTCCTTTGGCGGATTCGAAAATGACGTACCGGGATGTGGGATTTCTCTTTATTTCCAGATGAGCCTGATAGTATAAATGGTTTTTGTGCCCCATCGGAACGCCAGGCGCTACCGTGTGGTATTTTCTAACACAATGACGGAGGGCCCGGAGGAGAGCCATTTTTGACCCAGCCCGGTGGTATCACCTGCCGGTATAAAGTACACAAAGGAGCCCAGCACCAGATCAATATCCCCGTCGCCATCCATATCGTCTGCATCCATCACCACCCATCTGCCCTTCGGCGCTTCCGGAAAAGAATAATCCTCAAAGCGCAGGTTTCCCTTATTTTCCAGGTAAACAAAGCTCTCCTCCGGGTAGCGGAGATAGTCGGGGAAAAACGAGATCGCCGCTATGTCAGGATCACCATCCATGTCATAATCCCGTATCATGGCCTTATAGGCGCCGTTCATCTGGTAAAACCAGGCCTGCTCAAAATGCTGTTGCCCGTCATTCAAAAAAATATAAATACCGTGATAGTTCTTTAATATGGGGGATTTGTCGGCATTGTCGCCGCAAACATATAAAATATCATCAAAGCCATCGTTGTTGAAATCCGCCAGCTCAATATACTGGGAGCCGTTGAGCGGTGAAAAAGTCAGCAACCGTTTTTCCCGGAACACGCCCGCCCCCTGGTTCTCATACAAAAAAACACCCTCATCGCCCTGCGCCATCAGCACATAAATATCCGGCAGCCCGTCATTATTGGCATCCCGGATAATGGCGGTGATAGCACCCGGCTTTTCGCGCAAAACCTTTCTTATGTACCCGCCTTTTCCATTGTTCTCGTACCAGGCCAGTCTGCCCGTTTCTCCACCAAACTCACAGATCACCATATCTTCTAACCCATCATTATTCAGGTCTCCGTATGCGGTACAAACGGGGCGCTGCAGATCCGGGATAGTTATGGAAACGGGATTATACTTTGCTGCTGCTCCTGACCCCTCTTTCGCCCATCGCTGGAGAGCGCCATCAGGTGCGTCTGTCGGAAACACCCCCTTCCCGATCGCTGTCAGGTATAGCGCATCCGGTTTTTCATCGAACTGAACGGGTGTTGACCGCAACCATACACTATAATTCTCCTGCAGTTCGGGAGTCAGAAATGTCAGCACACTTCGTCCGCCTTTTCCATCGCTGAATACGATACCCCTGTTGTCGGGAAGTATCTTAACCATTCCGGTCAGCGCGGGACGGTGTGCAAAAGGAGCTTCCCTGTATTTGAAATGTCGCAGTCCCACCCGGATATTTTTCTCGCGAAGCGGCGGGGGAACACTGTCCGGCGCATGCGCAAAAAAATATTGCTCTATTTTATCCCAGTCCTCCTTTGCCAGTACCGGGCTTTCGGGATAGATATTTGCAGCACGTATAACCGATGCGCTTACCCCCTTACCAAACAGGCTGTCCGGTCTTGATCCGTCTTTATATATACCCATCCGGTGCCCCATCGCCGGCAGCACATCCTGCCAATCTGCTTTGGGCAGCACTTCGGGAGGCACATAGGCATGACACCGGCTGCAATGCGCCAGCGCCAGCTCTTTCCCGGAAAGTCCCGAAGGGGGCGGCTCTTCAAGCTCAGTGTTGTTATCCCGCCTTTGGGCCGAACATGAAACAAACAGGTAAATAGTACAAAATGCAATGAGTCGTGTCATATAGATCACAAAAACAAATTCGGGTAAGCGCCAAATAACCCGGCCGGTTACAGTTGGCTTATATACATCAACTTTGATGGCGGTAAATTACGATAATTGGTGCACTTATCTGCGAAAAGAAAGGATATGAGCGGAAGAGACAGGCATGCAATACCCTTCTACAGATCCCCAAGAATCTTATCTTCCACACCCTCTTTTGAATAAACCTCTGCTTTGTGTCTCCGCATCTCCCACATTTTTCTCTCTATTTTCCACGTCTACCTGACCAGGTCAGATTTTCCACATTTTCTTCTACAGTACAGCCAAAGCCTGCTCCAAATCTGCCAGCAGGTCATCTACATTTTCAATACCTACCGAATACCGGATCAACCCTTCGGGAATGCCCAGCAGGCTCCGCTGCGCTTCTGTCAGTTCCACATGACTGGTAGTGCGGGGCGGACCGGCAAGCGTACTCACAGAACCCAGGCTGGCAGCCAAATGTGTGAGTCGTAACTTAGGCAGCATCATTTTCACCCGTTCGTATCCCCCATCCAACGCAAAACTCAGTATGCCACCAAACCCTTTCATCTGTTGCTTTGCTATAGCATGCCCCTGATGCGTTTCCAGTCCCGGGTAAAAAACGGCTTTTACTTTAGAATGCGCAACAAGATATTTTGCTATTGTCAGCGCCGAGTTATTCTGTCGTTCAATCCGCAATTCGAGCGTCTTCATACCGCGGGCGATCATATAGGCCGGGTCGGCCTGCAGGCTGGCGCCATTGATCTCACGGAACTGAAATACTTTTTTCACCAGGTCAGCCTTGCCTGCTAATATACCACCCATAGCATCGGAGTGTCCACACAAAAATTTAGTGGCACTGTGTATCACCAGGTCAGCACCCAAAGCCAGCGGACTCTGGTTGATGGGAGTAGCAAACGTATTATCTACCACCACTATGGCGCCCACTTTTTTTGCGGCGGCAGCCAGTCTTTTGATATCGATAATTTTAAGCGTCGGATTGGTAGGCGTTTCCAGGTACACCAGGTCGCAGCCTTTTGCGATCTCAGCCTCCAGTTGTTCGTGATCTGTGGTGTCGCACAATTTTACATACACATTATACACAGGAAGAAAATCGAGAAATATTTTGCTGGTACCGCCATAAGTATCTTTCAGAGAAACCACTCTTTTGCCAGGTGTAAGAAAAGTAAACAGCGTATTACTGATGGCGCCCATGCCTGTTGCAAAAGAAGCGGCGGCTTCCGCGCCTTCCAGCAAACGGACCTTTTCCTCCAATGCCGCCACAGTAGGATTGGTATTGCGGCTGTAAATATACCCTTTGGCATTCCCCGTAGCCACCGCATACCATTCATCCAGGTCTTTATAAGCAAATGCCACGCTGCTGACAATGGGCGTAGTGGCCGCGCCGGCTGCTGAAAAATCGTCTTCGCCTCCCCAAACGGCCATCGTTCCCTTTCTTAGATTTCCCGTTTCCATATTTAAGTTGATTTTCTCTTTAGTTTTTTTGCAAATCTACCGGGTTTTCTCAATTGGTATAGCCCGACAGCCACCTGGCGTTTTCCAAGCTGCTCAACGCTTTCATTCTGGGAGTGCCGATTCGATACAAGATAGTCATTAGATTCGTTGAATCCTCCGATTAAAATTATATGTGTTAAAAAAAGCCCCTGTTACAGAGGCTCGTTTACTACATCTATAATTTTGAATCTCTTTAAGCCCGCGGGCAGCTTCCACTCTACCTCCTCACCTTTCCGGAACCCTATCAGCGCGGCTCCCATCGGGGCTATAACAGAAACTTTTCGCTTTGAGATATCGGCATTTTCAGGCATCACAATAGTATAGGCAGCAGTGCTGTTTGTTTCTACATTCTCAACAGTAACGGTAGAGTTCAACCGAACGGTATGGTTCGGAATAGCATCATCTTTCACTACAATAGCCCGCCCCAATTCGTAAGCCAGGCTCATTTCATTGGCCCTGGGCTGACTGGTAGATATCCCTACAAAATCTTTCAACACCTTAAAATCTGATTCGCAAAGAACAACCGGATTCGGTTTCATATGTTTTAATTTAAATGTTATTAAAAAACACGGTGATAGTTCACCTGTGATCTGATATAATTGTATGTGATGGTAAAAACTCCGGGTAGCCCCGGCGTCGCTGTTAAACAAAAAATGAAGCCGGGGCGAAAGTGCTGAAAACTACAGGAGTAAATGCAGTTTTAGACAAAGGCAAAACGGAGCCCTTTCCTGCAACCACAGGAACATCAAAATCGCTGAATATTTGCTCCGCTCTAAACATGGTGCAAAGTTACTGATTAATCGGTCAATCTCCGCAACCGAACGTTCAGAGGTCCTCAAAATTAGTTGCCCGGGCGTTTTGCCGGAGCTTTTTGTCGCAAATTGCCCCTAAAATTGGCTATTTACACCTTCTTGGACTTTTAATGCCTGCCTTACATTTGTCCGGTGGTACACAGAAAATCAGGAAAGCAACAGGTTCGGGAAAATATGCTGACATAGGGCTGTCACATCCCTGTCTTTCTTTTGCAGTGCAAAATGACGCTCATTTAAAGTTCTGTGACAAAGCTGGTAACAATGCTATTCTTATCATGAGGTAAAAAATTTGAACAAAAAATCAATGGAAACTTTGGTAACATTTAAAGTTTCCATAGTTTTGCCCCCGATTTATGGAAATGCAGGAAAGAATAGCGCTGAAAGCCCAGGACCTGTTTTTGAAGTACGGGATACGAAGCATCAGTATGGATGAGATTGCATCGCAATTAGGTATCAGTAAAAAAACCATTTATCAGTACTACGCGGATAAGGATGACCTGGTAATGACCGTTATTGATGCCATGCTCGCGGATAATGAAGGCGAGTGTTTCAATACCCATAAGCTGAGTGAGAACCCGGTGCATGAAATATTTGTAGCGCTGAATATGATGCAGGATTTGTTGAAGGTAATGAATCCGACAATTGTATATGATCTTCAAAAATATCATCCCGCGGCTTATAAAAAGCTGAGTGATCACCAGAACAAGTTTCTCTACAGGCTAATCGTCGAAAACCTGGAAGAAGGAAAAAAACAGCAATTATACAGGCCGGAGATGGATATAGATATGATTGCCCGTTTCAGACTTGTTTCTGTGTTCATGATGTTCAACCCCGATTTTACCTCTTCATTGAGAAAGCACACGCTTGTTGCCATTATGGAAGAGATCACAATCCATTTTCTATATGGAATAACGACCTCTAAAGGGCAAAAACTGATTCAGAAATATCTAAACAGATAAATATTCACGATATATGAAACGAGTATATGCGGGAGCCGCCGACAGCAAACAGACCGGCTGGCTTCTTAGATCGGCTCAGTTAATTAAAACAGGCATATGGGGAGGCATTCTTTTAGTTGTTGTCTGCACCCGGACTGCACAGGCGCAGGAACCGCCGGTCACCCATCAGTTTAGCCTGCAGCAGGCGCTGGACTATGGCCAAAAAAACAATGTGCAGGTAAAAAACGCACTGATAGGCATACAGATACAACGCCAGACTAACAGGGAGTTTACAGGCGCTGCGTACCCACAAATTAACGGAACCGTCTCTACAACCTATAACCCGGCAGTAGCTACCCAGGTTATACCCAACTTCATCTCTCCCGCTACCTACCAGGTACTGGTGAATGAAGGTGTGCGGGATGGAAACGGGAACCCCATACAGATGCCGGGGGATTTCGGATTTATCGCGGCCCAGTTTGGTACCAGGTTCAACGCGACAGCAGGAGTTTCCCTGTCTCAAATAGTTTTTGACGGACAGGTTTTTGTAGGTCTGCAGGCAAGAGAAACTTTGCTCAGGTTCCAGGAAAAGAACGCGGAAATAACAGCAGAGGCCATAAGGGCAAATATTTCAAAAATATATTACCAGTTGCTGGTTACCGAAACGGCCGTTGAACTGCTGGACGCTAATATAGCATTACTTGAAAAACTAAGATCAGATACCCGGATCATGTATGACAACGGCTTTGCTGAAAAGTTGGATATTGACAAGCTGGATGTGCAATTGATCAACCTGCAAACAGAAAAACATGGTGTATTGAACCAGACCCGCAATGGTTACCTGGGTCTCAAACTCCTGATGGGAATGCCCATCAGGGACTCATTGATACTGACGGATAAATTGACGGATGACCAGCTAAAGGATGGTATGCTGGATGCCGGCGATTTCGATTATTCTCAGAGACGCGATTATCAGTATGCGGAGTTGGGCATTACCCTGGGAGAATATGATGTAAGAAGATATAAACTGACCAAACTTCCCAATTTGCTGCTGAATGGATACTATAATAAAAACGCCATGCGGAATCGTTTTGACTTCTTTAAAGGCGGAGACTGGTTCAATATTTCAGCAGTAACCCTGCAGTTAAATGTGCCCATCTTTACCGGCTTTACCAACAATGCAAGAATAGCAAAAGCAAAACTCGCCCTGGAACAGACCATCAATCAGCGGGAAGCGCTGAAGATAAACATCGATAACGAAGTAGCTACCGCAAAAAACAACTATTCGATCGCAGTAGCCACGTTTGACTACCAGAAAAAAAATATGGAGCTGGCAGAGGCTATCTTTCAGCAAACACGCAAAAAATTTGAGGTAGGCACCGGATCGAACCTGGAGATCACCCAGGCGCAAACAGACCTTAAGACAGCGCAGACCAATTATATCAACGCATTGTATAGCGCGATCATAGCCAAAATTGATTTCCTGAAAGCAACCGGAAAATTATAATATAGTACAAACAGACAAAACAAGATATATGCAACAGATAGCAAAAATAATTGTCACACTTTCAACAATCATCCTTCTGGTATCCTGTGGCTCGCAATCCCCGGACGCAACGGCGCAAAAGGTAGCGGCTAAAAAAGCTGAAGTGGAACAACTGAAAGCAGAGCAACGAACGCTCGCTGAAAAAATATTAAATCTGGAAAAAGAAATCATCGATATCGACCCCACGCAAAAAAAGGAGAATCCCAGGCTGGTAGCGATAGCCCCGGTTACAGCAGGGGCTTTTACCCACTATATTGATCTGCAGGGGCGTGTTGATGCCACCAATATTGCCTACGTAGCGCCACGGGGGCCCGGCGGGCTGGTGAAAGCTGTTTATGTAAAACAGGGAGACAATGTAAAAAAAGGGCAATTGTTGCTCAAACTGGATGACGCGTTGACGCAAAAGCAACTGGATCAGTTGAATACCCAACTGGACTATGCTAAAGACCTTCTGAAACGGCAACAAAACCTTTGGGATCAAAATATTGGTACTGAGGTGCAACTGCTGAACGCTAAAAATACAGTTGCCAATATAGAAAAACAGATTGCCGCTGTAAACGAACAGGCATCCTTTTCCAACGTATATGCCGAAATATCAGGAGTAGCGGAAACCGTAAATATCAAGGTGGGAGAGTTTTTCCAGGGTGGACCACAGATAAGGATCGTAAACACCAACGACCTGAAAGCAGTAGCGCAGGTGCCGGAGAACTACCTGGAAAAAGTAAAGGTTGGCAACAATGTAGTTTTAAATTTCCCGGATATCAATAAAACGGTTGAAACAAAAGTATCAGTCGCGGGAAAGTTGATTGATCCGAACACCCGGTCTTTTTACATTGAAGCCAGGCTGCCTCAAAGCAAAGACTTTCTTCCTAACCAGATCGTACTCGTGAAAATCCAGGACTATTCTGCCGGTAGTGTATTGACCATACCGGTGAACACGCTGCAAAATGATGATAAGGGTAAATATGTGATGGTAGCCGTTGCGGAAAATGATAAGATCCTCGCGCAAAAGAAATATATCAGCATCGGTCAGACCTATGCAGATAAAGTGGAGGTTACCAGCGGCATAACAGCAGGAGATCAGGTAATTGTAGATGGATTCCAGGGACTTTATGAAGGTCAGTTGCTCACCACCAACTAAGCCGGTGGCGATAAGACAGGAAATTACATTAATGACACGCTAATTATAAAATATGAGTGTTTTAGAAAACATTACAGGCAAGTTCAAAGAGTTTGGACCAACCACCTGGAGCATAAAAAACAAAACCTCCATTTACCTGATGATGATCTTCGTCAGCATTGCTGGGGTTTTTCAATTTGTAACTTTACCCAAAGAGCAGTTCCCGGACATTGTTATTCCCACCGTATACGTACAAACGATTTATGTGGGCAACTCTCCCAAGGACATCGAGAACCTGGTAACCCAGCCGATTGAAAAACAGATAAAGGGGATTACGGGGGTAAAAATTCAAAAAACCACCAGTACTTCCATCCAGGACTTTTCGGCAATAGTAGTGGAGTTTGGTACCGACGTAGATATTGATGTGGCCGTGCAGAAGGTGAAAGATGCTGTAGACAAGTCAAAAAAAGACTTACCTACCGACCTGACCGAAGAACCGACAGTAATGGAAGTGAGTCTGTCGGAGATTCCGGTGATGTATGTAAACCTGAGCGGAGACTATGACAACGTGCGCCTTAAAAAATACGCCGATGACCTGCAGGATAAACTGGAGGAGCTTTCCCAGATCACCAGGGTGGACATTGTAGGCGCCCCGGAAAGAGAATTCCAGATAAATGTGGACAACTACCGCATGCGGAGCGCCAACGTCACATTTGATGATATTGCCAATGCCGTTGCGCGGGAGAACATGGATATATCCGGCGGCTTACTGGAAGTGGGCAATATGAAACGCACCCTTCAGTTGAAAGGACAATTCCGCACGGTAGAAGATATTGAGAAGGTGGTGGTAAGAGGTCCTACCGGCGGCTCCATTTATCTGAAAGATATTGCGACCGTTAAAGACACCACGAAAGAAAGGGAAAGCTATGCACGGCTGGACCATAAAAATGTGATCACCCTCAATATTGTAAAGCGTTCCGGCGAAAACCTGATAGAAACGGCTGACGCGGTAAAAGCCACGGTTGCGCAAATGCAGGAAACGGAGTTTCCCAAGGACCTGAATATTGTTATTACCGGCGACCAGAGCAAAAACGCGAAACACTCTTTTGATGAACTGGTCAACTCAATCGTTATAGGCTTTATACTGGTATTGGCCATCCTCATGTTCTTTATGGGCGTTACCAATGCGTTTTTTGTGGCGCTGTCGGTGCCGCTGAGTATGTTTGTCGCCTTTATGTTCCTGCCCGTAGCCGACCTGATAGTAGGCTCACATGTCACCCTGAATTTCATGGTGCTGTTTGCATTGCTTTTCGGACTGGGTATCATAGTAGACGATGCCATTGTAGTGATAGAAAACACCCACCGGATCTTTGTGCAGGGGCAGGGTAAGTTAAGCGCTGAAAAATCGGCTATGATGGCCGCGGGTGAAGTATTTATTCCTGTATTATCCGGCACACTCACCACGCTGGCGCCCTTTTTCCCGCTGCTGTTCTGGCCGGGGATCATCGGAAAATTTATGATCTACCTGCCGGTGATGCTGATATTTACACTCACAGCCTCGTTGGTTGTTGCCTTTATCATGAACCCGGTATTCGCGGTGGATTTCATGAATCACCCCGAAGGAGAGCACCCCAAAAAGAAATCGGCTATTTTCAGGAAACCTGCTTTCTGGGTAGCGATCATAGCCGGCATCGCGCTGGACCTTATGGGATATTCTTTCCTTGGAAATATCATCCTCACCATAGTAGCACTATCTGTATTTAACGTGTATGTGCTGGACGGATGGATACATAGCTTCCAGAACCGGGTACTACCCTGGATTATGGGACATTACGAAAGCCTTTTGAAATGGTCGCTTAAAGGCTGGCGCCCGGTTCATTTGCTGTTGGGGACTTTCGGTATCCTGATACTAAGCTTTATGATTTTCGGTGCTTCTGTAGGCAGTCAGCGTGTTCCCATTGTATTCTTCCCCAAAGCTGACCCCAATTTTATATATGTTTACCTTAAGCTACCGGTAGGTACAAATGTGGAGTATACAGACTCCATTACACGTACTCTTGAAAACAGGGTGTACAAGGTGCTGGATATGGAAGATGGTAAGCAAAACCCCATCGTGGAAAGCGTGATTTCGAATGTGGCGGTGGGAGCAGGAGATCCAATGGCCGGCGACAGAAGTACCCGGCCGGAACTGGGAAGGATACAGGTTTCCTTCGTGGAATTTGAAAAAAGGCAGGGCGCTTCTACAGCTGTTTTGCTCGACTCTATCCGATCAGTGGTAAAAGGCATTCCGGGAGCAGAAATATCGGTTGACCAGGAATCCGGCGGACCACCAACCGAGCCGCCTATCAATATTGAAATCGCAAGTGAAGATTTTGACAAACTGATCAAAACGGCGGTGGGTCTTAAAAACTATCTCGACTCTATACAGGTAGATGGTGTGGAAGAATTGAAAATGGATATTGACCTTACCAACCCTGAAATTACTCTCACGGTAGATCGCCAGAGAGCCATGATTGAAGGCGTTTCATCCGCACAGATCGGTATGGAAATAAGAACGGCATTGTTTGGCAGGGAGATATCAAAAATAAAGGACGGTGAAGATGAATATAAAATACAACTACGCAACAACGAACTGCAGCGTAAAAATCTTACCGACCTGCTGAATATGAATATTACGTTCCGGGATATGGCAAGTGGCGGCGCCCTCAAAAACGTGCCCATCAGTTCCCTGGTGAAGGTAGATTATACCAACACCCTCGGAAGCGTGAAAAGAAAGAATCAGAAAAGGACCATCACGCTTCGTTCCAATGTATTATTGTCGCAGGGATATACTCCCACCGCGGTAAACCAGCAGATCAAAAATTATATAGATGCTTTCTCCGGTAAAATAGATGGTGTCAGCATCTCGCAAACCGGAGAGGGAGAACAGCAGGCGGAAACCATGAATTTCCTTATGGCCGCCCTGGTGATCGCGTTGATGATCATTCTGTTCATACTGGTGTTGCAGTTTAACTCTATCAGTAAACCGGTTATTATTTTAACAGAGATCATATTCAGCATCATTGGTGTGTTGTTAGGGTTCAGCCTCACGGGTATGGAAGTGTCTATTGCCTTTACAGGTTTGGGTATAGTAGGGCTTGCAGGTATAGTGGTGAAGAACGGTATCCTGGTAATTGAGTTTGCAGACGAGTTGCGGAGCAGGGGAATGAAAACAAGAGAAGCAGTAATTGAAGCTGGTAAAACGCGTATCATTCCGGTATTGCTTACGGCGTTGGCGGCGATCTTCGGCCTGATTCCCCTGGCCGTTGGTTTCAATATCGATTTTGTCGGTTTGTTTTCCCGCTTTGAGCCGCATATCTTCCTGGGTGGAGACAGCGCCCGCTTCTGGAAGCCGCTGGCCTGGACCATTATATTCGGTTTGATATTCGCGTTTTTCATGACGCTGTTTATGGTTCCCGCCATGTACCTGATAGCGGAACGGCTAAAACGCCCGATGCGCAGGCATTTCGGAGGCAAATGGATATCCATGCTGGGTATTCCTCCATTCACTTTTGTTTTCCTGCTGCTGGTGTTCGTTACCCTGTTCAGGCATGGGATGGACGTGGGCAGGAGAAGAAGGAAATTAGGCGGCAGGGTGAGTGAGACCTGGATTAAGAGTTGGTTTTGAGTGTACACACCTCACAGGTTTTCGAAACCTGTGAGGTGTTCCGTTGCACAGGCAACGGAACAGTATTCAGCGTCGGTACAGTTGTTCAGCACAGATTCTACTGCCTGCCATTCCAAGTAAACGACCAGTGCAACTAGGCGCTTTGAAAATGAAGGATTCGTATGATGTGGGACATTAGTACAGTAGTTGATCATCCTTACAACCGCTTGTCATACCGACGCAGGAGGTATCTATTAGACGATGTATCTAAGAGAATTAAAAATCAAAAGGCTCGTATACCCCCAATCTGTTATCACCATGCCGGAGAATCTGGTTTTTATTCCTGCAAATGAATTAATTTCGGACGAAGCTAACAATTGCCTATGCCGGCACACCATCCATCATACTATGTCTACATTTTGACCAATTTTACAAGAACCGTTTTATATACCGGCATTACAAACAATCTCCAGCAAAGGATCATTGAGCACTATCTAATGAGAGGAAATCAAAAAATCTTTACGGGTAGGTATAATTGTTTCTATTTGCTTTATTATGAAGACTTCCGATATGTGAATGATGCCATTGCCAGGGAGAAGGAAATTAAAGGATGGAGCAGGGCTAAGAAAGTCGCTTTGATTCAGTCATTTAATGTTGAAATGAAATTTCTTAATGATGAACTTTTTGATGAATGGCCTCCAAAGGAAATGTTTCACAGAAAGGATCTGCAATAATCAGTGTTGTTCAGCACAGATTCTATTGCCTGTCACCCCGACAAAGGAAAAGTCTGTTCGCATCAACGGCTGCCCTTGAAGCAGATGCCTCCTACGTCGGCATGACAAACTGAAGTAGTTGTGAACGACTGCTGTAATAATACTGAACGCATGATCAGTGATCCGTAGTCCCGCTTCGGCTGGTTAGTTGACTCCCTCCCTGTCACCCCGACGAAGGAGGGGTCTGTTCGCTTCAACCGCTGACCCCCTAAAACAAATGCCTCCTACGTCGGCATGGCAGGCAATGGAACAATGTTCGGCATCGGTACGGATGCCTAGCACATATTCTACCGATTGTCACCCCGACGAAGGAGGGGTCTGTTTCTATACCATTGGTGTTTGTGCAATTGCCTGTGCGCAGTATCGTCAACAATGGATTACGTACGGCGTAAAGACCTGCCGGTAAAAGCTAAAGATGGCTGCTTACCGTTATTTTGCTTATTTTGTCAAAAAAGTCTATGTGGCTTGACTGGCTTTATTTAATACTGTTGATCGTGGCTGTAGTTAAAGGCAGCTCCAAAGGAATCATCCTGGCACTGTTTTCTTTCATCGGCTGGTTTATCGGGTTGGCGGCCGCTTTAAAGCTGTCTTCTTCTGTAGCAACTTACCTGCAAACGCATACCAACTGGGACGCCCGCTGGTTACCCATCATCTCTTTTATATTCGTTTTTGTGGCAGTAGCGCTGCTGGTGCAGTGGGCGGGCAAAGCACTGGAGGGTGTTTTAAAACTTGCCATGCTGGGCTGGATCAACAAACTGGGGGGTGCCCTGCTGTATGCGGGTATGGTCACCCTGCTGTTTGCTGTCTTATTGTTTTATATTGATAAAATGCAGTTGATGCACAAGAGCACTCTGGAAAACAGCAGGGTTTATAATGCAACCTCCGGTATAGCACCTGTAATTGTAGAGAATATCGGTTCCGTCATCCCGGCTGTAAAAAATACATTTAATCAACTGGAAGCGTTCTTTGAAAAAACAGGCGAACACATCTCTAACGGGGAGCAGTAACTGTTGTATCAGGAGCAGCAGTTGTCGTGCTGTCAAAAGCGGCAAACGGATCTTCTCCCAACGGAAGAATGGCATTTGCGGGTTTGATGATCTTGAAGGATTTAAAATCCTGTGAGGCCTCCAACCCTTCTCCGGGCAACACGGTCCCGTCTACCTTGGTTATCCTCACGGGCTTATCTGTATAAAACTTCTGCTGGTTCTGGTCCCACCAGAGTTCCTGGCACCTGAGCGTGTCTTGCTTTACTTTTTGAATAACAATTACACTATCCCTCAGAAACATCTTATTCTGACCATCTAGGTATCGTCCGTATAAGGCATCGAGCGTGCTTTCAATCTGCAGGGAATCGTTATAGAAATCAACATGTAGTTTTTCGGGAAATTCCACGCGGGGCGTATCCTGGTAACGGTACATCAACGGAGAAGTGAGTTTGGCTTTTACATTTCCGGCCTGGCTGAAAAATGTTTCCACCTGCCGGGCTTCGTCCACACCCATTTTCTTTTTCACCCTTTCCCGCAATTCTTCTTCGCTGTTTTCGCAGGCAAGTAAACCCACCATCAATAAGGGCAGCCACCACTTCAGCTTCAAAATGCCCCGTGTATCCATTAATCGTATTTCATTTTGCGGAACCAGATATCACTCAAAGAAAAGCCGACGGAAATACGGTAAAAGCTCTCGCGCAGCGAATTGTTTTTATTTCCCCTGGCTCCTATTTCAAATGCCGTATTGATACTGGTATATTGATTGGTGTACAATTGGTATCCATATTTGCGAACGGGGAACGAAGCGCCAAAGGTGAAGGCGTACATCGGCAGGTCCCTGTTAACCGATACATAGTCCGGACCGATATAAAACCCCGCCCGGTATTGCACCTGGTTCCAATAACCGGGACTTTTATAATTGGGGATCATTGACCCACCCAGCCGTAAAGTCCAGTTGTCCCGCAAAGCGTCTTGCTCTCCGTAATACCGGTAATCCGTCCACCGGGAAAAGCTATATTCCGCATGAACAGACCAGGTAAGTTCTTTTTCTATAGCCAGTCCCATGCCATAGGTAGCCGGTACTATTATTTTGCCTTTTTCAGAACTGATATATACGCTATCTCTTTGAATTTCTCCCAACTGTACCGACTCCATAAAAGTTTCTCTCCTGATATCCCTGGTAGCATTGAGCGTACTCTTTAAGTGTGCATATCCCCCCAGCTTCAGGAGGATCTTCTTACTGAGCCTTGTCTGGTATTGAACACCGGCTTGCAAAAAAATACCCCCAAAATGAGTGCTGTCCGACCATTTGCCTTTTTCGTACAGCACGGAGTCATTGATAAAAATGCGTTCACTGATATAATTTTTACTGCCGAAGCTATACCCGGCATTGATGCCTACCGTAAAATTTTTACTACCTGCGCCTGTTCCCAGGTAGGCCTGATAGGTACCTCCATCGCCGGTATAAAGCGTTTGTACGCTATCGATACCCGGGAGTCTCTCAGTTTGGCTCAGGGAGTAGTTGATACGACTAACCGGGCGTATACCAATATTCATACCCCAGTTATTCTTCCGGGACAGGGGCAGGCCGATTTGTATGTAGGAAGGAATCAGATATCCTGATCTCAACGACCTCACAGGGTCTGTAGCTTTCAAGGTTCTTCCCGTATAGTCTACTCCCACATCAAATGTTGTGTACTTTAGCCGCGCGTAGGAAGCCGGGTTCGTAAAGTTTACCGTAACCGGATCAAAATAGGTAGCGGCAGCGCCTCCCATCGCACGATTTATAATGTTTTGCCCCGGCACCATATCTCCCAATCCAAAGCGGGAATAAGGAGAGTTTTCCTGGGCGGATGCCTTCAGGCAGATTGAAAAAACAAATCCGAAAAAAATAATCCTTTTGCAGCTAGTTATTATACTCACTGATCGCATACAGTCCTTTATATATTAATTGAGGGTCTGCAAATATCTTATTTTTCAGCAGTTGGGCAAAATAGGCTGAATCGCCACCGGTTAAAAGCACGTTAAAGTTGGCATATCTCTCTGAGTATGCGTCAATTATACCATCAATTTCTTTTGCCATACCCAGTATCACGCCGCTTGTAATATTGGTTCTTGTGTCATATCCTACCAACGGGAAGTTCCAATCAGCCTTAACAAGGGGTAGTTTGGCGGTATAATCCCGAAGCGATTTCAGGCGCATTTCCATACCCGGCGAGATACCTCCTCCCAGGAATTCGTTGTATCTGGTGATGAAATTATACGTAATGCAGGTACCCAACCCTATCACCAGGTTATGCTTCCCGGGAAAAAATTTCACTACCCCCGCAGCCAGGGCCAACCTGTCGGCGCCCATTGTTTCAGGTTTTGTAACCGGCAACGAAAAAGGAAGTTTTGTGCGGGAAGAAAGCAGGTGAAATTTAGAATGAGCAGACAAAACAGATTCTATATCCGGATCGTGGTCAATAACAGAAGACAAAACCGACTTCTGCGGACGAAACTCTTCTATCAATAAGGTTATGTCTTCCTTTCCGACGTTATCATTTAATACGCTCTCCAATAACATCTCATCATTTTCAAACACGGCATATTTAAGCCGGGTATTGCCAAAATCAAAACAAACGGTTGTCATTAATACATTTTTATGTTATGCCAACTGCGATATTCTGTCAAAAATCAGATAATTTATTTATTTCAAAAGATTTGTTTTTAGCAGGCTTATAAGGGAGTATATAACCCGGATGTGTTAAATTTGTGTTACCTGGTTGGATATTTTGCATTATCCGACAATTGTTTGCCACAATTTTTATCCCGGGAACAACTCGCCGAAAAGCTTATTATGATGGCAGTTTCCTGCAAAAAAACAATATGACAGCAGAACACCAGAGATTGTCCGTAAACACTTCCAGAGAAATTCCTTTAGAGCAATGGGGGTCTTATCTGAGTGAGCGTCAATGGGGAACCGTAAGAGAAGATTATAGTGAAAATGGCGATGCCTGGAATTATTTCCCTTTTGAACATGCCCACTGCAGGGCTTATCGTTGGGGGGAAGACGGGTTGGCAGGTATCTGCGATTTTTTTGGAAACCTCTGTTTTGCTGTGGCATTGTGGAATGGCAGGGATAAAATTTTAAAAGAACGGCTGTTTGGATTGGGCAATGGCCAGGGCAATCATGGAGAAGATGTAAAGGAACTATATCATCACCTGGACAACATGCCTACCCACTATTACATGGAGTACCTGTATAAATATCCCCAGCAGGAATTTCCCTACGAACTCCTGCGTGTGAAAAACAGGGAACAGTCAAAACAGGATCCGGAATACGAAATACTGGATACAGGCGTATTTGACAATAATGAATACTTTGACGTGCTGGTAACCTATGCCAAAAAAAGTCCACAGGATATCCTCATCAAGATCAGCATCACCAACCGGTCCAAAGAAGCTGCGCCCATTACAGTATTACCAACTCTATGGTTTTATAACCGGTGGCAATACGGTGGCTCCCTTGAAAAACCCGAGATCAGTTACCTGAATAAGACGGCGGTAAAAGCCAGGCATAGCCGGTTGGGTAATTACTATTTTTACTATCAAAAAACCAATGACACCTTCTTAACTGAAAACGAAACCAACAAGGAAAAAACCGGGCAGGGCTCCAACGACTCCGTTTTTGTAAAAGACGCTTTTCATGATGCAGTGATAGAAGGCAGGAATGTGCAGGCGCTGAAAGAGAAAAAAACAGGCACCAAGTTTTCACCGGTGTACAAACTGAAAGTACCCGCGGGCGAAACCAAAACTATTTTTTGCCGCCTGACCAACAAACTGCTGGACAACGCTTTTCGCCAGGATTTCGAAAATATTTTCAGCAACCGGAAAGACGAAGCAGACGAGTTCTTTTCTGCAGTGCTTCCTGCAGGTATGGACGAAGATATGGCGCAGATACAGCGACAGGCCTTGGCCGGATTGTTATGGAGTAAACAATACTATCATTACGATGTAGAGCGGTGGCTCACCACCAGCGATGGCATTACCCCGGTAAATGAAAATAAACTGACTGGCAGGAACCACGACTGGAAGCACCTGAAGAACCAGGACATCATCCTGATGCCCGACAAATGGGAATATCCCTGGTATGCTGCCTGGGACCTGGCTTTCCACTGTATATCAATGGCTGTAGCCGACCCCACATACGCCAAACACCAGTTGTTGCTGATCATGCGTGAATGGTATATGAAACCGGACGGGCAATTGCCGGCTTACGAATGGAACTTCAGCGACGTGAACCCGCCTGTGCAGGCCTGGTCTGCATTACAGGTGTACTATATAGAAAAAAAGAACGCCGGAAAAGGAGATGTCATTTTTCTGAAAAAAATATTTCAGAAGCTGCTGATCAATTTCACGTGGTGGCTCAACCGGAAAGACGTGAAGGGAAACAATCTTTTTGAAGGAGGGTTCCTCGGGCTCGATAATATTGGGGTATTCAACAGAAGTACGCAACTCGGCAGTAATATGAAGCTGGAGCAGGCGGACGGCACCAGTTGGATGGCCATGTATGCACTGAATATGCTGGAGATGGCCCTGGAAATAGCTGTACATGATATTTCGTTTGAGGACACTGCCACGAAGTTTTTTGAACAATTTGTTTTAGTAGCGGAAGCCATTAATGAACAGGGACTCTGGAACGAAGAAGATAAGTTTTTTTACGATACGCTTTCCATTCCGGATGCCAGCCCTATTCAACTTCGTATTCAATCGCTGGTGGGGCTTACCACCCTGTTTGCAGTCTCTACCATGCAAACAAAAACGATCAATAAACTCAGTGATTTTAAGAAGCGGATAACCTGGTTTGAAATATACAGGAAAAGCAATGGCCATTTTTGGCCAAATGAGGAGCGTATTGATGGCGATGAAATACTATTATCCTTATTGCCCAGGGAAAGACTGGTGTACCTGCTGGAGCACCTGCTGGATGAAGAAAAGTTCCTGTCGGAAGGCGGTATACGGGCGCTCTCAAAATACCATGAGAAACATCCTTATTCAGTTACTATCAACGGTACTACATACACCGCCCAGTATGATCCGGGAGATTCTACTTCAGACTTATTCGGTGGAAACTCCAACTGGAGAGGCCCCGTATGGATACCCATGAACTACCTGATCATACAATCTATCAGGAAATACGGCTCTTTCTACGGCGACACCTTAACAGTGGAATGCCCCGTTGGGTCCGGCAATTGGGTGACGCTGGATAAAGTAGCGGACGAACTTACCCGGAGAGTGATCAGCTTGTTTAAAAAAGATAAAAACGGGGAACGCCGGTTATTCGGAAAAGAATATGCCTGGTTTTATAATCAACCCGGCAACGACCACCTCGTACTTTTCTTTGAATATTTTCATGGCGATACCGGGCGCGGTTTAGGCGCCAGCCACCAAACAGGCTGGACTTCGCTGGTGGCGGAATTGATCAACGAATTGCATCATAGTAATAACAAAACGGACCTGGCCTCCGAGGCAGCCGCAGCAGAGCGGCAGGCTAAAAAGACTCCCACACAAAAAGGGCTTTAGAAATAGCAGGCATAGTTGAAAAGGTCGTGGTGGATGGTTTATCCTATTGTCCCGCCCCGCTCCTTTACATTATGCTCAAGAGCAATCATCAGCAGGGCAACGTGCAGGCAGTTAAGTGCCCATATGATCACAACGGAAAGCCCGCACCCGTTTTACAAAATACATATTGGCATAATAAAACACTGCAAGCGATACAAGAAACTTTAATTACAAAGGATGTGTCCGGACACTGATTCGCTTTTTTATGCAGAGTTTCAAAAACGATAACATATACCCGCTCAATTCTGCAAATTACACCCCGGTAGCAATTCAAGATCAATATCATCAGCGCCTGTTATATAAACAGGGCGGCAAACACCGAATTTCAGAACAATTTTCAACATCACTCAAAATCAAATGATTTGTATCCTGTTTAACCTGAACTTTGCAACATTTTAAAGGAGACAGTAAGCATGGATACAGGCACGAAACCGGAGTCGCTGATAAAACTGATTGCCGCTTTTGCGGTGATCTACATTGTATGGGGTTCCACCTACTTTTTTATCCGGCTCGCGATAGAAGAAATACCGGTTTCCATCATGGGTATGTTCCGTTTTATTCCGGCCGGGCTGATCATGCTGGCCTGGTGTGCTTATCAGAAAGAAGAAATATTCCGTTGGCGGGATATACTGCCGGCTATGTTTACAGGTTGCCTCCTGCTGTATATCGGAAATGGCGCCGTAGCCTGGTCGGAGCAGTTTTTGGCCAGTTCTCTCGTGGCGGTGTTTATTGCTTCTTCGCCTATGTGGTTTGTACTGCTGGATTATAAACAATGGCGGGCCAATTTCTCCAGTACCAATACATTGCTCGGGTTGTTCCTCGGGTTTGCAGGCATCCTGTTCCTGTTTGGCGACCGGTTGAAACTGGTATTCGGTACAGGAGGGTTTTCCGGCAACCGTTGGGAAATGTTGTCTTTTGCCGCTTTAACTGTCGGGTCTGTTACCTGGGCAGCCGGGTCCTTATATTCCAAATACAGACCCTCAGGCTTTTCAGGTCCCCTTCACTCCGGCTGGCAAATGCTTGGGGCAGGCCTGGCTTTTACCGTCACTTCTTTTCTGCACCGCGACTGGGATGCCTTTGATATCGGCTCCGTAAGCAACACTGCGTGGTGGGCTATTGTTTACCTCATTATCATGGGATCATTGATTGGCTACAGCAGCTATGTGTGGCTGCTTAAAAAACGCCCGGCAACTCAGGTAAGCACCCATGCCTATGTGAATCCGGTAGTCGCTGTTTTACTGGGTGTCCTGTTTCTTAATGAAACAGTAACTACCAGGCAGATCATTGGGTTATGTATTATTCTCACCGGTGTGCTATTGGTGAATATAGCCAAATACAGGAACGGGAAATAAGAAAACAACTTTCCGGATAAAACGAACAAGTTTCAGTTAAAACTCTGGTAACGTATAGACGAAGATTACTGCAATGAAGAATAATCCCCGGGTTTCTTCCCGGATTTTTGCAGCGGGACATTTTTTCTTAATTTCAGTATTATCATTATACCGGTTGGCAAACAAACCGGGATATCCATTTTCAAATCAACACATGCAACAACTCATTAAATCAATCTGCATACTGACAGGATTTCTTTTTTGCACCATTTATCCTGCAATGGTTCGGGCGCAACAAAAACCCAATATCATTTATATCCTAGCAGATGATCTCGGCTACGGCGACCTAAGCTGCTTAAATGCCGGTTCAAAAATTAAAACCGTGAATGTTGATGCCCTGTCAAAGCAGGGAATGAGTTTTACGGATGCCCATAGTAATTCGGCCGTATGTACTCCTACCCGTTATGGAGTGCTTACCGGCAGGTATGCCTGGCGGACCCGGCTGCAGAACGGAGTACTCTGGGGCTATGATTCAATGCTGATCAATAATAATCGCACTACCGTAGCTTCTTATTTAAAACGGAACGGGTATAACACTGCCTGTATCGGGAAATGGCATCTCGGGCTGGATTGGCGGAAAGACAGGACCGGCAAAACAGATTTATCAAAACCTGTTGCAGCAGGTCCCCGGCAGGCAGGCTTTGATTATTTTTATGGCATACCCGCCTCTCTGGACATGGCCCCATATGTATATATTGAAAACAACCGGGTTACTGCTACAAGCATTGATAGTGTAAGTGCAAATAGCGACAAGGCGTTCTGGAGAAGCGGACCAGCCGGAAATGATTTCCGGCACGAGGAGGTATTGCCAACCCTTATTTCGAAAGCGGTAAATTATATTCACCGGGAAGTCCCTACCGGAAACCCATTCTTTCTGTATCTCCCGCTCACTTCACCTCATACGCCCATTTTGCCTGCTCAATACAAAGGACGATCCGGAACCAATGAATACGGAGATTTTGTGCTGATGACTGATGATATGGTAGGCCGCATTATGCAGGCTGTAAAAGATGCGGGCGCCGAAGAAAATACATTCATCATTTTTACCAGCGATAATGGCGCTTCACCGATGTCGGATTTTAAAGAATTGGCCGCTGCCGGTCATTATCCCGGTTATGTCTTCCGGGGTGCGAAAGCCGATATTTATGAGGGAGGGCACCGGATTCCCTTTATCGCGAAATGGCCCTCCCGGGTAAAACCCGGAACCCGCTCCGATGAAACGATTTGCCTGACAGATCTTTTAGCTACGGTTGCAGAGATCGTCGGATCACCCCTGCGGGAAGACGAAGGCGAAGACAGCTTCAGCATATTGCCTCTGCTGACCGGCAACAAAACTTACCTGCGAACAAGTATCATACACCATTCTATTGACGGCAAATTTTCTATAAGGGATAAACACTGGAAATTGATCCTTGCCAGCGGCTCAGGGGGCTGGAGCACACCCACAGAGAAGGAGGCAATCGCGCAGGGCTTATCGCCCGTACAGTTATACGACCTTTCATCAGACATCGGCGAAACCAATAATATGGCAACAGATCACCCTTCCGTTGTTCGCTCATTGTCCGCACTGCTTGAGTCGATAGTTGAAAACGGGCGCTCCACACCAGGCGCCAAACAACGCAACGATGCCAGGGTTGTTTTTAAATGAGTTCGAAGGTTGATTGTTTTAAACTAGCCGGCTGTCGTCAACATATCACGCTTCATTTTGTTGACCGGATATTTTTCAATTCAGGATATCAAATTTTGCTATCAATTGAAAACACATTAATTTCATGACATAAGCTTTGCTGCCCTTTTCATAAAAGCCAACCGCCAGGTGCTACCTCTGTGCCTGTCTGGTTTTGTCTGACTCGTTCTGCGATCCGGTCTGCTTTTATGATCATAGCTATGAACATTCTTTATTCAAACAACCATACCTGTTATGGCAATAAGGGCAGCTATCAATCACAAGACCATCTACCGGTACGACCGGCCGGTGGCGCTTAGTCCTCATGTTTTCCGCCTTCGTCCGGCGGTGCATTCGCGAACACCAATAGAAGCTTATTCTTTTAAGCTAAAGCCTGAAAATCATTTTATCAACTGGCAACAGGACCCTTTTGGCAATTACCAGGCAAGAGTAGTATTTCCTGAAAAAACAACCGAACTCATTATTGAAGTGGAGGTGATTGCCCGAATGACGGTTATCAATCCTTTTGATTTCTTTGTAGAAGAGTACGCGGAAAAATATCCTTTCCAATACCAGGGTGCTTTGCCGAAGGAACTGGCGCCCTACCTGGAGATCAGGGAAAACGGGCCATTGCTCAACCAGTGGCTTTCCCGTGTAGAACTCACCAAAGAGACACCGATTGTAGATTTCCTGGTGAGTCTCAATCAACAGTTGAACAAAGACATTAGTTATACCATCCGTATGGAACCGGGGGTGCAGCGTTGTGAGGAAACGCTCTCAAAAGCGCTGGGTTCCTGCAGGGACTCTGCCTGGCTGCTGGTGCAGATATTAAGGCATACCGGGTTGGCTGCCCGCTTTGTATCGGGATATCTCGTACAGCTTACAGCAGACATAAAATCCCTGGACGGACCTTCCGGGCCGGAGGCGGACTTTACCGACCTGCATGCATGGGCTGAAGTATATATACCCGGCGCCGGCTGGATAGGGCTCGATCCTACTTCAGGACTGTTCGCCGGTGAAGGACATATTCCCCTGGCCTGTACACCGGACCATGCCAGTGCGGCGCCGGTAGTGGGCGCCACAGATATTTGTGAAACGACTTTCTATTTTGATAACAAGGTTACCCGTATACATGAAGACCCCAGGGTGACCAAACCTTATACCTTTGAGCAATGGGAGCAGATCTATGCTACCGGGTTACAGGTGGATGCCGATCTGCAGGCCGGCGATGTGAGAATGACCATGGGCGGCGAGCCTACTTTTGTTTCGATTGACGATATGGAATCGGCACAATGGAACACGATCGCCGACGGTCTGCACAAACGCATTTTATCGCATGATCTGATTTTCCGGTTAAGGGATGCTTTTGGCCCCGGGGGCATGCTTCATTACGGGCAGGGAAAATGGTATCCCGGCGAACCCTTACCCCGCTGGCAGTACGGGCTGTACTGGCGTAAAGATGGCGTGCCGGTATGGAAGAACCGGGCGCTGATGGCGCTGGAAACCCATCCACAGAAATACATCTTCAAGGATGCGGAAATGTTTACTGAAGAACTGGCAAAGCACCTGTCGGTAAGCACCGCGAATATCACACCGGCTTATGAGGACATATTTTATTTTTTATGGACAGAAGGTAAAATACCCGTAAACCTGGACCCCCTTAAATACAACCTCAAAGACTCTATAGAAAGACGTACCCTGGGCCAGTTGCTGGACCGTGGGCTGGACTCTCCCGCCGGTTATATATTGCCGTTAGAGTGGAACCATTGGTCTGACGCCTGGCGGAGCTGCCGCTGGCAACTAAGCCGTGATTATCTTTTCCTTATGCCCGGCAATTCCCCGATCGGTCTGCGTTTACCGATTAACAGCCTGCCGGTGACGTCCCGGCAGGAAACAGTAGAAAGAAGCCTGTTTGAAGAAGTAAGCGCTTTACCATCCTACCAGGAAACCATCGCCAGCCGGTACGGACTGGTAAGTGATCACGTAATACCCAAAAGCCGTATAGCCGAACAGGTTGCAGAAGCCGATGATAAAAAGGACAGAAAGAAAAAAAAACCGGAAGATACTGACGCATTGGAGATACCGCCCTTATTTGAAACAGATGTTATCAAAACAGCCGTATGCGTTGAAGCAAGAGAAGGGATTATCCATGTGTTCCTTCCCCCGGTAAGCCACCTGGAACATTACCTGGACCTGGTGGCATCCGTGGAAGCCACCGCAGAAAAACTACAGATGCCCGTGCGTATTGAAGGGTATGAACCACCTCGCGACAACCGGCTGGAACGCCTTGTGGTATCGCCCGATCCGGGTGTTATCGAAGTAAATATCCATCCATCCGGAAGCTGGGTGGAACTGGTGAACAATACCGACACCCTGTATGAACAGACGCACCTTGTCCGGTTGGGCACTGAAAAATTTATGCTCGATGGCCGCCATACCGGTACAGGTGGAGGCAACCATGTTACCATCGGCGGCGCCACACCATCCGATAGCCCGCTGCTGAGAAGACCGGATGTATTGCGCAGCCTGATCACTTACTGGCAACACCATCCTGCTTTGTCTTATTTGTTTTCAGGTGCTTTTATAGGTCCCACCAGCCAGGCGCCACGCATAGACGAGGGGCGGGAGGAGAGGTTATATGAAATGGAGATCGCTTTTGAGCAAATACCGGAAAACAGTTCGGTTCCCTTCTGGTTAACCGACCGCCTGTTCAGGCACCTGCTGACGGATATAACCGGCAATACTCACCGTGCCGAATTTTGCATCGACAAACTATATTCTCCCGATTCATCTTCCGGACGACTGGGCATACTGGAGTTCCGGGCATTTGATATGCCGCCGCACAAGCATATGAGCCTGGTGCAGATGCTGCTGATAAGGTCCTTGTTGGCTGCATTCTGGAAAAAACCCTACAAACACAAGTTGGTACGATGGGGCACTGAACTGCATGACAAATTCATGCTGGAGCACTATGTTCGAAAAGACATGGAAGACGTGGTATCCGATCTTCAGGCGGCAGGGTATGCATTTGACATGAACTGGTTTGAACCATTCTTTGAATTCCGGTTCCCACACTATGGGACTGTTATGATAAAAGAAATAGAAATGGAAATACGAATGGGCATAGAGCCCTGGCATGTGTTGGGGGAAGAAATGTCGAGCAGCGGCACTGCACGATTTGTTGATTCCTCTATGGAGCGGGTGCAGGTCAGGCTGAAAAATCTGCACGGCGACCGGTATATACTGCTTTGCAATGGATGCAGGGTGCCCATGTCTGCAACAGACGTGAAAGGCAAATATGTGTGTGGTATTCGATACCGGGCCTGGCAGCCACCATCCGCCTTACACCCGACAATAGGTATCGACGCACCCCTGGTATTTGACATTATAGACACCTGGAACAACCGGTCAATAGGCGGTTGCACGTATTTTGTTTCGCACCCCGGCGGCAGAAGTTACGATACTATTCCGGTAAACAGCTACGAAGCGGAGTCCAGGCGGGTAAGCCGTTTCTGGGATCACGGACATAACCAGGGCGTTATAGAGCCGCAGGTTATCGGCACCGCCTCTTCACATTATGTCAGGCAGCGCACGGAAACCTATTCCCTTCAGCACATGCCTGATGCCGAAATAAATAACGAGTTTCCGCATACGCTCGACCTGCGGCAATTCTGGAACAGGAAAATGTATGAATAAAATTAAACTTGGCAACATTGACCAATATGCTTATATTTTCATTACTAACCTGCTGCCACACAAAAACAGTGTAAAGCTTCATCAGATAAATCATTCGTATGAGTAGTTTAGAGACATTATTAAAGGAATACACCTGCCCCTCCGGTATTTGGGATGAGATGTGCGACGAAGGCGCCATCCGCAATCACTATCAAAAACTGGTATCTACTTTCCAGCAACTGGATGTACCCGCCCTGCAACAGAAAGATCTGCTGGCCGGCGAGTTATTTATGAACCAGGGGATCACGTTCACAGTATATAGTGATAACAAAGGCATTGAGCGGATCTTCCCTTTCGACATTATTCCCCGCATCATTACAGGCAAAGAATGGGATATCGTGGAAAGGGGAATAAAGCAACGTTTGAAAGCCCTCAACCTTTTCCTGAAGGATGTTTACAACGATCAGCAGATCGTTAAGGAAAACATCATCCCTGCCAACCTGGTGGCTTCCTGCCCGCATTACCTCCGCGAAGTGCATGGCATCAAAGTACCGCATGATATCTATGTACATATATCCGGCATCGACCTGATACGCGGGGACGATGGTAATTTCTATATCCTGGAAGACAACCTCCGCACGCCGTCGGGGGTGAGCTATATGCTGGAAAACAGGGAAGTTACCAAACGTATATTCCCGGATATTTTTGCGGCCAGCAATGTGCGGGTGATAAACGACTATCCCCTGAAGTTGTACAATATTTTATTGCAACTGGCCTCTACACATATTTCCAACCCCACGGTGGTATTGCTGACACCGGGCATTTACAACTCTGCTTATTATGAACACAGCTTTTTGGCCCGTCAAATGGGGGTTTCCCTTGTAGAAGGCCGTGACCTGGTAGTGGATGACCATAAAGTGTACATGAAAACCACCAACGGATTGGAGCAGGTGCATGTGATATACCGCAGGATTGACGATGAGTATCTGGACCCGCTGGTGTTTAACCCCAAAAGCGTACTGGGAGTTCCCGGCATCATGAGCGCCTACCGGAAAGGCAACGTAGCCATCGTAAACGCGATCGGCAATGGCGTTGCGGATGACAAGGCAGTATATGCTTACGTGCCCGCCATGATAAAATATTACCTGAACGAGGAGCCTATACTGCAAAACGTAAATACTTACGAGCTGAGCGAGCCGGATGCAAGAGCCTATGTATTTGAAAACATTCACAGGATGGTAGTGAAACGCACCAACCAGTCGGGAGGATATGGCATGGTAATGGGTAATGCCATCAGCGAAGAAGAATGGCAAAAAGCAAAAGCGGAGATAGAAAAAGATCCCCGCAGCTTTATCGCACAGCCGATAATCAAGCTCTCAACAGTTCCCTGTTTTATCAACGGCAGGTTCACGCCCAGGCATGTGGACTTCCGCCCCTATGCCCTTTGCGGGCCCGACGGCGTTGAAATAGTACCGGGAGGGTTGACCCGCGTGGCCCTGAAAGAAGGCTCCCTGGTGGTGAACTCATCGCAGGGCGGGGGCAGCAAAGACACCTGGATAGTAGATCTCTGACCTGCCCAGGCAAAAACCTGTAAAAACAATCATTGTTAATGTACATTCAAATCAGAACAATAAATGCTTAGTAGAACCGCTGACTCTCTTTTTTGGTTGAGCCGCTATATGGAACGAACAGATGGCCTGTTGAGAGCTACTTCTTCCCACTATATACTTTCACTGGACAGTATGGTAATGGGTAATATGACCTGGCGTTCCGTACTGGAAGTATTTACAACGCTGCCCAACGATGAGATTGCCACCCTGGAACACAACAGCTTCGCTACCCTGCATGCCCTGCTCACCGACGTCAACAGTCAAAGCTCGCTGAAAGTGATCGTAACCCGGGCCAGAGAAAACGCCCGGGGAGCACAGGACCATATCACCAAGGAAGTATGGGAAGAAGTGAATGCCCTGTATCATCTGCTTAATCAATCAAATATCAGCGATCGCCAGGGAGAACAGGACGTCATTAAGATGATGCTGCTATTTACGCAACACAGCCTCTTGTACACCGGTGTAGCGGATGTAACCATGCCCCGGGGGCTGGGATGGAGCTTTATGAACCTGGGTAAATTCATTGAACGGTGTTTAGAGATACTGGTATTGGTAGACAAACATTATGAAGCCATTAACTACAACCTGAACGAGGAGAATGTTATTATACAATGGAAAGAACTCCTGTTCTCCCTGTCAGGGTATGAACTTCACTTAAAAACCTATCGCGGAAGCCGCTACAACCGGAATGTACTGCACCAGGTGTTATTCAACGAAGATTTCCCGCATTCTGTTTTATATTCGCTGTCCCGTATTCAAAAATACCTCGAAGATGTTGTAACAGAGCATCATTCCCCGGGCAGTGCAGAACTAACGCGTCGCTTCGGCGCCCTCTGGAGTAAAGTGAAATATACAGATCCGACAGATATCAAAAGTGACAACCTGAAACCCTTCCTGGAAAGTACCAAGCAGGATTTGCTGCAATTCAGCACCCGGTTGGGTCAAAACTTTTTTTCTTATCAATAAGTAGTTACAATGCCTGTCTATAAAATACATCATATCACACGGTACGAATACGACAGACCCGTACGGGAAAGTATCAACGAAATAAAGATCTATCCATATCAATGTACGGAACAGGAAACCCTGCAGCAGGAGGTAGAAATAACCGCCAACCCGAAGCTGGAATTATTCACCGATTACTGGGGTAACAAAAGCGGCGCTTTCAGCATGCTGCAGGCGCACCGCCTGCTCATCATTGAAAGCAGGTTGCTGATAAGGACAACTCAAAGCAGCCAGTTAAATATCAACTTTCACAGCAGATTTGACGAACTGGCAAAAGACATTGAAGGAAACATTCAATTGATAGAACTATCGGAGCCTGATCATATCCAATCGCAACCACGCATTCGTGAGATTGCAGAGCAGGCGCTGTCGTCAGACAGCTCTGTTGCCGCCGCTACCGAATATTTTTCCGAATACATATTTAAAAACTTCCGCTACACCAAGGGGATCACCAGCATTGAAACCACCGTTGATGAAATACTGGATCAGAAGGGTGGAGTATGCCAGGACTTCACGCACCTGATGCTGCAATTACTGCGGACAGCAGGTATCCCTGCACGATATATAAGCGGTTATATCTGCCCCAATAAAAATGGTATGCGGGGCGAAGGCGCTACACATGCCTGGGTGGAAGCCTGGATACCCGGCTATGGCTGGGCAGGTATAGATCCTACCAATAACGTGTGGGTAACCAACAGGCATATCAAACTTTCTGTAGGTCGTCATTTTAAAGACTGCAGCCCCGTAAAAGGCGCTTTTAAAGGCCCTGCAAGACAAAAATTATCTGTTTTTGTATCGGTGGGCTATGAAGACGGGCATACGTTTGAAGATATTAACAACGTAAGGCTGGAGCTGCAGAACAGCCAACTCCAGGAAGAAGAACTGATAGAAGGTTTTGCGCAACAGCAGCAATAACCGAGCCGCTGCAAAAAACCATGATCCATCCACATATTGATCTTTTCCGTATCTTTAAGGCTACAGTTCACCAAATAAAAAGGAGGTATTCATGCAATCTACAGATCAATCATGGACGCCTTCGGTTATTATCGTGTAATCGGGCCACTCCATAAAGATAATCTGAAAGCCGCTGACAAAGCGGCTTCTTTGTTTATGAAAGATACCACTGCGTACCCGGTATTACAGGAGGCAATTTTTTATGCCTTCAGCATAACTGGTGGGAGTAAATTGAAAAGTGTCACAGAATTTTTTGCTGTTAAAAAAATAGTCCCGGTTGTTTTGATATTGCATTTCTCTTAATTCAGCGATTGTCCGGGAGAACAACCCCGCCAGGGTGATCAAAAAAGGAGTCAGCACAAAATACGATGGCTTTCTATTAAGTGTTTTTGCCGCCAATTCAATAAGTTGTCTGCCATTCAGGCGTTCAGCAGCGGTAGGCAAATGCCATACCTGGTTATAAGCAGTGTCCGAATTACCCAACATAGCCGTAGCCTTAGCCGCATCGGGCGTATAAGTTACACTGTGTACTTTTGAAACATCTGACTGCCAGTTAGCCCGTTTGCCTTTTTTTATATTATCCAGTACCAGCACATTAAGTACGCCGTTTTTGGCGCCAGGTCCGTAAAAATCTGCGCTCCGGGCAATGAGCGCCTTCAACCCCCGCGTATTGATCGCATCAAAGATCATCTGCACCAATTGCGCTCTTACCTTCCCTTTTTTTGAAGGCGGATTCACGGGGCTGTCTTCCCGCATATCGGGAATAGCATTTTTATCATACATATATACATTGTCGAAAAAAACAAGTTTGCAGCGATGCCGGCAGCAGGCATCAATCACATTCTGCATGACCACCGGCCATTGCTTTTTCCAGACCCTGTAGTCGTAAGGCAAACCGACTGTAAGATATGCCACCTCGCAACCGGCAACCGCATTCAACACCGCTGTTGCATCCGTCAGGTCGGCGATGAAAAGTTCGTCATCCGCATTGACCTTTTGAGGATTGCGGGCCACCAATCTTATTTTATCTGTGTATTTTGTCAACTCTTTGGCCAGGAAGATGCCTATATCACCACCGGCGCCCAGTATTGTTTGCATAACTCATTGATTTATTTCTCAAAGCTAGTCCGGCTGCTATGGAAAAAAGATGATCCGGGTTAAGATTTTGCCGTTTCCATTACTCTTTTTCTGATCCTGCTCAGGCTTTCCGGGGCAATACCCAGGTACTGGGCAATGTATCGCTGGGGTACCCGCTGCAACAGGCCGGGCTTTTGATGCATCAGTTCTTCAAACTGTTTCTCCGGAGAGAGTGACAACATGGCCTTGGTGCGGCGGATATTGTCGGCCGCCACGTTTTCTACCACGATGCGGAACAATTCTGCAACCGCCGCCGACTGGTTCAACGCCGCAACCACGTCGAGGCACCGGATAGAAAAACATTCAACCGGCTCCAGCGCTACTATGCCCGAGGAAGAACGGGACTGGCGTGAAAAACTTTCCAGGTCGGTAATAAAATCTCCCTCAAAGGAAAAGTTGCAGGTGCGCTCCAATCCTTCCTCTGTAACAAAACATTGCCTCACGGCGCCTTTTGATATAAAAAATACCTCATGTGCTACCATTCCTTCCTCCAACAGCCTTTCATTTCTTTTAAATTTCCTTTCTGTAAAAAAAGAAAGAAACAACTCTGTTTCCCTGTCAGAAAATTTTGTGTAGGTCCTGATGGTAGAAATAAAAAAGTCCTGATCCATTCTATAAAGATAAACAACTGACGCCTTTCAACCCCCGCAGTGGGCATATTTCATATTTTCGCAGCCGGATGGTGACCTGAAGCTGAAATGTATGGTCTTGTTCAAAGATGGGGAGTGACTGGTGGTAACCGGACTTTAAACATTTGTAACCCAATATAATTTGCAGCTTCTGTTCCAAATAGCTTAATTTAATTGCATAAGTTGCCGGTCTGCAGCCCTCCTATATACGATGAAAACAAAAAGCTTCAACATAACAGGTTTGACTGCAGAAGAAGTAGCGCTTGCGCGGGAACAATATGGCTTCAATCGCCTGGAATATAAAAAGGACAACAGCTTTTTAGAGGCTCTGAAAAGCCTTATAAAAGAGCCTATGATCTTACTGTTAATAGCAGCCTCTTCCATTTATTTTATTACCGGGGAAACAGGAGACGGTATCTTCCTTTTGTCAGCCATCTTTCTGGTCGCTTTCATCTCTCTGTACCAGGACTCCCGCAGCCGGAAAGCGTTGAGCAGCCTGAAAACACTTTCGCAACCACACTGTAAAGTGATAAGAGAGGGAAAAATCACGGACATAGCCGGCGATGAAGTGGTTCCCGGCGACTATGTTATCATGGAAGAAGGCACTTCCGTGGTTGCTGATGGTAATATTATACAGTCGAACGACTTTTCTGTGAACGAGTCAGTGCTCACCGGTGAATCGTTACCGGTATACAAAAACAGCGAGGGAGACGACAGGTCCGTACTGGCAGGCGCCACAGTAACATCAGGGCAGGCAGTGGTATTGATAACATATACCGGTAAGGGCACCCAACTGGGAAAAATAGGCAAAAGCCTGGAAGATATCGCTGAAGAAAAAACACCGCTTGAAGTGCAGATCAGCGGCTTCGTGAGGAAGATGGTATTGACAGGAGCAGTTGCTTTTGTTATCATTTGGGTAATCAATTACTACCACTCAGGCAATATACTGGATAGCCTGCTGAAAGCGCTAACGCTGGCGATGAGTATATTACCGGAAGAAATCCCGGTGGCCTTTACCACCTTTATGGCGGTAGGTGCATGGCGGCTGATGAAACTGGGTATTATAGTAAAACAAATGAAAACAGTGGAGACACTGGGCAGTGCTACTGTTATCTGCACAGACAAAACAGGTACTATTACGGAAAATAAAATGACGCTTGCCAAACTCTACCTATTCCATTCCGGCAGGATTGTCTCTGCCGGCGAAGAACCGGATGATGAAATCAGAACCCTGGTGGAAACAGCTATGTGGGCAAGCGAGCCTGCTCCATTCGATCCGATGGAAATTGCCCTTCACGATGCCTACAAAAAAACAACGGTCACGGATAAGCGTTCTTCCTTCAGGATGGTACACGAATACCCGCTGGGCGGGAAACCTCCTATGATGACACACATTTTTGAAAACGACCGCGGTCAGCGCATTATCGCGGCCAAAGGGGCGCCGGAAGCTATGATACCTGTATCCAACCTCTCTGCCGCGGAAACGAAATCTGTTCAGTCAGCGCTGCAAGAACTGGCATCAAACGGATACCGGGTACTGGGGGTAGGTATTTCCCAATGGCAGGGGGACAGTTACCCCGTGCAGCAACAGGATATCGTTTTTAACTTCCAGGGGCTGGTAGCTTTTTACGACCCTCCCAAAAAGAATATCAAAAAAGTATTTGAAGATTTTTATGCGGCAGGTATCGGGGTAAAAATAGTTACCGGCGATAATGCCGCCACTACTTCTGCCATAGCCAGGCAGGTGGGGTTTGCAGGTGCCGATAAGAGCCTCACAGGAGATGGCCTGATGACACTCACTGACAGCGAACTGGAGGCCAATGTGATGAACACCAATATATTCACCAGGATGTTCCCGGATGCCAAACTGAGAATTATCAACGCCTTAAAAAAACAAAAACAGGTGGTGGCGATGACGGGCGACGGCGTGAACGACGGACCGGCGCTGAAAGCCGCTCATATCGGTATTGCCATGGGTAAAAAAGGTACCGAAGTAGCCAGGCAGGCAGCATCGCTGGTGCTGATGGATGATGACCTGTCAAAAATGGTAGATGCGGTCACCATGGGAAGAAAAATATATACCAACCTCAAGAAGGCAATTCAGTATATCATCTCCATCCATATTCCGATCATTCTCACCGTAGCGCTGCCGCTGGTGCTGGGATGGATATACCCCAACATATTTCTGCCGGTGCATGTTATTTTCCTGGAGCTGATCATGGGGCCCACCTGTTCTATCATATACGAAAATGAACCTATTGAAAAAAATACCATGCAGGAAAAACCACGACCCTTCACCGACACTTTTTTCAACTGGAATGAGCTGGTTACCAGCATCATTCAGGGACTGGTAATTACAGCCGGTGCTCTGTTTAGCTACCGGTATGCCGTACATACCGGGATGGATGAAAACGGCGTACGTACCATGGTGTTTACTACACTTATTTTTGCAAACATATTTCTGACACTGGTTAACCGTTCTTTTTACTATTCCATCTTTGTCACCCTGGCATACAAAAACAACCTGGTTCCGCTGATTATTTTCGTTACCCTGATTTTGCTGGGCCTGATACTTTATTTTCCACCCGCAAGTTCTTTCTTTGGTTTGCAGCCACCTGATGCCCGGCAACTGCTGATATGCTTCCTGGCAGGCTGCGTCTCCGTAACCTGGTATGAAGCAGTAAAACTTGCAAAAAGAAGGAAAAACAGGAATACCGGTGTAGTATACTAGTGTTAAGTTAAACGTATTGTAGTTTTATAATATGCCACGAATGTTTATTCGTGCATTCGTGGCATATTATACGACATTTTAATTTAACATAGCATGAGATAAGGAAAGATCAGCAACAGATGCAACCGCGCTTAAATAAACCATTAACGGCGGCAATTCCCGCGATATCTATCACCGTGCCGTTATCCAGCACAATTGATTTTTGAGGGTCACTGAACGCAACACTTTGAATAAATCCTTCCGCCCTCTCCCATCCGCCGTTATCGACAATAAGGGACACTTTGCTGCCGCTGTCAAATAATAACTGCAGGGTCTCCCGGAAATCTTCCGGCAATTCTATTAAACAATCATCATCCATAACCCGGCTTTTACCTCACAAAGGTATCATTTACCGGGCAATACAGCTTCTTAGCAAACCGATATCGACAAAATCTTAAAAAAAAATTATCCTGATGCAATGGTTTCTATAAAAAGGCTGTCAACACTAAAAAAGCTGCATATGACACGATATTCATTTTTGTTGCTGTTGACTGTTCTGCTTTTGAACAGTTGTGTAAAAGACAGTGTAAAACATACCTATACGCTGTTAAAGCCTGTGTATAAAGCCAAAGAAGCGGTACTCAGTGAAGTGGGTAGCCAGCCGGCACAGGCATTGAACAACCCCGGTAAGATCTTTGTTTATGGCAACTACCTGTTTGTAAATGAAATAAACAAGGGCGTTCACATTATTGACAATTCCAATCCGTCCAGCCCGGTCAACAGGCGTTTTGTCAATATCCCCGGCAATGTTGATATTGCGGTAAGAGGCAATACTTTATATGCTGATATCTTTACGGATATGCTTACCCTGGATATTTCCAACCCGCTGGACGTAGCGGTTACCAATGTAACCCGCGATGTGTTTCCCGAGAGGCAATATGGAAATGGCTTTCAGGCTGACGCCTCGCAATACATTGTAGACTGGATAAAAAAAGACACCACTGTTGATTACCAGGATAACAACGGAAACCGCTGCTGGGGATGCGGTATGTGGTTTTCAACAGAAGCTATGCAATCACTCTCCTCTTCGGCGGTTACCAAGATCACTACCGGTATAGCAGGGTCTATGGCCAGGTTCAGCATAGTGAGCAACTATCTCTATGCCGTCAACCAGTCGTCGCTGGTAGTATTCGATATTACCAGCCATACCCAACCGGACAGGCTTAATCTTGTACCGATAGGCTGGAATATAGAAACCATTTACCCTTTCCAGGACAAATTATTTATCGGCTCCGCAACAGGTATGTTCGTGTACGACATCAGCAACCCTGTTGCACCCACCTATACCAGCAGTGTCAGCCATATCAGGATGTGCGATCCTGTAATTGCAGATGACAGGTATGCCTATGTAACGCTGCGTGCAGGCTCCGAATGCGGGGCGGTAACCGGCAGCCAGTTGCAGGTACTGGATGTCAGCAATATCAGTAACCCGGTCGTTCTCAGAACTATTTCCATGACCAATCCATACGGACTGGGTAAAACAGGCACGCTGCTCTGGATATGCGATGGGACAGATGGTTTGAAAGTATTTGACGCGAAAGACCCGTTGCAATTAAGTCTTAAGCACCACATCAGGAACCTGGAGCCTTTTGACGTAATTCCGCTGGGTGACAGGATAATTGTAAGCGCAAAAGAGGGAATCGTACAGTTTGACGCTTCCAGCCCGGGCAAAATAACAGAGCTTAGCCGCATTAAAAAACAGTAGGGAATGAAGAAATTACCGATACTGATCGGGATCGGATTATTCGTTGCAACAATAGCGAACGGACAAATAACCTACCGGTCATATAACTCTGCCGGTGTAGTGGTGGGAGATACCAAATCAGCATACCAGGTGCTGACTTCCCATGGGATCCAATACAAAAACTGGTATGCAGGGATAGGTACCGGGATAGATGATTACAGGAATCGTACGGTTCCTGTAATCGTTTCCCTGGTAAGGCAGGTATTACCCCAAAACAACATGTTCGTAAACCTGAACGCGGGCACGCAATATATCTGGGGAAAAGGCGAAAGAAATGAACTTTGGAACGCTATTGACAGCAAAGCGTTTCCGGGTTTTTTCGGGGAACTGGGAATTGGCTACCGGCTGCAGGCGGGAAACCCCGGACAGGGCATCATGTTTGGCACCTATTATTCGTATAAGTCCTTTCGGGAAAAATTTACTATGCCCGGCATCTGTTCCAATCCACCCTGCGAAAACACTACTGAGTACATTGATTCAAAATTCAGCAGGTGGGCTTTTAAGCTGGGATTTATCTTTTAAATCGCCCGGCAAACTGGCCACCCGCGTAAAGAATTGATCTCTGAAGCAGCAAAAGGGTTGTTATCAACCCTTTTTATATGATCCGGATCACCTGTCTGACAAAAAATGACATTTCCCCGCCAGCCATAATTTCTGGTTATTTCATCAATAATTCCTTTTCTCAACGTAACTTTGCGGACATTTTACAGTATAGTATTACTATACTATTTATTCATACTTCTTAATTATTATAAAAAACTGATCATGAAAATTGTAAAGTATTTAATGGTCGCCAGTATTGCAGGGCTTGTAGCTTGCGGTGGCGGTGAAGACAAAAAAGCTGAACAAACTACTACAGAAGAAACAAAAACCGAAACTACCCAGCCGGCTTCCTCAGAAGGAACCACGCTTGAAATCACCGGTAATGACGTAATGAAGTTTGATAAAACCGAGTTGAGGGCAAAAGCCGGTAAAATAACTCTTACACTTATTCACGACGGGAAACTGGCTAAAGAAGCAATGGGGCACAATGTGGTGATCCTGAAACCCGGTTCCGATGTATCTGCTTACGCTGCAAAAGCGGTAGGCGCCAGGGATACGGAGTATGTTCCTGCATCAGAAAGTGCCAGTGTTGTAGCACATACAAAACTGATCGGTGGTGGCGAAAAAGACACTATCGAGTTTACCATTTCTGAACCAGGTACTTACCCTTTCCTTTGCAGCTTCCCCGGACATGTGGGTTTCATGAAAGGAGATCTGATTGTTGAATAGTTTTTAAACAACATATTAAAAAAGTCCATTGTTTTGCAATGGACTTTTTTATTTGACCAATATGACTTTCCGGGAGGCTATTCAATTTACAGTATCATCCTTATCAGGGATATATGATGAACGGGAGGCGTATAATATTGCCGAACTCATTCTGGAACACCTGACCGGTTTAAAAAGGATCGACAGGATAATACAACGGCAACAGGAACTGGAAGCCGATGCAGAAACAACGCTCCGGCAATATATCAGGGAACTCCGGTTGCATACGCCCGTACAGTACCTGTTGCAGGAGGCCTGGTTTTATGGAATGAAGCTGTATGTGGATAAACATGTTTTAATTCCAAGACCCGAAACTGAAGAACTGGTAGCCTGGTTGACAGAAGACCTTAAACAAGCCACTCAGCCACTGAAAGTCCTGGACATTGGCACCGGCAGCGGCTGCATAGCCATTGCCGTCAAAAAAACAATACCCGCCGCCGATGTATATGCGCTGGACATCAGCCAGGAGGCCCTTGAAGTAGCGAAAAAAAATGCCCTGGAACAAAATACGGCTATCACATTCAGCCGGTTGAATATTCTCGATACAAATTCCTTTGCGGAATTACCCGTTTTTGATATCATCATAAGCAATCCTCCCTATATCCCGGTACAGGAACAACTGCTGATGCGGGAGAACGTAAAATCACAGGAGCCGCATCTGGCGCTTTTTGTTCCGGATGACGATCCCCTGGTTTTCTATAAAGCAATTGCCCGGCTGGCAAAACAACACCTGAATGCTTCGGGGACCCTCTACCTGGAAATGCATGAGGATTTGGCAGACCAGACACAACTCCTTTTCAGAGATAGTGGTTATAAACAGGTAACGACACGAAACGACATGCAGCATAAAACACGCATGCTCCGGGTTTCAGCCTAGTCAGGGCTTACGAAACTCCGTGATAACAAATTCTCTTTCCACCCGGTCGCCCGTATTGCTCTGCACCTTTTCGGTCTTCATATCAGAACGGATACCGGCAGTTCCCGCCTCTAGCAAAAGCGCTTCCGTGTCTTCTTTGCTATAAAGCGTAAAACCATGCTTAACAAAAGGGAGTTGCTGCATAAAGCTTTTTTGCGCAAACGTAATACAACCTCTCCCGCCCTTTTTCAATACCCGCAATATCTCTTTAGCATAACCTAACGGGTCCTGCCAGAAATAAATGGTGTTCACTGTAAAAAAAGCATCAAAGCTGTTATCCTCGAAAGGGAGCACTTTTCCGTCGGTTACAATAAACGAAGCCTGTTTCCCTGTTACAAAATCATTATTGATTTTGATCGCTTCCTGCTGCATCCATTCAGAAATATCTGCCCCGGTATACAGCACTGAAGCGGACCTGCCCAATACATACGCAACATGGCTGCCATTGCCAAACCCCACTTCCAATACGTGCTCATTATCCTTCAGCCCAAGCGTATCCACCGTGGCCGTGATCATAAATGCATTGGTTTGCTCCATTTGTTTGGCCACCTCTATGCCTTTTTCTCCCGCCGGCTGGCGAAGATGTCCGGCCAGTTCTTTCCATTCATTTTCTTCCATTGCGGATAAATGAACCGGCATCCTGCCATAAACTACAGGATGCCGGTTGGTTCTTAATTCTGTAAACCGTATTTTTTTAAATACCGTTCGTTCAGTTGTGTCTGTTTATTTTCCAGGCTTACCTGTCTGCCCTGTATAAATGCATGGGTAATAATGCTGGTTTTCATGTCAAGGATGTCTCCCTCGCTTACTACTATATTGGCATCTTTTCCTGCTTCCAAAGAACCGGTTCTGTCGGCTATACCCAATAGTTGTGCTGCGTTCAGGGTGATGGCACTCAGGGCCTGCTCTTTGGTTAACCCGTACGAAGCAGCCGTACCGGCATTGAAGGGCAGATTGCGATACCGGGTGTTGGTGGCATCATCGCTCAATGCGAACAGTACACCGGCATTTTGCAAAACAGCAGGCGTTTTAAAAGGCTGGTCTATATCTTCGTCCTCCGTTCCGGGCAAACTATGCCCGGCGCCCAGGATCACGCCGATATTATTCTCCTTCAACAATGGCGCTATCTGCCAGCTTTCAGAAGCGCCGACCAAAACAGTCCGAAATCCAAACTCCTTTACAAGCTCTATCGCCGCAAGCATTTGACTTACGCTGCCGGCATGCACGAACAAGGCCTGCTGCTTATCAAACAGCCCTCTCAACGCCTCGAACTTCAGGTTTACTTCAGCATGACTATTTTTCTCCAGGTAAGCTTTTCCCTGCCGGAAAAAATCCTTAACTTCTTCTATTTTCTCATTAGCAACTTTTACATAATCTACCGGCGGCCCGCTGCGTACGGCAAACCTGGATCTTGGAGCGCTGAACGGAGGGATGGTAACATGTATCGCTCCATCCTGTTTGTACGCAGCATCTTCATAGTTCCAGGCATCCAGTTGCACCACGCTGGAACTTCCGCTGATGATCCCCCCCTGTGGTACCACATTTGCCAGGAGTACGCCATTAGTCTTCAAAATATTGATCATCATGGAAGCCGTGTTGTAGGCTACAATGGATCTTATATTAGGGTTCAACTCTCCCAGTTCACGGTAGTCATTGCTCCCTCTTACACCGGCGGCAATCTCTTTTAAGCCCAGATCAGACTGAGGCAGGATCAATCCCGGGTACACATGTTTACCAGTTACATCAAACACTTTTACATCGCCCTGAGGAATCGCTATATTGGCGCCTACCCCCACAATTTTTCCATCCCGTACTTCGACTGTTGCCTTTTCCAATACCTGTCCGTTACCGATATGTACAGTGCCATTGGTAATAAAAAGTAACCCTTTATATTCCTTTGCAGGGTATACATCATCCTGGGCCCGCACCTGCAGCGTTGTAGCCAGCATCAACAGGAATAAATAGTTCAATTTCATTTTGTATCATTTATACCACCTATCGTGGTGCATTTAATAATAATGTTAGTTCTGCAATCCTATTCAACCTCTACCAGGCAGCCGCCTGTTCGTCATCATGCAGGTGAAAAGATCCATCATCGTCATGTTCTCCACACCCCAGCAAAGCCTGTGTGCTGGGCCTGAAAGGCGCGGTTCGTCCGCCGGCTTTCTTTTCTCCATTCATTTTCTGGATCAGCCTGTTCCTTTCTTCTGTGATTGATTTCCTCAATTGCAGGTCTCTTTCCCTGTCAAAATAGATAATACCATCCACTATGGTTTTTTCTGCCTGTGCGTATATACTGAGCGGATGATCGCTCCATAGTACAAGATCTGCATCTTTCCCTGCCTTGATGCTCCCTGTACGGTCGTCAATATGTAATGCCTTCGCCGGGTTAATGGTTACCATGTTCAGCGCCTGCTCCTCCGTAATACTGCTGTACTTAATAATTTTCGCCGCTTCCTGGTTTAGCCTGCGCGCCATTTCCGCGTCATCCGAGTTAATGCAAACATTCAGCCCCATCTTCTGCATGATACCGGCATTGTAAGCTATCGCGTCCAGCACTTCCATTTTGTAGCCAAACCAATCGGAAAAGGTTGATACACTCGCTCCATGAGCGTTTATTTTATCCGCCACTTTATACCCTTCGAGAATATGTGTGAGGGTGTTTACTTTAAACCCAAACTTTTCGGCAACACGCATCATATAGGTGATCTCGGTTTGCACATAGGAGTGACAGGTTATGAAACGCTGAGCGTTCAGTATTTCTACCAATGCATCCAATTCCAGGTCTCTCCTTACCGTAGCCCATGGGTTGGCAGCGGCTCCTTTCCTTCCCTTTGCGGAAACTGTACCCGCAGCCTTTACCGCATTCTGATAATCAACCGCTCTTTGAAAAGCATCTGTTAAGACCTGCTCTACCCCCATACGCGTATCCGGAAACCGGTTATTGGCGGAGGAAGTTGTCCGTTTTACATTTTCTCCCAAAGCGAATTTTATAAAAGGATCCCAGTTTTTGAACTTCAGTCCTTCCGCGTCGGCTCCCCAACGCAGCTTAATTAGTTGTGTCTGTCCACCGATCGTGTTGGCAGAACCGTGCAGTATATGCGAAGAGGTTACCCCGCCACTCAACTGGCGATATATATTGATATCATCCGGATTCAGGTTATCGGCAATCCGCACTTCTGAAGTGACAGACTGGGCGCCTTCGTTAATAGAAGCCACGGCGATATGCGAATGCTCGTCAATGATACCGGCTGTTAAGTGCTTTCCCGTTCCATCCAAAATGACGGCACCGGATGCATTCAGGTTTTTACCAACCTGTTCGATTTTACCACTACGTACCAACACATCGGTATTCTCCAGTTTGCCGGCTATATCACTTGTCCATACAGTGGCATTTTTGATCAATATGGTTTGTTGCTCCGGCAATTTGTCAAATCCATAACTGCCAAACGGATAGGTGATCTTAGCCAGCGCTGCAGCAGGTGCGCTCTTTGAACCGCTGTCTTTTACCGCTACTGCCGCAGCAGTCAAACCTGCTTTCCAGAAAACGGCATTGCCGGCAGTGTCGGCGCCGTTTCCACTCCATTCATTTCCCAAAGCTATACCGCTGAGCCGGATACTGTTTTTGGACTTTTTAGAAGGAGGAAAACTGAGCGTAACCAGTTTATTGTTATAGGTGAACTTTGCATTCAGTGTATCCTTTCCCGTTATGCTGGCGGAAGACGGATCCTTTACGACTAACGTATATGTTTCTGTTTTACCGCCCGATTGTACAGTGAGATTGTAGGTGCCTTTTATCGCTTCATCATCGTCTTTTACGGTATATTTTTGCCCCTGCACCCAGTTTTCAAAAATCACGGTCTTTTCGTTGAAAACGGGACCGGAACTTACCAGGAAGTTGGCCAGCTTTCCTTTTTCCAATGACCCTACGAGATGATACACTCCCATCAGCTCAGCCGGTGTTTGCGTAAGCGCCTTCAAAGCCTGCTTTTCGCTTAGCCCGGATGCAATTGCTTTACGAAGGTTGGGCAAAAACTGTTTAATATCCCTGAGATCGGCTGGTGTCAGGCAAAATGGAATACCGGCTTTCTCAAAAGCAGCCGGGTTGCCCGGCGCCAGTTCCCAATGCTTCAAATCATTGAGCGATACCTGATAAGCATTGTTGGGATCTTCCACATCCATCGCTTCCGGAAAATTCAGTGGTAATATGAAGCTGGCCTTCGTAGCAGCGATCTCGTTGATGCGCTGGTATTCATTTCCTCCACCTTTAATGATGTATTGTTTGCCAAATTCATCCCCGATCCTGTCTGCACGCAAATCCCCCCATTTATCATTTGCCTCAAATACCTGGGGCAGAGAAGCATTTTCGTTAAATGCTTTCAGGCTCAGGTTTACACCTTCTGCCGCCGGGTTATTTTTATACCACTCCGCGTCTATATATGTTTGTCTTAGTAAGGCAATTACTCCCATCAGGCTACCGGGATAGCTTTGAGTGGACGTGCCCTTACTGAACGAAAAATGCATGGCTGCCTTCTCTTTTACAATAGCCAGGTTTTCTTTTTCATTGGCCAGCGTTACTACAGCTCCCGTGCCCCGCACAATCCCGTCTTTCTGGTGTGTCAGCACTGTTCCAAACCCGATATCGCGAAAGGTTTTAGCCTGTTTTTCGTCGGAGGTAAAAATGTTTACTGCATCTACCTCGGCTCTAACGGCCTGGTTCCAGCCAACTGCTCCTTTGGTATTGGAGTTAAACTGTGCCGGGGCGCTGAAGTTAAATGCACCCGCTGCCCTTTGCGGAACCGGGATACCGTAATCACTGTATATATCTACGAACGACGGTAAAATAAACCGGCCACTGCAATCTATTATCACCGCTCCTGCAGGCGCTGTGATATTTGTGCCAATATCAATAATCCTGTCTTTTTGAACAACCAGTGTAGCGCCGGGGATCACAGTCTCTGCGTCCTTATACACCGTAGCATTTTTTAACACATAGATAGTATTCCTTTCATCGGCTACGCCATTGACGGGGAAGGTCTTCTGGGCATAGAGAAATCCTATTGCGAGGCAAGCAAGTCCTGCGCAAATTATTTGTTTCATTAGCAGATGTTTTAATATGAAAAATAAAAGACGGAAGTTAGCTATTTTATAGGATTGACGGCTTTTTATTGCTGATTTTGGAATGGCGGATTGCTGATTGGGGGATTTGGAGATTGCTGATTTAGAGGAGACTTAATTCATCAATCAGACATCAACAAATCAGAAATCCTCACAATCATCAATAAAACCCTATTTCTTTTTTGTAATGATGACAAAATCCGCGAGGTTGCTGTGTTGCGTCCAGTTGGGATTTTCCAGCGTTTCGGCGGCAAAGCAACTGATGGTGGTCACTTTTTCTCCTTTGCCGATAAGTCTTTCTGCCAGTCCGGATCGGTAGTCGCTATGGAAGCGTCCGTTCAAGTGCAGCACCAGCTCCGCTTTATGCTGTTTTTTCCCTTTCCGGATAAAATGCGCCATGGTAGCGTCCCAGAAATTCTGCGACTGATACAGGTGCATCCCCGGAACGGAGTGCCCTCCCATTATTTCATTAAAGCGGTGATAGTATTGTCCTGTCAGTGTATCTACAGGCAATGGAGCAATATGTTTTTTGGCGGCCTTACCCAGTTCGCCCAAAGCAGGAGTACCTTTTCGGGTAACCAGGTTTACATAACGGGCAGGGGCATTCGCCGCTACCACGGGTATCACCTGTCGTTTTGCCAACTCTACCAAAGGTCGGTAATCATCATAATTATTCCAGCTACGTGCTTCCTTCCGGAAGTTTTTCTCACTGATAATCCCTGCCAGGTATTCATCCAGCACCGGCTGTACATCCGCTTCAAACATTTCAAGCGACAGTACGAGCTTTTTCCCATATCGCTGTTGAAGGTTTTCAAAAATTCTCAGCTCCAGCAGGTGCCCGATAGAATCGTTATGCTCCTCCCCGAACAACAGGACGGACCTGGCCGGCAGCGCAGCGGTAATGTCTTCCAGCGTTACTTCTTTCTGCTGACGGGTGTCGTAAATTTTGTAATCAGCATCCTGTACCTGGGCCGTTGCAGCGGATAGACTGCTTATAGCTATAAAAAGGAAAATAAGTCGTATCATTTTCTCAAAATAAATGAGCGGTAAAGCTAAACTAAACATGGAAAAACAGGCTATCGAACAGAAAAATGATTTTATATAATCCGGAATTTTTTCCCGGTTTTGAAAAGCCGGGGTAACTTGGCATCCAAAAAGGACCGATGGCGCAATCAACCATAAAAACAGGCGTAGCAGGATATGGCATTTCAGCGAAAGTGTTTCACCTGCCTTTTATTACGTCGCAAACGGATGAGTATGAACTGGTAAGCATCCTCCAAAGAAAAGGAGACGAAGCGAAAGAGAAATACCCTTTTATAAAAACCGTACGTTCCATAGAAGAGATGATATCAGATCCCCAACTGGATTTGATAGTGATCACCACACCCAATGATACACATTTCCCTTATAGTAAAATGGCGCTGGAGGCCGGGAAAAACGTGGTGCTGGAAAAACCTTTTACCAATACCACTGAAGAAGCACGCCAATTGGTGGAAATAGCCCGGAAATCCGGGAAGACTTTGAGCGTTTACCAAAACCGGCGGTATGTAAGTGATTTTAGGACCATGCGGGAAATAATAGATAAAAAACTGCTGGGAGAGATACATGAGTTTGAAGCGCATTACGACCGTTACCGGGCGGAAGAACGCCCCAATGCCTGGCGGGAAGCAGCCCTGCCCGGAAGCGGGATATTATACGACCTGGGCGCCCACATTATTGATCAGGCGCTGTATTTTTTCGGAATGCCTCAAAACATTACCGCGGATATCCGCCTGCAACGGTCCCATGCAAGGGTAGACGATTATTTTAACATCTGGCTGGACTATGGCTTTAATAAAGTGATACTGCACGCAGGTATGCTTGTGCGTGAGCCCGGCCCCAGGTATATGATACAGGGAACCCGGGGATCTTTTATTAAGTATGGCGAAGACCCGCAGGAAGCCAGGCTCCGGGCCGGCGAGCTGCCCCATGGAGAGGATTGGGGTAAGGAAAAAGAAGCGACCTGGGGTTTGCTGCATACGGAAATAAACGGCAGCATAGTAAAGGAAAAATATCCATCTCATACAGGCAGCTATGCAGACTACTACCATGATCTGTATCAAACCATTATGAACGGCGCTCCGTTGCAGGAAAAGCCGGAACATGGCTATAATACCATCCGCATTATAGAGCTGGCTATACAAAGCCACAACGAAAAAAGAACGGTTGCCTGTACCGGGCTGATGGATGTGAGCTACCGTTGACAAAGAGTCCTCTCACGGCATCCGGCAACGGCATCATATTTCACGCAAAGCCGCCATGAAGCGCTAAGTGCATAAACAGTTCCCTTTTTAGAACCGCTTCTTTCTTTGTGATCTTTCGCGCTGTCTTTTGCGATCTTGGCGTGCCATATTTTTATGCAAGATCAGTTCTTCCTGTCACGCCTCAATAATTGAGAACACTAATGGGGGATACCCGAAACGATGTGGCACTCACTGATTATCAGTTAGGTACTTTTTTTAAAAAAAACTAAGAATTTAGTTTTTATAACTAAATTCTTAGTTTATATTTGTATTCTATTCACCGTACGATAACCAATACAACTTATAAAAATGAAAAGTTTGACAAAAGCAGAAGAACAGGTAATGCAGACTTTATGGAAGCTCAAAAAAGCATTTCTGCGGGAACTGGTAGAAGCTCAACCGGAACCCAAACCGCATCAGAATACAGTGGCTACTTTATTAAAAATACTGGTGGAAAAAGAGTTTGTGGGCATCGAAGCTTTCGGGCGGATGCATCAATACTACCCGTTGATCAGCAAAGAAGCTTACTCCAAGTCCACCATGAAAAATATGGTGAAAAGTTATTTCGAGGGCTCTTTCAGTAACGTAGTTTCCTTTATGGTAAAAGAAAAAAACCTCAGCATTGAGGAACTGGAACTTTTACTCAAAGAATTCAAAAAGAAAAATAAATAACCACTGCTAAACGGTATCGTATGCCCACAATAATTTTATATCTGCTGAAAGTAATAATATGCTCCGGTATGCTATACGGGTATTACCGGCTGTTTCTGCGCAACAAGGTCTTTCACCGCTGGAACCGGTTCTACCTGTTGATTGCCGTAGTGATCAGTATCAGCTTTCCCCTGGTCAGGATCAATATCGAACCCGGTACCGCCACTGCTGAAACGAGTCAGGTGGTGCGCATGCTGCAGGTGATCAATACAGGAGAAGCAATGATCGCAGACGTTGATCACCGGTCTCCGCTTATCACCGGTGAACAAGCGGCAGGAGCCGTATACCTTGTTATCAGTTTATTGATGATGCTATTACTTGTACATGCCCTGCTGAAGGTATACCGGTTGATCAGGCAATACCCTGCTAACCGTATGGATGGAATGTACGTGGTAAGCTCAGACGCTAAGGGAACGCCCTTTTCTTTCTTCCGCTATATTTTCTGGAACAATAAAATTGATATAACGACCGATGCCGGGCAAAAAATTTTCAAACATGAAATGGTACATGTGCAGGAAAAGCACAGTGCCGATCGCCTGTTCATGAATATGGTACTGGTGTTTTTCTGGAGCAATCCTTTTTTCTGGCTGATCCGGAGAGAAATGAATATGATACACGAATTTATCGCCGACAGCAAAGCGGTGGGAGGCCATGATACCACTTCGTTTGCCGCCATGATCATCCGGACTGCCTACCCTCAGCACAATTTTGATGTGACCAGCAACTTTTTTTCTTCATCCATAAAAAGACGATTATTTATGCTGACTAAATTAAATAAACCCGGCACAAGCTATCTTGGCCGCGTGCTGGCTTTGCCGTTGTTAGCCTTTGTTTTTATAGCATTTACGCTAAAGATGAAAAACAACCCTGCCGTTATGCAGCTCGATAAGCCGATCACAGTTGTTATCGATGCCGGGCATGGGGGTGATGATGGCGGTGCATGGTCGGACAGGGTATATGAAAAAGATATTACGCTGACGTTGGCCAAAAAGGTAAAAGCACTTAATAACAATCCGGCAATTAATATCCTGCTGACAAGAGAAACGGATATCCACCAGCCTGTTCGGGAAAAAGTAACCTGGAGCCTGCAACAACAACCGGATGCATTTATTTCCATTCATGTGGGCGCCAACCCGTCGTATTCAGATAAGTCGCCAGGATTTGAACTCCATATCAGCAAGAATTCGGGGGCTAAAGAAACGAAAGTAAGAACCCTGGCCAGCCTGATATCGGAGGAAATAAATACCAGCTATGCTGTATTCCCGCAATTAAAGCAACACCGGGAAAAAGGCATTTGGGTATTAGACGCACCCGAAATCGACTATCCCGCTATCCTGATAGAATGTGGATACCTCACTAATAAAAAGGACCTTGCGTTCATCAGTGATGCCGCCAACCAGGAGAAGATCGCCCGTAACATCCTGAAGGCAATTGAAAGATATGCTAAAGCAGTAGAAAACGGAACAGGCACGGCAGTATGGGAAGAAGTGCCGGAGGCCTCATTTGCTTCTTCCGGTAATAAAGGAGAAACGTTCAGCGCGGTACCGGATACCCTGCCACGTAAGATAAAATCAGTCGATATTACAAAGGATGGTATGGTAATAGTTATCTACAATGATAATAAAGCTGAAAAAATAACCCGTAACGAAGCCATATCAAAAGGAATTCTGAAAGCCATTCCTAATGAAGAACCGGCAGAAGTGCGGCCGCCTTTCAGCTTGGGCGATGTTGCCGCCAATACTCCCGTTTATGTCAACGGTAAGGAAATAGACCCGCAGGAACTGGACAGGATAGACCCCTCGTGTTTTGAAAATATAAGCATATTAAAAGGTCCGTATGATCAATTGGGAGAGCGGGGAAAGAACGGCGCGATTGTGATTATCACCATAAACAAACTGGTAAAATACAAGGACCAGCCAACGCCAAAAGTATCCGAAGAAGATAAAGTATTTCACAAGACAGAAGTGGAAGCGACTTACCCCGGTGGAGAACAGGCCTGGTTGCAATACATTCAACAGGTACTCAACAAAAACCTGGACGCATTGAAAAAAGAGAATAAAAGCGGCACTTGCGTGGTACAATTCATTGTTGGTACCGACGGAAGCATTTCAAATATAGAGGTATTGACTATGCAGGACACCAAACTTGCTGAATTGGCGGCAGAGGCTATAAAAAACGGGCCGAAATGGATCCCCGCCAAACAAAATGGCCACATCGTGAAAGCATACAGAAGGCAACCCGTAACATTTCTCAACAAAGGATAAGCAGCCGATGGGTTGCCTTCGCGTATATATCCGAAATGTTTTATAAACCGGGCGATACAGGTTGGCAGAGAAAGGTTGAGTCGCAGGAATAAGAATTGAGGGAGTGCTTACCGCGGGAAAAACACCACTATTCCCGCCATAACGGCATCAAATCCATTAATCATCTACCCGACCAGGACACTACTAACACGAAGAAGCCGTCCCTGAATGGAGACGGCTTCTTTTTATCGGGAATAATTTTTTTAGCGATTGCCCGGTGCCGCTGCCGGAGGAGCTGCAGGTATTGTAACACCCAGCTTCTTGGCAATTAACGGCAACAGATCATCTGTTTGCGGCGCTACCATCAGGGCATCCTGCTTGAACACCCAGGCATAGCCGTTTTCTTTAGCCACCGTATTGATCAGTTCATACGCCCTGCTGAAATAGGGGCCGAGAATTTCCTGGCTTTTCCTGTTGTATTCCATCTGGGAAACCTGGTCCCAATTCTGTATCATCTGTAAATATTGATTGGCTTCCTGTTGCGCGGTTTGTTTAATAGCGGCAGGAGTGGTTGCAGCCTTTGCTATAGAGTCTTTACGCTGGTATTCACTGATGTAATAAGGCAACGCGTTTTCTATGGAATCTCTTTTAAAAATCTGAAGAAGGGAATCTGCTTTTTTAATATCCGGCAAAATAGAAACTACGTGTTCAATATCTACATGTCCTAATTTATTCTGAGCGCTTACGGAAATTGTCGCTGTGGCAAAGATCACCATCAGCACAACGATAGGGAGAACTTTTTTCATATTCGTGATTTATTCAGTTTATTTTGGTTTATAGATGAAAAATAACTTCGTTTGGTTTTAAGAGGTACCAGCTTTAACATTTAATTAGCCCCCAGCATTTTCAGCACATCTTCACTACGGTCCAGTTTGGGGTCGGCAAAGATAACGGTAATTCCCTCACTTTTATCCAAAATAAAATCATAGCCCTTGTCCACCGCCAGCTTTTGGATGGCATTGTACACTTTGTCCTGCACGGGTTTTATCAACTCCTGCCTTTTTTTAAACAGATCTCCTTCATAACCAAATCGTTGCCGCTGCAAGTCCCGCAGCTCCTTTTCCTTATTAAAAAGCTCCATTTCCCGCTTTTTCTTCAATTCATCGCTCAGCATTACCTGCTCCGCATCAAAATCACGATACATCTTATCAAGACTGTTTTGCAGCGCATCCAGCTCTTTCTGCCAGTTTTCGCTAAACTGGTCGAGTTTCTGCTGTGCATCCTTATATTCCGGCAGTTTATCGAGTATGAACTTGGTATCCAAAACCGCATAGCGCTGTGCATTCGCAGACAGGATCGCCATACAGGCACAAAAGGTTATCAATAATATTTTTTTCATATTTACCATTTTTGGAACAATAAAAATAAGGTTTCTGCTGCAAGCTTAAAAAAACGATTCTTATTCCGGTTCAAAACCGAGCATAAATGTAAAGCGTGTAGCATCTTTGAATGTGGCCCCCGGCACCGCCAGTCTGTCAAGCCCTATACCATAGTCAAACCCTAACAACCCGAACATTGGCAGGAAGAAGCGGGCGCCAAGCCCCACCGCCCGACGCAGTTTAAATGGATTATAGTCTTTAAAATCGTACCAACCATTGGCGGCTTCAAAGAACGCTAACCCGTATATCGTACTACTCGGGTTGGTAGTAAAGGGATAACGTAGCTCCATTGTATATTTGTTGAATATGGTAAAAAATGTTTGTGTAGCCTGCTGATCCGGGTTGATGGACGGGTCAGAATTGTTGTACACCGGATAACCCCTGTGCGCAATGATATCATACCCCAGGATACCAAAGTTGTTGGTCAAACCGGCATCACCCACCTGGAACCGTTCGAAAGGAGATATGTCAAGGTTTTTATTATACCGTCCGATGAACCCGTATTTGGCGGCAAATTTTAATACAAACTGGCGGTTCTTTTCTTCACCGGTAGGTCTGCCCAAAGGAACATACCACTCGCCGTTCACACGCCATTTATGGTACTCCACCAAAGTATACTTATCGCCGAACTTAAAGTCCTGCTCTTTCCTGAAAAGAGAATAAGGTGGCGTAAATGCACCGCTGACCATAAAAGAAGATCCCCCGGTAGGAAATATCGGCTGATTGACAGATGAGCGGGCCAGTGTCAGCTTAAGGTTAACAATGTTTGATGTGGCATTGTCCATCCCCTGGAAAAACCCGGGATAGTTTCTCAGCTTATATTGGGTGAAATTGAGTGCATAAATAAGCGTAAAATAATCATCCGGCCATTTCAATTGTTTACCCAGCGAAATAGTAGCGCCCATAGCTCTCAGGAAAGACGAATCCGCTCTTGCATTGGTGTACCTGAACAGATAAGGATCCCATGCATTCGCATATTTGGAACTATATAAGCTTACTGTAAACGAATTTCTTTTCTTGCCCCCCAGCCAGGGTTCTGTAAACGAGAAATTGGTTGACCGGAAAAACCGCCCGTTCGACTGGAAACGAAGGCTCAGTTTCTGCCCGTCTCCGGAAGGCAGGGGCCTCCAGGAGGATCTCTTAAATATATTCTTTATGGAGAAATTATTAAACACCACCCCTACGGTACCTGTCAAACCAATGCCGCCCCCCCAGCCGGCGCTCAGTTCCAATTGGTCAGAAGATTTTTCCTCCACGGTATAGTTAATATCCACGGTACCATCGTCGGGGTTAGGCACCGGGTTAATACCGATTTTTTCCTGGTTGAAATAACCCAGGTTGGCAATCTCCCTGTTGGAGCGGATCAGCAACTCGCGGCTGAATTTTTCGCCGGGTAATGTTCTCAGTTCCCTGCGGATTACATGTTCTTTTGTTTTATCATTGCCCGCAATCGTGATCCTCTTGATAGTTGCCTGGGGGCCTTCGGTGATCCTTATCTCGTGATCAATGGTATCGTTATACACAGAAGTTTCAACAGGATTTACCTGGAAGAACAGGTACCCGTTGTCTGAATACAGACTGCTTACATCACCACCGCCGTCCGCACTCATCTGTTTGCCAAGTCTTTTATTCAGCGTTTCCAGGTTGTATATGTCTCCTTTCTCAATACCCAGGATCACACTCAGCAAAGAGTCGGAATATTTTGTATTGCCCCTCCAGGTGATATTCCCGAAATAATATTTACTTCCCTCATCCACCTTGATGGCGATATTCAAATCTCCCTTTTCGTTATAGTACACGGTGTCTTTTTCAATCACCGCATCCCTAAGCCCCTGTGAATTATAATATTCAAGTATCTTCTCTTTATCCTCCCGGTATTTCTTTTCATTGAATTTAGCGGAACTGAATACTTTAAACCGGAAATAGGGGTCGAGGTAGTCCAGTGTTTTGGTAGGAGATAAAAAAGAATAGCTGTTCACGTATTCGTTAAAGGAAACTTTTTCCTGGGTTCCGTAAGGGCTGGTATCATCAGCCGCAAACAGCGACAACCTGGACTTTTCCTTGGTTCCCTTCATTTTTCCCTTGATCTTCAACTCACTGACATTTTCATTGCCATGGATCATAATATTGTTGATCCGCACTTTACGACCCTTAGCCACCGTAATGATCAGGTCTACACCATTGGTATAAGAGGTATCCGGTCTTTCCTGTATAGTCACTTTAGCTCCCTGGTAACCCTTGTCTATATAGTATTTCTGAATGGCCTCTATGGCGTTCTGCTTGCGGGCATCTGTTACCACCTGGCTGGCAGCAATACTTACCTTTTCTTTCAGTTCGGTAGATTCCGATTTTTTGATGCCCCGAAAAATGAGTTTCGACATCCTGGGACGCTCCACCGCGGCTATTTCCACCCATATCCTGTCTCCCTCTACTTTGGTAATGTACACTTCAATATCCGCAAAAAGGTTTTGCCCCCATAGTTTTTCAATGGCTTTGGAGAAATTATCGCCCCCGGGGATACGCACTTCATCACCCACATTCAGCCCCGATATAGAAGTCACCAGGTTGGGGTCAAAATATTGGGTGCCGGTAACTTTTATTTCTGCAATAGTATATTTTCTGGGAAAAGTCTGGTTGTATAATTCAAGCAAAGCAGGGTCAACAGAAGTGGTGGGTATGGTATCTGTTTCCTGGGCAATTGTTTTGGTTGAGATAAAACTTAATCCAACTATCAAAGTAACTAACGTGCAAATTCTATGCATCCTTATTTAAGTTTCGCCCGGCAATTTAACGGGATTAATTGAAATGGTTTGTTAAAACAGTCGGCTAATGTATACCGGAAGAAGTCTCCTGCCGGATCTGTTCACCGGTTTTGCCAAATCTTCTTTCACGTTTTTGATAGTTCAGAATAGCTTCATAAAGGTGTTGTTTTCTGAAATCGGGCCAACGGGTCTCTGTAAAATATAATTCTGCATATGCTAACTGGTATAATAAAAAATTACTTATCCTGTATTCACCGCTGGTTCTGATCATCAATTCAGGATCAGGATAAGGTCCGGTACTTAAATAACGGTTGAATACCTGCTCTGTGATCTCATCGTACTGTAACAGGTTGTTTTTCACATCCTTAGATATCTGCTGTACCGCCTGGAGCATCTCCCAACGGGAACTGTAACTCAGAGCTACTATTAATGTAAGTCCCGTATTACCCTGCGTTAGATCTATAGCTTCCTGCAATTCTGCCCGGGCAAAGTCCGGCAGCAGGGAGGTGTTGCCAATGGTGGTAAGTTTAATATTGTTCCTGTTAAGCGTAGGTACTTCTTTCCGGATGGTTTCTACCATCAGCGCCATCAGCCCGTTTACTTCATCTTCCGGACGTCCCCAGTTTTCAGTACTGAATGCATATAAGGTAAGGTAGCCAATGCCCAGTTCAGCGCAACCTTCCACCACGTTTCTTACGCTTTCCACCCCGTTGTAGTGGCCAAAAAGCCGGCTTTCCCCTTTTTCTTTCGCCCACCGTCCATTGCCATCCATAATGATGGCTATATGCACCGGTAAACGGCTTTTATCGATTTCGGACAAACTCGCCATTAATCATAAAAATTTAAAAAAGCCAGACAGTGCCTGACTTTGCGCAAAGATATAAATAATATGTAATGATATTGCGGCAGCCGGAAAAAATACAAAACAGAATCTATAAAGCCTGTCGGTAAGACGACGACGCTGCAAATCTTAATAGATTCTCCTGCTATAGGAGCCTCCTGACTCCGTATTTACTATATTCTCCTGCGGCTATGTACCCGGAAAAACTCAAAAACTGCCGGTCTTCTATTGCCATGAAGAAGTTGAACACATGCCCGCAGTAGCCCCTTCATACGATAAAAACCGGCGTAAAGAGGCACCGAATAGGATCCAGGGATACCCACCACCATCGAGCTTTATTTTAATCCCGGAGACGTTGTTGGGAAGCAAGCTTCTTATGTAAAGCGGGGTTTTTAAAACAGCGTGTGTATATCCAATCCTCGTTTTGCTTTTAATCAAGTTAAGAACTGGTGAAAGTTATCCTGTTAAATCAGGAATAGATGACAAATATGAGTTACCAGGTGCTTCATCGAAAACATAATTAAACCGTGTTTATTGTCTGTATATGTCTTTATATTTGCATATGTGCTTACTTCTGTAAGCATTCTACAACAACCTGCCAGATTAATTTAATATCCTGTTATTATGTTTTAACTTTTGTCCGTAGGGCGACTAAACTCTGATATGGAAAAGAGCATTTCTTTTTTATTGTTAATCATTTTGCTATCGATTGGTGTACAAGGTCAGGTGAATAAGCTGTACGAAGCAGAGTTCGAGAACGATGTGCGAAAGATCCATTTTTTGTCAGAAAGCAAAGGTTATGTTGCTTTCTCCAAATGGATAGGTTTTACACAGGATTCCGGAAAAACATTTGAGAAGAGGCATATAACCGTTAGCAATGTTGACTATAGCTCTTATTCTGTTAACCTGACTTTTGGATTTAAAATAAATGGCGTATATGCATTAGATGAAAAAGAAATTTTGGTGTATGGAGATTATGGACTGGTGCCTGCAATATTGCATTCGTCAAACGGCGGTGATTCATATAAGCTTATATTTCATTCGAGATTTGAAGCCTTTACTTTAAACTCTTCCATCACTGATATGATCTTTCCCGGAGATGGAAATACCGGGTATGCAGCAGATATGGACAGGGTATTAAAAACAATGGATAGGGGTAAAACCTGGCAGGTTGTTAGAAATGACAGGGAAAGTGATTTTCAATATCTCACAGCAATAGATGCGCATAACCTATTTGTGATCAGCACTCACTACGCCAAAAGCAAAATACTGAAAACATCTGATGGGGGACTAAACTGGCAGAAGATTGATATACCTGCCGGGCGCCTTACTTATGCATATTTTTTGTCTCCAACCATCGGTTGGATCAATATTGACAAAGACCAGAAGGGTAGTATTTATTATACCAATAACGGCGGTGCAACCTGGGATCTGCAAAATAATCCGGAGATCACTTCTTTTAGAAGTGACGCTTTCCAATTTGTGGATAACCACACCGGATATGGCGTGAGCCTGGGATATATCTACAAAACCCAGGACGCTGGTAAAATTTGGGAGCCATTGCCTTCTGACTATTCCGCGGAAGTGGCACTTAATAAGTTGTTTATACTGGACAGCCTTCACCTCTGGGCTGGAGGATATAACGGACTATTGGTGAAAACTTCCAATGGTGGTGGAACTACATTGCCTGTAGCCCGCTTTTCGGTAGACACCTCCAATCTTTCTGTTTCAGGAAAAGTGCAATTAAGAAACTATTCCCGTACACATTACTCACATAAGTGGTATCGAAATAGTACGCTTATCTCCACAGAATATCATACGTCTTACAACCATGATTTCACGCAGGGATCCGATTCAATTACCCTTATCGTTTCAAATGGCAGACTTTCGGATACAATGGCAATTGTCCAATATTTCAACAATCCGAATGCGCCGAAAATTGAATCGTTCTCGCCCACCGCAGGTAGCGAAGGAACCGTTGTAAATATCCACGGATCCAATTTTGCGGGCGTTATTGCGGTCAGCTTTGGTGAAGCTCCCGCCAGTTCCTTTACCATACTGACAGATAATCATATGCAGGCAGTGGTGGGAGATGGCGCAAGTGGCAGCTTACAAGTAAAAACACTTCAGTTTTCCGGATCAGCTCCGGGTTTTGTTTTTGTTCCGGATGCCAGCAATCCGGCGCCGGTAATACATTCTATTTCCCCGGATTCCGGGCCGGTTGGTACAGTAGTGAGAATTTCAGGCGGGCGTTTTGATGCGATACCTGCTAACAACATCGTTTATTTTGGTGGTACCCGTGCAACGGTTACAGCAGCCTCGCAGGACCAACTTACCTGTATTGTACCTACCGGCGCTACCTATCTTCCTGTTACTGCTTTAAACAGCAGTACGGGACTAAGCGCTGCATCACTAAAACCTTTCAATGTAACGTACCCTGACACAGGTCATTTTACCAGAAACTCCTATAAAGAAACTTATCAGAGCCGGTTTCCCGGCTCCGCCAGCGGGTCCTATTTTATGGCAGACGATCTGGATAACGATGGCAAACCTGATCTGGTCGTAAAAATGTCTACGGGGGGACAGGGAGTATATGCTCTAAGAAACAATGGTTCAAAAGGCAGTTTTTCTTTTGAGGATCGTGTTCGCATTGCAGAAACACCTACTATTCCTTTCGATCGCTTCAAACTGGTTGATATAGACGGAGACGGAAAAAAAGATATTATTGCGCCTGGAAATTTGAGTCCTGTCATGGTTTTTGCAAGAAACAACAGTAGTCCCGGCCATATTCAGTTTGAACCACGAATATTATTGCCGGCTCCATTTGGAAGCATGGGTATTGCGGCGGGAGACCTGGATAACAACGGGAAACCTGATATTGCGATAGCAGGTCAAAAAGTCATTTCCATTATCAGGAATACCAGCGTGCCCGGAACCCCCGCATTTGCGAGAAGCATCGGGCTGGATATTCCTTTTAACGCCATTGCCGTTGAAATAGCGGATATGGATGGTGATGGAAAAAACGATATTATTTGCTCAGGGGGAGAAGGGGTGATGTTTTCTGTTTTCAGGAATAAGAGTGCAATCGGTGCCCTTGACTTTCATGACAGAATCGACGTGTTGCCTTCGGAGTTCACTTCCAGTAGCGACCTGTTCTATGTTGTAGATCTAAATAGTGATAACAAGCTGGACGTCATTCTATTGAGTCGCGGTGGCTATACTATCTATCTGAACACCAGTTCGATTGGCAATATCAGTTTTGCCGACCCGGTATTTTATCCTGTAAGTAACTTAAGAGAAGGAACGGTTGCAAACTTTAGTGGTGACAATAAGCCGGACTTGGCTATAGTTGCCGGTTTGGAGACCAGCTTACAATTATCCCGAAATACATCATCTTCCCAACTTTCATTTGATCCTCCTGTATCCTTTGGCAGACTGGGCTATACATCCCATGTTAATGTAACGGATTTTGATATGGACGGGAAGCATGATCTGACAGTAGTTGCACAAAATTATATTTCTACTTTTACAAGGAACCTGGATTCTGTTATTGTTTCGGAAATCTGCGAAAAATGGCAGCATTCTATTGCTGCTGACCTGGATGGCGATACTTATCAATGGCAGATAAATAAAGGAGATGGCTATGAGAATATAGATATCGGAGATGACTTTTTCCAGGGAGCTAACAAATCTACCTTAACGCTCAGTCCTGTTTCTCTGTCATGGGATGGTTATAAATTCAGATGTTTGGCAGACGGAAAAACCAGTAGTGTTGTTTTACTAAAAGTCAGGCGATTACTCAACCCGACTGTAGAAATTGAGGCGGATAAAACGGTTATCTGCTATGGCACTCCCGTTACCTTTACGGCTCACATAAGAGATACCAGTTATAGTAATTATTTTAATTGGGTCTACAACGGTACGGATATTGGTTTTCAGGGCGACACTGCATACACTGTTACATTCCTCAAAGAGGGAGACAGGATGAGCGCAAAATTAAGAGTGGAGGACATGTGTGCGGAAGACCCTATTTTAAATGTTACCAGTAATGTCATACACATGAATGTAAAGGGTGAGCCGGCAGAACTTACCATATCCGGTCCCGGAGGGGTCATTTGTGTGGGAACACCAGTTACCTACACTTCCTTTGTTAAAGGAGGTGGGGAAAACCCGACATTTGCCTGGTACCTGAATGATACAAAAATTGAGAACAGCAACAGCAATTCAATAACAATAATTGCAGAGCATGACCAGGATGATGTATATGCTACGATGACTACCCGTGCTGCAGACTGTGGCCCGGGGCAAACGGTAGAAAGCAATCACTCCCGAATTTTGCTGACATCCAGCAGACCGCCTATACTAGAACTGTTATCACCAGCCTCAAATTGTACAAACGCTCCATTAACCTTTAATGTTAAGATCACCCCCGAAAGAGATACCGATACTTATTACTGGTACAGCAACGGCAGGCTAATCCGTTCGGGTGAAAAGTCATTGACCATTTCAGAGTGGGAGGATGGCGACAGCATTAAGGTGATTGTTAAAACTACCAGTGAATGCGGCGAAGAACTTGTCTCCGAAAGTAATATTGTTACTCTCGTAAAATCATCCTGGAAAGAACCGGTGGTAACCTTGAATGCCTCTGCATATGAGATCTGCCGAGGCACAGAAGTAGTGTTTAACGCTGTGATTGAGAATAGTGATGCGAACCAAACCCTGCAATGGTATTTGAACGATGTCAAACTAAATCATAATGCAAACAGCTATAAAATCAGTAGTTTGACGAATAATGATATGGTGAAAGTGGTGTTATCTACGATCAATGGCTGTGGAGTACAGGTGGAAGTGAATAGCAATGTTATTAAACTATCCGTAAAGGAATTGATGGAGACGAAAGTGGAAATACATGGAGATACAACAATGCCGGCCGGCCAATTAACCAGCGTTACAGCACATATTGCTGGTGCGGGCAGCAATTATACTATTCAATGGCAGGAAGAAAGATCGGGTATTTGGAGTGATGTGCCTGGCGCGAATAATTCAACATTCAGTTTCGTACAGAACGACTTAGGGACGAAGCTTCGATGTCTCGTGAAAGTAGAAGGCTGCGTTTTGAGCAATGAAGTATATAGCGATGCGTTTACAGTTTCCGTAGAAAACAAAACTTCCGAACGTTCCAGGATATATCCGAATCCTGTAAATGACTATCTTGTATTGGATTCTTTGCGTGAAAATTTTGAAACCCTGGAAATAATCAATTCGAACGCCACGGGTAAAATTGTAACGCTAAATGTCAAAGGTCAACAAAAGATCACGGTACCGACCTACTCACTTCCTAAAGGCGTTTATGTGATCATATTAACCACTGCGGAGGGTAAAAGGGAAATAAGAAGATTTTTTAAGCTATAATGTTGGTTGTTGATTATGGAATTGGCCTAATCCTAAAGCCCGGCATCGAAAAAGAAAAAGAGGCGAAGAAGCCGAAGCTTCTCAATGGGTTTAAAATTGCCTCCAAAACAGGAAAGTGAGGCGGCCTTTTTTTAAAACATTTACTCCCAATAGTATTCCTGGTTATGGGCATCCCAATGTATGTTAGGGTGTAGCTTAACCATAGCTGTTTGACCGGCAACTGCGGAAGGATAGAACCTGGCTCTGTCAAGCCGTTTATGTTTAATTAGCAGTGTTATTGCATTTGCTGCACCTCTTTTTCCTAGTACAAACTGTTGTCCTCCATTAAGTCTGTCTATTACAATCCTTGTTTCATCAACATGAGCAATTTTATAACTAACTCGCCCACCCAAAGACTGAAATTCAATTTTGGCTTTATTGAGTCTTCTGGCTTCGCGCAAGATAATTTCCCAATCGTTCATATTGTTTTGTTTCTTTAAATATTTGAAAATGTTTAAATTAAATGCAAGGTGTTATTCAACGCCATCGAATATACCTCCTGCCGATAGTGTTTGGTATATGGTTCTGAGAAAGTTGTTGGATATAGTGGCAGGTATAGACGATTGAGACTATTTATTTGGGTGTCAGATGGTAAAGGAAGGTTGTTTGTTGCAGCCATGTATTTCACCCACTTTAAATAAAATGGTGAGCCAGGAATATTCAGAGCCGCAAGCGGTGAAGGAGTTGGCAGATTTATCATTCTAATTCTTTTATCTCCCAGTTTTATCCACCAGACAATTCCATCCCTTTGCTGCTTAACTGAATTTGTTATCCCTTGTACAGTTAAAGGAAAATAAGGGCCAACCCCTTCGAGATCTCCCGTTATCCGGAAATTGTTCAGCCCGCCAAGACATTCTTCCAATATCCATCTAAAGCCAATCAAAGTATCGGGGATGTTTCCTAAAAAAGATGTCAAACTGCCGCTTGTAAATAAAACAGTTTCAATTTTTGAATCATTTTCAAAAATCATTTTCAAATTGCAGTTAACACTTATATTCCGATAATTCGAATCATTTGCTTTATTCATAACTTTTCGTTGAACAAAAGCAAAAACATCAGAAATCGAAATATTATTATTCAATAAGTTCTCCTGCAATACAGGGATGGTTATTTGATCTTCTGAGAGCCCAAACAGATAATACCACAGATCCGCCGTATTTCCATAAAAATAGTTTATTGGGTTATTAGGTTGAATATTGGGGTTGGGTAAACCGGTTAAGCCGAGATTGTTAAAGTAGGAGTTGGGAGGAAATGTTCCAAGGAGTAAAAATTTTCTGGACGGATCAAAGTCATTTACGTAGGCATCAATATATGGATGCTTTTCCATCGGTCCAAATGAATTAGGGGTTCGGCAATTTGCTAAATAGGAATTATAATGCTGTAAAACAAGATTTTTTTGTTGCCCCCATATCCTTATGTCATTATCATTGAGGACCGGCGTTGATGCTATTCTATGCTGAATTAGCTTATTGTATAAATCATTCTTGACTCTTTGCATCAGTTTTTTTTAAGAAGCTTATGTTTACATTAATTTACATATTGTATATTTCCTTTACCTCTTCCCCGGTCAGCAGCCTGTTATAGATCCTTATCTCATCAAGTACCCCTCTGTGGTTTTCGATAAATCCATGGGTGTCTGACCCTATGTACATATCTGTGGAAGTATCCGTAGTATAGCCATCACTATATGTGGGGAGAGTAGAATGAATTGCACCATTCAGATAATATTTTACAGACATGCCATCTGAAACAATTGCAATATGCTTCCAGTTATTAACCGGGTTTAATGTAACGGGAAAGTCAGCGGCACTTCCACTATTGGCAAACAAAATCTGACTGTCTGAAAAAAGCCTGAAGTGCATTGCCAAACCTTCGTTTTCCGCTTTGCATACTATCGAAACTAATTGATCGGTATTGTACACCCACGCCGTTATGCTAATGGTTTCTTTTATAGAAGAAAGTGAAACAGAGTTTGGTACCTTAATATAATTGCTGCCATCGAAATTAAAGGCTTTATTTGCAGCGCCGGCTTTGTCGCTTGTAAGCCCGCTCCTCAGCGCGGTACCATGATTATTATTCCCACTTTCGTCATTGGTATTGCCATTAAAAGGATAATAAGCTATAAGCCCGGTTTTGAGAGTATCATGGTCCTTGTCACCACATTTTTCTGTTTTTTTGCAACCATAACAAACTATAAAAACTATAAAAAGAGATGCCGTAAGGAGAAAGGGTTTGAGCATAAAGTAGTATTTCCCATGAAAATAGCCAGGCTGAGTTTTAAATAGCCAGAGATGGTAACCAAACCGGTTCTGATTTCAGTATTTTTCTTTCCGGGAAAAGATATTTTCAATAACTTGAAAATAAAATAATTAAATATTCGTAATTCACCATATTCAACCCTGCATGTGTAAGTATTTGATGTTTATATCCCTTTTCTGCTTCTGTGGGTATGCTTGCTTTTCTCAAAAACAGGATTTGTCTCCTGTAACACATCTGTATTATTCGGGCAAAGAAATACCCGGCATCCGTTGGGATGGAAAAGAGTCCGTAGAACCTGACAGCTCCCATTTTTAGAAACTCCGCCAATGCCTGGTAAAGAACGGCGAGGGGTTGTTTATGGTGCTTAACGGATCAGGCAGATTGTATAAAGCCGGGACGGAAAATGGGAGGGTTGTATTTAAAAGGCTGGATTCAACGGTTTACTACGGAAGCAATTTCGGGTCGTATATTTTCAGCCATAAGGATACTATTTTCTCGCTCGGAGGGTATGGATTCTGGAAAACGAACGGGCTGCTCCGTTACTATGTTCCCTCACGGAAGGAATGGGAGATCATCCGGTTAAACCGGGAAATACCGGTATTCACAGAGAATGTTTATGACCTGATCTGGTACGATGAACCGGAACAAAAGCTGTATTTCGGGTTTACCAGGGAGGAAAATAATGTTACAAAAGACAATGAGTCCGGTAGTAAACTACATATGGAAACGATCGTTCTCGACCTTCTGAAAAAAGACTGGATCACGCAGGGAAATTTGTCACCCTTTCTCAAAGACAACCTGATCGGTATCCGGAATATCATTTCCAGCCCATTAGGGCAGATGATTACGTTGAGAGGCAAAGCGCTTTTTCTTAATTACCAGACAAACCAAATCTTTAGTTTAACGGACGATAAACAGAGAAAGCTGGAGCAACTATCTTCCAATACAGGTGCAACACATACCGCCTATTTCATCGATTCAACCCTTTATCTATGGTTGACGGAAATGAACATAGTTGATTCTATGAAAATAATACCGCAGGATCTTGTTTTAATGAATGAAAAGATATTCCTCCGGGGGAAGAATGATCAGGCAGCTATTGAAAAGCAGTCTTTTTCTTTCAAAACAGCCTCTTATGGTTTTTTTGCAGCGACTATACTGCTTTGGGCAATATATTTTTTGCTCAAAACCCGTAGAACGCATTCGCAGCCTGTTATGGGTAGTGACAACGGGGCCGACGAACCAAACGGTCATTTTATGATAGCTTATACAGCTTCTGAATTGGATCTTATCCGTACCGTTTTGAACAATTCAATCAACGGCATGTACACGAGCATTGAAGACACAAACAAAATACTGGGCGTAAAAAACAGGGATGTTGACATTCAGAAAAAAGCCCGTCACGATACAATCAGCGCTATCAATAAAAAATATGCATTTGCAACAAAATCTGAGAAAGACCTTATTGAAAAGAAACGTGCAGCGTTTGACAGACGTTCTTTTGAATACTTTATAGGCAGCGACCGCTTGAAAGACGCAGCAGAAATTATTGACAGTAATACATAGCCATGAAAAGGAAGTGACGGAGCTAATGAACTCAGCCTATTATTACCCGGCATTGTCCAGCCATTCCCAATAGTTGTCTTTATGTATTGCCTGTGTTATCGCAGGTTGATAGGCTTCAACAAAGGCCTTGGGAAAACGGGTTTTGGCTTTTGGGTTCCATTTCATTTCGTATGCAGAGATCCTGCCGTCCTGCTCCTCTATATAATCAATCTCTCCCCGGTGGGTATTTCGCCAGAAATAGCTATTCACGTAAGAGTCACTGTAAGCCAATTGCTTTTTCCGTTCGCTGATCATGAAATTTTCCCACAGCGCCCCTGTGTCATTACGCTGGCTGAGTGGTGAAAAGTTATTGATAATGGTGTTTCTTATACCGTTGTCGTAAAAATATATTTTCCTGGTACTGCCGATCTCATTCCGCAGGTTCCGCGCAAATGGTGTGAGCCGGAAAATGACAAAAGATCTTTCCAGGAGATCAATATAAGTGTTTATGGTTGCTTTGTCGGCGCCAACGGTTTGGGCAAGCTCATTATACGAAACCTCGTTCCCTACCTGCCAGGCAAGTGCCTGGAGCAGCTTCAGCAAAATTTCAGGTCTGCGTATGCCCCCCAATTCCAGTACATCCTTGTATAAATAACTGCCGGCCAGGTTTACCAGTATTTGTTTTGCATCGCCCGGGTTTGTTATCACTTCCGGATACATGCCGGTAACCAGGAAGTTTTCCAGCAGGGGTATTGTTTTGGCAAAGGACCGGGTATCCTTTATTTCCTGCCACGACAGCGGGTACAAGCGATATTCCCATTTACGGCCGGTAAGCGGCTCGTTTATTTTGTCGGCCAGGTCAAGTGCGAATGAACCGGTGATAAAAAGCTGTACGTCTTTCTTTGCATCAATGATCATTTTAGCGCTCAATCCTATGTTTTCCAGTCGCTGCGCTTCATCAATAACCACTGTCTTGTAATTCCCGATATACTGCATAATAAACGCCTGGCTGGGATTGCTCCAGGTAAGCATGGTTTCGGGATCATCGCCATTTATGTACAGGTAATCACCCAGGGAAGCGGCTATTTCGCTGATCAAAGTGGTTTTACCTACCTGTCGTGGCCCCAATACGATGATGGCTTTCTTATGATCCACCCTGCTTAATAATGTATTTCTTAACTTCCTGTTTATCAAAGGAATATTATTTTATTCCCCAATAATAGTATATTTTAGAGAATATGATCACCAAAATATATTATTTTTTAGAGATTAAAATCCCCATAAATTGTATATTTTGGATATTATAATCCCCAAATATGAAAAACCTGTAGTGATCTGTGGAATAGTAGATAAGCGGTTATAACTTAATAATTAGAAAGGCACAGGTATAACTGTTTATCGGTATTTCTTTGTATTTCCCGGGACAGGAGTCCCGGAACATAGGGAATGCGAAGTCGGAGACATTCGCATAGCAGAAATGATAAAGGTTTCCAACCTTCGGAGGGTTAGAAACCTTTCCTTTAAAAAAAAGGCTGATCCCAATGAACCAGCCTTTTACAATATTATTTTACTATAGCTTATGCTTCCTGCGCGCTGAGCCGCTTTGAGTATTTCTTCCGCTCTTCTTCATCCAGCAGCACCTTCCGCATACGGATATGGTTGGGTGTCACTTCAATACACTCATCGTGCTGGATGTATTCCATACATTCTTCCAGGGTCATTAATACCTTGGGGGCAATACGGGTAGCGTCATCGCTTCCGCTGGCGCGGTGATTGGTTAATTTTTTACCCTCTGTAGCATTTACCACCAGGTCGCCGGGCTTAATGTGCTCTGCGATGATCTGGCCGGCATATACATCTTCACCCGGATCAACAAAAAAAGTTCCGCGATCCTGCAGCTTGTCTATGGAATAACCGGTTGTTTTTTCCTGGTTTTTGGAAAGCAATACCCCATTGTTCCTGCCGGGAATGGGTCCTTTCCAGGGCTTATATTCGCTGAACCGGTGCGCCATCACCGCTTCACCGGTGGTAGCTGTCAGCAGTTGCGTCCTTAACCCGATCAACCCGCGCGACGGAATATCGAACTCCAAGTGTTGCATGGTACCCTTGGTTTCCATTACCAGCATTTCCCCTTTGCGACGCGATACCAGGTCTATCACTTTGCTCGCGAATTCCTCCGGCACATCCACCACCAGGGTTTCGTAGGGCTCACATTTCTGTCCATCGATCGTTTTTACGATTACCTGTGGCTGACCTACCGTCAACTCATATCCTTCGCGGCGCATGGTTTCAACTAAGATACCCAGGTGAAGAATACCGCGACCATAAACCAGGAAGCTGTCTCCATTATCCGTATCCAATACTCTTAGAGCCAGGTTTTTCTCTGTTTCCTTCATCAACCGGTCGCGCAGGTGGCGGCTGGTAACAAACTTGCCGTCTTTACCAAAAAACGGTGAGTTGTTAATACTGAAGAGCATATTCATTGTCGGCTCATCTACACTGATTACCGGTAGAGCCTCCGGGGTTTCAGCATCCGCTATGGTATCGCCGATATTAAAATCTTCCAGCCCTACCACCGCACAAATATCTCCCGCCTGTACTTCAGACACTTTCTTTTTACCCAGCGCTTCAAATATGTACAATTCTTTTACGCGTGATTTTTTCACTATTCCGCCGGCCTGTACCAGGGCTATCGGCTGGTTTTCCCTGATGCAGCCACGGGCTACCTTGCCTACTGCTATACGACCCAGGAAAGAAGAATAATCCAGGGAAGTGATCTGCAACTGCAGGGTTCCTTCGCTTACTTTGGGCTCGGGTACATATTTTAATATCCCATCCAGCAGTGGGGTAATATCTTCGCAAGGCGTCAATGAATCATTGAACCAACCATGTTTTCCTGAGCCATAGTAGGTAGGAAAGTCCAGTTGCTCCTCTGTCGCATCCAGGTTGAAAAACAGTTCGAATACCGCGTCGTGTACCTCATCCGGGCGACAATTGGGCTTATCCACTTTATTGATCACCACGATGGGTTTCAGGTTCAGTTGTAAAGCCTTCTGCAGTACGAAGCGGGTTTGCGGCATAGGACCTTCAAAAGCATCTACCAGCAATATCACCCCGTCTGCCATTTTTAATACACGTTCTACTTCTCCTCCAAAATCAGCGTGCCCCGGTGTATCAATTACATTTATTTTTACATCCTTATATACCACCGAAGCATTCTTACTGAATATGGTAATACCTCTTTCGCGTTCAAGGTCGTTATTGTCCATGATCAGCTCACCGCTCTCCTGGTTGGCGCGGAACACATTGGTTTGATGTAAAATCTTGTCAACCAGCGTGGTTTTTCCATGGTCAACGTGAGCAATAATGGCTATGTTTCTTATTTGCATTGTTTTCTTACTTTTAAACTTCAGTTATATGGCGCGGCAGTTACAAGCTAATTGTTGAAACGGGTTCGGCTGAATTTTTAAGCGTGCAAAGGTAGCACAAAATAGCGGGAAGGCATAGCGTTTTACAGAAACTTAATCATTTCACCTCTCCATGTTATACTAAAGGAAAGATAGTAAGAAATATAAAATGCATCAACTGATTGATTATCAATCAAAAATAAACTACGTTAATAATTTATTTTACTTATTTCTTTTTTTGAGCAGGGGCAGATCATAATTGACAAAACCGATCAGTACGGCAAAATAAGCCAAATGTATCATTTGTGAAGGCAATGCATTCCAGTTTTCTATCAGGCAGGCGCCGACCATCAGCGAAAGTATTAAAACAGCCCCGGCAATAAGTGCCTGTTTGGTGAATACACCTCCGAGTAATAGTATACCGATCAAAAGTTCAGCTACCGGAACAAAACAGGCATAAGGTAGCACCACCCATTCCGGTAAAACGGATCCCCGGAACTGTTCTGCCATACCATTGGCGAATGCCTGTATTTTAGGTATTCTTACCACTCCGTGACCAGACATACTTATACCGATCCCCAGTCTCAGGAAAAGAAATGCAAGTGAATTCATCTGTAAACAATTTTAATGATTAGTAAATGATCAACCTTAAAAATATAAAAGCGGCTTGCACAGCCGCTTTTACAAGTCAATTTTGCTTTTATTATTTCTTCTTCAGCGGAGGAGGAGGCGCCAGGTCCCTGATCCGCACATTTCTGAAAAACAGGGTATCTCCATGACCAAGGAACCCTATATGCCCCTTTTTATTCTTTAAACCGGGATGGTCTCTTTTATCAAGCGTGCCGTTTTTAGAAGCTTCTTCCAGGTCACCGTCTACTATCACCACTCCATTCAGCGTTACCCGGATTTTACTGCCTTTTACATATATCTCTTCTTCATTCCACTCTCCCACCGGTTTCAGGTGACCGCGTTTGGCAGGTATAATGCCATATACAGAACCATGAAACTGGTAATCTTTCAGATCTTTATAAATATCAGCGCCGTCATCGAGCACTTGTATTTCCATGCCTTCATAGGCAGCATCGCCCTTTAATGGTGTTCTGATGCCAATGCCGTTGTTGGCGCCGGGTGTTAATTTAAACTCAAACCGGTAGACAAAATCAGCATATTCATCCTTTGTGTAAAGGTTGCCGCTCCCGCCTCTCTTGGGATATACCGCTATGGCGCCATCTTCTATTACATAGGCAGTTTTGTTGCCTACCCATTCATGCAGGTTGGTTCCGTCAAACAGTATCTTAAAACCTTCTTTTTTCTCTTCCGGTGTTAAAACGTAAGGCTTCGGACGCTCAATTTCCCTGATGTATATGTCCCGGTAAGCTACATAAGTACCATGTGCCTGTAGCTCAATCTGTTCTTCCGGAAAAATCGGCAGACTGCGATCCCAATAGTTTTCCAGCGGTACACCATTCACTACCAGTTGACCATTCAGGTACACGGTTACCAGGTCGCCTACCATGAGGATGCGGAAAGTGTTCCAGTCGCCGATGGCATTATCAGCCAGCAGCAACGGTTTACTTGGATTCTTTTCATTGTTATATAAACCACCGGAACCTACCTGGGCGCCTACATCCACACGGGCTGTATCCCATATCTGTACCTGCGGCGTTCCTCTTAAATAAATACCGGCATCTCCGTCGTCTGTGATCTTCCAATCTACATACATCTCGAAATCACCATATTTCTTTACCGTACATAAATTGTCGCCTTTGCCGGTAAATACCAGCAAGCCATCCCTTACCACCCAGCCGCTGCGCATTACTTCGTCCGCTTTTGCCTGTTCTTTTGTCAGGGTTTTTGCATCCATTGCAGCTCTTTTCACAGGGTTGGCTACCAGTCCTTTCCAGCCGGTGAGGTCTTTTTCATTAAATAAGGGAACAAAGTCATTGCCGGATGGAAGCGTAGACAAGTGTTTCTTAACGGCTGCCTTCTGATAATCTGCTTCGGCGCCACTCAGGTTGCCCAAAGCCTTTTCAAGCCGGGCAGCTACATCTTTACCAAAAATTTCGTTGTTGGAAAGTGCTATGTTGATCACTGCGGATGCCGCATCTGTTTTCAACGATGCATTATCCAGGAAGGAAGAGGCGTATAAAAATGCCGGGAAGGTATTACAACCGGCAACCTGCCTCAGTACACTGCGCTTCTGTTGGTCTGTTTTAGCATATTCCATCGCATTCCGCAGCATGATCAGCTTCAGATCTTTGGTAGCCGGGGAAGCAGCGACCTGCCTGAGAAATCCATTGAAAGCATCGGTTTCCAGTGAAGTGCCGGCCGCTTTTTTCAGAATCTTGTAAGCCTCAGTGGTAGCATCTCCATCTTTCCAGTTGGACAATGCAGCGATCACTTCTTTTTTCACGGCGTCGCTACTGTTATCATAAGAATCAAATACTTCCTTTAAAGCAGGCTTCAAACCAACTCCTGAAACAATAGCATAAAAAAGGGGTTTCTTTTCCTGAGGCGCTCTTTTAAATGCCTGCAACAATGGTCCGCTACCTGCACCTTCCCTTTGTCTTTTAAAGGCGGTAACAGCTATTTGTTGCCAGTCCTTAATATTACCGGGATCTGTTTCTTTCTGCAACAGCGCTAGTACCGGCAGAGCCATCGTCATATTCGCCGATTTCTTTAAAACTGCACGTGCAGCGGTACTTACCCTGGGGTCCTTATCAAGCACATAATCAAGAAGCCCTATCTGCCTGATATTGCTTCCTCTCTCTCCCAATATTTCGATGATCGCCGCTTTTCCTGCCGGAGAAGCATCAGGTAATGCCCCGGAAATTTCTTTAACTACTTCATCTCCTTTCATGGATAACAGCGAGGATTTAACAGCCTGTATATCCTCGTCACTGCCAGACTTAAAAACCCCCAGGAAAGCAGGCAGGGACTCCTGCTGACCAATCTGCCCCGCGGCTGTTATTGCAGCCAGTTTAAGGTTAGCATCATTGCCATTAATCGCTTTTAATGCCACCGGCAATGCTGCCGCTATCTTTTTATTACCCAAAGCTCTTAATATTTCCGCTTTTGCTGCAGGAGCGGCTTTATCAAAAGTCTTTAACCATTGCGGTGCGGTACTTTCATTTAAATAAGGGGCGGCATAGGCCAAAGCGGCTTCCCTGTACTGAGCGTTCTTATCCTTTAAAGCGCCTGTAAGCAATGATGTGCTTCCCATACCCTGCTGGTCTGCCAACAATTTTAGTGCAGCGATCCTCGTCTGCACCTGGTTGTCAGCCTTTGCTTTCTTCTGTAATGTTTTTGCACCTTTCCCCGCAAGACTGCCATTACCATTGGCAGCCAGGTTATTTAAATAGAGAATATAGGAAGCATTGGCATCATCCACACTATAAGAATAGCCGCTCCTGGAAGCAGCCTGCTCCAGTATTTTCGCGGAAGAAGGGCTTGCTATACGGGCAAGCGCATATAAAGCCACTTTCCTGGTGGGCGCATCCGAAGAGGAGGCCAGTTGTTCGATAGCCGCGGCAGCAGGGTTATGCCGAACATCACCCAGGGCCTGAACTATCGATATCCGGGCATTGCCGGAACTGTTGCCCAGGGCTTCCAGCAGTGCAGACTTTGCCGCATCCGTGCCAATGGTAGCTAACGCACGGGCTGCCGGATCGGATAAACGGGCATCCTGCAAATATGCCTGCAGGTAAGGTATCGCGTCATCTTTGCCCAACTGCTCCAGTTGGGTAATAATAAATAATTTGGATTCGGGACTGGTAAGTTGCTGCAGGCTCCTGCCATAGGTCTTTACAGCCAGGCTCCGCCAGTCTTCTTTTCCTGGTGCGGTAGCCGCGGCAGAAAATCCGCTGAGCGCAAAATGTATCTTGCTGTTGTCTCCGTTGTCATCAAGTTTTTTTACCAGCTCACCCAAACCAATTTCACCTAACCCGGCTACGGCGCCGGCGTTGGCATTAAATTGTGCCGCATCTTCTGCCGGTGTTTTGGCCAGCAGGTCCGCTATTTTGGTGGTTACAGTCCTTTTATCATCCGTTTGAGATGAAACCGTTTGGAGCAACCCGCCTGTTAAAACAAATAACAATAGTAATTGTCGCATGAGATAAAATATGGAAGTGTAATTATTATTTAAGTTTTGTTTGTGTCTGCTGTTACATAAACCAGGGTCCCCTCAAAGGGGGATTGGCCAGCCTGTTGGCGGCTACGTCATTGATAAATTCCTGCTTAACCGGATCAAACTTCAGATTTCGCCCCAGTTGCAAAGCAATCTTACCCATATTGATCAATGTGCAGGAACGATGACCATTCTCTTCATTCAAGGCAAATTTTTTCCTGTTTTTAACTGCATCTACAAAATCGGAGACCTGAGGCTCCGGATCCGGTAATGCCGCCAGTTTCCTGTCCAGTTCAGGGATGTCGGAAACAAACCCCTTGTAGAGTTTTCCTTTAGGCCCTTCTATATAAGCTGCTTTTTCTTCTGTTCCGGCGCCATCCAAAATTATCTGGCATCCATCTTCATAGGTGTAAGTGATCTTCCTCCAGGTACCTACGGCGTCATCGTGCTGTTGTGGCGCGTCTATTTCTACCGAAACGGGGCTGGTATTATCCTTGCCCAAAAAGTATTGGATAGGGTCCATATAGTGTTGCCCCATATCCCCCAGTCCGCCTCCATCATAATCCCAGTAACCACGGAAAGTAGTATGTACCCTGTGGGCATTATAAGGCTTGTAGGGAGCAGGTCCTAACCACATTTCATAATCCAGTTCTTTAGGTACAGGCTCCGGTTCCAGGTGTTCCTTACCTACCCAGTAAAACTTCCAGTCGAAGCCTGTATGACGACTTACCGTTACCTTCAGCGGCCAACCAAGCAATCCACTGTCGACCAGTTTTTTTATCGGTTTTACCGTAGTGTTCATCCCGTAAAAATTATCCGCGAAACGGAACCAGGTATTTAACCGGAATATCCTTCCATGCTGCTGCACAGCTTCCACCAGTCTTTTGCCTTCACCAATGGTTCGGGTCATGGGCTTTTCACACCAGATATCTTTACCTGCCCTTGCCGCGTCTGCTGCGATAATTCCGTGCCAGTGCGGTGGTGTTGCCACATGTACAATATCTACCTCCGGCAGGGTGATCAGTTCCCGGTAATCCCTGAATGTTTTTATTCCTTTACCGCCTCCCAGTGCATCCAGCGCCAGTTGTATGTGCCTGGTATCCACATCGCAGATGGCCACCGTTTTTGTACCGGCATATTCAAAATGACCGCGTCCCATCGCACCTACGCCCACTACTGCTTTTGTAAGTGTGTCGCTGGGCGCCAGGTAACCGCTCCCTCCCAGTACATGCCGCGGAACAATGGTAAAAGCCGCTAAAGCACCTATTGAATTCTTCAGGAAAAGGCGTCTTGATTTGTTTTGTTTTTGTTTCATAATAAATTGAAAAGAGTTTTTTCAAGAAAGGGCTCGTAAAATACTAATTATTAACTAAAAAGTGCAAGCAAGCTGACAATCTTAAGCAGATTTCCTCCCTCAGACCATTTTGCATTAATTTCGGTTAAAAAAGTACAATTGCATATATTTCCACTGCTGCAGCTATCGGGCGTCAGTAAAAAAAACGAAACGGGATTTCAGTTAAATAATATCAGTTTCACTCAGCAGTATCTTCAACCTGTTGCCATTGCCGGAGAAACCGGTTCAGGTAAAAGTACGATACTTAAAATTATAGGCGGATTGGTGCAACCTGATACCGGATCTGTTATTTTTGAAGATAGCCGTGTCAAAGGACCTCATGAGCAACTGATACCCGGTCATCCCCGGATAGCTTACCTGTCTCAACATTTTGAGTTACGTAACCATTACCGGGTGGCAGAAGAACTGGATTACGTGAACAAACTAACAGAGGAGTCTGCAGACAGTATTTTCGGGCTATGCAGGGTAAAGCACCTGTTAAGCAGGTGGACAACCGAACTTTCCGGTGGTGAACGTCAGCGTGTAGCTTTAACCCGGTCGCTCCTGTCTGCGCCAAAGCTGCTTCTATTGGATGAGCCTTACTCTAACCTGGACCTCGCCAATAAACAAATTCTTAAACAGGTTATAGAGGATATCAGCAATCAGCTCAAGATCAGCATATTGATGGTTTCTCATGAGCCTGATGACCTGCTTCCCTGGGCAGAAGAGATACTGATCCTGCGCCAGGGACGAATTATTGAAAAAGGAACTCCTGAACAGCTTTATCGGGCGCCGGTTCATTTGTACACTGCCGGTCTGCTGGGCAAATACAATATTATACCATATAATCTTTTACCTGGGGCAAAAGAAGAAGCCACAACGATGATACTCAGACCGGAGGATTGTTCTATCACATCGGACAAAAAAAAATCCGGACAATCCATAGCAGCCACTGTTGCAAACTCTTATTACTATGGTCATTCATCTGAAATAGAGCTATCACTTAATGATATTAAACATAGGATTACAGTGCGGACCTGCGAAAAAAGGATTTATGCAAAGGGAGAAAAGGTATTTATCCGTATGGACTTTTCCCGCATACTGCAGGTAGAGAACTAATGTTGCGCTAACCATAACTATCGGATAATATGTTTACAGCATGCTGATAACCAACCTTTGTATCGACCAAAGGAGATTTGTTGGCAAATCAGTGAGGCAACGATAAAACTCCTGATCCTTCCTGTCTGGAGACATCCTTGCAGATTATATATTGGATTCTTCTCCCGAAGAGACCTGACAGGTTTTAAAATCTGTCAGGTCTCTTCTACTTATTTATTTTCTCCTGGATTCTATAGCTGGGTTCACAAACACAAGCGTAGTCCCAAAGACCGGCATACCCCACTTTGAAAGGGATGGCGCCGATTATATGCACATCAGCCCCCGTTAGTCTTGTTCCCCATAAACGCTTCCATGGTAGCCTTCCCCTGTTGTGATATTCCTTCCCGCACTATTACTTTTTTTACCGTCAATAACAAAATTTTCAAATCCAGCATAAGAGATACATTATCTACATACCAGACATCATATTCAAATTTCTGCTCCCAACTGATGGCATTTCTGCCATTGACCTGCGCCCAACCCGTAATACCCGGACGCACTTCATGTCGTCTCTTCTGCATATCATCATATAAAGATAAGTATTCAACAAGCAAGGGACGGGGGCCGATCAGGCTCATATCTCCTTTCAAAACATTAATCAATTGCGGGATCTCATCCAGCGATGTTTTCCTGACAAAAGCGCCAACGGGTGTCAGCCGCCTGAAATCAGGCAGAAGATTCCCATTTTCGTCTTTTTTGTCGTTCATTGACTTGAACTTTATTATCCTAAAAATTTTTTCGTTAAGCCCGGGGCGTTGCTGGTAAAAAAAGGGCTTTCCATTGTTTAAAAAATAAAGGGCTACTGTTACAACAATAAAAACAGGTGACAACAATACCAGTCCTGTCAAAGCAATTGTAAAATCAAAAATTCGTTTGAAAAAGAGCTTATACATTATCTTCCTTTATTAATGAATGATACTCATTCAGTATCTCATTCTGAACATATGATCTTTCGTAGTTTTTGATGATAAGGTCCCGGCTAACTTCAGCAATTTGTTTTCTCACTTCCGCATTTTCATATAAATAAAACATCTTTTCCAGCAATTTGTCCTGATTTTGTGAGGGAATGATAATACCGTTATAGCCATCTTCTACAATTTCATTACAACCATTAATATCAGTGGCAATACTGGCAACTCCCATAGCACAGGATTGCATCAGCACATTCGGAAAACCCTCCCTGTAGCTTGGGAAAGTAAACACATCTGCAATTGCAAAATAGGGACGAACATCTTTCTGATGCCCTGCTGCAACAATACAGGAGTTGGTATCAATTTCCTTCTCCGTTTCAGGCTTTAAAGGATCCAGGTGCCTTTCAAAACCACCTACCAGTATGAGTTTGGTATTGGCGTACTTTTTATGTACCTGACCAAAGGCAGCCACGAGTTCATTTATACCCTTGTCTTTCACCATTCTGCCCACAAACACATATACAAAATCATTATGCTTTATTCCCAGCGAGTTCCGTAATTGTTGTTTTTGCTCCTCCGGTATTAAGTCCGGGTTAAAATGGGTCGTATCTATTCCATTGGAACTCCCCTTCCCTATTACTTTCAGCTTACTTTTTGTAGTGTACTTATTCTGTAGAATGATATCGTACAGCCCGTAGGAATTCGGGTACACTATTGTGGCCCATCTGTAAGTCATTTTCTCCACAAAATCCAAAAGTTTTCTCTTTTTGCCTGTCGCCAGCAATAGTGGCAACCCTGCAACGGTATGTAACCGGTGGGGAACACCCGCCAGCCAGGCGGCAAACATTCCAACAGTTCCCGCCTTGGGCGTATGTGTATGTACAATAAGCGGTTTCTCTCTCTTAAAAATCCGGTATAACTTCCAAACAGATCTTATGTCCTTAAAAGGGGAAATAGTCCGCGTCATTTCCACAGCTATTGTTCTTACATTTTCCTGTCGGGTCACCTCTTCCAGAGCTTCGCCGGCACTGGAAATGCCAATCACTTCAAAGCCATTTTCCGACATAAACCTAAGCTGTCCTTTAAGCAACCCTATCAGGGACTGGGGAACGGTGGTAATTCTGATTAACTTTTTTTTATTCACTGAAATAACCGGCTTTATTTAAAGAGATAGACAAACCTATAGTTTCAACGCCTTTCAAAAATGCTTATTGCCCGCAAAGATATGATAATTATAACCCGTTTTTAGCCCCCAAAACACTGATACATGCGGGTCAGATACTAAAAACCTCCCGTTGGATATTCTTCTTTGGCCCACAACTTATGCAAAAAACGGGCAAATCCCTTTTTCAGTCAGAGTTTGAAAGTTCATTTGCACGACTTGCCATTCTGTGCCCATCACTTGCTTTAACCAATATCAATAACTGATTTTATTATTTGTTAAAGAATTAGTGACAGGCTCAGTGATGAAATAAAAGATTATGTAACGTATTGACGCGGTTTTCAGCTTTACTGAAATATTTTTCCCGGAGCGTTTACCCCGGGAGGGTTCTTACGATAATCATTAAAACCCTCAGCAATGAATAAACTATCTGTATTTTTCACGCTGGCGCTATTATTGGCCAGCTTCTGTTCTTATTCCCAGACATCCAAAACCGGTAAAATAAAATATGGTATAAAAGCCGGAATAAACCTTGCCAACTATGGCCACAGCAGCGAGTATAAGAAGGATTTCAGGGAAGATGGCGGCAGGTTCATCCCAATATTCTCCTTTCATGCAGGAGGATTTGCGGACTATTCAATCACTGAATCATTTTCGATACAAGCCGGTCTTACACTGAGCGGTAAGGGAGGAAAGGAATCCTGGTCCGGAGAAGATGATGATGACTTTTATGATTACGACGCCTATTACAAAGAAAACCTGCTTTGGCTGGAGCTACCGGTCAATGCAATATATAAGACGGGGCGTTTTTATGCAGGTGGCGGGCCTTATATAGGATGTGCCCTGTCTGGAAAGTGGAAAGAAGGATCCAAGGAAGATTATGGAGGCGGTGATATAGAAGAAGATTCTGAAACGGGTAAAATTGTTTTTGGCGGAGAAGACGGCTGGCGCAGGCGTATTGACTATGGTTTTAACTTCCTGGCAGGCTATCAGGTGACCGAGAAAATAAATATTGGAGCAAATTTCGGCTTAGGATTGATGAATTTGTATAATGAGAGCAACAGAGACTGGCGGGATTACTGGTCTATGAAAAACAGGGTGCTTTCCATATCAGTAGGTTATACTTTCTAGTGCTATGTTACATTTAAGATGTCGTATAAAATGCCACGAATGCGCGAATGTTTATTCGCGCATTCGTGGCATTTTTTGTTGTATCCAAAAATCATCCGCCGCAGGCGGACGCTGGAATTCGTGGCTATTGTAAAACTATAATACGTTTTACTTAACACCAGAATATATTACGGATCTTGATTCTGCAACAGGAGAGCCTGTTGCAGAATTTCATTATATCGTCTTCCAAAATACAGACTGTGAAAAGTTTCCCGACAAACAGTTTTTTGTATCTTTCATAAAACATTGCAACCAATATGAGAGCCCTTTCCCGCTGGGCGTACCACCATCCCAGATCAGCAAGGTGGATACTTGTTCTATTGAAAACCCTCCTGATATTGCTGGCCTGGCGCATAGCGATACTCATGCAACATACAGGTTTGGCTTTTTCCGCAAACAGCTTCTACATAATGATCATTATTATGCTGACCGGAATATTATTGTACCCGGATATCAAAAAGAAGGAAGTATTCTTCAAAAAATCCCTTTATATCCGTCAAAAAACCTGTGACGCCCTTATTACCTTTTCTTCTCTTTTTATTTTCATTATTGCCTTTAACACTAATTTTTTACTCGAACCTGTTTATGGAGTAAGCCCTGCATCAACGATCAAAACTCCGGCTGGCTCTGCGGAAGTAACAGGAGAATCTGAAAAAACAGCCCGACAAAAGAATACCTCTAAAAAATCCATTACAAAACAATGGAAGGAAGCAACAACCTTGCTGAAGAAAGACAATCAAAAGAACGCAGGTTTTATCCTTGAGATGGTGCTGGCTATTACACTGGCTGCCATCGCTGGTGCAGTTGTTATTGCACTGTCATGCTCCCTGGCATGCAGCGGCAACGAAATAGGAGCGGCCATATTATTGATTTTGGGAGCCGGGGGTATTATCACGGGAACAATCGCCTGGATCAGGTCCATTATCAGGAGAAAGAGAAGCTGGCAGTCAGGCATCTCTGAAGCAAATTTCCACCACCGTAGAAAGAAGTGGTATGCTCCCACTAGTGTCTAAGCTAAAAAATGCCCAGCCCGCTTTCCCCACTTTGGACTTTTCAACAAAGCAAAGATTTCATTCTTTCCCGATCTTTGTCAGGCAAATCTCCGTTCAGAAATGTTCTGTTGCGGCATAAGAGCCTGACATTATGAAACGATTATTTAAAATAGTAAAACGAATAATGATCTTCCTGCTAACTCTGCTGCTCCTGCTGGGCGCAGTCACCTATTTTTATATACAAAGACCTCAATTCGGCGCCTTACCCCAGGGAGAAAGACTGGAGCTGGTAAAACAATCACCTCATTATAGAAATGGAAAGTTCAGAAACCTTGTAGAGAAGCCAACCATTACACCCGGGTACAGCCTCACCAAAGAGCTGTATAAAACCTTATTTAAAAGTTACCCGGGACGTAATCCTTCAGGCACATTGCCTTCCGTGAAAACGGATTTAAAAGCGCTTCCCCCTGACAGCAACGTGATAGTCTGGTTTGGGCATTCCTCCTTTTTTCTTCAGTTGGATGGTGTTAAAATCTTGGTTGACCCCGTATTCAGTGGCAAGGCCTCCCCTCTTCCCGGCGGGGTGAGGGCCTACAAAGGCACCGACATCTACACCGCAGACGACCTGCCCGCGATAAACTACCTGCTTATCTCGCACGATCACTATGACCATGTAGATTATGAAACTTCGCTGGCGATAAGGAGTAAAGTGAAGCATGTGGTATGTGGACTGGGAGGAGGTGCGCATTATGAACGCTGGGGCTACACAAATGAACAGATCATTGAAAGGGACTGGTTTGAAAAAGTAGATGTAAAGCCGGGATTTACCATTTTCACCGAGTCCACACATCACGACTCCGGAAGGGGTTTTACAAGAGGCAAAGCATTGTGGCTCGCCTTCTTTATTCAGTCTCCTTCGCTCACCGTTTACTACAGCGGTGACGGCGGATATGATGACCGGTTCAATAATTTTAATAAAAAATTCGGAGCTATAGACTGGGCCATTATGGAGTGCGGTCAATACAATAAGGCCTGGCAGTCAGTACATGAATTGCCGGAAGAAGTAGCCAAAGCTACCGTAGAGCTGCAGGCTAAAAACCTGCTTACGGTGCACCATTCCAAATTTTCGCTGGCCCGGCACCCGTGGAATGAACCGCTCGAAGAAATAACCAGGTTATCACAATCCGGCCCTTACAGGTTGGTTACCCCAATGATTGGTGAACCGGTTTGGTTGAATGATAGCACTCAAAGTTTTAAACAATGGTGGAAGGACATCAACTGACAAGCAATGACAAATACAGAAATAAAATCCTGCTATATCGGTCCTGAAATCTCACCGGAACAATTCATACCGGAACACTTTTTTATTTACCTGTCCTCAGGAAAGATTGATGGCTATGATGGGGACAAACACTTTAGCCTGCATCCCGGGCATGCCTGTATTGCCCGCAAGAACCATTTGGCCCGCTATACCAAAACAAAACAGGACGATACTTTTGAAAAAACAGTAGTAGTGTTTGATGAAAGCTTTTTAAAAAAATACCAGGCCCGTCACAAAATAACCAGGCAAAACCCTGTAGCCTCCCGGGCTTTTCTGCCCGTTGCAGGAGGCAAACAACTGGATGAATATATTCGTTCGTTACAATATTTTCAGGGAGGAGGAATAAATGTAATCAATAAAGAAGCGGATCACAAAAGAGAGGAACTTCTGCTACTACTATTAAGGTCACACCCGGGTTATATAAATATATTTTTTGACTTTGGTAAACCCGGCCGGCTGGACCTTCAGGCCTTTATGAACAAACACTACAAATTCAATGTGAGTATTGAGCGTTTTGCGTTCCTCACCGGACGGAGCCTCTCTGCCTTCAAGCGGGATTTCAATGAAATATTTCAGCAAACGCCCTCCCGTTGGCTGATTCAGCGCAGACTGCAGGAAGCCTATTTTTTGATAACGAAAAAAAAGTTCAGACCAAAAGAGTTTTATCTTGATGTCGGGTTTGAGGATCTGTCGCATTTTTCATTTGCCTTTAAAAAACAGTTTGGGCTATCGCCAACAGACCTGGCTTCAGACAGAAACCGCTAAAAAATATCGTCACAAATAAATCAATTAAACCAATACCGGCTTGCCCGGAACTGAAAAAAGACAACTATGCTAAAGATAATTATTACCGGGGCTACCGGGATGGTAGGAGAAGGGGTATTACTGCATTGCCTCAACAATGCAGCCATTGTCGAGGTATTGATGATCAACCGCAGACCCTATGAGCTGCACCACCCCAAACTCAAAGAACTCCTGGTAGCAGACTTCAACAAACTGGCTGATTTCAGGGACAGCCTTATTGGATACGATGCTTGTTTCTATTGTGCCGGTGTCAGTTCTGTGGGAATGAACGAAGCAGACTACACCCGGATCACGTATGATACTACTTTAAACTTCGCCCGGACATTATTAGATCTAAACCCCTCAATGGTATTTAACTTTGTGACCGGCAGCCATACCAAAACAAATGGAAAGCAGATGTGGCAACGTGTAAAAGGTAAAACGGAGGACGAACTGATGCGACTTGGTTTTCGGGGACAATATAATTTCCGGCCCGGATTCATGAAACCTGTAAAAGGGCAGAAAAATGTCCGTTGGTTTTTTAAACCGGTTATTATCGTATTTCCATTGTTGTTTCCTAAGCAGACCCTTACCCTGCAGGAGGTTGGACAAGCTATGATCAATAGCGTTACCCAGGGTTATGAAAAGCAGATACTGGAGATCAAAGACATAAAAAAACTCGCAAAAGATTTACAATAACCCGCCGGGCATTTTCTTTCCGCCTACGCTTCTACACCAATGGATTTAAAGATGTAGCCGCCTTGCTACCAGGTTCTGTTCCACAAAGCCAGCGCTGGCGATCGGCTTCCTGGTTTTCGTTCCTGGGAGAAATCACTTTTGCACCATCCGCAAAATATATAATGGTCATTACTTCTCTTGTTTTATCAGACGCGTTCCCCGGGGCACAGTGCAGGGTCCATCCATAATGCCAGGTGGCATCTCCGGCTTTCATCGTTTGCGAACGGGTAACAGGATAGCCGTTTTCATTTATATATTCATCCAGCATTCTTTCAGACTCGTCTGAAATCGCCACACTGTCCACAAAACCCTTTTCATGTGTTCCCGAGGCGAACGTGAGCATCCCCATTTCTTCACTGATATCAATCAGCGGCATCCACATGGTTACGGTATCCGGTGTATCCAGCGGCCAATAATACTGGTCCTGGTGCCAGGGTGTGAAACCACCGCCGGCTTCCTTATACAAGGCCTGGTCATGATAAATTCTCACACGTTCCACACCCAGCAGATCCGCGGCTATTTTAGCGAATCGTTTCGCCAACGTAAACTTCTTTACTGCTTCATCTACCTCCCAAAGGTTCATGATCTGCAAAAATGCCTTGCCGTAGGTATCCCGGTCCTCCATCGCGCGGGTTTCTGTATTGTACTTATAAGCTGCATTGTTAATAACGGCACGGTAGGCAGCCACCTCGTCACCATCAAGCACGCCCGGGATCAGCACATGTCCATTCTTTCTGAAAGACTGAATGGTATCCACATCCGGTTTTCTAACATCATCCAATGATGGCAATTGAATCGTTTCCATTTCAACAACTGTTTTAAGTGAAAGGCAAAATAACTAATTCTACAATTATTATAGAATGTGTAATTTATCCAATTTATGGTATATTTTATCATAATATGTTTACTATAGTTTATTTTTAAGCAAAATAAACCATGATCAGACCGAGCTTTGAATCCCTGAATACGCTTACGGGCCAATCCTTCCTGGTGCGGCACTTCCGGGAAAAATCATTTTCAGCACCCTTTCATTATCACCCGGAACTGGAACTAACCCTTATCGTTAAAGGAGAGGGCAAGCGGTATGTCGGCAACAACATGTCTCCTTATACCGCCGGCGACCTGGTATTGCTGGGACCCGATTTGCCCCATTGCTGGAAATCAGAAAATACAGTTCCCGGAAAGATAAATGCGTCATCGATCGTACTGCAGTTCAGGGAAGATTGCCTGGGAGAAGGTTTTTTTGTCAGAAATGAAATGCAGGTGATCAACAAATTATTTAAAAAAAGTAAATCCGGAATTCAGTTCGCAGGAAACACAGCGGCAGAAGTGGCTAAACACCTGTATTGCCTGGAAAAAGAAAACCAGCCATTCAGGAGAACTATTGTTTTCCTGGAGATACTGCAGCTATTGGGCGACTCCAGCGAATTCACACTGCTGAACAAAGAAAAAAAAATCCATGGAATATCCATCGGCGATCAATCGAGAATAAACGACGTGATGGCCTATATTGTAGATCATTTCAGGAACGAAATAACCCTGGAAGGCGCAGCAGCCGTTGCCGGTCTGACCCCCACCGCCTTTTGCAAATACTTTAAACGCATCACCCGGAAGACTTTTATTAATGTAGTAACCGAATATCGCATCAACTATGCACAACAGCAACTGGTGAATACTGATCAGCCGGTGTCCTCTATTGGTTTTGAGAGCGGATTCCGGGATCCCTCCCATTTCTATAAAACATTCCGGCAAAAAAATAAACTAAGCCCAATGCATTACCGCAAGAAATTCAGAAGGGACATAACCGTCTGAGTGGATAGCGCCCCGACAATTGCCTTCCACAGCTTTTAAAATGGCGGCATTTGATCCGGCACAATCATCAACCCGGGAAACTTTTTTCCCAAAGTGCCGAGGGATCAATCTCCGGAATTTAGGATAAATGCTCTCTTTTAAGGGGAGCTATTTCAACAGTATTCTCTTATACAAATCGGTTCACAACTTGAATACTATGAGAAAATTATCGGTTAAACCGGTAAGAAACAGGCAAATAACTCCTTGGTCAACCCCGCTTCAGAAAAGATTCAATCTCTTGGGCATAGTTTTTTCTTGGTCAGTTGTGACCTATAAGTTAATTTAGAAGACCGAGAAATCCAGGCTCTTAAGTATTGACCGTTACACCGTTCCCCGCAAAGCAATACAAAACAATCTGCCTCGCAGGTTACAACTACTATAAAATAACAATATGACGCAGGACAAAAAGCAAAAATTTAGTGCCAAAAGAGACTTAACCGCCGGTTTGATCGTTTTCCTGATTGCCCTGCCACTCTGCCTGGGAATCGCGCAGGCATCCCAGGCCCCATTATTTTCCGGGATCGTAGCAGGAATTGTGGGGGGTATCGTTATTGGCTTCCTGAGCAAGTCTGCATTAAGTGTGAGTGGGCCTGCCGCCGGGCTGGTTTCTATAGTAGTGGGCGCTATTACCGAACTGGAAGTTTTCGAAATTTTTCTATGCGCAGTAGTACTGGCAGGGGTTTTTCAATTGATACTGGGCCTGTTAAAAGCAGGTACTTTTGCCAGCTTCTTCCCATCCAGCGTCATTGAAGGAATGTTAGCCGGTATCGGTCTCACTATCATTTTCAAACAATTGCCTGATGCCGTTGGCTACAATGGTCCGGATAACCTGATCGGTATGCGTGATGGTGAGCGGGGTATGAATTTTGAGATACTCACCGGCATATCAGACCATCTTCATTTTGGCGCCATTGTAATTACGTTGATTGGCCTGGTTATTTTATCCACCTGGAGAAGTATGAAATCACTACAGCAGATTCTGCCCGCCGGGCTGTTAGTTGTATTGACGGGTACCTTCCTGAACATATTATTTAAGCAAACTTCCGGTGTATTACACCTGGAAGAGCAGTTCCTTGTACAACTGAATGTTCCAACCTCGGTACAGGATTTTTTTGCCCAGTTTGTCTTTCCGGATCCCAGTGGATTTCTAAATCCCAAAGTATGGCAATTCGGCATCATCATTGCCGTGGTAGCGTCTATCGAAACGCTTCTTTGTATTGAAGCAACAGACAAACTGGACCCATTAAAACGTAATACGCCCGGTAACAGGGAACTGAAAGCCCAGGGAATAGGCAACATGTTAAGCGGGTTTATAGGCGGCTTACCCATCACCTCTGTAATTGTTCGCTCCAGCGCCAATATCAACGCCGGCGCCAGAACCAAATTATCCACCATCGTACACGGTATTCTGCTACTTACCTGTGTAGCTTCTATTCCGGCAATCCTGAACTATATTCCCAAGTCGGCATTGGCAGCTATCCTGATATACACCGGTTATAGACTGGCCCGCCCGTCGCTGTTCCGGCATATGTATCATGTGGGGCCATCTGAATTTATCCCTTTTGTAGTAACCGCAATTGCAGTAGCGCTTCCCTTCCTCGGTTTATTGAAAGGGGTAGCCATCGGTCTGGTGATAAGCGTCTTCTACCTGCTGCGGGCAAATATGCGGAACCCATACTACTATCGCCGCGTGCAATCAGAGAATGGCGATATCACTCGTATTGAACTGGCACAGGAAGTATCCTTTTTAAATAAAGGCAGTATCAAGAACACCCTCAATTCGATAGCAGACGGCAGTACGATCATAATAGATGCCACCCATGCGGAGTATATTGATTACGATGTACTCGAAGCAATACGGGAGTTTTACGACATTCAGGCGCCTAACAGAAATATAACGGTGTCTCTTGTTGGATTTAAAAACACTTACAGAATCCCCGAAGGCGCCAATGTACACTACAGGATGGATGAACTGGCATCTGATAAAGATGCCAAACTATCAGCGGGCAGTCATAAAAAGCTGTTGAAGGAGCTTAACTCAAAAAAAAGAAATGAGTAACAGGAGTTACGTCAGGAGGGGAGCTCCGAACCCTTTTACCCGCTGTTTTCTCTGCAACCCGCTATCCAGAGGGTTCGGAACTCATATTGACATAACGGGGATTGCAAGACCACTTTCCCGAAACTTTGCAGGAGCTATAAATCCATCTTTACAAGCGCGGTCTTTTTATATTCGCCACCAGCTATAGATATGGAATATAAAAGGGATGACAAAAAGATCGTTGAATGTTATTGCGAGGGAGGAATTCTGCCTGTAGCAGGAAAGTGATCTCATTGAATTTTCGCGGCATTACTGCTTACTGCTATTGCGGCTTCCGGATGGTATCGTTCAAAATTCAGGCATTCGACCCAACCTCCCCCACACATAGCCCATAGTTCCTTTATTAAAAAGCTCAGGATAATACTCAATTCGTCTGCAGACCCTATTCTCTTATCTGTTTATGAGTGACATAATATTATAGAATATGCTAATATTGTAGTGCGATTGCTAAATTTTGCTCAATATTAAAGTTGAAGAATGCGGTTTGGTATATAAATTTGTTTGCTAACATCAAGTTTTTATTTGTTTTGCGAATTTTATGCATAAAAGTATACATTACAGCACGGATTTTGAGTTTTTCTACCTCTTGCTGTAGCAAGCTCTATTTAGAGAATGCAGGGTATAGCCAGGCTAAAAAAAACTTGAAAGTTTATTATAACAAACGGCCTATTTTTAAACTAATTTATAATAAGAAAATTTTTAAGGCTTTTAAAAGCTTATGGAGGATAAGGGATATTTTTCCTTAGCCACATTAAAGAGAAGAACCAGTTATGAATATACTTATTACTTCGGCAGGTCAGAGAGTGTCATTGGTTAGAGCATTTAAAAAAGAGCTAAAAGAAACTTTTGCTGATGCAAAGGTTTTTACTACTGATATGTATCCCGAACTTAGCGCAGCCTGCAATGTATCAGATGGTTTTTTTAAAGTAAAGCCGGTTACTCATAACGGTTATATCAACGACCTGATCAATTTATGCAAAACACATGCTGTTAAAATGATTGTTCCCACTATTGATACGGAATTGCTTGTGCTTGCAAAAAATAAATCCTTGTTTGATGAGCAGGGTATTCATGTAATTATTTCAGGGAAATCCTTAATTAAAAAATGCAGGGATAAAAGGGAAATCAATAAATTCTTTTTGAATCATGAAATAGAAATTCCTCAGCAATACACAAAAGACCAATTAAAATTTCCGCTCTTTATAAAGCCATATGATGGCAGCCTGAGCGTAGATACTTATATTATTTACAAAGAAGAAGAATTGACGGAATACCATCTCTCCAATGAGAAATTCATGTTTATGGAATATATTGATAAGGATGAATACGATGAGTTTACGGTAGACATGTATTACGGCAAAGATAATTTTGTGAAATGCATTGTGCCAAGAAAAAGGATTCTTGTTAGGTCCGGTGAAATAAATAAAGGCATAACAAAAAAAAATGTAATTGTTTCCGTCCTCAAAGAACATCTGAATAAAATTGACGGAGCAATAGGCTGCCTCACTCTGCAATTGTTCCTGCACCAAAACCAGAAATATATAAAAGGCATAGAAATAAATCCAAGATTTGGAGGAGGGTTTCCTTTAAGCTACCTGGCAGGGGCTAATTTTCCTTTGTGGTTAATTAAAGAATATTTTCTGGGAGAAAAAATTGCTTACACCGAAAACTGGGAAGAGGACTTGCTGATGCTGCGCTACGATGATGAAATTTTAGTTCACAATTACAATGACTGAAAAAAAGAGTTATTACATTTTTGATCTTGATGATACCTTATTCCGGGAGATAGATTTTTTAAAGTCCGGGTACAACCACATCATTAAAAATTTTCCTGTTGAAGATAAAAGATCCGTTTTATTAAAAGAGATGATGGATAGGTACTACAGGAAAGAGAATGTTTTTGATTGGTTGACCGAAGTTTTTGCAGAAGAAAACCTCACTGCATCCAAGGAAAGTTTTTTAAAGCAGTACCGTGAACATTTTCCAGACATACATTTAAACGAAGATGCTGCAGCATTTCTTAAAAAAATCAGGGATAAAAAAATTCTTGCCGGTTTAATTACCGATGGAAGAAGCGTTACCCAACGCAATAAATTAAAAGCATTAGGCATAGAAACCTTTTTTAAGGATATTATCATTTCAGAAGAATTTGGTTTTGAAAAACCTAATCCTGCAAATTTTTTGTACTTCGTTGAAAAGTATCCAGGCTATAATTTTTGCTATATCGGAGATAATACAAGAAAAGATTTTATTGTTCCCAAACAGTTAGGCTGGAAAATATTCTGCTTAAAAGACAGCGGCTCTAACATTCATATGCAAGACCTTACAGGTTTTGCCCCTGAAGAAATAATTTCATCGCTCAGGGAAGTTCCTATAATATGATGGTAGCGCTATACCAAAGTAAAATACGGAACGAATTTTCACATTTCACGTCTTTTAGTTCTCCGCAGAGGTGTGTCCCGACAGTAAAGATAGTTCTTTACAAACCTGCCATTGGCAGGAAAACTGAATAAGAGATGATAGTAGGTCTATCAGTAACGGTGTGCAGTCGCAGTTACTAAACCACCTGAAGGAGCTATATTCAAAAGATATGGTACTGAGCGTTCAGGCAAAAGGTATCGTGTAAGAGACGGTATCAGGTAAGTGTAAAGAAGCTGAATGTAAGTGAACCGTTGAAGACATGTCGAAAGAGATTAGAAGTTGACAAAACTGTTGGATTCTCTTCTCCGGCAGGACAGACTGTAACGGAGAACTGCTTACTGGTTACAGGTCAACCGGCATTAAGACGGCAGGAGCTTTACACAGGCTTTTATTCGGAACGGGAGAGGCTTCCCTGCTGATGTGCCAACAGCCCGGTGAGAAGCTGGCTATATGCCACTACCAATGAGACAGGGGTCTCTGTCGGTCATAATCATCGCTCAATCTCGCCTCAGGCGTGAGAAGCAGCAGGAAGCGTCGGACGAAGCCATAGTAGCGTAGAAGTTTCTGTAATGGGGATGGAGCGAAGGGCTTCGGTTATCTGGTCACCAGTATTTTATCACAACACAATGACTGAGGTTATATGCCGGGAGCATATTGCGGTTAAAGTGGAAGACGAGCAAAGAAAATGACAAAATCATTACCAGTCAGCAAGCAGATGGTGTACAACAGTTATCTGAGAGTGCTGGACAAAAATGGCAGTGCAGGTATAGATAAGGAGAGCATAGAAGAGTTCAATGCCAACCTGACGGGCAACCTGTACAAGCTGTGGAACCGCCTGAGTTCAGGTAGTTATTTTCCACCACCTGTACGGACGGTATTTATTCCAAAGAAACAAGGCGGGTTAAGACCGCTAGGTATCCCCACGGTAAGTGACCGTATTGCACAAGGGGTAGTAAAGGATTATTTAGAGCCAACACTGGAAAACATCTTTCATTCAAGCTCTTTTGGATACAGACCTGGCAGAAGCGCCCATGACGCTGTTAAGCAATGCCAGGGTAACTGTATAAACTATGCCTGGGTGATAGATGTAGATATCAAAGGGTTCTTTGATAACATTAACCACGAGATTATGTTGGGTCTGCTAAAGAAGCATACCAGAGAGAAATGGATATTAATGTACATTGAACGTTGGCTACAGGCGGGAGTGGAGCAGGCAGATGGAAGTATCGTATCAGGAAGTAAAGGGACGCCCCAGGGCGGCGTAATCAGCCCTCTGCTGGCAAATGTTTACCTGCATCATGCATTAGACACGTGGATGGATAAATTACATTCGGGTAATCCATTTGAGAGATATGCAGATGATATAGTGATCCATTGCGCCAGCCGAGAAGAAGCTGAAATCCTGCTGGATCAACTACATGACAGGATGAGGGGTTATGGGTTGGAACTACATCCGGAAAAGACAAAAATCGTGTATTGCAAAAATTATCAGCGCAGGGAGGATTATGAAAATGTCAGCTTTGATTTTCTAAGCTATAGTTTTCAGCCAAGGAGACGCATGGATAAGTATGGTCGCAGCAACAAAACCTTTATGGTATTCTCTGCGGCTATGAGCAACAAAGCGAAAGTCAACGTAAGAGCAGCGATCAAAGGGTTATTGATAAGAAGATGGGCAACACAGCCAATAGAATGGTTTGCAGAGCAACTGAATCCTAAGATACGAGGCTGGATAAATTACTACGCCCGATTCAATAAACACGAAGCACTTCATGTATTTTGCTACTTAAATGAGCTGCTGCGTAAGTGGCTGAAGAATAAGTACAAACTAAGAAGTGTGAAAGATGTTAATATGAAATATAAGGCAATACAGAAAGTACAACCGAAGCTGTTTTATCACTGGGAACTTGGAATAAGATCATGATTTAGATAACAAGAGCCGTATGACGGGAGACTGTCACGTACGGTTCTGTGAGAGGCTTGGGCTGAAATGCCCTTGCCTACTCGACTCTCGACTCCATGCCTTTTTCGCGTAGACTGGACTCTTCGAGCCACAAATCATCATTGCTGTTTCGTCAAATTATTAAACTAATAACATCATTCTCCGCCTACCGAAAAGTTCTGCTCACGCACTTAGCTGGGAGGAGAAAGTTTGCGGAGAATTTAATATTCTTCAATTATCTTCCGTTTAAACGATTCATCAAACATCTGACGAATCTCAAGTTTGTGTTCCATTTTGTCCTCTTTTAGATTTACATAATGTGTAAACTTATTTTAGGACGAGACAATTCGCGTTGTCCGGGAAAGTATGACCTACAAAGTCCGTGAAAAATTTATTGCTCTCTACAAAAATCTTCTTCAACCGGATCAATAATGGATATGCTATAGGCTTTATTGTAAATGTTGTTCCCGAAAAAGAACCTTAATAATAGCCGGACTCCAGGTTCGTATTCGCCTTTTCGTTTTTCTCAATAATATCAAACGAAGAAAGGATATCGGCCTTATTTCTTTGTACGCAGATCGTATGTTCATAGTGAGCAGAAGGTTTACCGTCTTTCGTTCTAACGGTCCATCCGTCATCGTCATAAAACACGTCTTTTTTTCCCAGGTTGATCATGGGTTCTATTGCTATTACCAGTCCTTCGTGCAGCTTGGTTAATGTGCCCCTCTTTCCGAAATTAGGCACCTGAGGTTCCTCATGCAATTGCCTCCCCAGCCCGTGCCCGACCAACTCCCTAACCACTCCGTATCCGTGTTTTCGTTCCGTATGCTCCTGTATGGCATAGGCTATATCCCCCACCCGGTTGCCGACTATCGCCTTTTCAATGCCTTTGTACAAGGCCTCTTTCGTTACCCTTAGCAATTGTTTCAGTTCGGGTTTTATTTCCCCGATTGCAAAGGTGTACGCACTGTCGCCATGAAACCCGTTCATATAAACACCCACATCCACCGAAACAATATCACCATCCTGCAGAATGTCGTTATTGGGAAAGCCGTGTACAATGGCATCATTTACAGAAATACAGCAGGTAAAAGGAAAGCCTTTGTAGTTTTTGAAGGAAGGTACTGCGCCATTATCTCTTATGAATTTTTCGGCAAACGTATCCACCTGTAAAGTAGTAATACCGGGCTTTAAATAAGTTGCCACCTCGGCTAAGGTGGCACTTACTAGTAAACTACTTTTCCTTATGAGTTCAACTTCCTCTTTTGTTTTATAGAAAATCATTTTTTGTTAAATAGAAACCGGTGATGAAGTCTGTCTTCCCTGAATACGTCCACTCTTCATTAACCCGTCATATTGCCTCATCAGCAGGTGTGTTTCAATCTGTTGCAGGGTATCCAGTATCACCCCTACCATGATCAGCAGGGAAGTTCCTCCAAAGAAGGTAGAGAACTGTGCCGTAACGCTTGCACGCATTGCCAGTCCGGGTAATATACCGGCGATCGCCAGGAAAATAGCACCAGGAAGGGTTATCCTGTCCATGATCTGACCGATATAATCTGTTGTTTCCTGCCCGGGCTTTACACCGGGAATAAAGCCATTGCTTTGTTTCAGGTTATCCGAAATTTGTTTGGGGTTAAATATCAACGCGGTGTACAGGAAAGTAAAGGCAACTACCATTACACCGTAAATCACCATATACCAAACGTTACTATGATCCGCAAATATCCTGGCTATCCCCTGCCCTGATTCAAAAGATGTAAAAGAAAACAGGGTTGGCAGGAACATGATGGCCTGGGCAAAGATGATCGGCATTACCCCGGAAGCATTTACTTTTAATGGTAAAAACTGGCGGGCGCCTGTAAACTGGCGGTTACCTACAATTTGTTTGGCATAGTTAATCGGTATTTTTCGTACCCCCTGAACCAACACGATCAAACCAAGAATGATAAGGATCAAAACCGCTATCTCAGCAACGAATACAAAAAGCCCGCCGCCGCCACCTACGTTTTTCGCACGGAACTCCTGCAGAAGCGATTCCGGAAGGCGGGCAAGAATACCCACCATAATGATGATGGAAGTACCATTACCTAAACCTTTGTCCTGTATTTTTTCGCCCAGCCACATTACGAATAAAGTACCTGCAGTAAGCAGCAGCACCGTTGAAATCCAGAAATAAGGCTGGTATGAATCGATCAGGGCTTCGCGATTCTGATTGGTAAGATAGGCCACATAGGTACCTGCCTGCAGTAAAGTAACAATAGCAGTGAGGTAACGCGTCCATTGATTGATCTTCTTTCTGCCGCTATCACCTTCTTTTTGGATCTTCTGCATTTTAGGTACCAGGATGGTAACCAACTGCATAAAGATAGAAGCGGAGATATAGGGCATGATGCCCAGGGCAAGAATTGATGCATTTGAGAAAGCACCTCCGGCAAATGTATCGAACAACCCCAGTAGACCCTTTTGCGTTTTTGCAGAAAATTCTGTAAGCTTATTGGGGTCAATACCGGGCAAAACAATATGAGCGCCAAAACGGTAAACCAGTATAAGCAGTAATGTTACCAGTATTTTACCCCTTAGCTCCTCAATTGTCCAGATATTCTTCAGTGTCTGAATGAATTTCTTCACGAATAGTTGTGTTTAATAATGTGCTCCAAATAAAAACAACGCTTACTGAGCGTTGTGCAAGGTAAGTAAATTACTTCACAATTTCCAGGGTGCCTCCTGCGGCTTCGATAGCGGCTTTGGCTTTTTCGCTGGCGGCATTTACCTTAAAAGTCAACTTCGTTTTTATTTCGCCGTTTCCGAGGATTTTTACCAGCTCTGTCTTTTTAATAAGCCCATTGGTATATAGTTCTTCAATGCTTATTTCCTTAAAGCCATATTTTTCAGCCAGTTGTTCAATCTGTCCCAGGTTGAATACGGTGTATTCCACGCGGTGCGGGTTCTTAAACCCACGTTTTGGCAGACGACGTTGAATGGGCATCTGACCACCCTCATGACCCAGCTTACGCTGATACCCTGTTCTGGATTGCTGACCTTTGTTACCTTTTGTTGAGGTGCCGCCTTTACCGGAAGCTTCCCCACGTCCTAATCTTTTTTCTTTGTGCGTGGCGCCCTTAGCCGGGCGTAATTGATGCAGTTTCATGTTTATCTTTTTTTACTCAACGCCCGGAAAACGTCGGGCTCGCTTAGCCTCTCCCGGCCTCTCCAAAGGAGAGGAGACCTAAAGACGAAGAGGTTTCTAAATTTTAAAATGTTTTATATTACAATTCCGAAATCAGCAGCGTTCCCCCTCCCCTTCGGGGAGGGTCCGGGTGGGGCTTTAGTTTAGTTCCTCCACTTTCACCAGGTGATTTACCTTGGTAACCATACCCAGTATCTGCGGGGTAGCTTCCACTTCTACGGACGCATTCATCTTTTTCAGGCCAAGTGCAGCCATCGTTTTTTTCTGACGCTCCGATCTGTCAATAACACTTTTAACCTGTGTAATCTTAATCTTTGCCATAAAATCTCTTTTTTATCGTATCGATACCGGTTACCGGTGGCGATCCTTATCCGTTAAAAACTTTTTTCAGGGTAATTCTCCTGGTCTTGGCCACATAAACCGGTTCACGCAATTCAGTCAGTGCCTTAAAAGTAGCTTTCACCACGTTGTGCGGATTAGCAGATCCCAAAGACTTAGCCAGTACATCCGTAATGCCGGCGCTTTCCAGCACGGCACGCATACTACCTCCTGCTATCACACCGGTACCAGGCGCCGCCGGCTTGATCAACACTTTAGCCGCCCCTTCTTTAGTCCATTGTTCATGCGGAATTGTTCCTTTCATAACAGGTACCTTGATCAGGTTTTTCTTTGCATCCTCAATTCCTTTGGTAATAGCTTCCTGCACTTCCTTAGCCTTACCCAGTCCATGCCCCACTACACCGTTTTCATTTCCTACAACTACCAGGGCCGAAAAGCTGAACGCACGGCCTCCTTTAGTTGTTTTAACTACACGGTTAATGGCTACTACCTTTTCCTTAAGTTCCAGGTCGCCTGCTTTTACCTTGTTCAAATTAGATGTTGACATTATTATAACTTGTTATTGTTGTTTTGAAGTGAATACCAAAAATCAGAACTGTAACCCACCTTCACGGGCGCCTTCTGCAACCGCCTTTACCCTGCCATGATAAAGGTAACCACCACGGTCGAACACCACTGATTTAATACCCACGGCAGCAGCTTTGCCGGCAACCGCCTTTCCTACCAGGTTGCTCAGCTCTACCTTGGTAGCTTTCTGCGCTTTTATATCTTTATCTTTAGAGGAGGCAGCTACCAGTGTTTTACCGGTAACATCATCAATCAACTGTACATAAATATCCCGGTTGCTTCTGAATACAGACAAACGCGGTCTATCAGCAGTTCCGCTCACAGATTTGCGGATATTGTACCTGATCTTTTGTCTCCTGATTACTTTCGTATCCATTTTCTTTTTATTTTAAACCCGATACTGCCGGGCTTTAGTAATTAGTTTTTATTTACCTGCAGTTTTACCAGCTTTTCTGCGAAGTACTTCTCCCTGGTATTTCACACCCTTTCCTTTGTACGGTTCTGGCTTACGCAGGCTACGTAATTTAGCCGCCACCTGACCCAGCAATTGTTTATCTATACCTTCAAGCATCACAGTAGGGTTCTGCCCTTTTTCCTGTGCGGTAGACACTTTCAGCTCTTTGGGAATTTCGAAAATAATATTGTGAGAATATCCCAGTGAAAGATCCAGCAGGTTTCCCTGGTTGGATGCTTTAAAACCTACCCCCACTAATTCAAGATTCCTTTTATACCCTTCCGTTACCCCTTTTACCAGGTTAGCCGTCAGCGCCCTGTACAGGCCATGCAGCGCACGATGTCTGATCTGGTCAGTGGGACGGGTAAAAGTCAGTACGCCATCTTTTACTTCAACAGTAATATCACGATCGATCTGCTGTTGTAATTCACCCTTGGGGCCTTTTACCGTCAACACATTATCCTTACCTACAGAAACCGTAACGCCCTGGGGAATGGAAATTGGCTGTTTACCTATACGAGACATAATAATTTAATTTTTATTTGATTGTATCCGACCACCGTGTTCAGTTCCGTATAGAGAACTTAAATTATCGGTTGCCTGAATTTTGTTTATTGTTAAGAAATATAACAAAGTACTTCGCCGCCTACATTCTGCAGCTTTGCCTGTTTGTCGGTCATCACTCCTTTGGAGGTGCTAACGATGGCTATTCCCAGTCCACTCATTACTCTTTTGAAATCAGCCGGCTTGGAGTATTGACGTAACCCCGGACGGCTTACCCTTTCCAGAGAACGGATAGCCGGTTTTTTTGTCTGGGCATCATACTTCAATGCGATTTTAATTACACCCTGCTTGTTATCATCTTCAAACTTGTATTTCAAAATATATCCCTGATCGTATAATATCTCAGTAATACGTTTTTTGAGGTTTGAAGCCGGGATTTCCACAATACGGTGGCCCGCCATCTGGGCGTTACGCACTCTCGTAAGAAAATCTGCAATTGGATCTGTTACCATTTTTATTTATTAATCAGTTCAGAATTATTTTGTCTACTGTATTAAACCAGGCCTGATTAAAGACAAAATCTCAAATCGTTACCCTGAAGTTTGTTACCAGCTCGCTTTTTTTACCCCGGGAATGGAACCATTTAATGCCATATCGCGGAAGGCGATCCTGGACAAGCCGAAATACCGTATGTATCCACGGGGGCGCCCGGAGATCTGGCAGCGGTTTTTCAAACGTACCCTGGATGAGTTCTTCGGTAATGCATCCAATGTCTGCCAATCACCGGCAGCTTTTAAAGCCGCTCTTTTCTCAGCGTATTGAGCTACCATACGCTCTCTTTTCCTTTGCCTGGCTTTTACTGATTCTCTTGCCATATTAATATAAATTCAGGTTTTTAATTCTTTTTTGCATTTTTGAAAGGCATACCCAGTTCCCTCAGCAACTCGTATGCTTCTTCATTTGTATTGGCCGATGTCACAAAAGTGATATCCATACCGGTAATTTTATTGATCTTGTCGATATCGATTTCCGGGAAGATAATCTGCTCGGTAACACCCAGGGTATAGTTTCCCCTGCCATCGAAGGCCTTTTCATTGATCCCTTTAAAATCACGGACGCGGGGCAGCGAAGAAGAGATCAAACGATCAAGGAACTCATACATTTTAACGCCGCGCAGGGTTACTTTAGCTCCGATAGGTACTCCTTTACGCAGCTTAAAGTTTGAAATATCTTTTTTAGAATTAGTGGCGATCGCTTTCTGACCAGTGACAGAACCCAGTTCTTCTACTGCGATGTCTACCAGCTTTTTATCGTTTACCGCGCCGTTTACCCCCCTGTTCACACAAATTTTCTGCAAACGGGGAACCTGCATGACAGTTTTATATGTAAAACGTTTCATCAAAGCCGGTACCACCTCCTTCTTGTACTTATCGGCTAACCTTGGGGTATATTTTGTAGTGCTCATTTTCTATTTTTTTATTTTATCACATCGGCACGGCAGTGCTTAAATGGATCCTCCTGATTTTTTTGAAATTCTTACCAGCTTCCCATTCTCCCTGCTACGTTTTATTTTAGTAGCCTCTCCTTTCTTCGCATCCCACAGCTTAACATTACTGATATGGATAGGCGCTTCTTTTTTTACAATACCACCTTTTGTATTCTGTGCAGAAGGTTTGGTATGTTTTGTAATAATATTGGCGCCCTCTATCAGCACACGCTCGTTCTCAGGAAATACTTCCAGTACCTTCCTGGGTTTTGTAACGTCCTTGTCATCTCCGGTTATAACTACAACCGAATCGCCTTTTTTAATATTAAACTTGGGTTTAAATCTATTACTCATTTTCGTATGCTTTGTCTCTGCCGAGAATTTATACTATGTTTTGGCTGTTGGCCAACTATTGTTTTATAATACTTCCGGTGCCAGTGATACAATTTTCATATATCCTTTATCACGCAGTTCCCTGGCCACCGGTCCGAAAATACGGGTACCACGCGGCTCGTCTGCCGCATTCAGCAATACTACCGCATTGTCATCAAAACGGATATAAGAACCATCTTTACGACGCAGTTTGTTTTTTGTACGAACAATAACCGCTTTGGCAACGGTTCCTTTTTTTATGCCGCCTGCAGGAATGGCTTCTTTAACGGTAACAACTATCTTATCACCAATCTTAGCGTAGTCCTGTCCACTGTTTCCCAATACTCTTATACAAAGTACTTCCCTTGCTCCACTGTTATCCGCAACATTTAACCTGCTTTCTTGCTGAATCATCTTTTTAGTTATTTGAAATTTGAATCCTGTTCCTTACGGGGAATGTTATCCCGTTGTACGGAAGCAGCAATAATTTATTTCGCTTTTTCTACCACTTCCACCAGGCGCCAGCGTTTGGTTTTGCTCAGCGGGCGGGTTTCCATGATACGAACTACATCGCCTATTCCACACTCTTTCTTTTCATCATGCGCATGGAACTTGGTAGTTTTTTTAACAAATTTTCCGTAGATAGGGTGTTTTACCCTTGTTTCAATCGCAACCGTGATGGTTTTTTCCATCCTGTTACTGGTTACCACACCTATCTTAGCTTTACGCAAATTTCTTTCAGCCATCTTATTTAGCTTTTTGCTTATTCTTTAATTCAGTTTTTAACCTGGCAATATCCCTGCGAAGCAGTTTTATGCTCATGGGGTTTTCCAGCGGGGAAGTAGCATGTGCAAACTTCAGCTTCTTCAGGCGCACCTCGTCTTCTTTGATGCGGCCCAGCAGATCTGCTTCATTCAATCCCTGCAGGCTATTTAAAAATTCAACTTTCTTTGACATTCTGTTCTGTTTGAATTGTAAAACATATAATTACTGCCAGGATTATCCGGCATAATCACGGCGAACTATAAACTTGGTCTTAACAGGCAATTTAGCCGCTGCCAGTTCCATAGCTGCTTTGGCTACCTGCAGCGGAACTCCGTCTGCTTCAAACAAAATACGACCTGGTTCTACTACCGCTGCCCAATACTCAGGGTTACCTTTACCTTTACCCATCCTCACCTCAGCCGGCTTTTTTGTAACAGGTTTATCAGGAAAAACACGGATCCACACATTTCCTTCACGCTTCATAGCACGTGTCATAGCCTGGCGCGCAGATTCTATCTGGCGGTTGTTCAACCATATAGGTTCCAAAGCCTTTAATGCAAATGATCCGAAAGATATAGTCGCACCACGTTTGGCCACTTCTCTTATACGTCCTTTCTGCGCTTTCCTGTGTTTCGTTCTCTTTGGTTGTAACATTATATTACAATTTGAATTTTTTTAAAACAATTAATTTCTTCCACCACCTCTTCTGTCACCGCCTCTTCTATCACCACCGTGTCTTCTGTCTCTGTCGCCGCCATGTCTTCTGTCGCCACCACCGGTCAGCGGTCCCTGCTTTTCATCCACGATGTTCGGGTTGAGGTCGCGTTTGCTCAATACCTCACCTTTACAGATCCACACCTTAATACCGATTTTCCCGTACACAGTCAGTGCAAACACATTGGCGTAGTCAATATCCATACGATAGGTATGCAAAGGAACCCGTCCCTGCTTGATCTCCTCCGTACGGGCAATTTCCGCACCACCCAAACGACCGCTGATCTTTACTTTTATACCTTCGGCGCCCATGCGCAAAGCCGTTGCGATAGCGGCTTTGATGGCACGCTTATAGTTGATACGCTTTTCGATCTGACCGGCAATGGTATCCCCTACGATACGGGCATCAATCTCCGGATGACGAACCGGCAGGATATTGATCTGCACATCTTCTTTACCGGTGAGTTTTTTCAATTCCTCTTTCAGGTGGTCAACTTCCACACCGCCACGGCCGATAAGGATACCGGGCTTGGATGTGTGTACAGTAACGATCAGCTTATTCAGTGTACGCTCAATCACAATTTTGGAAGTTCCGCCTGTATTGATACGTGCATTCAAATAGGTTCTGATCTTATTATCTTCTATCAGTTTGGTTGAGAAATCGCGCTTTCCACCATACCAGTTGCTTTCCCAGCCGCGGATGATCCCTAACCTGTTACCAATCGGATTTGCTTTTTGACCCATGTTTATTATTTGAATATTTTCACTTTTATTTTTGGTCTACAATCACAGTTACATGATTACTGCGCTTACGTACTCTGTAAGCTCTTCCCTGCGGCGCCGGCAACATCCGCTTCAGCACCCTGCCGCCATCCACGAAGATGGTCTTTACCAATAACCCGCTGTCGGCAGCACTTTGTCCTTCATTCTTCTGCTCCCAGTTGCTCACCGCGCTTCTCAGTAATTTATATAGCGGAGTAGAGGAGTGCTGGGGATGATGTTCCAATATTGCCAAAGCTTTTTCTACATCCATTCCACGAACCACGTCTGCCAGCAAACGCATTTTGCGGGGAGATGTAGGATAATTTTTAAGTTTAGCTACTGCTTCCATTTTGTATGTTTTCTATGCCGGTTGCCGGCTTAATGAATTATGCTATTTTTTTGCTTGAGTGACCTTTAAAGTTCCTGGTTGGCGCAAATTCACCCAGTTTGTGCCCCACCATGAATTCCGTTACATATACCGGAATGAACTTATTGCCATTGTGCACAGCAAAAGTGTTGCCTACAAAATCCGGTGTGATGGTAGAGCGGCGGCTCCAGGTTTTGATCACACCCTTTTTTAATTTTCCTTCGTTCATTGCCAGCACTTTCTTTTCCAGATGAGCGGCTATATAAGGACCTTTTTTAATTGAACGAGCCATGTTTATTAGTTAATTTGAAAATTTGAAAATTTGAAAATGTTGCTGGCTTTAGTAGCAGTCTAACAACCTTTTTCAAACTTAGTTACTCAACTTTTTACCGTTTTTCCGTTGGATGATCAGCTTATCAGAACCTTTCTGCCGGCGGGTCTTCAGACCTTTGGCATACTTACCGGTCCTGGAGCGTGGGTGACCACCTGAAGCTCTACCTTCACCACCACCCATCGGGTGATCCACAGGGTTCATCGCAACACCACGGGTGCGCGGACGGATACCTTTCCAGCGGTTTACACCGGCCTTACCAGCTCTTTCCAGGCTATGGTCGCTGTTACTTACCACGCCTACGGTGGCGTAACAATTGATCAGTATTTTTCTCAGCTCGCCGCTGGGCATTTTCAACACACCATATTTCTCTTCCTTGTTGCTCAACTGGGCAGAAGTGCCGGCACTGCGCACCAGCTTACCACCCTGACCGGGCTGTAATTCGATATTGTGTACATTGGTACCCAGGGGCATATTTTTCAGTTGAAGCGCATTACCCACCTCAGGAGCCACACTGTCGCCGCTTTCTACGGTAGCACCTACCTGCAATCCCTGGGGAGCAATGATGTATCTTTTTTCACCATCAGCATAGCTCAGCAATGCGATGAATGCAGAACGGTTCGGATCGTACTCTATAGAAGCTACTTTCGCCTGGATACCTTTTTTGTCTCTTTTAAAGTCAACAACACGATATTTCTTTTTGTGTCCGCCGCCGATATAGCGCATGGAACGACGCCCCTGTGCATTACGTCCACCGGTGCGTCCTTTTGTTTCAAGCAAGGACTTCTCCGGAGCATCGGTAGTAATTTCAGCATAGGAATTACCAATTCTCCAACGGGTGCCTGCCGTAACCGGTTTATATTTTTTTACTGCCATTTTTATCTGTTTTTAACGAACTTTTCAGCTTCGCCTGCTTTAATGATTTATTATTATAGAGATCCGTACAGATCGATGTTTTCTCCTTCCGCTACTGTTACGTATGCCTTTTTATACGCGGGCTTACGTCCGGAAATAACACCGGCTTTGGTAAACCTTGATTTGCTTTTACCAGGCACTACTACTGTATTTACATCTACCACGCTTACCCCATAAAACTCTTCAACAGCTTTTTTGATTTCCAGCTTGTTGGCTTTACGACCTACGCGAAACGCATACGTATTTCTTTTTTCGGAAAGACGGTTGCTTTTTTCGCTGATAATCGGTTTAACTAGTATGTCTGCAAGTTTCATCTTACTTAATTTGAAAATTTGAAAGTGTGCAAATTTGAAAATGGATCTTCAAGTTTTGCTTACTTATGCTTCTGCTACAGTTTCTTCCTCGGTAAATATTTTTGCTGCGTTTTCAGTCAATACCAGCACATCGCTGTTCACGATATCGTAGGTATTCACATCCGCCAGCAACACACCCAGTACGGAAGGAATGTTGCGAAGGCTCAGTTGCAGGTTTTCGTTATAGTCCGGCAATACAAACAAAGCCTTTTTATTGGCAATATTCAGGTTCTTCAATACACCTGCCGCCTCTTTTGATTTCGGTTTTTCCAGGGAAAAATCTTCCACTACCACTATCGCATTTTCCTTAGCCTTATAAGAGAAAGCGGATATCTTAGCCAGGTCCTTTACCTTACGGTTCAGCTTGATATCGTATTTATGCGGTTTGGGGCCAAATACGGTACCACCACCTTTATACAATGGGTTACGGATATTACCTTTACGGGCTCCACCGGTACCCTTTTGGCGGTGCAGCTTACGACTGGCGCCATGTACTTCCGCACGGGTTTTTACTTTGTGCGTACCCTGGCGTTGTGCTGCCAGGAACTGTTTAACAGAAAGGTATATCACGTGATCATTCGGCTCAGCACCAAAAATATCTTCAGGCAGTTCTATCGTACGACCTGTTTTATTTCCTTCCTTATTTAAAATATCTACTTGCATTGTATAAAAATTTTGCCGGTACACAGTTTCCTGTGTACCGGCAGTTACATTATTTTTGGATTAATACAATTGAACCGTTATAACCGGGAACCGCGCCACTCACCAGGATATAGTTCTTTTCCGGGAAAAGTTTTACCACCTTCAGTCCTTTCACTTTCACCCTGTCGGCTCCCATACGGCCTGCCATGCGCATACCTTTAAATACGCGGGAAGCATCAGAAGAGTTACCGATAGAACCAGGGGCTCTCTGGCGGTCGTGCTGACCATGCGATTGCTCACCTACACCGGAAAATCCATGGCGCTTAACCACACCCTGGAAACCTTTACCCTTGGTAGTGCCAACAATCTCCACTTTATCTCCTTCAGAGAAAATGTCGAGCGTAATTGTTTCGCCAATATTTTTTTCAATTGAAAAATCGCGGAATTCCTTTACAAATTTTTTAGCGGCTGTATTTGCTTTGGCGTAGTGACCGGCTTCGGCTTGTATAGTATGTTTTTCTGTCTTATCCTCGAAGCCTAACTGAACGGCGCTGTATCCGTCTGTTTCTTTTGTTTTTACCTGTGTAACCACACAAGGACCAGCTTCAATAATGGTAACAGCAGTTTGTTTGCCGTCGGCAGGATTGAAGATGCTGGTCATCCCGATTTTTTTTCCAATAATACCTTTCATTGTTGTTTATTTATACCCTTTTGGTTAAAGAGACAGACTGGTCCTTTATAGTGGTCCAATTCTTCAATCCCCGTTTGCCGCCGACCTTTTCCCGTATTTCCCACTTGTGAAAGAGGAAGTACCAGCGGTAAACTAACCTCGAAGGGCTAGTTCATATTTAATTCTCAAAAGCCGGATCTTTATTTTTTTCCGGCATTCCAGCGCTGCTTTTTCACTAAAGCGTGATTGGCAGATGGAATATATATAAGAACTAACTTCTTGTTTTTTACCTTACGGCAGCCTTATCAGGCTTTGATCTCAACCTCTACCCCGCTCGGCAGGTCCAGCTTACTCAACGCATCCACCGTACGGGAGGATGAAGTATAGATATCCAGCAGACGCTTGTGCGTAGACAACTGGAACTGCTCACGACTCTTTTTGTTTACGTGAGGCGAACGCAGTACTGTAAATATCTTTTTGTGGGTAGGCAAAGGAATAGGACCTGTAACCACCGCACCTGTACCGCGTACAGTTTTTACGATCTTTTCAGCAGATTTATCTACCAGGTTATGATCGTAGCTCTGTAGTTTTATTCTGATTCTTTGAGACATACCGTAAACGACCCATTTGATTTTGGGAGTGCAAAGGTAGGTGGATATAGATTTACAGCCAACTATTTGTGAAAGAAAATTTTTAAATTATTGTCCCGGAACGCCCGGTCGGTGAGACACCGACCGGTAGTGGGTTCCAGGGGCTGACCAAAAAGTAATGCTTTGCCACGAATTCCGGTGCCCGCCGCAGACGGATGATTTTTGGATACAACAAAATTTCACTTCTTTAAATAATTGATTATCAGATGAATGAAATTTAGTTGTACAGAAGTCGCTAAGGTATAAAGAAAATTAAATCCTGAAGATCAGGACTTTGTGCCTTTGAATCTTAGTGATATATCTTGTAGAACGAACCTTTTTAGTCAGCCCGCAAAGAATAACGCGCCGGGTCAAAAGTATTGAATCACATCAGTTTACATTGCAATATACAGCCGGAACCGGCGTTTATGAATAAGCATTTCAAAAAAATCCAGTTATGAAAAATTTCATTGTCATCCTGATACTTGCCGGCGCCAGTTCCTGTGGTTCCACCAATAAAGTGCATATATCAGTTCAGAAACCCTCTCCCGTAACCCTGCCCGCTTATGCGCAGAAAGCCGGGATCATTAACCGCAGCGAAACCGATCCTAAAAACCAAATATTCGATATGGTAGATATCGTGTTATCCATGGAAAGCGCCGTCCTGGATAAAGAAGGGGCAGCAGCCAGCATAGATGCCTTGCAGTACACGCTCGGGCAAAATGACCGGTTCAGTACGGTGTCAACCGTTAAGGAGAAGCTCTACAGGCAGTCTACTTCCGGCGTTTTCCCGGCGCCGCTTGCCTGGCCGGATATTGAGAAAATTGCGCAAAATAGTAATACAGATCTCCTGTTTTCCCTTGAGGTATTCGATACTGAGTCGAAGGTAAGTTATGCTACCGGGACCAAAACCCTAGAGACTCCCCTGGGAAAGGTGCCGATGGTAGAACATATTGCCACTATGGTAACCCGGGTAAGGACCGGTTGGCGCATTTACGCTCCCCGGGAACGACAGATCCTGGACGAATACATGATGTACAATACCCTGAGCTTTGAGGGACGCGGTATCAACCCCGCTGCCGCATTGGCGGCCATGCTGGAACGTAAGGAGGCTGTAAAAGCAACCGGCAACAGTGCAGGTGAAGCATACGGGCAGCGCATCCTCCCCTACTACCTCCGTGTATCGAGGGATTATTATGTAAAAGGTTCCGAATCTTTGAAAACCGCCAAAAGAAAGGCACAAGGTGGCAACTGGAACGGAGCGGCGGAGCTCTGGAAAAAGGAAACCAACAACAATGAAGCAAAAATTGCCGGACGCGCCTCCTATAATATGGCCATCATCAACGAAATAAACGGCAACCTCGACGAAGCCATCGGCTGGGCGCAAAAGGCTTACGAAGATTATAGTATCCGGCTGGCACTACGCTACATTAAGGTCCTGGAGAACAGGAAGATCAGTAATAGCATACTGGCTGACCAGGCGAAACGGTGAGGTTAATTTGAAAATGAGGGTTGATTTCAGTTCTGGAAGGATGAACTGATTTGGAAATGTGGAAATGATAAAAAGCCTCTTAACTTCTGAAGAAAGCAGAGATTTGGCAATCTTATAAGTTTTATATACTGCCAAAAGTGATAAAAAAGTAATGATCTGGCGAAATATAAATGCCTATCCCCTTCGGATAAGCATCTGCTTAAAGTTGCCAAATCATTATGCGCAGCAGTAAACAAGCAAGGGTTCTCCGTCATTGGACCGTGCCATATATATGCCTGCCCGACTGCGTCATTCATTCGGGCGTCACTGACAAACTCAACCTGCATCTAACGACGCGTGGGACACACGACAGGGCAGCGGCCGCCTGCCCGAACGGCGTCAGCCGGGCGGGCCCGGTTGCGTGTCTCCACGCAACCTTCGCAGCCTGGATATTCAGGAACTATTCGCTTTTTGCGGATTATTGATTTACAAGAGCTTACCCTATATGTATTGGCAATACTAAAACCGGGGGGATACCTTATGCCGTCTGTTTTGCCGGCGACAGATTACGTCTCCCCGGCTTTTGCAATAAGGGGAAATACAGGCCCCTGTATGCCCAAAGCAGGTAAATATTAAACAGCAACATTATCACGGAGATCAGCATGGTATCCGGCGCTAAAAAAGCATGAAATAAAAATATGTGCACACTGATGGTGAATGCGATGAGCGTCACCAAAGGACTGAACAGGTTTATGATCAGGAAGGCCCCTGCAATCACCTCAACAGCTTTTAAAAACGGGTAAAAATAGCCGGATACCCCCAGTCCGCCGCTGAATAAGGAAACCGGTGAGTTATCCTGTACCGGAGGGGGCGAAGGAATGAAATGTAAAAAGAAATTCAGCCCGAATACCAGGTAAATAAGTCCCAGTAAAATTCTTGGCGCCTGTTGTATGATGTTTATCGCTTTATTCATTTTGTATTGGTTTATTTCTATCTTATAATATTGATACAGACTTCTTAAATTCACTTAGCCGGCTCATATACTGTTTGCAGGTATTCCCGCAACGAAACAGGTCTTCTACCCAGCAACCGTTCAAGATCATTCCCGGAAGCGTCAAACTCGCCGGCGGCATGCGCCAGTGCAAATGAGGCAAACATTCCAACATACACTTCCGGCACACCGGCATCCAGCAGTGTCTTTTTATATTCGCCGGCAGAAGGCGATATATACACTATTTCTTTACCGGTTATTTCGCTTATCACCGCAGCGACATCTGCATAACTATACGTTTCTGTATTGGAAAAATAGTATGCCTTACCGCCATGCCCGTCAGATACCAGGATATTAGCGGCTGCTTCCGCCATCTCCGAACGAAGCGCAAAACCGGCTCTTCCTTCCCCTGCCGGCAGGTAAACAGCTCCTGATTCCAATACCTTATCTCCAATAAATACGGGAATAAAATCCATGTATATATTGTTCCGGAGTATGGTATATGACAACCCGGTTTCCTTTAGCCATTTTTCTGTTGCCAGATGGGCTTCGGCTACTGCTGCAATGGGGGATGCAACTGTTTCATTTTTCCTTTCAAAGCTTGTGTATATAATATGATTTACATCTGCCGCCTGTGATGCCTTTATCACATTTTCCTGTTGTTCAACCCTTCTGCCGATATCATTGGAGGAAACAAATAACAATTGATCAATGCCCTGGAATGCCGCCACCAGGGATTCATAATGATCATAATCACCATATACGATCTTTATGCCTTTGTCTTTGATCGCTGCCGCCTTTTCTGCGCTTCTTGCCAAAGCAGTTATATCGCCGGGAGATACTCCTTTTTTCAACAAAGATTCAATAGCAACTCTTCCAAAATGACCTGTTGCTCCTGTAACTAAAATCATTACCTGTTCATTTATGATTTGTAAACAAATTTTCTACGAGGGCAAAATTATATACCTTTGCTATATATTAGTAACTACTATACTTTTATATACCGGTATCTTAAAGTATATCAACTATATAAAATAATTTTTATTGTTATGGGCAGAATCTCTCAACTGGATCAGATCAAGTTATGCTCCGGACAGTTTGTGCTGGCGATAAACGACACCATGAATGTAATACATGGTAAATGGAAGCTGCCTATCATCGGTTCTCTGCTGTACGGCAAGAAGCGCTTTAAAGAGCTCGAAAGAGAAATCTCGGGTATTACACCCCGTATGCTATCCAAGGAGCTAAAAGACCTGGAAATGAACGGCATTGTTACCCGCACCGTATATGATTCCATACCTGTTACGGTGGAATATAGGCTCACCCGATCCGGAGAATGCTTTAAAAAAGTGCTGGATGTAATGGTGGAATGGGGCTTGCAGCACCGGAAAAGCATTATGGTGTAACACCTGGGTGATAAAGCCGGGAAAACCTGTGAGATTTGCCGGGAAGGAAAGCTGCGCTGCAAATCTCCAGGGTTTATATATTATTGCCGGTTGAAAATACTGTAAATATTGAAGCCCGTGTCGTAGAGGTGCAGAAATAATAAAAGTAACCCTAAAGCTACCAGTATGATTACCCAGAGAAGCTGCCTGTTGCCATTTGCGGATACTTCCCCGATATCCTCCCGGCTTTCCGGAAAGAAGCTGCCGCTCACTTCTGTATCGCCCCTTAAAATAGTGTGATTAACATCTGAGCGTATGATGCGGTGAGCCGGCAAAGGAAAAACAAAGTTGTTGACAATGGCTACCGCTTCCAGTTGCAGCGTACCTCCCAGGTCGTATTTTAATGTTCCTATTTTGTCCCAGACCACCTTCCGCCCCTGCTTCAGTTCATTCTTAAGCTCATAGGAAAAATCATTTAACTTTTTAATGGCCTCCCACTCTTCAATCTGAAGTTTGCCGGACAGGTAACGAAACAAACCTTTCCCGGGCGTATCCCGGGTATCATCCAAAATAGCCTTCAAAGCCGGCGGCTCAATGATATGATCTGTGAAATTGCTGATAGCAGGTATATGCTGCAACTGTATAGTGCCCAACCCGGGCAGGCTCACAGACTTATGCTGTATAAGATATTGATGTAGCAACTGCAACATAAATAACCGTTTGCCGCTAAGATACAATTAAATTAAATTGCTGAATGTTGATTACGGTATTGCTGATTTAAAAGGCTAATAAATAAACCCGAAAAATCAGAAATCAGCATATTACTTTGAAAAGTTGAACACAATTCCGCCCAGTATATTGAAGCCAAATACGTCGTATTGGTTCCATCGCTGGTAGCGGGTATTAAATACATTGTTCGCCTGCACCCAAAGGTTAAACTGTTTGGTTACTTTAAACTCGAGCCCTGCATTAAGATCGAACGGGCTCCGTCCCCGGCCCACAGAACCGTCTGCATTCATGAACTTAGCCCCCTCAAAAACAAACAGATCACTTTTCAGCCACAGGTCCTTCAGCACTCTCCAGCGAAGGGCAGCACTCAGTTCCCTGGGAATGATACCCCATGCCTCCTGTTGTGTTTTCTGCCCGCTGAACAATAACCAGTCAAATTTGGCTGTCAGCGAAAATTCCTCCGCCTGCACGATCCCTATTTCACCGTGCGATTGAAAAGCGCTCAGCCTTTCTTCGTTCAATATCACAAAACTTTTCCGGTCGCCGGGCAGAGTATCATTTACGAATAAAGGCATGTTATGAAAACGAACCAGTCCTACTTTCACATTATAAAAGAAATGTTCCAGAAAAGTCCCTTTCAGCCCGCCATACGTTTCATTGACCCTGGTATTCAACAGGAAATTGGGTTGTTCCAAATAAGGGTTTATAGACGCAAAGCGTTTGTAAGTGGCTTTGTCATAATGCATCAGCCAACCCATTTGCAGGATCGCCCCATCACTGCCCAGTTTAAGGTCTGCCATCAGGTCCGGCAATAGCCTGAACTGTGAGTTGTCCCAGGAAGGAATAACCCCACCATGAATATTTAAATTTTCGTTTTTGAAATCAAGTGACAAGGGAACGGTGAAAATGCTGTTGTCGAGGGCCGGCGTATTCCTGCGGGAAAACTGGTTGTAATCTGCATTCAGGGCAAGGTTGATCGCAAAAGCATCGCCAATACTTTTGCTTAACGGAAGATTCCCTATAACCCTGAACTCCCTGCCATGATAGTTGTCGTTAAAAAAGGAGACTTTCACATCCGGATGATATTTCAATCCAAATTCTGTTTCTTCCGTATTCCTGAACCCCGCGCCCAGGTCCAGTCCTATAAACCGTTGCCTGACAGCGGCTTTGTCATAGTTGAACAGGTTATGATCATAGCCATACAGATTATACTGGTCGTTCTGAAAAGAGGCATTTCCATACAATTCATGTTTGCCGTTGATGATGGTGCTTCCGTAAGCCCGGGCACGCATATTCATATACGACTGATGCTCTATGGCTTTGCTTTTGGAGCTGATAAAATTCCCCAGTACGCTCAATGTAGAATTGGTGGCATTGGTAAACGTAAGTCCTGCTTCCGCATAGGGTGTCTGGTAATTTCCAAAACCCAGCTTTACGTAGTTGCTGGCAGCCCACCTGCCGGTAGTATCCGTGTGTAATGCCAGGGGGCTGATCGTTAATGGTTCATATACCCTTTCCAGCGAGGTAACCGGAGTATTATAGGTAAACCGGGGGCGGGCGGAATCCGGTACGGGCGGAGCCGCATCGAAATTAATTTTCGCCGCTGCCTTCACTGCCGGTTTAAACGCCGACGTGATATCAATGGTTTGTTTTTTAACGGGTTCCTGGGCAAGGACAAAGGCAGCAGGCAGTAACCCTGCAAAAATCAATTGTATTCTAACAATGTTCGCTTTAAACATCTTTGTCAATTTTGTGGCTGTTATTATCCTCCTATTTTGCTTTCTGATTTTTCCGCTGCAAGCACATTATCAAGTTTTGTGCGGGCCTCGTCTTTCAACTCCGTTATCTTACTATTGTCTACAACACTTTGCAGTGTAGCTTTTGCATTGAAATAGTCTTTCTCCTTCAGGTATATTTCCCCCAGCAATATATAGGCTTTGGTTATCCAGTAATCGTATGACCCCGATTTATTGATGGTTTCAAAAGCCGCCTTGTCCGCGTTTTTAAGGTCATTCAGCAAAAAATAACTGTAGGCAATTTCATACCGCGCCTCCGCAGCAAACGAAGCTTTATTAATATTCACTACATTCCGGTAGCTCTGGATGGCTTCCGTGTACTTACCATCCGTTTGGGCAGCGCGGGCAGTCACCATATAGGCCAACACCTTATCGTCCACGCTGGTATTTTTCTCCTTCAGCAATTCCTGCGCATTGGACACCGCATCTGCCCACTTCTTTTGCTGGTACTGGCTTCGCAGCAACCCTCGCATTGCTTCCAGCCTGAAATCAGCGCCGGCAGCCAGCTCTTTTAATACTGAAAAATATAATTCCGCTTTTTCATAATCTTCCAACTGAAAGTAGTAGATCTGTCCTGCCTGGGACGCTGCCCGTTCGGCATATTTGCTGGCTCCTCTTTCGGCTACCTCAGCATATCCCGCCGCCGCATTTTTCCAGTCCTTTCGCATATTATATATCTCACTGCGTAGGAAAAAAGCATCCAGCGCATGCTGTCCGTCAGGAAATTTGTTCAGATAGTTATTGAAACCGGTGAGAGCCGCATTGAAATCCTTGTCAATATATTTATTTTCAGCCGACCTGTATGTAAGGTTGTCTTCTTCATTTACCGTTACCGCCCTGCCGATACTCTTCATAAAATCTACATATTCCCCGGTCTTGCCTTCCGCGGAGTAAATAGCCCTTAAATTATCTACTGCTTCATTGGCTTCTGTCGAGTTGGGATATTGCGTAACCAGTTTTTTAAACTGGGTAAGGGCTTCCTTGTTGTTATCCAGGTTATAATAGCTCAACCCCAGTTTCAATTGAGCTTCCGGTTTCAGGTTGGTCGCTGCCGGGGCATCTATCACGTTATTAAGATAAGGGATCGCTTCCCGGTAGCGCTCATCAGCCAGGTAGGTTTTTGCAATTTCCAGGTTGGCATCTCCTATCAAAGCGGAGTTCGGGAACTTCCTGTCAAAACCCTTGAGTATGTTTATCTTTTCATTGCTGCTGGTAATACCGCTGATCATAGCCGTTTGAAAAGTGGCATAGTCTGAAGCGGGCCAAGAATAACTGCTGATGGTTCCATACATGGCTTTGGCTTTGGAAAAATCGCGGTTCATAAAGTTGCAGTCCGCCGCTCTTGCATAAGCGTCCTGTTGTACCGGCGGGGAATTTAACACCGGCGTTTTTGCCACCTGTTCAAAAAAGGGCAGCGCCTGGCGATAGTTTTCTTTCCTGAAATAACAATACCCGAGGTTGTACCGTGCATTGGTAAGATTAACTTCCCCATTTCCCCCGGACTCTGTAGAAATATAATTGTTGTAAAAACGGATAGCGTCATCAAGCCTGTTTTGCCTGTAGGCTATTTCTCCTTCCCAAAAATTTACCGCGGGCAATACGGAGGCGTTATATGGGTCCTTCAATGCCTTGTCAAGCAATTGCCTGGCCCCTTCCAGGTCCTGGTCGTTGATCAGTTCCATCGCCCTTCCGTATAACACTTTGGGGTAGAGTCTTCTTACGGCTTCCGACGAAGACTGGATATTATCCAGGATACTCAGCGCCTCCCGGTAATTGTTGGTATTGGCGAGCAATGCTGCCGTAATTTCTGCCGCTTCTTTTTGATAAGTGGAACCGGGGTAGTCGGCAAGAAATTTTCTGAACTCCGTCAACGCGATATCCTGGTAACCTAATTCATAGGAAAGTTTCGCATAGTTGAACTTTGATACTTCCTGCTGAGACCTATTGGTATTGTTATTAGCGCCAAAAGAAAAAGCATTCCTGGCATTGGCTTTATCTCCCAGCTTCAGGTAGGCATCCCCCAGGATATACATGGCATGCATACTCAAAGAGTCTTCGCCTCCGCTCAGTTGCTTCAGTCCTTCTACGGCTTCCTTCAGCCGGTTTTCGTGATAGTAACAATAGCTCAGCTCGTATAATGTCTCCCTGCTTACTTTGGGCGTCTTGTCTACATATTCCTTCAGGTATGGTAAGGCCTGGGCATATTCCCCTTTTTCAAAAAGGGAATGGCCTACCAGTTCCTTCATCGGCACATCATAGTGACTGCTGCTTTTCTTTAATGCGTCCTGTGCATAGGTAAGCGATTTATCCTTTTCTCCCTGCACGTAATACAAATTGGCTATATAGAAAGGAACTACGGTTTTATATTGGGGATTGTTCTCAATTTTCTGAAAAGCAGCTTGTGCTTCTTTGTAATTGCCCCCGGCATATACTATGGAACCATAATAATAGTTCGCATCCGCATAATTCGGATCGCCGGTTTTCTTTGCAATGGTTTCCAGTAATGGCCGCGCCTTGTCAAATTGCTCGATTGTAAAATAGGCATACCCCTGGTGAAACTTCATATCGGCAATCTGGCGGTTGCTGAGGTTGGTAATGCTTGTGTTTTCATAATACGTCAGCGCCCGGCGCATATCATTCCTCCGAAAATAGTACTCAGCCAGGTAAAAGCTAAGTCGTTCACGCAGGGACGGGTTGTAGCTCAGTTCTATAAAATCAGCCGCAGATTCCGCCGCAAATTCTTCATTCTGCAATAAACCACATGCCAGGGTATAGAATTTCACATCATCATATTCCAGCGCTGTATTGGTCTTATCCGCAGACCGTAAGGCTCTTTCCAGTTCCCGGAAAACCGGGTATGCCAGGCTAAACTGGTCATTCTGAAAAAACTCTTTTGCCTTTTTATACGCTGCCTGGGGGTCGGTATACACTCTTGTTTGCTGTGCCTCTGTTTTCAGGGTAAGCATACCCATAAAAACGGCAACTAGTAAAGCAATACTTCTTTGCATAGTATTCTTGATGTAGTGGGTTTGTTCAACGAAGCTTTTGACGGCAACCTGCACGAAGATCAATTCTCTTTTGTTACAAATATCTTAAAGTAAAACCAGCCAGCAAAGTTACTGTTAACCCAATTTGCAATAACCATTCCAGAACACATGTGGATAAAAGGTTTGTATCAGCTATTTTTGCAACCTAAAAGTTAAAAATCTGATCCGGCGTTCATTCCGGAACATAATCAGGCAAAAAAACCAGACAGATGAAAAAGTTACTATCAACGGATTATAGTTCATGGGCATTTAATGCCGCGTTATTTATTTTAAGGATATCACTGGGTCTCATGATGTTGCCCCACGGCTATGGCAAACTGATCCGTTTCGGTGATCTGCAGCACAGGTTCACCAATTTTCTCGGGCTGGGATCTACCTTATCGCTGGGGCTTACACTTTTTGCGGAACTGGTCTGTTCCGTATTTATTATCATCGGGCTTTTTACCCGATTCTCCGTTATCCCGTTGATCGTAGTAATGTCTGTCGCTTTATTTAAATCGCATGGCGGCGATATTTTCGGGGATGGCGAAAAAGCGGGATTGTTCCTGGCAGGCTTTATTACCATTTTACTGGTAGGACCCGGCAAAGCCAGTGTAGACAGGTTGATGGGCAAATAAAAGCCCCTCCAAAGGAGAGGCAAGGGGAGGCTTTCATTTCAGCGTATCCAACACCCTGTACATCTTACCTACAAGGGCTCTTTCACTACCATTGTAATTGTTTACCAGGAATGAAAAAATGAACTTTCTGCCGGCGGCGGATGTATGATACCCGCAAAAACCTTTAACATCCCCGATGGTACCACTCTTCATCTTCATTCCGTTGTATTCGGGCAGCGAAGCATAAAAAGAAGAAAACCAGGGCCGGTCACGGGCATATTTCAATATCTCTACCTGGGCATGGGTGGTCAGCCTGTTCAATGGAGAGAGACCCGAGCCGTCTTTCATATTCAGCTCCAGGGAATTGATTCCCTTTTGCTGCCAGAAGTTTTTTATCAGCACTATTCCGCTATCGGCAGAAGCAATGTTCTTTTTTTCAAAAGCCACCGTCCTGATCAATGCCTCACCATACAGGTTAATGCTTCTCCTGTTGAACCAGTAAACTATAGAGTCCAGCGCAGGTGACACCTCAGTATGAAACACTGTTCCCATGCCGGATAATTCAGGACGAACCATGATATTGGTGTGGAATAATTTGCTAAGGGTATCGGTAATTTCCCGGGCGCATTGAAGGGAGGCAGATGGAAGGGCTCCGGATATCACAAAACGGTTTTCATTTACCGGGATCGTACCCTTCACCACTGCGCTGTTTGAGCCTACCGGGAAATAGATATAGGCGTTATCTCCTGTACCCCTGGCCGCGGAGGTGACCTCCGAAAGAATGGGATAATCCTTCACCTGCGGTTCGGTGCCGGTAACCACTACCGGGTCGCCAATATTCCGGCCGGACCTTAGTACCAGGTCAAATTTATTTTCCCGCCAGTTCAGCTTCTGAGCGCCCGCCCCATAATAGTTCCCGATATCCTGCCATATCCACCCATCGGGGATTTCATTTTCCGACCACTGCGAATTATCTATACTGACAGTATTGACAACCGAACCGGAAGGAAGGTTTTTTACCACCCGGCCGATCACATTCGCCGCTCCCGTGGCAGCATACCTGCCGCTGCCCAGTGTAGGATCGCCGGCAGGCAGAATGGTCAGGGTGGCAATTGCAGGATCAAATGCAAATTGTGTTTTGTAGCGATAGTCCCTGCCCAACAGTTCCAAAGCTGTAATACTGGTGATGACTTTTTGGGTTGATGCAGGTGCAAGTCCGCTGAACCCGTTTTTCTGAAAAACCAGCTTACCGCTTTCCGCATCCACCACATACAGGGAACTGATCGCGAATTGTAATTGCGGGTCTTTTTCGAAACGGTCAAATGCTACTTTAATCTTCTGCTCTACGGGTTGCGCCGACAGCGCCACTGTGAACAATAGCATCAACCCGCTGAACAATATTTCTTTTCTGAACATAGTTATGCTTATTGTTCCTGTAAAATAAAAAAATCGAAGTTGTCAGCTTCGATTTTTTAAAAGAAGATCATATGCCGCTACCTGAGATGCTTGAAATTCAATCCGTACAACACCACAAACAGGATACCAATGAAAGCAATCGCTGAGGAACTGATGATAGTTAAGATATTCGTACCTCCATAAACAATAAAGGGTGCCGCAATTCCTACCAGCGTACCCAGTATATACAACCAGAAGCCCGTTTTGGAAAGGCGGAACATCAGGACGGCGCCCAGCAATGTCAGGACACAACTTACTATAGAAAACATAGCGTTCTTACGGATATTCTCCGGGTTCAACACACTGCTCATTCCGGCAAATATTTCATTGGCTACCTTCGTGCCCGCATTTGAAATCTCTTCATTCTCAAGCTCTCTCTGAGCATCTTCAATAGCTGTCTGGCTGATCCCCGCCGCTAAGTTGGCAGAGGCATAGCTGGTGAAACCACTGATGATCCCCCATCCACTTCCTATAAAAGTAAGAATGCATAATACTGTGAGAAATGTTGGCCGGGTGCGTTTTTCCGGAACATTGGTAAGTACATCTTCCATATGATAAATTTTTGTTAATGCAATTCTAATAAAACATTTTTAAAATATCTTCTTTTTCCGGGAATAATTAAAAACTATTTAATTTATGTAAATCCAATATCTTTCAACCCGTAAAAGCAATTTCTCTTGAAAACCATCTATTTTGCAGTAACGGGCGACCTGGTGCATGACCAGCGAATGCGGCGTATATGCCAAACCCTTGGCTGCAACGGATATAATGTGACCCTGGTAGGAAGACGTACAAAAGGCGCTCCGGTACTCACACAACGCGATTATAAACAAATAAGGCTGTTCTGCATTTTTTCAAAGGGTAAACTCTTCTACCTGGAATTCAATATCAAATTATTTTTTCACCTGCTGTTCCGCAAAATGGATATTATTTGCGCGATAGACTTGGATACCATTGTTCCCGTATATATTGTTTCAAAGATAAAAGGGATAAAACGCGTGTACGATGCCCACGAGTTATTTACAGAAATGAAAGAAGTGATAAGCAGGCCCAATATACACCGCTTCTGGAAATGGATAGCCGGAAGAACTATTCCTTTTTTTAAGAACGGATACACCGTTTCCCAAAGTATCGCCAACACACTACAGAAAGAATACCAGGTAAGTTATGAACTGATACGGAATTGCCCCGACCTTCTCCCGGCACCTGTACGCCCTTCCGGAAACAAACGCTTCATTTTATACCAGGGCGCTGTAAACGAAGCCCGGGGAATGGAATGGTTGATACCCGCCATGAACTACGTGGATGCAGAACTTCATATTTATGGAAATGGCAATTTTTTGAAACAGACACAGGAACTGATCCGGCAGAACAACCTGTCTGAAAAAGTGTTTATCCATCCACCGGTACCGCCGCAGGAACTACCTGCTATAACGGCAGGCGCCTATATCGGCATCAACCTGGTAGAAAACATCGGGTTAAACCAGTACTATTCACTGGCTAATAAATTTTTCGACTATATCCAGAGCGGTGTTCCCCAGGTTAGCATGTTATACCCGGAATACGCCAATATCAATAACCACTACGAAGTGGGGATATTGATCGAAAACCTGGACGAACACAGCATCAGCCAGGCTATCAACCTGTTACTGTATAACAGGGAATTGTATGTTAAATTGCAAAACAATTGTATGAAAGCGCGACTGGTTTACAACTGGCAGGAAGAAGAGCAAAAGCTGCTTTCATTTTATCAAAACCTTTTTACCTGATTGGAGAAACATTTACATATAGTATGCCTCCAGGTTCCTTATCCCCCGGATTACGGCGGCGTGATTGATCTGTTCCAAAAGCTAAAGTATCTCAAAGAACGGGGAGTGAGCATTTACCTGCATTGCTTTGATGACGGACGCGGAGAACAATCCGAGCTCAATAAATATTGCCGGAAAGTTTTTTATTACCAAAGAAAAAAAGGGCTGCTGTCTTTTTCCTTTTCCATCCCTTACATAGTGAGATCCCGGCGGAGCAGGCAACTGGAAAAAAATCTCTCGCCTGACAATTACCCGGTTTTACTGGAAGGTATTCACTGCACTTATCTGCTACACACCGGGAAACTCCGTAACAGGAAAGTTATTATCCGGTTACACAACAACGAATCTGTCTACTATAAACAACTGGCCGATAATACCCATTCGCTATTCCGTAAATGCTATTTCCTGTACGAAAGTTTGCTGCTCAAAAAGTATGAGCCGGCTGTAATAGAAAAAGCAGGTATCGGCTTATCAGTGTCATTGCGGGAAACCCTGCATTTCAACAAACATCTGAAAAATGTACATTACCTGCCTGTATTTGTTCCGTGGGATGATATACAAAGCCTACCAGGAAAAGGCAACTACAGTTTATACCATGGAAACTTGTCCGTTGAAGAAAATGAAAAAGCTGCCGGTTGGCTGATTGAGCATATCTTCTGCGACCTGTCAATCCCGTTCATTATCGCGGGTAAAGATCCGTCTGACAGATTAAGAAAACTGGCGGCTAAATATGCGCACATCCGGATAATTGAGAACCCGGATATGGATACTATGCATATGCTGCTGCAGGAGGCTCATATAAATATATTACCTTCCTTTTCAGAAACCGGGATAAAGTTCAAACTCCTGCATGCCTTGTTTACCGGCAGGTTCTGCATAACCAATACGGCAATGGTCAATGGTACGGGAATGGAGCCGGCATGTATCATTGCCGATACAGCCATGCTGATCAGAGAAAAAATAAAAGAAGGAATGAATAGCAGCTTTACCACGGAGGATATCAGCGCCAGGCGCAAAATATTACTCCAGGTATACGATAACGCTCAAAATGCCGGCAAGCTGGTCTCCTTTATTTTTTAACCCTTCTATTTATCCTGTTTGAATTTCTGCACCTCTGCGCCCAGGTCAAACACATCTGTTGAGGGCAAATATTTTTTAAGGATACTGCTTCCGATAGCCGACCGGTAACCACTGGCACAACTGACAAGCACAGGCTTGTCTTGCGGGATATTATTTACAGACTGAAGCAATTCGTTTATGGGTATATTGATCGCCGAATCAAATATTTTGCCTTCCCCGAATTCTTTCGGAGACCGCACATCGATAATGGTGTATTTACTGGGGTCCCGGTTAAAATCATTCATATCCAGTTCCGGGAACTTAACTCCGTTAACCGAGTTGTATACAAAAGCTCCCTTTATTCTCAACTCGTACCCTATTTTAGCCAGCTTACCGATCGCCTGCTGCAATGCCTCCTTATCGGCAGCAACCAGGTAAAATTTTTTATCCGGCGCTATTACACTACCCAGCCATGTTTCAAATTTTGAACCATCCTGTATATTGAATGCATGGGGTATATGAGATGATTTGAACAGCTTGTCCGGCCGCGTGTCAATGACGATCTCCCCTTTAGGTGGTATAAAGTTATCATCCAGTATCTCTACACCAGCTATTCCTTCCCTGAGATCCGGAGCTCCTTTAATATTAAGTGCCACATCATACGTAAAATAGGCCGGGATCATCGGGAGATCCTCCAGCAATAAATCGACAAAATGGTTAAGCGGTCTCTTTTCGAAAACATAATTATGCTGCTTTTCATACCCGATAGTAGAGTTTGCTGCCTTTCGCATAGCCCTGCCACACAGGGAGCCGGCTCCATGCGCCGGGTATAAAACAACATCGTCTGCAAGCCGGTCGAATTTGTTCCACAGGGTGTGATACATTTTCGCAGCAAGTTCCCGGCGTTGGGTTTGCACATCGCCCGAATATTCTCTCAGGTCCGGCCTTCCCACATCCCCTATCAGCAACGAGTCCCCGGAAAAGACAGCTACATCTTTACCTTCCACCTGTAGTACCACAGAAATACTGTCCGGAGAATGTCCGGGGGTATTCAAAGAATATAAACGGATGTTGTCAGAAAGCTTCAGTACCTCCCCTTCATCGAATGCCTTATATGAATATGCAGGCTTTGTAAGGCCGGATGTATATATTGTTGCACCGGTCTTTTTGTGTATCTCCAGGTGTGAACTGATAAAGTCTGCATGAGGATGTGTTTCGATAATACCGGCGATCCCGACATTATTTTCTTCAGCAAACCGGTAGTATGCCTCGGGGTTTCTTCCCGGGTCAATTAATATGACCTTTCCCGCAGCCAGTATTGCATATGAAAAATGGGCCAGCCCACTGTCCTCAAACTGCTGTACACGCCACAGGTCTTTTTTGCGAACACCGGTTTTTGTGCCGCCATACAATCCACCCGGATCCGTAAGCGCCAGTGCTCCTAACGGCAGTATTCCTGAAATAAAACTTCTGCGTTTCATTGCTTTTACATTAAAAGATTAATTTAATAAGCTCGTGACTTCACATATCCCGGTATCCCTCATCGAATAATGTATGCACCGTGCATCCGGCTATCCAAAGATAACCCTTATCCGGACGGGATAGTGCTAACGGGTTCATGACACTTTTTTCGGACGCGGGTAATTTTTGATTTAGGATTTCATTCCTGCATCAGCAATTCTCAAATCAGCAATACCGGTACTGTTTATTGTATCACAAAATTGATCTTATCCACACCGGTATTTCCTGTTCTCGGATCGTATGCATACACCGTGATCTGGTAATTTCCTTTTTCTTCTGCCGTAAAGCTACCTGCGAAAATATTGGCCTGATCAGTAAGTTGTAGCGGTACGTTCTTCAGCAGTACTTCTTCCTTTTTTATATAAGCGGCAACCTCAATGCTGTCTGCGTCCCAGGTACCTCCTTTGGTGATAGTACATCCGCAGAGCATAGTAAGGCTTGCTTTAAATTCCAGGGTATTTTTTACAAGATCAGTTTGCTTTACCTGCTGGAGCGTGGTAGGCTTGATGATATCCAGCACAAAGCCGGGCAGTTCAATAATAAGTCCGTCACCATTTATATCCTTTCCCGGGATCAGCCAGCATTGTACGGAGCCCCTGATAGCCGCATTTTTGCGGCTTACCGGTGCGGTGACCTGTACTTCCACAAACAGCGGGTCTTTGATATCAATGCTCGCTTCAAAGCATGCTGTTTTGTCATCTGTCAGCCGCTGATATCTTCTCAGCGGTGTTTCCAGCAATAATGTTGTATTTCCTGAAGCACCTGTGGTAAGCCCCTGCGCAAGAATTTCTCCGTTAATAGTATTTGTTATTGTTACGTATGCCCCACCTATGCCGGTGCCAATGAATTTGGCGTCTTTTGATTTAACACGAACCGTGATCTTTGTTGGCGTTGCCTGTATACCGGTTATAAAAGCACATGTAGCCAACAGCAGCAGTATGATATTCTTTTTCATTTTCGTTTTTATGTTTTGAGAAATTATCAGTAAACGGGTACATCCTGTATGGCAAATTGCCTGTCGGTTTTATCAAGCACTACGCGTATGGGATCTTTATTATCGTTTAAGCCGCTGAGGATAATACGTGTAGGGCTTATTCTTTCATAACTCCATTCAAACTCTGGCTTTTCTTCTTCCCGGGTTACGGCATTGGCGTTATTTCTTTGCCGTCCCCTGCCGGCTCTTCCGGCGCCTTCATCTCTCACTCTCCTTCTGCCTTTATCCCATAAGTATAATTTATGATTGACCGTATCTGCTTCGTAGTGCAGAAAACGCAGCCCTCCTGCAATGCCTGCCAGCTCATAGCTCCTGTCTATCTGTTTAACATTAGGTGTTCCGTTGGTCAGTGATACAGGAAATGCTTTATGCACTTTGTACACCAGTGTGCTCCAGTTCTCGAGCACCACGCTTTGCCACCGTACGGAATCCAGGGGATCGTATGGTAGTACCTGGTCTCCTAACTTAAATTCTGTTACATTGTAGTATCCCTTTGCATTGCTGAGACCAGGCGATACAGGTATTTTGAGAGAACCCTGTATGTAGTGTACGTCATACCTGAGCACACCGTATACCACCGTAAAGAGAATAATAAATGCGAACTTAATGCTGTTAAAGATGATCCTCTTTCTTTTTGTATCAGGCGAAGGGTAATAAAATTTCAGATGAACATCCTTTTGCTGAACAAACAGTTTCCAGAACGCGGCAACATAGGGTATCAGCAGTATGCCGCAAAAAAGCACAAAAAAGGAGCTGTAAACATGTACACCGCCATCATATGCCAGGTTCGCATGGGCAATATTAAAAAGCACGCCGGCAGTTATAAGTGCGCCGGGAAAAGTAGTAGCCCTGAAAAACAGCAACACACCGCCTATCACTTCTACCCATCCTAACAGTATCTGGTACCAGGTAGAAACGCCTACATGCTGCCAGTATATTTTATAGGTGTTGTAGTCGCCAAAATCAGTAAGCAGGTTAGAAAGTGGCGGATAAGGCATTTGCATCGGATACACTTTTAAAAACCCGAAAGCAATAATGCCGATGGCCGCCCTGTACCGGATCACCACCCGGGTCCAGTAGTAAAGCAGGTTATAATTTGTCCTTTTACTTTTTATCGCTATTAAAGACCACATGATCGCACCTCCAATGGCGATCAGTGCAGCTATTCCCCAGGTGGCATATGCACCAATGCCCCAGCGCCCGCTTTCCGTTGTCAGTTGAACCAGGTTGATACGGTAGCCCGCAAGAGATGACAAATACCCGAAAAAAGACGTCGAATTAAAAAAACGTGTGTACCAGTCTGCATCAATGGGAAGCACAAGGATCGCCACAAATATGAACAGGAAACGGAAGAGCAATTTTTCCCACCATGTCCATACAGCCTTACCGGATATTACAGCAACCTTCGGCTTATCTGCAAGCCTTAAACTATCTACGGTCATAATATATTATTTTAACGGTGAAATGCATTTTAGTATACCGAAACAGGCTTGCGTCTTCCTTTGGTCAGCAGGTATTCCTTATCTACTTTGGTCAGGGCTGCGTGGATACTGTCACCTCCCGCAGTTACACCCCATAACAATATGGTTTCCGGATCCGGCCGCTGAATAGTAAGGCTTATGGTATCTGCACTGTTGCTAAGGTTTTTGAGCGCCAGTACGTCTCCGGTCTCATCATATGCATAGAAGCTTCTCCCGGCATTTCCGGCTACTTCATATCTCCACGGAAAATCAGGCTCGTACAGGATCCCGGGAATGAGATAGTCGATCTTCCGGGGATAATTATTTCTGATGCTCAGCACATTCCACTTTTCAAATACAACGTCTTTCCATCTTACAGAATCGGTTAATGAATAGGGGATCAACCTGTCGTTGATCTTAAATGAGCTTACATCATAGTATCCTTCCGCTTCTTTTAAACCGACGGTATCAGGATACGGCCAGTTATGGCTATAGCTTTTGTATGACAAAACCAGGAAAGCAACCGAAAAAACCGAAAAGCCCGCTTTTGCCAGCACCCGCAGCCGCTTTGTTCTTTTACTGAACACCGGCTGAAACCTGTCTGCATAGGTCCTGGTCTCTTTTACCAACAGTGCATACAACCTTGGCAGATCGTGCGCCAGCAAAACAAGTGATATCAACAGGAGGTAAGTGCTGTAAAGATGATCGCCGATATTGTAAGCAAAATTTGCCAGCACTACATTTATCAGGATAAAAGCGATAATAATGGTACCGATAGCGACCGTTCTTCTCCAGAGCAGCAATACGGCTCCCAATATCTCAAAAGCGCCGATCGTCTGGCGATAACCGGCCACTGCTACGCCGGTGGAGTGATAATAGATCTTCCAGGGAAGAAAGTCTCCGTAAGCAGTATGAAGATCGCTCAATGCCGGCGGGGGGATCTGCACGGGTATCAGCAGGATAATTCCATAAACAATAACACCAAGGGCAAGCCTGTACCGCAGCAATACCCTTCCCCAATAATACAAGGTATCGTAGTTCTTACGTGCCTTATCCAATCTTCCCCAAATGATACCGATGATCACGGCCAATACCAATGCCAGCAGCCAGCCCGTAAAGCTCTTTACACCAAATACGGCAAAATGTCCTGCACCGGGAACATGATAGGTGAGTTGGAACAGGTCCTGGAACCTGATATCAAACAGACTGACTGAAAACAACCTTTTGTAGTATGTTCCATACAAAGGGACGGATAGCAGGAGCAGGAATACAAAAGCGATCCGGAAAAGTTCTCGTTTCCATTTTCCCCACCCGGTACCGTTATTGTTTTGAGGGATATTATCAGACATAAAAGAAGAATTTAGCGATCTGTAACATGTATTAATCTTCGTATCCCGGGTTTTGCTTAAGTGCCGGGTCAACCAGAATTTGGGAATATGGAATGGGTAAAAGCAATTTTCCGACATCAGGAATATTCAGAACTTCCTGTGCTCTTCCGGTCCTTACCAGGTCAAACCACCTGTGATTTTCAAATGCAAATTCAAGCCTGTTCTCATCTTCAATCGCCAGTAATACTTCTGCCTGGGTGGTAGCAGTAGCATTAGGTAAGTTAGCGCGGTTCCTTATTATATTTAAATCCTGGAGAGCGCCGGGTATATCCGGACTGCTTAAGCTTGCTTTTGCTTCTGCCCTGATCAGATAAAGCTCAGCAAGCCTTATCAGGTAGGCAGGATCGGTACCGTTCGTCCTGTAATACAGGTTGCCATACCAGACAGATACGCCACTAACAGGTATACTTATCAAAAGCGACGATCTGTCGCCGGCAATGGTCTCGTCACTTAATAATGCCGCCGCCTCATCCGAGGGCCTTACCCAGCCTATACCACCTCTCGATGAATGCTGCCAGTTGTATGCCTGGGTATTGGTAACATTTAAATTATAATAGAGCTCAAAGATGGACTCATTCGTATTCGCTGCATTATCTGCAAAGAAAGAATTATAGGCATTGCCAAGGGTATAATTTTGATTATCATCAATGACCCTGGTAGCATATTCAATAGCCTGGGGCCATTCTTTTTGGTATAAATGATATCTTGCCCTTAAAGCAAATACTGTCTTTCTGGTAGCCCTTATTCTATTGGTAGTTTCTGACAGCAAGCTCTCCGCAGTTTGCAGATCGGCAAAAATTTGCGCATACGTTTCCTGCACAGAGCTCCTTGGCACTCCCGTAATGTCGCCGGCAGAAGCAGTAGGCTCAAGAATCAATTGCACCCCACCCCAGGTTCTTACTAAATCAAAGTAGGCAAGTGCACGGAGAAAATACGCCTCTCCTACCAACCGACTTCTTGCTTCTTCCGTGAAAGATGTGGTTACAGGCACTTCGGGAACTTTTGCAATTACATTGTTGGCTCTGTTGATGGTGTTATAAATAGCTTGCCAAACTGTTGCCAAAGGACCCAGGTCTGCCCTGGCTGTATGCGTGGTTAATGTTCTGTTAACCGCCTGGCTGCCGGTGTACTGTACATTATCCGCCGATATATTTCCGATCAGCGGAAAAGTAAAACCATAATAGCTACCAGACTGCAACTGATTGTAAATACCCCTTACCGCCGTCTGCGCAGAATTCTCGTCCACAATAGTCACCTGGTCAGAAGTAGATGTTCTGGGCTCCACTTCCAAAAACTTTTCGCAGGATGTAAGGCCCGTAAGTAAAAGCGCAGCAACAAGAATAGCATATTGAAAGCGAAAAGATATGATCTTTTTCATACTGGAAATTTTAGAAACGATAATTAGTTAGAGTGTTACATTTAAACCAAACTGAAAACTGCGAGGTTGCGGCGGCGTACCAAAGCCGCCCAATCCCTGTGCATTCGGATTAGAGGTAACATTGGTTTCCGGATCACCTGTATATTTAGTAAGAATAAACAGATTAGCCGCCACAAAATAGAAGCGAACATTTGTTAACCTGGCTTTTTGGGAAATACCTGCCGGTAGTGAATAGCCAACCGACAACTGCTTCAGCCTGATAAAAGATGCATCTTCCAGGTAACGGCTATTCTGATCCAAAGTATAGTTGTATCCGGTAGAAACAAGACGCGGCACATCTGTAATGTCTCCCGGCTTCTGCCACCTGTTCAGCAAAGTTGCATTCGCGCCGGTTGCCGGGTTTCTTTCTATAAAGAATCGTTGAAGGTTCAGGTTGTAGTTGCCATATTGAAAAGTGAACAAGGCGCTCAGATCAAACTGCCTGAACCTGATAGTGTTGTTTATGCCACCATAAAACTTAGGGTAAAAGCTATTCAGGATTTTCCTGTCTTCAACGGTAACGACTCCATTTTCATCCTGTCCGGCAAATACGGGGTCGCCCGTCTTAGGATCAACATATAATTGTTCATACAGCCAGAACGAATTCAGGGAGTATCCTTCCTGGAGAATAACCCAATCCCGTGTATATTGTGTAATAGGTGTGGGAAGTTTTTCGATCCTGTTTTTATTTGAAGAAATATTGAGGTTGGTACTCCAGTTAAAGTTCTTTGTTCTTATATTATCTGAGTTAATGGCAACTTCAAAACCCCTGTTGCTCACTTCCCCGACGTTGGCCCAATATTGCGCGAATCCGGAAGATGCCGGAACCGGCTTTTGCAACAGCAAATCTGAAGTGTACTTATAGTAATAGTCGAAGGTGACAGACAACCTGTTGCTGAGGAAAGCCGCATCAAACCCGACATTGGTCTGGGCTGTTTTTTCCCACCTCAGCTCGTCATTACCTAATTGGAGCGGCCCGATACCGGCTAAAGGTGTGCCGTATGTATCAGCATACGGACTTCCGCCGGACCATAACCCCCGTGCGGCAAAATCGTTGATGCCGGACTGGTTTCCGGTGAGACCATATGAGCCCCTCAACTTAAGTTCGCTTAACCATCGTACATCCGCCAGGAAATTTTCGCTTATCAGTCTCCAACCCAATCCCAGTGCCGGGAAATATCCTCTCCTGTTATTTTTACCAAACTTTGAGGAGCCGTCAGAACGAAAACTTACTTCTGCAAAATATTTATCAGAATAGGCATATCCTACCCTTCCGAAATAAGATGAAATCGTATGTTTAGTCCAACTATCGCTGGCCAAGGTGGATGCTGCCGAAGATATCAGCTTATAATTACTATTGGCAAAACCGTTTCCTTCGGCATATGTATTTTTTAGTTCATTACTCTGCAATGTATTGCCAGCCAGGGCTGTAATACTATGTTCTCCAAATACTTTTTTATAGGTTAATACCTGCTCGTTGATCCAGGCGCTGTTCTGTGTAATGGAAGATATCGCTTTGCCGCCTACTGCCGAGCCTATGGAAGTACCGGTATTCCAGTATTGATACTCGTCGTACAAATTATAATCAGCACTTATACTTGAACGAAATTTCAGGTCTTTGATAATATTCGCTTCTGCAAAAACGCTTCCTACATATCGCAGGCTTACCGTGTTCACATCGTAGTTGTCTACCAGTGAATAGGTATTCTCCAGTCCGATCAAAGCGCCGGAAGCGTCGTGGGTCGGACTATAGGTTGCATTATTAATAGCAGATCCCCACAACCTGCCCTGGGGACCATCTCCCAACCTGGCCTGGTTCCTGTAGCTTCTTGACAAACTGTTGGTAACACCTATTTTAACGTTGCGGGAAAGCTCATGATCATAATTGAATTTCAAACTTGCCCTGTTAAATCCGATTACTTTAAAGAACGCATCCTGATCTACATATCCCGCTCCTAAATAATATCTTGATTTACTTCCGCCGCCCTGAATACCGATGTTATAATCCTGTATATAACCCTTTCGTAACAAAAATGCCAATCGATCGTAGGTTTTTTGCTCTTCTGGCGCACCCAATCCACCCTCAGATACGGGTCTGAAAGGGCTCCTTTCCGGTTGACCGGAGTTTACCCAATATTCATGTACAAGAGTTGCCACTTCGGGACCGGATATCAGGTTAGGCAGAACGGACCTGTCTGCTTCTACCCAGCCGTTGGATACATTGACATCAACTTTTGTTTTACTTCCGTAATTTCCCTTCTTTGTCGTTACAATCACCACACCGTTTGCACCTCTTGAACCATATATTGCCGTCGCAGCAGCATCTTTTAACAGTTCAATTGATTCTATATCCGCCGGATTAATATCAGCCAGCGGCGAAGTAGTGCGTCCGCCTAATACAGTAGTCTGCAAACTGGTATTATTTAGAAAAACGCCATCCACAATGTATAATGGGTCGCTGCTGGAATTAATAGAGGTAGTTCCTCTTAATCGTACGAATATACCCTCGCCCGGTACCCCTGAGTTGGTAATGACCTGTAAGCCGGATGCTTTTCCTTGCAACTGTCCGTCGAAGCTGGCAACCGGTATTTTGGCTACTTCCTGTGCATTTATTTTGGCTATTGACCCAGTAAGGTCTCTTTTCCGTTGCGTACCATACCCTACCACCACGATATCGCTCAGTTGCGTAGCCGTTTCTTCCAGTTCCACAACAACAGGCTTTATATTATCAATCGGGATTTCCCGGGCGTCATAGCCGGAATAGCTCACCCTGAGCACAACCGGCAAATCCTTATATGTAACAATTTTAAATTCTCCGTTATCATTCGTAATAACTGTGTTGGTGCTGCCTTTGATCTGTATAGTAGCGCCCGGCAGAAAAGCCTTGGTTTTGTCGTTCAGCACCTTTCCCGATATCTCTGTGCCACCGTTCTGTGCGTAGGAATGCGAAAAAAAGATCAATAAAAAGAACAATTTTGTCAGAAAGAGATAAATGCCTCTTTGCTTGTAGTAATTAGTCATGATTGATTAAATTATTAACCAACCGCATTGCTTTTTTTTATATTTTGTAGCGCAATGGGCCGATTTGAGTATCCGATATATTTAAATTGTAAGCCTTTTGTTCCGCCGGAGGCTGCTGTAACAGCTTCCGGCTTTATTTTTTCCGGTCCGGTTTGCTCAGGGTCCCGAACAGCTTATGCAATTACACATTGCGTCATCTGCATGAATCTGATTCAAGTTATTATATTTTCGTTTTTAACAATTTTTGTCTGGAAGCTATGGCAATCAACCCGGTGTGAGGTTACAAACAGGTACGACAACAACAACAACACCCTGTATCAACCCGGGTTCCCGCTGAAAGAAGAGAAGTATATAAGAATTTCCGCGTCATTTTATTTTCGCTGTTACAGGCGTTAAAATTTTAAAATTCACATTGCAAAAGTAGAAGATATTTATTAGTCTACCAAATTAGTAGAGATATATTTTTATAATATTTTCCGGCACCTTTCATTAAAACATATCTTTAAACGCCCTTGTCGCCGCGTGATAGCCACACATACCATGCACCCCGCCGCCCGGCGGCGTGGACGACGAACATATATATATTCCTTTTGAAGAAGTTCTGTAAGGTGAAAACCGAAGAGCGGGTCTTGTAAACAGTTGGCCGATATCTATGATGCCGCCGTTGATATCCCCACCGATATAATTGGGGTTATATTCCTCCAGTTGCTCTGAGTTAAATGTATGACGCGCAAGGATACGTTCCTTAAACCTGGGAGCATAGCGCTCTACCTGGCTCTCGATGGCCTGCGTCATATCTTTAACTGAGCCATTGGGCACATGACAATAGGCCCAGGCTGTGTGTTTTCCTTCCGGTGCACGGGTATTGTCAAACAAACTCTGCTGGGCAAACAGCACATACGGTTTCTCAACATGCTTGCCCATTGAAGCTTCCTTTTCCCCCAGTGCAATTTCCCTGAAAGTACCGCCCAGGTGAACCGTGCCGGCCTGCCTGCATTCTTCGGCTGCAAAGGGTACCGGCGCACCCAATGCCCAGTCTACCTTGAACACGCCCATACCATACCGGTACCTGTTCAACTGCCATTTATATAAAGAAGAGAATTTGTGTCCCGCTATCTGCAGCAATTGCCTGGGGGTCACATCCAGTAATACCGCCTTCGATGAAGGCAACTGCTCAAGTGAGCTGATATACAATCCCGTTTCAATTTTTCCACCAAGAGAGAGAAAATAAGCAGCCAGCGCATCGGCTATGCTTTGAGAACCACCTGCCGGAATGGGCCAGTTATACAAATGCCCGGCAGCCAGCAGCACAAAGCCAATGGCCGCCGAACTGATATTTGACAATGGCTGAATAGAATGCGCTGCCATACCGGCCCATAAACCTTTTGCTTTTTCTGTTTTGAATGTACGTGCTACGGATTCTGCCGAACGCAATGCCTGCAAGCCAAATTGTGCCATCAGCAGCGGATGGGAAGGGATGCTGAGCGGTCCCAGCACATCTTTGTTCATCTTTGGCCAGCTTTTCACTACCGGCTGTATCAGATCCCTGTAAATTTTACCGTCCTGCCCCAACGAATCAACTGTTTCATCCAGCGATCTTTTCAACACCGCTGCGGTACCGTCATCAAAAGGATGCGCCGCAGCGACTATGGGTTCAACAAACCTCAAACCAAAATCATGTAACGGCACTGAGGCAAAAAAAGGAGAGCCCGCCGCCATGGGGTGAATAGCCGAACAAACATCATGCTTAAACCCGGGCAATGTTAATTCCATGGTGCGTAAACCACCGCCTATGCTCTCTTTTCCCTCGATCAGCAACACGGATAAGCCTTTCTGCTGTAAAGTGATAGCTGCTGCCAGCCCATTAGGGCCGGAGCCAACTACGATTGCATCATATGCTGTTTTTGCCATTTCTATATAATACCCGTGTTAAGTTAAACGTATTATAGTTTTACAATAGCCGCGAACCTGCCTGCCGCAGGCAAGTTCGTGGCCTATTATATGATATTTTAAATTTAACATAACGCTGAAACTATCCCTGAAATATTTTCGATATCCCTTCTTTGAAACTCACCGGGTTGAATCCAAGCTCCTTTTCCGCCTTTTCGATAATAAAGCCGGTTTTCAAAGGACGTACTGCCGGCTGGGTAAATACGGAGGCATCTACCTTTTCCATCAACGATTTATCCAGTCCGAAAAAGTCTGCAATCTGCAAAGCGATCTCATAAGGTGTGAATACTTCCTTTCCGGAAATATGATAAATACCTTCGGCATCTTTTTCAACAACAAGCAAAATACCCCGGGAAAGGTCTTCCACATAAGTAGGGGTACGAACCTGGTCATTGACAACTTTAATGTTATTTCCTTTTTCAAGGTTATCCTTTACCCAGGTAACGATATTGCTCCTGGCGCCGGTGAGAATATTTCCATATACCAGGATGGTCCGGACAATTGTCCACTTTGGTAACTGCTGAACGATCTTCTCTGCATCCAGCTTTGATTGCCCGTAATAGTTAACCGGATCAGGTATTCCTTCTTCGTTATATGGACCACTTTTTCCGTCGAATACAAAATCTGTCGATATATAAATAACTTTTGCGTTTATACTTTCGGCAACATCACATATGTACCGGGTGGCCTCCACATTGGTAACACTGCAGGCAGCCCTGTCCAGTTCGCAGGCGTCCGGCTGAGCCATAGCCGCAGCATGTATTATTATATCCGGTCTCGTTTCCATCAGCACTGTTTCTACAGCCACCTTGTCCGTTATATCCATCTTTTTATACACTGCATTTCCTAAAGTGTCACGGGAAAGCTTACATTCCCCTCTCCCCGTTGCCACTACCGTATACCCCTTTTGCACACAATCCCTCACCAAATACTGCCCCAGTAATCCATTTGTACCTGTAATTAAAATTTTCATCGTAAGATTTAAACCGACAATTTACAACCATGTTTTATTTAAAACAAAAGGCTACCGATCCGGTAACCTTTTGACAATCGTTTTATTGAACAATCTGTTATTAATAGGGAAGAATGAAACTGAACGTCTTTCCGTTTTTCCCTGTATAATCGAGGGAATAATAGTAGTTACCGTCCGGGCAGCCAACGGGATTACCTTCGGCATTCAACCCGAATGTGGCAGTAACGGAAATGCCGGCTACCGTATGTTTTATCTTTCCTTCGGTAATTCTATAGCTGCAGTTTTGTTTCACAACTACGGGATTAACAGAAGAGGTCGCAAAGCTAAAGCCCAGGCGGTTTACCCCCCAGATACCTATTTTCTGTGTGTTCCCTTCCGAATGGAATCCTTCAGTGGAGATCACCAGACCCTGGTTTAATTTTACAAATGTTCTTTTCTTAGCCACTTTCCATTCACGTACAGCGCCATTGTCAAATGTTAGAGACAAACCGTCGCTGGTTACTTTATGCTCAATAAAGTCAGCTTCGCTTAAGTTGCCCAACCAGCCGCCGCTTACATTGGTATAGGTTTGAGTTCCGTTAATTGTTATGCTTTTGTTATCTGCCAACCGGGTGATCTTAAAATTGTCAAACTGCAGGCTTATGGCAGCCCCTCCTTTACTCCAGTCAAAATTTGCGGGCAGGGTAACTATTATTTTTCCCTGGCGTTTGCGGGAACCTTCGCAGTTATTCCCGTTGTAGTTTACAGTCACTTTTCCGGCATTGTAAGCTAAAGTGGCGCCGCAAACATAATTGGGCTCTTCCTGGTTGCGCAGGACTGCACCCGACTCATCCAGCAATAAAGCCAGTTCAAAATTTGTTGACTCCAGTTCCGCCGATAACAGCGCTTCATCGTCGGTAACTACAGACACTTCCGTATCTTCGTTTATTACAACATCTTCATTTTTTTTACATGAATTGAATAAAATCAAGAGTGCTGCCGGGAGCGCCAGTAAAAGAGATATTTTTTGTTTCATAAAGGGGATATTTTTATTAAACCGATAGACTTCCGGCAATTTTTAAAGTTTAATGTAATTGATAATTTCGCCGAAATGCCATAAATAAACGCCGGGCGGTAACAGTTTATTTCATTACCATATCTATAACGTAACTATATCGTAACTTGCTGTAGTTACCACAATTATTTAGTTATCAATTTTTTATACACATTCCGCATGAAGTCTTTACAGCTATCCCTCTCTGCGATATTCCTTTTCGGTATGACAGAACTTATCTTTAGTCAATCGAATGAAGAATGGCATGCTTATGGAAAAGATGCCGGAGGTATGCGATATTCCGGGCTAACGGGGATAAATACCGAAAATGTGGTTCATTTAAAGGAGGCCTGGGTTTATCACACCGGTGAACTGGAAACTTACAAGGGTACCTACCTGCATGAGAAATCAGCTTTCGAAGCTACTCCCCTGATGATAAATAATACCCTTTACTTCAGCACACCAACCAACAGGGTGCTTGCAATAGATGCGGTCACCGGTAAGGAAAAATGGACCTATAATCCGCATATCAATTTAAAGGGTGATTATTCGGAAGTTACTTCGCGTGGAGTTTCCTATTGGCCGGCGAAAAATAATACCGGCAGTAGTGGAAAAATATTTATCGCGACTATTGACGGACGTTTGATCTCACTGAATGCGAAAAACGGAGAATTGATAACATCCTTTGGTAACAACGGAACGATTGATCTCCGTGCAGAATTCAGCAAAGATATTGCCGTAACATCTCCCCCGGCTATTGTTGGCGATGTCATTGTAGTGGGTTCTTCCATTGGCGATAACCAACGTAAGGATTATCCACCGGGAGTGGTGAGGGCTTATCATGTGCATTCCGGAGAATTACTCTGGACCTGGGATCCCATACCGAAAACATCGTCGGACCCGGCAGCAAAAACCTGGGAAGGTTCCGGATCGGGAGCCGCCAACGCATGGGCGGTACTTTCTTCAGATGCTGAAAGGGATATGGTATTTATCCCTACCAGTTGTCCGTCGCCCGACTATTACGGCGGAGAAAGACTTGGGCAAAATCTCTATGGCAACTCGGTGGTAGCCCTCCGGGCATCTACCGGAAAAATGATCTGGTACTACCAGGTAGTGCATCATGACCTCTGGGATTATGACATCGCGGCACAACCGTTGTTATTTGATTGGGAAAAGGAGGGGAAAAAGATACCCGCTGTTGCTATCGGCACCAAAATGGGGCACATTTTTATCCTGGACCGTGAGAACGGCAAACCGCTTTTTCCCGTGGAAGAGCGACCAGTGCCTGCATCTGAGATCAAAGGTGAAAAGGCATGGCCAACACAACCCTTTCCTGTGCTGCCCGCCCCGATAGGTTTGCAACAGTTGACCTCAGACGAAGTATGGGGCCCGACCCCGGAAGCAAAAAAAGAAGCTTTGGAGCGGGTTGCCCAACTGGAATATAAAGGACCTTTTACACCACCCGGCCGCAAAGGCAGTATTATGATCCCGGGCAATGTGGGAGGCATACACTGGGGTGGAATGTGCTATGACCCCGGACAAAAATTACTGGTGACCAATATTAACAGGTTGGCTGCCGTAATTACCCTCATACCCAGGGATTCGCTTCAACAAACAGAAAAAGAGGATCCTGTGCTTGCAAGAAGTGAGACCGGCAGGCAAACCGGCACTCCTTATGTAATGAAAAGAAGCTACCTGTTTACGGGAGATGAAAGGGGGCTTATGATGCAGACGGCGCCGCCATGGGGCACTTTGTTGGCCATTGATATGCAAACAGGTAAACAAAAATGGGAAGTACCATTGGGTTATATGATGGACACCCTGCAGTACCCGGGCGCGGCGCAATGGGGCTCCATCAACTTCGGAGGAGCCATTGTAACAGGTGGCGGTCTCACGTTCGTAGCCGCTACAATGGACGGACATCTTCGCGCTTTCGATACCCAAACCGGTAAACCGTTATGGTCTGCCGCACTACCTGCCGGCGGCCAGGCCACCCCTATGACCTATTCGATCAACGGCAAACAATACCTGGTGATAGCCGCCGGAGGACATGGAAAACTCGGATCCAAATTGGGAGACGCCGTGGTAGCTTATGCCCTGCCTGACCAATACCTTCAAAACCGGTAACTCAGCCCTGCCAGCAATGAGAAATAAGTGCTGGAAAAATTAAGTGTAAGGTTGGGATTCAACGAAACATGGAGTTGCTTATATACCGGGTATTGCGCCGCCAGCTTCAACTTCAGTCCTATTGCCGTTTCAGACGTCCATTTTTCATCGGAACCTATCGGCTTATACGACTGCCGGTAAAATCCGGTTCCGGCAAAACCAGCCAATACAAAATCCCTGGTTTTCAAAAGATTTCGCCCATACAACAGGTTGATCTGGTCCACTGCGTACCTGTTGCCGGCTATCCGCATATTGGTAGCGGTTTCATATTCCGCCCCCAGCATATGCTGATCTTTCCTTACCGCCGCATCCCAGGAAAAAACAAAGCCCGTAGTGTTCATCTTCTTCGTGATACTGCTGACGCCATAATGCATACTCACATTATACAATCCCCATTTTTCCTGTGCCTGAGTACAGGAGACTATCAAAAACAAACCAACTGTATAACAAACCTGTTTCATCAAAACCTGCTTTTGCCCCTTTAAGCTCCTGGCCTATCCTCTATTTTTATATGGATATGATTATTCTGTTGTTGCGGCGGCTTCCCCATCCCTTTTTTCGGGGCGCATCTGCGGGAAAAAGAGAACGTCCTGTATGGATGCCTGGTTGGTCAGGAGCATGCATAGCCTGTCTATGCCGATACCAATGCCGGCAGTGGGCGGCATGCCATATTCCAATGCTCTTAAGAAATCGTAATCAATGAACATGGCCTCATCATCCCCTCTTTCCATCAGTTTTACCTGGTCTTCAAAGCGCTGCCTCTGATCCACCGGGTCATTCAGTTCACTATAGGCATTGGCAATTTCTTTTCCGTTGATCATCAACTCAAAACGTTCTACCAGACCGGCTTTGCTGCGATGCTTTTTGGTAAGCGGGCTCATTTCCACCGGGTAATCGGTTATAAAGGTCGGCTGTATATAATGATGTTCGCATTTCTCCCCGAAAATTTCATCGATCAGCTTGCCACGCCCCATACTGGGAGTTGTTTCTACATAAAGCTTCCTGCATACGTCGCGCAACTGTTCTTCATTCATATCACTGATATCAAAACCGGTATGCTGCTCTATAGCTTCGTATATGGATACCCGGTTAAACGGCGCTTTGAAATTGATGACTTTATCGCCTACGGCAACGTCGGTACTACCATTCAACGCAATGGCTGCCTGCTCCAGCAGGTTTTCGGTAGTGTTCATCATCCAATAATAATCCTTATAAGCCACATAAAATTCCAGAATGGTGAACTCCGGGTTGTGAGTACGGTCCATTCCTTCGTTACGAAAGTTTCGGCTGAACTCGTATACCCAGTCAAATCCGCCAACGATCAGGCGTTTCAGGTAGAGCTCATTGGCGATACGCAGGTAAAGTGGTATATCCAGTGCATTGTGATGGGTAATGAAAGGGCGGGCCGCCGCACCGCCGGGGATGCTTTGCAACACCGGCGTATCTACCTCCAGCGCACCGTGCGAATTCAGGAACTCGCGGATGGTGTTGATCATTACCGTTCGTTTTACAAAGGTATTTTTTACCTGGGGGTTGATGATCAGGTCCGCATAGCGCTGCCGGTACCTGAACTCAGGGTCGGTGACGGCATCAAAGCTCTGCCCATCCGCTTCTTTTACTATAGGGAGGGGCTTTAATGATTTTGACAGAACAACAAATTCCTGCACGTGGATGGATGTTTCGCCGGTTTTAGTGATAAAGCCATATCCTTTAACGCCGATAATATCTCCGATGTCCAGCAACTTTTTCCAAACGGTATTGTATAATGTTTTATCCTCACCGGGGCAAATATCATCGCGTTTTACATAGAGCTGTATCCTTCCGGAGTGATCCTGCAAAACGGCAAAGGAAGCCTTTCCCATATCACGGATGCTCATCACCCTTCCCGCAATGCTGATATCCACGTAGGTCTCCTTATTTTCCTCGGTAAGATTGGCTTTTATTTCCGCGGCCGTGTGTGTAACGGGAAATGCGGCTGCCGGGTAAGGGTCAATACCCAATTTTTCCAGTTCCGCCTTTTTTTCTCTTCTTATAAGTTCCTGTTCGGAAAAATGCTGTGTATTCATTGCTTGATATAAAAATAAAAAGTGCCGCAAAGGTACTGGTTACCCCGAAGCTGACAAAGGGTTAGATTTTAGGGGCGCAACCGGGCTCTGGCAATATAATCAGATAGTTGTATGTTTATAATACAATTTCGTATAATTATAATTGTATCTCTAATAACATTTCCCGCATGAAAAAATCGATATCGGCATTTAAGACCTACCTTGATGAACTGGAAAAACAGATGAAAGCCGCTGCCAAACAGCCCAACCCGGCGTTTGGCTTGTTCCTGGCAGACGCCAGAACGCCCGCCTTCCGGCTGGAGGGGCTGGCAAGATTATATGCGGGGTTGCACGACAAAAAGCTTTTCAGCAAGCTGAACAAACAGGTAAAGCGGTTGGAGGATGGCCTGGGAGAAATTGATCATTATGCCGTACTGGAAAAAGAGTTCGCGCCTGATACCAATGTTCCGGTGCATATCAAGGACTATTTCAGGCAAAAAGCGGAGGAGAAAACAGCGCAGTTGAATAAATTGCTGAAGAAAGAAAAGTGGCTGGGCGGAGGAAGAGTGAAGGCGGTAAAAGCAACGTTGAAAACAGCAAAATGGATGGCTCCCGGGCAGGAAATACAATCCATTACGGATTATTATAAAAAAGAAGTAGCCAAAATCGACTCTTTTATCAGGGACTGTGTCTTTGATGATATGGAAAATGATGTACACGAATTGCGCAGGAAAGTCAGGTGGCTGAGCATATACGCCATGGCCCTGCAGGGAAAAACAAAACTGGCGGCAGACAAAAAGAAACCTGAAGCACACCTGAAAAAATACCTGTTGCCCAAGATTATACACTCTCCTTTCAACAAGATCGTTGCTTCCGGAGAGTTGAAGTCTCATGTAACATTCAGGAAGAATTACTTCCTGGCGCTGAGCTGGCTGATTGCAGAGCTGGGAAGAATCAAAGACGACGGACTGCGCATTATGGCATTAACGGAAGCATATATGCACACGGAATCACTGACAGCAAAAGAGGCAATGAAGAAAACCCGTAAGGCATTGGGTAATCAATATCCTGCTACAGAGACCCTTCTGAAAAAAGCGGCGGATATTTCAAAGAAGTTCGTGGCAGAAGGAAATCTTAAAAAGCTGGTAGTGTAGTGTTAAATTTAAACTATCGTATAATATGCCACGAATGCCCGCCTGAATGACGCAGTCGCCCGCCCGACTGAACACCGTTCGGGCGGGGCAGGTACGAATATTTGTTTGCACATTCGTGGCTATTGTAAAACTATAATACGTTTAACTTAACAGAGTAGTATCGTGGCTGTATGACAGCGCGGCTATCGTTTGCCGCTGAGAAAGATTTCCGAAAAGTCATTGTCCCCAACGGAAAGTCCTGATATCAAACCCGCAAATATCCAGCACCCTGTCCGTTACCGTGGCCGCAACCTCTTCAATGGTTTGCGGTTTACTGTAAAAAGAAGGGGATGCGGGGCAGATGATCCCTCCCGCCAGGGTAACAGTTTCCATATTGCGGATATGAATGAGATTGTAAGGAGTATCCCTCAATACACATACCAGTTTTCTTCTTTCTTTTAAAATTACATCAGCCGCCCTGGTAACCAGGTCGTTGGAGATCCCCCCGGCAATCCGTCCGAGTGTTCCCATGGAGCAGGGTACAATGATCATGGTATCGTATTGCCCGGAACCCGAAGCGAACGGAGCATTAAAATCATTTTTGTTATAGAAACTGACGCCTTTCAGGCTTTCATAAGCAGTATTCCCTATCTCCGTTTCCCATACCTGTTTGGCATTGTCCGACATTACCACCGCCACGCTGTCCCACTGACTAGGGATCAGCAATAGTTTCTCCAGCGTTTGCTTTGCATAAACAGAGCCACTGGCTCCTGTGATGGCAACAACAACTTTTCTTTTCACGTACTGCTGTTTAGATGATAAAACTGCTGCAAAGAAACAGACATTTCGCCAGCATTTAAATTCATTTTTGATCCTGCTTACAACTTTACAAAAATGCTACCTTGTGATCCAAATACAGAGACGCATGGAAAGGATCAATGCCTCTATCATTACCATTGGCGATGAATTGCTGATCGGACAGGTGGTGGATACCAACAGCGCATGGATGGCGCAGGAGCTGAACAAATCGGGTATATGGCTGAGACGGCGTTTATCCATAGGTGATGTGAAAGAAGAGATCATCACCGCCCTTGAGGAAGAAAGCAGGCAGGCGTCCGTTATATTGATAACCGGCGGACTGGGACCGACCGCGGATGACATTACCAAACCGGTGCTGGCAGAATATTTCGGCGCCAGGCTGGTGATGCACGAAGAATCATTACGGCGGGTAACACAGATATTTGAACGCCTGAACCGGCCTATGATTGAAAGAAACAGAAAACAGGCTGAGCTACCGGATACCTGCACCGTCATACCCAACGATCGTGGCACAGCACCGGGCATGTGGTTTGAAAAGAATGGAAAAATATTTGTAAGCATGCCGGGCGTTCCGCACGAAATGAAAGGAATGGTCACCCATTACGTGCTGCCGATGCTGCAGCAGCATTTCGAATTGCCTTTTATAGACCACCGGACCCTGCTTACCTCCGGCATCGGAGAATCTTTTTTAGCAGAGCAGATCGCGGACTGGGAAGCCAATCTGCCGGCACACATCAAACTGGCGTACCTCCCCAACTATGGAACGGTGCGGTTGCGCATTACGGGAATGGATACCGACAAAGGGCGTTTGAAGAAAGACCTGGATGAAGCGTTTTCGAAACTAATAGTATTGGTAAAAGACTGGCTGGTAACTGCAGAAGATATCAGCCTCCCGGAAGTGGTTGGAAAACTATTACTGGAAAAGCAAGAAACCCTCTCTACTGCGGAAAGTTGCACCGGTGGTTACCTGGCACATCTGATTACGGCTGTTCCCGGTTCTTCCGCCTATTATAAAGGATCGGTGATCAGTTATGCGAATGATGTAAAAAACCAGGTGCTGCAGGTTTCGGAAGAAACTTTACAAACAGCAGGCGCGGTAAGCGAAGAAACAGTAAGGCAGATGGTGAAAGGTGTTTTGGCGGTTACCGGCACGGATTATGCAATCGCCACTTCAGGTATTATGGGACCTTCCGGGGGAAGCACAGAAAAACCGGTTGGAACCGTATGGATAGCCGTGGGTAACAGGGACAACGTCGTTGCCGAAAAATTTACCCTCCGGTTTGACCGAACCCGGAATATTGAAATAACGGCCGGTTTTGCATTGAACATGATGCAGCGGTTTCTCAGGCAACAATCCTGATGTTCATCCGGGAAAAGAGCCTTATTAGGTGTTAACTCTTAGTTTGGGCAATAAAGACATTTATTCTTTCATACAACATTCAGGGTATTGCATTTCCGGAAAAAATTGATTAAATTTATATATTCACTTTCAGAAACTTAAGTGCCCATTTTATGGGTTAATTGTCACCATCAACTTCGGCACAGCCTCTCTTGACGCAGAGAGGCTGTCGCTTTTAAAACCAGGTACGGGGCATTCCTGCTTATTCCCGGCAATATAAGTTTAGCTTTAATATCTACCCGGTTGTTCCTTCCGCCATATAGCCGCCGGTCTGATAAGATTAATGTATTTTAGCAAACATTTAATGCGACCTGGAAATCATGAAAAAACTATTTTATTTACTTATTGCATTGGTTGCTTCCGGACCGGTTCCTGCTCAACATAAGCAACCCCGCATTGCCATTGCCGGAATTGGTATCGAATCCAGTACTTTTTCACCGGCTTTGAGCACTGAAGCCTCTTTTCTTATAAAACGGGGCTCCGAAATCTATACCTCCTACCCGGGGTTTATGCAGGAAGGCTCTGCTGCGCGACAGGCAGCGTTATGGTTTCCGGCGGTAACTGCCAGGTCATTACCCGGTGGCGCTGTCACCAGGGAAGCTTATGAGACGATGGCAGGCTATATCCTCGATTCACTGAAAAAGAACCTCCCGTATGACGGGTTATTCTTCGATATTCATGGGGCCATGAGCGTAGTAGGACTGGACGATCCGGAGGGAGACCTGATCACAAGAGTGCGTAAGGTAACAGGAAACAAAACTGTCATTTCCACTTCGATGGACCTGCATGGAAATGTATCGATGCGGCTGGCTGAAAACTCCGACCTGATCACCTGCTACCGGATGGCGCCGCATGAAGATGCGCAGGAAACCAAACAACGGTCTGTGGAGCAATTGCTGGAAAGACTTATTTCCGGCAAAGGTAAACCCCGGTATAAGGCCTGGATACCTGTTCCGGTCCTCTTACCCGGCGAACAAACCAGTACCCGCATTGAACCGGCAAAAAGCTTATATGCTGCTGTAGCCCCTGCTTCGGCCAGACCCGGCGTGGTGGAAGCTGCCATATGGGTGGGTTATCCCTGGGCAGACGAACCCCGCAACCATGCAGTGATCATGGTAACCGGCGATGACCGGTCAGCCGTGGCTGCATCGGCAGAAGAACTGGCAAAACATTTCTGGAGGGTACGGCATCAATTTGATTTCGTGGCGCCAACAGGAACACTTAAGGAATGCCTGGACAAAGCGCTGGCGAGTAAAAAACGGCCTTTTTTTATCAGCGATTCGGGCGATAATCCTACCGCCGGTGGCGCCGGCGACGTCACCTGGTCGCTGCAACAGATACTGGCGAGAAAAGAATTTAAATCACCCGGAGGACCAACAGTCATCTATGCCTCCATACCGGGTCCGGAACTTATAAAAAAAGCATTGGCAGCAGGGGTAGGCGCTACTATAAAAGCTCCGGTAGGCGCCGCTGTTGATAACAGGTATGCGCCACCGATAGTCCTGGAAGGCATTATCCGTTCCATTGAAAAAGGTGATCGCAACGCGGAAGTGGAAGTGGTAGTGCAGGTTGGCTCCGTGCACGTGATCGTCACCCAAAAGAGGAAACCCTATCACAAAGAAGCAGACTTCACCAGGCTGGGGTTGCAGCCCCGCCAGGCGGATATCGTGATCGTAAAAATCGGTTACCTGGAGCCGGAACTGTATAATATGCGGACAGACTGGCTGCTGGCATTAACACCGGGCGGCGTGGACCAGGAGCTGGCAAGACTTCCCTACAAAAGGATACAACGACCAATGTTCCCCGTGGACAAAAATACACCCGATCCCGACCTTTCGGTTCGTTGGGTGAAAGCTTCTGATGAAGTAGTATTGCCCTGATACACCCCGGGAAATACTGTGTGATATAAAACCAAATCAATGGTAGAAATAATCAAATCGGTATACCAGCATCCTTTGCTGTCAGAAGAGGACCTGGAGAAAATGGCTGCCTCACACAAAAAAGAAAATGTAAAAAAAGGTACGGTTATTCTGAAGCAGGAACAGGTGGCTAACGAATACTATATCCTTGAAAGCGGGCTGGTAAGGTCCTATGTCCACGATTATGATAACAACGAAATCACGACCGAATTTTTCGCAGAGAACGAAATTGTGATTGTTCCTACTTCTTTATTTCAGCGCATCCCTTCGCAGGAAACGCTGGTAGCAGTGACAGATGCTGTATTATGGAAAATAGCATTCGAAGAGTTTCAGCAACTTTATCACAGTATTCCCGGCTTTAGTGAATGGGGCAGGCTGTGGTTTACTCACCAGCTTTTTGCCACCAAGCAACGATCGCTGGAAATGATCACCAAAACCGCCACCAACCGCTATCTGAAGCTGATGCAGGAAAAGCCGCAGATCATGCAGCATGTTCCGCTGAAACAAATCGCATCTTACCTGGGAATAACAGATACTTCCCTTAGCAGGATAAGAAAGGAGATCTCCCATTAGCCGTTGCGTTCCCTATGCAGTTAAAGTTTCTGTAACAAAAGCAGGTTTCAACACCTCTTCTCTCATATCTTGCCAAATGGCAGGTAATATGACCCTCCCGGATGCAGCAATTCAATACTTGTCATTTGACAAGTTGAGTTGGTATGTCTTCCTCTTATTTTTGAGCTATGGTATTGAATGAAGACAGCTTTTTCGTCATGTTTTTAAAAGAGGGATATTTTAAACCTTTTACCACAATAAATATATATAACCATCTTAAAAAAGTAAAAAATGGAAAGCAAAAAAATCAACCCGGTTGTATGGTTCGAAATTTATGTAGATGATATGGAAAGAGCAACCGCTTTTTATGAAACAGTATTGAAAATAAAACTGGAGCAAATGTCGGACCCTACCGATCAATCCATGCAAATGAAATCTTTTCCGGGTAACAATATGGATGGGTTCGGCACCTCGGGCAGCCTGGTAAAAATGGATGGAGTGAAAGCCGGTGGCAACAATGTGATCATTTATTTTGCCTGTGAGGATTGCGCAGTGGAGGAAAGCAGGGTAGAAACCGCCGGCGGAGAGGTGATACAGGCAAAAATGCCGATTGGTGAGTATGGATTTTGCTCGCTGGTTGCCGATACCGAAGGAAACACATTCGGACTGCATTCATTGAAATAATTTGTATGCATGCGGAAGCCGAAAAAGTTGTGGTGAGTGTCCTGATCCGAAAACCTCTGGAAATTGTCTGGAACAGTTGGATACAACCCGAAGATATCCGGCAATGGAATGTTCCTTTCAATGACTGGCATTGTCCTCAAGCAGAAAATGATCAGGAGGAGGGCGGGCGTTTTTTCTACCGGGTAGAGAGGAAAGACGGAAAGGAAGGCTTTGACCATACGGGCATATATGATAAGATTGTTCCTTACCAATTGATTGAATATACGCTGGATGATGGCCGGAGATCCTCCATAGAGTTCCAGCATATCGATCAAAATACCATAGTAAGGGAGAGCTTTGATCCTGAAGAACGAACTCCGGTAAGTTTGCAGAAAGAATTCTGCCAGGCAGTGTTAGACCGGTTCAGGAAATATGTTGAAGCAAAATGAAAAGTCATCACTCAGGCACAGATCCCCTTGTGAACTTTGAAACCCGGGAGTATTGATTGATTGTTCACGATATTAAAATATAAAAATATAGAAGCTATGGACACTCCCCTATCGACACAATTGAATATAATCATCCCGGCTTTCAGGGGACATACACAGAATTTCCTGATGGTTTTAGAGGATATTTCAGAAAAGGATGCGCTGAAAAGAATAGAAGGAAGAACGAATCATATTGTCTGGATGGCAGGAAATTTTGTAAATATGCGTTATGCGCTGGCAGGTGTTTTGGGCATCCCCGGAAAAGATCCCCATGAAGATATTTTCTTCAGGGCAAAGGCGCTGGATGAATCATTTAGCTATCCATCCCTGGCGGAGTTGAAGGAAAATTTCCATAAAATTTCTCCCATATTGTATCAGCGACTGCTGACAACAACAGACGAAGAGCTGAAAAAGCCGTTTCCTATCGGGATGAATATGTCCTTTTTTCCGGAAACGATCCTGAATTTTGTTGGCATGTGTATTGGCAGGGAAGACTACCTCTGTGGCCAGATGGGACTGATGCGAAGGATACTGAACTATCCCGGCATGAAATATGAAGTAAATGAAAATATCAAATACTAGAAATGTTACCTCTTAAAAAGGGTTTTGAAAATGTAAACGGAATACAGCTCTATTACGAGATATACGGCGCGGGATACCCGCTGGTTTTAATACATGGCGGAGGCAGTTCTATCCTGTTCGACTATGAAGAGATGATTCCAAGGCTCGCCGGCAGGTTTCAGTTGATAGGCATTGATTTGCAGAATCATGGCAGGTCCGACCACCGGGACATACCGGAAACATTTGAACAGGACGCCAGGGATGTGGTGGCTGTATTGGAAAACCTGGGGATTACCACAGCCTCTTTTATGGGGTTCAGCAATGGCGGCAACACCGTTATGCAGATTGCTGGTTTGTTCCCGGAAAAAGTAAATAAGCTGATCGTTGGCTCGGCTTTTTATAAGCGCAGCGGAATGATTGACGGCTTTTTTGACGGATTGAACCTTGCAACGATCGAACATATGCCGCAGGCTTTAAAAGATAATTTCCTGCTATTGAACCCTGACGAAGCCAAATTGCAGAATATGTTTCAAAAAGACAGCCAACGGATGATTGGTTTCAGGGACTGGGACGAGGATATATTAAGGGCGATCCGGTCGCCGACGCTTTTTATTTGCAGTGACAGGGATATAATGAAACCCGAACATTCGGCAGAAATGTGGCGCCTGGTGGCAGACGCAAGACTGATGATACTTCCTGCAGGCCATGGCGGGTATATGATGGCCGATGAGAATGGAAACGTTGACAAACAATTGATCGACTTTACCACCCTCAGGATCGTGGATTTTTTAAACGGTTGACTTTTATATGATAAAAAATATTGAATAATGAATAGCGGTTAAGTATGAGGATAGATTTACGCATACACAGCCGGTAAAATATAAACTTCATTCTTAAAACTTAAAACAAACAACTATGCCTAAATTAAATCCTTACCTCAATTTTGATGGTAAAGCAGAGGAAGCCTTCAATTTTTACAAATCGGTTTTCGGTGGAGAGTTCCTGGGAGAAATACACAAAATAGGAAATGCTCCCGGTACAGAAGATCTTCCCGAAGAAGAAAAGAACCGCGTGATGCATATCGCCCTGCCGGTAGGCAACGACCTCTTAATGGCTTCTGATATTATTCCTTCAGCAGGTCATAAACTAATCGAAGGCAATAATAATCACATCTCCATTTTTCCGGATTCCAGGGAGGAAGCAGACAGGCTTTTCAACGGGCTTTCTGCCGGTGGCGAGGTGGAAATGCCGCTCGCCGATCAGTTCTGGGGCGACTATTACGGAAGCTTTACGGACAAGTACGGCATAAAGTGGATGATCAACTATATTTCGAAAAAATAGTTTTCCTGCCTGTGATGGTAATATTAATCTACCTGTTGGCGCCAACTTACTGAACGATAAAGCAACATAACAGCAATGGAACAAAACAAAAATGAAAATAAACCGGACATACCTGCTTAAAGTCCGTTCTCTCAGACGTTCTTTCACGGCACAAAAGCTGACCTGAAAATTGGCGACTCCATTGAAACGGGTCTTAATTCAAACTATGGACAAAATAATAAAGCCAGATATATCTATCTGACGGCGACTTTGGATGCCGCCATCTGGGGCGCCGAACTTGCATTAGGCGCAGGACGAGAAAGGATCTACCTGGTAGAGCCAACAGGTTCAATTGAGGACGACCCGAATTTAACCGATCAAAAATTTCCCGGTAATCCATCAATGTCTTACCGCTCCAAACACCCTTTCAAAGTTGTTGGAGAAGTTACTATCTGGAAAGGACATTCGCCGGAACAGGTTAAAGCAATGAAGGACGGATTAGCAAAACTGGCAGAAAAAGGTATTAATGCAATTGAAGACTGACAAGATCGGTGGTTATTCACCACTTTCAGGAGCTAAAGGCCACTATGCTTTTCTGCCGGACAGGCTGCATTCCGAATCTTTATCTCCTCCTACAGGGTCGCCTGCCGGCTCCATTGGGTAACCAACCCTTCACTCCCGATTTCCGGCAAACCGGTATATTTTGAGGGCAAAAGCAAAATTTTTTAGTTTTTTTTACTAAAAAAATTAGTGTTAATAAGTTTCTCCTTATCTTTACGGCCAACAACTAATTTTGAGTACTATAAACCTGTTGATATGGCTGCAAATACAGAAAAGCTGAAAGCGTTAAAACTTACGATAGACAAGATAGAAAAGGACTTTGGCAAAGGAAGTGTCATGATGATGAACGAAAAGGCGGCTGTAGAGATGGAGGTCGTATCCACCGGGTCTATTGGCCTGGATATAGCTTTGGGTATCGGAGGCGTTCCTAAAGGCAGGATAATAGAAATATATGGCCCGGAAGCGACCGGTAAAACCACTATTGCCATACATATTATTGCGGAAGCGCAAAAAAAGGGCGGTGTATGTGCTATCATAGACGCGGAACATGCCTTTGACAGCGCCTATGCAACCAAACTTGGGGTGGACGTTGATAACCTGCTGATCTCGCAACCGGATTATGGAGAGCAGGCGCTGGAAATTGCCGACAGGCTGATCCTTTCCGGGGCGCTGGACGTGGTGGTAATTGACTCTGTAGCCGCCCTGGTTCCCAAAGGAGAGCTGGAGGGTGAAATGGGCGACAGTAAAATGGGGCTACAGGCCCGGCTTATGTCGCAGGCACTGCGCAAGCTCACCGCCACCATTAATAAAACCAATACGGTCTGCATTTTTATCAACCAGTTACGGGAGAAAATCGGGGTAATGTTTGGCAACCCGGAAACAACAACCGGCGGTAATGCCCTTAAATTTTATGCTTCCGTGAGGCTGGATATCCGCCGTATGGCGCAGATAAAGGATGGGGATGAAGCAGTGGGGAACCGCGTTAAGGTGAAAGTGGTCAAAAACAAGGTAGCTCCTCCTTTCCGTACCGCGGAATTTGACATCATATTCGGGGAGGGTATATCCAAAGTGGGAGAACTCATTGACATGGGGGTAGAAATGAATATTATACAAAAAAGCGGAAGCTGGTACAGCTATAATACTGATAAACTGGGACAGGGAAGAGACGCGGTAAAACAATTATTACTGGACAATCCTGAGCTGTTTGCCGAGATTGAAAACAAGATCAGGGAAAAAATAAAGGAACTACAAGCGGGATAGTAAGTAGACTTATATATGGATGGGTTATGGGAACAACCGTTGATTATTCAACGGTTTTTTTATTAACGGGAGATGCAAAACAGGCGTAACTTGCGCTATAATTGCGATGCCAGGTTATTTCAATGAATAAGGAAAAATCTCTTAAATGAAGCACGTAGTTGTATTAGGCGGTGGCATTATCGGGTTAAGTACAGCCTATTACCTTCAGCAATCCGGACACAGGGTAACGGTTATTGATAAGGACGACTTTTTAAACAACTGTTCATATGGCAATGCAGGATATGTCTGCCCCAGCCATTTTGTACCGCTTGCCTCCCCCGGCATTGTGTGGAAAGGGTTCAAATGGATGTTTAACTCCCTGAGCCCTTTTTACGTTCAGCCCTCTTTAAAAACCGCCTTAATCGACTGGGGTTTGAAGTTTGTAAGAAGCGCCACAGCCGAAAACGTTGAAAGATCTGCTGTTCCGCTGAGGGACATCGCTATTTTGAGTAAGGCTGAATACGAAAGCTGGACCGCTATACCCGGATTTGAATTCGGATACGAACAAAAGGGGTTGCTGGAAGTGTTCCAGACAGAAAACGCGGAAGAACATGCCCGCCATCTCGTTGAAAAAGCACATAGGTTGGGATTGACAGATACCCAACTGCTGACCGGGCAGGAACTGCAGGAAATGGAGCCACAGACAAAGATAATATCCCGGGGCGCCATATTATTCAATTGCGATGCTCATTTGTATCCACAGAAACTGATGCACGGGCTGATCCATCTTTTGAAAGCCGGCGGTGTAAACCTGGTTCCCGATCAACCGGTACAAAAGCTTGAAAAAAGCGGAAAAAAAATCACTAAGGTAATCACCAGCGACCAGGTTTTTGATGCCGATGAAGTAGTAATTGCCACCGGCGCCTGGAGCCGTGAAATAGCCGCAATGGCTGATACCAAAATATCCATGATGCCCGGCCGCGGCTACTCAATAATGTTAGAGAACTCGGGATATAAGCTGAACCACCCTGCGGTACTGGTGGAAGGCCGTGTTGCCATCACCCCTATGGATGGCAACAAAATAAGGTTTGGCGGAACCATGGAGGTGGTACCTACCAATACTCCTCCCCGCTATAACAGGATAACCGGAATCCTCAATGCCGTAAAACGATATTATCCGGAATTTGATATTGCACAACCATCTGCAGACCAGATATGGTACGGCTTCCGGCCCTGTTCCGCAGACGGGTTGCCTTATATCGGAAGAATAAAAAGCTGTGAGAATGTGGTGGTAGCAACGGGTCATTCCATGCTGGGGCTGAGTCTGGGGGCAGGTACCGGAAAGCTGGTAAAGGAGTTGATCAATGGAGAAAAACCATCTATGGATATCACTCCTTTTGCGGTAGACCGGTTTGAGTAATGTATACCTGAAAATAAATACAAAACAGCGCCTGGTCAACAAACAACACTGGTCCCCTGCGGAAAGCCCGGCTGAGAAGTTGAGGAATAAAGGCTCCAATGACGAAGACACACCCGGGTAAGAAAAATAACTGATGTACGACCAAATCAGCGAACCAGCTTCTTTGAAACCGCTTTGCGATACCCTTTTATGGCTATGCTCATATCTTTATCTATTTCCACAATGGCATAACTATTGTTTTGCGCATCGCTGTCTTCTATCACCGCTTTCAGAGTGTAGTAATAGATCCCGTTGATCATATTAAAGCCCCCGTCATGATAATGACCCTGGAATGTAATTAAAACATTACCGGACTGCTCTAAAATGGCCCTGATGCGATCAGCATTATGCGGGCAATACCTGGAGTGATCACCCGGAAAAGCCGGACCATCCAACTGCTGATGAATAAATACAACCGTAGGTTGAGGATGCCTTTTTAAATCTTCTTCCAACCAGCTTAATTGCTCTTCGGGAATATGACAATCCTTCCAGTCAAAATTCCCACGGTCATAGTGCAGCCCTTCACGGGTATAATTAGGGTCCAGCACGACGAAATGAAAGCCCCCGGTATTAAAGGAATAATAACTTTGGGCTTTTGAAAAGCCACTATTGTAAATCGAATTTAAAAACTGATCTTTTGAAATAGAATCCATATCATGATTTCCCAAAACATGATACACCGGCCCTTTAAATTCCCTGAATTTCGATTCTATGGTCTCCAGGAACCCCAGGGTTTCCTTTTCATCCGGGGAAGCGCTCTGATCTTTAAAATCACCCAGTTCAATAAGAAAATCTACCTTTTCCCTGTTCATCAAATCAACACACTCGGATAGCTTGTCAAAGGATTCTTTATAGTGTCTGCTTCCGGCAGGAGCCCGGTCTGCATAATGGAGATCAGTAACTATCCCAAACCTTAAAGGAGTATCCATGTTAAACCGGCGCTCTCCCGCAAGTGTTAGTTTAGTGCCTGCAATAAAGGTCAATGAGGATAAAATAAACTTCTTCCTGTTCATATCTCGTGAATTCATTTGATACATTTATTTAGCAATCTCCCGGTATTTCCGGTAATTGCGCCCGTGCTTTTTGTAATTGTTCATACCGGAATAGGGTCAAAGCTAAATAAACCGTTGGATATAAGTACCCCCTGTTATCGCATTCAGCAGCAGGGGCTTTTAGCAGGTAGGGACGATGAAGCGTTTGCAAACAATGTCCGGTCAAAGCTGCCGGCCTCCTTGGACCCCCTCTTTTGACTTTTATCAACCAACCAAGGTATTTATAATAATAAATTGACAATCAATAAAATATAACAAATTATTATTTATTTAAACTAATAACTTATTGATAATAAATACGTTTCCAAAAATCTAATATATCCATCTGTTCGTCGCTCAATTCAGTACTTTCATCAAAGTATTAATAATTTTTATATGTTAACTTCTATCAACATATTTTTTATTTCTTTCAATCACAACGCATTGCTGCTTCGGCAACTAATAGATAATACAGGCATAGGGAAAGGGAAAATATTATCATTATTTATTTTAGCACTTATATGAAAATAAGTACTAACCCTTATGTATCTCCCGTTATTAATCCGCATCAAATCAAAACGCTCAATGAAACATCTTTTACTTTTATTTGTAGTAACCCTGCAGTTACACACTGCTTTTTCCCAGTGTACGCCCCAGGGCAACCCAGCCACTTATGGTACAAACAACGTGTGGATCGGTTACGTATATAATAACATGGATTTTACCAGTTACAGGGGTTATATCAACCAGGGCAACAGCGGCAACCCTAATTTTGACCAGAATTTTGGCGGGGATAATGTAAGTTTTCCTACTAATGGTTGTTCTGTAACAACAGAAACATTCAGCGTACGCTACCGGCTTACCAAATATTTTGCTCCCGGAAACTACCGGTTCATAGTAGGCGGAGACGATGGTTACCGTTTGAGCCTGGATGGGGGTAGTACCTGGGCTATCAACAACTGGAGCGACCATTCCTATACCACCACTACTTATAATATTTCCCTGGACGGCACCTATAATATGGTACTGGAGTTTTATGAAAACGGTGGTGCAAACCGGATATCTTTTAATCTTACTACTCTTTGCGCAGGCACAGAAAATACCAGTGTATACGGTACTAACAATATATGGAACGCCTATGTATATGACGGTACTAACTTTAATACGTACCACGGAATGGTAAATGCCGGATCAGTTTCCAACCCCAACTTCGATGTCAATTTCGGGGGCAGCAATGTTACCTATAACACCAGCGGCTGTGGCTTGCAGACAGAAACATTTAGTGTGCGCTACAGGCTGCGGAAAAACTTTTCTAATGGCGTTTACCAGTTTACTGTAGGAGGAGACGACGGATACCGGTTCAGCATTGACGGGGGCGCCACCTGGCTTATTGACCGGTGGATATTACAGTCTTACGCCTCTACTACCTCACCAGGCATCACAATGAATGGAAACTACGACCTGGTAGTGGAATATTATGAAAACACTGGGGATAACCGAGTAACCTTCTCCATGCAGCAGTTGATGGTTTTACCCGTAACCATGGAATGGCTGACGATCAGCATAAAAAATAACCAGACATATATTGATTGGGCAGTGTCTTCTGACAGTAATCCCAAGATTTTCGAAGTGGAACGAAGCGTTAACGGCAACCATTTTGAATCAATAGGAACAGTGCAACCGGGCGCAGGATCCACAAAGTTCAGCTTTGTAGACAATACTGTCGGTGAAGGTCACTATTATTACAGGCTGAAAATAACGGATCTCGACGGGGTGATTACTTACTCCAAAGTGGAAAAAGTATCTATTGCAGGACGTAACTCAGGTCTTACTGTCTACCCTACTATTGTAACCGGTAACAGCTTTAATTTAAAAACGGGTAGTGCATTAAAGAATGTGCAGGTAACTGTTGCAGACTTATCCGGAAAGATCATCCACGAACAAAAGATTGGAAATGTTAACGCGGGACAAATTATATCAATAAGCAGCAACAGAATCTCCGTAAGTAAGGGAATGCTTTTTGTTACCATCCATTCAGCAGATGGATATAACATCACGCAAAAACTCCTGGTTCACTGATTTGATGCACAGTTAGGAACCGAAGTGTGATGAGATCATCACACTTTTTTTATTGTATGGATATTGTACCTGCCGCCTTCAGGCAGCTATGTAAACAGGAACCCCTTTTCGAATACCGCCAGATCGGGTTTATTGTTTAAAGTTCTCCGGGTTTTCTGGCAAGCCATTCAACTGTTCTTTCCCGCATATATTTCCCCTTCCGCCTCTCAACATGCCGGGGCTCCGTACTACCCTCATTTATTAACCCGGCGGCTGTGTACGGGGCAATATATCTAATGGTTTTTTTTATAAAAAATTAGTGTTTCTTTGTATCAAAATAAACAGGTGCCCTATTTTTACAACTAATCTTCAAAAAACCGCTCATGAGAAAAATCTACCTTCGGAATGGTATCTTATCCTTAATATGCCTGCTTTTCTTTTCCGTAGCATCGGGGCAGAACCTTATAGTAAACCCTTCGGCCGAACAGGCCCCTACCACCAATGGATGGACCGCCACCCAAACTATCGGCACTGCCTGCTATACAGGTGGCAACTGGCGCATACAGGGCAACCAAAATGGCTTTCCGGCAGCGCAGCAGGGCACTTATATTTTTTTCCCTGGCTGTGGTGGTACCGGCTCGGGTGCACAATATGAATTATACCAGAATGTTAATGTATCCGCCAACGCCTCCGCTATTGACGCGGGCAATTATATCGTTAATTTTTCCGGGTATGTCCGTTCCTACAATCAGACTCCGCCAGATCAAACTGAAATGATCCTTGAGTTCAGGAATGCTTCAAATACCGTAATCGGGTTTTACTCCACAACGGGTACAGTTGCTCATGTTAACAACTGGGTACAGTATAACCACTCCCAGACAGCTCCTGCCGGTACCAGGACTATACGCATACGGCTGATCGCCACATCGCGGAATGGAGATTCGGTTGATGGTTATTTTGACAACCTTTCGCTTACAGCCACCGTTTCGCTGCCTGTAAACCTTATTTCTTATACGGCTGAATCAACCGCACAGGGAAGCAGCCTGTTAAAATGGGAAACCAGTGATGAAATAAATAACAGGGGATTTTATATTGAAAGGTCTGTAAACAGCACTACCTGGGAAACAATAGGGTTCGTAGCGGCCTCAGTGGGCGGCATTATTCATCGCTACCAGTTTACTGATCCCGAGCCGGCTACCGGCATTAACTATTACAGGCTTAAACAGGTGGATCTGGACGGAAAATATGAATATTCGGCTATCAGAAGTCTGCAATACAGGTATTCGGGGCGAACATTTGTTTTCCCCAATCCGGCCGACAATTTCCTGTCGATAGTAACCAGGGATAACAAGCTTAATGCTCAAATCATTAACATGAATGGTAAGGTAATGGCCTCTTTTGTAAACCAGAAGAATATCGATATCCAGCATCTTCCCTCCGGCATATATTACCTGCGGTTGTTGTACGGAAATAACAGGACGGAAACCCTCAGGTTCCTGAAACGTTAGACAGCAATCACCTGTTGCAATGTTTGTCATCAGGGCGGAGGCTTCTGACGGGTACCCCCGGATTTTTGGAGCGGAACGAAGCGTTGACGGCCGCCATATCGGGTCGCACATATGCCAGAAAGCGGCACCTGCTTCTATGTCTTCCGATACGGCTTTTGTTGTTTTTATAAAAAAACAGGGCCGAAGACGGGTTGAAAACTTCAGCCCCGGAGTTAGTAACCTTGCCTAAAGCAGGTTCATAACTACTCTGTTACCAACACTTCACCGGTTGGTTTTCCATATTTAATGAATTCCATTTTCATTTTACGTTCCAAATAATTTTAGACGAACAGGATAAGCATATGGTTTTTTTATCCTGATACAAAATAATCGCATCAGGAAAGTTATCAGCTATGACTCAAATCATAGGTTCAAAAAAAATGACCGCGATAAACAGGGCGCCAAAACCATACAGAGGAAGCCGGGAACCTGCAATTATTAATAAAAGAAAGCTTTCGGGAGGAAAATGATTCCGAAGACAGGAGTAATATGCAGAAAAAAAACTTCGCCTGACACAAAGCGTTAGTGAATCTTAGCACAACAACTATTTTGAATCGTTGGCTGTTGGTTCAATTCACTAATTCCAGGTATTTTTAAATGACTTGTGATAAGCCTGGAAATCCGTTTTTCCGTAGTGTCCGTCACCAAAATACCGGAGGACCAGCTCCATATCCGGCACCTTCAAATACCCGGGAATTGTTTGCGGCGGTGTACCATCTGCTGGCAATATGATCGTGGAAGGATAGGACAGGTTTCCCTGTGTCAGCAACGCGGCAAATTCATTCACCTTATACTCCGGCTTGTATTTAAACTCCCGTCCGCGAAACGAAATTACTTTCCGGGTTTCCGCATTCAGCTTTACCGGGTAAAAATTTTCTTCTATGTAAGCGATCACTTTACCATTGGAATAGGTTTCTTTGTCCATTACCTTACACCATCCGCACCAGTCAGTATAGAGGTCAATCAGGATAGGTCTTTTTTCTTTCTCCATTTTCTCCATTGCCTCTTCCACCGTTAGCCAGGCAATTTCCTTTTTGGCGGCAACTCTTTGCAGATAATTGTCGCCGGCCGCATACATGTCCGGCCGCACCAGGAACAAACCAAGAAGTAAACAGATTTTCAGCATGAAGCCAGGTTTCTACAAATATAACTCCAACGTCTGCAAAAGATTGTGCAGGTTTTCATAAAACTTTCCCGTTTTTTCCCAACATTTTGATAAAACGAAAATGGGAATTTACAGCGGACATAAATGTAGGAATGCTGTTGTAAGGCAGTTGGAAGGCGATACATTGTTCCTGCACAAGTTTACTCAACATCGGATAATGAATATGACTGATACGGGGAAAAAGGTGGTGTTCTATCTGATAATTAAGCCCGCCGGCAAACCAGGAAACAATTTTGCTCCCGGGCGAAAAATTGGAAGTCGTTCTTACCTGGTGTACCGCCCATTCGTTTTCTATTTGTTTGTCGTCCTCTCCTACAAATGTAAACTCTGTTTCTTCAACCACATGCGCTAACTGGAAAACAATAGATAAGGTAAAGCCCAACCCGATATGCATGCAAACAAAATAAAGCAGCGCCAGCTTCCACCCAAGTAACGCCACCGGAATAGCCATATAGAATAAGACATACAGTATCTTGCTGATCCAAAAAATAATATGATCGGCAATCGACATTTTATTAAGCGGGGTATTCACTATTTTACCTTTGAAATATTTTTCAAAATCCTGGTATAAAACCCAGATCATAGAACTGAACGCATATAACAACGGAGTATATAAGTGTTGTATCTTATGAGCCGGCGCCCAGCGTTGCGTACTGCACATACGTATAAAAGGGCTCTTGGCTATGTCATCATCCATTCCGTCAATATTCGTGTAAGTATGATGTATGATGTTGTGTTTTTGCTTCCATATAAAACTGTTTCCTCCCAATGCGTTGAGTGTAAGGCCGAGGGAGTGGTTTACCCATTTTCGGGAGGAATAACTACCATGATTGGCATCGTGCATTACGTTGAAGCCAATACAAGCCAGCACAAAGCCAAATATGATACTGGCAGGTATACCAACCATTACCGGCAGCGGAGTAAAAAGAAGCATCAGGTAGAGAACTATGGCTGCCGCAATAAGAACAACCGATTTAAAATACAAATGAATATTTCCGGTCTTCTTTTTGCCCCGTTGCGCGAAATAACTATCTACAGATTTTTTGAGGGATGCAAAAAAAATCGCATTCTTATTGTTGTAGGTGATCTTAGCCATTGTGTAAAATTCCGTTATTATAAACTGTGGTAGCGGTGTAGTCAGGAGTATTCCGCCCGGCTTTACAAAGCAGCAAAACAAAAAACAACTTTGAGGCCCTCATCATATATTATCCCGGTATTGGATTTATTACCGGGCGCCTGAAACATTAACAGCCGTATAGCCCCTCGGTCCTCTTTCCACCTCAAACACTACAGTAGCTCCTTCCTGCAATGGCTGATCGGACGATGACTGATGTACGAATATTTTTTGTCCGTTTTGGCTGTCTTCAATAAATCCGAACCCCTTTGCACTATTGAAGTAGGTAATAGTGCCTTCTCGTTTCAACTCTTCCCCGGTAAGCTCTTTTTGCTTGGGGACGCCTATTTCAATGTCTTCCGCCCTGATCTCATTTCTTTTGGAGCCGTCCGGGGGTACCGAGGTCAGATTGCCGTTTTCGTCAAGATAAGCCATCATTTCGTCCAGGCCTTTTCCCTTTGCGGTACTGTCTTTACGATCCTGTTTCTTTTCCTGCTTCTTTTTGCGGGCCTCCCTCTTTTTGTTTTCTCTTTCTCTTTTATTCCAGCTTTCTGCCATGGTTAACTTAAAGTTTCGTTTTTGTCAGAATAGTAAGTGGCAGGGATATTATTAAGTCCCTTTTTTGACTTCACCGTGGTTTTGTAAGTAAACAAAAAGGCTGGTTAACGCTAACCGGCCTTTTTTATAAACCTTTCAATATTTACTACCAGCGTTTAGAATAGCTATTGCTGCGGTTTTGATTTTCCGTTCTGGGCCGGGCTTCAGTCACTTTCACCGACCGTCCGTCAATCATTTTGCCGTCAAGTTCTTTGATCGCTGTTTCCGCAGCCGTTTTGTCCGGCATTTCTACAAAGCCGAAGCCTTTACTTTTATTGGTAAACTTATCTACAATTACTTTTGCGGAAGATACATTTCCATATTCTCCAAAAAGTCTGCTCAAATCCTCGTCCCTGGTGCTAAACCCCAGGTTAGATACATAAATGTTCATAATGATGTAAAATTCAGTAATAAAATATTTGAGAAAAATAGCAGATGTAAAAAGGGAAGGAAAAGATTTACAAGAGCAATAGAACTCAAAATGTCTGTACAAAGGTAAGCCATTAAACTGACAATTTGAGCTTTCCCGAATTCCCCGCCGAATTTTGCAGTAAACGGCAACATGACTTAGCGGAGTCAATTACTCAAACAAGATTTTCGTCCCGTGGCAACTATTTCAGTTTTCAATTTTAAGGCGTTATCAAATGCCCCGGCAAATCGTATAACCCATATAACTGATCATCAATGCAGTACACGTCAATTGCTTCTCCGGGAAGCTGCAGGATATGACCGGTATTCCTTTATCCAGTGGTAAAGCCCATAGGCGGCGATTCCCGTGAAAATAAGATACTCCAGGCTATAGAATTTAATGCCCTTTACATAGTAGAGATAAGTAGCTACCATGTCCACCAGTATCCAGATAATCCAGCTTTCTATTTTCTTCTGGATCATATAAAAAGTGGTAATGATACTCATGGTCATTATAAACGAATCCACATAAGGGTAGAAACTGGGTTGGGAAAAGATCAGCGGAAGCCAGTCATGCAGCCTGCTGGCAAAAGAGCCCAGCAGGTAGGTGCCGGAAAGCCCCGCAAGCACAATAAAAATCAATTGAGCCCTGCTCATAAAACTCACCTTCAACTCGTTTTTTCTGTCGGCTTCATTTTCTTCCGGGTGCGACCAGCGCCACCACCCCAGTATATTCGTTATAAAAAAGAATACCTGCAAAAACATGTCCGGGTATAACTGAACCTGGAAATACAGGAAGAAAGACAGGGTTACATTTACAATGCCTACCGGCCAACTCCAGATATGGGCCCGCGCCGATAACCATATGGCCGTTAGCCCGGTCAGTACTCCGAAGAACTCTATATAACTCATAGAATATCCCAGGAAATTGAAAAATTCGTGGTGGATGCTGAAAAACTGCCCCAATGTTGATTAAATTAAATAAAGAAGTTGTTGCCCGTCCGGATGGAGGGATTAGCCTGTTCAAAAATATCGATAAATTTTTCAACTGCTTTTTCCCCCTTTGGCCCCAAATGGAGCGAATAGTCATTTACATAAAGATCAATATGCCGGCGCATGACTGCCGGTTCCATTTCCCTGGCGTGTTCCGAAACATATTCCGGTAGCTCAGGGTAATTGCTAAATGCATATTGAATACTTTCAGTTATCAGCCGTTCCAACTCAAACTGTATACCCGGGCTGATCGTTTTTTTGACCGCAATGCCACCCAGGGGTATGGGAAAACCCGTGGCTTCTTCCCAATAGGTGCCGAGGTCCATCAGTTTAAATAAACCTTTCTGCGCATAGGTAAACCTGTTTTCGTGAATAATGACTCCCAGTGTATTTCCTTCTTTGGCAGTGCCCAGCAAAAAATCCTCTATTTCATGAAACACCATAAAACGTTTATGTCTTGCCTCCGGAAAGGCCTGGGAAAAAAGCATGTGCGCAGTCGTGTGTTCTCCCGGAATGGCCACAGTATAATCGTTGATATCAAACCCTGGATCGGTTGGCAATATCGAACTGCCTGAAATAAGCAGGGGGCCTACTCCCCTGCCTAGGGCGCCGCCGCTATGGAGCATTTTATAATGCTGCGTCACCAGGGGAAGTACGCCGTAGCTGATCTTGCTGATATCCAGTTTGCCTTCTATCGCCCATTGATTAAGGGTTTGCACATCTTCCAGCACCACGTTAAAATTATGACTACCACAATCTATTTTACCGTTTACCAGTGCGTCAAATATAAAAGTATCATTAGGACAGGGTGAAAAGCCAAGCGTAAAATCCATCCGTTAAAAATTAATTTTCAGCATAATAAAGAATGAACAAACCGGATCAGTTGTTCGTTTAAATTGGCAACAGCTTCCTGCATCTTCCATTTCGCCTTGTCACGTTCTCCCACAAAATTAGATATTGCGCGCAATTGAATAAACGGTACCTGTTCCTGCAGACATACATAATGCAGGGCGGCTCCCTCCATCGATTCTACTACGGCGCCTAATCCTTCCCGTAGCCAATGAATTTTTTCCGGGCGGGTGGTTATCTCGTTTACACTTATCCCCCGTGCCTCATTCAGGTTGATTTTATCCAGCCATGTATAGTGCGGGTTCACCAGGGTCTTATTTATATATGGGTGGCAGTTATTCTGAAGCTTCAAATCGAACAGATCTTTGAAAACACCCTCTTCCTCCACTCCCATATCCGCCACTATTTCCTCCTTAACTGCCACTACGGTACCGGGCGGATAATAAGGATGAAAACTCCCGCCAATCCCGGCCTGCAACACAATATCCGGTGTATGGCCGGATAAATATCGGGTAAGACTATACGTTGTATGCATCAGACCGACGCCGCCAATCAGCACATTTACCATACAGTCTTTCCGATGATATCTTTTTTCCTCAAGGTATTGCCTGAAAGGGGTAATCTCCGGGTCGGTGGCGGCTACAACAAGAATGTTCATTTGGCAAAGTTCTGCATTTAGGCAATTGAAAGCATAAGTTTTCACGGTTTTTACCGATGTGTTACCTTTGCAAAAATTCGTTGCATTATGGTGTACCTGACGAGGGTGGAGCATTTTAACGCGGCGCACCGGCTGTATAACCCGGAATGGAGCGCTGCAAAAAATGAGGAGATATTTGGAAAATGTGCCAACAAAAACTGGCATGGGCACAACTATGAGCTGTTCGTTACCGTAAAAGGCAATCCTGACCCGGAAACCGGTTTTTTGATAGATGCCAAGATATTAAGTCGTATAATAAATACCCATGTCCTGGAGGAAGTGGATCATTTGAACCTGAATGAAGATGTGACCTTCATGAAGGGGAAATTATGCTCCACCGAAAACCTCGCAATCGGTATCTGGAACCAGTTATCCGGTAAACTACCGCCTTCCGTGCATCTCCATTGCATCAAACTATACGAAACCCCGCAGATATTTGTGGAGTACTACGGTGATTGACGACTCGCCGTTTTCCCGTAAAATAGCCGGGGGCTATTATAACCTGCTGAGGGCCGCTTTCAATGCCGGAAAGTTCACCTGCACACCGGGGTTTTCCGTTTCTTCTGAATACGCAACAGTGCCGTTTTTATCAACTACTACCACTCCTCTTTTTGAAACGCCGCGGTAACCCAGAACAAACTCAGGGAGATAAAAGTCATATGCTTTTATCATGTCTTTGTTAAAATCCGACAACAGGTCGAAGTTGATCTTTTGCTGTGCTTTGAACTCGGCCAGCGAAAAAGGCATATCTACAGACACTGCCACTACGGCGGCGCCAATATCGTTATAAAAGCTGAGTTCATCGCGGTTGCTGCATAGTTGCTCTGCACAAACACCTGTAAATGCTGCCGGAAAAAAGTTGATCACCAGTGTTTTGCCCACAAAGTCTTTCAGTGATACTTCTTTTTTTCCCGTATTATACAGGGTAAAATCAGGAGCTTTTGTTCCAACGCTTATAGCCATAATTATTTAGTTTTGATTAAAGGTAGTATATCTGCCTGACTTGACCCTGCCCTGTGTGCAGGAAAGCCCGTATTACACGGATCGCAGCCAATAAGAACCGAAAAAACATAAAGAAAAATCCAAATAGTCATTTTTAATTTATTTGAGGGTAATTTTGAGCCCGCGACTGGAGCGCAACGGTTCGAATTAATTATTTTATGAGTAACAACAGTGTCAGCAAAAAAAGCAACGTTCCATTTTATTTCTTCCTGAAGTTGGCCCTGGCAATTGCCTTATTCTTTTTGGTGCTGAACGTGAATGAACTGGCGGAAAGAAAATGGCCATTGCAGTTGATAACGGGCGCCTGGACCTTTTTGCTCCCCAGCATCTTCGTATCAATTACCAGGTTTATTATTATTGCCTTTTATAATGCCCGCCACAAGAAAAATTTTGTGCGGGGTAATTTTGTATTGGGGATCAACCGGCTGACCGCTGTTTTGAACGCCATGATCTTTGGTATTGCTATCATGATCGCGCTGGGAATAAACCCCAAGGAGTTTCTCACAAGCCTTACTATCGTGGCGATGGCCATTGCCGTTATCTTCAGGGAGTATATTACCAATATGATCAGCGGTTTGCTTATTATGTTTTCCAATCAACTATCTGTTGGCGACCGGATAAAAGTTGGTGATAACAAGGGGAGAGTAGAAGATATTACCCTGTCCAATATAGTATTAAAGAACGAGGAAGATGATATTGTTCTTATCCCCAGCAACCTTTTCTTCATCCAACCTGTAACCAACCTTTCAGTACATCGCTCCAAATTTTTTTATGTAAAATTTGAACTGCCCCTTCAGGTTGCCACCCGTTCGGAAGAGCTTGGAACCGAATTACGGGAGCTTTTTCGTACCCATCCGGAGCTGGATATGGAGCATGAACTGAAACTGCGGGTAGAAGAAATAGGCAAGGACTTTGTACGGTTTAAAATAGAACTGATAGCCAAAAGCAGCAGCGACCGTTTGCACAGGGAGATTGAAAATGAGGTACTGAAGCAGATACTGGTATTCCAGAGTAAACACTAATTGCTTATTGCTATGAGAAGAAATAGATGGGTTGTCCGCCTGGCAACTGCCACGCCTTTTCTCCTGGCGATCGTAGTTTTTTACGGGCGGACGTTGTAGTTGTAAATGATGACAGGAGTTGGCCGCCAGTCCTTTTTTTGTCGTCATCCCTGAGCCTAGCGGTTCCGAACGTTCAGAAGAGGAATCTCCTTCACTTCATCGTATTCCGATTTTTTTTGTACGTAATTCTGAGTAAACCATTAGTGGTCTCCATCATTAAGCCGTGACAGAAGAACTGATCTTGCATACATATGGCACGCAAAAATCGCAAAGGGCGGCGCGAAAGATCACAAAGAGAGAAACGGTTCTAAAAGGGGAACTGCTTGTACGCTTAGCACTTCATAGCGGCTTTGCGTGAGAAAGATGATCCCGTTGCTGGATGCCGTGGAAGGACTCAATAGCGATATTTGCGGAGCCTGCCCCTGCCTACCAGCCGGCAGGTAGTGGAGTGAGGAATCTCCTGACTAGTGTAGGGATTTCTCCTCCCTTCACTACGTTACGGTCGTCGAAATGACGTAGAAGAGGGATGTTACGGTTGCCGTATGACAAAAAGGAAGAGCGTTTAAATATAGCACGCCAAGATCGCAAAGGGCGGCGCGAAAGATCACAAAGAGAGAAACGGTTCTAAAAGGGGAGCTGCTGTACGCTTAGCGCTTCATAGCGGCTTTGCGTGAAAAAAGAAGAACGGCTTCTCGTCCGCCCGGTTGCATATCCGCACGCAACCTTTTGCAGCCGGGATATCAGCAGAGCGGTATTTCAGGTTGACCTGAAGCTATAGCTTTATTTCCTCATCGTTACTGTCAAAAAAGTGGAACTCGGTGAGGTAGTAGTTATTATCCGCTTTCAGTTTGATGGTTTGTTTATACTTCCAGCTCCACCTGCGGCGGATAGAAATAAACCCTTTGGTAAGATACGCGTACACAATAGGGTGCACCACAATGGTCAGCCCCTTGTGCTTCTGCATCACCAGGTAACTGAGGTTTTTCTCTATTTCATCTTCCAGCACCAGGGTAGAAGATATCTTGCCCGTGCCATTACAGGTAGGACAAACTTCCTGGGTATTGATATTTACCTCGGGCTTCATGCGCTGGCGTGTTACCTGCATCAGTCCGAACTTGGAGATAGGCAGTACGGCGTGTTTGGCGCGGTCCGCTTTCATAAACTCTTCCATTGCCTCAATCAGCTTCCGCTTGTTGTCCGGCAATTTCATATCGATAAAGTCCACGACTATAATACCGCCCAGGTCGCGAAGCCGCAACTGGCGGGCTATTTCTGATGCCGCCTCCAGGTTGGTTTCCAGGGCATTCATCTCCTGGTTGTTGCTTACACTTTTATACCCGCTGTTTACGTCTATCACATGCAGGGCTTCCGTATGCTCAATGATCAGGTAAGCGCCGCTCGGCAGGTTCACTGTTTTACCAAAAGAAGCTTTCACCTGCTTGGTGATGCCATACTGGTCAAATACAGGAGTACCATTATTATAAAAACTAACGATCTCCTTTTTTTCCGGAGCTATCTTCTGGATATAACTGCGCGTATCGTTGTAAATATTCCTGTCATTCACCACGATGCGGTTAAAATCTTCGTTCAGCAGGTCGCGAAGCATACTGGTGGTTTTGGTTTGCTCACTCAGTATTTTGCTGGGGGCGGTAGCGCCTTTCAGGTTGTGCTGCAGGTTTTTCCAGCTCTCCACCAGCATCAGCAGGTCTTCATGCAGTTCCGCCGTGTTCTTGCCTTCCGCGGCCGTGCGTACGATCACTCCAAAATTTTTGGGCTTGATGGATTCCACTATTTTATGGAGGCGTTTCCTTTCTTCGGAGGAATGTATTTTACGGGAAACCGCTATGATATCGTTAAACGGGGTAACCACTACAAATCTTCCGGGCAGCGAAATTTCGCAGCTCAACCGGGGGCCTTTTGCGGCAATAGGTTCCTTCAGTATCTGAACCAGGATATTGGGTTTTTGGCCCAGCACCTCGTTTATTTTCCCTGTTTTAATAATTTCCGGCTCAGTCTGGAAGGTAGCAAAGTCAAATTCGCCCTCATTCATAGCCCTTTGGGTAAACTTCAGCAGCGAACGGGCATAGGGGCTCAGGTCCGTATAGTGTAGAAAGGCATCTTTTTCAAACCCCACATCCACAAATGCAGCATTCAGCCCGGGGATCAGTTTCTTAACCTTCCCCAGGTATAAATCACCCACGGCAAAACTGGCATCTGCTTTTTCGTAGTGCAGCTCAACCAGTTTTTTATCCTCCAGCAGGGCGATCTCCACTCCCACGGGAACTGCATTGATAATTAACTCTTTGTTCAAGCCAACAGCCTTTTAATGAACCATCAATTTGTAAATACACGAAGGAAGCTGAAGAGGAAAGAGACGGAAGGTTATACGATCTTCTATTTTCAAATATCTATTGAACCAACGATCTTCACTCGCGGTTGCCGCATATATAAATAATTCAGGTAAATGTTTCTGAGAGTATTTATGTGGCAAACCAAAGCCTACAGCTTCAAAGGAGAATTAAGCAGCAGTCTTATTTACTTTTTTTCTTGTGACGGTTCTTTCTAAGCCTTTTCTTGCGCTTATGCGTAGCTATTTTATGACGTTTTCTTTTTTTACCACAAGGCATACACCAAATAGATTTTTTAGTAAATAATTATTTTAATGCTTTAATTCTCTTGTCAATTTCATCCAGCAATTCCGGGTTCAGCACAAACCGTTTCCCGTTCTCATACCATTCGGCAGCTTTTGCGTTGTCGCCATTCCGTTCATACGCTTCTGCCAGTAAAAACACGGCTTCGGAGTTTCCGGGGTCTGCTTCAGTTACCGTAAGAAGTCTTTCGATAGCTTTATCAAATTGCCCCGTCATAATCCCACCATATCCCAGCATAAACTGGGCATACAGGTTGTCCGGCTTTTCCCGAGCCACTTCCAGTATCTTTTGTATACCTTCCATCGGGCTGGAAGCGCCGGTGGCGCCGAATATGTAACAACTTCCCAAACCAACCCTGCTGGAATCGTTAGCCGGATTTACTTCCAAAGCCTGCTTAAACAGGTCCGCAGCCTGGTTTGCCATCCATATCTGCAGCGCATGCTGCTCAACACCTTTTAATTGTTTTAAATATAAATGGGCTGCAAAGGTGAGGTTTTTTTCAGAATTTTCCAACTTGGACTTTTCTCCCAAATAATAGGCATAAGGGGCAAAAATATGGGCGGTATCGCGCCAGAAACCTGCCAACTCATCATAAAGCTGTATTTTCTGAGTAACCAGGTCTCCCCTTACAATAGAGTTTTCTTTACCTGCCAGCCAGGCCTGTTGTTCGGGAGACAACCGGGATTTGGCTGTTTCCAGTATCTTATTGATATCCAGCACCTCATCTTCGTGATCATTCTGCGTTGCGGCAGGCATCGGCATTTTGTCCAATTTGGGCTTGGTTCTGCCAAAAAAATAAAGGCTCAGTAATAAAACGAGCCCTGATGCCACAACAATTAACTGTTGTCTTTTCAATGCTTTAGTTTTGCACGAAGTTACAGGCTATCATCGGAGTCATCAAAATTCTCCTCTACCGGTTTGGCAGATTTCAACTTTTTAACTTCCTGTACAAACTCCTTGGCCGGCTTGAATGCCGGAATATAGTGTTCGGGGATATGTACCGCCGTATTTTTCTTAATGTTGCGTCCTATTTTGGCAGCACGTTTTTTGGTAATAAAACTTCCAAAACCGCGGATGTAAATGTTTTCGCCGTTTGAAAGATTTTCTTTTACTTCCTTAAAAAGAGTTTCGAGTGTAACTAAAACATCAACTTTGGGAATACCTGTTTTTTCAGATATATTGTTAATGAGATCAGCTTTTCGCATGGTATTGTATTTATAAGTAAATGAAATTCAATGATAAAATAACAAAAATCTTAGGTTCTGTGCAAAACATTTTGACAAAAATTTTTTTTCGTTCCATTTATAGATGAAAGAGAACCAATTTATTGCGCTTTCGTCTACTGATAACCTATGAACGCCGATTGATTTTAAAAATTGTATGATTATATAAATAAAATTGTTTTCATATAATTGAGTAACAATTTATTACCAACAATGAAGTCCTATTTTACCCGGAAAATAATGGCGTGGAACGAGGGGGAAAATACCCGGAAAATGCCCTGGAAAGGAGAAAAAGACCCCTATAAAATATGGTTGAGCGAAATTATCCTGCAGCAGACCCGTGTAGAGCAGGGATGGAGCTATTACCTGAAATTTATTGAAAATTTCCCGACCATCGACCAGCTTGCCAAAAGTCCGCCCGAAAAAGTATTTAAACTCTGGGAAGGACTGGGTTATTATTCCAGGTGCCGCAACCTGATAGCAACGGCACAATTCATCCATACCCATTATAAGGATATGTTTCCCACCAGCCATGCGGATGTGCTGGCGCTCAAAGGTGTGGGGGCCTATACAGCGGCAGCCATCGTTTCGTTTGCATACAATCAGTCATATGCGGTAGTAGATGGTAATGTGCAGAGGGTATTATCCAGGTTTTTTGGCATTGAAACACCTGTTGACTCCGCCAAAGGCAAAGCCCTGTATGCAGCATTGGCTCAGGAACTGTTGCCCGCCGGGCGGGCCGGCATTTATAACCAGGCACTGATGGATTTTGGCGCGGTGGTATGCAAACCCCAGAACCCTTTATGCAACAATTGCCCGCTTCGGAAAAAATGTATCGCTTTCTCTGAAAGTAAGGTTGCCATATTGCCGGTCAAGGAGAAGAAAATCAAAAGGAGTCAACGCTGGTTTTACTACCTCGTATTACGCCACAAAGACACTGTTTACATCCGCCAGAGAACAGGAAAGGATATCTGGCAGCATTTGTATGAATTTGTATTAACAGAACAGCCGAAAAAATTGCCCCTGGAAAAATTAATGAGGTCGCCGGTTTGTGAAATTTATTTTAAAAATGGTACAGTCTCCTCTGTTTCAGAAGAATATAAGCAGCAACTCACCCACCAGACCATCCACGGCCAATTTATTGAAATAGAAATCCCTTATGGGTTTGTACCGGGTGATGCCTTTGAAAAAGTGAAATGGAAGGACCTGGACCGTTTTGCCTTCCCCAAATTAATCCTAACATATTTGAAGGAAAAAAATGTAAATTTAAGTTGATAACGGGATACATACCATTGGCAGAACTTAAAATCAATTTTATGCGGGGAGTAAACAGAGTTATGTTAATTGGCAATTTGGGAAAGGACCCTGACATTCAATTTCTTGAAGGAAATATAGCGGTGGCAAAATTTCCGCTGGCAACTACAGAAACCTTTAAAGACAGAACCGGGAAACTTGTCAGCCAAACGGAATGGCATACTGTAGTACTCTGGCGGGGACTTGCTGAACTGGCTCAAAAATACCTGCACAAAGGAAGCCTGGTGTATATAGAAGGGAGATTACGCACCCGCAGTTGGGAAGATAAGGAGGGAAACCGCAAATTTGCGACGGAAGTGGTGGGCGATAACCTGATCATGCTGGATCGCAGGACGGACGGAGGAAGCGGAGGATCGGAAAGCGAAGGGTTTGGCAGCGATGTTCCTCCTATTGGGGACTCTCCGGAAAATCTCGCATTTTAATACTATTTTTATCTCCAAAACTGTTTTATAACAAACTGGCGGGTAATCCACCCGCCCTGCTGATTATAGCTGCATTATTCATTTAAACTGGCGAACTTGGATCATCCACCGGCATACTTTCATTTCCTATATATAAAACCTTATATTCTAGCTGCAAATGCCCAGGTAGTCACCATACTAGGGGTATTGCTGTTGTTGCTGCTGATCATTTCTTTTTTTGTTTCCAGCGCTAAAATCGCTTTTTTTTCGCTCAGCTACAGGGATATCAATATGCTCAAAACCAAGCAGCATCCTTCCGCAAGAAGAATTATTACCCTGCTGGATCAGCCCCGCAGGCTTTTGACCAGTTTGCAGATATCCAATGTGTTCATCAATATCGGCGCTATTATAGTAGGCAATGTATTGCTGGACGAGTTTTTAAGCGATGCCGGCAGCCAGGTTACCGTATTTATCATTAAACTGCTCCTGTTGATGTTCCTCCTGGTATTGTTCAGCGAAATGCTCCCCAAAATGTGGGCTACGCAAAATAATATTCGGGCCGCTTACAGCGCCTCGCTGCTGGCAGAAGTACTGGACGCCTTCTTTGGAAGCATCAGCCGGTCTGTAGTAAAGTTTACCGATGGCATTGAGCGAAGTTTCGGGGGCATCAAACAGCACCATGTGTACAAGGCGGAAGATATAGACCAGGCGATAGAAATGAATACCAGCGCCGATGCTACCGAGGAGGAAAAAAATATACTCCGTGGTATTATCCGCTTCGGGCACGTTACGGTCAAGCAGATCATGCGTACCCGGCTGGATGTAAGCGCGATAAGCTATGATACCCGGTTCCCGGACCTTGTAAAAAAAATCCAGGACCTGCAATACTCCCGCCTGCCGGTATATAAAGGCAGCCTGGATGATATCGTAGGCATCATCCATAGTAAGGATGTATTGCCCTACCTGGAACAAGGCAATGAGTTTGACTGGCACACCCTTGTGCGACCACCGTTCTTTGTTCCCGAACAGAACCTGATCAAAGATCTCTTGCGGGAACTCCAGCGAAAAAGCATTCACTTTGCCGTAGTGGTAGATGAGTTTGGCGGCACGGAAGGTATTGTTACCATGGAGGATATTATGGAGGAAATAGTGGGGGATATACGCGACGAGTTTGATGATGAAGAAAGCGTGAACAGGAAACTGGACGATCGTACTTATGTGTTTGAAGGACGGATCATCATAACCGATGCCTGTAAGGCCATGGGCCTGCCGCCGGATACCTTTGACCAGGTACGGGGAGAAAGTGAATCAATCGCCGGACTGGTGCTGGAACTGGCCGGGGAGATACCGAAAGAAAATCAGGAAATATCCATTGGCGATTTTACGTTCACTGTGCTGGAAATTGATAAAAACAGGATTAAAAAAGTAAAAATCACCGTAAAGCCACCGCCGGAACTGGCGTAGCTGCAGAAAAAGCCAGGGATGAAAAGATTATTTGTCGGTTTATATATATTGTCACTCGTTTTTACAGCCTGCAACAGCAATTATACACCCAGACCTAAAGGGTATTTTGCTATTGATTTTCCGCAGCATGCCTACCAGTCATTTAACCAGCCGGGTTACCCCTATAGCTTCGATTACCCGGTATATGGTAGTATTGCCCGCGACAGTTCCTTCTTTGACGATAACCCGGACAACCCATACTGGATCAATGTAGACTTCCCGGGTTTCGATGCTAAAATCTACCTGAGCTACAAAACGGTGGGCGGAACATCGGGGTATAAGGTAAAGACCGAAGACGGGTACAGGGACTCATTTGCTACCAACACTTTTGAAAATTTAAGAGAAGAAGCTTATAAAATAACCTATAAGCATACGGCCAGGGCTTCCTCCATAGAGGACTCCGTTTTTAAAACCCCTTCGGGTGTGGAGGGCGTATTCTTTAACGTAGGGGGTAATGCGGCAACGGGCAAACAGTTTTATGTAACGGACTCGGTAAAGCACTTTCTGCGCGGGGCATTATATTTCAACTCCACTCCTAATGAAGATTCTCTTGGCATTGTGTACAAATTCCTCGAGCAGGATATGCAATATCTTATCAATACCCTGAAGTGGAGATAGTAACCACTACGGCGGTTATGAAGATTACTGATTTTAGCACCGCCCGGGAGTTCACCATAGCCGTCAATTTAAGGAACCTAAGCGCTTCAAACACCCCGAATGGGGTTTAATTTGAATAGCCATCGGTATAACCGGTGGTATATTTGTGCAATTTTACATTGAACCCCTACGGGGTTCAACAAAAACATCGACCTTTTGTCCCCCAACTTTGTTGGGGGCTATTCAAATTCAAGCCCTCCGGGCTTAAATTGACGGCTATGGGGAGTTCACCTGCCGTTTTTTTGCCGGCAAAATATGTGTATACCGCACCCGGTTTCAAACGGTTCGGGTAAAAAGTATATCAAATTTTGAATAAACAATTTAGCTTTAAGCAAGAATCCCCCTCGTATGCGTACACAATTCCGAATTATCAGTTTGTTATTGCTGGTTATTACCGGTCAGCTTTCAGTAAACGCCCAGTTACTCCGGAGTAAACCCGAAGCGCAGGGTGTACCATCTGCTGCTATAAGCAGCTTTATAGACGCTGCCAACAAAAGTTCTAATGAGTTTCACAGCTTCATACTGGCAAAAAACGGGCATATCATTGCCGAAAGCTGGTGGAAGCCATATGCGCCGGAACTGAAACACACCATGTATTCGGTGAGTAAAAGTTTTACCTCAACAGCCATCGGGTTGGCGGTGGCAGAAGGGAGGATAAAAGTTTCTGACAAAGTGGTTTCATTTTTTCCTTCAGAACTACCGGGCGACAGAAGTGCTCTCCTGGAGAGTTTAACCATAAAAGATCTGATCACCATGTCAGCCGGTCAATCACCCGACCCTACGCGATCTATGCTGCAACAAACAAACTGGGTAAATTATTTCCTGGGACTTCCGATGGTGGACACACCCGGTACCCGGTTCCTCTATAATTCCGCCGCTACCTTTATGCTTTCAGCTATTATCCAGAAAGTGACCGGGGAAAAGCTGGCAGACTACCTGAAAAACCGGTTGTTTGATCCCCTTGAAATTTACCATATTGACTGGGAATTGAATCCTGAAGAGATCAATTCAGGTGGATGGGGATTGCGCCTGAAAACATCGGACATGGCAAAGTTTGGACAACTGTACCTGCAGAAAGGACTGTGGAATGGCAAACAGGTGTTGCCTGCGGACTGGGTGGAGGAAGCTACCAGCTTTAAAATTAAAAACGCTCCCGATACCGCAGTATATGCCAAAGCTACAAGCGACTGGGCCCAGGGATACTGCTACCAGTTCTGGCGCAGCAGAAACAATGCATACCGCGCTGATGGCGCTTTCGGGCAATATATCATAGTAATGCCGGAGCAAAACGCGGTAATGGCCATCACCAGCGAAACCTCTAACATGCAGGATATAATGAACCTGGTATGGGAACATTTACTGCCTGCACTGAGCCGGCATCAACCCGGCATTGATAAAAAGACACAAAAGAACCTGACAAAGGCAGTGAAGAACCAGATACTGAAAATTCCCGCTGGAGTGCCGGACCCGACTATAGCTTCTGCTGTTTCGGGTAAAAATTTTGCATTAAAAACCAACGCTGCAGGTTTAAAAAATATCCGGTTCAACTTTAAAGAGAAAGGAGCTACCGTAACGATCGAAACCGGTGAGTTCCAGGACGAACTGACCCTCAAAAAAGGGAAATGGGAATACGGAACGATCCGTAAGCTAGGCCCTTCCCTAACCAATACAACGCCTCCTTCTGCGGGAACACCAGGGTTTAAGGTAGCAACTGCCTATACCTGGAAAGATGATAACACACTATTACTGACCATTCGATATATCGAAAGCCCTCATACGGAAACCTTTGTTTGTACGTTTGAGAACAACAGCCTGCGCCTGCGCATCGACAATTCAATAAAGGGAATGAACCCGGGAGGAAATAATAATAACGAAGTGATTGAGGGAAGCTTTTGATAAAAACTCCGGATCTGTTAGTCGGGTGTTCTATGCTACATCACCTTTAAGACCCGGAGCTTTTAAAACATACACACTAGTGTTAAGTTAGCTAAGTTAAACGTAGTATTATAGTTTTACATATGCCACGAATGCACGAATAAATATTCGTGCATTCGTGGCATATTCTACAATATTTTAAATTTAAACCACTAGGATTTTTGCTTGCTCTTATCCTTCATTTTACTATCCATCTCTGTAAATTTCCTGTACTGTTCTTCGTTCAGGATTTCTCTCATAGAGCTGTTGTATTCATCCTGTAGTGACTTTATCTTATCGTCGGCGCCCGTTTTATCTCCTTCCTGTTTCAGTGCAAATTTTTTGGTAACAAAATCCAGGTTGGCCGCCTCCACCTTTGAGTATTGTTCGTCAGTAAGTGAAAGTTTGTCTTTCATTTTTTCAGTCATCATCCTTGCCTTTTCCTCAGGTGTTTTTTTCTGCGCTTTATCCCGGTCCTGTGCAAAGGCGCTGACAGAAGCCATCAGGAAAAACAGCATACCACCCATCATGATCGTTTTTTTGAGATTTAATTTCATAACAAAACATTTATAGTGAACAATAGGTTTCCCGTTTAGTATATCCAAAACTCTACCAGCTTGAGTTATTTCTGTTAAAACAATGTTTAAAAGCAGGAGTAAAGCAATACCAGAGGAGGTTCAAAAACTGAAAAACAGCGGTTATTTACCGTTAGCGTAATCTTCACGTATATTGCAACCGGAAAAAGGGATGCCATAGTTTAAAAAAACTGAAATGAGTAAAAAAGCAGGACTGTGTTTCATTTTGCTTTTAACCGGCCTTTACAGCATAGCCCAGCAAAAGCGGCTGAATATAGTATTCATACTTTCGGATGACCAGTCCCATAATACCATCCACGCACTTGGTAACAGGAAAATTCACACCCCCAACCTGGATTATCTTGTACACCATGGAACAACTTTTACCAGGGCGCATATCATGGGTGGGCGGCAGGGCGCTATCTGTTCGCCAAGCCGGGCGATGGCGCTGACCGGAACCTATGCCAACCACCTGACAAACGACGGGTATGTTATTCCTGAGTCAACGCCTACTTTACCGGAAATGCTACGCCAGGATGGATATATTACTTTTGAAACCGGCAAATGGCACAGCGACAAAAAATCTTTTAACCGCTCCTTCTGTAATGGTGAAAACATTTTTTTCGGCGGGATGCATACTCCTGCTACCGGCGGGCATTTTAGTCCAAAACTTTTTCACTACGACAGTACCGGCACATACCCCGAAAGCAGTGCCTGGACAGGGAACCGGTTCTCAAGCGTTTATTATACCGAAGCCGCGGTAGATTTTATCCGCCGGTATAACCATGATCAACAGCCATTCTTTTTGTATATACCTTTTACTTCTCCTCACGATCCACGCACCCCTCCCACGGAGTTTATGGCAATGTATGATGCCCGGAAGATTTCTCTACCTCCTGCCTATCTACCCAACCCTAAATTTGATAACGGGGAACTGAATATCCGGGATGAGCTGTTACTACCCTATCCACGTGAGCAAAAGTCCATTAAAGAAGAAGTAGCCAGGTATTATGCCATGATCACGGAAATGGATAGCCGTGTTGGACAGATCATAGCCGCGTTAAAGGAAAAAAATATTTATGATAACACACTCATCGTTTTTGCCGGTGATAATGGCTTATCGGTGGGCAACCACGGATTGCTGGGAAAACAAAATCTTTACGACAACAGCGTCCGTGTGCCGCTTATCTTTTGCGGTCCGTCCGTACCAGCCGGCAAACGCTCAGATGCGCTGGTATATCTCCCTGATATTACCCCAACAGTATTAGCTTATGCCGGCGTACAAAAAGCAACCTCTGTAGTAAGTGAAAACCTGGAGCCTGTGATCAGCGGCCGGCAACAAAAATTGCGCAGCGCGGTGTACTACCTGTATCGCAATTTTCAACGTGGCGTAAGAACCGATGACAATTGGAAACTGATCGTGTATAAGGTAAACGGAGAGACGCGTATAGAGTTGTTTGACCTGAACAAAGATCCGCATGAACGCAGGGATCTGTCAGAAAATAAACGGTATGCCGGGAAAGTGAAAGCGCTTAAAGAACTGTTGCTGCGGCAAATGAAAGATTATGATGATGACCTGGTCGAGAATGATCTGTTCTGACAGGAACAGCAATGTGAAGTTTGTCACCAAGTATTCGGTACAAATCTAACAGAAGTCCCCAAAAGCCTGCAGGCGTGAATTGTAAATTTACAGGGTGTATTTGCAACAAATTCAAAGCGGAAACCCGCCCCGCATTAGTTTGGTTATCATCCAAATTATTCGCAACTTTCGCTTCATCGAGTATAATTGCAGCAAAATATGCTCCTAATTCATGTTATGAAAGGCTGTGCCATATTTTTAATATTACTGATTATTATGACTACAGATTCTTGTTCGGCTGAAAAGAAACAATTAAAGGAGATTCAGCTTACCGATGGAGCTTATGGGCATTTTCTGAACTCGACACAGGCTTTTTCACCCGATGATAAATGGATTGTGTATGATACCCGCAATGATGATGGTGGCATCGGGGTTACCGGAACCATAGAAATGGTGAGCGTGGCGGGAAGGGAAACAAAACTGCTATACCGGACACAAAATCAAACAAGCTATGGACCGGGAGTTGGTGCAGCTACCTTTTCCCCGGTCAGCAACAGGGTGTTATTTATACATGGCATTCGCAATGCAGATGAAAAAAATCCTTATGGAATGACCCGCCGGACCGCTGTGGCGATAGATATCGATAACCCATTGGAACCGATCTTTATGGACGCCCGGGATGTTACTCCCCCTTTTACCGTCGGAGCCTTACGGGGAGGCACACATGCTTACTCCTGGAGCGGAGACGGCGAATGGGTCTGTTTTACCTACAACGACTATGTAGTAGAACAATTGAGCAAAACCGGCACTACCCACCGGGACCTCCGAACAATTGCTGTAATGACACCCGGAAAAGTAATTGTGCCCCCGGACAATTCCCTTGAAAACAATAGTGGAGAAAAGTTCTCTGTAACGGTAGCTGCCGTAACAGAAAACCCACATCCGGGCTCTGATGAAATAGACAAAGCGTTTGATGAAGGCTGGGTGGGAAAAAAAGGCTACCGGAAAACCGACGGAACATGGCAGAACAGGGCCGTTGCCTTCCAGGGCAATGTCAGGAACCAGAACAATGAACCCATCACAGAAATATTTATTACCGACATTCCGGACGATGTGACCCAAACCGAGCCGGGTAAACCGCTGGAAGGAACCATCAATAGCCGGCCGAATCCGCCCGGGGGATGCCGGCAGCGTCGGCTTACCCATACGGGAGGTTTACAGGGTCCCAGGCACTGGCTGAAATCACTTTCAGACGGGAGTCTTATTCTTTTTCTTAACAGGGACCAGGACGGAATTGTACAGGTGTTTGGGGTTTCGCCAAACGGGGGAGCGCCGAAACAGATAACGTTCAACAAATTTTCGGTAGAAGGATCGATCAATATCAGCCCGGATGACATTTACGTGTCATATGTGGCAGACAATAGCGTATTCATAACAGATATTAAAACCGGAACGTCCCGGCGACTGACTGTCAGGACCAGCGATGATGCCCGGCCGCAAGGCGCTGTAGTTTGGTCCAATGCCGGTAATATGGTGGCTTACAACCGAAAAACAGATGGTTTCTACCAGATTTTCCTGCTGAATTTGAAGCCCTGATATACATCCGGAACCGGGAAAATCGAAAAAGGCTGACCCAAAATCCTTTTTGAGACAGCCCTTTCCTATTTGTGTCAACCCGTCCAATAAAAAGTTAAAGTATATTGAATTACCTTGTGCGTGTCTAAATAGGTGTTTGCAATTAGCAACGGCTATACTTTCCTTTTTTTTCGTGCCGTAAAAGTAAACCAGCAACATAAATCTAACAATACTACAAACTGGTAGGTTTTGTTGTTTGAACTTCAATAAGTTAAAACATTTAATTAATAGCAAATGTATAGTAATTTTATTTTTAATAAATTAAAAAATTATCATTTATCATAAGGTATGTCCAAAAAAACTGCCTGAGAGGTATCGCCATTGAGTAGCTTCAAAAAAGTCCCTTATCGCCTGTGCAAATACCGTACATTAGCCAATAGTATGGGAAGTTCTAAAGAAAAATCACCGGACAGGTTTGAGGAAGAATACAATAAACTTAATACAGAACAAAAACTCGCGGTTGACACCATTGAAGGTCCTGTGATGGTAAACGCCGGTCCCGGCACCGGTAAAACGCAGATCCTTTCGTTGCGGATAGGTAATATTTTAAAGCAGACAGATACCCATCCCAATAGCATACTCTGCCTTACCTATACCGATAACGGTGCAGTAGAAATGCGGAACCGGTTGCTGCGTATCATAGGTAGTGCAGCGTATGGTGTTCGTATACATACTTTTCATTCCTTTTGTAACGAGGTGATACAGGACAACCTCACGTATTTCGGTAAGCTCAATCTTTCGCCCATCGGTGATCTTGAAGAAATTGACCTGTTTTATCAGTTAATAGACGCTATTCCCGCAGATAACAAACTGAAGCGTTTCCGCGGAGATATATATTATGAAAAAGACAGGCTGAAAACACTATTCAGCCTGATGAAGAAAGAAGCATGGACTCCGGAATATCTAAATGAAAGAATTGGCGCTTATGTAGCTGACCTGAAAAACAGGGATGAGTTCAGGTACAAGAGAAAGTATAAAGGCTTTGAAGCGGGAGCTCCAAAAGAAGCGGCTATTGCCGATGAAACAGAAAAAATGGAAATCCTGCGTGCCGCGGCAAATCTATATCCACAGTACAATGCCATGATGGCTGCCGCCGGCAGGTATAACTTTGATGATATGATATTGTGGGTGCTGAACGCTTTTGAGAAAAACAACAATCTTTTACTCGATTATCAGGAGCGTTTTTTGTATTTCCTGGTAGATGAGTTCCAGGATACCAGCCGTTCGCAGAACCTGTTGCTACAGTACCTCACCGGCTATTGGGATATTCCCAACCTCTTTGTAGTGGGTGATGCGGATCAAAGTATTTTTTCGTTCCAGGATGCAAATGTTGAAAATATTAAAGCATTTGAAAAAAAATATGCAGGTAACTTAACTACAATAGACCTTATCAATAATTACCGGTCTGCCACTCCTATACTAAATGCGGCATTTAGCCTTATCACACATAATTCAGGCCGGGTGGTTAAAGCAGAAAACAACAAGCCGTTGATCGCGTCCAATCCTGCTATAAAAGATATTGCCGTTGAACCTGTTATTGTTGAATACACCAACACCGGGCAGGAAGCGATCGGTGTCACCATACAGATAGAAAAGCTCCTGCAGCAGGGTGTAAGCGGTAAAGAGATAGCGGTGATCTATCGTAACCACGCCCAGGTAGAAGCCATCAGTTCCATGCTTGAAGGAAAAGGTATACCGGTAAACGCGAAGCGAAAAATAAATATACTGGACCTGCCGTTGGTTCAAAATCTGCTGCTGATTTTACAATGGATAAAAAGAGAAAAATATATTCCTTATAGTGGCGATGATATCCTGTTTTTGCTTCTGCACTGCCAATTCTTCAAAGTGCCTCCGCTTGAGATTGCAAAACTGACAATGGCTGTAAATTCCAGAAATAAGCTGAGCAAGGAAGATGTCTTTTCGTTACGACGCATGATAGCTGAAGCAGCCTCTCCTAAAGCCGACCTGTTTAGCCAGCCTGAAGGGCCATCCGTCAGGGATATCAGCGCTACACTCGAAACTTTATTGAAAGCTTCGCAAAACAGTACGGTGCAGCAGTTGCTGGAGCAGGTTATTCAAAAGGCTGGGGTACTTTCCTATGTCATGCAAAGCGCCGAAAAGCCCTGGCTGCTGCAGGTATTGAATGCCTTGTTTGATCATTTGAAAGAAGAAAGCCATCGTAACCCCGATATCACTTTAGAGGAATGGTTAAATAACATTGAAATGATGAAGGCTAACCGCCTTCCGATACCATTGTACAAAATAAGCGCCGGCGATGAAGGCGTGAATATGGTAACCGCTCATGGCGCCAAGGGATCGGAGTATGCGCATGTATTTGTGATCGGCTGTACACAAAAAACATGGGACGACAACAGCAGGGGGAACAACCGTTCTTACAAACTGCCGGATAACCTGGTAAGTAGTAATATTACTCCACCGGCTGAGGAAGAAAACCGGCGCCTTTTTTATGTAGCCATCACCCGCGCCAAAACACATCTGCATATATCCTACGCCGTAAAAGACGAAAAAGACAAGGAGCAAACCCGAAGCTCTTTTATCACAGAGTTGCTTGAAAACGACGCTTTGCAACTTATCAACAACGCAGTACCGGATATTTTGCTGGCAGACTATTTGCAGCAACGCTTTAAAGAAAAAGCAAAACCGGAAATTGAACTGGTAGAAGCCGCCTATATAGACGAGATATTGAAGCGATACTCTCTAAGTGTTACTCATCTCAATAATTACCTGAGCTGTCCTTTAAAATTTTATTACCAAAACCTTGTTCGTGTGCCTGCGGCAAAAAATGAAAGCATGGCCTTTGGTAGCGCCATTCACTGGTCTATAGAGCGGCTTTTTATAAAGATGAAAGAAAGGGGGAATATTTTTCCTCCCAAAGAAGACCTGCTGGCTGATTTTAACTGGTATATGAAAAATAACCGCGAAGCCTTCACTCCCGAAGCTTTCAGGTTGAAAACAGCTTATGGTGAAAAAATATTGCCCGCATATTACGATTATTACATCGACAAATGGAATAAGATCATCGTGGTGGAAAAACCCGTAAGGAATGTAACGGTTCACGATGTGCCCCTAAACGGCAAACTCGACAAGTTGGAATTTAATGGCAAACTGGTAAATGTAGTGGACTATAAAACCGGTAAATACGAAAATGCCAGAAAGAAGCTGGTACGACCCAACGACAAAGAGCCCAATGGCGGCGATTACTGGCGACAGGCTGTTTTTTATAAAATTTTGTTGGATAAGGATAAAACGAACGATTGGAAAGTGGTAAGTACCGAATTTGATTTTATTGAACCGGTAAATGACGAATATAAAACCGAACTGGTGGAAATAACCGACACCGATATTACAACGGTAACGCAGCAGATCGTTACCACCTGGCAGAAAATACAGAACCGGGAATTTAAAACCGGTTGCGGAAAGCCTGATTGTGATTGGTGCAATTTTGTGAAAACCAATGACCTTGCTGTGACATTGCACCCCCCTGAGGAGGAAGAAGCAATCTGATATTTATAAGATAATTGACAATTGAAAACAGGCTGATTGGCCGAAAGCGGTTAAGTTTGCTACTTATTGAAGCGGATATAAACAAAGCATGAAACGAATTTTCTGTTTATCGGTGATGCTCCTCGTCAGTTACAAGATCATAATCACCACCAGCGGGTGCGCACAGATGGTGCCGCCTACCGGGGGTCCCAGGGATTCTCTGCCACCAGTTCTCTTGGGAGCGGTCCCAAAGGATTCTACCCTGAACTTTACCGGCAAAAAAATTGTCCTTGAATTTGACGAGTTTATTAACCTGGACAAACCCGATCAGGAAGTCATTGTTTCGCCCGTTCCAAAGGTAATGCCATTGATAGAAGCAAAACTCCGGAACATCACCATCACCATTAAAGATACACTGGAAGAGAACACTACCTATAGCATTGATTTTGGACGCTCTCTTAAAGATCTGAACGAAGGCAATCCTTTTAAAAACTTCACTTATCTCTTTTCTACCGGCAGCTATATTGACAGCACAAGCCTGGGTGGTAAAGTGGTACTGGCGGAGACCGGAAAAATCGACAGTACATTGATCGTGATGCTTCACCGGAATTTTGAAGACTCCGTGGTGGCAAAGGAAAAGCCCAGGTACTATACAAGACTGGACAGTGCAGGACTTTTCCATTTCAGCAATATTGCCCCGGGAAAATATAACCTGTTTGCGCTGAAAGATGCCGGCGGACAAAAAATGTATATGAACGGAGGAGACCTGTTTGCCTTCTATGACAACATGATTGCCATGGGAGAAGATAGTATCAGCCCCGTACTGTACGCTTTTACCGAAAAAACGGACCCAACAACAGGGAGAGGCGCCGGTCGCTCCGGCGCTACTCCGGCAAAATCTACTGCCAAAGACAAGAAACTCTCCTACCAGACCAACCTGGAAACGGGACAGCAGGATTTACTTTCCGACCTCGTATTCAGGTTCAGCGACTCATTGGTGTCTTTTGACGATACCAAATTCCTTTTCACAGACACGTTGTTTACGCCCGTTGACGGTTATACGGTGGAAGCTGATACCAGCGGAAAAGTCATCACGGTAAAATACCCCTGGAAAGAAGAAGAATATTTTAAGATCATCCTGGAACAGGATATCGCAAAGGACTCAGCCGGTCATGGATTGGCCAAGACTGACACCATCAGCTTTGTAACCAAAAAGAAGTCCGACTACGGATCGTTAAGGATCAGGATGCCGAACCTTGATACTGCCCAGCATATTGTACTGCTGATCTTTAAAGGCGACAAACTGGAACGCAGCCTTCCGGCTACCGGTAAAGACTTGCGGTTCGATCTATTTCCCCCGGGTGAATATGAGATCAGGTTGCTTTATGATCGCAACGGCAATAACGAATGGGATACGGGCAACTATTGGGAAAAAAGACAACCCGAAAAAATAGTTACCATTCCAAAGAAGAATAATATCCGGGCGAACTGGGATAACGAGATCACCATTGAGTTGCCGGAGGCAGAACCGCCTGATGTTCTCTCCAGGTAGTAGCTCTTAAAAGAAATACCGGAGCTGTGCGGTATAGGTATTAGGTTTTAGTGAGAAAGCCACATAATTGGTAAACGTCCCCGATATCTGACCGTTTAAGCCTATTTCCCACTTATTCGCCAGCTTATACCCCGCCTTTGCCTGCATTGTCATCCAGCCTTTTGGAAAATCAAGATAGTTATCCAATGTTTCTTCCCCCAACAAATTGCTTGACCGGAAATACCTGTTTTTACCATAAAAAGACAGGTGATAACCGGCGCCAAAACCCACATAAACCTTTCGTCTGTCATTGCGCAAAAAGTTATACAGGATCGCCAGCGAAGGTGCGATATTTGTATGTTGTACCTCGTAGGTTGTTTGCATTTGCTCTGAACTGCCGATAAATGTCCGACGATGACCAGCCCCTTTATAATGGGCCGAAGTGTAAGCCAGTTCAATCCTTAAAACAAGGTCCTGCAGGTTTCTGGTAGCGGAAATATCCAGTCCTGCAGTTGCAAATGGCACAAAACTTCCTGAAAATTTCATATTGTCAAAAGCAGGGTAGACTCCCGCAAAATCAAGCCATGAATATCCCCCTCCGGCACCGACAAAAAATTTTACGGCCAGGTTTGCCCCGGACTTTTCTTCTGTATAGCCGCTACCCATAGCTTCGTTTATATTCTTCACAATTTTCACCAGGTCGGTTTCTTTATATTCCGCTTTGTCTATCTGGTTCAATAGTTGCAGCGGCAGCGGTTGAGCTCCCTCCAATAATAACTTCAACTGCTTTACATAGCCTTTTTCAGTAAACATCCCGGCATCCCTGGAAGAGACTTTATATCCGAGTTCTTCATATCCGCGATCTGTGTGAATATAAAAATGACTCTTAAAGTCATTGAACAGGAACAGTTCCACCCCTCCTCCATATACAAGCCTTCTAAGCAACACCGTATCAGTGGAAGTAACCACTTCCTGCTGCTCCAGCAGGTTGGACAGAACAACCGGCCGGTTATCCTTCGTAACAATTGCCCTTAGATATTGATCATAGCCTAAAACATTCAAAAACTGAATATCCCCCACAGAATACGTAGTAGCAGACCTTGACAAAGAGTCGGTATAAAATACAACGCCGGCAGGGTTCTTGCGCCAATTTTTATAATCTACCCAACCGGTCAGTGTATCACCTGCATTGTTTACAAGCAGTGCTTTTCTTTTGACAGACTGGGCATCCATACGAAGGACAAATGCCAACAAGAGAATAAGGCAAAAAAGTTGCTTTTTTCATAAGATGTTTTTATATAGCCTCAACACATACAATGATACAATAGTTTTCTTAACGAACACTGTTTATCTTTGTTGTATGCAGATTTCCTCATCCCTTCTTGAAAATGCGGTCAACGAGTTTTCCCGGCTCCCGGGTGTAGGTAAAAAAACCGCTTTGCGGCTGGTGCTTCACCTGATCAGGCAGTCGCCGGAAGAGGTAACCCGGTTGACGGAGGCCCTGGACAAAATGAAGAAAGAGCTGCGGTTTTGCCAGGTTTGCCACAATATTGCTGATAATAACCTGTGTAATATTTGCGCTAATCCCATGCGCCGGAAGGAAACAATCTGCGTGGTGGAGAACATCCGGGATGTTATCGCCCTGGAAAGCACCCAGCAATACAGCGGGTTGTACCATGTGCTGGGGGGGATTATTTCACCCCTTGACGGCATAGGGCCCGATCAGTTGAATATTGAAACGCTGGTTGGGCGTGTTAATCCTGAAATACAGGAAATCATATTTGCACTGAGCCCCAATATACAGGGAGACACCACCATCTACTATATCCAGAAAAAGCTCGAACCTCTTCTTTCCGCAGGAACCCTCCGGATCACAACCATTGCCAGGGGCATATCCTTTGGGGGAGAACTGGAATATGCCGACGAACTGACCCTGGGGCGCAGCATCCAGAACCGGATGCCGGTTGAAAAATATGTTTCGCATTAGCAATACATTACCCTCTTTTTTTATTCAGTTTCCTTTGCTACCTTTGCTCCTTCATCTCAGGTGGATTTGTTTATTGTTCGGCCTGTAACAAATTGAACTAATAAACGCAAAGAAACTTCCCGGTTTCTAAACGTTACAGGTTCAATTCATTACATTTCACTTAAACATCCGGCCACCTGTTTAAAACAAGAAAAATGGCAGGTAGCATAAGAGAAGCGCTTCAGCAGCGGATTTTGGTAATTGATGGCGCCATGGGCACTATGATCCAACGGTATAAACTGGCAGAAGCTGACTACAGGGGGGAAAGGTTCAAAGACTGGCATTGCGATGTAAAGGGAAATAATGACCTGTTGAGCATCACCCGCCCGGAGATCATTACAGACATACACAAACAATACCTGAATGCGGACGCTGATATCATTGAGACCAATACCTTCAGCAGCACCGCCATTGCCATGGCGGACTATGATATGCAGGAACTGGCCTATGAACTGAATGTGGCATCGGCCCTGTGTGCTCGGGAAGCCATTAAGCAGACGGGTAAACAGGCCTGGGTGGCAGGCGCCATCGGGCCGTTGAATAAAACGCTCTCGCTTTCCCCGGATGTAAACAACCCCGGATACCGTGCTGTTACCTTTGACGAAGTGGTAGCTGCTTACTACGATCAGATCAGGGGACTGGTGGATGGAGGAGCGGATATCTTTTTGATAGAGACCATATTTGATACCCTAAACGCGAAAGCCGCCATTTTCGCTATAAAGAAATTCTATAGGGATCACCCGGATGCGCCGAAGAAAGAGATCATGATCAGCGGAACCATCACAGATGCATCCGGACGAACCCTGAGCGGTCAAACACTGGAAGCTTTTTATACTTCTGTTGCGCACGCCAAACCATTAAGCGTTGGTTTAAACTGTGCATTGGGCGCCAAAGAAATGCGGCAGCATATAGCGGAGCTTTCACATATCGCGTCGGGTTATGTTTCCGCCTATCCCAATGCAGGACTACCGAACGCTATGGGAGAATACGATGAGGCTCCTTCGGAAACCGCCCATTTCCTGGAAGACTGGGCTAAAGAGGGTTTTGTGAACATAGTAGGCGGTTGCTGCGGTACCACACCCGATCATATAAAGCATATAGCGGATAGGGTGAAAGGTATGCAGCCAAGGGCGTTGCCGGTGATGGAAGTAATTTGAAAATGTGCGAATTTGAAAATTTGAAAATGGAAGAGGAATGTGGAAATGTGGAAATGGATCAACAGACCTCTCTCCCGACCTACGGTTGGGAGAGAGGTCTGTTGATGCGAGTGTGATAATTTAGAATATGGAAACACCTGTTTGGATTTAGTTATATAGCCGATGTGGTAGTGATACAGTTTGGATATCCCGAAGGTTCGGGACTGTCGTACCGTCCCTCTCCGTTGCAAGGAGAGGGATAAGAGGGTGAGGCTGATTTAAAATACCCAGGAAGAAATAAAGCAATGTCAGAAGTCGTAATAAAACCATATCTCCGCTTATCAGGATTAGAGCCACTGGTCGTTCGCCCGGAAACGAATTTTATCAATATAGGTGAAAGAACCAACGTGACGGGTTCCAAAAAATTTGCCCGCCTGGTACGGGAAAACAAATACGAGGAAGCACTGAGTATTGCCCGGCAGCAGGTGGAGAACGGCGCCCAGGTGATCGACATCAATATGGATGACGCACTGCTGGATGGTGTGCAGGCCATGACCATCTTCATTAACCTGGTACAGAGCGAACCGGATATCGCCAAAGTGCCGATCATGATCGACAGCTCCAAATTTGAGATCATAGAAGCAGGACTAAAATGTGTGCAGGGAAAATGCATTGTCAACTCCATTTCCATGAAGGAAGGAGAGGAAAAGTTCATCGAACAGGCGATTATCTGCCAGAGTTATGGCGCCGCGGTAATTGTAATGGCTTTTGATGAAAAGGGACAGGCGGATACCAAAGAACGAAAAGTGGAGATCTGTCACAGGGCCTACAAGATACTCACTGAACAGGTGGGATACGATCCACAGGATATCATCTTCGACCCCAACATTTTCGCGATAGCCACAGGACTGGAGGAACACAATAATTATGGTGTTGACTTCATAGAAGCCACCCGGGAGATAAAACGGTTAATGCCGCTGACCGGCGTAAGCGGCGGTGTCAGCAACCTTTCATTTTCATTCAGGGGAAATGAACCGGTAAGAGAAGCGATGCATTCTGTTTTCTTATACTATGCTATCAAAGCCGGTATGAATATGGGCATCGTAAATGCCGGGCAACTGGTAGTGTATGATGAAATAGAACCGGAATTGAGGAAGTTATGCGAAGATGTGATCCTTAACCGGGACAATGAGAACAACGAGGCAACGGAAAAGCTGATCGCTTTTGCGGAAACCGTAAAATCAAAAGGTAAGGTACAGGTAAAAGATGAGGCATGGAGAAATGGCCCCGTGGAAGAAAGGCTCTCACATTCCCTTGTAAACGGGATAACGGATTATATAGACGCGGATACAGAAGAGGCCCGTTTAAAATATCCCCGCCCCCTGGAAGTGATTGAAGGACCATTGATGGCAGGAATGGGAATAGTAGGCGACCTGTTTGGCGCCGGTAAAATGTTTTTGCCACAGGTGGTAAAAAGCGCCCGTGTCATGAAAAAAAGCGTAGCCTGGCTGTTACCTTTTATCGAAGCCGAAAAAATAAAAGGAGATACCGGAAGCAACGCAGCCAAAATTTTGCTGGCAACGGTAAAAGGCGATGTGCATGATATCGGTAAGAATATAGTAGGCGTGGTGCTGGGTTGCAACGGCTACGAAATTATTGACCTGGGCGTGATGGTACCTGTCGACAAAATACTGGACACTGCGGAAAAGGAAAAAGTAGATATCATTGGTTTAAGCGGACTGATCACCCCTTCGCTGGATGAAATGGTGAATGTGGCCCATGAAATGAAAAGAAGAGGAATGAAACAACCGCTATTGATTGGCGGCGCTACTACCTCCCGAATGCATACGGCTGTAAAAATTGCTCCCCAATATGATAATGGCGTAGTGCATGTGCTGGATGCCAGCCGGAGCGTTACGGTGGCAGGTTCGTTACTGAATGAGCAGAAACAACCTTTCCTGGAAAAAACAAAAGCGGAGTATCAAAAGCTGAAAATAGATTTCGAGAACAAGAAGCCGGTCAAGGAATACCTCAGTTTTGCCGATGCACAACAAAACAAAGTAAAAATAGACTGGGAGAACTATATCCCGCCTTTGCCGGCTTTCACCGGCACGCGGTTGTTCCCCGACTACGATCTGAAAGAGATCCGCAGCTATATAGACTGGAAACCTTTCTTTATCTCCTGGGAACTCCACGGCAATTTTCCGCAGATACTCAGTGATGAAAAAGTAGGTGTAGAAGCCACCAAGTTGTATAATGACGCCAATAAAATGCTCGATACCATGATTGCGGAAAAATGGGTTACCGCGCAGGGGACGATCGGGTTTTGGCCGGCTTATAGCGACAACAGGGATACGATCATCCTGGATAATGGCGGGCAGGCAGTACACCTGGAATCGCTCAGGCAGCAGGTTAAAAAAGCGCCGGGGCAGCCCAATATAAGTCTGACGGATTTTATTAAACCGGGCAGCCTATCCCCAGCCCTTTCCGAAGGAAAGGGAGAGCAACGCACAAAGGCCGAGGATGCAGACTTTGGCTATAAAACCGCAGATCCAATGCTGTATGGGGTTTTGAAAGAATATGCTGTCAGGCAAAAGCAAAACCCTATGGAAGCAGAGAAGGTATTGTGGGAGTTTTTAAAAGGTAAAAAATTAGAAAACTACAAGTTCCGTCGGCAACATATTATTCTTCAATTTATTACTGACTTTGTTTGCCTGCGCAAAAAGCTGATCATAGAATTAGATGGAGGTATACACAACCTGCCTGAAAGCAAAATCAGCGATCAGCAAAGAACCGACATACTTAAAGAGAAAGGATATACTGTAATAAGGTTCAGCAATGATGAAGTATTACAAGACACCAACAATGTGCTCAATAAAATTACCGAAGCCCTTAACCACCTACCCGAAGCTGATAGTAGTATTAAAGATGCAGAAGTCCTCTCCCCTGGAGAGGATTTAGGTGAGGCTGACCACCTCGGCGCTTTTTCCGTGACCATACACGGTATAGAGCCACATATAGAACGTTTTATTAAAGATCACGACGACTACAACAAAATCACCTTGCAGGCCTTATGCGACCGCCTGGCGGAAGCTTTTGCGGAATGCCTGCATGAACGCGTACGAAAAGAGTTCTGGGGATACGCAAAAGATGAACAGCTCAGCAATGAGGAATTGATAAAAGAAAAATACCAGGGCATACGTCCTGCGCCGGGTTACCCGGCCTGTCCGGACCATACAGAGAAGATCAAGCTCTTTGAATTGCTGGGCGGTGAAGCAACAACCGGTATCAACCTCACCGAGTCGCTGGCTATGTATCCCGCTTCTTCGGTGTGTGGTTGGTATTTCAGTCACCCTCAAAGCCAGTATTTCGGCATCGGGAAAATCCAGGAAGATCAGTTTGAAGATTATCTGATACGCAAGGAAATGGACAGGGAAGTATTGCAAAAATGGTTACGGCCTGTAATGGAGTAGCCTGGATCAGATAATTCCGGCATCGGTATTAAATGTCGTAATTTAACAACAAAAAATGCGGCTAAGAACCTATGAATCTTTCTGGTTGCTGAAAAACGGTCTTTTATACAGCTATCCGCTTCTGGAGAAAAATATTAAACCCTCTATAGCCGTCATTGGTGGCGGCATCACCGGAGCGCTCATCAGTGATGCACTTGTAGAGAAGCATTATTCCGTGGTATTGCTTGACAAAAGGGATATCGGTCAGGGGAGCACTTCCGCTACCACCAGCATGCTGCAATATGAAATTGATACGCCTTTAATTGACCTTGCCGATATGGTCGGCGAAGAAGGAGCGGCCGCTTGTTATAAAGAAGGAGTACGCGCTATCAATGAGCTTGCCGGATTGGTAAAAAAGTACAGGCTCAAATGTGACTTTGAAAAAAAATACTCCCTTTATTTTGCACATAATAAAACGGCTGCCCGAAAGCTGCAGCGGGAGTTTGAGATAAGAAACAAATACAAGCTGGGGGTGCAATGGCTCAGCCCTTCAAAGGTAAAAGCAGACTACGGCCTGATCAGCGAAGGGGCGATCCTCTCTGATACTGCTGCCAGCGTGGATGCCTATAAACTTACACACGAGCTGATACAACGTAATATAAAGAAGGGGATGCAGGTATACGACCAGACAGATATTACCGCCATGGATTTCAAGGGACAAAAAGTAAAACTCACTACAGCAGAAGGCTTTAATATCATATGCGACAAGGTTATATTCTGCTCCGGGTTTGAGAGCACGGAGATACTCAAAGAAAAAGTAGCTGATCTGTTTTTCACCTATGCTTCCATCAGCGAGCCCGGCATCAAAGTAAAGAAGAGAATGAAAGACACCCTGGTTTGGAATACCGCCGATCCTTACCTGTATATGCGCACGACAGGGGAAGGAAGACTGATAATTGGCGGCGAAGACACTGAAAAGCATGTGGAAGCAGGGCAGCAGAAGCAAAAAGAAAAGAAGGCTAAAAAACTGCAACAAAAGCTGGAAGAAATTCTACCCGGAATACATTTCATAGAAGACTTCAGTTGGGCGGGCACTTTCGGCTCCACCAAAGATGGCTTGCCCTATATAGGAGAAAGTCCGGAATATAAAAATGCTTTGTTTGTATTGGGGTTTGGCGGTAATGGCATTACCTTTTCCGTGCAGGGAAGAAAGATAATTACCGATCTGCTCGCAGGCAAACAAAATATCCTTGCACAGTTTTACCGGTTTGGAAGATAGGTTCACAAACACCGGTATCCGTTTTTATCAGGGAACGCCATCACTTTTCCGTGTAAAACTATACGCGTTGCATCTCCGGCAAGCACCCTAATGCGGGAAACTCACCTTCCCCATCGACACGGTGGGCATACCGGTTCCTGCATCGCCGAATGTAGTGTCGCCACCAGCTACCGCTTCATTTGCCAGCACGGCAAACAATACGGCTTCCTTAGCGTCGGGATTGATATGTAAGTCGTTGGTTGTTTTTATTACGGAGCCGGGAAGCAATTCCCGTATATTTTTTAACAACAGGGGATTATGCATTCCACCGCCACTTACATAAAACTGAAACCCGGCTTCTTCGCCCGTAACTTTTTTTATAGCATCTGTAACGGTTATTGCCGAAAACAGGTTCAGGGTCGCCAGCACATCCGTATTACTGATCCTTTCGGCGCCGGATACCCGCTGCGCCTCCTCCAGGTAGGATAAATTAAATAGTTCCGGACCGGTGGTTTTTGGAAAAGGCTGATCAAAGAACGGATGTACAAGCAGCGCTTTCAGTAGCCCCTCATGTACCGAACCGGCGCCCGCCAATGCAGCATTTTCATCAAAGAAACGCCCGGGATAGTATTTCCGAACAAATGCATCCATCATAGTATTGCCCGGACCTGTATCGGTGCTGAACACCTTACGGGCATCCAGCGAACCGGGCAGGTAAGTAAAATTGGCGATACCGCCTATATTCAGCATAACCCGGTTCTCTCCTTCCCGGGAGAATATCAGGTAGTCGCCATAAGCCGCCAATGGCGCCCCTTCTCCCCCGGCGGCTATATGTTTTTGCCGAAAATCACTTAGGGTAATGATCCCTGTTAGCACGGCAATATGGTCTCCGTCTCCTATCTGTAAAGTGGCATCCGGAAATTTCTCCCGCTTGTGCAGTTGACGGGGCGCATGAAAAACAGTTTGTCCGTGACTCGCGATTAAATCAACCGAGTCCACTGCTACCCCCCAGCTATCAAGACGATCGAGGATCATTTGTGCATGTCGCCTGCCAATCCAGGCATTCAACAGGCAGACCCGCTCAAAATCAACCTGTCTTTTCGAAAAAATACCGGCAACCTCATCCTTATATTCGTTATCGTAGGCAGTGGTCTCAAAACGGAGTATTTCCAACTCCGTTGACGTACCTGAACCGGAAACATTACACAATGCTATATCCAACCCGTCCACACTGGTTCCGGACATCAGTCCGATGATTTTCCGTTCCGGCTTTCCTGCTATCTCTGACAATTGCTGAATATTCCTGTTCATATTAGTAAAAGTTGTGTACCATTTGTAAAACAACAGCATTTATTTGAAAATCGAACAAACAGGGTCGTTCATCGAACAAATAGTTCTTCTTATCGAAAAAAAACGTTTCAATATGCCCCTCAAACTAAATTTACCGTTAAGTTTCAATATCTTATCCCATGCAGTTCAAAAAAGTCATATTTGTTCTCGCCATTTCACTCCTTATCGCCGGCATCTGCCTGTATCTTTTGCCTACCAACAGAAAGTACAGTACAGAGACAGAAATTAATGCGGATAAGGTTATCACTTACAGAACCCTGATTGATACAGCCAACTGGGCAAGATGGGGCGTCGGCCATACGAATGGCAATGCCAGAAAACTGGTGGATATTGTAACCGACAATGCCGGTAAGGAGTTCCACTATACTTCGCTGCTGGATGACAAATCCACGGTGGAAGGTTCGGTTGCTATTATCAAATCCAACAAGTGGAATACAAAAATACTCTGGACGGAAAAGATAGTTTTCGCCAACAGGAATATCCTGCAAAAGCTGAGACTACTGTTCAAACCTTCGGAGTTCAAAACTTCGTTCCTGGAAAGCATTGATAAATTCAAGGACCTGATTGAACACCCCGACAACTATTTTGGCGGATTAACCTTTGAAAAGGTGTCAATACCAGCCAATAAATTTGTGGTACTCAGCGATACGGTAGCCCTGGAAAACATAAATGCAGGCATCTATGCACTTAGAAACTCCATTATTTCCGCAATACCGGAAGTAAATATCAGGGATGAGGACGTTTACTACAGCCAGCACGAACTCATTGGAGACTCTGCCGCATATGTACGCGTAGGCGTAATTGTAAAACAGGAAGTCATACAGGTTCCGCCCCCATTTGACCTGCTGGATATGGACGAATACCAGGCAATCGTAATGCAGGTAAACCGGAAATACTCGGAAATCACACAGGATGTAGCGGTGATGCACCAATGGCTGAAAAAAAATAATGCCCGCCCGGCATTCGACTTCTGGGTAGAACATCACCTCCAGGACGAAACCGCCAACGCCGGCACGCCTGTTACCATCATACAGGAATTCTATTCCGTGAAATAGGGAATCCTTGCAGTTTTCAAATACACCCCCACCGGTAAACAGGGCTTTATAGCGTACACCCCTGCATACCTCAAAGCCATCTATTAATAATATTATACGATGAACCGGTTGCTGCCACAGACAATACAATATTTACAGCAAAACCAACGCTGATTATCTATTTGTCGGGTGTCCGATATCAAAACAAGTCAAAATTTTTACTGATTATCAATCAGTTGTAGAAGTAACTTTTAAAAAACAGTTATCTTTTGCAGATAAATTGAAATATTACCGCTACCTTTGCGCTCCAATTTTTAACACATGGTGTTGGCGGGATGGCGCGAATACCAGCCTGATGCGCAGCGTCGGGCAATAAATTAAATACACAATGAGTAAATTACATTTCACTACAAAGCATGCGAATGCGGCTTCCGTACAGCATAACTGGTATGTTGTGGACGGTACCAATCAAACCGTGGGTCGTATGAGTTCCAGGATTGCCGCTATACTGCGCGGTAAAAACAAGGCATATTATACTCCCCATGTTGACTGCGGAGATTATGTTATCGTAATCAATGCCGATAAGGTAAAATTTACAGGGAACAAGCTGGAAGACAAAAACTATATTAACTTCTCCGGGTATCCTGGTGGTAAAAAAGAGGAAACTGCAAAAAACCTCCTGAGCCGTCGCCCGGAAGTGGTGGTTGAAAGAGCTGTAAAAGGTATGCTTCCTAAAAATCGTTTGGGACGCAAGTTGTACAAAAAGCTATTTGTATATGCCAGTGCAGAACATCCTCACACAGCACAGCAACCGAAAGAATTAAAATTTTAATTAGTAAAAAGCTTACAGCGTAAAGTTCAAATATGGAAAAGCAAAAAAATGGTGTTGGTCGTCGTAAAGAAGCAGTTACCCGTGTTTTCCTGTCAAAGGGGAACGGCAAGATAACTGTAAACGATAAAGACTATAAAGAATATTTTTCACTGGTGTATTTACAAAACCAGGTGGAACTCCCTTTAAAGGTTGTTGAATCCCTGGACAAGTTTGATGTAAAAATCAATGCTGCCGGGGGTGGTGTTAAGGGCCAGGCAGAAGCAGCCAAGTTGGGTATTGCAAGGGCGCTTCTTACCATCAGTGCAGACTATCGTCCTGCTTTAAAAGCAGCCGGTGTATTGATGCGTGACCCCAGGGGTGTTGAACGTAAAAAATTCGGTAAAAAGAAAGCAAGAAAGAGCTTCCAGTTCAGCAAACGTTAAAACAGGTTTGGGCTGGTGGCTGATAACAGGTGGTATATTATACTACTATTACCTCAGTCGCTGCCGGACAGAAACAATAAACTAAAAACGAACAATTTTTTATTATAATGGAAAACAATACTTCATTACAACAGCAGTTACTGGAAGCCGGTGTACATTTTGGCCACCTGCGTAAGAAGTGGAATCCTAAAATGTTACCCTACATTTTCGCTGAAAAGAAGGGTATCCACATTATAGATCTCAACAAAACCGTTGAATATCTGCAGGAAACTGCTGCTGCTTTAAAGTCTATAGCTAAAAGCGGTAAAAAAATAATGTTTGTCGGCACTAAAAAGCAGGCAAAGGAAATCGTCACCGAATGCGCTCAACGGGTAAATATGCCCTACGTTACCGAAAGGTGGCTGGGTGGTATGCTGACCAATTTCAATACGGTACGCAAAAGCGTTAAAAAAATGCAGAGTATCGAAAAAATGCTGAACGACGGCACTTTCGACAGCATTACCAAGAAAGAAAGACTGACGCTTACCCGTGACAAGGAAAAAATGGAAAAAGTGCTGGGTGGTATCGCCCAACTGGGTAGGGTACCTGCCGCTTTATTCATTATAGATATCGGACATGAGCATATTGCGCTGGCGGAAGCAAAACGCCTGGGAATAACCACATTTGGTATGGTGGATACCAACTGCGACCCGAACAAGGTGGATTTTGCTATTCCCTCCAATGATGATGCTACCAAGTCAATAGCTATTATCGCCAACTACATTACTGCCGCTATTGCCGAAGGATTGCAGGAGCGTCAGAATGAAAAAGCAGAAGAAGAAACAGAGGAAGAAGTAGTGGAAAAAGGCCCGAGACTGGATATAGACGATGCAGGCGCTGAAAGAGAAAGAGGTGGTGCCCGCCGTGGCAGCAGCGGAGGAAGAGGTCCTTCAGCCGGAGGTGGTCAGAGAAGACGCACACCTTCCGGTGGCGGTGCCAGAAGACCGGGTGGAGCCAGATAGATTTTTGAACATTTAAAACTTATTATAGCGTTATGTCTACAGTAACTATTACAGCAGCAGATATAAATAAACTGCGCCAGATGACCGGTGCGGGAATGATGGATTGTCGCAAGGCCCTTACAGAAACTAATGGAAACTTTGAAGAGGCAATAGACTGGTTACGTAAAAAAGGAGCCAAAGTAGCAGCATTAAGAGGTGACCGGGAAGCAAAAGAAGGAGTGGTAATTGCACAAACCACTGCCGACAACAAAACCGGCATCGCTGTTTGCATCAGTTGTGAAACAGACTTTGTGAGTAAAAATGCCGATTTCATTGCTTTTGCAAAAAGCATTGCTGATGCAGCCATTGAAAACAACGTAAAGAGCGCTGAGGAATTGAATAATGTTTCTATCAACGGCGCTAAAGTAGCAGACCTGGTGAATGATAAACTTGCCAGCATTGGCGAAAAAATAGGAGTAAGCAAATTTGAGCGTATTGACGCTCCCTATGTTGCCTCCTATATCCATGGAGCCAACCGCATAGGTGTATTGGTAGGCTTTAATAAAGAAGCCGGTGAAGCCGGAAAAGATGTTGCCATGCAGGTAGCCGCCATGAACCCTGTAGCCGTTGATCCTGATTCCGTTTCTGCCGATGCGGTAGCCCGCGAAAAAGCGGTAGTAACCGAACAGATCAAAAATGATCCAAAAATGGCAGGCAAACCGGACGCGATGATCGAGAAAATCGCAGAAGGAAAACTGAATGCCTTCTTTAAGGAAAATACATTGATGGCCCAGCCGTTCGTAAAAGATGCCGGCAAATCCGTTGGCGACTTTTTGAAGTCTGTAAACAGCGAACTCAAAGTGAGCGAGTTCAAAAGAGTAGCATTGGGTTAATAATATTCCACTTCTAAGTAATAAACCGGTTCCGATTGGAACCGGTTATTTTTTTAACGGTTGCCCAAAAGATCGAAAGTTTTCTTTACAATCCATACTGATCCACCAGGTAGATCAGTGCAGCCATGTTTACGGCTCCCAGCTCCAGTTCTCTCCTGTTAACGGCTTCAAATACATCGTTGGCTGCATGGTGATAGTCAAAATATCGCTGGGAGTCGGGATCCAGCCCTGCCATAGGAGTACCAAGTTCCCGGTGCAGTGGACCAATATCTGCTCCGCCACCGCCCGGGTAAACAGCCGTGCCATAAAGGCTCAGTAACGGTTCCCATGTTTTTACTTTTGCCAGAACTTCCGCGCTGGCGGAAAAACCAAACCCTCTTGGTGTAAACCCGCCTGCATCGCTTTCCAGCGCGAATAGGTGTTTTTCATTCTTCTGTTTGGCTGCTTCCGCATATTTCAAACCACCGCGTAAACCATTTTCTTCATTTGCAAACAATACAAACCGGATGGTACGCTTTGGCTTATAGCCGATAGCTTTAAAGGCCCTTAAAATTTCTATAGTCTGTACACAACCTGCTCCATCATCATGAGCGCCTTCACAATTGTCCCAGCTATCCAGGTGACCACCCACGGTAATGATTTCTTCAGGATGGGTACTACCTCTCCATTCCGCAATAATATTGTGCCCGGTAGTATCCGGTTTAAAGTAACCATAGGTTTTGATGGTGGCATCCATCTTCTTTTCTTTTAATGCGGCGCTCAGCCAGTCCGCATCCTGCAGCCCGATGGCTACTGCGGGTATCTTTGCATAATTGCTGTCATACCGTGTGGAACCGGTATGCGGCACATTGTTCTCGCCATGACTGATGCTTCTGATCATTACACCCACAGCCCCATATTTTGAGGCTGTTGAAGGACCTTGCCCCCTGTATTTTACAGCATCCCCGTAGCCCCGGAAGGTATGCACAAATGATCTTTTAAAATGATAGTTAAAAAAAACGATCTTCCCTTTTACCAGGTCTTTCTTTGCTTCCAGTTCATCAAAAGAAGCCACTTCTATTATGTCTGCCGTTACACCTTTTGCCCCGGATCCGGTGCTGTTTCCCAATGCAATAACAGCCAGGTTTTTCTTTATTTCTCCTGACTGAACGATAACCTCATCCTTTCCTCCGCGCACCCAATACGGTACCAAACACTCCTGCATCCATACTGTATCTGCTCCTGTTTTCTTCAACAGTTCGTATCCCCAGCTCTCAGATTTCACCATACCGGCTGAGCCGGCTAACCTTGGGCCAATTTGTTTGGTGAGTACCCGGAGGTTCTCATACGCTGCTGAGTTTTTTAATATCTCATCTGCAATATTCCGGATCATCAGGGTATCGTTTGTTTGAGCCCCTGCCATAACGGAACAAAATATAACTATGCCACCGGTAATAATTCCTTTCATGATCATTTTTTAGTATGGTAAAACATTTATCCCGAAAAATAAGAAAAAGATTGGTTATCGAAGTATCAAAACAAAAAGAGGTTACCCGTTAAGGCAACCTCTGTAATGCAGTATCATAGCAGGTTTACTGCAAATCAAAGCGGTCCAGGTTCATTACCTTCGCCCAGGCAGCAACAAAATCTTGTACAAATTTCTCTTTTGCGTCTGCACTTCCATAAACTTCAGCCAGGGCCCTTAATTCTGAATTCGAGCCGAAGATAAGATCTGCACGGGTAGCCGTCCATTTCACTTCCCCGGTAGCCCGGTCCTTTCCTTCAAACAGTTCCTGCTGATCATCCAGCGGCTTCCAAACGGTATTCATGCCAAGCAGGTTAACAAAGAAATCGTTGGTCAACGTTTCCGGTCTGTCGGTAAAAATACCATGTTTAGAGCCATCGAAGTTGGCATTTAATGCCCGCATACCACCAACCAGCACCGCCAGCTCGGGGGCAGTGAGCGTTAACAGTTGCGCCTTATCGATCAACAGGCTTTCTGTAGATACGGAGTATTTTGTTTTCAGGTAGTTGCGGAAGCCGTCTGCAATCGGCTCCAGCAAGGCGAAAGATTCTACGTCTGTTTGCTCCTGCGATGCATCTGTTCTTCCGGGAGCAAAAGGAATCGTAATGTCATAACCGGCATCTGTAGCCGCTTTTTCAACACCGGCATTACCCGCCAGCACGATCAGATCAGCCAATGATATTTTTTTACCCCCCTTTTGTGTACTATTGAATTCCTCCCGGATTGATTCCAGGGTGTCCAGTACTTTGGAGAGCTGTGCCGGATTATTAACCGCCCAATATTTCTGTGGCGCCAGGCGAATACGGGCTCCGTTTGCCCCACCCCGTTTATCTGACCCGCGGAAGGTAGAAGCGGATGCCCAGGCTGTAGTTACCAGTTGGGGTACTGTCAACCCTGAAGCAAGGATATTTGCTTTAAATGCCGCTATTTCTTTTTCATCCACCAATTCATGATCTACTGCCGGAACGGGATCCTGCCATATCAGCTCCTCGCCGGGTACTTCAGGACCCAAATAACGAGAAACGGGTCCCATATCCCGGTGTGTCAATTTAAACCAGGCACGGGCAAAAGCATCCGCGAACTCATCAGGGTTTTCGTAAAAACGCCGGGAAATTTTTTCGTATTCCGGATCCATCCGCAAAGCGATGTCGGTTGTCAGCATACTGGGTACATGGCGTTTGGTTTTGTCATGTGCATCCGGAACGCTGTTTGCCCCTGCTCCATGCTTCGGTATCCACTGGTGAGCGCCGGCCGGACTTTTGGTAAGCTCCCAGTCATAACCAAAAAGATTCCAGAAAAAGTTATTTGTCCACCTGGTAGGCGTACTGGTCCAGATCACTTCCAATCCACTTGTTATAGTATCGCCTGCTATACCGGTGCCATAACTGTTTTTCCAACCGAGCCCCTGTTCTTCAATTGATGCAGATTCCGGATCAGGTCCTACGTGAGTGGCGGGGCCGGCTCCGTGCGTTTTCCCGAAGGTATGTCCGCCGGCTATCAAAGCCACAGTCTCTTCATCATCCATTGCCATACGCTTAAAAGTTTCGCGGATATCGCGGGCAGCGGCTATGGGATCAGGGTTTCCGTCGGGTCCTTCAGGGTTTACATATATAAGTCCCATCTGAACAGCAGCCAGCGGGTTTTCCAGGTCTCTGTCCCCGGAATAGCGGCTATTCGCGGCTTTACTGTTTGCCAGCCATTCTTTTTCACTTCCCCAATACACATCAATTTCAGGTTCCCATACGTCTGCACGACCACCCGCAAAACCAAAGGTTTTGAAGCCCATGGATTCCAGCGCCACATTTCCGGTAAGTATGATCAGGTCCGCCCAGGAAATTTTATTACCATATTTCTGTTTGATCGGCCACAACAGTCTGCGGGCCTTATCCAGGCTAACGTTGTCGGGCCAACTGTTAAGCGGTGCAAAACGCTGCTGACCAGCACCGGCTCCTCCCCTGCCATCAGCAATCCTGTAAGTACCCGCGCTATGCCAGGCCATCCTGATAAAAAACGGCCCGTAATGACCATAATCCGCCGGCCACCAATCCTGCGAGTCCGTCATCAATTTAGTCAAATCCTCTTTCAGCGCGTCGTAGTCAAGGCTCTTAAAAGCCTCTGCATAATTAAAATCCTTACCCATCGGGTCCGAAAGGGAGGAATTCTGACGCAGAAGGTTTACTTTAAGCTGGTTGGGCCACCAGTCATTGTTTTGGGCGCCTCCACCAGCCACCGGCTGATTCATTTTGCCGTTGTGAAAAGGGCATTTGCTGATGTCTCCTGAAGTACCTTCCATCTTTCTTTAATTTTATTAGTTTGACAATGTATTTCTTAGTCTGCAGGTGTATTATAATTGAACAAATACACGCTGTTAAAAGTAAAACCGCTTTTTTATAGTTTTACAAATTTGTGACAATTAGAACAATAAATAAAATTGATTAATTCTATAATACAATAGTCAAAATCTATTATCATAAAAGGAGCGTTGGAGAGCCGTTCAAAAAATCCTGCGTTGTCTTCCCTGATCTTTATTGCCGACAGAACGAACGACAGGCCACACAGGTTAGATACGGAGACAGGCAACGAATAAAAAAATAAACGGTATCGGCATTACCGGTTATCAAACCCACCGGACTCAGCATTCATAATCAAAAGAGGTGGTAGAGGTAGCTTTTTTAATACCGGTTTTTGCATAAAATTCCAATGCATGCGCATCTGCATTTTCCGCCTGGACATACATCTCTGTAACACCCTCTGCTTTCAGGTACTCTTTTGCTTTCCCGATCAACAACTTCCCGATTCCCTGTCGCTGATTGCCGGGCAAAACAGCCACATCGTATATATATGCCAATTGCCGGGCAACATAATACTGATCCAGCAGGTAAATTGTTAATCCGCCTACAACCTTTCCATCCAGCTTTGCCACAATTACCCTGAACTGTTTTGCCGCGAGCAGGCTCCGGAGATAATCGTCAGGGGGAATTTTATCCGCACCGGTTTCAAATACCCGGTTGAATACCTGTATCAGCTCAATGAATGGATCCAGGTCTCCGGCATCCAACATTGAAAGTTCCGGCATTTTCATTCGCGTATTTTTAAAATTATCCGGGGTTCAGCCACACTACTTTTTGTTCCGGCTGATTTGCCTGCCCGATAATATGTTTATACAATTCAGGTCTCCTCGCCTTTCTGTACCGGTATCCACCTGCCTGCTTCAGTTTCAGAGGAACGATATTAGCGGTAGTAAAACTGTCTTCAAATGAGCGGCATTCGGCTATAATATCTCCAAAGGGATCAATGATCATGGAGCATCCGTTTTTCAACTGGTCGTCATCCATGCCGATCGGGTTGGAGAATACCACGTAAATACCATTATCATAAGCACGGGACGGCAGCCACTTCATCAACCAGTCACGCCCCTTCATCCCGTCAAACTCCAGGCGCAGGGAGGTGGGATCTGTTTCCCTGTTTTTCCAAAGTTCCGTATCCACAAAACCCGCGCCGGGCCTTGTGGAAGGGGTACACATGGTAACATGCGGCATAAAAATAATATCCGCGCCCAGCAAAGCAGTGGCCCGTACATTTTCGATGATGTTATTGTCATAACAGATAAGGATACCGCATTTCCAGCCATGCAGTTCAAATACACAATATTCGTTCCCGGGTACCAGGTGAGGATTGATAAAAGGGTGCAGTTTTCTGAACTTTGCTACCAGCCCGGTTTTGTCCACACATACATATGCTTTATACAGGTTATCCTCCCGGTCTTTTTCAAAAAGCCCCGCCAGGATGCTGATGCCCAACCCGCCCGATATTTCCGTAAGTTTTTGTACAGTCTCCCCTTCCGGAATAAATTCCGCCAGGCCAAGCATTTGCTCTTTGGATAGTTTTCGGGCAAAGGTATAACCCGTAACAGAGCATTCATGAAAAGCAATTGCCCTGGCGCCTTCTCCCGCAGCCTTCTCAGCTAACTTTTCGATGACGGAAAGATTATATTCCTTATCACCGCTCTTATGCTCAAACTGGGCTGTAGAAATCTTAATATCCTCCATCAGCTTCTGTTTATGGCTCATTATAATATTACCTCAAAAGTACATAAGATATCCGGCCAGCACCTTAAAATAGCCGTTGTTGAGGCTTTGTCCACCATATGTGGAAAAAAAATAGCGGCGCTTAGTTCTCCACGGGCGATATTTAGTTAGCAAATGTTAAGTTGATAACAAGGCAATAAATATCGGCTCTGTACGTCTTGTATATGTAATTCTAATAAGTTCTATGGAAGAAACCCGGGAAATAGTGGCATTAATGAACCTGATAGACGATCCGGACGGGGAAGTATTCGATACGGTAAGCCACCGGATTGTCAGCTACGGTAAGAATATCATACCCAACCTGGAGCAGTTATGGGAGAGTACACCCGATGAACTCGTACAGGGAAAAATTGAATTACTGATACACCGGCTTCACTTCCAGGATCTCTACGCGGACTTTAAGTCGCTGAAACAATCAGACAATGTGGACCTCATGGATGGTCTGCTGGCTGTTGCCCGTTACCAGTATCCTGAACTTCCAGGTATGTCCATTGGCCAGGAATTTGAAAAGATCAGGCGTAATATGTGGCTGGAGCTGAACAATTACCTGACGGCGCTGGAACAGGTCAATGTTATCAATCGTATTTTTTATTCCTACCATAAATTCAAAGGATCGGAAATTTCTTATCAGAACCCCGAGGAATTCCTGGTAAATAAACTGGTGGAAACAAAAAGAGGAAATGTGATCCTGAACGGCATGGTGTACCAGCATTTGTGCTACCTGCTGGATGTGCCCGTACGGGCGGTGAATGTTCCCCGGCAATACCTGCTGGCTTATTTCGACAATTCCTATGAATATTTCACCCCCCGAAAAGAAGACAGCAATATTCATTTCTTTATAGACCCGATGAATGGGCATATTTATACCCATAAAGACGTGGAAACCTATTTAAAAAGAATGGGAGCCCCTGCGACACCATCGTATTTTAGACCTCTTGAAAACAAAAACAGTATCCGGTTTTTGTTGCAGGAATTCTCCCGTTGCTTTGATGAAGACCACAACCGGTATAAGCAAAGTGAGCTGCAATCCCTTGCCTCCCTGCTGGCCGCCTCCGGTGAGTCTGACCAATAGACGATATGAAGAAGTACCGGTTTTATCTTCCGCTGATATTGATACTGATCGCAGGCGCCGGCCTGCTGCTCAACAAACAGCGTGATGTCGGTATCCAAACGGAAGCAGATGCGGGATTTGACCGGCAGTTGCGCCCCCTGATATATACCAGGCACGCCCGGTGCCGGATGGATTGCCGCCGGATAGACGAAGCCGAGGTGGAAGATATACTCACCAGCGGCGTCATCAACCACGAAAAAACAGATATCCACTCCAAACCGGACCCCAAATATGCCCTCGAAGGGCGAACCCGCGACAACCAGGAAGTACGCATTATATTTGCTCCTACGCGAAAGGGCATGGTAGTAATTACCTGCATCGACATAAAGAACGAATGGCACTGCAATTGTAAATAATGACCCATGAAAGTACTGGTGAAACTATCATTGTGGCTGTATAATCTCTACGCGTTATTGGTATTTATTGCGTTGATGCTGCTCGTTTTCCCCTTTGTGATCCTCGCTTCCTTTTTGGGAAATATCAGGGGGGGCAATATGATCTACCGGCTTTGCATGTTCTGGGCCGACACCTGGTTCTTACTGGTAGGCATCCGCCACAGGAATATTTATGAGTCGCCTGTCAGCCTGCAGAAGTCTTACCTGTATGTCAGCAATCATATTTCCTTCCTGGATGCGGCCATAATTGTCAAGAGCTACCGGCGGCCCGTCCGCCCCCTGGGCAGAAAGGAAACAACCAAAATACCCGTGTTCGGGTATATCTATAAAAAGGCCATAATAACCGTAGACCGGGGAGATACCAGGGACCGCGCCAACAGTGTAAGGATACTGAAATCGGTTTTGAAAAAAGGGATCTCCATCCTCATTTTCCCGGAAGGTACATTCAATGAAACCCATCAACCCCTGAAATCATTTTACGACGGCGCCTTCCGCATTGCCATAGAAACACAAACGCCTATCCGCCCCGTTCTTTTCCTCGATACGTTCAAAAGAATGCACTACCGGAGTGTATTAAGTCTTACGCCTGGCCGGAGCCGGTCAGTATTTCTTGATGAAATACCGGTGGAAGGGCTAACACTTTCCGATGTAGCCGCGCTGAAACAAAGAACCTTTGAACTGATGGAGCAAAAGCTGCGGCAATACAAAGCGGAGTGGATAAGGGAAAATTTGGAGGCCTGACACCGGAAGACAGGTGTGAAAACGAAATTCACAAATCCCCCAAACCTTCGCTTCAGCCCCTGACTTGTGACCCGGGACCGGCAGCCCGCGACCTGCAACTTTTCTTTCAAATTCTCCTGAAATATTTCTAAATTACTGTCAGGCGGTAACCCCGGTCATGTGACTGAGGAGGCGAAGCTGTGTCTTATTGATATGAAAGGAGGAAACTGTATGGTACAGGAAGTAGTTCTGTACGGCGAAAGAAAAATGCAGTATCGCGGAACCTGGTGGAATGCACAGTCCCCGGTAAAGTTTTGCAACCCATCTGATGGAAAAGGGAACAGATGTTACTATGATTCAGAAAATATTGGGGCATAATAATATAAAGGCCACTCTCATTTATTTACATACATCCAATAAAGACCTGCTAAAAATCAGCAGTCCCTTAGACGACCTGAATCTAAAATGAGTTTGTATTTGCGTGGTATCGCGTCAATTTTTATTAGTAGTTGATTAACAGCATTTTAGAAATACTTACGCGGATGTATTTATATCGTATTTTAGCGTAAATACAACCGTTGTGTGCAACCATCAGACACAGCGCAAACATAAAACTACTATGACAAAAATTCCTAAGTTAGACGACTTGCTGAATTCAGAGGACACAAACGGCAGTATTATTGAGTTGGACAATTTCATAGGTGAGCTTTGTAATTATGGAGACGATTATAGTAAATTGACAGAGCCTCAAAAACTATTTTACTTCAACCAAAATTTAGAAAGAGAAATTAATAACGGTGGCTTCAATCAATATTTCTGCAACTCAAGTGGTGATAATGCTCACGAAACAATCTTATCACTCAAAGCAATTGGCGCAGACAAGACTGCTGACATTTTGCAAAAAGCAATTGACCAATTTCCAAATAAAGTTGTCCCAAAAGACAGAGATGAACGAACTGAAATGGTTGAGCAAATTGAAGAAGCTGCTAACGAAGTTTGGGAGGGACTCGACCAGAAATTTTATAAATATGAAGATGATTTGAATTCTTTAAATATTGAGTACGTTAAAAAGCACAAAGACCTTTTTTGACAAATGCCACAGCTATATCTTGCTTGACAAAATTTGGTATGCACACAACATGCTGTTTTGCATCAGCAGGGGGCGACGAATAAATCCTCATCTTAGTGCTACCATCAGCTACATATCCGGCTGACCGAACGCTAATGAACAGTAAAACATATTTTCAACTTTTGTATCTTACATCGGCAGCAGTTCCGGGCTGGACATTTTTCAAATGCCCTGCCGAACGCAAAGCTGCTAACCGTTGGTAGTAATTCAAGGAGACACGTTTTACTATGACAGACAAAGAAATTTTGAAAGCCATTCAACAAGTTGAAGGACTTAGTGGTATGACCGTAAATGAAAGGCTCTTTGCAAGTGATTTAATAAATGAGTTTGACAAAGCGAAACACCACGACAAGGAAAAGGCAATAGAAATTTTAGAGTTGCTGTAAGTTGACAAACTTTCAATTGACAAAATTATCGATTAATGGAACTTTCAAAAAAAAATGCAATTGCCTTGCTTTTTGACATAAACCAAGACATTGAAGAATACGCAGAATCAACAGTTAAAAATATTATTGACGAAAAAATTTTGACCTCATTTACCCACCCAATAATGGGCTGACAGACTTAGAACAAGCAGAGCTCAACAAACTTAACAACAATGAACATTTAAAAAATGCTTTAAGGAAAATCCTTGCAGACAACACGGCACAAGTAATTTTTAATATGCTCAATTTACTTGACGGTACGGGCTCACCCAAACTTCATTGCGACAAATGGACGGGTGTTAAATTAATAGACGAAGAGTTTGATGAAGACGATGAGCCATTTGCCGACACATTACATGACTGTTTTTTTGAAACATATTGGGAATGGAAAAAAGTTCGGGGCGACAAAGGCTGGAAACTTGACACATACGATCGATAACAACTGCTGCTTACAGGCAGTTTGGCAATATGGCGGCGCGACGAATATATGCTCAACTTTTTGTATCTATCATCTGCAGTTCCGGACGGACGTTATAAATTGAGATGTAGAATAAACAATGAACTTTTATATCTTTATTAGGCATTTGTTCCCAGCGGGACGTTTTCCATTCCGAAGTTTCGGAACCGCCACAAACACAAATGCTCTCCTGTTGGCAGCAATTTGAGAAACTATAACAATTCTAAGTCATCATAATAATGAATAAATTAATAATCCGCATATTAAGAAAAATTAAACTTTTGAAATTTCTCAATCTTCAGGTTAAAGTGAAGGTTAATAATCAGATAATCAATATTCCCATAATAAGGGAACTGGGATTAGGCAATATTTATGGAACCGAGCCATGGATGATTCAACTGTTAAAAGGTGTTTTCAATCTTAAAAATGACGGCGCCTATTATGATGTTGGAGTTAATATAGGACAAACATTGATTAAATTAAAATCAGTTAACCCTGACATTGAATATTTTGGATTTGAGCCAAATCCTATCTGCGTATTTTATTGCAAAGAACTTATAAAAATAAATGGCTACAAAAATACATCGCTATTCCCAGTTGGAATTTCTAATGAAGATACTATATATTCTTTATCACTTTACTCAGATGATGATACAGACAGCGCTGCAAGTATGATAGAAAATTTTAGACCTCAGCAAAAGACTTTTAGAAAAGAGTTCATTCCCTGTTTTCAAATCGAAAGAATTTTAGAAAAATATAAATTACCTAAAATAGGTATACTCAAAATTGATGTGGAAGGTGCTGAGAAGGAAGTGCTTGAGAGCTTCGAAAATCGAATAAGGCATGATAAACCTCTGATTCAAATTGAAATACTCCCAGTATATACAGATAATAATACCGAGCGATTAGAACGACAAAACTCAATTGAAACTTTTATAAGGAACATTGATTATACGATACTTAGAGTCCACAAATCGGAGAACAGCGATTTTAAAGGTTTAGAAGAAATAACAACAATAGGAATCCACTCAAACCTGGATTGGTGTGAGTATATTTTAATTCCCAATTCTGACAAGGAGAAATTCAAACAGTTAAAATAACTGCGGCCAACATATACATTTTTCTTATGTCGGCGGACAGATAACGCCACCTCAACCTGGCTATCATCTGTAGTCCCGGCCAGACGTTATATATTGAACTATAGAATTAACAATGAACTTTTATATCTTTATTCAGTCCCGCACGATGCGGGATTCCCAGCGGGACGTTTTCCCTCCCGAAGTTTCGGGACCGCCACAAACACAAATGCTCAACCGTTAGCTAGCATTTTTTTAACGACACTGCAAACATCAACTAAAATCAAGAGCTATGACAACTCTAAGAATTGAACATAAAATTTTCAATTATAACGGATGGAAAATGGCGTTTGACAACGACCCAATTAACAGAAAAAAGTCGGGCGTAAAGCGTTATCGCATATACCGACCTATTGACAATCCAGACTTCGTAATTATAGAAATGGACTTTGACAACATTGAGCAAGCACAGGCGACACAGACATCCCTGAAACAAATATTTCCAAACATTGAAGGCAAACTTATTTTTGACATTAAGTTGAAAATTTTGAATATCATTGAAGAAACAATTATATAAAAGACAGTCTATGGCACATCCAATATTGCGGTTTTTAAACATCGTATTTTCAGCCCTGCTTGCGGGGACAAGTTTCGGAATTTGGCTGGGGTTTAATCCAACAAACTTTTCTGCTTCCACCTATATTGAACAGCAGCAAAATTTGGTTCATTCTCTCAATACATTGATGATAATATTGGTGGTTGCTGCCGCAGTAACTACATTGATTTCCGCATATCTTCAACGGAAAAACAAACCTGCACTTATCGCACTACTTTTAGCTACCGCATTTTTTATTTCATGCATGGTCATCACTCGGTTCGGCAACGTTCCACTTCAAGCAGAAATGCTTAAATGGACAACGGATACGCTACCTGAAAACTGGACAGCATTGCGTGACAAATGGTGGTCGCTACATATTATGCGGACAGTTGTAGAGTTGATAGCTTTAGTTCTTGTAACATGGACAATAGTTCAAAAAAAGACAGTAAAAGTAAAATGACGACATTAAGAAGTAAAACGGTAGCTAACATGGGTTTTGCGTCAGATGGGCTGACGTGCAAACTTGGAGCTTTGTGCTTCTATTAAACATTAGTAATAAATTGAAACTTGATACCCCGAAACCCACCCGAACGCAAAGCCCGAAAACGTTATGGGCAATCTTAGAGAACAACCCATAAGAATAACAAACAGACAATGGACGAATTTAAAATCTTTAAAAACTGGCTGACACAGGTTTCTTTTCTGACAGAAAAGGATTGTTCATTATTTGAACCTTATTTGAAAACAAAAAACTACAAAGCCAAAAACCATTTTCTAAGTGAGGGGAAAATTTGTCAGGAAATCGGTTTTGTAAACAAAGGCTGTTTCCGAACATACTACCTTGCAGACGGAAAAGAAATCAATACGCATTTCACGTTTGACAATGAATTTGTAACAGACTATGACAGTTTTTTACAAAGTAAACCAAGCCGGTATTTTATTCAAGCGTTGGAGGATATTGAAATAGTAACATTTAATTTATCGGCTTTGCAAAGTGCCTACAACCAATCACAAAATTGGGAGCGCTTTGGCAGAATGATAGCCGAGCAATCTTACAAACTGACAACTCAACGAGTGGAAAGTTTTTTGTTCCTGGACGGAGAGCAACGCTATATTGATTTACTCAAAAATCAACCAAAAATTTTTGAGCGCATACCGCTCTATCATATCGCCTCTTACTTAGGTCTTGAACGTGAAAGTTTAAGCCGCTTACGGAAAAAAGTGGCGGGTAAATAACGATTGTAACATTTATCAATTTCTCCCTCATTTTACTTTGAGATTTTTGCAGTGTAAAATTTAATCTTTCACTCAAAAAAGTCTCAAAATGAAAAAAGTAATCTTTTCCGTTGCAACAATAACAGCTATGATATTCGCGGGTTGCAACACATCAAAACAAGTAACAGTTCCGCTTAGTCGTTCGGTTGAGTTGGACGACACCTACACCATTATTTGGAACGGTATCAGCAAAGCTTACCGCTACGACAACGGACAATGGTTAAGAGCCGAGAGCTACGACTATCAATTTGACGTTGTTCAAAAGCGTTACGACAACCATTGGAAATCTGTTAAGTCGCTTCATCGTACTCACCCCGACTATGACGGAAAAGCGGGTGGCAGAGACCAGACAATGTATTTTGAAGTTGCTTACAAAAATCTGATTGACGGAAAAGTGCAGGCAACTATCAATTCATCATTAGGTAATGGAACGGGAAGTACTGACACCGAATTTCGTAAATCGGAGCTGACAATGTATGTTCCAAATGCAAGCAGGTTTATGCCGTATAACAAATTCAGAATTACACAAAACTATGATTACGAAAATGGCATACTGACCGAAACGGTTGAACTCATTAAAGAAAAAGACGGGAAAGAAACACCGTTTATGAAAAATGAAGAAACCGCTTTGATTTTCATTAAAAGCAAATTGGACAAAGCACCGACAACCTTTAAACAATAACAGCTATGACAAACGAAACACGAAAAATAAGCGGTTACATTTTGTTTTCCGTTCCGACAATTATTTATGGCGGGTATTTTTTACTTAGCGTGTTAAGCGGACAACACGAAGAGTTAGCACTTACAGACTTTCAAAAATCAATGTTTCGCGCAGGACACGCTCACGCAGGGGTTTTGGTAATTCTTGCTCTGCTGGTTCAGCTTTTTGCTGACCACATTGCATTATCCAACGCTTGGAAATGGTTTGCACGACTTTCGTTTCCAATTTCTGCAATTACAATCAGTTCTGGCTTTTTTGCCGCAGCTATCGGCAGACAAATTACCCAACCGACAGGACTAATTTTTATCTTGTATATTGGTATTGTCATACTGACTTTTGGACTTCTGACATTAGGCATCGGACTAATCAGACAGAAATAACAGATAGCCCATAAAGGTATTGCCGCAAGTGGGACGAAAGTGGGGTGTATTTCAATTTTCGCTTTATAATTAGTTTTCTGATTAACAACAGTAGTTTGACTGTTTATTCTCCAAAACTCTTATCATCATCCGGTTACGTGTCTTCCTCGGGAGGGGGTACCATGCTAAACTCTCATGAAGTGTATAGTCCCTTTTGCTAAATTTGAACTGCGGTATTTCTATCGAGCAGTAGTGATAAAATTCCCGCCTGACGGCGATAGCCGAACCGTTGTGCGTCATGCTATCACGACGATATACAACTTCTAAATAAAAAAATATATGTTCTACTATTGGTATCGTATTGTTAGAATTTTAATTGCTAGGAATTTTCATAAGCAAGTGGCCATCGAAGATGAATTGACGAGAACATTTAGTGTTCGCTTTTTCGATTGTGATGGACTTCGGGTAATGGCAGCATTCAAATATGCGGCCTATATGGACTTCATACGTTGGGAACTTATTGCTCGTTCAAAACTGTATAATGAAATTGTACTAAAAGGGCTTGCCCCTACACTCGGCTCGCAAAAAATTATTTACAGAAAGCCACTTAAATTATGGACGAAGTTTAGCATCAGGCTTTCGACCGTAGGTTGGGACGATAAATGGGTTTATAATGTACATAAATTCGAGCAAGGAGGGGAGATAAAAGCAATAGGTGTTACAAGAGCATTGATTTGGAGAAAAGATAAGCCTCAGATATTGATGGAGATATTAAAAAACATTGGAGTGACAAACTTGAAGAAAAATCCACCTGAATGGGTGTTGACCATATTTCAAAACGATAAAGAGATAATTGCAAATGACGTCTGACAAAATCAATTTCAAAGGGCGGATGTAAAAGCACGAACGAACAACAAGCCGGAGGTTTTGACCAGTCTGCAGAATCGAGTTACATTAAGACCGATCTGGATATCTCCGGCCGGCAAGCTGGTTTGAAAATGGAATCCGAAAACCTGAAGTACCCTGCAACTTGCGACTTTTCTACTTGTATCCCCTTACTACTTACGACTTATGTCTACCTCTTACCCCAACGCCCTCAACACCTCCAGCATAGCCTTCACTTCCCCCTCATTCAGGTTGATTGCATACAGGCTTTCGTTCATGGCTGTATTCACAAACGACATAGTCGAGGGGATATTTACTCTTGCTGAAGAATGAAATTCGGTTGCCCCCGTTTTTTCCGCGATCTCTTTTATATTGGTTGCCCGTATGCCGGAGCCGGGCATAATGATGATCCTTTCGTTTGCCTGTCGCACCAGGTCGGCCAGCAGTTCCACTCCATCGGGAGCAGCGGGTTTCAATCCACTGGTGAGTATCCGTTCACAACCACAGCCGATCACATCTTCCAGCGCTTCAAAGGGATTGGCAACCCGGTCGAAAGCCCGGTGAAAAGTAACCCCCAGGGGATAGGCTGCTTCCACCAGTGCGGCAGTCCTGGCTTTGTCTACACTTCCGTCTGCCTGGAGGCAACCGATAACCACTCCGTCACAACCCAGTTCCTTACAAAGCAGTACATCCCTTTTCATGATCTCAAACTCTTCCGGGCTGTATAAAAAATCTCCGCCTCTCGGACGAATGATGGGGAACAATTGCAAACTCGTTTTTTCCCTGGCGGTTTTGATCATCCCATAGGAAGCCGTGGTTCCACCCTCGCCCGGGTTATCACATAATTCAATCCTGTGGGCCCCGGATTTTTGGGCGACCAATACAGATTCTATGGTAAACGCTATTACCTCGAGAACGTAGCTCATATTATAACTGTATAGGTTTTCTAAATACGGTTCACTTCAACATCCTGAATATTTTACGAATTTCTAATTTAGATACATACAAAACAATTAATTTTATAGTGAGAAATAGACTTCTGCTACCAAGACGGCATTAATCATGGCAAAAAATTAAATAGTATGAAAAAGAAAGCTCTTTTTTACTGTTTGTTTTTACTGATCATTGTATCCTGTGCTCCTAAAAAAATTACCACCAGCTATACGCAGGAACAGGTTAAGGAATTTCTCAGCAATCAAAGTTACCGGTTTGTCGCCCGGTATATTCAACCGCAGGGAGGCCGCCAGCGTTACCTAACAGGAAACTATACCCTTAAAATAACCAAAGACAAAGTAGAGGCGGATTTACCCTATATCGGGAGGGCTTATACTGCCACCATGGGTGGAGAAGGCGGTATCAGGTTCAGTTCCACAAACTTTACTTATGCCGCCAGCGAAACAGCGGACGGAAGCCGGGAATTGACCATCACCATTCATGACTCTAACGATATACGGACCCTGTTCCTGGTAGTATATCCCGGTGGTGCAGCCGATCTTTCAGTGAACTCCAATAACCGGCAATCTGTTTCTTATCGGGGAGAAATAGCGCCGCTGCCATAGCCGGGCGCTTCATAAGCAAAACCTCACAGGCATTCAACACAACAGGAGAAGTATCCGTTTTCTCTTAGCCCGGCGTTTGTTATCATCATTATCCAAACTTTCTTATTTTTGATCTGCCTGATGCCTTTTTGTTATCTCCTTCTTTAATACATTAATAAGCCAACAACAGTGAAACATATTTTAACTGCCGTATTGTGTATTGTAATAATGTTTATCCTGGCGTCCTCCTGCTCACAAAGCGGAAAAGGAACGCCTCCCCCACCCGGAAAAGCTCCGGAAGGAATGGTATGGATACCCGGCGGAGTGTTTGATATGGGGGCCGAAGATGAAATGGCCTGGGAGGAAGAAAAACCGGTGCATAAAGCAAAAGTAAAAGGATTCTGGATGGATGTGCAGGAAGTAACCAACGCGCAGTTTGAAGAATTTGTAAAAACTACCGGATATATCACTGATGCTGAGAAAGCCCCGCTGCTGGAAGAAATTATGGCCCAGGTGCCCCCGGGTACTCCTCCACCGGACCCTGCCGACCTGGTACCGGGTTCAATGGTTTTTACCATGCCCGCGCAGGCAGTACCACTGAACAACTATGCCAACTGGTGGAAATGGGTGCATGGCGCCAACTGGAAACATCCTGACGGGCCGGATTCGGATATAAAAGGAAAAGGACAGCACCCGGTGGTGCATGTAAGCTGGAATGACGCGCAGGCCTATTGTCAATGGGCCGGCAAACGGCTGCCTACAGAAGCGGAATGGGAGTTCGCCGCAAGGGGCGGGCTGAAAAAGAAAAAATTTGTCTGGGGTGATGAGGCTCCCACAGAAACAAAAATCTTCGCCAATACCTGGCAGGGAAAATTTCCTTCGGAAAACAAGGCGGCAGACGGCTTTGTGGGTACCGCCCCGGTAAAGTCGTTTGCTCCTAACGGTTACGGCCTATACGACATGGCCGGTAACGTATGGGAATGGTGCAGCGACTGGTATGACAAATACCTGTACCAGGCCTATGAAAAAGGAGAGGTGCAGGACAACCCGCAAGGCCCCGTAAAAAGCCATGACCCCGGCCAACCCTATTTGCCCCTCCGGGTACAAAAGGGTGGATCTTTTCTATGTCATGATTCCTATTGTCAGCGATACCGCCCTGCCGCCCGCCAATCAAGCAGCCCGGAAAGCGGCATGAGCCATGTGGGGTTCCGGTGTGTGAAGGACGTAAACCAGTAACAGAAAACCAGGTGCCACGAACTACTGTGTTAGAAAAAGCGACGCTTATACACAGGTATTGATAAGCTGTATCTGCGTACCCGGCACTTTCATTTATTTGCCGGGCATAATGTTCATATTTACATTTTTTTTATTTTAAATTCGTATTATACTAAAATACGGACATTGTCTTTTAACCAACCGCCTGTCCAATCAATACTTTCCGGAACGATAAAAATGGCGTCTAAAAAAATTATGTGACCCCTAAAATAAAAAAGATGAAGAATATTAAAATAGAACTCAAATGGGCAATTTTATTTTCAATAATGACATTGCTTTGGATGGTACTGGAAAAGTTCAGTGGATTGCACGGAAAATATATTGAATATCACCTGTATCTCACAAACCTTTTTGCCATCCCGGCAATATGGCTTATGGTGCTGGCATTGAAAGACAAAAAGAAAAATTTTTACGGCGGGCAAATGAACTACAAACAGGGGCTTATTTCAGGCACTATAATATCTGTTATCATTGCTTTGATAAGCCCCCTGACACAATGGATAATTTCTTACGTTATCACACCTGAATATTTTCCAAATGTGATAAAACGTTCCGTGGAGATCGGCTACTTTAAAACCACAGCCGAAGCAGAAGCCAACTTCAATTATCCTGTCTACGCCAGGCAAAGCGCAATTGCAGCATTGGTAATGGGAATCGTAACCACTGCGATTGCTATGATATTCATCCGTACAAAAAAAACAGAATAAAAAGGGGAGCTTTTACGGCAGTATCAGGTTACTTCTCCGCCGCGGCAGATCGCAAGGACAGCAACGGGCGGAGAATTTTTGCGTCACACTTATGATGCAGCTTTCAGGTATCAGGTATTTCCTCCATCTTGCAACCTGTAACTTGTAATACTTACGACTTACTCCTTCCTCATGGCGCCACCACTTCCAGCACCTGCACGGTATGCGCACTAAAATATCCCAGTGCTCCGCCCTGGATGTTTGTGACAGGGTTTGCGGGAGAAGCCGTACTGCTTCCGCCCGTAGCGCCGGCCGTGAGAAAGCTGAACCAGTAGTCGTTATTGGCCTTATCAATACAAAGTGCCTGGATGGTAATCGTATCGCCGGACGCTATCTGCAGTGTCTCATCCTCCGAAGGGGTTCTGAGCTTGTTTGTATTCCGGTTGCCATCGGTAAATTCATCATTGCTAAGAAATATGCGATTGTATTTCACGCCGTTTACGGATTGGATATAACGATAGTAGTTCCGAACACCGGGTGGGTCCTGGTAGACTATATTAGCTGCTTTACGCATTTCTCCAAACAAAAAATCTTCGGTTATGTAAATACTGTCCATCAGCACTTTGGCGGGCATTGAGGAGACGGCTGTAAATACTTCGCCTTCTATATTTACCGTCAATGTATACGTCTTTCCACTGATGCCTGCAAAAGCAGCAGGTTTGTACACGCCATCTGTTTCTTCCTCAAACAAAACGGAACTTCCCTCTCCGTCGCTAACGGTTACCAGCGCATGACTGATCCCGGCAAAGCTGTTGTTCTCCGAAATATTCTTCGTTCGCGATATTTTAACATAATGTCCGTCTGCCTGGTCTGTCACTACCGCCTCGATCACATATTTTTTTTCGGCGTCTTTTACATCCACATCAATCACTTTTTCGCAGGAGACCAGCAGGCCGGCAAGAATGATCAACACGCTATATACCTGAAATTTCATTGCTGCTAAAATTTGAAATTATAAGAAACTGAAGGAATAAACCGGAATAAAGCCAGTTGAACGGCTTCGGTTTTTTCGGGGTCCGTTTTGCTTTCCCGGAACGAGATCGTATAGGCATTTTGCCTGCCATACGCATTATACAAGCTAAAGCTCAGCTCGGAACTAAGCCGTTTCCGCTGCTTCAAAATCCAGTTGGCCCCTATATCCAACCTGTGGTAATCCGGCATCCGGTAACCATTCCGTTCGGTATAATAAAACGCCATTTGTCCGTCTACCAGGTATTTACCGGTAGGAAAAGAAACCGCATTGCCGGTGTTAAATACCCAGTTAGCAGAAATACTCCATTTTTTACTCAGTTCGTAGGAAGCTACCACGGCTACATCGTGGGTCCGGTCCTGGCGTGCATTATACCACTCGTTATTGTTTATACCCTCTATCTGTTTTTCTGTTTTTGACAATGTATAACTTAACCATCCTGTCAGCTTGCCGGCTTTCTTTTTAAGCTGAAGCTCCCAGCCATAGGCCCTGCCCCTGCCAAACAGCAACTGCGTTTCCACCGCATCGGTATTGATAAAAATATCCGCTCCATCCTTATAATCGATCTGGTTTTGCATGGTTTTATAATACACTTCGGTAGTCAGTTCATAATTGTTATCCCACATATCCCTGTAATACCCTACCGATACCATATCAGATATTTCCGGCTTGATTATATTGGTGCTGGCAACCCATTTGTCCGTAGGATTTGAGGTAGTGGAATTGGATAACAAATGCAGGTTCTGGACATTCCTTGTATAGGCACCTTTTACCGAGGAAGTGGCGCCCAGCCGGTAGCTCATAGCCAGCCGGGGTTCCGGGTTTATATAGGTTTTTACAAACTCGCCCTTACCATAACGCAGGGTATCCACCACATTCCTGTTTGCATCCAGTGTAAAGTAGTCTCCTTCTCCCAGGATACTGAAAGCCGTCAGACGTAGGCCATAAGTAATATTGATACGGTCTGAAGCCTTCCAGGTATTGGTAGCATACAGGGAGTTTTCCCAGGAATATCTCCGTTGCAACAAACGAATGTTAATGGTTGATTTATCAGAAGAAGGACGCACTTCGCCGGGACGGAGTGTATGGTAAATGGTATTTAACCCTATCCTGATATTGTTCCTGTTGTTCAGGTACCATTGAAACTCGTGTTTGAGGTTCCAATCATTGATTTGGGAAAAAATATCAAAATCAGTCCCTTCACTTGCGATTGATATTTTATAATTATAATTACTGAGTATAAGCGAAGTATTCGAAAATAATTTGCTGTTATAAATATGGTTCCAGCGGATGGTGCCGGTAGCATTGCCCCAGTTGATCCCAAACCGGTTATTAGCATTCAATACATCCTGCCCAAAATACCCTGACAGGTATAGCCTGTCTTTTTCTCCGAGGGTATAGTTCACCTTCGCATTCAGGTCGTAAAAATAAAGCCGGCTGTTCTTCAGAATTGTATCGTTGGAAAGCTTCAGGAACATATCCGCGTAGGTCCGGCGCCCCGTCACCAGGAACGAGGCCTTATCCTTTTGGATCGGTCCTTCCACATTCAGCTTTGCAGAGATCAGCCCTATACCACCGCTCACCGAAAAATCCTGGTTGTTGCCGTCGTTCATTTTTATATCCAGTACGGAAGAAAGTCTTCCGCCGTATTGCGCCGGCATCCCTCCTTTATACACGGTGATATCCTTTATAGCGTCGGAATTGAATGTAGAGAAAAAGCCCAGCAGGTGAGAGGCATTGTACACATTCGCTTCATCCAGCAGGATCAGGTTTTGATCAGCGGACCCTCCCCTGACAAAAAAACCACTATTTCCATCACCCGCGGATTTTATCCCCGGCAAGAGCTGGATGGTCTTTAAAATATCTCTTTCCCCCAGCAGCACGGGGATGTTTCGCACATCCTTTATGGTAACCTTCTCCACTCCCATTTGCGGCGAAGACAGGCTCCTGTTTTTCGCAGTGCCCGTAATCGTTATATTTTCCATGGATTTTGCCTCCTCTTCCAGGAGCAGGTTAATAACGATATCCCTGTCCAGGTTAATCTGCCGGCTATACAGTTCCAGACCTATAGCCGACGCCTCCAGGAGGTATTCTCCCCTGGGGAGGGTAAGCGAGTAAAAACCATATTCATTGCTGGCAGTTCCGGCGGTTCCAGCCCTGATGGTGGCCCCAATAAGTGTTTCTCCTGTCTTTTTAGACTTGATCGTTCCGCTGATGGTAAACCTCTCCTGTGTAAAAGCAATGATAATAAAACATGCAGCCAGTCCTGTCAACAAAATTTTCTTCATCCGTAATTAATTATTCATCTGTAAAATTCAACTTCATCAAAATCAGGTTCAAAAAAAGGCGCCCGCCGGCACCATACAACCTATGAATGGAGGCTTTATATTAATCTGCAAATCTTCATTAAAAAATTGCTAAATAAATGTTTAAATAGAGTAAATGGTAAAAGAAAACGGTAAGAGGGAATATCCGGATGATTAATAATTTTTCCCTGCCTGATAATTACCTGTAATTTTGCCGGCGCTTTCGGAGGCGTACTCCCCTCGGGTATGAAAAATTATATTTACGACGTTTACGATAAAGTAAGGATACTGATAGAACCGGTGTACCTGCGCAACCAGACCCAGCGAACCAGGGCCTTGCTGGCAGTGGGCGTCGTCTGCATCCTATGGGGCACTACCTGGCTGGCCTCCAAAAAAGGAGTTGAATATATGCCCGCGCTTCAGTTGGCCGGATTGAGGCAGTTATCGGCCGGTATTATATACCTGGGATACCTTTATTACAAAGGATTCCGGTTGCCTAACCGGCAGCAATTCATCCAGTTTTTCCTTATGGGCATGTTACTGATCGTCATCAACAACGGGCTCAGTACCTGGTCGATGAAATTTATGCCGAGCGGTTTAGGTGCGGTCATAGGCGCCGCCTCTCCCCTTTGGATCGCGCTGCTCAGCACCTTTATTTTCAAGGAGTCAAAGCTCAATATTATCACTATAGCCGGTCTGCTGCTGGGTACCGGCGGCATTCTGTTCATTTTTTCCGACTACCTGCACGACCTGCTGAATTCCTCTTTTTCCCTTGGTATTGTTTTAAATGTGATAGCATCCATCGCCTGGGCATTGGGCACCATTTATACGGTAAAGAATGCCCGGCATGTTGACCCCTATTTCAGCCTCGGTTGGCAGATGTTTCTCGGCGGCATTGTTTTATTACTGGCCTCCCGGGTCACCGGTCAGTATGTGCCGGTCAAAAACATTCCGCTTCAGTCTGTTTATTCCATTGGTTACCTGGTATTGATAGGGTCTGTTGCCGCATATTCCGCTTTCATTTACGCACTGAAGCGATTACCCGCCGCACAGGTTTCCATTCATGCTTATATCAACCCGATTGTCGCCATCGTGGTGGGCGCTTTGCTCAATAATGAAAAACTCAATTTTGTTATTGCAGCAGGTACGGCTGTCACCCTGTTGGGGATATTCCTGGTGAATACCGGCTTTAAAAAGCAGAGAAAGGAGGAATAGGCTACACGTCCCAGTACACCACCTCATTCAGGAAAAACTCATAAGTACTCCGCCACCGGGCAAACTCTTTACCGGTTCCCAAAAAACTATTATGCCATATGGTCATCATGGTGCCATTCACCCGTTTGACGGCATCGTGGTAATACTTCAGTTCTTCGTATGCCTGGCCGGGCGTTAGCTTCTGCGAGTAGTAAGCCGCCGCATCCATAAAACAAAAGGGATGCACACGGAGCAATGTTTTTTCTTCCCTTGAAAGATCATACCAGTAAAAAGGCGAACAGACGGATGCCCTGAAACCGTTGATATCTCCATAGCCCATTGAATAGTCGTGAAGGATATCATTTTCTATAAGCAACTGGTAGGTATCCGGCAGCTTCATCCGGATGTAATGCTGCCGGCTGTGTATTACCGGTTTGCCGGCCAGCTTTTCCAGTATCTTTTTCTCCGCCTCCAGCATTTCCGGGTCATCCCCGCTATGCCAGGAGGGGTGAATACCGATATGATAGCCCATGCTGTGGTATTGGATCAGTTCCCGCATGGCCGGTTTGCCGGGGTCTATATTCTTGTCGTACTCGCCTCTTTGTTTGGCTACCAGGAAGAAGTAATACGGCTTGAGCATGAATTTGAGATGTAATGCATATAACCACTCATAGGCATCAAACGGGTCCTGCAGTTTTCCCCTGAGTACTGCTATCCTTTCCCTGGCTTCGGAAAACTTACCACTGAAAACTGACCTTATCAGTCCGCCCAGGTTTCTTTTCCATCCCTTGTGCAGGTAAGAGTAGGCCATATCTATGTCATAGGTGGGGATAAAGCGAAAAGCCTGCATCCTGAACATCAAACCGGGGAACCGTTGCGAGAGGCGATTTCTAAGATCTTTCATCCAGATATCTACCAGGGGAAAACGAAGAAAGTCATTCTTCCAGGCAATACTTTCCTTGTGACTGAACCGGCCATACTGGTCGGCCGTATGGGGCAAATATTCCTCGTATCGGCTGAGCAGGTAAAAAGAAGCGGCAAAAATATCAAAGGGATGATCCCCGGATGACACGGGGAACAATACCGTTTCTGCGTCTTCGCCTTTTACCGGTATTTCCTGTGGCCGGATCGTTGTCTCAAAAAGTAAGGGCGCCGGCTCTATCCGGAACTCTCCGTCGGCCAATATTTCACCGGAGTAATTGATTTTAGGACCGTCAAAAGTCCTGAAAAACTCAATTTCCCCGGTAAAGGTTATTGATAATCCACCCATATGCTCCAGCAATTGCTCCGCTATATAACGAAGCCGGGAAGAAACGGCAGGGGAAAAAATCAACAACCGGGTATTCATATTCGTTCAGGTCAGTGGTACCAATATATCCCTGACAACTGACACAAAATGCGTGGGTTGGTTGTCTCCGGGTTCCGGTTGCCCATCCTGGTAATTAAATATAAGGGTTAATCTTTATAATATTGTGTGGCTACCTGTTCCAGTACGCCATAAAAATCCTCGCCATATTTCCTGATGATCGCCTCCTTCAAAAATACATACACAGGCACTTTTAGCTTCCTGCCCAGTTTGCAGGCCGGGCTGCAAAGGGTTTCCCGTGGTTCGTAATTAACGATTTCGTAGGTTTTGGTTGTTTTGATCTTTATAGGATACAAGTGACAGCTTATTGGCTTCTTCCAGGTTATTTTCCCATCCAGGTAGGCCTGCTCGATCCCGCATTTTATGATCCCTTTTTCGTCGCGGAAACCGTAGGCGCAGATCCCCCCGTTGATAGTAGGCGTTACCCAGCCAAAACTTTTGTCATAAAAATAGCGGCCTTTCTGCTCAATTTCTGTCAATCCCTCCCGGGTCAGGTAGGGCTTCAGTGTTTCAAAAATTTCGTTCAGAATATCCGTTTCCTTTCCCGTGAGGGGCGCGCCGGCATCTCCGTCCTCACAACAACCGCCTTTACATTTTGCCAGGTCACACACAAACTGCTCCTTCACAATTTCGTCGCTCAACAATATATTGTCAATTTCTATCACGGATTTTTAGTAAAGATAGGATTTTTTACATCCGGGCAGGGCATTTATGGCTGCGTCTGCAGGCGTGCAATGTTCCCGGCAAAATGAGGCATATACCGTTCGCTTAGCCGCAAGACCAGGAATAATTAATCTACATAAACAATAGACCTATAAAACATCTGGTTCATATTTAATAAAGTGCTTTAAAATATTTTACTGGTATTCACGTTTTTGAGCCATTAATGCTGTTATTTTGTCACTTAATGTTTTAAATTAATTCAACATCCGTTTTATGCGCTTTTTTCCAGCCATGTTAACCAGATCGGCGGAGAACCGGTCTCCGTTACACCACACAGTCCTGTTTCTGCTGTTATTTTTATTTTCCTGTGATGCTTCCAATTCCCAGGAACAAAAAAACCAGGACTCCACCGCCCAACAGGTGACCGCCGATGTTACACCGGAAGCGGTTCCTGCCGTTACAGTTTTGGACAGCACCCTGTTCGATCAGAAAAATACCTTCCTGTCGGCAGGCGACTCTACCGGAAAATGGCCGGTGAAAGCCCCCTACCCCTTACCGGGCGCTATCCTTCCTTTTAAAAGGGTGGTCGCGTATTATGGTAACCTCTATTCAAAGAAAATGGGGATACTGGGTGAGCTACCGGAAGCGGAAATGCTGGCAAAGCTGAAAGAAGAAGTAAAAAAATGGGAAGCCGCCGACTCAACAACAGAGGTGCTACCCGCCTTACATTATATAGCTGTTACAGCCCAGGGAAGCCCCGGTAAAGACGGGAAATACAGGTTACGCATGCCTTTTCACCAGATCGATTCTGTGTTGAAAATGTCGGAGAAAATAAACGCCATCACTTTTGTGGACATACAGGTTGGATTGAGCACCTTACAGCAGGAAGTGCCCCAACTGGAAAAATACCTCACACGCCCGGATATGCACCTTGGTATAGACCCTGAATTCTCCATGAAGGGTGGACAAAGACCGGGAACCGTGATTGGAAGCTTTAATGCAGACGATATCAATTATGTAACCGGCTACCTAGCAGATCTGGTTAAAAAGCATAATCTCCCTCCCAAAATACTGGTCATCCACCGCTTTACGCAGGCTATGCTAAAGGATTATCAGCATATCAAATTACGCCCGGAAGTACAAATTGTGATAGATATGGATGGGTGGGGACACCAGGCGCGTAAAAAGAATACTTACCGGCAATATGTATATAAAGAACCGATACAGTTCGCCGGTTTCAAGGTGTTTTACAAAAATGATTTCCGGGAGGCAAACAGTCGTACAATGACGCCTGAAGAACTGATAGAACTGGTACCCAAACCCATTTATATACAGTATCAGTAACCCGGCAGGAATGACTTCTCTGTTATTATTATAACATTCATTTACGGGTGTTAATACCTATCTTTATGGTTTTAATATTCAATTAAAAGCATGAATAAAATATTAGCGCTTGTACTGTTATCGGGCATTTTTGCGACGGCATGTAATACGCAGCGTGCAGACTCTTATACCATCACCGGCAAAATAACCGGGATGGATACCGGTCATGTATATTTATACGATATACAAAACGAGGACGCCGTTCCGGATACTGCGGTGATAAAGAATGGAAGCTTTGAGTTTACAGGATCTGCAGAAGAACCGAAATTCGTGTACCTGGGGCTGGGAGAATCCGTGCCGGTACAGCCTTTGGGCTTTTTTCTTGAGAATAGCAGGATTGTCATCAACGGCAGCATCGACTCCTTAGCCAAAGCAAAAATTACCGGCTCCACTACACACGCTGAGTTCGAACAATACAACAGTGGGTTTGCCGCCATACGGGAGCAGCAAAGAAGCCTGATTGAAGAATACCAGGATGCGGATGTAACCGGCGATATAACCAAAATGGAAGAGATCAGGAACCGTTTTCAGTTGCTGGAGGGCGATGTAAAAAACCTGGTGAATGAATTTGTAAAGGCCCATCCCGCTTCCTATGTATCGCCTTTTTTGCTGGCGCAAAGCGCCTCTGCCATGGATGCAGGCGCTGAAGAACTGGAACCATTGTATAATGCACTTTCCGAAAAAACAAAGAACTCTTTTTTTGGTAAGGAAGTAGCCAAGACCCTCGAGGTATTAAAAAAGACATCCATAGGCGCCGTTGCACCGGACTTCACGCTGAATGATCCCAAAGGCAACCCGGTTTCTCTTTCTTCTTTCAAGGGAAAATATACCCTGGTCGATTTCTGGGCAAGCTGGTGCGGTCCCTGTCGGGTTGAAAACCCTAATGTGGTAAAAGCGTATCAGGCTTTTCAGTCAAAAGGGTTTGATATCCTGGGCGTTTCGCTTGATGAAAGCAGGGAGCATTGGGAGAAAGCCATTGTTGACGACCAACTGGCGTGGACCCAGGTAGCGGATATCGAAAAAGGCGGAAGAAGCGATGTAGCTATAGAATATGGTATAAAAGGTATTCCCATGAATTTCCTGCTCGATAGAGAAGGAAAAATCATTGCTAAAAACCTCAGGGGCGCCGAACTGATACAAAAACTGCAGGAAGTTTTGAATTAAATGCGGGTTCACTTCGAAAAGTAAATCTCTGAGAAAATGTCGCCCCTCCGGGGCTTTGATCAAGGGGGATTCCGGTTCTACCAAAACTTCGCCCTTACAGGGCTTTATTTAAACCCTGGTAATAGAGCGATAACACTCATTCAAGGGTTCCGCATATTACTGAAAAATAGCTGGTAAAATCTGCTATAACCCTTTATAGGCAAGGTTTTTCACAGAGCTTAGTGAAACGACTTTCACTAAGCTTTTTTATAGATGCAAAAGCCTGAAAAAGGGGTTGGATTTGTGATAGCCTTTCAAAACACTTTTCCAGAGATATTTTTGCCCAGGTCGGTACGACCGGCATTATGGTAGTTGATCAATAATATTAGTTTGAGCCAGACCCTGGGGGGGCGACATTATTATTACACCCGGCAACAAGATATCGTCCGGGCTGAAAGTATCCCATTGGGAGCAACTAACCGGATTAATGCATAGCCCTGTTCAGCAGGTTTCCCGTCGCAGATCCATCCCTTTCTTAAAATGATGAACCGGATGCTTTTTCCGTTATATAATGTTGACCTCTCTTTCCAACGTTACCGCAAACCTGTCCCTTACACTCTGTTGGATTTCTTCGCTCAACCGGTATATCTCTTTACCCGTTGCTGCTCCATAATTCACCAGCACTAGGGCCTGGTGGGCATGCACCCCGGCGTCCCCACGCCGGAACCCCTTCCAGCCGCATTGCTCAATCAACCAGCCGGCTGCCAGCTTAACGCTGCCGTCAGGATTTTTATACCCTACAATGCCTTTATGCTCTTTTTCCAGTTGCCGGAACCGGTCAGCGGGAACAGAAGGGTTCTTAAAAAAGCTGCCGGCATTCCCGATCTTCGCAGGATCAGGTAATTTTGAAGACCGGATATTGATCACCGCCCGGGCAATAGCCCCGATACTCAGTTCCTGTACTTGCATACGCTCCAGTTCCTGCCGGATCGCCCCATATTCCGTATGAAAAACCGGTTGCTTGCGAAGCCGGAAACTTACATTCAAAATAACATACTGGTCCTTCAGTTTGTTCTTGAATATACTGTCCCTGTAACCCAGTTGACAATCGCCGACAGTAAAACTATGTACCGCTTTATCTTTCAGGTGGTATGCTTCCAGCCCGTTGAACACGCTCTCCAACTCTACACCATATGCGCCAATATTCTGCATAGGCGCGGCGCCCACATTTCCCGGGATCAGCGACAGGTTCTCCAGCCCCGCCCAATCCCTGCTGATGGCATACTGTACAAACGAGTTCCAGTTTTCGCCGGCGCCTGCTTTCACAAAAATCTCTTCGCCTGTTTCGCCTGCTTCTTCAATACCTGTCAGATCGTTTTTTAGTACCCACCCGTCAAAGTCCCCGGTCAGCAATATATTGGTACCGCCACCCAGTACCAGTTTCTTGTGGTGTCGCGCGTGATCCACCAGTTCCTCCAGTTCCTCCAAAGTTTTGAAAGAAGCGAAAAACCGGGCCCCGGCATTTATTCCGAAACTATTATATTGACGCAGCGAAAAATTTTCCTGAATTTGCATCTTCAAATTATTTTTAATGGATATACAGTTAAAAACCGCTTTGGTGCTGGGCAGCACAGGACTAATAGGCAATCAATTGCTGGCACTATTGCTGAATGACCCTGCTTATGGAAAAGTTGTTGCACTTAGCAGAAAGCATATCGATATAATACATCCAAAACTGGAAGTAAATATAATTGATTTTGCAGATGAAAACAGCTACCGGGAAAATATTCCGGAGGGTGATGTGATCTTCTGCTGTATCGGTACCACCATGAAGCAGGTAAAAGGCGACAGGCAACGATACAGACAAATTGATTTTGACATTCCCGTGCAGGCTGCCAGGTGGGGATTAGAAAAAGGATACAGCCAATACCTGCTCGTTTCGGCCATAGGCGCATCCGCCGATGCTTCCAATTTCTACCTGCGTTTGAAGGGAGAAACTGAGGACGCGATTGCTGCGCTTCCCTATACTGCAGTACATATATTCCGGCCTTCCTTATTACTGGGTGATCGTAAAGAATCGCGTCCCATGGAAAAAGCAGCGCAGATACTGTCATCTGTCCTGTCTTTACTTATGATCGGCAGCCTTACACACTACCGGCCCATTCAAAGTAAAACAGTTGCCCGGGCAATGCTGGCGGTCTCGGAAACGGATACCACCGGGGTTCATGTATATGCGTTTTCTGAAATAAAGGCTTTAACCAATTAATCCTGTTCATGGAAAGAACAATTAACTGGGGCATCCTGGGTTGCGGCAAGATTGCCCACAAGTTCGCCTCCGACCTGTTGCTGGTCAACCATACAAAACTGCTTGCCGTCGCCTCCAGGAATAAATCCAATGCCGCTGACTTTGCCTCAAAGTACGGGGCAAATATGAGCTACGACAATTATGAGGCGCTGCTAAGCCATCCCGGCATTGATGTAATATATGTAGCCACACCTCATGGTTTGCACCACGAACATGTAATGCACTGCCTGCAGTACGGAAAGGCTGTACTGTGTGAAAAAGCGTTTGCCTTAAACAGCAACCAAGCAAAACAAATGATCGATACCGCCCGGGAAAAAAAGCTATTCCTGATGGAAGCATTCTGGTCAAAGTTCTCACCGCCTTTTATTACCATGATGCAGCAGATCCGGGAAGGAAGGTTAGGAGAGATCAAAAGTGTGCTGGCTAATTTCGGATTTATTCCCCAACCACCGGTTGCTGACCGCATTTTTGATCCTGCGCTCGGCGGCGGCACACTGCTGGATATTGGCATCTACAATGTTTTTTATGCACTTTCCGTATTGGGCAAACCGGATATGATTGAAACTTCGATGACGCCCGCGTCAACAGGTGTGGACGAACAATGTGCCATTTTGTTTAAATATAATAGTGGCGCTTTTGCCCAACTGTTCTCTTCCTTTACTACGCAGCTACCTACAGAAATGTTCATTAATGGCGACCGGGGAAGAATAAAGATCAACAGCCGTTTCTATACCGCCAACGCGGTGGTGGAGTTCTACCTCGGTTTCATGGACAGCCGGGAACTGATCCCCATTGCCGAAACGCAGGGCTGGGGCTATCACTACGAAGCCACCCATGTAAACGAATGTCTCCGGAAAGGGTTAACCGAAAGCCCGGTAATGACCCATGCAGATACCTTATTATTGATGGAGACGCTGGATAGAATAAGAGAAAAATGGAAGTAAAATCACCTGATCACAAAGGAGGAGACCTGATCACAAAGCAGGTTTCACCGACCACGCTTTAAACCCCGGATCAGTTACCATCCACTACTATTACCTGTCTTCCCCTGAAGCCGGGACCGCCCGGCCCAAACATGTTCTGCATTTCAGATATCGGTTTCAACTCGGTGCCTTTGGGCACTTCAAATACCTTGTCTTTTATTTCGGGGTCCACTTCAATTTTCTTCACCTCCATTTTCATGCTGAAGCCATTGGGCCGGCTCATTTCGTATCCCATTACAAAGCCGTTGATCTTATTCAGCGCCGGTATTCCTATTCCACCGCCACGGGAACCACCGCCAAAGCTGGCTGCGAACCCTCTTCCTCCACCGGGAGCAGACATACCCGCCTGCGGATATTCAGCAGGCATTTTCAGATCAGGAGTGTACCAGACAATTGTTTCGTTTACCTCGCCGTTATTCGCCTTTGTTCTGATAATGGTCTTTTTACAATTATAACCGGCGATCTTCCTGGTCTCTTCTGTTTCTACTATTTCCGGTTCCCCCTCTCTTCTTTGTATCTGCCGGTTAGCGCCGCCGCCAGCCTGCCGCAACGAATCCATCCTTTTACGCATCAGTTCTTCATCTTCGGGAGTACTGTAATAGCCGGTTTTTCTTCCCATCGCTTCCATGATGGTAATAGTCTTATTATTTTTCTTATCGATGATCACAGTATTGTTACCAAAATCGGTTTGGTTAAATGTTTTGATGAAATCTCCCCTGTAATATACCGTGTTGGTACTTTCCATTCCTCCACCGAACGGCCGGGGCGCATCGTCGTCCCCACCGGGAGCATTGTTGTTATTCTGCGGAAAAGTGATCTCTGTTACAGACTTTACAATCGCCCTTTCCACTACTTTTTGCGCGAATAGTACTGTGGAGAAAAGTAAACCAATAAACAGGAATGAGAACCGTCTCATAGAAAAAGTTTGATCAAAGTTACAAGCTGTTATGAAAGGAAACGGAGCCATAAAGTTAATTAAGGTTAACAGTGTTTTAGCCTCCCGACCGGATGCAGGAGATTGTTCCGGGTACAAACAACTATCATGAGTAATCAGTTGCTGGTCTATATCACACCGGTATTAAACGGTACTATTTTTATCATTCAACCCCTCCGGTAAAAACCTTAAACAACAGGATTTACTACAGCCTTACGTTCTCCTATCTGTTGCCGCCACATAGCGTAGTACAGCCCTTTTTCCTCCAGGAGCGATCCATGGGTTCCGCTTTCTGCCACCACTCCCCGTTCCAGCACATATATCCTGTCTGCATGCATGATGGTGGAAAGCCGGTGGGCAATGAGAATGGTTATCTGGCTCCTCCCGGACGATACCTGCCTGATAGTAGTGGTCACTTCCTCTTCTGTGAGCGAGTCGAGCGCTGAGGTAGCTTCATCAAATATCAGCAGGCGGGGTTTTCTGAGCAGGGCCCGTGCGATAGATAACCGTTGCTTTTCACCGCCGGAAAGTTTTAACCCGCCCTCCCCTATTACGGTTTCCAACCCTTTTTCAGCCCGTTTCAACAATTGCGTGCAGGAAGCTTTTTCCAGTACCTCCCAAACTTCTTCATCAGTTGCCACGGGATTCACAAAAAGCAGGTTTTCCCTGATCGTTCCGGAAAACAATTGCGTATCCTGCGTAACGAAACCGATCTGGTTCCTCAGGTCGTCGTAATTTATGGACATCTCATCGTAGCCGTTATACAATATTTTCCCCTGCATCGGGCGGTAAAGTCCCACCAGCAACTTCATCAATGTGGACTTTCCGGACCCCGAGGGCCCCACAAAAGCGATGGTCTCTCCTGAAGCAACGGAAAAACTGATATTCTCAATGGCGTTGTGTTGTGCAGATTGATGTTTAAAAGCCACGTCCCGGAAAGCCAGCGTTTGTATTTCACCGAAAGGCAGCGGGTTAGCAGGCACGGACTCCGGTTGTTTCCGCATCAGGTTCTTAAAATTATTCAGGGAAGCTTCCGCCTCTCTGTAAGACAAAATAATATTGCCTATTTCCTGCAACGGCCCAAAAATAAAAAAGGAAAAGAACTGCATGGTAACCAGTTCCCCCGCATTCATTTTGTCGCCATATACCAGCCACATCAGTATGAACAGGATCACCTGCCGCAACGTATTCACAAAAGTACCCTGTATGAAGGCAATGCTGCGGATGCGTTTCACCTTTGTCAGCTCCAGCCCGAGTATCTTATAAGTATTTTTATTTAGCCGCTCCACCTCCTGCCGGGTCAGTCCCAGGCTTTTCACCAGCTCTATATTACGGAGAGACTCTGTGGTAGCGCCTGCCAGCGCCGTGGTTTGCGATACAATATTCTTCTGTATTATTTTGATCTTCCTGCTCAACAGGTTTGTCATCACCACGAGCAAAACCACTCCGCCAAAATACACCAGGGGCAGTGACCAGTGCACGCCGAATGCGAACACCACTACAAACACGATCCCGATAATGACAGAGAAAAGAACATTTACCACGTAGGCAATGAAACGCTCGGTGTCAATTCTCACTTTTGTCAGTATGCTCAGGGTTTCCCCGCTTCGCTGGTCCTCAAACTCCTGGTAAGGAAGCCGCATGGAGTGCTGGAGGCCGTCTGTAAACACTTTTGCCCCAAACTTCTGTATCACTACATTCAGGAAATAATCCTGGAAATTTTTCGCTATCCTGCTCGCCATGGCCACCCCGATAGATGCCAGCAATAGCCATAGCACAGAGTCATATGGCTTGTAAAAAAAATCCGCTTCGCTGTAAGCGCCGGAGCCGGCGGCATAGCTGCTTGCCAGGTTTACAATCCGCCCGAATATGATGGGATCAAAAAGAGAAAAGCCGATATTCAGGGCCGCCAGCAGCAGCACCAGGAAAACAAGCCATTTAAATGGCTTCATGTAAGTAAATAGTATTTTCATAAAATAATTCTCCGGTTATTTGTTTACACTGCCCATCAGTTCCCTGGCTTGTTCCATCAACCCGTCAATATCCACCGCATCTTTTAATAAAAAACTTCCGATGCGGGTACGGCACAAACTGCTCAGGTATGCTCCGCATCCCAACGCTTCTCCAAAATCGTTCGCCAGGCTGCGGATATAGGTGCCGGTAGAGCAGCTCACTTTGAAATCAATTACCGGCAGTTGAATATTCGTTATTTCAAATGAATAGATATGAACGGTACGTGGCTCCAATTTTACATCCACACCCTTTCTTGCCAGTTCGTACATCCGTTTACCGTCTTTTTTAATGGCGGAATGTGCGGGTGGCACCTGCTGAATGGTCCCCAAAAACTGTTGGGTGACCGCATGGACCTGCTCCGTTGTTACGAAACTGTAGTCTTTAAAATTTTCGGGGCTTGATTCCAGGTCGTATGTGGGCGTAGTGGCGCCAATGGTGAAACTACCCGTGTATTCTTTTTCCTGCGCCATGTATTCATTAATCCGTTTGGTGAATTTGCCGGTGCAAACTATAAGCAACCCTGTAGCTAACGGGTCCAGGGTGCCGGCATGCCCCACCTTCTTAATGCGGATGGCAGAACGGATCTTACGTACAACATCAAACGATGTCCAGTGCAGGGGTTTGTTTACCAGGAGTACCTTCCCTTCTGCAAACGGATTTGGTTGGTCAATCGGCATCATTATTTTTTGAAACAGCATTAGTTGAGCCGCACCGCAGGCAACCGGTGCAACAAGCCATCTAATACTACCAGTTCGTCAATTTCAAATGTCCAGTATTTGTATAACGGTGAGCCGGTCAGGTACTGCCGGACCTCCTTTTTATTATCGGCGGAAATGGTTATCCAGATCATCCGGGATTCCATGGTTACCGCATACTGGTCTATGATATTTTTGTCAATCAGTGAATCAATATATTTTCTATGCTCCGGAACGATAGACATAAAATCTTCGTCCATGGTGAATTGTATGGTAACCTGAAATTTTTTCATCCGCAGGTCTTTTAGTGTTTACAGTCCGGATTATCCGCCCGGATGAGCTTTTACCAGGAAACATTCTTACGGTTCCTGCTTATGATTATATCTTCCACTCCATAATAGTGTTAATCCAATCTTCCCGGAAAGGGGCCGTTACTTTAATATAATTATCCGTGTATCCTTCCATCATGCCATTTTTATTATGGCTTTCAAACAATACTTTCCTGCTTTCTCCCCTGTACTTTTCCGTAAACTCCTGCATTTTCCGGTAAGACAGGTTGCGTAAAATCTTATTGCGTTCATGCCTGGTATTAACCGGTATTACCGGGGTGATATCCAGCGCATGGGTATTTTGTCTTTCCGAATAAGTGAATACATGCAGGTAAGAAATATCCAGTTGCAGTAAAAAATCCAGGGTTTCGTTAAATTCAGCGGCTGTTTCACCCGGGAAACCTACTATCACATCCACACCGATACAACAGTGAGGCATAAACGACTTTATCCGGGCAACCCGGTCTTCATAGAGTTCTCTTTTATATCTCCGTCGCATCAGGCCCAGTATCTTATTACTGCCGCTTTGCAGGGGTATATGAAAATGAGGCATGAACCTGTTACTGCCTGCTACAAACTCTATGATCTCGTTGCTGAGTAAATTCGGCTCTATGGATGATATCCGGAAACGCTCTATTTCTTCCACCTTGTCCAGTTCCCGGACCAGGTTATAGAAGTTTTCCGTACGCCTGCCATTGCCGTTCACATGTCCGTTCAATCCGAAATCCCCCAGGTTAATGCCGGTCAATACAATTTCCTTTGCCCCTGCCGCTGCCAGGCTATGGGCATTGGCTACCACATTGGCAATGGTATCGCTCCGGCTTTTTCCACGGGCGAGGGGTATGGTACAAAAAGAACAATTATAGTCACAGCCATCCTGCACTTTCAAAAAAGTACGGGTCCTGTCGTTCAGCGACCAAGAACCGGTAAACCCCTCTATTTCTTCAATATCACAACTGGAAATTTTCGCGGAATCGCCTTTGGTAAGTTCTCTCAGGTGAGTAGCAATATTAAATTTTTCTGCCGCTCCCAGCACCAAGTCCACACCCTGTATCTCCGCTATTTCCTTTGGTTTCAATTGGGCATAGCACCCGGTTATCACCACCATGCTTTCCGGCGACTTACGCTGTATCCGCCGTACCAGTTGCCGGCACTCTTTGTCCGCATTTTCGGTAACCGAACAGGTATTGATCACGTATATATCGGCAATATCATCAAACTCTTTCTTCTGAAACCCCTCATTTTCCAGCATCCGGGAAAGGGTGGAAGTCTCCGAAAAGTTTAATTTACAACCTAATGTGTGAAAAGCCACTGTTCTGTTCGCCGACATAGGGCGCAAAGATAGTTCAAAAGAAAATAGCAGAAGGCGGGTTACAGGGAGACACAGCATGCAGGTAAGCCCCTGCTACAGGAAATCCTGCCATCTTCCCGGGACAACTTATTTCATCGCTTTCCTGAGCTTCAGCAACTGCTTCAGCAGTCCCTCCAGCAAGTCCAGTTTCAGCATATTGGCGCCGTCGCTTTTAGCAACCGCGGGGTTAGGATGGGTTTCAATAAAAAGCCCGTCGGCGCCGGCGGCTATGGCCGCTTTCGCAATGGTGCCGATCAGTTGAGGATTGCCACCAGTTACCCCGCTGGTTTGATTAGGCTGCTGCAGGGAATGGGTACAATCCATTACCACAGGTACGCCATGTTCCTGCATCCAGGGAATATTCCGGTAATCCACCACCAGGTCCTGGTAACCGAAAGTAGTGCCTCTTTCGGTAAGTATTATCTTATTGTTACCTGCATTCCTGATCTTCTCCACCGCGAATTTCATCGCGGGGCCACTCAAAAACTGCCCTTTTTTTACATTTACCACCTTGCCGGTTTCCGCAGCCGCCACCAGCAGATCCGTCTGGCGGCATAAAAAAGCCGGGATCTGCAGGATATCAATAAATTCGGCAGCAGGGGCCGCTTCATCATGTGCATGAATATCGGATGTGACGGGCAGCTTAAACTTTTCCCCGGTTTTCTTTAACAGCGCCAATGCATTATCATCGCCTATGCCGGTAAACGAAGCAGCGCTGGTGCGATTTGCCTTTCGGTAAGAAGCCTTAAATACATAGGGTATGCCCAGGTTCCGGCAGATTCCCGAAACCTTTTCGCCAACTTCCAGCAGCAGTTCTTCACTCTCCACCACGCAGGGCCCGGCGACCAGGAAAAAATTGTTTTCATCATATTCCTGGCGGGCAAACAGTTCTTTTAAAAAAGGTTCCATCTGTAGGTTAATTAAGTGTTGATAACAGTTAGTTCAGTTCTTTTTGGGCACGTGCATAATCCTCCGGTATGCCAATATCAATAAAATACCCGTCCTCCGCATGACCATAAAAATTTTTCTCAGGATAAAATTTTTCCAGGTAGTCTTTCTCAAACGAGAATTTTTCCGGGAGTGATTTCTCCGTAAAAGCAGCGGTATTCAAAATATATACACCACCATTGATATACCCTGACTCGTAATATTGTTTTTCTTTGAAACCGGTAACAAGTCCCGCTTCTTCTTTTTCCACCACACCATACCGGTCGAAATGCTGCATTTTTTTTAGCGCCAGGGTGCAGGATGCTTTTTGCTGATCATGCAACGTGCTCATGGCAGATACATCAAAACGGAACAAAGTGTCTCCATTGGTTACCAGCACATTTTCAGTTTTTGTGTGCGCACAGGCAAGCCGTATAGCGCCACCTGTTCCCAATGGTTCCGGCTCTACAGACAGCGTATATTCTGAAGCCTGCAGTTCACCGGATAAAAAATCCGGGAACGCATCACTTTTGTATCCGAGTGCAAAAACAAAATGGCTGATACCCTGTTGCTTAAAATTCCTGATCACGAAAGCAATAAACGGTTGACCATTCACAGGCGCCATGCATTTGGGAAGTTCCGGCACCGCGTCACGCAAACGCGTACCCAGTCCACCGGCAAGTATGATCGCTTCGGTTGGTCGCATCAACTATTGCTATTAAAATATTTTTCTTCTACCAACTCGCAGATGATATGTCCCAGCAACATATGCGCCTCCTGTATACGTGGCGTGTCTGTAGAAGGTACATTAAAAAGATAATCACTCACATCTTTCAATTTACCTCCCGGGGCACCGGTAAACCCTATCGTCGTCATCCCGTTTGCTTTTGCCTGTTCAAAAGCCAGCACTACATTTTTTGAGTTTCCCGAGGTCGATAACCCTATTAAAATATCTCCTTTATTACCCAATCCTTTGATGATACGGGCATATATCACGTCGTAGCTGTAATCGTTGGCAACTGCCGTCAGGTAGGATGTGTTGCAGTGCAGGGCTTCCGCGGGCAGAGCATCGCGATCGATATAAAACCTGCCACTGAATTCCGCGGCCAGGTGTTGCGCATCCGCCGCACTCCCGCCATTGCCGCAAAACAGCACCTTATTTCCTTTCTTAAAAGCTTCGGTAACAATACCGGTAACCGTTGCCGTTAGCTGCAACAATTTTTCGTCCTGTAGTACTTTTTGTTTTACCTCAATAGATGCCGATACCAGTTCTTTTATTTTTTGTAGCATAATTCCTGTAATTTATTATGTGTCCCACTTATCTCTTACTACTTACCACTGCTTATTATGGGGCAAATTAATCAAAAGTTAGAGATCCGGGCGCATCGTATTTTCCCGAAAGCCTTAAAAAGCGGACAACATGGCAAATCCGTTCTTTACATAAGGATGATGGAATCAGGCAGGTTCTTTTATAAAGTATTCATTATGGATATATATTCCCGCAGACATACGCAGGTGACGACTATACAACTTTATTGGAACAAGTGGACGGTGGTTAGTTGAAAACTTATGATTTATGACTTTTTTACCGAAATTGCCGGAAAAATTATTAGTGAGAGCCTTCATATTACTGCCCGTTGCCCTGGTGTTTTTTTTAAAGAGTTTTTCGCAGGATTCTTCCCATTTAAGGATCAGCCTGCTTACCTGCAGCCCGGGGGAAGAGTTGTATTCTTCATTTGGTCACAGCGCTTTAAGGGTAACCGATACTACCACGCATACGGATATAGTGTATAACTACGGTACATTTGACTTTTATGATCCTGACTTTTACGTGAATTTCGTAAAAGGGAAACTCAATTACTACCTGAATACCGAGTCGTTCCGGGAATTTGTATATGCATATGAATATGAGCAGCGGAGCGTGGTTGAGCAGGAACTGAGCCTGACCGGCGATGAAAAAATAAAACTCTATGCTGCGTTGCGTAACAATGCCAGAGAAGAGAATAAGTATTACCGCTACGACTTTCTTTTTGACAACTGCGCCACCCGGATACGGGATATTGTAAAAACCAATGTAAGCGATAGCCTGCAAATCCCGGAAATATTACCAAAAGAGCAAATTACCTTCCGGAACCTCATCCACGAATACCTTGATAACAATAAAGCCTGGTGGAGTAAAGTGGGAATAGATATTTTGCTGGGAGCAGGGCTGGATGCCTATTCTACTTCGGAACAAAGCATGTTCCTGCCGGATTACCTGTATAAAGGATTTGATGGCGCCCGGGATGGGCAGACAGCCCTGGTTGAAAAACGCCTTACAATTTTTACACCCCCGCAAAGCACTGGTAATACAGACAGCTATTTTACACCTTTTATCGCTTTCAGTGTACTATTGCTGGTCTTCATTCTGTTCAGCTTTTCCCCCCGCAGGCTATCGCTTACAATATTGGATTTTATTTTGTTCCTGTCCACAGGGCTTTTGGGTATTCTGCTGGTATTTATGTGGACAGGCACAGATCATCAATTGTGCCGTAACAACTACAATCTGCTTTGGGCGATCCCTTTACACACCATCGCTGCGTTTACTCTTTTCAGTAAGAAACTCCTTATTCCGGTGTACTGGAAACTGTCCGCGGTCATCGGCATGCTGCTGCTGGTGTTGTGGATCGTATTACCTCAAAACCTGAATGAATCGCTGCTGCCCCTGATCGTATTATTGGGGTGGCGGAGTTGGGCGCTGGGTAAAAGGAAGTAGCAGATCCTTTCAATAGCATATGCTATGTTCTCCAAAGTATCCAGGCTTCGTGAGGAACCATCCTGAAACTGCATGAACAAAGGTTGTCGCCGGAGGCGACAGGAAAACCGTGCTAAGCGAGGACGCTTAGCACAGCGAAATAGGTTCCGGGGCTCAAATTTTCCTCAAAGAAACATTCTAATACTCCAGCTTTCTCAATTCCTTAGCCTTAAACCAGGTGGTGGCAGCCACCAGGAAGGTCATGCAACCGCCGAAGATGACCGAGGGGATCACTCCCATCAGTTTAGCCATCAGGCCGCTTTCAAATTGCCCCAGTTCGTTGCTGGAGTTGACGAACATAAAGTTGACGCTCATCACCCTTCCTTTCATTTCATTGGGCGTTTTCAACTGCATGATGGTGCCCCGTATCACCATGCTGATACCATCGAGTACGCCTGCCAGCATCAATGCGAAGAAGGACAACCAAAACCATTCTGAAATAGCGAAAATGATGATGCAGAGCCCGAAGCCGGCTACCGCAACGATCATTCTTTTCCCCTGTTGTTTTCTCATCGGGAAGAACGTAAGCAGCAATACGCTGCAGATGGCGCCAATATCGGCAGCCGCATTGAGTATGCCAAATCCCTGCGGACCTACTTTCAGGATATCGCTGGCAAACACGGGAACCATTGCTACCGCCCCGCCGAAAAAAACGGCAAACATATCCAGGGAGATTGCCCCCAGCAGGTCTTTGGTCCTGTAAACAAAGCGCAAACCTTCTTTTACACTTTCCCAGCTTCTTTTTTCCGTCTGTTTTTTTTCAGGCTGATGCCGGTTCAGGCTGAAAAGGGCAATAAGAGATATTACAAAGCTGCAACAGATCACGAGGAGGGTACCCGTGTTGCCAATAAACCCGATACAGAGTCCTCCTATGGCATGCCCGGTTACGGATGCCGTAAGCCAGGTGCCCTGGTTCCAGGTGGTGGCATTGGGCAGCACCGCACGCGGAACCACCAATGCCAGGATAACATTAAAACTGGGTCCTGTAAAAGCCCGGATGATGCCGGTGCAGAAGATCACCGCGTATATGCCAATAGCCACCCCTATATTGGTAAGGTGCGCATGACTGTACCGGGTGGAGAGTAGCAGCAGCACAACCGCAGCAGCGAGATAAAAGGTGATACCTCTTAAAATCAGCCTTCTTTTTTCGCTGATATCTATAATATATCCCGCATATAGTGCCAGCGACAGCGCCGGTATCACTTCCGATAAACCAATCAGCCCGATGGCGAAAGGAGCAGATGTAAGTTTATATATCCACCAACCCACCAGGGTGCTCATCATCCTCAAAGAAAAAATGAAGAAAAACCGGCCGGCCAGCAGGTTCCTGAACTCGGGTATTTTAACAGCAGCCAGCGGAGCGGATACCCGGTAATTTGACTCGTCCATTCTCAGCTCTTTTCTTTTTGCTTTGTAACAGTTCCAAACAAAGGAATTTCTGATTTTTTGAGTTTGTTTTCAAAATCAGCAATAAAAACCCTATGGCAGGGTAATAAAACGCTGTCCGGATTCCAACTCATTTTCAAGGGCATCTACAATCGTTTGCACATGCGACTCATTGCCTAAAAAGTCGGCATTGGAGGCATCTACAAAGATAGTTCTGATGTTATGTTGTTTAATGTAATGCGTATAGGCATCCTGTATTTTAAAAAGGTACTCATCATCAATCGCCTGCTCATAGGTTCTTCCCCTTTTCCTGATATTCGTCTGCAGGTGCTTTACCGGCGCATGCAGGTAAATGATGATATCCGGCTGTACCAGTTGCTGGTATATAATATCAAACAACCGCTGGTATAAAACATATTCTTCGGCAGGCAGGTTGATTTTCGCAAACAACAGGCATTTGGTAAAAACGTAGTCGGATATGGTAATACTGTGAAACAGATCGCGGGTATGCACCAGGTCTTTCATCTGCTTATATCTTTCCGCCATAAAAAAAAGCTCCAGCGGAAAAGCATTCTGTTGAGGGTTTTCATAAAACCTTGCCAGGAAGGGATTGTCGGCAAACTGCTCCAGTACCAGTCTCGCGTCATAGTATTTAGATAAAAGATGAGCCAGGGTTGTTTTCCCCACACCAATATTCCCCTCAATAGTAATAAAATGATACTGCATAAGCCGCCTCAAACTTAAATAACCCGCCCGTAAACAAAAAATCCGGTTTTGCACATTGGGCGACCGTAAGATTGAAAGACCGCAATACCGTAAGAAAGTAAGAAGGAAAGACCGTAAGATCCTTTTACCATCTTACTATCTTGCCATCTTACGCACCGAAAGCGGATCCCTGCATTGCACCAACAGGCTGTTTACGTTTTTTTTCAATACCGGGTGCTCATAACCGGGGGCAATATCATTCAGTGGCTTCAGGACAAACCTGCGATCCTGAACTGCCGGGTGGGGGATTTTTAATTGCGGTAAATTAATAATGGCGTTATTAAAAAAAATAATATCAATATCTATTATCCTCGGACCGAATTTCTCCCCGCGTTTTCTCCCCATTTTAACCTCTATATCCAGCAGTTGGTCCAGTAATTGCGGAGCGGAAGCAGCAGTCCTGATTTCCACTGCCTGGTTTAAAAAGCTGTCCTGGTCTGTTTTTCCCCAGGCCGCCGTTTCATAAACAGGCGAAACCGATATGATGGTAGCCTGTTTGCCGATAAGGGACAGCGCCTCATCCAGGTTTCGCTGCCGGTTACCTATATTACCGCCTATCAGCAAATATGCCTGATTCATAGATAGTATGTAACTTACTGCGGCAAATATCTCTAATTTTGAGTTTAAATTCTATTACGTGAGAAGCTTCTTTAAATTTTTCTTTGCCTCGTTGCTGGCCCTGGTAATATTTACTATTCTGGTTTTTATAATTTTTGCCGCTATTATCGGCGGACTGGCAAGTAGTTTTAGTACGGACAAAGTAGTGGTGAGTCCGAAATCGGTATTATATATTGACCTGAGTAAGTCTTTCAAAGACAGAAAAACGGATGCGGCGCTGGCGCAGATACTGGGTGGCGACGATGTGGTAAACCCAACGCTATATGAAGCGGTTCGCCTGATAGAACATGCACAAAAAGATTCTGCGATAAGGGGTATTTACCTGAAATGTAATGGAAATGCCAACGGCTTCGGCACCAGTGAAGAGTTGAGAACGGCACTGGCCGGGTTTAAGGAAAGTAATAAGTTTATTATCGCGTATGGCGACTATATTACGCAAAAATCCTATTATGTAGCGAACGTAGCGGACAGGATCTATTGCAACCCCAAAGGGATGCTGGAGTGGAATGGATTTGCCAGTCAAATGATGTTCCTGAAGAATACATTAAAAAAACTCGAAATTGAGCCTCAGATATTTTACGCCGGAAAATTCAAGAGCGCTACAGAGCCGCTCCGGGAAGAAAAAATGACGGAAGCCAACAGGCTGCAAACAATGGTCTGGCTGGGAGATCTGTACAACCAGTTGTTACTCACTACTTCGGAGGCGCGTGGCATAGATACGGCGACATTGCATGCATATGCTGATAAAAACATGCTGCAAACTGCCTGGGACGCGGTAAAGTATAACCTGGTAGATGGTATAAAGTATGACGATGAAATAAAAGCGGAGATCCGGGAAAAGCTGGGTATTGAAAAAGATGCCAAGATAAAGTTTGTACAGATCGGCAACTATGCCAAAGCGGTATCACTTGCCAGTTATGAAAAGGATAAAGTGGCGATAGTATATGCCGAAGGTGATATTGTATATGGCGGTGGCGAAATAGGACAGGTAGGCTCGGATGAGTTCAGGGGGCTTTTTTCACGGTTAAGGACAGATAAAAATGTAAAAGCGGTGGTATTGCGGGTAAATTCACCGGGGGGTAGTTCACTGGCCAGTGAAATCATCTGGCGCGAAGCGGAGCTGCTGAAAAAAGAGGGCAAACCGGTAGTGGTATCCATGGGCAACCTGGCGGCATCCGGCGGGTATTATATTTCATCACCTGCCGACAGCATATTTGCTCAATCCGGTACGCTTACGGGCTCTATAGGCGTTTTTGGTATTCTGCCCAACATGGAGGGGATGTTCAAAAATAAACTGGGTATTACTTTTGACGAGGTGAAAACCGCGGAATATGCCAGCCTGGGTTCTGTTGCCAGACCATTGAACGAAGCGGAAAAGAAATTTTTCCAGGCATCGGTAGACAGTGTATATCTTGATTTTAAAACCAGGGTAGCGGAGGGACGTAATAAGGATATGGATTATGTAGACAGTATCGCCCAGGGCCGGGTATGGACAGGAAAGCGGGCAGTAGAAATAGGGTTGGCAGATAAACTGGGGGGCTTAAATGATGCCATATCCTGTGCCGCCCGTATGGCAGAACTGGAAAAATACAGTGTACGGGAGTATCCCGAGCCCATGAGCCTTTTTGAAATGTTGAAAAGCGGCTATGGGAAGAATATTAAAACAAAGGCCATTAAAGAAGAAATAGGCGAAACCGGCTTCGAAATATATAACCAACTGAAGCGGATAAAACAGCTTACTCACGGAATACAGGCAAGATTACCTTTTGAGATCACGGTAAACTGACAGGTTACTGTTACCTTTGCTGCGCAAAAAATAGTTGATGTCGAAACCTTACAGCCAGTGGAAGGCAATGTTTGCTATAACGAAAGCAGGTCTTATATCTATTTTCAGGAGCCCGTCTGCGGTAGCGTTCAGCTTTGGTTTTCCGCTGGTATTCATCCTGGTGTTCGGTTTTCTGGGCAGCGGCAACAGAATTTCCATACGTGCGGCGTTGGCTGCGGGTACCGATACTACCGGTTATATCTACCACGCGGTTAAAACTATCCCGGGGCTGATAATAGTAGACAAACAGCAAAATGAAACAGAAGACGATTTGATGAAGGGGCGGATAACGGCAGTGATCTCTATAGAGAAAAATAATACCGCAACCTTCCCGGAGTACCATATTCACCTCAGAAGTTCAGAAGCGGTCAATCCGCAAAATGTCGAAATACTTCGTTCCATTTTAAGCTCGCAGATAGACCATATAAACCGGCGGAAGTTTCAGGACATACCCACGGTGGCCGATATAAGCAAAGAAGTGGAAAAAGTAGCGGGCAGGAAATACAGTACGATTGACTTTATTTTACCGGGTCAGCTTGGGTTCTCCTTACTGAGTGCAGGTGTTTTTGGTGTTGCGTTCTTATTCTATCATTTGAGACAAACCCTGGTTCTGAAACGATTTTTCGCTACACCAATCAGCAAAACCCATATAATCCTGGGGGAAGGACTAAGCCGTGTAATATTCCAACTCATTACGGCCATCGTAATACTGGCAATAGGATATTGGTTTTTCAACTTTACGCTGGTGTATGGCTGGCTTACCTTTTTTGAGCTGTTGTTGCTGAGTTTTATTGGTTTGATTGTTTTTATGGCGTTTGGGTTTGTGGTAAGTGGTCTTGCCAGCAACGAGAGCGCTATTCCCCCGCTTGCCAATATCGTAACTTTGCCACAGTTCCTGCTGGCAGGCACTTTTTTCCCCATTGATAATTTTCCGTCCTGGCTACAACCTTTGTGCAAAATACTGCCACTGACACACCTGAATGATGCCATGCGGAACGTGGCTTTTGAAGGAGCGCATATTACAGACTGTTACCGTGAGTTGGGGGTATTGGCGCTTTGGGGAATAATTGGATATATGCTTGCGGTGAAGCTGTTTAAATGGGAATGAACCTGATACTATGTTAAATTTAAATATCGTATAATATGCCACGAATGCCCGCCTGAATGACGCAGTCGGGCAGGCACGAATATTTGTTTGCACATTCGTGGCTATTGTAAAACTATAATACGTTTAACTTAGCACCAGATATTATAACATATGCGTTTGGTTAAACAATTGTTTTTGGGTGTTGCAGGTATGGGTTTGATACTGTTCCTGATCTCATTGCCCCTGCCCTCGCAGGTAAACGTTTCCAAATCCATATTGGTAAGTAATCCAAAAGATTCGGTATTGGCTTCCCTGCTGCACCTGAAAGAGTGGCAGCAATGGAATCCGATGTTGCAGGACAGCAGTGTCGTGTATTCGTTTGAGACGGAGCAGGCAGTAGAATGGACAACACATGATCAAAAAACGAACCGGATAAAATTAACGATGCTGTCTGCGGATACTGTATACGCTGTTATCACTACCGATAATGAACAGGCTTTTAAATCGGGCTTTTCCGTTACACAAAACAGGGTATCAAACAACTTTACAAAAATTGACTGGTGGATACACGAAGATCTCGGCTGGCTTCCCTGGGAGAAGTTTTACGGACTTTTTACAGAAAGCCTGAAAGAAGAATACCTCGAAAATACCCTGCAGTCATTAAAGAGGCACCTTGAAAATAATAACCATTAAGGTATTTTCTTTGTGACTGTTATGGCTGGTTCTGTTCGTCTATTGAGCAATAAATACTTCAGTTTTTTCGGAAGGACAGCGGTCTGCTTACAGAGAACTTTTTGGCCGGAGCTGTATTTTTTGAAAGTGCCTGCAAATCTGTTTTTTTACTCTTAAGTAAATGCGCCTTAATTGTGTGCCATAATAAATATTTTCGTAATATCGGTTAAATTTTAGGTTAACCTAGTATATCGCCATGTTTTCTGAGCCTTTGATTTTGGGGATTTTAATGTTCCAGGTGTTGTATTCGCTTGTGCAATGGTATTTTTTCAAACGAAAGGAGTTTTTTCTCTATGCGTTGTATTCCATCACCATCGGGGCCTATTTCCTTTTAAGATACCAGGTACAGGACCATTATTTGATGGTCGGAAAATACCGTTTACACGAAGCCGTTTTAAATAACGGTGTGATATACCTGGCCTTGTGTTTATATATTGAATTTGCAAGATTGTTCGTGGATTCCCCGTCCATCATTCCGCGGCTGGACAAGTGGGTAAAAGCCGTGAGTTGGATGATGTATATATATATGACTGTCGGCGTGTTATGGATTATAGCCGCAGGCAGCAGTCAGTTTCAGCGTACGCTGCACCTGTTTGTTTCAATAAGTTTTTTCCTGTTTTTCGTGTATGGACTGTACCGGGTGTTGATGTCAGGCTCTGTATTGGGTAAGTTCCTGGTTGCAGGAAGTTTCCTGATGGCCTCCGGCGCCGTTACTGGCTTAATTTACAGGGTAATAAATCCCGAGCCCGGTTTAGGGGAACTGAATGGCTTTTTCTTTCTGCAGTTGGGTGTTATCCTGGAGTTGGTTTGCCTTAACACAGGGCTGATATATAAATCTAAAAAACTCCTGGACACGACCACCCGGTCTTCCCAACTGATTGACCGGCAGTTGAAGGAAAATGAAAGGCAGTTGTCAGACCTGAATGCGGTAAGGGACGAGATATCCAATGAACTAAAGATTGAATTGGGAGATGGCTTATCCGGCATAAAGCTGATGAGCGATATGGTGCAGCAGAAAATGGGGGGAGACCATATCAGCGAACTAAAAAAGATATCCGAAAACTCCGAGCGGCTGGTTCAGTCTATGAACGAGATCGTCTGGTCGCTCAATCACCTGAACGACGACCTGCCCGGGCTTATCTCCTATATACGGGAATATTCTATGGGTTTTATGGATGAAGTCGGGTTTAACTGCACTATCAATGTCCCGGAAAATATCCCGGATATCAACATCTCCGGCGATACCCGGCGACATATTTTCCTGGCTGTAAAGGAAGCGCTGAACAATGCGGTTAAACATTCCGGATCAGGTTGTACAGATATCAGCTTTATTATTTCGGATACCCTGCAGATACAGATAAAAGACCACGGAAGGGGAATGGGCGTCCATACCCCGGAACATACATCAGGCAACGGGTTGCGGAATATGAAAAAAAGAATGAACTTTCTGAAGGGTAGTTTGCAGATCATTAACGAAAACGGCGTTACCATCCTTTTCACCATTCCCCTGGAACAGACTATATCATAAGTTGGGGTAAATAGAAGGTTACCTGCTATAGTTTCCCCTTTTTTAACTAATTTCACGCGTCTTATCAGCACTGTACCAACAGTACTATCAGGTGGGACTAACCTGTTGTTTTCAGCAGGGTATAAAATCCAATGTTTCCTGGATATACTCAATTGTTTGCCATAGCCGGTATGCCGGTGCAACGGGATATACCTGCTATTCAGTGCGGAAACATTTATACAGAATTTTTAAGCATAAGCCAATGACCATCAGCTCTTCTTCGTCTTCACTAGGCCAGTTTTGGAATCTTGTAGGTAGAAAATTTCAGTTATATAACAGTCTTTTTACTTCTTTGCCTTTTCACCGCATTGAAAAAACGGGGATTTTACTGGCCCTGTTATTGAGCTACTGCGAAGAAGAATACACCAAAAAACACAGCCCGTCCCGGATCATCGAAGGCTTTTTCAAAAAGCACACTTCCTATGCAAAGGAGGAAGAACGCCTGGATCTGCTTTTCAGGTTTGTACAGTATGTGGAACGGCAGGTTGTATTGTTTGATGCGCTGGAAGATGCGGCATTTACCTCGGTTAATGATATGAACGGCCCGGGCACGCTGAAAAGCCTGTTTTCAGATATATCCAAATTTGAAAAAGAGGAAGAAGTCAGGAAAAAAGTAGAGTCATTCAATATCAGGCTGGTGTTGACGGCTCACCCCACACAGTTTTACCCCGGCGCGGTACTGGGTATTATACACGACCTTACCAGGGCGATGGCGGAAAACAACCTGAACAAAATCAATATGTATCTCCAGCAGTTGGGTAAGACCCCTTTTTTCAAAAAGGTAAAACCCACGCCCTATGATGAGGCGGTGAGCCTGGTATGGTACCTTGAGAATATATTTTATCCCGCGGCGGGCAGAATTATCTCAGGCATTAAGGCGCAAATGCCGGATATCATCAACGCCAAAAATCCGATTATCAGAATGGGCTTTTGGCCCGGTGGCGACAGGGACGGGAACCCTTATGTAACCACTAACACTACCATAAAGGTAGCCGGGGTTTTAAGAGAAAGTATTCTGAAATCCTATTACCTGGAAGTACGCCGGCTGAAACGAAGACTCACGTTTAAGGGCGTGGAAGACCCTTTGCAAGAGTTGGAAACCAAACTATACAACAACGTTTTTATTCCGGGGCATAAGAGTGACCTCACCAGGGGTGAGATACTGGATACGCTCAACAGTATCCGGGAAACCCTGATATACCAGCATAACGGACTGTTTGTGGAAATAGTGGAAACGCTTATAAGCAAAGTGGAGGTGTTTGGTTTTCATTTTGCGTCACTGGATATCCGTCAGGACAGTACGGTGCATACGAAAATCATTGCAAAAATCGCAGAAAGCACCAACCTTCTTCCCGGCTATGCCGAAGCAGACGAAAATGGCAAAATACGTTTATTGCTGAACGTTAGCGATACGGTGGACCCCGGAATATTGCAGGATGAAGTACACAGGGATACATTACATGTAATGGGGGCCATACGGCAGATACAGTCAGCCAACGGAGTAGAAGGCTGCGACCGTTATATTATCAGCCAGTGCAACAGCGCTCTAAATGCCATGGAAGTATTTGGTCTCTTCCTGATGAGTGGCTGGAAGCAGAAAGACCTAACGGTAGATATAGTGCCCCTGTTTGAAACCATTGACGACCTGCAGCATGCGGCAGGTATTATGCAGCAGTTGTACACATTACCTGAATACAGGGAACACCTGAAACGCAGGAATAATAAACAAACTATTATGCTCGGCTTTTCAGATGGCACCAAGGACGGTGGTTATCTCATGGCTAACTGGAGCATTTATAAAGCCAAGGAAGAGTTAACAGCCATCTCACGGCAGCATGGCGTCAACGTGGTGTTTTTTGACGGACGGGGAGGCCCCCCGGCAAGAGGAGGCGGCAAAACGCATAAGTTTTATGCCTCACTTGGCAGGAACATTGCCAATGAAGAGATCCAACTCACCATTCAGGGACAAACCGTTAGTTCCAACTTCGGCACCATCGATTCGGCGCAGTTCAATATTGAACAATTGATCAACGCGGGCATTTCCAACGAAGTTTTTTCGTCTCAAAAGACGATCCTGAGGGATGCTGAGCAAAAACTGATACAAGAGCTATCGGAGATCGGGCTGGACGCGTATTCCGCATTAAAAAATCACCCCAGGTTTCTTGAATACCTCGGACATGCAAGTCCGCTTCGGTTTTATGCCGAAACCAATATTGGCAGCCGGCCGGCAAAACGCGGAGGTTCCGGCAAGCTGTCCCTGAAGGACCTGAGGGCCATTCCGTTCGTGGGCGCCTGGAGCCAGTTAAAACAGAATGTAACCGGCTACTATGGGGTGGGAATCGCGTTTAAAAAGATGGATGAAGCGGGCCGCTGGGAAGAAGTGAAAGCCCTCTATGACAATTCCACCTTTTTTAAAACATTAATAGGGAACTGCGAGATGTCTATGAAAAAATGTTATTTCCCCATGACGATGTTTTTATCAAAAGATCCGGTATATGGGGAAATATGGAACGACATCTATAATGAATACGAACTTACCAAAAAGTATATATTCAAGCTGACGGGGAAAAATGAGTTGATGGCAGATTACCCGGTAGAACAATTGTCTGTAGAAATGCGGGAAAGAATTGTATTGCCCCTGGTCACCATTCAGCAATATGCCATTACAAAAGTGAGAGAAATGGAAAAAGGGGAGGTTCCCGAAACTGCACTCAAAAAGACATATGAAAAACTGGTGATGCGATGCTCTTTCGGTATTATTAATGCCGGCCGTAATTCCGCGTAAGCCGGTTTTTTGAAATAAATATTTAAAAGATCGCACTATGCAAAAATGGAAAGACTACCAGGCGGCTAACAAGGAAAGGTTCCTGGATGAATTACTTGATTTGTTGAGGATCCCTTCTATAAGCGCCAAAACAGAAAACAAAAATGATATGATCGCCTGTGCGGAAGCCGTAAAGCAGAAACTGCTGGAGGCCGGGGCAGATAAGGCGGAAATCTATTCTACGGAAGGGCACCCGGTGGTATATGCGGAAAAAATAATTGATCCTTCCAAACCTACTGTGCTGGTGTACGGACATTACGATGTGCAGCCCGCCGATCCGCTGGAGTTATGGAATAGCGGTCCCTTTGACCCGGTGATCAAAGACGGGAAAATATATGCACGGGGAGCCTGCGACGATAAGGGGCAGTTTTATATGCACGTGAAAGCCCTGGAAACCCTGGTAAAAACCGATACGCTTTCCACCAATATTAAATTTATTATAGAAGGAGAAGAGGAGATAGGGTCGCCCAACCTGGCCAAATTTGTTGCCGGTCATAAAGACCTGTTGAAAGCGGACGTCATCCTGATCAGCGATACGGCCATGATCAGCATGGAAACTCCCTCAATTGATATCGGGGTAAGAGGACTTTCTTATATAGAAGTGGAAGTAACAGGTCCTAACAGGGATCTGCATAGCGGAGTGTATGGCGGAGCGGTTGCCAACCCGGCCACTATACTGGCTAAAATGATCGCTTCCTGCCACGATGAAAACAATCATATTACCATTCCCGGCTTTTACGATAATGTGGTGGAAGCTACACCCGAAGAAAGGAAACTGATGGCGGAAGCGCCTTTTGATGAGAATGAGTATAAAAAAGACCTGGGAGTAAAAGAATTGTGGGGAGAGAAGGGATATACCACCAATGAAAGAACCGGCATCCGTCCTACGCTGGAAGTAAATGGCATATGGGGCGGGTATACGGGAGAAGGCGCTAAAACTGTTTTGCCTTCGAAGGCGTATGCAAAAATTTCCGCACGGCTGGTACCGGATCAGTCGGCCGCCGATATAACAGAAAAACTCCTGCACTATTTTGAATCGATCGCGCCGGCCGGGGTTACTGTAAAAGCCAGCGAGCATCACGGCGGAGAACCCTATATGACACCAATTGATTCTTCAGCTTATAAGGCGGCGGGCAAAGCTATTGAAGCCACTTTCGGAAAAAGCCCGATACCGGTACGCGGCGGCGGCAGCATCCCGATCTGCGCTTTGTTTGAAAAAGAGCTGGGAATAAAGATCGTATTTATGGGCTTTGGACTGGACAGCGATAACCTGCATTCCCCCAACGAAAAATACGATATATTCAACTACTACAAGGGCATTGAAACAATCCCTTATTTTCATAAGTATTTCGCGGAAGAAAAGTAGTTTTTGATTGCTGATCTGCAGATTTCTGATGCAGGTTTTTAATTGGGCTTCATCAACCGTAAAATCCGGGTTGGGGCATTCCTTCAAATCAGCAATCCCGGGATTTCTTATCCTGCATCAATGCCTGCCGGCTCTGAGTGTGATACCTTTGCAAAGAAGTTTTAGTAAAAACGAAAAGAAAGGAATTTCCTGGAAAAGGAGTATCAGCAATGAGCAGTATAGCAGCATTTAATGCGTTTACAAGAGACCTGGATGAACAGGATACCCGCATGCCGGTTTTGTTTGTGGGGCATGGCTCACCGATGAACGGTATAGAGCAGAACGAGTTCAGCAGCTACTGGCAGAAGCTGGGGAAAGAACTGCCGGTACCAAAAGCGGTGCTGGTGGTATCCGCCCACTGGCTTACCAGGGGTACCCATATCACCGCTATGGATCCGCCTAAGACCATTCATGACTTTGGCGGGTTTCCGAACGAATTGTACGAGGTGCAATATCCTGCCCCCGGCGATCCGTTACTGGCGTCTGAGACGAAAGAACTGGTAAAATCAACCGATATCGGACTGGACCATGACTGGGGATTGGATCACGGGGCCTGGACGGTGGTAAAATGGATGTATCCTGACGCGACTATTCCGGTACTGCAGTTGAGCATCGATTACAGCAAACCGGCGGAATACCACTATAATCTTGCTAAAGAACTGGTGGCTCTTCGTAAAAAAGGCGTACTGATCATCGGGAGCGGTAATATGGTGCACAACCTGCGGATGATTGCCTGGGACAAGTTTGATGTGCCCAACTATGGCTATGATTGGGCAATAGAAATGCACGAGCTTTTCAAGAATAAAATATCAGACCGGGACGATAAGGCTTTGATCAACTATGGATCGTTGAGTAAATCTGCCAGCCTGGCCATCCCGACACCCGATCATTACTTCCCGTTGATGTACACGCTTGGATTGAAAGACCGAAAGGATGATATCTCCTTTTTCAATGATAAGCTGGTAGCAGGGTCTTTGAACATGACTTCCGTGAAGTTTGGGTAAAATGGTAAGAGAGTTAGCTTGTAATATATCCATCTTACAGTCTTACGGTCTTGCAATCTTCCAATCTTACCGGTCTTACAATACATTACCCCTCCGCCTCCGGCTTTTTTTCAAATATCAGCCTGCCCAGCAGGGCGCCGCTCAATGCCGCGAAACCGGCTACCAATGCACCGCTCAATGCAGTAACGCCAATCAGTAACGCGGGACTGTCCTTTTGCAGCACAAGCTGTGATAATTTATGAGCAAGTATATCGTTGTTGGCGCTACTGATGTACCAGGCAAGTCCGCCCCATAATAACAGTATGGAAACGAACCCTGAGACAAACGCCCAAACCGGTTTTTGAACTAACCAGAGATTTACACAGAAAGCCACTACGGCGATACTCCACCAGGACATATACAATGACAGCAAAAAGCTGAACAGGGCAATCAGGATAACAGAAAGAAGATACCTCATCTTATAGATTCATTTTTTTGAAAACTCATTTTCCAGGCAGCTTTTACACCTGCGCTTTCCCCTTTTTCCAGGAACCAGGCTCTGTATTGCTCACCGGCCGCCCATTTGTCTACAAACCGGTCGTAGTGGGGGCTGCCCGGGTTCCCAGACTGACCGCCGGGATATACCACCCATGCTTCTGTTTCCTCTTTCAGGTGAACGATCATTTTCCAACTGGGACCGTGGCTATGCGTGGTAGCATTGATAATATGTTTGCCGCCGCCAACAGGCAAACCGGTTCGCGCTAAAGGCAGCGCCCTGTCGCCCAGCAAATGATATACAGAAGTGTTTTTATTATTGCCCCATTCCAGTTTCTTCTCAGCTTCCAGCGAATCTGCCAGCAGCGCCGTTTCTTTGAAGGCAGCAGTCACAATGTCCTGCAAGGTTTCTGTTTCGGGTGTATTGATATTATCCGCAAACGCGAAGGACGTATCATTCCTCAAAAGCATTTCCGTAAAGATGCCGTCTGCAGGATAGGCTTTTGCGCCGGCTTTGTCCATTTCATCTTTCCAGGTCTGTTTTTTAAACTTGTCAAACCAGATATTGAACAGGGTGGCTCCCTTCTCAGAGATATCGTTTTTCAGCGACCAGTTCTTTACCATCTCCAGGTAAACAACTTCCCTGCCCTGTAATGCTGTTTCATCAATGTGTTTCAACAAAACAGGACGGGCGGTTTCTGCAAATACATTGTAGTTATCGTTCATCAGTTGCAGCATATCCTCCACGGTAATATTATTCATTTCGGACAATTGCCTGTTGATAGCGATGCCCCTGTAGAGGTCATATGATCCCGGGATAAAATAAGGGTAGGTACTGTCTGCAGGGCGCTGGTTCGCGCTGCTCACGAAGCCCTGCTCAGGGTTACGGATATGCGGGTTTTCTTCCATGGGGATGACACCCTGCCACATATAGCTGCTGTCTTCTCCCGGCATGATGTATAACCCCTGTCCTTTCCAGCGGGCGGGCAGCTCGCCCTGTTGCCAGATGGCAATGTCGCCGGCTTTGGAGGCAAATACCACATTCTGTGCAGGCGCTGTGAAATATTGAAGCGCGTTTACATAATCATCATAGTTGTTGGCCCGGTCCAGGTGATACCAGAACAACAGCTCATTGGAAGGGTCATGCGCCTTCCAGCGCAAAGCCAGGGGCTCTTTGCCGTTTTCTGTTGCCGGAAATGACGCGTCGTAGATCACCGGTCCGAAAACAGTATAGGCAACGGTATCAAAAACGGAACTGCCACCGCTGATCTTTATTTCCTCGATCCTGATATCAGTGTCCCGCCAGGTACTATCAAAAAAGTACTGCTTTTTAGAATCGTCTTTGAACCGGATTGCGTAATAGTCCATCACATCCCTGGACGAATTGGTGAAACCAAACGCAATGCTGTCATTAAAGCCGATGATCACCCCGGGGGTTCCCGGAAAACTGACACCATAGGCATTCATTCCGGGGGTTGTCATTTGTATTTCAAACCAGATAGCCGGTAACGTCAGATTGAGATGCGGATCGTTGCACAATATAGGGGCGCCGCTGGCGGTTTTACTGCCGCTTACCGCCCAGTTATTGCTGCCATTGTCCTTATTCGGCTTTTGTATTTCCTGCAATGCGCCTGCTGCCAGTGTGGTTTTAAAATAGAGCGCATCCGCGGAGGCAGGCGGCTGCGGCACTACCGTGGGGGGCGGAAATATTGTTCCCTTAGGAATTACCGGTGATAAAGAATCTTCTATTTGGGGGAATAATAATTGCACCACTTCGTCTCCGAAAAAATCCCTTGCTTTTGTTAACTCCAGGTCATCCGCCCCGCCGGCAAGCGTACGGGTCATCTCTTTTACAAACAAAGCAGTCTTAAAGTTGGTCCAGGGCTCGGGTGCATAATTCAGCAACCGGTACTCCAGGGGAAGTTCCACATTCCGTAGTGAAGAGATGTAAGCGTTTACGCCGGCAGTGTAGGCATCCATCATTGTTTTGGTATCCGGGTTGGCTTCCGCTTCCTTCAACAGCTTTTCCGCCGCGTATACCATCCCAAGGCGTCTTTTGCCTTTATCGAAATTTACCGCCACATCGCCTACAATTTCACTCACCCTCCCCCCGGCAGCATATACCTGAAACTCCATTTGCCACAAGCGGAACCTGGCATGCAGGTATCCCTGTACAAAATACCCGTCTTCATCATTGTCTGCCACAATATGAGGAACCAGTCTTTCATCAAAATACACGTTCGTATTCCCTTTCAGCCCGGGTAAAGAGAGCGTTTCATCCAACTTTTTGTCAACAGGCTCCGCGTGATACCATACCCCCTCCTGCGGGCTCAGGAAACTTGCCAACGGCAGGGGCAGTAAACAGCGCGAGCCAAGTATTATTATTAAAGCCAGGGTTATTAAAAGGGATATACAGAAATAAACAATCTTCATAATTTAAAATTACAGGGTATAATGCAAATTCTTGCAGGATGGGATGAATATGTTGATTGTCGTATTACGGCAATCAGCAGTTTATTACTTTTGCACAATAATATAACTATTTGTCAAGAAAAGCAGCCAATCTTTCCGGATTATATGAACGAACAGGATGTAAAAAATATTTTGGGTTTACAACTTCCCACAGATCCCCGCTGGGTAGACCTTGCAGGCATCAGCATTGAAGCAATACTGACAGATCATGCCTATTGCGAACAGAAAGCCGCCACCAGTTGCATCAGCCTGATCCAAAAATATTCCGACAGGGAAAAACTGGTATCGGAGCTGGCGCCTATTGTTACGGAAGAATGGGGACATTTTCGCCTCGTGCTGCAGGAGCTGCAGAAAAGAAACCTGAAACTGGGCAAACAGCGAAAGGATGAGTATGTGAACAGCCTGATTGCCTTCCAGCAAAAAGGTGGCAGTCCGGAAGACCGTTTCCTGGACCAGTTGCTGACGATGGCGTTGATCGAAGCAAGAAGTTGTGAACGTTTCAAAAGACTAAGCGAGGGCATGAATGATGCCTGGCTCCGTAAATTCTATCGCCGGTTTATGGAAAGTGAAGCCGGGCACTACACCCTGTTCATTGAACTGGCAGAGACTTATATTGATAAGGAAAAAGTGCGTAAACGGTGGAACGAATGGTTGCGTTATGAAGCGGAAGTGATGAAAAACCTGGAGATCAGGGGAGACAGGATACATTAACAGGTTTAACAAAAGTTCAATATACTAAACCATATATTGCACACGTTGTTGCAGGTAATATTTAAAATATTGTGTATGAGAAGTCTCCTGTTAGTATCAGTCCTGTTCATAGCCGCTGCCGCCAATGCGCAGCAGAAAAATACCCAACCTGCCGGTAGTTCACCGGGGATACCTAAGGTGTGGGTGGCGATAGGTGGTTTCAAAGGAGGTAATATTACGCCGGAGTTGCTTTCCCGGGCGATAGATTCCGCCGTGGTGGTGCGGGATGACAAAGGCAATACTTACCCGGTCGTGCGTTTCCGGGTATTCTATAAATTCAAAAGCAGTTATACCGATCCGGAAACCGGACAGACAAAAGTTTTTAATGACATGCGGGTGAATGAATTTGAAACCGCTACAATGAGTGAAAACTGGAGGGGAAGCATTAAGGACAATGTTGCCAAAGGCGATGAAATGACCATTGACAATATCATCATCCGGCTGAAGAACGGTTCTAAATTGATGGCCGGCGCTGTCAGTTTTAAGGTGATCTGATATTTCGCTCGTAGTAAATCAGGGTTTGCCGGGCGGCCCCCTGACCCCCTAAAGGGGGAATGGCAGCGCTGCAAACCCTATAGGTTTTTCTCCTTCTGTTTTCCCTGAAATTATTTATATTGGTATCGAGTAGTCAACCCGGCCCTGTGACTGAGGATGTGAAGCTGTGCGGTGATCAGCCGGGTGGAAGGGGTTATAAACTGTTTATACACGGATATTCCAGATCGGGTTGTGCTATTAACAACCTACCTGCCGATAGGCAAGTACAAAATGTATAACACTAAAGACTTGGTTTTCAATGTGCATTTTTAAGTTAAATTTCGTACTATAACATAAGTTTACGAGTAAGCGGTAATGTTATGACAAACCCAACTAATCGGACGATAAAAATTGCTTTTAGTATACTGACAATTATACTGGCATCAGTAACATTACTTTTTGCTATTGTATTTGTCAGCAGGTTGACAATTTCATATAATTCACAAGGAAGATATTTTGACGAGAACACATCGACTGTTTACCATAAACAAGCTGTAATTGTTTACGGACTTTTATTTTTCATGGGGTTATTCTTGACCATGTTCACATTCTATAAAACGAGAAAAGCATTCTATTAATGAGTGTATGGCGACAAAAAGCTATTGAAGTTGCACCTGATAAAAAAGGATTTTCAAGACCCTGACTTGTCTCCTTATACTGTTTTTAGCGAGCTTTTAGCGTTGTTAGAACAAGCTCATATTGACAACGACACAACTAGAATTAAAAATATCTACGATTATGCCGAATGGTGTTCCTTACAAAAGGACCAAAAGCTATGGAATTCGGCAGGCGTTTCTTTTTATGAACATCTTTGCGACAATGAACTTGTTTTCGCTCAATTCACAAAATGGATTAAAAAAAGCACCTATTCAAAGCATAGAGATCTACTAAAATTGAGATTAGAGGATGACAAAATGAAGCAACTTGACAGATTTTATGGTTGGACAAAACCACAACAGACCAAATGAACATCAAAACCACTACCGCTTTTTTCTTCTCCGCAGTGTCTCAACTCCGGGGCTATGTGCGTAAGCTGGACTCTGCGGCAGGTGGAAATAAGTTTACATAAAATACTACTACTGCCAACAGGCGGCTTAGCTATATGGTGAGCGACGAATATATCCTCGGCTTTTTGTTGTCTCGGCTTCAGTCCCTGACGAATAAGGCCGGGCAATAGAATAAATAATGAACTTTTATTTATAAATTTAGCAGCGGTTACGAGCAGACGCCCGCCTGACCGGACGGGCAGGAATCACGGAATACCACCACATCGCCAAGCCGTACCGCTGGCTGCAACAAATCAACAGATCCTAAATGCAAACAGTTTTGAAACCCTTAAACGCTGAGCTTGTTTCGCTTTCAAGCAATCTAACTGCTGACAGTTTATTATCTGTAATGAAAACTTTTAGTAAAAACAATTCCAACTTTTCTTTAGAATTAGTTTTTGGAGACTACCCTAACCTGGACGTTTTAGCGAAGTCAAATTATCAAATCGAAATATCCCCTTTATGGCAATTCATTAAAATACCTGGCTATGGTATGAATGTGAAAATAAAAGGGACGATAATTTCGGAAGGACAGCATTCAAAAATAAACGCGACAATTAGACCACATATTTTTTATCCAATCTTATTTTGGACAATTGCCGGAGCCTTCCTTTTCTCAATTGTTTATACATTGACAAACGGTGACACCAGTATTCATGACATGATACCGATACTTGCCTCTCAGATTATTTTAGAAGTTTTATTACTATTATTCTGCAGACATTGTAAAAGGAAATTAATAAAAGACGTTCAGAAAAACTTTAATTTGACAGAAATAGATCAAAATGAATGATGCAGCCAACACGGTTTGGCAATATGGCGGCGCGATGAATATATTCTCATCTTTTTGTTTTGTCTATCATCTGCAGTTCCGGCCGGACGTTATAAATTGAGCTGTAGAATTAACAATGAACTTTTGTATCTTTAATCAGCAGAGACACCTGGCAGACAGAACACATAATACCAATACATTGCCAATGCTTTAATATTGTGTGCAATTATGACAAACCGAAAGTCCATATTCAATTATAAACCTCAGACCGCCACAGTCAGGCCATGGGACGACATTGAAGAGCATTTCACAAAATGGTTTCAGGGGCAGTATCAAGATAATATTGCGACACTTGTTAAACATATTAAAATGTCAGGTCTTTCTCAACGTCTTTTTGGATATACATCGATGGACAAGTTAGTTGTTGGCATTTACAATCCTATGGAGTGGAATAGAGAAGCTCTTCACATTGAGTTTGATGTCGAAGGACAAAAGTGGTTCTTTAAATTTTATCCAAAACCAAATAAACCAGCCGAATTTGAAAGGCAATATCCTGCTGACAAGGGAATTGAAAAATTTGACAATTTCATCAAAATGGTTAAATGGTAATGAAGTTTGCTTGCCCCTTTTCTTCTCCGCAGTCTCCCTTTTTTTAACGACACTGCGAACACCAACTAAAATCAAGAGCAATGACAACTCTAAGAATTGAACATAAAATTTCCAATTATAACGGATGGAAAATGGCGTTTGACAGCGACCCAATCAACAGAAAAAAGTCGGGCGTAAATCGTTATCGCATATACCGACCTATGGACAATCCAGACTTCGTAATTATAGAATTGGACTTTGACAACATTGAGCAAGCACAGGCGACACAGACATCCCTGAAACAAATATTTCCAAACATTGAAGGCAAACTTATTTTTGACATTAAGTTGAAAATTTTGAATATCATTGAAGAAACAATTCTATAAAAGACAGTCTATGGCACTTCCAATATTGCGGTTTTTAAACATCATATTTTCAGCCTTGCTTGCGGGGACAAGCTTCGGAATTTGAATGGGGTTTAACCCAACAAACTTTTCTGCTTCCACCTATATTGAACAACAGCAAAATTTGGTTCATTCTCTCAATACATTGATGATAATATTGGTGGTTGCTGCCGCAATAACTACATTGATTTCTGCATATCTTCAGCGGAAAAACAAACCTGCTCTTGTCGCTCTACTTTTAGCTGCGGCATTTTTTATTTCATGTATGGTCATCACACGGTTTGGCAACGTTCCACTTCAAGAAGAAATGCTTAAATGGACAACGGATACGCTACCTGAAAACTGGACAACGTTGCGTGACAAATGGTGGTCGTTACATATTATGCGGACAGTTGTAGAGTTGATAGCATTAGTTCTTGTAACATGGACAATAGTTCAAAATAAGACCGTAAAAGCAAAATGACGACATTTTCTTATCCGCAGTGTCTCAACTCCGGGCTATGTGCGTAAGCTGGACTCTGCGGTAGGCGGAGAATATGCATATTCAAATAATATTTCTCTATTTTAGCATTAATCTATGCAGGCATAACGCCAAATATCAAAACCGCTTCCGGTTTTCCGCAGCGTCCCTCCTGCTATGCGCAAAGCCTGGCACAAGGAGACAACTGCGGGGAATCCAAATAACAGGCTTTTTATACCTTCTTTCCTATTTCACTGATAGCATCCTCCATTTCTTTCTTCTCCGCAGTGTCTCAACTCCGGGGCTATGTGCGTAAGCTGGACTCTGCAGTAGGTGAGAAGATGCATAATTCAAATAATATTTCCCTATTTTAGCATTAATCTATTGCGGGTATGGCGCCAAATGTCAAAACCGCTTCCGGTTTTCCTCAGCGTCCCTTCCGCTACGCGCAAGGCCTAGCATAAGGAGACAACTGCGGGGAACCCAAAATATTGCAACAGCAACCCGGATAGCGTTTTTTAGCATAAATGCAATCGTTGGCGGTCATGCCAACAGACGCTCTGCAACCGACATTCCAATTTGCCAGGCATGGCGATTTTTTGTAAATTCGTAAGGTGAAAAGACTAAAAAATATGGGGCTTGATTTTGAAGTTGACAAATTGACGAACTCTATCGAAAATATTGTTACTGGAGACAGTTTTGTAACAAACATTTCGATAGTAACACCGGTCGACTTAAAAAGTATAACCAAAAAGAACAAGTGGCAGTTTGACTGGAAATTTGAGTACAAACAACCTGAGAGAGAAGTTTACAAGCTGACAATAGTAAACAATCAGCAAATAATTCAAGGATTGATAAGCCTCGAAATCAAATCTGACCATGTTTATATGCACCTCGTTGAGAGTGCGCCTTTCAACAAGGGGAAGGTGAAGATGTATGCAGGAGTTCCTGGAAACCTGGTTGCATTTGCTTGTCGACTTTCTTTCCAAAGAGGCTCTGAAGGAAACGTATCGTTCTTTGCTAAAACCCGGCTTGTGCAACATTACATTGATAGTTTAGGAGCCATACATGTAGGTGGGAGAATTATGATTATTAACACAAATGCAGCTTTAAAGTTAATTGACAAATATTTTGCAAAATGAAAAACAAGATAAAAGAATTAAACGTTGATTTTATCGGTGGACAAAATAATCCGCTGACAAAAGAAGAAGAAAGAGCTATCAGTGATTTCATTCGCTCAGAGAAAGAAAAACGTAAACTTAAAGAAGTTAGAAAACGTACGACTACAAAACGTAAAGGAAAACAACCTGCCTGACAAAAGGCAAGAATCGATTACGGTGTATTTTCTAAGTTGTATTTTCATTTTTTCCTTTTCTTCTCCGCAGTGTCTCAACTCCGGGGCTATGTGCGTAAGCTGGACTCTGCGGCAGGTGGAAATAAGTTTACATAAAATACTACTACTGCCAACAGGCGGCTTAGCTATATGGTGGAGCGACGAATATATCTTCGGCTTTTTGTTGTCTCGGCTTCAGTCCCGGACGAATAAGGCCGGGCAATAGAATAAATAATGAACTTTTTCCGCCGCGGCGGATTAGCAGCGGTTACGAGCAGACGCCCGCCTGACCGGACGGGCAGGAATCACGGAATTTCGCCACATCGCCAAGCCGTACCGTTAACGGTAAACTTAAAACAACCTTCATGTTCAAACGACTTTTTAAAAAACATCCGTCTAACAATCTCTCCAAAGTTGACTATTGGAAGAAGTGGGAGTTGTTTGAACTGTTTGATTGTTTAAGCGACGCAGAAAAGCTTTTGAATGACATGGCTAATGACAAAAAAGGAGATGATTTTGCAAAATTCGAGAGGAATTTTATAGAGAACCTCTATGAGATTAAAGGCGACAACGTTGTAGACCTTACAATAATTTGGGAATGGTTTACGCCGAAGAAAGAATGGGAAATATTAGTGGGACAAAGAGGTAAAAAATTAGGTGATAACATCTTTCGCATTACTGACAAATGGAAGAGAAATCAAGATTTTGTAAGAGGAACTAAAGTTTCATTACAGAAGGAATTTGGAGTTGTGCTTGATCTGACTGAAGACAGTAACTTGTATGGGCTAATTCGTTGGGACACTAATAAAGAGAACGATATTGAAGATTGGCGTGGGTTGTTTGGTAGTTTTTTACAAGCCGGCGGGCAAGTAATCAACCAAGACCATGAGTTCAAGTTTATAAATGACGACGGCATAATGAAGAAAAGCAGCAACTAACATTTTTATTCCGTTTTCCGCAGCGTCCCTTCTGCTATGTGAAAAGCCTGACACAAGGAGATGCTGCGGGGAATCCAAAAGACAACGGTATTATTATTAAAACTTTAGTTCGCTATGGTTAAATATAATTCTCTCATTGTTTCATTTTTTATTTGTGTATTATCATTTTATCACGGCAAGGCACAAGACTTCTCTAAAGGATATGAAATAATAGAACCCAGCCCAAACTCAGTAGTTAAATCTCATAAAGACAATTTAAGATTAACATTGGTAATAGACAGCATTATCGTTGGAAATAAAAAGATTCTTCCTAATTTTCGTTCGACTATTTCTATAAAATATGAAAGTGAATTTATAAAAGTAAAAGACGACCTGTACATTAAAATTTTTATTGCACGAAATCAAGAATATGGAAAAAAATTTTATTCATGGAAGTGGGACTATTTAAGAAAGGTTGACGGAAAATATCGTTCATTAGGAATAAGTTCTTATGAAGTGTTATATTTTAACCAAGAAATTAATCCAAGTAATTCATTGGGACACGGCGTAGGCTTTGAAGAAGATGAAGATTTTATAATGTATTTTTATCGTTATAAATTAGAATAGAACCGCTTACGATAACAAATGGTTTGGCGGCAGTCGGGGAGGCAAGAAAAACAAAAACCCGGTTTCATCATCCCATGCGGGAGAGAGGATTTACCGGGTATCGCGTTACAAATATACGCCTTTAAATTACATTTGCAATAACTTTTTAAAGGCAATTGGATGAACATTAACGATTTAGAAAAGCTGCTTTCACAGAAAAGGCTTAGCACATACTATAACCTGTTTCCAACAGACAAGGGAAAAGCTATTGAGTACTACAGGCTTAACACCCAAATCTCCGAATCGCTTTACCCATTGCTTTCCAATCTCGAAATAACTTTAAGAAATTCGATACACAACTCATTTACTATTCACCATAAATCGGACGACTGGTTTTCGCAGTTTAGGCAACCGGAATTATTTGACCAGGTTAATGTAGCCAAAAGGAAAATACTTACAGGACACAACCCAATGACAGCAGATAAAGTGATAGCAGAACTGACCTTTGGTTTTTGGACAGCATTATTCAATAAGCAGTACGCCAAATATTTTTAGAAGCCCTTAATGTATGCGTTCCCTCTGCTGGACACACCCAACAAACGCAGGGACAAGATTTCTTACAAGCTAAATCACATTCGCAAATTCAGAAACCGAATTTTTCATTATGAACCAATTTGTAATGACCTTTCTGCATTAGCGACAAATCACAACAACATTTTGGAAATACTGAACTGGATAAATACAGACATTGTAAGGTGGACAAAACAAATTGACCGCTTTGACAACTTATACAAACAGGCGGTTGCTCTACGTACAGTGACCTGACTGTGTCATAGCTCCTTAAAAAGCTGGTTGAGCTTTTTGAGAAATATCGACTGAAGCTTAAATCGTTGACAATATTTGAAATTGGCCAGGAATTTTTCAAAGGGTTTGCATAAATGGCAAAGAATTATATTGAAGCGATGAAAGAAATTGTGTCCTATTTTTTCAAATTTTCCATACATATTGACCTCTATAGTAATAATAGGTTTTTTATACCTTCTTTCCTATTTCTCTGATAGCATCCTCCATTTCTTTCATTTGTATTGCCGTTTTTATTTTCTGCTGAACTTTGTATGCCAGCCGAAGAAGTACCAGTCCGAATATCACAAAGAAATTGGAACCCAGAAAATATCCCGGGTTAAAAGAGTCGCCTCCGGGTCCGTATAACATATCATAAGGGTTTGTGATATTGATCAGTATATTTAATATTATCAAAAAGACTCCAATCGCGAGATAGGCACTCCTGCGGATCTTCATGCCATCAATAGATTTCTTTTGGGGGCTCATTGAATGTCTTATTTTGATAGCCGATTTATGCAATGTTTGTGTCCGGCAATTTTGCATTGCCCGTTGCTGCAAATTCAACAAAAATATCGATATTCTTACTACCAGCTTACCGGCTCCTCCGCCGTTCAATGAAAGGACTGTTGCGCACCGTTTGTTTTACCGGGTCGAACATTTTAATCAATATAAACCCTGCGATAAAACCGCCTATATGAGCGGCATAGGCAACGCCTCCACTCTCCTCGTCACCCAGCATACCCAACCCGCTTACTACCTGGAAAACGATCCAGAGACCCAGGGCTAAAACAGCGGGGATGGATATGATGAATATCAGGAATACCGCATGCACTTTTCTCCCCGGGAACAAAAGCAGGTAGGCGCCCAATACACCGCTGATAGCGCCGGATGCACCAAGGCTGGGTATCAGGGAGTTTTGAGCTTGTATAACGGTAGCGAATACATGACTAAGCGAAGCAAGCACCCCGCATAAAAGATAAAATACAAGGTAGCGGAAATGTCCCAGCCTGTTCTCAATATTATCTCCAAATATCCACAGGTACAGCATATTCCCTGCCAGGTGTGCCCAGCCGCCATGCATAAACATAGAGGTGATCAGCGTAAAATATACCGGTATGGGTGTCGGCTGTAAACCGGGTATCTGGTAAGTGTATCCCGTGGCCTGATCCCGGATTATTTCCCCGGCGGTAACAATATCCCTGCCGGTAAGTATCTCAGCGGGTACCGTGCTGAAGGCATGCGTAAACCCGACATTGAAACCACCCCATTGAAAAAATAAAAAAACAAAAATATTAAGCGCGATAAGAATATAATTTATATACGGCGTAATGACCCTGTCAGAATTATCATCGCCAACTGGTAACAGCATAGGTAGATATTATTGGTTAGGGTAAAAATAATCTAAACCCCATAGCTCCGTAGTATTTTATAAAATATTTTTTAAATATACTATTAGAAAGATAAGACCGCCGGCTCTATATAGTAAGTTTGCCGAAGGTCTTTTGGAAAAATAATGACTATTCGGATATTCCTGATCAACATAAAAGATCCAAATGAAGCAGTTCAGTCTTCTATTTTGCCTTTGTTTTGTTTTAGCCGGGGCTGCCCGGGCGCAGCAAACAACCTATAAATGGTGGAACCCCGCCACTTCGCCCATCAGGGTAATTGAAGGACAGGGATGGTATGGGAATACCGAAGCGCCTTATGACCGTTTTCCTGCAAATGCCAAATCAAAAGTGAGACCGGAAGTATGGGAACTGGGCAAACACAGTGCAGGATTGTATATCCGTTTTACAACCAACTCCCGCGAAATAACCGTACGTTACAAAGTAACAGACGCTTTCAGTTTCCCTCATATGCCCTCTACAGGGGTAAGCGGTATAGACCTGTATGCAAAGGACAGGAACAAAAAATGGCACTGGTCGTCTGCCGGCAGATATACATTCGGTGATACGGTTACCTATCGTTTTGAATACCTGGAAAAACCGCAGGATACAGAGGAGTTCCGTTTGTACCTGCCTTTATACAATCAGCCGCAATGGCTGGAGATCGGGGTGCCCGCAGGAAATAGTTTCGCATTTCTGCCGGTGAAAACCAAAAAGCCGGTGATCATATATGGCTCTTCCATCGCACAGGGAGCTTGTGCCACCCGCCCCGGGCTGGGCTGGACCAATATCCTGAACAGGATGATAGATCGCCCCGTGATCAACCTGGGCTTTTCAGGCAACGGCACCCTGGACGAAGCTGTTATGGACCTGATCAATGCACTGGATCCTTCCGTTATTGTACTGGATTGTCTTCCTAACCTGGTAGATACAACCCTTTTTCCTTATGATGATCTGAAACGGCGCATCGCGATGTCCCTGCAAAAATGCCGGGCGAAACATCCGGATATTCCCGTATTACTTATTGAACATGCAGGGGGGCTGCCGGGTTCTGACCTCGACGCCAACAGGAGAAACCGGTATAACAATGTAAACATAGCCTTCCGGAAAATTGTAGGGAGTATGAGTAAAAAGGACCTGCAAAACGTCTATATACTACGGGCCGAAGATATAGGACTCCATATAGAAAGTACGGTAGACGGATCTCACCCCAACGACCTGGGAATGATGCAGTATGCGGAGGCCTGCGGTAAAGTGTTGCAGAAAATATTGCAGTAAAAACCTATAAGGCCTTTCAGCGTAGTCTCCCTGAAGGAGGAATGGTTGATGTAGACCTTATAGGTTTCCGGTTTCCCGACAGAGTCGGAAGACTCCGTATAGCAGAGATGTCAGCCAGGCAATTTTACAGGTTTCGCTAAAATCAATGCCTGGTATGTGTAGAATACTCCCGCAGTCCTTTCAGGGTTTTGTAAATCATGATCATCAGCAAAGAAAAAAAGAAAGTAACACCCCAGGTCCGGAGGTTATCCACCGGGTTGAACGCGATGTAAGTGATATCCTTTATAATACTTTTGGGATCAAATATCACGTCCCAGCTATTCCACCTCAGGTAACGCCCGGCATACACGCCAAAAGCACAAAGCACCAGGCACAGGTTGATAACCATATTTACATATCGGGGCTTTAACCGGCTGCTTAAAAAACGCTCCACATTCATCAGTGAAATAATACCCAGTAACAACCCGTTCCAGGAAGCCCAGAAAAGTATCAGCAGGTCATACCAGTAAGGTACCGGCGGGCGGTGCTTTAAATGGAAAAAATCGGTAATGATATAGGGTGCATTGGGGAAAAACAACAACCATGCAGCAACAAAAGCGTATTGAATACGGGGCTTCCTGTTTTGTACCGAAAGCTGCTGACTAAAAACAAATGGCAGCCAGGCCAAAAAAAGATTCCATACAAGGAAACTGCCGTAGAGCTGACCGGTATAGACAACTCTGCACAGGATCATGCCCAGGCTGATCAACAGGGAAATATATAGTGTTCTGTTAAGAGACCTTAATTTATTCATGGTATTTCTTTAAATAAATATTAAAAGTTTCGGAAGAAAAATAATTATTCCGATAACCAGGCTGGCAACGGCTGACAATAGAACGGCTCCTGCCGCTACATCTTTGATGACCTTTACCAGCGGATTCTGTTCCGTAGTGACGAGGTCGCATATTTTTTCTATAGACGTGTTTATCATTTCCAGGCTTAATACCATCGCACAACAAAGTATAATGGCAATCCATTCCCCCCGGGCGAGATTGAGCAGGCATCCCATCCCAATAGCCAAGATAGCGGCCACCAGTTGTATCCTGGCGTTACACCCATACCTGAGGAAATATACAATGCCGTTCCAGGCATATTTAAATGATAATGATTGTCTGAACATACGGGTAGTTTACTGTAAGCTATTAAATAATCATCGGAAGCAGGTTAAATAACCTGCCCGCAAGACTGCAGGCAGGTATCCCTGAATCCCCGTTTTTCATCCACGAAGTTTATTGCAACGCGGGTTTTGCCTGTGGCTTCCCATACCACTCAATTTTCCGGGAGTAATACATAATTATTGCCAACAATATAAACAGCCCGATACTGCCAAACAGCAACGCATTATCCTGCAACTGTATCAATATGAATATAAAGCCATACAGCATCGTGAGAAGTCCGCCGAACAACAAAGACACTTTCCAGGTAGAAAAAAGACTTTTGGTATATAAAGTGATCAGTAAAATGGTGGCGGAGGAGGCAATCGCGTATGCCGCATTGAAGCGTATATATTCGGATATCGACAAAAGCAGCGTATAAAAAATTGACAGAGCCATTCCCACCAGGATATACTGAATGGGATGCACCGCTTTTTTCTGCAGTATCTCCACGAAGAAGTATAACCCGAAAGTAAGCGCTATGAATAAGATCGCGTACTTAACCGAACGCATGGTTTTTGAATAGGAATCCACCGGCTGCAATAACCCCACCCAGAAAGCAGACTCGGCGATATTGTAACGCCCTTCCTTCCAACTCTGTGGATAGTTGCGGTTCAGGTGCTGCACTTTCCAGTTTGCCGTGAACCCGCTTTGGTCAACGTTCTTTTCAAAGGGCAGAAAGTTACCGTCAAAGGTAGGATCTGCCCAGGCAGATGCCAGCGACACCTGCGTGGTTTTTCCAATAGGTGTGAAACTTAGTTTTTCTGAGCCTTTCAACCGCAATTTCAACTTGAATGCATGCGTTGCCTTTACGTCCTGCGTAGGCAGACCTGCACTCAGCCCATTCTTTATAATATCATTATCCGGTAAGCCGGAATTAAAAACAACCTGGCTCTCGTTCCATTGCATTATCACCTGATCCTCTATTCCCTTAAAGTCCGTAATGCCCATACACAGTTTTGCTTCGTTCAGCAGCAGGTCCTCTTCCGGTATATTCAGGTTATGCGAGGCGATGGAACTGAAGTTCCCTTCGATATTGAGGTCAGATCCATATACCGTGATATTGTATATGCTCCGGTATTTTGTTTCGGGAAATATTTCCCCGTTAATTTTTAACAGGTCAGGTAGTATATAAGCAACCTTCTGTACAACATTAATGGCGCCGTCCCTGGTCTCCCTTTTTTCAAGATAGGGAACAACCAGTACAGGACCTGTAATATTTTGAGAAGACGCCCATTTACTGCTTACTTCCCTGATGATCTCCTCCTGCCTTTCGCCCCGCTCTTTTACAAGGCTGGCAATAAAAGCAGAGGGAATAAGCATTACCAGGATAAGTATTCCAACAACGATTCCTTTAATGGTGAGCTTGTTGGCAGCCCAGAAATTTTCTGTTTGGGGATTCATAATGTTTAGTTTAAAAGTGCTTTTTAATTCAAAGTATTTGCATAAAAAAATTTACTCTATTGACCGGATCATTTTTTCCAATGCATCAAGATGTGCTTTAAACGCTTTTTCGCCGGATTTTGTAACCGTATAAGTAGTGTTGGTCTTCCGTCCGATAAATCCCTTCTCTACTTTGATATAACCATTTTCCTCCAGTGTTTTTAAATGAGAAGCCAGGTTGCCATCCGTCACCTCCACGATTTCCTTGAGCTGATTGAAATTAACGGATTCATTTACCATCAGCGAACTCATGATACCCAGTCTGATACGGCTGTCAAAAACTTTATTTAAATTTTCTATCGGATTTCTCATTAAAACTCATTTTCCGGCTGATATTTTTTACAATATCATTTTACCGTATCTGTTAAGCTCATCGGCCGGCAACGCCCGCTTTCTCATATTTCCACCACATCATTGCTCCATACACAATATGCAGCACCCCAAAACCGAGCGTCCAGAAAAGCAATCCGGCGCCGGGCATCCAGCAATTAATAAGTCCCAGCAGTATTTCGCCATATCCCAGGTATCGTATTTCGCCTAATGTATATTTACTGGCGTTCACCAGCGCTATTCCGTAAAATAATAAGCAGCCGGGCGCGATAAGTCCGAAATACTCAAGGTCGATCATTTTAAGTAAAAATACACCCCCGGCAAACAGCGGGATAGAAAAGTTGATGAACAATCGCCTGGATGCACTCCCCCATAAGGGAACTTTTGTTTTCCTGCTGTTCCACCAGGTAAATATGAACGCGGCCACCACAGCAGCCATCAGCGTATAGGCGGCAATCACAAAAAGCCGGTAACCCATAAAATGCTTCAGGCTCAGCCCGCGGCTTTCAAACGCGGGGTATTTCAACCGTATGGCGTCGCCTACCACGCCATATGCAAGCCATGCTCCCACCAGGGCGCAAATGCCTGCGGCTATACCACTTAAACCACTTAAGCTGATGAAACGGCTGCTGCGCTCCATCATCTGTTTTATATCTTTTAAGGCATCCAGGCCGGATTGTTTTTCTTCCATAAAAGCACTTTGATTTACAAAGTAAATATAAACTCTTCTTTTTTACAAACTTTTTTTCTTCAAACCTGCAGCGCTTAGTTAAATATTATCCTCTGATTATTCGTTATCACTGATTTACGTTCTATTTTTGCATATGATCTGGAATTTCTTGTGTAAGAGGTCCTTGTTATTATTGTTGATATTCCCGGGATTTTCTGCTAACGCTCAAATAAGAAAAATAACAGGCTATGTGCAGGATGCACATAGCGAAGAGCGCATTCCCTTTGCTTCCGTACAATTTAAACATACCACTGTAGGAGCCTTAACGGATGTTAACGGAAACTTCAGCTTCACGCTCAACAACTGGCCTTCAGATACACTGATTGTTACCTATGTCGGTTACGAAGATTTTTTACTGCCGATAGACAGTACAATTGAGGAAATGGAAGTGGTAATAGACATGGAACGAAAAAGAACAACAGAAGTGGTGATAAAAAGCAAGGTGGGAAAAGGGGTTATCATGTGGAGAAGAATTGTTAAAAATAAACCGCTGAACGACCGTGGCCGGTTTGACAACTACTCTTACGAAATATATAACAAACTGGAAGCGGATCTGAATGACGCTGCCAACAATAAACTTATCAAGTTAAAAGTACTCAAACCTTTCCGGGAAGTGATCGATCAGAATATCGACTCGGTTACAGAAGAAAAACCCATCCTGCCTTTGTACCTCACGGAGTCGCTTTCTGATTACTATTACCAAAGCAAACCCCGTAAAGTAAGGGAAGTATTTAAGGGTGTGAAGACAATAGGCATCAACAACCAAAGCATCAGTAAAATGCTGGGTGGCATGTACCAGAACATTAACGTATATAAAAACTTTATTCCTGTTTTTGATAAAGACTTTGTCAGCCCTATCAGCGACAACGGATCAGCTTACTATCATTATACCGTACCCGATACGCAAACCATAGACGGAAGAAAATTTTTTCATTTTGTTTTCTCGCCCAAATACGAGGGTGAAAATGCCTTTACCGGCGATGCCTGGATAGCCGACTCCTCCTATGCGGTTATGAAAATGACCCTGCGTGTTCCGGACGCCGCCAACCTGAATTTTGTAGAGAAGCTGGATATGGTGCAGGAATATTCCCTGCTCAATGACTCCACCTGGTTCCTGTCCAAAGACAAGTTTGTAGCAGACTTTATTTTCCTGGATAAAAACCGCCTGAATTTTATCGGCCGGAAAACCAGTACGTACAGGAACGTGATCATCAATGACACTACAGTAGAGCGGGAACTGATGAAAAACAAATTGCGGGAAGAAACGGTAATGAATGATTCCGTAAACAGGAAGTCAGACGAATACTGGGCAGACGCCCGCCACGAGGAACTGTCTACATCCGAAAAAGGCATCTACCAGATGATCGACACCCTGATGGCCATGCCCAGCTTCAAACGGTTTACGGACCTGCTGTACTTTTTGGGAACGGGTTATAAAAATGTAGGGAACTACGAAATCGGCCCCTGGTACAACTGGTTTACCATTAACGCCTATGAAGGCCCCCGTGTTCGCTTTGACCTGGGTACCAACACAGGTTTTCACAAGAAGCTATATTTTACCGGTTACCTGGCCTATGGCTTTGCCGATCAAAAATTAAAGGGCCGCTTTCAAACACTCTACCTTTTTAATAAGTCTCCCCGTTCCACCATCATGGGCTCCTTTCTGAACGATATTGATAACGGGCAGGTATATTATGATGAAGTAGGCAGCGACAACCTCTTCGCCATAGCGCTGCGCAAGCCCAATGTGCCGCTTCGTTACATGAAAATACAGCAGCAGCGTGTGGAATATTTTAAAGAATGGCTCAACGGATTTTCGGTAACGCTTAATACGCAACGCCGCCGTTTTACCCCTCTTTCCAACCTTCCGTTGAAAGATCACTACCCGGCATATGATGGCGGAGAGTCCATGAACAGTTTCGAAGCGGGCATTAAAGTGCGGTTTGCCTACCTGGAAAAATTCCTTGACGGCAACTTCTACCGGATGAGCCTGGGAAGCAGCTACCCTATTGTGGAAGCCCATTACTCCAAGGGAATAAAAGGGATACTGAGAAGTAATTACAATTTTCACCGGGTAGGCGGAAGTATTTCAGATTATAAGAAAATATCTCCCTATGGCAGTATCTACTACAATACCTATGCGGGAAAGATATATGGCAAACTCCCCTACACCCTGCTTGAAATGCCGCCGGGTAATAATATATGGTATTACAACAAATATGCCTTTAACATGATGACGCGTTATGAATACCTGGCAGACTGGTATGCGGGGATAAACGTGGAGCATAATATTGGCAACGGTCTGTTCCGGTTCATTCCGCTGACACGGACACTGAAGTTTCGCCAGTTTTGGGGCGCCAAGGTTTTCTGGAGTGGGTTGAGCGAAGAAAACAAGCTATACAACGCAGGCAACAACGGGCACGCCTTTAAAACAATGGATGGCAAACCCTATATGGAAATAGGAACAGGGGTAGACAATATATTTAAAATATTCCGCGTGGACTTTATCTGGCGGGTACTGCCCAGGCCGCTTCCAGACAAGACTTTTGAACGATTTGGTATTTTCGGAAGCTTCCGGATCGTGTTTTAGGTTTTTTTATTTAATAATTTACACAATGGAACTGACACTGCAGGATGCACAACAAAAAGTAGACCTATGGATTCGCACCGTAGGCGTGCGATATTTCAGCGAACTCACCAACCTGGGTATCCTGATGGAAGAAGTAGGCGAATTATCAAGATTGATGGTCCGTACCTATGGTGAGCAATCCTTTAAAGAAAGCGACAAGGGAAAGGAAATAGCGGATGAGATGGCAGACGTACTATGGGTACTGATCTGCCTTGCCAACCAAACCGGTGTAAACCTGACGGAGGCATTACAAAAAAACTTCGAAAAGAAAAATATCCGGGATGCCGACAGGCATAAAGGGAATGAAAAATTAAGATAATACAAAACCTGTTTTTAACATTAACTTCCCGACAGTCCATCATTTGAAATTATCGTTGAGCATATTGATAATGCAATTCAGGAAGTTAAAATGTTAATCATTTTTGACAAAGAGCGGTAATATCGTTGTTTTTGCTGGTATGCGTTTTCAGTTAGCTCAGTGTGATTAACAGAGAATACGGTTTCTGCGTATTCACAAAATTTATCCACATCCATTATGCGCTGTAATTCTTTATGCCCCCAGGTTGAAAGGTAACCTTTCAATTTATCTATCCGGAGGCTTAATCCTATGTAAGGAATGGCATAACTCATGGACGTTATCACACCATGAAGACTTGTACCGATATATAATTTTGCATTTGCTATAAGAGCCATAATTTCAAAAACATTTGGAGTGTCAATAAAGGAGCCGTTTTCGCTCAATTTACCTTTCAAATAATAAAGCGGTATATGATCTTCGTGACCTGCAGCAGTACCTATCGGACATAAGACTATTGAAAAACCTGTTTTTCCATGTAGCCTCTCTAATTGCTCAGCGAGCATATCTAATTTTCCCTCATGATAGTATTCCGATATCTGAAAGAAAATATATTTTTCCCGGATTAGTCTCTTTATATCGTTTCTTAGTCTGGTATTACAGTTTAGTTGATCGGGAGGGAACATGTCTGACAAAAGAATGGCACTGTCCGGGAATACTTCATGCGAAATATTATTGTCAGACAGCCCTTTGGATGTGATATTTTCTCTTACTGCAAGATAGTCACAATGATCCAGGCGGGGGAAACATGGCGGCTCGATATGAGTGCCGCCCACCGAATTGTACAATACTTTTATTTTCCGCTTAAAATCATTTTTGTCAATGCAAAAGGGATAGTCTGATACCCCGCCTAAAACCCTTTGAGAATATTTAAACTTTTTAAAAAGTTTGCCAAGTGTTTTTTTCTGCGTTAATAATTTATGAAAAGTCGGATTGATGAACCCGTATAGAACGTCCCAACTTGCGGATATGCACTCGCCTCCCGCAACAATTATGTTATTTGGAGCATCGGTGCTTCTTTTTACATCTTTAACCAACTGCCTGTAGTTCATGCTCCTTATACTTCCCGCAGATGAATAGTCTCCCCCGGCAAGTGAATAATATTTATAGGAAAATGTGTCCGGACTACATTTATCCAACCCGTATTTGATCATTAATGGAAAGAGCAGGTCACCGTAATTAAACCTATCAAATGCTCCTAATATTTTTAATTCTATCTTCTTCATATATTTTCTATTTAGCCGAGCGTTCAGGTCCCTTTCCGGTCTTTCCGATATACCTCCCTGTAAAAGATGAAATATTCAACATTAACATTTCTTTTAACCAGTTCTTCTGCCATAGTATAGGTGTAGGTTTCCGACCCATCCGGGTTTTCCAGGTGATGGTTGGCTAGTAAAATATTTTTCATCTCCGGATTTAAAAATTTTATCTCTATGAAACGATTTGTCCAATTGTTTTGTCAGATACGGCGACAGATATCACCGGTATCATTTCCACTATAGAATGTGAAATGGTAAAGTATTTGCTATAAACAAAAAAAAGGCCGAATGAATATTTTTAGGAAACTTTCTTTGAAAGCTAAAGCGAAAGATTCAGCGGAGTATCGTTTCCTGAAACATACGCAAAAATATCTGGATAAGTTAAGTGCAGTTGAAACCCCGTCACTGGATTTTCCTGCAGGCAGGGCTGTTCACTTCAAACATAGCGGGAATGCGGGAGATATTATATACGCGATACCGGCAATGAAAGCTATAGCAAAGGAGAACCCTTTTAATCTTTATCTTAACCTGAACAGACCTGCCGACTACGCAAAGCATTTTAAACACCCGCTGGGAAATGTAACACTGAATCAAAAGATGTTTGATATGCTGAGCCCCCTGTTGACCTCACAGGAATATATTACGGAATGTGCTGTCCGGAATGGCCAGCATATTGATGTTGACCTGGATGTTATGCGGGACTATCCGCTCTTGCTGGACAGGGGAAATATTGCAAGGTGGTATTTTCTGGTATTTCCTGTTACGTATGATTTAAACAAAAGCTGGCTAAAAGTGGAAGCAGATAGTGATATGCGGAACGCGATTGTATTAGCCAGGAGTCAGCGATACAGGGCTCCCAATATCCGGTATAAGGTACTGAAACGGTATCCTGATGTATATTTTGTAGGAATTAAGGAGGAGTACCTGGAAATGAAGAAAGAAATACCCAATCTGAAATACAGACCAGTACGGGATTTCCTGGAATTAGCCTCTGTTATTGCCGGTTCACGATTGTTTATCGGTAACCAGTCTTTCCCGTTTTCAATAGCCGAAGCATTAAAGGTAAACCGGTTGCTTGAAGTATATTTCGAATGCCCCAATGTAACGGTTTACGGAGACAGGGGGTTTGATTTTTCTTTCCAGCCGCAATTCGAGAAACTGGTAAAAATGCGTTACGAAATGGAGTAGTTTTACATGGCTATATGATTAAAGCCTCTTGCGCATGGTCACCGTAGTTATTCCCATATACAAGCAAAACATAACATATTACGAGCAAATCTCTCTTGAACAATGCTGTAAGGTGCTGGTATCCTACCCTTTAACACTTATAAAACCCCGGTCACTGAATGTTGAGCCTTATCTAAAATATCACGACAACTTTCGCATTGAAAACTTTGACGATGAGTACTTTAACGGAATAGAAGGATATAACCGCCTGATGTTGTCCGAAGAATTTTATCACCGGTTTCTATCATCGAAGTTCATTTTGATCCATCAACTGGATGCCTTTGTTTTTAAAAATGAATTGCCCTATTGGTGTAAACAGGAATACGATTATATAGGCGCCCCCTGGTTAGAAAACGACTTCGTTAAAAGAAGCTTCCTTGAGAACCTGAAATTCAGGTATAATAATTATAAAGATTACAGGAACAACGCAAGGCAACCTGGCTCTGTTTTCCCGAAAGCATCTCAGTTCTATAACAGGGTGGGCAACGGTGGCTTCTCATTCCGGAATGTTAAAAAAATGGAAAAGATCTGTATCACTATGAAAGAAGAAATTGATTTTTATTGCAGCAACAATCATCATCTTTTTAACGAGGATGTTTTCTGGTCACTTGAAGTAAATCGCAAAAGCAACAAACTAAGGATCCCGGGATATAAAAAAGCATTGAAATTTTCTATCGAGTCAAATCCGGAATACGCGTTCCGGGTAAACAAATCCCAGCTACCTTTCGGTTGCCACGCATGGGATCTATTTCCGGATTTCTGGCGACCTTTTTTTAAAAACTATGGCTATGCGATCTAAAAGAATAAAAATGCTTAAGCAGTATTTCCCGCCATCATCCCCGTTTTAGAAAAGTCTTAACATCTGTATTGAAACGAATATTGTTTTGACCTTGTCAACTGAAGCAACAAACATTTTTTATATAAGTTAAAGTTGATTAGCCAATAAACCTGTTAATATCCTGTTAGATGGAATAGGTATAAAATTTGTTCCATCTAACTTTTTCCGGATTTGCCTATCACATCTCTTTCCCTGAATGCGGATTAATCATCTGTAACTGACTTATAATTTTTGATCATGAAGAAGATCGTATTTGATTGCGAAAGGATGAAATATGCCAATACCGGGCTATATCACTACTGCCTGAACCTCGGCAGGCAGATCCATGAAAAGCTAAAAAATTCACCGGAAGAAGACATTACTTTTTTTTCGCCAGCTTCTGTACAGCCTGTTCTGGGACATGATACACAACATATCACCCAACATCCGTTGCAAAAGTTCTACATGCCGTTGCTTAATGGATATGATATCTGGCATAGCACCTACCAGAATTCCAGCTATATGCCGAAGCGGAATAAGAAGATCAAAGTAGTGTTGAGCATACACGATCTCAATTTTTTACATGAGAATAAGGTAGAAGCCAAAAGAAAAAAATACCTTACCCACTTACAGGAGAACATCAATCGTAGCGACGCCATCATATGTATCTCTGATTTCTGCCGGAAAGATGTATTGGCACATTGTGATGTAAAAAACAAGCCGGTTCATGTTATTCTAAATGGAACCAATCATTTATCCGCTCCGGATCTCGGGAACCATTCCTACAAGCCCCGAAAACCATTCCTGTTTTCCCTGGGCGTTATTTGTCCCAAGAAAAATTTTCATGTGTTGCTACCCTTATTAAAACTGAACCGCCACCTGGAGCTGCTGATTGCCGGCCGTACTAACGATACGGATTACCTGAAGTACATATACAATACCGCCTGCAAACTGGGGGTTGACAATAACCTGAGGATGCTGGGTAGTATTTCCGAACCGGAAAAATCCTGGTACTACAGAAATTGTTATGCCTTCACTTTGCCGTCCATCGCCGAAGGGTTTGGATTGCCTGTTGCCGAGGCCATGTCGGTAGGCAAACCTGTCTTTCTTTCTGACAAAACCGCCTTACCGGAGATCGGCAGCAAATTTGCGTTCTATTTCCGGGATTTTTCGGAAGAGCATATGAACAGGGTTTTTAAGAAGGGAATGGAAGAGTATCGTGTCAAGAACATGAAGCCCGAGATTGTAAAACACAGTGAAAATTTCAAATGGGAAAAAGCGGTTGAACAGTATTTAAGTATTTACCGGTCCCTGTATTAAATGAATATATGAAAATTTACAGAAGATTATTCAGCTACGCGAGACCTTTGGGTAGGTTCATTATCCCTTTTTCAGTTTTCACATTAGCCGCAGCTTTTTTTAGTGTGTTTCAATTCGCATTGATCATACCGCTGCTCAATTTTTTGTTTAATCCGGTGAGTGTGGAGGATGCCGGCCGGTATGCTACGGCGCCCGAATTCAGTTTCAGCGCCGGGTTTTTCAAAGACTATTTTTATCACCTGATATACAACTTTAAGCAAAACGACCCGGCCTATGCGCTTTACTTCCTGGCGGCTACCATTGTAATTTCGGTTATACTCACAAATATATTCCGCTATATGGCGCAACGCACCCTGGTCAGCACCCGCACCCTGCTGGTAAAACGCCTGCGGGAAGCACTGTTTGAAAAAATCAACAGGCTGCAACTCGGCTATTTTACAAAAGAACATAAAGGGGATCTAATTTCCCGTCTGAATACCGATGTATATGGCGTGGAGGCTGCCGCCGCCAGTTCTCTGGAAGTGCTCTTTAAAGAGCCTTCCCTGCTGATAGGCTACTTTATTGGGCTGTTTGCCATTTCCGGTAAACTCACTTTGTTTACCTTACTTATCATTCCTGTTTCAGCATTCGCTATCGCGGCCATCACCAAAAACCTGAAAAAAGAAGCCAGGGACGTACAGGCTTCTGCCGGCAGGCTGCTTACAATCATAGATGAAACCCTAGTGGGTATGCGCATTATCCGCTCTTTTAACGCTACCGGTTTTATCTTAAAAAGATTCAGCCGCGAAAACGACTTTTACCGCAAAGCCAGCCTGGCAAGCTTCAAAAAAAGAGAGCTGGCGCCTTCGTTTTCCGAAGCGGCCGGCGTTTTTGTAGTAGCCTGTATCCTGGTGTATGGCGGCGGGCTGGTATTATCTGCCGAGAGCGGGTTGCAGGCAGGTTCCTTTATCGCTTTTATCGCTATTTTTTCACAGGTCATTCGTCCCGCCAAAGCTATCGTAGTAGCGCTTTCCAATATTCAACTTGGGCAGGCATCCGGGGAACGCATACTGGAAATACTGGATAAACCAGTAGAGATTGCCGACCGCCCCGGCGCTGTTGAGCTGAAATCTTTTAATGATGCTATCGAATTAAAGGATGTATCGTTTGGCTATAATGAAAAAGAAGTGCTGAAAAATATTGATTTAAGAATTGAAAAGGGTAAAACCATTGCCCTGGTTGGTCCTTCCGGCGTAGGGAAGTCTACCATTGCCGACCTGATCCCGCGTTTTTATGAGGCTACTTCTGGTGCCGTGCTGGTGGATGGTAAAGACGTAAGAGACTATACGATGGAATCTCTCCGCAGTCATATGAGCTTTGTTACGCAGGAGATCATTTTATTCAACGATACCATCTTTAACAATATAGCCCTGGGCAAGCCCGACGCGGGCATGGAAGAAGTAATAGAGGCTGCAAAAATCGCCAATGCTCATGACTTTATCATGCAAACGGAGAATGGCTACAATACGATTATCGGCGACCGGGGTATCCGGCTTTCCGGCGGGCAGCGGCAACGGTTGAGCATTGCAAGGGCCGTATTCAAAAACCCCTCTATCCTGATCCTGGATGAAGCCACTTCTGCATTGGACACCGAATCGGAAAAACTGGTACAGGATGCGTTGAACAACCTGATGACAGGCCGAACCACCCTGGTAATTGCCCACAGGCTGAGCACCATTAAGGAAGCGGATGAGATCATTATTATGCAGGATGGAGAAATAATTGAACGGGGAAATCACTACGAACTTATCGGGATAGAGGAAAGCGTGTATCGCCGCCTGACCCTGATGCAGAAAATTGCTTAACCTGTCTGGAGCCCGTAAGATTCTGAGATCTTATAGCTTTTACCTACTAATGCTAATTGTAGTTTTACAATACGCCATTTTAATTCAGCATAGCAATAAGTATGTTGATCTCCCTGTTGCTCATGTTTTTAAGCTACCGATTGATTTTTCCCGGGCTGCAAAAAGTTATTCGGTTACTGCGCTGTATAGCGCCTTATGCATAACCATTAATAATACAATGGCGATTGGCTGGTATGGCGCATACGTACAATATGGATCGTATTTTTTGTTATCCGGTAAGAAACCCGGTAACGGTATTTCTCAAATGCACGCCAGCTTCCGTCGTTGTTTTTTTTATATTTATCCGGGGGAAACATTTCAGGGTGTGCCGCAATCTTATCAGCAATGTCCAGCAGGGTGGTAACTACTTTCGTGGCATTTTTCGGAGAATCCTCGTATATGTAGGCAAAGGCTTTCTTTAATTCGGCAGCGGCTTGGGAAGCCCACACAGTTACCATTTAGCTACTTCTTTGCGCAATTGATCATTGGTAATGTAATTGCCCTTCATTATTTCCGCCTCGCCTTCTTCCAGTTCCTGGTTATATTCTTCCAGCGTTTGCGGTCGGTCTATTGTCTGGAAGCCGATACCCATTAATTTAAGGGTGCGCAGCAGCCATTCTCTTTTAGAAGCATCATTTATCCCGTCAAAATCAATAAGAATATCCATAACCCTGATTTTTAGATAAAGTTACAAAATACAACTTATTTCTTCAGGCGATGTTTTACGCCGGGTAAATAATCAATAAAGCAAATACATGACCGGCCTGGCAGCATAAACCTTAAAGCACCGGTAGGATGGCTGCCGGTCGGGAAAAAGCAGCGCTATATAACCCTACAGGCTTTCGCTTGTCCCCCTGAATGCATTAATAACATCAATAACGGATGGAAAAGTATTGTGAAATTTTTCCTCAACAAACGCTACCGGTACCCACTCAATCTCTGCAATATCCTCTTCCGTCTGAGGTTGTAACGGTTCCGTTTTTTTTGCCTGCATAGCATACCACCAGGATTCCTTTAGAATATGCTTTCCGAATTCATTATAAGTATGGTAGGTAGTCAGCAAATGCTTCTGCAGTTGAATTTTCCGCAGTCCGGTTTCCTCCTGCACCTCTCTTACGGCGCATTCTTCCAGGCTTTCTCCCTCATCCAGTTTACCTTTTGGCAAATCCCATTTACTCCGTCGCAGGATCATTAAGAGTTCCCCGGCCTTGTTTTGCACCAGCCCGCCTGCCGCTTGTACGATGATAAAATGATGCCAGAACATTTTTTTCAGTTTCGCTAAATCATCTCCGAACAAAATACCGGCATGAAAATCAGGTTTAACGATCTCGTGCAACAGCGATTTGATGGCATGATGGGACACTTCGTCAATAAAGACCACATCCGGGTGATGCCGGTACGTTTCTATTTCCGGGCTTATTTCATCACAAAGGAATACCGGCTTATCCCCAAAGTATATTTTCAATACCATATATCTTCAATTTATTAATTTCGCGGCATGACAAACGAAAAAGCCGTAGCCGAAAAACTGCTACAAATTAAAGCTATCCGTCTAAACCTGCAAGAGCCGTTTACCTGGGCTTCCGGATGGAAAAGCCCCATTTATTGTGATAACAGAAAAACCCTATCCTTTCCCTATACAAGAGATTTTATTAAATCGGAGTTATGCAACGTTATATTTGAGCAGTTTCCCGATGCCGGGGTAGTGGCAGGCGTTGCCACCGCCGGCATTGCCTGGGGAGCCATGGCTGCCGACCAGTTAAAACTTCCGTTCATATATGTACGCCCCAAGCCCAAGGAGCATGGGCTGGGTAACCAGATTGAAGGTTTCTACGAAGCCGGGCAGCGGATCGTGGTGGTGGAAGACCTGGTCTCTACCGGCAAAAGCAGCCTGCAGGTATGCGAAGTACTGCAGAAACAGGGACTGGTGATAGAAGGAATGGTTTCCATCTTCAACTACGGGTTTGATGTGGCCGCCGAAGCCTTTGATAAAGCAGGCATTCCCCTGAAATCACTGACCAATTACCCAACCCTGATCAGCCTGGCAGTGGAAAACGGAACTGTAAGCGAGGCAGAGCAAAATACTTTGTTAAACTGGCGGAAAGATCCTGCCAACTGGAATCCTTAACCGGGGTTTCTTACAATAATAATTGTATTTTTATAAAAATAACGATCATGAAAAAGCTGGCTTTCTTCTTCGTATTCATATGTGGCTTTGCCATAAGCAGTAAGGCTCAATTGAAAAAACCGGTAACCGCTACAATAGCTACTCCTACCGTTCAGTGCGGTATGTGTAAAAAGAAAATAGAAGATTATATGAAACGCGAGGAAGGGGTGACAAAAGTGAATGTAAACTTCAAACAAAAGTATGCCACTGTTACCTATTTCCCGGACAGGACCAACCTGGAAAATGTAAAAACCGCTATAGCGAATGTAGGATATGATGCCGATGATATAAAAGCAAATGAAGACTCCTACAAAAAGCTCCCCACCTGCTGTAAGAAACCGGAAGACCAGTGATCAATAGCGGTATTCATACCGCATCATACCCAGCAGTTGCTTCTGTTTGTTAAAGCAGGCTTCCTCGGATTTAAGCCCGTTGGATTCGTATTGATACCTCCAGGTGAGGTAGTCTGTGCTGCCTCTCGTTACCGAAATTAGCTGGCTTAATCGTCCGTTTCCATCATATTCAAACATAAAATCGGGTAGTAACTCCTTCAGCCGGGCATTGTACCTGACAATATCCGTTAGCCGGTCCTGGTCATCGTAATAATAATAAACCCGGTCTGTGATCCTGGTTCCGGTTTTCGTTATCTCCTCCACTACTCTTTGCTGTTCATCCAGTATAAAGGTCGCAATGAGGGTATCCCTGCCATCGCGAATATGCTGCATCTTCACCGGCAGCGCTCCTTCGTAAAACCAGACATGTTTTTCTTCCAGCCGGCTTTTTCCATCCTTACTGGCAGCCACACTGGAAATACCGGTGAGCTGCTTATCCTGGTTATAGGTATAGCTATAAGTGGTGATATTTTCGCCGGAGCTGTCAGCGGACTTCTCTATCAGTCCATTTTTGCCATACCATGTAGTGAGGGTGGAAGCAACGGTATTGGAAGACCGGCTTACCATCCTGGTAACAGAATAGTCTGCATTGAACGTCACATCACAACTAAAGCCCGGGGAACGCTCCCCGGTGGATTCTATGCTGATCACACTGACCCCCTTCACTTTATTGGCCCGGTAGCGTTCAATATCATTATTATTCCGGAACTGCAGAATATCATTGTAATAGTATTGCGAAAAAGCAAACTGAAAGCAGATCAACCCTGCACATATAAAACTCAATCTTCTGAAACTGTTATAAAAGCGCTGCTTCATAGTGAGCAAAAGTATTATTTTTATCAAAATTTATTAGGTGTCACATTTCAGGGAAAGAACGGAAAAAGACTGTTTGAATTGCGGAGCGCAGGTTGCGGGAAGGTTTTGCCAGGTATGCGGACAGGAGAATGTGGATACCAAAGAAACATTCTGGCACCTGGTTACCCACTTTTTTAATGATGTTACCCACTATGACAACAAGTTCTTCAGCACCATAAAGCTGCTTCTGCTAAAGCCGGGGCTACTGACCGCGGAGTACACACGTGGACGAAGAGCAGCCTACCTGCACCCCATACGGATGTATGTATTTACCTCCGCTTTTTTCTTCCTTCTCTATTTCACGTTTTTCAATACTCCTTCAACATCGAAAAGAGAGGAAACAAATGCCACAATAGAAAGACTTGCAACCGCGGAAGCAGAGTATGACAGGTTGCTGGAAATGAAGCTTTTAACCAGAAACAGCGCTACAAAACAGGCAATCGATCAAGCCCTGCTGAAATACGAAAGCAAAATCGCCCTGCTGAATGACAGCATCAAAAAAAGCGGGAGGAGCAGACAATCCCGTACCGGGAATGCTTCAAAATTGCAACCGGCAGCCCCTGCTGACACGCTCACGGCGCCGGCAGACGATGCTACTGCGGAAAACCCTGTTAAACAGCCGGAAGAGGCAGACACCTCCTTTCTCAATTTTGAGTTTTACCAGGATGAAGCAACCTACCGTGCAATACAGGATGAACTACCTGAAGGCAAAAGAGATGGGACCATGGAAAGATTGATGAAGGAGGAACTTCTCCGTTTTCACGAGAAGCAAAAAACCGACTCAGACAAAACGATCGCCAACATCCGGGAAAAGTTCAAACACTCCTTTCCCACCCTCTTGTTCGTTTCCCTTCCTTTTTTTGCCTGGTCATTAAAGCTTCTGTACATCCGGCGAAGGAACTTTCTCTATGCAGACCATGGAATATTAGCCATTCACAGCTATTGCGGCATTTTTTTGCTGCTGCTTATTTATTATTTCCTGGATGCCTTACTGGTCAAGCTGGATTGGTGGATCTTCTGGCTGTTAAGGACCATTACGGCGGTGTACATTATATATTTCGTGTACAAATCCATGCGAAACTTTTACGGGCAGGGGCGGGCCAAAACCCTGCTGAAATATGTCCTCCTGTTTTTTATGACAGCGATCGTCATGGGCGTACTGGCATTGACCTTTTTAACAATTTCCGCCCTCAGGGCCTAATACTTTAATATATGGATACAACGGGAAAATCATTTTTGAAACTGGTGGAAATAATGGATGACCTGAGGGAAAAATGTCCATGGGATAAAAAACAGACCATACACACGCTCAGGTCGCTTACCATAGAAGAAACCTACGAACTGGCAGACGCCATCACCGAAAATGACTGGCAGGGTATAAAAGAAGAGCTGGGGGACCTGATGCTGCACCTGGTTTTTTATGCCCGGCTCGCCCGCGAAGAGAACAGGTTTACACTGGAACAGGTCATAGAAGCCATCTGCCAAAAGCTGGTACAAAGACATCCCCATATTTACGGGGACGTGAAAGTGGAAAATGAAGAGGATGTAAAACGCAATTGGGAAAAACTAAAGTTAAAGGAAGGTAAAAAATCTGTTTTAGAAGGTGTTCCGGTATCCCTCCCCGCCACCGTAAAAGCGATCAGGCTGCAGGAAAAAGCCAGGCAGGTAGGGTTTGAATGGGAACAGGCCTCACAGGTGTGGGAAAAAGTGCGGGAAGAAACGGAAGAATTGCAGCAGGCAGTTCAGCAAAACAACCGGGAAGCCGTCGAAGAGGAGTTTGGAGACCTCATCTTTTCATTAATAAACTATGCACGGTTTTTGCAGATTGATGCGGAAACGGCGCTTGAAAAAACAAATCGTAAATTTATCAACAGATTTACCGGGATGGAAAAGGCAGCGCTGGCGGACGGTAAGAACCTGGAGCAAATGACACTGGAAGAAATGGATGAGATATGGAACAGTGTTAAAAAGCAAAACAAGCACTCTTGAAAAGATTCTGGTCAGATATTTTATACAAAAACGGTTACCTGCTGATTGGTGCGGCATGGTTGTTTACACTTTCTTTTATTTTCAGTAATTACTGGTCCTATACCTCCTCCCCCAGCGGGGTAAAAAAATCTCTGGAAAATTATATATGGAGCAATGAGAGAAACTTCCGGGAGTTTTTGCAGGACACGCCCCTGCTTGGTGAAATAATTGCCGGAGAGGAGGCAGATGAGGAAATAAAAGCGGTCGCTTCCAAAGACTATAAGATCTTTCTCTATGAAAAAAAAGGAGACGATTTCGAATTGCTTTTCTGGAATACGCAATCTGTGTTCCCCGGCAAGGACCTCCTGCAAAAGGGAACAACACCCTATCTGGAATCGCTGTCGAACGGGCAATACGAGGTCATTAAAAGCACTGTTGCCCTTCATTACCGGGAGATCATCGTTTTGTACCTCCTTCCCATCAGGCGCCAGTATGTACTGGAAAGCGAATACCTGCGCAATGGTTTTGTAACCAACAGCAACCTGGAAAACAACTATTCTATTGAACTCTCCCCTACCAACTTCCCTATAAAGAGCCAAACAGGTGATACGCTTTTCTATCTGCAGCCCAAAAAAGCATCTGATATACAGATATATGACTGGCTGACAATAGCGCTGCGCGTCCTCGGTTCTGTCTTTATCCTTTTTTTTCTTCACAACCTGTCGGTGGCGGTTTCAAAAAAATGGGGCGCCTGGTATGGAATCGGGTTGCTGGTAGCTTTGTTTACAGGGTTGAGGGTGTTGAGCTATTCCTATATCAGCGATAACTTTCGCCAGTTCGAGTTGTTTGATCCCGCCATCTATGGCTCCGGCCTGATAGCACGGTCTCTGGGAGACCTGATGATCAACAGTCTTTTATTTTTCTGGATCGTGCTCTTTGCAAGATTACAGTTTCCCGATAAAAAAACAACCCTGGTACTGAAAAACAATTCCCTGCGGTTACTATTGATCGGTGTCTTGTCCGCGGTGCTATTGATCGCGACGCTTGTTTGCAGCCACGTGATCAAAAGCCTGATTTCCGACTCGCAGATATCATTTGATGTAACGAATTTTTTCAGCCTGAATATCTACAGCTTTTTCGGGTTCCTGGTATTATGCTGTGTATCGCTGGGTTACTTTATTTTTACGCAGGTAGCATTGATCGTCCTGGAGGCGCAAATGAAGAAACAAAGCCGGTATTACAAGCGGGCGGTCATCGCGGTTACCGGTCTTGTGGTGCTCACCTTCCGGATAAACAGTCCCTATATCCTGTTTGAACTTGCCATACTCATCTGGCTGCTGCTGTATGTTTACCTGGTGGAGCAGGTGGAACTAAGCTTCGACAGGAAAAAGTTCATGGTTGGAAATGTATTGTTCTGGATATTTATATTTTCTGTATCCATAGCATCCGTTATCTTTTTCGAAAACAGGAGCAAAGAACTTGAGTTAAGAAAACGAACGGCTGAAAAACTGGTCGTGCAGGCCGACCCTTCCAGTGAAAGATTACTGAACATTGCCGTACAGGGGTTTACCAACAACTTCTTTCTTACCAATCTCCCCCGGCTGCAGAGGCCGCTGGACGCGCTTCGTTTTAAAGACAGCATCATCAACGCGAATTTTGCCGCTTACCAGAATAAATACGATACCGATCTGTTTTTTTATACAACAGATAACAAGCCGCTGGCAGGCACTGAAAAACTCACATTCGAAGAGTTGAACAGCATCTATTCCGTACAGGGCAAGAGCACCAACGTTTCGGGCTTACGGTATTACGAAACCGCTTTTGATAAATTCAGCTATATCTATCAACGGGAGATCAAAGACAGCTCCGACGAAACGATTGCCCATTTTTTTATGCTGGCCAATCCCAAAAGATACAGTACGGAAGCGTTGTATCCCGAATTGTTCAAACAAACGGAAGACTATTCGTTCGAATATTCCCCGGACTATGCCTATGCCATTTATGAGAACGATACGCTCCAGATATATGTGAATGATTACAGCTTTCCCACTTCTTTAAATACTACCCTGCCTGCGGGACTGGAATTCGAAGAACGACAAACAAACGGGTACAGTGAGCTCTGGTATAAATCAGGCAATAAAGTAGTGGTGATCACCAAGCGGAGCAGCCTTTTTATGGAAGCAATTACCCTGTTTGCTTACCTGTTCTGCGCTTTTCTTTTACTGATGGTCATTTTCCAGTTGGCCAGTATCATCATCCTTTCCGGCTTCCGGTGGGCGATTCTGAGAAAAATAGTTCAGTTCAATATCCGGTCGCAGATTTTCGCAACCGTACTTTTTGTCAGCATATTCTCCTTTATGGTGATCGTAACGGCCACCATCATGTTTTTCAGGGCTTCGTATAATAAAAACAACAGGGACAAACTGAGCAGGTCTATACAGGATATTTCCAAGGAACTCAAAAACAAGATCAGCGACAAACGGGTTGCCTATAATAACATCCAGGTATTCGACACATCTTACAGCAAACTTATCAGGCAACAAATAAACAGCCTGTCGATCATACACAATACTGATTTAAACCTGTACAACTCAGATGGTACTTTGCAGGTTTCTTCGCAGCCCTTTGTATACACCAAGGGGGTATTGAGCCAGATGATGGACCCCATCGCCTATTATAATCTGAACCGGAAAAAGAAAATACAATACGTGCAGAGAGAAGCTTATGGAAAAATGGATTACCTGAGCATATATGTACCTGTCCTGAGTGAAAACCGGAAAGCCGTTGCCTATCTCAACATCCCTTACTTCAACTCGCAAACAAGGCTGAAGCAGGAGATATCAAGCTTCCTGGTAACCATTATCAATTTAAACGCTTTTATCTTCCTGCTGGCAGGCATCATTTCGCTTTTTCTCACAAACAGGATCGCTAATTCGTTTGCGCTTATCAGCTCGATGATGCGCGATATTAATATCGGTAAACACAATGCAGCAATAGAATGGAAAAAGAACGACGAGATATCTGACCTGGTAAAGGAATACAATAAAATGGTGGAAAAACTGGAAGAAAGTGTGGCAGCATTGGCAAAAACGGAAAGGGAAGGCGCCTGGCGGGAAATGGCCCGTCAGGTAGCTCACGAGATCAAGAATCCGCTTACCCCTATGAAACTCAGCATCCAGTACCTGCAAAAAGCTATTTACAACAACGCCCCTAACGTAAAGGAGCTTTCATCCAACGTGGCGCAAACACTGATCGAACAGATAGAACATCTTTCCAGGATCGCGTCAGAGTTCTCCCAGTTTGCCAATATCGGTAATGCCAAGAACGAAGTATTTGATGTAAATACCATGCTGAGTTCCCTGGTATCCCTCCACGACGTCCAGGAAAGGGTCAAGCTGGTATGGGAACCCGATGAAGAGCCTGTTATGGTGGAAGCCGATAAAACACAGATCAACCGGTTATTTACCAACCTTATTCAAAATGCCATGGAAGCCATTCCGGAAGAGCAAACAGGATCGGTAAAAGTTTCGGAAGAAAGGCAGAATGGCAATATAATATTCAGTGTTGCCGATACCGGATCCGGGATACCAGCCACGCTTATAAAAAATATTTTCACTCCCAATTTTACTACAAAAACCTCCGGTACGGGACTGGGGCTGGCCATGTGTAAGGGTATAGTAGAACAGGCTAAAGGAAAGATATGGTTCGAAACAAAAGAAGGAGACGGCACCACTTTTTACGTGGAGTTGCCATTGCATACAAACCATTCTGATATATAAACAACCCCTTATGAAATTATTACCCGCATTGGTTTTACTGGTCTGTTTGTTTTATACCGAACTGCACGCTCAATCAGTCGCAGATATTAAAAAGGCGGCAAAACATGGTGTTCCGGGTAATGTCATTGCCTATAGCCCTCAATCATCCGGATTGTATATCGGTTCCCCCAGCATCTGTGTGCTGCCTGATGGCACTTATCTCGCTTCTCACGACCTGTTTGGTCCCCAGTCAAAAGAGTTTGAAAAGCCGGTCTCAAAAATTTACCATTCTTCCAATAAAGGAAAAACCTGGGTACAGGTAGCAGAAATAAACGGCCAGTTCTGGTCCAAGTTATTTGTTCATAGCGGGAAGTTATACTTTCTCGGCACCGACAAACACCACGGCAATACCATTATCAGAACCTCCACAGACAACGGGAAAACCTGGTCGGAGCCGGTTGATGAAAACAACGGGCTGTTACTAAAGGGAGAATACCATTGTGCCCCCATGCCCATCATAGAACATAACGGCAAATTATGGAGGGCAATGGAGGACGCCTCCGGGGAAATAAAACAATGGGGAAAAAGATACGGCACTTTCATGATGCATATTGACAAAACCGCCGACCTGATGAAAGCAGCCAACTGGGAAAAGACTAACGTATTATTATATGATTCCGCCATGCTTTCCGGCGGTTTTAATGCCTGGATAGAAGGGAATGCTGTGGTAACCCCGGAGCAAAAGATAGTGAACATATTGCGGGTAGATAACAGGAAAACCCAGGAAGAATGGGCGGCTGTAGTACAGATCAGTGAGGATGGAAAAACCGCGGGCTTCGATACAGCATCGGGGTTCATCCCTTTTCCGGGAGGCAGTAAAAAATTCTCTATCCGGTATGATCCCCTTTCCAACCTGTACTGGACGATTGCCAACTATGTTCCCGACGAAATAAAAAACGCCCACCCGGGAAGAAACCCCGCAAGGATCCGGAATACCCAGGCGCTATTCAGTTCAAAGGATTTAAAGACCTGGACCTTACATAAAGTGGTACTACAGCATCCTGATGTTATTAACCACGGCTTCCAGTATATCGACTGGCAATTCAATGGAAAAGATATCATATTCGCCTGCCGAACAGCCTATGAAGACGGGGCGGGTGGCGCACACAATAATCATGACGCCAATTTCCTGACGTTCCACCGCGTCAAACAATTCAGGAAGATAAAACCGCTTTAAAGACCAGATACGGAAAACCGGTTGCCTGTCATTTTATGGTAGAGGTCAACGGCATACAGGTCCGTCATGCCGGCGATATAGTCGGTTACAGACTGAAGGTTGCTGTACAGCGAGTTTTCGTTTGAAACGGGGAATTGTGCCGGGATCAACTGAAGCAGTTTCTTCGATTTCATACTTTCCGGGTTCAGTATGGCGTACACAAACTCCTTCAGAAGGTATCCGATTACCGTATACCCTGCCAGTTCTATTTCCACCACCGAGCGATGGTTGTATATATGGGCATAGGAATAATCATCAATGGCTTTGATGATCTGCTTCATTGCAGTTGGCAGCAGATCTATCAGGGGTTCGTTTAAAATTCCTGATAACAGGGTTTCTTCTTCCTTCATAAAGATGCCGCAAAGCTGGTGCACCAGCAGGTTAATTACCCTGGCACGCAGGAACTGGATCTTTTTATTGTCATCCTTTATGCCCTTAAAAGTATTTTCCACATTGCTGCGCGAATCATAGTCCTGCCCGTTGTTGAAAAAAGCAAGGAACAGTTCCGCGATATTGTCTATGGAAATGATCCCCAGCCGGTGTGCATCCTCGAAGTCAATGATCCGGTAGCAGATATCATCAGCAGCCTCCACCAGGAAGACAAAAGGATGACGGGCAAATACATTTTTTCCCGGTTCCCGGCGGGGTATGCCCAGCTCTTCCGCGATCTGCAGGTAAGTATTGATTTCTGTTGAAAAAAAACCTGATTTTTTGGTAACCAGTTTTTCCTTGTTGAAGCCGGAATCCGAGTCGCTGGGATACTTGATGATACTGGCAAGCGTAGCGTAGGTCAGTTGAAAGCCTCCGGGGCGTTCTTCGCCGAAGCTGTGCGTAAGCGTCCGGAAGGCATTGGCATTCCCTTCAAAATGGGTCAGGTCGCGTTGTTCATTATTACTCAATTCGCCGGTAAACCTTTTTTTTGCCTCGCCTTCCAACTCCCTGAAGAAAATGCGGATGGCGTCTTCGCCGCTGTGCCCGAAAGGAGGATTTCCAATATCATGCGCCAGGCAACCGGCAGCTATTACCGAAGGCAGTTCGTATTTGTAAAACTCCCTGAAGTTTTCATCCCCATCTTTGTATTTATCGGCCAGGGCGTCTCCAATGGCTTTGCCCAGGCTTCTCCCAACGCTGGAAACCTCCAGGCTATGCGTGAGCCGGTTATGAACAAACACCGCGCCGGGCAGCGGAAACACCTGTGTCTTATTTTGCAGGCGCCTGAAAGCAGAAGAAAATATCAGCCGGTCGTAGTCCCTTACAAAGGAAGTGCGGATATGCTGAGAGCCTGAACTGCTTTTTTGGCTACTGCCACTTCTCCGGGAGCTGTACAAATGTTGCCATTGCATGACTGCAAGATAATGACGAAAGAAATACAAGCGTTCCGCCGGTACGGGATGTTAAAAACTGGTGGACTATCTTTGGCGGAATTTCAGCCTGACCGGTCCGTTTTGCAGGGCAATATATTTATACCTGCTGAGCTGACTTATTGCCGGCTGGATGACAATACACTTATTGAATGGATGTATTAGCTGCGTTTCCTTTATCAAACTGGCTGGTGCTTGGCGTATCCGCCTTCGTACTGGGACTGGCCAAAGCCGGATTAAAAGGTATTGATATCCTGAACGTGACATTGATGGCCATTATACTGGGAAGTAAAACTTCCACCGGGGTGGTATTGCCATTGTTATGCGTGGGCGATATCATGGCCGTATGGTATTATAACAGGCATGTACAGTGGAAGCACTTCTGGCTGCTGGCGCCCTGGATAGTTGCCGGTATACTGGTAGCCCTATGGCTGGGGAAAGATATGAACGAGGAGGTTTTCAGAAGGCTGATGGCCGTATTAATAATTACCGTGGTGTTGCTGATGGTCTATATGGAAGTGAAAAAATCCGTGAGCGTGCCGAAAAGCAGGTTTTTCGTAGCTTTTATGGGGTTGATCTCAGGTGTAGCCACTATGATAGGCAACCTGGCCGGACCTTTTGCCAATATATACTTCCTGGCAATGCGAATGCCGAAGAATGAATTTATAGGAACGGCGGCCTGGTTATTCCTGATCATTAATATCTTCAAGTTCCCGCTGCAGCTTTTGGTATGGAACAATATCAATACCACCACATTGAGCATCGACCTGGTATTGCTCCCCTTCCTGGCCTGTGGTTTCTGGCTGGGTATTAAAATGGTTGGATATATAAAAGATGAGGGCTACAGAAGAGTTGTTATCGCCCTTACACTCGCAGGAGCGCTCTTCATTTTTATGAAATAAATCACCCGTTTCTTAAGGTCATCGTTGCGCTTTATCCAATACCTTTACGGCCATGAACGCGTTCTCACTGAAAAAGTCAGATAAACCCGTGGCTTACTGGCTGCTTACCGGGGTGGCAATGATCATGATACAGGTATTGCTCGGGGGCATTACCCGGTTGACAGAGTCCGGGCTTTCTATAACAGAATGGAAGCCCATCACCGGGATGCTCCCGCCAATCGGTGAAGCCGCCTGGCAGGCAGAATTCGATAAATACAAACAAACTGACCAGTTCAGGTATATACACGCCGGTTTCAGCCTGGCTGATTTTAAGTTCATTTTTTTCTGGGAATGGTTTCACCGCTTCTGGGCAAGACTGCTCGGTATTGTCTTCATAATAGGTTTCGTATACTTCCTGGCCACAAAAAGATTCCGCAGGGAAATGGTATTGCCGTTGGTTGTACTTTTCCTGCTGGGGGCCATCCAGGGCGCTATCGGCTGGATCATGGTGAAAAGCGGGCTGGTACCTGAAAAATATTTTGTGGGTCATGTGGAACTGGCAGCCCACTTCGTAGCAGCGTTGATACTGCTGGCATATACCATGTGGTTTGCGCTGCAACTGCTGGTACCTCAGCAACAGGTACAACCGCTAAAAAGCCTCAGGCGGTTTACCTGGCTATTATTCGCGCTGCTGCTGGTTCAGCTTGTTTACGGGGGATTTATGGCGGGGTTAAAAGCCGCCGCCGTAGCGCCTACCTGGCCTACCATCAACGGTGAGTGGTTTCCTGCCAGCCTGTTTACACTTGAAGGAAGCGCCAATTATTTCAACAACCCCTTCATGGTCCAGTTTGTCCACCGGGGTTTGGCATACCTTATTACCGTATTAACAATTATCTGGGTGGCCCGCGCCGGCCAACACGCCGTCAAAAATAGCTGGCTGTACCGCACCCGGTATTCACCACTGATACTGGTACTGCTGCAGGTAGTACTGGGCATCCTGACAATACTGTATTCCCCGGATGCCACGGCTCTGATATGGCTGGGGGTGTTGCACCAGTTTGTAGCCATGTTATTCATGGCTTCCCTGATATGGTTTTTGTTTCTCCTGCAAAAAAGATAATATCAAAGATACCCCGATGCCGGCTTTCAAAAACAGGACTTCAATCGCCACCGCTATAGCCATAGTGTTTCATGCTGCCGGCTTATGCGGAATGATTGTGTACGACACGGAATTCTTTGCTTCGCTCACTCCCTGGAATATGCTGCTGATGTTCCTGCTGCTGATCTGGACACAACCCGGCAAAAACAATCACTTCCTGTTGTTTGCAGCCGCCTGCGTCGTTGCTGGTTTCGGAGTGGAAGTCCTGGGCATACATACGCAACTCCTGTTCGGGGACTACGCTTATGGAGATACGCTGGGCAGGAAAGCTTTGGGGGTTCCGCTGATTATCGGGATCAACTGGTGTATCGTGATCTCTGGCTGTGGCGCCACTGTACAGGCGCTTTACCAACGGGTGATGAAAACCCTGCCGCCGGAAGCTGTAGCTTCTTTTGGAAAATGGAAACGGATCTCCCTGGTAATTGACGGCGCGTTACTGGCCGTATGCTTTGACTGGGTGCTGGAACCGGTAGCGGTGCAATTGGGTTACTGGAGCTGGACCGGGGGAAGCATTCCTTTTTTTAATTACCTGTGCTGGTTTGCCGTAAGCAGTGTACTGTTATGGTTTTTCTTTGCAGGGAAATTTAACAGGAACAATACATTCGCCATGCATTTGCTGATGATTGAAATATTGTTCTTCCTCTTTTTACGGACCTTTTTATAATATTGAAAGACAAACAAACCATACTATACGACTATATCTTCTTGGGCGCCGGTTGCGCAGGACTGAGCCTTCTTATGCGCCTGATGGACGACCCGGGGTTCCCTGCAAAAAAAGTATTGCTGGTAGACTCCGACCCGAAAAACCTGAATGACCGGACATGGTGTTTCTGGGAAAAAGAAGATGGTTATTTTGAAGACATTGTTTACCAAAGCTGGAAGAACCTTTTTTTTAAAGACAAAAAACAAAATCTCAGGCTGAATATAAAAGACTACCGGTATAAAATGATACGCGGGATCGACTTTTATAGTTATTGTCTGAACAGAATAAAAAAACACCCCAATATAGAGTGGCTACAGCAAAAAGCAGAAAAAACGGATTACGTTAAAAATATGCTCACCATTCATTTCCACGATCATTCATTAACCGTTCAGGCTTCCTGTGTCTTCAGTTCCATTCCTCATACAGGGCAAAAAACAAAGAAAGATTATTCCCTGATACAGCATTTTAAAGGATGGATTATTGAGACAGAGGATCCATCCTTCCACCCGGAAGACGCGGTACTGATGGATTTTTCAGTTGATCAGCATGAGGCTCCCGCGGCTTTTATTTACCAGCTCCCCCTTTCTTCTACAAAGGCCCTTATCGAATACACTGTTTTTTCCGAAAAAGTTTTTGAACAGGAAGTGTACGATCTTGAACTAAAGAAATACTTTTCAGCAACATTACCTACCAGGAACTACTATATCGAACATGTAGAATACGGAACAATACCCATGACCAATCAAAAATATCATCACTACCGGGATGGAATATATTACCTGGGTACAGCGGGCGGTCAAACCAAACCCTCTACGGGCTATACATTTCAATTTATTCAAAAACAGAGTGCTGCTATAGCCAATGCCTTACAAATAGGTAATATGCACCCGGCAATATTAAAAAAGTCCGCCCGGTTTGGCTATTACGACAGTATATTATTGGGGGTCCTCTCGAAAAAAGAAATGCAGGGCGCTGAAATATTTAAAAGGTTATTTACGAAAGTGCCGGCATGGTTGATATTCAGGTTCCTGGACAATGAAACCCGCCTTTCGGAAGAGATAACGATACTAAACAGTATGCCACCGGCAGTATTTATGCCGGCCGCCCTGAGGGAACTGGTTGGGAAGTTGTTCTTCCGTTAGCTTCCCCGTTGGGAACCCGTATTCGTCTGCTTATTTACAAAACCGGTTGATTTGGGCTTTTGAATGAACTTCGATCCCTGGTTATTAAGCTGGGAGTTGTTCTTTTTAGCTCCTTTCTTTTTTTTGTTGTTCTGTTGATTCAGCAATGACATGATTCTCCTGATTTAGTAGAAATGAAGTTATTGTTTTTCCGGAAAAACAATGCCCCGAATTTCTTAAAAAATACTAAAAATAAAAAAAGCCCCGCAGTGGCGAGGCTCAAAGAAGTTTTTTCAGTCAGTTATTTAAGGGGTTGTTCATTTCATCGGTTACTGATCAAACTTCGGTTAAGGCTGGTGTTTCACGGAAGATTATCGTTTTTCTAACAGGATAGGGATGCCGGTTTTGTTTTCAAAGGTTTAAATGGTGTTTCCGGATCTGGATTTTGGATTATTGGTTCTTGTTTTTCAGGATATCGGTGGTCGGATTATTTCAGGGATATTGTTTATTGTTCTTCAACCTGGATATTGGAAACGGATCTGGATTTTTCAGTTTTCAGAGGATTGGGCGGGTCTTTCAGGGTCTAGCTGGTTTCAAAGGATATCGTCAATCATTAATGACAATACAAAGATGTAAAGAAATATACCGCGAAAGAACTTAATTCGCCTGTTTGACCGGAAGCTTCGATTTTCGGCGGTTTGGTTTCGATAAGTCAAAAAACAGCGTAACAAACCAGGCTTGGTTTTGATAAAGAGAAGGGCAGAGCCGGAAAATTGATTGACATAGGTCAACGGATGCGAATAATATCCACCCGGTTTTGGTAAAGACCCATATTCGTGCTTACTTTGAAACCGAAAACAAAAATCTCCTGTAAGGTCATCTGTACATGGACAAGAAAAAAGGCTGGAATATTATAAAGCTGCTGCTGAAGCTGCTTTTTACATCCCTGGGTTTATATATCGTCTACAACAATATTGATCTGGAAGTCATCTCCGGGATACTGCGCAGCATATCACCGGTTTACCTGGCCGCCGCATTGCTGTTGTTTGTACTGTCTCAAATCGTGGCGTCCTACCGGTTGCTGGGTTTTCTCAAAAATATCAAACTTCCCGTATCCGTTAAGTATAACATGCACCTGTATGCGCAGGGATTGTTCTATAATCTGTTCCTGCCGGGCGGCATTGGAGGCGACGGATATAAAATAATAGTCCTCAACAGGAAGTTCAAAGAGAAGCCCAAGATCATATTCGGGTCCCTGTTCTTTGACAGGTTAAGCGGGTTGTGGGCGCTGGGGCTCCTGTCTGTAATCATGTCCCTGTTTGTGAATATCTTCCGGGAGTATACCTGGTATATTGCCGCCGCCTATCTTGCAGGAAGCATTATATACTATTTTGTAATAGCGCGGTTTTTCCCGACGCATATACAAAGGTTTTTTTCTACCCACGGATTAGCCTTGCTGACGCAAAGCATACAGGTAGGTTGCGCGTCCTTTATTCTTCTTGCCCTGGGATACTCCGGAAACTTCCTGCCCTATCTTGTAATCTTCCTGCTCTCCGCCTTATCTACCCTGTTTCCGTTCACTATTGGTGGGCTGGGCGCCCGTGAGATGGCGATCATGTACGGCGCTACTACATTGGGGCTGGATAAAGACCTGTCCGTTTCCGTTAGTATTTGTTATTATGTGCTTTCCGCGATAGTATCTTTATCGGGAGCTGTTTCATTGTTCCTGGGAAAAAAGGAATAGGAAGATACCGGGGTGTTTAAATCCGTAGCAATAATATAAAATCGATTCTGCGTCACTACAATGGAGGTATTGAGCAAGGCAGTGATGGCCGCGGGAGGATTCGCCGGTCCGGTCTGCTCATTATTGGCAGCATTTTTTAACGGGAGATCATTATCCCGGCTGCCGGAAACGAAGAAACTACCTGTCACCAGCCGGGGATAAAGTCCGTATCACTGGTCAATTGTAAAATGCTTTTATTTGGGTAAATTAGCAGAGCGGCTACCATTCCTGATACCTTCAAAATAAAGAACATGGAAGAACAATACATTGTTAAGATACTATCAATATCACAGGTTACCCATGATGTGAAGGCTTTTAAGGTAAGCAAGCCTGAAGGGTATTCATTTATTCCTGGGCAGGCCACAGAAATAAGCATTAATAAAGAAGTCTGGAAGACAAAACGCAATCCGTTCACTTTTACATCCCTCAACGAATGGGACTACCTGGAGTTTACGATCAAAATATACAGGGGGCACAACGGTGTTACAAAACAACTGGACCTGTTGCAGCCCGGAGACGAGCTTATCCTGCACGATGTGTGGGGTGCTATTCAATATAAAGGCGAAGGCACTTTCATTGCAGGCGGAGCCGGTATCACTCCTTTTATAGCTATATTCCGGCAATTGTATAAAGACGGGAGAACCGGGAATAACACTTTGTTGTTTTCCAATAAAACAGCCGCAGACATTATACTGAAAGACGAATTCTCAAAAATGCTGGGCAGCCGTTTCATCAACACCCTTACCACCGGATCTGCAGCAGGATACGATCATCACCGTATAGACGAAGCCTATCTGCGTGATAAGATCAAAGACTTTAATCAGCAATTTTACATCTGTGGTCCCGATGAGATGGTGCAATCGGTTCAGGCAACTTTAAAGAAACTGGGAAGCCCCGACTCCGTGATCACAGTGGAGTTGTGAGCCCTGCAGAAACGCATAAGGAACATGCATACATTTTAGTTAGTATTTTCTAAACTGGTTAAGGACGAGCTCAAAGCAAAAGGGTTCTAAGTGATTTCACTTTATCATTCTACGATTATGTAGTCGACGGGTTCATATACCATTCCGGTAAATTTTTTTGCAACCATTTCTTCTTTAATCTCCTCTGTTATATATGTTTCACTTTTAATGATTCCAATTCGGAAAATATCAAAATCTTTTAAATATTCTTTCATTAATACTAAATATTTTGAATCAATTGTATACTGAGAGGCTTCCTGTTTTTTTAGGTAATCTTGATATGAAGAAATTGTTACGTCTTTATACTTAACCTCACTATGGTTCAAAAAAAATTTAGACTGTTTATAATCGATTATTTCGGGATAAGCTTTTGAATAGTGTATCCAAAAATATTTGGCAGAAAGTTTCTCGTCTTTATAATACAAGCCAACAGGAAATATCAATGTTTCAACTATTCGTTTTGAAGTAATATAAGAAAGTAAAGACTCACTTACTAATAACCCTGTTAATTTACTCATATAACTTGCACTAACAAAGTCCGTAAGTTTTGTTTTTTTTGTTAACTGCATTCCATCAAAGTCAATATCTAAAGGAGGAACTTCTGAATCATAACGGCTTATCCTTGAGCAGGATTCCGGTCGCCTGCTATCAAACCCAGTCTTAAAATCCTGAATCTGAGGGTAGTCTCCTATTTCTTTTAAATCTAATAATGGTAATATTCTATAAAACTTCATTAATATTCTGCTTTAATCTGTAAATCTAACTTTAGGTCATTAAGCCCTTCCCTTCCCCGGAGTGTGCCGGTACAGGTTAGCAAAATAAAATAAAATAATAATAATGAAGGGTTCCGACCTCTTTTTACCTGTTGCCTTTTCCGCAACCCGTTAACCGGCATTCGGAACACTTCTGCAAGTATGCATTTGCCAGGTCGGTACGACCGGCAGTATGGTAGCGGATCAATAATATTAGTTGGAGCCAAGCCCCGGAGGGGCGACATTTCCCCGTTCATTAATCATCATAAAATTCAAAAAGATATTTTTCCTCATATGCTATTTCAAAATCAGATAATATTTTCAGATACTCTTCCTTAAATGTTTTTACCCTGTGATGCTCTTCCTGTTTCATAATGTATTGGATGACCTGGTCCCGTTGGCTGCGCGAGTGAGAAAAAGCGCCATAGCCTGATTGCCATTGAAATTTGCCTTTTACAATTTTTTTTTCATTGATCCATTTGCTGCTGTTTGCTTTAATGATCCCTACTATATTGGCAACACAGGTTGTAACCGGCAATCCAAAAAAAACATGTACATGATCTTTCCAACCTCCTACAGCAAGAGATTTTGCATCATTGCCCGTGACAATACCGGATATATACTTATGCAGATCGTCACGCCATCTGGCGGCAATTAAATTTTCTCTGCCCTTTACGGCAAATACGGCATGGATAGAAATTTGAGAATAAGTGTTTGACATAGCCTGGTGTTGATTGAATATACTTAATGAAAAAAGCTGCCTGAAACTACAATTTTTTATACTCTGATACTACTATTTAAGGGAATAATAAATGCTTAACACCGGTTATCATTTATTATCTTACCAAATGACCTTTTATAGCCGGGGAAAGTATTCTTGTCGGTTATAAAATAATGTCGCCCCTCCGGGGCTTTTGATAAAGGAATTCTTGTTCTACCAAAATGCCGCCCTTACAGGGCTTTGTTTTGCAGCCGGATAATAAAGCGGTAATATTCATCCAATGATAATAGGTTCAAAACCATTGTTATCCCATTAGAAATGACAAAAAATTACTCCCCCCCTTTGTTGTTGCAGGCTCTGCTCCCCCTCTGCCACATACTTATAGCTTAACCAAGGTTTTCTATAGTTCCTTCCCGGCATGATCATGCCGAAAACATAATAATCCTGTGCCGTCAGCACACCGGCTACATAGTAGTCAATCACCGTACCGCTGTCCCCATCCACACCCGGTACCGATATTGCTGATCGTTCCCAGCACATTCCCGGGGATTGGTCAATTCATAGATTCTGCTGCCCAGCCAGCTACTGCCTTACCCACCAGCAGGCATACAAATGCTGCTCTGACCATTTCAAAGAACTGCATTCACCGTTCTTTGTCCGATGCGTTATAACCGTAGTGGATGATCCATCTCCCATTCAACTGTGTTCCTCATAAAATACTTGAGTAGTCTGATTGTAAATATTCGTCAAAAGAAGAAAAGGTGCAAATAATTTTACTATCGTTTATTAAAATATATTTGTTGACGTTCTGCTGGATCATACGCCAAATATCATCATCGATTTTTATCAATTTTAAAACCTCGCTCATAAAATATGAAAAATATGGATTAATAGCTGTAATTATATATTCATATTCATCTGATATATCGACTTGAATAAAATCAACTGAAAAATTTATGGTGTTAATTAAAAGCGAGTTGTTTTGATCTTTAATCCTTTTAAGCGCCTTAACAGTTGTAGTCTCTGAAAAATCAAGTTCATTGTACTCTTTTACAGAACTGTGAGCAAATAAGCTGTTTATTACGATATGTTGTTCGTCAGAAAAAATTTTTAAAAACTCATTCAGTTTGATATTATTAAAATAAAATTCATTCTCATTATTGGAACTACCAAAACGTAATAAATTCATACTAATATTATTTAGTCTAGAATAAATGTCTGCCTGATTATCTATATCCTCGCTGTAATTACCACTGTTTAGCACATCGCGTACATGATTCAGCCGGTTGTTCACGCTATGCCCGTTCACATCCACATGGTATTTAGAACTCAAGCTGTCATCAACATTCCTTCAATTCTTTTTAAACATTTCAAAAACACTATAAATTGTAAACCCAATCAATATAATGTAAAATATCGCTAACATATTCGGAGTGTTCGTCAAATCTCGGTGAAAGGAATAAGCTAAAATTGCAATAAACACCCCCTCTGTTGATATTCGCATTATATCACTTTTAGATAGGGCATTCGTTCTAAAAAAATAATACAGCCCTATAAATATTGATACAATAATTATTAGCATCACTGGTGGATAGATATGCAAACTATCCGGTTTATGAGAATAGAATATGGTTCGCTTATCAATCGATATAAAAAGATAAGACGCCCATCCACGTACAAATATTTTTAATAATTTAATTAATTTTTCCATTTTCGTTAACTCATGATTTCTTTTCCCGCAGTGCCTCTTCGTGCATCGTTTATGCAAAACTGAGGAACTTTGCGACTTCCGGAATGTACTGGTACAGGTTAACAAAATAAGATAAATAATGAAGGATTCCTACCTCTTTTTACCTGTTGCCTTTTCCGCAACCCGTTAACCGGCATTCGGAATCCTGAAAGTTCCCAGCCCTGAAGAGAAGTTTTTTATCGCCATAAAGAAGCCAGGATATTTTTATGCTTTCTATAACCTGCTATGTCATCAAAGAAATGCCGTACAAAAAAAGCGCCTCAAAAGAGACGCTTGAACAATTTAAAATTCTCATTCAGCCTATACCGACAAGGATACCAGCGAGGCATCTTTAGTTTCGAGCAGGGAACTGCCCATCAAAAACTCATCCACCTTGCGGGCGCATTCCCTTCCTTCGCTGATGGCCCATACTACCAGGGACTGACCGCGGCGCATATCGCCGGCGGTAAACACTTTCGGTATATTGGTTTGATAGTATCTTTCCGCCGCTTTTACATTTCCTCTTTCATCATACTCTATTTCTATTTCATCCAGCATCCCCTCATGTTGCGGATGCACAAAGCCCATCGCCAGCAATGCCAGTTCGCAGGGCATTTCTTTTTCACTGCCCTCAATTTCTACAAATTGCCCCGGACGACCGTCTTTGGTGGAGGTCCACTCCAGCTCCACTACTTTCAATGCCCGCAGGTTTCCGTCAGCATCTCCCATGAAAGCTTTCGTAGCGATTGCCCAGTTCCGCTGGCAACCTTCTTCATGAGAAGTGGAGGTTTTGAACACCATCGGGTAAGTAGGCCAGGGCATAAAGGGTGTCCTTCCTTCCGGCGGTTTGGGCATCAGCTCAAACTGGGTAACCGATTTGGCCTTATGCCTGTTGGAGGTACCCACACAGTCACTTCCGGTATCACCGCCACCGATAACGATCACATTTTTACCGGTAGCCAGTACTTCCTCCGGCAGGATATTACTTTCGATATTCGCTTTCGCTAAGGGGTCTTTACCCGCGTTCCGTTTATTTTGCTGTTTTAAAAACTGCATCGCGAAGTACACTCCTTTCAGGTCCCGTCCCGGCATGGCAAGATCCCTGGGCTTGGTAGAACCGCCACTCAACACGATGGCGTTGTATTCGCGCAAGAGGTCATTGATGCTTACATTCACGCCCACGTTGGCATTATAACGGAACTCCACCCCTTCTTTTTCCATCACTTCGATGCGCCGGTCAATCACCCATTTTTCCAACTTAAAATCAGGTATACCATACCGTAATAATCCCCCCGCGGCATCATCGCGTTCAAACACGGTCACCAGGTGCCCGGCATAATTCAACTGGGCTGCAGCCGCCAGTCCGGCAGGGCCGGCGCCGATAACGGCCACCCGCTTGCCCGTACGCAGATTGGGCTTACGTGGCTGCACAAAACCTTTTTCAAAAGCGATCTCTATGATATTCTTCTCTATCTCTTCAATCGTAACCGGAGGCTGGTTAATACCCAGCACGCAGGCGCTTTCGCAGGGCGCCGGACAAATACGGCCGGTAAACTCTGGGAAGTTGTTGGTGGAGATCAGTATATCGTAGGCTTCCTTCCAGCTTTTCCTGTAAACCGCGTCGTTAAACTCGGGAATAACATTTCCCAACGGACATCCTGTTCCGCTATGGCAAAAAGGAACACCGCAGTTCATGCAGCGAGAGGCCTGTTTTACCAGTTTTTCTTCCGGAAACCGATCTACGAATTCATTGTAATTCTGTAATCTTTCTGTTACGGGTTTTTTACCGGGCAGTTCCCGGGTAACTTCTAAAAATCCAGTAGGTTTTCCCATTTTTTTATCTTGCGCACATTAACAAATAAATTAAATCTCTTACGCTCATCCGTTCACCTGAAGCTTCTGCTTCATCATCACACGCTTGTAGTCCCTCGGATATACTTTTACAAAATTTCGCAACTGGTTTTCAAAATCGTCCAGTATGAATTTGGCCACTGTGCTGGCTGTAAATGCATAGTGTTTGGTGATCATATCGTGAAGTTCTTCCGCTTCGCCGTTTATTACCGGATCAAGGTCTACCATCTCCTGGTTACAGTTTTCCGCGAACTTTCCGTTTACGTCATATACATAGGCTATTCCACCGCTCATACCGGCAGCAAAGTTTCTCCCGGTATCACCCAGTATCACTACACGTCCGCCCGTCATATACTCGCAACCATGGTCGCCCACGCCTTCCACCACGGCATTTACACCGGAGTTTCTTACACAGAACCTTTCACCGGCTTTACCCCTTATGAAAGCTTCCCCGGAAGTAGCGCCATAAAAGGCCACGTTACCAATGATGATATTTTCTTCGGGAACAAATCCCGCTTCTTTGGAAGGATATATGATCATCCTGGCGCCGCTCAACCCTTTTCCAAAGTAGTCGTTGGCATCTCCTTCCAGTTCCAGGGTTACCCCACGGGTATTGAACGCTCCAAAGCTCTGACCGGCGGTACCGACAAACTTCAGGTGTACGGTATCGTCAGGCAATCCTGCCGCCTTATATTTTTTGGTAATCTCGTTAGACAGTATGGTACCTGCCGTACGGTCAGTATTCTTAATCGTAAATTCTCCATACACCCGTTCTTTTGAAGCCAGCGCGGGTTTTGCCACTTCCAGCAATTGCCAGTCGATCACACTCTCCAGCTCATGATCCTGGCTTTCCTGGTTATATAAACCGGTAAACTCAGAAGCCGGTTCTTTATACAACACGGGTGACAGATCCAGCTTGCCATATTTCCAGTGGTCAATTCCTTCTCTTCTTTCCAGGCAATCTACCTGGCCTACCATTTCATTTACGGTTCTGAAACCGAGTTCCGCCATGATCTCGCGCAGTTCCTGTGTAATGAACTTAAAGAAGTTCACCACATGGTCCGGGTCGCCGGTAAAACGTTTTCTCAACTCGGGGTCCTGCGTTGCCACCCCTACCGGGCAGGTATTCATATGGCATTTACGCATCATGATACAACCCTCTACTACCAGCGCCGCTGTTGCCACTCCCCATTCTTCCGCACCCAGTAAAGTAGCGATGGCTATATCCCGGCCGGTTTTCATCTGACCGTCTGCCTGTAATACAATGCGGCTTCTTAATTTGTTCCTCACCAGGGTTTGGTGACTTTCCGCCAGCCCCAGTTCCCAGGGTAATCCTGCATGTTTGATGGAACTGACAGGAGAAGCGCCCGTACCACCATCAAAACCGGCAATCAGCACTACATCCGCCTTTGCTTTCGCCACACCGGCAGCGATGGTGCCTACCCCTGCTTTTGATACCAGCTTTACATTTATCCTGGCCGCCCTGTTGGCATTTTTCAGATCGTATATCAACTGTGCCAGGTCTTCAATGGAATAGATATCATGATGCGGAGGCGGCGATATCAAACCCACACCCGGTGTGGAATGTCTTACTCTTCCGATCCAGTCATCCACTTTGTCGCCCGGCAACTGCCCGCCTTCTCCCGGTTTAGCCCCCTGGGCCATTTTTATCTGAAGTTCGTCAGCTTCCGTAAGATACTGGCTGGTAACCCCAAACCTGGCAGAGGCTACCTGCTTGATAGCCGAACGCATAGAGTCTCCGTTCGGCAGCGGTTCATATCGCTTTTCATCTTCACCACCCTCTCCGGTGTTGCTCTTTCCGCCCAGGCGGTTCATAGCAATTGCCAGCGTGGTGTGCGCTTCCCAGGAGATAGACCCGAAGGACATCGCCCCGGTAGCAAAACGTTTATATATATTTTCGGCCGGCTCCACTTCGTCTATTGAAATGGAAGGACGGTTTCTCTTGAACTGGAAAAGACTCCGTAAAGTGCAGGCTTTCTCACCCTGGTCGTTTACGGTCTTGCTATACTTTTTAAAAGTTGCATAATCGTTCATGCGGGTGGAATACTGCAGCAGGTGTATGGTCTGCGGATTGAAGAGGTGGTATTCCCCTTTCCGCTTCCATTGATATACACCGCCTACCGACAAACGATCTACCGGAATATTCTTGCGGTTGAATGCCAGCGCATGCTTGGCCAGCGCTTCCTTAGCCAGTTCGTCAAGCCCCATACCTTCAATACGGCTGACCGCACCGGTAAAACATTTGTTTACCACCTCCCTGTTCAGTCCCAGAATTTCAAATATCTGTGCACCCTGGTAAGATTGCAGGGTGGATATGCCCATTTTGGAGAATACTTTCAGCAGCCCGTCGCAAACCGCCTTTACGTAGTTCTTACGCAAGGTTTCCCATTCCTGTTCTGTTTCCCATTTGCCGGTGGCCTTCATGGTGCGGATGGTAGCCAATGCCAGATAGGGGTTAATAGCGGTAGCGCCAAACCCTATCAGGCAGGCAAAATGATGCACTTCCCACACATCGCCGGCTTCTACCACTATGCCTACCTGTCCCCGTAATCCTTTGCGGATAAGGTGATGGTGAACGGAGGATACGGCCAGCAGCGACGGAATAGCCGCGTGATCGGAGTCAATGGCGCGGTCTGAAAGAATGATCACTTCAAATCCATCCTCTACCGCATCTACCGCGTAACGGCATAACCTGTCGATACCATCTTTCAGGGAGCCCGGTTTACCATCGGAACGGAAATAACATTGCAGCGTTTTTGCCTGGAAAATACCGGTATCAATACTTCTCAGCTTTTCCAGCTCGGTACTCGTTAATATGGGCTGCGGCAATGATACAGCGTGGCAGTGGCGGGGATCTTCTGATAACAGGTTACCGTTGTTGCCCACATAGGATGCCAGGCTCATCACCAGCCTTTCCCTGATGGGGTCAATGGGCGGATTGGTTACCTGTGCAAAAAGTTGTTTAAAATAACTGCTGATATGCTGCGGCTGGTCAGACAATACTGCCAGCGGCACGTCGGTGCCCATAGAACCGACCGGTTCTTTTCCATCAATCGCCATGGGCTTTATCAGCGTTTCAATATCTTCTGTGCTGTAGCCAAATGCTTTCTGATATTTAAATACAGACTCTTCCGAAAGATGCGTGAAAGTCACCCGCGGGGCATCCAGTTCGCCCAGCCTGATCTTATGCTGGTTCAGCCAGTCGCTATAGGGTTTGCGGGAACAGATATCCTGTTTCAGTTCCTCATCGCTGATGATCCTGCCCTGCTCCATATCTACCACAAACATTTTCCCCGGCTGCAGGCGACCATAACTTTTTACGATTTTGGGATCCACCGGCAAGGCGCCTGTTTCGGATGCCATGATCACCCTTTCATCATGAGTTACACAAAACCTGGAGGGGCGCAGACCGTTCCTGTCAAGTGTGGCTCCAATGACTCTTCCATCAGTGAATGAAATAGAGGCGGGACCATCCCAGGGTTCCATTACAGCAGCATGGTATTCGTAAAAAGCTTTTTTTACGGGATCCATTTTATCGTTACCGTCCCAGGCTTCGGGGATCAGCATCATCATTACGTGCGGCAGGGAACGCCCCGATAAAGTAAGCAACTCTACCATATTATCCAGGCAGGCCGAATCTGAAAGTCCGTTGGAAACGATCGGCAGCAACATATCCATTTCCTCCTTGGAGAAATAGGGCGAGGAGAATCCCCTCTCACTGGTCTTCAGCCAGTTCAGGTTCCCCTGGAGTGTGTTTATCTCCCCGTTATGGGCGATAAAGCGGAAAGGTTGCGCCAGCTTCCAGGAAGGGAAGGTATTGGTGGCAAAACGGGAGTGTACCAATCCAAAAGCGCTTACCACCCTTTTATTGGTAAGATCAGTGAAGTAAGTACGCACTTGCATACTGGTTAACTGACCTTTATATATCACGGTTTTATAGGAAAGAGAAGGAATGTAAAAACCTATATTGTCCTTCTTTACGGTATTGTTTACGGTATGCGTAGCATAGTTCCGCAACACAAACAGCTTTCTTTCAAAATCTTCAGAGTCCTGGATATGGTCCGGGCAGGCGATGAAAACATGTTCCATTTCCGGTTCTACAGACAGGGCGGTAGGCCCAATATCGCCTGCATCCACAGGAACTCTTCTATAGGTCAGAATTTCCAGACCCAGGCGTTCCGCCGCACGGGCAAAAATTTCGCGACATTCTTCCCTTAAACGCACTTCCTTTGGGAAAAAGATCACTCCTACACCATACCGGCCAAAAGCAGGCAGGTGAACACCCAGCTTTACACACTCGGAGAAAAAGAACTCATGTGGTATTTGTATCATAATGCCGGCGCCATCCCCGGTGTTTTTTTCAGAACCACAGGCACCCCTGTGTTCCATATTCTCAAGCACCGTTAACGCATCGGAGATTATCTGGTGCGATTTATTTCCTTTAATACTGGCAACAAATCCTACACCACAGGCATCGCGTTCAAACTCCTCTCTGTACAATCCATTACAATCCATAAAATCAGGAGGTTTAATAAAAAATCAATAAAAATGGAAAAATCTGAATAATTTTAAATCCACATGGCAGACAAGCGAATAAAAGTACGAAAAAACTCAATAAAGCCAAAAATTTTTTAAAAATGCCTTATATTCAGATGACCGTGTATCTGCCTGAACATTGCTGTAAAAGCCACATTTTATTATGCAAAATTACTCTACTTTAAAGAAAATCGGCAGGGTTTTATGAAAAGCCGGAAAGTTGGAGCAACAATAGCGCTGTAAATCAATGAATTGACCCCTTATTATATAAATAGTCCACTGCCAGGTCTATAAAACGCTCCCTATCTGTTTCATCTATAAAATACTCAAAGTCAAACTGTTGAATAAACTTTTGGGTGTTGATCACCAATAATTTCCGGCTGGTGTAAAAGTTCAGCACCTCAATTCCGGGATAGTCGGTTAGTTTTTCTATTTCCGAAATAAAGCTGTCAAAGTCATTTACCTGGTATGTATATGTTATAAAGCTCATATCAGTTATGATGTATTAGGTGTTCTGAAAATAATTGATACGGGGCTATAGTTACTTCAACATTTCCAGCGCCTGTTTACTTATATCGTCCGGATAATGATCGCGCTGGGCAAAAAACCGGGATATTTTAAGAATGACTTCCGCCCTGGCTTCGCCTTTTTTCAAAGCGCGGATAATGACCGGTTTGGAGAACCCGGTATAATCAGTAAGTTTTTTTACATCGCCGTATAACTGGCGTTTATTCCACTCTTTGAGAAGCTTACCTGAAATGCGTATAAGAGGAGATTTTGTGTTTCTCATTGTTAACTGCTTGAGGACGTTTTATATTTACCATTTGTTTACCATATATTTACTACTTGTTTGCCATCCGGTTGATTACCGGTGAATTATTATCACAATTTAGAAAAAATTCTTAAAAATTTTTCCTTTTTTCTAAAAATAGCAATATGACGCTTGGGGAATTTTTGAGGGCATACAGAAAACACTACAAATACAGCGTAAAAAGGCTTTCCGAAATTATTTCCGTAAACCAATACAGGTTGCAAAAGTGGGAAGTTGGGATCAGTTTGCCTAAATACGAGGACTCTGAAAAGCTAAAGGAGTTTTTTGGTCTGCCTTCCTTTGACGATATTCCCGAAGATTTTTTGCAGGATATTTTAAAGCATGGCGTGAATGTGAGAGGGGTGGTGCACCTGCAAACCCGTGGAAATGAAATTATAGAAGTTAAGCGAAGTGTAATAGAAGCCAAGGACAGAAAGATCAGGATGCTGGAAGAGAAACTGGTGATTTTGCAGGAAAAACTGGAACAATATAAAAAAGGCCGGAGCCATAAAAAGAAGTGACCGGGTGTAATACCTACTGCCAATGCATATAGGGTAAGCTACCGTAGATCAATATTCTATACCGATACACTTTGCGTATTCTAAAAGGTACGGTATCCGGCAACGGCATCATATTTCGCGCTAAGCCACGATGAAGCGCAAGGGCGCACAAACAGTTCGCTTTTTAGAACCGATTCTTTCCTGGTGATCTTTTGCGACCTTTGCGTGCCATAGTTATGCAAAATCAGTTCTTCTGTCACGCCTCAATGATTGGAACCACTAATGGGATACTTATAATGACATGGAAAATCACGGCATCTCCCATAAAGAGCCATATTGCCGCACCTGCCTGACGGCAGTCAGGTTTTTAAATTTTCACATTCCCCGTTATATCAGGTATCCGAACAACTTGTCATCCTTGTTGATCTCGGAGAAGTTAATGCCGTACCGCCCCATACGCTCCAGCAAAGTAGTATAGTCATTGGGGTTTTGCAATTCAATGCCCACCAGCGCCGGACCGGCTTCCTTATTGGTTTTTTGCATGTATTCGAACCGGGTGATATCGTCTTTTTCGCCCAATACATGGGTAACAAATTCTTTTAAAGCGCCGGGGCGTTGCGCAAAGCTGATCAGGAAATAATGTTTCAGCCCTTCGTATTGCAATGAGCGTTCTTTTATTTCAGGCATCCTGTCTATATCATTATTGCTTCCGCTCACAATACAAACTACTTTTTTGCCCCTGATCTTATCGGCATAAATATCCAAAGCCGCGATAGAAAGCGCCCCTGCGGGTTCCACCACTATCGCGTCTTCATTATAGAGCTTTAATATGGTGGTGCACACTTTTCCTTCCGGCACCAGCAGCATATCATCCAGTACATGCCGACATATCTCAAACGTAAGGTCTCCTATTCTTTTCACCGCAGCGCCATCCACAAACCGGTCTATATCGTCCAGGGTAACGGGATGACCCGCTTCCAGGGCTGCTTTCATGGCAGGGGCCCCTTCGGGTTCCACACCGATTATTTTTGTTTCAGGATTGTTTTGTTTGAAGTAAGTACCTACACCGGCTACCAGTCCGCCGCCACCAACCGGCACAAACAGGTAGTCTATATGATCCTGGTCTTCCAGTATCTCCACTCCGACAGTACCCTGTCCCTCGATGATACTGTAATCATCAAAGGGAGGGATGAAAACCATATTATTTTCAGCGGTATAGGCTTTGGCTGCTATCGCACAATCGTCAAATGTATCCCCCACCAGTTTGATCTCAATATTACCTTCCCCGAACATTTTGGTTTGGTTGATCTTTTGTTTGGGAGTGATCACCGGCATGAACACCACCCCTTTTATATTGAGCTGCCTGCAACTATAAGCAAAGCCCTGGGCATGATTGCCGGCGCTGGCACACACTACCCCACGGGACTGCAGGTGCGGGTCCAGCGTAGAGATCATATTGTAAGCGCCTCTTAATTTATAAGACCGCACCACCTGCAAATCCTCTCTTTTCAGGTATACCTTACAGTTATACCTTTTTGAGAGCGTTACGTTATAAGATAAAGGCGTACGGGTGACCACGTTTTTCAGCCTCCGGGCCGCCTCATCAAAAGAAAGCCTCCCTGCCTGGGCAGGAAGGCTTTTCTGCGTTTTGTCTCTTTTCTCCACACTCGTATTTTCAACCTCACTCATCTGTTAACAGTTACTTTTATTTCTGATTTTCAGGACGCAGGCTTCTCACGGTTTTACCAGCCTGCCACATTTCGCTTTCGCGCAGTTCTTTCAGCTCTTCTTCCAGCTTCTCGCGGTAGTCCGCCTTGCTGTTGCTGTCGATAGAACGTTGAGATTCCTGGCCGGTCGCCACACTTTCATATAATTCTTTAAACACCGGCGCTGTTGCATCACGGAATTTTTTCCACCAGTCCAAAGCACCCCGTTGCGCGGTAGTAGAGCAGTTGGCATACATCCAGTCCATACCATTTTCCGCTACCAGCGGCATCAGGGATTGCGTTAACTCTTCCACCGTCTCGTTAAATGCTTCTGAAGGAGAGTGTCCTTTATCGCGCAGCACCTGGTATTGTGCGGCAAAAATACCCTGGATGGCGCCCATCAGCGTACCTCTTTCTCCGGTAAGATCACTGAATACTTCCTTCTTGAAATCGGTTTCAAACAGGTAACCGCTGCCGACAGCAATACCCAGTGCGATCACACGGTCTTTTGCTTTACCGGTCGCGTCCTGGTAAATAGCGTAAGAGCTGTTCAGTCCCCTGCCCTGCAGGAACATCCTGCGCAGAGAAGTACCGGAGCCCTTCGGCGCCACCAGAAACACGTCCACATCTTTGGGCGGAATGATACCGGTTTGCTCATTAAAGGTGATGCCAAAACCGTGAGAGAAATACAGGGCTTTGCCGGCTGTCAGATGTTTCTTTACCGTTGGCCACAATTCAATCTGGGCGGCATCACTCAGCAGGTAACAAATGATGGTACCTTTTTGCAAGGCTTCTTCTATTTCAAACAATGTTTCACCCGGTACAAATCCGTCTTTGATCGCTTTATCCCAGGTCCTGGAATTTTTTCTTTGTCCTACAATTACATTAATACCGTTATCTCTCTGATTCAGTGCCTGCCCCGGTCCCTGCACACCGTATCCGATGACTGCAATTGTTTCGTTTTTTAGCACTTCCTGCGCTTTGCTGAGTGGAAACTCATCCCTTGTAACTACATTTTCTTCTACGCCGCCAAAATTTAATTTTGCCATTTTGTAAAGTTTAAAATTTGTATGGTTATTGTTGTTGGTTATATGGTAAATGAGAGGGCGAAGGTAAGACAGCCTTTTGTAACGCCTTCACATATCCAAAATGAAAATTATCGTGTGCCAGTGTACAGGTGATCACCTCTTCAATAGAAGTCATCATTTTACCATAGGTTTCCGTGGCAAACGGTTCAATGTGCTTAAACACATTGTTCTTATAATCTGCCTCCAGGGAATCTATGGACGAAAAAACATGTTCTTTCAAAAAAGCGATCTCATGATCGTCCACGTATTGCTCAGGCTTTGACCCTTTTGCATATTTTTTCAGATAGGGTATCTCCTTCGTTTTATCAATGCCTGTCCTTACGTACACCAGACCCAATGTTGCTACGTATATATGCCCGAAGTTCCAGATAATATTATTATTATTGAATCCTTCCGGAATATAGTTCAGGGTATCCGTATCCAGCCCGTCTACAATTTTCTTTAATGCCCGGCGCGTTTCCCTGATATATGTAAATACGTATTCCATTGGGGTTTCGTAAAATTTAATAAAAGGTTACATACTGAAAACTTCTTCCTGTTTATCCAGAAATTCATTTTCTACTAATTCCGTGCCCGGTTTTTCTTCCTCAAACTCCCGCAACTTTTCGTGGAAGCCTTTGCTTTCGTTGATGATCGCTACTCTTGCACTTCTTACAAACTCTATCAGTCCCAGCTCGCCCAGCACCTCTGTAAGGGTATCAATTTCCTCCCGGTGCCCGGATGTTTCAAACACGGTGTAGTCCTTACGGATCACCACGGCCCTGGCGCCGTACTGACGCAACAGGCGCTCTACCTTTATATCCTCAATCACTTTATCTGTAGATACTTTGTACAATGCCAGCTCCTGCCATACTATTTCCTCATTGGTATTATAGTATGCCTTGAGCACTTCTACCTGCTTTTCAATCTGGCGGATCAGCTTCTTTACCACCTCTTCCACCTCGTTGATCACTATTGTAAACCGGTGAATGCCTTCTACCTCGGAAGGAGAAGTATTCAGACTCTCAATGTTGATTTTCCTGCGGGAAAACATGATGGCTATGCGGTTCAGCAGGCCGATATGGTTTTCCGTGTACACCGTAATGGTAAATTCCTGTTTCATTGCTTTTAATTTCTAAGTTTGATGCCTTTATTTAATTCCGCCAAAAGCTGCAAAACACATATTCTTATGCAATATTTCAGTTGCACGAAATCCAATTCTTTTCATTAGCTCCATTTGATAGGTCACAGAACGTGGACTATCTTCTCTTTCGATATAGTTCATTACGTTCTGGCGATATGTTTTTCCACTCACGGTTTCCAGATAATCACCATATCGCTCCCAGGTATATGCGCTGATGGCTGGTGTTTCCTGTATTACCAAATCAGATATCATCAGTCAGCCACCCGGCTTCAATAAGCTGTATAGTTTTCTGAAAGTGGTCTCCCAATCATTGTCATCACGTAAATGATGCAGCACAGCTCCGGCCAATATGATATCAAACTGGTTTCCGGGCAAATGCACCTCCCTGATATCACCCTGTAATATTTCCACTTTACCGCTCGTGTGTTCTGCAACTCTTTCCAAAGCTTTATCAAGCATGGGTGCACTTAAATCAACCAATGTGCAATTAAGCCCTGGCAACTTTTGCAACATTTTCAGCGAATAGTTACCTGCTCCACAACCAACATCCAATAATTGTGTTGCCGCAGGAACAATTCTCTTTGCCGCTTCAGTTATCAACTCTAGTGAGATGGTAGCATCAATAGTGGATATCTGCCCCGTATCAAGGTTCGAAAAACGCTCCACGTCATTATCGAAGCGCATTTTTATTTCTTCAATGGTTGATTTCTGCATCATTCTACTTCAATCTTATTTCAGATACACCACATCCCTGCGGTACCATTGGAAATACATTGTTTTCCTTCCCTACCATTACCTCCAGGAGGTAAGAGCCTTTATGGTTCAGCATCTCTTCCAGCGCTGATTTCAGGCCTTCCCGTGTTTTAATGCTCTTTCCTGCAATACCATATCCTTTGGCTACCATCACAAAATCCGGACTGGTAATATTTACGAATGAATATCGCTTATCGTGAAAGAGCTGCTGCCACTGGCGCACCATACCCAGGAATTCATTGTTGAGTATAATGATCTTTACGTCTATACTGAACTGCATGATCGTTCCCAATTCCTGGAGTGTCATCTGGAAACCACCATCGCCAATGATGGCTATCACCGGTCTTTCCTTTGCACCCACTTTTGCGCCGATCGCGGCCGGCAGGGCAAAGCCCATCGTTCCCAGCCCCCCGGAAGTAACATTGCTGCGGGTTTTATTGAATTTCGCGTAACGACAGGTGATCATCTGGTGCTGCCCCACATCCGTTACAATTACCGCATCGCCGGCGGTCAACTCATTCAGCACGTTCAGCACTTCTCCCATGGTCATGATATCAGACACAGGATGCATTTCGTTATAGATAACAACTTCTTCTTCCTCCTTCCGCATATCCCGGAATCTGTTTACCCAGTCGGTATGTTCTTTCTTTTCAATCGCCCGTGTCAATAAGGGGAGTGTTTCTTTACAATCGCCCCATACCGGCACGGTTGCCGGCACATTCTTATCTATTTCCGCCGGATCAATATCCAGGTGAATGACTTTTGCCTGTTTGGCATATTTGTCCAGCCGTCCCGTTACGCGGTCATCGAAGCGCATGCCGACAGCGATCAGTATATCACATTCGTTGGTCAGCACATTGGGACCATAGTTGCCGTGCATACCCAACATACCCGTATACAAAGGATGATCCGTATGCAGTGCGCCGAGCCCCAGGGCTGTTGACGCCGCAGGTATACCGCTTTTTTCAATAAAGCTTTTGAATTCTTTTTCAGCGCCGCCTAATATCACGCCCTGGCCAAACAATACGAAAGGCTGCTTCGCTTCATTGATCAATTTGGCTGCCTCGGCTATATATTCTTTGCGTACGATCGGCTTGGGCCGGTAACTGCGTATATGCGTACACGGTGTATAGCCTTCGTAATCGAATTTCTGTATTTGTGCGTTCTTCGTAATATCGATCAATACCGGGCCGGGTCTGCCGGAGCGTGCAATGTAGAATGCCTTCGCCATTACGCCGGGAATTTCCGTCGCATCCGTTACCTGGTAGTTCCATTTGGTAACGGGTGTGGTAATATTGATCACATCCGTTTCCTGGAAGGCATCCGTACCCAGCAGGTGCGCAAACACCTGGCCGGTCACGCATACTAACGGTGTACTGTCTATCTGCGCATCCGCCAGCCCGGTCACCAGGTTGGTGGCGCCGGGTCCGCTGGTGGCAAACACCACACCCACTTTACCGGAAGTACGCGCATATCCCTGGGCAGCGTGTATGCCTCCCTGTTCGTGGCGGACCAGTATATGGTTCAAACTATCCGGGTAATCATACAAAGCGTCGTAGATGGGCATGATAGCACCACCGGGATAGCCAAAAAAATCGGTGACTCCTTCAGCGATCAGGGCTTCCAATACTGCTACACTTCCGGTAATAGAAGTCTGGGCTTTTGGCTGTGTTGAGGTTTCTTTACTCTCCGGTTTTTTAGCTTTCATTGCTTCTGTTGCGCTGCTCATGGCATTTTATTTTAATTACACATTTATCATTAAGTCTGATTTCTCTTTTAAACTGGTTACAATTGGTAACCCGTCTATTAAAGCGTTCTCAGTTTTATTGAAACGAACTACAGTACTTATGGCATCGTTCCTTGCGTCGCACTCTTCAACAGTTGGTTCGCTACTCAACTGGTGATCGTCATTGCTTCTCCCGACCTATGGTCGGGAGAAGCAATCTCAAACGTTTAAATCTTTATCATCCAATGAGATTGCTTCAGTCGTTCCTCCCTCGCAATGTTTTCCAAAGCATCATAGATCTGGTTCAACTGGGCATCATGTCCGTCTATACGCTCTTTCAGATCATCCATCACCTTTATCACTTCAGTATACTGTATCATCATTTTCCTCATGGCGATAAAAGCTTTTACGATCGCTATGTTCATTTTTCTCGCTACCGGGCTTTTCAGCACACTCGCCAGCATGGTGACACCGTGCTCGGTGAATGCATAGGGCAGATAGGTTTTACCTCTGTGTTTTCGCGAACTCATCACAATTTGTGATGAGTTCACATCTTGATTATCAACAGGTTGTGTATATAAGGTCACAAATTGTGACCTTAGAGCGTTATATTCCGACCTTGTTAATTGAAACATAAATTCACTTGGAAAGCTTTCTATATTTCTTTTAACTGCCTGGTTAAACACCCTGGTTTCTACGCCATACAATTCAGCCAGATCAAAATCCAGCATTACTTTCTGGCCGCGTATTTCATAGATCTTATTCTGAATGACCTGTAATTGCATTGGTGTTATTTTTCATGGTTAAGGTTATAATGACTGGTTTATTCTTCTATTGTCCGATAAACCTATAAGGTTTCAGGAAAGTCTTTCGTCCTTCGGCCGGTATGCTCTAAAACCTTATAGGTTTCTCACTCTACGCTTCATCTGTTACACAACCCTCGCTTGCGTCTTTAACCGACAATGCATATTTGAACAATAAGCCTTTTTTCACTTTCAGATCGGGCTGTTTCCAGGCAGCTTTGCGGCGGGCGATCTCTTCTTCGCTCACCTTCAATGTCAGTGTATTGTTGACAGCATCAATTTCTATAATATCACCATCCTGCACCAGTCCTATCAATCCGCCTTCATACGCTTCGGGTGTAATATGCCCAACAACAAACCCGTGTGTGCCGCCACTGAACCGGCCATCTGTGATCAACGCAACGGTTTTACCCAGTCCTGCACCGATAATAGCGCCGGTAGGTTTCAGCATCTCCGGCATACCGGGCGCTCCCTTCGGTCCTTCATTTTTGATCACTACCACATCACCGTGTTTTACCAATCCGGTAGACAACCCTTCTATCAACTTTTTCTCACCGTCAAACACACGGGCGGGTCCTTCAAAGCGCTCCCCTTCCTTACCACTGATCTTGGCTACGGAACCTTTTTCCGCCAGGTTGCCGTATAATATCTGCAAGTGTCCTGTCTTTTTGATCGGCTTCTCCAGGGGGTAAATGATATCCTGGGTTTCAAAATTGACCGGAGTTACGGAAGCCAGGTTTTCTGCCAATGTCTTTCCGGTCACGGTCAGGCAATCGCCATGCAGCAGTCCCTTATCCAGCAGGTAGCGCATCACAGCCGGGATACCGCCATGATTGTGCAGGTCCTGCATAAGGTATTTGCCGGAGGGTTTAAAGTCGGCCAGTACCGGGATACGGTCACTGATCGCCTGGAAATCATCCTGGGTCAGCGCTATGCCTACACTCTTGGCCATGGCTATAAAATGCAGCACCGCGTTCGTGCTTCCACCTGTTACCATGATCACGGTAATGGCGTTCTCAAACGCCTTGCGTGTCATAATATCAGAAGGTTTGATATCTCTTTCCAGCAACAGTCTGATCGCCTTACCGGCTTCCAGGCATTCTTTTTTCTTTTCCTCGCTCAGCGCAGGATTGGATGATGAGTAAGGCAAGCTCATCCCCAGCGCTTCGATAGCCGAAGCCATGGTATTGGCGGTGTACATACCACCGCAGGCGCCGGCGCCCGGACAACTGTTCATCACGATACCTTTAAAGTCGGCTTCACTCAGGTTACCGGCGATCTTTTGTCCCAATGCTTCAAAAGAAGAAACAATATTCAGGTCCTGGCCTTTGTAGTGGCCCGGTGCGATCGTGCCGCCATACACCATGATCGCCGGACGGTTCAAACGACCCATGGCGATGATACTTCCTGGCATGTTCTTATCGCAACCCGGCAGGGCGATCAGCCCATCATAATATTGTGCACCGCAAACCGCCTCGATGCTGTCCGCGATAATATCCCTGCTTACCAAAGAATAACGCATACCATCGGTACCATTGCTGATACCGTCGCTCACACCGATCGTATTGAAGATCAGCCCCACCAGGTCATTATCCCACACGCCCTGCTTCACCGCTTTCGCCAGTTCGTTCAGGTGCATATTACAGGTATTGCCGTCCCAGCCCATGCTGGCCACGCCGACCTGTGCTTTTTTCAGATCATCGTCTGTTAGTCCGATACCATATAACATGGCCTGTGCGGCCGGCTGTGTAGGGTCCTGGGTAATGGTTCTTGAGTACCTGTTTAATTCTGCCATTTTGTTTAGTATTATCTTCTTTGCAAACGTTATTTTTTTATGCTGCACTATATTGTGATCCCAATTCCTTCTCGATAACCAGATCTTTATACGCCTTTTGAACTGTCTTGCTCACTGTTTCATTCCAATCCTTTTTGAATCTCACATCGTCCAGGCTCTCCCAGCCGATCACTTCGGCCGCGGTACCACAGAAGAAAGCTCCATCTGCATTTTTTAATTCATCAGCTTTAAACAATCTCTCCTCTACCTCTATTCCCCACTTTTTACAAATATCCAGTACCGTTGCCCGGGTGATACCCGGTAAAATGTTTCCCGGTGGTGGAGTGACCAGTTTGCCGTCCTTTTCAAAAAACATATTGGCGCCCGGTCCTTCCGCTATATTATCATTCATATCCGTTAAGAGCGCTTCGTCAAACCCTTTCGTTTTTGCCTCCTGGCTGGCCAATATTGAATTCACATAATGACCGGCAGCTTTTGCCTCTATTTTAAATCCTCTGGGGTTTGGACGTTGAAAAGAAGATATCATTACCCTCAACAATTTATCCCCGAGAAAAGGCGCCATTTCCCATGCCTCTATGAAGATCATCGATTCTGTATTCACTGCGAAGCTCATATTTGCCGGGGCGTACACAACAGGTCGTATATAAGCATCCTGCATGTTGTTACGCTTCAACACTTGGTAAGTTGCACTGATCAGCTCTTCCGTATTCCAGGTATATGGCATATTCATTGCCAGCGCAGAATTTTTCAAACGATCGAAATGCGCTGCAGCCCTGAATATTTTTGTATCGCCGCTTTCTGTTTTATAAGAACGGATACCTTCAAAAACCGAGTAGCCATAGTGCAGTGACTGACTATAGAAATCCATTTTTGCTTCTGCGGCTTTTACAAAAGAACCGTTCAGAAATATTACCGTCGCATCATTGTAATAGGAAGCCATTGTGTATGATTTTAAATGTTGATATTATTATTCCACAAAACAAAAAACCCGCCTCGTGGAGGCGGGTTATATATTTCTAGTTAACTATTCTATATACAAATTACACCTCCCTGAATTGCAGGAATAATAATGACAACCACCACAATGACTGCGTTGGTAACAATACTGTATATTCTGCTCTTCAACATAAGATGAAATGTAATTAATGCAAATATACATTTCACCTGCAAAAAACAAAGAACTATTTTTTTCGTCATTCCGACATTTTCCTCTTTTCCAGTCATTCCGACACCTGCGAAGCTGGGGAGGAATCTGTCTCACCAAAGGCAATCTGCTCTCCTACAGCAGATCTCTCCCTCCGGTCGAGATGACGATCTGGTGTTTTTCGATATCGTGTTTATATAATCGTCGATTTCCTCAACTCCATATTGGTTTCATGCACCTGCCCCGGCACCTTATTAGCTATATATTCACACAGCAGTTCTCCAATAGTAGAGGTCGAATAATAATTAACCGGGTCTATGTCTTTCGTTACAAAATTGTGCTTCAGCGTCCAGTCCACGGCTTCCCTTATCAGGGTCGCTTCCGCAGTCAACCCAAAATGATCCAACAGCATAGCCGCGGACAATACCGACCCCAACGGGTTGGCAATATCCTTGCCGGCAGCCTGCGGGTAAGAACCGTGGATGGGCTCAAACAACGCGGCGCCATTACCTATGGAAGCAGATGGCAATAAACCCAATGAGCCGGCAATCACACTGGCTTCATCGCTGATGATATCGCCAAACATATTCTCGGTGAGTATTACATCAAACTGTTTGGGATTGAGGATGATCTGCATGGCCGCATTGTCTACAAACATATAGTCCACCGCCACTTCCCGGTACTGATCTGCCAGGTCCTGCACCACCCTCCTCCACAGGCGGGAGGTCTCCAGTACATTGGCTTTGTCTACCAGTGTCAGCTTTTTACGGCGTTGCATAGCATACTGGAATGCCAGGTGCGATACTCTTTCTATTTCACTTTCGGAATAGATACATTCGTCCAGCGCCTGCGATTTATCCGCGTTCAGTTCTTTTTTACCGAAATAAATACCGCCGGTCAGTTCCCGGAAAATGATAAAATCAACCCCTTCTATATTTTTAGATTTCAGGGGCGACAAATGTTGTAAAGAAGGATAAGTGGTTACGGGGCGAATGTTGGCATATAACTGCAATGCCTTGCGCAGCTTCAGCAGTCCCTGTTCCGGGCGCACTTTGGCGGTAGGGTCATTGTCATATTTGGGATGACCAATGGCGCCAAACAATACCCCGTCGCTGTTCAGGCAGGCTGTTATGGTTTCATCGGGCAGCGGATCTCCTGTTTTATCGATCGCGTCCGCCCCCATCAGGTTATAGCTGTACTCAAACTCGTGGTTAAATGTTTTAGCAATCGTATTCAACACGTTAATAGACTGCTGTGTTACTTCCGGGCCGATGCCGTCTCCAAATATGACTGCGATATTCTTTTTCATCCCCTTCTATTTTTTTTAGCCCGGGTGAAGTCTGTCACCGGTAGCGTAAATGGTGTATTTTAAAAAGTTCGTTGTTGCCCGTATGTTTCTATTTCCGGTTTTATGCTCAACAGGTAGTCTATATCGTCGTACCCGTTCAGCAAGCAGGTCTTTTTATAAGAGTTGGTTTCAAAAGAAGCCTGTTCACCGGTAAGTAATATCCTGATATACTGCTGCTCCAGATTTACTTCCAGTTCGTTCGTGTATCAGGTGTTTGTCAATGTACAAGACAGAAGGATCTCCTTCAATCGTTCTCACCACATGTTTTTCCCAGATCTTATCAAACAATGTCTTTGCCATTTAGTGCTTTTTAAATGAAGCGTGACGCCGGAGCGCCACGCTAACCAGAGTGCTTAACGCATCATGAGAAAACATCTGCTTATTATGCAATTGCTACTTCCGGATGATTATCGGCAACCAATGTCTTCAGATCCTCATCTCCTACTTCTTTCTTTTCATCGGCTACCTTTAAAAAAGCCTCGTACAGTACATCTATTTCGTTACGGTTAAAATTGAACCCTAACTTTTGCAAACGATGTGCCAGGGCAGAACGGCCGCTTCTCGCCGTCAACACAATTTTTGAGCTGTCTGCTCCTACCTGTTCGGGGCGGATAATTTCATAGTTTTCGGCATTCTTCAAAAACCCGTCCTGGTGAATACCGGAGGAATGGGCAAAAGCATTGCTGCCTACAATCGCTTTATTGGGCTGCACCGGCATGCGCATGGTATCGGATACCAGCCGGCTCATCGGATTTAACAACTCGGTCTTAATATCGGTATATAATCCCAGTGATTCGTGTTGTTTTATCACCATCACCACTTCTTCCAGCGAGGTATTCCCTGCTCTCTCCCCCAGTCCGTTGATGGTACATTCTATCTGCCGGGCGCCGTTGATCACGCCGGATATAGCATTAGCGGTGGCCAGCCCCAGGTCGTTATGACAGTGGCAGGACAAAATCGCTTTATCCACGTTCGGTACATTATTAATCAGGTAGGCTATTTTTTCCCCGTATTGGTGCGGCAGGCAATAACCGGTGGTATCCGGTATATTCACCACGGTAGCGCCGGCATCAATAACGGTTTCCACCACTTTTGCCAGGAATGCCAGGTCGGCCCGGCCGGCATCTTCCCCGTAAAACTCTACGTCGTCCACAAAATTCCGGGCAAAACGTACCGCCTCAGCCGCTCTTACCAGGATATCCTCCCGGGTAGTATTGAATTTCGTTTTGATATGCATGTCAGACACCCCGATACCGGTATGGATACGGGGACGTTTGGCGCCTTTCAACGCCTCGGCGGCTACTTCTATATCTTTTTTAACGGCACGGGTAAGTCCGCAAACGGTTGCGTCCTTTATTACCGCTGAAATTTGCTGAACAGATTCAAAATCTCCGGGACTTGAGATGGGGAAGCCTGCCTCTATAATATCCACACCCAGGTTTTCCAGCGCCAGCGCCAGTTCTATCTTTTCCTTTGTATTCAGTTTACATCCCGGCACCTGCTCGCCATCCCGCAGGGTAGTATCGAAAATATGAATCTTATTTTGAGCCATAGCTAAATTTTAGGTGAATATTGGCAGTGCCTGGCGAAGAAATCGTCCTTAAATAAACTATAAAGTTGGAAATTTGCTTCGTGTAAGCGAATTTACCGGCTATTACCCTTCTTATAAAGCCAATTTAAAAGGGTTATTACGCTGCGTAAAACTACCAATTTTAAGTAAAATCCCTTAGCAGCAAGGGTTTGAGAGAAATATCATTACGATGCCCAAAAGATCAACCGACGAGTTGTTTCAATTAATTAAGTCCCTGGAAAAGGCCGAGAAGCGCAATTTTAAGCTTTTTGTGCAACGGAATGCGGCGGGATCCGATATGAAAACAGTTCAGTTGTTCGATGCCCTGGACAAACTGGACGACTACGACGAAGAAACCCTGCTCCGCAGGAACAAAGACATCAGGAAACAGCAGTTGTCTAACCTGAAAGCCTCCCTGTACCGCCAGATACTGGCCAGCATCCGCGTGCTGAAAGATGATCATACCGTTCAATTGCAACTGAATGAGTTGATGGATTATGCCCGCATCCTCTATAATAAGGGGCTGTACCTGCAAAGCCTCAAGGCGCTGGCAAAAATAAAGGAGGATGCCAGGACCTTTCACCAGCTTACCTATTGCCTGCAGGCCCTGCTGTTCGAAAAGAAAATAGAGACCTTATATATCACCCGCAGCATCGAGAACCGGGCGGAAACGCTGGCAAAGGAGGTGGAAGAAATAAATGACCAGATCTCCATGGTAAGCCGGCTCTCCAATCTCTCCCTGCAGCTCTATAGCTGGTATATTCAACTGGGCCATGCCCGCGACGAAAAAGACCGGATAGCGGTAAAGGCTTTTTTTGAAAGTAACCTCCCCAAAGGCAGCCATCTCTATAAGGGGTTTTATGAACAGCACTACCTTTACCAGGGTTATTGCTGGTACAGCTTTATCCTGCAGGACCTGCTGACTTATTACCGCTACTGCCAGAAATGGGTAGACGCTTTTGAACGGGAACCGGCCATGAAAAATGTGGATACGCAGATGTACCTGAAGGGTATGCACAACCTGCTGAACGCTCACTTTATGCTGCTGAACTATGATAAATTCGGGTGTACCCTCCGGAAGCTGGAGGAATTTTACCATTCAAAGGAAGCCAACAGCAACGACAACAACCGCATCCAGACCTTTATATATCTCTACACCGCCAAAGTAAATAAACATTTCCTGGAAGGCAGTTTTACCGAAGGACTGCAACTGGTACCTGAAATTGAAAGCAAAATAGAGGAGTTCCGGCCGAAGATGGACCGGCACCGCATCCTGGTATTTTACTACAAAATAGCCAGTCTCTACTTCGGGAGCGGCGACAATGAAAAGACCATTGAATACCTGAACCGGATCATCAATTTAAGAGTAGACCTGCGCACCGACCTGCAGTGTTACTCCCGCCTGCTGCACCTGATCGCCCATTACGAACTGGGTAATTACGACCTGCTGGAATACCTGATCAAATCGGTTTACCGCTTTATGGCTAAAATGCAGAACCTGAGCGTGGTGGAAGAAGAGATATTCCGTTTCCTGCGCAAGTCGTTCCACCTCGACAAAAAGCAGGTACGCTCCGCCTTTGTTGCCTTGAAAAATAAGCTGGAAAAATACAAAGACAACCCGCTGGAAAGCCGCTCCTTTATGTACCTGGATATCATCTCCTGGCTGGAAAGCAAGATGAAAAACGTTCCGGTACAGGATATCATCCGCGAAAAATACCTGAAAGCGATCGCGAATAAGCAGAAGCATGGTTGAGTGGTAAGTAGTTAGTGGTAAGACGTAAGTTGCAGGTTGTCGGATGCAGGTAATATGACCCGGGAAGCCGAAACTTCGTACTTACTACTCTCCACTTCCCACTTCAACACTTTTCCTTCAAATTCTCCCAAATTATCTCTAAATTACTATCCGGCAACTCCTGTCATGTGACTGAGGAGGCGAAGCTATGACCTTATCAATATGAAACAACTAACACTGCAACCAATAACACACCGGGGGAAGGAGAGCATCTGCATACGCTTTCTTTATGACGCAGCATTACAAACCGCAATTAAGTCAATACAGGATATAAGGTGGAGCCAGACGCATCAGTGCTGGTATCTCCCCTTGAGCCAATCCAATCTGGATGTACTTATCGACGTCTGCAAGGGTAAAGCTGTGGTTGATGCCGCTACCGTTTCAGCATACCTGAAGTACAGGTCGCGTTCGCCACGCCTGGCCAAATCGCTGCTGGCCGATAACCCCGATGCAGGCATGTATGCCGAAATATCCAGGGAAAACTTTCAGGCACTCTTAAAAACAGAGCAGTACCTGGTATTAAAAGCATACAGTTCATCCACCATCAATACCTACCTGAATGAGATACGTTCATTTATGAAAGCTATAAAGCAACACCCGGCTGAGAGCTTTCCGACGGAGCGGATAAAGGACTATCTGCAATATTGTGCAGACAAGTTGAAGCTAAGTGAAAACACTTTGCACAGCAGGATAAATGCACTAAAGTTCTTTTATGAACAAACCTTGGGCAGAGACAAGTTTTTTTGGGAGATACCGCGGCCGAAGAAAAGAATGATATTGCCAAAGGTTTTAGGCGAGGAAGAACTATTCAAATTATTTGCAGCGCTTGATAACAGAAAGCATAAAGCCATGTTGTTTACAACATATAGTGCAGGCTTAAGAGTAAGCGAAGTGGCGGCATTGCAACTAAAACATATAGACAGCGATCGCATGCAGATATATGTTGAGAATGCCAAAGGGAAAAAAGATCGCTACGTAAATTTGAGCCCTGTGTTGCTTGATATACTCAGGAGCTATACGACATACTACAAGCCGGTAAAATTTTTATTTGAGTCATCGCAAACAGGCACAGCGTATCCAACCAGGACGATACAACGCATTTTTCAGCTAGCCAAAGCCAGGGCGGGGATCAGCAAAACTGTCGGCATCCATTCATTACGTCATAGTTTTGCCACTCATTTGCTTGAAAAGGGCACAGATATCCGATACATAAAAGATATACTGGGACATTTCAATATCAAAACCACAGAACGATATCTCCATGTAAGCAAAAAGGAGCTTGTAAACATTGCAAGTCCGCTAGATGATCTGTGGGCAAAGGGAAAAGTTCAATGGTGAAACATCAACAATTGAAAAGGCGAAAGCTGTATTGGCGACATAACAATTTTTTTAGCGAACGTTAAAGCATTAATAATCAACAGCCATTTTGGGCACTTAATTCTGAAAAGTGTCATAAATTTATGAGTTAGTGGCTATTTTGGGACGACCCACCAAACTTGAAATTGACTATATGAAATGACGAATATCCTTTATACAGTTGCGACAGACAAAAACGGACAACTCATTAATGCAAATGACGCTGAAAAGGGAAACGATTTTTTCTGCCCTGTTTGTAAATCAGAACTCATTTTACGAAAAAGCGGTAAGACAGGTAAAGGAGCAAAACGACCACATTTTGCTCATCGGGCTTTGACACCGAACTGCACACCCGAAACAGCTTTACATTACTCATTCAAAACCTTACTTGCTGACAAATTACAAAAACACGTCACGACACAAACACCACTTCCTTTTTCGTGGAACTGTGAATTTTGTGGCGGACAACATTCGGGGAATTTGCTGAAAAAAGTAAAAGATGTAAAAGTTGAACATAATTTGACCGTTTGCAAACCCGACATTGCGTTACTTGAAGACAACGAGAAAGTTTTTGGCGTTGTTGAAGTTGTTGTTACTCACAAACCAGAAGAAAATGCTTTAAAATACTACAACGACAACAATATTATTCTTATACAAATTAACCTGACTTCTGACAAAGACATTGACGAATTAGACAATAGAATTTCACGACCAAACAAAGTCGGGACTTGTTTCAATCCGAAATGTAAAACTTGCGGACACTATCAATCAAAAAAAATAATGACAATTATTGACGGACCTTGTTGGAAATGTCATAGCACAATGAAAGTAGCAACTATTTCAACAAGTAGTGGTAGTATGGTTGACGGACATTCTAACCATTTACGACCAAGCGATTTTGCACCTGACGAAATTGAATTTGCAAGGTCAAAAGGTGTAATCCTTAAAACTCAATACAGCAAGACAGTTCATGGAAGTTATGTTGCAAATTCTTGTGCTAAGTGTGGTTCATTCGCGGGTGACTTTTATTTGTTCACTCAATATATTGCACCAGCAGGTTACGGAGAATTACCATCACAAACATTTGACATTGGTTATCACTGCGACTATTGCAACAATTTTGAATACGAGAATGACGACATTGAATAAAAAAAACAGCCACTAACAGCGGTTTGGCGTAATGGGGGCGGACGTTCTTCGTATGAAAATTTGTGCTAAATTTGAACTGCGTGCTTCGTATTAACTTTAGTGCTGAAAAACCCCCACTACGCCAAGCCGCAAAA
>JAHBTK010000005.1 GCA_019638625.1 Chitinophagaceae bacterium
GCTGGCAAAACTACCTGGAGATCTGTCCACACGATAGCCGTCAGACAGGAGAAAGTTTATGGCGTGAAGTAATGAAGGTAATCAGCGTCGATCTGGAAATACACCAATCCGCTGTTCTTCAGTTTCTTTATCTGTTGGAGAATCTCATCAGGGCTTGCATTCTGCCGCTGGAATATCCATTTGTTTACAACCCCTACCGCCAGGATGTTATGTCGCCCGGCCCATTGCACATCCTCCGTGGTAAGAGCATTTCCGAACAGGTAATAGTTGTCTGGGCGGTAACCCGGCTGTTTCATATTCGTTTCCAGTTGTTGCCTGGTACAACTAAGCTTTATCTTTCCTGTGAAAAACTCTGTGGATGCACTGGTCCCTATCATAAGAGCCGTTTCCTGCAGGTTGTATTCTTTCAGAAGCGCCAGCAGGCGGTTCCAGACCAGGGTGTCATTTCCCTGTATTTTATTATCGATCATCACATGCAGTTTTCCCTGGCAGAGACGAAGCGCTTCTTCCAGTTTTAAAACCCTATGGTTCCCATTGTTTAATTTGGAAATTTCAGACCAATCAAGATCAACTACTTTCCGGCTGTCGCCAAAGTATTTCCGGAAATCACTGTCGTGGTAAATTATCAGCTCCTTGTCCCTGGTAAGACGGAGGTCAATTTCTACCATCCGGAACCCCTGGTGGTAAGCTGCATTGATGGAGGCCTCACTATTCTCAGGCATAGAGTCGTTTACTATCCCACCGCGATGTGCGATCAGGTAATACCCCGTTTGTTGTTGAGCCATAAGCTCCGGCGGAAGCAGGAGTAGCTGTAAAAGACAAACTACTGCCGTGGAAAAACATATACTGTGCATCAACTGGTTTTTAGACCCTCAAAAATACCTTTTTCTTATACATGAAATAGAGGAACAGCCATTTGAGGATCACGTAACATATAGCCATAGCCACTATATTCCAGGGATCGCCTACGATCTGACCAACCCAGCCAAAAAAAGCATTGGTAGAATATTTCCATTCAATAAAGTCTTCGCTCATGTAAATCAATATTGAGTTCATACCGATGACTTTAAAGAAAAAGGCCCATTTTTGATATCCTTTCACGTCAATTATGAAATAAAAAAGACTCAGTAACATCAGGCTATACCCGCCCACGTTCAGGGTGAAGGAACTGGACCATAGATTTTTGTTGATGGGGAAATCCAGCGCCCATAAATGAGCAAGCCCCCAAAGTATGATGCCGGCAACGAAAAGATACAATGCTTTTTGGGAAGGGGTATATTGTTGACGCTTCAGGAAACTGCCTGCCAGTATACCCAGCAGCCCGGTGCTGATAGCGGGGATCGTGCTGGTAAGCCCTTCGGGATCGTGTATGCCCAGGTACAGTTTTCCGGGCATGATATTCCTGTCTAAATAGGAAGCGAAATTACCTTCCATGCTGAGGTCGCCTATCGGAAATCCCGGAGCGGAATTAAACTTCAACAGTAACCAATAGCCGATGAGCAAGGCCCAGAACCAAATGATCTGTCCTTTCTCCCTGGTGTACAGGTAAATGATATTGGCAAACATATAGGCCAACCCGATACGTCCCAATACGCTGCCAAAGCGTATTTCTGAAATGGGCATCAGTACCAGCCCATTATTGTAGATAATACCCAGCAGTACCAGGATCAGTCCGCGTTTTACAACACGACGCAACATCTGAGACCTTGTTTTACCCTTTTCCAATTCCCGGCCTACAGAATAGGGAGTAGTAACACCGGAAATAAACAGGAATAGCGGAAAGATCAGGTCGTAAAAATGGAACCCGTGCCATGCAGGATGGTCAAGTTCTTTGGCAATGGTGTTCCAGAAAGGAGAGTTGCTGACTTTTGCAATGGAATGAAAAATAGCTTCGCCGCCTAATATCCAGAACATATCGAATCCGCGCAGGGCATCCAGGGAATAGAGTCTTCCTGTGTTGTTGGGTATAGTTGATTGCATGTCACGTGTTTTCAGAAAGTGTACAATATTACGTTAAGTGTTTTAGAGATTTACCACGCGGATCCATACTATCCCGGGGTTATTTCAATTTTTATCATTTGCCGGAAGACTGTCCATGCTAAACCGGCCGAACCTCAACAAGAACCGGTACACCAACTGAAAGACTCCCGTAGTCTTAAAATTAATTAATGGCAACGGATCAATAGAGGCAGGCAGCATCCGGAAGCGAATATAATTTTTTTGACCGTCATAGCAAATATGATGAAAAATTATTGCCTTCCCGGGAACAATTCAGGGTGGATCGTCAAAGAGGTAATTACCCTGTTTCAAAGTTTTGTGCTACTTTCGGGATGCAATATTTAGTTCTATGCAGAGTGAGGTTTCTCCGCAGTGTCTGCCTGTGGGCTTGTGTGTTGGCAGGCGACTCTGCGGCAGGCGGAGGGTCAAAGATAGTAACTAAAGCTCCCAGCCAAGCTAGGTGCATTCACAGACCTGGAGCTATCATATAATAGCGATAAGTATTCCCTGTTTCGACAGGCATCATTGCCGTCAACAATAATATACCCGGGACATAAGTCCCGGAAGAACATAAAAATCCTTACTCCGGAGACTAAGGATAGCGACAGTTTAGAATGGAATTTGGGTGCAACTGACGTCGAATTTAGTTGCTCTTTAAGAGAGCAGCTAAAGTTTGATACTTTTCTGGATGTTGCTAGAATTAAAAATTTGGTGACGGATCAATTGATGTATACTATGGGCTTAAATTTGTTAAAAGCAAGAATTGTGGGTGCAGATTTAAGCGTTTTTTAAAGGCAAAGAAACTACCTTAAAATGATGAGTACTTTTAAGTTTTCTTCCGATGGACTGGCGTACATAATAGCGATTGTAACAATTTTGTGTATATTTTTTTACATGAGATATTCATTGGGCATTGTTTTTTTTAACGGAGAGTTTTTGGGGATTTCGTTAATTTTTGTGGTTTACATATGGATAGTAAAAGGAGTTTTCAACTATCGTTCAGTGAAATATGACAAAGATAATTTTTACGTCAGAGATCTTCTTCATATAAGAAAAGATATAATTCCTCTAGAATCGATAGAGTCTATCAAATACACGTATCTTCATTCCGGATTAATTTTTGAGTATAAGATCAAATACAAGAAACTTGAGAAAAATAAATATTTCTACACTTTCGTTAGAGTTTCAAACTCCTTTGGAACACTTGTGATTTTTCTTGAGGATAAAAATCCGTCGATTGCAGAAATGCTAAAAAGTAACAATGTAACATTAAAATGAAATCATTAGTGTCCGGTAAAAAATAAAACTAGTTTTTTGAAAATCTTGTTGGATAAAGGTTTTGTCGAAATTTAGTTTGGTGACGATTTGAAATGTATCATTTTATAACTTTAGTTCTATGCAGAGTGGGGTTTCTCCGCAGCGTCTGCCCGTGAATAACCTGTGTGTTGGCAGGCGACTCTGCGGCAGGCGGAGATAGCGATAAGCATTACCTGTTTCGACAGGCATCATTGCTGGCAACAATTTAGGGTGGATCGTCAAAGAGGTTATTACCCTGTTTCAAAGTTTTGTACTACTTTCGGGATGAAATATTTCTTGCTTACTTTAATAAGGCAACAACTCTCCGACAGATTCATGAAAAACTACCTTTTGTTCCCGATTGCCTATGAACCTGTTTGATATAAAAAATATGGCCTTCAGCATTTGGGAGTACCAGGTGAGCTATATAGAGTTATTGGCGGTGGTTTCCGGGTTAATCTCGGTGTACCTGGCAGCCAGGGCTAATATCCTTACCTGGCCAACAGGAATTTTGAATGAGTTTTTTCTCTTTCTTTTGTTTTACCAGGTCCATCTGTACGCGGATATGTTTTTACAGGTGTATTTCCTGGGGGTGACAATATACGGATGGTACTACTGGAAAACCGGCACAGGACGGAAAGTTGTATCTGAACTTACGGACAACGGCAGGTTCAGGATCGGGTTGATAGTGGTGGCTGCTACCTTGCTTTCCGGCTGGTTCTTTTCCCGGATACACTTGTATATACCGGGGTATTTTCCCGAACCGGCAGCTTATCCGTTCACCGATTCTTTTGTGATGATCGCCAGCATATTTGCCACTGTTTTACTGGCAAAAAAGAAAATTGAGACCTGGTATTTGTGGATTGCTGTTGATATAGTGTGTACAGGACTTTACCTGAAAAAAGAGATATATTTTCTTTCCCTTGAGTATTTTATCTTTTTATGCCTGGCTTCCTATGGTTACCTGAACTGGAAAAAAGTGCAGTATGGTTAAGGCGTTCGTATTTGGCAAGTTCCTTCCTTTTCATAAAGGCCATGAAGCGATGATCCGTTTTGCGTTGAAAAAAGCTGATTTTCTGACTGTGCTGGTTTGTTGCAGCAACCGGGAAAATATATCCGGACCGATAAGGAAACAATGGATAGAAAAGACTTTTAAGGATACCTGCGGTATCGAGGTAAGGGTATGCAATTACAGGGAAACAGACCTGCCCAATACATCACGGTCCTCTAAAGATGTGTCGCGGGTATGGGCAGCGCTGTTTAAAAAAGAGTTACCCGGATACCGTTTGCTGGTCACTTCCGAAGAATATGGCGACTATGTGGCATCCTTTATGAATATTGAACACATCATGTTTGATAAGCAGCGGGAGCAGGTTCCTGTGGCAGCTACGGTTATCAGGAGCAATATTTCCGGATATTGGGATTATTTACCGGATGCAGTGAAACCGTTTTTTTGCCTGAAAGTGGTTATACTCGGAACCGAATCCACCGGCAAAACAATATTAACAGAGCGGCTTGCCACGTATTTTCAATGTAGCAAAGTGCCGGAGGTTGGCAGAGAACTGATCGGCAATTCCAATGATTTCAGTGTGAATGACCTGTACCGGGTTGCGGAAGCCCATGCGGCCCGGATTGACAAGACCACAACCGGAAACAACCGGTTGATAATAATTGATACGGATATACATATTACCCAGTCCTATGCCGGTTTCAGGTTTGGAAAAGAACTTACCATCAGCGATGCCATTTATGCTTCTAACAAAGCCGGTCTGTACCTTTATCTCAACAATGATGTGCCTTTTGAGCAGGACGGAACGCGGTTGGATGAGGAGCAGCGAAACCTGTTGGATATTTCACACCGGCAGGTATTGTTCCGGCATTGCATTGCCATAAGGGAAATAAAGGGAGATTGGGATAACCGGTTCCATTCAGCAGTAGCCGAAATAACCAGGTTCCTCGAAGAACAGCGGGAACCGCAGATGCGGAATGTATTGCTTCAATAGCGGCATATGGTTATTGAACCGCTCACCATTTGTTAAGCTCTTCTTCCGTAAAAGGCAATTCACGGCCTGCTAAGCTATCGCGTACAGCCTTTACTTCTCCGGCTTTCACCTCTCCGGCATTATTGTTCCAGTTTTTACGGATATAACTGAGCAGTTCCGCCAGTCCTTCGTTGGTAATATCAGTATTGGCTCCAACCCCCGGCATATCCCCGCTGATATCAGGCGCTTTGTATAATTTTTTGTTCACGTGCACCGGACCGGTAAGTCCTTTCAACACGATGGCGATCAGTTTGCGGCTGTCTCCGGTCACCCAGTCGGAGTTGTTTAACGGAGGCGCCAGTAACGCGATCCCGCCGCCATCGCTTCCATGACAGCTCTGGCAGACCGTGGAGAAAAGCGTACTGCCGGCAGGATACTTTTCTTTCAGGAGGGCATCGTTTTTGCGGGCTTCGTCTTTGTGAATATTAGCCACTACTGCAGAAAAACGTTTATATGAAATGGAACCGGTATCCGCTTGCGACAAAATCTTTTGATAAAACCCTGTGCCTGTTCCGGAAAAATTACTGATTACTGCATCCTGGATGAATCTTTGACCGGGATAGCTCAGGGCTGTTTTAAGAAGCAGGTTGTCAACCTGTGTGCTGTTGTTTTTCCTGAAATATTTTAACTGGAACAGGGCAGCCGGCATCAACAGAGTATCACCGGTCCCGATGATGTTTTCTACCCTGCTTAACCATTCTTTTTCGGTTGCTTCATTCAAAACGGACGCCATGCCTGCTAACGCGTGCATCTGTAGTTTCCAGTCTTGCTTTTGAAGAAGCAATAATATATCCTCTTCCTTTAATTTCTCCCATCCTTCCAGTATCCAGTAGGCATAAACAGCCGCCACGCTGTCGGTTCCGTTTAATATTTTGCGCAAGCTTTCTTCCTTCTCAATGTACCGGTTGTCCAGTAGTTTCTGCCGGGCCATATCCCTGAGCCACGCATTTCCGGAATGCAGGAGTGTGATCAGTTCTTCGCTATCTTCGGGTACACCTGTCCGTTTGTATTTGCTTTTCTCCGGCACTATCCTGTATATACGTCCTCCGTTGAGCGGTTGTGTCAGCTCCCTTTTTTTGATCTCGCCTTTCAGGTATTCTGTCAGGTAATACCGGTGTTGTATGATCCCTCTGTACATATCTACGATGTAGATGCTTCCATCCGGCCCGGTATGCAGGTTCACCGGGCGAAACCGTTCGTCGATGCTCGTCAGGAACTCCCGGTTTTTATAGGCTTGTCTGCCCTTCACCATATAACCCTCATCATGCAGAATATTTCTTTTGATGAGGTTGGCAGAAGGTTCCGCCACAAATACATTGTTGAAATAGGACCGGCCGAACAAATCGCTCCTGTATAGCATTGGGCCACAGGCTGCGGTAAAGTCTATAAGCCGCCCGGTAGTGTCCAGCACATCATCTTTATAGCCCCTGTTAACACCGGTAGTCGGACGGACGGGGTATACCCGGTTATCCTCCACAATCCTTACATTATAACCGGAGACCGGTCGCTGGTATTCGTTACCGGCACCTGATCCCGGCAGAAAATAATCTCCCAGTAAATTTTGTGAATTATTATTGTAAAAAAGGCGGCCCCAGTCGTCCTGCGATATTCCCCATTGGCCCCGGTTATGCGTTGTTTCAATCAGCCATTGGTCTCCTTTTTTTCTGTACCTCTTTGCAGAATTGGCACTGTAGATCCAGTTGTCCAGTCCCCTTATCAAACCGTTCGCTTCATGCTCCACGTTCCCGCCTTTATTATAAGCTTCATCCACTACCGTTATTTTTCCCGGTCTGTCTTTATCAATCTCCACAAACAGCAGCCGTGGCGGTTCTGCAACCAGTATCCCGTTTTCGATCAGGCAGATTGCCCGGGGCAACACCAGCGAATCCATAAAAACCTTCCTGTTGTCAGCTTTGCCATCCCCGTCGGTGTCTTCCAGTATTACAATTTTTCCGTTCGGAACATCCTCCCCCGTACCCAGGGTATCGGGCATATAACCATTCATCTCCACAGCCCAAATCCTTTCCTTTTCATCAAACACAATGGCTACCGGGGTGCTTATCAGCGGCTCGGCCGCCACCAGTTCCACCCTGAACCCCTCTTCAACCTGCATGGCTTTCAGGGCTTCTTCAGGGCTTAAAAAAGGAGCGTTCTCTATGATTTGATGAATGCGGGCAGAATCCAGCCGGGTAGTGGAGAAGTCAGCATTTTGATTGCAGCCTAAAAAAGAAATACAGAGAAAAAACAGGGTGGCGCCAAAAAACCGGATAAACATTCCTTAAAACGAATTTAATTTCTTACATAAACAAATCCAGAGGGCAACTCTATAGCTGTCGTAATATAAAAACCGTGAAATTATACTAAAAAAATAAGTTATCGCTTCCATATTGAATATTCTGTGCAATTCCTGCAACGAGCGCCTTTCATATCAGTACAGGATAGCAGCACGCTATTTTTACCTACCTTTAAACGGTAAAAACGCGGGTTGTGATTAAACGATTACTCTCTAAAAAAAATCTCATATTTAAAAGGCTGATTGTTACAATTTTTGTACTTCTATCATCTATACAATTTTCTTTTTGCCAGGAAGCCGGACTGTTCAGGGTTACGGGAAAAGTCATTGAAGCGGATGCCCGTACTTCGCTGGGGTTTGCAACCGTGCAATTGTTCAGGCAGGGAAACAACACGTCCGTTGCTATTGTTAACTCCGCCGAAAACGGCACGTTTACCCTGGAAACCGACAGGGAAGGAGCTTATTATGTCCTGGTTGAGTTTATCGGATATGATAGTTATACTTCAGCAATTATTAACCTGAGCCGGGAGCATCCACAGCATCAATTAGGTGCCATTTCGCTTACCGTTTCCGGTAAAACGCTGGATGAGATATTGGTGCAGGCGGAAAAAAGCACCATGCAACTGGCTTTGGACAAAAAAATATTCAATGTGGGGAAAGACCTGGCCAATGCAGGCGGTACCGGCATCGATATTCTCAGTAATATACCTTCGGTGGCAGTAGACGTAGAGGGAAATGTGAGCCTCAGGGGCAGCAGCAGTGTACGGATACTGATCGATGGGAAACCATCGGGGTTGGTAAGCATAAAAGGAGGTGCCGGTTTGCAGCAGTTGCAGGCAAACATGATCGAAAGGGTAGAAATTATTACCAATCCGTCTGCCCGGTACGAAGCGGAAGGCATGGGAGGTATTATTAATATTGTTTTGAAAAAAGAAAGACGGGAAGGTTTCAATGGCTCCTTTGAGGTGATAGCCGGTTATCCGGAAAATTTCGGGTTGGCTGCCAATGTTAACTATCGTAAAAAGAATATTAATTTTTTTGTGAACTATACGGCATCCTACCGGAACGCGCCGGGCAGAAATCATCTCTACCAGGAAGTGTATCGCAACGACAGCACATTCATCAGCACCAAGGACATGCAGTCGAGGCTGAACGGTATGTACAATACCGCCCGGGCGGGGCTGGATTATTTTTTAAATGAAAAGAATATTATTACGGCCGCTTATACCTACAGGATCAGCAAAGGAAAACGTTATTCGGACATCATTTACCATGATTACGAGGCTACGCTGAAAAACCTCACCGGCATAACCAAACGTACGCAGGATGAAACGGAAACGGAACCGAATTCCGAGTATGCGCTGACGTATAAGAAAACATTTAAGCGCCAGGGACATGAGTTGGTCGTGGATCTGAGGCACCTGAACAACTGGGAAAACTCAGATCAGTATTTCGGGCAGGATGTATTTAATCCCAACGGCAGCCCTTCCGGTATACCCTATCTGCTGCAACGATCGGTAAACTTTGAAACGGAAAAGCAATACTTGTTTCAACTGGATTACATTCATCCTTTTGGAGAAAACGGGAAATTTGAGACCGGGTTGCGCAGCAGCTTCCGTAATATGACCAACGATTTTACAGTTACCGAACGGGATGAAAATAACAACTGGTTTGAATTACCGGGGTTGACCAATGATTTTTTGTACGAGGAGAACATTCACGCTTTATACGCGATATTCGCCAACAAGCTCAAAAAGCTGACTTACCAGGTGGGGGCACGGGCCGAGGTTACGGATGTAACTACTACGCTCAAACAAACCAACGAAGTGAATCCGCGGGACTATACCAACCTGTTTCCCAGCGCCCATTTAACCTATGATCTACCCGAAGGGCATGCTTTACAGGCGAGTTATTCTAAAAGAGTACGCCGGCCGCAGTACAATGACCTCAGCCCTTTTATGACCTATAGCGATAACCGTAATTACTGGAGCGGTAACCCGGACCTGAATCCTGAATTTACCGATGCGTTTGAACTGGGGCATATCAAATATATGGACAAAGCTTCTGTCAGCTCTTCTGTTTACTACCGGTACACCACCGGCAAGATACTTTCCGTAAGGGAAGTATATGAAGACGGCACCTCTTTTACCCACCCGGAAAACCTGGCTACAGAAAATTCTTTTGGAGCGGAATTTACGGGATCGTATTCTCCTGTCACACGCTGGAAAATGGATGCCAGCCTCAATTTTTTCAGGGCGATCATAGACGGAAGGAACCTTAACCAGGATTTTGAAAGCGACACCTATAGCTGGATTGCACGTTTACTGAGCAGGGTAACGGTCTGGAAGAATACCGATATCCAGTTTCGCGGCAATTACGAAGCGCCGCAACAGTTGCCACAGGGCCGAAGAAAATCGCTGGCAACGCTGGATATTTCCACCAGCAAGGATATACTGAAGGATAAGGCAACGCTGACGCTCAATATAATGGATGTATTCAATTCCCGGAAATACCGGTCTGTTATAGAAGGCGCCAATTTTTATTCTACCACCATGTCACAGGGCAGGTTACGACAGGTAAATCTTACGTTTAATTATCGTTTACGCCAGGCAAAGAAAAAGGTGAAAGAAGGGTTGGATGCAGAGATGTAGATCCTGTCCAGTTTCCATACTTGGCCCAAGGACAGTCAGGTTTCCAGATTTGGATTATCAATCTGAGTGGTTATTATCCTAAAGCCACATCAAGGGCCATCATTACGATGAAACCGCCGATAAAGCCCAGGGTTGCCGCGTCTGAGTTTCTGTTTTGCTGCGCTTCCGGGATCACTTCCTCCACTACCACAAAGATCATGGCGCCGGCCGCAAAAGCAAGGGCATAGGGTAATATGGGTGTAAAAGTAGCCACTGCCACAGCACCCAGAACGCCGGCTACAGGCTCTACTATGGCAGACAACTGACCATAGAAAAAGCTTTTTCTCCTGCTTAGCCCCATTCGCCGCAGTGGCATGGATACGGCAATTCCTTCCGGAAAGTTTTGCAAACCGATACCGATGGCCAGGGCTACCGCTCCACCAATACTTGCTTCCGGTATTCCTGCAGCTACTCCGCCAAATAATACGCCCACCGCAAGCCCCTCCGGTATATTGTGCAGGGTAATGGCCAATACCAGCAATGTTGTTCGTTGCCAGGGCGATTTAACGCCTTCCACCTGCTTGAAGTTTACATGCAGGTGTGGAAGGATCTTATCAAGCATATACAGAAAACCGGCGCCGGTCAGGAAACCCAGTACCGCGGGAATAACTTTTACAAACCCGCCCCCTTCGCTCATATCGATCGCCGGTATCAGGAGACTCCAGATGCTGGCAGCCACCATCACTCCCCCGGTAAAACCCAACATACCATCGAGAATACTACGGTTCATACTTTTAAAAAAGAAAACAAAGGAGGCGCCGGCTGCTGTGACCAGCCACGTAAAAGTGGTGGCATATAAGGCTGCAAGTATCGGGTCAATTTTTTCCAGGTAATGAATGACAGATTCCATAATCAGTTAGGGTAACCGGTTGTTAAAGATGATTCAATGGGGTTGGGTTTTTCCTTTGCCGAAGTTACGGTAGTCAGCGAATGTATCAGCTCTTTCAGTTCCCCGGGATACAATACCCCGTTATACCTGAAGACCACCTGGTAATTTTCGTTGAGCGCCACCCAGGCAGGAAAGGAAATTTCATCGCCGTCATTCAGAGTGGTCACCAGTTCATGCAGACCGGTAGCCATGCCATTGGGTTTGTAATGATAAGTCTTCCCCCCAAAGTCAAGGCTTTTTCCTGTTTCAGCATCAAATTTTATATAGTAAATATTGTTTAATGCGGAGGACAGCTCCCGGTTGCTGCGCAGGAGGTTTTGCTGTAACTGGCAATACTGACACCAGTCAGTAGATAGCAGGATCAATACGGATTTGGCTTCTGCCCGCATGCTGCTGTCCAGCTTTTCAACAGCGAGTGGTTTTACCTGGGCAGCAACGTTACTTGCGACCAGCAGTGCCGTTGTCAGGGTAAGTAAGTATATTTTCTTTGCTCGTGTCATATAGTTGATATCATCTTGACAGTATATACCGTATACCAAGGAACCCCCTGATGCCCTGGTTGGGTCCATACACATACGACGGATCGAATGTTAATCCATAGGGATTATCTGCCGTAACCAGCGCCTGTCCGTTTGTATCAAATTGAACATTTTTGTCAAACGGGTCCCCGGCCCTGGCAATAATAAAAGGAGTTCCTTTGTTGGGTGTCCAGTTCAGCAGGTTTTTTATACCTCCGTAAACATCCACATACTTTCCTATCTTTTTTGTGAGCTGAATGTTCTGGATACTCCACCAGGGTGAATAGGCACTCCGGGGGTCGTGTTCGCTTAATAAGGGTAGCCGCATCGGTCCATACAGGTTGCCTGTATAGTCTACCGATAACCGGATGCTTCTAAATGTGTATCCCAGGTTCCAGACACCGGAAAACTTTTCCGCGAATAACTGTCTTTTTTTTAGACCCTCATGGGTATTATATACATCCATCGCCGTAGCTCCGGCCAGGATTTTCAAACCTGCCGGAAAAGTGATATCGATGTTTAATGATACCCCTCTGGATACAGCCGTTCCGGAAAGGTTATCATAAATTATCTGGTTAGGGTTGGTATCGTAGTCCGGAATGATTTTGTTGGTAAACCAGGTATAGAATGCTGTAGCATCCAGTCCTATGAAAGTATTGCCCGCATAGATCTTTTTGACAAAATTCAGGTTACCGTTCCAGGACCTTTCCGGTTTCAGGTCATTCGCAAATACCACCTCACGGGCTCCGGTAAGCGCTGCGTGATCTTCTGTAAATACGTTAGCCACCCTGTAGCCATTACCAAAGCTTACACGCAAAACACTTGTTTTGTTAGTTGAATTCCACTTGTAGTTGACGCGGGGGGTAAAAATGCTTCCGTGTAAGGAGTTGTAATCGTATCGCATACCCGCCAGTAACTTGTTGTTATCATCCAGTATGATCTCATCCTGTACAAATAGTCCCGGCAGGTTGGTATGGGCGGGCTTGTTTTTATTGATATCAACAGCGCTGGCAGTGGCAGGGGTATTATCATCGTAATAGGTATACCGGTAGGTGAGTCCTGATAAGAAGTCATGCCTGCCTATGGCTTTGAACCAGGTAAGTTGTCCGAAACCTATATACTGGTCAGCCAGGTAGAGGCTATTGCCATAGGCGCTGTTTTGGTTATGTCCATTGGCGCTGAACTGGAAAATGATCTTTTCTTTCACCGGGAGTTGGTAAGCGCCGAACAATTCCCACCGCCTGGTATAAATACTTTCTCCATATACCTCCTCACCCCCTCTGAATTTCCTTGACCAGTTCATTTCCCCGCCCCACCGGTCTTCGTACACATACCTCGTTGCCAATGTGAAAAGACGGTTGTCTTTTCTTTCAATATTCCATTTATTAAAAACGGATAACCTGTTCTGCAGGGTCACATCTGTAAAATTATCCCGGTTGTTATCCACTGCATTCTGATAATTGAAATAATTAACTCCCAGTAAAGACTGCGTGTTGCCGGAAACTTTGAACTTTGCCGATATGTCGGTATTGATCTCACCCCAGCTTGTCGCGAATATATCCGCCGATATCAGGGGAGCGTTAACCGGTTTTTTAGTTATAATATTCACCAGTCCGCCAACTGCTTCACTACCATATAGGGTAGAAGCAGGCCCCTTCACAATTTCCACTCTTTCAATTAGCGACTGGGGAATACCGCTCAGGCCATATACTGTAGACAAACCGCTTACGATAGGCATGCCGTCTATCAGCACCATGGTATAGGGTCCTTCAAGACCATTAATATGTATATCTCCGGTATTACAGATGTTGCAATTCAGTTGTGGACGGACGCCGTTTATATTTTGCAATGCGTCGAAGATAGAAGGAGTGGGGTTCGCCTTAAAAAAACGGGCACTATAGACTTCAACCGGCACCGGGCTTTCCAATTTGGAGAGCTCCTTCATTGTGCCGGAAACAACCACCTCTTCTAATGATGATTCCACAGCAGGTTCCAAAACAAAGTTATGTTCACTTTCACTGTCTTTTATTTCAATGTTTGTTTTAATGCGCCGGAACCCTACGGAACTGATTTCCAGTTGCCAGGTTCCATAGGACAAACCCTTCAGGTCATATCTTCCGGCGTTGTCGCTTATAGCGCCGGCTTTCAGTTTGGGTATGGAAACCGTTGCTGCATGGATGATCTCTCCACCTGAGCTCCTGATCACTCCCGAAATATTACCTGTTTGAGCGAAGCCCGGAATGCCGGCTATCAGCAGACAGATGATCAGGAAAAATTTGTCGGGTCTTAAACGGCTCATTGCTAAACGGTATACCTGGTAAATAACACTTAATTAATAAATTACAGGACAAAATTAATAAGTTAGATTAATCTAACAAAATTATTTTTTATTTCTTTTGGGTAGGGTTAAAAAAGGCAGGATACCTATTTGGTAATGATGATTTTATATTTTTCTCCGTGTTGCTGTGCGGTAGCTTCGCCGTTGTTTGGCATAGACAATCCGGTTATCGTTCCCGGAATATTTTTTTCACATTTTCCAGGGCCAGGTCATATCCCTTTCTGTCTGCAAATATGCGCGGGTTGTAAGGTTCACCGGGTTGCCGTTTTTTATGCAATCCGAACTGGCTGGCGTGCGATGCCACCCATAGATCGAAGTTCAGTTCCTGCATAGCGGTGAGGGTATAGCTGAGGTCCTGTTTTATTTCCGGATATTCCGATACTTCTGAGAATTTTCGGGAGGTGATAATGGTAGGGATATTGGCAATAAGCACTTTGAAGGTTCCGCTTTCATCAGTAACCTCCAGCAGGTAACTGCTGGAGCCTTTGGTGTGCCCGGGGTGATGCAGCATGGTTAGTTTTGTATCGCCCAGTTGAATGATATCTTTGTCCTGCAATAGCTTGTCAGGTTTTACAGGTGCAAAACTTACGCCAAGGTAGCCAAGCTCATAATCGGTAGCGCCGCCGGACTTCGCTTCCGGGGCATCTTTCTGATTAACCCAAAACTCCGCGCCGGTTTCCTTTTTGATAGCGGCCATAGCCCCCAGGTGATCATAATGTGCCTGGGTGGTGAGCAGTATCCTGGTATCCGTATATTTGAATCCAAGTTTTTCGATACTGTTTTTGATCAGTTGTTTTGAATCGGCCAATCCTGTATTGATCAAAATATTTCCTTTGCCGGTAACCACCAGGTAGGCGGCCAGGTCGTAGGTACCCACATAGTACAAGTTACCCACGATCCGGAACGGCTCATATGGTTTTGACCAATCAGCCGGGTTATTTTTGGGTTCATTCACCTTTTGAGCCATAGCAGGGAACAATACCCCTGTAAACAGGATCATCAGAAAGCTGATAGTTATCTTCATAGGAGATAAAAATAACCCAAGTTTCTGATATTGCCCTGCCGGTTGCAGGGATTTTGCTTTTAGAAAAATCTAAGACAATCTCCATTGCAGCAGCTACATGAAATTGCTGAAGACATCGTCATATCGAACGAGCAACACGGGAACTTTACTATCATCGTTCTTGGCGTGAGTGAGATACCAGCCTGCGGCAGGCAGGTCTGCCGGGCTTTGGTACTAATGCCCAACTTTTGTACTACTGCCTAACAGATTTACCTTCGGTGAGAAAGTTCTCTCCCGCCGCAACATACTTTTAATTCAAACTTCATGATGGTGGGATCGAAAGGACGGGTAAGACTCTTTGTATTTTGCTATCAGCACTAAATCAAAGTGTATAACTATTGAACCTCTCGCACGTTATTGCGAGCCGCGTGATCAAACTTGAAATATCAACCTGTTGCGCGGCAAAGAAATCTCAATTCAGAATAAAACCTCTTTCATTGTTTAACTAAGGTATACTGTCTTTTATGTGTAAAGGGTTATTTTAAAAGCGAAATTCCTGCTGCCGGTTGTTGAAACTTACAAAGCCGGCGTGAGGAAGGTAGCGGTGGGATGATGAAAAGTTTAGTGGCTGGCCAGAAAATCCTGCACATCTTTTGTCCATTCCTGCCGGTATTTCAACAGGTAGTTTTCATGTCCGGCGGATGGATAAGTTTTCAGCTCTTTTTCACCGGACAGGTTTTTGAAAATCCGATTGGTTTCGTCGTGGCTGACAGTCTTGTCACCTTCTCCGTACAGATACAATACCGGGCAGTTTACTTTTAAAGCATAATCCACCGGGTTGTGTCCAAATGCCCAGAATCCGTTCTGGATACCACCCCAGAACACCAGTAACCCGGCCATGGGGAAGATAGGCGCATTCATATTTCTAAACCTGGCGCATACTGTTTCATACATCGTTCCGAAAGGGCATTCGAGAATGATGGCGCGGGGATCGATATCGTAGCTGTCAAACGCTTTCAGAACAGCGACGGCACCCATGGAAGTTCCAAACAGGTATATGTTTTCTTCTTTTTGCTCCTTAAGATAATCGATCGCGTATTTTACCTGCACAGCCTCCTTAAACCCGATAGTGGTTACCTTTCCTTCCGACCCGCCGCTGCCGGCAAAGTCCACCAGCAATGTATTGTAGCCAAGGCTGTCAAATATTGCGCCTTTATCAAGCATAGTGGATTTGCTTCCCGCATAGCCGTGAAACAGTACGACAGTTCCTTTTATGGAATCGTTGCCAGCTTCTTTTTTGTTGAAATACCAGCATTCCGTTTGCATGTTTCCCGGCAGTTTAACGGTTTGGTAGGCGCCGGACGGCAATATCTTATTTTCCGGCCTGGGATTGTTAACTCCGAATACAAGGGCTTTTATTTTGGCAAGACCGGAAAGTTTGTCCGGGTTTTGCGTTTTTTCAACGGAACTGTCAACAAAATGGGTAAACTTATATGCGTGGAAGCAGGCCACGATATTCATACAAATAAGTCCGGCGAGCAGGATCCACAATGAGCGGCGTAATAGTTTTTTTCTTTTCAGCACTTTGTACAGGAGTTGAAGGATTGAACAGGTCGGACACTAAAATAAACCATAATCAGGAATTGATACTCCACCGTTAACTATTCCACCGCGTATATATACATGGTTGAATGATCATCTTCCGGAATAAAATACAATAGCAGTTTCTCCGCGGTCTGTTCGGCAAAAAACGGGTTGTTGTTGAGCGACGCGCCGGAACCTACCCATACGGGTACAGGAGTTTCCCACAGGCTGCTATAATCCGACAGTTTGATCGCCTGCAAACCGCCTAGCCGGAAACGGCTGCCATCGGTAAGTCTGTAATTACGCAATCCCGAGCAAAGCATCGTGCCATTGCCAATATACTGGCAGTCCTGGTAGCTGATAAAATGATGATTGTTTTTTTCTTTATTCAGGAACTGAAGATTTCCCTCGCGGGAATATTTCCAGCGATAGAAATCCCTGGCGTTCCAGTTCATGCCGATCAGTTCATTGGTGGACCGGTTGAATGCTACCGCTCCGATGGCGTCAGGACAACCAACTGTTTTCACGGCTTTCATTGTATTCGGATCCACACGGTACAGTATGGAGGGACCGAAAGGGCGGTATTCACATACGGGCACCCAAATGTATTCCCCGTCGAAGTCGATGCCGCCGGGATGATATATATTTCCTTCTCCAAGCTGTATCTGCGCTACCAGTTTTCCTGCCTGGTCGAACTTGAACAGGCGCCCGGTTCCGTCGCCTGTATCGCGGTCATATCCATTGATGATACGCCCGTAGGGTTTCGGCCAGGACCGTACTTCCACGGCGCTGAGATAGAAGTAATCACCGATCTTCAAAAGTCCCTGTGTATGGTGGGTGGCGAACTGCAGGGGGATGGAGCTTTGAAGTGTCCATTTTCCGGCATCAGGATTTTTCATCAGCGATGCCAGGGGAGAAGGGTTGACCGTATTCTGCGCCTGAAGCGACCATACGGAGCAACCAGACAGGATGATAACCAGGTATCGTAAGTATTTCATAATAAATATTAATAGGCGGTTCAAATATATCATATTCCTTTCTTTTACATCCTGTGTAAGTGATGTGTGTATTTTTTGCCCGAAAATGCGATGGATAATATTTGATGGCTATATATTTACCCTTTAAATTTTATAAGAATGGAAGAAGCAAAACCCCTCAGGTCCGTAGCAGCGTTTCACACCACATTTAAACATCCCGTTTTAAAGGAGCCTGCCATACCCTCCCGCAAAAGATGTGACTTACGGGTATCGCTCATCGCCGAAGAGCTAAAAGAATTGCAGGAAGCGATCGATAACGGGGATATAGTGGAGGTAGCGGATGCTTTATGCGATATACAATACGTGCTGGCAGGCGCGATCCTGGAATTCGGGCTGGCGGAAAAATTCAAAGACCTGTTTGAAGAAGTGCAGAGGAGTAATATGAGCAAAGCCTGCAACTCTATTGAAGAAGCGGAAAAAACAGTTGCCCATTATACTGCGCTTAACCAGCCCTGTTATTATGAGCAGGAAGGTGAGCTGTACCTGGTTTTCAGAAAAGAAGATAATAAAACACTGAAGTCGGTTAACTATTCCCCCGCCGACCTTAAGACAATATTAGGGAAGTAAAACCCACGGTCTGCTTGAATTTTGTATCTTTAAAGACATCAAAACTTCTTCATATGAAATACCTGTTTGCTTTTTGGGCAGTGCTTACGTTGATTGCCTGCAATTCTTCGCAAAACGCCAACCCCGATGCGGGAGTGTATGTTATAAGGAATGTAGCGGTTATTCCCTTGGACAAAGAGGAAGTGCTGGAAAGCCAGGATGTGTTCATAGCGGACGGCAGGATCACCGCGATAGCGGCTGCAGGTACCCGGAAGCCCGGAAGCAACGCATTGATAATAGACGGAACCGGTAAGTTCCTGATACCCGGACTGGCGGAGATGCATGCGCATGTGCCCCGTGGGGAGGACACTACCAATATGAAGAATGTGCTGGAGTTGTTTGTGCTGAATGGCGTTACTACCATACGCGGTATGCTGGGAGACAGCCGGCATTTGGAACTGAGGGAACAATTGAAAAAAGGGGAGATACTGGGTCCGCATTTTTATGCTGCCGCGCCGGGGCTTATGGGCAGTACGGTAAAATCTGTAAAGGACGCCGACAGCCTGGTGAGAAAGTATAAGGAAGAAGGATATGATTTCTTAAAACTTTTACCGGGACTTACGCTGGAGAATTTTAATGCAGTTGCCCGCACTGCGAAAGAAGTCAATATTCCTTTTGCGGGGCATGTGTCGTCTGATGTAGGGGTATGGAATGCTATCGCGGCCGGTTATGCCTCCATTGATCACCTGGATGGTTTTGTGGAGAGCCTGGTGCCGGGTATTGAAAAAATTCCCGAGAACAAAAGAGGTTTATTCGGTCTGCATATTGCGCCCAGGGCTGACCGGGGCAGGATTGACACGCTGGTGAAGGCCTTGCAGCAAAACAATATCTGGGTGGTGCCTACGGAAGCGTTGCCTGAGCGATGGTTTACTCCGTTAAAATCTGCAGAGGAGTTTGCAAAGGACCCGGAAATGATATATATGCATGAGAGTACCTTAAACGGATGGATCAAATCCAAGAACGGTATTATGTCTGATCCGTTGTACGACTCAGCACAGGCCATAGCGTTGATAGCCCTGAGAAAAAATATTTTGAAGGCAAGCCAGGACCAGGGAGTTGGGATCCTTTCCGGATCTGATGCTCCGCAGGTATTTGATGTGCCGGGGTTTTCCCTGCACCAGGAACTGGAGTATATGACAAGGGCAGGCGTGACGCCCTACCAGGTATTGCAGACCAGTACTGTGAATGTGGCAAAATATTTTAACCAGGCCGAGGCAGGGATCGTTAAGCCCGGCGCTCCGTCTGACCTGGTATTGCTCAATGGAAATCCCCTGAATGATATCAAACAAACCCGGAATATAGCCGGGGTAATGGCAGGTAAACAATGGTTACCCAGGGAAGTCATAGATCAAAAGCTGGAGGCGCTGAAAGGGAAGATAAAACAGTAATTGGCTGCTTCTGACCTTCATCCCCTGAAGAGGAGTACTCGTTGCCCTCTACCGCAGTTATTGGTGAAAACACTCAATAACAGCATTGCTGCACCGATCGAAAAAATAAAAAGTGTAGTTTTCTATAATTATTGCCAGAGATAGTTTTTATGAAAAATAAACTTGGTAAAAAACAAAAAATTATCTCCATTGTAGTATCTCTGGTGGTTACTGCACTTGTAATAAACCTCCTGTGGCCAAGACCTGACTATATGAGGGCAATAGAAGATTTACGCAAGGAACTAGAACCCCGGTTTGATTCTTTAAACAAGCAAATGGCTGCCAACCAAAAATTTTTCGATGACCTGGAATATCTTATTGCTTCCGGGCAACTGGATAGTGCTGATAGTATAATTAATCATTTACTTACTAAAAATTATAGAAGCGCTCATTATCACACATTGAAAGGACAGGTATTTGAAGCGCGACAACAATATGATTCCGCACTCCTCGAATATGATTATTCTATTGCTAAAGAGCCTTATTCAAAAGCGCTTGGTAAAAGAGCAACTTTGTTTATTACTATGGGACGGGAAGATGAAGCCCTCATGGACTATAGAGAAATATATTCATATAACCACTCTTTCAGTTACAATCTTGGGCAATTATTTGAAACAATGAATCAAAAAGACAGCGCTTTAAAATACTACACTATCTACCTGGAACATTATAATGATACTGCCGTTCAACGTAAGGTTGAGGAACTGAAAAAGTAATACTGATTTGCTGCAGTCGGTGTTGTCAACGAACCGCGCGAAATGAAGGGTTCCGAACTCTTTTTTGCCCGCTGCCCTTTCGCAACCCGCTAACCAGAGTTCGGAACCCCTAAGAGCAGGCTTTGCATCCTGCAACCATTTCTATATCGCCTGTCTCGTTTTTAACTCCAGGTATTTATTGATAGCGTTGATCGTTACCTGTTGCGGTGGGGTGAGCAGGGCAATAATACCCTGCAGACGAAGCGCTCTTACTATAAGCCTCTTTTCAAAAGCGTATTTGTCTGCAATAGTTTTGATGTAGATCTCTTCGAGGTCTTCTGCGGGCTTATCCTGTAATTGCCGGAGCTCTGTATTCTCAAAAAACACGACTATCAGGAGGTGGTGTTTGGCAATTTGTTTCAGGTAGGGAAGTTGGCGCTGAAACCCCTGCATGGACTCAAAATTGGTAAACAGCACCAGCAGCGACCTGCTTTTTATGCGGCCGCGGATCTGCATATACAGGGCTTCAAAGTCCGGTTCGGTAAAATCAGTCTGCTGACGATATAAATTCTGGAGAATCAATTCCATTTGCATTTCCTTTCTGTCAGCAGGTAAAAAGGTTTCCGGTTTATGGGAGAAGGTGATCAGTCCCGCCTTGTCGTTTTTCAGCAGTGTTACATTGGCCAGCACCAGCGAAGCGTTAATGGCATAGTCGAGCAGGGTTATGCCCTCGAAGGGCATTTTCATATTGCGTCCTTTATCGATGACGCAATATACATGCTGGCTTTTTTCATCGGTAAAGGTATTTACCATCAGGTCTCCCTTGCGAGCGGTTGCTTTCCAGTTGATATTGCGGTAATCATCCCCGGTAACATATTCTTTTATCTGTTCAAACTCCATACTGCTGCCAAGTTTTCTCAACCGCCGGGCACCGGTTTCATTAAGCTTGTTCGACACGGCAAGCAACTGGTATTTTTTCAGTTGTTGAAAGGAAGGATACACCGGCACTACCTGCTCCTGAGGCTCCGCAAACCGCCGCTGCGCCAGTTGCATAGGACTGGTAACAAAAATGTTTATTTTTCCAAACCTGTATTCTCCTCTTTGCAGCGGTTTAAGTTTATACCCAAGCCGTACCTGGCTGTTCCCTTTCATGGATAAACTTTGCGTCCAGCCTGATCTTTGGAACTGAAAGGGCAGTTCATCTATGATGCTGCATCTGATCACGAAGGGGTAGTTGTTTATGATATCAATTGTTACGGGGTTGATATTTCCATTGCTGAATCTTTCGGCTGTAAACCTCTTTGCCGTCACCGTATTTTTGGGTGAGTAAAGTACAAGCGTATCTATCACTACGGCAGCACAGAGCACCAGTAACAGCAGAATGCCGATCCCATACAAAGGGGGAATAAAAAAGGAAAGGACAAACAACAACACTATACCGCCCAGTATCCAATAGGTTCTGGAGGTTAATTTATACGATTTATAAAATGCTACTACAGGGTTCACTGTCAGCGGGGTATTTCTAATGAATGGATGATCTCTTTGATAACCGCGTCTTCGGTGCCGCCTTCCATTTCTTTTTCCGGTGTAAGGATGATGCGGTGTCTCAATACCGGTGTGGCCATTTCAATGATATCTTCCGGGGTTACGAAATCACGTCCATGTATAGCCGCCAGCGCTTTGGCTGAAATCATAATTGCCAGCGAAGCCCTTGGAGAGGCTCCCAGGTATATTGATTTATTATTACGGGTGGCGGTTACGATCTGTGCGATGAACTGCAGCAACTTTTCTTCTACTATCACCTGCCGCACCAGCCTGCGCAACTCGTCAATTTGCGTGGCAGTAAGCACGCTTTCCAGGCTGGCTGTTACTTCTTCGCCGGTTGCCTGGTGAAAACGGTTGAGAATGGCTACTTCCTGCTCCTCGGTAGGATAGGGCACGAGTATCTTAAAAAGAAAACGGTCGAGCTGTGCTTCCGGCAGACGATAAGTTCCTTCCTGCTCCACCGGGTTTTGGGTAGCGAGCACCATAAAAGGGCGCTGCATCAGGTGCGATTGCCCGTCTACGGTAACCTGTTTTTCCTCCATTACTTCAAAAAGCGCTGCCTGGGTTTTAGCCGGGGCGCGGTTGATTTCGTCTACCAGTACGATATTACCGAAAATAGGTCCCCGCTTGAATTGAAAAGCGCCTTCCCTGGGGTTAAAAACAGAAGTTCCCAATACATCGGAAGGCATCAGGTCCGGCGTGAACTGCACCCGCGAGAACTGCAGGTCAATGCAGCGGGCCACCAGGCGGGCAGTGAGTGTTTTTGCCACTCCCGGTACCCCTTCTATCAGCACATGTCCGTCAGACAAAAGGGCAGTAATGATCAGTTTAACCATATCATCCTGCCCTACGATCACCTTGCTGATCTCGGTTCTCATTTTCATCACGGCTTCATTCAGGGCCGAAAGGTCGACGCGGTTTTGAAACAGATTTTCTTCCATTCTATTGAATTTATGTTGTTTTATAATAGCTATCCAGCAGGTTATAAAACTCGCCTACCTGCTGGTTTGTAAGGGTATTTCCTTCCCTGATGAATATAATATAGTCTACAATTAATTGCACATTTTCCCTGGGACTCCCCGATCGCTGTGATAACCTTTCAACAAAATCCTCGTCCAGGTCGCCTGATGTAAGGTGGTAACGGTTATGAACATGTTCCACAAAAAAATGGGTCATTTTCTGGGCAATGTTCCGGTTGTCTCCTTTTTGATAATACAACCTGCCGACAGTTTTAACAAAGTCCAGCGAATCGTTGGCAGGTGGTTTAATGGCCGGAAATATCCGCTGGTTCCTTTTAAGTCCCAACAGCATATATACCAGCACACCGGCCAGCGCTATGTACAACGCCATTTTAAAGGCAGGCTGACTGAGCAATACCCTTAAAGGAGAAGGGGAGGGTGCACTATAGGAAGTTGTTTTATGTAAATAATATTCATCCCATACCACCGCTCTTGCTTCCGGGTTTAATACGGAAAGCAACTGGTTGTAATAATCCATATTTTCCTTGTGCAGCAAAAAATAGTTGCTGAAAGCCAGCGGCGCCCCATGAAGAATGAAATAACCGGCTCCCGCTCTCAGTTTAATGCAGTTTACCTTATTGTCGGCGCCTCTGCCCAGCACATAACTCATGGACGTATCAAAGGAAGTAAAATAGGAGTTGTACCGGCGCCCGGGATATTTAAAGTTATTTTTGCCGCTGCTGAACGGCACATCCGCAAGGCTGAGTTCAAGCGTGTCGTATACGGAGGAAAAATCGTACAACGGCAACCCGATATCAGTTGAATAAGTTTTGATGTGAAAGAAATCAGAAGCCTCATAGCTGAAATTATAGGCCGAGATAAACACATCGTTTCCCTTGCTGACAAAATTGAATAACTCGGTAAGTTCGGAAGAAAAGGCATTGAAGTTCCGGGTAACGATCATCAGTACCTGCCTGGTGGTGTCGTAATCCATTACTTCATAGTCCCAGTAACCGGGTTCTTTTTTATTGACCCTGATATCTGCTTCCGGAAAGAGATGCTGCAGGTTGTTATAAGCGACATAAGTCCCGTAAGGTATTTTGTCCTTTTTGTTCAGCGTTATCCTGTGATCAAATTTATCCTTCCGGTCTCCGAACAGCAGCGCCAGCAGCAAAAGCAGCAGCAGCGCACCGGCGATATATGGTAATACTTTTTTCAAATCAGTGGGTAGAAATTGTTTGATTTAATGTTTCAAAACCGGCGACCAGTTTCCCGTATATATCAGCACTGACTTCAGCCTCGCCGTACCACACATACTCGTAATGCCGGGTGACAGCAAAAAATTGCTGGTAACAGGGTTTCCCGTACAATTGTGTCAGGTATTCCAGGTTGGTGGCGTCGTCCCTGTATTGTATCCATTGGTTTTCGGAAAGCTTTCTCAGCAGGATCAGGTACCGGAGCCGGACTGCAAGCCGGTAGTCTCTTTCCTGTTCTGCATTGATGAGCGCTCCTTCCAGGTCGCTGTCTAAAATGTCTCCGCCTTCCGAAACAATATTTCCCTTCCCCGTGATCCTGCCTTTTGTTTTCCCGAAAACATTCATATTGTTGTTTACCAGGAACCATATCACCGCTAACGCAAATAACAGGATAATTCCGTAAAACAGGACTGTTCTTACTGCCGGGTTACTTAAGAAGTTGAACAGGGCTTCCAGTATGCTTTGCCACCAGGATTGCTTTTTTCTTTTTTCCACTGCCTTTTTTTTCTGCAGGTCTTTATCTACATACCAGAAAGCATCATCTTGTTTCAGCTTTTGCGCCATGCTGTCCGGCACATTTCTCCAGTCGACAGCGGTGGAATCATACAACGCCGTACTGTCTTCTTTGCCGGTAAAATACAGGGTTTTGTCGTAGTAATCATCATAGTCGTAATCATCGTCCGATATATCTTCGTCTATCGGGTCCACCGGCAATGTGGAGTCCACTATAGCAGGTTGATCAATAGTTTCATCCTGGGCCTTTCCATAGAAAAAAAGCAACTGCAGTAAAATGATAAGGAATGTATGTAAAAGAAACTTAGACACTTTCCGCGGTTGATGTTTTTTCCCGCACACGCTTACCTACCTGTATGGGGTATATAATATAATACCAGACAATATAAGCGGCAGACGCCGCCAGGATAAATCCGCTGAGGAACATTGGCATCGTATAGTGCCGGGTAATGAATCCTTCAAAGAAAGCGGCAATCACAAAAACGGGTATAAGGCTTGCCAGTATGATCACGCCGTCTTTAGCGCCGCGCATAAAGGCATCCAGTCTTTTGGAAGTTCCGGGAAACATCCAGCCCTTTCCTATTACCACGCCGGCAGCAGCGGCAATAACAATAGCGGATATTTCAAGCGTGCCGTGGATAAAAACCGTTAATACAGATTGAAGCCCCAGTCCTTTTGCAAAAAACATCTGTTCAAAAGCCCCCAGCCGGATGGCTTCGTTTACCAGGGAAAACAATACCGGAAAACAAAAAAACAAACCTTTCAGAAAATAACCGAATGCCACCGTCAGGTTATTAATCATGATGCCCAGCCACATCAGCAGAGAACTTCCCGCGGCATATACGCCAAAAGGCTGTCCTTTTTCAATATTCTCCTCCGTCATGTTTACATAGTTATTGCCGAGCATTTCTCTTACAAAGCTCTCATCGTATTTGGAAGAATAAAACCCTACAATAAAAAAAGTAATAAATAAAGCCGCGCATAACAACAGCACACTATGATGTCTCCTTACAGTAAGCGGCACTCTTTTCTTCCAGAACTCAGCAATGCGGTTGCGTTCTTCCTTCCGGTTCTGGTAGATGCTCATATAGGTTTTGGATGCCTGGGCATTGAGATAACGGGTAACCTTGCTTTGGGGATAAAAGGTCTTGGCGTAGGAGAGATCATCCACGAGCCGGGTAAATTCTACTGCCATTTCATCGGGGTCATCAGCCGGCATAAGCTGGGCTTTCAACCATTCATCTTTATTTTTCTTAATAAATAGTGCTTCTCTCAAGCAAAAAAATTTAATCGGATATAAATATATGTTATAACAACGTTATAGAACCAGTTAAAAAAATTATTATTGTGCAATAATGGGTAAAATTAGCATACCAACCACATTTAACATAGACATTGAGTTTGAGGTCGCGCCGTTTCCGTCCAGGATGTTTGCTTGGATCATCGATTTTATCATACAGGTTTTTTATATCATAATAGCTATAAATATCTATCTTAAGCTGGCCTCAGGCAGGAATAGCTGGGATATCGCCACAGGGTATGATATGTGGGCCGTAGAACTTCTCCTGATCCTCCCCGTATTTCTTTATCATTTGGTATGCGAGATATTCTGGAACGGTCAGAGCATTGGAAAAAAACTCATGGGAATAAGGGTGGTAAATGACAACGGGGGTAAAATTTCGCCTCCGCAGGCCATGATACGATGGTTGTTGCGGGCTTCCGATCTTTCCATACCTTTTATAATACTCTCCATTTTATTCAGCTTCAGCAATATCCTGAGCGTGCTGAGTATTACAACCATGTTGTTTATCGCAGACCTGGTGCTTATCGCATTCAATAAAGCATCTAAGCGGATGGGAGACCTGGCGGCCGGCACCATGTTGATAAAGCTGAACACCAAAAGCAGCCTGGACGATACGATATTTATGGAGATGAGCGACAACTATGTCCCGGTATTTCCCCAGGTAATGAAGCTGAGCGACAGGGATATCAATACCATGAAAACCATACTGGATACTGCTATAAAGACCGGCAATTACAATATGGTGGCCAACGCATCGGACAAGGTAAAAAATGCGCTGGCTATCCAGAATGATATGTCTCCTTATGATTTCCTGGAAACACTGCTGAAAGACTATAACTATATTTCCACCCGTCAATAACTGTCGATATACTACTGACAAACCGTTGTTATAAAACCTGCGTTTCTTTGCAGAAGAAATATCAGACCGGATTAAGCGGGATCTTTTGATGTGGTTGCATAATGGTTCAGAAGCACCCTTAATTCGTGAAATTCAAAATCCGGAAGAGCGGATTTAACTTCCCCCAGGGAGTTCCATTTTGAAGTTTCAAGCTTTTGTAGAAAACGCATGATCCGGTTTTCCGGAAATAGTTTGCTGATATCCAGCTTCCCGGTGGTGGCTACCTTAGCAAAATGACCATACACTGTACCTACTGTAAGGTTTCTTTCCGCAGCGATCTGATCCGGTGTTTTTCCCTCCTCCAAAAGCTGCCAGCTCAGCAGGTGTGAAGGTTGTTTTGAAACTTCTTCCGCACGGGGGATCTCCTTTTGACCCGTATAGAGCTTTTTATCCAGTAAATGCAGGCTTTGAATATTCACGAGGTATTCCTTAATGTCTTCGAGAAAAGCCCTCAATACGGTATTATACCCCTTCAGTCCCTTTGCGCTTTTAGTAGTGCTGTAAAATTCAAACAATGGCTGATACATCCGGCTTTGCACCTGTTCCAGGAAATACTGTACAGCCCCTGCGCTTTTATTTTCTATCAGGGTCCAGGAGCCCGGTTCGCGGACCTGCATATTTACGAACCGCTCAAATTTCGCAAAGGTCTGTTCAAGCTCTGTTGAAGCGATACCAATTTGGTCTGAAAGCGTTGAAAACTTTTCTTTGTTTATCAGGGAACTTTTTGCCCCTTCTTTTATCCAGTCTTCCAAACCAGCGGTGAGAGAAGCCGGGTTGATGTTTTGGAGAAGCTTGCTGATGGCGAAATCATTTTTTTCCCGCTCATAGATATCCCCGATAATTTCAGCCACATTGGTCTTCTGATGAAACTCGTTAATCCGGTTATCCCTCAGAATGTTTCCGGCCTGTATGGGTGATTTGAGTATAATACCTTCCAGTGTGCGGCAACGGCTGAGTGCCACGTACACCTGCCCGCTGGTAAACGACTTGCCGGCATCAATGATCACTTTGTCAAATGTAAGTCCCTGGCTTTTGTGTATTGTTACTGCCCAGGCCAAACGAAATGGGAACTGCTCATAGCTGCCAGCCACCTCCATCTTTATTTCCCTGTTTTCATCCAGGTGATATCGTTTGTTTTCCCATAATTCCCTTTCCACGGTAATTTCTTTTTGTGTGGTATCGGTGATAACGGTAATACTGTCTTCGCCTATCCGGGTGATGGTTGCCAGCAACCCGTTATAATACCGCTTTTCTTCAGACGCGTCATTCCTGATAAACATGACCTGTGCCTGCGGTTTCAGCAGTAATTCCGGGTCATTGGGGTAGAGGTGTTCTTTAAAATCGCCGGTTATAATTGCGCGGAACATACTCTTTTTCCCCGGCAACGCTTCCAGCTTCCTGGAATTGATGGCGTCCGCCAGGTAGTTATGGGTCACCAGGTACACATAGGAGTCCCGGGGTTCAAAACCCGGATCGTAACGGTGGTTGAGCGCGTCAAAGTCTATATCGTTTATTTCCCCGTTCCGGATGGCGTTTAAAATAGAAATGAAAGCCGCGTCTGACTGGCGGTATACCGTAGTAAGCTCAACGGTTATATAATCCGTAGCAGTCAATGCCTTTGATTCGAAAAAATAGGGAGCATTGTAGTAGTCCCCTAAAATTCTTTCCGACTCCGGTTTCACCACCGGGGGCAATTGGTAGAGGTCGCCCACCAGCAAGAGTTGAACACCGCCAAAGGGCTGTGTAGAACGCCTGGCGGATTTTAATGCCCAGTCAATCATATCGAGTAGGTCGGCCCGCAGCATAGAGACTTCATCTATGATCAGTATCTCCAGTGTGCGCAATAGCTTCAGCTTATCTTTCCGGTATTTAAAATGCGGAAGAAGTTGCGGTATATTAATACATTCATTGAGGTCTACATATTCCGTGGTTGGCACAAAAGTGGTCAGTGGCAGACCGAACATCGAATGAATAGTAACACCTCCGGCATTGATAGCGGCAATACCGGTAGGCGCTACAATGATGTATTTTTTGTTCGTCTTTTTAGTAAAATCATTAAGAAAGGTTGTTTTGCCTGTCCCGGCTTTGCCGGTAAGAAAAATATTCCTCCGGGTAAATTCAGCAATATTGAAGAGATTTTGTAGCAACAGTGTTTTTTTGTAAGCCCTAAACTGCAAATATACTGTTTCTGCATTCGGATATGATGTATTTATTTGCCAACTGTTTGATATATTTACCAGTATAAATCGATGATGGTTATGCAAACAAGATATACCTGTTGGGTCGCCTGTATCATCCTGATACTTTCTTCCTGCAGCAGCCCGACAGAAAACCGGACTTCCCTGTTCAATGGAAAAAGCCTGGATGGCTGGCACATCATTCCGGGTGGTGAATGGAAGGTGGAAAATGGTGCGATAGCGGGTACCAGCCCGGCATCAGAAAAACGCCATGGGTTACTGGTGTCGGACGAAGCGTACGGTGATTTTGAAATAGAAATTGAGTATAAAGCGGTAAAAGGAAACAGCGGGCTTTACTTTCGTTGCGAAGAAGTAGATAATGCGGTGGGTGTATATGGATTCCAGGCAGAAATTGACCCGGAGAAAGACGCAGGCGGCTTATACGAAACCGGTGGAAGAGCCTGGGTGGTGCAACCCTCAGCAGAAGACGTAAAAACCTGGTATAAACCCGGAGACTGGAACAGGATGAAGGTGAGGGCAGTGGGTAAGGACATCACCGTGTGGGTGAATGATATTCAATCAGCCCAGCTCACCAATGATCCCGGTAGAACCCGTGGTCATATTGCATTGCAATTACATGGAGATATGGATATGGAAGTGTATTTTCGGAAGGTGCGGATAAAAATATTATAGCTGCTATTCAAACAACGATTGTCCGCCCGGCTTACTAGGAACCTTCAATTGAAGTTTAAATACCCGGTTCAGCTCTTTTATAAAATGTGTTGCCAGCAGGGGAGATTCTTTTTCTACGTTCTGGTGTACGAAGAAATATAATTTCTGCAGCCCTGCTTTACGCCATTTTGTTATTCGGGTGATCCAGTCGTCCAGGCGGTTGATGTCTGAGGAATGGTTGGCGCCTACATACCGTATAAAGGCTTCCGGGCTGGTAAGCCGCATATGCAGCATATCCCTTCTGCCCGCTGTATCTACAATAATGTTCGCGATACCCAGTTTTTCGAGAAGTCCGGTATAGGTCCTGTGTACGTTTTTATCGCTGAACCATTTTTCGTTGCGTACTTCCACTGCCAGGGGAATGCCTTTGGGAAAGTTTTCCAGCACCATTTTCAGCCGATCAAGATCTTTGGGAGCAAAATTGTCCTGCAACTGCAGGAAGACCATGCCGAGCTTTTCTTCAAAGCCGCTTACCGCGTTACAGAAAGTCTCGATAGGCTCCTGAACATTAATAAGGCGGCGATAGTGGGTTATCAGATCGGTGACCTTGGGAAAGAATTTAAAGCCTGCCGGCGTTTTGTTTTTCCAGGTTTCTACCTGTTCAAGGTCCGGCATTTTATAGAAAGTGGCATTCAGTTCAATGCTGTTGAATTGCGTGGAATAATAACGCAGTTCATCCTTAGTACCTCGCGGATAAAACCCTTTCAAATCGCCACGGTTCCATTTGGCGCAGCCTACAAAAACTTCAAATGGTTGATCGTTTTTGTGCGCTTTCAATAAAGCCAACGTCTCCGGAGCGTCTTTTGGTAAAGAAAAATCGATAATCCCCGGATTGGCTACTTTTCCGAACTGCATGGTGATAAATTTGAATGAAAAACTAACAGGTTGAGCAGCTTTTGGGAATGTTTAGGGTTTTGACTCAAACCTTCAGTGAGCCGCGAAAACCCCGGACACCATAGTAAGACTCTGCACCATTATGATATATAAAAACCCTGCCAAAGCGGCGGTCGCCGAAAATAGCGCCGCCAAGATCCCTGACAGCAGCCGGTGTTGCCAGCCAGCTTGAAGTTTTGGTATCAAACTCGCCCAGCAACTGCAACTGATGATATTCTTCTTCTGTAAGCAGTTCAATGCCCATATCTTCAGCCATTCCCAGGGCGCTATTCCCGGGTTTATGCTCCTTTCTGGAGGCCAGCGCTTCAGGATCATAACAAATACTTCTCCTCCCTTTGGGGGTTTCCGCGGAACAATCATAAAAAATGTATTCGCCCGCCTTCTTATTTTCCCCGACAACATCCGGTTCACCGCCGGTTATTTCCATTTCATTCAACGACCAGAGTTTGCCGGGGTTCGATTGTAACTTTGCCTCTACTCTGGCCCAGTCTATACCTTTATGCCGGGTTTTATTTTTTTCAAAACGGGCTTTCAATATACCGATCAGTTCTTCAGCCTGAGATACCGGTAATTTCTTTTTATTGCTTTTCATATAACATTGTTTGTTTCAGGTGATCTTGCCTTTTCTTAAATACTCCAACGAGGTCTTCATCTGCTTTACAGGTATTAATCGGCAGTAAGAGCCTAAAAGTAATAAATTTTAATAGTATGCTCATGCGCCGCTGTTAGCTGCTGAAAATCAGGGAGAGACCTATAAGGTTTTTGGAAACCTGATCCTGTGAATAATAGGGAGCGTAAAGGCAAGGAAAACAGCCACCCCTTTGCCGCCATAGCCCTACGCTGATCGTTAGCTTTTAGGTTTATGTAGCTTCGTTTTTGCAGCAGGTATTTTATAGTATGTTCTCAACCAATGAGACACATCATCCTCATAGATAGCATCCTATTCTTTCTTACCCTCTACCACTTTAAAATGGGCAAACATTTTAAGCTCGGCGGCATCTACAGAGTTATCAAAAAAGAACGCCCGGTAGGAAAGCTGTTCGGCTTCGTATAAAAGATCGAGAGAGCGGTAATACCTGCTTTCGATTTTATCGGCAGGCACATCATGCCCTCTCTTTTTTTACGGGCTGATACACGGAATTTGTTGATTTCCGCAGATTCTGTAGAAACAAAATACAGGTATGCCTTATATCCGATGCCTGACGCATAATGTGCAGCTTGGAAGGATGGGAAAAACGGTTTCAAACGAGAATCTCTTTTTGTCTGTCAGCATCTTTTTCCGCAAATAGTCGGCAATCACCTGCGTCAGCCGTTCATCCTGCCGTTTATCCTTCAGCCTGATAGTATTTACCCTGATGGAAAAGCTGATGCGAAATACATCTTCCGGGTAGCTCGCGTTAATAAGTCCCGATTGTAAAGCCGTTTCAACAAATTCTTTTGTCGTGGCTGTAATATCATATTTGTCAAAATTCAATCCCCTGCTTTTGAGCAGGACAACTATATCATCTGCATTGATTAATATCCAAAGTCCAGGGATACCCCATCAACCTTATAATTCCTGATATTTTCTATAACCGTACTCTTTCCTGAGCCGTTGGGACCGGCAAATACACGAAGGCGTAGCGCTGCGGGGCATTTTGAGCTTTAGTCGAGGACAATAGGGCCTTTTTTAACAGCGCTTTTGGCTACAGGAATACGGGAAATCCTCTCGGTACTTCCATCAGCAAATTGCTTCACCACCCAGCCTCCTTTTGCCACCACGTTATATCCTGCCACCTCCATAGTTTCTGCAGCCGCACGTTTAACACCCAAACGGGCAGCGCTTACAAGCCTGCGTTTGGTGAGATAAACCGGGGTGCCATTACTATTCTTTTTCGCCATAATACCAAAATTACAAAAAAACAAATCTTAATATAATTGATTTTTTATAATAAACTCAACTGTGGAGCAGAAAGAAGTACATTATTTATTTGTTCTTAAAAAAAGTAAAAGATGAAATTAAAGCATCCTGACCTTGGTTACAAAAAACATCACTGATTTTGAGAGACCGGACGGGATTGAGATGGAAGATTGGGCAAGATGGCGAAAAATTCAACAACCACCCTCAAAGAAGGAGGATTGTATAGCCAGGATCCACGGGGTCATTTCGCACAGGACTCTCGCTGCAAAACCAGCGAAGTAATGCTAAAGGCAGAGCCAAGAGTACATTACCACCGTCTTAGACGGTGGCTTTCCGGGTTACACTAAAATTGCAAACGTTTGAAATTTCAGAAGGCTATAAAAAACGCATCTTTAATGATCTTGAGTAATGTTATTTGCTATAAGCTTTAGTACAACTTCTTGTTAAGATAATATTAAACAGGGATTTAATAAATCGAAATCTTTAGTTTTGATTTCAGTTGAATAACTAAAACTGATGAGGGACTATCAGTTATATACCGACGACGAACTGCTTTGTCTTTTCAAAGAGGATAATGAATATGCCTTTAATGAAGTATACCGCCGGTATTGGAAATTATTATTTGTGATTGCTTCATCACATCTTAAAAGCTCTTATGCTGCAGAAGATATTGTACACGATGTATTGGCGAGTCTCTGGAAAAATCGCCGTTCCCTGCAGGTCCGTTCACTTCAGCATTATCTCGCATCTTCTACCCGCTACCTGGTATTCAGAGCTATCAGGAAGAATTTGAGTGAACGGCAATACATTGAATCGAATGCTGATACCGCCACTCCTTTTGATCTGGAAAACACGTTCCATAATAAACGTCTGCTTGAGTTTGTGGCCAGGGAAGTAGACACTTTGCCGGAAAGATGCAGGGAGATTTTTAAATACAGGGAAAAAGGACTGACCAACAGGGAAATAGCGATGGAGATGAACATAACCCTAAAAACTGTTGAAAATCAACTCAATAAAGCGCTTCACCGCCTGCGGTTCTCTTTAAAAAGACTGTTGCAGCTTTTTTGCTGATATTTTTTTTCAAATCGGATAGGTGTAACGGTTCGCTTGTGGCACTGGTTATCTGAAATGAAAGCAATTCCACCCCATATACAGGATTTAATTGGGAAAAGCCTTGATGGTACCATCACCAATGAAGAAAGGGAAATTCTTGATGAATGGTACTATAATTTCTCTCCCGAAGAAGCTATGCAGCTTGCCGATGAAGCAGATATCAGCAAACGGATAAAGAGTCGGCTCGATGATTATATTCTTCTTGAAAAAAGAAAATTACGGCAGAGAAAATTGTTGTATGTGCAGCGTATAGCGGCCGCGGTGGTATTGATTGTCAGTATTTCTGCCATCCTGTTTTACCTGTTCTCACCGAAAAGCAAACGAGAAAATTCGTTACCTGAAACCGCGCAGACTAAAACAGGAGATGAAATAGTACCCGGTAGCAATAGGGCGATCCTTACCCTGGGAGATGGTACAGTAATTATTTTAGACAGCACAGACAGTGGATCGCTGGCTCAACAGGGAAATACCAGGGTAATTAAGATGGATGGCGGCAAATTGCTTTATTCCGCAGGAGAAGTAGCAAATGGAGTCGTACAACCTTTATATAATACTATAGCTACCCCAAGAGGAGGACAGTATGCTATTGACCTGTCTGACGGAACAAAAGTATGGCTGAATGCGTCTTCATCTATCCATTTTCCTACATCTTTTATTGACAGTGTCAGAGAAGTTTCTATTACCGGCGAAGCTTATTTCGAGGTAAGCTACCGTCCGAAACAGCCTTTTATTGTCCGGGTAAATAATAACAGGATATTGGTATTGGGCACTCACTTTAATGTGATGGCTTACGATAATGAACCAGGTATCAATACCACATTGCTGGAAGGGTCTCTCCTGGTTCAAAGTGACCGTGCTTCGCAGTTGCTGAAGCCGGGTAACCAGGTGAAACTGAATGCAGCCGGCGATATGACTTTGATCAGGGATGCGGATGTTGAAGAAGCGATAGCCTGGAAAAATGGCCGGTTCTCGTTTACAGGTGCTGATATGAGGAGCATTATGCGGCAGATAGAGCGTTGGTATGATGTGAATGTGAAGTTTGAAGGGGATGTGCCTTTGCACTTTTCCGGGCAGTTAAACAGGTATGCTAATGTCCGGGAACTGCTCAGGAAACTTGAGCTGACAAATGAGGTCCATTTTGAGATTGAGGGAAGGACCATTGTCGTAGTACCGGGTATGAAAGTTAATCAGTAGTTATACAACAATAATTATAAAACAAAACTAACAAATCATGAAGCTGCTTGTACCGCGTGCTGTCTTCCGCGTAACATTAGATAAGTTCGCCCGGACAATACGAGTATTGAAGTTCATAATCTTTCTGCTCATTTTCATTTCCATGAAGGTAAACGGAAAAGCTTATGCCCAGGGAGTCAATATTTCTTTAAAAAAAGCACCTCTCGTTAAGATCTTTGAACAGATACAAAAACAAACAAAATACCAGTTTTTGTATCCTGACGAGCTACTTGCTTCTAAACAAAAGGTTTCTGTTAACGTCAGCGGGGCAAGTGTAAAAGAGGTACTCGATAAATACCTGCTACCCGAAATGCTCGAGTATGTAATCGATGACAATATCATTATTATCCGGAAAAAACTGTTAGTGCCTGACCATCCTGCAAAAGTTGCGGATATAGACATATCGGGGAAAGTTGTGAATGACAGGGGAGAGCCGGTATCAGGGGCTTCTATTATAGTAAAGGGTACCAATACCGGTACGAGTTCCGATGCTTCCGGGAATTTTAAGCTACAAGTCTCGCAAAACAAAGTAACATTGGTAATATCTTCAGTGGGGTTTGAAACAAAGGAAATTACTGTAACCGGTAATGACCCTGTAAATGTTGTACTCACCACAAAAGACGATACCGCAGAGGAAATTATAGTGATCGGCTATGGTACCCAAAAAAAGGTGGATGTTACCGGTGCAATATCTGTTATAAGTGCTGCTGATGTAAACCAGGGAGTTAATCAGTCGGTCCCCCATGCATTGCAGGGACGTGCGGCGGGAGTAACGGTCATTCAAAATTCCGGCGCGCCGGGTGAAGGAGTGGAGATAAGAGTAAGAGGTTCGGGCTCTATCAATAATAACAGCCCGTTGTATGTAGTTGATGGTATTATCTCAGGTGATATCAATAGCCTGAATCCTGCAGATATTGAGAGCATTTCAGTGCTGAAAGACGCAGCCTCTGCGGCGATATATGGTTCGCGTGGCGCGAACGGTGTGGTAATCGTTACAACCAAAAAAGGCAAACGGGATCAGAAGACCAGCATATCATACAACACCAGCCACGGAATACAGCAGGCATGGCGTATGCCTGAGGCTCTCAATGCGGAGCAAAGAAATATTATTCATAAAGAAGCATTGACCAATGATGGTACGCCTGCATCTGATCAGATTTGGGATTACTACAACAACCCCGATAATGCGGTTACAAGAACAGATTGGTTTAGAGAAGTGCTAAAACCCGCTTATATAGCCAGTCATGATTTGGCAATAAGAGGGGGCAGCAGCCGGTCTAACTATTCGTTTAGCCTGGGATACTTGGACAACAACGGAATTGTGATGGGCACGAATGCCAAACGGTATAATATCAGGTTCAACAGCCAGCATGAATTGTTTAAAAATCTCACATTAGGTGAGAATATTGCTGCCGTAGTAAACGATCAGAAAGCCGGAACCTTTCGTGCGGCCTATGATGGGGTGTTGAGTTCTGCATTTTTCAATATGAGAAATATCCCGGTTTATGTAGACAGGGAGAATGAGATTTATGGCACGCCATCCGGCGACTTTCCCAATCCCGTAGCGTCATTGAACAGCAGGGATAACAGGAACAGGTCGATCCGGTTGGGGGGCAATGTGTACTTGGAATACAAATTCATGGATATGTTCGCTCTGAAAACGGATTTTGCATACAACGTTAGTTACAATAAGAACAAGAACTTTACCGCCATCGCAAGGGGCGGAGGCAGGGGACTCACCGAAAATTCACTATCTGAAAGTTTTGCTACAGGTAACTCGTGGATATGGAACAATACCATAACTTTTGATAAAAGTTTTGGCGACCACCATGTTACGGCGTTGGCCGGGATGTCATCAGAGGCGGGTTACAATGATTGGACAAACACCGGAAGCGGCAGAAATTTCAGCAACCAGGATCCCGCCCTGCGTTACCTGAGCAATGCTAATAATTTTCCCGATCGCCCTTCGGGTAGTGCCGAGGATCAATCCCTGGTAGGATATTTCGGAAGAATCAGCTATGCATTTGGTGACAGATATCTTCTGGCTGCCAATATACGAAGGGACGGTTCATCGAGATTCGCACCGGCGTACCGTTGGGGAACTTTCCCGTCTGTCTCCGGCGGATGGAGAATTTCAAAAGAGAATTTCTTCAAACCGGTCACTGATGTGGTATCCGATCTTAAGATCAGGGCAAGCTGGGGACAACTGGGAAATGATAAGATACCCAACTACCAGTTTTACAGTACGGTCAGCAGTGTAGGAACGCCTACACTCGGTGGAGAAGCATTTACCTCGGTTGCCCAAAACCGTATGGCAAATACTACCATTAAATGGGAGGTTACCACGCAAACCGATATCGGTATAGACATTGGCTTCATGCGTAACCGGCTTTTGCTGAGTGCGGATTATTTTGATAAAAAGACTACGGATATCTTGGTTCGTGTGCCATTGGTATCATCATATGGTGTGGGGGAAGCGCCTTTCCGCAATGCGGGTGCGGTGTCTAACAAGGGGTTTGAAATAAGCGCTACATTCAGGGATGCAGGTACCCGTAAACTGGGTTATGAAATAACCGCCAACGTTGCTACAGTTAAAAACAAACTGGAAACACTGGGAGTAACCGGTGCGCGGGAAATATTTACTTCAGACTATAAGAATACATTAGTGGGCAGGATGGCAGCAGGTGAAGCGCTGGGGCATTTCTATGTGCTGAAATCACTTGGTATTTTTCAGACACAAAGCGAGATTGACGGCTATGTAGATAAGGACGGTAACAAAATTCAGCCCAATGCTGTGCCCGGTGATTTGAGGTTCCAGGATACCAATGGAGATGGCGTAATAAGCGCGGAGGACAGGATCAATGCCGGGAATAGTTTTCCGCAGTTTACCTATTCGTTAAATACTTCGGTCAATTATGGAGGCTTTGACTTAAATATGATGTGGAGCGGCAGCCAGGGTAATAAGATATTTAACGGACTGACCCTGGGGGGTAAACTGATGCAGGGTACTGGCTACAACAATGGTGTGGATATCCTGAACCGCTGGACACCGCAGAATACAAATGCGGATATCCCGCGGGTATCGGTCAGGGACCTGAATAATAACCGGGCATACAGTACTTTTTATATAGAGGACGGAAGCTTTGTCCGTATGAAATATCTGACACTTGGTTATACCCTGAATAGCGATCTGGTCGGAAAAAACATATCAAAACTGCGGGTATTCCTAACATTCCAGAATTTGATAACGATTACCAGATATTCCGGATTCGACCCGGAAATTGGGGCTGATGTTGATTACAACACGAATATGTTTGGTGTAGACAGGGGGATATATCCGCAGGCAAAGGCCTATATCTTAGGCATAAACTTTAATTTTTAATTTTCCTATTATGAAAAAGCATATCATCTATATATCGATACTTGCTTGCTTAAGCTCCTGTTCCAAAGCATTCCTGGATAAGGAACCGCATGAGTTCACGGATGCCGTCTTCTGGAAAACGGCTACGCAGGCAGAATCAGCGTTGGGCGGGGTGTATACACCATTGCAGGACGAAGAGGCATTGGGCGGCGAGGAATGGTGTGGAATGGAAGCATTCAGCGACATCGGCTACATGAATGATAACTATTCTGATTTTATTGCCATGACGGAGTTCAGGGCTGTTCAGAATACTGAAAATGACCTGAGCCTTAACAGCTATAAATCCTATTACCAGGTAATTAAGCGGGCTAATGATGTATTGTATAATGTGCCGGGTATTGATATGGACGAAAACCAGAAAAAGAGGATACTGGGAGAGGCTAATTTTCTACTGGCATATGCTTACTTTACAGAAGTGATAAGGTATGGCGGTGTTCCTGTTTACGACCCCGAAAATGCCGAAGCCGCTTTAATCCGCGCTACAGAAGAGCAGGTTTGGCAAATAATAGAAGCCAGCTTAACTACTGCCACCACCCAACTGGCTTTTGAGCATGAAGAGGGCAGGCCGGGCCAGGGCGCTGCCTGGGGACTGCTGGCGAAAGCATATGCATACCAAAAAAAGTGGGAGGCCTGTAAAGATGCAGCAGAAAAAGTAATTAGTTCCGGCAAACACAGTTTGTATCCAGTATATTCCGATTTGTTCACTTTTGATCATGACAATGAAAGTGAGATGTTATGGGTGCTGGGAGCCCGTTTTGGGGAATATCCTATCACCAGCATTTTATATTTACCCAATGATGTATGGGGCGGCGCTCATCCTGAAGAAGTGGGGGCCGGCTGGCGCCTGGTGAGCGCCACCAACAGTTTTTACGATTCGTACCAGGCGAATGATAAAAGAAAAAAAGCAACTGTTGCAAAACGAAATGCGGATGTAGTAACGTATGATGGGTTTACAGATGTGCTCAGGGCTCCCAACAACCAGTCGGAGGTTGTATGTATAAAATTTCAGCAACCTTATGCGCTGGACTATACCACATGGGCACCCGGCCTGAATATTCCTGCTTTGCGGTATGCTGATATCTTGCTGCTTCATGCCGAAGCCATTATGAACCTGAATGGAGGCGGACCGGCAAACAGGACAACAGGCGTTGCTGCTGCTGCAACATCCTTTAACCTTGTAAGGGAAAGAGCAGGGTTGGACCCTATAGCGGCTCCTACGTTTAATGATTTGATGTATGAGAGGAAAATGGAACTTGCGTTTGAAGGAGGCGACCGTCATTTTGACCTGGTAAGATGGGGATTGGCTGCTGAAGTGTATAACAGCTTGCCGGCAGAAGGTACCTATAAGCCGGCCAGGGCTTTTATACCGGAAAGGCATAGGTTACTTCCTTACCCTCAACAGGAAATTGATAACAGTAATGGATCTATTACGCAAAATCCGGGTTACAATTAATAGAAACAATGTTATATCCGGGAAAAAGAGGTTGTCGAAGTTTTGACAACCTCTTTTATTTGAAGCAGCCAGAGAGGTAACACCGTAAACCTGCCCGGCGGCCCGGATGAAGAATAACACTGTTGCAGCCTGTAACAAATTCACAGGGATAATCCCGCTGTTTTTTATTAAAAAGCTATTTTTGCAAAAATTTAAACAACTGTATAATGAGACAACAAATAGCCGCAGCAAACTGGAAAATGAACCTTAGCTTTCAACAGGCAGAAGCCCTGCTGGACGAGTTACTGAAAAAACCAGAGACCCTGAAAGCGGATCAGAAAGTAGTGATAGCGGTTCCTTTTCCTTACCTGCAGTTGGCAAAGGCAAAATTATCCGGAAGAAAGAATACCTATGTGGCGGCACAAAATTGTTTTACAAAAAAATCCGGTGCCTATACCGGTGAAGTGTCTGCGGAAATGATCGCCTCTATGGAAGTGGAATACGTGGTACTCGGGCATTCCGAACGAAGGGAGTATTTTGGCGAATCTAACGCGGTGCTTGCGGAAAAAACAAATATCGCACTGGAATTTGGGCTTACCCCCATCTTCTGTTGCGGCGAACCGCTTGCCATAAGGGAAGCCGGCAGTCAGAATGATTATGTGGCTCAGCAACTGAAAGAAAGCCTGTTTCATTTATCAGCCGACCAGCTTACAAAAATAGTGATCGCCTACGAACCTATCTGGGCAATTGGTACCGGTAAAACCGCTACGGCTGATCAGGCGCAGGAAATGCACGCCCATTTGAGGAATACACTTGCGAGCCAATATGGACAGGAGGTCGCCAACAGCATTTCTATCTTATATGGAGGAAGCGTAAAAGGAGCCAATGCAGCGGATATATTCTCCCGCCCCGATGTGGATGGCGGTTTGGTAGGCGGCGCCTCTTTGGTGGCTGCAGAGTTCGGACAGATAATTGATGGATTGAAATAAGCGATTACAAGATCTTTATCGCTGATGGAATTGTGTAGTCCTGGTGCAAAAAGACTACACAATCATTTTCTGCCCCGGATTTTACCGGGCGAAGTGTAAGCGGAACAGCGGCAATAAAAGCTTTATATCCCCTGCTTTCCAAAAAGTTGTATATATCAGCAGGAGTGGACCCGAACCTGAAAAGCTGTGCTGCTATCACTTCAATGATCACAATCGGCTTAAATCTTTCAATATTCTTTTCGAAACCGGAAAGGACTTTATAGTCAAATCCTTCAACGTCGATTTTGAGAATATCAATTTTTTCAATTCTATTTTCCTGTATCCATTCGTCCAGTGTTGTTATTGAAACTTCTTCAATTTGCCCGCTAAAATTGCCGGCTTTTGCTAAACCCGACATGCCGGTATTGTCATTTGCCGAAACGTATATTTTTTCTTTTCCTGATGTATTACCCAATGCAAGGTGGTATGTGGTTACATTGTCAAGCCGGTTCAGGGCGATGTTGCGGTTGGTACGCTCAAACATATTTTTAACCGGCTCAAAGGCATAGACATGCCCGTACGAAGCCCTCGCTGCAGATACAAGTGTATGATATCCGATGTTGGCCCCAACATCAACGAATACACAGTTCTTTTCGATGAGACGATCCAAAACCAAAACCAGTTCTTTCTCATAAAAGCCATACCAGAATAACTGTTGCTGAATATGGTCGCCCGGCGTCAGGTAAATAAACAAACCGTTGTGCAGCTTTTTTTTATACTCTTTATTTAACAGATCAATTGAAACAAGAAAGGATTTGAAATATTTCCATCCACGATGCGGAAAAGAAAAGGTTTGGGTGTAGCGATTGATTATTTTATGGAATATTTTTGAGAATATGGCTTTTTAGTTTCAACAAACTTAAATTTATTACTTTAAATAGCCAATTAATGCGTTTTAGCCTCCTGGTCATCAACTACTCATTTTACAAGATTGCGAACGCTGTTGTGTCCTTTTTTATTCTTGTTATGATGAGCAGGCTTATGGGAGCGGAAGGATATGGAATTTTCTCACTCATGCTGGTGAATGTCGGCTTTTTTAATTTACTGTCTTCGATGGGGGCGGAGGCGGGAATTGCTTACCATAGCGCCGCCGGGTTTGCTACCGACAGGATATTGCGAATGCTCTGGAAGATTATCCTTTTTCAGACAGCCCTGATCTTTTTGATAGAATTTTTTCATTTTGAACTGTTTTCAGTCAACTGGTTATTGGCATCTGACAGTTTCCGGATTGGACTTATAGGCATCCTGTATTTTGTTATTGCTTCTGTAAATGAAAAATATATCTGTCTGCTGAATGGAAAACAGATGTTTTTGTCTACTGCCGGGCTGATACTTTTTTGTAATATCCTGTTGTTGTTGGCCTTACTTGTGGTTCCGCTCTTTTTTACCGGCGGAATGCAAACTGCTGTTTATTATATCGCCTTTGTGGCTGCCGGCTTTGTCCAGGCGGTAGTATTGATCATAATAGGGAACAGTATCAGGAGAAACAGGCTGGATGACACCCCTTCGGGGACAGACATAAAAGCCGGTTCTTTTCTTTCTTATTCAGTGATCACTTATTTTGCCAACCTCATGCAGTTTGCTGCCTACCGGATAGATATATGGGCTATACATTACTTCAAAGGCCCTGAAACGCTGGGTCCCTATGCGGTTGCCAGCCGGCTGCTGCAATTCTTTTGGTTACTACCGGGAGTGATAGCCACCACTCTCCTGGTAAAAATTGCCAATGAAAAAGAGAGGTTTGAAAGCCGTATGTTACATGCTGTTCTGAGAGTAACCAATGGCATCAACCTGTTTGCCGCGACTGTTTTACTGGTGTTGGCAAATTGGTTTATTCCTGTCGTTTTTGGAAAAAACTATTCAGGAGCCGTTCTTCCTTTTTTGATCCTTACACCGGGTTATGTAATGTTTTGCAATACCGTAATCTTAGCGGCGTTTTTTGCGGCAAAAAATAAATTGAAAGTCAATTTTGGGGGATCAATGCTTTGTTTGCTTACGGGCGCTGTTTTGAACCTTTTATTGGTACCCCGGCTGGGAGCTATGGGAGCAGCATGCGGAACTTCCATATCGTTTATAATCACTACCGTTTTTTTCCTGGTAAAATACCGCCGGGAAGAGCGTCTGTCATGGCGGCAGTTAATTATTCCGTTTAAGAAAGATTTTTTAATATTAAAGGAATTGTCTCCTTATGTCTACAGAAAAGAGTCGTAAAAAGATTATCTGGTTGGTAAGCTGGTATCCCAGCCGGCTGAGCCCTTTTTCGGGAGATTTTATCAAACGACATGCGGAGGCTGCAAGCCTTTATAATGATATACATGTTATATATGTAATGAAAGACGAAAAAGGAGTTGTCACCAAAACTGTCTTAACTGAACGATTTTCTAATCCAGGGTTGACTGAAACGATTGTTTACTATCATATCCGGGATTATTATTTGTCACCCTTAAACAGGTTCCTTTCTCATAAAAAATACATCTCTTTATTCAAGAAGGAAATATCCGGGCAACTCGGGGAATCAGCCATAGACCTGAGTCACGTGCATGTAGGGTTAAAAGCGGGGTTCCTGGCTGAATGGACGCAAAAAAAATACAGGGTGCCGTATGTGCTGTCAGATCACTGGACGGGTTTTCTTGAAGAAGCCGATGAGAATTACAGGAATCTTCCTTTCTTTTTAAGAAGACCTTATAAACGCATTGTACAAAATGCGATGTCATTAAGTATGGTGTCTCATTACCTGGTTCAGGCCTACCAGAAGCTATTTTCGACCAAAACTATTTGCCGGATACCCAATGTAGTGGACAACAGGGTTTTTAATCCCGGCTCTTCCGGGAAGGTGGGGTATAAGCGGTTTATACATGTTTCTACACTCGATGACTTTAAGAATTTTGAATGGATCCTGCAGGCTTTTAACCGGGCAAGGAGAGAAGTTTCGGACATAGAGCTCATCGTTGTAACCACTGCGGATAAAACCGAATTAACCAGGTTTACTAAGAATTATGACCAGGACGGAATAAGTTTTTATACTGCCATTCCGCAAAAAGAGCTTTCTGTATTGATGCGGCAATCGGACGCTTTGATCCTGTATTCCTCCTATGAAACCTTTGGTTGTGTTGTTATTGAAGCCAATGCATGTGGCATACCGGTAATCGCAAGTGATATACCGGTGATGCGGGAAATTATTGTTCATGGCGAAAACGGGTTTCTTGTTCCCCCGAACAACCCGGAGGCGTTATCGGAAGCATTGGTCCGGTTTACTGTAGAAAAGCCTCGTCTTAATTCTTCCGGCATAGCTGAAAAAGCCGCCCGTTTATATAATTATGAAATAGTAGGTAAAATGTTCAGCGATTGGTATGATAGGGTACTGGCTTCCTCATTCAAATAGCTCCAGCCTGGTTTTAGGCCGCCGGGCCTCTTCCCAGCGAAAGTTCCGGAATTGCCTTTTGTCTTCGGGTACTTCTTTTACCGGGTACATCACGCCGGTAACCTCATTTATCCAGGTGATCTTTTGTAGTTCTTTTTTCTCGAGATAGAGATTGATAAGGTCTGCCTGAGCGTAGTTCGCCCCGGTATAGGCGCTGTCATCGTCCTGCAGGTAATAGAGGCTTTCCGCGCTTCCTTTTGCCCGGATGTGCTCAATATCGCCTTCCTTAAAAAAGCCGTTGATCGCATTTCCTTTCAACTGGTTATAATAGAATTCTCCACTCTTACTGATACTAAAAGCATTTTCCCATACTTCCACCTGTTGCGGCTTTTTATCTTTGGTATGCAAAAAGATAGTATCTCCCGTGATCTGGCTCTCTTTTGCCCAAACGATCGGACCGGTAAACAACCGGAATATGGAATCGGATGCCGAAAAGAACAAGCTGTCGCAAACTGCCTGCATCGAATCGGAAAAAACCCTGGCATGATGGTAGGCTTTGAAGAACCGGGTACTGTCTACCCGCTCAAGCGCCCCGTTCTTTATTTCCATTATCGTGTCGGTTACAGTCACAAGTTGTAGCCGGGAACTGTCGATGGCCGCTTCTTCATGTGGTAGCTTGTCCGGTAAGGATAAACTGTCGGCAGGAGCCTTTACTACGGGACGGCTGGTTCTTCTGTTCTGCAAAATATTGGTAGCCCTGGGTTGTCCGGCGGCGCTGCTATCACCCTGAAGAGAATCAGCTTTGGGTATCCATACCTGTTTTTCAATAATATTGATTACGGTGTCTTTTTGGTACACTGAATCAATTTGTATACCGGAATACAGCGTGTCGCTGGCAATGAAGAGGGAATCGTTGTCCTGTTTGATGATCATTACAGGTTTTGAAGACGCTTCAAAAGTTTTTTCTACCTGGTTAAAAAAGCTTTTTTCAGACATGACAGTTACTCCCTGGGCGGTATCCCTGTATATAAAGTTGCCTTCGGCAAATCCCTTGCCTGTATGCTTATCGAATTGAATATTGTCAGCCGTAATATGCTGGGTGCTGTCCTGGATGGTGGGTCTTTTTCCAAAGCTTGCCTGCCCGTTTTTCATATCGTAATAGCCGTCGGAAGTGTAAATCACCGATCTGCCGTCATTAATAGTAGTTGGCGAGACGAATGTGGCTACTTCCGTATCGGCATTGTACAACAGGGTATCCGTCGCCATCGTATATTCGGGGTCCACCATTTGTACATTTGTAGTAAAATAAGCGTCTCTGGTGTCTGCATAGTAATAGCCTTCCTTACTGGTGAGGGTGGAAGCTCCGTTTACAATTTTACCCTGATTGGTATAATTCCCGATCTTGCTGTTAACGTCATATTCAAGTGTTTCTGTGGTGAGCGTGGCTTTACCGTCTGTTAGTTTTACATTTTTTTTGAGATAAGCCATCCTGGTATTGCCATAGTAGATCAGGTATTGTGAGGAAATATGTATGCTGTCCGCGTCATTGATCCTGATATTCCCGAAAACTTCTATGATGTTTTTTTGCTGGTTTTTTACAATGCTGTCGCCCCGGAAATAAGTATTGCCCTGCTTCAACTGCGCGTCGCCAATTAATATTTCCAAAGTAGTACTATCATTGAGGCTTTCCTGTCTTAACTCATCAGCGCGTATCAGGTCCACCAGCTTCGATGTGTCTTTAGCGGCGGGTGGGGCGGTATTGGCAGTATTGGGTTGTTGCCCGAGGGCAACCAGTGAACTAACGGAAAAAATGAGCAGGAAAACAAAGCTCCTCAATGCGGTCATTTCTTTTTATCCTTTTCTGGTAGTACTGTTGTGGTATCCGGTAATGGTGTCATAAGCGGGGCTGATTTGTCTTTTTTCCCGAATACCAAACCACCGGTGTACCTGCGTGGCTGAATGCGGACATCCTGCAATAACAGATTGAGACTATTGGCGGTTGAATTCAGGTTGTTATAAAGCTTTTTATCATTCATCAGCAATCCCAATGTGCCGTCATTACTGTTTATTTTGTTCAAGGTAGTATTTAGTTCGCTCACGGTGGATTGCAGTTTTGTTAAAGTCTGCTCCAGTTCCAGGTTCGCCAGGTTGCCTGTGGTTTGTTTCAGATTGGCGAATATGGCCGTTATGGTATCGTTATTTTGTTTCAGGTTCCCGGTAAAACTGCCGAGATTGCCTAATGTTTGCGCCAGTGCGCCGGTTTGCGTATTCAGCAAGCTGTTTAAATGAGCAGTAGAAACAGCCAGGTTGGCAAAGATATTTTGAAAATTATTCTGTGTAGTGGGGTCGAAAACCGCGCCTATCAGCTTCAATACGGAATCCAGGGAACCTAAAGCAGTGTTGATCTTCAAAAGGCTGGGGTCCAGGGAACCCTTTACCTGGTCCAGCAATCCCATCTCGGCATTGGTATGAATGGTATCTCCGTTCTTAATATAGCTGGTAGCATTTCCCAGGTCAATATCAATGGTAGTGTTACCCAAAAGGCTCCTGGAGATGTGAGCGATGGAATTATCCGGTATATTGATATTTTTGCTCAGGTTCAGTGTTACCACCACAGCACTCAGGTTGGCATCCACTTCCCGCATCTCATATACCTTTCCTACCTGCAGGCCATTGATCATTACCGCGTTAGATACGGAAAGCCCCTCAACGGATTTGAATGTAGTATAAACTTTAAAAGTTTTTTCAAAAATAGGCTTGCCCTTCAGGAAATTGAACCCAAGAATCAGCAGCGTTATGGCGATAGCGGTTAGAACGCCTACTTTGGTCTCATTGGAAATTTTAAACATCTGATTTGTTTTTAAAGCGTTGCCTCATCACCTTCCGGTAGCAATAACCAGCAAAAAGAACGATATTAAGTCCCGTTTATTATTCAAAATCAACACTTTCGATGCAAAAATAGGGTACTTCTGTCAAAGGACATCAGTATATCTCGTAATTTACAAGGGGGAAAAAGGGAGCTATTGAGCATTCCCGGCCGTGTCAGTTGAGGGGCCATTGATCAGGGCTACATATTTTACCACGGCTCTCACCATTGCTTCAGACATTTCCATTTGTCCTTCAACACTGTTCAGGTAATCCTCCTCTTCTTTATTGGTAATGAAGCCTGTTTCTATAAGTACGGCAGGCATATTGGTTGCCTGCAGCACCCAGATACCTTTTTCGTTTCGCTGCTTGACCCCCCAGCTCTTACGTCCTATATTCACAAATTCTTCTTCTACAAGACTTGCCAGGCGTATACTGTTCTTAAAATAACGCTGTACCCATAAGCGGCTGGCGATAATTCCTTCGGGAGAGTTAATATCAGGGATATCGAGTGTGTCTTCCACCGATTCAAACCGCTCGGCAATGGCACCCGCCTTGGCGTCATCCCGGTCGGCAGCCCACACATAGGTTTCGGTACCAATGCGGGGGTTGGGGGTGGTCCACCGTCGGTAAACCGGCTCTCTTTTCGTAACTTTTTTGCGGTTATTTCCTTTGCCGGTGTAAGTCACCCGGTTCCTGTAACCGGTGACCTCTGAGTGCCTGATAGGCGGGGCAGCATTCACATGGATACAAACAAAGAGGTCCCCGTTATTCTTATTGGCAAAATCAGCTTTTTCCCTCACATTGTGAAACACGTCTGTTGTGCGGGTTTCCACTATGTTTATCCCCGGTAGTTGATCTCTGAGCATTTCGGCAACTTTCAGGGAAAACTTTAGCGTAAGCTCCGCTTCCGTGGAATAGGAGCCCCTGGCGCCGGGTTCCCTGCCTCCATGCCCTGCATCAACAATAATTGTTTTGATAGCTTTTTTGTTCTGCCCCAAAACCAATTGTGATGATAGTAATCCCAGAAAGACTACTGTAGAAGCAATTAACCATTTCTGCATGCCGTTGTTAAAATTTTATAAGGGTTAGTAATTCTGATTGAATCTTCACGTTTTCTTACCGCTAATATGGCTATTTTTGTTGCCTACAATATGTATGGAAAATAAATGTCGCAAATTTAAGCGAAATTATATATTTATCTTAACCTTACTACTGCTTTCAACTGCAATAACGTATAACGGGAAGGCAAAAGACCAATACCCGTATGCTTTTGACAATAATTTAACAGCATTCAGAGACACGATCCCTGTTAAAGATACCCTGCCCTCCGATTCTTTAAAAACGATAATGGTTCCTGATTCGCTCGCTACCGATAGTATCCGGGTTCAAAAAATAGATAGTTTTCACATAAAGATTTCGAAGGATTCTATTGACGCCCCGGTGGAATATAAAGCGAAGGACTCTATGGTGCTGGATGTGATCGCAAAAAAACTATACCTGTATACGGAAACAGACGTCAAATATAAAGACGTACACCTGACAGCGCCGCAGATCGATTTTGACCAGCAAACCAACCTGGTGAAGGCAAAAATGAAGTTTGACAGCAGCGGCGTTTCTATGGGGCAGGCAAAACTGGTACAGGCGGATATTGTGACGGTGAGCGACAGCATCGAGTTTAACTTTAAGACCCAAAAAGGACTTACCCATAGTAGTTACTTTCAGCAAAATGAGTTGTTCAACTATGCGCAGATCGTTAAAAAGATAGATGCTCAAACGATCTATGCATACAAAGGCAGGTTCACTACCTGTAACCTGGATACGCCGCATTTTGCTTTCAGGGCAAAGAAGGTAAAATATGTCAGCAAAAAAGTGGCGGTGACCGGGCCGGTAGGAGTGGAGTTTGAGGAAGTGCCGGTATTGCCGGTGGCTTTGCCTTTTGGGATGTTCCCCATTCAAAACGGAAGAACCTCCGGTGTCATTGCTCCACAGCTATCCATGGTAAGTACCTACGGACTGGGACTCGAAGGGCTGGGATACTATAAAGTGATAAACGATTATTTCGATTTCACGGTTCGGGGTGATATCTACTCCTATGGAAGCTGGCGGTTCAATTTTTCGCCAACATACAGGGTCCGTTACCGTTATAACGGTTCGCTGAACTTCAGCTACCAGAATACCCACACCGGTATCAGTAAAGGCGATAGGGATTACAATAAAACGAAAACCTTTATGATCAACTGGAGCCACAGGATGGATAGTAAAGCAAGACCGGGTGTTAGTTTTTCGGCCAGTGTAAATGCCGGCTCCAGTAAATATGTAAGAGGGGTGACCACCAATTCGTTTGTGGATCAGAGCAACGGCGCCGGCCGCAGCTATTCTCAACCGCTTAGTTTTACGAACCAGTTGAGTTCTACCATCTCTTATCAGAAATCCTGGGTGGGCAAACCTTATAATCTTTCGCTGAACCTGAGCCATAACCAGAATAACAGCACATCCCAGGTGAATATTAATGCGCCCGATATCAACTTTAATGTTAACACCCTGTACCCCTTTCAACCCAAAGAAATGGTAGGCAGCGGTAAATGGTATCAAAAGCTGGGAATTGGCTATACCGGTGGTGTAAAAGGACAGACTTCTTTTATCGATACTACTTTCAGTTTTCAGCAAATGATCGATACCTTTCAATATGGCGCCCAGCATAATATCCCCATCACCCTGGCTTTGCCCCAACTGGGGTCTATTCAAATATCACCGGGCTTCAGCTACCAGGAAAGATGGTATTCCCAAAAGTTCATAAGAACCTGGAACCAGAACACGAACAGGGTGGATACAGCCATTCACAAAGGGTTTTATACCGCAAGGGATATTTCGATGTCGCTGTCTTTCAGCACTACCATGTTTGGTACCCTGCAGTTCAAAAACAAAGAAGCAAAAGTACAGGCGATACGGCAGGTGATCCGTCCGCAAATGAGCGTTGGTTATAAACCTGACCTGTCCGGGTCGTACTACAAAAACGTTCAGGTAGATACTACAGGCAGAAAAATGATGATGTCTGACTACCAGGCCAGTATTTATGGGTCTTACGGATACGGCCGGTCGGGAAGCATCGGGTTTGGGCTGGATAATTTTGTGGAAATGAAAGTGCGAAAGAAAGTTACGGACAGTACCGCCACCGAGGAAGAGGAAGATGTAAGAAAAGTAAAGATTATAGACGGTTACGGGATATCCGGCAGTTACAACCTGCTGGCAGATTCCTTCAAGCTCTCCACGTTTAACCTCTATGCACGGAGTACGCTGTTTGAAAAGATCAATATCACCGCCAGCGCTAATATTGATCCCTATCAGATTGACCCGCAAAACGGTTTCAGGGTAAATCGCTATGCCTGGCAGGACGGGAAATTTTCGCTGGGAAGGTTTACCAATGGAAGCCTCAGCGCATCCACCAGCTTTAAAAGCAAGCCAAAGGATGAAAAAAAAGCTAAGGAAGAAGAGTTGGCCTATGATAACTATGATAACCTGACCAATGACCAGATACAAGCCCAGATGGACTATGTAAGGAATAATCCTTCGCAGTTCGTAGACTTCAATATCCCCTGGTCGGTTAATATCTCCTATTCACTTAGCTTCAGCCGCATCATGCGTACGGATTACTCCGGTTTTGATACAAGGATCGCGTCGAGTATGAACTTCAACGGTGATTTCAGTTTGACCGAAAAGTGGAAATTTGGAGCCAACGGCTATTTTGACTTCAAAACGTTGAAGATCCCGTCTTTTTCCATGTTCGTTACCCGCGAAATGCATTGCTGGCAGATGTCTATCAACGTCACCCCTTTCGGTATGTGGCGTTCCTTTAATATTTCGATATTCCCCAAATCCGGTATGCTGCGCGACCTAAAAATAAACCGCAGCCGTTCTTTCCAGAATTATTAGCTTATGAACCCTGATGTTCTTTGGCAAATGCATACATAATATTGAACACTCTTTCTTTTAATGAAGACACGGTATCTTCCGGCAGCCCCTCTATAGGGGAGAGGAAGTACATCTTCAGATGTGCCGGCCAAAGATAGAACGGCTTGCTGCTGCCGGGTAACACTTTGCGCGTATTAAAAAGTAATACGGGAATAACAGGTTTGCGGGTATCTACGGCCAGCTTGAATGCGCCATCATGAAAAGGACGCAGCGGCTCTGTGGATTTATTGCGGGTGCCCTCCGGGTAAATACACATATGCAGCCCCTGCTGCAGCACTTCTTTCATCTTGCCTATACTTTCCTTACGGCTTTTTTCACTCTTCCGGTCTACGAGTATGGAGCCCCTCTTATAGATGGTTCCGAATAGAGGTACTTTAGCCAGTTCCGCTTTTGCAATGGTTTTGTTGGGACCCGGAATAAACGGGGTGGTGAGCGGGATATCCATATAGGAGTTGTGATTGCTGACCACTATATAATTCTGCCCTTTGGCGAAATGCTCCCTGCCTTTAATGCTGAGACGGCAACCGATTAAAAAAATAAAAATCCGCATCCATATATTGGATACCCTCCTGAAAATTTCTGTTCCTGCCGGCTCCTTTATAAAATTGGTAAGCCAGATGGGAATTACCGCGATGAGAAGTGTAGGGATGAATACCAACGCACCCCAAAATGCCCAGATACGCCCCAAAATATTTTTAATCATAACAAGTCTGCAAGTTAGTACTTAAGGACAACCTATGGTTCAGCTCTTTTTGCAGAATTTATATTTTCCAGTCAATCGGATCTTTGCCCTGCTGCAACAACAGTTCATTGGTCCTGGAGAAATGCCTACATCCAAAGAAACCTTTGTCAGCGGAAAAAGGAGAGGGGTGAGCCGCTTTAAGTACATGATGCCGGGTGGCATTGATCAGCGCCTGTTTTTCCTGTGCAAACTTTCCCCAGAGCAGGAATACAATCCCTTCTTTCTCTTTATCAATTTTTTCGATCACCGCATTCGTAAACTGCATCCACCCGATTTGGGAATGACTGGCCGGTTCATTCGCCCTCACGGTCAGCACTGCATTCAGCAGAAGCACTCCCTGCTTTGCCCAGGGCGTAAGGTCGCCTTTGTTCAATGTCATCGTAATACCAATGTCTTTCTGGATCTCTTTGTAAATATTTACGAGGGAAGGCGGAGGTGGTATTCCATCCTGAACAGAAAAACATAATCCATGAGCCTGGCCGGGTCCATGATATGGATCCTGCCCTATTATAACCACTTTTACCTGGTCAAACGGTGTTTTTTCAAATGCATTAAAAATGAGCGATCCCGGGGGGTATATTGTTTTCCCGGCCATCTTCTCGGTTTTCAGAAAATGAACGATCTGTTCAAAATAGGACTTTGAAAATTCCGCTTTCAGCTTTTCTTTCCAGCCCGGTTCTATTTTTACATCCATAAAATCTAAACTAGTGAATGTTTGGCTGAAAAATAAAAAAAACTATCTTTGCAACCCTTAAAACTATTGTCAACTCAATTGGATATCTGCCTTCCAGCAGGCGGGGAGCATCAGTCTTCTAAGCAATAGGAATATATTGGACGTAATTGGTCCGGTAGCTCAGCTGGATAGAGCATCAGCCTTCTAAGCTGAGGGTCATTGGTTCGAATCCAATCCGGATCACAAAACACTACAAAGGGTTTCAATTCGCTGAAACCCTTTGTAGTGTTTTTAACTTTCCTGGTTCAGTTCCTGAAGTACATTTTCCAGCCTTGTTGTCAAGGTGTCATAGTCTGTATAGCCATTTGCTATGGCATATACCTTAGTTGGAGAAGTTTGCAGGAATACAGCGGGGAAACCGTTTACTTTCAGGTGTTTGCACAGCATAAACTCATAATGCGCTTTGTCTTTATAGGTTTCAGAAGACAGTTTGAGGTAAAAGTCATCCACCGGAATTCCATATTTTTCCAGTAAATGTCTATAAGCTTCATTATCGGTGAGATCCCTTCCCTCAAAGTTGAGTGCATATTGCAGGTCGGAAGCAAAATCCAGCGATTTTTCGGGGTAATATTCTTTAAATATACTTAAAGCAATGGCCGGTTTCTCTGAATTCAGGAACCAGTCGCTTTTATCCGGGTTGAATATATGCCAGAGAAAATCTTTTCCGAATTTTATGCCGGTGAGTTCTTCTACTCTTTTATAAGCCTGCTGGATATAGGGGGCAATGGAGGAAATATGTTTTTCCTGCTCCGGTAGGATCATCCCGCCGGACAGTACTTCAAAATCAAGTTTGCCTTTATAGTTTGCCTGCAACAGCTTCATTACCGGGCTGAAGCCATAACACCAGCCACAATAAGCGTCGTAACAATATAATACAATAGGGTTGACCATAATTAAATATTCGTAAAATAACTGTTGTAAAGAATTCAGATACAATCTAATTGCCGGGGTAACAATAAGAACATTTTCCGAAACACAAAAATACTGCAGGTTGATGTAAGTAAATCATTATCTTTGCAATGTTCAATACAGCTTCACACCTCTTAACTCTGCGATTGAAACAAGGCATGATTATTGATAAATCCTAATGCTGAATGTAACCTGTTCTGGTATCCTATTTAAAATACTACCGCCTATCTTAATTATTTAGTGCTACTGAATTTATAACAATTTGAATTTTAATTAACTACAACTATGAAACAGAACTATCGTTCATTGTACCTGATTGGTGCTACCCTTTTTTCCGTATTTCTTTTTTCCTGTAACAAAGAGGTGCAAAAGGATTCTGGTCCTAACCCCGAAGTTGTTGCTAAATTAACCACGACAGCCGGTGTTTACACTGCTTTGAGCGGTGCTTTTGATATGATGCTTTCCGGTGCATTGCCCGGTGATGCCAGTCAGGTTTCCGGCAGGAAATATGGCTGCGCCAGCATTACGGCGACCCCCGGCGGGCTGACCGGGTTTCCCAAACAAATAGTGGTGGACTTTGGTACGGAAGATTGTACCTTAAGAGGATATAACGGAAGAGGTTCCGTGAGCTTCACTTTGGATCAGTGGATCTATCTTCCCGGAACGGTGATAGAACCGGCTTTTCATGATTTTTATGTAAACGGATATAAAATTGATGGAACCTATAAAGTTACTACCGAGTCCGCTACCAAATTTAAGGTAGAAATAATAGAAGCTATTATCACCAGTCCGGATGATATAGTATTTACATTGAGTGGTCTGCAGTATTACGAACAGGTAGAAGGTGCTGATACCGAACTGGTATTTGGTGATGATGTGTTTGAAATAACGGGTAATGTTGAGGGAACGTCCAGTCTCGGACACGATACAAAGGGCGAGATAAAAACACCGTTGATCAAACGGGTAGATTGTGCTAACGTAGTATCGGGCGTTATGTACCTGGAAGTAGCTGGTAGTGTGGGTGATCTTGATTTTGGGAACGGCGTTTGTGATAATATAGGTATCCTGAAAACGGAATATCTGGGCCAGGTATTTGAATTTGAGATGGAACTTCCTTTTTAGGACGCGTAGGTTTAAATTTTTAAACGGGTTGCCTGAATACAGGGCAGCCCGTTTTATATTAGCGTTGTTGCGTAATATTGCAGTATAAATAAAATCCCGATGAATGATCGTTTATTCGATCTGGTTATTATTGGTGGAGGATGTGTAGGACTTTCCGCTGCCTATAAGATCTGCTCCCGTTACCCTCATCTAAAGATAGCTGTTCTTGAAAAAGAGGACTGTGTTTCCCGCCATCAAACAGGGCGTAACTCGGGAGTCATTCATTCCGGTATTTACTATAAACCAGGTTCTTACAAAGCAAAGAACTGCGTGGACGGACGCCGGGAACTGGTGACTTTTGCCAGGGAACACGGGATTAAGTATGATATATGCGGAAAAGTTATTGTAGCCACGGATGTGTCAGAACTGGCACATATGCATAAGGTGTATCAAAATGGAATTGAAAACGGCGTTGAAGACCTGCGGCTGATATCCCCGGATGAAATAAAGGAAATTGAGCCTTATTGCGAAGGAGTGGCGGGAGTATGGGTGGGTTGCACGGGTATAGTTGATTATGTAGGGTTTACCCAAAAGCTGGCAGAACTTATAAAGCAAAAGTTCGGGGGCGCCGTTTTTCTGAATACCGAAGCGCAAAAATTTATAAAAACCGAGGGTGGTACCCTTATTAAAACCAACAGAGGAGATTTCTCTGCGAAGCATCTGGTAGCCTGCGCAGGCCTGCAGAGCGACAGAATAGCCCAGAAGGAGGGAACCGGGACTGATGCGGCCATTGTTGGCTTCAGGGGGGATTATTACGACCTGTCGGAAAAAGGGATGGGTAAGGTCCGGAACCTGATCTACCCGGTGCCCAATCCGCAGTTTCCTTTTCTGGGGGTACATTTTACCCGCATGATACAGGGAGGTGTTGAATGTGGTCCCAATGCCGTTTTTGTGTTTAAACGCGAAGGGTACTCAAAAACAGCATTTAGCCTGAAAGATACCAGCGCTGCTTTTTCTTACCCCGGCACCTGGAGGTTTTTTGCCCGGCACTGGCGTTTTGGTTTGGATGAATACCGGGGGGCTTTCTCAAAGGCGTATTTTCTGAAACGGTTACAAAAGCTCATTCCGAGCCTTGAGTCTGACGATATTGTCCCCGCGAGGTCGGGAGTCAGAGCGATGGCATTGACCCGGGAAGGCACTATGATTGATGATTTTAAAATAGAAGCCAGAGGAAATGCCATTCATGTGCTGAATGCTCCCTCACCTGCTGCCACGGCTGCACTGGCGATTGGCAATGCTATTCAGGAGATGGCGACCAGGCAGTTCAACCTCACCTGATCAGTTGAACAGGTTAACGACCTCATCCGCTACCCGCTGCCTTTCCTGCTCTGTAAGATTAGAGCCGGATGGCAGACACAGCCCATCCCGGAAAAGTTTCTCCGCACTGCCATCGCCATAAAAAGGGGCGCCGTTAAAAACCGGCTGGACATGCATAGGCTTCCATAAAGGCCTGCTTTCGATATTTTTTGCTTCCAGGGCTAGCCTTATCGATTCTCTGGATATATTATCGTGGTTAACCAGCACGGTGGTCAGCCATCGGTTGGAGTAGTAGCCTTCCGGTTCCTCCACGAATTGAATGGCATTAATCCCTTCAAACGCTTTTTTGTACCATTCAAAATTTGCCCTTCTTTGTAATATGCGTTCAGGGAGTACTTCCATTTGCCCCCGGCCGATACCTGCGCAGATATTACTCATGCGGTAGTTATATCCTATATGACTATGCTGATAATGAGGTGCAGTGTCTCTTGCCTGGGTGGACAGGAACCTTGTTTTTTCTGCAACGGCACTTTCTTTGGAAACCAGTGCTCCTCCACCGGAAGTCGTGATGATTTTGTTCCCGTTAAAGGACAAAGCGGCAATTACCCCGAAAGTACCGCACATTTTCCCATTAAGAGAGCTTCCCAGGGCTTCTGCAGCATCCTCAAGCACAGGTATTTCATATTGCTGGGCTATTTGCATTATTTCATCCATTTTCGCCGGCATTCCATACAGGTGTACCGGGATAATGGCTTTGGGCTTTTTTCCTTTGGCCAGGCGGTCTTTTATTGCTTCTTCCAGGAATACCGGGGACATGTTCCAGGTATCTGTTTCGCTGTCAACAAACACAGGGGTGGCACCGAGGTAGGCAATGGGGTTAGCCGAGGCCGAAAAGGTCATGGATTGGCAAATCACTTCATCCCCCGGTTGTACCCCCAAAACGATCAGTCCCAAATGAATGGCCGCGGTGCCGGAGCTTAAAGCTGCCACATGGCTGACCGGATTGTCGCCTAGGTACCTGCTGATGTCTTCCTCCAGTCCGTTTACATTAGGCCCCAGCGGAGCTATCCAATTGGTGTCAAAAGCTTCGGTTACATATTTTCTCTCGTTACCCCCCATATGAGGTGAAGAAAGCCAGATTTTAGGATTCATATAATTTATTTGCTTTCGGATTTTCAGGTTATCAATTCTTGATTATAATATTTTACTGCCGTATAAGACAAATAGAGTACCAATAAAGACGTCAGTAGCGAAAAGCAGGAGAAAAAAGCATTGGTAGCTGAGTTGCAACAGCAGGCAGTTCCTTTAAGGTGTAGATGTACATAAATAGTAAAATTAAAATTTTATCACAGTAGCTCCCCAGGAATACCCTACGCCAAAACCTGCCAGCAATAACGTGTCCCCCTTTTTTATATTGCCATCTGCTTTAGCGTGTTTTAGTGCGATGGGAATAGTAGAGGACACTGTATTTCCACAACTTTCCATCCAGGTATAGAACTTTTCCGGTGGTATTTTTATTTTTTTTCTTAGGTATTCCAGCATGAACCTGTTGGCCTGATGTAAAATAAACAGGTCTATTTCCTGCTGTTCCAGGTGGTTTTTTTTCAGTACCTGTTCTATCAATGGAGGAACGGCGCCCAGCGTGAAATTGAAAATCTCGGACCCGTTCATAAAGAGGTAATTGTCATTATAGGGATTACCGTTCTCATCCTCCTTTAATTCTTCGTCATTGGTTTTAGGGTGTCTCAGTCCGCCATTTTTTACAATCAGGTTTGCTGCGCCGGAGCCATCTGTGCCCAAAGTAATTCGGGCTATTTCCGCACTTCCCTCCGACTGCTGTGCGGTAATAAGCGTTGCTGCTGCTGCGTCCCCGAATATCGAGCGGTTGCCTTTATCTCCGGGATGCAGGAATTTACTATAGGTTTCAGCCGTAATTAATAATACATTGTCAACATCCCCGGAAGCAATCAGGCCTTTTGCCAGGCTGAGACCATATATAAAGCCGGAACAACCCTGGTTGAAATCCAGTGCGCCGGCTGTCACCGGCAAATGCAGTTTTTTGTGAACGAGACAGGCTGTGGTGGGTAAGAAATAGTCCGGGCTTTGTGTGCAAAGCAATAAATAGTCAATCTTTTCCGGTGAAATATTCTGTTCTTCAAACAGTTTTTGCGCTGCTTTTACAGCTATATCAGATACAAATTCATCCTCCGCGGTAATGCTTCTTTCGGAAATCCCTACCTTCTCCATGATCTTATGAACGCTCCATTCCGGAAAGGTCCTGTTTAACTCATCATTGGTGAGTTTTTTTTCAGGGAGATAGTATGATATGCCGGACAGATATGCTTTGCGGGGAGACATACTTTAGTATTCAATGAGTTCAGAAACTGTTATATGATCCAGCGTGGTATAGGCGGTACCCCAGGAAAGACCTACTCCGAACCCGCAGAGAATTACCTTAGAGGCGCTATCAATTAAGCTGTCCCTGAGTCCGGTTACTATAGTCAGTGGTATGGATGCGGAGCTGGTGTTGCCAAACTTCAGAAGCGAATAGGGAACTTTTTCTTCCGGCAGCCCCAGTTTTTTTCTTATTTTTTCATTCATCATTTTATTTGCCTGATGAAAAATGGCATAGTCAACCTGTTCATTGGTTATCTCTATCGCTTCATACAGCTTCTTTACTGTTTTTGGGGCTTCTGTGATACCAAAAGAAAATACATCCAGTCCCTCCAGGTGCAGGTTTTTGGGTGCCCTTATCAGACCTTCTTCCGAAGTGGTTTCAACCAGCGAATCTGTTGAAAACGGTTTCCTGAAGCCCCCATCCGGAATTATAATGGCTTTATACCCGCTTCCGTCGGTTGCCATGTGAAAATGAATACCTACAGCTTTTTCGTTGTATTCAAGTATAGTAGCCGCTCCTGCATCGCCAAACAACATAGCGGCGCTTTTATCCTTTTCGTTAACGGTTTTTGAACCGGTGTCTCCCACCAGCAGTAGTCCCTTCTTTATTTGTCCGGACGATAGATAAGCAGCTATTATATTCAACCCGTAAACGTAACCGCTGCATCCCAGCGGTACATCAAAAGCCAGGGTTTCCCTGCTGAGTTTCAGCCGGTCCTGCAGAATGCAGGCGGTATTGGGGAGAAAATGATAATCCGGCGTTTGGGAAACAAATACCAGGATACCAATGTCTTCCCGATTTATATTCATATCCGCGATCAGCTTTTCGGCGGCGGCAACACACAAGTCGGAAGTACAAACATCCGGCTCCACCACCCGGTATTCTTCCACACCCACATTCTTTACAAACGCCTGTATGTCGTTTGCCGCAAAGCGGGGATTCTCTATGTTTATCTTTTTTGCGGATGGTACGCATGCGCTGATACCGGTTATGGAAACATGTTTGTTATAGAGAAATGCCATGAGTTCGTTTTTTACTTAAACTATTAAACTATTGTTCGCCAACCTCCGTCAAGTGTCAGGGTTTGTGCCGTTATCCATTTGGAGGCATCGGAAAGCAGGAATACGGTGCAGTACGCGATGTCTTCCGGAAGGCCATATCCAAACGGATAAGCAGCAGCGTCTTTTGCAAGGGCTTCCGCGGAATGTACTTCTGAGGCCTGGGCGGCAATATCAGTCATAACCATTGCCGGCTCAAGCGTATTGACACGGATCTTTTGAATAGCCAGTTCGGAAGCAATCACCCTTGCCGCAGCCGACATGGCCCCTTTACTGGAGGAGTAGGCCAGCAGTGATTTGCTGCCCACCTGGTTGGATATAGAAGATATCAGTACAATGGAAGAATACAGGTTTCGCCTGATCTTTTTACGTTTAACAAGCTCGGAAAGCGTGAGTACGGCGGAGTAATAGTTGGCGTTCATCACCTGGTCCAACAGTTCTCTTTTGATAAACTTTAATGGCTGGTGCAACAAAATGCCTGCCGCGTGCACATAACCGTTGATCTCCGGCAGCATGTCCACGGCACGCTGAATGTCTTCGTCTTTTGTAAGATCTGCCTTTATGTAGGAAGCGTTTCCCTCTCCCAACTCTGCCACCATTTCCCGGAGCTTTTCCTCTCTTCTGGCTATGCCGATCACCTTCCCTCCACACTGAACGACGGCTTTGGCTATGCTCAGTCCGATTCCTGAAGATGCTCCGGCCACAACAAATATTTTACCGGATAAGGAAAAGGGAGAATTTTGATCCATATGGAAACTGTCTTGAATTATTAAAGTTATAATATCACCACCGGATTATTCATGCACTATCCTTTAACAAATTGTCTATTGCAAACTTCCGCTTTACCGCGGTAAACTTCCCATTTGCAGACAAAGGAATATCATCCATCAGGTTAATTGTAATCCGGATATCATCCCCTAACCTGTTTTTAAGATTTGCAATAAGTTTTGTTTCATACTCCGTTGAATATTTTTCATCCACTACATTATTAACTATCAAACTGTCCGGACTTTCCTGGATTAGCTGCGACTTGATTATTCCTTCCAATCCTTTATAAGCTGTATCCATTCTTCCCACATACCCTTTTTGCTTTGTCCATAATATATCGTCTTCTCTGCCTGTAATTTTTTCTATTATAGGCATTTTACATCCACAATTGCAACTTATTTGCTTTTCGGGTAAAAGAACGGTGTCACCTATTCTATAGCGGAGAAGCGGAGTTTTAAAATTCCTGAAGCTGGTCATTACTAACTGTGCAATTTCGCCGGGAGCAGCCGGCTCATTGTTGAGATTCAAGAATTCAAAAATACCGGTATCGATATTTACATGCAGTTTACCTTCTTTACATTCAGTAATAAAAGCTCCGCCTTCGCTGCTCGCATATTGGTTATACACTTTGCAGCCAAAGGCTTTTTCCATTGACAAACGTTGATAATCATGCAATGTTTCAGCGGTAGTAGCAATAGCTGTTGGTTTAAAATTCAATGAAAGCTTATTCTTATTGATAAATTCTGCCAGTACATAAATAGCAGACGGATAGCCATCGATCAGTACAGGTTTAAACGAGTTCAGCTTTTTTACATAGGAACCCATGTTCCGTTCAGTAAGATGATACGTTGAAAAGTAAATTTGTTTTTCAAAGTAATTATAAACCCAAAAGGGTGGTTTCGCCGCTTTGGGATGCACAATAATTCTACCTGAAAAGCGCGCAGTGCGGGGATTAGGAGGCAATCCGATAGTCCAGTGAAACCGTTTCCATAATGCGAATGACAATTCCACTGATTCTTTATCCATGTAATTGATGGTAGGAGAACCGGAAGTGCCACTGGTAAAACCCACAGCTACTGTAGGTCTGTCCGGGTTATTATTTCTTATTGATTCTGCAAACTGGCGCCTCTCCTGCTTTTCTAACAACGGAAGCCGGTAAAGTACTTTTAAAGGATCACTGGTAATATCTGCTTCGGATATAGATAATGCGTCAATTTTTTTTTTGTACCATTCCGAATACCTGTAGCATTCGAGTAATAATTTTTTTAATTCCCCGCTCCTGTATTCTTCCAGTTCCTCATTATTTTTTGTCCAGAGGCTTTTAAACAGTTCGAAATAAGAATCAAAAAGCTTACCATATCGTCCTTTAACGTTTTTATATCCCTGGAAGTTTACAAGTAGCCTTTTGATGAAATAAGGACTGTTGCTATAGATAGCATCTTTATTCATTTATTAAAAATTTTCTTCAACCGGATATTTGCAGACAGAAGGAATGAGCCATTACTACTGTTGTACAATTTTGGAATTCCGGGCAGATAAAACACTTATTACCTGGAGCTGATCCTTTCATACAATTGCCCGATGGTGTCTGATTCCCTCAGATCTGCGCCGGTTATTTTTTTATTGTAGTTCTCGTCTGCCATAGCAATGATCATCAAGGCTACCATAGAACTCCATTCTTCAAGTTCTTTGAATTTTGTATCTAAAGTAATCAAAGCCGGTTCTGTTTCATCAAACTGGTCAGCAAATGCTTTCAGGAACTCGTTTTTGTCCATAATATGTAATTTTTTATGTTAAAATGTACGGGTATCCGTTACAGCCCGGTGGGCATAGCCGGGTTGCCCAGGTAGTGCCCATCGTCTTTTATAGACCGGTACAACATCGATAACGGAGAAATGGTATTGTTATTACCTACTTTTTTGTACTGTAAAACGCCGGAATTGACCCCAAAATCATTTGCATCTCCTATTTCCACGCCACCGGAAATAAGCACACCGGTACCAAAAATATTGTAGTTGCCGACAATGGTGTCGTGCCCTATTTTTACGCCCGCGTTAAATATATTAAAATTACCTATTTTGTTATCAGCGGATAAAAAACTTTGGATCTGGAAAATATTTCCAAACCCGATTTCCAGTGATTCATAATGTATAACGGTGTCGGGGTGGGTGAGATTGGGAAAATGCAATTTATCTGATACGAGCTGGTTTTTAATGGAAATCGTATTGTCGGATTTCCCGGCAGCAATGGCCACGTAAATGTCATCCGGATACGCGTTTAAATCCTTGATTACGCCGAGCACCTCATACTCAAGGTACAACCTCCCTTTCTTTACTTTATCATCAAAGAAACCTATAAAGTTCCAGGTGGGCTGAACTTTATTGATCTCCTGGATGATAAGATATACCTCTTTCGCAAAACCGCCAGCTCCGGCAATGGCTATTTTATTCATTAAGCTAAATTAATATAGTTTTTTCAAATTCTATTCATCCTGTCAGACCGCACCTGGTATTTGGTTAGTAATTGATCCCAGGTAAATTACTAACCATAACCGGAGGTCATTACATGCCCCTGTGGGGCACCATCTCACCGCTAAATTGGGAGTTTTGCGGCAATCATTCCAAAATGCCCCGGCTTTGGGCGTATGGGTATATACAATCTGCGATTTTTCCTTTCTCGGTAGTTCTGACAGTTTTTGAATAAAGACTTTTAAACCCTTCGCCGGAAAAACTGTTCGGATCATTTCAATATCATGTACAATCCATTTTTTGCTTTCTTTCTCCTTTGAAAGGAATTTAACTGGGGCAGAAAGAGTATGCACTTGAAAACACCCGGCCATAAATTTTAGCTGATTTTTTATTGAAACTGCAACTGTTATAATTTTGAGTAACCTGATATTTTTCATTTGATCGATATTTTTAAGCATTACATAAACACATTATAAAAATATGTGCCCAATATTGCTATAACAAGCAAGAGTATTCGTTTGTCGAATATAAATTTTGTAAAATAATCTCTAACCAAACCTTCATGATTTAATTGAAGGAAATCTATTGTAAAGCTGGCAATAAGATTGCCAAATACCATCCCTTTCAATCCAAAAAAGTAATACATGGAGAGTGAGCAAACCAAATTTGTTGCCAACCCCATTCCGGTATATAAGGTAATAAATTTTGTTTTTCCTGAAGCGACTATCAGAGAGCCATAAAAATTGTTTCTTAGAAGACCTACTAAAAGAAAGGTTTGGAAAAGAAAAACGGATTCGGCATATTCGGCGGTATAAACGAAAAATATTATCTGTTTGGAAAAAAGCATCATTAATAATAGAAACGGATATGTAAGAAACGATACTTTTTTGGTTGTTGATATCCATAATTGTTTTGCTTCTTTTCTGTTTCCTTCACTCATATATTTGACAAGGACAGGGTAAATATTTTGGGAAAATGCAGCACTGAGCATAGCAAAAATCGGAATCTCAAAGGCTCCTACAGAAAATATTGCAAATGCCTCCTTTGAGTCGATTAAGGAAACAATACCTTTGTTCAGATTGACATTTATTATGCTCATAAATGTAGCAAGATAAAGAGGAATTCCAATCCGAAGCATATTGCGAACCTGATTTGTGTCGAGATAGCTTCTTTTTATTTTTAGTGTAGAAAAACTAAAGAGCCAGTATATAGGTAACCCAAATGTGATAATCTGAAATGCGACCCCAATGATCATGTAATGGGAGCGGACAAAATCTTTGAAATACACAGAAACCAGGATAAGCAATACGGTAACCAGCATACATGCTACAATGGTACCTGAATACCTTGCAATTCTTTGCTGGTTTATATAAGTAAATTTAAATACCTGGCTGATTCCGTAAGATAGAAATACAAGAGGAAATAAAAAGCTAATGAGGTAAAATTTTTGTATATCTATCACACCGTAATAGTGGAGAAGATTTAAAACAGCTATTATCAGCAGTTCTACCAATGCTATGGCAAAGAAAACGTAAAGAAAATTGGAGAAATACAGAGGTTTGTTGTCATAACGGGCAATGTGATACTTATATCCTTCCGGCAGCCCGAAGGATAACAAAGGTGTTGCAAGTCCAAGTATCATATACATAAGTTTCCAGTCGCCTAATTCGGCGACTGTCAGGATCTTTGAGTAGAAGAAGTCGAGTAGGATAAAGACCAATGCCAGCGTGCTTTGGGCAATGGCCATGAGAATACCGGAGGTATATTGTGATCCTATATACCTGTTGACTAAGGCTCTGGCTTGCGAGGTTTTGTCACTAATAAATGACATGCTGTTTTGTTATTGATATTGAGTTTCTATAGATCTTCTGTCTGCTTTTTCTGCATTTTTTAAAAAGGAGTTGATTATGAGAATGACACTCAACATTATCCAAAACTCTCTTTTTCGAAGATGATATGTGTAGGCCCAACTTATTGCACAACCCCAGAAAAACGGCATAAATACCTTTTTGTATTGTAGCAGTTGAAGCTGAAAAACTGTCTGGGTAAATGAAGGAGTGAAACGGATCAGGCGGATTATATATATAAAGAAAAATACATATCCGATTACTCCTAATACGCCGCCTTCACCAAGCATTTTAAAATAAGTGCTGTGAACTTCATGGCTTCCATATTTTATTTCAAAGGCACCTATTCCACTTCCTGACAGAGGGTTATCTTCAAATGCGTGTATTGAGCTTTTAATATTTTCTGCGATAAATCCTTCCTCTGTAACGTCTTTGCCTTTATTAATGTTGGAGGTGACCCTGCTCTGTATCTTCATCTGAATTCTTGTATTCAGGGCTGGCGATATGTCTTCGAGGTTCAGATATATAATGCCTATGAATAAACCAAGAATAACTGTCAGAGCGATAGCTTTTACATTTCTTAATACAACGTTTAAAAACAAAATACCTGCAAAAAAACCAAAATATGCAGCTATTTTACCACTAAGTAACAAAAAAGCAACACCTGTAATAATACCTAAGTTGATTTTACGCATTTCTTTTGAGGTAAAGCTGTTTTTCAGGTCTGTCAAACGAATAGGGAGTAAGATTGCCAACATAATCAGCACATAGGCGCCGGCCTGACCGGCATTTCTGAATGTTGATACGATTTCTCCCGGAGCTCGACCTGGAAACAGCCGTGGAAGCCCTATGTTACCAGCAAAAAAATCATATATCCCGATGATAAAAGCCATTGTTACTGCAACAGATATATCGAGGAAAAGCAGCTTTAAATTAAAATAGTAAGTGTTATATAAAACAATTGTGGCAAACACCAGGAATAAAAGAATACTAACCTCGCCAAGCGTATTGATTGGGTTCAGGCTTAGTATTGCTGTTGTAAGCAGAAACAGCAACAATAACATGGCAATACCGATTTTGGGGTTATATATTTTTCGGGAGCCAAATAAAAGCACGATGGCTATCGCGAGAATTATATCGGGAAAAGCGAGGCGGAACAGAATACCTGAACTACCAAAAGGCACAATAATAAAGGAAAACAGTACAAATAGCCTTCCTGGTAGAGATTGATTGAATACACTTTTCATTAATTCTGGGTGTTTAAATAACTAAACGGTCTGAGAACTGAAACCCCTTTACTGTTTCCTGATCAAACGGCCTAAATTTTTGTATTCATAAATGAGCAGATATGAAAACAGGCTTACAAAAGAGCGGTTTTTAGAGGCTAATTGAAGCGCCCATTTAAATTTTAAAGCTGTCAGATATCTTACTACAGCTCTTCTGATGTAGCGGCCATAGTAACGCTTTGCTGCATCATTGTTATCGTACCTGTTATCCAAATGAAAAAGCCACAATTTCTCGGGGGAAGGGAGTATAGACATGGCTCTGTTCTCGGTATCCACCCTGTAACTTGCCATAATTTCCGGCGAAGCGGCTATTGTGCAGTGTATTCCTAATCTATCCCACATGTCATAGTCTTCTCCATGTGTGATTGACTCGTTAAACCCACCTACTTTTTGGAAAGCTTGCTTTGTGATACAAACAGATGATGCATGCATTATTGGTGCAGCGTATACCTGCTTGAAATAGTTTGTTACAATCCCCCTTTCCTTTGCACCCAACGTAAACATTACAGTGTCCATTGAACTATTGCAGGAATACCCTGTGCCGTAAGCTTCAGCCTCCGGGTAGTCTACTATCAGCCCTGCTATTGTTTGTAAGAAGTCTTTGTTCCACAAATCGTCTCCATCTATAAATGCTACGTATTCAAATCTGGCTTCTGCAATACCTCTATTTCGGGCACTCGACACTCCGCCATTTGGTTTATCAATTATTCTGATTCTTTTATCTGAAAATGTTTCTACAGCCTTTCTGCTGTTGTCAGTAGAGCCATCGTTGACTACCAAAACTTCAAAATCAGCAAAGGTTTGACACAAAACACTTGGCAGTGTTTGCAGTATGCTATTTTGTTTGTTATAAAGTGGTATTACAACTGAAAACATATATTAAAATTGCTGAATTATCCTTTGAACAGTTTTTGCCAGAAAGTTCTTTTCTCGGGAGCATCAAAGTATTCTGCATACCCATATCCGTAATTCCTATAAACCCCGTAACGGTTTCTTTCTCCTACCCGATTAAGAATGGTATATATTGGCTGATCCGGGTTTTCCTCCTTTTTCCGGTTGATTTCTCTAAGTACACCTTTGAAGGTAAACTCATTTCTAAGCACAATAATACTGATATCTGCATAGGCGGCTAAAAGTGATGAGTCAGTTACGAGATTGTAGGGAGGTGTATCAAAGATTATGTAATTAAATCTCTTTTTCAGCTCAGTGATTAATAATTTCATTCTGTCTCCAAGAATCAGTTCTGCAGGATTGGGAGGAATAGGACCTGAGCCGAGAAGCCAGAAATTTTTATCAAAACCCTGTACTTCTTTAAGCATGCTGTCCAGATCCGAAGAACCATTTAAAAAGTTACTGATTCCCATATCGGCCTTAATATTTAAGTTTTGCCGCAACCTTGGCTTTCTTAGATCAAACTCCAACACTACTACTTTCTTGTTCAGCAGGGCATAACTTGCGGCCAGGTTTAAGCTTGTAAAAGATTTGCCTTCTTCCGGGCGATGGGAAGTAACGAGAATTACATCACTTTCTTTGTCGCGGCCGGTAAAGCTTATATTGGTTCGGATCACCCTGAATTGCTCTGCAATGATTGACCGGCTACCCTTGCTGATAATAATCGGAGAATCGAACTTTTTTGAAAATGATACTTCCCCTAACAGGGGTGCAAGGCATTTCTCTTCTACCTCCGCTTTTCCTTCTATTTTGTTATTCAAAATATCCTTTAAGTAGAAAAAGGCAACCGGTAACACCAGTCCAAGAACAACAGCCATAATATAAACCATAGGAGGATTAGGACTCATAACCCCCAAGCTTCTAGGCGTTTCCACCAGTTTGGTATCAACATTGGTGGAAGCCAGCGCGATGGCTGTTTCTTCTCTTTTTTGCAGTAAGAGTAAATACAGTTGTTGTTTTACGTTTTGATCCCTGTTGATCTCAACAAGATTCTTTTCAATAGTCGGAATGGTACTTATTTTGGATGCCAGGGTCGCCTCCCGTTTGCTGATATCGGAAAGAGCGGTTCTGTAGCCGCTTTTAAGAGTGTTTATATTGGACAAAATACTTGCTCGTATATTAGCAATATTTTTTTCCATATCAATATTTAAGGGATTCTTCGGACCGTAAATTTGCAGCTTTCTTTCCCGGTCCAGTACCAGTTCGTTGTGGCTTTGAATTAGGATTGCCAGTGTTGGTTCGGTAATTCCTACCGTTGAAGGTACCAAACTGAGATCATTCTGATCGGACCTTATCTTTCTTTCAAGTCCTTCCAAAATACTCAGCTGTGTTTGCTGTTCGGCTTTTTGCATATCTACGGACTGGGCCTGGGCAATATATTGCTGCGCTTCCGTGCCAATATCTGTTATTCTTCTATCAGTTTTAAATTTAGCGACTTGGGATTCTACAGTTTGTAATTCCCTTTCTACCAGGGCTACTCTCTCATTCAAAAAATCCAATGTACTTGCATTAACCTTCTTTTTGTCTTCCAACCCTTGGGTAGTATAAATATCTATAAGGGCTTTTAGGGAAGCTTTCGCTTTCTGCATGTTGTGACCGGTTAGTTCCAGCAAAACAATACTGGAAGCATTCCCTATTTCAGAAATCGTTAAGGACTGTAGAAATTTATTTACGGCAACTTGTATTGGAAGAATAGTTACAATATAGTCATCGTCAAAATCCTCTTTCGGCTCCATTTTCTTTAAAGCGAGAGGATTAGGACTTGTCTTGAATGTGAGCCCGTTAATAATATACCATTTTTCAGGTGTTAGATATAGTGGGTTATCTTCCCCGTGATGTATGATATGCCATTTACCATCTTCGGTTTGTTTCAGGTTCCATGTAATAGTCTGAGTGATGGTATCGGGGTTGGCAAAGGTGAACTGCAGCGGAACCTCGTTCGCAAAGATCTCCCTGTTTGTTATTCTTCCTTTTGTTTTTATTTCAACGTAAAGTTGCTCCCGGTAAACAACAGATTCCAGCAGATCAAAACTTTTTAATATCTCCATTTCGCTTTCCAGTGACTGGGAACTGGATTGAATATTAAGTTCTTTTAGCAACATATTATCTAAACCGCCTCCCTTTTTTTCGTCCCTTATCATCATCTTTGCTGTTGCATTATACACAGGTGCAGTATACCTAAGATATAAAAAGGCTGTTACGAGAGAAATAATCAGGACGAAAGCCACCCACGGCCAATTGGCTGCTATTTTAGGAATGAAATTTTGCACGTTCAGCGTATCTTCCTGAGATATATGGTTGATACGTTGCTTAAGATTTGGTGAAGACGTTTGCACTTCCTTTTATTTTATGTTTGAAATCCTTATTTGCTATCTAATTCTGAGGGCTAATACTACTAAGGTTAACACGCTTAGAGCAATAGGCACTATCTCAAGAGATCTTTCAGCAACCGATGCTTTTCTCTTGAAGGGCTCTACATAAACAATGTCATTCTGGCGCAAGTTATAAAAGGGAGATGTTAAAAGTTTACTATTATTAAGGTTTACATGACCGACTTCTACTTTGTCTCCGGTCTTGCGGATTACTTTTACGTTGGCTCTTTTGCCAAACACGGTAAGGTCCCCAGCCATACCTAATGCTTCCAGGATATTCACTTTTTCTCCGGCTACCTGCAAGGTGGAGGGTCTGGCAACTTCTCCCATAACCGTTACCCTGAAATTCATCAGGTTTAAACCTACCATTGCATCCTTTACATATTGTATTGCTTCCTCTTGTATTTTCAGCCTGGCCTCTTCCGTGGTAAGACCTGCTATTGCTATTTCTCCCAGCAAAGGAATATTAATGCTACCGCCGGAATTAATGGTATATACATTTTGTACGATTTGATTGGTAGTGCCGGAAACAATACTGGTACCTATCATGGAGAATTGTTTGGTACCTTCCGGGTCCCTGCTGGTAATCGTCACCTGCACTTGGTCGTCCTGCAGGAGCCGAAGCGGTTCAAAAGCAGCCGTTCGCAACTGCTGTATCCTGGTGGTGTCATTTACGTCCTGGAGATAGGGCAACTGTTTACCTACTGTACATGACCCCAGTAATACTGCAATCAAAATTACAATTGATACTGATTTGAATTGATACATATAAAGGTTGTTGTTAAACACTAAATAAATGAATATCAGATGAAATTATAAAAAATACTTACTTCCATTTACGGCTTCGCCTCCCTCAGTAACAATTTTGTTACCAAATAATGCTTTATAAGACAAAATCTTATAAAAAGTATAGGACGACTAGGAATTGGTAAAAGAAAGCGTACATTTCTTAAACGAATAAAGCGTAAGAACTACTATGTAACAGGCTTTATTGTTTTCTGACTATTCTAATGTTGGGGGCAAAGATATATACAATTTCAACTTATTAAAATAATGTTTTGGTAATCAGTATGATATAACGGCAAATGTTATTATATGATAACCTTTCCGGTACAAAATGCGGGTAAAAATGATCTGTTTGATCAAAAATGTTAATTTAGGGTACATAACGTATTGCTGTCATGCAAAATATAAAGAAAGAAGATATTAAGCAGGAAGTATTCGACCTTTATGATGATTATGCACACAACCGGTTGTCTCGTCGTGATTTTATGGATAAACTGTCTGCATATGCCGTAGGGGGAGTAACGGTAGGGGCACTTATGGGCTTTCTGATGCCGGATTATAAAGGGAGGATACAGGTGAAACCAGATAATCCGGATATTACTTCCGGTTATATAAACTACAACTCCCCCAAAGGCGGTGGTACTATCAAGGGGCTTCTTTCTATGCCGAAAGATAATAAAAAACGCCTTGGCGGTATAGTAGTGGTCCATGAAAACAGGGGTTTGAACCCGTATATTGAGGATGTCGGCAGAAGGGCGGCTTTGGCTGGTTTCATTAGTCTGGCGCCGGATGCGTTAACCCCCCTGGGTGGATACCCCGGTAATGATGATGAAGGAAGGACGATGCAAAGCAAAAGGGACAGGAATGAAATGTTGGAGGATTTCATCGCCGGGTTTGATTTTTTGAAAAAACACGAGTTGTGTAACGGAAAGGTGGGAGTCGTCGGTTTTTGCTTCGGGGGATGGATATCTAATATGATGGCTGTTCGTTTACCGGATATTGCTGCAGCAGTTCCCTATTATGGAGGGCAACCGCCGGCAGACCAGGTACCCGCCATTAAAGCGCCGCTTCAGCTACATTACGCAGAACTGGACACCCGCGTCAATGAAGGCTGGCCGGCATATGAACAAGCGTTGAAGGAGAATGGCAAGGAATATACTGCTTATATGTACCCGAAAGTAAACCACGGGTTTCATAATGATACGACTCCACGTTACGATGAAGCTGCCGCTCAGCTTGCATGGAGTCGTACCATAGATTTTTTCAATAAAAAACTGTTGTAGTGCTTTCTAACCGTTACCGGCTTTAGCCGCCTTCCCCACTTTCTTTTTAGATTTTACTACATACAGGGTCAGGAGACCCAGTGTCCAGAGAGGCCATACCGTAATCAATCCTATCAGTACCAGTTCTATCATTTTCCAGCCATCTTTAATGGAGTGGATAATTTTTTGTCCGAAACCAGGTGGAGCCGGCTCGTCAATCACCCGGTCCAGTGGTTGAAAGAAGCTGAGCCGTATGGTGCTGAACGAGGTTTGTTGCCTGATATAAGCCACCCTGCCATTCGCGGCTTCTATTTCCTCCTGCATGAGACCGATTTCTTTTTGCACTTTTAAAACTTCATCGATGTTCTTTGCCTTTTGCAAAAATTCGTAGTATTTATCTCTTACTTTTTCCCTTGCTGCGATTCTGGCCTTTGTGTCAACGTATTCAGCACTAAAGTCTTCGCTGGTTACATTTTTTTGCAACAGGCTGTCTCCTGTTTCTCCCAGCCGGGCTATCAGCCAGTCGAACTTTTCCTGCGGCACTTTTATCGTCATCTCGGATTTTATGCGGTTTCCCAACTGCATTTCCGCATCATCGGCCACGTAGCCGCCTGCGTTTTCTACCAGTTGATAAATGCCCGCGTGTGCCAACCGGAAATCTTGCACGCGAATGTGCAAGGAGGCTTGCCTGATAATTTGCCTCTCCCAATTTTGTGTTACCGATAGGGGCGCTTTTTGTTGGGATATATTATCTCTTATTTCAGGCTGCCGTTCGAATTCTTTCCCGGACGACATTTCTTCTATTGTTTCTATCGATGGAAGGTCAATCAACTGGATATCGGCTGCCTTTTTTTCATTGTAGTGGCTGCATGACAAAAAAGTCAGGGCAGCCAGAACGGCTGAAATGAATAGTTTCATATACGACGATTTGTAGTATTATAGATGCAGGATGTGGATTTTTTACATAACTGATCTGCAGATATGGTTTTATACCAGACATGCGGAAAAGTAACCCTGTCTAAAAATGGAATGATGTTAATTTAGATAAACAGCCATAGCAATACAGAAGCTTTTCTGTAAGCAACCTGCAAATTCAATCATTGCCCTATTTTATATCCTCTTAAAAACTCTGCTACAGACATGCGTTTTTTCCCTTCCAACTGGAGTTCCTTTATCTCAATATAACCATCTGCTGCGGCAAATCGTAAATATGACTTCCCGTCTGAAACGATAGCGCCAGGCGCGCAGGAAGGGTTTGTTTTGATCTTGTTGCTTTTGAATATTTTCAGTGTCTTTCCCGCCAGTGTGGTAAATGCCCCGGGAAAAGGCGATAGCCCCCGGATAAGATTGTGGATTACCGAAACAGGTTTGTTCCACTGTATTTCCGTGGTTTCTGTAAAAATTTTGGGAGCATGTTTTAGTTCTTCTCCGCTAATTCGTTGAGGCGTTTCCGTGATGCTTCCATCAGCTAACCCCTTAACAGTGCTTATCAATAGAGCTGCACCAACCTCCTTCATTTTGTCGTGAACTTCGCCGGCGGTTTCATTTTCCCCTATCGGGAACCGCTCCTGCAATAAGATATTGCCGGTATCAATGGCATGTTGCAGTTTAAAAGTAGTGACCCCGGTTTCTGCTTCCCCGTTTATAACAGCCCAGTTGATAGGGGCGGCGCCCCTGTACTGAGGTAAGAGAGAACCATGTACATTAATTGTACCCATAGGGGGCATGCTCCACAGCACCTCAGGCAACATCCTGAAAGCCACCACCACCTGTAAATCAGCTTTGAGGGAGCGAAGTTCCCCGATGAAATCCGGATTTTTCAGCTTTTCGGGTTGTAGCAATGGCAGATTATTATCCAACGCATAGTTTTTAACCGCGCTGGCACTCAGTTTCATACCTCGCCCTGCCGGTTTATCAGGGGCTGTAACCACGCCAACCACATGATAGCCGGCGGTTACCAACGCATCCAAAGACGCTACCGCAAACTCTGGTGTGCCCATAAACACGATGCGGGGAAAAGGCTGTTTGGCTGTAACTGGTTCCTGCATTTTAACGCTTACAAACTAAATGCTCCTGGTTAAAAATAAGGGTGAAGGCTTATTACGAGCCCTTCACCCTTCAGTGGGAAATATCACCCACCTGTATCATGACGCTTAGCGTCATTCATAAAGAAGCTGGTTATTTTAATACTGTATCAGAAATGCAATTTAGCTTTTTTTTCCATCAGCGCTTCTACAGTTTCCTCATACATTTCATCAGGTATGCAACAATCCACCGGGCAAACCGCTGCACATTGAGGCTCCTCATGAAAGCCCTGGCATTCTGTACATTTATCGGGTACGATATAATATATATCCACACTTATAGGCGCATTCTTTTCCGCGGAATCTACTGTTGTGCCATCCATTAAAACATAGGGCCCTTTGATAGTAGTTCCGTCGGATATCGACCATTCTACCCCGCCTTCATATATAGCATTGTTTGGACATTCTGGTTCACAGGCCCCGCAATTGATGCACTCGTCTGTTATTTTAATAGCCATTCCAATTTACGATTTTACGGGTAATTTTTTGCTAGTATTTTTGCGCTACAAAGATAATCACATCTGAATAAATAATCAATGTTGAATTTAGCAGACAGGATAGACCTGATGACAAAGCTGGGGGCGTACATGACCGGAAATGACAATCAGTGGCTTGCAGCACAACGACAGGCGCATATCAGCAACCCGTGGTTCCTGCCGGAATTTATCAGTCTGGCCGTAGATAATATTGCCGCCCACCTGCTGAAAAAAGAGGCGCTGGTAAATTGGACCGGGACTTACCCGATAGCGAAAATGCAAACGGCTGAAGCAAATGTTGGTATTGTGATGGCAGGAAATATTCCGTTGGTAGGGTTTCACGATTTTCTTTGTGTCTTTATATCCGGTTACAGGCAAACGATAAAGTTGTCTTCCAAAGACAATGTCTTGCTGAAGCACCTTATCGAAAAGCTTTATGACTGGAATCAGGAAGTAAAACAGGTGGTACAAATCGCGGATATATTAAAAGGTTGTGATGCATATATTGCCACAGGTTCTAATAATTCTTCCCGTTATTTTGAATACTATTTCCGGAACCAACCGGCTATTATCCGGAGGAACAGGACTTCCGTAGCTATTATCAAGGGGGATGAAACAGCATCAGATCTGAAAAAGCTGGCTGACGATGTGTATTTGTATTATGGAATGGGCTGCCGGAATGTGACCCAGGTATTTGTTCCGGCAGGATACGATTTTTTGCCCATGCTGGAGGCGTTCCGAAAGTATGACTTTGTGATGGAAAATCATAAGTATAAGCATAACTATGATTATGCCCTGGCGCTTCATATTATCAATCAGTCTTATTATATGACAAATGGTTCCATCATTTTGTCTGAAAACAGCAGTGCTTTCTCGCCGGTCAGCCAGTTACATTACCAGTACTACAGTAACGTGGATGAAATCTATAATAATCTCAATCCTGAGGACATTCAGTGTATAGCCGGTCCCGCGAAAACCCCGCTGGGAGCCGCACAAAGCCCGGGTTTGTATGATTATGCCGACGGAATAGATACCATGCAGTTCCTGGCGGGTTTGCCACACCGCCGATAATCAAATACCGCCACATATAAATTTGTTGGTAGTTGCCCTATTCCTTAACATTTCCATTACGTATTGCTTCGTAATTTCACGTTCCAAGACGAAATGTCATATGTTATTCGTTTAGGAACTTGAAACCTGATAAGGCATACCGTTTGATACTACTATTTTGAGAAGTTTATTAGTTTTAGTAATTATTATTTAAAATAAAGAACAATGAAATTTAAACAAGTATTATTTACAATTGTAATTAGTGCTGTTACTGCGGTGGGGGCTATGTATGGCTACAACACCTATTTTGGCGCCAAAACTGTGACAATACAGCAGGATGGCGTTAAAATTCCTGTTAATTATGCCGGATTATTTGATGGAAATAACCTGCCCGGCCCCGTGGATTTTGAACAACCGGCAAAAATAGCAGTGCCGGCCGTTGTTCACATCACTACCGTTATCGGCAAATCACAGGCAAGTAATAACCTTCCCAGGAGAAGCAACCCTTTCCAGGGATTGGTACCGGACGACTTTTTTGATGATTTTTTTGGCGGTCCGCAAATGCGGAGTGTTCCTCAAAGGGCATCAGGCTCCGGGGTGATTGTCAGCCAGGATGGTTATATCATCACCAATAATCACGTGATTGACGGCGCCAGCGAAATCAAAGTCGGGTTGAGCGACAAGCGCTCATTTACTGCCAAACTGGTAGGAGCGGATCCCAGCAGCGATCTGGCAGTTTTAAAAATTGACGCTACCAACCTGCCATTCCTCTTGTATGGCAATTCAGATAATGTACAGATAGGACAATGGGTATTGGCTATCGGTTATCCTCTCAATCTTGAGACCACTGTAACTGCCGGTATCATCAGTGCCAAAGGAAGAACCCTGGGTCTGAATGCCCGCAGAAGCCAGACGCCGATTGAATCGTTTATACAAACGGATGCGGCGGTGAACCAGGGTAACAGCGGAGGGGCGCTGGTGAATACCAATGGGGAACTGATAGGGATCAACTCGGCCATTGCATCTCCTACCGGATCTTACGCGGGTTACTCCTATGCGATCCCGGTGAATATCACCAAGAAAATTGTGAACGACCTGATCCAGTTTGGTACTGTTCAAAGGGCTTATCTTGGTATTAGTTATCTGCCAGATGAAGCGCCCGATTCGGAGAAAGAGAAAGTAGGGTATAAGAGAGGACAGGGGGTATACGTGCGGGAGACCACAAAAGATGGTGCCGCCGCCGCAGCAGGCATAAAATCCGGTGATTATATCAGCAAGATCAATGGTGAAAAAATATCTTCCGGTAACGAAATGGTTGAAAAAATTGCCCGGTTAAAACCAGGCGACAAAATAAACGTTACTTACCAGAGAGATGGGAAGGAACGTACCACCGATATTATTCTGAAAAATAAGTCAGGCAATTTTGATATTGTAAAAATATCAGTACTTGACGATTTTGGCGCCGAATTCCAGGAGTTGGATAAGAAAAGAGCCTCAGAATTTGGTCAAACAGGTGGCGTGGTAGTAAAGAAAATTAACGCGAATGGTTATATAGACGCCCAGACAAGAATGAAAGATGGTTTTATCATATTGAAAGTGAACGGAAAGGCGGTTGCTAATGTAGATGAATTCAGCACTGAAGTACAAAAATCAAACAACCTGAAGTTTGAAGGGTTTTATCCCGGATATGAAGGGTTATACACTTATAATATCAGCAAGGATTCGCAGTAATACATTCATGTGATAAAAAATAAGCCGGAATTACTTAATCCGGCTTATTTTTTAGGTTGCTATCCAGATACTCTCTTAATCGCATTTTCCACTATCCGGAGAGCTTCTTTTAATTGCTCCCTGGATATGATCAGCGGAGGAGAAAGCTGCAGCACATTACCCTGTGATATTTTAAAACTCAAACCATTTCTCAGGCAGTCATATAGAATAGCTTCTGACGCCTCTATGGCTTTTTCTTTTGTTTCCCTGTTTGTTACCAGCTCTATGCCCCATAACAAGCCAATGCCCCTGATATCGCCGATTAAGGAATACTTTTGTTGCAACAGTTCAAGCTCCTTCTTCATAAACTCCGCATCGTCGTTTACTTTCTGCAGGATGCTTTCTTTTTCAATAAACTCCAGCATCGCCAATGCGGCCACACTACCCAGCGGACTTTTCTCGTGTGTGTAATGCCCCAGCGAAACTTCTGATGCGACATTATAAGTATCACGGGTTACCATGGCAGCTATGGGCATAACACCGGCTCCCAACCCTTTCCCAAGACATACAATATCCGGTTCAATATCATAATGCTCAAAAGCGAACATCTTTCCGGTTCTCCCGAAAGCAATCGGTATCTCATCAAGGATCAGCAGAACGCCGTATTTCGTACAGATATCCCTTACTTTTTTCCAATAAGCCCGGGAAGGTATCTGTACATCTGTATTCCTGATCGTTTCCACAATGAACGCTCCGATATCACCTTCTTTTTCTATTACATACTCCAGGTATTCTGCGTATTTGCTGTCCTCTCCGTCGTGTCCCAGTATGCCACGGTAAGTAGTAGGAGGGGGGATTCTTTCCACGCCGGGCAGCAGGGGTCCCAGTCCTTTTCGGAAAACCTGCTCTCCACCGGCAGCAATGGCATCAATAGATGCCCCGTGAAACGAATCCCACAACGAAACGACCTTATGTTTCCCCGTAACCACACGGGCAAGCTTCAGCGCCATGCCCACAGCCGAAGTCCCCCCGGGGGCGAATAACACCCGGTTGAGATCACCGGGGAACAAGGATGCCAGCTTTTGTGCCAGGTTGACCGCCGGTATATTGGTATAACGGCGTGGGCTAAACGGCAGAATATCCATCTGCTCTTTAACTTTTTGTATGATATAGGGGTTCCGGTAACCTACCTGGTGTACATTATTGCCATGAAAATCCATATAAGATTTGCCGGCGAGGTCCGTGATATATATGCCCTCGCAGGATGCCAGCACATCCAGGCAGGGGGTGGACATGGATTGATGCAGGAAGTAACGGGCATCTGCATCCAGGTATTGCTGCGTTTCGGCATCTGCAATTACCTGATACCATTCTTTGCGGGAGTCTGATAAGTTGATGTCTCCTTCTGTGCGGTGAAAGCTGTTACTCATAATACGTCAAAAATAAGTGTTTAGTTTTTCTAAACAATGTTATGTTTTATTAAACTTTCCAATAGAAAATATAGTTGTTTTTGTTGTCATTTTATTGAAATTCGTAAACGAATTATGGCATTTAAGGATTATTACAGGATATTAGGTGTATCTCCGGATGCTTTACCTGATGATATTAAGAAGAGGTTCCGGTTACTGGCATTGCAGTACCACCCCGACCGGAATGAGGGTGAATTTGCAGTTATCCGTTTCAGGGAAATGCAGGAGGCGTACAATGTATTATCAAATCAGCATTCCCGGGTTGTTTTCCATAAAGAATGGCGGGTGCGTAATCCCGATGTCTCCTTGTCGGCAATAAAGGAACTAAGCCCGGAAACTTTGTTGCAGGAATCCAAGGCGTTGCTGCAGTACATTCAGAATGCAGACATATACCGGTTTAATAAAGACCTCGTGTTTACTAAATTGAAGAATATTCTCTGCGAGGAAAATATGGCGGTACTGTTGCAGGCGGGCGACAGGCAAAAGAATGCGCAGATAGTACAGCATTTAATGATCGCCGGAAACAGCCTTTCCTGGAAGTGTATCCGGCAGGTTTTTCCTTCCCTCAGGCTCCTTTCCGAAAATAGCAGCCTGGCGCCTTTGGTAATCAATGGTTGGAGAAGGCGCCTGCGGATAAATGATTTCTGGGCCCGGTTTTATCCCTGGGCGGCATTTATTATAGCATTTCTTATTTGCATCCTGATATATCGGCTGAGTAAGCAGCCGTAATATTTTTTGCCGGTTGGTTGCTACATTACCAGCAGGTTATTACATACTGTATAGCTGAAAATGGTGGAGGTTTTACCATTGAGGATAACACCCATGGATTTATCAAAAGGCCGAATTTCCCGGATTTCTATTGTGGAGCCTAGTTCCAGCCTGATAGAGTCCAGGAACTGAAGGAAAGCCGGATCGTGATTGGCTACTCCACTGATGCGATAAATCTTTTTCACCTGGCCGTCCGATAGTGGAAATGCTTTGTAAGCCGGCAGCTTACCATGAATATCGGGGATAGGTTCTCCATGCGGATCAAACTTAGGGCTGCCCAGCATTTCGTCAATCCGGTTAAAAAAGCGCTCCGACTGTATATGCTCTATCTGTTCCGCAATATCATGCACTTCTTCCCATCCTAATCCCATTACCTGCGAGAGGAACAACTCGGTCAGCCGGTGTTTACGAAGTATATACAATGCCTGCTTTTTTCCTTTTTCGGTCAGCTCAATGGCTTTGTACTTTTCATACCGGATAAACTTTTTTTCATCCAGCTTTTTTACCATGCTGTTTACCGTGGGCATTTTTATGTTCAGGCTCTCCGCTATATCCTTTACGGTTATCTCGTTCTTTTCCTGGGCAAGCCTGTATATGGTTTTGAGATAGTTTTCCTCTGTTAATGAGATCATACTGTAAAGATAGGTAGTTCCCTATGGGGTATTTCAAAAAACATTTGTCTTTATTGCTACCCTTCCCACGTTTTACAATGTAGCGCTGTTTATTTTTTTAAAGGGATTATGAATATAGGTAGAAATGGTATTGTCCTCAAACAACTCGACTATCCGGAATCCCAGGTACTCTGTTCCCCAGTCACCGCCGAAGTGAGCGTCAAAAACAAAGGGAACCTTTTGGCGAACCTTAATGCCGTCTTCGTCATGATCATGCCCGTTGAATACCGCCCTGATATTTTTGTACTCGGCAAACAGGGCGAATAATTCAGGACAATCTACCGCATGGCGGGTAAGTTTTCCCGGGTTGATATGCAGAAATACGAAAATGTTTTTCTGTTGCCTGTGCTTAGCCAACACTTTCTTCATCCAGGTGATATCCGGGCAGAGGTAGGTGCCTTTTTCGTTGGAGGTGCTGGCGATTAAAAAGCTGTTATGATCGATACTAAAGTCCAGGTTAACAGGCATTCCCCAGACTGATTCCCATTCTTCCGGGGTCGCGTGATCGTGATTTCCCTGGCTCACATAATATTTAAGTTGTAATTCATCCAATGCCTTTTTGGCTGCGGGAAAATATTGTTTATTGTTGTGTATAATATCGCCGTTGATTACACAAAAGGAAAAAGGCTTTGCCGCATGCAATTTGTTTACTTCCGCTGTAAAAGCGCTGTAATATTCCTTATACGGTGTTCCCCGCAGTCCGTAGTGACCATCAGATGCAACTGCGAATCTGAGCACCGGTTCGGCCTGTTGCAACGGAAAATTACCGGCGGCCCGTACAATTTTGCCATTGGCAAGTAATAGTGCGGAGGGAACTGTAAGTCTGAAAAAATCTTTGCGGTTCATGATTGTAGTTTTTGTATGGGTTGACTGTGGTATTATTAGCCTGGTGTGTTAGTAATTAATTTTCCATTATTCGTCAACAAGATACTGATAAAAACGGCTACTGGCAGTGTCGGTTACTTTTCCATCGTTTGTTTTATATATAAAAAAGGCGGCCATATCCTCCCGTTTTTCAACAAATGCAAGCGCCTCTTTCAGTCCCATTGCCAGCAGGGTATTGTCGTAGGCATCAGCAGTTATGGCGTCTTTCGCGATAACGGTTACGCTTATTAATTCATTTTCTACCGGGTAACCTGTTACCGGGTTGATAATATGATTGATCCGTTTTCCTTCACTTTCATGAAACTTCCTGTAGTTGCCTGATGTCGTTACAGCTCCTTCATTGAGTGTAATTATTTTTTGCATGACCGTCTCATTTTCTAACCCGCCGGGTGCTTCAATGCCTATTTTCATTTTTTCTCCATCAGGCTTATTACCTTTTATTCTTATTTCACCGCCAATTTCCACCAGGTACGATGCCAGTTGGTTTTGCTCCAGGAAATCAGCTATCACATCCACGCTGTACCCCTGTGCAATTCCGTTTACGTCTATGGTCACACATTTTTGTTGTTTATAAAGCCTGTTTTTGGCTATCCTGAGCATTTCTGTCCCTACACAGGGTAGTATGCTGTTGATGGTTGGGCTATCCGGAAGCCGGCTGATGGTTTCGTTACCAAATCCCCATGCTTTTACCAATGGTTGTACCGTAATATCAAATACCCCGTCGGTATCTTTCCACACTCCTTTGGCTTTGACTACTACAGTTTCCAGGTGTTTGTCAATCCGTAAACTCTTCCTGCTTCTGTTGAACCTGCTGATCACAGAGTTGGGTTTGTATATGGATAATGAGTTATCCAGCACGTTAAAAAGGCTGTCAATTTGTTGCTTTTTCACCACACTGTCTGCTGCATAATAGGTAATATGATAAGATGTTCCCTGTGCAAACCCCTCAATCAGTATTTTCCGGGTGGACTGTTGGGGTACCGGTGCGCAATTCATTAAAAAAAAGTAGAGCCAAAGCATGCTTCAAAAATACTATACAGGTTGCTATTTAAAGACAGCTTTATTCTATTAAGGAATTATTAAGGACGACCAGGAATGGTTTTATAATGGCCGTTGTACTATATGTTTGCATACCGGTTTTGCAAGCTCATCGTGTTTTACCAGGTAAGTCAGGCTTTTGAAGCATATACGGCAGGTTCAGGGATAAAAAATTTCAAACGTTTGCACAATTGTCTTATGCCTATAAACAAAATTATAGTACTATGTTTATGATTATTACAAAACCAAAATTACCTAGGCTCATGAAAAAACGATTGCTATGGTTGCTGGCAGTTTTACTGCCATGCTCATTGTATCTTTCTGCGCAGGACAGAACTGTTGTCTCAGGAACGGTGAAAAATGAAACCGGCGAAGGGATAGCAGGCGCCACTGTGACTGCGCAAAATTCTGCAACAAAATCCAGCTCTGTTACTGTTACGGATGTAGATGGGAATTTCTCCTTTCAAAATTTGACGGCGGGCGTTTATGCATTTACCGTAAGTTCGGTAGGATATAATACCGAGATACTTGCCGGGAACAATGTGGGTGCAGGTGCCGTAAGACTTGATATTGTTCTGAAAGTTGGTACCAAAAACCTCGAAGATATCGTTGTAGTAGGATACGGTACGCAACGGAAAAAAGACGTAACAGGAGCCGTTAAGTCAGTAAGGGCGGAAGAGTTTAACAGGGGTATTGTTAATAATCCCCAACAGTTGCTGCAGGGAAAGGTTGCCGGTGTCAATATCACAACAGCCAGTGGAGAACCCGGCGGTGGAGTGAATATAGTGATTCGTGGCTCCGGCACTGTCAGGAGTGGAAGCACTCCCTTGTTCGTGGTAGATGGAGTACCTCTGGACAATGCCGGAACCGGAAGTGGTGACCCGCTGAACTTTCTGAATCCACAGGATATTGCTTCAATGGATGTATTGAAAGATGCTTCTGCTACTGCGATTTATGGATCCCGTGGCGCCAACGGTGTGGTGATAGTTACCACCAAAAAAGGCAGATCAGGAACTTCTACATTGAACTATACCAGTTCTGTAGGTTTATCTACCGCAGCCCGTAAATTGCCGGTATTTTCTACTGAAGAATTTAAAAAGCAGGTAGTGGCTGTAGGCGGGGACCTGGAAAATCATGGTTCATCAACTGACTGGCAGGATGAGATTTTCCGCAGGGGAACAACTTTTGAAAACAATCTTACTTTAAGTGGCGGGGCCGAAAAGCTGGTGTATTACGCGTCTTTAAACGCACAGAACCAGGAGGGTATTTTGCAGGGGAGCACACTGAAAAGGTATACCGGTCGTTTCAATGCCACACAAAAATTCTGGGATGACCGCCTTTCTGTTGATGTAAACTTGACAGCAAGTAACGTCAGCAATCGTCGTCCACCGATTGGCGGACTGATTGGAAGTGCGCTATCTAATAACCCCACTTTGCCTGCAAGGGACGCAAACGGAGAACCGGCCAGGTTTGAAAATGTGAGCAATCCACTGCTGGAACTGGAACTGTATAAAGATCAGGCTTCCATCAACAGGGTATTGGGGAATATTTCTCCTACGTTAACAATCTTCAAAGGGCTTACTTACAAGCTCAATTTTGGTATTGACAACTCTATGGGGAACAGGGATTATGTTGACTATGCCAATGCGGTTCCGCAAAGAGACGGCAGGTTTGAAACACAGCTTACACAGGTTCGGAACCGGTTGATAGAAAACTATCTCACCTATACCACTGATATTGATAAGCATAATGTTTCCGCGCTTGCAGGACATTCTTATCAGAATATCCGTTATCAGTTCAGGGGGTCCAGTATTAACAGGCTTCCTATAAGTGATCTTGATCCTGTGTACAATCCCGGTATTGGACAGGAATTGACGATGGCTAATAACAGGCCTTACGGCAATGCCAATATCAACGAGATCCAATCGTATTTTGCCCGTATTAACTATGCATACGACAACCGGTATTTGTTGACAGTTAACTTCCGTGTTGATGGTTCTACCAAATTCGGTGCGAATAACAAATACGGTTATTTCCCGTCCTTTTCTTTAGGATGGAATATCAGGGAAGAGGCCTTTATGGAAAATTCCGCATTCACTGCCCTGAAACTGAGAGGGGGTTGGGGAAAGACCGGGAACCAGGAGATTGGGCCCAAACTCACCCAACCGCTATTCCGTACAGAAGTTTCAGCAGCGGTAAGTTATCCTTTGTATGAAACCGGCGCATATCCTCCGGGTACCTTCTACTCCCGCTTGGCCAACCCCAATTTACAGTGGGAGGCCTCCAGGCAAACCAATATCGGTCTGGATTTTGGCTTGTTCAACGGTGAATTAAGCGGTTCTGTAGACTGGTTCAACAAAGTATCAGACAATATCCTTTTGTCTATTCCGCCAACAGACCCCGTACAGCCCAGTGCATTGTATTATTCCAATATTCCGGGAATGGCGATTGATAACAGGGGTATTGAAATAGATCTGGCTTATAACAAAAGGGTATCCAGGAATTTGAAACTGGGAATCGGAGGGAATGCCAGCTTTATGAAAAATAATGTAACAGGATCTCCTTACCAGGTAATTTTTTCAGGGTATGCAACCGGTTCCGGGCTTACCAGTGCTACATTGAATGGTTATATCAACGGTCAACCCATAGGTAGCTTTTACCTGCTGGAGTTTATCGGTATAGATCAAAACGGTGTTAGTAAATATGCAGATACAGACAAGGACGGAATCGTTACTCCGAAGGATCGTATAGCCGCCGGCTCAGCCGTACCCAAATACCTGTACAGCTTTTTTGGAAACCTGGCATATAAAGGCTTCGACTTTGTTGTAAACTTTAACGGAATAGGCGGTAATAAGATATACGATAATACTGCTACTGCGTTTTTTAATAAAACCCTTATTGCGAAAAACCGTAATACTACGAGTGAAGCCGTTGAATATCCTGAAGAGTCTATCAACAACGCTGCAGGCGTAAGTACCCGCTATCTGAAGGACGGCGGCTACCTCCGGCTTAACAATATGATGTTGTCGTATAACTTCAATACCGAGCGTTTGGGTGTAAGAAAATGGGTTAACAATCTTCGTTTATCCGTTACCGCTCAAAACCTGTTTGTAATTACGAAATATGATGGATACGATCCTGAGATCAATGGTGACAGACCCATTGACGGGGCGCTTTCGTATGGTATTGATTACCTGAGCTATCCTAAAGCCCGTTCGATCATTTTTGGATTAAACCTTTCATTCTAAAACCTGATTGCATATGATCAAGAAGATATTTTATATACTTTCAACTACTATAGTAGTTACTATACTGGGAAGTTGTACTAAACTGGAGGAACAGGTATTGGATGAAACATCCAGTACGGGCTCCACTGACAAGGAAATAGCAGAAGGATTGATAGCGCCTGTATATGCTATTCTGCCCGGGCTGTTTCAGCATACCCAATATTTTGCCTTACAGCAGATATCAACAGATCAGGCTATTTTGCCTTACCGTGGCGGTACTGACTGGGGGGATAACGGCATTTACATTTCATTGTTCAGGCACGAAACAACCAGCGCCGACCCCAATGTAAGGAATGTATGGAATAATATTACGTTGGGAATCTCCCGTGCCATTTTGGCTATAAACGCTTTGCCCAATAGTGCTGACCCTAATGCATCGCTTTTTATAGCGGAGGCAAGAGGCATGCGGGCATATTACAACCTCTTATGTCTGGATTTATTTGGAATTGCGTTTGAAAAAGATGATCCCCAGTTGAATTCTGTTATTTTAAGGGGAACTGACGCCGTGGAATACATTAAATCGGAGTTACTTGCAATTGAGCCTCTGTTAAGAGATGATACCGGACCTGGCAGAATTTCCCGGCAGGCGGTTTGGGGATTGTTGGCAAGGCTGCATCTTCAGTCTGCTGTTTACCGCGATATATATGCTTCCTCTTTTAATTTTACCGGGGAAGATATGGACAAGGTGATAGATTACTGCGACAGGATAATAAGTTCCGGAAAGTATGTGTTGTCTCCTGAATACTTTGCCCTTTTTGATGATGCGAACCATACCAACAAGGAATTGATTTTTGCAGTAGATCAGAGGGCGAATCTGAACGGGCATAACCGTATGGGATATTTTTCGCTTTCCGGCGATCAGTTTCCGCTGGCTGCTTATCCTGCAGCAAACGGCACGGATGGTCCCGGTATTACCTCGGATTATTATCAAACCTGGGCACAGGCCTATGCGCCGAACGATCCTGCAGATATGGACCCCAGGTTTTTTAAGAAGAACCATGAGTCGGTAGAGGGCTGTATACCAGGACCGCAATTCCACATCAATCGTGGTATTCTCAGGGGGCAGCAGTACGGGCTTGTAAGAACCGGAGGTGTTTTTGAAACCTGTCCTGGTGGGGATATGAGAATAGGACCCCTGTTCAGCAATACACGTAACCGGCCGGATCTGGCAGTAAACTTTACAGAAAATATTGATTTTACAGTTCCCGGCAGTAACTATAATAATGGCTACAGGGTTTCAAAATATGAGTTTAGCAGGGGCTCTGTGAGCGGTAGAAATTTTGGTGAGCACGATCTCGTTATTTTGCGCCTGGCGGATGTTTACCTGATGCGGGCGGAAGCGAAATTGCGTAAAGGAGCAGGTAATGAAGCTGCGGCACTGACTGACGTAAATACGATCCGGGCTGCCAGAACAGCGCGGGTAGTGCCGCCGGCGCTTACGGAAATGAACCTGGAATTATTGTACAGGGAAAGAGGGTTTGAATTGTACTGGGAAAATATTCGTCGTACAGATATGATCCGTTTTGGAAAATATGAAGGTACCTGGACGGAAAAAACAAATTCCGATCCGAAAAAGCGTATTTTCCCGATACCGCAAAACGCGATAGACGGTGCCTCTAACCTGCCGGGTTATCTGGTACAAAATGATAGTTATTAATCCCTACTGATCATTGAATGCTAAAATGCCCCGCCATTGGCGGGGCATTAGTTTTAATATGATGTATGCTGACTATTATTATGACTTCCTGCCGTCATAGTCATTCCCGTTTTCTGCCTGCAAAGGAAATTTAATGACAGCATTATCCCTTGTGGAACGGTATACGGCTGTAAACAGTTCCACCGTTTTTCTTCCTGCTTCACCATCCACTGCCGGTTCACGATCATTGAGAATAGCATCACAGAAGTCCTCGTGCTGTAATTGCATAGGGTACACAACCATGCTCAGCTTATTATATAATTCTTCATCTTCTTTTATCCAGCCGTCCAGCAAATGCTCTTCTCCCGGCACTGTCCATAAATCGTTTACCGGTATATAGGGGGCAGCCTGTTTACCGGGTAGTGGCATAGAACCGCCATCTACCTGCACGCCTACCGAAGCCGCGTTGGAGCCATGTACCTGTATCTTGCCATAGATGCCGGGTTTCATAGAGTTGCTGACAATTATATTGCCTAATCCGCTATTCTTAAACTTCACGATAGCCAATGCCGTATCTTCAATTTCTACATAGGGATGATTAAAGTTGCGCCATACACCATACACTTCTTCCACATCGCCCATAAGCCACAAGAGGATATCCAGTTGATGGGATGCCTGGTTTACCATTACACCTCCTCCTTCGGTATCCCATTTTCCCCGCCAGGGGTCGCTATCGTAATAAGCTTTATCCCGCCAGCCCAGCACATTAACGGTGCCTAAAACAGGATTCCCGATTTTACCATCTTCGATGGCTTTTTTTACGCGTTGCACCGGTTGTAAAAATCGGCGTTGACTGATCATTCCCAGTTTTACACCTGCTTTCCGGCAAACATCAATCATGATATCGCAATCCTGCAGGGAAGAAGCCAGCGGTTTTTCCACCATGCAATGTGCCCCGGCAAGAGCGGCTTCTACCACGGCATCCTTATGGTAGGGATGCGGTGTGCAGACGACTACGGATTGTATGCCGGCATCCCTGATCATCCTGCTTATATTATCAAATGGCAACAACCCGTATTGCTCTCCATATTCCTTTGCCTTATCCAGGTTGCGGCTGTAAATGGCTACACACTCTGCATTATCAGACTGCTGCAACGCTGAAATATGCCACTGGCTTACTTTTCCACATCCGATGATGGCTGTTCTTATCTTTTTTGTCATGCTTCGTCTATATTAGTCCGGGATTAAAATAAAGCAAAAATGAATACTAACCCTATTTATATTTTTTATGGTTGTCAGTTTGCGTAGGGATAGCGAAAAAGACTGTGCTGACCTGCCGTGTGAATATCCAGCCAGATGCGGTTCAATTCTGTGCCGGTAGTAGCCGCTTCCAGCCCGCAGAGTGGATATAATTGCTGCACGGTATGGAGGCTCACCTTCACCAGATCGTGGCTCAACTTTCTCAGCATTGTTAAGTCCGGCTCCACCCATTTAAAAGATGGTAAACCAATCGCCCATATTTCGGACAATACTTTAAAGAAAGTATTTCGCTTTTCATCAAAAGCTTTTGTGAATGCCTTCGGTAAACCGGTTATATATTGCTTTTGATCCTGGTCATAACTTCCTGCATTTATCTTTGAACTCAGGAAGCTATGGCAGCACTGCAACCAATGTTTGGCCATACCGCTGAAATTAACCGCCAGCGTTATTTCCGCAAAAGGTAAAAAAGGAAAATAAAAAACGGGCGCGGACAAGCGTACATGATGCGGGGTTATCTGGAAGCATCTGTCTTTTGGTATCGTCCGGTTGGTTATACTAAAGGAATGACTGGCCGTAGCCTTCATACCCATGCCGCACCAGTCGGGATAGATCGTTATCTCGTCCGGTTTAAAAATAAAAGCACGGATCAGGGGTTTTCCTGAATCATCTTTTGCAATAAGTCCGTTTCTTTGAATGATACAATTAGCTGTAAATGCCGTAGCATGCGATGCGCCGGTAGCGTATTTCCAGTGACCATTAATTATATAATGTTCCCCTGTTTCGATAGCCATACCGTCTGCTGCACCGCTGCCTGCCAAACAGGTAGTAGCATCATGGAAAAATTCTTTTCGGAGCGATTGGGGCAGAAAACCTAAAAACCAGTTGGCGCCGGAACATAATGTGACTGTCCAGCCGAAGCTGCCATCAACAGCCGACAGTTGTTCCATCAGTAAAGCAGCTTCCGGCAAGCTCAATCCCAATCCACCTGCGTCTTCCGGTAGGTATATGTTAAACCAGTTGTTGTCGTATATTATCTGAAGTTGTTCCGGTAGCAATTGTCCGACAATAGTTGCTTCTGCGGAGAGACTCCGGATTGTCTTTAGCGAATCCATACCCGTATGAAGATTTTGCGCTGTTTTCATTGAACAAAACTAATCTAAACAGATAATAGTCTTTATTCCTCCTGGAATTCCTGTTATTTAATGAGGACAAACCTGGTTCATTCCGCTACCGGTCGATGTTTCGCCATAGCCGTCAACTTAAGCCCGGAGGGCTTGAATTTGAGTAGCCCCTAACTTTGTTAGGGGTAAAATGTCAGAGTTTTAGTTGAACCCCATTCGGGGTTCAATGTAAATTTTGGGTGACCTTACCACCGGTTGCATCCCCAACACAGTTGGGGACTATTCAAACCTGCCTGCCGCAGGCACGGTAAAACCCCTTTCGGGGTATTTTATTGGTCACGTTTCCTAAGTTGACGGCTATGATGTTTCACCGACCGGAAAATTTGCATAGAGCGAAAACCTGGAATACACCCGATAAACCTGGTTCCGTTAATTTTTAATAGATTTATAGGAATACAGAACCTTTTCACCATAAAAAATAAGGCATGGCAAATGTTTTCCGGAAAGTAAAAGATGCGATCTCTCTTTTTAAACAGGTAGACCTGAATGAACTGAGCAGGATATCGAAAAAGGTGAATATACCGAAAGTGATGAATGCGTTTTCAAAACTGGATGATAATCAAGTGAAGCAGTTGATGCGGATGTTGGAAGGCGCTAACAAGCCAAAGAAAGAACTTCCTCCGATCAACGGCGATTTTTATGAGCTCCGGTTACGGCTAAGAGAGGAAGACCGGAGTATCCAGTTGAAAGTCCGGGATTTTATGGAGAAGGAAGTAGCGCCTATCGTAAACAATTTTTGGTTGCACGACGAATTTCCCTATGATATCATACCGAAATTTGCCGAACTCAATTTATGTGGTGTTACTTACAAAGGTTATGGCTGTCCGGGGATGTCTTTTTTAATGGAAGGCATCATTGCTATGGAAATGGCAAGAGTAGATTCTTCTATCGCTACCTTTTTTGGTGTACAAAGCGGACTGGTAATGGGCTCTGTATATACCTGCGGCTCCGAAGAGCAAAAATCCTATTGGTTGCCGCGACTGCAGCAATTTAAAAGTATTGGTGCTTTTGGACTCACAGAGCCGGAAGTGGGATCCGCGGCTGCGGGCGGACTAACGACAACAGCTAAACGCAATGGAGATACCTGGGTGTTGAACGGGCAAAAAAAATGGATTGGAAATGCCACTTTTGCCGATGTGACCGTCATATGGGCGAGAGACCTGGACGATAACCAGGTAAAGGGTTTCCTCGTTAAGAAAGATACCCCCGGTTTTTCCGTAGAAAAAATAAAAGGGAAAATGGCTCTCCGGATCGTGCAAAACGGATTGATCACGATGAAAGATTGCGAGGTACAGGAATCGGATCGTCTTCCTCTTGCCAATTCTTTTAAGGACACCGCTAAAGTATTACAAATGACCCGGGCGGGAGTAGCGTGGATGGCGGTTGGTTGTGCAAGAGGCGCCTACGAAAATGCGTTGGACTATACCAGAAAACGCAAACAATTCGGAAAGCCGATCGCTGCATTTCAATTGATACAAAATCACCTGGTAGAAATGCTGAGTAATCTCACTGCCATGCAATCACTGGTATTCCGTTTGTCTGAGCTGCAGGACCAGGGGCTGCTGAAGGATGAACATGCATCGCTAGCCAAGGTATTTTGTTCTCTGCGTACGCGTGATATTGTAAGCCAGTCTCGTGAGGTGATGGGAGGCAATGGTATTTTGCTGGACCACAATGTGGCCAGGTTTGTGGCAGACGCGGAAGCAATTTATTCCTACGAAGGAACCAAAGAAATTAATTCTCTTATTGTCGGCAGGGCTATTACCGGTTTTAGTGCCTTTGTATAAAAAGGAAACCCGGGCTGAAGTATTTATCAGCAATAGTTTTGTAATTTTCATTTTTGGAGCGTAGAAAAGATGATGAGAAGCGGCGTTCTTCTTCCTCTTTTGTTGATATAGAGAAATAACTAATTCAGAAAATATTATGAAAAGACTTGTATTCGCTGTTTTATTGCTGGGGTATTTTAGCCCGGCCGGGTATGCACAGAAGCTCCAGGAGCAGGCTGCAAAGCAGGCAACTGCTTTATTGCCGGATTTGATAAAATGGAGGCGTCATTTACACCAGTATCCTGAGCTATCCAACAGGGAATTCAAAACTGCAGAATATGTAGCCGCACATTTAAAGAGTCTGGGGCTTGAGGTTACTACCGGAATTGCAAAAACAGGGGTAGTAGGCATACTGAAGGGCGGGAAGCCCGGACCCGTAATTGCTCTCAGGGCAGATATGGATGGTTTACCGGTCAGGGAAAGGGTTAATATTCCTTTCGCGTCAAAAGAAGTGGGAGAGTACCTAGGTAATGAAGTGCCGGTAATGCATGCCTGTGGTCACGATACCCATGTATCTATCCTGATGGGAACAGCAACCGTATTGAGTGCTATGAAAAAAGATATCAGCGGCACGGTGAAGTTCATATTTCAGCCTGCGGAAGAAGGACCGCCTGGGGATGAGGAAGGAGGCGCTCCGTTAATGATCAAAGAAGGAGTAATGGACAATCCCGGTGTGGACGCAATTTTCGGACTGCACATCAATGCACAGACCCCTGTGGGTACGATTAAATATAAGTCTGGGGCCGAGATGGCGGCGAGTGACTGGTTTACTATTAAGATAAAGGGAAAACAATCACATGGCTCCCAGCCATGGGGTGGGATAGATCCGATAGTAATTGCCTCCCAGGTGATACAGGGACTACAAACCATTGTCAGCCGGCAACAGAATCTCACTAAAGCGCCGGTTGTTATTACGGTAGGAAAGATACATGCCGGAGTGCGAAGTAATATCATTCCGGAGGAGTTGGTTATGGAAGGAACCATCAGGACGTTGGACAGCGATATGCAGAAGGACGTACATGCCCGGATTCAGAAAACGGTAGACAACATAGTGGCAGCCAGCGGCGCTACCGCGGAAGTGGTGATAGATACCAAGACCAAAGTGACCTATAACGATCCGGAACTGGTTAAATTAACCCTGCCATCGCTTGAAAAGGCAGTTGGAAAGAATAACGTAAGCGAAACCGAATGGACAACCGGCGCTGAAGATTTTTCGTTTTTCGGAGATAAAGCCCCGGCTTTCTTTTTCTTTCTCGGCGGCATGCCTGCGGATGAAGATCCGAAGAAAGCCGCTCCACACCATACGCCGGATTTTTTTATTGACGACAGTATGCTGGATGCGGGTGTAAAAGCATTTTGTAATATCGTACTGGATTATCCTCATTCAAAAAAATCTTCAAAATAGCTTAATATAATATTGATTGTCAGATAGTAGTGTTGATCACATTTTATACCTGTCCAGGGAATTTTTCATTAACATTCCTTCTTTATGAACAATGTGTATGAGAATATAAGTTTTGGCGGGTCTGTTTATATTTTAAGCGTTAATTTTGTCGTCTGCCTAAACGAAAAGTATGCCCGAGTTTAAAAACAGACAGTTTATAGAGTTTGAAAAACCTATTAAAGACTTACATGAACAAGCCGCTCAGTTAAAAGAGATGGCCGAAAAGAATCCCCGGGTTGATTACGCGGATGCTATTCGCCAGATAGAGGATTCAATTGTGGAAAAGCGGAAAGAGATCACAAAAAACCTGACTCCCTGGCAACAGGTGCAGCTTAGCCGTCACCCGGACAGGCCCTATTCCAATGCCTATATCAAGCGCATTTTTACCGATTACATCGAATTGTTCGGCGACAGGAATGTACGGGACGATAAGGCGATTGTGGGTGGGTTTGGCTTACTGGACGGTGAAACTGTTATGGTGATTGGCCATCAGAAGGGAATTAATACCAAAATGCGCCAGTTGCGAAATTTTGGTATGGCTAATCCGGAAGGATACCGGAAGGCGCTTCGTCTGATGAAGCTGGCAGAAAAGTTTAATAAGCCGGTTGTTACCCTTATAGACACTCCGGGCGCCTTTCCCGGCGCTGAAGCGGAAGAACGGGGACAGGGAGAAGCTATTGCGCGGAATATATTTGAAATGATGCGTTTGCGGGTACCGGTCATTTGTGTTATAATCGGTGAAGGGGCCAGTGGCGGAGCATTGGGAATAGGCGTGGGCGACCGGGTGCTGATGCTGGAAAATACCTGGTACACTGTTATTTCTCCGGAAAACTGCAGTTCCATTTTATGGCGTAGCTGGGAAAAAAAGGAGGTGGCAGCCGAGCAACTGAAATTAACTTCCAGGGATATGAAATCTTTCGGGTTGGTGGATGAGATTGTAGCGGAGCCCAGCGGGGGCGCTCATTGGAATTATGAGGAAGCTGCCGCTTCCCTGAAGCAGCATCTTGTTGCATTGGTGAAGGAGCTAAAACCCATAGACCCGGATGTACGCATAGCGCAACGTATCGAAAAATACAGCAAAATGGGCTTTTGGTCAGAATAAGGAGTGTAAAAAATATACTGCGTGGTTGTATCTGCCAATAGTCTTAAATTTACAGCGGAATTTCAATTTAATTCAGAATGTCGTTAAGAGTTCAGCTTAGAGGAACGGGGGTGGCTATTGTTACTCCTTTCCAGCAGGATTATAGTGTTGACTATACAGCCCTGGAAAAATTAATAGATTTTGTTATAGCCAATGGTGTGGAGTATATCGTGAGTCTGGGTACTACCGGTGAAACTCCTACCTTGAATAAGGAAGAAAAAAAGCAGATAGCTGAATTTACCTACGAAAAGGTCAATGGACGCGTTCCTGTAGTGATAGGAATCGGGGGAAATAATACCCTCGAAACAATCGGGGAACTTAAAAGCTTTCCTCTTAAAGAAGCGATAGCCGTATTGAGCGTAAGCCCGTATTACAGCAAACCCTCCCAGGAAGGTTTGTTTCAGCATTACCAGGCGCTCGCGGATGCTTCGCCTAAACCTGTGCTGTTATATAATGTACCGGGAAGAACCGGGAAAAACCTGGCTGCCGGTACGACATTGCGGTTATCCGAGCATGAAAATATCGCGGGTATCAAAGAAGCGTCCGGAGACCTGGCCCAGGCAATGGAAATACTGAAACATCGCCCTGAGGATTTCCTGGTGACCAGCGGTGATGATCTTCTGGGGCTGCCGTTCATTGCTGTGGGAGGGGATGGTGTTATCAGTGTTATAGCCAACTGCATGCCCGCACAGTACGCTAACCTGGTCCGGTTATCCCTGGACAATAATTTTACGGAAGCCCGTGAGATAAATAATGACCTTCTTGAGGTATATGATTTACTGTTTGCAGAAAATAATCCTGCCGGTGTCAAATCATTCCTTAGCCATATGGATCTGATTCAAAATGTGTTGCGGTTACCGGTATTACCGCTCAGTGAACCACTCCATAATAAAACCAAATTGTTCCTGAAAAGGCAATTGGAAAGAATATAAACAGTAACCCCGCCATTGGCGGGGTTCTTATTTTCAGACGGTCTGATTACTTTCCAAACATTCCTTTTATAGTGTCCATCAGCCCTCCGCCGCTTTTACCTTTTGAGACCAATAACATGATATCCTGCAGGTCGGTATCACCATCTCCATCGAGATCCAATGCGCCGGACTTTACTTTATCCAGTAATCCCTGCACATTAAAACCGGCGGTTTTTCCACCAGAAAAGTTGTTGAGCAGGCTCTGAATATCAAAAGAGCTGTCATTGGGGTCATTGGTTTTGCTCACCAGGTTGCTGAGTACTGCGGGGATCAGGCTCCCCGCTATTCCATTCGCGGCATTATTGTCCAGCCCGAATTTGCCAATCAAATCCTGCACAAAGTTGCCGGTGAACTGCTGCGACACATTATTTTGAGCGCTGCTTTGCCCTGAAAAAAGCTTTAAAACGTCGTTGATACCTCCTCCCTGGGACAATAAATTCTGAAATCCGCCTTCTATGGAATTAGCCGCATCCGCGATTACTTCATCCTTTCTGTTGCCGGGGATGGAATTGTTTTTGGCAATGGCCTCACCAGCGTGTTCTTTTACAAGGTTTAAAAGATTGTCAAGCATATGGTAGTGTTTTAGTCTAAGGTAGGCATTTTCTATAACTAACTTTGCTTATCAGGTTATGCTTTTATGAAATTGCCTGCCTGTTTCAGGAAATGGATTTTTTACTCTTTTCCCTTTCCGTTGTTGAATGTTGTTCATTTCTGAAGACAACGGTATTGTCAAAAACATCCACCAGAACAGGAGAGGTCTTGTCAATATCACCCGCCAGTATCTTTTTACTCAACTGGTTTACTATTTCCTTCTGTATCAGGCGTTTTAAAGGCCTGGCGCCAAACTGCGGGTCATACCCGTTCTCGACCAGGAAGTCGATAGCATAGTCTGTGAACTCCAGTTCAATTCCACTCGTTGCAATCAGGTCCTGCAGGTGTTTCAACTGTATATTGATAATGCCCCTGATATCGCTCTTCATCAGTGGATGGAACATGATAATGTCATCCACCCTGTTCAGAAACTCCGGGCGAATTACCTGTTTCAACAGGCTCATCACTTCCTGTTTGGTTTTCTCTACCACTTCCTCCATATTTCCTTCGTTCACATTTTCAAAGTTTTCCTGGATCACCTGGCTGCCCATATTGCTGGTCATGATGATAATAGTATTTTTAAAATTTACCACACGACCTTTATTGTCGGTGAGCCTTCCGTCATCAAGCACCTGCAGCAGTATGTTGAAAACATCCGGATGTGCTTTTTCTATTTCATCCAGTAATACAACGCTGTATGGTTTACGGCGAACTGCTTCTGTCAACTGGCCGCCTTCATCGTATCCCACATAACCGGGAGGAGCGCCTACCAACCGGCTTACGGAATGCTTTTCCTGGTATTCACTCATGTCTATCCTGGTCATCATATTATCGTCGTCAAACAGGTATTCTGCCAGCGCTTTTGCCAGTTCCGTCTTACCCACTCCTGTTGTACCCAGGAATATAAAGGAACCGATGGGTTTTTTGGGGTCATGCAGACCGGCACGGCTGCGCCGGATGGCGTCGGAAACCGCCGTAATGGCTTCGTCCTGACCGATGACACGTTTATGCAACTCATCCTCCAGGTTCAAAAGCTTTTCCCGCTCACTCTGCAGCATTTTACTCACCGGGATGCCGGTAGACTTTGCAACGGCCTCCGCGATGTCTTCCGCATCTACTTCTTCTTTCAGCAATCTCTTTTCTGGTGCTACTTCGTCCAGTTCTTTAGTCAGTTCCTCGGTTTTGCTTTCTTCTTCTTTTATCTTACCATAGCGTATTTCGGCTACTTTCCCGTAGTCTCCGTTACGTTCCGCTTTTTCAGCCTCCAGTTTTAAAACTTCAATATTGGCTTTAGATGCCTGGATTTGTTCTACCAGTTCTTTCTCCTGCTGCCATTTGGCTTTCAGGGTATCCCTTTCCACGCTCAGCAGGGAAATTTCTTTGGCCAGCTCTTTTAACTTAGCATCATCATTTTCCCTTTTAATAGCTTCCCGTTCAATTTCCAACTGGCGGATCTGTCTTTCCAACTGATCCAGTTCCTCCGGCATGGAGTTCATCTCCAGGCGAAGCCGGGCAGCGCTTTCGTCAATAAGGTCGATGGCCTTATCCGGCAGGAACCTGTCGGATATATATCGGTGCGACAATTCAACGGCGGCTATAATGGCTTCATCCTTTATGCGCACGTGGTGGTGGGTTTCATATCTATCCTTGATCCCTCTCAATATCGATACCGCGTCTTCCACACTCGGCTCATCGATCATCACTTTTTGAAACCTTCTTTCCAGTGCCTTATCTTTTTCAAAGTACTTCTGATATTCGTTCAGGGTGGTAGCACCGATGGCTCTCAGTTCACCTCTTGCCAAAGCCGGTTTCAAAATATTGGCGGCATCCATTGCGCCTTCGCCACCTCCCGCGCCTACAAGTGTATGAATTTCGTCTATGAAGAGTATGATCTCACCGTTACTTTTTGCTACTTCGTTTACTACGCCCTTTAAACGCTCCTCAAACTCACCTTTATACTTGGCGCCGGCTATCAACTGACCCATATCCAGCGCATAGATCACTTTCGATTTCAGGTTTTCCGGCACATCACCGTTTACGATACGCATGGCCAAACCTTCCGCGATAGCGGTTTTTCCCACTCCCGGCTCGCCTACCAGCATGGGATTGTTTTTATTTCTGCGGGACAGGATATGGAGTGTCCGTCTTATCTCTTCATCACGGCCTATTACCGGGTCCAGTTTACCCTGCCTGGCAAGCTCATTCAGGTTTTTCGCGTATTTATTTAAAGTATTAAACTGGGTTTCATGCGTTTGAGAAGATACAGTGGAGCCTTTTCTTAAATCCCTGATAGCAGCCACCAGCCCTTTCTCGGTAAGCCCGGCGTCTTTTAGTATTTTGGAGGTGTTATCGTTGCCCAATAGCAAAGCCAGCAGTAAGTGCTCCACACTCACGAATTCATCGCCAAAGCTCTTAAGCAATGACCCGGCCTTCAGGATCGCGTTGTTGGCATCCCGGCTTATGGATTGGGCAGGTTCCCCGCTTTGCACCCTGGGAAGCTTTTTGATGCCTTCGTCCAGCTTGGATTCCACAAAGCCGATATTCACATTATTCTTCTTGAGCAAAAACTCGATGGGGGAATCATCATCGCTCAGTAAAGCCTTTAAGATGTGCTCAGTTTCAATATTGGCATTGCCGTCATTGAAGGCTATCTGCTGCGATTTGGCGATAACCTCCTGAGCCTTTATGGTAAAATTATTCAGATTCATTCCTGTAAATTTTATTGTTTTTGGTAGAATGCCCGGATGCATCCGGACAATATTTATATTTTAAGTTTTCCTTTGTGTTGTTTGAAATAACTTAGCTTTCAGCAACAAATCATAGTCCAAAGCTCCAAAAACAGAAATTATGTCATGTAAACCTGGTGTAATCTGTCTGAATTTCAGTCTGTTATCAATTTTTATGCTAATCCTGCAGCCTGTACAGGCGCAGCATGATTTTGCCCAGGTAGACGACATGCTGAAAAAGAATGAGAAGGTGCTTGGGAAACAGGTGATTGCGTTGGTATGGAAGGGTGACAAGATAGTATACAGGAAAGAAACCCACGAAGACTTTAACAGCAAAACCCAAACGGCTGTAGGCGCCAGCGGGCAATGGATTGTCGCAGCGGCAGCTATGGCCCTGGTGGATGAAAAAAAGCTGTCGCCCGATGACAGGACTTCTAAACATATCCCTATCCTGGCCAAGTATATGAAGGGATACATCACGCTTAAAAACGGGCTTACTCATACTACGGGTATAGAGGGAGAAAAAACCGGTGCGGGAAAACTCTTGCCCCGCTTAAAATTTGAATCGCTTGAAGAGCAGATGGAATACTTTGCCAGCAAGCGCGAAATAGTTACCAATCCGCAGACGGAATTTTTTTACAGTCATGTGGGAATGAATATCGCCGGAAGGATGATGGAGGTAGTTGCGAGGAAAGGTTTTGACCGCATCACGCAGGAAAAAATAACCCGCCCCCTGAAAATGCGTGCTACTACATTTTTCAATTATAATACCATGTTCATAGATCCTTCTACCGGTGCGCAAACTACTGCCAACGATTACATGAATTTCCTGGTGATGCTGCTCAATAATGGTATGTTTGAAGGTAAGCAGGTATTAAGTGCGGATGCGGTAAAGGAAATGCTGACAGCCCGGTTCACGGAATTGCCTGTAAAATATACCCCTAAAGGAACGGAGAATTGGCATTATGGATATGGCGCCTGGCTGGTGGAAGAAGATGGAGCCGGTAACGGAACGGTTGTCGCGAGCCCTTCTCTCACCGGTACCTGGCCTTATATAGACAGGAAAAACAACTATGCAGCCCTATTGCTGGTAAAATCCTCTTCCGGAGAACAGGGAAACGAAATTTTCACCCAATTCAGAGCGGCGGTTGATGCTGCTTTGGGGGTTAACTAACACCTACGCTTTTTACAGACCTCTTTCCGCTTTGCCTCCGCAAAGGCTCCGCTTCATCCTAAAACAGAAAAAGGAGTTACAAGCAACTACTTATAACCCTTTTCGATAGTTTCTGACGCCCCGGGACTGGATTATTTAATCATCCGGTATATATCTCACGAGGGGCTTACCCAAAGGCCCACGCCGCGTCGCAGCGATGTCTTTTATTTTTGTCCCCCACACAGGCAAGCTTGGCGGGTTGTCAAAAATAAAAAACCCCGCAATTTTATTGCGGGGGTCTTTGTGCCCGAGACTGGATTTGAACCAGCACGCCCTTTCAGGCGCTACCACCTCAAAGTAGTGCGTCTACCAATTTCGCCACCCGGGCATTGAGGACTGCAAAGGTAATTTTTTTTCAGATAACATGTGTGACGGTCGGGAAAACTTATATAAGCTTCCTGGTTTTTATAAGCAGAGCAATCGTTTGATATCACCAGGGTGAAAAAGTTCTGAAAGAGAATGTTTAAATTGTCGCAAAATTCTGACCGGCTATGTTTTTGATCGCGGAAAAACAGGAGAAAGGCTTTGATAAAATAGTACTGGAAGACAAAGGGAATTGCGCAGTAGAAGTGGCGCCCGCCTGCGGCGCTATGCTTTGTGCGCTGAAAGCGTACCATGAAAATGGTTTTATTAATGTGATAGACAGTTATCCCGACCGGGCTGCTTTTTTGGACAGGGCGGAAGAAAATGGTTTTAAAGGCCTGAAACTGTCTCCTTTTCCCTGCCGGGTAAAAAATGCTGTCTACCAGTTTGACGGATCATTCTACCGGCTCAATACTTCCCTGAACGGAGGGGATGCCCTGCACGGTCTTTTATACAGGCAGGCTTTCAGGGTGGTTGATACTTCAGTTGATGAAAACAGCGCCGCTGTGGTAATGGAACACGCTTACTCCGCTTTCGACAGCGGATATCCTTTTACTTATACCTGCAGGGTAACATACACTTTAAAGAAAAACAATTTTCTGACCATTGCTACTACCATTATCAACACCGGGGATAAACGTTTGCCGGTGGCTGACGGCTGGCATCCCTATTTTACATTTGGAGGCAGGGTAGACGATCTGTACTTGCAGTTCCGGTCGGATCAGATGCTGGAGTTTAAGGATAAGGTCCCTACCGGTAAAGTAATTAATAACCCCATGTTCAAAGAAGGGGCGAAGGTCGGGGCAATTGAACTGGACAATTCCTTTTTACTTGATTTTACTGAGTCTCAGCCAATGTGTACCGTGCGGGATGAAGCCACGGGATGGCAACTGGAGTGCTATCCTGATAACACTTATCCCTATCTGCAGATATATATTCCACCACACCGCAATAGTATAGCTATAGAAAATCTCAGCGCTCCTCCGGATGCTTTTAACAACAAGATCTCGCTGACCGTGCTGGCTCCCGGAGAGCAGGCGGTATATACTACCGGTTTTGCATTGAGAAAGATCTGACCTTTGGGGGAGTTATCGTTTTACAAATTTCCTGGTAGCAGATCCCCTGGCGGTATGCACCTGCAAGAGGTAAATACCGGAAGGGAGTTTCCCGGTATGAATGGTATTGGCGGACCTGCCCTGCATTAGTTTTCTGCCATTGATATCAAACAGAACATATTCATCGGCGAGGAGAAGGCCGCCGTTTTCATCCCGCAGGAAAACATCATTGCCGGCGGGGTTGGGATATACCTGCCAACGGAAGGCTTCGGCAGCAACAGGTTCGGTGAGATTCCAGGGGGCGCCCAGGGCCGGTGACTGAAGAATACTCCGTCTGTGCCCGGACGGACTGAACAACTGCCGCATTCTTTTTGCCTGCCCATGGGTGAACATCAGGGCGCAGGCGTCGTCAGAGAAATCCATGAAGTTCATAAACATGTCTCCATGGGGGCTGTTATTACAACTGCCGGGCTTTATAACGGGAAAGCTGCTGCAGCCGCTGTTATAGTTGCTTTGCGGCGGAGTGTCTTCCACCTCGTCATCGCCGCAGTATTTGTCTCCCCACAGGTGTTTCAGGTTGAGCCAGTGACCGATTTCATGGGTGGCGGTTCTCCCTTTATTGTACACCGTATGTTCGATATTGATCGTGCCGAAAATATCCGACCGTATCACCACCCCGTCCTTTTCTGCCGCTGCACCGGGAAACGAAGCATACCCCAGCATGCCGCTACCCAGTCTGCATACCCATATATTGAGATAATACCTGCTGTCCCATGCATCAGATCCCCCGCTATCGGCAAACTTCATCCGGTCATCCTGTTTCCAGGCAGACTGGTAAGTTTTTTTGCGGACGATACCATTGGTAGCCCTGCCTTCCGGGTCTACCCTGGCCAGTTCAAACCGGATCCTGGTATCGGCAATAAAGGGTTTGAAAGCGGCCGGAACCTTATTAATATCATCATTAAGCGCCGCGAAATCTTTATTAAGGGCTGCTATTTGCGATAACACCTGTTCGGTGCTGATATTGTCGCTATTGTCATTATAGAGTATGTGTACAACAACAGGTATGGTAATTACGGGAATATCTTCAGGGGTTGCTCCTTGTTGTTTGTATTGAATGTTGTTCGGGGATATATTATCGGCCGGATTTTCTATGGTACTGCATCGCTGCTGCGCTGCTGCAGAAAAAAAGCTACCGATTAAGATGGGTATAAAAAATATCCTCATGGCCGATTATTCATCAGCTTTTCAAGGCGATATCAAATTCAAACGCGAACCTGGTGCAGGTACAGCTTGTTTTATAACAAAGGAATGGGATTTGGAAAAATTACCGGGAAATTGGAGTTTGTGATACTTGTAAAGTAATGGAAAATAAAGGTGCCGGACAATTTTGACCGCCATATTTCCCGGCTTTTAGCATATGATAACCCGGTGAGTTAATATCCCTCAATTGTGAAGGAGTTTTTTGTCTACTTCAGCAATGATGAACACGCTGCCGCAAATCAGGATCATATCCTTTTTGTCCGCACGGGTTAATGCGGCCCGAAGTGCGGAATTTACATCCGGATAAGCGCTTCCGGAATATCCCTTTTGATGCGCCAGCGCTGCGAGCGCTTCTTCCGGCAGCGCCCGCGGGATCTGTGCTTTGGTAAAATAGTAGCTGGCTTCCCTGGGAAGCAGGTCGATAACAGCCGATACATCTTTATCCTTTACCATTCCGATAATGATATGAAGCCGGTGATAGTCGGTTAATTCTATCTGTTCGGAAACCTGTTTAATACCATCCTTATTATGACCCACATCCAGCACTACCATCGGGTGTTCGTGTATCACCTCCCAGCGCCCGTGAAGCCCGGTTAATTTTTTTACGGAGGCGAGCGCAGTTTTGGTTTCATTCTCCTGTATCTTCCATCCGGCTTTCTGCAACTCCTTAACGGTCGCCAGGACAGTGATAAGATTTTTGACTTGATAGATCCCGGGCAGATCGAGATGGTAGATCGTTTTCTCCTGCCTGTTGTTCAAAATATCCGCTTCAAGCAGGTAGTGGCCCTGCCGGAAGTTATCATTGTACATCTCCCTGTCGGCAAACACAATGGGCGCGTTCTTTCCGGCAGCGGTTTCAGTAAAAATAGTTGTTGTCCAGGGATCGCTTTCTCCTATCACCACCGGGGTATCTTTTTTAATGATTCCCGCTTTCTCGCGGGCTATCTCTTCTATACTGTCTCCCAGGATGTTCATATGGTCCATCCCGATATTGGTGATCACCGCCACTTCCGGGACGATAATATTGGTGCTGTCCAGCCTTCCCCCCAATCCTGTTTCTATCACAGCTACATTCACTTTTTGAGTGGCGAAATATTCGAAGGCCATCGCCACCGTGATCTCGAAAAAAGAGGGGTGTATCTCTTCAATAGCCGAGCGCATTTTTTCGGTAAAACGGGTCACGAATTCTTGGGTGATCATGTTGCCGTTCACTTTAATGCGTTCCCGGAAGTCATACAGGTGTGGAGATGTATAAAGCCCCGTATTGTAGCCGTTTTGCCGGAGAATGGCGGCCAGCATATGACTGACGGAGCCTTTTCCGTTGGTGCCGGCTACATGGATGGTTTTGAGCTGATGCTGCGGATTACCGATTTTTTCACATAACGCTCTCGTATTGGTTAAATCCTTTTTTATGGCGTCGGCGCCTGTACGGCTGAACATGGGGAGTGCCCTGTATAGATAGGCTACCGTTTCCTGGTAATTCATGCTGAAACCTTAGTCCGCAAAAGTAAGGGTAAAAGAAATGATATCAGAGGGTATGGGACGGCTGTTCCAGTGAGTGTGTATGGCCAGCGCAGCACCCAGGGAAGTAGCCTGGGCTACAGATGCTGCGTAAACTTCCATTTCCGGAAATGCTTTCGCCAGTAGTTTCATGTAAATCGGATTCTTGCTGAAACCGCCATCTACAAATATTCTTTTCACGTCTGTGCCTTTTAAAACCAGTTCAGAAGAAAATACCTGCCTGTCTATAATATCCACGATCAACTGGTGATAGGCTGTTTCATAATCGGGAAAGCTGTTCAGGTCACGTGCCGGGAAAGCGGTAATGGCATTTTTATCCCGGGATACGGTTGGTATTGTAACCAGTTTCTCAATGATTTTTTTATCATATTGAACTGTCTGGTAATAGTCTGCCGGTTTGCTGAAATGCGCTGCCAGTCGCTTTATCTGCTGCTCATGCTCATAACCTGCAAAAAGCCGGGAAGCTTTGACCGGACTGCCCAAAAAAGTCATATAACTGAGACAGTCGTGCTGCAGTTCATATACGCTCAGCGACTGGCTGTTAAAAGGATTCAGGCTGATAGACCAGGTGCCTGTAGAAATCAGCATGAACGGTTCATTGAAGCTCCGGAGATAAGGGATCAAAGCCGAAGAACTGTCATGTAAGCCGATGCCCGCTTTAATTTTTTTCCCGTCTGCTGTTATTTCATCCACCTGGTCAGAGGACCTGAGTGGAGCCAGTTTATCTATTATGCCTTCCCTGAATACCCATTCATGGTAGGATTTTTGAGGGAAATTCCATAACCCTGTATGACAGCCTACACTGGTAAGGTCGGAATAGGCTTTGCCTGTTATAAGGAAACTGAGATACTGCGGTAAATGGAGGGAATACTGGATCTGCTCAAAAACATCTTTTTTCTCATGCTTTAGCCGGTACAATTGCATGCCGGAGTTAAGGCTGCCCAAAACAGGAGATGCCGTATGCATGGAAAAAGCGATCTCTCCACCGTAAGTACTGTAGAACTTTGCAGAAAGAGCCTGGGGGTATGCTTTCAGATAATTATATAGCGGTGTGACAGGATTGCCGGTTTTATCCACATGCACAAAACTGGCTCCATAAGCGGTGAAGTTGACCGCTACAATATCAAAATCTTTCAATTGGAGCAGTTCCCGGAAAGACTGTCTGACCCAGGCGGAAAGAGCCGCCACATCATCGCAGTTGTCGCCATCCTCATCCGTTATTTCCTCAAAAGGAGAACTTTTCTCGTAAACTATCCTGTAGCTTTCATCCATCAGGAAAACCTTTTTGTTGGTTTTCCCTACATCATATATGGCAATAACCGGCTGTGACAAGTTGAAGCATTATTTGGTTCGCGGCAAAGAAAATTATATTTCAGGTTACAGGCAACAAAAAATTGTTATTATTCACCAATCTTTAATAACCTTTTACCATAAATACAAAATCCTCTACTTTTTTAACCTGCTGGCCTCTTTCAAGGTTCCTGATGGCAGAAGCCGCGGGCATCTTTAAGCGAAGGGAAGCGCTGTCTTTTTTGAGTTGGTCAACCGCTTTATAAATATTGCTGGATTTGATGGCAAAAACCACCCCGTCGGCTGCCGTTTGACGCGTACTCAAAACACCGATCACTTCACCCTCTTTATTCAGTACAGGGCCGCCGCTGTTCCCGGGGTTGGCACTTATCGATATCTGGCAACTGAGCGTATCGCCATTGAAACCGGTTTTGGCGCTGAGGTATCCTTCTCCGTAAACGATCTCTTCGCGGGGATAACCCAGGCTGAAAACAGGCTCGGCAAGATCTGCCGTACTTTTTCTGCTGATAGCATAGGGGAGTGCGTTACCGGGTTTATAAAGACTGTCAACGATCATCAGGATGGCAATATCCATACTGTCGTTAAAATATATTGTTTTTGCGTTCAGTTCTACTCCGGTTCTGTTTTGTACAGTTACTTTTTCTGCCCGGTTCACCACATGGGCATTGGTGATCAGGTATCCGCGGGTATCTATTATAAAACCCGTACCGCCGAACTTGGCCGGTACGGACGGAATTTCAATTTTGTTCTTTACGTCGCTGAGTTCCCTGCGGGTATGGTTTTGATTTTTTTCCAGGATATCAATTTTTCTACCGAGGTTCTCAATCTGCGCTTTATCCGCAGTTGGCGTCAGCGAACTGATAATACCGCTTATTGCCAGGGCTGTGATACCGGCTATGGAGGCTGCTACCGCGATCGTTTTTTTGGAACGATGCCATAAGGTGACCAGCCTGCCTTTGGCAGCGGATTTTTTGATCACTCCCTCGGCTTTCAGCTTTTCATATGTTTCGTCGAGTGAGTTGCGCAGACGGTCACGTTCCCCGTATCGCTCCATCTGGTTGATAAAAAAATTGTGTTCCACCACCACCTGGTCCACTTCGGGGTTGTTTCTGCGCAGTTCTTTAAATAATATGATCTCCTCCTCAGACATCTCTCCCTGGAGGTAACGCTCTATCATTTCAAGCAGCTGGATATCATTCATCTGGGTTACCGTTTTTATATTGAGAAAAAAATATTTTTTTTAACCGCATCAGGCACTTATACTTCTGGTTCTTGGCATTATCCGCATTGGTATAGCCAAAATCAGCCGCTATCTCCTGCATGTTGCGCTTTTCCACGTAAAATGCCTTTAAAAGACTTTTACAGGGCTCGCCAATGCTATTCATCGCGTTGTTCATTACCATCAGTTCGGCATTCCTCTTTTGATGCTCTGACAGGTCCTCCTCCACATATACCGTTTCTTCCAGCACATTTTCCTGCAACTCATACCGGCTGTCTCGCTGTAACTTTTTGAGCCACAATCTTTTGCTCACAGAGTAGAGGTAAGTCTTTACCTGGCAGTTCAGTTCAAAATGCCCGGATTTAGCCTTTTCATACAGTACCACCAATGCCTCCTGGAAAATGTCTTTGGCATCGTCATCAGAGCCATTGTTGTTAACCACCAGCTTTTGAATAAGACTGAAATTATCCTTGTACAAAAGCTCAATTGCCGCTCTATCGTTGTTTGACAGCCTCTGTAGTAGCTCCTGTTCTTTTGTATAATTCACTGGCTCTTATTAATACTTTAGTTGCTTGTTTGGTAACCCAAAATTGGGTAAAAAAAAAATCTAAAAAAAGTTGGGTTACCTTTTTTATGCCTGCAGTATTAATAATCATTAGTTCATTTAAATAATTACAAAAACAACTCAGAATGAAAAAGTTATTTTTAATTCTTGCAATAGGTGCATTTGCTGCATGTAACGAAGCTTCTAACACAGCTAACGAGGCTGCAACTGAAGTGAAAGAAGCTGCCCAGGATGCTGCAGAAGCTGTAAAAGAAGGTGCTGAAGCCGTTGCTGACAGCCTGAAAGCTACCGGTGAAGCGGTTGCAGACAGCCTGAAAAGCGCTGCTGATGCTCCTGCCAACTAATTAATTCACGATTTTTAATGGCAAGCAATCGTTGAGGCCGCTTCCGCAAGGAGGCGGTTTTTTTTACATCAGGATTAAAAAAAGTTACAGAAAAGGTATTTTTTCTGAATTTAATATTACATTTGCTGCGCAATGAAAACAACAAGAGCATACGGATTCTTTTACTTTTTCTTCTACTTTACCGGTAGACCGGGATTGCTTTTGTTGAAAAAATAAAAAAATCGAACTCAACATAATCAGTCCCGGCTAAATGCCGGGATTTTTTGTATGATGAAACCAGTATAATAAGCTTAAAGTATCAAAATCAACTATGAGTACGGAAACCCAGGTCAGCCCCCAGCAACAGGCTGAACAGCATACGGAAAAAGCGCCTGTAATAGCGATACAGGGTTACGAAGGAAGTTTTCACCAGGTGGCGGCTAACCATTTTTTTGATAATAATGTAAAAGTGATCTGCTGCGACAATTTTCGCCAGGTAATCAAAAAAGCATCCCATAAAAAAGAAAGTGACGGTGGGATCATGGCCATAGAGAACTCTATTGCCGGGAGCATATTGCCCAACTATAACCTGTTGCATAAGAGTAAGCTGAAAGTGGTGGGCGAAATTTATCTTCATATAGTGCAAAACCTGATGGTGAACAGAGGGGTACAACTCAGTGATATTCGGGAAGTACACTCACATCCAATGGCTTTGCAGCAATGCCTTGAATTTTTAGAGAAGTATAACTGGAAACTCATTGAAACAGAGGATACTGCACTAAGTGCAAAAGAATTAAAAGCATCAGGCAGTAAACATATTGCCGCTATTGCCAGCAATCTGGCTGCAGATTTGTTTGATCTTGATATACTGGCGCCGGATATCCATACGCTAAAGCATAACTATACCAGGTTCCTGGTGCTGCAGCACGAAGATCTGGCAGAGGTTATTGAGAACGCTAATAAATCCTCCATATATTTTCATACGGATAATTCCCGTGGAAGTTTGGCTAAAGTACTGACTGCCATATCGGATGGAGGTATTAATTTAAGTAAATTACAAAGCTTTCCGATACCAGGCTCTGACTTTCAATACGGATTTCATGCCGATATGGAATTTGATACCCTTGATCAGTTTTATAAAGTGATCCGGGACCTGAAACCGATCACGGAGGAACTCAAGATATACGGCGTTTACAAAAAAGGAATAAATCATTCATAGTGTTTATTATCAATTATTTATAAGAATTACTTATTATTTAATTATTAAAAGATGATTGCAACGGCTGACAGGCTGGAAGGTATAGGTGAATACTATTTTTCGCAGAAACTCAGGGAAATCGATGAGTTGAACAGGCAGGGAAAGCAGGTGATCAATCTTGGTATTGGCAGCCCCGATCTTCCCCCGCATGAGGATGTAATAAAGATATTGCAGGAAGAGAGCGCTAAACCCAATGTGCATGCATACCAGAGTTATAAAGGATCACCCATTCTCAGGAGGGCAATAGCCAACTGGTATGCAAAATGGTACGGCGTGTCACTTGATCCCGATACCGAGGTACTTCCGCTGATCGGGAGTAAGGAAGGGATTATGCATATCTGCATGACCTATATCAACCCGGGAGATCCGGTGTTTGTACCTAATCCGGGATACCCGACCTACCGGAGTGCGGCAAAGTTAGCAGGCGGAACGCTGGTTGAATATAAATTGTCAGGTGATCATGGATGGCTTCCCGATTTTAAAGAGATCGAAAAAAGCATAACCGCTGAAATAAGAGATAAGGGAGCTTTATTTTTCGTGAACTACCCTCATATGCCCACCGGTCAGTTGGCAGGCAAAGAGTTTTTTGAGCAGCTTATTGCTTTTGCGAAGGCTAACAACCTGCTGCTGGTACACGACAATCCTTATAGTTTTATTTTAAATGAGGAGCCGTTGAGCATTTTTTCAGCGGAGGGAGCCAGGGAGGTAGCGCTTGAACTGAACTCTTTAAGCAAATCGCATAATATGGCTGGCTGGCGTGTGGGCAGCCTTTGTGGCGCCCGGGAAAGAATAGATGAAGTGCTGAGATTTAAAAGTAATATGGACAGCGGTATGTTCCTCCCGGTGCAGTTGGCTGCGGCTACTGCATTGGAGCTTGAAAAGAACTGGTACGATAGCGTAAACCTTGTATATAAAAAAAGACGAGATAAGGTATTCAAACTGCTTGATCTGATTGGTTGTAGCTATTCCCGCAACCAGGTGGGTATGTTTGTATGGGCGCAGATACCCCGGGGATACCAGGATGGTTTTGCGGTAAGCGATGAAGTGTTGTATCAGTCCGGCGTGTTCATTACACCGGGTGGCATTTTTGGCAGCGAGGGAAATAACTATATAAGGGTAAGCCTCTGCGCCACAGAAGAAAAAATTAAGGAAAGTATAGGCAGAATAAAGGAATCACGGAATAAATAGGGAATCATGTTTCATACAATTACGATCGTTGGGGTGGGGTTGATCAGCGGGTCCTTCAGTCTTATATTAAAAGACAAAGGAATGGCCAGGCATGTGATAGGGGTGAGTAAAACCGAAGCCAGTATAAAAAAAGCGCTGGAACTGGGTATTATTGATGAGGCGCTTCCACTGGAGGAAGCGGTGAAAAAAAGTGAGTTGATATATGTAGCCATCCCTGTGGATGCCACCATCCCGGTGATATTAAGGATAATGGACCTAGTTACGGATAAGCAGATCGTGGTGGATGCCGGCTCTACCAAGCATGCGCTGTGCCAGGCGCTGGCGAACCACCCTATGCGCAGCCGTTTTGTGGCATCTCACCCGATGTGGGGTACCGAGTACAGTGGTCCTGAAGCGGCAGTAAGAGAGGCTTTTGCAGGGAGAACATGTGTGATCTGCGAAAAGGAGAAGAGTGATAAGGAGGCTGTTGAGACGGTGGAAAATGTGTACAGGGAACTGGGCATGAGGGTTACGTATATGGATGCCGATAATCATGATATGCATGCCGCGTATGTAAGTCATATATCGCATATCACCTCTTTTGCGCTCGCTAATACGGTATTGGAAAAAGAGCGGGAAGAAAGCGCCATTTTTGAGTTGGCAGGCGGTGGTTTTGAAAGTACGGTGCGGCTGGCAAAAAGCAGCCCTGAAATGTGGTTACCCATATTTAAGCAAAACCGCGAACACGTGCTGGATGTATTGAATGAACATATTACACAGCTCAGGAAGTTCAAGAGTTGTTTTGAAAAAGAAAACTACGATTACCTGCAGGAGTTGATGGAAAATGCGAATAAAATTAACCGGATCATTAAGTAACAGGATGCCGGCTGAATTGAAAATCAGTTCGTCGGTTATGAGGGTGAAAACCTTAAGGACGAACGGTAAAAAATAAAAACAATCAGCTAAATGCTGGTTATCTTTGCGAAAAATTTATAAATATTTATATGATAACATTTGAAGGGTTGGGTTTAGACGAAAGATTGGTTAAGGCTACGGACGCTTTGGGGTTTGAACATGCTACCCCTATCCAGGAGAAAGCAATCCCCGTTTTGATCAACGGCACAAAAGACCTAGTAGGGCTGGCTCAGACAGGAACCGGCAAAACAGCGGCTTTTGGACTTCCTTTATTACATCTGATCAGCGAAAAAGACAGGTTTCCCCAGGCACTGATAGTTTGCCCCACAAGGGAGCTATGCCTGCAGATAGTAAATGAACTGGAGCAGTTCAAAAAATTTATACCGGCCATGCATATACTGGCGGTATATGGCGGCACTTCCATAGGAATGCAGATCAGGGATTTGAAAAAAGGCGTGCAGATAGTAGTAGCGACCCCGGGCAGACTGATAGATATAATAGAAAGAAAGGCGATAAACCTTGAGCAGATAAAATATGTGGTGCTGGATGAAGCGGATGAGATGCTGAACATGGGTTTCCAGGATGACGTGGAATTTATTCTGCAAAACACGCCCAACAGGGAAAGTACCTGGCTGTTCAGCGCTACCATGCCACCGGAAATACGCCGGGTTAGCAAGAAGTATATGCAGACACCAGTGGAGGTGACGGTTGGAAAAGTAAATACCGCCAACAAGAACATTGATCACCAGTATTATATTACCAATGCGCAGCACCGGTATGAGACGCTGAAAAGGCTGATAGATTTTAACCCGGGGATATACGGTATCATTTTTACCCGCACCAAAGCGGATGCACAGCAGATAGCGGAAAAACTTACCCGGGAAGGGTATGATATTGATGCGCTGCACGGCGATTTAACACAGCAGCAACGCGATAAGGTGATGGGAGAGTTCAGGGAAAAAACCCTGCAACTGCTGATCGCCACCGATGTGGCTGCCCGGGGTATAGATGTGCAGGGAATTACTCATGTGATCAATTACGAGCTGCCGGATGACGTGGAAGTATACACACACCGCAGTGGCAGAACGGGCAGGGCGGGCAATACGGGTATATGCATGTCTATTATTCATAGCCGGGAAATAGGAAAAGTCCGGCAGATTGAAAGGATGGTGCAGGTACCGTTTCACAAACTGGAGATTCCTTTAGGAAAAGACGTTTGCCGCAAGCAGTTTTATCATTTTATGGACAACCTGTTGCAGCAGGAGATTGACGATACCAGTTACGAACCCTATATCCCCATGCTGGAAGAAAAATTCGCGGATGTGAGCAAGGAAGAAATTTTGAAGAGACTAACGGCGCTGGAATTTAAACGCTTTCTGAAGTACTATGAAAACGCGGAAGACCTGAACGTAAGGGAAAGAGTACGGGAAATAAGAGATAGGGGAGATAGGCGAAATGGTCAGGACCGGTATGAGGGCGCAGGCAGGAGACGCGAAGTCGGCCGGCAGAGAGAATATGGCGGTGGAAACTATACCAGGCTTTTTGTGAACCTGGGCACCAAAGACGGCTTCTACAAAGCCAGTTTCCTGCAGTTTATCCTGGATATGAGTGACCTGAGAAAAGAAGTTTTGGGTAAAATAGATATGAAGGAAATGAATAGCTGGATAGAAGTTGATAAAAGAGCCGCTAACCAGATGATTCGTTCTATTGACGGAAAAAAATACAAAGGCAGGAGCATCCGTATGAACGATGCTGATAGCCGCAGATAATAAATAATTAATTAATTTACACAATCTAAACAAAAACTATATGCAAGCGGTTGACAACAGCATGAAGGCAGTGGTGCTGGAAAAATTGAACAAAAAACCTCTTATTATTTCCGGTCCCTGTAGTGCGGAAACTGAAGAGCAGGTGCTTGAAACAGCCCAGCGCCTGGCAAAAACCGGAAAAGTGGATATGCTTCGTGCCGGAATCTGGAAGCCCCGTACCCGCCCCGGCAGCTTTGAAGGCATAGGAGCAAAAGGATTGCCCTGGCTGCAGCAGGCCAAAAAGCTTACCGGCTTGCCTACTACCGTGGAAGTGGCTACAGGAAAACAGGTGGAAGACGCCCTGCATTTTGAAGTAGATATGCTGTGGATCGGCGCCCGCACTACGGTAAACCCGTTCAGTGTGCAGGAAGTGGCAGATGCTTTACGCGGCGCGGACGTGCCGGTGCTGATCAAGAACCCGATTAACCCCGACCTGGAATTGTGGACAGGCGCAGTGGAGCGGGTAGCGAAAGCAGGTATTAAACACGTGGGGTTGATCCATCGCGGGTTCAGCGCATATGGCAACACTGAATACCGGAATGCGCCTATGTGGCACCTGGCCATCGAGATGAAACGCCGCAACCCGGAAATGATAATGATAAATGACCCGTCTCATATCTGTGGCCGCAGGGATATATTGCTGGATGTGGCCCAGAAAGCAATTGACCTGCATTTTGATGGTTTGATGATTGAAAGTCATATTGATCCGGACAAAGCCTGGAGCGATGCCAAACAACAGGTTACACCTGAAAAGCTGGCTGAAATGATGGATAGTATCATCTGGAGAAAAGAGGATGTTAATTCCGAAGCCTATCATGCGGCATTGGAAAAATTGCGCCAGCAGATCAACCACCTAGACGATGAAATGATGCAGATACTGAGCCAGCGTATGAAACTAGCGGAAAAGATCGGTCAGTACAAAAAAGAAAATGATATTACCATCTTACAAACCAGCCGGTGGAACGAAATCCTGGAGCGGGCGTTCGGTAGGGGAGAGAAGATTGGTTTGAGCAAGGAGTTTATCACTAAGTACTTTGATGCGGTGCATATGGAATCCATCAATCACCAGAACAAAATTATGAACTCCTGATCCCTTTATCAGAGATAGTATAGGCGATGCAGGCTGTCACAAATACGTTTATATATATTCATGCTATCTGGTGCACAGCCAATAAGGAAGCGGTATTGAACCCTGTTGTCAGGAAAGTACTGTTTCCCGGTATCCGGCAGGTGGCATTGTCAAAAGGCTTGCAGGTGCTGGCAATAAACGGAACAGCCGATCATGTACACTGCCTTTTTAAACTAATGCCTTTGCAAACGGTAACGGGAGTGATCGGGCAACTGAAGAGTGAGTCGGCCGACTGGCTGAACAACAACCAGTTACTCGCTTCGATATTTTCCTGGGAGGAGCATTACACTGCCTACTCCGTAAGCCCCTCCACGATAGATAAGTCCGTGGAATATATTCAGCGGCAGGAAGAATATCATCAAAAAAAATCGCTGGAAGAAGAACTGGAGGCTTTCAGCAAAATGGTTGTCTCATTGCCCGAATAAATAATTATTATTGAATGAACTCTGTAACATATAAATTCAGTAACGCTTCTACTCAGTACTATTTCGCATCCGGCTTTGCTACTTTAAAACGCCTGGTTGATCCCAAAAACGCGATCATTATTACGGATGACAATATATTCAATGCGCAAACCTCCCGGTTCAAAGGCTGGAATACGATTGTACTGAAGCCGGGCGAAGAATACAAGGTGCAGGCAACCGTGGATTCCATAATAGAGCAGTTGATCGCCGCGGGAGCCGACCGGAAGACAACTTTGATCGGTATTGGGGGCGGTGTAATTACTGATATTACAGGTTATACTGCCTCTGTATATATGCGGGGTATTTCCTTCGGGTTTTTACCCACTACCGTACTGGCAATGGTGGACGCAGGCATCGGGGGAAAAAACGGGGTGGACGTGGGTGTTTATAAAAACCTGGTAGGCACTATCCGTCAGCCGGGGTTTATCCTGTATGATCATAATTTTCTGAACAGTTTGCCTGATTCAGAATGGACAAACGGGTTTGCCGAGATCATTAAACATGCCTGTATTAAAGATGCTGCAATGTTTAAAGAATTACAGGCAGGTTCATTGCTGAAGTACAGGAAAAGCAGGAAACTCATGGAGGAACTGATCCGCAGAAATGCGTTGATCAAGATCAAAGTGGTGCAGAAAGATGAGTTTGAAAAAGGCGACCGGCGGCTGCTGAATTTCGGGCACACCCTGGGGCACGCGCTGGAGAACCAGTATGAGCTTTCCCACGGTCAGGCCATATCTATAGGCATGACTTATGCTTCACAAATATCGGCGCAGCTAAAAGGGTTCAGGGATACGGAAAAAGTAGTCCATGTGCTGGAACAGTATGGCCTGCCTACCTATGCCGAATTTGATAAAAAGAAGGTGTTGGAAGTATTGAAAATGGATAAAAAGCGAGAGAGAAAAGAAATGAATTTTGTGTTACTGGATAAAATCGGAAAGGGTGTGGTATATCCCATTCCCCTTACCACATTAGAAAAAATTATCAGCGCATTATAGAACCATGATTGTTACTATTGCCCCGTCGGCCCTGTCCGGCACTATATCAGCCCCGGCGTCCAAAAGCTCCATGCAGAGAGCCTGCGCCGCGGCGTTGCTTGTTAAAGGCAACAGCACTATCATCAATCCCGGTCATTCCAATGATGACCTGGCTGCACTGGGTGTTATCAGGGCGCTGGGTGCCACGGTAACAGAATTATCGGATACAGAGATTCGGGTTTCAAGGGATCATAAACTGGTGCCGGATAGTGTCAACTGTGGTGAAAGTGGATTGGGGATAAGGATGTTTGCCCCGCTCATAGCATTAAATAGCCACCCGATAACCATTAATGGTGAAGGCAGCCTGCTCACCCGGCCGATGGACTTTTTTGATGAAGTATTTCCGAAACTTGGTATAACAGTATTATCCAACCAGGGTAAATTGCCGGTGACGCTTACCGGGCCGCTGCAACCAAAAGATATTACCATCGACGGCTCGCTGAGCTCACAGTTCCTGACCGGTTTGCTGATGGCCTATGCCGCGGCAGACGCTACCGATGTAACGATCCGCGTCATCAACTTAAAAAGCAGGCCTTATATTGATCTTACTTTGAGAGTAATGGAGCAGTTTGGTTTGAAAGTGCCTGTTAATAATAACTATGAATCTTTTTATTTTGAGAAAAAGCCGGTAGCCCCTTCAGGTAATGTTCGTTATACGGTAGAAGGCGACTGGAGCGGTGGCGCTTTTTTGTTGGTGGCAGGCGCCATTGCCGGAAACATTACAGTAAACGGACTGGATACAGGTTCTCCGCAGGCGGATAAAAAAATAATGGAGGCCCTGGAGCATTCACAGGCAGGTATCCGGCTGGATGGTGGAAGCATTGAGTTGATTCCCAAAGACCTGGTACCGTTTCAGTTTGATGCTACAGACTGCCCGGACCTGTTTCCACCGCTGGTTGCCCTGGCGGCCTGCTGCAGGGGTACCACCATTATTAAAGGAGTACGCAGGCTGGCACATAAAGAGAGTGACCGCGGACTGACGCTGCAGGACGAATTTGATAAGATGGGAGTGAAAATCGACCTGGATGATGATATCATGCTGGTTCATGGCGGTACCGGTTTAAAGGGCGCCGTTGTACATTCCCGCCACGACCACCGGATTGCGATGGCATGTGCGGTGGCCGCGCTAAAAGCAACAGGAAGCACTACCATTAAAGAAGCCCAGGCAGTCAATAAATCTTATCCTGATTTTTACAGTCATATTCAACAGTTAGGGGCGCAGGTAAGTATTGTAACGAATAAAGAAGTAATTTAAAGTTTTTGATCAGTTATGAACTCTTTCGGCAGAATATTTCGCATACATATTTTTGGTGAATCGCATGGAGAAAGCGTTGGACTTACAATTGATGGTTGTCCTGCCGGTTTGTCATTGAAGGTAGAGGATTTTCTGGCGGATATCGAAAGAAGAAAAGGCGGTACACAGAAGGGCACAACTCCCCGCCAGGAATCGGATCTGCCCATATTCAAAAGCGGCATTTTCAATGATACAACTACCGGGGCTCCCATCACCATACTTTTTGAAAATAACAACACCCGTTCCGGTGATTACCAGAAACAAAGATCCGTTCCGCGCCCGGGGCACGCTGATTTCGTTGCCCAAAAGAAATTTGGCGGTTTCGAGGATTACAGGGGTGGTGGACATTTTAGCGGCCGGTTGACAGTGGCTTTGGTAGCCGCCGGGGTTATAGCCAAAAAACTGCTGGCAACTTCCGGTATTTCGGTGGAGGCATCCATCCTTGAAATAGGTGGTGAAAAAGATACCGAAAAAGGATTACAAAAAGCCATTGACGCCAAGGACAGCGTTGGCGGAATAGTAGAATGCAGGGTGAACGGCCTGCCCATAGGGTTGGGCGAACCTTTTTTCGATTCTGCTGAATCTTTATTAAGCCATGCTGTATTTGCCATTCCGGCTGTCAGGGGTGTTGAGTTCGGTACCGGTTTCGCGGCTGCGGGAATGTTTGGCAGTGAACATAATGATGCCATAGCCGATATGTCCGGCAGAACGGAGACCAACCATGCCGGTGGTATCGTAGGCGGCATTACCAACGGGAATGAACTCGTTTTCCGGATTGCCATCAAACCTACTTCGTCTACCCCTAAACTGCAGCATACGCTCAACTGGGAAACAGGTGAGTTGGAAGACTTTTCTGTGAAAGGAAGACACGATCTTTGTATAGCATTGCGGGTGCCGGTGGTTTTAGAAGCCGTCACCGCCTTTGTACTTTGCGACCTGATGCTGGCGGAGCAGCAGATAAAACGGGTTATTTAACAGTTAAACGATTGCCATGCCGTTGATTTATCATATAGCAACAAAAGAAGACTGGTCAGCAGCCCAGACAGAAGGACTTTATGAGTCCCCCTCCCTGAAAGAAGAAGGGTATATTCACTGCAGTGAGGACCGTCAACTCAAGGACGTAATTGCACGTTATTTTTCTACGAAAAAAAACCTGCTCAAACTTACCATTGACACCGAAAAATTGACCAGTCAGTTGATTTATGACTGGAGCAATGCTATTGAAGATACCTTCCCGCACATATATGGCCCTATCAACCTGGACGCTGTAATATTGGTGGAAACAATTGAAACCCGGTAAATAAAAACACTTATCTGTTGAGATAAATCAACGGATTTCTCCCCTTGTGTTGAGCTATGCTAAAATAGCGTCTTTAAAAATTCTTTTCCGTCGTTTTTGTATGTTTTCATGAAACCTCTTAGTATTTTTACGCATCGTTTAAGGAATAATACTTTTTCACAACTAAAACAACCTATATGAAAACGTTAATCATTATAGTAAGTATTATCCTTTTATCCTATCAGATTGACCGTTTTTTTACTAAAGACAGAGCTGTTGCTCCCATTGAAAACAAATACACAGCTACAGCGTTCGAACAGGAACTGTCTTCCAACGAAATACAAATACCAGAAGTTATTGCAGACACAGATGAAACTGCTATACCGCAAGCTGAGGCTGTGTTAGAAGAGGAACTGGTGATTGCTCCGGAAACCCCCGGTAATGACAATATTGTTTTAGCAGTGGCAGACGAGAATGCCGTTGCTCTGGCTGCCAATGCATCCATTACCACCAAAGAGGAGAAGGTTGCTACCAGAAATGTCCGCCTGAAGCAGGTTTCAAAAATTAACCAGCACGCTAAAATGTTTCACAGCCGTTTGAAGGACCTGGGCAACTATGTATCGCTGAATACCGTGCAGTTTGACTACAATAAATTTGATGTGCTGGAAAGCGAAGATTTCAATACTGTAATGCATTATGCTGATATGCTGATCTTTGATGAGAGCCTGAAAGTGAGTGTGGCAGGGTTTGCTGACAGCATAGGCAGCGTGGCTTATAACGAACAGCTTTCATTAATGCGCGCTGTGCATGTGCAGAACTACCTGATAGACCTTGGCGTAAAAGAAGAGCAGATACTGGTTTCAGCTTATGGTGTCGAAAGCCCGGTAGCGGATAATGCAACGAAAGAAGGAAGGGCTTTGAACAGAAGGGTAGAATTAATACTACTTGCTAATTAAAATTAATTTTATTGACTAAATGTATACACAGCCCCGGGAAACCGGGGTTTTTCATGTGTACAGTTTACACCAGGTGTCTCTTTTCGACCTATTATTCACTATTAGTTCTTATAATAACCATTAAGGAGTTAAGTAAAAAGCTTGATGAACCCTAACTTGCTGGTTTGCAGCAGCAGATATTATTTTTTGTGCGAACTAAATGGGGCTCCTGTCAATAAGTAAATGGCATCGATAATTGGCTGTTTAGACCATACGTGATGGTCAACACGCTGCAAACAGATTACCCCAAAATAAAAGGCTGCCCGACGGGCAACCTTTTATTAACTTTAAAACAGGTTATATCAATTATAAATTCGGCTGCGGGGTATAACGCAGATAAGGTTTTATCACGTTTACACCTTTAGGGAATTTTTTGATAGCGTCTTCTGTAGAAACGGCAGGTACTACAATTACATCTTCAGTAGCGTTCCAGTCTGCCGGAGTCGCTACGCTGTAGTTAGCGGTCAACTGTAAAGAGTCGATCACACGCAACACTTCGTTGAAGTTTCTGCCGGTAGAAGCAGGATAGGTAATGGTCAGTTTTACTTTTTTATCCGGTCCTATCACAAACAGGGAACGAACGGTAAAGTTTTCAGAAGCATTGGGGTGGATCATACCGTATGCTGTGGCAACTTTTCTTTCAGGATCTGCTATAATAGGAAACTTAAGATCTGCATTCTGCGTCTCATTGATATCTTTGATCCAGCCTTCGTGCCTGTCAAGCGTATCAACACTTACTGCCAGTACTTTTGTGTTACGTTTGGCAAACTCATCCTGTAATTGAGCTGTTCTGCCCAGTTCCGTGGTACAGACAGGCGTATAATCAGCAGGATGTGAAAACAATACACCCCAACCATCTCCCAGGTATTCGTAAAAATCAATCTTACCTGCACTGGTTTCAGCGCTAAAATTTGGTGCAATGTCACCTAAACGCAAACTCATAATACATTCTTTTTAATATGGTTAAAAAATTTGGACGACAAAGATATTAATTTCCTACCATTGTTGTGGACTATTTAATATTTTTTTTCTCAGGTGGGTTTCCCCCTGCCAATGGCCGACTTGCCGAACCTGTTTTTTACCGAGTCAATTGCTTTGTACAGGCTGGACTTTTTTTCTGTGTTTTCAAACAGGTTGGTTTGCCGGGCTTCGTTGGTTAACTCGCTGAATTTCACGCCCAAAAGCCGTACGTGTTCTCCTTTTTTGTATAGTTTGTGAAACAGGTCTTTGGCTACCGGGATCAGCTCATCATCATAAAAAGTATAGGGTATGCTTGTCTGCCTCGATTTTGTCTCAAAATCAGAATACCGGATCTTAACCGTGACACAACCGGTCATTTTATCATCCTGTCGCAATTCGAAACCGATTTTTTCCGCCATACGGACAAGCTCGCTCAGCAGGAAACCGGTTTCATTGGTATTGGCTTCAAATGTATTTTCCGTAGAAACGGATTTCGCTTCATGATAAGGCGTTACCGCTCCATCGTGCCGTCCATGCGCTTTCTGCCAAAGCTCCATACCATAGTGGCCCAGTATCTGCTCCATTTCTTTTTCGCTGCGCAGGGTAATATCTCCGATGGTTTTAATGCCGGCGTTCAAGAGGTGTTGATAAGTTTGTTTTCCAATACCGGGGATCGTATTTACCGCCAGTGGAGCCAGGTATTCTTTTTCCATACCTGCCGGCACCTGTATATAACCATTGGGTTTTGCTTCATTGGTGGCAATTTTGGCTATCATCTTATTGGTAGCAATGGCGAACGAAATAGGCAATCCTGTTTTTTCGATAATCTCCTGCCGCAGGTCAATGGTCCACTGCCAGGGATCAAAATAAGTGTCCATTCCCGTCAGATCTATATAAAACTCGTCTATGGATGCCTTTTCAAACAGGGGCGCTTTTGCAGCAATGATTTCGGTAACCATCCGGGAGTAGCGGCTATACTCCCCACGGGTACCCTTTACTACGGTAGCCTGTGGACACAATCGCATGGCTGTTGCCATAGGCATGGCAGAATGTACGCCAAACTTCCTGGTCTCGTAACTGCAGGCTGTTACCACACCTCGTTCTTTGCTGCCGCCCACGATCAGCGGTTTCCCTTTCAATGAGGGATCGTGAATACATTCCACAGAAACGAAAAATGCGTCGAGATCAAAATGTGCTATAATACGCCTATGGTTCATTTAAACAACTTACATTTGCTACCCATAATTTATTTCAAAAGGTATAATTATTTTTGTTTCATGGGAAGAATATTTGAAGTTAGAAAATCCACCATGTTTGCCCGTTGGGACAGAATGGCCAAGCAATTTACGCGTATCGGAAAAGAAATTGCGATTGCCGTAAAAGCTGGCGGTCCCGACCCGAATACCAACCCGGCTTTGCGTCGCTGCGTGCAGAACGCCAAAAGTGTGAATATGCCCAAGGACAGGGTAGATGCGGCCATCAAAAGGGCTTTGGGCAAGGAGATGGATAACTACGATGAGATACTGTATGAGGGATATGCCCCTCATGGGGTGGCCGTGCTGGTAGAAACCGCAACTGATAATCATGTACGAACAGTAGCCAATGTTAAAAGCCATTTCAACAAAGGGGGAGGAGCATTGGGGAACAGTGGCAGCGTGGCTTTTCAGTTTAAAAAAATGGGCGTATTTAAGCTGAACCCGGAGGGATTGAATGCAGAAGACCTGGAACTTGAATTAATAGATTTCGGATTGGAAGAGCTGGGAGAAAGTACCGGTGAAAATAGTGAAGAGGTCCTGGTGATCCGCTGCGGGTTTACAGATTTTGGAAATATGCAAAAGGCTTTGGAAGAGAAGAATTTAACCCCCATCAGTGCAGAGGTAGAATGGATTCCGTCTACCACCGTGGAACTCCCCGAGGAACAGGCCCAGGAAGTATTAAAGCTGGTAGACCGACTGGAACAGGATGAGGATGTTCAGAAGGTATTTCACAATCTTCAGTAATCGCTAAAATATTCTTCTATGGTGAGCTATGAACAAATTTTTGAAAACAACAGGAAATGGGTTGCTTCCAAACAGGAGGCGGATGCTGATTTTCTGCAGAAACTCTCAAAAGACCAAACGCCGGAATACCTGTATATAGGATGCAGCGACAGCCGCGTTCCGGCAAATGATATTATGGGACTGGAACCAGGAGAAGTGTTTGTACACAGGAATGTTGCCAACCTGGTTTGTTCCATTGATATCAATGTGATGTCGGTGATCAATTATGCTGTTCGTTACCTGGGTGTCAAGCATATTATTGTTTGCGGGCACTACAACTGTGGCGGCGTGAAAGCAGCTATGCTGCCCAGGGACATGGGAATTCTGAACCCATGGCTCCGGAATATCCGGGATGTTTATCGTTTGCATAAGGAGGAACTGAATGCGATCCGGGACGAAGGTGAGCGTTATAACCGCCTTGTAGAGTTGAATGTACAGGAACAATGTGTGAACGTAGTTAAATTAGCCAGTGTTCAGCAGGAATATAACAAGAAGGGCTACCCGACAGTTCATGGGTGGGTATTTGACCTGAAAACCGGCTTATTAAAGGACTTGAAGCTGGACTTCAGGAAAATACTGGCGGATATACAGGAGATATACAGATTGATTGACTAACACCGTTAAAATTAAGTTATAGTGTACGAACAGCCTGAGCGAAAAATCAGGCTGTTCGTATTTTTCAGCATAGCCGTTTAATGATCGCTTTTAAAACAAATTATCACCAATACTGTAAGGTTCCAATAGGTTTAATGTTTAATTTTCAGGCCTGATCCGGTTGTATTGGCTCTAAATCGCACTGCTTCTAAATGGGTATGAAAAAACTATTGTTGTCTGCTTGTTTGTTTACTACTGTAATAACTGCGTACGCACAATCTCCTGAAACATACTCAAGCTCGGAAATTCTGTTACGGTTGAAAAAACTCAGGGTTTTCGGCAGCGTTTTATACATAGCTGCCCATCCCGATGATGAAAATACACGGCTCCTGGCTTACCTGGCTAAGGGTAAATTATATAAAACCGGGTATTTAAGTCTTACCAGGGGAGATGGAGGGCAAAATTTGATTGGCGATGAGCAGGGAAAAGAACTTGGATTGATCAGGACCCAGGAACTGCTGGCAGCCAGGAGACTGGACGGCGCGCAGCAGTTTTTTTCAAGAGCTTATGATTTCGGTTTTTGCAAAAGCACGGAAGAGGCATTGGAGAAATGGGACCGGAACATCATTCTGAGCGACGTGGTATGGGTGATCCGTAAGTTCCGGCCGGATGTTATAATCACCAGGTTTCCGCCCGATAACAGGGCAGGACATGGACACCACTCCGCGTCGGCAGTGCTCGCTGAGGAGGCATTTAAAGCGGCGGCAGATTCAACAAAGTTTCCGGAGCAATTTGAATACGGCGTCACGCCCTGGCAGGCCAAAAGGCTGTTATGGAATACGTTCAATTTTGGCGGCGCCAGCACCCAAAGCGAGGATCAGTTTAAAATAGAGGTAGGCGGATACAACGCATTGCTGGGAAAAAGTTATGGCGAAATTGCCGCTGAAAGCCGCAGTCAGCACAAAAGCCAGGGCTTTGGTATTGCCGCCCAGCGTGGGTCCGTTTTAGAATATTTTGTTACTACCGGAGGCGAGCCTCCCGCCAACGATTTGATGGATGGTGTGGAAACAACCATCCGGCGGGTGGGAATCACTCCGGAAGAACAACATAAGATCGAGACGGTGGTAGAGGATATCATCCGGCGTTTTTCCCATGAGCATCCGGAAAACTCGGTGAGTTCGTTGGTGAAATTACACACGTTGCTTTTTTCCCTGCAGCCGGCTTCTCCCTGGATAACAGAAAAAGCGGCCGAAGTATATAAACTTATAGAGATTTGTTCCGGTTTGTATTTTGAGGCAACGGCCAACGTGCCTTATGTTGCGGCGGGCGATTCCCTGCAAATCAATATCTCCGTCGTGAATCGCGGAAATCTCCCTATCCGCGCCCTGTCTACCAACTTTACGGATACCCTGCTGTCATCAGTATTACCCCATAAGGCTCTTTCTTTTTCAAAGAAGATATTTGTACCGGTCAATTCCCCGGCTTCGCAGCCCTACTGGCTTCAGAATGGAATGAACGAAGGTCACTTTATTGTGGATGATCAGCGTTTAATCGGGTTGCCGGAATCGCCGGGGCCTTATGAAATAGCTGTTAACCTGGAAATCGACCACCAGTTTTTTATTTTCAGGAAACCGGTGATGCATAAATATACGGACCCGGTAGATGGCGAAATATACCAGCCCCTTCCGATCGTGCCGGCTTTATCGCTGATGGAAAGCCCCGGTTTTATTTTTACGCGGTTGAACAATTTACCGCCTGCTCCTGTTACACTGAGCGTAACTGCTCTGACACCTGTCAGCAACGCTAAAGCCGTTTTTTATCAGTATGAATATCAAAAAGAGAAGTTGATCCGCAACAAAACGTATGACGATCCTGCTGTAACACTATTAAAGAACCAGGTAAAAAATTATAGCTTAAATACCGGGACTATTTTAAAAAACACCAAAGAAAAGGAGCTTCTTTTTTTTGCTGATTTAACAGCCCCGTATAAGGAAAGATATCAAAGTTATACGCTCCGCAGGATCATGCACAAGCACATTCCCGCCATCACTTATTTTTATTTAAATAAAGTAAAAGTGATCGACGACCCTATCACAACTGTCGGAAAAAAAATTGGTTATATACCGGGAGCAGGAGACTTCATCCCTGAGGCGCTTAAGTTACTGGGGTATGAAGTAACACAGCTTTCTGAAAAAGATATTCTGGCCGGAGATTTAAAACAGTATGATGCTATTGTGACAGGTATCCGGGCATATAACGTTCATGAGTGGTTGAATACCGTTTACGAAAGCCTGATGAAATACGTGTATGATGGCGGCAACCTGGTGGTACAATACAATACCAGCAGCAGCCTGGGCCCCTTGAAAGGAAGGATCGGACCCTATGATTTTGATATTTCGCGGGCAAGGGTCACCGATGAAAGCGCACCGGTGAACTTTCTGCTTCCCGGTGACGAGTTGCTCAATTGGCCCAATAAAATCACGTCAAATGATTTCAGGGACTGGGTGCAGGAGCGGGGATTATATTTTGCCGGAAATTTTGCAGGCGAATATAAAGCCTTATTTTCGGCAAATGATCCCGGGGAAAACGGGCACCCCGGAAGCCTTATCACGACATCATATGGAAAAGGGAGGTTTACCTATACAGGACTGTCTCTTTTCAGACAGTTGCCCGCAGGAAAGTCGTACCGTTTGTTTGCTAACCTTGTGGCGAATCCAAAATATAAGAAGCAGTAAATGACACAAAAGAAGAATGGCGATATAAGAAAAGGACCTGCCATGGGTGTAATTATCGGGGTGGCGTTAGGAATTCTTGTAACGCTGGTATTTAAAAAGATCGGCTATGGTATACTAATGGGAATTCTGATAGCTTTTCTCTTGCGGAGAGCTTTTAAATAAATACTATAATATGCAGGAACAAAATGATAAACCTCCTGTGTTTAAAACATGGGGAGCCTGGTACTGGCTGGTATTGGCATTTCTGGTCTTACAGATTGTACTGTTTATTTATTTCACGAAATACTTTTCATGAGTTATATTGACTGGATTGTATTAATTGTAACGCTTGCTTTGATTGTTGTTTACGGACTGATCAAGAGCCGTACCTCCAAAAATCTCGATGGCTATTTCCTGAGTAACCGGGAAATGCCCTGGTATATCGTGTTGTTCAGCATCATGGGCACCCAGGCCAGTGCTATCACTTTCCTTTCTGCTCCCGGTCAGGCATATACCGATGGAATGCGTTTCGTGCAGTATTATTTTGGGTTACCTCTGGCGATGATCGTACTCTGCGTCACATTTGTTCCCATATTTCATAAAAAAAAGCTGTACACCGCCTACGAGTTTTTGGAAAAACGATTTGATCTGAAAACAAGGACCCTTACTTCTTTCCTTTTTCTTCTTCAGCGCGGCTTGTCTACCGGTATCAGTATTTATGCGCCAGCTATTATTTTGTCCTCGTTGTTGGGCTGGAATATTTACTGGACAAATATAGTGATGGGAGGCGTGTTGATAATATATACCGTAACAGGCGGGGCAAGATCTGTGGCGTATACCCAGCAACTGCAACTGGCGATCATTTTTGCCAGTATGTTTATTGCCGGTTACCTGGTGGTGAAATACCTGCCTGAAGGTATCGGTTTATTTGATGCGCTGAAAGTGGGGGGAGCGATGGGTAAAACAAACGTGGTGACCACAGGCTTCAAAGGGGATGGCGGCTTCGACTGGAAAGACCGTTATAACCTGCTGAGCGGGATCATCGGTGGTTTCTTCCTGGCTCTTTCCTATTTTGGTACAGACCAAAGCCAGGTTGGGCGATACCTGACGGCAAAATCCATCCGGGAAAGCAGGGTAGGGTTGTTGATGAATGGTTTGGTGAAAGTGCCTATGCAGTTCCTTATCTTATTGCTGGGTGTGTTGGTGTTTGCATTTTACCAGTTCAACAGCGCGCCTTTATTCTTCAACAAAACGCAGGTGGATAAGGTAATGCATTCGGAGCATGCCGGTACGCTGAATGAGATACAGGAGACCTATGAAAAAGCGGATGAAGAAAAAAAGAACCTGGTAAGGTCTTTTGCAGCCAATGGTAATTTCAGTTTATCTGAAACCGAAAAGCAGCAATTGACAAATATCAACCGCCAGCGCGATAGTTTGCGTACGTCCTTTAAAAAACTGGTGGAGCAACCCGGTATCCAGGGTGATTCTAATGATGCCAATTATATTTTTCTCCGGTTTGTAATGGACTATCTGCCACGCGGACTGGTCGGGTTGTTGATAGCAGTGATCTTTATTGCTTCCTGGGGCAGCATCGCCGCAGCGCTCAACTCTTTGTCATCCAGCACGATAGTGGATATCCACAAAAAATTTATTAATCGCAACATGTCCGACAAGGACGATTACCGCCTATCCAGGATCTATACATTTATTTGGGGGGTCTTCTGCATCATCGTGGCACAGTTTGCCTACAATATCGGTAATAGCCTGATTGAAGCTGTTAACATCCTGGGCTCGTTGTTTTACGGGGTTATCCTGGGTGTCTTCCTGTTGGCATTTTATTTCCGGTTTGTGAAAGGGAATGCTGTTTTCTGGAGCGCCATACTGGGAGAAATACTTGTTGTAGGGTTCTTTCTCTTAAACGAAAATCAGATTATCAACCTCAGCTTCTTGTGGCTGAATGCCATAGGAGCATTGGCCGTAGTAGGTTTTGCAGTTCTTATTCAGTTACTCTTCGCCCGTAAATTATCATAAGTCATTCCCCTTTAATCGAAATAATAAGTGTTTTCACCGATTAAAGCTTTTAGTAGAAATTCTTATAGCTATCTTCACATCCGGATATCCAATTCCAAGAAACCGATAAAACTGTAAGTATGAAAATCTATACATTATTGCGGGATAACCAGGAAAGTGGTTCGTTTACTTATGAAGAATTAGTCTCCAAAAAGTTGAGGAAACTGGATCTTATTTGGGTAGAAGGCGAAAGCATAGTCTGGAAATATCCGTCTGAAATTAAGGAGCTGAAAAAATATGTGCAGGAAGTTGCCCTAACAGATGCAACAGTTGTCAACTCCAGGAAAGAAAAACAAATCCGGCATTTCCATTGGAAAAAAGAACTGGCAACGGAACAGCAGCCCGTAACGGAAGAGATGCTCCTGAATGAGCAGGTATCGGATTATTTACCTGATGCCTATCTTTCCGATGTACCTGCCGGGTATGAATTCCTGCTGGAATTGGCGCCTGCAGATTACGATGCGTTACCGCAGGAGACTGTTGAAGAGGAAATACCTGTTAAAAACGAGCCAGGGTATGATTATAAAGTACTGGGTACATCCCAGGTTATTGACACCCGTGAGGAAGTGGCGAACCCCGCTTTTTTTAGGTCAACTATAGAGTTGCCGGTGCGATACAAAAGCAGCAAAATGGAGAAAGAGACGCCATCCGACGAACACCGGGTGAAAAAGAAAAACAGGCAAAGAAGGAAAAGAGCAACGAAACTACCCATGTTGTTAATGGTGATCGCTTCCGCCTTCATGCATCTCAAATTGTAAACAAATGCTAAAAAAAATTATATTAATCTGAAAACTCTTTAAAAAATAAAATATTAGTTTTACCTTTCATCAAAGTTTACCACATGGTAAACTTTGCTCGTAGAATAAACAGCCAGCCTCGAAAACGAATTCAATCCTCCATTTCCGTTGAACGACCAAGATAGCGCTCCTTCCTTTGAAAATGTTCCCTGATCAAAACCTGAGTTCATGAAAGAGTATTTGCTATTAAGGAAAAATGTTCAGTCTGGTCCTTACGATCTAAACGAATTGGTATCACTTAACCTGCGGTCTGCAGATCTTATCTGGATTGAAGGAAAAAGTTTTAGCTGGAGATACCCGTCTGAAATTAGTGAGCTTTCTTCTTATGTGCAGGAGGTTGATGCACCGGTAATGGTTGTAACCCCGGGTGGAATGGATATCCCTGAAACGCAGCCCCGGCAGGAAGTCAAGCACAAAACAATTGTAGCTATAAAACCCTCTGCGGGTAATCACAGTCTTTCGGTAAAGACAGTTGCGCCGCGAACAAATGTACTGAAGGTTCAGGTGCGTGAAAAAGAACCGGAACCGGCAGAGGAGCATGATATACTCGCTATTAAGGAGAGTATTATTTCGAAAACAGCTCCCTCTTCTCAATCACCGGATTTAGTGATGGCGCCTGCCAGGGTAACTCAGACCGATAACAAGATTGAGTTTTTTGTGCTGGCGGTCGGCGCTATTTCACTCCTGGCAGTGTTGTACCTTCTTTTTACCACCAGCTACTAAAATTGTAATAATATTGTAGTGTTATGTTAAATTTAAAATGTCGTATAATATGCCACGAATTCCGTGGCTATTGTAAAACTACGATGCGTTTAACTTAGCAGTAGTAGTATTATTCTGAAAGTTACAATTATGGGTAAAACATTCTCAGAGTCATTTACGATCAGGGGAGAACAGGTAGTAAATAAAATAAAGGAGCTTGTAAGGGAAGGGAATATCCGAAAGATCACGATCAACGACAAAGACGGGAAGGAAATTATGTCTTTTCCCCTTACAATAGGAGTGGTGGGCGTTGTGATCGCCCCGGTGCTGGCGGCTATAGGCGCTGCGGCCGCATTGATCGGCGACTGCTCCATTTCTGTTGAAAGAGAAGTGAAAGAAGATGACGAGGCGGAGAAGGATCCCTCAACTCCCGGTGATCAGTAAGCGCTGCAGAAACTTTTGGTATCGCCACTTCAACTGATTATAAGTGTTCCAAATCAATGCGGAGATGACATAAACGTTTGACGTCATCTCGAATGGAACGCCGCCTGGCAGACAGGCAGGAAGTGTAATGAGAGATCTCACGTACCTTCATGAGATATCTCCCTTCGCTCGATATGACGATTGACTATCAGTTTGTTTTTTACAGGTTTTCCGTTGCAAATATTGACCTGCTTCCACAAAACGGCGGGCAAAAAAACAGCACGGACTTAAGCTCGTTGATAAACAGCAGCTCACGGGATATATTATTGGTATCCCAACCGCAGGGCAGGAGGGAGATCTATCCTCGGGAGAGAAATTCCATACGGGGAGCGTCTCGCTTGTGCCACATTTCCCAGCAACTGATCTTCTTTTCGACCGGATATTATGAGTTTCATTTATTTGAGCTATATTGAAAGCTGAAACATTAGTAATGAAAAATATACTCAAAAACCTCCGGCTTCATTTGCCGGAAGTGCTGATTGCGCTGTCGGCTACTTTTTGTTTAGTAGGTGACATAATATACAGTTCTACTGGCTTCTTCACATTATTATGCGCCATGGTGCTGTTGTCCTTACTGGTATTGGTAACCTGGCGGAACAGGTTCTTTGCGCTGAGCCTGGCATTTGTTTTTGGTTTTGTAAGCTTTTGCATGTTGCTGGCAGTACTGGCTGAATTCATGAAATTTCAGGCAGGACAGGGTTGGCAACTCCTTATACCCGGCGCAGGGTTGTTCGGTGGGTTAACTGCCGCTTCCATTTATCTTCCGAAGAAATATATCCACCAGTTGCAATAGACGGAACGTAGCATTTGAACTGCCTATAAGGACACGTGCAGGGGTAACCAGCGCCTGCACGAACGATATTCTTCCATACGAGGAGCGTCCTGCTTATGCCATCCGATTAATATTCGGGTTGGTCGTATGGGCTCTCCTTCGATTGTCATTGGCAATGAAACGCCTGCTTGCAGGACGGGCAGGAAGTGTAATGAGACATCTCCCTTACCTTCATGAGAGTTCTCCCTTCGCTCGATATGATGATTGACTATCTGCTTGTTTTTAACAGGTTTTCCGTTGCAAATATTGACCTGCTTCTACAAAACGGCGGACAAAAAAGAGGCTTTTTAGTTGGTTACCCTGAAGTTAAAGATAATGGTTCCTCTTTGCTCATCGCCGGCGCCAAATTTTAGTTCACGGGCTTTGCGAAGCGCTATTTCCTTCATCGTGGCATTTGAAGTGGTAGACCCTCTTGGTTGGTAAGTGGCAGCAGTAACCGCGCCAGATGCATCCACAGAAAGATCAACCGCAACTTTGGCGTTTTCATTAAACTCATCCCGGAATGTAGGCTGGCGAACAATCGCACGTCCCTTCAGACTGCCCTGAATAGTATAACTGCCATTCCCGCTTCCTCCGAAGCCATCATAGTTTTTGGAGTTGGGATCACCATCTATTTTCCCCCTGTCTCCGCTTCCGGTGGTATTACCTTCACTTTTACTGTTGTTCCAACTGTCGGCATTATTGCCCCCGGGGCCACTTCCGTCTCCACCCTTATAGGTTGCTTTGGGTTTCGGAGGGGCAGGCTGGGGATTTTCAACCACCGGCTGGGGTTTGGTTTCTGCCGCTTTTTTAACGGTTGTATTTTCTTTGGTAGGTAAAGTAGTACTTTTTGGATCAGCAACTTTTGGTTTGGGTACGCTCACATCCGGCGCTTCTTTATCATTGTCGTCTGTTTCCACCGCTTTTACGCTTTGCACCGGCGCTTTTTCCACACGGGGAGGGGTGTTCACCACCTGTTCAGCGGCCGATGGCGGACCCGGACGCAGCGGTTGTACATCACCGGAGCCGTCCTCATCGATACCCAGGTTTACTTCCAACCCCTCTTCAAAAACGGGTTCCTGGATAACAGGCGCAGACCAGGAAACGAGAAAAAATATTAAAAACAATCCGCCCGATATTACACCGGTAATCGTGCCTGCTTTTACATTTTTAGAGGTTTCAAAATCCTGTGACATGGGAGTTAATTTAGTACAATTAACACAAATGTAAACATCTTATTGTTACAATCCTGTGAATATATGGAAGCCGGGCAACCGGTTGCCCGGAAAAACAATTTGTTGCTATGATAATTAAGCCTATAACTTTGACGTTTGTTTACCAGGGTAAACGAACTTTTAACCTGCATCAAAGTGGGCAAACACAGCAGCAAGGCCAGCCTGGCTGGTCTTATTATAGCTTTAGGAATTATCTACGGAGATATCGGCACTTCTCCATTATACGTTTTCAATGCAATTATATCCAACAGGGCCATAACGGAGCACCTGGTAATCGGTAGCCTCTCCTGTATTATCTGGACATTGACCTTGCAGACCACCGTAAAATATGTCATCCTGGTCTTAAGGGCGGATAACAAGGGGGAAGGTGGTATTTTTGCGCTTTACGCGCTGGTAAGGCGCAGGAGAAAATGGCTGGTGCTGCCGGCGATGATAGGAGGCGCAGCCCTCCTGGCAGACGGGATGATAACACCGCCCATTACCATCACTTCCGCTATTGAAGGTTTGCAGAAAAACTCCACGTTCCGGGATATACAGGAGTATATCATCTACATCGTTATCGCGATACTGGCGTTGTTCTTCTTCCTGCAGCAATTCGGCACTTATTCTATCGGTAGGTTTTTCGGACCGGTGATGGTACTTTGGTTTTCGATGCTGGCCCTCCTGGGCGGGTGGCATCTCTTTGATGATATTTCTATTCTGAAAGCGTTTAACCCGGTGTACGCTTTTGATTTACTCAGTTCCCATCCGGGTGCTTTATGGATTCTCGGCGCGGTTTTTTTGTGTACGACGGGAGCAGAAGCGTTGTACAGCGACCTGGGGCATTGTGGCAAGGAGAATATCAGGATCACCTGGATTTTCGTGAAAGCCTGTCTGGTACTTAATTATCTCGGGCAGGGCGCCAGTCTCCTGAAATATCACAAAGACCTTCCCGCCGGGTTACATGCAGATATTAATCCTTTTTTCGACCTGATGCCGGACTGGTTTGTTATTCCCGGGGTAATACTGGCGGCCACCGCCGCGGTCATTGCCAGCCAGGCGATGATATCCGGGTCTTACACATTGATCGGCGAGGCGATGCGATTAAATCTCTGGCCCCGGCTGAAGATCAGGTATCCGTCGGAGGAAAAGGGGCAATTATTTATTCCCTGGTTAAACGCCCTCATGTTCGTTGGTTGTGTGGGAGTGGTACTGTACTTCAAAACCTCCGCCAATATGGAAGCCGCTTACGGACTTGCCATCATTGTTACCATGCTGGCAACGACCATCCTCTTTGCCAATTACCTGGTCAGTCATCGTGTGAAGCCTGCGTTCATCTGGGTATTCCTGATAGGGTATCTGCTTATAGAAGGCACATATCTTATGGCTTTGTTGCAGAAGCTTGCGCATGGAGGATATATTACCGTAATGATCGGTGGTTTCATGTTCCTGGTGATGTATATATGGTACAGGAGCCGGAAGATAAAAAACCGTTATGTGGAATTCGTACGGCTTGAAGACTATCTGCCGATGCTGCAGGAACTGAGTAATGATCAGACGGTTCCCAAATACGCGACGCACCTGGTGTATCTTACCAGCGCCAACAACCACAAGGAGATAGAACATAAGATCATTTATTCGATACTGAACAGAAAGCCCAAGCGGGCGGATATCTACTGGTTTATACATGTAGACACCCTGGACATCCCTTATGGCAGCGAGTATGAAGTAGAAACCATTATACCCAATGAAGTGATCAGGGTGGAGTTCAGACTCGGGTTCCGGGTGGAGCCCCGCATCAATATCATGTTCCGGAAAGTGATTGAAGATATGGTATCCAACGGGGAAGTAAATATTACCAGCCGGTACGAAAGCCTGCAACGCAATAACGTGGTAGGCGATTTTCAGTTTATAGTAATAGAAAAATTCCTCAGCATCGACAATGAATTGCCGTTCTGGGAAAAGCTGATCATGAAAGGGTATTTCTGGATCAAGGAAGTGAGCCTGTCAGAAGAAAGAGGTTTTGGGCTTGACCCGAGTTATGTGACTGTCGAGAAGTTTCCGCTGATCGTTGCCCCGTTCAAAAACCTGAACCTGACGAGGATCTTTAAAGATGATCCGGGAAAAAGCTGAATACGGAATGGTGATCAGATTTGTTTAAGCACTTTTTTAGCGCGGCTTTTGAATGCGGCCGTTTGATGCGGCATCTGTTCTTCTATCAATAGTTTCAGTTCCGGAATGATCTCCGGGTATGTTTTTGCCAGGTTTTGAAGCACCGTCAGGGAAAAAGCTTTCACGGCTACCGCCTCCTTAGGGTCTGCCACATACCCGAAGCAGATATTCATTACCTCCCCCTGCAAAAACTCCGGTATCTCCACATGTTGCAGCAGGCGCACAGTATTTCTCCTTACTGCATTGTGCAGACCGTCTTTTTTCAGGTTAAGGACAATTTTTTTCAGGTGTTTTTTTATTAACGCCGGATGTTCGATCACGCAATAACTTAGTGGCCAGGCAGCTCTTTGCACTATCCTGAATTCATCATTCAAAAAAATACTCACCAGTTCGTCAAACCGTTCCTGGTGATTACCGATATAGGCAACAATCCGGTTGCACTGGCTCCGGGAATGTTCCTTCAACAGGGTTTCTCTGATATCCATTTGCGCTAAAATTACGAAAACGTTTGTGTGATTTCTGAAGAATAAGTCGCCAAACAGGGCTGCTTTTTTTCTAATACTATATCTTTAATCAATTTTATTACCAACATGATATACAAAATCCTTGAAGCATATGGCATGGAGAGGTCCGGGCTGGAAGTAACGCCTTTCGGTAGCGGTTTGATCAACCATACCTGGAAAGTGGATACAACGGATGACTCCTATATTTTACAACGGATCAACGATAATGTTTTTAAAACCCCCGGTGATATTGCGCACAATACCCGGTTGATCGGCAATTATCTTTTAGATACCAACCCTGAATACCTGTTTGTGCGTTCGCTGCTGACCAATGCCGGCACTGACCTGCATTTTGTAGAAGGAGAGGGGTACTTCCGCCTGGTTCCCTTTATAAAAGGCTCGCATACGGTAGACGTGGTACAGACACCGCTCCAGGCTTTCGAAGCTGCGAAGCAATTTGGCAAATTCACCTACCTGCTCAAAGATTTCCCCGTGGAAAAACTGCGGGTAACCATTCCCGATTTTCACAACCTCAGTTTGCGGTATCAACAGTTTTTACAGGCTTTGGAAACGGGAAACCCTGAAAGGATTGCCACCTCTGCGAGGGAGATCAAATGGTTGACCGAACAGGACTTTATTGTAAAAAGGTTTGATGCAATGAAGCAAAACCCTGCATTTAAAATGAGGGTTACCCACCATGACACCAAAATAAGTAATGTGCTTTTTGACGCGGAGGATAGAGGAGTATGTGTAATTGACCTGGATACCGTAATGCCGGGTTATTTTATCAGTGATGTCGGGGATATGATGCGTACCTGCCTGTCTCCGGTAAGCGAAGAAGAACAGGATTTCTCAAAAATACAGATACGGGACAGCTACTATACCGCCATAGTACGGGGGTATCTTGAAGGCATCAACGGAGAACTGACTGCTGAAGAACAAAGCAGCTTTTTTGACGCGGGTTGTTACCTGATGTATATGCAGGCCTTGCGTTTTCTTGCAGATCATTTGAACAACGACGTGTACTATGGCGCCAGGTATCCCGGTCACAATTATGTACGGGCATGCAATCAAATCACTCTTCTCAGAAGAATGCTTGAGAAAGAAGAAGGCTTCCGGAAATATATAGAAAAGATTTAGTGAGAACAACCACAGTTGCTGCCGCAGCTTCCATCCCCGTGCTCATGCTTATGAGCATGCTGGTGCGATAGTTCTTCGGAGGTAGCCTCCCTGATATTTTTTACGATCACTGAAAAATGAAGGGTCCTGCCTGCCAGCGGATGATTGCCGTCCAGTACAATTTTTTCACCATCGATATCGGTTACTATCAGTTCCATTCCATCCGATGATTGCACCATACTGCCCAATTCCAGCCCCGCTGCGCCTTCGGGAAATTGTTCGCGGCTTACCTCAAAAACCAATTCGGGATCAAAATCGCCATATGCCTGACCGGCTGACAGGGTAACTTTCTTTTCTTCATCTACTTTCAGTCCGTCCAGTTCCATCTCCAGCGTCTGCAGTATATTGCCATGCCCATGCAAGTATTCCAGCGGTTCAAAATCAAAATTGCTGTCTACCACGTTTCCGCTGTCATCCGTAGCGGCGTAAGAAATACTTACTACTTTGTTTTTTTCTACGATCATTTTTTTGGGTTCTTATATTAAAGATAACGCTTTCACTTACTATTTTGAAATGGCTGCAGGAGATGTAAAATTGAATTTAGGGGAAAGCCAGCTTTGTCCTGCCGGTATGATCCAGTTTTCCTCAAGGTCCTTTTTATTCAGCACCGTGTTGTTAAAATATAATGTATCAAACGAAATAAAGCTGTTTTCAATAGCATAGGCTACCTGGTTCAGCGGCAGCACCTGTATCTTGTCTTTTTGGGCGAATGCCAGCAACTGCCGGTCAAACAGGTTGATATTAAACAGTTTTTCAATTTCTTTGATCACCCTTACAGAGCTGTCCGTACTGCAGCCGCTTACCTCTGTATGGCTTTCGTCGGCCATCATCACAATGAACTGCCCAAAAAAGACAGTGGCAAAACCTTTTACATCCGCCCCGTGTGCTTTCCATTGTGCTGTAAAATCATTCAGCATCTTTTCTGCTTCCAGTACTTCCGCCAGGGTAAACATCCGGTTACTTTGATAGATCCACACCCTTGAATCAGGTGAGAAGCCGGCAGGTAATAAACTTTTATACTCCAGATTCATAGGCTGCAAAGTTACAGATTAATCGCTATTCCATTGAAATGGCTATGAGTTCGGCAATATCCAGCACTTTTACGTCTTCTTCCCTGTTGCTGTTTTTAACACCGTCCGTCAACATGGTATTGCAAAAAGGGCAGGCCGATGCAATAACAGTGGCATCGGTTGCCAGCGCTTCATCTGTCCGCTCCTGGTTGACCCTGATATTACCTTTTTCTTCCTCCTTAAACATCTGGGCGCCTCCCGCACCACAACATAAGCCCTTGCTGCGGCAGCGTTTCATTTCCACCAGTTCGGCATCCAGCGCTTCCAGCACCTGCCTGGGCGCTTCGTATATATTATTGGCCCTGCCCAGGTAACAGCTATCATGATAGGTGATCTTTTTTCCTTTAAATTCACCTTCTTCCTTCATTTTAATTTTTCCCTCGTCTATCAACTGCTGCAGAAAGCTGGCATGGTGTATTACCTCATAGCTGCCTCCCAGTGACGGATACTCGTTCTTAAAAGTGTTGAAGCAATGCGGGCAGGTCGTAACAATTTTTTTTACCCCGTAATTATTCAGCAACTGGATATTGTTATAGGCCATCATCTGGAACAGAAATTCGTTTCCCGCCCTTCGCGCCGGGTCTCCCGTGCACATTTCTTCTTTGCCCAAAATGGCATAACTGACAGATAGTTTATCCAGTATGGTTGTAAACGCTTTGGTGATCTTCTGGGCCCGCAGGTCAAAACTTCCCGCGCAGCCTACCCAAAAAAGTATATCCGGCGTTTCGCCGGAAGCCAGTAACTCCGACATAATAGGAACACGCATGGCTGATAATTTGGTTCAAAACTAATTGAAAATTGGCAATCAAAGGATTAACGTGGTCATAACGCTGAAACAGCCGGTTTCTGATTTGTTGGTTTCTGATTTACGGGTTTTTCCCAAATCAGTTACGCTGTGTTAATGTTTTGTTGCAATTTTCTCCTTCTGTTCACCTTTAGATATCTTTGATATAGCCAATCCTTTATCAATAGCTACAATATGAAACTTATTTTTACCCTTTTTTGTTCATCACTGTTCTTATACGTCAGTTCCCAGCATTTTAAGCCCCGGGAAGAAGGGTCGGAAATCGGGTTTACCATCAGGAACTTCGGTGTAGGTGTTTCAGGAACATTCACCGGCATAGAGGGTGATATTTTCTTTGATGAAAACGACCTCCCTGTTGCTGCTTTTAATGTAACGGTTAAAGCCAATACGGTAAATACGGGCATCAGGAGACGGGACAATCATCTTAACCAAGAGGAATATCTTGATACAGAAAAATATCCTGTTCTTCAGTTTGTATCCAACAAAATAACTACCAGTACGGAGAAAGGGTATTGGTTTGTATTTGGAAAGCTTACAATCAAGGGGGTGACAAAAGAGATATCTTTTCCGTTTAAAGCAACAAAAGATGGCGAAAGTTATATTTTTGAAGGTTCGTTTATAATTAACAGACGGGATTTTAATGTAGGGGGCAGTAGTCTTACTATGGCCGACGAACTTACAGTGGACCTGAGAGTATCCGCAAGGACAAAGTAATACACCTTAATGGTCAATAATGATCATTGTCATTTCATGGTCTGACGGTAATTAGTCCCTGCTTTTTTTGTTATTGCTAACTTTGTCAAAGTCAATAATTTCTATATGATAGGCAAATTAAATTCACAGGAAATCGAAGAACTGCTGGCATCTCAGCAATTGGCCAGGCTAGGTTGTATGCACGGTAAAAAGGTATATATCGTTCCCATTAGTTATGCATACGACGGGGAATACATATATGGCAGAACCAGGGAAGGAATGAAGATAGACTTTATGCGGAAGCATCCTGATGTTTGTATTGAGGTGGAAAATATTACTTCGATGGCAGAATGGAAGACGGCGATCGCCTGGGGTAAATTTGAAGAACTGAACGATGCAAAATTGAGATCGGAAGCATTGAGAAAACTTTCTTCCCGCATTATCCCCGGTGCGGCCAGTGAAACTTTGCGTTTTTCGGACGACTGGCCATTCAGTCCCGCAGATATTAATTCCATAGAAGGGATTGTTTACAGAATTAAGCTGGATGAAAAAAGCGGCAGGTTTGAACATCCCAACTACTGAAAAAATGTTTTAGTCTAAATGTTATTTTGAACAATTTTATTACCTAAATTTGAACTGACGAAGCCCGGGAACCATGAAAATGGACGGGCTTTTATTTTGTCCCGGCAATAAAAACGATCTGCTTTGTCTGTCAACTGATAATAATGTTAATGGTGCGGGGAAAAATATTGTATCTTTCCTCAGAACCTATTTTATAAACCAAAACGCTTAAAACACTACTGCTATGAGAAGAGTCTTCTATTCTTTCCTCTTGCTATGCTGCCTGTTTGCGTCACCGCATCTTTTACGGGCCCAGTCACGATCAGTATCCGGCACTGTAAGCAATAACAAAGGAGAACCCGTACCGATGGCTACGGTGCAACAAAAAGGTACTGTTGTTTTTGCTACCGCCAGTGAAACCGGCCAGTTTTCCATTAATGTTTCGGGTACAAATGTTATACTTGTTATTTCCTCAACGGGGTACATTACCAAAGAGGTGAATATTGGCGATGCCACCTCTTATGATATTATCCTGGAAGAATCCGGTGCATTATCTGAAGTGGTGGTAACGGCACTGGGTATTACCCGCGAAAAAAAGGCCCTTGGGTATGCTGCCCAGGAAGTGAAGGCCGATGAACTGAACAGAAACCTGCAACCGAATCTTGTAAACGCATTGCAGGGTAAAGTAGCCGGTACTACTATCTCAAGTATAGGCGGGGGACCCGGGCAGGGCGCCAGCATCCGCATCAGGGGAATCAACTCTATAGATGTGGGACAGTCTAATGAGCCGCTGTTCGTGATCGATGGGGTATTAATGGATAACAGCACCTCCAGTATGGGTGCTACCCGTGGCGATGTACACCAGGTTCGTTCGGTAGGCAACAGGGCTTCGGACATTAACCCGGAAGATATAGAAACCATCAATGTGTTGAAAGGTGGTGCAGCTACCGCTTTATATGGACTGCGCGGCGCAAACGGGGTTATCGTAATAACTACTAAAAAAGGGAAAGCAGGTACTATGCGGGTAAACGCCAGCAGTACTTATGGTGTAGAGAACATCAATAAATATCCGGCTGTTCAAAAAGAATATACGGCAGGGATCCTTGGCGCATATGTACCCATCGGCTTGGGACCCGCCTGGGGACCCACTATTGAAGAAGCAAAAGCCATCGACCCCGATCACCCGGATGAGTTGTATGAAAACTACAAGCAGGCCTACAGAACCGGAAAGCAATCCCGGCAATCTATCAATATGGCCGGCGGAAATGATGTCGTAAACTATTTTTCATCTGTATCTTATTTCAACCATGAGGGGATGATGTTTTTTACAGATTACTCCAACCTTACAGCCCGTTTGAACACGGATATCAAGGTCAGCTCCAAATTCAAGAGCACTGTGAATATGACCTTTTCAAACTCCGGCGGTTATCGCTTTGAAGCGGACCGGTATGGGGAAAGCCTGGCGTATTTTTCTCCCAGGTGGAACGTAAGGGATTACCAGAACGAAGACGGTACCCAGTTATGGCGCGGTACCAATAACCCCATTTTCGGTGCGGCCACCAACCGGATGAAAGATAATGTCAACAGGTTTGTCGGAGGTATCGGTTTCGGCTACCAGCCTGTTAAATGGCTGGATTTAAGTTACAGAGTTGGTCTGGATACCTATAACGACAATCGCTTTCGCACCGCGCCGGGTCTGAGAGGCATTCCCGGTGAAGCAAACTATGATAACTCGCTGGGGTTTGTCGGGGATTACAATACCAATTTCCGGGCTATCAACTCCACGTTGCTGGCTTCGGTGAATACGGCTATTACTTCTGACCTGAACCTGGTTGTACGCGCAGGACATGAATTGTATGACAGAAGTGTAAAGCAGACAGGAGTATTGGGGTCGCAGTTAACTGTTTTCAACTGGTACAACCTGCGGAATGCCGCCGTACTGGAGCCTGTTCATAATACTACATTATACCGGTTGATGGGGATTTTCGGAGAAGTAAACCTGGATTACAAAAACTTCCTGTTCCTGTCAGTAACCGGAAGAAATGATATTACATCCACGCTGAGAAAACCCAATAATTCGTTTTTCTATCCTTCGGTAAACCTTAGCTATGTATTCTCAGACCATTTTAGTTTACCGGAGTTTATCAGTTACAGCAAATTGCGTTTATCTTATGCCAAGATCGGTAAAGACGCGCTTCCATACAGCACCGCTACCGGTTATGGAGCCTATAGCAGCTTGCCTCCCGGTGTAACAGGTTTTACGCGGGGCGCCAACCTGGGCGATCCGCTTTTGCGTCCGGAGTTCACGAACACCTATGAAGCCGGTCTTGAGATGAGCTTCCTGAACAGGAGGATCGGATTTGATTTTACCTATTATCATTCCATCAGTGAAGATCAGATCATCAACGCATTGGTATCGTCAGCAACCGGGTATGTACGGGCCGCGGTAAACTCTGGCAGCATGCGTAATAAAGGCGTGGAAATCATATTAAGAGGAACGCCTGTTTCCAATAAGAATTTTACATGGGAATCAAACCTTAATTTTTCAGCGAACCGCAATAAAGTATTGAGCCTGCGGGAAGGGTTGGATGAAATACCCTATGGCACTCATCCCGGTTATGGTATAGCAGCGGTAACAATGAAACTGATGCCGGGATTGCCCTACGGCAGCATATTCGGCACCCACTATGTCCGTCACCATGAGCCAGGCCATGTAGAAGATCCTATCCGGTTGGACAGGTCTTTGCCGATTGTCATTGGTGCTGATGGGTTCCCGGTAACAGCGCCTGTTTCCAGCCAGAAATACCTCGGCAATTCCCAGCCTGACTGGATAGCGGGTTTTACCAACAACTTTACTTACAAACGTTTTACATTATCTACCCTGATCGATGCCCGCTGGGGATTTGAAAAATACAGCCGGTTGGAGAATTTCTTCTCTGCCTTCGGGATAGCGGATTATACGACCGATAGGAGGGATTTCAAAGTTTTTGATGGTGTGCTGGCAGACGGTACACCCAATACCAAGTCTGTCTGGTTGGGACAAGCGGTAGGTCCTGACGGCGTAAACTACGGAGAAGGTTATTATCGCCGGTTTCACCGCTGGGTATCGGAATACTTTGTATCAGACGCTTCCTGGGTTCGCCTTCGTTCTGCAAGCCTGGCGTATGCTTTGCCAGACTCCTGGATACAGAGATCTAAGTTCATCAGGAACGCATCGGTATCCGTTACCGGAAATAACCTGATCCTCATCACCAAGTACTATGGACTGGATCCTGAATCAGTATCGGCAGATGCCGGAAGCAATGTGGACGGTTTTTCAGGTTTCACGTATCCTGCAGCCAGATCTTTTCTTTTCACACTTAACCTTGGATTTTAGGAAGCCATGCAACGGGCTGTAAAGCTTTTCAGCATGTGGCACAAAAATCAAAACACAAAAATTAAACAGATGAAAATGAAAAAGTTCAATTATATATACATTTTGTTACTGGCACTGCTCGCTGCCGGTTGTAAAAAGGGTTACTTTGATCTGAATGAAAATCCCAATCAGGTATCTAAACCGGGGCTGCCGTCACTGCTTTCCACAGTTACCCATAAATCGGGGATCAACAGTTATAATGTGGCATCCATCACCAGCCAGTTTGTGCAGTACCTTGCCGGGCCCGCTGCCGGGGGCTCTACCGATACCTACCAGGTGGTAGATTACTCAGGTACATGGGATGCGCTCTACTATGCTATGGCAGATATTTATGACTTTAAACAACTGGCCCTTGAAGCAGGCTCCAGTGAATATATTGGCGTGGCAAATGTGCTGATGGCCTATAACCTTAGCCTGGCAGCAGACCTCTGGGGTTCTGTTCCTTACAGTGAGGCTTTTCAGGGAAGTAATTTAACGCCTGCCTACGACTCCGAGCAGCAGGTATATAATGAGATACTTTCTTTGCTAAATGAGGCTATAACAGAGCTTTCCAAAACAGATGCCACCATCAAACTGGCGCCGGCCAGTGATATGATATTTGGACCTACAGGTGATGCACGCCCCAAATGGCTGAAAACAGCTTATGCCCTGAAAGCAAGGGCTCTGATCAAAGTAAGCAAAACAGCGGGATTTGATGCAACGGCTGTATTACAGGCACTTGATAATGCTTATACCGGTAATGCAGATGATGCGGGAATGGCTAATTTCCAACTGAGGAACAACTGGGCTTCGGTAGCACGCAGCAATGCCGCACTGACACTGGGTGGTTGGCTTTCCGAGCAACTGGTGGATCACCTGAATGGTACTACTTATGGTGTTTTCGATCCCCGGATCGAAAAGATCACGGATCTTACAGTTAACGGCATCTACATAGGAACCGTAAACGGCGCCGGCAACCGCCCGCCGGGCAATAATACGGTAAAAGATGAATGTTATGTTGCATTGAGCTCCCCGTGGACAGGCGACGCATCTCCTTTATGGCTGGTCACATTTGCCGAGTTAAAATTTATAGAAGCGGAAGCGGCATTGACCAGTGATCCCGGGCGGGCTTATAACGCTTACCTGGCAGGTATTGCCGCCAATATGGATAAGCTACAAGTGGAAACAACTAAAAAGAGTGCATACCTGGCTGAGCCAGATGTGGCGGTCGGCCAGGGATCCCTTACCCGGGAACTTATTTTTAAAGAAAAATATGTAGCCACTTATCTGAATCCGGAAGCATGGAATGATGTAAGAAGAAACGACTACAATTACAAGGATTTCACGCTTCCTGAAAATGCAGTACTGCCCTCGTTTATCAGGCGCGTAGCGTATCCAAACGGTGAAACCAGCAAGAATGGTAAAAATGTGCCCTCTGTGAGTTCGTTGACGGATCGTCTCTGGTGGGATCAGTAAAGAAAGATTATAAACAGCATTGGGTATTTCCATAAATCCCCTGCGTTATATCGCAGGGGATTTTTTTGAACAGGTTATTAAAAACCAATGACCGCATTTTTAAATTAGGTATGCAAATGCATAACAAAAAAGCCGATCATCTGATCGGCTCTCAGTGCCCCGGACCCCGATTTGAATCGGGGTACTCGCATTGCTGTCCACTCCGATTTAAATCGGGGCGTGTCTACCAATTTCCCTCCAAAAGCCGCTCAATATATTTCCTGCTTTTTTGCTTTTTGATGCGGAATTCCTCTTTTCTGGCGTCCGTCTCTGTGTCAAAGGATTTTCCGCGAAGAATATAAGGTAATGGCGGTCGCATTTCTCGGAGTATAAGATGTAAACATAGGACATAACAAAAAAGCCGATCATCTGATCGGCTCCTCATGTGCCCCGGAACGGAGTTGAACCGTTACTCGCATTGCTGCGAACAGGATTTTAAGTCCTGCGTGTCTACCAATTCCACCACCGGGGCGGTAACTAAGTGTTAAGTGACTAGTGATAAGTAGAAACAGCCACTTTTTCTTAAAAAAAATCCTCCCGCGTTTACGGGAGGATCAACTGAGCGGAAGACCGGGCTCGAACCGGCCACCCCGACCTTGGCAAGGTCGTGCTCTACCAAATGAGCTACTTCCGCATATTAACAATGCATTATATTAAAGAACTTCTGCTTTTTTGGCTGAACCGGTTACCCCGATCCGCCGCGGCGGATCGTGCTCTACCAAACCTGCCTGCGGCAGGCAAATGAGCTACTTCCGCTTGTTCAATATCATTAAAGAACTTGTTTGCTGTTTCCCGACCGGGGAGTGCAAAATTAAGGATTGCAGATTAACAACAAAATTTTTGTCAAAATTTACTACTTATACTTGGGCGTGTACAGGCTGCTTTCCGGAACGGTTACTTTGGGCTTGCCCTTGTAACGGTGTTGGTACAATGCCCAACTGCCACCAATCAAAAACGCCACCAGGCTAAAAACCTGGATATAGAATAGGAACCTGGATGATTTTACCCAACTCCATGCAAAATCCTTCTTCTGGCTTTCATTAATTTCAACTTCCTGCGCCATAATTTGTATTTTGTTGTTTGCCCTGCAAAAATAATGGTTAACAATAAACTAACCATCTTTATTGTCAACAATTTGCGAAAACAGCGTTCGTTTTTTTATGAAAAATTGCCATACAATACTTCCTTTATAGATACCCCGTTGCTGTCTGTTTAGCCGGGCGGGACGGTAGCGGAGTTTTTTGGCTGAAAATACCCATCCATAAAAGTGCATATGTGCCCTGATAACGGTGATAAAATAAACAGGGTTTCCCTTTAACAGTTGTTGAACCGCGCTGACCCCATCCAGTAGCATACGAAAAGGCAGTTTCCAGCACTTTTCGGGCAACCGGTAATTTTTTGCCAGCATCACAAGACTGTTGCGGTAATTAAAATACACTTTCCTGGGATTCCCCCGGGGCAGTGTGCCGCCGCCTACATGGTAAACCACGGAAGCCGGACAGGCATATACCCTGTATCCGGACCATTGCATCCGCCAGCAGAGGTCTACTTCCTCCTGGTGGGCGAAAAAAAACTCATCGAAGCCATCCATTTCGTGAAAAACCGCTGACCTTACAAAAAAAGCGCAACCGCTTGCCCAGAATACAGGACGTGCATCGTCATACTGCCCCCTGTCATCTTCACATACATCAAATACCCGGCCACGGCAGAAGGGATAACCCAGTCCATCGATCCAGCCACCGGCAGCACCGGCATACTCAAACTGTTTTTTTGAATGCCAGGACAATATTTTCGGTTGACAGGCCGCAATAGCAGGATCGGATTCCATTAGTGCGATTACCGGTTCTATCCAGCCGGGCGTTACCTCCACATCGGAATTGAGCAGCACATAGTAGTCGGCATTTACCTGCTTCAAAGCGGAATTATATCCTTTGGCAAAGCCTTCGTTGGTATTGTTAAACACCTGGGTTATTTCAGGGTGATGGGTATGCAGGTACGCTACCGACCCATCTGTGGAAGCATTATCAGCTACTACAATGCGAAAATTATCGTATGTAGAAGCTTTCAGGTAAGGCAAAAACTGTTCGAGGAATTTTTTACCGTTCCAGTTTAAAATTACGACGGCTACCGATGGTTGTTGTGTCAATACTTCCGTTATTAATTATTTTCAAAAATAAAGGAAGCATTGTTACGGTTTCACTATTTTTAATCATGTTTCGGCTTTTTTTAAACTGGAGGATACTGCTTTTTCTGATTGCCATAGTCATTGTTACCGGCACCATATTTTATTCGCAGTACCTTGCCAATAAGATTGCTGCCGACGAAAGACAACGGGTGGAAACATGGGTGGAAGCGGGAAAATCATTGATCAACTCACCGGAGGATGCGGATACCAAGCTGGTATCTACTATATTGACCCACAACGACGATATTCCCATTATCCAGGTAAATGAAGAGGGTGTTATCATTGAACATATCAATATCGATACCACAAAAGCCATTGGGGATTCGTCTTACTTCTATGATAAATTAAAACAATTCAGGAAACAACATCCTCCTATTGTGTACACCGACCCCCTCAATGGTCAAAAGGATTATTACTACTATGGCGCTTCCAAATTGCTGCGCGAAGTACAGTATTACCCACTGGTACAACTGTTGATCGTAGCCCTTTTTATCGTGGTGACGGTGTATGCTATCTCCACCAGCAACAGGTCGGTGCAAAACCAGTTGTGGGCAGGTATGGCCAAGGAAACAGCCCACCAGTTGGGCACCCCGGTCACATCCCTGCAGGGCTGGGTGGAAATGCTGAAAGAAAACCCGGCCAATGATAAGATAACCCGGGAACTGGCCAAAGATGTGGACCGGCTGCAACTGGTTTCTGACCGGTTCAGCAAGATAGGCAGCAAACCCTCGCTGGAGCCCAGGGAATTGCTGGGACAGGTGAATGGAGTGATTGAATATATTAAAAGAAGAGCCTCCGGCAAAGTGCAATTCCTCGTGTATTCCAATGAAAACTTCATACCGGTTGAGCTTTCCGCCGCCCTGTTTGACTGGGTGATAGAGAACCTGCTGAAGAATGCGCTGGATGCCCTGGAAGGAAAAGGCACCATCAAGGTGGATATCAGGTCGTCGCCGCAGCAGGTGATCATTGACGTAACAGATACCGGTAAAGGTATCAGCGCAGCCAACCTGGCCAGGGTTTTCAAACCCGGCTTTACCACCAAAAGGAGAGGTTGGGGGCTGGGACTCACGCTGTCAAAACGTATCATTGAACAATACCACCAGGGACAGTTATTTGTGAAAAGCTCCGAACCCGGGAAGGGAACAACTTTCAGGATCGTGCTGAAAAGATCAGCCGGTTGATGCCTGCAGGCAGGCATTCACCAGTTGTATGGCCTCTGCCGCCGCTTTCACATCATGCACCCGTAAAATATGAGCGCCGTTCATTAAGGCGATGGTGTTAAGAACGGTTGTGCCATTCAGCGCGTGCTCAGCGGATATACCCAGTGTTCTGTAAATGGTCGATTTCCGCGAGATCCCTGCCAGTATGGGGACGTCCAATATTTTAAAAACGCTTAACCCGCGCAGCAAAATGAAATTGTGCTGAATAGTTTTGCCGAACCCAAAGCCGGGGTCCGCTATAATGTCTTTGATACCGGCTGCCCGGCAGGCGGCGATTTTTTTTATAAGGTAATCCAGTACTTCCCGCGTTACATCTTCGTAATACGGCTCCTTTTGCATCGTGTCCGGGGTTCCCTGCATGTGCATGCAGATATAAGGCGCAGACGCGTTTGCAGCCACAGTTAAGATCTCCGGGTCCAGGTCACCGCCGCTGACATCATTTATAACAGATGCGCCTGCATCAAGCGCCGCCATCGCCACTCCAGAAGAATAAGTGTCTATGGAAATGATGGCTTCGGGATGGTTTTTTTTTATGGCTTCAATGGCTGGTACTACTCTTGCGGCTTCCTCCTCCGCGGATACCCTTACGCTGCCCGGCCGGGTACTTTGCCCGCCGATATCCAGTATGGCCGCTCCCTCCTTTAACATGTTTCCGGCAGCAACAACAATTTCTTCCGTATTTTGTTTTCTGCTGCCATCATAAAAGGAGTCCGGGGTAACATTGATAATGCCCATGATCACGGGGGTATCAATTTCCAGCAGCCTGCCTTTGCAGTTTAATGTGTACATAACCTGATTTGTCCTATTTTTGGCGCACCTGAATACGCAAAGATAAAGAGAGCCACTATATGAGCACAATAGCGCAATACAATGAAGCAGTACAATCCGCTAAAGATATTTTCCTGAAAAAAACACTGGATTATGGCACTTCCTGGCGGGTACTGAGGACGATTTCGGTGGTTGACCAGATCTTTATAAAAGCCAGGCGGATCCGTACCTTACAGGAAGCCGGCGTACAAAAGGTGGAAGACAGTATCAGTTCCGAATTCAAAGGGATCCTTAACTATGGGGTAGTGGGGCTTATACAACTGGAACTGCAATCGGATGAGGTGGAAGACCTGGAACCGGGTGTGGTGGATGAGTTATACAGTAAAGTGATAGATAAAGCCCGTACATTGATGGAGCTTAAAAACCACGATTACGGCGAAGCCTGGCGGGACATGAGCCAGGAAAGCTTTACTGACCTGGTCCTGTCCAAACTGCTTCGCATCAAACAAATTCTGTCTAATAAAGGCAAAACGCTCATCAGCGAAGGGGCAGATGCCAATTTTTTTGATATCATCAACTATGCTGTATTTGCCCTGATACTGATAGGGGAGGGAAAACACAGGGGATAAGGATACCCCGGTATGTTACTGAAATACCCTGTTCAAAACTCCGCACAAGGGTAGCAGATATAAGCCTGATACCGGAACCTTAGTGCTGATGGTTGAGCGGTGGGGTGATCATTATATGGGCTTTATAGGTGCCTTCATCCATCAACCAGGGTTGACCCAGGTTATTGGGTTTGTTGGACATGCCCAGATCAGCGGCTTTGGCAAAAGGAACATAGATCACATATCGTCTTTTACTGTCACTCATTTCGCCGGTTTCTTTATTCAGGTTTTCGAGTGTACCCCAATAACCAAAAAGAGTAGTAGGTGTTTGGGGCATGGATAATCTGCCGTCAGCAACTTCTTTTTGCCTGATTGAATCGCGTTCTCTTCTCTTTCCCTCTGCAATTAAATCCCGTCCCCGTTTCATAAATGGCTCCAGCGATTTGGGGTAGCAATAAGACGCGAAATATTTAGGTGTTTTGTAGTCCGGTGCAAGGCAGATATAATCGTTCGTTCCTGTGCGAAGTACTACCAGTTCTCCGTTGGAGTTGTACCCCAACACAGTGGCTCCATCTCTGAACTCAGCGGGTGCAGCCTGTGCCGCTACCTTTATCTGCACTGCCGCGGGCAGAATATTATCCTTCGTTTGTGCAATAGCAGCACCAGATATAAAGCAGAAACAAACAAACAAGTTGACTAATTTTTTCATATTTAGGAAGTTTAAAATTTAATATTTTATTGCATCAGAAAGGACGCCTACCGGTATCTTTTATTACATGGATCGTTTTTAAAGCTTGTCTGGCTACTGCGGTATCAGCATCTTCAGTCAGTTTTCGGCAAAGGTTCAGGATATCGTTCCTATGCAGTGAAAATCCAAACCAGGAAAGCGCCTCCAGTGCAGTAACCCTTACCTGTTCAGACCTTCTGTTGTCTGCTGCCAGTTCCAGCACCGCCGGCACCATTTGGTGGTAACGATATGCTCTTAATGTTCTCAGATCGCTTAAAAGTTCCTTCTCAGCAGCCTTCCCGTTGCGAAAGTTAGCCTCCATTTTTGATAACTTCTGTTTTTCGTAAACGAGCTTTTTGACCAGTTTCTCGTAAAGCCCGCTATTGCCGGGAGCGCCTTTTAACAAACGATCCGTTTCTCTTTCGGAAACCTGGAGGTTGAAAAAAGGAATGCTCCAGTCAAGTTTGTAAATGACCCTTCTCATTTCCTGGTTGTTTACGTAAAACGACAACATATTTTCAACCAGGTGATCTTCTCCCTTTTCCGCAATATCATAGGTAGCCTTCCTTTTGATATACTCGTAGTTGTCCTGTAAAGCCAGATCAATGAGTCTATCCCAATCAATATTTTCATATCGTCTCAGTAAAAAATAAGCCTGGGTTCTTACGGATTCATAAGGGCTGCCTGTTAGAATATCAAACAACTGGCTGGTGAACCGAGCTTCAGGCCGGGTTTTGAAAAGCTCTGTAAGAGCATAGGACTGTAAGTCGGCATCACCGTCTTTTAACAGTTTCTGCCACGTCTTTACAGTGGTTTTTGGGTCACCCATTATGCGATTGTAATAAGCCTGTTTGTCAGCCTGAAAATGATAAGTAGGGTCACCTAATATATGCGTTTCCAGGTAGGCGGTTTTTTTCAACAGGTGACCCAGTCTTACTCCATGCTGCAAAATGCCCAACAGTTCAGTCCCCCAGAGATCCTGAAGCACACCCACCGAGTTGGCAAATGCCGCGATATTCCTGCCATCGGAAAATGGGTAATGACCCGCCAGGTAGTCTTTGAGCTGAAAGGAGCCGGTCAGGCAGGAGTTGATATAGGCAACCCGTGCGTTAATGTTCTTTATATCGCGTATCTGAATATCCAGGTTATCATTAAAAATGGAATCTTCCTCAATTTTTTCCGGCACAAAGGCATCCTCAAACCATTTATCATTTAATCCCAGCGAGTTTTGAAACCCGGTTTTAACCTCATCCAGGTTTCTGCCGCTTTCCTTCGCATTTCTCATTTTGGATCGTATGTAACGGGCTACATTTTCCATGGAAGGCTGGGGTGAGGATACATCAGGATACCCGTTAAGCAATTGCAGGGTGGCTGTACCATGCCCGGTCATGAACGCGAGATCAAGTTCTTCCCTTTTCAGTTCTGTCAGCAGGAAATTCTTAAGAAAATTACCGTTCCTGTAATTGAGAAATTTGATGGAATGCCCCGGAGTAAACATGGCAGGGAATGCGGTACGCATGGCTGATACTTCCCCTGCCCAACTGATGGTGGAGTTGGAGTTATAGCCATGGCCGGTGGATACGATCATATGGTTCAGCGGATTGTTCTCTTTTTTAGCAATTACCGCTTTCTTCAGGAAGCTCCTGATCTGCTCTATGCTGCTTTGCCGGTCATCAACCGGCGGTTTGATACGTGCCGAGTAGATATCCATTTCTATATACTGCGGACTTTCCGGTTTTATCTTATAATAAAACAAATTCTTTCGGTCAGCATCTTCGTCCTGCTTCAGGAATTCAAACTGCAGATCGAAATCGTCGTAAAACCTGTCTGAAGGAACAGACGAACGATCCCATCGAATAGTTTCCGTCATTTTAAAAGTAGAGGTAAGGTACTGTGCTTCCCGTATCATCGGCACAGGGATATCCCCTATAAAAACAGCTCCTTCCAGGGGACTTTTGGGTGTTTTGTATAGTTTCTTTAACACCTCTCTGATCTCATCCGGGTTTTTCCAGTCATGATGAACGATATAGGTACCCAATCCATCTGCCTCTATACTGCTTTTGTAAGCAGCCACTTCATTTTTTACCGCTTCATAAGTATTATTGTCAATCACTATGGCAAAAGTGGAAGAAGATTTTACCGATGGGCTGATGACAGTTTGAGATGCTGCTCTTATTCCGGAAAAAATGCAAAAGAACAGTATTGCATTTCTAAAATATGATCCGGAGCGTTTTGCCTGTTTTAAATATAATGTCATAAAACGGTGGTATAAGTGATTCTTAGTTTTGTGTTAAAATCTTACAGGTTCTTTTCGCTTCGTACTTTAGCCTGTCTGAGGCATTGCCGGCAGCCTGTATCTCGTTGCATAACCCGATGATGTCCTCCTTTTTCACTGACCTGTCAAACCAGGACAACGATTCGGTTGCAGCTATAGTCTCTTCCTTATCAATATTTGCCTTTATATAAGTTATTATTTCCGGCAAATATTGGTGAAAGCGGTAAGCCCGCATGATGCTGATGGCAAAAGCCGCCTGCTTAACGGTTGTTTCCGGTTTATTCAGGTTGAGATAAGCTTTATCAAAAAAACTTTCCTTTCTTACCTTTTCCTTCAGGTCTTCAACAGCCTGCTTATCAAATATGAGGTTACCGGCGGTCACTTTGTCAATAGCTTCCAGCACAGGAGCTTTATCAAAGAACAATATAAATCGCTCCGCGTTAAAAACGGTTCTGTTGGAATGTCTGTCCTGAAAATACAGTTCGATGATGGGTATGATAAAAACCGGATCGCCGATCTCGCCCATTTCGTATACGGCTATGCGTCGCAGGTATTCAAAATTATCTTTAGAAGCATTTATGATGATCGTATGCCAATCAGCCGGCCGGAGTTTTTTTAGCAGCAGAAAACATTCTGTTCTTACGGTTTCATATTGGCTATTATAAAAATATTCTTTTATGATGCTGACAGCCTGATCCCTGGTGGAGCATTCAGTTATTTTCCTTAACGCGAGTGCTTGAATATCCGGGTGATTGTTTGTAAGCAGTCTGTTCCAGTAGCCGGGGCTGGTGTTGTGGGCAATGTTGTAATTCCAGGAGACTTCATCTTTATTTGAAAAATAAAAAGCAGGGTCACCAAAAATATGGGTTTCAAGATAAGCTGTGTATTTAAGGATATTTCCTATACGGGTGCCAAATTGTAATAGTCCGATCAATTCATTTGCCCAAAGATCCTGCAGTACCCCTATGCTGTTGGCTATGGAAGCGATATTTTGTCCTTTACCAAATGGATAGTGTGCTGCCAGGTAATCGTCCAGTTGAAAAGAACCGGTAAGACATGCATCCAGGTACACCAGTTTGGCATTTATTTCAGATGATCTGAGATCATCTATAGAAATTACCTTTTCTGCATCGTGGAGTGAGTCTTCAATGATGCTGACAGGATCGAAGCTGCTTTCAAACCATTTATCATTCAGCCCCAACTGCTCCTGAAGGGTACGCTTTCTTTCTGCCTGCTTTTCCGGCGCTGTTTTACGCATCTGCTGCCTTACATAACGGGACACATTCTGCATAGACGGCTGGGGAGAGGATGCTTCCGGGTTTGCACTTAAAATTTGTTCGTTCCATACGCCGTGTCCATTGAGGTAGGCAAAATCAAGATCCTTATTTTCAAGGGCTTTCAGCAATACAGGTTTAATTATCTCTTTATTACGAAAGTTCATGAACCGGATCTGGTTAGGCTGCTTATACATATCGGCAAACTGTGTGCGGTAAGCCAGTATCAGACTCGACCAACTGTTCAGGGCATTGGAGTTATATCCTTCGGCCGTAAATGCCAGCACATTGGAGAGTACATTCCTTTTTTTTCGTTCAGCTATCAGTTTGTTTAAATAGTATCTGATATAGGAGATACTTTCTTCCAGTGAAGCGGTAGGGGCTTTGATCCTCCCGGAATAAATGTCCATCGTTATCTTGTGCGCACTTTCCGGGAGCAATTTATAATAGTACAAAAGCTCTCTTTGTTCGTCCTGTTTGATAAACTCAAATTGTAAATCGAAGTCATCATAAAACCTGTCAGATGGTACAGATGATTCCACCCAATCCATGTCCTGAGGCATTTTAAAAGTAGAGGTAAGATGCTGGGCATCCCTGATCATCGGTACCGGGATATGGCCGATGAATACCGCTCCTTCCAGTTTATCATTTTTATATAACTGTTGCAATTGGTTACGGATATCTTCAGGTGCGGATCGTTCTTCCGAAATAACAAATACTTTCAATCCTTCTTTTTCCAGTATTGCCTTATAGGCGGCTATTTCAGGTTGAAGCTGCCGGTAATGAGGTTGGTCAATTACAATAGCAAAAGCAGATTTAACAGACCAGGCTTCCACTGTATTCGATAACAAAGCCGCAACAAATAATATGTATAGTCTTTTTATCATGTTTAATTGAATAATCCTAAGGTAATCGAATAAAAGTGGTTATTAAGGCCGGTATTGTAATATGCATTACTGCCTGTATTTGCATGATGGATATAGCTTGCTTTCAGGTATAGCTGAGAAGCCAGTTTAGAGATACCAAAAGAATATTGCAGGTCCAGGCTATTGAATAAATGGTTTAAAGTGTTGTAGTAAAAGTTGGGATAAGTGATCCGGTAAGCCGCAAAATTGTTCGAAAAAGTTTTAGGAACATATTGCAGGTCGCTGTTTAATGCAGCCCGGTAACTGCAGGTATAACGCAGGTTAAGCTGGCCGTTACGCAATTGTATCCATTTCCCTGCTTCAAGGGTTCCACCTGATAAGGTTATTTGCTCCAGGCCGCTGGTGGAAGGATATTGTTCGTCAGCATTACTGATATAGACCCTGGCGCCTAAGATCCAGTTGAGTTGCCCGGCCTGATTATTTAACAGAAGCCGGTAATGAAGGCTTCCCTCACTTCTTGTTTTGGTGTTCATAACTGCCTGGTGTATTACTTCATATTGTTGGGAAGAAGTGTTATAGATCTGTACAAACTCTGTATTGGAGATATTTCTGTTCAGTACGTTAAGGGAAATAAGATGTTCTTTTTGTTCTGATGCAATGCTGTACACCACGCTTGCCTCTACATCATTGTATTGATGCCTGCCGCCATTAAATGGCGTAGTAGTTCCATCCGTTATTTTTTCCATATTGTTTTTGTAGGAAATAATGGAACGGATTTTTTTTCTTGCGTTAAAGTCATAGCCAATACTGACTCCGCCTCCAAAATTATTTCCTTCATAAGCCCTGGATAAAGACCCGAGAATGATCGGTCCGTTGTACAGGTATTCTCCCAGGCCGTTGAGTTTAAATATGTCTTTGGGCCTTAAGTGGTTCTCCAGGGAAATACTAAGATCCTCTCTTAACCTGTTGTAATACCCATTCAATCCCAGTTTCCATTTTCCGGTAATATCAAACATTATCGAAGGGGTGAGTTCGATATTGATCGTTTTATCCAGGGGTCTGGGGTCTTTTTGCCTGGCACCGTTTAAAACTTCGTATTTGATCCCTGTTCCTGCCCGCATGTACCGGTTAATTTTCGGAGAAACTACTTTTGCCTGCAACAGGTAATGTTGTTTTCTCCAGTCTCCGAAAGATGAATCGGCAATCTGGTACGGGTTATCCCTGTAAGGATTAGTCATGGAGGTCATCCTTGTTTGAAACTCCTCATATTTTGAAAAAAGGAATTTTCCGTAAATAACCCAATCGTTATTGGAGAGATATCTTTCTGACTGTATGGTAAATCCACTCGATTTCTCCGGCATAAATGCATCCCTGAGCCTGTTTTTCCCCGAAAAATATTCCAATCCCGTATTCCCACTGTTTATACTATCGGCATCTGCCAGAAAAGCCGGGTTGTCAAAAAGCACAGTGTTTTGACGCCACTGCGCTTTTTGCCATTCCGATGCCGATTGCGCATATATTGCGAACGGCAGAAAAACAGAGATCAAACACAAAAGTCTCTTCATGCTCAAATTCTGGGTTTATTACCAGCTTTTAGGTGTTGGAGGGTCTGCCACTTCAAAGTCATTGCCTGAGTTGTTTGTATCCTGCAATACTTTACGTCCGTTGATCTCCTGTTTTACTTTTCTGCGCAATGAAGTGCCGGAATAAGTAGAACCCACGGTATTCATCCCTGCATCAATATTAACCGGTAGTCTTTTTTGTTCTGCTCTTATGTTCGCGTTGGCCACGGCATCCAGTCCGTCGATGATAGAAGCTTTGGGTACTTTTGCGTATTGAGAGGAGGAAGTGGTATTAGGCTCAGTGAATTTCTCCAGGCTTTCGGGGTCATTGTGTTCAAAAATTACCAGTCCGCATCCGAATACACCCGGCAGATAATCAAACAGCGTTGTTGAATAGGAATGGATGATCTCAACATTGGGTACGTCGGGATTATCGGTATCAGGAGTATTGGGGTTCGCATAGAAATATACTTCAAAATCTGCCACTCCAGGGCCGAGGTTTATTGGAGAGTTCGCATTGCCGTTGGGGTCATCTTTGTGGTTAATGCCATCTGTTGCAATAATGATGGATTTACCTGGCGCTACAGGATGTTGTGTTCCGTTGCCCGGTATTTTCAGTATGGTTGCCAGGTACACATCGTCCAGCCCTTCCGCAATAAAACCATATACGGCAGTGGAGGAGGAAGAAGATGCTTTGGTATTACCGATTAACAAGCCATCTGCATAAAGGGTATCTGTTGAGTTATTGTATATTTCTATAAAAGCATCGTAAAAATAAAACGAGTTAGGAGCCCCGGAGTAGTAGAACTCCTTAATAACCCAGCCGCCTACCGTGCTGCCTTTCAATTCGATGGTTTTACTGCCTTCGGCTATAATCTGCACCTGTGTCTCTGTGGCGTTCAGGAATACCTGCTCCGACACGCCGGTAAGAGGCTCCGCTTCCGCAGGAGATAATTCTTTAGAGGCAGTAATAGAATAATTGCCAGGGGTGATCTTTTCAAAATTAGCTGTTCCGGCAGCGTCGGTTACTACGGTCTTTTCCTGGTTGGTAGTCAGGTTTTTCAACACTACCGTTACACCGGAAGCAGCTACGGTATTATAGGTAGCCGGGTAGTTGACAGTAATGACATAGTTAACTGAATTGTCAACAGTATCATTCTTCTTACAAGAGAAGAGAAGCGTTGCGGACAAAAACACTAGAAAGGCACTAATTCTCATTTTTAATTGTTTTAATTTATGGTTACAGTTTTATTGATATTTCAGATCCGAAGAAAATTCCTATATTTCTTTTAGTGTATACATTAGGATTCCTGGTACCCGATTGCAGTGGCCTGTGGTTTACGAAATTGTTTGCAAAAAAAGAAAAGTTCAACCCGCTTTTAAACTCTTTGGTGAGTTTAAGGTTGAAAAGCCATAATGGTTTCCAACTGTTTTTTATAAATGTAGCATCATTGATATTTAAGAAAATATCCGCGTCCTTTACAGGGTCTATCTCTTCAATCTCCTTGTCAGTAAAATAAGCTATTACCGGCTCTTTCCCTTCGTTGTCAAATGGAATATAACCGATGGGATATGCATTATATCCAATGTATTGATGAGTTTCTTTCCAGATGGTTTGTGCTACCAGTGTTACGATAAACCTGAGTTGCGGTATATGATGAATAGCTCTTAATGTAGTCACAACCCTGTCATTAATATCTCCCCGTCCCGGGGCAAACACTCCAATCCTGGTAGTGATCCTGTCTGCAAGATTTTGTTGAAGAATATAGTTATTGTTTGTTTTTGATTTGCTGTAAGTGTAGGCGCCGCTGATATTAAAGGAGGTGTTGATCGCATTGAACCTTCCCAGGTCCAGGTCAAATTCTATTCCTTTGTTCAATCTGTTGATATTGTTGGCGGGAATATAAAATGATACGAACCTTGTATTACTTTCTACCACGCTGCTGAGTATCGGCTTCTGGTCAACCGGTCTTTCCGCAACGGTATAAACCGGGTAACGTGAAAACTTCACAGACTCCAGAGTGGTAGACATGCTATAGCCATCGGCGGTATATTCATGATAGGCGGTAAGAGACAACCTGGCGGCCGGGTTAATGACTTTCAGATTAAAGTCCGCGCCTATTTCAAATTTTTCATTCCTGGTGAGCTTGAGGCGATGGTTTTGAGAATTATATACCCTGGTGGCTATAAGTGCCAGCCGCTCGTTGGGGTTGGTAGTATAGTGGTTCAAACTGTAAAAGTCAAAATAGGCATTTTCAGGATAGAGATACAGCAATGTAGGTGCTTTGGAGGTGATGCCATATGCAGCCCTGAAAGTAATACCCTGTGGTATCCTGTAGGTGGTATTGATCCTCGGTGATAATGCGGATAAATTATAACCCGCATCAAACGGCTGCACCATATCATACCTCAATCCTGCGGTTAGCTGCCATCTGCCACTACCTACATTCCGGGTAATTTTGTCCTGAATGAAAAGGCTGGTTTGATGTAGCGCCGGTATTTCGTTATAACCTCTTTCCCTGTATGCGGCGCCGGAAGTATTCCGGGGCGGACGCGTGAAAGTTTTGCCTGAACCGTAGTTGGCATCCATTCGGTATTCAATACCTCCAAGTACGGAATGATTGAGTTTGCCTGTCAAGAAAAAGAAATTGTTAGATATCCTTCCGTTCAGGTTAAGCGGTTTACCACTTACCCACATTCTGCTCAGGTAGGTAGATTTGAGGTAAGGCACCTCATGCACACTATTGGTAGTAGCATACGATTCGGCGGTAATATCGGCAGTATACTGTTGTTGCTGATAGCCTTCCTGGTCGGTATAGCCTGCACTTAAAACATATTCAAGTTTCCTGGAATACTTCCTGTTAAAGGTTACAGTACCGTTGGTAGACAGTCTTACAGATAAGTCGCGGGCAAAATTGGAAGCAGAGTCCACAATGTAATCAGGATCCATTTCATATTTGTCGCGGGCATATCCCAAAGCCAGCGTTGAATTGCTGAACCAGATCTTCCTGTCGCCGATAGTGCGGCTGTATTGTGCGGAACCTGTTACTCTTTTGTAATTCCTGTATTTGTTGACCTCGTTGTCAAGGCTCTGGGTATAATCCAGGTCAACAAACAAAGCATCGTTGTTTTTTTTATTCAGTTCTATTCCTTTTCCCGCCCAAAATTGTGTTAAGGCGGGGTTGAATCTTGCTTTCAGTTGAAGCGGCTCCTTTTTGGCTTTTGTTTTTACAATCACTGCCCCTGCAAGCAGATCCCCATATTCTACAGATGGCACCCCCCGTATTACTTCCACAGATTCAATATTGTCAGCAGTTATTGCTCTCAAATCCACACCAGACCCGCTGGATGTGGAAAAAGAAGCGCTTCCACCCGAAGTAGCCGTATTTATTGCCTGCAGATTGGCGTTGTTCGACAAAGTGGCTCCATTCATAATCACAGCCGTACCGAATGAGCCCAGGTTGTCACTTTCGTATTGACGTACGGAAGCCCGGGTAACATTGGTAAAGCTCGGATTGGTAACCACAGCGCCGGGTACCAGTTGCAACACCTCCTGCAGGCTGGTGGCCTGAAGGTGTTCAATTGCTTTACGACTGATCCTGGTAGCGGTTACCCCGTCTTTATTGTCTTCCACACCTATTACCACTACTTCATTAAGCGCAACAGAGTTCTGCTTCAGGTAAATGTTTACAGGTACTGCAGGATTGTTGACAGTAACTTCGGCAGGGAGGTATTCGCTGTATTCTACGGTAATGGTTAGGCGAATATTGGGAACAGCGTTAAACGTAAAAACGCCCTTGTCATTGCTTAGTGTTTCCAATCCCAGTTCCCTTATGGAAACTCTGGCTCCTGATAATGCGGAAGAATCATTGGCATCCAGAACCGTTCCTGTCACGACAATATTTTGTTCGCAGCCGGTTAAATCAGCGGGTAATGCAAGGCAGTAAATACTGTAACAGTTTAAAAATATAAGAAACAGGATGGGTAAAAACTTAGTTTTCATTTCATTCTTTCCGGGTTTGCAAAACTATCAAACAACATGTTTGCGGGCATCTGAGAAAAACATGATTAATGTCATGTATTTGCAATAAATTTTCGTAATCTCCGGAAATCTCCGGATTAAAATATCTTTCTCTTTTGCAAAGATACTGACGTATTATCCTGTTGAATTACGACATTGGGAATTTATTCAGCGTTGCGGAAAAGCAGTTTCGTTCCAGGGAAAGTTGATCGTTAAGAGATAATATAATATTGACAGAAACCCCATTTAGTTTGCATAAAAAACAATATCTGTTGTTGCGAACCCCGTCCGACTGGTCATCCGGGCGGGCCTGCTGCCCCTGACGTTCGTCAGTTCAGGCAGGCTGCCCCCGCGAAAACGATTTTCAGTCGGGCGAGCGAATGGCTCATCTGGTCAGGTGGGCAAGGCTATTATAAGAACTAATAGTGTTCCCGGGTAATAATTACAGGATAAACCTGTTGGCATCATGTGATTGGGAGATGAATTCCCTGAAATGATAACTTGTTACTTCACTGGTGATATCTTTACGTGAAGGAAGCAGCCAGAATTTGATCAATAGCATTTCAGCAGATGGGAATAGTAGCCGATAGCGAAAAAACGTAAATATTCATCAGCGAAGGGATAGAGGATAATTAAATCCCGTACATGCTTTTTACTTCCTGCACAAAACCTTCTATTTCCGCATCCTCGTGTTGGGCATCGTAGGTTTGTTTGAGGCTGCTGCCGAAGACCCAGGCCACGCTTTGCCAGAAGCCGGCGGAAAAGCTGCCTTTATATTCATCTATGATATTATAGCACGAGTTCCCCGTTTCCCGGTTGATGAGCTTCATTAAAACCTTACCCTGGTACACCGACAAATTGGTGAGCGGTTTGGTAAACTCTTCCTTTAATTCCTTTTCCCGGGTTTTGATATATTCTTTACGTTTTTTCTTATCCGGTATCTGGCTGAGATTTTTCTCTATATCATTAAATACTATGCCGGCTTTTTTTGCATAAGGATAGGTGACATACACAGCATTGCGCAAACGGGTCCATTCACGCAGCGCTTTACGCTGTTCTCTGGAAAGTTTTAAATAGATATATACCGTGTTTAATTCCCTGTAGGATAAAGTGTCTCCATTGTAAACAATAGCAGGGACTACAATGGTATCCTTCGGCCCATATTGTGCCTGTACTTTGTTGCATAACAATATCACAAAGCAGGATACGAAAATGATCAGGTATGGTTGGCGTCTGGACAACATCCGGTACAATATTAACGGATTTTCTCTCTTTATATAATACACTCAGACATCAAGGGTAACCTATCCGCTGCCATAAAAAAAATGAAATTTAATTTCCAGGAGAATTTAATTTTTAATTAAATCTTGTAATTATCTATGAACTAATTATTTGCAAAATAATTTATAAAAACAAAAAACCATAGATCAATACTTGTCTATGGCTTTGAAAATTAAAATTTACCAGGTATTTAGCACCTATAGCTGGTTATCATTAAAAGGTAACAACGGCCGGTTACTGACAAAAGTGAAGGTATGGCATCTACCGGTTCCATTTCTTAACATGGATCAAGAAATTGGCAACCATAAGTAACCTGAATTCAAGTTTCGCATGAGCCCTTCTGAGAAATAGTTCACAATAATTTTTGTCGAATAGGCCGCAGCCCTTATTTTTGCGCCGTAAAATAAGTTAAATGGTTAAAACAGCACATCATCACCATCCTTTCTTACCCGGCCGGTAAGCGGTGTTGTTTGTGTAATATCCATACATCATTAAAAGGCTTACCGTTTGGTAGGCCTTTTTTCTTTTTATAAAAACTGAATTAAATGCTTAAACTGGCAATACAAAAATCAGGTCGTTTACACGAGGATTCCCTACGTCTTCTGAAGGAATGTGGCATCGGGATTTCAAATGGCGCCAACAAGTTGAAGACGGAGGCAAGTAATTTTCCCCTGCAGGTTTTTTTCCTGCGCGATGATGATATACCGCAATATGTAGAGGACGGCGTAGCGGACATAGGTATCGTTGGCGAAAATGTAGTGTATGAAAAAAACAAATCGGTTACTACGGTTGAAAAGCTCGGATTCGGAAAATGCCGGCTCAGTATCGCGGTGGCAAGAGGGCAGGAGTACAGTTCTGTGCAAACCCTTAACGGCAAAAGGATTGCCACCAGCTATCCCTTTCTTACCGCGCAATTCCTGGAAAAAAACGGCGTGCAGGCGGATATCCACGAAATAAGCGGCTCGGTGGAAATTGCGCCGGGTATCGGTCTGGCGGACGCTATCTGCGACCTGGTAAGCAGCGGCTCTACCTTGCTCACCAACGGGCTTAAGGAAGTAGAAACAATTCTGCATTCTGAAGCGATACTGGTGCGTAACAACGATCTTACGGAGGCGCAACTGCAAATCCTGGGCAAGTTGCTTTTCCGCATACATGCGGTGAAAAAAGCGAAGAATAATAAATATATATTGCTGAATGCGCCCAATGACAAGCTTACTGAAGTGATCAGCCTGCTCCCGGGCATGAAAAGCCCGACGGTGCTGCCACTGGCAGATGAGGGCTGGAGCTCTGTACACAGCGTATTGAGTGAAGATGAGTTCTGGGACAAGATTGAGCAGTTAAAAGCCGCCGGTGCACAGGGCATATTGGTGGTACCCATTGAAAAAATGGTATTGTAATTTTTCAATAATTAAGTATTCATGATATGAAGGTGGTTTTGTATCCATCGGTAGAAGAGTGGAACAGCCTGCTGCAGCGGCCGGCAATCGACAGTTCTGTACTGGAGGGGACCGTAATGGAAATAATCAATACGGTAAAAGAAGATGGTGATAAGGCATTGTTCGAATTTGCCAGGCAATTTGACGGGACAGAGTTGAATGATCTGGCTGTACAACCCGCAGAATTTGAGGCTGCCGGGAAACAGTTGACTGCGGCATTAAAAGACGCTATCCGGACAGCTAAAAATAACATCTACCGGTTCCACCGGGAACAATTTAAAGCAGAAGAACCCGTGGAGACCGCTCCGGGAATCAGTTGCTGGCGAAAATGGGTAGGTATAGAAAAAGTGGGTTTGTATATACCCGGTGGCTCAGCGCCCTTGTTTTCAACCGTGTTGATGCTGGGGATTCCGGCTGCTATTGCCGGGTGTAAGGAAGTTGTACTATGCACGCCGCCCGATAAGGAAGGAAATATTCATCCCGCCATTTTATACGCTGCGCAGCAAGCCGGTATCAAACGAATTTTTAAGGCGGGCGGCGCGCAGGCTGTTGCTGCCATGGCTTACGGCACCGAAACGATCCCGGCCGTGTACAAAATATTTGGACCGGGTAATCAGTATGTCACCTGCGCCAAGCAATTGGTCCAGCGAGATGGTGTCGCGATAGATATGCCTGCAGGTCCCAGCGAAGTGTGCGTATTGGCTGACGAATCGGCGAACCCGCAATTTGTGGCGGCTGACCTGTTGTCGCAGGCAGAGCATGGCGCTGACAGCCAGGTGCTGCTGGTAACTACGGACGAAACCCTGGTGGGAGGTATACTGGAAGAAGTATATAAGCAACTGGAAACCCTGCCGAGGAAGAAGCTGGCCGCCCTGGCTTTGGAACACAGTAAAGCTATAGTGATGAAAGACCTGCCGGCAGCAATGGACCTCATTAATGCCTATGCTCCTGAGCACCTGATCATCAGTTGTAAGGACGATGAGGCGATAGGAGAGCAGGTAGTAAATGCCGGATCGGTATTTTTGGGGAATTATTCTCCTGAAAGCGCCGGTGACTATGCCAGCGGCACTAACCATACCTTACCTACCAACGGTTTTGCGAAGGCCTACAGCGGTGTAAGTATAGACAGCTTTGTAAAAAAAATTACTTACCAGAAATTGTCCGGGGACGGGCTGCATCATATCGCTTCTGCTATTATTGAAATGGCGGAAGCGGAAGGATTACAGGCTCATGCCAATGCCGTGAAGATCAGGCGCTGACAGGGTTGGCTGATGATTCAAATTAAAAATCGTACATTCTACATTCTATGACCTCTTTTAATATAAACGACCTGGTGAGGGATAATGTAAAAAAACTCACCCCTTATTCCTCCGCCCGGGACGAATTCAGCGGAGAAGCCAAAGTGTTCCTGGACGCCAATGAAAACAGCCTGGGCTCACCTTCTTTAAAATGGTATAACCGTTACCCCGATCCGCACCAGTTGAAGATCAAAGAAAAGTTATCTCAAATAAAGGGAGTGCCCGCCGCCAATATCTTTATTGGCAATGGCAGCGATGAGTGTATTGATCTCCTGTACCGTGGTTTTTGTAATCCCGGGAAGGATAATGTTATTATTTGCCCGCCTACCTATGGCATGTACCAGGTAAGCGCGGATATCAATGATGTGGAGGTGCGTAAAGCGCCCTTGTTGCCGGATTTTCAACTGGACCTGGTTCATATGGAAACACTGGTGGACGATTTTACCAAAATCATATGGATCTGCTCTCCCAATAATCCGACTGCCAATTCCATCCACAGGGAAGACATTGAAATGGTGCTGAATAATTTTCCCGGGCTGGTAGTGATTGACGAAGCCTATATCAACTTTTCCAGGCATCGTTCCTTTGTGCAGGAGTTGAGCGAGTATCCGAACCTGGTAGTATTGCAAACCCTGTCAAAAGCATGGGGACTGGCAGGGCTCCGTGTGGGAATGGCGTTCGCTTCGGAAGAGGTCATCGGGGTGTACAACAAAATAAAACCGCCTTACAATATCGGGCAGGCTACTCAGGATATCGTGCTGAAGGCCCTGGATAATGTGGCCGAAGTAAACGAGATGATACAGACACTGGTGGCGGAAAGAAAGTTACTGGCGGAGCAGTTGTCGGTATTGCCGGTGGTAGAACATATATATCCTTCGGATGCCAACTTTTTGCTTGTGAAGGTGGATAGCGCCCGTAAAGCCTACGATTTTCTGCTGGATAAAGGCATTGTTGTCCGCGACCGGAGCAATGTGCAGCTCTGTGAAAATTGTTTGCGTATAACAGTGGGTACGCCGGAAGAAAACAAAACTCTTGTAAAAAGTCTTGGCGGGTTTCGCCCCTGATAAAATAGCATTAACTTGCAACACTTTAAAGCGCAGCTATGGCAAAACGGGTATTATTTATAGACAGAGACGGAACATTGATACTGGAAGATCCACCAACCTACCAACTGGATTCCTACGATAAACTCACGTTTTATCCGCATATGTTTGAGTTCATGACCAAAATTGCAAAGGAACTGGACTACGAACTGGTGATGGTTACCAACCAGGATGGACTGGGTACGGAAAAATTCCCTGAAAGTACTTTCTGGCCGCTGCACAACCTGATCATGAAGAGCCTGGAAGGGGAAGATATTCATTTCAGCGCGGTGTTTATTGATAAAACCTATCCGCATGAAAATGCTCCTACCCGGAAACCCGGTACGGGTATGCTTACCGGTTATATGAACAACCCGGAATACGACCTGGCAAACTCTTTTGTAATAGGAGATCGTATCACTGATGTACAGTTGGCCAAAAACCTCGGCTGCAAGGCTATCTGGTTGAATGAGGACGCTTCGCTGGGAGCGGAAGAAATATCTGATAAGGTGTCTGAACTGCAGGATACCATTGCGCTTGAAACCCTGCACTGGTCTAAAATCTATGAATTCCTGAAGCTGGGGCTCCGTTCTGTAACGCACGAAAGGAACACGAATGAAACCCGCATCCATATCGAGCTGAACCTGGATGGCAACGGAAAAGCGGAGATTGGCACCGGTATCGGTTTTTTTGATCATATGCTGGAGCAGATTGCCCGCCATGGAAAAATGGACCTGCGGATACAGGTAACGGGAGACCTGCATATAGATGAACATCATAGTATTGAGGATACCGGTATCGCGCTGGGAGAAGCCTTTGCGAAAGCGCTGGCGGACAAAACCGGTATGGAACGTTATGGATTTGCCCTGCCGATGGATGAGGCGGATGCCAAAGTACTGATTGATTTCGGTGGACGCAACTGGATCGTGTGGAATGCGGAATTCAAAAGGGAAAAAATAGGGGAGATGCCTACGGAAATGTTCTTCCATTTCTTTAAGTCTTTTTCTGACGCCGCCCGCTGCAACCTGAACATAGAATGTCGCGGAGACAACGAGCATCATAAAATAGAAGCCATATTCAAGGCTTTTGCCAAAGCCATTCGTATGGCCGTTAAACGGGATCCGCTGAGCAATTATTTGCCAAGCACCAAGGGGGTATTATAGTGTTGTACACCACCTAACTAACTGACACATGCCTTACGACTTTACTTATCGAAGAGTAATTATTCTGGACAATCAGACAGCATTAGAAAGAAATATTTCTTTGGCGACGGAATTGACTAATTCTTTTACGGAAATAAGTGATGAAAATTCGCCTGATTCTAATTATTACTTTACCAAGACTTTGCTTGATACAAATAAAGAATTTCCAGAACTACATTTTTATCTCAAGGCAGACATTGAGGGATTCATTTATTATTTCTCGTTTCGGAAAGATTATTTAAATGTAGAATTGGGTGCTGGAGGCGATGTTGTTGAACGGTTCCGGCATTTACAAGACTACTCTAAAATTATTTTAAGTCATAATTTTCAGATTGAAGATCCTTTAGACGGAAAACTTGTATTGCAAGACATAGGTTTTAAAAGACATATCGAAGAATATAAAAAGTGGGTAGATTATGTAGACTATGTTCGGCGCTTGAACGAATCTCCACGCTAGACTAGACGGGCGTGCAACAAGTGCATTTGTGTTATGTCGGCGGACAGATAACACCGCCTCAGCTTCACCTTGTTTATCATCTGCAGTCCCAGCCAGATATTATAAATTGGGCTATAGAATTAACAATGAACTTTTATTTATTCAGCATTTGCACCGGGCAGACGTTTTCCATTCCGAAGGTTCGGAACCGCCACAAACACAAATGCTCAACCGGTGGGTGAAAGGTAACCCTCCTCTGTTTTATCTCAATGATATAGTCCGTAAAATTTGAACTTCCCTTTTGAGTTAACCTCCAGTGTAGGCGTCGGCCATTTAAACGGTTTGGTAATATAGGTGGCGGCATCAACCGGGGCTATCGACCGTACGCGGAAAAGGTCAGCGTCCGGCGCGATCATAAACCGGCGGGTCCTTTCAAAATGAGGAATGGGAACGCCTTTGAGCGTAACCGGGTTGGAGTGACCGCCGGTCATACCGTCGGCGCCATAACCAAAGGACACCGCAGCCCAATTGGGGAAGGAGGAGGATGCCGGGAGAAAAGACCTGATATTTACCGAAAGCCAGTAGCTCTGACCGTTATAGTCTTTTAAAATGCGGGAAGCAAAATTATTACCAAGTTCACCTTTATGATACTGTGCATAAGGAGAGAGATGAGCTGAAAATTTCATGGTAATTCGTTGTTCATCCCACCATCTTTGCTGTGCCGCAAAAATGGCCGTACCTACCAGGTTGGCCAACATGTCCGTTTTGGAGAAGCCCCAATGATCGGAGAACCCGTCCAGCAGTTCTATAATGGTAAGACTCCCCAATGCGGTAGCAGATCCGATGATTATCGCATCATTTTTTTTTACACCGCTCCACCGCATCAGGTCATACTGCAACACGCCGGCGTTGTAAGCGGTTACTGCATGCCCCACCTTATCCATCTGCAGCCATTCCCTGTTGTCGTTGAAAAAATGAAATTTGCTGCGCGGGAATTTTTTGTACCACAGATAATAAAGCCCGACGCTTACCGCCGTGCCGATAGCAACCTCTGTGATAATTACTTTTTTTAGCCTGTCGGGACGATAGGTATCGGAAGGAGGTAAAAAATGCTGGGTGGAACCGGTAAGGGATAAAAACAATAATCCGGCAGTTATTCCCAATCTGGATATGGACCGCCTTGCTTGTGTTATTGCTTTATATTTCATGCCGTAACGAAATAACGAAAAAAATACTTATTTCTTGCTTCCGGTCACTTCGTTATAAAGGTGTTGGATCAACCCGTCCGCCAACCCTATATGGGGAATGTATATCTGTGAAGCGCCGGTCCAGCGCATTACATTTATGTATATCAGCAATGCCGGTACGATCACGTCGGCCCTGTCTTCCCTCAGGTTGTAAACCTGCCTTCTTTCCTCCAGCGTGCATACACTCATCTCTTTGTAGTAGTCTTTCAGCAGTTTCAGAGACAGGGGTTTTCCTTCCTTTCGCTTTGAAAGAGAAAACACCTTGTTGATATTTCCGCCGGAACCGATCGCTGTCACGGAATGTCGGGCAGTATGGCGCTTCAGGTAGTCGCGCATGGCATTCCAAAGCGATTCATCGACCATATTTTTCAGAAGCCGTATAGTGCCTATGTTAAAAGATTCCTTGAAATTAAGTTTGCCGTTGCTGAAAAAAGTAAGTTCTGTGCTACCGCCACCGACATCAATATACAGGTAGGAGCCGTTGCCTGACATATTCTCCGCGATATGGTTCTCGTAAATGAAACTGGCCTCTGCTTCTCCGGAGATAATATCTATTTCAATACCGGTCTCTTCTTTAATCCGGGCAATAATAGCAGCGGAATTGGTTGCGTCACGCATGGCCGAGGTAGCACATGCCTTGATGTGATCAATGCCATAAGCTTCTATGAGATGGCGGTAGGCTTTCATAGTGCTTAGCATCATATCCACTTTTGATTGCGGTATCTCGCCGGTCTCAAATACTTCAAACCCCAGGCGTAAAGGAACCCGCAACAGGTTCAGTTTCGTAAACGCAGGTACATTTTTGGCATTCAGTTGTGCTTCACTCAGCAATAAACGGCAGGCATTGCTTCCGATGTCTATAGCGGCTAATTTCAATCCTGTAATTGTTGTGATTTAAATATCAATATTCGTAAATAATCGGGTAGGAGCAGGTTATTTTATTATTATGCAGCACATTATATTTCAAAGTCAACCATTATTTTGGTGGTATTTCCGCGATTTTTTGCCCAGGCTTCCAGCGCCGGTCCGGCATCGCTTAAAGGAACCGTTTGTGAAATTACCGCCTCTACCGGAAACTTACCCGATTCGATATATTCTATAACGTCAGGGAAATCTCCCAGGCAATTCCTCGACCCCAGTATTTCAATTTCCTTGCGCACAAAATACCCCGTATTATAGTCTACCGGTTTTTTGCCGTAGCCCACATATACCACCCTGCCGGTATAGGATACGAGGTCTACCGCCAGGCGATAAGTATCGTAGCTCCCCACGGCCTCAATTACCACATCGGGTCCGTCTCCGTTTGTCAATTTGCTGATGACGGCTGCCACATCTTCCGTAGCGCCGTTGATGGCACCGGTAGCACCCACCTGCCGGGCTATCCCCATTTTATACTCACTGATATCAAGTGCGTATACCGTCGCTCCTCTTTTAAGAGCGCCGGCAATAGCGCCCAGTCCCACTATGCCGCATCCTATTACCAGCACTATATCGTTTTTGGTCACCCTTCCCCTGTCTGCGGCATGAAAGCCAACAGTAAGAGGTTCTACCAATGCCAGTTCTTTAAAAGAAAGCTTATCCGATGCGTGGAGTTTACTCCAGTGAACGGTAATGTATTCGGTCATAGCTCCGGGACGGCGTACTCCCATTGTTTTATTATCTACGCAGGCATTGGGTCGCCCCTTGCGACAGGAGATACAATGGCCGCAGTTTTGGTAGGGGTTGACGGTAACCTTCATTCCTTCATGAAATTCCGCGGGAACATCACTGCCGGAGGCTTCAATTATACCACCTACCTCGTGCCCCAGTACGTTGGGGTATTCCTGCAGTTCAAACAAACCCAGGTAACTGTTCAGATCGCCGCCACAAAAACCCACGGCAGCGATCCGTACTAATACTTCATCCGGGGCGGGTTGAGGTTTTTCTATCTCATGCAGAGCCACCTTTCCCGGGGCTTCCAGTACCAATGCTTTCATTGTTTTAGTTTTGGTATGTTATTTTCAGGCCGCCCTTCAAACCACATCAGGTTTTTTACCGGGGCCACCAGGGTTTCAATTTCATTCAGCAAGTCCGGAGGAATGTTCAGGTCCGCCGCGGCAACATTTGCTTCAACAGTTTCTACACGACACATTCCGGCGATAGTGCCGGATATATGCGGGTGTGCAATGGCATAAGCGAGGGCTACATCGCTCAGGCGAAGCCCGTGTTTTTTACAAAGCGCTACCAGTTTGGGCTGGATGTCTTTCAACTCCTGCGGCGACCTGTGCCAGTCCGGTAAAGGTGCGTCGGTGAGTATGCGCTGCATAAAAGGAGCAGCGTTCATCAACCCGAACCCTTTTTCGATGGATAAGGGAACGAGTTCATCATTGATCTCATCTTCTACGAGGTTGTAATGAGCCCAGGATAGAACGGTGTCCATTTCTACCTGCCGGATGATATGGGCAAGATAACGTACAGGCAACCCCGTGATACCTGCAAACCGGGCCTTCCCGCTTTCTTTTACTTTCAGGAGAGCAGGCACCGCCTCGTTGAGCACCTGTTCCTCAGAGCCGAACTCTATATCATGCAACTGGAATACATCAACATAGTCGGTTTGCAACCGTTGCAACGATTCGTCGATGCCGCGTATAACCCGCTGATAGGAAAAATCAAAATGATCTATATAACGGCAGCATTTGGTAGCCAGGAACACCTGCTGCCTTTTGCCTTTTAAAGCCTTTCCCAGGCGGGTTTCTGCCAGTGTATCTCCGTAAAAAGGCGCTACGTCAAAATAATTGATCCCATGGTCTATGCCGCAATGCAATGCGGCAATCGCTTCCGACTCATCAACGGTATCAAATACATTCCCTACCGGTGATACGCCGAAACCCAATACTGATACATTTAACCCGGTTTTACCGAGAATACGGTATTTCATCTCCAATATTTGTAAAAGAAACAGCATCATAACGACACAGCTTCCAGATTACAATATTATAAATTTATAATAAGTCTGAAACACTACCGGCAGACAAAAAATTATGGTATATTACCAATGATGGATTGCGTTACATTGCCATGGCGTCCCGCTGTGTCGCCAGCATCTTCTTTTTGAATTGCAGCGGATTTTTGCCCGTTACTTTACGGAACTGCCTGATAAAGTGCGCCATATTATTATATCCGCAGCTATTGCTGATATCCTGAATGGTAAGCGTATCATCCGCAAGCAAACGACATGCCTGCCCGATACGGACTTCCATCAGGAACTGGAAATAAGTTTTGCGGTTGGTGTTCTTAAAAAACCGACAGAATGACTGGCGTGTCAGGTGTGTGAGCGCTGCCAGTTCCTCCAGGTACACCGGGCGGTGATAGTTCTGGAACGTATAATCGTATACGGCTTTCAACCGGTTATTATCGTAATCGCTGGCATTGTTGGTATATCCTTTCCCCGCCAGTATTTCGTATTCGCCGGTGTCTGCAATATATTCCAGGATGCCCAGCAAACAAAGCATTCGCTTTGCCGGCGGGAGGCTGATAATAGAGGACATGGCGGTTATTACAAAATCCCGGGTCTTCCCTTTTAACAATATCCCTCTGGGAGCGATATTGGTCAATAAATTATTGACAGCCGTCATCTCAGGAGTTTCCAGGAGGTCGCGACCGATATTTTGCAGCAGGAAATGTACCGTGATAGCCTCCCCCCGGGTTTTGAGGTTGGAAGAAATATACCGGGGCTCATGTACCGTGGTGTGAGGCAGGTGAGCGCCAAACAGCATCACATCGCCGGGTTGAAAGCTGCTCATATAGTCGCCTGCCGCCAGCGTACCCGCACTGTTTTTTATATATACTATTTCTATTTCCGGGTGATAATGCCAGGGATTGATCATGTCCTTGCCCCTTACGGTCTGCACAAAAAATGACTGGTTTTGAGCGGGACTGAATTTTCTGAGAATCGGTTTCATATTGCAAAAGCGGGAGGTGAATATAATACAATATTCTGAGGCGGGAAAAATAATGACAAAAAAATAAAACTATCTTAACAATCGAAGGATCAAGATAGTTTTATTTGTAATATAAGTTAACCGATAACCTGCCGGCTTACCTTCTTTTATCGCTGACGATGATGTTATACCGGAAGTATAGCTGAAATGCCTGGTTGCGTGCCTGGGAAGCAGGCAACGTGTTGTTGATCTTCAGGTCAATATAGTTATTAAATGCCTGGCTGTAACGGAACCCGAACATAAAACGGTTGACATAATAATTGGCGTCAAACAGGTAGCGCCATTCGGAGCCTCTGAAATTATATGATGCCGCATCGTCTTTTAAAGTAATGGTTTCAGATCGCAACAGGGTGTTGTTCGGTCCCATTTGTTCCACCGATGCCAGTCCGCTGCTGAGCGAAGAGAACTGCATTCCGCTGCCCAGGTAGAAGTTCTTTACAGGACTGTAATAAAAACTCAGGGGCATATTGAAATAATACAACTTCCTCAGGTAAGTATTTTCATACATCACGTTGCTGCTAACGGGGGTAAGAAATGTACGGTGGTTCAGCAGCAGGTTAGGAGTAGCTTGCGGCGCATTGAACTGAAATTCACTCAGCACATAAATCCTGTCAGTAACATGCAGTTGGAGGTATGGAGCCGGAATGTAATCAGTGACCTTATTTCGTGTGGCGCCGGCGCCGTAGTCATAGGTTTTCTGGTCGCCGATTGAAAAATTCTGGTAGGGCGCCAAACCAGCGGCAAACCAGCGTTCCGGTTGCTCTCCCCATAAAGAACGGTTGCTGCGATACGACCTTGCCATATCTCTTTCATCTTTCCTTTGCTGACGTTTGAGTTCTTTGGCAACCGCTTTTTTCAGGGATTCGTTCTCAGGTAGTTGATAAGTTAGCTTAGGAAGGGATCCTTCTGCAGTGATCGTCAACCGGTCCGTGTAGAGAAAGTTTTCAACGGGTACGGATGCCGGCATTGCCTTAGCCAATGCAGTGGCCGACGCACTGTATGAAAAATAAGATGTTTTGTCGTTTGGTATAGCCTTCTCTGATATTTCAGAGGAGTTAAGGTCGCTAACGGCTGAATCCACTTCAAGTAAACTTGAAATGCTGGTGTTACCTGCCTCTGCAGGTAACGGAACGGGAGGTGTTAAAGGTAGTATATTTTCTACATTCCTGCTTTTTAAATTATTTTTTCCGGTTTGTTTTTGAGAGCTTTTTGCAATCGCATCAATTGAGCGGGGTTCAATATCTGTATTGCTTACAGCGATAGGAACGCTGTTGATGCCGGTATTAAGTGTTTTCTGCGGGTCATTTTTCAAAGTTTCCTTATTCTGCATCCGGGGTATTTCCGGGGATGCAGTAGCTCGTTTACCCGGCTGACCTGAAGTCTCAGGGAAGGTTACCAGATTACCGGGCACTGCTTCCGTTGTCGCGATTTCATTATTTCCGTCACCGGCTTCAGGCGATCTCATATAAAAGACAACAGCCGCTCCTATCAGGAGCAATGCCAATCCACCGGCCCACCATTTTCCCGTTCCCGGTTTTTTGCCAGGTGCTGCAGGCATCTCTTTATCCAGCAAAACTTTCATTTTTTGCCAGGAGACATCCATATCAGGAACCGGCAGGTTCTCCAGTTTTTGGGCAATTGTTTCGTATGGTATCTTTCTGTTCATTATGCCACATGTAAGGTTTTAAGAGATTTTTGTAACAATCGTCTCGCTTCACTCAAATGCCATTTGCTGGTTCCTTCACTGATGCCCATCTTCAACCCGATTTCCTTGTGTGTAAACCCTTCGATAACATATAAGTTGAATACTGTTTGTGTAGCGGTTGGCAGGTTTTTGATATGATGAAGCAATTCTGTTGTATTAAGTCTTTGAAGTGCATCACTTTCAATAAACGGTTCCGTAGCGTAATCCAGTTCCAGATGCTGTTTGTGTTTCTGATTCTGCCTGATAAAGTCGATGGCTGTATTTACCATAATGGTCCTTATCCAGGTGTACAGGCTCGCTTTAGCCGGATCGAATGACTGTATATTTTTAAAGACCTTCAAAAAACCATTGTTTAAAACCTCGATGGTGTCGTTTTCATTGTGGGTATAGCGGGTACATATGGATCCCATCGACACATAAAACTTCTTGTATAAAAGCTCCTGCGCCTTACGGTCGTTGTGTATACAACCATTAATCAGGTCTGTATCTAAGGGGGTACTGCTCAATAGCCTCCTAATTTAAAATTGCTGTTTCGTAATTATCGCCATTCGTATAGTAAGGTAGAATATTTCCCGCTAATACCTTATATACCTCCTTCCACTCATAATGATTATAACACTATTTAAACAATGTTTTATAGGTATTATTATACGCCGGAAAAACAAATGGGGTTGGGTAAGAATGATTTATCAAATGTCTACTTCTGTTAACAATGCCGGTCAGGAAGGTCGTAGAGATTATTTTGTATTATTTAAAAATATCATGTATTCATTGTATACCATATACAAATAACGGTGCCAGGTTACCCGCTTCAGATAGCAGACCACAGGATATGGTTAAAAAACAAGGGAATATATTCACCCGAACATATTCCCTTGAGCTGTTTTAGAGATATTATTATACCTGATCCGGAACTACATATGGAGGACGATAAGCCCTTGTCAGGAACGAATCAGCCTCCGGATCGTTTACAAATTTTTCAAAATCCCGGTTACCACCCATAAACTTCAATTCCCTTCCCAAGCGATAGGAAATATTTGCCAGGGAGGGGAGGGCGGAAGAGTAGTGTCCTTCTATGATGTCACAGTTCAGCGATCCTGTTTTTCCTGAACGGATGGCATCTATAAAATTGGCATAATGCTCTGTTCCGCCGGGAGGAGTTCTCGGGTCGGCCGGGGCTTTTGAAGCCGATTTTGAGCCGGCAAAAGCAGCGGTTTCCCTTTTACGGAAAGCGTTCCAGGTATTTCCGTTGATCTCAAGATAACCATCTGACCCGTAGAATATATTGCCTATGCGGATATCAAGCCCGGACTCACCATTGGAATATCCACCCCTGGTTTCAAACTCCAGTACGGTTCCGTCCTGGTATTTGAATAATGAGCTCTGCATGTTAGGGGTTTCCTGTGCACACTCCTTAGGTGACCAACCAAAAACACCCCCGGTTGAAAATACCGATATGGGGTGTTCATTTTTATTCAGTCCCCATCGGGCTATATCAAACTGGTGCGGTCCCTGGTTGCCCGTATCGCCGTTGCCTGTTTCCCAGAACCAATGCCAGTTATAATGTCCCTTTTTTTCGTTATACGGACGGTAAGAAACCGGTCCCAGCCAGTTATCGTAATGCAGGGATGCCGGCGGTTCGCTGTCCCTGGCTACGCCGAAGGGATCACGTGGTTTTATACAAAGTCCACGGGCGGCATATACCTCGCCGATGCCACCGTCGTGCAGAAACTTAATGGCTTCCCTTACATTATTGAATGAGCGGTTTTGAAAGCCTACCTGTACCAGGCGGTTGTATTTTCGGGAGGCTTCGATCATTTTTCTTCCTTCCCAAATATTATGCGATGCCGGCTTTTCCACATACACATGTTTACCAGCCTGGCAGGCCCAGATCGTACCCAGGGCGTGCCAGTAATTGGGAGTTGCAAAAGAAACGGCGTGGATATCCTTGTCATCAAATACTTTGCGCATATCCCACTCTGTCCGGGGTTTCGTTCCCAGTTTTTTTGCGACAACATCTGCTTTTTCAGCAAACAGGCTTTCGTCTACATCACAAAGCGTTTTTAAGTTGACATTGCGGTTATCCTTCAGGTTGCACCAGGCGTTGATATGGGTTCCGCCCTGACCGCGGATACCGATAACCGCTATATTCAATCGTTCATTTGCTCCCCTGATGGATGCATATGACTTTGCGCTGAGTCCCATACCTCCGATGGCAACTCCCGCGCCGGCTATCGCTGTCTTCTTTATGAAACTCCTTCGTGAGCTTTCCTTTTCTTTCATGTGAAATATTTAGTTGAAAATGTATAAACTGGATTTATCTGCTTTTTTTCGCATTGGCTACCATCTGGTTGAATACAGCCAATTGCTCCTGCATGGCTTTTACCCTGTCAGGTACTTCCGTCCGTGCTTCAAGTAATATCCATCCGTTATAATTCATTCCCACAAACAGGTTCATTAGTTGCTGGTAAGGATAATCGCCTATATTCAGTTCCCGTACATGCACGGTATCTCCGAACCATTTTTTTACGGAGTGAAAGTTTTGCTCCAGGCCCGGTGGCAGCAGGTCCTCGTCATTGCTGTTCCAGCATATTTTTACAGCCGGTTCTGTCACCTGCTCAAAAATGGCTTTCATAACGGGAATGTCCTGGGTATATCTTCCGTGTACCTCCACCCGTACCAGTTGTCCCAGGTTCTTCGCGAATTTACCTATTTCGTTAAAAGAAGCCGCTATCTGGGCGATGGTCTTTTCTTTCGATACCTCTGCAGGCAGTGTATTGGGCTTCACTTTAATACCGGTAGCCCCGATATCTTTACAGAGTTGGATATATTCCCTGGTACCCTCAATGTTTTTTTTGAGTACGGCGGGGTCCGGGCTGTGGTATTCAAAATTGGACCCGTATCCCAGACAGGTAACCGGGCTGTCATTAAATCTTTTTTTCACTTCAGCCCGCTGAACAGCATTGAGGTTGGTTTCCACTTTATGTGCGTGTTCCGTACGGAGTTCTACTCCCAGTAATCCGGACTTTTCACAATTGGCTATCAGGGTTGGCAGGTCCCAGTCACGTCCCCACTGGTAGGTAACCAGCCCGAATTTCATACCGGCATTTGCATCGCTGAAGCTGCTGAGACCGCTCAGTAACGGAACGCTTAACCCCGCGTAAGTTGTCTGGCGTATAAAGTTTCTTCTTGTTAGTGTACTCATAATTGATGCTGAGAAAAAATATACACTGCCATAATCAGATAGCAGGCAATATGTTATCCGGAAATATACTGAACTTATGGAAATGACAGAAAAATATTTGTTGAATCATAGAGTATTTGTCCTATTATGTTTCCTGTTGTCAGGAATTTTCAATTATCCGCCGGGGAGGTAAAACAGGAGGTTTCCAGCTTCAACACGGCAGAAGCTCAAAATGTTGAAAAGTTTTACATGTATTTAAAATAAGGACCAATCACGTCCAAGCAAATTTTAAAAACCCTTATCGATTAATCAATGATGTGGTATTGATATGGCATAAATGCCTGTAAATAGGAATTCTGTAACTTTTTGATAGGGTATTGATGGGGTGGAAAACAACCTGTTGGGGATATTTATGGTTAAGTTTGTTTTCAAACTATTATTTAACCAAAAACATGCTTGTGTATGAATCGCCAACATTTGCTATTTGCCATTTTCTTGCTGCTGTCCCAGGCTTTTTCCCCCTCGGCCAGGGCGCAGGATATTACAGTCAGGGGACAGGTCAGCGCCAAAACCTCCGGCTCACCGCTTGAAGGCGCCACGATAAGAGTAAAGGGAACCAATACTGCCACGGTAACCGACCAAAACGGTAATTTTGAATTAAATGCACGCCCCGGCGCCATCCTGATCATTTCTTATGTCGGACTGGCAGAACAGGAACTGACCATACCGGCAGACGGCGTTGTTTCCGTATGGCTTGATGATGAAGACGTCAGGAGCGGCCTTGATGAGGTAGTAGTGGTAGGATATGGTACCCAACGGAAATCCAATATAACGGGCGCTATCTCCAGTGTAAAAGCCAAAGACCTGGAAAATATACCCAACGGCAGGGTAGAACAGGCACTACAGGGCCGGGTATCCGGGGTAACGATCATGCAGAATTCGGGACAACCCGGGTCAGCCTCTACCATCCGTGTTCGTGGGGTTACCTCCTTTGGTAACAGCAGCCCGTTGTGGGTGGTTGACGGCGTGGTGGTTGATGGTGGCGGTATCGGCTACCTGAACCAGTCTGATATTGAATCCATTGAGGTGTTGAAAGATGCCGCTTCTTCTGCCATATATGGTACACGCGCTGCGGCGGGTGTTATCCTGGTCACTACCAAAAAGGGTAAAGCCGGAAAGTTTGTAGTGAACTACAATGGGTTTTACGGCGTATCGCAGCCGGCTAAAAAGCTGAAATTGCTGAATGCCGAAGAATATGCCACATTGCTGAATGAAAGGTCTGTTGCCGCTGGTGGAAATATATTGTTCTCTGATCCCGGGTCACTGGGAAAGGGCACGGACTGGCAGGATGCCATTTTCAACAACAGCGCTAACCGGCACAATCACGAAATAAGCGTAAGTGGCGGAAACGACAGGTCTACCTTCTACGTTTCTGCCGGTATACAGAATCAGCAGGGTATTGTGGCTACACAAATATCCAACTATGATAAGAAGAATTTCAGGCTGAACTCAACCCACAAAATTTCCCGCATTTTCACTTTTGGACAGACACTGGGGTATACCCGTGAGAAAAATATCGGATTGGGTAATACCAACAGCGAATTTGGCGGACCCCTTAGTTCTGCTATCAACCTGGACCCCATAACTCCCCTGGTGGTGATAGATCCCGCGCAGGCCAATGTCGCTCCTTACAGCGTGAACCCTGTTATAAGAGATGCAGCGGGTAGTCCATACGGTATTTCTTCGCTGGTGGGACAGGAAATGACCAACCCACTGGCCTATATGCAAACCCGGCTGGGCAACTATAGCTGGGCGGAAAATGTGGTAGGGAACGCTTACCTGGAAGCCGGTATAATAGACGGATTAAAAGTCCGGTCAACCGTTGGAGCTAAAAAGGCCTACTGGGGCGGTGTCGGATTTACTCCCGTTTTCTATCTGAATGCTACCAATGTGGTGAGCCAGAATAACTATGGAAAAAGTGAAAACAGGAGCTTCAACTGGAATATTGAAAACACCATCACCTACAGCAAGGCGCTGGGCGCCCATGACTTTTCTGTCTTGCTTGGGCAGGGCGCCTATGTTGAAAATATTGGCGGATATACAGGCATAACTTTATACAACCTGCCTATCACCGGTTACAAGGAAGCTTCCTTTAATTTTGATATACCACAGGCCAACCGCAACTCCGCCGCCTCCGATTTTATTGAGCACAAGCTTACTTCCCTGTTTGCCCGTGTAAACTACAGCTTCGATAACAGGTACCTGTTTACCGGTATCATCCGGCGCGATGGTTCCAGCAGGTTTGGAAGCAACAAAAAATACGGCGTGTTTCCTTCGTTCTCTGCAGGATGGAATGTACACAATGAAAATTTCTGGTCAGATAACAACTTTGTCAACACGCTTAAGCTGAGAGGTGGATATGGCGTTGTCGGCAGCGATGAACTGGATAATTTCAGGTATCTGTCTACCATTAGCGGTGGAAACAACTATACCATTGGCAGTTCGGGCGTGGTCACTACCGGATACGCGCCTACTACACTGGATAACCCGGATCTGCAATGGGAGCAGACAGCTTCATCCAATATCGGTTTGGATGCGCAGTTGTTCAACGATGTTAGTTTCCGGATAGATGTTTACTCCAAAAAAACAACGGGTATGCTACGCCAGGTTGTTATTCCCGGTTATGTAGGCGTGGGCAGTTCCCCCTGGGCGAATATTGCAGATATGAAAAACAGCGGTGTGGAACTGGAACTGGGGTATAATAAGCAAATAGGCGACTTATCGTTGTCTCTAAACGGCAACATTACTTACCTGAAAAATGAAATAACCTACGTAGGCGCGGACACCAATTTTATCGGTGGCGGCGCTTCCTTCCAGTCTATGGGAGCGGTTACCAGAACCCAGGTAGGATATTCCTTCAACGAATTCTGGGGGTATAAAACCCAGGACATTTTCCAGAACGAAGCGGAAATTGCAGCGTATGTTGATAAAGACGGCAACCGGATCCAGCCCAATGCCCGTCCGGGCGATTTCCGCTGGCAGGATACGAATGGTGACGGCAGGATATCAGAAGAAGACAGGGCGTTTTTAGGCAGCAACCTTCCCAAATACACTTACGGACTTACCATCAACCTTGCATACAAGGGGTTTGACTTTATGACCTTTGCACAGGGGGCTGCCGGCAATAAAATTTTCCAGGGACTACGCCGCCTGGATATCGGCAACGCCAATTATGATGCAAAAGCCCTGGGTCGCTGGACGGGTGAAGGCTCCTCCAACAGTTATCCCAGGCTGGTGAGCAATGACCCCAACAGGAACTTCAGCCGGATGTCTGATTTTTACCTGGAAAAAGGAGACTACCTGAGGTTAAAAGTAGTACAACTGGGGTACAGCCTGCCCCGCCAGGTATTGGGCAACACGGGCATCTCCAGGATACGGGTATATGTTACTGCCGAAAACCTGCTTACGTTTACCCGATACACCGGATACGATCCTGAAGTAGGTGGCGGCGTGTTTGGTGTAGATAAAGGACAATACCCGCAGGCGCGTGCATTTATGGGCGGACTGCAAATCCAGTTTTAAAGAGTCCTGTACTGATCTTACAAAACATTAAAAATAAACAAATGAAAAATTCTATCATAATAACTACAGTCCTGGCAACCCTGCTGCTGGGCTCTTGTGGTAAAGATTTTATTGAACTGGAACCGAAAGGACAGTTCCTTTCGCAGAATTATTACGCCAATGAAGAGCAGGCCTACGCGGCCCTAGCAGGCGTATATGACGTGCTCCGTAAAAACGCGGGCGGCTTTGATAATATGCTCACCTTTATGAATGCCGGTTCCGACGACAACTATGCCGGCGGCGGCGGCGCTACGGACGGGCTGGGCATACAGGGGGTTTCTACCCATACGCTTAACCAGAATATAATGCCCGGCAGTTTCTGGAGCGATCATTACCAGGGCATCTTCAGGGCTAATACTTTACTGGCCCGTTTACCGGGGGCAGCTATGGATGAAACTGTAAGAAAACGACTGGTAGCAGAAGCCAAAGCGTTGCGTGCCACCTATTATTTCAACCTGGTAAGGATGTTCCGGAATATTCCGCTGTTGCTTGAGCCGCTTACCGCCACCAACATGTACGACGTGACCCAGGCCGACCCGACAGCCGTTTATACTCAGATTGAAACCGACCTGCTGGAAGCTATCACCGATTTGCCCGCCTCGCTAACATTGGCAACCGAAGCCGGCAGGTTTTCCAAAGGCGCTGCCAAAGCTATGCTGGGTAAAGTGTACCTCTACAATAACAAAAAGACCGAAGCGGCCGCGCAGTTCCAGGAAGTGAACGGTACGCCTGGTCAGACAAGCCAGTTCGGCTACAAACTGCTGGATAATTTTGCTGACCTGTGGGTTTTTACCAATAAGTTCCATTCCGAATCTGTTCTTGAAGCGATGCATACCAACCAGTCCAATGCCGACTGGGGCTTTTGGGGAACAGGCGCTGACGAGGGTAACTCTGTAAATATAATGGTGGGTCCCAGAAGCTATTCCCGGCCTGCCGGCTCCACGGCGCCGGATATTCCTTCCGGATGGAGCTTTAACGTATGGACACAGGACTTTTATGATGCCATCAAAGACGATCCCCGTCTTGAAGCCACTGTTTTCGATATGAATGCATTAAAAGCCGCCGGACAGGCTGATTACCTTGAAGGGTATCAGAATACCGGTTATTTCCTGAAGAAGTATATTCCTACCAGGGCAGATGTGCACACCGGTGCGGGCGCTATGGAGCTGAACTTTCAGCAAAACGATTACATCATCCGCCTGGCCGATACCTACCTGATGGAAGCGGAAGCCCTCGGCGGAACGGGCGAGCGGGCGCAGGCATTGCTGGATGCAGTACGGGCAAGGGTCGGGCTGCCATCAGTACCGGTTTCATTGAATGCTATAAAAGAGGAACGCAGGCTGGAATTAGCCGGTGAAGGACACCGCTTTTTCGACCTGGTGCGATGGGGAGATGCTGCTGCAAAACTTGCAGGCAAGGGCTTCACGCAGGGCAAAAATGAAATTTTTCCCATACCCGCCAGGGAACTCCAGGGGACCCAACTCGTACAAAATCCAAACTATGACTAAAACCAGTATTACCGCCTGGTCCAGGCGGTAATAATTCCTGTACAAACAAAAATATTTACAAATGAAACCGACTAATTATATACAAACAGCCTGCCTGGGCATATTGCTTTCCTGCGTTGCTGGCTCATGCCAAAAAAACGAGGCTGACAACGGATTAAAAACGGAATTGCAGGCCAGCTTTACCGCTACACCCGTAGCCGGCAGAACCAACACGTTTTTAGTAATTAATAATACCAGCGGCGCTATCAACACCAGGTGGGATTTTGATAAAGGAACAGGATTTACCATGGGTAAAATGGTGGATACGGTATTTTTTCCCGATGCAGGCGTTTATACCGTAAGGATGCAGGCGATGGGAAAAGGCGGTATTTTTTATGATGCGCCTGCTCAAACCATTGATATACCAACTTCCGATCCCGTAGCGGGCAACCTGGTGCAGGGTGGCAAGTTCAACCCCGGCGACGAATCGAAATGGACCATACATCCTATCTCCGCCGGCGTAAGCTTTGAGATGACCAACGGGGTGATGCTGGCTACCGGTGGCGGTTGGGGGCATGCGGCAATTTACCAGCCTATTGAAGTACTAGCCGATAAAAAATACCGGCTGGATATGGTTGTTTCAGGCAGCGGGGCAACAGACACCTGGTTCGAAGTTTTCCTGGGCACAGATGTCCCTGTGGCCAATAGCGACTATAGCTCCGGTGGCAACAGGCTGGCGCTAAATACTTGGGCCGGCTGTGGCAACAGCCCTTTCAATGGTAATCTGGCTACCATTGCCTGCGAGGGATCGCTGAGGGGAACCGGCGGGGAAGTTACTTTTCCGCAAAGCGGTACCATTTATCTTTTTATAAAAACAGGGGGCGCCAATCTGGGCATCAGCGGCATCTCTATAGACAATGTTGAACTCAGGGGGGCTAACTAAAGCTGATAAACGGATGTTATGCCCTGATCTGTTGTTTTGACCGTATTAAATTTCATATTTTAGTTCCCGGCATAACATCCATGAAAAATTTACCACTTTGATGAAAATGAAATCCGTAATCTACATGTACGCATTATTAGTATTTTTTTTGATCTCTGCAGGATGTCAGAAAAACAAAACCAATCCGGATAACCGGAATCCGGCAGACACTACTTCAATAGTACGATCGGATGTAGAGGTATATATAACCCGGGGAGACCAGTTCGCTTTATTTAAAAAACAGACGGAAGCATTAAATTTCACTTCCGGCACGGGTTCCAACCCGGCTATAGAAGTGGATACCACGCAAACCTACCAGGGAATTGACGGATTCGGATATACCTTAACCGGGGGAAGCGCCATGTTGCTGAACCAGTTGGGCGCATCCGCCCAGGATGCCATTTTGAGAGAACTGTTTTTGTGGGACAGCACAAATATCGGGGTCAGCTACCTGCGTATAAGCATTGGCGCATCCGATCTTGATCCTGCACCTTTCACGTACAACGATCTGCCTGTGGGGCAAACGGATACAGAACTCAATCAGTTCAGTATAAACAAAGACAAAACCAACCTGATCCCGGTTTTAAAAAAGATAACGGCCCTGAACCCTTCCATCAAGATACTGGGTTCGCCGTGGTCTGCGCCGGTATGGATGAAAACAAACAACAGTTATGTAGGTGGCAGCCTGGATCCCGCATATTATTCTGTGTATGCAAAATATCTGCTGAAGTACATACAGGCTATGGAAGCTGAAGGCATCACCGTTGATGCCATTACGCCGCAAAATGAACCTTTGCATGGAGGCAATAATCCCAGTATGGTGATGCAGGCGGCTGAGCAGGCTGATTTCATTAAAAACCATTTGGGCCCCGCTTTTCAGGCTGCCGGTATTACTACAAAAATCATTTTGTATGATCACAATGCCGATCGTCCGGATTATCCCATCAGCATCTTAGACGACCCTGAAGCCAAACCATTCGTAGATGGCTCGGCCTTTCATTTATATGGAGGAAGCATTACAGCTTTGTCGCAGGTACATAATGCGCATCCGGACAAAAACATTTATTTTACCGAGCAATGGGTTGGCGCTCCGGGCAATTTTGGTGAAGACCTGAAATGGCACATAGAAAACCTGATCATCGGCGCCACCCGCAACTGGAGCCGCAACGTGCTGGAGTGGAACCTGGCGGCGGACCAAAACTATGGTCCCTATACTGAAGGTGGTTGCACTGCCTGCCTCGGGGCGCTTACTATCAACGGTAATACGGTAAGTCGCAATGTTGCTTATTATATCATAGCACATGCATCCAAGTTTGTTCGTCCGGGTTCTGTCCGGGTAGCTTCTAACCATATCGGAGCATTGCTGACAGTAGCTTTTAAAAACCCGGAAGGTAAAAAAGTGCTGATCGTTTTAAACAAGGCTACAACCAGCCAGACATTTAATATTGTATTCCACGGCAAGTCGGTAACTGCGCACCTGGATGGAGGCGCCGTGGGTACCTATGTCTGGTAGTCTCAACGACTGTAAAGAAAATACAAAACCAACCCGTTGCTTCACCAAAGAGAAAACATCGGAGCCCGCTTATCAAAGCGGGCTTTTTCCTGGCGTCTCGTTGTGAGCAGGAGGTGTATGTTCCGGGATGGGGGAACGTCTTCCCGGTCGGGGGAGCTGCCTGCCGCAGGCGGGTTTCTCCTCATCCTCCTATGGTGGACACGTCCTCCTTTGTCGGATGCATCGAAATGACGCCACCCCTTGATCGTTATATCGACCGCAGGGAGATATCTCATGACCATAGAGATATTTAGTAAACGGGATACTCCATATCTTCGCGAGATTTCTCTCTCACAGACTGCGTCTGCCCGATCGAATACGTGCCGGGGTGACGATAAATCTTTTCTTAGGAGTGAAAATTCAGTAAGAAATTATAGAGGTTTATATCCGGTTGTATCTGCAGCTTCTTTCTTAACCGGTGACGGCTCAGCTCCACGCTTTTGATAGTGATGTTCATGATCTGGGCGATCTCTTTGCTGCTCAGGTTCAGGCGCAGGTAGGCGCAAAGTTTCAACTCACCGGGTGTAAGGTTTGGATAACTGCTTTTTAACAATACCAGGAAATCGCTGTGTACCTTGTCAAAATGTACGGCAAACTGCTCCCAGTCCTTTTTAGTTCTGTCATCACTCAGTATGCGGATGATCTTTTTATAATCTTCAGATTCTTTATCTACTTCGTCATTTTTCTTCAGGCGTTCAAACTCCTCTTTCACCTTCGCCAGCATTTCGCCCTTTTGCACCAGGTTCATTGTAGTAGCCGCCAGTTCAGAATTCTTATGCTGTATTTCCGACTCCAGCTTTTCGTTCTTCAGCCGTATGATCTCCTTTTCCGTACGGTCCAGCTCCAGTTGATGCAGGTATTCCATTTGCTTTCGTTCTGCTTCGTGCTTTTGCTGCTGCGCTTTTAATTTTCTCTTTTGCCAACGCTGCAGTGCCAGTATCAATATGACAAACGATAAAACATAAGCCATATATGCCCAGGGGGTGCGATACCAGGGCGCCAATATGGTAAATTCATATTTCGCCACCGGCGATTCCCATCCTTCATGGCTTCGGGCTTTTACATGAAATGTGTAATTACCCGGTGCAAGCTGAATAAAATCTCTTTCGTTTTTGCCGGACCATAGGGACCAGTTCGTATCCTGCCCTTCAAGAAAGGAACTGTACTCTATGCCTGCCCGCTCTCCAAATGCCGGAGAGGAAAAGCCGAAATGCAGCGAATTGGAGGCATAATCTATTTTGGCGGCGGCCGTCTTGCCAAATCCGCCATATAACAAGCCCTCCGGCTTATCAATTATACCTACCGTGCTTAACACCAGCGGAACATGCTTTTTCCGGACTTTGTATAATTCATAGTTGATATGATAAAAGCCTTCCTCTCCCGCAATAAAAATATTTTTATCATTATAGGGATACACAAACTCAAAGCCGTTACCCATGATACGATCATTCAACTCGGGAAAATGTATGATCTCAAAATTATTGCCGGAGAAATCGATGGCTCCCAGTCGTTTGTTGCTTATAAACCAGATTTTACCTGTATCGTCTTCTACCAGGTACTGAACAGGAGAGCTGCCAAAAATATTCTTAAAAAAAGATGACTCCTCAAAATCATCTGTGTTCAAATTGTATTCAAAAAAGCCTTTGTCGTTCGATAAAACGATCCTGTTTTTAACTTTGAACAAATGATTCCTGTTCAGCGAAAGAATGTTGTGTATATCCTCATACACTTTGTAGGTTGGATTATTCCCCTGGTTCAGTATTACTTTATATAATCCTTTGTAGGGGTGCGCTACCCAGGCTATATTGTTGTCAATAGCGATATACCGGGCCGATTCAAAATGGGTATGAATGGAAGGGTTGGAAAAGCTGCCATTTTGATAATGGTAAAAGTTAATGCCGTTATACGTGCCGGCAATGAATACAGGCGCCGGCAGGATACTGTTTAACGGAAAAAAATTCCAGACACCGGATGGTCCGTCCAGCCGGCGGACGCCGTTATCGGTTACGATAAATAACCCGTTATTATGCCCCATCATCAGGTGGTCGTTAATAACAGAAACATTCCATACCTGTCCCCTGGTGCCCGGTACCAGCGTAAAATCGCCTTTGCCCAGGCTGATATCAGCTTTTTCAGTAACCGGGGCCTTGAACAAACCAACCGGTGTACCGAGGTAAAGGTGGTCGCGGTAAATAATAGCGGCATGACCGGCGTTGCGTTCCTGGTAATCGGGGTAAATATGTTTTATGGAAGTATTGTAGGCAATAAAATCAATACCGCTGTTCAATCCCAGCCATATGTTCTGATCCCGGTCAATAAATGTACAAAGCACATTATTGGTTTGCAGTCCGTCCTTCCTGGAAAGCTCCTGAATAATTTTTCCTTCCTTATTGACAATCATAAATCCACCCATGTTGGTTACAATCCCTATCTGGTTTTCATTAATAGACCTTGCGTGATAGGGATTTCTTTCTGCTATCCTCTCCATATCGGTTGTATGAAAAGGTATCAGTTCATCTTCTTTCAGGATATAGAACCCATGCTTTAAAGTAGCGACCAAAGCGCTGTTTTCATCCAGACTCACCACGGAGGTTATCTGTGCTTCGTCGGGCATGATATTGTTTTTCAGAAAAGGTACCCAATGCTGATTTTGAAACAACAACAATCCCTTTTTAAATGCTTTACAGATCAGGCGGCCGTTTACCTCCCCGAGAAAACTCCAGGAAGGGTGACTGTATGCGGTTATCTTATTTTCCTTCAGTTGAAGTATCCGTTTGTGTACACGGAAAAAGACATCTCCTTTGTAGGGCACCACATCCCATACATCGGCAAAATCTTTTTCTTTCTCCGGTATGAGTGTATTCAGGGAATGATACAACAGTTCTCCTTTTTCCCCGGGTTCAAAATAACCGATTTCTCCCTGGGCGCCTATATATACCCGCCCGTTGTCCGTTACCGCAAGTGAACGTATGATGGTAAGGTTGGGTAACGGATATTTTTTCCAGTAAGACCCGTCAAACGTCAGTAATCCTTCATTATTAGCGACATAAATAATACCCTGCGCATCCTGTCCGATATTCCAGTTTTGCGCACCGGCATTATAAACCTGTTTCGTAAAATTAATGATTTCGGGAAGGGCTATAGGATTCTGGGAAAAGCCTTTTATAGACAGAATAAACAACAACCAGCTAAATGATGTTTTCTGTAAAGCAGAGATCATAATACACAAGTTACATTTTTTAACAACCGGTTTGGCAGGCTCTGACAGGTGAATTGAAAATATATCAGCAGGTATTGAGCCTGATGTCAACAAAATGATATTTGAGATTGTATCCAATGGAAATATCTCTATAATAAAAACAATGGAATACCTGAAGGTATAGTAGAGTTGAGATATAAGGTGACTTTAACGAAAGTCCAGTGTATATCCGGGTGGAACAGCCATTCAAATTGTTTTGCTGTAATGACTGATAAAAGAAACCCGGGAATTGCTGACAGTAGCTTTTAAAAACCCGGAGGGTAAAAAGTGCTGATCGTTTTAAACAAGGCTACAACCAGCGAGACATTTAAGATTGTATTCAACGGCAAGTCGGTAACTACGCACCTGGATGGAGGCGCCGTGGGCACCTATGTCTGGTAGGCTCAACGACTGTGAAAATACAGAATCAATCTGTTGGCCCGACGGCAGGTATTTTTCGGATACAGTTCCTGTATGAATGAGGCTCCTTTACAATGCAGTCTGATCAGCGGTATTTTGTAACTGCTCCCTGCAAAACCGGTTAAATTCTTCTTCTACTACGTCGCTTCTTTCGGGAATGATCTCTCTCTGCAGGATCCTGTTGTTCTTAAAATCCAGGGTGAGCAGGTTGTCCCGCAGGATAACATTGCTGAATTCATTCCAGGCATAACGTTTCCGAAAAAAGGTGTTGATCACGATCCGTTCATCCGATACGCCGATCTCAAGCGATTGCCTTGACTGATGGTCGAACAGGATAAAAACAATAAAAAATAAAGCAATCCAGCGCATACCCGGAACAAACAACCAAAGCATCCCACAGGCAAAAAGCGGATGTTTAAAAGTGAGGTGCTTGTTCTGTCTCCGGGACAGTATGGTCCTGGCGACCAGGAAGGGAATAAGAAACGAACCTATAAACAGCACAGATAGAAATTGCTGGTGAATGATACTATAGAAGACAAAAAACAACCAGCAGATCAGGCAGATTAAAATACTGATAAAGTCAATATTGCCCGTTTTTTCCCCTTTTTTAATAATTAACACATATTGAAATAATTCTTCACGTTTACCCGGCATTTCCTGATTATTAGTTAAAGAAATTCTTACTGCAGTCGGTGTTATCTTTGGGGTTAAAAATCCGGCTAAAATAGCATATTTGAAATTAATGGAGGGAATGCGGATCCGGTTACCTTAATTAACTCCGTCATTTTGACCTGATTATAAGCTTGGCAAACTTGTTGTTCCTATAGAAGGCTTCAATAATATTTGGCAATTATGGAAGATAGAAACAAGAAAGATTCTGAAAATCAGTATAATACAAATGATAATTTGATGGAAAACGAATACGACACAGCGAATTTGTCAGAAAACGAAGAAATAGCTGAGCAAATGACAGGTGATATTGAAAAGTTGAGAGCGGAACTCGCTGACCAAAAAGAGAAATACCTGCGCCTGTATGCGGAATTTGATAACTACAAACGCAGAAGCTCCAAAGAGCGGGTGGAATTGATCCAGACTGCCGGCAAAGATGTGATAGTGTCTCTGCTGGAAGTACTGGATGATTGCGATCGCGCTGAGAAACAAATCCAGGAGGCTGAACAAACACCGGTTACAGAGGGGGTATTGCTGGTGTTTAACAAGCTGCGCTCCGTGTTGGCATCAAGAGGTGTTAAACCGATGGACTGCATCGGCAAGGATTTTAACCCCGATGAGCAGGAAGCCATCACACAGATACCGGTGACCGATCCAAAACTTAGCGGTAAAGTGATAGATGAAGTAGTGAAGGGCTATTACCTGAATGATAAAATAATACGCTTTGCAAAAGTGGTAGTAGGAAGTTAATGATCCGGTTCCAATATTACTATTACCCTGTCAAATACAAACCCAATATAATTCAAATAAAAAAATTGGCCGTTTAACATTTTATGAAAAGAGACTATTACGAGGTGCTGGGTATATCGAAGAGCGCATCTGCAGACGAGATAAAAAAATCCTACCGGAAAGTAGCGATGCAATACCACCCCGACAGAAACCCCGGAGACAAGGCAGCGGAAGATAAGTTCAAAGAAGCCGCGGAAGCTTACGAGGTATTGAGCGATGCCGATAAAAAAGCACAGTACGACCGGTTTGGTCATGCGGGTGTAGGTGGCAGAAACGGTGGTTTCGGCAGCGGAATGAACATGGATGATATATTCAGCCAGTTTGGAGATGTATTTAGCGACGATATATTTGGTAGTTTTTTTGGAGGCGGAAGAAGCCGTGGCGGTGGAAGGGCGCGTGGTGCAAGAGGAAGCAATCTGCGGGTGAAGATCAAATTGAATTACGAGGAGATGGCAAACGGCACTACCAAAACCATCAAAGTAAAAAAATATGTTGGTTGCTCCAGTTGCAACAGCACCGGGGCTAAAGATAAAGGAGGTGTACAAACCTGCTCCACCTGTGGCGGTACCGGGCAGGTCAGAAAAGTACAAAACACTTTCCTGGGACAGATGCAGACCGTTACTACCTGCTCCACCTGCAACGGGGAAGGTACTACCATCAGCAACAAGTGTAATACCTGTAAAGGCGAGGGAAGGGTATATGGAGAAGAAACCGTGAACATAGAGATTCCGGCCGGAGTGCAGGAAGGCATCCAGTTGAGCATGAGTGGCCGGGGAAATGCAGGAGAAAGGGGAGGACCTGCCGGAGATCTTATCATTTTAATTGAAGAGGAACACCACCCGGAATTGCAGCGCGAAGGACTGAATGTGGTGTACGACCTGCATATTTCCTTTATTGACGCGGTATTCGGTACACAGGTGGAAGTGCCCACGATAGATGGGAAAGCTAAAATAAAAGTGCCGCCGGGTACACAAAGCGGGAAGATATTCCGGTTGAAGGGAAAAGGTTTCCCTGCAATTAATTCGTATGAGCGTGGCGATGAAATGATCCACGTGAATGTCTGGACCCCGCAAAATATCAGCAGCGAGGAAAAAGCTATGCTGGAAAAACTGCAGGATTCTCCCAATTTTAAGCCGCAGCCAGCCAAGGGTGACAAGAGCTTTTTTGAACGGGTGAAAGAAATGTTTGGTTAACGCCGTATCCAAAGTCCCCGAATCGTTTTTCAGCCGGGGGGGTAAAATTTCGGGTAAGAAACAGATTGCAGGTGCTGTTTACTGTTATCAGAACTGCCAGCCAATCCGGATCATCAGGCGGTTAAAATGATAATCGAATTTTTGTACATCCGTGGTTTCCACCGTAGGATTAGGAACATTACTTTCTACCGTAGAAGTGGTGGTCTTTTTAAACCGTTTATACGAATATCCGGCGCTTAGCAGGAACGCACTGCCCTTTTTACCGGCAGCAACGGCGTATCCCAGCCCCAGGTCGGCATATTCTCCTCCCCTGTATTCATTTATGGTACGATAAATAGTGTTACTCCAGATATGCAGCCGGTCTTCCGAATCCTTTGCCCAGGGAAGGTTATAGCCGCCATCGGCATACAGGAATAATTTGTCTTTCTTCAGGTTGATTTCTCTCCGCAGATCCACAAATAACGGAACAGAACGATACCGGTAAAAATCCAGCCCAACCCCCAGTCCCAGGTACCAGTTTTGACAGGCTACTCCATTTACCGTTTGCAGCCCGGCAGAAACCAGGTCCTTACCGTTGATCAAAGCTACCTGGTTAATTGACCTGAATATATACCGCGGCTTATCGTCCTGTGCGCCGGCAGTACCAAAACCGAAAAGCAAACAAACGCATAAGCAATATCTCATGACTTTTCAATTTCTATTTTACTCAGGAATCGCAGATCCGAAGGGCTGGAATACGAATACTGGTACAGCCCTTCTGAGGTAACAACTATCGCTATTCCATGCATCGCGATCACATCAAAAGTGACGATATTGCTGATGGTGGTTTCCAGCTTTATATTCAGGGGATCAGACGCGTCGTACACCTTGAGACCATCCTGCCCGTCACAAACAAAAAGAATATCACCATTCTTTGACAGGCCATGGGGATTGGTCATGGGATATATCTTCTCCAGTACCGGATTTTTAATATCAACAATGTCCAGCACCTCCATTTGATTGGTAAATCCCTGGCATTGATTACCCGACCGAAGGGTAACATATGCATGAGTATCATCAGCAACCACGGGGTCGCAGCTTGCTACATGCGAAAAACTGCTTTCCTTAACCGGTTTGCCGCCATTGGAGATATTGTATATATACATGCCGTTGAAGGAACCTATGAAAAGCCTGTCTTTAAAGGGATAGATCGTTTCGATATTCATCCCTATTTCCTCCCTGCCATTGAAAGCCGGGTGTTCCGCCTGCTGAATGGAGAAAATATTCAGGTCGCTGTTGGTTACTGTGTACAGGTAATCGCCTACTATGGAGAACCTGGCCATCGATCCGCCGGCTCCAAAAGGAGAAGGCGCTACACTGGCGGCTGTAGCATAGGAAGAACTGGAAGCCATGGCCATAAATCCGGCTACATCGTTGTAAAATACAATCTGCCTGTTTTTGAAGCTGGTACCCCAGAAACCACCATCCCCGCATTCTGCATTAAGGGTGGTGTCCCGCTTCTCCCAGTCCACCACTACCTGGTCATTGAGGACGGTATAACCATTATAGTAGTATCGGAACGGAAATACATTTTCTTCCACCTTTACGAGCTTCGCGTTTAGCGGGTCCGCTATATTCAGTGTAACCAGGTCTGTGAAGGAATCGGCGTACAGTATATCTCCTTTCACCGCCATATCCATATTGCCGGGTATATCAATAAATGCAACTATTTTGGGTGAGGCGGGCGAAATATTGTCTATAATGTGAATGCCGCGATCTATTTCATTCAGGAAAATATATCTTCCCTTTACAAATATTTTACCGGTCCGCTCCACCTGCCGCGGACTATTGCTTTTTATATTGGCTCTTACTTCGGCTGTGGTCTTGTAAACGGGTAAAAAATAACTGTATGTCCGTGTACACTTGTCTTTGATGCAGCCTTGCATGACCAGGGCAAAACATAGAATACCCCAGGAGTGTAGTAATTTCTTTGGCATAGCTGTAGTTTTATGTTTGGCAATATATACTCAGGTTTCGTTGCATCTCCAAAAAATCAAATGCAGACTTACCTGGTGCCGATCGCCCATTGCATGTTGAAACCAACATAAATCAACTGCTGTTTTACGTTGGCAATGGGTTTGGTAAGATTCACGGCGTTGTAATAAACAGAGGGTCCGATATTCAACGCATAGGGAGTTCCGGAAAACAGTTTTGCCGTTGCACCCAGGTAAACGCCCCCCTGCATTTTGTTGAAATAGCTTTTGTTCTCAAAATAAACACCGGCTTTAGTATCGTAATGAATGCCGTTGCTGGAAACCAGGTAAGACAGTTGCAGACCGGTATTCAGGTACAACGGAAGTTTTCTGCTATTACTGAACTGCCAGTCTATACCCAGTGGCATTTCAATAAAATGGTACCTGTTGGTGTATTTTTTACCGGTACTGTAGGAGCCTGAGTACCGGGCATAACTTTGCTGGCTGGCATAACTGAAATTGATATTGGCATTGCTGGGATAGGTAATGTCGCCCACGGTTCTGTTTGTGGTATATTGATGATATTGCAGTCCTCCTGTAAGCGCCAGCCGGGGTTTAAATTTCCATTTGGCATAAGCGCCGGCCAGCCACGAAAAATCCCTTCTGACTTCTGATGGCAGTGGGGCCAGAGCCAGCGGCATATTGGTTTGCGGAGCCAGGGCTGCGCTTCCTGATACCGAATTGAGGTTATTATAGGACATGGCATCATAGTTCGCCCGTTCAACAGTTTTTTCACCTAAAATATTAACTACATTTCCGTTGTGAATGGAAGAAACTCCGGTGCCGGCCGCTACACCCCATTCCCAGGATTTTTTCGGATTAAGTTTTACAACGGGTTTGTTTTGATACCCCTCCAGTGATCGCGGTGTTTTCGGGGCATCAAGTGTAAAGGGAGTTACCGGTAAAGGAGCTCCGGTAAAGTCTCTGAATTCGTATGCAATATCCGTAGCAGCCGATTGTTGTATATCCTGTTCAGGGATATTGCTTTTTTTTACCTGTACCGTTGAAAGCCTGCCGGTCTCATCTGTCGATAAATTGCTTTCAATAGGCGCAGGCGTAAGCGGCGAGGCAGAACGGTTGGCTTTACGAACATTCCTGTCTCTTCCCTGCCTGATCCCGGAGCGGTTCACAAGTTTCTCCGTATTGATACGTTGAGCGGATTGAAGCTCCTCTCCGGTCAATTTGTTTTGAATATTTTCTCCGGTTGCTTGGTTGTTGTTTTCCCCGGCAGCAACTGCTTCCTCATTTGCTTTTCCACCGGGATTATCCGGCACAATACTGAGCGGTTCCCGGGTTTGCTCTGCCGGCACATTTTGTATTTCGTTTCCCGCGACTTCCTTATTGTGATGATCGCTGCCGGGCATTGTTGATGTCAACAAATACCCGCCCGTCACCAGCAATACAATCGCTGCGGGCAGCCACAACAGGATCCTTCTGCGGTTCTTGTCTTTTTTTACGCGTGTGTGTATCTGCGGCCATACTTTCTCTGAAGGGTTCACCCGCATTTCGTCAAATAGCCGCTTCACCTGCTTTTCAAAATCATTTTCCGGCATATTGTTCACGTTTAAGTTCATTAGAATGCTTTTCAATCCAGGTTATCAACAGGTTCCTGGCACGCATGTACTGCGATCGGGAAGTACCTTCATTGATACCCAGTATCTCCCCGATTTCTACGTGTGTGTATCCTTCCACAGCGTGCATATTAAACACCGTCTGGTAGCCGGTCGGCAACTGACGTACCAGGTTTGCCAGCTCTTTTGCCTGCATGCTCACCTGCGGATTGTCTTCAGACACCGGGTGTAAACCACCCATATCCGAAAACGACAGGTCATATTGGTATTTGCTGTTTTGTTTAAGGTAGTTGATGGCGGTATTCACCATTATCCGCCTGATCCAGCCACCCAGTTCCCCTTCCTGGCGATACTGGTGCAGGTATCGGAATACTTTCACAAATCCTTCCTGCAATACATCCTCCGCATCCGCCAGCGATTTGGTGTACCGGTAGCAAACGGCCATCATCTGCTCGGCAAAAGTCTCATACAACTGTTGCTGCGCGGTTGCTTTTCCCTTGAGACAATCTTTTATTAGTAGTTGATAATCAGTCATTCCGGTTTAACCATATCTTTGACAACCCCTTAAAGTCATTCGTTGCACAATTGATCAATTATTTGTGCTGATTTTTGAGAAGGCGGAAACAGGCAAAATTATATTAAAGGCCTTATATTTAATAGATAATACTATGAACGATAAAGAAAATACCGGGAAAACCCTGGTTTTAGGCGCCTCTGATAACCCGGAACGGTATAGCTACCTGGCGATTAACCGGCTGCGGGCTGCCGGTCATCCGGTAATCGCTATCGGAAAAAAAACGTCGAAAGTAGCCGATGTGGAGATCATAACGGAACAACAACCGGCAGCAGGCATCGGTACTGTGACCCTGTATCTGAACGCAGGCAATCAGAAGGCGTATTATGACTACATTCTATCCCTGCGCCCGAAACGAATTATTTTCAACCCCGGCGCCGAAAACCCGGAGTTGGAAGAAATCGCCGCCAAAAACGGTATCCGTACCATGCAGGCATGTACCCTCGTGTTACTGAGCACCGGTCAGTTCTAGCTGAAGGAAAGGATTTCTTATCTTAGGTCAAGCAGATACCTGTTACACTGCGATAGTTTTGTTCTGAACAAAAATTGATCTTTTATGAAAGAAGAATTCCTTCCTGTTCCTTTGATAAAAAACGAACAGGAAAGCCGGTTTGAAATTATAGTGGAAGGGTACAGGGGCTTTATTGATTTTAAGGAAAGGAACGCAAGGTTTTACCTTGTCCATACCGAGGTTGCATCGGAACTGGAAGGAAGGGGAGTGGCCACTGCCCTGATTGAGAAAACCCTGGAATATATTGAACAACACAACCATACGCTGATCCCGCTGTGTCCCCTGATATTTGCGTATATTAAACGCCACCCGGAATGGAAACGTATTGTGGATAATGATTTTAAAGGATTCGAAAAATAAAAACCCATGTCCAATATAGCATTGATCATTGAGGAACGGGCAACCTCCATCGGAAATTTTATGGTAGGCCGGTTATTACCTTTCCGGGAAAAAAGGGCAGTAGGTCCCTTTGTATTCATCGACCATATGGGACCCGTAAAAATGAAAGAATACGAAAACTTCGACGTTCCACCTCATCCCCATATCGGGTTGTCCACGCTTACTTATCTTTTTGAGGGCGCGATCATGCACAGGGACAGCACAGGGGCTGTAGAGGAGATACAACCCGGGGCTGTTAACTGGATGACGGCCGGCAAAGGAGTGGTTCATTCCGAACGTACGCCGGAACACCTTCGTAATTCTGAAAAATCGTTACACGGACTCCAGATATGGGTAGCCCTGCCCAGAGACAAGGAAGAAACAGCGCCGGTATTTAATCATATAGGTGCAGAAGAACTTCCGCAATGGCAGCAGGACGGGGTCAGTTTCAAATTGATTGCCGGTGAGGCTTTTGGAAGAAAATCTCCGGTTCCTGTTTATTCTCCTCTTTATTTTATCGAAATAAAAAATACAGATAATGCCAGTTTAAATATTGGTAATCATTTATTTGGAGAAAGTGCCCTGTATATTCTGGAAGGTAGTGTACAGAATGACGGGTACACCTATGAGCCCAGGCAGATACTGATAGCGAAAGACAGCTCGCTGTGTGAATTTGAAATGGCGCCCAATTCCACTGTTTATATTTTTGGCGGTGAGCCTTTTCCTGAAGAACACTTTATTTACTGGAATTTTGTGTCTTCCGACAAAAGCCGCATAGAAAAGGCCAGGGAAGACTGGCTTAACCAGGTGTTCCCTAAAGTACCGGGCGAAACCGGTTTTGTTCCTTTACCCCAGGCAAAAAAATAAGGCCGCCCGGTACAGGCGGCCTGATAAAGGGTATTGATAGTTATTTAATTTGATTATTTGATGATATACCCGATAGAAAGCCCGATTTGTCTTGTAGTGACTTTCTGATAGTCTCTTTCATATCCGGAGATATTGTTCAACCCACGGGTATAATTGGCACTGATCAGGATACCGTTATTGAATTTGTAACCAATCAAAGCATTGGCGCCTATTTCAAAACGCTTCAGTATAGAAGCCTGCTCGCCACCTTCTATATCATGTTTTTTGTACATATCTTCCGTCTCACCGTCATATTTTGCTTTAGCTGAAAGCCCATAAGAAAAGTTGGGACCGACACCCGCAAAAAAGCCCCCCTGGTTGATCAGGAAGTTTACGGGCAGATCCACAGCGTAAACGTTATGACTGCTTTCGGAACTCATTTTAACGCTTCTTGAGTTGAACAGGAGCTGCGGCTGAATAGAGAACTGCTCTGATAAAGAGTAATCCACGAGAGCACCTACGTGAAAACCCACTCCGGAAGCGCTCAAAGCTGCCCATTCACCATCTTCTGTGAATTTGGTCTGCGTGCTGTTTTCCTGCACGCCTGCTTTCACGCCCAGGGTAAATTTCTGAGCTTTAACGGTACTTCCTACTACAAGAGCCAAAAGAACAATAAATGTTTTTTTCATTGATTTTAGATTTTAAAGATGCTTTTCAAGCGATGCTATAACGCCATGCAGGTGTTGTATGTTATCAGATCCTGTTTTTAATTAACATGTGGTATTTCCAGGGATTTCGCTTTTAGAAAAAACGTTTGCGGGCATCGTCCTTTCGACTGCGCAGCACGAAGACTATACTGTAATCGCTTTTACGCGCAGGAGAAATCTGCCGGGTCTGGGTACTAATGCTCAACATTTTCACTACTGCCCAACGGATTTCTCTCCCGCCGCAAGACACTTTAATTAAATGCAGCGTACAAGCGGGGATCGAAATGACGGAGAGTGTATTTGTATTTTACTACCAGCACTAAGGCAAAGTCTATAACTATTCAACTTAAAAGCGAAATCCCTGCTGGTATTTCAGATAGTATTCGCACAAATTTTGTTATTTCGTTGCTTAAACTTAGCTATGAGCATCAATAAGGACGTAAGACGGGTAACCACAAATACTTTGCAGAAAATGAAGGAGAAAGGGGAGAAGATAGCTATGCTGACGGCATACGATTATTCTTTTTCCGGTATTATTGATGCTGCCGGTATAGACGTTATCCTCGTTGGGGATTCAGCCAGTAATGTAATGGCCGGTCATGAAACAACCCTGCCGATCACACTCGACCAGATGATCTATCATGCCGCGTCGGTGGTACGTGGAGCCAGCAGGTGCCTGGTGGTGGTAGACCTGCCCTTTGGCGCCTACCAGGGCAACTCAAAAGAAGCGCTCATCTCTACCATACGGATCATGAAGGAAACCGGCGCCCATGCCGTTAAGCTGGAAGGCGGGGAAGAGGCGCTGGAATCCGTCAGGAGAATTACTTCCGCCGGGGTACCGGTGATGGGTCACCTGGGATTAACCCCTCAGTCTATTTACAAGTTTGGCACCTATACTGTTCGCGCTAAAGAAAAAGCGGAAGCCGAAAAGCTCCAGCGCGACGCCCGGCTGCTGGAAGAAGCCGGGTGCTTTGCCATAGTGCTGGAAAAAATTCCGGCCGAACTGGCCGGGGAGGTAAGCAAGAGCCTGCACATTCCCACGATTGGTATTGGCGCCGGCGCGTTCTGTGATGGTCAGGTGTTGGTGATGCATGATATGTTAGGTATTAATACTGAGTTCAAGCCCCGCTTCCTGCGTCAATACCTCAATGTAAATGAGTTGGCGTCCCAGGCGGTCAGGCAGTACATCAGCGATGTAAAAACAGGTGCTTTTCCGGATGCAACAGAGCAATACTGATTATTTTATTGCCGCGCGGATATCCGCATTCAAGATATCGTACAATTTCAGCTTGCTGGTTTTCTGACTGAGTTTCAGATATAAACTCATACAGTCGGTAGCCACCGCCATTTTGGTATTTACCTTCAATTTGTCGAAATAAATCGCCTTCATCTGTTTTTTCTCTACACTGATCTGTTGTTCAGCGATCTTGTAGTTTTTACCGATGTTGCCATCGTTTTCTTTCTCTGCCAGTACCGCTACATTGCTGTATTCAATGTTGTTGTTCTCCACTTCCAGTATTTCACAAACACATACCCTGTCTCTGCGGGGTTCTATGCGTTGCAACAGGGAGTTCACGGTGGCTGCATTGCCATTGAAAAGATGAATAGATGCTTTTGCTAATACTTTCAGATCAAACTGAAAAGGGTGGACGGCTTCTTCTCCTGCTTTTGCCGTAACTGCAGCAGTGATAAAGAATAAAGCGAAACAAAACCGGAGTAATAATTTTTTCATTTTTCTGAATTAATGAAATTAACAATACCGGTTTCATAGAAGGTTGGAACCTGATGTGTGATGGTTGGTTAGTCAAGGAGAGAGGAAGGTTGAAAAACTGCGAAACAATTTCTTTGATCAGAGAGATTCTTCGATGCAGGTTATTCTTACTGCAAAGAAGATAAAAAAAATGAAGACTAAAGAATTCATACATCGATAATTTGGGTACATACAACGTTTTGTAGCATTTGTCAATAAGTGGTTGCAGTTGCATTACCAAAAGTCAACCAACCGCCATTAAAAAGAAGTTTATTCCGGCAATGATATATTCGTGACAATATAGGTAACACAATTGTATATTGCATATACATATTAAAATGCAGGCTATGAGCAATTTCATTGATCAGTTAAAAATCAGTTCCGTCAACCAGGCTGTATCCACAGGACAATTCTGGATAGGTTCTTCCGGACCGATCATACCTTCCTATTCCCCGGTGGATGGCAGTTTGATAGCCAATGTGTATACGGCTGATGAAAACGGTTTTGAAACAGTGGTACGGAAAGCCGGTGAAGTTTTTCCTGTATGGAGAAAATGGCCAGCGCCCAAACGCGGTGATATTGTGAGGCAGATCGGCAATAAATTAAGGGAGAAGAAAGAAGCGCTTGGAAAGCTGGTATCCTTCGAAATGGGAAAGAGCTTACAGGAAGGGTTGGGCGAAGTACAGGAAATGATCGATATCTGCGATTTCGCGGTGGGCTTATCCCGCCAGTTATATGGTTTGAGTATGCACAGCGAAAGACCCGGACACCGCATGTATGAGCAATGGCACCCGATGGGGGTGGTCGGTATCATTTCCGCGTTCAATTTCCCGGTGGCCGTATGGAGCTGGAACGCTGCGCTGGCATGGGTTTGCGGAAATACCTGTATCTGGAAGCCGTCTGAAAAAACGCCCTTGTGCGCTGTAGCCGTACAACATATTGTAGCAGAGGTGTTTTCGGATAATAATGTACCCGATGGGGTAGGGTGTTTGCTGATAGGAGATTATACCATCGGCCAAAAAATAAGTAACGATGATCGTATAGCCCTGGTTTCCGCTACCGGCTCTACCCGTATGGGAAAAGCGGTAGCCGCCGCCGTTGCCGGCCGGCTGGGAAGATCGCTGCTGGAACTGGGAGGTAACAATGCCATTATTGTTTCCGCGGAAGCGGATCTGGATATAGCCATCATCGCCTGTGTATTTGGGGCGGTAGGTACCGCCGGGCAGCGTTGCACCACCACCCGGCGGCTGATCGTTCACCACTCAGTTTATGATACTTTCAGAGATAAGCTGGTAAATGTGTACCGGCAACTCCGCATAGGCAACCCCCTGGATACTGAAAACCATGTGGGACCGCTGATAGACAGGCAGGCGGTGGAGAGCTACTTGGAAGCTATCAAAAAATGCAGAGAAGAAGGTGGAAAGTTCATAGCAGAGGGAGGAGTAATGGAAGGAGAGGGCTTTGAGAGCGGTTGTTATGTGAAACCCTGTATTGCGGAAGTTTCACCGGATATGCCCATCGTGCAAACCGAAACGTTCGCTCCCATTGTTTACCTGATGAAATACGATACCCTGGAGCAGGCTATCCGGATACAAAATGGAGTGCCGCAGGGGCTTTCTTCGTCAATTATGACACTTAATCTCAGGGAGGCGGAGTTATTCCTGTCGGCGGAAGGCAGCGACTGTGGCATCGCCAATGTAAATATCGGTACCAGCGGAGCAGAGATTGGTGGCGCCTTTGGCGGCGAAAAGGAAACCGGGGGAGGAAGGGAAAGCGGCAGTGATGCCTGGAAAAACTATATGCGCCGGCAGACAAATACGATCAACTGGTCTACCAGCCTGCCGCTGGCACAGGGAATACACTTCAACATTTAACCAAATATTTTCCCCTGAACTTATCCACACTATTTCTACGAGACATTAGAAATGAGTAAGTTATTCACATGTTCCCCGTGGAACGTGGATATCTTTGTTTGGTTTGAATAGATAGGTTTATTATATAAAATCCTGCAGAGGTTGCCTTTTATTTATCCGGCTGTTCGCCGGACCTGAATGCCGTATTTAGGGTTTCGGAGATCTGCAATTCCCTTTGTAGCTTAATAAGTGTTTGACCTACAATAATATTATACCCGCTTAAACGTTATATTTTCCATATCAAATAACAATTATCCTTTGAACTAACCCTATAGTATGAAAAAAATATATCTGTTCTTAGTGTGTAGTTTACTGATACTTAGCCAGTTACAGGCACAATTTAAATTTGGGGTCGGTGGCGGCGTCCATAATTCATTTGTGCAGGAAAAGAACAACCTGCCGGGATGGAACCAGGATTTCAAAGGATATTATTCACAGTACACCGGCTTTCATGCAGGCGCTTATGCCGAATATGCTATTGATAAAAAAGCAAACTGGACAGTGCAGGCTTCAGTTTTATATAATATGAGGGGCAGAAACTTTTCAAAATCATACGATTCCGCCAAGTCATTCATTACAGATACTTCCTCCATCATTTCCAAATGGCGTATGAATTATGCCGAACTTCCAGTGAACCTGGTATACAGGATACCGGTATCCTCCAATGTGCGGCTGATCGTAGGAGCCGGCGGATATGCGGGTCTGTACCTGAACAGCAAGACATCTTATACCTTATATAACGGCTCCGGGGAGCAAACCCATCTGGACAATACCCTGGCTACCGGCGACCAGGTGAATAAATACAATAAGTTTGATTATGGGGTGAACGGATTAGCGGGGTTTGACTTCAATGACAAAATAATGATTACGGCAAACTACGCACGCAGTTTGTCTGATTTTTATACCGCCTCCTACGGAGGTTCCTTCAAACATCAGTCCTGGGGAGCCAGTATGGTTGTGTGGCTGACCAAATCCAAAACAAGCAAGGCAAAAGAAGCAGCCAGGGATAGTGACGGGGATGGCGTTCCGGATAAGGATGACCTGTGTAAGGATGAGAAAGGCACCCCTGCCACCAACGGCTGTCCTGACACCGATGGAGACGGCATACCTGACAATATTGATAAATGCCCCGGGATCCCCGGTCTCAGCCACTTATCCGGTTGTCCGCTGCCGGATGCTGATAATGATGGTATCCCGGATGAAGAAGACAAGTGCCCGGATGTTGCCGGTGTGAAAGAACTGGATGGCTGTCCGCTGCCGCCACCACCACCGGATACTGATGGCGATGGTGTACCCGACGTGGAAGACAAATGCCCGACCAAGGCAGGTACCCGCGAAAATAAAGGCTGTCCTGCAATAGACCAGACTTTTGAAGAAGACTTTAGAAAAGCGGCCCGTGGAATACGCTTCGATGTGAACAGTGATAATATTAATAGGTCTTCCTTCGAGGCACTTGACAGGGTGGCGCAACTGATGATCGAAAATCCCGAAATGAGCCTGGATATTGAAGGGCATACCGATAACACCGGTTCTGTGCGGATCAACCAGGTGCTTTCCGGCAGACGCGCCCTGGCGATCAAGTCATACCTGGTGAGCAAAGGAGTAAGCGCTGACCGTATGACCGCTACCGGCTTTGGTTCTGAAAAACCGATCGCGGATAACAGCACAGAGAAAGGAAGAGCCCTGAACAGAAGGGTGGAACTGAAAGCGAAATACTGATAATTAGCATAGATCAAATCAGCAAAAAAGGCTTGCCATAACCGGTAAGCCTTTTTTGTTAGCAGGCCATACCCTATCAGGTGTTGACCTGTTAAGTGGGGCAATTTCGGCCAACAGTCGTAATTCTTCGTTTTACTAAGGTTTTCTACGCAATAGCAATAAGTGTTTACCCGTTTTAAAAACAATCTCGACCCCTTTGAAAATTTAAAATTATGCGGAAAATAGATGCTTTGCTTTTATCAGCACTCATTCTCTACGACTACAGCGCTCAGTCGCTGGCAGGCGATAACTATATCAATAATACGCAGGATAGTTATCATGTGGATTCATTGCAGATTTTTACAGGTGATATGTTTGAATTTCCTGTAAAAGAAAATGACATCCACTACTACGAATTGCCGGAAATTATCGTCCATGCAAAGAAACAGACCCCAGAGATGGTGGTGGACATATTGCCCGAGCTGGCGCCTGAAGCCCTGACCATTAGTGTTCCGGACGCCTTTGCGGAGGTATTGCCGGAAGCGCCGGAGGAAGAGATGGTGATGGAAGAAGCCGTAGGAATTAATGTTGAAAAGGTAAGCATCAGCGAACGTGCAATAAAGGACCTGCTGGAACTGGATTCGGATAATGACGGGGTGCCGGATTATGAGGATAAATGTATTAATGTGGCCGGAGTAGCAAGGTTTGAGGGATGCCCGGTACCTGATAGTGATTGGGATGGCGTAAATGACGAAGAAGATAAATGTCCTTTTGAGGCTGGCAGTCTGGAAAATGGCGGCTGCCCGGTGCAGATAGATGAAGTTGATTTTTCTCAGGGGACTCCTGAAGAAGTGGTGGAAACCAATGACAGTACGGTGGAGATGAATGCGGATACTTATCCGGAAACCGGAGCGGAAGATCCCGGTTTTGATACCCCGTCGGCAGGAGGTGCCGGTACCGCTTACTACCTGTCGGTACTGCTGAATTTCTTTCACTTGCAGATGACAACTTAGCAAATCGTTAATATTTTTACAAGAAAGCCAGGAGTAACAACCCTGGCTTTCTTTTTTCCATCTATTGAAGCGGGTTAACAATTGTTGCTGATGCAGAATTTCTATTGTGTATTGCTATAAATAGACTTATTTTGTTACATCTTAAATAAACATGTGAACATGAAGAAAACCGGTTTGATCCTTTTACTTTCCCTGTGCCTGGGCGGTCTTAATGCCCAGACCGCCGTAAAAAGCACCCCCAAAGGCTGGCACCTGCTCGACAGGAGCAAAGACGGATTCTATGGAATTGATATTGAAAAAGCCTACAATGAGTTATTAAAAGACAGGAAAAGCATTCCGGTGGTAGTTGCCGTAATTGATTCGGGCATCGATACCGTGCATGAAGATTTAAAACCTGTGTTATGGAAAAATCCGGGCGAAATACCGGGAAACGGAATTGATGATGATAACAACGGATATGTAGATGATGTATATGGCTGGAATTTTCTTGGCGGGAAAGACGGGCAAAATGTAAATAAGGATTCTTACGAAGCCGCCCGGGTTTATTATAAGCTGAAAAAGAAGTTTGGAAATAATATTCCCGAAAACCCTTCTGACCCCGATACTCAAAGGGAAGTGGAGGTTTACAAAAAAGTAAAAGACCTCGTGGAAGGAGATGCCAAAGAGGCTGCCATGAACGTGATGTTCCTGAAAAACCTGGTGGAAGGAATGCCCTGGGCAGACAGTGTGGTGCAGGCGGCCATTAATAAAGAAGAGTACACCGGCGACGATGTGTTGAAGATGAAACCGGGCAGCGCGGACGAAAGCAAGGCTAAAAGTACGATACAGGTATTGTTTATGAGCTTCAAGGCCGATGAAATGACCAACAAAAAACTGCTGGGAATGATTAAGGAGTTCTATGATGGAGAGCAGGCAAAAGTAGATGCCGTGGCCAGGGAGCCGGAAGACTACCGCGCAAAAGTAGTTCAGGATAATTACGAAGATATCAATGACCGCTTTTATGGCAACAACGATATAATGGCAGGTACTCCCATGCATGGAACCCATGTTTCCGGTATCATCGGGGCTGTCCGTAATAACAGTCTCGGTGGTGACGGAGTAGCCGACAACGTTCAGATCATGACTTTAAGAGCCGTTCCTGATGGTGACGAACATGATAAGGATATTGCCAATGCCATCCGATATGCGGTAGACAACGGAGCCCGTGTGGTGAATATGAGTTTTGGTAAAAGTGTATCTCCGCAGAAACACTGGGTAGATGATGCGGTAAGATATGCTGAAAGTAAGGGGGTGCTGCTGGTGCATGCCGCCGGCAATGATGCCAAAGACCTGGACGTCAACGACAACTTCCCCAACCCTTATTATAACAATGATACCAGCACCAAGGCTGGTAACTGGATAACGGTGGGCGCCAGCGGCGATCCTGCTAACGGGGGGGTAACCGCTTCTTTTTCCAACTATGGTAAACATGGGGTGGATGTGTTCGCCCCGGGTGTTCAGATATACTCCACCATGCCCGGTGGCGATTCCTACGGCAACCTGAATGGTACCAGTATGGCGAGCCCCGTAGTAGCTGGTCTGGCAGCGTTGCTGATGTCTTATTTTCCCGACCTCACGGCGGCCCAGGTAAAAGAGTCTATCGAAAAATCCGTAACCAAAATTGACGAACAGGTAAACCGGCCGGGAACGCAGGAAAAAGTACCCTTATCGGAACTGAGTAAATATGGCGGTGTAATAAACGCTTACGCCGCAGTAAGTTATGCCATTAAACTTTCTGAGCAAAACAAAAAAACACCGCAACCTCTACCTAAATCTTCTTTAAAACAAAAGAACGGGTAAGAACTCTTACCAGTACTAATCATATAGATACATTTTATTTTCAGGCGGGTGGAAACATCCGCCTGTTACTTTTCAGGTGGTCGGTTGTCTCCGGCTAACATCTGGTATAACAGGGGAAGACCTGAACATTTTTGCCGGAAGCCGTGTAGATACGATAGAAAGGGCGCATTTACCTTGGGTGAAAAAGTTCAAATTTTTAGTGCCGTTGTTGGTGTTTGTGCGAGGGCAATGTGGTAGGATCACCAACAACATTTTAAGGTAGACAGCTAGCTTCTGTAATGCGTGATAAATCCAAAATCATCAATACCTGTTTCATAAAACTTTGCTGAAGAATACTTATAATCCTCTGGTAGTTTGCAAAGTCCGGTTCTGACAGGATTCCGGTGAATGTAATCTAATTTTTAGTGCCGTTGTTGGTGTTTGTGCGAGGGCAATGTGGTAGGTTCACCAACAACATTAAGGGTAGACAGCTAGCTTCTGTAATGCGTGAGAAATCCAAAATCATCAATCCCTGTTTCATAAAATTTTGCTGAAGAATACTTATAATCCTCTGGTAGTTTGCAAAGTCCGGCTCTGACAGGATTTCGGTGAATGTAATCTAATTTTTGTTCATATACAGCATTGGTTCTAAGTTCAATACTTAAAGGATTCCGTTCCCAAAACTGGTATTCCCTGTCTTTTGCGTTTACTTTAAAGTAAGCCAATACCTGCAGATGATTGATTAGCAAATCCGCCTTTATACGTTGAGCTGTAAATTTCAAAAAGTCTCTTTGAACTGCGTCTGGTCTATGTCCGTTTCTTATTTGCCATATGAGATGCAGATGATTAGGCATAATAACAAATGCATTAATGATTACACGATTGTTTTTTACGAGAAAGCGCATGCTTTTTATTACAATGTCTTTGTATTTATCAAGCAACAATAATTTCTTCCACTCTAAGTTCGTTGCTGTAAAAAATTGCGGATATTCCGTAATGATATTTTCCATAGTTGCAGAATAAACAAAGGATGCAATGGAAAAATAAACCTAAAAAACGAATCAAAAAAAAGAGTAAGGAACCTAGAGTCACTGGCGTTGATTCATGCAGGATAGCCAAACTTCCTCCTTTTACTACATCACAACAATAGTATACGGCCACTGCGCCTATAGGTTGTTGGTACGCTTCCCACACTGCCCTCCCTCCATACACAACAACGGCAGGGCTACCGAAATACTAAAGCAGAAAAAAATATTACACCGCATTTAGGTGTCGTTATTAGTATTTGTGCGAAAATAGTTCAGTGCCGGGGCCTCAGATCCTGCTCACAACAGCTTATGATGTGAAACCCCGGCACGAAGCAAAAAATCATGCTATATCATATCAGGGCTTTTTCAAAAACCTGAACAGCTCGCTATCGGTGGTGAGTATTACACTCGACTGACTGTCCAGCGATCTTTCCAGCGTTTCCATGGACTTTATAAAATTGTATAATTCCCTCGACTGCGCATTTTTGTTATATGCGGTCGCATAAATGGCAGTAGCGTTTGCATCCGCTTTTCCCCTGATCACCTGGGCTTCTTTTATTGCCGATGACTGAATTTCGGCAAGGTCCAGCTCTTTGTTTCCCCGGATTTTCAGCGCTTCACCCTGGCCTTCAGATTTAAACTGTTCGGCTATCCTGTTCCTTTCGCTGATCATCCTGTCGTACACCCTGTTCCTTACTTCTTCCACATAATTTACCCGCCTGAACCGGAAATCCAATATCCTGATTCCCAGGTCAGCAGTTCTTTCATTTACCTTTTTAAGGATCATGGCTTCTATTTTATCCCGTCCCACAGAAATAGAATCCAGGTTTTCCAACTGCTCCAGGAAATCTTCCCCCACTTCGGGCTTACGGTTGGAGGAACGTACAATATCGAGCAGCTCATGCGCCGCCACGGCGTTCCGGGTTTCCCCGTCGAGAATATCATCCAGCCTCGACTTGGCAGATCTTTCATCTCTCAAACGAATAAAAAACTGCAGCGAGTTGGTGATCTGCCACCGGGCATAAGTATCTACATAAATAAATTTCTTGTCTTTGGTAGGCACCTGGTTCGGATGGCCGTCCCAGGCCAGATAACGCTTATCGAAGAACTGTACTTTTTGTATAAAAGGCACTTTCATATTTACACCCGGTTTAACACGCGGCGCTCCTACCGGTTTCCCGAACTGGGTAACGATGGCCTGCTCCGTTTCATTAAGAATAAATACAGAACCTGAAAGTGCCAGTACCGCCACTAATATCAAAATACCTGTTATAATTTGTCTGGGTCTGATCATTGTAAGTTTATTTATACGAAATACTGCTATACAGCCTTGTCCGTTAATGAATTATTTTGAGAGGTTATTTTTTGTTGCCAAGGTTCAGAAAAGGCAGGATGTTGTTTCCTTTTTCATCCATCACCACCTTGTTGCCGATTTTAGGCAATATTCTTTCCATGGTTTCGAGGTAGAGCCTTTTTTTGGTGACCTCCGGCGCTTTGATATATTCTGTATACAGGGCTTCAAACCTGGCGGCATCTCCGGTAGCGCCATTTACCCTGTTCAGCGCATATGCTTCGGCCAGTTGAATGGTTTCTTTTGCCTCACCTCTTGCTCTTGGTATAACGCTGTTGTATTCCGATTCGGCCTGGTTGATGAGGGTTTCCCGTTCCTGCTGCGCCTGGTTTACGCCATTAAAAGAAGGTTTGACCGGCGCAGGCGGATTAACATCCTGCAATACGACCTGGTCTATACGGATCCCGTTCTCATATTCATCGCATAACTTCTGCAGCAGCACTTCCATATTGGTGGCCACTTCCTGGCGGCCAACCGTCAGCACTTCATTCACCGTTCTGTCTCCCACGGATTTGCGCATAGCCGACTCGGACATATCCCGCAGTGAACGTTCGGGATCTTTTACCCTGAAAAGGTATTGAAAAGAATTTTCTATCCTGTACTGAACCACCCATTCTACGTCGGCCATATTCAGGTCGCCGCTCAGCATAGATGATTCTATGCCGTAATCGTTGTCTGAATACTGGGAGCGGTTACCGATACCTGTTGTTCTGAAGCCAAACTCGTGCTTGAGCTGGCGTTGTACCGGTATCTTGTACATTTTTTCAATACCGAAAGGGGCAATGAAATTAAGCCCGGGGTTGACCGTTCTGCTGTATTGCCCAAGGTTGAGCACCACACCTTCTTCTTCGGGACCCACGGTTCTCACGGATGTGAGCAGCAGGATCAATATCAATAAACCGAGCAGTATTTTCCTGCCGTGTTTTTTTGCTAAATACCGGTAATAAGCAATTCGCTGGTCGAGATCATTCATGTATCATAATTTAATAACGGACGGGCCATTATAGTGACTAAAAACGTTGAAAATACGAAAGAATACCGGAAAAGTGAAGCGGCTTCGGATATTAACAGCATCGGGCGGAAAATTCTTTCCCCACGGAATATTCGCTGTCAGGCAACCGCGGGGGGACTGAAAGCCCGGCGTGACCTGGAAATGATTCAAAAATTAGTAACCTGTTATCAGTCCGGAATTTTGTTTTAATGGCTGCTCCGGAGAAATATCCGGTATTTTATTATTGACAAGTCACTATTTGTTTAATTCTTTTTCCATTTCAGTACTTTAACGCCACTGATGCAAAATCCTGCACCGCAACCTATCTGAAAAGTGGCTTTTATTTTTCCTGATTCGGACACCACCGTTTCTGAATATAACAAAGCGCCACTGCCGCCTCCGCAGTTATTATGAGGACGCATATCAAAAATTTGTCCGTCTATGGCTTCGGTTTTGCCCGTGGAGCAGGAAACCTGGAAGACTTTTCCGATCAGGTCAGCGCCTTCTTTTTTGCAGCCGAATAAAATAAGAATAAAAAGAAGTATAAAGACAAATTTCAGTTTTGGCTTTGAATGTATCATAAAAAAAGATTTTGTGTTAAAAAATCCTTTTCATAAAGAATGGAATCACTTATCAAGAATAATTTATCAAACCTTGAGTTCTTAATTTTAAAAATTGATTTTGTTATGATTTATTTGTCCGGTTGTTTGCGCATCCATTCGTCTACGGATAGTTTACCACTGCCGCTGATAAGAAAATAAATTAACAGCAGCAGCACTACAACAGATATCCACAAAGCGGAATAAGGCGCCAATATTCCCGCACTTGAATCGACCAGAAATACGGCACCCAGCAATATGGGGATCTGCACAAGGCAGGCAAGACGTGTAAGCAACCCCGCAGCGATCATTGCGCCGCCTACAAGATGGCTGAGTACTATATAATGTGCGAGCAAACCCAGGGACAATGAACCCAGAAAATCACTTTTAGCCATGATGGCGGTAAGCACCTCCATGTTATTAATGAAATCTACTCCTTTTAAAAAAAGAAAAAAACCTAATACAGCTCTTATGAGGTCAACCCATTTCGGGTGATAGGCTTCGCCCCATTTTTCAATATTTTGAATGAGACCCATATAGCAGGTATTTAAAGAAGTGAACGTTGTTATGAAATTTAACTAATTTTCCTCAAAAATGCAAGTAAACCGGGAAGATTAATGAGCAAAAAATAAGGGTTGCAGGTTTACCTCCTGATTTTTACCACTGTTACCGGGGGTACGTAAGGGTAATATGAGCGGGGTCACAAACAATATTTTTGAGAGACCGCGACCCTATGACAATCAACAACGAACCTTCGTAGTTGTGTATCGTGAATCGTATATCCTGATTCTGCCAGATAACTCATTAAAATTGTAACTTCCATAGGTCTTGGTTTAAGGGCGGTTGACATTTTTTGATATCATAAATAAGTGTAAAGAAGAACAATCCTATGTATATCCCGAAAATAAACCTGGCGACAGACAGAGGTGAAATTGTGGAATTTATGAAGCAATTCGGCTTTGCCACTATTATTACGGCAAAAGACAGTTTCCCGGTTGCGACGCACTTGCCATTTGTTATCAGCGTAAAGGATGATAATATGGTGCTGATCTCACACTTTGCCAGGGCGAACGAACAGTGGAAAGAGATTGAAAACAATAAAGTGCTTGTTATTTTTAGTGAACCCCATGCCTATATTTCAACAAAGAACTACGACAAGGAATTAAATGTACCCACCTGGAACTATATTTCCGTACACGCATACGGACAGGGAAAAATACTGACAGAAACAAAACAGGTTATCAACCTGCTTGAAACGACCATAGACAATTACGAAGCCTCTTACCGGCAGCAATGGGAGCGGCTCCCGGAAGAGTATAAATTAAAAATGTCAAAAGGGATTGTTGCTTTTGAGATTTTAGTCACGGAATTGCAGGCAAAGAAAAAATTAAGCCAAAACAGGTCTGATTCTGAAAGGCAAAGGATCATTGATACGCTTTCAAAAAGCAATGACTCCAATGAGCAATCAATCGCTGAATTTATGCAGAAGGAAAAAGAATTGAATAGAAAAATATAACATCATAACAGGGAAAGCCAAACAGGCTTATTTTGAGGTATTTGGTCCGGGAACCCGATGTTATTTCAGATCGGTGTAGCTGATGAGTTGTATGTTCTTTTGCCGGATCAGGTTCTTAATATCAGGATCGGTGAGAATATCGGTCACACCCTGGCGGTCTTCAGCCACATTTTCATACCCGATATGATGGATTGCCCGCATCTCGGCATCGTCCAGCGCGGGATGCTCCACAAACATATAAGTCCTGCCTTTTTCCAGCGACTCCAGCATCGCTATAAAACTTTGTTTCTTTTCAACGCTGCTACGGCTGGGTCCTTTGTATCTGGCGGGTTGCACATTGTGCTTTTGCAGATCTACGTAAATGCCATATTCTTTTGCGAGCTTATCAGAAAGCACCTTCACCGAATCGTTAATATTAGTGCAACCCATGTGCCCTGAGATATGACTGATCCGGGGTATTTTTTTTAAGGCCAGTTCTATCTGCGCTCTGAACTCCTTTTCAATATCTTCGATAGACCATTGGTGATCCCGGATCGCCTGTCCGGGATAGTCTTTATTGGTCCAGACCATAGGGTAGAAGTAGCCATCCGCATCTTTAAGTGTAGGGCAGTCGCTCAGCGGGCGCCATTTTACGTTATCCCACTCACTGGTTATTGCCAGGTGAATGCCAACATCCACCCCGGGGTTTTCGGCCAGCATTTTAACCGCTTCCGGAAACCAGGGAGAAGGAACGATCACTTCTATGGAAGTGGTGATCCCTTCCTTATAGGTCTTTATCAGGGCAAGGTTGCCGCTATGCGAAAAACCCATATCATCCGACCGGATAATCAATCTGGGTGACTGGGAAAAGCTGTTGACAGCCCATAAAAGGCATCCCCAAAAACAGGCAAGTAATCTCATAGCAACTGGTTTTATTTCTGTAATATGATTGAATATACCCGATTTGTTTTTAAAGATATACAAAAACTGTTGTTGTGTTTCGCCTGTTTGTTCACCAATAATGTATTATATCTGGTATTACAAACTTGTTTTTATTGCTATAATATCTTAGCTTCTGTAGCTCTTTCCTGAACGGCCACCACATTTTTGAGGTCCACCGTCAAAGGTATGGCACCCAACTGCACAATTACCTTTTTATCTCTTAATTCTTTTACCACACCTACCTGGTTGTTCTGAAGCATTTTTACTTTCACGCCGGGCCTAATCTCTTCGCCTGTTTCCACATACCTGGCATCAAATTTTTTCTGCTTTTTTTCCGTCACCTGTTTCTCTTTCTGTTTGAACAACAGGGCATGCATTTGTTTCATCAGGGCGGTTTTGTTTTCCTGGCCCTCCGCCCTGCGCCAGTCGAATACGATCTGTTTCAGCTTGCGTTCCATATCCTTCAGGTAAGCGATGCGTTCCTCGCTGATCTTGTTCTGGTGCTTTAACAACTCCACCTGCTGGCGATGTCTTTCCTTTTCAATAAACTGCTCCATTTCTTTTTTCAACCGCTCATTTTCCTTCAGTAAAGCGTGCAGTTCTTTTTCTTTCTTTTCCAGCTTGTGAACGTCCTGTTCAGCGCGGTTCAATAACTTATCCAGCCGGAAATGTCCTTCATCCACCAGCTTTCGGGCCCGCTCTATAAGATGAGCCTGCAGCCCGATCCGTTCGGCAATCGAAAAAGTATATGAGCTCCCGGGTTTTCCGACGATAAGCTTATACAGGGGCAACAGTTGTTTTTCGTCAAAAGCCATCGCGCCGTTGATAATGCCCGGTGTTTTCCCCGCCATTATTTTCAGGTTGAGATAATGGGTGGTCACTATACCAAATGCCCTTTTGCGGGCAAGCTCTTCCAGGATCACTTCAGCGAAAGCGCCGCCAAGATGAGGATCGCTGCCACCGCCGAGTTCATCTATGAAAAATAAGGTCCTTCCATTTGCATTCTCAATAAAATGCTTCATGTTTTTCAGGTGGGAACTGTAGGTGCTCAGGTCGAACTCTATGCTTTGGGTATCGCCTATATCAATCATCAGTTTGCTGAACACCCCCATCGCAGAATCCGGATGTACGGGAACGAGCAGGCCCGATTGCAGCATCAACTGCAGCAGCCCGATGGTTTTTAAGGTAACTGTTTTACCCCCCGCATTCGGTCCGGAGATCACCAGGATGCGATTTTTCTCATTCAAAGCAATTGATACGGGAACAGTAGGCTTGCCGGCTTTTTTATTATAGAGGTATAATAAGGGGTGATAAGCCTGGAAAATATTTATTTCCGCTTTGTCCTGCACCACCGGGTAATTTCCTTCCATGTCCAGCCCCAGTTTTGCCTTGGCTTTTATAAAATCATACTCGCCGGCAATAACATGATATTGTTTTAACAGTGGGGTATAAGCTGCAAGCGTTTCCGTTAGTTGTTTGAGTATGCGGTAAATCTCCCTGCTTTCTTCGTGCTCCAGGGCAAAGACATCATTATTTAACTCGATGGTTTCCTCCGGTTCCACAAAAGCGGTTTTCCGCGTATCACTTTCTCCCAGTAAAATACCTTTTACCTGGCGTTTATACTCCGCATGCACGGCTCCTACCCGTCTGCCGTTCAGGAAACTCTCCTCAATTTCGGATACATAACCGTTTTTTTTCCATTTGGAAACCACCCGGTCGAATATACGCCTCAGTTCAGCCCGGGTGCGGCCCAGGTTTATCCTGATCTCTGAAAGCTCCTTTGAAGCCGAATCTCTCACATTGCCCGCGTCATCTACAATCTCGTCGATCAATTGTATGGTAGCTTTTTCAAAATAACAGCCGGTAATTACGTGGTGTAAAAAAGGGAAGGCCAGCGCCCGCTCTTCATTGAACCAGTTGAATATATCTTTTGCATTTTCAGCGAGCTTTCGAATATCAACCAGTTGGTCCCCGGTAAGTACTGCTCCGGGAATGCCTAACAGTTGTAATTCATTGGCCAGGTTAAAAACTTCCGATGGAAAGAACATACCGTTCTGCAACAAGAGCTTATACTCATGACTCTGTTTAAGCTCCGGCTCCATATACTCAAGTCGTGTGTGTATACGCAACCCCATAGCTTTTTCTTTCGCATAAGCCGCCTGGCAATGTGCTGTAAGTAATACTTTGATCTTATCAAACTCCAGTTGTGTTAAAGCCGTCTCCGGGAAAAACTTCATGTCAGTTCCAAATATTTAAACCGTGCAAAGGTATATAGATTTTAAAACTTTTACTTTTACCGGCTCCGGGCAGACTCCACAGTTCCCATCGGCAATGAAATATTTATTAAATAAAAAGTGCCCCGCCATAGCGGAGCACTTTTTACTCTCGACAAATTATATGAAATGATATTATGATGCAGTACGCAAATAGGAATTATTTAAGCCAAAGTTGTTGTCCCTGTTTCTGAAACCTGACCGGATGCGGCTCAGGCTCTCCTTGGTAATTCCCAGGAAAGAAGCAAGATAAGTCAACGGAATGCGTTGTAAGGCTTCCGGCTGTTTCTGGGTAAAGTAATGATACCTGTCGGCCGCTTCCATGAAACGGGTGGCAAAAAGGTTCTCCTGCATTTCCATGATGAAGGTACTCATGATGGTGCGGTGCAGCTTGTCTACATCCGCATACTCTCTGCTCAGCTCCAGCAAGGAATTGTAAGGGATTACCCCTATTACGGATTCTTCCAGAATGTGCATGGTTTCTTTAGCCGGCGTGTTGAACAAAATGCTGTGGAGAGAGGAAATGATATGATCATCGTATCCTAACCAGGTAGTGTGTTCCTTTTGGGTAGCTTTGTGAAACAGCCTGTAAGAGCCTTTTACAATCACAAAAATATCTCCGCAAAATTCACCCTGCTCAAATACATGTTCATTCTTCCGGAATTCTTTTAAAGTAATGATACTTTCCAGCGCTTTTTGACTCGTCTCGTCTAAGGGAGCATACTGCTGACAGATGGATATTACCTTCTCCATTGTTTGAGGTTCGATTAATGAGATTTTTTTCACGGGGGTAGAAATTAAAATTCGATAAAATTTTGGATTATCATACATTAAACGGGGGCATTGTCGCGATTATTATAACAATCGTCGAAATTCCGTCGTGGATTACCGTATGCTAATCGAAAATTTTTGACAAAAGCTAAGCGCCTTTGACAAGCAGCGGTTTACAGATGTTTTAAGTTATGAATAACAGCCTGCGGATCGGGGTTTCCGAAGATGGTTGTACCTGCTACAAGCGCATGTGCGCCTGCTTTCAGCACTTCTGCCGCGTTTTTTTCGGTAATTCCGCCATCTACTTCTATAAGGGTAGACAATCCCTGCTGGTCTATCCGCTGGCGCAGCATATTGATCTTTACAAGCGATTGTGGAATGAATTGCTGACCGCCAAAACCCGGGTTTACACTCATTATTAAAACAAGGTCCAGGTCCGGGAGAATGTCCTGCAGCAATTGTACCGGCGTATGGGGATTGATGGCCACGCCCGCCTTCATACCCAGGTTTTTAATTTGCTGCACATTGCGGTGAAGGTGCGGACAGGCTTCGTAGTGTACGGTCAGGTGGTCGGCGCCCGCCAGTTTGAAATCGGCCGCATATTTTCCAGGTTCCTCAATCATCAGGTGTACATCCAAGGGCTTGGTGGAGGCCTCTTTTATTCTGGCGATCACAGGTAGCCCGAAACTGATATTGGGTACAAACCGGCCATCCATCACATCCAGGTGATACCAGTCGGCTTCACTGGCATTCAGCATATCACATTCCCGCTGCAATTGCAAAAAATCACTGGCTAATAAAGAAGGGGCGATTATCGGCATGCGACGAAGATAGTAAGTTTTGAGATTCGTAATTTTGTAATTTACAGCAATAAAAATTAACTGGTTTGCAGAACACCGATACGGTTTTGATGATTCGGCCGAACAATTTCGGCTATAACCCCCAGACGGCCGTTAACAACGCCTTCCAGAAGGAAGCGCCGGGCATAAACGCACAGGAGGCTGCCCTGCGGGAGTTCGACGGATTGGTAAGTGTATTGCAAAAAGCGGGAGTGGAGGTAATGGTCTTCCCCGATACTCCCAAACCCTACACGCCTGATTCCATTTTTCCGAACAACTGGATTTCTTTTCATCCGCAACATACCATTTGTCTTTATCCCATGTTTGCCCCCAACCGCCGGCTGGAAAGAAAACCGGAATTGATACAAACGCTCAGGGAAAGGCTCCATACCGGGAAGGAGATCGATTTTGCTCACTATGAAGCAGCGGGATTGTACCTGGAAGGCACCGGCAGTATGGTACTCGACCGGGATCATAAAATCGCCTATGCCTGTCTTTCTCCTAGGACCGACGAAAAAGTGCTGGAGGATTTTTGCCAGCAGATGGGATATACCCCCATGATATTTCGCGCATTTGATTCCGGGGGACAGCCCATATACCATACCAATGTGATGATGTGTGTAGCGGATAAATACGTGGTAATATGTCTGGAAAGCATACCCGAAGAAGAAAGAAAGAAGGTAACGGAAAAGATTATGCGTAGTGGTAAGGAGATCATCCCGATAAGTTGGACGCAGGTAGAAAAATTCGCCGGAAATATGCTGCAGGCACAGAATAGCGATGGCGAGAAATTGCTGGTCATGTCCACACAGGCTTTTCAATCCCTGTCTGAGGAGCAGATATCCCGGCTGGGAATTTATAACAAACTGATCCACTCACCGTTATGGACAATCGAAGCAAATGGGGGCGGAAGTGCCCGGTGTATGATAGCGGAGATCTTTACATAAGGTTTTCACGGCATCATATTTCGCGCAAAGCCGCTATGAAGCGCTAAAAGCGCTAAAGAGCCCGGTTTTTCAAACTGCTTTTTCTTTGTGATCTTCGCGCCGTCTTCTGCAGTCTTTGCGTGCCATACGTGGAGCGCTACCTGCAAACGCCCATAACTTCATCGTTGACCTCTATTCCATTTTTGCGGGCATAATTCAGGTCCAGGCAATAGTCATCATGGTTTAATAAGCGCTTTACCCGACCCCGTATATGACTTACAGACAACGCAATTGCACTGCAAAAAATATAATGTTGATAAAAATCAGACAATATTTTCGATCACCATCGCGCTGGCGCCACCGCCGCCGTTGCATATGCCGGCGGCGCCATACCGCGCATTTTTTGTACGGAGTATATTGATCAGCGTAACTATGATGCGGGCGCCGCTGGCTCCCAGGGGATGCCCCAGGGATACAGCGCCTCCGAATACATTTACTGTGGCGGGGTCCAGTTTCATACGCCTGGAGTTCTCTATGCCTACCACGCTAAACGCTTCATTGAGTTCCCAGTAATTAATATCGTTCATCTGCAGCCCGGCTTTGGCTACCGCTTTCGGCACTGCCAGCGAAGGGGTGGTGGTAAACCATTCCGGCGCCTGCTCGGCATCGGCATAGGAGAGTATCCTTGCGATCGGTTTTAAGCCGAGTTGCCGGGCTTTATCCCCGCTCATCAGCAGCAGGGCTGCCGCCCCATCGTTCAGGGTAGAGGCATTGGCCGCGGTCACCGTACCGTTTTTTTCAAACGAGGGGCTAAGCGCAGGTATCTTGTCAAATTTTACATTAAATGGCTCTTCGTCTTTGTTGAATATCAAAGGATCTCCTTTACGTTGCGGGATTGCAACCGGTATCACTTCATTCGCCATCGCGCCGCTTTCCCAAGCAGCCTGTGATCGTTTGTAACTTTCTATAGCGAAACTATCCTGTTCTTCGCGGGTGATACCACACTCACGGGCACATAATTCGGCGGCAAAACCCATGGCTTTTCCATCATATACATCCGTTAAGCCATCTTTTGCCAATCCATCTACCAGTTCCGTATTGCCGTATTTATTCCCCCAGCGGAGGGAAGGCACATAAAACGGGATATTGCTCATACTTTCCATACCGCCTGCCACTACTATCTCCGCATCTCCCAGCAATATGCTTTGGGCAGCCAGTGCAATGGACTTCATACCGCTGGCGCAAACCTTATTAATGGTAGCACAATTGACCGTATCGGGAAGTCCTGCAAATTTAGCCGCTTGTCGCGCAGGAGCCTGCCCAAGGTTGGCCTGGATAACACAACCCATCAGCACATCCTGTACCTGTTCCGACAGGCAGCTACCCCTTGAAACAGCCTCTTTGATAGCGACAGCCCCGAGTTGGGTGGCAGACAAAGATTTCAGGCTTCCGCCAAAACTTCCTATGGGAGTACGTACAGCAGATACAATTACGACGTTGGGCATACCTGGTATTTTAGGTGAACAAAACCAGCACTAAATTAAGGGTAAAATATAACTAATAAGGTAACGACTATATTCAGTTGTATAGTCGCGGGAGAAACTGTGTTGTTTTATTGCAGACAGAATATTAGTCTAAAGGACTTCTCTTGCCGACGGCAAGTCTTTCCACCGCTATGGTTAACCGCTCATTCCTGTTGCCCGGAACGGCAAGCCATTTAAGGTATTCCTTTTTGTTGGTAAAGGAGAGCTTGTCAAAAAAAAGACTGGCTTTTTTGTTTTTATTGAACAATACCTGAAGATCGGCAGGCGGAACAACGGTTCTGCTTGTATTGTCTACGCCTTCTATGGAGGCTTCCTTTTTTACGAACCGGGTCACTCCCTGCTTTTCGCAGCATTCCGGTCTTTTAAACCGAAGCGCCGTCCATACATGATCCAGTGTTACCTGGTCTTCACTCTCATATCCGCACTGGCTCAGGGTTTTCCAATTACAGTCCCGGTTGAGGTCACTTACAATTTTTGAAGTAGGCTTAGGATAGGCCACCCAAAGTTTTCCTTCATCGCCCAAAGCAGGCAGCACTTCTTTCAGGATCCCTTCCAGTTGACGCTGGTTGATAGCAAATACCAACGCAAAATCAATACGTCTTGATCTTAAAAGCGGCGTAACGCTTTTTGCAAATGAAATTTTTGAAAACTGTTTTTCGATGGAAGAAGGCAAGCCCTGAATCAGTAAGTTCTTTTCTTCAGTAAGTTGAAGTTTCTCAAACATTGTCTGCATCATGCTTCAACACGTTTTTTTAGCGTCAAAAAGAGATGCAAAGGTAAGGGAACTGACCTTTAAAAGCAAATTTTGAGTTAAATAATACTAATCAACCACGATAATTGTATTTAGCCGTGGCTGAAAAGAATATTTAATATGTTTACTATGGCTTTACTTAATTCATCGGTTTGTAGTACTTCATGGCTTCTTTCGCGTACTCCTGCACCTTTTGAATGCGGGTCTCATCAGAAGGATGTGTACTCAGAAACTCCGGTGGTTTTTGACCGCCTCCGATCTTAGACATTCTTTCCCAGAAAGGTGCTGCTTCATTAGGGTTATATCCCGCCATTGCAGCAAATATCAGCCCGAAATGGTCTGCTTCCAGTTCCTGTTTGCGGGAGTTGGGCAGCAAAACACCTATCTGGGCGCCGGGGGCGTAAACAGTGTTGAAGATATTACTTACCGTACTGTTGCCGGAGGTTAATACAGCGCCAACCGTACCCAGCCCTTCCGCAAGCATTTGCTGACTCATGCGTTCGTTTCCATGCTGCGCAATGGCATGCGCTATTTCATGCCCCATTACCACGGCCAGTCCTGCTTCATTTTGTGTCACCGGCAGTATGCCCGTATATACTACCACTTTGCCGCCGGGCATACACCAGGCATTTACTTCCTTGGCATCTACCAAGTTGAATTCCCACTGGTAGCCCTGCAGAATATTACCCTTGCCCTGTTGCGTATAATATTCAGTGATAGCCGCAGCAATCCTTTTCCCCACACGGGTAACCATCTCCGCATCCTTGCTTACGGTGGTATTTACGATTTTATTCTGAGTGAGAAAACTCTGGTATTCTGTTTTTGCCATGCTCTGCAGGTCCCCTTCCGGCAAAAGTGTCAATTGTTTGCGCCCGGTAATGGCGTTGGTAGTACAACCTGCTACAATGACCACCGTGCAGATAAACAAGAGGTATTTTTTCATTTTCTGGGTATTTGTATTAACTAATTTAGTCCGGTTATCCAGTTAACTGGTTGCATCCGTAAGTGAGGAAATATTAAGAATTCAAGTCTCAGGAATTATTTTGCCTCCTGCTTTTTCTTCTGTCCCGGTATTTGAAAATGGGAGCCTTGCTCTCGCTTCCCTTCAGCAGCCGGGAAATATTTTTTTGATGAGTAAGCATCACAAGTAATGCCACCGCTACCGCAAATACCCTGTAGGCATGATTATCCACATTAAAAATTACCAGTATAAACACCGGGAAAGAGATACTGGCCAATATGGAGCTCAGGGATACAAACCGTGTAAGGTATAAAACCAGTGTGAAAATGCCTACACAACATACCGCGGTAATAGGAGATATAGCTAATACCATTCCAAATAAGGTAGCAACACCTTTACCTCCCCGGAACTGCGCCCAGACAGGAAAAATATGCCCGACAACCGCACAAAGCCCAAGCCCTATCTGGAAGTTGGTTCTTGCAAACTCATCTCCCACATAAAAGGGGAGGAGATAGGCCAACTTTACCGCCAGGAAGCCTTTCAGCATATCCAGCATCATTACCAGCGTTCCCCATTTGGAACCCAACACCCGGTAGGTATTGGTGGCGCCGGCGTTTCCGCTGCCGTAGTCGCGAATATCTATTTTAAAGAAATATCTGCTTACCCAGACTGCCGTGGGTATTGAACCGATGAGATAAGCCAGTATTACTAAAATGAATTCATTCATAATGAACTGCAGGTTGAACTGCTTACAAATATAACAGATTTATCGAATTAAGATACTGAAGTTTAAGCTTTTATTAGTTTTCTAAACGACAGACAAGCCCATTTATTTTTCAGGAGTTGCAACTGTTTCGCAAATCCATTTGTTTCCGCAACCAGTTGTATATCAGATATATCTGAATCCATAATTCCACTTAAAATCAAGATGCCGCCATTTGCCACCCCCCGCGTAATAGCGGGAAAATTGTCCACTATTACATTCCTGTTAATATTAGCCAGCACCATATCTGCCGTAAATCCTTCGGGAAAGTGATCGAGTTGCAGAAGGATAATTCCGGGAGTATTATTTTTTTCAAAATTTTCCAGGGCATTGTCAATGCTCCAGGTATCATAATCAATCGCCGTTACTTTTGAAGCTCCGAGGCGGGCTGCCAGAATTGCCAGTAAGCCCGTACCTGTCCCAAAGTCTACAACCTCCTTATCATGAGGGGAAAAAGTCCGCAGCATTTCAAGCATCATATGGGTGGTGGCATGATGACCGGTACCAAAGCTCATCTTTGGGGTAATGACCACTTCATGTGCCACCCCGCTAACCGGCGGATGGAATTCCGCCCTTACCGCAACAAAGTCGTTCACTACTACAGGGTCAAATCCGGACTCCCATATTTCGTTCCAGTTCCTGTTATTAATATTTGATATACTATATTTTATACCGTTTATATCAAATATTTCACGACATATGTTTTCATTAAAATCCGCTGCTGCCAGGTATATTTTCCAGTGGTCGTCCAGTTCTTCCACGCCGGCAACTTCTACAACCTCATTCAATTGAGCCAGTACGGTCTCCAGCTTACCGGCTTCCCCGTACACTGTAATTTCAACGAAAACTTCATTCATATATCCTCCTATTAAAATAGCTACCTGCAGGAACAGATAGCTATAAAATTAGTATTATGATCGCCAATTATGCTTCGGGATCTGATTTTGGCCCATTGTCCTGGGGACGGGGTTTATTGGCAAAATCAGGTTTAGGTATCAATGCCTTACGGCTCAGCTTGAACTTACCTGTTTTCTGGTCAAGACCGATCAGTTTTACTTTCACCGTATCGCCTTCCTTCAGCACGCCATCCATGTTCTCCAGTCTTTTCCAGCTTATTTCACTGATGTGCAGCAAACCCTGCTTACCGGGCATGAACTCTACAAACGCGCCAAACTCCTTGATGCCTTTTACCGTAGCCTCATATACTTCCCCTACTGAAGGCACCGCCACGATTCCCCTGATCCAGGCAACCGCCTTATCCAGCCCTTCTTTTGCAGGTGAGAATACACTTACTTCTCCTACGTTGCCAATTTCTTCAATATTGATGGTGGTACCGGTTGACCGCTGAATTTCCTGGATTACCTTTCCTTGCGGTCCGATCACTGCTCCGATAAATTCTTTATCAATAAACAGTTTTTCCATCCGGGGAGCATGCGGTTTCACTTCCTCCCTGGCGGCAGACACACATTCATACATGGCATCCAGTATATGCAAACGTCCTTTGCGGGCCTGCTCCAATGCTTCCCGCATGGTATCCATGCTCAGTCCGTCTATCTTAATGTCCATCTGAACACCGCAGATACCTTCCCGGGTACCTGTTACCTTAAAGTCCATATCGCCCAGGTGGTCTTCGTCGCCAAGAATATCCGTCAGGATGGCGTATTTATTGTCTGAAGCCCGTGTGATCAGTCCCATTGCCACTCCACCTATGTGTTTGGGAAAGGGAACACCCGCGTCCATCAATGCCAGCGAACCGGCACAAACGGTAGCCATAGACGAAGAACCATTTGATTCCAGGATATCACTTACCACCCTTACTGTATAGGGATAGTCGCTTCCGGGCATCATTTGTTTTAAAGAACGCAGCGCAAGATTGCCATGTCCTACCTCCCGGCGTCCGGGCGCCCTCAAAAACTTGATTTCGCCTGTGGAGAAAGGAGGAAAATTATAATGGAGAATAAATTTGGTATAATCTGATTTTGCGGCGCTTTCCACCAGCAACTCGTCTAAGGGAGTTCCCAGGGTGACTGTAGTAAGCGACTGGGTTTCGCCTCTTGTAAACAATGCGGAACCGTGTGGAGTCGGCAGGATATCTGTTTCCATAGCCAGCGGCCGTACCTCATCCAGTTTACGTCCGTCCAGCCGTGTGCGATCATCCAGGATCATGCTCCGTACTATTTCCCATTGAAGGTCCTCAAAATATTTAGAGGCATACTTTAAATCATCCTCGTCGGGCTCTTCTCCAAAGCTGGCGAGCAACTCTTCTTTCAGCTTTGAAAAAGCTTCTGATCTTTCATGTTTGGCAGTACCGGATTTGGAAATTTCGTACATTTTATCGCTGGCAAAAGCCTTTACTTTTTCCAGTACCGCTTCCCTGGTTTCCGGTTTGGTATAGTCTCTTTTTTGGAGTACACCCTTTTTATCCCTGAGTTCCTGTTGTGCTTTTATCTGCACTTTGATAGCCTCGTGAGCGATGCCCAGTGCCTGCACCAGGTCTTCTTCTCTGCATTCTTTCGACTCACCTTCCACCATCATCAGGTTCTTTTCGGTAGCGCCGATAATGAAGTCCATATCTGCATTTCCCAGTTCGGTGCGGGAAGGGTTTACAACAAAGTTTCCGTCTACCCTTGCCACCCTTACTTCAGAAATGATTTCCTTAATAGGAACGTCAGAAACTGCCAGGGCTGCAGAAGCGGCCAGGCAGGCCAACGCATCGGGCATTATTTCAGCATCACTTGAAATAAGCGATATAATTACCTGAACCTCACAGAAATAATCTTCCGGGAATAAGGGACGAAGCGCACGGTCTACCAAACGGCTTATCAGCACTTCGTAGTCGCTGAGTCTGCCTTCGCGTTTGAAGAATGAACCGGGAATACGACCCGCGGAAGAGAATTTCTCCATATAGTCTACACTGAGCGGGAAAAATTCCTGACCCGGTTTGGGTTCTTTGTTGGCAACAACGGTTGCCATAATAATACAGTTTCCCTGGCGTACGGTAACGGAACCGTCTGCCTGACGGGCGAGTTTGCCGGTTTCTATTGTAACGATCCGGTTGTTACCAAGATCAAATGATACTTGCAATGGTTGAGAAAGCATAAAAAATTAATTGAAGTGAATAAGGTATAAGCAAATAAGCGGGCAGGAAAATTCTTATACTCTTATTGTGGTATAAAATATGATTACAACAAAGTCTGTAAATCAATATTCCCAACTATGGTTGGGAATATTAAGACTATACTTAAGAAATTACTTTCTGATTCCGAGTTTTTCGATCAACGCACGATACCCTTGCAGGTTATGCTTGCTTAAATAGGTAAGCAAACTTTTTCTCTCTCCAACCAATTGTAACAGTCCCCTGTTAGAAGAAAAATCTTTCTTATTTTGCTTCAGGTGTTTGGAAATATGGGCAATACGTTCAGTTAATAAAGCGATCTGCGCTTCAATTGATCCGGTGTTGGCTGCGTTTCCACCAAATTCAGAAAAGATTGTTGATTTTTTTTCAGATACTAATGACATCTCAATTTTTTTAAAAACATCCAATATTTATTATTCTGCTAATTTGGGCGCAAAGGTAATACTAATAAGCCGATTTAAAGAATTTTTTTCCGTCAAATAATCCGGGTAAGGCGAAATTATTATATATGTACTCTTGTAATTTTCTGAGATTAGATGTTAATATTTAATAAATCTTAATGTGTGGTTGTGTTCCGGCGAAATTACCTGGATTAAATAAGCGCCGGCAGGCAGACGCGAAATATCGATAGGGTGCTTTGCAACCGCCGGAGGAAGCCTTTCGGTATATACCGGCCTGGAGTCGCTGGCTAATATCCGGATAGTAACATCATTCAATTGCTTTTTGAGATCAATGGTCAGCATACCCCTTGCAGGAACGGGGAATACCACCGGCTTGCCAGAGGAACCCGTCACTTGCAACCGGATCGTTTTACTGTAAGAAGACCGTTGATCAATGTCCACCTGCCGGATACGGTAAAAGATGGTTCCTGCCTCCGCCGGATCCATATGGTCAAAACTGTATTCGTTTATCCCCGGGATATTGGTCGAAGCTACCCTCCCCAGCATATGGAATACCGTTCCGTCCGTACTGTATTCTACTTCAAAATGACTGGTATTGGACTCATTTTCTGTCGTCCAGGACAGGGCGACATATCCGTTTTTGTCTGTGGCGGTAAAATCAATCCAGTTCAATGGTAAAGTGGCGGTTACAATTCCGGCAGAAAAGCCGGAAAGATTGCCCAACCCGGCATCAATGGTCGCTTTGATAACATAGTCATTACCGAAGGCATCACGAAGCACCCCGGTTTTAAATTCCGTATTGGGCCGTTGTTGATTGATCAGGTTGATGGCGCTCACCGCCACACCGTTGGTTCTCATTAATTGCACATGTTGCCAATCATTCCCGGTAAGTTGCTCATACCCTTCTTTTTCTTTAGCGGTATAATACAGGCTTATTTCATATCGCCCGTTGGCAGCAGGGTACTGGGGAACTACGCGGAATGTTTTTTCCATTATGAATTCAGCAGGGTTGAAGTTCCACAAGGGAAAGGCGCGGACACCTTCCCTGTCAATTTCTATGCTTGTACAACCATAGTCCTGGTCTGTAAGATTTTTAATGGCGGCAATGATTCTCTGCGGAGAGGAGTTATCGTAAAAATAAACTTCAGCATAAGGTCCCAGGTATTTGGCTTCGCTTGTTATCCGGGTAGAAGCTACCGGGTTGCCGTCCGTTATTTGTGTAAACCTTATCGAGGGTTTAATACCATCGGAATAGCTGGAAAAGGAATGAAGCGGCGCGGTGCAACTCAGGGTGGACGTAAGCATATTACTTAATTCGGCGCTGCTTCCGTCTGAATACACCAGCATAAAGTCATTCGCTTCCGTGTCGTCTTCCGATCCGTTGTCGAAACATAATTCAGCGCAAATATTATCCGTTCCGTTCCAGTTAAAAGGAGTATTGAATGTAAAGGTATTCCAGCCGTCTGTGGTGGTGTAGGAAGCCATGGACAAGACTTCCTGCGCGGCGCCTGAAGCCATGATATCGCCGTCTTTTATCAATGCCTGGGCCGTGGAATGTTTTAGCTTTATCCTTATATCTTTGAAAGGGCGCCGGCTGTTTTTGACCAGGAAAAAACTCATGGCGACAATATTCCCCGGTTTCAAACCCGCTCCCAGCAATTCTTCCCTGTTGTACTGGATCACTGACTTCTGGTGCCGGAGTGAGGCATTGAAGGCATAGGCGTCATCAATATACCTGTTCCCGTTTCCAAGCGCTGCGAAAAACGGGGATTCCTGAACGACCGGCATTTCATTATTGGGTCTCAACCATATGTTCATTCTTGGAATAGCAGTACCTTTACCCGCATTACCCCCGTGATTATTTACCGTAAAATTCAGCACCAGCTTCTTTGCCGCCTCCCGCTGCCCTACATCATATACCCTTATTGTAAAAGGTCTTTTTTGCAGGATTCCTGCGGGAAACTCTATGTTTTTACCTCCTATAAAATCGAAGTCGGTCTGCTCGCCGGCCGCGGATGAAGGGTCGACCGAAAGCGCTACTGTAGTATTGACGGAAGGACTGTTGCCAATAGTAAAATAAAACGTGAAATCTTTGAATTCCCGGCATCCGGACTGTTGCATCTGCAATTCCGGTAACCTCACTTCATCGGTCTCAAAGTTGATTTTAGGATCGCAAGCCTGGCCGTTTCCATCGTAAGTAGGCAGCAGTGCGGTAGATGTTACCAGGGAGGCCCGTTCACTCAACAGTAAGCAGGCATTCATACGGTCTTTTTGTCCCGGGGTGAAGAGCGTATAACAGGAGGTATAATTCATAAAGTTATGCTCTGTGCGGATAGAATAAGGCCGGTTATCGTTACAGGGGTTGGCGCCGGTCCTGCATTCAAAGTTGATGAGTCCCCCTATAGCATTCATGGATATTGGGTCTGTATCGTCCACATAATCGCCGTCGCCCAGGGGGCACCAATCTGCGTCAGCAGATCCTTCAAAGGGATGATAGAGATTGAAAGCATGCCCGATTTCATGTACCAGCGTTTTGGAGCCTGCTCTCATCGCCGAAGCGAGTATCACTGTTCCATCCAGCATACTGTTTACCGGGAAGTAGGCAAAGCCGGCAACATATTGCCCCGCGCTGCCATCGTTTCCATTGATCTTATTTACCACATAAATGTTGTAGTAGCGGCTTACGTCCCAGGAAATGGGTGTCTTAAGGGCCATATCATAGTCAATATCCTGGTTCAGGGCGCCCTGTGTCAGGTAGTTGGTATTCTCCTTCATATTTACCCGGTGAATACCATTTGTAGGATTACATTCCGGGTCTCTTTTGGCAAATACAAACCGTATCCCGATATCTCCCGCGGCATCCTCACCGGCAGGCGTCAGCGAGCTGTGCGCACCGGAAAAAATATCATTCAGGTAATTGATGGCAGCTATGATCCTGCTGTCTTCCGGGTTGTACCTGGAGCCGATGGTGTCGCCCGTATGTAATACGTGTACCACTACCGGTATCTGGTAAATCCGGGGTTGTTTTTGCGGATGGATCATTTTTGATTGCTGCCACTGCGACAATCTTTTTTCTGTTTCCTGCTGTATTTTCTGCGCTTCGGGAAAAGCCTGCCGAAAAAAGCGGTAGTTATCATCAAACCCGCAAATGGCCTGCCCTGAGGCGGTTGTATGTATGGTACCTGCGGACAACAGGATAAACAGTATGCGGAAAAGCTGTTTCATCGTTGTTTGCTTTAGCCCGGCCAGGCAACGTCGGTGTGTTGATAAGGTACGGTGTCCGGAAACAACTTTCATAGCTACATTTTAATAGGCCACTGCTAAAATTAAATCAAAGCAGGTTATGTTGCGTAAAAACCACCGGTAAAAGTACGGATATTTGATCCACGATATATATGTCTTTTTTAAACAGCTTTCGACCGGGGTAACCCCCTCTCCCGGCTTTTTTGTAAAAAATGACATTGACAAGTCCGTTTTCACGGGAATCCCGGGTAAAATATGGGAATGGTTTTGCGTAGCTTTGATACCTTTGTTTTAAATACATTAAATATGCCTTCATTTGATATTGTAAGTAAGGTGGATGCACAGGCGTTGGACAATGCCGTGAATGTTACCAAAAAGGAAATCACCAACCGGTTTGATTTTAAGGACTCCCATGTGGTAATTGACCTCAATAAAAAAGACTTCCGGATCAATATCGAGACAGACGGGGAGATGCAGATGGGGCAATTGATAGATGTATTGATCAACCGTGCCCATAAACAGGGTATTGCTCCGGAGGCTTTTGATACCTCCAAACAGGGGGTGCAAAGCGGTAAGGTATGGAAAAAAGAGGTGATCGTGAGAAACGGGCTGGGGCAGGACGAAGCCAAGAAGGTAGTAAAACATATTAAAGATTCGGGGTTAAAGGTGCAGGCATCCATCAATGATAACCTGGTGAGGGTAACCGGTAAAAAAATTGACGATCTTCAGGCGGTCATACAGGCATCCAAAGGGTGGGGGCTGGGCATTCCGTTGCAATACGAGAATATGCGTTCCTGACAGGCTTTTTGTGCATAAGTGCGATTAAATCCTGCATAACAGTCGATTGTCGGTGCAGAAAAAGGTGCAGATCTTGTGCATAGTAACCCGAAAAAAAATTGGGAAAACGGGTATTAAAGAGTATCTTTAAAGAACAAAATAACTGCCGGATTACTGGAAACAGTGTTTGAGCAGATTTGGAACGCGGAAGTTCATCAGAAGATGAAAGCGATCCACGGAAGCATCGGGTTAAGCAAATTGAACTGTGAGAGCAGAAAAATGGGTTAAACTTGGTGCTTCTTTTTTATGCATTTTGTGAACATTGTTCACACACTCCCCTGGCTACAAGGCTGAGTTCAGAAGCGATATAGTTGTCCGGTAATGTAACGCCCGGGATCTTTACGGAGGGGAGACAAACCGTTTCTTTACACCGGGTGCAATAAAAATGGAGATGGGTGTCCTGGTGGGTTCCGGCATCACAATTATCATTGCAGAGGGCATATTTTGTTACCGCCCCATCCTGCACACTATGGATCAACCCGTTTTTCTGGAAGGTTTTTAAAGTGCGGTAAATCGTGACCCTGTCTGACTGTGCAAAGCTGTTTTCTACCGCACTGAGAGAAACCGCAGATTTCTGCTTCAACAGGAATTCAAGCACCAGTATCCGCATGGCCGTAGGCTGCACCTGGTGGCTGATCAAAATCCCTTCCGCATATTTATCATTCCCTTCCTGCATACCTGCAAATTTACAACAATCAGCTTACCTGTCCAGTTGATGCAATTCCCGGCGGAGGTTTTCTCTTGCAGCGGCTTCATACTCTTCCCGGAAATCAGGGGTTTTAAATATCTCCGGCATCTGCAGAAAGTGCTCGACCACTTTTTTCCTTCCTTTTTTGTATAAAAACCACGGAAACAGGGCGTATTCTTTCCGGATGTTCCTGCAGTAAAGTTCATACTCAGGCAGTGGTTTGCCGAGTATTGAGAGGTCGGCGTCCGTGAAATAATTAGTATCCGGGTCCTCACTTTTACTATGAGAGGCTGTCGCTGTAATATGGGCGAAACACCGGCTTACCGTTTGTTCCGGAACGTTCATTTGCCTAAGCCTTTGCCCGGCCAATAACGCACTTTTAAATTCATTATCCTTCCGGCTGACCTTATAGACGATATCATGGTAAAATATGGAGAAAAGGATCGCATCCGGGTTTTCAAGGGAGGATTTTGCCTTTTCCAGTTCAGCGATCATACTATTAATGTGGGAAAGATTATGATAGTATCGTTTTTTACTACCATAGGCATTATCTATTTCGTTCCAGCAGGCAGCGATCAACGCATCGTCGTCCGAATAGCGGCCCGACAAAAAATAAAACTGTTTCTGTAACCCTGGTACCATAATGCGTTTACTTAAGCCAATCCCCGAAAATAAAAAACCGCCCGAAAGGCGGTCTGATTTTTTTAATACTCATCTTCATTAAAGAAGAAATCCTCCTGGGAGGGATAGTCTGGCCATATATCGTCTATACCCTCATAAATTTCCCCCTCATCTTCCAGTTCCTGCAGGTTTTCTATCACTTCAATAGGAGCACCGCTACGGATACAGTAATCAATGAGTTCATCCTTTGTTGCCGGCCATGGTGCATCTTCCAGGTAGGATGCCAGTTCGAGTGTCCAGAACATTTATTATTTTTTATCGATGTTTAAAAATCAAAAAATTAAGCGGGAACCATCGTAGTGGAAACCTCCAAATTTTTCGCAAAAGTAAAGTTTAGAATGTAATTTCCAAATTCACTTATTACCACCTGTGAATTTGAACGGGGGGAGCCTTCATTTATTGTATATTCGGGCGGTGCCGTTTAATTGATTAATTTGCCAGCCCATACCAATTTTCAATATGCTGTCAGCTAAAAATATTACCAAGTCATACGAGCATCTGCAGGTCCTGAAGGGAGTTAGCATCGATATACAACAGGGAGAAATTGTAAGCATAGTGGGCTCCTCAGGGGCAGGCAAGAGCACCCTGCTGCATATTATCGGCACACTGGACCACCCCGACGAGGGAACCGTGTTCCTGAGAGACCAGCGAATAGACAACCTGGGAGGAAAAAAGCTGGCGAACTTCCGCAACAAACATATGGGCTTTGTTTTCCAGTTCCATCACCTGCTTCCGGAGTTTACCGCGCTGGAAAATGTGAGTATCCCCGCCTGGCTGGCAGGCCGGAAGAAAAGAGAAACCGAAGAGCATGCTAAAAAGCTGTTGAAAATACTGGGGCTTGAAGACCGGATGGAAAATAAACCGGGCGCTTTATCCGGTGGCGAGCAGCAGCGTGTGGCGGTAGCCCGGGCCCTCATTAACAACCCCGATATTGTTTTTGCCGATGAACCTACCGGCAACCTTGACTCCGCCAATGCGCACGACCTGCACCGGTTATTTGTCAGGCTTCGCGGGGAGCTGCAGCAAACCTTCCTGATAGTAACCCATAACGAAGAACTGGCAAAAATGAGCGACCGGGTATTGCATATGAAGGATGGCAGAATACTATAGGCAATACCGGTAAAGCCAACGCACAAATACCCCTCCCGGTGAACTCAACTAAGAAGGAGGGTACTGACCTGTACTGTCCTGTATCACATGCGCTGCGTCATTGTATTTTGTTGTTGGTAAAACGATTTTTTTATTTATATTTCCAGTTTGTATAAATCGACTCAAAAGTGCATTTCTAAAACCTTTACAAAACTGTAATTTAAATGAACGAGAACATTAACAGAAGCGCTCTCTTTAACGGAAGTTGCTTTGCCCTGATCACGACTGCCTTTACCTTTAGTATAAGGGCAGGTATTTTAGCTGAACTCGGAACAGAATTTGGTCTTAGCGCAACACAGTTGGGCTTTATCAACCAGATGTTTTTCCTCGGGTTTCCCATTTCAATGATCCTGGGTGGACTGTTTTATTATGCAGTCGGCCCCAAAAGGATCATGCAGATCGCTTTTATTACGCACACGATCGGTATTTTAAGTACCATCTTTGCGGGAGGGTATGCCACCCTGCTTATTTCTACGTTATTTATCGGGTTTGGTAATGGGTGTACGGAAGCCGCCTGTAACCCGATGATAGCAGACATGTACTCCCGTGACAAGGTAAACAAAATGCTCAACCGCTTCCATATGTGGTTCCCCGGCGGTATTGTGTTGGGAAGCCTGATCTCTGAAGTAATGGGGAAGAATAATCTCAATCTTGGCTGGGAGGCACAGATGTGGGTGACCATGATACCAACCGTAATATATGCCATCCTGTTTTATGGAAAGGCTTTCCCGAAACCGCATGTGGCAGGTGTAACTTCCGTAGCCAAGAATTTCAAGGCTATGCTGTCTCCAACTTATATATTCATTTTCGTTTGCATGGCGCTTACCGCGATTTCAGAATTTGGCCCGCAACAATGGGTAGGACTGATCATGAGTAACAGCGGAGCAAAACCAATGCTGATACTTGCGCTGGTTACCGGTTTAATGGCTGTCGGCAGGTTCTTTGGTGGCCCCATTACACATGCGCTTGGACAAACCGGGGTTTTATTGGGTGGCGCTGTTTTCACATTAATAGGCATTTACCTGTTCAGCACGGTTACAGGTCCTATGGCATATGTAGCCGCTATATTCTTTGCGATAGGCGTATGTTTCTTCTGGCCGACCATGGTGGGCGCCATTGCTACAAGGGTACCTCTGAGCGGAGCGTTGGGGATGTCTATTGTAGGTGGTATAGGAATGTTCTCTACCGCTATCTTTCAGCCGATCATAGGCAACTGGATCGATTCAGATATGGCCGCCAAAGCCGCGGAAGGACTTACAGGTCCGGCGCTTGAATTGGCTGCCGGTCAGGCCACGCTTTCCAAGATGGTCTCTTTCCCGGCCATACTTGTTGTACTGTTCATTATTTTCTTCTTCTGGCAGAAAAATGTGAAGGTAGATAAGGCGGCTGCACACTGATTATTTCATCGTCCGGGGAGCAGTTGAAATCCTCAACTTATCCTAAAGGCGCATCAGATATAAAGAGCCGGTTCAAAATCACTGAACCGGCTTTTTACGTTTACCCGGGCTGATTCCCGGCTGGTGCTACCTCTTATTGTTTCGATAATTTTTCAGTCCTTTTTGTTTCACGCAGGTGCAGCGCCTTGTGATAAACGATCGGGAAAACAAGCAAAGTAAATATAGTAGCTGTTACCAACCCGCCAATGATGACAACGGCCAGTGGCTTCTGGCTTTCGGAACCAATTCCCGTGCTGACTGCTGCCGGGAGCAATCCTATAGCCGCCATCAGGGCAGTCATTACCACCGGCCGCGTCCTTATTTTTACCGCGTTGATAATGGCCTGATGGAGGCTTTTTAACTCCTTTGCCTGTTTATGAAATTCTGAGATAAGAATTACCCCGTTTTGAACACATATACCAAACAATGCGATAAACCCGACGCCGGCTGAAATACCGAAGTTGATACCCGTGATGTGCAAAGCCAGTATGCCGCCGATCAGGGCAAAGGGAACATTGATCAATACATAAGCCGCGTCCTTCGCATTGTTGAACATGATGAACAGCAAAACGAATATCAGGGCCAGGCTTATAGGAACTACCTGCGATAAGCGTTCGCTTGCCCGTACCTGGTTCTCAAATTCACCTGTCCAGCCCATTGAGTAGCCGTGGGCTAATTTGATGTTTTGATTTACATTCCTTTGCGCTTCAGCAATGGTGCTGCCCAGGTCCCGTTCCCGAACAGAAAACTTTACGCCGATAAACCGTTTGGTGTTGTCACGGTAAATAAAAGCCGGTCCCGTGATTTGTTTGATGGTTGCGATTTCCTTTAACGGCACCCTGCCCCCGGTTATGGTGGGTATCATCAGCATCAGGATGTCTTCTTCATTTTTACGGTAATCCTTATCGTAGCGGATGCGAATGTCGAACCTGCGTTCACCTTCGTATTTCTGCGTGGCTGTTTTTCCGCCAATGGCCATTTCAATTACGGCCTGCGTCTCTGCTTTGGTGATACCGTATATCGCCATTTTTTCTTCGTCCAGCAATATGCTTATTTCCGGCTGCCCGATATTCCGTAAAATGCCCGCATCTTTAATGCCCGGCACATTTTGTATCTGTGTTATCACCTGGTTGGCGTATTCATCCAGTTTATTCAAATCATCGCCATAAATTTTTACGGCATTGGAAGCATTCATCCCTGCCACCGCTTCCGCCACATTATCAATTATGGGCTGCGAATAATTGTAATTGATTCCCTGGTAGTTTTTCAGTTGTTTATCCATTTCTTCCACCAGCCCGTCCAGAGAGATCCTGCGTTTCCATTCCTCTTTAGGCTTGAGATTTACCTGCATCTGCACATAATAAAAACCGCTCGGATCAGTACCGTCATTGCTTCTGCCTGTCTGCGAAAGCACCCCGTTCACTTCAGGGAATTTCATCAGCTCCTGCCGCAAAACACTGACCATTTCAACTGTTTTAGGCAGGGAGTAGCTCATAGGCATTTTGGCTTCCACCCACAAAGCGCCTTCGTTCAACTGCGGCAGAAACTCTGTTCCCAGCCAGCGGGTAGAAAAAATGGTAAGTGCAAAACAGGCTCCTGCAATGAACAGCGTCAGTTTTTTATGGGCGAATGTCCAGTTAAATCCCCCTGCTACGGATTTATTTACAAAACGGGTAAAGAGATTCTCTTTCTCTCTTACATTTTTCCTCAGCAACAATGAACACAGGACAGGCACTAAGGTAAGCGTGAAAATCAGGGCCCCGAGCAGGGCAAAACCGAGTGTCCAGGCCAGGGGAGAGAACATTTTTCCTTCCACTTTTTCAAAGGAAAAAATAGGCAGCAGCGCTGAAATAATAATGAGCTTTGAAAAGAAAATGGCCTTGCCCATCTGGATACCGGTAGTTTTTATCAGTCCCAGTTTGGCCAGTTTGTTGAATCGTTCCATACCCGTTTTATGGGCTTTATGGTCAAGTGCAACAAAAATACCTTCCACCATTACCACCGCTCCGTCAATGATGATCCCGAAATCAATAGCGCCCAGGGAAAGCAGGTTGGCGCTCATTCCTTTCAGTTTCAGCATCAAAAAAGAAAACAATAACGAAAGCGGGATGACAACGGCTACGATGACCGTTGTACGCCAGTCTGCCATAAATACGAACACGATGACCGTGACCAGGATGATACCTTCCAGCAGGTTGTGCATGACGGTTCTGGTACAATAGTCCATTAAGTTATCCCGGTCGTAAAAGGTTTCCATTTTTACATCGCCGGGCAAAATGCCTGTATTAAGCTCACTGATTTTTTCTTTTACCCTTGCCAGTACTTCGCCGGGGTTTTCGCCCTTACGCATTACGATAATTCCTTCCACCACATCATCATTATCGTTCAGACCTACCTGTCCTACCCGCGGGGCGCTTGCTTCGTGTACGAGGGCTACATCTTTTACCAGCAGGGGGTTCCCGTTAAAAATATCCACTATGGTATTTTCAATATCCCGCTGACTGTCCAGCAGCCCGATGCCCCGCACCACATAAGCCTGCCCGTTTTTTTCAATCACGTCGCCGCCCACATTCAGGTTGGATTTGCTGACGGCCTCGTAGAGCTCCAAAGGCGTTAAATCGTATTGTTGCAGCTTTACCGGGTCAACGGATATTTCATAGATCTTTTCCTGTCCACCAAAAGCAACTACATCCGCAACACCGGGCACCCGCCTGAGTTCCCTGTCGATAGTCCAGTTTTGAATAGTAAGTAAATCTCTTGTGTCTCTTTGTTCGCTTTTCAATACATAGCGGAATATTTCGCCGGTAGGGCCATAAGGCGGCTGCACATCGGGTTCCACGCCGTCGGGCAAAGACACATTTCGCAATTGGTTATTGACCTGCTGCCTTGCAAAAAAATCTTCCACATCATCTTCAAAAATGATTTTGATGACCGACAGCCCAAACATGGTGATGCTCCGCACATTGGTTTTCCGCTGCACGCTGTTCATAGCGATTTCCACCGGCGTGGTAACAAAACGCTCCACTTCTTCGGCGCTCCTCCCGTTCCACTCGGTCACAATAATGATTTGAGTGTTGGTGACATCGGGGAAGGCTTCAATCGGGATCTTAATAAAGCTGAAAACACCTGCAATAACAATTATTCCTACCCAGAAAAAAGTGAAGAATTTGTTTTTGAGGGAAAAGGAGATGATATTTTTGATGAAAGCATTCATTTAATCAGTCGTTAATGGCATCGTATATTAAAAGCCCGTTTTGAGAAATAACGTTTTCACCTTCGGCTAATCCTGATTGTATATACGTTGTTTCGCCAAGCTGACGATAGATAGTTACCTGCCGCGTTTCAATATTGTTCCGGTCTTTGAATATCATCACCCAGTATTTGTTCTTGTCGAAAATGACGGCGGAGGAAGGCACGGCAATCATTTCTTTGTTCTCCGAATAACGAACGCTGACGGTGCAGTTCATATCTGGCTTGAGCTTAAAGTCGTGGTTGGCAATACGCACCCGGAATTTCATTGACTTGGTATTGGCGTCAATCACGTTGTAGATTTTATCTATTTTCCCTTTATAGGGGTTTTCGGGAAAGGCCAGTGTGTTTACGGTTACATCGTAATTTTCTTTTACCTGCGAAATATTGCTCTCATTTACATAAGCAACCGCCCATATCTCATTGGTGTTGGCAATGGAAAACAAGGGTTCGTCTTCATCGGGCCGGAGCAGTTCATTCACGTTTATTTTTTTGGTAATTACAAAGCCGCTGATGGGTGCTGCTACAGGGAATACAGAGCCTTTTTTGAATTTATAGATGTTATAGATTTCCTTTATCTTGGCAAGATTGGCTTTTGCCTTTTCCATCTCGGCTTCTGCTACCTTCACATCCTTTTCGGCATTTAATTTTCCTGCAAAAAGCTCCTGTTCTACCTGCAGTTTTTTTTCGGCTATGGCGACTTCGCTCAAAGCGTCCAAACGTTCCTGTTCATACCTGGCAACCTCACTGCTCTGGATCGTTGCCAATACCTGTCCCTGCTTTACATAGTCGCCAAGCCCTACTTTTATAGATGTGACAAGGCCTCCGACAACTGAAAAAACCTGCGCTGTTTTGTTATTATCGGCTTCCAGTTTACCAAACAGGCGTATTTCGTTCTTAACCTCTTCATTGGCCGCTTTGTAAAACCCGCATTTTGCCAGCATGGTATCACTCATGGAAAAAGCAGTGGCATTTTCCTCCATCTTTTTTTGCCTGCAGCCTGATAACAGTAATATCGAAACCGAAGCGGACAGTATGATATTTTTCATTGTATAACTCATAACGTATCAATCATAGTAAAACCTTAAATCTTATCACTAATAAATGTCCTTCCCGGTCAGCAGATTTAATTGCTCTGCAGAAATAACCAACTGTGTTTTGATGCGTGTCAGTTCGTTCAGCGTTTCGTTATACGCTTCAAAAAAGTCGATAAACTCCACGATGCTTACATTGCGTTTCTGGAAATTGTCGGTCATACCCTTTACCGTGATCTCAAAATCTTCATTGTAAAGAGCGATCGCTTTCTGATATTCTGAAACGGTTTGCATATAGAGCGCATAGGCGTTCTGAATATCGCTCATCATTTCAGCCTGTATTGCCTGCAGGCCGTAGTCGGCTTCCCTGATCCTGAACTGAGAGGCCCTGATATTGCCCTGGTTCCTGTTCCAAAGCGGAAGCGGGATAGAAAAGCCGGCATTAACCTGGTTATTGAATGCCCCGCTCCGCTGGTCGTAGGCGGTAAATAAGCTGATATCGGGCACCGCCAGGCGTTTTTGGAATTCCAGGTATTGCCCGGCGAGTATTTTATTGGTCAGTCCGATCTGCAATTCGGGCCGGCTTTGCATTGCCTCCGCCTTTATCTCCTCCATTGATTTCAGTTGAACATATTTCTCAATATCCGTTTCGGTAAACTGAAATTGTATAGCGGCTGACGTTTGCAAAAGCGTTTGCAGGGAGCTTTGTGTTTCAAAATATTCTTTGAGCAATGCGGCACGTTCGTTATTCAGCTTTAAGTAGGCGCCTTTCAGGCGTACCACATCTTTAAGCGGTACATTACCTTTTGTCGCCTGCGTTTCATAGGCGGAAAGCAGGGTGTTGAGCAGATCCAACTGATTGTTATACCGTTGTAATAAAACCTGCTGCTGACCAATGGCAAACAGATCGCTGTGGAGGCGGAATTTTAACTGTCGTAGTAACTGCTGAAACTCAAGTTCGGCGATTTTGGCATTGGATTTTGCTATTTCAATTTCTGACTTTCGCTTTCCACCCAGCAGGATGAGTTGCTCCAACTGGAATGCTTTTTGCCCTGTTTGCCCGATGTGCAGGGCTTTTTGGTTTTCGGGGTCATATACATTTATATCTGCCGTGAAAACCGGATTGGGGTAGGCTTTTGCCTGGATGATCTGCGCTTTTTGCGCTTCAATGTTCATTGAAGAAGCCAGCAGGCTGGCATTATTTGTCAGGAACAGGCTGTCAGCCTGTCGAATGTTTATATTAAGCGTGTCCTGCGCCGCTGCAGAACAGGAAATAAAGGATAAGATACCATAACAGACCGTTCTGAAATTCATTAAACCAGCTTCTTTACGAGGCACAAAGGTTTTCAGAAAGGCCTTAAAAAAGGCTTAAACCGGATAAATTTTTGCTTAAAGGGAACGAAGGCCCGGAATCGGGCATTGAACGGCTGCCACCATCTTCCAGCCCGGAAATGATCAAAACGGAAGCCTTACAATAAAGGTATTGGACTCTTTATTTTCGGAATGATACGAAATTGTTCCGCCGTGCAGGCTGATGATCCTGTGTACCAGTACCAGTCCGAGGCCAAAGCCCCGTTTGCCCTGGCTGTTCTCCCCCCTGAAAAAGTGTTGAAAAAGGTACTGGGTTTCGTTTTCGGAGATCGGGTTCCCGTTGTTCTCAAATATAATTTCGCCAGGCCGACTACCGGCCGCGATCGTAATACCGGCTTTGTTATCATTGCTGTATAAAATGCAGTTCTGCATCAGGTTCATCAATGCAGACTTTATCAAACGGGCATTTGCCGTAACGGTGAGCTGGTCTTCATCCTTTGTCTGGGCGCCGTATGTTATTACGAACTGAAAGTCCGGATAAATGTTTTTCAGTTCTTCGGCTACATCAAATATCAGTTCGTCTATACGGAATTTATCCTGCTTTAAGACATTCCCTGTTTCCGTCCTGGCTATCTCGAGCAGGGCATTGATGATCTCACTCAAATTCCTGGTATCCTCTTTCTGGTATTTGATGAGGGTCTTAATTTTCCCGGGATCCGTTTCACGCTCAATTTTTTCAAAGTTGGAAACCAGGATGCTGATGGGTGTTTTCAGTTCATGTGAAATGTGGTGAACCGCGTGTTTCTGAAAAGCAAAGGCTTCATTCATCCGTTTCATCAGCTTATTGAACTGAAGGGCCAACAGTGTGACTTCGTCTTTGGAGCCTGATACTTCAATGGGCTTGTAATCCTCTTCAAAATTGTATGCGATCACCTTTTTGGTAACGGTAGAAAGCGGGGCTGTAATTTTTTTTGAAAGGTAGAACGAAATTATAATTACAATGATTGAAATGCTGATAAAGGATGCTGCCAGGATATATTCAAGATACCTGAGTTTGGCATAACCAAATGTATCGTAGGCTTTGCTTATACCGTAAAAAGTTTTTCCGTTGGATTCCACATAAGTACCAATCACATCATACAGTCCGTCTTTGGTCTCGACCCATTTGTTTTCAGGCGTCAACCGGGATAAGATTTCCAGGGAAAAATGAACGGGTATGTCGTCCAGGCTGGAATAGATCAATTCTTTACTGCTGTTGAAGAGCAGGAGTTTTTCATCATACAGATCATGAACGGTGAGCAGGTCTATATTCTCCACCAGTTTGTTGTCCGTTTCCCTTATTTGCGACAAAAAATTCAGCGTGGTTATAATTTTCTTTTTTTGCCGCATCTGGAACTCTTCCTCCCTGTTTTCGTAATATAAAAAGTATATCAGCGCAAATGTTATTCCGCAGATAACAAGTGTAGCTAGTGAAAAATAAACTATTATTTTATTCCTGATATTCACGTCGGGAGATGTAAGTTATAGGGTATGAGCTTTTATTTTGGAGTGATCATGGTGCTTTGATCATTTTTGAAAACAGCCCCTGCATCATTCAAAATAATACCCGTAACCCACTTTGGTTTTGATATTTTGTTTGCCAAAGGGCTTATCAATTTTATTACGCAGGAAGTTAATATATACTTCAATGGTGTTCGTATTGGCTTCCAGGACATTGCCCCATATTTCCTTTATCAGGTCTTTTTTGGGGACCAGCTCTCCTTTTTTTTCTATCAGTTTTACCAACACCTGGTATTCTCTTGGCGTCAGTGAAATAGCCTGCCCCTGGCGGGTGACATTTTTCGTTTTGCTATCAATAACGATATCGTCTGCTATAATGCTGGGGTTTTGATTACCGGCCGTGTTTGCTCTTTTTATGAGCGCATTGATCCGCAGCAGCAGTTCCCGTATATAAAAAGGCTTGGTCAGGTAATCGTCTGCCCCGCAATTGAACCCCTGCACCTTGTCGTTCAATTCTCCGAAAGCGGTGAGCATAATTACCGGGGTGATCGTGTTATATTGGCGAAAGTCCTTACACAGATCAAAGCCGTTCCTGCCGGGCAGGTTGACGTCCATTACCACGCAATCAAAGCTGGTTCGTTGCAGTGTCCGCTCCGCCAGTAGTCCATCGTACAGTGAGGTAACATTCATCGCTTCCGCCTGTAATGCTTCACTGATATTCTGATTTAATGTTTTGTCGTCTTCAATTATCAAAATATTCATAACCCAAATCTACGACTTCATCCTGTCAATTGTTCCGGCAGTTTCTTTCTCAAAAAAAGCGACACGATGGTTGCGTATCGCTTCAAATCACTTGATGACCCCGGAGAGACCCCAACTCTGGGGCCGCTGATTAAGAGCTGAACCGGCTATTCGTATTATTGCTTTTTCCGCATAAACTCAAAAGCCCCTGTACGCAGGTTGATACCATATTCCAGGTATGCTTTCATAGAAGCAAGAAAGTTTGCCCAGCCTTCGCTATTACCACCGTACCATTTCAGGCCGGCTTCATTCACCTCTTTTTCTCCTTCGGAAAGCCGCACTACTACGGATTTATCAGCCTGCTCTTCCAGATCAATTTCAACGGTTGTGTCGTTGTCCCACACAAAAGAGACAGAACGGTTGTGTACCAACTTTATATTATTTACCGGGCATCCGTAATCCGGGAATTCCGGCCATTTCCAGATAATCTCTTTACCTTCTTCAAGCCGCCCCGTACTTTCAGCAATAAAGTACTGCGTCATCTTTTCCGGATTTACGATCCCTTCAAAAACTGTTTCCACCGGCTTTTGAATTTGTATGGCTGCCTTTATGATCAGTTTCATAACCCGTTGTTTTAAGTTCTTCCGTATTTTGATTGCAGAAAGTCAATGGTCGATCTCATCATCTTTTTGAGTGTCTCCTGGTTGATATCCGAAAGTTTTTTGACATAAATACAGGCTTTTCCCATTTTAAATTTTCCCAATTCTTTCAATAACTCATCCTGCCCTGGACAGCCTGAATATATATACAGGGAAATAGCTGATTTTCTCGGTGAGAACCCGACCAGCAGCCAATCGCCTTCCTGGCGGCTTCTGTCGGATTTGTAATGATAGCTTCCAAAACCGATGATACTGGGGCCCCACATTTTGGGTGGATACCCCGTGAAATCCTGCATTAATTTGAGCAGCTCAAAGCTGTCTTTTTTCTTCTGTTCGGTGTCCGCAAACGTGTTGATAAATTCATCGACATCCGCACTGGTTTGTTTGGTTTTTATTTCTGCCATTGGTGTCAATTTAATTGTTTACCTAATTTTTTAAATTCCTGAAGACCTTTAAGGCAAACCGAAAATGGGAATGGTTGCTGCTATTCCACTTTCAGGATTTTCCTTATCAAAGTTAGTTTTCTGTGACCGGTCTTTCAATAGGGTTTACAGGTTCTGCCCGAAAGTCAGCAGGTTGTTATCCGGATCAACCAGGGAAAACTCCTTTTGCCCCCAGGGTTTTGCCTGCAATGGGCCGTTGGGGTGTATACTTACTTTATTGTCCAGCAATGACTGGTAGAAACCCTCAATATCGTTCGTCCGGATATAAACCTGCCCGTAATTTTCTTTAGGGTCAAGTTGTTTGAATTCAAAAAAATGGATCCGGATACTGTCTTTTTCGAGCATCAGGTAACCGTCATAATCAGCATTGCCAAACTCCTTAAAACCTAATTTATTCAGGTAAAAATCCCTTGTCACTGATTTATCTTGCATCGGCAATTTGGGATGTATGTCCGTCAGCATAAGTTTTCTTTAAAAATAGTTCAATTTTGCCTGTTCCTAAGGCGCAAAAATCGTTCCTCGCTTGAACTCTTTTTACTATACCTACACAAGTTCATTTACTAAAAACCAGCATTCGATGCCACACCTTCATCAGTACATCAACCCGAAATGCCAAAGTGGAATGGTATTCATATGACCGATTTCAATATCATCTTTAAGGACAAAAGCATTCCTGACTTCCTGAATTTGTTTTTGGGTTTTATTCTTTCCGCCAATTTCAAAAGTTAAATCATCAATCTGAAAATCGGCAATTGGTGATGCGACTACTTCGTGGAAAATTCGTGCCTGATTAAGGAAAAACGTCTCTCTTACATTGCCTTTATTTGCATTGCCCCCGGCCAGACTGTATATAAGATTCGTATTATCCAGATAGATCTTGTTCACTTTTCCTAAGCCCCTGATTCCTTCCGTAGCATTCCTAAGTTGAGCAATCATTCCCGCTTCTTCGATATATAAGCAATAGTCAGCAACATTATTCCGGCTGACGGAAAGCATTTCAGCTATTTTTGTAAAATTAGGTTTGAATGGAACACTCCCGGCAATAATGGCGAGCAAGTGCTTTAGTTTTCGTCCCGTAGCGGCGTTTAATCCTGCAAACATGGGTATATCGGTTTCTAAGGTCTGATTGATTACCTGTTGCAGCCGGAGGTTAAAATCCTCTTCCACAGCAAAAGGATAGTAACCCGTTCGCAGATACTGAGCAAATAGAGGTAATGGATGCGACAACCCGGATATTTCTACTCTATGTTGCAGAATCTCTTCAAGGGAATATGTCCTGGTCGTAATGTGATGAAAGAGCTGAAGGTACTCGCGGAAAGAAAGACCCTGCATATGGTACATGACCGCTCTGCGACTCAAATCGGAAACGCCTTTTTTGATGTCCAGGATGGAAGATCCCGTAAACACCACGTTCAGGTTCGGATGGTAATCGTAGATTAACTTCAGTTCTTTTGCCCAATCCAAATATTTATGGATTTCATCAACGAATAAAAACCTCCCTCCTTGTTTGACAAAGCGATCTGCCAGATCAACCAGCCGATTGCCCGCAAAATAGAAGTCTTCTGCCGTTACATAAAGTGTATTTGAAGTATCATGATGCTGCCTGATATGCTGTAGTATCAATGTGGTTTTGCCTACTCCACGAGGGCCGGTAAGCCCGATCATCTTGCTCTTCCAGCTGATCTTTTGATGGATATACCGAATAAAACTTGTGTTGGTTTCCTTCAATAATTTATGAAAATGTTCGAATAACTGCTCCATTATAGCATCTTCTTGTATATAAAACTAGTAAAACGCACTTATATTGTGCAAAAATAACAAAAAAAAGCACTTATGTAGTGCGTTTTTAGGAAATTAAACGTAAAAAGCTCAATCAAAAGATTGAGCTTTCAGTGACCCCCTGGTACAGAACTCGAACTCTTTTTTGGAAGATTTAAGGCGGCTAAACCAACTGAAGAATAGTGATATTCAGAATGATATAGTTACTCCGAAAAATGAGAAATTAGCAAAAAAACAGCTTCCTACAACAGGAAAAACAGAAAAATTAACATTTAAAAGATGATGTTATTATCGAACTTGTTAAAGGTAATAGGGCACCCGCCCCAGACCAAACGATTATCAATAGAATGCGGTGCTGACATAAAAACTTAAATGCCCCATCTACATTAATCCTGTTTCAATGACACGTTTGGCACGCATATGGCACATTTGTGACACGTTTGGCACGTATACGGCACGTTTAAGCTCTTTCTATACAGGATTTACTTTTAAAGTATAATGGGTACCTTTGCCAGTTGTACCAGTTTTAGCAATAAAATTCCTTTCCAGTAATTCCTGTAAATCTCTTGCGGCTGTACGATGAGACGTTCCGTTGATACTTTGATAATCGCTATTCGCTATTTTGCCATTTTCTTTGATATACAGTAAGGCTTTGATCTGTCTTTCATTCAGGCTAAGGTTTTTCAGGTATTCCTCCGTATAAATATCCTTCAAAAAAGTAACCATAACACCACCCCAGGATTCCTCAAATACCGGTTCTGGTAATCCGGCTTCCTGAAAGGCTGTTAATATCTTTTCAATGCCGCGACCCCAGGATTCAATATAACCAGCGCGGAAAAATGCCTCCGCAATATGTTTGTTTCTTGGACGTGACGGATGCTTCTTTGTCAATCTTTCCAAAGGAATATCAACGGGCAGTTTTCCCGGATTCCATAACATTAGTTTATCATCATAAACACTAAGCTGGATCGTAGTGTCGGTATAGTCCTTATGGACTATCGAATTCAATATAGCTTCCCTTAATGCAGCTTCAGGATATTCCAGTTTTTCAATTCTTTGTATGCCCTCATAAGTAATGGGAGAAATCAGGTAACGGTCTTTAAGCAACTGTATTACCTTGTCCACCATCTCAAAAATATTTCCCTCAACAGTATCCTGGAATTTAAGGTCGGCATCGGACCTACCAAACTTTCCGATTTTGAAATAACTATGTATAAAGTAACGCTGCGGCCTTTTACCGAATAAAAGGACGGTTGCTGCCCTTAACTTGCCTTCCGGTGTTATCAAATCCAGGTTCTGCAATAAGGTTAGCAAATCATCCCTGTCAGCATTCTGATAGATACGCCCACTTTTAATACTGGCTTTCAAAAAAGACGTTATTGCATTTTCATCTATATCCTGCAAGGCTACACCATCCACTATCGTATCGTCCCAGGTCTTGCCAAGTTTCTTATACAAAAAATCCTGTAAGGCGATACCTTTCAATTCCTGTTTGGTACTGCCGCTCCGGTAATGGTAAATACCATGATAGGAAATAGGTACAGTGCTCACCGGAACTACTATTTCGATATAGCGTTTCCCGTCTTTTTCATGCAGATTAACATCCACGACAAGCCCCAAATGATTAACGATTTTATTCGGCAGGTCGTCCATCAGCTTCTTGTAATCCCACACACCGATGACCTTTCCCTTATCGTCAATACCGATATATATTTTACCACCTTGCGCATTAGCAAAACCACATACCCATTTCAGGTGTTCATCCCTCCATGATTGTTTATATTCTATATTCTGTCGTTCTGACATGTTTTACAAAATCTTTTCCAGTCCCGAAATAAAATTCTCAGAGTTTGATTTATCCTTTAAAATAATTACAAGTTCCTTCCAATATTCCGGCTTTAAAATCTGTTTCAACCCTTTGCAAATAAGAAAGGAAAGTGATTCTTCAAAGCGGTTCCATTTCTCATTGTAGATGATTTCGTTCCGTGCAGAATTTAAATCCAACCCATTTTCACCCTGAACATCTAATATTATCAACATAGGCAATGGCCACTTTAACATGGATTTTTTCTCCCTATTGTAGTATTCAGGAAAAAGGCTTCCAGCATAATTGATGCCATGCAAAGAAAAACGGGATTTAGATTTTGCAAGCGTACTGTAATGAGAACTCGATTTAATATTGCCCTCATCATCCACATCTATTGTAGAACTGCTTTTTTCGATTTCGTTAGTACCCATTCGGATTTCCATATTTAAATCAAAAGCCTCATCGTCAATAACTATTTCTTTTGAAAGTTTATTAATCACCTTTGTAGGACGCTCATCCTTTTCTAAAATAGCAATAATGGCATTTCCGTAAAACCCAGCTTCATTAATAGACATTCTTACTTCTCGAATATTTTCTTCTTCTTTCCAGGTATAATCCTTCAACTCTGCTGCATCAAGATTTTTAAAGTCGTTTTGTGTGTAAGAAAACCTTTCTTTATCAGTTTCAATAGTAACAGTAAAAGGAGGATTGGGGAAAACATTTTGAACAGATCGAATAAACTGTTCTTCCGTCATTTTTTTCCAAGGATTCTTTTCTCTAAGCAGTAACTTGGTTGAAGTGCCAGGAGATTTTCTTTCACTTTTGAGTATGGTAAAAATGCTATCATGCCCCTCAATGATCAATTTCAACGGCTGATCATAATCATATTGTTCCTTTAATCTTTTTGTTTCAACCTCAATTGTATCAGCAATCATAAAACACGACAGAATGCCTATGCCAAATTCGGATACAGGAATAAAAGCCAAATCGGATTTGGCTTTTAATTCATAAAAATCCCTTGATTTATAAAATGAAGACCCTATTTTGGAATAATATTTATCAATGATTTCTTTGTTCATTCCGATACCATTGTCTATTACTTCCAGGAAGTCTTCATTATCCTCGGTATAATATTTTACAGTTATTTCAGGTACATAAGGAACATTCCATTTTTCGTGCAGTGCCATACTAAGTTTACAAGCATCCCTGGAGTTCTGAAGCAATTCTCTTAATGCTACTTCTGGGTTTCCGTAAAGTTTAGTACCCATAAGCAATTCAATTACTTGATTTTTATTAAGCTCAAATGATGTGTTTTCGTAATAATATATAGGTTCTCCTGTGATAATGTCTTTTTCAGCACCTATGTTATCTCTTGTAACCCTAACGGGTAATGTGATTTTGTACGGATTGGGGTGTCCGTCAATTTGCTCTGGCATTTTGGCAAGTATTATTCCACAATTTTTTAATTCATCGTCTATATAGTCACAAAACTTCCTAATACTCGCCTCTATTGCCGGATGGCTACATTTTGCAGAAAACGAAATGTCATCCTTGGTAATTTTCCATGCCTGAACAGACCTGTGTTTCTGCCATTCTTTTAACGACACTGAATTTTTTACGGCCAAATGAGAAAACAATACTGAAGGTGTGCGTTTTGCGTCAAAATCCAACAAATCAGCAAGCCTTAAAACAACTCCAATAAACTGAAGATTAGTAGTTACATTTTCTCCACATAAATAAGAGGGTTCTAATTTTAAAAGTGTCATTGAATCTTCATTATGGCTAAAACACAACTGTGCAAGAACATGCGTCAGGTCTGTATCTTGATATTTTATTCGCCCTTTCCAGTCATTAGCAATAATAACTTTAGCTCTTTGTGCATGGGTGCTTCTTATGTATTCTGAAATGATATGATCTTCCAATAGGTTTGCTTTTGCGTCCTGGTTCTTTTCCCTCAACCTCAATATTTCATCAATTTTTTCAGGAAATGTTTTTACGAACCTGTCAAATTCCTGATGTAGCATTTGTTCCTTGTCATTCGGTTCTTCACCCTCCCAATCGTTTTTCCACGCCCTCAATTCATCTTCGTAAGGGGCCATTCCTAAATCGTGAAAGAAAGCTGTTAGTATTAGTAACATTAAATCAGGTACAGACAACTGTCTAATATTATCCTCAGTAATTAGTTTCTCCATGTTATATAAAACCCGAAACAAATGAGTTCCGTCATGTAAAGTGTATTCAGGCATATATTTTATGATCAATTTTGATTTCTCATAAGCCGAACTCACTCCTTCAATAACAATAGATGAAGTTTGTGCTTCTGAAGCATCGCCTTCTTTTGCCGCCTTCTCCTTAAAAATCTGATAAATCTTACTTTTATTTAGGTTCGTTTCTATCTCTGGTATCATATTATCGCTATTTCTAACATTATTTTAGTGCTTTGGAAATTCTGTAGTATCGTTTATATAGTGCCTCTTTACCGCCCTCCATAACATTACAAACTGCAAGTCTTATGTCTTTATTCTGTAAAGCATCATTTCCATCAACCGCTATTTGGCCTGAGCTAAAATTCATGTAAACTATACTATCAGAATTGGCATTTACAGCAATGTTAGGGTTATGAGTTACAAGCAACAATTGTCTTTTTTGCTTCAATGCTTTAAATCCAGGCACAACAAAGGTGGAAATAAGTCGTGTATCTAAATCATCTTCTGGCTGATCTATAATAAGGGGAATATTATTTAGCGCCAGAAGCAAACCTAACATTCCAGCAGTTCTTTCACCAGCCGACCCTGTTTGGATATCTTCTTCACGTCCTTGTTTTTTGAACCTTAAAATGAGTTTGTCTTCGGGAATCCACACAAGTAGTCTATCTATATCTTCTGGCGTATTTTGATTAAGCCAGGTTATATGTCTTGCCAACCGCAAATCAAGTCCCTTGGTGTCGGTTTCTGTTGCTGAAACAAAATTTTTAACGGCTTCAAATCTTTTCTCCCATCTTGTATTCTCAGCCTCATTAATTATTGTACTGATTAACCCAGTGCTATTGTCAGTTTCATCATCATGGGAATAGATATACCCGGCAAATTCTGAACCTTCTTTTCTTAACAACTTTCTAAAGGTCGCATTAGCATTATCAACATCAGACATGGGGTGTAGCTCAATGATAAGAAAAGGATTTTCTGCATTATCAAACTCCTTCCACCTGTCAATTATGGATTTTCGTTTTATTCTTAACTCTTTTTCTTTCTCAATTATGGAAGTATAAAGTGTCTGTAATTCGGATTTTAATGTTTGAAGTTGTGTTTTTTGTGTATCAATTAAAGCAAGCCTTCCACTTAAAGAGTTTCTTCTTTGTATTAATATTTCATACGATTCGCTTCCAAGTTCCTGAATTTTATCTAAAATAGCTTCATAAGCACTTTTTGCGGCTTCAAATTCAGCAAACCAGGGTAATGCATTAAACTGACTTTGTAAATCTTCTTTATAAGGAGCTAATAACGCTATCGCTTCCTTAATTTTTAGTATCGCCCCTGACATTGTATTCTCCACTGTTTGTAAAAATTGAGTGGATTCGACAGTGAGAGCATCTGACACACCCTCTGGCATTTGAATATTAGGCGCTTTCTTATTTAATTCTTCTAATTCAGATATGAATTGGGAAATATTCCCTGTTGTATTTGAGAAGAAGCCATTAACAGCAGTTAGTTTATTGAAATCTCCGAGCGTATCTTTATAATCAGAGCTTTCATAGAGCTGAATCTTGTTGTTAGTCGAATCAAGCTGTGCTTTGAGATTTTGTTCTTCTGAAATGGCGGCTTGAAGGTGTCGCGCTTTGGTTCTATCCGCAAGCCATTTTTCGATTAATTTTTCTTTCGCTTCAAGCCAGCTTTGTTTGTCAAATTGCGAATCTATTAATTCAATCAGCTTTGATGGATTACCCGTAAGCGCGTATAGTTCTTTTTGGCTGAATATCTGTATAGGAAATAATTCGCTGATATTAGATACGATTGTTGCAATACCCCAATTTGCAGTACTGTCATCCCATGTTTGCAATGAATGAGTTTGCTGATTCCATGTAAGCAAATGTAATTTACCATCTTTGAAAATTTCAACTTTAATGGTAGTGGAATCTCTCAACATTCCGGGCGAACTCTTTTTGCCAATTTGATTAAACCTATTGAACTCAGATTGAATGTCATCTGGCATTTCTACTATTCTATTAAGTGCGATTCGTAGATAATTTATTATTGTTGATTTTCCAGAACCTCTACCACCTATTACAGAAGAAAGCCATGGACTAAATTTAGCACTTAAAGGAGTGCCATTGCCAGCTTTAAATCCATCTGAAATCGAAATTGATTTTATAAAATACCTATTATTAATGATGTTTGGATCATGAGAGCATTCATCTTTTCGGATAACGCCATCTTCGCAATCGTGTAATGCAAGCCTCAACGCATCCAAGGAAGGATCGCTCATTTTTACCCATGTATAATTGCTTCCAACTTGTGCAGCAATATGACTATCAGAACCTACTATTTCTGCTAATTGGAGTTTGGATTGTTTATAAAGTTCTGGCTTTTCTTTTGTTTTATTTATTACCTCAATTGCAAGCAGTTCTTCCACCTTTAATGCTTGAGAAAAGGTATGTCCTGTGAGTTTAAATAATCCACATGCCTCATCAACATGAGCAGGAATGGCTATGCCTCCTCTTTTATGAATTTTGCTTATTATTTCTTCTACGCTCTTTGGAGATGTTGCATCTGACGTACCAAATTTATCTGTGGGGAAATTTACGGCACCCAATAAGGCCTGTACCTCTTTTGTACCGGTAGATGGATCGAATAAAGCAAGGATGTGAATATTATTTGAGGCTGTTATCTCAACTCCAGGAAACAGGAATAATTTTCTATATTCTGTCGGTTGAGTTTCATCTAAAACTTGTAATGTTGTTTTTAATATATCTATCCATTCTCCCGAATTATGGTCGGTAATCGCAACACAATCAATCTCCGCATTCATGTACATTAACAGCCAGTTCTCAGGAGTAATCGCCTTATGCTCGGTATCTCCCTTGCCGAAATCATCAGAGGCTGGTGTATGACTATGAAAATCAAATTTCCACCATCTTGCGCCGTGTATATGTTTTATCATTCGTAATAGTAATTATTGATTTTTTGTTGTTACAATTAATTCTCTCACATCCACATCTAATAACTCTGCTATTTGGTTGAGTATTTCCAAACTTGGCTGTCTTCTGTTTTGCACATAGGAGTTGAGCATATTGTAGCTCTTTCCAAGTTTTTCAGCTAACCATATTTGTTTAATACCCTTTTCCTCCAATACTTCTTTAATACGATTCATTGTTTCGATAATTGAATTAGTTAATAAAGGTAATTGTTTAACTAAAAACATATCATAAAATGAGATATTTTTTATCATACCCATCCCTTCTTAACTACCAAATGGCACTGCCCCGGATCGTTCAGCATACGTTCCTTTTCGGACTGACGATATCCTACTTTATCTGCAAATAATTCCGCTGCACCGTGCCGCTGTCCAATTTGCTAATGATTTTATTATCCCAATATATTTTTATTCAATAGGGACACAGATTTTTATTGTAAAAAATCTATGAACAGAAAGAACATTGGAGATAATTCTCCTGAAACAACGGATGAGATAACACTATCTCATGTAATGAAAATATTGGCAAAGCATGGAACAATTGTAACAGAAGATGAAGCTGAAATTATTTTAGACTTCGTATCTAAAATGTCAAAGATTGCGGTTGACCAGTATTTTAGGCTGGGGAAAAAAGCTTTTGAAGATTAATTTCATTTTAAATCAAAATCCTTTTGATACTCGAACTCATTATGAACTCTATATTAGTTGCTTATGATTTTCCGGGTTTGTCAGTATCTATTGATCGAACACAAAAAAGCCTTCAAAATCAGGGACTTTGAAGGCTTTTTATTTTTTCGTGACCCCGCAGAGACTCGAACTCTGGACCCGCTGATTAAGAGTCAGCTGCTCTACCAACTGAGCTACGGAGTCGGGCGTGCAAAAATAGGGTAAAATGATATTTAATCAACCAGAAATACATCCGCAAGGGATTCTTTGCCTGCTCTTACCCATGCCTTGGTTCCAGTCTTCCATGATTTTCAAAATAACCAAAAAATTTCAATCTACCTTCCATTAAATCAATCAGTTATAAACATTTGTTTTTTTCTCGGTGACAATACTGTGACAATCGTCATTGATAGCCGTGATTATAATCACGGCACGCTGGCATCAGCCTCACCTTTTCTGGGATTTTTGAGACATACTTTTAGCATGACATTATTCTTAACGCTGATCCCTTTAATTTTTTCAAGTCAAAATCTACTGTTATGAAATTTTTACAAAGCAAATACACCTGGATACTAACCATATTGCTTTGGGGGTATATGCTGAGCTGCACCCATGACGATGAGTTGATTGCCGGTTCAGGTCCCAACATTGAAAGAGGAAATGAAAAGCTGAGCTTGAGCGACTCGAAAGTAAGTTACGATAAAAGCCATTCCAATGTAGGTTGGGAAACAGCTTATATCGGTTCTACCGCACTTTTGACCGGACGGTTTAATTCATTCGGAATTAACGCATTCGAATTTGATGAATCCAATGCGGCAGGCATCAGTTTTGAAGCCTGGGTATGGGTCAATTCGGTGAATACCAGTGAGCCGGGCCGCGACCAGGGTTGCTTGCAGGGCACTTTCGGCACCACTACCTCCATGACTACTGAATCCGCTAACGTAGCTGTTATAAAGTCCAAATCGGTTGAGTTCAGCAAAACGGACAAAGGTTATATCGTAAAAGCAGATCTCACTTTTCATGGGTTTACAAAAGAAGTAACCGCGAAGCTGAGTTATGTAGGTAAAGCACCAGGCGGAAATGGTACTATGGAAATTTACGGGTTTAATCTCCAGTTCAATTTTCTGGCAAAAACGGATTTCCAGATATCCTCAAGCAATGTTGGCGATAATATAGATGTATACTGCAATGCTATTTTCAGAAAGACATTGTAGAACGAAGCATGCATCAGAATTGAATCAGTCAGCTCTAAATTAAAAAAAATGAAACTCAAGATATTTGTATCAGCCGCTGTCGCATGGCTCCTTATAGCAACAACGGGTTGCTATAAAGATGTATACTATCCTGATTTTGATCCCAACGCGCCTATCAGCTTCAGCGCCGACCTGCAGCCTATCCTTTCAAAAAGCTGTGCCAGTAGCGGATGTCATGATGATGTGCCTGCGCATAAGCCTGCACTCACTCCTGACAAGGCTTATAATGCTCTTAAGTCCGGGGGTTTTATCGACCTGAATGTGCCCGAGAACAGTATTCTTTATCGCGTAATGAAATCAGGTGAGATGCCGCCAACCGGTGCACTAAAATCAACCGATGTACAAAAAGTGCTGTACTGGATCAAAAACGGCGCTCCCAATAATTAATTGCAGAACTTAAATTTCCGACAATGAAACACATACACACTATCGGGAAGCTCCTGAAACTGCTTACACTGATGCCTTTCATACTGTTATCAAGCGAGGCTCTTTTTGCCCAGGATTCCACTGCCGTAGAAACCCCTGAAGTTACAGAAGAAGAAGCTGTTGAAGAAAATACAGCGCCTGCCAGGAAGTATGTGAAAAATACCTTTGAAAGCATATGGCTCATCGATAATCAAACAGTAATGGTTCCTATTAAAGGGACTTTTGAAATGGATATTCTGCACCGGTTTGGCACTGTTGACAACGGGTACAAAGACTTTTATGGATTATTCGCCTCTTCCAATATCCGCCTTGGCTTCAATTATTCTCTTACCGGCAGGCTGATGACCGGCGTAGCCATTACCAAATCAAACATGACCTGGGAGGGTTATGTTAAATATGCGATACTCACGCAAACAAGGGGAAATGAATATCCCGTTAGCCTGACATGGTATTCCAATATGGCCGTTGAGACCCGGCTGAAAGAAAATTATATTCACGCGTCAGACCGGTTCTCTTATTTCCACCAGTTGCTTATTGCCCGCAAAATAAACGACAGGATATCAGTGCAGGTTGCACCAAGCCTGACCCATATGAATTTTGTATATGGCCAGTTTGTAGACAGTTTCATAGAGAAAAGCGGTAAGATCCGGGAAAGAAAGCATGATCACCTGGCAGTATCTGTTGCGGGAAGGTTCAGGATAAAAGAAGGCATGTACATTCTTGCTAATTACGATCAACCTCTTACGCGGCATAAAACAGGGAACCCTCATCCTAATCTTTCTTTAGGACTGGAGGTCACTACCAGTTCTCACGCTTTCCAGATTTTTATGGGGAATTATTATTTTATGACACCGCAGCGCAATAACTATTACAACCAGAATAATTACCGCGATCAGCAATTTTTGATTGGCTTTAATATTACAAGATTGTGGAACTTTTAAACTGAAACCCAATTTTTAAATTCAAAATTGATATACAATGAAAGCTAAGTTCATAATGATTCTTTCCCTGATTATAGTTGTTATAATAACTGCCGGGTTTAAAATGTACGATCAGGAAAATCCATGGCCCGTGCCTGATAAATTTAAGAATATGAAAAATCCTGTGAATGCCGATGCGGAATCGCTGAAAACAGGTAAAGCATTGTGGGCAAAACATTGTCAGAGCTGCCACGGTAAAACCGGATTGGGTGATGGAAGCAAAGCGGCTCAATTAAAAACAGATCCTGGTAATTTTTCAGCAGCAGACTTTCATAAACAGACCGATGGTTCCATCTTTTATAAAACCTCTGAAGGAAGGGACGATATGCCGGGCTTCAAAAAGAAGATCCCTGACCAGGATGAGATATGGAGCATCGTCAATTTTGTACGCACCTTGAAAAAGTAAGCAGTAAAGACTTTTTACACAGCTTGTGTACCGCTAAACTGCTGTGTACGGAAAGCCCTGCCAGCTGGCCCGGATCTGTAATATATCGTTATAATTAAGTTTATTCCCATGCCAACAGAACAAACAACAAGCTCGCGAAAAAAATTCATCATTGCCTGTTTAGGAGTCATAGGATTGTCCGGGTCAGCAATATCCTTGTTTGGAAGCAGGAAGAAAAAGACAATGAAAATGCTGACAGAAGATGGCCGCCTGGTAGAAGTAGCTGCCAACAGGGTTAAAAAAACAGGGAAAAAGATCTCTAACAAGGATATCCATCGATGGATAAAAAAATAATCTATCGCTTTAACCAGAACCTGTATGCAAAAAAAAGATACATCAAGAAGATATTTTCTACTTAACGGCTTACTGGCCGGAGCAGGGTTAGCGGCAGGCTGTTCGGGAAAAACAGCCTTCACCCCCGACAGGGCTGAGGAGGCAGTTCCTTCAGGTGAAAAAGTAAAGCTGCTGAGTATAGACGGAGAGGTGATAGAAGTAGATAAAGCTTTCCTGAAGCCTGTACCTGACATACCCTACCCGTTTTCAAACCGGGAAGAAAGGGTTGGGATACAGGGAAAGAAATTTGTAATGGTGATCGATCTTTCCCGTTGCAAAAACTTGAAGAAATGCCAGTCTGCCTGCAATCACATGCACCACCTTCATCCTGGGCAGAACTGGCTGAAGATATATGCCATGCAGGATGCCGAACATACGGCTCCTTACTGGCAACCTGCTACCTGCATGCATTGTGACGAGCCCCCTTGTGTGAAGGTGTGCCCTGTAGACGCTACTTTCAAGCGCCAGGACGGAATTGTGCTGATCGACAGCGACCGTTGCGTTGGCTGCAGGTTCTGTATGGCCGCGTGTCCTTATTCAACCCGGGTATTCAACTGGGAAGAGCCTGCGCTTACCGAAGAAGTTGCCAGTCGTGAGTATTCATGTGAAACGAGCGTGCCCCAAAAGAAAGGGACAGTCGGGAAATGTGATTTCTGCCCCGATATGGTACGAAAGGGGGAGTTGCCCCACTGTGTGACTGCATGCCCCAACGGAGTGTTCTTTTTTGGAGATATGAATGAAGACGTTGTGACTAACGGGGCGGAAACTTTCCGGTTCAGCGATCTGATCCGCGATAAAGCAGGCTACCGGTTAATGGAAGACCTGGGAACAAAACCCAGTGTGTATTACCTGCCACCGGTAAACAGGAACTTCAAATTTGAAGAGGGATTGAAAACGGAAGAACCAAAACCCACATATAAAACGGTTGATCGTGGAAACTCAGAATACCTTAGATGCAAAAAAAATCACCCACGACCTTTTGCCGAAAAAATTTGGTAAACGGGGTGTGATATGGACAGGTATACTTATTCTTTTCTGCCTCATCGGGCTGTTCGCTTACTACAGGCAACTGAGGTACGGGCTGGTAGTGACCCACATGGGCGATTATGCATCATGGGGTATTTATATCTCCAATTTTGTGTTCTTTGTCGCCATCAGCCTGGTAGGCTCTCTGGTAACCGCCATATTCAGGCTGGGGAATATTCACTGGAGCACTCCGCTGACACGGATCGCCGAGATCATTGCGGTATCTGCCATCCTGTTTGCATCCTTTATCATTGTTGTGGATATGGGACGGCCCGAAAGGCTGGTGAATCTTTTTATATACGGACGCATCCAGTCGCCTATTATGTGGGATGTGATCGTGATCAGCACTTACCTTGTCATCAGTCTTCTGCTGTTGTACCTCCCTTTATTGCCCGACCTGAAAATATTGAATGATCAAAAAGAAAAGGGCAGGGGATGGTGGAGCAGGATATACGTTCTATTCGGGGGCTTCTGGAAAAGCAATGCCCGGCAGGAAAGGATTAATCAAAAAGCGGTACTTATATTGAGCATACTGATCATACCTGTAGCTTTTTGTATTCATACCGTTACTTCATGGTTGTTTGCTACCACTTATCGCCCGGGATGGGACAGTACCAACTTCGGCGCCTATTTTGTTTCCGGTGCTTTTTTGGTGGGCGCGGGAGCCGTAGTAATAGCTATGTATGTTTTCCGGAAAGTATACCATCTTGAGCGATACATTACGGAAACGCATTTCGACAAGATGGGAAAAGTGCTGGTACTCCTGGCACTGATATATCTATACTTTAATGTGAACGAATACCTGGTACCGGCCTTTAAGATGAAAAAGACCGAAGAAGTACATCTGGTTACTTTATTTGCGGGCGACTTTGCACCCATGTTCTGGTTTTCGTTGCTTGCCGGACTCATTATACCTGCTGTTATCATGCTGTTCAAACAGGGAAGGAAACCCCTCCCTATGTTTATCCTGGGTATTATGGTAGTGGTAGGGGCATGGTTTAAACGATATCTTATTGTTACGCCTACCCTGTTACACCCTTTTTTGCCAATGGAGGATTCCCCCGAACGGTTTAAGCATTATTTCCCAAGCTGGGAAGAATGGGCCATTGCTATCGGATCGCTGGCAGGCGTATTGCTGATCATTACTTTTTTTGTAAGAATATTTCCTATTATACCTATACAAGAAACAATTGCTGAACAAGATGCAACTCCTGAAAAATAAATCCGGACTCCTGGCCATACTCTCGCTGGCATTTGCTTTTTCAGTAAAGGCCCAGGATGAAGCAACCAGAACAATGCTGGTAGATATCAGCTATCATATGCCTGCAAACAGAGTACCTTATTTAAAGGTGACCGCCAAAGAAAAAGTGGGCAGGAACTTTATTCCCTTAAAGGACATCATAGGGAAAGTGTATATAAACGAAGAAGCAGAAAGTTCCCTGCTGGAAGATATCCGGACAGACAGTAAAGGAGAAAGCAGGATCTTTATCCCTGCCGCTTTTAAGACGGTATGGGATGCTTCGGGCTCTCACCAGTTTATTGTCGTTACGGAAGCAGGGGAAGAATTTGAATCCGTCCAAAGCGAAGTGGAGGTGACCAAAGCAAAAATAGAGATAGATACCGTTTATGAAAATGGCGTGAGGAATATCATCGTAAAGGTTTCTGAACAGCAATCCGGTGAGTGGCAGCCGGCGGGTGATGTGGAGGTGAAAATTGCCATACAAAGGCTATTAGGTAACCTGCCTGTAGGAGAGGAGGATATCTACACTACCGATGAGGAAGGCACTGTATCGGTAGAGTTTACAAGAGACAGTTTGCCGGGAGACGAAGAGGGAAACTATGTGATTGTTGCCTGGACAGAAGATCATGAACAATTCGGAAATGTTTTTGCAGAAAAAACAGTCAACTGGGGCGTAGCGCAGGAACCACAGGACTTTTCAAGCAGGCGATCGTTATGGGCTACAGGCACTCAGGCGCCTGTATGGTTGCTGGGGCTTGCTTTTTCCATTATAGGCGGGGTATGGGGAACGCTCATTTATCTTTTTATACAGATCGTCCAGATCCGTAAATTAGGAAAAACGGCGGACTAACAAACGATAAAGGGGTTAGCGCTGCTCATCGCCGGAAGCATCTATTTTGTGCATAATATTATTTCCCTGCCACAGGCTGCTTATCCCTGGAAGCATAAAATTTTTGACACAAATGGTCTTCGGGAGCAGCCCGCCTTAAACAACCTTCTAGATTTTATTAATAAAATTCCTCAATATTGTTTCACCCGCTGCAGCGCTTTTTTCAGGGTGAAACTGTACCCCGTAAAAGTTATCCTTATGCAACGCGGAACCATAGGGGATTATGTAATTGGTAGTAGCGATCGTATGCCCACCCAGCGCGGCATAATAGCTGTGCACGAAATAGGTATAACTGCCTTCGGGAAGACCTTCAAACAAGGGAGATTGTAAGTCATAAATCGTATTCCACCCGATTTGGGGAATTTTCAGCGTTTCACCGGAAGTGCTTTCCCGTCGGGCGGCGCCGAAAAATTTCACATCCTCATCAAATATACCGAGGCAATCCACATTGTTTTCTTCGGAAAAACGGCACATGAGCTGCATGCCGAGGCATATGCCCAGCACAGGTTGCCGCAGGTTTTTAATAACAATGTCCAGCCCTCTGTCTTTCAGGTATCGCATGGCGCTGCTGGCTTCGCCGACGCCCGGAAAAATAACTTTATCCGCCGCCCGGATTGCCGTTACATCATCGGTAACTTTTGCCGTGACGCCTATCCGTTCCAAAGCATACAGCACCGATTGAATATTACCGGCATTGTATTTTATTATCGCAAGATTCATCGTATATTTATTTTACCAGCGGAAGTAGCTCAGTTGGCAGAGCATCAGTTTCCCAAACTGAAGGCCGCGGGTTCGAGCCCCGTTTTCCGCTCTTATTTAAGGATATCCGCCAGGAATGATTTTGTGGTTTCTTCAATATTGCCTCCCTGCTGCAGCGCCCTGATATAAGCGCTGCCGATAATGGCTCCGTTGGCATATTTGCAGGCCGATTCAAAAGTAGCCTTATCCCTGATACCAAAGCCTACCAGCAGAGGGTTTTTCAACTGCATTGATTGCAACCGTTGCAAATACTTTTCCACACCGGCAAAGTCCTTGTCTTTTCCGGTAGTGGAAGAAGAAGATACCGCATAAATAAAGCCGCTGCTCAGTTCGTCAATTTTCCGGATACGGTCTTCGGCTGTTTCCGGTGTCACCAGGAATATAAAGTCCAGTCCGTATTTTTTCAATACCGGGCCATATACGGTTTCGTATTCCCTGATGGGTATATCCGGCAGAATGAGGCCATCTACTCCCAATGCAGCAGCATCCGCACAGAATTTTTCAAAGCCGTATTGTAATACAGGGTTCAGGTACCCCATCAGGATCACGGGTATGGTGATCTTCGCACTATATTCGCCATGCAGGTCCCGCATGCCTTTCAATTGTTCAAATAACACTTTGATGGACATGCCATTCTGCAAGGCTATTCCCCCGCTTTCCTGTATCACCGGTCCATCGGCCAGGGGATCACTATAGGGAATGCCCAGCTCTATGATATCGGCCCCGTTTTTCTGTAAGGCCTGCATAACGGGTAATGTACTCTCCAGTTTGGGGAAACCGGCTGTACAATAGACATTTAATACATGGCTGTTTTTGTGTCGGAACAGTATTTTCAATCTTCCTTCCTGCATATTCGTTGGTTGTAGTGATCTTTTACGATACCTCGTTCTTATTGTTTTGATGGGTTATCCATCGCTGCCATATAGGTACTCATGTCTTTATCGCCCCTGCCACTCAGGCAAACCACTACCGTATCGTTTGTCGTTAGCTTTAGTTGGTTAAGCCCTGCCAGGGCGTGGGCGCTTTCCAGTGCCGGTATGATGCCTTCCAGCCGGGTGAGTTCAAATGCAGCCTCTAACGCTTCTTCATCCGTAGCGCCCAGGAATGTTCCCCTGCCGGACTCGAACAAATGTGCGTGCAGGGGGCCAATGCCCGGGTAATCCAGTCCGGCGGAAATACTATGCGGTTCCACCACCTGCCCATCTCCGGTTTGCATCAGCAGGCTTTTGCTGCCATGCAGAATACCGGGCCTGCCCAATTGTGTGGTAGCGGCGCTCATGCCGCTGTTGACGCCATGTCCGGCAGCTTCCACAGCCACCAATTGCACGGAGAACTCTTCCAGGTAATGGTAAAACGCGCCGGCCGCATTACTGCCTCCACCCACACAGGCCACTATATGCGTGGGCAACTCACTGCCGGTATGCTCCTTTAACTGCCATTTTATTTCTTCGCTGATCACACTTTGAAAACGGGCCACCATATCAGGATAGGGGTGGGGGCCTACCACGCTGCCAATGATATAATGGGTATCCACCGGGTTATTGATCCAGTCGCGGATAGCTTCATTGGTAGCGTCTTTTAAGGTTTTGCTGCCGCTGGTGGCCGGCACTACCGTTGCACCCAGCATTTTCATGCGGGCTACATTGGGCGCCTGGCGTTCAATGTCTTTTTCCCCCATATAGACAATACATTCCATGTTCATCAGGGCACATACCGTGGCAGTAGCTACACCATGCTGGCCGGCGCCGGTTTCCGCTATAATGCGGTGTTTACCCAGGCGTCTTGCCAATAGTATCTGCCCGATGGTATTATTGATCTTATGAGCACCGGTATGATTCAGGTCCTCCCGTTTCAGGAAGATGGTCGTACCATGCTTTTCGCTGAGCCTTTTGGCAAGGTATAACGGGGAAGGGCGGCCGACATAGTCCTTCAGTAGTGCCCGGAACTCTGACTGAAAGTCTTCGTCATATATGACTTTCAGGTATTGGTTTTTTAGCTCTTCCACATTCGGGTGCAGCATCTCCGGGATAAAAGCGCCGCCGAAATCACCGTAGTAGCCAAAGATATCAGGCTGCTGAAAAGTCCCCCTGAATTGTGCCAATGTTATATTTCTGTTGATCATACTTCCTTATTTATTGCCTTTGGCAAAGTTTAAAACTTTGAAGAACATAGCTGATACGAAGTCTCCGACGAGCCTTTATCTAAGCTTTTCTGCAAACCGCCTCAGTTTCCCCATATCTTTTATACCCGGACTGGTTTCGAACATACTGTTGACGTCTACGGCGAACAGCCTGTCCTGATGTTTGCCGGCTGCAAAAGTCTTAATGGTTTCCACATCATCCAGTCCGATGCCACCACTGAGTAAAAACGGCTTACTGATCTGCGCCCGTTCCAGGATATTCCAGTTGAATTTCCTGCCGCTGCCACCATAGTTCGCCCAATCCGTATCAAAGAGATATAAGTCGCTTACGTTGCTGTATTCCCGCACCTTCCAGTCGATATTATCACCTTCCTTGATCCGGAACGCCTTGATGACCGGGATCTGCTCACTCAGCTTTTCGCATAACCTGGGAGATTCATCTCCATGCAGTTGCACCATGTATAGCCCGTATTCCTCCACATGCTGCATCACTTCCTCATAAGATGCGTTGACGAAAACCCCCACTTTATTAATTTTCAGCCGGGATTTAGCCAGGTCTTCCGGTTGTATCTTTCCAACCACATACCGCGGGGATTTGTGATAGAAGATAAAGCCGGTAAAATCAATGCCCATCTCTTCCAACGCATGCACCTGGTCGATCTGTGTCATTCCGCATACTTTGATTCGCATATTGTCAGCTTTTTAGTTGCTCTGCAAATGCGGCAAATGCAATCGAAGGGTTAACTGTTTTCATGAAATTCTCGCCTATCAGGAAGCCCCGGTATCCGTGGTTTTTCAATTCGTTTATCGTTTGTACATCACTGATACCACTCTCCGATATCTTCAGCTTGTCACCCGGAATTTGTTTACTTAAGTCAACAGAGGTTTGAATGTTTACTTCAAAGGTTTTCAGGTTACGGTTGTTTACACCTACCAGGTCCACCGCATCACAGATATGATCCAGTTCCTCATGGTTGTGTATTTCCAACAGTACTTCCAGTCCCAGCTTTTTTGCTTCGGTAGCCAGTTCCTTCACTTCTTCCGGTCGAAGGTTGGCAGCGATCAGCAGGATCACATCCGCGCCCATGCTTTTCGCTTCTACCAGTTGGTAGCTGTCTATCATAAAGTCCTTCCGGAGGATCGGCACTTTGTTGATACGGGCTTTTTGCAGGTCTTCCGCTGTACCCCCGAAAAATTTTTCATCTGTCAACACTGATAACCCTGATGCGCCATGAGCAGCATAGGCAGCGGTAACGATTGCAGGATCGGCATCCGCGTTTATCCATCCCTTTGAAGGTGATTTCCTTTTAAACTCCGCTATGATGCCGGTTTTTTCAGGGTCCAGCAAAAACTGCTTTAACGAAAGCGGTTGCCTGGTGAAAAATGGCGATCGCTCCAGTTGCGACACGGAAATATTTTTTTTCCGTTGCGCTACTTCCTGTCGTTTATGTTCAATGATCGTATCTAAAATAGTCATGTCTCCTTGTTTTGTATCACCTGTTCAATTTTTGGGGCTATCATTTCCACACCTTCAGCCTCACCCTCTTATCCCTCTCCTCGCTGCGGAGAGGGACGGCGCTGCAGAATAATTCCAAGATTCATATCTACCACTTCAACTATGGTACATAGCCAAACTCAACTTCTCCGCATTCTCACATTTTCTAATTTTCACATTATTCACCCCTGCATTTGCTGTAATTTTTTCAACGTATTATATGCTTTTCCGCTTTCCAGGCTGTCTACCGCTGCAAGATACGCATCATTATAATTTTTATAGGCGCCGGTACAATGCAGTGCCATTGCCGCATTTGCCAATACCACCGCATTTTGCGCCCAGCTTCCCTTTCCCTGTATAATGTTCAGAAAGATCTGTGCGGCTTCTTCCGGTGAATTGCCGCCATGAATATCTTCCGCACTAACCGGCCGTTTTCCCAGTTGTTCCGGCGTCATTATTCTTTCCCCCTCATTGGTTATGACTTTTGTATCGTTGGTCAGGGATATTTCATCGTATCCATCCAGTCCGTGAATGATAGTGAACGGTTTTCCCTTTTGTTGCAACAGGTAATTGTAGATACGCCCCATCTCAAGGTTATAAACACCTACCAGTTGATATTCAGGTTGAGCGGGGTTGACCATTGGCCCCAGCATATTGAAGAAGGTCCGGATGCCCAGACTTTTCCGGATATTGGCCACTGCCTTCAGGGCAGGGTGAAACAGAGGGGCGTGCAGGAAGCAGATATTGGCTTCTTCCACTTCTTTTCTCAACCTGTCTGTATCCGATTTGAATTGATAGCCCAGTCTTTCCATCACATTGGAAGCACCACTGACTGATGTTGCTCCATAGTTACCGTGTTTGGCCACCTTCTGTCCGGCCCCAGCCACAATGAAGCAGGAGAGCGTGGAGATATTAAATGTATTTTTTCCATCGCCACCTGTTCCTACGATATCCACTACTTTGTAATCATTCAGCGGAACCGGTACACAAAGCTCCCTCAACGCGTCTGCAAATCCCTGCAGTTCATCGATGGTAATGGTACGCATAAGGTACACCGTTATAAAAGCGGTTACCTCGCTTTCGGTATAGCTGCCTTTGGATATTTCAACCAACACTTCCTTTGCCTGCTGCCTTGATAATGTTTTATATTCAAACAGATATTGCAGTATTGTTTTCACTAGATAATCTTTTATTTGGTTAACCAATTTTTAAGGATCGTCTCTCCGTCCGGCGTCAATACGCTTTCCGGGTGGAACTGTACGCCCTGTACATCATAGCTTTTGTGCTGCAAAGCCATAATATAATTATTGTCATCCCTCGCCGTTACTTCCAGTTCTTCCGGCAAACTGTCGTCGGACACTATCCAGGAATGATACCTGCCCACTTCAAACCGGTCTTCCAAACCGTCAAACAGTTTTGTACAGGCACCCGGTACCTTATTGACGGGAAGTGCCACGCCGTGATACACGGTACTCAGGTTAACCAGCTTACCTCCCAGGGCTTCAGCAATGGCCTGGTGTCCCAGACAAACACCCAGGATGGATTTTGAGGCCGCATATTGCCTGATGAGCGGTAATAACAATCCTGCTTCTTCCGGGATACCCGGACCAGGCGACAGAATTATCTTGTCATATTCATCCACCTTTTCCAGGGGTATCTGGTCGTTGCGGTACACATCGGTTTTCGTACCTGTTATTTTTTCCACCAGGTGTACCAGGTTATAGGTAAAGGAGTCGTAATTATCAAATACCAATATCTTCATCTTAAGTTTCTTTAGTTGTTTGCCTGATGTCATAGGGCGGGCGAGGGCACTACATCCGCCGCCGCTTCCACCGCTTTTTTTAATGCGTTCAGTTTATTGTTTACTTCCTGCAGTTCACTTTCCGGCCGGGAAGCAGCTACTATACCGGCGCCTGCCTGCGATACCAGCGTATTGTGTTTGCTCAGAAAAGTCCTTATCATAATGGCGTGGTTGCAACTTCCGTTGAAACCCATAAAACCGATGGCGCCCCCGTAAAAGGTCCTTGCGGTGGGTTCATAGTCGTCGATCAACTGCATGGCTTTGAATTTAGGAGCGCCGCTCAAAGTACCTGCCGGAAAAGTAGCCGCCAGCAACAAATAAGGATTGGTTCCGGGTTTCACGTTGCCGTTTACTTCGCTTACCAGGTGTATCACATGAGAATAATACTGTACCTGGCGGTAATGTTTCACTTTCACCTCATCACATAAATGACTGAGGTCATTGCGGGCAAGGTCCACCAGCATCACATGTTCGGCATTTTCCTTGGCATCCAGCAGCAGTTTTTCCGCCGACTGCTGGTCCTGTTCATCATTACCGGTTCTTTTAAAAGTGCCGGCGATAGGATGTACAACAGCTTTGCCATTGGAGATGATCAACTGGCTCTCCGGTGAAGATCCGAATAACTTATAATCCCCGTAATCGAAATAAAAAAGGTAAGGAGATGGGTTGATATTACGCAGCGCCCTGTAAACGTTAAATTCATCCCCGGTGAATTTTTGCTCAAACCGGCGACTGAGCACTATCTGGAATACATCGCCGCGATAACAGCTATGAATGCCCTTTTGTACCATTTGCCGGTAGTCTTCGTCCGTCATATTTGAGGTTTCCGTACCTGCGCTGCTGAACGGGAACACCGGTACATCCTTGCTTCTTATAAGGGATTCTACTATTGCCAGGTCGCTTTTTAAGCCGGCTACCTGGTTTTCGCAGATATACATTTCATTTTTAAAATGGTTAATAGCTATCACGTACTGGTATAACCGATAGCGCATGAGGGGAATGTCTGCTGTAAACGGCTTGTTATTATTGAACCTGATGGTATCGAAAAACTGCACGGCATCAAAAGTAGCGTAGCCAAAAAGCCCCTGTACGGCTGTAACAATCTTATCGCTTGAAGGCGCTATATTAAACCGCTGCATAAAACTCCAGAGTATTTCGGGCACCTCCGTAGGGTTATTGACAGGCAACTTTTCCGGCTTTTGCCCGGGCAGCTTAAATTCCACTGATTTCAGGTCGGTAATTTCCATCCCGGCAATCGCGTTGATGCCGATAAAAGAGAAACTATTGTCCGCTGAATGATAATCGGTACTTTCCAGCAAAACCGTATCCCTGAAGCGGTCCCTTAATCTCAGGTAAATACCGACAGGCGTATGGATATCTGAAAGCATCCTTTTGAAATTGGTCCTGATGTCTATTCTCTTCATAACTGATCCCATTGAGATTCAATAAAAAACCCCGGTAAACTACCGGGGCTTGAATATTTATAAACAAAATATAATAGCAGCGTTACAAGCCCCTGAAAGAGTTTGTGTGCCACCACCAGTATTTGTTTGTAATTTTTTTCATGACGGCACAAATATCAATGCTTTTTTGATAATAAAAAATTTTTGAGTTATTTTTTCAAAATATTTCTTTTCAAACCCCAACACATGCTTAAACGACTGCAATCACTGGATTTCCTGAGAGGATTAATAATGGTACTGCTGGCACTGGAAGCTGCCGGCTTATATAGTATTATGAACAAGTATTCGGAAGGCTCCTGGTTTCATGTGATTGCCCGGCAATTCCACCACCACCCCTGGAACGGGCTGCGTTTCTGGGATCTGATCCAGCCGGGCTTCATGTTTATTGCCGGTACGGCAATGGCTTATTCATTACATAAGCAGCAGCAGAACGGCGCATCCTGGAACGATTCTTTTAAAAAAGCGCTTAAAAGAAGCTGGTGGCTGTTCTTCTGGGGTGTTTTGAATTATGCAGTCAAAAAAGATGGGCTGGCTTTTGAATTGTGGAATGTGCTTACACAGTTGTCATTTACGATGCTGGTAGCATTCCTGATCTTCCGGTTGAGTACGAGAACGCAGATACTCATATCTGTCGGCATTTTATTACTGACAGAGATATTATACCGCTTTACCAATGTGCCGGGTTTTGATCAGCCTTTTACCGATCAGCACAATTTCGGCAATTATATAGACCAGGTGCTGATGGGAAAGATCAACGGGGGCGGCTGGGTGGCTATTAACTGCATCCCGACCGCTGTGCATACCATCGCCGGCGCCCTTGCCGGAAAATTGTTGTTATCGGCAAGAATGGATAAAGTGAAGCAATTATTAATATGGGCAGGCATTGGTCTTTTGGCTGGTTATGCGCTTGACTGGCTGCATATAACACCGATCATCAAACGAATTGCTACCACCTCCTTTACAATGGCTTCACTGGGTTGGTGTCTGCTGGCACTGGCAGTTTGTTACTGGTGGATTGATATCAAAGACCATCGTAAATACCTGTTCTTTTTTACGGTAGTCGGCATGAACTCTATTTTTATTTACCTGTTTTTCGAAATAGTCGGGGAGCGCTGGTTCAATGGTTATGTGGGAGCCGTTACGAATGGCTTAATGACAATGGCAGGCTTTCCCGAATTACTGATGAAACTTATAACCTGCTTTGTAATTTTCGGACTGGAATGGTGGCTTTGCTATTTCCTTTATAAAAAGAAGATATTCTTCAGGTTATAGCGCCCGGATACCAGGAACCTGCCTCCCGGGAAAGGATGCACGGATCCGGTCAGTCAAAAATCGTTCGTGGAATCCGTGGCAGGCATTGGTGTCTGTAATACCGGGAAACCCAGTACCTTTGTGCTGAGAATATGAAGCAGTTCAATGTGCCCATAATATACAGAAGCCCGCTGATATCCGCCATCAAGCAGAAAAGGAAGCAGGAGGATAAGATGAAAAAGGATTTTACACCTACCAGGCTGGATTTCGGGCCGCTTCGGATATTTTTAGCGAGGCATTTCGGATTTTGTTATGGGGTGGAAAATGCTATAGAAATAGCTTTTAAAACAGTTGAGGAAAACCCCGGCAGGCGGATCTACCTGTTGAGTGAAATGATTCACAATCCCCATGTGAACCAGGACCTGCAGCAAAGGGGTATCCGTTTCCTGCAGGATACTTATGGCAAACAGGTATTGCCTTTTGAAGAACTGACCGCGGATGATATTGTGATAACACCGGCTTTTGGTACTACCCTTGAAATTGAAAGCAAGCTGCATCATATTGGTTTGGAAACCAGGCAATACAATACCACCTGTCCTTTTGTTGAAAAAGTATGGAATCGTTCCGAACAGATTGCCCAAAAGGGGTACAGCATAGTGGTGCATGGCAAACCCAAACACGAAGAAACCAGGGCGACTTTTTCTCATAGCGCCGCTTCTGCGCCAACAGTGATAGTGAACGATATGAAGGAAACAATAGAGCTGGCGAAATATATTACCCGGGAAAAAACGGAAGAACAGTTTTATACAGAATTTAAGGGGCGTTATTCCGCAGGATTTGAGCCCGGCAGGGACCTGCAGCGCATAGGGGTGGTGAACCAGACAACCATGCTGTCCAGTGATACACAGGCAATAGCCGATTATTTGAAACAGGTGATGATCGACCACTACAGGCTGAATGCTGAGAATATTTCCGAACGTTTTGCAGATACAAGGGATACCCTTTGTTATGCTACGAACGATAACCAGACCGCGGTCAGGGGATTACTGGAAACGGAAGCGGAACTTGCTTTGGTAATAGGAGGCTATAACAGTTCCAACACCTCACACCTGGTAGAACTTTGCGAGGAAAAACTACCCACTTATTTTATCAGTAGCGACGAGAAGATATTGTCTGCAAAGGAAATTCTTCACTACAATTTTCATACGAAAGAAGAAATACTCACACAGGACTTTCTCCCGTCAACGCCTCCTGTGAAAGTGTTGATCACCAGTGGCGCCTCCTGCCCGGATGCATTGGTAGAATCGGTTATCAGGAAGCTGGCTGGTTTTTATGGGGTGGAGAATAAGGTGGAAGAATTTATTCAGGAGTTCCGTTAACTACTTTTGCCTGTTGCGTATATATATCCCCTATAAAGTTTTATGTCTTTGCCGGCAAAGTTGCATTCATACAGGAGTCAGTACCTAAAAAAAGGTTTGTAGGGATACTTGTCTCAGTTTTTCGAAAATTTTAATGTTCGTTTCTCTCCGCAATCCGGCTGCCGGAGACACCTGTCTGCAAAAAATGCTAATGACCGGGTTCATAGATCAGCCGGAGAAATAACTTATTATTAGGCCCGGTCAGGTATTTTTTGCCCGCTACTCCGGAGGACAAGCAAACCGGAATAACGATACATATATTCTTTGCATCCGCTCCGGAGTATGCTATAATGAACCAGTCTCCAAGCCGATAATTATGAAATTAGCCTATGATATCAGCTTGCTTAATATATTTGCTGGTTTATGGAATTGTTTCAGACGGCTATCATTGTTATCTCTGCTATCGTGTTGTTCATTCACGGACTTCAGAATTTCAGTAAGGAACTGCAGAATGCAGGTTCGGGAAAGCTGCGTGTGTTATTAGGCAGAATTACCCAAACCCGTATAGGGGGATTTTTGTTAGGTGTTTTTGCCACCGTGGTTATTCAGTCCAGTACGGCGGTGTCTGTCCTTACTGTATCCCTGGTAGACTCCGGGGTACTGACATTTAAGAGCTGTCTGGCCGTTTTTTTAGGGGCTAACGTTGGCACAACCACTACTGCGTGGATCATTTCCCTGAACTCCGACCTGATAGGACCCGTCTTCATAGTGCTGGGTACGGTTATCAGCATTATCCCCACGCGGATTTCCATAGCAGGAAAAGCCATATTCTATTTTGGTTTTATCTTTTTTTCGCTCGACCTGATCAAAGATGCGCTTGAACCGATAAAAGATAATCCCGATATCACCGGTTGGCTGATGAAAGCGTCTGATCCCTTTCTGGGTGTTTTATACGGTATTGTTATTACCGTCATCCTCCAGTCGAGCTCGGTGGTTACCGGGCTGGTCGTTATTCTTATAGGGCAGGATATGATCACTATCCAGGCTGCTATTCCCATCATAATGGGTGCCAATGCCGGAACAACATCTACCTCTTTGATAGCGGCTTTAAAGCTTTCCCCTGTGGCCAGACTGGCGGCGTTATCAAATTTTATTTTCAGTATGGGCAGTGTTATTGTGATGTTTCCCTTTATAAAACTGCTGGAATATACAGTGATATTCCTGACTCCCAACACTGTTATCCAGGTTGCTTTTTCCCACCTGATATTTAACCTTGTCACGGCCCTTTTGTTCCTGTTCTTTCTTGGACCCATTCATAAGATGCTCATCCGTCACAGATGGTACCGGCAGCCGGCGTCCTAATAAATTTATTGATGAAATAAATGCTTACACGGCAGCCAACAGGTTTTATGCCCCTGGAGAAGCGGTTTCAGATTCGAGCCTGCCATGCCCGTCGTTATAAAACCGGTTGAATACCTGGCAGGTTACAAGATCACCCATAACGTTTACCGAGGTCCTGAACATTCCCAGCAGACGGTCTACTCCTATGATCAGGGCAATAGCCGTAACAGGGATGCCGATAGTACCCAATACGGAACCGAGTACAATTACCCCTGCTCCGGGAGCAGACGGGGTGCCGATGGATGCCAGGATAGTGGTTACGATCACCACCAGGATGGTAGCCGTATCCAGTTGTAATCCATACACCTGCGCCAGGAAGAGCGTGGCGATTGCCTGGAATACCGCGGTCCCATCCATATTCAATGACACGCCTACGGGAATAATGAAACGGCTCACAGAGGGGTTGATGCCCATTTTTTCTTCCGCCGTTTTCAGGGTAAGCGGCATCACCGCCGCTGAACTTGCTACAGAAAAGGCAAGTAACAGGGTGTCGCGGGCATCCAGGAAAAACTTTCGGATGTTGGCTTTGGCAATAAACAACAGAATCCCGGTATAAACGATGACAACAATGATAAGCCCCAATACTACCGTAACCATGAACATGGAGAGCCCCAGAATGGTATCGATGCCCACTTTGGAGGTTACCTGGCACATCAGTCCGAAAATGGCTACAGGCGCCAGCTTCATTGCCCACCTGGTAATGGCCATGGCGATTTCCTGTACGGAATATAACACTTTAAGCAGGGGAAGAGCCGTATCTGAAGGAATATTGGCCAGCGAAACGCCGGTAATGATGGCAAATATTACAATGCTGAGCATGTCGCCGGATACGAGCGCCTCCAGGGGATTGGCAGGCAGGAGTTCTGTGATCATCCTGGGAATATCGCCAAAGCTGAGCCGTGGACCGTTGCTTATGGGGGTATTAATAGCCATGTCGGCGGCAATGAGATTGGAAGCATCCATATAAGCGCCGGGTTTGACAACTGATACCAGTATAACAGCAAGAACAAGGACCGTGGTGGTGGTTAAACCATAATAAATAAGGAGTTTCGGGCCAGACTTCATCAGGTATTCTTTGTTGTTGCTCCCGGCTATACCCTGTACCACAGAACTGAACATCAAGGGTATCATGATCATTTGCACTACCCGGATAAAAATATTTCCCGGAAAGGAGATCCAGTTGATGATAGCTTCCAGTAAGCGATCGCTTATCCAGCCGGGTTGGGTGGCGAAATATGCGCCGAGCGCTACGCCCGCTACCAGGGCGATCAATACTTTTAGCCACAGTCGTTTTTGTACCAGGCTTTGTAAATAGGTATAAAGTTCTTTGATGGGATGTAATACGACGGATTGCTGTTCCATTGCAGGGATTGACGTTCAGTTCGTGCAAAGATACCTGTTATCCATAACCTGCCGGTTGGTTCCTGGTCCTCCTGTCTTATTTAACATCAAATGTGAAGGTATAGCTTCCGGCTCTTCCCTCTGCCGACATTCCCTGCAGCACAGCTTTATAAGTTCCGGACAGGTCGCTGGTATAAAAGCTGACCCGGGCAGAGCCATCTTTGCCGGTTATTACATCAGGATTCCAGAAAAGAAGGTTCCTGTAATCAGCCAGCCTGCTTTCCTGTTGTTCAGGAGTGTCATAAACAGGCGAATAAAATTCCCGCTGCATCTGCAACCCATCGTAATCAAGAATAACGGCCCGGGGGCTCATCCGCAGTGTTTCCATATTCCCCTTGTAGGTAGTAAAATTGGCAATGCCGTAAAAAATGGCAGGGCCATAGTAATATTTCTTTTTTATTACTTCCAGCGTCTTTACTTTCAGGGGATCATACTCAATAATCCTGTTCATATCCAGCACCGGCACTCCGTCTACCAATACGAGGGGATTATCTCTCAGCAATGTTTTGGTCTGGTCGTCAAATATGGATAAGCGGTAGTTTTTACCGGACCTGCCAACCAGCACGCCCAATACAAATTCCCGTAATACTTCTTCCATCGTAGTGAAGCGGGTATAATTGTCAAGCGGATAAATTTCATCGGCTTTTCCGTAAAACCTGGAGCTGTCAATAAATGCCGGGTATGTAAATTCTTTCAAACGGTCGTCGCCAAATTTTCTTACGATCTGCGCATTCATACTGTTCTTTTGTAATGCCGCCGCCAGGTTGGGCGCTAATTGCAGGGGTGTTAGTTTTTTCCCGGAATAGTTTTCCGAAAAAGGCGGATAAATATCAATGGCATAAGGAATATTTAAACTATTATCTGCTTCCAGCACTATTTCTCCCGGCCCATAAACGTCCCTTGTAAAGAAAAGCAGGTTGCCATTCCTGTCAGACTCCGCGGTATAGAATTTACTGAAAGGCCCGGGGAAGGCAAGAAAAACCGGGGTGTTGGCGCGTGGCCGCTGAGAACTTGAATCGGTTATTTTCCCCGATACAATATGCCCGTTTATCTCCGGCAGGTAGGTAAAAGCAGGCTGTTTGTTTTGCTGAATATCCTTCCAGTTAAAACGCCGCCATCCGTGGGTCAGCATCAGGTTGTCCATAGCGGCAACGGCGCTGTCGCTAGTTGAAGAAAAATACCAGGAAGGGAACTCCACCTGTCCTCTTAGTTCGCTGCCCAGCCATAAATAACTGTTGATATCAAAAGGTTCTGCTTGCTGCAGGGAATCTTTCCTGTAAATACTCAAAGACATATTGGCAACCACCGGCTGCAGGCCCGCGCTGCCGGTATTAATGGATACCGTTACTTTTTTTCTTTGTCCATACGAGCGTTCATCAGTGTTGGCCTGTATGTGCAGCGTTTGGCCGGGATACCTGAAATACAATCTTTCGCATACCGGTTTTTTTTCATCGTCAAATAGTGTGATATGTGAAATTCCTTCTCCGGGTACGTTTTTGCCAATTGTAATCTCTGCTTTTCCATTCTGCAGTAGTATCCTTTGCGCATCTTTCACTTCCCCTCTTGTATGAATAAACAGGTACACATGGTTGTTGGCTTTGTTCCCGGAATTGATACGGATGGTGATTGACTCTTTGTTCTGCGTTAGCTGCATGTTGTGACCGGTAGATTCCCCCTGCGGCAAAACACCGGAAAACCGTTCACCGGAAGCGGTAGTGATATAAGCGGTGTACCGTTCACCCTCCGGAGTAATGGAGAAATGGCCTATGCCGAACCTGTAGGGGGAAAATAAGGCGATGGTGTCATTTTCTTCATTTACCACCACGCCTCTAAAATCCTGTATCCCTTTTCCGTCTTTGCCTGTCAGCTTAAAGGCAACGGTATTTTCAACGTTTTTAACCAGGTGTCCTCCTTCCGGAAAAAACCGGAGGTCATATACAAGGGAGGTATCCGGTTCCGGTGGGTTTAGAGGAACCAGTGTATTGACGATGGTCACCTGTTTTTCGAAATAATAGGCTGCATCGAAGTTTTTCATCCAGTTGGTATAGGCCCTGATTTTATAATTGCCGGTAGGAAAATCCGGCGAAAGAAAAAAGGACCCGTTGCCCGTTCCTTCGGAAATCGCTATTTTGGATTGCAACACAGGCCTGTTGGTGTCATCCAGCACATCTATATAAGCCACTTTACTGAGTGCCGAAAACTGGTTACTGACACCATTCACCAGGAAGGCTTTAAACCAGATGATCTCACCGGAAATATAGAAATTTCTGTCTGTATGAAGAAAGATCTTTTCAGTAAGGGTATTGTGGGTGTAGCCGGCAAACTGTTTGCGTATGGTTTCAATATCCTGGTCCTGCGCTTTCAGGGATATGCAGAATAGCAGGGAAATATATACCAGGGAGTGTTTAGTAACTTTTCTGTTCATTTCGGATTGTCTGTTAAGGCCAAAAAACGGGTTTTACACTTGTGCCCCTGTGTCGGCAGTCCATACAGAAAGAAGAAGCGGCCGTGTAATCGGTAATTGCCGGCATACCTATGCCATCAATGGGTATGGCTCCGCCAAAGCCAAAATATTGTTGCAGTATGTTAGGGATATTTGGTACTGTATCCACCTGGCATATAAAATTATACCACCAGGGGCTCACATCTCCCCGGCTGATAAATATCCTCTGTTGCTGTAATGTACTTACATAAACGTACCCGATCACCATCTCAGAGGGCTCTGAATTACAAACTACATTTCCTCTGTCTGTGGTAGGCATGGGGTCAAAAATGCTGCCCAGGGATTCGGAACTCTTTTTCATTTTTTCCAGGTATTCATACGCATTTTTGCTGAGCACCCTTTGTTTTATAAGGATACTGTACCGGCTGCTCAGTTTCCAGGAGTTGTTTTCTATATAAGTGATAGGTGCGTTGTAGATGATGTCTTCACTAAGCCTGGATGAAGAGCCAATCATTATATTTCGGGATATATAAGATTGCCAGCACCTGAACAATTCCTCCCCGTTAGACCTCAGTCGCATCCCGCCATTCACATATTCAAAACTGGAATAATAGGAAGAAAAAAACTCCCATGTCTCCTCATATTGCCAGCTATAGTACTTCGATTTGTTTTCAGGATCATGGGTGTTTACATAGATGTGAACGCCGTCTTCCTCCTTTTCCCAATGGATGTTATCGATAGGAGGTGTTTTCTTTACTTCTTCAAACCGGGATGAGTAAGACTTGCCATTAATGGTTGTGATATTAACACGATACATCGAACTTTCGTCCAGTAGGAACGGTCCGCCAATATAAACACCGGGTTCAGTTTCATATAAGGAAAAGTTATGCCCGTTGTCGCTTTCCACCCAAACACTGGCGCCGGACTCTTTGATTATACCTGCGGTGCCGTCTAACGGGCTTGTTCTGCTCAGTTCTATTCTGGTAATATCATTTCCATTATCAATAAAGCCGTCTACCACCAGGTAGTTTTTATTTTGAAGATTTTCCGGTAACGGGTACTCTTCTTTACAACTTTGACTGTAAAGCAACAGTAACGAGGTTACCGCCAGTATCCTGATATATGCAGTGTCAAATATTTTCATCTAAAACTTGATATTAAGGTTCACGTACAGGATCGCTGCACCGAAAATGGATAGCTTATATCCGTTGATAACACCATTTTCCGAAACAAAATAAACGGAATAGGGATTCTTTCTGCCCAGCATATTGTAGGCGCCAAAAGTCCATGAAGTATGTATCTTTTGTTTCAGATTATGATTGGGCTCAATATTCATAGACGCATCCAGCCTGAAGTAGTCCGGTATCCGGTAGGCGTTCCTGTCTGAATAAAGGGCTCTCATGCTTCCTTCGTAGTAATAGCGTCCGATAGGGATCGTGATGGGGCGTCCGGTGCTATAGGTAGTATTCAAAGAAAAACTGAACCGGTGAGACAGCCTGTAATTGCCCACCAGGGTCACATCATGTGGCTTGTCGTAGTTGGCAGGGTAGTAGTTGCCATCGTTTATAAGGTCTCCGGTATTAGTATCCGCCATTTTTAGAAATGTACGGGACCAGGTATAACTGACCCACCCGTTTAATTTGCCGGTAAGTTTTTTGATCATCAGCTCCACCCCATATGCCTTGCCGATGGTATTCATCACATCTGTTTCCACGTGAGGGTTTAAGACCAGTACGGCGCCGCTTTTAAAATCCAGGTAATCCCTGATCCGTTTGTAATAAGTTTCCACCGATGTTTCAATCGTGTTGGATTTGAAGTTCTTGTAAAATCCTATGGATGCCTGGTTGCCGGTTTGCGGTTTGATATTGGGGTCGCTCAGTTTCCATATATCCGTGGGGGCGATGGCCGTTGTGTTGGATAACATATGAATGTACTGGCGAAGCGAGTTAAATCCGGCTTTAACTGAAAAATCGGCGGTAACAGCATACCGTAGTGAAAGCCGGTATTCGGGACCGTGATAGTTGTTGATAAACTTACCGCTTCTGTATGTTGTTGTATCGGTTATATTTCCTGTTGTCTTAGGTATACCGGGAATGTAGCTATACACCGTATTCGGACCGATATAATTGTATAACGAATACCGGAGTCCGGCCTGAAGAGACAGGGCCGGGGTGATATTAAATTTCTCTGTGAAGTAAACAGCGCTTTCGAGGGCCTGCTCTCTGTTGACTATATCGGGAACAATAAAGGAATCACGACCCCTGGGAGTAAGCGAACCGGGTTGCAACTGATAATAAACAGAGGCCAGCCCGAAATCAAGTGTATGCCTTGAATTCAGGAAATAATTAAAATGCAGCCTCGCATTCGACTGGTTAATATTAAACTGCATGGTATATGCGTTTACCGGGTTTTTATCCGCGTAAATTTTATAAGCGTAATAATCGTGTCCGGCGGTCAGCAAGCTGTGCATTTTATTATTGAATACATGTTTCCATTTCAGGGAAATATTTTTGTTGCCATAGCCATAAACGGTATCACTGTTCAGGTTGAACCGGTCGTTGCTGATATACCCGGTAACATAGAGATCGTTTTGGGCATTGATATTATGACTTATAAGAATATTGGCATCATAAAAGGATGCCTGGCTGTTCCGGTACTGCTCAGGCAGTCGCTTGATCAGCCAGTTGGCATAGGTGCTCCTGCCGCCTACAATAAAAGAAGTTTTGTCTTTGATCAGCGGACCTTCCAGTGTAACCCTGCTGGTGAGTAATCCCAGCCCGGCGCTTCCCGTAACTTTTTTCTTGTTTCCTTCCCTGCTCACAATGTCCAGAACAGAGGAAAGCCTGCCTCCGTATTTTGCCGGAATACTGCTTTTGTATAGCTCAAGGCTGCTTACCACATCGGGGTTGAAGGCGGAGAAGAAACCAAAAAAGTGAGAAGGATTGTAAATGGTAGCATCGTTGAAGAGAATAAGGTTCTGGTCTGCCGAGCCGCCCCTTACATTAAAACCGGTGCTGGCTTCGCCAACGGTCTTTACTCCGGGCAGGGTTTGCACTACCCTCAATACATCTGCTTCACCAAAAACAACCGGTATCTGTTTGATCGTTTTGATATCTACTTTTTCCACGCCCATCTGCATGCTGTTGATGTTGGCGGCTTTCTGGGCCGAAATAACCACTGTTTTCAGCGACAGTATATGGTCTCTCATTTCTATGTTCAGCAAGCCGTCGTCATATAACATTACGTTGCGCCAGGTATCGCGTTTGCCCAGGCTTTGCACATTCACCAGGTGGCGGCCTTTGGGAAGCGTGATGGAATAATAACCAAACCGGTCGCTTACAACGGAAATCTTTAATTTATCTACAAACACGGCTGCACCGGGGATGGGTTCGCCGGTGGTGATATCCCTCACATATCCCGCCATCTTTGCCACTCCCTGTCCCACCTGCCGGGTCTTCGTTCCTACATCAAACAGTTTGTTTTCCGCAGTCTGCACCTGTGTTTTTGTGTCATCTTCAAGATACGAGACGATCGTGGTATAACGCGGTACACTGCTGTCTGGTAAGGCATTGTCTTCGAAAAAGTTTTCCGGCAAGGCGACTGCCACCGGGCTTCCTTTTACAATAAATACCGTTTTGTTGTATATGGTAAAATGATATCCTGTTTCTACGAAAGCCTCCAGCAGCACTTTTTCGAGTGGCTGTCTTTCCGCAACAAGGCTCACTCTTATACTGTCAAAGGCTGTGGTATCATAGTAATATTTATAATCCGTCAAACTATCCAGCGCTTCAATAAATTTCGACGCTTTAACGTTGTCAAAACCTGCGGTAATAACAGGAGTATCCTGTGCCATCGCATATTGACTGTAGCCGAAAACCAGTAGTAATATCAGGTATTTAAAATGTCGCATGTCAGTTATTATAGGGAATCGTATGTTTGAACCATTAACCTGATGGCTGCTTCGCGGTTACTCCTGAAACGTATTCTGTTTTGTTTCAATGCCTGGTTGAGCTGTCTTTTGTTCCCCAGGAGCTTTAATACGGATGGTTTGCTCCGGACATTATGGTATTGCCCGTCCTTATATATATAATACCTGTCTGCTTCATGCACGATCCGTTCAACTGTCATATGGGGAATGATCTCCTGGATCACTTTAACCCGCTTTACATAGTATTTAATATTGTCGCCGGCATACAACCTGTCATAAAACCCGGGGCTGATGTTCTCTTTTCGTGTACTGCTATCACGCCCGAGGTGCTCAAAAAAGTGTCCTTTCAGCGTAAACCAATCCACTTTGCTTTTTACCAGCTCGATCAGGAAGATATTGTTAAAATGAACTGCGACCAGGTCATCCCTGATCAGGTCCAGCAGCATCGACACATTATCATACACTATATGGTTATAATGAACACTTCCGCGGGAGACAGTGGAGTCAAAATAAGGATGTCCTTCCTTTAATATTCGGGTATAGTCTATGTATTCCTTTCCGTTGTAAATGCCGGATTCCCGCTTCAGCGAATGGTGCCATTGTTGCGTTGCAGCAACATACTGAGTGTTAACAAGAGAGTCCGGGTAGATTTGGGCGATTGCCTCCCGGGTTGCCAAAAAAACCAGTATTAATGCGAAAAGTTTCCGGTAAAAATTCAACATTTTGTGTTCTTGGTAATCAATATTATACTCCCGACAATATAAAAAGCAAAAACGTTGTATCAGGAAAAGTTTTTTTGATGCTTGTCGCTAAAATGATTTTCGAATATAATATAAAAAGTGAAAGAAATATCTTTGGCGGGAAATCAACATTAAAAGTCAATTCACAGGTTGGTCAATATGGAATTTTCAGGCTATATATTATTTACATTGGTCGGTGTTTGTCTGGGTTTGATCGGTAGTGGTGGTTCAATACTAACAGTTCCTGTTTTAGTATATATATATAGTTTTTCTCCTTTAATGGCTACTTCTTATTCCCTTTTTATTGTAGGAATAACCAGTTCTACCGGCGCTGTTATCAATTATATCCGGGGGTATACCAGGATATCCCTGGCGTTGCCATTGGGAATTATATCGCCGCTCACTGTTTTTTCAGTACGCAGATACGTGCTTCCTTATTTACCGGAAGACCTGTGGAGAATAGGAGAGTATCGGGTGACAAAATCTTTGCTGATCATGTTGCTGTTTGCGTTGCTGATGTTTGCTTCTGCCGTTTCGATGCTTAAAAAAGGAACTGTAACAAGAACAACTTCGGCAACAGGCAGCAGGAAGGAATACCTTGCGCTGGGGTTGTTTGGTATCGGTATAGGGTGTGTCACCGGGTTTCTCGGCTCCGGCGGCGGGTTTCTGATAGTGCCTGCTTTGGTGATTTTATTAAAGGTACCCATGAAAGAAGCTATCGGAACATCTTTATTGATAATTGCCGTCAATTCCCTTGTCGGGTTTGCGGGTGATATAGGCCACTATGAGTTTGACTGGAAGTTCCTGTTTGTTGTAACAAGTTTGAGCGTAGCCGGCATTTTCCTGGGAAACAGGCTGGCAAAGAACATTGCCCCGGAAAAGCTAAAAACGGCTTTTGGCTGGTTTGTACTGATCATGGGATTATACATCATTATAAAGGAAGTGTCTGTTTAGGTGATAACATTTCCCTGTAAAATAGTAATTGTCCCTCCCATATCCTGTAGTCCGGAAACCGGTCTTCCACAAACTTCCTTCCGTTCATGCCATACTGCCTGCGCAGGGCAGGATTGCTGATCATCTTTTCGAGTGCAGTTGCCAGGGAATTAATACTTCCTTTTTCAACAAGTTCCCCGGTAATACCCGGCAGCAGCGCGTCTCTGCAGCCGGGTATGTCAGATGCTATTACCGGTATTTCCATCGATGAAGCTTCAATCAATACATTAGGCAAACCTTCCCTGAATGAAGGTAATACCAAAACATCCATCAGGTGGTAGGCCGGCCTGATATCCTCCATCATTCCGGTGCAGAACACATCCGGGCTGTTGACAAGCAGGCTTTCTATATTGGCAATACCCCTTGTATCATATTCAACGGGACCCGCTACCAGGAGTTGTAAAAACCGGTACTTCTGCTTCAGCATATTGAAGGCCCCGAGCAGGATATCCATTCCTTTATCCTTTGAGATCCTGCCTGCAAAGCCTATGGTAAAAGTTTCCTTCTCATCCTTTAGACCTAATTGAGCGCTTAGCCTGGCTGCTTCGGGCAGGAGCGCGGGCGTATTGGAGAAATATGTTGTATCCAACCCGTTACAACTGCCGTTTTCTATCACTATTCCTTTTTCCGGCGCGAGTATATTTCTTTCCCGGGCATGCTGTAATAAGCTGTCGCTAACCACTATCACTTTTCGGGCAATCCGGCAGGAAAGCTTCTCAGTAAAAGCAATGAGTCTTTGTCTGAACTTTGTTTGTGTGTCCGACAGCAATCCATGCATGGTAAAAATCCGGTGCCTGTTTTGCACCAGCCAGCAGGCCATCATAATAAGGAAACCTGATTTAGGGTTTCCGGTATTTACTATATCCGGCTTTTCCTTTCTGAGTACTTTTATGATCTGCCACAGGTGCAGCAAATCTTTAACAGGCGTGATGCGTTTCGTAAAACTGATTTCGTAAAGCCTGCCGCCTTCTGTTTCCGCAAGCCGCCTTATTTCTTTGCCTGGTCCGCTGATGATGACTACTTCATACCCGTTTTTGCTAAGGAAACTGACCTGTCCTCTCAAAAAACTCGCACAATATGAACTGGATATCCCCAATAGAATTTTAGGCATGGTGAAGTTTGAAGCTTAAAAATAAGAGCGCCATTATATAGTAAAAAATCATTAGTAAAATACAATAGCCTTATTTTAGCGGATTAAATACACGTGTCAGTTTTTTTGCAAATATCGCTTGGTTTGGTATATCTGGTAGCACTCATTTTTTTTGTGCTGGCCATTTACCGGAGGGACGTCGGCAATTTTGATATAATAAATGGTAAGAAACCGGCGCCATACTGGTGGATAGCGGCCGCATTCGGTATAAAAGTGCTGGCCGGCTTTATCTACGGGTATGTTTATGCGCATTATCTTCCTAATAGCGATAGCTGGATGTTGTTTAGGGAGTCCTTACAGGAGTACGATAACCTGTTGCATCGCCCGGCAGACTTTTTTTCACTGGAGATCAGTTTTGATAATCCGGCTGATATTTTTTCCAATGATCACGGGGCCACCTGGAGGAATACGGACGACAATCTTTTTATTAAGATATTAGGACTGCTTAATGTGTTTACGGGAGGAAACTATTACCTCACTTCTCTGTTGTTCAACTTCTTTTCTTTTTTCGGGTTATACCAGATATTTATGGTGGCAGCCAGGTATTATCCGAAAAGCAGCCAACCGGCCTTTCTTTTAATTTTCCTGATGCCGTCCTGCCTGTTTTGGAACAGTGGTCTGCACAAGGATGGGCTGATCGTTTTCTTCACCGGTATTTTAATACTGGCTACCCATCGTTATATCTCCGGGAAATCTGTCCGGGGCGCCATATCGTGGATGGGGATCTCCCTGGTGTTCCTTTTTCTGTTCCGGATAATGAATGCTTTTGTTGCCATTCCGGCCATAACGGCATGGATCCTGGCGTCAAAAAAAACAGGCAGGGCATATAAGCCATACCTTATTGTATATTTTGCCGGAATAACATTTTTCTTTCTGACGGTATTTTTACCGGAGGCATATAATCTCCCGCTTAAGTTTGCCGAAAAGCAGCATGATTTTTTAAGGGAGGAAGGCAACTCCATTTTACCGCTTACCCGTTTGGAAGCGAACCTCCCGGGTTATATCGAGGTGCTGCCCCAGGCGGTAAACCATGTATTCTTCAGACCCGGTCTGTCGGAAATCAGCGGACTTTTTCAACTGGTCTCATTTATTGAAATATGGACAGTCTGGTTGATGATCCTATGGTTTCTGTACCGGCAGCGGTTCCGGGTGAGAGAGTTGGTAAATGCTCCATTTTTACTGTTTTTATTAGCCTTTTCTGTTTCCATTCTTCTGGTAATCGGCTTTGCGGTGCCGTTCACAGGTTCCATAGTTCGGTACCGTTCCTTTTATTTAATGTTGTTCTTTCTGCCTTTTATATTAAAATGGAGGCTAATAGCAAAATAACAGGATATAAAAAATAATAAAATATTATAATGTAATATTTTATTTAACATTTAAGCGTTTTTATAATATTTTGTTCAAAAAAATTTATAATTTTTTTTTGATTATATTGAAATGACATAGTTTTGTGCCGATTTTACAATTTTGGCTAACAATTTATTTATATTAAAATTTTACTAAATGGAATCTCTTAGGTTTAACGCACTCAACACGCTGGCTCAGGGAAAGGAAATTCTGGTGGAAGGGTCAAAAAAAGTCACCAGTATCTTCGGAGAAAACGTGTTTACATTAAAGGTTGCCCGTGAATTTTTGAGCGATGAGGCTTATAAAAGCCTGGTTGCCTCTATCAAAACCGGTAAAAAAATTGACCGCACCATGGGTAACCAGATAGGAGCCGGATTGAGGCACTGGGCAGAATCTAAGGGAGTTACACATTTTACCCACTGGTTTCAACCTTTAACCGGTACCACTGCCGAAAAACACGACTCATTCTTTACCCTGAAAGGCGACGGAACACCTATCGAGGAGTTTGACGGAGCGGCATTGATCCAACAGGAACCGGATGCTTCCTCATTTCCTTCCGGGGGATTAAGGGCCACCTTCGAGGCAAGAGGGTATACCGCATGGGACCCCACTTCGCCGGTCTTTATTATGAACATAGGCGACGCCAATACACTTTGTATTCCTACCATCTTTGTTTCCTATACCGGTGAATCACTGGATACCAAAACTCCGTTGCTTCGTTCTATCGAAGCCTTAAATAAGGCCGCGGTGGATGTTTGCAACTATTTTGATAAAAATGTTACGAAGGTAATTGCCACACTCGGTTGGGAGCAGGAATACTTCCTGGTAGACAGCGGTTTGGCCAATGCTCGTCCCGACCTGGTGATGACCGGTCGCACCGTATTTGGTCATGCGCCGGCTAAAGGACAGCAGTTGGAAGACCACTACTTTGGTTCTATTCCTGAAAGGGTGTACGCCTTCATGAGGGATTTTGAAGAAGAATCTTACCGTTTGGGTATTCCGCTGAGGACCCGTCACAATGAGGTGGCACCCGCGCAGTTTGAATGCGCGCCTATTTTCGAGGAGGCCAACCTGGCAGTGGATCACAACACTTTGCTGATGGATGTAATGACAAGAGTAGGTAGAAAACACAACTTATCTGTGTTGTTGCATGAAAAACCTTTTGCCGGTATCAATGGTAGCGGTAAACACAATAACTGGAGTATGTCTACAGATACCGGCGTGAACCTGCTGGCGCCTGGTAAAACTCCCAAAACGAACCTGATGTTCCTGACATTCTTCGTGAATGTGATAAAAGCTGTTGATGACTACGCGGAGTTGTTAAGGGCTTCCATAGCTTCGGCCGGCAATGACCACAGGCTGGGAGCCAACGAAGCGCCGCCTGCCATTATTTCCGTGTTCGTGGGCAAATACCTGAGTGAAGTGCTGAACGAAATAAAGACGAGAGTGGGAGACAACTTCTCCGAACAGGATGAAATACTGCTGAAACTGGATATTCACAAAAATATACCCGAGTTGCTGCTGGATAACACCGACAGGAACAGGACCTCTCCGTTTGCATTCACCGGTAACAAGTTTGAATTCCGCGCCGTAGGTTCCGCTGCGAATTGCGCGATCCCGATGACGACCCTTAATGCTATAATGGCGGCAACCCTTACCAGGTTCAAAAACGAAGTAGACGCCCTGATAGAAAAAGGAGACAAAAAGGAGATTGCCATTATGCAGGTGATCAGCGAATACATTGCCAGTTCAGAGAAAGTGCTGTTCGAAGGGGATGGCTACAGCGACGAATGGCATAGTGAGGCGGAAAGAAGGGGATTGCCGAACTTAAAGACAACCCCGATTGCCCTGGATGAAATGGTGTCTGACAAAGCCAAGAACCTGTTTGAGGAACTGAGTATCTACAACCACTCAGAACTGGAAGCCAGGCATGAAATCGAACTGGAGAAATACATCAAGAAAGTGCAGATCGAAGCCCGCATTATGGGAGAGCTTTGTACCAGTCACATTCTTCCCAGCGCGGTTAAATACCAGAATATACTGATCAACAATATAAAAGGTCTGAAGGACCTGGGGCTGCCCGAATCCGCCTATGCTAACCAGTTGCAGATACTGGAGAAAATATCGGAGCATATTGCCCAGGTGGCGGATGGCGTTGAAAAAATGATCCAGGCAAGGAAGGTCGTAAATAAAATAGAAGATTCCCGCACCAAAGCAATTGCTTACCAAAGCCAGATCAAGGATACTTATTTTGATAAAATAAGGTATCATGTGGACAAGCTGGAATTACTGGTTGATGACCAATACTGGCTGCTGCCCAAGTACCGCGAAATGTTACTTTTAAGATAAGTCCGTTCACTATCGTTCAGGCGAACTCCTTCGGAAACGAAGGAGTTTTTATTTTACGGGACTTATTCTCCGCTTCTTCCTAATTTTGCGGTCATGTCTATTCCATTGGCTGAAAGGATGCGTCCTCAAAGTTTAAATGACCTGATAGGGCAGGAACACTTGGCCGGCAGCCACAGTGTTTTAAGAAAGTCTATCGAAAGTGGAAAGGTGCCGTCCATGATTTTGTGGGGGCCTCCGGGCGTAGGCAAAACCACCATTGCCAACATCATCGCGCATACGTTACACATTCCCTTTTATTCTTTAAGCGCCATCAGTTCCGGTGTGAAAGAGGTAAGGGAGGTGATTGAACAGGCAAAACAGCGAACGGGTTGTATCCTTTTCATAGATGAAATTCACCGCTTCAACAAATCGCAACAGGATGCGCTGCTGGGAGCGGTAGAAAAAGGTACGATCACCCTGATCGGCGCTACTACCGAAAACCCTTCGTTTGAGGTGAACTCCGCTTTGCTGAGCAGGTGCCTGGTGTATGTATTGAAGCCATTGGATGAAATTGCTTTGCAAAGGCTTTTGAAGCATGCCCTGGAAGCTGATACCGAGTTGTCAAAAAAGAATATTGACCTGAAGGAAACAGCGGCGCTGATCAATATTTCCGGGGGCGATGCCCGTAAACTGCTTAACCTGCTGGAGATTGTCGTAAATGCTGCTCCGGAAACGGGACCGGTGGAAATAACCGACGGACTGGTGATGGAAGTGGCACAAAAGAAAATCGCTTTATACGACAAAAGCGGCGAGCAGCATTATGATATCATTTCCGCTTTTATAAAATCCATCCGGGGAAGCGATCCCAATGGCGCTGTATACTGGCTGGCAAGAATGATAGAAGGAGGGGAAGACGTAAAATTCATTGCCCGGAGACTGGTGATACTGGCGAGTGAGGATATCGGGAACGCCAATGCCAATGCACTATTGCTGGCCAATGCGGCCTTTGAAGCAGTGAATAAAATTGGTTATCCTGAATCCAGGATCATATTGTCTCAGTGCGCTACTTACCTGGCGGCATCCCCCAAAAGCAATGCTTCTTATATGGCTATTGATGCAGCCCTGGCTGCAGTGAAGGAACATGGAGATCTTCCGGTTCCCCTTCATTTGCGCAATGCCCCTACCAGATTGATGAAAAACCTGGATTACGGGAAGAACTACCAGTATGCGCACGACTACGATAACAATTTTTCACCCCAGGAATATTTACCCGAAAAAATCAGCGGAACAGTATTTTATAACCCCGGAAAGAATGCGAGGGAAGAAGAACTGCGGAAATGGCTGAAAACCCGGTGGAAGGACAAATACGGGTATTAAAACAGGCTGCCGACTCCGCTTCCTACGACTTTAATTGCCTTATTATCAGGCAAAACGGGCATTTCCCCGGAAAGCCCTTATCCATAAGACCTGGCAGAGAGGTTTACAGGATGCTGTTTCAGCCGTTCCGATATGGTTTTTCGCCTTGAAACCGTTTTCCTGCACCGTTTTCCGTTAAAAATACTACCTTTGCACTCCCAATTTAAAACCATTGGGTGAATATTATGTCAGAAAATCAAATTATTAACCAGCCTGCCGGTGAGGATGGCTCAAACGCTGATGTACAGGAGACTGCTTCAATAGCAGCTACAGCGGTAACAAATGTACCTGTACAGGCGCCGGCCGAACCGGAAACTGCTCACGACGATTTCGACTGGAGTATTGACAAACGCAATGTTTCTACTTACAGCAACGAAGAAAAAGAGAAGTACAGCAAAGTGTATGAAAGTACTTTCAAAAGCATTTCAGACAATGAGATGGTAGAAGGAACTGTGGTAGGATTGACCAAAACAGATGTTGTTATCAACATCGGGTTTAAAAGTGACGGATTGGTGTCTGCCAACGAATTTCGCGATATCCCCGGTCTGAAAGTGGGTGATAAAGTGGAAGTGATGGTAGTGGAAAAAGAAGACAGGGAAGGTCATTTGCACCTGAGCCGTAAACAGGCACGCATTACACGTGCATGGGAGCGTATTGTAGAAATACACAAAACCGGCGAAGTGGTAACCGGGGTGGTTACCAGCAAAACCAAAGGCGGCTTGATTGTGGATGTTTTTGGTATGGAAACATTCTTACCGGGTTCACAGATAGATGTGAAGCCTGTAACTGATTACGATCAGTTTGTAGGAAAAACCATGGAGTTCAAGGTGGTGAAGATCAATGAAGCGATCAAAAATGCCGTTGTATCACACAAAGCACTGATAGAAAGTGATATTGAAGCACAACGTGCGGAAATTATCAGCAAACTTGAGAAAGGCCAGGTACTGGAAGGAACCATCAAAAACATTACTGATTTTGGTGCATTCCTGGATCTGGGTGGACTGGATGGTCTGCTGTATATCACTGATATCAGTTGGGGACGTATCAACCACCCGAGCGAAGTGCTGAAAATGGAGCAGAAACTGAATGTGGTGGTACTGGATTTTGATGATGATAAAAAACGTATCAGCTTAGGCCTGAAACAATTGACTCCGCATCCCTGGGATACATTGCCTGAAGCTATCGGCGAAGGCAAAGTAGTGAAAGGTAAAGTGGTGAACATCGAAGACTATGGCGCGTTCCTGGAAATCCTGCCAGGGGTGGAAGGATTGGTGCATGTAAGTGAAATTACCTGGGCGAATACCCCCATCAATGCCAAGGAATTCTTCAAACTGGGTGATGAGCACGAAGCCAAGATCGTGACGCTGGATAAAGATTCGCGTAAGATGAGCTTGTCAATTAAACAATTGACACCTGATCCCTGGAATGAAATTGAAAACAAATTCCCTGTTGACAGCCGTCATAAAGGATTGGTGAAGAATATTACTCCTTATGGCGTATTTATCGAACTGGAGCCCGGTATCGGCGGTATGATCCATATCAGCGACCTGAGCTGGTTGAAACGTTTCAACCACCCAAGTGAATACACTAAAGTAGGTAACGAAATAGACGTAGTGATACTGGGTATCGACAAAGACAACCGTAAACTGCAGTTAGGTCATAAACAACTGGAAGAAGATCCCTGGAATTCGCTCCAGGAGACCTTTGGCATCGGCAGCGTACACGAAGCGACAGTGATCAGGAAAGACGAAAAAGGCGCTATTGTGTTATTGCCTTACGGACTGGAAGGGTTTGTGCCTAACCGTCACCTGGCAAAAGAAGCTGGCGGCAGCGTAGCGGCAGACGAGACCAACCAGTTTGTGGTGATTGAATTCGACAGAAACGAGAAACGCATCGTATTAAGCCATGCACGCATTTGGGAACAGGCTAAAGCCGACGAAAAAGAAGCCCTGAACAAGGAAAGAAAAGCGGAGGCTGCCAAGACCAAAAAAGCCGTGAAGGAAATACAGTCTAAAGTGGAAAAAACTACTTTAGGCGACCTGGGTGTTCTCGCTGAATTCAAGAAAAAACTGGAAGAAGGCGAAGCCGGAGACAAGGCCGAATAAGTTCGCTGAACATAACTATCAAAATCCGCTCCTGTAACAGGAGCGGATTTTTTATTTCTGATTTTGTTTTGTTCCCGGAAATCAGCGATCAACAGATCCGCGATCACTAATTCCCTGTGATCCTGCCTAAGGTTTCTTTATTAAAATCCAGCAGGCTTTTGAGTTGCATATCCGCTGCCTTCCATTTGTGTTCCTCCCGGAAGGCGGGGGCGGGTACAACGATACATTTCATACGGGCGGCCTTCACCGAGATCATTCCATTATAGGAATCTTCAAAACAGGCACATTGAGCGGGATGTTTGCCCAGCCGGGCAGCGCAGTTCAGGTACACTTCAGGGTGAGGTTTACCATATGCCAACCGGTCGGCGGAAGTGAATACTTTAAAATAACCCGCTATCTCCAGTTTATTCACCACCACATCCACCAGGCTTAGCGGCGAGGAGGTAGCAATACCCAGCGTAAAGCCGCCATAGCGCAACAGGTCCAGTGTTTCATATACACCGGGCATGGCAATGCCTGTTTCTTCAATTTTAAAAGTGGCCTTATCAATGATGGAGGTAATCGCACCAGGCGCGTGTTGCAGCGGTATATTAAAATGGTTGAACCAGTGAGTGATCCATTCCTCGGTTCTCAAACCGGTTGAGCTATGATATTGTTCATTGGTTAATTCTACTCCAAATTCTTTTAGTACTTCGCAGCCTGCTTCTTCCCATAGTGGTTCGGAGTCTATCAGCAGCCCGTCCATATCAAAAATAAAGGTATCGGTTGTCATCCGTTTGTTTTAAGTCCGCAAAGATAATTGAAGAAGACTATGGAATTACCCGCTACCGAAAAGGAGGAAATAAAAAAAGCAACAGAAAATGAGGAAAAAATTTCGGGGTTGTAAAGGACTAGGCCCGGACTCATTTTCTGTTGCAAAGGTACTGTAATGTCTTTTTTGGACGGTTTAACATTACATTGGATCTAACTCAGGATCTGGATTCAAAACTGGTCATTTCAAGGATGGATTTCATGGCTTTCACAGCATTATTGGATTTTTGGTTTTCATGGTACTATTGGATTCGGTCTTCAAAGGATACTTGCTTTGGTTTTCACAGTAACATTGGATTAGTTTTCACGGGTTGACTTTAATTGGATTTAAGAAACGGTTTTCATTCGGATTTGGTTTCTCATAGTTTATTTGACATCGGATCTGACACAAAGAAACATCTGAAATTCGAAAAAAAAAACAGTGTGGAGACGTGGAGGAATTTGCCGGTAGTTTTCCCGCATCGGAAAACTACGAAGAGCGTTTTTATCAGGACAATAAGAAATAAATACATATTTAGCACATCTATTTATTTCTTCTAAGAGTTTCCAACTACCCGTTACCGGGATAATTGATACATGATAGCGGTATCACATTCGTAAATCCACGATAGACACAATTTTCTCCGCGAACGGGTTTTACTATCAACGTTAATTTTATTTTAAAAAAATCAACAAAATTACTTTTTTAAAACACCGTAATTTTACTGATTTTTCGACAAATACAATGTTTACGGCAGTTTTGCGGGCTATATCCGGGTGGCTTTAACGTTGAAGATACTGCCGGATAGTTGACAAATATCAATCGCCTGTATCACAGTATCGATGTTGTCCTGGCTTATCCGAATTAGTGCGGCAGATTGATTTCGGAAATATAAATGATTCCTGCATTTTACCTTGCAAACAAGCTGTGAGTAGCCTGCATTAAAATCTTTAACCAGGAATTCTTCCCGTAAGAATCACACAGTATCTCTGAGCACCGGCATGCTCATGTAATGAAAGCCGCCCCGGGCACGGGAAAGCTCTGCAGAAGGCATTAATATCAATGTATCGCTGATATTGTCAGTCTTTGCTGCTCCCGCTTCCAGTTGGTTTAAAAGATCTTTTACATTTATAACAGCAAACCCTTTGCTCCTGAAGGCTTCTATGGTTTTGTCATTCCGGTCATAACCCAGCACCACCCCGTCTTTAAGCCTGGCGCAGGTAACCTCGGCGTTGTGCGATGACCGACCTGCTGCCGCGGAATTATTTATTTTGCAATGATTACAAGTGTAAGTTTTCGGTTGATTTCTAAAAACCTGTGTTCAAAATGTAAATTGAAATAAACGGGTAAGTCGTTGGTGTTTTTGGATAAGTAATAATCAGGAACAGGTCAGGAGGCCTGCGCCCCAGTGGGGTAACTACCTGTGCGAAGACGTATTTGTCAGGATTATAATTATATTGATTTTCAGTAAGTTATAAAATGGCACATTTCAAACCATCACAAAATTAAATTTCGCTCCAACCTTTATCCAACAAGACTTTCAAAGGACTAGTGTTATTTTTTACAGGACACTAATGAAGGAAATATTATTTTTACAGCCTTGAACTAACTTACTAACGATTGAACTATTCAAGGCTATATATAGAGAAAGGTGATAATGAACTCGCTTCCATGATTGCTGATGGCGACGAAAACGCATTTAAGGAATTGTACCTGAGGTGCCTTCCGGGTTTGGTTAGTACTGGTCGGAAAATTTTAAAATCAGAAGAGCTCATCTCTGAAGTGATCCAGGAGGCGTTGGTCAGGTTGTGGGTTCATCGTGAGAAACTTTATGGCGTCGATTCTCCCCGGGCATGGGTATGGCGTATTTTTAGTAATGAGTGTTTCAGGTACCTGAAAAAATATGGGCTGCAGCATGTTTCATTAGAAAGCCTGCCAGAGTGGTATGCGCCCAGTTTATCCAACAGTGCAGAGCAGGTGTGCTTAATGCACGAAACTCATAAAGTAATTCATCAAGCCGTAACATCCCTCTCCCCGCGGCAACGGGAAATTTATACATTGAGTCGCGAAGTGGGTTTGAAAACCCCTGAAATTGCGGTGAAGCTGGGGCTTTCATACAAATATGTAAAAAAAACCCTTGCTGTGGCGCTGCAAAATATCCGGCAAGCCCTGATCAGATCGGGCAAATCCCTTCTTTTTATTGGTATTATACTCATTTGCAAATGAGCCGTCCGGGCGTAGTCAATAATTAAAAAAAAAATTTAGGCGGATGGGGGCTTTTCCCATTTCTACGGGGTCAACTTAATGTAAGTTGAATTTATGAACAGATCGCGCCTGCAATACCTGCTTCGCCGGTATGGAGAAAATATCGCAACTCCATCAGAGCTTGAAGAGTTAACTGAATTTTTAAGACATTCAGAAGAAGATACCTTGTTTTCTGAAGTGCTGGTGGAAGAGTTAAAGAATGCACCCGGGAGAAGCCTTGAAGACTTAAAGGCCTATGAAACCTTAGCTGATCGTGTATTGGAACAGAATAGGACTTCCGCCGAGGAGCCTTTTTCTATAATTGTATACAAGCGCAACTGGTTTAGATGGGCGGCCGCGGCGTGCATCTTACTACTTGTATCTGCTGTTATATACGTAAAACAGCATTCTAACCCTGCTACACAATCATTAGCCGAAAAAACCGAACATACTCCTCCTGTAATTCTGCCTGGTAAAAATGGGGCAATCCTGACCCTGGCAGATGGTTCAAGCATTGTGCTCGATAGTTTGGGCAATGGCAAAATAACCAGCCAGAATGGTACCGATGTTATTATGCAGGATGGCAAATTAGCCTATACAATTGTTACAAGCAACAGTACCGGCTCGGGCTATAACACTTTAAGCACCCCTAAGGGGCGACAATACCAGATACGGTTACATGATGGCACAGAAGTGTGGCTCAATGCTGCCAGTTCCATCCGGTATCCTACTGTATTTAGTGGCGGGGAGCGTATTGTAGAGGTTACCGGTGAGGCTTATTTTGAAGTGACAAAAGATGCTGCCCGTCCATTTAAAGTAAAATTAAACCAGCAGGCGGAAATTGCGGTACTGGGAACCCAATTTAATGTAAACGCATATCATAATGAACCTGCGATTACCACTACACTGCTTGAAGGAAGTATCCGGTTTAGTACATATAATGATCCTTTAAGCAAAAAAGAGAAGGTATTACGCCCCGGCCAGCAAACGAAGCTGGATAATCAAACTTTTGATTTGACGACGACCAATAATGTAGAAATAGCGCAAGTGATCGCCTGGAAGAATGGAATTTTTGATTTCAACGGCGCTGGAGTGGAGGAGGTGATGCAGCAATTAGAGCGCTGGTATGATATTGAGGTAACCTATAAAAAGGGTGTTCCTGATATCCGTTTTTTTGGAAAGATGACAAAAAACCTGACATTGAATGATTTGCTGGTGATCCTGGAAAAATCAAACGTGCATTTTAAAATTGAAGGAAGAAAAATTACTGTTACGCCATGATAGCATTATAACTGTTTCAAATTGCGTCAAAAAAAACCGAAAGTGGTGGAACACTTCCGGTTAAAAATTCAGTTGACGTAAAAGGATAGATGAACCACTTTTATTAACAACCAAATCAATTGTAATTTATGCAAAAAAATGCATTTAGGGCAGGGAATCTTATGCCAGTTCTCCGCCACGTTGCGTCCCGCATCAAAAACTGGAAACAGTTTTCGGGATTCCCCGGCAACATTACCCAAACACTATTTGCCATGAAACTAACGATCGCATTATTAACCACGGTGTTCATCCAGGTGCAGGCGTCCGGCATTGCACAGGATGTTTCCCTGCGGGGGCGAAACCTGCCTATCACAAAAGTGATTGCCGCAATCGAAGAACAGACGGATTACGTGGTATTTGGTAACAGGGAGGTAATAGCTATTATCAAACCTGTTTCTGTAAATGTGCGTGAAATGCCTTTGTTACAACTGCTGACAAAAGTACTCAAAGATCAGCCGGTAGATTTTTTGATAAAAGACAAAACCATTGTATTATTCAAAAAAAAGGAGAGCCCGCCCTCTTCCGTTCCCGTTATGGAAGATAGTGTGTATATCTTACCCCCGGTCAGAGGCGTTATCGTAGATGCGGAAGGGAACCCTTTACCGGGAGCTTCTGTTATCGTTAAGGGTACCAACACATCTGCAGTTACGGAGGCGGATGGATCGTTCTCTATAGAAGTTAAGATCGGTGATATACTGGTGGTTTCTTTTGTTGGATATGTTACAAAAGAATACAAACTGGAAGGAGCTACAGCCAGCGCAGGCAGGAGTTTACGTATTGCTCTTGAGCTAGCCGATGCAAAACTGACTGAAGTAGTGCTGGTTGGATACGGCACCCGTACAAAGGGAGCGGTTACCGGGGCAATTTCTACCGTAAAAAACGAAGTTTTTGAAAACAGACCTCTCAACAACTCTTTCGATGCTTTGCAGGGTACCATACCCGGCATGACCATCACCCGCGCCAGCGGGAAACCCGGCGAGCAGCGATATACCATGCAGATAAGGGGTTATTCCTCCATTAGCAGTAACAATGAAGTCACTTCTTCCGGGGCTGGGCAGCCGCTGGTATTGATAGATGGTATTCCTGGCGACATGTCTACCATCAACCCTAACGATATTGCTGAAATATCTGTGTTGAAAGATGCGGCTGCATCCATTTATGGGGCAAGGGCAGCCGATGGGGTAATACTTGTTACCACAAAAAACGGTAAAAAGGGTAACCGGGGTAACCCTGTTATTGATTATACAGCCAACGTGGGATTGAAAACGCCTTCCTATTTAAGAAAAATACAAAACACACTTCAATACGCCGAGTTTCAGGACGAGGGGTTGCGTAACGCCGGCATTGCAGGATTTCCTGACGAGGTATTTGAGAAGATCAGAGCGAATGCAGCCCCCAACCTCGACCAGGGCTGGAATTATGGTATTACCAGTTACCCCGGGTTTTATGGTTATACCAACTGGAACGATGCTATCTACAAAAATGCCTTTCAACAACTGCATAATGTTTCTGTATCGGGCGGTGGTGAGAACAATACCTACCTGGTTTCGTTGGGCTATAACCGCGATGATGGGTTAGTACGTTATGGCACCAATGTCTCTGAAAGGTATAATTTAAGACTGAACTATAACTTCAGGTTGTCTTCAAAGTTGCAAGTGGATACCCGCACAAGCTTTGAGCACACTGCCACTAAGGAACCCAGTATGCTGAGCAATGCACTAACAAATGTTACCCGCCAGTTTCCTTATCAGCCCGTGTTTAACCCACTTGGGCAGTTTTATGGCTACCAGGGATACGAAAATCCCGCGCAGTCACTGACTGAAGCCGGTCTTCGTACAATTGGTCTTTCGAGGATCAATTCAAACCTTAAGCTCGATTATACCGTTATCCCCGGTTTAAAACTTACCGGGCAGGCGGCAATACGGTTAGACTATTTTAACAACAACGCCACTAACCGAACTTTTACAAGGTATAATTATAAAGGAGATGTACAGGATATCCGTAATGTACCAAACTCTGCATCTTACCAAAATCAAAAAACGCTGTACAGGTTATACCAGGTGTACGCAGATTATACCCAAAGGATTGGCGGCAATCATTCTATTAATCTTACTGCTGGTACATCACTGGAGCAAACGAATTATGAGGGACAAACGGTTACAGGGTATAACTTTCCAAGTAACGACATCTTTACACTCAATTTGGCAGACCGCACCAGCGTTGCCTATTCCAATTTCACAGGGTTGCGTCGTGCCCAGGCGCTGAATTCGTATTTCGGTCGTGCCAGTTATTCGTTCAGAGAAAAGATCGTGTTGGACCTTACTGCCCGTGCAGATGGTAGTTCTAAATTCGCACCCGCCAAACGCTGGAGCGCCCTGTTCCCGTCCGCTGCATTGGCTTATAACCTTTCCGATGAAAAATTCATAAGCAACCTGGAATTGTTTGACCAGTTAAAGCTCCGTGCATCGTGGGGTAAAATGGGTAACCAGGAAATTCCTTCACTGGGATTGTATGATTACATTCCGCTTATCAATATTGGTGGCGTGTATCCGCTTGGGTCGCCCAATGCCGGTGTACCGGGCGCCATTGCCAACCCGGCTTCCGCAGACAGAACCTGGGAGACCATCGAAAATAAAAATATCGGGATTGATATGCAGTTATTTAAATCCCGGTTGTCTTTCTCCTTCGACTATTTCCAAAAAACCAACAATAATATGCTGGTTAATATTTCGGTACCTGCCACTTATGGTGGTACGCCGCCCACCTCTAACCAGGGAAAATTGGTTACCAAAGGGTTTGAGGCAAACCTGTTGTGGCGCGACCAGATCCGCGATTTTCGCTACAGTATTACGTTGCAGTTAAGCGATAGTAAAAACAAACTGGTGGAGTTAAAAAACAGCGAGAATTTTAATGAAGGATTAAATTTTGTAAGAAAAGGATATTCAATCTATTCCTATTTCGGGTATGTATACGAGGGTATCATACAAACACAGGAGGAATTAAATAAATATAAAACGCTGCAAAATGTGCCTTCCAACATTTCTATAGGAGATGTTATGTATAAAGATGTGGATGGCGATGGTGTGCTTACTGCTTTTGGCGACCGCTCCAAAGGGCTTTCCGGCGACATGGTATACCTGGGCAACCTGCTGCCCCGATACACGTACTCCGGTACTTTCAACCTGGGGTACAAACAATTTGACCTGAATATCTTTTTACAGGGTGTGGGAAAACGGGATATACAGTACCAGGGGAATATCGCAACGCCTAACACGTTCTTCTGGCCTTCTCTTGCTTACTATTATGGAAAAACCTGGACGCCCGAGCGCACCGATGCCCCGTATCCACGTTACCTGCCTGGCTCGGTTGGATACGATGGTATAAGAAATTATAACTATCGTACCTCCGCGCTTACCATGCAAAATGTGTCTTATCTCAGATTTAAAACCATTACCCTTGGCTATAACCTGCCATCGGTGGTTCTGCAAAAACTCAGGATCAATTCGCTACGTGTATATGTAAGTGGTCAGGATCTGTTCACGTTTTCGAAAGGCACCCTGGGTGGTAATTTCGATCCGGAAGACGGGTTCAGAAACGAAGGTACTTATCCCTTCAGCAAAGTGTATTCCTTGGGTGTTAATGTAAAATTTTAATAAGAACAGTTATGAAAATCAGAAATCTAATATATATCCCGGCACAGCGGTACCTGTGTGTTGTGTTTGTTACACTCCTGTTAACAGGCTGCTCTAAACAATTAGAACTTATTTCAGAAGAGAATATCACCGATGCTACTTTCTGGAAAACTGCCAATGATTATAAGTTGGCTGCCAACAGGCTATACCAGGGGCTTGATCGGTTTGGTTTTGAAGACACAGAATCAGACATTGCTTTTAATTTTCCCAACAGCGTTAGTAACGGCACCTTAACGGTGCCCGAAACCTCAAGCCAGTGGACCAATTACTACAATAACATCCGCTCCTGCAACAACATCCTGGAAAAAGGCGCCGGCTCTACTGACAACAACATAAAACGATTCGTGGCAGAAGCAAAATTTTTCCGCGCCTGGTACTATTGGAAATTAATGCGCCAGTTTGGAGGTGTACCGCTTATTACAAAAGTGCTGAACACTGATGATGCGGAACTGTTTACACCGCGTTCGTCGCAGGCAGAAACTGCAGATTTTATCCTGAGGGATCTGGATGAAGCGCAGAATGACCTGCCCGTGCAGTCCGATATTTCCAACCCCGAGATCGGCAGGATCAGTAAAGGAGCCGCTTTAGCGCTTCGTGCCCGGGTAGCATTGTACCAGGGTACCTGGCAAAAATTTAGTGGTGGTGCAGATGCCAACAAATATTTAGATATAGCGATCGCCGCTTCGCAAACTGTAATCAACAGTGGCACTTATGCTTTATACGATGGCAACGGCGCCCAGAGTTACCGCTATCTTTTTATAGAAGCCGGTGACGATTCTAAAGAGTCTATACTGGACCGTAGATACGCAAGAAATATACTGGGTCATGATATGCCTTACCGATACGACGGCTCTGGCTACAACCCCACCAAAAAACTGGCGGATATGTACCTGGATACTACAGGTCTTCCTATCACACATGCGGAATCTGTTTTTGAAGGTTATAATACCATGGTGTCTGAATTTCAAAAAAGAGATCCGCGGATGACGATGACCATGATTGTACCCGGGAAATTAACCACCCGTGTATTCTTCCCGGTTACAGCAATTGCCAACTATCCAGACAAGCCACAGCGTAATTTCAATACCGGTTATATACTGTATAAATACATGTCGGAAGATGCTTTTGCCAACAACAGCGGTCAAAACGGTGATGCAAGCATGTTTGATTACGACAGGCATCTTATCCGTTTCGCTGAAGTGTTACTGATTTATGCAGAGGCGGTTTTTGAAAAAAATGAAAGTATCTCTGATGCCGATTTAAATCTATCCATCAATGTTATCCGGACAAGGGCGGGTATGCCACACCTTACCAATTCATTTGTAGGAACTAATAACCTGGATATGAGAACCGAACTTCGGCGCGAAAGAACAATTGAGCTGGCGCTGGAAGGATTCCGGTATGATGACGTGCGCAGATGGAGAATCGCCGAAACAGAAATGGCGCAGGATATTAAAGGCATCAAAATAAAAGGGTCTGCCTGGCAAACCTACCCATTGTACAGCGATCCTGTTTACCAGAACAGGACGGATGCAGACGGGTTTTTGATAGCTGAAACCAGCAGGACCTTCAAAGCGAACATGCATTATGTACAACCACTTCCGGCAAGAGAAGTGGCGTTTTATAACACTAACGGATATTCGCTTGAACAAAATCCTAACTGGTAGATCAATGAACCATACAACGGGCAGCACACAGTAGCTGCCTGTTTTTTCCCTGTTCTTAATTAATTTTAAGCATGAACATCGCATTATACAAAAAGAAATCTAAGGCAGTGATTGCTGCCGGTTTATTTTGTCTCGTCAGCCTGTGCACGCTGGCAAACCCGCCTAAAATAGTGAATATTGTAAACTTTGTCCGTTTGCTGGAACCGCGTGATGCCGCTATTACGCAGGATGTGCTGTACCAAACCGTGGTAGAACAGGTAAAAATGATGAAGCAATACAAACTGGGTGGAACTTTTTTGCTCCAGTATGATGCATTGATGGACGGCAGGTACCAGCAACTGCTGAAAACGCTGCCGGCCGATAGTTTTGAGATTGGAGCCTGGTGGGAGTTGCCTCAACCGTTGGTTGAAAAAGCCGGCTTGAAATGGCGCGGCAGGTATCCCTGGGACTGGCATGCAGATGTTGGTTTTGCAACCGGTTATACGCCTGCTGAGCGTGAACGGTTGATAGATGTGTACATGAATGACTTCAGGAATATTTTCGGGTATTATCCGAAGTCTGTGGCATCCTGGTTTATAGATGCACATAGTTTAAACTATATGTACGAAAAATACAAGATTGTGGCTTCTGCTAATTGTAAAGACCAGTATGGAACGGATGGCTATACACTTTGGGGAGGCTACTGGAACCAGGCTTACTATCCCAGCAAAATAAACTCCTATATGCCGGCTCAGCATGCATCCAGCCAGATACCTGTTCCTGTTTTCAGGATGCTGGGCAGCGATCCGGTAAGGCAATACGACCAGGGGTTGGGTAGTAAGCGCCAGGGGGTGATTACGCTTGAGCCCGTATACAAATTTGGTGGTGGCGATTCCGCCTGGGTAAACTGGTTCTTCAAAGTCCTGGTAGATGATCCGTCACTCGGTTTTAATTACACCCAGGCCGGGCAGGAAAATTCGTTTACATGGGAAGCGATGAGAAAAGGTTTCGAAATACAGCTACCACTTATTGCGAAATTGCGTGATGAAAACAAGATAAGGGTAGAAACACTGGAGGCTTCCGGCAGATGGTTCCGTAATCAATACAAAGTTACTCCTGTTACCAGTTTTTCCGTTAGTAAAGACCTTGGCGACAGTAACCTTAAAACCTTGTGGTTCAACAGCCGGTTTTACAGGGCAAACCTGCTTTGGGAAAACGGTACGCTCCGGGTGCGGGATATTCATATGTTCAATGAATCCTTTCCCTCCATCTATGAGACAAAACCCGTTACTGAAAACGAATGCAAATTTTTTACCTTGCCTGTTGTGGATGGATACAACTGGAGCCGCCCGAAGCAGCCATTGGCAGGGCTCAGGCTAAAAGCAAATATTGAAGGTAGGGAAGTGCTGTTAGAGGGAACCGATCCTGTATTTACGCCAAAGGGCACCCGCAGTATGAATGTGAGTTGGTCTCTAAAACAGGTGCCGGGACGGGTGGAGATCGAACTATCAGAAAAAAAGATAACAGTACAAATTAAAACCTCTACTCCTATTAATTGGTTTTTTGATTTAACCACTGCTGAAGATATTCAACTTCCGTTTGGTACCGTTGCAACAAAGCAGATACCCTGCAGTTTTGAAGGAATGTCTTATACGGTCCGGATAAAAAAAGGAAGATTTTCTCTATCTGACAACGGAGCGGTATTGCGCATGAGTCCAGAGGGAAATTCCATCAGCATCATATTTTAAATGAGCTTTATCGATTCACCTGAACTATTGTCAGTGTGCGGCTAAAAAATACATTATCGATATTGCTTACAACGGTATGGGAGCACGGGTATGAATACGGTGTATCCGGGTAGGAATTCTTCCCCTAAAAATCACACAGTATCTCTGAGCACCGGCATGCTCATGCAATGAAAGCCACCGCGGGCGCGGGAAAGCTCTGCAGAAGGCATTAATATCAATGTATCGCTGATGTCTTCAGTCTTAACAGCCCCGGCTTCCACTTGTTTTATAAGGTCTTTTACATTTACAACAGTAAACCCTTTGCTCCTGAAAGCTTCTATGGTTTTGTCATTCCGGTCATAGCCCAGCACCACCCCGTCTTTCAAAGCCAATAGATTACAGGAGTCTGTCCATTGTTCTCTGGCATCGTAAGGGAACCGGTTATTGCCTGAATAGATGAATTTTGTTTTTTCGGCGGACTGCAGATCATTGATGCTGATATCCTGTAACAGGTCTTCCAGGTTATCCATAAACAGCGGCTTGTCAATGTTATCCTTATTAAATTGAACTACCTGCAGCGTATCTTCTTTTTTTGATCCTGTAAGGACCCGTTGTACCGCATCCGAGTTTTCTCTCCGGATTGTTTTTTTGGAAAATGCGCCCAGCATCACCCACATATTTCTTTTTACCTGTGTAAATACCGTGTCGATATGCATATAATCCCTTTTTTTTGGGATCCGCACCACCGTTACTTTTTTCATCAGGTTCTTGTCAAACATGGTGTTAACCACCTGGTGGGCAGCTTCCACACTGGTGCGTTCGCTTACCCCCACCAGCAGGTGATCGTTGCTCACCACCATTACATCCCCTCCTTCAATGGTAACCTTTTGGCCATCGCCGTCTTTTGGCATCAGGAAATAACGGTGTGTATCTGCCAGCTCAATAATATTATCCTGTATACCGGCAAAAAACGGATGATTGAAAAAGATGTATTTTGTAAGCAAAGCTTCCCGGATACGCGCTTTTTTAGCCGGCTTGTTCAGCAGGATATGATCTTTGACGACAATGCCTATGTCCCTGGTGAAAATAAAGTTCGGGATCGGGGGGAAGATCATGGTTTTGTCCGGCAGGGTTCCTGTTAAAAATACTTTTGCCAGGGTTTGCGCATCCAGTGCGATCAGTTTTTTCTGCGTATAGTAAGAGCAGCTTTCTATAGCGCATACAGAGGCTGATAGTTTTTCCTTTATGGAGGTTTCAGCAAGTATATCAGCCAGCAGGCTTTGTAGTTCTATTACTTTATCGGAATTGAAGAAATTGCTGCTTTCCGGTTTATAGAAGCTCCTGTTATTTTCCGGATCGTCAACCTCTGCAAGTTTACCCTTTATTTTACCGGAGTCGAGAAAGTAAAGTAACAGTTTGGTATAATAGTCGTATTCACCCCGCCGGATCGTATCCAGGTGAACGATGTCTTCAAATAACCAGTCCTGCGCTTTGGACGGAACCACTTTTCCCAGTCCGCTATCCGGTGTATGTACCAGAACGCGCCGTAGTTGTCCTATTTCTGAATTAACTCCTATATGTAACATAAAATGACTTCTGGTAGCTAAAATTACAATTTTACTGCCATTACCGGGGGTGTTTACTTCCGCTATCCTATTACCGAAGATGTACTTGCGGTATTATGGAAATACGATCTCTTACAGACGGATTGAATAATTCCAGGATTTTCAACTGATGGCAGGCGTAAAGACGCAGATCACTATTTCTGTGAAAAGACCTGTTTAAAAGGATATACAGGTCGTTAATCATCAGCAGCCCTCCGGTATATGATATGAGCTCTAAAAACCTCCCTGCTATTTTATTTTGGAAAACGAAAGTGGTTTAAGTGCTATGGTTTCAACCTTTTCCACTATGGGACCATCTTTTTCCGACAGGTCTCTTGCTTTGATCCAGTCCGGGTCTTTTCGGAATGTATCCCATGATTCCAGCCCTTTTTCCGGTGTGGCATGGGCTACCAGGTACACCAGGCGGGATTGTGCATTATCCGGTTCAATGGTGGTCCAGTAAGCGATATTGGTCATGCCGTGTTTGGAAAAGAAAGCCAGGGTATGATTCTGGAACCGGCTGATCAGCTTGTTCAGTTGCCCCGGGTGGCAGTAGTAAGTTCTCAGATCAAAATTGCGGTCCGATCGTGTTTGCAACGGCTGGATCACGGGGGATATGGTAGCCGCGTCCATGAATATGGAAGTTATTTTTTCTATGATCTTGCCATTCTTTTCGGAGGCTGTTCTTACCTTTTGCCATTCGGGGTCGTCGCCAAAGGCTTTCCATGCGGCATCTCTCGCAGCCTTGTCCGGGTAAGCCAGCACATAATACAACGCGTTTTCCTTATTGTCTGCCGGCACCCAGTAACCGATATTCTCCATACCGTGTTTCTCAAAGATGCGGGTGGTATGGTTGGCAAACCTTTCTATCAAAGCCTCCAGTTTGCCGGGGTGACAATAATAAATTCTCATCTCGAAATATCGTGTATCTTTTGCCATAACTGCATTGGCCGCCAGTACGATGCCCAGTACTGCCAGTAGTTTTTTTATCATACTATATTTTTGTTTCAGGCCCGGTTAGTTGGTAGCCGGGGATTTTATTTCCCATACCAGTGCGCTGGCTCCCAGTATGGCGGCGTCGGCTTCTTTCAGTTCGCTGAAAATAAGCTTCACCTTATTCTGGAAAATAGGTAGCAGGTTTTTTTCCATGTGTTCCTTCGTAGGCTTTAATATGAGATCTCCTGCTTTGGTCATACCCCCGAATAATATAATAGCTTCCGGGGAAGAAAACATGACAAAATTCGCCAGGGCCAATCCCAGTATGGCGCCCGTGTATTCATACACTTCTTTAGCAATCTCATCGCCTTCCATCGCACATTCATATACGATACGCGAATCTATTTCATCCGCCGGGTAGTTTCGCAGCAGGCTGCCCCGGTCCGGATTGTTATTGAGGAATTCCCTCGCCGTGCTGGCTACGCCGGTGGCGGAAGCATAACTTTCCAGTGAACCATACATATCGGTACCGGGATGCAGCCGGCCATTGGGTATGATGGTTGTATGCCCCAGTTCTCCGGCAAACCCGTCATGCCCGTATATTAAATGCCCGTTGGCAACAATCCCGCTGCCCACACCGGTGCCCAGGGTGATCATGATGAAATCTTTCATGCCCTTGGCAGCCCCGTACATCATTTCGCCGACCGCGGCGGCATTGGCATCGTTGGTAAGCGCTGCCGGTACGCCAAATTTTTCTGTGATCAGACTGGCAAGCGGGATAATACCTTTCCATATAAGGTTAGGAGCATAATCGATCGTGCCGCTATAATAGTTGCCGTTGGGAGCGCCTATACCGATCCCTTTTATATAATCTATCCCGCCTACCTGGTCAATCGCAGGCTCCAGGGCCTGGTAAAGTTCGTCGATATAGTCTTCTATTTTTTCGTGTTTCCTGCTGGAGATAGCTCCCCGGTATAAAGTGGCTCCCCGGTGATCCACAATCCCGAATACGGTATTGGTTCCTCCTATGTCAATCCCTATTGCATATTGCTGCTTCATAAAACTATCAGGTTACTTTTTTTGTGTTTGCATTCGCTAATGACTGCCGCCTTCAATGGCGCTGTAATCAATACCCTGTGATTTCAATACTGATTTTACCCTTACTGCATAAAACGCAAGATAAGCAAAACAAAGCACCGGAATCCAATAAGAATAATGTATTCCTATCGCGGGAAGGTCGGCCAGCTTACCTTGCAGTGGGGGTATAATAGCTCCGCCCAGGATCATCATTATCAGGAAGGCGGAGCCCTGCGCGGTGTACTTTCCCAATCCTGCAATAGCCAGCGAAAATATGCTCGGCCACATGATGGAGCAAAACAGACCGCCGCTTAAAAAGGCATAAATAGCTACCTGGCCGGTGGTAAACAAACCGATCAGCATGGCAACTACGCCCAGGGAGCCAAATATCATCAGGGTTTCCGCCGGTTTTTCCTTGCCCAGGAAGAAACCGCCTATCTGAAATAATATTACTCCCGCGTAGGCATAAAGGGGGGTGAAGTCGTTGCCGGCAATAAGGTTGGCCGCGATAACCACACCGAATGCCACATAAGGAACAATGATAAACAGCAAAGTGCGCATAGACCTGGTAGGATTGAAAACGGTAATGGCCCCGGCCCACCGCCCAATCATGAGGCTGCCCCAGTAAACGGATATAAACGGCGCTATCTTGGTTTCTGAATATCCCCCAAATTCAGGAAGCTTCAACAGCTCTCCCAAGTTGCTCTGTATGGTCACTTCCACACCTACATACATAAAGATAGCCAGCATACCGAGCACCAGTTGAGGGTATCGCATTGCGCCCCAGCCGGTCGCGTTCTTTTGAGCGCTGGCATTGGCGCCAAAGAAACTAACGATCATAATGACCAGACCGGCAACCAATAGCCACATATTACGTTCGCTGACCGCTGTCGGAAGTTTCTGGCTGGCTTCCAGTCCGCGGTAACTGGCGAATATCAAACCAAATACCACTGCCATTACAAGGGTAATGAATATGAGTAGCCACATGGCTTTGGGGGCAGGCTCAAAGCTATCCTCTTCCTTAACATTAGGCAGCTTTTTGCTGAACTGAAATAATATGGCGGAAAGTATAAACAGCACTCCTACAACAATATACAGCGAGTTCATGGAAGTAATGGTGGCGTTGGCGATATCCGTATCGCTGGCGGATGCCTTACCGAACAGGGCCAGGGCCATGATTACAGGACCGATAGTGGTACCGAATGAATTCACACCCCCTGTCAGGTTTAGCCGGTGGGCTCCGGTAGAAGGGTCGCCCAGGGCAATGGCAAAGGGATTGGCGGAGGTTTGTTGCAGGGAAAAACCCAGTCCCACAATAAACAGGGAAACCAGGATCCCGGAAAACCCGCCAAAGTTGAAAGACAGCAGCATCAGCAGAGCCCCGGCGGCACTTATCAGTAAACCGTACACAATGCCCGTCTTCATACCCCAGTGGTTCATGATATCCCTGTTTTTTACGGCAGACGCCACAAAGAGGGCCAACGCCCCGATATAATAGGCGCCATAAAAAGCAAAATCGATCAACTGGCTTTGAAATTGATCGAGATGGAAATAGTGTTTGCAAAAAGGAATAAAGATGCCGTTGCCGGCAGCAATAAACCCCCAGAAAAAAAACACGATCACCAATGTGCTCAATGCACCCGTATTCGTGGGTATTTTCGCAGGAGCGTTCAGCTTGTTAGTTTCAACCGTTGCCATATAGTTTGAGAATTATATTAGTGATAGGCTTATGAAATTAAAGCATAACAATCGTTTGTGGCAAAAAAATTATCAATCATGAAGCTTTTACCGAATTTCTTTGTTAAGTTCGGGAAATTTTTGATTTAAATGAGTACGGCAACAACACTTAAACCCCAGCCACAGAAAAGTTATCTTACGTCTATAATCATCATTGGTGCTCTGTTTTTTATTTTCGGATTTGTTACCTGGATCAACGGAATATTGATTCCCTACCTGAAAATAGCCTGCGAATTGAAGTCGGACACACAGTCTTTCCTGGTAGCGACGGCCTTCTTTATTGCCTACCTGGTGATGTCTATCCCTTCTTCTTATGTTTTAAAAGCGACAGGATATAAAAAGGGGATGTCTTTAGGGCTGCTGGTGATGGCTGTGGGCGCTCTGATATTCATTCCCGCTGCGCAAACCCGTAATTTCAATCTGTTCCTGGTCGGGTTGTTCATTATTGGCACCGGACTGGCGATACTTCAAACAGCCTCTAACCCCTATATATCCATTATTGGTCCTATAGAAAGTGCGGCTTCCCGTATTTCCATTATGGGTATCTGTAATAAACTGGCGGGTATCCTGGCCAGTGTTATTTTCGGGTTTATTGCCCTGAAAGATGCCGATGCCCTTACCGCACGTATAGCTACTATGGGAGAAGCTGAAAAGGCGGTTGAACTGGATCAACTCGCCGCCAGGGTGATCAATCCTTATATTATTATTACTATAGTGCTGGTGGTGCTGGCAATAGCGGTATACTATTCTTCATTGCCTGATATTAAAGATGATGGCACCGGCGAAACAGCCAGTAGTAGTCAGCCACAGAAAAAATCTATTTTTCAATACCCCCATTTGTTTCTTGGCGTATTGGCGATGTTCCTGTATGTGGGAGTGGAAGTAATGTCCGGCGATACAATTATCAGCTATGGGCAGTCGTTGGGCATTTCGATGACCAAGGCAAAATTCTTTACTTCTGCCACTCTGGTTTGTATGTTAGTAGGGTATATCATCGGGATATTTGCCATTCCCAAATTAATGTCCCAGGAAACCAGCCTGAAGATTTTTTCGGTAATGGGCGCCCTGTTTACAACGCTGGCATTGACAACCAGCGGGTTTACTTCCGTATTTTTTATCGCTTTGCTGGGGCTGGCCAATTCATTGTTGTTTCCCGCTTTATTTCCGCTGGCCATCAATGGTTTAGGAAAATTTACCAAGCTGGGATCGGGGCTGATGGTATCGTCTTTCTTTGGAGGAGCCATTTTACCGCTGGTGTATGGGGCAATGGTAGACAGCTCTACCAGTGCTGCCATTGCTTCGGGCGTAGATGCCGTGACAGCCAAGGCTTCTGCCGCGCAAAATTCATACTGGATCATGATACCAGCATACCTGTATATCCTGTACTTTGGAATAAAAGGATATAAGGCAGGTAAAAAGGCATGAGTGGTTAAAATACGGCATATCAGTTACCGTTGGAAACGGTGAAGAACATAGCAGATCCGAAGTCCGGAGACTTCGGATAGCGTAGGGGTTTCCAACCTTCCAAAGGTTGGAAACCTTTCTTTTTCATATTGTAGTATAAAAGCAAAAACCATCCCCGTCAAACAATCCTTTATCGCTTAATTTAACATGCGGTATCACCAATAGCGCCATAAAAGAAAGTGTCATGAAAGGAGAGGAGAGGGTTGATCCCAGTTCTTTGGCGACTTTGTCAATGACGGCATAGGCGTCCGCAATCTCGTAGCCCTCTTTATCGCTCATAATGCCCCCCACCGGAAGCGGTACGATCATTTGCCTGCCGGTGGAATATAAACTTACACCGCCTTTATTTTGTATGATGCTGTTTACCGCCCGGCAAATGCTTTCGTCATCGGCGCCTACAGCCACAATATTATGACTGTCATGCGCCACCGAAGAAGCAATAGCCCCGGACTGTAAGCCAAAATTTTTGATGAACGCGGTAGCTACGGGGGCATCTTCGTACCGGTTTACTACTACAATTTTCAGGATGTCGGCTGCAGGGTCAATGTCGCCGTTCCATGATTCAGGTACCAACTTGGCTGTGATCAACTGACCGTCTAAAGCTTCTATAACAGGGAAACCCTTCGCGCCAATAGCGCGGGGCAGCGTAAAATCCTCCGGGTGCTTAGGCAGGCAATTGAAATTGTTTACCGGGGCAGTGTCCGGCGGCAAACCGGGTATCAGCGTCTGCCCGTTTTGGGCAACCAGTTCACCCCTGATATAAGTGGCTTTCACGTTAAAGGTTTCCAGGTTATCAACCAGTATAAAATCGGCGCTGTCGCCGGGCTGCAGCAATCCGGTGTCCAGTTTGTAATGCAGTACCGGGTTGATGCAGGCGGCTCTTAAAACTTTATAGATATCAATTCCTTTCGCTACCGCCCGGGCGCACAATTCATTGATATGCCCCTTTACCAGGCTGTCCGGGTGTTTGTCGTCGCTGCAAAACATCATTTGTTCCGGATAATCGTGCAGCAGGTCAATCAGCGCTTCAAAATTTTTCGCGGCGCTTCCTTCACGTATCAGTATGTGCATGCCGAGCTTCAGTTTGTCTTCGGCTTCTTCCTTTGTAAAACATTCGTGGTCGGTAGATATGCCGGCAGCGGTATAGGCAGCGGCATTACTGCCCCTCAATCCCGGAGCATGGCCATCCACCGGTTTCCGGTATTTTTGGGCAATCGCAATTTTGGCCATTACTTCCGGCGTTTGGTTCAATACCCCCGGGAAGTTCATCATTTCACTGAGGTACTTTATTTCATCCCGCTGAAGCAGGATATCCAGGTCTTCCACGCTCACGGTTGCTCCTGCCGTTTCAAAAACGGTCGCGGGTACACAGCTGGGGGCGCCAAAATAAAAATAAAATGGTACCCTTTTTGCATCTTCTATCATGTAGTCTATTCCGGGGACACCGCAAACATTGGCAATTTCATGCGGATCGCTTACGGTGGCAACGGTGCCGTGTACTACTGCCAGGCGGGCAAACTGGGAGGGTACCAGCATTGAACTTTCGATATGTACATGAGCATCAATGAAACCGGGCAGGATATAGGGCAGTTCTTCGTGCGCATCCGGTTCTGATAGAGTAACAGCGTGAATAAGTCCGTTTTTTACTGTTACCCTGGCGGGATATATTTTTTGGGATATAATATCAACCAGTTTCCCTGCTATTTCAAAATTACTCATTGCCGGTGAGGTTTAGGCCATCAAGTTAAATGATAAATGGTATATGGAAAAGGCAGGAATAGCATATTTTTGAACACTAAAAATTAAACACACACATGACATGTAGCAAAAGGCGTTCATTCTCATCTTTAATGAATGGACTTTTTTGCGAAATGCATGTGGCAAAATGTAACAAACTAAAAACACACACATGAAACCATTGAAAACCGCATTGCTGACCCTGGTTATTATGGCCTTTGTAAATGCCGGGCAGGCCCAAACGGTAGAAAGCATTATCAACAAAGCTGTAGCCGCATTGGGCGGAGAGCAAAAACTCGCAGGGTTGAAAAGCACCTACATGGAAATGAACATGGAGGTCATGGGAATGCAGATGCCTTCCAAAACATGGATCTTATACAATAATGCCATGCGCCAGGAGGTAGATATACAGGGGCAGAAGATCATCACCTATATTGATAAGGAAAAGGGCTGGAATATAAATCCTTTGATGGGATCCACTACGCCCCAACCATTGCCGGAAGACGCTATAAAAAACGGACTGAGCAGCCTTTCGCCGGGACGTGAACTTACCTCCTATAAGGAAGCGGGTTTTACGGCAACCCTTGAAGGAAGCGAAGATGTGAACGGAGCGAAAGCCTATAAGATCAAACTTGAAAAAGACGCTGTCTCCCATCATATATTTATTGATGAAGCTACCAGCTACCTGGTAAAAAGTGTTACTAAAGCCAATGTGCAGGGACAGGAGTTTGAGGCTGTTACCCTGTTAAGCGACTATAAGAAAACAGCGGATAATTTTGTGTTCCCTTATACTACGACTATCAGCAACCCGATGGTAGGAGAGATAAAAGGTACGGTGGTAAAACTGGAAGTGAACGGAAATATTGATATTAAGGAACTGCAAAAGACAGAAGAATAGGAGTAAAACCGATCGATTTTATTAAGAACACCCCTCTTTGCAGGGGTGTTCTTTTTTATTCCTGTATCTTTAAGAATTGTGAACTAAAACAATTGGTCATGCCCGTTATTACACTACTTGGTGCCGGCAGGATGGGATATGGTATCGGGATGAGTATATTACGATCCGGACACGAACTGGTGATCTGGAACAGAACTAAAGATAAAACAAGCCGTTTGCTGGACGGGGGGGCTTCCTGGGCGGATACCCCAGCCGAGGCTGTAAGGGGAGCACAGTACGTTATATCCATGCTGTCTGATGACACGGCGTCGGAGGATGTATGGTTGGGAAAAAACGGCGCGTTGGGTAACATGCGGGAGGGAGCTTTTATGATTGAATGTTCCACATTGTCTTTGCCCCTTGTACTGGGGCTTTCGGAAATAGCAAACCAGAAAAAGTTGCGGTATATAGATTGCCCGGTTACAGGAATCCCGGCAGCAGCGGAAAAAGGAGAGCTGACATTGTTGGTAGGAGCGGCCCCCGGCGACCTGGAAACCTGTAAACCGATCCTGCAACTGTTTTCAAAAACCATCCGGTATTTCGGGGATATCGGCAAGGGAACCTCCTATAAGCTTGTTATCAACCTGATGGGAGCGGTGCAGATTGCCGCTTTAGCGGAAGCGGTTGCAATGGCAGAGAAACTGGGACTGGACAAAGAAACTGTTATAGCGTCTATTGAAACCAGTGCAGCGGCTAGTCCGCAGGTGGCCCGGTATGCAAGGAGGATGGCCACCAGGCAATTTGCCGCCGACCCGTCTTTTACGGTTGCGCTCAGGGAAAAAGATGCCGGTTATGCGGTTAAACTGGCTGAAGCGATAGGGTTTATCCCCAAACTGGGCAGGGTAGCGAAGGAATGGTTTGCTGAAGCGAAGCTAGATAGCGCAGACAAAGACGAGGCTTCCGTGGTGGAGGCGATGAAATAGAGAATGATATAAACAGGTGAATTCATTATGGCGGCAATCTGGTTTAAAGACGAGTTTTCTATAGAGAAATTACAGGAGATGGGAAAAGGCACTATGAGCGATCATATCGGCATCCGTTTCCTGGAAATCGGCGATAATTACCTGAAGGCGACCATGCCGGTGGATGAACGCACCCAACAACCTTTTGGCTTATTACATGGCGGGGCCTCCGTGGTACTTGCTGAAACACTGGGCAGCGTCGCCTCCGCCCTGGTGCTGGATACGAGCCGCTCCATTTGCGTAGGACTGGAGATCAATGCCAACCATATCCGGAGTGTGCAAAGCGGGTTGGTAACGGGTACGGCCACCCCGGTTCATTTAGGCTCCACTACCCATGTTTGGGACATCAGGATACACGATGAAAATAATAAACTGGTTTGTATCAGCCGTTTGACGGTGGCCGTACTGGCAAGAAAGGAAAGACTGCCCAAAAATGAATAGTTACCACACAGTCGGCTGACTGGCGGCAGCTTTTATTAGTGTACAAGTAATTGCTTATTCCTTACTATCAATAGTAAGCGTTGCATTGATAAGGTACGGGTGGCTTTTAATAATAGCATTACGGTTACCGGCCAATCCCAGTTTCTTCTTCAGGAAATCTTCAATGCCGGTTTGTACGGCAAGGAGATTGTTTGACTTGATATAACTTGCCAGCACATGATCCCCAGCGCCGGGTATCGATTCTTTCATTTTTTTATCTGCCGGTGTCCCGAGCTGTTCATACATTGTAAGCATGGCGGGCACGCTCACCACGCTGTCCTGGTGGATATCGTCCTTATAATAATATAACATTAAAAGAGGCTGTGTTACTTTTTTAAATGTTTTTGGAGTCATGGTCGTTTCAAGGTATTCCTGCAGCTCTGTCAATGCTTTTACCGGGTATTGCCAGTGCCAGTATTGTTTATAAACCGGCCGGGTATCTGATGCTGTAAAGTACTTATTGCCCAAAACTACTTCTGCGATTTGTAATCCCCAATGGTTATTGAGCAGCCAGGCGTTTTTGTCAAAGATCTCTATATTGGGACTGAGCAGGATCAGAGCAGCTATGTCCGGGTATTCAGAAGCTAAATGAAGCGCATTCGATCCCCCGGTGGAAGTACCCATCAAAATTACTTTTTCCCCCAGGTTTTTTCCAATGGCAAGGGCTTCTTTACAACTCTCCCAGTATTTTTCGGGCGTAAGATGGATCAGTGGATCTATTGTGTCAATTCCATGTTCGGCCAAACGGGCTAAGTATAAGTTACAGCCAAACTCTTTTGCAATATTCCTGTGAACGGGAGTTCCTTCTTCCTGGCTGGCGGAAAATCCATGCAGGTACACAATAGCGTATTCCGTTTTGTTTTTCAACGAGTCATTGTGCCAGATAACCCTCGCTTCATTATTGGGTTTTAACTTATGCTTATTTTCATTATCGGCAATATATCTTTCCAGGTCAGCCGCTTTATCCGGAACTACAGGAAGATTTTTATTATAAACAGGTGTAGCAGGAGAGGGCCCTGACAGATAAACAATAAATAACAGTACAACGGCCAACGTTAATAAGAACCATCTGTTGCAAAACATATTTATCATTAATTGCCCTTAAATTTAATGCATCTCCTGTAAATACATGGTTAAGTTTAGTGCATCATTTTTAATTGCAAAGATATGTTCAGGCCTCCGGGTATTTACCAGGTCGTTCTTCCTTGTTTTATAATACCGTGTGGAGGATTATAAAAAGCTCAGAGTTTACCGGTTCCGGTAGTTTTACCGATAAATTGAAAACCGTTTACCGTATGGTAGGGTAATTGCGTATGGTTTACGGTAGATTATGATACTTTAATAATAATGGGTTATCTGAAGATCGGGGTAGGCCTTCCTTTATTGTATTTACAATATGGCCTTTGTTAACGAGGGGCCGGTTTTTCTCAAAAAGATGATGTACCCGCAGAGGTTTTTCTTTTGAAACTCGTTTACCTGCACCGGTTTTATCATATGATATTCCGACATCTGCGGTTTATAGCCATACTGTATGATGTTCTGGTAAGGTTCGCCATCCTTTTTACGTTGATATACCACCTGTCTTTCCTTATAGTCATACATTTTTACTTCACAAATATTGGAGCGGCTGTCCCCGATAAATACGATTTCGTAAGGCTCGCCCTGCTTCATGGGCATTAATATAGGCAACTCGTATTCGCTTTCCATGCTAATGGAAGCTTCTCTCAGCACGGTAAATCCTTCCCGGGTATAATATTGTTTAATGCTGTCTGCCTGTTTCTGAATATCGGCAATCCTGCAGGGATCAGTGTTCACTTCATCCTGTGCCGTTAAATGAAAAGGAAGCGCCAGGCAGGTTAAAAAAAACAGGAAATAGGTACCTGTGTTGATCATGGTACTGTTTTTACTAAGGTGACGGAATGCTCAGTTTACGCTCCTAAAAACGAAAAACCGGGTGGCAAATTATTCCCTGTGAAAAAAAATGGCATCCGCCTGCTGAAGAGGAGTTAACACAAGATCATTTATGCACATATGTTCGGGCAGGGTGGTGGTATAGTAAATAACTTCCGCTACGTCTTTGCCTGTGAGGGGTTGAAGCCCGTTGTAAATAGCAGCCGCTTTTTCAGCATCGCCATGGAACCGTACCAGGGAGAATTCCGTCTCCGCGGCGCCGGGATGGATCGCGGTCACTTTTATATGGTGTCTCAGCAAATCAATACGCATACTTTTGCTGATGGCGTCAACGGCGGATTTTGTGCCGCAATAGACATTTCCTTTTTCATAGATCTCTTTTCCGGCCACGGAGCCGATATTGATGATATGCCCTTTTCGTTGGGGGATCATCCGGGGAATAACGGCTTTGGAAACGTATAACAACCCCTTTATATTGGTGTCGATCATAGTATCCCACTCGTCTATGGAAGCTTCGTCAAAGTAGTCTCTGCCCAGCGCAAGTCCGGCATTGTTAACCAGTATATCTATAGCCTGCCATTCTTCCGGAATGCCCGTAATCGCGTCAAAAACAGCCTGCCGGTTTTGTACGTCAAATGCCAGCGGTAACACCTTTACACCGTACCGGTCACGTAATCTTTGCCCGATCGATTCCAGACGCTCCTCCCTTCTCCCGGTTATAATTACGTTATGTCCTTCCTGCGCGAATTTCTCAGCCGTCGCTTCTCCAAACCCCGAAGTAGCGCCGGTGATCAGTATATTTTTTCCCATATATCAATTCTGTAATTGCCACTCAAAGCTAAGAACCGGAAGAGAATTTATCAAATGTCAAGACATGTAAGACGCGTAAGAGGTGTAAGATGGTAAGACACGTAAGACCGTAAGAGTATAAGCCCCTAAGAAGAGACAGCCCTCTTACCTTTTTACCATCTTCCAGTCTTGCCATCTTACCCTACCGTATAAGAATAAACGTTCCTTTTTTGGCAATCTGTTCTCCGAGGTAGTCTGTACCGCTCACCATCCATACATAGGTGTCTGCAGGCTGGTCCGCCCCGTTAAATTTACCATCCCAGGCCTGGGATGCATCTGTAGTAGAGAACAACAATTGTCCCCAGCGATTGAATATTTTCAGGTAGTCGAAGAATTTTATACCTACCGGGATCGCCCTGAATCCGTCGTTCAGTCCATCATTGTTGGGTGTGAAGCCGGTGGCCATGAAGATATCCGGAGCGGTGCGGAAGATCCTTACAGAAATGGTATCATGCGCAAAACATCCTTCGGGCGTACTTACCTTCACCGAGTATATTGCCAGGTCACCCGCATCTCCTTCAAACAACGCTACCGGATTGGCTATTTCCGTGTTGCTCAGATAACTTCCCGGAGACCATTTGTAAAACTCCGCCCCGGTGGCATTCAACTGCAGCGGTTGTCCCAGCACCACCACGGTATCATTTCCCGCAAAAGCAGGCACCGGTGGAATAACCCTTATTTCAACGCTTTTAACCGTTGGTTTAGGACAGCCGAGCGTATCGGTTACACTTACCGAATACACGGTGGTTGAAGATGGAGAGACGAAGGGATTCTCTATGCGTTGATTGCTGATAGATACAAATGGCGACCAGGTGTAGTAAGCGCCTCCTTCCGCATATAATTGCGCGGTATCTCCATAACAAATGGCAGTGTCATTTGATATTCTTACATCCGGGTAAGGCACTGTTCTGATCGTTATCTGGTCTCTTGCGAAACATTTGCCTATATGGGCGGTAACGTTGTACGTTGTAAACTCGTCCACAGGGGATACCAAAGCATTTTTTACCAGCGGGTCTATGATAGTGGAGACCGGCGACCATTCGTACCGCAGTCCATCGCTGACGGGTTGAAGCTGTACCGTGTCTGTACGGCACATTGTGAAATCGGCGCCTGCATCCAGCGAAACAAAACTTACCACGTGCACCCTTATGGTTTCTGTACTTGTGCAACCCGGAACAGTAGTCAGGCTCACCGAATAATCAGTGGTTTGTTGCGGGCTGACATGAACGGTAGGGCCGCTCAGGGGCGCTATATTGTAGTTGGGACTCCAGGTATAGGTACCCGGCGCCCCGGTGGCAGTAATAGATATCGTATCAACATCACACATCAGGGTGTCTTTTGGAAGGATCAACAGTGGTCTGTCACGAACGATGAGTTCGTTTGATATCGTTTTGCTGCAGCCCTTACTTGTACCAACGGTTAGCGCCACGTTATAAGCACCCGACGCGGTATAAGTATAAGAAGGGTTCCGGTCTCCCGAAACATCATCAAATATGCCCGGTACGCCAAAATCCCATTGCCAGGAATCAACCACTCCGTATCTGGCGGTGGTTCTGTCTGTGAAACGGATGGCAACGTCCTTGCATCCTTCACTGAAAGAGAAGTCGGGCGTAAATCCGGGATAAATTTTTACAACGGTATTGGCCGTATCAGAGCATTCCTCAAAGCGGTTGGTTATCAATCTTACATTGTAAACCCCGGTATCTCTATACGTGAAGGAAGGGCTGGCTTCCGTGGAAGTCGTATTTGCAGGGTCCCCGAACTCCCAGTAATAGGATTTGATCAGCGAACTGTTGGCCCTGTTTTGAAACTTCTGGGTATAACTATCACAGTTTACATATTCCGGCGCAAGGGAGGCTTCGGCCAGGGTGCAGGAGGTGATCTTTATCTGGATATCTTTCCGGTGTATGTTGATGAGTTTTCCTTTCCGGAATTCATTGGCGCACACGGTAACCACGTAAATGCCGGCATTCGGGGCTATTCCGGATACCAGTCCTGTGCGGGTATCTATTTTTACATTTGGCCCCAGGGGAGCCCCGGCATGAAAGCTATAACTGTACGGCACAGACGCATAGGGTGGAGGATCGGGTTGGCTGGGTTGCGGGTCGCGCATGTTTCCTCCCGCATAGGCATCGCAGAAGCTGTAAGACAGTGAATCGCCGTCAGGATCGAAAGCCCCAAAATCATACATGAAAAAATTATCTTCGCATACAACCGTTGTATCCTTGGTGGCAAATAAAGGACTGCTGTTTTGCGGAGCAGAGGGGTCCACTGCAGAGCCGGGAATGGACGCCGTGTAGGTAGCGCCGATTTGGCCGGAACCGCCTAGATTCGTTATGTTCTCGATCCGGCAGCATCGCTGGTAGGATATTACATAACCGGAAGGCGTAGGGGGCAGGTCTATTGTAAAAGTGTAGATCCCCAGTTCATAACAAACCACCGGGGGGTTATCTATACACCTGCCGGGATCGCGGAGGTCGAGTACAGACCTCTCGGACATGGGTATACTACGGGTGGTTACCAGTGATCCCGCAGAATATATTGCGAAGGAAGCAGAGGCATCCAGTTGGGCGCCGGTGGAGTGACAATCTCTGTAAAGCTTCAATGTGACCTGGTAGGTATTGTTGGCTCCGGAACTTCTGAGGAATTGATAGCGGATCTCACCACCTGTTATATGTCTTGCTTGCGCAATTCCATATATGAACAGGCCCAAAACAATCGCGACGCAGTATTTTGTTTTAGCAGCCATCAACTATTATTTTGAGGTATTCCTCTAGGTATAGATTTACCTGGTCTTTCGCTTCCCACATTCCCATATGCGCTGCATTGGGGAGAATTTTAATGTGGGATATTTTCGGGATATGGCATTGTTTGAGGCTGTCTTGTAAATATACACTTTTATCTTCCTCTCCTATGATAAATAAAACAGGTTTTCGATATTTTTCCAATATATCTGTGCTGTCAGGTCTTGCAATCATAGCCCGATAGTACTGGATAAGGGCTTTATCACTGAAATCCGCAGCCTTTTCTATCAGTTTTTCTATGAATTCCCGGTGGGCCGTAGTAAACGGGGCCGCAAACAAATTAGGAATAGATTGTTTCAAAAAGTCATGAGCGCCAAACTTTTGAATAAACGTGATGCCTTTTTTTCTCATTTCTATTCTTTCCCCGCTGTCGGCAAACGCGGTAGAGTGCACAAGTCCCAAACCATTGGTAAGCTCTTCATAGTGGCGTAAAAAAGACAATGCGATGTAACCACCCATACTGTGCCCTATAAGCGTACAGTTTGTTATCTCCTCTTTCCGGAGTATGTTCAACAATATATCGGCATAAACGTCCATAATTTGTTGATCGCCGGCAATTTCAAGGCAGGGAGAATCCCCGCTTCCGGGAATATCAGGAACAATCAGCCGGAAATCATCACACAACAATGCCACCTGGTTTTCCCATATACTTCCGTCTTCGCCAAACCCGTGAATCAGCATAACCGCAGGCAGGGTTTTATTGTCAGCTATCCTGTAGCTCACGGGGGTATTATCGTATTGCAGATGTCTCAGCTCCATAAAGAATATTTCAGATTTCGGATGAGGGAGTCAATTAACTACCAATTTCCGAAAAATTCACTGCTTATCTGCTAAACAGGGGTCTTTTATAGACAAACTGTAAAGAGTGGGCTTACCGGTAGGTTACAAAAGCGGCGATGATGCCGCATACAGCTTTCACCAGAAGAGCACCGTCTATCACTACCAGGTAATACAGTATGGGTCTTCGTTTATGCAGGGAGAAAGCCAGGTACAGCAATAACAGGAACGGGAGAGCATTCATAGCAATCGTTACCAGGTTGAAGTGATTGTACCAGGAGAAAAACAGGAAAGATATAAATCCTAAGAGCAGGAGGGGGATCAGTATCACAAAGATGGTTTTCCGTAAACCGATCTTTACCACAAAAGTTTTGATGTCTTTATTGGCGTCGTCTGCATAATCTTTTAAATCGAACATGATCGCGTTGACAGAACAGAACATCCAGTTTTTTACAAACAGCCAAAGCATGAGATAAGGATGTACCGGGTAGATATTCTTTTCGAAGATTAAGGCGGTAACCGGGAATATGCAAACAACTCCTGCCCACACATATCCTATTACAAACGGTTTTAACCAACCAATATGCCTGAGTCTTGTGAATCCGGGTTGTGGCCATAGCCCATAATATAAACCCGCAACAGCCGGAATGCTTATAAGCAATAACCAATGAAAAGCGGATATGTCCGGTATCTTTTTTATTAATAATACCTGCCATACCAGCGACCCCAGGGCGACCAGCGAAAACACCCACTGGCTCCTGCCGGTAAAGCCCCGGTATCGGATATACCAGCTTGTTCTTGGGTTGTTGGCCACGCTGATATCCGGCGCCGGCGAATAAGCTCTGGTATAAAATAAGATGGTAGTAGAGAATATCAGCAGGTAGAAAGAAGCTGCGTTCAACGGGAGCTGGAGCTGAAATATCGTCTCTATACATAAGGCAACGGCAAGCAAGCCTATAAAATAGTTGGAAAAAAACAGGAATGATACGACTCTTGTTTTCAAAATCTATTTGGTTCAGATTGGTTCGCCCGTTGTTTACGACCGGTAACACTTATTTGAAAATCACCGTTCCGTAATTTTTGGTCAGCTCCATTTCCAGTTGTTTCAAGCGTTGATGTGTTTGCATCAGCATGATCTGTTCTTCCCGGGTGGTAGCTTTATTAATATCTCTCTGGTTTTCGTCCAACAGTCTTTTTATTTTGCGAAGTTTCAGGTAATTAATGGATGAAAGCACTTCTTCCCTGTACAACTGTTCCCTGGTAAGCAGGGGGCCGTCATAATGTTCTTTCCAGTTGGGACTAAGTTCGTACCGGGTGTCCATGAGACCCACCACCACCTTGCTCAGCTCGATATCTTCATGATACAGGAAGGCTTTAGGCGTGATATCTATATTGTTATTCAGCCAGCTTTTGTACGTTTCTATGATCAGAAGCATTTGTTTATTGTCGATCAGTTCCGATAATTCGTTTTCTTCAAATTCATTAAAAATATATTCACTCACCTTTTGGTTGTCCGCCCAGGCGTAACTGCCAAATTCCAGCAGCGCCCGTACCACATTCCTTTCCACCTGCTCATCCTTGTTCAGCAATGCGATGCTGTCTTCATCTTCTTCGGCAGGCGCTTCAGGCGGTTGTTGGGATTCAGCTATACTTGCTTTGGCTTCCAGCTTGTTGATCCGCTCCCGGATGCGCTTATTTACAAGTGCATTTAAACCGGCTTCATCCACATTCAGGATGGAGGAACATTGTCTTATATAATCCTGTTGCCTGGTAAAATCTTCTGTCTTATTAAGTTTGGAAATGGTCTCCGCGATGCGGTTTACTACGGCGTTTTTTTTATTGGCATCGTTGCCGGCATCGTTTAAGGAAACCTGCAACTGGAAAAGCACGATGTCTTTTTTGTTTTCAGCGATAAAGCTGCGGAAGTTTTCACTCCCCTGTTTTTTTACATAGCTGTCGGGGTCTTCACCGTCGGGAATCAGTACCAACTGTACATTCAACCCTTCTTCCAGGGCAAGGTCCAGCCCCCGGAGGGCTGCTTTGATCCCCGCTCCATCTCCATCATAGACGATTACCAGGTTTTGAGTATACTTTTTTATCAGTCGCAACTGGTCCGGTGTCAGGGAAGTACCTCCGCTTGCCACTACATTTTCAATACCCGCCTGGTGAAGAGAGATAACATCCGTATATCCTTCTACCAGCAGGCATTCATCCGCTTTATCGATCGCGTGCCGGGCGAAATAGGAGCCATAGAGGATTTTGCTCTTTATATAGATGTCATTCTCGGGCGTATTGATGTACTTGGGCGCTTTATCATTTTTGCCAATGATGCGGGCGCCAAACCCGGTAACCTTCCCGGTTTGATTGTGTATCGGAAAAATGATCCTTCCCCGGTAGTTGTCAACAAGCTGGTCATTTCTTTCTACCACCAGTCCGGCTTGAATGAGATAGTCTTTATTATATTGGGCTGCTGTTGCCGCCCTGGCAAAACTGTCCCTGTCCTGGGGACAATACCCGAGTTGAAACTTTTCAATTATATTATCAGTAAAGCCTCTTTCCCGGAGGTAGGATAAAGCGATATCCTGGCCTTCTTCTGTTTGCAGCAGCGCGTTGGAGAAGAATTGCCGGGCAAACCCATTAATAATATACAGGCTGTCCGCTTTTTGCAGGGCTTCCTTCACCGTAGGGTCTACGGCTGTTTCTTCGATCTCCACATTGTAGCGGCCCGCCAGCCATCGCATGGCTTCCACGTAGCTGTATTTTTCATGCTCCATTAAGAAGCTGATACTGTTGCCACTTTTTCCGCAGCCAAAACACTTATATATTTCTTTGGCCGGTGAGACGGTAAAAGAAGGGGTTCTTTCATTATGAAAAGGGCATAATCCCAGGTAATTAACACCCCGTTTCTTCAGCTTAATAAAGCTGCCTATAATATCAATGATGTCAATCCTTGACTCTATTTGCTCTTTGGTATGCTGGGAGATCAATGTCAAATATTGTTGAAAAACAAAATATTAAAAAGGCGAAATTAAGCCTCTATAAGTTAATACATATCCCGATATTAATACAATTTTTTATTAACGGGATGGTTTTTAACAATTTAAAAAATTCTTCTTCGTTATTACCGGTGTTGTCTATATCCTCGAATAACTAGAATAATTTCCTATGAAGAAATTTATACGGTTACAGATACTGTTTTTATTGACATTTGGTAATCTTTTTGCCGGTGAGGGTGAAAAGGGACTAGCTCCGCCTGTGGCGGGCTTTACAGTGTCTACCAACCAGGGATGCGCTCCTTTGGCGGTTACTTTTACCAGTACTTCCACCAGTCCCGGGGATCCTATAGTGAGTTACGAGTGGAATTTCGGTGATGGCAATATTGTTATTACCTCTGTTCCAACAGTATCGCATACCTATACAACCGGTTCTTCAGGTGACATGGAGATATCGCTCCGGATAACAACACAATCGAATGCCACCAATCTATTTATTCACCCATATAACATGCATGTCAACGCTCCCAATCTCGGGCCGGACCGGGAGGTCTGTGCCAGTGAGTTTCTTTCCGGTTACGAGTTGGACGCGAATGTGTCGGGATCATTTCCTCGTTTATGGAGTACCGGCAGTAACATGGGGACAACAAAAGTATTTGAACCGGGAACCTATTGGGTAGAAACTACGGACAATATTAATGGTTGTTTCCGGAGGGATACTGTGATAATCAGCAGCCCGATTGTTTTAAACTACACCTACACGGAACTGAGTAATTGCGGTGGAACAGTACAAACCAAATTCATCGATAATACAGTTGAACCCGGTTGTAGCGGTCCAACGGTAGCTGACTATAAATATACACAGATTATCAGTGGCCCGGCTCATTTGTATGATGAAAGTGAAGATGATGATCCCGAATACACCTTCACAACAGAAGGAACATATGAGCTTTTGATCTATCATATGTATGGAGACATAGAGATGGAGGACACTATTAGTTTTACGATTACGTTTGCGGACCCCAACCCGCCAACTCCTCCGGCACTTGGGCCGGACAAAACCATTTGCCCGGGCGGTAGTGTAACGCTGGATGCAGGGTACGAGGCAGGCGTAGTGTATAGCTGGTCTCCGGCCTCAGGATTGAGCAACCCGAGTATTTACAACCCCGTTGCCTCTCCCGGCAGCACGCAATTATATACGGTTACCAAAACAAAATGCGGGAATACTGTTTCGGGTTCGGTGACGGTAAATGTAGGTCCGCCGCTGACAGTGGACCTGGGTCCCGACACCGAAATGTGTAGCGGGCAATTCTTTGATGTGCATACTGGAATAACAGGGCCGGCAACATTTACATGGACCTGCAGTACAGACCCGCTCTATGGGCCATTGATCGGCAATGAACCAAGCGCCACTATCTTTCAGCCAGGTATATATACGGTAACTGTTGTAAAAGACGGATGTACAGCAAGAGATACCCTGGTCGTAAGCCCGAGGCCTTCGGCGGATGCTGATTTCAGCGTATCCCAATCAGGTAGTTGTGCACCGGTTACCGTGTCTATTACCGATGCCACCGTGTTGATTTGCGGTTCCGGACCAAGCTATCGGTGGGATTTCGGGGATGGCACTATTATTAATTACGCCCATCCGGTAACAAGCGCGCAAAAAAATCCAACCCATATTTACAATGCGGCCGGCACTTATACAATTACTTTGATTGTAACACTCGGCGCCAGTAAGGATACAACCACGCAAACCGTCACGGTAGCAGGCAGTTCAGTACCCGTAAATCTGGGTGCGGATCAAACGATCTGTTCCGGCGGCAATATCACATTGGATGCCGGCAGCTTCCCGGGCGCCACCTATAACTGGAGCACCGGTGCTACCTCACAGACCATAAATGTATCCGCAGCAGGCGAATACTGGGTAGAGGTAACCAGTAGCGGATGTTCCGGAAGAGATACTGTGGAAGTATCTCTGAGCCCTTCGCTGGTAGTGGATTTGGGGCCGGATGAAGCGATTTGCCAGGGTAGCAGCACAACGCTTGATGCGGGCGATTTTCCCGGCGCTACTTACAGTTGGAGTACCGGTGAGAGCACCCGTACCATAACGGTAAGTGCAGGCGCTACCTATACTGTAACGGTGACCCTGAATGGTTGCAGTGGCAGCGACAGCAAAAACGTGACTGTAAATACACCTCCGGAAGTAGACCTGGGCCTGGATGAAGAGATTTGTTCCGGTACAACATTGACGTTGGATGCCGGAAATTTTCCCGGCGCTACCTATAGCTGGAGTACAGGAGAAACTACCAGGACAATAGATGTAACCGAGAGTGATTATTATTCTGTAACAGTTACGGTTAACGGTTGCAGCGGAACTGCCGGTAAGTTTGTAGATGTACGTCTCACACCTGAAGTAAACCTGGGACCTGATCAAACGGTGTGCGCAGGAACAAGTGTTATGCTTGATGCTGGTATGTATTTCGGAGCAACCTATCTCTGGAATACAGGGTACGCCTTCAGGTTGTTGAATGTTACCACGCCTGGTACCTATTCAGTAGAAGTGGACCTGAATGGTTGTATTGGTAGTGATGAAGTGATAATTACACATACGGCACCGCCGGTTGTAGACCTCGGTCCGGATCAAACCATTTGTTCAGGCAGCAGCATCACCCTCGACGCGGGTACTTTCCCGGGTGCGACCTATAGCTGGAGTACCGGCGCTACCACGCAGACCATCAATGTAAGCACGGCGAACACTTATACCGTGACCGTGACACTGAACGGTTGCAGCAGCAGCGACAGCAAAACAATCACTGTAAATACGCCACCGGTTGTAGACCTCGGTCCGGATCAAACCATTTGTTCAGGCAGCAGCATCACCCTCGACGCGGGTACTTTCCCGGGTGCGACCTATAGCTGGAGTACCGGCGCTACCACGCAGACCATCAATGTAAGCACGGCGAACACTTATACCGTGACCGTGACACTGAACGGTTGCAGCAGCAGCGACAGCAAAACAATCACTGTAAATACGCCACCGGTTGTAGACCTCGGTCCGGATCAAACCATTTGTTCAGGCAGCAGCATCACCCTCGACGCGGGTACTTTCCCGGGTGCGACCTATAGCTGGAGTACCGGCGCTACCACGCAGACCATCAATGTAAGCACGGCGAACACTTATACCGTGACCGTGACACTGAACGGTTGCAGCAGCAGCGACAGCAAGACAATAACAGTAAATACACCACCGGTCGTAGACCTGGGTCCGGATGAAGAGATCTGTTCCGGAGCCAGCATAACCCTTGACGCGGGCGACTTCCCGGGGGCAACCTATAGCTGGAGCACCGGCGCTACTACGCGTACGATCAGCGTAAGCGCAGCTAACACTTACACTGTGACCGTGACCCTGAATGGTTGCAGTGGCAGCGATAGCAAAACCGTGACTTTGGGAGCAAGCCTTACTGTTGACCTGGGACCAGATGTAAATGTCTGCAGAATCGGTGGTTTACACCAGTTGACAGTTACGACGCCGGGAGTAAGTTCAATAACCTGGGATTCTGATTCAGACCCGGCTTTTGGACCAAGTTTCCAGAACCAGCCGGATGCATTTTTGGAGAGACCAGGTAAATACTGGGTTACTGTCCAGAAAAATGGTTGCGTAGCCAGTGATACCGTGTTGGTAGGTACAACGATAGGTATAAACGTTGGATTTACTCATAGCCAGACAACCACTTGTTTACCCTATAAAGTTAAATTTACTTCCAACGGGCTAACTTCTGTTAACTGTGGTAATGTTTCAAAATACAAATGGGATTTTGGAGACGGACAGGTAGTGGTTTATAATGCAACAGTGACACCGGCTCAGCGAAACCCGGAACACGAATACCTTCAAACAGGAACCTTTGATGTGACGCTAACGGTTTATAATACTTATAATGACTCAGCATCGGTTACCCACCAGGTGACGGTTACCGGCGGCGGAGCAGCGGTAAATCTTGGCAATGACACTACTATTTGCCAGGGAACTACCCTGACGCTGGATGCTGGTGAATTTACCGGAGCCACATATGAATGGAGCAATGGGCATACCGGCAGAACTATAGACGTAACACAGAGCGGCAACTACTGGGTGTTGGTAACTGTAGCCGGATGTACCAGCAGGGACGATATAACAGTATCTGTTGTAAACGGACTGACGGTAGACCTGGGCAGCGACACTACGGTATGTATCGGAAACAACATTACCCTGGATGCAGGTCATGCGGGCGCTTCCTATCTCTGGAGTACCGGCGCTACCAGCCGCACAATAGACCTTACGATGACACAGGAGGGTAGTTATACCTACACTGTGGCAGTCAATAAGGACGGTTGTTCAGGTGATGATGAGATAACTATTCACGTGAATACCAGCATACCGGTTACACTCGGTGATGATGTAACTATCTGCGCGGGTTCAAGTATCGTATTGGATGCAGGATATCCCGGAGCCACCTACCTGTGGCATGACAATGAGACCACTCAGACGAGAACTGTTAATACCGCGGGCATCTATAGTGTAAGCGTGACCAGTAACGGTTGTACAGGCAGCGCCCAGATCAATGTGTCTCTGATGGATGCTCCGACCGCGGTTGATCTTGGTAATGATACCACATTATGTTTCGGCAATACGATAACACTCGATGCAGGCAACCCGGGCGCTTCCTATCTCTGGAGCACCGGCGCCACTACACAGACGATTGTGGTTTCTGCTTCCGGCACTTATTGGGTGAAAGTAACTTCCTGCAGTGTGGAGGTAGAGGATGAAATAGTGGTAACGACCAGCAGTGCACCGACGCCCTCCATTACTCAATCCGGTAATGAACTGATCTCATCTCCTGCGGATTCGTACCAATGGTATAAAGGCGGAGAACTGATCCCTGGTGCAACCGCCAGAAGCCTGAAACCTAAAGGTTATGGAAATTACAGTGTGGTGGTAGGCAGCGGCGATTGTTTGGGTGAAGCCAATTACTTCTTTGTACCGAACGGAGAAATATACCTTGGTGACATCCGCGTGAAGGTAACGCCGAACCCAAGCTATGGTCAACCGAAACTGATATTGTCTAAACTGCCGCACAAACAGGTTAAAGTGTCTGTGTTCGACAGGATCGGAAGAAAAGTGTTGGTTACCTATATAGTCAATACGGTGAATGAACTTGACCTGACCGCATTTGCGAAGGGTGAATACTTTGCCGAGCTTATTCTGGATGACCAGCGGGTAATAATACCGATCATAACCCAATAGATCAGATAACATCAACAACAAAGAAAAAGCCGCCCTTTCGGGCGGCTTTTTCTTTGTATGGTAATCAGACGATCTACTGGCCAACCAAAAATAAAGCGTTGGTAAACAGCAGTTTTCCATTTTGCCAGAAATTCCGGAACAGGACATTATCCGCCAGATAGACGATATTTCCCCTGCCGATACCCTGTACACCGAAAACCACCCCATCGTTAAGTTTCTTTTTAAGCCGGGCGCCTACAAATCCCGACAAAAGATTATCTTTTTTTATTACTCCCACATTCCAGCCATTGTCTATAAATTCATACACATTATTATCCATTTTTAAGGTGTAGTAGGTAGCCGGGTAACCGAAGGCCAACGGATGGGTGATATCCATGTCTACTTTATACACGGAGCCGGGGGTCATACCGGAGATGTAGTCCCTTTCCTGGTTTTCATAAATTTTCAGTGCAGCATATTTATCTTTTTTCTCGGTACTGTCATCTTCGTCTTTTTTAAACTTTAACTCTTCCGTTGCTTTTGCCAGCCCGGCAACAGCATTTTCCAGCGCAATGATCTTACCGCCCTGGCTAACCCAGCTTTTTACTGTTTCCCACTGTTTTTTATCGGTTAAAAATGAATAATTACCGTCCGCGAGGATCAATACATCCACTTCGCTCCAGGTGATACGACCAAGATCGTTGCTATTGACAAGGGTTACCGGGTAATCCAGTTCCTGCTCCATAAAATGCCAGACTTCCCCGGCAGCGTTTGAATAGGCATCTGTTCCGGATAACAGTATTGCTCTGGGGGCTTTCATGAAAGCGACATTCCTGCTTCCGAAATCGTAGCCTTTATCTACAAAACCGGTACTTACCGGATATATTTTTACATTTTCCGCGTTGGCGATATCCGTTGTAAGTTTCCACAATCCGGCAGCATCCAGGCTGTTGTTGCTGGTTTTTAACACCAATACGGCGCCTCTTTTAAAGGCAACCCCGTTTATTTCAAAATCATTTTTGGCAAACCGCAGCCGGATCCCTTTTTGCAGTAACTGCCCGGTTACCCTGGCGCTTTTTAATCCTTCCCAGGGTATCACATAGCCGTAGGTGTCAACGGGTGTATTCTGCACGGGATCGGCCTTTTTATAAGCCGACGACACATTTATTTTGTCTTTCACCGCATAGGCGGTAACTCCGTATACATAAGGCAGGGCCCAGGCGGTAATGTCATAAGTTGCCGTGTCTACAAGTTTGGGTTGAGGATCGAATAACACCGATATTAATGTTGATTTCGGCTGAAGGGAACTGATAACAATATCCCTGGCTCCTATAGAGAATGTTTCATCTTTTCCCGTAGCATAATTATACCCCCTGCCGGAGCCGGAGCCTGAATGATATTCGATATTATTCTTATCCAGCAGTTCCATCAAAGAGTTGAGGTTCTGTTCCTGCGCGGCATTGTGTTTTATTACATAGGTTTTATAGTTACCTGTCCCCTTTGAAAGGGCATTGTTAAAAAAGTTTCTGAACTCGCTGATAAGCCTGCCTGCATGTAGCGAAGAAATTTCAATAGTGCTCATGCCGCTGGTATAGTGATGTATCAGCCGGTCATAAAGGGTAAGGGTATCCCCTTCTCTTTTCAGAACGCCACGTCCGGCAGACCCGCCACCAGCCTGCTCATAGGTCATGCCAATGGCGCCATTGTAAATAGGGTAGGTGTCGCCGTAAGACGGATAGTAAAGGTCAAATACTTCTTTGGTAAAATAGAGCCAGCCGTTTTTGTCAAAATACTTCGCGTTATTTTTTCCTATCGATTGTTGAAAATCTCTCTGCCAGGCGGTAATTATTTCGTGGTAGGGCTGCGCAGCAGGGGCAAAATAGTAGGGGTTATTAATTCCCTGTTCATGGTAGTCTACATGAATTTGAGGATACCATTGCTGGTACAGTTTCAAACGCTGCCGGCTTTCCAGTTGAGTCTGCCAGGCCCAATCCCGGTTCAGGTCAAAATTATAATGGTTGGTCCTTCCCCCGGGCCATGGTTCCCTGTGTTCCCGGGCATATAGTTGCGGGTTATACTGTTTGCCGACAACACTGTTGAACCAATTCACATAACGGTCTCTCCCGTCGGGGTTTATACAGGGGTCAATCACCACTACCGTATTTTTCAGCCATTCTTTTGTCTGGCTGTTGCCGGGGTTTACCAATTCGTATATCGTAAGCAGGGCGGCTTCAGACGAAGATGTTTCATTGCCATGTACATTATAGCTTAACCACACGATAGCAGGTGCAGCGGTGTCAGCCGCCATCCGGTCTTTTGCAATATTAGCCAACCGCAGGTTGTTCATTCTTATTCGTTCCAGGTCACGTATATTATTCTCCGCGGATATAAAAGCTGCCAGCAAAGGGCGCCCCTCATTCGTCTCGCCATAGGAGATGAGCTTTACCAGGGGAGAATTGGAAGCGACATGGTTAAAATAGCTTACTATTTTATGATGCGGTGTATATTTCTCTCCCAGCGGATATCCCAGGAATTTTTCAGGTGATTGCAACTGGCTAAAAACTGACGAGTTGGCTAACAGTAAAACAAGGATTACAAATACCGTCTTTTTCATGCGTATGTGTTTTAGTTCTCCGCCGGAGGCGGCTGATATTTTGTTACATGGCAATCCCTGGTAACCATCCCCTGCAGACGTGTGAAGCTGCCAGGCATTTCATGTTGTTGTGATTATTTCGGCAATATAGTAAACACTTGCGGTTGAAAGGCTGATATCACCCGATTTTAGTTTTGATCTCCTAAACTGCATGCTGACCGGACCAGAACTTTGCTATATAATTCTTAAGTATATTTGTTTCTAATCAAGTTTTCATGAGAGCTTTTATTGCGGTTCCTATATTAATGGTGATGCTGACCGGGCGGTCCTGCAGACCATCAAATGCTGAAAGTCCTTTTTCTTATACCATTCAAAAATCTGTTGTTGCCGGTAACGGCGCGGTGGTCTCTGCTCATCCTTTGGCCAGCAGGGTGGGGGTAGAAATTCTAAAGCAGGGTGGTAATGCAGTGGATGCGGCAATAGCTGTTCAATTGGCACTGGCGGTGGTATATCCTGGCGCAGGTAATATCGGCGGCGGTGGATTTATGGTGGCTCATTTGCAGGATGGGAGGAATATAGCGATTGATTACAGGGAGGCAGCCCCGGCCGCAGCCTCCAGGGATATGTACCTGGATAGCAGCGGAAACCCGGTGATGTCGCTCAGCCAGAGAGGGCATTTGTCAGCCGGTGTTCCCGGAACGGTGGCAGGTTTATTTGCTTCGCTGAAATATGGCAGCCTGCCTTTTGAAAACCTTATCCGGCCGGCGATTGAACTGGCTGAAAAGGGCTTTGCAATTACCGCATCGGAGGCGAACGGCCTGAACCGCCTGCAGGAAGATTTTAAACGATACAACAGCTCCAAAACGGCTTTTGAAAAAGAGTCCGGATGGAATACCAACGATACCCTGCTCCAGCCGGAACTTGCTGAAACTTTAAAACGGATCCGGGACAATGGACAAAAGGGCTTTTATGAAGGAGAAACTGCCAGGCTTATTGTGGAAGAAATGAAAAAAGGAAATGGCATTATTACAAGGGACGATCTCATGAATTATGCCGCCAAAGAAAGGACTCCCGTGGTTTTTGATTATAAGGGGTATACATTGGTAAGTATGCCGTTGCCCAGTAGTGGTGGCATCATTATTGAACAATGTTTGAAGATGATAGAAAACAAAGGTATCGAACAAATGGGCTTTCACTCTGCAGACGCCGTGCAATTGATGGTGGAGGCAGAAAGAAGAGCTTATGCCGACCGGGCTGAATATATGGGAGATCCTGATTTTTATAAAGCTCCTGTTGCCCGACTGGTAGAGGCTGACTACCTGGAGAAGCGAATGGCTGATTTCGTACCGGGCAAAGCGGGCAGTAGTGAAAGTGTAAAAGCGGGACAGTTTCCAAAGGAAAGTGAGGAGACTACGCATATCTCCATAGCCGATAAATGGGGAAATATGGTAGCGGTTACCACCACCCTGAATGATCACTACGGAAGCAGAACAGTAGTAAGCGGAGCCGGATTTGTGCTGAATGACGAAATGGATGATTTTAGTGTGAAACCGGGAGTGCCGAATATGTATGGAGCGATCGGTACGGAGGCCAACGCGATCGTGCCGGGCAAACGCATGTTAAGTTCAATGACGCCTACTATTATCCTGAAGGAAAATACACCTTTCCTGGTAGTAGGTACTCCCGGCGGCACCACTATACCTACTTCTGTTTTTCAAAGCATTGTGAATGTTATCGACTTTAAACTTTCCCCTTCCGACGCCGTAAATAAGCCAAAATTTCATCATCAGTGGCTGCCCGATGAGGTGTTTGTGGAAGAGGACTTTCCTGCTGCTACCCTTGATTCATTAAGGCAGATGGGTTATAAGATCACTCCCAGGGGAAAGATCGGCAGGACCGAGATGATAAAGATAAAAAAAGAAGGGCAGGAATACCGGTTGGAGGCGGTGGCTGACCACCGTGGAGATGATGCCGCAGAAGGGTATTAGGAGTTGATATAGATTAAATTTTAATCTGATCTACAACCATTATTAAAATTTAATCGTATAATTAATTTCAAACTGAATCCGGAGAGCTAATCGTATAAATTATTTTATGAATTTGTCTTTAAAACTGGCGGGCTTTTTTTTGATTGTGGTTGTTTGTTCGTGTCGCAGGAACCGTCCTATAGACCCCGGTGAGCCTAATCCGCCTGATACGACAATTGTTACGCATCCTCTGGCACCCCCTCCTTCTTCTATTGAATTTGAAAATCGCTACAATACCACGCTTAAGCTGGATTTTGATTACTCCGTTCCCAATACGATAGATGTTAAGTTGGATGGCAATACCGCCGTTCACTACCTATATAACAATGGCTATCTGCAACAGGTGGAATATTTTGACGGCTCGGGTAACACAGCCGGAAAGTTTACAGTGGAAAGAGTGGGTAATACCGTCAACCGGGTGATCATGGAGCACGTGGACCCGGTAACCAGTATTAAAGATTGGGATACCCTGGCAGTGGCTTTCACCGGTTTGCCCGGTCAGTCGGACATGACGGTAAATGGCAAATACTTTACCGATGTGCCCATAACGGTGAAATATACCTACCAGGACAGCCTGGTGCGAAAAATTGACGGTGGCGAGTTCGAAGCCTCGGTATTTCTGCCTTCCTACCAATTTACCTACGACGAAAAGAAACGCCTGGCATTAAAAACCACCGATTCCTATTACGGTACTTCCTATGCCTACGGGGATGTTGCCGGTAGTGGTCTGGACAGCCTGTACCTGGTATTGGGTGGCAAAGATGGCTATTTACTCGAAGGGTTGCTGTTTTACGATGAATACCTCAGCGTCTTTTTCTATCCACTGCAGATCATACTCGAAGACGTAGGAATTGAACTGGATGCGCTTATCCACCGGTACGGCGCTCTTCGTGAAGTTCGAACTGTTCCTAACGGTTCCGACTATACGGAAATCAAAGTATTTACCATTCAGAATACATTTGATGACAAAAAGCGGGTGATCACCAGCCGGATATTCCGTGGATCGGAGTACTACGCAAATTATTCTATTGCTTATTAGCCGTTCGTAATTCCGCTGATAGCCTTTCTTCAGCCTGTTTCCTTTTAGCTTCTGCCACCCATTGGTTAACTTCGGGCCTTTAAAAGATTTTTTAATGACTCCGGAGAGAAAAGAAAGACTACTGACTGTACTGAACAAAAGGCAGGATGATCTGGCTGTGGTACTGGAAAATGTTTTCGACCCCCATAATATTTCGGCCGTTATGCGTAGTTGTGATGCAGTAGGCATCCAGGACCTCTATGTTTTAAACACCAAAATCCCCCGCCATAAAAAATGGGGCGCTAAAAGCTCCTCCAGCGCTGCCAAATGGCTGACCATTCACCAGTACACAGATGCCGGGGAGTGCTTCCGGCACCTTCGCAGCCGCTATAAAAAAATACTCGCTACTCACCTGAGTGCGAATGCTGTTGACCTGTATGATATTGACTTCAGGGAATCTATTGCCCTGGTTTTTGGCAACGAACATTCCGGCGTAAGTGAGGAAATTATGCCCTATACGGATGGAAATTTTATCATTCCACAGGTTGGGATCATTAAATCGCTTAATATTTCCGTAGCATGCGCAGTCAGTATTTATGAAGCGTATCGTCAAAAGCAGGCGGCAGGGCATTATGCCAACCCTGCTTTGCCGGCTGAAAGAAGACAGGAACTGATGAACGAATGGGGCTTCCTGCCGGGTGAAACCGATGCCTGATTATGATTTAAAAAAGAGACGGTATCTTGCGAAAAATCTGCCGGGTGTTATTTAAACTTTATACTACCATCATCAAGGACTTCAGGATACTTTTCCGGGACAAGATCGGCCTGGCAATTATGTTTCTGATGCCCGTGGTGCTGGCAATTATCATTGCATCTGTACAAAACAGCACTTTTGAGTTGGTAAATGAAAACAGGATACCGGTTCTATTGCTCAATAAGGATACCGGCAGCATAGCCGGCGAACTGGAGCAGGCCCTGGAACAGAGCGGTATGTTTCATGTCAGGAAGGCGCCCATATCCACGGAACCGGAAGCGCTGAAGGAAATGGTAAATACCAAAGATGCGTTGGTGGCAATTGTTATTCCGGATAGCTATTCCAGGGAAGTAATGGTGAAATCAAAAACAGTGGCGGCCAACGCGTTGAAGAGCCTGGAGTTGCCGGTGGATTCCTTACAGGGAAAAGATGAGCAGACTGCCTTAACCATGTATTACCATCCCGTGTTGCAGTTGTCTTTCCGGCAGAGTATTGATGGCGGACTGCAAAGCGCCCTGCAGATCATACAGAGCAAATATATCGTACAACAATTGTATTACTATATTAATGAAGAAGCGATCCCGGAATCCCTGGAGAGCCAGATCATAGCCAATCAAACACCCGTGCTGCAGGAGCCTGTATCGAAAGGTAATGTCAAACAGATCCCCAATGCCACACAGCACAACATTCCTGCCTGGACGATCTTTGCAATGTTTTTTATTGTTATTTCCCTGGGCAGCAGTATTGTACGGGAAAAGCTGAATGGCAGTATTATCCGCCTCCGGACATTACCTACCAGTTTTTCTATCGCCATCATATCCAAGCAAATTACCTATATAGCGATCACCATATTGCAGGCAGCGCTGATATTTGCGATCGGTGCATGGTTGTTTCCGTTATTGCAACTTCCCGCACTAAATTTTCCGGCAGATAAAGCTGCCCTGGTTATTGTTGTGATCCTGAGCGGCTGGTGTGCCGCAAGCTTTGCCATTTGTGTGGGGATCTTTGCCGGCACACAGGAGCAGGCAAACGGCTTCGGCGCCGTTTCCATAGTGTTACTGGCGGCAATTGGCGGGCTGCTGGTGCCTTCATTTGCCATGCCGGCTTCGTTTCAGCTTATTATGCGCATTTCGCCGCTTCACTGGTGCCTTGAAGCATTTTACGGGCTTTTTCTGCAGGGCGGCAAATTAAAAGATATTGTTCCTAATATTATACCTTTATTGATCATTGCTTTATTATTGCAGTTGTTTGCATTTTATGGCTTAAAAAGGAAAAATCTAATCTGAAATTTCAGCTAATGGAAAAAGAGCAGTTAAAATTACAGTTGAAACAACAAATAATACAGTTTCTTAATTTGACGAATGTAAAGCCGGAGGATATCAAAGACGACGAGCCTTTATTTGGAGAAGGGCTGGGCCTGGATTCCATAGATTCGATAGAACTTATTGTTTTGTTGTCGAGGGAGTATGGCATCAATATACAGGACCCTAAGGAAGGCAGGAAGATACTGGTGGATATCAATACCATGGTGGATTATATTGTTGAACACCGAACCAAATAAAAGAGCAAGTTGTCTGAAATAGTTGTTACGGGAATCGGGGTTATCAGTGCGGTGGGTAACAATGCGGAGGAGAACCGCCAGGCGCTTATCAACGGCAAAGGCGGTATTTCTGATCTCTCCCTGTTTGAGACCCACTATGCGGGTTTGCGGCCTTGCGGCGAAATAAAAACAGATACTCAAACACTTAAGACAAGTCTTGATGCCAACGAGCCGGAAGTAACAAGAACCTCGTTACTGGCTTTATATGCATTTCTTGAAGCAATATCCGATGCAGGTCTAACGCAGGAGCTATTGTCAGAAAGTGATACCGCGTTGGTAGGAGCCAGCACAGTCGGCGGTATGTGCCTCACGGATGAGCTTTACCATGATGCTAACAGGGATTCAAACGGTTCCCCCTACTTATCGGAATATGATTATGCGTCCGCGGCAATATATCTTCAAAAGCGGTTTAATATCGGCGGCATCGTTAATACGATCAATACTGCCTGTTCATCCTCCGCGAATGCCATCATGTATGGCGCCAGGCTGCTAAAGCATGGCTTCTGCAAAAGAGTGATAGCAGGTGGCGCCGATAGCCTGGCAAAATTTACGATCAACGGGTTCAACGCATTGCATATCTTATCTCCTGCGCAGTGTACACCCTTTGATAGGGACAGGAACGGGCTGAACCTGGGAGAAGGGGCTGCTTTTATCGTGCTGGAAAAAGAAATTGATGCGAAGCATAAAAGGAGATATGCCCGCCTTACCGGTTATGGCAACAGCAACGACGCTTTTCACCCCTCTTCCCTGTCGGATAACGGTGTGGGTCCGCAACTGGCGATGCGCCAGGCGCTGTCTGTGGCCGGATTGGAGCCGGATGCGGTTGACTTTATCAATGCGCATGGCACCGCTACGGAAAATAATGACCTGGTAGAAAGTGAAGCTATGCGGCAGGTATTTGGTACTGTGCCGGCTTTCATGTCTGCCAAAGCGCATACAGGGCATACGCTTGGCGCTGCCGGCGCTTTGGGGGCATTGTATGGTATCCTGGGTCTTTATCACCAGGAGGTTTACCCGGCTATACATTTTACCCACCCTATAGAAAGCACCGGGCTGGTTCCTTCCGAAGCCTATCGCCCGATGTCGTTGAGGAATGTGATGGCAAATTCATTTGGCTTTGGAGGTAACTGCAGTTCGCTTATTTTTTCAGCTTTGTAGCACTTTGTAATGGGAATATTTATTCATAAGATCAATTGTATTTCACCGCAGCAAACATGGGGCGATATTGATATTCAGACATTACGGGCGGCTGAAGAGAACAGGCTGTATGCCCGGGAACCTGTGTACGACGGTATTCCACCGGGCATCCTGCGCAGGATGGGCCGGGCGGTAAGAATGGGCGTAGGCTGTGCTTTGCCGCTGATGAAAGACAGTTCCCCGGATGGCATCATTATCGGTACTTCCAACGGGGGAATGGAGGATTGTATTAAGTTTCTCAACCAGATCATGGATTATGAAGAAGGGATGCTGACGCCCGGAAATTTTGTGCAAAGTACAGCGAATGCTACGGCGGCACAATTGGGATTGATGACGGCTAATCGCAACTACAATATCACCCATGTGCACCGGGGGCTGGCATTTGAGAACGCCCTGCTGGACGCGATGATGTGGCTGAAGGAAAACCCCGGGCATAACCTGCTGCTGGAGGGGCTGGATGAAATCTCAAACTATAACTACAACATAGATTACCTGGACGGGTGGTATAAAGACGGGAATGTGCAAAACAAAGATTTGTATGCCACTGAAACTAAAGGAACAATTGCAGGGGAGGGAGCTGCCGCATTTATAGTAAACAACAACAGGGAGCAGGCAATTGCCGAAGTGAAATCCGTCAGGACGATACATACCAACAATGAAGCGGATCTGAAATCCTTTCTTCGCCGTTTCCTGGATGAACAGATCTCCGGAGAAATCATAGATGTGCTGGTTTCCGGGGAAAACGGAGACAGCCGTTATGCGCATTATTATAAAGCGGTGGAAGCATTACTGCCGGACAGTATGGTTGTACGTTATAAGCATATGTTTGGCGAATTTGGCGCCGGTTCGGCCCTGGCATTGTGGCTGGCCTGCCGGCAGGGAGCGTTTCCGCACCATAGTATCAAGCGGGCGATGCCCCATACCGCCGGTAGTATACTGATCTACAATTCTTACAAAGAATGGCAGCATGGGTTCATATTGTTGAAGCGCATGGATCCCGAAAATAGTTGATGACATGTATGATTACTCCCGTAAGCCGCTATTTTCAATGAGCGGCCACACGGTAAACAGTTGGCAACCGGATGATCAATATGTCCGGTTAATTCCCGTTCACCTTCCCTTTGTTCATTCTTACAAAAGAGAACATCTCAAATTTTTCTTCCTCCAGCGTTCCATCTGTCTGCTTGGTGATGCGCAGCATACGCTGCACGTCTTCACCGCCTTCATCTACCGGTATCACCATTATTCCCCCGGGTTTTAACTGGTCAATCAGTTTTTCAGGTATGGAATTGGCCGCCGCCGTTACCAGTATTTTATCAAAGGGGGCATAGGTGGGTAACCCTTCATAGCCGTCACCATAGAAAAATTTAATGGAAGGAAATTTTTTCAGGTATTCAAAATTCCTGTTCCGGTCAAACAGCTTTTTTTGCCGCTCGATGGTATAAACCTGTGCGCCCAGTTGCGCAAGTATGCAACATTGGTAGGCGCTTCCGGTACCTATCTCCAGAATTTTTTCAAACGGTTCCACCCGGAGAAGATCAGTTTGATAAGCAACGGTATAAGGCTGTGAAATAGTTTGTCCCTCACCGATAGGAAAGGCGCGGTCTTCGTATGCAATGCGGTCGAGCGCCAGGTCCATGAAAAAATGCCTCGGGGTATTGTTGATGGCGGATAGTATTTTTTCGTTGGTGATCCCTTTCTTTCTCAAAGTATCGATGAGTTCTCTACGCAAACCTTTGTGACGGTATTCATCTTCGTATTTTCTCATACGTTTGCAAGTTAAAGGGAAAAACAGCTTAAAAGCAAATAATAAATACTTTTATTCGGCAAATTCAATTCAACAAACGGTAAAAGATCACATGTGAAAATAGCTATAGTCGTATTGATATTTTCTTTCTTTTTCTGCACGATGGCGCAGGCGCAATCAATACAGGTGCTGAGTGATAGCGCCACAGCCTCTTTGCGGGGGCTAAGCGTAGTGAATGATAATATAGTTTGGGTGAGTGGCTCGAATGGAACGGTAGGTCGCTCGATAGATGGTGGCGAAACCTGGAAATGGATGACGGTAAAAGGTTTTGAGAAAGTTGATTTCAGGGATGTTGAAGCTTTTGATGGCGTAACGGCAGTTATTATGGGAACAGCGAGTCCGGCCTATATTTTAAAAACAATCAACGGAGGCGAAACCTGGAATATGGTTTTTAAAGACGATCGTGCCGCTATGTTTCTCGATGCGATGGAATTCTGGAACGAAGAAAGCGGTATCGTTATCGGCGATCCTGTTGATGGTAAAATATTCGTTGCCAGAAGTTTTGATGGCGGAAGCACCTGGCAGCATATCCCCGAGGCCAATTATCCGGTTGGAGAAGAAGGGGAAGTGATGTTTGCCGCAAGCGGTACCAATATCCGGGCGATTTCTCTATCGGAAGCCGCATTTGTAACAGGGGGCAAACGCTCCCGTATTTTTATAAGGGATCATAAATACGATTTGCCGCTCCTGCAGGGAAAAGAAACCACCGGGGCTAATTCTTTTGCTGTTTACGGCAGTAAAAAGAGAAAACAATCATCCCATATGGTGGTTGCCGGCGGAGATTTTGCAGCAGATACGGTCCGGGCAGGAAATGTTGCTATCAGCAGAAATGGCGGTAAAACATGGACGGATCCCGTTACCCCGCCTGCAGGATACAGGAGCTGTGTAGAGTATATCAGCCGGAAAAAAATTATTACCTGTGGTACTACCGGTGTTGATATTTCCCTTGATGGGGGCGAAAACTGGAAACTGATCAGTACGGAAGGATTTCATGTATGCAGAAAAGCAAAAGCAGGGCGCTCCGTGTTCCTTGCCGGAGCAGGGGGCAGGGTGGCAAAACTGGTGTGGTAGCCGCTTTTAGAAGCCGGAAACCTAAAAATTGTATATTTGCGCGATGGTAGAAAAGGAGAAGAAACACATTAGGGTAGCTATTCTTGACTTATATGAAGGCGTAGCTAACCAGGGTATGAGATGTATCAGGGAAATTATCAGTCAGTATGGAGAAGCTAACTTTCTGAACCTCGAATGGGATGAGTTTGATGTGAGACAAAAACTGGAGGTGCCGGACACCTCTTATGATATCTATATTTCAAGCGGCGGACCCGGCAGTCCGCTGGATTCCGAGGGGTCTGAATGGGAAGCCGCCTATTTTGGCTGGCTGAAATCAATAGAAGACTGGAATCGCCGCGCCGGTAATACCCGTAAAAAATTTGTTTTCTTTATCTGCCATTCTTACCAGTTGATATGCAGGCATCTTAATATTGCCCGGGTAAGCAAAAGAAAATCTGTTTCTTTCGGCGTATTTCCCATACATGCTCTTAAAGCGGGACTGGAGGAACCCGTATTTGAAGGGCTGGATGATCCCTTTTATGTGGTGGACAGCCGGGAATACCAGGTGACCAACCCCAACCAGCAGGTACTGGAGAAAACAGGGGCATCGGTATTGTGCATTGAAAAAGAACGGCCGCATATTCCGCTTGAACGTGCAGTTATGGCTATTCGTTTTAATGAATATATGATTGGTACGCAGTTTCATCCGGAAGCGGATGCGATCGGTATGAGCATGTATCTGCAAAGGGAAGACAAAAAACAGGATGTTATCAAAGCGCATGGAGAAGCCAAATGGGCGTCGATGATAGAGCAGTTGAATGACCCGGATAAGATTTTGTGGACTTACTCGCACATATTACCAAATTTTTTAAACCAGGCAACGGAACACCTGGAATCGGTAGTGATATAAACTGTTCTCTTTCTCAACCAGGCTTACCCTGTGAGTATAACAGCTTTTTATTTAGCTCTGTTTAGTTTTATTTATCCAAATAATTCGAAGAACTCTTTACCGGGGTTTTAAAATGTATCATTACATTTATGGCCCATTTTTATGTTTTTAAAAGCAGTATCATGAAATTTATAACACAGGCGTTGACATTGTTTTTTTTATTGGTAATGAATATGTCTTTTGCTCAAACCGGAGCAGGAGCAGCCGATCATCCTAAAATTGTGGTAGGCATGATGGTCGACCAGATGCGTTGGGATTATTTATATAAATATAAGGCCCGTTATACCGAAGGAGGGTTTAAGCGGCTTATAAAAGAAGGGTTCTCATGCGAAAATACATTGATTGACTATTCACCCACCATAACGGCTTGTGGGCATACCTGTGTTTATACCGGTTCTGTGCCGGCAATACACGGGGTAGTGGGCAACGGCTGGTACGACAGAAGCAAAGGAAAAGATGTGGAATGCGTACAGGATGAAAATTATAAACTGGTTGGCTCCCCCGGGGAAACAGCCCAATCACCTCATCATAACCTGTCAACTACTGTTACTGATCAGTTGCGTATCGCTACCAATTTCCAGAGTAAAACTGTTGGTGTAGCCATTAAAGACCGCGCTTCTATTTTTCCTGCAGGTCATACGGCAACCGGGGCGTTTTGGTATAATGGTAAAGACGGAAATTTTGTTACGAGCACCTATTATATGAATGAATTACCGGAATGGGCCAGGAAGTTCAATGAAAAGAAAGTAGTTGATTCCTATTATGATAATGACTGGGAAACCCTGTTCCCGATTAACACCTATAAGCTGAGCACGGCTGACGATAAAAGTTACGAAGGTACTGCCAACGGAGAGGAAAAACCGGTGTTCCCACACAGGCTGAAACAATTTAAAGGCAAAAACTACGGCGCGGTAAGAAGCACCCCTTATGGTAATACACTCACCCTGGCTTTTGCAAAGGCGGCTATTGAAGGATATAATCTCGGTGGCGGGTCCGTTACAGACTTCCTGGCAGTGAGCCTTTCCAGCCCGGATGCGATAGGGCATACTTATGGACCGAATTCCATAGAAGTAGAAGATAACTATTTGCGTCTTGACAGAGAGCTTGCAGATTTCTTTACCTACCTGGACAAACGTTTCGGTAAAGGCAATTATCTTTATTTCATTACCGCAGACCATGGCGTTTCTGAATCTCCCGGGTTTTATCTTGAAAATAAAATGCCCTCCGGCGCTTTGGTAGATAAAGATTATTCCACACCATTGGTAGAAGCGTTGAAACAAAAATTCGGAGTAGAAAAACCCGTACTTTCTTTTACCAACTACCAGTTGTATATGAACTGGGAAGAACTGGATGCAAAAGGAGCGGACAGGAAAGAAGTGGAGAAGATCGTAAAATCGGTTCTTTTAAAAGCGGCAGGTATTGCAAACGTGGTTACGATGGAGTCCGCAGGTACCGCGCCTATTCCTGATGCAATTAAAAATATGCTGATAAAGGGCTATAACGTAAAACGGAGCGGCGACTTTACGATCATTGTTCAGCCGACCTGGAAAGGCGGCAGCGTGAAAGGAGCAACGCATGGTACCTGGTATCCCTACGATGCCCATATTCCGTTGGTATGGATGGGCTGGAAAATAAAGCCCGGGTTTACTAACCGGGTAACAGGTATGACCGATATTGCCCCTACTGTTGCGGCGCTCCTTCGTATACAGGCGCCCAGCGGCTCCATAGGAACTCCTATTAATGAAGTAACCGGCGGCAGGTAAATTATTTAATAGTTGAACTTAAACTAAACCGGGCGCATACCGCCCGGTATAAACTATGTATTGCAGAAAAATATTTTTACTGGTTGCCGTTCTCATTCAGAGCGTTTGCCTGTTCGCGCAATCCAACCTGGATAGTATTTTGTATGATTTTCACCATCGACCGGACAGGGTGCTGGTAGCTGCACACAGGGCGCCGCATGTCAACCATCCCGAAAATTCTATACCGGCTATCCGTGAAGCGATTGACATGGGCGTAGATATTATAGAGCTGGATGTAAGGGAAACGAAGGACGGTGTGCTGGTGGTCATTCACGATAAAACAGTGGACAGAACAACCACCGGCAAAGGATTGGTGGCGGAAATGACTTATGCGGAACTGGAGCAGTTGTATTTGCTGCATAACGGCAAACCAACAACGGAGAAGGTGCCGACTTTTGAGGAGGTTTTACGATTGGTGAAAGGTAAAATAATGCTGGACATCGACTATAAAGCGGAAGGAAAACGGGCGGCTAAACATACTGCCCGTCTCCTGCGTAAAACAAAAATAGAAAACCAATGCCTGTTTTTCCTGTACGACTATAAGGATGCGCCTGCACTCGTGAAACTGAACAAACGGCTGCAGTTTCTGTGCAGGGCATACAACCGGGAGGATGTTGACGGAATACTTCGTTTACCCTATGCCGTACCCGCTATTCATGGTGATGATAAGTTCTATACTGATTCGCTGATGGGGGTGATCAGGAGCAAAGGAAAGCGTGTGTGGATGAATGCCCTGGGTAAGTACGACCAGATAGAACGGACACAACCCGGAAAAGGATTTGAAAAGCTGTTATTGCTTGGTCATACCAATATTATACAGACAGACCTGCCGGCGGAACTTATTGCCTGGCTGCGTTCAAAAGGAAAGCACCGGTAATCTGCAGGCATTGGTGAAGGATTGTTGTTTTACCCGCTATTCCCGTCTGCAAAAAAAATCGGATACAGCCAGCCGGAGATTATTTCTCCGAGCTTACCAAATATGTAATATATTTAATGCTCTTTAACGTGCTTTAAAATTATGCGGTATTTAAAACTTATTTTTTCGATCGCCTTCTGTTCCTGCCTGTCTCTTGGCAGCCTGGCACAGGGCAAATGGCAGCAGTTATTTAACGGTAAGAATTTTTCCGGATGGAAACAATTGGGTGGTAAAGCGGTTTATACGGTTGAAAACGGAGCCGTGGTGGGAACCACGGTATCAGGCACCCCTAATAGTTTTTTAACAACGGAAAAGCCATATGGTGACTTTGTACTGGAACTTGAAGTATTGCTACCCGATACTACTACCAATTCCGGCATTCAGTTTCGCAGTATTTTCAACCGGGAGGCAAATGAAGGTAAAGGCAGGGTGCAGGGCTATCAGTACGAACTGGATGCTTCCGCCCGCGCCTGGACAGGAGGGATCTATGATGAAGGCCGGCGGGGATGGTTGTATCCACTCACGCTGAACCCTGCCGCGCAGAAAGCATTCAAACACGGAGAGTTCAATAAAGTACGTATAGAATGTATTGGCAACACTATTAAAACATGGCTGAACGGAGTGCCGGCCGCTTACCTGGTGGATGAACTGACAGCTTCCGGCTTTATTGCCCTGCAGGTACACAGCATCAGTGATAAGCAGGCGCCCGGCACACGCATTGTGTGGAAGAACATCAGGATACAGACCGGCAAAATAAAACCGTCGCCCTTCCCTGCTGATATCCACGTGGTGAATAACCTGTCCAACCAGTTAACGCCGGAAGAAGTGAGGAATGGCTGGAAACTCCTGTTTGACGGAAAAACATCCGCGGGTTGGAGAAGTTCCCGGGCGGAAGGTTTTCCGGAAAAAGGCTGGAGTATTGAAAATGGTGAAATATCGGTGATACCCAATATGGGCAACAAGGAAAATAAAGGCGGTGATATCATCACCACCGGCAAGTTCAGCGCTTTTGATATTTCATTTGATTTCAAACTGACCACCGGCGCTAACAGCGGCTTTAAATATTTTGTGTACACGCCTGAAGGAACTACCGGTGTGGTAGGACTGGAATACCAGGTACTGGACGACAAGAACCATCCGGATGCGAAAAACGGCATCGAGGGAAACCGCAGGCTGGCATCATTATATGACCTGATACCGGCACAAACAACCGACCGGTTTGTGAAAGCGGTCGGGGAGTGGAATACCGCCAGGGTGGTGGTATATCCCGATAATCACGTGGAGCATTACCTGAATGGTATTAAAGTGCTGGAATACGAAAGGGGTTCGGAAGCCTTTAGAAAACTGGTAGCCGGCAGCAAGTTCAGGGATTTTAAAGGTTTTGGTGAAATCGCAGCCGGCCCCCTGATGATACAGGACCATGATGATAAAGTGTATTTCAGGAATATACGGATAAAGGAGTTGAAGTAACAAATATCAGTTGCTGGTCGGTGTTGTCACCGACCAAAGGCAAAAAATTTGACAAATACTTATGACTAAATGGAAAGGACTTGCAATATTATTCTCCGTATTAAGTTTCGGAGCAATTCAAGAAACTTTTAGAATTTTTACTTCTTCAGACGCTGATATTGCCGACAACAGAAGTTCATTGATGCCTATGGCGGTAATTATTACTAGCGTTTTTGTTTTCTTTGCAATTAAGTTCTGGTTAAAATCATCTAATCAACAAGGACAAAAATAAATGCGACAAATCTGCATACTGACACTTCTTTGTATATACTTATCGGCTTGCGAACAAAAAAGTAAACGCAGCGACGTGGTAACCGTAGACGATGGAATTGAAATTCCTATTTCCGCCTGTGTTGAAGCTAATACCAAGATTTTGGGAAATGCTGTTGACCCAGTTCCTTTTTGTAAATGCTTAATTCCTAAATTTTATCAAGACTTAAAAAATGACTCGGAAAAATTAAAGTCATTAAAAGAAGGAAGTTGGTATGACCTTGGCGTAGATAAACAAGAAGTTGTAGCTAAGTATTTTCAAAGTTGTATAACCCAAACTGGAACAAATGACTCCGCTGCGAAATTCACAATAACTCCAAGAATGGCTACTGGAATGAAGAATAAAATGAAGCAAGAGTTGGCTGGTTCGGACATTGAGAAAACAAACGACATTGACAAATATTGCGACTGTATAATTAATAGTTTTCAGACAGACTTTACGATAAAAGAAATTATGCTAGACAATTTCAACGAGACCAAGAAATATCAAAAAACCGTTGAAAAATGTTTAAACTCCACCAAGAAAAATTAACAGCAGCAACATTCGGCTTGGCAATAAATGCGGCACTCTACATTATGACAAAATCTGAATTTCAAACCTTATTATCTCACTCGTCTAACGTAGCATTAGATTTTGCAAGAACTTATGTGACGGACAATTTACCTAACGACTTTAGATATTCGGTACGCTTAAATGCTTCGACAGATGATATAAATCTAAAACAGTTCGACATCTATCCCAGAGACAATGATAAAATCATTGACTTTATCACAGCTGACAAAGTCATCAATTTGCTTAATCGTAATGGAAAAGTCCCTGTTTGGATTGACATTTCAGTTGAGTACGTATATAAAGGTTATACAGTTTTTCAACTTCTATGTGCAGGTAGGTACTCTGCGGACCAAAACGAATTTTATTATTTAAAAGGTGAGACAGGTCCTTTTGGAATAAAAAGCCCAACTCTTCCAATTGACTATATCGAAGGAGTAAAGTTCAATCTAAAACCAAAACCTAAAAGGATTTTTTTAAATGGTTAATCAATCAATAGAGTTTGGACTAAAAGTAAAAATAGTGGAGTATGTTGACGACTCTCAACCAGGTTGGGTGCGTTGTACTTTTACAGACGCCTATGGAATTGAATGGTCGGTTATTGACAAAGTGCCAATTGTTACAGATGAATATTTGGATGAGAAATCCAACTATCCAAAGAATGGAATTCTTAGTTGCGTCATTATAGACGAAAGTTCTACTGCTAATGATGTGACAAAAATAGACACAAGTAAACCAATTTTCATTGAGGCGGAAAATGGTGAACATGAGTTTTTTGTATTCAAAAATCAATTGACAGACTACAATGAGTGGACAAGCAAAAGCAGTGTATGATGAGTTTTACTGCCTACAACAGGCAGTTTTGCGCTAGCAGGGGGCGACGAATAAACCCTCATCTTAGTACTACTATCAGCTATATATTCAGCAGACCGAACACTAATGAACAGTAAAATATATTTTCAACTTTTGTATCTTACATCGGCAGCAGTTCCAAGCTGGACGTTTTTCAAATGCCCTACCGAACGCAAAGCTGTTGACCGTTGGACGTCACTTTACATAACATTTCAGAAGTAAATCAATCGTGATAAAAATTGTTTTAAAAATATCAGTTTTCGCATTGTTTTTCTCTTCTTGTGTTATTGACTATCGAGTAAGAAAAACTAAAGACTTGTCATTAAGCAAAGAAGCTTATAAACAATTGGAAGGTAAATTTTCATTTGATAGTATAAAACAGGAAGTTGTTCTTGAGAAATTTACTAATGACACGTTAATCAATAGCAATTTCACAATAAACATCAATGCCATAACAGACAAAATGGTTGAAATTCAATACTCTAAAAATGACACTATTTTCAAAACTTACAAGCTTTATGGGCAATTTAGAAATGGCTACTTTAGAGTAAAAACAAAATTAAAACCGAATTGGATTTTTGGTCCGTTAGTATGGGGGCTTTTACAAAATTATCGAGCTATTGGGATGACCAAAGACAAAGACCTTGTATTAATCACTTATTCCGGAGGAACGGCATTCGTTCTCTTCATTCCGGTTGGTGCATCAGGTGGACAAATGGAAGGTGAATTTAAGAGAAATTGGTAAAAGCGAACGCCCAACATTGGGTTTTACTGCTATGCTGGCTGAAAATAAACCATCAACATCGTATCGCTAATCAGCTTCAGTTCCGGCTGAAAGTATGCTGTTCAGCAAAAGAATATATCTTTAACATCATTAACAATATTGGGCTTTGGTTACGGGCAGACGAACCACGGAATTCTGCCACATCGCCAAGCCGTACCGTTATATGCCACTCTAAGACGACCGTTACAAAATGATAATGCCATCTGACAAAAAATATAAAGCAACAAAGCAAATTATGCTTGGGAAAACGACAATGAACCCTGACTTCAGACAACTCGCCGACTTTATTGACCAAACATTTGACGTTAAGACAATCAATATTATTTACGACACCTTTGACAAAGAAAACCGCCCGCGACTAAATATTTGCTTTGAGTTTGCACAGGAAAAAGACAGTTTCAATGAAAAAAAGGGGAATATCAACTTTGATAATGAAAAACAAAAAATAATAGCAGGCAAATTCAAGCAGACATTAAAAGAGCAGAAAATCGTAAAAGAAAAAGGGCTGTTTGACTTTTTGACAAAATCGCAAACTGAAAAATATAAAACGGATAATGTTTTTGTTTATTATAGTGCGTTTGAGCCAATTGCAAGAATCGAAGCAAATGAAAATATTCCTCAAGACAAAGTTGTTCAACTAAAGAAAGAACTCAACAACAATGATATTTGGGAAATTTCAAGAGCTTTTTCGGGTGTTACGTTCTTTCTCTACACAGAAGAACAATTGAAACGTTATGAAAATAGTGACTCAAGGAAAGTTTGGGCCGACAGATATTTTGACCTTTTGGAGCCGTACAACGAATTCGGTTATTTTAAACGGGACAAATTCAATATTTTCCTTGACAGCAAAGAGAATTTTGACAACAACTATGATGGCAATTGGTATTATTATTACAAATGACAACAAAGCGGCACATAACCTTTTAACAGCAGACCAAGAATGACAATTGAGCCTTTCGGAAATATTAGTTATAAAAGCAAAGACCAAGAATGGTTTGGACTTGTAGACAATATTGCGCCAGACAATAAAGTTGAATTAACAATTTATTCTGACGATAGCAATCAAAATATTTATGACAAAATAGAAAGTGTAAGACAATTTGCGTTTGACTATGATTTTATAATGGCAACCCTTTATGAGTTAGCGTATCAGAAATACAAAAACTCTAAATGGGAAAAAACATTAGACGAAATCAAAAAAATGTATTTTCTAACAGCAGTATCACTAAAAGAGGACAATAGAACCTGGTGGCTTGTATTAGAACCTGATTTTAACGTTGAGACCATTTATAATCACTTTCTGAGGTTCACAATGGTTGAAAGAAAAATAATTTGGGCTAACTTCAATATAGACAGTATCCGACTTTGAAGCGAAGAAGTACGGCACATAACAGGCGGCTTGGCTATATGGCGGGGCGACAAATATATACCCGGTATTCGTGCCTGCGGTCGGTGTTGTCACCGACTGTGTAGGGAAGTCAGTTGCTGGTCGGTGATAACACCGACCAGAGGCAAAACCTGATTGATCGTGCATTGCTCATCACAACCCACCATTCGCCATTTGCCATTCCACAGATTCCTGTATCGCTTCAATAGAACTGTACCGGGGCTTGTATTGTAACATCTGCCGGGCTTTTTCAATGCTGCAGCAGGGACTATGGATAAGATGATCCCATGTAATAACTGCATCCTCTTCATTTGCCGTTTGCTGCCACTGATCCCAGGGCAGGAACTTCATGATTGCCGGTTTACCAAACCAGGCTCCCATCAGCTCTGCATAGCCCCGCATGCTCATCGCCTGGGGAGAAACGATATTAAAGCTCTCTCCTGTTACCTTATCCGCATGATGAATGGAGAGTTCAAACGCCTGTGCCACATCATCCGCATGCACGTGATGCAGGGTTTCCATTCCAAGATTGGGCAGCAGGATCTCTTTCCCTTTCTTCAATTTTTCAAATACCTGCAGGTTAAGATTACCCGCCGGGTTCACTGGCCTCCATCCCGGTCCTACAATATGCCCCGGATGGAGGATGGTTACGGGAAAGTCCCGTTCCTTCGCCTCGCGTAGTAAAAAAGCTTCTGCCTCCGCTTTATCTTTTCCGTATTCCGTCAAAGGATGGCGCGGTCTGTCTTCACCTGTGGGCACCATCACACTATGACCATACACCCATATTGTACCGCAAAAAAGATATTGTTTGATCTTTCCCCGTAATGCAAGTACCATTTGTTCTGCCGTGAGCTTATCAAAACAGATCATATCGATCACGATATCCGGTTGCATGGCAGCGATCCGGTTGCCGAAATCATCTTTCCCGCCGGGATCATTCCGGTCTATATTTACCTGCTGCACTTCATTCCAGGCCGGGTTGGGTAAATAAGGCTGGCGCTGGCTGCGGGAAACCGAGATCACCCGGTGCCCTGCGTTTACCAGTCTTGGCGCCAGGAAAGTACCAACATGACCTGTGCCGCCGATAATTACAATACGCATACGAAAAGAAGTTTTTGAATTGCTCCTGCCGGTATCCGTCTCCATATACCGGCATAAAATTATTTTTTAAGATAGCCTGCCAATACAGGCGCCAGCTTATTATAACCCGCTGCATTGGGATGAAGACCATCCCTGAAAAGGGTTTCATCAATTTTACCCGATGCGTTAAGCAATACCCTTCCCGGATCAATATAAGTTACTTTCATTGCTGTTGCCAGCTTTGTAATTTCCCGGTTGATCTCTTCTACTCTTTTCTCCATATCCCTTCTCGGGAATATGCCTGATAACAAAATGCCTGTTCCCGGCTGGCGCAATTGAACGGCTTCCACCAATCTTTTCAACCCGGCTATTATTTCTTCATTGGTATTAATGCCTAAATTATTGGTTCCTATCATAAGCATCACGTGCTCCGCGGTATACCCATCCAGTGTTCCGTGATATACACGCCATAAAGCATTTTCTATTCTATCCCACCCCAAAGCCATGTTGCGCACTCCTAAGGGTTTCATATACCGGTTCCATGAATCTACACCGTCTGCGATCCGGTATTGGGGTTCGCCTCCCCAATAGTGAATGATGGAATTGGCTATGATAACATTCTGCGGGGGAGCCGTTTTATTGAGCTGAAGAATAGCAGCATGTCTTGCACGCCAGTCATACCCGTCACGATCCTGCATCACAGGCTGCGTGGTGCTGTAAGCCGGCAGGGAAGGCTCCTGCACAATTTCCCGGATAGCCTTTTCATAAGCATCCGCATGTTGTTTCATTCCTATATCGGCAGGATGAATACCATCTACCGTAGCATTGATATCCATACCAATGGCAGTATTGGACAACAAATGAATATTTTTAACGCCTTCTTTCCTGAGCGCCTCGACGGTTTGCCGCAATACAGCGGACGCTTTTTCACAATCTTCCGTCATTTTAATATTCGCTGTTCCCGAATGTATGCCCTGGCTGTGTTCGGTCAACAGGATGGGCGTTCCGGGGCGTTTATCCTGCAAGCCTTTCACCGACTCCCTGATCTTGCTTTCAAGATCTGCCGGAGAACTACCGACCAGGTTAGGAAGGCAGTCTAATACATATACTTTAGCGTCTATTTCCGTCATCAGGTCTATCAACGGTTTTTCCAGTCTGCCGTTCCCTGAAAATGCCAGATTAATTAAGGGATAATCTAACTGCCGTTCCAATATTGACGTCCATGCCAGTCCGGGCCGAGAAGCACATCCACCCTGCGCGATGGAAGTACCATAGACTACCACGGGTTTTTCTTCCGAAAGGGGTAAAGGAACGAATGTGTTTCCTGCGGGAATGCCGATCTCCATCCAGCTAACGGCATTGTATAGGGGAAGAAATAACCGGAACTCGCAATCCCTGTCTTTGAATACCGTATCCACTACTATGTTATTGAACTGGTAGGTGACCGTATCTGAAAATTGATATTGTCCCGGCGCCCAAACCCATTTCCCGCTATGATCAAGCGCGTACAGGTCCACGCCGCTTACGCCGGTTGCCGGCATATGCGGCATGCCGTAATTATTCTTTTGTGTAAGCGTATAACGGACCTTTATCTGTCCGGCATTTGATTTGAATTTAATGTATAACCCGGCACTATGCTTTGATAGTCCCCATACCGCTTCTCTCACCATGGACGCTGCCCTGGCGGGCAAGCGGTCATAAAAGCTTTTCACCTCCTTAGGCCAGGCCTGTCCCTCCAGCACAGGGAAGGTGGAGGTAGCCGGGTTCCACCAGGTATAGTTTTCATTCGCCTGCGCATGGCTGTGAAGGCTGATCACAAGGCAGAATGAAACGCCCAACAGGTATTTTAATGGCATATCGTGTTTTTTAGAGAGAAATGATGGCACAAGTTATTATATCACGCGTACATCATCTGCATAAAACACGGCCTTTTTAAATTTTTTCATCAGCTCCGGTTTGGCCCTTCATGGGGCGTTGTCCGGGATGGACATATTGTGATAAGGCCCTGTTCTGAAAGATAAACAAATGTAGGGATTGGTTCCCCCCGAACGTTCGGGGCGGTCGGGATCGTAATACGCGGAAGAGGTTGAGTAAATATATGTTATGCTTTAGTGCGGGTTGTAAAACCCCAACACTTTTACGTCACTGCGAAACCGCCCGCACGTCGCCTTGAATTAAAGGACTATTGCGGCGGGAGAAGCAGTCTCCACAGTTTGAAAATGCTGATGCACGAGGATTGCTTCTCCCGTCATAACATTGCTTCAACTTAAATTTCTCCTACTGGTATCTTCACACATCAGCATAAAAAAGTGAATATGCTGCAATATCTAAAGGCGCATACCGATAGAAATAGGGAAAAGAACTCATAGCCTAACCGCTATTTTAGTCTTTTGTATTGCTCTTGGTGGTATTCACAATGCCCTGGGTCTCCTGGCGGTTGCTGAAGATAAATTTATAATTACCCTTTTCTAAAACTTCAAACCGGATGGTTCCATCATCGTCGATAGCCAGGTTTGTCATAGCGCCGCCGGGATTTTTACCGCCTTTTACGATAATGCCGCCAATAGGTCCCCCGGGCCTTGCTGCTAACTGCCCTCTTTCCCGGTTGTTTCTGGTCGTGTTGAAGTCCTGTGCTTCGGCTTTTTGCAAATCATCGTTTTTCGGGCTGCCGGACCCCGGATCAGCAGCGAGCTGCCCTCTCTCGCGATTACTTCTCGTGGTATTGAAGTCCTGTGCCTGGGCCTTTTGCAGGAGGTCAGGGATCATTTCATAAATACCAGGCTCCAGTCCCTTAAACTCAATTTCACCCTTTTTATTTGTTACGGCTCTTGCCCGGATACCGTCATTGGGGCTTTTTCCCAACTTCACGTCAATGCCTTTCAGCGGGCCTCCGGCAACCCTGCCGGCGGCAGCATAAGAGGAGGATACCGCTCCGCCGGATTTCGCCATGCCTCTTACACCAGCTTCTTGTATACCCTTCCCACTTTCTGCCGGATTAAAAATTTTAAACACATAATTGCCCGGCTCCGTAACATCAAACGAAAACTCGCCGTTCTCATTCGTGGTAGTAGTCAACATCTGCCCACCGGGGTTTTTGCCGCCTTTTACGATAATGCCGCCAATGGGGGTCCCGGGTCTGGCTATTGCAGCGTCTTCAGCAGGTTTGATCTCTTTTTCGTTAATGCTTTTTTCTGCGGGCAGCTCAGGTGAGCTAAGCCGGAAAAGATAACTACCGGCTTCCAGGTTATCCAGCAAAATATCCCCGTTACTGTCGGATAGTATTGTAATATAACTTCCGCCCGGGTTTTTCCCTCCTTTTACTATAACACCGCCGATAGGGGTCCCGGGCATAGCCCTTCCGGCAGGGTTGTACATCGGGCTGACACCACTCGCAGTATTTCCTTCATACAACGGGTTATTACCACCTGTTTTATTTGCTTCGTACATCGGGTTTTGGCCACTTGCAGCATTTCCTTCATACAATGGGTTGTTACCATTATTGGCTGCCGCTCTCTGTGTCACTTTCTCTCCAAAATTCATTCCCTGTGTTTGCTTTACAGTTGACTGCCTCTTCCCGATAGCGACTGTTATTCCCGCATTGATCTCCATTAAACGGTACCTGCCCTTAAGGGTACTGCTTTCCATGGTTCCTTTAGCCAATTGGCTGGTTTCATATGTGTTTTTATCATTAAACCCTCCCTGGGGAACAAGGTAATAAGTAGTATACCTGGTTACGGGCCCAAAAACCATTGACGGGCTTATAAAGAGGCTGAAATTGTTTGCAATGTCGTATCCTATTTTCAACTGTGGCTTAAGCACAAACCCGTTGGTGCTTTGCTGCGCTGATTTTACCAGGTCTTTTTGTTGCGTTTGCTCATTCACGCGCAGGCTGCCGGTTTGTGTATATCCTTTTTGCTTAAAATGCAGGTACCCGAAATTAACCGACGGGGCGAGATTGAATTTCCCCAGATCGATCCTGGCCTGTATCCCGGCGAGGCCGGAAAAGCCTCCTGAGATTTTTCCTTCAGACTGGTCAGTTATCACTACATTTCCCTGGTATACCTGGTAGCGGCCTGCTATATCGGTATTATCGGGCTGTTGGTTGCGGATACCCGTATAATTCCCGGAAATATTTACACCCAATGTAAAGCGACTGCCCTTTACAGTACCATCCCATCCCTTTCTGTAAAAAGGTACGAAGGCATCAGCCTGTACATTAAAGCCCCTGCCCGTCGCATGATCTTTTTCTGCGCCGGGCGTATTGTCTAAGCCTGCCCCGACGGATAACCATAATTTGCTGTCCTGTGCAAAGCTGATCTGTGTTGAGATCAGCATAATGCACGGTATAAATAGTTTTTTCATTGCGTTGTTATTCTTTGATTGAGTGTAATGAGGAAACGTATATTGTATTACACTTAACCTAAAACGCTTTGCAAATATTTTTATTATGTTTAGGAGGGGTGTTGAAGCAACGCTGATGATGTCAATCAACCACTGTTGTATCAATAAGCCGGATCGTTCGTGCCACATCATCGTACTCGGTGATACGAATTCCTTTTAAGAGCAGACCCATCATCCTGCCGGGGGACCTTATTCCTTTCGCTAATGTGCAAACAGTCGCGTCCATCTGCCGGATATAAATCTCCTGTTGGGCTTCATCCATACCCCAAAGCAATAGCGCATTGCTCCAGGAGGCCGTTCTGGCTTTATCAATACTGAAATTAAGCACGGCCATTTGCCGGTTATTGGCAATCTTTGTTAACATACGCATAGGGAACCACACATGGCAAAGGCATTCCTGCACATCGTCTACCAGCGATGCAATGACATCATTGATCTTATTGAAATCGTATGCGAGCGTATCAATATTACTATCCTTGGATATTTCAGCAGCGGCGATGGCCAGGTCGAGATTAATATGTGTATTTACCCCGAGTATCAGGTGCTGGATCACGGTGAGCCCGTCATCCCTGCAATAGTCAAATGCGCATTGCCATGCGCTGCTGCAAGGGCTGCCTTCATTATAGGCGTCGTATGCGTCAAAATATCTCCGGGCAAAACATACATCAAGCCGGTTCATTCTTTGTCCGTCTTCAAACAGATTGCCGTCAATGCCATTTTGAACGGCTATAGTCATTCGCTTATACAATGCGGCAAAATAGCCCATCCTGTCTTTAGCCGCTTTTGTTTGGGCTATGATTTCATTGAGTCTTTCAATTACATCGGCAATGTCCCGGACAGCCATGTTGATTTCTTTGAGGTGTGAAAAGTAGTATTATCTGCGATAATATCAATATACAATGAATTCGTGGTATAATTTTTAAAACTATCGGTTGGTATCCGCACCAACCGAAACAGGAAGCAAACAGGTGGAGACACCAGCCTGCAGGTGCAATATTGACTGAATAACAAGAGCTGTGTGAAGGGAGACTTTCATGCACAGTTCTGTGAGCGGCTGAAGCTGAAATGCTGCGGCCTACTCGACCATCCGCCCGGAGAGGCAAAATTTCCACCTGAGCCATGGATAATGTGCGATTAATCACTTAAATTACAATACAGCTAATTTTTATTAAACTAACCTGCTGTTGCTAAAAAGGGCTATCATAACCGTTACCTCCCTGTTGTGTATGTGTGCTGTGGCCGCACAAACTGCTGACTTCATTGACCTCGGAAAGCTCAGAGAATACGATACCGTGTTAAAGCGGCTCTCTTATTTTATAGATTACAGCAAAAAAACTACCATTGACGATGCTGCACAGGCAACGTTTTTTTACCCCGGCAAAAATTTCCCATTTGATAAAAGAAGGCTTGACGCACGTTATTTTATAAAGCTGTCTGTTACCAACAGCAGCCGGCAGGATACTTTCTGGCTGTATATGGGAAGGGCACAGCATTATACCATGTATGAATACGACAGCAGCGCCGGTAAAATGAAAGCGCTGAACAACCGGTTCACTTCCTTCTCCCATACTTTATTTAATCATGTTCCGTATGCTTTTATTATAGCCAAAGCAGGAGAATACAAAGACTTTTACATCGAGGCGGATATCAATTTTTATAACTGGCACCAGTTTGACCCGATCATTGTGTTGCCCAGTGCACAAACTGCTTTTACTTTCGACCACTTCGTGCGACCCAACAAACTGTATATATATGTTACGCTACTGCTGCTTGGGATCATGCTTAGTATGCTTGCTTATACCCTTGCCGTATTTTTACAGGAATTCAAATACGAATACCTGTACTATGCGCTTGCCATGCTGGGTTTTATTATCTACTTTTTTCTCCGTTTGCTCAATAATTTCGTGTTCGGCAGCAGCTACTTTTTTTTCTACGATTTCCGTTACCAGGTGCTGCAACTGGGCGAATCCACATTAGCCTTGCTTTTTGTGTCTTCTTTCTTAAAGCTGAAGACCAAAGCGCCCGGGCTTTATACACATGTACGGATCATTACATTTGCACAAATCATCTTTTTGATCATTAATCTGCCCCTTACCTATACAAACCGGTACAATTATATCGGAAATATCGCTTTCGATGCCATAAGAGGGATCGTGGTGCCCTATTTCGTATACCTGATCTTTTCTCTGCTGAAATACAAAAATGATAAAGAGGTCAGGTATATAGGACTCGGTTCTGTAGCCGGCATTATAACATGGGGTATGGCACTTTATATAGACGGAAGAGGCGATCATAAACACCATTTTCTTGAACATTCGAGCATTGCAGTAGTGGCCTTCATGGTGGGTATCGTAATAGAGATGCTTTTTTTCATGCAGGGGCTTTCCTATAGAAAAAGATCAGAAGAGATCTTACGGATAAGGGCAGTGGAAAAGCTGCAGCTTGAAAATGACAGGAAGGAGCTCGAAAAATATAAAGCCATCATTGATACCAGGGAAAATGAGCGCAACCGTATTTCGCAGGAAATACACGACGATATCGGATCGGGTCTTACATCTATCAGGCTGTTAAGCGAAATAGCAAAAGCCAAAGAAGGAGGAACGGATAACAGGGAACTGGAGAAAATATCGGGTACCGCCAATGTGCTGATGGATAAAATGAATGAGATCATCTGGACGCTTAATTCACGAAATGATGCTTTGCCCAACCTGGTTGCCTATTTGAGGCATTACATAGTAGAATATTTTGAATCTCTGAAAATACAGACTACGCTGTTGGCGCCGGATGTGATCAGTGAAATATCGATCAACGGGAAAACACGTCGTAATATCTTGCTGTCTGTTAAAGAAGCGCTTCATAATATCGTAAAACACTCGCAGGCTACAGAAGTAAATATAACGTTTTCAGTGAACGATTTTTTTTCCATAACCATAACCGATAATGGTGTAGGATTTAATCCAGCTCCTGATAAGAGCTATGGCAATGGATTGCATAACATGAAAGAACGTCTCAATACTATTGGAGGCACCTGCACTATCATAAACAATGTTGGAACATCTATTGTATTTAAGGTGCCACTCATCAATGACAAAGAGAAAAAGTAATTATTAGGAGTTGCAAACTAACCTTTGATGCAGTTTCCGGGTATTTTGCATCTTTTGTTTTTGCTTTCCTGGTAGCATTGGGAATCTCGTTTTTGAGCGATTGGAAGGTTTGGTAACTTAATTTTGATGAGGGCGGGATCGCAATGACGACGTGTAGCTGCAGGAAGTATAATGGAGGACAGCAAAGGAAGTCTTATAAGTATTCGTCGCCCAAATATTATAAGTTGAATGAAGATGAATGAGGCTACACCTGCTGGTCGGTGACAACACCATAGCCGTCAACTTAGGAAACGTGACCAATAAAATACCCCGAAAGGGGTTTAATTTGAATAGCCATCGGTGCAACCGGTGGTAAGGTCACCCAAAATTTACATTGAACCCCGAATGGGGTTCAACTAAAACTCTGACATTTTACCCCTAACAAAGTTAGGGGCTACTCAAATTCAAGCCCTCCGGGCTTAAGTTGACGGCTATGGTGACAACACCGACCAGAGGCAAACACTAGTTTTACAGTGTATCTCATCTTTGGTTACACATTGGTTACATAATATAGCATTTTATACCACAACTAACCACAGTTTACCACATATAGCCATATACAAAACCCGCTACCATGGCGGGTTATACAATAATTCGTTGATTTACAGGGGATATAAGGGAGGTCCCGAGCGGATTCGAACCGCTGTGGGAGCTTTTGCAGAGCTCTGCCTAGCCACTCGGCCACAGGACCCTTTGAAGGGTTGCAAAAATAGCAATTAATTGGATTATAACAACTTCTTTTCAACAGGATATTGCTTTTATTCTTCATTTTCGGGAAATAAACCCGGTACTTTCCACAACTTTTGCGTGCAGGCAACTTAAAATCTGCGCTAAATTGCATGGATATACATGCAGCAAACCACAGGATATAGGGTAGTTACGCAATGGCTGAAGGAAAAAGGATTCCGCCCCTTTGCTTTCCAGGAAGAAACATGGCAGTTTATCACGGCAAAAAAAAGTGGTATCGTAAATGCGCCAACGGGATTTGGTAAAACATTTTCCGTTTCCCTGGGGGCTGTTATCAATTTCATCAACGATCATCCCCGGAACTATAAGGAGCAATCCGGTAACGGCCTGCAACTGCTGTGGATCACACCGTTGCGGGCCCTTGCCAAAGATATTCACCGGGCGATGGAAGAAGTGATCAGGGAACTGGAGCTAAAATGGGAGATAGGGGTGAGAAACGGTGATACGGCCGTAAGTGAGCGACAGAAACAAAAGCGGAAACCGCCGGAGGTATTGATCATCACCCCGGAGAGCCTGCACCTGTTGCTGGCGCAAAAGAATTACCCGGATTTTTTTTCCGCGCTCCGGATAATAGCGGTAGACGAATGGCATGAGTTGCTGGGCAGTAAAAGAGGCGTACAGGTGGAGCTGGCCGTCAGCAGGATCGTTTCTCTCCTGAAAAAGAGAAACCCGGATAAGGCGCCGCTGGTATGGGGTATTTCCGCCACCATCGGCAACCTGCGGCAGGCGGCGGAGGTATTGCTGGCGCCGTTGGGTGAGCACGACCTGGTAATAGTGAAAGCGAAATTGAATAAGCGGGTAGAAATTAAATCCGTATTCCCGGATGAGATCGAAAAATATCCCTGGTCGGGGCACCTCGGACTGAAGCTGATCAGTAAGGTGGTGTCTATTATCAGGGAAAGCCGTACTACCCTTGTTTTTATCAATACAAGGGGGATGAGCGAAACCTGGTACCAGAGTTTGCTGACGGCGGCTCCGGAGCTGGCGGGCGCATTGGCCCTGCATCATGGCAGTATAGAGCCCGCGTTAAGAATATGGGTGGAGGAGGCGCTCCATTCCGGTGTCTTAAAAGCGGTAGTGTGTACGGCCAGCCTCGATCTCGGCGTTGACTTTCGCCCGGTGGAAACAGTGATACAGGTAGGGTCGCCAAAAGGCGTAGCCCGTTTTTTACAACGGGCAGGCAGAAGCGGGCATCAGCCGGATGCGGTCAGCCGGATCTGGTTTCTGCCTACGCATTCCCTGGAGCTAATGGAGGCGGCAGCTCTCAAAAATGCTGTGCGGGAAAATATAATTGAGAGCCGCGAGCCGCTGTTGCTTTGTTATGATGTGTTGATCCAGTATCTCTGTACGCTGGCGGTATCAGATGGATTTGACGCGGAGGAGACCTTTAATGAAGTACGGCAGACCTATTGTTACCGGGATATGACCACGGGTGAATGGCAGCAGATCATGCAGTTCATCACAGCCGGCGGCGTGGCATTGCAGCAATACGACGATTTCAAGAAAGTAGAGCATATCAACGGGCTGTACCGGATTACGGGCAGGAGAATTGCGATGCGGCACCGGATGCATATAGGTACCATCGTGAGTGAATCTATGCTGAAAGTGAAGCTGGTATCGGGCGGGTATATAGGGGTAATAGAAGAATGGTTCATCTCCCGGCTCGAGCCAGGTGCGGTGTTTACCCTTGCCGGAAGAAACCTGGAACTGGTAGCGATTAAGGATATGACCGTACTTGTACGCAAATCGAATGCCGCGAAGTCGATCGTACCCAGTTGGCAGGGTGGCAGAATGCCTCTTTCGGCCAACCTGGGACAAAAGTTACGGGAAACCCTGAACGAAGCGCTGCGGAAGCAGGGGATTAATGAAGAGATGTCCGTACTCGCTCCGCTTTTTGAGCTGCAGAAGAAGTTGTCGCATATCCCCCGTGTAAACGAATTGCTGGTGGAGCATATAGAAACAGCAGACGGGTATCATCTTTTTGTTTATCCTTTTGAAGGGCGGCTGGTGCATGAAGCCATGGCGGCCATCCTGGCATGGCGGATCAGCCAACTGGTACCGATCACGTTTTCGCTGGCCATGAACGATTATGGCTTCGAACTGCTGAGTGATCAGCCTATACCGGTAGACGATACGAATGTATACGAACTGTTTTCGCCGGAGAACCTGCTGAGGGATATTCAGCATAGCATGAATTCAACTGAAATGGCTAAACGAAAGTTCAGGGATATCGCGGTAATCGGAGGATTGATATTCCAGGGCTTTCCCGGAGAGCAAAAAAAAGCAAGACATCTTCAATCATCCGCTTCTTTATTGTTCAACGTGTTTATGGAGTATGAACCGGGCAACATCCTGCTGCAGCAGGCTTCCCGTGAGGTGATGGACCAGCAGATGGAAGAACTGCGATTACGTTTGATGCTGGAACGTATTCAGCAGTCGGATATCATAATTACTTTTCCCGCCCAACTCACCCCTTTTTGCTTTCCCATAAAAGTGGATAGCCTGAGGGAGACACTAAGTTCCGAAAAACTGGAAGACCGGGTGCGGAGAATGCAAAATCTGTTAGAGCAATACCCCGGAAATTAGTATATTAGTTGTACTGCTTTGGCTGTGAATAATACCGGGTGATCTTCCGTTCATGTCTCTCGTTAACAAAATTTTATTTTTTACAGGTATGTAGTGGTATTAAAAACAGCATCCATTGAACGATAAAATATTTAGCTATGAAAAAAGTGATCTCAATTTTTATGGTAACCGTATTGTTGGCGTGTAATTCCCAAAAAACGCAAACTGTTGCCGCCGGGGATAATAGCCGGAACGCTCTGGACTGGGCCGGCATTTATACCGGCGCCATCGTTTCAGGGGCCGATAGCGGTCAACTGGTATTGCAGCTAAACAGCGATAATACCTATGTGCTTGAACGTAGTATAAAAGGCAAAAGGACTGAAGAGTCAAAGGGAGGTTTTGAATGGAACAGCGAAGGAAGTGCTGTAACCATAGATGGAGTGTCTTACAGGGTGGGGGAGAACAGGCTGGATGTTCTGGAAAATGCGGATAAGTCATCCGCAACGCTTACAAAGCTGGACAACCCTCTTCTGGAAAAATACTGGAAGCTGACAGAGGTATTTGGAAACCCGGTAACAACACCGGAAGGACAAAGGGAAGCTTATGTTATTTTTAAATCTTTCGACAACAGGTACCAGGGGAACGGGGGATGTAATGGTTATTCCGGTGCGTACGAGTTATTGCCCAATGGCAGAATAAAGCTGAATCCTGCTATTTCCACGCAAATGGCCTGTGCCGGTTTGGATACGGAAGTAAAACTGTATGAGGTGTTCAGTAAGGCGGATACTTATATCGTAACAGGAGATACCCTGGTGCTTACCAAAGCACGCATGGCGCCTATGGCAAGATTTGAGGCAGTTTACCTGAGGTAATAAGCACGCATAAGAGAATACAACCCGGAGCTTCATATCCGGATCTAAGTTTTATATTCGATCCTTCTTTGGTAAACAATTAAACCCAATGCAACCCAATATTACCCTGAAAAGAGCTTTTATAACAGGAACTGTTTACTCCATCTTGTTATCTGTCGTGTTTGTCCTGTTTTCGCTGGATAAAAATCCTGCGGGAGATATCATTATCGCGTTGCCTTATTTTATCGTCTTGTATTTCGCTTTCTTTACAATAGGGAAGCCTGCTGTTGCGGACCGGCTACGGCATTGTTTACAAGCTGATTTCCGGAAGATAATTGTTTTTCCGCTGTTGCTGCTGCTGGTGTTTTACAGTTATGTAGCTTTCAACGGCGAGAACCCATTGAAGGGTACTTTGTTCCTGGTACCTTTCCTGCTGTTCTTCCCGGTACTGGCCTTTGCTGCCCGGGATGCCAATAAGCCGGGACTCGACTGGTTTGATTTTACGATTTTCTTCCTGTATTTTTTCCCGGTGACCCTGGTGAAAGTGGATCCTTCGGGAAACCTTCCGTTCAATGGCGGCGGCTTTGATTCTGTGTACCGTATCGCGGTAATGCTCTCGGCAATATTCGCTTTTTCTGTTGTCAGGGATTTGAGAGATGTTGGCGCCTACCCTGTATTCAGATGGAAGTTCCTGTTTACTGTATTGTGGGTGTGGGCTGCGTTTTATGCATTCGTGTTTGTTATAGGATATGGGGTGGATTTTATACAGGTGAGGGATGCATCCGGCTGGGACTTTTCGAAGGTTGAATCAATCCTCCGGAAAATGCTGTCCATTTTTTTGCATACTGCCTTATTTGAAGAGCTGGTATTCCGGGGATTATTGCAGAATATGCTGTATAAACGGATCCGGCAGTCAGCTTCCTGGAAGACTTTCTGGTGGTGGTGGATGGTTATCCTGGTGCTGTTTTCATTGCTGGTGGGTTATGCCATGAAAGGGAATATGCAATGGTTTCCTGCTTTGATAACAATCATTTTGTTTGGCGTGGCCTGGTTCCTGGAAAGATCGGGTAAGCAGCCGGAGGGCAGCTATACGGCATTAGCTATTGCCAGCATAATTTTTGGACTGGTACATTTTCATTCAGGTTCGATCGTGTTTACCGGTCTCGCAAGCATCGGCGGCTGGGCTTACGGATACGTATACCTGAAAACCAAAAATATTTTCTACGCGGCATTGTTGCATGCACTGGTTAACTCTTCCCCTTTGATCTTTGGACTGGAGTTGGCGAAGTAGGGAATTTGAAAATGGGCTGGATCGAAATTTGAAGCAACCTGCCTCCTGCAACTTGTGTATCTTTGCCCTATGCCCCGCATACTCGCTATCGATTATGGATTAAAACGTACCGGCATAGCTGTTACAGACCCTCTGCAGATCATCGCATCGGGGCTTACTACTATTGAATCCTCTCAACTGATCTCTTTTCTGAAGGATTATTTCTTAAAAGAAGAAGTGGAACGGATAGTAATAGGAGAGCCCAAAAACCTGGATGACTCGGATACACATGCTTCGGAACCGGTACGGAAAATAATACAGAAACTTAACCGGGAATTCCCGGCAATCCCTGTTACGCCTGTGGATGAGCGTTATACCTCCCGCATGGCAAAGCAGGCGATGCTGGATATGGGAATGAAGAAAAAGCAAAGACGGAACAAAGCCAATATAGACCAGATAGCCGCCACCATTATCCTTCAGGAATACCTGCAATCCGCCGGTGGCGGTCGGTAAATTACAGGCAGCAACCCCGGATTTACTCGTTTTTTCAGCTAAATACTAACCAGGGTAATGTCTGCACCTTTAATATGAGTATCTTCAGGGAAGAACCTTATGGTAATCATATGTTATGACACCCACAAAAAAGAAAAATATAAAAAAGACGACAGCCAAACCGGTTAAAAAGACGGCTGCAAAATCGAAAATTGCCCAAAAGAAATTGATCAAACCGATAAAAGCGATACCGGCAAAAAAGATAACGGACATAGCTATAAAGCCCGCGAAGCGGTTGTCATTGTATATCGATTCCTGCTTTTTCTTTCCTTCGGGCGGTAGCGCTTATACCGATCATTTCCAGGGCGGAAGAGTGTCCGGTAATGGATTGTTGCAGGCGCCCATACTTTTACCCGTAGGTTCTGTTATGAAGACGGTGACGGTATACTATAAGAACAATACCTCAGAAGATATACAGGTATTGATCCTAAAGTACCATATAGATCATCATGCTTATTCCGGTGAGGTAGAAGTGTCGCTGGATAGTTGCCCGCCGGGTGTTTTGCCCCCGGATAACTTTCTTGCCAAAGTGATAGATCATTTTGATGCCGGCGGCAGGATACTTGATAAATATATGTATTTGATCCAGATAGTTGGAACTATTAAAAACGCCACAGAAGAAAGGACCTTGCGGGGAGTGAGGATTGTATATACATTACCTTCTTAGCTTTGGTTTTGGACGGACATACAAACAGGGGGATGCCATCTACGTGGTATCCCCTTTATTATCTTCCCTTTTTCCGGCTTCAATTTTTTTCCGGGCAGTATCCGGTCTGCGGGAGCACCTGTTTTGTAAGGTTCAGGATCCCTTTTTATTGACATTTTAATAAAGTGATCAGCCTTTTAATATTTTTGCTTTTTCAGTCTCAAATTCTTCCTGCGAAAGGATGCCGGCATCCAGCAGATCCTTAAGGTCCAGCAGGGCCTGCTTTTTATCGGTGATGCTGTTTCCTGAAGTGCTGGTACCGGCAGTTGCCTGTACCGTATCAGGAACAGTAGATGGTGGTGCGAACTGAAGCAACAGCGCGGTAATTTCATTAAACCCTTTGATGTTGGAGTAGTCAATCGCTTTTTGTTCTTTCACATTCACGATCAATGGATCGCCGCCCTGCTCCAGCAAATATTTTACCGCATCTTTTTTGCCGTTAGCTGCCGCATAATGCAGGGCAGTGTTTCTGGATTCATCCTGCTGGTTAATAGAAGCGCCTCTTTCCAGCAGTAACCTGATCATACTTAGGTGCCCGTTTTTCACGGCATGATGCAGGAGGCTTTCTCCCCCATTATGATAGCCCGGGTTAAAACTGAAACTCGCTTCGACGGAAAGGCTGTTACTGGTTTCCACCCAATCCAGGTAGGCATTCATTGAATTATCCGTACCGGTTACAGGCCGGCTATGATTCACATCCAACCCGTTGTCGAGGAACAGGGCCACAATTTCTTTCTGGTTATTAGCGCAGGCATACCAGATCGGCGATATACCTTCTTTTGAGGAAATACCCGGGTTGGCGCCTTTTTCTATAAGCAGGGTCACCAGGGCGCGGTTGGTTTCATAGCAGGCGATCAGCAAGGCATTTTCTCCGGCATGATTGACATGATTAATATTAGCGCCATTGTCCAGCAACAACTGCACCATGGGCATATGACGCGATTTAGCTGCAAAGAGTAACGGAGAATCTCCCCGCTTATTGGTGGTATTAACATTAGCGCCGCTGTCAATCAACAGCTTTACCACTTCAGTATTTCTCCAGGAAGCGGCTATCAACAGGGCTGTTTCCGCATTATTGTTTTCCAGGTCCACTTCCGCGCCGCGGTTCAGTAATTCCCGTACTACTTCCACCTGCCCGGTTTGAGCACTGAGGTGTAAAAGGCTGTTGCCATTCAGGTCATTGATATTGATCCGGGCGCCCTGTTCCAGTAAGTATACGGCTGTTTGTTTTTGCTTTTGCAGGCAGGCAAAAAATAGTGGTGTCTCTCCCTGGTGGTCTTCGTAATCCAAATCGGCTCCATCCGCGATCAATAGTTTTACGATGTCAAGATATCCGCGATGCGCGGCATAATGCAGGGCGGTACGTCCTTTTTCATCGGTGTATTTCACATCTACTTCCTTGTTGGCAAGCAGCAGTTCGGCAATTTTTCTTTTGCCCCCTTCGCAGGCAATTATAAATGACATTGACATAGAATATCTTTTAAGTTATTTGTTTTTTGCGGATAAAAGCAGTTCCGCCGTTTTTGCTTTCAGGTTATCGCCGGAAGCCAGCATCATAGCAGTTTCATCCTTTGAGTTGGTAATGGATGCGTCCGCGCCCAGTTCCAGCAACAATTTTACTTTCTTATAAATTTCCCGGGCCGCATCGTGTGAATAGTTTACATCGATGGCGCAGACCTTATGTAAAAGGGTATTTCCGTCGTCGTCCTGGAGGTTGACATCTCGTCCTGTTTTTGCCAGCAGCCGTTGCATAACAGTAGTGGGTTTCTCTATGATCCAGTCCCAGCCGGACTTAGGCCTGCTATAGTATGGTGCAACATTGTCCAGGTCGGCGCCATCGTCCACCAATTGCTCCAGCAGAGCCACATCTCTGTCCGCGCCCGACATCATTCTTAAATACTCAGATAACGCTGTTTCCTCATTCCTGTTTTGAAGGGTGAAATCCGGCAGGCTTACAGCCGAGAGCTTCCCATATATCTCACCGTCCATTTTATGGGCAAGCGCATAGTAATAAGCTGAGTTACCCTTGTCGTCCTGATCGTTGGGTTGTGTACCACTCTCCAGCAATATGTCCAGCAGGTGTTTTTTATCCCTTTCAATGGCTACATGCAGGGCGGTTTGTTTCACTATATTGGTTTTGTTGATATCCACCCCTGCATTAAGCAATATCCGGATATAGGCCAACTGCCTGTCTTGGGGAATCATATTGATCCGTACTGCCTGGATGACCAGGGAGTCTTCGGCATTGTTTAAAAAATCAATATTGAGCCCCGAGTCGATCAGCGTCTGCACAATTTCCGGGGCCGCCCATATATTCAAAGCGTGCCCAAGCAGTGTTTGCCCGTTTACTTCGTCATTCACATTTTCGGCATTGCCGATGAACCTGCTGAGGTATTGAAGTGATTCATCGTCCGCCGGGAGGTGCTTAAAAAGGACCTCGAAAATACTGTACTCCAGTTTCTCGAGTTCATAGACATCGACGGGTATTGTCCCGTTCTTAACCAATGCGTCGAGCACATCAAACGCCTTGTTCTTCACCAGGGTTTCGAAGATGCTCCTGAGGGTATAGTCCTGCAATGTTTCGGGAAAAGTTTCGCCGGCTTCTATCAGTTCTTTCGCCTTTGTAAAGTCTTTTTTGTATATGGCTTCCTGTAGCGGTGTTTTTTCGAACATTCAGTGTTTTTTAGATGGTTATCAAAAGTAATGTATAACGTTTAAAAAGGGATTGGATTTTACGACGATATCATTTTTCAGCCTGGTAATGGTCGTTTTGTTGATTTTTGATCACAGGGAGTAGTGCCCGCAAATGAAAATTGAAAAATATGCTTTACATACCCGGTTAATGAAGATTGAACAAAGCATGTTATTTTTGCGGAATGCAGACAAAAAAAGTACGGGTTCGTTTTGCACCCAGTCCCACAGGTGGATTACATTTAGGAGGGGTAAGAACGGTTTTATATAATTACCTTTTTGCCAGGCAGCACCAGGGCGACTTTATCTTACGCATCGAGGATACAGATCAGACGCGGTTTGTAGAAGGAGCGGAGCAATATATTTATGATTGCCTGAACTGGGTGGGACTGACGCCGGACGAAAGCCCGCTGAAGGGTGGTAAATTCGGGCCTTATCGCCAGAGTGAGCGAAAGCCCATATATAAGCAATATGCCGATCAACTGGTTGCCAACGGGCAGGCGTATATCGCGTTTGATACCCCGGAGGAACTGGAGAGGATGCGGGTGGATTTTAAGACCGAACAAAATCCTTCCCCGCAATATGACCGCACTGTACGGAACAAAATGCGCAATTCGCTGACACTTTCCCCGGATGAAGTAAAACGTTTGCTGGAGCAGGGCGCCCGGCATGTGATCCGTATAAAAATGCCGGAAAATGAAACGATCCGTTTTACGGATATGATCAGGGGAGAGGTGGAGTTCAACTCTTCGCTGGTGGATGATAAAGTACTGTTGAAAGCGGATGGTATGCCCACTTATCACCTGGCTGTGGTAGTGGATGACTACCTGATGGAGATCAGTCATGCTTTCCGTGGTGAAGAATGGCTGCCCAGCAGCCCGGTACATGTTTTACTGTGGGAATACCTGTTCGGATTGGATAAGATGCCGCAATGGGCGCACCTGCCGTTGATACTGGGTCCCCAGGGTAAGTTGAGCAAAAGAGACGGCGCGAAATACGGTTTCCCGGTATTTGCCATGAACTGGACCGATCCTAAAACCAGTGAACTGACAGAAGGGTTTCGCGAAAGAGGCTTTTTACCGGAAGCATTCATCAATATGCTGGCATTGCTGGGCTGGAATGATGGTACGGAACAGGAGTTGTTTTCTAAAGAAGAACTGGTAGAAAAATTCTCTATAGAGCGGGTACATAGTGGCGGGGCCAGGTTTGATTTTGAAAAGGCGAAATGGTTCAACCATGAGTGGATCAAAAAACTGCCGGTATCTTCTTATGCTGCGGCGGTGAAAACGTATCTCCTGCAAAAAGGTATCACCATCACCGACGAAACCCGGTTTGAAAAAGTGCTTGAACTGGTGAAAGACAGGGCGACTCTTTTGCCGGACTTTGCTGAACAGGCTGTTTTTTTCTTCCGGGCGCCAACTGCCTGGGACCTGGATGCGGTGAAGCCGAAATGGAACGAGGCTAAAACACAGTTTTTCCAATCTGTAATAGAAAAATTTAAACCGGCTGACTGGGAAACAGTGATCCTCGAAAGCAATTTTAAGGAATGGGCTTCGGCTGCCGGTTTAAAACCAGGGGAAGTGCTGTTGCCTTTCCGCGTCATGCTGGTAGGGGGTAAGTTTGGCCCTCATGTATTTGATATAGCGGCGTTGCTGGGCCGGGAGGAAACGATTAAAAGAATACAGCGCTTTTTGCAGGAGGTATAGTATAACCACCAAAGGCTTACCTTCGGCAAAACTATCACCTAAAAAAGCTGCAGGCATTATGGATGTTTCAATATTCGGATCGGTAGACCGGCATATCAACGACCTCTTTGTTAAAGAAGACGACGCATTGCTGCAAACAAAGCAGTCGATCATCGAAGGTGGTTTACCTCAAATAAGCATTTCAGAAAACCAGGGAAAGTTCTTGCACATATTAGCCAGGTTGAAAACTCCCGCGAAGATACTGGAGATAGGTACGCTGGGCGGATACAGCACCATCTGGCTGGCAAGGGCGTTGGAGGAAAACGGTGAAATGATTACGCTGGAAGTGGACGCACATCATGCGGCCGTTGCCAATGCCAACCTTACTGCGGCAGGGCTTTCGGGGAAAGTGAAAATAAGAGTGGGAAACGCGCTGGAAGAACTGCCCAAAATGGTAGAGGAAGAAGCAGGGCCTTTCGATGTGATATTTATTGATGCCGATAAGGAACCGTACGCGGAATATTTTCAGTGGTCGCTGAAGTTATCCAGGCCCGGAACACTTATTATCGCAGACAATGTAGTGCGGGAAGGAAAAATCCTGGATGAGAACAGCGACGATGCAAATGTGTCAGGCGTTCAGCGCTTTTTAGCTTTATTATCTTCTACTCCTGATGTAACGGCAACAGTTATACAAACAGTCGGTAGTAAATACCATGATGGTATTGCACTCGCGGTAGTGAATTGAGGTTTCTGCCGGACAAGAAAATTGAACCGGGAACAGGCTGATCAGCCTGCCCCGGAATAAATAATCGGTAGGGATCATCGCAGATGTTTTCTATTGAAGCAGCAAAACGCCGCTACCGTGTTTTTCAATTACGCTTATAAACAGTTCTTCCTTTAGTAAAGATTGTATGGAGGGTATAATAAAGTCGGGGGAATAACCGAATTGTTCCAGATCGTTGGGCCGTGTTACGCCGGATAGGGTCAGTACTGTAGTAAAACCCATGGAACCCGCCCCCAGAATATCTGTGCTCATGGTATCACCGATCATCACGGTATCATCTGTCGCCAGTCCCAGTTTTTTACGGGCCATCCGCATCATTACCGGGCTGGGTTTTCCCACACTGAATGCTTTTTTGCCGGTGGCTACTTCCACCATTGCCACAAAGGCGCCGCACCCCGCCCTGTATTTTCCATTGGCTATGGGGCAGTTGGGATCGAGATTCGTCGCAATGAGTTTTGAGCCGTTCATGACCATGTTGATGGCCTTGTCCACAGACTCAAGCATAATGGTCCGACCTTCCCCGATCACCACATAGTCAGGGCTATCGTCTACAATGGAATATCCTTCATTATGCAGTTCATTCAACAAACCGCCTTCTCCTATTACATAGGCAGTGCCGTGGGGTGTTTTGGAAGCCAGGTACCGGGCAGTGGCCATGGCGCAGGTAAAAATATCTTCATCGGTTACATTAAAGCCCATTTTGTGCAACTTGTAGCAAACATCCCTGCTGGTTCGCTGGCTGTTGTTGGTGAGGAAGAGAAACGGGTAACCTTTACTCTTCAATCCATTGATAAATTCTATCGCGCCGGGAATAGGCTCTGATCCTTTGTAAATCACGCCATCCATGTCAATTAAAAATCCTGTCTTTTTCATCTGTGTATTTTTTGTTTTTTTAATTGTCAGATGGAATTTCACATAAGAAAATATTCATTGTTTTCGCGTATGAAAATGAATATTTTCTTATGCTTCATTTCATATTATAATTTTAAAAAAATAATATGGAAGCAACCTGTTAAGACTTGTTTGACAGCAATGTGTTAGGGTAAAAGGCAAGCGCCGAAGAATGCAGAGGTATCTGCCTGTTTGGAATAACGCAAAGATACTGGAAATATTATTTTACCTTTCATGCTGCTAAAGTTTATTTCAGAATTAATACAAAGTTTCAAACAGTTTAGTTTATGTCTTCTTCCAAAAAAGCTTTTTCTGTCTCCGAAGACTGGACAGTTGTCATACTCGGATTTACTATTATTATACTGGCGATCGCCGGAATGAAATTTACCGCGCCGGTTTTTGACTGGGATGGATTTTCTCAATTAGGAAGTATTTTTTCGACTCATAATCTTGGCGCCATAGGCGCTTTGTTCCTCATTACTTTTCTTGCCGCTATTGCCGCTTTTCTCCTCACCGGAAAATCAATAAAGAATATACTATACGTTTTTCCCGTGGTGTTCCTGCTGACATTGATAGCGCTGGTACTAAGCGGTAACAAAACAATAAAAGAAACCAATTTTGAAACCGTGATTTTCAGCCTGGCGCTGGGTTTGCTGGTGAGCAACACCATAAAACTGCCTGCCTGGTTCAAGGAGACACTTACCACGGAATTATTTGTAAAGATCGGGCTAGTGCTGCTGGGTACGTCGGTGATCTTTGGGGATGTATTAAAAGCCGGTTCAAAAGGATTGCTGCAGGCGGTGTTGGTGGTTATCTCCGTTTGGTATTTTGCCTACTGGATATGCAAAAAGCTGAAAGTGGATGAAGAACTGAGCATGATGCTCTCCAGCGCTGTTTCCATCTGCGGCGTTTCGGCTGCCATTGCCACCGCGGGGGCTATTAAAGGAGACTCAAAGAAACTTTCCTATGTAGTGTCTGTTGTTTTGCTTACGGCCGTTCCCATGATGATCTTTATGCCTTATATCGCCAACTATTTTCATTTTCCCGAGGCTGTTACGGGAGCGTGGTTGGGAGGGACCATCGATACTACAGGAGCGGTAGTGGCATCGGGTTCCCTGGTAGGAGAGGAGGCTTTGAAGATAAGTACCATCGTGAAATTTTCGCAGAATGTATTACTGGGCATCGCCGCTTTTGCCATATCCGTTTACTGGACTTATACCAAAAAGGAAGGACTGGATGCGGATTCCAAGCCTACGCTTAAAATGATCTGGGAGCGGTTCCCGAAATTTGTAGTGGGCTTTTTAGCAGCGTCCCTGTTATTTTCTTTTTTGCTTTCACCGGATATAGTGAAGGAAGTAAAAGCACCATTGAAACAGGTACAATCAGCCTGGTTTGCGCTGGCATTTACGAGCATCGGACTGGAGACGAACTTCAGGGAATTGTTGCAGTTGAATAATTTAAAACCATTATATGCATTCCTGATCGCCCAGTTGTTCAATATACTGATCACATTGGTGATCGCCATGTTTTTGTTTAGTTGATGGGTAGCATTATAAATGCTACAGACCTGATAAATATACCGCGGAGGTGCAGGCATCGTAGTCAAACGTTTGCTTAAAATTTGCGATTATGCTGGTTATTGAAGTAAATTAGTGATATTAGCAATTGATTGTTTTATTCATTTAATAAAAACGCACTTTATGAGTTCCTCCCGTAGAAAATTTTTAAGAAATGTAGCATTAGGGTCCGGCGCTTTGGCTACCGGGTTACCTGCCATCGCAGGAGAGTCAGAAGCACTGGTGGAAAAAGCCATAGCCGGGAAACCGGGCACCTTTAATATGTGTGGTTATGCCGCTCCCAGGATCAGTACGGTACGGGTAGCATTTATAGGATTGGGCAACCGTGGTATGGGCGCGGTAAAAAGGATGTCTTTTATTGAAGGGGTTGAAATCAAGGCATTGTGCGATAAGCGTCCCGTCCAGATTGAAAAGGCACAGAAGATCTTAACGGATATGGGCATACCTAAAGCCAAAGAGTACACCGGTGAAAACGGGTGGAAGGCGCTTTGTGAAAGTAAGGATATAGACCTGGTATATATTGTCACTCCGTGGCATCTGCATACCCCAATGGCAGTATATGCTATGAAGCAGGGAAAACATGCGGCTTCGGAAGTACCGATTGCGGTAACGGTAGAGGAATGCTGGGAACTGGTGGAAACCTCGGAAAAAACAAAGAAGCATTGTATGATGCTAGAAAACTGTTGTTACGACTTCTTTGAACTGCTGACACTTAATATGACCCGCAACGGTTTATTCGGAGAGATCGTGCATGTGGAAGGCGCTTATATTCACGATTTACTTAAGCAGAATTTCGAAAAAAACAGTTATTCCGATATGTGGAGACTGCATTCCAATATCGGGCATGACGGTAACCTGTACCCGACGCATGGATTGGGTCCGATAGCCCAATGCCTGGATATAAACAGGGGTGATAAAATGGACCATATGGTTTCCATGTCGTCCGGCGATTTTATGATGAACGCGCTGGCAAAGGAAAAAGCGTCAACGGATTCATTTTACAACCAGTACATAGATAAGCCTTACCGGGGTAATATGAATACATCGATGATAAAGACCAGTAAGGGCAAGACCATGATGATCCAGCACGATGTAACCTCACCAAGACCGTATTCGCGCATCCACCTGCTGAGCGGCACCAAAGGCTTTGCCTGTAAATATCCCGGACCCGAAAGGATCGCTTTCGGGCATGAGTGGATAAAACCGGAAGAACTGAAAGGCCTGTATGATAAGTACACCCCGGAAATTGTAAAACATGTGGGTGAAATAGCAAAAAAAGTGGGCGGACATGGCGGCATGGACTTTATGATGGACTGGCGTTTGATAGACTGCCTGAGAAACGGTTTACCGCTCGACCAGGATGTATATGATGCGGCTTCCTGGAGCGCTGTGGGTCCGCTGAGTGAAAAATCGGTGGCTAAAAAATCACAAACCGTGGAAATTCCCGACTTCACCCGTGGCAACTGGAAAAGCAACAAGCCGGTCAACCTCACACTGGAAGGAGGTGGAACCACTACCGTAAGGCCGGTACCTTCCGAACATAAGGAATAAAAAAACATTCATAAAACACAGGCGCCTTACGGCGCCTTTTTTATTAGCAGGGAGTCCTGCTTAAATGATGTTTATTGGGAATATTGAAGCCTCCCGTTTTTTCTTTATCCCTGCACAATCTTTCCACATTGATATTGTTTTTTGCTGCTTTTCAAATACCTTTGCGGTCATTTTGAGAAGTATTGTTTTTTATAAGCAACTGTATTTCAGGAAACTAATTAACACGCAATTATGCCAGCCGCATTAAAAGAGGTAAGAAACCGGATAAAATCGGTACAAAGTACGCAGCAGATCACAAAGGCGATGAAAATGGTAAGCGCTGCCAAATTGAGGCGTGCGCAGGAAGCCATTACGCAAATGCGCCCCTATGCAAAGAAACTGCAGGAAATGCTGAGTAATATTGTGAGCAATACGGACGGTGATGTAAGCGCTGATCTGTCTGTAGAACGCCCCGTGGAAAGTGTACTGATCATTGCGGTTACTTCCGACAGGGGATTGTGTGGAGCATATAACGCGAATGTGATAAAATTAGCCCGCACCCTGGCACAGGAAAAATACCAAACCCAGTTGAGTAAGGGAAAAGTAACATTATGGCCTATCGGGAAGAAAGCGTATGATGCGTTCCAAAAACTTTCGGCGGTGCATAACAACCCGGTTTATAAGGATATTTTACAGAACCTCAGTTTCGAGAATGTGCAGCAGGTGGCACAACATGCGATTGAAGCTTTCTCCAAAAATGAGTTTGATGTAGTAGAGATCGTATATAGTGAGTTCAAAAATGCAGCTACCCAGGCATTTGTTGTAGAAAGATTTTTACCGATACCCAGGGTGGAAAATAAAGAAGGAAAGGCTACCAAAGCTGATTTTATTTTTGAACCGGACCAGGAAACGCTGATTGCGGAACTGATGCCTAAAATATTGAATACCCAGTTATACAAGGCGGTGCTGGATGCCAATGCCAGTGAACATGGAGCCCGTATGACGGCAATGGATAAGGCAAGTGAAAATGCCAATGAATTATTAAAAGATCTGCGTATTACGTATAACCGTGCCCGTCAGGCGGCTATTACTACCGAGCTTACTGAAATAGTGAGTGGCGCCGCGGCCCTGCAGGGATAATACACTGATACCAATCGTTATAGCCAATGGAGATTTCGCAGATCATACCACATATTGAAGCGCTGATTTTTGCCAGTGAGAAACCGTTGACCAGCCTGGAACTGGTTGATCTGCTGAACAATGCACTAGGCTTTATAGAAGACCGTGCGACCCTGGAACAGGTGGAAGCAGCGATAGACGGAGTCCGGGAAAAGTACTCAACGGAGTTTTACCCTTTTGAAGTGCGGCAGAGTGGCGGCGGATGGCAGTTTCTTACCAAGGGTAGTTTTCATAAAACCATAGCGCAACTGAATGGTGATAAGTTCCTGAAGCGACTGTCGGCAGCTGCTATGGAAACGCTGGCCATTATTGCGTACAAACAGCCTATCACCAAAGGGGAAATTGAAAGTATCAGGGGTGTGAACTGCGACTATGTTATTCAGAAATTACTCGAAAAAGAACTGGTGGTGATCAGCGGAAGAGACGAAAACCTGCCCGGAAAGCCACTTATATACAATACTTCCAAGTCCTTTATGGATTATTTCGGCATCAACTCTCCTGATGATCTGCCGAAGATCAAAGATGTGCTGGCTGAGCAGGTAGTAGAACCGACTTTGGTAAATGCCAGTCATTTTGAAGTAGAAAAAGAAACCAACCTGCTGGTGGGGGAGAACGGCGAGTTGCTTCAGCAGACAACCATCACCATACAGGAAGTTACGAACGACCCTTCCGAAGAAGAAAAACCGGATGAGCCGGCTAACGATCCGTCCTCTGCTGATCTGCCCTCCTCAAGTGGCGATGATGACTCATCTGATGATGATACTGATCAGGACAGTAACACACAGGATGATCCTGCATCACCGGAATCCGATGAGCAACAGGATCAATAACAGTATTTAAACAGGTGTTATCCCGCGGGATGTATCCATGGCCCCCGGTAAGGACGTTTCAATAACCGGGTGGCTTCTGCATCACCGGTCACTATTTTGTTTACGGGATCAAAAACGAGGGGCCTGCCCAACTGCATGGACAGGTTAGCCAGAATGCAACTGGCAGTAGAAATATATCCCTGTTCCACATCAGCTACCGGTCTTGTTTTGTTATCAATTGCCTTGAGGAAATCCAGCATATGCAGGCGGGTTGCCGGTGCGGCATTCAGCTCGATATCGGGTTCATTAATGTCTTCGGGGTATTTTTCTTTTTCATACACCACATCTTTATGGATCTTTTCTCCCTTGCCCAGCGGTATGAAATCATATTGCATGGTACTACCGCACAAGGTTCCCTTGTCGCCATATAACTTGAAAGCCCACGGGTACTGGGGGTCCGTCGGGGTTCCCCAGCTACGGTGTTCCCAAACGCAGTTCAGTTCATCATACTCAAACATGGCCGTTTGGGTATCGGCAATATTGCTTTTGCCGTTTTTGTCAACGTAGATGCCACCGGTAGAGGTAATGCGTTTCGGCCAACCGAGGTCAAGCATCCACCGGACGGTATCAAACATATGCACACACATATCTCCCATAATGCCATTCCCGTATTCCATAAATGTACGCCACCATCTTCTGTGCGGCATACCGTCAAAGGGGCGTAGTGGGGCGGGACCGGTCCACATTTCATAATCAAAATATCCGGGAACGGGTTGAACAGCCGGGTTGCCGTTTGCCCGCATATGATAATAGCAGCACATTTCTACATGAGATACCTTTCCGAGCAGCCCTGCCTCTACAATACTTTTTTTGGCGTCTATCAGGTGCGGCGTGCTTTTCCGTTGGGTGCCGATTTGTACCACGCGGTTGTGTTTACGGGCGGCTGCCAGTATCGCTTCTCCTTCCAGTACGTCTACGCTGATGGGCTTTTGCAGGTACACATGCGCCCCGGCTTTGATGGAGTCAATTGCCTGCAGGGCATGCCAGTGGTCTGGTGAACCAATCAATACTATTTCCGGTTTTTGTTCTGCCAGGAGTTTCCGGTAGTCCTTATAAAGCCCCGGTTTCTTTTTGCCGGGCAAACGCTGTCCCACCATCACCGCCGAATTTTCGAGCATTTGCCTATCCGGGTCACACAAGCCTACGACTTCCACCGGCGCTACCTGGAGAAGGCGAAACAGGTCGCTTTTGCCATACCATCCGGTACCTATCAGGGCCACTCTCCGAACAGGTCCTTTTTGATAGATATCCATTCCATTGGCACGTAAGGCAGCAAGCGCCAGCATGGCTGAAGTGCCTTTAATAAATTCACGGCGATTGAAAAAAGTACTCATATGGCAAAGAAGTGTTTGATTAAAGATAGGCAATTTGAAAATGATCCACTTATGACTTATGACCACAAACCGAAATAATACATTCAATTCGCGTAAGCTGGCCTTGTGAGCAGGTCTTCCCTTCTTTGAAGGGACGGGGGAGGCTAAAAATCCATTATTTTTGCAGAATGCCTGATATCATCAACATCAAAGTAATCAACAAATCAGCCAACCCTCTGCCGGAATACGCTACCAACGGAGCTTCGGGAATGGACGTGCGGGCAGATATTACGGAACCGCTGGCGCTGGGTTCCCTGCAGCACGTACTGGTGCCAACAGGCCTGTTTATGGAAATACCGGAAGGCTTCGAGGTGCAGGTACGTCCGCGCAGCGGATTGGCAGCCAAACAGGGAATAACGGTGCTGAACGCACCGGGTACCATCGATGCCGACTATCGTGGCGAGGTAAAAGTCATCCTAGTCAATTTATCCTCCGAATCGCAAACCATTCAACCAGGAGACAGAATTGCGCAACTGGTAGTGCAAAAAGTGGAAAAAGCAGGTTGGGAGCCGGTTCATGAGATCGGTGTTACCACCAGGAACGACGGAGGTTTTGGACATACAGGAAAAAACTGATTATGAAATTTAGCGGAATGCTCAGCGGGGCCTTTATTTTTTTGTTTCCTGTACTCATAATGTTCGGTTGCCGCAGCTCAAAAAAATTACAAACAACTGTTACCGGAAAGGATTCAGTTATCACTGTGTTGGTAAATCCTACGGATACAGACTCTGTAAAACTGGTACACGACGCTTTTGGCCGTATCAGGGAGAATACTATAGACTTTAATACTTTTTCTGCAAAAATTAAAGTTGATTACAAAGACACCCGTCAACAGAAATATGATTTCAATTCCTTTGCACGCATACGTAAAGACAGTGTGATCTGGATATCCATAAGTGCCGTACTGGGTATTGAAGCCTTCAGGGTGCTTATTACGCCCGACAGTGTAAAAATCATGAACCGCCTGGATAACTACGTCCAGTTCCATACTACAGATTACATCAGGGAGATCACGCAACTGCCCGTTGACTTTTATATCCTGCAGGATATTCTTATCGGTAATCCTTTTTATATGGATAGCACGAATGTGCTTCTGTATAAAGAAAGCGAGAACACCGTATCGCTGTCAACACTCGGAGCGTTTTTTAAGCAACTATTTATTGTCCGCAAAGACGACTTCGCGATAACACATAGTAAACTGGATGACGTAGATATCACCCGTCATCGCACGGCAGACTTTAGTTTCGGAGAATATGACCTGATACAGGGCAGGTTGTTTTCCGCAAAAAGAAATATTGTCATTACAGAGAAAAACCGGCTGGACATCACCCTGGACTTCAAACAGATGGAATTTGACAAAGCGCTCACCTATCCTTTTAATGTTCCTAAAAATTACACAAAAAAATAATTTTAACAACCTTCTGAGCAATGCGATTGCGGTAGTTTCGTTATTTTCGGGTATTATACCCTGTAAACAAATAGTTCATGCGCAACATTCTTTCTTTATTAACAGCGGCCCTGCTTTTCTTTGCTGTAAACACCACTCAGGCACAATCCAAAGAAGACCTGGAAAAGCAACGCAGGGAGATCCAGGCGGAAATAGAAGAGTTAAGGCGTTCGCAGGCCTCTGTAAAAAAAGACAGGAGCCAGAGCCTTATCCAGTTAAGAAGGGTACAGACGCTGATAAAGAAAAGAGACGCCATCATTGCCAATATCAACAAGCAGGTGCAGTTGATAGACAATGACATTGTGAATAACAATAATGAGATTGATCGTCTTAGCCGGCAACTCGATACTTTTAAGGTGCAATATGCTAAAACCATTGAGCATGCCTACAAAAACCGCAGCAGCTACGATATGCTGAATTTTATTTTTTCCTCTGCCAGTTTCAATGATGCGGTAAAAAGGATCGCTTACCTGAAGTCCTACCGGGAATACCGTGGTAAACAACTGGAAAATATCCAGAAAACCCAACTGTTGCTTGCCAACAAGAATAAAGATCTGGAAAACAACAAAACCCTTAAAACAAAAACCCTGGACGAACAGAGCAAACAAATGCTGAAGCTGGAAGAAGAAAAAAAGGAAAAAAATGCCGTAGTGAATCAACTGAAGGAAAAAGAAAATGAACTGGGAAAACAGTTGACTACCAAAAGAAAACTGGAAACCAATATCAAGAACTCAATAGCGGCTATCATTAAAAGGGAAATAATGGAAGCGGAAAAGGCGGAAAAAGCCAGGCGGGAGGCTGCTGCAAAAGCCGCCGCTAATAAACCCGCAGCAACTACGGCAACTACCACCAAAGCAACAACTACCCGTACCGCCAACAAACTGGAAGATACCCCGGAAGTAACCGCTGTATCGGTAGGATTTGAAAACAACCGTCGTAAACTGCCCTGGCCCGTAACCAAAGGTGAAATTACCGGCAAGTTTGGAAGGGTAAAAATTGAAGGAACTTCGTTATTTGAAGAAAACTTTGGTGTGTATATCAGAACAGACCTGGGCGCTACGGTTAAATCCGTGTACGAAGGAACGGTTTCATCTGTTCACGTGATCGGCCATTCCTCAGCGGTAACTATCCGCCACGGCAAATACCTGACCACCTATCACAACCTGTCCAACGTTTCAGTAGGCAAAGGCGATGAGATAAAGCTGGGGCAAACCATAGGAAAGGCCGCGGAAGATGATGACGAGGAAAGCATCGGCAAAATATACTTTATCGTAACCATGGTGGTAGGCAGCAATCCTAAATACCTGAATCCCGAGGATTGGATCAAGCCCCGTTAACAGGTCGTCACTCTGCCAATGACATGTAGGATAGACTACTGTAAATCAATACTCTATCCCGATGTGCTTTACGTATTCTGCAAGGTACGGCATCCGACACCGGCATCATATTTCACACAAAGCCGCTATGAAGCGCGCTACGCACAAACAGTTCCTTTTTTCAAGCCGCTTCTTTCTTTATGATCTTCCGCGCCGTCTTTTGCGATCTTGGCGTGCCCTATTTATGCAGGATCAGTTCTTCTGTCACAGCTCCATGATTGAGACCATTACAGTAATGATTTACTCTCTGATGCCATTCAACAAATAAGCCCCCGTTTGTACCTTTTGTTTTTGCCGGTAGCAGGTAGAAGCCTCTATTCGGAGATATGATAGAGCCGGTGACCCCCTGCCGGCGGTAACCTTATTGCATACTGGTTTATAGCATTTTATGGAAAAGATTTAACGGTAAAGGAATCTATCTTTTTCATATATTTGCCCCTCAAATTTTAACCAGTGAGTGTCAAAACAAAAGATAGCGCGAAATTTTCCAAAGAGACCTATTTGTATTGGTATGAACTCATGCTGTTGCTGCGTCGATTTGAAGAAAAAGCAGGACAGTTATACGGTATGCAGAAAATAAGAGGTTTCTGCCATTTATATATAGGGCAGGAAGCCGTAGCCGCAGGGTGTATGACAGCCACCAAACCGGAAGATACCTTTATTACCGCTTACCGCGATCACGGATTGGCGATAGCAAAAGGGGTCAGCGCAAAATCCTGTATGGCGGAATTATTCGGGAAAGCAACCGGATGCTCGAAAGGAAAGGGTGGCAGTATGCACTTTTTCGGTGTGAAGGAAAGGTTTTTTGGCGGTCACGGTATAGTAGGCGCGCAAATAGGTACAGGCGCCGGGCTGGCTTTTGCCGAGAAATACAACGGTACTGATAATGTTTCTCTCACTTTTTTTGGAGATGGCGCCGCAAGGCAGGGCATATTGCACGAAACGTTTAACCTGGCTATGACCTGGAAATTACCGGTAGTTTTTATTTGCGAAAATAATAACTACGCTATGGGAACTTCAGTGGAGCGTACGTCTAATGTAATTGACATCTACAAGTTGGCGGATGCCTATGAAATGCCGGGTGATATTGTAGATGGGATGAGCCCTGAAGCCGTGCATGACGCCGTAAACCGTGCCGTTAAAAGGGCCCGGGAAGGTGGAGGACCTACTTTGCTGGAAGTTAAAACATACCGCTATAAGGGACACTCTATGAGCGACCCCCAGAAATACCGCACCAAGGAAGAAGTAGAGGAATATAAAGAAAGAGACCCGATAGATTATACCCGGGACAGGTTGCTGAACGACTTCAAAGTGGGAGAGGAGGTGATTGAAGAAATCAATGAACGTGTGAAAAAAGAGGTGGAGGAGTCGGTGAAATTTGCAGAAGAAAGCCCTTGGCCCTCTGATGACGAACTGCTGAAAGATGTTTACATCCAGGAGGACTATCCGTTCATTATTGATTAATTTTCCCTTTTTTTAAAATCAGAATCATAATAAAATGAGTGTAACAGGTAAAAAAGATACCGCAGTCAGAACCCAGAGCTATTTGGAAAGAAATAATAAATCCATATTGATTGTTCTGGGCGCCATCATCTTACTGGTAGGAGGATATTTTGGATACAAGTATCTTGTGAAAGTTCCCGAAAATGAAAAAGCTGTGGAAGCCATAGCGCAGGCCCAGCAATATTTTGCCGCAGATTCCATGCAACTGGCATTGAACGGGGATGGGAAAAATGCAGGCTTTTTAAAAGTAATCAGCAAATATGGGAGCACTCCTTCCGGGAACCTGGCCAAACTGTATGTCGGCGAAGCTTACCTGAGCCTGGGAGACTTTAATAACGCCGTTAAACACCTGAAGGACTTTGATGCAAACGGCTCGGAGCAAACACAGGCAATGGTATATGGTATGCTGGGAGACGCGTACTCGGAACTGCAGAAAAATGAAGAAGCGGTAGAAAACTATAAAAAAGCCAGTACCACTTTCGAAAAAAACCCGGCTCTTTCTTCGGAGTACCTGTACAGGGCTGCGAGCTTATATGACCTGATGGGAAAAAGTAAAGAAGCTATTGAGCTTTTTACCCGGCTGAAAGAAAAATACCCCAATACTGAGCGTGGATTTGTGGCAGACAAATATCTGGGAAAACTGGGTGCACAATAACACACAGCAGATGCAGAAGTTATGGCTGAAATAATCAATAGTAATTTATACGATATTGACACGGGCGCCCTTCAAAAGGGTGCCCGTGTTGTAATAGTACGTACCGAATGGAATGCCGGCATCATCGACAAACTGGAGGAAGGCGCTGTTGAGATACTCAGGCAGTATGAGGCAGTACCCGAAACCGTTACCGTTCCCGGCGCTTTTGAAGTGCCGTTTGGCATAGCCGCTCATTGGCGGGCATACCAAAGCGGGGCGAATGCACCGGCTGCTTATATTGCCCTGGCCTGTGTTATCCGGGGCGATACTCCGCATTTTGATTATGTTTGCGACGGCATCACCGGGGGGATCACCCAACTGAACCTCATCCTGCCGGTACCGGTTATATTTGGTGTGTTAACAGTAGATACCGATCAGCAGGCAGAGGAAAGAACAGGTGGCCAACATGGGCACAAGGGTAAAGAAGCAGCTATTACGGCATTGAAAATGATAGGATTAAAGGAGTCTTTTAAAATTTAATTTAATAGTCAAAACCTTTCGTAATGGCACACTGGCTGGTAAAGTCCGAACCCTTTAAATATAGTTGGGAGCAGTTGGTAAAAGATAAGCAGACCTTCTGGGATGGTGTACGCAACTATGCCGCTCGCAATAACCTGAGAGCAATGAAAAAAGGGGATGAAGTCTTTTTTTATCACAGCAATGAGGGGCTGGAAATAGTAGGTATTGCCAAAGTAGTAAAAGAAGCTTATCCCGATCCGACGGCCGAAGATGAAACCTGGGTAGTGGTGGACCTGAAGCCGGTGAAAAAGCTGAAAAAGCCGGTGACACTGCAGGATATAAAAGCCGATAAACGCCTGGCGGATATGGCGCTGATCCGTTTGGGACGGCTTTCTGTTCAACCGGTCACTGACAAAGAATGGGGTATTGTGCTGGAGATGGCAGGGGAGAAGTGATTTGAATTTGCCGGAGAACTGAGTGCTACTGCCTGTACCGGCTCAACATCCGGAAATTCTCAACTTATTCTATCGCTTTTCATCAAAACGATTGGTAAAATTGGTTCGTAAACTAAGTGTTTGCACTTAGTTTACTGATATCGTATTATCTATGAATATTATCCGGATGTAATATCATCATCAATAAAAATCCCCTGTAGAAACAGGGGAAACAATGGTTTTTAGCCATTAAACCTTATCCTATGAAAGGTTTAAAAATAGTGAATTTTCGAATATTGCCAATGATTTTTTAATTTTTTTTTAAATTTAAAAAATAGGTTATATCATCTGCGGAAACTCTGACCAATAAATGCCAGAGCATCGGTAATACCGGTTCGCCAGTAAGTCCAGTCGTGTTTTCCATCCCGCATTCTGTATTCGTGGTTCACCAGTTTCTTACGCAATGCGACATGGAGCAGCGCATTTCCTCCCGACAGAAAATCGTCGTCGCCGCAATCGATCCAGTATTTCACCTTATTGAGTTCCGCCCCGTTTTTCTCTTCTATTATCCTTAAAATGGAATTTTTATACCAGGCCTCAGAAAGCCGGTCTTTTCCTTTTAGCCCCCTGCCGAACAATTGTGCGAATGTCCGGTCCCATTGCGCTTCCGGCATATTTTGCATTTCCTCGTCGGTGAATACGGCAGCGCTTAAAGGAGCCGCCGCGGCGAACATATTGGGATATTTCAATGCGTAAATGAGCGTGCCATATCCACCCATCGACAGTCCGGCAATGCCTCTATGGCTTTTTTCAGCTTTGATCCTGAATTTTTTCTCCATTGCCGGGATAAACTCCTTAATAAAAAACTGTTCATAGTTTTCTTTGTTGTCATAGGAGTCGATATACCAGCTTGAATCCGCATCGGGCATTATAATGATCATGGGCGGGATGGTACCATCTGCTATGGCTTTATCGGCATAGCGGTTAATTTCACCATACTGCAGCCAGCCGGTCTGGTCATCGGTGTAGCCATGCAGCAGGTACACTACAGGATAGGTTCTTTGTGAAGTTTCGTAGTCTGCAGGCAGGTAAACACCATACTGTACACTGCGTTTAAGGATATTACTTGCTACCTGTTGCGTTTCTATCACTTTTCCGGTTTGCGCCCAACTGAAAAAGCCACACATGAAAGAAAAAGCCAGAAGTATTGTTTTTTGCATCGTTACGAGTTCTGATTATCACGAAAAAAATAAAAAACCGGTATGAATGTACCGGTTTTTTATAATATTTCTGATATCATGTTTATTCCGAAGGGGTAAAGCTGTATGACAAAACCCTCTCTTCCATATCCGCCAGGGTATATACTACCAGCGTACCATTCCGGCGGATATACGTGTAACGGTTCCTGTTAGCGCCGGTTTCTTTCCTGGAGTATTTCCCGAACCAGTCTGCTATTCTGAAAATATTGTGCTCGTATATCCTGATCTTATTTACGCGGCTGGTCCTGATCTTTTTTTTGTTGTCGTCTGTACTTCCGTCCACCGGATTGAATATATCCGGTCTGTAAAGGAAACTGCCCACAACATTGTTGGGATCAAAATACACCACCAGGGTATCCCCCAGGTATCCATATACCAGCTTTTCTCCCCTGTCGCTGATGCTGTTACTGGGCGTTCCGCCAAACAGCCGGATGGTTTCATTGCGGGTAGTAACGCCCTTCTCCAGTTTTCTTACGCTATCTTCCGAAATGGGGTGATAAATAGCGAAGGGGGTTTTAGCCGGGTTATATTTTGAGCATCCAATAAACAGCATCACGATGCCGATACTACTAAACAGGTATTTTATCATAAGTGTCCGATTCCGATTAAACGGCAAAGTTAAGTATAACTTGCACACTCTTTTAATTCCTTTTCGGTGTATGCCAGTCCGTATTGTTTAAGCACATCGTCGGGCACGCCGTTCCATTGGTTGGGCTGGTTGCCGGCATAGCCAATATCTTCAATACCAATTTTGGAGGTATAGAACCCGGTGCAGGTAAGGTCCCGCATTTTATTAAAGAACGCGACCCCCTGCGACATTTCCGGTCTGGCTTTTCGGGGGTAGGCTATATCATCCACAATTTGTATCCTTTCCTGATCGGATATGTCTTTAAATAACTTGTTAAACCGAAGGAGGGATTCGCGGTCCAGCCAGCGTAGTCCGCCCCGCATAGGCACCTGGTGTCCGGGCATATCTTTCACGATAAACTCAATAAAATCCGGTACACCTGCCTCGGAAGCGCTGCCGCTTACTTCATCTTTCGGTATAATGATATCGGCCAGGATGGTGATGGTGGCCATTTCATGTGCCGTAAAAAAGGTGTAGGAAGTTACATTCTTATAATGCTCAATTTCCTCGGGCTGCCTGTCGGGGCCGGCAGCCGACGGCGCTGCGGGTTTTGTATCTGCAACACCACTTTTTTTGTCGGCAGGTTTACAGGCATCCAGCAATACGGAAGTTGCCAGTGAGCCCACGCCTAATATTTTAAGGGATTTTCTTCTGTCCATAACAATAAATTTATTAAAATGTCAGATGCTTACAGGTTTTGCTTTTTCAGTTCATCAATAATATACTCGGATGCACGCATGGAAAGTGCGAGGATTGTCCAGGTAATATTCTTATCCGCCTGTGACGTGAAAGCAGCACCATCCACCACAAAAAGATTTTTACAGTCGTGTGCCTGGTTCCATTTGTTCAGTGCCGATGTTTTCGGGCTGTCTCCCATTCTGGCGGTTCCTGCTTCATGGATGATCTTACCGGGCGCTTCCAGTCCATAATTGTTTTTGGGATCCACATCACCGCCCCAGGTTACCACCGCTCCCATGGCATGCATGATTTCCAAGAATGTTTCTTTCATGTGTTTGGCCTGCGCGATTTCGTGCTCAGTCCATTTCACATCAAATTTCAATACCGGGATACCATATTTATCTACCACATTGGGATCAATGAAACAGCGGTTATCATGCATAGCCAGTGCTTCTCCTCTTCCGCCCATGCCTACTCCGGCGCCATAAAAGAAACGCTGGTCTTCTTTTAGCGAAGCGCCATACCCTCCGGCTTCTTTCTGCTTACCGTTTACCGGGTGTTTTCCGTTCTGGCTTTGAATACCCATGCCAAAACCATAACCCGGCATTCCCATTCCGCCCCAGTATTCAATATGGTAGCCGCGGGTAAAGTTGAGTTTCTTATTGCCGTGTAACCACCAGGGAGTATATACGTGCATGCCGCCTACACCATCCTCATTATATCTTTTTCTTCCGAATAACTGCGGCAGGTAACCGCCCAGCGATACGCCGGTGGAGTCATGCAGGTAGCGTCCCACCACATCGCTGGAATTAGCCAGCCCGTTCGGGTGCGCTTTTGATTTGGAGTTGAGCATCAAACGGGAACTTTCGCAGGCACTGGCTGCCAGGATCACAACTTTCGCTTTCACCACATATTCATTCATGTCTTCCTTACTGATATAAGATATGCCGGTTGCCAACCCGTTTTCGTCCGTTAATACTTCCCTTGCCATTGCATTGGCCACAACGTCTATGTTGCCGGTAGCCAGCGCAGGTTCTACCAACACCGACCCGGAAGTAAAATCTGCATAAAACTGGCAGGACCTGCCGCACTGGCCGCAGTACACACAGGTGCCTCTTTCATTGTTAATAGGCTTGGTCAACATAGACAGCCTGCCCGGAATAACGGGTATGCCTATCTTATTAGCCGCATTTTTTATGAAAAGTTCGTGCAGGCGGGGTTTGGGAGGTGGCAGGAAGTAGCCGTCCGGCTCATCTTCCAGCCCTTCATTGGTTCCAAACACACCAATTAACTGGTCTACCCTGTCGTAGTAAGGTTTTATATCCGCATAGCTGATGGGCCAGTCTGCCCCCAATCCATCTATACTTTTTCTTTTAAAATCCTTGGGGCCCCAGCGCAGTGAGATCCTTCCCCAGTGATTGGTCCTTCCACCCATCATTCTTGCCCTGAACCAGTCCCATTCCGTGCCTGATACTTTGGTATAGGGCTCTCCTTCAATATCCCATCCACCATAGCAGGCATCAAAATCGCCAAAAGGCCTTAATTTAGTGCTGGAGCCGCGTCTGGGCGATTCATAAGGCCACTTAAACTGTGTTACGTTTTTTTTAGGGTCAAACAGCGGACCTGCTTCAAGTAAACAAACTTTCACCCCGGCCTTGGCAAGCATATAAGCAGCCATCCCGCCACCAGCTCCCGAACCTACTATAATGGCATCGTATTTTGTGGGGTTGGTCTTTATCTGGAAGTCTCCCATAATGAACTATAAATTATTGTTCTTTAAAAGTGTGCCTAAAAATAAGATTTTATCTATAACCAAAAAACAGCTTTTTGTATATTCAATTTTAATCCCCTGTTTTCTAACGTCGGTCAGTTTAAATTTGACATATGAAACTGGTTATAGGTGTTGATATAGGTACAACGAATATTAAGGTACTGGCTTTTTCTGCTGACCGGAAAGTTTTGTTCAGGCGTGAAGAAGCCTGTGTTACCATTCAAACTTCTCCGGAATTTTCCGAGCAGGATCCGAATACTGTTTTACAGTCTGTTACCAGATTGCTGAAGGAAGCGTTTTCCGAATTACGGACAGAAGATATACTGGCGGTCAGTTTTAGTGCAGCCATGCATAGCATTATAGCGACAGATGCCCGCGGAAATCATTTGACGAATGCAATATTATGGGGAGATACCCGGAGTTATAAAGAAGAAGAAGAACTAAAAAAGTCGGGGTTGGCGGATAGGTTATACCAGGAAACAGGAGTGCCGGTCCATCCTTCATTACCTGTTTGTAAGATAAAATGGTTAGAAAAGAATCAGCCGGCAATTTTTAAAAAGGCAGCAAAATTTATTTCTCTTAAAGAGTACCTTTTCTTCAGGTTATTTGGCGTGTATATTGTGGACTATGCCATAGCGGCTTCCAGCGGTATGCAGAATATTCATACCCTGCAATGGAGCAGCCTGGCTTTGGAAACGGCCGGCATTCAGGCAGACCGGCTTTCCGAAATTGTACCACCCACCCATTTTGAAACACAGTTGACAGACTTCTATAAAAAAAGTTTAGGACTGACAACCGGCTTGCCTTTTGTCATTGGTTCCAGCGACGGGTGCCTTGCCAATATCGGCACCGGGGTACTGGACGATAGCCGGGCTGCATTAACCATAGGTACCAGTGGAGCCATCCGTACTACCTTGCGGCAGCCGCATTTGAACAGTACTCCATCACTTTTTTGCTATCCGCTAACCAGGGATATATACATAAAGGGCGGCGCCATCAATAACGGAGCCTTCACATTGCAATGGCTGTTGCAGGATATTCTCAAAGAAAAGCCTTCCGGCGAAGTGTACGATCGCATACTGGGAGAAGTAGCCCATGTGCCGGCGGGCTCCGACGGACTGATCTTCCTGCCCTATCTGAAAGGAGAACGGGCCCCTATCTGGAACGCATTGGCCAGGGGAGCCTTTATCGGATTGAACAGTATGCACGAACAAAAACACCTGGTACGTTCTGTACTGGAGGGTATTGGATTTTCACTCTATGATGTTTTTTGCGAAATGGCGGAATCCGAGAAAAGCATTACTGAGATATATGCCAGCGGGGGATTCATCAAATCGGGCATCTGGGTACAAATAATCGCGGATATTTTCGATAAGCAGGTAGTGGTAACCGATGCGGCTGACGCTTCGGCTATCGGCGCCGCCTACTTCGGATTTCAGGCCTGCGGCATCATGAACCATCCCCGGGAAATGTTAAGCGATCTGAAAGCCGAAAAGGTATATTATCCCGATAAAAAGAATCACGATGTATATATGCAACGGTTTTTGAAATTTCGATCGGCATACAGGGCTTTGGTAAAAGAGTTTGAATAAACAATCGCCACAGATAAAACACAGTGGTTGGGTTCACCGGTGTAGTATCCTGGTTTACAGCGTTTCTTTTGCTGATAAATTAACCGCGTATCAACTGCCATAACAACCTAAATAGCTTATCTTAGACCATGGGAATGTGATTGTCCAAAACGCTGGTAAATATCATGCTGACCAATGATTGCGCTCATGAACCAATCCGTTTGTTACACCGAATTTGATCATTTAATTCAGGATGATGAAAAAGATACTGGTACCTACCGATTTTTCTTTAAATGCCAACAAAGCTTTGGACTACGCCGTACAGTTGTGCAAACATTTTGAAGCCGAACTGTATATTATACATGCCGTGGAGTTGCCCGATACTTCCATTGGCGACCGGACCGGCACTTCTGCGGAGTATAACCGGAAGATAAGGCAGGAGGCGGAAGAACAGCTTGCCCTGTTGAAAACAAGCATTACAGAAACTGAGAAAATTAAGGCATTTACGGGGCTTTATAACGCTGATGTGACAAGTGCTATTAAAGAAGCGGTCCGTTCGAAGAAAATAGACTGGGTGGTGATGGGAACACTGGGAAGGTCAGGCATCAAAGAACATATTTTTGGTTCGAAAACCGCTTCCTTTGTACCCCATAGTGAAGTGCCGGTATTGGTGATACCTCCCGAAGGAGAATGGCAGGGTATCGACAATATTTTACTGGCGGTTAATGACTTCAACAGTATAGCCCAAACCGCGGGAACTGTATTTGAAACTGCGGGCACATTCAAGGCGCTTGTCCATGTAGCCTCTTTTTCCGACAACGATTTGGGTGGCCTGATGGTATCATTAGTACAGGAATGGGAACTGATACGGTGCAGGCAGGAAGTGGAAAGCGCTTTTCCGGATGTTACTATCAATACGATATCATTGAAAGGGGATAGTCTTAAAGTTGCACTGGAAGAATATATTGAGGAAGCCAATATTGATATGCTGGTAATGGTTACGCATAAACGAAGTTTCCTGGCTTCCGTTTTCAAGCCCAGTGTAACTAAAAAAATGACCTATCACACTAAGATTCCCTTACTGGCCATCCCCGCAAATAGTGAACGTTAAATAATAATTATAATGCCCACGATTTTTGTCCCATACGATTTTTCTGAGAATGCCGCCAATACGCTGATATATGCATTAAAGCTCGCCGAAACAACCGGTAGCCATATCACCGTTTTTCATGCGCTGGCGATTTCAGCCAAAATAATGTCTGCTCCGGTAACAGAAGAAAAACGAAAAGAAGTTATCCTGCAGGAGGAGCAGGCAAAAACAGAGGAATTAAAAAAAGAAGTGGAGTTGGTGGCTTCCACGGCCGGGGTGGTTTGTTCACCCGAAAAGCTGGATTGTAAAGTAAGCTTCGGACCGATAGTAGTGGAAACAATAATTTATGCCGCGGAAGACCAGGGAGCAGATCTGATCGTGATGGGCACACATGGCGCTTCCGGTCTAAAAAAATTCCTGTTCGGATCGGTCACATCATCCACCATATCGAAATCTGCCATACCGGTATTGGCCATACCCGAAGGCTACAGGTTCCGGGAAGTGAGGACGATCGCCTATGCTTCGGACCTGGAGAACTTCGAGGCTGAACTATCAAGAGTATTGCCTTTCAGCAAGACCTGTGACGCCGTCATTAAAGTACTCTACTTTAACTATGGATTCGATAAACATAAAAACGTTACCACCATACTGGAAAAACACACCAATGAAGTGGAGCTGGTTGTGAAGAAAGCCGATAGCAGCATAACGCTGCTGAACCAGATAAAACAGTTTATAATTGCTGACCAGCCGCAATGGATCGCCATGTTCACACGTGAGAGAAGTATGTGGGATAAGCTTTTTTTGAGTAGCAAAACAGAGGAAATGGCAACCGGTCTGCAGATACCCTTGTTAAGCTTCAGAAAAGACCTGTAGCTGAAATTTTCATATACCGGTTGTTTCTACTATTGCGGAGATCCACCAGCCGTTTATCACCCGGGATAAATGTGCCAGGGATTTCGCTTTTAAAATAACACTTTACACTTAAAAGACAGTATATCTTAGTTAAACAATGAAAGAGGTTTTATTCTGAATTGAGATTGCTTTGCCGCTCAATGACGTGCGAGAGGTTCAATAGTTATACACTTTGATTTAGTGCTGATAGCAAAATACAAAGACTCTTGCCCGTCATTTCGATCCCGCCGTCATGAAGTTTGAATTAAAAGTATGTTGCGGCGGGAGAGAAATCTGTTAGGCATTAGTACCAAAGCCCGGCAGACCTGCCTGCCGCAGGCTGGTATCTCACTCGCGCCAAAACGATGATAGTAAAATTCCCATGTTGCTCGTTCGATATGACGATGTCTTCAGCAATTTCCTGTAGCTGCTACAATGGAGATTGTCTTAGATTTTTATAAAAGCGAAATCCGGGATAAATGTGCAGCAACCCCTGCGGATAACAAAAAAAGCCTGATATTTACATTACGAACCAATAAACACAACCAGTCATGCGACCGATGCCTTCCGAATATCCTCCTTTTGCGGAAATCTACATATCGCTTGTTCGCGAAGAAGATATTCGGTTAGTATTGCAGGATTCCATCACGCCGCTCGAACAGTTCCTGGATTCTATCCCTGAAGATAAGGCAGATTATACCTATGCTCCCGGAAAATGGACGGTGAAGCAGGTGCTGCAACATACCATAGATACAGAAAGGGTGTTTGCTTACAGGGCCATGTGTATTGCGCGGGGAGAACTGCAGTCGCTCCCGGGGTTTGACCAGGATGCTTATGCAAACAATGCCGATGTGTCGCGAAGATCTCTGGAAAGTCTTAAAGAAGAAATGTCGCTGATCAGGGTATCGACCGCTTTGCTGTTTGAACACCTGGAGGAAAAAGAACTGTTGCGGCAGGGTACGGCCAGTAACCATACTATAACGCCGCTGAGCCTGGGATATATGATCGTCGGGCACTGGCGCCATCATGAATATTTGTTCCGGGAACGGTATGGCTGTTAGTAAGTGATAAGTGGCTTGTTGATAACTTATCGCTCCTTCTCTTCAAAAACTTGTAAAATTTCCCGATTTCCCCGATATTCGGTTTAGATTAATCAAATTGATTGCAAACAGCACTAATTGTTTTTATGGATATCAAAATAAAAGAAAAAGTAGACAACTGGTTGAACGGGCCTTATGATGAAGACACAAAAAGCCAGTTGAAGAAACTGCTGGCGGAAAATCCCGATGAACTGACAGACGCATTTTATCGCAGCCTTGAATTTGGTACCGGCGGGTTGCGGGGCATTATGGGTGTAGGAACCAATCGCATTAACAAATATACGATCGGTATGGCCACACAGGGGTATGCCAATTACCTGAACAGTGTATATCCCGGTAAAGAAATAAAAGTAGCGATCGCCCACGACAGCCGGAATAACAGTCGCCGGTTTGCGGAGATAACCGCGAATGTAATGGCGGCAAACGGCATCAGGGTATTTCTTTTTGAGGCCTTGCGGCCAACACCCGAATTGTCATTTGCCATACGGTATCTTGGTTGCCAGGGCGGCGTGGTATGTACGGCTTCACACAACCCGAGGGAATACAACGGGTATAAGGCATACTGGAACGATGGCGGGCAACTGGTGCCCCCGCACGACAAAAATGTGATCAGGGAAGTAGACAAAATTGCTTCGGTGGATGAAGTGAAATGGTCCGGTGGAGAAAAGAACATTCAGATCATAGGTAAGGATTTAGACAGCGCTTACCTGAAAATGGCCAAAGGATTAAGCGTGTATCCCGAAGTGATCGCCCGGCAACATGATCTGAAAATTGTATATACGCCTATACATGGCACGGGCATTACGCTGGTGCCTGATCTGCTGAAAGAATACGGTTTCACCAATGTGACCATCGTGGAGGAACAGGCAAAACCCGACGGGAACTTTCCAACGGTTGTTTACCCCAATCCCGAGGAAAGCGAGGCCATGAGCATCGGCCTGAAAAAGGCCAAAGAACTGGATGCGGATATTTTACTGGGGACAGATCCCGATGCAGACAGGGTAGGAATTGCCATTAAAGACACCAGGGGTGAGTGGATACTGGTGAATGGTAATCAGACGGCCCTGCTGGCTTTCAGCTACCTGATAGAAGCCCGTAAATCAAAAGGCATAGCCAAACCCAATGATATGGTAGTGAAAACCATTGTCACTACCGATATGATAGACCGCTTTGCGGAAAAAAACAATGTAGCCTGTTACAATGTTTTGACCGGTTTTAAATGGATTGCCGAACTGATCAAGGAAAAAGAAGGAAAGGAGGATTACATAGTAGGCGGGGAGGAAAGTTATGGATTACTCGTAGGTCCGGAACTGCGTGACAAGGACGCGGTAAGCGCAGTGGCGATCCTGTGCGAAATGGCAGCCTACGAAAAAGACCAGGGGCGTAGCCTGTATGAAAAACTGATTGATCTTTATGTGCAATATGGTTTCTTCAAGGAAAACCTGATCTCTATTACCAAAAAAGGGATGCGGGGACAGGAAGAAATTGCAGAAATGATGCAGTCATACCGGGATAACACTCCCACTTCCATTAACGGATCTGAGGTGGTACAATTGCTGGATTATCAGTTGAGCAAGGGAAAGAATCCGAAAACAGGTGAAGAGTGGGAGATCAAATTACCCAAATCAAATGTATTGCAGTTTATCCTTGCGGACGGCAGTAAAATCTCTGCACGTCCCTCCGGCACCGAGCCCAAGATCAAATTTTATTTCAGCGTAAATACCACACTTGATAAGGCGGTTGATTTTGATAAAGTACATGAACAGCTTAATCAGCGTATTAAAGGCATCATTGCGGATATGAAGCTTCAATAAGACCGGGCTTTTGCCATAAAACGGCCCTATATTTTCACATTTGAGGATTTTATAATACCTTTGCGCTTCCTTTGTCTGCTATTGACAAAGGAAGCTTCAACCCTTTCACTTGCGGATAGGCATAGCGGCGTTAGCGGGATAACTGCCTGTAAATCCTTCTCCCGACAGATCGATTGCTTCACCATTTGTTGAAAAATGGATTTATTCATTAAAAACTAAAATAAAAATGGTACAGAAAACCTATTTTAAAACCAAGGATTATTGTAAAGTAAAATTTTCAGTGAAACCTGAAAATGCAGAGACGGTTGAAATATTAGGATTAAACAGCGACTGGAGCAAGGCGGTAGCGATGAATAAAAAAAAGGATGGAAGTTTTGCAGTGGATATCAACCTGCCGAAAGATTCAAAACATGAATTCAAATACCTGGTTAATGAACAGGAATGGATAAACGAACCGGAAGCTGACAGTGAAGCGCCCAATATTTTCGGCGGCACCAACAGCATCATTACATTATAAGTATTAACAAGCTTCGCACCCCTTTAGTAAATTGGAGAACCCGGCTAGTTACCGGGTTCTGTTCTTTTCCTGATTGGTTGAAAACTATGTTTTTCAATTCGGGGTTGATGAAAGCGCCCGTATACTTTTCCCGGGGATAAGGATGGCGCCCTGTGAAAACGCCGGATAGACCACTGTAGCTTTTATTCAGTCTTTAGCCTTACTCAGGGAAATGCCTTTTATATTTTATGGCGTTTCTTTAGACGCTATATATTGTTGAACCGTTTCCCAGGCAATTTTTTGAAGCAGGAGTGCCATCTCCTGATTTAGTTTAACATACGGTTCTCCCCAAAGCCTGTTCAGCTCATTTGTCAGACCGGTTGGATCACGCTCAAATAATGTGGCATAATGCACACAAGCGGACAAATAGCGAAGCGTGTCATTTACATGTATATCATCGCTGAATAGCTCTTTGATCGAATGTATGCCCGGGACTTCCCTGCGTTCAATAGCATCAGATAAATTACCGATCGCCTGCCCTACGGGTATAAGCTTCATTTTCTGCCGGGGATCTTTTTTGTTAAACCTTTTCACTACTTCTTCCCACATGGGCAGATCTTCTGTTAAACGTTCCCGGAAAGGTCTGGCATCCCTGTCATAATCACAACCTGTGGGTGTACCGCTTTTAATGCAATGCCATACTTCGTACAAATAGGGTTTTATATCCGGGTTAAACTGTTTTGTATAATTATAAAAACTATCAACATACCTGTATGTGTCTTCAATATTTCCCCATGAAGACCCCAAATACCTGGGTACACTTTCAGTTAATACCAGATGAGTGTATTGCCCGGATGGTAGTCCTCCGGTTTCATGATAAAAGGGATATATATGCACGCCGGGGTCGGTAATAGCCGAATCAAATACCTTCAGCATTTCATTTCCAAGCTGATCAATGTATTCAGGATTCCTTTTATTTAGCATTTGGTTCCACTGATGGCGTAATGGAGAACCGTTGATCCTTTGGTAGCCGTATTCAAAATGCACCGTATCTTCTTTTTGGGTAAGTCCCCAAAGCATTTCGGGAATGCCATCGCTCAGGCTATGCCCGATGTAAAAAGCTTTGATTTTTTCCTGTTGAACGTTTTCCTGCAGGGAAGTCTGTGCACAGCTAAAAAAGCTGGTATATAAAAAAAGCCGGATCACTACCGAAATGCGTTTCATAATATATTTTTTGATTGTAAGAATTCGTTTCAGATATAAAATGCCTTTAGTTTGTGTGCTGTAATGTCAGAACGGATCTGGCAGGTATAAGGATAACATCATTCGATGATACCTCCCCGGTACTTTCACAATCTTTTGTTTCGTTGGTGATATAAGCGTTATAATTGTCCTTTAAACCGGTACCGGATAGATTAAAAGGTTTGCCGCTGTCATCTGTATTGATCACTATTATAGTGGAGACGCCATGCTCTTCATGATGAAATGCCAGTGGTAATATGTGTTCATTATCTGATTCTATCTGAAAGCGTTGAGCGCCGGGACGAATATACCTGAAAAAGTTTTTGGAAATATAGTATCGCTTGCTTTTTACCCCGTTGGCGTTCATAAGCGAATACGCATCCAGTTGCGTGGTGCTCATCGTCCAGAATACCCAGGCTGAAGCGTTACCGTATTTCAGCGCGATATACATGGCCCTGCTTAGCGCTATTGCGCCATCCAATGTGTTTTCGTAGCCGGATGTTTCTGTCATCCATAGGGGAATATTGTATGGCGCGCCCCAGTCATACATGTTTTTCCAGGTAACCGCATCTGCAGAGCCAGGCAGCACCCCGTCATTGGCGTAGCCATGCACCGCCAGTATATCCACATACTGTCTTGCTTCCGGATCTGCCAGCACCGGGTCCACCAGTTGCCTTATACCATCATACCAACCCACGTCCTCCGGCAAAAACAGCCTGGTAGCTATATGCTCATCTCTGAACCGCTTGCCCACTACTTTTATAAGATCACGCAGCGCTTCGCCGTTGTACACACAGGAAGCATAGAACTGTGAAAAACGGGGCTCGTTCTGGATGCTCAGCGCATATACATCCAGCCCTGTTGTTTGTTTGATGATCTTTATATAGGCAACACAACATTCGGCAAACTCATCATACATATCGGTACGCAACTGGTTGGTATTGCCATCAGGGGTATGGGTGTAGGGCGGCGCTTCATTTTTTTCATTTACATTGTTCACCCGGTTATTGTGTTTCATCCATACCGGCGGCGACCATATAGAAGCAATCAGGATTTTTAGCCCTTTTTCTTTCATCGCAATAAGATACGGGATATGATCTGCCAGCTTTTCATCATGTCCCGGCGTGTTATTGTTGATATTGAAGCCGGCAAGATCTGTTACAAAAGGGTCGTCATTGTCGTTGTCCTGCTCAAAGTTTGTAGGCACATTCATCCTGAGTATCGAAATGCCCAGGTCATCCATCATCGTTTCTACAAACGCATCGCTCGTGAAAGGACCGCCGGACCAACCCTCCCTTTGCGAGCCGAAGCCGCCGAAGCCTTCCATCACCTGGAACTTTTTGCTATCGTCCATGGTAAGGGTATACGCCCGGGGAATTAAAGTATCTTTTAGTTCTACAGGAGCAGATTTACCGTCTGTAACGGAAACAGATACGATATATGTACCTGCGGCAGGATAGGAAAAGCGCTCTTTGGCATTACCGGTGCGGATCGTTCCTTCACCAAAATTCCAGGTGTAAGTGAGCGGGTCAAATTCCTGGTCGCTTGCCGTTACTGTAAATTCATACGTGAAGGGTGATACGGCAACCAGGTTGCTCTCAAGTGCTGCAACAGGGGGAATATTTCCCTTGTTGACATTCTTCTTGGCACAATTGGATCCGGCTAAAGTAAAGATGGCAACCAATAACGGGATAGGATACTTCATATCATACGTTTACAAAAGATGATAAAAGAGGATAAATGTGTGAACGCTGTGCTATCAGCGATTCACACATTTAATATAAAAGGGATACGCTATTCTGAAGCAGCTATCGATCAGTAGCCGGTATTTTGTTCTACATTCGGGTTCACATCTCTTTCTATATTCGGTATGGGAAGTACCAGGTGCTTAGGAGCCTGGAATGCCATAGCCGTTGAGTTGGAGTTGAAGAATGCGTTGTCAAGGCTGATTACTCCCTGCATATGCCATCTTCTCAAATCGAGCCAGCGTTGCCCTTCGCAGCTTAATTCCAGGAACCGCTCTTTCATGATCCAGTCCATGATTATGCTTTTGTTGGTTTCCGCATTGGAGTAATTAGCCGGAGCTGAACCTCCGTTAACCATATTACGGGCTCTGGTCCTCACTTCGTTTATGAGATCAATGGCGGCGCTGGTGCTACCCCCTGATTGCAGGATTGCTTCGGCTTTCAGCAACAGTACATCTGCATATCTTAAAATCCGGGGATTGTTGATAGAGCCTACTCCTGCCTGGTCGAGCCTGTTCCGGGATACATATTTCCTTACCATATGATCCGCCGGGTTCAGGGTTTCCTCTCTGCGGGGGTCATCAGCGTCAAATGCATTGACCAGCTTATTGGTAGCGGCAAAGGGGGGCTTACCATATAGCCCGTTATTGTTGTCATAATAACCCCAGAAAACAGACAGGTTACCGATCGCATTGTCAAAGTCGTTGGGCAGCCAGACATTATTGAAAGCAAAAGCCTGCGTTGATTGATATTCAAAAAGAGACTCGGCATTATTTTCAGTATCAAACGCGAAATTGTCCCCGAAATCGGGTACCAGTGAAACTCCCGTGATCGCGTTAAAAGCGGTTATCGCTTTTGAATAGTCTTCTGCTGCCTGGGTGACAGATGCCCTGAACACAAGAGACTTGCCCAGCATACCACGGGCGGAATTTTTAGTGACTCTTCCCCTGTTGGCTTCGTTCCAGCTATCCGGCAACAAGCCGGAAGCCTGTTCAAAGTCAAGTATCGCCTGGTCCAGCAACTGTGTGCCTGTAGTGCCAGATGGCGTAAACTGATCGGAGGAGGTGATCCTGACGATGGACAAAGGCGCTGTTCCGTAATAGTTCCAGAGCATATAAAAAGCATATCCCCTGAGGAATAGCGCTTCTCCTTTGTGATGTTCTTTGAGATCGGGTGTTTTATATATTCCGTCTTCCTGTTCCACCTTTTCCAATACAACATTAGCTCTTGAAACCAACTGGTACCAAACCCTGTAAAACTCCGTTAACCTTCCGTTGCTTGGCTGCAGCCGTCCAAAGGTTTCAAAATCTTCGTCTTCATTGGTGGTTACATCATCCCCCATTAAAATAAGAATAGGAACAGTAGAATTCCAGCCGCTGGCCCTGAACCAGTAAACGTCATTGATTTTGGCGTAAACACCAATGATCGCCTTCGTAAAATCCGCCTCTTCTCTGAAATAGGAAAGTTCGGTAGGACCATGTGGTAATAAATCCAGCTTTGACTTGTTGCATGCTGATATCAGCACCAGCATTATGATAATTTGTATGATAGATTTCATTGTTGTAAATTTTAGAACATTTAGAAAGTAGCATTGATACCAACCTGTAACTGACGAGTAGGGGGAATAAGATCATTTTCAGGATCCAGTCCCGTATATTTTGTAAAAGTCAGCAGGTTGACAGCTCCTATATACATCCTGAAATTTTGAACAAAACCAATACTGTTCAGCAATTGTTTAGGCAGTGAGTAACCCAACTGAATGTTCTTCACCCTGAGATAGGAGGCGTCTTCTACAAACCGGTCAGAGAACCTGAGCGAAGAAGCGGGATCGCCGAACACGGCCCGTGGCATGGTTTTAGACGGGTTCTGAGGGGTCCACCGGTTAAGGGTAGTTGCCCATTGATTGGCAATGCCATTCATCGCCTCCAGTCCGGAACGTATACCGTTGTATTTTTGTACATCCCCAACTCCCTGGAAAAAAATACTCAGGTCCAGCCCTTTATAGTTGGCTCCCACATTAAATCCATAATAGTACCCGGGAATGGTTTTGCCGAGATAGGTCCTGTCGTTACTGTTGATCAGACCGTCCGGTTCAGGATTATATCTTTCTGACGCATCTTTGGGATCACCGTATACATCCTGGAAATACATATCGCCCGGCACATATACATAACCGGTGCCGGGATCGGTAGCCGACTGACCCACTGAAACATCGGAGTATTTTTGCCGCCAGGCATCTATCTCAGCCTGGTTCTGGAAAACGCCACCTGTTTTATAGCCCCATAAGTAAAACATGGAATACCCTTCCTCAATCCTGCCGGATTCGCTTCCCAGCGGGTTACCTCCATATAGTTTTATTATCTTGTTGTTTACTGTTGTGAAATTGGCCGCCGCGTTAAATGCTACCGGCCCGAATTGTGTATTGTAACCCACCTGGAATTCAAATCCCTTATTTCTAACCTGGCCGATATTCAGATCTGCAGGCACTTCAATACCGGTGTTGGGGGGAAGCGATACCGACTGGATAATATCAAAAGTCGTCTTATTGTAATACTCTGCCGTGAAAGTAACCCTGTTATCAAACAAAACCGCGTCTAAGCCGATACTTGTTGTTCGCAGTTTTTCCCAGGTAAGTGTATTGTTCGCAAAATTGGGCAGAGCGGCTCCCTGTAGCTGCGTTCCGTATCCGTCGCCATTGCCGGAACCAAATGAATAGTCAGGCGTGAGCGAAACGCCGGACAAAAATGCGTAATACCGGGCAGACTGGTAATTACCCAGTTTACCCCAGCCTCCCCTGATTTTCAGGTCGTTGATAAAACTGGTATGTGGGAAAAAATTCTCACTGGAGATGCGCCACGCTGCTGCGAAGGAAGCAAAGCTATCCCATTTATATCCAGGCGCCAGGCGGGAAGACCCGTCGTAACGCAGCGTTCCGTCCACATAATATTTGTCCATGTATTTATAACTCAGGCGGCCGACATATCCTATCAGGGCGTCTTCCTGCAGGAGGTTGGCAAAACCCTGTGTAAAGGGAGGGATATTGGCGATAGCCCTGAATTGTCTTTCCGCATAGTTTACGTTTCCGCTCAGGTCGGTTGTGAACCATTGCCCCACCTGCTCCTGGGCTCCCAGGAGGATATCAACATTATGGTCCCTGAAAAGGTTTCGGTTGAAGTTCACCGTTAGCTCTTTGTTCAGGTTATGTGTTCTGCCCTGGCGTTCGCCATAACGGCCTTTTGCCAGCCCGTCCTGGTTGGAGTAGGGGTTGGTAGGAGTTTGTGAAAACATCCAACTGTCAAAATTGCTCCATTCCTTTCTAAGGTTGAAATAATATTCCCCACCCAGCGATCCTTTGATCCGCAGCCCGGTAATCGGTTCTACTTCCACAAAAGCATTGCCTATTATATCATGCATTTCATATTCTCTTTCACTCAGGTGCTGAAAAGCGAATATGTTGAACCGCGTTTGCTGTCCCCATAGCAAAACCGGATCCCCACTAGCAAAATTGAATGGCGCGCCGGGATTGAGTAAGCCCGGGTCGTAATCAGGGTTGGGAACAAAGCTACCTCCGGCTGCCTGTGCAAACCCGTAGGGTCCATTGGGGTCGTAAATGGGCTGAAAAGGGATCGTGGACATCATTGTACTCAGGTCGCCACTGGTATTGTTCATACCTTTCTGCTGGATCAGCCTGATGGTCAATCCGGCCCTTACATACTTTGAGATCCGGGAATCGATATTGGTTGCTACAGAATAACGTTCCAGGTTATTGCCTTTCAAAGGGCTTTCTGTTTTTTGATATCCCGCAGAAAAATAGTAGTTGAAATTTTCAGTGCCACCGGACACTTTTGCACTGTAGTCCTTTATAGGTGCATTTTTATTTTTAAGTTCTCCTACCCAATCGTAGGTAGGTCCGTTTCCAACGTACTGGCTACTGCTTTCATCGTAGAGGGGGCCAAATCTTTCACCGAAAGAAACCCCTGCGTCAGGACGGGCATTGTACATTTCTTTAGCCAGTTCCATATACTGGCGGGTGTTCAGCAGTGGAATGGTTTTAGCTATATTCTGGGTGGCATATGAGCCGGAAAATTCAATTCTCGGCTTGCCGGTTTTACCCCGCTTGGTGGTTATCAGGATAACGCCGTTGGAAGCCCGTACACCATAAATAGCAGCGGCAGAAGCATCCTTCAGCACAGAAATCGATTCAATGTCCGAGGGATTGAATTTAGAGAAGATATTGATAGGCGAACGGATATCGCCGATACCGCCGGTAGTTACGCCGGCGCCACCTTCATAGATAGGTACGCCATCGATCACATACAACGGTTCCGCATAACCGAATGTATTTACACCCCGTATTCTTACCGTAGGTCTTGCGCCCGGCTCTCCGCCACCGGACTCTACAAAAACACCGGTGGCATTTCCCTGAAGCGCCAGTTCCGGGGTCATGGCGGTACTTTTGGATATATCCTCAGAAGATACCGTAGAGACGGCGCCGGTAAGGTCTTTTTTCTTGCGTTGGCCGTAACCTATTACCACTACTTCATCCATACCCCTGGCTGTAGCGGTCAGTACCACATCAATTTCAGTTTTACCCGCTACGGCTATTCTTTCAGGGGCATATCCTACAGCGGTAAAGAGCAATACTGCATTTTCCGGAACGTTGATGGTAAAGGCACCGCTGTTGTCTGTGGCGGTTTGTATGCTGCTGTTTTCTACACTAATGGTTACGCCTGCCAGGGGGAGCCCGGCAGCATCCCGCACCCTGCCTTTTACGATCGCCTGGATTTTGTTAATATGCTCGGCTGAAGTAATTACGATAAGGTCGCCATCCAACTCGCTGAATGTAAACCCTGTATTCTTCAAAATTTTGTTCAATACCACGGAAACAGGTATGTCTCTAACCGCTACATCCACGGTTAAAGTTGCCGGAAAGAAATTGTTGGAGTAAACAAACTTATAGTCTGTTTTGCGCTCTATAGCCCTTAATACTGAACTGATTGGAACTTTTTGCAGATTTAAAGTCACTTTTGCGTCCTGCGAATATCCTCTTGCGCTTACCTGCAGGCAGGATGCAAGAATAATGATGGCAGTCAGTTTCATACGCAATACAATTTTGGCAAGCGTGGCGGTATAGCTCAACCGCCAGCTTTCTAGCTTTTTTTTCATATTTTTATCCAGTTTTAGTTTACAATGAGGTAAAACCCGCTTTCAAAAAAGGATTACCTCAAAAACTTTAATAAGGGAGAAATGCGTCAACATTTCTCCTTTTTAATTTATTCAATCATTTGTTACTTATTATAATGTCGTCGCCGTTCCTGCTGTATTCAAAATGCCGCGACAGTTGCAGCGCTTTCAACACCTGGTCAATGGTTTTCTGGTCAAAAGTGGCGGTGTACCTGAATTGTTTCACGGCATCGTCTCTAAAAACAATATCCACATCGTACCATCGCTCCAGTATTGCCGCCACTTCTTCAAAGCTGTTGTCATTCAGCACCAGGCGGTTTTCGGTCCACGAAATTTCTGTAAGCGAGCTGTCTGTTTTGTTGTAGGACAGGCTGGTTATAACGAAAGGCGCCTGTTCAACTGCGGCTGTCTGCGTTTCCTGTTTTTCAACAGGAGCAATAACCGGCAGGATGATTTTCTGGTTGGGCTTAAGAATTATTTTTTCCCTTTTGTCGTTCTTCATGGTGATCTCCACAGCGCCTTCCAGCAGGGAGGTTTCCGTAATTTTATCTTCCGGGTAAGCCTTTACATTAAAAACAGTTCCCAACACGCGGATATCCATGGAATGGGTATGTATAATAAAAGGTTTGCTGCTGTCGTGCGTCACGTCAAAAAATGCCTCACCCTGCAGCGTAACTTCCCTGTTATGGGTATTAAAACCTGCATCTATATCGATAGTGCTGCCGGCGTTCAGCTTCACAGTGCTTCCATCCGGCAACTGGAATGATTTTCTTTCGCCCGGCTTACTTGTTTTCGCCAGTTCATACGGACTGATTTCGGTTTGTTCATTTTGTAAATACCATAGATATAAAGGAACCAGCAGCACTATAATGGACGCGGCAACCCACCATATCCTGTTGATATGCCTTACGGGAACTTCCATTTGATCATTCTCATCAGCATAATTGACCGGCTCTTCTTCCGTGTATTGGTTTGAAATGGATTGAAAAAGTATTTTATCCTGTTGAAGTTGCAGTTCGCTGTGCCCGCCACTTAAAAGCAACACCAGTTGTTTCGCCTGCTCAACTTCCTGTCTTTTGTCCGGGTTGTCCGTACACCATTGGCTCCAGAAGCCGCTGTCGGTTTCATTTGTCCCTAAACAATAGTTCCGGAAGGAGGGATCCTGTGCAAAGTCTTCTACCTCAAAATTGGCATAGTTCATAACCGCTTTTAGCTATGGAAGCAGGAAGCGGCCATTTTTACTATTAAAAAATGATTTTTTTTGCAGCAAAAAATTTAACCGGGTATCAGGATAGGTTACTGTATACCTGAAAGTACCAGGAAAATAAGATGAATGAGCGCAGGTTCCGGTAGTTTTTTACCCTGTTTGGCTGACAGGGTGGATTTAAGTGTTTTGAGAGCCCCATGTACTATATTGTAGGCGGTTCGTTTGGTAATATTACATTTCCCGGCAATGGTGTCATAGTCCAGGTCCTCGAAAAACTTTAATTGCAACAGCTCTTTTTCTCTTGCTGAGAGTTTCATCAATGCCTGTGATATCCTGTTTTTCAGTTCTTCGCCTTGTTGCGTCTGTATCAGGCATTCCTCATAGGATAACTCCTGCCCAGGATAAAGCTGGTCCCATTTCTGATTGTTGATCTCCCTTACTCTGTTGGTTTTAATATGCGCGATCAACTCCCGCTGCAGGCTTGTAAGCAGGTATGACCGTACGTTTTCTACGGCAGGAAGTTTTTGATGATTCTCCCATAAGCGAAGTAATAGTTGAAAAATACAGTCCCGTGTAATATCCCGCTGCCTGGTAAGTTTGATACCGAAATTTAATAAACCTATATAGTGTTGGTTATAAATATCCTGCAAAGATCTTTTCTCTCCGTTTCTTAGAGCACTCCACGTATCAATATGGTCTCTGTTGTAGGGCATTAGAGCAATCTCATTAAAGCAGTTATTTTATTTGGTTAAGCAATTTAAAAAAAACACCTGCACGGGGCAAAAATAATTTTGACAGGTATACCTGTCCGGCTTGCACCTGTATGATAGATCACTGGAGTTACTTCTCTTTTCAACAGGAACCTCAAAGCATCGTTTCAGTCATTTTTTTGACAAATATTGCTTTATGCGCCCGTTTTTATCGTTTGTTTCAATTCCCTGATTAAAGTGGTATTTTTGTAAGGACTTACTTTACTGAACCGAACTTTTGTCCATTCAAAGAACAAGCCACATGCGATTAGTTAGTTTCCTGATGATTGGGGCGATGAGTTGTAGCGGTGCTTTCTCATTGCATGCCCAGGAAGCTGTTACCAGGGTTTTTCTGAATTTTGTAAACGGGGTGGGCGCCGAAGATATAGAAGCAGATAAAACATTCGTCAATGGCTGGGGGGAGGAATTTACCGTCAGCAGGTTCCGGTACTATGTCAGCAATATTGTTCTTTCAGATACCATCAACCGTACAAAGATTGAGTTTAAAGACCTGTATTTTTTAATAAAGGAAAATGACAGCCTTGCCAATGTAGCAGAGCTTCCTGTTGCCAGGGGGATAACCTGCCATACAATTTCCTTCGTTCCCGGTGTAGACAGTAGCAGGAATATGAGTGGCGCCCAATCCGGGGCACTGGACCCGCTCAATGGTATGTTCTGGACCTGGAGAAGCGGTTATATTATGGCTAAGTTTGAGGGTCGGTCACCTGCCTCGGCTTTGCAACATCGTATGTTTGAGTACCATATCGGAGGGTACGAGGGGGCGCATAAGGTAACAGATCCTGTTAAGCTGGTATTGCCGCAGGCGCTTGCCGTTACCGGGCGCGACGTATATATAACGATCAGGGCGGATGCCAACAACTGGTTTAAAGGAACCCATGATCTTCCTATTTCGGATTACCCGGCTTGCACCGCCGCCGGCCCGCTTGCCCGGCAGTTTGCTGATAATTACAGGCAGATGTTCTCCATTCAATCCGTAAGCTACAAATGAATACCAGGAGGGTCATACCGGTTATGGGGGTAATCCTTGCTTTTGTTGCAGTACCGTTTTCTTTTAAACCTGATCATGTGAGCCCCTTACAGCAGCGGATACCCGAAGGTTTTCCCCCGCCGGTGTATGATTACAAAAACAACCCTCTTACCAAAGAAGGATTTGAACTGGGTAAACGGCTTTTTTATGATGGGAGGTTATCGTCTGACGGACAAACAGCCTGCGCTTCCTGTCATCAGCAATTTGCTGCCTTCTCCGATTTTGAACATGTATTCAGTCATGGAGTGGACAACAGGTTTACGCTGAGAAATGCACCGCCGCTCTTTAACCTGGCATGGCATAAGGAATTTCACGCCGACGGCGCCATCAATCACATCGAATGGCAGCCATTGTCTCCACTAACCGGCGACAACGAAATGGGAACCACAATAGAAAAGGCGATCAATATGTTGCAGGATGACCCGTTTTATGCTGTGATGTTCAAAAAGGCCTTTGGGGATACGGCGGTAACCAGCCAGCGAATGTTGCATGCTTTGGCGCAGTTTACGGGTTATATCGTTTCTGCGGACAGCAAGTACGATCGGGTATTAAAAAAGCAGGACAGGTTTACCGAATGGGAAGAGAACGGGTACCGCATTTTTCAGCAACGTTGTGCAAGCTGTCATACGGAACCGCTGTTCACCGACCTGAAATATCATAATATCGGATTAGCATTGGATACTTTTTTGAATGATTTCGGGAGAATGACCATCACCGGAGAGAGCAGAGATTCACTTGCCTTTAAAACACCCACGCTGAGAAATATTACCCGGACCGAACCCTACATGCACGATGGGCGTTTTTGGGGGCTTAGTACCGCCATCGATCACTGGAGAACCTATTCTGTATCAGACAGTTCGGCACATGAGCTTATCAGGAATGGAACACCACTGGAAAAAATTGAAATTAAATACCTTATTTCCTTCCTGCATACGCTCGTTGATTCTACCCTGCTTTCCGACCCGATGCTGGCGGACCCCATTCCGGGCAACCGTATTCATCAGCCGGTTTTGGGGCATTAAATCGATTTTTTTTCAGTAAATTACATTAAGCATTTGTATAGTCCGGACATGAAAAAGCTTCTCGTCATATTAATAGGATTGTTTACTGCCTATCCCTGCCTGGCTCAGCAGCCGGTAGAATGGTCTTTCTATTCCAGGAAACTGGCGGATAATAGTTACGAAATTCATTTGCAGGCTACCATCGACAAGGGCTGGTATATTTATTCCCAATCTTCTTCCAAAAAAAGCGCCCCCACCGAAATAAAAATATTGCCTGACAACAACCTGAAGCTGAAGGGTAGCATAAAGGAAGAAGGTACCCTCATTAAAAAAAGGGAACTGGGTGAAAATACCAATGCCCATTTATTTGAAAACCAGGTTGACTTTATTCAGCAGGTTACTACCGGTAATGGTCAACCGAAAATAATTAAAGGAACGATCTCCTATACGCCATCAAATGGTATGGAAAGGCTTCCTGTTCAAACGGTCAACTTTTCAATTATCCTGGGCCGGGAAACAGAATAGACCGACTAAAAAATAATCGCTACGTGTAACATGGCACGGTTACCGGCTTTTACAAAACCTCCTGCAAGTTTTTGGGAAACAGGAAGCTGAAAATTTCCCCCCAGGGAAATATTCTTAAAAGCAAGCTCTGTGCCAAGCGAACCAGCCAAAAAATTACCCCCGGACATATCCTCGGCATATCCTTCAAAAATATCTTTGGCAGCGGTTTCGGCTACCAGCCCGATATTGGGAGCTAAAGTCGCCCTGTCCATGATCCTGAATTTATAATACAACTGCAAACTGGAACTCAGCTTATTTCCATAGCGATAATCCTCTTTGTTGAGGGTATTTATTTTATAACTCGCCGTGGTATTGATACCTGCATCCTGCAGCCTGAGGTCATACATGGCATTTAGTGTAAAATCAATACTGCCGGTCCCCAGTTGAAAGACATTGGCGGTTCCGGTATTGCCGTCTTTTTCATTTGAATCGTATTTGCCGGTCGGGGCTTTGATACCAGCTCCCATCCACAGGGTGTGTATCAGCATTTTGTTCTTTTCCGTGGTTCGGCGGTTGTCAAATACCCTGTAGAAACCCTGTACACCCATATCACCCAGGCCTTCTTTCCGGTGGGTAATACCCTGGTTTGTTTTTTGTACAAAACTAACGGGTACGTACGCCATCAATCTGAATTTTTTCCCGATCGTCCAACCACCCCATACTTCAGCCGTATGGAACCTCTCCTGAGTGGTAAGATAAGAGGTGGCGCCTCCCAGACCAACATGTGTGGTAAGGGCACTATACCGGTAGCGTGTCCCGATAATTTTTTTACTGAATTCCGGAAGAATGCCGACATAGTAGCTCCCGACACCACATCCGCAGATATCACAGGCCATCGTACCCGAAAAGGAAAATACAGCAACTAACAGAATAATTATTTTTTTCATGATTTATTTGTTTGGTTCCCTGTTAAATGGAAAGCAACAGTCATAACGGGTGTTTTCATAAGTGGCGGCTCTTTATTGTTCCGCAAATCTTTTATCCGTCACAAAACCCGGATCATCCAGGGTTTTCAAAAAGGCTAATATAAACAGTTTGTCCTCCGGCGAAAGCGGCAGGTTCCCCCGGAGCAGCGGGTCAAGGTTCGGGGTATCCCGGATGCTCTCCGCGTAATGATCCAGTACGGCATCCAGTTTGATGAACCTGCCGTCATGCATATAAGGAGACGTATAACTGAGGTTACGCAGGCTGGGAACTTTAAAAGTGTACATGTCCTTTTCATTCAGCGTGACCTCATACCTTCCCTGGTCATTGTTGTAACCGATACCTATTCCGTTATTCCGGAACGATTCATCTGTAAACAAGGGTTCTTTATGGCAACTGCCGCAATGTTGCTGAAACAGCCTGTATCCCTTTTCCTCTTCGTCAGTAAACTTTGCTCCTTCATTTCTCATTACTTTATCATATTTGGAATTACTGCTGATCACCATCGCCATGAACTGCGAAAATGCTTTCATAATACGTTCGGTGTCGATGCCGGGACTGCCAAAAGCCTCGTTGAACAACGACGGGTATTCCGGGTGTTCTTCCAGCTTCCTTATGACATTGGGTATTGTTTCATCCATTTCTACCGGGTTCATAATGGGCACTACAGGCTGCAGGTCCATGTCAAAAACACCACCGTCCCAAAAGAAATCCTTGCGCCAGGCAAGATTCATAATGGGAGGGGAGTTTCTTTTTCCCAAAAGGTCATCAATTCCGTGGCTTACATCGTGTCCATGATGCGTAAACCCGGCCGACTGGATATGGCAGGTACCGCAACTGATGGTATTATCTCTTGAAAAACGCGGCTCATAAAACAATTTCCTTCCAAGCTCGAACTTTGCCCTGGTTATTTCATTGTTATTAAAATGATACTCCGGGTTGGGAAAATTGGAAGGTCGCTCAAAGCCTTTAAAGGTCTCCATCAGTTCTTTTGAGCAGGCGAGCAGACCGGTCAACAGGATAAAAGCTATTAATAGTTTTGTATCCATCCTTACTAATTTTCAGTATGGTGGTGATGGAACATGCCCTCGAAATTATTGGCGATGTTCACGCTATAGGCACTGAACATCACAGTAGGGTTTTCCGCAATACTTACCTGGTGACTGCCGTTGAACACCTTCTGCACATCTACCATCAGGTGTATATTGCTCTCCCTGTCTGTTCTCACCTTTGCCACGCCACCGTGTTTCAGATCAATTGAAAATGTTTTAATGTTGTTGATGGTGGGGGCGCTATAACCTCCAAACCCTCCTATATGGTAACGGAACTTGTTTTGTCCGCTGGGGTCAACAGGCGCTTGCGGCGACACACCCTCCATCTTAAAGAATATATACCCGCTGTTCCATCCCCAGTACATACCGTCTTCCATTCCTCCTGCAGGGTCCAGTACGCCTTTCCTGTCTGAAATGTCCATAGTGGAACGAAGACTATCCACTCCGAGCACGAACTCCAGCCCGGAATAATCGCCAACCGGTACTTTTACTTTCGCGAAACGGCTATTGGGGTCACTTTCCCTGATCAGGAAATAGCTGCTATCCTGCGGAACAACATACTCCGTACCATTGGTCCGGGTAACTTTAATATTACTGATAAAATACTGCAGGATGGAAACAGAAAACGTTTCTCCTTTTGCGTTTGTATAGGACCCGGTATTCAACTGAAGGTTCTGCGGTCCTACGATATTATCAAATTCCACGGAAAGAGAAGCCAGCTCATCACTGTCTATGGGTCCGCTCTCTTCTTTTTTACAGGCGGTCGCCATACCGATTATAACCAGTAGTAACCAAATTTTATTCATGATAGTATTAAATTTTATATGATTTACAATGCTGTTTTTAGATTCCGGGTTGACCGGCTGATTGATACCTGCAGACGCCTGCAAAATGCGGCAGTCTATTTTTCGGCATCACACGCTGCATTTTTTTAGCATACCGGGAACGGCCAGGTCTTTCCCGTCCTGCAATAATATTTACATACAGTTCAGTTGTATAAGTCCTGTTTTTTATACGTAATAGCACAACAAGGGCCTGTTCCGCACAAAAGGAATCTCTTTGGCACACTGATAGTGTAAAAAATATTAAAGAAGAAAAATGCAGGGGCGTTCTAACAGGCTATGCCGGGGGATGAAATATTACGTGGTAGTACTCAGGGGTATAATCAAGTGTATAGTAAGTAAAATGATTACCTGTTGCCGCCGTACACATAAAGGCAGCAGGGAGCATATCTGTATTGATAAAATATTCGGCTACGATGATAACGGAACTGTTCTTCTCCTGTGTGTCAGTATCATGCTGTTTTTCCAGCTTCTTCATCAGCAAACATTTACCCTCACACTGCAGTTGAGGCCGGTAGCGGTTTTCACACAGGTTAGCGGCTACATATGATTTATTGAGCTGATATTGTAAAAAGGTGAGCGGACCGGATACCATTTTCAACAGTACCAGGGCCATTAGCGTGATCGCAATATGTTTCTGCAAATAAAACATACGCTGCAAAGATAGAATATCGGAAATACATTCCAACTTGATAAATGCTGTTTTAAAGTATGATATTAGTCAGTTGACAATACACGGTATTCCACAATTGAAACCACAGGTTATTTCACGGACTTTTTTCCGGATAAAATACAATTGGTAATTTACGGGACTTATAAGAACGATATGGCAACGAAAAAAAAACTGATAGTACTTACAGGGGCGGGTATCAGTGCCGAAAGCGGTTTACAAACTTTCCGGGATAGCGACGGATTATGGGAAGGATATGATATAGAAGAAGTGGCAACTCCCGGCGCCTGGGAAAAAAATCCGGAGTTGGTTTTACGATTCTATAATATGCGGCGTAAAAATGTGCTGGAAGCCGCCCCCAACACCGCACACAAAAAGCTGGCCGAACTGGAAGAAAATTTTGACGTACACATCATTACCCAGAATATAGACGACCTGCATGAAAGGGCTGGCTCTACCAAAGTATTGCACCTTCACGGTGAAATTCTTAAGATGCGAAGCGAAAGAAATGAGCGTCTTGTATATGATATCCGGGATGATATCAACATGGGCGACAAGGCGGAAGACGGCGCCCAGTTGCGTCCTCACATCGTTTGGTTTGGAGAAGCCGTACCGATGATAGAAACTGCTATCGGTATTGTGCAAACCGCTGCTATTTTTGCCGTGATCGGCACTTCTCTTGTGGTCTATCCTGCCGCCGGGCTGGTTAATTATACGCGGGAAAGCATCCCTAAATTTATTGTTGACAAAAAGATACCCTATTCATCTTCTTCCGGGAATGTGGTCAGCATTGAAAAAACGGCTACGGAGGGCGTATTGATCCTGGAAGGGATGCTGGACAAATACCGCTAGCTTTTGGGGTAGCAAATCTGCTGCATGGCTGATTTAATTCAGTGATGTGCTTAAATAGCTATATATTATTGATTATCAGTCTGGCTTTCCAGATGAAGCGTATTTTCCCTGACTTTTTTTTCGGGTAAAACTGCGCAAAATCTGTTTTTACTACAATAAATGCAGGCTAAATTCCGCTTAAATAACAATCAGTGTCAAATTGAAGGAAAATATTATCATATATAATCTTATCACTTTTATAGCAGCCGCTTTTTTCTTTCTTCCATTTTGCGTGCTGCTATACAAGAAGAAGCTTAAACATCCTTTCTTCTCGTGGTTTGCATACTACTGGGTGTTCGGGGGGCTTGTGAATCTTCTGTTTCTTTTAAACCTGTTCAGAGACAAAGAGTTAAGTCGTTTTGTATCTGACCTGTTTAATATCGCGGATGTGCTGATCATGTTATTTCTTTTGTATTATACTCTTACCATCGAGAAGCTTCGAAGAATATTAAAGTATATCCTGCTGGCATTTATTATTCTTACCGTATCCGGACTGGCCATCAGGGGCTTCGATGAGGCGATTACGGCTGTAGTCGGTTCGGGTGTTTCCCTGGTGGTTCTGTCCCTGACAGGTATTGTGGTGTATTTTTTAAGCTCAACCAATAAGCAGCTTTTCGGGAGCTCAAGGCTAATGCTATACTGTGCGCTTCTTTTTGAATATAGCGTCTCTGTTATTACTTTTTTGTTTTCCTACATATTTCCCAACAAAACCATTGTGAGTGATAACTTCCTGATTTTTCATCTCTCCGTAATTGTTGCTACCATTTTGGGCTCCTTTGCCATTGCGTTTACCAGGAAACAGCCTGCAAAAAAACCCGCTGAGCAACTTCCTAAAGAAGAAGTAGAAATTCAATTTCTGTAAAAGACGAAAATAGTTGCTCCCGGTTTGCAGTGATCAGTTATCGAGCCTTCCTACGGAAGCGGAGCTTGAATCTTTGGCTTCATCATCGTCTTCTTCCTTTCGCATCATTATTTCTTTTTTTCTCTTCAGGGACTCGGGATCAAATTCTGTCCTGAAAGAAATGCTTCCGCCGGCCCGGTTCCTTTTTCCCGTAGTGGAAAGGGCGTCGAAGTTGCTGCGATAGAAAAAGCTGACCCTGAATTTTCCGTCGGCCGTGATTTTATACTCTGCGGTAATATCGGGCAAAAACAGGAAACTGGAGTTCTGGCCGGTAAGCGCTGTTTGTGTGCCGCTGCTCACAAAATTAAAGTCACTTCCGAAAGTGATGGTAAGTTTATCATTGAGCAGCGATTTGATGAACTGGAAGCTGATATTGTCCCGGGTAAGGTTAACCGTGTTGCCGATGCCGGCGCCGGTACCGGTAGGATCTATCGAAGCGCGGGTGTAGCTAAAATTTACGCTCAGGTCCGGATCCTTGAAGATGCCGTACAACAGTGTTTTCAGGGAACTGCTCAAATAACCTGAAATATATTCCGAGATGGTATTGAAAGCAAAAGTAGCGGCGTCTGTTTGCTGCACGTTATACTGACCGATGGGTGCAAAGCTCCTGAAAACAATCAGGTAGGCAACCTGTTTGTTTTTTTCGTTATCATCGGAATTTACTCTTTGAAGGTCTCCCAGCAACCGCTGACTGTTTCTTACATCACTGTTGGGAGGTAAAGCTATTTCGAACAAGATATCCGGTTTCAGCAGGGAGCCCGTCAGTGTACAAAGTACATCCACATCCGTTCTGGCGCTTCTTAACCGGCTAACCTCCGGGTCGGTGCTTTGCCGCAGCTCGGCATAGAGCGAGCTGAGTTTAACGTCACTGGCCGCATACTTGGTTTTCAGGTTAATTTCCGCCTCATACGGATCGCCGTCCCAGCGGATAAAACTTCCTGCATTAGGCAGCAGTACAAACGGTTTTTTGAATATTTCCTGGAAACTGAAGCGATAAAACCCTTTTTCAATATTATACCTCCCATTCATAGAGAAAGGCGCATTAGTGCCCACATTCATCCGGAGATTTCCTGAACCCGTGGCTTCTATGATGTCGCCGGTTATCTCATCCAGCACCATGTACAATTTTGCATAACTGTTAGCGGTGAGGTTAAGGTCTACATTCAGGTCTGAAGAAACCTTGCCCAGCGAGTCAAAATTCATTTCCCGGCCATATTGTTTCCAGATGATATAGTCTGCATTGGCACTTTCCTTAGCCGACGAAGACGTAATGAAAATATGAGAGCTGTCCACCGGTTGCCCCGTAATGGTCATTCTCATTTCATTATCCGGCCCCCGGAGCCTGAAATTAACCTTGCCGATCGCGTTTCCGTAAAACGTGCTGTTGTCGGAGCGGGTGGTGTTGAGCACCAGCAAACGGTTGGTATTGATGGTAAAATCGTACTCAAAATCCCTGAAATTAGTGTGGCGTAGATTCCCCGTCAGTACTGCCGTATTGGGAACCGATCTGTTATGCTTATGGAGAGTGTCTTTCAGGATAACCGTTCCGAAGTTAATATTACCGGGGGTGAAGGTTACCAACGCTTCATCAAACTCATAAGTACATTGCGTATATAATACCCTCAGTCCGCCATTTGTCAGCTTAACGGCACCGGTATAGTCAGGAGACAAAGCATCGCCACTGATGGTAAGGTTGCCACTGGCATAACCTTTCACATCGCCAAACACCACATTCAGGTACTGCTCCAGGAAATGAATATCCGTATGATCCAGGTTTACATGCGTATTGATCCGCTGGGTAACTGAGTCCACTATCTCATAAGTGCCAGCAATGCTGAACTGGTAATTTCTATTGTCAGACACCACCTCGTAAATGGCCCTCTTGTTTTGATCGTCCCAGGCGCCGGTAATTTCAACCTGTCCTATTGAGTCATTTTCCAGGCGAAACTGGTCAACTTTGACCGTAGCGGAAATATGCATATTTTGAAAAGCGTCTTCAATAATGACATTCCCGGTTACCATTCCTTCCATTCTCGGTTCGTTCAGAATAAAAGGCAGAAAATCGCCCATATTCAGCTTCTTCATATCAATGATGATATCATCCCATTTTCCTACTTCCGAAGGCCTGCTCACCACCGATAGCTCCTGTTCACCATTGGTAAATTTTATGTTATGCGCATCAATATAGGAGCGGCTAAGTGTGATTTCTCCGCCATCGTTGATCCTCCATGTTTTGTTATTTAGCACGATACTGCTGGGGTCAAAATGTATCTTCACTCCGTCTGTAAGGTTGGTGATCTGGGCAGACAGCCTGGCTTCATTGATCGTTTGATTGGCCGAGGTGCTGATATTAAGTTGCGAAACATTATTGCTGGAAGCAATGGATATAGTACTTGACGGAAACTGCAGGCTGTCGTTGATGGTGGTGTTGCCTATAACACCTGTCAGTTTCAGGGCATCCATATTGCCCAGTCCTGTAAGTCTGAAATCACTTACGCTGATATTTTTATAAGAAGCGTGGGGGATCATTGCACTGATGGCCATCAGGTTGGTGCCTGAGTTTAACGAGCCTACTATCGTGCTGTTATTAAACCCTTTTAAAGAGGAGTTGATGAGCGGCAGGTACTGATCGATATTTTTTACATCGAGCTGGAAAAGGAAATTCTGCCCGGCAATTTTGTGTTCAGGCGGTGAAATATACGCGGGGTAATATTTATTCAGGAACCCTTTTACCGCATCAGGCAATTCTTTGATCTTAAAATCTCCTACCAAAAAAGCAGATGCTTCCGTATTTCTTAAAGTAAGGATCTTCTGCCCGTCCATTTCCTGCGAGCTCAGCGTGAGCGTATCGAATACGTAGGTATCATAATCCCGGGTAACGGCTACATCAAACAGGTAGACGGACCCCAAAAAGTTGTCAATATCATTACCCACAAAGTTCATATCGAACTTTCCTATCACTTTTATATCCTCTTTTGCAAAACCCAGGGTCCTGAGATTGCTCCGTTGAATGTCTGCAAAAAAGTTAAATACCGGCTTTTGCCCGTTGAAGTCTATTTCTCCATCCAGGGTGGCGATGGCATTGGGGTCAGACAGTGTAACATTTCCACTGAACAGCTTTTTTGTCGCTCTGCCATTTACCGAGATGTTCTGATAACTGTACCGGTTGTATTCCAGCTTTGAAAAAGAGCCTTCCAGTTGCGCATCCATAGTCTGGCTGCTAAATCCGGTTCCTTCTATTTTTCCGTCAAAGGAAATTTCTCCCAGTTTATTTACACGCATAAACTTCCCCACCTGAAAGTCCTGCATGTTGATGTTCCCGGAATAAGTTGCCACATTTTGTGAGGATAGCTTCATATTGATATCCGTGGTTATTACACCAAGATTTGTCTCTATGGTTCCTTTGGTGACAAAGTTCTTCAGGTAGCCTGTAAAGTTTCCCCTGAAGCCGATACTTTTCAACTCTTCCAGGTTGGGCTCATCCACCTGCTTCAGTTCGGGGAACAACCTGGACAGGTCCGCATAAGAGGTTTGCAGGTCATTCGACCTGAAATCGATATAGGTAGAGTCTATTTTCGGAAGCCCTTTTATACTGATGTTCCCGGTCAGCCTGGTATTATCATCCGACTTAATTACAAAGTTTTTTGAACTAAAATTGTCTACGGTGCCGGATACCGATCCATCCACGGTGATCAGTTTATTCCAGGTTTTTAATTCCGGAGCAAAATAGGCTATGTCCTTGCTGTGAACCCTGCTGTTCACGAGCCTGCCCTTCATGGTTACATTACTGATGTATCGTAGCATGTCCCGGTTAAAATCCTCGTAATGCATGGCATAGTAATCGCCCAGCGTACTGTTGGGTGTTTTGATAGCCAGTGAATCAAATATCATGGCGCCGGGTTCCATCCGGAATTTAGAGGTAAGCCGGTTGACTACAAATCCCGAGCGTTCTTTTGTCGCGAGGCTCAGGTCCGCCGTGAGTGTATCCTGCAAGAGCATGACATTGTCTACTTTGCCATTGATAGCAAAAAAATGAATATTGGAGTCGTCAAAATAATCGTAGACCGGACGGGCTACCAGTTTGTCGCCTTTAAAAGCCCCGTTGCTGATAGCCAGTTCCTTTATGTTTAACAACCATCCGGCATCGTTGAATGCAGAAGTATCTTTGGAAAAGCTGCTCGCCGGTTTGGGGCGCCGGGCGGGATAGTCATAAATACGGATCAGGGGTTCCTCTATATTTATCTTTTCGATCCGGGCGTATTTATCGGAGAAACTAATGCTATCGGCAAGCAGGCTGAGCTCCTTAAAGGATACCGACAAGTCCTGCCCCCTCCATTCATCTGTTTGCTGCACCCGCACATTCCGCAACAGCACTCTTTTAAGGTAATAAGAAGTCCTGGGCTTTTTTCCCGTGCCGCCCGAAGAGGAAAAATAATCGGACAGGAAATGATAGTTCCATTCCGGATCGGTGCGGTTGAGGTTTACGGTCACTCCGTCCATTGCCACATTTTTAACTTCGGCTTTTTCACGCAGAAAAAAGAAATTGGAGATATTTACGCTGATGCGGTCGGCGTATATCAGAGTATCCTGCGCCTTGTCAGAAACATATACTCCTTCCAGGTTCATGCGATTCACCAGGGAAAAACTAACTTTCTTTACGGTAATTGTAGTACCCAGGTCTTCGGAGAGATAGGAAGACACCGATTTAACCAGCCAGGTTTGTACCGGGGGAGTACTGATTAAAATTGCCGTCAATACAATGAAAAATAACAAAGACAGCAGTACTACTCTTATTATTTTAAATGCAGTTTTCAGGATGGGCAATTAATATGTAAAAATAAGTAAACCATAGTTATAATATTCAATTTTGGGCAGCCGCCGGTCCCGAAATTTACATTTTTTAACCGGTTAACAAAGCTCAATAGTTTACGACAATGTAAAAACTCATAAATTGTTATTTTCTTATAAATTATAGTATGAAATACCTGTTTTTAACAATGTTATGCCTGTTGGCGGCTGCAGTGCAGGCGCAGCAGAAAAGAGACTTCGTTCTGGTGGTACATGGCGGCGCCGGCACAATTCTGAAAAGCAAGATGACCACGGAAAGGGAAAAACAATACAATGCAGGGCTGAAATCCGCTCTGGAAGCGGGGTACACAATACTGGAACAAGGAGGCTCAGCGCTCGACGCGGTGGAAGCCGCGGTAAAAGTACTGGAAGATAACGCGTTGTTCAATGCCGGCAGAGGGGCTGTTTTTACTAATGAAGGCCGAAATGAGTTGGATGCTTCCGTTATGGATGGAAAGAGCCGTTCCGCGGGAGCGGTAGCGGGCGTTACAACGGTAAAAAATCCTGTGAGTGCGGCAAGGCGGGTAATGGAAAAAAGCAGCCATGTGATGATGTCGGGAGCAGGCGCTGACAGGTTTGCCGCTGAGCAGGGACTGGAAATAGTGGACCCGTCTTATTTTTTTACTGAAGACCGGTATCGAGCGCTGCAAAAGATCAAGGCGGAAGACTCCCTGAAAACAGAGCTGGACCATGCTGATAAAAAAGACGGCAGCTTTCATTTTAAAAATACAGACTCAAAATTTGGTACGGTGGGTGCTGTAGCGCTGGACAAAAATGGCAGTCTTGCCGCGGCCACCAGCACCGGCGGAATGACGAATAAGCGGTACGGCAGGGTAGGAGATTCGCCCATTATAGGAGCAGGCACCTATGCTGACAACGCTACCTGCGCGGTGAGTTGCACCGGCTGGGGTGAGTACTTTATCCGCCTGGTAATGGCTAAAACCGTAAGTGATATGATGGAGTTTGGTAAGATAACCCTGAAAGAAGCGGCAGAAGAGATGATACTCCGCCGCCTGCCTGCGCTGGGTGGAGACGGAGGCCTAATAGCGGTAGACAGCCACGGCAACATTGTCATGCCTTTTAACACCGAAGGTATGTACAGGGGCTATATTGATGAAAAGGGAAAACCGGAGATCAAAATATACAAAGACTGATCAGTCCATGATGGAAGGTATACCCCTCGCGGTCTCTTCTATATCATCTATGTTTATCAAAAAATTGAGCTGAAAAAAATGTTTACCGTGTCCCGTATCATTCTTATTGTCAAAGTCAAACTGGTAAACATAACCCGGCAGGATGCCCAGCATTTTATTGAACTGGTAGCCTACCCCGCCAAAAGCGCGGTTGCGGGAAAAATAATCGGCTTTGTTGGTTAAAAATATTTCATTAAAAGCAGAAAAATATACCGTCCCTTTTTCGATAGAAGGTTTATTGAGTGGAACAAAAACGTTCAACCGATACCTGAAACGGTTTTGGTATCCCGTAGATATCCACCGTTGCTCAACCCGGTAACGGTGTTCAAATTTGATCCTTTCCAGGTAATGATTCATCGTCAACTGTTGCCATAGCCGGGTTTCATCGGAAGTTACCGGCTTGTTAAAGCTGCCATCTTCAGCAATTGAATGGGTAATGTACTTACCTGTACCCACGAGAAACTGAAAATTTTTGTTAAGCTTGTAGGCGACCCCTCCTTTTACCTCGTAGTAGAAAAAATCGCTATAGAACGACTGGGAACGAAGCTGCAGTTCATTAAACACTTCCCAGTTTTTTACAATACCGACGCGGGTATTAACAGAACTCCAGGAACCTAATCTGTCAGATTGGGCAAACAGGTAGCATCCCCCCCAAAAAAATATACCGGTCAAAAAAATTCTTCTAAACATAATCCTAAAAATTGCAAGTTTACGACGTAGAGCGCTCTTCAGCAAAAGAACCTTTTATGGAAGTAAAACAGTCGTTATTCATGCTAACTTCATGCCGAACAAATTGATTTAATCGTTACATTTACCATCCTTAATTCTAAACCCACTTCTAATATGGATAACAGGAGAGAATTTATTAAAAAGGCAGCATTATTGTCTGGTGGCGCGGGTGTTTTCAGTACTCTTCCCGCCTCTATTCAAAAGGCTTTTGCAATCAATCCCGCGCCGGGTACCACCTACCTGGATGCAGAACACATTGTATTTCTGATGCAGGAAAACAGGTCGTTTGATCACAGTTACGGTACCCTGCAGGGCGTTCGCGGATTTAATGATCCCCGTGCCATTTCACTACCCAACGGCAACAAGATTTGGGCGCAAACCAATGCGGCGGGTGAAACCTACGCGCCTTTTAAGCTGGATCTGAAAGACAGTAAGATCACCTGGCTGGGTTCGCTCCCGCACAGTTGGAGCGATATGACGGACGCCCGCAATGAAGGAAAAAATGACCGGTGGTTGGACGCCAAAAAATCCGGTCGCAAAGAATGTGAGGGGATGCCGCTGACCATGGGATATTTCGGAAGGGAAGATATTCCGTTTTACTATGCGCTGGCAGACGCATTTACCGTTTGCGACCAGCATTTTTGTTCATCTTTAACCGGTACTACGCCTAATCGACTGTATTTCTGGACCGGTACCATCCGCGAAAAACATGATCCCAATGTTAAAGCAAATGTGTACAACTCCGATGTTTCTTATGGCAGGGATGCTTCCTGGAAAACTTACCCGGAATACCTGGAAGAAAACGGGGTATCCTGGCAGGTCTATCAAAATGAACTGAGTGTTTCAACGGGGTTCGAAGGAGAGGAAGACGGCTGGCTGGCTAATTTTACGAACAATCCCCTGGAGTGGTTTACACAGTATAATGTAAGATTTTCTCACAGCCATATGAAGTTTCTGCAAAAAGCGATCCACCTGTTGCCGGGCAGGATCAAGGAACTGGAGGATAAGCTGGCGTCGCTGCCTGCGGGGGATGGATCGAGGCCGCAGGTAGAGCGGCAACTGAAGCAAACGCGGGACGGTTACGAATATGTGAAAGGCGGTATCGATAAATATAATATTGAGAACTACGAGAAGCTTTCTGACTGGCATAAAACCCTCCATGCAAAAGCTTTCAGCGATAACCGGAAAGACCCGGATTATCGCAGTCTTACTACCATTCACTACGAGGATAACGGCATAAAAAGAAGCATGCAGATCCCTAAAGGAGACCTGCTGCATCAGTTCAGGGAAGACGTAAAAAATGGAAAGCTTCCAACTGTTTCCTGGGTAATTGCTCCCGGAAAACTTTCTGATCACCCCGGCTCTCCCTGGTATGGCGCCTGGTACCTGAGTGAGGTGATAGATATTCTGACACAAAATCCCGAAGTGTGGAAAAAAACGGTCTTTATACTGAATTATGATGAAAACGATGGATATTTTGATCATGTGCCCCCCTTTGTACCCCCGGATCCCTATAAACCCAACAGTGGAAAGGTGTCTGAAGGCATAGCCACCCATACCGAATACCTGAACAAGAGCCAGCAGTGGATAAAAGATAAACAACCCTCCGGTAGCGACAGGGAAGGCCCTATAGGTTTGGGCTTCAGGGTACCTCTCGTTATTGCTTCTCCCTGGAGCAGGGGAGGATGGGTGAATTCAGAAGTATTCGACCTTAGTTCGCCTATACAGTTTCTTGAGCACTTTCTTTATCATAAAACCAAAAAGAAAATCATTTCTGAAGAAATGACCACCTGGCGCCGGACCGTATGCGGCGATTTCACTTCTGTATTCCGCCCTTATAACGGGGAAAAAATTGAAGCGCCAACGCCTGTAGACAGGATTTCTTACCTGGAAACGATCCATAAGGCACAGTTCAAGGATCTGCCATCCGGGTTCAAAAAGCTGAATGCCGCGGAAATATCACAGATCAACAAAAATTTCTATGACTCTCCCTTTGTTCCGGAGCAGGAAAAGGGAACCAGGCCTGCCTGCGCGATTCCCTATGAATTGTATGTGGATGGTAAAACCAGCGATGACGGAAAGACGTTTAAGATAAAATTTGAAGCCAGGAAGGATGCCTTTGGTGAAAAAGCGACAGGCAGCCCGTTTATTGTATTTACGCCAGGTACTGACCTGGCGCCGCGAAACTACGCCGTAGCAGCGGGAGACGCGTTAACAGACGAATGGAATATTGAGGGTAACTATCATTTGCGCGTAAATGGACCCAATGGATTTTACCGGGAGTTTATCGGTTCTGTAAAGGATCCGTTACTGGAGGTAGCCTGTGGTTATGAAGGTAAAAAGCAGCCAACCGGCAACCTTGAATTAAAAGTAAAGAACAACGCAAAACAAAAAATAACACTGGAAATAACGGACAATGCCTATAAGGCAAAACCGGTTACAAAAACCGTGAATGCGGGAGCTGTTCTCACTATTCCCGTAAACCTCGCTGCCAGCAGCGGATGGTATGACCTCAGTGTGAAAGTGAAAGGTGTCGCAAATTTTGAGAAAAGATACGCGGGCCATGTGGAAACAGGAAAAGCGGGTATTACGGATCCGTTTATGGGAAGGGAAGTTTGAGTTGCAGGACGAAAGTGATAAGTAGTAAGTGGGTAGACACAAGTTATAAGATGCAAGTCTCAAGTGCACAGTGGAAAGACCTCATACCGCCCCGTAGGGATGGGAGGTTTGTAGAAATATAACAAAGAGGGTTATGCGTCCCGCTGGGGCACCAGGTGAAGGATTATTTGCAAGTCACAAAACCAACAGGGAGCTCTACTTGCAACCTGCAACCTGTATCTTTTCAGGTCAGTTCCTTAATACATTTTTCAAGACTGCTGCGCCAGTCGGGTATAACAATACCATAGGCGTTTTCAATTTTGCCGGTATCCAGCAATGAAAATGCCGGGCGTTTGGCAGGTGTAGAGAAATCTGAAGAAGGGATGGGCTGTACCCTGCATTGCTTACCAGCTATTTCGCGTATAGCTTTGGCAAATTCATACCAGGTAATACTGCCTTTGTTGCTGTAATGATAAATGCCGGGTTTGTCTGCTCCCTGCGTTATTATTTTCATGATAACGCCTGCCAGGTCTCCGGCGTAGGTGGGAGCGCCGGTCTGGTCTGCCACTACTTTAATTTCATCCCGGGTGGTCATCAGGTGCAGCATGGTCTTTACAAAGTTTTTACCATGCCGGCTATACACCCAAGACGTACGGATGATGATCGAACCCGGGTTATTTTCCAGTGCAAGCTGTTCTCCCCGGGCCTTGGATGCGCCATATGTATTGACCGGGTCTGTGGTATCTTCCGTTGTATATGGAATACTGCTTTCACCGTTAAAAACATAATCGGTAGAGATGTGTATGAAGCCGGCGCCCGTGCTTTTGCATACCGCGGCCAGGCGCCCTACGGCCTCCGCGTTAATTCTAAAAGCCGCTTCCCGGTTGGTTTCGGCAAGATCTACAGCGGTATATGCCGCGCAGTTGATACAAAAAGAAGGACTCAATTCTCCGAAAACATACCTGATCACTTCCGGCTGGTCTACCGGCAATTCTTCCCTGGAAAGAAATCGGAACCGGTAGCCCGGATATTCTTCCGATATATCTTTTATTGTCAACCCCAATTGACCATTAGCCCCGGTAACGATGATAAGCGGCTTCGACATGTATTCCTAAGCTTTCTCAAAAATAAAAGGACTTTCGAAATCCGCCAGTAAAGGATTCACTTTATCTTTCTCGGAGAGAATTATTTTGTTTTCAGGAATGTTCCAGTTGATATTCAGTTGGGGATCATTATACAATATCCCTCTTTCAAGCGATTTGTCATAGGTGGTATCACATTTATATAATACAACGGCTCTCTCGCTGATCACGGAAAACCCGTGGGCAAAGCCTTTTGGGATCAGCAACTGCAATTTGTTCTCCGCGCTCAATTCTATAGTATATGCCCTCCCATAAGCCGGGGAGCCTTTCCTGATATCTATCGCCACATCGCAAATAGAACCTTCCAGTACCCTTACAAGTTTGGTTTGCGCTTTCGGTGGAACCTGGAAATGCAGTCCCCTGATAACACCAAATGAAGAGGAGGATTGATTATCCTGCAACCAGTTATGATCCAGTCCCTGCGACAGGAAAACGTTTTTATTATAGCTTTCAAAAAAGTAACCGCGGGCGTCTTCAAATACCTGGGGTTGAAAAATCAATAAGTCGGGGATACCTGTTTCTATAAATGGCATGGGATTAAGTTGATGCTTGCGCATGAAGGTAGAGAAATCCTATCGCTTATTATACTGTTCGTTATAATATTGCTGATAGTGCCCGGATGTGACATCCTTTACCCAATCCTGGTTTTGCAGGTACCAATCCACTGTTTTCTCCAGTCCTTCTTCAAACTGAAGGGAAGGAGACCATCCCAGTTCTTTATTGAGCTTTGTGGCATCAATGGCATAGCGCAGGTCGTGGCCGGCCCTGTCTTTCACGTAAGTGATCAACTTTTCAGATGTACCCGGTTCACGCTGCAGCTTTTTGTCCATAATACGACACAACAGCTTTACCAGGTCGATATTCTTCCATTCATTGAACCCGCCGATATTGTATTTTTCACCGGTTTTTCCCTGGTGAAAGATCGTATCAATAGCCTTTACATGATCTTCTACCCATAACCAGTCCCGTATATTTTCCCCTTTTCCATACACCGGAAGCGGTTTGTTTTGAAGTATATTATTGATCATCAGCGGGATCAGTTTCTCGGGGAAATGATAAGAGCCGTAATTATTGGAGCAATTGGATAATACCACCGGCAGGTCATAGGTATGATAATATGCCATTACCAAATGGTCTGAAGCCGCTTTTGAGGCGGAATACGGTGATCTGGGATCATAGGGCGTAGTTTCCGTAAAAAAGCCGGTTTCTCCGAGGGAGCCATATACCTCGTCGGTAGATACATGGTAGAACAATGTTTGCGAGGAATCCGTCCAGTATTTCCTGGCGGTATTTAACAGTACGCCGGTACCCAGCACATTGGTGCGCACAAATGCCAGCGGATCCATAATAGATCTGTCTACATGGCTTTCGGCTGCCAGGTGTATGATGGCGTCAAAATGATAAGCGGAAAAAAGTTGGTCTATTTTCTGTTCGTCACAGATGTCGGCATGTTCAAAAATATAATTCTCTTTACTCTCTATATCCTTCAGGTTGTTCAGGTTGCCTGCATAGGTGAGCACGTCGATGTTCACCACCCTGTATCGGGGATATTTGTTTACAAACAACCTTACAAGATGAGAGCCGATAAAACCGGCTCCCCCTGTAATAGCAATTGTTTTATTTGTTTGAGACATTACAGGCTCCAGTATGTGAGTTTTGAAAATTTATTTCTGTACAATCCTTTCAGGTCTGCAAAGATAGCACCCGGATTGGTGATGCTCAAGAGGTAATCTTCCGTCAGGTTTTTATACTCGTTGTGCGACACACCCAGGATAACCGCGTCATAATTCTTTCCGATTGCCGGTGATAACGGGAAACCATATTCATGCTGTAATTCCTCACTATCCGCATGAGGATCAACAATATCCACGTTCAGGGAGAAAGACCTTAGTTCCCTGATCATGTCAATGATCTTGGAATTGCGGATATCGCTTACGTTTTCCTTAAAAGTGGCTCCCATCACGAGTACTCTTGCCCCGGTTACCTCTTTCGAGTTTTTAATGATATGCTGCACTACTTTTTTGGCAACATACAACGGCATTTCGTCGTTGATTACCCTTCCGGCCAGTATCACCCTGGAGTCGTAACCCAGGGCACTTGATTTGTAGGTAAGATAGTAGGGGTCTACGCCGATACAGTGACCGCCTACCAGACCGGGATAGAACTTCAGGAAGTTCCATTTAGTGCCGGCAGCTTCCAGCACTTCATAGGTATTGATACCAATCCTGTCGAATATAATAGACAATTCATTCATCAGGGCTATGTTCAGGTCTCTCTGCGTGTTCTCGATGATCTTGGCAGCCTCCGCTACTTTTATGGAAGATGCTTTGTGCACGCCGGCCTGCACGACTACTTCATATATTTTGGCGATTTCCTCCAGTGCCTCATCATCAGAGCCGGAAACCACTTTCGTGATTTTGGCCAAAGTATGTTCTTTATCGCCCGGGTTAATGCGTTCGGGAGAATATCCCAGTTTAAAATCCGTATGCAGTTTCAACCCGCTGAGCTCTTCAATGATCGGCAGGCAGTCCTCCTCAGTACATCCGGGATAAACCGTAGATTCAAATACGACATAATCTCCTTTTTTTATAACCTTCCCGATCGTTTCGGAAGCTTTTTTTACAGGGATGAGATCCGGTACATTATGATCGTCTACCGGGGTGGGAACCGCTACTATAAAAAATTTTGCTTCTCTTAATACATCGAGAGAATTTGTAAATACGATATCGCAGCCCTCAAAAGCTGAACTTTCGAGTTCATTGCTGGGGTCGATACCGTTTTTCATCATATCGATGCGTTTGGCATTGATGTCAAAACCAATGACACTTACTTTTTTGGCAAATTCGAGTGCTATAGGTAAGCCTACATATCCCAGGCCTATCACCGCCAGTTTGGCTTTTTTATCAATGACATCCTTGTAAATCTGCATAGTGTTTATTTTTTAAAATCTTTAGGCAATTTGTACAGTTCTTCTTTCGGCAAAGATTTAAAGTATTCATAGGTGATCCTCAGTCCCTCTGACCGGGTGATTGTTGGCTGCCAGCCCAGGATCTCTTTTGCCCTGGTTATATCCGGCTGCCGTTGTTTGGGGTCGTCTACAGGTAACGGTTTATATACAATTTTCTGATGGGTGCCGGTAAGTTTTATTACTTCTTCTGCAAATTCTTTCAGGCTGATCTCATCCGGATTGCCAATATTTACCGGGTGGGGGTAATCGCTCAGGAGCAAACGGTAAATACCTTCCACCAGGTCGTCTACAAAACAGAAGGAGCGTGTTTGAGAACCATCGCCAAAAACGGTCAGATCTTCTCCGCGCAAGGCCTGGCCGATAAAGGCAGGCAGCGCCCTTCCGTCATTGAGTCGCATCCTGGGGCCATAGGTATTAAAAATTCTCACGATCCTTGTCTCCAGTTTGTGGTAAGTATGATAAGCCATGGTGATGGCCTCCTGGAAGCGTTTGGCCTCATCATATACGCCTCTCGGCCCCACAGGATTCACATTTCCCCAGTAATCCTCCGACTGCGGGTGAACCAGCGGGTCTCCATATACTTCTGAAGTGGAAGCGATCAGTATCCTGGCTCCTTTCTCCTTCGCCAGCCCCAGGCAGTTATGGATACCCAGAGATCCTACTTTCAGGGTCTGTATCGGTATTTTCAGATAGTCGATAGGGCTTGCGGGAGAGGCAAAATGAAGAATATAGTCCAGCTTACCAGGCACATAGGTAAACTTTGAAACATCATGATGGTAGAAATGGAAGTTCTCCAGTGGAAATAAATGTTCGATGTTTTTAAGGTCGCCTGTGATGAGGTTGTCCATCCCGATAACTTCGTAACCTTCTTTAATAAACCTGTCACACAAATGCGAGCCTAAAAAACCGGCTGCTCCCGTAATAAGAATTCTTTTTTTCATACATTAATTATTGGTAGTAGCCGTACCCCGGCCAATGCTTTCGTAATGAAATCCAAGCTCTTTTATAGCGTTGACGTCAAACAGGTTGCGCCCGTCAAAAATCACCTTTTTCTTCAGAAATGACACGATCTTCAGGAAGTCCGGTGTTCTGAATTCATTCCATTCGGTCGCTATGATCAATGCATCCGCTTCCCGTAAACATTCATACTGGTTTTCTCCAAATTCAATGGTATCGCCCAGCAGCTCTTTTACATTTTTCATAGCCTCAGGATCGTAGGCGCTTACCGACGCCCCCTCTTTTAATAAGGCGTCTATAATGTATAAAGCGGGAGCTTCTCTTATATCGTCGGTATTGGGTTTAAAAGCCAGTCCCCAAAGAGCAAATTTTTTGCCACGGAGGTCGTTATTAAAGTACTGTTTGATTTTTGGCAGCAAATGCAGTTTCTGCGCTTCATTCACGCTCATCACCGCATTCAGTATCTTAAAGTCGTAGCGGACATCTTCCGAGCTTTTTACCAATGCCTGTACATCTTTGGGAAAACAGCTTCCTCCATACCCGATGCCCGGGAAAAGGAACCTTCTTCCAATACGCTCGTCGCTGCCTATACCTTTTCTTACCATATCCACGTCTGCTCCCAGCCGTTCACACAATTGGGCTATTTCATTCATAAATGAAATTTTGGTAGCAAGAAAAGAATTGGCCGCATACTTGGTCAACTCTGCCGACCGCAGGTCCATGAAAATTATCGGGTTGCCCTGTCTTACGAAAGGCGCATAGAGATCGTTCATGATCTTCCTGCTTTTTTCAGAGGAAGTTCCGATCACCACCCGGTCAGGTTTCATAAAATCATCCACCGCCACACCTTCTCTCAAAAACTCCGGGTTGGATACAACATCAAACGCCCCGGCTTTTTTCAGGTCATTTCCGTCGCCCAGCACGGATGCCGAGCTTTCCGTTATTGCCGCTTCCACTCTTTCCGCTGTACCTACCGGCACCGTACTTTTGTCTACAATTACTTTATAATCTCCGGGCTGAATGATCTTGCCCAGTTCTTTTGCTACACCGAGAATATATTTCAGGTCGGCGGATCCATCTTCACCGGGGGGAGTGGGTAATGCCAGGAAAATTACTTCCGCGTCTTTTATCCCTTCGGCCAGGTCCTGGGTAAAATGAAGTCTCTCTTCTTTCAGGTTTCTTAAAAAGATCTTCTCCAGCCCCGGTTCATAAATTGTTATTTCGCCGCCAGACAGTTTTTTTACTTTCTTTTCGTCTATATCAATACAGGTTACTTTATTACCGGTTTCTGCAAAACAGGTTCCGGTTACCAGTCCTACGTAGCCGGTCCCTACTACAGCTATTTTCATCTTTTCCTATTATGGGTTAATAAATTTTTTTACTTTTTCCGTAATAAATTCAAGCTGTTCTTCATCAAGTTCGGTATGCATAGGCAGGGAAATAACTCTCCGGGTCAGCCAGTCCGTTACAGGTAAATCGTAGGAAGATCCGCTAAAGGCTTCAAACATCTTCTGTTTATGTGCCGGCACAGGATAATATAACATAGAGGGAACGTTAAAGGATGCCAGGTAAGTATTTAACTCATCCCGGTTTTTTCCTTCCAGTTGGATGGTGTACTGGTGAAATACGTGGTTGGTATATGGCGCAATATAAGGGGGAGTAATTTCAGGCGTTTGGGAAAACGCGTCACTATAATAGGCCGCCGCTTTTTGGCGGGCGGCAATATATTCGTCCAGCTTTTTCAATTTTACATTTAACACGGCAGCCTGTAAGGTGTCCAGTCTGGAATTGCATCCTACCAGGTCATGGTGATACCGGATACTTTGCCCGTGATTGGCAATCATCTTTATCTTCTCCGCCAGCAGGCTGTCGTTTGTAAACAGCGCCCCGCCATCTCCGTAACATCCCAGGTTCTTGGAGGGGAAGAAGGAGGTGCAGCCAATGGTTCCGATAGCGCCTGTTTTCTTTTGTGTGCCATCGGCAAATGTATAGGTTGAGCCGATCGCCTGCGCATTGTCTTCCACAACAAACAGGTTATGGTGGGCAGCAATCTGCATGATGGCCTCCATATTCGCGGCCTGTCCGTATAAATGCACCGGTACAATAGCTCTTGTTTTTTTAGAAATAGCAGCCTTAATAGATTCAGGATCAATGCAGAACGTTCTGGGATCAACATCAACAAACACGGGTTTCAACTGCAGCAGGGCAATCACTTCAGTAGTAGCTATAAAAGTAAAAGATGGAGTGATCACTTCATCCCCGGGTTCTAATCCTAATGCCATTAAAGCAATTTGTAAGGCATCCGTACCATTCGCACAGGGAATTACATGGCGTACGCCAAGATAGGTTTCCAGGTTTTGAGCAAAATCCCGGACCGGTTTCCCGTTGATAAATGCGCTGCTGTCTAAAACTTCGTGGATGGCGCTGTCAATTTCCTCCTTTATACGGAGATATTGCTGTTTGAGGTCAACCATCTGTATATCACGCATTATCAGGTCTTTTTTGATGGGTGCAAAAATAGTAAAATATGAACATGTTAACTGTGTGTATATTAGATTTGTAGCAGGATTTTAATATATAACAACTGTGGGGCGTTTTTGGTACAATATTTTTGTAATTTTTTTTGAATGGGGAGCTTCCCTGGTTTCCCTGTGGAACCCTAAAGCCCGGTTGTGGATACGGGGAAGACGGAATATTTTCGAGAAACTCAGGGCGGAAAAAAGCATTCTCCCCAAGAGAGCAAATACCGTATGGATACATTGCGCTTCCCTGGGCGAGTTCGAGCAGGGACGACCGGTAATTGAAACCCTGAAGAAAACCCATCCCGATACCCGGATTGTCCTGAGCTTTTTTTCTCCATCCGGCTATGAGATACGGAAGAACTACCCGGGAGCCGATATGGTCTGTTATCTCCCTTCGGACAGGGCATCAAATGTTAGAAAATTTATCGATATCATTGAACCTACGCTGGTACTGTGGGTCCGTTATGAGTTTTGGAACAATTACCTGCAGGACCTAAAGAGAAGGGAGATTCCCGTTCTGCTCATTTCTGCCCTGTTTAGAACACAGCAGTTGTTCTTTAAGCCCTGGGGCGGATTTTGGAGAAAAACCCTGCAGGGTTTTACTCATATATTCGTTCAGAACGAATATTCCGCCGAACTGCTGGAAGAAATCGGTATAAACAATGTGACTATTGCCGGCGACACCCGTTTCGACCGGGTTTCGGCAATCGCGGAATCCTTTGAGCCGTTGCCGGAAATTGCCGCTTTCTGTGCGGGTCATCAAGTGCTGGTGGCGGGCAGCACCTGGACAGAGGATGAGGAGGAACTCACTCATTATGTGAGAGTACATACACAAACGAGGTTTATAATAGCGCCGCATGAGGTGGATGAAGACAATATAAAGGATGTGCTGAAGGAATTCCCGGGCGCAGTTCTCTACTCTGATTTCATTACCGATATGCAGCGCTATAATGAAACAGCCCATACCATTATTATTAACAATATCGGTATGTTGTCGCGCTTGTATCACTACGCGGATATAGCCTATGTGGGCGGAGGCTTTGGCGACGACGGGCTTCACAATATTCTCGAAGCAGCAGTGTATGGAAAACCGGTGTTGTTCGGCCCCGTGCATCAAAAGCATTATGAAGCATTGGAGATGATAGAAACCGGTGGCGCTTTATGCGTAAAAAATGCCCTGGAACTGGAAAATGTACTTGACAGGCTTTGGCAGCACCCCGAAGAGTTGCAACAAAGAGGGGAAGCGGCACAACGGTATGTTGCCTTCAACAGGGGGGCTACCCAAAAAATTTTGGACTATATTCAGAGAAATCGCCTTTGTACCAGTTGATCAAACAGTTTGACAGAAGGATGTTCATCCTTCCAGCCCAGCTTCAGCTTCAACTCCCGCTGGATCCAGAATTCCGCTTCGGGATATATGGAAAAGTGGTTGATGGTTTTCAGGGAACGTTCGTACATCGCCTCGTCACCCCTGAAAAGCTCGGTAATGAAAACATAACGATCATTCAGACTGATGGCTTTTTTAATGTCTTTAAGAGGCTCATAGCTTAATTTTTCGCCCAGCTCTTTCCGGCGTTCACTCAGCTTGTCGTTCAACGATAGTTCCTGGCTGCTCATTATCTCGTTCAACTCCCTGACCTTTGGCTGATGCGCCAATGTAGGCACTTCCTCCAGCACATTAAACCTCCTGGGTTCATTGATTTCCTGCTCTTCAACCAATTCCCTTTTTACTTCGGCAACCTTTGTTTCCGGCATTCCGGCATGGGGTTCTTCCCGGGCAACTGTTTCTGTTTCTTTGTATACGGGGACTTCGGCGCCGGCTGATAGGTTTGCCGGCATTATCACCGTTACTTTTTTTCTTTCTTCAGCACCTTGTTGTTTTGTTTTTAGCAGGAAAAGCTCGGTTTGAAGCATTTGGGTGACATGGAGGATCTGCTCCGGAGAAGCATGCTCTCCATATAATTCCTGTAATTTGTTTATCAAAACACCGATACGTTCCATTGAATATGGTAATTTTGTCCGCCTTGCGAAAGATAAATGATTTAGTTGTCTAAAAATTGCCTGAAGGTACAAACTCCTTGCCATAAAAAACTCATAAAATGTTTATCGAACCACATATTGCGGGGGTAAAAAGGGGGTGGATCGAGGTAATATGCGGTTCAATGTTTAGCGGAAAAACCGAGGAACTCATTCGGCGTTTGAGAAGAGCCAGGATCGCCAACCAGCAGGTCGAGATATTTAAACCGGCAATTGACACGCGTTACCGTGAAAAAGAAATTGTGTCGCACGACGAGAATATTATTGTTTCTACTCCCGTTGAAAATGCGGAAGCGATCCTGCAGTTGTGCGGGGGCGCCGATGTGATCGGTATTGACGAGGCCCAGTTTTTTGACAGGGAAATAGTATCGGTATGCAATAAACTGGCGTTGCAGGGTATGCGGGTAATAGTGGCAGGGCTGGATATGGACTATACCGGAAAGTCTTTCGGACTGATGCCGGAACTGTTGTCTGTAGCGGAGTATATTACCAAGCTGCATGCGATTTGTGTAAAATGTGGGAATATTGCCAATTACTCCTATAGGAAGACCACGGCGGATAAACAAATTGTGCTGGGAGAAAAGAATATATATGAGCCGCGGTGCCGTTATTGTTTTCAACTAAAAGATTAACCGGAAATGCAATCATATCAATATATACTGGCAATGTTCAAAAAGGACCTGTTGCTTGAACTGCGCCAGCAGTACACGTTCTACGGAGTGCTCCTGTATGTAGGGTCTACTATTTTCGTGTTGTACCTGGCCATGCAGCAGCCCGAGTCGAATGTGTGGAACGGTCTTTTCTGGATGATCCAGTTGTTTGTTTGTGTAAACGCGGTAGCCAGGAGCTTTTTGCAGGAAACCAGGGGCAGAATGTTATATTTTTATTCTGTCTGCGGGCCTGTACAGTTTATTATAGCCAAGCTTTTGTACAACAGCGTTATAATGCTGTTGATGAGTAGCATCAGTTTGCTCCTGTTCCAGCTTTTGCTGGGAAACCCGATCCTCAATTTTTGGCAATTTGCCGCTATCGTATGGCTGGGCGCGGTCAGCCTGGGGCTGGTGTTCAGCATGCTGGCAGCCATCGCTTCCAAGGCGCAGCAACAGGCATCGCTGATGGCCATAATGGGGTTTCCCATAATCATCCCGCAGTTGTTATTGCTCATCAGGATATCGAAGGCGGGTTTAGGCGAAGTGTTTAAGGAGTCGGCGCTTGCCGATATGATATGGTTGCTGGTAGGGTTTGATGCGCTGGTGATCGTGCTGGCCATCATACTTTTCCCTTTTCTCTGGAAAGATTAAGGTCCGGGAGCATAGCGGAAACGGCGCCTGTGATCAGGGGCTTTTAATTATTGCTTATTTTGATGTAGGTTTGCTTTTCTTATTAAACTTTTGGGGATGAAATTATCCTGGTGGAAGCTACTCTGTATCGTATTATTATCGTATGCGCTGATTGGGGGATTGTTAATGGAAGTGCCGCGAAAGGCTATCCTGAATGAAACCATCCGCAATATTTACTTTCATGTGCCTATGTGGTTTGGAATGATGGCAGTCTGTGCCTGCTCGGTTTACCATTCTATAGCCTATTTAAGAAAGCCCGGGCTTTTGAGCGATATCCGGGCGGTATCTTACGCAGAAGTGGGTATTTTGTATGGTGCATTGGGGTTAATTACGGGTATGATTTGGGCCAACTATACCTGGGGTAAACCCTGGAGTAATGACATCAAGCAGATCCTCTCCGCTATAGCTTTATTGATCTATGCGGCTTATTTTGTTTTGAGAAATTCCATAACCGATCTGGATAAACGGGCACGGGTAGGTGCGGTATATAACATATTTGCCTTTGCTATGCTGATACCCACTTTATACGTTATTCCCCGTATGATGGAGTCCCTGCACCCCGGGGGACAGGGAAACCCCGGCGCCGATCCGCGCGATATGGACAGCAGGATGCATATGATCTTTTGGCCGGCTGCCGTTCCCGGGTTTATTATGTTGGGTATTTGGATTAGTACCCTGTCCATACGTTTTAGAAAAATTTCAGATAAAAATCTTCTTCATGCGTAAATTTATCGTCAGGTTCGCTTTTTGCTTTTTCTTCGTTATCACTTCACTTGTTTTACCGGCTCAGCAGGAAGTTGAGATGGCAGACACGATGCGGTCAAACGGTAAGATATACGTGGTAGTGGCGGTTTTGTTGGTTCTTTTTACAGGGTTATTTATTTACCTCATCCGTATCGACCGGAAAATTAGCCGGCTGGAGAAGGAAAACAAACAATAAATCTGCTGATAAAGAGTTTTTGCAGTTTCGAGATATCTTTACGTATTGCTACCTTAAATATTTTGCCATATGTCTGCACACCCGGAGTATAAATTTTTTGACGCCGTTTCGGCAAGTTTTGACAAAGCTGCAAGGTTCACACATTGGGATCCCGGAATCCTTGAACAAATAAAGCAGTGTAACTCCGTTTACAGGATGCATTTCCCCGTGAAGGTGGGTGATAAGGTTGAGGTGATCAAAGCCTACCGGGTGCAGCATTCTCACCATAAAACCCCCTGTAAGGGTGGTATACGATTTGCAACCGCCGTTAACCTGGATGAGGTAATGGCATTGGCCGCATTGATGACCTATAAATGCGCGATTGTAAACGTGCCTTTCGGCGGCGCCAAAGGAGGGATAAATATCGACCCGAAGAAATATACTATTTACGAACTGGAGAAAATAACCCGCCGGTACACCCATGAACTGATCAAAAAGAACTTTATTGGTCCCGGTACGGATGTGCCGGCGCCCGATTACGGTACCGGGGAGCGGGAAATGTCCTGGATCCTGGATACCTACACGAGTATGAAGCCCGGTGAGGTAGACGCTTTGGGCTGTGTGACCGGTAAGCCGGTTTCGCAGGGTGGGGTAAGAGGCCGGCGCGAGGCCACAGGATTGGGCGTATTTTATGGCATACGGGAGATATGCAATACCCAGGAAATAATGGACCGCATGGGATTGAAGCCCGGCGTAGAAGGCAAGCGGGTGATTGTACAGGGGTTGGGAAATGTGGGATATCATGCCGCCAAATTCTTCAGGGAAGGCGGCGCCATTGTAACCGCTATCGCCGAATTTGAAGGAGCCATCTACAACCCGGACGGGTTAAACGAAGAGGAGGTTTTTCAGCACCGGAAAAAAGAGGGAACCATCCTGAATTTCCCCGGGGCGACCAATATCTTACATTCGCCGGAAGCCCTGGAACTGGAATGTGACATTTTAATTCCTGCGGCGCTGGAGAACGTGATCAATGCTGAAAACGCCCCGCGGGTGAAGGCACGTATAGTAGGCGAAGCAGCCAACGGGCCCTTAACGCCGGAAGCCGACGATGTTTTTATCAAAAAAGGGATCCTGGTGGTTCCCGATATGTACCTGAATGCAGGTGGGGTTACGGTAAGTTATTTCGAATGGCTGAAAAACCTCAGCCATGTGCGGTATGGAAGAATGGAAAAAAGATTCACGGAAAACCAGAATATCACCATTCTGTCTCAACTGGAGTCCCTGACCGGTAAGCAGGTATCGAACCGGGACAGAAGATTGATCACGCAGGGAGCGGATGAAATAGATATTGTATACAGCGGATTGGAAGAGACCATGATAGGCGCTACCAGAGAGATACTGGAGTCCTGGAAATCCCATCCGGAAATTCCCGACATGCGTACCGCGGCCTATGTGGTTGCTATAAACAAAGTAGCAACAAGTTATGCCGAACTGGGCATTTTCCCCTAATAGTATCGGGTGGCCGGCAGATAAACAAGCGCAAATATTCCTATTTTTGCCGGCAATTAATATTCTTACACTATGTCTTCAGATAAAAAGGAGTTTGTCAGGGAGAAACTGGAACTTCCCCGGGGAGGGCAAAAACTGTTACTGCATTCCTGCTGCGCCCCCTGCTCCGGAGAAGTGATGGAAGCGATCATAGCTTCAGAGATAGCCTTTACTATTTTTTTCTACAATCCCAATATACATCCCAGAAAGGAGTATGATCTGAGAAAGGAGGAAAATATCCGTTTTGCTGAAAAACACAATATACCTTTTGTAGATGCGGATTATGATGTTGACAACTGGTTTCAGCGGGCAAAGGGAATGGAAATGGAGCCGGAAAGGGGTATCCGTTGTACCATGTGTTTTGATATGCGTTTTGAAAGAACCGCCCTGTACGCTTTTGAAAACGGGTTCGACGTTATTTCCAGTTCACTCGGTATCTCCCGCTGGAAAAATATGGACCAGATAAATGATTGCGGTATCAGGGCCGCGGAACATTACCCGGGGATTACCTACTGGACCTACAACTGGAGAAAAAAAGGCGGGTCTGCACGTATGCTTGAAATAAGTAAAAACGAGCAGTTTTATATGCAGGAGTATTGTGGCTGCGCTTATTCGCTGCGGGATACCAACAAATGGCGAATGGAAAACGGAAGAGAAAAAATAAAACTGGGAGAAAAATACTACGGAACAGAGGATACCAACAGGTAAAGTTCCAATCTCTTTCTTCGCGCTATCCTTAGTCTCCGGACTAAGGATTTTTTATGTTCTTCCGGGACTTATGTCCCGGGCATATTATTATTGCCGGCAATGATGCCTGTCGAAACAGGTAATGCTCAGCCCTATCTGCCTGCCGCAGAGTCGCCTGCCAACACACAGCCTATGCACGGGCAGACACTGCGGAGAACCTTCACTCTGTGGAAAAGGAAAAGAGTCAGGCTCACATTTTGGAGAAATATTTACGAAGTTTATATTTTAATTCCACAGGTCAATTTCGGTTATCGGGTATGAAGGTTCCATACCCAATTGACTTTAATACAGGCAAACGCATTAAACAATAAATTCGTGAAGAAGATTACAAGAACACTTCGCTGCCGTTGTTGGTATTGTGCATAGCATATTGTGTGCTGGCATCACCAACAACATTATGTTGCACAGGTTATATTAATGTAACAGCCCTCAAGATCTTGTTGTTGGTACTCCACCCACATTAGCTACGCTGCATACCAACAACGGCACTTGACGGCACTTAAAACGTAGATGTAGCTGTTCCGCGAAGCAGCATTATGGGAAAAACAGTAGTGTCCGTTGATAATATTGCTCCTACAAAACAATTGTTTAACAATAATTTTAGTATACTTAAAACAACTCTTGAGTATTTTGGTGGCAAAAGATAAGTTGGTATGACTAGTAATAAATTTATCCTAATAATTGTTTTTTGCTTATTGAACCTTGTCACCAAGGGGCAAAAAATCGAATATTATTTTGGAAGTAAGTCTGACGTCACTGATATAGTATCAAGTACGTTGTAGATTGGTTTAAAAAAAATTATAAGAAGCAAAACTTAAAAGAACTGGATCTTTTTGTGGGCATAGATTACTGTGATGGTGTAATTAATTTATTTTTTAGTCGATATTCTAATAGAGCCTCTTACATTGTTGATTTAGTTAAAAAGACCAATAGGTTTATAGTTATCGATAAGACATTTTCAATACCTATTATTTTGCAAACAGATATTTTAGCAAAAGAGATAGGAGGCGAATTGGAATTTATTAATATGAATGGATATTATCTAAGAGTCGAAAAGAATGATTGCTATGTATGGAAAGTTACAAGAATGAATGTTACTTTCTAATGATTTCCCATATAGCGCAAGCGTCCCGCTTATGCCTATGGGGAACCGAAAAGTACCTCAACAACAATACACTATAATGAAAAATTATTTTGCTGGTGAACTTGCAGCAATTTTTACAGTACTCATAGTTTCAAGCCTGCCGACATATGCTCAAATAGATGTGAAATCACCAGCACCTAATAAGATAGATACCAATGGCTTAATGCAAGAATTTTGGAAAATGGGTGAGCCATATATTGGAGGTAACGGCTGGAATAATATGGTAATGGCTGAGGGCTTTTATTATAATAGTAAAAAAATAGGAGTTTGGAAAAAAACAACTCACTATGGTAAACTTGTGGATATGGAAATATATTACGATACTTTAGAGAACGATGTAGAAAGAATAGTCTATTACGAAAATGGTAAAGTTGAAGCAAAAGGTAAGATATCTCTTAGACCATTTCCAGATACAATTACTGTTGATGACAGTGTGAACGTACCGAAAACTGTGTATTTAGCCAATAGGCTAATGAAACATGGTTTTTGGCAGTTTTATGATATAAATGAAAAATTAACACGTGAAGGAGAGTTTTTCGATGATAAACAAGTCGGAGTATGGCGTTATTACAACAAAGATGGAACAATAAGCGAGAAAGAGTTTTGATTTTTTTGCGCCCGCGGTAGGTATTGTCACCGAACCGCGGAAAATAAAAAATGCCGGAGAAAACTCCGGCATTTTTGTATTATCAGAATTATCTTAGAAATGCCATCTTACAAACGCTTCCATAGCCGCATACTTGGTAAGTCCCAGTTGGGCATACAGGTCCGCGGTATTGGCATTCCGGTCCTCCGCCCTTTGCCAGAACTCCCTGGAATCTGTTCCCTGGAAGGGTACCGAATCTTTCTGAGACTGGTGAATGAAAATACCGAACCGTTTTTTTAATACCTGCTCAGGGCTCATGGGTATTGCCATTTCAATCTCGGTAATATCCCATTCCTGCCAGGCTCCTTTATACAGCCATACCCAGCAATCATTTACCCAGTCATCTCCTTCGGCTTTGATACGCCTTAATGATTCAAAAACTATTTCAAGGCACACCTTATGGGTTCCGTGCGGGTCTGCCAGGTCGCCGGCACAATACACCTGTTGCGGTTTTATTTTGCGCAGCAGTTCCATAGTGAGTTTGACATCTTCCTCTCCCATCGGTTTTTTCTCAATGGTACCGGTTTCGTAGAAAGGCAGGTTCTGGAAATGGGCGCTTTCGTCCCCGATGCCCACGTAGCGGCAGGTGGCCTTGGCCTCGCACCTGCGGATCAACCCTTTGATATTCCTGATCTCAGGTGTATCGGACTGACGGGATGTTTTATGGCTGAAATATTCTCTCGCTTCATTGGATATTTTCCGGGATACCGAAGCGTCTTTATCAAACATTTCATCAAAGCCTACCGCAAAATCCAGGAAACGGGTAACAAATTCGTCGGTAACCGCGATATTGCCTGATGTCTGGTAGGCTACATGCACTTCGTGCCCCTGGTCGTGCAGGCGCTGGAAGGTGCCACCCATGGAAATAATATCGTCGTCGGGGTGTGGCGAGAATATGATCACCCTTTTCGGAAAAGGCTCTGAGCGTTCGGGGTGTGTAGGAAGGTTAACGTTGGGTTTACCGCCGGGCCAGCCGGTAATGCTGTCGCGCAGCATATAATATACCTGCAGGTTGATCTCGTAGGCATCTCCTTTTTCCACCAGCAGGTCGCCCAATCCATTGTCGGTATAGTCGCTGTTGGTGAGGCTCAGTACCGGTTTTTTCAATTTCAGGGCAGCGTTGATAACCGCTCTGCGTATCATCCGGGGCGTCCATTCGCAGTCGCCGGTCAGCCACGGTGATTTATTGCGTGTAAGTTCGGCCGCCGCAAACTCGTCCAGCACAAATTCACAATTATCATGGTTTTGCAGCAGGGATGCCGGAATGGCTTCTGTTACGTTATCTTCCACAGATAGCTTCACTACCGGCGCCTTGGATTGCCCCCATGCCAGCAAAATAACCTTTTTCGCTTTCATGATGGTGCTGATACCCGCGGTAACAGCCAGCCTGGGAACCTGGGAGATATTGGCAAATTCGTAGGAGTTGGCCAGCCTGGTTGAGTTTTCCAGGGTCACCAGCCGTGTTTTGGAATTTACGCTTGATCCCGGTTCATTAAAGCCGATATGCCCGTTTACGCCAATGCCCAGCACCTGTAAATCGATGCCTCCTGCTTCGTCGATCAGCTTTTCGTAAGCGGCAGAGTGTTTTTTTACATCGTCCTTGGGCCATTCCCCACTGGGAATATGACAATTGGCCGGATCGATATCTATTTTGTCAAACAGGTTGACCCGCATGAAGCGGTAATAACTTTGCAGGGCGTCTTTTTCAATAGGGTAGTATTCATCCAGGTTAAACGCGACCACATTCTTAAAACTCAATCCTTCTTCCTTATGAATCCTGATGAGTTCCGCGTACAGGGTTTTGGGAGTGGAACCGGTTGCCAGGCCAAGCACGGCTTTTTCACCTTTGCTTTGTTTTTCTTTTATCAATGCGGCAATTTGTTTTGCTGCATATAAAGAGCCTGATTTAAAGTCCGGGAAAATTTTACAGGGGATTTTTTCAAATGAATCTACCATACTCATTGTATAAGGATTATGTTAGTTTTTGGGACACTAAGGTATTCTTATTTTTGAATTTAATATATTTATTTGAAGCGGATTTGAGGAAAAATACATGTCAAACGATTGCGTTTGCCCGGGTGTCCGGTATTTTTTGCCGCAGAGCGTTCTGTGCGGTTAAAGCGGTCAAAAAATTGTTTTATCAGCCCGAAAATCTGACTATATTTGCGACATGTTATTTTTTGCCGTGTCTTCCATTAGCTCCATTGCCCGATGTACAGAGGCGTCTTCTTGTTAGTGATACCTGTTATTTTATTGATTGCTTACTCTATTTAACAAGACACCATTACTCCGGTGCATTACGGATGTGGACGATATGCATAGGGATTGTGAATAAAAATCAAAAAAATCATGTCGGGAATATTAGATTTAGTAGGAAATACTCCAATGGTTCAGTTGAAGTCGGTTTACAGCAGTAATGATGTAAGTATCTATTGTAAATTAGAAGGAAACAACCCGGGTGGGAGCGTAAAAGACCGTGCCGCCTATGGAATGATAAAAGGGGCCCTGGACCGGGGTGAATTAAAGGAGGGTATCAGGCTGGTAGAAGCAACGAGTGGTAATACCGGCATAGCGCTTGCCATGATAGCCAGCCTTTTTGGTGTGGATATTGAACTGGTAATGCCGGAAGACGCCACCAGGGAACGGGTGCTGACCATGCGGGCGTTTGGCGCCAAAGTAACGCTGACGCCAAAGAAAAAAGCCATGGAAGGGGCGATCGATTATGCCACTGAACTGGTCAGGCAGGGAGGATACCTGATGCTGAATCAATTTGCCAACCCTGACAACCCGGGTATTCATTATAAGACTACCGGGCCGGAAATATGGAGGGATACCCATGGAACCATTACGCATTTTGTTTCGTCTATGGGTACCACCGGTACCATTATGGGTGTTTCGGATTTTTTAAAAGAGCAGGATAAGAATATAGTAATTGCCGGCTGTCAGCCGACAGAAAACTCCCAGATACCGGGTATAAGGAAATGGCCCGAAGCCTACCTGCCGAAAATATTCAACCGGTCGAAAATTGACCGGATCATTGAAGTGAGTGAAAAAGATGCCCGGACCATGACCAAAAGGCTAGCCAGAGAAGAAGGGATTTTTTGCGGGATGAGCAGTGGAGGAGCCGTTCATGCGGCGGTGGAGCTGGCTAAAACACTGGATAAAGGAGTGATTGTTTCCATAATTTGCGACAGGGGCGACCGGTATTTGTCTTCAGATTTATTTGATTGATACCAAATATGACTACCATGTTAGTGAAAAATAATATTAGCCTTCTCCGGCATATTATTCAGAATATCCACGACAGGTTCCGCAGCGAATTACATCCTATTCCGCATAACAGCGAAACCCGGAAATGGATCAACAACCTGTTTGCTTTCTTATTCCCGATGGAATCGAATAAAATATATAAAGAACATGAAATAGAGCAATTGCAGGAGGATCTGCGTCACCTGCTTTTTCCTGTTCTGGGCGAAACAGGGCGGGCGGGAGAGATCATTGACCTGTTTTTTGAAAAGTTGCCGGATATATATGAAGAACTGCACAGGGATGCCATACGGATCCTCCATTTTGATCCGGCGGCCCATTCTATTGAAGAAGTGCTTGCTGCTTATCCGGGTTTCTTTGCTATTGCCATTCACCGGTTTTCCCATGAGTTGTACCTGATGAAAGTGCCTGTTCTTCCGCGGCTTTTTTCAGAGTATGCGCACAGCGTTACGGGAATAGATATCAATCCCGGCGCCACGATCGGCAAGGGGTTTTTTATTGACCATGGTACCGGGGTGGTTATTGGTGAAACCTGTATTATCGGCAATAATGTGAAGATCTACCAGGGGGTAACCCTGGGCGCCCTGAGTGTATCCAAGGAACTGGCGGATGTAAAACGCCACCCGACGGTGGAAGATAACGTGATCATTTATTCCGGAACCACCATCCTGGGGGGAAATACCATTATTGGCCGCGACTCTATCATCGGCGGTAACGTGTGGCTTACGGAAAGTGTACCGCCTTATTCACTGGTGTACCATAAAAGTGAAGTGAAAGTGAGAAGTAATACCGGTCTGGAAGGCATTGATTTTGTTATATAGTGTTATGTTAAATTTAAAATATCGTATAATATGCCACGAATGCACGAATAAATATCCGTGCATTCGTGGCATATCTAAAATGTAATACGTTTAACTTAACAATAGTTGTATTTATCGCCCCCGGTTTTCCTATTTTTGAGGTTTCGTTTCACACTGCCGGAAAGCGGTAAAAATCTCTATGTTATGAAGTATATCCAATATTTGGTTCTAAGCCTTTTTATTTCGCCGGTCTTTTTTTCCTGTGTAGCCAAAAAGAAATTCCTGGAGGCAACCAATACCATCATGAGCCTTCGTCAGGACAGCACCCGGCTGGAGCATGAACTGGGCAACACCCGCAACAGCCTTAAAGAAACGCAGGAACGGGTAGCCGAACTACAAAAAAAAGTGGAAGACCTGGGTTCCGCGAAATCATTGCGGGAGCAGGAACTGAACCAGGCACAAATGCAGTTGAGCAGCACCCGCGAGAAACTAAGCAGTACGGAGCAGCAACTCAGCAGCACCACGCTGACAGTGGAACAACAGCAAAAACGCCTGGAAGACCTGCAGCGGTTGATAGATCAGCAGAGAAGCGTGGTGGAAAACCTGCGGAAATCAATTGATAATGCGCTGGGGCAATACCGGGCCGAAGACCTGGATGTGTTTGTGAAGAATGGTAAGGTATATGTATCCCTGCAGGAAAAGCTGTTATTCAAATCCGGTAGTGCCGTGGTAGGCAAAGAAGGACAGGAGGCATTGGGGAAAATCGCGGACGTATTAAATACCGACCCTAAAATACAGATAGTGGTGGAAGGGCATACAGACAGTATCCCTATCCGGAGAACTTTTGAAGACAACTGGGCTTTGAGCACCGCGCGGGCAGTTTCCATTGTACGCATTCTCACCAACGATTACAAAGTTGACCCGGCCAGGGTGATCGCTTCCGGACACAGTTATTTTGATCCGAAAGATACTAATGCGACAGCGGAAGGAAGAGCATTGAACCGCAGAACAGAGATCATCCTGTCTCCTAACCTGGATGAGTTGTACCGGCTGATGCAATAACAAAACAAATGCATTTTACCCGAGGCTGCCACAGGCAGCCTTTTGTATTTTATAAAACCGATATGGTATAAAGACGCCGACAAAGCCGGTAATAAAATGCCGGCCGGGAAAAGTGAAACCATACTACGGCTAAGTTAAACGTATTGTGTTTTTACAATAGCCAAGAATGCCCGCCTGAATGACACAGTCGCCCGCCCGACTGAACACCGTTCGGGCGGGGCAGGCACGAATGTTTATTCGTGCACGATCGGTTTACTGAACACAAAAACATTTGCATACCAGGAAAAGATGCTGTTTTATTACTAAAGCCGCAGGTAAGTGGCGACCTGCAGAATATGATTGTTCGAGAAACGATCAGCGCGACCGGCTATATATTGATTCATGTACCCGATTTCCGTATCAAATTTGCTGTTGAAACGGTACCCCGAGGCCAGGTATAGCCGGTTTTGGTCGAATGTTTTACCGTTCACTGCCGACTTATCTCCGAAGTGGAGGAAGATCTCATTTTGCAGGGCGCTGAAAACGCCCCTGGAAAATTGTTTTTTCCCGTTCAGAGGGATAATACCACGGGTAAAGTAGCGGGCCCTGTTGCTGAAGGAGTAGTCCTCCGTCTTTATCTGGTTGTTTTCAACAACCGGGTTGCCCAGAAATCTTTGCTCCAGCCTGAATCTGTGCTGCACCGGAACAAGGTTACCAATTTTGTGGGTAATGAGCAATTGCTGCCAGATGCGGTGCTCACCAATATACCCGGTTACCTCACCGATGCTGCGCCTGCCAAAGATGTGGGCATAACCTGCCGTTACCATTATATGTTGGTCAAATGAATAGTTGAGTCCGGCACGAAGTAAATAAGTGTTCATATGTTTCAACTGGTCCGTGCTTCGGAACTGAATGTCAGACTGCAGGCTAAAGTTATTTTTAAGTTGCAGTGTATTGAACGAAGCATACCAGCCGTTGAACCCGGCCTGCGAAAACAGGAAAGTGGATTGTAGCAGAAATACCGATGCAATGATAAGGGCCTTCACGGGTAATAATTAGGGTTAAAGCTACTAAGATAGGGCTTTAAGTCTGACCGGATATGGCTTTTAACTTTTGATTAATTTCTTAATTCAAAAGGTTGCCGGGATGCACGGCTGGCCGGGATCCAGGATGCCAGGATGGCTATAACGAACACCGTAGCCACCACCAGCACAAAATCTTCAGGGATCATTTGTACCGGGTAATAATCAATTACAAAGGAAGCCCCCTGGAGCTTTATGAGTTTAAACTGTATCTGAAGAAAACAGATCAATACTGCCAGCAGTATGCCTGACACCGCCCCGATGCCGGCCAATACCAATCCTTCAGCTAAAAATAATTTTTTGATCCAGGAACGGGTGGCACCCATAGATTGCAGTATCTGTATATCTTTTTGTTTTTCGAGCACCAGCATACTCAATGCGCCGATCATATTAAATGCCGCTACAATCAGCACCAGGATAAAGATCGCGTAAATGGCATATTTTTCCAGGCGCATCACGCTGTATAAACTGCTGTTTTGCTCGTAGCGCGTTTGTATGGTATAGCCCTGCCCTAAAATTGCCTGTATGGATTTTTTTACAGTTTCCTGGTCCTTTTCCCGCAGCAGCTTTATTTCCGCGGAGGTATATTCATCCGGTTTCAGTTTCAACTGTTCTTTTAAAAAAGCGAGGTTGGTCAGTACATAGCTGTTGTCAAATTCCTGCTGCACACCAAAGGCGCCGTAGGGAGTAACGTTAGCTTCTGTAAAGGCAGACAGCGGGTTGCTGAACTCCACGGTATTTTTAGAGGGGAGGTAAAGCGTCAGTTTCCCGATACTTCTGTCGCTCAAAAGCATCAACACATTTTCTATTCCCAGGCCCAGTACTACCCCTGGCTCTTCTGCATCGCCTAGTTCAAACACGCCCCTGGCCATGCTGTTTTCTATGGTGCTGACCTCGGTATACGCTTCGTCCACCCCTTTCAGGTCAACAATCGTTCTGTAATCCCCGTTCTGGATCGCCGCTTTTTCCTGTACGGTCAGCGATACCCGGTAAACACCAGTTGTTTTTTTGAGCGCTTCTATTTGTTCAGGGGTAAGTGTTACGGATTTACCGGATGAGGCGGTTATTTTCAGGTCTGTATAGAAAGTGGAGTACAATGATTTTACCAGGCCTTCAAACCCGTTGAAGGTGCTCCATAACACGAGTAATGCCGCGGTGGCGAAGCCTATGGCTACCACGCTCACCCAGGCTATGATATTGATAGCATTGGTTGATTTTTTGGCTCTAAAATATCTCCAGGCAAACAGTAAGTACAAGTATGATGATTTTAATTGATAGTTTAGCGGTTTCTAACTGTCATCCCGGTTATTTTTCTCCTCGTTTATTTTTTTGAACAGCTCTTCCATTTTAAAGACATGCTCAAGGGTATCATCTGCGAAAAACTTCAGCTCGGGAATTCTTCGTAACTGGTGCTTTACCCGGGCTGTCAGCTCTTTTTTGATTTCCCAGGCCCTGTCTTCAATTTTTTTCAGGGCCGATTGGGCGTCCTCTACCTTAAAAAAGCTGAGATAGATCCTGGCTTCCAGTAAATCAGGAGTTACTTTTACAGACGATATGGAAACCATACCGCCATCCATCATTGTCAAACCCAGGCGTTGAAAAATTTCGTTAAACTCTTCAGATAATAGTCCCGCAACCTGTTTTTGACGCTTTCCTTCCAGCATATTATTCAAGTTTATTGGGTGTAAATTTAGTTACTTTGCTGCTTAATTCGACTTTTAGGCCAATGAATAAATATTCGAGGATCTTTAACTACCTGAAATCATATAAGGGAAAAATTGTTCTTTATTTTATCTGCATTGTGTTGTCTATTATTTTCTCTGTAGTTTCTATGGGAATGCTGGCCCCTTTCTTCGATATCATCTTCCTGGGGGAGCAGGGAAATTTAAAGAAAGCAGACAACCCTATTACTGAACTGGTTAACAGGATTCTGTTGAACCTGTCCGGCGATCTGAACCCGTTGTACGCCTTAGGGTTTATTTGTGTGGTGATCATTACCACCATAGTTTTCAAGAACCTTTTTCTATACCTCTCATTTAATATTTTAAACCCGATAAAGAACAGTATTGTTAATAAGCTGCGGAGTGAGCTATACGACAAGATACTGCACCTGCCGATCGGTTATTTTACCGAAAAAAGAAAAGGAGATCTTATCAGCAGGATCACCAATGATGTGTCGGAGGTAGAGGGATCGCTGGTGGGCGCCCTGGAAGGATGGGTGAGAGACCCGGTAACTATCCTGGTAAATTTTACAGTATTGTTTATCATGAGCCCGCAGTTGACGATCGCCATCCTGGTTTGTATTCCTTTGGTGGGTTTTATACTCGGAAGGATCTCCCGGTCGCTGAAAAGAAGCTCCAACGAGGCCGCGGTGAAGCTGGGAGAGTCGCTTTCGGTACTGGATGAAACTTTGAACGGATTGAGGGTGATCAAGGCTTTTAATGCGGAGAACCTGCTGGAAGAGAGATTCAATACAATTAACGATGAGTTATACCGGACAAAAAACAGGATAAGCAAAAGACGGGATCTGGCAGCGCCCACTTCAGAAGTGTTGGGCGTGCTGGTTTTTGTGGGTATCCTGTGGTTTGGTGGGAGGCACGTACTCAATGCGGAACTGCTTTCTCCTTCCATGTTCCTTGCTTACCTGGCCATGTTTTACAATGTTATAAACCCTGTAAAAGCATTGTCTACTTCCTTCAGCAATATGCAAAAGGGTTCTGCGGCGATAATCAGGATCGAGGAAATCTTAAAAACCACCGCTACCGTTGACGACAATCCCGGAGGAAAACAGCTTTCTGATTTTGCAGGTAATATAGAGTTCAGGCATGCCGGGTTTGCTTACGAGGATGCCGTAATTCTGAAAGATATCAACCTGACTGTTGAAAGAGGAAAAACGATCGCTCTGGTGGGATCTTCCGGCGCCGGAAAATCTACACTGGCGGATCTGGTACCCAGGTTTCATGATGTAACAACAGGAGAAGTGCTGATTGACGGAATAAATATTAAGGATTACCGGTTGGCGTCTGTACGAAACCACATCAGTATTGTAACCCAGGAGCCGATTTTATTTAATGACAGCGTTGCCAATAACATAGCACTGGGGTATCCGGGCGCTACCAGGGAACAGATTATTGAGGCGGCTAAGATAGCTAACGCCCATGATTTTATTATAGCCAGGGAAGGCGGCTACGACAGTAATATAGGAGATCGCGGTTCCAAGCTCAGCGGCGGAGAAAGGCAAAGGCTTACAATTGCCCGTGCTGTGCTGAAAAACCCTCCCATTCTTATACTGGATGAAGCCACTTCTTCGTTGGATACTGAAAGTGAGAAACTGGTGCAGGAAGCCATCAATAACCTGATGACAGACCGTACATCCATAGTGATTGCCCACAGGTTGTCCACCGTGCGACATGCCAATGAAATAATTGTTCTGCAAAGAGGCAGCATTGTGGAACGAGGCACCCACGACGAACTGATGGCGGCCCAAAGTATATATAAAAAACTGGTGACGATGCAGGAGGTGAAATGATGTCTTTTTCACAGTCTTCCATAAATCTCCGCCTCGTTATTAATTGCCAATTATCGTAGCAAAATGCCCCCGGATACCATTCCAAAAATACAATTCGATTCGCTGAGAGGAGTTTCTGCAGTTGATACGATGGATATCGCGACAATTATTGAACGGGTGCAGGCGGATAGTTATAATGACTCTCCGGACTTTTTCTATGGGGTAGCTATCATCCTGTTGGTGGTACTGGCAATACTCATGATCGGTAAATGGCTGAAAGCGCAGACCTCCCCGATGCTGCAAGCAACAGAAACAGGCACACCGGAAACTGCCGGGCCGTCCACGTTGATTTATCATGGCAAAGACCTGGCGTTTTCAAACAATGAGATCAATGCTGTGCTGACCAAGCATTTTCCTTACTATAATAAGCTTTCAGAAGCGGAACGGGAAAGATTTATACTCCGTCTTAAGCAGTTTATGATCTCCAAGATATTTGTTATTTACGATAAGCGGGGGTTCAGGGAAATGCCGATCCTGTTAAGCGCCACCGCAGTCAAGTTAAGCTTTGGCTTGAAAAATTATCTTTTACCTTTCTATAAGTCCATTCATATTTTCCCCGAGGAGTTTATTGGTACGAACCCGACAATAAGGGTACTGGCAGGTAATGTGTCCGGTAACCGCATTCATGTGTCCTGGAAACATTTCCTGGAGGGTATCAGGGATCCGGAGGACGGATCGAATCTTGGTCTGCATGAAATGGCCCACGCCTATTATTTCCAGAATTTTGAAACGGGCAGGGCCGAGGATGAAGGATTCGTCTATAATTTTGAAGATTTTAACCAGGTCGGAAATAAGATATTTGAAGCTAAAAGAACCGGCGGACATAGTTTTTACTCGGGGTATGCAATGACAAATTTCCAGGAGTTTTGGGCCGAAAGCGTAGAGCTGTTTTTCGAGAAACCGGTTGTATTCAGGCAGCACTACCCCGAGTTATACAATATAATGGCTAAATTGCTTAACCAGGATACAGCAGGGTTTGCCTGAAGCTTATTTTTATTAACAAATTACCGATGCACTATCTACCTCATTTAGCAAAAGATAGAAAACTGAAGAAGTTGCTGGACGCAGCACAGCCCGTTAAATTAAAAAAACAAAAAAATATTTGTCTCTATCTCTGCGCGTCTATTATGAGCCAGCAGCTTTCCGTGAAAGTGGCTGATATTATCTATGGGCGGTTCCTTAATTTATACGACGGGAATGAACCCACCGCATCACAAATACTGGAAACAGCGCCGGAAGTATTGAGAAGCATCGGTTTGAGTAACGCCAAAGTACAGTATGTACGAAATGTAGCGGCTTTTGAACTGGAAAATGGAATGGGACTGAAAAAGCTGTCCAGGATGGATAATGAAGATATTATTACCTATTTATCCGCTATCAGGGGTGTAGGCAGGTGGACGGTGGAAATGTTGCTAATGTTCGCCCTGGGCCGGGAGGATGTATTCGCGGCTGATGACCTGGGACTGCAGAATGCAATGATCCATGTTTACAAATTAGACCGGAGCGACAGGAAAAAGTTCAAAGCTGATATGCTGAAGATATCCTCCAGGTGGAGCCCATACCGTACCTATGCCTGTCTGCACTTATGGCGCTGGCGGGACAATGCACCCGGGAAATAAACCGGAGAACCTGCTGCTCGTCGTCAGCCAATTATTTTGCCGCCAGGTAATTATACGTCTCGATCTGCGACCTGATCTTTCTGCCTTTTGTTTTCACATACTGGTTGGAGAGATCATTATCCAGTATCCTGGCTTTCACGTTATCACTTAATTGTATGCTCATAATATCATTCAGTTCCTTTTTAATTTCCGGGTCATGGATCTCTACGGCCGCCTCTATCCGGTGATCGAGGTTTCTTACCATCCAGTCTGCCGAGGAAATGAAAGCCCGGTGTTTGCCATTGTTTTGAAAAATGAATACACGGGCATGCTCCAGGTATTCATCCACGATACTGATGGCCTGCACTTTTGATTTAAACTTTTTGTTTTCTGTGTACATGCAGCAGATGCCCCTGATAACCATTTTGACAGTTACCCCGGCCCGCGCCGCCTCGTATAGCTTAAATATAAGTGTTTCGTCGGCCAACGAGTTCAGCTTCAATACAACTCCTCCCGGTTTTTTCTGCCGTACATTCCTGATCTCGTGATCAATCAACGCTATCAGTTCTTTTCGCATAAATTCCGGGCTTATCATAAGTGTCTTACATGCTTTCAGAAAATGATGACCGGATCTCGGTTCCTCCAGGAAATTGAAAATCCGGTTAATATCCGTCATAATGCGATTATCGCTGGTAAGCAGGCAATGATCTCCGTAAAGCCTGGCGGTCTTACCGTTGAAATTACCGGTGCTGACAAAGCCGTAGTGGATCACCTTATTGGCTTTTTTTCTTTTGATTACACATAGTTTAGCGTGTACTTTCATATCCGGAACGCCTATTAAAACGGTAACACCTTCATCCTCCAACCGTTCCTTCCACTCCAGGTTGGCTTCCTCGTCAAACCGGGCGCGCAGTTCCAGCATTACGATTACTTTTTTACCATTTCTTTTCGCATTGATCAGGGCGTTTATGATTTTTGAAGCCGGCGCCAGCCGGTAAGCTGTAATTTTAATTTCCTGTACGTCCGGATCCATAGCCGCTTCCTTAAGTAAACCCACTACCGGGTTGAAAGAATGATAGGGCAGGTGCAGCATGATGTCTTTTTTCAGTACTACTTCTGTTACCCTGGGGGTGTTCCTGAGCGCGGGGTGAACAAGCGGTTTTTTACGGATGCTTTTACTCGGGAAAACCGATTCCGGAAAGTCCATGAAATGACGGAAATTATGAATCCTTCCTCCCGGGATAGTAGCGTCCTTGCTTGTCAGGTGTAATTTTTTTATCAGGTATTCCAGCAGGGACGCGTCTATTGCCTTATCGTAAATAAACCGTACGGGTTTTCCTTTTTTCCTGCTTTTTAAGCCCTTTTTTATTTTCTGTGTATAGGCCACATCCAGGTCGGTATCTATATCAAACTCAGCATCCCTTGTTATTTTAACAACGTATCCTTCGTAAGTATCAAATCCCATAAAGGAAAATATCTGCGGAAGGCAGAAACGGATCACGTCTTCCAGCAGCATCACATAATGCGTGCCGGGTGAAGAGGGGAGTAGTACAAACCTCGACATTAAGCGGGTAGGAACTTCAATCAGGGCATATCTTTTCTTATAGGCGGTGTTCTTTTTTGACATGATCACCGCAAGTAATATCGCTTTTTCCCGCATGTAAGGAAAATTCTCAATACCTTCTATCATCATTGGAATGACAGAAGCTGAAACCTCTTCATCAAAATAGTTCCTGACGAACTTTTGTTGCTCCCTGTTTAACTGCTTTTCAGTTACCAGAAAAATTTTTTCCTTTTTTAATTCTGCCAGGATGTTCTTCCATATCCTGTCAAATTCGCTTTGCTGTTCTAATACTATCTCATGTATCTGTGCCAGTATTTTTTGAGGGTCCTGCTCCAAATGCATTTTTGACTTCATACCCAGCGCCAGCATCCGCTTCAGAGCGGCTACCCGTACCCTGAAAAACTCATCCAGGTTGTTGGAGAAGATCCCGAGAAATTTAATCCTTTCTTTCAGGGGTACCCGTGGATCGGCTGCCTCCTGCAAAACCCTTGCATTGAAAGACAGCCAACTGATATCCCTTGTGATTGTTGTTTTTTTTTGTTTGACCATATTCGTATATTACCTCTATTAGTAAATATATCAAATGAAACCAAATTGGTATGTTAAGTTTTTGAAGGCCCGTTGATTAAATAAGGGGCAGGGATTCCGTTAGGAAGAATGCAACATTATTATTCGTAAATTGGGTATCCTTTTGAATTATTAAAACCTGCCTGTATGAAGTTTCCTGCAATAATGAAGGAAAAAAGAAAACTGGTATTGTTGCTGCTGACGATTCTGCTCTTTGCCTTGATGAATAACTATTTAAGCCGGAAATATTACGATAAGCTGGATAAAAATATGTCTTCTATTTATGAGGATAGATTAATGCCGGCAAGTTATATTTTTCAGCTTAGCGAGCATTTATATCAGAAAAAACTACTGTTGCAGGAAATCAATGAGAATGGAACGGCAGCCAGCGCTATAGACAGTCATAACCAGGCGATCGGAAGGATTATTGTGTCTTACGAAAAAACCTATCTTACGGAGAATGAAGAGCGGTACTGGCACAGTTTTTTAGCCAGTTTGGAGAGGTATAACGAGGAAGAGAGCGCTCAATTGAGTTCTGCCGCTGCAGCGAACCGGCATTTGAGCACCCACTTTATCGAGGCCCTGGCAACGCTTAATAAACTGAATGAACTGCAGGTAATGGAAGGAATGAAATTACAGGATGACTCCAAGGCAATTATCCAGAGTACCCTTATGGGGGCTTATTTTGAAGTTACCCTGTTTTTTATTCTGGGAATTGTTGCTTTGCGGATGCTGGTAACCTACGAAAAAACGATCTATCCCGTGGCGGGTGGAAATTTACTTAATTGATCTTTCAACGGTGTGCAGCGTTATACCTTATTGCGGCATATACGATCAGCAGTTGTGCGGTACAATAGGTTGTCATCACCCAAATGCCCGATGCCGGAACAGGCCCTACAAATTTATTGAGTGCCAGGATTGTATCTGATACGACAAAAAGCGATGCGCCAATAAAAAAAAACAAAGCGACCCCGCGTTCTGTTTTCCCGAAAAGGTTAAGGCTAAGCGTTAAGAATAGCGAAATAACAAGCGCGTATAGTATCACCGGTATTATCAGTTCGTCCAGATAGGGAACCAACACCATTGTTATTATAACGAAATATGCAAATGCAGGGAGTCCTTTTAAAAGCTGGCGTTGTATCATCCCCCTCCCCGGAATTTTTGAGAGTGCCATGATGTAAAAAATATGGCCGGTAAGGAACGCGGAGAGTCCATGTATGAACAGTTGTTTTTTCATAAGCAGGACATCTCCCAGCCAGCAAAAAAATAAAGCGACAGCGAGCAGCCGGGAAAAAGTTATTCTTAACCTGGTTTCAATACCAAATGTAAAAAGCAGTGTGCCGAGCAGCATTGGTTTGGTGATTGCGACCCAATGCCCTTTCTCTGCGGCAATAGAAAAAATATAAAAAAGGCTTATAAGCCCGTATAGTAATAACAACCAGCGCGTGTAGGATCTCATTGCAGCTTTTTGTTAAACCAAATATAGGGATAAAGCACTCACAAGGTGAGCTGCGCTAGTTTTTTATTATTTTCAGGTTGGCTATGAATATGCCGGCAAATACCAGTAACATGCTGATGGCATGCAGCCTGGTAAACTGCTCATTCAGGATCAAAGCAGCTTCAAAGCTGCTGAATATGGGTATAAGGTTCCCAAACAGCGCCGTACGCCCGGCACCCAGGGTGTTGATAGCTGCATTCCAGCACAGGTAGGCAATTACAGAAGCGCCTGCACCCAGGAATAAAATGATCAGTACCAGGTCGCGGTTCCATTCTATGACAGGGGCGGAGCCGCGCTCCAGCAAATAAAATGGTAACAGCATTATCGATCCCGCGGCAGCAGTCACGAACAAAAAGAGGGGAGCGGAAATCTCCCGGGGCTTTTTCTTTACAAGTATATTATAAACAGCGAAACAGGCAGCTCCGAGTAATACCCATTGATCTCCCAATGTGAAACGAAAGTTTATTAAGTTGTGCCAGTTTCCCTTTGCCAGCAGGTAGAAAATACCAACTGCGCAGAGCAGGATGCCGGTCAGCTTGTAAATGTCAATTTTCTCGCTCAAAAACAGACGCGCCAGCAGGATGGAAATAATCGGGGAGGCTGTTGTCCCGATAAGTGCAAGGTTGGTGGCGGTGGTGTGGTGCCCGCCTATATAGATGAATGTATTGAAGAGCGCAATGCCGAAAAGAGAAACCCATAAAAGGTAAAAGAAGTTTTTGCGGATGGAGCTGAAATCTGAAATGGTTGCCCGAAAGGCAAATGGCAACAGCACAAGTGATGCCGAGCTCCACCTGAAAAAAGACAGGGCGACGGGTGGTATTTTGTCAACCGCAGCCTTTGCAATGATAAAATTAAGTGACCAGATTGCTACAGCCGCGACAGCCATGGCGATTGCCCTGTAGTTGTTAAAATTGGTTTGCTGCATGCAGGCGCGAAGATAAGCAGCTATTTGTTTTAATAAGGACGAAGAAATTATGTATTATTGTTAAAAGCAATATGATACCCCTGTCCGTTCCTTAAAATCTGGCTTAAAAATTGTAAATATACTTACCAGGGATTTGTTAAAACGAAGCTTAAAAATTGATATTTAATATTTTAAACAAAATACCGTGTATTTTTGCAATATTGAACTTAACGCTTCGTTAGAGTTCTAACCTACTAAAATGTAATTCACAACTTTTTAATTTATGAAAAAAGCATTGATAGTTCTTTTGGCTATTTCTAGTTTAATGGCATGTCAAAAAGACCCAAAACCGGAACCACCACCAGAAAAACCGAATATTATTGGTTATTGGGAAGGAACCTTTAAGGACGGGGATGGTCCTAATGGCTATTTTGGATTTTTGTACCGTGCTGATAGTACAGTGAGGATATACATTGATGATGATGCCAGTAAGGATTCATCTGCTGCCTTAGGAAAAATAGAAACCACTTTTTCCCTGGTAGAAGACTGGAAAAAAATTAAGACAACATACACTTATTTTAGTATACAGCTATCAACGCTGGGTACCTTAAACGCAACTGCCACTGCCCAGGAGGGTACCTGGGGCAATGGAACCAATACGAGTGGCAGGGGTACATTTTCCGTTACTAAAAAGTAAGTTCTTAGTTACAAAATATAAGATGGAGAGTGCCGGTATTTCCGGCACTTTTTTATTATCAACCCTTGTGTATTTCACTGGTAAAGTGAAACTTAATGTCCGGGTTATTAGAGATCTCTGTGTTGAGAAACCACTCGCTCTGCGCCAGATATACATAGAACCCGTCTTTGTCCAATACGATGTTGGCGGTTTTAAAGCGTATAAAATCCTCCATCTTTTTCGGGTCGGCGGCTGTTATCCAACAGGCTTTGTAAAAGGGCAGGCTGTTGAACTGCACCGACGCGCCATACTCCTGCAGCAACCGGTACTGAATTACCTCAAACTGGAGGTCGCCCACGCAACCGATGATCTTCCGGTTGCCTCCGTGCTGGGTGAAGAGTTGGGCAACGCCCTCATCCGTAAGTTGCAACAATCCCTTTTCTAACTGCTTGGTTTTCATTGGGTCTTTGTTGACTACCTCTTTAAAAAGTTCCGGAGAAAAACTGGGGATGCCGGTAAAATAAAAGGTGCTGCCTTCCGTAAGAGTATCCCCGATCTTGAAGTTCCCGGTATCGAATAAACCGACGACATCCCCCGGATAGGCCTCCTCTATTATATCCTTTTGACGGGCAAGGAAAGAATAAGGGTTACTGAAACGTACATCTTTATCCAACCGTACATGGTGATAGTATTTATTGCGTTCAAACCGCCCGGAACAAACCCTCAGAAAAGCTATGCGGTCCCGGTGGCGGGGGTCCAGGTTGGCATGTATCTTAAATACAAAGCCACTGAATTTTTCCTCTTCAGGGCAAATCTCCTTTTCCGACGTGGGGCGGCATTGCGGTGAGGGGGCAATGCGTATAAAAGTGTCCAGCATTTCCCTGACCCCGAAATTGTTTACAGCGCTGCCAAAGAAAACGGGCGCTGTTTTACCTTTCAGGTAGTCATCAACCACCAGTTGACCGTACACGCCGTCAATCAACTCCACATCCTCCCTTAACTGAGCGGCGTCTTTTTCTCCAACCCTGTCAGTCAGGGTACTATCAGCCAGGTTCTCTATATTGATGACATCGTCGTCATTTGCTTTTGTATTGGCCGAAAACAGGAGCAGGTTTTTATCGAAGAGGTTATATACTCCCTTAAAGTCTTTGCCACTATTGATGGGCCAACTCATTGGGTGGAGTTGAATGTGTAATTCATTTTCTATTTCCTCCAGCAGGTCAAAAGGCGCCTTTCCGTCCCGGTCCATCTTATTAACAAACACGATTACCGGTGTATCCCGCATCCGGCAGACTTCCATCAGCCGCCTGGTTTGTTCTTCCACGCCGTTTACACTGTCTATTACCAATACCACGCTGTCCACCGCCGTCAGGGTTCTGTAGGTGTCCTCCGCAAAATCCTTGTGTCCGGGAGTATCCAGCAGGTTGATCAGGCTATCCTGGTATTCAAAGGTCATTACACTCGTTGCAACCGAGATACCACGCTGCTTTTCAATTTCCATAAAATCGCTGGTAGCGTGTTTTTTTATCTTGTTGCTTTTTACGGCCCCCGCGGTTTGTATGGCGCCCCCAAAAAGAAGTAGTTTTTCCGTTAAAGTGGTTTTACCGGCGTCGGGATGCGATATGATGGCGAAGGTTTTTCGCCTGTTTATTTCTGCTGTATGTTTCATGAGCGGCGCAAAGGTACTAATATGCCGCTTATATATTATCGTTGGATTTCCGGAAAACGACCTTCTTCCGTAATAAAAAAGCCGGGAAATTTCCCGGCTTTTTTATTTATAAGTAAAGTAACTGGCTAAAATTTATCCGAATATTCCGCCTTTTTTCAGCGTAACAGTACCTTCCCCGATTTTAAACCCATTTTCATATACCTCTACCTTATAGGTTCCTTTGGTATATTTCTCAGCCTGCTTTAAATCAAAGCTTACATTTTTCCTTTTACCTTGTTCGTAGTCAATAGACACTTTGTTGGTGTATTCTTTGTCTCCGTCTTCCCGGGTTGTCAGAGAACCGGACCCCAGTCCTTCCTCTCTTACTATTTCCCCTTCCGGGTTTACAACAACAACATACAGGTCTTTGGTGCCGGTAAGCGCCAGCCTGTTTTCCACATCAAAAGAAACGCGGAATTTGTCAGCTTTTTTTGCTTTGGAAGTTTGAGATTCTTTACCACTTTTCTTCTCGTCTATAGCAACGATATGGAAATTGCTGGCGTTTAATGTAGAACCTACTTCCACTTTGCCGGTGAGGTCTTTATTTTCAGTCAGTTTCTGATCCAGGGTAGTGGTCAGTTGCTCTTTTTCGGTAGTCAGTTGCTGTTTGTCTGCCGTCAACTGAATATTTTCGCCCGTCAGCCGCTCGATTTCTTTTACATACTCTTCAATTTTGCCGTTCAGGGAATTGATGAGTTTGCGGGCTTCAGCCAGGTCAGCCGCGGAAGCATTTTGTTTGCTGATGAGGGTTTTAATCCTAGACCTCATTTCAGTAACATCTTTGTCCCGGGTTTTAACGAGGCTGTCGAGCTTTGTATTTTCAGACGTCATTTTATCCAGACGGATTTCAGCCGCTTCGTAATCAGCCGCCAACTGGCCTCTTACCGAATCCAGCGCAGAATACTGAATATCCTTTTGCTGGATTACTTCTTTGGTTTTACTTTTATCATAAATGATGTAACCCCATGTACCTAGCAATGCTGCAATCAGTACACCGTAAATGATACCACGGTTGTCTTTTTTGGGGGGTTGGGGGTATCCCGATGTTGAGGGATAATTTGACGCGCTCATAAATGTGTATTTTTTTGTTTTTTTACTAAATTAAGAGAACATGCTTAACTCAATTGACCTTACAAAAATACTGGTTATTGATATAGAAACTGTTCCCGGAGTCCCTGATTTTCAATGCCTGCCAGAGCAATGGAAGGGACTTTGGGAAGAGAAGGTTTCCAAAACCATGCCAGAAAATTTTTCGGCTGAGGAATACTACCCCCGGAGAGCCGGAATACTGGCGGAGTTCGGTAAAATAATTTGTATTTCCTGCGGCTTTTTTTATCATGAAACAAAGGATAAAATGTGCTTTAAGGTAAAGTCTGTGAGCGGCGATGATGAAAAGGTTGTATTGAATGATTTTATTATTTTGTTAAACTCTTTTAACGAGAAAAGAGGATTGACTATTCTTGTGGGGCATAATATAAAGGAATTTGATATCCCTTATTTGTGCCGCCGTATGATCATTAATAACATAGGGTTGCCCGAGTTGCTGCAATTGTACGGAAAAAAGCCCTGGGAAACCAACCTGCTCGATACGCTTGAACTCTGGAAGTTTGGCGACTATAAAAATTATGTATCGCTAAAACTTCTTGCCGCGGTGTTAGGTATTCCTACTCCCAAGGATGATATAGATGGTAGTATGGTACAGGATGTTTATTACAACGAAAAAAACCTTCCGCGTATTGTGGTGTATTGTCAAAAAGATGTTGTTACTGTTGCTAATATATTATTAAGGTTCAAAAATCTTCCCGGACTGGAGAAGGAAAATATTGAGATTGGTTCCTGAGGCCCTGGGGCGCTTTTTATCGGAGTTTTAACTACTTTGCAGCCCAATTATGAGTGCGGAAAAAATTTTAGCGGACTGGAAAAAGCAGCAGTTCAAACCGGTTTACTGGCTGGAAGGGGAGGAGCCTTACTATATTGACATCCTTGTTAATTATGCTGAACATTCCATACTTCCCGAAACAGAGGTGGCCTTTAACCTGTCGGTTTTTTACGGTAAGGATTCCAACTGGGCAGATGTTGTAAACGCATGCAGGCGTTATCCCATGTTTGCCGAGCGGCAGGTGGTTATTTTGAAAGAGGCGCAGCAAATGCGCGATATTGACAAACTGGAAGCTTATATTGAACACCCCCTGGTTTCTACCATACTGGTAGTTGCATTCAAAGAAAAAAAAGTGGATGGGCGAAGCAAACTGGCTAAATTGTTAAAACAATCGGCGGTGCTGCTTTCCACCAAAAAGATGTATGACAACCAGCTTCCGGATTGGGCGACGGAGCTGGTAGCTTCTAAAGGTTATACGATCAGTCCCAAAGCCGCGGTATTGCTGACCGAACATATCGGTAACGATATCAGCCGCATCAACAATGAAGTGGATAAGCTGCTCCTGAACCTCGGAACCAGGAAATTAATCAACGAAGACGACATTGAGCAACACGTGGGAGTGAGCAAGGAGTATAACGTGTATGAATTACAGGGCGCCCTGCAGCGGAGGGATTTTTCCAAAGCGTTCCAGATCATCCAGTACTTTGAATCCAACCCCAAAGCAGGCCCTGTTCAACTGGTGCTGCCGGCTATATACAATTTTTTCAGCAAGGTGTACATGCTGTTCGGCATACAGGGCGACGATAAATCCGCGGCCGCGGCCATTGGGGTGAACCCCTATTTTATCAGGGACTATATGGCAGCAGCGAAAAACTATGGTTATGAGCGGGTTGAAAAAATGCTGTTATTGCTGCACCAGTATAACCTGAGAAGCATTGGCATAAACGATGGCGGCACGGAAGATGGCTCACTGATGAAAGAAATGGTTGCCAAAATAGGGCAACTGTGGGATAACAAATAATTGATTGGTCACCCACATTCATCACACCAACCTGCCGGTGGACAGGTTTTTACATCATCCAGTTCACTTGCCCAACTCTTTCTGCTTCAGAGTGACAAATCAGAAGAAAGATATTTTTCGCACCCGCCGGCCGGTTTCCACATTTTCGTGTACTATCTCTGTGGTGGTGGCGGAAGTTCTATTTTGCTTTCAGGACTCTGTTTCCCGTTGTGGCAGGTAATGCAGGTGATGGGTTCATCACCTCCCTTTTTGACATCATGACCAAAATATTTTTTATTGATTTTTGATGTCAGTTTCAGCATGGAACGGGCAACATCTTTCTTACTATTTTCATCGCTTTGAAAGTCCAGCTTGCCGGGACTGGTTTTAGACGGGGCATGGCAAAAGTTACATTTAACACCGAGGGAAACATTAAATTCCTTCATGATCCTTTCCAGGTCTTCATGACTGATGTTTTTGGGTAATACCTTAAGATTTCGTTTTGGCTGATCGGCAGTGGTGGCGGCTACTCCAATAAGTAAAATGGAGCATAACGCCAGACCCACAAAAAATTTCTTTTTGTTCGTCTGTAGCATAGAAGTGGAATTTGGGCATTAAAGTAGATTTTTTTGATCGGTTAACCAATTATTTTTGCAGAAACATTCTAAATAATTCCTGTATACAGGATATGCAGGAAACTAACCAATAATTCTATATGCTGAAAGAAAAAATACTGGTGATAGGCGCCTCAGGGCAAATTGGCGTGGAGCTTACATTGGCGTTAAGAAAGATTTACGGAAATGCACAGGTGGTAGCATCCGACCTCCGGGAAGAAAACCCGTTGTTGCATGGTTCGGGGCCCTATGTGTCGCTGGATGTGATGAATAAAGAGATGCTGCATGTGCAGGTCATCCGGCAAAACATTACACAGATATACCTGCTGGCGGCCATATTGTCTGCTACCGGAGAAAAAAATCCGGGATTGGCCTGGCATCTCAATACCCAAAGCCTCTTGAACGTACTGGACATAGCAAGGGAGGAAAATCTGAATAAAGTATATTGGCCGAGCAGTATCGCCGTATTCGGCCCCACTTCCCCAAAAATAAACTGTCCTCAGCAAACTATTATTGAACCCATTACAGTATACGGTATTAGTAAATACGCCGGGGAGTTCTGGTGTAAATATTACAACCAACGATATGGTGTAGATGTAAGAAGCCTGCGCTATCCCGGTTTGATCAGCTACAAATCAGCACCCGGGGGCGGAACAACGGATTATGCCGTAGAAATTTTTCACGGAGCGCAGGAAGACAAAAGATACGATTGTTTTCTTGCCAAAGATACCTATCTGCCGATGATGTATATGCCCGACGCGATAAGGGCGACCATAGAACTGATGGAAGCGGATAGGAGTAAAATATCGGTCCGGACATCCTATAATATAGCAGGTATCAGCTTTTCTCCGGAAGAAATTGCCACTGAAATAAAAAAACATGTAGAGGGGTTTGAGGTGGAATATCATCCCGATTACCGGCAGGTGATTGCGGATAGCTGGCCACAAAGTATTGATGATTCGGTCGCCCGAAATGATTGGGGCTGGAAACATGAGTACGGCCTGGAAAAGATTACAACGGATATGCTGGCAAATCTGAAGAATTAACTATAGTCTATAATCTCAGTGGACTATATTTGTATTAAAACATGATGAAATGAACCGGTTTTACCTGATCGTATATAGTATATTTTTTTTGATTTCCGCCAGGGGACAAACCGGGCTTCCGGAAGGAATATGGCGGGGAGAACTTCAAAGAAATGACGGGAAGGTCATTGTCACAAATTTTGAGGTTTCCCGGGCAAAGGATTCTCCGGCTATATTTATCTTAAATGCTGAGGAAAGGCTGAAAGCAGATGACATCAGGGTTGAAGGCGATTCTGTTTTTATAAAACTGCCTTTTTTCGATTCCCAGTTCCGGTTGAAGCTGGAGGGGGGGAGCAGAGTAAGTGGAAAATGGATCAAGACCCTGGCAGACAGGGACGTCGTTTTACCGTTTACGGCACAAAACAACCAGCCTTACAGATTTAAGATAACCAGCGGGAAGCCGCCGGTGAATGTTGCGGGCAGATGGGCTGCGACTTTTACTGACACGGTTTCAGGACGTAGTACTCCTTCCGTGGGCATATTTGCCCAGTCCGGAAACAGGCTTACAGGATCTTTTCTTACTCCCTATGGTGATTATCGTTATTTAGAAGGGGTGGTAGATGGTGATTCCTTAAAGCTCTCGGGTTTCGACGGAGGGTATGCCCTTTTGTTTACCGCGGAAGTGGGTACTGACGGCAGCATTCATGATGCCGGCTTTTTTTCCGGCGCCGGACCGGCTACACAAAAATGGCGGGCGGTGAAAGATCCGCAGGCGGTATTGCCGGATGCTGCCGCGGCGGTACACGTAAGAGAGGGAGCGGAGCCAAGGCTCGACTTTATATTTAAAGATTCCGATGGTGTACCCGTTTCTATAAAAGAAGACAGGTTCAGAAATAAAGTGATCGTTGTGCAAATACTGGGAAGCTGGTGTCCCAACTGCCTGGATGAAACCGCCTTCCTGGTGGATCTGTATAATGAGTATAAGGAAAAGGGGCTGGAAGTGATCGGCCTGGCCTATGAACGTACAGAAGACTTTGCCAGATCGCAGGCTGCCGTACGAAACTTTATGCGACGGCTGAAGGTGAATTACCCTGTGTTGATAACACCGGTGGCTGTCGGCGATCCGCTCAGGGTAGAAAAGACATTACCCCAGATCGATAAAATCCCGGCATTCCCTACCAGCATATTTATCGGACGTGATGGTAAGATTGCCGTTATCCACGCCGGCTTCAGCGGTCCGGCAACGGGCAGGGAAGAATACGAAAAACAGAAAAAAGAATACTATCACATAGTAGAGGAACTGCTGAGCCGTTAGCCGCAGCATAGTTCCAGGTAAAGCCCAGTTATCATTGAGAGCATATTTTTGTTTTAGCTATACAGGAGCCCCCGGACAGCGGTGGTTTTGAGGAAAACCCGGATTCATGAAAACCTGATCTTATCCCATAGCTTATTTTGCACCACCTGTCTGATCACGGTTTCGCGATAATTCCTGCTGATGGGTACCCGGTGTGATTGAATGGAAATTTCATTCCCTTCAATAGCGTCAATTTTAGGGATGGATACTATATAGGATTTATGCACCCGTATGAATAGCCGGGGATTGAGGTTTTCCTCCAGGTTCTTAACGGACAGTAATGTGATGAACTTACCACGGGTTGTGAAAATACTTACGTAATTCTGTAAGCCTTCTATGTAAAGTATGTCTTCAAATAATATCTTCTCGTACTTGTTGCCACATTTAATAAAAAAGTAATCCGCTGCAGGGCTGGGCTCGCCGGTCCTGGTTTTGTTGACCAGTTGATGGTAGTCTTTCGCCTTGCCCACCGCTTTCAAAAACCTGTCCAGCGTGACAGGCTTCAGCAGGTAGTCCATCACATTTAATTCGAAACCTTCAAGGGCATAGCTCGGGTAGGCAGTGGTCACGATCACCATGGGTGGATCTTTCGCTATTTTCAGGAAATCGATCCCGCTCATCTTAGGCATCTGGATGTCCAGGAAGATAAGATCAACCGGGTCTTTATCAAGCATGTCCATCAGGGCCATGGGATTGTCGCAGGTGCCGGCCAGTTCCAGGAAGGGAACCTCACGCATATACCTGGAAAGCCCTTCCCGTGCAAGCGGTTCATCATCTACTATTATACAACGCAGCATATGTTTATCGTCAAAACGTTTGTGTTCCCGTCACTATGCAGAATTGATTAAAAATACAAAAGTTCATTATTAATCTTTTTACATCTGTCATTCCTGTTCAGGCGGTGCTTCCTGTGCAATTTCACGGACCGTCAACCAACCGGTCGGACTGCTTTCGTCCTGCACATAAATTACCATGGAACGGCCCCTGCCTGTTGAAGGTGTACCGCCGTTCCTCGGCGTTGTTTTGATTGAAAAAATCACTGTTTGTATAGCGATCTTTCCAAAAAATTCCGTGTTTTCTAAAAATTCTACTTTACCGTTCTGAAACCATTCCCGTGCCCCTTTTTCCACAGCTTCCCTGCCGATAGTTACATTATTTCCTCCAAAGTATTTTATCACATTGGGACTATGCAATCGCTCCACTAAAGCGGCATCACCTCTTTCGAAAGCACCCCTGATCGTTGCCGTTGCTTTTTCCAGTGATTGCAGCAGCGCGGTTGTATCCATTATGTCTTGTGAATAAGTAGTGATTGAAAAAAAAGAGATGATCAATAGCTGAAAGATTATTTTCATGAATTTGAGCTTTGATGGTGTCAAAAATCGAATGGCCTGGATGTTTACAAATCAGGTACTGATCAGATGTTTTTCCGGCAATGAGCCGGTTTGAGTTTCGGCATGATATTCCCATCCCTCTAACTTCAATAACAGTTCTGCTTTAAAAAATACATCATTCTTTTCAATATCCAGCCTATACCTGCCGGGGTATATAAGGTCGAGTCTCCTGCGCACATTCTGCAACCCTATGCCATTGTATTTTATCGCCTGTACCGTCGGTAACGGAGAGACACTGTTCACAACGGAAAATTTCCAGTTTCCTTCCTGCATACCAAGGTATATACATATCCAGTTCGATGCCTCGGTTTGCCGGGATACATGCTTGAACGCGTTTTCCACAAATGTCATGAGGATGAACGGCGCTATGGCATACGTATCCGCAAGCTCTTTTTCGATGGTTACCTGCACTTCTGTCTGATCGTTTTGACGCAGCTTTTCCAATTCGATAAAGTTCTCGAGGTAGTTGATCTCCCGGGAAAGAGGGATCAGCTTCTCATTGCTTTCGTACAATTGATGCCGCAGCAACTGCGAAAATTTGGCGAGCGATGCCGAGGCAACATCAGGGTTTTTATGGATCAGCACAAAAATGGAGTTGATGGTATTGAACAGGAAATGAGGATTGAACTGGTATTTTAAAAAGGTAAGCTCTGTTTCCAGCTTTTCTTTTTCAAGCAATTGCTCCCTTCTTTTTGCCTGTATCCAGTTTTTGGTGAGTTTTACGCTCATGGCCAGCGTCATGCTGGCGGCAGAGGAGGCAAGCGTATTGGCCCGGAAAAAATGAAAATAGTCAGCCGGATCTACACCATATAACTCCTCGAAAGGCTTGCCTGAAAGCCAGGAGCTTACATAATATCCCGGAACAATACAGGCGGCACAGACCACAATGGTAAGGACCACCAGGAAAATGTAGCGTAAAAAATCTCCCTTTTCCAGGTAACGTGGAATGAGATAGTAAAGGTTAAAGTATACGCCCAATGCCTGGAAAATGACGTAAAAAGTATTTTTGATAGCGTAAGGCGTGGAAAATGCCGAATGAAAAATGATGAGCGGATCGCCTACTGATACAGACCACCAGGTACAATGATACACGAACCAAAAGGGTATGTGGTACAGCTTATACCTGATCCACCAGCTTTCGGATGATGTATAATGAGCGTTTATATGCATGCAATGGTAAAATACGGAAACTATTTACGTTTTTCATGCAGATTACATGAAATGCACTCAGTAATTGACAACCGGCCGTTTAGAGTACCCAATTCGGACAGCCTCAATCATTGGGCCGTGACATGTTACTGTCAACGATTATGAGACGGTTGATCTCTTTATTTGTATAATGTATCAGGGTACTATAGCTGAGTTTACAGTAGCACAAAAGCTTAATCAATCCCGAACGTGCGGGACGGGGAATTGCGGTAATTATTCCCCGGCGGCTTTTTGCGCTACTTTTTTCCGCAAAAAAGTAGCAGAAAAAAAGCAGAGAGTTTATAGTTAAAAGGAAGACTGCCTGCCCGAACGATGTTCAGTCGGGCCGGCGTTTACGGAAGCGAATTAATATTTCGCCGCGCTGCGGCTCACTATACTGGCTAGTCCATATTACTACAAATATCTCGGTGCGCTGCACCTTTTAGAGTATGCAAGGTATCCAGAAAATAGAATATTGATTCACAGCAGTTTACCATATTGGCATTGGCAGCAGATATTCAGCATACGTCTCCATCATCGGGCCGATACAGGATACTTTTGAAATGATGCACGCAAAGTATCGAAGACCCAGAAAGAGTTTTCAATCATTTACTTTTTCAGTTTTTTCTTCCTGGCGGCTTTGCGTGGAACACACAATAGATATACTTCTAGTGAAAAGTAAAGATAATATGGGGCCCGGATGCATTTTGTCAATTAAATAATACAGGTAGTCATACGCTTTTGAATTTTCCTGTAGCCCATATTTCCTTTGAAAAAAAGAAGAGATGATACGGGTTTTATTGATCATCAGTTGCTGGTTATGTTTTGCCAGCCTGCATGCGCAGACAAATGTTTCCGGAAGCATCACAACAACTAACGGACAACCTGCCGCCGCTGTAAATGTGCTTTTATTAAATACAAAAGACAGCGCTTTTATAAAGGGAACGATCAGCGATCCATCCGGGGCTTTTTTGTTGTCAGGCATCACTGCCGGTGAATACCTGCTGCGGTTCAGCATGGTGGGCTATCGTACGATGTATTCATTCCTTCAAATAACCGGTACGGACAGGACTATTCATACAGGTATACACAGGCTGGAGGCAGAGGAAGGAGAACTGGAAACAATTGTGATCAGGTCTGAGAAGCTTCTTTACCAGCAAAAGCCCGAAGGAATTATTGTGAATGTGGCAGACAATGTGCTTACCAGGGGAAGCACCGCCCTGGAAGTGTTGACCCGGTCGCCCGGGGTAACCATCGATCAGCGGAACAACAACATCTATTTGAACGGAAAAAGTGGCGTAACGGTAATGATGGATGGTAAAGCGGTTCGTATGCCGGTTGAGCAGGTAGTTGTTTTCTTAAACGGCATGAGCGCCAACGATATCGATAAGATAGAATTATTGTCTATGCCGCCCGCCGGGTACGATGCCGACGGAAGCGCCGGCGTGATCAATATACAGCTCAGGAAAAATAAGAAAAAAGGAACTTCAGGCAGCGGGTCTTTTACCACCGGATACGGAAAAAGAGAAAAGTTCATGGGAAGCGCTACGCTCAACCATGCATCCGAAAAAATAAATATTTACAGTTCCCTAACATACTCGTATAACCGTACTTACAGTGAGATGTTCATTGCCAGCGGGCAGCATATGCCGTTCATGGGGGGTGATGTGTACATGACAGCAGAAGACACGTCCCGGGTGTTTCGGACTTCGAGGGATATCGTATTGGGAATGGATATAATGCCCGGTAAAAACATGACCTTAGGAGCCAATGTTACCAATAATGCCAGTAAGGGTTCTGCACTTACCGTTACAGACGCGGAGTATAATGTATTGCCGGATTCGCTGTTGAGCTTCAGGAGCCGTAATCATAATATCAACCGGTGGAACAACAGCATGGTTGCTGTATTTCTTGAAAAAAAGTGGAGCGACGCACAAAAATTCAATTTCAATACAGACTATCTCATTTTTAGCAATAAGCTGTCAGCGGATGTCGGGAGCAGTTTTACAGACAAGCATGGTAATAAGCCCGGAACAGATGAAATGTTGTTCGCGCCTATGCAAAAAGGATTTGCCGACACCCGGATAAAAGTAGCCGTATTTACAGCCAGCTATTCTAACCGGTTGAGTGAAAAGCTGAAAATAGAAACAGGAGTAAAAACATCTGTTACCCGTAACAAAAGCGTATCCGGCATTCAAAGTTTCGTAAATGAGAACTGGGTGGAAAGCGAACAAACATCCAATAACATCCTTATGAAAGAACAGGTATACGCTGCGTACACCTCCCTCACGGCTGCTGTTTCCTCTACCATACAGGCGGTTATAGGAGTACGGTATGAATATTCGGATACGCATATGGATAATGCCGCAACAGGCGAAAAAATCACTGCAAGGCATTTGGGCAAGCTCTTCCCCAATATTTTTCTGTCGAAAAAAATACAGCCGGGGATAGAATTACAGCTTTCTTATACACGGCGCATCAGCCGCCCTTCTTATAATGATCTCGCTTCTTATGTGGGGTACAGCGATCCTACTGCGGTTTATACCGGTAACCCCCTTTTAAAGCCCACAATTACCGATAATCTGAAAGTGGGCTTATCAACAAAGAAATACTCCCTCTCCTTATTATACAGCAAAGACCACAATGCCATCAGCAGGTTCCAGATCACGGAAAGCCCAAACAAAGAGATGCTGTTCATTTCACCCCAAAACCTGCCTAAACAGGTATTTCTCACCATGCAGTTGATGGTACCTGTTGCCGTTAACGAATGGTGGAAGATGCACTATAGCTTTACCGGAGGGCTCAGGCATTACGAAGTAAACCATACCAAGCAACCATTTACTAAAAGCTATTTTGGTTACTCAACCAATTTCAACCAGCAGCTTATATTGCCGGCCGGCTTTTCCGCTGAAATTTCCGGTTGGTACAATTCCCGTTCTTTCGACGGATCCAAAAGGCTCGGAGGTTTTTTTATATTGAATGCCGGTATAAAAAAGGAACTGAAAAAGAACGCAGGTGTTTTGCAACTGACTGCTTCTGATATATTAGGCAGGGAACGCTACTTTATTAATTACGGGACGCTGACGGAAGAAGCCTTTTCAATCCGCAATACGGTAGATGTCCGTACCGAATCTACAGTCTTTCCCATTATTAAGCTCAGTTATTCACGTTCCTTTGGGGCTGTAAAAAAGGAAAATAAACAACGTAATACGACACAAGAGGAAAGCAGCCGTGTGATACGGGAGTAGGTTCCTAATGCTTTGCGTGATGACAACCTGTCGTATTTTTTACCCAGACTGTGTTTACTTTATGTTCTTTTGATCATAAGTACCAAAGGCTCTTTCCCGAAGCCGCATCATCTGTTGAGTTATGCATGTAAGGAGGTATACGGCATTTTCTTGTGAAGGCGAACTAATATTAACAGGACGCTGGTAATCTGCTAAATATATAAAATCATTGTTATATTTGTGAAAACAGCAATGAGAACAGATACTACCGGCTACCGTTTATTGAGTATTGATATCGTCCGCGGGTTCGTGATGGTATTGATGGCGTTGGACCATTGCCGGGATTTATTGCATGTAGACACTTTTGCAGATCCGCTGAATTTTGATACTACTACCACGTCCCTGTTCCTTACCCGCTGGATCACCCACTTGTGTGCGCCTTCGTTTGTTTTCCTGTCTGGCGTATCGGCTTTTTTATCTACGCAAAAGCACGGAGCAGGTAACGGGACTTTCCTGGTTAAAAGGGGGTTGTGGCTGATACTGCTGGAATGTACCGTGGTGAATTTCGGGATCTGGTTCGACATTCATTTTTCGGTATTGCTGCTACAGGTTATAGCGGCTATCGGTTTCGGGTTAGTGATATTGGGTTTGCTTGTTCGCTGGCGGGTGAACAGCAATATCCTGTTGATTGCGGGAATTGTTCTGATCGTCTTTCACCAGTTGGTACCGGCACTGCTCACCGGCGACGGACCGCAGAAAATACTGTTTCATTTGTTTCAGCCCGGACTGATACCTCTTTCCGGTGATCATACATTACTCCTGGGCTATCCGCCACTTCCCTGGCTGGGAATAATACTTGCGGGGTATGGTTGCGGCAGATTTTTTCAACAGCAGGAGGCTGTCAGGAAGAAGAAGTTTTTACAGATCGTTTTCATATTACTGGGGTGTTTTCTTGTTTTAAGGATAACCGACGTTTATGGTGATCTATTGTCGTGGATGAAACAATCCAGCCTGAAATTTACTGTCCTGTCCTTTGTGAACGTTTCCAAATACCCTCCCTCCCTGCAGTTTGCCGCATTAATGCTGGGTATTATGTTTGCACTGCTTTATCTGGCAGAGAAGTATGGTTCTGTGTTAACCCGTTTCTTTAACCTGTATGGCAGCGTTCCCCTGTTTTTTTATATCCTGCATTGGTATTTCCTGCACCTGTTGATGTTTGTAGTACTGTTTTTCCAGGGGTTTGGTATATCGGATTTTAGTTTTGGCTTCAATTTTCCTCCTTACAGGTATTTTCGTGCGACTGTGCCAGGATAATATTATAATTTTCCGTTCCGGCGATCTCTTCTATACCGTTTATCGCTTCAACGAAAAAATGGTCCTGCAGATCAGGTATGATGAGCCCTATCGTAAAGGTTTTATTCAGCTTAAAATGCCGGGCAGATTCATTGGCAACATAATTCCACCTGTTTGCCAGTTCCTTTACCCGCTCTTTTGTGAAAGCGCTGATAGCATGATCGTCGTTCAGGGATTTTGAAACCGTTGACACAGACATGTTCAGCTTTTTTGCCATGTCTTTTAATGTAATCCCTTTTTTCATTTCACGTTTTTTATATGATATATTTTGGTACTACAATGCGGCTCTGTCAGTCAGAGTTTCCCGGCTTCTATTATCAGGGATGAAACAGCGCTTTTTTAAAGCTATAAAATATTATCCACAATTTTATTAGCTTTACCTATCAAACTGATATGCCGGGACCTCCTACATACGATATTACTACATTGCTGGAGCAGGTGTCGCAGGACAATGAAGAAGCCTTTCGTAAGGTTTTTAATCATTACAAAGCTCCCTTTTATGCCGCTGCCCTTAAGATGACGCATGCTGCGTCCCTGGCGGAGGAGATTGTGCAGGAAGTTTTTGTGATGCTGTGGATGAAAAGGAAGCTGGCAGCCCGGGCAAAAAACCCGGAAGGATATATTGTTACCATCCTTCATAACTGTATCTACGCCCACTTCAGAAAACTTGCCCGGGAACGACAATTAAGATCAGCGGTGAAACAGGCAGAAGAAGATAGTGAAAACCCGATTGAGTCTTTACTGCTGGAAAAAGAACACAGGGGCATTATTGAAAAGGTGATCAGCCGGCTTCCTCCTCAACAAAAAATAATATATAAATTAGCCAAGCAGGAAGGCATGAGTAGGGAAGAGATTGCCAGGCAATTGAATATTTCCCCTAATACTGTGAAAAATCACCTTGCTGCCGCAGTGGTCCATCTGCGAAACTCTCTTAAAAAGGATATTTCTGCCATTATCTGGGCTGTTATCTGGATGCATCTATAAAATTTTTCATCGCACTGGTACATTTTTCATTGCTCTTTCATCATACTGATGAGAGGACAGGTATTTCAACTTAAAAGATCAATATGAAACTTTCAGCCGACAGGATCGCTTATTTGTTAGAAATGTATTCGGAAGGGAGGGCTACTGCGGAGGAGGAGCACGAGCTTTTTAGCTGGGTAGCGGAAGGAAATGAGCGGCCGGTAAAGGAGCATATTGAAAAGCTGGTATCTTCCTATCATTCCGGTGAAGCGGCTTTGCCGGTAGACTGGGAACAACTGTACCATCGGATCATAGAAGAAAAAAATGCCAAGGATATCCGGCCGGGGGTTAGAAGGATGGCGTGGATAGGTTGGGCTGCAGCATCCGTAATATTAGTGCTGGGAGCCGGCTATTATTTCTTTATTACTACCCATATAGGAAAAGGGCAAAAGGAGCTGACAAATATTGAGCAGGCACATAATGAAGACATTGCACCGCCCGATGCGGTTAATGCGGTGCTTACCCTGGCCAACGGGCAACGCGTTATTTTAGATAGTGCGGGCAACGGGATGCTGGCGATGCAGGGAACGGTGGAGGTGAGGAAATTACCGGACGGGCAGATCACCTACCGGGGAACGGACAAGGAAACACAATACAATGAATTGAGCAATCCCAGAGGAAGCAAAGTTATTGGATTAACGTTGGCCGACGGTAGTAAAGTATGGCTGAACGCGGCAAGCTCATTGAGATATCCTACTGCTTTTACCGGTAAGGAGCGGAAAGTGGAGATCACGGGAGAAGCGTATTTTGAAATAGCACACAATCCCGCTATGCCTTTTGTGGTAAGTAAAGATGGTACTACTGTACAGGTGCTGGGCACTCATTTTAATATCAATGCGTATGATGATGAACATTCACTGAATGTGACTTTGCTGGAAGGAAGTGTGAGTATAGGCACTACCGGTAATGGACGGCCCAAAGTAATCAGGCCCGGAGAGCAGGCGCAGGTGGAAAAAGGTGGCAATATTGAACTGGTGAACCAGGTTGATTTATATGAAGTGATGGCCTGGAAAAATGGGCTGTTTTCTTTTAAAGGGGCAGACATAGAAAGTATTATGAGGCAGGTATCGCGGTGGTATGATTTAGATGTGGTTTTTGAAAAGCAGGTGACCGAGAAATTTTATGCCGAGGTTTCCAAAACCACGAATGTTTCTACCCTGCTGAAAATGCTGGAGGCTACAAAAGCGGTACGGTTTAGTATTGAAGGGAAAACGATCAGGGTGATGCCGTGAGGAGGTTACAAGTTGCAGGTTACGGGCGCTCTGAAACCTGAGACCTAAAAAAGTTTAACATTATTGAGATCACTTTAAGAAAAAAAGCCAGCTCCTCTGGAACAGGAACTGGCCGGAAATCTGAGCTGACTCAATATTAGTATAGAACAATTGGTACTGTTTTACTATTTCATCAACTCAAACTAAGCAAAGTTATGTCAAATGCTTTTCATGGATCGCTATTTTTCAGCCAGCGATCTGTTATCAAAACGCTGCGAATTATGAATTTCCTAACTATTCTGTTGCTTGCATGCTGCCTGCAGATCAGTGCGCATGTCAATTCACAGGGGGTCACTTTGAATGTTAAAAAAGCCCCGTTGGATAAGGTGTTCCGGGAGATCAGGGAACAAACCGGCTATACATTCATGTATACCGAAACAATGCTCAAAGAATCCAGGAAAGTGAGCATGCAGGTAAAGAATGTTTCCCTCCGGGAGGTGCTTGCGATCTGCTTTGCGGAACAGCCCTTCACGTACAATATTATTGACAAAACTGTGGTGGTGCAGCCCCGGGAAGCTGCTGCGGTCAATATCGCTGCAGATACTGCTGTAACCGCCCAACCCCCGCCGGTTGAGATAAGCGGAAGAGTTGTCAACAATGAGGGGGAACCCCTTTCCAATGTATCGGTATTGATCGTGGGAACCAAAACAGGAACAGTGACCGATGTAAATGGCTATTTTAAACTTACCGCTCCTGATAATAAGAATATTACACTTGAGATATCAAGTGTGGGATACCAGGCTAAAAGAGTGAATGCAGGAAAACAAACAGAGATCAACGTGGTATTGGAGGTAGAAGCCTCCAGCCTGATCGATGTAGTAGTGGTGGGATATGGTACACAGAAGAAAGCGAACCTGACAGGGGCAGTAGCTTCCATTTCAGGTGAGGCTCTTGAAAATAAGCCATTGCCAAATGTAGGGGAAGTATTGCGCGGAGTCTCTCCCAATCTCAATATTAATCTGGGTGCTTATGGCGCCGAACCCGGCGCTACGCTTGGCTTTAATATCAGGGGAGTGGGATCTATCAGTGGCAATAGTGCGCCGCTTATTTTGGTAGACGGCGTAGAAATGGATATTAACAATTTAGATCCCGGCACTATCGAAAGCGTATCTGTGCTAAAAGACGCTTCATCTTCTGCCATCTATGGTTCCCGTGCCCCTTTTGGTGTGATCCTGATCACTACTAAAAAAGGCAGGAAGAATGAGGGCGTTAAAATTCAGTATAACAACAACCTGATATTTGGGAAACCAATCGGAATTCCGCACATGGAAAATTCATTGATTTTTGCAACTGTTTACAACCAGACTGCTATCAATGCAGGAAGCCCTCCAACTTTTACTGATGAACAGGTTCAGCGGATCAAAGGGTTTATGGATGGAACGTACAAAACCGAATTTGACCCCCAAAGGCCCACAACTTCGATATTTGAGGGACGACGTATTGGCAATGCTAATTATGACTGGCCGCACATTTTATTTAAAGATCATAAATTTGATCAAAGACACAATGTAGCTGTAAGTGGCGGTAGTGATAAAAGCCAGTATTATATTTCATTGGGATACTTTGACCAGGGCGGTTTTTACGGCTTTGGCTATGACGCGTATAAAAGGTATGATCTTTTGGCAAATCTGTCTACTCAGGCTACCCAATGGCTTAAGTTTAGTTTAAGTACCAAATATGCCCATACTTATACAGATTATCCGATTGGAGTAACTACCGTTGAAAGAAGATATATAGGAAACACCCTGTTTTCTTTCGGGCCTAACACTCCCTGGTACAACCCCAATGGTAGCGTGGCTAATCCAGTAATCAGGTACCTGGAAGGGTCGGGGAGGGATAAAACAAGAGAGAATGACCTGTTGGTAACATTGGGCGCCGAAATAGAACCTATTAAAGGATGGAAAACGAATTTTTCTTACAACCATAATTTCACAGAAGCAGACCAGGGGAAAGTGTCAATACCGGTTATGGTGGAGTTGGGAAACGGGAAGTTTGGTAATATCGGCAAACCCAACAGTGCGTATGAGTCAACCCTTTCCCGTTCTTCTTACGCATTGGCCAACGTAGTAACTTCTTATGAAAGAAAGCTAGGTGAGCACTACATTAAAGTGCTGGCGGGCTACGAGCAGGAAGAAAGAATTTTTAACTCGTTATATGGAAGAAAGGAAAATTTAATCTCAGAGGCAGTGCCATCCATAAATACCGCGTTGGGAGGTTCTACACTTAAAGATGCCAGGAATGATTGGGCAACGCAGGGTATTTTCGGGCGTATCAATTATAATTTCAAAGAAAAATACCTGCTGGAATTCAGTGCGCGCTATAACGGGTCATCCCGGTTCGATCCTGACTCCAGGTGGGGATTCTTTCCCTCTGCTTCAGCAGGCTACCAGATATCCAGCGAAAATTTCTGGGAGGCAATCCAACCTGTTGTCAACAGGTTAAAAATTAGAGGTTCTTACGGTTCACTGGGTAACCAGAATGTGGCTAATTATTTATATATCCCCACGATAAATGTTAATCCGGAAACACCCTGGATTATAGGTAATGCGCGCCCGCCATATGCATCTACACCGGCTATCATCAGCGATAATTTAACATGGGAAACGATAACGATGGCTAATTTGGGCATAGATGCCAGCTTCCTTGCGAATCGTTTGAGTTTGACTTTTGATGTGTTCAACCGGAAAACAACAAACATGTTCGGCCCCCAGGCAACACTCCCTTACACGTTAGGCACAGGCACACCCACCGCCAATAATGCTTCTTTATCTACCAAAGGGTTTGAGTTGGTGTTGGATTGGAATGACAGGATTGGATCAGAATTCTCTTATCACGCACAAATAAGTTTGGGCGATAACAGGTCAAAGATTTTGCAGTACAGGAATGAAAGCGGGTTCATTGATGACTGGTATAACGGAAAAAATATTGGTGAAATATGGGGCTTTGTTACGGACGGATTAATTCAAACCTCCAATGAAAAGATGCCGGATCAAACTGCCCTCTATCCAAATTGGGGCCCCGGTGATATGAAATATGTGGATCTTAGCGGAGATGATAAAATTACAGAGGGAACGAGGACACTGAAGGATCATGGCGATTTAAAGATCATCGGTAATACCACTCCCAGGTATAATATTGGCATCGTGGGTGGATTTAACTATAAGGGGCTTGATTTCAGTATGAACTGGTCAGGTAGTTTGAAGCAGGATTATCTTCCCAAACTTACTGTAACCACTTTTTGGGGAGTGACCCAGGATTGGGCCCTTTCCTCAGTATTTAAAGGATCGCCTGTATTGGACTACTGGCGTCCTGCCGATGAAACCAATATACTTGGACCTAATACCGATGCCTATTTCCCAAAGCCTTATTTCAGTAATGAAACCTTAAAAAACAGGAAACCCCAGTCAAAGTATGTGCTTAATGCCGCTTATTTGCGGTTGAGAAATATCCAGTTAGGATATACGCTTCCCGGTGCTATTTCCAAAAAGGTAGCTGTTCAAAAAGCAAGGGTATTTGTTTCAGGAGGGAACCTGATAACAATAAAAAGCCTGCCGAAGAATATAGATCCCGAGCAAACGATAGTAGGAGAAAAAGGCTATAACAACAATGGTTCTTTTTACCCTATGTCTGCAACCTTAACGATTGGAGTGAACCTAACATTTTAAACAAAAGAATTATGAAAAGTATAAAGATAATTACAGGTGTGCTTGTTGTTCTGGTATTAAGTGCATGCCGGAAAGATTTTTTAGACCGAAAGCCGCTGGATCAGGTGGGGGCCTCAGATTATTTTAAAGCTCCCAAGGATCTCGAAACCTACGTCAATCAATTTTACAACAATTCCATCTTTCCTATAGCTAATGAATATGGCTTGGATTTTAACTCGGATAATGCCGTAGCCACAAATTTCGATGCAAGGCTGGCGGGAACACGTACGCTGGATAATGCCAACGCTATTAGTTTTGGCGCGGTAAGAAATGTAAATTACTTCTTTGATAATTACAAACGGATTGAGGGTCTTGCTGCTTTTGACGATTATAAGCAGTATGTGGGTGAAGCGCATTTTTTCAGGGCACTTATTTATTTTGATCTTTTAAAGGGATGGGGAGATATTCAATGGTTTACCTCGGTGCCGGGAACGGAGTCCCCGGAATTGCTCCAGCAAAGAGATCCCAGAAATATCATTGCAGATAATATCATTAAGGACTTGGATACCGCAGCTATGTATCTCCAGGCGGCTAAAACGGATGGCGCTGCACGCATCAACAAATGGATGGCGCTTCTAATACAAAGCCGGGTAGCGTTGTATGAAGGCACCTGGGAAAAATATCATGCCGGCGATCCTTTTGGTGTAGCCAGCCCCCAACCGGAAAAATATTTCAATAAAGCGGTTGAGGCTGCAACAAAAATTATGGAATCGGGAGTGTACAGTATTTATTCAACAGGTTCTCCAAATACGGATTATTACGACCTGTTTTCAAAACAGCGTAGTTATTCCGGAAACACAGAGATAATGTTTTGGAAAAACTTTGATAATAATTTAGGAAAGGCTGAGGGAGCATTTGTGAGAGAAGTAAATTACCGGCAGCGCGATCCCTATGAACATTCACAAACAAAGGAATTGGCGGATTCTTATCTGTGTACAGATGGTAATCCCATTTCAGGCAACCCACTTTTTAAAGGATATGCCAATATTGGGCTTGAAATGCAAAACCGCGACTCCAGGTTTTTTCAAACTTTTGGTATGCCGGGAATACCATGGCGCATTACAGTAGAGAATATAATAACCAAATATGACGAGCTTTATACCATTCTTAACCAGGGGGTACCATATTATTCTCCCTGTGGTTATGTGCTTAGGAAAGGTTACGATGCGCGGGAACAATACCAGGTTCCTATATTCGAAGGAACGCCCGGTATCATTTACAGGTATGGAGAAGCTTTGCTTAATTTCGCTGAAGCTAAAGCTGAACTGGGCGCCATAACACAAGATGATATTGACAAGTCTATAAAACTACTCAGGGACAGAGTGGGTATGCCTAATCTCATACTTTCAGCTATTGCTACTGACCCTGAATGGGATTTCCCGACTCTATCTCCTATCATCAATGAAGTAAGACGCGAGCGCCGGATAGAGCTTGCCGCAGAAGGATTCCGGTTTGATGATATTATGCGATGGGCCGCTGCGGATGAGTTGATCGTTGGCAAAAGACCTCATGGGTTTAAGGCTGCCCAACTCGCCGTTAATCCTTACCCGGTTGATGCCGATGGCTTTCTTGATCCTTACCAGCAAAAGCTCCCGGCAGGTTATGGATTTAAGATCGGGCGTGATTACCTGAATGCTATCCCGAAAGACCAGCTCTTATTGAACCCGTCACTGGTGCAGAACCCGGGATGGAATTAAAGTGAATTATCTGATAAAATAATTGTTATAATAATCAATATAAGCGGACATATTTCAAATTTTTGCACCGAAAGTGGGTGACGAGATACTGCCCGGAGTTTCCATCAGCCGGCGAAAATTTGGAATATGTCCGTATAAAATTTGAAAATGAAGTCGATTTTTTTCGTGCTGATTATTGTTTGCATCTGGTTATGCAGTTGTAAGGACCGCTCTGCTGAAAAGGATTCTCATGTACGAAGTATTGACGATATATCTGCCAATGAGGAAGTGGCCCGTTATCTTAAAAATTTTAAGGGACTTGGGGAGCTCACCGACTCCAGCGTGCCAACTCCGGCAGCACAATCCATGGCGGGTTTCCGCTTTCCAAACGACCTGGCCCTGGACCTTGTGTTATCTGAACCGGAGGTAGTTCAACCTGTGGAGCTTAGCTTTGACCAGATGGGCCGGCTTTGGGTAGTTCAATATACCCAATATCCGTTTCCCCAGGATCTTAGAGTGGTAAGCGTTGACAATTATTTACGGTTTCAATATGATAAAATACCGCTGCCTCCGCCGCAAGGTGTTAAAGGTGCAGATAAGATCACCATTTTTGAGGATACAGATGGAGATGGCAAATATGATAAATCTATTGATGCCATCACCGGTCTTAACATTGCAACGAGCGTAGTAACGGGAAAAGGTAAAATATGGGTGCTGAACCCACCTTATCTTCTTGCCTACCCTGATCCTGATGGAGATGGGATTCCAAACGGAGACCCTGAAGTACATTTAACAGGATTCGGACTGGAGGACCTGCATGCAGTCGCCAATAGCCTGAGGTGGGGACCGGATGGATGGCTTTATGGAGCGCAGGGTAGCACCACCACTGCCAATGTAAGTTCCTCTGTTTCAAAAAATATTTCTTTTCAGGGACAGGCGATATGGAGATACAATACGGATACCCATGTGTTTGAAGTTTTTGCCGAAGGTGGAGGTAATACGTTTAATATTGAATTTGACAGCAAAGGCCGGATTTACTCGGGGAATAACAACTACGACCGCGGTCCCAATTTCAAACAAGGCGGTTTCTATCCTAAAAGCATAGGTAAACATGGGGCTTATACCAATCCATTCACATTTGGGAATTTGCCTAATATGGAACTGGAAGGGGGAAAAAACCGGTTCACCCATTCCCTGATAAAATATGAAGGAGGGAAATTGCCGGAGCGGTATGAAGGAAAAATGATCGCAATAAACCCGCTACTTCATTATGTACAGCTTGACCGCTTTGAGCCTGATGGCTCTACCTTTAAAATAATAGATGAAGACCGCATATTACAGTCTGATGATCATTGGTTCAGACCTGTGAATATAAAAGCGGGACCGGATGGTGCAGTATATATAGCAGATTGGTATGACAGCCGGCTTTCCAACACTGATCCGCGGGATACATGGAGCAAAAATACGGGCAGGATATATTGCCTGCGTGATAAAGGGGAGTTAAAGGGCATACACAAATTTGATCTTACTAAATATTCGACAAGCCAATTAATTGAATTGCTGAAGAGCAACAATAAATGGTTTCGCCAGCACGCGCTCCGGCAATTTGCAGACAGAAATGATAAATCAGATGTTTCTGCATTACTGCCTTTGCTTCAATCAGGGAACGGGGAGGGGGCATTGGAAGCGCTTTGGGCAATAAATGCCAGTGGGGGCTTTAACGATTCAATTGCACGGACTGCTCTTAAACATTCTGATGCATATGTAAGACTGTGGGGGGTACGATTATCAGGCGACCCCAAAACTGTTTCTGGGGAACTATCCCTGGAGCTTAAAAAATTAGCCGCTGCAGAAACTCATCCTGAAGTGAGAAGCCAGCTTGCCTGTACGGCAAAGCGGTTGCCTGCCTCAGACGCTATTCCTATGATAATAAACCTTTTAAAGAGTCACGATGATATCAACGACCCTGATATTCCTTTGCTGGTATGGTGGGCTGTGGAGTCTAAAGCAGAGACTGACCGCAATGAGGTACTTGCGCTTTTTAAGGACAGGAACATCTGGAAGAATAAGATCGTGCAGGAAGTGATATTGAAGCGTCTTATGCAACGATATGTGATTGCAGGAGGAAACGAAAATTTTACTACAGCAGCCAGCCTGATAAAACTTGCACCTGATACCGGGTTGCGCAAATTGCTGGTAAGCGCCCTGTATGAAGGTCTTCATGGAAGAGACCTGGTGAACTTATCACCTGAGCTTCTGCAGGTTTTACGTCCATATCAGCCTGAGTTGTTCGATGGTCCGCTGGCGTTTGATATCCGCCAAGGAAACGAGCAGGCTATAAGCAAAGCCTTTGCCGTTATTGCTGATGAAAATGCCAGCGTTGACCACCGCTTATCCTACATTAAGATCATGGGAGAAACAAACCAGCCGCAATCTATACCTGCTTTATTGAAAGTTATATCCGGCAACAGGTCTTCACCAGCACTGAGGGAAGCAGCGCTCCATGCCTTACAGCGGTATGACAGCGCCGGCATTGGCAGGCAAGTGGTTAAAGAATACCCACGGTTTCGTGGAGATGCGGTAACCTGGAATACCGCGATTGAGTTGTTGGTCAGCCGCACAGCTTGGGCCAGGGAATTATTGAAGGCGATAGATGAGAATAGAATGATCCGTAAAGAAGATGTTTCCGAACAGGTGGCTCGCAGGATGAAGCTCCTGAACGACCCGGAAATAACAAAAACGGTGGACAAACTATGGCCAGCTTTAAAGCCGGTATCTTCATCCGAAAAGGATCAAAGTATGGCAAAACATTCGCGGGCTTTACAGTTGGGTTCCGGCGACCCGGACAAGGGACGCATACTTTTTCTGACACGTTGTGGCATGTGCCACCGTCTTTTTGATATGGGTGGCAACATTGGCCCTGACCTCACCGGCTATGAACGCAGTAATACGAGTTATCTTTTGCAAAATATTATTGATCCTAATATTTATATTAGGGAAGGATATGGTCTTTATCAGGTTACTACATCGGATGGAAGAACCCTGGAAGGGAAAATCGTTTCGCACGACGGGAACGTTATGACTTTTGAACCGCCGCTTGGTGGAAAAAAGATTACCCTGTTCACTTCAGAGATTAAAGAAATGAAAGAAGAACAGGCATCCGTGATGCCTGAGCGGCTTTTGGATAATTTAACAGACCAGGAAGTTCGCGACCTGTTTTCGTATTTAAGGAAAGAAAATCCTTAGGGTCGTGAGAAGTGAATGGTGAATGACGGGAGAGGGGAGGTGGAAAAGGTAAAAAGTGAAGGGTGAATGGTTGAATTGTCAATGGCTGATCGCCGAATTCTGATATCTCGGTAGAGATATGAAACGTCAAACGATAGCCGTGAGACGTAAAAGGAGAGAGGTCAACCCTGTACCTTGAAACTTGCATCCTGTAACTTGTGAAACGATAACCCCATCACTAAAAACACACAACACACTTTGCCTACACGAAGAGATATGCTGAAGACATTGATATTAACAGGAACTGCAGGTTTTCCGGGAACACACCTGAGGTCAGGATCCCTGCAACGTTTCTTAAACAATAAAGGTATGAAGAAGATCAGGATATCATCCGTTGACTGCAATTTTGAACGCGAGCCGCTCATCCGCCCCCTCGGGTTCAAGGGGGGCTTTGTAACAGAGCTCTGGCAGGTAGCTAGTCTTTTACAATCGGCAACTGGTACCAGGAAGGTAGGATTATCCACTCAAAGCATCTTATGGTCCGACCCGGCGGTATATACCGCTCACTCTGAAAGCGGCGGCAATGCATTAATGTACACACTGACTGAGTACGCGCTTCAGTTGGTAAAGGGACGGCAGTACAGCAACCCGGTTGATCTTCAAAATCAGATACTGGAAGAAGTGTATGCATACGGAAAAAAGATCACAGGAAATCCTGATCTGAGAGAAACCTTTGTTTTAAATGCTCTGGTAAGTCTTGATAATGCAGCCTGGATGTTATATGCGGCAGAGAACGGGATCGGCACTTTTGATGAAATGATCCCTGAACAGTACCGGTCTGCTTTATCCTATCGTCACAACAAGATAGCGGGTATTCCATTGATCTCATATAACAGCACGGTTAAAGAAATAAAGGAAGTAGCCGATTCGGGCTATTATTTTTTAAAAATTAAATTAGGTCAGCCCGGCACGCAGGAGGAAATGCTTGCTAGAGATATGGAGCATGTTTCAGCGATCCATAAAGCCATCGGGCATTATAGCACACCTTATACTACTTCTGGTAAGCTTCTCTATTATTTTGATGCCAACGGACGTTATGAAAAGAAGGAAACCTTATTAAGATTAATTGATCATTTAAAGAAGATCGGGGCTTTCGGGCAGGTAGCCATAATAGAGGAGCCGTTTCCGGAAAAGGAGCTCATAGATGTGAGCGATATTCCTTTGCGTCTTGCAGCCGATGAAAGCGCTCACACCGAAAGGGATGTTCAGGAAAGGATTAGGATGGGTTATAAAGCAATTGCATTAAAGCCTATCGCCAAAACATTGAGCATGACGCTGGGTATGGCAAAGATAGCCAAAGCGCATCATGTTCCCTGTCTTTGTGCAGATCTGACGGTAAACCCTGTTTTAGTGGACTGGAATAAGAATGTAGCGGCGCGGTTGGAGCCGTTTCCGGGCCTGAACACAGGGTTGCTGGAAAGTAACGGACCTCAGAATTATAAGAACTGGTCAATCGTGCAAAGCTATCATCCTTATCCTGATGCAGGGTGGGGTAAAGTGGAGAGAGGGGTTTTTAATCTTGATACAAATTTTTATGAGAAAAGCGGTGGCGTTTTATCAGATTCGAAACATTACATGGAGTTATTTAATAAAAATAATTCAATTGGTTATTGATGAACGTTTAGGCTCTTTCAGGACGATGATCTATATATAAGAGAGCTATTTATTCTGATAAGACTGTTACGTAGCTTTTATGCTTTCCCGAAAATATAAAAAGCAGGAGTTCTGTATATCACTCCTAAAATCCATAGTATCTTCCCCTCCGGTAAGCGAATAAAGACTTAATGAAATTCAGTACAGCACCGGATTTTGTCGTTTCGGTTAACAAATTAACCGGACAGCAATGAATTGAAAATATCCAACCCGAACCCAGTCTATTCCTGTAACGTCAAAATTGTTGATAATGGTCATAACAGAAACCCTGTATCCAAAAAAACTGTAGCAGGAGGCGAGGAAACGATTGTGTCAGACCTGGGGAAAAGTTTTGGATGGTATGACTTTTCAGTGGGTGTATTTCAATTTTCGCTTTATAATTAATTTGCTGACTTTCTGATTAACAACAGTAATTTGACTGTTTTATTCTCAAAACTTTTATCATCAGCCAGTTCCATGTCCCCCTCGGGAGGGGGCAGTAACCTGCATCATCAGCAATTTCCCCGCGGGGAGGATTCCACCCCCTTACGTGTAACAATTGATTTAGCTCTATGCTTCAACCCCCGCCAGTCCGAAGGACTCCGGACTCCTTTCGGAGCGAGGGACATACTGGTTACTGCATTGTCTTGGCCGGTTATATCCTTATTGCGAAAATTTCAAATACACCCGATGGTATGACTTTTCTGTCAGTATCAATGAAAATTCTTATTTTGCAAAACGTTATGCGTTTCGCGTAGAAACGGGTAAAGAAAGTTATAGAGATCCTGTGATGGGAAAAATCAGTATCTAAAACATTTTACGGAATAAATTACCCCAATAAAAATGAAGATTAAAACTAAACCTGGTTATATACAGCGTTTTTGTAAGCTTGCTGTTTTACTTTTGATCCTTGCAGCTTGTAATAACCAATCCAGCAAAAAAGAAGAAACCGCAACTACCGAAACCAGGGAGAACAACTCCGAATGGACCTATCTTTTTGATGGTACGAGCCTTGAGGGGTGGCGGGGATACAATATGGATTCCCTACCCCCCGGATGGACCATAAAGGACAGTACCCTGACCTTTGATACCCAACTTGGACTGGAACAGAATTATACCGGAGGCAAGGACATTCTATACGGAGTCGAAGAATTCGAAAACTTTGAACTATATCTGGAATGGAAACTGCCCAAAGGGGGGAACAGCGGTATTTTTTATCACGTAAAAGAAGGGTACAAGGGTCCTCCCACTGTAGCTCCGGAATATCAATTGATCGATGATGAAAACTATGCCAGTATCCATGATCTGACGGCCTACAATACCAGTTTGGGGTACACAGACCATCCTGAAGAACTTAAACCTTTACAACAAACAGGAGCCGACTATGCCATGCACCCACCCGATCCGGGAAAAACTTTGTACCCGGTGGGAGAATGGAACAGTTCAAAAATCGTATTTACCCCCGAGAAAGTGGAGCATTGGCTCAATGGTAAAATGATATTATCCTTTGTTCCCTGGGACGATGCCTGGAACGAAAAGAAAAATTCCGACAAGTGGAAAAACAGCCCTGATTACGGAAAATTCAGGAAGGGCTATATTGCATTACAGGATCATGCGAGTCCGATCTGGTTCAGAAACATAAAAATAAAAAAACGATAAGCTTCAGATCATGAACAAAAGAGAATTTATCAAAAAAAGTGTTGCGGGGGCACTGGGAATCATGTTGGTGCCCTCCTTTTTAAAAGGAGCAAATTCAAATGCAAAGCTGAGAACGGCCCATATTGGCGTAGGTAACATGGGAATGGAGGATCTGAAAGCGGTTGCGTCCCACTCCGCGGTAGACGTGGTCGCACTCTGTGATGTAGATGCCAAAAACCTTTCTGTTGCTCACAAAATGCATCCGGGCGCACGGATCTTTTCTGATTACCGGACAATGTTGAAGGAAATGGGCAATGAAATCGATGCCGTTATCGTCTCCACACCCGACCACACCCATGCACCGGCTTCCCTGATGGCCATGAATATGAATAAGCCTGTGTACTGTCAAAAACCGTTGACGCACTATGTGTCCGAATCCAGGGAAATGAAAAAATTGGCTGCCGAAAAAGGACTGGTCACACAAATGGGTATCCAGGTACATTCTTTTTACGATTACAAACTGGCCACACTCTTGATTCAATCCGGCATTATTGGGAAAGTGCATACCGTACATGCCTGGTCGCCCAAAAATTGGGGGTATGATGGTCCACTGCCCGAGGGAGAAGACCCCGTTCCGGAACAACTGGATTGGAATCTTTGGCTGGGCACATCAAAAAAACGACCTTATAAAAAAGGCATGTACCATCCCGGTAACTGGAGAAAACTCATGGATTATGGCTGTGGCACCCTGGGCGATATGGGGGTTCATATTTTCGACACCCCGTATAATGCATTGGAATTGGATGTGCCACGAACCATCACTACCCAGTGCAGACCAACTAATGGGTTTGGTTTCCCGGAACACAACATCGTTACCTATGAGTTTCCGGCTACCCCATACACGGCCAAATCCTTAAAATGGATCTGGTACGATGGCAAGGGCGCTCCCAAGATGTCCGAAGACCTGATGTTACCGGGCATGGAGGCGAAAAAGGATACAAAGGCCCAAAAAGACGCAAATGCTGAGCACAAAGTTTCATTGGATGCCGGAATAGCGGCAGAAAATGAATTGCCGGAGCAGGGAGCCATGTTTGTCGGGGAAAAAGGCAGATTATTGTTGCCCCACTTCATGCAACTCCCAAGGAAAATCAGTAATGGTAAGTACGTGGACATTTCCAAAGAGATCGCTAAGGTTTCAAAAGAACACAACCTGGGCGAACCTATCCGGAATTATAACCTTGAAGGGCCTAAGCACTACCACCAGTTTGTAGACGCCTGTTTGGGCAAGGGCACCACTACGGCTCCCTTTGACTATGCCGCGAGATTGACTGAGACCATTTTGCTGGGAACCATCGCCGGACGCTTCCCCGGAGAGACATTGCATTGGGATGCGGAAGCAGGCAAATTTAAAGAAGAGAAAGCGAACAAATATCTATCTGGTGACTATCGGGAGTTTTGATCGTTTAACCCGATAGGTTTTAGGGGTATTGATGGAGAAGTTCGCTTCCGTATTACGGGGTTATTTTCCTGTTTTGAGGGTAACCGGCGTTTACGGTGATCTATTGCCGTGGATAAAACAATCCAGCCTGAAATTTACCATCCTGTGCTGCCACCGGGGTTATGGGTTTATATTCACCGTTTTTTATATCAGGCAGTCCTGTCTTTAACAAGGTGCTCATCAATGATCTGCCGGAATACATTTTTGGGCAACGCGCCGGGTTGCATCATTGGCTGTTCCTCCACAGGAATAACCAAAAAAGTGGGAATGCTTTGGATGCCAAATGCAGCGGACAGATCCCTTTCTTTTTCCGTATCCACTTTGTAAATGATGAGTTTGTCTTTGTACTCTTCGGAAAGTTCTTCCAGTACGGGAGCTACCATTTTGCAGGGACCGCACCAGTCGGCATAGAAGTCAATGATAGCAGGAAGCTCCCCTTTGTATTTCCATTCTTTTTCGGTGTCATAGTCGAAAATCTTTTCCTTAAAATCCTCTGTGGTAAGCTGGATGGTCGGCATAATTATTTTTTGCAAAAGTAAACAAAAGGACGGATTCTAATATGGCACGCAAAAGACAGCGCCAAAGATCATAAATAAAGAGACGGTTCGAAAAAGGGAACTGTTTGTGCGCCCTGTGCCTGTTGTGAAAAGAAAAGCTATAAGGTTTGCAGCACTGCAGAGCCGCCCGGCAAATCTTATAGGTTTATCCCTACATCCTGCATGACTTTCTGAATACCCTTCAGTATCTTATCTTCCACGTTGTCGGCGAAAGGACCGGGCATTACATAGTAGATCATGCTCGAATTGGGCTCATAGCCTCCTTCTCCCAAAATGCGTTTGGTAGGGATATAACACATCACTTCATTGCTGTAGCCGGCAACAAAAAGCTGCCCGCTTTTACCATATTGCTTTTTGGTCCACAGCGAGTAATCCACTACGGTTTCGCCCGCTAATGCCAGGATAGACAGATCCTTTCCAAAGCGGATGGCCTGTATGGGATATTTATAGGTGGACATATCCCAGCCTTTGTTATAGGCATTTAGCATCAGCTTGGCACGACGTTGCAGATACTGGTCTTCGCTCAGTATTTCCTTCTGGTATTGCTCCGGGTTGAAAGCCGGGAACTCGAGCGGCACTTCGGTAAAGCTGCTGTTGATGAGCCCGCTCACGGTGCTCATTTTTCCGTTGATCACCTGCTGTACAGATGCCGATAAAGTTTTGCCGTGCTGGATGGCGTGTTCCAGCTTTCCCCTCGGTTCCGGATTGATATCACCGCCACAGCCCTGGAAGAACAGTGCGGTAACGCCGGGATATTGGTTCTCCAGCTCAATCTGCGCATAACCGGCATAATCACCGTTGATGTTCATATGATCGCCGCCAAGGGTGGTGTTGTGGCAGGCATAGCCGAACAAAACGGCTTCCAGCTTGTTTTGCATATTACTGATGGTGAGTACCGGCACTTCGTAATCTACCGGGCGGATGGTGATATTCGGATCCCGACGGTTCTTAGCAAAACCCGCGGTGCCGTTCCCGCTGGATACTTTCGCCGGGTGCAAAGAGGTGATGGCGTTATCAATGATCTCCAGTATATCCGCAGTAAGCTTTTGCGCATAGCCGGCCACCACGATCATATTTTGGGTATCATAATCAAACATGCCGGCGGAAGGCCATATCATGGGGCCGGAATGAGTATGGGATGAGTTGAGCATCAATTGTGAACGCTCAATACCGTATTTTTTATTTACTTTTTTAGCAATGTCCACTGAAATCTCGTGTGACAGGCCCAATACATCGGTGGTGACAATGATAACTCTTTTTTTGTTGGCATCTTCCAGCACGATTGCCTTTGCCCAGAGGTCATGATCGATACCCGCGGCCGGGCTGAACCGTTGCGGCGACGCATATCCGTTGAGCCAGGCCGGATCGGCAGGCGTGATCACTTTTTTGGCGATGCCGGCTTTCAGCGCCTGTGCCTGTACACCCGGTTGACAGATCAATACCAGGACCAGCGCCAGGAAAACAGGAAGGATTTTTTTCATACTCATTTCAAGTTATTGCTTTATTTACTTTTTTGCGATCTCTCCGGCGTATTGCTGTATTTTACGTATGGCTTCCGCGATCTGTTCCATATCTTTCCTGGTGCCCAGCAGCATATACTGAAACAGCCATACGGATTGTTCTGAAGTCAATGCGTCGTTCTGCGGACAGTGATTTCTTTCCAGCCATTCTTTCATGGTTTTTTCACCATACACTTTCAGGTAATGCTTATTGGTTGCCAGTGCTGTTACGTAGCTGCTTTTGTTCATTTGCCCGTAACCGGTAGCATTGGGAACCCCTTCCGCAGTGAGGGCCTCCAGGAATTTTTCGCGGCTCAATCCCGCAAAATAGTTTTTATCGTACCGGAACATATACAAATGGAAAGCGCTTTTAGTGGTACCCGGGTATAGCTTGGCCGGGGTAATGCCCGGTACGTCTTTCAGCAATTGAGAGAGGTATTGCGCATTCTCCCAACGTCGGTTACTCTGTTCCACTACCCGGGCCATCTGCGACAGCAGCAGGCTTCCCTGGAATTCGGTCAGGCGCAGGTTGGTGCCGCGGGTACCCATACCCGTAGAGTAGGAGGTGGACCTGCCCCCCTGTCCCTGGTTGTGGAAAGTATAACAATTGGTGATAAACGATTCATCATTGGTAGTGATCGCGCCGCCTTCTGCACAATTCAGGTTTTTGGAAGACTGGAAACTGAAAGCGCCGGCCAACCCGAAATTACCTACTTTTTTGCCCTTCCATTCCGCCAGGTGCGCCTGGCAGGCATCTTCCACCACGGGAATGTTATGTTTTTTGCCCATGGCCACAAAAGCATCCACGTCGGCAGGCGAGCCGCCGATATGCACCGGCATGATCACTTTGGTTTGTGGCGTGATCGCCCCTTCAGCTTTGGCGGTATCTATTTGGAAGCTTTCCATGTCTGTATCTACCAGTATCGGTAACGCGTAGTTCAAAACCACCACGTTATAGGTAGCTACGAAGGTATATACCGGGATGATCACCTCATCACCGGGGCCAATGTCCAAAGCGCCCAGTATCGTAGTAAGCGCTGCGGTACCACTGGATACGCCCAAACTGTGCCGGGCGCCGAGCAGTTGGCTGTATTCCGATTCAAACCTGGCCATCACACTACCATCCAGCCGTCCCCATCTTTTGCTCTTCAGCACGTCTGCCAAACCTTTTTCTTCCACCGCATCCATCACCGGCCACGAAGGAAAGCTGCCGGCATGCGCTTTGGGGCCGCCCAGTATCGCCGGTTTTGTATTGGATGTACCAGCAGAAACGATATGCGGTGCGCCAATGGCCAAACCTGCTCCTGTAATAGCCAGGTTATTGATGAATTTCCGGCGGTTAAATCTATTTCGCATAATAAAATGATTTTCGGTTATTAAAGCTAGTTATATTTTCGGGAACTCATTTTATGATCAGGAATAGAAACCCGAAGCATTTTATGTCGGTGGCTTCCGCCACAAATATCATGGACCCGCTTTTATTTCAGTACTATGACCATTGACCCCGGCCCGACTATCATACATGACGGCTCCCACAGCTTTTTTCCTGATCTTCTTTTCTTTGAAGAGCTGGTATCCGAACAGGATGCTTATAATGGTTGAAGGCTGGAACAGGGACAGCGCATAACCAACCGGCATATGATCAGAAGCATAATTGGCAGTAAACGTCATAGCCTGAACCGGATCTCGGGCTTTCCAGCAGCTTCCACGAAAAACGGGCATCAACGGTATCCGGTACGAAATAGCTGCCGTATATGATCAGTGCGATCCCAAGCAGCGGTGAAATTACGGAGAATTGCTGTTTTGTTGATCAGGGGAGGGCTGTTGGAAGTCCGGCAATCCGGTGTTGACATCAGGTTGTCCGCACACTTGCCAGCCTTTTTTCGATGGACCTTGTTATAAAAATAGAAAACAGCAGAATGAAGGGAAAGTCCTAACTTTATCATTGCTTTTGTATGAAAAGTCTGTATGTATCTAACAACGATCATGAACTGCTTGCCGCTTCCAGGGAGGGGGATGAAGCTGCATTTCGCCTGTTGTTTGAAAAATACTGGGATGACCTTTTTAAAATTGCTTTACGCAGACTGTATTCCGCAGATGATGCAAAAGATGTATTACAGGATGTCTTTCTCTCTTTCTGGAATAATATTCACAATATCACCCTCGAAGAATCGCTTGGAGGGTACCTGTACACCGCCCTGCGCAATAAAATATTCAATCACCTGGAAAAAAATAGTAAACGCCTTCATACCTTACTGCAGCACCCGTTTACCCCGGCCGAATGCGAAGAAACCGTTTTCAGCCGGTATACCACCAAGGAACTGGAACATTATATAAAAAAGCAGGTTAGCAATATGCCTGAAAAAATGCGCCGGATCTATGTACTAAGCAGGGAGGAGCATATGAGCAATGCCGATATAGCCTCGCTGCTCAACCTCTCGAACCAGACTGTCAAAAACCAACTGCACCATGCGCTGACAAGGCTCCGGAAAAACCTGGAAAACAGCCCTTTCCATCCCTTTACTTCGGCGTATATCCTCTTCCTGCTGAAGAAATTTTTGTAAGTACATAGTACCGGGAAGCGGCTGAACTGTTATTATCATAAAAGCCGTGGAAAAAAATCAACTTCAGACACTCATAAAAAAATATAATGCCGGGCAATGCACGCCGGAAGAGAAATTGTGGCTGGAGGAATGGTACCTCTCCTTTGAATGGAGCAGCGATGGAGAAGTGCCGGATGCGGTATGGAAGGGGTTGAAGGAAGAAGCATGGAAAAACCTGCAGGAAGCAAAGAACAGGGGAACCGTCATCCCGATGCAGCCTGTTCCGGCAGGTAATGTACTCCGGCGCAGATGGTGGTATTACGGTGCTGCCGCAGCAGTCATGCTGGTAGCATCCCTTCTTTTCTTCCCTGGAGAAAAAGAACCTGAAAATCAACCGGCAGAGACGGTCTCGCGCTTACAGGAACCCGGGGATGTGCTGCCGGGCGTCAGCAAAGCATCGCTGGTGCTGGATGACGGCGCTGTGATAGCCCTGGATGCTGCTGCGGTAACGCAATTTACAGAAGCGGACGGAACGACCATTGACAAGCAATACGGTAAAATAGTCTACGGCAATGCTGGCGGCAGCAACGAAAAAGTTTTCTACAATACGCTGAACATTCCCCGGGGAGGAGAATACCAGCTTGTATTACCGGATGGAAGTAAAGTATGGCTCAACGCCGCTTCGTCACTGAGATTTCCTACCCGTTTTGTGGGAAAGGAGAGGGTCGTGCAATTGGATGGAGAAGGATATTTTGAGATTGCAAAAAATGAGAAACAGCCTTTCAGGGTAATTACGGAAGAAGGGATGGAGGTAACCGTGACGGGTACCAGCTTCAATGTAATGGCCTATAAAGATGAAGCCTATATAAAAACAACCCTTGCAGAAGGAAGTGTAAGTGTTAAGAAAGGAAATAATACGATCTCACTACTACCATCCCGGCAGGCCATCCTGCAAAAGAATACCGATGAAATGGAGGTGAAGGAGGCTGATATTGATAAAGAGGTAGCCTGGAAAAACGGGATGATAGAGTTTTATGATGATGATCTTCCCTATATCATGCGCCAGTTGTCGAGATGGTACGATGTGGAAGCAAGTTTTGAAGGCGGTATCCCCGCAGGAAGGTATAACGGCTCCATTCCGAGGCAGGCTACCCTGTCGGAAGTAATGCAGATATTGAGGCTGGCAGGGGTAAAGTACTGGCTGGATAATAAAAGAGTGGTAGTAACCGGGGAATAAAAAAAACTATTACGGATTTATCTTGTTTACCAACAAAATCGGGAGCGCTGACACGCTCCCGGGAATAGCTAAGGTAAACAAGTAAACATACATTGACAGGAACGTTTATTGTTTAACCAAAAACTAAGCAAAATTATGCTATTTAATCAAACCCGCAAGTGGGGTAAACGATTGTTGCCCCCTGTGTCAATTGTCAGGGTCATGAAACTTACTGCAATTTTATTATTGGCTGTTTGCCTTCATACCAGTGCGACCGGTTTTTCACAAAACATTTCCCTTTCCGTACGGAATACTTCGCTGGAAAAGGTATTTAAGGAGATCAGGAAACAGACCGGTTACAGCTTTTTCTACAAAACCACATTGTTGCGCCAGGCGCCGAAGATCAACATTTCCGTGAAAGATGCCAGCTTACAGGAAACACTTGATATTTGTTTTGCAGGATTACCTATGGGGTATTCTATTGTTGCCCAAACTGTGGTAATATCACCCAAAAGAATAAACCCTGCCGCTCCGCCTGCACCGGCTGATGAAACGGAAACGGCTGCTATTGAGGTGCAGGGAATTGTTACCAATCATTCAGGCGAGCCTTTGCCTGGCGCCTCCGTGCGTTTGAAGGGTAGCAACATAGGAACCACCACCGATGAAAATGGCAGATTCAGAATAAATATTCCCGGTGAGTCAGGTACACTTGTTATTTCCTTTGTAGGATTTGCTACACGGGAAATCAATACGGCCGGCAGGTCGGATTTTAAAATAGCGCTGGAACCTGATAATAAGCAGGCCGATGAAGTGGTAGTGATAGCTTACGGTTCTGTAAAAAAATCTGATCTCACGGGTGCTGTTTCTTCTGTTTCCGCTGACAAAATAACACAGGTAAAAGGTGTCTCCAATATAGCAGGTGCATTGCAGGGACAGGCTCCGGGTGTGCAGGTCATTCAGCGTTCGGGGCAGCCGGGTGAAGGTGTCTCCATCAAAATAAGAGGCACCAACTCCATACAGGCAGGTAATGAACCATTGTATGTAGTGGATGGGCTTCCACTTGACGGACTGACGGCTCAACTCAATCCTTCCGACATCGAAACAGTTGAAGTATTAAAAGACGCTTCTTCTACAGCGATATATGGCTCAAGAGGAGCCAATGGAGTCATTATGATCACAACCAAAAAAGGAAAGGAAGGAAAAGCACGGGTATCCTACAACGGCTATTACGGATTACAGTCATTGCGCAAAAAAATAGATATTATTAATGCACAGGAGTTCGCTATGCTGCAAAACGAGGTAGCCGCTAACGACGGGCTACCGCAGGTTTGGACGCAAACACGGATTGATTCGCTGGCCGGCAAGGGAACAGACTGGCAGGACCTTGTATACAATACAGCACCGATGCAGAACCATGACCTTTCCGTATCCGGCGGAACCGCGGGAACAAAATACTATACCTCGGTTGGTTATTTCGATCAGGACGGGATCATACAAAACTCCAACTTTAAACGATTCTCATTCCGGACTAATCTGGATCAAAAGATCAGCGAAAAGATCAGCGCGAATGTGAGCCTGTCGTTACAGCAATCCAATTATTTTCAAAATAACTACTTCAATGCCGATGGCAATGGTGGCGTGCCTTTTACTACCATGGTAATGCCTCCTACACAAGGCATATACGATGCCAATGGAAAGTATACCATTTTTACAGGCGTTCCCTGGGGGCAAACCAATCCCTACGGTATGGCTAAAGAAGAATACAGACCCAATAAATCCTTACGGATTATCGGTAACGTTGTTCTTTCATATGCCATTACCGAGGATCTGAAACTAAGACTCAGTGCAGGTATCGACAATAACTGGTCAAAATCTGATTATTATGCGCCAAGCACGCTTAGCCTGTATGTAAACGGAGGCGCTTCTAAGAACTACGGAAATTCCTCTGCTTTCGTTAATGAAAATCTATTGACCTATACAAAGAAATTCGGCAGGCATAACCTGGACGCTCTTGGAGGAATTACATTCCAGGAAAACAAAGCTGAAAATCTGAATAGTGGAACCTTCTCGGGTTTTCTCACCGACATCTACCTAAATAATAATCTGGCAGCCGCAAGTGTGAGACCCACCAATACCAATTCAGGATTTACAGACTTCAGCTTGCTGTCTTACCTGGGCCGTCTTAATTATTCCTTCGATGGCAAATACCTGTTTACTGTAACAGGCAGGTACGACGGATCTTCTAAATTCAGCGAAAACAATAAATACGCGTTTTTCCCTTCCGGGGCAGTTGCCTGGAGAATTTCAGAAGAATCTTTCATGGAAGGTATAAGAGCGGTATCTGATCTCAAACTCCGGGCAAGCTATGGCATATCCGGTAACCAGGCTATCTCACCCTACCAAACACTCGGCCAGCTATCTAATACCAATATTACAATTAACAATGTGCCTGTTACTACCTATTTTTCAAACCGGCTTGAAAACCGGTCGTTGAAGTGGGAAACCACCAGCCAGTTTTCTATTGGTCTGGATATGGGTTTATTTAACAACAGGCTGCAGATTACGGCAGACTATTACAATAAAAAAACAACAGATCTCCTGCTGAACGTAACACTGCCTCCCAACACAGGCTTTGGAAGTGTTTTACAAAACGCGGGAGCAACCGGAAACAAAGGTTTCGAATTCCAGATAAGCGGGAATATATTAAGGGGAGAAGGTGTAAACTGGACTTCGACATTTAACTTAACCAGCAACAGAACAAAATTAATTGACCTTGGAAAAGATGCCCTCGGAAACCCTATTACCTACAAAGAAGTAGGCACAGGAGGCAACTGGTTCCCCATGATGATTGGCAACTCCATGCAACAATTGTACGGATATAAAGTGCTGGGTGTGTATCAAACCGATGAGGAAGCGGTTGCTAATGGCGAGCCTACCAAAAAAGCGGGCAATTATAAATTCCAGGATACAGATGGCAACGGCGTTGTGGATGGCAACGACCGTATCATCCTTACGCACTTTGAACCTAAATTTACATTTGGCTTTGGCAACAACCTTTCATACAGGAATTTCAGCTTATCCTTCCTCTTTGTGGGGTCTTACGGCAATGATATAGCCAATGAATTCAGGAAATACAATATAACGCTTAATGGAAAATGGGCGCCCAGCAGGGAAGCTTTTGAAAACCGCTGGCAGGCAGGCAAAGGAACCAACATGTTTGATAAGCCCAGCGCCAATAGCGGAAACGATGTAAGGGATTATGCCAACAGCTTATGGGTAGAAGACGGATCGTATATACGTTTACGTGATATCACGGTTGCGTATGATTTTCCTGTAAATATCACGAACAACTTAAAGATATCTTCTCTGCAATTATATGTAAGCGCGCAGAACCTGCTGACAATCACAAAGTATTCAGGCTATGACCCTGAAGCATCGTGGCAGTCGGCAACCATCAATGGATGGGATCGCGGTAACTATCCCGCAACCAAGGCCGTAACCGGTGGAGTGAAAATTAATTTTTAATTGCTAAACGCATTGTCATGAAAGCTACTTTCAAAATAATTACTTATTTCCTGCTGGCAATATGGATATTGCCCGGCTGTAAAAAAATACTGGAAGAAAACCCCAAAACATTTGTAAGCCCTAACGCGTTTTATACAAGCCCCTCAAGCTACGAGCTCACGGTAATGGGCATTTACAGAACAATCCCTTCCACAATTGGCGGCTACAACTGGGTATCGAGAGAAAGTTTTAGTGATATCATTGGAACCGTGTCTGGCGCATTTGAGCAGGGGCTGCCTGTTTACCAGAACAATCACCAACCCTTCTTTTACAATGTAAGGGGATTATGGGCCAATCATTACGCTATAGTTAAAGACGCTAATTTCATACTGAAAAAGATTGGTGAATCCACTATTTTATCTGACGCTCAAAAAAAATCATTTTCGGCTGAAGCACGCTTCCTGAGAGCATATGCTTACTTTCAACTGGTGCAGTTGTTTGGCGATGTGCCTTTACGGACAGAGCCATTGGAAGACCTGGCAAATGTGCAATTTGAAAGAAATTCGCAGCAGGATGTCTACAACCTGGTTATCGAAGATCTGAGCTTTGCAGAAAGCAATCTCCCGGACAATGCACCCGCTGTCGGCAGGGTATACAAACTGGCAGCAACTGCCTTACTGGCAAAGGTATATTTAACTATGGCCGGCAATCCGCTCAATCAGGTACAGTATTATACCAATGCGAGGGATAAAGCGCTGGCTGTAATCAACTCCGGAAAGTTTACACTGAATAACGACTATGCAAAAACTTTCCATAACACAACCTATACGTCAGAAAGTATTTGGGAGCAGACTTACCAGCCGGGAGTTGGTGGTAATCCGTTGATGCAAAACAGCGCTACTGCTCCCGGGTATGTATATATACTCACCCCTGCTCCCTGGTTTATCAATAGCTTCCCCAATGGCGATCAAAGAAAAGCCTGGGGTATTAAAGAAAATTATGTGGCTCCCAGCGGAACACTGGCTCCGTTCTTTCATAAATTTGTAAACCTCGACTGGATTGATGAAGGTGTAATTACTGCCAACGCAGGAAGATTGGAATACACAATACCATTGTTAAGGCTGGCAGAAATGTATTTGACAGCAGCAGAAGCGGAGAATGAGATCAATGGTCCCGCCAATGCTTACCAATACATTAATACAATAAGATGGAGGGCTCGGGTTAATAAATCAGATCCCGCACATGTACCCGACCTTTCGGGACTCACCAAAGAAACCTTCAGAGAAGCAGTTTTGATAGAAAGAAAATGGGAACTGCATTTAGAAGGAAATACCTGGTATGATCTGAAAAGGACCAATACGTTAAACCGGATTCAAACCATCCGCGGATCAGAGCTTGTACACCCTATCGGCACTTATAATAATACGTGGTATATACCCGATAACGAAATTACCAATAACAACATACCTCAAAACCCAACTTACGAGTAAGCTTTAATTATTAATACAAACCGGCCGCCTGTCTGATCGTGAAGAGGTGGCCGGTTATTGTTCATATCAATACTGCTTCCGGTTATGAAAATAATTAATGGGCTCCGGCTTTGTATCCTTTTGCTCTTACATTACAACTCGTTTTCACAACCAACAATATTCCTTAGGTCCAACGAAGTGACCAATCTGCCGGCTGCAGAAGCCACACTTACAGGCGGATTATCCATTCATCGCTATCAAAACCTGGACAAAGATCCCAAAGTATTTGCCGTAGAAAGCTGGAAGCATACAGGCCAGTCTTTCACATGGAATGTAAATGTTCCCGAAAAAGGAGCTTATAAAGTTGCCATCCTGCTGGCTGCAAAAAAAATTTCCTCAGAGTCGCCATTGGTTTTGGAATTATCTTCCGGCAAAGAGAAAATAAATTTAAGTATCGCTGATACGGAATGGGATAAAAAATTCTTTGCCGGTTCGCTCCGTTTGAATGCAGGAGTGCAAACGTTACACTTACGCCTTACCAGAGCTACCGACAAGCAACAAGCTGAACTAAGCGTCTATTCAATAGAAATAGCTACCGAAAAAAACTGGGAAAAACATCATACAGCAGCAGAAAGCATCCGTACCAGACCCTCCTGGCTGGACAAAGCCAAGTATGGGTTATTTTTTCACTGGAATGCCAGGAGCCAGCCGGAGCAAGGTGATGCTAAATCATATATAAATGCCGTACAGGATTTTGATGTGAAAAAATTTTCGTCCATGGTGCATGAAACCGGAGCGGATTTTATAGTGCTTACTACCAGTTGGGATCTGCAAACTTTTCCGGCGCCACTAAAATCATTAGACGCATTAATGCCGGGTAATACAACGCCGAGAGACCTTATAGCTGATTTGGCTGATGCGCTTGCTCATTACAATATTAAACTGATGGTATATTGTAACTTCAGGATTAACAGGATAGGCTGGAAAAAAGAAGATCGCATGATACCTGGAAAAACAGACAGCTTCTTCACCAGGATATCTTCCATTTATCAGGAAATTGGTGAACGCTATGCAGGAAAAATTGGCGGTGTGTGGATAGACGATGGCATGGGATTGTATCCGCACAATGCCTCATTCGAAAAAATAACGGGGCTCATTAAACATCGTGATAAAAATATTGTTGTCGGCTATAACTCCTGGATCTATCTCCGGTTTACTGACTTCCAGGATTTCTATGGAGGAGAATATGGCATTTCGCTTCATTCAGCCGGAGTTGGAAATCCGCACCTACCGGTTGGAGGAAACGGTTATTATATTTCAGGACCACAACAAGGGTTAAAAGCTACTTTTTGCGGGCTGCTGGAACCAGGGGATTGGACACATACAGAGTCTAACCAGGTCATTCCGCCTCCTTTACTTTCGCCCGACTCGCTGGTGAACATTGTGAAAGAGGCCAGGCTCAGAAGGAACCTCCCGGTAATGAATGTGAGGATATACCAGGACGGAACCATTTCACCGGAAACGCTGACTCTGCTTAAACACGTAAAAGAAAGCTTACTGCCGGCTAAATAGTAATTTCACCAACATTCAACTACCTGAAACAAAACAGTATAATCACATGCCTACATCATTAAAAAGATACTTGCTGTGCGTCGCTTTAATAATCTTTTCTTTTAACCTGGCTGCACAGGTCACTTTTTTTGTATCTCCGGATGGTAGCGACAGGAATAGTGGTTCTGTCAGCAAACCTTTTAAAACCTTGCATCATGCTGTTCAAGCAGCATCCGGAATAAGAGCGAAAGATGTGGTAATTGCTATGCAGAAGGGAATATATTACCTTGACAAAACCATTACATTAGATGCCGCTAAGTTTCTCCCGGCCTCTTTACAAATTACGGCATTCAACAACGAAGGCGTAACCATCAGCGCGGGCAAAAGGCTGAATTTGCAATGGAAGCCATGGAAAAATGGCATATACATGGCAAATGTTCCTGCAGGAATTTCTTTTGAACGAATGTATATCAGCAACTCATTGCAACCGTTAGCGCGGTATCCCAACTACGATTCAACCGCCAGAATATTTCACGGTACCGCCGCAGACGCTATTGCCCCCGAACGGGTGAAAAAGTGGAAGGATCCGGCCGGCGGCTATATTCACGCGTTACATGCTTATGAATGGGGTGGATTTCATTATCGTATAACCGGCGCCGATAGTGAAGGCAATGTGCAGTTGGAAGGCGGATGGCAGAATAACCGCCCTAATAAAATGCACGAAAAATACCGTTTTGTTGAAAACATCTTCGAGGAACTGGATGCCCCCGGTGAATGGTGGCTTGACAGGAATAAAGATATTCTTTACTATTATCCGCCTAAAGGTATTGATATCACAAAAGCGATGGTAACAGTATCTCAGCTTAAAAACAGCATAGAGCTGAAAGGCACAGAAGCAAAACCTCTCAGGCAGGTCGGTATATCAGGCATACACTTCGCTCACAATGAAAGAAGTTTCATGGATACCAAAGAGCCATTGCTGCGCAGCGACTGGACAATCTACCGTGGTGGTGTAATTTTACTGGATGGCACGGAAAGATGTAAAATTTCTGATTGCGTTTTTGAAGGTATTGGCGGTAATGCCATAATGGTGAGCAACTATAATAAATACGATACCATCACCGGTTGTCATATTTATAACACAGGGGCAAATGCGGTGTGCTTTATAGGCGACACAAAAGCAGTACGCTCCCCTTCATTTGGATATGAAAATTTTGTTCCTTATGATCAACTGGATAAAACACCGGGACCACTCACCAATAACTTCCCGCAAAACTGTGTGGTGACCGATAATCTTTTTCACGACCTGGGCGATATTGAGAAACAGGCAACAGGCGTGCAGATACAGGTAGCTTCTGGAATTACGGTCAGTCATAACAGTATATATCAAACATCACGGGCGGGCATCAACATTGGCGATGGCGCTTTTGGCGGGCATATTATTGAGTTCAACGATGTATTCAATACCGTGCGGGAAACAGGAGATCACGGCTCGTTTAATTCGTGGGGACGGGATCGTTTTTGGGCACCAGGCAGAAGGTATATGGATAGTCTTGCTGCCGCTCATCCTGAACTGATTTTACTGGATGCGCAAAAACAAACCATTATACGCAATAACCGGTTCCGTTGCGATCATGGCTGGGATATTGATCTGGATGACGGCTCCTCCAATTACCATATTTACAACAACCTCTGCCTGAATGGCGGGCTAAAATTGAGAGAGGGCTTTTACCGTATCGTAGAAAACAATATCATGATCAACAATTCCTTTCACCCGCATGTATGGTTTAAAAACAGTGGCGATGTTTTTGAAAGGAACATCGTGATGAAAAAATACGCGCCCATACAGGTAAAAGACTGGGGTAACAGGATCGATAACAATTTGTTTCCCGATACCATCGCCTTGCACGATGCTCAATCCCGGGGCACAGATAAAAACAGCCTGGCGGGCGATCCCATGTTTGTAAACCCTTCAAAAGGAGATTATACTGTGTTGCCGGCATCACCGGCACTAAAAGTCGGCTTTAAAAACTTTCCTATGAATGAATTCGGCGTTCAAAAGCCTTCGCTTAAAAGGATAGCGCAGCATCCCCAGATACCGGTGCTTATAACCGATGCAGGGCTGGCAGACAAATCTGTACCGGTTGCCTTTTTAGGAGGTTCCATTAAATCTGTGGATGGACTGGGAGATCGCTCAGCGTATGGTTTACCCGACGAATCCGGTGTTATTATTTTATCTGCAGGAAACAATAGTTTACTAGCTCAATCGGGACTGCAGGACAAGGATGTTATCCGCAAGGCTGATGGCAAAATGATCGAAGGTGTAAAACAGTTAATGGATACTTATCAAACACTAAACTGGACAGGGCGTATTCCCCTGGAAATAATACGGAATCAGCAAACTTTGAAGCTGATATTAAAGACAAAGTAAACCTGTAATAACCCGAATAAACGGGAGGATGTACTAGCTGCCTGCCAGCGAATCTTTAACCTGCAAGGAGTCATTGCCGGAGCCAGCCTTCAACCTGGCTTCAGGAATAATATTGGTATCGTCTGGCAGGCTGTCCACCACTACATGGGAAGAATTACCGCCACCGCAGGCGGTTATGGTAGCTGCGATCAATAATGTCGCCATAATTTTTTTCATATGTCTCGTTTTCCGGATCAGGATTTATTACGGCAATAATATTGCCAAATCAATTTATTGCTCTTTTAAACCCGATAATTTGTTAAAATCCATTCATTGGTGGTGAGTCGCCGGTATATACCGCTGCAGGCAGGGGAGGAGCACACCTCCCTTTTATATATTCAATGTGCGGGAAAAACAGTTTTTTGCGTATTCACCGCCGGGCGCAGCATCGGGATGGTTTTATAAACCGGGCCGGGTTTTAAAGGTTTTATTCATCGCCCTTATCATTGATTCAGGGTTCCAGTCACCGGGCACGATCATTCTTCTGATAGTGTACAGCGGCTCATTTTCGTCAATTTTGGTGGATAACTGAAAAGCGGCTTTGATATCACGTTTTTTTAGTTCGGGTATGCCTTCCTGTGTCCATACGCCGAATGGGTAAGCCAGGTAACGCACCGGCTTACCTGTGATATCTTCCAGTTGTTTACAGGATTTTACGATCTGTTCATCCCAGTCTTCCGGTTGGTATTTTTTCAGGTTCTGGTGCGACCAGGTATGTGTTTCGATGGCATGTCCTTCTTCCGCTAATCCTTTTACCTGCTCCTTACTCATGTATATGGAACGCCCCAGGGATATGGTCATGATAAAAAATACACCTTTGAAACCATGTTTCTTTAGTTCCGGAGCGCCGATGGTGTACTGGTCCACCACACCATCGTCAAAAGTGATCATAATGGGTTTAGGGGGCAGGGGAGTGCCTTTGGTAAGGTAATCATACAACTGGTCGGGTAAAACGGTTTGATAACCGCTATCCGCTAATATCTGCATCTGGGCTTTGAACCTCGCAGGCGGAACTATTACATCTTTCGCCAGCCTGGATTCATTTCCTTTCCACTCCCTGATCTGGTGATAACATAATACGGGTACCTCAATGCCGGGAAGTGCCACCGAATCTTTGGTGTGGGTATTTTCCATTGCCGGCTCCATACTGGTTGCAGTAGAATCCTGTTTGCCGGAGTCCGGGTTGGCGGGAGTATTGCAGCTAAAAGCTGCCAGGGTCACTAACAGAAAAATATTCCTCATACAGTTGAAACGATAAATGCCCCAAAAAGGTATGCAAGGTAAAAACAGTTTTTGAGCTGACAATAAAACTATTCCAATACGGTAAATTTGTAAAAAAACTTAGTATGGATCTGTCACTTACAGGAAGGAATGCTGTCATCTGCGGTAGTACACAGGGAATCGGGTTGGCGGTTGCCCGGGAGTTGGCCGCGGCCGGCGCTAATTGTGTGCTTCTTGCCAGGAATGAGGAAAGTTTGCAAAAAGCACTGTCAACCCTGTTTGTTTCAGAAGGACAGCAGCATGGTTCCCGGGTGGCCGATTTTTCGGATACGGGCGCTGTTAAGGCAGCCATTGCGGATATCGTTGCCGAAAAAACTGTTCATGTGCTGATCAACAATACAGGAGGACCGCCCCCGGGCGCTATCACAGACGCTACGGGTGCTGATCTTGAAGCGGCTTTCCGGCAACATATCGTTAATAACCAGGTATTGGTGCAGGCCGTATTGCCGGGTATGCAACAGGCTGCCTATGGTCGGATCATCAATATCATTTCCACTTCGGTAAAAGTGCCGCTTCCCAACCTCGGTGTTTCCAATACCATAAGAGCCGCCGTGGCCGGCTGGGCCAAAACACTTTCTAATGAGACAGGCAAATACAATATAACGGTCAATAATATCCTGCCAGGGTTTACCAATACGCAGCGGATAAGAAGCATTGTAGAAATGACGATGAAGGAACGGGGGGTGAGTGAAAAGGAAGCGATAACAATTCTCAGTGAACCCATTCCATTAAAGAGGTTTGCGGAGCCGCAGGAAATTGCCAACCTGGCGGCATTCCTTGCATCGCCGGCAGCCTCCTATATCACGGGAACCAGCATACGGGTGGACGGGGGAAGAACAGGGGTTATATAAGGGCGCAGGTTTCAGGACATCAGTCGGTTACCTACCTGTCAGGTTTTGCAGCGCGGCGTTCCGTCCCGGCAAACCTAACAGGTCTTTTGGTCAATATTTTTTCAACCCCTGCAAAATGATGCTATCTTTTTTTGCAGGCGCCAGTTCGTGCCGGTATTCATACAACATGCTCTCCCAATCGCCATACATTGCGTTGGGCAGTACTATGAAACGGGAGCCGAACAATGCGGCATTCTGGCGGGTAAGATTATTCCGGATCTCTTCCGGCCGTTTATCAAAAGCGGAACTGAAATCGCTCAGGTTATCGCCAAACAACATTACAATATCATGTGTTTTTGATACCGCGTCTCTGCGGGGGCCTTTTCCTGAACCGGCTGTCTTTAAAGTCAGGTGTTCATTTGTGGCATCGGGAAAATTCCAGCGCTGCAGATCTTTGAGGGTTTGTTCTCTTTCTTCCTCAAGCCGGTTGGTAATATAAAAAACAGCCACTCCCTTACTTTTGGCATACTGAAAAAAACTCAGCGCACCCGGTACGGTGTCGCAATCTATTCTTTTCGTCCATTCTATCCAGGAAGCATCGGCATACTCCTGGTTCTTCAGAGCGATATGCACCTGGTAAGGACTATTGTCCAGCACCGTTTCATCAATATCGGTTACTACTGCCAGGGGTCTTTTATTTGGCTGCTGTAAAATAATATCCAGTTGAAGCCGGGCTGTATTATAAGCCTGGTAACAAAGTGCCCGGTACTCAGAGGCTTTTTGTTGCCAGACGGCTCCCCATAACGGGCCCTTTGCGACCAGTGATTCATCTGTATGACCGGCCGATTGGATACCTCTGGGAGCATTACAGGAAAGGAAGACGCCGAGCAGGATACTACAAAAAATTACCCTTTGCATTGTATTATATTTTGATCTGGTTTATGGGGAGATGAGATAACACCTGAGACCAGGAAAACCTGCAACGGTTAATCTATTTATCAACGATGATCCAACGGTTGAGCAGGTTATCAGGAAACTCTATCACAATTTTATAAAAGGGCGACTTCTTATCTGTCAGCGCGATCGTGGCTTTTTGATCGGAGACCGGAACAGTAGCCGCCAGTATATAATCATCCTTACCTCCCTGTTTAAAGTTGTTGGTGGACGATATCCATATTTTAGCATTACCTTTTTTGTTCAGCGCTTTCCAGTTCACCACTATACTGCCCTGGTCAATAGCGGCAGTAGCATTGGTAGCTGATATTTTTCCTGTTAGTGGAATACCGTCTATTTCCCTGGCCTGGCTGACCGGAATGGTGATGTCCAGAAAACGGGCGAGGCTGGGCATAATGTCAACCACGCCGGGTACACCTGTTTTGAAATAGCTGTTCAACCCACGAGCATTGGTCACGATCCATGTGTTTCTTTCCCTGTCCGATTGCCCGCCATGCCCTTTGCCGTCCTCCTCGCGTCTTCCATGATCAGTGGTGATATAAATTACCCAGTCTTCCTTAAACTGCTGTTTGCGGTATTGTATGGCTGACCAAAGACGGCTGATCTGCGTATCCATTATTTCTACCGCTTTATAAAACTGCGGGCTGTCGCCATACATATGCCCCATATCATCGGTATATTCCAGGTACACCCAGGAGAGGTCGGGGGATTCTTTACGGATATAGTCGGCAGCGTGGTTCACCACTGCTTCGTCTATGCGATGCATGAAGTCCCTTTCTTTATCATGCGGATAATTCACGGTATCCAGTTCCAATCCGTCAAAATGGTAGTCCAGTTTGATTTTTCCGGTAGCTTCCAATCCTTCCCCTACCAACTTTGTCCGGTTGTCCTCCCAACTGGAAAAAACAGCCGTTTTTTTGGCGGGATACTGGTCTTTAAATAACCGGAAAATTGTGGGATAATTATAATTGGGAGCGGCAATATCGTTGCCCCATACATTGTGCTTATTCACCCAGGTTCCCGTTAGTAAACTGTTGTAACCCACCGCAGAGATGGTAGGTGTTTGTGAATAACCTCCCTTCTCCCCGCCAACATACGCCCTGGTATAGCCTCCTTCCCTGGCAATGGCATCCAGCGCCGGAGTATTCAGCTTTTCAATAACATCAGCGGAAATGCCATCTACTATCACAAAAATAGCTTTCCTGTTCTGTTGCGAAAAGCAATGGCCGGTAATCGAAACAATAAGTAGTCCTGCAATTAAATACTTCATGATTCTTTATTTATAGAGCCTGATAGAGTTGTAAACCGTATAAAAGTAGGTTTTTGCGCGTATATAAGCTCCTTGCAGGGAAAACTTTTCAAAAAATAATTTTCAGAGGAAATTGGCCATTGTGTAAATTTTATAGCCAACGTTCTATAAGATCCCTCTTTTCATTGCCTTTGCTATCAGCATAGCTGTATTGGTCGCGTTGAATTTTTCAATCAGGCTTTTGCGGTGGGTGTTTACGGTAGGGATGCTGATAAAAAGTTGCGCCGCTATCTCGGCATTGGTGAGGCCTTCTGCAATAAGTTGCAGTACTTCTTTCTCGCGGCGGGTGATAACGGGCGCCTCACCGGCAGTTTCACGGAGTGATTGCGCTGCTTCGAAACTGAGGAATGTTTTGCCCGTTCTTACCGTAGTAATAGCCGTAAGCAGTTCTTCCTTTGTGGCGTTTTTCAGCACATAGCCCGATGCGCCGTTGTCCATCATGTTGCGGATAACGGGTTGCTGATTAAATGTGCTAAGCCCCAGGATAGCAACAGCAGGATATAATGCTTTTACTTCTTTGCAGAGATCAATACCACTTTTGTCGGGAAGGTTGATGTCCATCAGGATAACGTCGGGCTCCTGTTGCCTCAGGAAAGCAAGACAGGATGAAGCATTCATAGCGTGTCCCACCCACTCTACATCCTTTTCGCCCTGCAGCAACGAACGGATGCCTTCTATCACCATGTAATGGTCGTCCACTATGAATAATTTTGTTTTCATTTCCTTTTTTCGCCACAAAGATACGAAGGCATGAAGTTTTTTATTGCCACCAACCTGCCTGCAGGAATACAGAGGCACAAAGTTCTCTTCGTGTTTTTGTACCTTAACTTCCCGTAGCGCCTCCCCGGGCTATAACCCTATTTCAATCAAAACCGAAGTGCCTTTGCCGGGCCCGGATTGTACATCCAGTTTCCCTTTCAGGAAATCAACCCGGTTTTGAATATTGCTCCAACCTATGCCACCCGATTGTTTCAGCAATGCGGTATCAAATCCTTTTCCGTCGTCTTCTACCGTAATAACAAGCAGGTTTTCCTGTTCCGCTGCATGTGCCTGCACCAGTACATGCGTGGCTGCAGCATGTTTGATGGCATTGTTCACCAGTTCCTGCACAATACGGTACACCGTCACAGCGGTAGTTTGTTCAACAACTGTATTTTCCATACCGATCGACTGATAGCTGGTGCGGATAGCGCCGCTGCTGTCAACCTCGTTGCAAAATTCCTTTAAGGCTGCATTCAGTCCATACCGTACCAGTATTTCAGGCATCATGTTATGTGCTACCCGGCGCATTTCCCTGATAGAACTGTCGAGCATGTCGAGGCTCCGTTCAAAAGCCTGTGCATTATCAGGCGTAAGGATGAGATTGTCTTTCATATTCTGAAATGAAAATTTAATACCGCTGAGCATACCACCCAGGCCGTCATGCAGGTCTTTGGCTAAGCGAGTACGCTCCTGCTCTTCGCCTTTGAGTATGGCTTCGGTAGCAGTGAGTTGCTTTTCGGTTTCCAGCTCATCTATTCTTGCCTGCTGTAAGCGCTGCCGGTGTTTATAGTTGCGATAGCTCAGCAATAATATCACCCCCAATGCCGCAGCGCCTCCGATAAGAATATAATTCAGTATGTTTTTTTGTTGGAGTTTTGCCTGTTGCAGTTGTATCCGGGCTTCTTTTTTTTCGGTTTCAAACTGTTTTTCTAAAAGCAGGGTTTTGTTTTGAATTTCTTCTCCCATGAGACTGTCCGCCAGCGCCTCTGCCTCTGAATCCATCCGGTAGGACTCCTCATACCGGTGCATGGCCAGTAAAACAGCCCCCAGGGTTTTCAAACCAGAGGCATGCTCCTTCCGGAAGTTGCCTTTTTGGGTAATCTCCAATGCAAGGGAAATATATTTATGGGCGGCATCCAGATCGTTTTTGAATACATAGTAATTGGCCAGGCCCCGGTAAGCAATGGCTTCACTTTCCGGAGTACCCAATTCGCGGCTTAGAGCCGCTACTTTTTCTGAGTAAGGCTTTATACTGTCTACCTGAAGCATATTCTGATAAATATTACTGATATTCAGCAATATGGTCTTTTCGTGTGCTTTATAGTTAATCCCCCGGGCCAATGTCAATGCTTCCTTTAAATAAGCCAGGGCGGTATCATGCTGATTCAGTCGTTCATACACGTTTGCCGCATTCGAGAGGGCGGCGCTCAAACTCGCGGGGTCGTTGGCTTTGCGCAACACGGCTATGGCCTGCTCGCCATAGACCAACGCTTTATCGTGCTGGCGCAACTCCATATAAGTAACCTGGAGCAAATCGGCCAGCCGGGCGATCAACACTTCATCGCCTACGGCTTCAAAATTTTTCAGGGCTACCTGGTAATAGTACACTGCGCTGTCGTATTGACTGAGGTTGAGGAAAACGTTGCCCAGATTGGCATTGGATCGTCCTATCTGGAATTTATCCCCCAGTTCTTCAGCCAGTTTAACCGACTGCCTGTTCAGCAGCATTGAACTGTCGTATTGCCCTTTGAGATTGAGCAGGTAGGAATAATTGGCGATGAATTTTATGATTCCCTCTTTGTATCCCAGCTTTTCGCTTAAACCTCTTACTTCCAGGTAGTATTTAGCGGCGGTTTCGGGGTCGTCCCATTCGTATTGATTGCCAATTTCGATCAGCAGCCGCACTTTGGACGTATCTTCTTTGGCGGCAGGCAACAGGCTCAGCAGGCTATCCCTGTTCATAGGAGTCTGCGCCCCGGCTATTCCATACCAGGTACACAGCAATAATACCAGGAACCATTTTTTCATACCACCGGGGTTATTTCACTTAAATGATACAAATGAACATACAATTTGCTTGCTGCGCACTCCTCTTTTTTAATGATTTTTTATCCTGAAAAAATCCTCTTTTTTCAGGATAGGAAAACTGTATCGTATGTATAAAATTTGTTTGTCGAAAATAATTAAATTTTTACTACAATGAAACCGCTATTCAACTTATTAACGGCTACCGGGATGATATATCCTTTGAATAACCGTGCAACAGTAATAATGCTCGCCATCATACTGGCAACTACAACTATCTGCCGGGCGCAGATTCAGGAACCACCTAAACCCAAAACACCTAATACACAAATTAAAGATCCAATTCCGGTTTCTTCCAATGATATATTGAACGCAAAAAAAGTATCAGTCAATGTTCCCAGGCTGGTGCGGGGCAAAGATTTAAGGGTAGTCATTGATAACGTTACTGATAATTCTACGAATAGTACAAATCAATATACCGTCAAATATACCCTCATCAATTCCGGCACCGAGGATATAGATATAACAGGTGTGGCGATGCAGGGGAAATTTTCAACCGGGCAAGCCGCCGGCGGCACAACATTTGGAGCGCAATTTATTGCAAGTGTATTGAATGGTGATCCCATCCTGCGTGTCGGCGAATCCTTGCAAACGGGAATCCTTGCAACCGGTTATGAACTTTACACCAATGGCGGTCCTTACAAATATATTTTGACAGCAGATGCTACCAATAAAATTGCCGAAGCCAACGAAAACAACAACACCGCAGAAGTTCAGGTAACGGCACATATTCCTCCACCGGCTGCGCCTGACCCGGCTCTTAAGCCGGATTTAATCATTGCCAGCCTGTCAGTCAACTATACCGATAAGCTAAATATTAGCTATACAATAAAAAATATCGGACAAGGGGCAATTGACCTTAAAAAAGCATCTGTTTCAGGAACAATAGAGAAGCCAAACAATATATATGTCGGTGGAGGCTGCGGGTTTCCTGTTTATATGCTTCTTGCTCCTAAAAGCCTTGCCCCGGGAGAGTCCTATTCCTCATCGTTTCCTTGCTCCAGCGATCTTATATCCGGGCAACAATATGTTTATATACTTACTGTAGGCAGCACTTATGAAGTCCCCGAATCAAGCACTGCCAACAACGCTGCATCTGTTCAGTTTACAAAGCCGTAAAATCAAACAATGAAAAAAATATTTTTTATCGCATGTTGCCTGTTGATAAACGCAGGCAGTATATATGCCCAAAAAACCGACACCGATTATTTTTTGGCGGCGGCAACTATTAGGGTATCAACCGGCAATGATAACAAAGAAGCATTTAATTCTTATGCGTCTTTCTATGTTCGCCCGAGAAAGGCAGATGGAATGGTAGTATATAAAACAGAGAACTATAACAATGAGATAAAGATAAATTCTACCGTCAGTTTTGCATTAGACAGGGCTGCTTCCCTTACAGCCCCCAAAAACTCGTTACAATACTATAAGCAAAATGGGCTTGTCGCAGAGGTTTTTTATTGCAACCGGGTATTTCTTACGGACGCATGGAAAATTAAATCGGTATCCATTACGCTTCAGTTTAAAGATGCCAACGGCAACCCTGCACCAGGCGGCTTTGCATCTAAAACTATTAGTTTCTCAAATTCTGAAGTTTTATTAGGCTTCAGAATTGGCATTAGCAATCCGTTTTGGATTAGAAAGGCAGGTGATTGTGGCGCAAGCGACCAATTTAGCAAAATGGTACTCAAAACAGACGAATATTTTAATCCATTGACACCTAAGCTATTTAGAAGTTGGGAAAATGATTTTAATTAAAAAAGCAAATACTTATTACAATGAAAACAATTGTAATCTTCTCCTTTTTCTTAGCAGCATACTCCCAGTTTCCGGTTGCCTGCAGTAATCCCAACGCACAGGCGCAAGATATGAGCAATGCTAATGCGCAGCTAACTGGCTCCTGGGGATATTTCGGCGACAAATCACAGCCTGGCGTTTATATTTTTAACCGGGACGGTTCATTTATGCACTATACTGCTGTAAGAAATAATTATTTAAGAACAGGTTCGCTCTATGCCATGGAAGCCCTATACAAAGGCAATTATCAAACAAAGGGTAAAACCATTTTTTTCAGTAATGTTTCCATTGCCAGGTTTGACCGCACAAAGGACAACGCGAACCGCAACCGCATTGGCGACATAGCGCATGCGAAAAAAATGCTGAACACCACAACCGGCTTCAGCCCCTGGACACTCGAGGCGGTGGAATTCAACTTTATTGAACCCGGCGTGGTGCGCATAGCCAAAAAGGATGATAAAGATGAAGTCCGTACTGTATACAGAGCCGATTGGGATAAGGATGCCGCATCTCCCGCAGGTAAAAATATTGACCGGCAATTGACAGGAAGCTGGCAGGCTTCCACGGCTGAAATTTATGTATTTCATGATGACGGAAGGTTTAATCATTTCAGTACTTCAAGCCGCACAGAAGGCAGGTTCACTGCATCGGAGGGTAAAATATATTTTACCAACATCATATACGAAAAAGGGGAAACCTGGGAAGAAAAATATCCCGATGCGGTATATGAATATGAAATGGGTAAAGATGGTGACGGCGATTATCTTAACATAGCGAATTTTCTGTACGGAGTTACTCACGTGGATATTAGTACCGCTTATACATTCAGAAAATCAAAACAAAAGAATGATAAAAGTGAAGCGGCCACGGATAAAAGTACCAACTCTTTTCAACTGAAAATCTATCATGGGTTTGATTTCCCCAACAAACGTGTTGTTAAGTACGATAGCAGACCAGAGCTGACGGATCTTCGATTTTATCAGCAGACACGGCGAACGGGTGTATTTGCATACCTCGGCGCAGCAAAGATTCGTGAGTTTGATAATCCGCCCACCGGTCTTTCGGCAGCGCAGGTGAACGGATGGAATGATTATTCATTCTCTCCTAAAACAGGAGCGTATTACGTCATTCGCTCAAGAGACGGACGCCATTATCTGCTGCATTTGAAAAAATTTGACAACCAGGCCAAGGCAGCAGGCTACTGGCAGTTGGAGTTGGAGTGGAAAGAAATTTCAATATAAATAACCAATAGACTAAACCTTATAATATTTATTACAATGAAAAAAATAATACTAATGCTCATTGGCTTCCTGGTATGTATCGCCTTTGCTCAGGCGCAAAAAACTCCTGCCAAAAAGCAGCCCCCAAAAAAGGAGCAATCCATGGAAGAAATGATGAAAGAACTGCAAAAGCAGATGGAATCCCTGGATCCGGAAAGCAGAAAAGTCATGGAGGAAACGGGCATGTTTGACCTGATGAAACAGGTTGAAAAAACAACCCGGGATGCAGATAAAATGGGTGTTGATATGCAAGCTGAGGCTGCAACAGATATCCAAAAAATCCCTGCTAAGCCCTCCGGCCTGCCCATTCTGGCTACGCCGGCAAGCAAAGAGCAGCTCAAAGCCTACCTGCAACCGCTGATGCAGAGCACCAATGCTGCTATTAAGCCCGACCATAAAGCCGAAATAACGAAACACCTCAACAAGGGAAAAGAAACCGGCGAGATCGCCATGGCGTACCTGATCAACAGGGAAATGGACAAAGCCCTGTACCTGCTGCTCAACGCCTGTCTCACCGACACGGAGGACTATGCTTCGCTTAACAATCTCGGGGCATTTATGACTATGAGCGGCTATGCCCACAAGTCATTACCGATATTGCAGTATGTGCAAAAACAATTTCCCAAAACCCCGCCTACGCTGCTCAACAATATTGGGCAGGCATGGCTTAGCTTAGGCCATTTAGACAAGGCCGACAAGTTTTTGAAAGATGCACTCAAAAACGACTCTACCCAAGTTCAGGCATCTTATTCGCTTGCAGTAGTAGCCAAACACCAGGGCAATACAGCCAAGTGCATCGACTACATCAAACAAACCATCGAAAACGGGGGAACCACAGGAGATGCTCTCAGCATACTCCCCAATGAGTATTCCGGAAAGGATATGGGAGAAATAATCAGGAATAAGTATAAGCAATACTATAAAAAAGACCATGCCATCACCAAACGTTTCCGGGCGCCTGCCATACCCGAAACTTATGAACAGGTAATAGCCTCTTACGATAAGGTGGAAGGGTTTTTCATGGACATGCATTATACGGCGGGCGAAGCCGGTAAAATAGCCGCCGAAATGAGTGAAAAACTCGAGCAGCAAAAGAATAAAATTCTTCAGGAACAGAACCGGGACCTCGCCAGCATGATGCAAAACCCCGGGGACCAGGGCGCCTTACTCAGGCATTACATCAAATACAACCACCCTCTAAGGCTTCAGGCTATTGCTTTTAGAAGCGGATCAGATTATAGCACTTCTTTTGAAGCCCGGCTGCGCCGGGAAGACGAAAAACGGGTGGAAAGCGACAAACAACTTCGGGAATCGCTTGCGGGAATACAAAAGCAAATAAATGCGCTGCACAAGGAGGCAAACAAGCTGGAAGGCGGTGAAAACGGAGAGGAAGAATTGAAGAGAACAGAATTGCTTGATAAGGCTTGTGTACTGGAATGGAACTACCAGGAGCAACTGCTCGCCGGCAGGGCCGCCATTGGTAATCTGTATATACAAAATATGGAAGACCTGTTGAACCAGGAATTGCAGGAAGAAATTTTCTGGCGCCTGATAGAGGGCTACCCTGCCGACCCGACCGCATCGGTCTATCGGGCATATTCCTCCTATTTAGCAGGTATTAACAGTTTAAAAAAAGTGTACCCCAACGTGTATGAGCTGCGCCAGCCCTGCAAGGAGAATCCGGGCCAGTTTTCTCTCATTAACGGGGAGATACAGCAATGGGAAGCCGACCATTGCAATATAAGTTGGGGCATGGATGTAAAGGTTTTTAAAGGAAAATTTGATTGCAAGGGCATGAAGATGGAGTTAAATTTTGCTGCCTTAAGCGCAGGATACGGTGCTGCCCAGAATCCTGCTACCGGCGAAATTTCCAGCCACACCATATCGGTTGATGTAGGTGTAGGTAAATCATTTGATGTAGGAAAGACGGTAATTAAAGGCAATGTAGGCGCATCTGCAGGAGGATCTATCACCATAGACCGTACAGGCAATATAAGCGATATAACTGCCAGGGGTTCGGCAGGCGCCGGTATCAGTGGCCCCATAGGTAGCACAGGTGTGGGATTAGGAAGCGTAGAAGTGAGTATGAGTGGTGGTTTCAATTCGGCCGGCCCATCGGTTAATTCGCCAATAAGCAGCTTTTTGGGTGGTAAATAGTTAAATGTCCTGGTAGCTAAAAAATATTTTACGATGAAAAATATATTCATTTTCCTTTTATGCCTGTATGGCGCTGCTGCTTCTGCCCAAGAGTGCAACAGCCACGAACAATTGAAAACCCTGCCGGGCAAATGGCTGCCCCAGCCCGGCGATGAGGTAGCTGTAAATTCTCCCAGGCCATCAGCAGCAGATGCTGCCGGCGCTAAGAGTGTATTCAACAAAATAGCAAAAATATTTCAGCAGGAATACAAACCCGTGGGTGTGGATGTATATAACTACCTTACCCACAGCATTTACTATACCAAACCTTATAGCAACTCTTACATTTACACCATAAGCAATTTCAGGTTTCTGTGCATCAATGGCAAAAGAACGAAGAATGACGAAGGGGTAAGCTCGTCTATAACTATAAACCCTGTTCGCACATCGGGAGGAATTCAATTTCTTGAGATGCCGGTTTACGATGAATCCGGCAAACTAAACACGGAAACTGACGGCACAGGAGGTTTTTATTCGCTTTCTATGAAGCAGTGCAAGGGCGGAAAACTGCCCGACTTTTCAAACGGATACCACAGCGTCGAGAGCGGATACGATTATCATGTATGGGTTACCTACGATGGTAAAATGCCCTTTCGGTATGTGAGTCGTAAGGAATTTTTGGAAAAACAAGTTGTTATCGCCGAAGCAAACCTGAAAGATCTAAACAAACATTATTCTTCCAAAAACTGGAAAGAAAACTTAGAGATGTTTCCGCAATACAAAGAAAAAATGCTGGCGGATAAGAAAAATCATTTAGCAATGTTTGAAAAGCCATTGGAGGCCTACCGGCAGGATTTAAAAAAAGATTCGGTGTGGCTCAATGAAATGGCGGTGGTAAAACGGGAAAGCGTATCGGGTGTGTACCGCTATGTATTTACTACGGTGAACGACCCCTACATGTCGGCTGTGCCCATTATGCCCAACCCCGGTTATTACAACCGCAACCTGCCCAAATGGGCGCCGCAGTTTATGATAATTAATGTAGGCAGAACCGATTTCTTTATCGGAGAGAATATACGCAAAGTGGTGGATGATAATATTGAATATTTTAAAAGCATTTTGGTAAACAAATAATACATGAAAATATCATTCCTCCTGTTCCTGCTTGTATTTGGCAGCAGCATCGTTTCCGCTCAGGGCCTGCCTGCCGGTCAGGCAGATTGCGACCCCGAAAAAATTAAGACCGCCCCCGGAACATGGATTACCAGGGCTGATGTAAATACGGGCGGACTTACCGCAGCAGAACTCGCTGCCGAAAGAAAACTGATTACTTCTATTAGTCAAGTTTTCCGGGGCAATTATAAGCCTGTGGGTGTAACTGCCAGCCATGGCGCCAACTATGATAAAATTTCTGAAATAGACCCCAAACACACCAACCGCTACGGCCATCCCTACAATTATTTGCTGATGAATTTTCCCAACTATTGCAAGGGTGGCAAGGTTGTGAAAAACGACCATTCCAATGCTACCCTGATGATAGGCATTAACCATGGCCCGCATATCGGTCATTACTATGATAGCATTGCCGTATATGACCGCAACGGGGAGGTAGGCAGCGGCGCTCATGATGGCTTCAAAACGCTGGGCAAAGACCTTATCGTAAACAACCGCCTGCCCGATGTAACCGATGGCTGGTATGCCTTTGGCGGCCCCAATGCGAGGTTCACCAACGATTATTTCTGGTGGGTTACCCCAAAAGGAAGCCAACTGCCCTTTCAATACGTTACCCGCAAAGAATTTTTATTGAAACAGGTAGCCGTACAAAAAGCTTATATAGCCGCAGCAAAAAAGCATTGGGACAACAAAGAGTTGCAGAATGTATATAAACAAGCCGGTCAGTGGGAATACTATCACAACCAACACAACAAAAATATCGCCTCATATGAAAGAACGCTGGCCGCTTACCAGAAAGACTTAACCAAAGATGAAGACTGGCTGAATGAATGGAGCATTGTAAAAGGCTATTATAAAGACGGGCTTTCACGATTTATTTTTACTGAGCTAACCGACAAAGAGGAATTTGTTGTGCCGGTAAAACCCAACCCGGCTTTTTACAACAGGAAGTTGCCCAAATCGGCGCCCCAGTTTATATCTATCTGGTTGCGGGTAAGCGATGACGAAAACCATTCCATCAAAGCCATGAAAAAAGTAATAGAAGAGAATATTGACAAATTTGTAAATATGGTGAATTGATAAAACACCCGGATAATTTAAAATAGAAAAAAGTGAAAATATTAGCTTTTATATTCCTGTTTGTGCTGGGTAGTATAGCCGCCTCCGCACAAATACTAACTGCTGCTGAACGCAAAGAGATGGAAGCAGAACTGAAAGACTTAAAGGAACAGCTAAAAAACGCAGACCCCGACGAACGGAAACAATTAGAAGCAATGGGGCTGCCTGCCATGATTAAATTCATGGAACAACAACTCCTCTCCGGCACATCCGGTGATAAAAAAAAGGCTAAAGAAGTAAATGCTATCAGCGAAGCAGAAAAAGATAAAATATATTCCAGGGTATCCGCTTCGTCATTACCCGACAGCCTCGTCAATCCCGGTCAGGATCTTTCGTTTCGGGTACGCAGCAGTAATGATCTTCGGGTTATTGACGCTGCTAAGGAGTACGCGTCCTTTCTGACTGAGAATGCCGGTTTCATCGGCAGGGTAGCGCCTAAGCCGGTTAGTTTTGCACAAGCCATTTCCAAAGCAAAGACATTGTGCAGCGGAAAAATTCCCGCTGCTGAATTTGGCAAACTAAAAGCCAAAGCGCCGCAGGGAACTAAAGCTGCCGATTTCTGGCAGGGGTTGGCCGCTATGCAGGGCATGGCCGGAAGCCCCGAGGCCGCATTTTGTTTATTGGTAACGGCTTATGAAGCAGACCCCAACAACCCGGATGTGCTAACCAATCTGGCTGGCGCTATGGCTATGTTGGGATTAGCGAATGAATCGCTGGCGGTGCTGGACGAAATAGCGAAGCGTAACCTAAAGCCCTCGCCCCCGATGGGCATCAGCGCCGGAGACATGCTGGATTACATACGCAGCTACAGCCAACTGCTTACCGGCAATACCGGAAATGTACGCAGCAAATTAGAAAGCATTGCCGGGCGGCAGCCGCTGCTTGCCGAAGCCAAAATGCTGCTGTCCCTGTTAGACGAAAAAGAAGGCAAAGACGGGAAGCCCCGTTTTATGATGGCGCAGTCCCGCTCCCCGCAAGCCAAATATTGTGTCATGTACCCCGGCGAAGTGCCGGAACCCGGTGAGCAGACTTACAATATAGACCCACGCAGCATCCTTGACCCTTCCAAAGGCATACGAGGCAAGCTGCCAGCCATAAAATATCCTCAAAACCCTGAAGAAGCTACTGCAAGGCTGCAAAGTTTTAGCGAAGAAGAACCTCAAAGAATTTTGGCGGAATTAATGGCTCTGAACGAGATGCGTACAGAAAACCATCCAAATTTAAAACAATGGGAGGGTGATAATACGATGCAGGATAGCTGGGGCTATAGTGTCAGCGAATTTATTGCAAGTATTGACTGGCGGGATGCCAAATTGCGTGAGTTAAAAGATAAAATTCGGGAGGCGGAACAGGCAGAAAAGGAAACCGGAACAAGGATACAGGAAACACTCAACAAAGCATGGCCCCCAATTGCATTGATAACCCCCGAAAGTGCCAAAAAGAAGGCCATAAAAGATTTGAAAATGCGCTTAATGGGCATGTGCAAGTCAGATATCGAAGCCGTGGACAAAGCCATACGGGATTATTATGAAGAATGGAGCTATGTGGCGACGATGCTTGCTGCCACGGTGGACGATGCCTGGCACCGGGAGTTTGAGCTTGTAATCCAGTTGCAGCAATGGGGCTGGTATCAGCAATTAGTATTGCGGGCTGCCGGCCAATCCGGTACTGGCTGGATAGAAGAAGGAGGATATGAAGATGCCAGCGAAACATTAGAACCCGCCACTCCGGAGGAATGTAATGATGGCGGCATGAAGCAAAAAGTAGGCATTGAAACCGTCGAAAAAAGCTTTGGCGCCAGCATAGGGCTGGATTGTGAGGGTGTTACGTTTGAAGTGACGGCAGGAAAAATGTCCGCTGAACTTGGACTTGATAAAAAAGGTGGCTATACCATATTTGGCGGGCCCAAGGCCGGTGTAAAAGTAGGGGGTGCAGGTGTAGAGGTAAAAGCAGGCGGTTATATTTCAGGAAAAATACAAGGCGGCACCATAGAAAAGGTAGGTGTAAAAGTGGAAGGAAACGTATCAGCCGGGTCGGCGCCTATTCGGTGGAATCTTCAACCACATTCCATGACAGCTCCATATCGTTTGCGCCCGGGTTTTAAAAAAGAAAATTGTTTAAAAAAGCATAAAAGGAAATCACTATGAAAAAAATAATCACCCTGGTAGTTGTTGCCCTTACAATTTGAAATAGGCGGCCATGCCAGCAAAACAGGCGCCACAGCAGCCAACCAGAAATTGAGCGAACAAAGGGCGGAGGCTGTTCGTACACAACTGATCAGCATGGGGTTTTACTTATATTTTTGAGTGTGTGAGGGATAGAAGCGGAATCCTTTTGTCAGGAACGACAAAAGATATAGCGGATAGCCCGACCCCTGCCCAGCTAAAAAATTTATAAATAGGGTAGGGGCCATGCCCTGATTATTTGGTAAAAATTCATTTCTTTTTTGAAAGGTAGGGGATTTAAAAAATAATTTTCAGGGTGAGAGTGTAAGCTCTTTTGCAATTTTAGATTTGTGTGGGGCTTCGTGCGAAACGAAGTTCAGCGGAGCTAATTGCAAATGTGCTTACACCTGTGCGGTGATTATTGTTGTATTGTCCTTTGTATTTCATTTAGCATTATTGGTGAAAGTCCTAAAGTTGTTATGTCGTTAGTTGTTAGCCAGTTCAAACATTCTTGTCTATTTAGGTTATCATTGGCAATAGATTCAGATAATGTAATTGCTGTATTTCTACTTAGTCCAATATTTATTAGCGAAATTTGAGTTTGCTGTGAAACGCCAAACTCAAGCCAAATATGCAGTTGAGGAATTTTCTCTATTAACTCATCCTTGCCTTTTTCGCTCAAATAGAATCTTAATATGTCAATATAACAACTTGAGAATTTTGCAAATTTAAACCGTGCAAATTCTTCAACATCTTTCATTGTATCTCTAATAACATTGTCAAGTTTGCGTGGAGTCGTAGTCCTTTGCCAATATTTAAAACTGTTATCTATTAATAAATAAAGCGGAAACCCCTTCATCCAATTCACAATTAAAATTGCCTGATAGTATGCTAATTCTTCGGGGTCTCCCGAAAGCACTCGGTTAATCGTCTGAATAATATTTAAATAAGAATTGTTAACCGCATCATCGCTTTCGGGTAGTTCAGGTACTAACCCTTCATCATCGCCTGTATGGCTTTCAAAATATTCCAACAAATTTTGTTGAGCAATTGGAGATATTCCGGGATTGCGGATAATGATATGATTGGGGACTTTTATAGCCGCATTTATTACTTCAAATTCTGGCAATAACTTCTGAAACAATGCTGTTGTCTTTTGGTTATTTAATTGAGTTGCCCCTTTTAAATACTTAATGTAGAAATACGCAAAAGCACTTTCAAGTTCTTGTTTCCTATTTGCCTCCTTTCGTGGGCTTCCGTTTTTTATAAAAGCAATTAATTCATCTTGCTTATTTACAATTTCGTTAACTGCCTTTTTTATTTCCTGCTTATCCCTTTCTGCACTTGGCGGGTTAGTCCATTTCTCAGGTTCTATACAAATAACATTCCCTTGAAACTCTTTTCCCCACCTACCTGCTCTCCCTGCCAAATTCCAAAAATCTGTTTGATTCATAGGATTGTTATTGCCTCTTGTCGGCTTTCTGATAAATATACTCTTTGCAGGGAGATTAACCCCCTCTAAGAGTGTAGAGGTGCAGATTATAAAATGGATATCTCCTTTTTTAAAGAGTCTTTCTATTTCTTGTCTTATCATCAAAGGCATATTACCGTAGTGAAATGCAATTTTCTTTGACAAAACTTTTCCAAGAATGTATTTTGAATGAACAGTTTTCTTTACCAATTTAATTAACTCCTCAACCTCTGAACTGATTGATTTGTATTCATCGGGTAAAGTATCGAAAAGGAGATTTGCCATTTTCTCTGCCATAGCTGAACCATTTGTATAAACAATGTTTCCTCCATCCTTATCTGCAAGTTTTTCAACTACAAATATTAACCGTTTTGAATCAGGAGTTGGTCTGAAATTAAATTCAATCTCGCCAAGTTTAAATTTATCATTTTTAGTGCAGAGGTTTAATTCCCATTCTTTAGGTTTCCCTCTCTTTTGAGATACGTATATCAGGTTTTGATTACAGCTATAAACTCTGTTTTTATTGGCGACTTACTCCTGTCGTCTGGTAATTCATTCAGCAGAAATTCAGGATTAGAGGTGTAAGGGCTTGAAAATAAGATTTTGATTTCAGGAAAGTCAAGAAGTAACTCTTCTATTTTTTGTTGAAGAAGAACACCTCTGCTTCCATCATCTATTTTTTGGGCTTCATCTACTATTAATAAATCAATTTTATATAATGGATATTCTGTACGAAACCAATGAAGTCTTTCTTGTGTAAAAACTAAGATTTTGTTTGAATTTATAAATTCATCTTCGGGTTGTTGGGGAACGGTAGAAAGGTAAACATCATTTAAGCGATAAGTATTTATCATTTCTCTAAAATCTGCTTCTACCTGACTTATTAATGCTCTTGTTGGAACAATGTAAACAGTAGTTGTTTTTACGTTTTTATCAGTTAAATAGTTAAGAATGATTCTGTAAAGAATAAATGATTTGCCTGCTGATGTTGGTGCTGAAATGCTTAAAAAATCAGAAACAATTGATTTGTCATAAACTTCTTTTTGAAAACTATTTAGAAAAATAGGAGCTTCGTTGAAATCGAAAATACTATTACTAATATCCCGACCAATCATTTGAAGTTGTAAAGGAAAAGGAATTGATTTTTTGTAATCTGCCGAAACAAGCTGACGTTTAATAGCCAGTTTAATGGCAGGTTTATTTGTTAATCCTTCCAAAATAACGGTAGATGCAATTTTTTGAGTTTCATTTGTTTCACTTGAACTTATTACATATTGGGCAATTCTTAATGAAGCATCCAAATGTTCATATTTTTCAGATTGTTGCAAAATACTGGCACAAGATAGAATGTTGTTGATGTCAATGCTTTGTATATAGGTATCTCTTTCTGTTTCCCTCTTTAATTCATTAAAATTGTTGCAAACGGTATCTTCTAAAACAAGTTTGAATTGTTTCTGAAAACTCTCTAATGAATAGATTTTGTCTGCTAAGGATTGACGGCTCATTATTTCAGTGATAAGGCTTTTAAGAATTGTTCTCTGAAATCTTCAACAGAAGGAAATGGAACTAAAAAAACGTGAATAATAAATGTATCAAGATGTAAATGCTTCTTGATGCCTGCCTCAATGCTTGTGTGCCATTTACTTACTTCTGCTGAAATCAATGCTTTTAATTGCGAAGTATTGATTTGATTAGGTGTTGGATATTTATCACAGTCAAAACCGATTAAACATACTCCCCGATATTGCATTTTATTGAACAAGGGGTCGCCTTTATCAAAATATTTTTTGATAGCTTCTTCAAGATTTGCATCATTCAAATCCAGATTGTCTTTCACCAGTTGCAAGTCTCTTTCCTGCGGCGCATCGCTACCGCCAGCAGTTTGCAGGTATTCTTTTAAACTTGTAAAGCAATTGGTTACTGCCGATGACAGGTCTTTATATATTTTCGATTCTCCCCAATACAATGCTAACATATCTTCCTTTTGGTCATACTCAACGTGAATGCCATCTACACCGTGATAGTGCATTTGCGAATTTGTTTTCAATGGCATTTTGCAAAATAGCTGAGGGATTTTCAGGAACTCTTGAACTAAAATGTACAGTAAAATCTCGCCTCCTTCGCCAGTGTTGGTTATATCAGTAAATAGTTTTTTTGCCTTTTTATCGAGTTCGGTGTATTTTGAAGGGGTGTTATATTTTTCACAGTATTCTTTAGCTTTCGCAATCTCACTTCGTGGTATTGAATATTCAAGCATTTTGGTGGACACATATTCTATAAAATCGTTAACACGAGGTCTCCCATTTCCGTCTAATTGCACGAAATGGCAATGTGCTATTGCCTTTGTATTCGGAATAGAAATATTAAAGTTTACTTCTTCCAAATAAGCCTTTAGCTCATCACCCTTACCAACAATTAAGTTTTGTATCGCTTGTTCTATCATCCCTTTTTAATTCATTTTATCTTCCTCTGTATTAACTCCAAACATTCACTGTTTTTACATCAAACAATCGAACTGAAACTTTAAATTTCTTTTCTATTGATTTTATGTGTTTCAAGTCATTCTCTGAGTAAACACCGATGTAAATACTATTTAGGAAAGGAAGCCATTTTCCGTTTTCATCTTTACGTTTCTTTGCGGCTTTGTTAATTGCAGCAATGATATGTTCGTCATAATTACCGAAACCAAAACCGTAACAAATTAGCGAACCGCTTATTGATGAAAGACTTTCATAGCAATTAGCTAAATACTTGTTGTGAACGATATGAGAAAGTTTCTCAAAACCGTTACCAGCCGTTACGAAAATTGAGTATTCCTTTTTCTCCATTCGGGCTTTAATGTTCTCTAATAAAAAATGTTCGCTGGTATATTCTTCTTTGATTACTTCTACTCCAGTGTCAAATAACTGTAATGCTCCGTGTAAATAATGAACTGTTTGAGTGCCTTTGTATTTTCCCCATCTAAGTTCTGAATATTGTCTTTCATTTTCGGGAATCCATTCATCACTTTCCTCTGCATCTCTGCCAAAACCATCTATGGCGTTTTCAATTTCATTTCGCATTAACACCCAATACAAAAGCAAATCATAGTTTGTCGTAAATATTTGTCCTTCTTCTGAAAGAAAAGAATTTAAAAATGCTGCACAGGCTTTACTTTTTTCTTCGGGAACAGAAAAAACGTGTTCGGGGTGAAGTTCTTTTATCGCTTCAATTAGGCTTTCTTTAAGTGTTTCGGTCGCTTTTCTGATATTTTGAACAACTTTTTTATCTGCTCCAAAAACTTCGGCTATTTGAGCCACATTATCCAATTGCTTCATCAACAGTTCAAAGTTGCTGGTTTTGATAATCTGAAATAGCTTTTGCAGAATATCATTGTCAAGGTTTTCGAGAAATTTACTTAAAGCGTTATATGAAAAAATACCCGTATCATACGACATACTAAACCCATTACCAAGCAATAAATGTTTCTTTCGCTTTTTATCATTAAGCGACTTTATTACTTCGTCATAGGTATATACTTTGTCTAAGCTCATTTTTATTTGTTGTATGCGATTTGTGGCTCGGCTGCCTTTGATAAGGATTCTTCCTCTTTAACACCCCAAACCTCACTGATTTTATTTTTAATTTTTTGTTCTTTCTCTTTTATTTGTTCCTTTAAACCTTCAATATCGTTTTGATAATTCTCAATTTCGGCTACTATTTGTTGTTGTATTTCGATAGGGGGAAGTGGGATTTCAAAATCCTCAATAAACCCTTTGGGAACTCTTTGTAACCCACTTGTTCCTGACATCTGCACTTTACCTTCTTTTCTAAATTTGTCAGTAGTGAGATTTAAATAAATCCACATAGGTAATACAGTTTGATTACACCTTAAAACATAAAATTCACTTGAACCAAATCCAATTCCGTTTTTTAAATCTTTGGCTATTCCAGCTTTACCGTTTTCAAAACAAGGTGTAACCTTTGCAATTAAAACATCATTATTTTTAAAGTACGTATATCCAGTTTTTACTTCTGATAATTTTCTTATTTCTTTGGATATAAAATTGACTTCGTCCTCATTTATATCAGCCATTGGTACAAAAGAGACTAATGTATCCCCTGTCAAACCAGCCAACTCGTGTTTTTTAGGATTTATTTCACATACCTTTAATAACGGAACAAAATCAAATTCAGTAATTCTGTTTTCTCCATTTTCAGCATATCTTTCTCCACTTAAAACAACATCCTTATTTCTTAAAATAATTTCCTTCTCAACCAATGTTGCCAAACCCGGAAATCCTTCAAATACCTTGTCGTTGCTCAAACATTCTTTATATTCTTCTAAAGTTTTCAACGCCAAAGGCAAATCATTTTTGCCTATCTCTCTACGTTGTGCGCCTAAATCAAAACCATCGTTTTCTATTTTCAGGAACAAAATATGTTGGCTTTTTTTCGCCAGTCGTTTATCTAAAATCAATACAGAAGTTTTTACTCCACTGTAAGGTTGAAAAACACCTGCGGGTAAACTGATAACAGCTATTAAACTGCCCTGCACCAACATTTTACGTAATTGCCTGTAAGCGGTTTGGCTGGTGGCTACAATGCCATTAGGCACAACAATTCCTGCCCGTCCGTTGCTGTTCAGGTGCTCGGCAATGTAATCGGTAAACAATACTTCGGCTTTGTTGGCTTGCACGCCAAATATTTTGTGTGGTCTTATTCCTCCTTTCGGTGTCATAAAGGGCGGATTTGCCAATATCACATCAAAGGTTTCCTGCCAACGGTCTTCGCTGCTTAGGGTGTCGTATTCGTGAATGTTGGGCGTGTTGAAACCGTGTAAATACATATTTGCCAAACTCAAGCGCACCATATCGGGGCTAATATCATAACCTACAAAATTGGTGGCTAATCGTTTTCGGTCGTCAGGCTTTAGTTTATCACCTAAACGCTTTTCGGTGTTTTGTTGCAAAATGTGTTTGTAGGCACTCAACAAGAAACCTGCCGTTCCACACGCAGGGTCGAGTACGGTTTCGCTTTTTTGCGGGTTTACGCAAGCCGTTACAAAATCAATAATGTGGCGTGGTGTTCTAAATTGTCCTGCATCGCCTTGGCTTCCCATTACGCTCAACAGGTATTCAAAGGCATCACCCAATTTTTCGCTGTGGCTGTATTCAAATTCGTTGATGTGTTTTAAAAACAGTTTCAAGGTGCTTGGGTCACGGTAGGGCAAATACGCATTCTTAAAAATGTTGCGAAACAGTTCGGGAATGTTTGGGTTGGTGTTTAGTTTTTCTAATGCTTCGCTGTAAAGCGTTAATGTTTCTTGTCCGCTTAGTGATGGGTCAAATAGTTTTCGCCAGCCGTATTTGGCGTATTCGCCTGTAAAAAACTTGGGCTTGCCTTTAAATTTTTCAACGGCTTCCTTATCCATATCGTCCATAAACTTATAGATAAGAGCCAGTGTAATCTGCTCAATTTGGCTTTTCGGGTCAGGAACTTTTCCTACCAGCACATCACGGCAATCGTCAATATTTTTCTTTGTGGTATTGTCAAGCATTGTTTATACGGATAAAAATTTATTCAACGGAACGTAGGTTTTAACATAATAAGGCAATTTGTTTTTCATTTCATCGTCCACACGGTTAAAATCGTCCACATTAAACGTTGGGTTATGATACAATTCGGTAAAGTCTTGTTGGTCTATAATTTCTCTCACACTTGGGTCGGTAATGTAGGCGTAAAAGAAATAACGTAAGGCTTGTAAATCGGCAATGTCGGAAACGTTGTTGGTGCTGATAAACTTTTCAAATTCATCATCCAGCAAATCGTCTTTCCCTTTTATTTTGTTTCCGAAATAAATCAATTCCAACAATTCACGCCAACCGATTTTGCGGTCAATTTTTAAACTCTTACGCAGTTTTTCCAAATCAAAATATTCTTCGGGTTTGTTGTCGTATTTTTCTTTGGCTCTTACGGTGGCAATTTCCACATCGCCCGCCTCCATAAGTTGTTTTATTTCGTCATCGGTTTTTATTTTTTCCTCAAATTGCTGGAAAAACATTCGGTCAACTTTCATTCCTGAATAATCAACTTGCTGTTCGTTAAAAGATAAAATTTTATCGCTGTCGGTAAATTCGTAACCGCTTCGTTTTGGTTTTGGCGTGTTGTCGTCCGTAATGGGTAAATCATCGCCTGTGTCAATGTTTGCAGGCAATTTCAACACTTGGTCGTATTCGTATTTTTCTTCAAAATATTCGCAAGTGGCAAAGAAGTCGAACAATTTAAAGGCTTGCTTGTCAATGGAAATTATTTCTTCTTCGCCTAATTCATTTTTGAATTTGTGTTCAAACTTGTGAATACGAGTTCCTCGTCCTTTTATCTGAATAAATTCGGTTGGCGAAAAAATTGGTCGCATCAAACCTAAATTTAAAATATTGGGACAGTCCCAACCTGTGGTCATCATTCCAACTGTTACACACACTCTTGCTTTACTGGTTTTGTAACTTTCTAAATTTTCGTTGCCTTTGGCAAAATTGGAAAAGCCTAACAATTTATCATTACTAAAATCAACAGTCATTTGTTGAGCATTTTGCACATTGCTCGTTACCTGAACGGCAAAATCGCTTTGGTATTTGTTCGGAAAAAATTGATGTGCATACTCATTGAGTAATTGAGTCAATTTTGCAGCGTGGTTTTGCGAAACTGCAAAAACTAAACCTTTTCCAAACTCGCCTGTAATTGGGTCTTTCAAGCCATTTTCGATAAATGTTTTGCAAAGTACACGGTTGGTTTCTTCGCTAAAAAATTTACGTTCAAAGTGATTTTGTTTGTATTTCACTTCTTCCAAAACATCTTCGGTTTCGGTGCTGGCAACTGTTACCATTACTCCGTAACCTTGTTCGGAGAGTAATTTGGTGGTAACATCGGTTCGTGCATCTACAACTATTGGTTGTCGCAAATAGCCGTCTTTTGCACCGTCCACCAAAGTGTAACGATACGTTGGCGTTCCGCTTTCGCAACCAAAGGTTGTGTAAGTGTCTAACAACATTCTACGTTCCAATTCTCTTGGGTCGTCAATGTTGTCGGTGTCTAAGTTTTTCAAATAATCTTTTGGCGTAGCGGTTAAGCCCAATTTATAACCCAAAAAATATTCAAATAAAGCACGGCTGTTTCCGCCACCTAAAAGACGATGCGATTCATCGGAAATAATTAAATCAAAATCCGTAGGCGAAAACAGTTTTTTGTATTTGTTGTTTACCATTAGCGATTGAATAGTGGTAACAACGATTTCTGCTTTACGCCAGTCGTTCCGCTTTTCTTTGTACACAACCGTTGTGAGGTCGTTTTTCAAATAGTTGGTAAAATCTTTTCGTGCTTGTTCTTCCAATTCCAAGCGGTCAACTAAAAACAGAATGCGTCTTGCGTTCCCTGTTCGGTAAAAAAGTTTGATGATAGCCGCAGAAGTCAAGGTTTTTCCTGTTCCTGTTGCCATTTCCAGCAAGAAACGTTTTTTGCCTTCGCTTACAGTTTTCTGTACGGCTTTAATGGCTTCTACTTGGTAATATCGAAGAAAACGAAGTTTTAAATTGAAAATTAAATCTTTCTTTTTAAATCCGTCTTTAAATTCGGGAATGTCTTTGTAGTTGGGCAGTTGTGTTAAAACAACGTAGTCGTCATTTACAACTTCGTCAATTAGTTTTTGTGGTTCGGGATTAAAGTCGTAATACTGTTTAATGCTTTCCAAAGTCGGAAATACTTGTATTTGTTCGGGATTTCCGCTTTCTACGTTCCACAAATAATGCAACGTTCCGTTGGAAAGAATAATGAATTTTACTTTTTGCGATTTGGCATAGTTGCGTGCTTGTTCTTTGCCAACAAGCGGATTTAAACTTTCTTTTTTCGCTTCTAAAACTAAAACAGGATTTTGGTTTTCATCAACCAATAAAAAGTCAATGAAACCATTTTTAGAATTTTCAAAGTCTTCGCCCAAATCGTCCATTCTGATAGAAGATTCCAGTTTAATGGTGGCTTTGCCTTGCTCGTTGTCAAAGAAACGCCAGCCCGCTTCTTCGAGCAGTTTGTTGATTTTTATTCTTGCTTTTGCTTCTTTTTCTGCCATTTAATTTTGTTTACTTGTCAATTCATAAATCTTATACCAATAGAAAAACGCTTCGAGATTGGATTTTTTTAGTTTGTTCAACTTGTTGTTGAGCGGTTCGCTAATCTGCCAATCTTTTAATTGAAGCGGGTTTTCAAACTTATCAATCGTTTTTGTATCGTGTTGTATCAATGCAGAAAGGTAAGCTACTTTTGAAGCGTGGGCGATTGCTTTTTCAATGTGATAACTTTCCGAAAAAATAAATCCTTTTATTCGTAAAATACCGTTTAGCAATTCGTCAAAATTGCCTTTGCCGTCTGTACCCCTTGTTACAATGCAAAGCGAAGTTTGGTAAATATCTTCCAACACATCGCTTTCGCTTATTCCTGCTGAATTGCGGTAAGAAATTTCAGTTTTAGCGAAGCGGAAAAACGTAGTTTTGATGGTTTCAATATCTGTTACCGCATCAAACAAATTCCCGATGTCGTAAAGTTGTTTGATGATTTCCATACTCATACTGTCGTCTTTTTTGAAGTAGGGTATGCCCGTTGTGTTGGGTGCGAAAGCCGTGAGTTTGTCGCCCAAAATATCTTCCAAACTTGGCACATCAACATTTAGCGGTTTATCAATGACTGGCACAAAGTCCGACTGAATTGGTAATGAAATGAGGTTTGTGTAATTCACTTGTTCAAAGAGAATATCCAACAATACATATTCTTCGTCTTTGTTGGTTTTGTGCAATGGCGTAAAGAAAAATTTGTAATGCTCTTTTTTGATTTTTGAATTGGTGCTTCGGTGTTGCAATTCCCATTTCAAGAAACCTTGCTCGTTTACGATTGCATCTAAAACGCTTTCCAAATCTTTGATTTCATTCGGAAGAATAATATCAATGTCTATTGACAAGCGTTTTGCAGAATTAAGATGAAGTATTAAAGCCGTTCCGCCTTTGAAAACGAAGTTTAGATTTTGTTTTGCCAATCCTTCCAAAAGCAACAATGCACGAATAACCTTTTCCACAAGGATTTTATCTGCATTACGGTGTTGCTTTGAAACTTGGTTAAGCCATTCGGCTGATATTTCGTTCTTGTTTATCATTCTATAAATCGGCAATTATTTTTATTGCTGCCATAAATTTTAAATTGTTTTTACAAATTTGTTTAGTTCTTCTTTCTTTCTTCGCCTATCGGCATAACGAAGCATTTTACTTTGGTTAATGGTATATTTGGCAAACGCTTCTTTAAAAATGGTTCGCATTTCCGCACCTTGTTGAGCCGAAAAAATCACATCATCGCAAAAAATGTCCACCAACATTTTTTCAATGCTTGCACTTTCTACACCGTTTATGTTTTGCGTTGGTGCTTCCGAAACAAGTGGTTTTACTATAAATACTTGATTTTCGTTTATCACATACTTTTCCAAAATATCTTTTGTCGGGTCAATGAAAACTGATTTTTTGATTTCACGCAAAAAATAGAAAACAGCACTGGCTGTTTCCTTATCAGTTTCCACCAAAACAAAAAACTGATTAGGTTGGTGCAACATAAATTCGTTCAAAACAGAAGTGTTCCAAACACACAGATTAGCAAAAGGAAATTCAGCTTTCAGTTTTTTGAAGATGCTTTTTGTTGCCGATGAAATTTCAGGGACGTAATTTTTGCCTTCTCCAAGCGTAAATTTCCCTCTGCCGATGCGTTGCAAAACGCCCACTTGAACCAAAGCGTAAACACGCCAGTTTACTGTTGTCGGTTTTATATCGCTTTCTCTTTGTTTGTAGAAAGCAACAATGTCTTGTGTTTCAAAAACAGATTTGTTCTTGAAATGATGTTTCAATTTGTCAGTATATAATTTGTCTGTTGCGATAACTTTATGATATTTTGACAAAGGTATAGAATAAATCTATAAAACGGCAGCAAATTTGAAATATTGCCAATAATTAGATATTATAGCCGGTAGGGGGTAAAATTGGCTCTTTTGCAAGCATTGGTTTGTGGGTAGGTTTTGTGCGGCTTGCAAATGTGCCAATTGCGGGCGGGGAAAATTATTTTTTAAATGTGCGGAGGGAAAAAGAAATAAATTTTTGTAGAGCCTTTGAGCGTTGGCTGTGCGCCAGCATTTTGTCCTATAATTTATATTATGTTAAATAAAATATTGGAACTCTCACTTCTATTTGATCTCTGCTGTCCTGAAAATTTATCTGACGGATTTGGTTTCCATCAGGAAATCAATATCTTAGGGTGGATTTCGAAATAAACAATGTAATATCGAATAGATGAAGACGGTATCGGGTTATGTTTATTGTCTGGTTATTTCCATCTGTTTATTCTCCTGCAATATTATTCCGGAAAAACATTCCCCGGCAGGCTTTGATACTTTACAGGCAAGTCCATACCCGGTGATTGCACAACCGGAAATATTTGAAAAAGCATTTTTTAAATACAGTACTGCCACTTCGGGCTTTGGCGATTCTGTTGTTTTCTATCAATTGGATATAGGAAAGCTAAAGGTAGAAAGCGGGAAACTTATTGCGGCGGATGTAATACAGTTTGAAGAAATGCCCCCTTTTATTCAGCAGTTCCCAAGGGGCGATTTTCCTGTAATCTTATCGATTGCCAGGTTCAGCAATCTTGACGAACGTGTTGCATTCGCCCAGGTATTATTCTCTTCTGACTCCATTACACATTGGGAATATGCCTTACTCGAACCTCAAAAGCCTGCTTCAATATTTTCGGATACGTTTTATGGATATGGTGTAGATGCAGGTGTCGGGTTGTTTATAGATGAAAGATCCAACCACGCTTTTCGCAAGGTCTCCGGTGTTAACCCTAACGCGATCGACAGGTATATTTTTAAACGATTGGAAGAACAAAGCCGTGCCACCTGGGAATATACGCTGCAATATTTTGAAGGGGGAAACCTCGCAGCTTTTACTACCGGCTTTGGAGACGGCCATTATGCAAGCTATATCGGTTACGATAAAAACGGCGCTCCATGCAGGCTGGTTACTGATTTTGGATTGATCAACTGGTGGAAAAAGGAATAAGTAAAACAATCCCTCGTTTTATCCTAATTTAGTTTTTCTGAGGTTCACTAAATTAAAAGCTATGCGTTACTTTTTTCTTGCTATATGCTGCAGTTTGTTTTTATTTTCTTCAGCGCAACCCCCTAAAGACTCCGCTAAACAAAACGCTGTAAAATGGGATGTCAACAATCCACCCGGGCAAAACTACCGGGAAGTATCCTTTACGGTGGAGGAAGGTACCTGGATGAACCTGGATGTTTCACCGAAAGGAGATCTCATTGTGTTTGACCTCCTGGGTGATATATATAGCATGCCTGTAACCGGCGGCAGTGCCAGGGTACTGAGGCAGGGACTGGCGTATGAAGTCCAGCCCCGGTTCAGCCCGGACGGGAGCAGGATTTTATTCACCTCTGATGCCGGCGGTGGCGACAATATCTGGGTGATGGACCGTGATGGAAATAACGCCCGGCAGGTAACCAAAGAAAGTTTCAGACTGTTGAATAATGCAGCCTGGTCGCCCGATGGTAACTATATTGTCGCCCGCAAACATTTTACCTCCGGCAGATCGATGGGCGCCGGCGAAATCTGGATGTACCATATCAGTGGCGGAGATGGCATACAACTCACCAAACGAAAAAATGATCAGCAGGACGTGAACGAACCTGTTGTGTCACCCGATGGGCGTTATGTGTATTTCAGCGAGGATATGTATCCGGGAGGTTTTTTCCAGTATAATAAGGACCCCAATAACCAGGTATATGTTATCAGGAGATACGACCGGGAAAAGGGAACACTGGAGAATGTTACCGGTGGCGGTGGCAGCGCCTTTCGCCCGCAGTTATCGCCCGACGGAAAGACGCTGGCATTTGTAAGAAGGGTACGCACCCAAACGGTTTTGTATCTCCGTAACCTGGAAACCGGTGAGGAATGGCCTGTATACGACCGGTTGAACAAAGACCAACAGGAAGCCTGGGCTATCTTTGGCGTATACACCGGTTTTGCCTGGATGCCTGATGGAAAAGATATTATCATCTGGGCGAACGGTAAAATGAACCGCGTTTCCGTATCGGGTAATAATACAGCCGTTGCCATTCCCTTCACCTGTGAGGTGAAACAGAAAATAGCGGATGCGGTTCGTTTCAAACAAAACCTGAACAAAGCTGAAGATACTACACGCGTGCTGCGAAATGTAATCACTTCCCCCGATGGAAAATATGTGGTGTACAACGCGCTGGGCTCCCTCTGGAAAAAAATATTACCCAATGGAACCCCTGTGCGTCTTACCAGATCTGCGGATATAGAAGATGAACCCGCTTTTTCAAAAGACGGAAAATGGCTGGCGTATATCAGTTGGAATGATACGGCCATGGGCGCCATACATATAATGGACCTGGTAAAAAATACCACCCGCAAACTGCCTCTTGAAAAAGGTATTTATCGTACGCCTGCTTTCAGTCCCGATGGTAAGGCGCTTGTATATGCCCGGGAAGGCGGCGACAATGTATTGGGAAATACTTTTAATACACGTACCGGCATTTACCTGGTGCAGGCAGATGGCCGTTCCAAAGCCGAAAGAATTCTGGAATCCGGCGCTGCTCCCTATTTTGAGGCTTCAGGCACGTATATCTATTTTCAGAAAGGAAGAAAAAACCTGGGGATCGCGAAAAAGGATGGTACTGATGAAAAGAACCTGGTTATCAGTACTTATGGAAGTCAATACAAAGTATCACCGGATGGCAACTGGCTTGCTTTCGTTGACCTGCATAAAGTGTATATAGCGGCATTACCCAAAACCGGCGCTACCCTGGAAATTTCAGGCAACTCCAATTCCGTGCCGGTGCAACTGGTAGCAAAGGATGCGGGCTACAACCTGCACTGGAATGCCGATAGCCGGCAACTCCACTATACCCTGGGTAATGAATATTTTACAGTTCCACTCGAAGACTATTTTAAATTTTTAACTGCAAAAAAGGATACGACCACTCCCCCACCGCTTAAAGGTTTGCCTGTTGGTGTTGTGTATAGCCATGACAAACCAAAAGGACTGGTAGCTTTTACCAATGCCCGCATTCTTACCATGAACAACGACCTGGTAATAGAGCGGGGTACCCTGGTGGTGGAGAACAATCTTATAAAGGCATTGGGTAATAGTGAAGAGGTTGCTGTTCCGGAGGGTGCAAAGCTGATCGATTGTGCGGGTAAGACAATCGTGCCGGGTTTTATCGATGCCCATGCACATGCGGGTCATTTCCGGAGCGGGATCACTCCCGGAAAACATTGGCCATATTACGCAGCACTGGCCTTTGGTACTACTACTATCCACGATCCATCCGCCAACAGTGAAATGGTATTCGCGCAAAGTGAAATGGTAAAAGCCGGGAAAATGACCGGTCCCCGTGTATTTAGCACCGGCACTATCCTGTATGGAGCCGATGGAGATTTCAAAGCGGTGATCAACTCTTTAGACGACGCCCGCAGCGCCATCCGCCGTACCAAAGCTTTCGGCGCTTTTTCGGTAAAAAGTTACAACCAGCCCAGGCGCGAACAAAATCAGCAGGTAATTGCCGCGGCAAAAGAGCTGGGCATACTGGTGGTGCCGGAAGGAGGGTCTTTTTACTATCACAATATGGCAATGATCAATGATGGACATACCACTATCGAACATAATATTCCCGTAGCGCCATTGTACGATGATGTCATACAACTGTGGAAACGATCCCAAACAGCCTACACTCCCACCCTGATCGTAAACTACGGATCGGTTTCCGGTGAATATTACTGGTATCAGCATACCAATGTATGGGAAAATGAAAAGCTGTTGAAGTATACTCCCCGCGCGGTGATTGACATGCGCAGCCGGCACCGGACCATGCTGCCGGAAGAAGAATATGTGAACGGGCATATCCTTACTTCAAAAACCGTAAAGAAACTGAATGACGCCGGGGTGCCGGTCAATATGGGCGCACATGGGCAAATACAGGGTATTGGTGTACACTGGGAAATATGGATGATGGCGCAGGGTGGAATGACGCCGCTGGAAGCATTGAAAACAGCCACTATCAACCCGGCGAAAAGCCTGGGACTGGATGATTGGATCGGTTCCCTGCAGACCGGTAAACTTGCCGATCTTGTAATAATGGATGCCAATCCGCTGGAAAATATCCGGAATACGGAGTCTGTTAAATATGTAATGGTCAACGGCCGGTTATACGATACCGATACCATGAACGAAACAGGCAATTATAATACTCCCCGGAGCAAATTTTACTGGGAAACAGGACGGAGAAACAGTATATTCAACTGGCAGGACGGTGGTGCACAGGAACTGGATACCGATTAGGAATGAATATACCAGGATGAAAAAAAGTACGCCATCAAATAATGATGGCGTACTTTTTTTACAAACAACTGATCAAACCAGTCAGTTGTTTATTTTCCAAACATCACCCTCATGGGTAATGATGTATTTACCGGATGTGATTCTTAGGCGGCAGCGGCTGTCTTTGCAGTTTGAATTTTCTCAAGTTTTTTGCCAATGGCCGCTTCTACCCCGGCAGGTATTGGCGGATTTCTTTTATCAGTCATTACAGCAAAACAATTTGAATTGCTGTTCCACCCGAATACACATACCGGACTTTCGTTAAAGCTCACCCTATATCTCAACTCTTCCATGCCATTCAGGTATTCCGTTGCTTTTACCATATAGATATTTCCATTGGATACAATTTCAAAATTCTTTGTTGTTAACTTCATGACTTACAATTTTAGTTTATAAAATTTCTGATACCATTTTGTTGATATCAGGCTCAGTACCTGCTGATATATTTTCAATTAACATGCCAGAGCCGGCCAAACCGGTTGTTAAAAAAATGATAAGCAGCTTTTTTCAGCATTGGTAGCGGATCTCCTGCACCGGTGAAGTTATCTCTTCCAAATAATCGATATTTGCAGCCGCTATGCATCAGCCGTCGTTAACAGGAGAAGCCAGAAGAACATTATTATTGTCAGCACCCATTATTTTGGGAGAGCTGTCGCAGATGGCGCTGCACGTGATCGATACTGCCATGATCGGCGCTCTGGGTTACAGGCAACTGGCTGCGGGCGCCCTGGTGCTGGCCGTTATTAATATACCCTTTGTACTCGGCATCGGCATGACTATTTCCGTTTCGCAGATGGTGTCGCTGGCGCACGGGCGATATGATGGGCAAAAAGTTTCCCATTATTTATTCAATGGCTTCTGGCTTTGTGTTATTACCGCGCTGGTCATTACCGGTTGTCTCTATTTCGGTAAGAATATTATCTTTCACCTGGGGCAGGATCCGGAAGTGGCGCAACTGGCGGTTCCCTTCCTGGAACTGATGAACTGGAGCATCATACCGATGTTGCTGTTCATGGCATTGAAGCAGTTTGCAGACGGGTTGGAAAAAACCCGGACCGCTATGGTCATTTCCCTGCTCTCTATGCCGCTGAACATATTTTTGAACTGGCTGCTGATCTTCGGCAACTGGGGTTTTCCGCGACTGGAATTGGCCGGCGCCGGTTGGGGTACCCTCATTACCCGGAGTCTTATGTTCCTGGCCCTGGGACTGGTCATCCTGCGGCACCCGGTTTTCAGCAGATATGTGAAAGTGCGTAAGAACCAGTGGAAGATCCGGACAAAAACCATGCGTGAACTGCTGCATATCGGTTTGCCCAGCAGCCTGCAGATTGGTATGGAAAGCAGCGCTTTTGCCATTTCGGGGATACTTGTGGGCACTATTGGCGCCACGGAACAGGCTGCCCACCAAATCGCCCTGAGTTGCGCTTCCTTTACCTTTATGATTTCCATGGGGCTGGCGCAGGGGGCTTCTATAAGGGTAAGCAATGCATTTGGTACCCGCAACCGGGTCAAAATACTGGCAATAGGCAAAAGCACCTTTATCACCGGTATCTTTTACGGGGTGTTTTGCGCTGTTACGTTTATCCTTCTCCGTAATGTGTTGCCCAACGCATTCAATGATAATGACAACGTAAAACTGATGGCAGCCGCTCTGCTGGTACTCGCAGCAGTTTTCCAGATTTCGGACGCCACACAGGTGGTCGGCGCCAACCTCCTGCGGGGGATCAAAGATGTTACCATTCCCACGATACTTGTTGCCATTGCTTACTGGGTAATCGGTTTGCCGGTTGGTTACCTGCTTGCATTTCACTTTAAAATGGGAGCCGCCGGTATCTGGATCGGTTTTATCGCGGGGCTGACATGTTCCGGTATATCCCTCGCTATCCGCTTCATCCGTATGAGCCGGAAGATTTAATGTGGGGATGAGCCTCCCCCTACCCCTCCAAGGGAGGGGAGACCTGTTTACAAGGCTGGCCTATACGGAACACAATTCATTATGATCAATGCCCGCGTGATTTTAAAAGAATCGCTGTATTTCTTCTTTGAGAAATTTTGCGCCTTCGTGGTTCAAAAAAAGCCTGGTTCAGACAATTATACTACCTGGCAGCCAATAAAAACCTGAAACCTATACTCCATTGAAGGTTGCCTACGAAGTTCACGCCGGCATTGAAGCTCCTGTTTTTCTGAACAACAGTGCCTCCCGCTTTTCTTTCAGCATGAGAATAGCCTATATGAAACAAATCATTCAATCCTGTTTCAACCTGAACCCGGGGGGTTAAAGCGTAAGAGATACCGGGTTGAATTCCCAGTGAAACACTCCTCATTTTTTCTTTTGCTTCCGGGTTGTTGGCCGGGTCATAAGTGGTGTTCGAAAACTGTGTCCCCAATCGGCCCTGCATGAAAAAATAAAAACCTGAAGTACCGAAGTTGTGGTACTTCCTGACGAAGATGCCCGCACCATAGATATTTCTCCTGTAATCAGGGGTTTCCAGCTTTTCGTTGCCAAACGATAGATCTGCCCCTAATACGATATTTTGCCTGACAGCCTTTCCGTAAGAAGGCGAAATATAAAAATAGTTGTTCGTTTTCTCCTCAGCCGCTGAACCGTTTTTTGACATTTGCGAACTGAAGTTAACCGAACCGCCCAGCAAACCGGATCCCTTGTCGATTTGAGCAATTGAAAATTGCGCAGAAGTAATAAAAATAAAGATGAAAGTAAAGATTAGTAAATTTTTCATATGTTGTTTTTGGTAAAACAAATTTCCCGAAAAACTACCTATCAAACCCGTGTATGGTTTTTTTTAACGAGGGATTATACAAATGAGATGCGAAATTGTATTGATGATGCAGCGTTTCGCCTTTGCCGACTTACGACTGATCTATTCCAGCCAGGCGCCGGTAACTTTGTCGCCGTCTACTTCCACAAAAATATGTTCCTGCAGGGTGGTCGCTACTGCAAAACCGATATAGTCTGTATGCACCGGGAAGGTTTTATGTGTTCTGTCTACCAGGGAAAGTGTCTGGATCTTTTTGGGTTGGTCTTTAAGGAACGGTTGTAACGCATACAGCATGGTCTTTCCGCTGTTGGCCACATCGTCTACCACCACCACCACGCTGCCATTAAAGTCGTACTCACCGTTCAATGTTATTTCCCGGGGAAAACGTTTATCGTCCACTTCCAGGGTGATGACATCCACCCTGCCACGGAATATATCTTTCAGCAGCCGTTGCAGCCGTTTTGCGATCACTACACCATTGTCTTTGATACCGGCAAGGATTAATTTGCTTTCTCCTACGTTCTGTTCCGCTATCTCATATGCCATCCGCCTGAGCTTTTTCTCGATCAAATCATAATGTAAAATATAGTTCTTCATTGTGTGAATTAAACATTTCAAAACTAAGCTGTATTAGTCAATAAAACAATTCGTACTAAACATCTTATCTTAGCGTTAGAATAGCGATATGCAGGTTACATTACAAATTGTTTTTTCCCTTCTGTTCGTTGCCGGCATCGGCTTATTTATCAAAAATATGCTCGATATCCGCAGCAGTATATTATTGGGCAAGGATCAGGATTACTCTGACCAGCCGGCACTGAGGGTGAAGAATATGCTGTTACTGGCTTTCGGGCAAAAAAAGATGTTCCGGAACCCCCTGGTGGCGGTGCTGCATTTTTTTGTGTACGCGGGCTTTATTATTATCAATATTGAGTTGCTTGAAATAGTTCTTGACGGTATTTTGGGTACCCACAGACTGTTTGCCTCGGCATTAGGTACCGCCTATACATTTCTGATCAACGCTTTTGAAGTATTGGCGGTTTTGGTAATAGCCGCCTGTTCCGTCTTCCTCATCCGGAGGAATATCCTGAAGCTGAAACGGTTTATCAGTAAAGACCTGAATGGTTGGCCCCGCAGCGATGCGAACTATATCCTTATAGTGGAGATCACCCTGATGCTGTTGTTCCTTACCATGAATGGAGCAGATCTTGTTCTTCAGCAAAAAGGATACGGACATTATGCCCAACAACCTACTGGTAATTTTTTGATTTCCAGTCAATTAATACCATTGTTTAAAAATTTTAATGAAGCATCGCTGGTAATGCTGGAACGTACCTGTTGGTGGCTGCATATCCTGGGTATACTGGCATTTATGAACTATCTCCCCTACTCAAAACACCTTCATATCATCCTGGCTTTTCCAAATGCTTATTTTGCGCGGTTAGCGCCTGAGGGAGAAATGCAGAATATGCCTGCCATTCAAAAAGAGGTATTGTATATGATGGAGCCGGACAAAGCGCCGGTAGCCGATCCCGATGCGACGCCTCCACGGTTTGGCGCCAAAGATGTATTCGATCTTAGCTGGCGAAACCTGCTGGACGCATATTCCTGTACGGAGTGTGGCCGTTGTTCCACCGCCTGCCCGGCCAACATGACGGGCAAACTGTTATCTCCCCGGAAAATCATGATGGACACCAGGGACCGGGCTGCCGAAGTAAGTAAAAATATCCGGCTGAACGGGGAGTTTAAAGAGGATGGTAAAAGTTTGCTGCACAGCTATATTTCCGTAGAGGAGCTGAGGGCATGCACCACCTGTAATGCCTGCGTGGAAGAATGTCCTGTGAGCATCAATCCTCTGGAGATCATCCTGGAACTTCGGAGAAACCTGGTGATGGAAGAAAGTAATGCTCCCCAGGAATGGAACAGCATGTTTGGCAATATCGAAAACAATTTCGCGCCCTGGAAACTAAGTCCCGACGACCGGGATAAATGGACTACGGAGCTTTCCTGAAAACGCGGAGTACCTATGCAATGAATGTACCGGAAGATATCGTCTTCACAATATTTTACTGGTAAACAATATTCTCTCACTACCCTTTCCGCTCATCACACAAAATTTGCTGTTGGCTGATCAATCCGTATTTTTAGGCATTATTTGGATACATGACCATTAAAGACACACTTTTTCTTGCACAAAAAAACCTGAAAGGCAATAAGCTGAGAACCGGTATTACCGTAGCCATCATTGCATTGGGTATCTGCGCTCTTGTGGGTATTATGACCGCCATCCAGGCAATGAACGCCAGCCTTAAGGACAGTTTCGCCACTATGGGTGCTAATTCCTTCAGTATCCGTTTCAGGGAGATGCAGATTAACTTCGGAGGCGGCGGAAACGTTACCAAAACCAGCAGTAGTTCCAATAAGAAGGTCAAAAAGTCGAATGCTAACCGCAGGATCACCTATGAACAGGCATTGGCGTTCAAAGAAAGATTCAGTTTCCCGGGCACCAAAGTCAGTATCGGGTTAGGGGGTATGGGTAACCAGACCGTTTATTATGAAAACAAAAAAACAGATCCGAACGTAAGGATTTCCGGTGGCGATGAGAACTACTTTGCGCTGAATGGCTACGAAATAATGCATGGCCGGGATTTTAGCCAATTGGATATAGAAAGCGGCAGAAATGTTTGTGTACTGGGGTTTGATGTCGCCAAAAAATTTTTTGGTGACAGGGTTGAAAACGCGCTGGACAAAATAATAAAAATCGGCGCCAATAAATTCAGGGTAATCGCGGTGCTGAAAAGCAGGGGCAGTAGTTCTTTCATGCGGGCGGACAATGCGGTATTTACTACCTACAACACCCTGCGCCGGCTGTACACCCTGCAGAACAACAGCTATTATGTGGGAGTGCAGGTACAAAATGTTAATCAACTGGATGATGCCATAGGAGAAGCGGAGGGTTTGTTCCGCATCATCAGGAACCTGTCGGTTTCTGAACAGAGCAATTTCTATATCGATAAAAGCGACGCCCTGGCGGAGCAATTTATCAGCATGCTGAGTTATGTGAGTACTGCCGCCGGCGGAATTGGCTTCATTACTTTACTGGCTGCCGCCATCGGTTTAATGAATATTATGCTGGTGGCAGTAACGGAAAGGACCAAAGAAGTCGGGTTGATAAAAGCGCTGGGCGGGAAAAGAAAAAGCATCCGTCAGCAGTTTTTATTTGAATCCATCCTTATCAGTTTGCGGGGCGCCGCCATTGGTATCATCCTGGGGGTGTTGCTGGGCAACCTCATTGGCATGGTCATGAAAGTACCTTTTTTCGTTCCCTGGGCATTGATTTTCACAGCCATTCTCATATGTTCTGCTGTAGGATTAGCGGCGGGCATCTATCCTGCCTGGAAGGCATCCAAACTCGATCCCATCGTTGCCCTACGGTTTGAATAATGTATTCAATCCTGCTTAATGAAGATACACAAAGATGCAGTTAGCTTACATTTGAGAACAAAAGCACTACAAATGAACTTTTTTAAGCGAAGCCAAGAAGACGAAAACAAAAAAAGACTTCAAAGCCTTGTCAAACAGACTATCAAAGCAAATGAACCACAAGGATGGATAAAAACTGTTTTTGAAATTGGTGGATTAAGTGAAATTGGCTTTTCTAAACAACATCCAAATCTATTATTGGTAATTTCCAGTCAGGGAAGAGGGATAATTGATTGCGAACGTTCTGAATTAATTAAAAGGGATTATGACACAAATTGGGATTGGATAGACTCGTATGAACTGATTGCTCAGGGAATTGGAATTTTATCGAATGAAAAAATCTTTGTTAGCGGATTACACGGCGGAGGATTACCCGTAATGAATAAAAATGGGGATCACCTTCTATTTATGGGAACAGAATGGCCAATTATCGATATAATATTTGAACCCAATTTTAGGAGCATTTATAAAGAAAATCAAGCAACAGAATGTTTTAGAGTATTTCACGATTATGAATTACGAGCATATGGGTTTTCATACGATGGAGAAACTTTTGTAGTAGCAACCAGTAGCGAAATCAGTATATATCGAAAAGAAAAAAACGCCGGCTAACCGAACTATTGCCGAGCCGTTTCTCACTATACAACAAAATAACAAGAGCCTTTCCACGCAGGTCTTGAAAATTGCCGGTTACCACCTACCTTTGCAAATACAAAAACTGGTTTAAATGAAATTTGGTGTAGTCGTTTTCCCGGGCTCCAACTGCGATGCAGACATGATACACGCACTTCGTGACGATTTGGGTTATGAAGTAACAGCGCTCTGGCATAAGGACAGGGACCTCAGTATGTTCAGCACCTCCGACTGTATTGTGTTGCCGGGAGGTTTTTCCTATGGAGACTACCTGCGGTGCGGCGCTATTGCCAGGTTCAGCCCCATGATGCAAAGTGTGGTGAGTTTTTCGGAAAAAGGCGGCAAAGTGCTGGGGGTTTGTAACGGGTTTCAGATACTGTGCGAAGCAGGGTTACTGCCCGGCGTGTTATTACGCAACGAAAACATGAAATTTATCTGCAAAAATGTATATATAAAAGGAACCGACGGAGTTCCCCTTAAAATACCGATTGCGCATGGTGAAGGACGCTTCTATGCCGACGCAGAGACCCTGGAACTGCTGGAAACCAACGGGCAGGTAATTTACCGCTACTGCGACGAAAACGGAGAGTTGAGTGCCGGCGCCAACCCCAATGGCAGCCTTAATAATATAGCCGGCATTACAAACGCCCGGGGAAATGTATTCGGCATGATGCCGCACCCCGAGCGGGCCTGCAACGAACAACTTAGCAACCTGGACGGAAGAAAAGTGTTAAAAGATCTGCTGGTAAACGCTGCCGTGCCGGCGTAGGTTTTTTAGCATATATTTAGAGTTTTTACAGTGATATTTGCGTAGTCTGTTCGTTATATAAGCAGCAAGTTTTATGAAAACATTACTTACGGCAATATTGTTTTTAGGTGTGGGTACATTGTACGCACAAACCGGCTCAGCCAAAATGGTTACCTGGAGTTTTGCATCCAAAAAGATCAATGACAACACGTACGAATTGCGGATCAAAGCGGGGCTGAATGGCAGGTACCATATGTACGCCCAGGATGTGGGGGTGGAAGGACCTGTTCCAACTACGTTCAGTTTTTCTGCCAACCCGATGGTAACCCTGGAAGGAAAAGTAAAAGAGTTGGGAAAACTGATCCAGAAACATGAAGCTGTTTGGGACGGAAAAGTAAACTATTTCGAAAAAGAAGTAGAATTTGTACAGGTAGTAAAACTCAAAAAGAACATAAAGACAAGCATATCCGGGTCTGTGGAGTTTATGGTTTGCGATGATAAAGAATGCCTGCCTCCTTCTGAAGTTCCTTTTAAAATTGCTTTAGGAAGTTAATGGATAGGTTGATTTCCGGTATGGGGAGAATCTACCGCAATCCTGCAATTGTTTGTATCTTATAAAATATTTTACGGGGTTTTGGGATCGGGAAAAAGAATAAGGCTGGCAAAACCAGTCTTTTTCTTTTCTAAAATTTACATCTGCCTGGCATACCATCTTAGCTTCGTTGCAGTTTTGGGGTCTGCTTTCTCGATCAGTTTGACAGCCTTGTTTTCTCCTACCACACCGTCGCGTGAAAGGAAATATTTAGGATACATTACACTTTCCAGGGTCACTATCCTGATGCCGTTCTGGAATTCTATATGATGCCTTCTGAAAAGGTGCGACTGGTCGCTCTTTTTTGAGGAAGCTCTCAGCATATATTCATCACTCAGGCGATTGGGCGCCACCTGCAGGTAGGTATCGGGGGCATCGGCTAAATGAAAATAGATGAGGTTTCCCTCCATGCGGGCTACCCATACCCATTCATAGGCAAGAGAAGAACTGAATAACTTTTTTACTGCTTCGTCAGTTTTATCAACTGTTCTGCGGTACACAACACTTGTTCCCCCGGTGAGATAGTCGTAAAAAAGATCGTCGTTGGGATTCTCTATCACAAGTACTACCTTTTGGGGGAAAGACTCTGTTAAAAGAGCTCCGGGTTCTTTCTTTTTAGTGCAACCTGCTACCAGTGTTGCTATAACTAATATAAAGAATGGTTTCATAATAGCGGTGTTTAAGAGGCTTTTCCATAAAAATACCTTCCCGCCCCGCATAATTACATGTAAACTGAGGGAACTGCAGCATTATTTGAGGGAACTGTATGATTCTCCTTATATTAAGCGTTCGGTCAGTACGCTCTTATCACTTCCGGTGATTTCGAATACCATACCTGCTGAATCCTGTAAAAGCAAAAAGACCGGTAAAAACCGGTCCTTTTTCATAAATAAATTCAAGTGCTATTATAACGCGATTTGTTGTTCCTGCATCATTTTGCGCAGGTTGATCAGGCCATAGCGCATGCGACCCAAAGCAGTATTGATACTGCAGTCAGTCATCGCAGCGATTTCCTTAAAGCTTAACTCCGCGTAATGTCTCAGGATAATTACTTCGCGTTGATCCTCAGGCAGGCGATCAAGCATTTCCCGAACACGGTCATGACTTTGACGTTGCATCATGCGACGGTCAACACCATCTTCAGAAAAATTAATTACCTCAAAGATGTCGCGGTTGTCTCCCATCTTAATAGCAGGAGTACGTTTCACTTTGCGGAAGTGGTCCACACACAGGTTATGCGCTATGCGCATAGCCCAGGGCAAGAATTTTCCCTCTTCGGTGTACCTGCCACTACGAATAGTGTCGATAACCCTGATGAAAACATCCTGAAAAATGTCTTCAGCCAGATACTTGTCTTTAACAAGCAGAAAAATGGATGTGTAAATCTTCTCTTTGTGGCGAACGATTAATACTTCAAGAGCGGAGGCATCTCCACTCATAAACAAGTGGATCAATTGCTGGTCAGGCAAATTGGTTAGGGGGTTCATAAACTTCTACGGTTTTTAATGGTTGGGATTTTATTTTCCCAATATCAACAGGGAAGAAGTAGAAGTCTTAAATCAATAGGCTTTTTGATCTAACTCTAGTTTCTTTCGTATGATATTGGGAATGCTAAAGTAGAGCTTTTTTTTATTTAACCAAATTTTTATTTAATTTTTTTCGATTAAAATTCAAAAACCTTCGATAAACCATAAAATATTAAATAGTTCTCTTCGGAAACAATAAATAAAACCGGGACCAGTTGCTGTTTTGCTTATTCTGTTTATAGGTATTCCTCCTGATTGATAAAAGATAATTAAACTAAACAATTTAGTATTAATTTTGCGACTCTTCTATGACTGCATCTACAAAAAATCACGCTGCTGTAAACAGCAACAACATATTGATAAAGGGCGCCAGGGTACACAACCTTAAAAATGTTACGGTGGAAATACCCCGTAATGAATTGGTGGTAGTAACCGGTGTATCAGGTTCCGGTAAGTCCTCGCTTACCATTGATACACTCTTCGCAGAAGGACAACGAAGGTATGCGGAAAGCCTGAGCGCCTATGCCCGCCAGTTTCTGAACCGGATGGACAAACCGGACGTTGATTATATCAAAGGACTGTGTCCCGCCATTGCTATTGAACAAAAGGTAATCACCCGCACCCCACGGTCTACGGTAGGCAGTATGACCGAAATATACGATTATCTCCGGTTGCTGTATGCCCGGATCGGCAGGACCATTTCGCCGGTAAGCGGAAGGCAGGTAAAAAAGGATGATATCAATGATGTTACAGATGCCATCAAAAAACAGGAACCCGGCGACAGGGTATTGATCCTGGCGGCTTTCCGGCTGCAGGGCAAGAGAAACATCAAAGAAGAGCTGAATATCCTTTTGCAGAAAGGTTTCTCGCGGTTGTATTTCAAAAGCAAATCGGGTGACGAAACAAGTTATATAGAAGAACTGCTGGAAAAAAAAGACGCGGAAATAAAAAAGATATTCCAGGGAACTGCGTACATACTGATCGATCGTATCGTGGTAAAGAATTTTGACGAAGACGATATCCACCGGCTATCCGACTCCGTCGGCACTGCTTTTTTTGAAGGCAACGGAGAAGTGCAACTGGAAATTAACGGTAAGAAGTTACTGTCGTTTTCCAACCGTTTTGAGCTCGATGGTATCCGCTTCGAGGAGCCGGTGCCCAACCTGTTTTCGTTCAACAATCCCTGGGGCGCCTGCCCGGTCTGTGAGGGATTTTCCCAGGTATTGGGTATCGACAAAGACCTGGTGATACCAGACCCACGGTTAAGCGTATACGAAGGAGCTGTTGCACCCTGGAGAGGAGAAAAACTAAGCGCCTGGAAAGACCAGTTTGTAAGAGGCGCCAAACATTTTAAGTTCCCTGTTCATAAGCCCGTACTGGACTTAACCGCTGAACAATATGACCAGCTCTGGAAGGGAAACGGGTTTGCGCATGGCATCAACGATTTCTTTGCCGAAGTAGAACAAAACCTGTATAAGGTTCAGTACCGCGTATTGCTGTCCCGTTACCGTGGAAGGACTACCTGCCCGGAATGCGGAGGATTCCGTTTGCGTAAGGAAGCGTTATACGTAAAGATCGGTGATAAACATATCGGTGAATTATGCGAGATGCAGGTATCGGACCTAAAGCAATGGTTTGATGCGCTGGAGCTAAGCGAATATGAACAGCAGGTAGCCAAAAGAATATTGATCGAGATATATCAGCGGTTGCAGGTACTGCTGAACGTGGGGTTGGGATATCTCACCCTGAACAGGCTGGCAAACAGCATCAGTGGCGGTGAAAGCCAGCGCATCCAGTTGACGCGCAGCCTCGGCAGTAATCTTACAAATTCCCTGTATATACTGGATGAGCCGTCCATAGGACTGCATTCGCGGGACACCGCCCGGCTGATAACCGTACTGAAACAATTGAGAGATTTAGGCAATACCGTAGTAGTGGTAGAACACGATGAAATGATGATGCGGGAAGCGGACCATATTATCGATATGGGTCCATTGGCCAGTCACCTTGGAGGTGAAGTAATAGCGGAAGGTAACTATGATGCGATCACCGGCAACAAAAAAAGCCTTACCGGTAAATATCTTACCGGAGAACTGAAAGTAACCCGGCCCGGGAAAACGAGAAACTGGAGAAGAAGTATTACCATAGAAAATGCCAGGCAAAACAACCTGAAAGACATTTCCGTTACTTTTCCCCTCGGTGTTTTATGCGTGGTAAGCGGCGTGAGCGGCAGTGGCAAAACCACCCTGGTGAAGCAGATATTGTACCCTGGCTTAAAAAAGCTAAAGGGGGAATTTGCCGATAAAGTAGGGCTGCATAAAGTGATAACCGGAGACGCAGACTTCATCACGCAGGTGGAAATGGTAGACCAGAACCCGATCGGTAAATCATCCAGGAGCAATCCCGTTACTTATATCAAGGCATATGATGAGATCAGGGATCTGTACTCTAAGCAACCCGCCAGTAAAATAAACGGTTTTCAGCCGAAACATTTTTCCTTTAATGTAGACGGAGGAAGATGCGATGCCTGTAAGGGAGAAGGTGAGCAAATAGTGGAGATGCAGTTCCTGGCAGATGTGCATCTTACCTGCGAGGTATGCGGTGGTAAACGCTTTAAAGATGAAGTGCTGGAAGTGACCTATAAAGAGAAAAATATTTTCGACGTACTGGAAATGAGCGTGGACCAGGCGCTGGAATTTTTTAAAGAGGAAAAAGATATCTTACAGAAGTTAAAACCCCTTGCGGATGTCGGCCTGGGATATGTAAAACTGGGGCAATCCAGCGATACCCTGTCCGGCGGGGAAGCGCAACGGGTAAAACTGGCCTCATTCCTCGGTAAGGGAAAAGCACAGGGGCATATCCTTTTCATTTTTGATGAACCGACTACAGGATTGCATTTTCATGATATCAATAAGCTGCTGGCTTCTTTCAACGCCCTGATAGACCAGGGGCATTCGATACTGGTAATAGAGCACAATACCGACGTTATCAGGAGCGCTGACTGGGTAATAGACCTGGGCCCGGAAGCAGGTGATAAGGGCGGCAGCCTGGTATTTGCCGGCACGCCGGATGATTTGAAGAAGGTAAAAGAAAGCCATACGGCAAAGTACCTCTAGAATCACCTGAGAAAAAGCTTATCCGCCGGCACCAACTGTTTGGGACCATCAGGCGCTTTATAAAAAACATCCAGCCAGTAACCGCCACCCCCATTAAAATACTCCACACGAATGGAATGCTTTCCCGCTTCCAGCGTAATATCCCCGGCAGCTTCTTTTACACCGTGGTTACCATCATTATCCACCACTTTTTTGTCGTTAATATAGAGTATGCTGCCATCATCTGACTGAGTATAAAATTTATATTTTCCGGGTTGATCAATCTGTACATAACCTGTAAATACCAATCCAAAAGAGGAGCTGCCTTTTTGAAGCAATGGTTTTATCTGCTCTTCCTCAAATCCAAATTCATAAGTTGTCCAGGTTTTTGCAGCATTTAATTTAGAAAAAACCGGCACCTGCTTCCAGTTGGCACCGTGGTAAAAGCGGACGTTCAGTCCATTGTTTCCGGTGGGTTTCAATACCCGGAAATAGGCGGTGCTGATTATGCTCTCGTTGCCCTTATCGTCAAATGCTTTCGCCTGCACTACTGCCGTGTTATCCAGTTGAAATTTATCCGTATAAACCGGTGAATTTTTGTCCGGCTCTGTGCCATCAATAGTATAATGGATAACACTGTTTGCCGCATTAGGCTTCATGGATACCTCGGCCGGCTGATCAATATATAAACCACCAGCCTGCTTATACAACACCCTGCCGGGGAGAATGGAAGGAGCCGCTATGGCTTCTTTTCCCTTCCAGAGATTGGCAGGCTCGTCGAAACCTTCAAATGCAGGTTTCACCGGTCTTCCGGTCCAGGCATATGGAGCGGTGATATTGAAAACAAAAGCGATAGTGGCTGCCAGGTCGTATGTATATACCTGCTGTTGAACAACATACCCCTTTTTCACTCCTTTACCATGCAGGATCATCGCAATTTCTCCTTCTTCCGGCGTTGGTCCGCCATGCCCCTTGCCAATGCCACCATGGTCTGCAGTAATAATCACCAATGTGTTCTCTTCCATGCCCGCCTCTTTTATCGCCTTCAGCACTTCTCCTACCAGCGAATCCGCTTTGGCTACCGCTTCATAATAAATCGGCGTACCGTGCCCGTCGTGATGTCCGGCATGATCCACATGATCGAAATGCACAAAACCGAAAACAGGTTTTTTGTTTTTTATATACTCCACAAAATCTGTTGCGGTAGCATCTTCGGTTTTAAAAGTTTTGTCATAGTTCACTGCCTTTTTTTCAAATAGTCTTCCAAAGCCGCTCCAGTTGTAAACAGTCCCTATTTCAGCCTGTGGCTTCGCTTCCCTTATCCGCCCGAAGATGGTAGGAAATATACCCTCTTCGCCGGCTACTATCGGCGGCAAAGAATGATCATCCCGCTCCCAGTCGTTGTCAATAATCCCGTGTACCTCCGGCCCGGCGCCCATTATCATCGATGCCCAGTTCTGGCTGCTGGCGGTGGTCAATACGGTACGTACATTCCATTTTACCGCTCCGTTGGCGATCATATCGTCCATTACCGGCGTATTGGCATTTCTGATGCCATCCGGACTAAGTCCGTCAACGCCGATAACGATCACATGTTCTATGCCCCGGGGATACTTATCGGAAGGCGCCGTGCAGGAAAAAAAGAATAGCAATGCAGGAAACAAATACTTTCTCATATCTGAAACTTTATTGAATGTGAATACAATTTCGAAACCAGGTATTATGTCAATGTTGACAAATACTAACCAAAAGGTTAAGTAATATTAAAGATAGGAAAAGCGATCAAATTTTTCGCAAAGAATTTTTGCCATCCGTTTAGCAGGTCCGGGGATAATTGTTCGTACCCCTGCGAAAGGTTCATGGAACCACTTCAAAATTCAGGCTAGGCACTATACGGGCTGTGATAGGTAGCCTCTCACAGAGAACACACCTGCCTGACTGCCGTCAGGCAGGTTCACGGAAAATCAGTGAATCCGGCAAAACAGCCTGATCTGTAAGCAACACCCTTGTAGGAATGTACTAAATTGAAAAACAGATACCCCGCCGGGGCAGCTCCTACATCCTTTCCGGCACTTCAATGCCAGCCAGTTTCATCCCGGACGTGATCACATTGGCGGTCATCTGGCAAAGCCGCAGGCGCAGTTGTTTTTTATCTTCACTCCCGGCCTTCAACACACGATGTTCGGTAACGAAAGAATTAAATGTTTTGGCGAGGTCATAACAGTAGCTGATAACCACAGAAGGATTGTATTCGGCAGCCGCCTGTTCAATAACTACCGGGTATTGTTCCAGTAGCATGATCAGTTCCTTTTCGAGCGGTAGCAGCCCCTCGTTTCCTTCCGGTGTATAAGTTTCGTTCACCGCTTCATTTCTCAGGATGGCTTTAGCCCGGGCATGGGAAAACTGAACAAAGGAAGCCGTAAACCCATGAAAATCGATGCTTTCTTCGGGATTAAAGATCATACGCTTTTTGGGATCTACCCGCAGGATAAAAAACTTAAGTGCTCCCAGCCCAATGGTATTATATAATTTCAGTAACTCCTCTTCCGTGAACCCGCTTACCTTTCCCAACTCTTCTGTTTTTTGCCTGGCCACGTTTATCATCTCATCCATGATATCATCGGCATCCACCACGGTGCCTTCCCGGGTCTTCATACGACCGGTCGGCAGTTCCACCATGCCATAGCTCAGATGATATATCCCCTCTGAAGAAGGAAGTCCCAGCTTTTCGCAGATCAGCTTCAATACCTTGAAATGATAGTTCTGCTCATCTCCCACCACGTATATGCTGCTGTCGTATTTGTATTCATCGTATTTCTGTATCGCCAGTCCGATATCCTGGGTGATATATACCGCCGTTCCGTCCTTACGCTGTACGATCTTTTCATCCAGTCCGTCGGCGGTGAGGTCTACCCATACGCTGTTGTCCTCTTTTTTATAAAAAACTCCTTTCTCCAACCCTTCGGCTACCAGCTTTTTTCCCAACAGGTAGGTATCGCTTTCATAATACATTTTATCAAACGAAACCCCTACCCTTTTATAGGTCACGTCAAATCCTGCATATACCCAACTGTTCATTTCCTGCCAGAGCGCCAATACCTCCGGCTTACCGGCTTCCCAGTCCACCAGCATCTGCTGGGCTTCCAGCATAATAGGAGCTTTTTTCTCCGCATCTTCTTTATTCAACCCGGTTGCCATTAAATCTGCAACCTGCTTTTTCATTTCGTTACCAAACATCACGTAATAATCACCTACCAGGTGATCGCCTTTTATACCTGTTGTTTCCGGGGTGGCGCCATTGGCAAAATGTTTCCAGGCCACCATGCTCTTGCAGATATGGATCCCCCGGTCGTTGGCAATACAGGTTTTATGGATCATATATCCCGCCGCATCCAGTATTTCGGAAACACTCCAGCCCAGGAAAATATTACGCAGGTGCCCCAGATGCAGGGGTTTGTTGGTATTGGGAGAAGCATATTCAACAACAACAGATCTCCCGTTCTTTTCCTTTTTACCGAAATCGGGATTATTATAGTTACCGGTCAGCACGTCCACCCAATAGCTATCTGAAACAGTGAGGTTCAGGAACCCTTTGATGATATTATAGGCTGTAAAAACAGGACTGTGATGCTGCAGCAGGTGATCACCCAGCAGCTTACCCAGCCCGTCCGGCGATTGCCTGAGGGGCTTCAGCAATCCAAACATTACCACCGTGTAATCCCCTTCAAATTCCGGCTTGGTTTTATTGATCTGGAATTCTTTTCCTGAAAAAGACTGTTGAAACAGCTCATTCAACGCCTGCACAACATGACCCTGGATAACAGCAGCTATAGACATATTTTTTCTTTATGGGCTGCAAAAATAAGGCAGGGCGGCGTAAGAACAGAGGGTATTCCGGATTTTCGCCATAAAGCCCGGGACCGGCAAGGGATAAGTACGGCAATGATGTGATATATTTGCTCCTCCAACAACGATATATTATGAAGAAAACTGCCCGATTGCTTGTACTCGCCCTGCTGCTGCTGCAGACGGCTTCCTTTGGTCAACAGGCTGCTTATACGTCCCCTGCTCTGTCGGATAAGCAGTCCTGGAGCATGATCATGCTGCCGGATCCGCAAACCTACCAGAAATTTGCCCGCAATCAGCCGATATTTGACCTGATGACGGCCTGGATTGAGGACAATATCGAAAAGCTAAATATAAAACTCGTTATCTGCACCGGCGACCTGGTAGAGCAAAATGAAATGATCAACCCGAACGGTATCAACGGCGACCAGCCCAGTAAAAGGCAATGGGAGTCCGTTTCGCGCTCATTCAATAAACTGGATGGAAAAGTGCCTTACCTGCTGGCTGCCGGTAATCACGACTATGGCTACTCGAATATCAGCGTTCGCCGCTCCAACTACAACCGGTATTTTCCGGTGGATAAAAATCCGCTCGTACAAAAAATGGTACGCGAAGTAGCGCTGAATGCAGAAGGTATCCCTACCCTGGAAAATGCCAGCTTCGAATTTGTATCGCCCACCGGGCGGCAGTTCCTGTTCTTCACGCTGGAGTTTGCCCCCCGCGATACGGTGTTGGCCTGGGCAAAAAAAGTAAGCAACAATGAGAAATACAAAAACCATACCCTGTCAGTGCTTACACATTCTTATCTCAATTCAAAAAATGAACGGCTCGTCAAAGAAAATTATCCGGTAGAAGATGGGAACTACGGTGAAGCCATCTGGCAAAAGCTGGTACAGCCTTCTTCCAATTTTCAGTTGGTATTTTCCGGGCATATCGGCGTTCCGAATGATGCCAGGGGACATGTGGGTTTCAGGACAGATAAAAATGCCGCCGGGAAAAAAGTAAGTCAGATGGTATTTAATGCCCAGGCAATGGGTGGCGGATGGCATGGCAATGGGGGTGACGGCTGGCTGCGCATCCTGGAATTTTTACCGGACGGACGCACCGTGAAAGTGAAGACCTTTTCCCCGTTTTTTGCGATATCTCCCTCCACGCAACACCTGGCATGGAGAACCGAATCATACGACCAGTTTGATTTCAGCCTGGATTAGTGATGAAAACCTATAAGGTTTTTTAGCACCTCCCAGGTTTTTTATTCCCGCGTATACACATTCCACCCGTGATCCTCCGCAGCATCAGCGGCAGGAACGGAAAAGCTTTCCGCTTCTTCCCTGGTGGTGCATTTACGTTTGTAAATCGTTACCTGTCCGTCGCTGATATCCCTGAAGAACATAAGAAAGTACACGCCTTCTTTGTCGCCCCCGCTGCCGAGGGTAATGCATCGCTGTTCTCCGGGATCAAAAAACACCAGGTTTTGTGTATAAGCTGTAGTATGTGCAGGCCCTGTCATCGAATACTCTATGTGCCCGGGAAAAAATTCATGCACAGAAGTTTGTTTGCCCGAACCGGGAATTTCAAACTCCCATGTGTATTTTCCTATGACCGGCATACCCGTTATTGTTTGTGTTTCCATAACTGATCATTAAAATGTGATATGGAAACAAAACTACAATATCCATAATAAAGGACAAGAAAGTATTTTATTATTTTCCGGGAACTTCTTTCGAATTCAGGAAAAAATACCGGTCAATGATCTCCGGTCATTCATCTCCCTGCCGGGATGTCCTTTTCCGGTTGTATGCTCCATGCTGCCCGGTGCAGGGTCAGTTTGGGAGTTTCAATATCCATACTCAGTTCTATCCAGCCCGCATGCCGTTTGTTTTGAATCGTGATCAGGATGGGGAGATAGCGATGCTGAACATTTTTCCACGGCCCTGTCCAGGTGTGAACGCCGGTACCCGAATGTTTGGTATTTCGTACCAACACCATCTGCGAGACATTCGCCCACTGGTACCCTTCCGGATCCGCGATGGTAATCACCTGGTCTTTTTCCATCACCATCGAAAACTCCGCGTCATCTGTTGGTGAGTAAGCATCGTCGTACGTGAATACAAAAAACTCCTGTTTCATGGCATTATCGCCCGGGCTGGCATATTCCCATTCTCCAAAACGAAAATCACGGATGCCGTCATTGTTGATATCCAGCATTACGCGTTCCCCTACCCGGACTACCTGGTTCTTCAGGTCGAGGTATTTCATGGTTTCTTCCTTTGGCGGAGGGATTACTTCTTTCTTTTTGCATCCGATAGCTAATAGCACGAGGCTTATCAAAATCAACTGTTTCATATTTTTTATTTTTTAAAGCGGATGATAAAGAATCATCCTTTCATTCCATGCAAATTTCTATTGCCGGGATTTCCCTGAAAACCGGTTCAGGTATGAAATGCTAAAAACAGCGATCAACTGTTCCTGCAGGTTTCAGGATGATCAATTCATACATTCTTCATAACTGTTCATAACAGTACATTTTGTTTTGCCCGTTCGTTGCTTCTAATTTTCATTTTCAAACAACCAATATGGGATTTAACTTATTCAAAGGTTTCAACAATCATAAAAGCGGGGAATATTTCCGTTGTATTTCCCATTCCAGGGAAGAATTTACATTTGACTGGATGGTAGCACCGGGAGGATATGTCCCGTTTGAACATGTGCACCTCTGCCAGGAGGAGGTTTTTTACATAAAGGAAGGAAAAATAAAATTTATCATTGATGGCAGGGAAGTCACCGGAAAAAAAGGTGATACCGTGATCGTTCCAAAAGGAAAAACGCATATAGCATACAATGCCTCGGAGAATACGCTTCATTGCGTGGTAAGCTATCGTCCGGCGCTGGACAGCTACCGCATTTTTCAGTGTATGGCGGGGTTGACAACAGATGACCATACTGATACCAGAGGCCAGGTAAGCATTCCTAAAATGTGTTTTTTTATTACCCGTATGAAGAGCAAAGCGCTGACCAGGCCATCTTCCATTCCTCCCTACCTTTTTACATTCGCTTTGCGCCTTTCCTTTTTTGCAGGTAAATTATTCGGCTGGGACCGGCTGTACAGAAAGTATACTGAATAGAAAAGAGGCTGCTCTTTGCCGAGACAGCCTCCTGGTTTTCCAACTGGTCCTTCAGATTGCTGGGTTACCAGTTAGTGAGTCTGAAATGGTTTTTCTCAGTGTCCGGCGCATTCTTTGTAAAACTGGTCACCATCCATTTTTGCCCTTCACTATCTGTTACTTCTTCGTAGTACAGTTTGATGGTGTTAAGCTCATTCCTGGCAGCATCCCTGTTAAAATTCTGACCGGATGAGCAGGAATAAAATCCCCTGAAATTTCCCTGCCTGGGATAAAAGGTGAGCGTTTTTTCCTGCACATCAAAGGCGGTAGTTCCTTTAAAATAGCTGAATGCTTCTGTAGCACAGGCGCCGGTATGGGTTTTGATCACCTGGAAAAACTCCGCTTCTCCGTTTGGTTTAAACGTGAATGCCCTGGAACTCTGATAGGGATTACCCACATATTGCCCGTCATAGGTCCACCACTGGCTCATAGCAAAATTTCCGTTTAGCCATTGCCCACGCAAAAACGAAGGCGTTTCAGTTTTAGGTGTATCCGTGATCAGGTCTTTCCCGTCACTATCCTTTTCGCAACTCAGCAGGAATAAACATCCCGCAGTAATTAGTGATAATAATACATGTTTCATAATACGACACATTAAAGTTTGCCGCAAATCTGAAACAATCCCATGCCGTATCAAAGCATATGCTGTATGGAATGCGGTTCATGCTGAATGGAATGATGATGCATGTGCGCGTGAGAAACTATCAGGTGGGCGACGGGGAAAACTTGTCCGTTGTGGCAGATTACCGCAATTCCCCGGCCCCGAACGTTCGGAAGCCCTGATTAAGCTTTTGCACTAATGTGGCTTCAGCTATAGCACCCTGATACATTATACAATAAAGAGATCAGGCGCTATTTCTCACAGATCACACGGATTTGCACAGATATATCTCCCTTTTCTGTGTGTATCTGTGTTATCTGTGTGATAAAACCATCGGTAGACAACGGTTGTATCGGTATGGATTATCCTGGAATAGTGGATTTATCATCGCTGACTTTATATGTCATGGCTCAATGATTGAGGAGCCCTAATCGGGTACTTAAATTGACGCACCTGGTCAGCGTACAGTAAAGATCAGGTATGCCCTCATCATTTCCCCATCCATTTTTTAAACAACGTAACCTTCTCCCGGCTTACGAGCACTTCTTTATCAATTTCCGGTTTTAACTGAAGAATCAACCGGTTTCCAAAATAGTCATCGATCTTGACAATTGCAGGGACAGTTATGAAAAAAGACCGGCTGATACGGAAAAAATGATCGGGGTGCAGCATTTCCTCCAATTCATCCATAGTGTAGTCCACCACGAATTTTTTATTGTCGGTGGTTTTGAAAAAATTGAGCCTGCCATCGCTGAAAAAGTAAGCAATATCACCTACCTCTATACTAATCAGCCGCTGCCCGTTTTTCACCAGAAACCTTTTCCGGTATTCTCTGGGCACGAGTTTTTGCCTGAGCTCATTTACCAGGTTACTGATATTATTATCCGATTTTTCTTTTTGCAGGGTATGAAATTTCCGGAAAGCTGCCTGCAGGTCTTCGGTTTGCACCGGCTTCAGCAGGTAATCAATACTGTTTACCTTAAATGCCTTTAAAGCATATTCATCGTAGCTGGTAGTGAATATCACAGGGCATTTTACTTCCGTTAACGTAAAAATATTGAAGCTCTGTCCATCCGCCAGTTCAATGTCCATCAATATCAGATCAGGCGCCGGGTTTTCCTGCAACCAATCTACGGTATCCCTTATACTATCGGTAATACCGGTAATCTCTACCTCTTCGTCTATGGCTAAAAGTGTTTTCTGGAGCTTTTTTACGGCGAGGTCTTCGTCTTCTACTATGAGTATTTTCATTTTGTATAATTTATTGGTATGGTTATTATTCGCTTCTTCAATTACTTTTCCTTTATCAGCGGCAGTTTTACCACATAACTTCCATCCTGCCGTCCTGCTTCGAACCGGGTTTCATTCAGCAAAAGGTATTTCGCCTGTATATTTTTCAATCCGATTCCTGTAGAAGCCTCTTCCACCTGCTTAAGCTGCAACGTGTTTTTAACAACCAGGAAAGGTTCATTCTCTGTATAAAGCTCAATAAGCAAAGGCTCTTTTTTACTGACTACATTGTGCTTCACAGCATTTTCCACAAGCAATTGCAGGCTCAAAGTTGGCAGGAGAAAAGAAAAATATGACTCATCCACCCGTATGCCTACCTGCAATGCTGATCCATAGCGTGTTTTCAGGAGTTCCAGGAAGCTCTGAATAAATTTTATTTCGTTGTTGAGGGTCGTCAGGTCATTCTGGTTGGCATTCAAAAGATAACGATACACTTTGCTCAACTCATTTAAAAACTGGTCCGCTCTTATTTTATCCTCACTGATGAGACCTGACAGGGTATTAAAGCAGTTAAACAGGAAATGGGGGTTGACCTGCGCCTTCAGGTTTTCAAACTCCTGTTCCGTTTTCATCTGCTGAAGGAGTTCTTTCTCCGTAAGGTTTTCCTTGTATTGCTGAATGATATATACCACTTCCCACAATGTTTCAAATACAAGATTTACAACAATCCCCTGTAAAAGCCACAGTTTTAATGCCTGTTGACTGTAGTTGTACCCGAAAAGGTGAAAGTGTGCGTAAATGGCATGAATAATAACTACGGATGGTACCATTACCAGCGGGTAAACAAATAATTTGAACAGGATCCGTTTTGCCGTGAGCCTGAGGCCCGGAAACCGGAGGGTAATGCGGGTATGATACTGGCTATGCATGTACCACGACACCACTGCAAGTGCAAATAATATAGGAAAAGAAACAAACCATAACTGCGGATCGTGGTATATACGGTCTCCATACAGGATATAATGTACATACCACCCGATCAGGGGCATGGAGATCAGGAATCCATGAAATTCGTAGGTAGGAGGTTTATGAAACTTCATAACACGGAAAAGGTTTGGGTGAACAATGGCAGTGTAATAGTCCGTATCGTATCTGTTTCGATCACTTCTACTTCTTCAGCGCCCATCAGCCGGTATTTCGTGATAAGATTATCAAGCCCTTCCAAAAGTGTTCCTTCATCAATAATTATTTTAGTTTGAATGGAATGTTGTATCACAAGCTTGTTCATTTTGCCGGTAATGCGGAGTTGAAGCGGCTCCGATTTGCTGGCAGCATTGGTATAAATAATATTTTCCAGGATCACCTGCAAACTGAGTGGCGGTAAAAACCTGTTCATAATATTTTCCGGGACATCAATGTCAAACTGCACCGCGGACCCAAACCGGACCGCTATAAGATGCAAATAAGAGCGGGCGAATTTCACTTCCTGCTCCAGCAGAACCAGTTGTTCATCATCCGTTCTTAACATATACCGGTGCACTTTTGTCATTTCGTTCAGGAAATGCTCTGCCTGTTCTTCGTTTTCACTTATCAGGGAAGACAGTGAGTTAAAACAATTGAACAGGAAATGGGGATTAATCTGTCCTTTCAGTCCATATAACCTGCTTTTCTGGTAAGCGTTTTTCAACTGCTCCGTTTCCGTAACCGCTTTTTTCCATCTTGACCAGTTAACGGCTCCTTCGTTGATAAATGTGATAACCGTGCTGGCAAAACACCCAAACCCCAGCACCCAAAGGAAATTATCTCTCACCGGCTGGCAGGGAAGTGTTATCAAATTTTCATAATATGCATAAAAACCCAGTATCAGGAAAATATTCATTATGTAAAACACCGGTAGCATCAATCCTATTCTTTTGAACAAGTCCTGGCTGGAAGGAAGCCGTCTTTGAATAAACCCGCCTGTAACGCCAAATACAAAGTATCCCGCAAAAAAATAGATCATGGTAAGTCCCGCGTACGACAGGAAGAGGGATGTTGAACTGTAAACACACTCACCCAGCGCCATAAAGTTGATAATGATCGTGTAAGGGAAAATTACACATAAAAAAACCCGGAGTTCTTTATCGCTGTACTGTTGTAATGCCATTACACTAAAAATAAAATACCCCTGGCGCCGGCAAACGGGGGAATGTATGAATTGTATTTTTTTCGGTTGAATTGGGTGATTTTCCCCTTTTATTGAAGGGACCGGTAATACGCCCGGCCTGGTCAGCATACAATAAACAGGGCGTCCCACCCCTGACAAGGTACAAATTATCCGCCAATGAGGTAACTGCCAGACATGCATTTCAAACTTTCTCCAAAAGTCTTCATCCGGATATTCCTCAATTCATGCAATGCACGATTGCAGGTATCGCAGAATGAGATCAACTTGCGGCAAAATTTAAAACAATGAATATCGTGAAGCAACAAGTAAGCAAATATTGTAGTATAATTTTAGCGGTCCTGGTGATGCTGAGTTCCTGCAAAAAGGATAATGTTCCCTCTCCTGACCCGGATAGCAACCCTTTACCCGGGAAAGAACTGGTAACCCCTGTTGGTCAGCCTGAGGGAGACGGAGAAAGTATGCAAATCGGCGCCGGCGGGGGTATATTCACAGCCATGAACGGCGCTGTTCGTATAGCCATTCCCGCAGGGGCGTTGGCAGGAAATACACAGGTATCCGTATTGCGGGTTTCCAATATGAATACAGCAGGGTTCGGAGCTGCCTGGCGGATCACCCCCCATGTTACTTTTTTGAAACCTGTGGAGCTTACATTCACATATGATGATACGGAAATCAGTAATACTTTACCGGAAGCGATCGGAGTTGCCTTTCAGGATGAAAATGGCATATGGAGAGGTATGGGCGGGCATATAGATACGGATAAAAAAACGATCACTGTATCTACAACTCACTTCAGTGACTGGTCGCTGTTCAAGGCATTTGAAATAATACCTGCCATGGGAGTGGTAACGCCGGGCAAATCCATCACCCTCACAGTAACCAATCACACCCTGGACGATGAGCTGGAAATTCCCATGCCGGGAAAAACAAAGCCATTGAGTATCGGGCGTGATGCAGTAGCTTCGCTTATACGTGAATGGAAGTTAAACGGAGCCGGCAGCCTGAAACCATCCGGCAGAACGGCAACCTATACAGCGCCCAATAGCATCCCTGCTGTCAACCCGGTAGCGGTGAGTGTTCTCTTAAAGGGTAAGGGGAACAAACAGTACCGGTTGGTTTGTAATATTTATATCGGAAGGGAAGGTATCAGCTTTCGGATAAACAATGGTCAATGGTTGCACGCCCAGGTAGTAACGGGGGCAGTAAAAGCTGCCGACAACCTTATAATAGAAGGTGGGGTAGTTACCGACGGCAAACCCCAGGGAGCGCTTGCCCTGGTATTCAAAGACAGGTATACCCTGCAGTTCATTCCCTGGGAGCAACGCTTTCCCTTCTTCATGTATGCGCCGGATAACATCACTGTGTATCGTCATTTCCTGGCAAAACCCGGCAACCTTGAAATTAGTCCCGGTGGAATACAATTCACCCGGTACAGCGAACAGCCCGGGGGGCATATCTCCGGTACTTTCTACCTCGAAAAAGCCGGCAAACAGGTAACCGAAAACAACACTACTACCTGGACACCTGTCAGGATCGATGGTTTCTTCAGTGTTAAAAGAAACAATTGATCCGGTTACGTAACATTTTTCTACTAATAAAACTTCAATTCCATGCGTGCATTTATTTTTCTCCTCCTGGTTGGCGTCTGCACAGGTATTATCATTTCCTGCGGCAATAACCAATACAAAGACAACACCGAAGAAAAACCGGTAAGTACAGACAGCCTCATTAAAAGAGGCGACTACCTGGTAACAGCCATGGGCTGCGACGATTGCCATTCTCCCAAAAAAATGGGACCGATGGGGCCGGAAATCATTCCTGAATTACGTTTATCCGGCTTCCAGCAGCACAACGTATTACCCCCCGTGGAACCTTCGGCTATTGGTAACGGTTGGGTACTGATGAGTCCGGATCTTACCGCGGCGGCAGGTCCCTGGGGCATTACGTATGCGGCAAATATCACCAGCGATTCCACCGGCATCGGGTCCTGGACAGAAGAACAATTTAAAAAATCAGTTAAAGAGGGAAAATCAAAAGGACTGGAAGGCACCCGCCCGCTGCTGCCTCCTATGCCCTGGCAGAATTTTGCCAGGCTAACGGACCTTGACCTGAAATCAATCTATACTTTTCTTATGTCTACCAACCCGGTCAAAAACGTTGTGCCCCAACCCATCTTAAATCAACCCAAACCATAGTAATCATGATCAATCGTTATAAATATTTCGGCGCCGGGCGGTTGCTGCTTATTATCGGCGCCTGCATCAGCGGATTATTATCCTTTACGCCGGTCCGTGTGGCAGAGGACTTCTTAAAACAGTTGGGTATAAGTGAGCAGGATGCCAACAACAGGATATCCCAGGGATTTTTAACCGGGTACGTCAATACGTCTGTCCTTTCGCAGGCAAGGAATATACCCCTCACCGGTCATTCCGTTATTGTAACATCCGCTGTGAACCATGCCAGGAAGTTTACGGAAAGCGATTCCTTTAAAACCGCTTACGAAAATATGCGGCAGCAAAAAAAACCGTCGCTTCCTCCTTTACCGGTCACCCCGGACTCCCTCCGGCAAACATTGATCGAAAATGCCACCCGCTCGCTGCAATCAGCAGAGGTTTCGCTGAAAAGCGCTACCGGCGATCTGAAACAAATGATGGAAGAACTGGTAAAAACAGCGAAGGAAACGCTGAAGGAAGCTAAAAGCCCGGATAACGCTTACCTGCAGATGTATACAGGAAACTATGCTTCGTTGTTGCAGCAAACAAAGGAAAGCCGGGCGGCATTGATTGAAGACTGGGAAAAGCGTTACCCGCTGCAGGCGAAAGATTTCGTAAAAATGAGGCTGGAACAGTTCTTAAAAGAGACTGAGGATATAGATTTTAATGCAGAGACCGTAAACCGCAACGGGAAACAGGTTTTTGTGAATACTGTGTATGAGCGAAAAGGGAAAAACTGGAAGCTGGCCTACCGTATGGGAAGCCAGGTAATAGAGACAGCAAGAAAATCCGTTAAAATCTGGATGGACGACCTCAATAAGAAGCCTTAATTTTAACCATGCAGGCAGCAGCATCGATCCGGTTGATAACAAAGGAAGAGGCGGATATTGGTTTGCTAATGGAAGCCGATCCTGATGAAGCTATGATACGATCGTACCTGGATGATTCCCTGATTTTCGAAATGCGGGAGGGCTGCCGGAGCATTGGTTGCCTGCTGCTGTTCAGTCATGATAAGACCCTGATGGAAATTAAGAATATAGCGGTTGCTGAAGCATATAGAAACAAAGGTCATGGGCTCAGGTTGCTTCAATTTGCGATAGAAGAAGCACGCAGGCGGGGCGCACAAAAATTAAAGATCGCTACCGGCAATTCGAGTACAGGACAGCTATATCTTTATCAAAAAGCGGGCTTTAAGATCACCCGGATCGTAGAGGACTATTTTACCAACCGGTACCCTGCGCCCATTGTAGAAAACGGTATTCTCTGCAGGCACCAGGTCATTCTTGAAATGCTTATTTAATTCACCATGAATTTAAACCAGGTAACCATACCCGTAACGAACGTAGAAGCGTCTATCGCTTTTTATGAAAAACTGGGGCTGATCCTTATTGTAAGAGCATTGCCGCACTATGCAAGATTTGAATGCCCGGACGGCGATGCTACTTTTTCTATTCATCAGTCTGGCAGTATAGACAGGTCCGGGGATACCTGGATATATTTTGAGGTAGATGACCCGGAGGAAAAGATCAGGGGGCTTATGGCAAAAGATATCCCGGTTGATGCGCTGCCTGAAGATAAGCCCTGGCTGTGGAAAGAAGCGCACCTGAAAGATCCCGATGGCAACCGCATCATCATTTATCGTGCAGGCAACAACAGAAAGTACCCGCCCTGGAGGATCGGGTAAACAGGAGAAAAAACAGGAACACAGCGTGGCAGTGCTAAGAGCTGTGCTGGTAACGATTAATTTAAAATAGTGAGAAATACTTTACCGTCACCTCGATCCCAACCGTAGGTTGGGAGAGGTCTGCCGACATTAATTTTGTCCTGGCCAAATATTCAAATACACAACTTTCCACGTCACTGCGATTCGCCACAGGCGGAGAAGCAGTCTCAACATAAATCAAAAAAAGTAGCATATCACAATAACGATTCCCTTACAGGAGAATCATTTAGAAAATTAAGTTTGTATCATTCACGAAAGCCCTGACAACTGATTTTCCAGAACCATCTGTCCGGCAGGCGATTTTCCGGTGCCCCACAGTCATAGTTTTGGGGTATCAGCTAGTCAATAACTCCCAGTTTTCTAACGGCGTTCAGGAGTGATTGGGTATTGTGTACATTGAATTTCTGGAGCATATTTTTCCTGTGCGTATCTACTGTATAGTTGCTTAAAAATAGCCGGCCGGCTATTTCCTGGCTGGTCAACCCTTCATATAACAGTTGCAGTATCTCTTTTTCACGCAACGTGAGCACAGGCACCTGACCGGTTGGAAGATCAAGGTGCTGCAACTGTTGAATTACTTTCTCATTCGCTGCTTTACTTAAGTATATAGAGCCCTCTGTCACTTTGTGGATCGCTTCGATCAGTTCCTCACGCTCCATGCTTTTCAGCAGATACCCATTGGCTCCCTTTTTTATCATCTGGGTAATGATCCCCGCTTCATTTATATGCGTAAGCGCGATGATCTTTACAGTTTTGTTTATCGCCCTTATCGTTTCGCATAACCGGAGGCCATCCGTATCGGGCAAATTAATATCCAGCAGGATAATATCAGCCGGGGGATGATTGGTAACAAAGTCCAATGCATCCGCCCCGGTTTTTACCGCAGCTTCAATGTGAAAGCAGCCTTCATCCTTCAGCATGGTTTGTATGCCATCAATTACCAGTGGATGATCATCGATTATCAGAATTTTTATCATAATCCGAACTGGCTATAAATTTAGCCAATTATACCTATTCATGAATAAGCAGATCGATCATTATTGTGGTTCCGATATCTTTTCGTGAATCTATGGTCAGCCGGCCATTCAGGTAATCTACCCGGCTTTTTACGGTAGACATCCCCATGGTTCTTTTTTCGGCTGCTTCCCGGGTATCAAACCCTCTGCCATTATCATCAATGATCAGACTGAGCCTGTTTTCCTGCCTGTTGATCTGTATTAATGCTTCCGTGGCTTCAGCATGTTTAAGAATGTTGTGGATCAGTTCCTGGACTATACGATAAAGCATTATTTCAGTAGAACTGTTGAGCCGCTTATCCATTCCATACGTTTGCAGCCTGATTGTCAGCAGTTTCCCGGAGTTGATATTGTTACAAAAATCCTGCAGCGCATCCACCAGTCCGACCTTCATCAGCACTTCCGGCATCATGTTATGCGCCACTGTTCTCAATTCATCCGAGGCTTTATCGATCAGGTCCAGTGTCTTCCGATAGAGCGGGTTTCCCTTTATTTCAGGTGTTTCCTGTTGCAGCGTACTGTAATGCATTTTTACTGTAGAAAAAACACTTCCTAACCCGTCATGAAGCTCTTTCGCGATCCTTGTTCTTTCTGTTTCCTGCCCGTTGATCATGGACTGAAGGGAAACGATCTGCTGTTCTTTTTCGACATTTTTTACTTTTTCTTCCAGGAGAGCGGATCGTTCCGCGGCAATTTTTTCCTTGTTCCGGTGATTTCGCCTCAGCAGGTAGAGAATGGCCAGCAGCGCTGCTATCAGTCCAGCACCCACAAAGAGCAGTAACGTACTCCGTTTAAGCTGGTACTCTTTTTCCTGCTGTACCTTCTCCAACCGTAAAATCTCATTTTCTTTTTTGCTGGCTTCAAAGGAAGCCTCCAGGTAAGCAGTATAATTACGGGTTTCTTCCTTCATGATACTGTTGGTCATCTCCTGGTGCCAGGATAAATACTCGTATGCCTTATGGAAATCCTTTATTGATTTGTAATAGTTGCTTAACGATAATGACACATTGTATTCTCCTCTTTTATTTTGATATTCCCTGGCAAGTTGCAGTGAAGCAAAAAGATGATCGCGGCAATCGTCCGGGCGTCCCATTTCCAGGTAAGCCTGTCCAAGTGCGCTATAATGATTGGCCTGCTGGTATTTATCATTGATCAGGATGGATTTTTCCAGTGCTTTTTCATAAAAAACCACGGCTTGCGGAAAGTCCTTATCCCTGTAAAAATAAGTACCAATCGTACTATACAGGTCTCCTGCCAGGAATTGATCCGTGACTGTTTCTGCAATTTCTCTCAACCGGGTAATATAGTCCGAAGCTTCATCCATTCGCTCCGCGTATACCAGGTTCGTTACCAGGAGTTGCAGCAAATAGTTTATAGAAACGGTATCATTTGTCTGCTTTGCCAGCAGCAAAGCCTTCTTACTGAGTTCAATTGCCTTTTCGTGATTTTTAACCTGGCCCAGCACTGCTATCAGGCTTTGATAAGCGATCGTTGCCGAACTGCTGTCTTTAATGTCTTCAAATATTTTTACATTTTTGGCAAAAAAATCCGCTGCCGCCCAGTAGTTTCCCTGCTTGTATGCCTGTACACCCCTGGCATGCTCCACTTTGGCCAGTTGCCCGGGCAGGTCCAGTTCCCTGAATTTTTCTTCGGCAAGAATTAAGAATGAATCAGACAAAGAGTAGTTGTTTAAATCCTGGTTCAGGAAACCCAGGATATAGGCCATTGTGCCAATACCGAACTCATAATTAATTTTATTGCTCAGGTTGTAGCCCTCCTGTGCATATTCAAGCGCCTGCCCGGGATCAATATAGCCGACTTCATTACCCAGTTGTCTCAGTATCTCTACTTTATTAGAATCTTCTCCGGCTTTTAATAATTCCTTTTTCAAACTGTCGATCCGGGCAACCGTCGTCTGTCCTTCAGCATATTTTACTGCAAGACAAAAAACAATGATCAAAAAGAAACCACTAATAGTGATTCTGCTTAGGTAGAAACGCATACATCAAAATTCTTTAAGATCAATAATATGGTGAAAGGTAGTAAACTTAACGGTTATGGATTATACCGGATTTTAGGTATTTGGTATCTCCGATTATCCCTATGTTCCGGTATTGCATATCGCCGGTTGCGAAAATAGTTTTGTTCTATCAATACAACATATCAAACCCGGCTACAATGAACTATTTTTTCAAAACAATCAGCTTCGAAGCATTAATAGTTTGCTTTACGACAGCCTGCTTTTCGCAGGACTTTCAGCAACCAGCCGGCAGGGTATCTCCTAAAGAGCTGGCTATTTCTCCCTCTCCTGTTTTTGACTTAATGGGCGCCACGCCCACCCAGGTAACACGGATGGCGGATATCAAAGATTTTAAAGTGGACTGGTCATTAAAATACGGTGTCAACCCCAACCTGGCAATTCAATCCCAACCTTTCTGGGAGCTTTTTTATAACCGAAAGGATTTGAGCAGATATCAGAACGCCTCCGGTTTTATGAGAAAGCTTGCCTCAATAGACATATCGTTGGGAAGTATTCAGGATGATGACAGTTACAGAAGAATTGGGGGCGCCGTTAAATTAAATGTTTACCGGCAGAAGGACCCCCTGCTGGAAAAAGGGCTGTATGAAGATATCGGGGTAAGGTATAAGCAGGAAAAGGAGGAGCTGTTAATACAGTTGCAGGAAGCAAAGCAGAAACTTGATACGCTCACCAATATACTGGAAAAGCCGGGCTTGAGAATGCAGATAAGATCGCTGGAGGAACAGTTAAACTCCCAGCATTCACGAAGGGTGAGTGAGATCAACGAAAGGGCAAAAATATTTGTGAACGAATACTGGAATGCCTCATCGCTGGATGTTGCTGTTGGCAGGATGTACACATTCAAATCCGACAGTTCAGGAACCTTTGGGATGAAACGTTCAGACCGGAGTACAGGAATAGGAATATGGCTTAACGGAAATCTTGGTATCGGCAGGCAATTTTTGATGACGGGTTTATTGCGTTCACTCTGGTACAACGAACAGGTAGACTTTATAGTGCTGGATAATATTACAGGAAATGAAACTGCGGATAAAACGATTGCGAGGAATAACCTCTACAGCATGGGATTGAATCTCAGGTACGGCGGTGCTGTATATACATTTTTTGTCGAGTTGTTGTATGAATACAAAAAGCTGAATACGGCCATAGATGCAGTGAACCAATATTATAAAACACCGGGAAATGTTCAGATTATCGGATCGTCACTGAAGTGGGATGAAGTTCACCCCAACACATTATCATTTGGCGGCGACTGGCGCATTAGCCAGAGTGTGATCATTAATTATGGCATGCGTTGCGTATTCGATAACCAGTGGAGTTTCAAAGCTTTTATACCGGTAGCCACCATCAGTTGTATGATGCGATAAAACAGTAACCCCAACAAATCATTTTTGTTCAATTAAAACAATAGTATATGAAAGTACTTTCAAAAATATGCTTCATGTGGGTAATGGTTGTGCCGTTTGGCTATGCATCGGCACAATTTTTCACAAATCCCATACATCCGGAGGCCCCTGGCCAGCGAAAATTGCAAATTATTATAGACTTAAAAAATGTACCTGTCAGCCAGTTCAGCGCTTATATTGTCTATGGCACTGATTCCCTGGCTGTGGCAAATGCTTTTGATCTCATTAAAAAAGATCCGACAAAATATTATGTAACGAATGCGACATTAAATGGCATCAGCGGCGGTAAGGCGGAAGCAGCGGCCATTTTACCGCATAGCGGAAGACCGCCTGTCAACAAAAAGGAAAAAATGTTTTCCAGGGGCACAAAGCTTTACTATGCCTGGGCAAGAAGCAATATACCAGCAGGTTTTACAGAAGAACTGACGCTTAACAGTCCGGTATACAGCTTTATCGTACCGAGACCGCTTACTATTGCCTACCTGGGTGATTCTTTTGCTTCGGGGGAAGGCGGTAAAGGAAGCGGCGCCTGGATGCACGTTCCTTGCCACCGTTCGGCCAATAGTGGCGGAGAGCTGGCTATTAACAAGCTAAAAGCAGAAAGAAAAGAATTTGAAATTGACTATATCAATACCACCTGCAGCGGAGCACGACTGCTGGATTATTTCGCTGTAGCGCAAAAAGCAGATCCGGGAAAAACAGCCATAAAACAGGGTATCCAGGTGGATTTGGTGACGAACTGGTTAAACGCTAAAAACTATGACGGGATTGATATACTGCTGGCCGACGGCGGCGGAAATGATATTGGGTTTGGCAATATTGTGGAAGGAGGGCTGCTCTCATTTTTCCATGACTTGACCCTGAATAAAGAACTCCGGGAAGATGTACAGCGTGAACTGGACAGGCTGCCGGAAACATTCAACCTGTTCAAGAATTATGTGGAGTCCAAAACTACAGTGGGGCGCTATATATGGTTCAATTACCCCAACCCGATGACAGGCAACCCGCTCGGCAATGGCGGATACGACACACAACTGTGTAAGCAGAATTATTTGCGGGTGGTTAATCCGCTTGACTGTTGGGGACAGTTGGAAAACAATGTTGAAGACAATGAATGGAAATATGTTCATGATCATGTGTTTAAAAAGCTCAATCAAAGGATAGCTGAAGCCGCCGCCGCACATGGATGGGACCTGGTAGATGTGTCCGGCAAAGCCTTAGGTAAAGGTGTATGTAATTGTAACGGGTATTTCAATACGGTGGGACAGTCTGTTTTAAGCCAGGGTGATGTTAACGGAACGATGCATCCCAATGTTACCGGCTTCCGGGAAATATACAGAGATCCGCTTTATAACCAGCTTGTAACATCCATCTCCCTGTTTCATACTGCGTATGACAAAGATGCCGTAACCCGCATCCAAAAAACAGCACTGACCAAATCGAGGGCCAATGCCATCATGAATGTCAGTCGCGCAAAGCTTTCGCTATTGGTAGTGGAGCAGAACAAATTTTGGCTGAAGATGAAAGAAGAACGGAAGCCGGTGGACACAAAACAGATAAAGAAGATAAAATAAGCAGCCAGCTTATACGCCTTTAACAAAAAAATTGTAAACCCAAAATTGTAAGCCATGCAGTCAATAACAAAAAAAAGCATCCTGATAACAGCTATCGGGGTATTCATGACATTCGCCGCAGTATCGCAGCGGACAAAAGAAAATAAGGAAGAGCCTTTCGCATCTTTTAGTAATGAGCAATTGAAAAAAAAGCTGGGGGAGTTTCAGCGGGATAAGGAATTTAACCTATTGTGGACCGAAGTGCATAGAAAAGGCTTCAGGCGGATTGATAGTGAAAGATCACAATGGGGGTTTGAGGGAGAGCTGACTGACAGATCGGGAAAAACACAAAAAGTGCTTTTCTGTATCTACGACCTGGAAAGCTCCGGCAGGGATAAGAAATCAACACAAAAAAGCTCCCTGATCTGGAGGCAGGTAGGCGACAGTATCTATAAAGCATACATCGTATTGCCGGAAGGAGTGGAAACTGTGGAAAAAGCCCTGGAGACATCAGAAGAATGGTATGCTGATGCAAGGGGGATTCAGAAAGCGAATAGCTGGGGAAAATGTTTTTTGAAATGCGCCCAAACCGGGGGTACGGGCCCGCAAATGGATATTGATATTAAAAATGGCAAACTTAAAGTAGGCGGTAAAACATATACTATTAGCTGCCCCGGGTTTTGTATGTTCTCTGCGGCCTGCGCCGCTACCGCACTTACCGTTGGCTTCGTACTGTCAGAAACAGGTGTAGGGCTGGCAGCAGCCATTGTTGTGGCAGGCGCCTGCAGCCTTCCCTGTGCCGCCTGTTTTGCCATGTGCGCAATAGGCTGTTTGTAAAACAGCGTCATTACCTGTAAATATTCATCTAAACATACAGTTATGAAACCATTCAGATTTTTATTGCCTGCGCTGGCAGCGGCGTTTCTTATATTAAGCTGCGCCAAAGAAGGTCCCTCTGGACCGCAGGGACCACAGGGGAATGCAGGACCGGAGGGACCACAAGGGCCTGCCGGAGCTAACGGAACACAAGGAGCAGATGGGGCACAGGGACCCGCCGGCACGGCCAACGTGATCTACAGCGGATGGCTGAGCTTTCAGCAGGCACAACGGGACTCATCGGTTGACAACACAAACTTAAAGGTCAACCATATCCCTGCCGCGCAACTGACCCAGCAAATAGTGGATAATGGGGTCACCCTGGTATATATGAGATTTCTAACCAGTGTATTTCCATTGCCTTACACGAACCATGCGGGTAATAAACCCAATACGGTCAGCTTTTTCCCAAGGCCGGGTAAAATTATCATCACCCGGTTCGCACACGACAACACCGGCTCCACCGGCTTTGGCTCGGTCCAGTTCCGGTATATCCTGATCCCGGGCGGCACGGCTGCCAGCCGCTATGCCGGCGAAAATGAAAAGCGGGTGACCATCAACGGGGAAGTGCACACCGAATCGCAGTTAAAGGCATTGTCATTTGAGGAAATAAGCGTTTTACTGAATATTCCGGGATAACCCGGAATATTCTTTTTATTTGATTGCCCCGCCGGGTCTCACTGTTGGCCTTTGTGTTTGGCCGTGGACCCGGCGTAACATGTCATGACAACACCGACCGCAGGCACAAAATGTAGTATATACTTTACGTCACCTCGACGAAGGAGAGGTCTGCCGGCATTAATTTTGTTCTGGCCAAATATTCAAAATACACAACCACCCACGTCACTGCGACCCCGCCGACAGGTTGTATTTTCGCTATCCTTAGTCTCCGGACTAAGGATTTTTATGTTCTTTCGGGACTTATGTCCCGGGCATATTACTGTTGCCGGCAATGATGCCTGTCGAAACAGGGAATGCTTATTGCTGTTATATCATGGCTCCGAGTCCGCGAATGCACCTGGTCGGGCCGGAGGCTTTAGTTACATATCTTTGATCCTTCACCTGCCGCAGAGTCGCCTGCCAACACACAGCCTGTGCACGGGCAGACGCTGCGGAGAAATCTCAAGGGGTTACACCCGCGTATACACATTCCACCCGTGATCCTCCGCAGCATCCGCGGCAGGAACGGAAAAGCTTTCCGCTTCTTCCCTGGTGGTGCATTTACGTTTGTAAATCGTTACCTGTCCGTCGCTGATATCCCTGAAGAACATAAGAAAGTACACGCCTTCTTTGTCGCCCCCGCTGCCGAGGGTAATGCACCGCTGCTCCCCGGGATCAAAAGATACCAGGTTCTGCGTATAAGTTGTGGTATGGGCAGGTCCTGTCATTGAATACTCAATGTGCCCGGGAAAAAATTCATGCACAGAAGTTTGTTTGCCCGACCCGGGAATTTCAAATTCCCATTTGTATTTTCCTACGACCGGCATCCTGATATTGTCTGTGCTTTCATCGTTTATTCAATTTATATGCAAATCTACAATATCGGCCAATAAATGATAAAAAAGTCCTTTATTTATTCAGGAGCAATTCATCAAACCGATCAAAAAAGAAAAATCCGGGAAACCGGATGGAACACGTCTTCACGGCTTCCCCGAAATGGTATCACATCATTAGGGTATTGCAGACCGTTACGCACTCCTGTATTTTTGTTACAGGTAATAGTGAGAAAGAGGCAATTCCACTGTATCAATGTTACTTCAGCAATAGCTGTATAATATCCGGAAGAAAAAATTGGTAAAAAATGACTAAAAATAAACATTTGATTATGAAAGAATCAGCTAAACCAACAGCATTATTCTTACTCTTATTTTGCCTGCTTACAGGCTTGAATAGCTGCAAAAAAGAGGGCGGCTCCGGGGAGGAGGATGAACCCACTAAGTCGCCGGTAAAAATCACGGGCTATGCGCCGAAAACACCCTATTGGGGCGATGAGATCACCATCACCGGAGAGGGGTTTTCAAGCAACAAAAGCGATATGCAGGTATGGTTTCCGGGAATGATGCTGGTGAAGGAATTTGCCGAAGGTGAGATACTGGAAGCCAGTTCAACGCAAATAAAAGTAAAGACGCCTTACAGAACCAGGGTAAACGCAAATGGTGAAGAAGAGCCTCATGAAAATAACGGCTCCAGCTCCATCGTGCTAAAGGTAAAGGGAAAAGAAGAATACAGTACTGCCGGGCAATTTGTTTACTATCGCGCAGTACCGCATATTGTCCGGGGATTTACATACAAATATAACGGGGAGTTTATGCCCGGTGGGCAATTCGAGCTTAGAGGAATGGGTTTTGGCCCGGGTAAGAGCCTAGGCATCCTCAGCGTGAACGGCACCAGCATACCGATAGACACAACATGGGCTTCTCCCGTTAATACGGCTTCAACTGCGGAGGGCAATATTGCCGTAGTGGGCACAATTCCCATTTCAATGGCCAGCCGTCCGTCCCGCCGGGTAGATTACACCTTTAAATACAGCATCAACGGCCGGTCCACAGAACGTACCCACAGTGGCATCAGCCTGCCGAGCCTTACCGTAAAGGGAAATACCATGAAGCAGGTATATACCAACAAGGATTCTTATTCCGACTTTGAGATTACCGGCACAAATCTTTTTGCCGATGAGGTAAGGTTTTCAAATCCGAACAGACCACCCGGACAATATACTTCGGTAGCTGTAACCGGAGCCGGCTTTGGCGCCACCAGGGTATCGGCTTTTGTACCCCTGGCTTTATTAGTTCCTTTTGGCAGGGCAGGCTACAATGTGTCGCTGTACGATACCCAGACCCAGCAAGGATGGCACATAGGTACTGTTACAGTAACCATACTGCAATAATATAAACCCGGTACTTAGAATGGGTACCCTATCCCGATATTATACACCAGGTTTTGCCTAAGCCAGTTGCTGTTTCCAAAATTGATCTGGTCAATCACCCAGCGTTCATTTTCCGGCAGCCACGGCTTACGGATGGGGAAAGCAACATCGAGACGCAACACCAGGAAAGAAATATCGAACCGGATACCGGCGCCGGCGCCCACCGCCATTTCTTTCAGGAAATTTTTAGTGAATCCGCCGCCAGGTTTACCGGGATTGGCATTGTATAACCAGATATTACCCGCATCAATAAATAATGCTCCATGAACGATACTGAAAAGTTTTGCTCTCAATTCCGTATTCAACTCCAGCTTTATATCGCCGGACTGATCGGGCAGTATGCGGTTATTATCGCCGGAATAGTAGGTGCCCGGTCCCAACGCCCTGCTGCGGAAAGCCCGGATACTATTGGTACCACCCGCAAAGAACTGCTTTATGAAAGGTAGTTCAGTTGAATTACCATAAGGAACACCCACACCGGCAATGATACGGTTCGCCCAATTGCTTTTTGAAGATAGTTTAATATAGTACCGGATATCTGTTTCTACCCGCGTGTACTGCGAGAACACCGCTCCCAGTATGGACTTTGGGTTACCCCCGGAACCGGCCCGCGTCAATAGCCCTGCTATATTACCGGAGAGGTCCAGGTTGGCATTAAAATACAATCCTTTTAGTACACCACTACCGGTAAGTTCGTTATAGTTAAAGTTATAATTGGAACCAATAATAAATTGCCGTTCCACTACCTTGCCTAGAGCGGGATTTGTTAGTATACTATCAGCATATAACTGTGAAATATTCAGCGGCTGCACCAGGTTGATGGCGATGGGGTTCACCTCGTGCTCTTTTGTCAGCGTTTCCTTCCAGGCATAACCAAAACCCGCCCGGAAAGAATTCATCGTGTATAACCGTTCTTTGGTCAGAATATCATAGGCCAGCAGCAGATTGGTTTTGGGCATAAAACCACTCCGTGTATTTATGTTCACGAATGGAATGATAAACCTGGGGAAAGTAAGCTTCGATTCAAGACCACCCCGGTAGGTATTAAAACCTCTCAACTGACCGCTAAACTGTACCTCAAATCCACCCGTCGCGTTAATAGTAAGTAATTCCCCCGCCCGGAAAGTATTCCGGTTTCTCCAACTGAATGTGACGGCAGAGCCCGCCAGGTTATTTGATTTGGTATTGGCATTTATATCCAGCCGGATCGACTTCCGGGGTAAAGAAGTAAGGTAGTAGTACACATCCAGCTTTGAAGAATCGTTTACCTGCTTTGCCTCGAAATTATTTTTCACGAATTTGAACACTCCCAGGTTGATCAACCTGTTGATACTTTGCAGGTGGCTTCGCCGGTTATATACATCTCCGGAAGAGAACCGCACTGCCTGCGCAAACATTTTGGGTTTATAAGTATTGCCACGGTCTACCAGGTAATAGCCGTTATAATAAACCGCTCCCCTGTGAAGCGTATCATCCTGCTGCCCGCCACTTAACCGATAGCCGGGATAGATATAGATATTATTGATAGTATAAGGATTCCTTGCCGGGGGAGGCGCCGTTTTTTTAACTTTTACATAAAGATTCACCCTGTGATCCCCTATGGTGCTGTCGGCTTCCACGATCAAAAAATCAGGGTCGAAATAGTAATAGCCTCTTTCCTTTAAAAAAGCGTCTATCCGTTCCCGTTCTGCCCGGATGACCGAGAGATTGAAGTATTGCCCCTGCTTTAGCAGCGTATTATCAAAAGAGGCTGCTATATCTCCCAGCAGTACCGAGCTGTCCTTTTCCAGGATCACATCTTTGATAACATAACGACTGCCCGCCGTCACTTCATAAACGGCCCGCGCCTTTTTTTTGTGCACTACGGTATCCCCTGTGACCACGCTGTTGAAATAACCCTGGTTTTCCAGCGTACTCTGCAATACCCGGTTATTAAAATCGAGGTTAACAGAGCTTAACAATACCGGGGGCTCGCCCCATTTGTATTTCATTTTTCCGGCCAAAGAGTTTTCCCGTTTGGGATTACCTGCCATGTTATACAGCAACAGTTTAAAGGGAATGCCTAAAACTTTTTTATTGGGCAAGGGACGAACCAGTCCCTCCGATTCAGACACTATTTTCTTTCTTTCTTTTTTGTTTACCTGCCTGTCTGCAACCCGAACATCAGCCCCGGTGTACAACGCGTCACCGGCGAGTAACCTGGCAGTAGTGCTGCAGCCGGATGCCACCAATAGGGCAGTTATACATATAGCGATATTTACTAAGGTTCTCTGCATTACGATTGATCCGGCTGGTTTTTATCTGTGTTTTTTTGTTGCCTTCTTTCTTCCCTTCGTTTTTTCCTGTCTTCCACTGTTCTTCTTTTTTGAAATATCTCCCGGAAACGGTTATAATCCATCGTTATAGTAAAACCAATCCCTGTTTCTACCACATAGCCCTCTATAATTCCCTGGTACTCGTTATTGCGGTAGCCACGGAGCATATAGCGGCCATCTTCTGTAAGACGATACTGAATATTCACATTTCCGGCAATGTTGCCGCCCCGGTTGTTGCCGGTCTGGGGTCCGTCCAGCTCAAAGTTGGAACCAACGGTTACTGTCAACCGGTCGTCTAGCATGCGCTTAGACAGTCCTACATTCAGATCGGTCCTGTCCTGCCGTTCACCGGTAGTATAGTCTTCCGTTGATTCAAGATCGAAGTTGATGTCTACACCTTTAATAAGATCCGCCGCCCACCGGTTCAACTGGTCAGACATTATCTTATTGACGCTCTGGCGAACCATTGTGGAAGTGCTTATGCCGCCACTGCTGCTGAACGGGTCTTCCGCTACAAACCGGTTGAGCAGCAGCAGGGCAAAAACCTGCTTATTCATTTCCGCTTCATCCTGCCGCATCATATCCAGCTTTGCCCTTACATTGCTTACAATGCCGGAAGAAACCGCGGTCGTACTTTCATCAGGTAATACAATATCGAAACTGATTCGGGGGCGCATCAGCTCCCCTTCCATCTTTAACAAAACATCAAATGGCAGTTTCTGCAGGTAGGTATTTCTTTCTGCAGCCGATACCTCTGCTCCCAGTTGATTCTTCACCAGGTCGAGCGGCGAAGTATTAGCGGTGTATTTTGCCGTAATACTTACCGTTGCATCTGTAGGTTCTCCCCCCCAGGTAATTCTGCTGTCCTCTTCTATAATAAATTTTCTTTTCAGCAGGTTAAAGCTGAAGTCATAGCTTCCCTTGTTAATTTCATAAACCCCTGACATGGCTACTTTTCCACCGGGTTCAATACCTACATTCAACTGCGCCCCACCCTTTACCTGCAAATGATCACCGCTGCCTTCATCTACCACCACTACAAAATTCGCTTCTTTGTCTACCTCTGCATTCACAGACACATTCAACCCCTGCAGGGAAGTGGTGTTTAAAGAATCGTAGCTGACCTGGAAAAGTGAATCATTTCCCATAGCATCCTTATCCACAAAAACCACTACCCCTTCTCTTTCCACTACGCCGGGCTCTTCCTGCGGTAATACAACCGTCATCGCCGTTTTATCATTTATTTTCAATCTTCCGTCTATCTCAGGCGCCGCTTCTGTGCCCCTGATACGCAGATCAGCGTCGAAAAAAAGCTTTCCATAAAATATTTTGTTGTCCTTCTTTGTACTGTTGAGTGCCCGGAAATCATTTGCCTGAAGTGCCAGGTCAAATTTGTAGTTCGAAAAATTAGTAGTAGCGGCGAGTCCGTTAAGGGTGAGCGCATTTCCTGCAGAATCATTTACCCGGAAGCGGTTGAAACGTATTCCTTCTTCGTCTATCTGTATCCGTTGCTGGTCAACAGTAAAATAGTTGTTCAGCATGCTGATATTCAGTCCCGCGTTGTTAAAATTCAATGAACCGTTAACGGCAGGTTGATCGATGGTACCGGTAACGGCGAACCCTCCGTTGATACTACCTTTCACATCCTTTACAGCTCCGCCGGACAAGACCTGGACGGTAGTCAGGGGAATCGTCCTGATATCCAGGTTCATATCAAAACTGTTATTGGTCGTTTCATAGCTGCCTGCGAGGGCAATATCATTTCCTTTTCCCGTTACAGACAGATCTGCACTATAGGTGTTGGCAATGGTATTGTTTACCTGCAGCCGAACGTTTCCAACCGTATCTTTTTTTACAGAGAGATCATCCAGCCGCAAATCACCTGCAAATACCGGTTGGGAAGTAACATTATTCAGTTCAATATTTCCGTTGATAGTTCCATTTATACCTACAGAGTCAGACTGGATCAAACCGGAGATGGTTGACACCCGGAAGTCTGCGAACCGAACATCTATGGGGGCATTCTTTCCGGCAGACCGACTTTGTATTTTTATAGACTGCCCGTCCTTTTCAAAGCCAAAATTATGTATGTTGACATCCTCCGGCGAAAAGCTGATCCGGTTATCAGCGGCGGCTGTCCAGGGTTGGTAATGCAGCAATAAACTATCAGGTACCAGCGACAGGTCATATACTGCTTTTTCTCTTTGATCCAGCAAAATATTGAAGTGATATTTTTCTTTTTCCTCTCTATCTCTTAAATGCACTGAAATATCCGCGAGATTACCGGCTACCGATGCATCGATAGTACTCTTATATAATTGCACAGATTCCCCGGATTTCAGGTTTTGTACAAAGGTGTTAAAAACCAGGGCGGAGTCCCTGGTCTCCACATTGATATCCAGGTTGTTTACGCTGGTGGTGCCATAGTCAATGCGTGGCGTCGTCATATGGATATTCCACCCGTTACCAGATGAAAACCGGCTGTTAAGCTTCATTGAGTCCAACCGGGCGAGATCAGGAACAAAGGCCTTCAATACAGGTCCACGGGCAACAGAGGCATTTACCGTAAAATCGAAATCCGCTACAGGTACGGGTTGGTCAATATTCATAGAAAAATAGGGATCTATGAGTTGCGGTATTACCCCACCCATTTCGGTAAGCCTGTACTTACCGAGTAATTGAGCGTATAACGCGTCAGATTTCAGTTCGATGAACCGGAGACTGTCCTTATAACCGGCCAATAGCTGAATACTATCCAACTCCACCCGGTGCTGGTTGTGCACCAATAAGGATTGCAGAATAAACAGTTGCCCTTCGAGGCTATCGGGGTTGGTAACCGGGAAGTCCGCTGTTATTTTACCCCGATAGACCAACGCGTCCTTTGTGAAATGCAGCGGCTGTGTCTTAATGCTATCTACCTCTACGTTCAGTTGAAGCGCCGGATATTGTTGTGCCAGGTCAGCAGCCGCGTCCAGCGTAATGTGTATATTAGGGTCTGCTATAGCGGCATTGATCCGGGCCTGTTGCCTGGCAATGCTCCCTTCGATGCTGAGGTCCTTATATGAATAGTTGTTTACGACCGCATCAACAAGCTTACCTGAAAAAACCGCATCTGCATGCTCAATATCGTATCCCTTCCCTTTTGCCGCCAGGGTGGCCGTAACCGGTCCGAGTGTTTCCCTGTTCTGCAACAAGGTTCCCAGGTCAAGGGCTTGTGTCTGCAGGGTGATATCATATACTGCTTTTACGGGGTCAGCAATTTCCTGCAGCAGGCCATTTAAAGATATATTTCCAAGGCTGGATTTCAATTGTATGTCAGTATTCAGCCTGCCCCCCGCTCCTTTCAGGTTGCCGGTAAGCTGCAGCTTGTCCGGGAGGGTGATATTATCAGGCAATGATCCGGCAGGAAGCAGGTTTTGCAGGTCCTGTTTTGTAGTGGTAAAATCCCTTATGCGGAAATTGGCGCCAAGCCTGTTTACATCCGGAAGCCCCTGCAGGGTACCGCTGATATCTACACGCGTGTTGTTATACCCCGAAATACTTAATTCCGGTATCTGAAGGTTATTTACACTGCCTTTTATCGCGCTGTTAATGTACAGCACATTGTCTGGATTGGTGAACCCGGGCTGTGAAGACAGCGCCGGAACAAACGTCAGGATATCCTTAACCTGCACCCTGCTGTTGTCCAGGTCCAGGTTGAACTGGAGCAGGTTGATATCCTTCTGCAGCGCTTCAATGGACGGATAGCGTATTGCCAGGGACCGTTTCAGTTCTGTACCCGGTGTCCTGATCAGTAAATCTTTCAGGTAAGCCTGTGTAGAAGCATACAGAAAATCAGCTTTTAATTCCTTTAACTCAAAACCGCTTTTTTCCCTGAGGCTTCCCCGGGTAATGGTACCTCCGATGCTATCACCGTTATAGACAAACGAACCTGCATGCAAGTTCAACGCTTCAGCCTTCAAATGCATATAGTCCATACCCGTTTTTTGAGCAGGCACATTTTCATCATCAAACTGCAGGTTGATATCATTTAATTGTAAAGCTCCCAACTTTGCCGTCCAGCCGTTTCCCGTTTTTTCTTCCGGTGGCGAAACGGGTGTTGCGGCCTTATCTCTTTCGTTGGTTTTATCCAGGCGCAACACAACGGATGTACTGTCCAACCTGACCGTATTCACATCAATAAGCTGCTTTTCCAGATCCAACGCTTTCGTATCAATATTCAAAGCGCCCAACCGGATAAGGCTGTACATTCCCGCAACATCGCTTTTATATTCAAGATTTATCTTGTCGAGCCCGATCTTTCCCAACTGAATCCCTGGAAAATCTCCTTCCTGTTCTTTTTCCTGCACGTCCACAATTGTTTCACCCGCGGGTTTCAACGGAGCAGCCTGGTAGATCTTCGCATTCAAACCACCCAGGTTTACATGTTCTACCCCGAAATTCATTTCCTGCAGATCGAACGCCTGAAAACGGGTACTAAAATGTTCCCAGGCCACGTCGGCATCATAACCGGTTACCACATCCTTATATACTATCCTTATATTATTGAGATCAAGCGTGCCAAAACTTACCGGCATGGGCGCTGTTTCCCCTGCATCCTCCTTGGGGGGCTCACCGGAACTGAACGCATCAATTATATACCGGAAATTAAAACTGGTATCGGGTAATGACCGGTTTATTTTGGCAGTCATATCACTCAGCTCCACTGATTCCACATCCAATCTTTTCCCGGTTATCAGTTTAAAAAGCGCAATATTTATCCTTATTTTCCCGGCATACAAAAGCGTGTCCCCGGTTTGATCTTCCAGGTAAATTCCATCAACGCTCACCGTTTTCGGGAACCCGATATAGATCTTGTCGACAGCAACCTTTGTGTCTATCTTTTTTTCGAGATAATTAACCGCCTGCGATTTGATAAAGTTCTGTACAGGGGGAACAAGAATTAATCCGCAAACCAATAGCAGCAATAAGAACAGGAAAATCACCACCCTGAAAGTCCGGCGAAGTATTTTTTTTAACCTGCTTTTGTTTGCATTTTTCGTTTGCATAAATTATTTAACGGGCACTGCAGTACTGTCGTTATCTGTTACCAATCCGGGATTACATCTGAATACCTTTCAATGCAAAATAACGACCAAAAATATCGGCCAACTGTTTCAGGCAGGAAATAAACAGTTTTAGCCGCTCTCAGGAACAGATTGACTTAAATTTTAACAAAAAGGAAGGTCGGATATTATTTCCACAACCTGGCGCCGCCTTTTATACCATCCTGGTTGTTGGCAATTGTAATGTTTTTATCAAGTTTGAATTTGATTTTTTTGGCGTTGCCACCGCTGATATACAGGCGATCGTAGTTAAAAACAGTCTTGAGGATGAAAAGTACTTTTTCCAGCCGCTTATTCCATTTGGCTACCCCGATCCGGTTCAGCGTTTTCTCCCCGATGTATTTATCGTAATTCTCTCCCGTAGAGATGTTCAGCGGATGCTGCGACAGTTCAAGATGCGGCAACAGCACACCATCGTTGAGCAATGCGGTTCCAAAACCTGTTCCCAGTGTAACCACCAATTCAAGCCCCTTGCCACTGGCTATACCTACCCCCTGGAAGTCCGCGTCGTTGACCACTTTACAGGGTTTGCCCAGCAACTTTCCGATCCTTTCCTCCAGGTGGGTATTTTTCCAGGCTTCGGTGCCCAGGTTGGGCGCTGTGTACACAATACCCCTTTTTACATAGCCGGGAAACCCGACGGACACCTTCTGGTAGCTTTTAAAGTTAGCCGCAAGCTGCCCGATCGTTTTCAGGACATTTGCCGGCGTGGAAGGTTGCGGGGTGATGAGCTTTTTGTACTCTTCGAGCAATTTTCCCTCGCTATCCAGCACCGTAGCTTTTACTTTGGAGCCGCCGATGTCTATACTAAGAATTTTTCCTTTTGATGCCATAAATTCCGGTTGTACTCAGATGATCAACGGCATAAAAGTATGTATTTAACAATTTTCCGGTCATATTCCGGATAAAGGTTTTCAACATTTTTTTCATAGTAGAAAGCGCCTACAACTTTTCTACTTCCGCAAACAACGCTTTGAAGGTATGCCATGCTGTATTTTCTCCGCCGGCGGCATCTTTGGTATCATTGTAATATCCTCTCAGGAAAGGAGTTGTGCCAGACCAAACCGTCTGCACCACACCATGAAAATTATCACGCATTTTCCGTGTGGATTGTTTCCTGAAATTGACTATGTCATGCAACTGGGTAACCGCGTGTCCCGGGTTCCGCCAGGGGCAGGTCACTACTCTCAGCCCCTTCATCGAAAAATAGACAGCGGTTTTGTCAGGTCGTTCGTAATGCCAGTCGCATATTACTACGTCCCCCGGTATCATATCCACAGCCGGGTGGGTGCCGTTGGTACTGGCCTCCCACATCCCCAATCCCGTAGCATTTCCGTCTAACAGCCTGTCTCCCCATATCCACAACTCCCTGTCTTTTACAAAAAGGTGATTCCTGATCTTGCTTACCTCGTCGGCAAACAGGCGGGCTTTGTCTTTTCCCTTACAGCGCGGGCACTTGTCATCGCCTATATAAAACACTTCGTCCATTCCGGCGTGAAAGGCGTCGGTTTCAAAAACATCACATATTTCGTCTACCAGCGCAAACACTATTTTATGCACATCCGGGTGCAGCGGGCAGTAGCTTTTGCAATACAGCCCATCTTCGTTCGGCCACTTATATTTTTCCGGCATTTTTATATGGGGCGTCTCATCAAACTGGGGATATACCCTTAGGAGGTTATAGATGGTTTCTGCCCAGGACTGATGTCCCAGCAGGTTGATCTGAGGAATGATCCTGATGCCCCCTGCCTTACAGGCGTTCACCATCTTTTTCACCTCCTCTTTCGACAACGCGTTTTTGTCCCTCAATTCCGGATGAGAGGTATACTGATAATTGAAGTCAACCCTTAATATAAGCGTATTCAGTTTACGGGGGATCAGTTCATTTTTGATAAAGGTTACAAAAGAGTCTACTCCCTGCGAAGGGGGTGCGGCAATTGCCAGCCCCCGGATCGGGAGAATGCTATCCGGATGATTTTGAGCGATGGCTTTTGAAAAACCGAATACCAGCAATAAAAAGAAGAATCTCATGATGCAGTGTAATTGACAGGGTGAAAAGAGGCATTAAGTTACAAAAACAAATGCGTTTAGCCATAAACGGGAGCCGATAAGTTGGGGTTGCTGATTTTTGATTGTGGAGTTACTGATTTTGTCCTTCCACCTTCATCACAACAGCCTCTCCTTTGTAGCCGTGGCGATAAAATAAGGCTTCCCTCCCGGGTGTTATTTAAAGCTTGCTGTTTAGCTCAGGAGCGTTTTGCATGTCATTCTATTGTAAAAACAATAAGCGCAGCCCTAAACAGCCCAGAAATCATAATAATTATACCATTGCTCCGGGTACAGGTGTACCATTTTCTCCATAGCTGCTGCAAACTCCTTTGTCATCTGATGCATGGCGGCTTTCCTGTCGGTAAAATCATATTGCTGTATAGGTGTAGCATAAAAATGGTAATGAAACTTTTTTTCCTTCATGGCAAATACATAAGAAACCGGCACCTTAAATTGCGCCGCCAGCACGAAGGGACCGGCAGGAAAACGGGCAGGCTTCCCTAAAAAATCAACCGTAATCGTTTTAACCCTTTCCACAAAACGATCTGCATGCATACATACCAGTTCATTATTGGAAAGCGCTTCGTTGATGGCATAAATATGGGAAAGGTCATCTTTGATCACAATGATATTCGCATTCCTGTCGCCGGTAACTGTTTGCAGGTAGTCTTTTATTTTCCGGTGTTCTCCGTCGAACATAACAATATTGATACGGGTATTCAGTCTTTCCAGCAAATGACCTGCCGCTTCCCAATTGCCAATATGGGCACTCAGCAATAGTCCGCCTTTTTTTCCGGCAGCTATGGCAAACAGGTTTTCCTCACCGTCAAAATGAAAACTGAACGGGCTTTTGATACCGGACTGTACCACCACTTTATCTATAAGGCTTTGCCCAAAAGCAAAATAATTTTTATACCGGTAGCGGAAGGATTTCCAGTAGCCAAAGCCCAGCCGCTGCCGGAAGTAGTACCGGGTGTAACGTGATGATTTTGAAAACAAAAAATAATAGAAGCTGACGAAGTACAGCAGGATATAGGCTGCTCCAACCCCACCTCCCTTCAGAAGCGTTATAAATATTTTATACCCTAAAGTAGTGCCGGATGATTTACCCTGCCAGGAAGGCATTATGCCAGTTCTTTAGAATTTACCCTGGCTTCCACATAGTTGTAGAAGTCGTTGAAGGTAATAATATTGGTAAAGTCTTCGGGTTTAACTTTGAACGCGAAATTATTCTCGATAACCACCACCAGGTCGATATAGTCGAGGCTATCCAGTTCAAGCACTTCCTTTACATTACCTCCGGGGGTGATATCCGCTTCCTCCACCTCAAATTCTTCCGCAAGGAAATGATTGATTTTCGCGATAATTTCATCTTTCTGTACCATAAACAACTATTTACTCCATTTTCTTACGATCAGCGTGGAATTGGTGCCGCCAAATCCGAAAGAGTTCGACAAAAATACGTTTATATTCTTTTCCGTCGTATTTTTTACGATATTCAGGCGTGCCGAATCGTCGTCTGGGTTTTCAAAATTAATATTTGGGGCCATAAAACCCTTGTGCATCATCAACAAACTATACACAATTTCACTGGCGCCTGCCATCCAGCATTCATGTCCTGTCATTGATTTGGTAGAACTTACGGGAGTACGGGCATCTTCGAAAACAGAAGCGATCGCTTTGGCCTCGCTGGCATCTCCCGCCAATGTAGAGGTAGCGTGGGCATTGATATAATCGATATCCGACGCCTGCAACTGTGCATCCCGCAACGCCATTTCCAGGGATCGTACCGGTCCGTCCACTGTAGGGTTAGATATATGTTCACCGTTGGATGAAAAACCATATCCGACCACTTCCCCGAGGATGGTGGCTCCCCTTTTTGTTGCCGATTCCAGGCTCTCCAGGATCACGGTTGCTCCTCCTCCGCTGGGTATCAGCCCGTCCCGGTCGCGATCAAAAGGTCGCGACGCTTTCTGCGGTTCGGCCTCCCGGACAGAAAACGCTGACAACGCATCGAAATTGCCCATGGAATACAGGTTTATCTCCTGGGCGCCACCGGTTACAATGCAATCCTGTAAACCCGTTTTAATAAAATGATACCCCAGTCCTATCGCGTGGGAACCGCTGGCGCAGGCAGCGCTGATGGTAAAGTTCACCCCGCGAAGTTTAAAGATGGTGGACAGGTTCATGGTGATGGTAGAATTGAGCGTCTGAAATACCGATGCCGAACCGATCAGCATGGTATCTTTCTTTTCCCTCAAAACATCTATTCCCTCTATTACCGGCTTAGCAGAGCTGTCATTACCGTATAAAATACCCACTTCATGCGCATTGAGATAGTCCTGATCTATTCCTGCAGCTCTCAGCGCTTCCAGGGTAGCTATATAGGCATATTCTCCCTGCTCGGGCAGCATTATCCGGGACCTCCTGTCCAGCAGTCCTTTCAGGACCGGTTTCTCCACGAAACCGGTTAATCCCGACCGGTACCCCATCGCTTTACGCTCCTGGTCAAGAACAATACCGGATTTTCCTTCGTACAGAGACTTGCTTACCTCCTCCAGGTTTTTCCCGAGGCAGGAATAAATCCCGATACCTGTTATAACAACTCTTTTCATAAAGCCCCTCCCGGTCCCTCCGCCGCGGCGGAAAGGAGACCCAGACACAAGACCAGCTTATTTTACCATTCTTGTTGAACAGGCTGGTTTCATGTGATTCAGGTCTGGTTAGCCGGGTATTTTATTTATTTCAAGTTTAATTTCTTCTTAGCTCTCTGCAACATTTCTCCCTCCCCTTTGGGGTGGGGCTCTTAAGAGTACATTCCCCCATTTATATTCAATACCTCCCCGGTAATATATCCTGATAGAGGCGATGCAAAAAATCCTACCGCGTGCGCCACTTCTTCCGGCTCGCCAAAACGGCTTACCGGGATCAGGCTGCGGAATTGTTTCTCATCAATTCCTTCCGTCATATCTGTTTTTATAAATCCGGGTGCTATCGCGTTTACCGTAATGTTTCTTCTGCCTACCTCCTGTGCCAGGGACTTTGTTGCCGCAATTACGCCGCCCTTTGCTGCGGAATAATTCGTCTGCCCCGGCATGCCTTTCAAACCGGAAAGGGATACGATATTGATAATGCGGCCATACTTCTGAATAAGCATGTTCTGCAATACCAACCGCGTAACGTAAAAGAACCCGTTCAGGCTCGCGTTCAGTACAGCATCCCATTGCTCCACTTTCATCCACATCAGCAACACATCCTCCTTTATCCCCGCGTTATTTACCAGCACTTCTATAAAGCTTTCCTTGTTGGCATCGATCCATGCACCCAATACCTCCTGCACCTGCCCGTTGTCTCCCACATCAAATTTCAGTAGCGTACCTGTTCCTCCTTTCTCCTCAATCAAAGTCAGGGTTTTTTCCGCTTCAGCAACATTGGACCGGTAGTTCACCAGCACATGATAACCCATATCTGCCAGTTTAATGCCGGCTGCCCGGCCAATGCCCCTTGATCCGCCTGTTACCAATGCAAATTTCATTCTTCCAGACAATTAAAATTTTTGTAAAATACTTAAAAAAGAAAAACTATGCCGGAGTTGTTTCCGGTGAGGTACTAAAAGCCGGTATTTCATGCTCCCGGAAATAGTTCTTCACCTGTTTGAGCTGTTCATATCTCGGCTTATCCTCTACAAACCGGGGAACAATTTTCCTGATATTACTGTACACCTCCCTGGTGATGGGAGAAAGCTTGTCCGCGCATTCCGCATAGTCAACTGCCTGCAATACGGTTATCATTTGAATGGCCAGCACCTCAAAGGAATTTTCGATCACCTTTTTGGTAATCAGCGCTGCATTGCAGCCCATGCTTACTATATCCTGGTTATCGTTGTTATTGGGAATGCTGTGTACGTACATAGGGAAGGAAAGCGTCTGGTTTTCCGCTACCGTAGAGGTAGCGGTAAACTGCATACCCTGCATGCCGAAGTTAAGTCCCAGCACGCCCAGGTTTACAAAAGGCGGGAATTTTTCGTTCAGCTTGTTGTTGAGCAGGTAATTCAATTGCCTTTCCGACAGCATAGACAATTTGGTAATGGCGGTTTTCAGTTTGTCCATTTCCAGGGAAACATAGTCGCCATGAAAATTTCCGCCATGAAATATATTGTGGTTATCATGATCGATAACCGGGTTATCGTTTACCGAGTTCAATTCGTTCACCACCACATTCTCCGCATAAGCAATGGTATCAAATATGGGTCCCAGCACCTGGGTGACGCACCGCAGCGAATAGTATTCCTGCACTTTGTCTTCAAACACATCGTGCTTGATATTTTCCGGGTTATACAGATGCTCCGACCGGCTGCGTATCATACCGCTTCCCTGCAGCGCTTTTCGCAGCATAGCCGCCACCTTGTTTTGCCCGGCATGCCTTTTTACCACATTCAGTTCATAGCTGAAGTGGTCATCATACGCTTCCACTACTTCATTGGTCATGGCCGACAAAATAACTGCGTACTGGAGCAAACGTTTAGCATATACCAGGTTCAGTAAGCCGATCCCTGTCATGGCAGAAGTGCCATTGATCAGGGCGAGCCCTTCCCTGATATGTACTTTTAAAGGTGTGATACCATACCGCTTAAACACTTCCGCTGTCGGTTGCCGTTCACCGTCCGCAATTACTTCTCCTTCCCCTATCAGTACCAATGCAAGATGCGCCAACTGCACGAGGTCGCCACTGGCGCCCACACCGCCGTGTTCAAAAATACAGGGCGTAATATTGTTGTTGATCAGCGCCTGGATTACCTTAACCGTGTCCGTATGCACGCCGGAATATCCCTGTATCAGGCTGTTGAGCCGGGCAAGCATCAGGGCTTTCACGGTGTCAGCCGGCAACAGTTCACCACTGCCGGAACTGTGGCTTCTTATAAGATTATACTGTAGTTGCAGGACATTTTCCTGGCTTACCTTGTATTGCGCCATCGGACCAAACCCCGTATTGATGCCGTATATAAGCTTTTGATCGGAAAAATGCTGAAGAAACCGGTGATTGACAAGCATCCTCTCCAGGGCAGCACTATCCAGCTCTATTTTTTTGTTTTTTAATATAATATCAGAAAAAGAGTTTAGAGAAAGACTGCCGCCAACATGTATCATTACACAAATATTAAAAAAAATTATCTATAGTAAGGCAAATGGAGGCGCATTTTTCGCAGGCTGGTGAGGACACCCACCTGTAGAGTTCGCTATCGGTCAGTGTCCCACCGACCGGAAACTTCATAGAGCGAAAATCTGGAATGCACCGACAAATGCGACCGCAAAAAAAAACAATTAAAATAAATGTATCAAATATTTCTAGCGGCTCATAACCGGCCTGTTTTCCAGGCTCCCCGGCCAGCATACCCCGGCAGCGGGAATACTCCTTTTTTAGGCTCCACCTCCTCCCTTAATTTCTTTTGTCGATAAATTTCAGGGGTTTTCGCAAGCCTTCCGGAAACTGCAGCTTTTGCATTTCTTCCGGCGACAGGTAGATGATATGAGGACTCACCCTCAGCTTTGCCTGCAGGTAGGCCCGTATCCTGTGGTCGCACTCGGGGCTGCCGTCGATGGGTAGTATATACAGCAGGACTTCATCGGTGGCAATATCGTTGGTAGACACTTCCGCTACATATTCCCTGATGTCAGACATGGCATTCAGGATCTCAAAAAGCGCCGGGGCGAACAGGGTGGTTCCTTTGAACTTGATCATCTGCTTTTTGCGGCCGATTACCGGCGAAAGGCGCAGGGTATGCCTGCCGCAGGCGCAGGGTTCCTCAAAAAACATGCATACGTCCCCCGTTTTGTACCGAAGCAACGGCATCCCCTCCACTCCCAGCGTGGTGATAGTAACTTCTCCTTGCTGACCCGCACCAACCGGTTGATCGTTCTCATCCAGCAGTTCCACAATTACCAGTTCCGGTTGCAGATGCCCGCCTTTTCCCTGTCCGCACTCGGTAAACGCGGTTTGCATTTCCGTGGAAGCATAGGTGGAATAAAGATGAATATCCCACTGGTCGGTTATTCTTTTTCCTAATACATTCAGCGAAAAATCGGGATTACGGATGTTTTCGCCGATGCAGACAGCCTTTTTTACCGAACTCCGGGCAAAATCAATATCATGATCTTTTGCAAACTGGATCAGCTTGATGATAAAGGAAGGCACCGCTACTATGGCGGTGGGCTGTAAGCGAAAGATATTTTCCCATTGCAGGGATGGCACCCCCGGACCTACCCGGACGATACCGGCACCCATCTGCCGGATACCGGAATAATAGGCCATCCCTGCCATGAACTGGCGGTCCAGGGTCAGCATCAGTTGGTATATATCGTCCTGCGAACCGCCTGCGCAAAGAAAAGAGCTGTATTCGTTATAAGCCAGCCGCTGCAGGTCGTTTTCCGTTAATGCGATAGTGACCGGGCTTCCCAGAGTACCGGATGTGGCGGTGTACTCTATCAGCTTGTTTTTGGGTACACACAAAAACTCCGTGTTTTGCAACTGCAGGTCTTCCTTGGTAGTTACCGGGATGTTATCCAGGTCTCCCACTGACCGGATTTCCCGTATATCAATTTTTTGTTGTTGAAACAACGCTTTATAATAGGGAGAATTGATTTGCACATACTGCAGCAGTTCAGACAATTTTTTATTTTGTAGCTGTTGAATACTTTCTTTTGAACCAAAAGCTGCCGTGGGTGAATATGCCATTTTTGCGGTGTGAGATTTAGTACAAAACTAAGGGTATGATTTTAAAAGCCCATACAGAAGAGGAACGGTGGGGTGGAAAACCGGTATAAGTTCGCAAAATAAGATAAAATGATACTGAAGAACTCCGAACTCTTTTTGCCGCCATGGCAAGGGAGGCTTAAAGAGAGCCCCTTTTCTTATTGGTTTTGTTTCTACATTTGACGTTCTGCAAAACAACCCTATTCATGATAAAACAAACAGGTACACTTATAAGCCATTTGGTCTGCGAGGGTTGTGGCAGGACCTACGATCCCCGAAAGATATATACTCTTTGCACCCATGAAACCTGCCGGTACATTTTATCCGCACGATATAATTTGTCGGAGGCAAAAGTAAAAAAAGAAGACCTGCGGACACAACCTGCAAATATGTGGCGGTATAAAGAGTTTCTCCCCGTATATAATGAAGAATGTATAGTAACTCTCGGTGAAGGATACACGCCGTTGTTGAAAGTTTCCAATTTACCTACGGAAGGAACACAAGTGTTCATCAAGGATGAATCGGGTAACCCTACCGGTTCTTTTAAAGCCAGGGGATTGAGTGCGGCTGTTTCCAAAGCAAAGGAACTGGGTATCCGCAAACTGGTCATTCCCACTGCCGGCAATGCAGGTGGAGCACTTGCTGCCTATGCTGCCAAAGCAGGTATGCAGACGCTTGTATATATGCCCCGGCAAACTCCGGAAGCCTTCAAAAAGGAAGCAAAACTATTGGGCGCGGGGGTAATAGAAATAGATGGCAATATCAGCGACTGCGGCAAACTGGTACAACAGAAATCGGCCAACGAGGACTGGTTTGACGTATCTACCCTGAAAGAGCCTTACCGGCTGGAGGGCAAAAAAACGATGGGATATGAAATTGCCGAACAACTGAACTGGGAGGTACCGGATATCATCCTGTACCCTACCGGAGGAGGTACCGGACTGCTGGGTATCTGGAAGGCATTCAGTGAACTGGAGGAATTGGGATGGATTGGTGCCAGACGCCCCCGGATGGTAGCGGTACAAAGTGACTGCTGCAACGGTATCCAACTGGCATTTCAGCAAGCGGAGACGGAATCTGTTTATAAAGATAGCGGGGCGACCATAGCCAATGGGTTACGGGTACCCCATCCTTATGCCAACAGGAGCATTTTGAAGGTAATACGGGAGAGTAACGGCAATGCTGTTAGTGTAAGCGACGGCGATATCCTGACTGCTTTGCGGGAGTTAGCTTCCCGGGAAGGCTTGCTGGTAGCTCCGGAAGGCGCCGCGCTATGGCACGCTTTTAAATCGCTGAAACGATCCGGATGGATCAGGGAAGGAGAAAAAGTGCTGTTGCTCAACACCGGCAGCGGTTATAAATACTTTGACAATATCCCTGTATAAATACCCGGCCGGAACATTCGTATTCAATGAAATACATTTTAACGCGTTGAAACGCCGGTAATGCCGGCCAGGTATGCCAACCCCTGCGCAGTAGATTGTTTTTGCCCGGACAAACCCTGTATTTTATTAACCGCTATCTACTTACTACTGTCCACTTATCAACCTGCGACCTGAAACCAACTCAATCCTGCCAACTTGGCATTTTTTACCCGTCTTTTAGTTATCTTTGCTCACTTAAAAATTCAGGAAGGTGGATTTGATGACAGACAAAATACAAGATGAACAAAGGCAGGGGGAAGCCTATGCGCCTTTTGCCGGCGACCCCAACCAATACCGCAGAAAATTTTACATAGAAAGTTATGGTTGCCAGATGAATTTTTCTGATAGTGAGATCGTGGCCTCCATTTTAAATGAATCCGGTTTTGGCGCTACCCGTAACCATGAGGAAGCCGATCTGGTTTTGATCAACACCTGCTCCATCAGGGAAAAAGCCGAGCAAACCATAAGAAAAAGACTGAGTGAGTTCCGGAAGACCAAAGAACAGAAACCGGGCATGCTGGTGGGTGTACTGGGATGTATGGCTGAGCGGCTGAAATCCAAATTCCTGGAAGAAGAAAAGTTGGTGGATATCGTGGTAGGGCCGGATGCCTACAGGAGTTTACCGGGATTGGTGGAAGAAGCAGAAACCGGCCAGAAAGCGGTGAATGTGCTGCTCAGCAGAGAAGAAACTTATGCCGATATAGCACCCGTAAGGTTGAATACCAACGGCGTTACCGCCTTTGTGAGCATCATGCGTGGCTGCAATAATATGTGTACATTTTGTGTGGTGCCCTTCACCCGTGGACGGGAAAGAAGCCGCGATGCCTCATCCATTCTTGCAGAATGCAGGAACCTTTACGAACGGGGGTTCAGGGAAGTAACCCTGTTAGGGCAGAATGTAGACAGCTACTATTACACAAAAGACGACGAAACACCCATTACTTTTGCCGTCCTGCTGGAGCGGGTAGCCGCTATTTCGCCCGACCTGAGGGTACGCTTTTCTACCTCGCATCCCAAGGATATCACAGATGATGTATTGCATACGATGGCAAAACACGAAAATATTTGTAAATATATTCACCTGCCGGTGCAAAGCGGCTCCAGCCGGATACTGCAATTGATGAACAGGACTTATACCCGCGAATGGTACCAGGCAAAAATTGACCGCATCCGGCAGATACTACCCGACTGTGGTATCAGCAGCGATATTATCGCAGGGTTTTGCACCGAGACAGAAGAGGATCACCAGGATACGCTTTCGCTGATGCGGTACAGTCAGTATGATTTCAGCTACATGTTCTTTTACAGCGAAAGGCCCGGCACGCTGGCGCAAAGAAGATACCGGGACGATATCCCGGAAGATATAAAGAAAAGAAGGTTGCAGGAAATTGTGGAGCTTCAAAATACACTATCGCGGATCAGCAATGAAAAAGAACTGGGCAGGACCTATAGTGTGCTGATAGAAGGCAATAGTAAAAAAAGTGAGCGGGAATGGATGGGCAGAAATTCGCAGAATAAAGTGATCGTTTTTCCCAAGGAGGATGATAACCTGCAGCCGGGAAGTTATGTAAATGTAACCGTTACCGACTGCACCAAAGCTACTTTGCTGGGCAAAATCGTTTCACCATAAAAATATCAAAACAAGATTGCTGAATGGATATTCAATCGATAAAAAACAGGTTTGGCATTATTGGTAATACGCCTGCCCTCAACTATGCGCTACAGGTAGCGGTACAGGTGGCTAATACCGATTTAACGGTGTTGATATTCGGGGAAAGCGGCGTGGGTAAGGAAGTATTTTCACAGGTCATTCACGCTTTGTCTGCCAGGAAACACAGTCCCTTTATTGCGGTAAACTGTGGCGCCATTCCTGAAGGCACTATTGATTCCGAATTATTCGGTCATGAAAAAGGTTCGTTTACAGGTGCGGTAGACAGCCGGAAAGGATATTTTGAAACGGTAAACGGCGGCACTATTTTCCTGGATGAAATCGGGGAAATGCCGCTCGGAACACAGGCAAGATTACTGCGGGTACTGGAAACCGGGGAGTATATCAAGGTGGGCTCTTCCAAAGTTCAAAAAACCGATGTGCGGGTGATTGCCGCTACCAACAAGGACCTGCTGGAATATACCCAAAAAGGAAAATTCCGTGAGGACCTCTATTACCGTCTGAATACAGTGCCCATCAGGGTACCCTCTCTTAAAGAACGGAAAGAAGATATTATCCTCCTGTTCAGAAAGTTTACGGCTGATTTCGCGGAGCGGTATAAAACCCCTTCCGTGGTGCTGGATGACGACGCCAAAGAGTTGTTAATTAACTATCCCTGGCCCGGTAATGTGCGGGAATTGAAGAATATTGCAGAACAGATATCGGTGCTGGCAGAAGACAAACAGATCAGCGGAAAACAACTCAGCCGCTTTTTGCCGGAAGTTAAACACAATTTAATGCCTGTCCTGGCCTCCGGCAGCGGAAATGTTTCACACGCGGAATTTGCCAGTGAAAGAGAAATATTATACAAGCTTTTCTTTGACATGAAAAAAGATGTAACGGAATTGAAGCGAATGTTTGTTGATATTCTTCAGAACCCTCAGCGGGCGGCATCGGCGGCTGCCTTTGCTAAAGAATCGCTGTTGCACAATTTCGCTGAGGATGATGTGGAAACCGTGGTGTCCCCGGTGCTGACCCAGCCCTCGCAACCGGTGCTGCTCAACAATAATCGTGGCGATATACAGGATCATGAGGAAGTGGAGGAGTCGCTCAACATTATGGATAAAGAAAAAGAGCTGATCATAAAAGCGCTCAAAAAACACAAGGGCAAACGCAAGGATGCGGCACTGGACCTCGGCATCAGCGAAAGAACACTGTACCGTAAACTGAAGGAATACGATATCAACGATTAAGCAATGAAAAACCGGCTATTTATACTGATACTGGCGGTTATATCGGTTAAGGCTACCTGCAATTATTCGTTCAGGGATGTCAGCATACCCACCGAGGTAAAAACCGTTCGCGTAAACTATATTGATAACCGGGCCAGGTATATCAACCCGCAGCTGAGTCCGCAGTTGACAGATAAACTGAGACAGAAGATCATCAGCCAGACAAGATTGACGATCATAAACAGTGATGAAGCGGATTACGATGTTAGCGGATGGGTCAGCGATTTTTCGGTAAATACTTCCGGTATATCGGGCAACCAGGTATCCAGCAACAACCTGAACATTACCGTGCACCTGATCTTTAAGAACAGGCTGAATGCGAAAAAGGATTTTGAAACAGACATAACAAGAAACTTTCCCTTTCCGGGCACCATGAACTTTACAGATGCGCAAAACAGCCTGATGGAGGAAATATTGAAGAACATGTCTGAAGATATTTTCAATAAAATATTCTCTGACTGGTAAAGATTGTACCTTCATGCCAATGAATTTCTCAATCAGGAACATACTTCAGTTATACTTTAAAACCAGTACACTTGAAGAAACGCCTTTGGAGGATATGGAGCGGCTAGCGGGAGAATATCCTTACCTGGCGCCGTTACAGTTTCTGCTTTCAAAAAAGTACCGGCAATTACAGCATCCCGGTCTTGTTAAACAGGCGGCCAAAACAACCGTGTATTTCAACAACCCGTACTGGTTCAATGTGCTGCTGGATGAACAGTTTCAGGAGGGAGCAGGCCCGGCAGTAACCTTTCAGGTACCGGCAGAAGAAGACAAAACAAACGATACCGCCCGGGAGATAAACAGGGAAACACCGCAGGAAACTATTGAAACGACGCATACCGGTACCAGTGTGTTCGAGGATGTGATAGAATCTCTCAAAGAAAACCTGCAGCAGGCTGCAAGCCGGGAAACCCCGGCAGAGGATACCGAAGCGGGTGATATACCGGAAGCTGTCCTCCCGGAAACTATAGAAGAAATCGTTACCACAACCAGTATTGATATCGCGCCGGAAGAAAGTGTGCCGGAAGAGGAAATTATTACCGATGCCCCGGTGGAAATAACCGAAAACAGCGAAGATCTGCCTACCGGCACAGGCGAAATAATAGCCGCCACCGAAATGGAGGAGAAGACCCATATCGAAACATTAGTAGATGATACCGGAGAAGATCCTGTCCCGGAAAATGATAATAGTACGGTAGAGAATAAACTATCTGATATCTGGAAACAGCCGCTGGAAGATACCGGCGGAGACCGCATCCCGTTAGAACCCCTGTACACGGTTGATTATTTTGCATCCCAGGGAATTAAACTCAGCCAGTCAGAAAATACGGGACAGGATAAGCTCAGCGTCAAGCTCAAGAGTTTTACCGAATGGCTTAAAACCATGAAACGTATTCACCCGGAAAAACTCCCGGCTTCGGAGGAACAGGTGCAGACGGTGATACAGCATATTGCGGAAAATTCTAATAAGCATAACGAAATTCTTACCGAAGCCATGGCTGAAGTGTTTGCCAGGCAGGGTTTAAAGCATAAAGCAATAGAAGTATATGAAAAATTAAGTTTGCAAAATCCCGATAAAAGAAGTTACTTTGCAGCCAAAATTTTAAATTTAAACGAGACCTGATATGTCGCTTTTGTTTTTGATTCTTATAATAGTGTTTTGCGCTTTGCTGGGAGTGGTGATATTGATTCAAAACCCCAAAGGAGGCGGGCTCGCCGGAACCATAGGCGGTTTCAACAACCAGTTTATGGGCGTTAAACAAACCAACGATTTTCTTGAAAAAGGCACCTGGATATTCTCCGGGGTGATAGGTGTTTTGTGCCTGTTTTCCACCTTTTTTATGGGTGGCGACGGCGGCAACAAATTTATCAGAGAGATTAACACCGGCGGTCAGCAAACGACTACGCCGATCGCTCCGCAACCGGTGATACCTGAAGCCGACGAAGCTCCTGCACAACAACCGGAACCATAAAGCGTTTAATACCTTATTTTAGAGCCCTGTTGTAGCCGACAGGGCTTTTTATTTCACCCGGAACGAGATGAACAAACACTATGGTTAAAAAAATTATTGCGATATTCATACTGGCCGCAATCATTATAGCCGCATTCCTTTACAGGAAAGTGATGGGCAGTAATACCCGGTTTGAAGAGAAGAGTTATTTTCTCTATATTAAAACCGGCAGCAGTTTCACCGATGTATTACAAACCCTGGAAAACGACGAAGTGCTGAAAGACCCCGCGTTGTTCTCCGTGGTTGCAAAACGTTGGAAACTACCGCAGAACATCAAAGCCGGAAAGTATCAGATAGACAAAGGCTCTTCTATTGTGGGTATTGTAAAAAAGCTAAAAAGCGGCAACCAGGTGCCGGTTAACCTGGTGATCAATAAGCTGCGTACCATAGAAGACCTGGCAAGGCTCGCATCGAAAAACCTGGAGACTGATTCCATTCAAATCATTAACTGGCTGAGCAATACCGACTCCCTGCTCACGCTGGGTTTTGACTCTACGACTATTTTGAGCATGATCATTCCCAATACCTATAGCTTTTTCTGGAATACTTCCGCTTCCAGGCTGATGAAACGCCTGCAAACCGAGCAGGAAAAATTCTGGAACGAGGAGCGCCTGCAGAAAAGCCGTAACCTTTCATTAACACCCCTGCAGGTGTACACCCTTGCCTCCATCGTGAACGAGGAAACCAATAAGTATGATGAGATGCCGCTGATGGCAAGTGTGTATATCAACCGGCTGCGGCAGGGAATGCCGCTTGGCGCGGACCCTACCATTAAATATGCCACCAAAAATTTCGCGGCTAAAAGAGTAACCTTCAAAATGATTGACGAAAGCGCCTCCTCTCCCTATAATACTTACAGGAACAAGGGGCTGCCACCGGGACCTATCTGCACACCCTCTGTAAAAACCATTGATGCGGTATTGAATGCCGCCTCAACCAACTATTTATATTTTTGCGCCAAAGCGGATTTTTCGGGCTACCATTCTTTTGCCGCCACTCACCAGGAACACATGGCGAATGCCAGGGCCTATCATAAGGCGCTCAACCAATTAAATATAAAATGAGTACTTTTAACCCGGCATGACAAAGCTTGAACGTAAAATACTCAACTGGAAACCCATTGCTTTTGTTATTAATAAATCAAAGCATATTGTCCTGCCGGGATTCCAGGGGCTTCCATTATATGACGTGGTGCTTTTTCTGCTGAAACAGATCAGTAAAGAGGGGATCAACCTGCGGGCAGCGGCTATCTCTTTTAACCTGCTGATGGCTATTCCGCCTTTTTTGATCTTCCTGTTTACGCTGGTACCCTATATCCCCGGGCAAAAACATTTCACCCAGGAATTATTAACGCTGATAGAAGACCTGACGCCGAACAGGGAAACCTATATATGGGTGCACGATTTTATAATAGACTTTACCAAACCCAGGAGCGGCTTATTATCATTGGGTTTTGTCTTTGCCGGGTTCTTTGCATCCAATGCCATGCTGGGTATTATGAACTCCTTCAACCGGTCGCTGCATAAAGCGTACCGGAAAAAAAGAAACTTTCTGCAGGAAAGAGGCACCGCTATTCAGCTCACTTTTTTTATCGCTTTGATTTTTATTGCCTCTATTTTCCTGCTGGTAATGCAGGGTAACGTATTGCAGACAGTGCTGGAATGGATGAATATTACCAATGAAAATACCAGGAGTTGGGTAGGCTCCCTACGATGGGTAGTGATCATCGGGCTGATTTACTATGCCATCGGCCTGATATACCGTTTTGCACCGGCCGTAAAAAGAAAATGGAGCATCAACTCCCCCGGCACCATACTAGCCACGCTCCTTATTATTTTAATAACCATACTTTTCGGCTTCTGGGTGAATAATTTCGGTACCTATAATAAAGTGTATGGCTCTATCGGTACGGTTATCATCCTCATGTCTTCCTTTTTCTTCAATTCATTGATTTTGCTGATCGGCTTTGAGCTGAATGTCAGCATCAATCACCTGAAGATGGAATCTGAAATACGAAACGTGATGGAAGATAAAAGTGCAAGGGTATAACAGCCTGCTGTATCTTCGGGCGGTCCGGTAATAACATCGACCGCAGGCAAACCACACTGCATTCTACATTCAATAGTTATTCTAAGTAAATTACATAAATTATTATAAATCAAATAATTGATAATCTTATTAGACGATAACGCCGATCGCAGGTAACGAACGAATTCAGTCTGTATCTAACGGCACGTGAGGACACCATAGTCGTTAAGCTAACTTTTTTTGTTAATCTCAAGGGTTTGAAAATGAGTGTGTTTGCCTTTTGGTGGGGAGCAAACGCAATCAATTACCAGGGGCAGATAGGTATTCTCCAACCATTCGACTATCGATAACTTGTTCAATAGTACCATTCTTAGCGAATAAGCAAATTGAAGACTCCGCTTAAAGAACATAATTAGGCTTACTGCCTGCCCCATTTGAGCCACATGCCTGTTAAGACGGCTAAATAAGCTCCAGTTCAGCAATATCCATAATAGTCTGCCCAGCAATTGACATTCCAGGCGTTCTTTTTTTACTTTTTTTACGTCACTTATATCAAAGAATGACTTCCATGTTTTAAATACCAATTCTATCTGCCAGCGCAGGTAATAGGTTTTTCTCACTGCACAGGCAGGCAGTATATCGGCTCCGACATTGGTAGTGTAAATATTATAATGCAGCCTCTTTTTATACGCTTTCGATACACTCCAGCCTTTGCTCTTAGCCCTGGCTTGCGCATTTTGCAATCGTCGTTTAAACTCATGATCAGGTACCCGTTCAATGATCAGCCTGCATGGAATGCGCTCTGTGTCATATAGTAACACTTCCTGTTGCAAATGCTGTTGACAGGCGGCTTTGTCCAATACCTTATTCCAGTCCAATGGCTTTCCCTGTAAAGTATGTACACCCGCCTGGGGAGGTAACCTATTGAGAAAGAAAGCCTTAGATTGTACGACTGCTTTCAAATAAGAGGATGAAACATATCCCAGATCCCGGATATGTAGATCTCCGGCGGTTATAGCCGATGTAGTTTGTTCTGTATCCGTGAGATCATTACGCAAGCCCTCGGTTAGTTGTAAGGATAGCCAGTGCCCGCTTACTAAATCATATTCGTATTGCAGGCTTATCATCCCATTGGTTTTGCTGAAATTACCATAACCCCTGTAAGCACCATTGTAATCGGTAGGAAGTTTAAACTTAGTGGAATCTTTGATCTTTATGCGCGGGAAGTGGAGCTTAGGACTGCCTTTTTCTCTAAGCAAATGTTGCTGTAAGGCTTGTTGTAATATTTTTTCAAGAAAAGCAACTGCCTGCGGGTTGAACCGTTGATGCAAAGCTTCCTTACTTATTTCTATACCGTGAGACTGCCGTAGGATTGCGGTAAGATCAGGAAGGCTGATTTGCGACTGTGGGCTCTCCGATACCATCAATGTATTGATAAATCCGTCTGCACTTAGTTTTGTGCTGCTTCTTTTAATAAAACCTGTTTGACGGGCTATTTGTTCTGCCGGGGTTGCATCCAGAAAACCTTCAATATTTGCAGCAATATCAGCAGTGTGTTGCCTAAACAGGGTGGACTGATGTACTTCTAATTGTTTTCTCCTTATAGACGCAATTAGCCTAATTTTGAGAACAGGCAACATTTACTCGCGTGCCTTAAACAACACAACAATGAGGAAAAAATAAAAAACGGCTTACTCCCGAAAGGGAGCTTTTTGCCTGTTGCCTGAACAACAGACTTTTCTTAGCTTAACGACTATGGTGGGGACACGTGCCGGGGCGCCGGGCTGCCTTATGCCTCCAGACCCAGTCTGCGTGATATATCGGAGCTGAATGTATTTTCCGGGTCGTATTTCTTTTTTATCGCCAGCCATTCCCTGTATTGCGGATACATCTGCCGGAACATTTCCTTTTCCAGCATGGCATCCTTGCCCAGGTATAAACGACCGCCGGCTTCCAGCACCGCTTCATCCAGTCTTAATGTAAAAGCCTTCAGCCCTTTGGTTACCGGGAAGTCTATAGCGAGCGTATATCCTTCAAACGGAAACGATAAGATACCCTGTCCCTTTCCCATCTTCTTGAACACATTCAAAAACGGTGTACATCCACTATCCGCTATCATCTGCATAATCTTACGCAACACATTTTCTCCTCCTTTTTCCGGTATCACGAATTGGTATTGTATAAACCCTCTTTTTCCATACCCCCGGTTCCAGTTGTTGATCATATCCAGCGGGAAGAAGAACTTTTCATAATGAACAAACTCTTTAGGCGAGTTTTGAACAAAGGAAATTACACGATTGAGAATACCTACCGTAAAATTGTTGAGGACAAAGGCCGGCATAAAAACAGGTACATTCAATTTGGAGACCTTATGCGCTTTCAGCGGATCCTTTTTTAACCTTCGCGGCAAGTCCCGGAACAGAGCGGCATCCCCCACCGTTAATACTCCCCTGCCCAGGCGGCGGCCTTTGGCCATCGCGTCTATCCAGGCCACCGAATAATTGAAATGCTGGTATTTATCCAGGGCGGCGAGCATGTCTTCCAGGTTTTTTACCTTAAAAGACTGCTGGCGGAAATAAGTCGTTTCAATTTTCCTCAGTTGGATCCGTGCGGTTAATATCACACCCAATAAACCCAGTCCGCCAAAATTGGAGATGAACAGGTCAGGGTTTTCCGTCCGGGAAGCAGTAACAATGCTGCCGTTGGCAAGCATAATGGTAAAGGATAAAACACAGTTCACAAAGGAGCCGTCCGCATGATGCGCTTTTCCGTGTACATCGTTGGCTATAGCGCCGCCGATGGTAACAAACTTGGTCCCGGGACAGATCATCGGTAACCAGCCTCTTGGAGCAAAACAGCTAATAATTTCCTCCAGGCTGGCGCCTGCTTCACATTCCAGTACACCTTCCTCTTCGTTCCAGTCTAAAAAATGATGCATGCGGGTGTTAATGCCTACCAACCGGTCACGGTTAATTGCCTGGTCTCCATAACTTCTGCCCAACCCACGGGCGATCAGGGAACTTTCTGTAATTACCTGCTTCCACTCCTTTGCTGCCGCCGGACTAACAACCTGGGATGACACAACAGGATAATTACCCCAGCCTGCCAAATCTTCTGTATGTTCCTTCATAATGTTTGTTACCTGGTAAAAGAGTTTACAAAACTAAAACTAAAGCTAAAACGTAAGGATCTTCAGGAAATTTCAAGGAAATCAGATGACGGCAGTGAAAATGCGTTAGAAATGTATCCGGTTGAAACGGTTCAATTAATTAAGTACAAACATCGAAAAAATACCGCAACTATTCCTATTTATTTTCAGTTTTCTTGTTTACTTCGGTTAAAAAACGGCCATGGGCTTTCGCCTGTATCAGTTACTTTTCATAACCGCAGTGTTGTTGATCCTGCTTTCCCTGTTCATCACCGAAGATGGGCTGAACCTGCGCCTGAATGATACCCTTTATGTGATTAACGGGGTGCTGGTGCTCCGGGTCATTGCCCTTATCCTGCTCCTTTTATGGCTTCTTTACAGGTTTACGGACAAATTCCTGTTTTCTTCCATTCTTTCCGGGCTGCATATTGTACTCACGCTGGCGGTAGCGGCCACTATCACCGTTTTCCTGTTCTATTATACCGGCAGACAAAGCCCTTTGCCCTATCCCAACCTTCCGGCAGAAACAGTCATCAGGCTCCAGCTTGTATTTCCCCTCTTTATCATCTTCACCTTCCTTTTCCAGGTGGTATATATCATTAACCTGATATTGGGGATCATCCGCCGGTTTAACTGAACACCCCGAATCCGGGCAAAAAAAAACCTGCTGCCAGAGCAACAGGTTAAAACAACTAAAAAAATAGGTTTACACCCTGAAGTGTGCGAAAGCTTTGTTAGCATCCGCCATACGGTGGGTATCTTCTTTCTTTTTAAACGCGGCTCCTTCGCCTTTACTTGCCGCTATAATTTCGTTGGCCAGCTTATCAGCCATTGTCTTACCGTTTCTGTCGCGGCTGTAACGAACCAGCCACTTAATACTCAATGAAATTTTCCTGTCAGGACGAACTTCAGCAGGGATCTGGAAAGTAGCGCCGCCAATTCTGCGGCTGCGAACCTCTACGGCAGGTGTTACATTGTTGAGGGCTTTTTTCCAAATTTCATATCCATTCTCACCGGATGTTTTGGCCACTTTGTCCAATGCATCATAAAAAATCTCGTAGGCAACGCTTTTTTTACCGCCCCACATCAAATTATTTACAAACCTTGTAACCAGTTTATCGTTGAACTTCGGATCTGGTGCTAACGGTAATTTTTTAGCTTGTGCTTTACGCATATTATTAGATTATTTTCTGTTTATATCTTATTTTTTGCCGGCTGGCTGTACTTTTTTAGTTCCGTATTTCGAACGGCTTTGTTTACGGTCTTTCACCCCTGCCGTATCCAGGCTGCCCCTTACAATGTGGTACCTTACACCCGGTAAGTCTTTCACACGACCGCCACGTATCAATACAATGGAGTGCTCCTGCAGGTTGTGTCCCTCACCTGGAATATAGGCGATCACCTCTACTTTGTTTGTCAACCGCACCTTAGCTACTTTACGAAGCGCTGAGTTAGGTTTTTTGGGAGTGGTAGTGTACACACGGGTACATACGCCACGACGTTGCGGGCACCTGTCAAGGGCCCTTGATTTGCTTTTGGCCCGGATAATCTCTCTACCTTTTCTTACTAATTGTTGTATTGTAGGCATTCTTACCTTTTAATTTTTTTAGAGCCGCAAAGGTAAGCGGCTTGCAGGGAAAAAACAAAATTATACCATCATATTTATAAAAAATCAGGTATAAGCTCCTGTAAACCGTCTTTTTACGGTTTGGATTACCTGATCTCCCCGGTTGCCTGCACATTAGCCCCATTCATTATTTTAAGATAGTAGGCTTTCCCCACCAGGTCCGTAAACTTCACCGGAAGATTGGAACCCAGGCTGATGACAGGGTTTACCACCAGGTACCCCGAATTGCCCGGCACGTTTCCCAATTGGGCAAATACCACTTCAGTATCGTTCAACTCGGTGACTACCAGGGCTGTAAAGTTGATCTGTGGCTGCCGGAAAGCTTCATTCAACTGAATGGTCAGCCGGGCATTACCGCTCTCCATATGCTCCAGCTTAAAGGTTCCGGCAGCTACCTGGCTGCCACTGGAGTAGTTAAACAAACTGTACTCCCTGGAATCGATAACAGTTTCCCGCGGCGTCCTCTCTTTTTTACAAGCCACACTGCCAACAACCAAAAGTGAGGCAACAGCTATTCCCGCAATTCGTAATAATCTATTCATAATACCAGTATTTACAGATTACCTGCAACAATACCGTGCCAATGGTCTGAAGAAAAGCTAAGAGACTGTTAATGAAGTAATACAGAGGTATAAGCTTGGGACGCTACCGGTATTTATGGTTTGACGATGAGAAGAAAATAGCTTACTATTTCGACTTTGATTTGTAGCGAAAATCACGACTATACTACCTTCGCACTATATCCAGGTATATGAAACAGTTTTTCAGGGAACTATTTGAATACAGTCATCACTTCAACCAGGAATTGGGAGATATTTTCGCCGGCAATGCTGACGGCCTGCCCGAAAGATCCGTAAAGCTCTACAGCCATATACTGAATGCACACCATATCTGGAACAGCAGGATAACATTGCAGCAGGCAACCTTTGGAGTATGGACTGTGCATGACATTACAAACTGCAGGACAATAGACCGGTCCAATCATGAAAACACGCTTCTTATAATAGACAAACTCGACCTGGACGAAACAATCTCCTACACCAATAGCAGGGGTGACCGGTTCACAAACAGCGTCCGCGATATTCTCTTTCATATCGTTAATCATTCCACTTATCACAGAGGTCAGATTGCCATGGATCTGCGGCAAAACGGGATAGCCCCCCTGGCTACGGACTATATATTTTATAGGAGATAGGGCTGTACAAGTGATGCCCCAAAAATGTTTACCGTTAATGTCACATCCGACATATACGCTACAGGAAATGATTTCCAACTCCGGAAATCACGTAGCTTTATCATTACTTAAAACTACCGGATGAAATACCTGAGACATCTACTGATCCTGTTTTGCTGGAGCCTGGCGTTCCACAGTACCGCGCAGGAAGGCCAGGTAACCAAAGTCATTCTTGTTCGCCACGCTGAAAAAGCAGATGATGGCACAAAGGATCCTCCGTTGTCTGAAGCCGGGAAAAACAGGGCGGTGCGACTGGCAAAAATACTGAGCGACATCGTTGCAGATGCGCTGTACGCCACTCCCTATAAACGTACAAAAGAAACATTAGCGCCATTGAGCAATGCCCTGAAAATACCGGTCAGCACCTATCCTCCGCCCGGCATGGAAGCAATAGAAAAAATGGTACATACCTCTCCCGGAAAAACCATTGTAATCGCCGGGCACTCCAACACCATACCGCCCATTGTAAACAGACTGATCCGGGAGCAGAAATTTCCGGAACTGGAAGAAAGCGAGTACGGAAAAATATGGGTGTTGCTGTTTGACGGCGAAAGGTTGCTGGATTGTTCGGTTTATAACTATTGAATAGTAAGCCCACTTCGGATGGCAGGTCTCAGGTTGCAAGACACAAGTGAGTTAGGATTTCAAACTACTGTTACCCCATAAATAGTATAAAGGTTTGATATTCAGTTGATCGCCTCACCCTATCCCTTTCCTCGCGGAGAGCAGAACTCACAACAACAAAAGGGTTTGTGAATTTCCAATTAAAGCAATGGTTACTTTATCTGAAAAAACAACTAACTTTTACAAAGCTATTCAGTTTCTCCGCAGCTATACCCCATCGTTTCAAGTCAAAATAACCCAACCCTTAAATAGGAATTCAACTCGTCTTTCATTCTTATCTCTCATTGCAGTATGGCTGAGGTTGACGGATAAAGATATTGGCCGTCAACCAGGATGTTATTGCCTCCCAAAGGCAAAGCCATCCATATTATTTCTTTTCCAACATTTTAATGCTGAATGCAGATGCCTTGTCTTTTCCGGATGGCGGTAAAACAAGGGTTATCCATTCCCCTTTAATCACGGGATTAATCACCTCCCCATTTATCTTTACTTTGATGCTTTTCCCTGTATGAGGCAATCTTAGCGATAATGTCTGTGCACTGTATCCCTGATAACTACCTTCAACAATACCTGTTTTCATTATGTAATACAATCTTCCATTACGGAGCGATAAACTTTGTCCAAAACCTGATTGCCAGAAAATTTCCGGCGCTATGGGTGAAAGGCGGAGAGAACCATCAAGATCATGTTCTACCCCCAATAAGAAACGTTGAACGATCCTGATGAGGTTGGCCGGATATTCATTGTACTTTTGGGCTCCATAACCGCCTTTTGCATTATATCTCTCCCGCCAGTAATAGCCGCTGTCCCGCCCCGCGTGGCTAACAGCCCGGATGCCGCGGATCAATCCTTCCGCATCACGCATATTGGCTCTTGCCCACGCTTCGATATACCATACTCTTCCCATAGCAGCGAGGTCCTGGTTGTCGGCATAGGTTGTTTCCCAACTTTCGTAGGTTTCCGGCCGGGTTGCAATCCCTGTAGGCATACCGTTATAATAAAAACCCGTTTCGTTTTTTAGCCGGGGCCACAGTGTCATTTTTTGTTCCTCTGAAGCAACACCTGTTGCAAACGCCGTCCAGTCCACATCGGTAAGACCATGTCCTGCAATAAATCCTTTATCAGGATGCCGGTATTCTGCATACTGGTCTCCCTGCCAGAATTTTTTCCGGAAATACAATTCCACAAGATCAGCAAGGGCATTGTATTTTTTTCCGGATGCTTCGTCGCCGGCTACACTATTTAATAAGGCAAGCCGCCTGAAAGCATCCACTACATGCCCCTGCGATACTCCATCGTACTCAACACGTGTAGGACGTTCCAAATAATATCCGGCGCCGCCAACAGCACCTTCGGAGGAAATGAGAGAAGCAAGATAATCAGCGGTAAGGTTTATGGAAGGCAGTTGTTCCTTCAGCCATTGTTTGTCAAAGGTGAAGCGAAAGATCACATCTGCATTCTGAATATAAGTAGTGCCTGCCAATGCCCTCAACGGGTCTTTAGGTACCCAGTGTGTATACAAACCGCCATTGATATCAACTTCAGATGTAAAACCGGCAGGCCCGATCTTTTTTCCTGCTTCAGCAGGAAGTATGGCTATTGGAAGTCTTCCATCCGGTTTTTGAAAAGACTTTACATACTCCCAATTCGCTTTTACGGTGTTGATCTGTCCCAGCCATAACAAAGCATCACTCATTTGATGCCCGTCGAGAGAAGGATAAGTGTTGCCGTAACCAAACCCTTTTCCATCGGCGCATACTGAAAAGTACCCGTTAAAAACAGAAGGGTTAACGGCCGCCAGAACGTTTTGATGAGCAGCCTTGTAGTATGCTTCAGTGATCAGCGGATCGGGTAAATAAATAGTATCATGCTGCTGAGCATTCACTTTCAGCAATACAGAAGATGCAAGCAGTATGAAAAGAAGATACGGTCTTGAATATAAAAGTTTCATAAAGGAACAATATTTCTGTTGGCGAAGATCAGGATCATTCCGCTGTTTTAACCATTGCCGGCTCGTAATGTCGTTTAAAAATTGTTTCTTTTCGACCAGTTTTTCAGCCAGGATAAATTCCAGCATAGCTTCGGTATGAGCATCAGGGACCCGGCTCACATCCTTTGATGCTCATTACCGAAACTCTTAATTGCAGCAGCTAAAAGCCAGTTTGAAAGCTGCTCAAAGAACTAATTTGATATCTAACATGCTCTCAAGACACTCAATATCCCGGGTTCTGCTGTAAAACAGGGACGCCGTCAATTGAACCGTTATTTATCTGGGTCTGGGGAATCGGCATATATTCATTTTTCCCTTTCGTGAAACTGACCCCGTTCAGGTACGAGCGAAACCTTTTTTCTGAGGCGACATAGGTATTGAGGATATCACCTGCAATGCCCCACCGCACCAGGTCATAGAAGCGGTCGCCTTCCAGCGCCAGTTCGATCCGGCGTTCAAAACGAATCGCTTTTCGTGCATATTCCTGATCAGCGAAGCTGGGATAAGGTTCTACCTTATAATTAGCGGCCGGAGTACCATCATCAAAGCGCACAACGCATCCATTCTTTGACCGATTACGTACCTGGTTTACATACTCCGCAGCGGTTACCAGGTCATTTTCTTCTGCCGCCACTTCGGCCCTCCATAACAGGACATCTGCAAAACGAATGAATGCGAAATTGGCAGAGACCATCCAGCCGGGCCCCGAGCCGGGGTTAGGAATGATACTTCAACAAGCTTTTTAGTCAGTCCCTCTGTTTTTCACACATTCTGTATCCTGTATCCGTCACACAGGCTATTTAAGGTGCAGTAGGTCTATATTCCATTTAGCCTGGATCAATACCAGCCTCAGTTTCCTGAAAGTCTTACATCATCAATATAGAATACGGCTCTGGGGACTTTCTTGTCTGCTCCCGGCAGCGGTGGCTCCGGGGTTTCATTGGGCGTCGTACGGGATGGGAGATCCCTGTAGGGGCCTGTACGGAAGGAAATTCTTTCTACAGAAGTAACCGCTTCCGCGAGCAGCGCGTCTTTCAACACCTCTTTTTCATCCAGGTACAGACTGAAACGACCGTTTACCGCGGCATGTATTTTCAGGCGGATGGTGTACCAGCGTTTCGAGGTGTAGCTTCCCAGTGGTTTCAGTTCGCTCCCGTTATCAACCGCTATCTTTCCTTTATCATTAAAGTGAAGCCTTACCGGTCGGTTACCATACCGGTCGGTAATATCTATGGACAGTTCACCTGTATGATGCTGACCGGGATATACTTTGAATTCAATTTCGGCATCCGTTGTTTCCCGGAATACCCTTATAGCCCTTGCATAATCGTAAGGGTCTTCATCCTGCAGGCAAAGGCTTTTGTTGGACGCAGACGGAAAAGCAGCCACTGATACCGGCGACCATTTAGGGGAATAGGTGATCCACTCGGAAATGGCGCCCCCCGGAGTCAGGCTGTTGAAATCATCATATACCGGGCCGGATACGCTATACCTGACAGGTACGGGTATGCGACTGATCCACATATCTTCCTTGTTCATGCTGTACACCAGCCACATATCATTGCCCGGCGGATTTCCGTTGCCTTCTATAATGCCCCGGGTATAGCAGGGACCAAAATCCTTCCACCTGCCATAGAACCGCCGTGGCGGCACTTCCCCCTGCACCAGCAACATATCGTTGAATATGATCCCGTCATTGCTGGTAACGGTTATCAGCGGATAACGGTATTCGGATGACTCAATGGGGTTGTACACCATCGCTATCCGCCCGTCGTCGGTATTCTGCCCCCAGTTCTTGCCTCCGGACATCAGCAATGTCGGGGCTTTTACAGGCTCTGTAAAGGTCCTGCCTTCATCGTCTGACAGCGCTACTTTCGACTTTTTCCAAAGCCCGACTATTTTACCGTCCTTACGGCGGAAATAAGAAAAGGCGGACAGGCGGTCATCGGCGATATTATCCCTGAACATCGGTTCATTTTCATTGTCTTCATCTTTCCATTGCAATGTTTTTAGCCGGTCGTTCAACAACGCGTTGCAGGCGTTTACAAAACCGGTGTCTTTAGAGCGTGTATAATACGGGTAGCTGGTGTTACTTTCATTCCAGTTGGCATGTGTTTCGTATCGTATAAAATAAACAGGACCCCATTTGCCATCCTTATAAATTTCCCGCACCACCCTTCCGATACCACCTTTCTGAAAAGGGTTCTCGGTGTGCCCGTAGAAAGCAAGTGCAAGCAGCCGCCCGTTGGGCGCTACATAAAAACCCATACGCTGGTGCATCATATAGCCGTCATAACCCGCTGGTATCTGCACTCCTTCCGGCGCCTGGTAGGGCGGAAAAACGATCTGCGGCGTATCCCAGTTTTTTCCATCCTTTGATGTCACCAGTAAGGTTTGCCCCGGGGTAATATGTTCATCCACCGGGTTGCTGAGATACTGGTAGTAAAAAGTATTGTTCCAGTAGGCGAGAAAAGGCGCATGATTGTAGGTCCATCCCGAATCTGTGGCGATATCGGTATGGGAGCGGTTGGCCCGCATGACCTGCACGCTCTCCGCGCCGATGGCCCAGCGAAGCCGACCTTCATGAACGCTGGGATCAATGGTCACCCCGCCAATATACCGCACCGGCTCTGCAGCGCTCCCGGTCTGGGCAAAAAGTATTTGTTTTTCGGCCATTACAAAGAAAGCGGTTAAACAGAGCAGCTTATGGAACATGCGGATGTATTTTGATGAGTATTACTTTGCTGTTGATAAGAGCGTATGCAGAGCCCTGTATACTCTTTTATACAAAAACATTATGTCCATTAAGACTGGTGTTGAACAACTGCAGCCCTGTACCAGTAATAAACTTCATGAAAAACAACATCCATCTTCCAACGCTCCCTGGTTATGTCATCCCAAATTTTTTATAGCGGGTGCCTGTAAATTTTGAAAATGACAGGATATGCAGGTATATGATTGGGTTAGGGTGTCAGGCAGGAGACTGATTTAACGCGACATTCAGCTTCTGATAACCAGAAAGTTTTGTTTTCCTTAATATTAGTACGAAATTTATTTTAGCTTGCCGTTGATTCGGGATTTTGTGGTAGCGATTTTTCTACTGCACAGTGCGTTGGGATTGGTGAGTTGCATTCCGGTAACTCCGACTTAGCAAGGATTTGCGAGAATAGAATGTTCGGGCATTAGCCTTTATACCCATGTTAACGAGAAATAGTACAAAAACTATTTCGAGTGTTACAGTGGTATATACCAACCTGCCAAAGGCAGGTATTCGGTAGTGTCAGTCGTTTTTGCAGGCCTTTGCAAAATTTGAGTTTGTGGATCCAGGGAAAGACTAAAGACTAAAGATTGAAGAATAGTGCTGCAGACATAACCGGTTTATGGGAGAACATGACCAAAGGCAACAGTGATGCCATGCTTGCGCTATATGAGTATTATTATAACGATTTATTGAGCTATGGGATCCGGTTATGCGGTAGCCTGCATACAGCCAAAGACGCTATTAATGATGTTTTTCTCCACCTGGCTGAACAGCATAAAAACCTGAAGCCGGTAAAAAACGTAAAAGCATATCTCTTTGCCTGTATCAGGAGAAAAGTTTTCTGTCTGCCGTATGCTATTGACAAAATGGTACCCATCGACGAAGCAAGCGCGTATGATGACGCCGAGACTTCCTATGAGGAAATGTTGGTAGCCATACAACAATCAGATGATATCAGGACGAAAATACAGTTGGCCCTGGCAAAGTTGACCGAAAGACAAAAGGAACTGATCCAACTGAAATATTTTCAAAACCTGAATTACCGGCAGATTGAGACTGTTACCGGAATCAGTGTCAAAACGGCCTACAATACCATTTATAATGCATTAAGGGTGCTGGAAACAGAACTCCGGGGACTACTTTTCAGCATTTCTCTGTTATTTTCTTCTTTTCTGTAAAAAAAGCACACAATCGTTTGCGTTATTTAAAAAAAAATCAATTTTTCTTTGGGAAAAAAGGCTCGTTCTCCGCTTCTCATTAGTAGGGACATAAAATTTCCCTGACAATATGGATAAAAATGAGCCAAAGCGTATCGATGAGTTGCTAACAGACGATTCATTTCTGCAGTATTGCCGGGGAGATGAGGCGGAAAAGCTGCATTGGGAAAAACAGATGGCACTCGATCCTGCGCTGAAAGAGGCAGCCGAAAAGGCAAAGCAATTGTATGAGTTACTCTGCTCAGAGCTCACGGATCCGGCAGTTGAATCTTTGACCTTCAGACAACTATTGCAGGATAAAGGATATATGAATACGGCCGCCCCGGTTCCCAGTATACCTGCACAACGAAGGCGGTGGATATGGGCAGCAGCCTCGATCTTTTTGCTGAGCATTCTTTCAGGCGTCTGGTTATATACCGGCAAGAAAAATACAGACCCGATCACACAAATGCAGCCGGGGAAACCAGCCCCCTTGCAGAACGACGCTGCCCCGGGAAAAAATACAGCCACTTTGATCCTTGCTGATGGTAGGAGTGTGCTGCTTGACAGCACGGGGAATGGTGAAATAGCCAACCAGGGACCTACCCAAATAGTCAAGCTACAGGAAGGACAGATATTATACAAAACGGACGGAAGCAAAACCACCGATATACTCTATAACACCATGCAAACCCCCAGGGGGGGGCAATATAAGCTGATATTGCCGGATGGTACCAAAGTGTGGCTCAATGCAGCTTCTTCCATTCGTTATCCGACTGCTTTTACCGGTAATGAACGAAGAGTATCAATAACCGGTGAAGTATATTTTGAAGTAGCCAAAGTATCCGATCCCGCAAAACAGGGAAAATTTCAGCCCTTTGTGGTAGAAAAAGATGAAATGCGGATAGAGGTGCTGGGTACGTATTTCAATGTAAATACCTATGAGGATGAATCTGATATGAAAGTCACCCTGCTGGAAGGCAGCGTGATAGTAACATCGGCAGGTAGCGAAGCCCCGGGGGTAAAGTTGCGGCCGGGGCAGCAGGCGTCAGTAAATAATACAGACGCATTGAGCATTACAAACGACATTGACCTGGAAGTAGTCATGGCATGGAAAAACGGTTTGTTTGATTTTAACCGGGCCGATATCAAGGCCATTATGAGGCAGATCGGAAGGTGGTACGACCTGGAGATCATTTATGAAGGAAATATCCCGACACGGGAATTCTCAGGAAAGATCACCCGTAATACCAATTTGTCTAATGTTCTCCGGATACTGGAACAGAGTAATATTAATTTCAGCATAGAAGGAAAAACAATTATGGTGAAACCCTGATAACAACTGCCGGATCAACAATAATTCTCCAATCTTATACAAAAAATAATATGCCAATGAATACCTGATTGAATGAACTGCTTCAGCCCTAAAAAAGAAACCGGATTCCGTTGGCCCGGAACCCGGTAAATAAATGGGCTTATGAACAAACAACGCGAATTGTTATTTTTTAAACCCAAACAACCAAAGTTATGCATTTGATTGCTATCGGGAGTTTTTTTCAATATCTGAGAACTTCCATCACCAAAACCTGCCCCGATAGGTTACGCGGGGTGCTGTTAGTAATGAAACTAACGATCATTCTACTTACTGTAACAATGCTTGAGGTAAGCGCTACGGGTTTCTCTCAATCGGTATCTATTTCCGAGAGAAACGTGAGGCTGGAATCTGTCTTCAAAAAAATTGAGAAGCAGACCGGCTATTATTTCTGGTACGAAAATCAAACAATAAGAGACACCAAAAAGATCAGTGTTGAGCTGAAGAATGCTTCTCTGCAGGAAGCGCTGAATAAATGCCTTGCCGATCTCCCGTTGGATTACCTGATTGTAGAGAAAACAATTGTGATAAAAGCAAAATCTGCATACGAAGGCAGGCAGCAGCACCAGGATACTCCACCCCCGATTGAAGTACGGGGAAAGGTGTTGGACGAAAACGGAGCTCCGCTACCCGGAGCCAGTGTAAAACTGAAGAATGCCGCCACCGGCACATCCACTGATGCGGATGGGAATTTTGTATTGTCTCTTTCCAATAACCAGGGAACAGTGGTGATCTCTTTTGTCGGGTATGAAAATGTAGAATTACCTGTTGGACCAAACCTGGGCACTGTTACCTTAAAACGGGCAATAGCTGCGGTAGATGAAATAGTAGTGATAGGGTATGGTAGTGTTAAGCAAAAGAACCTTACCGGCGCTGTAGCCAGCGTAAAAGGAAAGGATCTCAACACCAGTGTCAGTTCTAACTTTCAACAGGCTTTGCAGGGTAAGGCTGCCGGTATCCAGGTAATACAGCCAACCGGTCAGCCGGGAGCAGGTGTGAGGGTTCAGATACGTAGTAACCCGTCAGCAGCCAATGCAGGTGTTTTATATGTAATAGATGGTGTGCCGGTAAACGATGCCGCAGGTCAACCTGGTATAGGAGGATCATTAGGCAGTTCCAAGTATGGCAGCGGAGGTGTGGACAAATCGCCTTTGAACTTTATTAATCCCAATGATATTGCTTCCATAGAAGTGCTGAAAGATGCCAGCGCCGCTTCTATTTATGGAGCCAGGGCGGGCGCCGGTGTTGTATTGATCACTACCAAAAAAGGAAGTGCGGGGGAAGCAAGGGTTGAATATACAGGTAGCTATGGCGCCCAAAAAGTAGACAAAATGTATCCTGTATATGGGGCCAGGGATTATATGATCCAACGCAACCTGCTTCGTGAAGAAATGTGGTACAGGGATAATAAAATCGCGCCTTATTATGGAAACGTGGATGCGGGCACAGTAACGCCCTATACTCCTGTTTATACACAGGCGCAAATTGATGCCGCCACCAACAGTGATAAGACGGCCACTGATGCCATTACCCGTTCGGGCTATACGCAGCAGCACAACCTGTCTCTGTCGGGAGGGAATGGCAAGACCACTTACTATGCTTCAGGCAATTATTATGATCAGAAAGGTGTGATCATAGGCACAGGCTATAAGCGCTATAACGGACGAATCAATATTGACCAGGTGGTTTCCGATAAAATAAAGATCGGTGCAAGCGTGGTGCTTTCCAATTCAAATGCTGACAATACCATTACGGGTGGTGTAAATGAAAACGGGGGTATTGTTACCGCGGCTATTTATTGGGCGCCTAACATCGCCTTGCAAAACCCTGACGGATCTTACCCGCTAAGTCCTTATTATCCCAATATCCCTAATCCGTTATCGTATGCCACTGTTACTGATAAAACGGTATCCAACCGTTCTTTAAGCAGCGCCTATGGAGAATGGAAGATCATTTCCGGGCTTAAAGCAAGGGCAAAATTCAGCTATGACCAGTCTTCGTCCAAACGGTCCACTTATTTCCCGAGGACTTTTTATTATGGTGCACAGGCCAATGGAGCCGCCAGCATCTCTGAATCGGAGGCTAAATCCAAATTACTGGAGTATACCTTATCGTATGAAAAGGATATTGCTTTAAAGCATTCGATCAGTGCTGTTGCGGGGTATAACTACCAAAGAACAGACTGGGAAGGCTTTAATGCTTCTAATCAGAACTTTCTTTCCGACATCACCTCGTATTATAGTTTACAGTCTGGCCAGGCAGCAAGACCAGCGGTAGGTTCCAGCAGAGAGCAAACCACCTGGGCTTCTTACTTCGCAAGAGCCATTTATACCTACAACGGTAATATTACGCTTCAGGCTTCCCTTAGAAGAGATGGTTCTTCTGTTTTTGCCGCTAATAAAAAATGGGGATACTTCCCGGGCATATCCGCAGGATGGGTGCTTTCAGACGAAAACTTTTTACAATCATTTAATTCCCTTTCATACCTGAAATTGCGGGTTGGCTATGGAGAAACCGGGAACAGCGATTTTGGTTCTTCTGCTTTCAAATTATATGGTACAGCCCAAAGTCCATACTTTGGAACAGGTAATGTTAATTCCGGGCTGGTGTTAACGAGAGATGCAAACGACAAACTAACATGGGAAACCGCGGGAGAGCTGAATATAGGATTAGACTTCGCTTTATTCAATAACAGGCTTTCCGGTTCATTGGATTATTTCAATAAAACAATCAGGAACCTGATCTCATTTGTACCTTATCCCTCCGGCTTTATCATCAACGGCGTTTACAGGAATGCCGGCAAAACGAAGTCTACCGGATATGAGATCGCTTTGCAATCCAGGAACATTATTTCAAAAACACCAGGCGGATTTACCTGGTCGACCAATGTTAATTTCTCACACTACCTGAATTATTGGGCTGAGAGGTCTCCCGAAGCATTGGCAGTTTTAGATAAGTACGAGGTGGCAACCGGCAGAAAAGCGTTGTTCAACCCGATATTCGGCATAGAATCCATGGGCCTTTATAAAGGCGAGGCGGGAAAGACACCGGCTCATATGCCTGATATGTTACCGGGCGGTATTATCCTGAAAGATATACATGGTTATGATGCTTCGGGCAATTTAACAGCGCCCGACGGGGCTATTACAGCAGCCGATATCACTTATATCGCCAATGGGGATCCTAAATTCAACTTTGGTATAGGCAACCAGTTTGCGTTCAGGAACTTTGATCTTTCCATCTTTATGTCCGGACTGGTACAAAAGAAATGGTCGCCTTATTTTAATGGCCGGGCAACAGAAAGCACTACAAACTCCTTTGGGTTTAATGCAATGCCCGTTTCTTCTACACGGTGGAGCTTTCAAAATCCCAACGGGGATTTTCCGACTTCCCTGTCTGATGCCAGGTATACCGGCTATCAAAACGGGTCAGATTACTGGCTGACAGATGCCTCTTTCCTTCGTTGCAGGAATATAACATTAGGATATAGCTTACCAAAAACATTATTTGAAAGGCAGAGAATATTCACCGGTATAAGAGTTTCATTTGATGTTCAGAATCCGTTTACCATTACTAACTACCCGGGACTTGATCCGGAATTGAACAGGGATAACTTTTATCCGCTGGTGAAGAGTTATGTATTCGGGATAAACGCATCTTTTTAAAAATATTAAACTTATATAAAGTATGAAAACTTGTAAACTTAAAACAGGTAAAACAGCTTTGACGCTTACCTGCTTACTTGCAGGTATACTGATCATGAGTTCCTGCGAAAAAGGACTTGAATATAAAAGCTACGGAGACCTCTCTTCCGTGGTAAATACACCCGAAGGAGCAGTTGCCGCTGTGAACGCTGCCTACACAGGATTGGCCGGGGGAAGCGACTGGCAGGGTGGCTGGGATGCAGGCACATACAGTTGGCGGGTGCAGGCTATGCAAACCACCGACGAAGGCGTTTGCGCCTGGGGTGGCAACTGGCCCATAATGAATAACCTGACCTTTACCCCGGATTTTGACTGGGTTACGCATAACTATACCCGTTATATGCCCTATATTTCAAGGATCACCATAGCGATTGACGGGATACAGCAAATTACGATGAGCGATGATCTGAAGAACAGGTACATAGGTGAGTTGAAAGCATTGCGGGGCCATTATGCGCAGTTGTTGTATTTCAACTATGGGCCGATCACTATTGTTACCGATCCCGCTATAGCCGCGAACCCCGAAGCGCCCTATACACCAAGACCTACTGCCGCGGAAGTAGCGACGCAAATAGAGAAAGATTACCAGGACGCGGCGGCAGCATTGCCTGCCAAATTTACGGGAGAGGATTACGGGCGGTTTACAAAAGCCGCAGCGCTGACCGGTTTGATGAAATTATACATGCACGAAAAAAACTGGGCAAAAGCAGTTACCACCGGCGAAGAGATCAAAACCCTTGGGTATTCGCTGCTGGCGAACTATGAAGATAATTTCAGTATGACAAGTAAAGGTGGAAATTCTTCTGAGATGATCCTGGCGGTTGTGTGCACTCCTACGGGTGGCGATCAATACACGAACATGTGGCTGGCGCATGCGTTGCCGGCAGATTATGTTGATCCGTCGGGTATTCCGCTCACAGCGTGGGGCGGCTATAAAATGCGGTGGAGCAGTTACGATAAGTTTGCGGCTGCCGATAAAAGATTAAAGGTGTTGCTGGAATCTTATCCTGTTGGCAAAGATGCCGGTGGTAACGTTATATACAGGAATGCAAGAACAGGCGGCGACATGGGCGCAGTGCCCATGAAATTCTCGCCCGATCCTTCACGCGCCAATTCCCAAAACAGCGGTGTTGACTTTCCTATTTACAGGTATGCAGACGTATTGCTGATGCTGGCAGAAAGTATCAATGAAGCCAATAACGGTCCTAACAGCGCGGCGTATAATAACATTAATGAAGTAAGGGAAAGGGCCGGTCTTCCGGCCCTTCCAGGCGGGTTATCCAAAACAGCATTTCTGGAAAAGATCCAGGATGAAAGATTCTTTGAGCTGTGGGGAGAAGGCTGGCGGAGAGACGATCTGATCCGTTGGGGAAAGTTCATACAACGTGCTATAGACGATGGCTCTACTACCGCGGAGCCTTACAAGGTGTTGTTGCCCCTGCCGCGGTCAGTAGTTACACAAAGCAATGGGGTGATACAACAAAACCAGGGGTATCAGTAACTTTTCATATGCAGTTAAAAAGCGGGCCTTGCTTCTTGCAGGGCCTTCTTTTTAAAAGCATCACCAACCTCTTTTTAATCATTATTCTCCCGAAATAAGAAAGTATGAAACGACTATCCGCAGCCGGTATGATCCTGTTTTGTGTTTTACTGGTATTTTTTATGCCTGTAGCGAGAACTTTTGCGCAGGCAGATGAAACTTCTTCGGGTTTAAAGATATTAGGCACCCGGTCGTGGATAAGGTTGGAATGGAATAATAATGCTTCGGGTGAAAAAGGATATAATATTTACTGGTCAACAAAGAATAAAAAACCTGCCAGGCCTAGGGCAGTTGTAGATGCAAACACCACCCGTTATTATATACAGGACGTGCAGCCGCAGCAAAAATATTTCGTATGGGTGGAATCGAAGAGCGCACATACCAAAAATAATGTAGCATACGGAGAAGCAGTTACTACCAGGCAGTGGACACTTAATCCCAATGAAGCCGATCAATTGGATATACCCAGCTCAGCAGCGGTACCCCGGGGCATGAAGCTGTTTTGGCATGATGAGTTCAATGATGAATTATTGAACCGCAATAAATGGTCTACCAATTATTATTCTTCTATTGATTATCTCTATAAGATCAATTTCAGTAAGATGAAGGCAGACAGCCTTCCCCAGCCGGCTTATATACTTAATGGAAAAACCATCAACCTCTTTACCAATGATACGCTGCCGGCAGAAGTGTACGATATAAAGAACAGGAAAAAGATATCATCTATTCAAACCTACGATTGGGGAAAAAACGAGAACCTGCTGGATAACAGCCGCGGCGGTTATTTTGAAGTGCGTGTAAAAAGAAGCAGCACGGGTAAGCCACGCGGATTGAATACGGCTTTCTGGTTTGATTCGCCGGGGCCGGACCTGAAGTACTATCTTGAAAAGGGAACGGTACTGGACGGAGTGGAAGGCATCCGTCCGAAAGGACAGGTATTTGAAATAGATGTATTCGAATACCTGAATGCGCAGTTTGTGCTGCATGGTCACGTCGATACCAATGGGAGGTTCCAGCGTAACCTGGCTACCCATATTGCAGAAGGATATAAGCATATAGATAATTGGGTGGTGCACGGTATGCTCTGGACGCCCACTTCCATTAAGCATTATATCAATGGAAATCTGATCAAAGAATATGCTGATAAAAATAAGATATATGCGCCCGACCATTTTATGAATGTGCTTTTAGGCAGCTATGGCGGGGGCGGTACTGTGAATATGGAAGTAGACTATATCCGCGGCTATCAATGGCCGTTGGAGGGCGACAACGAATTACCCAATGGTGGAGCTGAATACAGCAACGATATCCTGCCGTGGGAAGGAACGGCTGTAGTCAGTCCTGCCGCTAAAAGATCGGGTAATAGCGGATTTGCCCTTGAACCGGGGCAGACCTTATATCAATATGTTTATCTTGATCATTCACAGGATTACCGGCTTACCTATTGGGTAAAAGGAGAAGGCAGTGTTGAAGCGGAGATCAATAATATTACGCCGGTATCAGGAGGGTTTGAAGATAATACGCTGCAAACTGCTGAAGTCTCTTCTTTATTTTCAGCACATGAGCTGTCATTTAAAACAGGCAACGCGCATGAAAACAATATGAAAACAGTAAGGGTTTCGTTTACCAATACAGGCAAGGGAGCTGTTTTTATCGACGATATTACCGTGGTGAAAAACAATACGGGTAAATGATCTGTATAACTTTTTGCACTCCTGCCCCCCAGGATATTACAGGTTCCTTTATACTTATATTCATAGTTGTGCTTTTCAAGTTTGCCAGGTCTGGCCTTAATGGGGGACGGCTGTATTCGGGAAGTTGTTTGCTTTTTTTATCCATGCAAACAAGAGGGTATTTGGGATCGCACTGCCATTTATAAAAACTGACTGCTAACGACCAGTTCTTTGCTACCGGCGGTGTAAGTGTAAAAACCTTCTCCCGATTTCACACCCCGTTTTCCGGCAGTTACCATATTCACCAGCAGCGGACAGGGAGCATATTTGGGGTTGCCGAATCCCTCCTGCAGCACCCGCAGGATATTCAGGCAAACATCCAGCCCTATAAAATCAGCCAGTTGCAGCGGTCCCATGGGATGCGCCATTCCCAGCTTCATCACTGTATCAATTTCCGCTACACCGGCCACACCCTCATACAGGCTGTAAATAGCTTCATTGATCATGGGCATCAGTATGCGGTTGGCTGTAAAACCAGGATAATCGTTTACCACGCAGGGTATCTTATCCAACTGTTTGCTCAGGCTGATAATGGTTTGTGTGGTTTCTTCAGAAGTGCTATAACCGTTGATAATCTCCACCAGTTTCATCACCGGCACGGGATTCATAAAATGCATGCCTATCACCAGCTCCGGTCTTTTTGTAACCGCGGCTATACGGGTAACGGATATGGAAGAGGTATTGGTTGCCAGCAGGCAGCCGGCAGGCGCCGCCGCATCCGCCTGTTTGAATATTTTCAGCTTCAGTTCTGTATTTTCAGTGGCCGCTTCCACCACCAGGTCAGCCTTCTTAACCCCTTCTTCTATGGAAGTATTGGTGGTTATACGGTCAAGTGTCTGCTGTTTATCATCGGCGCTTACAATACCCTTCGCAACCTGGCGGTCAATATTTTTAGCGATGGTCGCCAGGGCTTTTTCCAATGGCTCTTTTGCGATATCAACCAGGGTGACCGAAAAACCAAATTGAGCAAACACATGGGCAATGCCGTTACCCATCGTACCGGCGCCTATGACTGTAATATTTTTGATCATAGTGTGAAAATTCTGGATGCAGGTTACAGGACATAAGACAGAGAACAAATCACTTCTTCTTAAAATCCCCTCTTTTCCACGCCTTCACAAATTCGTTCCAGGCAAAAGGATTAAAAATATTCATGGGAGGCGCCTGTCCTGAGTAATAATAGGAACGGGCGTTCTTGCTCAACGCGTAGTTGGTTGCTTCTCCCCCGTCCCGCGGCATGGATCGCATCAACGCGGTTCGCACCGCTTCATTGGTATTCTGGCGGGCGATTTCAATATCGTCATCCGGTACATTGGTATTCACAAAATCCCTTTCAAATTGTTCCCGAGTGGGGCGGGGTTTAATGACCATAACGGGCAGGTACACCGTATCGGCCGATAATAATTTCACCATGCTGAACTGGTTACCCTCCAGTTCTGCCGGTATCAGGTCCGATTCTTTCCGGTAAGAAACATGCGAAAATTCAATTTCATCACCTTTTAGCACCACGATGGAGAAAACACCCTGCATATTCGTTTTGGTACCCCGGTTTTGTCCCTTGATCATTACACTCACATCCGGTATACCTTTCAGGCTGTCGTGGGTCATTACAATTCCGTAAAGCATTACCACCGAATCTTTAAGCGATTCAAACTGGGCATTGGCAGCAAAGGGTGAAACAACAAAAAAAATTAAAATATATCGTAGTAAATGCTTCATCCACTCAGGTTGTTGGTTTTGCAATAATACTTTGAACAAATGAAAAAACAAAGTAAGGATTTATGGGGTTAACTTTGCCGGGCATATAGTCTTTTTAACAAAAAGTTCGGGACATGACAGAGAATGATGTATTAAAAGCGCTGGGCAATGTAATAGAGCCGGATCTTGGTAAAGACCTGGTTACGCTGAATATGATTAAAGATATTGTAATTGAGGGAGATAGTGTTGCATTTACCGTAGTACTCACTACACCCGCCTGCCCGCTGAAAGATGTAATAAAAAACGCATGTGTCAATGCCATTCATTTACTGGTTGATAAAAACGCGGATGTTACTGTAAAGTTCACGGCTAACACAAACAGTAATCGCAGAGACAGCAAATCAGTGTTACCGGGAGTAAAAAATATCATAGCGGTAGTAAGCGGCAAAGGCGGTGTGGGAAAATCTACCGTGGCAGCCAACCTGGCGCTGGCTTTATCTGAGGGTGGCGCGTCGGTGGGACTGATGGATGCCGACATATATGGCCCCAGTGTACCTATAATGTTTGGCGTAAGAGGCGAGCGGCCACTGATGCAGGATGTGAATGGTAAGGGTATGATCCTGCCCCTGGAAAGGTTCGGCATCAAGCTGATGAGCATTGGCTTACTGGTAGATGAGAAACAGGCGGTGGTTTGGCGCGGACCAATGGCAAGCAGCGCTATCCGCCAGTTTATTACCGACGTTGCCTGGGGCGATCTTGACTACCTGGTAATTGATATGCCGCCCGGAACCGGCGATATCCACCTCACTATTGTGCAAACGGTACCGGTAACCGGGGCAATAATAGTCACTACCCCACAGCCGGTAGCATTGGCGGATGCCAAAAAAGCCATTGCCATGTTTGGGCAGGCGCAGATAAAAGTGCCGGTGATAGGTATTGTAGAAAATATGAGCTGGTTTACCCCCGCGGAACTGCCGGAAAACAAATATTATATTTTTGGAAAGGAAGGCGGTAAACGTATGGCGGAAGATTTTGAAATTCCCTTTTTGGGACAGATACCCCTCGTACAGGGTATACGCGAAGGAGGAGATATAGGGGTTCCCATCATGATGAGTGATGACGCTATTACTCAAAAAGCGTTCTGGGATTTCGCCGGACATACCGCACGCAATATTGCTATGCGAAACGCCAATATCGAGCCTACAAAAGTGGTAGAGATAGTGGTATGACAGATTATAGAACAACCGGGGTAAAACGGGTTTTCCCGTGCTATAGCTATTGCAGGAAAAATAAAAAAGTACCGGAACGCAAACACATGTAAAATTTTATGACAATACAGCAACTGACTGAAGCGATTCGCAGCAAGCAATCTTATTTATGTGTGGGACTCGATTCTGATATCACAAAAATTCCCGCACACCTGCTTTCCCGGCCCGACCCGGTATTTGAGTTCAATAAACAGATCATTGCTGCTACCCTGCCATTTTGCGTGAGCTATAAAATCAATACCGCTTTTTATGAAAGCCAGGGAGTGAAGGGCTGGGAGACACTGGAAAAAACAGTGAACTACATCCCCGATACGCATTTTACCATCGCGGATGCTAAACGGGGAGATATAGGCAACACCTCTTCGCAATATGCCAAAGCATTCTTCGAAACCCTGAATTTTGATGCGGTAACCGTGGCTCCCTATATGGGCGCTGACAGCGTGAAGCCTTTCCTGGAATACAGGGATAAATGTACGATCGTGCTCGGGCTGACTTCCAACAGCGGCGCCAGGGACTTTGAACTCCTGCCGACAGGAAATGAAAGGTTGTATGAAAAAGTTTTACGAACGGTAGCCAATTGGGGCAGCGCAAGCAACCTGATGTTTGTAGTAGGCGCCACCCGGGCAGAGGAATTCACGAATATCCGGAGCATTATCCCGGATCATTTTTTGCTGGTACCGGGTGTAGGTGCGCAGGGCGGAAGCCTGAAAGAGATTTCTGAAAAAGCCATGAACGGAAATGTCGGTATACTGGTGAATGTTTCCCGTGCTATCATATTCGCCGGAGAAAAGGAAAACTTTGCTACAGAAGCGTCCGCCATTGCAGCGCAATACCACCAGGAGATGAAAGGATATATGTAGGCAGTGCTAAGCAGTCTTATCTAGTGATGTATAATAGTTTATTATTACTGCCGGATATTATTGGATTCTTTCTGGTTTTTCTGGGTGGATATACGTAATATTGTTATGATAAAGGATTGATTAAAAAAGCCGGAGTACTTAATTTTTCTTTCTCCGGCTTTTATCCAAAGAGAGGTTGCCTGTAACCTTTCGTAACAGCATCAAACATAAATCAGCATTTTCTTCTCCACAGACTGAAGGTTCTCCGCAGCGTCTGCCCGTGGCAATTTTGGCAATATGTGAATCACCCCATATTGTTAGATAATGTAGAAATAATGCGCTTAGCGTGGCTTCGTAAAATATAAAAGCCCGATAATAGTACCGGGCTTTTATGTTTATTCAATACTGATCAACAAACAAATTATTATCTGTTTGAGACTATCACTAAAAACGTTCAGAATTTAAAGTATATAGAATATACATCTCCCATAATACAGCAATTACTATTAAAGCAATTCCTATTTTTTTATCCGTTCTTTTAAAAAATATTAATAATAATAATCCAGAAATAAAGAGTATTATACTACTATAGACAAGGTGAAATTGATGAAAAAGAGGTAGTCCTTTAAATGCTGCAATATTGGTTTTTAGTTTTAACAGCATAAATATAATTGGAATAAAGGCTGCTATTATCACCAAGCGAAGCATCCATAAGATTATATTATATAAAGTAGCTTTCATTATTATCTATTGTTTAATTGTGAAAGCACCCATTTTATAACATCTTCTTTATACTTATTATCAACTTCCTTGTGATTAATAGTTACTCGTATATTATTAATTCCGGAAGATGATCCATCTTGACGAGTATTGGGAGCACCATAAGAACCTGCAGTATTATCATCACTTGTTTGATAAACATTATCATTTTGGACAACATTGTTAGAGACAGTTCTGTTGACATTCTTACTGCCCTTTCCTAAAGCGGGGTCTAATGTCACCATATAATCTACCCTAATACCGGCTTTCTCTAACCTTCGGGCTAAATGCATTACCAAAACACCTCCAAAGCTAAATCCTCCAAGAACAACCTTTCCTCCTTCAACAGCTTTACCATTATCCTTGTTATAATTATTTAGTACGTACTCGTATGCCTCCTGGGTTAATTTATTCAGCGTTTTTTCATTTATTGAAGGAGAAAATGGATTGACATTTACATCAAAAAAAGTTGGAGGCATTGCGCCTGGTCCCATGGGTTTCCAATTATCCGTTTCCGCCCTTAAATTCCATAATGGGGATGGAAAGGCTTGTGCTACGCCTCCTGCACCGTTTAAATATTGTGATTTTACCTGATTAACAATTTTGCCCATAGTACCCGTATTCCAAGTATTTGAAGCGTATATACCACCACTAAACATCACAACTACATCACCAGGATCTCTCCCTTTTATATCAACAAACCTTATTGGATTATTGAATGTATATGCATAGGGAGATATTGATTCGTATTTTTCAACAGAAGGATCAACAACATGCCACCTCCCTATCTGGTTATCATACATCCTCGCTCCATAATCCAACCACTCTAACCCAGAACGTAAAAAACATCTAAAATCTTCATCGTTATTGCTTGTCCATTTCGTTAATTAACTGATCCAGGAAAGGAGTTTTAGGATACTCACCTCGCCCTGGCGCAGGTTTGGTAGCTTTGCCTTGTGCTTGGCCAGACCTGCTGCCTTTCTGTTACTTATCTTAATCTCTTAAACAGGCATTGCATAAATAGCATGGCTATTATTATAGCGAAACAAGTAATGCTTAGGCAGCAGGTCAGCCAACACACAACGCCATCGCCTCAGACCTGCGCCAGCCGCGGGGGAGAAACTCTGCGAGGAATTTAAAGAACTATCCTATTTCTTTAATTCGTGACACACCCAACAACGGCAGCAAAATTTTGTATCAAAATGGTCGCCCAATTCTATATTTGAAGTCGCTCTTTATTTCTGGCAGCTCTTTGAATATTATCTCCTTGGAATAGTCGCCATGCTTCCATTTATATTTCGTATCATATAAAGGAAATGTATAGTTACGAAATTTTGACTTCTTAGCAATATCAAACCATGCTTTATAGATTTCAAAAACCTCCTTAATGCTTTGTATGTCAAAATTTATTTCCTTATTCTCATTGCAATCTATTAAGACAGGAAAAGGTGCATATCTAAATGGAGCGTATTCCCCGAAACAAATCAAATTAATATGAAACAAAGCACTAATTTGTAATGAATATCGATTAGAATAGATGCTATCTAAATACTTTTTGTTGATTGAACTATAACTTTTCACCTTAGAACACGAAAGTGAAGTGTCATTTTCGAATTGCATTAGTGCCTCAATAAGATTAATTTTTTGATTAATGCTTGCTGTATATACCAATTCATAGGAAAAATCCCCACATTCCTTTTCGAGGGAAGAATGTTTTGACTCATTGATTCGCAAAAAAAACCCATCATAATCGCAAACGCATTTTTCCTTAGAAACAAAAAGTGTATCGGGGCTCATTGTAAAAACATCACTTTGAGTATTTTTTTGCGAAAAAATGCAGCCGGAACTTAGTAATACCCCAATAAATAATAATGAATGCTTCATTGCTCCCTTTTTAATTGTTCAATAAACTTCTTGATTTCCTCAGGATCAGTTATTCTAATGACAGCATTTGGATTATCCTTTGAGCCGTCCTTTTTCCTAAAGAACAATCTTTCCTTATTTCCTGAAATTGACAGTGGAGAATTTTCAACATCCTTACTAGATTTAAGTCCTCGCCTTACACCAGTATAGCTATCCTTATCAGACCAATTTTTATTCTTATCTTTTTTACCAACATGATAAGCAAAACCATCTTCAAAGTTTTCACCATCAAAATCGCCTCCATAAATAACCACAATGTCAGCATCATTCTCAAGGCTCTCATTTACATCATTTCCAGTTCTTTTTTCAATAAAATTGTATTCATCATTTATGATATTGTCAATTCCATCCATGATTATGGCCTGCCCATTTGCAAAGGTATAACCAAAACAATTGGACTTAATCGAGTTTGATGAAACTAAATTTCCATTAATACTAGCAGACGAAATAGGAGTACTGATTACCTTTCCGTTAGAAACAGATTTCCTTACAAATCCCACTACCATTTGCGCTGATACAGGATTACCAGCATCGGTATAAACAGTTATATTCTTGTACCTATAAACTATTGATGAACTACTGGATGTAGCTATAGTTTTCTCATGAATTTTGTTCCCATTGCTTGTAGCAAGGATATTGCCATCTTTGTCTTTTAAAAGATGACCTGCTTCATCGACAATTTTGATAGGATTATTTGCAGCGTATTGATAAGGATTTAGGGAAACATAAACCTCTGCAAACTTGTCTTGAACCCACCATCTTCCTATTTGTGGGTCTTGCATACGGGCACCATAATCATAAAGTTCTAAACCAGTGCCATCGGAGAATTCATGGGATTGTAACTCCTTACCGTTGTATTTATACCTGTTGGTAGGTGCATTATTCAACGCCTTCGACGATATCCCTGCCATGGTAAGTCCAAACGGATAATAATGCGTTTCCTCCAATATCTGTCCGCGGGTATGGATGACCTGCAGGTTGTCAAAGAACACGTTAACGGGGCTCTCGTTGCTCACGTAAATATACACATATCCGTTTTTGGCAGCGGTTTTATTTGTTAAATCCGTATGCGTTTTAACAACACTATTACTGCCTACCTTACTGAACCCGCTGGCGACTACACTAAACTGCTCATCGAAAAAGATATAGTTGATATATGCCTTGGGTACCGTGGGCGCTCCGGCGGCATTGGTGGTCTGGTTGGTCAGCAGCGTGTTGATGCCGGTAGTGGTATTGCTGTTGCCGTTGAGCTGGCTGGCGGTTACCCCGCCATGGCTGGCAGCGGCTACGCCGCCCGTGGGTCCACCCAGTAAGCCGGTGACTATTTCCAGGGGGGGGATGGCAAGGTTGGCTCCCGTGCCGCCGGTATTGTTCTGAAAGTAGTAGCTCTTGCCTAAAATATCTATTCTATCGCCCACCATTACTTTTAAGGTAATGCCCAGTCCGGTTTTATTGGTGCTGCCATTGAGCTTATAGAGTTTGGCGCTGTTGGCGGTCACATTGCTGTTGGGGTTGGGGTTTACCGGCGGGTTACCATTGTGGTTGGGATAGTCCGTTATGCCGGTGGCATCTGTCTTGGGGGCAACTTTTGATGGGTCTATGGTATAATAATCTTTTTCAACAAACGCCGCGTTGGGGCTGCCTTCCAGGGTGGCGGCGGGATAGATGTCCTGCTTCTGCTCTTCGGTAAGCACCATCCTTATATTGCCCAGGTGGTCTTTGATAAAATAGTCGTAGTGCAGGGTATTGTTGTTGTGATCAAAGCGTATCCGTCCTTCCTCGTGCCCTATGAACAACAGCCGGTCGGTGTAGTTGGGGTTATCGGGATCGGCAGGCACAAATTATTAAACTAATACCACTATTCTCCGCCTGCCGCAGAGTTCTGCTAACGCACTTAGCT
>JAHBTK010000006.1 GCA_019638625.1 Chitinophagaceae bacterium
TTTAAACCATTTAACTGTCTTCTTCATCATTTAATAAGTCCTTCGTTCTAAAGTATTGTGCCAAATCTATTTTAAACTGAGTTTTATCAAATTCTTCAATATCAACTTTGTCTATTTTACCCAAGGAACTTACTATGCCTTTAGCCAAAAGCTTATTAGCTTCTTCATTGTTTGCTTTTTTGAAAGAGTCATAATCTATCACTATTCTATACTCCAATGTTTTTTCAACTTCAATGGTTATATCACGCTTCCTAACTTCTTTCTCTTTAGTGTATTTGGGTTTACCTGGCTGAAAAAATTGAGCAAATTCCGGTCTAACGCAAATTATTCCAATATTAATTTCTTTTAGCCCTGGACCATAATCTTTACCTGCAAAGAAAAACTTCATATCATTTGAAAAAGTAGTAATCAAGACAGATTTGGAAGTAATGTCTTCACTAATGTATTGTGCCAAACTCAATTCCATAAATTATCTAAAAATTTTATTCCCTGGAGGAAGATGTCCATTTGCAAAAAAGTATCCATAAATTTTCACTTTTTCAGCAACTTTTATTTCTACCTGGTTACCAACCATTTCTGGAACCATTATTACTCCTAACCCTGTCGATTTTAATTCATTAGGTGTATATCTGCCTAATCCTTGTGTGGTTTCTCCATATTTCCATACTTCACCGGCTTTCAAAAATGTTGTTCCTCCCCTAACGTTAGGATACTCACCATCAACCGAAGCCCTCAGAGAGTATTGGAACCCAGGTGGCCCTATAATTTTTTGTAATATTCCAGCAACCTCACCTGCATATTTTTCAATTAAATCTGCATTCTTATATGCGGTATAAACAACACCACCAATAATTATTACAGGAATCGCAATATCATCGACAACTCCAATTACGGTAACATCATCCGCTACAAGAGCTCCAGACATGGCAAGTGAAGCCGTCATGGCAGAAAGGTCCCATTCCTCCTTATTAGAATTTGTAACATCACTCGCTTTATCCTCTTTCTTCTTACCCTTTCCTTTATCACTCCCTCCATTCTCACTATGCATCCGCTCCATCAACCAAAGATTAAACTTAAAAAACGCATCACGTTCCCGCCTTCTCTCTTCTTCTTCAGCATTTCTAGAACCCTGAGAATTTGTATCAAATTCATATGGCGACATCCCGTCAGGATCAATAAAAATAATCGGATTAGCTGCAGCATATGTATAAGGGGAGATGCTACTATATTTACCCGCCATTGGATCAATCTGATGCCACCGTCCTATCTGGTTATCATACATCCTTGCTCCATAATCGAGCCACTCAAGACCACTGCCATCGCTGAACTCCTTTCGCTGTTCTTCCTTGCCGTTGTATTTGTATTTATTCTCAGGGTTCCCGAACGCCAGTGCTTTACTACTTATCCCAGCCATTGTGAGCCCGAACGGATAATAATGCGTTTCCTCCAGTATCGGTCCCCTGGTATGTGTTACCTGCAGGTTATCAAAGAACACGTCAATGTTAGGTATCTCATTGCTAACATATACATAAAGATAACCGTTTTTGGTGATTGGAAGGTCCGGTTTTGTATGGACTTTCAATACATTGTCCGTTCCTACCTGCTCAAAATTGCTGCCTGTGCTGACATACTTAAACTGCTCATCCAGCAATATCCAGTTCAGGTAGGCTTTGGGCTTGCCGGTGGTATAGCTCCGGGAGTTTAAAAAGCTGGTGGCTTCCGGGCTCAATATACCGGAGCTTTGCAGATCGTTTACTATTGTTCCTCCATGCACAGGCGCCGCAGCGCCGCCTACACTGCTGATCATCGCCGCTACCAGGTCTGTAAGCGCGTTAACAGGGGTGCCCAGGGTAGCGCCGTTTAATTTAAACCAACTGCTGACATGGATATTTACCTTGTCGCCTGCCATCACCTTCAGGGTAATGGAAGGTCCTATTTTGTGGCTGCCGGCAGCAGCCTTTACCCTGGCTACTTTGTTATTGGGGTTCGTATAGTTGTCTGTCGGATAGCCTGCCGGCTTGTCCACTCTTGTCTCCGGCAGTTTGGCATACAGGGTTTCTTCGGTGGCTGCCTGTGCGGTCTCCATACTGGCGGGCGGATAGGCATCGGTTTTCTGCTCTTCGGTGAGCACCATCCTCGTATTACCCAGGTGGTCTTTAAGGAAGTAATCGTAGGCGAAGCCCGTGGGTACATTGAACCACGCGGTTCGGTGACAACACCGACCGCAGGCATAAATGCAAAAGCCCGGCAACGCCGGGCTTTATATTTCAACTATTTATTACTTCCTCATCTAAGCGACCCGCTATTATCGCTTTCTCTAAATGACCAACCGTTAACGGCTCTATTTTTCTGTTTTGAAGATTAAAAACTCCCGGCTCATCATAGAAGTATTTTGTAAAGTTGAAATTAGAAATATCAATGTTATACCTTCTGCTAAAAGCAATTAATAAGTCTTCTGCGTCATCGCCTGTCACACCCAACTCATCTTCAATTAACGTTTTCCTCGTAATAAGTGTATCATATACACCTATCTGATTTCTCACAAACATTACAAGCTCGTTAAATAGCTTTTCATTTGCCTTATATAGTTCCATTCTCTTACTTTTTAATGAGGTAAATTCGCCATCCAATTACCCGAACGCTTATTAGATTCATGATACTTTGCAGCTCCCTCTGACATTGGCAAAAATATATTAACAGAAGCATCATACATAGTGTAAACGATAAATGCACGCCCTGCAATTCTAGTCCCCCATCGGCCCAAATATCTTCCCCATGTACCTGCATAACGCTTAGACCCATTCAATGTATGAGTATACAATCGCGTTTTACCTCCTATATTAATTGGCTTTTTCCATTTACCTAAAGTATTCGATAATATTGTTGTTTGTTTAGAAGAGTTAGGCAAAACCGGCCCAAACCATTTCTTGGGTAGTGGTGCAGACAAAACCCCACCACCATAAACAGACCCTCTTACCCACCATGAATTCAAAGGATTACTATTGCTATTTTGAGTTGCGGTAACTGTTACATTACTTGCCCACTCTTTATCAGTCAAATTAATTCCATTGATTGTTGTATCAAGCCCAAACAAATAAATATACTTTAACGGATTATTGAGTACATAAGCATACGGGCTCATGTTATAATGTACAGCAGAGTTTTCAGCTGTTATTGCATTTGTAGGATTAATGAGTAAACTGTACATAAAATCTCTCTCTATGAACTCTGACATATTACCATTGTCTTCTAACTCATCTCCATCAAAACTGAACCACTTATTATTTTTATGTAACCCTCCTTCCGTTCCATACTCATCCTCTTGTAACGGGTCTTGTACATGCCATCTCCCAATCTGCGCATCATACATCCTGGCTCCAAAGTCCAACCACTCCAGCCCGCTACCATCACTAAACTCCTTCCTCTGTTCTTCCTTACCGTTGTATTTGTATTTGTTTTCAGGACTACCGAACGCTAATGCTTTGGAGCTTATCCCCGCCATCGTGAGTCCGAACGGATAATAATGCGTTTCCTCCAGTATCTGTCCACGGGTATGGATGACCTGTAAATTGTCAAAGAACACGTTAACGGGACTCTCGTTACTCACGTAAATATACACATATCCGTTTTTTGTAGCGGTTTTATTTGTTAAATCCGTATGCGTTTTAACAACACTGTTACTACCTACCTTGCTGAAATTGCTGGCGACCACCTTGAACTGTTCGTCAAAAAAGATATAGTTGATGTATGCCTTGGGTACCGTGGGCGCTCCTGCCGCATTGCTGGTCTGGTTCGTCAACAGCGTGTTGATGCCGGTAGTGGTATTGCTGTTGCCGTTGAGCTGGCTGGCGGTTACCCCGCCATGGCTGGCAGCGGCTATGCCACCCGTGGGTCCACCCAGCAGGCCGGTGACTATTTCCAGGGTGGGGATGGCAAGGTTGGCTCCCGTGCCGCCGGTATTGTTCTGGAAGTAATAGCTCTTGCCCAAAATATCTATTCTATCCCCCGCCATTACTTTTAAGGTAATGCCCAGCCCGATTTTGTTGGTGCTGCCATTGAGCTTGTACAGCTTGGCGCTGTTGGCGGTCACATTGCTGTTGGGATTGGGGTTCACCGGCGGGTTACCATTGTGATTGGGATAGTCCGTTATGCCGGTGGCATCGGTCTTGGGTACAACTTTGGATGGGTCGATGGTATAATAATCTTTTTCAATAAACGCCGCGTTGGGGCTGCCGCCGGTGGTAAGACTGCCTTCCAGGGTGGCAGCGGGATAGATGTCCTGCTTCTGCTCTTCTGTAAGCACCATCCTTATATTGCCCAGGTGGTCTTTGAGGAAGTAATCGTAGGCGAAGCCGGTGGGTACATTAGGGCTGGCGGCATTGTTGAATATATACCAACCCCGCAGAGTCGCCACCGAACCACGCGGTTCGGTGACAACACCGACCGCAGGCACAAAAAAATCAAAACTCTTTCTCGCTTATTGTTCCATCTTTGTTGTAATAACGCCATACTCCGACTCGTTTATCATCTGCAAATTCTCCTTCACAATATAATTTTCCATTATCGTCATAGTACGTCCAATGACCATGTCTCATAATCACACTAGTAATAAATACTGATTTTTCTGTATCAAATTCATCATAAACGGTAATGGAATCGTTAAAAGGTCTGGATGAAATTGAACCTCTGGCTATCACTATATTATTATCATTATTATAAATAATCCTCTCGGCTTTTAATTCTATAGTGTCATAGTATACCTCCATTTCAAGTAATTTTCCATATCTGCTTAATTTTTTCCAAACTCCTATGTGCTTATTATTATAATAAAAGCCTTCGCATAAAACCATACTATTGTTTCCCCGATGATAAGGCATACCAAACTTCCAAAAACCCTGCTTTAACCCAATTGAATCCTTCTTGTTAGGCGCCGGATTCGGTAACTGATATTGGGCAGCAGCTATTTCAACTTTCCAAATTATCAGAAAGGCAATGAAAGTATTTATTAAAAAAAATTTACTCATTGATTTATTTAAATATGAATTTTGTTACTTATCTGACTTAAATCGCTTTTCTTGAGCTTGCTCTTCTTTAGTATTTTTGTTAAGGGCACGTCCACCAACCAATCTAGAAACTACTCTCTGTGAAGTCCTACCATAGTGAATCCTTATTTCTCGTGTATTTAGATAATTACCACTTCGATCAACATAATCAAATCTTTTGATAAATATACCGCTTTCTTCAGATGCATTACCGATATGCCGAGAATTTGCTTCTCTCTTTCCGGTTATTCGAAATTCAACGCTATTTGCTTCGGCATGGTTGGGACCATACTCCTTGTTACCTGTTTTTTCTGCATTATATCTCTCAGCCGTTTCATGTATAATGGTGTTCAAAGGATCTCTCCATTTTGAGTGTTCCTCGAAATCATCAGTATCAACTTTTTGATGACCCTCACCAAAAGCGAAACCTTCAGTATAATACTTTTCCTCTTCTGAGGAAATAATTTTGAACGTTACACCAATATCTGAAGAAATTACTCCTTGCATGTACTCAACTCCTGCAAGCTGTTCTTTTGAAAGATTACTCCGCCCTGGCGCAGGTTTGGTAGCTTTGCCTTGTGCCTGGCCAGACCTGCTGCCTTTCTGTTACTTATCCTAATCTCTTAAACAGGCATTGCATAAATAGCATGGCTATTATTATAGCGAAACAAGTAATGCTTAGGCAGCAGGTCAGCCAACACACAACGCCATCGCCTCAGACCTGCGCCAGCCGAGACTTCCCGGACCATGTCTTTGGTTACCGGAACCGGTTTTGATTTTGTCTCGAATAAGTCTGTCATCCTTAATTGTCCTAAGTTGTTTACCTGTTCAAGACTGTATGTCTGTCGTCCTTCGCTCCATGTTCATTACAAACACTTCATTGCTATTACAACGACATCCGTCATCCTTACAAACTTCGATACTGTAAGCCTTGTGGGTATTGCCCATTTGTGCCGTTCTCTTTGCATTTTGTAAGAACTTCCTGAGTTCCGTATAAAAGCCTGAAATTAAGTTCACACCTGCTCAGTTGCGTTTGCCCTGTAACCAATATTCAAGCTCCCGTTACAGCTTTTCACTTGCAGCCAAGAATGCAAGCTTTTGACAAAATGTAGCCACTTCACACAACTTCTTCACAGGTTCACTTTCGTTTGTCTCCTTAATTCGTACCTGATCCCGCTTGTAGCGGGACCTTTTCTTCCTACCGTTTAACACCTGTTTGTTACCATCCAAGCATCGGGAAGTGGTTTGATGCCTGCTCTTGAAAGCCGACACCGATGGGTCGTCCATCATCTTTTATACAGCATTGACTAACTGTTTGGTGTTAGTCATTCACAGCACACCTTGGCGCTGTTGGCGGTCACATTGCTGTTGGGGTTGGGGTTTACCGGCGGGTTACCATTGTGATTGGGATAGTCCGTTATGCCGGTGGCATCGGTCTTGGGTACAACTTTTGATGGGTCTATGGTATAATAATCTTTTTCAATAAACGCCGCATTGGGGCTGCCGCCGGTGGTAAGATTGCCTTCCAGGGTGGCAGCGGGATAGATGTCCTGCTTCTGCTCTTCCGTAAGCACCATCCTTATATTGCCCAGGTGGTCTCTGAGAAAATAATCGTAGGCGAAGCCCGTGGGTACATGAACCACGCGGTTCGGTGACAACACCGACCGCAGGCATAAACTTTATACGATTTATGCATTTGCTGTCCGAGCTTCAGGTTAGACTTAGTAAACTGTGTTCCCGTCTTAGCGGCTTTCTAAGTAATCTACCAACAGTTGTTCTAAATCTTCATCTAAATCATCATATTCATTATCTAACAATTCCAAGGAATCACATAATTCTTCATCAAAATCTGCTATCCTTAAAAGCTCTCTACTAAAAATTTTTGCTCTAAATTCATCTACACTCAATTCTTCAATATTCACTTGACTTATTGCCCTTTCTAAAATACTTGAAGTTTTAAAAGCTTTTATCAACTTTAAATGTTCAACTGTTAAGTATGCGAACTGACCATAAGAGTTGAAAAAATACTGATGCAACCCCCCATTAAATACTTGCTGATGAAAAACGACTATCGTATATACTATTTGAAGATGCAATGGTAAATTTATAACATAACTATACCAAAGGTCTTTGTCGTTCAAAATAGTTTCATTCAGTCCTGTTACTGCTTCTTTATAGTACTTATCTGTTATTTCTTCGTTTTTCATATCATTACTTAATAAATGCTCCTGGATACATTGTTTTATTCATTTGAATTAATTGCTGCAAGGAACTATTTGGGACATTTGGATACACACGTCTTAATTCAAAAATATCTCTTGCTAACACTTGTCGTGCATTTGAAAAACCTGAGGTTCCTCTTGAAAGAACACCGCTTCCTAACGTATGGCCTTGTTTTGGAACCAAAATAGAAGGTGCTGTATTGGCATTATAACCTGGAATGAATTTTTTCATTAGTGCTCTCTGTCCAACGTGGTGAGCTTCCAAACCTGCTTCGACACCTTTCAAAGTATTATATGAGCCTACCTCAAAAACCCTACTTCCCCCCTTAGCGGCTTCTTCCAGCCCCTCAATAACAGTTCTTCCTCTTTTAAAGTTAAACAACTTTGCCGCGTAGCTTAAATACTTAAGCTTCAACACCCAACCCATCGGCACAAAAGAAGAGCCAACCGCTATTACCACCTTGTCTCCTTCACGGGTCATTTCATGAACCCGCTCCATATGTCGTTGTACACCGTCCCAGTTTTGTAACCGGCGCCTGAGCGCATCATCTGCAACCCCGTTAAAATCCATTCCCCGGTCACGCATCTGCCAATAGAGCAACTGCAATTGTGTATGATTCAGTCTCCTTGAACCTACCACATAAATGTGCTCTAAATACTTGAACTTCTTTAACTCCTCAGATGTTGGTTCATCATCATTCGGGTCATTTTCCATGAGCCCCAAGGGGTCATTAAAAGAAATAGGATTGTTCAGAACAAATTGATATGGGGATACTTCCCAGTTGCCATCAGCCAGTTCATCTATCTGATGGAACCTTCCTATCTGCGGGTCATACATTCTAAAGGTAGCATCATACCACTCTAACCCGCTACCATCGGAGAACTCTTCGTTTTGCAGCTCATTCCCATCGTTAAACCCATACTTGTTTTCAATTAACCCGTTTAAAGCCTTCGATGATATCCCCGCCATAGTGAGCCCGAACGGATAATAATGTGTTTCCTCCAGGATAGGACCACGGATATGCGTTACCTGTAAATTATCAAAGAACACATCTATGTTAGGCGTTTCATTGCTAACATATACATAAAGATAACCGTTTTTGGTGATTGGAAGGTCCTGTTTTGTATGGACTTTCAATACATTGTCCGTTCCTACCTGCTCAAAATTGCTGCCTGTGCTGACATACTTAAACTGCTCGTCCAGCAATATCCAGTTCAGGTAGGCTTTGGGCTTGCCGGTGGTATAGCTCCGGGAGTTTAAAAAGCTGGTGGCTTCCGGGCTCAATATGCCGGAGCTTTGCAGATCGTTTACTATTGTTCCTCCATGTGCAGGCACTGCAGCGCCACCCACACTGCTGACCATTGCCGCTACCAGGTCTGTAAGCGCATTAACAGGGGTGCCCGGGGTGGCGCCGTTTAATTTAAACCAACTGCTGACACGGATATTTACCTTGTCTCCCGCCATCACCTTCAGGGTAATGGAAGGTCCTATTTTGTGGCTGCCGGCAGCAGCCTTTACCCTGGCTACTTTGTTATTGGGGTTCGTATAGTTGTCTGTCGGATAGCCTGCCGGCTTGTCCACTCTTGTCTCCGGCAGTTTGGCATACAGGGTTTCTTCCGTAGCTGCCTGTGCGGTCTCCATACTGGCGGGTGGATAGGCATCGGTTTTCTGCTCTTCGGTGATCACCATCCTTATATTGCCTAGGTGGTCTTTGATAAAATAGTCGTAGTGCAGGGTATTGTTGTTGTGATCAAAGCGTATCCGTCCTTCCTCGTGCCCTATGAACAGCAGCCGGTCGGTGTAATTGGGGTTGTCGGGATCGGCAGGCACAAATTATTAAACTAATACCACTATCACCTACCGCAGAGTTCTGCTAACGCACTTAGCCGGGAGGAGAAACTCTGCGGGGAATTTAAAATCGTAATCGTACACCGGAAAATTCGGCACCGTTTTATTAGTACAATCCTTCATACATTTCATATGTTCCAATAGATTCATCAATCATACTGATTTCGTACGAGGCGTCCTCGCCTCGCACAGCAGGGGGAGGGGGGATTATTCTAATTAAACTTGGAATATTACCATATAAAAAATCATCATTAAAAAATACAGACCCAAAAAAAGAATAGGAAGAGATAAAATCACATTCTTGTTTATAATGGGTTTGTTTTTTCTTTGCAAAAAGCTTGTTTTAATAACTTGAATTGAAAAAATTATTCCTATTACCGTTAAAGGCACAATGATAAACCAACTTATTAATCTGTTAGCCGGGCTTCTTTCAGGAATAACTTTAAATACACTTACTAAAACGTCTTTAATTACTATGACTATAAAAAATATAAATGATAAATTGGCTTTTAAGACAGTCCTTCTTTTCATATTCACGGCTTTACACATTTATTTTTTGAGAACTACACCTTTATAATTATAGCCATTTTGCAAAGCTCTTTGATCTGCAGGAGAATCAGCTAACCCTCCAGCTCTTCGATTTCTAGACGTGAGGGCATTGTTAGCATGTGCTCCCGCTTTTACATCACTTAAAGGAGTTCCGATTAAGCTATAAGCTTTACCCGTCATGAAATTACCCGCATCATAAATATTATAAAGATTGTTCTCCCCCTGAAACTTAATAAATCCTCCTGTGCCATCATCCGGGAAAGCACCAACAGGTGCATCACCTGCATTTCCGCCTGCTCTTGTAACATTGGTCATATCATCCGCAAAATCAAATTTACCATGTCCAAGTATTGCTGTATAAATATCTCCCAACAATATTCCGAAAGTAGAATTACCACTATTAAAGGCTTCATGTGTCTTTTTTATATCTCCAATGTTAATATCATTGAGCATATTAGCCATCTCCTTATCCGAAAACGGTGTAAATAATCTTACATTTTCACTTCCCCAATCTCTAGTATATCTTACGCTTTCTCCACCTATCATTGATTCCATCATTTGTTGTGTATCAAATTCGTAGTCGTTGAACTGTAATTCTCTTCCAGTTTCGTCAATAACCTTATGAGGCCCTTCAGCTTCCTCAACTCCAGTTATATACCCCTGTGAATTAACGCGTATTATATCTGTCGGCGCCATTCCATCAGGGTCTATAAATCTAAGAGGATTATTAAACGCAAAGTTGTAAGGTGAGAAGCGACGCATTTGATCACTAGCGGGATCAATCACATGCCACCTCCCTATTTGGTTATCATACATCCTGGCTCCATAGTCCAACCACTCTAACCCGCTACCGTCACTGAACTCTTTACGTTGTTCTTCCTTGCCGTTGTATTTATATTTATTTTCAGGATTTCCGAACGCCAGTGCCTTGGAGCTTATTCCCGCCATAGTAAGTCCGAACGGATAGTAATGCGTTTCCTCCAGGATCGGTCCCCTGGTATGTGTTACCTGCAGGTTGTCAAAGAACACGTCAATGTTGGTCGCTTCATTGCTGGTATAAATATACAGATAACCATTTGTATTTACAGCCACATTTGCCCTGGTATGGATGGTGGTTGCCCCACTGTTGCCTACCTGCTCAAAGCCGCTTTTGCCGGGTACCACTTTGAACTGCTCGTCCAGCAATATCCAGTTAATATATGCTTTGGGTTTGCTGCCGCTGGTGGTTTGGGTGCCCATGAACGTAGAGAGCGCGGCGCTCAACCCGCTGCCGCCGGCCTGAAGGTCTCCCGGTGTTGCCTTACCGCCGCTGGCGCCGGCCACTCCGGTGCTCAGCAGGGTAAGCAGGTCTGCCAGTACATTGGGGCTGCTGTTGGTGGCGCTGCTGCCACTGCTCCAGCCGCTCGCTACCCGGAAACTATAGCTGTCTCCCGACATTACCTTCAGTAGCATGTTCGGACCTATCTTCTGCACACCCGCAGTATTTTTAAGCTGCGCTACCTTGCCATTGGTGCTATACAGCGGGTCGCTGAACCAGGAAGGCTTGTTTTGCTGCGTATTGCTGAGGTTACCATAATAGAGCTCCTCCGTAGCGATGCTGGCAGTTTCCATCGTAGCTGCAGGATAGGCATTGGTTTTCTGCTCTTCGGTGATCACCATCCTTATATTGCCCAGGTGGTCTTTAATAAAATAGTCGTAGTGCAGGGTATTGTTGGTAGGTTCAAAGCGTATCCTTCCTTCCTCGTGCCCTATGAACAACAGCCGGTCGGTGTAGTTGGGATTGTTGGGATCGGCAGGACTGATGTTCCTGCTTTCAAATACCAGCCCCCCTACATAGGTAGTGATCGTGGTAATGGTCCTGTTGCCATTGGCGGTGGTGGGCGACTCTACGGTGGTCTTCCTTCTTTTAATGCCGGCAGCATCGTAAGCAAAGGTGATCTCCCCTTTGCCTGCTATGGTAATTACCTGGGGCAGGCCAACATAGCTGTAGACGATGTTGCTGATCCCCTTATTATTGTCTTTTTTCATGCTGCCCCAGGCGGTGTATTCATAGTCCGTAATGGCTTCATACTGGCTCGGGGTGCTGGAAGCGGTAAGCGCTGATTTTGTAGCATATTCCGGATGGGTGGCGGGGGTGATAAAGTCGCCGAGCCGGCTTTGCGGATCGTTATTAAGATCAGTTACACTTTTCAGCTTATTGCTACCCGGTATATAAGTATAGCGCAGGTTGTCCAGTTGAGTGCTGCTGCCCGGCTTCACCCCCCACTGCTGCAACTGCTTTATATTGCCGTTGGCATCGTAGGCTTTTAAAGGGTCGGCGCCATCCCCCACCTTCACACCATAGTTCACAACAGCGTTGCTCCAGGTGCTGTTGTTAATGTTCCATTGCTCAAAATCCGCCTTCAGCAACCGGTTGGCGGCGTCATAGGCAAAATCGTATTTGCGGCGGGTGTCATCGCCATCGCTTTTCCACAGCATCCCGGTGATGTTGCCGTTCCATTGCTGGGCTGCAAAGTTCCGGGAGGCTTTATTGATCAGCTTGTCATAGCCCAGTTCAAAGCCAAACAACTTTCCATCGCCGGTTTGACCGGCAGCGGTCAGGTAATCGCGGTTCACGCCCAGCAGCCAGCCACGGATATTATAGTCGTGATCCAGTTCCTGCAGCGGCTGCCGGGGCGTTATATAAGCGTTGGAGCTGTTCTTTTTACTGCCGATGGCCTTTTTCTTCAACTGCCCCAGGGCATCATACTGCATGGAGGCGGTGGTTACAAAAGCACTCATGGCATTGCTGTTGACAAGGGTGTTGCTGAGCTTTTTATCCGTTTTTGCCAGCCGTCCCAGGTCGTCGTAGGTATAGTGGGTCACCACCACGGTGGTCTGCGCGGAGGTACCGGCCTTTTCTGTTTTTTCAATGGTAACCAGCGGTTGCCCTGCCCAGTTATACTGGGTAGTGGCAATATCTACAGCCGTCGTGCCGGTGGTGTTCTGGCTTTGCACCTGTATCAAACGCCCCTTAACATCATACATGTTTACCGTATACAGGTAGGCGCCCCCGATGAACACCCGGGTACGGGTGCCGGTCACCAGCCCCCTTGTCTGGAAGGACTGGGTATTGGTCTGCCCGTAAGGCCAGGTTGTATTGGATACTGCCTGGAAATGGGTATTGTAACCGGTGTTATAGGTGTCGGAAAGGGGGTTGCCAAAGTTGGCCCGCCACTGGTAATCGTCATAAAAGGTTCTTGTGAACTCCACTAAACCGGTAGCGTTGGGATCAGGATAATGGGGAACACCGGGGGAGGGAACGGCAGCGGCAGCCGTAATGTGTGCGCTGAAGGTGGTGGAAGTTGTCCAGCCCCCGCCCGCTACCGGGCGGTTCAAATGATCGTAGTGGGTATATCTCCACATGCTCATGCCCCTGTCATACCCGTCCTGGGTCAATACCAGGCGGTCGCGGCTGTCGTACACCATATAGGCCACGGCGGCGCCGGGCACTTTTTTCACGATCATGCGCCGGCGCTGGTCGTATTCATAGCGGAAGCATTGTTCGGCTAAAACGGTGGCGTTGGTCAGCACCCAGTTGCTTTTAATGGTTTCTACCCCCTGGGGCTGCAGCACACAGCGAAGATTACCAAAGTCGTCGTAGAGATAATAGGTGCAAAGCCAGCCATCGTGGTTTTTACCGGCGCCCACATCTGCGGCGGCGGTGAGCTGTACTTTTTTTAAGATCACTTTGCCTTCCTTGTCTTTGAACTCTATTACCTGCTTGTTGTGCTCGTCTGCAGTAACGGTTTTATACAGTTGCCCGGCAGGGTAAGCGCCGGGGCTGGCATAGGTGCTGTGGGAGCCAACGGTAGTGTTGATGGTTACATTCCATATCCTGACCTCGTCAAGGGCGGTGTTGACATAGTATTTTGTTTTTACACTCCGCCGGTTGGCTTCCGTACTGTTGTGCATGGTACCGCTCCAATTGTTACCGGGAGCGGCTATCTCATTCACCCGGTTCAGCGGGGAGGCTTCATAGCGGGTCTCTCCGTAAAACCAGGTCTCCCCCTGACCGGCGATGGGGTTTTTATTGGCATCGGCGCTGCCGTAAAAGGCTGCCTGCTGGGCAAAGGGGTTGAGCTTGAAATTACCGTTGTTCTTGGTGGCATCGGTGGCGGTGGAAGGGGTCGGCAGGTATTGGAAGACTTCCCTGCCGAAGGCATCGTACTCCGTCATGCTGATGAGGTCTACGGCCGCGCTTCCGGTAACCATGGAACCCTGCTTTACCACGGTCTGCAAAGGACGTCCCAGCCCGTCGAAATACTGCGTGGTCTGCAACACATCCTGCAAAGGGCGCGTGGTAAGGGTGTTTGCGTTCTGTTCGGGGGCCCTGGCATCCCATACCCGTACATAGTTCACAGGCGCACTGCCGGAGTAATTGCCGGGTACCGTGCGGGGAGACTGGGCATAGGTGAACTGTATTATAAAAAGGAAAAATAAAAAGCAGCGCATGCATTTTGATATTTTTCCTGAAAAAATTAAAAGAGTATTCATTGCTGATGCTGTTAATTGTTGCTGATAATCGCCCGCTTTTTCATTTTCTTTTCTTTAAAAAATAGTCAGTACCCATAAGAACCGCTTAATGTTATGTTGGATGACCCGCTTGGCGGACTGCCTGAAACAAGCTGAACCGTAAGTGCGCCGGAGGATGTTGCCATTACCTGCCAGTATCTCCCGTTTTCCGAAACCGTGGTGCCGCTGGTGGTGGAAGGTTTACAGGGACCGGTAATTGTTCCTATCTGGTTTACCGTCGTCCAGTTGGCGCCCCCATTTGCATAGACAGTGAAGGAGAAGTTCGTAATGCCGCCGGAAAAGGACATGGAATAAGTAACGATTGTGAACCCGGATGAAGAGGACAACGTGCAGCCTGAAGCCGTGCAAACGCCAACAGTGTTGGCATAGTTCTGCCCGTTAGCGCTTACATCATTCTGCGCCAGTTGGTTAGCAGCGGCTTGCGTATAGGCGCTGTAAGTGTTGGCGGGAACCGTATAGGTAACGGTGCTGCCCGTATGACCCGGCGGACACTCTCGTATAAAGTTGCCGCTTTGGGCCGTATTATAATAGATGTTACAGGCTTCGGGCTGACCGGCATAATTGTAGCAGATCTTTTTCACAATGTTCCCGTCCTGGTCGAGAACAAGGTTGAGCCGGCCGAAACCATCATACCGGTAATAGGTGATCCGGTTGTTCACATCGCACTGGCTGGTCATGCCGATCAATGGTTCATAGGTGTAAGTGGTCATTTGGGCATTTTCGGGGTACAGGCGCACTTCATCTATCGCACCGGATCCCGTTATAGTCAATGTAGTGGAGGAAGCCGTAACTTCATGTCTGTGCAATGTCCAACTATTTATAGTGGGACCGCTAACTATCGTACCCGTACCGCCGTTTAGGGTAAACGGGCTACTATTATTACGCCAGTAGGATACAATATACTTCTGTCCATTGGTTACGGCTTTTGATAATGTTGCAGAAGCAGTCAGGTTGTAGTACTTTCTACCGGTGGGTGGTAGGGTGCCACTTGTAACTGTTGTAATCGTTCCGGTGTAGTTGTTCCAGTTGCCTTTACCATCTGCCTCAAATGATGTATAAGCGATTGTATTATTTAATGCATTTACAGCCTCAGCTACCGGGTATTGATTATTATAGTCCCATAGGTAAGAGTATTTAATATTATTGGTTTTTTCAACCTGTGCTACATTGCCTGCATTATCATATGCTGAATAGATAATATCTGCTTTATATCGGCTGTCGGCATTAAAGACGGCAGGAGTGCCTGCTGGTGGTAAGACACCAATGTTTCTGTTACTAAATTTAAAAGAAGCAATCGGGATACTACTCGATGTCTCCAACTCCAGCACCTCGTCTATCTGCCCTTTTCCCGTTGGCTTATACTTGACTATCTGCCCCGATAAAATAAATTTTGACCCTCCCTTCTCAATATACTTAACTCTCTCAATAGGATAGTTCAACAGATTATTAGTCTTCATATCATTGAGAAATGTAGTACCTGAAGCAAAATCATCGGGATAAGAAGCTGTATTACTCACAATACTTCCATCACTTCTTGTAGTGGTATGTTTCATTAAATATCCATGGTTATTGTACTGATAATCGTGTACTACCGTGATAGTTTCGCCGGAAGAACCGTAGGTCGTTTCTTCTACCTGTTTGGGTAAAAAAGGGTAATAATATTTCTTAAAGGACTGAACGATCCCTCCTGTCATATGCGCACCTGCAATATAAGAGTCCGGATAGTCGGAAACCCCGGTAAATGAATTTGTTTTTGTTTCCTTAACGAGGGTAGCAGGTCCTGTATCGTTATATCTGTAATGCCTTATATGTTTGGGAACTCCCCGTTCAAAATGTTTATCATTAAATGCAATTCCTACATAGCTGTTATGCAAATGACTGTTTGAAATGCCATCAAAATCAGTGGGATGCAGCTTGGCGGTTTGATAGCCGTTTTCATCGGGATGGGAAAAGAAGTCAGTGAAAATATAATTGGTATATCCGTTCCCGCTGCTGATTTCGCTAACTTCCGAATACTGAATAAAACTTTCATTTCCGGCATATGAATTGTTGAAACTGCTGCTTTTTGTCTTTAAATGTTTAGATGTACCTGCACCATTATTATTTTCCCAATAAAACAGATACCTCGGCCATTGCAATAAGATCCCGCTTGAGGTAGATACTGAAGGGTAGTTTTTTGTGTACTTAAAATCCTTTATATTGGTTATTTGGGACCCGTCAAATTCTTTGACCTGTGAAATTCTTGCACCACCAACATTTCCCGACACATCATAAAGCTTCGGCAGAAAATTGAAATCATTTCTGCGTTCAAGTCTCTTGCTGTAGCTATGCGGTTCATAATCGAACTGTGAATATCCTTTTGTGGGATAAGTTATTTTTTCAAGCATTGCTGTTTTGCATTTTGTAATATCCGGATCACGTTGACTGCCGGTTATAGTGACATCTCCATTTGTATGAAAGGTACTTGCGGGAATGGTTGCCCCATAGGTGTTAGCCGCACCGTTCCAAAACCCCCAATGATCAACAGCCGCAGTTAGTGGAGAAGGAAGGTTAGATGTATTGTAATAAGTGAAAGTATGCGGATTCTGGCCGGTTTCCTTGAAGGATGTTAAAAACAACCGGTTGTAAGTACCCCCCAAATAAGTGTATCCAAGTTCAAACTCTTTTCGTTTTTGCAGTAGATAATCTGTCACCTCAATTTTATCAACTCTAAGATTCTTTTGATTGAAGTTGTGATAAGTATACTCTATGGTGTTATAAAACTGGTTTGCATTTTCAACATAGTAAAATTTTATTAAGGCTCTTCCCACAATCAGTATCTCTTCAAGATAGGCTGTCTTTGTTGCTGTTTCATGAATTTGCATTGAAGAGTTACCGCCTGCACCATAAGCACCGCCGCTGTAAGCATGCTCGTCTGAATTTGAAACTCTCTGGTAATTAATATTGAACAGGTAATGCTGCTTGTCATTAGGGTTGTTATCCTGATGAATTCCAGAGATAAAGTTTTTATATTTATATTCGACAATTTGCCCATTAGGGGCCGTGATCTTGGTTAAGTGCCAGGTATTAATATTGGGATTGTAAACGTCTCCTGACTCATCCAGGGTATAAGCTACTTCCAGATAGAAGACGGATCCTCCGAATTCGTATTTATAACCATCATCCGTTATGATGGTTATAGAAGAACTTGCTACACTGCTTGACGCTTGTGGTTGCATATATTGCATTCCTACGCCGGATAGATTAACCTTAAAGGGCTTGTTCCCCAAAGTCCGTATCTCACCATTGTTTTGAATGTAGAATTTACCGCTCAGACCGGGAACATTGAAATTGAAGTAATCCGGTTCGGCTTCACATGTTCCAATATGCCAGAATAAATTAATAGAGGTCGTGCCGGCGGACAGGTTAAGTATGTTAGCCTTGCTGGCCGACTTTATTGCCAGGTTATTTTTGATTCCGTATAACAAGCCGTTTAACTGGTAGTAGCCGAATGGGTTCTGTACGCTATGCGAGTCATCCGGCACTCCATTTACTACTCTTGTTATTGCTCCTCCGGCATTTAATGTCCACCCCAGTCCTACAATTCCTTCCCGTTGGTTTGGCATAAAGCCTGATGAGCCATAGGCAATATATATTGGTATTTCAAAGTTGTTGTCTTTATATGTATAGACCGGAACCTGAACGTTTACCTGCCCCGTAGATAAACTCATCTGGTGCCCTCCATATTTATTAAAACTAAATGATTGGGGAGACATAAGGTTTGCCTTAAATAACAGGTCCTGTTTCTCAAGGATCTCATGCCCTGACTGACTATAGGTATCGGGTAACCCCACAAATGCCCCCAATAATAATAACCAGGTGGCTTTACAAAGATTTTTTTTCATAAACATTAATTCATAGTTATTTTATTGTCCTGATACACCGTGTACAAAGTATCACGTACATTCATCTTCTTTACAATCCATACCCCACTCTCCATACCAGCGCCGGCGCCGGAGGCACAGATCGCTTATTGTCTGCATCACGGATTCGCCGGATTATGGGATTGCACCGATTCCTGTTTTCCTTCTTCCCTCCGCGTCTCCCGCGTAATCCCATCAATCCGCGTTTCAGACTGTTTTCACCACCCGTTTAAAGATCAGGCTCCTGCTTCCGAAGTTTATCAGCAGCCCGACTTCCAGGCGATACGCTTTCAGGTAATTCAGTATCTGTGCCAGGTGAACATCCTCCAAAACCGTTACCGCCTTTATCTCCACCAGCACTTTTGCTTCTACTACAAAATCCGCTCTCCGTCTGCCGATCTCTTCATCCAGCTCTTTATAGTATATCGGCTGCTCTATTTCCCTGGCAAATGCCAATCCGGCCATCTTCATTTCGTATGCCAGCGCCCGTTGATAGATCACTTCCTGGAATCCATTGCCTAAAAACCCATGCACCTCAAAGGCTGCCCCTATTATTTTTTCGGTTATATCCGCATATTTTAGCTTCTCCATGGTTAGCCGTTTTCCTTCTTCCCTCCGTGTCCTCCGCGTAATCAGTTTCATCCGCGATGCAGACATTTACTCACAACCCATACCCCACCCGCCACACAAATGCCGGAGACGGTGGTATGCTTTTGTTATGTAAAAAATCGTAAAGCAATTGAATATTGCCCTGCACCTGCTTTCCTTTCTTCAGCGGCGAGTTCATACTGAACTTTTTCGTTAGTCCTGCCAGGGCACTTTTATTCCAGTTCGAATAATTCTTGAACATAACAAGACTTTCTATCGTGCGGTTGTAATTCAGTTCCGCTCCTGCCGTAAACCACAGGCTGCTGATGAACCGGCTGTTAGTCTTCAGCAGGTCGGGGGCTTTCCAGTCAATGAAAGATCGTATGCCGGCCCCTTCTCCGGTGATCTTTATATGCTTCCAGTTCTGTCCCCAACCGAGACGCCCGCTTATTCCCAACCCTACCGTAGTTTTATCATTTGCACGAAATCCTATGACCAGAGCGGCATCGGTAGTTACGGGAAAATAATTATTTGACTTTTGTGTCTGAAAATTGAGTGAATATTCAAGTCTCTTTTTCAGCGGCTTTGTTTTTGTCGCATCGGGTCTGAAATTCTCCGGCATTGCCATATCACTACTGCCACCTTCGGATATGCCCAGCTTAGCGAGTTGTTCCTTTACTTTACCCAACTCCTCCTGCGCCTGTTGCAATTGCTGTTGCAGGTATTGGGCGGGGTCGCCGCCGGTAGCGCCTGATGGCAGTCGCTGCAGCAACTGCTGCTGTACATCGGCCCTGGTCTGCAAACCGGCTAATGCCTGCGGGGTACCGTAGTGTTCCGGTGTGGGGAACAAGGCCGCGAGCATTGAATGCTTTTGCAGGAAGTTTTGGAATGGTGGGAGTTCCCGAAGGGTGCTCAACAGTTTGCGGGTGAGCTTATCAGGATCGTTGAGCAGTTCCTTATACTCCCGTACCTGCTGAGAATAATAAAAATATCCCTGTTGGTATTTACCCAGGTGGCGGGAGATGTCTTTGGGAAGGTTCGGGTACCGGGAAAGTGTCTGTTGCAGTGCTCTTTGTCTTTCACCGACTGCCTGCTGTATATTGGAAACCTCCGACAACCGGTTTTGCAGCCGGTTGACCTGTTCCAGGTTAGCGCCGAGCTTTGACTGTATGTCTTTTGAGCGGGATACGATATTCTTTGCCTCTTTTAAAAAGCCCAGGCTGCCTTGCAGGGAATCAAGCATCGGCAGATATTCCCCGGAAAGGAGCCTTTCGGTTTTATTGCCGGCGTTTTGCAGTCCTTCGGAAAGTTTTTCGTAAGTGGCTTTACTGTCTTTCAGCAATTCCGATGCAGCGGATGAATCTATCTTTGCAAGTTGTCTGATGATTTTTTCCTCCCGGCGGGAAAGCTTTTGAAGGTATTTACCGGATTGCCGGGTAAGCTTATCATCCAGGCCGGTGATCTTTTTCTCCATAGAGGCTTCCAGTCCTTTCGGGATGGCTATCAGCGTATCCATGTCCGCAGGCTGCTGACCAAAGCCGCGTATGGAAACAAGGGTGATGATAAGGCACAAGAGTGCTTTCCGGTAAAGCATGGCAAACCGTGTTTAGAGGTAAGGGACTTAAAAAACTGATGCAACCAACGGTTAGGAATAACCGCTCCTGCTTATATAACTAAGTATAAACAGTACTTAACTATGCACAATTGGATTAAAAAATGGTAAGGATTATAGTATAGGAATGAAGTAAAGCAATTTTTGCATTACAACAAATTATTTTTTTGAAAAAAATGGCGGTTTTGAAAAAAACCGTTAAAAAACGGATTTTGCTACCGTTATTTAACGGTGTTTTACTACCGTCTTTTTCACGGAAAAAAATGCATGTTTTTCACAGAAGGGGATTTTAAGGTAGATTTTATTTTACTTACTCTCTAAACGATGAACGATTGACAAGACACCGAACAACGACGAAGCTACCGCAACCCCAACAATAATAACTATTTCTCAAAGCTGATCTTCTTTGCAGCCGCCTGGGCTTTTAACGTAAGTTCTGTCGCCAGGAAACAATGCTCCTGGGTCATGGCTGTTTCCGTTCGGTTGATCACATCGTTTACAAACTGTTCTCCGAAGGGCAGCGTCTGGTTTGTGCAATCCACATAAACGGTTTCCTTCTGATTGACGAGAATAAGATGATTGCCCCCATCCCTGCCGGCAATATCAATATACTTGCGCAGTTCCATATAACCATCCGTTCCCAGCACAGTCAACCGTCCGTCACCCCAGGTTTTCAGTCCGTCCGGCGTAAACCAGTCTACCCGCAGGTAGCCCGTTCCCCGGTTTCCTTTTACCATCACATCGCCAAAGTCTTCAAACTCCGGGTATTGTGGATAGTGTACATTTCCCACCTGGGCGCTGACAATATCAGCCTTTGTAGAACCGGTGAAAAACAGGAACTGGTCCATCTGGTGGGAACCGATATCGGTGATGATACCGCCAAAATATTTTTTATCAAAAAACCATTCCGGTCTCGATTTCGGGTTCATCCGGTGCGGTCCCAAACCTATGGTTTGGATAACCTCTCCGATGGCGCCGGCCTTTACCATTTCCCCCGCTTTTACGGTCGCCCTGTTTTCCAGCCGTTCGCTGTACATGATGGAATATATGCGCCTGGTTTCTTTCTGTACTTTTTTTACCTGCTCCAGTTGTTTGAGTGTGGTAATGCCCGGCTTGTCCACCAGGTAGTCTTTTCCGTGCTTCATCACTTCGATACCTAATGGCGCCCGCTCTACAGGAATGCCGGAGCTCATTATCAATTGTGTCGTCTTGTCTTCCAGCACTTCTTTCTCACTACGCGACAGCCTGGCATAGGGATATTTTTTTGAGAAATCAGCTACCAGGTTGGGTTCCTTTGCATAAAAGGATACCAACTGCCCGCCTCCGCGGGTAATGGCATCCACCATACCATAGATATGCCCATGGTTGATACCGATCACCGAAAATTTGATTTTAGACTCCTTTGGCGCAGCAGCCGCTGATGTCCGGGGCAACGATGACAATATCGTTATTCCGGCGGCAACCTTCGAACTCTCTTTTATAAACCTGCGACGGTCAAACAACCTGATTTTCATAATAGCGTATTTTAGCAGTTGAAAATATGCATTTTTGCCGGGAAAAAACGGTGAATAGCCCGTGTTCCCCAAAAGCGGGATCGAACACAAACAGCCTCTCTCCGGGAACCGGAACTGCTACACCCATACGCAATTAAAGATAAATCGCCCCGGTAAGAATGGAAGGGAAAAGCCCGATAACAATGATCAGAACGGCAGTAACAAACAACGTCACTTTGTATACACCGGATACCGGCTGCACTTCCGGGCTGCCCTCTTTAAAATACATGGCCTGGATGACCCGGAAATAGTAATAAGCGCTGACAGCGGCCATCAATAAAGCAAATATTACCAGCCAGAGCTGACCGCCTTTTACCGCACCGATTAAAACATAATACTTGGCAAAAAAACCGGCAGTAGCGGGAATACCCGTGAGCGATAACAGGAAAACCAGGTTCATCAACGCCAGGAAAGGATGTGACTTAGCCAGCCCGTTAAACCCTTCTACCGAATAATCCTTCAGCTTGATCAATACGGCAAAACTGCCGATACTGGCCAAACTATAGGCAGCAGCATAGATGATCAATCCTTCCCGTCCGAAAGTATTTAAGGAGTAAATGGAAAGCATCATAAAACCTGCCTGCGCAATGCTTGAATAGGCCAGCATGCGTTTTACGCTCTGCTGAAAAACAGCCGTGATATTTCCGATAAACAGGGTGGCCGCGGTAATGATCCCTATCAGCAACTGCCACTCACCATGACTTTTACCAAATGCATCGTCAAATAACCGCATGAATGCAATAAACGAGGCCACTTTCACTACCGTTGCCATAAAAGACGTGAACACAGTGGGCGTTCCATCATATACGTCCGGCGTCCAGAAATGGAAAGGCGCCGCGCTTACCTTAAAGGCCAATGAGATCAGTACAAATACCAGCCCGATCCCTACCATGGGTTCCAGTCCGGTAGTATTGGTGGCGCCTAAATAAAAGGAGCCGGTAGCGCCATACAAAAAAGCGATCCCCATCAGCATGATACCGGTAGAGAAGGCCCCCATCAAAAAGTATTTAAGAGACGCTTCGTTACTTTTCAGGTTCCGCTTATCCGCACCCGCCAGGATATACAGAGGTATGGAAATGATCTCTATACCCAGGAAAAGCATCAGCAGGGAATTAAAAGAAGAAACTATGGCTACGCCGCAAAGGATGAAAAATATCAGGGCAAAATATTCATATACATCTTTTCCTACCTTTTCAAACTCCTTTCCATTGAGCAGAAAATAGATCAGGGTACACCCGAACGCAATAGTGTTGAACACCGTTCCAAAAGACGTAAACTTCAGCATATTGTTCACGTCAAAGGATATACGCCAGGTATTATAGTATTCCAGTGCATTCACCAAAAGCAAAACAAGTACACCGGTAACAGCAATATATTTTGCCGTTGCCTTATTGCCGGTGAATATACCACTGAACATCATTACTACACCCCAGATTGCTGCTAAAATAATTGCCGCCATAATATAATTAATATACCCTTGTTATTATAATCCTTTTAACCTGTTGAAAAATAGGTTCACCGAATCCTGCGCCAGTTGTATCATTGGCTTGGGATATACGCCCGCCACAAAAATGATAATTACGATCACCGCCAATGCCGTTACAGCGCCTTTTCCTAATACGGGAGTTGCCGAAATACCACTGTTCAACTCACCATAAAACACTTTCTGAATCATATTCAGGGTGTACACCGCTGCGAAAATGATACTTATCAGCGCGAAGGCAGTAACAAATTTCCCGTGCTGGAACAAAGCGCTGAACATCAGGAACTCCCCGATAAACGCGTTGGTCAGCGGAAGCGCTATATTGGCCAAAGCAGCTATTACCAGGAACACCGTAAGCGCAGGCGCGATAGTGGCCAGCCCCCCCAGTTCTGATATCTTCCGCGTGCCGAAATTTCTTTCTATCAATTCGATCACTATCCACAATGCGATCACATTAACGCCATGATTGAACATCTGCACCATTACTCCGTCCAGCCCGCTTTCGTTTATTACAAAAATTGCCGCACACATCAGCCCGATATGCGCGATGGAGGAGTAAGCCACCAGTCTTTTAAGATCGTCTTGCTTCCATGCCAGGAAGGAGGCATAGATCATCCCGATAACGGAGAGCCAGATAATGAGATTGGCAAAACCGGCAGTCGCCGCCGGGAACACCGGTATCAACCAGCGGATCACGGCATAAAGCCCCATTTTTACCATTACTCCGCTTAGTATCATTGTCACACCGGTGGGAGATTGTTCGTACGCATCAGGCTGCCAGGTATGAAAAGGAAATACGGGCATCTTGATCGCAAACGCGATAAAGAACAGCCAGAAAGCGAATTTACCCGCTGCCCCGGGCAGATTGGCCTGCATAAAAGAGTTTAAAGAAAAACTTTGTTCGGGCGTATGCAGGTACACATAAATGATACCTGCCAACAATAACAGCGAACCGGCAAAAGTGTATATAAAAAATTTAAACGTGGCCTGTATGCGCCTTTCGCCCCCCCATATGGATGAAAGAAAATAAACAGGTATCAACGCCAGTTCCCAGAAGAAATAGAATATCAGCGCATCCATTGCACAGAAAACACCGGCCAGCCCTGCCTGGGTAAGCAGCATCAACCCGTAAAACCTGTTGCTGTTTTTATAGTTTTGCCTGTAGGTAGACAGGAATACCAACGGAAAAGCAATGGCATTCAACAAACAGAGAAGCCGCGCCATACCATCGTACTTCAACGCAAAGCTGCTGCCAATGGAAGGCATCCAGTAGTAGCTTACATTATTGAGATTAAAATATTTATTGTCGAGAAAGAACAAACTGGTGATGCCTATTGCCAGGGTAATAAAAGAAGATACCAGCGCCCAGTTTTTTGCACTGTTACCCTTTTTCAGGAAAAAAGCTATTAATCCGCTGATCAACGGAAACCAGAGCAATAGTTCGGGAAACGTTATTAATACATCTTTTGCATCCATAGCCTATTTAACAAACAGTTGAATAATGAATAATACCAACGCCGCGATCACCATCAGCAATAAATATATTCCCACCTGGCCGCTTTGCAGAAGCCTCAGTTGACGTCCGCCATAATTTACCAGCTTTCCTACGCCGTTCACTACACCGTCGATACCGGATCTTTCCACTACGCCGTTCAGGAACCCTGACAGCGCGCGCAACGGTTTCACTACAATGGTATCGTACAATTCATCCACGTACCACTTATTTTGAAGCAGTTTTCCAAAACCTTCCACTTCTTCAAGGTCTGGTCGCTTGCTGAACCTGCTGATGGCATATATGCCGGCTATAGCCGCCAGCGCAACAGAAGCGCCCATCAGCATATACTCAGTTGAATGACTGAGATGATGTGCCTCCTGCAGTTTTGCAGAACCGGCAAATACCGGCGCGAGGAATTGCTGCAGTTCATGGCTGCCACCCAATACAGCAGGTATCCCGATCAACCCGGCCGCTGCCGAAAGAACAGCCAGTATGATCAATGGCAACGTCATTGCCACAGGACTTTCGTGCAGGTGATGTTCCTGTTCATGGGTTCCCCTGAACTTGCCCAGGAAGGTAGTGGCGTATAAACGGAACATATAAAAAGCCGTCATTACCGCGCCTAATACCCCGATCACCCAGTATGCGATGTTCGCGGAAAAAGCGGCTGCCAGTATTTCGTCTTTGGAAAAGAAACCGCTTAGCGGCGGAATACCGGCTATAGCAATACATCCTACCAGGAAAGTCCAGTGCGTAACAGACAGGTGTTTTTTCAAACCACCCATGTTGCGGATATCCTGTTCGTGGTGCATGGCGTGGATCACCGAACCTGCACCGAGGAATAGCAATGCCTTGAAGAATGCATGCGTCATTACATGGAAAACCGCGCCGGTGTATGCTCCTACTCCCAACCCCAGGAACATGTATCCCAGTTGGCTGACGGTAGAATAAGCCAGCACTTTTTTGATATCGTTTTGCTTTAACGCGATGGTAGCCGCCAGTATAGCCGTGGCCAGCCCTACTACCGCCACCACTCCCTGTGTAAAAGGCGCCAGGGTATATAAAATATTGCTGCGGGCGATCATGTAGATACCGGCGGTAACCATCGTGGCGGCATGGATCAGCGCTGATACAGGAGTAGGACCCGCCATCGCATCCGGCAACCAGGTGTATAGCGGTATCTGCGCGCTTTTACCGGCAGCGCCCAGGAACAGCAACAACGTGATGCCTACCAGCACCACGCCGCCGGCATCCATCTCCCCTGCTTTGGCAAATACCTCACCGAAAGTAAGCGTACCAAACTGCTGGATCATCCAGAAGATTGCCAGCAGGAAGCCAAAGTCACCGATACGGTTCATAATAAATGCCTTTTTAGCGGCATTGCTGTAATCAACATTTTTGAACCAGTAACCTATCAGCAGGTAAGAACATAAACCAACACCCTCCCAGCCTATGAACATGATGAGGTAGTTGCCGCCCATCACCAGCAGTAACATGGAGAATACAAACAGGTTCAGGTAGGCGAAGTACCGCGCATAGTGAGCGCTGCTCTCTTCGTGCATATAGGCGGTAGAATACAGGTGTATCAGGAAACCCACACCGGTAATGATCAAAAGAAATATGGAAGACAACTGGTCTACCTGGAAGCTGAAGGGAATACTAAGATTACCCACACTGATAAAGTCGAACAGACTCACCGTAACCGGGTGACCATCCTTCACCTGCAGAAATAAGATCACACTTACCACGAACGAAGCCAGGATAACGCCGCTGCCGATAACTCCGGTAAGCCCTTTGGACAAACTGTTTCTTGCCAGACCGTTAATTAAAAATCCGATCAGCGGAAATAAAGGAACCAGGTAAACTAAGTTGCTCATATCAGTTTAAAGTATCCCGGCTACACGCTATTGCGCAGCCATTCTACATTTAATGTTTTAGTCGGTTTAAAAAATTTACATCCACCGAATGGGTGTTCCGGTACATCATTACAATAATCGCCAGCCCCACGCTTACTTCCGCTGCCGCCACTACCATTATAAAAAACACAAACAACTGCCCGTCAATGCCGGCCTGGGTAGTTGCATCCACAGCCGCCGCTGCCAGGTGATGCATTTTGGAAAATGCCACCAGCAGCAGGTTCACCGCATTCAGCATCAGTTCGATGCACATGAATATGATGATGATGTTCCGTCTTGTCAGTACTCCTATCACCCCTATGCTGAACAAGGCGACTGCCAGGAATATGTAATGCTGTATCGTCATGAATATTTCTTAATAATTTATTTTTATTACGATCAATCTTTTTTCCCGATAACCACCGCGCCTACCATGGCGCTTAAAAAAAGTACGCTGCTTATTTCAAAAGGTAAAACATAATCTTTGAACAATACCAGGCCCAGGTTGTGGATCAGCCCGATATCGCCTGTTTTCATCATCACGTCATTACGCATTATTTCCGTGTCTTTTAAAGCCGCCGTCAACACCAGCAACAGGCTTCCGCCTGATATGACACCCGCAAAACCCAGCCATTTATTTTTTAACGGTATGGACGCGGAATTAAGGTTCATCAGCATCACCACAAAAAGGAATAATACCATGATAGCGCCGGCGTAAACGATAATGTTTACGATCGCAAGAAACTGGGCATTTAACAGGATATAGTGGCCGGAAATGGCAAAGAAAGTGGCAATAAGCCACAGGATACTGTGAACCGGGTTTTTACTGAAAATTACCATGAGCGCACTACCCAGCGCCAGCACCGTAAGAAACCAGAAAAGCAGATGTGTTATGGACATTTCTTAATGATCGTTCGTTTTGGTAAATCAGGATTTTTTCTTTTTCTTTTCAATCAATCCCTTCGCGATATCATACTCTTCTTTATTAGTAACCGGATTCGGGATAAGCAGGTCTTTCTTACCGTATATAAAACTTTTGCGGCTATAGTTAGCGGGAGCAAAAGTTTCACTTAAATAGATCGCGTCTTTCGGGCAGGCATCTTCACATAAACCACAGAATATGCAGCGTAGCATATTAATTTCGTATTTGGCCGCATATTTCTCCTCCCTGTAAAGATTCTCTTCATCTGGTAAACGCTCCGCCGCCTCCATGGTAATTGCTTCCGCGGGGCATGCCACCGCACACAGTCCGCAGGCGGTACATCTTTCTCTTCCTTCTTCATCGCGGTTGAGCACATGCAATCCTCTGAATACCGGGCTGAAAGGCCTTGTTTGTTCAGGGTATTTGATAGTAGCGCGTTTTTTGAAAAAATGCGTAAAGGTTATAAGCATACCCTTAAAGATATTCCACAGGTATATCCTCTCCAGCCACGTCATCGGACTGCGGTCTACCGGTTTTGATCTTTGCGTTAATGCCTCCATAATATTATTTTTTTACACCTGCCAACGGGAAATGATCCGGTTGAGCGGTTAAAGTACAAAAGTATTTTTATCATCCATACCAGCCAACTAAATCGTTATCCTTTCATAGTCCACAAAATCACGGCGCCGGTAATCAGCATATTTGCCAGCGCCAGCGGTATCAGGCTTTTCCAGCCCAGGTTCATCAACTGGTCGTACCGGAACCGGGGAAGCGTCCAGCGGATCCACATAAATACCAGTATCAGGAAAAACGTTTTGGAAAACAGCGCGACCGCCCCAACAATTGCCGCGCTTGAGCCGGACAGGTTTGCCTCATTCACAAAAGGCATATCATACCCGCCCAGGTACAAGGTGGCGATCAGGGCACAACTGATGAACATATTGATATACTCCGCGAACAGGAAAAAACCCAGTTTCATGGAAGAGTACTCCTGGTGGTAACCGAAGTTCAATTCGCTCTCTGCCTCCGGTAAATCGAAGGGTGCCCGGTTACATTCCGCCAGTGCACAAACAAAGAAAATGAGAAATCCCAACGGCTGGTAAACAATATTCCACAAGCCGGTTACCTGCTGCTCCGTAATCACCCGGAGGCTCAGCGAGCCGGAAAGCATCAGCACAGCGATCAGCGACAGCCCCATTGCCAGTTCGTAGCTGATAGCCTGGCTGGCGCCGCGCAAAGCAGCCATCAGGGAGAACTTGTTGTTACTGGCCCAGCCACCAATCATCATACCGTATACCCCCATACTCACCACCCCAAATACATAGAGAATACCGATGTTGATATCCGCGATCTGCAAACTCACCGTCCTGCCGCCGATTTCTATAGGACTGCTCCAGGGTATCACCGCACTGGTCATCATCGCCGTCAACATTGCCAGGCAGGGACCCAAAACGAACAATAATTTATTGGAATGACTTGGAATGACCTCCTCCTTAAAAAACAATTTCAGACCATCTGCCAATGGCTGCAGAATACCAAAAGGACCTGCCCTGTCGGGTCCGTACCTGTCCTGGATAAATCCTGCAAATTTTCTTTCAATATAGGTCGCGTACATGGCCACCACCAGGGAGACCGTTACCACAACAGTTATCAACAATAATTTTTCCAGTATAAATTCCCAATCCAAGGTTATATAATTTTAAGTTTAAGTTTTGGAGCCCTTCCGTCCTATTCGTTGGATATCTCCTTTTTAGGTGGATCAAAATCCGTTGAATGCGCCGGTCCTTTGATCGCCGCCAGGTTCACACCCGGTTTATTCACCTCGCTCACACTATGTATATCCATCAGCAACCTGGGGTTTCTGCCATTCATCACCTTGCTGAAGGTTTCATTGGGTTTCTTCAATCCCACATAATGTCCCTGGGAAATAACCGAATGACGATTAACCTTTACGGGACCCTCAATGGTCCAGTCCTTTATATCCTTTCTTTCAAACCTGCATTCATTACAGATCCAGTCTTCCACCTCGCCCCACTCGTCTTTTCTTGCCGTAACACGCAACACTTCATCACCCCGCATCCATAAATGTACCTTGCCGCTGCATTTGCTGCAATTGCAGGAAGCATTTACCGGTTTGGTAAACCAGACACGGTTCTTGAAGCGGAATGTTTTATCGGTTAACGCTCCCACAGGACATACATCTATCACATTCCCAATAAAATCATTATCCAGCGCCTTCTCAATATGGGTGGCTATCTCCGCATGATCTCCCCTGTCCAGCACCCCGTGCACTCTTTTATTTGTAAGCTGATCGGCTACAAACACACAACGATAACAAAGTATACAACGGGTCATGTGTAACTGGATATAGGGACCCAGGTCGTGCTTTTTAAATATCCTCTTTGAAAACTCAAAGCGGGTGCCTTCCGCACCATGCTCATAACTCAGATCCTGCAAATGACATTCCCCCGCCTGGTCGCAGACCGGGCAGTCCAGCGGATGGTTGATCAGGAGAAACTCCACGACACCTGCCCTCGCGTCCTGTACCCTTTCGCTGGTAATGTTTTTAACGATCATGCCATCCATCACGTTGGTACGGCAGGAGGCAACCAGTTTCGGCATGGGTCTCGGATCGGCGGTAGAGCCCGCCGCCACTTCCACCAGGCAGGTACGGCATTTGCCGCCACTGTTTTTGAGCTTTGAATAATAACACATAGCCGGCGGTGTCACATCCCCCCCTATCTGCCTGGCGGCATTCAGGATGGTGGTGCCTGCCGGCACTTCTATAGTTATATTATCAATGGTTACCTTAAATAAAGGTGTTTCAGCCATGTAAACACTATTTATTACTTAACAATTTCTATTTACTGTTTTAATATGCTAAAATTCACACCAATGGTACCTGTAAGTTCGGTAAACCAAAAATGTTGTTTAGCCTTTCCGTTAATTCCCTTCTTATGCAATATAATATCAGGCATATCAATATAGCCCTTCTTTGCCTCCAGTTTCAGATTCAGGTGCCTGAATGCTATCAAATCCAGTCCTGCCTTCAGGTCCGCTCCAAAACCCGACAAATGGAACCTGTCATTACGTTCATAATCCAGGAACTTTACATTCGTTTTTGGCACCAATGCACCGGCTCCCGCACCTACCAATACTCCAACATTCAATGCCCTGTACAAAAAACTACCCAGGCTCCTGTAATATTCAACCTCCGCATTCACATAGTTTAAACCGTCGGTGTGCTCAAAGGTCAGGAAATCCTCCTCCAGTTTAATATTATTGTTATACACTCCCCGGTAGTTTCCCTCCCGCTCAATCACCCCTTTTGCCATTGCCATCCGGTTATTGTCCATCACATACTTCATATGGTCCACGCCGGCACTTACCGCCCAGTTATCTTTTATAAAATAACCTATTCTGAAATTGGTCTGCGGAATGGTGATCCTGGATAATTTGAAATAGTCGTTATAGTTAAATACCGGTTTGGTGACCCTGTCATGCGCCGGCACCCCGTATAACGTCAAATTGTAATCGTCACCCCTTAACTTAATATCGCTGTTGGAGTAAAATCCCCTGTTCCATCCCCAGTAGGCAAACATTCTTCCCTTCTTATACGGACGAAAAGCAGGAGCTTCCTGTGCAGTAACATTAGCCCTGGAAATGCAGATCAGCAGCAATGTTTTTACAAAGAACTTTAATCTTCTCCCGGATACTGAATTCATATTTTATCTTTCTCTGGTAATTTCATTGGGTCAAAAAAGTTACTGTCGGGCGTCTACGCAATCACCGCTCTTTCATCCGCATAATGCGCCAGTCCGTAATTCCTCCTCAGGCACTCTTCCGGATTGTTTACATGCCACTCAAACTCGTCGCGAAAATGGCGGATAGCTGCTGCAACCGGCCACGCCGCCGCATCACCGAGGGGGCAGATGGTATTGCCTTCAATCTTTCTTTGAATATCCCACAGCAGGTCGATGTCGGAGTGGCTGCCTTTTCCGGTATCAATTTTTTTCAATATTTTTTCCATCCACCCGGTTCCCTCACGGCAGGGGCTACACTGCCCGCAGCTTTCATGCCGGTAAAAACGGGCGAGGGTGTAAGTATTTTTCACAATACACTGGTCCTCATCATATACTATAAAACCACCGCTTCCCATCATACTACCTGTTGCAAACCCGCCATCACTCAGGCTCTCATAGTTCATATAGCGGGTTTCACCTTTGGCTGTTTTCAGCAGCAGGTTTGCGGGTAATACAGGTACAGAAGAGCCGCCCGGGATACAGGCTTTCAACCGCTTACCATTGGCTATACCTCCGCAGTATTCTTCGCTGTAAATAAATTCCTCCACACTGATGGTCATATCAATTTCATATACACCCGGCTTATTGATGTTACCGCAGGCTGAGATCAGCTTGGTACCGGTAGAACGCCCTACTCCGATCTTCGCATACTCCTCTCCACCCATATTCATGATGGGTACTACCGCTGCCAGGGTTTCCACATTGTTTACAACGGTCGGGCGTTCCCATACTCCTTTTACGGCAGGGAAAGGCGGTTTGATACGGGGGTTGCCTCTTTTACCTTCCAGCGACTCAATCAGGGCCGTTTCTTCGCCGCATATATAGGCTCCGGCGCCCCGCTGTACATATATTTCACAATCAAATCCGGAGTTTAAAATGTTTTTTCCCAGCCAGCCATTGGCTTTGGCCTCTGCTATGGCCTGCTCCAGTATGTCAGGTATCCAGGCATACTCCCCACGGATATAAATATAAGTAGCGTTACTTCCCAATGCATAGGAGCTTACGATCAATCCTTCAATAAGGAGATGCGGAAGGAACTCCATGAGGTAACGGTCCTTAAAAGTGCCCGGTTCGCTTTCATCAGCATTACATACAAGGTGGCGGGGCACCCCTTCCGGTTTGGCAATAAAGCTCCACTTCATACCCGTAGGAAACCCCGCTCCTCCCCTTCCTCTCAAACCACTTTTCTTCACTTCTTCCACAATCGCCTCCGGCGACATCTTCAAGGCTTTTTCCACACTGGTATAGCCACCGTTCTTCCGGTAGGTATCATAGTATCGAATACCTTCTATATGTGCTTTATCCAGTAAAAGTTTAACTCCCATAATTTAATCCTTTCAGCTATTAGTCTATTCCTCACTTTTTCTTCCCGCTCTATAAAACTTTATTTCCTGTTCTCCAGGAAACAAAAAGCATCCCGCTATTAAGGCATTTTGGTAGCCTGTCTCGCAACCAACTGCCACCCGCCCGGTTCCTTTTTCACCCAAACATGCAGCACATGTAATACCACACTGAATTCCTTCCCGTCTACTACTCCCTCCGCCACCGCACTCGATCTTACCGTAGCCCAGTTTTCGCGGATGGCCGTAACGTTTACATTGCTTCTTTCCATTTTGCGATAAGTCACCTTACCGCTTTTAAGATCATTGATAAAATCTTCTCTTGTCTGTATCCAGGCATTGGAGTGTCCATAAGTAAGACCCCTGTGCAACAAGGTTTCCAGCACCGTATAATTCTTTTCTGTCAATGCTTTATCAAACCCTGCTATAGCCTCCTTTACAGCAACGCTATCCTGTTGCGCACTGAGTTTCCCCAGTGAAAAAAACATCAACATGACAAGCACGAATCGCATCTTTAATTGTTTACTGCGGCGTTTTTCCGGCATTCTTCAATGATCGCATCTACTTTTTCTTTGGTCAGGTGTTCTTTATAATATTTGCCCAACTGCATCATAGGCGCATACCCGCAAGCCCCCAGGCACTCCACCGTTTTTAATGTAAACAAACCATCGCTGGTCGTTTCGCCGGGTTTGATACCTAATCTTTCTCCTATATAGGCAATGATATCATCACATCCCCGTATCATGCAGGGTCCTGTCTGGCATACCTCAAACAAATATTTTCCAATCGGCTTCAGGTTGAACATGGAATAAAAAGTAGCCACTTCATATACTTCAATCGGTTCCAGGCTCAGCAGGGAGGCTACATAATCCATTGTTTCAGCGCTCAGCCAGCCAAACTGCTCCTGCGCCAGGTGCAATACCGGTATTAAAGCGCTTTTCTGTTTCCCCTCGGGGTAACGCGCCACGATCTCGTCTACTTTTGATAACCGGTCGCTTGAAAATTGAATACTCATTTATTTCTGTTTATTCCTCTTTTTTAAGATGCTGATATCTGCAATATCCTGAGGTCTCCCCGCTTTTTCTTTCATATTTAATAACTCATTATAGCCTATAAAATTTCTTTCCAGATTAATCTGCTTCTTCATGTAAAGACCTTTTTCGTATCACTTTTTGGATTTTTTTTATTTTGCCTGCTCCAAAAAGCATCATACGTAAACTTGCCAGTTCATTAAACCGTTCTTCCTCAGTAGCATTCATCCAATACCTGTCATCAATATCTTCCGCAACTTCATATGTAACCTTACGAACAACAGGTTTTATTTTTCTTTCGTTCTTCATTACTTATTTATCCTGACTGCAAATCAGGTTCAGTTTTTCCGAAATCTCATTTTCAAATTCCTCATCATCTTCCGGAGATTTCTCCCTCCGCTGCGCTACGGTCGAGGCTTCCATTTTCAAATTTGTTACGCGTCCATCTCTCCCGCTATCAGGTTTAAGCTGCTCAACACTATCACGGCGTCAGCCAGCATTGAATCCTTTACCAGTTCAGGAAATGCCTGGTAATATATAAAACAGGGTCTCCTGAAATGCAGTCGGTAAGGCGCCCGCCCTCTATCACTGATCAGGTAAAAACCAAGCTCCCCGTTGGCGCCTTCCACACTGTGCCATACTTCACCCGCAGGGATCTCCGTTTCTCCCATGATGATCTTAAAATGCCAGATCAGGGCTTCCATCTTCGTGTACACATCCTGTTTAGGAGGTAAATAGTACTCTGGTACGTTTGCATGGTACACTTCCGTCTCCTGCCCTTTAAATTCCTGTATCTTTTGATAAGCCTGGCGGATAATTTCCAGAGACTCCCACATTTCCTGATTGCGTACCAGCCAGCGGTCGTATACATCCCCGGTAGTGCCTACCGGTATCTTGAAATCAAAATCCTGGTAGCTGCTATAGGGAGAATGCACCCTCACATCATAATCCACCCCGCAAGCCCGAAGGTTAGGACCGGTGAACCCGTAGTTCAGGGCCCTTTCCGCACTGATAGGACCAGCACCAATAGTACGGTCCATAAATATCCTGTTGCGTTGCAGCAGGTTCTCAAACTCCTTCAGCGCTTTGGGAAACTCATTCAGGAATTTCTCCAGTTTTTCCCAGGCGGTAGCATTAAAGTTCCTTTCAAAACCACCTATTCTGCCAATATTGGTGGTGAGGCGGGAGCCGCATATCTCTTCGTATATTTCGTAAACCAGTTCACGGTATTGCATTACATACAGGAAAACCGACAAGGCTCCCGTATCTACCCCTATTACCGAATTACAAATAATATGATCGGCAGTTCTGGCCAGTTCCATTATGATCACCCGCAGGTAATCCACCCTTTTGGGTGTTTCCACATGCAATAACTTTTCGCAGGTCATGTGCCAGCCCATATTATTGATGGGAGCGGAACAATAGTTCAACCTGTCTGTCAGCGGGGTGACCTGGTATAACGGGCGGCGCTCCGCAATTTTTTCGAAAGCCCTGTGTATATAACCTACTGTCGATTCGGCGGAAATGATCCTTTCTCCGTCTACTTCCAGGATATTCTGAAACACACCATGGGTAGCAGGATGCGTCGGCCCCAGGTTGAGCGTGGTGGTCTGCTTTTCAATAGAACCTTCCGGCAGCCTGATATTATTTTCCGTATGTTGTAATACTTCTTCTGTCATTGTTCATTCTTTAAATAGTACCGCCCCTGCCAAACATTTCATCGTCTTTATCTATACGGGTCTGATCTTCCATCGGGTATTCCTTACGCATTGGAAAATAGTCCATTTCGTCTACATTCAATATGCGTTTGAGATTGGGATGTCCAAGAAAGTTCACTCCAAAGAAATCATAGGTTTCCCGCTCCATCCAGTTGGCACATTCATACAAACGCGTCGCGGTAAACACATCCGGGCTTTCAATATCCATGAAAATCTTGAAGCGTAACCTTACATTATCCGTGAAATTATGGAGGTGATACACAACAGCCAGCTCCCGGCCTTTGTCATCGGGATAATGCACTGCCTGCAGATCGGTGAGGAAGCGGAATTTCAGTTCCGGGTCATCATATAAAAACTGAAGTACCTTCAGGTTCATTTCTTTAGGAACCTCAAAAGTGAGCAATCCGAAGGGTTCGGAAAAACCGGTTACCGAATCTCCGAACTTCTCAATCAATCTTTCTTTTATATGTTCGTTGGTTAATCCCATCTAAAACGTTATTTACTGAATTCCGTAACTCAACATTAATTGCTGATATCTTTCACTGTTCCGCCTTCTGATGCTTTCTTTTCCCACCAGGTCCTGTACCGCTATTACACCATCCAGAATGGCTTCCGGCCTGGGCGGACATCCGGGCACATACACATCCACAGGTATGATCTGGTCAATGCCCTGCAATACGGAGTAGCTGTCAAAAATACCGCCGCTGGACGCGCAGGCGCCCACGGCTATTACCCATCTCGGCTCCGACATCTGGATGTATACCTGCCGTAAAACAGGTCCCATTTTTTTGGCAATAGTACCCATTACCATCAGCATATCGCACTGGCGCGGAGAGAACCCCATGCGCTCGGCTCCAAAACGCCCGAAATCATAATGAGCGCCCATTGTGGCCATAAACTCTATACCGCAGCAGGAAGTAGCAAAAGGCAATGGCCACATTGAATTTTTACGGGCCAACCCTACCACTTCGCTGAGTTTGGTTGTAAAGAAACCTTCCCCGCTATACCCTTCCGGGGCATCTACCAGACTGATATGCCCTTCCTCATCTCTTGGCCTGGGGGTTATATTAAATCTTACCGGACGTGCCATAAAATATTTTTTTAATTCATTGGATCAAGCAGGTCAATCTTCCCATTTGAGGGCGCCTTTTTTGATAATGTAGTAAAAGCCCGTAAGGAAAAAACCGGCAAAAGCCAATACAGCAAGAAATCCGTCCCATCCCAGTGCCCTGAAGTTAACGGCATAAGGATAGAAGAAGATTACCTCCACATCAAACAATACAAATAATATAGCTACCAAAAAGTATTTTACCGCTAATGGCTGACGGGCATTTCCTACGGACGCTATTCCACTTTCAAAATTTTCAAGCTTTTCTGCAGTAGCTCTTTTTGGTCCCAGCAGGTGGGTTACAATCATCATTACCGCTACAAAACCGATAGCTACAACCAACTGAAGGGCGATGGGAAGATAGTTAAACGAGCTATTGACGTCTGTAACAGAAGTGAACGGTTGGGACTGAAGTATGTAATAATTAATCATCTCGTCTCAAGATTAACTTTTTACAGTAAACGAAAACAGGGAACCATTATTTGCATGTTCTTCCGTTTACCTGGTATTTTGCAGAATAATCCAGGGCAAAAATAAGGTAGTGCACTTGAAAAACAATTATTTAATCAAATTAAAAACCCCCGGATTCTTTGTCGATCCGGGGGTCTTGAAGTATTATTTCAGCAGCGCTACTTACCGCTTCCTGACGTCTTCTGTTTGGGCTGTCTTTTAAGCGCCTGTTCCAGTATTTCGATATGCCCTTTGACTTCCTGGTCGGACGGATTAAGCTCTAAAACCTTATTCAGATACATCAACGCAGTTTCAGCATCCTTCAATTCGTTATTGGAATAACCGGCAAGATACTTATAAGCCAGGATCAAAGCCTGCTTGTTCTTTTCCTTATCCACTTCCGCTATTTCAATGAATTTTTTGGCATCTTCTACCGGAAGCCCCTGCTCCATGGTAGAATCGATCAGCCACCTGGTACGAAATGCGAGGTAATAACCTTGTGTATCGTCCGGATATTTTTCTTTATACAGACCGGCGATGCTGTCAGCCGTCTGATATTGGTCGCCGTAAAAATTCTCCCAACCTGCATAGAATAAATCTGTCTTGCCGTAATTAGGTTTTAAGGCCAATATCTTCGTCAGCCAGTCTGCAGACTTCGCCCTGTTCCCGATTTTTTTGTACATATCAGACGCCGCTTTGGCGTATTCAAGACGATTGGACAATGTAGTATCAATTTCAAATAATTTGTCATAGTAACTCTCCGCCTTTTCTATTTTATCAGGGAACTTGGCAGAAATATCCGCTATTTTCACGTAGTTATCGGAAAGGATGTCATCGGGGTTGGCTTTGGCAAAAAATGTTTCCATATTCTGCAGGGCATTTACAGAATCCCCCAGTTTATCATACGCATAAGCTTTTACGCGATATAATTTGGCATCCGCTTTTTCTCCTTCAGATTTCAACTTTTCGTCGGCTTTTGCGATCGCGCCGCTGAAGTCGCCGGAAGCATATACCAAGCTGATCTCTTCCGCTTCCACGGAGGCGTTAAAGTCTGTATTGGCTTTATATTTGGCAAAATAGTCCCTGGCCTTGTTTACATCCCTGGAATACCAGTATTTGTATAACTCATAGTAAGCCGGGGCATACGCCGGGTCCAGTTTGATCGCTTCTTCAAAATTCCTCAGGAAGATCTCGGACTGGTCATTACCCTGGGTAAGGTATATTTTACCCACTTTATACTTGGATTCCGCATAATTGGGTTCAATTCCCAGCGCCTGGTTATAAGAGGTTACCGCCCCTCCGCCATCGGCTAACTTGCGGTAAGCATCGCCCATATTCGTATATACGGAAGGCTCCTTGAATTTTTTGATCTCGGTGGCGGCTTTGAGCTTTTCTATGGCATAATTCGCGTCCCCCGCGGGTGCATCCGCATTGGCGCGTCCAATGGCATTCAGTACGTCAATGTTCCTATTTTTTGTAGTACTTATAGCCACTTCAAAACGTTGGCGGGCCTCATTTGTTTTATTTTCGAGAAGCTCCACATGTCCCATGGCTACCAACAACAACGGATCACTGCCTTTTGACTGCAAAGCAGTCTGATAAACAGCTTTGGCAGCAGCCACCTCTTTTTGCTCAATCAAAGCCTGTCCCAGCCAGTAGGCAGCTTCTACATCTCCCGGTTTGGCAGCCAATGCTTTTTCCAATATTTCTTTTGCACTTTGATATTTTTCATAGTAAAACAACTTTTTTCCTTCATCTACGGATTGCGCAAAAGCAATATTGCACAGTAACACTGCCACTACAGTAAATCTGATTGTTTGCTTCATCATTTTAAATTTTAGAATTTTGTTTTGGTAAATATATTAAATTTATTACTCTTTTAGTGCCGCTTCCCGTACAGAAAAGTTCATTTTTGTGGGAAACAGGTAAGCCCGGTGAAAAATTAACTGTCCTTTTTCATGTGTTAAAAAATTGGCAAACCCTCTCCCCAATCCGTTGTAATTCTCCTTTAATATATAGTACAGGCCCCGCACCATCGGGTATCGCTTGGTAGCAATATTAGCCTGGTAGGGTTTAATATATTTATCTTTGTCATTTGAAGCCTCCAACAGCGACACGGTCACCCGGTTTACAAACTCCAGTTGATCCTTATCATCGGGGTTTCCTACCCAGCTAACCCCCACAAAACCAATAGCATTTTCATTTCTTGATACAAAATCAATCACTTCCCCGCTGGATGTTGCGGCCATAATATCCGGGCTTAGCGGATTGCCGCGAAGCACGGAATCGATCATATAACGTACGGTACTGGTAGCGCTCAGCCCGTCAAGTACGGGTTTGAGCTTGTAGCCGCTGGTTCCGTTCATCATAGAACGTATTTCACCCATCGAGAAAAGCGAATCCTTCTGTTTGGGGTTTACAATCACCGCAATGGCATCATTAGCCATCCTGTTCCAGGAAGGCACAAATCCAAGTGTATCTTTCAGCATATTCCCCTCTTCATCGCTCAATCCGCGGGTAACAATTACCATCCGGATACTGTCATTCATCAGGTCTTTCAGGCATTCCGCTTCTGCTTTATAATGCGCTATGATATTAGCCTCGGGGTAAAGGGAAGTGAATACCTTGATCTGGGAATCAATAACAGGCTTAAAAGATTCGTCCACACTTATATGGATGGTACCGGATTTCAAATCGTCATACCCGGTAGCTACCCTTCGTTTGGTATCTGTACAACCGCTAAAACCTATTAATAAAATTGCTGATATACAACAAGTCAGCAACCCCCTGCCTGTTCCGTAAACGCTCATCTGAAACTATCTTTTTTATTAGAAGCCCTGTATAACCGGAACGCTCCGTAAGCGACACCGACCAAGCCGAATATGGTATCAATTACCGGATCACTTTTTATCCAGTCAATATTCAGTGGTTTATTCAATAAGAAGAGGAGGCCCACACACAACCATAACGCTCCCATCACATAATTATATAGTGACATGTAAGATTGTTTTTTTTTCTGCTTATCGTCTTCCCAGTTTTGATGTACAGGCATAACCAGAATATTGTGTGGAGCGGCAAGTTAACAATTCCTTTCGTAAATTTCAGAATCAAAAATGATATTCCGAAAATTGTATTGACGGTTGCCACCCGGTCTTTTTTAATATTATACCGTTAATGAAATCTTAACTTTCCCCGGCATCATTCCTGATCGCTGAAAATAAGATGCCGGAGGAAGTGGTTTCCATAATACGGAAAGTTCCCTATCCCGTAAATAACTTTTCCTTTCCGGTAACCGGTTTTACCGGTTGCTGTCCTCTATTTGCATATAAAATCGGATAATATGTGCAGATTCAGGAACTGGTATTCAGACGAAAACGGTTATGTGATCCAATGTGAAGATTGCTGTTATTTTCAGGTAAGCTTTGGAACCACCATGCTGACCATGAGCAAAAGGGAGTATCTCCATTTTGCGGAAATGGTTTCGGATAAAAGAAATTGCTATCCTGCCATGCAGGATGCCAACTGTAAATGCATCATTTTACCGACGCGTTCAGAATCGGTGCATATCATCCTGAGCAGCAACGAACTGACGGTTCTGCACGAAATGGTTCAGCAGGTTGATATTGAAATGCGGACCAGGGAATTGATAAACCTTTTTTGAGGGAAAGCCCTCAGTCGGCAAACAGCGTTACAGTTGCTCCCGGCTGCGCTTTGATGTTGATAAAACCTCCTTCTTCCGATACCTGGATGCTCCCCTTTTTATCAGACAGGCGCCACGGCCGGTCAAACGGCATTTTCAGCTTCGCGGTTCCCCCTTTTTCAGACAGGATGGTCACACGCCGCATAACCCCGGCAGCTTTTTCAGCAGAAACCAGGAATGCTCCCTCGGTCCGCAACCGGTTAAAAGAAACCTCCGGCCAGGAAGCGGGAACAGCCGGCATGATTTCTATAAAGCCGGCATAACTCTGCAGCAACATTTCCTGCAGGCCGGCGGCAAAAGCAAAGTTTCCCTCCAGGGTAAATGGCCGGTAAGTAAATTTGGATAACCCGGACCTCGTCTGGTCGCCATTGGCGTGAAAACTGTTCGGCAGGCAAAATGCACGGGCAAAAATATTGAGCGCTTTCGCGGCGCCGTCGCCATCTTTGGCCCGGGCTTTCAGGTTAGCCAGCCAGGCATAAGAGTATCCGCACCAATAGTCGGGCCCGATTTCGTCAAGCAACCGGATGGTATTGCTGATTACGGATTGTGCTTTGGCGCCATCCTCCCATTTGATCAGTCCCAGCGGATGTATTGCCATCAGGTGAGAAAAATGGCGATGCGAAGCATCATAGGGCGCCGAAGACTCCACCATCAATTCATCATTTTCGGAAACAGCGTAGTCTCCAAACTCCGCCAGTGTTTGCTGCCATTCGGCCACTTCCTCTTTCAGTTGCAAAGCTTCCGCCATCTCTATAGCCGCCGTGAAAGCAAATTTCATCAGCGACAGGTCATAGTTGGTGTTTTGTAAAAACCAGGCGGTCACCCTGTTGTCGTTTATCTCCGGGCTGGAACTCAAAGGCAGGCGGCGTAAGCCGTTTTCTTCTTTTTCGGTAATGTTCTCCAGGAACGTGCACACTTCTCTTAAAAAGGGGTAAGCTTTTTCTTTCAGAAACTGCCTGTCCATACTGTATCGCCATTGCAGATAGTAATGCTGCGCCAGCCAGGCCGATATCGTGGGAGACAGGGAATATTGTATCCAGCCGCCCATTTCCGTACCATCCAGGGTAGTAACCCCCGGTACCGCTATGCCTTCTTTTCCAAAGTATTGTTGGGTGTACCTCCTGTAGTTTTCCTTGTTTTCTTCCAGGTGATCAATATACCCCATTGCTTCTTCCAGGTGGTTACCGCTGTAGGAAGGCCAATAGCTCAACTGGGTATTAAGATCGTGGTGAAAATCGCCTTTCCATGGTGGAATCCGGCCGTTGTCGGCTGTCCACACCCCCTGTAAAGAAACAGGTGGAGCACCCTTGCGGGCTACGGAGCCGAATTTATATTGCTCCAGGTACCACTGTTTTTCAACTACTTCGTCCGGTACCCGCACCGAAGACTTCGCCCAAAAGGTTTTCCACCAGGCCTGGTGGCTGATAAGATCAGAGGTATAGCTTCTGGTAAAAGCGGCAGCCGTAACCGACTCCGCCGATACCCCCTGCTTTTTTTCCGGGTATTGCGATGATATGCTCCAGACGCCTTCTAACGTTGTATTGGTTTTTCTCCACCGCACTGAAATCTCGTACGTGAAACCGCCCCAGCCCTTCTGTGTATACACGATACTGTTACCTGACTGCTGCACTACCCCCTGTTGGTAGCCCAGCCTGCCCAGGTTATCCCCCGTCAGCGAATTTACTTCGCCACCGGAAGCGGTATCCCCATAAGCGGGCGCCGCCAGCGAGGGTAGGATATCCCCTTTTATTCCTTCAAACCGGAACCAGCCCACCGGCTGCGTGGCATGTACGTATGTCTTTAGTTGTAAGCCATTTTCCCACAACACTTCGCACAGGGCATGCTGCAGGGATAAATGCACGGCGCTCACCGGAGATCCGGGCAAATCAAATTCCAACGCACCGGCCGGAATTTTGGAAGGCGCCGGCTCCCGGTCGTATGGCGCATCAAAGTATTCCTGCACCGGCTTGTAGTCGTTTTTCAACACCTGTTGTTCCACCCATTTAAAGCTGAACTCCTCCCTGTGTAACCCTTTCATTGGCCGCAGGTCCCATATATCTGCCCGGTCCAGCGAGAACCGGAGTTTTTTATCTTTTTGCCAGATCAATGCGCCAATCGTGCCATTACCCAGGGGTATGGCTTCATCCCAAACAGTAGCTAACCTGTCAAAACGCAGATCATGTTTTGCAGCAGGTTGTGCTGCCAGGTTGTTAACCCAACAGGCGATCGCCAGTAATGTCACCAGTTTCTTTATCATACAATCCAATGGTTCAATATAACAGATACAACAAAGTTTGAAAATACCTCTTTTTATTTTGGCATTTGTATCAATTTTATTCCGTTCTGCCAACTCATTTACCTGGGATCATTTTTTTCCTGCAGGTAAATGCATTACTGCATGAACGCTTCATGGACCCGCTATTGAGAAAGTAGAATGGATTGTTTGGAAAATTTACAGAATACCTTAAATTTTAGCATAGTTTTGGTTAAAATGAGCTTTCCCGGCTACACAATCCCTAAAAACCTGCTAATTTGCAGGTAAATGTTCGTGACAAGTTTCCATAGAGTTTAACATTTAAGAATGCGTATGAAAGTTCACATTGTGGTTGCCCTGCTTTTTATGATGCCCGTTCTGGCAAAGGCACAGCGCATCAACTATACAGAACCGGAGAAGGATGATTATCGCCAGGTTAATTTTGAGATCATCGGTAAGGTAAGCGGCAATATACTGGTCTATAAAAATTATCGCAATAAGAATAACCTGTCCATCTACGATAATGACATGAAGCTGACCAACAGGCTCAACCTGGACTTTCTGCCCTCCAAGGTTATCAACGTAGATTTTATAGCCTATCCGGATTTTTTCTATATGGTTTACCAGTACCAGCAAAAAAACGTGGTACACTGTAACGTGGTAAAAATGGATGCCGAAGGCAAAAAACTTATCGGTCCGGTGGAAATAGATACCACGCAGATTGGCGGGGCCAGCGACAATAAGATATACACTACCATTTTCAGCGAGGACAAACAGCAAATAATGATCTTTAAGATCAACAAGCGGAATGAAAAGAATTATTTTTTCACCACGCTGCTGTACAATGGTAATATGGAGTTCAAAAAGAAAGACCGGCTCCAGGTTAGCGTTCAGCAGCGGGATGCTGTTTTCAGCGATTTTGTTGTGGACAATGAAGGAGATTTTGCTTTTGCCCGTTGCGGCAGAAACGGCACCCGGGATAATATTTCCCATATGGACCTGATCGTAAAACCTGCCAGGGCAGACAGTTTCAGTATTTATAACATTCCCCTTACCAATTTCCTGGACGAAGTAAAGCTGAAGGCTGACAACATCAATCGTACCTATATTATCAGTTCCCTCTATTATAAGCAAAGAAGAGGCAATATTGAAGGATTGTACACCGGCATATTCGACAAGGAGTTGAACCAGATAAAGGCGGAAAGTTTTAATATTTTCAGCGATCAGTTAAAAGAAGACGCTAAATCGGAGAATACCAACGCCAAAACCGCGTTTAACGATTATTTTATCAGGCAGATCCTCCCTAAGAAAGACGGCGGCTTCCTGGTAGTAAGCGAATTGTATTTTACTTCTTCCCGGGGAAGCAGTTGGAACCGGTACGATTACCTGTACAGTCCCTATGGGTTTTCCCCCTATTCACCCTATAACAACTACTGGAGCCCCTATGGCTACGGAAGCCCCTGGAACCGGTGGGGGGGCGGGAGCAGCACCCGGTATTACAGCGAAAACATAACCGTATTCTCTTTTGATACCGATGCCAGCATACAATGGAGTAATGTACTGCATAAAAGCCTGTTTGATGACAACTCAAACAATGCATTATCCTATATGATCTATAATACAGGATCGGAAATCAACTTTTTATACAACCACCTGGAAAGACGTATCCGCCTGTTGACAGAGCAGTCCATTACTGCCGATGGAAATACCAAACGTTCACCTACGCTGAAAAACCTGGACAGAGATTATGAGTTTTTACCAAAATACGGAAAGCAGGTAGGGTCAAGGCAGGTAATAGTACCTTGTTTATACAGAAATTATATTTGCTTTGCAAAAATTGATTTTTAAAAAAACTGTTTGTGACAGGATTGTTTAAGAAAAGCTCACCGGTAAATATCGCCTATTTACTGCTGTATGCTTTGGTACTGAAAATATATTCATTTCTCAACCCCCAAATCCCTGTAGCAGAGCCTTCAGACGGTTTTCTATATCAAAAATTCCTGGAATTTCTAAGCCCTTTGGATGAGCGCTTTCCTCTCATTTACCCGCTTATTGCCCTTATACTGGTATTTGTGCAGGCCCTGGCTTTCAACAGCTTCGTCAACAATGAAAAACTGCAACATCGCGCCAGCTACCTGCCCGCTATGAGTTATATACTCATCACCTGCTTTTTTCCGGAGTGGTGGAAATTGTCATCGGCATTGGTAGTAAATACCCTGATGGTATGGATAATAGGCGCATTGTGCAAACTCTATAATAACCCTTCTCCGAAAGGTTTGATCTTCAATACCGGGCTGATCCTCGGTCTGGCTTCATTTTTTTATTTTCCGGCGATCGCGTTTTATGTGCTGCTGTTTTTTGCGCTGGTTTCCCTCAAGCCCTTCCGGGTAAGCGACTGGATGGTAGCCACACTGGGCGTTCTCACGCCTTATTATTTCCTGTTTACCATTCTGTACCTGGTAAATAACTGGAACCCGCTTACCTATCTTCCTTCCATATCAGTAGCACTCCCCGGCCTACAGCAGGATATGTGGACTATCGGAGCCATCCTGCTACTGCTGATCCCCTTTTTAATAGGGGTTGTGTACATTCAGCAAAACCTGTTGCGCATGTTGATCCATGTACGCAAAATATGGGGGCTGATGATCGTGTACCTGATTTTGACCCTGTTGATTCCTTTTATCAACTATACTCCTTCCCAGCATTACTGGATACTGGCAGCGCTTCCTTTTGCCGCCTTCCATTCCTACGCCTATTTTTATTCCACCAAAAAATGGCTTCCCCTGATCCTGCACTGGATTACAGTGGCTTTTATTGTAGCCCTGAATATCTGGGTGTCGGGAAACTAATTGCTCGCTACGGGTAGAATCGTTTTATAAAGATTGTAGCTATTTTCTACTGATACGGGTTTAGCAGCATAGCCCCGGCATGTTCAAACCTGTCGCCCTGCTACGATTGGATATCTTCAGAATAAAATAAAGCCGGCCTCCTGTGCAACAGGATGTGCTTTTATATTTGGCGCGATAAGATTATTTAACTACTATCTTTCTTTTAACAACCTGAAGTTTTGTTTTATCGTTAACCTTTATCTGGGAGACTCCCGATGCTACTTTTCTCGGAAACCCAAAACTTATTTTAGGCGTAACCGAGCGGAAGGTTATGGGGATATTCAATACTTTTTCGGTTTTTAGAACGGGATATGTAACACTACTTACCGTCATGGTGGCATTGCCGTCAAAGTGGGTTTTAATGGTATTCTTAGGCAGCCCGGTTTGCGAAGCAATTTGCGAAATTACCAGATCTTTAATTTCACCGCTCACCTGTTTCATAATATCAGTAAAGCCTTTGTTCACTTCTTTTTCAATATCGTCTTTACTTACACAAAGCCCGGTCAGGAAATCAGGCCCCGGAAGGTCAACATCAAACTTTTTTAGCTGATGTTTAATAAACCGGTTCAGGTCGAAACCGGTATAGGGGTTTATGTCCAGGTCGAAGGTGATTTCCGCCCCCCTTCCTTCTGCTTTAACATTAATATGAGTGCTGGCAATGCTGGTACTGATCTTTTTCAGGTCTTTGATCTTTTTCTTGGCATCGTTGGCCTTAGCCTTGATCTGTTCATTGGTAATGCCTTTTTCTTTGGGCACTGCATAACCGGCAAAATAAAAATTAAAATTGCTGATGTCTTTTAATTTAAATGTATCTGAACGATACACCGGTTCATAGATAGGAATACTGGGCAGATTGGCTACTTTAATTTCACCGGTTTTTTTGTAAGCAATAAGGAAATAATCAAACGCTTTGTTTAGCGACGCCGCATTGAATGAAAACGCCCCGTTTTGCCCTGTAGTAACTTTTAATGACTGGTTGGGGAAAAACGAGGGTAATGGTACTTTAGGGGCCAGGTAAACCGTAAGGTTTGCGGCTGCCTGATAGGTGTTGACATTGGGTTTTCCGTTGCTTTGAAGATAAGATTGCAGGAAGCCAAAGAGATTATGTACTTCATGCGCTTTGCCTGAAATTTTCATTTTCTTTGATTTTAATGATTAAAGGAGACTATAAACATATAAAAAAGTTTAGCAATTTGCAACCGGTTCCTGCTTTTTTCTTGTACCGGGTCAGTACCTACAAACCAATTTTTGGCAACCGGACAGGAGTTATCCATCTGTGGGGACTTTCCAAAAAACTGCACCAGCTTTTTGGCCGGCCCACTGCTGTCATCTTCTTAATACCCGACTGAACTGCCGAACAGCAGGCTGGAACAGGGAGGGTTTGCAACTGCAGATATTTTTATGCAAACTAAAGACGACTTCAACTTAAATTGTAAATTTACCTGTTCAACTTATTGTGGATATACAGCACTATCAGGAAATAAATATGGCTACACTCTTTATTAAAAATATGGTTTGCAACCGCTGTATTATGGTGGTGCAAAATGAATTGGATAAATTAGACTTGAATGTAAAGAATATCAAACTTGGGGAAGTAACATTGGATAAAGAACTTACACCCGAAGAAAAAAATAATTTGGATAATGTTTTGATTCCATTAGGCTTTGAAATCATTGACGATAAAAAAAGCCGCATCATTGAAAAGATAAAGAACATCATTATCGACCTTGTGCATCATCAGGACAGCAACACCAAAACCAACCTTTCAGATGTATTAAGCAGCAAACTGCACCACGATTATAATTATTTATCCAACCTGTTTTCGGAAGTGGAAGGCACTACCATTGAAAAATATTTTATTGCTCAAAAAATTGAAAAGGTAAAAGAACTATTGGTTTATGATGAATTGTCTTTGAGCGAAATTGCCGACCGCCTGAACTATTCGAGTGTAGCCTATTTAAGCAACCAATTCAAAAAAGTAACCGGACTGACGCCAAGTTATTTTAAGCAAATCAGAACTGATAAAAGAAAACCTCTGGATGAGGTGTAGGGTTTTGTGTAATTTTGTTTCTGATATTATTGAGCTAATTGGCCTGAGAAGCAGGCAATAATTAATCTGACTCCTGACGAACTCCGGCAATAAGAGAACAATGTATTGCCGACCTTTCTGCAGGCTGATAAGCAGGGCTTTTGAAGCTTTTCCCTAAATCTTACAAATCAAATACAAAATTTCATAATAGCTATCATGGGTATAATTGCCAACTTTGTATTGTGAATAAAAGAGACAGCATATGACAACAACTGATAAACAGACTATATATCTTCCATTAGAAAATGTAGAAAGTGAACATTGTGCGTTAATCGTTGAAAAAGGACTGGCACAGGTAAAAGGTGTCGAAACGCACAAAGTAGAGCTAAACAACCGCAGGGCAGCCATTACCGTAAAAGAAGCAGAAAACGTTTCAGATGCGGTTAAAGCTATTAAAGACCTGGGCTATGGAGTTACTACCGTTAAAAAAACATTTCCTGTATTGGGTATGACCTGTGCCTCCTGCGCAGGCAGCGCGGAAAGCATTGTAAAATATGAGCCGGGAGTAGTTGACGCTTCTGTAAATTTTGCGACCGGCAATCTTACGCTGGAATACCTGCCGAACATGACCAATGCCACTATACTTCAAAAGGCGGTTCAGGGGGTAGGTTACGACTTATTGATTGAAGATGAAACCAAACAGCAGGAAACATTAGAAGCTATCCACGAAAAGAAGTTCAAAAAATTAAAGACCAAAACTATTTGGGCAGTCATCCTGTCTTTGCCTGTTGTTATCATCGGCATGTTTTTTATGAACATCCCGTATGCCAACGAAATTATGTGGCTGTTCTCTACGCCTGTTGTATTATGGTTGGGCAGGGATTTTTTTGTAACCGCCTGGAAACAGGCGAAACACCGTTCTGCCAACCTGCCCGCTCCGAAAGCGGGTATGGATACATTGGTAGCATTGAGTACAGGTATCGCCTACCTGTTCAGTGTATTCAATATGTTGTTTGCAGACTTTTGGCATCAGAGGGGATTACACGCTCACGTTTACTTTGAAGCCGCCGCTGTAATCATTGCCTTTATTCTATTGGGTAAACTATTGGAAGAAAACGCCAGGGGAAAGACTTCCTCAGCTATTAAAAAACTGATGGGCTTGCAACCCAAAACGGTTATTGTGATAGAAGCCGACGGTACGGAAAGGCAAAAGCCGCTTGAAGATGTAAACGCAGGCGATATAATTCTTGTAAAACCCGGAGAGAAAATTGCGGTAGACGGTATGGTGGTATCGGGTACTTCGTATGTGGATGAAAGTATGTTGAGCGGAGAGCCTGTTCCGGTACTGAAAAAAGAAAACGGGAAAGTATTTGCAGGAACGATCAACCAAAAAGGAAGTTTCCAATTTAAGGCCGTTAAGGTCGGAAAAGAAACAATGCTTGCCCAAATCATCAAAATGGTGCAGGATGCACAGGGAAGTAAAGCGCCGGTACAGAAACTGGTAGATAAAATCGCAGGCATTTTCGTGCCTGTTGTGATAGGTATTGCCATTCTCACATTCATTTTATGGTTCTCTTTAGGTGGCAATAACGGAGTAGTGCAGGGATTATTAGCCGCTGTTACAGTATTGGTGATCGCTTGTCCCTGTGCATTGGGATTGGCTACCCCTACGGCTATAATGGTGGGCGTTGGTAAAGGCGCTGAAAAAGGTATTTTGATAAAAGATGCCGAAAGTTTGGAATTAGCCAAAAAAGTTGATGCCATTATTTTAGATAAAACCGGAACGATTACAGAAGGCAGACCAGAGGTAACAGACATTCAATGGCTCAATAACGATGATACAACCAAAGACATTTTATTAAGTATCGAAAAGCAATCAGAACACCCATTGGCAGAAGCCGTAGTAAAACACCTGGACGGAGTAGCAACCACAACCTTGTCAATGTTTGACAGCATTACAGGTAAAGGAGCAAAAGCCAATCACAACAACGAAACTTATTTTGTAGGCAATAAAAAACTGTTGGCAGAAAACCTGCCTGCCGGACAGGCAGGCAACATCAGCATTGCGGAGCAACTCCAAAAGCGAGCTGATGAATGGGGCAGACAATCCAAAACCGTTATTTGGTTTTCAGACAGTAAACAAGCCCTTTCCGTTATTGCAATATCTGATAAAATAAAAGAAACATCGGTACAGGCAATCAAAGAAATGCAGGAAATGGGAATTGACCTGTATATGCTTACAGGCGATAATGAAGCGACCGCCAGGGCTATTGCACAGCAGACAGGTATCAAACATTACAAAGCAGAAGTATTGCCACAGCACAAAGCCGATTTTGTAAAAGAACTGCAACAGCAGGGCAAAACCGTTGCAATGGTTGGGGACGGTATCAATGACAGTACCGCTTTGGCAACAGCCGATGTAAGTATCGCAATGGGGAAAGGCTCGGATATCGCAATGGATGTGGCTAAAATGACCATCATCTCATCAGACCTTACCAAAATACCACAGGCAATAAAATTATCTAAACAAACAGTATCAACCATCAGGCAAAATCTGTTTTGGGCATTTATCTATAACCTTATCGGCATTCCAATTGCAGCAGGTATCCTTTACCCGATCAACGGCTTCCTGCTTAATCCGATGATCGCAGGTGCGGCAATGGCATTGAGCAGTGTAAGTGTGGTGAGCAATAGCTTAAGGTTGAAATGGAAAAAGTAAGGTGGTTTTAATAACTTTACTCAATAGTAAACGATATCTATACCTTATGCCAAAAATAACATCATGAAAAGGGAATTTGAATTTCTGAAACAACTTAAAGAAAACAACAATCGTGCATGGTTTTCAGAACATAAACCGGAATACGATTCGATTGTAAAGGAAAACAAGATTTTTTTCAATCGAATTTACGCGGAGCTTCAAAACCACGATCGCTTAGAGGGAATTCATATTTTCAGGATTTATAATGATGTCCGTTTCTCCAGGGACAAAACTCCTTATAAAACCCATTTCGGTGTAGGCTTTTCCCGGACAAAGCCGATGTTCAGAGGAGGATATTACCTCCATTTAGAGCCCGATAACAGTTTTGTCGGAGGAGGTTTTTGGGCTCCGAATAATAAAGATTTGTTTCGTATCCGTAAAGAATTTGAAACAGATACCACCGAAATAAAAAATATCACATCGAACAAAACCTTCGTAAAATATTTCGGAGAACTCAAAGGAGAAGACGGCGTAAAAACTGCTCCAAAGGGTTTTGACAAAAACCACCCTGCTATTGATTTAATTAGGAAAAAACAGTATGTAGTAGTGAGAAATCTTTCTGATAAAGAGGTTTTTTCTCCCGGTTTTCAAAAAGAAGTAATCGCCACATTTCTGGCAATGCGTCCTTTTTTTGATTATATGAGCGAAGTACTTACTACCGATTCAAACGGAGAACCCCTGTTTTAAGAAAAAATAAATACCCGGATATTCATCTGCAACTTTGCCGGCATTCCGGTTGCAGCAAGCATTCTTTATCCAATCAATGGCAACCCTATATGAACGGCAAACTGTATTTTCCGGAACAAAAACTCATTCTGTAAAAATTACAAATCAATCCCAAAATTCCACAACAATACAAAGTGATACTCTAAGGAACTTTGCAGCATTAAACAACATTAAAATTTCAAGAAAAATGGAAAGCAAAAACCTTCAGTTCAAAACAAACCTTAATTGTGGTGGATGTGTATCGAAAGTAAAATCTGATCTGGATAATGCAGAGGGTATCTGCGAATGGAATGTAGATATCACTAACAGCGACAAAATCCTTACCGTAAAAGCAGACGGCATTACCGAAGATGAAGTAGTCGCCATCATCAAAAGAAAAGGTTTTAAAGCTGAACCTCTTTCTTCATAAGCACCCTGTACCCAACAACCGTTTCCCTATACATACTGAAACGCATATCGAAAAGGGAGGCTTATATAGAATGTGGGTACAGTTTAAGGTAAATGCGCCGGATCTGCTGTCTTGCTGTTATTAAACAAAAACTTTCTTATCTTTATCCCCTTGAAAAAAGCAATCGGCATATTATTCATTTCCCTGTATGTACTCGCTTTCACGGAGTTTCAGCAGCTTTTGAAAATTCCCTACCTGATGGAACATTTTCAAAAGCACCAGGAGGAAACACCGGATATGAGTTTTGCCAGGTTTATCAGGATCCATTACCTTTTGCCTATCACCGAGGATGACGACTTTGAACAGCACCAGTCACTGCCCTTCAGGAGTATACAGCACCAGGTGAACCTGAGCATCTGTGCGCCCAATCATCCACCGGTGAAAATGCAGGCCCCGATCCCACCCCAGTTAGAATTTTTCAGCTACAACGAAATCAATAAACCCCAGTTTTCCGCTTTTGATATTTTCCAGCCACCCCGCTGTGCCTGATATTATCCCGTAAATAATATCATTTTCAAGGCACAAAAATAATTGCATGTTAAACGCTATTATTCGCTTTTCCGTAAGGAACAAGCTGATCATAGGTTTATTCACACTTATCTTAGTTATAGCAGGTGTTATAAACCTCAGAACCCTTTCCATAGACGCATTACCTGATATTACCAGCAACCAGGTACAGGTAATTACCGTCTCCCCTTCCCTGGCAGCCCCGGAGGTAGAACGTTTGATCACGTTTCCCCTGGAACAGGCCACCGCCAACATTCCCGGCATTGTAGAAATGCGCTCCATCTCACGGTTTGGGTTATCCGTACTCACGGTGGTGTTCAACGACAAAACCGATGTGTACTGGGCCCGGCAACAGATCAGTGAGCGGCTGAGCCTTGCCCGCGAACAGATACCCTCCTCTGCGGGTAACCCGGAACTGGCGCCTGTCACCACGGGCATCGGGGAAGTTTACCAATATGTAATACGTCCCCAAAAAGGCTACGAAGGTAAATACGATCTCACCGAACTGCGCTCCATCCAGGACTGGATTGTGCGGCGGCAGTTGCTGGGCACGCCAGGAGTAGCCGACGTAAGCAGTTTTGGTGGTTACCTTAAACAATACGAAATAGCCGTACAACCCACGCGGCTGAAAAGTATGGGGGTAACCATCGACGATATTTTCAACGCGCTGGAAAAAAACAATGAGAACTCCGGTGGGGCCTATATCGAAAAAGGTCCCGCCGCCTTATTTATCAGAACCGAGGGATTGGCGGAAAATGTGGGTCAACTGGAAAAAATATTTATTCGCCATACCGCGCAGGGTATACCGGTATATATAAAGGATGTAGCCGAAGTACGCATAGGGCATGCTATACGCTACGGCGCACTCACCTACCGGGATCAGGGTGAGGTAGCCGGTGCCGTGGTATTGATGCTGAAGGGAGCCAATGCGTCAGAGGTGGTGAGCAATGTGAAAGAAAAAATAGAGCAGATCAGGAAAACATTACCGGAAGGCATCATACTGGAAACCTTTTACGACCGGACCAAAATGGTGGACAACTCCATGAACACGGTGAAAAAAAACCTGCTGGAAGGAGCGCTGATCGTCATTTTTGTATTGGTGGTATTCCTGGGAAATGCCCGTGCCGGACTGATCGTTGCATCGGTTATCCCCTTATCCATGCTTTTTGCCGTTACCATGATGAATATCTTCGGCATTTCGGGCAACCTAATGAGCCTCGGGGCGCTGGATTTTGGCCTGATCGTAGACGGCGCGGTTATCATTGTGGAAGCCATCCTGCATAAACTGCATCACGGCAAATCCCTGTCAGGCATCAACCGTATTTCGCAACAGCAACTGAACGGGGAAGTAGAACAGGCCTCGGGGCGTATGATGAATTCCGCCGTCTTCGGGCAGATCATCATCCTCATCGTGTACCTGCCCATCCTCAGTCTTACCGGCATAGAAGGTAAAATGTTCCGTCCGATGGCTCAGACCGTATCGCTGGCACTGATCGGCGCTTTCCTGCTGTCTCTCACCTATGTGCCTATGATGACATCGCTGGTACTCAGCAAAAAGCTATCGCATAAGGATACATGGGCAGATAAAATGGTCAAAAAAATTCAGCATGTTTACAAACCCTTGCTGCACAAGGCACTTGCCTACCCGAAGACAGTCATCGCTATTTGCCTGTTATTACTGGGACTGTCATTTTTCATCATGAGTCGCCTGGGCGGTGAGTTCATCCCCGAACTGAATGAAGGTGATTTTGCCGTAGACGCCCGGTTGATGACAGGAAGTTCTTTAACAGAAACCATCAAAACCACCCAGAAAGCCGTAACCATCCTGGAGCAACGCTTTCCCGAAGTGGAAAAAATTGTCACTCGTATCGGCGCCAGCGAGATCCCTACTGACCCTATGCCGCTGGAAATGACCGATATTATGATCTCGCTGAAACCGCCTTCACAATGGACGTCTGCCAAAACCACCGAAGAACTGGCGGATAAAATGAGTAAAGCGTTGAAAGATATTCCCGGGTTGACAGCGGGTTTTCAGTTCCCGGTACAAATGCGCTTCAACGAACTGATCTCCGGCGCCCGCCAGGATGTGGTCTGTAAAATTTTCGGGGAAGACCTGGAACAGCTTTCCCTATATGCTAAAGAACTGGGCAGCCTGGCAGGTAGTGTTGCCGGCGCACGGGATATCTATATAGAAACAGTGACCGGACTGCCGCAGATAGTGGTGAACTACAACCGGGAAGCAATGGCCCGCTACCAGTTGCATATCACTGATCTCAACCGGATCATCCGCAGCGCTTTTGCCGGCGAGACCGCAGGTATTATTTACGAAAAAGAAAGACGTTACGGGCTGGCTGTTCGGCTGGAGGGTCTTTCCCGTACCGATATTTCGGATGTACAGCAATTGCTGATCGCCACTCCCGCCGGCTTGCAGATACCCCTTTACCAGGTAGCCGATATCACCATCAAAGAAGGTCCCAACCAGATACAAAGAGAGAACGCTCACCGCAGGATCATTGTTGGCTTTAATGTCCGCGACCGGGATGTAGAGTCGGTAGTGAATGAACTGCAGCATAAAGTAAACGCTAATATGAAACTTAATTCGGGTTACTATATCAAATACGGGGGACAGTTTGAAAATATGGTGGAAGCCAAACAGCGGCTATCCATTGCCGTTCCTGCCGCGTTGTTGCTGATACTGCTGATGCTGTATTTTGCTTTTGGTTCCTTAAAATATGGTCTGCTGATATTTTCAGCCATCCCTTTATCGGCTATCGGTGGTGTGTTTTCCCTATGGATACGCGGCTTGCCCTTCAGCATTTCAGCAGGGATTGGCTTTATCGCGTTATTTGGCGTAGCCGTACTGAATGGTATCGTACTGATAGCGGAGTTCAACAGGCTGAAAAAAGAAGGGCTCACCAATATACGCGAGATCATAGAGCGGGGCACTCTCACCCGGCTGCGGCCGGTGTTGATGACAGCTTCCGTAGCTTCTCTCGGGTTCCTGCCTATGGCTATCAGCCATAGCGTGGGCGCCGAAGTGCAGCGTCCGCTGGCAACAGTAGTGATCGGCGGATTGATCACCGCCACCTTACTTACCCTGGTAGTACTTCCTGTTTTGTATCGCTGGATGGAAACCGGCAGCACAGGAAAGAAGATAACAAAACCAGTTACCATCATTGCCGGACTGCTGCTGGTATCGGCAACCGTTCACGCGCAGCAGCCGCTGACCCTGGAACAGGTATTGCAAATGGCTGATATCAACAACCTGCAGTTGAAAGCCGCCCGGCAGCAGATCGATTACTGGCAACAGTTACAGTCTTCTACTTTTGATCCGCCAAAAACAGAAACCGGTGCGGAGTACGGCGGTATCAGCAGCGCTCAAAATGATACCCGCTTTTTTGCTACCCAGAGTTTTAGCCTGCCGGTAGTGTACAAACGGCAACGGCAACTATACGAGGCACAGGGACACACGCAGGAACAAATGCTGAAGTGGAAACAGGCAGACCTGAACCGGGAAATTACGATTGTCTTTTACCGGCTGGCAGAGTTGACTGAGAGGCAGAAGCTTCTGCAGCGGTTGGACTCCATATACAGCCGGTTTCAAACCGCCGCCACACTACGCCGGGAAGCAGGGGAAAGCAATCTGTTGGAAAAAACTACCGCTGATGCCTACCTGCAGCAACTGCAGTTGCAGCAACAGGCGATTGAGGATGACCTGGTGATCGAAGAAAAAAGAATGCAATTGCTGTTGAATACCGGAGAAAGGATCATTCCTGCCTATACGGATCTGAAGATGAAGCCGCCGCTGGTGGATACCAGCCTGGCTACACAACACCCGGAGGTACAATATAACAAACTGCGGGAGCAAACCGCCCGGGCATTCACCCAAACCGAAAAAGCCAGGCTACACCCGGAGTTTTCCATAGGCTACAGCAACCAATCCATCATCGGTTACCAAAGCACGGACGGTATCAGCCAGAAATATTATAGTGCCGGACACCGGTTCCATGTGGCGACACTGGGTATCGGTATTCCACTGTTCAACGGGGCTGCCAAAGCCCGGATAAAGGCCGCGCAGATAAATGAGGGCATCAGCAGTTTGGAAACCCAAGCTGCCCTGCAGTCTGTAAAATACACCCTGCTGCAATGGCAGCAGGCTTATATCAAACAACAAAAACAGGTGCACTATTTCGAGCAGACCGGTTTAATGCAGTCGGAAAGGATCATCTTTTCTGCCAATCTAAGCTTTGAGCAAGGAGAGATCAATTACCTGGAGTGGACCGTACTGATGAACAACGCGGTATCCATCCAACTGCAGTACCTAGATGCCCTGCAGGCATACAACCGAACCATTATTGAACTACAATACTTGAACAGCAAATAAACAATCATGCGAAACTTATTTATCCTATTGTCCCTCACTTTTTTCACCGCCTGCTCTTCGCCGCAGGAACCAAAAGAAGAAACAACTGCCGTTGCTGAGGACTATATAACCCTTTCGGCAGAACAATATAAAAATGCCGGTATAGAAACGGGCATCGTTCAGAAACACCCAGTCAATAGCATACTACGTGTGAACGGCGTGGTAGACGTACCACCGCAAAACATTGTATCGGTAAGCTTTCCGCTGGGCGGCTACCTGAAAAACATGCGCCTGCTACCGGGCATGCAGGTACGAAAAGGAGAAACCATAGCCACTATCGAAGACCAGGCAATGATACAACTGCAACAGGACTACCTGGTAACGAAAGCCCGACTGGAATATGCGGAAAAAGACTATGAGAGACAGGAAACCCTGCACAAAAACAATGTAAGCGCAGACAAGGTATTGCAGCAATCCAAAGCGGAATATGCTTCGCAAAAGGCGATCCTCCGGGGGCTGGAAGAGAAGCTGCACCTGGTAGGTATTAATCCGGCACAACTGAACGACCGGACGATCTCCCGCAGCGTGGCTATCTATTCTCCCATTCACGGATTTGTATCCAAAGTAAATGTGAATATCGGTAAGTATGTAAATCCTTCGGATGTATTATTTGAGCTCATCAATCCGGACGATATACATGCAGTGCTTACGGTATTTGAAAAGGACCTGGCAAAAGTGAAGCCCAAACAAAAAGTGATGGTAACGTTTGCAGATGACCCCGGCACGGAATACGAGTGTGAAGTGCTGCTGATAACCAAAAATGTGGACGATGACCGCCGGGCACTGGTACATTGTCATTTTGAAAAAAGACCCGGGCTGTTATTACCCGGCATGTTCCTGAATGCCGCGATCCACGTAAACAATACCGCCGTTACCGCCGTACCCGAAGAAGCGCTGGTGCGTTACGGAAAGAACAGCTATCTCCTGGAAGAAACCGGGGGAAACCGGTTTACTCTATTGCCCGTAATACCGGGAGTAACCGACAACGGGATGACAGAAGTGAGTTCCGGGGAAGATAGCCTGGAAGGAAAAAAGATCATCACCAGGAACGCTTACCCTGTACTGGCCATGATGAAGAACAACGGAGAGGAGGATTAAGGCGGATATGAAAAACTGACTATGATAAGGCAGGTATGGGAAATAGGATTTATTATGTCCTTAATTCTACGAAGGAGAAGTCTGCCGGGAATAATTAGAAAAAGAGCCGTCTCCCGGGATACTTCTGTTGACATTTAAACTGTTGACATTTCACCGTGGAGACAGATGCCCGAAGGGCTTTTGTTTTCATACCCATACCATTTACCATTACCTTTTTTCTTAAGTTTAATATCCAGTTAATAGTACTAAAATGACTACAATAACAATAGATACGGACAAAAACCGGCTTGATATAGGGTTTATCACAAACTTCATTTCAAACTCTTACTGGGCAAAAGGAAGAACAGTGGATGCCATGAAAACCTGCATAGACAATTCGTTGAATTTTGGCGTTTACCTGGATGATAAACAAATCGGCTTTGCCCGCGTACTAACAGATTATGCGCAGTTTGCTTACATCATGGACTTATTCATTGACGAAAACCACCGGGGTAAAGGTTACTCAAAAGCCCTGATGAAATACATCATTGAATTGGACGGGTTGAAAGCGGTTAAAATGTGGCGGTTGGCAACCGGTGATGCACATGGACTGTACAAAAAATTCGGATTTAACGTATTGGCAAACCCGGAAAACATGATGGAACTGATCATTAAAAAATAGCCTTTCGGAAAGAGTTTCAACCATTTTCAGCAATTGGAAAACACCCTGCCTTTCAGGGTATAACTCCATACGTTCACCATGGCGCAGGGTATGATCCCCTTCTTCTACAATTAAAAACTTCTTCAAAATTATTCCCTGTTTACAGGTTCTTCGATGTTAATAAAAAGCCCCTTCGTAGAAACGAAGCGACGTTTAATGCTTGCCTTTATGACTCCGCAGTTATGAGTGGACTCGAACCACCATAAAAATACCGGCACCGTCTGCCTTCATAACCGAATAAAAAAATTGAAAAAAGACTCGCAGGAATCAACATCGACACAAATGGATTGCCGTATAAAAAGCGGTATGACCTGAAGTATTCCGAATCATGGAGCAAAACTATTTAAAAAATATTAGTCTACAAAATTAGTAGAATAATATTTTTCAATTATTTTCGTCCTGGTACAATCAAAACCGTATTAAACTATCAAACGTAAATAAGAATTTATGCCAAAGTCAGAGAAAATTCACCATTCGCTACCGGATCAGGCAGCTTATCAGCTTGCTAATATCACCAAGACTCCGCCTCAGTACAATGCAATCACTCCCCGCTGGCTGGTTCGCCTGCTGGACTGGAAACCGCTGGAAGCCGGGGTGCTCAGGGTAAATAAGGTAGTAAACCCGCAAAATGTGGATGTAGTATGCGGTCAGGATGAAACGGTACCGCTCCCTGAGTCCTATGTTCCGTATGATGAAAAACCCAGGGAGTATGTACTAAATTCCATTTCATCCGTTTTAAACGTACACACACGCACCTCCGATTTGTATAGTCAGCCCTTTGATCAGATCAAAGAACAACTCCGGCTGACCATTGAAACGGTAAAAGAGCGGCAGGAAAGCGAGCTGATCAACAACAAGGGGTATGGGCTGCTTCACAATGTAGCGCCGTCCCAGCGTATCAATACCCGTACAGGACCACCCACCCCGGACGACCTGGATGATCTTATTTCAAAAGTGTGGAAAGAGCCTTCCTTCTTTCTGGCTCATCCCAGGACTATTGCCGCTTTTGAGCGGGAATGTACGCGAAGAGGTGTGCCGCCTCCAACGGTCAACCTGTTTGGATCTCCGTTTTTAACCTGGCGAGGCATTCCCCTGGTACCTACGGATAAACTGTTTATAGACGGCAAGCAGCATACGGAAGTTGGGAAAAAAGGAAAAACAAGTATCCTGTTACTACGTGTCGGTGAACAAAAACAGGGGGTAGTCGGGCTTTTCCAACCGGGTTTGCCCGGAGAACAAACACCCGGGCTTTCTGTGCGTTTTATGGGGATCAATCAAAACGCCATTGGTTCTTACCTGGTATCCCTGTATTGCTCGGCAGCGGTATTAACAGAAGATGCTATCGCTTCTCTCGATAATGTTGAAATTGGAAACTACCATGAGTACAAATATTAATAACCTGCCTGTAAACGAGGGCGAGCTTGCCGCCCAGGCAGGTTTGCCCGACCCGGGGCAACTGGCAGATATTGCTAACCGGTATTTCAAAGAATCGTTTGCAGCCTATACGGAAAATGTTCCGGTTGCAGACAGCATAGCCGCGGCAACAACAGGCGTTCCGGCTCTGCAGGATTTGAGCAGGGGTATTTCATCAACCGGCAATATACCGGTTCAGGATCCATCGCAAACAATATTACCGGGGGTAAGTAGCAGCAGCTATTTATCAGGCAGTGACCTGGTTAATTGGTCAAACGAAGTGGAAAAACACACACCGGGCTGGAATACCAACACACCGGAAGCTTATTTTCCCGGAACACCATCATTTACCTTTTTACAGGATATCCGGGCACTTTCGGCATACACCCCGGGCGTTGTCCCTTCATCCCCGCAACTGCCTGCCGTAAAGATCCCGACGGAAACGGCAGTGAAAGATATCGGCTCTCTTTTACAATACACGGGGACATCTATACCGGCCCCGGGTATTGCAACGGATGCCCTGGCGGCGCCGCATCTTGCGGGAACTGTAGCCAGGACAGGTGATAAGGGGATCCCGGATGCTTTTGGTTTCCTTTCATCCGCCAGGTCCATATACGATCATGACACTGATAGTTATCAAAACAGCTTTGTAAAGGAAGAGAAAAGTAGTGCACAGGAGATCAACAATATCCGTCCGGACCTGTTTGACGTGAATGTAGTACGCAGGGATTTTCCTATCCTGCAGGAAAAAGTAAACGGAAAACCGCTGATCTGGTTCGACAATGCGGCTACCACGCAGAAACCTCAATCGGTTATCGACCGGCTTACCTATTTTTACCAGCATGAGAATTCAAACGTACACCGTGCAGCTCACACACTTGCCGCCCGCTCTACGGACGCTTATGACGCAGCGCGACAGAAAGTGCAGCAGTTCCTGAAGGCAGGTTCCGTAAACGAGATCATATTTGTAAGAGGAGCTACCGAAGCCATTAACCTGGTAGCCAAGAGCTGGGGCCTTCAAAACATTCAGAAGGATGATGAGATCATCGTATCTCACCTGGAACATCATGCCAATATTGTACCCTGGCAAATGCTTTGTTCCGTGAAAGGCGCTAAACTCAAAGTGATCCCCGTAGACAGTACCGGCCAATTGTTGCTGGATGAATACCAGAAATTACTGAGTAATAAAACAAAGCTGGTGGCAGTTACCCAGGTCTCCAATGCGTTGGGAACCGTAACACCGGTAGAGGAAGTGGTGGCGGCGGCGCACCGCTACGGAGCCAAAGTACTGGTTGACGGGGCACAGGCAGTATCGCATATGCCTGTAGATGTGCAGGCTTATGATTGCGATTTCTATGTATTTTCCGGGCACAAGGTATTTGGTCCTACAGGAATCGGTGTTGTATATGGTAAGGAAGATATCCTGAACGCTACACAGCCCTGGCAGGGCGGTGGTAATATGATACGGGACGTTACTTTTGAAAAAACGGTTTATCATCCGGCGCCATTCCGTTTTGAAGCCGGCACCGGCAATATCGCTGATGCTGTAGGACTGGGCGCCGCAATTGATTACGTTCAAAAAATCGGACTGAACAACATCAATGCATACGAACATGCGTTGCTGGCGTACGCTACTGAAGGGTTGAAACGCATCCCGGGCTTACGCCTGATAGGCACTGCCCAAAATAAAGCCAGTGTTGCATCCTTTGTTCTGGAAGGATACAGCACAGAACAGGTAGGACAGATACTGAACAAAGACGGTATCGCGGTACGGTCGGGTCATCATTGCGCCCAACCCATCCTGCGACGGTTTGGTGTAGAGGCTACCGTTCGTCCCTCTTTCGCTTTTTATAATACCTGCGAAGAGATCGACGTATTGATAGCAGCCATCTGGAACCTGGTAAATGGTCGCAGTCCGGGGCTGGTATGATAATGCCATTACCCGGCAAAACTATTCTGCGGAAATAAAATATGGTAAACCCGGAAGAAAATTTGAATATGAAAATTGGCACCTCAACTGAAAAAACTTCCGGTCAACCGGGTTGACCGGAAGTTTTTTTCCTGCCGGCATACCATCCTTTCAGCATTGAAAAAATGATCGGTAATACAGATAAAAAAACGATCAGCAGTACCACTTTGCTAAAGTTATCCCTTATAGCCGGGATCCTGCCCAGGTAGTAGCCTGCCAGCGATAACCCTACCACCCACAGGAAAGCGCCTGCCACATTATATGTAGCAAAAGTAGTATACCTCATCTTACCAACCCCTCCCACAAATGGCGCCAGGGTTCGTACGATGGGTACAAAACGCGCTATTATGATCGTAGCAGGGCCGTACTTATCATAAAATGACTGCGTCTTATCCAGATGCTCCTGCTTTACAAAACTTTTTCCAAATATTTTAATATTCAGCACCTTCATTCCGAAATACCGCCCGATAGCGTAATTCACTGCGTCACCGCTGATACCCGCGATCAATAACAATACGATAACAATCCATATATTCAGTGATTCCGGATATTGGGCTGCCAGCATACCTGCCGCAAACAGGAGTGAGTCACCCGGCAGGAAGGGCATTATCACAATACCCGTTTCTACAAAAATAATGGCGAACAATATAAGGTAGATCCAATTGCCATAGTCTGACAAAATAACCCTGAGGTGATCATCAATATGCATTATAAAATCAAACAACTCCATCATAACCAACCGGTTTATTTTTAAACGTGCGAAGATAGACGTCAACAACGGTTTCCGGCTGATCATATTACTTTTATTACGTTAAAAATTGTCAAAATCGGGGATACAATAAACAGTGGGACAACATATTAAAGAACTATGTGGCCTGTTTGGAAGAAGACGGGCAGCTCAGCCCTATATCAACTCATCAAAATATCGTGAAAGAAAAGCTCCCGGGCAACCACCGAATCAATCCGCAGCTTTTTTTGAAGACTTCAGTGCCGCCCTGAAATACTTAAATGGTACAAACAACATCCCGAAACATTCCCCGTCTTCTTTATCCATATGTTTGTGGTGCATTTTGTGCGCTCTCCGGATGGCTCTAAAATAAAAATTGTCTGTATCGCGAAATAGTCTGAACCGCTGGTGAATGAATACATCATGAACAAGAAAATAACAAAGCCCGTAAGCAGTTATACCTCCGGCTATCCACTCCAATACCGGCATCTTTAATAACCCGCCAACCAGGAACAAAGCTATTCCCGGCAGGGCGAATATCAGGAAGAAATAGTCGTTCTTTTCAAAGAAGCCTGTCGTCTCTTTTTTATGATGATCTTTGTGCAAATACCAGAGCCAGCCGTGCATGATGTATTTATGCGTCAGCCAGGCTACGCACTCCATACCCGTAAAAGCTAAAACAGCATATAAAAGATTCATATTATCAACCCGGATCCGGTTTTACAGCATATTCAGCTCACACCGCAGGACAGATTTACACATTACACTCACTTTATGAATATCCGGAACCCGGATACGCTCATTCAGTATTTTCTGTGGTGAAGCGTTTCTTATTTTCTTAAATAGCAATAAATAATACTTATACGCCAAGTACACGCCTCTTCGCGAAGACAAAGGCAATTGCCTGATGCCTGCAAGCGCTTCTTTCAGCGCCATACTTATTTCCTCCTCAATAAGCTGCTTTTCCCGGGAAGAGAAATTAGCGAGGTCAATACCGGGAAAGTAGGTACGTCCGAGATTTTCCTTATCGACTTTCACATCCCGGAGAAAATTGATCTTCTGGAATGCGGCGCCGAGTTTCATGGCCGGAGTTTTCAGCTTTTCATATAACTCCCTGTTCCCTTCGCAAAATACCTTCAGGCACATCAGTCCTACTACTTCCGCGGAGCCCAGCACATACTGATCATATAATCTCCTGCTGTAAAAATGGTTAGACAGATCCATTTCCATACTGTCGAGAAAGGTATCGATAAGCTCTTTTTCAATATCGTAGTTCTTAACCGTTTTCTGAAAACTATTCAGAATAGGGTTCAGGCTGATGCCTTCTTTAACAGCAGTGTAAGTATCCTCCCGGAACCTGCCGAGCAGCGCCGCTTTATCAAAAGCGTGAAAAGAATCTACAATCTCGTCTGCAAATCGCACAAACCCGTATATAGCATATACGGGCGCGTGCATTCTTTTCGAGAGCAGCTTAATCCCCAGCGAGAAAGAAGTACTGTACCGCTGCGTGGTGATCTTACTGCAGGAAGTGGAAACCTGATCAAAAAGTTCCTTCATAGATACTTGTTTACTTCAGTTGGCAGATATAGTCCGCTACCACCTGCCCGGATATAACAGCAGGCGGTACACCGGGCCCAGGTACGGTGAGCTGCCCTGCAAAGAAAAGGTTTTTAAGTCTTTTACTTCTTATGGACGGCTTAAAAAAAGCCGTTTGCCTGAGCGTATTGGCCAGCCCATAGGCATTCCCCTTATAGGCGTTGTAATCAGCAATAAAGTTGGATGCCGCATAGCTCTTTTTATACACAATATGCTCACGGAGCGGTTCGCCACAAAATTCCTCCAGTTTCCCGATCAACCGGTTGTAATAATTTTCCCTGATCTCTTCCGTGTCCTGCAGCCCCGCCGCTACCGGTATCAGCATAAACAGGTTTTCCATACCGGCCGGCGCCACAGAAGGATCGGTTTTAGAAGGACAGCAAACATAAAACAAAGGGTTTTCCGGCCAGGCCGGGCTTTGATATATTGCTGAAGCATGCCGGCCGAAATCTTCCTCAAAAAACAAATTATGATGCTGCAGGCGGGGTAATCTTTTACCGATACCAATATAATACAGGAGGCAGGATGGCGCCATCGTTCTCTTCCGCCAGTAAGCTGCCGAATAGTTCCGGTAGGATGCATCCAGCAAATCGTTTTCAATATGGTGATAATCCGCTGAACCAATTATAATATCCGCCTGTATGTTGCCGGAGGCTGTTTTTATTCCACTCACCCGCCCCTGCCCTCCTTCTAATTTTTGTACTGCGGTGTTCAGCCTGATCTCCACTCCCTTCTCTTCAGCTAAACTGACCATAGCCTTTACCAGTTCATACATACCGCCCATGGGATACCAGGTGCCGAGACATATATCTGCATAGTTCATCAGGCTGTACAGGGCGGGTGTTTTTGACGGCATTGCCCCCAGGAACAGAACAGGGAACTCCAGTAATTGTAATATCTGCGGGTTATTAAAATATTGCCGGATATGGCGGCTGAAGGAACGGAACATATCCAGCCGGAATAAGGAAGCGGCCAGTTTCCACTTTGCATATTCGCCGATATGAACGGAAGGCTTGTAAACGAACTCCCCCATACCGGTTTTATATTTATAGGCTGCTTCTGTAAGAAAAGCATCGAGTCTGGCTGCACTCCCTTTCTCTATTGTTTCAAAAAGGGTGCGTAGCTCCCGGTAGTCCGAAGGAACGGACAGGACATTGTCCTTACTGTATATTACCTGGTAAGAAGGTTCGAGGCGTTTCAGTTGAAAATAATCGTTCACAGATTTCCCGAAACGGTTGAAATACCTTTCTATCACATCCGGGATCCAGTACCAACTGGGGCCCATATCGAATGCGAAACCATCAGCATGAAACATTCTGGCCCGGCCACCGGCCTGTTCATTTTTCTCCAGCAGGATTACGTCATATCCCCTCTCTGCCATGCAGGTAGCAGCGCTCAGCCCGGAGAACCCGGCGCCGATCACAACAACTTTTTTCCTGTTGGGGTAAGACATCCGTGGTCAAAAATAGTATAAACGGAGTTAAAGGAGGGCTGTTCTTCCATAAACTGGCTGAGCCGCCGGTTTGCACCAAGCTCTTTCATCAATACCTGCAAGTTCGTGCCATTCGGTTGTTAAAATGATGCTAGAAAGACAGCAATCAATATAAAACGATAATGATTTGCTTATACCATTTGTATAAGCCCCCCGGCTCGGAACATCAGGTCAGGTCTAACCCCAAAAACGGTTTAGCAGAAAAAGAACACTGAAACGGCCATTTCCATGCATTTTTTGAGATGGTTTCTTAGGAAACATAGCTTCAATAATATGTTAATATGTTGCTTAACCGCACTCTTAGATATTCTGAGCGATGTCTTAATCTCCCCATAGCTTAGCCCGGTTATCCGACTCATACTGAAAACCTGTTTACGCCGGGCGACAGCTTTGCAATGCTCGACATGAACGCCCGGTAGAGTTCCCGGTATTCAAGTTAGTCAGAAGGAGCGGCCAGCAGGGGTTCTGCCAGCCTATTTAATTTCTTACGGAATGTATTGATATCCCGATTTTTCGTTACTGTAAATAAATATACCGAAAGGTTTGCTATCTGTGACAATTGTTGCCGATTTTCCCAGAGTGTGGTGAAAACTTCCTGTACACTTTTAAGATACAATACCAGGTGACCACAGATAATAGAAGTAAGGCTCCACCAAAACGGAAACGCCCGCTGGTCTCCGGAAGCAATCAATGGAGCTAGCTGAGATTCGCTATATTCAGTATAAGATGGCAAGCCCTGCAGTTAGAATACTAGGAATTTATTGAGAAAACAATCCCATTAAAAATGTTCTACGCTAAATATATACAAACAGGCATCTATTATTTTCATGTAACAATTTTCATTTCAACTCTTTGTATGTAACGACTGGTATTTTTTAGGTGTCAGCTTCGTGATGCTTTTAAATTGCTCATTAAAATTTGAAAGATTCTGGAAACCACTTTCATAACAAACCTGGGTAACAGTCATGCCTCCATTCATCAATAACTTACAGGCATACCCAATTTTCACTTCGATAATAAATTGCGTAAAGGATTTTCTGGTTCTGTTCTTAAAATATCTACTAAATGATGTAGGACTGAGGTTTGCGATTTCTGCAACTGTGGAAAAGCAGATATTTCTCTGGAAGTTATTCATAACATACTCATATACCTTATTCAGCCTATTAGAGTCAAATTCATCAATAGAATTAGCAAAACCTTCGCTGGATAAATCAGAAAGTTCTTCCGATCTTGCCAATTGGTTGAGTATGGATAATAACGTCACTATCTGGTCGGCCGGCTCCTGTTTCTCCATTTTTAACATCAGGGGAGCCACCATTTTCTTCGTTTCTCCCGAAATACAAATCCCACGATGCGATCTTTCCAGCAGTACATTTACCTTTGTCATTTCGGGGATTTTAAAAAATAAGGGGCCTAGGAAATCACGCATAAAATGAACAACCAGACTTTCAGCTCGCTTTACCGATTTAGTTACATCACTTCGCCAAACATGCGGCAGGTTCTGTCCGATCAGCACCAGGTCACCGTCCAAATACTTGTCAATGCTGTCTCCAACCATCCGTGTTCCACAACTTTGTAGCACTTGGGTTAACTCATATTCGTCGTGGAAATGCCAGATGCTAGGAAAACCCTCTTCGCATATATACCTTGTAATGCTGAAAGAAGATTGTTCACGAACGTTGATCTTGATAAGTCGCGGTTGCATAGGGGCGCTGTTTTACACTTCAATTTAAAGAATAAAAATTTTCAGAAAGAGGTTTTTTAAAAAATTGTTGCTTGCTATCATATTCCGAAATATTACAGGGTATTGCTGTAAGCGAGGATTACGACTGCCAACAGTATCACTACAATCGCTATGTACATATTTTTTCTTGGCTGCCCATACACGCCTTTCCACTCGCCGCCCCAAAAACCTACTAGTTGATTGCCAATTACCTGTAACGATTGCTGGATGGCAAATCCAATGGAAGCGCCCAATGCTCCCAATAGTAACATGCCCCTGCCTAACAGAATAACGGCAGTGATAAATTGTAATCCTATGATCGAGCCATACAATAACTCGTCTTTGCGTTCAAACAACTTTTTCCAGGAGCGATGTTTTGCCATCAGGTAAACCGCATATCCCACATTTATCAGCCCGCCACCCAAAGCGCAAAATGCCCATACGGTAATGTTAGCTGTTAAGTCCGATGCTCCCTGTGCTTTTGCGGCTTCAATAACCGGACCTTGTCCGTAAACAAATGCGAGCGATAATCCGCTGGAAAGAAATCCTGCAAGAATAACCAGCAGTAGACCCTGCAAAAAATTCCCTGAACCGGAACCAGGGCGGTCGTTGTTTTGTTTCAATACTTTTTCTCTGCCAAATCCCGCCTTGCTTACAAATACGATCCCTATAATAACCGCCATCAAACCGACTATGATCACTATACCAGCCAGGGAGAAAATATCAGCCGCATGATTGAATAAGCCGCTGCCTTTTAGGATCATCGGGATAGTAACTCCCACGCACAAGCCGGCAGCGGAAAGTACCGCGCCGGTCAATGCCGCGCCAATCTTTACAACACACACAAGGTATAACACATTGGCAATGCCCCAGCAAACAGAAAGGGTATTAGATAACGCCAGTTGCTGCAGACCCACCTGCTTTACAACAGCACCAGGATCGGGCAGGGCGATCAGCACTACCAGCCATGGGTACACGATAATGGCTGTAAACATGAAAACAAACAGGTATTGTTCAAAGTGAACATCCTTTATTTTTTTCATTGGCCAGGCTACAGTACCTGTTCCTAATCCCGCAAGTGCTACCAATAACAATCCTGTTACAGCTTCCATTAAAATTGGTTTAGTGAAAATGATGAAGATAACGCTGTCTAAAAATCACGGTTGAAGCCACAGGTCCAGCCACCATCTACTACAAGGTTTTGTCCATTGATATAGGATGCGGATTCAGACGATAAGAATACTACCACGTCAGCTATTTCCTCTGCTTCTCCAGGCCTTCCCTGTGGGATAAACGAAAGCAGTTTTTCGGCAAATGTGCTGAAGCTTCCATTGTCACCATAAAAAAGACTACGCGTTGTATCGGTTAAAATGGAGCCCGGAGATACGGCATTTACACGTATGCCCAGGGGTGCGAGTTCACAAGCCATAGCCGCTGTTAATTTTACAATACCTGCCTTGGCTGCTACAAAACCTGATTGTAACCTTAACGCTATTACACCGGCAACAGAGGCGATATTCACAATCGATCCGAAACCCTGCCGCTTCATAACCTGCGCGGCTGCTTTGCAACAATAGAAAGTACCATTCAGGTCGACCTCTATCATCCGGTCCCAGGTTTCATCAGGATACATATCAATACCAACCCTGTCTTTTTTGTCAGTCGCATTCACGCCTGCATTGTTGATCACAATATCAATACGACCAAATGTAGCAAGAATCTGTTCTATGGTGCTTGTTACCTGAGCAGGATCACTGATATCACACTGGCTGTAGGCGGCGCGGTCACCCAGGGCAGCGATCACTGCTTCTCCTTCTTCTCTCAGGATATCGAGAATTGCAACTTTGGCTCCGAAGCCATAAAATTTCTCCGCGATGGATTTCCCTATGCCTTTTGCCGCACCTGTAACCAATACAACTTTGTTTGTAAAATCATAGCTGGCTTTGACGTTACTCATGGTTTATCAATTTAAAACGGTCTGAAACGATCTGAAAAATCATTTTTTATATTTCTATACTGCCTACTACAGCTCCAATCGGAATGGTAACGCCTTCACTCATCAAAATAGTTCCCAAACGTCCATCGGCGGGGGACTCAAGTTCCACTATTGATTTTTCACTTTCAAACTCAAGCACTATCTCTCCTTTTTTTACGGTGTCGCCCTGCTTTTTGTGCCACTGCGTAATCGCTACTTCAGTGATGGTTAAACCCAGGTTGGGAATTGTAATTTCTATACTACTACCTGTGGATACTGTATGTCCATTGCTATTACTATCTGTATAGGCAGCGGATGCGGGAGGCGTAGTTTGCCATCCTGTGTTTGTTTCATTGCTGTGTGCATGATCGGTGATACCCGTTACCGGCAGGTAAACAGAAACAAAATGATTTCCGTTGAGCGTTGAGCGTACGGTGTCTACAATTTTTTCGGCTGTAATGGTTACAGCCGCTTCCAGCACCGGACTAAAAGGCTGCGGCACCGATGCTTTGTTAATCCTGGCCACAGGCGCTTTGAGTGTATAGAAACAATGTTCTGAAACCACGGCGGCAATTTCGGCTCCTATGCTGCTGAATCCATAGCCCTCATCTACTGCCACCAGGTGCCCTGTTTTTTGTACGCTTGCAACAATGGCGGCAGTATCCAATGGAACAATAGTTCTGAGATCAATGATATCGCAGTCTATACCATGACTTACCAATTGCCGCGCCGCTTCTATGCAGGTATGTACGGGCTGTCCAAAACTTACCAGTGTAATGTCGCTGCCTTCCTGCACTACCCGGGCTTTGCCGAAAGGAATATAATGCTCTTCAACAGGCACGGGGCCTTTGGAAGGAAACAAGGATTTGGGTTCAAGAAAAATAACCGGGTCATTTGAATGCAAAGCAGTCTTCATCAATCCTTTTGCATCTGCAGGCGTGGATGGTACCACAACCACTACGCCGGGCACATTGGCCCACAACGAATGAAAAGTTCCGCTGTGCTGGGGACCGGCCTGTTTAATTTGACCGGCTCCGGCACGGATAATAACGGGTACGCCTATCTGCCCATTGCTCATATAGCGGAGTTTGCTGGCCTGGTTAATGATCTGAGTGCATGCATCAAAAATGAAATCCGCGAACATAAGGTCCGCTATCGTGCGGCACCCGGCAGCAGATGCAGCGGCGGCGGCACCGGTAAAGCCCAATTCGCAAATGGGAGTATCAATCAACCGGTCGCCAAATTCACTCCACAGGTTTTTGGTTTGTCCAAATGTTCCGCCTCTTTCACCAATTCCTTCTCCCATATAAAGAATGTGTTCATCGCGCCGCATTTCTTCTGCTATGCCATCTCTTACCGCTGCCAGCCAGCTCTGTATTGTTGTTTTCTCTTTGTCATTAACAGTACGTAAAGCCACCTGCGGATTTACAGGATTGTTCCAAACATGTTCTGTAACAGTGGAGGATTCTGGCAGTGGAGAAGATCGCGCAAATGCAATGGCATGTCCAATCCGTTGGCTTACCAGTTGGTCGATTCGATCTAGTTCGGGTATGGATGCCAGTTCGTTTTCGATCAGGTGTTGCCGGTATCGTTTAATCGGGCATTTAGTAATCCATTCTTCCAGTTCTTCTTTTGTTCTATACGTTCCTACCAGCACATCGCCTTCGTGATGACCTACCGTGCGATAGGTAATAGCTTCGATCAGCGTAGGGCCTTCGCCGTTTCTGGCTCTTGATATAGCTTCTGTTACTACACGCTTCACGGCCAGCACATCATTTCCGTCTACCCGAATGCCCGGAACACCATAAGCATTGGCTTTGCCGGCAATATCGGTATTGAGTTGTGCCTGCGAAACGGGCGTGCTCGTAGCATAAAAGTTGTTTTCACAAACAAATACAACCGGTACTTTTTTGATGGCAGCCAGGCTTAATGACTCGTGGAAAGAGCCATGACAAATGGCTCCATCGCCGAAAAATGCAACAGCAACCTGTTCAGTATTTTTTGCTTGTGCACTCATCCCTAATCCTACTGCCAGGGGAATGCCACCGCCCACCAATCCGTTGGTGCCAAACAACCCGGCTTCTGTACTGTAAATATGCATAGATCCACCGCGGCCACCATTGGTTCCGGTGGATTTTCCGTATAATTCTGCCAACAGCTCATTTTCACCTACGCCTTTTGCCAATGCATGCCCGTGACCTCTGTGCGTGCTGGTCACCCAGTCTTCACGGTTTAAGCCAGCGCATACGCCTACGCATACCGCTTCTTCACCTACACAGAGGTGGATGAAGCCCGGTACTTCTCCTTTGCGGTAATTTTCCTGAACAGCGAGTTCAAATTTTCTGATCAGCAACATTTGCTCATATAAATAAAGCAGTGTGTTTTTATCCGTATCACCAGTGTTATTTTTAACCAGGCTGGAATTCTGAATCCGATTCATAATAATTATAATTGATGCTGGAATTAATCTTTATTATATGGAATAAGTAATGTGTTCTCCGGGCGCCATTACCCTGCAATGGATACCGGGTGCCAGTTTAGGTGCTTCGCGCAGGAAGGTGGCCGGGTCACCCACACCACCCGGCACAACATGCTCCAGGAACATCCAGAAATGACAGGGGATAACCAATGAAGGAGTAAGTTCAACTGCCAATCGCAATGCTTCTTCCGCAATCATGTTTCCATAAGTACCGTTGATGGGGGCTATCATAACGTCTATTGGAACGCCCAACGATGTTTTAATTTCTTTGGGACGGAATGCGGTATCGCCCGCATGATACAATCGGATTCCATCTACTTCAATGAGATAGCCGATAGCTTCCGGCGCAAGTTCACCGTGATCCGCGTAAATGGCCCGGATGTTCATGTCGTTCCAGGTGATGGTTTCTCCTTCCCTGATGACCGTGTACCGGTCTTTTGATACCGCGTGTTCTTCAAAAAAGGCTACACAGTCAGGAGCGATGATAAAATGTGTACCTGTTTTTTTTACTATCAGTGGCATCGCGTCCGGATCAAGATGATCTGCATGATGATGCGTGATCAAATAAAGATCCGCTGATAATTCTTCCGCGTTGATAGGAGCGGGGATCATTCTTTTAAATCCAAAAAGCCTTTCACACGCGTCAGAAAGATAGGGATCAATAAAAATTCTTTTTCCGCCGGATGTCTTAACGCAGAAACCGGCCTGCGCCAGGTAGAACAATGCCAGTTCGCCTGCCTGCATAACCGTTTCGTCAATTTTCTTTTGTAAGCTCATCATTACTCAGTTTTATCTCCCGTTTCAAATAATATTTTAAAGACCTTCTACATACCCTTTTCCTAATCGTAATCCTATGTCGTCGTATCCTTCGCTGAACGACATCCACGAAGTAGTGCCGCCATCTGCCACTATTGTTTGACCCACTATGTAACGGGCGTCGTTCGACGCAAGGAATACAATTGTCTTTGCAATGTCAAGTGGCGTGCCGCCGAAACCGCATGGAATGAGTTTGCCCAATCCATCCAGTTCGTTGGGTTCCGCAGCTTTAAAATGATTTTCTACCGGTACCGCTCCCGGCGCTACCGCGTTAACCCTAATGCCCTGCCGAGCCAGCTCAATTGCCAGTTCCCTGGTATGCGCGATGATGGCGCCTTTAGTACCTGCATACACGGAGTGTCCTTTAGATGCGCGTATACCATGCACAGAAGACAGGTTAATGATAGCGCCTCCGTCTGCTGCTACCATTACGGGAACAACTGTTTGCATGATGAAAAACTGCGCCCGTACGTTCACGTTATATAATGTATCGAACTGTTCCGGCGTTACTTTACCGAACTCCAGGGTCATCGTAATGCCCGCATTGTTCACCAATACATCCAGTCCCCCAAGAAAAGCAATGGCTTCTTTTGCCAACCTGATCGCTTCCTGTACACTTCGCAGGTCGGCTGCAATGGAAGTAGCGGTTCCGCCAGCCTGCTGTATTTCACGAACAGCCGAATCTACCCCTTCTTTACTGTGCGCATAATGCAGCACAACCTGTGCGCCTTCACGCGCAAATTCCAATGCGGTTTCTCTGCCCAGCCCGGTTCCTGCGCCGGTTACGAGTACTTTTTTTCCTTTCATTTTTTCTGGCATAGCATATTGTTTAAATCGTTAATTCAACCCACCAATGATATTTTTCACCAGCGCGAACACTGCTTACCTGTCCATAGGCTTTGGCAACATCCGGGCGGTCATAACATACTGTACAGGGTTCAATAAAAATGTTATAAAGATTGTCCCATCCGTTTTCGTTCATCAGTATGCCCAGGTATGGCACTGTTTCTGCTGAAAAAGAAACGGTCAATTGTTTTTGTTCTGCAGGATCGATCAGTTTACACCAGCCTTCTTTTAACTTATGCTGAAAGTAATATTTTTCAAACCCATTACTTTGCGGTGGCCGGCTGATGTCTGCTCTGTACATACTACCTTCTTTGTCTTTGAACAAAGGCCAGTCCATTACTTCTCCATAAGCACGATTGGCGTTCGAAAGAATGGAAATAGCATTCTTGCAATCGTCCGGAACGACTATCCTGGTTCCCGGCTCTGTATTGAACATAAAATGGCCTGCCCAGAGAAATTCAAAATCATGTTCACTCATATTTTCCAGCATATAGCTGATGCGTAATGACTGCTCTGACGGGAATGATATGCTTTTTTGTAGTTGATACGGAAAGCGGTTGCTCTTTACTGTTAGTATTAATTGACTTTCTTTTATTGCCGTTTCCCAGGGCATGCACCATACTTCACCGTGATCGCCCATGGGCAACCCTTTCCAGGGGTCCTGCCGGCATTCACACGCGTCTATGGTCGGAAACATGTCGTCGTAGCCGCTGCACTCTCCGTCAATATATACGCCATCCAATGGCTGATCTTTGTATTCTTTACCGGGGCGTTGTACCAGGTATTCGTAACCGTTAGCCAGGTCTTTAAAGGAAACCATTTTCCCTCCCGGTTCAGGAATGAACTCTGCCCTGATGCGGCTGGTGCTGCATACGATACTTGGCTTGTTTTTATATTGCGACCGGGTTATCTCCACAATTAAAATTTAAACAGTTTAATGCATATTGCCTTTTAATAACTCATCAGGTTGCGCTGCAGCAAGATCCGGAATCCTGAAATACACTACTTTTCCTTCGGGATCGGGAAACGGTGTTAACTTCAGTTCCATCGGTTTGCCTATCGTTAACAACCGGTCACCCATTTTTACTTTACAACTCACACTGTTCAATACAGGCTCTCCCTCGTTGATCAATTCCAGTGAATCGGGATCGATAATAAAATTGGTAAGATCTGCTGCATCTGTATTAGCCAATTGCTTTTGCTGTTGAGGGTTCAGGCAAAATACCTGTGGTCCACGCAGTACAGCCACTCTGCCTGCCTGGCGCACGCGGCCCGCAACAAGCCTGAGAGACATAGGCAACTGCAGGGTAACCTGGTCTCCAGGTTGCCAGTGCCGCTCCAATTGCAAAAAACTTCCGGCAACTATTTTCTGTTGATGTGCTGTACCATTGATCTTTACCACAGCCTTGTTACACCAGGCAGGTATACGCAAGGCAACAGAAAAACTGGCCGGTTCCGATGGTTCTATATCCAATTTTATATTGCCTGTTGCCGGATAAGAAGTCTGTTGCCGGAGTGTAAGCGAAATTTTAGAAGAGAGCTGGATATTGGCCTCTGATGTGCTGTAAAGATTTACTGCTACACCATTGGCTGTTTGGTAAAAAATCATACCAGGCAGGTCAGCTACAATTCTCCTGAAATTATTAGGGCAACAGTAGGTATCGTGTTTAAAATATACACGCTCGCCTTCCATGGGTATGAAATAACGTAGTTGCCGCCCGTCGGGCGATTGTGCAGCGAACAATGCGTTGTACAACATCCTGTCCATCATGTCGCCGTATCGCGCGTTTCCTTCCATCTGCATCAACTTATCCATGAGCCGGATCTGGTAGGCTGTTGCACAGGTTTCGCCCAGGTATTTTCGTCCGCCCTGGTCGGTGTTCCAGCTTTCCCACAATCCCGCGGCGCCTGTTACCACAGCGCCATTGCGATCTAATAAAAATTGGGCGGCGAGTTTTCCTGATTGAAGCAATGATTGCTGAGAAGTGATAGCAAACAGATCAAATTGTGCCAGGCACATGTCGATGTCTGTGTACATATGCGTTTTGCCAATCGTGTTAAGATCCAGATCAATGCGCCAGGCAGGAAGGTTAAGTTTTTCTGTTACAAAGTTGAGGTAACGCCTGTCAAGGCTTACGCGGTACAATTGCAGTATATTGTTTTCTATGCCGAGTTGTCCCCAGCTTTGCCAGTCTTTAGGTTTAGAATTCCAGTTTGCAATTACATAGTCTGCCAGTTTTTTGGCAGCCCTAAGTGAAGAAGCCGTATTAAAAAACTGGTAGTCGGTGGTTAATCCTAAAATGATGTATCCTATTTCGTGAACATCCCAAAGTTTCCACATTCTCGACGTTTTCACCATTGTGCCAATATATCCATCGGCTTCCTGTGTTTGAATGGTTTGACCGATCAGTTTGTTTTTTAATTGTAAAACTTTTTCATTTTGCGTATATGCAGCAAAGCGAACGGCAGCATCCAGCAATTTCCCCAAGCCTATGTAATCAGAATATCCTTCACCACGAAGTGTTTTGCTCCTGAAGGGTTCCAGGAATACTTCCGGGTCCAAGGCAAGCAGGTTGTGATCAATGGTATGATTGATGCAGGTGCCGATTGCGCCACTCACTTTAACCTGGTTGAGATGTAACGCGCGCCAGGGTTTGTGATAAGGCGGAGCAGTTTTTTTTGAATTCTCAGTTATTGCTGCCGATCCGGCCAGCTCTATTGCTTTTGCTGTATTAATGGGTACAATGGCCGGAGTAGTTAACAACCCGATGGCTTTCAGAAATTTTCGCCGCCGCAACGAATCATTTTTATTTTTTTTGTTTGCAGACATACTGTTGATTAGTTAATCGTACTCTTTAAAAAATTCAATAAAACTATTTTTAGCTTTTTGTTCCATTACTGTATATAACCGATGCTTTTTAGTTGCTGTGTCCAGTCTGCAGGAACAGTTGCTATTTTTTTAGTACGATCGGGAGCTGCAAAAAGGAGCATATTGCTCAGCAAGCGATCTGCCGCCGGATCAATACCCAGGTTTTCTACAATGTGTAAAGTATTCACCAAAAAACGGCCTTCCCCTAATGTCCATGCGCCCAACTGCACGCCCGAACAATAATTGTGACTGATCCTGGTGGCGCCGCAAATTGTTTCATCAGGGTAGGTGAGCGGTGCGCTCACTTCCTGGAAAGTGTGTACAGGTTTTGCATTGGTGTTGTATTCTTGGCAGAGGGCCTGTACCGCAATGATGTTCCTGTAAAATTTTACATCCATCATACCTCCCGAAGGAAGACCGTAAAATACCGGGTGTTGTTTGCTCCAGCGATCGGCCCTGTAATAACCTGCTACATGATCTACCGGCTGGATAATTCCTTTTTCTTTAAGTGGTAGCCAGCCTGTTGACAGGTTACCACGCCTGAGTACGGCCGGATTTAAAAAGACGACCGAACTGCCACGGGCAAGTTGTTGCACTACCTGTAACATTTGTATACTGTCGGGCGCTACTTTGCCCGCAATGAGGATCAATTGCCTTTCGGCGTTCTTGTCCGTTTGAAGCGAAACCTGTTTGATACCGTGGTTAGCTAACCAACCGGTTAGTATCTTATCATTACCATACACTACTACTGATGCCGGAAGTCCTGTAACTTTTTGGGGCTCGCTTACGTAAAATGTTGCCTCACCGCCTGCGGCAGTTCCCCCACTATCGAGGTGGGCGAGCAATCTATACTTACCTTCAATGCCGTTCAGTATTTTGATTTCCTCCAGCACTTGTTGCGCAAAGGGGGCTGCATCGTTTCCCTGTATGTTGACAGTAGTCTTTTTTTCGAAAACAACGCACAGGTCGGGCGAAATTATTTTAATGGTAGCCGGATAATTTCCTTTTTTCAGTACATCCAGGTTTGAGAAGGAGGCTCTGATCAGGACGGAATCTCCGCTATATATACTTTGTGGCTCAGTGGCCAGGCACCAACGAAGTGGATTATTGGCAAGCAAAACAGATGGGATCAATGCCGGCTTCAACCGGCGGAAATTGGTAGCCACACTTTCGCCCATACTGTAATCAGCTACACCATTGGTAGGTGTATAGGCAACAACAGACGGATTAGAGCGAATGGCAGCTTCGCCGGTTTGCCTGAGTTCATTGGCTGTGCGATAAGCCTCCTGTATGTAATCTTCGTATGTAGCCCATATATCATTCAAACCAAATTTTTGCCAGTCGATTTTGAATTTATCATACTGCCTGCGGAAATACATGGCATCATCAGACCCGGCTTTCCCCCATTGCTGGTAATCGCCCAGCTCCGAAGGCAGATCGATTGGGAAACATAATCCACTTTCGCTGATGTATATTTTCTGACCGGGCATTACAGGTATTCTGCCCGAAAGTTCATCTAATGTTTTTTTGGAATAGGGAATAGGAACATAGGGATGCCAGTCTTTTAATTTTTGTTCGGCTACGTCCCAGGTGGTTGAGCCCGGATTACTTAAACTTCCTATAGTAGTATCTTTGTCAAATCGCCCGCTGTTCAATACAATCATCCGGGTAGGATCTAATTGCCGGAGCCTGGGTAGCAGTTCAACTGCTTTCCGGAATATAATACCTTCATGGTTTTCGTTCAGGGCTCCCCACATAATAATACTGGGATGATTGCGGTCGCGCTTTATTACGCCGGAGATGGAGCGTTCGTAACGCAGCCGCATGGTGTCTTTCATGGTTTCGGGTCTGTCGTACTTGTACCCTCCGAATTCATTCATTTGCCACGAGCCATAGTGTTCCTGGTGAACGAGAATACCCAGTTCATCATAGATGTCAAATATCCGGGGATTGGGACAACCAAAGGGGATCCGTACAAAATTCTGTCCCAATGCTTTCATGTGAACAATATCCCGCCGGAGCATCTCCTCATATAACGGTATTGTATAACCGACGGGATAGTGTGTGCTGAAATTACAGCCGATCAAAAAGATTCGTTTGCCATTCAAACGGAAAAAGCCATTCTCAAAACGAAAGTCGCGAAAGCCAAAACGGACCGATAATTCCTCGTTACAGGCTGGTGTTTGCACCGATACTTCCACCCGGTAAAGAAAAGGCTCTTCGGGGCTCCAGAGCTGGTGGTTCGCCACCTGTATTTCTGTTTCAATTTCATTTACCCCACCGGAAATTTCATGCGATTCGCTTTTTAGCGTAAGTGAGCGCCCGGTGCGGAACTCAGATACTTTGAAGCGTACGGTCCGCCGGATCATTGAGCCCTGCGTATTGGAAATCCAGGCCTTCACTTTTACTTTCCCTGTTAGCCAGTCTGCCTGTACAAAAATATCCTGCACACGCAGGTCTGCAACCGATAGCAGCTCTACATTGCCGGTAATACCGCCGGAGTTGTATACGGCATTGCTGGTATAGGGGTGATGTTTTAAACTGGAAGCAGTTTCTTTCAATAAAATATTATCAATAGGATGGTAATCGGGATTTAATACACGTACTACCAATAAATTCCGGCTTTGATAATGGAGCGCTTTTGTAATGTCTGCTTCGAAAGAAAATTCACCTCCTTCGTGCGATCCCACTTTCACTCCATTTACCCATACTTCTGCCATGTAATCTACCGTTTGGAACCGGATGATATATTTCCCTTCTTTTTTTTGCGGAGGCGCATCGAACGAACGCCAGTACCAGGCAACCCCGTGATAGTTGTGAAAGATGTCCTGTATTACCCAGGGAACCGAGGTTGGCTTTGAAGCATGCGTTGGAGGATTTTTGAACCATTCCTGTTGAATGCCAAGGTTATTACTGTCCGTTGTTATGCTCCAATCGTTGCTGTTTAATGAAACTGCATAGGCGCAGATGGCATCTGAGCCGGAATTTCCAACAACTTTTTGCGCTTGTAAGAAAACGCTTTGTACCATTAGCAGGGCGACAAGCATGAACCTGGTCATCGTTTTATTTTTTGGAGTGTTTTATTCAGTAACTACCAGGCTTATGCGCCAGGGATCAATAGACGGGATGATAAATTTTTGATAGGGGCCATCCGTACCTGAAGCATGCACCACTGTTTCCTTACAATGCATATCGTATACTCTGATCGTTTTTTTTGTAGTGTGCAGCATGAGTTGCACATTCTCCGCTGCGTCGAAAGATGAATTGCTGATAGCTACAGTGGTCTGGCCGCTCTGTTCACGTACCCAGATATTCATTTTATGAAACGATCCGATATACGCGGGCAGCTTGTTGTTAGACAACCAGCGAAAAGCAGCTTTTATCTGGGTATTCTTTGCGAGGTTGCCCATTGACTGCCAGGGATAATATCCGGCTACACAAATACGTCCGCCTAACCGGTTTTGAAAAATTCCCATCGTACATTCTCCTACGGTTTTATCAGTGTAATCGGTAAGCTCTGAAAGGATCTCCGCTTTTAGATCACTTTTTTTAAAAGTATAGGCGGGTTGCATCCAGAAAGATTGCCGGTTGTCTCTCAATCGCCCGCTGAAAGCTCCGTTGAGCGGATGATTGGTTAATCGCTCAATTCTATCCTTATTCTCGGTGCGTACCACTTCAAATCCCGTCAATTCACCGTATCCCAACTCATTAAATTGTTGCAATGCCTCCGCATCCATGTATACCGCCGATTGCAACAGTTGCATGATCTCGGTTTTATCCATGGCATATATCATATCCTTAGTGATCATGGTGGCGCTTGCATTTGTCGGTTGATAGCTAACCGGTAAACCATTTTCATAAAGGTCCATGGGCGCTAATGGTGTTTTACCTGTCAGCCAGTTGCCTTGTGGATTCACGGCTATTTCACTGTTCTTATTCCAGTAAGAAAATAAACCAGACACAGGTATTCTTCCAAAGTGTTTAGCCATCAGGTCCAGGAAAGGACGCACCTGTTGCAGTTTTTCCGCCAGGGGCTCATATTCATCCAGGGGTTCATCGTGAAACGTGAGCACATTATAAGCTGCTCCCGTGCAGCCGGCGGCAATGTAAGCCGCCGCTTCAAACGCTACCATCGTAGCAGATTTCTTAAACCTGGGATAAGGAAAGTTTTCTATTTCCGATTGAATGGAATGTACTTCAGGAGGTAAAGCGGAAGCCTGCCTGCCCATTGAATGAGCCTTAGCAATAAAGGCAGACGGCGTAAGATCGTCGTAAGCGCCGCCACCCGGTCGCCACATTACGGGTATCTTATTGATGCCCCCCAGTATTTTGGCCCAATTACTGAAATCGTACCCCGCATAGTAAAGATCACTCGACATAAATCCAAGCGCTATCTTCGGATTCACGCGACGTACTTCTTTTTCAATCAGCGTAAACAAGCTGGCCATGGTGTTCCTGTTGTGCTGGATCCATGCTTTACGCACTTCCAGTTTTTTGTCTACCGCACCTTCATCAAAGGCTTTTTTTAATTGCGCCCGTGTGTATTTCGTTCCGTTTTCCCCGGCGAAAATTTCCAGGCAACGATCGCAAAAACAGGCAAACTGAATATTACCATAACCTCTTAACCGAACATCATCGTCGATCCAGATATAATCCGGCGAAGTAAGAGCGGTGGCTCTGTAAATGGGAATTATATATTCTTTGCGGTATCGCTCATCGTTCGGGCAATAAGATCCTTCATACGTCTTACCCTCCATATCAGTCATATGAGTGTAATAGTCTACCTGCAAGGAATTATCCAGGTTCTCGTTAAGGTGACCTACTGTATTCAGCACATTGATGCCGGTTTTAAATCCGCGTTGCCGTGCCAGAGACATCCGGTCTTTAAGAATGGTTACACGTTCTTCCAGCACTTTTAAAGGGGGTGGCGGATGGGTGATGGATGTGAAGAAAGTTATTTCGCTGGTGGCTCTTTTATGCTTTTCAAAATACCGGAGCAGCTCGTTAAATCTCCCGGCAGATAGGGATTGTCCCAGTCCTATGCGGAACGAAATAAAAGCAGAATCGAGTGCCGGCGGAGCAGCCGTGCTGGTTTGGGCACCGGCATTCTGAGCAAAGATGTTGATCATTGCGGGTAGTAGCAGCAAAACCGACTTTTTTACAAAATGCCAAACATTCATGGGAAATGAGTTTATTGAAAATTTAATAGCCCGGGTTTTGTTCCAGGTTAGGGTTCATATCAATTTCGCCCTGCGGAAAAGGCAACAGGTAATGTTTTTCTTCGAACACCAACGAAACGCCGCCGGGTGTTTTAAGTTGGGGCAATACGATATGCGCGATATGCCAGCGCTTCAAATCAAAATATCGCTGACCTTCCAGGGCTAGCTCAATCCTCCTTTCGTGCCGTATATAATCTCTCAGCGTTTCTTTTGTGCTGTAGGCAACCCTGTCTACAGGCGGCATATTTACGCCCGTTCTTCCTCTTATCAAATCTAATGCGTCATATACACTTGCATCAGGGCCATTGGCCTCGTTCCTGGCTTCGGCATACATCAGCAGGATATCGGCATAGCGGAGATGTACATAATCTTCGTCGTACTGATCTTGTTTGCTGTAGCTGAAAGGCGCTCTGGAAAGATCGACATATTTCTGCATATTAATCCCGGTAAGACTTAGCGCCCCTGCGGGTTCGCCTGCCGGCCAGGTAACATTAGGCATCCTGATAGTGTATCTCAATCGCGGGTCGCGGTTGAGCCAAGGTTGATCTTCATCGTACAATGGCGAAGCAGCAATGGATTTTCCATCGGTGCATTCGTATGCATCTACCAGATCCCAATAGGGACAAATATGAGAACCCCAGCCAAACTCCTGGTCGCCACCCCTGTTAGCGTTAGATCCTTCTGCAGTGGCTTGCGAAAGAGTAGGGGATAAATATACGGTAGAGAACATGATCTCGGGATTGTTGGTTTGCCCGGATGCCAGGAATATCTTTTCATAATCTTCCGCTAAATGAAATACGCCGCCATCAATAATCTGTTTAGCAAGTTGAGCTGCTTCGGGCCATTTTTCTTCGTACAATAGTACCCTTACTTTTAATCCCTGGGCGCTGCCTCTTACCGCGTGGCCCCCATAGGAAATATTGGGTAATTTGTCAATGGCATAATCCAGGTCTTCCTTTATAAAAGCCAGCACTTCTGCTTTAGGGCTTTGTTTTACTTTCGCTTCATCGGGGGTGGCGGGAGCCGTTTTATAAAGAATAACATCACCATAAAAATTAACCAGGTCGAAATATACGAGCGCTCTCAGGAATTGTACCTCTGCTTTATAGCTTTCTCTTATGGAACTCTCCACCGCTTCTACCTGGTCAATATTGGCCAGGAAATAATTGTAGGTGGCAATGGCCCTGTAAGAAACGCTGAATATGGTTGGAGACAATCCGCCTGTTGTAGGATTAAGGTCGCCTGTAACAATGGTGGTGATGTTCCAGTTGTAGGAACCCCATTGAGAATAACCGCCATCAGCAAGTGCATCGAGATAGGGACGTGCCCAACCATAAGGCGACAGCGGATATAAAGTTGCGTAACATCCTGCCAGTGCCATTTGTATATCCGCGTCTGTTTTCCAGAACGAACCACTGGAAATGGCATCGAGGGGATCTTTATCGAGTTCTCTTGCGCATCCGCCACACAGGATTAATACAAGGCAAGTTATCAGTGTATAATGAATGAACCTTTTCATAAACTGCAATCATTTAAAAGTTAATATTTGCACCAAAGTTGAACGTACGCAGTTGCGGGAACTGAGTGAGCGTAGAACCTTCACGTACTTCCGGATCGCCATCGTTGAATTTTGTGAAGGTCAACAGGTTGTTGCCTGATACATACAAAGACAATTGTTTTACGTGCAGCCTTTTCAGTAAGTTTTCAGGAACTGAATAAGAGAGCAGTACATTTTTCAGGCGCAGGTACGAAGTACTTCTTAACAGGTAAGTTGAACTGTAACCATATACTCCCGCGTAAGAAAATTCGTGCACGGCAGGAACAGTATTGCTGGGATTATCCGGCGTCCATGCATCGCGGAATTCTGCTTTTGGCGGAATGCCTTCCCTGAACGGCAGCGAGCTCCAGTCGGAAAGAAATACATGCGATCCTTGTACGCCCTGCAGGAAAACAGAGAGCGAGAAACGATTGTAGGCTACATTCAGATTAAAGGAATAATTGAATTTTGGGAAAGGATTGTAACTCACCCTGTCGTCGGCATCCACCACGCCATCTCCATTCTGATCCTTTATTTTTAAATCACCTGGCTTGGGGTTGTTGTATACCTGATCGGGCGACTTATCAATATCATCCTGACTTTGAAAAATGCCGGCCCACTCGTAAAGGAAAAAAGAGTTATAAGGCAGGCCCGGTTCCCTTACTCCCAGGGTAGGGGTTACTATAGATACCAGTTCGTTTTTGAAACCTGATATCTGGAAGTTGGCATCGTACCGCAACTTACCTATATTGTTGGAGTGACGCAACTCCAGCTCCATACCCGTGTTTTTTAATGCGCCATCGTTTGTAATAGCGCCTGTTAATCCAACGCTTCCGGGTACAGGCAGGGTAGTAAGAATGTCGTAAGTATTCTTTCTAAACCAGTCGAAGCTTAACCCGAACAGACCGTTAAAGGCGTCGATGTCTACTCCAATATCAAATACTTTTGTTTTTTCCCACTGCAGATTTTTGTCGGTCATTCTTGTTAACCGTACTCCCTGGGTTACGGCAGTACCGTAGCTGTAGTTGGCATAGCTGAAAATATCCTGGTAAGGGTAAAGACCAATCTCCTGGTTGCCTAAAAGGCCGTAAGATGCACGTAATTTCAGATTATTGATCCAGCTTGCATTGTTTTTGATAAAATTTTCTTCAGACACCCGCCAGGCAGCCGATACAGACGGAAATGCACCCCACCGGTGATCTTTTTGAACACGCGATGTTCCATCGTACCTGAAATTGGCTTCCAGCAAATATTTTTCGCTGAAGTTATAAGCCACTCTTGCAAAATAGGATTGTAAAGCCCATTGATTGGCGGTTCCGCCGAGCGCCTGGCCATCCGGGCTTCCCGCGTTCAATTGTGCCAGAGAAGTTGCCGGGAATCGTAACCTGGTGCCGGTAAGCTCACGATAGTCGTTGGACTGATTTTCATATCCTACCAATGCGTCGATAGTATGTTTGCCTATGACCGTGTTGTATTTTAAAGTAGAATAAACAGTAGGAGTGGTAGAAAAATTCGTATAGTCTGTTACGCCCAGTGTGGCCGGGTTACCTACAGCCTGGTCGAGCACATATTCACCGTTCACTGGTTGATAAAAATAGAACTCACCAGGAGTGGAGTAACTATGTGCCTTTCTGAAAAAGTAATCCATATTATAAGCAGCCTTCGTGTCCCATTGCAATCCTTTTAAAATATCAACCGTTACAAAAGCCTGCGCTCTTACCGAGTAAGCGCTATTTGTTCTGCTGCCATTGGTAAAAGCAATAGGAGCAAACACACTGAAGGGTTCAGCCGCATAAGCGCGACCTGAAGACTTTCTTCCATCCGGCAGAAAAGGAGCTGCCATAGGAGTGCGTCCATATACAGCCCGCGCCAGGTCAAGGTCACCATTCCCCTGGGGTTCTGTATTATCCCGCTTAAAAAAATTAATAACGGTGCCCACCCTAACGGCTTTTAATACCTGGTTATCGTAATTGATATTTACGGTATATCGTTTTGAGTTAAACACGGGCATGATACCATCCTGATCGGTATAGTTCAAGCCCAGCCTGAACCTGCTTTTTTCAGTAGTGTTAGAAAAAGAAAGAGAATGATTGATGATGTTTGCTGTTTTAAAAACATGTTCCGGCCAATTAAAATCGGGGTAAAGCGTTTTATCGGTTGAGTTCTTATAATCGTTAATCTGTTGTTCGGTATAAAAGGGGGTGAGCCCCGATCTCAGCCTGGCAGCATTGTACATCTCCATGTACTCACCCGAGTCCCATATCAATTCTTTTATAGCAGTCGCGTTTTGAATGCCATAGTCGATGTGGTATTCAAGCGATGCGCCGCCTTTTTTAGCGCGTTTGGTAGTAACGATAATAACTCCGTTGGCCGCTCTTGCTCCATAGATAGAAGCCGATGCGGCGTCTTTGAGTACGGTAACGGATTCGATGTCGTTTGGTGCAATGGTGGTGATGTTACCAATTACGCCATCAATTAGTATGAGTGGTGCAGACGATGCGCCGAAGGATCCCAATCCCCTGACGCGAATCATAGGATCATCATTACCGGGTTTGCCGGAGGGTTGAATCACTTCCAATCCGGGAAGCCGCCCCTGTAGCAGGTTGGCGGAGTTGGGAACAGGGCTTGCGCTCAATGTTTTGGCGTTTACGGAGGCTACCGCGCCAGTGAGATTAATTTTCTTTTGAGTGCTGTAACCTACTACCACTACATCTGTTAACCCCACTATTTCCGATTCCAGCACTATCCTGAGGTCTTCTCCAACGGCTATTTCTATGCTTTTATAACCCACCAGCGATACAATAAGCGTTTTGTCGGCATCCTGCACGCGAAAAGAAAATCTTCCGGTGCGATCGGTCATGGTGCCGCCGGACTTTCCCTTCACCAGCACGCTTGCACCTTCAAGCGGTTGTCCGTCACTGTCAGTAACCTGTCCAGAAATTACGCGATCAAAGACTATCTTATTTACTACTGATGTAGTTTTTGCGTACACTCCGGAACCAGCAAAAACAACAAACAAAAACAGAAATGTAAAATTTAAATAAAGTGATCTCCGGTGCACAAGTATATACCTGTGCTTTCGAAGATGAAACATCTTTCGCATATGGCAATTTTTTATATATTGTTTGGAAAAATGAAATTGCTAGAATAGCATTTGTTTAAAGAAACTAATTGAATTAAAAGTATTCTGCAGTCATTGGCAATCTTAATTTTGGTTGTAGAATGATAATTAGAATCAGTAAAAACTGTAGGCTACATTTAGTAGTAAAATTAAACTAGCTTATACCTAAAAACCACTAGTGGAATATCCAAAAAATATGGTCTGATACCATTTATTGGGCGTTTTTTCTATACCACTGCTATAACATTATACGTAGAATCGGGCAGCGTAGAAATGTTGCTCTTGTAATGGGCAATAATTGAGAAAGTATTTGAAGTGGTAATTCCTCAAAATTTTACTTACAATAAATTACCACGAAAGAATCAAACACCTAAAAATTGCAATATAAGTTACCTACTCACTTTATATACATCTTGTATGCATCATTGCTTTATCTTTCCTGTCATGATGGCCCCAAGATGACTACCAAAACGAAAGAAAAGCGGAGGTTGGCAATTTCTGAAATAATGTGCAAGTCGGAACCGGAAACTTACTGAACTTAAAGAAAACCCTTCTTCTCACTTTTATAGATGCTTCAACACCTCTTCTCCCATTGCTGTTGTTCCTAAAACTTTATCGGCCGGTGTTTGTGCATCTGCGATATCTCTTGTTCTGAAACCCTCTTTTAATACTTTATCAACCGCATTGATGATGGCTTCTGATTCAGCTTTCAATCCGAAAGAAATATCCAGCAATAATGCGGCGGATAATATGGAAGCTAAAGGATTGGCTACGCCTTTACCCGTAATGTCGTGAGCGGAACCATGAATAGGCTCATATACGCCTGTGCCATCGCCTATTGAGGCGGAGGCCAGCATACCCATTGAACCGGCGATCTGTGAAGCCTCATCGGTTAATATATCGCCGAAAAGATTAGCGGTTACCACCACATCAAAACGGCGGGGATCTTTGATTAATATCATGGCAGCCGCATCTACAAACTGGTGCTCCACTTCCACATCAGGATAGTCCAATGCCACTTTCTGCACTACTTCGCGCCACAGGCGGGAGGTCTCCAGTACATTGGCTTTATCTACAGAACATAACTTCTTTCTCCTTGTTCCTGCTGCCTCAAATGCTTTGCGGGCAATGCGTTCTACTTCATAACGGCTGTATTCTGCCAAATCAAACGCTGTGTCGCCATTATTTTTTCTTCCCTTCTCACCAAAGTATATATCGCCGGTAAGCTCCCTGAAGAACAATATATCCGCCCCTTTTAATACTTCCGGTTTAATGCTTGACGCGCTGAGTAATTCATCAAATAATTTTATCGGGCGAAGGTTGGCGTATAAACCCAACTCTTTGCGCATTTTCAGCAAGCCCTGTTCCGGTCTCACTTTAGCAGTAGGGTCGTTATCATATTTCGGGTGACCAACAGCGCCAAACAATATAGCGTCTGATTTCTTCATTTTAACCAGTGTTTCATCAGGCAGGGGGTTTCCTGTTGCTTCAATAGCCACATGCCCGATCAAAGCTTCATCATACGTAAACGTATGACCAAACTTCGCCGCTATCTTATCCAATACCTTTTTACCAACTGCTGTTACTTCCTGCCCGATGCCGTCTCCGGGAACGATGAGAATGTTTTTTGTTGCCATGGAGAATTTATAGTTTTTTGTTATTTGATGTTTATGGTTTACCACAAAGAACATAAAGAATGCTCAAAGTACACAAACGATTTTTAAAGAATAACACGCTTGATTCCGTTCTTTAAAATCCTGACATTAAAATTAATTAGTAACCCCAAGTTAAAGTTGCCAAGGCGCATATAAGTTAAAATTTGCGCAAGGTGTATGTCGTTCAATGCCTCTACAGCTTTCAGCTCCAAAACTAATTTGTTCTCAATCAGGAGATCAATTCTATAACCACACTCCAACTTTACCTCTTCAAATATCAAAGGCATTGGTTTCTCTTTTTCAACAAGAAAACCTGATTTTATGAGTTTGTAATACAGGCATTCTTTATACGCACTTTCCAGAAGTCCCGGACCTAACGCTTTGTGTACCTCAAGCGCACATCCCAATACGCGATAATCTAAAGTAACTGAATCTTGTGGTGTCATAGTTAGGTATTCTGATACCTCAAAAAAACTCCAATCACAAGCACAAGAAAGAAGACAATACTCATTTTTAATTACTCATAGTATCTCTTTTCTTTGTGTAGATTGGCGCCCTTCTTAGTGTTCTTTGTGGTTATAGACTAAATAATATTCAACATCTTCTGCGTAGCCTTTATCGCCGAAACCGTTTGATCGCTGTCAAGGCCGCGGGTTTTAAATTCCTTATTATTATGCCGCCAGGTAATTACTGTTTCGCATAATGCATCACTCTTACCTCCGGGCGGTATTCTGACAGCATAATCGGTCAGCACAGGTAATTCCATCTTCCTTTGCTTATATACTTTCTTCAAAGCATTCATAAACGCGTCATATTGTCCATCACCCTGTGCGTGTTCCTCATAAGAATCACCCTGAACGGTAACCCTTACCGTTGCAGAAGGATGCATGCTTTTAGAATGAGTGAGCACATAGTTATCAATGCTCACCTTATCTTCAATCGCGTTATCGAGTATGTCTGATATGATATATGGCAGATCAGCCTGTGTTACCACCTCTTTTCTGTCACCCAACTCAATAATGCGTTGTGTAACTTTTTTAAGATCTTTATCGGAAAGCTGAATACCCAACTGCTGCAGGTTATTTTCAATATTGGCTTTGCCGCTCGTTTTACCCAGGGCATATTTACGCTGGCGACCAAAACGCTCCGGCATCAGGTCGCTGAAATACAATTTGTTCTTCTTGTCGCCATCCGCATGTATGCCGGCGGTTTGTGTAAACACATTTTCTCCGACAACAGGTTTATTGGCAGGAATACGAAAACCGGAAAAAGTTTCTACCAGTTTGCTTACGCTGTATAATGATTTTTCTACCACAGATGTTTGAATACCCGGCATGAAATCATTCAGCACGGCAATGGCACTGGCAAGGGGTGCATTACCCGCTCTTTCGCCCATACCGTTTACGGTGAGATGCAAACCATGCGCACCGGCTTTTACTGCTTCCAGTACATTAGCTGTGCCTAGGTCATAATCATTATGCCCGTGAAAATCAAAATGTATATCAGGGTAGCGTTGTGTAATGGAAGATACGAACTCATACACCTCCGAAGGGATCAATATACCCAGTGTATCGGGAAGCATCACCCTTTTTACAGGTTGTGTAGCAAGGAAATCAAGATACTGGAACACATAATCAGGTGAGTGGCGCATGCCATTGCTCCAGTCTTCGAGATATACATTGGTTTCAATACCTTTCTTTTTAGCGAGCGCTATCACTGCCGCTATATCCGCGAAATGCTGTTCAGGCTTTTTCTTTAATTGATGTGTAAGATGGTTAAGCGATCCCTTCGTTAACAGGTTCATCACTTTGGCGCCGGCTTTCTGCATCCACTCAATAGATGTACTGCCATCTACAAAAGTAAGTACCTCCACTTTGTTTAAAAGATGATTTGCTTTAGCCCAGGCTGTAATTTTTTTTACCGCATCAAATTCTCCTTCCGATACACGGGCAGAAGCGATCTCAATACGATCAACCTTTACTTCAGTGAGCAATAATTGCGCTATCGTTAATTTTTCTGAAGCTGAAAAAGACACACCACTGGTTTGTTCACCATCGCGCAGGGTAGTATCCATTATTTCAACGTATCGTGCCTCTCCCCCAACCCCTCTCCTAAGGAGAGAGGAGTTGGAACCTGTTTTATCTTGAGATGTCATCTTATTGTAAGAGATTTAATAAGCCCTTCCCCATTGGGAAGGGTTGGGATGGGCTTTTTTAGTACAAACTTTTTTCAGCAAAAGATTCAATATCGCTTTTCATGGCCTGCAGGTAATCAATATCATCATAACCATTCATCAGGTTATGCTTTTTATAACCATTTATATCGAATTTTTCACTTTCGCCTGTTGCCAGTATGGTGATGGATTGTTCAGGAAGGTTTATTTCAATCTGCGTGCCGGGATCGGCTTCAATAGCTTTAAATATCCTGTCAAGAAAACCTTCACTAACAGTTACCGGCAGGATACCAATATTTAAAGAATTTCCTTTAAAGATATCTGCAAAAAAGCTGGATACTACCGCACGAAAACCATAATCGTATATTGCCCAGGCAGCATGTTCACGGCTGCTGCCGCTGCCAAAATTCTTTCCGCCAATTAAAATTTTCCCGGCATATATAGGATTATTCAACACAAAATCTTTCTTCGGTGTATCATCACTGTTGTATCTCCAGTCGCGGAAAAGATTATCACCGAAACCCTTGCGTTCAGTTGCTTTTAAAAAACGTGCCGGGATGATCTGGTCTGTATCCACATTTTCAATCGGCATCGGAACCGCCGTACTTCTTAATACTGTGAATTTATCGTAAGCCATGAGAAATTTTAGATTTTTATTTAAGTCGAAGAACTTCGTTAGTTTGTATAATTAATTGTTTGTTTTTCTATTTAATTCCAGTCTGCAACTTCTTATCTCCACTCCATAATTTAGTATTTAACTCCAAAGCCAACGCAATAAAAGGCGTATCTTTTTCATCTATCTGTTTTGTAAGTTCAAATGCTTTCTTCCAATTTGTTTGCGATATTAAATCTTCCGAAATAAAGTTCATTGAGCTATAAATTATGTCTTTCAACATTGATACTTCGGAAGTTGAAAGTTTTGAATAACGTTTAATTTTTTCTTCGTATTTATCTAACTCATATTTCATCATTTCAGGTGCACAAAATTGAAATTTATTTGATACATCTATGAGAATTTCTCCAATAACAGAAGATGGATTTAACAATGCACTAAATACAATATTGCTATCAACAACAAGAATCATTTTATAAAACGTTTCTTGTTTTGTACCCACCATTTTGATTTCAACTCATCTGAAAGTTTTTCAATTTGTTTTTCTGTGGCTTTGCTTTTTTTTATCACTCTTTCATATTTTAAAAGATTGACGACCCTCTGCAAACTGAAAATATCTGTATCAGGGGGTAATCTGAATAAGATTTCTTTAGATGTCCTCTCTATAATCATGATAAAATTTTAAATTTGAACTACTGATAGCTCATGGCTCAAAACTCACAGCAATAACCTTAGACCTCATTCAACAGTTCCCTCGGATCCGTTACCACTCCTGTAACCGCCACTGCCGCCGCCACATAAGGGCTGGCGAGCAGGGTACGTGCGCCCGGGCCCTGACGGCCTTCAAAATTCCTGTTGCTTGTGCTCACTGCATATTTACCCGCGGGAATTTTATCATCATTCATTGCCAGACAGGCGGAGCAACCCGGTTGCCTTAATTCAAAACCTGCTTCTTTAAGAATATCCAATATGCCTTCCTTCTTTATCTGTTCTTCTACAATATGCGAACCGGGCACTAACCATGCAGTGATATTATCCGCTTTTTTCCTGCCTTTTACCACTTTGGCAAATGCACGGAAATCTTCTATACGTCCATTGGTGCAGCTTCCTAAAAACACATAATCTATTTTTTTACCGAGAAGGGGCTGACCTTCCTGAAAATCCATATAAGCCAGGGATTTTTTGTAAGAAGCCTCTCCATCCTTAACTTCTGTAGCTTTGGGAATAGAATGCGTAATGCCGGTTCCCAGGCCCGGATTGGTACCATAAGTGATCTGCGGTTCTATATTCGCTGCATCAAAAACCAGTTCTTTATCAAACACTGTTCCATCATCTGTTTTCAATGTTTTCCAGTAAGCCAGCGCCTTATCCCAGGCTTCTCCTTTGGGCGCTTTATCTCTGCCTTTTACATAATTGAAAGTAGTTTCATCAGGAGCGATCATGCCGCCGCGGGCACCCATTTCAATACTCATATTACAAACCGTCATACGGCCTTCCATGCTCATATTTTCAAATACTTCGCCGGCATATTCGCAGAAATAGCCTGTAGCGCCACTTGCCGTGATCTGGGATATCATATATAAAGCCACATCTTTGGGCAGCACCCCTTTCCCTAATTTACCATTGATGGTAATGCGCATTTTCTTTGGCTTGGGCTGCATGATACATTGTGATGCCAACACCATTTCTACCTCTGAAGTACCAATACCGAAAGCAATACAGCCAAAAGCGCCGTGAGTAGATGTATGCGAGTCGCCGCAAACTATTGTCATGCCCGGCAGCGTAATCCCGTTTTCAGGTCCCACCACATGCACGATACCATTTTTAGGACTGCCTAACGCCCAAATGGAAATACCATATTTTTCAGCATTGCTGGAAAGAGCAGCCAACTGTTTTGCAGAAAGCGGGTCTTTAACAGGCTGATCCTGGTTGATGGTCGGCGTGTTATGGTCTGCAGTGGCAAACGTGCGCTGAGGGTATAAAACCGGGATACGACGAGTTTCAATTCCAAGGAAAGCCACAGGGCTGGTGACCTCATGAATAAAATGACGGTCAATAAACAATACATCAGGCCCATCAGGGATGCTCCTCACCACATGGGCGTCCCAAACTTTGTCAAACAGGGATGCTGGCTTGTTACTCATAGCTGAATAAGTTTTAAGAGAGGCGCAAATTTCCTAAATATTAACCAGATAATAATATTTTATTTTGGCTTATTTAGGAAGAATAAGCGTGAAAATCAAGTGTAAAGCTAACGATTGTTTGCGTTTTTAGAAGAAATTTGGCTTTCTGAGAGGTATAGAATTAAAATATGTGCCGAAGTTAATAATTTAAACTCATAGAAATCACCGAGATGCCTGCCCCGATACATTCTCCGCCATAGTTACCTTAGCTTCTGTTGCTGGCATACCCGGCACATGGCTACGCCGCGTACCGGGCAACGACGAAGCTACCGGAACACCCAACATTGACAAAATATTAAGTGGCTGGTATTCTACCAGCCACTTAATATTTTTCATAATCCGAGAATTATTTGATATACCCTAGTATCTTCAGCATGCTCTGTGCGGACTGTTCTTTCGCATACAGCCAGTCCACCAGCTTGCCGTTTTTGTCGTATTCCACGATCACATGTTTGGGAGACGGTATCAGGCAGTGCTTGATACCACCGTATCCACTGATCTGATCCTGATAAGCACCGGTATGAAAGAAACCAAGCACCAATGGTTCTCCATTGGTTATTTTGGGAAGAAATACTTCATTGATATGCTCTTCGGAGTCGTAATAATCATGACTGTCGCAGGTCATACCCCCCAACACTACCCGCTGGTATTCCTCGTCCCACTTATTAATGGGTAATAGCAGGAACCGCTCCCCTATTCCCCAGGTATCCGGCAGGGTGGTAATAAAAGAAGAGTCGATCATATACCAGGTTTCCCGGTCATTCTGTACCTTCTGCGCTATCACGCTGTAAATGTGCGCCATACTTTCGCCCACCGTGAAACTGCCGAACTCAGTATAGATATTGGGCATAGGCACTTTAGCCTTCTTGCACGCACTTTTAATATTCCTGACGATCTCGTTTATCATAAACTGGTAGTCGTACTCGAAACCCAGTGAATGTTTGATGGGGAAACCGCCCCCTATGTTAATAGAGTCCAGTTCGGGACAGATCTTTTTGAGCTGGCAGTACAGGTGAATTATTTTGTTCAGCTCGCTCCAGTAGTAGATATCATCCTTGATCCCCTTGTTCAGGAAGATATGCAGCATTTTCAGTTGGAACTTATGTTCATTTCCCTCAATATTGTCTACATAAAACTCCAGGATGTCTTTGGAACGGATGCCCAGACGGGAGGTGTAAAAAGGAAAATTAGGCTCCTCTTCCGCCGCCACCCGGATACCCAGTTTGAACGGCACTTTCACCGATTTGCGATAAGCATCCAACTCCGCCTTGTTGTCCAGTACGGGAATCACATTTTTAAACCCGGTATTCAGCAGGCGGGCAATACGGGAAGTATAATTCTTCTGCTTGAAACCGTTGCAGATGATATGAATATCCTTCGTGATCTTTCTTTTTTCGTACAGCCGGTTGATGATCTCAATGTCGTAGGCATAGGAGGTTTCCAGGTGAATGTCATGGCTTAAAGCCTCCTCCACCACAAAGGAAAAGTGAGAGCTTTTGGTGCAATAGCAATAGAAATATTTCCCTTCATATTTATGCTTTTTAAAGGCATTTTTGAACATTTCTTTTGCCTTACTGATCTGCATACCTATTTTGGGCAGATAGGTAAGCTTCATGGGCGTACCATACTTATCAATCAATGCTTTAAGGTCCAGACCGTTAAAGCGCAGGTAACCATCCTGTACATCAAAACCTTCCTGTGGAAAATAGAAAGTCTGTTTTACAAGGTCGGTATAAGTATTGTTCATTTTTTACCAGGAAATTATCAGTAAATAATAACGTGTAAAAATATCCTCAAAAACAGTATTCATCCAATAAAAAACCGGTTGCGATCTATGGATCACTACCGGCATTTATTTTAAGTTCTGGATTGTTTCAACCCTTAACGAATTATGGTTCTATTTAACAGATGCAACCAGTCTTTTAAAGCTTTCAGGCTCATTCATTGCCAGGTCGGCCAGCACTTTTCTGTCCAGCCCCGCGTTTTTCTGGTTCAATTTATGAATGAATTCCGAATAGGTTAACCCTTCTTCGCGAACGGCCGCGTTGATACGGGCGATCCACAAAGAGCGGTATTCTCTTTTCTTTAATTTACGGCCCACATAGGCGTATGTCTGACCTTTCTCTACTACGTTTTTGGCAACGGTATAAACATTTTTACGTTTGCCATAAAAGCCTTTGGCGGCTTTTAATATCTTTTTTCTGCGTGCCTTGGAAGCAACTGCATTTACTGAACGAGGCATATCTGATTGGTTTTAAACGGACGAGTCCGCTACTGTTTTAAAAAATGATTACTTTAAACGCAACAGGCGTTTTACAAAATCCATATTGGTTTTGTGCACCTCGCCAGTAATTCTCATGGCGCGTTTACGTTTTGTTGATTTTTTTGTCAGCAGGTGACGACGGAAAGATTTCTGATGGGTGATCTTACCTGTGGCGGTCACTTTAAACCTCTTCTTAGCGCTTGAATTGGTTTTTACCTTTGGCATGGTAATAATTCTTATTGGGTTATACTCTTGGGGCGACCCTGAACAGACAGGATACTTATGGAGCCTTTGGAGCAAAATTCTGAAAACCAGACCCTTTCTTTTAAAAGGAGCGCAAAGATAGGCATAAATATCGAAATTTCACAAGGTTTGCTAAAAAACATCCTGAATAAGCTGTTGGTTTCCAATCGCGGGTAGAAACTCCCGGGTAACCTGCAAGTAAAGCCAAAAACTGAGATAACCGGATCGAAACCTTCAGATAATACGTAATATTGCAGCAGCCAGCCGGCAGGATATACTGTAACATATCATTTTATAACAACAAAACTCCGTAAAACCTGTTAATAATACAAAGTACCCAACCTTAGTACACCCATGAAAAAATTAGTTTCTACCCCGGCATTCCTTTGCCTGTTACTGACAACCTACGCCCGTCCTTTTCAGGCGGATGACAAAAATGTGATTATCAGCAACAAAACGGAAAAGTATGAATTTACCACGGGAGCTTCCGGAGAGCCCGTTATTAAAGGACAGATCAATACTACCTTCCGCTGCGAAGGTTTCCGTACCGATATCCGGCATGTAGAGTTTTATGACGACCAGACCTCTATTGAAGACATCTCCCTGAAAGTGAACGGGAAAAAGGTAAAATTTATTCCCAAACACGAATACTACTCGATAGACAATATTTTTTATTCTGATGCTAGGGTTTGCCACTTCAATGTTCCCCTGGAAAAAAAAGGTTCGGAAACTGATATTGAAATAACAAAGATCATCAAAGATCCCCGTTATTTCACCAGCGTGTATTTCACAGAGCCCTATTTCACGGAGTCCAAAACCATCAGTTTTGTAGTACCGGACTGGATGGTAGTGGAAATTAAGGAATTGAACTTTGAGGGATATGCCATCAGCCGGAAAAACGAAAAAAAAGGCGCTTCCACCATATACACATATACCATCCTGAAAGCGGATGCCAGGAAATCGGAATCAAGAAGCCCGGGGCCTTCCTATATATACCCGCATTTGCTGGTAATGAATAAATACGCCGATATCGGCGGGAAAAGGATCACTTATTTCAATACCCTTGCTGACCAGTATGCCTGGTATCATCAACTGGTGCAAAAAATAGATAATGACGCTGCCCTTATAAAACAGAAAGCCGGCGAAATTATCAAAGATGCCAAAACGGATACGGCAAAGATCAAAGCCATATTTCATTATGTGCAGGACAATATCCGGTACATTGCTTTTGAAGACGGTATTGCCGGGTTTATGCCAGAGAAAGCCCAGGAAGTGCTGAACAAAAAATACGGCGACTGCAAAGGCATGGCCAACCTGACCAAAGAACTCCTGAAAGCAGCGGGCTTTGATGCCCGGCTTTGCTGGATAGGTACCAACAGGATCGCCTATGATTATTCCACTCCTTCCCTCTCGGTGGACAATCACATGATCTGCGCGTTGAAATACAAAGGTCAATTGTATTTCCTGGATGCTACAGAAACCTATATCGGGTTTGACCAGTATGCCGAACGCATACAAGACCGGCAGGTGCTGATTGAAGACGGAGATAAATATATACTGGAAAGGGTACCTCTGCGAACACCCGCACAGAATACCGATTATGAAAAGAAGATCATAAGCATCAACGGTACCGCCCTCACCGGCAAGGTGGAGCACAGTTTTAAAGGAGAAAGCAGGGAATGGTTACTGACCCGGCTGCATAATATGAAAAAAGACAAACTGAGCTCGGCCCTGGAATCATATCTCTCTGAAGGAAAACAAAAATATGCCATCAACAGCCTCCGGACTTCTGAGTTGAACAGCAGGGATAATGAACTGAAGATCCAGTACCAGCTCAACCATGCAGACGGGGTATCCAGCTTTGGAGAGGAGTATTATATAGAATTTGATTACAGGAAAGACCTGGAGAACGCGACCATCGATATTGAAAAAAGAAAACACGATATACTTTTTCCTTACAAACAAAACCTGGTATATGAAACAGAGCTTATCATCCCCGAAGGATATACCGTTTCTCAAATACCGGCAACGCTTCACGTAAATGAACCAGCCTATACTTTCAGGGTGGATTACAAAAAAGAAGGTCAAAAAATTCTGTACCGGAAAGAAATCACCATCAAAGAAACAAGACTCAGGAAATCGGCTTTCGAAAAATGGAATACCGATATTCAACAACTGAAAAAAATGTATAACGAACAGGTTACCCTTATAAAAAAATAGTCCGTGCCTTTTAAATTATCTGATATGAAGTTTTTCAATACGCTGTTATCAATTATTCTGCTTATAGCCCTTTCTGTTCCCGTCTTCTCCCAAAATGACAGCGACTATAAGGTCAGGGCTCAAAAGGTAAGAGAGGAAATATGGAACTGGGACATTCCCGCATTTAAAAACCGGGACATTCCGGATTCGCTTTCCGGTGAGCCGGCGGTAATACTGGCCCGCCACCAGGAGATAAAAGCGGTCAGTAAAAACAAATTCAAATTCCTGGTGATCACGGCAGCCAAATACAAGGAGATATACCTGACAAATACCTACCGGGAAATGGTAAAGATCAATGACAAAGCTACGCTGGACGAGTACTCCGAACTGAGTTACCAAAAATATAAAAGACTGTTCCGGTTCTTTTCAAGAAAACTGGCAGGCAGGGTTACCATTATCGGCGTAAGGATCTTCAAGCCGGACGGCAGCATGAAAGAGCTTGATATCAGCGAAGAAGTATTAACAACCGATACGCGGAATGAACAACAAAACAAAATAGCCATATCGGGACTGGAAGTGGGTGATATACTGGATTATTTTGTCAGCCAGCACGACGAGGAAGAAGTAGGGTCAAGGGTAGAACCCTATGTTTTTATCATGGGCGATGACAAACCGGTATTACATTATTCGGTGCATTGCGAAATAGGCTCTACCTGTGCCGTTGAATACCGCGCTATGAACGGAGCGCCGGGATTTAAAGTAAGAAAGGATGCCGAAGGAGACAATATACTTGACGTAGAAATGAAAAATCTGGCGAAAGCGCCGGTTGATCTGTGGATGTCCCCCCTCAGGCAATTACCTATCCTGCGTATGAATATACGGGTAGGCGGTTCCAGGAGGATCAGGAAAAAAGAAGGGGAAGTGTACAAAAACCCCGACTACCAGTCCGTGATAGAGGAAGTGAAAGTGGATATGAAGGATGATTTTACATTCAACCAGATGCAGATGGCATCCCGCGCCTATGCCAACGAAATGAACGCCATGATCAAAAGAGCCCGCAAAAACGATATGGTAACGAAGGACAGCCTGCCCTATTATGTATATTATGCTTTCCGCTATTGGGTGTTCTACAAGGTAAGTCCCAAAGACAAAATTGTGGTGGGCGCCGAGCGTAATTTTCAGGCGGCTGACAGTAAGCGTTTTTTGCTGATGCTCAGCCTGATACTACAGAAACTCAACATCGACAATGAAATCATCCTGGCAACCTCCGTATACGGGCCGGACAGCAAACAGGTTATCCTGACCGGTGATTTCGATTATATCATCAAAACAACAGAGGGGAAGCCCATTTATATGTCTGCCGAAGGCGTTTTCACCCACTGCAATTATATTCCCGCGGCAAATGAAGGACAACAAAGCCCGGTACTGACTCCCAACGCGGTAAATGCCAACAACCTCAAACTCAGGGACGAAGCCCTTCAGAGATTACCGGCTACGACTTTTAGTAAAAACGTGCAGATAGAAAAGCTGAGAATAAAACTCAGCGAAAATATGGAAGACCTGCAGGTAAACCGGGAGACCATATTAAAAGGGCATTTAAGAACAGGCGAACAAAAAAGATTACTGTTGTTTGAAGATTATTATGAAAGCGAAAGAAAAGCACTGGCAATAAAAGAATCTTTTATGGAAGAGTTTGCCGACAGCAGGAAAAACAAAGCTCTTGCAGATGAATATACTGCCGCTTTTGCCAAAGCAAGAAAGGAGCAAAAGGATCATTTTATTAACGAAGTAACCAGCCAGTTTTCTTCAAAACCCAAAGAATTAAAGGAATACGAGATAACCAATATGGCGCTCCGGCACGACAAACCTGATCTTACCTATCACACCAGCTTCGTGATTGAGAACTGGATTAAAAGAGGCGGAAATAACTATATTATAGATATAGGCAAACTGATCGGCGAGCAACTGGAACTTAAACCGGAACAGTTAAAAAGAAACGTTGATATCTATATGCCTTTTGCCCGCAGTTTTGAATTTATTATTTCCCTGGAAATTCCGGAAGGATATACCGTAGAAGGAGTTGAAAAGCTTATTGGAAATGTGAGCAATGAAACCGGCAAGTTCATTACAGAAGCCAGGGTGGAGGGTAATACACTGGGCTTAAAAGTTACGAAAGTGTATAGCCATGCGTTTGAAAAGGCTGCCAAATGGGATCAGCTCACTGCCATCATCAACGCTGCCGGTGAGTTTTATTCTTCCAAAATATTGCTGCGGAAAAAATAGTTCCCGCTTCTCTTCCCTGAAGGGGGAGAGTACCCGGTTGTCTGAAGAAGCAGGGTAACAGGGAAGTTAAAATCTTTTTATACTTAGCTGTTATACTACAAATTAAACGGCAGTGCTGCACCGAACACAATCGGTCGTATAAACTTTTACCACGTTGAACTCTCCCCCGCAGTGTCTCGTGAAAATCCTTGTATCATATAGAGGAGCTCTGCAGACTGTCAACCGGTATGCAGATGGTCTCCTTCTTCAAAAGGACTCCCTGGAAGAACCCTTCCCCCCTGGTTATAATGAGCTGCAATGTACGATCCTGAGATTTGAGGCCTGCAACCGTGCTTTCCCATACATTCCAATAAAACGGTTCGGAGATACCCAGCTACGCTTCCCCTGCTAATTTATCCGCCTCGGTAAGTAAAATTTTATGGACCTTTTTTACGACTGTTATTTTGAAGCCGCTGATTATCCATTTCCTACCATTTAGAATTTTATAAACATTAAACAATGAAAATCATGAAATCTATGCTGGCCATTTTTTTATTGGCCGCGTCTTTAACTGCCTGCAAAAAGGAGAAAACGGCAAACAACACTGTACCCGGCATCTGGGTAGGTAAATGGGGCGATGTAGGCCAGACACCTACGGAGTTTATCAAGTTCGACATCAAAAGCAATGGTACGCTGACCCGCCTGAACCAGCAAAACCAGGTAATAGCCAACGGCACCTGGAAGATGCTGAACAGTGTTGAATTTGAATGTAACTATGTGCACACCGCCAACGGAGAAGAGCACAGCATTGGCGGATTGTACACCGATTTTAATGGTGAAATAGTGGGTACCTGGGGCTATAATTATCACAAAGCCAACGGTGGAACCATAGAACTGAAGAAGCAGTAAATGCAAGATTCTTTTTCTGAAAAAAATAAAAATAGCAGAAATATGAAAAAAATAATAGCAGGTTTAATCTGTTGCTGGAGCCTGGTTTCTTTGCAGGCGCAAAACGTAGGCATCGGCACCAATAGCCCTGTTGAAAAATTAGAGATAAATGGCGGCGTCAAGATCGGCGCCAGCGGCAATGCCAATCCCGGCACCATCCGGTGGAATGCAGTGAAGAACGATTTTGAAGGGTACAATGGCGCTGCCTGGGTAAGCCTTACCGGCGGTAAAAACCAGTGGGGCAACCAGCAATCTTTTGTAACGGAAAATGACGCCAGCCAGCATTATCTCATTCATTCCGGCGGTAACCCGGGCGATTATCTGGGTGAATCAATAGCCATGCACAATGGTATTGCAGTAGCAGGCGCAAGAGGTGATTACAGCAGTAGCGGTAATATTCTCTATTCGGGTAACGCTTATCTCTATACAAAAGCAGAGGAGGGATGGATGCTCAGAAGGACTATCTTAAACCCAACACCGGCTTATGGCGAAAACTTTGGCGCTGCCATAGGCATACATAATAATCAGATTATCGTAGGGGCAAATACTGCGCAGGTCAGCAATGTTCGCAAAGGAGAAGCCTATGTATTTCAATATGACCCCGTTTCCTATAACCTCACCTTACAGGCAACGCTTGCCGCAATTGACGGAGAGGAGAATGACTATTATGGGTCAAGTGTGGATATTCATGGAGATATTGCCGTAGCAGGGGCTTTCTTGAAAACTGTTTCAGGCTCCGTCCGTGCAGGGGCAGTTTATGCATATAAGCGTACAGGCAACTCATGGACGCATATTGCCTACTTAACACCGGCAGACAGGGCACCGGAAGACAGGTTCGGTGCAAAAGTATCGGTAAATGGCAACTGGCTGGCCGTGTCGGCGATTCATGCGATTGTAAACGGTAAGGATCAGGCAGGTAAGGTTTATCTCTATAAACTGAATAATGCCGGTATCGCCTATGTTTACCACAGTACCATTACCGCTCCCGACCCGGCAACTTACGACAGGTTTGGCACAGGCTTACACCTTACCGGCGATACATTGGTGGTGGGGGCACCGCGGTACACCGGTTCTCCAAGCGGTGATGGTAACGGAAAGGTAATGCTCTATGTGCGCAATGGCGATACATGGCAGCACCAGCATACGTTTACCGCTTCGGATGGGAAAAAGGGGGACGCATTCGGTACTTCGGTACGCATCGAGGGGCAGCGCCTCATCGTAGGGGCATACAGGGCTAAAGTAGGTCCGAACCTAACGCAGGGCAAAGCCTATATGTTTTATAACGACGGAAGCGCCTGGCAGGAGGAAGCTGTTTTTACCAACTCGGACGGTTCTAACGGCAGCCACTTTGGCTGGGGAGTAGCTATTGAGGGAAATGATGCTGTAATATCTGCCAATTCTCATAATTGGCAGGGCTATACCAATCATGGGAGGATTTATTTCTTTGAGAGATAAGCTGCCTGTGTCCCTGTCAAAAAATTAAAAAGATACTGCCATGAAAAAAAGAATATCGGCTTGCGTATTATCACTGCTGTCTTATTTTGCCTTTTCGCAAAATGTATTGCATATCCAGGATGGTGCTAACCTGTTTATCCAGCCCCAGGCCTTGGTTAATCTTGACGGATTGGTGCTCACGCCCTCCGGCGATTTGCTTCTTGATAATGTAAGCATCGAAAGAACCACAACGGTTCAGCAGCCTGTGACAAATAGTTACATACAACGGATATATCGTTTTAATAACGCTATGCCATCGTTCAGCGGCATCATACGTTTTTATTATGAGGAAGATGAACTAAACCAGTTGCCCGAAGCCACGCTGACACTAAATATTAACAATGGAACTGCCTGGCAGGATTTTAAAACAAATGTTACCCGTGACGGGCAAAACAATTTCGTAGAAACCGGTATCCCCGTAGCTGTCAGTCTGTATGAACTTACACTGGCATCTGAACAAGCCGCGCTGCCGGTCAGGCTTATTTCCTTTGAAGGAAAAGCCGTTGACGGGGGTACCCTGCTTACCTGGGTAACGGCAGGAGAAATGGAAAACAAGGGGTTTGACGTACAGAAATCAACAGACGGTGTAAACTTTAGTACTATCGGCTGGGTAGACGGGCGCCACACTACAAGCCAGGTATCCGCTTATCAATTCACCGACCCGCAGCTTACCGCCACCAGTTACTATCGGCTTCGCCAGGTAGATATGGACGGCAAGTCAACTTTCAGCAAAATAGTGGTGGTGAAATATACACCGGCACAGGGTTTACATATAACAGCATACCCGAACCCGACTTTTGACGGAAGCATGTCGGTGCGATTGCCGGATAATACAACAACAGTAACGCTGTTTGATGCAGGAGGAAGAGTATTGAAAACCTGGAACAAGCCGGCAACTCATCATATTGTTCAATTACCGGCAGCAGGTATGTATTTGCTACAGGTGCAAACCGGCTCCTCATTACAAACGGTGAAGCTGATCCGTTTATAAACAGGTATACCCCTTGCCGGAAATTGGGAGGTCAGGTTTTTTTTTAAAAGGAATATATTTGGTTGGCTATCCCGGGTATTTATATGGTAAACCTCAAAATTTTTGACTGCTGATGGGATTTTACGACCTGAGCAAGAATGAACGGCTTCAGCTTGTTGATACCATCAACAGGGATGTCCTTGCCGGCATTCAGGGATCAAAGAGCGGAGGCATTGTAAGCTATTTCTCAGATGAAGATACGTACATACGAAAAACAGCTTACCAGGCAACAGGGAAAATATGGAAAAGGAGCCCGGATCTGCAGCCCAAAATATTAACGTTGCTGGATACCCTCCTTACATCAGACAACGAAAAACTGAGGCAAACCGCCATCAATGCGGCAGGCGAAATCGGTACCGGGGAATTTGAAAGGGTAGCGCATTTTTTCGACAGGGGACTTTTCGACGAACACCCCTCTGTGAGAAATGCCGTGATCGGCTCGATCAAAAAAATGGGCGAAAAAAATCCGCCGCCTGTTTTGAAATGGGTAAAAAAATATTTGCATCATCCGGATAAGGAGATCCGCAGGGAAATTTGTCATGGTATTGAGTTGAGGGGAAGAACACATCCGCAGGATATTTTACCGTTGCTCAAAGAGCTTCAATTTGACAAAACAGCCAGAGTGAAAAATACTTTAGTACATGTTTTAGGTCAAATCGCCTATAAAAAAGGCTGCCTTGCAACTGCGGTTAAGCACCTTAAGCACTGGGAAAATAAGGAGCTTGTACTGCAGGCGCTCGACGAGATTGTTGACGTTCATCACCGCTATAAAAACTTTGCAGAACTAACACAGGAAGAGGCAATAAACTATATCGACAAACATTACCGGAACAAACGGAGCGGCAAAAGGCCAACCCGTTAAAACATATACAGCTATGTGGGAAACAGATTCACTTTGGTTTGAGGTTGCGATAGTAAGCAGCACTATCGCCCTGGGACATATCCTGCTGGGACACTTTGAAGAACGAACCCCCAGGATAAGAAAACTGTTTAAGTACCTGATGTCCTTAATCGTGGTGGTAGGACTATCCATATGTTTTGGGAGAACAGTCGCATTGACTGTTTATGCCATTTTCTTCATCCCTGTTTTGTATATCCACCTGGTTTTGCTGCCCAAAAAAGGCATAAACGGTTGGACGGGCGAACCCAGGTCAAAATACTATGACTATAGAAAATGGGATAAGGACATTTTTAAGAATGAAAAAGATTGAGGTTGTCAACAAATGTGGAGGGTAATTTGATTGCGGACCTGCTTCTCCGCCTGCGGAAAGGATTTTGCCCGTAGTGTGTGCACCGGGTTGAGAAACGCTGCGGGTTATCAGGTTGAGGCAACATAAACGGACACCCCCCTTCGCCGGAGTGACAGACTGTTGTACTAAGAGTTCGGAACCCCAGGTAACGGGCTGCGGAAAAAACAGCGGGCAAAAAAGGGCTCGGAACTCTCTTTACAGCAAAAGGTTCCTGTCGGAAGAAGGAGGACCGAAAATACCTCCTGTAAACGCCTTATTTTTTGGTGTTTTTGGAAAACCTGATTTTCTGATATACTACCATTTATGTCAATGTATAAAGGAATTTAATACGATTCTCCAAATGTGATCTTGTTCTAACTTTTGTAAGTTGTTTTAAATCAAAAATTGAAATGCCATCATTAACTCCTTCATAAGAAATATTTTTTATAGTCAGTTCGGATTTTGAAACTTTCGTTACTATTCCAATCGAAAATTCTGTCTTAAAGAAAAAGGTACATACTTCTTTTGAGTCAATTAGTTTACAAATATTTTCACGGAACCTATTTTTATTAGAATACAAATATTTTGGGGTTGTTTTACCTTTTACATATCCGTTTTTAACCAGCTTCTCCAACATATTATTATATATTCCCCCTATTTCTAAAGACTTTACCATATTCAACAAAATTGCTCTTTTACCTTTTCTTTGTCCAAATTCATCAATAACTTGGAACTCAAATTTATTAATATTTATACCCTTTACATAACCAATAATCCTACTATTCCAGTCAATAGAATTCAGGCAAATACAAATTAATTTGCCACTATTTTGTACCTTTAAAATTTGGCTTAGCATACTCATAATTAATCTATCGGTTTGTGCTTTGTTCTCCTTTCTTCAGCTCCCTTTCTCTGATTTTTATTTTTTTCATTTCCTTTCTTCTTCCCCGCAGCGTCTCCCCCGTGCAAAGCGTTGTGCCAGGCAGAGGGACACTGCGGTTCACGGCATCATCGCTCCTTTGTCAAAGCTACGTACTGTATCAACATGTAGCTACAAACTACGTAAATCCCGATAAGTAAATACTAAAAAACGCAGGCAGATTATGCGGAGACCGAAATTGCCTCCGTAAACGCTTTATTTTTTGGTGTTTTTGGAAACCTGATCATCTGATACACTACCCTCCTTAAGTTAGGAAGCCTAAATGTACAGTTAAAAAGTCCGTAAACCGTTCTTCTTTCTTCTCAAAGTCGGATAAATTCATTCCTTCATGATAATAATAAACCGGGGGATCATCATTATCATAATTACAAAAAAAAGCAAATTGATATCCTTGATGCATAAAAAACACAAAAGCATCTTCAGGCAAAGATTTGAAATCATTCTCCAATAGTAGTTCAGACGCCCATTCCTTTAAATAGAAAATTTCATTGTAGAATGCTGATGATCCTCGTAAAAAATTACCAGCGCCTTTCCCCATTCTTGTAAGAAAATCAATATAGGTTGCAGGAAGATTTGTTTGAAAGAGAGATTCAATTTTTGAAACTTCTTTTAAAGAGCAGCCCCTCAATTCAAATCCTTTTTCTTCTATTATTTTACATATTTCGTCTACATTCATGCTTTAATATTTTACTTTACCTCGCTTTTTCTTCTCCGCAGTTTCCTCCATGCAAAGCATTGTGCCGGGCAGAGGGCAATGCGGTTCACAGCATCATCGCCCCTTTGTCAAATCTACGTACTGTAACAACATGTAGCAACAAACTTCGTAAATCTCAATAAGTAAATATTAAAAAACACAGGCAGGTTATGCGGAGATTGAAATTACCTCTGTAAACGCTTTATTTTTTGCTGATTTTTTGCCTATGAACAATAAAAAAATCGCTACGATCTTATAGCGGTTTTTCCAAAATGAATGCATCGCTAACTCTGGAACATTGCCCTACCTAATTTTAGTTTTTAAAAAATGTATTATAAGAATTTTCAATCAGTTTTCTCTCGGAGGTGGAGAAGTCTTTAATATTTTCATACAACTCGGCTAGTGAAGATTTATGCTCTTTTGTTGCTGAAGAATTATTCAACAAGTATCTTCTTATTTCATTTATGGCTGAATGAATTTTACCTAGCTCGAATAAAGAATGAAAAAAACCCAAAGATGATAATTTATGACTAGGATTTAATGAAACAGCTTTGTTAAAACAGTTAGCAGATTCCTCATAATTTTCATCCAAATACGAAACTGTCCCCAATAGAAACCAGAATAAATAGTAAGCTTGATATTTGTCTCTTACGTTATAAAGAATTTTGAAAGCTTCAATATAGTTGCCTTCATTTTTTAATTTAAAAAATTTATCAAACAACAATTTGTCTTCCTTCTTTATGCCTTTAACACCTTTATTCTGCATCATCCAACCTTTTAATATTTTTCAAGGTATTCTTGAACCTCTGCTTACTTTTCCTCACCACTGGCACAAGTCTCCCGACCTATGTCTGATTATTACTTATCCTAAAAAGCACCAACGACTTCCCTGCTTATTGCAATTTACATTTTAAACAGCTTTTGGTGCAGACCTGGTAGCACTCAGCCAAAAACTTATATTTTCTATTATTGCCAAATAGGTAATGTCACGGCAGCAGATCAGCCATCACACAACGCCGACGCTAGCAGACCGGCGCCAGATACGGGGATTGAGGTTGTCAACAAATGTACCAATACGTATTGTCTAAATAGTTAATTATCAATTCTATCAAGAGACTGCTTCTCCGCCTGCGGCGGATCGCAGTGACGGCAAAAGTGTTCTTTTTTTTAAAACCAGCATCAAAGCAAAGTATACACTAACTCAACCATTCGCCGTCTTTGCGAGCCCGACCGCCCCGAACGTTCGGGGGGAGAAGCAATCTCTACATTTGCGGATGCTGTTAACTCAATGTCATTCTCTTATGATTGAGGGCACTAATGGGGTACTCAAGATGACGTCAAACGTTTATGTCATCTCCGCATTGATTTGGAACACTCATGATTAGTCGGAGTAACAGACTGTTGTATCGAGCGTTCGGAACTCCCAAAAGCGTGATCAACGTCGTAGATATACCATCAGCTTCTTTCCGCAATGGCCTGGTCTATAGCCGATTCCATCGCCTGCTCTTCCTGAAGTTTCCTAAGCTTTCTTCCATAGGCTATCTTTGTGATCAGCACAAACAACACCGGCACCACGAATATCGCCAGGGTAGTGGCGGCCATCATCCCCCCGAACACTGTCCAGCCGATTGTTTTACGGCTCTCCGCTGCGGCTCCGGAAGCAAAAGCCAATGGCAGCACTCCCAGTATAAATGCCAGCGAGGTCATAACAATGGGGCGTAAACGAAGATTTACCGCCTGCAAAGTGGCATGTGTGATATCAATTCCGAGATCAACCCGCTCCTTTGCAAATTCCACGATCAGTATGGCGTTCTTCGCGGCCAGCCCGATCAGCGTGATCAACCCGATTTGCGCATATATATTATTGGACAAAGACGGGATGAATGTCAGTGTAAGAATGGAACCAAATGCGCCTATAGGTACCGCGAACAATACTGAAAAAGGTATGGACCAGCTTTCGTATAACGCAGCAAGGAACAGGAAAACAAATATGATGGAAATGGCAAAAATAATATTCTGCTGGTCGCCCGCGGCTATTTCCTCACGGCTCATCCCCGAAAACTCGTAACTATACCCGGCAGGTAATGTCTCCGCTGTTTCCCGTAAAGCCTGGATAGCCTCCCCGCTGCTATAACCCGGGGCGGGAGAACCATTGATCTCGATTGAACGGTATATATTAAAGTGAGATATCACCGAAGGGGTTTCAATTACGTTTGTGGTAATTAAAGAACCTAATGGTACCATATTGCCTTCCCGGTTCTTCACATAAAACTTCTCCACTCCTTCCATCGAACTTCTGTAGGTGCTGTCTGCCTGCATCATCACGCGAAAGTTCCTGCCATAGAGGCTGAAATCATTTACATAACTGCTGCCCAAGAAATTGGACATCGTGGTGTACACATCCGATACGGACACACCCAGCTTTTTAGCCTGCCCTCTGTCTACCTCTACCCTGTAGCCGGGTGTTCTGGAACTAAAGTAAGTGAGCGCCATTCCTATTTCCTGCCGCTGGTTCAGTTTTGTGATAAAGTCCTGCGCCACCCGTTCAAATTGTTTTATATCATCGGTACTACCGGTTTGCTGCAACTGGAAAGTAAACCCGGAAGAAGCGCCCAAACCCGGTATAGGCGGGGGGGTAATCACTATAATCCGGGCCTCTTTTATATCCGCGGTTGCTGCCCGTATTTTATTGGCAACGTCCTGCGCATGGTGCCCTTCACCTTTACGTTTATCCCAGGGCTGCAGATTAACAAATACCGTACCCGCATTGGATTTCATGGAGCCGCTCACAATATTGAAGCCGCCTAATCCGCCTGCCACTCTCACTTCGGGCAGCACCTCAATTTTCCCGATCAGCGTTTTTAACAACGCCGTATTTCTTGTAGTAGAAGCGGCCTCGGGCAGTTCATAGGTCACCATGAGCCGTCCTTCATCCTCTACAGGTATAAATCCCGAAGGTTTGTTTTTAAAAAGAAAAAATAGTCCAACAAATAATACCACCATCATCACCAGAACATACGGGGTAGCTTTTATCCATTTGGCCACGCCCCCGGTATATCTTTCGGTAACACCTCCGAACCATTTGTTGAACCCGGCGAAAAATTTCTCCAGCCAGTTCTTTTTCGCGTTCTCCTCTTTTGAAGGTTTCAGCATTACGATGCAAAGCGCCGGCGTAAGCGACAGGGCCACAAAAGCGGAGATCAATACCGATACGGCAATGGTGATCGCGAACTGCTGATACAATCGCCCGACGATACCGGGGATAAAGCCTACCGGAACGAATACTGCCGCCAGGATCAACGCGATTGCGATCACCGGGCCGGAAATATCTTTCATAGCCTTGCGGGTGGCTTCCCTGGGCGACATCTTCTCATGGTCAATATTGTGCTGTACCGCCTCCACTACCACAATCGCATCGTCCACCACTATCCCGATAGCCAGTACAAAAGCAAAAAGCGTAAGCGTATTGATGGTAAAACCCAGGGGACCAAAAAGAACAAATGTACCTATGAGAGAAACCGGAATAGCCAACAGGGGTATCAATGTGGCCCGCCAGTTCTGCAAAAAAAGAAATACAACCAGGGTTACCAGGATAAGGGCTTCCACCAGGGTGTGTGTTACTTCACTGATAGATGCTTTTACCACCGATACCGTTTCATTGGGAATAAGAAAATCAATATCCTTTGGAAAAACCGGACGAAGTTCCTCCAGCCGCTTCATAACGCCGTCATAGGTTTCCATAGCATTGGCGCCGGGCGCCTGGTATATCAGCAAAAAGGAAGCGGGCCTCCCACCGTTTACAAAGGCATTGATACCGTAGTCAAACCTGCCCAGCTCTATACGGGCCACATCTTTCAGATAAACAATATTTCCCTGGACAGGATTGGTGCGTACGATGATATTTTCAAAATCCTCCTGTGTGTTAATACGGCTGTTGGTGAGGATGCTGTATTCAAATGTTTGTTGATCGGGTTGAGGATTACCTCCTACCGTGCCCGCCGCTATCTGCAGGTTCTGCTCCTGGAGCGCGGCATATACTTCGGCCGGGGTCATTCCCAGGGAAGCCAGCTTACCGGGGTTCAACCATACCCGCATACTGAAGTCATCCGAACGGGCAAACACGTCGCCCACTCCTTTCACCCGCAGCAGGGCATCTTTGATATACATGTTCACATAGTTGCCGATAAAAAGGGCATCATGTGTCTGGTTGGGTGAGTAGAAGCCCAAAACAGCCATTACGCTCGGGTTCCTTTTTCTTACTGTCAGTCCGAGCCTTTTTACAATATCCGGCAGGGTCGGCTCTGCCACACTCACCCTGTTTTGCACATCCAGTGTAGCAATATTGATATCAGTGCCCACTTCAAAATTGACGGTGATAGCACTTTGCCCGCTTCCGGAACTGTTGCTGGTCATATAGGTCATTCCCGGCGTACCATTTACCTGCGTTTCAATGGCGGTAGTTGTCGTCTGTTCCACCGTTTCAGCGTCTGCGCCGGTAAAGCTGCCTGAGATATTTACCGTAGGCGGCGTTATTTCGGGGTACTGCGCCACCGGCAGGTTGATCATGGAAATCAATCCGACAAGTACCAGTACGATTGATATTACAATTGCCGTTACCGGCCGCTTAATAAAAGTTTCTGCTATCATATAGCTTTCTTCCGGTGGTAAAATATTTTACCGATTATTAAAAGTTTTTATCTGCAGTCGTCCTGATCAATTCGCCTGTTGCGTTGAATCGCCAGAAGCTGCAATGGAGACAACAGTTCCTTCCCTCAGGTTTTGCACCCCTTCTACCACAATCCTTTCGTCAACCGTCAATCCATCCTTCACTACAGCCCGGTTGCCCAACTGCCTTTCAATGGTTATTTTCTTCTGTGTTACCTTGTTGCTGTCGCCTACTGTGTACACAAAAAAGCTGCCCAGTTGCTCCGTAACGGCTTTGAGCGGAACAATCATAGCATTACCGGTGTTGCGGTTCAACACCCTTACAGTGCCGCTCATTCCCGGTTTAAGAAAATTTTTATCGTTTGGAAAAACCAGCCTCGTTTTAATCGTCCCTGTTTGCACATCAACCGCCCGGTCAATAAAATTGATTGTTCCATGGGATGGATATACTTCCCGGCCAAATGCAATACTGAAAGTGGAATCTTTACCGGACTGCGCCAACTGCTGCAGCTGAACAAAACGGTATATCTCATTTTGGTCAACCACAAAATCCACTCCTATAGGGTTGTCCGTGGAAACAGTGTTCAATATGGTTTGCCCTGCCACTACAGAAGCTCCCACACGCACCTGCGAAATCCCGATGGTTCCGTCAAAAGGAGCGGTAATTGTGGCAAACCCGACATTTGAGCGAACGGCATTCAGCGCGGCCTTTGCTGCCTCCACCTGTTTTTTTGCGGCTTCCAGCGCCGCATCGGCGTAGTCTACCTGCTGTTTGGCAATAGCGTCCTGTTTGTCCAGTTCGTGGTAACGGTCTGCATCACGCTGCGCTTTCACCAGGTTGGTTTCCTGCACCTGCAGGTTGGCTATCGCCTGTTGTTCATTGGCGGTGTACACCTGCTGATCAATAGTATACAGCCGCTGCCCCTTGCGTACCCTGTCGCCATCTTTAAAATAGATGCCGGTAATATAACCGGTGACCTGCGGTCTCAGTTCCACCTGGTTCAATGCTACCACCGTTGCGGGATATTCATCATGATACACCGCATCCGAAAGAGATACCGTGGTTACCGTTACCGGCACCGCCCGGGGAGCATTGCTTCTCTGATCCTGCTGTTTGGCTCCACAGGCTGCCAGTGTGATCCATATTCCCAAAACCGTAGTTGCTTTGATCGTTTTATATAACATATATCCGTTTATTAAACCAAATTAGTTTTAATCCCTACCATTTTATTTCGCCAAGAGACCGCTGCACATCTATCTTACTGGAGAGCAGGGCATACAAAGCGTCGTAGTAATTGATCTGGGCGGTACGCAGATCCGTTTCCGAAATAATAACCTCCAGGTAAGTTTTGATACCTGATTTATACTGCAACTGTGTAATATCGTATACCTCCCTTGCCAGTTCCAAATTGGCCTTTAGCGCTTCATAGCTGGCAAGATTGCTCTTATAATTCGCCATAGCCATATTGTATTCCCGGTTGACACCGTTTTTAAGACTGACGATATCCTGTTCTGTTCTCCGCAACTGCCATTTGGCTGCAGAAATATCATATTTTCTTTTCCCTCCCTGGAAGATGGGGAACGACAAGGTAAGTCCGGCATAGGAAGCCGGGAAAGTCCGGGCATATAATTTTGTAAACTCGTTGTTCAGATAGTTCATGTTGTAGGCGCCGTTGGCAGATACGGTTGGCAGGTATGCCCAACGGTTATAGTCCACATTAGCCTGCTGCAGGCTCATTTGGGTTTCCAAGAGCCTGAATTCGATCCTGTTCCTGTAATCCGGTCCCCGGAGCGTGTCCAATACGATCTCCTGCTCCATCTGCAGACTGTCATACACGATATTCAACGGCTCACCTGCGGGGTAGTTCATAGCCGATTTCAGCGCTACCAACCGTGCCGCCGCAAGCGCTTCAAAACTTTTTTTAGATGCAAGAACATTATTCAACGCAATAGAAGCCCGTTTATAATCCGTTTTATCGGTTATGCCTGCCTGGTATTGACTATACGCGTCTTTATAACTTTTTTCCAGGCGGGCTATATTTTCTGTCATCACCCTGATCTGTTGTTCCGTAGCCAGCAGATCATAAAAAGCCCTGGATACATTCACCGCTACGTCAATCTTACTGCTCTCCGTGTTTTGCTTCGCCTGGGTCCTGACATCCGCACGACTGCGGCTGGCCAATAATACATCCCGGTTGAAAATCGTCTGGTTGGCAAGGAATGATAGCCCGGATGTGTTCTCCACACCCAGTCTTACGGGGTTACCGCCGATCATGGCCACCGGTACCTGGAAGTTGTGCTGAAAAGTATAGTTAAAATTTACCTGTGGAAACCAGTCTGCCAGGCGGCTTTTGATATTGTTTTCCGTGATTTCTTCATCTATCCTGGCCTGCCGCACCACGGGTTGTCTTTCTATAGCATATTGTACGCACTGCTGCAGGGTAGCTGTCGACAGAATGGAATCATTGGATACCTGCGCCGCTGCTACCTGCGTTGTAAAATAACAAATGAAAATAAAAGAAGAAATAATATTTCCCGGCTTCATACCACTTTATTAATAGTAAAACTGCTCCGGCTGCACCCAGTAAAACCGAATACAATACCCTTTTCCAGCAGCAACCTTAATTCAGAAAACGCCTTTGAAAGTAAAAGCGTTGGCGAAGGTATAAATAATAGCTATACTAAATCAAACGTTTGTTTAATTTATTTGTTAAAGAAATACAAAACGAGGTGTTCTGCGGTTATATACCAGCACTTTATAAACTATTAATTTTCCAACTCTTCCACAATGAATGACGGTTGTGTGACGTTTATATGCAGTTTTACTAAAGTAATTTTACCAGTTTGGTGTAATTTTTGCTATATTTCGACTTCCAAAAATATCGGGTTTGCGTTTTTACATTTTTTTATTGATAACAATTATAGCCGGAACCAGTTGCAGCAGCATGAGGTCCGCTTCCCTTTCTACTCCTAAAGCGCAGAAGGAAGAGCCAGCCCGGTTTCTTGAAAATATTGCTATAACACCCGGTAATACGGGTAATACAAAGGAGAAATTACCGGCTGCCCCGGTGGGCAAAACGCCGGATATCACTTTTCACCAGGCTTTTAACATTGAGTCCGGAGAAGGCATACAATTCAAGTACGCCATCCGAATGGGGATAGAAGTGGAAAAACTGCTGAACGCCTCCCTGTATAACTTTATTGATACCTGGTGGGGAACTCCTTATAAATTGGGAGGGGCAACCAAAAAAGGGATCGACTGTTCAGCATTTACCCAGTTGCTGCTCTCTTCTATTTACGGTATAAAAATCCCCAGGACAGCCTATGCCCAAAAAACCATTGTAGTGCCGGTTGAACCGGAGGAACTGAAGGAAGGCGACCTGATCTTCTTTAATACCCGTGGACGTGGTATTTCTCACGTTGGCATTTACCTGCAGAATAACAAATTTGTTCATGCAGCCAGTTCGAGCGGTGTAATGATCAGCAGTCTGACAGAAAACTACTGGAGCAAAAAATACGCCGGCGCCGGAAGGGCGGTTGAAGAAGAAATTGCCGGAACCATTGACAGAAAAGAAAATACAGGTTTTTAACCTCTTGCGCTGAATTTATCCTTTTATCATTCTTATTCCCGTTTTCGGCTGTTTATACATTTGTCTTTACTTTCGTCTTCTGATGCTGTTTGACCCGTTATAATTCAAGGGAATTTCCCGATGAATGAAGAATACTTAATCAACCGCTATGCACAACATAGATATAGACCTGATAGAAATGACACTTGACATCATCAAACACGTCATTCACCGGATAACAGAACGCAACCCTGCCATAGGCCGTTTCCGTTCAGAGAAAGATCTGGAAGCCGAGGTAGGAGAAACTATTACACCCGGGGGTATTGGAGGGGAGAGAGCACTTCATTTATGGAAGACAATATTATCAAAAGCGACCGCCCGCATCGATCATCCGCGGCACCTGGCGTTTGTACCCGCCTCCCCCACCCGCGCAGCCGTAATGTTCGATCTGGTAACTTCAGCAGCATCCGTGCATGGCGCATACTGGATGGAAGGGGCCGGGGGCATCTTTGCTGAAAACCAGGCAATGAAATGGATCGTATCCCTGACAGGTTTGCCGGAAGGTGCTTTCGGTGTCTTTACCAGCGGTGGCACTACAGCCAACTTATCAGCTATTGTTACAGCAAGAGAACACTGGCGCTCGCGGGATAAAGCCAATGCTGATAAAAAAGGAATTATCATTTCTTCTTCGGGGGCGCATTCATCCGTAAAAGCAATGGCAAAAGTAATAGATGCAGAAATAATACTGATTGACCTGGAAGATAAAATGACCGGGGGTGATGTAAGAAAATGCATTGCACAACTCCCCGAAGACCAGCGCAGCCGTTTATTTGCGGTAGTAGCTACCGGGGGCACCACCAATGCCGGCATTATAGATGATCTGGAAAGCATCGCGCGGGTATGTAAAGAACAGCAGTTATGGTATCATGTAGATGCTGCTTATGGCGGGGCGGCCCTGGCTGTTGATGCTGTGAAACACCTTTTTAAAGGAATTGAGGAAGCCGATAGCATTACCATTGATCCGCATAAATGGTTATTTTCTCCTTATGACTGCGGCGCCGTGATCTACCGTAACCCGGCGCTGGCTAAAAAAGCACGTGCCCAAGAAGGATCTTACCTGGATATATTTAAGGACAAGGATGCCGACGGATTCAACCCATCCGACTACCAGATACAATTAACAAGGCGCGTTAGAGGACTCCCACTATGGTTTTCGCTGGCAATGCACGGCACAGATAAATATACGGCAGCTATTGAAAGAGGGATACAACTGGCACATATAGCCGCAGCAAAAATAAAAAAGCTTCCCTACCTGGAACTGGTGCGGGAGCCGGGATTGAGCTGCGTATTATTTCGCCGCAAAGGATGGGAACCAGCGGATTACAGTCATTGGACATTTCATAATCTTGATAAAGGATTTGCATTGGTAGCGCCTACCAAATGGAGACAGAACAAGATAACGGAAACGGTTACCCGTTTCTGTTTTATCAACCCGGACACAACAGAAGAGGATATTGATGCTATCCTGAGAACGATGGCATAAACGCTGAGAGCAGGAAGAAAAGTTATTGAACCAGATAAGAGCGGAATGCCTTTTGCCATATCTCATATCCCTGTTTGTTCATATGCAGCATATCATCGAGAAACAACTCCCTGCGGGGACGACCTTCAGCATCCAGCATTAAAGAATACACGTCAATGTAAGCAGCCCCTTTTTGGGTTTCCAGGAATTTTTGAATTGCCTTATTAGCGGTTATCATTTTCTGTAGCAGCCTTTCCCGGCTGGGACTCGGTTTCATAGATACAAATGCAACCGGTACTTCAGGATATTTTTCCCTTATCTGGTTGAACAGGGTTATAAATCGCTCCGTTACCGTGGCGGCAGATACCGTGTCAGAGGTTGCCAGGTCATTTTCCCCGCAATAAACGACCACCTGTTTGGGGTGATAGGGGTACACAATATCTTCGATATAATAACTCAGGTGATGCAGGGACGAGCCTCCGAAACCGCGGTTAATGATAACATACCCCGGAAAATAATCCTGTACATCTCTCCACATGGTAAAAGAAGAACTACCGATAAAAAGAAGGGCGTTCCTGGATGGAAAGCTGACACTATCCTGCTTTTTGAAATTTTGAATGTCCTTGTAGAAAGGAGGCTCCTGTGCCTGAACGTGCTGAAGCAGCATTCCAAATGTTACAAGAAAGCATAAGCGTCTGAATAATCGGATTATCTTCTTCATTGGTGATCTGTTTTTAAATGCCAGAGGCCGCTAATTTATGGCTGTATGCGGCGTCCTCGCCGCATACCTTTTTGTTGTCGCCTCCGGCAACATCAAAATAAATAATCTATTTCCATTATTCCCGTACCAATCGCATAATTTGAAGCAGACGAATACAAATAATCTTCCGGTCTTGCCACCCAACCTGCCCGAACAGAGTTGTTATGTATATAGCCAAGCTTTGCCCTCATAAATTCTTCTGAATATATCTGCTCGGACGGCTGCTACTTATCCACACCTAAAACTAATTCTGTCGCCGGAGGGGACAATAAATACATGTGAGGCGAGGACGCCTCACATAGCGGTTGGGGTTGGTTTGGTGGCTGTTCACATAGCAGTCTGGCTTGGCATGTGGCGGTATTCCGTGATTCGTCTGCCCGTTACCGATGCTAAATATATAATTAAATGTTCATTGTTTATTCTATTGCCCGGTGTTTTTCGTTGGCTGGAGCTGAAGCCGAATAGCGAACAAAAAGCTGAATCTATATTCGTCGCCCCGCCATATTGCCAAGCCAAATGTTACATGCCGTTTTGTGTCTGCTCAATGATTTTGTTATTATCGTCATAAAATTCAAGCTTATAATTGCAGTCCAAATCATTGAAAAGTTGAGTAATAATTTTTGTATTGTCTGGATGATAGGCAATAAGACCGTGGAGTAGCACAATGTCATTTTCGCTATTTAAAACCAAATCTGTCCAACTGTTTTCAAATTCATAATTATTCATTGAAGATTTACGAATAGTCCAACCATTTTTCTTAAAAATGTCGCCAATTTGGTCTTTTGTTTTGCCTTTAATGATTGAATAAAAATTTGCTTTTGCTGGCATCTTTCTGTCAATACGTTCATAAATTGTCGTCAAGTCATACTCAAATAGAGATTTCAAAACCAATGCCTCCCAATCATTATTAATTTCTGGAAGTACAGATTTTAGTCTTTCAATAAATTGATACCACCCAGAAGTTTCTTCTGTTATCATTATCCATCTATTATTGAAAGTTATATCCATGCAAATTTCGTCGGTTGTCATTAAGTCAACTTTATATGCCCGAAGCCTTTCAATATCTGTCCACTTGATTGAATGTAATTCATTGTCAAGGTTGATGTCAAAACCTAAATCATTATACTCAAAGTTTCCTAAGTCACTATGCTTAACTTCCCAATTTTTCTTTTTTATTTCTTCGTCATCATGGACTAAAGCAGTTGTTGAAGCTTTGTGTTTAAATAAGTCTGATATGAATTTTAGAGGGTTCATTTAAAATGGCATGTAACGGTCTGTTTTTAAATTCTGAGGTCCGCTATTCAACTTTCAAAACCGGGAATCTTTCACCAACGCCATTTTCGTTGATGGCTTCAATCGTGTAGTAGTACTCCTTTTTACTGTCCATTCCCTTAAACCAATACTCGTTAAAGTCGTGAACCATGATACAATTGTACAACTTATCCGGTGCAGTGCCATAATAAATATTGTAGGCATAGGCATTGCTTACAGGGCTCCATTTGATGTAAGCGCTTCTTTTGTCTTTTTCCGTCCGCAATACTAAAAACTGCTTTACCTTTTCCGGCTTCTCTCCTCCCCCGTTCCCAAAAACCCTCAATCCGCTGATGGCGAATTTTCCGGTAGACATATGAAGGTTCTCCAGTTTTATATACCGCGCCTGTACCGGTTTGTCCAGCTCTATGTAATCATGGGGAACATCTGCCCGGTTATTGCTTTTATCCACAAGCACTTTCCATTTCTTTCCATCCAGGGAATGATACAACCTGTATTGATGGTACTGATCCGTTCTTTTTCCCAGGCGGTCGTCTGCCACATCCTGGTCGGCATAATTGATTTGTATGGCATTTACAGTAGACAGGCTGCTCAGTTCAGTCTGGATCCATTCGCCTTTGTTCGCCGTAGCGGCGCTCCAGTACGTTTTCATGTTCTCGTCCACCGCATTATTGGCATGAAAGCCTCCCAGTGTGGATGATACCTGAACAGGAGTCTTGTAGTTTAATAACATCCATCCGGTAAACCCGGTATTATTATAGGCATCCATTGTAAGATCCGGAGCCGGTATTCTATGCGGATAGTCTCCGAAAGCCGTATTACACCACATTACGCCATCCTTATCAAAACCGGTCGGCCATATGCCCAGCCGTCTTTCAAAATTGTTTTTTACTGACAATACTACGGTGCTTACATGCCAGTAATTTTTGTAGTTGTCTTCAAAAGTGGCGCCATGACCCGCACCCCTCACAAATCCACCCAATTTAAAGCTCAACGGATCTGATTGCGGCACAAAGGGACCCAACGGATGATCTCCTACGATCACCCCGTCCGCATAGCCGCTGAACTCGGTACCCGGAGCCCCGTATTGCAGGTAATACCTGCCGTTATGCCTGGTCATATGCGAGCCTTCAATAAAAGGATCCAGGAAGGTATCATCCATGTATTCACCAAAACGCTGCCAGCCATACCTCCAGGACTCCAGTAGATACATCTCTTTTCTATACCCGACCGGCTCCAGTGTTTTCCGGTTCAGCTCAATACCATACATGGGAAACTTATTGCTGCTGCCATTATACATATACAGCTTTCCGTCATCATCCGTAAAAAATGAGGGATCCCAGCCACCGAGCGCAAAAGAATCCACCAAAGGTTTCCATTCATCTGCTTTCGGGTCAGTACTCATCCAGATGGTAAAAGTGCTGGTATAGGTGGAGCCCATCACGATCATGGTGTCACCTATGATACCAACAGCGGGTGCGCATAACTCATCGTACACACCGCCATTCCAGGGCCGCAGAAATTTCCGGGAAATAAAATTCCAGTTGAGCATATCACTACTCCACCAATACCCCCATTGATTGGTGCTGAACAGGTAATAGTCGCCTTTGTAATTGACAACTACCGGGTCAGCCGTAGCCCGGTGTCGCCCCCATTCACTGAAATTGGGGATCGGGGTGTACCCGTAATCAATATTGATGGGATTGCAATAGGTTTTTTGCTGCGCCGGCAGAGTTGCAATCCAACATATGGACACGATCAACAGAAACGTCTTTTTCATCCGGGTAACATTTATTTTTTCTTTTTCGTCCGGTGTTTAAGTGCTACCGGTATGCCTGTTTTTCCAGGTTCAGAGCGACAAGTTATGTAAAAAAACTATTACTGTCTTAGCAGCCAGAGACGGTAATATGTGCATGCGGGCGAGAATATCGTCTCTAACAGTAGCTTGCATCGCTGTATGCGGTGTCCTCGCCGCATACCTTTTTATTGTCGCCTCCGGCGACATCCTTCAACGCTACCATATCAAAATAAATAATCTATTTCCATTATTCCCCTGCCAGTCGCATAATTTGAAGCAGATGAGTACAAATAATCTTCCGGCTTTTCCACCCAACCTGCCCGAACAGGATTGTTATGTATGTAATCCAGTTTTGTCCTCATAAACCCCTCTGAATATATCTGCTCCGGATGACTGCCACTTATCCACAGTTTATAATCCTTGTTTTGGTTAGTCCCGCAGGCGTGGTATTTGAATGCCCGCAATAACCACTCCCTCCTGCTTTCCGGGTGCTCCTGCATCGCCTCGATCAATTCCTTCGTGCAAAATGATTTATAGTCCCGTACCGTATCACTTAGTTTACCTGACCGTGATTGCCATATTACATGCATATGATTAGTCATAATAACGTATGCACCTACCAGGAGATCTTTGTGTTTGCGGCAATAACTCATGTTTTTTACCAGGATATCCCGGTACAGTTGCCTGCTGAAAAGATCTATCCAGTCTACAACAGTAAAAGTCATAAAGAAAAGACCATACTGGTCGCGGATTTTATATCCGCCGGTGAATTCATGGTTCATGATCGTCAGTTTTAGGTTAACATTTTAATTCTGTCGCCGGAGGCGACAACAAATACATGTGAGGCGAAGACGCCTCACATAGCCAATATCACATAGCAAATATTTTGTTTTTATCCCGTTTAGTTGCAATAAACTTAGTATATTTCAAATAAAGTTCAATCCTGCCCGGATTGAACGTCGTTTTAAAGTACCAACATTACCTAAATCTATGTCCCCAGCTTTCGCTAAGCCACGTAAACAATCCATCGACATCATGCGTGGCCTGACGCTTTTCCTGATGTTGTTTGTGAACGACCTGTTCGTACCCGGTGTGCCCGAATGGCTTGCTCATACAAAAGCAGATGAAGATGGTATGGGCCTGGCAGACTGGGTGTTCCCCGGTTTCCTGTTCATGGTGGGAATGGCCGTTCCTTTTGCAACAGAAGCCAGGCGAAAGAAAGAATCTGATATAGCCATCGCTGTTCACGTGATCATAAGGACATTGAGTCTGCTGATGATAGGCGTGCTGATGATGAACAGCAGCCGGATCAATCCGGAACTGACAGGTATGAACCGGTTCCTGTGGACAGTGCTGATGTACGTCTGCGTATTTCTTATCTGGAATCATTATCCCGTCAGCAAAAAATATCAAAAACTGTTTTTTGGGTTAAAACTGCTGGGAGTTGCCGGACTGATCACCCTTATAGCGATTTTCAGAAGCGGTGAACCGGGCGATCCCGGTTGGCTGGTAACGGGTTGGTGGGGTATCCTTGGACTGATTGGCTGGGGATATTTCGCAGCCGCTGTTACTTACCTGCTTGCAGGCAAAAGACTCGTAGGGGTGATACTGGTTTGGTCAGGCTTTATTGCCCTGAATATCTTATCGCAGTCAGGAACATACCCCCTTCCAAAATGGGTCCATACTTATTTAGGAGTACTGGTAAACGGCAATGTCCCCTCCATTACCGTAGCCGGCCTGCTTGTTGCACTTATCATCCGGAAAAAAAGCCTGAATGCCGCCCAGGTTATCTGGATACTTACATTGCTGGGGGCAGGTTGCCTTGCTGCAGGGTTCGTATTAAGGAACTGGTTTATCATTTCCAAAATAAAAGCTACTCCCAGTTGGGGAATGATCTGCAATGGCATCAGCATTATACTATTTGCCCTGTTATATCTTATTGTAGATATTATGGGTAAAAGCCGCTGGGCAAAACCATTCGAAACCGCGGGGAAGAACTCCCTTACCACCTACCTTGCACCGGATATTATTTACTATATCTGCTGGGGTTTCAGTATCCCCTTATTTTTTTACAAACAGGAAACCAGTGTGGCGCTGGCGGTTACAGGCTCACTCGTATGGGCATTCGCGATGATCGGTTTCTCCGTCCTTTTGTCCAGGATACACATCCGGCTGAAGCTGTAAACTTATTTGAGGGTAATCCTGTCCGGATTATTTTCTATAAAATCGCTCCAGCCTTTTTTGGCTTTTTTCTTTGCCCGGGTTTCTGAGGCCACAGGCGACCCCAATTGTATCTGGTGACATACCGCCACCGCCAGTGCATCAGACGCATCATACGACTGGAGACGGTTATCCAAAACAATGATATGCTGCAGCATTTTCCAGACCTGTTCTTTATCGGCATTACCATTGCCGGTAATGGATTGTTTTACTTTCCTGGGTGAATATTCGGTAACCGGTATCCCCGCCTGCATGGCCACGGCAATGGCTACTCCCTGCGCTCTTCCCAGTTTGAGCATACTCTGCACGTTCTTCCCGAAAAAAGGGGCTTCAATGGCAAAATAATCGGGTTTGTATTTTGCTATCAACAGGTTTACGTGCTTTTGTATGATATTGAGCCGCTCATAGTGGTTTTTTTCCACAGATAGTTTTACGGCATTCATTTCCAATAATTTTACGTCGGAACCGTTAACAACAATGATACCATACCCCATAACGATAGTTCCGGGGTCGATACCTAAAATTACCTGTGGCTTTTTATGCAAACTGAAAGTTTTTTACGACCTGTATCAATACTAAACAAAAGTATCAAAATATTACTCAACCGGGTGGTAGGTCCGGCTGTTTTTATATGGTTTACTTATTCTATCTACCACCAGGTAATGCAGCAGCCCAACCTGGAACAGTCCCTCCGTTATATGGGTGAATCCGTTTACGGACCTCACTCCTGGAAATTGTGGACTGCCGTGTGCCTGTCTGTTATAAACTGGCTTACAGAGGCCAGAAAATGGCAGGTGTTAATGGCGCCCTTACAACAACTATCCCTGCGGGATGCTTTTAAAGGAACTTTAGCCGGCGTTGCCTTTGCTGTCAACACTCCTAATCGCATCGGGGAATATGGTGGGCGGATGATATATCTCCGGAAAGAGCACCGTCTGCAATCTGTTTCACTTACTATTATCGGCAGCATCAGTCAATTGATCGTTACGCTGATGGCAGGATTGGTGGGTCTGTTTGTGGTAAGAAATTACTTTATATCTGTTGCCACACCTTATATCAGCGGCAACTGGTTGACAGTGTTTATTTGTATCACGATACTTTTTACGGCGCTGTGCACCCTTTTATATTTCCGGCTTCGTTGGGCCGTTTTTCTTTTTCAATGGATGCGTTTGCCCGAAAAATGGTTGCGACATGTTAAGATAATTGAAAATATTGATGTTACAATTTTGTTAAGAGTGCTCGGTTTATCCGCTTTCAGGTATGTCATTTTCGTCTGTCAATATATATTGCTGTTGCAGGCATTACAAATTGATGTTCCGGTAGTGAATGCATTCTGGCTGATAAGCATATTATATTTAATTTTAGCCCTTATTCCTACCGTTACCCTGTTGGAACTGGGTGTAAGAGGAAAGACCGGTGTTTTGTTATTGCAGGGGTTCAGCGCGAATACTATAGGAATTTATGCCGGGGGGATGGCTATATGGATGATCAATTTAATAATTCCGGCTTTGGCTGGCAGTATTTTTGCCGCAAGGTTGAAAGTATTTAATATAAAGCAATGAAGTTGAAGTTTTATGCAACGGTTCTGGCGCTTCTGGCAAGCACACAGCTATCGGCTGATAGTGATCTTTGTGGGGGTATAAGAAACTCAAGCTTCACCAATGGTGAAAGAATCACGCTGAAAGTATATTATAGCGTAATAGGACTTTATATGGACGCCGGAACCGCTACTTTTTCCACAACCCTCGACAGCTATAACGGCAAACCGGTTTATCACTCTGTAGGAGAAGGCTGGTCCAATTCCTCCTACGACTGGATATTCAAGGTGAGAGACCGGTACGAAAGTTATTATGATACGGCTTCGTTTAAGCCATACCGTTTCATCAGGAATATTGAAGAGGGAAACTACAAGAAACATGAAAATGCCACATTCGACCATGAAACCAAAACGATCGTGACCAAAAACGGGGTTTTTCAATCGAAAGAATGTGTGCAGGACGTGATCAGCGCCGTTTATTATGCCCGGAATATCGACTTTGACAAATACAAACCCAACGACAAGATCTACCTGACGCTCTTCCTGGATGATGAACTGCACCCGATGTATGTTCGTTATATGGGAAGAGAAACCATCAAAACCCGCTACGGAAAGTTCAAAGCCATCAAATTCAAACCGCTTCTTATAAAAGGCACCATGTTTGAGGGCGGTGAAAAAATGACCGTATGGGTAAGCGATGACGGGAACCGCCTTCCGCTGCGCATAGAAAGTGAAATTGTAGTAGGCAGTGTGAAGGTGGATATGATGGGCTACCGGAATCTCCGTTACCCCCTGACTTCTATGCTCAAATTCAGGTAGGAGTCTTTGCAATATCTTCAAACTTCTGTCCTTAATCACCCCGGATTCATCACAGTATAACCCGGTTTCGTCACATTTCAGCAGTCCGGGGAGTGTAAATTCGTATCCTTGCAGAAAACAGCAGTCACCGGTGACATGGAATACTCAACGGAAGCCACGCAACGCACACCCCTAAGAATCTATTGGAGACAGTACGAAATTGCCTTTGTAACCTTCGCGGGGTTTTTCCTCCTGCTTCGTTTCATTTTCGAGCGGGTGCCGGATGCGCAACACCTGTTGAGTGAAAATGGTTATGAAGATGCCGGGTGGAGTTTGATCTTCGGCCACTTTTTCGAGCATTATTTCCTGCCCGAAATGGGACCGTTTATTGTGGCTTACATGCTGTATCTGTTTGTTAACCTCTACATCATCCCGATACTGTTTTTGCGCAAACGGTACACCTATCTGGCTATACTGATCAGCACCGGCATCTGGTTGCTGATGCTGCTCATCTTTGCTTTAACCTACTACAAAAGCGATTTCTACCGGATGCTCAGGTATTCGGCCAATATTCGCTATCTGCGAACAGGCTTATATACCGCCACGTTCATTTTTGCCGGCTACGTTGTCTATGCCTATTTCCGCGAGATAACGATCCGGGAAATCGGGAAAAAGAAAAACCAACCGCTCCCTACAGTACTTTGTAACAACATTACGGCGGCCGGGTTTCTGTATCTCGGGGCAGCCGTTCTTTCTTATGCTTTCGGTTTCCTTCAGAATAAAGCATTTGCCGTTTTTTTCTTTTTCTTTCTGCTACCGGCAATCCTTACCTGTTTTATCAATGTTTACCGGCTGTTTCCACAAAGGCAAAAAAAAGGTAAAGCGTTCAAAAAAAACGGATGGTGGCTGATCATTGCCCCCACGATATTTTCAATCCTGTTTGGAACAGTGGCGGTCGGCGATACGGACCCGGAGGTAGTGCCGGCATTATGGTTGTTCCTGCTGCTGGTAGCTACTCCCGTTTCATGGTTTATATACATGCAGCAAAGAGAAAAACTGAACGTACTGTTGAACCTGCAACTGAACCTGGACAATACAGCCGCGAACCTGCAGTTCCTCCGTTCGCAGATAAATCCGCATTTCTTGTTCAATGCGCTCAATACTATTTACGGAACCGCCCTGCAGGAAAACGCAGAAAGAACAGCCGAAGCTGTTCAAAAACTCGGGGACATGATGCGCTTTATGCTGGAAGATAACCAGCAGGAGCGGATACCGCTAGATAAGGAGATCACTTATTTAACAAATTATATCAATCTCCAGAAATTACGGACACAGGTGTCGCCGGATATCGAGATCAGCTTCTCAAATAAAGCACAGGCCTGCAATTACCATATTGCACCCATGCTGCTGATACCTTTTGTAGAGAATGCCTTTAAGCATGGCATCAGTCTGAAGGAGATATCCTGGATAAGGATTAACATTTCGTGTGATACCAAAAACATTTATTTTGATGTTTACAACAGCGTACACGAAAAACAGGTAACAGATCCGGAGAAGAACCGTTCAGGAATAGGACTGGAAAATGTAAAACAACGTTTGTCACTTATTTATCCCAATAAACATGAATTACATATCAGAGCTACCAGCGGCGAATACTTCGTCCACCTCACCCTCCAGCCCTGACAAAGAACCTTCCGCCTGGGACAAATTTCTCTGGTGGATGGCAGCGGCTGATCCGCAACTGATGAAAGACTGCGGGCCGGACAGGTTCCGTTATACCGTCATCGGCTACACGGTGATGGCTACCTGGATATTTGCCACACTTGCGTGGGGATATTTCTTCTCCACCCTGTTCAATGAAATGCTGGTGATCATACCGGCGGCTCTTTTCTTTGGTTTTGTTATTCTTACCATCGACAGGGGATTAATTGCCGGGTTAAACAGCAACGGGGGAAAGAACAGGTGGCTTACCTTATCATTACGCATGATCCTCGCGCTGACCATCGGCTTCTTCATTTCCCAGCCGGTAGTGCTGATGCTCTTTCAGAAAGACATCGACGGCCACCTGCCCGTAGTAAATGAAAGGAAAATAACCGCATACACCCAACAGGTAAGAGAAGAAAATGCCGTAACACTCGGCCAGGCAACTACCGAAGTCAACCGGATAAGAAATGAACAACTCCTGAAAGAACAGGAAATACAGGACCTGAAAAATGCGTATATAAGAGAAACAGACGGTACCGGCGGTTCGGGAAAAATAGGTGAGTCAACAATAGCCAGGGTGAAAAAAATGGCTTACCTGAAAGCCGAGGAGGATTTAATACCATGGAAAAGGCATACGCAGCCCGCATTAGACAGTGCCCTGGAGCAGCAAAAGAAAACAGAAGCCGCCATACAAGCCCGTATCACGGAATTTAAGAAAACCCTTTCCGACGGTTTTTTAAGCCGGATAGAAACCCTCGACGACCTTATGATCGCCCACCCGCCGGTAAAATACCGTTACCGGCTGGTCATCATGCTCATCATGCTTATCGAACTGATGCCTCTCCTTACCAAACTGATGATGCCATCGGGACTGTACGAGGAAAAAGTGCAGGACGCAGTAACGGAAAAGAAACTGGCATGGCTGAATGACAGGGCCGTATTGAAGGAACTGGAAAAAGATTTTTATGAGAAAGCCGCCGACAGCGACCGGCAACTGCAGGCGGATATGATGGCTGAGATGGATGCCTGGCGACGAAAAGAAGCGGAGCTTAGATTGAATGAATGGAAACAAAGTCCCGGACGGATACGGCAGTTTTGGGAGGGCATAAAAAGCAGGGTTTTGTATTTCGGCAGGAGTTAAATTGCATTGATTTCCCAAGTGATGCTGCATACCATTGCCATAGACGATGAACCCATTGCACTGGAGGTAATAAAATCCCTGTCGGCAAAAGTGCCGTTCATTGAGCTAAGAGCTTGTTTTACCAATGCTTTTGAAGCGCTGGATTATCTTCAAAAAGAAAAGCCGGATATTATACTCCTGGATATCAAAATGCCGGATATCAGCGGTATTGATCTGCTCAAAGCAGTGTCGCATCCGCCGATGATCATATTTACCACCGCTTACAGCGAACACGCGGTAGAAGGCTTTGAACTGAATGCGGTGGATTACCTGCTAAAGCCTTTCTCTCTTGTCAGATTCTTAAAAGCAGCTACCAGGGCACAGGAACTGTTCCGGTTGAAGAATGCCGGGGGAGAACGGGAGCAACAAGTTGAATTTGTATTTATCAAAGATGGCTATGAACAGGTAAGAGTGGACCTTAAAGACCTGCTGTATGTGCAAAGCGCCGGCAACTATCTCCATTTTGTACTTGCCAGCCAGAAATTGCTGGCACGTCTCACTATGAACGAGGCCGAAGAATTATTGCCCTCCTCAAAGTTTATACGCATCCACCGGTCCTATATGGTAGCTAAATCCAGGATCACCCGGCTGGATAAAAATACGGTATGGCTGAATGACACGTCCATTCCGGTTGGTGCGGGGTATAGTGAAAACCTGGAGAAACTGTAAAACGACGTCGCCCGGATCCTTTTTTGCAATTTATTTTTTGGGATTCACATCCTGCTGACAAAGGGCTGTCATCTGCTGCTTCTAGTTTTGGTGTATCTAAAAACAAAAAAACTTAAACTTATGAATGCTACAGTAACAGAAAAGGAGATCATTACCCCGTCCGAATTCCTGCAGAACTGGCAGGGGCACAGGCTGCTTACGCGGAGAGTGATCGAGGCTTTTCCGGAAAAAGAATTGTTTGAATTTTCAATCGGCGGCATGCGCCCGTTTGCGGAACTGGCAAAAGAAATGCTGGCAATAGCCGTTCCGGGGCTGAAGGAAATTGTTACCGGCTTGCAGGAACCCTATGAAGAAAACAGGACCGCTTTCACCACCAAGCAGGAACTGCTGGATGCCTGGGACGAAGCTACCGAACAGATCAATGTATATTGGCAGCAGATACCCCTGCACCGTTTCAGGGAAACGGTTAACCTTTTCGGTCAATACAATTTCCCGGCAATAGTAAATATTACCTATGCCCTGGATAACGAGGTGCACCATCGCGGGCAGGGGTATGTGTACCTGCGGGCACTGGGTATTGAACCACCGGCTTTTTACGACAGGTGGTAAACGATACTATGATAAACTAAGCCACTGCAGGTATCACTACAGTGGTTTAGTTTATCTTTTTCCGTTTTGCATTGCCTGTTTAAAATAAAATGCACCTGCAGATTATCAGTTGGTTGAGGAAAGGCTCTTATTCTATCTTTGTAAATTTTACAGGTCTATCTCTTTTTTTGCCAAAATTTTTTATATGTGGGAAATTCCAGTTCCCGGACATCGTTTTGAAATCATCATCAACCGTTAAAAAAAAGGCTTGTAGTTGAAGAGGATGCATAGGTTCTGTGTAGGTTGTCCGGATAACACCCGTTTCTTCCAGGTATATTTCGTTTTTGCTCTTCCACTCAAAAGACATACGGCATACCGTTTTCATTTTCTTTTCCCTGCTGAAGCTATACGCGGAATAGGTACTGTCTGCATTCCATATGAACTGCAGCTTCATATAGAGTGTATCGCGTTTGTTCTTTACAAACAAATGCCCCTCCCAGATACCGGCAAGCGATTGGGTCTGTCCTGCTGAAAGGAAAAACAGGAAAAAAACAGTAGTAAAGAGATTCTTTGGCACGCTCAAATCAAACGTTCATAACGACCGGATGCATCATAAATTGTCAGTGGCTGTTTAACCACCCGACTTGTCCGCCCCAAAACGCTTAAAGTGTATAGGTTATTGAAAATAAGCGACTTGACTTTTCGTCTTTCATAGTTTGCTGACCTGAATTGGACAAATCAGGGTAAATTGCCAGCGGCTGTTTAACTACGAAAAAAAGCGGATAAAAACAGCGAATAGTTTTTTTAGGGAATTTCAATAATCACTCTAAAAAAATTTGCAATAATTACAAATTTTCAACCCTGCCACGCCCGGAATTGCACAGGCTGCCTATGACAGTACCTCCGGCGAAACAAAAGCTCAGTATTCACTACACTTTCTCTAACAGGAAGCATAATCCAATTTTTACCGGACTTGTGAGAACTATATTTTTATGCCCGTAAACCCGGCTATGATGGCGCTGATATTACAACCTGATTAAGCATCGGAACTATAACAGCAAAGCAGCCGCATATCCGGTATATTAAAAACCCAACTGCTTCAAAGAATAATGACAAAGAAAATTCAAAGCCTCACTATTGCGCTGATATGGCTCTGCTCCATATCCGCCCAAACGAACAATGACCCGATATATCTCAATTACAGCCTGCTTCCTATGCAAAAGATGAAGTCAATTGATGGCCAAGCAGCACTGCAGATTGCCGAAGCCAATCTTGTTCTTCCCCAAATTAAAATTGGCAAAAAGACCGGGGTATATACCAACCTGAACTACCGGTTTTCGCGCTATCATTACCCGGAAAAAATGGCAGATATTTTTCCGGAAAGGCTGAATGATATAAGATTGTCCTTTATTATCAGACACCGGCTTTCGGAAAAATGGGAACTGGTAGCCTCTCCCCGGGCGAATATCCGGTCAGACCTGTCACAGGAATTTACAAGGTATAATATTTTCCCCTCTCTGAATATCCTGGCCCTTCGCAGCTCTCCATTAAACCCCGACCTGGTATGGGGGCTGGGCGTTACCTATAATAATGACCTGAACAAGGATGTGATACTGCCTTTAACTTACGTGAAATACAGGAATAAAAACCTGAGGGTATATTCCATCCTTCCGAGTTTTGCCCATATCATACTCACTCCTTCCGAAAAATTCGAATACGGTCTCAGCTACAACCTGGATGCCGCGATATTTAATACCCGGAAATGGTATCGCAATGAAGAACCCAATTACCTGAAAACGCTTAATGTGTCAATTGCTCCTGCTATAGGCTATAATTTTGCCGGTAAGTTCTGGCTGAACGCAAAGGCAGGATACGCCATGTTCCGGAACTACCAGTTCCTGGATGCAAAATTTAAGGATATTGCCATAACGGAGAAAAATAAATTAAAGGGAGGGGCTGTTGCAACAGTTGGTATCAGCATGAGGATAGAATAGTAAATGCTTTCCCACTTAAAACCAAAAGCAAGGACTGAATTTCCTACCTGGCTTCAATATAATGAATGGTCATAGCCACTTCTCCATCCCTGTTTTTATAAAGTATGGTTTCAGGGTAACCATGCTCATTGTAAGTATAAATAAACTCCTCGGAGATTTCCACCGTTCCTCCGGAACCATCGATATAGGTTTCCGTAATGCGGACAGGATTGTTGACGAAAAAGAACCTTGCCATTAAGTTAGACAGGTCAAAAATAAACGGCGTTTTAACTGCAGAGAACATACCCTTTTTATCATCATACTGGCCGGAGAGGTGAAACCATGTATCGTTGTCAATATAACTTACAACCAGGGGTCTCCCTTTATCATCCCAGGAAAGGTTCTGGGTCTCTCTTCCATCTCCCCACATAGTTTTGACCAACTGGCGCCGCTCATTAAAAAGGTGGTGGCGCAGGTAGCTCCTTTCTTCAGAATAATAAGTTGTCAGCGTTTCATTAACGGACCCGTCCGGGTTCTCTGTATAGACGCTTCTTTCAGTAAGAGGACCCGGAAACTCCCAATAGCTCTCCATGATTGCAGGCTTGTCATCTATGTAAGTGTACACTGTTTTACTCACCATCCCTTCATCAAATGACCATTCCCCGATCAAACGGTTCTGGTCGTCATACAGCAGGGAATCGTAAAATTCACCGGAGAAATCTATAAAAACGGGAAGTAACCTGGCGGTAGTATCCGCGACGGGCGGTTCAGGTCCGGGTTCCAGGTCAAATTCTCTTTGACAGGAAAATAAAGATACAGTAAGCAGCAAAAACAGGGACAGATCCTTTCTCATATAACACTATTAGCTATACAAAGATAAGTTGCCTGTTGCTCCTTTCCATGCAAATAAATGCATCAAAAAAAACAGCTAATAACCTACGGATTATCAACCTATTATACAACTAACTTCTCTAGGCTGCGCTGCAGAATAGCTTTTACTTTCTCCCGGAGGCTCTCCGGCGCCAATATACGGGCGTAGTCGCCAAACATCAGGTACCATCTTGCAAAAAACTCCATATCCTCATAATATCTGAACAACATTTCTATTTCACCTTCTTTTTCTTCTTCTGAAATAAACCCGTAGAATTTCCGGCTGTTTCTTATATACCGGGCCGTTGACTTATCAACACAGATCCTGATCTCGGTTTTTTTATGATCGGTTTCTTCTTTCAGGTAGTGTGACAATTCCCGGTGCTGCAATTCAAAAGGTTTATCCGAAGCCGCAATGGAAAAAATCCTGTCTGTCCGGAATTTACGATGTTCTTTTCTCAGGTGACAATAGGCCAACAGGTACCAATACAGGTTTTCGTGATACAGCCCGACAGGCTCTATGTACCGGTCCACCGGCGCTGCCGCTTCAAGGGACTGGTAACGGATAAATACCTGTTGTTTGTTTGCCATTCCGTTCATGAGCAATTCCAACGCGTTCAAAACATTCTCCCTGAAAAGAGGATGTGCAGGCTTCACCATCACCTGCGTATCCAGGGTGTCCACCCGTTCCTTCTCCGACCAGCGTAACACGGATTTTATCTTATACATTGCGGACTGAAAATGTCCGCCCAGCGATTTATCCGTCAAATGCTGCATCAGCTTTTCCGCTGCTACAAAACTGGTGGCTTCTTCCTTTGAAAACATTACCGGCGGGAGCCTGTATCCCTCCATTATAGAATAACCGACGCCCGCTTCCCCGCCAATAGGCACCCCGGAAGCTTCAAGCGCTTTTATATCCCGGTAGATCGTTCTTAAACTTACGTCAAAACGATCAGCCAGTTCCTGGGCTTTTATGATCCTTTTTGACTGTAACTGTATGAGAATGGCGACAATCCTGTCAAATCTTTTGGGGCTTTCGTCTATCATGTATTAAAAATAATAAGTTTGTATCATGAATATTGAAGAAATCAGGGAATACTGTATAAGAAAACAGGGAACCGAAGAATCATTTCCTTTTGGTCCTGATACACTGGTTTTTAAAGTGAGTGGAAAAATTTACCTGTTGATGGGACTGGACGCGCAACCGGCCCGCTTCAACGTAAAATGTGATCCGGAGAAAGCAATCGACCTGAGAGAAACCTACAACTGCGTGGTGCCGGGTTACCACATGAACAAAAAACACTGGAATACGGTGATTGCAGACGGATCGGTATCGGCTAAATTGCTGAAAGAATGGATCGATGATTCCTACAACCTGGTAAAGAAAAAATAACCATCTGATCCACCCTGCAACGGGTATATTTCAGGTTTTTGCAGAGCAAACAACCATTTGCATATTTTCCGCCACCGGAGAAAGCAGCCCGGGCAAATCATATGTTCGGTGAGCAAAACCTCAAAGCCCTTTCCGGAGACGTTGCAACACTCCCTGAAATTGATTTCGACCACACATTCTTTTATGTTTTGTACCTTTGTGCCCTATTTATTTATAAAAAGAGTAATACATTGAAGATCGCTTTACTTTTGGGTCAGTATCTCCTGCAACACAAAACCATGCAACTCCAGGGACTGGGTATATTTACGATAGAACCTTTGCCAGGAAGAGGCGATGAAAAAGGGAGACACAAGAATACTGATGATGATATTAAGTTTATTCCTAATAAAGGTATTACGACCAATGCCGAACTGGTTGAGTTTATTGCCAAACATACCGGAAAGATCAAACCTCTTGCCAGCTCGGACCTGGAAGACTTTCTGAATATCGGTAAACAGCTATTGAATGTAAGCAAGCAATTTTACATAGAAGGGCTGGGCACGATTATCCTGGACGGTAATGACAACCTCAGTTTCACCCAGGGAGCAGAACTATTACCGGCAGCCATAGCCGAAGAACCGATAGCAAAAAAACATGCTGACCTCATTAAGGACGCTTCTCTTACAACGCCATCAAATATTTCCTTTGAAAATGAGCCGGTAGCAGCCAAGGGCAAAACAGCCAGGAACCTGCTGATGTCTTTAGCTATTATTGTGGGAGTGGTTTTTGTTGGCTGGCTCTCCTACTATTTCTACACAGAGTGGAAGAATAATAAAAAGAAACAGGCAAACCAGGAAGCAATTCTTCCTGTTTTCCAGGAACCAGCACCGGCAGACTCCTCTTCACTTACGCAAAAAACAGACAGCCTCAGTAGTGAGCCTGTTACTGCATCAGGTTTTAAAGTAGTATTGGAGACATCAGGAAAAAACAGGGCTTACCGGCGATACGAAGATTTGCAGCAATGGGGCTACCAGGTGGAGCTCGCAACCGCGGATTCCATCCAGTTCCAGATCATTACCCTGGTTGATAAACCTTTAGAAGATTCCACAAAAGTACTGGATTCGCTTACCCGCTTCTTTGGAAGAAAAGCAGTATTGTTGAGATAAACGCGGCTATTGCAGCATTTGTGCGGCCTTATTAATTCCGGCCACCAGGTAATCTACTTCTTCTTTGGTATTATAAAAAGCAAAAGACGCCCGGACAGTACCCGGTATACCGAAAATATCCATCAATGGTTGGGTACAATGGTGTCCCGTTCTCACGGCAATGGATTGTTTGTCGAGCAATTCGCCCATATCAAAGGGATGGATATCCTTCACCAGGAAGGATATAGCGCCGGCCCTGTGAGCAGCGTCACCGATAAACCGGAGCCCCTCTATGGCCGCCAGCCGTTCATACGCATAGTTTATTAAAGCCGCTTCCGCCTGTTGAATGTTTTCCAGTCCGATCTTTTGAATATAATCCGCCGCAGCACCCAAAGCTATGGCACCGGAAATATCGGGTGTGCCGGCCTCAAACTTAAAAGGTAATTCGTTAAAAGTTGTCCTGGCAAAAGTGACCTGTTTTATCATATCCCCTCCCCCCTCGTAAGGCGGCATTTTATTCAGCCATTCCTCTTTTCCATACAAAATGCCAATGCCCGTTGGTCCGTACATTTTATGCCCCGAAAAAGCCAGGAAATCTACGTCCAGTGCCTGCACATCCACCGGCATATGCTGAATTGCCTGCGCTCCGTCCAGCAGTACCGGAATACCCCTGGCGTGTGCTTTTGCAATAATGTCGTTCACTGGGTTTACCGTTCCAAGACTGTTAGACACCCAGGTAACGGCTACTATCTTAACCTTCGGCGTAAGCAACCGTTCAAACGCCGTCATATCCAGTTCACCCTTTTCATTAATAGGGATCACTTTCAGTTGCGCTTTTTGCTGCTCACATATCAGTTGCCAGGGAACAATATTGGAATGGTGTTCCATAGCGGATATCAGCACTTCATCATTTTCCCCGATAAAAGTCTTACCGAAACTGGAAGCGACCAGGTTGATGCTATTAGTGGTTCCTTTGGTAAAGATCACTTCATGGTCATGCCGTGCATTGATCAGAGAAGTTATTTTCCTGCGGGACTCTTCATAAGCCTCTGTAGCCTGCTGGCTCAATAAATGTACCCCCCTGTGAACATTGCTGTTGTATTCCGTGTAGTATCGTTCCAGTGTTTCCAGTACCTGCACAGGTTTTTGTGTAGTAGCGGCATTGTCGAAATAAACCAGTGGCCTGCCGTACACTTTTGTCTGCAGAATAGGGAAATCCAGTCTTATTTTCTCTGTATCAATCGGTAATATGGCCGCCACGCTAGTCATAAGCCTCAGCCATTTTTTGGGTAATCAGTTTATCAATATAATTTCTTACAGCCGGTATCTCCGCCTTACTGGTTACGTCAAAAGCAAATGCATTCACCAGCAGGTTCCTCGCAGCGATCTCGCCAATCCCCCTCGTCTTCAGGTAAAACAAGGCCTCGGGGTTGAAGCTGCCTATGGTGCTGCCGTGGCTGCATTTCACGTCATCAGCAAAAATTTCCAGTTGGGGTTTGGTATCGATCACCGCCCTGTCGCTCAGCAGCATATTGTTGTTCTGTTGAAAAGCGTTCGTTTTCTGTGCATCCTGCTGTACAAAGATCTTTCCATTAAAAACCGCACGCGACTCATCCATCAGCACCCCTTTGTATAGCTCATTACTCATGCAATGGGGCATTTTATGGTTCACCAACGAATGATTATCCACCAACTGGTTTCCACCGGTCAGGTACAAGCCATATAGATGACTCTCTGTATTGCTGCCATTAAGTTCGAGGTGCAGGTTATTTCTTACCAGCGATATTCCCGGCAGCGTGTAGGTATGATTGTTATACAAACTATCCCCGCTTTGATCCACCTGTGTAAAATTCACGATGCGCACATTCGAAGGGCCTACCTGCAGGTTGTAATGATCCAGCCGGGCATTTGCCGCCACATGTATTTCGGATACCGTATTAATAAACACGGGTTCATTTCCTTTAACAAACAGGGTTTCCACCACTTCGAGCCTGCTGCCGCCGTTAGCTACTATCAGGACGCGGGGTTGCACAAAAAAAGGTTCCTCTGCATTGTAAACGTGAATAAGGCGCACCGGTTTATCAATGATCGCGTTTTTCTCCACCTCTATCACCACACCTGTTTGAAACAGGGCCGTGTTCAAAGCCGCAAAGCCATTGTTTTTAAGTGGAATGGTTTTACCCAGGTAGTTTTGCAGCGCCGGTTGCCCCAGGGCAGTCCTGAAAGGTGTTACTTTCAGCCCGGCGATCGCCACATCTTCGTTCAATAAACCGTTTTTCAGAATAATTTCATGTGCATCCAGCCCGGGAATGGCGCCATAATTCCGGTGTTCATGCAAAGGAATATTGGCAGGCTGCAGTTTAAAAGGATCCTTTAAAAACGGAGCAACATTGGTAAATCTCCAGTCTTCATTTTTTATCGTGGGAAACCCGCTGGCTTCAAAACCGTTAAAAGCCTCCTTTTTTAAAGCCTTTAACCAGTCCTGCTGCTGTTCTGAATCTCTTTCCTGGAAAACCGCCAGCAACTGATCGTATAGTGATGTAGTAGTAATCATTGCAAATTATTAATTAACCGGTTCCGTAGATACCGGCTCTTTAATCCAGTCGTATCCTCTTTCTTCCAGTTCGAGCGCCAACTCCTTGGTACCGGATTTTACGATTTTTCCATCGTATAACACATGTACAAAATCGGGAACGATATACTCCAGTAAACGCTGGTAGTGCGTAATTACAATAAAAGCATTTTTATCTGAACGCAACTTGTTTACACCATTGGAAACAATACGCAGCGCATCGATATCCAATCCTGAGTCAGTTTCATCCAGAATAGACAGTTTGGGCTCCAGCATTGCCAGTTGGAATACTTCGTTACGTTTCTTTTCCCCTCCGGAAAAACCCTCATTCAGGGAGCGATTGGCCAACCTGGCGTCAAACTCTACGAGTTTTTGTTTTTCACGGGTCAGCTTCAGGAATTCTTTTGCTTCCAGCGGAGGATCATTGCGGTAGGCTCTTATTTCATTCAACGCTGTACGCAGGAAGTTGATATTCGAGACCCCCGGGATTTCCACCGGGTATTGAAATGCCAGGAACAATCCTTCCCGTGCCCTGTCTTCGGCGGAAAGATCCAGTAAGTCCTTTCCTTCAAATATTACTTCTCCTCCGGTCACTTCAAAGTTTTCACGGCCGGCCAGTACCGAAGCCAACGAACTTTTACCGGAACCGTTGGGTCCCATAATAGCGTGTACTTCGCCAGCATTTACCTGCAGGTTGATTCCTTTTAATATCTGCTTATCCTCAACTTTCGCCTGTAGATTTTTTATCTGTAACATGATTATATTGTCGTATTTCTATTTTAGAGTTCTAAAAGCAATTAAAAATTCATTCCCTACCCCACACTGCCTTCCAGTGATATGGACAGTAGTTTCTGCGCCTCTACGGCAAACTCCATCGGTAACTGGTTCAATACTTCCCTGGCATATCCATTTACAATCAACGCCACTGCTTTTTCCGTATCAATTCCTCTCTGGTTCAGGTAAAAGATCTGATCCTCGCCTATTTTAGAAGTAGTCGCTTCGTGTTCAACGGTGGCTGTTTTATTTTTAGCTTCAATGTAAGGAAAGGTATGTGCGCCGCAACGATCTCCTATCAGCAGGGAGTCGCACTGTGTGAAGTTCCGGGCATTGTCTGCTTTTGCTCCCACATGCACCAATCCTCTATAGCTGTTTTGCCCCTCGCCGGCAGAAATCCCCTTTGAGATAATGCGGCTTTTGGTGCCTTTCCCGATATGAAACATTTTGGTACCGGTGTCGGCTACCTGCTTGTTTTTGGTAACTGCTACTGAATAAAACTCACCGCTGGAATAATCGCCCTGCAATATCACACTGGGGTACTTCCATGTAATGGCAGATCCGGTTTCCACCTGTGTCCAGGAAATTTTTGCGTGTGCTCCACGGCAAACCCCTCTCTTGGTCACAAAATTATAAATGCCGCCATTTCCGTCTTTGTCTCCGGGATACCAGTTCTGCACGGTGCTGTATTTGATTTCCGCATTCTCCATGGCAATCAGTTCCACCACGGCAGCATGCAACTGGTTTTCATCCCGTTTGGGCGCTGTACATCCCTCAAGGTAGCTAACATAACTACCCTCGTCTGCAATGATCAGCGTGCGCTCGAACTGCCCGGTATTCTGGGTATTGATCCTGAAATAGGTAGAGAGCTCCATCGGGCAACGAACGCCTTTGGGAATATACACAAAGGAGCCGTCTGAAAACGCCGCGGCGTTCAGCGCCGCGTAAATATTGTCCGAATACGGCACTACGGAACCAAGGTATTTCTGTATCAGTTCCGGATGTTCTTTTACCGCTTCGCTGATGGAGCAAAATATCACACCGTGTTCCTTCAGTGTTTCCTTGAACGTAGTGGCAACAGAAACACTATCAAATACGGCATCCACCGCTACGCCCGCCAACAGTTTTTGTTCCGACAGCGGAATACCCAGCTTTTCAAATGTGGCTATCAACTCGGGATCCACCTCATCCAGGCTGTTGTATTTTGCCTTTGATTTTGGCGCCGCGTAATAGGATATATCCTGGAAATCTACCTTTGGCAGCTCAAAATTCTGCCAGTGCGGCTCAGGTTGTTTCAGGAAAGAGTGATAGGCTTTTAAACGCCACTCTTTCAGCCATTCCGGCTCTTCTTTTTTGGCTGATATATAATGTATGGTGTCTTCGCTCAGCCCCTTGGGCGCCACCTCCATTTCAATGTCTGTCACGAAGCCAAACTCATATTCCTTATCACTATATTCCTCCAGTATGTCTGTGCTATTAGCCATAATAATTTAAAATTGATACTACACCGAAAAACTCTCTCCGCAGCTACAGGTCCTGGTAGCATTGGGGTTGTTGAATGTCAGTCCTTTACCATTCAACCCCCCGGAGTAATCCAACTCTGTTCCATACAGGTACAATAAACTCTTCATATCTACTACTATCCGGATACCTTTATCTTCATATTCCTCGTCACCTGTTTTCTTTTCGTTGTCAAAGGTCAGCTTGTACTCCAGTCCCGAGCATCCGCCGCCCTTTACCCCCACTCTTACAAACACATCCCCGCTTTTTCCTTCCTGGGCCAGCAGGTTGGTAATGTATTCTTTTGCTGATTCCGAAACCGTAATCATATTAATGATCTTTTTTAACTATTTGCAAAATTACGATTTTAGACGATAGGAAAGTTGCGGAAACCGGAAAAGGCTGAAATAAAGGGATTTATGACACACCAACACCAAAAATTACATAACTAATTAACTTACAGCATAGTATAATTATATCCAAACGTCTGCGGCTTCGTTTTCCCCGGAGGATAAATGCCCCTTTGCGATCAGTGCCTGCAGCGCCTTTTGATTACCGGAACAGTTCCATTAACTGCCGGCAGTTCAGTATCTTCTCTACCAGGTCCTGGCGTACATAGTAATACTGGTTGGATGCCTCGAAGCCTATCCGGGAATCTTTACCCACAATTTCAAACAAATCGGCCGCCATGGACATTTCATCTTCCAGCAGTTCTTTCAGTCGCTCTTTTATTTTTGAGGCAGCGACACCGGAAGGGTTGCTCAGCAGGCTATCCCGGAGTTGTACAAACGAGGCCTGGTTGGCCACCGAAGCAAAATGAAGCCAGGCGGCTTTGGCAATGTAAAACTCTTCCATAAGGACTTCTAAGACCTCTTGATCTCTAAAAGCTAAGAGAGGTACAGATGCCATCTTCAAGCTCTCCAGTCCTTCCTTCCAGCCATCCGCTACCTTTTTCATTTGGGCAATGTACACATCAGCCGGATATATGCTGCGCCAGGAGTTGAGGTCATCATACGGAATACCTACCATAGTCGCTTTATAACCGGTGGGTTGGGCATACAACAGGTTGGACGGCCCGTATTGCTGCGGCGCCGTATATACGGTGGAAATATGATAGGGAAACTCCCGGAACGAGTCGCTGAATTGTTTCCATGCTTTCAGGACTTCGGGAGTTGCTTTTTTACCATATTTACGCGTGGCCAAATCCGTCAGCACTTCGTCTATCGATGCCGACGGGTTATCGGCAAAGGCTTTGGCTATTTCCAGGTTGGGCGACGGGTAACCGCCCAGCGACCAGCTCAGCATCAGTCCGTTGATATCTGTTTTTGCAAGATTAGCGGCATGTTCCGCTATCAGATAACTTACCGGTAGCCAGGGAACCGCCGACAATTCCCAGGTGTTGTTAAACTGTACTTTCGCTACCGTTTTTAAACCCGCCTGTTTCGCCCAGGCCCAATGTTGCTGGGAGCGGCTGCCGGGTCCCGGCGCCGAAATGGAATATTCGCCTATTTTAGAGTACACGCCTCCCCTTTCAATTTCCTTCGCCCACTCGCTTACCGACATCAGCCATACATCTTTAGGTAACCGCTCGATGATATCGGAAGCCAGTCCATGACCATGCCAGCCCCAATCCCAGGCAATTACCTTTGCATTCGCATTGGCGGCATGCACACCCCGGCTGATGATGGCATTTACATCGGCAATAATATCGGCATATTCTCTTTTCCCACACCTTTCGCAGGTTTTTTGATTATTATGAGAAGCGCAGTGGGTATGATTTTCAGAAGCCGTAATCGTAAATACACCCCCCAGGTAGGGCACTGCCGTAAATACATAGGTCAGCGCATTTTCCATCCATTGCGCCACAGCCGGATGAGCTGTACACATGGCTCTGAAATCGCCCTGCACGGCTCCCATCATATCCTTTCTTTTCTCAAAAAAAGAAAGAGGCATTGTTCTTGGTTCATTCATATAGAGATAAACGGATATGCCATATTTCCGGGCTCTTTCCGTGATCTTCCTGAGATTGGCGATACGGGTTTCATGTCCTTCACCAAATTCCGGGAACGATTCACCACCCGGCGCCAGTTGGTTCAGCACTACATGCATCCATACACCGGTGACGCCTTTTTCCGACAACCGGGACAGCAACCCCTCCGGGTAAGGGTCCTGCAGGGTATCTATCAGCGGATCGCCAAACACACCAAAATAGGAGTATATATAACGGAGTTGGTCAGGGGCTGTTGGGTTAACTACCGGTGGTTCCGGCGTCCTTTGAAGCCGGGCTACAAAATCAAAAGGTTGTGTGTCAAAACGGGCAACTCCTGTGAAGTACTTCCCCGCGATTGCTTTTATGGCTGTCAGCCGCTTTTTTTCCCTGGCGTCCGGCGCTTTATACACTACCCGTTCGCAACGGGGTTTCAGGCTGCCCAGCTTGATAAAAAGAAAATCATCTTCCTTCAGAGCAAATTCCAACTCCTTCTCCGTAAAATTGAGCAGGGTCAGTAACTGATCGTAAGGTAATAAATGCCAGTTGCGGCGAATGACAGTGATATAGATCTTCTTTTCGAAATCAGGACGGAGTTCGCGTGCCGGGGGAAGTCCCATGGCCGCGGCAAGCCCTGATACCTGCTTTGGTGTCGCACCAACCGTTTTGGCAATACGTTCCACAGGTACCATGTTCCAGTTGCGCCAGATGACCGCGTATAGTTGGGAAGGAAAATGATCAAACGTCAGAGCAGGAGGATGACTACCTGCCGGAAGCGTTTCCTGTGCCACCACCATCTTTCCACTCAGCAAAACGATTAAAATTATCTTGAAAAAGAGTATTCTTATCATGGCAACACCTGTTGGGATGAAGATACCCAAAAACCGGGTGGATTACCGGAACATTTTTATACATAGTATTGAAGCCTGTACAGCCTGGTATAAAATTTGAGTATGGTCTGAAAATGTACTATTATTGCCTCTTAAACAATTTAGTACTACCTCGTTGAATGCATCTTTCCAAATACAATTACCTCAGGATCAATCAATAGACACCAGTTCCTGTAATCTTTTACTGGAAGTGTCGCCTGAATATCTCCTGACCTGTATAATAAACGACACTGATAAAAAATTTACAGCGCTGGAGCACTTCCGTTTAGACAGCCACGACCCATTGGGTAGTTTTAAAATGGTGCTTTTCAACAATCGCTGGATTTCAAAATCTTACAATTCCGTAAAAATCGTATATAATTTTCCCGATGGCCTGATTATACCGGGTAGCCTGCAGAATGAAGAAGCCGACAAAGATTCGCTGGATATCATTTTCGGTGACCTGAACGAAGCTAAACCTGCTTCCGAATACCTGGCTTCATGGGATGTTCATAATATATACCGGGTTCCCGACGCTTATACGACACTGCTTAATACCCAGTTTGTCAACCCCCGGTCTGTTCATATATACAGCGTTATTTTAAAGAAACTGGCGCAGGAAAAAGACGATCTCATAAACGACCACCTGTTTGTCATTTTCTTTGAGCGAAAACTGTTTGTTGCTTTTGTAAAGAACAAAAGGCTGATGCTCATACAGACTTTCGATTACGAAACTGCCGAAGATGTGAACTATTCACTGCTGAATATATGCACCCGTTTCGATATTAGTTGTGAAACCGTTGATATAAGGATATCCGGACTGCTCGACGATCAATCATCCGTGTATAACGAAATACGAAAATATTTTTTGAATGTCCGGCTGGAAAACCGGCCTGACAACCTGCAGTACGCGGAAGGATTTGATGAGTTTCCCCAACATTTCTTCAACAGCGTTTACTGGTCTGCCTTATGCGAATAATAGGGGGTACGGCTGGTGGCAGAAGGTTTACTCCCCCGGCTAATATGCCGCATACCCGTCCCACTACAGACATCGCCAAAGAGGGACTTTTTAATGTAATTGAAAATAACCTGGATATACATTCTTTAAAAGTGCTCGACCTGTTTGGCGGCACCGGCAGCATCAGCTATGAACTGGCTTCCCGGGGTTGTACAGACATTACCACCGTGGAGAAAGATCCCAAAATGCACGCTTTCATTACCAGTAATGCCCGCAGCCTGGGTTTTGATCAGATCCGTGTGGTAAAAATGGATGTATTCACCTATATACACCAATGCAGGGAGCAATTTAGTTTTATCTTTGCAGGTCCTCCCTATGCCCTGGGCACCATCGATGATTTACCGGTTGAAATTTTCAAACGCCGGCTGCTGGCAGACAAAGGATGGTTTGTGCTGGAACATACTCCCCGAAATGACTACAGCACATTTCCCTACTTCCGGACCACGAGAAAGTATGGCACTACCATCTTTTCTATCTTTGTAAACAGCGACCCCGCTGATCAGACATGACAAAAAGCGAATTAAGAATATTATACAAACAAAAACGCAGGGACCTGGATCCCAAAACACTTGAAAAGCTGCAGGATCTGGTGCTGATCAATTTCCAGCAGGTTCCACTGCCGTTTCTTGGTTGTCTGCATACTTACCTGCCATTGCACCGGCAGGAAGTAGACACCTTTCCCATTGTGGATTACCTGCAATTTTGCAACCCCGGGCTGATGGTAGCAGTACCCAAAACAGATCTTAGCACCAGCAGTATGCTTCATTACGTATATGATGAAACGACTGTGCTGCAGGAAAATGAATTTGGCATCATGGAACCGGTTGAAGGAGAAACAATTGACCCCCTCTGTATTGACCTGGTACTGGTGCCCTTGCTGGCCTTTGACGAAAAAGGATTCCGGGTTGGATATGGCAAAGGGTTTTACGATCGTTTTCTTGCCAACTGCCGGAAAGACGTTATCAAAATAGGGTTATCTTTTTTTGAAGCGGAAACAGAAATAACAGATACTGGTGAATTTGATATATCTTTAAACTATTGTGTAACACCGCGTAAGGTTTATGAATTCTAGTTCAGCATGGATCCGTATATTAAGAATCTTGCTTTTTCCTCTTGCCGTGGTTTATGGAGTGGTGGTAAAGTTCAGAAATTATCTATATAACAGGGATATTATTAAATCATCCACTTTCAATTTTCCGGTCATCTGCATCGGTAACCTGACAGTGGGTGGCACGGGCAAATCTCCTATGGTTGAATATCTTTTGCGCACGCTGCTGAACAAAAAATATAAGGTAGCCACGCTAAGCCGGGGATACAAGCGTAAGACTACAGGATTTGCGCTGGCCAACGACAAAACCACGGCCATTGATATAGGGGATGAACCTATGCAGTTTCACACAAAGTTTCCTGAAGCCTATGTGGCCGTAGGAGAAGAAAGAGCCACCGCCATTCCGTTATTGCTCTTTGAAAAACCGGATACAGACGTCATTGTACTGGATGATGCGATGCAGCATCGCCAGGTAAATGCGGGGCTGACCATTATGCTGACAGACTATAATAACCTGTTTACGAAAGATTATTTTTTACCAACAGGCGACCTGCGCGATACCCGCAAAAGCTATAAACGGGCAGATATGATTGTAGTGACCAAATGCCCGCCGGACATGGCAATAGAAGAAAGCCAGCAAATCACCGTGGATATCCGTCCACTAAGCAGTCAGCACCTTTTCTTTTCTTATATCAAATACGGAACGCCGTACCATATACTGAACCGATCGCCCAGACCCCTCTTGCAGGAAACGTCCGTCCTGCTGGTTTGCGGTATTGCCAAACCTGTGCAACTGACTGAATACGTAAAAAGCCAGTCTGCCGGCACTGAAGTAATGTATTACCGGGATCACTATATTTTCTGGATAGACGATCTCAAAAAAATACTCGGGAAATTTGACAACATGGAATCGCAGGACAAAATAATCCTGGTTACCGAAAAAGACGCCGTCCGTCTTCTCAAGTTTCATGAGCACCTTGTTGATCTGCCCGTATATGTAATACCTATTGAAACAGATTTTTTATTTGACCGGGCGGTACAATTCAACCGCCTGGTAGAAGACTTTATTAATGAATTTAAAAATTGAATCCTAACTATATGAAAAAGAAGAAATCGGGAAAAACACCGTACAAAAACAAACATACACAACTCGCCGAAGGCGTCCTGGATGTAACAAGGGCCGGCATTGGTTATGTAGTGGTGGAAAACCAGGAGAAAGACATATTCATCCGTCCCCAGGATTTTAATCATGCCCTGCATGGCGACCGGGTACGGGTAAGAATTACCAGGCACAACCCCAGGACAAATAAAATGGAAGGGGAAGTAGCAGAGATCATCGAAAGAAAACAAACAGAATTCATCGGAAGAATAGAACTGAATAACGGGTTTGGATTTTTTATACCGGACAAAGCAAAAGGTACACCGGATATGTATATACCCGGCGACAAAACCAATGGCGCTAAAAATGGCGACCGGGTAGTGGTGAAAATTACAAGCTGGGATAAAAAAGACAAAAGCCCCAAGGGAGAGGTAGTAAGCATACTGAATGCTTCAGACGAGAACGATATGGCAATGAAGGAGATCCTGCTGGATGCAGGTTTTTCGCTGGAGTTTGAGGACGATGCCCTGGAACAGGCTGCCCGCATACCCGATATTATCCCCCTGCAGGAAATAAACCGGCGGCGGGATATGCGGGATACGCTCACTTTTACAATAGACCCTATTGACGCCAAAGATTTTGACGATGCACTCAGTTTGCGGGAAATTAAAAACGGGCTATATGAAATCGGCGTACATATTGCCGACGTGAGCCACTACGTGGAGCCGGATACAGTATTGGACACCAATGCCTACAACCGGGCTACTTCTGTGTACCTGCCGGACAGGGTGTTGCCCATGCTGCCCGAACATATTTCCAACTACCTATGCTCCCTGCGCCCCAATGAAGATAAACTCACTTTCTCGGCCATATTTCAAATAACCACCCGCGGAGAAATCAAAAACACCTGGCTGGGACGAACTGTCATTCATTCCAATCATCGCTTCACCTACGAGGACGCACAGGAAGTGATTGAAAAAGGCACCGGTAGTTATGTAAAAGAAATCCTGCTGCTGAATAACCTGGCGCAAAAATTCAGGAAGAAACGATTTGAAAAAGGGGCGATCAACTTCTCCAGCCAGGAAGTAAGATTCAAACTTGATGAAAATGGGAAACCTGTCGGTATTATAGTAAAAGAAAGCAAGGAGTCGCACCAATTGATAGAGGAGTTTATGCTGCTTGCCAACAAAGCCGTTGCCGAACACGTGAGTAAGGTAAAAATCGACAAACACCCCCTTCCCTTTCCCTACCGTGTTCATGATCAACCGGACGAGGAAAAACTGCTGCCGTTTGTAAGTTTCGCTAAAAAATTCGGACATAAGTTCGACGTCAAAACACCGGAAAGCATTGCCCGTTCCTTCAACGCCATGCTCTCGGAAGTACAGGGCAAACCGGAGCAGCATGTACTGGAGCAATTGGGTATCCGCACCATGGCAAAAGCGCTGTACACACAGGATAATATCGGGCATTACGGGTTGGGGTTTGAAAACTACTGTCACTTCACTTCGCCCATACGCCGCTATCCCGACGTGCTGGTACACCGCATACTACAGCAGGTGCTGGACGGAAACCCGAAGCCGGATAAAAAAATGAATAAAAAATGTTTCCATTGCAGCGAACGGGAACGGGCGGCCATGGAAGCCGAAAGGGCAGCCAACAAATATAAACAGGTAGAATACATGCAGAACTACCTTGGTGAGGAGTTTGAAGGAATTATCAGCGGTGTAGCCAGTTTTGGCTTCTGGGTGGAAACCATTGAACAAAAATGCGAAGGTTTGGTGAGCGTAAACAACCTCCTGGATTATGACGACTTCCGCCTGGTAGAAGAAGACTATTGCCTGGTAGGCAGAAGAAGCGGTAAAAAGTTCCGGATGGGCGATAAAATACGGATAAAAGTAATTGCCGCCAACCTCGGTAAAAGACAACTGGATTACGAATGGGTGATACAGGCGGAGGAAGAAAATAAAAAGCCTGCGAAAAAGTCCGACGGCAAACGAAAAAAATAACCTGCTGAACACACCAGTCTTTCTTTCAAATCCATTTCAACTTAAACAAATGCATTCATTTGAGGTATTAGCCGGCGATTTTGTCAAAAGATTCAACAGGGCACATTTCCCGTCTTCGTTGCCGTCTTTATACGATCCGGCCGAATACTTTTTATCCATAGGGGGAAAAAGGGTGCGTCCTGTAATGTGCTTAATGGGCAATGAGTTGTTCGGTGATATCGGCAACGAGGCATGGCATGTGGCAGAAGCCATAGAATTGTTTCACAATTTTACGCTTATTCACGATGACATTATGGACAACGCCCCCCTGCGGCGGGGCAAACCTACCGTTCATACCAAATACAATATGCCTACAGCGCTCCTGTCGGGCGATGTAATGCTGATATCCGCTTACGATTCCCTCAATGCCTTGTCTGAAAAGCACCTGCATACCGTTGTCGCCCTATTCAATAAAACTGCCCGGGAGGTATGTGAAGGCCAGCAACTGGATATGAATTTTGAGAAGTTGGTTACCGTACCGATGGAGGACTATATCCATATGATCACGCTCAAGACATCGGTGCTGCTTGCGGGCAGCCTTCAGATGGGTGCGATCCTGAACGATGCTTCCGAAGAAGATCAAAAGCACCTGTATGAATTCGGCAAAAACCTGGGCATCGCCTTCCAGGTGCAGGATGATTACCTGGACGCTTTTGGCGACCCGGGTAAATTCGGTAAGCAACCGGGCGGGGATATATTAGCCAACAAAAAGACCTTTTTACTTATACAGGCCCTGGCTACAGCCAATACTTCCCAAAAACAGGCGCTGGAACAATTGCTGAACAACAACGACCCGAAGAAGGTGGAAAAAGTATTACAACTCTTCAGGGATACCAGGGTAGACGAATGGGCAAAATCGCTGAAAAACAGGTTCTTTGATCTTTCCCTCGAACACCTGGACAGGATAACCGTAGATAATAACCGGAAGGAACCTTTATTATCGCTGGCGCAATTTCTGATCCAGCGGGAGTACTAATGTCAATCATTAAATACAATTCCGAAGCAGACAGTTTTGTACGTCCAATATCAACGGAGTAAACAGGACCACCACACTCGTCTGCGATCCAAAAGTTACCGGTGTACAGTCTCCGGATATTTTGAATTAACTTACGGCTTTTTAACAGGTATGGTCATTACAAAAATTGAAGTTTTCCGGTTCAGTATTCCCATTCATCCATTTACCATTGCCACCGGCACCATGCATTTTGCGCAAAATATATTTATCCGGGTACACACCAGCACGGGTTTCTATGGCGTGGGAGAATGTTCCGCCTTTCCCATGATCGTGGGGGAAACACAACACACCTGCTTTGTGATGGCCAAAGACTTTGCCGCGATATGGAAAGGGAAAGATCCCCTGGAAATAGAAACCCGGATGAATGAACTGCATGCTTTCACTGCCGGCAACAGCACCATTAAAAGCGCTTTTGATATGGCGCTGTATGATATTGCCGCCAAAAATGCGGACAAGCCGTTATACTCCTTCCTGGGTGGTAACAAAAAGCGCATGCTGACAGACCTGACAATAGGGATCGACAGTCCCGCCAACATGGCTAAAGAAGCGACTAGGTTCAAAGAAAACGGGGTAAGCATTATAAAGGTGAAGCTTGGGAAAAATCCGGTAGACGATATAGAAAGGATAAAACATATCCGGGAAGCTATTGGTTATTCCATACGTCTTCGTATAGACGCTAACCAGGGCTGGACCATGGAAGAAGCCACGACGGCTTTAACAGCCCTTGCGCCCTACCAGATAGAGTTTTGTGAACAACCGATGCGGCGTTATAACGATCATCTTTTGCCGTCTTTAAAAAAGATATCTCCTGTTCTCATTATGGCAGACGAGAGTGTGTTTGATCATCATGACGCGGAAAGAGTGATCAAAAGCGACGGATGCAGTTATGTAAATATCAAGTTTTCCAAAAGCGGCGGCATACTGGAGGCGATCAAAATAAATGAAACATGCGAACGGCACCATATCCCCTGTATGATGGGCGGAATGCTGGAAAGCAGGGTGGCGCTTACCGCGTTTGCACATTTTGCTTCGGCCAGGGATAATATACAGTTTTATGATATGGATACCTGTTTACTCGGACACAAAGAAGATCCGGTGACAGGCGGTGTCCGGTACGATAATTATTTTGTAGAACTTCCTGATGGCATTGGTATCGGCGCGGATGCCGACAACAGCTTTTTAGCGACACAGGAAAGTGTAACCATATAAACCAATTTTGATCAAAACCCTTCTTATTATGCAGGAAAAGAAAGCACAGGATTCACAGATCAACATGACGGAACTGGTTCTGCCAAACGACACCAATGTGTTCGGCAACCTGATGGGTGGCCGGCTGATGTACTGGATGGACATTGCCGCGGCGCTGGCTGCTCAAAAACACGCTAATGCACCGGTGGTTACCGCTTCTGTGGATAATATATCTTTTCAATCTCCCATTTTACTGGGGAATGCCGTACATATAAAAGCCAGTGTCAGCAGGGCTTTTACCAGCTCTATGGAAGTGCATATAGAGGTTTGGTGCGAAAATTTTGTAAAACAACACAAGCAGAAAAGCAACGAAGCCTATTATACAATGGTTGCCCTGGACGGGGCCGGCAAGCCTACACCTGCTCCCCGGGTGATCCCAGAAACTGAAAAAGAACAAAGATTATTTGACGGAGCACTGAGACGCAGGCAGTTGAGGATGATCCTGGGCGGAAAAATGAAACCAAAGGATGCCGCAGAGCTGAAAGCCTTGTTCCTGGAATAAACTGCAAACATTGTTGCTTTATTTTTTGCAGATCCAGCAAGTAGTCGTCTTGTATTTTGGCATTTTTTGCAAATCCGCTCCCGGGAAAACCATATTCCGGCCGAAAGCAATAGTATTTAAAAAAGAGGCTGCTCATTTCTGCAAAACCTCATAGATCAATGGCTGATCGCCATGTCCACCAATTATGATGCAGGATGTAAAAAGAATAATTTCAGGCAACTTTAAACCAGTTGTTATGTCTGCCTTTGCATCGTATTGGTTAAGTCGTTGTGTTTTTCCGGTACCCAAAAGCAATTTGAAGTACTTCTTCTGCATACTGGCGCTTATCTGTCATTTCGGGATAAGAGCGCAGAAAGTACTCCACGGGATCGGCCCAGGTATATCATTTTCATTACACAAGGAAAAACTGGAAAATGGGGTTACAAACGATGCTGCTGTCTATACCTGCTTTGTCTATTCTCCAAGAGTGAACCTGTTCGAAAAAACGGATTTTTCCGTTTCTGCAGGATTGCCGGTGCAGGCGGGCGCCACCGTCCTATTATCAGGTGATATAAAAGGATTCCTCATGTCTGTTCCGGCGGTAATAAACCTGAACTGGGGTGCGGGGGTCACCACCCGGTCCATGAAAAAAATGGGATACTTTGCCGGTGCAGGAGCCGGCTACCTGTACAGAAGAGCGGCGGAAGAAGGCAAGTTTCCCTTGGTAAACGGGCTGGCCGGTACCGTCAATGCTGGAATCAGGATCGGAGCAGGGAAATACCGGAACAAAAATTTGGAAATAAAAATGAACTGTATCCTGCCTGTACAGGATAATACACCGGTATGGGGTTTCCATGCATTGTTTACCTGGTGGCGTAAATAATCAATAAATGATTGTAGCGAAAACAGATGCTTCTCCGCAAATCAGTGGGCTTTCAGTTCCGGGTTTCTTTCTCATTTTTTGCAAAATCCCGGTATTTTTTTAGTATTTATTACCATTTCCCCGGGGATTGTATTTTCTTTTATTGAATACCCCCGGTTATTCAACAGGATTCCCGCTGCATTCATATAAACCACAGAAATTTTAAACCCAGCCGCGATAACCAATTATGCAGCCGGGTATGGGCCGGTTAATTTTGAAAATCTTTTAACCAACACGATACTATTATGAAGCACTTATTTTTGCTGCTGGTCTGCCTCAGCAGCCATTTTGCTCCGAAGGCACAGACCGTATTTCACGGCATCGGCCCGAATCTGATGGTTGCACCGGAAACGGATGGAATGTTACGCCACGGCAACTATTATGTCGGTTTGGGGTACACCCCCAGGGTCAACCTGTTTCAACAAACGGATATCTCAGTTTCCCTAGGTATGCCAATCAACCTGAACGCTTTGATAGACCCGGGTATACTTTTCGACGAGTCTTTAGAAAACATGTTGATATTGATATCCGTTCCCGCGGTGGTAAACTACAACTGGGGCGCCGGGGCAACCAAAGATTCCGACAAACGGCTGGGGCTTTTTGTGGGCGGTGGCGCCGGGTATCTTTATAGAAATACCGCTGAATGGTATGAGTTTACCCGTGTCAATACGGTGGCTGCAACCATCAATGCAGGTCTGCGTTTTGGAGTTGGCAGGTACCGGAATAAAAATGTCGAACTGAAATTCAATTATACAGTACCCTTTCAAAGAGCTTCTCAGGGGTTGTTTGGCATCAGCGCTCTGTTCAGTAAATGGAAGCCTTAGCAAAGGCCGGGTAATTGCTGAATCCTGCTATTTTTTGATGAAATAAAGAATCACGCCGTCTCTTATCTTTGAACAAATTATTAAAAGACGAACTGTATTCAATCTTTAAACAATGAAATACCCGGTTACGCTGTATATTGCTTTGATCCTTTTCTCCTGCAACACCTCGGATACCGGCGGCACTAAGAGTTCCGATACCATTCCGTTTCCCGCGGAACTGGTGAGGTTTGTTCCTTATGAAAAGGACTCCCTGTTTTCCGGAACGGACACTACTACCTGGGACCGCCATATCCGGGAGCGTGGCTTTATATTAAAGGAAGACGGACTCTATAACATGTGGTATACCGGGTACAGCGGGCAAAAAGGAGCCGTGATGCAGTTGGGATATGCGACCTCTCCTGATGGTATCCATTGGCAACGTTTTGAGAGTAACCCTATACATACCGATAAGTGGGTGGAAGATATGTTCGTGATAAAACATGAAGGCCTGTACTATATGTTTGCAGAAGGAAGAGGCGACACCGCACACCTGATGAGCTCTGCAGACAAAATCCGGTGGACTGAACTGGGAGACCTGGATGTACGGCAGGTAAACGGTGAGCCTATTGAGAAAGGACCATTTGGCACGCCAACTGCCTGGTACGAAGATGGAACATGGTATCTTTTCTACGAAAGAAATGACCTGGGCATATGGCTCGCTACCTCAAAAGACATGAAGACCTGGACAAACGTACAGGATGACCCGGTAATTGCAATGGGGCCGGGAGAATATGATAAGTACGCGGTAGCGGTGAACCAGGTTATCAAACACAATGGTTACTACTATGCCTACTACCACGGATCTGCTTTTGAAGACTGGCGGGAATGGTCTAACAATATCGCCGCCTCCAGGGACCTGGTTCACTGGGAGAAATACAGCGGTAATCCGATCCTGGGAGATGATACATCCAGCGGGATTGTTGTACCCGATGGTAAAAAATTCAGGATGTACACCATGCACAAAAAAGTGCAATTGTTTTTACCGGAGGAAGACTGATCTTCCTGTACAGCCTGTGGCCGGGTAACCAGTTATACGAGCTGCTGGTCTGTCTTATAACGGTCACTTTGTTCAATAGCGTCCATCATCTGCACAAGGATGTCATCCAGGCTATCTTCATAGTTAATTTGCATGGGAGGTTTGAACTGCACGTTCAGGGTCGTTCCGGTTTTCAACAGGCCGAGGCTTTTTTTATGAAAAGCAATATTAAACCCGCTGATCACGATCGGGATCACGATTGCCTGGCTCTGTTTTGCTACAAATGCCGTTCCCTTTCTGCCGGGCGCAAATGGTTTGGTGGTTCCCTGCGGAAAAGTGATGACCCAGTTATTCTTCAGGGCGTTTATAATTTTTTTATAGTCGTTTATGTTTAGTCCTTTTCTCACGGTTTTATCATCTTCCACCCAGGTACGCTTTACCGTTATCGAGCCGGCCAGCGCCATCAGCCGGGACATAAATGTTTTCTTCATAGTATCTTCGGCTGATACAAAATATACCCTGGTAAACGGGTTCAGCAGGTAATACGGGATCCCGAGTTTATTGTTTTTCCCCCATTTTACCGCACAAAAAATATGCAGGAAGGCAATCACATCCATAAAATAAGTCTGGTGATTGCTGATAAAAAGTACGTTTCCGGCAGGAAGGTCCTTCAGGTGTTCTGTTCCCGAAATCCTGAATTTATTGAGTAAAACCAATCTCGGATAAGAGATACTGCCGATCAATACATAAATAAATTTCCTTACCAGTTTTATACCCCTGAGCTTTTCATATAACGACGCCATTCCTGATTATTGGTTTGCTCCACAATATAGGATATTTGTAAATTTTACTATTAAATAAGGCATAATTAGTTCCGGAGAGGGAAGCTCTGTTTTCGTGACAGAAAATAACCCACGCACAAAAAGTATTACTTTTGCCTGATACTTGCCCGGCATCAACTTTTCACATCTTAAATCATCAGAAATTGGCAGATGACCTTCAAATAGCTTCCGGTACTAAACAGGAGCAGTACGAATCACTTCTTCCACAGATAGAGGGGCTTTTACAAGGCGAAAAGGACCTTATTGCCAATATGGCCAATATTACCGCCGCGCTTAAAGAACAATTCAACTGGCTGTGGGTTGGTTTCTATATAATAAAAGAAAATGAGTTGGTATTAGGTCCTTTCCAGGGGCCGGTTGCCTGCACAAGAATACAAAAGAACCGGGGCGTATGTGGCAAATGCTGGGCAGATGAAAAAACGCTTATCGTTCCCGATGTTGAAAAGTTTCCCGGGCATATTGCCTGCAGCAGCTTATCCAGGTCGGAGATTGTGGTGCCGGTTATCAGGAACAACCAGGTGGTTGCCATACTGGATGTGGACAGCGTCTCCTTAGATACCTTTGATGAAACAGACCGGCAATACCTGGAGAAAGTGATATCGATGCTGAACTGGCCTTAGTCACTGTCTTTTTTCTTCTTGCTGAAAATCCGCTTGAAGAATCCCTTCTTTTTTTCCTCTGTTGTGTTATCGTTGTCAGCCTGCTGTTTGTTTCCTTTTTTCGCTTCCTCCAGTATTCTTTCTTCTTCCGCCGTAAGCTTCGATTCCGTTACAACCCTTTCCCTGCCATCGCTTACCGGTACGTCTACATATTCACTAGACCCGGCGGACCCATCATCCCCTTCAATGAGGAAGGTATCCGAAGCAGGTTCATTCCAGCGTTGAAAATAAAGTTCCTTTACACTTGCCGGCTGTATGAACCTGGCCGAAGCAGGGATGTTAAGGGTCTTATCTTTATACACTTCCTGAAAAAAATAAGCCCATATAGGCATTGCCATCTGGGCGCCCTGTCCCACATAATTATTGGATATTCTCAGGATGGGGTCGTCTGCCCCCACCCATGCGCCTGCGAGCAGGCTGGGTGTAAAGCCCATAAACCAACCATCCGCATTGTTGTTGGTGGTACCGGTTTTTCCGGCTGCTTCACTATTGATGCCATAAGTACCTCTCAACGACCTGGCTGTACCGATATCTACCACGCCCTGCATCATACGCGTCATGATATAGGCATCTGCGTCGTTAATCACTTCTTTGTGAGTGGTAGTGAATGTCTCCAGTATATTGCCGTTTTTATCCTCTATCCGGGATATATAGATTGGTTTGGTACTGATACCACCCGCCGGATACATACTATACACGTTCATCATTTCAATAAGCGACAGATCTGCAGACCCGAGCGCAATGGAAGGGTACGGCGGCAGTTTGCTGGTAATACCGGCCAGGTGTGCAAACTCTACAGTCCTTTCCACCCCTATCTGGTTCATCAGGGTGGCGGCGGCCGGGTTAATGGAAGCAGCCAGGCAATAACTCATAGAGCGGTTGCCGGAGTATTTTTTATCCGCGATCAGCTTACCGCCGAGATCTACCGGGTCTACCGATATTTCCGTTTCAGGAGTGTAACCATTCATAATGGCCAAAGTATAGAGGATGGGCTTAAAAGTAGATCCCACCTGTCTTTTGGTATTATAGTTCGCGTGATCAAACTTGTATGTTTTAAAGTCGATGCCGCCCACCCACGCCTTCACCTCCCCGGTAAAGGGATCCATTACCATAAAGGCCGACTGCAGCATCTGTTTATTGTATTTGATGGAATCCATCGGAGTCATCACCGTATCTTTTTCCCGTTTGTCGTTCCAGGCAAACACGGTCATTTTCGTCGGTTCCTCAAAAGACTTTCGTATCTCGCTTTCGCTCAGCCCGTCATCCTTCAGCGCCTTCCACCTGTCACTGGTTTTGATGGCTTTTTCCAGTACCGCCATACCGTCTTTTGTTTTCCATACACTACCCGATTTGATATTCGCCTGCGTATTGAATACTTTCTGCAGGTTGGGCATATGCCTGGCAACCGCCATCTCCGCATATTTTTGCATCCTCAAATCGATAGTCGTATATATTTTCAATCCATCCCTGTACAGGTCATAAGGTTCCCCGGTCTGTGGGTTCTTGTGTTCTTTACACCATTTCCTGACATCATTTTTAATGACGTCCACGAAATAAGGCGCCAGGTTGGTATTCTGGTTCTGCTTAAAATAATTCAGCTTGATGGGCGGCACTTTTATTTTAGCCGCTTCTTCAGCGCTCAGGTAGTTATTCCTTACCATCTGGTCTATTACCGTATTGCGACGGTTATAGGCCCTGTCTGAATAGAGGCGTGGATTAAAAATACCCGTACCTTTTAACATCCCTATCAACACAGCCGCTTCCTCCACCTCCAGCCGGTCGGGCTCTTTCTGGAAGAAAGTACGGGAGGCATTCCTGATGCCAAACACATGGTCGCTGTATTCTACAGTATTCAGATACAGGGCTAATATTTCCTCTTTGGTAAAATTTCTTTCCAGTTTGATGGCTACGATCATCTCCTTGAATTTCTCAAGGATACGCTGAAAGAGAGAACGACTCCCCTGCCCCAGCATATTTTTTGCCAACTGCTGGGTGATGGTGCTGGCACCACCTTCGCGCCCCATAAACAATACTGCACGGGCGAGACTTTTTCCATCAATGCCCGAATGTTTGTAGAAACGCTCGTCTTCAGTAGCGATCAGCGCGTTTACCACATTGGGAGAAATATCTTTATACGCTACATTGGTACGGTCAATGATCACATATTTGCCCATCAGGCGCCCATTGGAAGCATATACTTCCGAAGCAGATGATATGGACGGATTTTCCAATTCCGAAAGCGAAGGAAGCTTTCCGAACACGCCCCAGCTCACCAGTAATATAAAAACTATGAAAAGTCCCAATCCAATAAAAAACACCCGCCAGAGATACCTGTTGGCATTGGCCGCATATCGTTTAAGTTTTTTCTTCAAATTGTCAGAGTTTACAGTTATCATACAAATTACGTGCTCATCTGGTGAAAATCCTGTTAAAAAACGATCATGTTAATTCCCGGAAGGATAGTTCTCTTCAGCAAAACGCTGATAAGCCTCTACATCCTTGTTTGTCAATAGTATTTTAAGGTTCGATTCCGAAATAACCGTAAGAGAATACTTGCCTGCGGCGAGCCAGGGTACAATCTGGGTCCCTGCCAGTTTCACTGTTCTCAACAGATACTCCGCCGCCGCCCCGGCATCCTCAAACCCGGTTGTCAACAGCAGGGTGTAAGCATCGTCCAATGGCTGTGTGAGAATGTCCAGCCCCTTAGCCGAAAAATTTTCCCGGTTATAGCGGTTGAATGCATTTTTGGCTTCCGATATATAAATTCCGTCAACCCTGTTCAGGAGAACAACCGCATAGTGCGCTTCATCCGCATCGTAGGTAAACCCTTCCTGTTTTGCCTGCTCCTTGATCACCGGGCGTTTGATGGCCGAAGAATCTACAGGCGGACGGGTAATATCCTGTTTCCCGGCTGTCACTTCTTTTGCCCTGGGCGTTTCCTCCTTCCGGCTTATAGTTTCCCGGGTACCCTGCCTGGGGGTCGGTTCCGGCTCCGCTACCAGTGCTTCCGCTACCGTACTATCAGTCAGTGCAGCATCCTCCGCCGTCTCAATTTCCAGTTCTGTCAGGTACTTTTCTATTTCCGCCCGCCGCTTAACCACATCTATTATATTCTGGGCTTTTTGGGAGATAGGCGCTTCCTTATCCACCCGGATCAGGTTTTGCAATGATTCTATGGCGTCCTCGTCCTGGCGCTGTTTGATATAATAAACAGACTCGATGTACAGCAGTTGCTGAGTCCAGTACCGGCTTCCGTAAATACTGTCTGCCTTATATTTCCGCTGCAGCGCTTCCTCAAAATTACCCTCTACAAACAGGTTATATATCTCTTCATAATTTTTGGTAGCCTCGTTCCTTACAGCATCCGTCTGCGCCTGCAATGCCTTTGGATTATCGATCAGGGTCCGGTAGTGGCTTTGTTTGAAATTGGAATCCAGTGACGCCTTGTATTGTTTCGCTTTTACCGGTAATCCAAGCTTGGTATAACAGTAATGAAGGTTAAACAAAGTTTCTTCCTCGTAAGGCGTCTCCGGGAACCGCTCCAGCAACGCTTCGTAGTTATTAATCGCTTCCCGGTAATCCTCGAACCTGTCCTTGAATATTTTGCCCAGATCAAACAGGGCCATCTGTATGCTGTCCCTGGAGGTTTGTATATCTTCCTCCGTGAGCGGTATCTTTTTCAGCAATCCTTCGTAGCTGATATCTTCCTCCTCTGCAGGTTCTTCGGCTGCCACTCCTCCCAGTGTGGGCGCATTTTGGCGGGGTACATTCAACTGTGCCGCCAGGCTTGCCTGCCGCCGCCAGTTATCTATGTTCGGACGGTTTCCCCACATGCTCCTGAATGATGTAAATCCCCTGCTTTTGGATGCGTTATTGTAAAAATACCAGTCGCCTTTCTGACCGGCACCCGCGAACATGTCCTCACCGCCCTGCTTGTTCGCCAGCGGGTTATTGCTGCTGAACCCTTCAGACGCAGCATCTTTTATACCCCGCTCCTTTCTTAGTCTTTTTACCGCTGCCTTCAAAAATTTCTCCCGCTCTTCTTCCTCCATCGCGGCTATTTGCTGCAGACTGTCCTGGAGATGAATGGTTTTCACATTTTTTACGATGTCCACCAGCGCTTCCTTCCTGGCAACAACTTCATCCTGGTCTTTAACCACGGGACTACCTGCATCCAGGCTGTCATAAGCGGCATAGGAAGTGACATAATCCCTTTTGGAAAAAGCGATATCACCCAGGTAGAGATAAGAACGGTTACGCTGATTCAGATCCTCCTTATTATATGTCACGCCCTTCAGCAGCCATTTTTTAGCGCCATTGTAATTATCCCGCTGCATTTCCATTTGCGCAGCCATATAGTAAATTATGCCGCGATAATTATAGTACTGGTCGCGGCGGGCCATTTTCAGGAGCTTGCTGATATTTTCCTCGATCACTTTGGTATCATCCCCGTTGGTCAGCTTTATAATATTTAGCCGTGCATATACCTCCAATACCGGATCCACCGTATGCCGGATCGCCAGGTTATAGAATTTTTCGGCCTCCGCGTTGTTTTTACCAAGCGCATGCAACTGCGCTATCAGGAACTCCCACCTGGCTTTTTCCTGAAGGCCGGAGGCATTGTCCAGGGCCGCCGTGAGATGAAAAGCGGTGCTATCCCATTGCTGGTGCTTATAAAACAAATAAGCTCTTTTTTCTTCCAGCAAAGGTTTCAGCCGTTCCGGGAAAAGCTCGTCACGCCTCAGCGTCTCAATAAAAGCAGAAGCATCGGTGTACAAACTATCCTCGATAAGCGTATGCAAAAGCCATAACAACGCGTCGTTCCTGCCCGGCGGTTTGTTGAACATACGGGAAAGAAGGCTTCTCCTCTCACTGGTGGAAACAGAGTAGACATTACCTTCCTCATTCAGGTTACTGCCTATATATTTTCTGAACCCCAGCTCTTCTTTTGTTTTGGGCTGGAAATAATAATTGATGTATTGGAATACTATAAAAGCGGAATCGAAGTCTTTTTTCAGGAAAAATGCTTTCCCCATTAAAAGATACATATCGTCCACCCATTCATTCCTGAGGTCGTGCAGCAGGATGGCCGCATTACATTTTTGCAATACCGAATCAAGTTCTACTTTCTGGGCGGAAGTGGTCTCCAGCGAATAGTTGTAAAAAGGGAGCAGTTCCGTATAATCGTCTTTGAAACTTTGTTTGGCGCCGGCAATTACATTCTCTATTTTGATATTGGCATTGAAGTAGTAGTTATAATGGGTGGTGGTATTTTGAACCAGTTTGCGCGGAACGGTGTATTTGGTAGTAAATGTTTTGTCAGACCCCAATACCCTGTTCTCATATTTTTCCGGCTTTTTCACGTCCAGCGTGGCATCTTTCTGACCTTTCACCGTCAAAAAAAATAAGCAACAAAATAAACATGTGCCAAAAAACGTTAAACCAGTTTTATATAGAGACATGAAGTGGCGGTTGGTTCATTATTGTAATAAACTAATTTTCAGCGAAATTATTTTAAATGTTCATTTTTTCAAGCTTTAGTTCCCACAACTAAGTCAAAGTGGTTATTTTTAACACAAATAACTGATTAATGGCTAAACTTTTTGATGCGGACGGCACTTTGCAGCGGTTGCGGAACAGATACAGGCTTGTAATAATGAATGATGACACCTACGAGGAAGTTATTAAGTTCAGGCTGTCGAGATTGAGTGTCTATATTACTTTGTGTACGTTGTTTGTGGTTTTGGTGGGGTTAACGGTGGCTTTACTGGTGTTTACACCGCTACGGTACTATATACCCGGCTACGGAAGCGGATCGGACAGGAAGGATATGATACAGTTGAAAATGCAGGTAGATTCGCTGGAACAGCAGATGATGTACCGGGATAAGTATCTGGAAAACATCCAGAATGTTCTGAAAGGAGAAACGACCGTTAAACTTGATACAACCCTTTTACAGTTGCCTAAGGAAGAAAACGAACACGATTAATCATTAAAACCAATAACTATGTTTTCATCAAAATCAAAATCTGATATGGAAGTATCCTCTTCTTCAGGTGCAAGCCTTATCGGGGCAGGCACAATAATTAAAGGCGATATTATCAGCAGCGGCGACATCAGAATTGATGGCACATTAAAGGGAAATATTTCCGGATCCGCCAAAGTGCTGATAGGCGCTGAAGGTGTGGTAGAAGGCGATATAGAAGGACAACAAGCCGATATTTTAGGAAAAATAACCGGGAAGATCATTATAAAAGACCTGCTGAACCTGAGAGGAAAAGCGGTGATCAAAGGTGACCTTGCCGCCGGCAAACTGCAGGTGGAGCCAACGGTAACCTTTTCAGGCAAATGTCATGTGGGTGAGGGAAGCATCGCGGATGTAGTGGAAATGCATAACGAAGAAGAGCACGCTGTAGCGAAATAGAACTATCCTGTTGGTAAGAGATAAGCCCCGTGATTAATCATTGCGGGGCTTTATATTTGCGGACATATTAAACAGACAAAAAGTATGAGACTACGGGGATTGGCCAGGCATCCGCTTTTTTTGCCCGCTGCACTTTTTGTTGCTGCCCTTTCCCTTCACTTTTTTGCCGCCAGCCCCCTCCGGGTAGAGCGCTGGTATTCTACCGGCATTTACCCTCCGATCGCGACCCTGCTCAGAACTATTACCGGTTGGGTACCGTTCAGTATAGGCGATATAATCTATATGTTCCTGGTGCTGTATGTGACCTGGAAAATAACCGTCTTTTTCCGGGCGAAAAGGAAAGGAAAAGGCGTTTCCCCGAAAAGAACGCTGCTGCAAACCATCACCACCATCCTGATTATATACCTGGTATTCAATATTTTATGGGGGATCAACTACAACCGGGCCGGCATCAGTCACCAAATGGGCTTACAGCAGGGAAACTATACCCGGGAAGAGTTGCTGACAGTGAACAGACTGCTGCTACAACAGGTAAATGAATATAGGGAATCGCTGACAGCAAACAACTACCCTATTCCCGGCAAAAAAGAGCTGCTGGCTGCCGCCACCAGGGTATATGCCCGGGCAGGCGAAACATACCCGTTCCTGGCATACAAGCCTGTTTCCTTAAAGCCTTCTATGCTCAACTGGCTGGGAAATTACTGGGGATTTTCCGGGTATTATAACCCGTTTACCGGCGAGGCGCAGGCAAATATGGACGTTCCCGCTTTCAGTCAGCCTTTTATGATGTTGCACGAAATAGCCCACCAACTGGGATATGCGCGGGAAAATGAAGCGAACTTTGTGGGTTATATAGCCGCTACTGCTTCCGCCGACACCTTGTTTATGTATTCCGCCTGTTTTGATGTATTCCTGTATGCCAACCGTAGTTTGAGGAGAGTTGATTCTACCGCCGCCGCTGATATCTCCTCCGGCTTGCATCCTGCTGCAAAAGCTGACCTGGAAGAATTGAAAAAATACTACCGGAAATACGAAAACCCGATGGAACCGGTGATACGATGGGTGTATGATAAGTACCTGCAGGTGAACGCCCAACCCATGGGCATGATGAGCTATAATGAAGTGGTGGCAGACCTGATCGCTTATTACAAAAAATACGGAACGATTTCGGCAAGACCGGGTGTAAGACCCTAAGTAAGACCGTAAAATTGTAAGACCGTAAGATGGTAAGAGTGAAGTGTCTTCTTGCTATTTTACCATCTTACCATATTTACGCGTCTTACATGTCTTACCATTTTACCATCTTCCCCCTAGCACTCTTTCAAACCCAGCGGTATATTCACTGCCAGCCCGCCTTCTGCGGTTTCCTTATACTTGTGATTCATATCCACAGCCGTATCCCACATGGTTTTTACCACAGCGTCCAGGGATACTTTCGCATAATCCGGGGCGCTCTGCAGCGCCAGTTGCGAGGCGGTGATCGCCTTAATGGCTCCCATGGTATTCCGCTCTATACAGGGTACCTGCACCAGCCCGGCTATAGGGTCGCAGGTAAGCCCCAGATGATGCTCCATCGCTATTTCCGCCGCCATCAGGCTCTGGCGCTGTGTGCCACCCATCGCCTCCGTCAAAGCGCCTGCCGCCATAGCCGATGATACTCCTATTTCCGCCTGGCATCCTCCCATAGCAGCGGAAATAGTAGCGCCTTTTTTAAAAATACTGCCGATCTCGGAAGCGGTGAGCAAAAAAGAAATGATATTATCTTCTGAAAAACTGTTATTGAATACCAGGTAATACATAAGAACGGCAGGAATTACGCCGGCGGCCCCGTTGGTAGGGGCCGTCACCACCCTTCCGAACGACGCATTCTGTTCATTTACTGCCAGCGCGAAGCAGCTTACCCAATCGAGCGTGTATTTAAATCCCGTCCCACCCTGCTGTATAGCCGCCACCCAGCTTTCGAAATCATTGTATGGCCTTCCATTCAGCAACTTCCTGTTCAGGCTTTCAGCACGGCGTTTTACACCCAGCCCACCCGGCAGTATACCGCTGGTATGGCAACTGGTATAAATGCAATCCCGCATCACCCTGTATATCCGAAGCAAGCCCCGACGAATGTCTGCTTCGCTCCGCCATACCTGCTCATTTTCCAATACCACTTCGTGAATGCTCAATCCTGTTTTCATACACCAATGCAACAGGTCAGAAGCCGTGTTGACGGGAAATGGCAACTCAACATTTTTTTCCTTCGCCTTTTTTTCACCCTCCTGTTTCACAAAACCTCCGCCGATGGAATAATAGGTTTCACTGATCTGTTCACCGTTGGACAGCGAAGCCAGGAAACTCAGTCCATTGGGATGAAACGGTAGGGTTTCCGTAACCAGGAACACAATGTCCACCACCGGGTCAAAACTTATTTTCCGGGAATATCCGGCTAAAGGGATCAGCTTATCCGCTGCAATTTGCCGGATCCGCTCATCCAGGGTTTCCACAGCAAAGGTTTCAGGATCCTCCCCGCAAAGCCCCAATTGCACCGCGATATCGGTGCCATGCCCCTTCCCTGTTTTGGCCAGAGAGCCATATAACAATATCCTCACGTGAACTACCTGTTCCAGCAGGTGTTTTTCGGCCAATTTACCGGTAAACATTTGCGCTGCCCGCCACGGGCCAAGGGTATGGGAACTGGAAGGTCCCACCCCGATCTTGAACATGTCGAATACTGATATGGCTTCGTGCGGCAAGGGGAAAAATTTGTACGAAGATAGGAGTATCGTTTATCACTTAACGGTATTCCTGCAGATTCCTCCTGCTTGCCTATATCGTATTGGGTAATGAAGCATACGTTTAACTCGATCATGGAGCAGTGACAGCAGAACTGATCTTGCATAAATATGGCACGCAAAGGTCGCAAAGAAAGAAGCGGCTCAAAAAAGAAAACGATTTGTGCGCTCTTAGCGCTTCATCGCGGCTTTGCGCGAAATACGATGGCCGCGGAAGGGCTCAAATATGGCACGCAAAGGTCGCAAAAGACGGCGCAAAAGATCACAAAGAAAGAAGCGGTTCTAAAAAGGGAACTGTTTGTGTGCTCTTACCCTTGTACCTGAAGTATATCAATACAACCTTCTCACTTTAACCGTCTCCTTAATTTCCTTGAGCAGTTCCATGGCTTCTTTGGAAAGTCCTTTATTTACATCGAGCACCACATAACCAATCTCTTCGTTGGTTTTAAGATATTGTCCTACGATATTGATGTTATGCCCGGAAAGCCGGCTGTTGATCTGGGAGAGCACTCCCGGTACGTTTTTATGAATATGCAAAATACGATGAGAGCCTTCCTGCATGGGTAACGCCAGTTCAGGTACGGTATGGGAGCCTATGGTGGTACCCGTTTCCAGGAAATTGATAAGCTTGTTACTCACATCTTCCCCGATATTCGCCTGGGCTTCTTCGGTAGAGCCGCCGATATGCGGTGTCAGAATTACATTGGAAAGGTTTTGAAGCGGCGTCGTAAATTTATCCCCGTTTTTCTCAGGCTCCAGCGGATACACATCAATAGCAGCCCCCGCCAATTGCCCGGATTGCAGCGCCTTGCTGAGCGCATCCAGGTCCACCACTTCGCCCCTGGCATAATTAATGAAAAGAGCACCTTTTTTAAAATGTTTGATATTCTGACTGTTGATCAGGTTCCGGGTCTGTGCTGTTTCCGGCACATGAAGGGTCACCACGTCCGCTTCCTGCAGCAGTTCTTTAATGCTCTTACGGGCCTGCGCGTTGCCCAGGGGTAAACGGGTCACAATATCATAAAAAATGACCTTCATACCCATCGCTTCCGCCAGTACGCTCACCTGCGCGCCAATATTGCCATACCCGATAATGCCGAGGGTTTTTCCCCTGAGCTCGTAGCTGCCGGCTGATTCCTTCAGCCACCTGCCTTCGTGGGCGGCTTTGTTCTTGTCCGGTATCCGGCGTATCAGCATTACGGAAAGTCCTATTACCAACTCCGCCACCGAACGGGTATTGGAATAAGGCGCATTAAATACCGCCACCCCGCCTGAAGTAGCTTCCTTCAGGTTCACCTGGTTCACACCTATACAAAAACAACCTATCGCCTGCAATTTTTGAGCGGCTTTTAATACAGCCGGGGTTATCTGCGATTTGGAACGGATGCCCAGCAGATGTACATTCTTTATCTCTTTGATCAGTTCAGCTTCCGGCAAAGCGCCCGCTAATTTTTTTACCGATGCATACCCGGCATTTTTGAAATTTTGAACCGCCAGATCGCTTATATTTTCAAGAAGTAAAATATTAATCTTTTCTTTGGGATAACTGGTCTTATTTTTGTCGCTCATTGCTTAAACTATATAAAATTTGCGCAAAAGTAATAACTAATTAGTTTCCGGCGTTCTTTGCCATAGTAAATCCAATGAAAAGCTGTACTCTATACATAATTCTTTTCCTTTTTACGCTCTCCGGCTGCTACTACTCTACCATCAAGGAGAGGAAAAAACCGGTGTCGGCAGAAAATGCTGATTCTTCAGCAGTTTCGATAATACCACCCGCGGATTTTAAGAAATACTACGACGCTTCAGACGAATTTTATCAGGATGTCCTCCAAAGGTCCAATTTCAGCGGCGAGTTCCTCGTAGCTAAAAAGGGAGAAATAATATATGAGAAATACGCTGGTTTTCAGCACAATAGCCTGAAAGACTCCCTGAACCGGCACAGTGCGCTTCACCTGGCTTCCGTTTCCAAGACCTTTACCGGCATGGCTGTACTGAAACTGTGGGAAGAAGGAAAGCTGAACATCAACGAGGAGGCTTCTGTGTACCTGCAGGGGTTCAATTATCCGGGTGTCACTATAAAAACGCTCTTAAATCATCGCAGTGGGTTGCCCAATTACCTCCATGTAATGGAACAAATGGGCTGGAACCGGAATACCATCATGTATAACAGTGATGTGCTCAACTTCCTGATCAGCAAAAAGAAATTGCTGCAGGTAGGAAAACCTGACCGCTACTTTCATTATTGCAATACCAATTACGCGTTGCTGGCCCTGATCATAGAAAGTGTGAGCGGGGTTCCCTATCCGCAATATATACAGGACAATTTTTTTGTACCATTGGGTATGAACAACAGCTATGTATTTACCATGTCCGATTCTGTAAGGGCGCTCCCCTCCTACAACCGGAAAAATCAACAGGAAGCCTTTACCTACCTGGATGCCGTTTACGGAGATAAAAACATCTACAGCACCGCACGGGACCTGCTGAAATGGGAATATGCCCTCAGCTATGGAAATATGTTCAAAAAGGAAACCCTTGACTCCGCGTACGCGGGCTATAGTTACGAGAAAAAAGGAATTAAGAACTACGGACTCGGGTGGAGAATGCTGGAATACCCCAACGAAGAAAAAATAATCTTTCATAATGGCTGGTGGCATGGCAACAACACGGTGTTTGCCAGGATCATTAAGGACTCTGCCACAATTATCATACTGGGCAACCGCTTCAACAAGAGCATATACCAGGCCCGCAAACTTTTCCCGGCATTTGGCGACTATCATACAGAGGAAGACACCGAGGATTAGAGGCAGCCACTCATGACGAATAAAGACTCCTGACTGAGCCTCAAATCATTCGTGCATTGATGTCCGCACTTCAGTTTGTTCCCGGATTTAGCTATCAGCTTCATTTTTGTGTATGCTTTTAAATTATTCGGTAGCTTGTAGAAAAAACCGGCGCCGTTATCATGAAAATATTTTCCGCAAGCCAGATAAAACAGTGGGATCAGTACACGATAGCGCATGAGCCGGTGGCATCCATCGACCTCATGGAAAGAGCCGCGGCGGGTTGCGTTCAATGGATAACCGGCAATACCCCTCCTGAAAAAAGCATCCTGGTATTTTGCGGACCCGGCAACAACGGAGGGGACGGGTTGGCTATCGCAAGAATGTTGCAGCGCCCGGGGCGCAGGGTAACGGTATTTATTCTAAAAAGCGTTCAATACTCCGATGATTTTTCAGTTAATCTCCGGCGGCTGCAGTCGTTTGAAACCCAACCGACCTATATAGAAACTACGGATGATCTTCCTTTTATCCACCCGGATAGCATAGTGGTGGATGCACTTTATGGGTATGGATTGAATAGACCTTTAGAAGGTATCGCGGCAACGCTGGTAAAACACCTGAATCAATCGGGGGCTGAGATTATTTCCATAGATATTGCCAGCGGACTATTTGCCGACCAAAGCACCCCCGGGAACAGCATTATCCTCCCGGCACACACACTCAGCTTCCAGGTATTCAAACTGGCATTTTTGCTGCCCGAAAACGAGCCCTATACAGGTTGCGTGCATATTATCGATATCGGTCTGCATCCGGAATACTGTCAAAAAACGGAAGCCGCATACGAAATGGTATCTGAAACCCTGATACGCTCTTTTTACACACCGAGGAGCGGGTTTTCCCATAAGGGCAATTACGGCAACCTGTTGCTGGTGTCCGGTAGTTACGGTATGATGGGAGCCGCGGTGCTGGCGGCCAGAGCCTGTCTCCGTTCCGGGGCGGGTAAACTTACCTGTTATATACCGGCATGCGGTTATGCTATTTTACAAAGCGATGTACCCGAAGCGATGTGCCTGACAGACGAAGGAGAAAGACATATAGAAAAACCGGCGATACCGGATGGCTTTGACGGCTATGCTGTCGGCCCTGGTTTAGGATCGTATCCCGAGGGTGCTTTGATAATAGAACAGCTATTTGCCATGAAGCCCGCCCGCCTCGTAGCAGATGCGGACGCTCTGAACATACTGGTAGGCAACAGTGATCTGAAATCAGCCATTCCCACTAACACTATACTTACCCCCCATCCAAAAGAGTTTGAAAGATTGTTCGGAAAAACAACCAATCATTTTGAACGGTTGAAGTTGGCGCTGGAAACCGCGCAGTCCCTGCAGATCTATATCATTCTGAAGGGAAAATACAGTTTGATCGCCACACCTTCCGGCAAAGGATATTTTAATACCACCGGCAACCCCGGTATGGCCACCGGTGGCAGCGGCGATGTGCTCACGGGCATACTGCTGGGATTGTCTGCGCAATACAGGGATACGGAACAAGCGGTACTGACCGGAGTTTATCTTCACGGGTTATCCGGTGATTTTGCGGCGGATGAAAAAACGCCGGAAGCGATGGTAGCCGGGGACCTCGTGGAGTACCTGCCCGCAGCTTTTAAGAAGGTCTTTTACTACCGGTGATTTAGCATTATTATCTTCAAAAACCTTAAAGGCATATAGTATCCCCGGGGATCATATAGTCTCACTATTGGTATGCAAAGCGCCCGCCTGATATCACTCGATGCCCTTCGCGGTTTTACCATTGCCGCGATGATCATGGTCAATTTTCCCGGAATGGAGGAGCACGTATATTTTACCCTGCAGCATTCCCGGTGGAACGGACTTTCTTTTACAGATACGATAGCTCCCATATTTCTTTTTGTTATCGGCGTTTCTATCGTGTACGCCTATACGCGCAGGCTGGCAGACGGCACACCCAAAGGCAGTCTCTATAAAAAAATTGTATTCCGCTCGGTTAAGATATTTGCCGTGGGCATGTTCCTGAACATGATGCCTGATTTTGACCTGGAGAATATCCGCTGGACCGGAACATTACACCGCATAGCGCTCGTGTTCATGTTTTGCGCCATCCTGTTCCTGAATACCACCTGGAAACAACAGGCATGGATAACCGCTATACTGCTGGCAGGATATTGGCTGCTGCTTACCGTGGTACCCACACCGGGTTATGACAAGACAATGCTGGAGCCGGGTATTAATATTGTCGCCTGGTTTGATTCTAAATTCCTGCCCGGCAAAATGTGGCAGGGTACCTGGGACCCCGAAAGCATCCTCAGTACCATACCCTCCGTTGCAACCGGCATCACCGGTATGCTTGCCGGCAGGCTGTTGATGAGCAGCCTGGAACCCGCCGAAAAGGTAAACCGGTTAATGACCGCAGGACTGCTCTCCACTATCCTGGGATATTTCTGGGGACTCGTTTTTCCGGTAAATGAAAACCTCTGGACAAGCTCCTTCGTATTAGTGACTTCCGGGTTGGCCGCCATGCTGCTGGGAATGCTTTACTTCCTGGTAGATATGAAAGGATATACCAAATGGACCCGACCGGGAGTTATCTTTGGCGCGAACGCTATCGCGACTTATGTGCTGGCGGATATACTGGCTTTGTTTTTTTACAGGGCGAAATTCGGGGGATTACCTCTGAACGAAAAAGTTGTGAACAGCCTGATCAGTACCGGGCTGCAACCGCAACTGGCCAGCCTGCTTTATGCCCTGCTTTTTGTATCGGTAAACTTTATCCCGGTCTATATCCTGTATAAGAAAAAGATATTTATTAAGTTGTAACCGGTCTTTTCGGGAAGTTTCGTATTCAACTTGCAGCTTGAGGACTTGCAACCTGTGCCTGCAACTCTACCATCCACTCACTAATCCAACTTCAATACTGCCAGGAAAGCTTCCTGTGGCACTTCCACACTTCCTATCTGGCGCATGCGTTTCTTACCTTCTTTTTGTTTTTCCAGCAACTTGCGTTTACGGCTGATGTCGCCACCATAACATTTGGCCGTTACATCCTTGCGCATAGCCGAAATATTTTCGCGGGCAATTATTTTGGCGCCTATAGCCGCCTGTATGGCTATCTGGAACTGCTGACGGGGTAACAATTCTTTCAGCTTTTCACAAAGTTTTCTTCCGAAGTCCTCCGCCCGGCTGCGATGTATCAACGCACTCAGCGCATCCACCTTGTCACCATTCAGCAGAATGTCCATTCTCACAATATCAGCCACCCTGTAGCCTATAGGGTGATAGTCAAATGAAGCATAACCGCGGGTCTGGCTCTTCAACTTATCGTAGAAATCAAAAACAATTTCCGTTAACGGCATCTCAAATACCAGTTCCACACGGGTGGTAGTGAGGTAACTCTGGCTGATCAGCATGCCTCTTTTGCCCAAACACAGTGTCATGATATTACCGATATAATCGGGCTTGGTGATGATCTGCGCTTTTATAAAAGGCTCCTCTATATGGTCGATCTTCACCACCTCCGGCATTTCAGCAGGATTATTAACGGTTATCTTTTCATCTTTAGTGGTATAGGCTACAAAGCTTACGTTGGGAACGGTGGTGATCACACTCTGGTTGAACTCCCGCTCAAGCCTTTCCTGGATGATCTCCATGTGCAGCAAACCCAGGAATCCGCAACGGAACCCGAAACCGAGCGCCTGTGATGTTTCCAGTTCAAATGTGAGCGAAGCGTCATTCAGTTGCAGTTTGTCCATGCAATCCCGCAGTTCTTCAAAATCCTCGGTCACCACGGGAAATATACCGGCAAACACCATCGGTTTTACTTCCTCAAAACCTTTAATAGCCGCCGGGTTGCCGTTTTTGGCCAAGGTGATGGTATCCCCCACTTTCACTTCCTTGGCATTTTTAATACCCGTGATGATATACCCCACGTCGCCACATTCCACTTCTTTTTTCTCTACCATCTTCAGCCTCAGTATGCCGATCTCATCCGCTTCGTATTCCTGCCCGGTAGAAACAAATTTTACCTGGTCGCCTTTTTTCAGGCTGCCGTTCATTATCCGGTAGTAGACGATGATACCCCTGAAAGAATTAAAAACACTGTCGAAAATCAGCGCCTGCAGGGGCGCCTGCGGATTACCTTCCGGCGATGGGACTTTTTCAACGATGGCCGTAAGGATATCATCGATGCCAATACCGGTGCGGCCGCTGGCCAGTAATATTTCTTCCGGTTTGCACCCGATCAGTTCCACAATCTGGTCTTTCACCTCCTCAATCATGGCGCCGTCCATATCAATTTTGTTGATCACCGGTATGATCTCCAGGTCATTATCTATCGCGAGGTATAAGTTACTGATCGTTTGTGCCTGTATGCCCTGTGTGGCATCCACCAGCAGTAAGGCTCCCTCGCAGGCAGCCAAGGCCCGGCTTACTTCATAGCTGAAGTCCACATGTCCGGGTGTATCGATCAGGTTGAGCGTATAAAGCTGTCCGTCCGTATGTTTATAGCTGATCTGGATCGCATGGCTTTTGATGGTTATACCTTTTTCCCGCTCCAGGTCCATATCATCCAGTACCTGGTCCATCATGTCCCTTTCGCTAATGGTGTTGGTGGCCTGCAACAACCTGTCCGCCAGGGTACTTTTGCCATGGTCGATATGCGCTATGATACAGAAATTCCGGATATGCTTCATGAACTTTCCCGTCGTTTTTTGAGACGTGCAAAGGTAAGAAAGATTGGCTGATTTACCGTAATGCATTATTTCCGGTCAAAGGAGCTCTTTTAATGGCTGATCGGGAAGTCAGGGGCTTATACGAGGGGGTGAGAGGGTCGCCGACCATGAACAAAAGCATTTAAAAGATACCTTTGATGCTATGAACAGCAAGGAAACCATTACGATCAGGGAGATACAACCGGGCGACAATAAGGCGGTTGCAGATATGATCCGGGCGGTGTTTGAAGAACACCGTGCACCACGGGAAGGCACCGTTTATTCAGACCCCGCTACTGATGACCTTTATTCGCTTTTCAGGCAGGCCCGTTCTGTATGTTGGGTGGCAACATACGGTAACAGGGTTACCGGATGCTGCGGCATCTACCCGACACCCGGCTTACCCGGGCATTGTGCAGAACTGGTAAAATTCTATCTTTCAAAGGAAGCAAGGGGCCGGGGAACCGGAAAAGCGCTGATGGAAAAAAGTATCGAATCAGCACGCAACATGGGTTATACCGAACTATACATAGAAAGCATGCCGGCATTTTCCAATGCCGTAAGGATATACGAGAAAATCGGGTTTGAAATGCTGGATCATCCTCTTGGCGCTTCAGGGCATACTTCCTGCAATATATGGATGTTGAAGAAGCTTATGTAGCGATTCCCGCCATACGCATTGCAAAAAAGACAGCTAATCCCAAAAGCGCTACCTTTAATTCCTCTCACAGAGTCTGGTGCGAGGGAGCAGAAGCCCTGACAGAGTTAAAAAAGGAGGCTGCCAAAACTAACAGCCTCCTTTTTGTATTAATCTCAGTACTTCATTAATGCTTGGCCCACCAAAGTGGTGTAAGCACAACATCGGCACCACCTAAGTGTTGTACCGCCTGGTCGTATCCGGCCTGGTTACTACCCTGTATGTTGGAAGGGTATTTAACCCGTTGCGGGAAGAATTTGATACTACTGGTCATATAATTGCTGTTATTCAAATCAGGCATATTTACCAGTGGGTTCTCAATCGCCGGATTTACGTAAAATGGCAATCCCAGTCTGCGGTGATCATTCCAGGTTTCCAATGGCAACCAGGGATTCTGCGCAATGAATTTCTGCGTGATAATTTTTGTAAGACGGTCGTTTTTGATCGTTCCATTCTCATACAGGTTATTTACCGGGTACGATATGGATACGGTTCCTGCGGCATTGGTATAACCATTCACAAAATTCTTGGTTACAGAAGCGGGAGGCTCCGTGGTATGATCCCAGCTTACAGAAGTTCCGGCATAGTTATAGTCTTGTGATGCTTTATATGCGGCGGCAAACGAAGTAATACTTCCGCCCAACTCTGCATCATAATAAGCAAAACTGGCATCAATGCCTGCCTCATAAGCCTGTTTTCCTGAAACCGGAACAGCCCATCCACGCACGGCAGCTTCTGCCAGCAGAAAATGGGTTTCCCAGTTTCCAAAAAAGGCCCTGCTGCTGGTTCCATTCCTGAACTTTTCAGGATGACGGGGCGTAGATCCTATATGCGACCTCAGTTGATTCCTTGATCCCTTGGTACCCCAGTCTCCGTTGATGATGCCGTTCCAGTGAAACTTGGCATCCACTTCCTTCACCACGGCGTTAGCTTCGCCTAATAAGTTCCGTTTTGTAATGATAGCCGCATCACCTCCATACCTGTTAAACTGGGCATTATTTATATCTCCCGGAATTATATAAGCCAGGTAGGCTCTGGGGTCTATCGAATAAGGCAACCCGTCAAACCAAAAGCCGGCATGAGGATCATTAGTTTTTGTTGTAAAATGGTCTTCAAGTCTCAGCCCGGCATAATTAGCTGCCTTAATAAACGGATGTTTTTCCGCATCCAGTTGATCCTCGGATTTTACGCCACCCAGTCCGACATACAAATTGTTTAAAGTAGCGGGCAGTTGAAAATGGTTCCAGGTACGGGTCATTACTCCGGTCAAAGCATCCCATCCTCCTCTTTCTGCTATCTGAAAACTATGCGCAGCCTCAGTGATCAGCGGTAATGTTGCAGCCGCCTCAAACTCAGATTTCGCTTTTGCCGGATCAACTTCCGAAAGGCGCATGGAGAGCCTTAATCGTAAAGAGTTGGCATAACGCTGCCATTTGCCGTAATCATAGCCGTAGGCAGCATCGAACCTGGCTGCAGGCTTAGGAGCGTCCAGATTCAGCTTGGAAGACGCATCTTTCAACTCGTCCAGGAGATAGTAATACACTGTTTTCAGATCAGCAAACTCGGGATTTTCTCCCTGGAAAGCATTGATAGGAATAGGACCAAACGTATCTGCCAGCTCGCTCATCAGGTACACCCTCCATATACGGGCCACCTGCAGCAGGTTGGCCGTATATTCTTTTATATTGCCGGATGCAATTTTTGCTTCAGCCACCTGGATGCCCGTATTGATCTGGTTGAGCCATCCTCCCATATAACCACCTCCATAATAATCGGTCGACCATCCGTCATTGTGGGTTCCTGTGGAAATACCACCCCCGAATTGCTGTTGTCCGGCCGTTTTCCAGTACAGTACAAAAATCCTTTCCGCGATATGCGGATCCATCTGGGATCCGACAATGGAACCGTTGATAAAATACTCCACCTGCACCTGGTCTTCTGTTACCAGGTATGGGTTCTGGTTGATCTCTTCAAACTTACTGCATGCAGATAGCAACACAACGGTTGATATCGCAAGCAGTATCTTATTTATGTATTTCATAATAATAGTCTTTTATTTATGATCGTATGTTTTAGAGTCCGATATTCAGGCTGAACAAAAAGGAACGCATGGTGGGGAAAGCGCCGCTTTCAAAACCCACAGCATTGGTTCCCGTTGCGAACACAGATTCCGGGTCAATTCCATTCAGATGACTTTTGATCATCCATACATTGTTACAGGAAAGTGCTATACGGGCGTTCTGCACAGCTATCCTGGATAAGAATGATTTAGGCAGTATATAGCTCAACTGCACATTTCTCAACCGGATATTAGTGGCATCGTATGTATAGAAATCACCTACACCCAGGTTGTTCAATGTAGCCACCCTTCTCCAGTACAATTGCTGCGAAACTTCTACGGTATTTTTTACAAAACCGCCACTACCGTCGGAAACAACACCGTCCACTACCATATTCGGTCTTTCTCCGTTGGGGGCTGTAACTGCCGCTACACCGGCAGCCTGCAGTCCAACATTGGATGCGGAAAATATCTCTCCCCCCAGACGGGCATCTACCAGGAATGACAACCCGAAGTTTTTGTAGGTAAAGCTGTTGGTAACACCAATCATTCCCTTAGGTTGCTGATTACCCAGGTGAACAGTTTCCCCGTCTCTCAGTGGAAGACCATTACCATCCAGCAATAGTTTTCCGAAATTAGGATTTTTATCATCCTTCACCCTCAAAAGGCGGGTTCCGTATATATCTCCGTACAAACCGCCTGTTACAGCCCTGATAACCAGGTCGTCAAATACACCCCCGGGTATATTATAATGATCCACCCCTAAATGACCGGCTATATCAATGATCTTGTTTTCATTTTTGGTAAAGTTTGCCGCCAGGGTCCATCCGAAAGCATTGGGTGCGGGATCCAGCAGCTTTACATCCGCCATGATCTCGAAGCCTTTATTCTGAATATTACCTGCATTTACTTTCCGGAAAGAGTATCCGCTCATGGGATCCATCAGTATATCCAGCAACTGGTTGGTAGCATTGGATTTATACCAGGTAAAATCCAATCCCACACGGGAGGCGAAAAACCGCAGCTCTGTTCCAAACTCCAGGTTCTTGATCAGCTCGCTTTTTACGTTCGGATCTAACAGTGTGCTGTTCCTAGCTGCCGTGGTATTTCCCAGGGGGTCTTTCCCTACAGAGAAGCCGTTCACTAACCTATAGGGATCGAGATCGTTACCCACTGTTGCGTAAGACGTTCTTACCTTGGCGTAGTTGAACCATGCCGGCATGTGAGACCCCAACATTTCCGAAACCACCAGCGACAGGCTGTAGGAAGGGTAAAAATAAGAGCTATTCTCCTTACTTAATGCGGAAGACCAGTCATTTCTGGAAGTAATATCCAGATAAATATAACCGTCGTAGTTCAGGCTTACATTGCCGAAGAGAGAATTTATTTTTTTATGATAATAGCCCTGGCCTATCGAGGGGTTATTTACCCCGTTGGTAAGTGAAAATACATCAGGCACTTCCAATGCACCCGTACCTACACCCACATAGTTTTTTCTCGCTTCCATAAGATTTCCGCCAACAGTGATCAGACCTCCCAGTTTCCCCCAAAAATTATCCTGCCTGGCTGTAACCAATATGCTATGGTTGGTTTCGCTAAAAGTTTCCTTTCCTTCGGAATATTCATTAGCCCTGTTGCTGCCGGCATATACTTTTCTTTGGGTACTGGTGGTATAGATATCGGCTCCCGACCTGATCTCCGCATCCAGCCAGTCGGTGAACTGATACTTAACAGAACCGCTCATGATGAACCTGTCCCTGGTATCTTTGTTTTGGTTATACAGGTTGTTCCAATATGGATTGTTCTGCCAGCCCAGCGCTCCATGCCACCATATCATATTTCCGAATTCGTCCCTGGGAGGGTTAAAATCTCGGATATCCATACTCCTGGGAAGCATGTACAGCGTATATATATTGCTTACGTCCCTGCCGTTGATCGGGCGGTTGAAACCGGAAGTATTATTATAAGATATCTTAAAATCAGTGATAAGTTTGTCACCCTTTCCAAACCGGGAGGTAGCCCGGGTGGTGATATTAGTCCTATCTAATTTATTTTCGGGAATGATACTCCTATCGATCCAGCGGGCCAGGGAAGTATAAAAACCCGTGCTGCCTATCTGTTGCTGAAAAGACAGGTTGTAGTTCTGGGTGGTTCCTGTCCGCAGGAAGTTCTTTACATTGTCGTGCGAAGTGGTTACTGGAGCCGTGGTACCATCCCATTTTTCCAACATCTGGCCTTCCGCTTTGGGTCCCCAACTCAGTTGGGAAGTGGGGTCATAAGTTCCCTCGTTGCCCTGTGCGAAAGTATTCTGTATATCAGGACGGATAAAAATATCTTCCACTCCCTGTGTGGTGGAAAAACTGATCCCCAAACCGTTCCTTTTTCTACCTGATTTCGTTGTGATCAGTATTACCCCGTTACCAGCCCTGGAGCCATAGAGTGCTGCCGCAGACGGACCTTTCAATACAGACATGGATTCAATATCTTCCGCGCTGATGTCTCCCAGCCCGTTACCGCGGTCAAACCCCGCAGACCAGAACCCGTTTTCAGTGCTTCCTGTAAAGTTATCAATAGGTACGCCATCAACAACGATCAATGGCTGGTTGGTTCCGGTAAGGGAAGTGTTACCACGCAACACTATTTTGGATGAACCACCGGCGCCATTGCTGGAACGCACCACCTGCAACCCGGCTACTTTTCCGGATAATGCATTGGCCAAGTTGGTTTCTTTGGCATCAGCCAAGGTTTCCCCGCCTATTTGCTGAACGGCATAGCCCAACGATTTTTGCTGCCGCTTAATGCCCAGCGCTGTAACTACCACTTCCTCCAGTTGTCCACCATCCTCCTTTAAAGCAATAGCTATCACGGTCCTGTTGCCAACAGCAGTTTCAAAAGTAGTGAACCCAACATAACTGAATACCAGCGTGGCATTAGCACTTACAGAAATAGAAAAGCTTCCGGATTCATCCGTTAGCGTGACATTGGTTTTTCCCTTTTCGTTTACCGTTACGCCGCCCAGAGGACTACCAGCCTGGTCGGTCACTTTGCCGGTAACCGTTCCGGTTTGTGCCATGACTGATATATTGAACAGGCATAGCAACGCAAAAAGCAAATTTGAACATTTCTTCATTGCAGTTGGTTTTGGTTTATAAAATATTTAAAACAATTATACATATTCAGGTTTCATTGTCGAAAAAAACAATTCGTTCAATTATTCCTGTCTTTTCTGCTCAGGCAACTTCCTGTATTTTCCTTTTGTTGAACAGGGGTTTTTCATAATGCTCTATCACCAGGGCCGCGGTGCCGATCAATTGGGCATCGGCCCCTATAGATGAAACCACTATCTCCGTATTGGATGACAATCGCGGAATGCAATGTTCATTCAAGGCCTGTTGTATGGGAGCCTGCAGGATTTTACCTACCAGCGCCCCTCTCCCACTCAGGATAATCCGTCCCGGGTTTAATAAATGTATCAATATCGCGATGCCCCTTCCTATATGATACCCTACCTCCGAAAGTAATTCCACTGCAAAACGATCCCCTTTGTTGGCCGCCTCTACAATGTCCAACGCCGACTTATCGGGTGTCGAGAGGCTCAGTTTCTCCTTTTCCAGTAAGGAGGCCCTTCCCTTATCCAATCCCTGTATGGCTTTTTCGATAACGGCTCCCAGTGAGGCCTCTGTTTCCAGGCAACCGCTTTTTCCACAGGAGCACATCCGCCCCCCCTGAAACAATGGTATATGACTAAACTCTCCGGCCAGCCCCTCATTACCCCGGAACAGCTCCCTGTTCAGTATCATTCCCAGGCCAATACCCCAGCCAACATTTATAACCATCACGTTTTTTTCATTGCTGGCGCTACCGAACCGTAACTCTGCGAGGGCTATCAAACTGGAGTCATTATCGATATATACCGGGATACCGGTTTCGTTTTCTACATACTGGGTAATACTGTAAGAAGCCGGCGCCTTTAAGAAAGTGTAGTTGATGCCCTTTTTTGAGTCTACAAAGCCCGGCATGCTGATGCCGATGCCCAGTATTTTTGTTTTATCAATTCCGGACAGGTTAACGACCTCCTGGATCCTGGAAGTAATGATCCGGAGTGAATCCGTTTCTGTGGCAAGATGTATATCCCAGGAATGAACCTGTCCGATAACATTGTTATGCATGTCCATCACCGCAATACGGGTAACAAACTGGTCTACGGCAACAGAAATAATGTATAAAATATCGGCTTTGAGGGAATACATAAGCGGACGCCTGCCGCCACTGGAAGGCGCATATCCCTTTTCCTGCACAAATCCATCCACCACCAGTTCATTAAGCATCCTGGTGGTAAGAGACAGGCTTTTCCCGACTTTATCGCTGATATCAGCGCAAGAAAGGGCCCTGGAAAAATATAGATGATTAACTACTTTCTTCTTATATAGGGAATGTTTAGCAGACATCATGTTAGGGTTAATACAAATATAAACAAAATGCTAAATTATACAAACTTTTTATTTTTTTATACTAAGTTGTCATAAAGCCTGGCAAAATAAAAGACAGCCATGGCCGTCTTTTATTTTGTTGCAATAGCGAAAAACACTATGGCATGAACCAGGATTTTTTTGTTCTGTCATCCGTACCACCGGTAACATTCAGCCAATTATCGTAGTTGGCCGTGATCTCTCCGGTTGGATACACCAATCTGTTCAGATTCAGAGCTTCACTTGTGGGAGCTAATGGCACATTAGGTGTCGCATTACCAGTCCGGCGTTTTAAGGTCCAGGCGTCAAAAGGTTGATGAAAAAGAGATATCCAGTGTTGCTGATATATCTGCTTCAATGCATCCGCGGGAGTAGCACTATATGCAACTGCAGGGTTGGACAACATGGTAGACAATTCCCCTGGTGTAGGCTCAGCCGCAGGTTTATTAACAGTCCAGACCGCAGATCCGTTTGCCAGTTTATACCAATATTTTACAGATGCTGTGATGCCCTCGTCATAGTACTGCTTCGCTGTTGCCGCACTTGCAGCTACACCAGCGATTCCTCTGTTGTATATCTCTGCTTTCAAAAAGCTTACCTCACTGCCTGTTATGAACAAATCGGGAAAAGTGCGGTCATTCACATAATACAAATTCAAAGGAGAATAATGATATTCACCTGCTGGCGTCCAGGTAGTTAAACGTGCTTCCCTGTAAGGATCATTAATACCTCCACTGGCGCCATTATCAGTTTCTGCAACAGTGCCTGTGGGAGGATTTTGGGGATATGGCTTCCATTCCCCGTCACTGTTAGGTTCGAAAAATATCCTGGTCCTCAAATCGAAAATGCCGGATCCGTTAACCGCATTTGAACTTGACATGGCTTCCCATATTGTACTTCCCATACGTACATAGGAATTGCCCCTGAAAGCAGGCCCCCTGTTAATCTCCATAGAAAGTTTAATCGGCTCTACTCCAAGGTACTCATCCGGCGCCAGTAAGGGTTTAGTCAAAACCTCTGCAATAATTGCATCGGCAGCCGCTGCATTTTTTTCCCTCATCACTAAAGCATATCTTAATCTCAGTGAGTTTGTAAACTTGATCCACTTCGATATATCACCCTGTAACAACGTTTCATAAGCCCCTAACTCAACCTGGCCGGATGAGGTGGAAAAGTTATCAGCAGCCCACTTCAAATCTGCAAGAGCAGTAGTGAAAATGGTTTCCTGACCATCGTAAACCGGCCGGTAATGTTGACCTCCTTTAAAAGCCATACCGGCTTCGGCAAAGGGTATATCACCAAACAGCGTGGTGTTCCGGAGAGTTTTATAAGCTATTAAAGTAGTAAGCATAGCCCTCACGTTTGTGTATGATGCCGGGTTTTCCTGCTCTTCAATCAACTCCAGGGTTTTTCTGTAGTCAGCCAAAGCAAAATAATAGTTATTCCAGATACCACCTACAAGGTTATCCAGACGAAACCCCGCTGCAGCATAATTAGCCGCCAACTGCGTATTTTGGTAAAGGAAAGAAGAAAATACTCCTCTTCCATTCTCAGGCATGCCAGACGCAATACCATTATACATCTCTGGTATTTTCGCTGAATAAACCCTGTTATCCCAGGGCTCGTTTATATTCCCAAAATCTTTTTCACAAGATGTAAAAGCCACAGAACAGGCTAACATTACGGGAATTCCGATTTTGTTTATAGTTAGTAATTTCATATTTAACTTAATTGATAGTTTAGAATTGTGCTTTCAAACTTAATCCCATAGACCGGATGCTCGGCATACCTGACCATTGTAGTCCCTGACCGTTTCCGATTCCGTTAATCGCTTCCGGATTCAGGTGATCAGGCAGGCTGGAGTAGAAGTAAAACAGGTTCCGTCCAATTAATGAAACAGTCAAATTTTGAAAGATTTTTGAATTCTTCACTAAATTCTGTGGTAATTGATATCCTAATGCAACTTCTCTCATTTTTACCCAGGTATTCTCAAATACCGATAAGCTTCTTGGTCTGTTAAGATGCGTCCATCCGGTATAGGAACCTGCATATTTGTATATTGGATGTACTACCCGGTCATTCATCTTTCCGTCATCTTCATTGAACCCTTCCATTATTACACCTACATTAGCAGTGGTGCCATCCGGGAAAGTATAAGGCAACCCGTTTCCGTTCCTCTCGTGAACAGTAGCGGGTGAAATACCGCTGCCCATTGCCGTGGAATGATCAAACGAATATATATCTCCGCCAATTTTGAAATCTATCATACCATATAGGCTGAAGTTCTTATAGCGAAGGGTATTACCCAATCCCCCGGTAAGTTTTGGAGCTGCATTTCCGATAGCCACAGGTTCATTGGTAACTTTGTACAGCGTTCCATAAACATTACCTACGCCATCTTTTACGTTATACAATATTTTGTTTCCATTTGCATCTCTTTCAAAATCAGTTCCATAAATCGTACCATATGAGTCTCCCGGAGTTACACGCATAAATACACCCAGGTTACCAAAAACATCCGCGATCCTCAATTCTCTGATGCCTTCCGCAAGAGCAACTACTTTATTTTGGTTTTTAGCACCATTCAATGAAAGGTTCCAGCTAAAATTTCTGTTTTGAACTACTGCGGCATTGATAATAAACTCTATACCCTTATTCGTCAGCTCTCCTGAATTAAACGTAACAACAGTTGCGCCTGAAGAAGGAGCTATGTCAGCAGATAATATTTGATTTTTTGACCTGATGCTGTAATACGTGAAGTCCAGGTTGATCCTGTCGTTCAAAAAACCCAGGCTGGTTCCAACCTCTATTGAATTTGATGTCTGAAACCCGAGTTCTTCAGGGTTCAGGGTAGCGGGGATAGAATTGGTGGGCGCCCCGCCAAAAGAAGCCACATCATAAGTAAATCCAAGTTTATACGGGTCAGTTGCATTTGCGCTTTCTCCGTAGGCCACCCTGAGTTTTCCATAAGAAAGCACGTTCCTGATACTGTTAAGATTAAACGCATCCGTAAAAACAAACCCCAGGCTCGCAGAGGGGTAGAATGTTGAATTCTTACTGGGCGTCAGCGTGGAATTGATATCATTTCTGCCTGTTACGTCTAAAAAGAGGTAATTCTTATAACTCAGGTTAAGCATTCCCAAAACAGATTGGGACCGCATTTCATATCTCCTTTCCGTAACATTAAACAGATCTTTATTAACCCTGTCTGCATCTATGATATTGTGCAGCGAGTAAATGTTTGGAACCAGGAAAGTTCCGTCGTTGAATCCAATCATACCGGTTGACCTATTGGAATAACTATTAAACATTCCTGACAAACTCGCATTAAATCCATCAATGAACAGGTTTTCTTTGTGGGCCGTTACCATAACATCAGTGTTCAGCAATTTGTCTTTGTCAAGTTGCTTCTCATACCGCCCATCGGTAACTTTATCAGCATTGGGTGTTGTTCTGATAGTTTCAAACTTGGATGAGATCAGGTTAGCCGATGTTCTCACAAAAGCATTCAGCCAGGGAGTGATTTCCGCATTCAACTTCACGGTTGATATCAACTCATCCCTGTTGAGATTGCTGTTGTTTTCATAGAAATACCAATAGAGGTCCCGCCCATACTCCTGGTGTGGATACGGAGAGCCAAAATCGCGTTTGGATCCATCAGGATTTTTATAGTATTGGTATTCAAGCGGCTGATATTCCCTTGACATTCCATAGATTGAAAATTTACCCCAGGAATTGTTTGTACCTATCTCAGGTGTATTATGCCTGAAGTTCTGGTTATAAGCAACATTGATTTCAGCGCTGATAGCTTTTGAAATTTTCAGGTTTGAGCCTAGTGCAAAATTTGTATTGTTATTGTTGGTATTGGGTACTACTGCCGTAGCATCTGTTCTGGACGCAGACAAACGAACCGTGCCAAAATCTCCTCCGGAAGAAAAAGAAACATTATGAGTAGTTTCATTCCCCTGGCGATAATAAGCTTTCCTGTTATCGGGCTGTGGAGAATATGACCTTAACTCTCCGTCCCACCAACGAACCTGCTGTCCTGCCAGCCTGGGTCCCCAGGAAGAACTCGCCCCAAACCAGCTAAAAATATCCCAGGTAGCAAAACCACCCGGAATAGTACCGTGGGAGCCGCCAATACCCGATCCACCAGCTCCATAACTGGAACCACCATATAGAGTAGGTAAATAATATTCTCCGGACGCTGTTTTGGGTAACTCAGGATCAGCAGTCCATAACCCTGCTGCAAAACCTCCACCATACTCATTCTGTAAATCCTGGAAACGAAATGCATTAGTAAAGTTAGTACTAAAGTTATAGTTAAGTCCTAAGCCCTTTTGTTTAACACCTTTCTTACTGGTTATAAGTATTACTCCATTGGCGCCGCGTGCACCATATAGCGCCGCCGCATTCGGTCCTTTTAAAACCGAGATGCTTTCGATATTATCCATATTCATATAACTGAGGTAATTTCCCCAATCTCTCATACCATCTGTGACTTCGATATTAGATTGAGCGACAGGCTTATTGTCTATAATAGCGCCGTCCACAACAATTAACGGTTGATTATTCCCTGTTACAGAATTGTTTCCCCTTATTACTATCCTGGAAGACGCATTGTTCAAACCATTGCCGGTTGAAATGTTCAAGCCTGCTACCTTACCAACCATCCCCTGCGCTACATCTACCGGCGCTGCGATGGTTACATCTTCGGCTTTTACCTGTTGCACAGCGAAGCCAATCGACCTTTTATCTCTTTTTACGCCTAATGCCGTTACCACAATCTCGTCCATATCCGCTGCGGAAGATTCCAGTTCAACATCCAGGTTTGTGGATTCTCCAGGTCTAACCTCTTTTGTGGTAAAGCCAACAGAACTGATCAGCAGGACAGCATTCCTACCGCTTACTGTTATTGAATACTTGCCATCATCATCTGTAAATACAGAAGCCGGGGATCCCTTAATAGAAACGGTTGCTCCTATAACGGGGTTTCCTTTATCGTCTTTGACAACACCAGAAACGATTCGTCCTTCCTGCGCATACAACGCCATGTTGCACATTAACAGCAAAGAGACCAACCATAAGAATTGGGGTTTACATTTTTTCATTGCAGTTTATTTTGTTATTAAAAAGGGGTTATTTACTAATTAGTTATATTATTTATTGTCCCTGTCCAAATGCGGGAGCATTTTTATCGTACCATACTCTCTGCGTGCTCAGGGTAGGAATATCCTGAGCATTTTCTGTAAATCCCTGGTCAGTCATTGCAGCCTTCCAGTTGGCCCTGTTCACTTCACCGGGATCTGTTAACCACCATCTCCTGGGAATATCCTCATTAAACTCCTCACGGGCATAGTAAGTTGAAGAACTCCTGGGATATCCGGTCCGGCGTACAAAGACAAATGCCTCACTGGCATTTCTGTAGAAATTTAAAAACTGTTGAACATAAATTCTTTCCAGGTCATTCGTTCCATTAAACGCCACGTCAGTCTCTTCAAGATATGTGTTAATAACAACCGTTCCGTCACCAGTGTACCCCGTAGCAGACTCTGCAGTAATAGCAATTCCGTTCATTGTTCTGATAGAGGAAGTAACTCCCTTTTTGTACCACTGTTCAGCAGAGCCTTTGGTATCAATACCTCCGCCATAGCCCTTTTGTATAAATTCTGCAACCAACAGGGATGATTCCGCATTTGTTACAATAACATCAGTGTAATTACCGGTCTGTCCGTTCATTCTCGGCGAAAAGAATTTCCTGTTTATAGGGGAAATCAGAAAATAATTAGTGCCGCCGACAGGAAATGCATTACTGATATAAGAAGCAACTGTAGGATCTGTTGTCCAGTCTGCAGGAGCGCCCTGAAACTGGATCAGCGGATCATTTATGTTTATAAATGCCGGTGGTGTTACGCCGGCACCCTCCAGAATGCTTTTCCTCAAACCGTTGTCTTCAAAATAAATAGGAAGCCGCGGATCATCCGTCTTTTTCAGAAAATTGATAATGGACCTGCTGCCGTAGCGGATACTCCGGTAATTTATATCATTTCCGAAAGGTGAAAAATTAGGATTGGTATAAGACAGTTGTGCATCATCACTGTCAATCGGCCCGATCGCATTTTGCATTACCTGCTTAAAGACCTCTGCAGTTTTAGCAGCATTTTGATTTTCCAGTCTTGCGGCAATCCTTAATTTTAAAGTGTTTGCCAGCTTTACCCATTTTATCCAATCTCCTTTGTAAAAAATATCTGAAGAGGATAATTCAACCTGATTGGGCAGCGAAGTGTTAGACAATATGGCAATCGCATTATCCAGTTCAGTTAGCCAGGTATTAAAAAGTGTTTCCTGGTTATCATAAACAGGGCTGTAGTTGCCCTCATATCTGCCTTGTTGCGCCTGAGAATATGGAATAGATCCATTCATATCCGTAACTTTTATGCCATGTAATACCTGGATGACATAAGTTACCGCATTTATTTTCTGGTAATTGTCCTTATCAGACCCCAGCTCAACCTGCCGTCTGATCTCAAAAAGATTGGGCAAAATCTGACTATAATAAACACCATACCGGCCATTTACATTGTTCGTTACTTCATACGGACTGGCGCTCACATGCTGTGTGTATCTGAATAACTGTTCCATACCTTCCCAAATCCATTCTCCCCCGTTGTATGTTGCCAGTCTTTCCTGGGAATAACTGAGTAAATATTTAACGTCGGGACTCGTAACAATCGTTGGATTGCTATTAATATCCGCAAAGTTTTTTGTACAGGAAGCGCCGAATAACAACAAGGCGCCTGCTATAAAATATGTTGATCTGAGTTTCATTTTACTTTGAATTAAGTTAATGATAATTAGAAGGCAGCTCTTAAAGTAAAAACAAACGTTCTCATCATGGGCAGAAAGCCTTCCTCACCTGAATAAGCCGTATTGTTTGAATTGTTGGATTCCGGATTGAAATTATAAGGCAGGGCATTATGCAAATAAACCAGGTTACGCCCCACAACCGATACAGATAACCCGTTTAACTTCAGCCTCTCATATAGCTTTGAGGGTACATTATAAGATAACGCTACCTGGCGCAGGGAAATCCATGAATTTTTTAATATCCAGAAATCTGCCACACCTGTAGAAGACGAACCATACCTGTAATAAAACTGTGGAAGATGAGAAGGTTCTACCAAACCCTGGTCATATGCCTGCTGATAAGTCATACCGCTTACGTCCGCTGTTCCTCCACCGGGTACTTCCACAATGGTACCGGCTTTAAACACCCCTTGTGGTATGATACCATCGTCATATGTTCCGCCATCATTTGCATATTGAGAAGTCCATTGAATACCCCCGTTTTGCGCATCCCTGCCAGACAAAGTGTTTGGAAACACACCCGTATGTGTACCATACCTGTAGCTCAGCAATACAAAATCGCCTCCTATTTTAGCATCCAGCAATACATTCAGGTTAAAGTTTTTGTAGCTAAATGTATTATCCCATCCCCCTCTGAATTTAGCATTAATATCTCCTACATCCTGCCAGCGGTTACTCCTGTCCGGGAAAGCTGTTCTCGAATCACCTCTCCAAATAAGGATTGGTAACCCGTTACGCGGATCATGTGCATCAGTGCCCTGGAAAGGTTCAGAGTTTATGGTTGTCCGCAAGGTTCCGTAAGACTTTCCTACAACCGCCCAGGTACTGATCTCTCCGATATTGGCTCCCAGGTTGTATTCTGTTCTTCCCGGATAGAGGTCAACAATTTTATTCCTGTTTACGGCATAGTTAAGCGCTGTATTCCAGCGGAAGCTTTTGGTTTGAACAGGAGTAGCGTCCAACGCTATTTCAATTCCCCTGTTTTGAATATTACCCGCATTGATAAATATTGTACTCACTCCGGATTCAACCGGCGTAGTTATATCCAGCAGTTGATTCCTGGTGTTATCCTGGTAAAGACTCACGTCAAACCCTAACCTGTTACTCAGGAAACGCATTTCCAAACCAACTTCCTTTGATATCTTTCTTTGAGGCTTGAGATTGGCCTGCAATACAGAGGAACTGCTGTAAGTAGAAATCGGAACTGTGCTTCCATTGGCAGTACTGTATCCGTTGAACGCAAATCCGGGGTTGATTCTAAATGGATCGGTATCACCTCCGAGTGCGGCAATATTTGCCCTGAATTTTCCATAACTTATCCAGTTGGGAAGCTTTTGGTTAAACGTTTCTGTAAAAATCCAAGAAAGACTGGCTGCAGGGTAGTTGTAAAAATTATTACCGCTACCGTTCGAATAGGTAAGCGCGCTACTCCAGTCGCCTCTCCAGGTTGCCTGTAAAAAGAGCATATTTTTATATCCAATGTCAGCGCTTGCATACAGAGAGTTAAATGACCTTCTGTTTTGAATACCCGCGGAAGTTACCGGCTGGTTCACCGAATTCGCAATAAAGTAGTTTCCGGGGTAGCTTAAACCACCACTGGTGGAACTCGTTTCGAAGGTTGTTTTGTAACGTTGTGCCTCCCCTCCTACATAACCACTGACAGTTAAGTCCGGGTTGATTTCTTTATTCATCATGAGCATCCACTTCTGCATATTACTTTCCTTGGTCTTAAATCCAAGAGAATATGCACCACCCGTAAAGTTTAAACCCTGTCCGAGTTCTTTTGTTTCATTACGGGTATAGATGTTGTTGATATTTCCTTCCAGTACCAATCGCGCCCACTCAGTCAGCTTAAGGGTCAATGCCACACGGCTTCTTAACAACTGTTCCTTTTGAATATAGTTATTTTCAAAAAGTGAAAACCAAAACCTTGTTTCCGGAGCAAAATTATTTTCCCCGGGTGTAGACGGGTTAGGAACGCCGCCAAACTTGCTTGTGTAGTTACTCCTTTGCATCCAGTATTTAGTGTCATAGTTGCGGGGCATCATCCAGCTATACAACTTTCCAAAATTATAGGAAGCGAAAGCGTCGAGCCCACCCAGCCGCGGCGGGTTATATCCGGTAAAATCAGTATAGGCAGCGCTCACGTCTACATCCAAGAATTGGGTAAACTTATGAGTCGCCCTTAACTCAAAAGCATTTTTCGTAAGTTTATTATTACTTACTACTCCCTCCGACTGATTGCGATTATAGGACAACCGGAAAGTTGATTTTTCGGTTCCGCCATCAATCGCCACATTGGTATTATGACCAACACCTGTTTGAAATACATCCAGAAAATTATTAGGCTGAGGAAGATATTTCGTCATTGTTCCATCATAGTTCATCACATCCTGCCCCAACATCCTGGGTCCCCAATTCTCCAGTTCACGGCCAATTCCCCGGTCAATATATGGCTGCCCGGTTACAGGGTCTGTAGGAAACACCTTAGTAGTCCACCGTTCGGTTGGTTTATAATTTGGATCCCTGTTATCTGTAAAAAAGTCGCCTACCGTTCCTCCTCCAAACTCATTTTGAAATTCAGGTCCGGCATAAGGATCGGTGAGGCTCAATGAATGCGTAACTGATACGCCGATCCCCTTTTGTTGCCTTCCTTTTTTGGTAGTAATAAGAATTACACCGTTAACAGCCCTGGTGCCATATAATGCAGCAGCGGCAGAGCCTTTTAAAACAGAAACGCTTTCAAAGTCTTCCATATTAAGGTTCTTCAAATCGTTCCCAAAATCACGTCCGTTTCCACTGAAGAGATCGTTATCCATAATGACCCCATCAATAACAAAAATGGGTTGATTATTTGTTCCCAGTGTGGAGTTTCCCCTGATCACTATTTTCGAGTTCGACATCAAACCACCGGCTCCCCCCATATCGATCTGCACGCCAGCCACCTTTCCCTGCAAAGCATTTATTGGATTGACTTCGTTGGTTTTCGCCAGATCACCTCCCTTTACCTCAGTTACAGAAAAGCCCAACGACCGCTTTTGCTTTGATACACCCAGCGCGGTAATAACCACCTCCTCACCTTCCTTAATTGCCGACTTCATTACAACACTGATATTGGTTTGGCTGCCTACTACCACTTCGATTGTTTCAAAACCAACGTAGCTAAATACCAATACGTTTTGCGAAGCAGATAAAGAAACGGCAAACTGCCCTTCATTATCCGTCACCCCCAGGGCATTTCCGCCCTTGGCGCCTATTGATACACCAGCCAGGGGTGAGCCGCCCTCGTCTAAAACGAGGCCGGTAACTCTTTTTTGAGAGAATGCAGATGCACATGTTGCTAGGGCAAACAGCATCATAAACAAACCCTGCGTAATTGTTCTCATTTCAATTGTTTTAGGTTTAATAATAAGGATCTTTTTAAACTGTTTCACGGGTCTTCTTCTGGTTAAAAATTGGTTTTTCATACTTTTCCACAACAAGTGCGGCTGTCCCTATCAGTTGGGCATCACCACCCAGAGTAGAAATAGTAATTTCAGTATTTGCCGATAAGCGCGGGATGCAATGCTCGTTCAGCGCCTGCTGAATAGGCGCCTGCAGTATCCGCCCGGCAGGAGCCCCCCTGCCGCTTAATACGATCTGACCGGGATTAAGCAGGTGGATCAATATGGCAATCCCCCTGCCTATATGATAACCCGCTTCAGACAATAACTCCACGGCAAAACGATCTCCCTTGTTCGCAGCGCTCACTATAGCCGTTCCCGCTTTATCAGGTAAATAGGTGTCCAGTTTTTCTTTGTCTAAAACAGACGTCTTTCCCTCCATCAATCCGCGCTTTGCTTTTTCCACCACCGCTCCCAGAGAGGCCTCCGTCTCCAGGCATCCGCTTTTGCCGCAGGAACAGATCTTACCGTTCTGGAAGAGCGGGATATGACTGAACTCGCCGGCCAACCCTTCGTTTCCCCTGAACAGTTCTTTGTTAAGCACCATCCCCAGGCCTATTCCCCAGCCTATATTTACTACCATCACGTTTCTCTGTTTCATTGCCGCCCCAAACCGTAACTCTGCCAATGCGACCAAACTGGAGTCGTTATCAATAAAGACAGGTACGCCAACTTTACTTTCTACAAACTCTGAGATACTCCTAAAACCGGGTTCCACCGGCAAAAACGAATAGTTTAACGATCTACGGGAATCAACAAAACCCGGCATACTCATGCCAATACCCAGTATCCTGGATTTATCAATGCCCGACGCGAGAATAGTCTCATTTATCCTCCCGGTGATCTCCTGTAAAGTGCCGGAGCCGGCCGCAAGATTGATATCCCAGGTTTCCACTTTTCCTATAATATTATTATGCATATCCATAATGGCAATCCTGGTAAAAAACTGGTCAATTGCCACGGAAATGATATACATAATATCGGGACGGAGTGAATAGGTGAGCGGCCGGCGGCCACCGCTGGAAGGCGCGTACCCTTTCTCTTCCACAAGCCCCTCTTCTACCAGTTCATTCAACATTCTGGTGGTCAACGACAGACTTTTGCCGATTTTGTCACTGAGCTCCGCGCACGAAAGTGCATTCGAGAAATATAAATGATTAACGATCTTCTTTCTATATACAGAATGCTTACCCACCATTATTAATCCAAAGGTTAATCTATTTTAAATAAAACGTTAAATTACAAACACTTTTTATTTTTTTAACAAAAGTGGATAAAAAAATAATAAAACATTTTCCTTATCAACCTAAGTCATTCATTTTCAAGCATGACTGATTTTGTGGTATTTGAATATCTCACCTCTTAAAACCTTTCCCCCATCGTTGTCTCGGGTTATTTTTAAACCTTTAATGATACCGGTGACTTATCTCCATTATAAATTGAAAAGAGTGATATCGGGATATTGGAAGTGTCGTTTTAAACACAATCTTTTATATTTATAGCTTAATCAAAAGCTATATGTCAAGCAATTCTAATGATTCTTCCACACCGGTTGCAGGCAGCACCAGCCTTTTTGGCGTGTCTCTCATTGCTGCACTTGCCGGTTTTATTTTTGGTTTTGACACAGTGGTAATTTCCGGAGCCAACCTTCCTATCAAGGAACTATGGAATACTTCTCCCCTCTTTCATGGATTCTTCATCATGTCGGTGGCGCTCTGGGGCACGGTTCTCGGTTCTCTCCTGGGTGGCATTCCAACCGAAATCTATGGCCGGAAAAAAGTGTTGATCTGGATAGGGATCCTGTTCAGTGTATCGGCTGTAGGTTCTGCACTTGCCCAGGATCCTTACACCTTTTCCTTCTTCCGTTTTATAGGAGGAATAGGGATCGGCGTGTCTTCCGTGGCAGCCCCCACCTATATCTCCGAGATATCAACACCCGCTACCCGCGGACGACTGGGCGCCATGTACCAGTTCAATATTGTATTTGGGATACTGATCGCTTTTTTGTCGAACTACCTGCTCCAGGGGGTTGGCGGTGCCAACGACTGGCGCTGGATGCTCGGCATTATGGTGATCCCTTCTTTATTATATACCTTACTGGTATTCGGTATACCGGAAAGCCCCCGCTGGCTGATCGCCCGGGCAGGCAATGTATCCGGGGCCAGGAACATTCTTGTTAAACTCGGAGCAGACAATGCGGACGCGATGATCGAATCTATCCGGGAAAACCTGGACCAGGAAAAAAAACGGGGTGGCGCTGCAGGGATGTTCAATCGTAAATACAATACCATTATATGGCTGGCATTTGCAATTGCTTTTTTCAACCAGTGGTCGGGTATTAATTTCATTCTTTACTATGCGCCTGAAATACTGGAACGGGCCGGACTGGCCTCTAAAGACTCCCTGCTGAATTCCATCGCCATAGGGGGCAGCAACCTGGTATTCACTTTCGTGGGATTGTATCTTATAGATAAACTGGGACGAAAGCAGCTATTGCTGATCGGCTCCGTCGGCTACATTATCAGCCTTTCCCTGGTTGCCTGGGCATTTTATGCTGATGCACAACCCGGGTTATTACTGGTTTTCCTGCTGGCATTTGTTGCGTCACATGCCGTAGGGCAGGGCGCTGTTATATGGGTGTTCATTTCCGAAATATTCCCGAACAAGATCAGGGCATTGGGTCAATCTTTCGGCGCCAGTGTGCATTGGGTATTTGCTGCCATCATTACGTGGATCACCCCACTGTTCCTGGACGAGAAAGACGGCATTTTTAAAAACCCCTGGCCGATCTTTGCCTTCTTCGCGTTCATGATGGTGCTGCAACTGGTGTGGGTAGTAACTAAAATGCCGGAAACAAAAGGGATTTCTCTGGAAGACCTTGAGAAAAAGTTCATTAAAGAATAATAAAACATTCCACCACTTAAACCGCCGCCATGCATACAATACTCAGGCTTTGGGTTTCCCTGCAACTGATAACCGCCCTCTCTGCCTGCAACCCCAAAAATACTGAGGAGTACACCCTGGTATGGTCAGACGAATTTGAGAACGATGGTCGGCCCGACTCCAATAAATGGAGTTATGAGTTGGGTTTCGTAAGGAATTATGAACTGCAATGGTACCAACCGGAGAACGCTTCCTGCGCTGATGGATTGTTGACCATCGAAGCCAGGAAAGAACCGAAAGAAAATCCCGCATATGACCCGGATAGTGATAACTGGAAATATAAAAGATCTGCTGCGGAATACACATCATCCTGCCTGATAACAAAAGGCAAACACGAATGGCTATATGGACGGTTCGAGATGCGGGCGAAAATACCGGTTGATAAAGGCATGTGGCCCGCCTGGTGGACACTGGGCATTAAAGAACCTTGGCCGGCCAACGGCGAAATAGATATTATGGAATACTACCGGGATAGCATACTGGCCAATGTTGCCTTTCTGGGAAAAGAGGGAAAAACCGAATGGTATGACAGCAGGCATGGCATACAACCATTGGGAGGAAAAGACTGGGCCAGCCGGTTTCACTCCTGGAGAATGGACTGGACGGAGGAATATATAGCCCTGTACCTTGATGACGTACTGCTGAACAAGATAGACCTGGATCTTGTTGCCAACAAAAACGGGGCAGACTTCAACCCGTTTAAGCAGCCGCACTATATGCTCCTGAATCTTGCTGTAGGAGGAGCAAATGGCGGAGACCCGTCCGATACAGGTTTTCCTCAAAAATTTGAGGTGGACTACGTACGGGTTTATCAAAAAAAATAGCCGGCTTTGAGTGAAATAATTAATGAACAGAGCAATTATTTTCCGTGAAAACGCACTGATTATCTAATTATATTAGATATCTTTCAGTCATCATATTAGAATAAACAAGGACGGTTCAAAGGTTTATTAAACGCCATATAGAAAAAAACTGCACACCATTTTTCTTAACGGCCGATAACTGCAAACAGCCATCCAAATCATTTACAAACGATAGAAGATATAAGAATGAAAGAAAAAATTGGCAACTACAGGTGGACGATTTGCGCACTCTTGTTTTTTGCAACAACCGTAAACTATCTTGACAGGCAGGTATTGAGCCTGCTGAAACCCGCATTGGAGGAGGAGTTCAATTGGAGTAACAGCGATTATGCCAATATTGCCGCGGCCTTTCAATTTACTTATGCGATAGCCATGCTTTTTGCCGGAAGGATCATTGATAAACTTGGTACAAAAAGTGGTTATGCGTGGGCAATCATTATCTGGTCTCTCGGAGCTATTATCCATGCTTATGCCATTCCTATCGGCGAAGGGTTGAAAACCGGTTTGAGCTGGATCGGTCTGGCCGCGATCCCGGTATCGGTACTCGGGTTCATTTTTGCAAGGGCATTTCTTGCGGTTGGAGAAGCCGGTAATTTTCCCGCAGCCATAAAAGCAACTGCAGAGTATTTTCCCAAGAAAGAGCGTGCCCTGGCAACTGGTATCTTTAATTCAGGCACAACTATCGGCGCCATACTGGCGCCATTATCGGTGCCCTACATTTCGAAAGCATATGGCTGGCAGACTACTTTCATTATCATTGGGGCAATAGGTTTTTTATGGTTGATCTTCTGGTTTATCTATTATGAAAGGCCCGAAAAACAAAAAAGACTGTCTGCCTCCGAAGCCAGGTATATAAAAAGCGATACGGAAGAAGAAACATTAGCTCAGGGAAAAACAGAAAAAGTTCCCTGGACAAAGCTATTGGTCTATAAGCAAACCTGGGCGTTTGCTTTTGGAAAGTTTATGACAGACGGTGTCTGGTGGTTCTTTCTCTTCTGGGTACCTGCCTATCTCAAAGACCAATACCATATGAAAGATACAGACATGGCATTCCCGATTGCTGTTTTGTATACCATCACCATGATCGGAAGCATTGGAGGAGGATGGTTCCCCATGTATTTCATCAACAAAGGTTATAATGCCTATAACGGTCGGATGAAAGCGATGCTGATATATGCGGTAATACCCCTGGTAGTGCTGGCAGCCCAGCCTTTCGGCGATATCAGCTACTGGGTGCCTGTTATACTTATTGGTATCGGGGCTTCTGCCCACCAGGCCTGGAGCGCCAATATATTTACCACCGTTTCCGATATGTTTCCACGCAAAGCTGTGGCGTCCATCGTAGGCATCGGGGGAATGGCAGGAGGATTAGGAGGTGTGCTGGTAACAAAGGTAGGCGGCGCCTTATTTGATCATTACAAAGCCCTGGGGCATATTGAAACGGGGTATACCATCATGTTTACGTTCTGTGCGCTGGCTTATCTGGTCGCCTGGTTCGTAATGAAGTCACTGGTACCTAAGTACCAACCCATTACCGATCTTTAGGCAATAGTCAAATCAACGGGTTGGATATTTGGTTGAAAGATTAATTGTTGATCCTTTAAGATAATTGGTTATTTTAGGCACTTCCATAATAAACTTTTATCATCAATGCTGACTGCGGTACTGGCTGGATTTTTTGTTTCAATATTACTCATCCCTTTTGGAAAATACCTGAAAAACAGGCTGTCTGTATTGCTGGTTCTCTTACCTGCCCTGTTATTCGGATATTTTGCCGGTTTTATACCTGCTGTAAGCGCAGGCAACCCTGTATACAGTCACCATGCCTGGGTACCTTCAGCCGGTATCAACCTCGATTTTCATCTCGACGGGCTCTCCCTGCTGTTTTGCCTGCTGATAACAGGCATCGGTACGCTGGTATATATATATGCGGTAGCCTATATGAAGGGGCATCCTTACCTGGATCGTTTTTTTGCCTACCTGAGTATTTTTATGGCGGCTATGCTGGGAGTGGTTTTATCTGACAATGTCCTGCTCCTTTTCATTTTCTGGGAACTTACCAGTATCAGCTCTTTTTTTCTCATAGGCTTCAACAACGACAATGCTGATTCGCGAAAAAGTTCCATCACCGCACTGGCGATTACAGCGGGAGGCGGCTTTTTACTGATGGCGGGTTTGATATTGGCCGGCTACCTGTCGGATACTCATTCTATCCGGGAGATGATCCTGTCAAATGCAATCTTAAAAAGCCATTCCTTATATGGCCTCGTATTATTATTAGTGTTTGCAGGCGCTTTTACCAAATCTGCACAGTTCCCGTTTCATTTCTGGCTTCCCGGCGCCATGAAGGCGCCAACGCCTGTATCCGCCTATCTTCACTCTGCTACCATGGTGAAAGCAGGCATCTACCTCTTGGCAAGGTTATTTCCCGTGCTGGGCGGCACCGATTACTGGACAGTGCCGCTGGTGATCATCGGCGGATGTACCATGCTGCTCGGCGCCATTATTTCGATATTCAAAAAAGATTTAAAGGAGATCCTCGCTTACTCCACCATTTCCGCCCTTGGCGTACTGGTATTTCTGATCGGCGTAGGAACAGAAGCAGCTTTAACTGCAGCAGCCGTGTTCATACTGGTACATGCCTTGTATAAAGCAACCCTTTTCCTGGTAACCGGCATTATAGACCATGAAACCCAAACCAGGGATATATCACAGCTATCGGGTTTGAGAAAACTAATGTTACCGGTGGCTATAGCCGGTGCATTGGCCGCCCTTTCAAGTGCCGGTATCCCGCTTACCTTAGGGTTTATAGGAAAAGACCTTATATACGAAGCCACGCTGCATACAAAGCTCAACTTCCTTTTTATACTGACCGCGATCGCCGTAATAACGAATATTTTTCTTGTATCAGCCGGTTTCCTCGCTGGCATAAAACCATTTACCGGAAGCCTTCCCGAACGACTATCCGGCGTTCATCTTCCGCATTGGTTTATGTGGATGCCACCGCTTATACTGGCTTTTTTGGGTATCCTGTTCGGCAGCTTTCCGGGTTGGGTAGGCACATCCGTGTTACAACCGGCTGCAGCAGCTATTACCAACAACACAGCCGGCTCTCCCCTTAAAATATGGCATGGCTTCAACCTTGTATTATTGCTGAGCGCTGTCACTATCGTATCAGGAACCCTGCTGTATCTTTTCAAAAAAACAACTGCCGCATCATCTTATCCTTTGTTATCCGCTATTTCCGCGGAGAAAACTTTCAAAAGGATGGGCGACTATGTAAAGGGTTTTTCAACCTGGTACAGCAACACCATGCACAATGGTTTCCTGCGGTCGTACCTGCTGCGTATCATTATTTTCGCGGTGCTGCTGCTTGCCTACCGCGTGATAAACGGTGAGCCGCTGGAAATAAGCCTGGCACGTATATCAACCATCAGTATTTATGAAATTGTGGTGGCAGGTATATTGATTGCGGCTGTATATATGACCGTTACCAGCACCTCCCGGCTGACTGCCGTTGTGGGCACCAGTGTTATCGGGTATTGCATCTGCCTGATGTTCGTTTTTTATAGTGCACCCGATCTGGCCATGACGCAATTTACCATCGACACGCTTACCCTGGTATTGTTTGTATTCGTTCTTTTCAGGCTTCCCCCGTTTTTAAACTTTGCCAACAGTAAGGTAAGATTAAGAGATGGTATCGTATCCACCAGCTTTGGCGTATTGATCGGCATCATTGCTTTACAGGCGCTCAACGAACCTATCCAGACAGATATCAGCAAATTTTACGGGGAAAATGCCTACACCATGGCAAAAGGAAGAAATGTGGTAAATGTTATCCTGGTTGACTTCAGGGGAATGGATACGATGTTTGAAATTGTTGTTTTAAGCATTGCCGCATTGGGTGTTTTCAGCCTGATCAACCTGCGGCTCAAATCCTCCGAAAAGGAATAACCACCGTTAAAAAACATTGTTCGATACTAAAACAAGGGCATTTTATGAAGAGTATTATATTAAAAACAGCTACAGAATACCTGCTGCCGATATTGCTGTTGTTTTCTATTTTTATTTTACTGCGGGGGCATTACTATCCCGGCGGGGGATTTGTGGGAGGCCTCATTGCCTCCATTGCCTTTGTATTACATAGTTTTACGCATGGAGTAAACAGCACCTTGCGGCTTTTGCCGGTACACCCTTCCGGACTGGTGCCCTTTGGACTGGTATTGTCTGCCACCAGTATGCTATTACCCTTAATGGCCGGTAAACCGGCAATGACGGGCCTCTGGATTGAAGAACCCATACCTGTAATAGGTATGATCGGCAGCGCTTTATTTTTTGATATAGGGGTTTACTTTCTTGTAATAGGCGTGGTACTAACCATTTTGTTCAGCATTTTCCAATACAGCGAATAGACCATGGAAATATTATTGTTGATACTGATAGCGCTACTGTATTCAACCGGCATTTATATGCTGCTGAGGAGGAGTATGGTGAAACTGCTGATAGGCCTGGGTTTACTGGGAAATGGCGTGAATATCCTGATTTTTCTTTTGGGAAGCATTACCAAGGGCAAGCCACCTGTTATTGACGACAAAGCTTCTCTTTTCAGGGATATTTACGCTGACCCTATTCCCCAGGCGCTTATTTTAACTGCGATCGTCATCAGTTTTGGACTGCAAGCATTCGCAATCGTACTTCTGAAAAGAGTGTATGTATTGGTAAATTCAGATGATTTAGATGATTTAAACACACCGGAAGAAGAAGATATATGATTGACAACTACCTGATATTACCCGTAGCTATTCATCTGTTCGCGGCCATACTGCTGCTGTTTTTATGGCGCAGAACAGTAGCCCACAGGATCGTGAGCATTGCCACATCCTTTATTGTGATGTTGCTTTCCATCCGGCTTTTTTCCAAAGTATACAACGGCAACATCCTGATCATGGAAGCCGGGAGTTGGAAAGCGCCGTTCGGGATTGTATTTGTGGCCGATGTATTCAGTTGTACGCTGGTTTTGCTGACCTCTTTTGCCGCATTGGCCGTTTCCATATTTTCATCCGCCGGCATTTCCAGGTCACGCATATTATACGGTTATTTTCCCATTTTTCATTTTTTGGTGATGGGGCTTAACGGGGCATTTCTGACAGGAGACATTTTTAACCTCTATGTATGGTTTGAGGTGATTATCATTTCTTCGTTTGTGCTGATGACCCTGGGAGGCAGAAAAGCGCAGGTAGAAGGCGCTGTAAAATATATGGCGATGAACATCCTGGCTTCTACCTTCTTTCTTACCGGTATCGGCATTCTCTACGGCATTACCGGCACGCTCAATATGGCCGACCTCTCCATAAAAATAGCTGCACTTGAAAACAGGAACCTGGTAAACATCACCGCTCTTTTTTTCATTATAGGCTTCGGCATCAAAGCGGCTGTATTCCCGCTTTATTTCTGGCTCCCTTCCTCTTATCATACGCCGCCTTCTGCGGTAGTGGCTACCTTCGGCGGGTTGCTTACAAAAGTGGGTATTTATGCATTGTTCCGGATAAGCACATTGATTTTTGTACCGGATGAATTTACCAAAAATCTCCTCCTGTTCATTGCCGTTTTCACTATACTTACCGGCAGCTTCGGGGCGCTCATCAAACGTAATATCCGGAGAATGTTTTCTTACCTGATCGTATGCCATATAGGATTCATGATCGGCGGGTTGGCAATGTTTACCGGTGTGGCCATTACCGGCGCCTTAATTTACCTGTTCCACGACATCATGGTTAAAACAAACATGTTTTTGATAGCAGGCCTGATACGGCAGTTGAAGGGAACTATGAATATGGACAAACTCGGGGGGCTATACACGGACTACCCTAAAATATCCCTGTTGATTGCCATCGTTCTATTTTCACTGGCAGGTATCCCGCCCCTGTCCGGGTTTTGGCCGAAATTATACCTGTTTGAAGCGGGATTTATCAACAGGCAATACATACTGATAGGGGCAATAATTATAGGTAGCTTTATCACATTATATGTAATAGCAAAAATGTGGGCGGATGTATTCTGGAAAAACCCACCGGAAAACGACGGCCGGGGAGAAGAACTTAAAGACAGTTTTGCCACCCTCTCCCTGTCTAAAAAAACAATGCTGGTCAGTCCCATTGTATTTCTGGCGGCTATTTCGCTCTATCTCGGTTTTTGTGCCCAAAACATAACCGAGGTTGCCGAAAGGATCACCTCGGAAATGCTGGATACAACTCCCTATATAGAAGCGGTATTGGGCAAAACGTATTAAACTATTGAGCTATGGTTAAACAATTTTTGATGAACCTGCTGCTTTCCTTTATTTGGGTAGCATTAACAGGGGCATTATATTTTTCCAACTTTTTCTTCGGTTTCCTGCTGGGCTTTTTCCTGCTGTGGCTGATGAGCAGGAATGAAGCGGATAGAAGATACTATAACCGGGTGCCGAAAATAATCAGCTTCGTGTTGTTTTTTATCTGGGAAATGCTGAAAGCCAATATTCATGTAGCCTACGACGTGATCACTCCCAAGTTTTTTATGAAGCCCGGTATTGTAAAGTACCCGTTAATTGCCAGCAGCGATTTTGAGATAAATATCCTGGCCACGGTTATTTCCCTGACACCCGGAACATTGATACTGGATATCAGTGACGACAAGAAAGCTCTGTACATTCATGTGATGTACCTGAAAGACAGGGAGAAATTTATTCAGCAAATAAAAAACGGCCTTGAAAGGCGACTATTGGAAATAATCCGATAAATATTTTTTCTGACATGAGCTTGAGTAATTATATAGATTATGTGATTTTACCGATCCTCGCAGTCTCCCTCTTGCTGGTATTCATCCGGCTATTTAAGGGACCTACCACGGTAGACAGGGTGATTGCGCTGGATCTGCTGATCACCATTGGCGTGGGAGTCATTACGGTATATAGCATCAGCACCAGGAAACCCATATTGATGGACACCGGTATGATCCTGGCGCTGATCGCGTTTTTGGGTACCATTGCATTTTCATATTACCTGGAAAGAAGGAGGAAAAATGACTGATATTACGATTATGGTATTAAGTACCATCGGCGCATTGAGTATTTTATTCGCAGCAATTGGCATTCTGCGAATGCCGGATTTTTACTTGCGTTTGTCCGTGACCGTTAAAGCAGCTACACTCGGAAGCGGACTGCTGTTGTTGAGCGCTGCTGTTTTTTTTCCGGAGGCGTACGTAACAACCAAGGTATTTGCCATTATCTTTTTCCTCGTATTAACAGCCCCCGTAGCAGCCCATATGATAGGACGGGTGGCCTACCTCATTAATGCACGCAGATGGGATGGCACTGTGCTGGATGAGTTAGAAGGAATGTATGATAAAGAAAATAAGGTGTTATTGAGCGATGCGGAAGCGGCAAAAACCCGGGAAGATAAAGCGGCTGATGATCAGGCAGGATAAAACTCCTGACACCAAAAGACAGCAACCGGGCGCTATCATTTCAAATTACCACGTTGGTTTACCGGGCTGATATTCGCTAAATTGTTATTTTTACTATAGCCAGTATAGATGACAGTTCCTGAATTTTATTCACCCCGGCATTTGACACACGCCCAACTGGATACTTTTTTAGCCAGGGGGTGGTACCGTATGCACCAGACAATCTTTACCACGAACCATATAATAGATGATGACAAAAGCTACAGGGTATTCTGGTTACGTTATAATCTACAGCACTATACGCATCATAAACTGTCCAGGCAAATTCTCCATAAAAACCGCTTTTTTACCACCCTTATCAAACCATTTACTTTAACTACGGAGTTGGAAAACTTATATACCCTGTACCGCCAAACTATTACATTCGACGGGGCTCCCTCGGTAAAACACTGGTTGTTTCACAACGAAGATGCCCTGAATATATACGACAGCCACCTGGTAGAGATCCGCGACAATGACCATCTTATAGCGGCAGGAGTCTTCGACAAGGGAAAACAAAGTATTGCCGGCATCATGAACTTCTATCATCCGGGATATAAAAAATACAGCCTGGGAAAACATCTTATTCTCACAAAACTGGATTTCGCCACCCGCGAAGGATATACGCATTATTATCCGGGTTATCTGGTGCACGGATATCCCAAATTCGACTATAAGCTCTTTATAGGCAAAGACCGTACGGAAGTCTATATCCCCGAGCTTAAGCGATGGTTTCCCTACAGCGACCAGTTGATGGACATCGTGGTAAATGAGCGTTGAACTGCCAGTTTACGGGTTAGGGGTTAATTCTCCCGATAATTCGGCTATACCGCTGTCCTTTTGTATCTTTGCCGCCCGCCTGACATAACCATTAACCAATATATACACAGGCGTAAGAAGCGTATGAAACTTTACCTTTTTTTGATCCGATACAGGTTTTCCCTTGGAATTGTGGCATTACTGCTGGCAGTAGTTGTAAACATCTTCTCGGGGTTTTGGCCGGCTTTTGCCCTGTACTTTATTGCCCTGATCGCCATAGTAAGCCATTTTTTAATTGGCCCCATGCGCCTTATACAGGGTTATATGGAAGACGGTGATATAGAAGGCGCTCAAAAAATCCTTGATTCCATCCACTTTCCCCGTCTTTTAATAAAACCGGTACGCAGCGTGTACTACTACCTGAAATCCAGCCTTGCCATGTTCGCCCAGGATTTTGACACGGCAGAGATCATGATGAAAAAAAGCCTGAGTCTCGGGATGCCCATGAAGGAAACAGAGGGTTCCGCATACTTTCAGTTGGGTACCATTGCCATGCAAAAAAGCAATATGAAACAGGCGGAAGAATACATACGCAAAGCTATAAAAGCAGGGCTGCCTGATAAAGAAACTGCTGCGGGAGCCTACCTGCAGATGTGCCAGATATTCATCAACAAAAGAGAATTCCGGGCTGCCAAAGATTATTTCAGGCGGGCAAAAGACCAAAAACCTACCACTCCGCAGGTGGTAGACCAGATAAAACAGATAGAAAAATATATCAGCAGAATGCCGGGATAAGCAGTTTCGGCTATGCGTAAGGGGGAGTTGGATCAGCAACTCCCCTTTTTTATTTCGCGCATCTATTTCAGCCTCCTTTAGGGTTCCCTGAAGCCGCCCGCCGCTCAAAAATTGACAAATAGCAAATAGTTGCCGGAAGAAAAGTGAAGGAGAAAAACCGATTAAGTTCAGGTAATCTTCATAAACTTCTGATAATTATGATGTTAAATAATTACCGGCGACCTCGTTTTTTACTCCTGTCAAAACAATTGATCTAAACAACATGACTTTTTAGTAAAAAAGGATAAGCATATGCAATTTCTTAGCCGTTGTGCGTTATATATGCGTGCCACTCAACATGCTAAATGGTAAAAAATAGCAGCAAACCTTATTCTATCGAAGAGTTTATTCTGTGAAAACCAATCCAAGATTCACATGTAAAAACCAAAGAATCCAATCATCCGTCATGAAAAACGCTCCAAGCTCCTGATCCTTTATCCTAATGAAAGATCCGGGAGCTTTTCTTTTTTTTACCTCACCAAAGACCATTCAGAATATCTATCTTTTCTTTTGTTTCGAACCTTACCGGCCGGGTTACAAACATACCGGATCTGCCGATGGTAATCTTTCCATCGAGCCTCACTTTTAAAGAATCTTTAAATGCCAGCGATAAGGCATTGGACAGTAAATTTTTAGTATCCAGTTCAATCTTTACCGGAATTAAAAAAGTATCCAGCTTTCTGATCTTTACCAGGGAATCCAGGACGGTTTTTCCCAGCAGGCGGTCCTCAATATAAACATCAAGCTTACCGGATTTAAAGGCGAGGTTGTGCTTATTGGGATTGTAAAAACGTATATCCCCATAAAGATTGGTAAGATTTCTCGCGGCATCAACCCTGATATTTTCCACATCAATGTATTCCGGTTCCTGTACGTTTCCGATGCACCCACTCAGTAAAACTGCTGCCAGCAGGCAGTAAAAAATCGACCTGGTCATAGGCACGCAAGATAGGACATGAGCAGGTGATCGTAAAGAAAAAACTGTGAAATCCTGAAAAATATAGCACTAAAAATATTAGCTTTAGCCACTGCAACTTTGTCAAAATCGGCAAAAAAGTCATGATAAATTTTATAGTATATTTATTTTATTACAATTAACTATTAATAAATAATTTATAATAACTAATTCAATATTTATTTGAATAAATACTATTCTGAAACAGCACGTATATCGACCATAAACCGAAAAAGTTAAAAATTAAATTAATATTATATAAATAATGAAATTATTAATTGATAATCAATATTTTGCATCAATTATTTATTATAAAATTTTATTTGAATATACACATGTAGAGTTAGAGCAATATGAAAGCTGGCAAAAAATGAGTTTCAGGAACCGGTGTACGATCGGAACCGCCAATGGAGCCATTGACCTAAGCGTTCCGATAGCCGGTGGAAGGAACGTGGAGAAGATGGTAAGAGAGGTAAAAATAGATGGTAGCCAGTCCTGGCAGAAAAGGCATTGGCGAACTATTTTCTCGGCCTATAACCACTCCCCCTGGTTCGATCACTACCGGGACGAACTGGAGAAATTTTATACCACCCGTTATAACTTTTTGTGGGATTGGAACCTGGAGCTCATGTACTGGATTTTCAGGAAAATGGATATAAATACACAGTTATCTTTTTCGGCGGAGTATGAAAAAAACAGGAAGGAAACCAACCTGCTGGATCTGCGCGGCAGGATTTCCCCAAAAACCTTACCAGTATTTAACAGGTATTGCCCGGCATATCTCCAGGTATTTATGGACCGAAACGGCTTTATTCCCAACCTCAGCATTATCGACCTCCTGTTTTGCGAAGGTCCCAATGCCCTTCCTTTTTTAAAAACAATGCCTTCGCCGGTAGATGGGAGTGTTTTTTAATGCCACTAAAACCCGGGTCAAATACCCCTGATTCTCAAATTATCAATACATTTACAGTCATCAAATTCATCAATCAAAGAAACACACACATGAAAGTATTATTCAAACTTTGCCTGCCTGTTATGTTACTGATTACGGTTGCATCCTGCAACAGTGGAGAAAATAAACAATCCGGCGATGGCAGGGAATCGGAAACCGCTGTATCCACCCCTGGTTCAACAGCCGGTTTTAAACTTGGTGTACAATTATGGACGTTTCGTTTATTCAGCTTCACGGAAGCAGTAAATAAAGTAGACAGTGCAGGTATAAAAAACATAGAAGCGTTTTGGGGACAAAAGTTAGGAGGGGATTTGCCCGGCGAGTTCGGACCGGCCATGTCTTCTGAAACAAGGACAAAGGTGAAAGAACTACTCCGGTCTAAAGGCATCAGCCTGGTGGCTTTTGGTGTTATCAGCCCCGGGAATGAAAAAGAATGGATAAGCGCTTTTGAGTTGGCCAAAGATTTTGGCTTGAGCTATATTACCACCGAACCCAAAAAAGAGCATTGGGATTTTATCGACAGCCTGGCTGGTGCATATAATATTAAGCTGGCGATCCACGACCACCCCTTTCCCAGCGCCTACGCCACCCCCGACTCTGTTCTGGCAGCTATCAACGGACGTAAGAATATCGGGGCCTGCGCCGACATCGGCCATTGGGCGCGTAATGGTCTCAACCCGGTGGACTGCCTTAAGCAACTGGAGGGCCATATCTATGGCGGACACCTGAAAGATATAGTGGAATTCGATAACCCAAAATCAGCGGATACCCTGGTAAGTAAGGGTGTGATTGATTTCCCAGCTGTTTTTACGGAGTTGAAAAGACAGAACTTTAGCGGAATGTTGTCTATTGAGCATGAGTCTAACTGGGAAAATAACCTCCCGGATGTGATCGCTACCAAAGAGTACTATAATGCGGAGGTTGAGAAACTGAACCAATAGCTGCCCCCTAAGATATTTTCTACCCCTGTTTTTGCACAGGGGCTTTCTTTTCGGCCAGAAAACCGGTCTCTTGATAAGTGTTTACTATTAAAAAGTGAAAAATAAAGCAATAAATAATCGCTTTTTTTATAACATTTGGCTAAATATGGACTAAATTAAAAACAAAACCTTGTCTGTGGCGTTTACCACCTAACCTTCAATCGACCATAATGCAGGAAATCTTGTGCAATTCCAAAAAAGAAAACAAGAGTGACTCATCATTTAAAAGTCTCTCACATTCCTATGAGGATGAACTTTTGGATTTGGTGCAAATGGCCGCCACTACGGCATCCTGCCCTGTAGCTATGGTATGCGCAAGAGACAACAGCAATTTCTCACTCCACGCAAAATATGGAATCAGTATCAATGAACTTTCAGAAATCAAGCTGTTGACCAAAGCCGGGCGGGAAAAACGCCTGGTGGTCAAAGACGGGAACGCCGACGAAATTCAGGAGCCGGACATAGCCTTCTATGCTGCGATTCCCTTCTCTTTACCCCAAAGAAACCTGTTCGGAGTTTTATGCGTATTTGACAGTAAGCAAAAAAGGCTTTCAAAAAATAAAACAGACATGCTCAGGCTGATTGCCGGTCAAATTGAAAAAAACCTGGAGTTGCTGCAAAAAAATGAAGAGCTCAAAAACCTGGCAAAGGAGCAACTCAAGTCAAAAATGAAAGCCATCAAAAAAAGCCTGCTGAAACAAGAGAAACAGAAAAAGGAAATCGCTACCCGGCTGCATGAGCAACTGGCACAGGCGCTGGCGGCTAACAAATTATATCTTCAGGTGGCTGAAGAAAGTGAACAAATGCGTTTATCCCTGATCAGGAAAGCCAACGACAGTATTGGGAAACTGATACAGGAAATCTGCGAACTATCGGATGCAATATCTCCGCAGACCCTGGATAAAATGCCACTCGAAGAACTGGTAAAGGAACTGATAGCCAAGATAAAGGCCGAGACCGAAATCAATATAACCTTTTCTATTACCGGAGACATTAGTGATATAGCCTATAGTGCAAGAATGGTACTTTTCAGGATTATCGAAAGATGGATCAAAATGCTCATGTTCAAAAAGGATGTCAGCAGGATAAACATCCGGTTATCCAACGACGAAACGACCGTTCTTGAGATAGAAGACAACGGATACCATCATAATACCATCGAAATAGCCAACGATACCACCACTATCAAAATGGGAAGCCGGATTGAAATGCTTGGCGGAACGGGAAGACTAACCCATTTAGCGCCTGCAGGGAATGTATTAACCATAAGAATTTAAGACTGCTTATAATAAATACATAAAGATTAACCTGCTGCCCGCGGTTCAATCTTTCACGCTACTACCCTACCTGTAGAAATACCGTACTTCCTTTTGTCCTGTATCTGAATCGTCGGTTCCGGTCCTGATGACCGCCTTCAAGGGCAACCCGTTTTCTTTATACGTATAGGTGTAGCGATACCTGTCCTCCATTACAAGATCCTGGTTGTAATATTCCTCCTTTATTACATTATTCTTCGAAACCGTTTGCATAAGCAGCAACAATAATTCCCTGCTTGTATACAGGGGATTCTCCTTTTCATCGTAGGTGTAGGCAATATGCCCCTCGCGAACCAGCCGCCCGGGAATATCTCCAGCCGACATTAAAACGCTTTCACTCACATTACCGGCGGCATTGTATTTCAGCCGGTAGCTCAGCACGGGATCAAATGTATCTCCTGCCCGGGAATACAGGGTGACCTCTTGAGGAGCCCCATTTTCCATATGGTAATTCGCATATGCCAGGTGATCTCCGTTCCTGTTGAAATGCGTCCGTATCAACAGTCCCGCATCATACACCGGGGTAATTACCATCCCGTCGTTCCCGGTTAACTCCTTTATTCTGTTTCCCGGCCCGTAAACAATAATATATTTAACGGCCAATTCATCCTCAGACAATAAGGTGGTGGTAACAGAATTGACGCGTCCCTCCTGATCATGCTCCAGTTCCAGGAAATCATCTTCATGGATGATCTTTGTAAGAATGGTCTCCCGGTCCTGAACCGGTTTACCCGCATTTTCCTTTTGACAGGACGTTAGCGAAGTAAAAGCAATTGTCATTAAGACATAACAGAGCCAGGTAAACAATTCCTTTAAAAATGAGTTGAACATAATTATTTTTTATGCAAAGGAATACTCCGTGCACACTTTTGTCAATGCCTAAGTGAATGAACTGTAATATTGAAGCGGTCAATTGACACCTCTCCGCTCCTGCTTAAACCGGAGATACAGGAAATGGTGTTGCCGGAAAACGGTCGTCAGCCCCCATCGTGTAGATACAACTTTTCCGGAAGTTTAATATGCAAGCGCTTATAATAAAGGATACTCCTGCAGCTCAGGATTATTTTCAGATTGGTTATGCGGGTAAGCCCGGAGGGCTTAAATTTGAATAGCTCCCGGTTTTACCGGGAGAATAAATAGTCAATGAACCACCCAACCCGCCTCAGCGGGTTGAACAAATTGTTAACCATGAGCACTTACAGGCAAATCTTTTACCAGATTATTTTTGGTACCAAAAACAGGGAGGCAACTATTTCTGAAGCCTTTGAAACCGATCTTTACAAATACATATGGGGGATAATCGAAGGACATAAGTGTAAGCTTTACCGCATCAACAGCATGCCCGACCATATTCATATATTCTCAGATATGCATCCAGGGGTTTGTTTAAGCGATTATGTTAAGGATATTAAAGTTGCGAGTAGTATCTGGATGAAGAATAGCGGGAAGTTTCCTTTGTTTTCCAATTGGCAGGATGGCTATGGAGCATTCACTTATTCAACAAGGGAAAAGGATATGATCATTGAGTATATCAAAAACCAAAAAGAGCACCACAGGAAAGAAACATTTCGTGATGAATATAAAAGGATCTTGCAGGAGAATGGAATTGAATTTGACGAAAAATATCTATTGTAATGTTCAACCCCGCAAGCCGGGGTTGCCTTGAACTCCGATCTTTCATTTCTCCCGGTTTTACCGGGAGCTACTGTTATTCAAGCCCTACGGACTTGACTGGCAAAACTACCTGAGATCTGTCCACACGATAGGTCAGCCCCGGATGCATCTTCCCACTCTTTTCATAATATACCATCCCGTCAGCAACTGGGCGATGGCAAACAGACCCAGTACTGTCAATACAAGTTGGGAACGGCCGTAGCCCGGGAATTTGTTGATCAGGATCGCGCCGGATATCGCCGTAACAAAAGCGACTATGGTTATCACCAGAGGGTGCGCCGGAATGATCTTTTGCTTTCGCAGTCCAAAGGTTAATAACAACGTACCCGCAAAGAACGGCAAGAGCAGGGGCACCAGCAGCACTATACCTTTTGTCTGCATATCGGTCATGAGGACAGTAACTGCCGGTTGCATATAAACGCTTTCCGCTGTCATATAATAGGCCAGCAAATGAAAAAAACCATCCATACACATTCCCATCGCTCCGATACTCAGCAGTATGCTACCCCACAGGATACTTTTATTACAAGGCGACACCACATGAACCAAAAGAAACAAAGCTGGTATATATGCTATTGATGAAACTACCTGTATTATCACAGAATAGAATACCAATACTCTTGCCCCGGCAACTACCTGCAGGATATGTCCGGTATCGTTCGTTCCCTGGTCAGGCATAAGAAACCAACTGACCCAAAAAGTTATCGCAGAAAACATCAGCAGCCACCCGGCTACAGCAAGATTACTATTTGTTATCGCTCCCTTCATACAAATGTTTGTTATTAGTAAAAGTCTAAGCTAAGCAAACATGCCTGCCCCTCTCTGCCCGGATGGTATTAATTGTATAATTAAAGGGATGGAATGTATGATTTCTCCATGTAGTTAAAACAAAGAATTTGATATCATTAGCCCCAAGTTCTATAACTTCGCCTGGTTCTTCAATGTAATTCATATAAGTAAAACATTCATTTTCAAATGAAAGGAATTATTCTGGCTGGCGGTTCGGGAACAAGGTTACACCCTATCACGTTCGCAATAAGCAAGCAGATAATGCCCGTATATGACAAGCCGATGATATACTACCCGCTGTCTATATTAATGCTGGCGGGTATACAGGAAATACTGATCATATCTACCCCGCACGATTTACCCAATTTCAGGAAGTTGTTCGGCGACGGTAGCCAACTGGGGCTGCAGTTTACATATGCCGAGCAGCCTGTTCCAAATGGGTTGGCCCAGGCCTTTGTCATCGGCGAAAAATTCATCGGTAAAGACAGTGTGGCGCTGGTGCTGGGAGACAATATATTTTATGGAGCCGGTTTAGGCAGGCAGTTGATGAACAATACCCACCCGGAAGGCGGTATTGTATATGCTTACCAGGTAAAAGATCCGGAACGTTATGGCGTGGTTGACTTTGACGAAAACATGAAAGTGAAATCCATAGAAGAGAAACCCGCGAAGCCGAAAAGCAATTATGCGGTTCCCGGTCTCTATTTTTATGATAACCAGGTGATAGAGATCGCTAAAAACCTGCAACCCTCTTCCCGGGGCGAATTTGAGATCACCGATATCAATAAAAAATACCTGGAACTGGGAAAACTGAAGGTTTCCGTTCTTGACCGGGGAACAGCCTGGCTGGACACCGGCACCTTCGATTCACTCATGCAGGCCGCCCTGTTTGTGCAGGTGATAGAGCAAAGGCAGGGTATTAAAATCGCGTGCATTGAAGAAATTGCTTACCGGAAAGGTTTCATCAATAAGGAGCAACTGGCAACAATAGCCCAACCACTGCTCAAAAGTGGTTACGGCGAATATTTAATGAACTTAGTATCTTGAATCAAAAATCAGTAATAGAATACGATGAAGAAAATTTTGGTTACCGGCGGCTGTGGTTATATAGGATCACATACAATAGCCGATCTGACGGAGAACGGATTCGATGTAATTTCGGTGGATAACAACTCACGATCTACCACACACCTGCTGGAGGGAATTGAAAAAATAACCGGTAAAAAAGTAAAAAACTACAAAGTCGACCTCTGCGATTTTGATGATACCAATGCAGTATTTGAAGAAAATCCGGACATTGTCGGCGTAATACATTTTGCCGCCTACAAAGCGGTGGGAGAATCGGTGGAAAAGCCATTATTATATTTCGAGAACAACCTGGTATCGCTGATCAATCTTTTAAAATGTGTTGCCTCTTTTAAAGTTCCTTATTTTGTTTTTTCATCTTCCTGTACCGTGTATGGCAACCCGGACAGCATTCCTGTAACGGAGGAAACACCTACCAAACAGGCTGAATCGCCTTACGGCTATACCAAACAAATGGGTGAACAGATCATTACTGAATTTGCAAAAGCCAGCGGCGTCAGGTCTGTGTTACTGCGGTATTTCAACCCTGCGGGGGCGCATCCCTCAGCCTTAATGGGCGAAATGCCCCTGGACAAACCCCAAAACCTGGTGCCGGTAATTACCCAGAGCGCCATCGGAAAGCTTCCCGGCATCACAGTATTCGGAGACAGGTATCCCACCCGGGATGGCTCCTGCGTAAGAGACTTTATACATGTTTGCGACCTTGCCCATGCCCATACATTGGCGCTGCAATACATGATCGACGGCAAATTGTCCGGTATTACAGACATATTTAATCTCGGAACCGGATCGGGGATCACCGTGCTGGAAGCCATCAGGACCTTTGAAGCGGCCACAGGTATACCCGCTAATTATAAAATAGGGTCCAATCGTCCGGGAGACGTTATCGCCATTTATGCCAACAACGACAAAGCCCGGAGAGAACTGGGATGGGAACCAAAGTTTACACTGGAAGAGATCATGAAAACCGCCTGGGCCTGGGAGCAGAAGTTACAGAATGACGAAAAACTTTTTACCGGAAAAAATATTCGCCTGAATTAACAATAGCGGTGTATATTTCACCATAATTTCTAAATCACTATAACTTAAAATAATCGATATGCTCAAAGACATTCAGGTAAGTGGGAAAAAAGATACAAGAAGCGGATTTGGTGATGGTATATACGAAGCGGGCAAAACAAACCCCAACGTAATTGCGCTTACTGCAGACCTGGCAGGTTCTATGAAATTAAACGCTTTTATTAAAGACTTTCCCGAAAGGTTTATAGAATGCGGCATCGCTGAGGCGAATATGATAGGGATTGCTGCCGGCTTAACCATCGGCGGTAAAATACCTTATACTACTACTTTTGCCAATTTCTCCACGGGAAGAGTTTACGACCAGATACGCCAGTCAGTGGCTTACTCCGGAAAAAACGTGAAAATATGCGCTTCCCACGCGGGTCTTACACTGGGTGAGGACGGTGCTACACACCAGATACTGGAAGATATAGGTATGATGAAAATGCTGCCGGGCATGACTGTTATCGTACCCTGCGATTACAACCAGACCAAAGCCGCTACCATTGCTATAGCAGAGCATGTTGGCCCGGTGTACCTGAGATTCGGGAGGCCTGTATGGCCTATATTTACCGATCCTGCCGAGAAGTTTGAAATAGGCAAAGCACAATACTTCTCACACGGAAACGACGTGAGCATTTTTGCCTGCGGACATATGGTGTGGAAAGCAATAGAAGCAGGCATCATTCTCGAAGAAAAGGGACTGAGTGTGGAAGTGATCAATATACACACCATTAAGCCTCTGGATGAAGCGGCCGTGCTGGCGTCGCTGCGCAAAACCAAAGCGGCTGTAACCGTAGAGGAACATAATATAATAGGCGGACTGGGAGACTCAATCGCCCGGGTAGCGGCAACACATGCCCCCACTCCCATCGAATATGTAGGTACCCGGGATACGTTTGGAGAAAGCGGTAAACCATTGGATCTGCTGAAAAAATATGGACTGGATACGGATGATATTGTAGCCGCCGCGGAAAAAGTGATCAAACGTAAGTAACACCCGATGGCGTCGAATACCGCTGATGATGTCATATTGCTGCAGGAGTTCCGGAATACGGCTACAAAGGAAAAAGCCTTTACCGCGATCATCAAAAAATACCAGGAAAAATTGTACTGGCATATTCGTCGCCTGGTTATTCAGCACGAAGACGCCAACGATGTAATGCAAAATGTTTTTATTAAGGTCTGGAAAGGTTTGGAGAACTTCAGGGAAGACTCCCAGCTATATACCTGGCTGTACCGCATTGCCACCAACGAATCCCTCACCTACCTGGAACAACAAAAGAAGAAAAACGCGTTATCAATTGATAACGAAAGCCCTACGGTCAGCAAATTAAAGGCGGAAAAAGACTTCGACGGCAAAAAAGCAGAGTGGAAACTTCAAATGGCCATACAGGAACTTCCTGAAAAACAACGTATTGTATTCAATTTGCGGTATTTTGATGAAATGCCTTACGAGGAAATGAGCAGGGTACTGGAAACTTCGGAGGGAGCTCTAAAGGCGAGTTATCACCACGCCGTAAAAAAGATAGAGGAGTTTATCCTGAATAATTAAACTTTCGGGCTGTAACGTAGTCTTAACAATTGATGAAACCGATAAGCAAAGAAATAGAAGATGAATTGAAAGAGGCGGGGGCCCATGTACTGCTGTCCATCGATCGTACCCGAATCTTTTCGGCGCCGGCTGATTATTTCTCTACTTTACCGGGGGTAATATTATCTAATATTACCGATAAGGAGTCGGAAGACGAATATGAACCCGGTATGCTCAGGGAACTGGCGTCCAAAAACCCTTTCTCCGTTCCGGAAGGCTATTTTTCCGGACTGGCCGAGAAAATCAGTCAAAATATCATATCGGAGCAAAACACAGCGAAAGTTATACCGATTCATCAACCCCGGAAAACCAGGTGGAAAAACTATCTCGTGGCAGCTTCCGTTGCAGCGTTGGCGGGAATTTTCGGATTTTTCGCATGGCAATCCGGCATGTTTAATAATATAACCGGTGTAACTGCCGGATCCGCTGCAAGCCTTGAAGATATCCCTGATGAATCACTTGACAGGTATTTAACCGAAACGGCCTACTTATCGCCCGGTTCCATAGAAATCTCTGATATAAACATTATAAATCATTCGTTTATACCAGATGCAGATAATCTCGAGGTGCTTTTAGGCGATATGCCGGAAGAGGATCTGGTATATTATTCAAAAGATATGCTATAGATAACTACTTAAATGTCGCTATATGTATATTCTTATACCAATAAATATTATCGAAAAAACATTCAATACTTTTCGAACTTTCTTAACCAAAGAAAGATTTTTTTAAAAAAAATAATATTTTTTGTGAAAAAAATTTTTTTACTTCTTCTATTTATTACATTTGTGACCGTTAATGCCAACGCGCAACAGCCGGGCGATCGAATGAGGTCTCTTGAAATCGGTTACATAACCAAAGAACTCAGGTTGACACCCGAAGAAGCTGAAAAGTTTTGGCCGGTTTATAATAAGTATAAACAAGAGCTCAGAACTTTACCCGATACCGGCGATGAGCTGGAAAGGCAGCAAAAAGTTCTTAATATACGAAAGAAATACAAAAAAGGGTTCGCTGAAATTCTTCTTGATAACAACCGGGCACAGGCAGTGTATGATGCTGAGGACAGGCTCAGAAACCTGGTAAAAAGAGAGTTGGAAAAAAGAAGAGAGAGACCAAGAAAATTCAGGAACAATGAATGATTATTTTTAGTTTTCAAAATATTTACCTAATTTTAAATTGGTGTTTTTCATAGGTTAGCAACGGCTGGCTCTTTCTAGGGCTGGCCTTTTTTTTTGACACCACTTTCCCGCGTTTATTATTCTCCTCCCGGTGCTTTGGGTGATTTTGTTAAGTAAAATGCAAAGGATAATTTAAAAAAATTGCGCAACGCCCTTACTATTATGTAGCACTAAATGGAATATAGCAGTTTGGGCTGCTGCATCTGAAAATAAGTATATCATCGACCGTCCTCATCTTCCTATGGCCAGGGAGCCGGTATCACGAAATTTAACTGGCAATAAACGAGATTTAATTTTTAACTTTAAGAATTGCTTAGTCTTAAAAATTTGCGTATGAAATACTTCCAGACAAAAATCCTGGCTGCCTTCCTTTTTCTTCTTTGCGCTTTCACCCCCGGCAAAAAATCCGGGTATGCAGACAGTCCCCTGAACGGCGCCTGGAAAATAACTACCGGTTCTGTAGAAGAACTGCTGCTTATTGCCGGAAACTATTGTATGGTAACAGAATTTGACAAAACCAATAAACAGTTTATCAAGACGATGGGGGGTCCCTTTACGGTTGCCAATAATCAAATCTCTCTTAAAATTCACTTTAACAGCGCCGAAAAAAATGAGGTGGGAAAAAGCTATAAGGTCTCCTACAACATCACTGGCAACAGTTTTTCTACAAGCGTGGAAGGAACGAATAAAACCTGGACCCGGGCGGATGACGGCAAGGCCCCCCTGGCCGGAAACTGGCGGATAACCCAGCGGAGAGTCAATAACGAAATGGGGGAAATACCACTCAGACCAAGAAGGACCCTCAAACTGCTGACGGGCAAATACTTTCAATGGGCGGCCATCAATATTGATACCGGTGAGTTTTCGGGCACCGGTGGCGGCAACTATACTTTTGTTGATGGCAAATACACCGAAAATATTGAATTTTTCTCCCGCGACAACTCAAGGGTGGGCGCTTCGCTCAGCTTTGACGGGAAAGTGGAAAATGACAACTGGATACATTCAGGATTAAGTTCCAGGGGCGAGCCCATATACGAAATATGGTCAAGATTTAAGGAATAAGTCCGAAACAGGGAAAACATGCTTGTAAGTAAGTTATTGCTATATTTGTCCGCTTATTTCCATTTTGACCCTGAAAAATTGAAGGATTGATATACCCGGCATAGATTTCCACCGGGTAACCAAAAATTAAAAACTTGACTCCCAACATAAGTAACAGAATGCAACACGAAGAAGATTTTGATGCCAACCTGGCGGGGGAAGATGCCTCTGGCGAGAGTAGAGACAGGTGGTTTAAGAGGATGAAAAAAGGCATTTTAACTACAACGGCAGAAAAGAAAGAAGCCCCGGACGGGCTTTGGGTTAAATGCCCCGAATGTAAGTATACATGCACGGTGCTCGAGTTAAAGGAAAACCTTTATGTATGCCCCAAGTGCAGTTACCACCATCGCATAGGAAGCCATGAATATTTTGATATTTTTTTCGATTGCCAGGAATACGAAGAACTGTTCATCAATGTCCGTTCTGTAGATTTCCTGCATTTCAAAGACCTGAAACCCTATCAAAAACGGCTGGAAGACGCTTACGGAAAAACCGGCTTAAACGATTCTCTCTCCGTAGCGACCGGTAAAATGAACCAGCACGGGCTGGTGGTCTGTTGTATGGATTTTGAGTTCATCGGCGGCTCGCTGGGAAGTGTGATGGGAGAAAAAATTGCCAAGGCGATAGATTATTGCATACAATATAAACTGCCGCTTATCATCATCAGCAAAAGCGGGGGCGCCCGCATGATGGAAAGCGCATTTTCGCTGATGCAGATGGCGAAAACATCCGGTAAGCTTACGCAGTTGGCGGATGCTAAACTGCCTTATATATCCCTTTGTACCGACCCCACTTATGGAGGCACAACAGCGTCCTTTGCCATGCTGGGTGACCTGAATATAGCAGAACCGGGCGCCATGATTGGCTTCGCGGGTCCCAGGGTGATAAAGGAAACCATTAAGAAAGACCTTCCGCCGGGATTTCAAAGTTCAGAATTTTTGATGTCGCACGGGTTCCTGGATGCGATATTCGACCGCCGGGAATTAAAGGAAAAGCTTTCCATACTGCTGAAACAGTTCCGTTCCTAGTCCCCGGTCGTTCATTCTTTTTTATTATGGCTAATATTCGAAACAGGTCAGCTTACTTTGAGTACGCAATTGAGGATAAATATGAAGCCGGCCTGGTGCTTACCGGTACCGAGGTAAAATCCCTGCGTGCCGGAAAAGCCAGCTTTAACGACAGCTATTGCTATTTTAATAAGGGAGAGTTATGGATCAAAAGCCTCCATATTGCCGAATACAGCCACGGCACATACAATAATCACAATCCCACCAGGGAAAGAAAGCTCCTGCTGCAAAAAAAAGAACTCAAAAAACTGGAAGCTAAAATCAAAGAGCAGGGATATACTATTGTTCCGCTGGCGATTTTCTTCAACAGCAGCGGTTTTGCCAAACTGGAAATAGGACTGGGCAAAGGAAAAAAACTCTACGACAAAAGAGAATCGATCAAAGCCAGGGATACCGGCCGGGAACTAAAAAGAAAATATGGAGTCTAGACGGTAGATTTCACATTAATTTAGCTCTTCCAAAAGATATAATCACTTTATTTACAATACTTTTTATAATACTACGTTACTTTGCAATAAAGTACCTGCTGCAAACATTTTTATAGAATGCGATTACTCTTATTAAGTTTCATTTTTTCCATTTTACACGGTGTTGGTTCCGCGCAGGGCATCAAGGGCAGTTGGTTTGGCAGCGCAGATGTGGTACTGGGAGGCTCCCATAATAATTACCTGGTGGAGCTGGACCTGAAGCAGGAAAACAATGAGGTGAAGGGTATTATCAGCTATTACTTTAAACAAACTTACCAAAGCTTTTACGTAAAAGGATCTTATAATGCCAGCAAAAGGGAGATCCTCATCAAAGATGTTCCGATCACCTATTTCAGGGCTTCCGCAGCCAATGGCGTGGAATGTATCATGGACCTGAGGGCTATCGTAACCGCTTCCAGGGCCGGCACCAATATCAAGGGCATATTTTCCTCCCAGGGGAAATACAAATATACCTGCCCGGATATCGCTTTCGATTTCGTATACGGAGAACAACTGGATACAGACAGCCTGTTTGAAAAATTTGCCGAGGTAAAGAAAATATGGCATCCCTCCGAAGAGGATGTGGTGGTAGAAGATGACAAAAAATATGTCCCGGATTCTGTGGACCTGAAGGTGAAAGAACCTTCTGCAGAGACAATGGAAGCCAGGAAAATACTGGAACAATTCACCCGGAGGGAAGAAGTGGTAGCCCAGGAAATACTGGTGGAATCAGATTCACTACGCCTGACCTTTTACGACAATGGTATTGTAGACGGAGACAGCATCTCGGTATTCTTCAACAAGGAACCGGTAGCCATACACCAGGCGCTTTCGGACAGAGGGATTGTATTTTATGTGGTACTGGACCCTGATAAAGAATACAGTGAGCTGAGCATGTTCGCGGAAAACCTGGGAACAATTCCCCCCAACACCGCCTTAATGGTACTTACCGACGGTAAGAGCAGGCATGAAATTTTCCTGTCAAGCAGTCTTACCAAAAACTCTACCATACGGATACGGCGAAAACGGTAGTTACTGCTTTTTTCTCCTGTCTATCTCTTTTTTGATCAGGGAGAGCTCACGCCCCGTTTGCCCGGCAACAGAACTGTTTTCCTGCGCCCGCCGCATCAGGTACGGCACTACATCTTCTATGGGGCCAAAAGGCAGGTACTTGCTTACTGAACAACCGGCACGGGCAAGATTAAAAGTAATATTGTCACTCATTCCATATAACTGCGAAAAATGGATATGAGGATGGTCAGGCGCTAATCCCTTTTGCTGCATAAGGTTCATGGTCAGCAGGTTGCTCTCCTCATTATGGGTAGCCACAATGCTGGCAATTTTGTCTATATGATCAACACAATACCTGACAGCATCGTTATAATCCCTGTCTGTTGCCTCTTTATCCGGTTGAATAGGAGAAGGATAGTTCATTTCTTCCGCCCTCTTTCTCTCTTTTTCCATATAAGCGCCTCTTACCAGCTTGGCGCCCAGTATAAAATTACGCAGTACGGCTGCCTCCAGTGAATCCTTCAGAAAGGCCAATCGGTCATGACGGTATAATTGAACGGTGTTATAAACAACCGCTTTATCCCGGTTATATCTTTCCATCATCAGTATCGTCAACACATCTACCGGGTCCTGTATCCAGGTTTCTTCGGCATCTACCAGCACTCCTACCCCTTTGTGTGCCGCCACACTGCAAATCCGGTCCATACGTTCCTGTACACGCCGCCATTCCGCTTTCCCCTCATCTGTTAACGCTTCTACAGATTGCTGGTATCGCTTCATCAGCGAACCCTGGTTACCGGCTACAGAGCTGTCGATCTTTTCCAGTAATCCAAATCGTGAGAAGCCGGTTACCTTTATGCTGATAAAAGGGATATTCGATTGGGTGGCGGCATAGTCTATCACTTTAATAAATTCCCGGGTACTGTGCTCAAACGCCGCTTCCCCATCATCTCCGCCTTCCACCCCGTAGTCCAGTATTACCGACACATGGTATTTACCCAGTTTCTCAGCTACTGCAGCGGTTTCTTCCAGTGTTTCCCCTCCCACAAATTGTTCAAAAATGGTATTCCGGATAATATTGTTTACGGGAAGTCCGTTCCTGATAGCCCAGGGGGTTACTGCAGTTCCTATTTTTACCAGTAAAGGATATCCCATTGAAGCGAATAAAAACCTCGCCTTGCGAAGATCCGCATCCGTTTTATAGGCAAATGCGTTTTCAGTGTTTTCAAATGATATACCGGCTCCACTCATAGGCGGTAAGTATTTACCTCAAAAGTAAGTAAGGAAATGATAATCGATACGAAGGGTTTTTAATTTATCAACGCCTTACGGCAGTGGTTTAACAAAAATCAATAAAAAACTACATATATTCTTTGTAAACAATTTCTAATCATAGTTTAAAAATTCACTTTATATTGCACGCATTTTTTAAAGGAAAGGCTTCCACTATGACATCATTTAAGAATTTTAAGGTACCCTATGCGCAGATAGACGAAAGATATACCAAACGTGTAGCTTATTTTTCAATGGAATTTGCCACTCACCAACCGCTTAAAATATACAGCGGCGGGCTGGGTTTTCTGGCAGGCTCTCATATGCGCAGTGCCTATGAACTCAAACAAAACCTCATCGGTATCGGTATCCTTTGGAAATATGGGTATTATGACCAGGCCAGGAATCAGGACCAGACACTGCAGGTGCAATGGAATGAAAAGATCTACAATTTTCTCGAGGATCATAATATCAAATTTCAGATCAATATACACGATCACCCGGTGTGGGTAAAGGCATACTACCTGAACCCGGAAACATTCAAAACAGCCCCTATCTTCCTGTTGAGTACGGATCTGCCTGAAAACGACTATATATCACAAACCATCACCCACCGCCTGTATGATGCCAACGTGGCAACCAAAGTAGCGCAGTTTATCCTGTTGGGTGTGGCTGGGGCAAAACTCATCGACGAGATAGGTTTTAACGCAGAGGTTTACCACCTGAATGAAGCACACGGCGTTTCCGCTGCTTTTTACCTGCAGAAAAAATTCGGCAATAAAGAAGAGGTACGGAAGAGACTGGTATTTACCACCCATACGCCCGAAGAAGCTGGTAACGAAAAACATGATATTTTCCTTTGCCAGAAAATGAGCTATTTCTGTGGAATTCCCCTGGAAGAAGTACGCAAGCTTACCGGCATCCAGGACGACCAGTTCAACCACTCACTTGCGGCGCTCCGTTACGCAAGGATAGCCAATGGCGTAAGTAAGTTACATGGTCATGTAAGCCGGGCGATGTGGAATAAATATGAGGGTATATGCCCGATCATTCATATTACCAACTCACAAAACTGGCGGTACTGGGCAGACAAGCAGCTCTATTTCGCGGCTGATGAAAATAACGAAGATAACTTCATCGATCGTAAATGGTTTTTGAAGAAAAGGGCCTTTGATACCGTGGCTGACCAAACAGGTAAACTGTTTGACCCTAATGTATTGACCATTGTATGGGCAAGACGTTTTGCCGGGTATAAAAGGGCTGACCTCATCACGAGAGATATTCGGAAGTTCGAGGCGCTGCTCAGCAGCAAAAAATACCCGATCCAGATCATATGGGCGGGAAAACCCTACCCTGTTGATTATCCCGCTATCAGCGATTTCAACTACCTGGTTAATCTCAGCAAAAATTACAAAAATGTAGCGGTATGTATCGGGTACGAGCTCAGTCTCAGCAAGAGGCTGAAGCAGGCCGCTGACATCTGGCTGAATAATCCCAGGGTACCCCGTGAAGCATCCGGCACCAGTGGTATGACTGCCGCTATGAATGGCGCGGTAAACTTCTCTACTGACGACGGCTGGATACCTGAATTCATACATAATGGGCACAACGGGTTTGTTATTCCCAAAGCAGACTACGAGAACATGAACACCCATGAGCAGGATGACTACGATCTTGAGAAGCTATATGAAATACTTGAAAATGAAATTCTCCCAACCTATTACGAGCGTCCCGATGTGTGGCGCCAGATCATGAGAAACGGAATGAATGATGTTCGTTTTCAATTCGACTCAGGAAGAATGGCTGACGAGTATTATCGTTTACTGTACAATGCATAATATGGAATCGTACAAAAAGCATCCGGAGGTAAGATGGGCGGATCTCGATCCTAACTTTCATATGCTGCATTCAAAATATTATGACCTGGGGGCGTATATCAGGATGTGCTTTTTAACCGAGCATGGCATCACTCCTGCCGCCATGCTGCGGGAGCAGTTAGGTCCTATACTCTTCCGGGAAGAGTGTGTATTTAAACGGGAGATAAAATTCGGAGATAAGCTGACAATAGACTTCGTGATGCTCAAAGCAAAAAAAGACGGCTCCCGGTGGTCCATGCAGCATCATATCGTCATTAACGATACTACACTGGCCGCGGTAATCACGGTGGACGGCGCCTGGATGAATACTGAAAAAAGAAAACTGGCTACACCGCCGAAGGCCTTTGCCGATGCATTTGATAAAATTCCCCGGGCAGAAAACTTTGAATGGGTTGGCTAGGCAGGCAAGACGGTCAGTAAAAAAGTGAGCGCATAACCACTTCAAACAATCTTTGCTATTTTACGCTACCTTTAAACGGTGGTAATTTTATCGTTTGAAGATGACAAAGGAGCGAAAAGCAATAAAAACAATTTATTTCAGCATTATCGCCAGCATTGCCTTAGCGTTAATAAAAGGTGTTGCCGGTGTTCTGGGCAACTCCTTTGCCATGGTGGCAGATGCTATTGAATCTACCACCGATGTATTTTCTTCTATCCTTGTGTTGCTGGGCTTAAAATATGCCAGCAGGCCGGCGGATAAAAACCACCCCTACGGACACGGCCGTATCGAACCCCTGATAACTTTCCTGGTAGTCGGCTTCCTGATCCTCTCTGCGGCGGTGATCGCCTACCAGAGTATACAAAACATCCGGACACCGCATGAAATGCCTGCTCCATGGACGCTTTGGGTACTGGGCGCGATCATAGTGTGGAAAGAATTTTCCTTCCAGATAGTAGTCAGAAAAAGTAAGGAAACCAATAGTACTTCCCTGAAAGCCGATGCCTGGCACCACCGGAGCGATGCTATTACATCTGTGGCGGCATTCATCGGTATTGCCATAGCGCTTATTTTTGGAAAAGGATATGAAACCGCCGATGACTGGGCGGCGCTTTTTGCATCAGGCTTTATTCTTTACAATTGTTATTTGATATTTCGCCCGGCCCTGGGAGAAATAATGGATGAAAATGTACATGATGACCTGGTAAAAGAGATCAGGAGGATAGCCATGACCGTAAGAGGAGTAGCAGGAACTGAAAAATGTTATATCCGAAAGTCCGGAATGAAATATATGGTTGACCTGCATGCTACCGTGGATGCCAACATAACGGTTAAAGAAGGGCATCATATTTCGCATCAGTTGAAAGACGCCCTCACAAAAGAGCTGCACCAGCTAGGGTATGTAATCATTCATATAGAGCCCCACGACCTGGATGGACACTCATAACCCACCATTTCCCATATCTCTATAATAACTACCTTTGCATACTCAAATGGGGCAATGAACATTGAATTTTATAAATATCAGGGAACCGGCAACGATTTCATTATCCTGGACAACAGGTCCGGAATATATGACAGGCTTACCACCGAACAGGTCAGCTTTTTGTGTAACAGAAAATTTGGCATTGGCGCGGACGGATTGATGCTGCTGAACAATCACCCCGATTACGATTTTGAGATGGTGTACTACAATGCAGATGGTAACGAAGGCAGTATGTGTGGCAATGGCGGGAGGTGCCTGGTGAAATTTGCCTGGCATATGGGGATCATTACCGATTTGTACCGTTTTATCGCCACCGACGGTCCTCACGAAGCCCAGATTGATGCTTCCGGTATCGTAAGCCTGAAAATGAAAGATGTGGACAACATCACCCTTACCGGCAATGATAAGGTATTGAATACAGGTTCTCCACATTACATTGTATTCGTGGAGGATATTCAAAAAATAAATGTGGTAAACGAAGGCAGGCTGATAAGATACAATGAGTTATACAGGAAAGAGGGAATAAATGTGAACTTTGTAGAGAAACGGCAGGATAACAACATTTTTGTACGTACCTATGAAAGAGGGGTTGAAGATGAGACTTTAAGTTGCGGCACAGGTGTTACCGCGGCTGCTTTGTCGCTGCAGGATAATGCCCGGGGAGCAAACGATATACAGGTAGAAACGCCCGGCGGAAAATTACGCGTAGCGTTTATAGCAGACAATGGAAGCAAATTTACCAATATATGGCTGAAAGGACCTGCGGAACAGGTGTATAGAGGGGAGATAACAGTAAATTAATATTTACAATTACTCAGCCAAAATCCTTTAGATTTGTCCGCCATCTCTTCCTTACATGATTCAATACTTTAAAAATATAAATGGAGTTACCACCGCCATAGACCATCCTGACGATGAAACCTGGGTGAATGTGCTCCCTCCACTGAAACATGAGGAGTTTCTACAGATCTCTGACTCACTGGAAATACCGATCGAATTCCTGCAGGACTCACTGGATATTGACGAACGTTCCCGGTTCGAACTGGAGGATAACGTAAAACTGATCGTCATAAAAACACCTACGGAAAACAACTCATTTAACGAGAGTGACGCCTACTATATCACGATACCTATTTGCATCATCCTTACTCACAACCAGATTGTAACCGTAAATTCTTTCGAAAACGGAGCGATCAAAAAATTCCTGAATACTTTTCAGAACAGGCAGGCAGACAGGAAAAACATGATGGTGCTGAAGATCTTTGAAAAGATTACACAGGCCTTCATGGAATACCTGAAGGAGATCAATCATCGCCGTAATATAGTGGAGCAGCAATTATACGCCTCCAACAGGAATGAGGAGTTACTAGAGCTGATGCGTATTCAAAAAAGCCTGGTATATTTTGTGACCGCTTTGCGATCCAACGAAATGCTGATGATGAAGCTGGTGCGAACCAATTTCCTGGGGCTGAACGAAGATGAAAAGGAGGAACTGAATGACCTGGTGGTAGACATGTCTCAGGCGCTGGAAATGGCAAATATTTACGCCAACATATTGAGCAGTACGCTCGATGCTTTTGCCAGTATTATTTCCAACAATCAAAACTCGGTATTGAAGCGGTTGACCTCAATAACGATCATTTTACAGTTCCCTGTTTTGATTGCCAGTATTTATGGTATGAATGTTCCTATTCCTTTTCAACACAATGCCCACGCCTTTTATATTCCTGTTATACTGGCGCTGAGCATCTCAATCATCATGGGTATTTATTTTATGAAAAAGAAGTTCTTTTGACAAATGACTAAAGGTTTATTTAACGTAAGGGTATATGGGTTACTGGTGAATGAAGCAAGGCAGGTGCTGGTAAGCGATGAATATATCCGCGGAGATTATTATACCAAATTTCCCGGCGGGGGGCTTGAGTTTGGAGAAGGCACCCGGGATTGCCTGGTACGGGAATTTATGGAGGAGATGAATCTTGAGGTAGAGGTGACAGAGCACCTCTATACCACCGACTTTTTCCAGATGTCGGCATTCACCCCCGGTCAGCAGATCATTGCCATATACTACAAGGTGAAAGCCCTTCAGCCCATCGTTGTTCCGCTGCGCAACAAGCCGTTTGACTTCGATACCGCCCAGTTGAGGACCTACGAAGAAACCGGTGAAACAGAAACTTTCCGGTTGATCAGTTGGGAGGATTTTTCCGGCGAAGCAGTCACCCTTCCTATAGATAAAATAGTAGCCGATCTGATAAAAAAGATATAACCTTCATCTAACCAAAAGCAAATTAACGCTGTTTAAATGAAAACACGCCTTCTCTGCCTGTTCACACTGTCTGCCTCCCTGGCATTTGCTCAAAAAAACAGGGATATTGCTCTTTTTCTTTTTAAAGAAAACTGGCAGGCATGCATAAAAGCCGAAGATGCGAAGTTCCTCGCTCAAAGAAAAAAAATGGATGACACCACCTACCAATGGAAATACTACCACTTTGCCGGTCCGCTGGTATCGATAGAAACCTCCCGGGATGCTGAGGGCACCCAACCCAACGGGTATATGGCATATTACGGAGAAGACGGAAAAATTGATTCCAGCGGTCATACGATTGATGGAAGAAAAAACGGGTGGTGGTATTACTATACCGACTCCCTTACACTATGGTTAAAGGAAAAATATAATAACGGCAAATTATTGGAAAAGCTTGATACCCTGGCAATGCGGCTGGAGCGGGAGAGTAAAAAGCCGGAATGGGATTCAACCGATGTTCTGGTGGAAGCGAGCTTTAAAGGAGGCGACAGGGACTGGATGAAATACATTGAAAAAAAACTGAAGATACCCGACCGGACAAAAAATATAGGCAAATCGGGAAAAATGATCCTCAGTTTTATGGTGGATACAACCGGACAGGTAAGAGATATCAGAATTGAACAGTCTTTGGAGTATGCTATTGATGAAGAAGCGACAAAGCTTATTGAAGAATCTCCGGTATGGAAACCGGCAACGATAAACGGAAAACCGGTAAAAGCCTTTAGAAGACAACCCCTGAGCGTTTCCTTCTAGCGTTAAGTTAAACGTATTATAATTTTACAAATGCCACGAATGCACGAATAAATATTCGTGCATTCGTGGCATTTTATACTACATTTTAAATTTAACATAACACCAGTCAAAGAAATGTTGTTCCTGCGCCTTAATTTTAAGTAAAACCGATCTGCTTTGCATTGGCATGAATAATTGTCTTTGTAATCCGGCTTCACACTCTCCGGCAAAAAAGATATATCTATCCACGGATCAACGTTCAACACTATAACCTTTCAGGTATAATTTTGTATTGTATGAAAAAATATACCTTAATGGTATATTTAAAATAAAACCATGTATCACCAATCAGGTGGGATTGAACAATAAGAAAAGAAACTATTTTTTGCCAAACACAAACTTCACTTTATTACCGCCTCCGGAAATTTCAGCCAGGAGTTGCTCACCTTTTTTCCGGTATTTGATAAGTTTGGGAAACTCATTCGCCTTGTTTTCACAGGCAAAAGACGCATTATCCGCACTGATCATTCTGAAGTTTGTCGTTTCCGGTTTATCCACGGGGGTTACCTGGAAATGCCAGTGACCATCAACAGGTGAAAGCCGGGTGGTTTCCTGCCAGATGGTATCCTGTCCCTGCAAAGTGAAGCTATGTGCTGCATAGGTGGAGTCATTCAGTTTCACCCAGGTTTCGCTGGTACTCATTCCCGGTTCTTCGTTTGTACTATTCCATTCTCCCACCAGCCAGTCAAAATTATCGGCTGTTATCTCTCCGGCTCCGGAGGAGCAGGAAGCCAGCCAGGCAAAACTTAACGCGAGTGCAAGTGTTCGGGTCTTCATACAGATTTGAAATTTGTCTCTAAATAACAGAAAAAAACAGTAAGGACAAAAAACACCTGCTGCAATACATTGATCAGGAAATATCCCTGTTACATCAGTTTTTGGCTTTTAGGTGTTTTTCCAGGAACTTCTCCATGGCCTCATAAAAATCGTACTGATTGTCCTGGTTATAAAAGCCATGTCCCTCGTCGTGCTTCACCATATATTCTACCTCTACTCCCCGGCTCCTGAGCGCTTCCACCATCTGGTCGCTTTCCGCGATATTTACCCTGGGATCGTTGGCTCCCTGTGCAATAAATAAGGGTGTTTTTATTTTATCCGCATGTAATGCGGGAGAAACGTCCGCCAGCATGCTACTGTCTGCAGGATTGCCCGGATTGCCTACCATTTCGTGTAACTGTTCAAGATAGGGCTTCCAGTAAGGCGGTATGGTATTCATGAAAGTAAACATATTACTTACCCCTACATAATCTACCGCGGCAGCATATAAGTCGGGTGTAAAAGCCACACCGGCCAACGTGGCATATCCGCCATAGCTGGCTCCATATATGGCAATGCGTTGTGGATCAGCAATACCCTCCTTTATCAGCCACGCCACCCCGTCCGTAATATCGTCCTGCATTTTCTTTCCCCATTCTTTAAAGCCTGCTTCCCAGAACTTCCTGCCATAACCGGTACTCCCCCTGAAATTCATCTGCAATACCACATACCCCCGGTTGGCAAGAAATTGTATCTCGTTGTTGAAATACCACCCATCTCTTGCCCAGGGACCGCCGTGGGGATTGATCACCACAGGCAGGTTTTCAGGTTTCACAGCAAGCGGCAGGGTAAGGTATCCGTTAATTGTCAGCCCATCTCTCGAAGTGTACGAAACAGGTTGCATATGAGCCATTTGCTTCTCATTGATCCAGGGAAAAGGATTGGCAACTTCCCTGAATTGCCCGGTTTTAAAGTCGTAGAGATAATACCTGCCCGGAAGCCTGTCGCTACCCGCCCAGACAACAGCTTTTGTTCTTTCATCGTTATAGGATATCACCTTCGCCTGATAACCTTCAAATTTTTTATACAATCCGTCATAAACAGCCTTCCACTCCGGATCAAAAAGATGTCTTTTTTCTTTCTCCGCCTCCCAGCTAACGCTCGCCAGTACCTGCCTTTTACGATCATAGGTAAGCTCAGCGAGATCATAGTCCGGGGTACTGAATATTTCCTTTATTTCCTTTTTTGACACGGGATCATATTCTACCAGCGTTATTTTATCCCGTCCCATATTTGTCAGTACATACATGTTTTTATTCCCGCTGTCAAAGGCGCCTATGTAAAAGGTTTCTTTGAACGATGTAGTGATCAGCGTGGTAAAGGGTTGTTTTTCATCTGACCGGTAGTACCACGTAACATTTACACCATCTGTTTTGGACGCAAGGCGTATAGCGCCTGTATTATCCGTTGCCCAGCCGGTATAATTCTCCCTGTTATCATATAAAAGTGTCAGTGCGCCAGTTTCAATATTGATCAGGTAGGGGTCAAAATATTCTCTCGATCGCTTGTTGATACCCACAATCATTTCTTTTTCCTTTCCCTGAATTTCATGTAAAGCATCAATAATATCAGTCCTTACCCCGGCAAAAGGAGTCAACGCCTTCAGGTCACTTCCATCCGGTTTTACGGAAAACAACTGAAAATTCTCATCACCTCCTACATCCTGCATATAAACTATCCTGTCACCTTTCCAGAAATAAGTGCCGATACTCCTCAACGTATCATTCGTCACACGAACAGCCGTTGTATCCGTAGCCTTCTGTACAAAAACGTTCATCTTCCCATTAAAATCCGCCCTGTAACTAAAATAGTTGCCATCCGGTGATATCCGGAACGTGGCTTTCTCGCCATTCCGGAAAAAAGTTTTCATATCGAGCAGGGGAGCCGGCTCCTCTTTTCCGGTGTCCTTACCGGCATTGCACGAAACAATGAACAGGATTACTAATGCTGAGGAAAGAAACTTATTCATAGCTCAATCGATTGGGGTATTATGACGTGAAAACACTAAGATGCTTACGCAGGTCTCACAGGAGCTACTAAAACAGCGCCCGGATCCGGGGCCATTTTCGGTGGAAACTTTCTTTCAGGCAGTCACAAGATTGGAAAATTAAAGAGGATTAAATATAATATTTTTTGAAAAACAAACATAAAATATTTACCGCCGGAAAAGGCTACAGTATCCGGATAATCCTTTTATTCACCCCCGGAAATAATCGGAACATCGCGTCGTCGTGACCGGGCAAAATCAACTCCGGCTTTGTCGCCTGTGTTTTCATGCGTTGCATGTTCCTGACATACCCCGCGGCATCCATAGTGCCATAAGATGGCGGGGGTTGCATTTTTTGAAGATTATAATATATCCAGATGTTGTCAGAAGCAATCACCACCCGTTCTTTACCGGAATTCACCAACACGTATTGAGAGTCAAACGTATGCCGGGAACCGGTATAAACCGTTACCCCGCTGATGATCTCCTTATTGTCTCCTTCTACCAGTTTCAACCTGCCATCCATATTCAGTTTCAGCAAATATTCAATCGTCCTGGGTGCAATGCCTCCCGGTTTTGATTCCCCCTGCCAGGCTTCCGTAACATAGTAACTGTAATCTTCTTTCTGCATCCACACTACGGCCTCAGGAAATAAGGGCAACCCATCAATATGATCCCAATGCGGGTGGGAAATAATGATATCTGTTATCTCGCGGGCGGCTATCCCTAACCGCAACAAAACAGAATCAGGCCTTTCATATTCCGTGAGACCAAAATCAACCGCATTCTGCAGATCCATTCTGCAACCGGCGTCCACCAGTATTTTTTTACCCTGGGAGCCCTTTAACAACCAGAAATGAAAACTTATCGGCACACTATCTTCAGCGGGTGCATTAGCAGCCCAGTTGGATACCGGTGTAGGGTCTTTTAGAATCGCATATTTCAGCGCAAATACCTCATAGTTCACCTGGGCAGACACCACTGCAGACGACAGTAAAAAGGAAATAACGAATAAGTATTTCATTGGTATTTATTATTATCAAAGTTGCGTATTAATTCCTGTAATAGGCACAATTTTCCCGGGAAACAATATCAATGGGCATATAATAGGTCTTATCTATCCCGTTTTTCAATACCAGGTGCTGATACTGGGTTATAATACCCCCGGTATCCCTGTTCAACTGGGTTGTGGCAAATAAGAAAATCGATCCATCCTTTTTTTAGGTAATGAGGGTTTTCTTCAATTAAATCATATCCGGCCACCATCCTGTTCCTGATATTATGTTTCTCCGGGAAACCGGCTACAGAACCCACCCTGGAATTCGTAACAAAAACGGAACTATTTCCATTTATTGGTTGCCCAACCGGCGCAATGTCAGCCAGGTCATTAAACCCATGCTGGTTTCCAGGGCATTTTCGTCAATATTGAAAGTAGCCGTATGGAGGGAAGAGGTTATGTTTTCCTCCTCATTGCGAATGCCCAGCAAATAAAAGCAGGAATCCGTCAACTGCGAGTAGTAGGCAAAGTCTTCTGATGCCATCCATTGATCGGTGTCCAGTACCCGGTCCCTGCCCAGGTACTCAATAGCATATCCCGACAGTTCATCCGTCAGCGCTTCATTATTGAATAAAAAAGGATACCCCCTGTTGATAGTAAACTCACATTTACCACCCATGCTTTCTGCGGTACCTCTGGCTATCTTCTTCATTTCCCGGTGCGCTTTATTTCTCCAGTCTTCATCAAAAGTCCGGAAAGTGCCCTCGATAAAAACCTGGTCGGGAATGACATTAATGGCGCCATCCGCTATGAATTTTCCGAAAGAAATAACGGTGGGTATAAACGGATTGGCCATCCTGCTGACCACCTGTTGCAGCGCGACAATGATATGGGAAGCGATCAGTACCGGGTCAATATTGTCCTGTGGCTGTGCGCCATGACCTCCCCTACCCGTCACCGTTATCTTCAGTTCATCCATCGATGCCATATGCTTGCCTCTTCTGAAACCGACCATACCACAGGGAATTGAAGGCATAACATGCTGCCCGATCACCGCCCCCGGCGCCGGGTTTTCCAGAACGCCATCCCTGATCATCAGGGTAGCGCCGCCCGGCAGGCATTCCTCCCCGGGCTGAAAAATAAACTTAATGACGCCGCCGAAACAATGTTTCACGGATTGAAGAATGGTGGCCACTCCCAATAAGGAAGCCGTGTGCGCATCATGCCCGCAGGCATGCATCACCCCTTTGTTTTGTGAAATATAGTCTGTGGAATTCTGTTCGGTAATGGGTAACGCGTCCATATCTGCACGCAAGGCCACCACTCTCTCCGAGGGTAATTCTCCTGCGATCATAGCCACAATACCCGTACCGCCCATTTCCTGCCAGGATATACCCTGTTTGTCCAAAACCGCTTTTATAAACTTCGAGGTGTTGAACTCCCGGAAAGAAAGCTCGGGATGGGCATGCAGGCTGCGACGCCATCCACGCACCTCCTCAAACAGGTTTTTGGAAAGCCCCTGTATTTCATTCTTCAGCATATTCATAAAAAGTTAAACCAACTGCTTTTCTTTTTCCAGGAACGAATGTACGAATTCATTATCCGTGAGATGAGGATACATGCTGCATACCCGGTCGAGTTCGGCTGCCTGCCCCGGTGATAATACATCCCCGGGATTAAGGCACCAGGTACCTTTCAGCAGGCCCTGCCGCCTCAGCACTTCGTGAATGCCTGCGATACAACCTTTAAAATTATATTTCACGTCAAAAATTACCGCATTCATGTCTGTTACCGAAATACCTTCTGACAACCATTCTGCATAGTTATCGTTCCCTTTATCCAGGCTTTTCTTTATTCGCGTAAACAACTCAACAGATTTTTGAGTCCATACCGCCCAGTGCCCCAGCAGGCCGCCCACAAATCTTTTTTCCACTTCCCTGCCGTCTATATCAAACCGGTAGGGAGTGATCAGGTCAGCAACAATATTATCGTCATTGCCGGTGTACAATGCTATCTCATTAGCCCGTGAAGAGCTGCATACCGCCCTTACCACATCCAGGGTTTGGTAACGGTTAAACGCCGCCACCTTTATGGCATGCACATTCGGGATGTCTGCAAAGTCCCGCCAGAATTCATAACTTAAAATACGCCCGCCAACAGCAGGCTGCAGGTAAAACCCGAATACCGGTATTATCTCCGCTATTTTCTCCACCCGTTTTATCAGCTCCGCTTCAGTAAGCTGCTGCAAACCACCCATACTTACCAAACCCAGATGGTATCCGTAACGGGCTGCCAGTTCCGCCTCCCTTAAAGCCGCATTTACCGGGCCAACAATACCAGCCACTTTTATAAACGGACGCTCCAACCCGGCTTTTTTGATCTCTTCCGCTGCCAGCTTCAACACCGGCTCCAGCATATTGTACTCCGGCTGCCGTATTTCAAATTGCGTGGTATGAACCCCCACCGCCACACCGCCTGCTCCACTGGCAATATAATAACGGGTCAGCCGCCGCTGCCGTTGCTCATCCAACCGAAGGTCCTCTGTAAGAGCCAAAGGATGAGCTGGGATAACCGTACCATGCTGTAAAGCAGCATTTATTTCACTATTGAGCGCTTGCATAATAGTTAATTAAATTATAGATTTTAAAATTGCCCTTCCCGTTCCTGGAAATGGGTGGGTTTATTGATCGTCTTTCCGCCTTCTTTTATCCATGCTGCCAGCAATTCGATCATTTGTTTCAGTGTCACACGGGGATAACCAAATAACCGGAATGATTCCGAGGCGTTGCTTAATAAAGCAGTCGGTTGTTCTTCATGTACAAACGACGGAGTTTTCCCGAACAGCCGGCCGAACTCTCCTGCAATCCACCGGACTGAAACGGTCTCGGGTCCCGTGATATTGACAATTTTTGCGGGATTTTCGCAATGCAGCAAAGCCCGGATAGCCATCTCATTGGCATCTCCCTGCCAGATCACGTTTACATGTCCCATACGCAGGTCAATTGCCCTTCCTTCGTACACGGACTTTGCAATCTCCAGCAATACGCCATAGCTGACGTCATTCGCGTAATTTAAGCGGTAAATAAAAAGCGGCGTATTGTATCTGGAGGCGCCATATTGAAACAACCGTTCCCGCCCCAGGCAGGATTGCGCGTACTCCCCTACCGGTCCCACGGGTTGTTCCTCGCTCAATCCACCGAGAGCCACCGGTGATAGCGGGTACACGTTACCGGTAGAAAATACGACTATTTTTGATTCCTTGTATTGTAATGTCACGCGCCCGGGTAAGTAAGCATTCATGGCCCAGGTAAGCCATTCCTTTCCGGTAGTGCCGAATTTCTGGCCTGCCAGGTACAACACATTTTCCGCCGGAGGCAGACCCTGCAGCTCTTTATCTTCCAGTAAATCCGCAGCACAGGTCTCCACACCGGATGCCTCCAGTTGCTGCTGCAAACCCGGTTCCGAAAAGCGAGAAGCGGCTATTACCTTTTTTGAGAGGCCGGCTTTGTCAATCGCTTTTTTTGCCAGTATCGCCAATGCAGGGCCCATTTTTCCACCGGCACCCAGCACCAGAATGTCGCCCCTTATTTTTGCCATATCGGTCAGCAACGCCTCTGAAGGCTCCAGCAGGTCCTGATAGATTTGTTCTATATCGCTCATATAATATCTGTTTTAAAATTAATTCTTTTTGCCTGAACGTTGAAAAAGCCAATATATAAAAAACGTGTACGTACACTAATTTAGGAGTAATTTTACTTGTTGGCAAAATATTTTTTCTTTTGTAAAAGAAAATATAACAATATTGCGTACTTCAAACAGTCGCCATATGCAAGCAGCCCTGCATTTTAGAAAAAAGGAAGAGCCGGTAGCATAGACGTTCTCCCACAATCTTTTCCGTGAAACTCCGGTGATCAGGGGCTGTTTAACAAGCTTTTCCCAACGGAGGCGGATTGAGATGAAATAGTCAGTCAGCATCAGTTTTTTATTTTTTCAGGTACCGCTTCTCAGCATTTTTATAATATATCTTATCAATAACAGACCTGGACAGTTTTAGCCCTTTGAACTTTCCATTAACCAATGGTGATTCAAGTGTGTCGCCGGATGTAAAGAACCTCCAGTCTCTCAACCAAAGATCGCGTGCTCCATTGTTAACGGTATCCGGATCATCAGATTCGTTAGCTTCAAGATCGGTTCCGTAAATGATCCGATCCTGGTATTTAATAAAAAAATCGTGCACTTTCTGCCAGTCCTCAATACATTGAAATTGCACATGTCCCACCCTTTCAGCGAAGTCCAATGTCATATTTGGGTACTTGTCAAGCCGTTTTGCCATTTCGTCCACACTCCATTCCAGGCTACCCAGATGAGCGCCTATAAATCTCAGATCCGGGTGTTTCTCAAGCAAATGGTCTCTTGATTGTATTTGTGCCTCATAAGAAGGATATTCCGGATGAAGGAACATGTAATACTCGGGATGTTCCTTAAAATAAAACCGGTCGTTATTGGTTGTCATCTCGTCAAATGGCAACCAGCAGGCTTTGGGCTCTCCTATATGCCCGCAAACCGGCATTTTATTTGTCTCCATGTAGTTAAATATGCCATCAAACATCGGATCGTTTATCATAATAAAACCGCTGTCCCTGTCTTTTATCGTCATGCCTATGTTTTTCCATACTTTAATGCCAATAGCGCCATTAGCAAAGGAATTTTTTAAATAAGCCAACTGACGCTCTTCCCAACCGGCTTCTTCCCTCGTAGCGGTTTCAAACGTAGTCAAATAGTATACATCCTGAGGGTCGTCGATCCGTTGTTGTATCATATAATATTGCTGACTGTCAATAGGCGGATAACCGGGGACTTCACAATTCAAACTTATCAGTTTAAAATTATTCTTTTTTGCCTGATCAATAAGATACTTTTCCGTGGTATGAATATGAACATGTGCATCTATCTTTTTTACCCTGGTGAAGTCCTCAAGTGTGTAATAGTCTTCTTTTGCAGATGTACATGCTGATTTAGTTACCACTACCAGCACAGCAATATAAAAAAACGATACCCGTATTCTTTTCATTTTACATGTAGTTTTGTCAGGATTTTTTCAACTCTATATCCCGGATCTTATTTTGAACAAGCTTTGCAACGGCATTTGTCGCAAAAGGGAACACCCGCCTCAGATCAATTTCCATATTGCTCTGCAAACTATCCCTGAGTGTCTGCATAAAAGTATCCTTTATTTCCGTTGCCAGGTTAATTTTACAAATACCGTTTTGTATCGCTTGTCTGAGCAGATCCCCAGGGATACCGGATGCACCATGCAACACAAGCACAGCTTCAGTTTCCCGGTTGATTTCTGCAAGCCTTCCAATATCCAGCTTAGGTTCAGCTTTATAAAAGCCATGCGCCGACCCAATCGCCACAGCGAGTGCATCAACTCCCGTTTCTTCTACGAAAAGTTTTGCTTCGGTTGGCTCGGTGTAACCCAGTTCGGAGTTTTTTTGTCCAAGCTTCGCAATATATCCAAGTTCTGCTTCCACATTAGCACCATATTGTTTCGCCAGTGTTACAACACGCCTGGTAATTCTTACATTTTCGCTGAATGACTTTTCGCTGGCATCAATCATAACAGAATCAAATCCTTCGTCCAGGCACGCTGCAACCAGTTCATACGAATCTCCATGATCAAGATGAACCCACCCTTCTACACCATATAGTTTCAACATGGCCCTGGCCAGTTTCATCGCGACTGGCAACCCTAAATATTCTATTGAACCTTTGGTTAATTGTAATATTACAGACTTTCCCTCTGAAAAGGCAGCCTTTAAAATTCCATCTAATGTTTCGAAATTATAAAAATTAGTCGCCAGTAGCGCTTGTTTAGCATGCTGAAGTTCCTTTAGCTTCTGCTGCAATGGCATATGTATACTATTCTGCATATCCAAACCTTTCCCTAGCTATTTTCATAATCTGCCCGTAATTGACAAAGGCTGTAGTACCCCCTGGCTCCATTGTTGAAATGGCTCCCATAAGATTGGCGAATGTCTGACATTCAGTAAGAGGCCGGTTTTTAAGATAGCTGAATATAAATCCTGCATTAAAGCTGTCTCCGGCCCCTATGGCATCAACCACGTCATTATTTACAAAGGCAGCACAGGGCACGATATCTTTTCTAAAGCTTAATAAAGAACCTTTAGTCCCTCTTTTAACAACAATAATGCAACCACTGCTAGCAATCATTTTAATTGCTTCTTCAATCGAAGATTGACCCGTAAGGTGCAATAACTCATTTTCATTTGGCATGAATACGTCCACCAATGGTAATACCTGCCCGAAATCGAAATCCCATCTTTCCATCGGATCCCATTGTATATCTAACGACGTGGTAAGTCCTATTTCTTTTGCTTTCTGAAACAAGACATTAAGTCCATTCCTGAACCCTGGTTGAAAGAAATACGATGAGAAATGAAGGTGTTTACCCTGTGACAGCATTTTACCGGTAATGTCATCTACACTCATTAATTTCATTACCCCCTGGTGAGTAATATTTGCCCGGTCTTCTCCGAAATTAAGCACTATAGTGGCGCCTGTTTGCATGTTATTATCTATCATGATCATTGAAGTATCGACGCCTTTAACTTCAAGTTGCTCTTTACAAAATCGCCCGAAAATATCATCACCTATTTTACCGATAAACGCCACCTTCAACCCCAACGAGCTTAGATTACTGGCAAAAATGGCCGATGAGCTGCCTAAAGCGAGCGTCATAGCATCCGAAAATTTTTCTTTTCCTATTTCAGGAAAAGAATGAACCTGATTCAGGATCAGATCAATATTTAATTCGCCTACTACTATTACATCAAACTTTGGGTTGTGATTTATTTTCATTTATGAATTTAATTATATTCGTTCATTCGTAACACATTTCTGTAACCACATGAATCATACAGACGGATGAATTACTGAAATTATTAGTAGGGATAAATACTTACACCCTGTACAATCCTGTTTATTCCTCCTTTTTGTGAAGGCGAATCAGGAGGCAGCCCAAGTTCGAGTGATTTGTAAAATGCCATGATCTGTGCCGGCAATACACTGCAAACGGCAAAATAATCGTCAGGAATTTTTTCTTCTTCAACACCAAGATTAATGGTAAGGTTTAATCCCATATCTTCAGCCTTGTTGATGCACTGTCCAACCCCGATACTGAAAAGGAAACTTTCAGTTTGTCTGATAGATTTAACCAGATCAACTTCGTAGTTATAAACATATGGATCACCTGAGAATAAATACACAAGCAATGTCGAATCATCAATTCCCGCACGTGGTCCATGCCTAAAGCCAAGGAAAGAATCATATTGACAAGTAACCCGTCCATCTGTCATCTCAAGCAGTTTTAAATGCGATTCCTTAGCCGCACCTTTTAACCCTCCTGACCCAAGAAAAATAATGTGTTTAAATGCCAATGCCGCAACCTGTTTCAATTCGCTAGCGTATTTTTTCAGTATAAGATCGCCATAGTTTTTCAGCTTCTCAACGCTATGCAGATTGGTATTGTTATTGCCTATATCTGAAATTAACAGCCCTGCCAAACACATGGAAGTAAAAGAGCCTGTCATAGCCAATGCCTGATCATTAGATTCTTCCGGAAGTACAAAAACATAGGCATTGTCTTTATTATATGCTTTCTTGGCCAGGTTTCCTTCGGGGTTACATGTTATAATAAGGTGATAAATCACATCATGCATTCTTTCTGCCAAATCAAAAGTCGCAACGCTTTCCGGGCTGTCGCCGGAACGTGCAAACGAGATGAGCAATGTTGGAATCGATTTCTTAAACAACCCTTTAGGATGAGTAACCAGGTCGGTAGTGGGCACCACGGTTGTAGATATCCTCGTATTATTATAGAAAGGTTGTTGCAAAATTTCTCCAATAAAGGCAGAGGAACCTGCGCCAGAGAGGACAATTTGAAGATCGCTGATTTTAAATATTTTACTCAAAAAAACGGATAAATGATCTCTCTTTTCACAAACAGCCTTATAGGTTTCCTCCCACAATACCGGCTGGCCATGTATTTCCCTGAATAAATGCCCCTCTATGGTACCGTTGGAATTATTATACAGGAAATCAGCATCTTTCATCATACTTCTGTTTTTTGTCCGGGTATTTACTTTATCTTTCATTTTTCATACTAAAAGCCCTCCCCAAGAGCTGTTGATAACCTTTCATTCAATCTACTAACAGGAACATTGCTATTAAAGCCAATATCATTCCTGCTAATATTAATGGATGCGGGATGACATTGTAAATAAGGAGTGATATTACAATTGTAATTATAGGAGCCCCCGTATTGGTAAGAGGGCTTACTATGATGGCTTTTCCAAATCGAAATGCATATACAAGAAATAATACTCCTATGGAATTGAGCATTTGAATAGTTGCTGTAGCAGCCACTATCTTACTTCCCCAGTTAATCTCCCGGGTAAAATCAGTTAAAAAGATGGCAAAAGGAATAAGGGCGATACAGGGTATTGTCATATAAAATATGATACTTTCCGCCCTGGCATGCTGATTGGCTACTTTCATAAAATATGCCTGTATGCCCCACAATACAAAAACAGTTAATGCAAGTATAATCCACAAAAAATCAGGATCCTGCCCATTAACAGGTTGCTGATAAGAAAGTAAAGGAATGGCAATCAGCGCAATTATGATCCCGAACCTGGCCCTGGTCGATGCTTTTTCTTTTAGAAAAATAAAAGAAAGAAGAACTGTTACTATTGGTGATAAAGATACCAACGGAAACACTAAGTAAGCTGGTCCCATCTTTAAAGCCTGAAACAAAATAAGTTGTCCCCCACCCCCAAATAACCCGATAAGCAACCCGTATAATAAAACTTTCCTGTTTCCACCAGGTCTCCAATTGATGATTTTTAAAGCTATTATAGCAGGAACCAGCATAGTAATTGCCCACACTACATAGCCTAAGGTGGCAGGAAAGCCGTTTTTTTCGGGAAATTCACTCAGCGCTCCCCAAATTCCCCAGAAAACAGTGGTTAAGAGTGCAAATAATAGCCATGGGCTGCGTTTCATAATTATTGTATGAAAGGATTATCCTCAAAATTAAAGATAAAAAAGAATAAAAAGAAAGTTTAAGTAAATTTATTTTAAAAATTTCTTACTTTTGAAAGAAAAAGAAAATAATTTTTCAGCTATTTACAAGGATAGAGTTCAATGTACCCCAACAAAAGAAACAGCCAATTGACAAGAAATTTAAAGTGCCCTTTTACCCCAATAATGAACCCGGTGTGTAGCAGATATAGCCGGATAAAAGAAAAATTGATAGTAAATAATAATTAAACGATCAAAACTGTAACCTTCTAAAATTCATTACAATGAAATTCATTGCGTATTTTTTCTTCTTCTTTACACTGCTTTCATCAGCGCGAACAATGGGACAGGTCTCCAATAAGAATATAAAAATAATTCCTCCGCCCGTACAGAAAACTCACAAGAAAGAATTACATCAGATAAAGAGCCCGCTGAGGATACACCCGGATAACCCCCGGTACTTCACCGATCAATCCGGCGGGATTATTTATCTTACCGGGTCGCATACCTGGTTAAGTGTAGTGGATGGCAGGGGACCGTCCGGCAAGCAGACGCCTGAAGACAACGCGTTTTTAGATTTTATTTCGGCGCATGGCCATAATTTCACAAGACTGTGGGCGGTTGAAAATGATGGATTTGTTTTCAGCGAGGTAACCCCAGCAATCTATCTTCGTTCAGAGCCAGACAATACCAGCGACACGCAAATTAAATATGATCTCAGCAGATTCAACCAGATTTACTTCGACCGTTTAAGGTCCAGAGTAAGCGCTGCCAATGACAGGGGAATATATGTAGCGGTCGTTTTTTTTGGTCATTCCGGAAAACTAACCGGCCCAACGTTTTATAAGAAAGAGAATAATATTAATGGCATTGACGGAGACCCCAATGGAGATGGATATGCTATTGAAAGCCGTACCCTTCTGGTTCCTGCTATTACAGCGCTACAGGATGAATATGTAAAAAAGGTAATTGAAACAGTTAATGAATTTGACAATGTGCTATATGAAATTGCCTGCGAAAGTGGCCCTGAAACAACGGAATGGCAGTATCATCTGATCAGGCTGGTCAAGGAACAGGAAGCAAAAATGCCAAAGCAACACCTTGTTGGAATGAGCTCAGACGGAGGATACGTTAAGGGAGATGACACTGAAAGGCTTTTTAAAAGTGATGCAGACTGGATTTGCCCTGGCTGGAATTCAGATACCTCCTGCATATATATGACTGATCCGCCAGCCGCCACAGGAGAAAAAGCAATACTCGTAGACACCGATCATCTCTGGGGAATTGGTGGAGATAGTAAATGGGTATGGAAAAGCTTTTTAAGAGGGCTACAACCGAATTATATGGACCCTTACGTTGAATACGATTCCAGCGCAACATGGGGAGGCACTCAGGTTCAGTTTGACAATGCGAGACGGGCAATGGGGTTGACGCTGAAAGTTGCCAACCAGATAAACCTGGTAACCATGATACCACATAATGAGTTGTCGTCATCCACTTATTGCCTTGCTGATCCGGGCACTGCATACCTGGCTTATTTGCCTGATGGCGGTAAAGTAACCATTGATCTTTCAAACACAGCAGGAAGGTTAAGCGTACAATGGCTGAACCCTGTTGATGGATCCATTATTAAAGGGAAAAAAATAAGAGGCGGAGGAAAACAGGAACTTGTCGCGCCGGTGAGCGGAGATATTGTTCTGTATATTACCAGGCAGAAACCTTTAGTAAACATTTCATTAAAATAGATTTTTATTCAATACAAGCGTAAAGTAATGATAACAGATATTGGTTACAATACCAGCTTAGCCGGAAAGTTAACCCTGGTGGTATGCATTTTTTCTGCTATAAGCTTCGTTAAACCATCCGGAATTCCCTCCGGAAAAAAAGATAACCACCCTCATGGACTCCAACTGCAATGGAAAAACAATATACTAACAATATCAGGAGAAAACCTTCCCGGCAAAACAATGGATATTTTATACATAGAGGCTTTTTGTAAAACCGGTTCAACAAACAGGGCATGGGACTCAACCACTATTCCGCATAAAACAGAATTGGTTTTATCAGATCGGAGTGGAAAATACCTTAAGCTAAGATCAGTTGTGCAGCCTGATATTGAAGTACTGCACGATATCCGTGCCGGTAGTGATGAAGTGGAAATAAATCTTGTGATCACTAATAAAGGCAACCAACCAGAAGGCATAGACTGGTTTCAGCCTTGTATCCGGGTGAATCAATTCACCAACCGGGAACAGGATGATTACATCTCGAGGTGCTTCATCTTTACAAAAAACGGACTGACAACATTAGATAAAACCAGGAGGACACACAATGGCTACTATAAAGGCGGACAAACCTATGTACCGCCCGGTATTAATTTAAACGACGTTAACCCCCGTCCCATTAGTCCCGATCAGCCGTCAAACGGATTGATTGGCTGTTTTTCTGATGATGATAACTATATAATGGCTACTGCATGGGATCATTACCAGGAACTCTTCCAGGGAATATTTGTTTGCATTCACAGCGACCCCCGCATAGGCGGGCTTCAACCGGGAGAAGTTAAAAAGCTAAGAGGCAAGATATATGTAGTAAAAAATGATCCCCGGGCGCTGCAACGCCGTTATCAGCAGGATTTTGAATAACGGCCAAATACAGGCTTTCGCTATCAGCACTGTATCAAATAACTAACACACTGATATAGCAAAGAAACATCCACTTCACTCACCGCGTGGGATGCTATCCGGCGTCAATATTCATCATTCAGGCAAAACTTGGGCTTACGGTACATCCATTGCCCGTTGGTGAAATCCGGGAATTCTACTGTTTCATTCCCCAGCTCAATACTTTGCTCACTTAAAGGAGTAATAACACTCCATGCAGCCGCGTCATACACGTCTAGCGGTGTTGGAGCACCACGCTTCACCGCTTCAATAAATGCATGAAGTACAAAAAAATCAATACCTCCATGCCCTGCTGCTTTTTCATTATCTTCCGTACCCCACCTTTTCCATAACGGGTGATCATATTTTTCCAGCCATATTTTTTCGTCATCCCATTCATGTTTTTTTGCCGATTGTCCTTCTACATAAATACCATGATTCACCTGCATCCATAAACCTTTTGTTCCCTGAACGCGAAAACCAAGAGAATAGGGTCTGGGTAAGTTCGTATCGTGCTGTAATAATATGGTTTCTCCGTTTGCACACTTTATCTGGGTGGTTACCACATCGCCCAATTTAAACTGTACTTTAGTGTTTGAATGGCCGGCACCCCCTTTGCTTACAATATATTCATGCAACCCCCTTGCTTTAGAGGCAAAAGCATTCAACGAAAGAAAACGATTGCCATGATTGATATTGATCATGGTGGCAATAGGACCTATTCCATGTGTGGGATACAAATCGCCATTTCGGTGTACTGAATGATTGGTCCGCCATCTTGCCTCTGAAAATCCTTTTTCGCCAAATTCAGCACCACTGTCGTACGGATCTATACCGTTATTAAATTTAACACCCCGCAGATCATGCTGGTATCCGGCCTGCAAATGAATGATCTCACCAAAAATATTTTTCCGTACCATGTTCAGTACAGCAAGTACATCCCTGAAATAACAGGCATTTTCCAGCATCATTACCTGGGCCTTCTGCCTTTCTACTTCACGAACCACCTTCCAATGATCATCTGTGGTAATACCCAATACTACTTCTGTAGCAATATACTTGATGCCAGCCTGCAAAACATCTACAATCATAGGTGTATGCCACTCCCATGGCGTTACGATAAGCACCGCATCAATATTCTTCAATTCAAGCATTTTCCTGTACGCATAGGGGTCTCCCTTAAAAACCTGTGGCATTTTCTTCCCGGACTTTTTAATAATACCGGCTGTCATATCAAGCATACGCTCATCAATATCACAAATGGCTATCACTTCCGTATCATCCCTGCGAAGGACATTTTCCAGGTGGGCCTGCCCCCTTAAGCCCGTTCCAATTAAGACAAGCCTTACTTTATTGTTGCCAGTAAATGCAAGAGGCTGCAAAGGACCCACTCCTAAAGCAGCGGCAGCAAACGCTGTATTCTTTACAAATGTTCTTCTTTCCATAACTGTTTGAATAAAATTACAGGATTCGAAAGTAATTAATTTTCTTTTATTTTATTTATATAAATTTACAAAAACTTTTATTATATATACACTGGAAAGGTAAAGAAAATATTATACACTATTTTATCAGCCGTTTTAAGCTGACCAAATCTTCTTATTAATATATTCAATAAGCTTGAAATGCGGTTTTACCTATTCGTTATGGCCAGCTTTTGCGTTTCCGCAGGCTGCCATACCCCTCATCAAAATGATGCACCTGTTGATATGAAGTTGCTGCTGGACTCTACGGTACTGGAGATCACCACTGTTGCAACAGGCCTGGAAGTGCCCTGGGAAATAGCCTGGGGGCCAGACGATCAAATATGGATAACAGAACAAAAGGGGGTGGTAAGCAAAATCAACCCCGGAACCGGGCACAAGAAAGTTTTACTGAATGTTCCCGGTGTTTATAAGGAAAGAACGCTGGGACTACTGGGAATGGCAATATATCCTGATTTTGATCAGCACCCATTTGTCTTTTTTGTCCATACTTTTTTAAAGGATAGTAGCAGGTATTGCAGGGTAATACGATATACCTATTTAAAAGACAGCCTGGTGGCTCCGCTGGTATTACTGGATAACATACCCGGCAATACCGGGCACAATGGCTCCCGGATTACAATAACTCCCGACAAAAAGCTGATAATGTCAACAGGGGATGCACTTGACGGCAGAAATGCGCAAAACATATACTCTCTCAACGGGAAAATATTGAGGATAAACATTGACGGCACTGTTCCTGATGACAACCCGTTTCCCGGAAACCCGGTATGGTCGTTGGGCCACAGAAATGTACAGGGCTTGGTTTATAGCCCCGAAGGCATGCTTTTCAGCTCCGAACACGGAGATGCAACGGACGATGAAATAAACAGGATAGAAAAGGGAAAGAACTATGGTTGGCCTATTATACAGGGGCACTGTGACCGGGAAGAAGAAAAAATGTATTGTGATTCGATATCTTTCACCAACCCCATAAAATCCTGGACGCCCTGCATTGCACCTGCAGGACTCGACTATTATTACTCAAAAGCTATACCAGAGTGGGAGAATACACTGCTGCTGACTACTTTAAAAAACAGCAGCCTGCACGTGCTAAAACCGGATGCCTCAGGAAGAATGATTGCGGTTGAAAGAGTTTTTTTGGATCATATCTACGGAAGACTAAGAGATGTATGTGTTTCTCCTTCAGGAGATATCTATCTCTCTACCAGTAACAGAGACTGGAACCCGGGAGAAGGTTTCCCGAAAGAACCGGACGACCGGATTATCCGTATAGCAGGAAAAGGAAAGAAAAGCTATGGTCTCAGCAGCAACAGATCATCCGACACACTGAATATTCCGCCGTCATTAACCAATCGGGGAAGTTCTCTTTATACCAGCTATTGTGCTTCCTGTCACAAAGAGAACGGCGAAGGCATCAATCAGGATTTTCCACCACTTAAGAAAAGTAATATCGTGAATGGGAATACAAAAATACTTGTGTCCGTTGTTTTGCGGGGGTTAACAGATCAGGGTGCTACCACAAAATCGCCTTACACTCAACCCATGCCCTCGTTCAGTTTCCTGGAGGACGAGGAAATTGCAAAAATCCTTACTTATGTGAGAGCGAAATTCAATAACAACAGCAATGAGGTTACCGGGAAAGAAGTGGAAGCAGTCAGAAAAAACATGAACCAGCCTAAGGACGCTCTCCCGAAATGATGTTGTCAACCTGCTCTGTATTCTCTTATTTTCTGTTATTCAATACTCAGAGAAAAGAAAAAGGTTTTTTCTTTTACACGTACATAATACTTCGGATCCTCCCTCAAGAGTAATGGAATAGTGAGAACGCCTACCGCTTTTTCGAGGCTATTTTCAGGCTTGTCTGCATAAGGATTATGGGGATAAACCGGCCATACCAGGCTGGCATTCGGATCCACCTGTAATGTCCATCCGTTATTTCTCAGCCAGCCACCTATATCTTTTGGAGAAAGTTCTACAGGAGTTTTGTCCAGAACGTATTTTCCGCCGGCAGCGGTTTCCAGCACTTCACCTGGTTTGAGGCATAACTGAAAATTCAGCCCTGCCTCTTCGGCAGGTGTTCCCTTGCCATGCACAACTACCCTGAATTCTATTTTTTGTTCAGAAGGTTTCAGTATTTCAATATCTGAAAAAAAAGTATTGTACGCCAGTGAAATCCTGTCGATACTATCATTCATTTGCAGCCGTGCATTTATCGGCAAATGATATACCGCTCCTGAAAGCTGTTCCATAAACGTTGCCAGTTCCGGCTGTCTTTTGGAATTCGCTCCCGTAATAACAAGACCTTTTTTCTCATGGAAAATGCTGAGGTACCCCTGGCGGTCCAGGAAAAAAGTATTATTAACAGCCTGGGTGCTCATTAGGGCGGAATAGGCTGCCACCCAGGGCTGGGTTTTTCTTATCCCGGCGTCTATACTCATTTTATGATGATAAGCCGCGTGATCCTGCGGTATAGATTCAAGCCGCCCTTCATGATAGTAGAGCGCATTCTGGGCAAGGCGCCCTAATACATCCATCCGGATATTTTCAGGGGTAAAAAAAGAAGCCAGAAACGCTGCATATCGTCTTCCGTCAGGAAAATTTGAAAACCCAAACTGCCCCCAGGGACTCACGCCCCAAAAACGGTTCCGATCATTGATCACCTCAACCGGTGTACCATCCGGATAGGTATAATATTGATGGAAGTTCGTGGCTTTTCGTAAGGCCTTCAGTGCAGCAGGGTCTTTACTGTGTTCCCAATACAAGGCTACACTGCTTACGGTAAGATAGTTATATCCAGAAGTAGGCAGTAAATGGTGATGTTCTCCCCAAAATCCATCAGGTGAAATTTCTTCCGTGACGTACCGGTGCATCACTTCAGCACCGATTTTCTCCCAGTGTTTGATGCCAAAAATCCTGCCGGCGAGAAATAGCTCGGAGGCATAAATTGAGAAGTGATTGGGAGAGGTATTTAAAAAGGGAACATTATACCGCGCCGTTTTTGCCAAGGATACGCAATACGCTTCATAGGGATTCAATAATTTGATGATTTCTCTTTTCCATCTGTGTTTTCTTTCCTCCCCGAGTTCTTCTTCCAGTAAGCGATATGCCTCCAGCCACATATAGGTATCCCAGTTGGCGCCCAGGCGGTCTGCAAATTGACCTTTTTCATTTTCATTGGCAAGCAGATCACCGATACGTAGTGATAGCGCAAGCATTTTCGGATTACGATATTGTTTGTTTGCTGGATTTTTTTTGGCATATAATACCGACGAAGCCATAATAGAATAAGGAAAATGACGCCATTCCGGATCAGTTTCTATATTTGCCAGTGTAACATCAGGTTCAGCATCTATCCGCTCTTCTACCAACCTGCATCCCTCTTCCATTAACCGGAAATACTTCCCTGGCAGGTTGGTTGGTCCTACGTTCACGGTGGCAGGCGCAATACCATGCGGCCCGTTTATGCCGTTACTTTGTGCAGTTGCATTGAGAGAACACGCTATCATTATCCATAGATATAAAATACATCGTCTGATCATGGGATAAATTTGATGATAAATTCCCTAAAGGATTATCGCTTTATTATCACTGTATGTTCCGCTCCGGTAACACCCCCCTGATTAACGGTGCGGAATACCATCTCGTTTCCAGGCTTATCCAGCGCTACTTCCAATGTACCCGGAATATCTTTCCACTTACCACCTGGTGTATATTTCATTTGATACGTTTCAAAAAAAGGAGTGATGGAATGCAAGCGTATTTTCGCTTTACTGCCGGTTATGCTTACCTCAGAAGCGATGGTATTGGGCGTCCAGTACAATGGTTTTCTATCACCGGTTAAAATAAGGTACTTCGTTCCATAGGCCCAATGCGGCTTTCCATCTACCCTGATCCATTTATGATCTTTGAAATATTCATCATCGTACATAATGAGATAGCTGATACCATTATCCCAGTTACTATAAATATCACTTTGCTTAAACCATGCTATCCAGGTAAATACCCGGGTGAATATTGCCGTGGTTCTGTTATTTTTATCCGGATATACATCAACAGGTTTCCTGTCGGGGCCATACATCATCTTTACATCCGCTGCCTCGTTCATTAAATATTCATCCCGTATTTCCAAAGCGGACAAGGGGATACCGTTCTTTTCAAAATGACAGTCGAACATGGCATCGGAGAAAAACCACTTGTGGTAAGTATTGCTCCACACCTCATTGGTACCATGATGAGCTATTTGTTGTGGCAGATTCAATTCCCCTTCATCGGTATTTATCACTCTTGCTACATAACCGCAGGCATTCATTATTTCCGTGTGAATCACCATAAAATAAGCGCAGTGGTACCCGTTGCCTTTCAATGCCTGATCCAGGATATTTTCGGCAGTAGGCTCTCCCACATGATGTACAATTCCATCCGGGGTAAGCGGCACGTTTTTTTTCAACCAATGCCTTAATAATAAAATACGTTTGAACTCATCTTTCTCATCATGAAAAACCGTATCCAGCCTGTATTTTTCTTTTAGCGCGTTAAAGTGAGGATACGATGAATCACTATAGTTAATGAACAGGGTATTCGGAATAAACCCAGGATTATCCACAGGCACTTTCTGATACGAACCATCCGCAGTACAACCTGCAATAAAAAACCATATTGCAGTTGCCGCAAAGATTTTGCTTATCATTTTATCTTTTACTTATTCTTTTTTACAATCAGGAGTATCGGTGCATCATCATTTTTATCAGGGTTTTATTGGCCCTATATATTTTTTGGCCATTACCAGGTTCGCAAATTTAATATGGCTGGAAGGAGCGGCCGGATTCTCATGATAATATTCAAACCACAGCCAGTTGATGTTAACCTTATCATTTGTTCTCCATCTGAACCCCTGAAAAGGCGGATCAACAGGGTTATTATACCATTTGTCTCTATTCCAGCTTCCGTTGGGGAAACCAGGGCCCCAATGACCGGCCTTCACCCCATCTACCCAAATAGCAAGTTCTCCATTATATTCATTAACAGGGTTGTTCAACTTTACCATTACTTCAACACACATCCATTCGTCAAATTTTACGACCGGATATTGACCTGTTGCAGCAGGCTGTCCAAAAGCGCGAGCACCTTCGGTGATCATTACATTTCCCCAGCATTTGCCTCCCGCATCCATTTTCATATCACCCCAATATATGTAGGAGTCCATCCCCGGCGGGTCAGTATTCTGCCAAATCGGCTCGCAGCAAATACTTAATCTTTCATCAGATAAGCCACAGGTACCAGCCCGCGGATAAGGCCAGGGTATAGAAGGATTGTACCCGCCAAACCAGACCGATTCATGATGAAAATAATTTTTAGAAGAAGAGGGATACTTTACATAATATCTTACATATACCACGTCTTCGAACCCTGGTTTAAACTCCTTATATAAATGACCCCCACCGGTCACTCCTCCGGTAATGCTTGTCATCTTAATTGATTTGGCGTTTGTACTTCCTGCAGGAACATCACTCTCCAGCGACATACCTTCTACATTAAGCTTGTCGTCGTAACGGCTGAGGATATTTTCCATGCCGTCATTGAACTGCTCTACGTATAATACATCAGGATCATTCCCGATATTTTCATCTCCGGGATATTGCGATGCGATACCGTTTTCGTCAATAATAGCCCGGGGTATGGTAGTAAATTCTTCAGAGGAAAAACTACTGGCACCGGAGGCACAATTAGACTTTACCCGCCAGTTGTAAGATGTTGATGCCAACAATCCGGACAGGTTAACAGACAGGGAACTTGTTTCTTTTACAGCATCAGTCCATGTATTGGAAGACGATACTTTATATTGTATATCATAAGATATTGCATTCGATACTGATGACCAACTTACTACTGCGCCGGAGGCAGTGATTGAAGATGACGACAACCCGGAAGGCGCATTACATATTTGCGGGGAAGGAGAATCTTCTTTCGGTCTTGCACAGGCGAGCAGGACGACGCCCAGGAGAAAGGCCATATTCAAATTCTTGATCATAGTATACAATTGAAATGGAATATTTTAAATAGATATTACCGGAATGCCTGATTCTTATAGTTGTCTATATAACTTTTCAATTTTTCCAGCCATCCGACCATATCCAGTTTTTGTTCATCATATATCAGGTAGGTCATATCGGGCAGGCGATTGGCAAAGTGCCTGGTTCTGTCCTGCTGGAAGAAATAAGCTTTTCCCGGTAGCGACATTCCTTTAGGCAGCCTGGTTTTTTCCCATACATTAACCAGGCCGGAGAATACCTCTTCCCGTCTTTGCAGGCAGTGTTCAACTATCTTTCCTGCCCTCTCCAGGTAATTACAGGCACTGTCCTTATCAATAAAAGTCAGCCTGTTTGCTTCCTTGATACAATACTCCACATTAGACAGATCGGCATAAGTCATTGCGGTATGTTGCACCAGCCGTATCACAGATTCAAACAGGTCGAAATCATAATCATTCCTAACGCCCCGGAGCCTGTTGCTGTCAATAATGGCTAATGCCCGGTCTGCTTTTCGTAGCATGTCAGCAGAATATTCTATCATCTTCTTATGCTGCTTATTCCAGTATGGATCATACTCTAAAGCGTCTCCCCTCGGAAGGTCAGGCATAAAGGTTTTCCCTATTTCACCCCAATGCCAAACTTTTCTTTCAAATGTTTCCCAGTAATAATAAGCTGCTTCATTCAGCAGGTAAAACAATTCTTCCACCTGGTAGGATTGTTGTCCATAGTAGCTGCTAAAAAAATCTTGTTTAAACTGCTCCAGTTCAGGGGCACTTCCGTTCCATGCATATTGGGCGGCTGTAACAAAAGAAAGCATCCACATCTGGTTATGCAAACCTGCATCATCCCATGAAGTACGCACCATCCCATCATATACGCCCGACATTGCCGCTTTTGTCAATGCCTGATGGGAATCTTCAAGACTACCGATTCCTTTTCCCTGTGGAGTGATCGTGAAAAAATAAGGTAGGAACAATGGCTCTATCCCCGGATTGGGATCGTAAAAGAATACTTTATATCCCATTTTTTTTGCTGCCCGGGCATTGTCGATCATTTTTTCCCGGTCGGTATCATCTTCCGTTAGAACCAAACCTTTATTGGGTTGAACCGGTATTGCGCCGGCATTATTCAGTTTCCAGGCCATAGGTGTCTCCCATATCATGGGGGTTCTGCCTTTGGAAAGGATAAACCGGGCGGCTTTATCACTGAATAAATGATACAGTCCCTTTTTCCCGATCACTTCGGCTTTTTTCCTGCATTGTTCGCAGGCTCCAAGCTCGTAGGTCTCATCCGATCCGATGTGAATATATTGGGAACCTTCGGTTGCTTTCATGGCATCGCTCCAAAGATCAAAAAGCAGGTGATAGGCGCTATCTTTTAACGGACAGAATTCAAAATTGGATGCCGGAATTTCACGCAGATGCGCAAACTGCGGCCATTTTAAGATAAAGCTCGAATGTCCCAGTCCCTGCACCAGGGGAGCAAGTTGTATATAATACTGCCGCGCATACCGGGTCAGCTCACGGATCTCATCCGGCGTAAATGCTCCCGGCGCACCTATCTCAGGATGACTGGGATAAGCAAACTTATCTTCCCATTCCCACAACAATATGTTGATCTTGTACCGGGCCAGGTCTTTGATAAAACTTTTGACATAAGAAAGCTTGTCCTGATGGTGCTTTGTATCATAATGCACTGCCCGTTCGCGTATATCCGGCCAGTCCACTAAGTTTATACCTGCAACCTTATAACCGTTACCGGTTTTCCGGATGAGTTGCAGTAATGTTTGTGTTCCGTAAAACAATCCCTGTTCGCTATTGGCAGCAATCCTTATCTCATTTTTATCCGTGATAAGGCTGTATCCCTGGCTTCCTGTTTGTGCAATTTTTTTCCGACGGGTAAGAATAATGGAATGCGTTCCTGGCACCTTATGAACGACTGCAGCTATGTTAAACTCCTTTTTCAGGTCGCGAATTAATTCCATAGCCGTAAATGCATCCGCATCAGAATGGTTTTTGTCCAGTACGATGCTGAGATGAGTAGTGAACACAAAATCATTGCCGGTTGCAGACACCTGGCGGGGATAAGGAATAACCCGCAGGTCTGAGTTCGTTGTGTCGGCAGTGGAATGAACCGGTATAAAGAATAAAAAGACCGATAACAATAACAGGCTGGCTGGCTGCCACTTTGATGCCCCCCTGCGCGGAATAGGTCCAATCCATTCCCGTGCAATTGTTAATAAGTCTGAATTTTTAAAAATTGTTGAATGAAGCATAATATTTGTAAAAATAAGTAAAAGAAAATAATTAGAAAGAAAAAATAACTATTAATTTTATTTTTTCTTTCTAATCTGTTTTTTTCAGAAAATCATCGCCGTGCTTACAACAGATTACCGAAAAAGATCAGTGAATCACTTATGTGCTTTTCCCAATACGCCCATTCATGCCCTCCTGGGTTTTCTTCGTACACATGCTCTATTTCCAGTTCAGTTAATTGGGTATGCAGATAGCGGTTATGCTCAATTAACAGGTCATCTACCCCGCAATCGAACCGCAAATAAGGAAGTTGGCGCCGATATTTCTTTATTGTGAGCAATACGTCTTCATCTGTTTCATCTGTCTGCCTGTAACCGTCAATACCTTCTTCAACGAATAATTTCAACTGACTGAGACTCGTGATGGAGGAATGTGCCGATACCGCCATAAAATGTTTTCCATATTTTACACCTATCCGCAATGCTCCAAATCCACCCATAGATAACCCCCCGATAAAAAATGGTGATCTATCGGAAATACCGCTGATCGCTTCCTGCAATACTGCCGGTACATCTTCAGCGATCCATTTTTCAAAATCATACCCATGATGTGGAAGAAAACCTGAACCATCACCCCAAAGGCCGTCTGAAGGCATGGCAATAATCATCGGCGGTATTTCTTTTTTGGCTATCATTTGCGCAGCCTGCAAATGGACCCCTGTGCCGTAAGCCCAGGACCATGCGCTGCCATATACACCGTGCAATAAAATCACTACCGGAATGTCACTATAATTTCCGGCATCCGGAGGAACAAATACGCAAATGTCACCACGCCCTTTCAGATTAGGTGTTTTCACCGTTATAAAGCGGAGATGATCGCGCTCAAATCTCCTGTCCGACAGTTCAATTGTCCGGTATTTTGGCATAGTATATTTCTATTAGTCAAAAACAATTACTCCTTTGGCATTTTTTCCCTGAAGCATATCATCGAATGCCTGTTGCAGGTCATGTAAGGCATATCTGCGGGTGATCATTTCATCCAGCAAAAGGCTGCCTTCCTCATAAAGAGAAACAATTTTGGGGAAATCAACCTGCGGGCGACACTGTCCATATAAAGGATTAATATAAACCTTATCCCATTCAAAAAGCCTCATATCAATGGTGATCTCCTGCTCGATACCGCTTACCTGCACAGCCGTTCCGGCATTCCTGATCATTGCCAGGGGCGCCGCGCCCAATTCCGGAACAGCAGTACACTCAAAAGCATAGTCTGCTCCCCTGCCACCGGTTAATTTTTTTATGTGCGCTGCAGCTTGCAGCAGCCCGGTATCTGCCCGGTCTGCTTTAAGAATATGTGTGGCACCAAATTGTTTGGACATTTCGAGCCGGCTGGTACTGATATCAATAGCAATAATAAGAGAAGCTCCCGACAACCTGGCGCCCTGGATCACATTAAGCCCTACCCCGCCGACACCCAATACCACTACCGAAGAGCCTGGCTTTACCCTGGCTGCATTGACAACCGAACCATAACCCGTCATTACACCACAACCAATAATAGCTGCAGACTCATGGCTCATTTTGAAAGAAGAATTTTTGACTACCGCAGAAGATTTTACGAGGGCAAATTCGGAAAAAGTACCCAGGTTAAAAGAACGTTCAATAGGTTTATTTTTCCAGGTAGTTCCTTCCAGGCGGGCATGCCCGGGGGTATAACCATCGTTGCCTGCCACCACCGGTGAGTTATCTTCACAAATATGCTCATTTCCCGCCTTGCAGTAAAAGCACTGGCCACACGGCGTAGCCCAGTTTAAGATAACAGGATCACCTATAATTAGCCCCTTAACATTACGCCCCGTTTTATAAACCACCCCTGCCCCTTCATGTCCAAGCACGAGTTTCTTTCCCCATCGCAAGGAATCATGATCCGTATGACATATACCTGCGGCTTTCATTTTTACGATCACCTCATCCTCTCCAGGTTCCTGCATAACGGTCTCGTCAATAATAAAGCCTCCCTTTCCATCTGCCAATGCAGCTTTACTGATAACTGGCATAAATATGTTTTTATATTTTATTTCAAAAATATAAAAGGAAAAGAAAAATAAACAAAAGAAAAGAAAAAAATATTATTTTCGTTATCCAAAATTGTTTCAAAACTGATGTTTTTTCATAGCCCGACTTACTTGTTAGCTGCTGCGTTCTTTTTTTGTGTTTTCACATCCTGTAACCTGCAAAAGACATCGGATTTCTCTACCTGGAAAACCTATCGCGGCGATGACGGCACTAACGCCTACTCGTCCCTCGCCCAGATCAATACAAAAAATGTGACGCAGTTGCAGGTGGCATGGGTTTACCGCACAGGAGATCTATCCGATTACTTTACCCTGGAATGCAATCCTATTATTATAGGTAATGTGTTGTATGGCATTTCCCCTAAGCTTAAAACATTTGCCCTTAATGCGCAAACGGGAGAACCGCTGTGGGTATTTGACCCTTTTCCAAAAGACAGCAAGGAAGGAGGATTCAACCGGGGTTTGGCCTATTGGGCAAATGGTAATGAACAAAGGATCATCATGTTTGCAGGGAACAGGATGATTGCCTTAGACGCACTATCGGGAAAACAAATCCTGAGTTTTGGGGACAGCGGGTATGTAGATCTGAATAAAAATTTACGCCCTGCCGGCCCGGGGTTGTATGAAAATGTTAACAACACCTCTCCGGCAGTGATATATGAAGATCTTGTCATTACCGGATCTTCAGTGGGTGAGGATTATGAAAGCTCTCCGGGGCATATACGTGCTTACGATGTAAGGACAGGAAAAATGAAATGGATCTTTCATACCATACCACAGCCCGGTGAACCCGGATATGATACCTGGCCAAAAGACGCCTATAAAACAGCAGGTGGCTGCAATGCCTGGGCAGGATTAAGCCTTGACAGAAAAAGAGGAATATTGTTTGCCGCTACAGGCTCTCCTTCTTTTGATTTTCATGGAGGCGAAAGGCTGGGGCAAAACCTTTTTGGAAATTCCATCATTGCCATAGAAGCAAAAACAGGAAAATACATCTGGCATTACCAGGTTACGCACCACGATCTGTGGGATTATGACCTTCCTTCGCCTCCCAACCTGGTGACTATAAAAAAAGAGGGGAAGGTTATGGACGTAGTAGCCCAGATAACCAAACAGGGGTTTATATTTATACTTGACCGGCAAACCGGCCAGCCTGTTTTCCCCATAGAAGAAAGACCGGTAGCAGCGTCTACCGTACCGGGTGAACAAAGTTGGCCAACACAGCCGGTACCTCTGAAACCTTTACCGCTTTGCAGGCAGAAATTGGATGAGAACGATATAACAGATATTTCTCCGGAAGCCAATGCCTTTGTACGGAGCAGTATTAAAAATCTTATCTGGGGAGAGATGTACCTGCCCCCTTCGCTGGAAGGGACTGTTCAGATACCGGGGTACAGGGGTGGTGCAGAGTGGAGTGGGGCCTGCGTTGACATGCCTTCCGGTATGATGTATGTAGGGATAAACGATATTCCCAATATTACAACACTGGTAAAAAAAACGGGCTATGCCCCGGCTGAAGCCGGCAAGATAACTATAAAAGAGGCAGGCAATACCCTTTACCAGAAAAGCTGCTCCGTATGCCATGGCGCGGATCGTAAAGGAAATGACGGCTTCCCTCCCCTGCTGGGCGTTGAACAACGGTTTAAACCATCAGATGTAAAAACCATCATTGAAAAAGGAAAAGGAATGATGCCGGGCTTCAGAGACATGTCCGGGCAGGACAAAGAAGCCATTGTTGCTTATTTATTCAATACAAATGACAACCGCATGTATACTCCCAGCCAGTCGTCTGAAATACCCACTCCTAAAACAAACGATAAGGTAAGGTATAGCCTGAAGGGATATGTTCAGTTGCTTGACCAGAATGGATATCCGGGCATAAAACCACCCTGGGGAACATTAAACGCAGTAAACCTGAATACAGGGGAGTTGGAGTGGAAAATCCCGTTAGGGCAATACCCGGAACTGGTAGAAAAAGGCCGTGACGACACCGGTACACAGTTGTTCGGAGGCGGTATCGTAACTGCCGGCGGTTTGATTTTTATGGGTGCTTCACAGGATGAAAAATTCAGGGCCATAGATAAAAGCACCGGGAAGATTTTATGGGAATACCAGCTACCCGCAGGTGGCTATGCGACACCCGCCACATACGAGGTAGATGGAAAACAATACGTGGTAATTGCAGCAGGCGGCGGCGGTCGGCAGCGTACCAAAACAGGTGATTATTATATCGCGTTTGCCTTGCGGTAACCCTGCACTGCATACTATACCTAAAACATCTGAAACAAAACACATGGTAATAAAAAAAACATTACTGCTGGTGCTGCTATTTCATCCGTTCTTTGCTCACCCCCTCCTGTTTGCACAGGAGAAACCGCATGAGTCGGTTCAGTTAAAGATCAGGATCATAGAAGAAGACACCCGCCAGATTACTCCGGCAATGGTTTGCATTACGGGGGTGAAGGACAAGTTGCCAAGGATACCTCCTTATGCCGAAATACCGCAATCACTTGTTTTAACAGATTCAATATATTATTCGGGCATTGCCTATGAAGATGACAAAAACTGGATCGGACCCGTAAGAAAAATGAACGGACCGGGTGATAATAAAGACCGTAGTTACGTATACGAGTTGCTACCTTCCATCCCCCACTGGAAGGAACCTGTCATGTACCAGACCTCAGGTGATTTTTTCATTAACTTTCCTCCGGGTGAATGGGCGATCAGTATTGAACATGGCAATGAGTATATACCAGTAAAGGAAACCATCACTGTTGTTCCGACGGATAGTGCGGTCACTAAAACATTTATCCTTAAGCGTTGGATCAACCTTCCCGAAAGGGGATGGTATTCCGGAGATGTTCATGTGCATCACCCTACTACCAAACAATCTTTTAAGGATTACCTGCTTGCATATGCCGAGGCAGAAGATCTTCATATTTTAAATGTGCTGGAGCAGGGAAACGATCATGAAATAAAAGGAGCCAGGCAAGCCGGATTCGGCAAACCGTTCAGGGAACAAAAAAATAATATCTGGCTGGTATCAGGTCAGGAAGACCCAAGCAGTATGTTCGGACATATAGTAGGGTTGAATATTGATCAGCTTGTACGGGATACAGCTACCTACAATTACTACGACCTGGTTTTTAAAAAACTACACCTTCAGCCCGGGGCCATTGTTGGCTTTGCCCATTTTTCCTGGAACGGTTGCGACCTGCCAAGAGGATTTCCGTGGCTGGTAACCACAAAGGAAATTGATTTTGTGGAATTGCTTCAGTTTTCCAGGATCAATACGCTTGATTATTATGATTACCTGAACCTGGGGTTTAAGCTCACAGCCGCCGCGGGCAGTGACTTTCCCTGGGGATCTACTATCGGCGAAGTGCGGACACTTGTTTATACCGGCGTTAATTTCAATCCGGATGTATGGTTCGATGGACTTAAAGCAGGCAATACATTTGTTACCAACGGTCCCGCACTTTTTTTTGAAGCAGGAGGGAAACTGCCGGGAACAGAAATAATCACTACAAAGGGAGCAAACATTGAACTGACTGCAAAAGCTATTTCAAATCCGGGTATAGGTAATATCACCCACCTGGCAATCTATAATAATGACGGGCTGGTAATAGAGAAAAAAAACCTGTTCCGTTCGGATTCCCTGTCCATCAATCTTTCCCACCTTCTTACCAAAAGCCAGTGGATAACCGCAGTAGTATATTGTGATAATGGTGCGGTTGCACATACAACACCTGTATATTGTGTTGTAGACTGCCAGCCCACCTGGGATAAGCAAAAAGCGCCTGTCATCATACAAAAACAATTAGATTCAATCCTTTTAACTGAACAGGAAGAAAGATCGAAGCCTGAAGCAGATGAAGGGATATTGGAACGCCTGAAAAATGCCAGCATGTTTTACAGGAAACTTCTTGCGGAAATAAATGCCCCGTGAGCAGCCCTGTGATCCCTTCCGGATAGTGCCTGTATTACACTTGTTAGTAACAATATAACCAATGGCTTTATACCCTGGCCAGTTTAATTACTATAAACATTATGAAAAAGAAAAAATTAACAACTGCGATTACCGGGATCATGCTGTCATTCTGTATTCCTTTACAACCTTATTCACATTTATCCTCCATTCGAAAAATTCCTGCCTGGTACGATGGAAATCAGAATAAAAAAATGGCGATATTAAAACTTGTCATTGGTATTTTCATCATTACCGGTTGCAATACCCGGTTCTACAAACTGATTGAAACGGACAATCCTCGTTTTTTTCCCAACATCATCTTTACAGCCCATGAAGATATATCTTCTCCCAAATTCTGGGTACTGAGGGAAAAGTACCAATTGGATACCGTGATTAGCAATGAAAAGGATGAACTGAAGCGAATATTGCTTCTCAGGAACTGGATACACAAAACCATCAGGATTGATGACTACGGGCCCTATGCCGGCGATGAATCTGTAGAAAGCACCCTGGACAATGCATTGAAAGGAAGCGGCTATCACTGCGGGTATTATTCGGCTGTGCAAACCGCTATCCTAAATGCCTATGGATATGTTACTCGGTCTATCCTGGCTGATACAGGCATACCTGTTGATTATATGGTGGGAGGTGGGCATCATGCATTGAATGAAGTATGGCTGAACACCTATCATAAATGGTTTTTGACGGATGCAAAATATGATTATCATTTTGAAAAGAACGGTATTCCGTTGTCTGCACTTGAAGTAAGAGAAGCCTATTTAAAAAACAAGGCAGCAGATATTGAACTTGTAAAAGGAGTTGAAAGAAAGTCGGTGCCCGGCCTACCTGAATACAACATCCCTACGCGGGAACAGTTGGCCAGGGTTTATACCTGGATCAGTTGGTACAAAGAAAACGACCGGTACACCCGTTGGCCTGATAACAGCGATGATATTGTTCTTTACCAGGACGAATACACCCAAACGCACACCTGGCTTTGGGATGGAAAACCACTTTGGGCCTATAACACTACATTCCTGCACTGGATTGACGATAAAAATAAGATCGGGTGGACTCCGAACACCATTTCATCAAATGCGGTTATTACCGGCAATAAAGTAAAAATAGATCTTATTTCTGCTACACCGAACCTGAAGACTTACCAGGTAATGGAAAAGCATGGTAAAGAATGGAAAGATATTGCAGCAACTTTTGAATCTGACCTGACAGAGAAGAGATATGAATGGACATTCAGGGCTGTGAATACAGCAGGTGTGAGCGGAAAAGAACACAAAATAATCATAGAAAGATGAACAATCAACGAAAAATGTATGTGACAAAGGATTTATCCCATCAAAGAAGCCGGTTGAGTAGCGACCAGGTGAAGGCAGGCGCTACAGGTTTTGTAAGCCTTTTTTCATTGATTGGTATCATGTTCTACGGTCTTTCTTTCTTTTATGATTTTTGGGTAGAGGATTTAGGCTGGTCACGTGTCACGATCACTTCCGGAAGCGCCTTCGGCAGGGTTACAGTGGCATTGCTGGGCTTTTTGGTAGGATCGTTAATAGATAGATTTGGCCCGCGGAAACTTATTCTGGCAGGAGTTTTTTTCGGAGGTTTTGCCTTTATGGCATTTGGAATAATGACAGATCTGTGGCATTTTTATTTGTTCAACCTGCTGGCGGCATTAGGGTATATCTGCGGAGGCCCTCTCCCTAACCAGGTACTTATTGCACGCTGGTTTACCAAGTCGCGCGGCAAAGCAATGGGCATTGCGTATCTCGGTGTTGGCGTCGGCGGCATGCTGGTTCCGCAAATCGCCAGATTACTGAATGTTCATTTCGGCTGGCATACTGCCCTTATTCTGTTAGGGGTAATAATGATCGTAGTCGCTTTTCCCGTCACATTTTTTGTAAAAGATACTCCCCCTGATCTGGCACCTAAAGATACAGCCCATCCTCAGTCAACAGACCGTTCGCTTAAACACATTTTAAGAAGCAGATCCTTTTACCTGCTGATGATAGGGAGTACCTGTTCCATAGCCGCCGTGAGCGGCACCAGCCAGCATCTAAAACTATTTTTTAGTCTCGATCTGAAATTTTCGCAGGGGGAATCAGCCAATATCATATCCCTGGTTCTGTTTTCCAGCATAATCGGGCGTTTACTCATGGGATGGCTGGCAGACCGCATGTCGAAAAAATACGTAATGGTCCTGATTTATATTCTTGTAGCCAGCGCAATACCATTGCTCTATTTTGTTTCTTCGCCAGGAATTATATACTTATTTGCCTTTATTTTTGGTATTGGCCTGGGGGGCGATTATATGATCATTCCATTGATGACCGCCGAATTGTTCAGCACAAAAATATTGGGGCGGGTTATGGGTATTATTCTTACCACAGATGTTATAGCCGATGCCTTATCCCCCATGCTGGTGGGATGGTTACGAGACCAAAGCGGCAGCTATGCCAATAGCTTTGCAGCTTTGATCCTACTGGCAGCCATCGGCACTATTTCAATAATGTTGTTGCCAAAGAAAAAATGAATTCAGCAATATTGAGACCTGGCTGATAATAATTTAAGAAAGCAAGGAATAGAAGGAACTATCTTTCAATACAAAATCCGAAACTGGCATATAAAAATTACCGGAACCGTCTAAAACATTCCTACCATCAAGCGCCCACAAGACCCAGTTCTCTGTCTCAACGCTTACTGATCAGCTATTCAACTTTATAGAGCAGCGGGAAATACTGCCCATCCATATTTTTTCCTCTTTTTACAAAAGGGATGCCATCCAAAAAATCTTCATCAATATCCGATTGGGTGCCGTCTGCAAATACATTCAGCACAAAGGCCCTCCTGGAACGATCCGACTTATTTTCATAAGAACCATGTACCAGTAAAGGATGGTGAAAAGTTGCATATCCTTTTTTGAGTTCAATAGGAATAGGTTTGAACTCCGCTTTTTGTTCTTCGGAAAGAAACTCCATCAGCCCGTTCATATCACCGGCAAGGGCAGGACGATCTAATAACCCCCAACGATGACTACCGGGCACATAATACAAACATCCGTTTTCTGTAGTGGCATCGTCAAGCCCCACCCAGCAGGTAAGATGCTGCATAGGCTTAGTACAGGTCCAGTAAGAATAATCCTGGTGCCAGGCCACCACACCGCCGTGTTTAGCAGGCTTACAAAACAACTGATCGTGCCAGAACCTTACAGAAACATCACCCAGTAACTGGCTGGCAGCCCGTACAAAAGCCGGGTTCCATAAAATATCATGAAAGCCCTTTGTAATGCGCCAGTGACCGAGAGAATGAAACAATACAGCATCAGGGTCAGATGACTCATTGGTATGAAATTCATAAAACAAGTGATGTCCCGGATGAGACGGATCGGCGATCTCAGCCTGTTCTTTACATAGTTCATCTATCTGCCAGTCTTCCAAGAGTTTTATACCGGACAGGTAACCGTTCTCTTTAAAAAAAGCCACCTGCTCATCAGACAATTTATACCCCTCCCATTCTTTAGCATTAGCAGGTTGAATAAAAAAATCAGACAACTGGTGGTGATATGCCGATAAGTCCTTTATCTCATTCATTTTTCATTATTTTTGAGTATTCTTACTACCTTCTTAACTTAAGCTTATTCATTCAAAATACGAAAATATTCACCAAAACCTCCAAAAAGGAGTAACTAACTATTGTAGCTACTCCTTTAATAGAATCAGGAGGTTAGGGCGGGAAAACCAACTGTTATTTTTTACCAGGTTTCAGGTGGAAACTGTCCTTGCCTGGGGTGTTGGTAAGGAAGCCCCGGCTTTGCATCCCACCACATCCTGGAAGTTAATTCGTCGCCATCGCTAAGTCTGGCAGCCGCCTCCTTTACATTATCCTCATTCAACAGATATTCATTAAATGCATAAACCAGTCTTCTGGGTATAGTACCATTCGTGTTATTGGTTCCATTTCCAATCCATATAAGCGGGTAGCCGGTCCTACGATATTCCGCCCAGGCTTCATCAGCCTGAAACAGCAGGGCAAGATATTTTTGTTCGATTATCTGTTTTAGTTTCTCCTCATTCGTTCCTGTTAATGTGCCTGCAGGACTGGCAAGGAAAGTGTTGATCTCATTCTGATCAATGCCATATATCTTCATAGCATTTTGAATGCCTTCCTGGAAAAGCGACTGGGCATCGCCGCTGGCCAGCCCGAATAACACAGCTTCAGCCTTCAGGAAACTTACCTCCGCCGCTGTAATCACATTGTATCTGAACTGTCCCACCCTGAAATAATCGCCGATCAGGCTGAGGCTATCGGTAGGATACCTTTGGTTTTGTTCTCCGGATATATTAACAGGCGCGCCTCTCCATCCCGATCCGAGAACGGAAAGATTAAAATATACAGGTAGCCTCGGATCACCCTGTGTATGCAGCAATTCTACAGCCGTGAAGCCAAATCTTAACCCATTAGTATAGTTATTATCTATTGAACCCCGGATAGGGTTATAATACCCCAGGCTGGCTGTTGCATTTGCTTCTGAAAGCAATTTTGCGCTTTGACTGTCATCACCTATTAAAGGCGCATTGAGGACGTCGGAAATATTTTCCTGGGCAAGCGCCTGATCTACATAACGCACCCGTATTGCCATTCTAAAGCGTAATGAGTTCGCAAACCTTCTCCAGGAAGCGACATTACCGTTAAAGAGTATATCCGCGTTTCCGTAGCTATCTTTGTCAGAAGCATCGCTCAATTGTGCTGTAGCTGCTTTCAGATCAGCGAACAACTGGCGATATATGGATTCCTGCGTATCATATTTTGGTTGCAGCACTACCTGGTCAACAGGAAGCGCCGCCTGTGCAAAAGGAACATCACCAAAACGATCAGTCAGGTTTTGCCATATCCACACGCTTAGGATACGAGCAATAGCATTTTTGTTGGAAAGTTCAGGCTTGCCTTCACTTAACCGAACAACTTCCTGCAGGTTGATAAGAAAACTGGTGTACATACCATTATAGAAACCCGAATAATCCGATTTAATGAAAGGGAACCCGCCATCACCCGGCGCCAGATAATTAATCATCACGGCTATTCTGCCACCGAATGTACCGGTAACGGAGTTCGCCAATACATTTGTAAAAAGCCCGTCTATTTTTACAATATCTTCTGATACCAGGCTCGGGTTTGTGTTTATCTCATCAAACTTTTTCGTACATCCGGCAATACAAACAATTGTAATTATTATTGCGGCATTTATTTTATTAATGTATTTCATAATTTTTTTAATTAAAAGCCTATTAATAAATTAAAACCTACACTACGGGTGGTTGGTAAAGTAGCGGCCTCGTAACCTTGTGCTACCGCAGTCGGGGCAAATGCTCCCTCAGGGCTGATGCCCATAATTTTAAAAGAAGGATCTCTGTACAAATACAATAGATTTCTTCCAACAACCGATAAACGTGCAGAACTGATCTTTACTTTTGAAAGCAGTGAGGCCTTAAAATCATACCCCAGGCTAAGTTCCCGAAGCGCTGCATAAGATGCAGACAGAACGAACGGCTCTCCTATGCCACCCCACGCGTTCGAAGCATAATATTGTTCACGTATCAACACTTTGTCACTTTGTTTATAGCCTCCATTTCCATCATCAATTACTCCATCGTTAACAAGATTATCACCTTTTTCTGTAAACTTGCCTGTCCCTCCTGCCATTTGCCTGTATTTACTCATTGAATAAATCTGCCCTCCCTGTCTTATATCTATTAAACCACTTAATATAACTCTCTTAAAAGAAAAGGTATTGGTAAATCCTGCCAGCCAGTCGGGCTGTATATTACCCAGTATTTTTCTTTCCGGATCCCTTTGCACTATTCCATTGGCATCCAGCAATAAACGTCCGTCTGCCGTTCTCAAGTAAGGATGTCCAATGATATTTCCGTAGGGCTCTCCCGGTCTTGCCTCAATTCCTACCTGGGATGCCGATGTGCTGTATAACACCCGGGTCTCAATGCCCGGATAAAGCGATACGATCCTGGATTTGTTCCGGGAGAAATTCAAAGTAGCTTCCCATGTAAATGAATTTTTAAGTACTATTGGTCTGCCCGATACAAAAAGTTCAATACCCCTGTTTCGCACTTCACCCGAATTCACCAGCTTACTGGCAAAGCCGGTTGCTGCGGGAATTTGTACATTCATGATCTGGTTACTCGTTGAAGCATCGTAGTAAGTGAAATCTATCGACATCCTGTTTTTGAAAAGCCGCAGTTCGGTTCCAACCTCCCATGACGTTTTTAATTCATTTTTTAAACCAACTGCCGGTATATTTCCGCTTATCCACGCAAAGGGCTGGTTGTTGTAGCCCCTGGTATATATGGAATAACCTGTTCTTGTTTGATAGGGACTTCCATCGGAGCCTGCCTGTGCCCAGGATAGGCGAACTTTTCCGTAATTCAGTATTTGGGAATTGATGTTCAGCGCGTCTGTAAATACATAGCTAAGACTAACTGAAGGATAAAGGAAGGAATAGTTGCCCTTGCTTAAGGTAGACGACCAGTCATTTCTTGCTGCCAGGTCCAAAAACAGGTAATTCTTATATCCCAATTGTCCTGATGCATACACAGAATTAATTTGTTTTCTGGTAAGAACGAATGTTCCGAATACCGTTGCCGCGTTTCCTGGTGTATAAATATCATCTAAATTAAGATTGGAGGCATTACTGCCATACCCCTCCATTCGGTAAGTATACCGGTTAGCACCTGCAGAAAACGAGCCGGTGAAATTCCCGGATAACTTTCCTGCAGCGGTCAGCAACACATCAGAATTGGCTTCATTTACGTTGTATTGTACTGTATTAACAGATCCTCCAAATGCATTCGGCGACCTTTTTGCCTTTCTGTCAAAACGCGCATCTGTATAAAAATCCATACCACTCCTCAATTTAATGCTCAGCCAATTGGTAAACTTATAGTTTAGCGACATATACCCGATAAGCCGGTCTCTGCGGTCATGGTTTTCAAATTCATTTATGATCCAATAAGGATTTAAAGGCCATCCCCCCTGCCAGTTGTAACTTTTTTGTGTACCATCAGAGTACTTATAATCCTTCAGCCATTCGAGGTCAATATTCCGGGATGTCCAGTTTATTGATTCCACAATATTCTCCCTGTTACCACCCAGTAATGGTCTGTTACGTGTGTCCTGCCTGATATAATTGGCCTTACCCTCCACATACAGCCTGTCGGTAATATTTGCACCTACAACAATATTCGCACTTTGCCTGTTAAAAGAATTGTTAGGTACAATTCCCTTATTGGATAAGCCGGACACGGATCCCCTGAAATTTACCTTTTCATTTGCAGCAGACACGGAAGCCGTATTGGTAAATGTTTCTCCGGTTCTGTAAAACTCCATTATATTACTTTCCGGTTGCGGACTAAAAGGAACAAGTCCCAACTCAGATAATGCCTGAATCTGAATCATCCTGCCATCCATTTCCGGCCCCCAGTTGTCTATTGGTCCGCCCCCTAATTGTCGGTCATATTCAACTCCATCTATTGTGACTTTGCCCCACTGCGAAAAATCCTGTCCGTAACCCACACCCCATTTGTTCTGGAAAGTAGGAACGGAATTGGCTGTCTCGAAAGTAGCATTGGAATTAAGGGATACACCGATCCCTTTTCTTGTTCCTTTTTTGGTAGTAATCACCACTACGCCGTTAGCACCCCTGGATCCATATAAAGCCGCCGCATTGGGTCCTTTCAATACAGATATGGTTTCTATATCATCCGGATTTATATCTTTTACCCCATCGCCAAAATCCCTTCCTCCCCCATGGGTTGCCTGCTGAATATTCTCATTATTAATAGGAATACCATCCACCACAAACAGCGGTTGGTTATTACCGGACAGTGAGCTATTACCCCTGATAGCAATATATGCAGAACCCGAAGGGCCTGCTGACGATGAATTAACATGCACTCCCGCTATCTGGCCTTTTAATGAATTAATAACGTTCGTCTCACGGGCCGTAGTTAGTTTTGAGCCATCCAACTCCTGTATGGAATACCCTAAAGACCTCCTCTCCTTTTTCATGCCCAGCGATGTAACAACCACCTCCGACAACTGATCCGAACTCTCTTCAAGGGATATATTAATTGCACTCCTGCCTCCTACATTTAAAGTCTGGCTGACATAACCTGTAAAAGAAAAAGAAATTTTTGAGTTCCCGCCCGGTACGCTGAGCGTATACTTTCCCTTCTCATCTGTTACAGTACCGATCGTAGTTCCCGGAACTGTAACGCTAACCCCTGCCAAAGGGTCGCCGGCGGCAGAAAGCACCACCCCCGATATCGTGGACGATTGCCCCCGTACAAAAAAAGAGGTAATAAATAATGCATAAAACAAAAGCAATAGCTTTGGCAATAATCTTTTTTTCATATCACAATAGTTTTGAAATAAAAAACAGAAACGATTTATCAAATTTAAATAAAAGGTTTTGATAAAAAAACACTTTTTTATAATATTTTTTATAATATTTTTTTTCTTTTCCTTTCTTTTATGCTATAATTTACTCCTTGAATATTATTATTTAACTTATATTTTTGCAATAAAAATAGATTGTATGCTAAAAGGTGAGGGCAAATCAACTTTAAACAGAAGAATAAAAATCATGGAGTTGCTCAATGCAAACGGAAAGGTTAGCGTTACTGAACTTGTTGATTTAATGGGAGTTACCGGGGTAACCATCCGGAATGATCTTGAACAGTTGGAAAAAAAGAATATACTGATCCGGGCAAGAGGGGGAGCTATTAAGATAGAACAAAGCTATTTAAACGAAGATTTTCAGCTTTCAGACAAACAAAAGAAAAATTTTGTAGAAAAAAGAGAAATCGGAAAAAAAGCCGCAGAACTTATCAATAATAATAATACGATCATACTTGATTCGGGCTCTACTGTTCACCAACTAGCAAAAAATTTAAAAAACTTTGAGGAGTTAACGGTTATTACCAACGCACTGAACGTAGCCACACTATTAGCTGAATACAAAAACATAAATGTAATTGTACCCGGAGGAACATTAAAGAAAAATTCTTTATCGTTATTTGGCAGATTAGCAGAAAAGGGGTTTAAAGATTATTTCTGTGACAAGTTGTTTCTTGGGGTGGATGGCTTTGACCTGGATTTTGGCATTTCAACACCAAGTCCCGAAGAAGCTTACCTTAACCAGATCATGATCGACATATCAAAAGAAGTAATCGTTCTGGCTGACTCCAGCAAATTTGAGAGACGGGGGTTTGCGTTTATAGCTCCCATCAATAAAATTGATATTGTAGTTACGGATAAGGGTATACGCCCGGAATATAAATCCAGGCTGGAGGCAATGGGTATAAGAGTTATCATGGTATAAGCGTTACAGACACGGCTCCACACCAAAGTAAGGTGATACCTGATCAGGATCCGGTATCTAAGGAACTGTTCAAAAAAGCACTGCCTGTGCCGGGGCAACTCCTCTTTAAACTATTTATACAAAGAACTAAATACTACGTTTATTTCTATCTGCAAGTCAGACTATTTTTTGCAATTTTTGCCAATCACAGGCTCTTTTTTAGCGTTTTTTGCAAATTGAATCCTTCCCGGATATAATTCCTATTAGCGTCTTCAAACCGCCAGGGTAAACAGGTAGTATTATAGCAATAAATGCCGGATCTGATTACTCTCCGGGCAGAATCAATTATAAAAACAGGTTGCATTACAGCATCTTTGATCTGGTTCAGGCATGTATTGTTAACTGCAACATTCAATTTTCACCTAAACAAACAAATCATGAGATATCAACCTGTTTCAACGCTTTTTTGTATGGTATGCATTTACAGCTCCTGTGCCTACGATACTTATGTACCGGCTACCCAATCGGTTTATGCGCCCTCTCCGGCGACCTCTATGCTGAAAGAGAAAAATGAGCTCCGTGTCAATCCTTATTACTATCAAACATCACACCTTACCGATGGTGATGCCGGATATGACGCTTCGTATGGATATTTTGAGAGCCTGCTCGGGGATAATTATACCAAAAGCCGGGCACGTGGAGGTGGATTGAACCTGGGATATGCCATCACCGGTCATTGGGCAATAACTGCCGGGTATGCGGCAAGCAAAGAACACAGAGCGCACGATGCGACAGAATATTACCAGGAAATCCTGCATTACAGGCGGAATGCATTTCAGGTCGGCACCGGTTACTTTACTGCCATCAACAGGAGAAAAAACCTTTTTATTGAGTTTTATGCCGGCTATGGCAGCGGTAAAAATAATATCGATTTCTTCCGGGAAATATCTTCTTCCGATATGTACTACAACTGTCGCATCAACAGTTTTTATTTTCAGCCGGGTATCTTTGCAGATATCAGGGGTATGTTTCGGTTTGGCTTCAATTTAAAGACATCTCTAATCAGGTACCGGGATATCCGTACTGACTATCCTGCTGACATGCTGTCTGAATACCCGTACCAGGGTATGGGCAATCTTGATGAAAGACCGTTTTTCTTTGCTCAACCCAATCTGAATATTGAGTTTCCTTTTTCCGGAAAAAACCGCTGGTTGAAGGGAACAGTACAAATAGGGGCAACATTGAAAACAAACCAGCAGGAGCTCTATTACTCCCAGCTATATGCAGCTTTCGGACTGGTGGCACATCCATTACTAAAAAGGTAAACAGAAAGAAAGCGGTAACATTCGGCAGACCGCCTTCGGCTATGAGTTACCAGCCGCCAATCCGTCCACTTTTTCTTTCAACTTGTTGAAGAATTTGTTTCTTTCCTTTTCTCCTGTTTTGCTGATGAGCGCAGCGCTGTTGAGCAGGTTATTGAAGGTTGCGTATGCCTTTTTTACAAAACGGTCATCCCTGCATATGAGATAACTCAATACATTGTAGGTTATCATGGCCTGGTCCGTATCATCCAGTTTTAAAAGAATGGTATTGTTTCCAAGAATAAGCTCGTTCACATAAAACTCTATATTTCCACCACCACCGGCATCTCTTCCGGGGAGAAACTTTGTTCCTCTTTCTGTCTGCACCTTCAGGTGACTCAGCAGCAGGGAGAAAGACTCCAGCACCCTCTCAAAATCCGCTTTGCTCCGGAAAATACCCGCATCCTTATAATATGCGATCTGGTTAATAGTGCTGTGTATGCTTTCAAGGTTCCACAACTCTATAGAATGCATCTGATTATGTAATTCCAGTATCTGTACTCCTGTTTTGTAACAATCGGTAAAGGGGTGCTCTTCAAGAGAAAACTGCTGACCGGCATATTCCGGAGAATTATTAATGGTCCGCGACCAGAAAAAAACCTTAAAAGCAGCTATCTCCGGGTAAAGAAAAAAATACCAGAAAGGAATATCCTTACACAGGTAAAAGATCTGCTTTGTTTTAAAGCTATTAAAGTATTTAAACTGCTCCAGCATTCCTTTCATATAGTCGCTAAATAGCGGAACAGTTCCATTCAACCCGGGCGCCTGGAATAAAACAGAGTCGTTTTGCAGGTTAAGCATCTGGTCAACGGAAAAATGAAAATGCCCGGAGAGCAGCTTCAATTCAGTCAATGTCAATGATTTTTCACCGCGTATCCGCCGGTAAACACTATCAACGCTAATGTCCAGTAATTCACTTATTTCATCAACAAGGGAGAGGTGGGGGGGCAACTGTTGTTTCAGGTAGCTAAAAAGCTGCTGCTGAAATTCGTTGGGTTCATTCATAAAACACAAATTACATTTTTTTCTGTTTTAACAGAGCAATGAGCACAAGAATATATAACTGATTATATCTTATCGTTTTGTATCAATCGCCGAAACAGGGCGAATAAAAAGTGGCTTATATAACACACCGAAATGCCCCATCAGATCAGTTCCCTGGATCACCACTATATACTTACCACTGCTTTCAGAAGTATAAAACGATAACTGCGCCCTGCCGGCAGCGTCTGTAATAACCTCCGGGTTCCAGTAAATCGTGGTCCGGAAATCCGGAAATACCGGACGGTCTTCCGGGGAGGCATACCCCGGACTATAAAACTGCTTTGAAATAAAAGGATAAACGGGTTTCAGTAAATATATACCCGGTGTTTTTTTCAACATGGGTCCTGCACCACTATGCGTGGTAATTTCAATAAACGAATAGTCGACTGTAGCAGGTCCTGAATTCAGGATCTCTTCGATGGTTAAAAATTTCGTTCTATACCTGCCATTGTACCGCGGTGTATTCATCACTTCAATTGCTTTAATATCTTCTGCGGAAAAATAACTGAGTATCCCTTTATAAAACAGTAGATAATCCATCATACCGGTGCTTCCTTCAGACGGAAAAAAAAATTCCAGGTCTGTGCCATCTATAATAAACCTGGCAAGATTGCTGTTGACCATATATTGTTGCCGTGAACTTTTTGGCGGACTTCCAACCCTGAAACCTTTGATCTGCCGGTGCAGTACATCCAGCAGACTTTCCTTAGGCGTTTTTTCAAGCGTTGATTCGTTGATTACCTGGTCTGCCCCGCCATCAGCATTCAGGTTTTTTGACCCCTGTATCCTGGCCCTGGCCGTCACCACCACTTCTTCAAGATAAATCCCATCTTTCTTAAAAGACCTTATCAACTCCTGCTGATGTCCGATATAGGTTTTAACGGTACTATCCGTCAACAAGGAGGCAGTGCCCGCCAGGTATTGGCTTCCATTGAACACGGGGTATTCCGGGTCATCCAGTTCTATACCTACATTAAATGCCTTCCCTCTTTTGTTAACAGCTTTAATGACCATGCTGATCGAGTCCGTTTTAAAAATGGGAAAATTGCTGAAAACAAACTGCCCGCGCTCGCTGGTGATAGTATCCAGCAGGAACATATCCGATTTACCCGCTCTCCCGAATAAGGTAATGCCGGTTTTACCCACCGGCTTATTGAATACATTACTTACCCTGCCGGCAATTGTAAAGTCCTTTTCGTAAGCGAAGGACCTCCCGACAGACAGTTGCTGGTACGAAACCCATCCCTGCGTAAGCATTAAAAGATCGGCAGCAGTGGCAGCGCTGTCATTAAAATACTGGTAAGGGTCCTCTACATTTCCTCTCAGGTCCGAACTGAGCAGCATATAACTCAGCAGGTTCTCCCGCAACTCATTTACCGGCACCTGGCTGGTATCGATCACTGTTATCGAAAAACTTCCGGAAACGGGCTTCCCGTTCCTGTCATTTACTGTAAGCGCCAGGTGCACACTATCGAGGAGCAGATAGTCCGGCTTATGACCATCTGCATCGAGTTGCAGGTGGTCATCATGCCATATAAAAACGGCCCTTTCATTCACAGGCAATAACTCTTCGTTGTACAGGGTAAATACCGATACTCCCGATGGAAACTGTTTCTTACTGAACTTCACCTCCATCACATCCTCTTTTTTCCTGAGCCTGCCCCATGCCCTCACCACACCCCGGGTAGTAGCCGTGAAATAAAACAGTTTATCGGTATGATCTGCGGTGGCATCCACGCGCAGCAGAATGCTGTCGGAAAGAGCCTCCACCTGAAGCATATACCCGCTTGCAACAACAGGGGGTAACGGAAAATCATACCCGTTATCCAGTATGGCTTTATAGATTCTGCCGGGCGCTGGCTGAAACAGTACAGTTCCCATTCCCTCATGCCGGCTCTCGAAAGCGGTTATTACTTCTCCATGGTCGTCTTTTATCAGTCCCCTGACCGCCACAGGCTTGCCCAGTGGGTTCAGGGCTTTAAAAGCCAGCCTTTGTTGTTTGCCCTGTACCAGGGCGCCCCCTTCCGGCATGAATTGCAGATCAGGCTTTCCGTATTGGTCCGGTACCGGCAACCGAAGCTTTAAACCGTCTTTACCGGTAATCTCCATTTCAAGCTGTCTTTCCCCGCCGTTAACAGTTGTATCCAGATGCAGTTTCCCATATGAGTCGGGGGTACCGCTCCACCGGAAAACCGTTTTGTTTCCGGACAAAAGCCGTACAGAAACAGGGTCTCTTCTGCTTCGGTTATCCGTGACCGAAACAGCAGCAGACAGGGATAACCTGTTGTCCCTGAAAACCAGTCTCTCTAAATTGACCTGCCACGCCGGGGAAACAGGATCCGCTATTGAAAACCGGGACATAAAGAAGAGGGAGTCTCCGAAATTCCGCATACGCCGGGTATAAGCCCGCAGTATGTATTCTCCCTGGGAATAACTTGATTCATCAAGCACAATATGGCTGCTGAACAATCCCCAATAAGAGACCGGATTGATTCGCTTCACAACTCTTTTATCTGCACCAATCACTTCCACATACACGATCCTGCTGCTATCGTTGGGAAGATTTTCTGCGGCAGTGAGCAGGTATCCTTTAAGCCAAAGCGTATCTTTTAACTGGTACAGGGGTTTATCATAATGGATAAAAAGCTTTTCGCGGGCATCCAGGGCAGACAAGCTGTCCAGGAAAGTTATCTGCTGTTCGAATACGGTTTGTGCATGAACACTTGCAGCAAGCAACAGCAGGGTATATATATAAAGAAAGCGTTTCAGACGATACGTAATTACCAGTGTCGAATATAGTAAAGAAATTGCTTATTTTTATTCCGGCTTTTTGTTTCCCAACCGGTGACAAGCATCCGTTACAAAAACAATTCAACTATTTTATGCGGCGGTTATTCTGTTTCCTCATTACTTTATTAGCCTGGTTCGCTGTTGTTATTCAATTTGTCCTCTTATTGCAAAACACCACCGTTCCGCTTACAGAAACGATTATACGATTTTTCAGCTTTTTTACCATTCTCACCAATACCCTGGTGGCTTTTTTCTTTACCGGTTATTTATTAAACCGGAAAATAACGTATATCCCGGGACATCTCACAGCCATTACCAGTTATATACTTGTCGTTGGGCTGGTGTACCAGTTCCTTTTAAGGCATTTATGGAGCCCCTCCGGCATGCAGTTTATTGTAGATGAGCTGTTGCATTCCGTGGTTCCGGTGTTGGTGCTGGTATACTGGTTTATCTATGAGCAAAAACAGGTATTACAGTTTTCGTGGATCAAAAGCTGGTTATATTATCCTTTAGTCTATTTTATTTATATACTGATAAGGGGTGCACTCTCAGGATACTACCCCTATCCCTTTATTGATGTCAATATCCTCGGATATGGAAAAGCGTTGGCTATGGGTATCGTCATACTGGTCTTATTTGTAATTATTCAGGCGCTGCTGGTTGCCTTTGGCAGAAGGATGTTACGACAACCATAATACACGGATCAATGTATCAAAACAAAAACACAGCAAATATTCGTGTACCTGCCTGCGGCAGGAAGTTTTGGGGCCATTTTAAACCGATACCGGGATCACTATATAAAACCTACGGTATCCTTTTCAGACAGCTTTTATACCTTAAGCCATAAAATACTGTTTACAACCGGATAATCACATAGCGAACGAAAGCAATGCTAAATATAAAATGATAAGTATGATCATATCTTTCAAAAATACCAGGCACACTAAATAGAATATACATGTTTCCGGCAAACAGAATATTATTCACCTTTTTGTTTCTCAGCACATTATTGCATTGGGGTTGTAACCCATCGTTTGTAATACGAAAGTCGGCAGAAGGTATTGAAGTACGGGAGAGTGGTAAGAAAGTATTGTTCTATCAGGTACGTCCTAAAACAGTGGATGGTAAGTATGAACGGGCGGGTTATGTCCATCCGCTGTATGATCTGAATGAGGGCATATTGACAGAAGATGCGCCGGAGGATCATCCGTATCACCGGGGAATATTCTGGGCATGGCACCAGATACTGATAAAAGGTCAGCCGGTAGCCAATAGCTGGGTGTCGGAGCATATTGCTTTTGTACCTGAAGAGGTTACCACTGAGCATGACCATAAGAAAGCTGTCATCCGGTCTGCTTTAGTATGGAAACAGATCGCCGGTTCAGACACACTGGCCGACCTGGTCCGGGAAGCGACCACCATTACCATATACCCGGCTACTACACAGTACAGGGCAGTAGATTTCAATATCCATCTGTTGCCTTTGGCAGACAGTCTTGCCATTGGCGGCGCTGCTGATGCAAAAGGTTATGGAGGATTCTGTTGGCGCCTGAAATTACCGGAAGATATTGTTTTCCGGTCGCGGGATACTTCAATAGTGCCGCAGGAAACAGCCGTTCCCGCAGGACCCTGGATGGATTTTACCGGCGCGTTCAGCAACAGCACTCCGTCACGGGAAAGCATAGCTGTTTTTTCCGCCATTCCCTACCCGGGGCCAGAACAATGGTGGATACTGCGGAGCAAAAACAGCATGCAAAATGCTGTATTTCCGGGGCGGGTTCCCCGGCTCCTACCGAAAGAAGGATGGAATTTACAATACCGGGTAATTGTTCATGATGCAATGATCAAACAAGAAAAGCTGGAGTACCTGTACCAGCAATACGCCGGTAAATAAACCTGGTTTATGGAGTTGGGAAGTCACTATTTTGCATCCGCCAGTACGAGGTTGTTGTCTTTAAATACGACAAATGTTCCGTCTCCTTTTTTCAACTGCACATTGTTCAGTATGTATAGTTTTTCGGGAAAAGCGGTTTCCTGAAGCTGGATGTTTACAAAATCTTCTTTAAGCTCAAGCTGTGCATAGATAAACATGGCAATATCCTGGCGTACTCCTCTCGGTGTAAATTCCTTTTCAAAAATTAACCCATCGCTTTGGGCTGAAAATACCTTCAGTACTACAGGGCTTCTTTTTTTAACTACCGGCGTAGTTGACTGCATATGCTTTGCCACTGATTTGTTTTGCTCATACTCCTGCGGAGTGGAGATATATTTAAAGTTAACAAACAAAGTTTTTTCAGCGGGATTAAAGAACCGGACTACGGTACTGCTTAGCGGGATGGTGAGTGCAAAGAAAGCAGTAAGGAGCAAGACCGCCAGAAAAGGTCGCGTTTTCTCCCGGTCGGCAACGGCCATTTGCCCGGGTTGCTTATCCTCTTCAACGTTTTGATGAATAAAATCGAGCAGCTTCTCTTTGCTGTATTGGGTTAGTGTGAACAATTTCAGTTTGGAGGCATTGTATTTCTTTGAAAACAAAGGTGCTCTTTTTCGCAGAAACCTGCTGATGGCCCATGTTTTCCCCAGGCGGTAATAACAGTCTTCACAGCTCAGTAGTGCAACTTTTCGGCTGTTATGCTCCAGCATTTGCTGTACGTCTCCCGGCATTACACTGCCTATGCAGGGAACCCTGTAATGAACGATATCCAGGTTATCAGGCAGTTCCGGATCGGGGAAATAGCTGCAACTGTAAAGCGTAACATCGGCTTTCTCCCGCGGAGCCAGGTGCACTACCGGGAAAAGCGGATGGCTGATAGCATGCTCATCGCAGGAGCCGATGCAGATACCGCAGCCCACGCATTTGTCGGGCGACAGAATGGCTTTCCTTTTTCCATCTGTGGTCAGCATATCAATAGCTTCGTAGGGACAGTCATAGGAGCAAAGATTGCAGGCATCACATTTGTCGAGATCAATAAAGACAGGCTCCCTGTTTTTTCTTTTGATAATATAGGGTATGATGCATAGCAGCAAACCCGATCCGATCATGATCATCCAGTTCTGGTTAACGCTGAACAGTTTCATCAGGTAATAACCGAAATAGTAATACCAGTCGAAGGTAGTTTCTGTAGGCAGGTTGGAAGACTGTGCCGGCGGATCGCTTTTTACGGGAAACAATATAGAGACAGTACCCAGGGCAATCACACAATATATCATCAGCTTTTTAGGAGGAAAGATCTTAGGCTTGGAAATACGCAACACATGTATCCAGATAATGATAACGGTTACCAGTGAGAATGCGATATGTCCGAACAATGCTACCTTGAAAAACCCACCTACCGTATCAAGGTCGTTCATTAAAAATGCACCGGCAATGGAGGGATCGAAGATGGGAAGCGTTGAAAAAAGCCTGGCTGTGAGATAGCCTGTCAGTTTTGCTTTTTGGTCCCACACCAGTATAAAGCCGGTCACTCCTATAATAATAACAATCAGGAAAGAGATTACCCCGCTGATCCAGGACACCAGCCGCTTGAACTTGGATGTTATTAAAGTATGTACGAGGTGCAGTAAAATAAAAACAACCAACAGATCTGATGAATACCGGTGGATCGTTCTCATCCATCCGTTAAAGATATTAGCAGACATCGCTTCCACCGAATCCCAGGCATGGCGTGGATTGATGTTGTAAAAAATAAAAACATAGATACCCGAAATACAGGCAATCACAAAAAGCAGTATGGCAATGCCACCCAGGTTATACAAAGGGTTCAGGTTAGTAGAATATATCTTTCCCAGCGGGGAGGATAGCTTTTGAACAAAACGGTGTCCGCGGGTACGCTCTTTTATTGCATTTGTATGATCATCGATATGCTTATCCATCCTGACTTTTTGAAATAACAAAGGATCTTATAAAAATTCCGCTTACCAGGCTGATCATCAGCAAGCCGGACGATGTTGATATAATAAACCGCCAGTCCGGCTTATAGGTTTTTAAAACCGGGTCATATCCGAAGCAACGCAGGTAAAACCCTTTAAAGAGGCCTGGCCTCGTTTTTTCTGCCATAGCTTCCATCACAGCCAGCCTTATATCTTTTTTGGAGGGATTTATGCCATAGATAAATCTTGATATTCTTCCGCTCGGCGTTAAAACAATAAGGATAGAAGGATGGTTAAACTCCTTTGTTGCAGGATCGTAATCGTATTCGTAGCCAATAGACGACAACAGTTGTTGAATATCTTTTCCTGAAGCGGAAAGGGTCTTCCAGTATACACCATCCATCTTCCAGCGGCTTTCATAGGCAGAAAGATTGGTTTTCCTGTCGCTGCTGTCGAAAGAAAAGCTCACCATGGTAAAGTCCTGTCCGAGCGTCCCCAGCCCGTTGATAGCTGTTTGCACCCCGTTGCTGATCACCCCGCAGAGCGAACGACACCGCGTATATACCGGTGAAATGATCAGTGGTTTTTCCCCCAGCAGGGAGTAAAGCTCGAAGGTTTTGCCGGCGGCATCGAACACCTGTATATTAGCGGCTTTTTGTGCCAGGAAATTTTTTTCATTAGGGAGACTGAACCCGCTCAACAAAAACCATAAGGGCGCTATCCATATATATGTGTATTTCACATGAATCAGGTTAATAATACCGGAGACTGGCTCCGGTATTAGTTTCAAAAAATCAAGGGTTCTCAGGGCCTTGGATCTAATTTACATTCCATGTTGCCGCCAGCCATTTCCAGTTCAGGAAAAAGAGGGCCAGAAAGACCAGTAAAAACAACAGGGTGAGTACAAGGGTGCCGGGTGCTTCAAATCCTTTATGTGCTTTTACTTCGGGCGCCAATGGCGAAATACTGAGTTGCATATCAGCCGGCCCTTTTAGTTTGGGACCAAAGAAAACAGAGATCACTACGATCAGTATCCATATGATGGTAGATAAAAATGCCAGCGTGCCACCCAACATCATCAGGGCCCAGAAAAAGTCTACCGCAGGATTGAAATTGTAGGTAAACGGACCGCCGGAAAAAGTGGAATCCCAGTGGCGGCGCGGAACGCCTAACTGCCCCAGCACGATCATGGAAACAGACAGGAGCGCTATCCCGATAAAGAATAACCAGGGTTGCCATTTCGCCCATTTGAAACCTACGATCTTTCTCCGGAAAATAAGCGGGATCAGGTAATAGGTAATACCCATAAAAGTAAGCGTAGTGCCAATCACCACGGTTCCCTTAAAATGACCGGGAATAGCGATAGTGTTATGCACAATGATATTGGTCTGTTCCATTCCAAAGATCACTCCTGTAGTGCCACCGATGAATCCAAAGCCAATGATGGCTAAGATGATGGAAGAAAAGGCTGGATTACCCCAGGGAGCTTTTGACAGCCATTGAAACAATCCTTTATTATACCCCCATCTGCGTTGAGCCGATTCAAAAGAGGAGGGGACGGCAAAAGCGTGTATCATGGAAGCCAACACGGCAAGATACATGGCATAGCTGGTATTCCATACTTTCCATGCACTGCTTACGCCCGGGTCTGTAAGCAGGTGATGCGCGGATGCCAGACAGATGAAGAGAATATACAGTACAAAAGCTGATCTCGACACCCTTTCATTAATAGAAGTGCCGCCTACAGATAAAAAAGACACCAGGTACCAGATGGAAACCATTGCCGCTACATTGATTTGTTGAGATGAGTGCCCCAGCCCCCACCAGATCAGCTTGTACATGGCCGGGTCAATATTGTCTATCAGCCCCAGCGACCATAAAAAAGTAGGAATATAGATAAGTGCGCCGGAAGCCAGCGTAATAACCGCGATAATAGCTGCTGTCATTAAGCCATAAGTAAAAAGCGGCATTGTTTCTCCATAAGCCTTTTCCCTCCTGGCGATCATCAGGTTGCCAAAGAACAGGATAACGCCCAGTAATGCCCCTACCGCAAAGAGGATCACTCCCAGGTAATACAACGGATGCGCCTTGAGTGGTGTATACGATGTAAGCATAACATCCGCCTTCCCCATCAGGATAATAATATTAGACATTACCAATCCTGCTACCATCAGGCCAAAAGCTACCCATCCCAGCCTGGGAGCGCAAAAACGGGTGTTCAATACTACGGTAGAGCCAAAATACAGCCCGGCGATCTCGAAGAAGATGATCCAGAAAATAAGCGCGTTCAACCCGTGAAAGGTGACAAGCCGGTAATACCATTCGGCCCCCAACAGATGCACCGGCTGATACCGGGTAAATACCAGCAATATGGCGGCGATTACGGCAAGTAATAGAGAAATAACAGCAAATACTGCGTTATACCGTATGAGCTTTTCCGACCGGAGGTCTACTTTAAATCCTGTTATATCGCAAGTACGAAACATAGTACTGGTTTTAGAGTTAGATTTATAATGTTTTGATATAGGCGATCAGTTGTTCAATTTCATCATCCGTAACGGGGAATACCGGCATAGGCGTGTTTTCGAAGCCGACTGTTATTTTTCGTTGTGGATCTTTAATGGACTCCCTAATATAGGCTTCGTCTACTTTAACGCTGGTCTTACTGCCGTTCTCTATCACCTCTTCCTCTTTGCCGAACAGGCCGTTCCATGCAGGTGCTATCAGGCTGCTGCCATCTGTTTTATGACAGGCGCCACATCCTTTCAGTACATATACCTGCTCACCCAGTAAGGCCATCTCTGTTTCCGATAGCCGCTCACCCTTTTTTTCAGGTAGCGGATCGGGCTCTTTTTTGAAATTTTCGTAGCCGTAGAGTTTCAGGTCTTCTTCGTTCTCTATCACTACGATCTTCCCGATCATGGCATGATGACCGATACCACAGAACTCATTACAGATCACCTTGTATTCCCCTGCTTCAGTAGGTTTAAATTCAAGTACATAATCGTATTGCGGATACACCTGGAAATTCATATTCACCGGCTGAATGGAAAAACCATGCACCACGTCTTTCGAAGAGATGTGAAATTTATATGCCTGGTCTTTTTGCAGGATCAGTACCGGGCTCCATCTCCACATTTCACTTACAATAAATACATCACTGTTGGGTCGGGGGCGTACTACGGGGATACCATTATCCACACCCACCATGTTTTGTTTGGCATAAGCTTCTCCCAACTTTGAATATTCCGCAGTACTGGTGCGGTAAGTAGTACTGGATGGGTTCTGTTTTCCGTAAACATGCCACATGATCATCCATACGAACATGCTGATACAAAGAAGAAGAGAAATGACCATCCACACTTTTTCATCCCTGGATACTTTTTTATCGAACCATCCCTCGGCCGGACTGAATAAGCTCATATGTAGGTTTTTTGGTAAAGAATTTATTTGTTCAGGGTTTCCTTGATCTCTTCCGGTATGCCCGGCAAATTGGAAAGCTCCATTATGCCCCATAGCAGGTAGAAAATCGCATAAATGGTTACGCCCAGGAAAAGCAATAACATAAAATCATCCATGATCATTCTTGCAAAAGGGACTTTCCTGATTTCCGGTTGCTGATCGTTTTCCATGTTGATTTGTTTTATACAAGTGAGTAACAACGCTTGACATAGTAAAGCTAACAGCTATCCCATACAGGAAAATATATGAGGGCGAATTAATGTACCGGTAATTACGATTTCGTATTTTTTTTGAAATAAATAGTATTACTTTTCTCTGCCGGGTAGTGAATGGTGGTTGGAGATGTTCCGTAGCATGGCGGTATGGAGATAGCTGAATTTTTTGGCAGCGCATTTGATCAGCCCTTCTTTCTCAAAGTCTTTTAATATTTTGGAAACCTGCTCCTTGGTAGTGCCGGCCAGGTCGGCTATATCCTGCCTGCAGAAGCTGATGCGAAAACTTTGTTTCTTTTCTTCATATTGATAAGCTTCCGCGAGCAGCAAAAGCGCTTCGGCTATTTTTTCACGCACTGTTTTGTGTGCCAGGTTAATCGCCTTTTTTTCCACCAGTTCCAGTTCATCCAGGATATAGTTATTGATTTGTTGGCTGAGTATGGGGCTTTTATCGACAATTTCATCAAACAGATCGTACGGTACATAACAATACAACACATCAGACACTGCGGTTGCAGAGCAGGTATGACAGGCATGCCTGGCATTTGCCCGGTGACCGAAAACAGCACCTCGTCCTGCTATCCTGAGGATCAGCGGTCTTCCCTGCTTTCCGTTCAACTCCACTTTAAGAAATCCTTTTTTTACAAAGTAAATACCCGGAACAGGGTCGCCCTCCGAAAAAAGCTTTTCTCCTTTCCGGAGCGATCTGGAAAATTTATACGTGCTGATAGCTGTAAGCGTGTGTGTGTCACAGTTATTCAGGATCGAACAGTTCCTGACCTTACAGGTAATACAATCATATTGGGGTATAGCCATGACTAATAGGTAATGTTTATTTTCCGGGACTTAATGCATTTCTAATATCTTCCTTTTTTTCCTATGCATTTTATGACCCTGGTTAGCCTGCCGGCGGATTATTATCAGGGTTAAATGTTGACTTTTTGTCCAAAAGAGTAGAAGGTAGCGCCCGACCCTGGTGCTGTCAGTTGTTTGCCCGTTAGTGTGGTATAAATGCTGCAAAAAAGGAGTATTCCTGTCTGGAGTATAGATTATCCTGTAGACTGCAGAAAGAAGAATGATCAAACCAGCATCTCCGGCATATACAGCCAATCTGACCAGCCTGACCAATCTCACCCCATCCCTTCTCCGCACTCATCAGCGGCTTTTAAAAAATAACCGTATTTTACGGGCGTTATATGAAACAGGACATCAAAAAGGAAGCGATCATCCAGGCGGCAGAAAAAAGGTTCAGTCATTTTACGGTGGCCAAAACCACCATGGCCGAAATTGCGCAGGACCTGGGGATATCCAAACCATTGTTGTACTACTATTTTCCCGACAAGCTCAGTTTATACGCCGCTGTGGTCTCGCATATTTTCGGGGAACTGAAAAACCTGGAGAAAAAGGACATATTACAATATGACGATCCGCTGAAAAATCTCCTCCTCCATCTTCAAAGACGTAAGGAATTTATTGTAAAGCATTATAATATTATTGAATTCGTTAAACAGGCCATTGAAAAAGCGCCGGGTGAATTGCGGCCCCTGTTTGAAAGTGCCAAAACTATCGAGACCGATATTGTACGGGGTATTTTTGAAAAAGGAAAAAAAGATAAAATATTACATATCAAAAACTTACAATCAACTACTGAATTATTTCTCCAATGCCTGGAAGGCCTCCGCTATATAGCCCTGCACCAGACCGGCGTGATCGTATTTCCCAGCAAAGAGCAGTTTGATGCCATCTTCGTAAAAGAGCAGGAAATCGCTACCATATTTATAAAAGGGTTAAAAACACCATAAAAATTCCCCGAAAAATTTTGAGGATATTTTTTTTGTCGTAATTTTGACTTTTAAATTAAAAAAGTCAAATAGTAAAATAGTCAGTTTTGAAAACAGAAACCCCCGTCAAAGAAGAACTTATAACAGAAGCGGCGCTGCGGCGGTTTACCCATTTCGGTTTTAATAAGACCACTTTTTCGGAAATCGCCAAAGACCTGGGCATATCCCAGCAAAGCCTCTACTATTATTTCCCCGACAAAAAATCATTGATCGCAAAGGTAGCCTCCAACGTGATGACGGCCCTGCTGGAGGAAATAAGAATAAGCATAGCAACCAGACAGAACCTGGAAGATAAGCTGAGTGGAATCGTAGAAGTAAAGCAAACCTTTTTTGAAAAATATTTTATGCTGGCCACGGATCGTCCGCTGGATAAAACGCCCGAACCGGATGATCTCAAAAATTTCGTGGAGCAAATGGAAACAAAACAGCTTGAGATCATGGTGGAAGCGCTTAACGAAGCTGCAGCAAAAAAGGAGATCTGCCATGGCGATACCGTTAAAACAGCCAGGCTGCTTTTGAAGGCCCTCACTGCCATGCAGGAAGCATACCGCAGCAGCCACATCATCCCGGATCATAACACCATACGGGAACTGTTCGAAGAACAAAAAGAGCTGATCCGCATTTTTGTTTTTGGCTTAAAATACCGGGCAGTTTCCAATCACCAGTGATATACTATTATTCATATAAAAACGCAATGAAAACAAAATAAGAGATGAAACGAATAAAATTGTTAACAGTCGTCTTTGTTGGCATTTTTACCGGCAATATGGTGTCCGCTCAGGAGCAACTGACCCTGCAGCAGGCTTTGAAATATGCGCTGGAACACAAGGCGGAAGCACAGAAAGCAAGACTGGATGTAGAAAACGCGCAATACCTGATTGACGAGACCAGGGGCACTGCCCTGCCGCAGGTAAGCGGATCGGGAACCCTTACCCATAACCCCATGCTGCAAAAAGTGGCGTTTCCCGGCGATATGATGGGCAGACCCGGAGAGATGATGGTGGTACCTATGGGGCAAAAATGGCAATCGAACGCCGTACTGAATGTTAACCAGCAGATCTTCAACCAGGCCATTTTCACAGGGTTAAGGGCGGCTAAATCTACCAGGGAATTTTACCGGATCAACAACACCCTCACAGATGAACAACTGATAGAAAAAGTGGCCGATGCCTACTACCAGGTCTTCCAGTTGCAGCAACAGTTGCAAACCGTGCAGACCAACCTGGACAATACAGTGAAGACACAAAAGGTGATCAGCGGATTGGTGGATGCGGGATTGGCAAAGAAAATAGACCTTGACCGGATAGTGGTGGCTGCAAATAACCTGGAAGCAGCAAAGCAGCAAATGGTGAACACCCTGCAGCTTTCCGAAAACGCCCTGAAGTTCGCCATAGGGATGGAAATGGATAAAGACATCATGCTGCCGAACGAAACCTTCGAGGTGAATGCTGCCATCCTGGCGGATGCGCCCGATGCAGCCAACCGGACAGAACTGAAGCTGCTCAATATGCAATCGCAGTTACTGGAGCTGAATAAAAAGGCAAACGTTGCCGCTTACTACCCTACCCTTTCCTTTACCGGCAACCTGGGTTACCTGGGTATGGGGTCTCAATTTCCCGTGTTCAACCAGAGTAAGATGGTGAACTGGTCGGGTTTTTCAGGTATAGGATTGAATCTCTCCATTCCCATTTTCAACGGCGGCACCACCCGTGCTAAAATAAACCAGGCAAATATTGAGATCAAAAAACTGGAGGCGGATATACAGGACACCAAACTGGCCCTGGACCTTGCCAGCGACAATGCAAGATCGCAGATCAAAAACAGCCTGTTGACGGTAGATACCAACAAACGGAATATTACCCTGGCAAAAGAAGTGCTGGACAATACGCAAAACAATTATCAAAACGGGCTGGCTACACTGACCGACCTGCTGGATGCGGAAAAAGCCTATGCCGATGCGCAAAACAACCTGACACTTTCTTTGCTGAATTATAAAGTTGCCGAAATACAATTGATCAAAGCAAACGGAAACTTAAAATCCCTTGTAAACGAATAATACACACTTCCAAAACGTAATTATAAATTAGTCATGAAAAAAAATAGAAAATTTTCCATTATAAGGATCATCATTACCACAGTTGTAATCATCGCTGCGCTGGCAGGTGTACAATCGCAGTTGAATAAAAACAAAGCAGCCAACCAGGCAGCCACCGATGAGGTAGCCAAAAAGAATACCGCGGTGTCGGTTCGGACAGACACCGCCCGGATGAAAGATATTGACCTTACCTATACTGCAAACGGAACCTTTATTCCCAGGCAGGAAGTGATTATCGGTGCGGAAGTAGGCGGCAGGGTAGCAAACGTGTATGTAAAAGAAGGGGACTTCGTACGTCCCGGTCAGACACTGGCCACTATAGTAGGCCACAAGCAAAATGTTTCAGTTGCCAATGCTGAAGCTAACCTCAATAATGCAAAAATGGACCTCGAGCGGTTTGAAAACGCGTTCGCTACCGGAGGGGTTACCCGGCAGCAGTTGGATGGCGTTCGTCTCCAGTTTGAGACTGCAAAGAACAATTTGAAAAGCGCGCAGCTTGCCGCGGGCGATATAGCCATCAAAACTTCCGTAGCCGGCATTGTCAATTCCAAAAAAATTGAACCGGGCAGCTATGTAAGTGCCGGTACCGCGGCTTTTGATGTAGTAAACATCAGCTCGCTTAAACTGAAAGTGAACGTGGATGAAAAAAACATCGCGGGTCTGAAAACCGGGCAGACAGTAGACGTGCTTGTAAGCGTGATGCCCGACAAAACATTCTCCGGGAAAATAACCTTCATAGCGCCGAAAGCCGACGCCAACCTGAACTTTCCGGTGGAGATAGAAATTCCCAACACAAAGAATGAGCTGCGGGCAGGGATGTACGGCAGCGCGAAGTTTGGACAGGGTACAACTACCCACAGTCTTGTAGTACCCCGGACAGCCTTTGTGGGAAGCGTGAGCGATAACCGGGTGTTTATTTTGGAAGATGGAAAAGCGGTGGAAAAGAAAGTGCAGGCAGGCAGAAGCTTCGGCAATGACATTGAAGTGCTGGACGGATTAGCGGCAGGCGACCCCGTGATCATATCCGGGCAGATAAACATATTTGACCAGACGCCCGTGCAGGCGATCAGGTAGCCACCGGCAGCCTTTAGACTGAACACAAGAAATATACGACAATGAAAATATCAGAAATATCAATTAAACGCCCCAGTATAATCATCGTACTGTTTATTATACTTACGCTGGGAGGGATTTTTTCCTACAGCCGGCTGGGGTATGAACTGGTGCCGAAGTTTGAGGTAAACGTAATTACCATACAAACCATTTATCCCGGGGCATCTCCTTCGGAAGTAGAGAACTCTGTGACCAAGAAGCTGGAAGACGCGGTGGCCTCGCTGGAGAGCATCAAAAAAATGGAATCCAAATCAATGGAAAATGTTTCATTGATCATGATCACCCTGAACACGGGGGCGGATGTGAACTTCCTGCTCACCGATGCGCAGCGTAAGATCAACGCCGTGCTGAACGATCTGCCGGACGATGTGGAAACCCCTTCGCTGTCAAAGTTCTCACTGGATGACGTAGCGATCATGAGCCTGGCGGTTACTTCCAATCTTTCGGAAAAAGACCTGTACGACCTTCTGGACAAAAAGATACAGCCGGTGTTTGCCCGTATCAACGGCGTGGCAAAAGTGGATATGATCGGCGGAGAAGAAAAAGAGATACAGATCAGTGTAGACCCGGTAAAGCTGCAGGGGTACGGACTGTCTATCAACCAGGTGCAACAGGTGGTAGCAGCATCCAACCTCGACTTTCCCACGGGAAACATCAGCACCCGGGATAACCGCACCACCATCCGGCTGGCCGGAAAGGTAAACTCTATTGACCAATTGAGAAACCTCCCGATAACCACGCCGGGCGGCGTGACCGTTTTCCTGAAAGACGTGGCGGATGTACAGGATGGCATTAAGGAAATTGAAAAGATTGCCCGTGTAAACCAGCAGAATACCATTCTGCTGCAGGTATTTAAACAATCAGATGCCAACGCGGTAGCGGTGTCCGAACAGGTTCGGGAAACCATCAAACAGGTAGAAGAAGATTATCAGCCAAATGATATTAAGCTGCAGGTTGCAAACGACTCTTCGTTGTTTACACTGAACGCAGCCAACAACGTAATGCACGACCTCGTGATCGCCGTTGTATTGGTAGGGTTGATCATGTTGTTCTTCCTGCACAGCTTAAGGAATGCAGCTATAACCATGGTAGCCATCCCGCTGTCGCTGATCGCCACCTTTATCGGCTTGCTGGTAATGGGGTACACACTTAACCTGATGTCGCTGCTGGGGCTCTCCCTCGTAGTAGGTATCCTTGTGGATGATGCGATCGTGGTCATTGAAAATATCCACCGGCATATGGAAATGGGGAAAAATAAAGTACGGGCAGCTTTTGACGGCGCCAAAGAGATCGGGTTCACTGTTTCCGCCATCACCCTGGTAATCGTGGTGGTATTCCTGCCCATCGCTATGTCAACCGGACTGGTAGCCAATATTCTTGCGCAGTTCTGCGTTACCGTGATCGTATCAACCCTGCTTTCATTGCTGGTATCCTTTACCGTGGTGCCCTGGTTGTACTCCCGTTTCGGGAAGCTGGAACTGATCAGCCCCCAATCGTTTTTTGGAAAACTGATCCATGGCTTTGAAAGGGGATTGACCAATTTTACCAACTGGATATCCAATATCCTGAAATGGTCGCTACGCTCCAGGTTCAACAAAATTGCTACCCTGATGGTAGCGGTGGTCATGCTGTTCGCTTCTTTTTCACTGGTAAGTAAAGGGTATATCGGAACGGACTTCTTCCCGTCTGTGGACAGGGGCGAATTTTATGTGCAATTTGAATTGCCCAAAGACGCCTCGCTGGAAAGAACCAACGAGCTGACCCGGAGAGCGGAAGCTTATATCGCAGAAAAGCCCGAGGTAGCGGAAATGATCACCACCGTTGGACAAGCTTCAGATGGTTTGATCGCCGTGGGTGGTTCACGGTATAAATCAGAAATACACGTAAAGCTTAACAAAAGCTACAAAGAAAGCTCTAAAGTATATTCTGCCGTGCTGAAGAGAGAACTGGAGAACATACTGGTAGATGCTAAAATAAAAACGGTCAACGTAAGCATTATGGGCGCTGAAATGGCCCCGCTGCAACTGACTATTGTAGGCTCCAGCGTAGAGGATGCCCAGGCCTTTGCCGAAAAAGCGGCTGAAGAATTGCGGAAAATACCCGGCGCCACCGGCGTGAAGCTGACCTCAGAAGCCGGTAACCCGGAAATAAGCGTTAAAGTAGACCGCGAAAAAATGAATGCACTGGGGTTGAACATTGCCGCTGTGGGGGGTATGATGCAGACAGCCTTCTCGGGTAATACAAACAATAAGTACCGGGCGGATGAAAACGAATACGATATCAATATCCGGTTCAACGAAACCGGCCGTTCGGGCATAGACGACGTGAAAAACCTAAAATTCATCAGCAACAACGGCACACCGATCTTGCTGAGCCAGTTTGCAGATGTGGAATACAGCTCTGGCCCTACCCTGCTGGAGCGCAGGGATAAATCGCCGTCCGTTTCTATACAGGGACAGGTGATCGGCGCGCCGCTGGGAACGGTAGCCCAGCAATGGGAAGAAGAATTTTCTCAATTGGAAAGAAGACCGGGAGTCTCCTATATATGGGGTGGTAACATGGAAAATCAGCAGGAAGGATTCGGAACGCTGGGATTTGCGCTGATAGCTTCTATCCTGCTGGTGTACCTGGTGATGGTAGCTTTGTATGACAGCTTTTCCACGCCGTTCATCGTGATCTTCTCGGTGCCCCTTTCCTTTATTGGTGCACTGCTGTTCCTGGCACTGACCAACCAGTCGCTGAACATATTCACTATCCTGGGTATTATCATGCTGATCGGCCTGGTAACCAAGAATGCGATCCTGCTGGTGGATTTTGCCAACCACCGGAAACAGGAAGGAGACAGTACATTTGATGCACTGGTATCGGCCAACCATGCCCGTCTTCGCCCGATATTGATGACCACTATCGCGATGGTGATAGGGATGGTACCGATCGCTGTAGCGCAGGGAGATGGAGCTGATATGAACAGGGGGCTGGCGATTGTAATCATCGGTGGATTATTGTCATCGCTGTTCCTGACCCTGGTTGTGGTGCCCGTAGTATATTCCATATTCGACAGCATCCAGAGACGGTTTGGTAAGAAAACAAAAGTGGATTATGTCAGGGAAATGAAAGCCTCGTATATACCGCTGGAAAGCAAGCACAAACCGAAAGTAGCCGAGACAGTAGATTTCTCTGAGAATTAAATACACTGCCGTGGTATAGAAATTGTTGAGGTTAGGGCTCGCCCATAGTACGGATACATTCCGTTGCTATGGGCTTTTTTGTTGGTAAAGCTGCAGGGGACCCGGGAGTTGGAGCTGAGCACCTGCAACCTGAAACTTGCAACCCGCGACTAAATCAATTGAACGACCAGGACTCAAAGGCGCCAGGTAACGCAAAGGGAATACGTTGTGCCTTAGCGCTCCATTGCGGCTTTGCGCGAAATAGGATGCCGGGAAAGACTCAATAGCGATATTCTCGGGGGAGTACCGGGATGTAGAAGAAAAGATAGTCGTATGACGCAAGGAGGCTGAAATGCCGGGATGAACCGTGTATAAACGTTTATACACGGATAAAGAAAGTTGTATTGGCGCTATAAACAATACAAAATACACAATGCTAAAATATTGATTGTCAACGCATACAAATTGGGTATAATAACATAAATTTACGTGTTAGTGGCAATGCAAAAGCGACCCCAAACATCCATAGCAACTATACAGAATGACGCAATCTGAAAATTCAACATCGAATAGTGAAAACAAGGTTCTTTCTGAAAAAGAGCTTAGGGCAATATTGAGAAACCCACCCAATGAATTTATAAAGGAAGAGTATGGACAACGCAGTATTCTTATAGACGGATACACCATCGAAGATGAACGACTTATTTTAGATGATAGCATAACTGTTAACTTGCCTCTTACTTTTCATGGTTGCACAATTAAGTCTGACAAATTATTTTTTATTAGCGGGTTGACATGTAATGAGTCATTGACTTTTGAAGGTTGTACAATCTCAGATTGTATTTATTTTAATAGTGGGAACTTTAAGGACGTAATAATAAAGTATGTCCATGTTAAATCCATACATCTAACAGGCTGTACTTTTGGCAAAATAAGCATCTCTAGTTATGACATTGACGACGTATGGGTGTCAGGGGCAAAATTTGATAGCTTACATATTGGAGAACATCTTGTCGGAGATAATATAAGTAATCTCGTAATATTTGCTAAAGAAGATGAAACTGGAGATATTATCGTTAGCGAACAAAGCTTCGATGAGATTTCATTGTACGGAACAAACAAAGGAAAAAGAATCAGTTTCGCAAAACTAAAATGCAACAGCATTTCTATTACAAATTTTAAAAACGAAGGAATTTTAAACTTCTATGGAATTGAACCCAAAGACCCTAATGGTGGTACAAGATATTTTCAAATAGTTAATAGCAATTTGGACAAAGCTGAATTTTATAGAGCTTCATTTTCTCAATATAAAGAACTTGTAATCATCGATAGCTTTATTACTGATGCACTTTTCATAGGCTGCAAATGGAGTAACAATATAAGGGCGTTATTTGGACCTGGATATGGCACATTTGAAGACTCATTAAAGTCAGGTCGCAAAACCACTCCTAAGGAGATTGTCGCTATAAAAGAAGCTTACAGGCAATTAAAGATTTCCATGTCAAAGCATAGCGACAAAATTCAGGAACATAAATTTTATTCGGAGGAATTAAATTATCACAATAAAACTTTGACATGGGGAAAGCCATGGGAAAGTCAATTTTGGGACAAGTTAATTTTAATCTGAAGCAAGACATTTAGCGACTATGGACAAAGTTTTATAAAGCCTTTATTCTGGTTATTATTTGGACATTATTTACTCTTCATATTAGCGTTGCTATTTAATGGATTTAATCCTTTGCATATTTCGCTTTGTGAGCCAACTGCCTCAGGGTTTAAAGAAGCTTTTGAGAAGTTCTTTATTTATATTAATCCATTAAGAAGACTTGAAACTTCACTTTCTGGATATTTAATTTTTTTAGATTTAATGATGAGAATATGGTCATCTTACATGATATATAACATTATTAGAGCAACCAGACGATTCATTTCGTGACGGAGAAAGCACTGCCACTAACATTGCATTGGCAATATGGCGGGGCGAGGAATATATTCTCAGCTTTTTGTTCGCTAATGGGCTTCGGTTTCGGCAGACGAATAACGCCAACCAGTAGAATAAACAATGAATTTTTGTATCTTTAATTAGCAGCGGCACGTTTCAGGCGGAACGCAGAATACTGACACATCGCCAAGCCGTACCGTTGGCGGCAATATTGGCGGACACCCTAAAACACATCGTTTCTAAATGACAGAACTCACAAAACTTAAGAAAAAATATATTATAGACACCAACAGTTTTGAGTTAGCGAAACAAGACTATTACACTTTTTGCAACACAATCAACAACCCAAACTTTTCTGTTGAAAAATCTAAAGCTGCTTATAAAGCACTGTGTGACAAGTTTGACAATATTTTTAGAATTAGTGCGACAGAAGCCAATTTAAAGGAAACGGCTAACATATTTTCTTCTGAACAAAAAGAAGTAATCCCAAGAGTTGGTTTTACAACAGACACAACAGACATAAATTTCACAATAGGATTATTCAGGGATTTTTACTTGACGACACAAATAAAAAATTCCCAGAACATCAAATTTATGAAGGATGAGTTTTGGACTTTACTTTTTGAACTTTCATCATTAGGTAAATTCGGGTTTAAAGAAAATGAAAAGCCAGACAAAAATATGAGGCTTAAACATCCGCAGCTTTTTAACAAGACAGGGAATTATTACAAACTATTACGAAACTATTTTCTATTTGAAGCGGACTATGGACTAATAAGAGAGTTAGGGTACATTTCAGTTTCGTGGGACAATGACACAAAATTTGATACATTAATACCAAGATTTTGCCAAGCTTTTAAAATCATGTACCAAATTAATTTTCTTTTATGGCGACACGACAACAAAAGCATCAAACTATAGAGAAATACTGCCACCAACGGTTTGGCTATATGACGGGGCGACAAACATATGTTCGTCTTTTGTATTTAACTTCATTAACATACTCTCAATCCGCAGCGATTCCGGGCAAACGCTCGCCCGTACCGAACGGTACGTTCGGGCGGGTAATGCTAATTCCCAACCTGCATAAAGCCCTGTTCATTAGCGGTAATGCTACACGACATTCTTCAATAGGCAATTTTTGCTTGTCAGACGCGTAAAAATTTCGTAAATTCGTAGTGTGAAAAAACGTAAGAAAACAGAGCTTGATTTTGAGATTGACCTTCTGACAAACTCAATCCGAAACACCATTTCCGGTGACAGTTTCCGAACCGAAGTTTTACGATTGACCAAGGCAGACTTAAAACAAATAACGAAGAAAAACGGGTGGAATTTCAATTGGAAAACAGAATTGAGCGACAATTCAAAAGAGGTTTATAAGCTGACAATCACCAATAACCCAAACATCGTTCAAGGCTTAATAAGTTTCACAATCAACACTGACCATGTATATATGGACTTGCTTGAAAATGCGCCTTTCAATTTAGGACGGAATAAATTGTACGAAGGTGTTGCAGGAAACTTGATCGCTTATGCTTGTAAAATCTCATTTCAACATGGATTTGCAGGCTACGTTTCATTTACTGCAAAAACAAGGCTAATTGAGCATTACCAGAAGACGTTGAACGCGATAACATTTGGCGGACAATTAATGATAATAAATACAATAGCAGCAAACATCTTAATTGACAAATACTTTAAAAACGTATAACCATGGGATATATAAAAGAACCAGCCGGCGTTGACTTCGTAATCAAAAGCCCCCCCCTGACAGACAAACAGAAAAAGGCAATTAGTGAATTCATTAAAGCCGACAAAGAACGCTTAGCAAAAATAGCTGTCCGTAAAACAAAAGCGCGAACCGTCAAAAGTGTTCCTGCAAGTGGGGCTGGACATTGAAACACTAGCTATGTATTCAAACCAGCAGCGATTCCGGGCAGACGCCCGCCCGTACCGAACGGTACGTTCGGGAGGAGAATACTAATCCCCAACCTGCATGAGGCCCTGCCCGTTAGCATAAATACTATGAAACAAATCGAACTGATTCTAATACTACTCTATTCAGTCATAAATCTAAACGCACAAGAAATAAAATTTAGAGAAAATATAGACAAAGATTCTTTGTTTAATGCTTCTATTCAAAAACTTCCTGTTGAAATGCGAGAAGAATACACCAAAACTTATAAAGAAGGTAACGAACAAACAAAAGAGTTTTTATTGCTTATGATTTCAATGCCTGAAAGCAGTAAAAAAGAACTAATCGAAAACTTTGAAAAGAAGAAATCTGAAATTTTAAAATTAAAAAGCGAGTATCCAAAATTTGTTCCTCAAAATTTTATAGTTGATATTGAATTTGAACCAGAAAGCAAAATCTTGACAACGACAGAAAAAATAACAATAAAAATCTATCAGTTAAAAAACGATAAAGATGCCGAAGAAACAAATGTTGTTCAAAGAAATGATGGTTTAAAAGCTATTTCTCAAAATTGGAATTTAAAACCAAACTCTAAAGAACTTGAAGAAGTAATTCAATCAATTGGCTGGACAAATCAAACTCTTGAAAAAATTAAAGGACTTTTACATAAAGCAAATTGTATTTCTATCAAAAATGGTGAAATAACAACGATTGGTTTTGCAAGAAGTGGAATGGGAAAATATTCGTACAAAATTTTCAGTAAAACATTAAATTCAAAAGAAATAGAAGAATATAATAATGGTTGTGAATATTTTTTTTATAAGAACAACGTAGTTCTTGAATATGGAGGTGGGGCAATTGGACCACAATGTTTCGAAGGTGAATAAAAAGGTACTGCTGTCAATAACCGAGATTCGTTGCGTCCGCAGGACAACCTGCTCTACCAAAATGGGAAACAATGATCCGCTGCGGAAGAGAACCGAACCCACCACCGCGGGCAGGCTCTCGATGCCGCTTTTAATTTATGGAGACTCCGCACAACAACTGACACACCATACCTTCAATAAAAGCAGCCCGACAGGCGACTATTTTTTCAACCATCCGTTTTTATCCAGCCAGGCCTTGCAGCGGAGTATCCATTCGTCGGTAGTGGTTTTGTTTTTCAGCCCGAAGCCATGGCCGCCGTTCTGATAAAGGTGCATCTCCGCGGGAACCTTGTTTTTGAGCAGCGCCTGGTAATACACCACGCTGTTATCCACCTTCACACCGGCATCGTCCGAAGCGTGTACCAGGAAGGCAGGAGGCGTCTTAGCCGTCACATTCAGTTCACTGGAGTATTCATTCAACCTGGAAGCAGTGGCTTTTTCACCCAACAGGTTATTAAATGAACCCGCGTGTTTGATAAAGAAGTTGGTGCTGATCACCGGGTAAACAAGTATCTGGAAGTCGGGGCGGATACTGATTTTTCCGTTGTTGATCAAAGAAGGCTCAAATTTGGTAGCGGCCGTGGATGCCAGATGACCTCCCGCTGAAAAGCCCATAATACCCACCCTGTCCGGTTTGATGCCCCATTTGGCCGCATTTTTTCTTACCGTATAAATCGCCTGCTGCACATCCTGTAAGGGCGCGATAAAAGGAGAATTTTGTTTTTGGCTATCCGGTATCCGGTATTTTAATACGAATGCGGCAACCCCCATTTCATTCAGCTTTCGGGCCACATCATAGCCCTCGTGCCCGATCGCTATAATGGAATAGCCGCCACCGGGGCAAATTACCACCGCGGCGCCTGTCGCTTTTTGCGAAGGGGGCAGAAAGATGGCAAGATTGGGAATACTCACATGGCTGACGCGTAGTATTCCATCCTTTGTTTCTGATTTTTCCTCATTCGTACTATCTATGTTCCCCGGCACATCGTTACGGGGATAAAGAGGTTGTTCCACTATTTTTTTTTGAGCTGAAAGGGAGAGCGTTGACAATACGATCACAAGAAAAAGAGGCAATATTTTAAAACCGGTACGCCGGAAGTTTTTCTTCATTTATCAAAAATAAAACATTAAGATACTATAACAAGCCCTCATCCGCAAAACTAAAATACCCTTCCGCGCTTACTATGATATGGTCTATTACGGTGATATCAAAATAGATTGCCGCTTCCCTGATTTTAAAAGTAATATTTTCATCCGCCCTGCTTGGCTTCAGGCTGCCGGAAGGGTGATTATGACACAGGATAATACTCACTGCGTCTTCCAGCAATGCTTTTTTCAGTATAACCCGGGGGTCTGCCACGGTACCGGTAATGCCGCCCTTACTAATGACCTCCATATGGTTGATTTTATTCGCCCGGTTCAGGAACAGTACCACGAACATTTCCTGCGACTGGTCCCGAAGCAGAGCCTGCAGGTAACGGGCCACGGAGGCACTGTCTGTCACCACCGGTGTTTCAAAGCTCATATCGGCCTGCCGGCGTCTCCCCAGTTCAAGCGCCGCTGCCAGGGTGATGGCTTTGGCTTCACCCACACCGTTGATTTTCATCAAATCCCTGATGGTAAGGCGTCCCAGTTGATGCAGGTTATTTTTTCCGAGTTGTAACACCTCCTTTGCAAGATCCAGCGCGGATTTGTTGCGGGTACCGTTGTGTAACAGTATAGCAATCAATTCGGAGTGACTTAGGGCTTCGGCTCCTTTGTCTCTGAGCTTTTCCCTGGGCCGGTCGTCAACCGCCCATTGCTTTATGGTTGTTTTTTCAGGCAGCATAATTTTTTAGCGTATAGTCCGTTTAGTGCTATGTAATTTATTAAAATTAAGGCAAACATCATTAAATCCGTCTCTTATGAAACTTACTAAGCGTCAAATCATCATGGGTTCCATTAAACCTCTGTTAGTATGTTTGGGTATGTACCTGGTGGTACTTTTTGCATCGGTGTTTGTCTGTTCTTCACTATACAATGCGGTAAAAGGCAATAAAAGCAAAGCGGCTGTTCAAACAAAAGCACCGGCCAGCGTAGCTGCCACCTCGCAACATTTCTCCCAGGAAAATTAATTTCGACACCTGTTCTTAACAAATTGGCAGGCGCCGGCCAGTGATAATATGTTATGACTGAATGGGTTTTGTCTTGTTATTCACAGTAAAAAAAATTACTTTTATTTGTAAATACCGGTGACACCGGCATTTAGTATCTGCTTTCGCTAAATGGCATACCAAAAACCGTATTACACCGTTTTTAAGGTAACCTTATGTATAAGAATATGAAAAAAATGGTTTTATATGCAGCAGGCAGCCTTTTAATATTGTCGTATCTCTGTGCCTGTTCGCCCAAATACGGTTGTCCGTCGGACGGCAGAAGTACCGGCGCCGAGAAAATATTAAATGGTGAAAAGGCGCCAAAGGCAAAAAAGTTTAAAGATTAGGAATGTAAGCATTAAAATTCAGTTTTATGAATCTTACCCTTCGCAACGAATATGGAAATATGGAGGCTGTAATTGAAGAAAACTGTGGATTTGGGACTTTTTATGACATTGCAGATCTGCTCAAGGAAAAACTGCAGGTAAACTTTACCAATAAAATAGATGACCTGGATTCCTCCTATTGGGATTTCCACTTCCGGGGACAAAAACTCACGCTACACTATAATATTAAAGAAGGGGTATCTATCCTGCCGGTACGCTCCAAAGACGCGGCCATAAAGAACAATGATGCCATGAAGGAACTGGTAAAGGCATTGGGAGATCTGAACCTTCAATAAATATTATTTTATTACTGTATACTGAAATGTATAGTAGCCGCTGCTCTCGTGCAGTTTCTGGTCCTTATTGTAACTTATAATTTTTATTTTATATTTTTTACCGTCAGTGGCTTTTACCACGATCGTGCGATCCGCGATGGGCAGGATGGAATGGTCTTCCATATTATAATTGTACCAGCCGTTGCCGCTGCCGGTAGGAATGGCCTTACTTTCCTCCGTATCAGGTTTGTATCCCGCAGCCGGCGCCCTGTCTAATTTGTCAAATGTGGACGCTGCCACCTGGGCTGTTACGTTCGCTTTGTTGTTTAAGGCAATCGTCGTTTTCTGGAAAGAAATATCCCAGTTATCTTCCTGTGTTACTTCCTTACCGGAAGCAAGATTAAAATAAGCCACTCTGCCGGAGGCGTTAAGGTTGTTGATTGTTTTCAGTTCCTGCGCGGAAGCGATATTTACTGCCAAAACCAATACTGAAAGTAATATTGAAAATCTCATTTTTCTCATTTTGCCAAATGTATCGAGAACCGGTATTATACCGATTGCGCAATCGGGAAATTTTGAGAAACAATCTCCGTCATGCCGTTTAGATACCCCTGCAGGTTGAAATCATTAACTTAGCAATAGAAATACCCGCTTATGCTGTACATGATCAGGTCTCCCTGGATATTGAAGAAGATATTCCGCTCCTGTATATGGGAAATACCTTCGAAAGAAAAAATACTCTACCTCACCTTTGATGACGGACCGAACCCGGAAGCGACAGCTTTTGTACTGGATACCTTAAAATTATATAACGGGAAAGCGACCTTTTTTTGCCTTGGTAAAAATGTGGCGGAACACCCGGATATGTATGCCCGTATCCTGGAGGAAGGGCATGCTGTGGGAAATCACACCTACAATCACCTGAACGGCTGGAAAACGAATGATAAAAAATATTTTGACGATATCACGAAAGCCAGCCGGTATATCGACTCCGGCCTCTTTCGGCCGCCCTACGGAAAAATTTCTACCCTGCAGACAAAATATATACCCAAAGCGTTTGGAATGAAGGTGGTGATGTGGAGTGTTTTAAGCGGTGATTTTGATGCCGGACTGACGCAGGAAAAATGCCTGGACAATGTTTTGCTTTCGTCCAAAAAAGGAAGTATTATAGTTTTTCACGACAGTGCCAAAGCTTATTCAAAACTTAAATATGTTTTACCACGGGTGATGGAACATTTTGGAAATGAAGGATATAAATTTGATAAAATTAATCTGTAAGAAGTTGAGGGTTACCTGCTATAAAAAAAATTTGGGCCTGGGTGAAAACCCTGGCCCGTTTTTAATCCGTACCCTATGAAAACTGAGACTAAATTACAACGTTTTTTGTTTCCAGCAACATTTTTTGCCAGATAAAACAACTCTAGCATGCATTTTGATAGTAATTTTACTATTTTCCCATGATATTTTTACGAATATATTCTGTTTTAGTAATCAGATACTCTTAGAGAGATAGTTTCATTTGCAATTAAAATATCCGGTTGGACACAGAATTTCAGTCGCTTCTTTTAAGCGCAATGGTGTTAAGATTTGATAAAAAACCAAACTTTTTTTCCAGGGGAAAATGAACCGTTCCGGGATAGCCTGGAGGAGTATGTCGCAAGCGCGAAAGGGTTAGTCCCTTTTAGCGTCCAGGATAAATCCGAAAGTTGTTCCTATATCGGGCTTGCTCCGTACATGCATGGTATGCCCGTGAGCCTCCACAATATGTTTGCAGATGGCCAGTCCCAGGCCGCTGCCGCCTTCTTTTCTGCTGCGGGCGGTATCTGTTCTGTAAAATCTTTCAAATATGCGGGCAATATGTTCTTCGGCTACTCCTATGCCGTCGTCACTTATTTCAAACAACACATGCTTCTCATCTGTTATATAAACGCTGGCAGTCACATTGCCATTTATCTTACCATACTTGATGGCATTGTCTACCAGGTTGATCAATACCTGCCTTGTTTTTTCCTTATCCGCGAAAACAGTTATAGGCAGTTCGCAGCCTTTTTTAATTCCCGTTTTGATATTCCTGTTATTTGCCAGTAGCGACAGGGAATCAAATACCTCGCGTATCAGGTCCTGGATGACAAAGTTTTCTTTGTAGATAAGCTGTTCTCCGCTCTCCAGCCGGGTGATCTCATCCAGGTCGCTTAGCAGGTTTACCAGTCGCACTACATTTTTAGAGGTATTATTCAAAAAACGGGCGCTCAGTTCCTGGTTGTTCACTGCCCCGTCGCGCAGGCTGTCCACATATCCCTGTATGGCAAAAATGGGGGTTTTCAGTTCATGCGACAGGTTTTGCAGAAACTCCTTCCTGTACGCTTCATTGGCTTTCAGCAATTCTATTTCATTTCTTTTTTGCTGCGCCCATTTTTCCACATCAGCACTTACCTCTTCTATGCTCTTGGGGGGTAAAATTGATTTGTAAAAAAACTCCTCCCGTTTGCTTGCCTTTGTCTGGTAAATGAATTTGTAGATGAGTTTTATTTTCCGGTAAATGAACTTCTGTAAAGTATACAGCACCAGCAGGTAGCTTCCGGTAAAGACCACCAACAGGGCGATCACAAAAACCCACCACAAAGGTTTAAGAAAAAAGATCCCCAGCGCAACAGGGGCGGCGATCAGCAAAGCGGTGAAAGCAGCAAGCTGATGCGGCTGAATGTTTTTTGTGTTCAACATGTAGGCGGAATAATTTTAACCTGCAAAATTGAACCTATTTTATGAGATTTGCTAAAAAGCTCCTAAAGTTTAAGGTTTTATTGGGCATTCCAATGGCGGTATGTCATTTTGAGTCCCCGGTTAGGGATCTCAATCATTGGTCCGTGACAGTAAGAACCGATCTTGCATACATATGGCACGCAAAAATCGCAAAGGGCGGCGCAAAAGATCAGAAAGAAAGAAGCGGTTCGAAAATGGGAACTGTTTGTACACCCTTGGCGCTTCATAGCGGCTTTGCGCGAAATATGATGCCGTGCAGGATAGGTGGAGGACTCAACGATGGCACGCCAAGATCGCAAAAGACGGCGCGAAAGATCGCAAAGAAAGAAGCGGCTCTGAAAAAGGGAACTCTTTGTACTCCCTTAGCGCTTCATAGCGGCTTTGCGCGAAATATAATGCCGTGCAGGATGAGGTGGAGGACTCAACAATGGCACGCCAACATCGCAAAGGACTATACCACCATTTTGTACCCCACGCCCTTTACCGTATTGATGCAGTCAATCCCCAGTTTTTGCCGTATTTTCCTGATGTGTACATCAATGGTCCGGTCTCCCACAATTACCTCGGTGCCCCAAATCCGGCTGAGTATTTCATTACGCAAAAATACCCTGCCCGGTTTCGTAGCCAGCAAATGCAGCAATTCGAATTCCTTTTTTGCCAATACAATCTCCTCATCGTTTACCGAAACCAGAAACTTTACCGGGTCGATAACGATATTGCCTACCTGCAGTGTCCTGCTGGTTTCGGGTTTTTGGAACCTCCTGAACAGGGCATTGACTTTGGTAACAAGTATCTTCGGGCTTACGGGCTTGCTGATATAATCATCCGCCCCGTATTCCAGTCCTTTTACATGAGATATTTCATCACTGAGCGCGGTTAAAAAAATGATCAGGGTATCCTGGTAGGCAGGCTGGGCTCTCAGGATTTTACATACTTCCATACCGGTTTTCCGGGGCATCATCACATCCAGCATGATCAGGTCGGGTTTGAATAATTTCGCTTTCAACACAGCCTCTTCCCCATCTTTGGCAGTAATGGTTTCGTACCCTTCATTCTGCAGGTTATAACTCACTATTTCCAGGATATCGGGCTCATCATCTGCAATCAGTACTTTTTTGTCCTTTCCTTCCATATTTAACCATATGTTTACGCAAAAATAACTTTAGTGCCTATACAAGCCTAAAGCGCAGGATTATGAAATTGTTAACCCCAATAATAAATTCGCACTAAAAGCGGTCATTTGTCGTTAACGATAGGATGAAAAATCCGGGAAAGATTCAGGAAACCATTACAGCCTATTCTATTAATTTTGCATTTATTATGCGTTTTCTTCATATCATAGTTTTTGTTTTCGCGGGGGCATGTCTTTGTCCGGATACCGTTCAGGCGGAAGTATCGGACACCCTGAAAAAGAAGGTAGATATTTCCCGCATAAGATATCATGAGAATATTGAAAAGGAACAAAACCTGGCCCTGGGCTTTAAAGGAGGAAACGGAACCATCAATGGTTCGGACAATAGCCATATCAATACTTTTATAACAAATGTTATTATAGAAAGAGTGAACCTGCTCAGGGACTCTATTGAGAACAACAAAGCGCTTGATCACCGGTTGAAAGTAAAATACCTGAGCGGGCTGGAAAACCTGGTAAAGGGCTTTAACAGCGGTTGGCGGAACAATTCATTCAACCCGGTTCTCGCGGAGGAACTTATTGCCAATTACGAGATGCTGATGCAGGCAGATATCAATCACCGGGATATCAGCCCCATCGTGGAAAAAGCTTCCTATAGCGTAGGCAACATTAATATCAACAGTTCCGGCAGCGCTATGTATGAGAATGCAGGTTACACCAATGCCCGGCAGATCCTGTTCAGAAAATATTGCGGCTTGTACCCTGACAAGGCATTGCAGATGCTGGAGTTGTACCCCGATGTTCCGTTTGCCGACAGCCTTGTGAAAACGGTTGCGTACCGCAATCCCAATCAGTTATACGATTATGCCGCCGCTACCCGCACCAATGTAGGACGCATTATCAGGCGAAACAGCGACCCGGTGGTGAAAGCGATCGTTGCTATTTCATCCAGCAAAAGCGGGCAACAATATTATCCGTTTCTCGATGAAATAGCATCGGAGAGGCTTACACTTGCCGATGTATTTGACATAATGGAAGACAACCTGGCATACTACAAAATGCTGGTGAAAATGCAGGTGAACTATACCGAAAGGTTGATCAAACGGGATACACCGCTTGCCTACGATAAACTGGTTGCCAAACTGCAGGACCGGGCAAAGAACGTATATATAGAAGAGATCAACGCGCTGCACGATTCACCGGACAATGTGCGGTTTAAAATACTTGAGCAGTTATCGCCCCAAGAATTATATTATCTTATTGTATTAGGAGAGGACGTGATATACACTTCCAGCTATAAGGGTGTTTTTAACAGGATGATGCAACGGACGCCAGGCAATTCCGGCGACAGCCTGCTGATCAGTGTGCGCTTCGACAAGTTTAAAAAGTTCATCAGGCTGGCAGCGGGATACAACAAACTGGATGAGTTCCTGCAATCGATGCCCGACAGCAATTCGCAGCGGCTGATGATGGCTTTTGTGAGAGGACTGGAAAAAACAGGTACCCTGGAAGACGCCGTGGATGTGGCGGATTCCTATGGCAGCATCCGCAACCCTGTAATTACGGGACTGATCGACCAGGAAATACAGCGAAACCTGACACAAGCGCGGGAAGCAGGCGAAAAAAGACCTATTGTAATTTATGATATCCTGCAGACGATCTTCCAGTCTTCGCAGGACAGTTCCATCAATATTTCAGCCAGGCTGAAAATACCGCCGGTGTACCGGGTAGATAATCATGCTTTGCTGGATGACAGCGGAAGGGTGGTGCAGCAGGTATTTTTTTACGGCGATAAAGACGGGAAAGATTCTTATGCCAACTTCATGACGATGTTTACGGGGGCGGACTGGAAGGTGAGCCGCACCTCGCAGTGGGTGGAAATAAAATCAACAAAGGGCAAGCCTATATTGATTTACGCTAACCTGCCGCTCGACTACGAAAAGGGACTGGACTCGGTGGCGCAGGTACATATGCGCGAATATATGAACCACCGAAACCTGAAACCAACCATTACAATACATCGTGGTCATAGTTACTGGGTAGGTTCCACCATCCGCAACCTGGCGCCCTCGTCCAAAATAGTGATACTCGGCTCCTGCGGCGGATTTCACAACCTGGGAGATGTATTAAAAACATGCCCCGATGCACATATCATATCCTCGAAGGAAGTAGGTACGCGGCATATCAATGAACCCATCTTAAAAGCCATCAACGATGACCTGAAACAGGGACGGAATGTAGACTGGCTGAATATATGGAAGGACCTCGCCGCGAAATTCACCACCGGTGATGCCAAGGAAAGATTCGATAATTATGTGCCGCCGCACAAAAACCTGGGCGCTTTATTTATTAAAGCGTATTTCGTTCAGATGGGTACTTACCAGTAGCCCTTATATGCTCACAAAAGGATTGTTTTTCTTTTCAAAACCGATGGTAGTGGGTTCTCCGTGACCCGGGTAAACGATCGTATCATCCGGGAGTGTATACAACTGTGTGAGAATGCTTTTTTCCAGTGTTTCATATTTTCCCCCCGGCAGGTCGGTTCTGCCAATGCTCATCCGGAACAACACATCGCCGGCAATAATGAAATGTTGTTGCGGGCAATAAAAACTTACGCTTCCGGGTGAATGACCGGGTGTGAGTAATATTTCCAGTTTGTCTTCACCCAACTGAATAGTACCTCCTTCCCGTAAATATAGCAGGTTGCCTGTGTAGTTGTCAAACGGCAGGTTCCACATCAGTCCGGAAGCCGGCGCGTAAGCCAGCAGTTCTTTTTCATCAGGATGAATATGCAGTTCCAGTTGATAGGTATCCGCCACCCATTTGTTGCCAAAAACATGGTCCAGGTGGCAATGGGTATTCAACAACAAGGAGGGTTTTAAACCGTTATTGTCTATGAAAACAGCGAGTTCTTCTTTTTCGTAGTCAAAGTAACATCCCGGATCAATGATGATGCAGTTTTTATCTTCATTCCAGAGCAGGTAAGTATTCTCCTGAATGGGGCTAAATGTGAAAACTTTAACATCAAACATATTATTCGATTATACCTTAAAAACGCTAATTTTATTATAAGAATGTACGAAATTATGGGAATCTCACAGAAAAGGACACGTCTTTGTTTATTGGGAAATATTTCGGTGATAATGTCGCTTTTTTTGGCTGGTTCAGTCAATGCACAGGTAAACGCGGTAGAGTTTGGAAAAAACCGGGTGCAGTATGAGAAGATGAACTGGCGCTACTACCAAACCAGGAATTTCAATGTTTATTTTACACAAAACGGGTTAGCATTAGCAAAATATACCGCCCAACTGGCGGAAAAAGAACTGCCGGCGATGGAGGACTTTGTGGAGTATGGTTCTCAGCGAAGGATCAACATCGTAGTATACAACAGTTTCAACGATCTGCAGCAATCGAATATAGGACTCGGGATTGACTGGCAGAACACAGGCGGGGTTACCAAGTTTGTAAACAATAAAATGATCGTCTATTTTGACGGTAATCATGCCAATCTCAGGAAGCAGATAAGACAGGGTATTGCCAAAACCCTGCTGGATAATCTGTTGTTCGGCGATAACCTGGGCGAATTTGCCAGCAACCAGGCCCTACTCGATCTGCCGGTATGGCTTACCGACGGGTATATCCGCTATGCCGCGGAAAACTGGAGCGCTGAAATGGATGACAAGCTTAAATCCGCGTTGCTCTCCGGCAAGTACCGGACTTTTTACCAGTTTGCATTTGACCAGCCGGAACTGGCGGGACATTCTTTCTGGAATTTTATTGCCAATAATTACAGGCGGGATAATGTCACCTATTTTCTCTACCTGGCACGGATCTATAAAAGCCTGAACTCAGCCAGTAAAAAAGTTACCAAACAAAAGTTCAAAGATGTACTGAAGGAGTTCATGGAGAAAGAGTCTGACAAATACTACCAGGACCTGCGCGGACGAAGGAATGCCCCCAGGGGTAGTGTGGTGGCCCTGGAAGAAGTGAATAAAAACCTCGACTACTATCGTTTCCAGGCAAACCCCAATCCGAGGAACAACACTTACGCGGTAGTACGTTTCAAACGGGGAACCTACCGCATAGAACTGGAAGATTTCGGCTTCAAAAGAAAAATACTCTTAAAGTCCGGTGTGCTGGATAATCAAAATGAAATTAACCCGAATTACCCGCAACTTGCCTGGGACCCCAAGGGCTCAAGGCTGGTGGTAGTATATATGGAGCAGAACCAGTTGCGGATGTTTGTATATGACCTGGTGAAAAGACTGAAAACATCCAAACAGGCGTTGCCCGAAGAGTTTCAGCAGGTAACGGATGTGAAATACATGCTGGATGACAATACGCTTTTGTTCAGCGCGGTAAAAAACGGTTTCTCCGATATTTTTGTTTATAAGATCAAAGAACAAACGCTGCAACAGATCACCAATGATGTGTATGATGACCTGGACCCTACGTTTGTAGCTTTCCCGGGTAAAACGGGCATCATATTTTCCTCCAACCGCCCGTCAGGAAACGCGGTGAGCAACGATACCATCCTGCCTTCCAGTTACCGTTTCAATATCTTCCTGGTAGACAACTGGAACAGGAGCGATTTCCGCCAGATAACCAAACTGACGGATGTAAAATACGGCAATGCACGGTACCCTATGCAGTACAATACCAGTCACTTTACTTTCGTGAATGACGAAATGGGGATAGCCAACCGGTATGCCGGTTTTTTTACCACCCGCAGGGCGGGTGTGGATACGGTGTACAGGGTAGGCGATGAATTTTTGAGAAACCCGGACCCGGCAGAGCTCGATTCGATCATGCAGGCATGGAACAAAAGCGAACCTGATTCGATCGCCTATATGTCGGTCACCACCGATTCCGCGTACTCCTTCCCTATCACCAACTATCAAAGCAGCCTGCAGGAAACCCGCATTGCCGGAGATAAAGGACAGGTAACAGAGGTAAGACAGGAAGGAGAGCTGAAAATGCTGTATAAGCTCCGCGTGAATGAAGACGCGTTGAAGCGGAGGAATATCAGCGTACGGCCTACTGAATATATGAAAAAAGTGATTGACCAGGACCGGATCTCCAAGGGAGCGGCCACCATCTACCAACCGATGGTGGTAGATACGGTACAGCGGGAGCGGGATATATTTCAAAGTGAGTTTGAAGATGACAACGCCAATGCGGGAAGAGTAGTGCAGGCGGAAAGTCCGTTACGGAATCAGACCACTATACTGGGACAGGCCAAGCTGTTTGATTACCGCCTGAAATTCTCCACACAGTATTCGGTTTCCGGGTTCAACAATACCGTATTAATGACCCGGTGGCAACCCTATGGCGGGGGTAGCGGTCCTATATACATGACGAACGGGAACTCTAACCTGAATGGCATGATCCGGCTGGGTGTGTCCGACCTGTTTGAAGACATAAAGTTCATCGGTGGCTTCCGGCTGGGGTTGAACCTGGACGACGCCGATGTGATGTTCAGCTACCAGAACCTGCGCCGGCGCTTCGACTGGGGGCTCACCTATTACCGCTCTACTGTTAGCAACTATCGTCCTATTACCGCGGAGACCGGGCTGAACAGACTGGTTTCCAATTTATATCAATTCAATATAGCCTATCCTTTTGACAGGGTAAAAAGTGTAAGGGCTACGGTGGCTTACCGCCTGGACCGTACGGTATATAAAACCGATGTCAATTACACCCTTGACCCCATAGGCGCGTTGAAACGCCCGGACGATAGCCTGCATGCAGTGTTAACCCACCTGGAATATGTGCATGATAACAGCCTGAACCCGGCATTGAATATCTGGAATGGCCTGCGTTATAAAGTATTTACCGATATCAATACGGATATGACAAGGGGCAAGCAGGGAAAAGTGACCTTTAATGTGGGGGCCGATGCCCGTTACTACTACCCCATTTACAGGAACTTCATATGGGCTGCAAGAGCCGCGTTTGATATCTCCTGGGGTAGCCAGAAAATGATGTATTACCTCGGTGGCACCGACGGGTGGATCAATCCCAAATTCAATGACGCGTTAAAGCCACAGTCGGGCACTGTATATGCTTATCAAACCCTGGCGGTAAATATGCGGGGCTACCGGCAAAATGCCGCTCACGGAAATAATGCCGTTGTGCTGAACAGTGAATTCCGCCTGCCCGTATTCACTACCCTGCTGAGCCGGCCCATCAATAATGCATTCGTACGCAATTTCCAGTTGATCCAGTTTGTGGACTTTGGCACCGCCTGGGATGGCGAATACAACCAGCTTAAAAGACCGCCGTTGTCTTATTCCTACCCACCGAACAGCACCACCCCCACCGTTGTGGTGAACCTGAAGGGATCAGGGTTGGGACCATTTGTTGGCGGCTATGGTTTTGGCGCCCGCAGCACGCTGCTGGGTTATTTCCTGAAGGTAGATGCCGGTTGGCCCATGTCCGGTTTCTTCAGTGGAAAACCTATCTGGTATTTTTCCCTGGGGCTCGATTTTTAAGTTGATAACAACCGCTATTTTTTTCACTCACATAAAGCATTTACTTTTATCGGTAAATGCTTTTTATTTTCACCAAAACAAATAACATGCGCTTTCAATTTCTATTTGTTCTCCCGGCTCTTCTTTTTATATTACCGGTTGCCCGTAGCCAGAAGATCAAATACTCCGTTGCCAATATACATGCCCATAACGATTATGAGGTGAATATACCTTTTGTGCAGGCATATCGCCTGGGCATAGGTTCCATAGAGGCGGATGTGATATTACGGAACGACACCCTGTATGTCGCGCACGATGAAAAAGATATCGCAGAGCGGACGCTGTATTTTGAAGAACATTATATCCGGCCGCTGGATGCGGCGCAACACACAGGAAAAGCAAGACCCGTAATATTGTTGATAGACCTGAAAACAGACGCGGTAACCACCCTGGCCAAAGTAGTAGAAGTGGTGGAAAAATACCCTGCGCTCACCTCCAACCCGGACATACAACTGGTGATAACCGGTAACCAGCCACCGGCGGAAAACTTCAGCCGGTATCCACGCTGGATGCTTTTCGACGGGCGGCTGAATAACCCGGCGCATTTTAATCACTTAGACAGGATTGGAATGTTCAGCGCCAATTTTCGTGATTACACCAAATGGAACGGCAAAGGACTGATACCGGAAGCAGAGCGTAAGAAAATACAGGAGGCGGTGCAACGGGTGCATGCCGCCGGAAAAAAGATCCGTTTCTGGGCATCTCCGGATATTATCAATGCCTGGCATGTTTTTATGGACATGAAGATCGATTTTATCAATACCGATCGCATTGAAGAGTTGACCGTCTTCATGAACAGGTTACCGCAAACCACTTCCCTGCCTGCCAACCAATACGAACTGTATGCCCCCCTGTACAAAACGGACAGAACGAATAAAAAAGTGAAAAATATCATACTGATGATCGGCGACGGCACCGGGCTGGCGCAATGGTATGCGGGCTATACGGGGAATAAAGGCCGGCTGAATGTTTTTAATATGAAAAGTATCGGGCTTTCCATAACCCGGTCTGCGGACAGCTATATCACCGAATCGGCTGCCGGCGCTTCCGCCATAGCTACGGGACAAAAGACCAACAATAATTTTGTTGCGGTACTGCCCGATGGTTCTTCCGTACCGTCCATACCGGAATGGCTGGCCGGGAAGAATATCCGTAGCGCTGTTATTTCCACCGGTAATATTACGGACGCAACACCGGCTGCTTTTTACGCGCATGTGCCCAACCGTAACCTTTCCGGGCAGATCGCGGAAAGTTTTCTCAGCTCCGAAATTGATATACTCATCGGCAGTGGTAAGCGGCATTTTACCAAAAGGACGAATGGCAGCCTGATACCTGCTATCGAACAAAAAGGGTATACCGTACTGGATAATATACAACATATTGATACGGTTAAAAATAAACGCCTCGTGATACTGGATGAAAATGCCGGCAAACCCTCCTATAAGGAACGGGGCGACTTCTTGCAGAAGGCGCTGGCATTCAGCACCAAAACCCTCAAAACCCACAAACCCGGCTTTTTTATTATGGCGGAGGGAGCGCAGGTAGACTGGGCATCGCACGAAAACCAGATGGAGTGGATGGTGCAGGAGGTACAGGACCTGGATAAGGCAATAGGCGATATGATGCGGTTTGTGGATGAAAACAAAGAGACCCTGCTGATCGTTACGGCTGACCATGAAACCGGCGGGCTGACATTACTTAACGGCAACCTGTCATCCGGTAAAGTACAGGGGCATTATGCCAGTGAAGACCATACGGCCATATGCGTGCCGGTTTTCGCATATGGGCCACAATCGCATTTGTTTTCCGGCGTGTACCAGAATACGGAAATTTTTAAGAAGATTATGCAATTAATAGGGAAGTAGTTACAGGTCGCAGGATTCAGGTTGCAAGACCACCACTTACCACTATACTTCAATCAAGAAACCGCCCCTTCAATTCCGGTGTCGGGAGCATGCAGCTTTCTGTTTTGCCAAACCATTTGTGGCGGTTGCGGGCTATGATGTTGTACACGGCATTCCTGATAAACGCCGGGATGATCATCAGTCCGTATAATAAGGACCATCCGCCCCTGAGCTTCCGGGTCACTTTCAGCGCAGCGGTGCTTTGGATATAGGCTTTCCCGTTCTCTACCAGCACGAAGGAGCGAAACGAATCCTGCGGCAGGTGGTATTGTTGTAATACCTGTTGTCCTGTGCTGCTCTGCAGACTGGCAAAAGAATAATAAGGAGCCTTCTCACGTTTTAAAACAAACTGTACGGATCCCTGGCAAAGGTTACAGGTGCCGTCAAATAGTATCAAAGCTTTGTAATCCGCCATAGCTGCTCTTGATCCGCAAAGTTAACCATAAAGCGTATCTGTTGCGCTTACTATGTTCGAACAGGCAGTAGGGGGTGTGCAAGTTGCAGGTCTCAAAACACAAGGCACTACTTTAGTTCCATGCAGAGTGAGGTTTCTCCGCAGTGTCTGCCCGTGAATAGGCTGTGTGTTGGCAGGCGACTCTGCGGTAGGCGGAGGACCAAAGATAGTAGCTAAAGCTCCCAGCCAAGTCAGGTGCATTCGCAGACCCGGAGCTATGATATAATAGCGATAAGTATTACCTGTTTCGACAGGCATCATTGCCGGCAGCAATAATATGCCCGGGACATAAGTCCCGGAAGAACATAAAAAATCCTTAGTCCGGAGACTAAGGATAGCGACACATAGTGGAGTTTACCGCGCCCATATTTTAATAAAAAAAACTTACATTTAATAGACTATAATATAAATAGGAACACATCTGATCAGCCTCCAAAACATTTCTCAAACAATTGCGTATGAAACGTACGACCTTTCTTAAAACGACTGCTACCCTGGCTGCCGGCTCCGTATTCGGGGTCAACTTTTCGTGCGGCACAAATACGAAAACGCCGGCAAAGGATATAAGGACCAATTGGGCGGGAAATTACCAATATAAAGCACCGGAAGTGTATGCGCCCGGTAGTGTGGATGAGGTACGGGAACTCGTCAAAAAGTTGAATAAGCAAAAAGCACTCGGCTCCACGCATTGCTTCAACGATATTGCAGACAGTCCGCAAAACCAGGTGTCGATGGAAAAGCTGAACAGGGTAGTGGACATAGACAAAAAGGCTGGCATTGTAACACTTGAAGGAGGTGCCCGGTACGGCCAGTTTGCACCGGAGCTTGATAAGGCTGGTTTTGCTTTGCACAATCTCGCTTCGCTGCCCCATATTTCCGTTGCAGGTGCCTGTGCCACCGGCACCCATGGCTCCGGGGTGCTGAACGGGAACCTGTCTACTGAAGTAAGAGCACTGGAACTGGTAACGCCTGCCGGTGATATCATAACACTGGATCGCGATGCGGATGGAGACCGGTTCAACGGAGCGGTGGTCAACCTGGGAGCATTGGGTATCATTACCAGGCTGGTGCTTGACCTGGTACCGGCTTTCGAAGTGAAGCAGTATATTTTTGAGAACCTGCCGCTGGAATCTCTACGGGAGCATTTCAACGAGATCATGTCTGCAGGATACAGTGTAAGCCTGTTTACCGACTGGCAGGATAAAAAAGTGAGCCAGGTGTGGGTAAAACACAAAGCAGAGGCGGATACGGGAAATATGGATAAAGCATTTTTCGGTGCAACCGCGGCTGTGAAGAATATGCACCCTATTTCCAGCCTGTCTGCGGAGAACTGCACAGAGCAGATGGGTATTGCCGGCCCATGGTATGAGCGGCTCCCGCATTTCAAAATGGGATTTACACCCAGCAGCGGCGAGGAACTGCAGTCAGAGTTTTTTGTATCTAAAGAAAACGCGGTAGATGCCATACTGGCGATCGAAAAGAAAGCCGGTGACATATTCCCGCACCTGTTTATTTCTGAAATCAGGACGATTGCCGGCGACGACCTCTGGATGAGTCCCTGTTATAAAAGAGATAGTGTGGCCATCCATTTCACCTGGAAGCAGCACACGGAGGAAGTATTAAAGCTGATTACCATGATAGAGGATGAGCTGGCTCCTTTTCATCCCCGCGTGCACTGGGGTAAGTTGTTTACCCTAAAACCTGCTCAGCTTCAAAGTCGCTATGAACGGTATAACGACTTCCTGGCGCTGGCAAAAGATTTTGATCCGCAGGGAAAATGCAGGAATGCTTACCTGGACAGGTGCTTTTATAATACCTGAGCTTATTAATTTTCCGAATATCAACCCTAACCCTTTTGCGCGTAGGCTGGACTCTGTGGAGTATAATCATCGTCTCTATTCGCCTACCGCAGAGTTCTGCTAACGCACTTAGCCGGGAAGAGAAACTCTTTGGAGAATTTAAACAGGCACTGCAAAAATTGCAACAGCAGGTCGTGGTCATAGATCTTGTAAGCAACAAACATAGCATCATAAAAATATTGCAGGAGCCGGGGTAGAAATGATTTCGATGCAAGGATCTTCATTACGCTCAAACCTTTATTTTACAATTCGTTCCTGTTGACCGGAACAATCCTTACAACGCAGACAACCTTACTTTTATACCGGCATTTTTACTCTTAAACAAATAGGCTGGTATACGCAGCTCAACCTTTTTTAAATTTTTAATCTTTTTGTCGAGCTCCATTGGAGGCGGGTCCATCACAATCACCGATACTTCCAGATCTGACGGCTCTATAACATACAAATTCAGGCGCTTCCCCTCCTGTTGTAACAAGGCTCCTCCTTTTACCGGCGTTACGCTGGCTGTTGTCATAATTGCCCAACTGTGCGTTTTTGTAGAATCGTTCAACAGCAGGTTGTCTTCTATTACAACAGAATGATCAGTGTCTTTGATAAATGTCCGTTCAGCGCGGTCAACAAGCCCCGAAAATACAGGTGTCATGTCAAAGCTTGCTTCAGGGCGGTCCCCTTCTTTAAAATGGGTGAGCGTCACCTGTCCATCTACCTTAAAACGAGCATCATTTACCGTAAGCGTGCTGTGCCCGAAATTTCCTTTGGTGAGAAGCGACCACCGCGGACAATCCTGGCAACTGCCCCATAAATTGAATCCTGCTTTTTCCAGTTCATAATAGTTCTGTACCCCGGGATCAATCACCCATCTTACAGCATCCAGCTCAAAAATAAAACTACCGGCATCCATATTACCGTGATTAAGCGAAGCGCGCCCACCCTTGCCGGCAAAATAATAGGTATGCGGATCATTGCCTTCTCCTCTAAAAATTACAATGGGGTTATCGCCTTCTCCTTTGTAAGTCCGCGCTAATACGCTGTTGCTTCGCGACTCAAATTCCGAAAGCCATATCAAACCGGCGGCGGCCAGTCGCGGCAGCTTGCCCATAGCAGCCGGCTCCAGCAGGAATTTTTCTTTTTCTATATATGCGCTGTTGCCCGTTTCCTTTGCAAACCAGGCAAGCGTGATATTACCTGTTTTACCGGCGCTATCGCCACAATCTGCAAAATTGAAATACATGCCTGAGGGAGCTACACACTGTACCCTGAAATCGGCGCTCCGGATAAACGGCGGATAGTCCGCAATACCGAAATCGCTGCCGAAAGCACTCCGTAAAATGGAGGATGTAACTACGGAAAAGCTGGTTCCATAATCCCAGTAGGTAGCTCCTTCAGGGTATACCCCATCAGGCGCATATTGCGCCAAAGCCCGGGGTATTCCGTCAAGCGAGCGCTTAATGGTGGTAGCTGCAAGCTCAGGATCAATATCTGCAATGGTAATGGCAGCCGCTATCATTCCTCCATTACACACCTGGTTCCAATTATGAACAGCCTCCACCCAGGAGGGTTGCTTGCCAGCAAACCCCGGGTTAATCCCTTTTTCAATCAACGATTGCTTTGCCAGGGCTACGGTTGCTTTTGGCAATTGATCGCCCACCCAATCAATCCCTATGGATACCGCCAAAGCCATTTCAGCAACATCGAGGTAATGCGAAGGATTCCAGTCTGAAAAATTGCATACCGCCTTCAGCTCCTTATTGATCCTTGTAAGCATTTCGGGACTTCTTTCTATACGATATACAAGAGCAAGAATATTCATCCGGTAAAGCATTTCCCTGGACACAGCCAGCAACCTGCGCCCCTCCATTTGCCGCTCAAGCAACGGCTCATTCAATATTTTACCGGCATTCAGCTTTAACGCCTCATAATAATTTTTAACAACAGGATCCTGCCTGATCTTTTGCCGCAGTTGTTTTTCAACAGATGGAGTAAGGATCAGCCTGGGTGTTGATCTTTTCAACCGGCTTTTGAGGAATTGAACGCTGACGGGGTTTTCAAGTTTTATGATCTCCCTGTCTGAAGATGGTTGCGCATTGCTGCAAATAGCATACAGTAACAGCAGCGCAGGTATCAGCATTTTCTTTGATTTCATTTGACCAGCATTTTCCGGTAAGCAAGTTAATCCTTTACCGGGATTTCAATCCCGGTGAAATATATTTTTATCGGACCGATGGCTCCGGGCGAAGGGAACAAATTTCAACCTGTCATTTAGCAATATGGATTTCAGTATTTTTTACATAGATTATGCAACAAACAAATTTGCTACTATGGCAGAGAGGTTTCGGTGTGTTTTCTTACAGTCAATCGGCTGTTCAGGATGTATGTCGCTATATTCTGAACCAGGAAGCACACCATACAAAGCGAGAATTCCGGGATAAATATCTCGAACTATTACAAAAGTTCCAGGTAGAATACGACGAACAATACTTATTTGAAAATCTGATCTAACACTAATTGTATGGGAATCGTTGCATGGGATTAGAATCCCACACAGATACATGAAATCGAGCCTACGGCTCTCCTCTTTCACCAGAGCTATCGGCTCGGTAAGATTTTGTTTGAATAGATTTTAATCCGTTGAAATCTCCTTTATGGTTACCGGGCCTGTAAGACCTGATGGCAACAATGGCGAATCTTTTTTATAATGTTTGTAGGTAGTAAAGGTAAACCTGCCGCTGGTCCGCGCTTTACCCTGCTGCAGCCATTCGGGCCACTGACCGTTTTTTACCCCGTCATCCGGCAACTGTTCATCCCCTATTAAGCGGTTGGGCCATAAATTCACTACCGCTATTTCCAACTGGTTGTCCTTTTCTTTTACAATGCCCGTGATATCCACCTGCCAGGGAGCGGTCCATACCACGCCCAAATCTTTTCCGTTCAATTTTACCTGTGCCATGTTGTTCACTTCGCCCAGGTCAAGGAAAAGTCGCCGGCCTTTATTATTGATATCTGTTCCGGCAAGATCAAAACTTTGCCTGTAAACAGCCGTTCCCGAATAGTATTTTATTCCTTCTTCAGGGCGGGTTGTCCAGTCCTCTAACTGTTCAAATACTACTTTTTCAGGGCCTCCCCATTTGGGATCAAAAGACACCGTCCATGTACCATTCAACGTTGCTATATTGTTATACCCCGGAAAATTCTCTTTAGCAGGAAGGGATGTAGCTTTGGATCCTTTTCTGAAAACAATAAAAAAACTTTGGTCCGGCTGAAACTGCAAGGGAATAGAGGTTTGCCCGTCTTGTTGTGTAAATGCAGGCAGTGATCTCATTTCTCCTGTAAGAGGATCCCACAGCTCAGGACTGCCGCTGTCGCAACGGAATATAGCGTCCGCGTTCAAAGGCTCATTGGTTTTATTCGCCACAAAATACATGTCCCAGCCGGGGGCTGTACGATGTGTATATCGCAGATCACCGGCCCATTCAAAATCTTCGGGCACACCCATGTTCTTTAATATACCGGCGGTTATGCTGTATAGCGGGTAAAGCCCGTCCGATTTGGTGCTTATGCCGGCGCCCCAGATGATCTTTCCTTTGCCATATATACGCTCTGTATAGCCGGGTGGAACTTCCAGCGCACCCCATATGGTACGGGACAGGTTTTTTACCTGCTCATCACAGCCCGGATATCCTGTCAGTCCGGGTGACTGAACAGGCGGACCGCCTACTACTACCGCGCCTTCCTGTACCAACGCTCCTATCTTTTCCAGCAGTCCTGGCGTCATTGTTTTTACATCCGGAAGCACCAGTAGCTTATACGTAGCTCCTCCCGGAAATACCACCTGGTTGTCTTTAACACCTGCAGTAAGCAATTGCCCGGGTGAGCAACCATCAAAATTATATCCTCTTCTGTCGCGCACCGGCTCTTCGCCGCCAAGCGCCGACGAAGGCGGGCGGAAAACATGCGGGGCGCCTTCGGGCGACAGATACAATACATCCGCCACTGTTTTTCCCTGCTGTAACATAAACTGACAGCGGGAAACATAGCGGTGATAATCTCCTGCCATCGGCCACCAGGTCTGGTTCCTGTCCCAGTGAATGCCGTAAGGCCCCATCGTCATGCCGGGGCGCAGGCTATCGGGCAATGACTGGCTTTGAAAAGTATGGTATACCAGCCGGTTGATACCGGCAGCAAAAGCCCAGTCGCCCTGCGATTTCATAGAACCGGGATACTGTTTCCATCCTTCATTTTTTTCAGCAGTAAACGCTTCTGCGGGAACAAGCGACTGCCCGTTAACATGAGCAATGGATACCGCTTCAATACAACTGAATGAAGTATTATAGCCGAAATCCTTGCTCCAGAATTCACACATCGGTACATCAGCCACAGCGCCCAGCTCAAGATCTGCCGTGGGGTTCATATCATACGGTTCTATAGATAGTCCTAATCCTTGGCGATGAGCGTATTTTTTTACCTGCCCTGCATGGTATTCCAACACAAGTTCCTGCGCGGTTTGACGCAAATCCCACAGGAACCGCTCGCTGATCTCAGAATTGTCTACGATAAGACCATTATATACCGGGTAAAAAGGCTGGGGGTCATATCCTCTTCTTTTCATAAACTCCGCCCGCATATTTTTTGTCCAGTTTTGCGCGCCCATCTCCCAACTGTCCATATGCAGGAATTTCAGTCCCCCCTCAGATCTCTTAGCCGGCTTGCCGATCTTCCTGAATATTCTTCCCGTATATTCATCCAGGTGCGCGTTTAAAGCAGCCGTATCCAGCTTATCCGCTTCAAAGCCCAGTCCGGGAAAAGGAGCCGGACGGGTGACGGCGCCATTATTACGTGTGCCGAACCGCATGATGATCCAATTGCCCGGTGGTACTTCCCAGTCTATGGTTCCATCGGGCTGGAGCTTATCGGTAAGGTCGAGTATGGTATTTTTTGAAACTGCCGCACCAGGGAGCATATTTCCATCTTCATCAGGAGACAGGAAAGGCTTTACACCTGCAACCGAGGAGTAAGGCGCACGGTAATACAAAGCCTTTTCATCTATATCTTTTATTTTACCCGTATCCGAAGGCTGTGGGAATGCCAGGACAGCCACATCCTCATAAAAATCCTGCCACTGCTTTTTTAAGTCGGGAGTAAACACACCCTCACCAAAGAATGGCCTTTTAGGAAGCGGTACAGGAAGCTTTATTTTTTTATTTCCACTTCCCTGAACGGTGATAGCTGCCGATACCAAATGCTGCATGGATTGTGCAGGTGCCACCCAAGGTCCGCCACTACCCGACCAGCCGGGCCCTATGCCCAACGTCATGGCAATGTTCAGTCTCCGGCATTCTTTTTCAGCATGCGCAAATAATTCCAGCCAGCGATCGCTTAAAAAATCAACCTTGCCCCGGGGTACCCCTACATTTACTTCGAGGAATATCACATTACTGATACCCGCCCCGGACATAGATTCCAGGTCTTTCGTCATTCCCTCTTCCGATAAATTTCCGTCCATGAAATACCAGTATACGCCGGGGCGGGCCCAATCCGGCGGATTTACAAATCCAGCCTTAAGCGCCGCTATCCCGGAAATATCCGTCCGGGCAGGAGCAGTTGTTTTTTTAGTGCAACCACTCCACAGCAATGCAGCCATCAAAGTAAAAACAACTCCTGATGTGACGCTTTGAAATATGCTTCTGCAATCGTTACAGTCGTTCATTAATATAGTTTTTGCTGAATATAAAATCATTTAGTCACAGGGATAACATCACCGGGCTTCAGAGTGCAGGGTTCCGAACCTTTCAGAAGGTTCGGAACCCTATATGACAATCGCTATAATTGTTCATTGGTTTATTTCTTGCTGTATAATGATAAAGAGTTTCCAACCTTTCAGAAGGTTGGAAACTTTGTTGATCAGCATACCTGTACCGTCTCAACACCCAACAACTCCCCGAGCTTTTTGATCCTGGATGCGATATGTCCGATACCTATCGCGCAATGATGCGCAGGTCCCTCTGCATTCCACTCTTCTACAAACCGGCGTGCACCAATAGGGAACCGGTACCGGCTGTTGGTATTGCCGATTTCCAGTATGGGCCCCGGAACAGATTCCGCCTCCGCGACAAGGAACAATAGTTTTCCATCCATGGTTTCCACTACCGACAGCAGGGTCACTTTTCCATAACGTACCGACATTTCTACCGACAGTCCGTTGCCTACTTTGCCGTGATATACCCGCAGTGGCTTTACTTTTATTTTTCCCTCCGCAATGGCCAGGTGCCCGGGGCCATCATGCCCCATCAGCACCACATCATCGTTAAAATCCATGGCATAGTATTCCGTAAACGATCCACCAACACCAAAGCTGTCCATGATCTTCATAGCCTGCACATTCTTGATCTCATATTCTCCTGCTACCGGCACCGCACTGGCGGTGAGCAATGAGTTACCGAGTATAACAGAGCTCATGGTGTCTTCATTTTCGGTATTACCTGTTCCTTTATGATAATAGGCCATGGAACCTAAACGATATTTACGCACCAGTTGATCAAGCGCTACCGAAGTGCGTGCTGCACGCTCCAGCTCAAAAGCGGAGCAATCGGGCTGCACGTCAAATGCTTCTTCAAATACTTTTAGCTTATCCTGTATCTGCTCCGCAGTCACCTGCTGACGAATGAAGGAAAGTTCATCCACCTCAATAATTTCTATATGCCCGCCCAATACAGCGCAGTGCAGGGTGAAGTTGGAATATATATCCAGCATGCCGCCATAATAATTCCCCATCACACCGAGGTTATTATGGTACATGATATGCGCGACTCTCGCCGCCGCTATCCAGTCTTCTATTTCTTTCCATACTACAGGATCATTGTGCAGCATACCGGTAACCTGGTAAAAAGGAATGCCCGAACGTTTGAACACGCTGGCGATCTCGGGAACGGGACAGGCCGCGCAATAAGCCAGCCATTCACCGGTCATACGGGTACGGTCATTCAGTTGATTGAACCATTCGTAATTGATGGCTGCTTCCGGCGACAGGTTGAGCACGATCACCGGTACTTTAGCGCGCTTCACAACCGGCAGCACGGTAGATGACAGCGCATAGGTGGTGACATACAGAAATATCAGGTCTACATCTTCCGTACGAAAACGGTGTCCCGCGTCAAATGCTTTTTCCGGCGTGTCAATAAGCCCCAGGTTCACCACTTCCGCACCATAGGTTTTTAACCTGCCGGCTACCACATCTACATAACCTGCCAGCCGTTTTTGTAATCCTTCAAATTGCTCCCAATATGCCTCCAGGCCAATTCCAAAGAGTCCTATTTTTAATGGAAATTTATTTGCTAACATTTGTTTATGATGATTCTGTACTTAATTAAAGGATCATTTTTTTGTGTTCACATGAAACCGGTATTGTCCTGATCCTACCGATATCAATACAACTCCATTTTGGTGATCCAGGATTTTTATATCATTGCTTCTATTAACAGGTTTACCGCTTTCTGTAATTTCAGCTATTTGAGAGGCCGGAAGATAAACGGTAGCGGTTGTGTTAGCCGGTATCTCTATATTTAATTCAAAAATACCACCTTCTTTCTTCCATCCGGAAGCGATTGTACCGTAAGGAGAAATATAATTTGCCGCGGCATGGGTTATATCAGCAACAGGTTCAGGACGGATATCAACCTGCCTGAAACCAACTGAATGTTCAGCCTGCCGTATCCCGCCCAGCCCGCTGTAAAACCATTCCATTAAATGCCCCAGCATAAAATGATTATTAGATACAAAGCGGTACGCCTGCCACGACTCAGTGAGCGCCGTTGCCCCATGCGCCAGTTGAAAACCATAGCCCGGTACATCGGAACGGTTGTTCATATCAAAGATCACATCCGAGCGGCCATTCTCCTCCAGTACTCTCAACAAATAACGGTACCCGATATCTCCTGCGGTAAGACTGTTCTTCCGTTCGCGGATATCGGCCACAATATTTTCAACAACAGCCTCCTTATACTGCGGCTCCACCAATCCCATATATACCGCCATTGCATTGGCAGTTTGGCTGCCTGTAGCGTATTGCTTAGTGTCTTTATTAAAGAAAGCATTATTGAACGCTGTCCTGACTTTTTCAGCCATTTCTTCATAATGCCGGGCATCTGCTGATTTACGCAGCAGCTTTGCAACTTTACTTAAAATACTCAGATCGTAATAAAAAATAGCAGTGGCGGTTACACCTTTGGGAGTCAGTTGCGATTCACCGGGGTTTTTAGGGCCGATATCAAACCAATCTCCCAATCCATGTGATAAAATACCATTCGCAGATTTTTTTTGAAGATACTCAGCATAACGCTGCATCATCGGGTAGGCTTCTTTTAATGCCTGCTCATCACCATACCATTGATACAAATACCAGGGAAGTATGATACAATTGCTTCCCCATTCGGGAGAATCCCTGAAACCGCTTTCAAAATGAACGTATTCAGGCGCTATATCGGGCATAAGTCCATCCGCGGTTTGCGCGTCTATCATGTCTTTCACTATTTTCCTGCCAAGTCCCGCAATATTGTAATTGTATTTTACGGAAGATCCCATTAAGTGAGCTTCTTCAAGCCATCCTAATTTTTCACGATGCGGGCAGTCTGTAAGCACACTGGCCATATTGCTTCTGATAGCCCAGTCTATGAGTGTGTTGGTACGGTTAAAGAGTTCATTCGAGCAGGAAAAGCTACCCACTTTGGCTGCTACATTACGTGTATGTAAGCTCTCAATTTCCATAATGACCGGCAAACCCTGCGGATTGGGTTCTCCGTTGGGAACCGCGCCTTCCACCTGTATATACCGGAAGCCATAATAAGTGAACTGAGGCTGCCAGGCTTCCGGCGTTGCTCCTTTTAAAGTGTAATTGAAGTAAACAGGCGTCCCAACCGCGTCCTGCGTGACCAGCCCATCATCGGTGATCAGCTCTGCCGGCCGGAACACGATCTGATCCTGCTTTTTGCCTTTCACTTTTATCCTGAATATACCCGAAGCATTTTGCCCGAAATCGTATACCCAAACAGATGGTTTGGGCTGCGATATCTTTTTTACGGAAAAGGAATCTGTGATTTTAAGCGGATCCGCGGTTTGAGCGTTCAGTACCGGCGGACCATCCACAATCAGGGCTGTCTTCCACGACTGATCGTTTAAGGAAGGGCTGTCCCAGCCGGCTTGTTCCAGGTTCGCATTATAATCCTCGCCGCTGTATATGCTTGAAAAAGTTATTGGCCCGGGAGCTGCTTTCCAGCTATCATCACTTATGATATCTTCCACAGAGCCATCGGTATATTCCAGCGCTATCCTGCAGATCAATTTCGGATAGCCGTACGCTACGGTAATTTTCCGGTAACGCTCCCGGGGTGTATAATAAAAACCATTGCCAAGCATAACGCCTAACGCGTTCCCGCCTTTCTTTAATTGATGGGTGATATCGAAGGTTACATACAACGCGTTGTTACTATATTGCGTCCAGCCGGCGTCAAGAAAATGATCACCCGTTTTTTTGCCATTCACGCTCAAATCGAAATGCCCCAGTCCGGCAACAAAAGCAGTTGCCTTTTTAACTGTTTTTTTTATCACGAACTCCTTTCGAAGCAAAGGCAGGATGTTTTTTCCCGGGCCTAATTTGGGATTACCTCCCCCATGTATGGCAGGCACAATGCGCAGGCTGTCCGGCATCCTTTCATACGCTATCCACCGGGCTCCTTTCCAGTCTTCATTAGCAAGCAAACCCATTTGCCACGCGGAAGGTCTGCTCCATTGCGAATTAACACCTTTGTCATCCCATACCATCACTTTCCAGTAATATAACTTTCCTGACTGAAGCTTTTTACCGGCGTATGCTACCTGTATGGACTGGCCGGAGATCACTTTTTTTGAATCCCATACATTGCCTGTATTTTTTTGAAGAAGCGCTTTATCATCTGCCACCAGCACGCGGTAAGCTGTCTGCATGGTATTTCTTCGTGAAGCGGTAAGGCGCCAGCTCAGGCGTGGAGAAAGATCGTCAACGCCTAATGGAAATTCCTGGTACTGGCATTGAAGATTAGCCACTACCGGTTGTTGTGCCGACAACGGGCAGTAAGAAAGTATAGATATAAAAAAAACTAAACTCCCCTTCATTTTATAAATATATAATTAAGCATTCGTTAATATTGCACTATTCCGGGCGTATTTACCTTCGGTGAAAAAGTTCAATTCTTCGCAGGCGGTTTTCTATCAGTCAGGCAGGCAACCCGCCTGTAGAACCTACTACCAGTCGGCGTCTCACCATATCCGTCAACTTAAGGAGCCTATGCGCTCAAACACCCCAAATGGGGTTTAATTTGAATAGTCCCCAACTCTGTTGGGGATGTAACCGGTGGTATATTTGCCAAATTTTACATTGAACCCCGTAGGGGTTCAACAGTCCCCCAACTTTGTTGGGGGCTATTCAAATTCAAGCCCTCCGGGCTTAAGTTGACAGCTATGGTGTCACCACCAACCTGCGAAAATTTAAAATACGACCGTTAATGGTTGCATTGTTATACTATTCTTCATACTTTAATAATTCAAAGTCATTCATTAACCCGTAATCGTAAGTATCATAAGCGCTGCCGGATGGATAGGATTTTATATTCCACCAATGATGCGGACCTACCATTCCGGGCCTGGGCTTGTTATGATGCGGACCTAACAGGTTTTTCAGGCTGCCGATCACCTCCACTTCTACACGGTTGGTTCCTTTCTTCAGGTATTTTGTAACGTCCAGGGTATTAGGCTCCGAAAATATAATACCTGCATCACGCCCATTTACTTTAACCGCAGCCACTGTTCCTTTCCAGTCTGCCAGTTGAAGCTCAAAACGGTTACCGGTTTTTTCGAGATTGAAATTTTTAACATACTTGATGCCGAAGCCATACAAGGGTAATCCCTGCTCCTTCCAGCTACCGGGTTGCAACGGTTTGGGTGCTACGATCTGCCATCCTTTGTCTGCCGGCTGCAGGTTAAAATCGCCCAGGATGTATACCGGCTCAATTTCCGCAAATACGCTCATAGGATTGACTGTAAGGGACAGCGTATTGTCACCGGCTTTTAAATAGGAGCCAATCTGTAGCACAGCAAATGAGCGGTCTAACCACCACTTTCCTGCAGCGGGCTTAACCGTTCTGCCATTCACTTTAATTTCCTTCCACAGGTTCCCCTGCTCTATAACAGCGCGGAATTTCCTGAAGTCTGCCTGTTGACTGATCGTGAAATGATAGGTAGCCGTAAACCCTGTTCCAGTTGAGAAGGTATCTCTTGCAACAATATGATCCTTGAATTGTACCTGGTGGTTCCATGGATTCCTGTTAAAGCCGTAATGTGTGAATACCGCCCTGGATGCCGCGCCCACGTGCGTATCTTTGAACAGGCTATCACCTAACTGCAAGTCGCAGAAATCTATCATCAGCGTATTTTCCGCGGGGCGAATGGTTTGAATGGCTGTTCCTTTAACAGCCGATTTATTGGCAGTGGCAGCATAGCTCTTCAGTCCCTGTTGTTTTTTATCAGCAATAAAAAGCAGCAGGCCGCCGGCCGGTGGAACGGTAAACTGCAACGATATTTTATCGCCCTGTTCCTGTTCGGGATAATCTGCTATTTGTCCCGTGGCAGCATCCATCAGTAAGGCATCTTTCCCTTTTATCTTTACAATCCCTTTTGCTGGTGATACCATGTTGGCATTCGTCAGAAAAAGGATCTGCCCATCATTCATCATCCTGCGATGGTGATACAGATCGCCACCTATAGCAGCTCCTCCATCTCCGCTGATCTGAAAATCATCCTGCCTGAACTGCTGCTCTACAACAGCCGGATCAAGCGCTGTAAACAGCCGGATATGATCATTGGGCTCATTAAAATACTGCAACTCATTTTTCAACTCGCCATCTATCCGTTGCAGTTTGTCGAACAATAGCACTTTTCCTCCAGCGGCCGCGTATGCTTTCAGCAGCTCGTACGTAGCCTTATCAATACTTTCCATTCCCGGCGGTATTACTACGGTAGTATACGCCCTTTCGCCCACTATAAATTTTTTGCCTTCCGTTTTTCCATGATCGAGTATAATGTTTTCGCAACCTAAATCGTATTCTACCTGCGCTTTTTCAAGCGTGGTAATGAATTGCTGGAAACGGTTGCCTATAGCCCGTAACCCCTCGTGTTTTTTTCCGGGGGCTACATACATCCACGCGGAGCTTGTAGGCTCAATGATCAAAATATTGTTCTGCTGTTTGCCCTGCGACAGCACGAACGATAACCGCGTACAATATTCGTTCAGGGTTTTGTAATAGGGCCACCAGGGTGTATGATAAGAGAAGCTCTGCGGATAATCGTATTTTCTTGCCCCGGTAAGTGTCATCATCGAAAGATGCTGGTTTAAAAAATTAACCCCCAGCACATATTGCCAGTCGCCCAACCGCTTCATATCCTTAAAAGTAAGCTCCCATCCACCGCCGCCATAGGTTTCACTAAGCGTCCGTTGCTTTCCCAACTGGTTAGCTACACTCGACAATTCCTTTACCGAACGGATATTCCCGAACTGCGCGTTGGGACTCACTTCGTCAAACTGGTTGAACAACATATCAATGCCCGGTTGCTGGTGCCAGGCGTACATGGCCATATTATCGGGACCTTCTCCCGGGTCGGGCCATCCATGCTCCCAGTAATGACCGGTCCATTTAAGGTTATGCTTTTCCGTATATGCGTGCATGGGCTTCGACCAGCGGTCAATAAATAACTGCAAAAGTGTTTGTTGGTAATTATGCCTTACTTTTTTCCAGTCGCCGGTTTCTTCAAAAAGAGAAGGCAGGCGAGCTCGCAGGTCGTAGCCCCACTTTTGTTGGAAGGCACTGAAAAGATCCGGGGTCCAGCGTATATTGCCTGCCCCACGCGAAGGAATGCTGGGCTCATCCGAGAACAAGCCGGGAATCATTTTTCCAAATTCATTGCCCGCGATCTTTTCGTATCCCTTCATCGTTACCTCCAAAAATTTCTCCGTTACGCCTTTAACCATCAGGTCAACATAAGGAAATTCCGGAGGACCTACAGTGCCTTCCTGCTTCCGGTAAAACGCTTTTTTAAACAGGTAATACCCGCCCGATTTATTTTTTTCCGCATCCAGGCTGCTGCTGATATCAATGAAGCTTCCATTATCTTCTTTCAGCGCAATATAAATATCATCTGTTTGCGCAGGCAGCGTCTCTGCCTTTATCATATGCAGCATCTGTCCCTGGTTGTACGATTCCGGCATCTGGTCGGGCACATACCCGCCTGCAAAGCCGGAGGGATAAGAATTTTCGTCGTATATCCACACATCCAGCCCCAGGGCTTTTCCTTTTTGTATCGTGTACTGGTACAGGTCGAACCAGTCGGGAGATAAATATTCAGTAATAAGTCCCGGCCGCGGATGCACCATTATACCACCAAACGCATTTTGTTTAAACTCCAGCATCATGGAGTCGATAATGGCTTTGGTTACTTTGGTATGCCACACCCATAAGGGCGCGCTACCGTATGCTTTGCCGGGAGAAGCAAACTGGCTTTGCAAACTTTGCAGGGAACCGCTATTACCTGTTTGTAAAAAAGCGCGGTTGGGTAAAAACAGCCATGTGGCAAGGAATATACCTGTAACTGATAAAAATTTAAGCATAGCATCGTATTTAAAAACAGACATTAGATATAAAATCGTTAATTTAATCCTATCAACACCAAACCAGGCGCGATAGAAATGTTTTTACAGAAAAATTGAACAGGAGTAATTTTTTCCAATATGAAAGTATCATGAAAAACACGAAATGAAATACACTATTTGATATTTCGGATATAAATCCTGATATTTTGAATTGATTCTAAAAGCCCGGCCGGAATGAAAAAAGGAAATACCTCTCAGGGCAGGATCAATGATATATACAATTTGATATTTCAGATATATATCCTGATATATAATTATCGAATATTATGACCAACTATTACAAATACCTCCCCACCAGCGATGAAGATGAAAGCTGGGGGTTACATGTGTTGAACACAGGCTGTAACAGGATATTAAAAAATGAAGTTTATCCCGCTATACAACATCCGGCACACCATTATTTTACATGGAACAAAGGAAGAATACTGGACGAGTTCCAGGTAATTTATATTGCTAAAGGACAAGGTATTTTTGAATCGGCAAGCTGCAGGAAAAACGTTATAAAAGAAGGAACCATCCTGCTGTTGTTCCCCGGCGAATGGCATCGCTTTAAGCCCAATGAAAAAACAGGCTGGGATGAATACTGGGTGGGTTTTAAAGGTCCTATTATGGAAAATCTTTTACAACAAAAATTTTTTCAACGACGCAAACCCATATTGCATATCGGTATTCATGAAAGCATTATCAACTTAATGTTGGAGATCGTTGAAAAAACAAGAAATGAAAAAACAGGCTACCAGCCAATGGTGTCGGGTATTGTAATGCATCTGCTCGGGCAAATCCATACGCTTGCAAAACAAAGCAATTTCAAAGCTGAAGACGTTACTGAATCTATTATCAACAAGGCAAGGGTCATTTTCAGAACAAATATCGACCAGGACATCAGCATTGAAAAAATAGCGGAAGAACTGAATGTTAGTTATGCCTGGTTTCGCAAAGCTTTTAAAGCATATTCGGGTATAGCTCCGCACCAATACGTTCTGCAATTGAAAATTGAAAAAGCAAAAACACTTTTAGCAGATCCTTCCCTACAGGTAAAGGAAATTTCTTTCAGCCTGAACTTTAAGTCCACGTTTTATTTTTCAAAACTATTCAAAGAAAAAACCGGCAGCTCACCCGCGGAATTCAGAAAAAAAATGGAGTATAAAAAGTGAATGTTTTATTATGGATATGCTATAAGAGCATTCTTTTATTTTTTGAATAAGAAACAAAAACAACAATATTATTTCCTCTCTTTTGGGGAGTTTTCAACGGGATGGTACAGGATGGGCTACCTGCCTCCACCGACTAATTTGTTCTTATGTAAGAATGAACTTTACCGGTAATTACCTGACTTCAGGCAACCAGTAAAGCAAAACGAAAACTGCCAGATGAGGAAAGGTTCAACGAACATACTGATGGTTGCACTACGCCATCATTCTCTCACATACAATTGCTTCCACTGCTGGACGGCTGGAATGATATGTATATATCTGATTTACAATCAATTAAGATTCTTTCTTCAGCTTTGGATCACCCGGCAGGATCATTTTTCTGCCATCACGCTTTATAGTCTATTACCCGGGTTATTTACGGGCTTTATTTTTCTACAGATTTCTAAACATCAAAACAACTTTTATGATCAAAAAGGGTTATGCCACCTTTACAGGAGGTAGGCACATCATTGCTTTTTTCATGGCTGTACTTTGCAGTGCGTCCCTCTATGCGCAGCAAAATCTTACCATTACAGGTAAGGTGGTAGCCGCTTCGAGCGGTTCGCCTATAGCCGGTGCTACGGTAAGTATAAAGGGCACCACTTCCGGCACAACAACGGATGAAAACGGTATTTTTTCCATTACTACACAACCGGGCGCCACACTTGTTTTCAGCTTTGTTGGCTTCCGGGAATCGGAAACTGTTGTTAACAGCAGCACCAATCTCACCATACAGCTCAATGCAGTCGGGAAAGGCCTCGATGAAGTTGTGGTAATAGGCTATGGTTCCCAACGCAAAAGAGATATCACGGCTGCAATGTCTACCATTAACCTGGATGACCTCGGAGAGCTGCCTTCACGTAACGCTACGCAAATGATACAGGGGCAAGCCCCGGGCGTAGTAGCTACTCAAAGAAACGGTACACCCGGTGCAGAATTTGAAGTAAGGATCAGGGGCGTAGGTTCTCTGGGTGCGGGAAGTAATCCACTGTATGTAATTGATGGATTTGCAGTAGGAACAAGTGTTGGTCAGAACCTGAACCCTAATGATATCCAGAGCATTTCTGTACTTAAAGACGCGGCAGCTACGGCAATATATGGCGCCCGCGGTTCTAACGGGGTGGTATTAATAACAACAAAATCTGCTAAAGCAGGACAATCAAACCTGAATGTATCTATAGACTATGGTATTCAAAACGTGCCCAATTCACGAAGGATCACTGTACTGAATGGTCCTGAGTTTGCACAATTTTTAAAAGATGTGTACAGCGATAAGATCAGGTTGTTTGAAAACAGGGAACCTTCTATTGATGAAATTCCTGAAGGATACCGTTATCCTGAGCAAACAAAGTACTCCACCAATTGGTTTAAGGAGATATTACATAACAATGCCCCTTATACTGATGTTAACGTGACACTTTCTTCGGGTAAGGGGGATGTTAATTCCCTCTTATCACTCGGTTACTACAAAGAAGATGGCGCACTGAAAAAAACAGGGTATGACCGTTTTTCTGCCCGCTCTAATATTTCCGGTAAGATACGGGACTTTATCACTATTGGTCTGAATGTAAATGGAAGTTACACAAGGCAGGATGTGGCTGCAACAGACGGGCGTGATGCCATCGTTGGCTCAAGCTATCTTATTGATCCCCGCGAGCCCGCTTACGATGAAGATGGTAAAATGAGACCATTTGTCGGGGGCAAGGACGGGGTATTCGCTTATCCAAGCCCGCTTTTTTTATTACATAATTATAAAAGGCACAGAGACATCGCCGATGTATTGTCGAACGCCTATGCTGAACTGGCAATATTAAAAAATCTAAAATTCCGCTCTTCGGTAAATATTCGTCTTAATTATAACACTTACAGAGAATACAGGCCTTCTACAATAGGCAGAGGACTTACGACCGGAACAACAGGTGCGCCTCCGCAAATTGCCACAGCTTCCGAATCGAATGAACGCTTACTTAATTATTCAGCCGACCAGTTGTTAACATATACACCTGACATTGGCGATGATCACAAATTAGATTTTCTTGCCGGCTTCACCGTCCAGGAAGAAACAGTCAGGGCGCTTTCCGGGTCTGCCAATACATTCCCCGATGATCTTACTCCCTTCCTGGGCTCCGGGGCTATCAGGTCTTCCGGCTCTTCGGAATACGGATGGAGCCTGCTCGCTTACCTTGCCCGCGCAAGTTATTCGTTCAGGGATAAATACTTGCTTTCTGCTTCTTTCAGGCGGGAAGGCAGTTCAAGATTTGGAGCACAAAATAAGTACGGAGATTTCCCTTCAGCTTCTATCGGCTGGAGAGTCAGCGGAGAAGATTTTATGGCTGGTATTGGCTGGTTAACCGATCTGAAGATCAGGGCAAGCTACGGTAAAACAGGGAACAACGACATTGGTAACTATAGCAGCCTGTCTTTCCTGCAGGCGAATAATTACATCCTTAATAACAGTTTCGCTCCCGGTGTAGTTGTCAGCGCATTTGCCAACTCAGCGTTACAATGGGAAAAATCAGACCAGATGAACATCGGCCTGGACATGTCGGTGTTTAATAACAAACTGACACTTACAGCAGAATATTATAACAAACTCACCAATGACATGTTGCTACCTGTTACAATTCCGGCAATTTCCGGTTTCACATCCAGCCTTACCAATATCGGACAGGTTAGAAACCGTGGTGTTGAGCTGGCATTAAATTACAATGAACATATCGGCAAACTGAATGTAAGAACGAATTTTAATATCGCATTCAACAGGAGCAGGGTAATGGAAATTAACGGGCCCAACAATATACTTTGGTATGGCAGCTTCTATGGCGGCTATAATGTTCAAAAAGTAGGCAGGCCCATTGGTATGATCTACGGCTATGAGAAGATCGGCATCTTTAATACGCAGGATGAAATTGACCGTTCTCCCAAGCAGGATGGCGTAATACCGGGCGGCATGAAGTTCCGCGACGCGGATGGTAATGGCGAAGTTACTTATGATACCAGGGACATGGTAGAAATAGGTAACCCTAACCCTAAGTTTACATGGGGCTTTAATGTAGATATGGATTACAAACGTTTTGACCTGAACATATTGTTCATGGGTGCACAGGGATTTGATGTATACAGGAATATTGAAGCATCTACCATGAACATGGATGGTGTGTTTAATGTACTGGACAAAGCAAAAGACCGTTGGAGATCAGCCGAGAATCCCGGGAAAAACCCTAACGATGTGCATGCACAGGGAGGCACCAGCTACTTTAAATGGTCGCGCGAAAGCAGCAACCGTTATGTATACGATGCCAGCTACGGATGGATCAAGAATGTTACGCTTGGGTACACGCTGCCTAAAATGAAATACTTCAACAGCATAAGAGTGTTTGCAGGTGTTAACAATCTCTTTATGATAACCAACTACCCGGGTAACAATCCTGATGTAAGTCAGAGAGGAAGTACACAGGCCGGTAATGACGATGAAGCATACCCGGTTCCAAGAACTTTTGCAATAGGTGCCAAATTTAACTTTTAAAGCTACTTCACATGAAATATACAATTGCGATTATTACTTTAGCTTTTTGCTTCTTTCTTTCTTCATGTAAGAAAGGATTGCTTGATAAAACCGATCCAACAAGAATTGGTACAGGAGTATTTTATCAGGACGTGGCCCAGGTGAACAGAGCCATTAATGGAATTTATGGTCAATTACAGGGAATTACCAACGTAAACTACATATTCAAAGAAATGGTGTCTGATAATACCACGATAGATTTAAATCCATCTGACCGTGGTGGCGCCGCAGGCTGGGAAGCATTTGAGTATTCTACCGTAAACCCCGGCAACGGCGAAATCACCAACCTTTGGGTAAGATATTATCAGGCGATGTATAATATTAACCTGGCATTAGAGAGATTAGCAGCGTCTCCGATTGATGACGCGCCTAAAAAACCACTGGAGAGCGAGTTGAAATTTTTAAGAGGATTTTTGTACTTCGACCTGGTGCGTTATTTTGGAAATGTGGTAATTGTCACTAATACATTTAAATCGCCAGCAGAAGCATATGATCTAGTGCGAAGCACTTCAACAGATGAAGTATATGCCCAGATAGAAACTGACCTTAAAGCAGCAATAGAGGGTCTGCCTTTGAAGGCAAACCAGGCGGCAGCATTAAAAGGCAGGGCTACGAAAGGCGCGGCTCAGGCTACATTGGGAGAAATGTACCTTACTATAAAGAAATATCCGGAAGCGGTTAATACATTAAAAGAGTTATTAACTCAAGGTTATAGCCTTATGCCGAACTACGCGGATATTTTTGACATTAACCAAAAGAACAACGCTGAGTCCGTTTTTGAGGTCCAATACCAGGGCAACAATGACCAGGGCGAACACAGTAACTTCATGTACATATTTGCACCCCGTACATCGGGCAATGTAATTGTAGGTTTTGCAGGCCAGGGGTTAAACGGAAGAAATATCCCCACCAACAATATGATCGCCGCCTACGAAACTGGTGATCTGCGCAAGGATGTTTCTTTAAAAACCGGTTTTACAAAAGATGGTGTGTTTTACCCCATTCCCTACGTAAACAAATACAATCATGCGCATACCATTGCCGGTCGTACCAATGACAACTGGCCCATTTACAGGTATGCGGATGTATTGCTGATGCTGGCTGAAGCGATCAATGAAGCTACCGGTCCTTCATCAGAAGCAGAAGGTTACCTGAATGCTGTTCGCAACAGGGCCGGACTTGATCCACTAAATGGTTTGGGCAAGGATGCTTTCAGAACAGCCGTGTTAAAAGAAAGAAGAGTGGAACTGGCGTTTGAGAACCATCGCTGGTTTGATCTGAAAAGAACAATGACACCCGAACAACTGGCAGCATATATGAATGCGCATGGAGCAGAAGAAAAAGCCAACCCTACTGTAGACAGGGGTGGTGTAGCATTCAATCAATTGGATTACGTGTATGAAGCTAAAGAAGCTATCTTTCCGATACCGGCATCTGAGATATTAGTAAACAATAAATTAACCCAGAACGACGGCTATTAACAATAGCATTTACTACATTGAACAGTCGCTTCATTTTGAAGCGGCTGTTTTTATTTTGCCCCCCGGCAGACGCGGCATTGAGCCGGTGTGACCAGGTAGTTGTTTTTTGATCAGGTATTTTCGTGCGTCGCTGGAGGCGACAACAAATACTGTACGAGGCGAAGACGCCTCATACAGCGCGGGTTCGTCGTCATAATGATCAGCACCTTTTCGCCAATAAATGCTCCATAAAATTCAATATTATTCAACAAGTCATTCTTTTCATTAATATTGCGCCACAATTCACTTTATGAAAGGGGGTTATACTATCCTGCTCCTCGTTATTTCCAACATTTTTATGACGGTTGCCTGGTACGGGCATTTAAAGTTTCAAAACTATTCCTGGTTCAGTAAACTGGGGCTGCCAGCTATTATACTCATCAGTTGGGGACTGGCGCTGTTTGAATATATGGCACAGGTGCCGGCTAATAAAATGGGCTTTTCGGGAAACGGCGGACCGTTCAACCTATGGCAGTTGAAGGTATTGCAGGAGGTGATCACACTGGTGGTTTTTATGATCTTCACACTGGTAGCTTTCAAAAACGAATCATTCCGGGTGAATCACCTGATAGGGTTCGTGTTCCTGGTGCTGGCCGTGTATTTTATTTTTAAGAAATAAGGGTTTCCACTTAGTCTCCCAATGTAAATGGCATGGACGTTTCCCGCCATTGTCATACATAAAATAAGTACACACTATTTTCGTTTTTAGCATGTACATTTTTAAATGACTATATGAGAAAAATATCACTTATCGCCATTGCCGTTTGTTTGCTACTGACATCCGCCTATTCCCAAAAGAAAAAGTTTGATTTTAAACTCGGCGCCGAGTACGGACTGCCTAAGAAAGCGGAAGACCTTACTTTCTTCGGCAATGAATCGGATGGGATTGTTAACTTCTCCCTGAAAAAGGATGATCTTTTTGTAACCCGTTTTCATCCAAAAACCCTGGCATTGACCTATGAAAGACAAATTGACCTGGGAAATGTGAAGAATATGAACAGCGAAATGATCGTTTCTTTCGGCAACCGGTATTACTGGCTACGGAGCGACTGGGAAAAGGAACGGGAAAGAGAAATACTGTATTCAAACGAGGTGGATGTAAAAACGGGCAAAATAGACAAGGCCCAGAAAACACTGATTGAATCAAAAAAACTGGCCGGCAATATGGCAATGACCGGTTTTTATCAATATAAAAAAACCGATAAATACCAGATCACTTACAATGCTCAAAAAGACAAACTACTGGTAACCTACCGGCTGGTGCCTGAAAACAGGAAGGATAAAAACAGCTTTGATATTATCGGCGTATTTGTATTTAACGATAAAATGGAAAAAATATGGGGACAGGAATTTACGATGCCTTATAACGAGGCGGTGATGGATAACAATGATTATGCGCTGGATGCTAACGGCAATGCCTACTTATTAGCGAAAGTTTATGCGTCTGCTTCCAGGAAAGAAGTGGATAAAGCGACGGGCTTACCCGGGTATCACCTGGAAGTGTTTAAGTTCACCAGCAACCATGACCAGGTATTGCAGGCGAAAGTATCCGTAGGAGATGCTTTTATCAAAGAATCTTCTTTAGTAGAAAGCACCACCGGAGATATCGTTATTGCCAGCACCTACAGCAATAAGGCAAAAGGAATTGGGACCGCCGGATTTTTCCTGGGCATTATAGGCCCGGACGGGAAAATAACAAACTACAAAAAGGGCAAGTATGAGTTTCCCAAAGAAGAGCTTCAGAAATTTGAAAAAGCCTCTCAGCGGCGGAAAATAAAAAACAAAGATGATTATGAACCCGGCAACCTGTATGTAAGGGATATTATTATTGAACAGGACGGCAGCATTTTAATTTCGCTGGAAGAGCATTTTGTGCGGGTACGCAATTACTACGATCCCTCTACACGGACCAGCCGGGAGACCATTACCTATCATTATAACGATATCCTGGCGGCCAGGTTAAATGCTGCCGGTGATTTTGAATGGATACGCAAGGTCGCCAAAAACCAGCGCGGAACCAGGGGAAGAGGTACTATGAGCTTTAAGCTGATCAGCGACCATACGGGATATTATTTCCTTTACCTGGACAACCTGAAAAACCTGGAACTGGAAGAAGATGACACCCCTAAAACGCATATAGACGGATTGGGTGGACAGGTATTCGTAAGCAAAATAGACAACAACGGTAAGGTTACCAAAGAAGTGGTTTTTAATACCCGTTCGGAAGATGTGATGATATTTCCTGCCGACTTTACAAAAATCAACAACAACCAGTTCATCGGCCGGGCAAGGTTGAAGAAAACACTGTTCCAGCCGCTGCTGATCACGGTGAATTAGCAGTAAGTCGTAAGTGATTAGTAGTTAGAGACCGTAAAAAGCACTGTTTTGGGACAGCAAGGCCAACTATGGAAGTTTCCATTTAAAGCCGCCAACCGTTTGATGAAAATCCCTGCATGTTGCGACTTCCAACTTACCACTGTCCACTTACTCCTTACTCCTCCCATCTCCATTCTCCGGCTATCTGAAGCGCCTCTTTAAGGTTTGCCTTCTCGAGTTTTTCACGGAGTACTTCATCGCTCATGCGTTGGGCTTTCAGCGTTTCCGCGTCAGCCAGTCCATACAGCAGGATACTGCCGAAAAAAGTAGTGTTCTTCAGTTCCTGCTCATTCACCAGGTCAAAAGCATCGCAGTCTGCGTGGTAACAATTCAATACTTCCCGGCTCAGCCTTCCCGATGCGCCGCCCGTGGGTATACCCTGTAATAAAAAAGGCTGGTGATCGCTATGGAGACCTAACCCCGCGCTATAAGTGTTGGCAAACGCAGTATCAATATTTTTCGCGATATCGCCTATACTCCGAACGATGTCTTTATCCTCTTCCACTGAAGTATGGTATCCCCTGGGATCATTGGTCATATCGAAATTCAGCATGTATTTTACAGCGCCAAGAGAGCCATCAGCCAGCGCTTCTTCCACATAGGCTTTGGATCCCAGAAGCCCCTGTTCTTCCCCCATAAACAACACGAATTCAACGGTACGCGCCGGCTGCAGTTGGAGCGCCTTAAAGGTTCTGGCCATATCCACCACAGCAAACGATCCGATACCGTTATCAATAGCGCCGGTGGCCAGGTCCCAACTGTCGAGGTGCCCGCCGATAACTATTTTTTCCTCCGGCAGGCTCTTTCCCGGCAGGGTAGCGATCACATTTCTGGCCTGCACCCTACCGGAGAAATTATTCATCACGATGTTGGCTGAATGGGTACCGGTTTTAAAGCGTTCCCTGAGCTTCAGTCCGTCGTTATTGCTGATACAGATAGCAGGTATGGAAATCAGTTTCCCATCTACAGAAGCGGTACCGGTCAATAGTATATCACCCGGAGCCGCATTGAAAAAGATAATACCCGCAGCGCCGTTTTTTATAGCCAATGCTGTTTTTTCGGAACGGTGCAGATTACGGGTTCCTTCTTTTGAACCCGGTAATATGCCGAGATACACAAATACAATTTTGTCTTTCAGCGGTATTTTGTTATTGGCATAATCTTCCTCCAGCCCATTGCCGAGATTTGCAATAGTGCCGGTTATATTCGCCTGCACAGGAGAATGCGCCAGCGATACCGCCTTGTAAGTCATGCCATTGATTTTTAAGGACAGGTTGCCCCGGCTCCAGCTTTCTGTTTCAAAGGCCTGATAACGGGGTTCGTACCCATAAGACCTCAGCAGGTTGAACACCTGCTCTTCAGCCCTGGCCCCGTTGGCGGATCCGGTCAGCCGGTGGCCTATATAAGTGGTAGACTGCTGCAGGTTTTCATAGGCCGCGGCATTTTTATCAATTTCTCCGTAAATGTTTTTAAACACTTCATCCCACTCCGGTTTCACCTGCGCGGCTGCGTTGATAAGATAAAAAGCACCCGCGATAAAGAGTAAAATTTTTTTTATCATAGTCGTTATTTTAAAAGAGGCAGCGGTCTTGCCGGTATTATGTCAGTAATTGAATATATTATTATCCTGTTTCGAAAATCTGTCGGTGGAAATGGTGATATGTTTGGGTTCCTGTTAAAGCGGATCAGTTCAGCTTTTCAAGTTTGCCGCTCTCCAGCTTCAGTATGTATATCCGCTTGTTTTCAAAATAATCGGCACCGTTAGTAGAACTATTCCACCTCACCGTTCTGAAATCAAAGTCGGTAATCAACCGGTATGTTTTATCATCCATATGTTGAAGCAGTTCCTTATCGTATGCATACAGCATACGCAAAAAGATATAGGTAAGTTCATAGCTGTGAAACGCCAGTACTGTCGGACGGGTATAAGTGGCCTTACCATATTCGAGCGTGAAGTTCCTGACCCATTCATTTGCCTGGGGGCCCGGGTTGTATAACGTAGAGGAGTAAACGAGAGCCAGGTTTTTGGTATCTGTTTTTCCAGGGTCGATAAACGACTCCCAGGTAGGCATACCAATCAGTGTTATTTTATAATTTTGCGAAAGCGCTGCAGCGGCATTAAAAACCCTCTTTGCGAAATTATCGTCCAGGCTGCCGCAGATAAGTATGTTATCACGGTCTTTATCCAGCAGCGTTTCTATATCCGCGTTATTAACGGCACTGTTAAGCGCTGCTGTCTGAATACTGAGTACCTCGCCGGATTTTGATGCATTCAGCGATTTAAAAACATCCGTTACACGATTATCCGCATTGCCCTGGCGTTTCAGCATAATCAGTTTGGAGGTACCAAAGTTTCGCAAAGTATAGTTATAGACAGCCTGGAGATGTGTATTCAATTTGGAATTAGCGATGATCACATAAGGATTGTTGCTGATACCCCCGTCGTTAGGATAACTGACGGAAACAAAAGGTATCTGTTTTTCTTTAGCTATTTGAGCCAGGTCCAGGTATTCTTTACCGCTAACCGCGCCCAGGATCAGCCCGGTTCCGTTCAGTCCGCCATTATCCACCAGCGAAAACAGGGAGAATCCTTTTTTCCGGGTATCGTACACATCTACATCCATAATGATGCCTTCCCTGTCCAGCGAATCGATAGCCATCAGGGCTCCCTGGTAAAACTCCAGCCCTGGCTTTAAGAAACCGGGAATTCTTTTATCCATGGTATAATTACCCTTTGCATCAAACAGCGTATCCAGATACAATGGTGCAAACAGGGCTACCTTCTTTATCTCCACACTATCCTGTGCAAAACCGGTTTTAAATGAAAACAGCGCCAGCCAGAAAAAAAGGATACTCTTCATTCAAATGATTTTATTGATAAGACGTTTTATTCCCATTCGATAGTTGCAGGGGGTTTACTGCTGATGTCATATACCACCCTGTTAATGCCTCTTACATTATTGATGATCTCATTTGAAATAAACGCCATAAACTCATAGGGAAGATGCGCCCAATCCGCTGTCATGCCATCTACGGAAGTAACTGCCCTTAAGGCAACTGTATATTCATAAGTTCTTTCATCTCCCATAACACCAACACTTTTTACCGGTAGCAATATAGCACCGGCCTGCCACACTTTTCCGTACAGGTCGAAAGATTTTAACGCTTTTGTGTACAAGTCATCGGCTTCCTGCAATAATTTAACTTTCTCTTCAGTAATATCCCCCAATATCCTGATGGCTAAGCCCGGCCCGGGAAAGGGATGCCTGAACAACAAGGCATCGGGTATTCCCAGCTCCAACCCTACTTTTCTTACCTCATCTTTAAAAAGATACCGCAACGGCTCCACCAGTTCCAGTTTCATGGTATCCGGCAACCCGCCTACATTATGGTGGGATTTTATTGTAACCGAAGGGCCGTGCACCGATACACTTTCGATCACATCCGGATAGATAGTACCCTGTCCCAGCAATTCCACCCCTTCTACCTTATGCGCTTCTTCATCAAATACTTCGATAAAGGTTTTTCCGATGATCTTTCTTTTTTCTTCGGGATTTGTTTTCCCGGCAAGCAGTTTGTAAAAACGCTGGCTGGCATTGACGCCTTTTACATTCAATCCTATTTTGGCATAGGTTTCCAGCACCTGTTCAAACTCATTTTTCCGCAATACCCCATTATCTACAAATATGCCGTAAAGCCTGTCGCCGATAGCTCTGTGTATAAGCGTGGCAGCTACCGTGGAATCCACACCGCCACTAAGGGCCATGATCACTTTCCGGTTGCCGATCTGTTTTTTTAACGCCTCTACCGTATCGCTTACAAAATGCGCCGGTGTCCAATCCTGTTGGCAACCGCATACTTTTACCAGGAAATTGGCAATTATTTTTTTGCCCTCCACGGAATGATATACTTCCGGGTGGAACTGTAGTCCATACAACGCATTGCCGGCATCTGTTTTTTTGAAGGCGGCAACGGGAATGCTGTCGGTTACACCCAGTATTTCAAATCCTCCCGGAATTTCGAGGATGGTATCGCCATGACTCATCCATACCTGCGAGCTGTCTGATAACCCGTCCCACAGGGTATCCTCTTTCCGTATCCGGAAAACCGCCCGCCCGTATTCTCTTTTTTCCGATTTTTCCACTTTTCCGCCGAATAGCTTTGAGGTAAGTTGCGCGCCATAACAAATACCCAAAACCGGCAGTTGCTGGCTCATAGCGGCTACATCCACTACCGGCGCATTGGCATCATTTACCGAAAAAGGCGAGCCGGAAAGGATAATTCCTTTTAAATCGGGGGAATAATTAACCGGTTTGTTATAAGGAGTGATTTCGCAATATACATTGGCTTCACGTACTGCCCTGGCTATCAATTGGGTATACTGGGATCCAAAGTCGAGGATGAGTATCTTTTCTGTCATTTGCTGCGAAGGTAATGAGAAATTCAAAAGAGTGAAAAGGTTTCAGGATACCGGCGACAGGGAACGCGCCGATCCTGTATTACCATCCCGCGCACCGGACCTGTATCTTGCTTTCAAATGCTGCTTCTCATCCCCTATATCCTGATCATATGATATCCCCATTCAGAAGTTTCTGATCCCGGATATCAGCCGGATATTTTGGATAGTATCCTTTTATAGAGTATATTCAACACAAACATCTGTAAAGTGCCAAAACATATCCGCGTTGCCCTGGCTGATGACCATGCGTTGCTAAGGCATGCATTGAAAACATTTATCAACAGCCAACCGGGCTTTAAAGTAGCCGCTGAGGCCGGGAGTTGCCAGGAACTGCTAAACATCCTGAACACCGGATCAATTGATATAGATGTTTTCCTGCTGGACTTTTCCTTCCCGGATCTCAACGCCAACAAGTCGCTGCCGGATATCAGAACAACATGGCCGGACAGCGGATTGGTAATCATATCCATTCATCATGAAGACGCGATGATCGCCGAGTTGTTTGAGTTGGGCATTCACGCTTTTGTGAGCAAAACAGATGCACCAGAAGAAGTGACCAAAGCGCTGGAAAGCGCTACCGGCAAAAACATATTCGAGAACCGGTACTATAAAAAAGCAATTGAATATCGAAAAAACAAAAAGCGCAGCTAACCCTCCCTGCATAAAAGTTATTTGAAAAATTGACCGGTTATAACAACCTTTGACGGACAATTACTGAAACTGATCTCTACTGATGAAGTTACTGGACGCATTACGGAAGGTATTACCCGAAGAACGAATTAAAAGCAGGCTCATTGACAGATTATCCTACGCCTCTGATGCCGGCTTTTACCAACTTATCCCGCAGGCTGTAGTGCAGCCGGCAGATGAAACCGAAATAAAAGCGCTCTTTGCGGTTTCCCGGGAAACCGGCACTCCTCTTGTATTCCGCACCGGTGGCAGCAGCTTGTCCGGCCAGTCCATTACAGACGGTATACTTGCTGACCTCAGCCAGCACTGGGGCAATATAAGCGTAGATACAAAAGGAAAATCCGTAACGGTACAGCCCGGAATTACCGGTGCGATGGTGAACGCCGTTCTGAAAAAATGGAACGTCAAAATAGGCCCGGACCCTTCCAGCATCAGTACAGCCATGATGGGGGGCATACTCTCCAACAATGCCAGCGGCATGTGCTGCGGCGTAAAATACAATTCGTACCATACTGCCAGGCGTATACGGTTCATTTTACCCGATGGCAGGCTTTTCGATACGGCGGTCCCGGCCGATTACCCGCGTTTTGAAGAAGAATGCCGGGCGTTATGCGACACGCTTAAAAATATACAAACGGAGATCCACGGCAACAGTGAATTGCTGGAAAAAATCCGGCATAAATACCGCACGAAGAACACGGTGGGTTACTCGCTGAACGCGCTGGTTGATTACCGGCATCCGCTGGATGTATTCGCCCACCTGCTGATAGGGGCTGAAGGTACGCTGGCTTTCATTGCAGAAGCTACTATGGATACCATTCCCGATCTGCCATATAAATCCACCGCCCTGCTGTATTTCCCGGATATCTTTTCGGCCTGCAGCGCCATAGAGCCATTGATTGCCGCAGGCGCTGAAATGGTGGAACTGATGGACCGGGCTTCTCTCCGTTCGGTAGAGAATATGAAAGGCATGGACCCTTTGTTAAAAACGCTCCCTGAAACCGCAGCCGCCCTGCTGGTTGAATTCCAGGAGGAAACCGAAGAACAGTTGAACAAAAGGGTCAGCAGTTTCCTAGGGGACTGCTCCGCATTGCCGCTCATCAACCCGCCTGCATTTACCAGGGATGAAAAGCAACGGGATTTTTTTTGGAAGGTCCGAAAGGGCATGTTCCCTGCTGTGGGGGCGGTACGAAAAAGCGGCACCACCGTGATACTGGAGGATGTGGCTTTTCCGTTACCGGTGCTGGGACATGCCATACTCGATCTGCAAAAGCTGTTCCTGGAATACCAATATGACAATGCTATTATTTTCGGGCATGCCAAAGATGGAAATATCCATTTTGTAGTCACCCAGGCTTTTGACAGCGGGTCCGAAATTATCCGTTACGATAAATTTCTGCGGGATGTGGTGGAACTGGTAGTAAAAAAATACAACGGTACGCTGAAAGCCGAACATGGTACCGGCAGAAATATGGCGCCTTTTGTAGAAACGGAATGGGGTGGCGAAGCTTACGCGTTCATGAAACGTATCAAACAGTCCGCCGATCCTCACCACCTGCTCAACCCCGGCGTGATCATCAATGATGACAAAGAAGTCCATATCAAAAATCTAAAACCTTTGCCCTCCGTAGAACCCGAAGTAGACAAATGTATCGAGTGCGGGTACTGCGAACCCGTATGCCCCAGCAGGAACCTGACACTCACGCCCAGGCGAAGAATTGTGGTACGCCGGGCATTGAAACAATTAAAGGGTAATAAGGAAAATACTTCCTACAATGAGTTATTGCGGCAATATCAATACGATGGGTTAGATACCTGTTCCGTAGACGGACTCTGCGCTATTGCCTGCCCGGTAGACATCAACACCGGCGACCTGGTAAAAAGACTTCGCCGGGAAAACCATTCCTTATTCGCCAACCGGGTGGCTATGCTGGTAGCCAAAAACTTCAGAATGGTAGAAAAATGCGCCCAGCTGGCGCTTTCCGCAGGCACCGCTATCAACCGGGTAGCCGGCAAAAATTCCATGTTATATCTCACCAGGACCATCAGGAAACTGCTCCCCTCCTTCCCCCTCTGGAACCGGCAGTTATTGCCGCCACCATCTTTAAAAAAAATCAGCACCCGGATATCCTCCCGCGGCACCGGCAACACTATTGTATATTTCTCCGCCTGCATCTCCCGGTTGATGGGTGCCGCACATAAAAACGGCAAGAGTTTACCGGAGACCTTTATGAGCGTGTCTCAAAAAGCCGGTATCAACGTGATCGTATCCAACCCGATGCCGGGTGCCTGCTGCGGACAGATATTCTCTTCAAAGGGATATGACCGGGCTTACCGATATACCGCGGAAAAGATAATAACACAACTATGGGAACTAACACAGCAGGGGAAGCACCCGGTCGTGATGGACGTAAGTTCCTGCACCTATACCCTCAAAAATATACGGCCGGCGCTGCCGGAAACCCTCCGCGAAAAATTTGACGCTTTGCTGTTAATGGATAGTGTGGACTACCTCCACGATATGGTTTTACAACGGGTAGCGGCAAAAAACAAAAAAGAGCAGGTGGTACTACACCCTGTATGCTCCCTGCATAAGATGGGCATCGATTTTAAATTCAGAAAAATTGCCGCCGCGTTTGCAGAAGAGGTAGTGGTGCCGCTGAATGCCGGTTGCTGCGGCATGGCAGGCGACCGTGGCTTCCTTTTCCCGGAACTGACCGCCTCCGCTACTGCCCCGGAGGCAGCGGAAGTAAAGACTACTAACGCCAGCGGATACTATTCTTCTACCAAAACCTGCGAAGTGGCCATCAGTGAAGCCACGGGAAAGAATTATGAATCAATATTATACCTGGTGGATGACTGTACTTCCTGAACAGAAAAGTGATTTCCTGCAACCGGTTTTATTATTAATTTAGAAAAAATATTTATACAACAGCTCCCCTGTTTCTCACATTTACTTAACTTAACAGGGATAAAAGTTTTTACCGGTCAAAAGATCGGGACCATAACCGCCAGGCGAACCTGGAATGTACCCCGGGAATCATCTAAAACTTCCACAAACAATGAAATACATTTTAACACTAACCACCCTGTTTGTGATAAAGACAGCTTTTGTACAAACAAAACTGCCAGACTTTTTGCAGGGGCGCTGGAAAATGGAAAACAAGGAGGTGTATGAACATTGGGACCGGCTGAACGACCAGGCAATGAAAGGATTTTCCTACAGTATAAAGAACGGGCAGGTAAAAGTTTCTGAATATTTGAATATAGTCAGGAATAGTAAAAGCATTATTTATACGGCCACCGTGCTCAATCAAAACCAGGGAAAGGAGATTGAATTTAAAATGACAAAGGCAGATGATATATGGGTATTCGAAAACCCCCTTCACGACTTTCCTCAAAAAATTGTTTATCAAAAAATTTCCGGTAATGAAATAATCGTAGAGCTTTCCGGCAGTGGACAAAAAAAGTTTTCCTACAAAATGATAAAACAAAATCCGGGAGATATTCAAAAAGACACGACCATCTCAAATGCCAATTATGATAAGGCGCTGGCCGAAAGGCTGGGTGCGGACGCCTACGGAATGAAAGGCTATCTGTTGGTGGTGCTTAAAACCGGACCTAATAAAACAACGGATAAGGATTTAATCAGCGAAAGTTTCAGGGGGCACCTTGCCAATATTAACCGGCTGGTAGACGAAGGGAAACTGATCGTTGCGGGACCTTTCGGAAAGAACGACAACCAGTACAGGGGAATTTTTATTTTGAACAATGTGAAAACCGCAGAGGAAGCAAAAGAATTGCTGCAGACAGACCCGGCTATCGCCAACGGTTTACTGGAAATTGAGATATACAACTGGTACGGTTCTGCAGCACTGCCCGAATACCTGCCATTTTCTGATAAGGTGTGGAAACAACAACCCTGAAGCTGATGATTTGCGAAGTATGGAAACCTGAAAAAAATTGTAACCCTCAAATATTGTTTTATGCGGTCATGTTACTTTCTCTTTCTCTGTATTATCATCTTCGCATGCAACAACCCCGGCAATACAAAGCAAGACTCCCCGGCTAATGCTTCCCGGTCTATCGGTTGTTATGTTCCGGCTACAACGGATGCCGGCTGGTACACCACCGGCAGGAAAGCCCCCCGATTTGAAGGGTTGGCGGGTATTGATTTCAAAATTTCAACTTCCAGCCAGGAAGCCAGGGAATATTTTAACCAGGGAATGATGTTGGCATATGGTTTTAACCACGCGGAAGCGGCACGGTCTTTTTATGAAGCGACCCGGCTGGATTCCTCCTGCGCGATGGCTTACTGGGGATTCGCCTATGTGCTGGGACCTAACTACAACGGGGGAATGGAAGAAGATAATTTTCAGCGTGCCTGGGACGCCTCCCTGAAGGCGCAATCGCTTTCGGGCAACTGCACGCCGAAAGAAGCGGCGCTTATAGGCGCACTGGCTTCCCGGTACTCGGCAGAACCGCCTGTCGACCGAAGCTCACTGGATATCGCCTATGCTGCAGCCATGAAAAAGGTATACGACCAATATCCTACCGACCCGGATATCGGCGCTCTGTACGCCGAGTCGCTGATGGACCTGCATCCCTGGGACCTGTATGACAAAAAAACAAAGGCGCCCAAAGCATGGACTCCGGAACTGGTTACCGTGTTGGAGCATCTCATGAAAACCAATCCGAAGCATCCGGGGGCGCATCATTTTTACATACACGCGCTGGAAGCTTCCGCCACTCCTGAAAAAGCGCTTCCGAGTGCAAACCTGCTGGGAACACTGGTACCAGGGTCCGGGCATCTGGTGCATATGCCATCGCATATTTACATCAACACCGGCGACTATCATCTCGGTTCAATATCCAATATGCAGGCTGTGGATATTGACAGCGTTTATACGACCGCATGCCATGCCCAGGGAGCCTATCCGCTGGCCTATTATCCGCACAACTATCATTTTCTTACCGCCACCGCCACACTGGAAGGCAATTCAAAATTGGCCTGGGAAGCGGCCCTAAAACTGCAACAGCATACTTCTGAACAAATAATGCGTATGCCGGGATGGGGTACCCTGCAACACTATTATACCATTCCTTACTATATTGCCGCAAAACTGTCGATGTGGGATACGATCCTCTCTCTTACCGCTCCGGCGGAAGACCTCGTGTATCCCCGGGCAATCTGGCACTATGCAAGAGGCATGGCCTTTTTGGGAAAGCAGGATGTATCCGGCGCACAAAAAGAATTGGATAGCCTGAATGTATTGGCGGCTGACAGCACTCTTCAACATCTTACTGTATGGGATATTAATACGACCGCGGATCTTGTGCAGATCGCTGCAAAGGTATTGTCTGCCGGAATAGCGGTGAAACAGGACCTTTCAGACAAGTCTGCTTCCCTGTTGAAAGAAGCCATTGTTATTGAAGATAACCTCAACTACAATGAGCCGCCGGACTGGTTTTTCTCGGTAAGACACCACCTGGGAGCGATATTGCTCAAAGCGGGAAAATATAGTGAAGCGGAAGAAGTTTACCGGGAAGACCTGCAGGTATGGCGTAAAAACGGCTGGGCCCTGGCAGGCCTTTACAACGCTCTAAGTCAGCAGAAGAAAAACGGGGAAGCAGAAAAAATAAAATCCGCTTTTGAAGAATCGTGGAAATACGCGGATGTGGCCATCACCTCATCTTCCACCATTGCCGACTAAAACAGGCGAACCGGGTCCGGCCTGTGAGCCTTGCGCTCTCAATGGAGTCCGGTTCTTTTTGTGCACCACCCTGCTATCGCCTTCACTGCTTCAGCCAGGGAAGGATAAACAGCGTCGGTAACCGGGTCCGGAAAATCGGGCGCCGGGCGATTGCTGCTGATGAAAATAGTGGTCATGCCAACACTTTTTCCAAACATCATATCGCTCATGGTATTCCCGATCATTATTGATTTTGTAAAATCTATTTCCGGAAAATCGGCTTTTGCCTGGTAGGCCATGCCGGGCGAAGGTTTCCGGTTGGGGCCTTCATCCGTACAATAGTATATTTTATCGATCCGCCCGCCTGTGGTTTCGATTTTCCCGAGCATATAGGCATGGATATCCAACAGGTCTTGCCCGGTCATAAGACCTTTGGCAACGCCCCGCTGATTGGTAACGATCACGATGATGCCGAACAATCCGGCAAGTGTTTTCAGCGCTTCCTGCACTCCATCATAAAACCTGAAGTCCTCCCAGCGGGTGATATAGTCGCCCACGTTCTCATAGTTAATAACGCCATCCCTGTCTAAAAAAAGTGTCCAGCTTTTATCGATCTTTTTAAAATCTGCCACTGCTCCTGTTTTAATTGGTCGCAAAGATACCCGGCTTTGCCTTAATCCTTCTCAAAAAAGCAAACGGATCCCCCCACCCATTCTTTGTCTTTATTATAGCGCACACCGATCATTTTTCCCTTGCTCAACCGGGCAAGGTTAATTGCCGCATGCGGACGCGCATCACCATCCGGCCACAGATACATCACCCTTATCTCGGCTTTTGCCGGGATATCAGGCGTTGCTATAACATCCGCATAAGTAACTTTTCGCTGCAGTATCCAGTTTTCCGGGTCTTTAATAGCTTCCATATCACCGGACTGTATGTCTATCACCACTCCCTGCCCGGCAAAGGAGAACAGGGGCTTCAACACATAGTTCTCCAGGTCTGCAGGCAACTGCTTCAGTTCATTTACAAAAAAAGTAGCGGGCACATAAGGATGCCTGATAAAAGGCAGGGTGAACTTGCTGATCCGGTAAAACCAGTTGGGATGCGGTACCCATTCCACGTCCCAGTCCTGCGTAATATCTATAATATCTCCCAGGTCTTTTTGCGCCTTCAGGTCGTCAAAAATCAGCCGGTTATAAATCCTGTGTATAGGCGTCTTCACGCCATCCTTTTGATAATAGAGTTTTTTTCCTTCGGCAAATACATTTGTAATACATACCGGTTTAATACCCGTGTAATCCTCCGTGCAGTAAAAATCGATCCGGGTTTTCTGTTGCTCCGGCCTTATTTCTAGCAGGATAACATTTTCCGGCGCATGGTTCCCCAGCAACAACCCGCGCAGCATTTTTACATAACTGTCTTTGTCGTACCCTCCCAGGTAATGGCTATAGTTTTCAGGGATTTCAAAATGTTTTTCCACTACCTCCGGGTAATACACCTGGAAGCCGTATAACGAAGGGAAACCCTGCATTTCTATCAGTTGCGGCTCCAGCTCGTTCTCTTTGTTCACACATATGCCAAAGTCAAAAACGATCATCTGGCAATGACTGCTTTCATTTTTTACGCGCTCTCCGCCGGGAATTCCCCTTTCGGTGAGTTCCTTAAAACCAGGTTCGGTAATAATGTCTATTATGGATTCGCATGCATCCAGCACTTTCTTTTTAAAATCCCTGTCGGCAAAAATGGGCGTTTCCGCCACCCGGAACTCTATTGCGCCGGGATGAAGGCTTTTAAGGTCCCGGAGGAAATTTTCATACTTTTCAACAGTAAATTCGCTGTTAAATGTTTTCCGCAGATCTGATACCATAGCATTAGTTTGCCCTTAAGATATGATTTTTTCCACTACAAAAAACTCCTTACCTGAAACCAGGGTGTATTTCAAATTTTCGCAAAAAGGACTATACAGGCTGTGCAGCAACCCGCATATCCCCGCTCCGAAAGGAGTCCGGAGTCCTTCGGACTGGCAGGGGTTGAAGCTTCGAGCTAGAACAAACTTACACCTGAGGGGGTGGAGACTCGTGAAGATCTTCCGAAATCCTCCCCCTCGGCGAATTGCTGATGATGCAGGTTGCAGCCCCCTCCCGAGCTATCGTGTGGACACAATTTTTCCGGAAGTTTAATATGCAAGCGCTTATAATAAAGGATACTCCTGCAGCTCAGGATTATTTTCAGATTGGTTATGCGGGTAAGCCCGGAGGGCTTAAATTTGAATAGCTCCCGGTTTTACCGGGAGAATAAATAGTCAATGAACCACCCAACCCGCCTCGGCGGGTTGAACAAATTGTTAACCATGAGCACTTACAGGCAAATCTTTTACCAGATTATCTTTGGCACCAAAAACAGGGAGGCAACTATTTCTGAAGCCTTCGAAACCGATCTTTACAAATACATATGGGGGATAATCGAAGGACATAAGTGTAAGCTTTACCGCATCAACAGCATGCCCGACCATATTCATATATTCTCAGATATGCATCCAGGGGTTTGTTTAAGCGATTATGTTAAGGATATTAAAGTTGCGAGTAGTATCTGGATGAAGAATAGCGGGAAGTTTCCTTTGTTTTCCAATTGGCAGGATGGCTATGGAGCATTCACTTATTCAACAAGGGAAAAGGATATGATCATTGAGTATATCAAAAACCAAAAAGAGCACCACAGGAAAGAAACATTTCGTGATGAATATAAAAGGATCTTGCAGGAGAATGGAATTGAATTTGACGAAAAATATCTATTGTAATGTTCAACCCCGCAAGCCGGGGTTGCCTTGAACTCCGATCATTCATTTCTCCCGGTTTTACCGGGAGCTACTGTTATTCAAGCCCTACGGGCTTGACTGGCAAAACTACCTGGAGATGTGTCCATACGATAGCCTCCCGAGGGGGACATGTAACCGGCTGACGATAATGTTCCGATAATCAAACAATTCAGCCTTTACAAATCAAAAGCTCAGCAGATTATAAAGAGAAAATTTGAACTTTTATTGCAACATTTGTTTATCCCTGATTTTGCCGCAATGAGAATAGTTCTCACCGAAGGTAAATGCGCCCCTTAAACCATGCTTTTTAAACCCATTCTCGGGGAAGGGTTTGCCTGTGGTTTTTATGCCAAAGTTATAATGCAGGAAACAATGAAAGGAAAACCGAAAAGTTCACCATACATACTTTTTCAGAAAATTACATCTTTGTCTGATCTTTGAGATTCAGTCTAATACAAAAAACAAACCAGGACGTATTGAAAAGAAGTAAAGAAATTACTCAAACCTATTTTAAGTTCTTGGACAAACACATTGAGGATGTGGTTTCAGGTCAGGTAACTGACTTTATGGAAATAAACCAGATTGCCAATGAATTGTTCATCTCCCATAAACATCTTACCGATACCGTTCAAAAGGAAACAGGAAATCACCCCTGCCATTTTTATGACCTCAAAATTATAGACCAGGCAAAACAAATGCTCTCAGAAACAGACAGATCCATTTCAGAAACTGCAAGAGTACTCACTTACGACCCGTCTAACTTTTCAAAATTTTTCAAAAAATTTACAGGAAAAACGCCAGGTCAATTCAGAAAAGAGAATAAAAAATAAAAGTTCCGAAAAGTTCACCACAAAATTAGATGCCAACCCTGTCACCTTTGCAATAGTAATTGTAAAACATTTTAAAATAAAGTAAAATGACAGGAAACGATTTAAATGAAAAAGTAGTTTTGATTGCAGGGGGTGCAAAAAATCTGGGAGGTTTATTAAGCCGCAACTTTGCTTCCAAAGGAGCTAAAATAGCTATTCACTACAATAGCGACAGCACAAAAGCAGATGCCGAAAAAACACTGACTGATATTGTAACCGCAGGTGGAAAAGCATTTTTGTTTCAGGCTGATTTGACGAAGGTGGAGAACATCAAAAAGCTTTTTGAAGAAACAAAATCAAAATTCGGGGGTATCGATATCGCGATCAACACAGTAGGAATGGTATTAAAAAAGCCCTTCCTTGACACAACCGAGGCGGAATATGATACCATGTTCGACATCAACTCAAAGGTGGCTTACTTCTTTATTCAGGAAGCCGGAAAAACATTGAACGATAACGGGAAAATCTGTACCATTGTTACTTCACTGTTGGCCGCTTACACAGGATTGTATTCCACTTATGCAGGAGCCAAAGCGCCTGTTGAGCACTTCACAAGAATGGCTTCCAAAGAGTTTGGGAACAGGGGAATTTCCGTAACAGGAGTAGCTCCCGGACCAATGGATACTCCCTTCTTCTACGGACAGGAAAGCGATGATGCGGTAGCCTATCATAAGTCAGCTTCAGCTCTCGGAGGTTTGACCGATATCAGGGACATTGCCCCGCTGGTAGAATTCCTGGTAACGGAAGGCGGGTGGATTACAGGACAAACTATTTTTGCCAATGGAGGTTACACAACAAGATAAAATCAAATAAAAAATTATCTTTAAAAGGCAAATAACCTGGTTGTTTGCCTTTTCTTTTAAAAGCTCAAAGCCATGATCATAAAAATATTGAATTCTGCCCTGATACTCTTTGCCGTATGTATGGGGCTGAAACACGGTTGGAATATGCTTACTGCAAAACACGAAATGCTGGATATGTTCGGCAAATGGAATTTCAACAAAAACGCGGTTATGATCAATGGAGCTATAACGCTGTTGGCTTCTGTTCTTATATTGTTCCCTAAAACCTTCGTTTGGGGAAATTTCCTGATGGCCGCAGGAATTTTAATGATTATCTGCTTTCAATTATTGTATAAAGACCTGAGAGGAGCAGCCATAGAAGTTCCGTTTTTATTGCTCAATTTTGTCATTATCTATTTGCAACATCCTTTGAAGAATGGATAATGACAGGCTATCCACTATCCTTTTACAATTATCAACTATAATTGTAAATTTTCGATTAATAAAATGAATACAGCAACCCATTACAAACTATTTCACTTCATTCCGTGGACACGGAAGAAGATATACAAAATGCTCCTGCTGAGCGTTATACCGACTGCATTATTCTATTTTTTCGGCTGGAACTGGCTTGCCATTCCCTGGGTTCCGGTGGCCTTGATTGGTACAGCTACTGCTTTTATTTCGGGATTTAAAAATACACAAACCTACAACCGAACCTGGGAAGCAAGGCAGATCTATGGAGCGATCATCAACAGCAGCCGGACTTTTGGAATAATGACTAAAGACTTCGTCCGTACTGACAAACACGAACTGCATAAAGAAATCATTTACCGTCATTTTGCATGGCTTACTGCACTGCGTTTTCAACTTCGTGAAACCAAAAGCTGGGAAAATATAAAAGCCAAAAGCTACAACCGGGAATATCTGAAATACTACCAGGTTCCGGAATGGGAAAGCAGTCTGGACGAAGAACTAAAACCGTTTCTTTCCGAAAAGGAAAGACTATACATTCTTTCCACCAAAAACAGGGCAACACAAATCATAGCCCGACAATCAGAGCAATTAAAAGAACTTAACCAACAAGGCATCATTGCAGATTATAACTATGTGGCATTGGAAAATCAGTTGAAAGACCTGTACGACCAACAGGGAAAATGCGAACGCATCAAGAACTTTCCCTATCCACGTCAATTTTCAAGCATTAATTTATATTTTACGAACCTGCTTTGCTTTTTAATTCCCCTGGGATTTATTGGCGAATTATCGAAACATACCGAAAAAATGGGCGATTGGTTTATATGGCTCGCTATCCCCTTGAGTATTTTGGTAGGTTGGATATTCCTGGTTTTGGAACAAATTGGAGAAAGCACCGAAAATCCTTTTGAAGGCAATGCCAATGACATTCCCATAACCCAAATCAGCCGCAATATAGAAATTGATTTAAGGGAAATGCTTGGCGAAAAAGAGTTGCCTCCTGCGATACAGCCACAGAATAATATCTTAATGTAATAGTAGCCACAGATATTATTTTTATCTGTGGCAAAAAATTATAGCAAAAAGAAAAAATAAATATGGGGAATCAACATTTAGAAGTCGTAAGAAAATGGTATCCGGCAGCATTAACATCTATTGATACCGTCAATCGTCTTTTAGATACAATAGAAAAGCATTTAGGCTTAAAGCCAAACCAATTAATGCACGCAGACAGCTTGTGTTGCGATGACGTAAATGCCATTCAATATCCGCCAAGGGCGTTGGAAATGTTAGGTCCTTTCCATTTGGGCGGTTTGAACGGATTTCCCTTTGCAGGAATAACAGGGATGAATGCCTTTGCCCACCATGTTCCCGAAGACGGAGCCGTGATTGTTTTTTATGCACCGCATATAGGCATTACCAAAGACGGTACAATAGGTGAAATCAGCCGTATCGGTCAGCGTTTTAATTCTGCCTGTTGTGGAGCAGCAAAAGGAGCTTTGGGAAAATTGGTTGACGGAAAAATAATCGACGGCAATGTGAGTTCATTGGATTTCCAGATGAATACCATTGAGCAGATTTTTCTGCATCAGAAAGAAAGAATACTGAATGCCAAAAATCAAATCTTTGAAGCCACCGAAGTTATGTACGAAGCCATTAACGACCGTATAGAAGTACTGGTAAAAGAAACACATTACCCTTGTAAGCATATTCTGCTTGTGGGAGCCATTTTTATCAATGGCGACAAAGACATGGGCTCATTCTGCCAGTACAAAAAATTTGACTGCCTGAACCTTGAAACAGGTGAAAGAAAAAGTTTGATGAACGAATATTATAGGTAAAACACGGCCAAAATATGAACGCGACTATCTTTTTGTTTGCATTAAGCCTTACTTTTCACGCCTGCGGACAGAACCAAACAAATCAATCTCAACTATCAGATAACAAACCTGAATTAAACAAAATGGACTTATCAAAAATCTCAAACAAGAACGTGCGGCAAGCGATCGAAGCCTTGCAGGCAAATGATAAAAAAGCCTGGTATTCTTATTTTACAGAAGATGCCATATTTACAGATGACGGAAGAACACTGAATTTCAGATCATTTTTTGATAACGCTTTTGATAAAAAAGAAAAGTTTCTGGACATCGGAAAAATTGAAAATGAAGGGAAAGATATCTACGGGAATTTTTATGCAGGACAATGGGGAACTTTCCGCGTATTTTTCAAATTCCACCAGGATGCTGACGGAAAATTCGACAGATTGGATATAGGACAGACCTCGAAATAACGGGAAGTATAAGCCGTTCCGGGGCTTTCGGCTATGCCGGCATTCCCGGTTTCATCCACCTGGAAGCTAAAGTCCTGCTATGTAGGTATCAAAAAGGGGTTACCGGGCAAAACCGGAGATTTTATCCGGTAGACATAACTACAATGGCGACCTGCAGGTTTTAGGTTTTTCGGTCATATTCAGGTGTTTAAAATCAAAAATCTTTCGTACCTTAAGGCAACCCTTAGCTATATCAAAAGCTATTTCATAGATTAGAAGTTACCGGCAGTTCCGGAAGACGAATACAAAAGCTGATAAACAATTCAACAGATGGAGGGAGTGATAACCTGGAATTCACTTAAAAGTAACCACAAAAATCAAACAGCAAAGCCGGTATGGAACTTCCTCAATCAAAAACCGAGATATTAATATGGATCATTGTAGTGATCATCATCCTGCTTTTCGGGAGAAAGGTACTCAGGAAATATTTCACAAAAGAGCAGAAACACATTGCCAAAGAAACTACTTCCGGAACTGCCAGCAAGGCGGTTACTATGCCGGCTGACCTGTTTCACATGTTACTCGACTACCGTAACAAGATAAGGGAATACGCATTTTACCTGGCAAACTTCAGAATAGTCCATAATGATTTTTCCTCTATGCCGGAACTGCTGGATAAAAAGAAGGAATTGGTTGCATATGAACAAACATTAAGCAGGTTTTCAAATATTGACCTGGCTTTTGAGGATTATGCCATCCTCAAAAAATATAAATCACAGGCAGAAAATGCACTCCGGAGCTTTAATGAGTTTACACAAAAAAGCCTTGTAAAACTTCAAAACCTGTATGGCGAGTATAATCCCGATACACATAGTAAAGACTTTTTCTGGCTAACCAATGCAGGCCCTGTTTACAGGGAATACCTGCTTGAAAAGCTGCCATACATAAACAAGACCTTCAAAGAGATCAATACAATTGATAATTATATTGAGGGGATAGTAGTCCATTAGCATAAAAATTCAGGGAAAAGCCGTATTGTATGATGTGCTTTTTCTGTTTTGCAGGTATCCTTACCTTTTCGTAGTCCGGCTTTTGCATCCCGGAAGTCGGCGGAGGGATTTGGCTTTGCCGGTCAGTTTTCCCGGCCCGGCATGCCGTATTTTATCAGGCTGTCCGCATATGACCTTATGCTCTTCTGTTCTTTGATAAGCCCCTCCAGGGATGTGGTATCCGGCAGCCTGTTTTGCTGGTATTGTTCTATCAGTGGAAGCGTTTTAAAAAGCTTGAGATAAATATGCAGGTCAGCGATGGCCATCCTGTTGTATTCAATCGTATCGATCAGTCGCTGGTGGGCGGCAACCAAAGACCTATAGTTTTCCAGGTGGGTCTTCATGATCTCTTTCAGCCGATCTCTTACAAGGCTATCGCTTATTGCCCCCAGGTGATTATTCGCGGAATTGTAATAAGCCCGGTTCCTGTCGCTAAACTGGGTAAACGCGGTGGTAGAATCGGCTTCCTGCTGTTTGAGTTCCTTAATATCTTCCTCCAGTCTTTTCAAGCCGGCGTCTTTATTTACCAACTCCGCATACAAACTTTCTATCAGGTCGTCATATCCTCTTTTCGAGACTATTTCCAGGGTAGACTTTTTGTTGTCCAGCGCCTTCGGTGTGCCAGTCGATCGATCCCTGCACGAAGTCAGCCATAACAGGCAAAATGAAATAATGATTTTATGTATCATACTATTGAAGCCGGATGATAAATCTACAAATTTTTGCTTTACAATATCCGGGCATGACTGAGTGATTGTGTTTTTTAATACATATATCTTTGGCTTTTGCCCATTAGTAGTTCAGGACATATTCAGCAGTTTTATCCCTTTTTACAAATATTGAGTCTCTATATTCTTTCCGGATACCATTTTTTTCTACCGTCCAACTAATTCTTGTAGTGCTTTCAGCAATAGTTTGTACCGTCCACACCCCACATACATCCTTCCCTTTCCACGTAACTGCATCACTCACCTGAATAGTACCGCAATTTTCCCGGACAGCTTGCCCGTTAACCCAACCTTTTCCGTTATTAAACCAATTGAAATAAAAGAAATCATCATCCGAAACCGGATTCACATTTTTAAAACTGATTTTCAGGAGCCCTATAGGGCTGATCTCAAAATCTCTTAACGTTTCTCCTCGTGGAATTTCATGCATTGTTTCAAGATTAGAAGTATATGCGTTGGGGTCTGCAGGCGAAAGAAAAAAATCCAAATATTGTGCTCCATGAAATACCTTAAAGCTAACATTATAATAACCTTCATTGTCCGTTATAGCAGCTGCAACGCCTTCCCTCCGGCCATCAGTGATAATTCCCCAGCCAGAAGATGGCTTTATTGCGTCAACCGAGATTCTCACACCTGGAACAGGGGCTCCCGAAGCTGCATCCCGAACAACCCCTTCAATGATAATACGATTACCCGCTAGCTTTTCACATGAGCACAATAGCAACAATGTACTAAGGGCCCATAATCCGTATCTGGTATTCATCCTCCTTAGATTAATTGATATACTACTTGATTACATTCGTAACATGCATCTTTTAAAGGTCCCAATGGAAGTAATATAGTTAAAAAACCACAGTTTTATCCTAACCTGTATCATGTAGGTTACCGGGAGCCCGGTAAAAACCATCTCTTCTACTTTCCATTCAAACACCGACAGTTTCCCCTTCCGGGTATTGTTTGCAAACCATTACTTGAAGAAGGCGCCTGAGCGGGTTGCGCCGGGTATGGGAGTGATTGACAACGGTAGCCGCAAAACTATTGTACTATTTAATGCGTACCATTTTTTCCTTTAAATCCTCCGGCATTGTATCGGGGGTATATATTCGCAAATGCGGAGAAACATATACGCTGTTCCTTTCAAGCTGCGCATCAATCACTCCATCTTCTATCTTCCACATACCTCCTGAGATAGGGTCTATAATGATCATGCCCAGCACCCCGCCGATAGCGAGGTTACCGAAATACCAGCCATTCAATCTAAAGTTTACCGTAAACTCCTGGTCAAGATACCCGTCAGCGGATACGCTCACCGTGTACCGGGCAGGGGTAAAATACCCGGCTCCGTTCTGAAGTTTTACCTGTGCGGGTCCTTTGCCATTAAATACTTCCCGCCCTTTTTTATCTGCTATTACAATCTGAGCCTGTCTCGGTTCGGTCCGTATATACAGATTACTGGATGTTCCGCCAAGAATAGATGCACAACTGCCTGTCAGCAGCATAATAAAAAGAGCCAAAACGGTAAGCTTACTATGAAACATTGAAGTGTTTATAATTAATAACGACCGGGTATTGCCGTTATTGTCAGTTTCCGACCTTTAATAAAGGAGTCTTTCCATTTCGCCTCTATACCTACAGGAAAACCTGTATTAGCCTCTCTGCTTTTTTATTTTTAGTCCGGTATCTGAGCCTTTAAAAGAAGTTTTATTTGTGGTATCCGGCGATCAGACAACCTGCTGCCAATGGAAAGTGGGCTGATCAAAAAAACTACAACTGTTTTCGTTCTGCGAAAAACAACAGTTTTATATTCCCACGCAAAGCCTCCAGGACTCGCCGGGTATGCAAAGAAAACCACCTGTAACTAATGAAACAGAGCGTGGCAATAAAATTCCCAACAGCTGTTACCCGGTAATTATTTGTCCGGGTTATTCAACTTGCTGTGTTTCTTTCCGTATAAGAAATAGATGATAAAGCCAAGTGCCAGCCAGCCGCCTAACCGCGCCCAGTTTTCCCATCCGAGTCCAAATATCATCATCCCACAGGCGAGTATGCCCAAAACAGGTAATACAGGTACCCAGGGGGTTTTGAACTGACGGGGAAGATCGGGTTCCTTTTTCCTCAATATTATTACAGCCGCGCATACCAGCATAAAGGCAAAAAGAGTTCCGATGCTGGTCATATGTCCCACTACATCTCCGGGAACAAAAGCGGCGAATAAAGCCACGAGTATCAAAATAACAAGATTGCCCTTATATGGAGTTTTGTATTTAGGATGTATATCTGAAAATACTTTCGGTAAAAGCCCGTCCCTGCTCATTGAATAGAATACGCGGCTCTGCCCCAGCAACATTACCAGGATCACCGACGAGAACCCTGCCAGGATGGCGATGGTAATGGATTTGCTCAGCCAACCATATCCCGGCATCCCCTCCTGTATGGCAGCAACCACTGAGGCCTCTCCTCCGCGATTCGGGTCCCTGAAAAATTCCAGGGAAGCCAGCCCGGTAAGCACATGCGCGAATAAAATATATAAAACAGTACAAATGATCAGAGAACCCAGAATACCGAAAGGCATCGCCTTTTTGGGGTCCTTGGTTTCCTGGGCTGCCGTACTCACGGCATCAAACCCGATGAAGGCAAAAAATACGGTTCCCGCAGCGCCCAGGATACCTAAAAAACCGCCGAAACTATGACTGATACCCTGGTGGTCGATATACGTTTGAGGCGGCGGAATATAGGGATCATGATAAGCGGGATTGATAAAAGACCAGCCTAAAGCAATTACAAGCACTACAATCGCCACCTTCACAATTACAATGAGATTGTTGACAACCGCCGACTCCCGTGTACCGCGGATCAACAGAAGACTGATCGCCGTTACTATTCCAAGCGCCGGCAGGTTGATAATGCCTCTTACTCCTTCAGTTGATACCTGAAAGGGGGAGTGACACCATTCATAGGCGATAGGCGATACCCGGAATACCTCTACCAGCAGATTATTTAAATATTCACTCCAGGCAATACCTACAGTGGCGGCCCCTACTGCATATTCCAACACCAGGTCCCACCCGATTATCCACGCCAGCAGTTCCCCCATGGTAGCATAGGTATAAGTATAGGCGCTGCCGGAAATGGGGATGGAAGAAGACAGCTCTGCATAACACAACCCTGCCAGCGCACAGCCAACAGCGGCAATCAAAAAACCGATGGTTACTGCCGGGCCGGCATTCTGAGAAGCTGCCGCCGCGGTTCTCACAAATAAACCCGCGCCAATGATCGCCCCTATTCCCAAGGCTACCAACCCCCAGGACCCGAGCGTTCTTTTCAATGAATTTTCTCCGGTACCTTTTGCCTCTTCTAAAAGGACATTGATCGGCTTTTTAACAAATAAACTCATAAAGCTTGTAAATATTTGGTGTTAGTTCTTGACCTACAAGGTTTGAAAGTAAGGATTTCTATGGAAAATGAAAGATTTCTTTAATTATTTTATAACATTACCCATAGAAAACTGTATTTGAAATTTTATTAACAGAGAAGTTTCTTTTAGTTTTGAAACCTTTCACCAGCTTACTGTATATGAATAGAAAAAAAGCCGGGGTTCTTTCCTTTGTACTGTTTACTGTTATTGCTATCCTCCATTTTATTGATGCCAGGGGCTGGGTGGCTATTCCGGAAAAAGTGCTGTTTGTCAGCAGATGGGTTTTCATCCTCTCACTGGTTGTTTTTGCTTTTTATAAAAGGTCGCTTACCACCTGGATATTGGTGGCAATGGCCATAGGTATTGAGATAGGGCTGGATTTCAGGGAGTTTTCGCAACAACTGCAGTTCCTGAGCAAAATATTCCTGAGGCTGGTAAAAACCATTGTTGCACCCTTATTGTTCTCGACGCTTGTAGTGGGCATTGCCAGTCATTCCAACCTGAAGCAGGTCGGCCGCATGGGCTGGAAGTCCCTGGTATATTTTGAGATAGTGACAACGCTGGCGCTTGTTATTGGTATACTTTTTATCAATATAACCAAAGCCGGTGAGGGTATACAGGTTCCGGAAAGCCTGTTGAAAGAAGTGCCCAAGTCGAACACCAAACAAATGCAGGAGCAAATGCTGTCCATACTCGACAGCGCCAACATAGCCTACCCGTCGGACTTGTTGGGCCGGTTGCCCGACGAGTCCGGGAAAAAATGGGACGATCATATTATCGACATTTTTCCGGAAAATATTATCAAATCCATCTATGAAGGCAATGTATTGCCTATAGTAGTATTCAGCCTCATATTCGGCATTTCGCTGGCGATGCTGAGTGAACAGAAGAAAAAACCACTGCTTGAGTTTACGGAAAGCCTGAGTGAAACCATGTTCCGGTTTACCCATATCATCATGTATTTTGCTCCGTTCGGTGTGGGCGCGGCCATAGCCGTCACGGTGGGTCACCTCGGTATAGACATATTAAAGAACCTGTTCCTGCTGCTCATTACTTTATATCTTGCGCTTATTACGTTTATTGTTGTAGTGCTGGTACCCATAGCATTGTTTGTGGCCAAAATTCCCCTGAAGAAATTTATAGAAGCCATCAAGGAGCCTGCCTCTATTGCTTTTGCAACCACCAGTTCAGATTCAGCCCTGCCCAGTGCACTGGAAAATATGGAAAGATTTGGCGTGCCCCGGAAAATCGTTTCTTTTGTAATACCCACGGGGTATACTTTCAACCTGGACGGTACCACGCTTTATCTTTCACTGGCATCGGTTTTTGTGGCCCAGGCCGCAGGTATCGACCTTTCCATCGGCGAACAATTTATGATCGGTCTTTCGCTGATGCTTACCAGCAAAGGAGTAGCTGCGGTGCCACGGGCATCACTGGTAATACTTATAGCCACCGCCTCCACTTTCAATTTCCCCCTATGGCCCATCATGGCTATTTACGGGATTGACGAGTTGATGGATATGGCCAGGACCTCGGTAAATATTATCGGTAATACCCTTGCCAGTTGTGTAATAGCCCGTTCCGAAGGGGAGTTTGACGATGCCAAAGCACAGGCGTTTACCGCAGATTAACCCCTATAAACCACTGATTTCGTGCAATTTGATAATAAATTGTAGAAACAGGTTAAAACTCGTTGCTTATTGACAAGGAAGTTGCATTTTTGCGGCAAAGTAGAAAAAAAACATTCAATGTGTAAGAGACTTATCAGCCTGGCATTTGTACTTTTTTCAGTTATCACCTTATTTGCACAAGAAAAGATCAACATACAGTTTGTAAACCAGTATGAAGAAGCCCTTAAAGAGGTCATTATTGTAAATGACGGAAAATCCACCGAATATACCACAGATGAACAGGGCTTTGCCGACATTGAAGTGTCAGCCGCCGACTCTGTTACCATCAGCCTGGAGGGCTACGAAACAAAGGTAACCTCCGTATCCGCCCTCAAAGAAAAAAACAAAGTGGAGCTAAAAAAGAACTTCACCTGGAAGGACCTGCTGAACCCCATGTTTTATATCATCAATGGCGGACTGTGGTTGATCCTCTTCATTGTATTCGCTGAAACCGGGCTGTTTGCAGGGTTCTTCCTCCCGGGCGACAGCCTGTTGTTTGTGGCCGGTATTTACAGCAGCGACCTGATGCGGGAATTCTACAAAACATTCAACGTAGAAACCCTTCAGAACGAATGGATCGATCTGTTCCTGCTGGTGGGGTTGATAACAGTAATGGGTATCATTGGTAATATGGTAGGTTACTGGTTTGGCAGAAAAATAGGCCCCGCTATGTTCAACTGGAAAGACAGGTTCCTCTTCAAGAAAAAATACCTGCACGACGCTCACGAGTTTTTTGAAAAACACGGTGGCAGCGCCATTGTATTTGCCCGCTTCCTTCCTATCGTACGAACCTTTGCTCCCATAGTGGCCGGGATCGTAACCATGGACAGGAAGAAGTTTATGTTTTATAATATCGTAGGGTGTTTTGCCTGGGTGTTCAGTATGATATTTGCCGGGCATTTTTTGCAGATATGGGTCAGAAAACAATTTGGATTTGAACTAAGAGAACATCTTGAAGCGATCGTGATCGTAATTGTTTTGGTAACCACCCTTCCTGTTTTCTGGAAATTATTCTTTGGAAAATCAAAAGCGCCAAAAATAAAAGACCATAACGACCCTCAACAATAAACGACCAATGCCACAACCAAAAGCCTCCGGTTCCATATTCAGCATAGCGGTAATAGTAGCCGCCCTGGGTTATTTTGTAGATATATACGACCTGTTGTTATTCGGTATCATCCGTATTCCCAGTTTAGGGGACCTCGGTCTCACCCAGGAACAAATTATGATTGATGGAGAAGGGATATTGACCTGGCAAATGTGGGGACTGCTCATCGGCGGGATACTATGGGGAGTGATGGGGGATAAAAAAGGCAGGTTGAGCGTACTGTTTGGATCCATTGTTTTGTACTCTCTTGCCAATATTGCAAACGGTTTTGTGCAAACGGTAGACCAGTATAAAGCCATCCGTTTCATAGCAGGTGTAGGCCTTGCAGGAGAACTTGGGGCAGGCATCACCCTCGTATCCGAACTTACTTCAAAAGAGAAAAGAGGTATTGCCACCTCCCTGGTGGCAGGTATCGGGTTAACCGGGGCAATACTTGCCTTTATCATGAAGGAGATATTCGATTACCCGGACGGCTGGCGGATCTGTTATTTTATTGGCGGCGGACTTGGGTTATTGCTGCTGGTGTTGCGTATTTCCGTATTTGAGTCGGGCATGTTCCATGAAACCAAAAAACTGAATGTTTCACGGGGTAACCTGCTGATGTTCTTTACCAATGCAGATCGTTTTAAAAGATATGTCACCGGCATACTCATCGGCTTGCCTACCTGGTTTGTTATCGGTGTGCTGGTTACCTTTTCCAGTGAGTTTGGCAAAGTGATGGGTATCACGGAAGCGATTGATCCCGGGAAGGCTATCATGTTTGCCTATGTGGGTATTTCAATAGGAGATATTGCTATAGGCTTTGTGAGCCAGTGGTTCAAAAGCCGCAAAAAAGCCCTGTACCTGTTTTATGGCATCACCATATTTTTCATGCTGCTGTACTTTATCATGCTGCGCGACGGAACCGCTTCCGCCATGTACTGGGTTTGTGCGGGACTGGGTTTCGGCACCGGCTTCTGGGCCATATTTGTAACCATGGCGGCAGAACAGTTTGGCACCAATATCCGTTCCACCGCTGCCACCACCATTCCGAATATGGTCCGGGGCATGCTGGCGGTTTTCATCCTGCCACTTTTCCAGGGCTTACGCAACGTTACAGATTATTTTACCGGTGGATGGATGGCCGCTATTATCATTATGTCCATAGGTACTGCCGCCATCATACTGACCAGAGAAACTTTCGGGAAAGACCTTAATTACGTGGAAACAGATACGATAGCTAACGAAAATTACCCGTTACCTGAAAAAGAAGCAGATAATAAAGCATAGGTAAACTGTAGTACCTTGCAGGTAACTCCAACAACTTAAAGCATGAATACGCCAGCGCAAATAGTTGCCCGGGGATCCCTGTTTAAAGGACGCAGCCGTTTAAAAATCCTTGTTATCCGTCTTTCTTCTATAGGAGATATTGTACTTACCACTCCGGCCATCCGCTGCCTGAAATTACAATTGCCGGATATTGAATTACACTTCCTCACCCGGAAAAGATTCAAAGACGTTACGATAGCCAACCCCTATATTGATAAATTCCACTACTTTGACGATAATTTCAATGCGACCATAGATGAAATAAACGCGGAGCAATTTGATTATATTATAGACCTGCATAAAAACCTCCGCACGTTCCGGTTATACCTGGAAACGGATACCCGGACAAGATGGCTCAGCTACCGCAAACTGAGTGTACAGAAATTTCTGCTGACAAAACTGGGGATCAACCTGATGCCGGGGATCCATATTTCGCAACGCTGCATCAAGGCCCTGCGAAAACTTGGTGTAAAGGATGACGGCCGGGGGCTTGATTATTTTGTTCCCAAAGAACAGGAAATAAAAATTGAACAGGATATCCCCGTATCGCACCAAATGGGATATGTGGCCATTGTTATCGGCGCCTCTTATTATACCAAAAAACTGCCGGTGCAAAAACTGCAACAGTTATGCAACGCCATTGTATACCCCATCGTGCTGGTAGGCGGTAAAGAGGACCAGGCGGAGGGAAATGAGATCAGTAAAGCGGATCCTGTGAAAATCTACAACGCCTGTGGTAAATTCAGTCTGAATGAATCAGCCGATATAGTACGACGCGCCAAAATGATCGTATCACATGATACGGGCTTTCAGTATATCGCCTGCGCTTTTCAGAAAAAGGTACTGGCCATTTGGGGCGGCACCTCACCCAAACTGGATGTGGAACCTTACTACGGCAGCAGCATCCCCCCAAAACACCAAAACTTTATTGTTCCCGGACTTTCCTGTCAACCCTGCTCCAACTACGGTACCCGCACCTGCCCCAAAAAACATTTTAAATGTATGCAGCAACAGGATATTGATGCCATTGCATCCGCGGTATGAATCTGATTTGTACTACAGTTCAATTGTTATCACCTCCAGGTAATCCAGCAACAGGATACCACAGAAAAGACAAATAAAGGCGGCAAGCAAAAACTCCAGTACCTTCTTATAGCGTTTGTTAATGCTGGATTTTGCCAGCATATCGTGGGTAATGTACAGGAGCAGCCCTAATACCATTACGGATATGCCCAGCACAGAAAACTGTCCTGCCGTATAACAGATAATTATTAAGCCGGAAAGCAGCAGGCAGGCGGCTGTGACCTTCAGGTAAGAATTGATATACCTTAACATAGGATGATGGTTGTATTACGACTCCGAAACTATTAAACACAACGCTCATTACCAACTTTGTGTGCCGGTCTTTCAAAGAATATTACCCTCCATCAAAACCATACATACTGATTCCATGACTTTTGATAATTTTATTTCGGCCAATTGCGTTTACCATATCAGCTTTCACAAAATATTTGCTATTTATTACGAATAGAGTCGTATTTTAGTTTACGAATAAAATCGTAAACATGTCACAAAAGCAGGCAAAGCCAACAGAAAGCGAACTGGAAATATTACAGGTATTATGGAACAGGGAGCGGGCAACCGTGAGAGAAGTACACGAAGAACTGGCGGCTACCAAAGACGTGGGCTATACCACCACCCTCAAACTGATGCAGATCATGTTTGAAAAAGGGCTGGTAACCCGGGACGATTCCTCTAAAACACATATCTACCAGCCGGCGGTAAGCCGCGAAAAAACACAAAAACACCTGGTTGGTAAAATGATCAATAATTTATTCGCCGGCTCGCCGGCGCAACTGGTAATGCAGGCGCTGGGCAATCATAAGGCAAGCCATGATGAACTGGAGGAGATACAGCAACTGCTTAATTCTTTGAAAAAAAATAATCCATAAATAATACCTGCCATGACTGCTTTATACCATTCACCTTTTTTACTGGCCCTGGGCTGGGCAATAGCTGCAAGCCTTTGGCAGGCTGCTATCCTCTGGCTTTTTTACCAGTTGATTGCCAACAGACAAACATCTCCCGTTTTTAAACATAACCTGTCGCTGCTTTTTCTCTCTATCAGCACCTGTTGGTTTGGGTACACTTTTATTCAGAAATACAATGAATTTGCCACGGCTTATATCAGCCTGGATTTTACCGGCGCGGTTGCGGAAAGCAACCGTTTCGGGTTGCTGGCTTTTGTGCAAAACAGCATACTCCCCTTACTGAACCAGTACCTTCCTTATTTCTCCGCTGCCTACCTGATCATCCTGCTGCTGCTCACTATCCGGCTGATAAACGCTTACAGCATTTCCAGGAAGTTGCAGACACAGGGGTTGATCCCTATGGAGATAAATTGGATAGAGCGGGTAGAAAGATATGCTGCCAATATAGGTATCTACCAGCAGGTGCGTATTTATCTCAGCGAGTATATCGATGTGCCGGCGACGCTCAATTATTTTAAACCGGTTATACTGTTACCGGTAGCAGTGTTCAACCAACTTACTCCGGAACAGGTGGAGTCCGTTATACTCCACGAAATGGCGCATATCAAACGAAAGGACTATCTGGTGAACATACTGGTTTCCGTAGTAGAGATCCTGCTTTTCTTCAATCCGTTCATACACCTGCTGATTACCAGCCTCCGGAAGGAAAGAGAAAACTGCTGCGATGATTTTGTATTAAGGTACCGGGTTGATCCGCACAGTTACGCGTCTGCCCTGCTTTCGCTGGAGCAGATGCGGATAAAAAAAGTGCCGGCGACGGTGCTGGCTGCCACGGGTAACGACCGGCAGTTGCTGGTTCGTGTGAAGAGGATCATGAACATAAAGAACAGCAATCTCAACTATGGGCAACGCCTGTTGGCCTTGTTTATAATCGCTTTTATGCTCATTTCCATAGCCTGGCTGTCTCCTGAGAAAAGCCAGGGCAACCCTGAAGAAGAAATAACAGTAGTGGAAGGCCCGGAATCCGGGCAGGATAGTGGTGTTGAAAAAGAACCGGAAACTGTTGCTCCGCTCTCAAAACCTGCTGACAAACCCTTTCCAAAAGTGGTACCCGGTATAACTATCGCTCCGGACGATATCGCGACGGTGAACGGGGATATCAGTCGCCTGTTGGAAGCCGTACCACCAGTACCTCCTTCCCCTCCATCTCCGCCGGCTTATGCAACGGAAGAATACTTTGCGCCGGGAATGGAAACAGAGTATGAGTTGTTCAACAGGCTGCAGTTTGAGTCAGGCACTGACGAATTGTTTTTTATAGATGCCCCCACTGCTGAACTATTCGGTCGTGTTGCTGTGCCGGGGTTTGCGGATGTACATATCAATATCGAAAAACATAATACAAAGGCTCCAAAAGCAGGCAGCATCTCACTAAGAGGTATATTTGATACAATTCTGGTAAAGAATGCGCAAGCCTGGAGAGCATCAGGCGGGCAACTGCAAGCCGACAAACAACAGGCTCAGCTCAGGAAGCTGCAGCAGGAAGCTGATTCCTGGACATTTATTTATGACAGTGTGTTTGGAAATATGCAGTTAGATGCATACAGAAAAGCAATTTTACTGGAACGTCAAAGAAAAACACTCCGGCAAAAAGCAGATACCATTTCTCCCCGGACGGTGAAACCCGCAAAAGCCAAGAAGACAATATGGGTGAACAATACTCATGAAAACCAGTCCGGGTTTTTCTACGCCGTAAACCTCACAGGCAACGATATAATTACCCACAGTGCAGGCATCAGCAACGAGCCTGTTCAACGGAAAACAACCATGATCGCCGAAGTTGTCATCGACAAAGCTGAACTGAGGATAGTTGCCTACAATTAAAGTTCCGGATACTAAGAGTAATTAAAACTTTCGGTTGGTGGTGTTGAGGTGTAAAGCGTGTATGTTTCACTGTAAGCAGACTCTTCCCTGCCTGTCCGGCAAGCAGGCTTCGTCAGAGTGACAGATGCTGGTAGCTTCATTCTGCAACCCAAAGATCTGAACCTTTCTCACAGGGGGCAAATACCGTATCAAGTTTCAATAGCAGACAATACCGGGAAATCCTTATTTAACAACAAAGTTGAAATTAAACTTTATTTTTGCACTCCAAATTATTACAGCAAGATGGCAAAAGTAAAAGTAGGCCTGGTGCAAATGACCTGCAGCGCAGATAAGGAGGAGAACCTGCAAAAAGCGATCACCAAAGTGAGGGAAGCTGCTGCCAAAGGCGCTCAAATGGTGTGCCTGCAGGAACTGTTTACTTCTCTTTATTTTTGTGATGTGGAAGACTATGAGCAGTTTAAGCTGGCCGAACCCATTCCCGGACCTTCCACGGAAGCATTGGCTACCGTTGCAAAGGAACTGGGCGTGGTCATTATCGCTTCACTGTTCGAAAAAAGAGCGGAAGGACTTTACCACAATACCACTGCCGTGCTGGACGCCGATGGCACTTACCTGGGCAAATACAGGAAGATGCACATTCCGGATGACCCCGCATATTATGAGAAGTTCTATTTTACACCCGGAGACCTGGGATACAAAGTTTTCAAAACAAGGTTTGCAACCATTGGCGTGCTCATCTGCTGGGATCAGTGGTACCCGGAAGCGGCCCGTATTACTGCATTGATGGGAGCGGAAATACTGTTTTATCCCACCGCCATCGGCTGGGCTACTTCGCAGGATGAAGCCACCAATACCGAACAATATAATGCCTGGCAGACCATTCAACGCAGCCACGCGGTTGCTAATGGGGTGCATGTGGTAAGTGTCAACAGGACAGGCTTTGAGCAGGATGGCGCGATGCGGTTCTGGGGAGGCTCGTTTGTATCGAATCCGTTCGGCAGCATTCTGTACCAGGCTCCGCACGACAGGGAAAAAGTGCATGTTATAGATATAGATACCTCCCAAACAGACCGCTACCGGACGCATTGGCCATTTTTAAGAGACCGCAGAATTGACAGCTATGCGCCTGTTACAAAAAGGTATATAGATGAAAGTTAGCTTCGGTAAAGTCAATCACCTTTTAACTATCATACATTGAACTTAGCAGATACTTCCACCGGGTTTCCAAAATTTCATACACCCAAACAACTGGGCTATCATTTTCCCGCCGAGTTTGCGCCGCATGCCGCCACCTGGCTAAGCTGGCCGCACAAGGAAGCGTCCTGGCCGGGAAAACTGGAAACCATATACTCCGCGTATTGCCGTTTTATAAAGGAAGTAACCAAAGGGGAACCGGTCAATATCAACGTGAACGATGAAGCGATGAAAGCGTCAGCCATTCAGCATCTCACCCGGGAAGGCGTAGATATGGACCGGGTGAATTTTTATATTCATCCCACCAATGACGCCTGGTGCAGGGATCATGGCCCGGCCTTCCTGGTCAACCCCGCTGCAGATATAAAAAAAGTGATCGTAGACTGGGGGTATAATGCCTGGGGAAACAAATACCCGCCCTACGACCTGGATGACAATATTCCCACGTTGATCGCAGGCGCATACGATATACCGGTATTTTACCCGGGTATTGTAATGGAAGGCGGTTCGGTGGAGTTCAATGGTAAAGGTACCGTGCTTACTTCAACCGCCTGCCTGTTAAACCCCAACCGAAACCCGCAGCTCAACCAGGAACAAATTGAGCAATATCTGCGACACTACTATGGGGTGGAGCAGGTATTGTGGGTAAGCGAGGGCATTATAGGCGACGATACCGACGGTCATATTGACGATACCGTAAGATTTGTAAACGAGGACACGGTCCTTACCGTAGTGGAAGAAAATAAAGAAGACGAGAATTATGACCTGCTGCAAACCAACCTGGAAGAATTGCAACAGATGCGCCTGTTGAACGGGAAACAATTGAATATTATAGAACTTCCCATGCCGGACCCTGTTTTTTATGAAGATCAGCGTTTGCCGGCCTCCTATGCCAATTTTTATATAGCCAACGCTGCGGTAGTGGTACCCACCTACCGGTCAGACAAGGACGACAAAGCCCTGCAGATCATCCAGGACTGTTTTCCCGACAGAAAGATAGTAGGCATCGACTCTACGGATATCATCTGGGGATTGGGCAGTTTTCATTGCCTCAGCCAGCAGGAACCGGCGGTTTAAGGTGTGCAATTCCCTGCGAAATACAGTTTTAAGCTGATTTTTCGGTTGATTTTTTGCTTATTTTTATTTTTTCACATATCTTCAACAATTCAGCCCGGGCCCGGAGTATTTGATATACACTTGTCTGAAGAGATCATGTTTTCTACACATTCAATTCATATCTCTTTGATACAATTTGTCAGAGGATTAGTGCCGGCTCATTTAACCAATGGTTAACGCCCCGTTATATTCACAGCCGTACTATACCTATGAATGGTTTTCTGCATCCGCGGGATGCGGTATTTTTTATAAACCAAACAAGTGTATTCTGTCTTATGCAAAGTTTAAGATCGTCACTGGTTCACGTTACTCCTGTAGTGAACGACACATTGTCTGTTGAAATAAACGATGCGGACCTGGTTACCACAGATATCACCTACCATATCACGGATGCCCGGGACCAGGTATTGAGAAAGGGAAAATTCCGCGGTATCAGCGTACACCTCAGGCTGGCTCACCTGAAAGATGGCGCTTACCAGATCAATATCAGCAGCACAGAGAAGGACTCCTGCTCGTTTATGTTCAAAAAAATATCGGGTTCCAACTGATCGCCGGTATTTGACGATACCCCTGTTGCGCCGAACGGGCTACAGGCTTAATTTCCAGTTGCCGCGGTATTGCCTTTTTACAAATTGATTCGCCGGTTCAAAATTGGTTATCCGCATATTCCCGCCGTCCCACAACAGCTTTTTTCTTCCCGGAAACACCCGGTCGCCTTTTGAGTTGGTTTCATAATAGTTATAGCTCAGCACCGCCAAGTTGCCCATTAATACAGTTTCCGTAAGCGGCCCGGCCTTATCAAACGATGAACTGGTATAAGCGCCATAGCCTTGTTTGCATGCCCTTACCCATTGTGTCTGGTGCCCTTCCGTACTACCTTCCACGAATTCGAACTTAGAGGCAGGGAGTTCCGTTTCCTTCATATTCCGGGTAGGCAGTAGCGTTGGGTTGCGACCAAATAATCCCGCCATGATCTTTCCCTTTGTGCCGTCAAAAATAATTCCGCCGTCATATTCACCCATCATTTCATCCGGTAACAATTCCTCCGGTCGCTTGGGTTGAATGCCGCCATCATACCAGATCAGTTCCACCGGGGGCATGTTGCCGCGTGCAGGAAATTGGATATGCGTTTTAGCCGAGGGAGGATAACTGTCTTTATAAATAGCTTCCCGGAAAAACCCGGTATATACAGAGCCTACGCTGGTTTCTACAGACACGGGGTAACCTAATTGTAAGGCACGATAAGGCACGTCTATAAAATGGCAGCCCATATCCCCCAGTGACCCGGTTCCGAAATCCACCCATCCCCGCCAGATGGCCGGCAGGAAAGCCGGGTTATAATCCCGCCGGGGAGCCGTTCCCAACCACAGATCCCAATCCACTTCTTTCGGTATGTCAAACTTTCCCTGAGGCGCAGGTACGCCCTGTGGCCAGGTAGGACGGTTCGTCCATACATGCACGGTATGCACATCACCTATCACCCCTGCCTGTACCCAGGTCTCTATTTTGCGGGTGTCATCTCCGCTGCTTCCCTGGTTGCCCATTTGTGTCACCACCTTGTATTTTTCCGCTGCCTGCGTGAGTATCCGGGCTTCATAGATGTCATGCGTTAATGGCTTTTCCAGGTACACATGCTTTCCCATTTCCATGCAGGGCAGCGCCTGCACAGCATGCATATGGTCGGGGCTGGTGATAATAACAGCGTCTATATTCTTCGCTTCCTTTTCGAGCATCTTCCTGAAATCCCTGTAATAAGGCGCTTTCGGCCATCTCTTTCTGCCCTCTACTGCCTGGCGGTCGTCTACGTCGCAAAGAGCTACTATATTCTCCGCTCCTTTGTTCCATGCATAGGGCAGGTTTACATTTGCCTTCCCCCCCACTCCTATACCAGCAATATTCAATTTGTCACTGGGAGCAATATGCCCCTTACCTAAAACATAACGGGGTACAATAAAAAAGCCGGAGGCGGCTAAACCTGTATTTTTTAAAAACAGACGGCGGGAGTTTTTTTTCATATCAGCGCACATAAAATATTCCTTTTTCCGGTAATTTAAGGAAATATTGAAAAACGGGTGCCCTGTTTTATTATAGTTTTATCAAAACTTTAGACACTATCCCTGTTCAAATTCCGTTGATAGCCGATTATGATTGTAATTTTACTGAGAAGTATATACCGATGAAGAAAATCAGCCTTATAATCGTCATATCCCTGTTTCACAATCTCCTTTTTTCGCAGGGACATGCCAACATAGCCGAACTGCAGGCCAGGGAAGACTCCTTAAAGCCATACGCCTTTGAGATCGTGAATGGTACCGAAGCAGTCCATCGTTTTGAAGCTGACAGCGTGTTTACCAAAATGCTGGTAAGAGCGTTGGTGCAACCCTACTCCTTTCAATACCCTTTCGACTCGCTCCAAACCATTTCCCGCCTGTATGCACCGGATAGCAGTTTCAGGATATTTACCTGGCAGGTAATGAAAGATGAAAGTACTTTTCGAAGAAAAGGCGCCATCCAGATGAAAACTTCCGACGGTTCACTGAAACTATTCCCGTTGATCGATAAAACCAATGTGCTGGAGGATATTAACCTGGGCGTGTACAATAGTGAAAACTGGGTAGGCGCTATTTACTATAAAATAATAGAGAAAGCCTACAGAGGCAAGAAGTTTTACACTCTTCTGGGATATGATGAACATAGTTTCAGGAGTACCAAAAAAAGAATAGAAATACTCACATTTGATGACAGCGGGAAACCGGTATTCGGCGGCCGGTATTTTGTGTTTGAAAAATACCCCAACAGAAATGTTCATACCCGCTTTGATATAGAGTACAAGAAATTTGCCAACGGCAGCATTAAGTTTGATGATGAAATGGATATGATCATATTCGATCACCTGATATCAGAAAACAATCAGCCCGATAAAAAATTTACTTATATACCCGATGGCGATTACGAAGGTTTTAAATGGCAGAACGGCCGGTGGGTGCATATTGACAAAGTGTTTACGTTCAAGCTGGAAGACGGGCAGGCGCCGGTAGAGCGCCCGCTGAATGAAAGCAAGCTGAACATCAGGAGGGATTAGCCCGCTCATTACCCGTTACCGTTTGCTTAACGCAAAACCGTACTATCTGCCGGCGTATTCGGCGACCCTCCCGGAACCTTTCTCCGGGGTAATGCAACTTTCCGCCACTCCTTACCGGCTGAATCCACCACAACTGTCCGGATACCTTCCAAAGCAGGCACCAGTATCTCGAATGAGGTGATCACGCCCGGCTTTATTCCTTCCGTTCCCGGTTCACAGGATTTTACCGCTGTGGGCGTTTCGATAGAGTATTGCCCCAACAGCTTCCCGGTCGCGTCTTCATATTTTATTACAAAAGGTAAAGATGGCCTGGTTTCATTCAAATACGGGAGTTTCCCCCTGCGGATAAATACGGCCGTGGTATCTACCTCGAAACGCAACCCGTTAAAGCTTACATTCAGCGCCCAATGAGACGAAGAAGGATTGATAGTTACCGAGGGATCAAACTGTCCCTTTAAGCTGTCAATTTTATCGACGGCTTCTTCAACTTCTTTTTTCCTGTTGTCCTTTTTTTGCCCGCAGGCATATAAAAATGATGTCAGGATAATGGCTATGATACAAAAACGAAAAATCTTTTTCATGATCACTTTTTTAAGTGTTGGTTAATTGGAAGCCCGTTTCAGGAGAGTGTGTAAAATCCTGGTCTTGCAGGGTTCATCATAATTGTTGATAGGGGTACCGGATGAACGCATCGGACATTGATTATTACAAATACGATACCAGTCCTGGGTTCCCATCTTTCTTACATCGGCTGTTGTTTTGTTATAGCCCGGGGCGGCAGCTTCCGCATCTGATTGATTATCCCAGTTGTTGGGAAATTCAGGCTCTTCCCAGTGCGATGCGCTGTTGGAATCATATTCATCTGCCAGGCGGTAAAGGCTGTGGCCACTTTCATGCAACATAGTTCCTCTTACATAATACTCAGCGGAAAAATAACCGCCGCCAGCCTGATCACGGATATCATGAAAGTGCAGAATGACCTTGCCCTGTGCAAAGCTGAGTTCGGAAGAATTGCTGGGCAACACGTGCGACAATCCGCTGTCAAAATCCCTGGCAATGGCAGTAACCGGGTTGATATAAAAGTTATAGGAACTCCTGAACCTTCTCACCCAGTCCTCCTGGTGAAAAGTGGAATCTATCTGCGACCGGACGGAATTATAGAACAGGGTCATCCGGCTATTCATGCTGGTATCCGGTATGAATACAAGGTTCAATACCTTGTCCTGGTTGCCGACTACATATACAGGCGCTGCCTGATTGGGGACGGGATAGGGCCTGGTAGCAAAGCTGATCCGGTGATTATAGGTCTTGTTATTGCCCTTTACCTGGAAGCGATAGGTAACCAGTTTGTTGGACCCATAACCCGATGATCTGGTAAAAGTGAGAGGAAAGCTCGGTGACGACCAGCTTTGGATCTCTGTTTCCGGTGTGGTAGCCGAAAGATCTCCCTGGCTGTTGACGTTAGCCACAAACTCAAAAAGCTTTACTTCAGAAACATTGCCATCAATTTTCCGCAATGTAAAACTCACCGCTTCTGTTCCCGAAGGATAGATGGGTGAGTGTATCGCAAAGGTCTCCGGATTTTCCTTACAGGAAAATAAAAGAGGAATAATGAACAAAAGCCATATATGCCTCCGTAGTGATAGGTTCGTTACCATAACAAATAGTTTAATTGAAATGTTATTTCAGATTATATCCGGCAAACAGAATAATTGTTACTATCCGATGGGTACCCGGGGAGGATTATTAAGGTGTATAAACCCGTGAGGCCTGCAGCGCTGCAATAGCCGGGCAAGCCCTCCCAGGTTTTAGGTTTGTTAATTCTTGGTAATCAGATCATCCAGGTTCAGCATGGCATTGGCTACCAGCACCATGGCCGCTTTTCCGGTTTCGCCATTTTCTTCCTCCAGCAGTTCGGCCGCTGCCTGCGGATTTTGTTTGTATGCTGCCAGCGCCGTTCTATACAGTTCCTCCAGGGCATCCAGCTTTTCTTTATCAATAGGATGATGAAGGGCAGCCTCGTAGCCCCAACTGATCTGCCTGCGAACATCATCACCTGCGGATTGCCGCATCCTTTCGGCAAAATGCCTTGCCATTTCTACAAATGCCGCGTCATTCAGGGTGGTGAGTGCCTGCAAAGGTGTATTGGTTCTTATACGCCTCGCCTGGCATACTTCCCGGGCAACACCATCAAAGCTCAGCATAGAAGGATAGGGTGAGGTTCGTTTCCAGTAGGTATATATTGCACGGCGATATTGATCTTCCCCTTCACTTTTTATCCATTTGGCGCCATCATAGGGGGAAAGCCATATTTTATCCGGCTGGTAAGGCATCACACTTTTGCCGTACATTTTGTGACTCAAAAGACCGGAAACTGCCAATGCCTGGTCGCGCACCTGTTCAGCGCTTAGTCTTACCCGTGCTCCACGGGCATAATACTTATTAAAGGGATCTTTTTCCAGCGTTTCCTCCGTTACCCTGGAATCCTGCCGGTAAGTAGCCGACATCACTATTTCGCGGAGCAATGACTTAACACTCCATTTATATTCGTTCATGAACTGCCAGGAAAGAAAATCGAGCAGGTTCTTATGAGTAGGCGGAAGCCCCTGTGTTCCCATATCTTCCAGCGTTTCAGCTATCCCCTGTCCCATAACCTGTTCCCATATCCGGTTTACCAGCGTGCGGGCTGTAAGCGGGTTCTTTTTATCCGTCAGCCACATAGCCAGTCCCAGGCGGTTGCGGGGCGCTCCTTCCGGCAGCGGGTTCAGCGACTGTGGTACATCCGCCTGCACTTTGGCTGTTTTTGCCATCCAGTTTCCCCGTTCAAAAATATAAGTAGGACGGAACATATCATCGGGATTCTCCATCATAACCGGCGTAACCGCACGGGGATTTGTACGCACCAGGTGAAAAAAGTCTGCACGGGCACTATCATAGCCGTTGACCGTATTGCCGGGAAACTGTTCTGTAAAATAAAACCAGTCAAATATGGCCAGGTTATTCTGACTACTGGCATCCACTGTCGGGTTATAATAAGTGAAATACAGATCGCGAACCCCACCTATCGGTTTCAGTTGCTGAGACAGGATTTCCCAGCCCTTCGTTTTATTAACGGGAATAATAGCAATGGCCGGGCCATTGGCGCTATCCAGGCGTATAGTCCATATCCCTTTATCCGTGTAGGCGTTTACCCGGTATATCAGTTCTGATTTTCCGTTCAGGTTTACTCCCGCCAGCCGGCTGGTCGCATTGTTCCGGAATGCCAGCCATTTGGTGTCCGTCAGTTCACTGTTCACAAACTGATCGCAACGCAGCGAATTGATAGCCGGCTGCCATGTTTTGATAAAAGTATTGATATCCTGCAGCCGGTGGGGGGCATGGGTTTGCAACCAGTTTTCCAGTGCCAGTAGTTTAATGCTGTCTTCTGTATTCAACTCTCTCAATAAAGGATAATCTCCGGGAGAGTCCTCATCCCGGGTATTATTGAAAAAAGCCATGAATTTGTAGTACTCCTCAAATTTGAAAGGATCATACGGATGACTATGACATTGCACACAGGCAAAAGTGGTTCCGAGGATTGTTTCCCAGGTGGTATTCACCCTGTCGATCACGGCAGCCGTTCTGAATTCTTCGTTATCCGTGCCACCTTCATCATTGGTCATGGTGTTGCGGTTGAAGGCAGTTGCCAGGAAAAGCCGGTCATCCGCATCGGGCAGCAGGTCGCCGGCCAATTGTTCCGTAAGAAAAACATCATAAGGCTTATCCTGGTTAAAAGCCTGTATCAGCCAGTCCCGGTACCTCCATATGGACCGGTACCCGTCTTTTTCGTATCCCCTGCTGTCGGCATAGCGGGCCAGGTCCATCCACATGGCGGTCCAGCGTTCGCCATACTGGGGCAGGTCAAGCAGTGTATCCACCAGTTTCGCATATGCGTCGGCGCTATTATCCGCCAGGTATTTTTGCGCAATATCCTCCGGCGCCGGCATGCCGATCAGATCCAGGCTCACCCGCCGCAACAGGGTAGCTTTGCCTGCTTCCGCCGAAGGGCTTAATTTTTCCTGCTTTATTTTTTCGAGAATAAAATAATCAATATCGCTTTTTACCCAGTCCTTTCCCCCGGAAAACAGTTTCTTTTTTCCGGGAACCGGCGTTGGTTGCACTGCCACATAAGCCCAGTGATCTCCCCACTCCGCCCCCTCTTTTATCCAGCGTTTCAGCATATCAATTTCTCTGTCAGAAAGCGGCTCATGATTATAGGGCATACGTTCTTCGGGGTCCCTGGATACCAGGCGTCGGATCATTTCACTTTTGTCGGGATGACCGGGAACAATAGCCGGATGACCACTGTCAGTAGTATCCATCGCTTCGTTCCGGAACAACACACTAAACCCGCCCTCTTTTTTGACGCCGCCATGGCAGGAGATACATTTTTTATTCAGAAGGGGTTTTACTTCGGTATTAAAATCTACTTTTTCCTGTCCGAAAAAACGGATACCTATCACCACAATAATCAGTAAGCCAATGGTGATAACAAGCAATTTTTTATTGATCTGAAGTCGCATGGTTGAAAACAAGCTGTAAGATACGATTTTAGGTTGTTATGGAGAAGACAAGGCTTTCGGATGACCGATTCGGCAGGTGGAGATTACCGGCCCCAAAAGAGATGTCTGAGAAAAGGATATCTTTCCCTGTTGCCGGATTATACTATAAAATATCGTAACTTGTAATACAATTTGTTATAAGATGCAAAAGTCCTTAGAAAAGCCACCATTTGAAAAGCGCACTGCCGAATACTTTGCCCAAAAGGCGCAAAAAGTCAAAGGCAAAGAAAAGCTTCTCGTTGCTCTTGAAATGAGCAAATATCTTACCGCAGCCCGAGAGCAGGGCATGTCATTTGAAGAACTTAAAGAAGCAGGCTTCAAATTTGCAACCGTATAATTACATAACACACAAACCAGACTATTATACATTTATCACCTCCAACGGATGTGAGTATCATTGCTATTTCTTTGATTTTTCTACACCCTTCTCAGACTACCCCGAATTAGCTCCCAATGTTTTTGGCTTTAACCTGGAGTTGAAATTCAAACCGGAAGGGCTGGATAAAGTTCCGCCGGACAAGCGTATCGGTGAAACGGTTACTATTATACTTAAAACATTTCTCAGGGAAAAGAAAAATGTGGTGGTGTATATCTGTGATAACAGTGACAACCGGGAAAAAGCCCGCTTTCATAAATTTACCAATTGGTTCAGGGCGTATAACGACGGCACCATCATTCAGCTCAGGGGTGTCATTCGCACCGGCAATATCAATATTCTTAATGCCCTGCTGATCCATAGGGATAACCTCTTGCTCAATGATTTTATTGAAGCGTACCAGATACTCACGGAAGTTTACTCTAAACCGGATGATGAAGAGCTGCAAAACATTCTGAATGACGGAGATTGGTAAATTAATATGCTTTCCCATTCACAGGCTTGCTTTCACCAATCCATAATTGTGGAAATATTCCTCTCTATTTTGATAGTTCAGGTGGAACCATTACCTTTGCATCCCCTTCAGCGATTGGGTTCGTAAAAGATCATGTCATTGGGGAGGGATAGAATACAAAAGAGAACAGTTCGGGAGGTAGTTCAGCCCGGTAGAATACCTGGTTTGGGACCAGGGGGTCGCAGGTTCGAATCCTGTCCTCCCGACTTGACGGGACAAAGTAGAAAAGTCTACTTTTGTCCCGTTTTTATTTTGTCGTAACTTATTGTTAATCAGGTTGATATACTGAATAAAATCATTACGCCGGGCGGTTCGAACTTTGCTTCCTTCAAAAACGACTTTTTCGGGATAAATTGAACCAACATCTTTTCTTATCTCAGATAAACAGCCATCTTTTAGTGCTTCCTTAATTTCAAAAACCCGCTTAACCCCTCGTTTAATAAGGATTTGAACATTGTCAACGTCGTTATTCAGCCGAGTCAATTGTGACTCCAGCGTTGATATTTTTGAACTGTACTGTGATTTCATATCACGGTAGTCATCGGGGTCTATTTGACGTGTCGCAAGAAGGTCCCTTGCGTGTGAAAGCCTATCTTCATAATCCTTTATTTGAAGCAGAATTTCCTTCTTTTCAAATTGAACTTCATTCGTCTTATCCAGGTATTCCTTCGTGATCAATTCCTGATAGAATGCCATGTCACCAATTTCAGGAACGAAGCTCGCAAGATCCCTCAAAATAGCATCGTTCACTATTTCTGCATTGGTTCTATGCTTACACGCACCAACACAATGGTAATAGGAATAGTATTTTGTACGACCTTTGGACTTACTTCCTGTTAATAACTTTTCACACTCAGGACAGATTAAAAAACCACGCATTGGAAAGTCATCCAGGGTTTTGACTTTTGGACGGTACTTTCTTCCACGTCCATCAAGAATATCCTGCACCTCGTAATACAACTCCTCTGATATAATGGCCCGATGTTGCCCTTTTACAAAGCGGCTTTCTTCATCCTTGAATTGAGGAATGAAAATCTTGCCGCAGTAAAGAGGATTCCGTATTACCTGCCAAAAAGCATTTTTGCTACATTTCAATCCTTTTTCCTTAGCCAGCTTCCATATCTGCTCTGTATTGAAGATCCCTTTTGCAATTTCTTCAAAAGCCCATCTTAGTATCGACGCATCAGGTTCCAGCGGAGCGATGTATTTTTTCCCATTTTCCTCAGTCTTATTTATGTAAGCTACAGGTGCAAGGCCCATATATCGGCCCTCTTTACGCGCCCTTCTCATGCCATAGAAAACATTCAAAGCACGCCTGTCATTCTCGACCTCCGGAGCAGCCAGGTAAAATGCCAGCATCATTTTGTTTTCCGGTATGGAAAGATCTAATGGTTGTTCTATCGCCTGTGGTTCCACACCAAGCCCTCGCAGTACATTAATCATCTGGTAAGCATCACCTGCATTACGACTGAACCGATCCCACTTAGTGAACAATATCAGATTAACATTGCTCTTTTTCTTTTTCAGACCTTGTATCAAGCTCTTCCATTGTGGCCTGTTGAAAGACTTTGCAGAATGATCTTCGTAAATAACGTTACGAATCATTATGGAATGGCTCTCGCAATATTTGCGCAGCATCTCTTCCTGATTCCTTTGGGAGTAACCCTTGTCTGCCTGTTCATCGGTACTTACCCGAATGTATAAATCAGCAATATATACCATGACCTATAATTTAATTGCTCTTTGGGGGTTGGTTACATACCCTCAAAAATTGTTCAGTTGCTAAATCTCGAAATTCACTACTACCAACGCAGAAACAAAAATCTACATCATATTGCTCCTTGAAACGCTGCTCCTCTGATGCAAACAATGCAAAATTCCTTCCTATGCGAGACGCATCTACGCTTATCAGGAGCTGGACTCTTCCCAGGTTGTTGCTTAGATAAGCCTCTAATTCCTCCCAACCTTTTCGATTGAAATGGCTTCCCGATGAAACGTCCCAGAATACATTCACTAATTCAATATTGTTCTTCGAGCAATATTCTTCAATAGCCGCCTTTTGTCGAATAAGCGAATCGAAATTTGCCATCTCGATTTTTGCAGCCCGTAAATAGGACACCGCTCTTTTTCTAACATTTTTATCCATATCTTCTTAGTGTCTTTGTTTGGCACTAATTTACGTTATTTGGCCGACAGAAATAGTTGTTTAGCTGTAATAATTGATTACATGACTTAGCATAATGGGTTTTGAAAGCTTAATAAATTAATACGAGGAGGTTTACGCAAAAAAAAGCACCCCTTTCAGGATGCTTTAAATGATGATCAACAGAAATAGAACACTTTCGAGGTTCTTTTTGAAGATCAAATCATTATTTAAGATGATGATAGCTATAACTCAATGCTACGTTTACTTTTCCCATTAAAAAAACATTCCCATTAAAGGTTAGTTTATCGGGGTATATCATGTTTACGATAGCTCGCACATCTTCGTTATTTCCTTCTCCTAATATTTTGTCCAACCTCATGAGATCCTCCAGTCCTGATGAAAGAAGTCCGTCCAAACAAGGAACATTTGCGTTAAGGCTATCCACTTTTACATTCAACTGCTCGATTGTAGAACTGTATTGTGCTTTAAAATCGTTGTAATCTGATGCCTCTATCTTATCCGTCGCAAGAAGGTCCCTAATATGGGACATTCTTTTTTCATATTCATTTATCTGGCCCAAAAGCTGCTTTTTAGAAACCTGAATATCACTTGTCATTTCGTAATAGGTCTCACTCACTATCCGATGATAAATATCCAATATCTCCTTTTTGGGTACATATTTTTTTAACTCATCGTCAAAAGCCTTTGTTATCCTATCGGAATTGATCCGGTGCGAACATCCACGGTAACAATGGTAATACGTATAATGCCGACTTCTTCCCCTTGATTTACTTGCCGTCAGTAACTTTCCGCATTCAGGGCAGACCAGGAAGCCTTTTAAGGGAAATTCCCGCTGTGTCTCGATCTTTGGCCGGTATTTCCTACCACGTCCATCCAATACATCCTGTACACGATCAAACAATTCTTCTGATATAATAGCCTCATGCTGCCCCTCTACAAAATAGCTCTCCTCATCCTTAAACCTGGGGATGAAAATCTTCCCACAGTACAATGGATTCCTGATCAATTGCCAGAAGGCATTTTTGCTACACCTGAGACCTTTATCCTTTGCCTTTTTCCAGATCTGTGCAGTATTGAAAGCACCTTTGCCTATATGTTCAAAGGCCCATAAAAGAATTGATGCGTCAGGTTGTTTTGGAGCAATGTATTTATTGCCTGTCTCATCAACTTTGTTTTTATAACCCACCGGGGCAAGACCCATATAACGTCCTTCCTTCTTTGCCCGTCTCATTCCGTAAAACACGTTGAGGGCGCGACGGTCATTCTCCACTTCGGGCGCGGCAAGATAGAATGCCAGCATCATTTTATTCTCCGGTATAGACAAATCTAACGGTTGCTCAATTGCCTGCGGCTCAACGTTGAGGTCACGCAGCACATTTATCATTTGGTAGGCATCACCCGCATTGCGACTAAATCGGTCCCATTTTGTGAACAAAATCAGGTCAATCCGATTCCTGTTCTTTTTAAGTTGCTGGATAAGTTTCTTCCATTCCGGCCTGTTGAAAGATTTTGCAGAATGATCTTCATAAATAACGTTACGGATCTCGATAGAATGGTTGTCACAGTATTTCCGCAACATTTCCTCCTGGTTCCGTTGCGAATAACCCTTGTCAGCCTGCTCATCGGTACTTACACGGATATATAGATCAGCGATAGGTTCTCTATCCTTTTTCATCTCCCCAAATATTTTATGACCACAATCCTGGCCAGTTTTTTTAAAAACAATAACAGCTTTGCTGCTTCCTCATTGCTCATTCCCTTAGCCTCTCCGTTAAACAGTTTAAGGAGTTTTTCAGGTGTCATCTTGCTGTTTGAAAGACTGTTGTTCATCTTGTTCACTACTACTATAGACCAATTTTGGCGATTTAAAATTATCAAAGAGTTGTGGTCAATCTCCCCATGTGGCAGTGAGTGGAAGTGTTTGGCTATCTACGACACTTTCTGTTAGCCGTACTCATTTTTGCAATCGTTTATACCTCCTTTTAGTCCGCATTTACTGTGGTTAATTTTTAAATACACCATTTGAGTTAGGGGTAATTCATTTTCCAATAGAACCGGTAAAAAGGCAGCCAAGTTAAGGGGCGGCGGCGATGGCGTGCGCATAATGGCTGCGCTTCGCTTGCCACCCTTCGGGACTTATAGCACGCCCTTCGCCTTATTCCTCCCCTTGTTTGTCTGCTTTCTTTTTTCCGGTTTTTCTTTTGGAAAAATGATTTGCGAAGCGAAGCGGAGCAAAGCACAGCAGGAAAAGAGGGAAGCGAACGAAACAAAATGTAAAACTTTTAAAACGCAGAAATCATGAACATCACAGGAAGACTGACAGGGGATGCGGAAGTACGCACAACGTCAAACGGCAAACAGGTAGTAAACTTTTCGGTAGCGGTGAACGACAGCTACAAAAACAAACAGGGCGAACGAGTGGAGCAAACCGCCTTCTTCGACTGCTCATACTGGATAACCCCCAACGTAGCGAAGATGCTCACAAAAGGGCTACTGGTAGAACTCACAGGCAGAGTAAGTACAAGGGCGTGGGTAAGCAAGGACGGAGAGCCAAGAGCAGGGCTAAACTTCCATACCTCCAACATCAAACCGCTTGCAGGCGGCAAGAGAAGCGAAACGCCACAGGCTACCACGAAAGCGAACGCTGGCAACGCACAAGAGGACGACCTCCCATTCTAATCAACAATCAATCATTTTTCAAACAATCAAAATTTAAAACATCATGGCACATAATCTCAATTTCAACAGTAGCACAGGTGAATACAGTTTCTTCAGCGTACAGGAAAAAGCATGGCACGGCTTGGGGCAGATCGTACAGGACTATCCCACAAGCGAGCAAGCTATCCGATATGCAGGGCTTGATTACGAAGTCATCAAAAGTCCGCTGTTCACCAAAGGCTCAAACATCAAAGAAACTTCACAAGGTATCGTGATAGGAAACAACGAACTGGAGGTTCCCAACTACTTTGCCAACATCCGAAGCGACAATAATGCAGTATTGGGCGTAGTCGGTAAAGACTACCATATTGTACAAAACCGCGAAGCCTTCAATTTCTTTGACGCCATTGTAGACGGTGGCGATGGTATCCTGTATGAAACAGCAGGAGCATTGGGCAACGGTGAGCGCATATTCATTACGGCTAAACTACCCGACTATATCCGAGTAGGTAACGGTGATGATATTACGGAAAAATACATCTTCCTGACAACCTCCCACGATGGAAGCGGAAGCATTACGGCAGCGTTCACACCCATTCGCATCGTTTGCCAAAATACCCTTAATGCTTCGCTCCGCAACATGAGCAATGTGGTACGTATCAAACATACCGCAGGAGCCAAACAACGTTTGGAAAATGCGCACAAGGTAATGGGACTGGCGAACACCCTTAGCAACCAATTGCAGGATATTTTCAACAATTGGACAAAAGTAAGGGTAACAGACAGCGAAGTAAGGAAACTGATACAGCTTGCGCTTTGCCCCAACAAGGAAACCCTTGACCTGCTCAAAAAAGGTGCAGAGGATGAAGTTTCCACCGTGTTCAAAAATACCGTTGATGATGCCTTTGCCTATGCAATGATAAGCGATACACAGCAGATGGACACCACTAAAGGCACATTGTTCGGAGCCTACAATGCTGTGACTGGCTACTATCAGAACGTAAGAAATTACAAGGATGGTGAAGCCAAATTACAGAGCATCGTATTAGGTGGTACTGCACAGTTAAAGACCCAAAAAGCTTTTGAACTGTGTACCTCATTTGAAAAAATCGGTGCAGACGTTTTTGAACTCAATTAAGTAACCAAAGGCGACCGCCTGTAAAGGTGGTCGCCTTAAAAAACTTACAGATATGGTACTCGAAACCTTTATAGCAACCGTAAAACACGATAACGGCAAAATCCGGTTCAGGGTTGTATCACTAAGCGGAGAAAAAGGAGTAATCGAACAGATAACTGCGGCAGAGGGATGCCCTGAAAGAGCCATCGTTAAAATAAAAAAGATTGATAACGATAAAAAACGGTAAGGTATGAAAGCAAAATCAATAGACGAAGCGAAAAGTTACGCTAAAGCACAAAGCCTGAATAAAGATAACGAGGATGTGGCTATATATATCATTCATTGTAACCGCACAGCATCTTTCTATGTTGATACCGATGGTTTAATACGACTGTGGGAACAGCTAATCGGCTACTATATCAATGGGGTTTTTACTTCTGAATAATTACACTCATAACATTAAAAATTCAAAGCAGAATGAAAACGATTAGTATAAAGCTATACACCTTTTCCGAACTGGAAAAGGAAGCACAGGAGAAAGCAACGGAGCATTTTAGATACTTTAACACCGACCATAACTGGTGGGAAAGCGAATGCGAGGATTTTATAACTATCTGTTCATTAATTGGCATCCATATAAGCCTGAAAGAGATTTATTTCAGAGGGTTTTATTCGCAGGGAGACGGGAGTTGTTTCATTTCAAAGATTGATGTATCTGCATTCATTAAAGGTATAGCGGAACAGGCTTGGAAAAGCTATGCCCCCACACTGGAGCTGAACATACAGCCATGCACCATTGACAGGCGTGTAATAAAACTTATCGAAAACAGGACGATAGAAATGCCAATGTGGACAGACAAACCCCACATGGGTTACTATGTAGCATATTATTCTGAAAGTTATTTACATGGGGATAGCGACAGGCAACACACTTTAATTGAGGCTGAAATCGAAAAACTGGACGTGTGGGTATTGCGGGCATTAGAGCAGTTAAACAACTATCTATACAAGTGCCTTGAATGTACTTATGATTATTTGATAAGCGATGAAGCCATACAAGAAGTCATAGAAGCGAACGAGTATCATTTTACGCCAAATGGAGTGCATACTGACTGGCTTTGTGATTATGCCGAATAAAAAATCAGCGACAATGAAACTATCTATAACAGATTTAAATGGCCACCCGATTGAAGTCGCAGACCTTGATAAAGCAATCAGGATAACAGGCGAATACAAAACGTACGGGCATGAGGACAAAAGTTTCTCCGAGTTGGACAAAAGGCAACGTGCCTATTGGACGGATATGCACGAGAAGCTAACGGCATTAAAAAACCGATTAAAGAACAACAAAATCATCAAAAAATGAACGCAAATTTTTTTAGTCAGATAGCAAAGATGGACATCACAGGTGATTTACATCTGATCATTTCAAAGGGTGCAGATGATACCCTTATTGTTTCCACACAATTGAACAATGAGCATTGCGGAGACGATGCAAAGAACTGCATAGTTCCGCTCAATCTAAAGGGAACAGCAGCGGAACTGGACGAGGGATATTTTGAGCGGATAGCCGCACCCATCGAAAAGGCTTCGGGCTTAATGGTGAATATGGAAGCCTTTTTAAAACAATTGGAGGAAGCGCAAAAGCAATCTGCGATGGAAAAGGAAAAAGCAGAGAAAGAACGCAGGGACAAGGAAGCAAGGGACAAGAAGTACAAAGAAGAGATGGCAAAGGCGGACGAACTGGAAAAAGAGGGCAAGCACCGTGAAGCGTGGATGAAAGTACCCGACCCTACCGAATACCCTGACCATGCCGAAGCGATACGCAAACGCAAATCACAATTGTCCGACAAGTTCGCATCACCGAGCCTTTTCGGAGCAGAGTAAAAAAAATTGTTCAACGCCAAAATTCAGTAACCATGTTATTAGCAACACAGTTAGAACGCATATTCCTGTTTGAAGACAAAGAGCAGGAAATCAGATTGACAGACCCCGAACCGAAATGGAGCGTACAGGCGGTATTGAATTTCTATTCCAATACCTATCCAATACTCACCACTGCAAAAATATCCGCACCTGTTATCAGGGAAGATACAGTGCAGTATCGCTTTGAGAGTGTAATGGGTACGAAAGGTTAAACGCAAAAAATATAAAACGATGACTTATGCAACAACATATCATATCGGGTACGATACGCATACCCAAAGAGCCAAAGCAAAGACGGTTGCACCGCCAGTTGAACGAATTTACCAACTGGATGAATCGCCCAAAGGACGCAGGCGAAATACAAAAGGACAAACGGCAGTCTGTACCGATAACCATGTTGCCAATGGTTTTCTAAGGACTTCATTTCTTCCGAAACTGAACGAAACGGAAACGGTACAGGCTTGCAGGAAATCTGCAAAAACGGAGAGGGATTTTTATAAGTCCCTTTCCCGACTTGCCGGGCATTACTGCATAGAGCCTATGCCAACGCAGTCCTATGGCTATCCGTACAATATCGCATTGGCATTGTGGGACACGCAGGAACAGTTGAGCAAAAAAGTGAGGGATTGGGAAGAAATCAAACTCTTACAGGATAGCAGGAAAACGTATTTGACGAGCGAGGAACGATACAATACAGGTTCTACACTGTTCTATATCCCTGTAGTTCCTTTGTACCGGATGCTCAGAGACCCCAAAAGAAAACATACCGCACAGCTTTTATTATCGGTCTGTACCTACCTCTATCATGTAGTGGATATACCGTATTACAGGCAGGAAAATAGTTTCCTGTACTGGCAGTATGAAATGCTGAAGGAATGGGTAGTTAGCGATGAATATACAGACGAAATGAGTAGCTACCTAAGCGAATTGGAACAGGCTGAATGGATTGGCGACCGCATGGAACAGAAGATTTTCCACCGTGCCAACCTGACCTTTTTTAAAGAGCGTCTGACCCGATTTAAAAGCACAGATGCGTTAGACCTCGATTGTCTGACACTTGCCCAGGAAGCGTTTGAACTATACCAACAATACCCTAATGAAAACGTATTTCGCAATGCCCGACCCAATGGCGAAGCCGAAGAAGACGACATGGAATATGTTGTCACAATGGACAAGTATGTTTCCTTTTGTGCCGATGGCAAAGGCTGGCTGAATGAAAATTTGGAGCAATGCGTAAATACGGATTTACAGGAATACGGGCAAATGGAAGAACCTGTTATTCTCAAATGCTTTGATGGAAGCGATATAACAGGAAATAACCTTGATTTTGAGAACCGCCTGTTTACCCTCATGGAAGAACTGGCATACCTACTTAGCAACATTTAAAGACGGAAATCATGAACGATATAACAGCAAACTTCGGAACACTTTACCACCCCAAATCCGCTTTGGTATTCTATCAAACGAAGGGAACGAATACAGACACCTATGTAGAATACTTCGACATGGATAGTAACGGTACACCGATCAATGCGCATCCATTGACAATAAGAGAAGCCAACCAATTGGCAAAAGCATTGAAGACGGCAAAGGAAGAAAAAGAACCCTGCCTGAAAATTGACGGCATTTTAGGTAACCACATTTTGCATCTTGACCCGCAAAAAGGCATGGCTATATGGTTTACCAAAGCCACGCAAAGGGAATTGCACTTTACGGAAAAGTTGGGGATTCCCAAAGGAACAGCCAATGTACCGCCCATGTTGTGGGTGGCAGGAAGGAACAGCCTTTGCGTTTTTGCATTGGGCAATAACCGCAGACCCACCGCACGTACAACGCTCTATAATGCCCCATTTTTTAATGTGTACGAAGATGGAAACGTATGTATGGGAACGGTAGATGTGCGTATTAAGAACACCTCATCACTGGAGGAGTTTATCACTGCATGGGAAGGCTATTTCTTTAATTCCTATTTCAGCCATCTGATGCAGGACTACAATCCGGTTAACGGCAATTGCGTAAGCCTTTGGGAGCATCTTATCGCAACTGGAGACGTATTCCCGAAGGACGTACTAAAAAAGAGTAACATCACCTTAAATGATTTTTTATAATGAATACAGATAAAATAAAAGTCCATTTTACGGACAGTGATTTAATAAATGCCACTAATCCCGTAACAATAAACCTTGTCGGTGCAGGTGGTACAGGCTCCAAAGTTCTTACAGCCTTGTTGGAAATGAACCATAGCCTTACATCTTTGGGACACGCAGGTTTACACGTTCGTTTATGGGATGACGATATTGTAACAGATGCCAATTTGGGGCGACAGCGTTTTGCAGCATGTGAAACAGGGTTGTACAAATCCGTAACCCTGATCAATCGGGCAAACCGTTGCGAGGGTACAAACTGGAAAGCCGAAAACCGAAAATTTGAAAGGGATAATTTGGGCAGAATGCCCGAACATGCAGGAGCAAGTATTTTCATTACCTGCGTGGATAGTGTAAAGACAAGATTTGAAATAGCCGATATATTGAAAAGGCTCAACAGCGGTCGCTATTACACGAACCGCCCAAGCTACTGGCTCGACTTTGGGAACAGCCAGTACACCGGACAAGTTATACTATCTACAATAGGAAATATCCGACAACCAAACTCACAGAAATATGAAACGGTAGCGAACCTTCCCTTTGTTACCGAAGAATTTGGCGACTTGCTGAAGCGAGCCGAACAGCAAGACGACACACCAAGCTGTTCATTAGCGGAAGCATTGGAAAAGCAGGATTTGTACATAAACGGCTCACTTGCGCAAATGGGCTGTTCGCTGTTATGGAACCTTTTTCGCAAAGGGCTTATCCAATACAGGGGCTTTTTCCACAATATTGGAGAGTTCCGTACTCAACCCATTCCGATAACCTGACCTGAACCCCGATAGTTATCGGGGCGGGCAAAAAGACACCCCCTTCCGCTGATCGGGGCAGTCTTTTTGCTTGGAAGCGGTGCAACCCCTTGGTAAAATGCGCCTGCATCACCATCTCATTTCTGCATTTTACAAACAGGTTGCGGAGCCATTCGTGGGATATTCATTATCCCCTTGTTATTTTGGCGAACTTCTTTTCTTTCCGCATCAGCGGCCAAAGAAAAGAAGCAAAAGAACGCCGCTTTTATTGCCGACTGACAAGACTACTTTCTTTCATGAGGTGGCGAAAAAGAAAGTAGCAAAGAAACCTAAGATTGTGATCGAGGTTTAAAATAGTCCTTTACCACTTGGCATATACCAGCACTGAAATAACGTCCCCCACCGCAGATGACCCGGATGGCCTTTGTCAGTTCCAGGGGATCTGCTCCTTTAAGGATATATCCGTCGGCTCCATTCTGAAGCATTTGCACCACATCCTTTTCATCGTCGTTTATGCTGAACGCCAAAAATTTCAGAGGTGGATATTTTGCCCGTAGTGTTTTGACCGTCTCAAAGCCGTTCATAATCGGCATATTGACATCAACGATACACAGATCGGGAAGCATTTCACAGGCTTCTATTTTCATCATTGCCGCCTCGCCGTTTTCGGCTTCAAACACGGTTTCAAAACCTTTTTCTTCGAGAAACTGGCAGATACCCTCCCGAAGTAGATCGTGGTCATCTATGATGGCTATTTTTATTATTTTTTGTTCACTCATTACTTCCATTTTTATTTGAGTTAAAACGTCCCTTGTTAGCAGGGACATTGGGCATTTTGGTTGTGCGTATATCCCTCACGTTATGAGAAATTAACCAGTCGTAAAATCGCCCGACATCATCGGGGGTAAACCGTATCAATTCGCCATTTTTAAGGGAGATGATAAAAAGGTCGATACTGACCGTAAAAGCTGATAGCTCAGCGGCGGGAATGTTGAAGGCGGGATAGGTTTCGTTGCCAGTGTCCATATTTCTGTTTTTTTGGTTTAGTGGAGCACTGTACAAAAAAAAGAGCGCAGGCAACCACACTTACCGATACTGGGGCACTGGTATGCCTGTCTCCGAATAAGCGAGCGCCCACGCCATAGCATGAGCGTTCTTACTTATTGTCTCGGAGATATAAAAATTACCAGTTTTCAGTATCGAGACTTAAAGCAAAAACACTTTAAGAATTTCAATATATTTTCGCAAAGATACCAAAGTCCTCTTTATTATAAAAATGACGTATCATTGGAAGCATAATTTTGATCCAATGCCTGAAAATGTAAGCCATTGAGATGTTTTTTTTGGCACAAAAGAAAAGCCCCGAAAATCGGGGCTAAGATTGGTCATTTGTAATGGCCTGTTATTGGCTTGTTGTTTATTGAGGCTTGTAAGTAAGTTCTACCACTCCCGATCTAAAAACATTGGTACTGATTAGTTTCAGTCCTATACGGCTTTTCAAATCTTCAAACAAAGGTTTCCCGCTTCCCAAAACTACCGGATGTACCGATATTTTATAGATGTCAATAAGTCCCCAATTTATAAATGTCTTTATAAGGTTTGCGCCCCCGTACAGCCAAATATCTTTACCGCCTTGCTGTTTAATTTCTGCTACTTTATCGGCGGTATCTAAAGTGATGAAGGTCGCTTTTTCATCCGCCCTGGGCTGATGTGAAAAGACGAACTTGTTTTTTGAATGTATGCCCTTCCACATCATTTTTTCCGCCGGGCTTGTATTTTCATCCGGCTGATAATTGCCCCACGCATCATAACTCACCCTGCCATAAAAAATCGTGTCGATGCTTTCTATAAAAGCATCAAAGTTCATATCATCATCCATAATGCACCAGTCAATTTCTCCGTTTGCCCCTTCGATAAAACCATCCAAGCTAACTGCTAAATTTAAAATCACCTTTTTCATATCAATCCATTTTTAGCAAAATTAGGAATTGGTCTATGTTCAGACTTTGGAAAAAAGCGACAAAATTAAAGTTGGGACGGAGCAACGCCTGTGTTTCTTTTTATTTCATTGGCAAGGTGCGAATGGTCATAAAAACCACACTTAAAAGCAATATCCAATAAACTCCGCGCTTTGTCGGAATTTTTAATTAAGGACAAAGCATTTTGAAAACGTACAATATTTGAGTACTCTTTTGGCGTAACGCCTATATGTGTTTTGAAATTTCGCTCTAACCACCTTGCTGTAACGAAGTTTCTTTTGGCTATTTGTGCTATACTCAACTGACCGTTTGATTTATGAATATCCTCAATAACAGATTTCAATAATCCATTTTGGGTTTGTAGCCTGTCGGTAAAGAAAATGTTGAGATAATCGGTTGGATTTTTAATAAGTTTTTCAATGCTAAATGAATTTGATTTTTCAAATTCAACGGTCTTGCCAGTCAGCTCATTTTGTGCGACAAAGCTGTAAAAATTTGAAAAAGTCGCTGGTTTCAGGCATACCCCCAACAAGTGGGTATCGGCTTCAATGAAACTGTCTTTGAAGGAAGTCATCATTCCCACGGCATACGTTTTACCGAAGTCCATACGAACCGCTCCATTGTCAGTAATGCAAGCATTTCCTAAATTGACAACCAGTCCCGGACACCCGTCCGGGAAATTCCGTTGCCATTGGTTATCGGTATCATCACCTTTTAATTCCCAAAAGGAATGGATGTATGGCTCCAATGTTATACAAGGTTTTAATTCTCTATATTTCACTATCCTGTGGTATCGTTTAGTTTTTGAAGCAAATTGGAATGCTCATCGCGGGTTTTGTATTTCTATATTTTGGGATGCCTTTTCTTTTGCCTTTTTCTGTCTCGAATAGCTCCATAAGAATAGTACTCCAAAAATTATCAACGCATAGGCTATCCATTTGCCAACCCGTTCAATAAACTTAATGGCAACCGACTTTTCATAAGATGAAAAGCCCTCAGCTCCGGTCGGACTGCGCCGGTAAAATTTCCTCCGATTAATCCAGTATCGCAAACCTAACCCTAACACCAGCGCTATGATACCCAACACCAATGACGCAATCATATTCTAAATCTTTAAAATTTCTACGTATAAATTTAAGAAAATTAATTGCGATTTTCTGTTCCAAATGTATTCCATTACAAAACATTCCGTTGAGTTCGGTTACTCCGAACAAGCGCAAGACAAAATCCTGCAAACAACAATAGTCCCCGATCATAAATACTTCGGGAACTATTGTTCAATTTTTAGGCCCCTAAATTTTAGTCGCTACTATTGAATTGAAAGCTCACTTGCTTTTCATTACCGAAATTATCCGAAATCCAGATATCAAAGGATTGTGATACCGTGGAAGCCGAAGTATAATACAGCCTGAACTGTGTTTGCGGTAGTGCGTATAGATCATTGGGCAGGTATGGAGTTTCATTATAGTACCGTAAGGCTCCTATACCATCGTACTGAAAGTAACGGATGTAATACTGTGCGTCACTGAAGTTGCCCGCACGTTGTATGGTAATTCTTATCTCAACGGTCTGTCCGCTTTCTACATCTGCCGGTACTGGCATTACCGTTACTTCAAAGGGATAGTTTTGTTGTATATCCAGTTCATTCTTATCGCAGGATGATAATGCTATACTACTTGCTATGACCATAACAAGCATCCATAAAAATTTGCTTTTATTCAATAATCTTTTCATTGTTGTTCTTTTTTAAAAATTAAACCTTAGCCCTATTCCTGCCGACGGGCGGAACTGTTTTAAATCCGTTCCCCATACTACTTTGGTACGCCCTTGCAGGAGCAATACAAAACGGTCGGACAGGTATGTTTCCAAAGACAAACGTCCCCCGGCTCCGTAAACGAAATTGTCGTTATCCAGGATGGTTGCCCCGTCGTACAGCGTTGCCTTACTTCGATTAACGGTTTCATAACCTGCAACAGCGGTTAAGCCTGCGTTCAGGGTGATGCTCTTTCTTGCATTGCCCAACACCTGAAGACTGTAACCCATTTCGCCCGTATAGGCTTCCAATGGGATCTGCAAATCCCTGTAATCTGCAAACTGGTGGGTGTACTCCGCCGCCCATATCCAGTAATTGCCGTTCTTTCCGTTAACCGTCAAGGTTAAATTCAGGTAGTAGTTTTTGTCCGCGTCTTTGGACAATAAGCCTGCATTTACTTCCAGCCCCTTTTGTTTGGGGAGCATACGCTGTGCCTGCACTGTCGTAATGCTTATCATGGTAAGCATTACGACAAAAATGTATTTTCTCATTATTCTTATTTTGGGGATTAATTGATTTTTAAGTGCATATCCCTTATGGGCCTCGCATGTACCAGGTCGGCGTTTTCCACTTGCAACACCTGCTGCCGTCCGCCATTCTTTTCAAAAATTTCGATAATCAATACCTTGTCATCGGTCATGGTAAACTGGTCGAGCAGGAAAACGTTTTGCTCAACCGTGTTACCCCCAATTTCACCCAGTGGTTTGTACATACGCAACGGGGTCAGTGGCTTTTCCTGCACTACGGTACGTTTTGCCACTTTCTTATCCACCACCTTAAAATTTACGAAGTCAATCTGAAAAGTCACATTGCTTTTGTTGCGCAACTCCGTATGGAAATAAAACTTACCGTTTTGAATATAGATGCCCTTTAATAAAAACTGGATGCCGTAGCTTTTTGCGCCGATATGCTTTACAATCCTTTTGTTCCTTTTGTAAATGGTTTCCATAAGCAACCCCGCCAGTGATGGTAAATTATTGCCTAATTCCTCAAACAGTACATCGTTGCCGTTTTCTCTGTCCGAAGCCTTTTGCATCGTCAGCAGATCATAATTGAGGGTTGCAGGAGAGGCACTGTAAAAGACGTTGAAGTTATAGAAACGCCCGTCATCGGTAATCACCGAAAAATTGGTTTCTTCGTCAAAGTCCCTAACGGCAGCCTTTACACGCAGTACGTTTTTTGCATCCTCTGCCTCGCCACTAATCAGGTATTCACTGCCTAAATCAACGTAACGGATTGCTGCGGGGAATATTAAATGGGAAGTCTTGTTATAAGTTACCTGCATCTGATAAGGTTCAATCTTACCCAAATCCAGTTTAGTTGTCTTGGATGCGATTTGCTGTGCTTGGATGTTTGTATTAAAGGCTATAAAACAAAACATTGCCATGAGGCTTTTAAATATTGCTTTCATTTTTCTTTCTGATTTTTAACGTTCAACATTAATTTTTTGAAACAAGGAAAAGTTGATGACCGGCTTTGACGGTTACTTTCGGTGTTCTCACTTTTTTGGAGAAGTAACCCGCTATGCCCTGCACCACGCCACGGCTCAAATCGCCTGCCGCCTGCTGTCCTGCGGAACGGGTCATCATGATGGATGTGCCGGAGGTTTGGCTCATGTTGGAAGCGATTTCCGCGAGCGCATTCATTTCAGGAGAATATGGAACATAAAGTCCTTGTTGCCCGTCAAGGTCATAGATGGTTATATCCACCGGAATGATATTGCCTCCCACTTCGATAGAAGTAACCTTTAGCTGTAATCTTCCATTCTGGAATTTGGCATTCGCCGTGATCATCGTTCCTTGTGGAATAGTGCGGTTTGGCGTTTTGGCTGACTCCAGTAGCCGGAGGCGTACGCCGCTCCTGTCGATCACTGTTTGTGTCTCCTGTACTACCGCACGGATGCTGTTTTTGGGCTGTACAACCTGTTCATTTGATCCCGCTGTATAAAAGCCCCGGTTCCTGTTCTCATTCCAGCTTGCAAGGAAAGCACTGTCAGTCGGCTCTCTATAAAGTGTGGATATGGTATTTTTCCTGGCGGGAGTAAATGCTACAAACTGTTCCCTCTCTGTGGCCTTAGCTGAAACGGAACCCGCAGAATCAACTATTCCTTGTTGTGTGGGATTGTTCATGCCTGAAGGCAGATAGCGTGAAGCCATCTCATAAGATTTTTCCATCAGGTCCAGTTGATCCTGCACCGTAGAGGTCGGAGGCACATTCTTTTCTGCCAATTGTTCTTTCAGTTCTTCGACCTGCTTACGAAGTTCCTGTGTCGCATAATTGTCATCCTGATAGAACGAACTGAGGGTGCTCTGTGCATTGCGGTAACTATTCAGGGCAGGATTACCCGATTTCCTTTTGCCATCTCCATAGCCAGTATCTTCTCCAAAGCCTTCATCCGGCTGCTCCACCTCCCCATCAGTTGCACTGTCACTGTTCCAATAGTCAGAAAGCGAAGTCAGCGCATCGCGCTTTTCCTGCATTTTCTTTTCGAGCATCTCCTGTTCGTAAGCCTTTTGTTTATCCGATTGAAGTCCTGCATCGGTTGCCTGCGGCACGGCATCGTTCAAACCAATATCCTCTACTTTTTTCTTGTCGGAAGAAGGTTTAAAGATCAGGTACATGCAACCGAGAAACACAATACCCATCAGGATAAAAATGATCGGCTTTTTAAGTTTTTCAGCCTTTTTCTGCGCACTCTCTTTAGGTGCGTCTGTACCAGTTTTCTGATCATCTTCATCGACCAGAAAACTCACTCTTTTGCTTTCATTATCTTTCATACATTTTATTTTTTAGAATTTTTGAAATACTGTCCTGCGATTGAGCCGAGGACTTATTTTGCTTGATAACCGGGTTCTCGATATGCTCAATGTTTATTCCCTCATTGGATTTCCCTACGTCATAACATACTTTAACGAGGACGATGATGGACAGTAACGCATAGCCAGCGAAGAGCAACAACATATATCGGTGTTGTTTTTTCCAGGGCAACTCACGCCACCGTTCATCGAGCCTATCGATCCGGCTATTGATGATTGTTCTTAAATTTTTCATTCCGTAACTATTGTTGCGATTTATATCCTTCGCCCGGTGCGGGAAACAACTTTTTGTGTAGCCGCATCACTGACCATAGCAATGGCCTCTGTTGATTTTGGTGCAGCAATCGTAGACAGGTTTGTTAACTCCGTTCTTTTCAACGGTTGACCGAAGCGATCTTTTTTCGTGACCTCCATTTTTCGGAGGTTAAATTTTCCGTTCCGGTATTGTACCCACATGCTGCATTCAACCCGCGCTTTGTCTTCACCCGACCATTGCAGATAGCCCGTTAACAACAACACTGGCTTCGGTACGCCCGCAGCACCTTTGCGGCAGTTGTTCAGGTATCCGCCAATACTTTCTTTCAGCTTCCCGGCATACGCACCCTGCGTATGGAAATACCCATTGTATCCTTTGTCAGTAAGAATTTTTGTAAACGAGTTCAAATCTGATAATGCTTCCATAAGATTGTTTTTAGCGATCAATAACTTCCACATCCTTGTTTTCCAGCACTGAGAATTTCTCAATGTTGAAGCCTTGTGGATTGTTGTCGGATCGAACAGAGTTGACCAGATAGCAGGAGGTGACCAGGCTGCGCCTTGTTACATTGCTTGAACGGATGATAAACTGTTTGGCATAAGTTCTTACGGCATAGGGGTAGTTATCAAAATTGCAGACTACACTGTCCACTTCGATGCGTTGCTGTACGTTGCCTGATATGATCCGGTTGTAATAACCCTTTTCCGCAAGATCCTTGTAATAATCAAAGGTGCTTTTATCGGCAAGGTTGAACGCCCGTTTCATATTGCTTTCGATGGCATTTTTGTCCGGTGCCAGCGTAAAGAACAGTTCATGAAAACGGCGTACATGCTCACGGGCTTCCACCGGTCTGTTAATACTTGCATCCTGCGAGAGCGCCAGCATCAATGACTTTCCGTTGTCAAGTACATAAACCTTTTGCCGTTGCAACTCCGAAAAGCGGTAGGATTGCCAAACGGCATATCCCACCACGCTGATGCAGAGCACGGCAAATACAATAGCATATAGCCTGATTTGCCTGAAACTGTTTTCAATGTTTCTTAAAGTCTTAAATTCCATTTTTATTAATGATTAATTATTTGTTCAATAACCTGCCGCCAATATTACCTGCTACGGCCCCCGTACCGGCACCTGCGATATTGCCTGTTTTTCTCGCTGCCCGATCTATATTTTGTGTAAAATGGCCTGCACCACCAGCCTGGATTACCCAACCCGCTACGGTTGGAATGGTGAAGTAGCCCACAATACCAATCAACATGAATATGACATACACCGTGTTGGAGGTATCGGGTATATAGGTGGGATCAGCCAGCATCTCGATGTCCCGCTCCAGTATAAGCGACTGAATTTTGGCGAGCATGGAGCTGAACATATCGGCGATAGGCAACCACAGATACACGCTGATATATCGGGTGAGCCATTGCGTAAGGGTAGAATGGAAGCCATCCCACACCGATATGGCAAAAGCTATAGGCCCTAATATGGACAGCACAATGAGGAAGAACGTTCGTATAGTGTCAATGACCAATGCCGCCGCCTGGAAAAGCATTTCCAGCAATTCCCGGAACCAGTCGCGGATACTTTTCTTTAGATCGTACATTCCCCTTTCCATGTACATACCCGACATCGTTACCAGATCGGAAGGTGACCAACCCAGTTCGTCCAGCTTTTTATCAAACTCTTCGTCCGATACCAGATAGGCGGTTTCGGGATTACGAAGCATTGCCTCCCTTTCCAACAGGTCTTTTTGCTCTTGCAGCTTATTCAGGTCAAGTACCTGGTTTTCCAGCATGGCATTTGTGCCTTTCACCACCGGGCTTAATACCGCATTGATAGTCCCCAGCACAATCGTTGGGAAGAACATTATGCAAAGCCCGATGGCAAAAGGTCTTAAAAGAGGAAATACGTCTATCGGTTCTGCCCGGCTCAACGCCTGCCATACCTTTAGAGCAACATAGAACAGTGCGCCCAATCCGGCTATACCTTTTGCCACTGCCGCCATATCTGCCGATAACGGCACCATCTCATCATACAGTGAGCGCAGGAGTTCATGAAGATTATCCCATTCCATAACTTACCAGTATTTTTGTTCAGCAGTACCATACAGCTCCAGCACCCTTTTGGTATTGTTCTGTTTTTTTGCCCGCAGAATGCTCACTGAAATATTCTTGTTGGTATAGTAGCGAACAAGACTGTGATAGTCTTTTACTTCCTTGTACACACGGTCGATGACATCCATGCGCTCCTTGTCGTTCAGTGAGAGTCCATTGGAAGAAACAATCTGCTTCAGCTCCTTCAGCAGTTCGGTACTTTCGTTCAATAATGTGGAATAGCCGTTGGCAATAGCGGAAAGTTCCTGCGGTGAGAAGTTGGGATCATTCATCATTTTTCCGAAATTCTTTACATACATTTCGGAAACATCACCCACCAGTAGAACGGTCTGTTGTACCTTACGTGCATCTTTGACAAGGTTGTTCACGGCTTTGAGTTTGTCGTAATATTCCTTGCCCTGGTCATAGACCTTTTTTACTTCGTTGAAATTCTTTACCACATTGGACACAGTGGATGAGGTCTGTACAATTTCGTTGGCACTGTTGAGAATGCCGGAAATCAAATTTCCGGGGTCAGTTACCACAAATTGTGCTTTTGCGGAAGGTATTACAGCAAGCATAATTGCTGTACACACCATTAACATGATCTTTTTCATTGTTTCCTGATTTTTTTTAAATGATTAATAATTGTTTTCTTTTACAGGTGGAAGGCGTTATATTTTTCTGCCCTGTTTTCTACCTACTTCACGGGATTGTTTCTGTTGCAGATCATTAAGCCGGGTAAAGAAATCCTGTAGGCTTTGAGGTTGGGTTGCAGCAACATCCTTACATAGTTTTGCAAAATCCTGACTTTCCTTATCACCAGGATCGGCTTCAAATATTAGCGCCTTGTTGCTACCGATGGGCAGCGTGATTTTTTCTTTTTCCATCTATCCTGATTTTTTACATGATTTAAAAGTTGTCTGCTTTCTCACGTCTTTGTTGGGCAATTCGTTTGATAGCCATTTCTACATTGCCACCCAGTTCATGGGCGAGTTGCATCACTTCCATTTTTTCTGACTCCTCCGTGGTATAGGCGAGGTATTCTTCCAAACTCACTTCGGTAGCATATACAGCCGAGTGCGTGCCGCCCAGCCCGATCCAGACTTCCTTGTAAAGCCTGCTGGCATCATTGTTCATATTGATGGAAAGGATCTGGGATTTTTCTTTTTCGGTGAGACCAAGCATTGCCTGGATGTCATCGAATTTGTTCATGTATTTGCGCTGGTCTAATAAAATTTTACAGTCGCTATTGTTAATGATACTTTCCTTCACGATGGGAGACTGGATAATATCATCCACCTCCTGTGTCACGACGATGGCCTCGCCAAAAAATTTGCGGACGGTTTTGAATAAATATTTTATGTACTCCGCCATTCCCTCTTTCGCAATGGCTTTCCACGCTTCTTCGATCAATATGAGTTTACGCACGCCCTTTAGCCTGCGCATCTTATTGATGAATACCTCCATGATGATGATCGTTACGATGGGGAACAAAATTTTGTGATCCTTTATCGCATCGATTTCAAAGACTATGAAGCGCTTGGAAAGCAGGTCCAGTTGCTTATCGGAGTTCAATAAGTAATCATACTCACCACCTTTGTAATAAGGCTCCAGCACGTTGAGGAAGTTGGCAAGATCAAAGTCTTTTTCCCTTACTTTTTTTTCTTCCAGCACCTCCTGGTAATCGCCCTTTACATATTCATAGAAGCCATTAAAGGATGGGAAGTCCTCACGCTGTTTGATGCGCTCTATATAACCGCTAACAGCGTTGGACAACGCCACTTCTTCCGAACGCTTCGGGGGTTCATCATCACGCTTCCATAGCGTAAGGACCAGCGTTTTGATGCTTTCCCGTTTCTCAATGTCAAACACGCCATCATCTGTGTAAAATGGATTGAACGCAATCGGGTTGTCTTCGGTGTAAGTAAAATACACACCATCTTCGCCTTTCGTCTTACCCTTGATCAGTTCGCAAAGACCCTGATACGAATTACCTGTATCGACCAATAGTACATGAGCGCCTTGCTCATAATACTGCCTCACCATGTGATTGGTGAAGAATGATTTTCCACTTCCAATTTGGAGGGTTGGCGGGCTACTCAATTAAGAATAGCCCGCCAACCCCCGGACGGGCCTAACACGAAGCGATTGCGATTCGTGATTATGCCCCGCTTCATGGGCAAATCCGATATGTCTAAATGTATGGGCTTGCCGGTGAGCCTGTCCGCCATCTTGATGCCGAAAGGCGATGGCGAACTTTGGTAATTGGTTTCTTCTGTGAAGAAACATAGCGCGGGTTCAATGAACGTGTAAAAACTTTCTTCGCTCGGAAAGTCGCCGGCATTGCCCGGCATCGCCGCCCAATACAGCGTAGCAACGTCAACAGTATTATGTCGTGGCTTACATTCCATTAAAGCCAGCGCACTGCCGGTATCGTTCTTCAGGTGCTTCAGTTCATGGGGATCATCCGACCATGCGATCACATTGAAATGCGCCCGGATGGAGGAAAGCCCGAAGCTGTGCGCTTCGTTCAGGTACTTTTCTATCCACTCCTTATTGATCTGGTTGGCTCTGCTATACCTTGCCAGCGAGTGCATATTCCTCGCGGACTTTTCAAACTTGCGCAGGTTCTCATCGCTGTTATCCAGGAACAAATATTGGTTGTAGATGTGGTTGCAGCTTAGGAGTAAACCCACAGGAGCAGCAAACGACAAAAGGCAATCGCTTCTATCGGTGGACAGCTTTTCATAACGGGTATTTGCCGATACTGTACCGGGCAAATCATCCGTATCGGAGAGGGTGTGCAGGCACAACCTTTTGTTGCCGATACGTACATCCTCGCTTCCCAACGCTATATCCTGCATCGGCGTTCCGGCTTCCCTTGACAGGGTAAGGTATTGTTCCAGCAACCCCTGAGTATTGGTTGTTCCGATAATGTCATCTTCGCTCAACCTTTCCAACCTTACAAAACCGCTATCATTGATGATACGCTCGAATTGTGCTACCGCTTCCATGAAACGGCGGACAGCTTCTTTATCCCTTATTTCTTTGGGAATAAGAACACCTTTACAAAGCGATGAAAAATTGCTTTGCATCCGCATCCGTTCCTTTGTGGTTTTGGTGAGGAACAGGTAACAGTAGTGGTTGAGAAAAGGGCGTTCGTTAAAATGCTGCTGGTAGGACTTCGCAAGAAAGCTCAATCCATCCTGTGCAATATCCGGCGCATAACTTTCCTTAATGTACCAGTCCTGTTTATGGACAATGGTGTAGTCCGGCAAGGTCTTGATAGCCTTGTGCCAAGCCGAATGTATCGCATCGTACTCCGGCGATGCGACCGTGAACAGTTCCGGAAGGTGTACACGAAAGCAAGCTGTGATGTCTGCATCCTTTGAAATGATGCAGTTGTGTTCCACCGCCAGTAATGGAAACTTACTTTCCAGCGTTGTGGCTTTTCCTGTGTTTCTCATAGGGCATTGGATTTAGAAGTGAATTTTAAATAGCGGTGTACGGCTTTGCGGCAGATGATGTATTTCGGATGCCTTTTTTTCGCCCCGACTTTCATTAATCCGTATTCTCCGTATTTGCCGTTGAGTGCGAATGTTTGCCACACGATGACCGATGCACCGCCAGCCCCGATGAACAGGCAGATGTAGGAGTTTACGCCTACCATGTACATAATCATGACGAGGATCAGCACGCCAAGCAAACCACCTGCGAAGATGAACAGGTATTGCGCCTTTAATCCTTTGAACTCAACCGTCCTTCCAATGCCTTTATTGATGTTGTAATTACTCATGGGGCATCGGTTTAAAGGAAGAATGAACGAAGGATGGTAGCAGCCACGATAAGGAAGATGCAGGCACCGAACCAGCTTGCCGCAGTCTTGCTCGTGTCAGGATCGCCACTGCTGAATTTGTTGTACACCTTAACACCTCCGATTAGCCCAACGACGGCTCCAATGGCGTAAATGAGCTGTGTTGCGGGATCGAAATAAGAGGTTACCATTTGCGTAGCCTCGCTGATACCCGCAGAGCCGTTTCCCTGTGCGAACACACCAAATGCCGACAGTAATGCAGCGCCTGTCAGCCATACTTTTTTTCTTTGTTTTTCCATGATCAATCTGAATTATTTTGTTACTACTTTCCCGCTGTTTGCGGGCTTCGGAACAAAAATGTCATGGAAATCGAAGCGCTATAATGAAGTGTCTTTCATTGGAATTACTTGGCAGTACATGGCTTTGCCAGCGAGTAAAAGGCGTAAAAAAAACGCCAAATCATTAGAGATTTGACGTTGAAAAAATATTCGGTAAACAGGTGTTACCTACACTCCATATTCATAGACTATAATCTTCTGCTTTTAGTTTTAAGCGGCTTAACACCTGCCGGAGTATTCCATTTCTTTCGGTTTTCATTAGAGACTTTTTCCCATTTTTCTTCAATCAGCTTAACCGCATTCTCTTTTGATGGAATGTCCTCCAGCGAATTAATCTTTAGCTCCAAAGAAGTTCTTAACGCACCATCATGACACTCATACATAGAAATACCCATCGCATCAATTCGTAACCCTTTTTGGGCATCTTCCACTATCTTGAATGTTGCCCAGGAATAGGGATTATCAGGAGACGTGGCGGCTATTCCTGAACCCGCATAAATTGGGAATACAGGTTCTTTGTTGTTGATACCTGCATCATATAAGTAAGAGGCGAGACCTGTCTTTAAATCAGTTCCAATCTTACCGTGCCTTATATTAAAATATTCATACCCGTTTTCTTTCATTTTTTCAGCTATCTCATCAGCCGCTTTTGATAATTCTTTCATTGCACATAATTTTATTGAATGTGTTAAAAAAAGGAAAACTGTCTGATCTGATCAGACAGACTCCCTGATAATAAAACCACCTAAGTCAGTCGCCTCGTACGGACTTTGGAATAAAAGTCTTACGGAAATCAAGGCGCAACAGAGAAGTGTCTTTCATTGGAATTACTTGGCAGTACGTGGCTATGAAATTACTTTTCAGCGCATAAAAAAAGTGTCAGGCTGGTTGATCCCCGACACTAAAAAAACGAATGAGATAAACTGTCTTTTTTCTATTGATTTACATCTTGCGCCCTCTGCTTTTCCTGGTTGTGTTTTCTTTCGTTTTTATTTCCGGTTTTCCCTTTTGCTCTTGCTTTTTTTGCCTTTCAAGATTTTCTTTTATGATTGCTGGCAAATAGGTTTCCTGCCACGGAACGGTTAGGGCATTGAAATGCCCTTTGACACCAATCTTTTTTAAATCGTCTTTGATATTCCAACCGCCTTGCCTGTTCCAGCCAATCGGATCAAGCTCTTTCTGAAACGGAAATTGCACAGCTATCAGATCTTTAGGAAACTCGGTGATCTTATCGTAATCCAGTTCCCTAAATTCATGCTTCTTTGGATCGTATGGTATCAGGTAAGCGTTTCTTTCTTCTGAAAAGTAGTGATCGATTTCATCAAACAAAATTCCTTTGGATAGAAAATCATCTTTGGGACGGAGCATATCCATGCGTATATCCACATAAAAAAGCTGACCGGCAATATCAATAGTAGGAAGCCTGCCTTTATTCAGCCGCATATCAAAAGCGTATTGATCCACCATCAGCTCAAAATCCGTTTTAGCCTTCACTTCTTCGACGGTGAGGCCATACTTTTGAGCCATACCGACAGGATCAAGTCCGACAAATTCCGGTATCTCTATCAATACATCGCTTTTCTCATATACATCAGGAATGTTTTTTGTCTTCCTGCTGTATTCAAATGAATACCCCTCTCCAAAGTCTGTCATGTCTTTAAAGGAGATCACATTTTGTTCATTTCCTTTCTCCCTTAATTCAAATTTGATTACGTCAACAATAAAATCAGTTCCTTCAATTTTTTCCGTAGGCAGGTCCCGTTTTGCAGGGCTGGCGTTCAAATTTTGAAATGCCCAATGGTGCTGGTTTTTCATGCTATTGCTGTATTCCTCCCACGGAAGGATCTGCGGATCGTGGTACATGGAAAGTGTCCTGTACATCAGTCCGTAACCTGGTTCAACTCCGTTAACCCTATTGGCACCAATGGGATCAAGGTCTGACAGCCTGGGAACTTCCACAATTACGCAGTCCATACGCTTATTTAAAGTGCCGTCTCTGAAAGGATCTTCTATTTTGGATGTTGCCGTGTTGCAAAACAACTGGTACGCTTCCCGGTCTATTGAAAAATAGTCGTACAGGGCATTTAAATAGATTGTTTCGCCATTGCCATCCTGCGGACGCAACGCATTGCCCGCAACATCAATCTCAAATCTTTTACCGGCAAGATCTATTGTTACAGGAATACCATCCATCCGTCGTTCGAAGATATCCTGGTCAACCATAATCTCAAAGTCGGTTTTTTCAGCAATGTCCTTCTTTGTGCAGCCGTATTTGCGGCACATGCCGTCCGGATCAATCTCACCGATGCAGGGTATCTTAACGGTAACAACCGGATCGCCTTCGGGTGCTGTTATCGGGTTGCCTAAAACAACAGGTTTGTTCCGCAGATAGGGTGAATGCAGTACATGGAATTTTTTAGAAACCCTGCTATAATCAAACTCATAATGCGTACCATAATCCCGCATAGAGGAGAAGTAGATATTGTTGGCAGGGTTCCCTTTTTCAGTTAACGTTATTTTGTCAATGTCAAATAGAAACGCCGTGCCCTCGATCATAACGGTTGGCTTTTCTTTATCCAGGTTGGCAGCTTCTTTTTTCTGGCGGACTTCAACTACCCAATCAATATAGCTTTTCGCATCTTCCATATTGTGGGGGAAGGATTTTCTACGGCCGGACATTTTGGAATCATCAAGTCCAACTATAAACCCGTATTCGGGAAATTCTTCTTTGCGATATACAATAATGAGATTATTGATGTCCTTTTCGGCTACGTTGTTCTTGTGGCTGGCAATGGTGTGTCCTTTATATTCCTCGAATACATAATCTGGATCGTCTTTTTTAACCATTATTGTTCTTATTAAATTGGATCAAATATTTCTTGAAACGTGCCTTTTTATAAAAACAAAGGGGAGCTGTCTTTTCAGACAAACTCCCCAATGTCAAAGTCACTCAGATCATTTTTCCGCAAATTGGAAGAACCGGAATCCGTCACGGTGAGTAGGCTCCTGTCCAATAACGCTGCAATCTTTCGTGAAGCGCCCTCCATTGAGTTCTCCAAAAGGCTGAACAATTCGGTTCCTTGTATTCTTTGAACTATATCCACCGCTTTTTGCTGCAAGGCTGGTTCCAGCACTTCTTGCTGTAACAAGGCCCCCACGGTACTCAGTTCGTCGAAGGTAACCCCTGTGGCAAAACCGTCATCGCCGTTCGGATAACCATATCCATTCCATTCTTCCTCTTCTTCTTCAAGGTTGGGGCCGTCCCCAAAAACTTCATCCAGCTCTTCCTGCGGAATTTCCCTTGCGAAACCTGATACATTGGTTTCTGTTTCAAAATTATTAGGAGTAGCTCTTGGTTCAACTAACTGGCTTTTAGTGGCCTTACTTGGCACTGCACGGCGTTCTACGGGTTTGGGCTTACCCATTATTTCCGGTAAATCGGGATTTACCGCAGGTTGCACAGGCTTGCTTTTGGTCACCTTTTTTATAACGATCTTGTCCTTAGCCAGAAGGATAATGACGATGAGCAGGCATATTATAATTATTATTTCCATAAACTGTTATTGAAAAAAATCGACCTCATTTCCGTATTGTTCCCAACCCGGTCGTTTCTCCCGGCTGAAGACATCTATCTTTTTACTAAGGGGATAGAAATGCTCAACCATTGCATAAGCATAATCGGGCTTACGGCTGTGTTGCCTTGACCTTTCGGAAAAGACAGACCTGTACACTCCACGATATGATTTAGAAATTGGAAGAAGCGTCGGTTTATAGTACCATAATAAATATTCGTGACAATACCGGATGGTAAATGCAGGAGCTATTCCACTGAGTTTATCCCATATAAAACGGCAATGCCTTTTGTAGTTACGTTCAACCATGAAGTTTTCGCACTCTAACAGGTATGTTTCTATTGTCCAGATGAACACGCAATGTATTTCCTGTGCTAAATTGAACAACTCTGTATCCAGTAAATGAAAAATAGCCTCTATTGACATTGTTGCATAAGGGAGATTCTTTCCCTGTAATGGCCTTACCTGTCTTAGCCCGCCTTTTCTTTTCTCCCACGGAGGGTCTATCATAAATACCCCATATTCATTCTCCACAAAATCCCCCTGCTCACCCTTTAGTTTTAGATCTGTTACTAATGAAATGTATCTATCCGTTCAGAACCTCTTTCAACCGATGTGATTAAAACTATATGTTATTATCAATAGGTGAATTGTTATTGCTTCCTGTGGCAGTGTTTGGCGTTTTACGGCTTCGCAGATACACAAATATGCCGCTGCATTTGAGGAAAGTTAAAAAATGGGTTTATTCTTGTCGTTATAAATGGTTTTTATTTCCTCTCCAAAATCCTGAAAATGGTGCTTCAGAACACTATGCAGATAATCAGCAATGGTAATTTTTCCTGTACCAAGTATAAATGCAATGTGAGATATTTTTTCGTGGAACTCCGGGCTGACATATACCGTTTTCCCGTCTTTTGCCAAAAAACCTGTGGGTGTTAAGAATGCCGACTGATATTCGGCAATACGTAACGTGTTCCTTTGTTTTTGATTTGTTTTTTTCATGGTCCAATACTTTAAAAAATTGGTTTAAACTTTTCATTAAAATCCTTTGTAATTGCCTTCTCAAACTGATCGAAATGATGTTTGATTATATTGTCCAGATAAGCGTACAATGGGATTTTATCATCTCCGATAACGTGAACAATTCTAACGATACGTTCATGGTACTCGGGGCGTATGTAGATCGATTTATCACCCCGGCACGCCATTGCGTGCTGTTTCAGGAACTGGGTTCCGTAGCTTTCTTTTTTAACGGAGCCATTACCTACCTGTATGGTCTTTCCGTTTTTAATATTCTTTTTCATTGGTTTTGTTTTACTATAAGATGGGTTTATACCTGTCATTGAAATAATCCGTTATCTCGTTACCAAACTCCCTGAAGTGATATTCGAGAATATTGTCTATGTAGGAATAGAGCGTGGTTTTATCCTCCCTTGCCAGTTGAACGATCCGCAGCAGCCGCTCATGAAATTCCGGCCTGATATAAACCACTTTGCCATTTCTTCCGGAAGGGTAACGATTGGTCAAGAAAACATCTTCGTAGTCGATTTTCTTTGATGAACCGGGCTTTGTTTTTTCACGGGCTTTAGGCTCTTTATGCTCCGCCTGGTCCTTGCTCGCTTTTGTTACCGGAACAGGCTCATCGCCGCTCATAATGTTCATCAGGTAATCCTCATCCACGTTGGGCTTCTCAAATCCTTTCTTTATGTTATCTGTATCCATATCACAACTGATTTAAGAATGAACAATTTTCAAGAACTCTTGTACAAAGAGATCCATCTTAGTCGTTTTCAGCAGGCCCGGCTCTGCGGCAAGCAGGCTTGACCGGAAGATGTAGTTGCCCGTATCGTCCGTTTCCTTGCGGAAGCGCTTGCTGTCCATAATTCTTGTATTCATAATGGAAAGGCCAAGCTGTTCGATCACCGTTTGGTAAGCCTCGTAAAGCATCGTTTTCTCCCTGCCGTCCACCTGGTTCCAGAACAACCAGAATACCTGCTCTTTATTGGCATTTTCAATTTCCGGAAGCTGGAGAAATGCTTTAGCAAACCCGAGTGTACTTTCGACTACAAACCGGTCCGCAGTGATCGGGGAAAAAATGAAATCCATTGCTTTTAGCGTTGTCAGAACGCCCTTTGTGTTTGCCGTACCCGGTAAGTCAAAAAAAATCATATCGGGGTGTGCCGCCGATTGCTGCACATACTCCAACGCTTTGTCCAGCGCTTCATCTGCCTTACAACGGATAACAGGATAGGCTTTCTTATTGATAGCCTGGAATTGTTTCATTGCAGCCTTTTTGTGATAGTCGTTCTGCATAACGGTCTTCAGATCCCTTTCCCTCATTTTGCTCAGGCTGTGCTGGGGAAAATCGCAATCCAGTACTACTACATTAAATCCGAACCGGTAATGGAGCAAGCTGGCAAGCAGGGTTGTTATGGTTGATTTTCCCACGCCGCCTTTTTGTGTGGAGAAACTGATTTTTAAAGTTTTTTTTACTGTTTCCATTTTTCTAAAATTTAAAATTGTCCGTTTGATAAATTGTGCAGTTGTACTGCCGCTTTTCTGCTTTACCTTTTTTCTGGGTTGCTGTACTGTTATGTCTTTTTACAGTTTCCCGGTTATATGTTTTTGCTTAAAACTGTGAACCCGTAAAGGTTTGTTTCTGTAAACATTGCCGCTTTTACATTTTTATGGTTTTAAAACTTTATACTTTTACGCCACTCCGTTTTTAAACCTGTATTCTTTTGCTGTTTTCTGGTTTTCTGTATGTGGGTGAAACATCACATATATTTTGTTTCTTTCTTTTCCGCACTTTTTTCTGTAAGTGCTCCTGTACAGCTTTGAAACAAAGAAAATACTTCATGAAGCTATATTTTCGGATGTGGTAGTTATTGGCGTTCAGTGGCAGTCTTTGGCAGTGGGAAGCACTGTAGTGCTTTGAAAAAGCAGCCCTTACTTTGTATAGGCTCCAATGATATGGGTAAATGGAAAGAACATTACAAAATTCAGGTAACAGGTGGAACGGCTCAAAGCCGTTTTTTCTGCTTTATCTAATCCGCCCCCGCAGGGCGGATTTTCTGTTCACCCGAACAGAGCAAGTTGTGTTTTGAGGCACTCGGAACCTGTTCCGTGCCTCAAAACAACTTGCCCTTGCAGGGGGCCGGAAAACACCCTCCGAAGTCGGGGTTTTGTTGAATTACTGAACGATCAGCTCGCTGACGCTCGTTTTAAAATTGGATAGTGATGAATGAACAGCAGAAAAAGATACAGCATAAAGGTGGCCGCAACCCGAAAGCAAATCCAAGCATCCACCGTTATGTATTTCGTCTTACGGATGAGGAAAATGCAAAATTCCTGTCGCTCTTTGAAGCATCAGGGGCGGATAACAAGGCACAATATGTTACTTCTTTACTGTTTGAGAAACCGGTAAAGACTGTAAAAGTTGATATGGCTGCAATGGATTATTATACAAGATTAACAACATTGTTCGGCCAGTTCAGGGCGGTTGGCGTCAATTATAACCAAATCGTGAAGATACTCTACCGAAATTTTTCGGAGAAAAAAGCCGCTGCCTACCTATTCAAACTGGAGAAGCAAACAGCAGAACTGGCAAAGCTATGTCGTGAAGTGATGAAGCTGACAACGGAATTTGAGGCTAAACACCTCAATAAAATTGACGGGAAATGATAGCAAAAATCGGTCACGGGATAAACATGACAGGTGCGCTTTCTTACAACCAGCTTAAAGTAGATAAGGAAAACGGCGAGATATTGACCACTCATAGGATCATAGAAACGCCCGATGGCAGCTTTTCGGTGGCGCAATTGTTACGCTCTTTCCAGCCTTATCTGATGGCCAATAAACGCACCGAAAAGCCTGTATTGCATATATCGCTCAACCCAGATCCTGGAGATAAGGTAACGGACGAAAATTTTAAGCAGATTGCCAAAGACTACATGGATCGGATGGGGTATGGCGATCAGCCTTATGTGGTTTTCAAGCATACCGATATTGAACGCACACATATCCATATCGTATCTACCTGCGTGGACCGCTATGGTAAAAAGATACCGGATACCTTTGAGAAGCTGCGCTCAATGGACGCTTGCAGGGCATTGGAACAAAAGTATAACCTGATACCCGCCACCGAAAAGCAGCGTACTGGAAATGAGCAGATATTCCGCCCGGTGGATTATAAAGCCGGTGATATTAAAAGCCAGATAGCATCGGTTGTGCGGCACCTGCCCACGTATTACCAGTACACAACCCTGGGCGCTTACAATGCCTTGCTTTCACTATTTAACATTACCGCTGAAGAAGTAAAAGGAGAACTACACGGGCAGCCCAAGCAGGGTATTGTGTATTTTGCGCTGAACGAACAAGGAGAAAAAGCCAGCAATCCGTTCAAGGCGTCTCGCTTCGGCAAAGATGCGGGACCGAAAGCCTTACAGGAGCAATTTTTAGCCGCGAAAGAGAAAATGAAAACAGATCCCGCAAGAGCCATTCTCAAAAACACCATTGAAGCAGCCATGCACACTGCCGCTGGTGAAACCGATTTTAAAAAGCAATTGGTGGAGCAAGGGATTAATACCGTTGTACGGCGTACCGAGGAGGGGCGCATTTACGGTATAACGTTCATAGATCATGAAAGCCGTACCATATGGAACGGTTCGGCTTTGGACAAAAACCTTTCGGCCAATGTCTTTAACGATTTATGGAAAGAGCAGGCTGCGGAGCAACGTCAGGATGCCGATCATGCAAGCATCAACACGCCATTGCCAACCACAGGCAGAAATGTTGAGGAAGCAAAAGAAGAAACACACGAGTTTTTTGATTTTCTGAATAAAGAGCCATCCACTTATGCCACCGACAATTTTGGTTTGATAGATGGATTGGGCGGACTATTGCCCGAAGCACAGGGAGAAGATTACGAGGAACAAGCTTTTGTTAATCGTATGAAAAAAAAGAAGAAGCAAAAAAGACGAGGAGGACAGCAGTAAGTTATTTAATTTCTTTTGTCAAAAGAGGTATTATCTTTATGTATATCAACTCAAAGAAAATTTCAACGATTGTTTGAGTTACAATAATAATTGCCACTAATTGATTATCTGGTGCAGGTAAAGCAAGTGCCAAAGGCAATACTACTAAAGAATTTCTTGTGGCTGTTGAAAATGAAATAGCTCTTGAATCGTAAACATCAACTTTAAATAATTTTGCAGATAGCTTTCCAATTAACGGTGCAATAATGGCAAAAATTATATAAGCGGGAACAACTTTTAAAATCGGTGTGGGGTTGTGGTATAGTACTCCTATTTGAGAAGCTATTACTACAAAAAAGGTCAAAGCCATAAACGGAACAGGTAACCAGCTCGAAAAATTTAAGATCGCTTTTCCCGATCTATTGTTTGATTTTGATACCATTTGCGTTACAATCGAAAGCAAAAATGGAATAACGATCAGGTAGATGAATGCTTTTACAAATGGTGTTACCTCAATGATGTCTATTGTTTCCTTTCCAAGTAATACCCATAGGTACAGAGGCAATAATAGCATTTGAAAAATGAACAACAACGGTGTAGAAGCCAAAACAGCTTTAGAATTACTTTTTCCCAAATGCGAAAAAACAATTACATAATCAATGCAGGGTGTGAGCAAAACCAAAAGTATTCCCAGTGTTATTATTGGAGTCATGGGAAAAATGCTTATTAGCCCCCAAACGAATAGTGGAATTAGTACAAAATTGCCGAACAATATGGCTTTAAAAAAATTACTATTTTTTAAGGCTTGCTTCAGTTCTAAAAATGGAATTTGACAAAACATACTATAAAGCAAAATTCCGATTATTGGCTCAATGGTTTTCTCGGCTACATGGCTGTTCTTATAAGTTAGTCCAACAAAAACAGCTACTATTAGCGTAACGATGTAAATACTTACTTGATTTTCTTCGATTTTTTCTCTGGTTACATGCATCAATGCAAAAATACTGATTGAAATTAGTCATAAAAATCAAACGATAAGCACTGGATAAATTTCATCAAAATTTCTGGCGGTTTCTTATCTGTTAAATTGAAGCTCTAAGGTTTCACCATCATCCGGTATCAGGAGTTTCTGACTGTCAATTTTAAAATCTTTTGCTTTTGCTTTGAGAATATCTCTGGTTGTAAGGCAGTGGTCAATGGCATCCATATGAACTGCTATCACCTTCGCCTCACCGCTTTCCTGGATCAATGCCATAGTTTCATCAGCATCCATAAGGATAGGAGTAGCGGGAAATTTGGGAAAAACCGCACCACCGGAATTCACAATAACATAATCCGGCTGAAATCTTTTTATATTCTGATTGATGTCCTCAGTCCAGACTGCATCTCCTACTATGTAAATTGTAGGTTGGTTTAACGCTTGCAATACATAACCAGATCCGTTACCCATCCTTAGTAATATTTCTCCGGTACCATGTTGGGCGTTTGTTCTGGTGATTGTGATTCCCTTCCAGATAAGACTTTCTTCTAAAGATTCTGCATTTACAAAACCCTGTTTATTAAAGAAATCTTTATCTTTCGGTTGGTTGATAAGCTTAATTGATTTATTCAATACGCTACTGGCAACGGTATCAAAATGATCGGGATGATTATGGGTTACCAGTACCAAATCTACATCGTGGATAATTTCTTCAACCGGGATAGGAAGCTCTACCATTGGGCTTTTAGCTTTCCCCCAAATCGAACCCATCGAACCCTTTGGAAGTAACAATGGATCCACCAGTATCTTATGCCCCGCATAATTTAAAGTCAAGGTTGCGTTTCTGATGAACCTTAAACTCGGTTGGGCAGTTCCGCTACTCTGTGCATTGACTAAAAGACCGGATAATCCTAAAATAGCGATTATTATCAGCTGTCTCATGAGGGCATTTGAAGTTTATAATATTCTTCCAATTATCGTTAGAAATAATGAAGATTTTTGATTATGTTGTAATGTCAATATCGTGGGCATCCTTAATCAAGGTGCCCACAATATTCTAAATCGCTATTGAATAGCTTTACGAAATTATTTTCCCCAGAAGATATCTTCAGCATTCTGGTCGTCAGAAAACAACCATACCTCCGTAATTTTTCCCTCTTTCACTTTAAACAGGTCAATACCCGGCATATCCATAGTACGGTCATCAATAGCGCCACTAAAGCGAAGCGGCATCGCTACAAGATCGCCGTTAGCCATTATGTTTCCATTGGGCTTTAAAGCAAAAGTTCCTTTTGAAACCTCCATCATACCGCCAATCATCTTGCCGATTTCATCAGCTCCTTTTTTTAGTCCGGAGAACTGATTGTTGCCCGGCTGGTGCCATTGTACTTCTGCGCTGAAAAATGAAAATGCGGCACGAACATCTCCTTTACCAAGGGCATCCGCATACGCCACTACTATTTCTTTTGCTGTCATCTTTTTATTGTTTAAAAATTATTTATGGCTGCAATACTCACTCTGTTAACAGATAAACTGTATTTAGAACATTTGATTATTATTTGCAGGCTCATCAGGCATTGGCATCATAGCATCCCAATGTTCAGCCAGCTTTCCATTCTTAATGCGATAAATATCAATAAACCTCCATTCCTTTCCTGCCATCTCATAACGCGAATGAAGGAAGACAATATCATTTTCAGAAACAATATGCTTAAAGTTTATTTTTTGCTTTGATACTCCTTGCGAAAGAAGCATTTGAACAAGCGCTTTTACTCCCTGCGGACCATCAGCAATTGTAGGATTATGCTGTATGAAATCCTTACTCATATATTCATCAACACCCGAAATATCCAGATTTCCAAAAATCCTTTGGTATGCAGCGGTCGCTATTTGCTTATTTTTTTCTTCCTGTGTCATAATGCCTTTATTAAATAGTTTATTGTGCAAAATAAGTGAATTACATACCTTTGTACAAGTACTTACCTGTTGGTTATGTACTTACTAAAAGGTTAGAATTATTGACTTTCAAATGTCTAAAGATAAAAAAATAATTAAGCAGTCAGATGACAACTGCCCCGTAAGGAAATCGTTAGCCATATTAGGCGGGAAATGGACGTTGCTGATTTTGTTCCAGATAAACGACCGGGTAATCCGGTATGGTGAATTAAAAAGATGCATTCCTGGAATCAGTGAAAAGATGTTGATTCAGGAACTGAATGTTTTGGTAGAAAAAAAATTCGTCTCCAAAAAATCTTACCCTGAAATCCCTCCAAGAGTTGAATACAGATTAACTAAACTTGGTTTAAATACCCTACCAATTATTGATAAGCTGGCTTCCTTTGGATTGGAGAATTTAAGCTGAAATAGTTTTACAGCCAAATACTGCCACTAAACGCCATCGAGAACCGCTTTCGGTATCCCGCTATCCATAGCCTCTAAATTACCTGCATCACTTCAATTTATTGAATTATGCAGGGAGAAGACGATTTAAGAGGACTGGCCAAGATCATCGCTTTTATGAGGGCCGTAAGCATCATCATTGTATTGATGCACTTCTATTGGTTCTGTTACGGGTTCTTTAGTGAACGTGGGTGGACGCTGGAAGTTATTGGTAAAATACTCTTCAATTTCAACCGCACCGCAGGTTTTTTTTCAAATACGATTTACACCAAAATTTTCGCATTGGTGCTACTGGCGCTAAGCTGTCTGGGTACTAAAGGCGTAAAGAATGAAAAGATTACTTGGACAAAAATCAATACGGCATTGGTCATTGGTTTTATCCTCTTTTTTCTGAACACGCCGCTTTTAAAGTTATCCGCAGAGATTGCCACCGCGCTTTACATACTGACCACCTCATTAGGCTATATCGCCCTAATGGTTGCAGGCGTGTGGATAAGCCGGTTGCTGCGCAACAACCTGATGGACGATGTTTTCAATAACGAGAACGAGAGCTTCCAGCAGGAAATCCAGTTGATGCAAAATGAATATTCGGTTAATCTGCCTACAAAGTTTTATTACAAAGGCAAATGGAACAATGGCTGGATTAACGTGGTCAATCCGTTTCGTGCCTCAATCGTGTTGGGAACTCCGGGTTCAGGTAAGAGCTATGCCATCGTAAACAATTATATCAAGCAACACATCGAAAAGGGCTTTTCGATGTATATCTACGACTTCAAGTTCGATGACCTTTCTACCATTGCCTACAATCATTTACTAAAGCACGCCAATAAGTATAAGGTAAAGCCCAGGTTTTACGTCATCAACTTTGACGACCCACGCCGGAGCCATCGATGCAATCCACTTAATCCCGACTTTATGACGGACATATCGGATGCATACGAAGCGGCTTATACTATCATGCTCAATCTTAACAGGTCCTGGATTCAGAAGCAAGGCGATTTCTTCGTGGAATCACCAATCATTCTTTTAGCGGCCATTATCTGGTTTCTAAAAATTTATGATAACGGCAGATATTGTACGTTTCCTCACGCAATAGAACTGCTGAATAAAAAATACGCAGACGTATTTACCATATTGACTTCTTATCCTGAACTGGAAAATTATTTGTCCCCGTTCATGGATGCCTGGCAGGGAGGCGCACAGGATCAGTTGCAGGGGCAGATAGCATCGGCAAAAATTCCGCTATCAAGAATGATAAGCCCGCAGCTTTATTGGGTAATGACCGGTGATGACTTCTCATTAGATATCAACAATCCGAAAGAGCCGAAAATATTATGTGTAGGCAACAATCCCGACCGGCAAAATATCTACTCTGCTGCGCTGGGTTTGTATAATTCACGCATCGTAAAACTCATCAATAAAAAAGGGCAATTAAAGAGTTCTGTTATTATAGATGAGCTGCCCACGATCTACTTTAGAGGACTCGATAATTTGATCGCAACTGCCAGAAGTAATAAGGTGGCAGTTTGTTTGGGCTTCCAGGACTATTCGCAGTTGACCCGCGATTATGGCGATAAGGAAAGCAAAGTTATACAGAATACCGTTGGTAATATATTCAGCGGACAGGTAGTGGGCGAAACCGCAAAGAACCTTAGCGAACGTTTCGGCAAGGTATTGCAGAAACGCCAGAGCATGACCATTAACCGAAATGATAAATCCACTTCGATAAGTACCCAAATGGATAGCCTAATACCGGCTTCCAAAATTTCTACCCTAACACAGGGCATGTTCGTAGGAGCCGTTTCCGACAATTTCGATGAACGTATCGAGCAAAAAATATTTCATGCAGAAATTGTAGTAGATAATGACAAGGTAGCAGCCGAAACCAAAGCTTATAAAAAAATACCACAGATATTGTCCTTTACAGATGAAAACGGAGCGGATAATATGAAACAGGAGATTGAGAACAATTACAGGAGGGTAAAGCTGGATAGTACGCAGATTATTGAGAATGAATTGGAGCGTATTATGAACGACCCGGATTTACAGCATTTGGTGAAACAAGAGTAAGAGTTCATTACGTCTAAAATATTCTGAACAACCGTCCCGATTTTGTAGAGCTCGTATTCTACTGTAACAGGTATGGTCGTAAACCATTCATGTACCCCCCGTTACTTTCCAGATCCCCTAATTCCTTAGATAACATTCGGGGATTGATCTTTGGGATTTCCTTTTCCAATTGACTGAAATTGAAAAAGCAGTTTCCATCAAAAGAAACTGCTTTTAAGAGTTGCTACTAAACGACTTTCCCTAACCTTAAACCTTATCCTATGAAAAAATAAATATAAGAAATAGTTGCCGGAATGCCCGCCACGCTCATTCCCCGATTTACAGCATTGTGGCTAATGGACGGACCAGTATTATTACCTCTTATCAAAATATCCTGGTATATTGCTCAGGTTCGGCCCTTCGCCTTTTCCATGATGAAAATTCATTTCGTCGGCAAGTAAGGACAGATTTTCAGCGAGATAAAAAGCTACATATTGTCTTAACACCCATACTTCCCCGCACCAGTATCCTAATTTGTCATTCCACCAAATAATACCGTTAAAATGGTAAGCAGCATAGCGGGAAAACAAGGGCTTGTTTTTTATTGCCGCCTCTATTTCCGGGTTAATTGAGTCGTCAAGATTGGAGACAACTACATCTCCCTGGTACTCCTTAAAATCCGCCGGTAGCCTTATTTCGCATTTCATACTATCGGGCTTGCTCAAAATAAAGAAATGAACGGCTTGCCCTCAGCATCTGCCGTTTCAAATATTTTATAGTCTGTAATATTGGCAATATGAATTTCCGATGCCTGGCATTTTTTGAGCGCCTCAGACAGTGCTTTTATTGCCTTCCGTTGTTCTTCTATGAAAAGATCTTCTGTCATAATCTCACCGGTTTGTAATAAAACTCAACTACTTTTCCGAGCGTTGTTTAATCAGTTGCTTTTCACGTTCTATCTCCGCTATCAATTCTTCTTCGGTAGGTAAATAAGCCAGATACTTGCTGGCAAATAATTGTTTGTTTTCATGCAGTACAGAATATTTTGCAATGGTGCGATCTGTTTCGGTACATAACAGTATGCCGATGGTGGGATTGTCGCCTTCCCGTTTTTCCAGGTCATCAAACATCCTTACATACATATCCAATTGCCCGATATCCTGGTGGGTTATTTTATCTGTCTTCAGTTCTATGATCACAAAGCACTTTAAAATAAAATTGTAAAACACCAGGTCAATAAAGAAATCGGTTGTTTCTGTGCGGATGTATTTCTGCCTTGCCACAAATGCAAAACCCTTACCCAGCTCCAGTAAAAAATGTTGCAGGTTATCAATAAGCGCCTGCTCCAACTGCTGTTCTGTATGGGCGTAATTGGTTGGAATATTCAAAAACTCCAATACCGCAGGGTTGCGGATAAACTCGTTCTTATCCTGCTGAAAAGCGCTTGTTTTCTCCTGCATTTCATACTTCATAGCATCCTGCATTTGGGAGGATAAAAGGCGCTGGTAATAAAGGGTATTGATGTTTCGCTCCAGTGTACGCACTGCCCAATTATTATCGGTCGCTTCTTTGAGGTAATAATCGCGGGCGTTTTTATCTGAAACCCTCATAATCAGTCGGATATGCGACCAGTTTAATTTGGCACACAGGTGTGCCAAATCGTCCCGATTTGTAAAAGTGAGATAAAACTGCCTGTAATCTCTCAGCGTTCTGGCACTAAAACCCTTGCCTAATGCAGTGGCGAGGTTATTCAAGATCTCCTTGCCATAAGCCGCCCTGTCAGCGCCCTGCTGTTCCTCTTCCACAATTCGTTTGCCTATAAGCCAGAACCCTTCCGTCATAGCAAAAGCCGTAGCACTATACGCCTTTTGCCTTGCCTCATCCAATATGCGTTTTATGTCGCTAATAAACTCCTGCATCCGATAAATAAAAATTAGTTATAATTCACCCTTACACCGGCTTGTAAATGTACAATTTACCGCTACCGTTTTTGTTTAATCAAATCCAGTACCGAAGTAAACCTCCAAACATCGCTATCATAAACTCTTTTTCGATCCGCCTTGTTATCCATCACATCGGAGGTAGTGCCACCGGTTGAAATTTCCGCCAGATCTTCAAGTAAACTGGTTTTACCGGATTGTTCGATAAAGTGAACGGCATCCGCTACAATTCTGTACAACAGCAATGGGCCTATTACATTTGTGCTATGAAAGAGCGCAAATGAGTAACTGCATTTTTCGGTGTATGTTATTGCAGCAACCACCGTTTCCTCTTCGTAGTTCTCTTCACTGCCATCGGTAACGGCTGTGTAAAACTCAATAAGCACATTCAGAGCAAGCAGCTTATCCGTATAGGCAAAATGTATGTCCTGTCCATCTTCATCCACAAAAAGCTGATACCCGATATTGTTACGCTCAAATAATTTTTCCATTATTTCTATTAGTTATTCCTCGTTTTTGCCTGCAAGCGGCTGGCCTCCTGCTTGCTTTTTTTTATTTGCTCCTCGATGTTTTTTATCTGGTCAGTAGAACATCCCTGATACATAATGTTTATTCCCTTATTACCCTCGTAATTATTGAAATGATTGGTAAAAGATGATTTCTCCTGGTAGTTGAGAATGTATTCGGGAGCAACGCCGAAGATATCAGCCAACTCGTACAACCTTGAAACGCTAACGTCTGCTACATTGTTTTCTATGTTGCTATATGCTTTGGAAGTAATTCCCAAGGCTTTTGCCACATCTTCTTTTGATAGCTTTTTTTCTTTTTCTCTTATCTCGCGAATGTTATCTCCAATTTTCATAACAGATTTTTTCAGTTAAAAGTCAATATTGTTTTTTTTGAGCAGGGCTTCTAAGAGCATAATCCGTTTACGTTCGCTTTCTAATAATTCCTGCTGCAATTCGTATATCTTTTCCTTGTTCAGCGCTTCCTTATTTATCGTTTCTCTATTAACAAGCGCTGCATTACCTCCCTGGTGCATGATATTTATTCCTTCGTTTCCTTTGGCGTTATGAAAATAATTGAAAAATTCTTTTTTTGAGCTTTTGTAGTTGAGAATGTATAGCGGGCTACACTCGAATATATCAGCAATCTCCTGCAATCTATTAACTGAAATGTCAGTGACGTTATTCTCAATATTAGCATAAGCCCTTGTAGAAAGATTCAACTGGTCGGCAACATAACTTCTCTTAAAGTTCTTTTCAACTTCTCGAATTTCTCTTATGTTATCTCCGATTCTCATAAACAAGGTGATTTCAAAAATCAAAATCAATATTATTTTGCCGCAAAAGCTTTTCCAGCTTTGGTATTCTGTTTAATTCTTCAGCGTAAAGTTCTTTGTACGCCTGTCTGATTTTCTCCTGGTCTATTCCCTGTACATGAATATTAACTCCAGAATTTCCATTGTGGTTAAAGAAGAAATTCCTGATTCCGGTAACAGGCTTATTGAGCATAATCAAATCGGCAACATCCAGCGATAACAAGCGCGCTATCGCCTCAAGCATGGAGAGTGTTATATCTCGCTCATCCCTTTCGATTGCTTCGTATTCTTCCAAGGCAATGTTTAACTCTTGCGCCATAAAACTCTTTTCGATCTTTTGAGCGATTCTCATCTGACTGATGTTATTCCCAATTTTCATATTTCAATGCTTATTATTTATTCAAATATAGTAAAACTTCCAATACGGAACAAATTCTTCCGATTCGAGAACCTATTTGCTTCTCAAAGGCAGGCAGATAAACAATATTTGTAGAGCAATGACCAAAATGAGAAGAAAGACTAACAAGTATAAACAATGTGGCTGCTTTCCCATATCCGGGCAAGGCAAGGCTGTTGTATTGTTCTTCTCCAAGGAGTTTAGCTTGCGTATCATTATCAAAAGCCCGGTGTAGCACGCTTGCAATAACTGCCTATTTACCTTTTTTCTTTCACCGTATTACCAAAATTAAAGATGAGCGTGTTATTACGTAACAAGACATTTATACCCCCATGCCGCCGTTTAGCACTGGGAACGTGTGGTAGGATTGTGAGCATAACCGGCAGGTATTTTTTTCTACTGGTTTTTCTCATGTATGCAGCCGCCCAACAGCAGAGCCACGCGCAAGTGGCTTCTGCTAAGGCTGCTAACACATTTAAGCCAATGCCGCTTGCTATAGGCGATAAGATCCCTGATGAACTCTGGAGCCTTCCCTTGCAGGTAGTAAACCATCCCCAGGGCAAGAAAACCATTACCCTAAGCGAGTATAAGGATAAGCTGATCATACTGGATTTTTGGAATACGTGGTGCGTGCCTTGTATCAGGAATTTTCCAAAACTACATGCGTTGCAAAACGAGTTTGGCGACAAAATAAAAGTGCTTGCAGTAACACAGGAGGACTCGGACAAAATAACCAGGTTTTTTAAAACCGGAGCAGGGAAAGAACACACCTATGTTAACTCGGTGATTAATGACAGTCTTCTTTTAAAGTATTTCCCACATATCAGTGTGCCACATATAGCATGGATAAATCCAAAAGGAAAAGTGCTTAACACAACGCAGGGAGATGATTTAACCCAAAAGAATATACAGGCAGTTTTGGATGATCAAAAAATACAAATGGTTAGTAAGATTGATATTGACCGAAACAGACCGTTGTTCCTTTCAGAATATTTTAATGATAGTATGATTTTAAAAACCTATTCCATTTTTTTCAAAGGCTATTATCCAGGGTTGAAAGGTGGTGGGAATTTAAAAAAGAACAAGCAGGGAAAGATATATAGAAGACAAATGACCAACCTACCCATGATGGACATCTATTATCCTATAATTTATCAACTGTTTGACAATAACGGAGAACAGTTTAATATATCAAGGGCCATTATAGAGGTAAAAGATCCGTCGTTATTGAATTGGATACTTAAACCTGACAGTACTTTTGAGACAACTAACCTATATAGTTATGAACTTGTCGTCCCTAAGACCGAAGCAGATAGTCTGTTCTATTATATGCTCGAAGACCTTAACAGGTATTCTGATTATACCGGCACCATCGAAAAGCGAATGGTGAATTGTCTTGTTCTTATCAGAACTTCCCAAAAAGATAGGATTAAAAGCAAAGGTGGAGTGCCAAACTGTACGTTTCCAGCTTCTCCTTCGATTCTAAGCAATCATAAACTTAGTGTGATGATAAACATGGTTAGCGATGGCACACCTATCAAGCTGCCGATAGTAGATGAAACTGGCTATACCGAGAACGTAGATATCGAAGTTTCTGGCGTCAAGGATTTAGCCAGTTTTAAAAAAGAGCTTAAAAAATATGACCTTGATCTTCTGCCCGCACAAAGAAGCCTCAATATGTTCGTCTTGAAAGACAAATAGCTGCTTCCATTTTTTTACAATATAACTTAATTGATGAATGAAATCTTTTATACTTATTATAACATGGCTTACGGTTTCGGTTTCCTTGTATGCGCAACAGCACATCACAGGCAGGGTTATTTCCCTTAATGATAGCTTGCCTATCGAGGGAGCCAGTGTATCTCTGCAAGGAGCCGATAGAACGGTAAGCACCAACAATAAGGGACATTTCACCATTCAAATTGCCCTAAATGTAAATACTGCTGTAGTAGTTGTTAATCATGTAGGTTATGAACCAACAATGATAACAGTTGTCTTACCGCAGCGAGATACTTTAAACATCTTCCTGCAAACATCCTCACGTCTATTAGATGAAGTGGAAATCATATCAACCGGATATCAGAAAATTCCCAAAGAACGGGCAACAGGTTCATTTGCCACAGTAAGTAACGAACTGTTTAATCAACAGGTAGGCACTGACATTCTTTCAAGGCTTCCTGCCATTGCTAATAGCATAGTAATGGATAACGGAAGGCAGGGAGTACCACAAATGATGATACGGGGTTTAAGTACGATCAGTGGCCCGAAAGATCCATTAGTTATTATAGATAATTTCCCGTTTGATGGTGATATTACCAATATCAATCCCAATATTGTTGCGAATATTACTATCCTCAAAGACGCATCGGCTTCCAGCATTTGGGGTGCAAGAGCAGCAAATGGTGTTATTGTTATCACCACAAAGAGCGGACGTTTTAATCAACCAATTACCTTATCGTTCAATTCCAATCTTACCATCGGTGCAAAGCCGGATTTAGGTTATATCCGTCAGATGGCATCCGGTGACTATATTGAAATGGAGCAAGAGCTGTTCAACCGGGGTTTTTACAACAGCCAAATCAATTCTACAAGCCGTCCGGTGATTAGTCCTATGGTGGACTTATTGAATAAAGTGAGAAACGGAACAATTACAGAGGAACAGGCACAGCAACAGATTAATGCATGGAGAATCGTGGATGCAAGAGATCAGTTTAATCAGTATATGTACAAGCCATCGGTCAACCAACAATATTTTTTAAGTGCGCAGGGCGGAGGAGAAAAGTTTTCCTGGACATCTTCAGTAGGATACGACCACAATAAGGATAATTTGGGGAGCACTTACCAACGTGTTAACCTCCGTTTTCTAAATACTTATCGCCCGATAAAACAGATTTCCATTACTACCAGCTTGTATTACACTCAAGCCCAAAATAAATCAGGAAGATACGGATATAATAATGTATCTATGAAAGGTAATGTATTTGTACCTTATATGCAAATGGCAGATACACGTGGAAATGCTGTTCCAGTTGCCAAAAACTATAATCAAAGTTATCTCGATACTGCGGGAAGTGGCAAATTGCTCGATTGGAATTATTACCCTCTTACAGACTGGAAATATCAGACATCAAACAACAAAATCTCTGATATATTAGCAACAGCAGCACTCGATTACCAAATTATAAAAGGACTTAATGCTACCGCAAATTATCAATACGAAAGGCAATTTGGATTAAACTCCAATATTGCCGATGTAAACAGCTATATGGCAAGAGATTACATTAATCGTTTTACCCAAATTGTAAATGGAAATACGGTTTTTATTGTGCCAACAGGTGGCATATTAAATAAATCAAATAATATTCTAAACGCGAATAATCTACGCGGGCAACTAAGTTTTGATAATATTTATGGCAAACATAGCATAACGGCGATAGCCGGATTGGAACTTCGTTCAGCAAATACAAGTGGTTATCAAGAACGTTTCTATGGCTATAATCCCAATAACCTCACTACCGCAGGCGTAGATTATACAAGAGCTTACCCAAACTTCATTACAAAGAGGAACTCGTTCATACAACGGAATCAATCTTTAAATGAAAGAACAACGCGATTTGTTTCTTATTTTGCCAATACCGCCTACACTTTTGATAACAGATATACACTTTCAGCGAGCGCCCGGCGGGATGCCTCCAATCTTTTTGGTCTAAAAACCAACGATCAGTGGAACCCTTTTTGGTCGGTAGGGGTTGCATGGAAATTATCAAATGAAAAGTTCTATTCCATTGACTTTTTACCTTACCTCAATCTCCGGGCTACTTACGGGTTTAGCGGTAATGTTAATCCCGCAATGGTTGCAGTCAACACTATCACCTATTCCTCCAATAATTCTGTTTTTAACGGAAATCCTATGGCTTGGTTTAGTAACTACTATAATCCACGTCTAAAATGGGAAACTTCTAAGATGCTAAATCTTGCGGTTGATTTTCACACAAAAAACGACAGAATAGCAGGATCAATCGAATACTATCGTAAAAAAGGTGAAAACCTGTTTGGAATTGCCCCACTTGACTACACGACGGGAGTTGATCCATACATGATAAGGAATGTAGCGAGCATGAAAGGTAATGGATGGGATATTCAATTAAAAAGCTTTAATATAAATCGCACCTTTAAATGGCAAACTATATTGAACTTCAGCCTTTATAAAGATCAAATAATCGAATATCAGATAGAACGTACACTCGCAAGCGGATATATTTCCACATCAGACGTACCTATATCCGGTATTAAAGGCAAACCCGTGTATGCTATCTATGCTTATAAATGGGCCGGGCTTGACCCAAATACAGGAGAATCTCGGGGGTACTTAAATGGGGAAATCAGTAAAGATTATACCTTAATAACTGGTACTGGCACAAAGGTGGAAGATTTAAAATATTATGGATCAGCCATTCCAACCAAATTCGGTTCCTTAATTAACTCGGTGTCTTATAGAAATTTTAATTTACAGGTAGGCATCAGTTTTAAATTCGGCTATTGGTTCCGACGAAATTCCGTCAATTATACCGATTTATTCAGTGATTGGCGTGGACACTCTGACTATGGGTTACGTTGGCAAAAACCGGGAGATGAAGCATATACCATTGTTCCCGTAAATCCCTATTCAACAGATTATAATAGAGACGCTTTTTATACTGGCTCCAGTGCTTTGGTTGAGAAAGGCGATCATATACGTCTTCAATATATCAATCTTGCTTACGACTTCGAAATGCCAAAAACAAGAAGAGTTATTAAAGGCATACAGATATATTTCAATGCAAATAATCTTGGTTTATTATGGAAAGCTAATAAAGCAGGCATCGACCCTGATTTTAATATCGGCGCTAACAATCTTGTAACAGCGAGAAACTACGCTATTGGCGTTAGGACAAAACTTTAAAGAATAACACAATGAAAAAAAAAATCCAAAGCGCAATCCTTTTATCATTTATGTTTTTATTGTTTTCAGGATGCGAGAAATTCCTTGAAAAAAAATCTGATCAAGCTCTTTCTATTCCAACTACGGTTGAAGACTTTCAGGCGTTGCTTAATAGTTACGGAAACCTGAATATTGATTTTATTGCGTCTGGCGAGGTAAGTTCGGATGATTATTATCTTACGGATGATAATTTTAATTCGCTATACTATGAGAGCGATAAAAGATTATATACCTGGCGACCCGACTTTGTATCTCGTCCATTGTCCTCAGCAGGTGATGAGTGGTATAATTGCTATAAACCTATCTATGTTTGTAATTCTGTGCTACAAGGGCTGGAAGATAATAATTTAACAGGGGTCAAAGCAGATAACATTAAGGGTCAGGCATTAGTATTTAGGGCAGCCCATTATTTAGACGGAGTACAAATATGGGCATCTGCATATAACAAACAAAGCGCCAATACCGACTTAGGGATGGTACTTCGTTTAGATCCGGACATGAATATTCCTTCAGTAAGATCATCAGTACAAGCAACATACGATTTGATTATTAACGATCTTACAAATGCTGTTGCACTATTACCAATCGATCAACCATCAGCCACTCTTCCAGTAAAGGCTACGGCTTATAGCCTATTAGCAAGAACTTATTTATTTATGGGGGAGTATGAAAAAGCCTTGCAGAATGCGGAGAATGCACTTAGAAACACCAATTCTCAATTAATAGATTTTAACACATTAGATCCAAACAGCGATTTTCCAATACCTACAGTAAACAATGTTAGCCAAGAAATGATGTTATGGTCTGTTATGCTTTATACCGACCAATTAGATCAGTCGATGGCCAAAATAGACCCTACTCTATACAATATATATGATAATGAAGATTTAAGGAAAGTTATTTATTTTGGCGATAATAACGATGGCTCTTATTTCTTCAAAGGAGCGCATCTCGGCACTTCTGGTTTAACAAATAGTCCAACACCTGCGGAACTACTTTTAACTATTTCAGAATGTAATGCCCGCTTAGGGGATTTATCCAAAGCTGCAAATGCGTTAAATCAGCTTTTGGTAAAGCGATGGAAAGCAAGTGAATTTATTCCTCAAACTTTCTCCAACAATGAAATTGCACTGAAAACAATTCTGAATGAAAGACGAAAGGAATTAGTGATGCGTGGTTTGCGTTGGGCAGATCTTAAAAGATTAAACAGGGATGGTGCAAACATCACACTTACAAGAACTGTAAATGGTCAAGTCTTTACGCTGCCTCCTAATGATTTGCGTTATGCTATCGCTATTCCAGAAAATGTAATCGAAATTGGAAGTATTCAGCAAAACCCGAGATAGTTAAAAAAAAACAAGGACCATCTATTTTAGAAGATATAGTCCTTGTTAATTAATGGAGCTTCTGCTATTAATTCCTCCTTGAACTTGGATTTATAGCAAGAACTTGTGCATTGTTCTTACCTGCCAATTCAGCCGAAAGACTTGATCCGTCAGGGACTTCAATATCACAAGGCTTGTTGCCAGTCGGTCCGCAATCCCCTTCACCTTCAGCCCAATTAGAAACAGTAGCAAATGCCCCAGCCGCTGTACTGTTACTTACATAATGGTAGGTTGTGGGATCAGCTACCATTTTAAACGACATGGTTACAGCCGCAATCGCTAAAGCAGCTGCCATAAACAGGTTTAATTTTAATTTTTTCATCTTCTTACAATTTAGAAGTTAAAGAATATTGTTTTATATGTCTTTTGGCCGACACGCCCTCGGCAGCTTCGCTTCCCGCGTCACCGCTTCGTAATTTTTGCCACAGGTAAAGTCCTGATAAACTCAGGATCAAATAGAATAGATTGAAAAAGAAATGTTGTTTCCAGCTCATACCACTGATGACCGATCCGCAGCCGCAAGGTAGCTTTTCCCAGGCTCCTAAAAGCGCAATGCCCACATATCCTGTAAAGGCAGCCATCAACATTGTGGATAGGATCAGACCGACTTTGCGCCAGCCTTCGTAGATCAGGGAAATAATGGTAGCGCTTTCCAATACCGGCAATGTGTAGATCAGTACATTGCCCAGGCTATCAGAAAAAGGTTGATTAAAAATGCCACTTTTGAAAGAATCAAAATCTGTAAGTTTATCAATAACTATGGGTATCCATAAAATCAATAAAAGAAGCATTATAATTTTGAATGCAACCGACCGTCTTTTCCGCTGTGGTAACCTGCTGTTCATAGTCCTTGGTCATTAGTAGGGTTTTCACCTTTATTGTTAAGACAAAGTTCAGCAATGCCCTTAGCGTTGGAAAGTCAAAATCGGTAAAAATTGAGCAGGTTTGTGTTGAAAACTTTCCGATTTTAACAATCGGTGTATAATGCTGTTACCGCCGTTTAAGATAGCGCTCCAGGGCCGAGCGAAAAGTGCGCTCATCAGTATATCCCACCTCCATATAAACATCTTTTATGCCAATGCCTTTTTGCTGCATCTGAAGCAGGGCATGGCCCATGCGCAACTCCGTGTAAAACTCCTGCACACTCATATTGTATTGCCGCTTAAAAAGGTTCAGAAGCGTACGTTCGGTGAGGAAGAAATGATCTGCAAGAAATTTTACGGTCAGTCCCACATCGCAGTAGTGATCCTGTATATATGCTTTTATCTTATAAGCCAGGTCGTCGTTCTGCTCCCGGAGCGCATGGTCGTAGTACTCCAGCACGTAACTGATGTACTTGCGCAGGTTGCCGTCTATAGCACCAATATTTGCCTGTGAGTAGCTGTAAATTTTATACAGCCATCGGTGTATCTTCCTATCCATCCGGCATTGATACATGGTGTCGTATGTCCTGCTCTCATTTTTAAAGCGATGCAGGATGTCTTGCAGGTTATGATATTCCTGGTACATACTTTCAATCCATTCCGGCAGTATGCTTACCACAAGGGCTATATGTATTCCTTCCGGGGCATACGCAAAGTAACTTCCCGTGTCATAATACGACATTAAAAAAGTATTGGGCTGCGTACGAATAATAGGCCGGTAGTCGCCTGTGGTGTACAGTAACCGGCCTTTGAACATAAAGTACAGGTACAGTTGCCTGTCGTTTATATCGAAAGGGATGTAAACAGGTTCTTTTGCGTTGATTTGAACCAGATCTATAAAAAACGATTGCTGGTTTAATTGCTGGCTGAGTAGCTCTATTTGAGGCAGTTTAAAATAACGCTGTTCCAGGGCAAAATGCAACGGGTATTTACACCAGTCGGGAAGTTTGGAATGCTGCTGCAATCTTATTAGGTTCTCCTCCTTAAATTTTAATAGGTAAGGTATTTTCATAGGCTATCTGGTTTCTGTAAATATTACATGATATTCGACACCGTTCACTGTTACATTCCATTTGATATCAACAGGTTCTCACATTAAGATGAAATGTAACAGATGTTACAAATTTTAAACTTTGTTAGGAATAAAAAACCCAAGTTGGGAAAGATTGAACAGGGTTTTGTCTATGCTTGAACCAACAAAATATTGATTATCATTACAATGCGCCACGCGGTACATGAGCACCTTTCAGATAGGCTGCCACTTCCGGAGTATCTGGAACCGGTGTTTGCTTTTCAACCGGATCTGTTGGTTTCCCTTCAGCCTCCGGCTTTATAGATAACAGTATCTTTCTATCCAGCGCAGCTAATTCTGTTTTCAGCTCGGCCAGTGCATTTTCTTTTTTCCACGTACCGTTGACCACTTCCTGAAGCACGGGCAGGTCTTTCTGCAATCCGGCAATTTTCTTTTGTTCCTGCTCTACAATACCTTGTATTTTTTCAAGCGCATTCAGGAAATTGAGCGATGCGGTTTTCGCATCGGTTGCCATCCGTCCATTATTGTAGGTATATTTGATACCGCCTTCACCCTGGATAAAGAAACGATTATCCCTTTCGAGGGTAGTGCTGTCCTTTTCTGTAACTTCTGTTTTCACCAGTAATGTAAAGCCATACAGCGAACCGATTTCCTCATACTGCCCACCGGTACGGGCTTTTTCGGAAAGCTGGTTGAGTTTTGCACCTATCTGTTTAATATCTGCATTGGGCGGTAAACCTGTTAACTGTATCGGGTTGAGTATCTCACCATCTTTGTTTTTTTCTATCCGTTTTTGCAGGTTTTCCCAATCAAGTGTCATCCGATCCAGTCGTGCTTGTGTACTTTCCAATGTGGCCGTAATATCTTCCAGCTTGTATTTGGAAGAAAACTTAGAGCGATTGAATGCCTGCCGCTCACTTTCCAGACCGGCGATCTGCTTTTCCAGTTTGGCTTTTTCCAGCAGATCTGTATTGCCTGAAAGTATGGCTACATATTCCGAGAAATTCATTCCCGTTTTTTCATCCATTGCGCCTTCATCAATGGTACGTTTGCCCAGGCTGTTGGTTTTTAGCTGGTCAATGAATACCTGCTTATTGTACAGCGTATTGAATTTATAGCTGTCCAGCGATTTTTCTACCGCATAAATGAAAATATCTACTTTGTTGTCGGCAAAGAACTTCGCAATTTCATTACCCTTGCGGATCGCCCTGCCGTCCCGTTGCGCAAGATCGCTTGGCCTCCAGGGAATATCCAGGTGGTGAACAGCTACGGCACGCTTTTGCGCATTAACCCCCGTACCGAGCATTTCGGTGGAACCGAACAGTACCCTGATCTTTCCTTCATTAACTGCCTGTATAAGCTCCTTGCGCTGCTTTTCATTTTTCGCTTCCTGTATAAATCGCATTTCGTGTGCGGGGATGCCGTGCTCCTGCACCAGCTTGCGCTTTATTTCAGAATAGACATTCCACTCACCGGGCTTATAGGTGCCGAGATCGGAGAAAACAAACTGTGTTCCTTTTTGTGCGTGGAACCTGTTATAATATTTGGCAATATTAGCCGCGCAATGCGATGCCTTGTTATCAGGATGGTCGCCATACTTTCCGCTGATCATCCGCATGTCCAGCGACATTTTACGGGCATAGTCCGTTGCGATCAGCATCTTCGCTTTTTCCTCACTTTCGCTTAAAGGAGGTCTGCCCAACAGTTCTGCATTACCGGTTTTGGCAAACTCCATCAGCTTTTTGATAAAGACCTCCTGATCCGGCGTAGGCGGTATGTGGTATAATACCTCGTTCTTTTCGGGCCGGTCAATACCAATATCCTTTGCCGTGCGGTAGTCCGTTATTTCCGAGTAGAACTGCGCCAGCTCCGGTACTTTGATAAAAAAGCGGAAACGTTCTTTTGATACGATATTATTAGCGACCGAAAACTCGTAATCTGTCGTTTTGCGGGCATAAATGGCTGCCCAGGCATCAAAGCAGGAAATGCCCTGTTTTTCCATTGCCTGCGGGCGCAGGTATTTAAACAGCAGGTACAGCTCTGTAAGCGAATTGCTGATGGTGGTTCCCGAAAGAAAGGTAGCACCGAGGTCCTTACCTGTGCGCTCCTGTATGGTACGGATGGCAAACAGCATGTTCATTGCCTTTTGGCTGCCGGCCATATTGCCCAACCCGGCCACACGCTCATGCCTGGTATTAAACATGAGGTTTTTAAAACGGTGGCTTTCGTCCACAAATACATGGTCAATGCCCATCATTTTAAAGTCCACTACATCATCCTTGCGGTTTTCGATGTCGTGTTCCAATGTTTTGAGCTTCACCTCCAGGTTTTGTTTACGCAGTACAACACCTTTCAGCATTGCCCGCGAAACCTCCTTGCCCTGCGCCTTCAGTGCATCGAGGTTTTCCTCTACGCTATCCAGTTCCGCTTGCAGTATCTCCTTTTGCAATTCGGGTGATTGGGGTATCATACCAAATTGATCATGGGTTAATATGATACAGTCCCAATCATTGTTTTTGATATCACCGAAGATGCGCAGGCGCTTTTGCGGTGTAAAATCTTCCTTGCCGGGATATAATATTTTGGCATGGGGATAGGCTTTTCGGTAGGTTTCGGCTATCTCGTGCACATTGGCTTTTAACCCGATGATCATCGGCTTATGCGCCAACCCCAGCCGCTTCATTTCCTGTGCGGCAGTACACATGATAAGCGTTTTACCGGCACCTACTTCATGGTCGCAGATGGCTCCGCCGTTGAGCTTGATCATCCATACAGCATCCTTCTGGCTGGGATAAAGGTCCTCGATACCAAGCGCCCTGCGATCCAGCCCCGGAAAATCCTGGTGGCTACCGTTATATTGCGGTCGGACGAAACAGTTAAAGGTATCGTTGTACCTGTCGGTAAGGCGTTGTTTGAACTCATCGTTCTGCGCATAGAGCCAATCCGTAAATGCTTTGCGCATCTCGTCGATCTTGGTATTCGCCATCTGGATGGCTTCCATGTCCCGCACCTTTACTTCCCTGTCGCCTATTGTCTCTTTTCTGGTAATATCTGGCGTGGTGTTGACCAGCGCATGTTTAAATAGAGCAATGCCATCATAGGTACGGCTTTGCGATTTGATGGCATATTTTTCTGTGATGTGAATATTCCTGCTATCACAATGGATAGAAAAATCATCCGTGTTTTCGGTATAGTGAATGCGTACTTCGGTATCGAACAGGTGTGAGGCAAAACGGTTGTAGATACCGGTAGGTATCCAGCGTTCACCGAGGTTAAAATCCAACTCTTCAAATTCAATACGGCGGGGTCTGGCCTCTTCAAGTGCTTTAAGGCTTTGGGTAACTTCTTTATCATCCGGTTGGCTGGAAAGATATTCCATAACCTTTCCCGCTTTCTCAACCACATTGCCCGATACCCATTTTTCAGCGATCTCATATTCCTTTTCCAGTGGGTTGTAAAAGATCCGGCCATGTAGCGCGTTCTTCAGGTCTTCTTTGGACATGCCGCTGATCCCTGCCATATAGTTGATATTGACAGCCCCGTATTTGTTAAGCGATGCAGTTAATGCTTCATCGGGATTGTCGGTAGCAAGCGTTGCGGTGGAGAAACTGACGGGCCGATGGAATATATCTGCTTTATGTACCACACCACCCACCACACGCTCCAGGTACGGCATTTCTTTTCCTGCGCTATCGGTTTTAATCACCTTAATATTATCGGCGCTGTTCAGGTTGCCGTACCTTTTCACAAAAGCATCATAGAGCGTATTCAGTGTTTCCCTTTCTGCCTTATGTTCGGCCCGAAGCGTCGCTTCATTGTTATAAAGGAGCTGATAAGCATCCCTTAGCTGTATGTAGGCTTCTGTCCTTGCTTTTTGAAGCGGGGCCAGTGCTAAAGGATGGAAAACTGCGGAACCTTTAGCCGCATTGATATTCCTTAGATAGCCTACATAGCCATTTTCCGTTGCGAGGCAGTCATCCTTATGGAATGCCTGCACTTTGCCGTTATACGGGGCCGGATCAGGAATTGCTTTTGATACGGCAGCCTGCTCAACTGGTTTTGACTTTTCAAGTGCGCCGTCATTGTTGATATTAATAGCAGAAAAAAGATCTCCCAGTCCAACGGTATTGCCGTTCGTTTTTGGTGATGGTGCGGCTGTATTATTGAACGGTTTTGCCGACCGTATGGGAATGTTATCAAATAGCCCAGGTTGCCTTCTTTGTGCGGTCTTTTTAGCCGTATTTTTCCTTTTTGCCGTTGTTGCAGGAGCAGCTACAACGCTGGCCTGCGGCGTACTGCCAAAAAGATTGAAAAGGCTTAATTGTACCTGCTCCTGTGGCGCTGCATCATCGGCCTTAATTATCGTATTTTCCTGTAGCTGATCTGAAGCACGGTTGCCTGTCGGAGATGAATGAACAGGTGTATCAGGAGCTTGCGTTCTCTCCGTAACAATGCCATTAGCTGGCGGTTGAGGTGCGGATGCCATTCCTGGCTGCACAACAGGCGTTTCGGGTGAAATTCCTTTGTAAAGGTTCAGGTCCAGATGATCCCTGAAATCTTCGTTCAGTATTTCCTTTGCATCCTTTGCAATACCGTTAACGCCTCCGTTATGCACGAACACCGTATAGGGTTTACCATACAGGTCGGTAGATTCGATGATCTCATTGAAAACAACGCGGCCCGTGTACAAAACCAGCGCATTAGTGTTGGTTTTGTTCTTTGTTTCCAATGAGCGGCAAAAGTCTTTTTCCATTTCAGAAAGCACCTGTTTGCCTGTGTTTTTCTGAAGAACAATAAGATCGCTGCCCACTTCGGTGCCTGCATGATCGGTAAACAGGTTGTTGGGAAGTCTGACTACTGAAATGAGGTTATGCTCCTTCATCAGCGCTTCCCGTATGGGCTGGTTGGCAGGGCTATCCAATACGCCTTGCGAGGTAATGAAAGCCAGGATGCCACCATTTCTTAGCGCATCGGTCGCCTTTAGGAAAAAGTAGTTGTGAATGCTGCGGGCAGCCTGAACCCTTGCCGGATCTTGTCCCCTTGAATAGGAAAGGTCAAAAACCGAACTGGTGCCAAATGGAATATTGCTGGCAACTACATCGTAACGGCCCAGCTCACTTTCCGGTAGCTCTTCAAAACCTTTGATACGGATATCCCTGTCTGGATAGAGTTGCTCCAGCACTTTACCCGTAAGCAGGTCTTTCTCATAAGCTGTAACATGGCCAATACCTTTGTCAGCAAATGGATCGACAAATGCACCAGCGCCCGCAGACGGTTCAAGAAAATGCCGGATTTCTACGCCGTTTTCTGTAAACACATCGGAGAGTGTATGAATGATTTCCGGTGGGGTATAAAAGGCGGACAGTACCGAACCCCGCATACTGTCCACATATCGCTTGTATTGTTTTTCATTACCGGCATTTTCTTTGAGCACCTGGTGCAGGTCCCGTGTCATTTCAAAGAGTCCCCGGTCGTATTCCGCCCATTGCTTTATATCTGTGGGGGTTTCTACGGGATTAAGCACGAATTTAAGACCGCCAAATCCACTGTATTGCTTCATTAGCAGCCGTTCCCCCTGGGTAGCGTTGCGTTTCTCCTTTTCCAGTTTAAAAGCTATTTGCAGGGCATCAATATTCCATTGGAGATGTTGACGCTTACTAAAGGCCATTTTCCTCGATCCAGATTGCTATGGTCCCGGTTATTTCGGTGTAGAGCAGGTCGTATGCTTCGCTGTAAGCAAAATCATCCGTCAGTTCGTAGTTCGCGAACAGCGAACTGCATACAGATAACATCTTTAAGGTAAAAGGCCGGAGTTCTTCATCCGCCATAATCGTATCGAACTCATTACAAACCACCTGGAATACGGTGTCGAATGGGGAGAAATGCAGCCCTTCAAATAAGATGTATTCAGCAATGTGGTCGCATTGCTCAATAGCATTTCCTGACCGGAAGGCACCCTCGTAGGCATTGGCTGCCCACCTGGAGCGTTGCTCAATGAATGA
>JAHBTK010000007.1 GCA_019638625.1 Chitinophagaceae bacterium
CTGACCATAGCAGGTACTTATGTGTATGAGTTGAAGGTTACCAGCAATTTGCAGAGCACTGCCTATGCATATGTTTCAGTACAAGTGAATCCGGCCACTTCTGGGCGAAAATCCAACAGCCAAGAGCCGGAAGCAACAGGAGTGACTGACGACAGCCTTCCTGCCAACGATCTTACTGTGAAAATCAACCCCAACCCGGTAGTCAATACTATGAGTGTTTGGATTGATGGAAAAGTAACAGGAAAAACGAGCCTGCAGGTGTACTCAATGACAGGTACTTTACTGATGCAGAAAGAATTCATGAAAGATACGCCTGGACTGATCAATCAAACTTTTGATGTATCCAATCTGCCAAAAGGTATATACATAGTGAATGTAATAGTAGATGGCAAATACAAAAAAGTAGCCCAGGTGATAAAACAATAGTATCCGGACAGGATTAGATCTATACCAAATAAGGCTGTCTGATAAGACAGCCTTATTTGATTTTTACAGATAATCATTTTTAGTGTTTTTTTCGCTCCAGTACTCAAAGTTGTATATTGCTATATAAACTACCGGCTTCATGAACACTCAGCTAGAACTTATTGCCCGTGGCTCACTCGGCATGATCTTCCTTGTTCTTGTATGCTACCTCCTGAGTAATAATAAACGTGCTATTAACTGGAAACTGGTTGGCATAGGGATATTCGCGCAGGTGATGTTTGCCATGGGAGTCTTGAATACAAAAATCGCCGGGCAACCTGCTTTCTGGATACTGACGGGCATCATACTGGGCTATATTATTTTAAAACGAGCCAAAAGAGTAATATCCGGATCCGGACAGTTTGCTTTTGATTCCCGGGGTTTTCTATTGCTGGGTATATGGCAGACCCTATTTTTCGTCGGTCTCATCAAAAGCAGCATCTTTTCCAATCCCGGGCTGGCTATCCTGGTCAGCGTGATACTCATCGCTTTTATAATTAAGTATTTAATAAAAAGAAATACCGAATTGGTAAAATGGGGGATACTGGTTTCGGCGGCTATTTTAACGGTATCTGTTTATACCAGGACATGTAACCCGGATATTTTTAAAATGATGCTGGAAGGGGTTTCTGCCGCTTTTGTAGCACTTATTAACCTGAGCCAGCGGGGTACCAGGTTTCTGTTTGAGAACCTGGCGGACGGTTCCGGGTCCTGGGGATATATTTTTGCGGTGCAGGTATTGCCCAACATTATTTTCTTTGCTGCACTGTCATCTATACTTTATTATCTGGGAATTCTTCAGAAGATAGTGTATGTATTCGCCTACCTGCTGAACAAGATGAATATCTCCGGAGCAGAGAGTGTGTCCACTGCCGCTAATATCTTCCTCGGGCAGACAGAAGCGCCTCTTATGATCAGGCCTTACCTTGAGAAGCTGACCCGCAGCGAAATGCTTTGTATTATGGTAGGCGGTATGGCCAATACGGCCGGCAGTGTATTAGCGGCCTATGTCGGGTTTTTAGGAGGAAACGATGAAGCGCAGCAGAATTTTTTCGCGATGCATATGCTGAGTCAGTCTATTATGAGTGCACCGGCAGCTATCGTAGTTTCAAAGATCATGTTTCCCCAAACGGTGGGTCAATTGGTAAACAAGGACCTAAATATCCCAAAAGAAAAATTAGGAGATAATTTTTTGGATGCTCTGTCACTTGGTACTACGGATGGATTAAAGTTGGCGGTGAATGTAGGAGCTATGCTGATTGTATTTACAGCACTCATATGGGTTGTAAACGCACTGTTCGGTTGGGTGGGCGAAGTTACGCAGTTGAATGAGCAGGTGAAGTTGTTAACGCAGGGCAGATACGACTCACTTTCTATGAATATGTTGCTGGGATATTTGTTCTCTCCCATAGCATGGCTGATTGGAGTATCGTCAACAGATATGGTGTCGGTTGGGCAGCTCCTGGGTGAGAAAACCATATTGAATGAGTTTTATGCCTATACGACGCTGGCCGAAATGAAGCGTGACGGTGTAATTGTCAATCCTCAATCAATGCTGATTGCTACCTATGCTTTATGCGGTTTTGCCAACTTTGCTTCCATTGGCATACAAATAGGAGGTATTAGTCAGTTGGCTCCCTCTCAGCGGAAAAACCTGACAGAGTTGGGTGTCAGGGCTTTAATAGGCGGAACAATAGCCTGTTTGATGTGTGGCTGTATAGCCGGCATGTTGGTCTGGTAAAACCCCATGTTTGTATATTAACTGGCTGTTTACAAACCTTTTGTATGAAATAACCGTAAGTCCGCAGAGGTTTGGTTCCGGGTAACTGTTTCTTGCATACATTTGAAAAAATATTCAACAGATTAATATGTTCAAAGCCTGGTTACGATTTTCAGGATTGATCCTTGTTTTTGTATGTTCAGTACAGGTGTATGCCCAGCGTCCGCGGTGCGCTACCGGGTCGGTAATGGAGCAGTTTTTTCAAATGCGCCCTGCGGAAAGAATTGAGTTTGAGAAGAGGCAACAGTCCTTTCAGCGACGGTTTGAAATTGCCAGAAGATTGAAACAGGAGGGTGTACAACAAAGGGTTCAGTCCATTATCACCATCCCGGTGGTAGTACATATTGTGATGGATAATCCCAACCTGGTGACGGATGAACAGGTACAGAGCCAGTTGGATGCTTTAAATGCTGATTATGCCGGGGAAAACCTGGATGCGGTAAACGTACCGGCTGCTTTTGCTTCAGTTTTCGGAAAAAGCCAGATCAGGTTTTGCCTGGCACAAAGGACGCCGGGAGGAACAGCTACAAACGGCATCATTCGTAAGACCTCTCTGACAACTTCTACTCCCGGATCAAACGATCCCATTAAAAGAAATGTGACCGGAGGGGCAGATGGATGGGATGTGTCGAAATATCTCAATATCTGGGTGTGTAAAATGACAGATAACAACGACCTGGGATATACTTTTATGCCGGGGTTATCCGGTATTTCAGAAAGCGACATCGGCCTGGTGACCGCCTATCATGCTTTTGGTACTATGGGCACCGCTACCGCCCCTTTTAATAAAGGCCGTACCGCCACCCACGAAATCGGGCACTTTTTTAATCTATGGCATATTTGGGGAGATAACCAGTGCGTAGCTTCCTGCAGCGATTCAGACTTTGTTGACGATACCCCTAATCAATCCACCTGTACATACGGAACTCCGTCTTTCCCAACAACAGATATATGTACCAACAATGCACCCGGCATTATGTTCATGAACTTTATGGACTATGTGAATGATGGCGCGATGTATATGTTCACGCAGGGGCAGGTGGAAAGAATGGAGCTTGCCCTGGCAACCCTGGATGACAGAAAATCGCTGTTGACCTCCAATGGTTGCGAGCCGCCGGTTTTATATAATAATGATGCCCGGTTGAATAGCGTCAGTCCTAATAATTCGATTATATACTGTTCCGGCAGTGTACAGCCGTCTGTTTCCATCACCAATCTTGGAACCCAACCGCTAACCAGTATACGCCTCAACGTATCTGTGGATGGCGCGGCGCCGGTAACTTCCCAGGTCAACCTGTCGTTACCTACCTTACAAACCGTCACGATCACGGCGCCTGCGTTAAATGTTTCTCCCGGTCATCATACGCTGAAAGTATTTACCAGCCTTCCTAATGGGGTAGCTGATCAGCAAACTAATAACGATACGCTTACTACTTTGTTTTCCGCACTCGCCCACCTGGATGCTTCGGTTATGGAAGGGTTTGAAACTAATTTCAACGGATGGGGAGTTGACAACAATAGCGATATTGTGAGTTATAACCCGACGAAGGTGACGAATGCTGCGTATAACGGAAGCGCTTCCATTAAGTACAACTCCTTTAATTATACTTTATATGGCAGGGAATCGCGGTTAGTATCGCCACGGGTAAACATCCCGGCAGACGCGGATTCCGTGAAAATTACTTTCTGGCGGGCAGCGGCGCAATTGAACAGTGTTCATTCGGACACCTTGGATGTCTTATATTCTGTGGACTGCGGACAAAGTTTTGTTTCAGTGTACAAAAGGTCAGGGATCGCACTCAATACCAATAACATCATAACAAGCTCGGAATATATACCGGCCAGTGACCACTGGATAGCCGATACCATTGATATTACTCAACAAATTGCCGGGCTTCATCCCGATGTTATAGTTACTTTCAGGATGATTAACGGATACGGAAATAACATCTACCTGGATGATGTGAACATCTATTCAGTACGATTGCCTAATGCACTGAAAGAAAAAGGGCTGACCATCAGTCCGAACCCCACATCAGGCATAATTAATATCCGTCACTACCCGACCACTTCCGGACTGCAGGGGATAACGGTGTACAGCAGCACCGGGCAATTGGTGTTTAAGGAGCAATATAATGGCGGTTTCCAGGCACCTAATTTTACCCAGGTAAATTTATGGAACCAAGCTTCCGGCATTTACATAGTACGGCTTGTTTACGCTGACAGGGTTGTCACGAGAAAAATTCTGAAGATGAATTAGTATCAGTAGTAGGACTACTACCGGAAAACGAGAGAGGCGGCTCCTATTTTTTGAGCCGCCTCTCTTGTTCATTTGTGCTGTTTCACACTCCGGCTTATATATGCTGTTCTATTTTTTTAACAAAATTAGATTTAGGTTGTGCCCCTACTAATTTGTCTACCACCTTTCCTTCTTTCAAAAAGAGAATTGCCGGAATAGACGTGATGCCGTAATCGACAGACAGTTTGGGATTGTGGTCTACATTCACCTTACCTACATTGATCTTACCGTCATATTCTTTGCTCAATTCTTCAATAACGGGTCCTATTGCACGGCAGGGTCCGCACCACTCAGCCCAAAAATCCACCACGGTAAGTTTATCGGAATCCAGTACTTTTTCCTGGAAGTTTGTGTCATTAAATTCTAGTGCCATAATAATCAGGATTTATATTTAGTAATTAATTTATGTTGTCAACAGGGTTGCAAATTTAAGTCCATTAATCATAAATAATACTTAATGACGCAATTTGCAGCTTTCCCGAGCCAAATTGACGGTTTTAGACCCGGTCCGCCAGTTGCACATTCACGTCCCAGTCGATCTTTTCTTCCAGGAATGCCGTCAATTCGTCATTCATCTCCACTCCCCGTTCCAGGGTATACATCCCTATTTTAGATGCATGTTGAGGGGCTGCCAGCACAAATTTCAATGATGATTTCCCGGGGTAGGACCTGATATTTTTATCCAGGAAACTTATCATTTCGCTGGTAATTTCTCCGGGATGCAAGGTTACCTGTATTTGCCTGGTAAACAACTTCTTAACTGTTTCCAGCAGCATAACCCCACTTACCCTGAACTCAAAATCACTGGTATTCCAGCGGGATTTGAAGCCGCCCATTACAAACAGCACAGTACCCGGGGCAAAATGATCTTTATAGCGAACATAATCCTCTCCAAATAACGCGATCTCCATTTTGCCGCTATAGTCTTCCAGCGCAAACACGCCAAATTGCTTGCCATTGCGGGTGGTGCGGTGCTGTGCATCCACCACCAAACCTGCCAGCCTGTATTGCCTGGATAATGCGGCGCCTGCCGGCGATTCCCGGATTTCATTGAAATCGGAGATAGGAGTAATATTATAATGTTTTATTTCGAACCGGAAATGATCCAGGGGATGGCCGCTAAGGAAAATGCCGGTGATATCTTTTTCATGTTCCAGTAATTCTGTTAATGTCCACTGCGGGCAGTCTGGCAATTTGGGAGGCATAACATCCGGCATCTGCAGGTCACCAAACAGGGTATTGGTGTTGCTGGTAGCCTGGCTCTGGTACTGGTTACCAAATTTTATAATTTTTTCCAGTCCGGTGCTGTTATCACCTGCGGACGTATAAAAATACTGGGCCCTGTGAATATCCTGGAAGCAATCGAAAGCCCCTGAATAGGCCAGGCATTCCAGCGATTTTTTGTTTACCGCTCTTTGATTGGCCCTTTTTACGAGGTCGAAAATGGAAGTATAGGGGCCGTTTTTCCGCTCCTCTATAATACCCTCGATGGCAGCTTCGCCTACTCCTTTCAGCCCGCCAAGCCCAAAACGGATCTCTTCCTTACTGTTTACGGCAAACCCTTTCTGCGATTCATTAATGTCCGGCCCCAGAACTTTTATCCCCATACGTTTACATTCTTCCATAAAGAAGGTGATCTTTTCTATGGCTCCCGCGTGATTAAGTACCGCTGCCATATATTCCGCCGGGTAATGAGCTTTAAGGTAAGCCGTTTGATAAGCTACAAACGCATAGCAGGTAGAATGTGATTTGTTGAAAGCGTACTGGGCAAAGGCTTCCCAGTCTGTCCATATTTTTTCCAGTTTGTCGGCAGGATGTCCTTTGACGGTGGCGCCTGCAATAAACTGTGTTTTCATTTTATCCAGAACCGTCTTCTGCTTTTTCCCCATGGCTTTACGCAACACATCGGCATCTCCTTTGCTGAATCCCGCAAGCTTTTGCGACAGCAGCATCACCTGCTCCTGGTAAACGGTAATGCCGTAAGTATCTGCCAAAAACTCCTCCATTTCCGGCAGGTCGTATTGAATCACTTCGCGGCCGTGTTTACGGTCGATGAAGTTGGGGATATAGGCCAGCGGACCGGGGCGGTAAAGCGCGTTCATGGCAATAAGGTCGTCAAACTTATCCGGTTTCAGCTCCCGAAGGTATTTCTGCATCCCCACACTTTCGAACTGGAATGTACCGTTGGTATCTCCGCGCTGATAAAGCTTGTATGTGGCTTCATCATCCAGCGGAATATCATCCGGCACAATATCTTCATCGTGATTTTGTTTGATAAGTTGTAAGGCCGTTTTGAGAATACTCAGGGTCTTTAGACCCAGGAAGTCCATTTTGATAACGCCGGCCTCTTCAATTACGCTGCCTTCTATCTGGGTAACCCACAGGTCGGAATCTTTGGCGGTGGCTACAGGCAGCAATTCGGTAAGATCCTGAGGTGCAATGATGATGCCGGCGGCATGTATACCGGTATTGCGCACAGAACCTTCGAGTATCTCCGCTTCGTGCAGCACCTTCGATTGCATATCATTCCCGGCATAGAATTCTCTCAGTTTTTTAATGTTTTCAAGATCGTCCGGCGACAATCCCTCTTTTTCTTCCAGCGACTTTTCCCCTTCTTTGGAAGTAAGCGGTGCATGTAATACCCGCTTCAGGGATATACCCGGCTTTTCAGGCACCAGTTTTGCCAGTGCATTGGAGTCCGGCAATGGCAGGTCCATCACGCGGGCAACATCTTTGATACTCATTTTGGCCGCCATAGTACCGTAAGTAATGATCTGCGCTACCTGGTTCTTACCATATTTTTCTACCACATAGTCAATTACTTTCTGTCTTCCGTCATCATCAAAATCCGTATCGATATCAGGCATGCTTTTCCGGTCAGGGTTCAGAAAACGCTCGAAAAGGAGGTTATATTTCACCGGGTCGATATTGGTGATGCCGATACAATACGCCACCACCGAGCCTGCCGCGGAACCACGTCCGGGGCCGACAAATACACCGATATCCCTCCCGGCCCTGATGAAATCGCTTACAATCAGAAAGTACCCGGCAAATCCCATGGATTTGATAGTGAAAAGCTCAAAATCAATCCGTTCCTGTATCTCCGGCGTTACCGGATCGTACCGGCGATGGGCCCCTTCATAAGTCAGGTGTTTCAGGTACTCCCATTGGTTCAGGTTATTGTCTGTATGTATCTGAAATTCCTTTGGAATGGGAAAGTTGGGTAACAAAATATCCCGCTTTAAGTCCAGCAGTTCTATCTTGTCCACTATTTCATTAGTGTTGTCAATGGCTTCCGGCAGGTCATGAAATACCTGCTTCATTTCTTCCGTGGTTTTGAAGAAGAACTGGTCGTTGGGAAAAGCGAAACGTTTATTCTTTATTGCCACATCGTCATCGGTAAATTCTCTTAACGCGGGGGTGGCTATTTTTTCACCGGTATTGATACATAGCAGGATATCGTGGGCATTAAAATCCTTTTGATCCACATAGTGAGAGTCGTTGGAAGCGATAACTTTCACGTTGTACTTCTTTGCGTACTTAAGCAGTATGTCATTTACTTTCTCCTGCTCGGGAATACCATGCCTTTGCAACTCAACATAATAATCATCCTGGAAAATATTCAGCCACCATTTGAACTCGTTTTCTCCGGCTTCTTCACCCTGTTTTAGAATTGTTTGGGGAACCAGGGCGCCCAGGCAACAGGTGGTGGCGATCAGCCCTTCGTGGTATTTGTTGATCAGTTCCTTGTCAATCCGGGGATATTTGCTGTACATCCCCTCGATAAAACCAAGAGAGGTAAGTTTGGTCAGGTTGCGATACCCGGTTTCATTTTTTGCCAGCAACACCTGGTGATGACGGGGGTCTTTTTCTTCTTTGGAAAAAACTTTCCTGTGCCTGTTTTCCGTGATATAAAACTCGCATCCCACTACAGGTTTCACTTTCAGCGGGCTTTTTTTATCGTCAGGGTTTACCTTGTGCTTATAAGCCTCTGCCACAAATGAAAAAACACCGAACATATTACCATGATCGGTAATAGCCAGTGCCGGCATGCCGTCCCTGATCGCTTTTTGATACAAACTACTGATGGGGGCGGCTCCGTCTAACAGGGAATATTGCGTGTGAACGTGAAGATGTGAAAAGCTGGACATCCTGCGAATTTCGGAAAACAGCCCCTATTAACCATGTCTGGTTTTGCACATTTTGTGTAATAAAACACTAAATGTGGAAGATGGTATTTCCTTAAAATATTGTAAATATTACCCGATGTATTTTACCTTTTCAGCCTGCGGGCATACAGCCAGTTTACACCCAATGCGAATATTATCAGGAACAGACCGAAAAACTCCCGCGTGTCTTCAATCCAGGGAGTTTCGGCTTTCATGGCGCCGGCTATATTTTCCGCATTATGCTTGGTAGCCCAGTCCCATACACCGTTTTCTTCGAAGAAGAGAACAGCGGCGTAAGCCAGAAATACCAATATTCCAATGGCATACATGCGGGGATAATATTTTCCACGCAATGCCCACCAGCAGGCCAATGCGCCGAACAGGTATATAGGGATCCATAAATAGGGATCGGGGTCGTTGTATTGCAGTGCTGCGGAAATGACAAAAACAACCAGGAAGAAAATATTGAACGCTTTCATTGCATAAAATTTAGTAATCTGTTGTTATACAATGGTGCCTTGCATTGATGGAGCAATCATTTAAGAAGGCGGGCAACTGTGAAAGAATTGAAACATCCGGACTTACCGAATGTTTCAATTATCGCGACTATTGGTCTTTCTTTTTGGGCGCAGCTTTCTTTGGCTTGGCAGGACGGCTTTTTCCAAAAGATCCCTGTGCTATTTTCCCTTTTTTTGTTTTTTTATCACCTCTTCCCATAATTGATAATTTAAAAACTAAACGAATTGAAATAAAAAAGCAAGATACAAAATAGTATCCTGCTTAAAAATGTTCCTGCCTGATGATTATAATTTAGCAGACAATTCTTTACCGGCTTTAAAGCGAGCAACTTTTTTCGCTTTAATTTTAATAACCGCACCGGTTTGAGGATTGCGGCCATTACGTGCAGCACGTTTAGAAACTGAAAAAGTACCGAAACCAACCAGGGTTACCTTTCCGCCGCCTTTCAGCGTTTTGGTAACAGCCTCAATAAAAGAATCAAGTGCTTCGTTAGCCTGAGTTTTAGTTATACCGGCATCATCTGCAATCTTAGAGATTAATTCAGCTTTGTTCATAATAGAGCTTTTTTAAAATTTAAATAGGTGAACAAATATAGATGGTTTTTGCATCCAACAAAATTTTTCTGAACATTTCGGATACTTTTAGAACTGCCGCGCAACCCGCATTGGATAAGGATTGCAGGGGTAACCCCGGGGAACAGAACCCATACCGTTACGAAGACAACTCGCTGAAACCCTTTGCTGTAAAGGATTTCAGGGTTCAGTCGCTGAAACGCTTACCTATAAAGGCTTTGACGGGAATTTACAATAAAAAACCAATCCCGCAACCGGATTTATTTGTTATCCACATTTAGTTAACAAGTTGCATGGTGGTGCTGAAATCAACCGCCTGTCTGCCCCAGAGGTTCCTTAACTGCTGTTCGAGCGGGTTGTAAAAACTACGAAGAAATGTCTCGTAATCTTCCGTGTTATCAAAAAAGAACTGTGTTGTGAAGGTGGGCCCTTCTGTATCATCCTGCTCCTGCAGGCGAAAAGCCTTGCAGTCAGAACATAGCCCCGAAGCCATTATTTTAGGGAAGAGGGTATTTATCTGCCAGTCCAGCCATTGGTCAGCTATGCTCCAGGCTACTTTGGTTGTGGTATTACGAACGATCATTTTGTTTCCCGGGGATATTTTGCATTAATCTGTAGCTGAGAAATAGTAACAATAACAATGCAATGATAATAAATATCCATATCCATTTTTTGTCAAGCCCCGTTTTAACAGGATTATTGTCTGGTACCTGCTGCGGAACCAACGCGCCCGGTGTAATTATTTCCTCCACTATGGAAAGCTTGTTTGAAAAGTGTTGCAGGTCATACACAGGCGCCACAGCCCGGTTGTTTCCTGTTTCGATATGGTATTTTTTACCTGCATCCAGGTGGGCGATGGCGTACTGCTGAAGTTGCCATGCCTCCGCTTCCTGTATTTTCAATGGTTCATCGTCGTTATTTTCTACAACCAGTAACAGCTTTTGCAGCTTACTCCCGGAAAGATGCAGGCTGTCCATTTCAGGTGTCAGTATTGTTTCAAACAGGTAGTGCCTACTGGTATCGTAGGCGATTGCCCGGCGCTTGAACAATGCTGCACCTGAAGCAATGAACTTCAGTTTGCTAAGGGGGTAGGCGTCATTGAAGGTAAAGGTCACATAGCTTTTTTTGTCCGAGCTGTCTTTCTGTGTAACAGCGGGCGGTGGAATTTCTGTGTATTTCCCCAGGATATACCTGTTCAGGAGCACACCGGTTTTTGTGATGTTAAGTGAGGGGAGCTCGTTGTCAGAAACCGATATTTTGAGATAGCGGTATTTGTTGAAAGGCAGGGAAATAAACTGCAGGTATTCATCATTGTGTTCGCTGCTGCCTGTTCCCAGGAGAAGATTGTCGGTAATAGCGTACCACTTGTTGTTATCGTTGCTGCCACTGATTGTCGCCCGCCGCAGGGCATCCGCCTTTTTGATAACCAGCACAAAGCTATAGTCCTCCTGTTTCAGGTCAATAGCGCCGGCTTCCACGATCAGTTCTGAAATACTATCCTGTTTATGGGAGGATATAACGGGAAACACCTGCATTTCCTTCTGGTTGAAAACAGGTTCCTCTCTTTTTAAAATATAGGGAACAGGCTTTCCCTCTTCTGAAGTTATGCGAAAGTCAGAAAGGCCCGGATTGCTTTTTGCCGCTATATCGGGCGTAATCATAATTTTGTGATAGCCGCTTTCTTTAATTTCATTCAGAGGGGCCTTGTAGGCAGATTGCGCGGAGGCTGTGCCTGACCAGAGAAGGGCAGCCATTGCCAGGTAACCGCTGCGAACGAAATAGTTTATAAGAGTTTTTCTAAGGTTCTTTTTTTTCATCCTCAATTATTATTTTCTTCAATCGTTGATACATAAATGAAACGACCAGCAGCAGTACGCCCAGGCTGAAAAATGCCGCGATTTTTCCGGCAACGGGTATATTCCTGATGTCAAACAGGAAAAGCTTCAGGAGGGTTATCCCAAACAAAACCAATGAAATGATGCGTAAGGCGCGGAACTTGTTCCGCATGCCCAGCCACATCAATACAAAAGAGGACAGTCCCCATAGTATGGGCAAACCGGTTTTTATGTATACGCGTTGTACATACGCCACCGGGTTGTCTGCTCCGGAGAATAAACTGTTGCTCAGCAGGCTGCCTTCCATACCTATAAAAGCCACGGATACCAAACTGATGACCCAGGCGGCAATGCCATAGTTTTTAATGCCGGTTGCTCCGGAAGACAAAAGACGGATGAGTTGTACGATGATGACAATAAACAGGAGAGCGCTGACCCAATGGGCTGTGAAGTGTGCCGATGCCAGGTTCCCATTCTGTATAAGGGTCTGTACCTGGTAGGCATTGGCCACAAACAACAGGTGCACCAGTACACCGGTTGCATACACTGCCAGGGTATAAACAGGCGCTTTGAACAAATGAAACCACAGGCTTGCAAAAGCAAACACTGTTATGAATGCCAGGGTGTACATGGTGCCGTACAGCGTACCCAGTCCCATACCGGGGTATCTTGAATTGAACTGGTAACATATTTCCAGCAAACCGGAGAGGTATAAAAGGAGAATGCCTGCGATTAGGTAAAATGTTTTTGCAGGCAAGGCGGCATAAATACCGCTTTCCGTTTTTTCTGAACGGCGGTATAAAGCCCAAAGCACCCAGCAGCTTAGCGCAGCATAGAGGGTGGTAATAAAGGCCTTGTTAATAATTATCGGAATAATATTGGACTTACCGGTCAGGGAGGCTGTGGTAAACACATCACCGCCATATACATTAATCCAATCCATAACAAGGCTCAGCAGCATGGCTATCGAAATCATTCCGGATGCCAGCAACATTAATTTGATACCTGATTTCCGGTAGAGCCAGTAAAGCAGTACGGCTTCTGAAGCCCAGAACAGGGTGATGTTGTTGCCTTTCAGTTGGATGGGCGCTGTTAGCGATACGAATGTAAGCGTGATGCCTATCAGCAGGTACAGGATATTATTATCTGTTTTTTTGTTGCGGAACAAAATGTAGGATAAGGCCATATTGAATATTCCCATGGAGGCGCTGAATATACCTCTATAGCCGGGCAGTCCTGTTTCTGTAAGCAGGTAAAGCCCCGCTGAAAAGTAGAGACAGGTGTTTGCCAGCAAAATCCCGAAGTCAGATGCTATAAACCTTTTATTCTCCTTCACGTTGTGGGCGATATTGATCGCCAGAAACAGGAGGTAAAAAATGGTTGCAAAAATGAAACCGTTGCGGTAAACGGTAACATCATTGTGATACCCGAACAGCAACCAGCCGGCATAAATGATGACGGTGAAAATAAAAGCCAGGAGGTTCAGCAATCGCCAGGCTTTTTTGTAAGAAATTACCAGTAGTCCGCTATTCAATATGATCAGGTAGATGAACAATGAAATATAGTTGCCGTTTCCGCTGCTGGCTATAAAGGGGGTGGCAAACCCTCCGATCAATGATATGATAGCCAGTTCCTGGCGATCGTATAGTAGTGACAACAACACTGCAAATGAAGTGATGACTACCATAATGATAAAGGCCGTGAGTTGCGGAAAGAGCCGGTATTCGTGATAGGCAAGGGATATGGTGAAGTAGAATACTGCCAGTCCGCCGCCTACCAGCACCGAACTGAAAGCGGTATAATTCTTTTGTAGCTTATGTGCTAACCCGATCAGGATGGCTCCGCAGCCAATGCCGATGGCTACCCTGCCTACCGTACCTATCCACTCGTTATCTATGGCATATTTAACAAAAAAGCCGACTGCCAGTACCAGTATGGCAATACCGATTTTACTGATCAGGTTTTCTCCAATGAACTTTTCCAGGTCAGGATTTCTTTCAAAGAAGCCGGGCTTTTTAGGCTTGGGCGGCGATGTATATACCGGTTCCTCTTTTTTTAAAACCGGAGGTTCAATCACTTCTTCTTCCCTGATAACGAACAGGGTTTCTTCCAGTGGCTTTTCGTATACCGCTTCAGGCAGCTCGGGTTTTACTTCTTCCTGTTTCACAGGTTGTGGTGGTGGAGGTTGCTGTACTATGATGGTTTCCTGCAGAGAGGGTAATGATAATCTGGTAACTTCTTCTTTCAATTGCCGGAGCTCGTCCTGCAATTTCTGCGCTTCCTTTGCATAGCTGTTTTTTTGCTGAATGATCAGTACCAGGATCACTACCAAGAACAGGAAGATCAATATTTCCATCAAAAGGGTTTTTCTGTAAGGTTATAAAGATAGCAACCAAATGGATATGACAATTATTATTCAATGGTACATCCTGACTGCCCGGGAAAGTTATTGCAAAGGGCGTTATTTCCTTTTCGAAGAACTACCACCTGATACACCTGTCGAAGCAGCCTAATATATTCTATTTTCAGCAGCAAAAAAATTTTTCTCTGAGCGGAATTATGTATTGCTTTGGTAAAATAATCTGAAATGAAGCACACTATCTACCGGCTGCTATTGGCAGCTGTTTGCATGACAGGCGCCACTCAAACGCAGGGACAACAGATAAGCGTTGGCCCGGAACTCGGATTCACTGCTTCCGGCGTTTACTATAGCCAGGATGAGCTTTATGCCGGGCTAAACGGACATATCGGCGCTACCGCCCACCTGCAGTTCGGCAGGTTTTTTGCCATACGGCCATCCTTATTGTATAAGTTCGGCAGTTTGTCTGATCCGGATGACAGGGAGTATAAGTTTTCATTCAACCGGATATCCCTACCTGTTCCACTTTTGTTTTCTTACGTCTTCGATAATAGCAGTAACCTGTTTGTGGGAGCAGGGCCAAGCCTTATGTATTCCCTTTCCGGCAAAGCGTATATGCCGGGTTCGCAAACCAACTTGTCTTTCGGGCGTAACATAGGGCAGATAAAGCCACTGGATGTAGGCGTACACCTTAAGGGAGGTTTCCGTTTTCCCGGCGGATTTGCCTTAAGCGCATTTGCCAACTTTGGCGTGACAAACCTGGACAACAGATCTGACTACACGTTTAAATCAATGGATGCTATTGGCCTTTCGTTTGGTTATATGTTTGGTGGCAGAAACGACTACTGATACCAGGACAAAAACGAAGCTGTTGTGCGCTTTTCTTTATACCATATTTAGTTTATGTTTGTTATAAGAGGTTCACTACAGCTTTGTTATGAAAACAGAAATTCTCCGTCTTATTGACATATTCGGAATAGTGGCTTTCAGCATTTCCGGCGCTCTTGCGGGCATGCAAAAGCGGCTCGATCTGTTTGGCATTTTTGTCATTGCCTTTATTACGGCTATGGGTGGCGGAACCCTGAGGGATATACTGATAGGCGACCTGCCGGTGAGCTGGATGAAGAACAGTTCCTATGCTATTATTATTTTTGTAAGTGCCCTTGCGGCTATCTTTTTCAACAGTATTATTCAAAACTACCAGAAGCTGTTGTTGGTATTCGATTCTATCGGGCTTGGCTTTTTTACGCTTTCCGGCATTCAGAAGGGGATGGATTTTGGTTTTCAGCCCGGCGTTTGTATAGCTTTAGGCACTTTTACGGCATGTTTTGGTGGGGTTATCAGGGATATATCCCTCAACAATATACCATTGATTTTTCAGCAGAAAGAAATTTATGCCACTACCTGTATTATCGGTGGTATCGTATATTTTCTTCTTTTAAAATTACAGGTCCCTTACCTGCCCGCGGATATCATATGTGTTCTGATTATCTTTTTAACGAGGATGCTGGCTGTCCGATACAAACTGCGCCTCCCTGTACTGTATAGAAAACCCAAAAGCGATGATCCCTGATAAAGCTCCTATGCTCCTGATGTCTAAATGTTTTGCTTTTTTAGTTCCCTTACTGCGTAATCGCAGGCCCTCGCGGTTAAAGCCATATAAGTGATGGAGGGGTTCACGCAGGAGCCGGATGTCATACAGGAGCCATCCGTAATGAACACATTGGGTACTTCGTGCATCTGGTTAAAAGCGTTCAGTACCGAAGTTTTCGGGTCGCGGCCCATACGGGCAATGCCCATTTCGTGATTGGCATTTCCCGGAAAGGATATAGCGCCGTTTACTTTGATATTCTTATATCCTGCCGTATGCAGTATTTCCTGGCTGGTGAGCTTAATATCTTCCACCATATTTCTTTCATTTTCCTTAAACTCACAATCAACGGCAATCATCGGCCGGCCCCAGGGGTCCTTTTTTTCTTTATCAAGCACCACACGGTTTTCCTCATAAGGAAGACATTCCCCGAAGGCATAGATACCAATGGTCCATCCACCGGGTTCAGACAATGATTCCTTGAGTGCTATACCCACCGGTTGGTCGTTGTCCATTCTGCCGCGGGCGGCGCCACCTCCATAATGATATCCCCTGAGGAAGCCCGGTGTTTGTGTGGTAATATTCCTGAACCTGGGGATATAAACGCCGGTTGGTCTGCGCCCGTAATAATAGCTATCCAGGAAACCTTCTACTTCAGCAGTGGTGGAAATTCCTTTATGATGGTCCATCAGGTTTCTGCCAACCTGCTCACTGCCATTGCCCAGCCCGTTAGGAAACCGGGAAGAGGTGGAATTCAATAATATGAAAGCGGTAGCAAGAGTGGCAGCATTCAGGAAGATTATTTTCGCAAAGAACTCTTCGGTTTTTTTTGTTTGTGTGTCTATGATCTCCACTCCCGTAGCCCGTTGCTTCTGTTCATCGTAAATTACCCTGTTTACGAGTGAATGTGGCCGGACGGTCAGGTTGTTGGTGGCTAATGCAGCAGGAATAGCACCGGAGTTGGAGCTGTAATAAGCACCATAGGGACAACCGCGATGACAGAGATTACGTGCCTGGCATTGCCCCCTGCCTTCTTTAGGAGCAGTGAGGTTGGCAGTTCTGCCGATGATCAGTTTCCGGTCGCTGAATTTTGCCTCCATCTTTTTTTTGAAATCCTTCTCCACGCAGTTCATTTCAAAAGGCGGCAGGAATTTTCCGTCGGGTAGTTCGGGTAGTCCTTCCCGGGAGCCACTGATGCCGGCAAATGTTTCTACGTAGTCATACCAGGGCGCGATATCTTTATACCGTATAGGCCAATCTACTCCGTAACCATCTTTTGCATTGGCCTCAAAATCCAGGTCGCTCCAGCGGTAACACTGTCTTGCCCATAGTATGGAGCGTCCCCCCACGATATCCGCCCGTACCCAGTCATATCGTTTCAATTCTGTATAAGGGTTCTCCCTGTCGTTAATATAAAATTGTTTATTGTCTTCTCCATAGGAGTAGTGCCTGCTTTGTACATAACAGCTTTCTTTATCTTCTATGGTCAGGTTTCCCCGGTGTTTAAAGTCCCAGATGTTTTTGTGGGTAGTAGGGTAATGGGGATGTACCAGGTCTTTTCCTCTTTCCAGCAATAACACTTTCAACCCTTTTTCACAAAGCTCTTTTGCGGCAAGACTGCCGGAAATTCCGGAGCCGACAACAATGGCATCATATGTGTTTTGGGATATCGAACGGGTATTCAGATGGGTAGAATCGCCGGGCATTATAATCGTATTAGAAGTGTGTGACGCAATTTAATAAAAATAGAACAAGCCTGCTGCTCGTGCTTTCACGATATTAAGAGCCGCTACGGGATTTTTTCTAATGGAATAGTTAGTTAATTGTCCTGTAATCCGGCAATAAATACTATGCGCCGACTTCTACAATTTCGGGTTAACACCGGTATAGTTAAAGGGTGTAACAGCTTTCAGTTCTTTTTTGAGCTGCGATGATATTTTTAAGCCGTTAATGAATTTGTGTATGGTTTTAGGGTTGATACCTTCCGCACCCCGGGTCAGATCCTTCAGTGCCTCATAGGGATTGGGGTAGTTTTCCCTGCGTAAAACAGTCTGGATGGCCTCTGCCACTACCGCCCAGTTGGCATCCAGGTCTTCCCTGATCTTTTGCTCGTTCAATATCAGTTTCCCGATGCCTTTTTCAATTGATTTTAATGCCAGTATGCTATGGGCAACCGGCACTCCCACATTTCTCAATACAGTAGAGTCGGTAAGGTCGCGCTGCAGGCGGGAGATTGGCAGTTTGCCGGACAGGTGCTCCAGCAGCGCATTGGCAATGCCCAAGTTGCCTTCGGCATTTTCAAAATCGATAGGGTTCACTTTGTGAGGCATGGCGGAAGAGCCTATCTCGCCTTTTTTAACTTTTTGCCTGAAATATTCCAGGGAGATATAAGTCCAGATGTCCCGGCAAAAGTCTGTCAGTATATTATTAATACGTTTAATGCCATCAAAATGGGCTGCCAGGTTATCGTAGTGTTCTATCTGCGTGGTGAATTGTTGTCTTTGCAGTCCTAAAGAGCCGCTGCAGAAATCATTGGCAAATTTTATCCAGTTGGTTTTCGGGTAGGCAACATGATGGGCATTGAAGTTGCCAGTGGCGCCGCCGAACTTGCAGGAATAAGGAACGGATTGTAACAGTTGCAATTGCTGCTCCAGCCTTTCCGCAAATACCATTATTTCCTTACCCAGCCTGGTAGGCGATGCCGGCTGACCATGCGTTCTGGCAAGCATGGCGATATCTTTCCAGGCATTCGCCATTTTTTTCAGTTGCAGTGTCAGTGTGGCGATAGCCGGGTAGAACTCGTTCTCCAACGCTTCCTTCCATGAAAGTGGTACGGCGGTATTATTGACATCCTGGGAGGTAAGCCCAAAATGTACCCATTCCTTCAACTGATCCAGTTTGAGCTTTTCAAGTTCTGATTTTATAAAGTATTCTACCGCTTTTACATCGTGGTTGGTAGTTTTTTCAATTTTTTTAATGGCCAGCGCGTCTTCCGGGGAAAACTCCTGGTATATTTTCCGGAGATTTTTTACATCACGCGGAGCCAGTATAAAAAACTTCTTTTTGCCCAGCGCGATAAAATATTCTATCTCCACCAATATACGATAACGAATAAGCGCATACTCAGAAAAATAAATATCCAATTGCTGCAATTGATTCCTGTAGCGTCCGTCAATGGGGGATATAGCTGTAAGCGCCGACAAATCCATAAAATTGAATATTAAAAATTATCAGGAGGATTATCCTACTTTTGCGGGCAAATCTACAAGAAAAACAATTGTTTCCGGCATTGGACGACAGTGTAAAAGGTAATAACAATATGAGCAGTCGCATACGAGTGGGTATTATCAACTACCTGAATGTGTTACCATTCCTTTATGGTTTAAAGAAGTCGCCCGTTATGGATATGGCGGAACTGGTTGAAACCTACCCTTCCGAACTTGCTCAAATGCTGCTTGACGACAGGGTTGATATCGGCATTGTGCCGGTAGCCATATTGCCGGAAATGAAAAATTATCATATCATTTCCGACTTTTGTATCGGTTGTGACGGACCTGTAGCTTCCGTATGCCTGTTCAGCCAGGCGCCGCTTGAAGAAATAGAAACTGTCTGGCTCGATTATCAGTCACGGACTTCGGTTGCGCTGGCGCAGATATTGCTGGAAGACTATTGGAAAATAAAGCCGGTGCTACGGGATGCAGGGGGTGAAGAATTCCGGCGCCGGATAAAGGATAACACCGCAGGCCTGGTAATCGGAGACAGGGCATTAGAACAAAGGGCACAATCTGCCTATATGTATGATTTGGGAGCTGCCTGGAAAGATTATACCGGTTCTGGTTTTGTTTTTGCGGCCTGGGTGGCAAACAAGGAACTTCCCCGGGAATTTACAGTGATGTTTAATGATGCGTTAGCCTCCGGATTGCAGCAGATAGATGAGGTGGTCAGAGAAAACCCCTATCCCCTGTTTGACCTGGACAGTTATTACCGCAACAATGTCAGCTATGTATTCGATGACCGCAAGAAAGCGGGGATGGAAATGTTTTTGAGCCGGTTGAATAAAATGAAAACGATTGCGGAGAGTGCCTGATCTTATTTTGCAGTTTGTTTACGGCAACCTATATTTAACTTAATATATCTTCCTCATCATGGAATGGTTAGCTACACCAGAAGCATGGATATCCCTGCTGACGCTTACGGTACTGGAAATTGTACTGGGCATTGATAATATCGTGTTTATTTCTATCATCTCCGGGAAGCTGCCCAAAGGACAGCAGAAAAGGGCGCGGAGGATTGGTTTGGCCCTGGCAATGATCACCCGTGTATTACTCCTGTTATCCATTAGTTGGGTAATGACCCTTATAACGCCAATTTTTAATCCCTCGACATGGTTTGGAGTGACGGAAGGTCCCACCTTCGATAAATTCCAGATATCGGGCCGCGACCTGATCCTGTTGATAGGGGGGATGTTCCTTATATATAAGAGTACCGTTGAAATACACGCCAAAATAGAAGGACGCGATGAAGACAGCGTTAAAACCCCTAAAGTCATCTCCTTCGGCAGGGTGATCATTGAAATTATCCTGCTGGACATCGTATTCTCGCTGGATTCCGTGATTACAGCCGTAGGAATGGCAGACCATATAGAAATTATGATCGCGGCGGTTATTATAGCGGTGTTGGTTATGCTGGTTTCTGCCGAAAGCATCAGTAATTTTGTAAACAATCACCCAACTGTCAAAATGCTGGCACTTTCCTTCCTCCTGTTGATCGGTTTATCGCTGATTGCAGAGGGAATGGACCAGCATATCCCCAAAGGATATATATATTTCGCTATGGCGTTCTCCGTTTTTGTGGAAGTGCTCAACCTGCGGGCAAAGAGGAAGCAAAAGCAAATATAATTTTGACTTTCGGTACAAACCGCTAACTTTGCATCTCTTTTAAAATGAGTACGGCAAAATCCGTGCGTATAAAACATTGATTATCATGAGAAAAGATATCCATCCAAAGAATTACAGGTTTGTTGTGTTCAAGGATATGAGTAACGGAACCTCTTTTTTAAGCCGTTCTACTGCGGCTTCCAAAGAAACTATTAAATGGGAAGACGGTAACGAATATCCCCTGATCAAGCTTGAAATTTCAAGTACTTCCCACCCCTTTTATACCGGTCAGAAAATGCTGGTGGATACAGCGGGTCGTATCGACAAATTCAACAAAAAATACGCGAAGAAATAACCACTTTGATTATATCATCAATCCCCGGAATTTCCGGGGATTTTTTTTGCAAAAACCTAAACCGGCAAATTGTTTCACTGAAAAAGGAGGATGATTATTTATATTGCCGTTCATTCTATCATCACCAGAAAAAAAGTGCATGAGCGGTAAAATTACCCGGGCAATGATCTTTGCGGCAGGATTGGGTACCAGGCTGAAGCCCTGGACAGAAAAACATCCCAAAGCTTTAGCGCCCGTAAATAACAAACCCCTGTTACGGAGAAATATTGAATACCTGAAAGCGTATGGCATTACCGACATTATTGTGAATGTGCATCATTTTGCCGACCAGGTTACAGGTTTTCTGGCTGCAAACAACAATTTTGGAATTCGTATTGAAATTTCGCATGAGCAGGGCGAACCATTGGAAACAGGTGGCGGGCTACAGAAAGCTGCCTGGTTTTTGCAGGAGAGCGACCCTTTTTTTGTGATAAATGCCGATATCCTTACCGATATGGACATTTATAAGATGCAGGCATTTCATGAAAAGCATCAACCATTGGTTACCCTGGCGATAACGGGACGCTCCAGTTCAAGAGCTTTCCTGTTTGATGAAAATAACCGGTTGTGCGGCTGGCAAAATACCCAGACAGGCGAGGAGAAAAAACCGGTAGCCGCCCATAGTTATAAGCCCGGGGCTTTTAGTGGTATTCACCTGATGAATCCGGCAATTTTCCCCCTGTTGACGGAAAAGGGAAAGTTCTCTCTGGTAGATGTTTACCTGCGACTGGCGCCTGATCAGTTGATCATGGGATATGACCACAGCGGTACAAAGCTGGTCGATGTAGGAAAGCCGGAAGCTATTGTGAAAGCCGAACAACTTTTTCCCTGACATGCAGCCCCCCGTTAAATATAATATTGCCGGTCAAACTTTTTGGCTGTCACCTCAACGAAGTATTTATTGGGAAGATAAACAGGCGCTGATACTGGCAGATCTTCACCTGGGTAAATCCGGTCATTTCCGTAAATCCGGTATCGGTATTCCACAAACAGTTTTTAAGGAGGATATGCAACGCTTGCTTCAACTGGTCCAGTTTTTTAAGCCCCAGAAGCTGATCGTAGTGGGAGATATGTTTCACAGCGAAGCAAATAAGGAACTGGGGCTGTTCAGTCGGTGGCGGAAGGATGTTTCCTGGCTGAAGATAGAACTGGTGAGAGGAAACCACGATATACTTACAAAGGAATGGTATGCGGATAATGATATTGAGTTACACCAGGACAAACTGGTGATAGACAATATCGGCTTTCAACACGATTATATACCCGGAGAGGAACCGGAAGATATATATGTTTTTTCAGGACATATTCATCCGGGAGTAGTGGTAAGAGGCGGCGCAAAACAGCATCTCAGCTTCCCCTGTTTTCACTTCGCAGAGTCGTACTGCACATTGCCTGCATTCAGCTTGTTTACCGGCTTTTCACTGGTGCAAAAACGAAAAAAACAGGTGGTATTCGCCATTGTGAACAATACGCTGGTGGCGGTTTAGCGGTTTTGTCGGCAGTCGATCATTCCACTTTCCTGGCAGTAAGTCCAACCGGCACTTTTTATTGTTAATAAATACCCTATTACCGATAGCCGGCAAAAAATGGGTTGCTTACTTTTAAGGGATTGGATGTTACCTGGCTGATTTCATTGCTTTGATGACTTTCAGCTTTTTGTCGGCGGAGAATTGCTGATACTCTTTTGTTTCGCGTCCGTAGATGGCGATTTTCCCATCTTTATCATAATGAATTCCCCACCCGTATCTTTTCGTAAGGGGAGATGCTCGCATACAGGGTTGGCCTTTGCTATAGAATTTTTCTCTTTCTGTTTTATATTCTTTTGGGGTAAGATCATTTTTATCTGCATACACCAGGAAGAGGACATCATCGGAGGTGTACTGGTATGGTTTCCCGGTAACCAGGTTAAACTGAATACCCGCAACTGTTTTATTGTTTTTCTGCGGAGGCGCCTCACCCTGTATCGCCGGGCAGTCATCCGCTACCTGTATGAAGGTGTTGAAATAGTTAGTACTGTGTATTTTCATTGTTGTTATATTTTATACAAATTTAAAATAGTCCTGAGACAACGCTGTGTCAGGAGCAACGCTATATCTTTTGCTTTCAGGACTCAAACAAAAAAGGCTGCCAATGGCAGCCTCTAAAGCCAATTTCTGAAAACTATATCGCTATATCTTCAATTTTGAATTTCAGCAGGCCTGCAGGAGCTTTCACCTCTGCTACTTCACCCACCTGTTTGCCCAGTACTCCTTTACCGATAGGGGAGGTAACGGAAATTTTCCCGGACTTCAGGTCCGCTTCTTTTTCCGATACTATCTGGTAGGTCACTTTCTTCTTGGTATTCAGGTTGGTAAGGGTCACTTTGGTGAGGATGCTTACCTTGCTGGTGTCAATATTGTCAATTTCGATAATGCGGGCATTGGCGATATCGCCTTCCAGTTTGGCAATCCGCGCTTCCAGCAAACCCTGCGCTTCTTTGGCGGCGTCATACTCCGCATTCTCCTTTAAATCGCCTTTCTCCCTGGCTTCTGCAATAGCCCTTGAAGCAGCGGGTCTGTCTACAGCTCTCATTTTCTGTAGCTCGGCTTTCAGTTGTTCCATTGTTTCCTGAGTAACATACATTACTTCACTCATGGCTGACTTCGTTTTAGGTTATAAAAAAGAAAAAAATAACAACGCCCCGGATTTGGTCCGAAGCGTTGCACGTGTTATGTTACCGAAAATACGAAACTTAATCCGAAACTCAAATAATATCTGTTAAATTTTCACCGCAAACCCAGCTTGTCAAGGGTCACTTTGGGCATTTTAATATAGGATTCATGCGTATATCCGGCAATATGGGGCGTTACTACCACATTGGGTTGCTCCATCAACCAGTTCAACTGGTCTTTTTCTGCCTGGGTATAGCCGGCAGGCTTCTCATTCTCAAATACATCGAGACCCGCGCCGGCAATAACGCCGTTTTTAAGGGCGTTGATCACGGCGGCGGTATCATGCACTTTACCCCGGGAAGCATTAATGAAATAAGGCTTTTTTTGCAGCGCATTGAAAAAAGCATCGTTGGCATAATGGAACGTTTCGTCTGTTAGCGGCAGGTGCAGGGTAACGACATCTGCATGACGGGCTATTTCTTCCGGGCTGGCTTCGTGTATATTACCCCGGGCAAACCCGAACCTGTATTTGTCGTGTGCCAGCACCTGCACATCAAACCCGGACATTGCCCTGGCCACGGCATTCCCGGTGTTGCCGAAACCGATAATGCCGACGGTTTTCCCTGTCAGTTCAATTCCCCTGTTTTCGTCGCGTATCCATTTCCAGTCCGCCATTTGCCTGCCGCTCAGTGTGATGCGGTGCATCAGATTGAGCACCATGCCCAGCACCTGCTCGCCTACCGCGTTGCAGTTACCCTCAGGACTGCTTTCGCATTGTATACCTTTACTGCGGGCATACGCGATATCAATCAGTTCCAAACCGCTTCCCAGCCTTCCGATCCATTTCAGTTTAGGCGCCTTGTCTATCATATTGCGGTCGATCTTCAACCGGGTGGTGATGATCAGTCCTTCCATATCGCCTATTTTTTCCTCCAGCTCCGCATAGGTAATCTCAGGGAGATAGGACACGGTATAACCATTGGCGTCAAGTCGTTCTAAAAGATAAGGATGCACTTTTGCTGTTACGATTGCCTTTTTCATTGTATGTATTTTTTGCCTGTCGAGCCTCTTTCCGGGGAGTTACCTCATTCTGGTATGCAGGTCAATAAACTCCGCCACGCTCAACTGTTCGGCTCTTTTATTGAATATTTCGTCTTTTAATATGCTTTCATCAAACAACCCGCGGACAGCATTTCGCAGTGTCTTACGCCGTTGGTTAAACGCCGTTTTTACCAGTGTAAAAAGTTTTCTTTCATTTTCAACCACCAGCGGGTTTTCTTTTTTTGTCAGTTGTATCACGGCGCTTTTCACTTTGGGTGGCGGGGTAAAACATTGCTCATTTACCTCAAACAGGTATTTCACGTCGTAAAAAGCCTGCACCAGCACACTCAGGATGCCATAGGCTTTGTTGCCGGGCGGCGCTGCCACGCGTTGCGCTACTTCTTTCTGGAACATGCCTATCATGATATCCACCTTGTCTTTCCAGTCCAGTACCTTAAAAAGGATCTGTGAAGAAATGTTATAAGGGAAATTGCCCGCCAGCAGGAACTTGTCATCAAAAGGGGCTTCTATGTCCAGTATGCTGGCGTGGATGATTTTGCCCCTGATACCCGGATAGGTATTTTCGAGATAGTTCACTTTTTCGCTATCCAATTCCACGGCTTTAAAATCGATACCGGGTAGTTGCAGCAGGTGCCTGGTGAGAGCGCCCCCACCCGGGCCCACTTCCAACAAACGTTCAAACACCTGGTCCCGGATAACGCCGACGATCCGTTGTACCATGTTTTCATCTCGCAAAAAGTGTTGACCTAAGGATTTCTTTAAAGTGTACATTGAGGCGGCAAAATTACAAAAACCAACTGCAAACCCGTAAATTCGCACATTAACAACAGATATATCATGCTCAACCGGCAAAATAAACCTGTAATAGGGATTTCTTGTGGCGACCTGAATGGCATTGGAATTGAACTGATTATTAAAACTTTCTCGGATAACAGGATGCTGGAGTTTTGTACTCCCGTGGTATTCGCTTCCAATAAAGTGATCAATTTTTATAAGAAAACCCTTCCTGAAATAAACTTCAGTTTCCAGGTATTAAAAGATATCGCCCGCCCTTTTCCCAAACAGGTGAATATTTACAATTGCTGGGACGAAGATGTGAATGTAACTCCCGGACAACAAACCGAAGCCGGTGGTAAGTATGCTGTCAGGTCGCTGGCAGCGGCGGTGGAGGCTTTTAAAGCGGGACATATCCAGGGGCTGATAACCGCTCCCATGCATAAGAACAATGTCCAGTCTGAAAGTTTCAGATACACCGGGCATACCCCTTATTTGAAGGATGTATTTGGCGTAAACGAAGTGGTAATGCTGATGTGTGCCGAAAATATGCGGGTTGGATTATTGACGGAACATGTTCCGGTGAAGGATGTGGCGGCTTATGTAACCCGCCAGGCGATTGTGAAAAAGCTGCAGGTGATGCGGGAAAGTTTACAGGTGGATTTCGGTATTGACAAACCCCGTATTGCCGTATTGGGATTGAACCCCCATGCGGGCGACGACGGGCTGATCGGTAAGGAAGAGGAGGAACAGATTAAACCTGCCATCAAGGAAGCCAAACAAAATAATATACTGGTCTTTGGTCCCTATAGCGCCGACGCCTTTTTTGCCCGGGGACAATACGAAAAGTTTGATGCCGTATTGGCCATGTACCACGACCAGGGGCTGATTCCTTTCAAGTCGCTGGCTTTGGGAGAAGGAACCAACTATACTGCCGGCTTACCCCTGGTAAGAACTTCCCCTGATCACGGAACCGCATTTGATATTGCCGGAAAAAACAAAGCCGATGAAACATCTTTCAGACAGTCGGTGTTTTTCTCCGTGGAACGGCTGGAGCAGCGGGCGGAACATGCGTTTAACCGCTCTAATCCGATGAAACGCATGTCTGTGTCTATGCTGACGAATGCAGAAGACGAAAAGATTGATGAAGGGTAGGGTTAGAGGTAATGCAGCTTTTTATTTAGTCGGTTATGTGATAGTAGGGTAGTCATCTTGCGCTTAGTTGCTTTCTTCTCTGCACTCATTTCATTTTACGTGGTTAAAGAGTTCCGAGCCTTACAAAACACGTTGAACTTCGGGCAGATTGCTGCTGAAGATTCGGAACTCTCTGCCAGACACCAGCATCTGTACTACGCGGTAAGGTTTCCTATATGCAACTTTCTACCACGATGAGACTCCGGATTCAATTAAAAAACCCCGGGGCTGCCGGGGTTTGAAAATTATATCTGATCAGGTTACCACTTATCTACTTCTTCATCCGCGCCATTGTCACGGGTATCAGGTTCGGGGGCGGCTTCGGCAGCGGCGCTCACTTCTACATCTACTTCCGCACCTATTTCTGCTCCCACTTCCATATCCACCTCCTCTCCTTCGGGTGTGTCGTGGTTGAAAGCATCAAAGTCAAAATCAGGCATCAGTTCTGTTTTCACATGATCCACTGCTTCATTCAATGCTTTGATGAACTTATTGAAATCTTCCTTGTACAGGAAAATTTTGTGTCTGTCATAACCATTGTCATTAAAACGTTTACGGCTTTCGGTAATCGTTAAATAATAATCCTGGTTCCTGGTACTCCTCACATCAAAGAAATACGTTCTGCGTTTTCCGGCACGAATGCGTTTGCTGTAAACACTTTCCATCCTTTTGTCATTGTTGTCGTACGCCACAATAATTGATTTTAAATGATTTTAACTTAATCCATTTTTTAGATTGACAAAGATAAAATTGTTTTTGAATTGACAAAATTTTAACTAAAACTCTTATAACCCGCTACAGTGCAGCATTTTAGTCCTCATTTTCCTCCTGTTCCTGCTGCTTTCTATACATTTCCGCATAATATCCATTCCGCAAAAGCAGCGTTTCGTGGGTGCCTTTTTCCACTATTTTACCGCCTTCCAGCACCACAATGGCATCAAAGCTGAAGAGGCTGAAGATGCGATGGGTAATGATAATGGCTGTTTTGTCCTTCAGGTATTGATACAGGTTGCCAATAATTTCTTTCTCCGTACGGGTATCTACGGCACTCAGGCAATCGTCGAATATCACGATGGAGGGATCCTTTATTAATGCGCGGGCAATGGATACCCGTTGTTTTTGTCCGCCGCTGAGTGTAACCCCTCTTTCACCTACGGCAGTATCATATCCTGCCGGAAAACGGGCGATCTCAGACGCGACGCTTGCCTGCCTGGCAGCGGTCTCTACCATTGTTTCGGTTACCTCATCCAGCCCAAAGGCAATATTGCCCCTGATGGTATCACTGAAAAGGAAAACATCCTGCGGCACATAGCTGATCTGCTTTCTCAGTTCCCGCATATCCATTTCCCGGATGTCTGTACCATTTATCAGAATGCTCCCGGAACCGGGGTCGTACATGCGAAGCAATAGTTGGGCAATGGTGGATTTTCCACTGCCGGTTTTGCCTATAACCGCAATTTTACTGCCTTTCGGCAGCTTGAGTGAAAAGTCCTTCAGGGCTTCTATACCACTGTGAGGATAGGTAAAATCAACCCGCCTGAATTCAATGACGCCATCCAGGTCCGTGTGTACCGGGTTGGGAATGTTTCGGATAGTGGGCTGGGTATCCAGGAATTCGTTGAGCCTTTTTTGGGAGGCAGAGGCCCTTTGTACCATACTCGCCACCCAACCTATAGAACTTACGGGGAAGGTGAGCATATTAATATATACTACAAATTCGGTGATGGTTCCGATGGTGATGCTACCGGGGTTGCTGATATGATACATGCCACCGATAAATATGGTAAGCAGGGTGCTCAGACCGATCAGGAGTGCAATTGCCGGAAAGTAGATGGCTTCCAGTTTGGCAAGGTTCACCGCGCTTTTTTTGTAGGCTTCGCTGTTCTGTTCAAAGAAATGTTCCATATTTTTTTCCTGTACAAAGGATTTAATGACCCTTATACCAGAATAAGACTCCTGCGCGTTGGTGGTAAGGTTGCTGAGCTGCGATTGGATATGTTCACTTCTTCTGTGAATGATCGTATTGACGATGTAGATGGTAATCGCCAGTATGGGTAAGGGGAGTAATACATAAATGGTGAGCTCCCAGTTTTTTTTGAACATATAAAAAAGACTAAAGCCGATCAGGATCACCAGGTTGGTAAAGTACATCAGCGCCGGACCGGTGTACATCCGCACCCGGCTGACATCTTCCGCCATACGGCTCATCAGGTCGCCGGTGCTGTGGGTCTTATAGAAGTCGGTGTCCAGTTTTTGATAATGTTCGTATATCTCGTTCTTTTGGTCGTATTCTATAAACCGGCTCATTACGATCAGGCTTTGTCGCATGAAGAACATAAAAAGCCCCCGCAACAGGGCCAATGCCAGCAACGTAATACCGCAAACCATCACCAGCCAGGTGAAGTCGTGGTTTTGAATACGTGATTCCAGTTCCGAAATGAATACATTCACCAACGGATCATATTCTGCGCGGGTTCCCTTTACTGTTGTCTCTGCAGCCGGCATTTCACCAGACAACTGCTGCATCTTTTCCTGTACCTTATCCACTACGTAGCCGGTCACCTGCGGCGCCAGTATACCGAAATAGTTGGATACCGTTACAAAGAAAATACCCAGCAGCAACCGCCACTTGTATTTCCGGAAATATTTATTTACTGCTCTTAGATGTTTCAAAGTGATTAGTGGTTAGTAGTAAGTAATAAGTGGTTAGTTATTATGTGTTTTATTTGATCTGATTTAAAACCGACCTGATAAGTCCGGAAATTATTTTTGAAACTTCTTCACAAAACATGATCATCTCTTCTTTTTTTGCCTGATCAATATAGGATAACCGCTGCCCCAGGTAGCACATTGATTTCACCTCATTACACGAGTTTTTTGCTATTCCCGGGTAACGCACAAATTCCTTCTTGCTGTTTGAGCCAAACCCTTCTGAAATGTTATTTGAAACAGAAATTGCGGCCGACCTGATCTGGTTTCTGAAGGCAAAATCACTGATTTTTCCAAAGGTCTCATACACTTTTACCGTCAGATCCTGTGCCTTCTGCCAGGCTATCAGGTCCTCAAACCTTATCACTTTGTTATTCATAAGCTGCAACTTTAACGCCCTGATAGTATCTACTATCCCCTTCCTACATCCCTCCACTCACTTCCCACTTACAACTGTCCACTTACTACTTCCACTGTCCACTCAAGACTTTCTCCACTTCTTATATACATTGATCAATCCGTTGGTTGAAGAATCATGACTGCTAACAGCCTCATCTCCCTTCAGTTCGGGTAAGATTTTATTCGCCAGTTGTTTACCCAGCTCCACTCCCCATTGATCGAAGCTGAAAATGTTCCAGATAACGCCCTGTACAAATATCTTATGCTCATACAAGGCAGTCAGTTGACCGAGGGTATAAGGCGTGATCTTTTTGACCAGGAAAGAATTGGTCGGACGGTTGCCTTCAAACACTTTAAAGGGGATCAGCTTTTCCCTTTCTTCTTCGCTGAGTTTACCCAGTTCTGCCGCTACTTCTTCCCTGCTTTTGCCGTTCATCAGCGCCTCCGTCTGGGCAAAGAAATTGGACAGTAATTTCGGGTGATGGTCGCCGATAGGGTTGTGGCTGATCGCCGGTGCAATAAAATCGCAGGGGATGATGATATTCCCCTGGTGTATGAGTTGGTAAAATGCATGTTGCCCGTTGGTACCGGGTTCGCCCCAGATCACGGGCCCCGTTGCCTGTGGCGCTTTTTTACCATTCCGGTCTACATATTTACCATTGCTCTCCATGTTTCCCTGCTGGAAATAGGCGGCAAAACGATGCATATACTGGTCATAGGGTAGTATGGCTTCAGTTTGGGTACCAAAAAAGTTGGTGTACCACAAACCCACCAATGCCATGATCACCGGGATGTTTTTATCGAAAGGGGTATTACGGAAATAAACATCCGTGGCATGCGCCCCTTTCAGCAGGTCTTCAAAATGGTTGTAGCCGATGGTCAGTACGATGGATAAGCCGATAGCGCTCCACAGGCTGTACCGGCCGCCCACCCAGTCCCAGAACTCGAACATATTGTTTTTGTCGATGCCGAAAGCCACCACTTCTTTTTCATTGGTGGAAAGCGCCACAAAATGTTTGGCTACCTCTTTTTCATCCTTTGCCGCTTCCAGGAACCAGTTTCTCGCCGTATGGGCATTGGTCATGGTTTCCTGCGTGGTAAAAGTTTTGGAAGCGATCAGGAACAGCGTTTCTTCCGGAGTGACTTTTTTTAATGTTTCCGCTATATGGGTACCATCCACATTAGATACGAAATAAGTTTGAATACCCTCTACCCAATACGGTTTTAAAGCTTCCGTGATCATCACCGGGCCGAGGTCGCTGCCACCGATACCTATATTGACAATATATTTTATTTTTTTACCGGTATAGCCCTTCCATTCCCCACTATGTATTTTGGCGGCAAAATCTTTCATTTGCTGCAGCACCCGCTGCACATCCGGCATTACATCTTTCCCATCCGCGAACACCGGCTTGCCGGAAAAATTGCGGAGCGCTGTATGCAGTACGGCCCTGTTTTCGGACTGGTTGATCCTTTCACCGGTAAACATGGCTTCAATCGCCTCTTTTACACCTGTTTCTGCCGCCAGATCCAGCAGAAGCGCCCGGGTAGTATCATTCACCAGGTTTTTAGAATAGTCAAACAATATGTCTTCAAACTGTATGGAGTAGTCGCTGAACCTGTTGCTGTGCTGCTTAAAATAGCCGGCAATGGTATCACCTTTGATCTCTTCGTAATGGGAACCAAGCTTTTTCCAGGCGGAAGTTTGTGTGGGTGTAATGTGAGGGAATGCCATAATAGTTGATTTGGTTTTTGAAAAATGACCATGAACAAAGATAAGGTAATGGGGAATTTCTGATGGCTGTGCATTAAAAACCTATAAGGTTTGCCGGGCGGCTCTGCAGCGCTGCAAATCTTATAGGTCTTACACCATCCTTCTCAACACATCGCATGTGTGCATTACCATGTCATTACTGATATCCAGGTGGGTTACCAGCCGTACCTGGTCTGGCGAAATGGCATAGCCCAGGATGCCTTTTTTCTCCAGTTGTGCTACAAACCGTTTGGCAGAAGCTGTCTTCGCCAGCCCAAAAATGATAATATTGGTTTCCACCGGCAACACGGTTTGTACATAAGGAGCCTGTTGCAAAACTTTTGCTATTTCGGCGGCATGGATATGATCCTGTTCCAGCCGGCTGATGTGGTGCTGTAAGGCATACAACCCCGCAGCCGCTATATACCCCGCCTGGCGCATGCCGCCACCCAGCACTTTGCGTACCCGGCGTGCCCGGTCGATAAAAGCTTTTTTACCCAATAATACGCTCCCTACCGGCGCTCCCAGCCCTTTGCTCAGGCATATGGAAATACTGTCAAACAGCTTTCCGTATGACAGCGGGTTTTCACCTTTGGCTACGATCGCGTTGAACAGCCGGGCGCCATCCAGGTGAAAAGCCAGTTGGTGTTGACGGCAAACCTGTTGCATCCGCTGCAATTCCGTCCAATCGTAGCAACTGCCGCCACCCCGGTTGGCTGTATTTTCAATACATACCAGGCTGGTGTGTGCCTTGTGGACGTCGTTGGCATTGATAGCGTCTGCCACCTGTGCCGCTGTAATTCTGCCACGGTCTCCTGGCAGGACTTTAACCTGGCAACCTGAATTAAAAGCGATGCCACCTCCTTCGTACTGGTATATATGTGCCAGGAAATCGCAGATCACTTCATCACCCGGTTGCGTATGGCATTTTATGGCAACCTGGTTGGTCATGGTTCCACTCGGGCAAAAAAGGGATGCTTCCATGCCAAACATACCAGCCGCATACTGCTCCAGGGCGTTTACGGCGGGGTCTTCCCCAAATACGTCGTCTCCAACTGCTGTTTTAAACATCGCCTCCAGCATTTCTTTAGTTGGCCGGGTGACAGTATCCGATCTGAAATCGATTCTCATATAATATGTAATTGTGGATGGTATTGTAGTAAAGGTATTGGTTTTTAAGGTGTTACGGGTCAATAGCCGGGAACAGGTAATGGCCGGACATCCAAAAACGTTAATAAAGGTTATTATTTTTTTGAAACGATGGCAAAAATTTAAAGAAATGCTATGAGATAAAATAATTGCGTATTAATTTTGCAAATCGCTTCTGACGCAGTTTCGGGATATAAATAACATATCGTTTGCACTTGGATTGCAACACATTTGCCCTCAGTTACTGTCTTTATAGGCGTAGTCAGCTACAATTTTATTTCCACGGGAGTTTCGCCTTAGACAAACAATTTATAATATGAGACAACTTAAGATAGCAACACAAATTACCAACCGTGACTCGCAGGCGGTTGAAAAATATCTGCAGGAAATATCGAAAATTTCGATGATCACCCCTGAAGAAGAGACTGTGCTGGCACAGCGGATCAAGATGGGTGACCAGAGAGCTTTGGATAAACTGGTTCAGGCTAACCTTCGTTTTGTGGTATCCGTGGCCAAACAATACCAACACCAGGGTTTGTCTCTGAGTGACCTTATTAATGAAGGCAACCTGGGTCTGATCAAGGCTGCCCAGCGTTTTGATGAAACCAAAGGGTTTAAATTCATTTCTTACGCCGTGTGGTGGATCCGTCAGTCTATCCTGCAGGCTTTGGCCGAACAGGGACGCCTGGTGCGTTTGCCGCAGAACAAGATCGGCACCTATAACAAGGCCAACAAAGCCTATATGGCTTTTGAGCAGGAGCATGAGCGTGAACCGAGTACAGAAGAGCTGGCCGAGTTACTGGAAATGAGTGAAACCGAGATCAACAATATTTTCCAGAGCAATACCCGTCATACCTCACTGGATGCACCGGTGCACGAGGCGGAAGACGTGGCGATGGGAGACTTGCTGGAAGGCGGTGCTGAAACCGATGATGATGTGATGAAAGATTCTTTGCGCAACGAGATCCGTCGCGTATTGAAGTCACTGAGCCCCCGCGAAGCAGAGATCGTGAATGCCTACTTTGGGCTGGACGGTGAGAATGGGGTGACCATCGAGCAAATCGGTCAGAAATACGACCTTACCAAGGAGCGTATCCGCCAGATCAAGGAAAGGGCGATCAAACGCTTACAAAAGGCGCGTTACAGCAGCTCGCTGAAAGCGTATTTAGGGTAATTTGAACGATCGAAATATTTAGTGAAGGCTGCCGGAAGGCAGCCTTTTTTGGTGTATATCCGGGACGGAGTCCCGGGAGAACATAGTTGATACGAAGTCAGAGACATTCGTATAGCGGAGGTATAGCAGAAAACCCTCTGTCAAAAACCCTTCGATAAAGGTCAATTATCGGCAAATAATGCCCTGAAAACGAAATCGGACTTAGAAAAATCATATGGAAACACTTATTGCGTTTTATATGAAAATCTCAAGTCGTGAAAAATTTAGTTGTAGCAATAGCAGTTTTAACGATCACAGCCGGTGCAAAAGCGCAAACAGGGTTCCAGTTTCTTTCCGCGCAACACCAGCAGGTAAAGTTTGACACAACTTTCAATGCTTATTTCATTGAAAACGAGGTAAGCGCTGTTTCCAGGATCGAGGTACAGGACAATATAATCTATTTCAGCTCTCATGCGGAAGTCAAACCATCAAAAGTGGTATTATCTAAAGATAAAATGCAGTATATCAATAATAAAGAGAGCTTTAGCGTAGTAGCTGAAGATGGCGAAGGGCTAACAGTAAAGGTCGCTTTCTGGTTCATTGATGGAGAACTGGAAGAAGTAAGTTATACCGATGCTGCAAAAGTGACTACCGCGTTTAAGAATATTACTATCAATCCTGAAGATATTTCCCAAAAGACAACCCGACCCCAACAGAACCGGCTTTAAATCAGACGATCAATGTTACAAAGAGAGCTCCTGTTCCGGGGGCTTTTTTTATTTGGCAGACTACCATTTGATAATTCATAAGCCTCCGGTATGCTGCCTATTCAGCTATTCCCAGGTTCTTTACAAAATCCGCCGGGCTTTTGCCAAATTGCCGGCTGAAATCCCTGCTGAAATTGGAAGGATGCTTATACCCTACCATATAAGAAACCTCATAAACTTTGAGGTTTTTTTCTTTAAGCAGTTCAGCGGCTCTTTTGAGCCGGATGACATTTATCAACTCATTAGGAGTGAGGTTTGAGATATCTTTTATTTTTCTGAAAAGCGTTGACCTGCTCATATTGAGATGCTTTGCCAGTTTTTCCGTATCAAGTTCTGCGTCATCAATATTGTACAGTATTACCGTTTGCAGCTCTTCCAAAAATTGTTCGTCCGCTTTTGAGTGCGCCATGGAACGCATATGCGCCAGCGGCGATTTATGGAAGAATTGCATCATCCTTTCCCTGTTGAGGAACATGCTTGCAATCTGGGCGTTGAGATGCGCCTGGGAGAAAGGCTTTTCAATATATGCCTCCGCGCCCAGTTCAAGTCCTTCTACCTTTGATTGGATGCTGTTTTTTGCGGTAAGCAGAATAAGGGGGATATGGCTGAACCTGATATCTGATTTCATGCGTTGGCAAAGTTCATATCCGTCCATTACCGGCATCATTACGTCGCTTACTACCAGTTGAATCGCTTTTTCTTCAAGTGTACGAAGCGCTTCAGCACCATTGGAGGCAAGATATATAGAGTATTTTTCGGTGAGTTCTCCGGCAATAAAGGATAATATCTCCCGGTTATCGTCTACCAGCAGAATTCCCGGCTTTGAATGATCTTCGGGCGTTGCAAAAAAATCAGCCTGCTGATCAGGTTCATCAGGCCGTTCCTGTGTAAGATTAAATTCCGGTTCCTGGTGAATAGGCAATCTTGCGGTAAATACATTTTTTCCGTCGTCCGAGGCGGTCAGTGTAAGTGATCCCTTGTGTAACTCCGCCAGCGACCGTGACAGGGCAAGCCCTATACCTGTGCCTCCCTCTTTTTTTTCATGTGAGCCGATCCTGAAAAACGGCTCAAATATTTTTTCTCTTAAAGCTGCGTCTGTTATCAACCCGTCATTCAGGATCTGTATGGTAAAATATTCGTCCTCGCTGTTGAAAGGAAGCAGTTTGATGCTGATATCGCGATCCGCATATTTTACGGCATTGTCTACAAGGTTGCTTATAATTTTAGTAAGGGCTTCCGGGTCTACATAGGCCTGCAAGGGTATGCGGGGCAGGTAGATCTGCATGTTTTTGCCTTTTTCATTTGCGGCAGGTTTAAAGCGTTCGTACACATCCTGCAGCATACTGCTTATATTGGTTTTTACAAAGCTTAACCTGTAATGTTCATTTTCGGTCTTCCTGAAGTCAAGTAACTGGTTTGTTAGTTGAATAAGGCGGTCAGTGTTCTTTTCCATCACAAGCAATTTTTCTTTAATTGAAGGATGGGTATCTGCAATACCCAGAATCTTTTCAAGAGGGAGCTTAATCAGGGTCAGGGGTGTTCTTATCTCGTGGGCTATATTGGTAAAAAAATCAATCTTGGACCGGTAGATCTCCTTATCCTTCTCGTGTTCCAACTGCTCAAAAAGTACCTTATTTTTCTGTTCATTATACTTTTTATTATACCTGAGAATAATATAAAGAATACCCAATATTATCAAAAAATACAACACATAAGCGATATTACTTTTCCAGAACGGAGGCGTAATTTCCAATAGCAGTCTCGTGGTGGCTTCGTTCCATTCCCCTTTTTCGTTGGCTGCTTTTACCTGGAATTCATATTTGCCCGGCTGAAGGTCCGTGTAAAAAACTTTCCTGTTTTTTTTGAGATAAGTCCACCGGTCATCAAGCCCTTTTAAAAAGTAGGCGTATTCCACCATATCGGGGTTTGATAACCGAAGCGCGGCAAAATCAAGACTCAGATTGTTTTGCAGGTGTGATAATCTGAGCTTCTTAATATTGGTTATGGAGCTGTTCATCATTGCAGCGCCATAAGGCCGCTTCGCTTCAACTTCTTCATTATTGATTTGTATCCCTGTTAAATAAACGGGAGGAAAAGAGGTATCGGGCACAAGTCTTTGAGTATCGAAGCGGATCAGTCCGCCAACGCTGCCAAAATACATGATGCCCTTCATATCTTTATAGGCGGAATTATAATTGAACTGGTTGGTAAGCAACCCGCTGCTGCTCGTGAAAGTTCTGATCACGCCGGTTTCCGGACTCAGGTACACCAATCCCATTGAAGTGCTTACCCATAATTTCCCCCCATCATCTTCCAGTATACTGTACACCATGTTGCTCGGCATTCCGCGGTGGGTGTTATACAGCGCAGTAATATTACCGGAATGGTCAATGCTCAGAAGCCCGTTTTCCGTTGCTACCCAAATACGACCCGCACTGCTTTCAAACAAAAGGTTTACCCGGTCAGATGTAAGACCGGTGGTATCGTTTCGTTTCAGCTTTATGGCGCCTTTTTCTCCTGTTACGGGATTGTAGTAGTACAGACCATCGCTGAAAGTGCCTCCCCATATTCTGCCGGTATTGTCTTCCAGCAGGCAGGTGTAAAAAAGATATTCAGGCATTTCGGTGATCCTGGTAAAAGTATCGGCAGTTTTGTTATAAACATGTACGCCTTCTGCTGTAGCAAATAGCATTTTATCATCCCTGGTGCGGAGTATGGAATGGATGAAATTATTCCTGAGCATTCCCGGCCGGGCGCCTGAAGTATAACGACGTATTACTTTAAGCGTATTGATGTTGATCACATCTATGCCATGATAAAAATAACCAACCCATAGTTCATCATCAATGGCAGCCAAACCATGAACGTTGTGGTGCGCTATATCCCCGGACTTTTTGTTGTCCGAAAAATTTTTAAATCTTCCGCTTGCAGGGTCCATCATATTAAGCCCCGCATCTTCCGTTCCCACCCATATCCTGCCATATTTATCCTGTACGATTTCTCTTACCGCATTCCCGCTTATGGCGTGTTTCCCCCCGGGGTAAAATTTTTCAAAATGGTTGAACTGCCTGGGCATGTAATTGAGCCCTCCAAAATAAGTACCCGCCCAGATACCGCCTTCCGCGTCTTTACATAAAGCATACACTGCATTGTCAGATAAAGAATAAGGGTCGCCCTGTTGCCTGGTAATATTGATGATGTTATTAGTCTCCTTATTCCAGGTATAAATGCCTGATTCCGTTCCGATCCAGTATTCATTGTTCCCCGCGGCAATACATTCCCGGACATAGATCTCCGTACCCTTGTTGTCTATCCTGATAAGAGGGATTGCCTCTTTTGTTTCCGTATTGTATAATAAAAGCCCCCGCATACTGGTGCCCACCAGTATATTTTTGTCATCTACCGGTAACAGGCATTCTATAAAGCGGCTGACCTTGTTGTTCGTTTCATGTACCACCTGGTGCCATATAAGGTTACCCGAGTCATCAAGGCTGGCTGTCTTCCCCTCTGCAAATCCGATCCATATTTGTTTTCCGGCGGAAATGTTCATGCAGGAAGCGTTCATCTCTGCGGCACCCTGCAGCAGGATTGATTTTCCGGAAACATTATCATATCGATAGATCCTTCCGTCCATTATATACCATAGTTCTCCCCCGGCATTGAACGCAATGCCGCTTACCCTGCCATTGGGAGAAGAAGATAACAGGGTGAACTTTTCGGTTTGTATATCCAGCCTGTACAAGCCGTTATAAGTGCCTACCAGTATATTTCCTGCGGCGTCTTCTACCAGCTTATAAATGGAGTTGCTGCCTATGCTTTCAGGGTCGCCTTCAATATTCCGGTAAATCTTGAATTTGTATCCGTCATAACGATTCAGCCCGTCTTTGGTGGCAAACCACATAAAGCCCCTGCTGTCCTGCAGAATGGACATTACAGAGTTGTACGATAATCCGTTTTCCACTTTGAAATGGCGGAAATTGAATTGCTGAGCCTGTAACCGCACAACAATCGTTAGTAGTAATATGAGGTATAAGCGATTTCTCATTCCCGGTACAATTTAAAACAATTGCAGGTTTAGTTGACTGAGTGGAATGATTTGATAAGATTTTGATACGATATGGAAAGCCGGTCTCTGGCTAAATAAATTACTTTGAAAGAGGAATACAGCCTGGAATAACTATTGCTTTGGCTTCAGGCTGATTTTTGGATTTCAAAACCATATGATATGATAAAACGACTGCTTAACAGAATTGCCGTGCTGTTCATGCTCCTGCTGATCAGCTTGGCCTCCAGGGCGCAGCAAACGCATAGAGGCGTTGTGCGTGGCGTCGGGGGAGAAGCACTGACGGGTGCTACTATTGTTTCCAAATCAACAAATACTTCCGCTGTTTCCGGCCCCGATGGAGAATTCAGCATCCAGGCGTCTTCAGGGGATGTTTTGATTGTGAGCTATGTAGGTTATGTAACAAAAGAAGTTACTGCAGGAGGTTCCGGCTTTATTGAAATTATCCTGTCGGCTGTTTCCGAAGACCTGCAGCAGGTAGTGGTGGTGGGATACGGTACACAGCGTAAAAAGGACCTTACGGGAGCTATCGCTGTGGTGGACCCGAATGATTTGAAAAAGAGGCAGGCTACTACTGTGGCGGAAGCGTTACAGGGGCTTGCTTCGGGCGTGTATGTAAGGGCATCCGGTCGTCCCGGTTCGGAAGCGAATGTGCAGATACGCGGCGTTAAGAACTTAAGCAATACCAATCCGTTGTATGTGATCGATGGATTGATCACTACCGCTAACCGTGATTTTAATCCCAACGATATTGAGTCGATACAGATCCTTAAAGATGCGTCTGCTGCCGCGATATATGGTTCAAGAGCTGCCAATGGTGTAATTATTATTACCACTAAAAGCGGCCGCCAGGGTCCCATGAAAGTAGATGTTAGTGTTAAATCGAGCTTGCAGGTAATGCCGCGTTATAAGCTGGCAGAAACGGAGGAGTTTGCGCGGCTGAATTATATGGCATACGATAATGCCGGTGTTGCCCGCCAGGACCTTGCGCTGGAAAATAATACCAACTGGCAGGATGCAGCTTATCAGACCGGTGTGATGAATGACGTTAACACCTCGTTTTCCGGCGGAGGGAACAGTGGCATCTATATGGTTTCCGCGAATTACTTCGGCAACAAAGGAACGGTTATCAGTACTAATTTCAACCGCCTTACCTTACGGGTAAACTCACAAGGGTCAAAAGGCATTTTCAGTATTGGTGAAAACATTGCTATTTCAAATGCGAAATCAGATGAAATATCAGGAAACCCCGTGGCTGATGTGGTCAGGTTATTGCCGACTATTCCCGTTTACGACGAAAACAACCCTGGCGGGTATGGTTATGGAAATGAAGCCAAAGCCCGCACATTTGGTACCAACCCCGTTGCTATCGCGGATCTGGAAGACCGTACCAATACCAATTTTCGCGTAAGGGGTAACCTTTGGAGCGAGCTCAAATTTACACCGTGGTTGAAATACAGGTTTAATGCCGGTTTGGAAACCAGCTACGACAACTATAAGTATCTGCGCAAAGAGGGAAACTGGACTTTGAACCAGCCATACGATCCGGCAATTGCCAACCAGAATATGGCCAGATTCTTTTCTACACAAATAGATAATACCCTCACATTCACCAAACAATTCGGCAGGCATGATGTGAACTTCGTGGCTGGTCAAACGTACCAGAGAGACCGCTATGAACAGATATGGGGAACAAAGCGGAATTTGCTTGTGAATCCTGCCGGGGGATATTACAGCACGCTCGACCAGGGCAATGAACCGCAAACCGGCGGGTATATCACCGAGGCGGTTATATTGTCTTACCTGGGCAGATTGGAATATAAGTTTGATGATAAATACATTATCAATGCAGTATTACGCCGTGACGGAACCAGCCGTTTGAGTCCCAGTAAACGTTGGGGGAATTTCCCTTCTGTTTCTGCCGCGTGGCGTATCAGCAGGGAAGGATTTTTTAACGTATCATGGGTGGATGACCTGAAACTGCGCGGAAGCTACGGAACACTGGGCAGCAGCAATATCGGCGCCTGGGATTACCTGGCTGTAATCAACACTTTCAGTACGATTGCGATGGGTACCAGTCAAACCATTCTGCCGGGAGCTACTCAGGTACGGCTTGTAAACCAGGACCTGGGTTGGGAAAAGCTTGTTCAGAAGAACATCGGGCTGGATGCCTCCCTGTTCAACAACCGGTTAACGGTAACGGCGGAATATTTTAATGCTACTACAAAGGATGTACTCACGTCAATGCCTATCGCTTATACTACAGGTAATGATGGCGGTAACCCTGTGGTCAACGCTGCCACGGTGCGTAATACCGGCTTTGAACTTTCCGCCACTTATCGTAAGGAGGGCAACTTCGGTTACAGCATTGGCGTAAACCTGTCTACACTTAGAAATAAGGTACTGAACCTGGGATATGGCAGAACGAAAATTTATGTAGGCAATACTGTCAGTGAAATAGGGCAGCCGTTGGGTATGTGGTATGTGTTGCAAACAGATGGTTTGTTCCAAAGCCAGGAGGAAATTGATAATTATAAAAATAAGGACGGTATCGTAATACAGCCTTCCGCAAAACCGGGCGACATCCGTTTTAAAGATAATAACGGAGACGGGCAGATCACCAACTCCGATAAGGTGGTAGTAGCAAGTCCCTGGCCTAAGTTTGAAACGGGGATTAATCTCGGTGCGAACTGGAAAGGTTTTGAGCTGACCATGCAATGGTTCGGGTCATTCGGACATAAAGTATATAACACATACAGGAGCCTGGTAGATCGCTTTGATGATAACTCCAACTACCGCGCCGGTGTAAAACCATGGACCCCGGAAAACCCCAATACCGATTTTCCAAGAGTAGTGTATGCATCTACCCTCAATTCAAGAGGTGATACCGACCGCTGGCTGGAGCCCGGAAGTTTCCTGAGATTGAAATATGCAGGGCTTTCCTATTCCCTGCCGGAAGGTCTGGTTAAAAAAATCGGCTTCAGCAATGCGCAGGTTTCCGTATCGGGGCAAAACCTGATCACCATTACCAAATTCACCAGCATTGATCCGGAGTTCAACAATGCCAGCATCTATGAAAGAGGTGTAGAAGCATTCATTTATCCGAATGTAAAAGTGGCAAGTGTCGGTTTGTCTTTCGGATTTTAATACCTAAACATATCTGTTATGAAATATATACAATCAACTATAATTATTCTGATCACCTTCGTGCTGATTTCTTCCTGCAGAAAATCGGTGCTGGATGTGGAAAATCCAAATACACTTACGGAAGATGTATTCTGGAAAACCGAGTCGGACGCGCAAAAAGGTCTGAACGCGGCTTATGCCATGTTTTACAAACCCGGGCTTTGGTCAAGATGGATCTACTTCAGGCTGGATCTTACCTCCGATGAGGGGTTCAGCAACAGCCCCTGGGTAGAATTGGCCGACTGGACCCGTTTCCAGTATATCAATTACAATTTTTGGGAAGGTAATGTCAATACCTGGAGAGATACTTATAAAGCGGTTTTTCGCCTGAACCAGGTACTGGCGAATGTGGTGGATATTAATTTCTCCAACCCGGCGGCAAAGGAGCAGTTAATTGGCGAAGCAAAGTTCCTGCGGGGGTTGCATTACTATTACGCGGGTCTGATGTGGGAAAATATCCCGCTTGTGCTGGATCCCTCAAAACCGGATGATCTTCCGGCACAAAGCACGCTGGACCAGGTATGGACGCAGGTGGAAAAAGACTGGACGGAAGCGCTTGCAGCGTTATCTGTTTCTTATGGTGCGGCAGATGTAGGAAGACCTACCAAAGGGGCTGTGCGGGGATATCTTGCACGCTTATATATGCAGCAGCGTAAATGGACTGAGGCGAAAGCAGCGCTTGATTATTTTTTTACCGGTGAAGGGATGGGCCGCTATTCGCTTGTAACCAATTACAATGATAATTTTACGGACCTTAATGAAAACAACAGCGAGTCCGTTTTTGAGATCCAGTTTTCCGATGTGAACAAAGGAGGTGATGGGGATGGTGTGAATCAAACCATGAGCACCAACCGCCCGCAGTTCTTTGCGCCCCGAGGTATTGGCTGGTCTGACGGACAAGCCCGCTATTGGGTGGTGGATGAGTTTAAAAAAGAAAAGACCATTGACGATAATATAGATCCACGGTTACGGTACACCCTGTTTTATCCCGCACTGGAAGCCGATTTTGGTGATAAAGTATATGGACGCAACTGGGAGTGGGGGGCACAGGAAGCTTGGTTCCGTAAATATTCCCGCGATTATTACAGAACCAATGAAGATTATTTTGCGCAAAACAATTTCAGATTGCTCCGCTATGCCGATATTTTGTTGATGTACGCAGAAGTACTGAATGAGTTAGACCAGACAGCCGATGCCTATCAGTATGTAAACACCGTGAGAGCCAGGGTAGGGATGGCTCCTTTAGCTACCGCCTACCCGGCCATCGGTACTGACAAAACACTTTTCCGGAACAGGCTGAAAGTGGAAAGAGTGCTGGAGCTTTGCGGTGAAAGTGTGCGTTGGGCCGATCTGAAAAGATGGGGTGATCTTGAAACGCAGGCGGGGGTTGATATCATAAAGCAACGTGATCCCGATTTCAACAATTTTGTAGTGGGTAAGCATATCCGGCTTCCCCTGCCCCAGATTGAAGTGGAGAATAATACAAACCTTCAGCAGAATAACCAGTATTGAGTTTCGATTTTGTAAAATAAATTGTCGCGTACAAAAACCTATAGGGTTTGCCGGGCAAAATTGCTGTGCTGAAAACTCTGTAGGTTTAATAGCGCTGTTGTTTATTAAACAGGATGAATGATGAAAATAAAAACAGGATATAGCATTTTGGGGCTGCTGTTGTTATGGTCGTGTACGCGTCCGGCAACCACGCAGCAGGCCTCTATTACACTGGCCGATCCAACCATCTTCTACCACCAGGATACATATTACCTGTATGGAACAGGAGGAAACAGCAATACGGGCTTCTTTGTATATACTTCTACAGACCTGGAGAACTGGAGCGGTCCGGCAGGAAAGAATGACGGTTATGCTTTGAAGAAGGGGGATGTGTTTGGCGACAAAGGTTTTTGGGCGCCACAGGTATTTGAGTACGAGGGTAAGTTTTATATGGCATACACAGCTAATGAGCAGATAGCCATTGCTGTCAGCGACAGCCCGCTCGGACCTTTCCGCCAGCAACGGAAAGACTCGCTTTCCGGTCCGGGTAAACAGATTGATCCTTACGTATTTCGTGATGATGACGGCAGCCTCTATATGTATCATGTAAGGCTTACCAGCGGAAACCGCATTTATGTTGCAAAAATGAAACCGGACCTGAGTGACGCGGATACGGCTACCGCCAGAGAAGTATTGCATGCGGAACCGGGCTGGGAAAATACCTGGAACGCGGAATGGCCGGTAGCGGAGGGTCCAACGGTTATCAAACATAAAGGAAAATATTATTTGATATATTCCGCCAATGATTTCCGTAACCCGGATTATGCGGTAGGTTATGCCGTTAGCGATCATCCGATGGGCCCCTGGATCAAACAGGAACAGTCGCCGATTATCAGCCGTAACAATATCGGCATTAAGGGCACCGGGCACGGGGATATATTAAAGCTCCCCAATGGTGAAATGAAATATGTGATGCATACACATCGTGACTCGTTTACGGTTGCACCAAGATTAACCGGCATTGTTGATATCCGGTTTGAAAGCGGCGACGATTTTGACCATATCGTGGCCGACCCTTCCAGTTTCAGATACCTTACCACACCACAATTTGTATTTACCAATCCGCTGCTGCCTTCCGGCGCTGACCCTTTCAGTATTTACAAAGACGGTTATTATTACTATACCCATACGCTGGCCAACCGGCTGTCCATCTGGAAAACAAAAAGCATTACCGATCTGCCTTATGCAAAGGAAAATGTAGTATTTACACCGCCTGCCGATGCACCCTATTCGAAGCATATGTGGGCGCCGGAGATCAATTACATCGGGGAAAAATGGTACATCTATTTTGCCGCCTCGGACGGGGATATGGGCAAACAACGGATGTATGTTATTGAAAACAGCTCTCCGGACCCTACTTCGCAAAACTGGATATTTAAAGGGCAGGTGGCAGATGCCACCAACAAATGGGCCATTGACGGCAATGTATTTGAATGGGAGGGCAGGTTGTATATGCTTTGGTCGGGCTGGGAAGGAGATGAAAACATCCGGCAGAATATTTACATCGCGCCCATGTCCAACCCCTGGACCATTTCAGGAGAACGTGTCTGTATTTCGAAGCCAGAGCTGGACTGGGAAAAGCACGGAAAGTTAACAGATGCGAAAGGCGAGAGGGTCGTGCTGGTGAATGAAGGGCCACAATCGTTGATCCATAAAGATAATTTGATGGTGGTCTATTCCGCATCCGGTTGCTGGACGGATTATTATGCATTGGGTATGCTGCGTTTCAAAGGCGGCGATCTGCTCACTGCGGCCAACTGGGAAAAAAATGCTCAACCGGTATTTGAAGGATCGGCCGCAGACGGGATTTATTCTCCCGGGCACAATTCATTTTTTAAATCGCCCGACGGAAAAGAGGACTGGATATTGTATCACGCTAATGATCAACCGGGACAGGGTTGCGGAGGCACACGTTCGCCACGTGCCCAATCTTTCTCGTGGAAAGCAGATGGCACGCCCGATTTCGGTAAACCCGTAAAAAGAGATCTGCCGCTGGCAGGGCCTGCTATTAAATATAAATAAACTGAAAGCTACTGTTCCCACCGGGCGCTACAAAATAATCATATCAATAAAAGCACTATTTAACGATTAAAATTCAAAGCAATGGATATAAGAAGATTAATACCGCTCTCACTGATCGTCGCGACGTTTGCCATAACAGTGAATGCACAGACACTGCCGGGGCGATGGACAGAAGCAAAGGCCAATCAGTGGTATGCGCAACAGGGCTGGCCGGTCGGCGCCAATTTTCAGCCTTCTACCGCTATTAACCAGTTGGAGATGTTTCAGGCGGCAACATTTGATACGGCTACCATCAGTAAAGAACTGGGTTGGGCAAAGGACCTTGGTATGAATGTGATGCGGGTATACCTGCATCATTTGTTATGGACCTCCGATAAGGAAGGCTTTAAAAAGCGGTTGAATACTTATCTCGATATTTCATCCCGGCATGGCATTAAAACACTCCTTGTTTTTTTTGATGATTGCTGGAATGACACTGCTTGGGTGGGCGGGCAGCCTGAGCCGAAAACCGGTATACACAATTCCGGTTGGGTAAGAGACCCCGGTACTATGTTATTTAGTCACCCGGATACCATAAAAACACTGGAAGCCTATGTGAAAGATGTGCTTACTGCTTTTAAAAACGACAAGCGCATCCTGATGTGGGACCTGTATAATGAGCCGGGAAATAATGCGCAGTTCGCTAAAAGCCTCCCGTTGGTAAAAAAGGTATTTCAATGGGGCAGGGAAGTAAATCCCTCGCAGCCGTTAACGATAGGCGTATGGAACAATGCTCCGGGCTTCAAAGAGCTCAATGCATTCCAGCTTGAAAATTCGGATATTATAACTTACCACAATTATCATTATATAGAAGATCACCAGCATACTATAGATACTTTGCGTAAGCATAACCGCCCGCTGGTTTGTACGGAATATATGGCCCGCACCAATGGAAGCCTTTTTCAACTAATGCTACCGATATTAAAAAAGGAAAAAGTAGGCGCGATTAACTGGGGCTTTGTTTCCGGTAAAACCAATACCATTTATGCCTGGCGTACACCTATGCCCGATGGAGGAGAACCCCAGCTTTGGTTTCATGATATTTACAGAAAGGATGGAACACCCTTTAGTGAAAATGAGGTGGAGTTTATAAAACAGATAACAAAGCCATAGCGTGCCCGACTTTTAGATGTAACCATTATATAATATTTACTGACATGAAATTATTCCGTGCATTTTTGAAGCTGTGTTTACTGTTTTGCTGTAGCATCGCTCAGGCGCAGCAACCGAACCCTCCGGGGCAGGTAAGCGACACTGAAAAACCGGTGCACGAAGCCTACCTGTTTGCACATATGATGCATAAGGATTATGGTCGCTTATACTATTCCGTTAGTCTGGATGGTTTACACTGGAAGTTGCTGAACCAGGGCAAACGTGTGTTTGAAGATTACAAAGGACACCCCGATATATGCAAAGGTCATGACGGACGGTATTATATTGTGGGCAATACCAGTGACGGGTCTCCGGATATTAATTTCTGGGTATCAGAAGATTTGATTCAATGGACAAAACACAGCACTTATACGCCTGATTTGAAGAAAACGCCGGGCTATGCACATGCGCTGCAGCGCATAGGTGCGCCCAAATTGTATTATGATACGGATTCATCCCGTTATATCCTCACCTGGCATACCCCGCACCTAAACGGCACCAAAGAAGACCCGGAAAGATACTGGGCAAGCCAGCGTACCCTGTATGTACAATCAAAAGATCTGAAAACTTTCTCAGCGCATCCCATTAAGCTATTTCAATGGGATATGGGCACAATTGATGTATTCCTTAGAAAAATCGATGGTAACTATTATGCTGTTATTAAGGACGAAGTGTATCCCACACTTTACTGGACGACCGGCAAAACGATCCGTATTGCCAAAGCCCCGTCGTTGTTGGGCCCCTATTCTGAGCCGGGACCTTCTATCAGCCCTAACTTCCGGGAAGCCCCGATGCTGATCCCTTCCCCCGATGGAAAGATCCATTACCTGTATTACGAACAGTATCCCGGTGTTTCTTACGGGCTTTCTATTGCCGATAATATGAACGGACCCTGGTATCAGGCATCAGGTTATACTTTTTTTAGTGACTGGGATAAATACAGTCTGCCGCCGCAGGTACGGCATGGTGGCATGATCACCATTTCAAAAAAGGAGTATGATAAACTGGTAGCGCATTTTGGAGTGAACTGATCGATTGATTTCGATAATTTGCTTATTTATTACTGTTAAAGATTGTCCGCTAGGCAACTTTTTGTCAGAAGTGTGCTAAAATATCATATCCAGGATCTTCGCCTGTCTGTGCTATTTGCGTACGCCTTTTGCGCCCTTTGCGTGAAAGGGGGTCTCGCAAAGCCGCGAAGAACCGCATAAGTGCACAAAGTAGATGACGGACTCCGGTTCTCTAATGTTTTCTGGAACTGTGTCCCGGAAAGGTCATCAGCGTTCTTTGCGTAGACTTTTTGCGCCCTTTGCGTGAAAGGGAGTCTAGCAAAACCGCGAAGAACCGCATAAGTACACAAAGTAGATGACGGACTCCGGTTCTCTAATGTTTTCTGGAACTGTGTCCCGGAAAGGTCATCAGCGTTCTTTGCGTAGGCTTTTTGCGCCCTTTGCGTGAAAGGGAGTCTCGTAAAGCCGCGAAGAACTGTAGAAGTGCGCAAAGTAGATGACGGAAGGTATTTCTACCCGTTTGAGCTTCCCGCCTGGAAAATAGATTATCAATGCTGTCCGGGATTTTTTGTAACTTAATGGATAGGCTAACCAAAATGATCACACTCATGACAGAGAACGAGATTTCATACAAATTAATCGGGATATCGTTAGAGCTTCATAGGAATATAGGCCCTGGATTATTAGAATCTGCATATGAAGCGGCATTGGCATATGATTTAAGGGAAGCAGGGTTTGATGTCAGGCAACAGGTTCCTATGCCTTTTGTTTATAAGGAGATCAGGCAGGACGTTGGCTATCGTATTGATATAATAATAGAAAATAAGATTCTTGTAGAAGTAAAATCGGTGGAAAAGCTGGCTCCTGTACATTTCGCACAGACACTGACATATCTAAAGCTGTCGGGATTGAAGCTTGGAATGCTTATTAATTTTAATACCAAAATTTTAAAAGAAGGAATACACAGGCTCGTAAATAATCTATAGTCTTTTTTCTAACCGTAAGCGGTATTGCACGCAAAGCCGCGAAGAACCGCAGAAGTATGCGAAGATATCGTATCAAAGACTTCGCCTGTCTATGCTCTTTGCGTGAAATGAGCCTCGCAAAGCCGTGAAGAACTGCAGAAGTACGCTAAAATATCATATCCCGGGGTTTCACCTGTTTGTGCTTGCTTAAGCCTTTTGTATGGAACACTGATGGACAACAAAAACCCCGGCATATCGCCGGGGCTTCCTGGTATTATATTAATTTTTCCTTACATGTAATAGCAACTATTAAAGATTGTTCGGTCTTATGGTTTTTTTGTGCGAAATATCCTTTGTATTGACAGTGATCCCTTTGTAGGAAGTGGTTACCCTGTTAGCGTCTGTGAAGCTTACTTCTTCGAGTTCACCATCAATGAACCAGAAAGCCAGTTTAACAATAGCTCCATTCTCATTTTGGCTGTTCACAGTAAAGCTCTCTTTCTTATTGATCGCCTGCAGGTTATCATTTGATAAACCGATCCGGGCAGTCGATTTGCCGGTTCCCAGGGATACCGTATTTTTTTCGACTTCTATATAAGAAATCATACTAGATTCATTATCAATAAAATATGCATTGAAGGTAGAATCAAACTTAATTTGCTGATGTTGTTGAGAAACAAACTGAATATCGGTTTGGGCTTTAGCCGCTGAACCGGTGATTAAAATAGCTGCTGTAAGGATTAAATTTTTCATTGTCTGGGTTTTCATATAAAACGAACTAAGTGTTTTTTCCTGTATTTATAGCTGCCCGATTTCGGTTAAGAAACAAAATACCCCGATAAGCGGCGTTTATCGAAGGACGAAATTAGGGGTGTAGGGCAGTATCTGCTCCTGTAGTAAATCGTTATAATAAAATCAAATATGTTGAAAAATTAATTGCTGGTATCCCTTTATTATTTACCTTTGCACTCCTTAAATTGGGCCTAATACAATTTGACTTTTCAATTGAATTTACAAGTGACTGATATCTAATATGTTTTGTTTACTCAATCAACAAAACTGAAAGGGTATTGTGTCATTTAAACAATAAAAGCGCTTTTTAAATTATGTCTTCAACAAAAGTTGCTACAAACGGCAGGATTGATTTTGGAAAAATCAAGCATTTAACTGAAACTCCTGATTTGTTAGAAATTCAGATTCAGTCTTTCAAGGAATTTTTCCAACTGGAAACCACTCCCGATAAAAGAAATATCGAGGGATTATTTAAGGTGTTTAAAGAGAACTTCCCGATTACGGATACCCGTAACATATTTGTGCTGGAGTTCCTGGACTATTTTATTGATCCGCCCCGGTACAGCATAGACGAATGTATGGAGCGTGGGTTAACATATGCTGTTCCCTTAAAAGCCAAATTACGCCTCAGTTGTAATGACGAGGAACATGTGGATTTCCAGACTATTGTACAGGATGTGTTCCTGGGTAATATTCCCTACATGACCCCCAGGGGTACTTTCGTGATAAACGGAGCTGAGCGTGTGGTGGTTTCCCAGTTGCACCGTTCACCCGGTGTATTCTTCGGGCAGTCACTTCACCCGAACGGTACCAGGATCTACTCTGCCAGGGTGATCCCTTTCAAGGGCGCCTGGATGGAGTTTGCTACCGATATCAACAACGTGATGTATGCTTACATCGACCGTAAGAAAAAATTCCCGGTAACTACCCTGTTGCGTTCTATTGGTTACGAAACAGATAAGGACATCCTGGAACTGTTTGGAATGGCGGATGAGGTAAAAGGTGAGAAAAAGGCCCTGACTCCCTATATAGGTAAGAAACTGGCTGCCCGCGTATTAAGAACCTGGGTGGAAGACTTTGTGGATGAGGACACCGGGGAAGTGGTTTCTATTGAAAGGAATGAAGTAGTGCTGGAGCGTGATACCATCCTGGACGAAGAAGCGGTAGAGCTGATCGTGGATATGGATGTGAAAAGCGTGTTCATTCAGAAAGAAGAAGTGAGCGGTGATTTCGCCATTATATATAATACATTAAATAAAGACAGCGCCAACTCCGAACTGGAAGCGGTACAACATATTTACCGGCAGTTGCGCGGAGCGGATGCGCCCGATAACGAAACAGCCCGTGGTATTATCGACAAATTATTTTTCTCCGACAAACGGTATGATCTGGGTGAAGTGGGACGGTATAAGATCAACCGCAAGCTGAACCTGAACCACCCGATTGAACAAAAGACATTAACCAAACAGGATATCATAGAGATCATCAAATACCTGGTGCGTTTAACGAACGCTAAAGCGGAAATTGATGATATCGATCACCTGAGCAACCGTCGTGTGCGGACCGTGGGTGAGCAGTTGTTCGCGCAGTTTGGTGTTGGTCTGGCCCGTATGGCGCGTACTATACGCGAAAGAATGAACGTGCGTGACAACGAAGTATTTACCCCGGTAGACCTGATCAATGCGAGGACCCTGTCTTCCGTGATCAATTCCTTCTTCGGTACTTCTCAGTTGTCCCAGTTCCTGGATCAGACCAATCCTTTAAGTGAGATCACCCATAAGCGCCGTATCTCAGCGCTTGGACCCGGTGGTTTGAGCCGTGAGCGTGCAGGCTTTGAGGTGCGCGACGTGCACTATTCTCACTACGGTCGCCTGTGTACGATTGAAACACCGGAAGGACCGAACATCGGTTTGATCTCTACCTTGTGTGTGCACGCGAAGATCAACGAGATGGGCTTTATTGAAACCCCTTACCGTGCGGTAAAAGAAGGGAAGGTGGATATGAATGAACTGACCTACCTGAGCGCTGAGGAAGAAGATGAGGCAAAGATCGCCCAGGCAAATGTGCCACTGGACCAAAGCGGCAACTTTACAGAAGAGCAAATTCCTTCCCGCCAAACCGGCGATTTCCCGATACTGGAAAGAACAGAAGTGGAGTTCATGGACGTAGCGCCCAACCAGATCGTTGGTTTGAGCGCTTCGCTGATCCCGTTCCTGGAGCATGATGACGCCAACCGTGCGCTGATGGGATCGAACATGCAACGTCAGGCGGTTCCGCTGATCCGTCCGCAGGCGCCGTTTGTAGGTACCGGACTGGAAGGAAAAGCAGCCCGTGATGCAAGAATTCAGATTCATGCGGAAGGAAACGGAGTGGTAGAGTTTGTGGATGCCAACGAAATACATGTACGTTATAACAGGGACGAAGCACAGAAGCTCGTAAGCTTTGAAGATGACCTGAAAGTATACAAGCTCACCAAGTTCATGAAAACAAACCAGGAAACCTGCATCAACCTGCGTCCGGCTGTTAAGAAAGGACAGGTGGTTGCCAAAGGCGACTTCCTGACAGAAGGATATGCTACCAAGGATGGTGAACTGGCATTGGGTCGTAACCTGAAAGTGGCTTTCATGCCATGGAAAGGATACAATTTCGAGGATGCTATCGTGATCAGTGAAAAAGTAGCTAAAGAAGATCTGTTTACTTCTATCCATATTTCAGAGTATGAACTGGAAGTGCGGGATACAAAACTCGGTGAAGAAGAGCTGACACCGGATATTCCGAACGTATCTGAAGAAGCTACCAAAGATCTGGACCAGAACGGTATCATCCGTATCGGCGCTCATGTAAAAGAAGGCGACATAATCATAGGTAAGATCACACCTAAAGGAGAAAGTGATCCTACTCCGGAAGAAAAGCTGCTGCGCGCCATCTTTGGTGATAAAGCAGGTGATGCGAAGGACGCTTCATTGAAAGCGCCGAGCGGAACGGAAGGCGTGGTAATTGACAAAAAGCTGTTTCAGCGTGCCAAAAAAGACAAGAACGCGAAAGTGCGTGAAAAAGCGGCTATTGATAAGCTTGAGAAAGTACACGAACAGAACGAAAAAGAACTGCTGGATGTATTGATCAGTAAGTTGCAGGTGTTGCTGAAGGATAAAGCTTCCACAGGCGTTACCAACAACTTTGGTGAAATGCAGATCGGCAGGGGCGCTAAGTTCAATGCGAAAAATCTTGCCACCCTCGATTACCAGAACATCAACCCGCTGGGCTGGACCGGTGATGAGCAGATCGACGGGCAGATCAACATCCTGCTGCACAACTATAACATCAAGTTCAACGAAGAACTGGGAAGATATAAAAGAGAGAAGTTCAATATTTCCATAGGGGATGAATTACCTGCCGGTGTATTGAAGCTGGCTAAAGTGTACCTGGCAGTAAAACGGAAATTGAAAGTGGGAGATAAGATGGCGGGTCGCCACGGTAACAAAGGTATCGTAGCCAAAATTGTACGCGCAGAAGATATGCCGTTCCTGGAAGACGGAACACCGGTGGATATCGTATTGAATCCATTGGGGGTACCAAGCCGTATGAACCTCGGACAGATTTATGAAACCGTGCTGGGCTGGGCGGCTGAAAAGCTGGGTCTGAAATTCGCTACCCCGATCTTTGACGGTGCTTCTACCGACGAGATCGCCGATTATATTTCCAAAGCAGGTTTACCATCCTTTGGCCATACCTACCTGTATGACGGAGAAACCGGTGAACGCTTCGATCAGAAAGCAACTGTTGGTATCATTTATATGATCAAGCTGCACCACATGGTGGATGATAAGATGCACGCTCGTTCTATCGGACCTTACAGCCTGATCACACAGCAGCCGCTGGGTGGTAAAGCGCAGTTCGGTGGTCAGCGTTTCGGGGAAATGGAAGTGTGGGCGTTGGAAGCATACGGTGCATCCAACATCCTGCAGGAACTGCTGACACTTAAATCCGATGATATCATCGGTCGTGCCAAGACATATGAGTCCATTGTGAAAGGAGACAATATTCCAAGGGCAGGCTTACCGGAGTCGTTCAACGTATTGGTGCATGAGCTGAGAGGATTAGGACTGGAGCTGAAGTTTGAGTAGCAGCCTCCCCCATCCCCTAAAGGGGAGTAAGTAAGTGGTGGCGGAAAAGCTGAGTAGCGGACAGAAAGTACAAGAGTGCGACGCAAGGAACGTTGATGGAAGCTGTCAAAGCTGATAAACAAAAAAATAATTTCATAATTGTCCCGTAAGCATTCGGGAGGGGTCTGGAAGCAATTTCAAATCTCAAATTATAAATCTTAAATAAGATTATGGCTATCAAAAAAGACAATCGCCCGAAATCAAATTTTTCCAGGATTACGATAAGCCTGGCATCTCCGGATGCTATACTGGAAAGGTCTTATGGTGAAGTGTTAAAGCCGGAGACCATTAACTACCGTACCTACAAACCGGAAAGAGACGGTTTGTTTTGTGAGCGGATATTCGGACCGGTAAAGGATTACGAGTGCGCCTGCGGTAAATACAAGCGTATTCGCTATAAAGGAATTGTGTGCGACCGTTGCGGTGTGGAAGTTACAGAGAAGAAAGTACGTCGTGAGCGCATGGGACATATAAAGCTGGTAGTACCGGTAGTGCATATCTGGTATTTCAAAAGCTTACCTAATAAGATCGGTTACCTGCTGGGGATCAGCTCCAAGAAAATGGAGAGCATTGTTTACTACGAACGTTACGTGGTAATTCAGGCAGGCGTACGGGAAGACCGTAACCTGAAGCTGGGTGACCTGATCACGGAAGAAGAGTATCTAGAGATCCTGGAAAATCTTCCGAAGGATAACCAATACCTGCCGGATGATGATCCGCAGAAATTTATCGCCAAAATGGGGGCGGAAGCCATCCAGGCAATGCTGGCCCGGGTAGACCTGGACCAACTGAGCTACGACCTGCGTAACGCGGCCGCTACCGAAACTTCACAGCAACGTAAAGCGGATGCTCTGAAGCGTTTGAGCGTGGTGGAGTCTTTCCGCGATGCCAATCACAGGATTGAGAACCGTCCGGAATGGATGGTAATGCAATATATACCGGTGATACCACCGGAGCTTCGTCCGCTGGTGCCTTTGGATGGCGGTCGTTTCGCATCTTCTGACCTAAACGATTTATATCGCCGTGTGATCATCCGTAACAACCGTTTGAAAAGGTTGCTGGAGATCAAAGCGCCGGAGGTGATCCTGCGTAATGAAAAGCGTATGCTGCAGGAAGCTATTGACTCCCTGTTTGATAACTCCCGCAAATCGAACGCGGTAAAAGCGGAAGGCGGACGTGCGCTGAAATCTTTGAGCGATGTGCTGAAAGGTAAGCAGGGACGTTTCCGTCAGAACCTGTTGGGTAAACGTGTGGACTATTCCGGTCGTTCCGTGATTGTAGTAGGTCCTGAGTTGAAATTGCATGAGTGCGGATTACCGAAAGATATGGCGGCTGAATTGTTCAAGCCGTTTATTATCCGCAAACTGATTGAAAGAGGTATTGTAAAAACAGTGAAGAGTGCCCGCAAACTGGTAGATCGCAAAGAATCTGTGGTTTGGGATATTCTTGAAAACATATTGAAAGGGCACCCGGTAATGTTGAACCGCGCCCCGACGCTGCACCGTCTGTCTATCCAGGCATTCCAGCCCAGGCTGGTAGAAGGTAAAGCGATACAATTGCACCCGCTGGTATGTTCTGCGTTCAACGCCGACTTTGACGGTGACCAGATGGCGGTACACGTACCGCTGAGCAGCGCGGCTATTCTGGAGGCGCAATTGTTGATGTTGTCTTCCCACAACATTTTGAACCCGCAGAATGGTACGCCTATCACCCTCCCTTCCCAGGACATGGTATTGGGCCTGTACTATATTTCCAAGGGTAAAAAATCTACCGAAACAGAAAAAGTAAAAGGAGAAGGCAAGGCATTTTATAATGCGGAAGAAGTGATCATAGCTTACAACGAAGGCAAAGTGGATTTACACGCGCCTGTAAAGGTGAAAGCCAACGTTCGTAAGAATGATGGTACCCTTGAAAACAAGCTGATTGAAACCACCGTAGGTCGTGTTATATTCAACCAGTATGTACCGGAAGAAGTAGGTTTTGTAAATGCATTGCTTACTAAAAAGTCACTTCGCGAAATCATTGGTGATATCATCAAGATCACCAATGTTCCTAAAACAGCGAAGTTCCTGGACGATATCAAGCAACTGGGTTTCAGAACGGCCTTCAGGGGGGGATTGTCATTCAATATCAATGACCTGGTAATTCCCGAGATCAAACAGGAACTGGTGGATTCCGCGGCAGACGAAGTGAAAGAAGTGTGGGAAAACTACAACATGGGATTGATCACCAACAACGAACGCTATAACCAGATCATCGACATCTGGAGCCGTGTGGATACCCGTGTTACGGAAACGCTTATACGTGAAATGGCCACTGACAAGCAGGGTTTCAATTCCGTGTACATGATGCTGGATTCCGGGGCCCGTGGTAGCAAGCAGCAGGTAAAACAGTTGGCGGGTATCAGGGGACTGATGGCCAAGCCGAGAAAAAGCGGTTCTACCGGATCTGAAATTATCGAAAATCCGATTCTTTCCAACTTTAAGGATGGATTGAATGTATTGGAATACTTTATATCCACACACGGTGCCCGTAAAGGTTTGGCGGATACGGCCTTAAAAACGGCCGATGCCGGTTACCTTACCCGTCGTCTGGTAGATGTGGCGCAGGATGTGGTGATCAATGAAGAAGATTGCGGAACCCTGCGTGGTATCGCCATCAGTGCTTTGAAGGATAATGAGGATGTTGTTGAGCCGTTGTATGACAGGATACTGGGACGTACATCTCTTCATGATGTGTACGACCCGCAAACAGATGAATTGCTGGTAGGAGCAGGTGGACATATTACAGAAGATATCGCGAAAAGAATAGAGGACGCAGGCATAGAGACTGTTGAAATTCGTTCTGTACTGACCTGCGAAAGCAAAAGAGGGGTTTGTGTGAGGTGTTACGGATTGAACCTGGCAACAGGATATATAGCCCAGCGCGGAGACGCTGTAGGAATTATCGCCGCACAATCCATCGGTGAGCCCGGAACACAGTTGACACTCCGTACATTCCACGTGGGTGGTGTGGCCGGATCGGCAACAGTAGATTCTCAGTTGGTGGCAAAGTTTGACGGCACTGTGCAGTTTGATGGATTGCGTTCCGTAACGGCGGAAAACAACGCCGGTGACAAGAATCAGATCGTGATCGGTCGTACCGGTGAACTGCGGATCATTGATGTGAAAAACGACAGGTTGCTTATTACCAATAATATTCCTTATGGCGCTACTTTGCTGGTTAAAGACGGGCAAACCGTAGCCAAAGGGGATGTGATCTGCACATGGGATCCGTATAACAATGTAGTTGTTTCGGAGCAGGCAGGTGCTATTAAATTCGAGAGTGTAATTGAAGGTGTCACCTACCGTGAAGAGGCTGACGAACAAACCGGTCACCGCGAAAAAGTGGTAATTGAAACCAAGGATAAAACCAAGATACCGATGTTGCAGGTGGAAGGAAAGGATATAAAATCCTATAACCTTCCGGTGGGCTCACATATTGTGGTAGATGAAGGTGATGAAGTAAGGGCAGGGCAGGTGCTGGTGAAAATACCAAGAGTGTTAGGCAAACTTCGCGACATTACGGGAGGTCTGCCGCGTGTAACTGAGTTGTTTGAGGCACGTAACCCGGGTAACCCTGCTATCGTTTCTGAAATTGACGGGGTGGTAACTTTTGGTTCTGTGAAGCGTGGTAACCGCGAGATCATTATCGAAGCGAAAGATGGCGTTGTTAAGAAATACCTGGTACCGCTTACCCGCCAGATCCTGGTACAGGATGGCGACTTTGTAAGAGCCGGCACTTCATTGTCTGACGGACAAACAGCACCTGCCGATATCCTTAATATCAAAGGTCCTTACGCGGTGCAGGAATATGTGGTGAATGAGATACAGGAAGTGTACCGTTTACAGGGTGTGCGTATCAACGACAAGCACATTGAAGTGATCGTTAGACAAATGATGAAGAAAGTAGAAATACTGGAACCGGGTGATACCAAGTTCCTGGAAGAAGATCTGGAGGACAGGGTAGACTTTATTGAAGAGAACGACTGGATATTTGATAAAAAAGTGATCACCGATCCGGGAGAATCTGCCAAACTTCGCGCAGGCCAGATCGTTAGCCTGAGAGAAGTACGGGAAGAGAATTCTGTGCTGAGACGTGCTGACAAGAAACTGGCTGAGTTCCGCGATGCCAACCCGGCAACCTCCAAACCGGTTTTACTGGGGATTACAAAAGCGTCTCTGGGAACCCGTAGCTGGATATCGGCGGCATCCTTCCAGGAAACTACAAAAGTACTCAGTTCTGCTGCTATACAGGGTAAATCAGATGATATGCTCGGCTTGAAAGAAAACGTGATCACCGGGCATCCGATACCGGCCGGTACGGGATTACGCGAGTTTGAAAATATGGTGGTAGGCAGCAAGGAAGAATACGAATTGCTCCAGACCACCCGTGAGGCAATGAGCTTTGATGACGAGGAATAGTATATAAAAAGATATAAAGGAGTAGCATGTAACCACATCTACTCCTTTTTTATTTGTAATTGTTTACTTGTTAAAACGGCCTGTTAACTGAAATATAAAATCGTAACAGGGTCTGTATATTTCAATAATTTGCAAAAAAAAGAGCATGAAGTATTTGTCTCTGGTGCTTAGTGTGGTAGCGTTGATACTTTCCGGGATATTGTTATATCAGCAAAAATCCAGTAAAGAAATTGTAAAAGGTATCAGCAATAAGCTGGAAACCAATGATAGCGTTGAAGTAAAACCCATCAGGATCGCTTATGTTGATCTGGACTCCATGGATGCCCGCTTTGAATATTATAAAGTGAAAATGGAAGCCTTTGAAAAAAAGAAGGAAGGGCTGGACAGGCAGTTGAATAACTCTTACCAAAACCTTGACAATAAGAGAATAGAATTCCTCAGAAAAGGGAATGCCATTACCCAGGCGGAGGCAGATGCTTTCAAAAGAGAATACGACCAGCAATTACAGTACCTCGAAAACCAAAGGCGGAAAACAGAACAGGATGTGCAGCAGGAGGCAATGGTAATGCGGGATGATATATTCAGTAAGATAAATGAATACCTGGAGGAATACAGCCGGGTAAAAGGGTACACCTATATTTTTTCCTACTCCCGGAACGCTAATGTGTTTTTGTACCAGGATGAAGCGAATAATATTACCGACGAAGTCATCAACGGGTTGAACGACCGCTTCCCGAAACCGGCGGAAAAGAAAAAGTAATTGGGGAAAACAGGGGTCAGCATCCTTTTTACCCAGGCTTATATGCTATATGATCCATATCATCCGAACCGACTCCGGCAATACTGATTTTGCTGTACTGGTAAAACAACTGGACGCTGATTTGGCTCAACGAGATGGCAAAGATCACAGCTTTTATGCACAGTTCAATACGATTGATACCATCAGACATGTTGTGGTGGCCTACAACGGTCAGAGACCTGTAGGTTGCGGAGCTATTAAGGCATTAGACGCCGATACGATGGAAGTAAAGCGCATGTTCACCCTACCGGCATACAGGGGTACAGGCATTGCCACAAAAATTTTGCAGGCGCTGGAGAAATGGTCTGCCGAACTGGGCTATACAACCTGCATACTGGAAACAGGCAAACGACAACCGGAAGCCATTGCCCTGTACCTGAAAAACGGGTACAGGATCATCCCCAATTACGGACAGTATGCAGGCGTGGAAAACAGTGTCTGTTTTGAAAAAAGATTGAAATGAAACTGATGTCAGCTTCGATGGAAGCAATAGTATTTTTAATAGTACTGAAGTGAAGCCGGCTAATACAGCTCCCTACTTATTGTTTATTCGGAATGATGGCAAAAAAAGAATGACGGCCACTAATAATGGAGACTTCACACAGAGGGTGCACAGATAATTTATGCGGTTCCCGGCTTTACACCAGCATAAATATCCGCTATGGAAATATGCTCGTTAATGGGTTGATATAAAGCACTTCTTCCGGGGAATCATACTCCTCTAACTCCCAGCGATGGGCTTCATTCAGGCGGAATATTTCAATATGCAGGCTTTCGGAATCCACCAGTATGTATTCTTTCAGCGTGGGGATATCGCGGTACAGCTTGAACTTTTCGCCACGGTCGTAGTTTTTCGTAGAGGGAGAAAGTACCTCAATGATCACTGCCGGGTTCAGCACATTCCAGTTGTCATTATTGAGCGTCTTCGTTTCGCCGCAGACAATGGAAATATCCGGGTAAGTGAAAAGCGTATTGGCTTCAATATGTATGCGCTGGTCGCTGCCGTAGGGCTTGCATTGTTTACCCTTTAGTTTGTTCCCTAATTCAATAAGCAGGTTTACAGAAATTGTATTATGCGGCAGTTTGGCGCCGGACATGGCAAAGATCTCACCCCTGTAATACTCACTTTTTTCAGTAGCGGCTTCTTCCATTGAAAGATATTCTTCAATGGTGAATTTTTGTTTGCCATAGGCTATGGCCGGCTCCCTCGTTTCCATACTATAAAAATACAATTATTCCCTCAAAAACCTGTGAGGTTTGCCGGGAGGGAAAGCTGCGCTGCAAACCTCACAGGTTCATATCTACAACAACGGTGAAAGCAGGCGGGCGCAGGCATCCCCAAATTCTGCCATTTTTCCTCTTTTTCCCCATTCAACGGGATCTACTTCCTCGCTGTTTTCCAGGTCGGATAAAAAGGCCTTATGCAGCTCGCTGTTGATGCGGCTGCTGTACACTACCGCGTTGATCTCAAAGTTGAGGTCGAAGCTCCTTACATCCATATTAGCGGTACCGACCATACTGAGCGTATCATCTACCAGCATGGTTTTGGCATGTACAAAACCTTTCCGGTAAAGAAATATCCTGACACCGCTTTTGAGCAATTCCGAAAAATAGGATTTTGCCGCCGCGTTTACAATCCGGGAATCGGATATACCGGGCAGCAGCAGCCGGACATCCTTTCCGCTTAAAGCCGCCTTCACCAGGGCATCAAAAATGGAAGTATTAGGAATAAAATAAGGCGAAGTAATGTAAATCCGCTTCTTTGCCATTACAATAGCCGTAAAATAAGAAAGCATGATGCTGGAACGGGGATAATCCGGTCCGCCCGCCACGATCTGAACTAGGTCTTCCCCCACTTTATCTAAAAGATTACCGGGGAAGAGGGAACGGTCTACCTCCAGCTTATACCCGGAACAAAAATTCCAGTTGGCAATAAAATGATACTGCAGGTTGTTCACGGAAGCCCCTGTCAGTTTGAGATGGGTGTCCCGCCAATACAATGTACCCGGCGGCACATTGGTGTATCTATCGGAAAAATTGATGCCCCCGAGAAAGGCGGTATGCCCGTCTATGATAATAATTTTCCGGTGGTCCCTGTAGTTCAGCCGGTTGGCGAGCGCATATATTTTGATCTCATAAAAGGGATAGATCTCTATGCCGGCGGCACGAAGCGCATTGAGTCTTTTTCGCTTCAACCCGCTGCTGCCGAAATCATCATATATGAATCGTACTTTAACACCCCCTGCTGCCTTTCTCGTCAGTATTTCAAAAAACCTGTCCGCTACAACCCCTTCCTCCACTATATAGTATTCCAGGTGAATGAAATGCTCCGCTTTTTCTAACGCTTCAAATACTGCCGGAAATTTCGCTTCCCCGTTTATCAGCAGTTCCGCTTTATTATAGGACAACATGCATTTAGAATCGTTCAGCAGCAACTGCACCATATCGTCTACATCCTTCAGCCGTTCCGCGTTGTCCATCAGTATCTGCAGGGAGCCGCTCATGATCCGCTCTTCCACCCTGCGAAACAGATTGTCATCCGCAATTACTTTCTTAGAATAAAGCCTTTCCTTCCGGTAGTTAATGCCGAATGAAAAATAAAAGACCGCCCCTACAACCGGCAGGATGATCACGAGCAACAGGTAAGCCAGCGTTTTTTCCGGACTGTGTGTATCCCTGATGATACGGTAGATCGTCACGGCATCCAGCAAAACAATTACCACCGCCAGGAATATGCCATAGTGGTTTACAATAAACTCCCATATGATCCTTAGGGTTTCCACTTTATTTCCGGTTCCGTTTTAGCTTTTTCTTTACCACATCTTCCGGGTACTTCAGAGCCAGCTTCCTGATCTCATAAGTGAAATCAGTAAAGGTTTTCTCCCACAGCTCCGCTTCCTCCCTGGTGTAGGTATGAAAACCCTTTGCATTGGCTGTGCCCCGTCCTCCCTTCTTAACGATATCGTCTATCAGCCGGGGCACTTCCGTGCTGTTGCACAGGGTGGGCAGCAGGTCTTTCATCACCGTGTGATAAGCAGGCACGCCCGTGAGGTCCATCCACCGGAATACCCCCACCAGGGTCATCCAGTAACCGGCATTATTACGGCAGGCCCTGTCCACATCCTCTACGGTAGCATATCCGTTCTCCACCAGGTAAATAGCCTCCCGGTAAGCTGCATACATAATGCGGTTGGTGATAAACCCCCGGATATCCTTGCGGACCAGTGTAGGCTCCTTGCCCCAACAATGAGAAAGCCTGTAGAGATATTCTCCTTTTTTGATATCACTTTTATTACCGCATATGATCTCCAGGAAACGGGTGGTATGGGACGGCTCTGCCCAGTGTAATCCAAAGAAGCGGGCAGGATGCTTCACCTCCTCCTGCAACAGGCTGATCGGAATGGCAGAGGTATTACTGGTTAAAACAGCGTTTTTGCTGATCACGGATTCTATCTTCTCATACACCTGCTTTTTGATATCCCTGTTCTCCAGGGTACATTCCACTACCAGTCCGCAACGGCGAAGCCGTCCGTAATCTTCGGTTATGGTCAACCGTTTTAAATAAAACTCCGGTGCATGCTTTATCAGTTTTTCTTTCAGCGAACGTTTCAGGTGTGCCTTAATTCTTTTCTCTGCATGTTCCATATCAGACGCGATCGGTGCTACGGCAATTACCGTATGACCCGCTATCAAAAAGCAGGTAGCAATGCTGCAACCCATCAGTCCGAGTCCGACTACGCCGGCTTCAATGTCCGCAGGTTTTATTTTTTTGCTCATCTTTATAACTGTTTTTATTCTTTAAACTTATTATCAGCCAGTTCCATGTCCCCCTCAGGAGGGGGCTGCAACCCGCATCATCAGCAATTTACCACGGGGGAGGATGGAAGGAGCTCTCTTTCGTTGATACAGGCTCCGTCAAAATCCACCCCCTCACGTATAACATTGATCTAACTCTAAGCTTCAACTCCCGCCAGCGGGGGACATGCCAGTCGCTGCTTGTGCCTGCCGGTTGTACCCTTATTGCGAGAACCTCAACTTTCTCACCGAAGGTAATTTTTCCCGGTAACAGTCCCCTGCTTCGCTAATAAATTGCAATATCCGTTCTTATCAGCCTTCCGCTTTTTCTTCCCAGATCATAGCCAGGTGTACAATGGTCTGCACACTTTTTTCCATATCCTGTATGCTTACATATTCGTGCTTTCCGTGAAAGGCCATTTCACCGGTAAAGATATTGGGACAGGGTAATCCCATAAAGGATAACCTGGAACCGTCGGTTCCGCCTCTTGCACTGGTTCTTACCGGCTTTATACCGGCACGTTCAATGGCCAGCAGGGCATATTCGCTCACTTCCGGATGCAGGTCCAGCACCTCTTTCATATTCCTGTACTGTTCTCTTACTTCCATTGTTCCGGTGGCGCCGGGATATTTGGTAAGAACAGCTTTGAGCGTTTGCTCCAGTATGGTTTCATATTCTCCCAGCTTTCGTGTATTAAAGTCCCTGATGATAAACTCGATAGTGGCTTTTTCAGCGATGCCGCTCAGCTTCACCGGGTGTACAAACCCTTCCCTTCCTTCTGTTGTTTCCGGGCTTAGCCCATTAGCGGGCAACGCCTCCAGGAATCCTGCGGCCACTTTTAAAGCGTTCACCAGTTTGTTCTTTGCGTATCCCGGATGAGCGCTTACCCCATGAATGGTGATGGTAGCCGCATCAGCGGAAAATGTTTCATCCTCAAAGGTTCCTCTTTCACTGCCATCCAGGGTATAACCGAATTTGGCGCCAAGCTTTTGCATGTCTACCCTGTCCACGCCCCGGCCAATTTCCTCGTCTGGTGTAAACAGTATCCTTATATCGCCATGTTTCACTTCAGGATGATGTACCAGGAAGTGCACAAAATCCATTATCACGGCTACCCCCGCTTTGTCATCAGCCCCCAGCAGGGTGGTACCCGAAGCCGTAATGATATCTTCTCCCTGTTTTTCCAGCAGGTAAGGGTGATCGGTAGTGGTGATGACCTGGCTGCTGTCATCAGGCAATACGATATCGTTTCCTGCATAACTCCAGTGAATGATGGGCTTCACCCCCGCTCCGCTGCAGTCTGAAGAAGTATCCACATGCGCACAATAACAAATTACCGGCACTTTCCTGGAAGTATTGGCGGGTATGGTTGCATATACGTATCCATACTCATCCAGGGCCGCGTCGCTTATACCAAGCGCCTGCAACTCATCCACCAGCACCCTTGATAGATCTTTTTGTTTTTCCGTGGAAGGAAAGCTCTTGGAGGCGGGGTCAGACTGTGTATCTATCTGTACGTATCTCAGGAATCTGTCGGTAACTGTAAACGAATAATTTGTAAACATGATCGATATGATTTAACAGGTTTTTCTTTACACAAAAAAAAGCCTGAATGAAAAGAATTTAAGCAATAACAGTATGGGCGCTACCAGCAATATCAGCCATACAAGGGTGGAAAAAATAATCTGTCCGCGATTAAGATCTGCTGACACCGGCGCATCCAATACACGTTGCACCCATTTTACCACCCGGTCCTCATCTGCCCCGGCCGTTTCGGGGTCCAGTCCATTCAATGCGGGAACCCGCCGGATAAGAGCTGCCCTGATGGCCATATAGGATTGGTCATCCAGCATTTTATAGGTTGTTTTATAAGATACTTTATCTCGTTCCAGCGCCTTTCTTACGGACATCACTTTCAGCATCCGCCTGATCCGGGTGATTATAAACCAGACAAGTATCAAAATATAAGGGTTCCCCATTGTTACGGCAACCGCAAAAAGAAGCAATCCTGTCAACATTAAAAAAACCGGTTGTACGATCCGCGTTTTAGCGCCATAGAGGTTTTCAAGCAGTTGCCCCCCGTCCAAAGGCGTTACCGGCAGCAGATTGAACACATTTAAGGTAATGAGGAAAAAACTCAACTGGTAGTAAAACCTGGCGCCGGTTTGCAGAAATATTGCCAAAACGATAAGACCGGCTATAATGCCCGGTGTGGGTCCCGCAAACAGCGTGATCACCCTTTGACGCTGGGATATTTTTTGCGGAGAGCCCGAAACAAAAGCGCCGAGGAAGGGGATAAAAAACATTTGCACATCACGGTACCCGAAATATTTCATCGCTGCAAAATGCCCCGTTTCATGCAATAAAACAATAGCTGTGATCACAATGATCCATTCCGGTTTGTTGCGGAACACAAAATAGTAGATAAGAAAATATATGAGGAGGCTTATCCCTGTTTTTACAAGGCGGTGCAAACGGCTTTCTGAAAACTCGAATTCAGGCTTTTTGTTAATGGTTTCCTGCAATGGTCTTTTTTTAGTTACACAAAAACAATAGCTGCCCAAAATGTATGTGCAGGCTGTTATTCAGAACGGTTTATGGCTTAGCGATGGCAGGGCATTTGAAAACCGTCTGCTCAAATTTAGTACAATAGAATTCCAAATGCTGAATTTATTCCGTCAAGCCTCACTATGGCCAAAACTTATTGACGGCAGTTTTTACTTTTGTCTACTCAATATGATTTTGAATTTTTCAATTTGTCGTCTGTGTCGTAAAACGTGAACAATTGCGTGTTCAGTTATTTGTTCTATGTCATAAACCTGTCCCCACGACGTGAGTATTTTTTTATTATTGTCAAATTGTTCAAGTTGACTATCCCGGATATTTTTGAAAACTTCTGCTGTGAATGCAAAAACACTGTTCAGGTCTTTATGATAATCTTTTACGGTCAAACGAAGCAAATCGTCAGGATAAGTTAATTTTTCTCCTGAAAGTTGTCGAATATCAATAGCATAAGCAAATCCGGCACTAACAACATGTGCTAAAATTGTCTGAACCGATTTGCAATTGGTATCCGTAGTTTTGTGGTCTACAATTGCAACTAGTTCATTGTCTGAAATGTCAGCAATCGTCTGCTGCAATTCGATGATTGCTCTTTCATATTCGTCAAGTAATGCCCCGACTGCTCCCTGTTTGTACGTTTTTGTTGTCAATTTTGTCAATTACCTTTGGTTACTCACACAATTACAGTCAACAACTTTCAATACTATTGATATTCCTCTTTATCTGTTGCCACTTCCCAGTTGTCCGTACGGAAGGGGTTAACAGGCAACCCTGCTTTACTGAAGATATTGCCGATACCCGTATTACTGAACGAGAAACGTACAGCTACCGGGTTTTTTACCTGCTTGCTTGAAACAACTACTTTATCTCCGGTTATTTTCACATCGGCCGGTACAAAAATTTTATCCTCACCGGCTATATAAAATTCGGTTGCCTTCTTGTCGCCGGCTTTTAATATCAACCCCTCCACCGCATTGTCAAAATGAACGGTTATTTTATTTTTATCCACATCAAAACTCTTATATACAGGACTCTTGTAGCTGCCCGCCGGCTTCGCATAGGTTTCCGCCAGCGCCCAGCCGGCCAGTCTTTCACCCACTCCTCTTTTTTGCCTGGGGTGAATATCTTTCACGTCCTCCACCAGGTCGGATATCACTACCATGCCGGTACCGGGGTAATCAAGCGTTTTTGTTTGCGCTTCTCTTACCAGCGCGCCTATATGCCTGTTGCCATACCTGAAAGGCGCTATCTGCACATAGTAAAACGGGATATCTTTTTTCCAGGCTTTTCTCCAACTGCCAATCATAGTGCGCATCAACCTGTCATAAGTATCGGCGTTGGCCGTATTACTTTCTCCCTGGTACCATATAGCGCCGGCAATATTAAAACTGGTAATGGGATAGATCATTGCATTATAAGTAGACCCTGCAAAAACCGGCCACCAGTTACTCTTGGTCACTTTTTTGGCCGCTTCCTTTAATTCATCATCTTTTTCAACAGATTCTTCAGGCGCCCACACTTCTGCGGGCGTACCGCCCCAACTGGTGTTGATCAACCCGATCGGGATATTCAGGTCTCTCTGTAATTTTTTTCCAAAGAAGTATGCTACCGCGCTAAAATTTTTCAAACTTCCCGCATTACATTCCTTCCAGGTACCGGGGCAGTTTTCCTGCGGATGATCGGCTGTTGTCTGGGGGATCTGGAAAAACCGGATATTGGCATTTGTGGCTACCGGCAGCTCAGCATCTATCTCCGGTATTCCGTTCAGGCTGCTCCATTGCATATTCGACTGACCGGAACAAACCCACACTTCTCCTATCAATACATTTTTCAGCACTATGGTATTGCTCCCTTTTATAGTAAGCGTATAGGGTCCGCCTGCCGCCGGGGTGTTGATTGTCAACCTCCATTTGGCATTGCCGGTACTCTGCGTAGAGTCAACCGTATTGTTCCAGGAATTGGTTATGTATATTTTTTCACCGGGCGAAGACCACCCCCAGACTGCAACAGCAGATTGCTGCTGCAATACCATGTTGTCTGAGAAAACAGAAGGTAACCTGATCTCTGCAAAAGAACCTTTGATAATACAAAGAAGCAGCAGAACCAGGGAGCTTTTTACAAACGCTTTCATTATGTAACTTTTAAATTAGAGCAAAAGTTACCAAAGAAAACAAGCCCGGCAAAATGGTTTTTTGAAAATTAAAGGCTGATTATCTAATTATGGAGCAGACTCTACAACGATTGTTTGCTTCAGGCGGAAAGACACCGGAACCTCCTGCCGCAGCGCGGGTTTCCATTGCGGCATGCCTTCAAACTTTTGTTCCAGCAACTCGTTCATATCGTCGTTGCCGCCCTTAACAACTTTGGCATAAACAGGCTTGCCTTCCTTATCTATAATATAGTCCACCATGAGGTAAGCCGCCCGTTGTCCTTCATCCAGTAGAGGAACCAGTTCCCTGTTCAAATTCTCGAGAAAAGTTTGAAATGCTTTTGCCCCACCGGGAAACTGCGGCTGCATATTTACTACCCGGGCCAATTCTTCTTCAGGAATCGGGATGGGTTTTTCTTTGGGGGTCAACGTTCTGGGTTTGGATGCAACCGCTGCGGTATTCACAGCTCCGGATCCTCCCAATATGTATTGTCCCCCGGGGTTCAATACAACCACCGGTATCTGTTTGGTTTTTTCAAAATACTCATACGCTGCCCGCAGGTTCTCTACAAGCGACCGATAGCTATGGTAGGTCTTTACAAATTTTTCCAGGTAAGAAACATTCCGGGGGTTATTAAATTGTACCGGAAATATATGAACCGGGATAAATTCCTGTCCTTGCGCATGTGCGTAACTGGTGATGATATACAGGTCTTCTATCTGGTCGTTGGTTATCGGGATACAACCTTCCGTAACACATGAACCATGAATGTATATATCTCCCCCGGGATACAGGGAATCACTCAGCATTCTGTCAGAAGCATTGGGATAGTTCAACCCCAGGGACAAATGGTACATGCTGTTGGGCTTAAACTCATTTATATAATAAAAGCCTTCCGGCACCTGGTAATCGCCCTGCATCCGCTTAGGACCCAAAGAGCCTGCCATAGCGCATACCTTATAGGTTTTAAACAGCTTAAACGATTCGTTTTTTTTGTTTTTTACCCACACTTCCAGTTGGCTGTCAAGTTTAAAAGAGCGGATATATACATATTTGGCCGGCCATTCCAGTCCCTTTTCCTTAAACTCTTTTTTTATCCCTTCTTCTTTTCTTCGGAAAACATCTGCCACTCGGGAGAAAGTTTTCTGGTAATCAACAAAATTACCTTGTGCATATATCAGTCCGGCCTGGGTTAAAGCCAGAACAATCAACAGGATGGATTTATACGTTTTCATTATAATATATGCCTTAAACGCGGAATGATTATTTTATTTAAACTGAAATCCGGCACAAATATCATACTTTATTGTGTTTATCCAACATTGCTTAACACCTGATTTGCAATTTATTACCGGTTAAACCAGGATAATAACGTTTTAAATGACCGGCTATTTTGTGCAAAGGGGGGAACAGGGATAAAAAGATTTTCCGGTGAGAAAAGCAAAAAGCTGACAAACAGGTATTTATGATTTATTCCAATATCAACTCCCTGAGAATAGATATAACCTGTATACACTAAAACCGGTTCGCATTTTCGTAACTTGCCTTAATACAAAGGAGAAATATATCAGTATCATGCTTTTTATTCAATCGGACGTTGTCAAAAAGAAGAGTTGTTTCCAGCCGCTGTCTTGTATAATATTCCTGATTTTTCTGCTGCTTGTCTTTGCCGGATGTTATAACAAAACAAAGCCTTCGATCGTACCTCCCGGAACAATGCAGGAGATCTTTGAAAAAGTAAAAACGCCTTTTAAGTATGGTGTAGTGCTTACAACGGGAGATTCTTCGAAAATGGCAGACAGTCCCAGCATTTTCCGGCTAAACAATACCTGGTATATGACTTATATTGTATTTGATGGCAGGGGATACGAAACCTGGCTGGCAGAAAGTAAGGATCTTTTAGAATGGGAAACCAAAGGCAGGATTTTGTCATTCACTGACAGCACCTGGGATGCTACCCAAAAAGCCGCTTACCTTTCTTTGCTGGACACCGATTGGGAAAACAACTATCGTCCCATGCAGGCGGATAACCGATACTGGGCATCCTATCTCGGCGGTTCTGCCGTTGGTTATGAAGCCGGGAGGCTGGGTGTGGGTATGGCACATGCAGTAAACCCTGCCGAAGTGCAGGAATGGACACGATTACCCCGGCCTGTTTTGTCAGCCGATGATGCAGACGCCCGCTGGTATGATAATAAAACAATTTACAAAAGCAGCATCATCTATGATAAAGAGAAACTAACCGGTCATCCGTATATAATGTATTACAATGCTGCCGGCGACAGCACGTTTAACGGACGCCAGTTCGAAAGTATCGCCATGGCAGTGTCAGATGATATGGTTAGCTGGAAAAGACTGGGCGACAAACCACTGCTTACAAAAGGCAGGGGTATATGCGGTGATGCCCAGGTGGTAAAAATCGGGGAGGTTTATGTAATGTTTTTTTTCGGATACGACTGGGAAGATGGCAATCGCACGGCGTTCGACCGGTTTGCCTGCTCCTACGACCTGGTAAACTGGGCAGAATGGACCGGGGAAAACCTGGTAGAGCCGTCTGAGCCCTATGACCGGCAATATGCCCATAAACCCTGCGTCATCAACTGGAATGGTGTGGTCTATCATTTTTACAACGCGGTAGGCGACCAGGGGCGGGTCATCGCACTTGCCACTTCAAAAGATATCAAGAACCCTTAGTACATTTGACAAAGAGACAATGATGCTGTGAACCGCAGTGTCCCTCTGCCTGGCAGAACGCTTTGCACGGAGGAGCCGCTGCGGAGAAGAAAAAGGTTCTGATATACCGGGCGTCGCTTTTTTCAACCAGCAGTTTGGCCCGCGGGAAGTACGGTATCTTCATCTTAAGAGAAATAATTTACCTTTTTCGTTGTATCTTTTGAAATGATAATGAAAGCGATGGCATATGGAAGAACGAATTAGAATGAAGAATATCGTGGCCACAACTGTATTGCTATTGGTAATGACCAGTTTATTTTCCTGCTTATATTCCTCTAAACCGGTTTACAGCTATTCAAAAACTCCGTTTTATCTAAAGGATGTGACAGACACTAAGCTTGATACAACAACTTATTATTTTCTTGAAGGAACGGGATATGAAGTTGATAAAGGGATAGTTGACCATATAACAATACTGAAATTTTTTGGCAATGGTCGCTTTTTGTTAACAGGAAATGATACACTTGCGTCTATTGAACAACAATTAATCCCACAGGAGAAATTGTTTTATTACAAAATTGAAAAGGGCATTTTGAAAATGGAAGTTTATCGCGATCCGATGGCAGGCTTTGGTTATTGGGAGGGGAATATATATGAAGATTCTATTGTTTTTCACAGAGTACACAATACAAAAGCCAAAGATGTATTTCTGAAAAAGAAATGAAATCAAGACGCTTGAGGAGTTGTTAAGTTCACAGCCTGTTCGGCGGAAGTGTCCCTCTGCCTGGCAGAACGCTTTGCACGGAGGAGACGCGGAGAAGAAAAAACTAATTTGAATGTTATGAATGACGTAAAATTAAATAAGACAGAAGCCTACCGAGCTATGTTTATTTTTTTAGAGAACTTATATAGCTTAACAAATGATGACAGTTTAGGTGGATTTTTAGGTTCAATGCAATTACTTAGTGATGGTAGCCCAGCTGATCCGGCCTATTGGGCTGACTGGGAAAGAGCAGTTAGTACGGCATTAAATCAATCTCAATCTAGCCTCGATCGGTAGTGTATCAGATTATCCACCAAGCAAAAAACATTTGCCTTTCAAAGAATGAAACGCAATTGGAAAGAGTTGTCTCCCCTCTCCGGCCGGAGAGGGGTTGGGGTGAGGCGAAACGAGGGCAGTAGAGGTTTTTCACACTTTCCCCGGACAACAGTGGTTTTTACCTGCGCATTTTCTGCAACCCGCTACCTAGGGTTCGGAACCCCAGCCCTTTCTTTTTGGTTCCACACAGTTCCGCTTCGTGCAGCATTCTTTATCAGGAACCAAGCTGTTACCATAACTAAAAACAGGGCGACTGCATAGCGCCCTGTTTTCAGCTTCTTCGATCCAAAGATTTATTCTGCTTTCTTCTTAATATCTTCTTTTATATCCTTTGCCTTTTCCTTCGCTTTGTCCGCACCTTCTTTTATGGCTTCCTTCGTATCCCTGGCTCCTTCTTTAATAGCTTCTCCGGCCTTTTGTGCTTTGTCTTTTGCCGCATCACCTACCTGCTCTGCTTTCTCCTTTACTGCTTCCGCTGCATTTTCTACACCCTCTTTTGTAGCATCCCAGGCGTTGGAAATGGCTCGTCCCGTTTTATCAAAAAACTTACCCACTTTATTCACCTTTTCTCCTTCTTTTAGGGTAATTATTTTACCATCGGTGGATTTCACCTCTCCATTCACGGCAATCACCGTACCATCCTCCAGAGTAATGTCTTTCTCGGCAACCACCCAGTCTCCATCTTTGTACACCAGCAATTTACCTTCCTGAAAAGTTACATCTCCATCTGCCGCAACATATACTTCCTCATCCACAATTATGTTCTCCGAGGGAACAGTTGAGCCCGGTTCAGATTCTGTTTTTACTTTAGATTCTCCGCATGAGGCCAAAATGGCAATTGCCAGGCCCGGTATTAAAAGCTTTTTCATTTTTGTAGTGTTTAATTGGTTAAGTGTTTTTGTCTTTCAACTATCCTGTTATGAAAAAACGGTGCCAGAATTTGTAACACGGGGATATTAACATTTCCGAAACACAGCAGTACCCGTGATTATTAACATATCCATAGCGTATTTATCTTCCGTGAAAAGAGTTCCGGCTTAAAATGTAATCGGGAGAGAATCAGTTCACCAAGAATCTACCAGCCATCGGAATAAAAATAATGCCGGATATTTGTATTCATTCTAACAAAATATAATGGATGATTTACAATATATGCGACAGGCGCTTATGGAAGCGCAGCGTGCATATGAAGCCGGGGAGGTGCCGGTAGGTGCCGTGGTGGTGATGCAGAACAGGATCATTGCCCGGGGACATAACCAGGTGGAAACCCTGAACGACCCTACGGCCCATGCGGAAATGATAGCGCTTACGTCTGCCTTCAGTTTCCTGGGAGGCAAATACCTGCCGGAGGCCAGTATTTATATTACGGTAGAGCCCTGTCTTATGTGTGCGGGAGCTTTGTATTGGAGCAAGATCGGCAGAATTGTTTTTGGTGCCTCTGATGAAAAGAACGGGAGCATCAGCAAGCCACCCTTCCGGGAGCATCCCACGGTCACCCCTTTTCATCCCAGGTCAATAGTTGTCAGGGGAGTGCTGGAAGAGGAATGCGCCCTCCTGATGAAAAATTTCTTTAAAGAAAGAAGATAAAACAATTAATTTACTATTAACTCGCTGACAAATATCCATCCCGGCGGACGCTTGTCGTTAAGCCATACGGGAACAGCCGCCAGAGGCTTCGCATTTATCCTGATATATTTTAACTCCCGGGGCTCGAATTCCACTTTCAATTCCAACAAGGTAGAAAATTCCCCTTTTTCTGCCGGCCGCGGAATAATTTTACCCAGCAGTTGCAGTTTATGCTCTTCCATTCCTCCCCATACTTCCATGTATTCCGGGGGGAAAATATACCTACCGATATTCTTCGCAGCAATCATCAAAACCGATTGCACTTTGGTTGGTTGATTAAATTGTACATAGTATGCGGCATTATTCTTCTGAAAACCGGCCCAGTCCCCGTTGCCCACATTATCAAAGCTGCCCAATTCCCCATCCGTTATATTGTCAATCGAGGGAGGTGTGTACCTGGATTCCGGCAACGCCGCATACCATACAGAGTCCGGGGTCACTCCTTTACGTATAAACGAAGCCTGAACCACGTTGCTTCCATACCACCCGGGTTTATCAGCTCTTGCTTTAATGGTTACATTACGGTTGATCTCCACCGGGCCGGTGTACAGCGTGCCGGTTACACTGTCCGGCTCTGTTCCATCCAATGTATATCTTATTTCTACACCTGCAAAAGGATGTTTCAGCTCCAGTTGAATGCTGTTTTCAAATACACCCGGCGGATTTCTGATCACCGGTGGACTCAGGGCAATGATCTCCGTGCCATCATCTTTGTACCCGGATTCAATATTCACCTTTGCAAACCTGTTCCTGAGGCTTTTCAGTTGCACACTATCAACTTTTGTATCCCAGATAAACAGGGAGGAAAGGGAAGGCATGTCCAACAACTTTTCTACCGTTTCTGCTGTTACAGCGGTACCTGAGAGAGAGAGCTCTTCCAGGTTTTTTAAAGCCGCCAGCGACGATGCCACCCCCGGAGAGACATCCGTATAATTCAGGTTGAGCTTTTTCAGGTTCTCCAGTTGCGTGATAATTTTTATGTCTTCATCCTTTACCGGCAGCCGGGAGAGATTCAGCTCCACAATCTGCTTTTTCAGTGGGAGGATCTCTTCCAGCGCTTTTTTGTCATATACGCTTCGCCCGTAAAAATTGGCTGCAAGGGCCGGAGTGTTTTTCCCCAGTGGCACAATGGTGCGGTAGTTGTTATTCAACGCCGCCACCTTTTTCTCGTCGGCAGCATCAAAATTATACAGCGGTGCAGTAGGTTTGTTGTCGTCCGATTGCAGAAACGCAGTAGCGGCTATACGGAAGGAGTCGGTTTCCGGCAAGCTGAACAGGCGCACCTCCGTGGCGGATCCTGATCGTATCCATTCAAGCAAAACAGCTTCCTCCGCTACCGACAGCTGCGGCTTGGAGGCCGGCGGCATATGCTTTTTATCCGCCATCGGCAAATGGATCCTTTCTATAAGCAAACTGACATCCGGTTGTCCCGGGATGAACAGCGGTCCGGATTTCCCTCCTTTCAGCACCCCTTTCAGATCGTCCAGCAATAACTCGCCTTTTACACTGGAGGCTCCGTGACAGCTTACACATTTCTTTTCGAGGATCGGCTGGATCACATCGGCAAAAATTATTGCTTCTTCGGGCGCTACTTTTTTTATCTCCCTGCTTTTTACAGGCGCCAGCACGTAATCCTCACCGTGGGTTAAATTCGCCCCCCAATGCCCTGTAAGTATAATAACCGCGGTGGTCACAATTGTAAACAGCTTAGCGGGCAACTTATATTTTTTGAAAAAAGCGTGGTAGGAATAAAACAGAAAGCCCAAAACAGCTACTCCGACACCTCCCCATTTGTGCCACTGCAACACATTTCCCGACCGGCCGTCTTCCATTGACAGCAGCATTCCCATAATGGCGGTTACAGATGCCGACAAGGCTGCCGCCAACCGGAGAATATCCGCCCACACGCCGTCTTCCTGCTTACTAACGGGAACCCATACCGTAAAAAAAGAGAGGAGCAACAGCACAATGGGAAAATGCAAAAACATGGGGTGCATTCTTCCGGCAACAGCCAGCCAGGAGGGGATTTCTATAAACACCTCAAAAACCACCAGGAACAGCAAAAATATCATGCTGCCAAATAATATCCCCGATCCCGTTTTCTTTATCCGCTCCATCTGTTATACTCTTATGTGTATGGCAAATTCCGGAATGAACTATAGCATCCCGGATAAGGTTGAGTCATCTTCTGTTTAAACTCTTGTAAATTTGTAAGGGTATACTTTTCCTGATGCCCACTGTGCTACATATATGTTCTCCTCATCATCTACGCATACATCATGCGGATGCGTAAATATTTTTTCCGCCTGGTGCATCGGCTCTAATTTTCCGTCCTTATATACCGGCGCGGCGCCGCCGATATTGGATACTACCCTGTTGGTTTTGTCCAGGATGGTTACAAAACCACTGCCTTCATTCTGTAAATCCGGCGAGCGCAGAACAGCAGCATATAAATAATCTCCTTTAATAACCGGACGGCACACACAGGCGCCGGGCAACGCTATTGTTTCCAGGTATTTTCCGTCGAGGGAAAACCGCTTGAAGCAGGTGCGTGTTCTGTCGGTCACCAGCAAACTGGGCCTCCCATATCTTTTGTCTACCGTGATGCCGTGAGCATTATCCAGGTTCGCATTGGAATCTCCCCTGCCGCCAAAAAAATTTTTTATTTTCCCATGCTCATCATAGTGAATGATATATTGGGCGCCATATCCATCGGCTATATAAAACTCTCCGTTATCCAGGATAGTGGTTTCAGTAGGCACAAAAGCCTCTGCTTTCTCGTACACACCGGTTTCTTTAGGATAATCTATCGTCAGCAGAATTTTACCATCGAGCGTGGTCTTATACACCTGGTGCCTGTTGTTATCGGTAATGAAGAGGTATTCCTCTCCGCCGGCCGATTGCAGGCTTAATCCGTGAGCGCCGGGAAAATCGTGCCCCCAGCTCCCCTTGAGTTTGCCTTTTTTATCGTAAATGAGTATGTTATTTTTCGTTTCATTGGTCAGTAAAAAAATGCGACCTTTTTTATCCTGCACCATTTCGTGACAGTCTTTTACCGGGTACTGGTCGGCGTTGAGTGTTCCCCAGGCTTTGTTCATGCTGTACCGCATATTGTTGTGTCCGTAAACAGGATCATTTGTTCTGGCAAACATATCCCTCGCTATACTAAATCCCGCCACCGTGAGTGAGGCCTTTTGAATAAAACTTCTTCTTTTCATATTGAGCGTTAATGATTTTAAAGACTATGGATGATCTGCTACGCAATCAAATCCTTTACCACATGACCCGCTACATCAGTAAGCCGGTACCGGCGCCCCTGGAAGCGGTAAGTCAATCTTTCGTGATCAAATCCCAACTGGTGTAAAATAGTGGCATGAAAATCGTTGATGTGCACCGGGTTTTGCACAATATTATATCCAAACTCATCTGTTTCGCCATATACCATTCCCGGTTTGATACCGCCACCGGCCATCCATACCGTGAAGCAACGCGGATGATGGTCCCTTCCGTAATTGTCAACGTTGAAATTTCCCTGGCAATAATTGGTCCTGCCGAATTCCCCACCCCATATTACCAATGTTTCGTCCAGCAAGCCTCTTTGTTTCAGGTCGGTGATCAAAGCAGCGGATGCCTGGTCCACATCCTTTGCCTGCCCACGCATTTCATTGGGCAGGTTGCCATGCTGGTCCCATCCCTGGTGATACAACTGTATAAAGCGGACACCGTTTTCTGACAGCTTACGCGCCAGCAGACAGTTGGCTGCATAGGTGCCGGGCACCAGGCAATCTGATCCGTAAAGTTTCACGATATCATCCGGCTCCTTGGAAACATCCATAATTTCAGGAACGGCTGTTTGCATACGGTAAGCCATTTCGTACTGTTGTATACGGGTAGCTATCTCAGGGTCGCCAAAATCATTATACTGCATTTCATTCAGGGCTGCCACCTTATCCAGCATCCTTCGCCTCGACTCTCTGTCCATTCCTTCAGGATCCTGCAGGTAAAGTATCGGGTTTTCACCACTGCTGAACTGCACCCCCTGGTGAATGGAATCCAGAAACCCGTTAGACCATAACTTGGAGTAAACTCCCTGGCCATTTCCCTTGCCGCGGGACAGCAATACGCAGAAGGCGGGGAGGTTTTTATTTTCGGTACCCAATCCGTAGCTCACCCACGCACCCATGCTGGGCCGGTTGCCCTGCTGTGCGCCTGTCTGGAAGAAAGTAAGTGCCGGATCGTGGTTAATAGCTTCCGTATGCAGTGTTTTTACAATACAAAGGTCGTCCACAATTTTTGCCATATGCGGAAACACTTCGCTTACCCATGCACCGGACTGCCCATACTGCTGAAACCCATAGTAGGATCCCACCAGGGGAAAAGAAGTTTGCCCTGAGGTCATACCTGTAAGCCGCTGACCGTTCCTGATGGACTCCGGTAAATCCTGTCCCATCATCTTGTTGAGCATCGGTTTATAGTCAAAGGACTCCAACTGCGATGGGGCGCCATTCTGAAACAGGTATATGACTCTTTTTGCTTTGGGTGCAAAATGCGGTACTCCCGGTATAAAAGAGCTCTCATCACCACCACCTCTCCTGAAAAGGTCGGGGATCAATAGCGAACCCAACGCCATGCTTCCGATACCAATGCTCAAGCGCGATAAAAACTTACGCCTGTTTACATTGAGCCCATGTTGTAATATTTCTTTCTCCATACCGTTACGTTTTTGTTATGGCTTCATCCATATTGTATATCACCTGCATCACGGTTGCCATCGCTGCAAATTCCGGCGTGGCGCCATTCTGCGGCTTATATTCACCCACCCGTATTGTTTTTTCAATATTGGCAGAGTAGGTGGTAAAATATTGTTGCTGCTCCCTGTAGTACTGCATCAGCAAATCCAGTTCCTGCGTTGACGGATGCCGGTTGACAATTCTCATAAACGCATTCCTGATGGCTGCTTCCGCATCCTCTTTTTTTGACAGCAGTTTATCTGCCAGTGCGATGGATGACTCCAGCACCGTGGGATCGTTCATCATGATCAATGCCTGCAGGGGTGTATTGGTACTGCTGCGCTTCACTTCGCACTGATCGCGGTTGCTGGCGTCAAATATCATCATGCTGGGTGGCGGCACCGTTCTTTTTATAAAAGTGTACATCCCCCTGCGATGGAGTTTATCTCCCTTATCCTGTTTGTATGTTGCCAGCAAACCTCTTCCGGAAGTTGCCAGTTCCCACAGCCCCGGCGGCTGATATGGTTTCACACTGGGACCGCCTATAATGGGTTGCAGCAATCCACTGCTTGACAATACCAGGTCCCGCACCATCTCCGCGTTCATCCGAATGCGCGGGGAATAGGACAGGTAAATATTTTCCGGATCAGCTTTTTGTTTTTCGGGACTTATTGCAGAAGACTGACGGTAAGTAGCAGACGCATAGATCTGCTTCACCAACCGTTTGATGTCCCATCCGTTATCACGAAAATCGGCGGCAAGCCAGTCCAGTAGTTGCGGGTGGGTAGGCAACTCGCCCTGCATACCAAAGTCGTTGGAAGACTTCACAAGCCCGGTACCAAATACCTCCTGCCATATACGGTTCACAAATACTCTTGCCGTGAGTGGGTTTTTTTTATCGAACAGCCATTTGGAAAGTCCTAACCGGTTTTTGGGAAGGCTATCGGGAAACGGCAAAATAGATTCAGGAGTTCCGGCGGTCACTTCCTCTCCATGCTGATCGTATACTCCTCTCAACAACACATAAGTCTTCCTGAGTGTATCCAGGTCCTTCATTACTGATACCTGTAATTTGTGGGTATCTGCCCGGTTCATAAAATTCAGGACCCCTTCCAGATCCTCTCTTGTAATGTCCATTCGCGGGTTCTTGGCAAAAGTTTCCTGTCCGCCAACAGTAGATTCCAGCCCTACTTCCGCGATGTTGTTGAAAAAAGCAGAGAGTTGAAAATACTCTTTTTGAGAAAAGGGGTCATACTTATGATCATGGCATTTGGCACATTCCATAGTAACGCCCAGCAGCGCGGTACCTAATGTATTGGTGCGGTCGGAAACATATTCCACCCTGTATTCTTCATCTATCACTCCACCCTCTTCCGTAATCTTGTGATTGCGGTTAAAGCCTGTAGCCAATATCTGTTCCCTGGTGGCATTAGGCAGGAGGTCGCCGGCCAACTGCCAGGTGATGAACTGATCGTAAGGAATATTTTTATTGAATGCATGGATCACCCAGTCGCGCCACGGCCATTGCGTACGGTAGTTATCGTCCTGGTATCCGTGGGAATCTGCATAGCGGGCCACATCCAGCCAGGGAATTGCCATGCGTTCCCCGTAGGTTGGCCGGCTCAGCAATTCATCTATTTTCTTTTCGTAGGCATCCGCCGCCTTGTCTGCCAGGAAACTATCAATTTCCTCCGGAGTAGGGGGCAGCCCCGTAATATCCAGGCTGATCCGGCGAAGTAATCTCTCTTTATCAGCTTCCGGATTGGGCTTTAAGCCATGTTGCTCTATTTTCCTCAACACGAAATAGTCTATTTCATTCCTGGGCCAATCGTTATTTTTTACTTTTGGCAGATCAGGGGATACAGGCGGCACAAACGCCCAATGCGGTTCATATTTTGCTCCCTGCTCTATCCATTTTTTTATAATTGCTACTTCCCCCGGAGTGAGAGCAGGCAGGTTGCTGGATACCGGTGGCATCAGCACAGCCGTATCAGTAGCACTGATGCGGTGGTAAACTTCTGATTTTCCGGGGTTGCCGGGTACCAGCGCAAAAGCCTCCGGATTGTCTTTGAGAGCGCTATAAGCATCTTTTTCAATATCCAGCCTTAAGCCGGCCTCTCTTTTATTGGCATCGGGACCATGGCAGGCATAACATTTGTCGGAAAGAATGGGACGTACCTGGAAGTTGTAGCTGATCGCTCCTCCTTCCCCCGTATGATCGCTGTCTGAATATTTCCTGAATAAGAAAAAGCCAGCTCCGGCAATCAGGCACAGCAAAAAAATCACGTAAATCTTTTTCATACTTTTTTCCCGGTTTTCAGGCAAACAAGGGGCATATCGTTCATCTTCAGGTTATTAATTAAATTATATTACCCCGAAAATATATTTTCTTATCTCGCAGAAAAAACCTAATAAAGATAACGTTTTAAGCACGAATTAAGTTCAAATATATTCACAATAATTAGCCGTACTAAACGGAGTTTTACCTTTTTGATACTACATATTAACAAAAAACAGGCGCCTCTTTTGGGGCGCCTGTCAAAATATTGATATAACTTTTTATTTACGCTTCGCAGCTCACGCAGGTCACAAGACTTGTTACCAGTTCTTTGGAAACGCTTTGGCTGCGCTGGTAATATAAAGTCTTCACACCCAACTGCCAGGCTTCGATCATCAGCTTGTTTACATCCTTTACGGGCAGGTTGGAAGGTATGTTCAGGTTAAGGCTCTGCGACTGGTCAACATACTGCTGACGGATAGCCGCCTGCTGCACGATTTCCAACTGGCTGATCTCCTTAAAGGTCTTGAATACCGCCTTTTCTTCTTTTGTCAGGCCTTCCAGGTGCTGTACGCTGCCATGGTTGAGCATAATGCTGCGCCAGGTATCTTCATTGTCTATCCCTTTATACTCCAGTAATTGTTTCAGGTATTTGTTCTGGCGCATAAAGTTTCCTTTGGCTAAACCGGCTTTATAATAGTTGCTGCTGAAAGGCTCTATACCCGGCGATGTTTGCCCGAGAATGGCAGAAGAAGAAGTAGTGGGGGCAATAGCCAGGAGCGTGGTATTTCTCCTGCCATATCCCTTCAATACATCCGGCTCGCCATATATCCGTGCCAGGTCCGTGGTCGCTTTTTCCGCTTTTTCCCTTATATCGCTAAATATCTTTGTTGTCAGTTGCTTGGCCTTCAACCCCTCAAACGGTATCATGTTGCGTTGCAGGTAGGAATGCCATCCCAATACTCCCAGACCAAGCGCACGGTGCCTTTTGGCAAACTTGTTGGCGCTGGAGAGGTAATGGTTGCCGTCTGTTTTATTGATAAATTCCTGCAGCACGGCATCCAGGAAGAAAATAGCCAGTCTCACTGCATCCGTATCCTTCCACTCATCGTAGAGTTCCAGGTTCATGGACGATAAGCAGCAGATGAATGATTCATCATCCGTGGAAGGCAGCATGATCTCTGAGCACAGGTTGCTGGCGTTGATAGTATAGTTCAGGTCCTTATATACCTGGGGACGATTGCGGTTTACATTATCCGTAAAGAAGATATACGGCAACCCTTTTTGCTGGCGGCTTTCCAGCAGCTTAGCCCATATATCACGCTTTACCGCATCCCCGTCAATCATATCCTGCATCCAGTAATCAGGCACGCACACGCCAAAGAAAAGGTTCTGTATGGGATGTCCTATATTTTTGATCTGCAGAAATTCTTCAATATCCGGATGATCAACATCCAGGTAAGCCGCAAACGCACCGCGCCGTACGCCCCCCTGGGATATAGTATCCATAGCCGTATCAAATAAACGCATGAAACTTACGGCTCCACTGCTTTTACCATTGTCTGTTACGGCGCTTCCTCTTCCCCTCAATCCACCGAAGTAGCCGGAAGTGCCACCTCCTATTTTTGTTTGCATGATCACTTCTCCCAGCTTGTGGGTGATGCCCTCAATATTATCCGGGATATGTACATTAAAACAGGAAATCGGCAATCCTCTTTCGGTGCCCATATTCGCCCATATGGGAGAGCTGAGGCTCATCCAGCCACGCTCCACCATTTCCTGGAACGCTTCTGCCAGTTCCGGTTTGTAAAGGCGCTGCGCGGCGGCACGACACACCCTTTCTATAGCGCCTTCTACTGTTTCACCCTTCAACAGGTATCCCCTGTTTAGTATTTGCTCACTCTCTTCATTTTTCCACCAGAGTTTTTCAGTAAGTGGTTCTTTTGAAATCATCGGATCTACTATTTCCATAAAATTATTTATTTAAAAGGTTAGATTTTAATTTTTATTTCACAGGCTTTGGTACTACTATCAGCTTCCGTTGCGTCGCACTCCTCAGCGCTTTGTCCGTTATTCAGCTTACCCGCCTCAAAAGAAACTTACTCCCTTCAGCGGGTCCTAAGCCTCCCCGCCGCGGCGGGAGGTTCGGAGGGGCTAAAACAGGTCATCGGCAGTGATGCTCTTGTCGTGTTTGGTATAGTCCACCGGGCGTTTTGCAAAGAAGTCATCAAGGCTGTTGGCGAATACTTCTTCTTCAAACCATTTCATGGGTCTGTATTGCTCGGAACTGACGAAATACTGGGAGGGCATTCCTATTTTATTCAGGCTTTCATCCACCCGGAATTTAATGAAGTTGATCAGGTCTTCTTTCTGGAGCAAATCGATATCTCCTGCTTCAAAAATCCAATCCAGTATCCGCTCTTCAATCTCTACAGATTGCCTCACCATATCCGTAATGCGGGATAAAGTATCTCCATCCAGCACTTCGGGATACTCGTCTTTGATTTTGTTGATCAGGTAAATGCCGGCATTCGCATGGATCTGCTCGTCCACCGATGTCCAGGCAATAATATTGCTTACGTTTTTCATCCAGCCTTTGAAGCGGGTAAACGAAAGGATAATAGCGAACTGGCTGAAAAGAGAAACGTTTTCTATAAGAATCGTGAAAAGTATCAGCGCTATGCTGTACTCTTTTTTGTCTGCGGATTTGAGGTTGCTTAATACCGAAGACAAATATTGGATTCGTTCTTTGATGATCGGTACTTCCACCAGCTTTTGAAATTCATCATTATAGCCCAGTACTTCCACCAGGCGGGAATAGGCCTCGGAATGGCGAAACTCACATTCGGCGAATGTGGAGCCCAGTCCATTTAACTCAGGCTTGGGTAAATGGTTATATAAGTTGCCCCAGAAGGATTTTACTGCCACTTCTATCTGCGCAATGGCCAGCAAAGCCCTTTTTACCGCATTCCTTTCCTCCGGGGTCAGGTGCGAGTGAAAATCCTGGGTATCGGCTGTAAAATCTACTTCGGAATGTACCCAAAATGATTTGTTGATCGCTTCTGTAAATTTTAATACTTCCGGGTACTCGAAAGGTTTGTAATTAATTCGTTTTTCAAAAAGCCCCATAATACATCAAGATATTTGTAGTGATTTAAAAAATGCTTTCAAAGGAAAAAGGAGATAGCGGTACGGGCCACCTGAAACAAAGTAGCCGAAACTTTTTCCATCCACTTTTCGTGTGAAAGCTTATAGCCTTATTATTTAGATGCCGGGAAGAACCACTTCTGATGATCAAAATCCTTTAGGCAAATACAGAGCAATTGAAAAATAACCCTGCAGAAACTAAAGACCATAGAATTGTCAGGTTTTTGCCAGACTGTCTCTCAAATCCATATTAACAGACTTCCCAACCGGTATCTACCTCCAAATTAATAACCTAAATTTAAAAACGGACAAACATGTTATTCACGGTATGTTGAAAACGTTTGAAAGCTTTATCCAGAGTATATTTCAGAAACAGGGGTTTTTTCCGGGGGGAAATAAAAAAGAAAGGCAACAAATGGGCAGGCTGCTTTTTTTGTGTCAACCTGGCATTTGCTGCCTTTAGCAGGTACGGATAACGACACCCTACTTCAAATCATATTTGTATAATGAGTCTATAGAACTGCCTGCCTTTAGCTCCGTAACGGGGTTTATCAGCCCGTCTTTTAAGCCATACATCCAGCCGTGCAGGTCCGGGCTGTTCCTTTCGCGCCAGGCATTCTGGATGATAGTGGTTTGAGCCACCCGCACTACCTGTTCCATCACATTCAGTTCCCCCAGGCGATCGCTCCGCTGTTCCAGATCTTCTATGGCATCCAGCTCTTCGCGGTTATGGCGGTACACATCTTTTATCGCACGCAGCCATATATTTAAAATCGCTTTATGGTCAGTGTTCGTCATGGAAGCCTTTACCCCACCGCAACCATAATGCCCGCAAACAATTACATGCTTTACCTTCAGGTAGTTAACGGCATAATCCAGCACACTTAAGAGGTTTATATCCGTATGAATGACCATATTGGCAATATTGCGGTGTACAAAAATTTCACCCGGCTGGGTACCTGTAATTTCGTTGGCCGGCACCCGGCTGTCGCTACACCCGATCCATAAAAATTCCGGGTGTTGTACGGTGGCCAACCTGTTGAAATACTCTCCGTCTGCTGCTACTTTTTCCGCTGCCCAGGCTTTGTTCTCTAATAATAACTTTTGGTAAGATTTCACGTGTATAATTTTTTTGTTTATAATAGTGTTTTAATGATCCTTTACTGATACTGCTTTTTCTGCAGCACCGGAGTTATTACCATTGGAGCTCAATGCCTCTCCGGCAATTTCCCTGGTGTTGTTGGTATATGAAAAACCGTGGTCCTTAACGTTGCTCAGCTTGATCTCCACATTGATATTTTTTGCTTTGGCTTCCCTGGCAAATTCCTCTATCATATCTATAATATCCCTGTCAATAAAATCAGCCCTCGTAGCATCAATAAGCACATTGGCATTTTCGGGTACCGCGTCCAGTCTGGCTTTTATACCTCTTTTGTTTAAAATGGAAACATCTTTTCTGAGCCGGATCAGAAAATTATCGTCATCATTCACGATAAATACGGCCGTCTGGAAATTGCTTCGCGCAGAGAAAAACAGGCCGATTGCCAACCCGGCCAAAACGCCGATCAGCAAATCGGTGAGTAATACGATTATAACAGTAGCCACCAGTGGTATGAACTGATCCCACCCTTTTTTATAGTATTGCTTGAATAAAGATGGTTTAGCCAGCTTATACCCGGTGTAGATCAGAATTGCCGCCAGTGCGGAGAAAGGAATATAGGCCAGCAACCCGGGGATAAAGGCTACGCTAAGCAACAGGAATATCCCATGGTAAATGGAAGACATTTTTGTTCTAGCGCCCGCATTTACATTGGCCGAGGAGCGAACGATCACGCTGGTAAGCGGTAACCCCCCGATCAGCCCCGACAACAGGTTGCCTACCCCCTGCGCCTTTAATTCCCTGTTGGTTGGTGATATTCTTTTTTGAGGATCAAGGTTATCAACGGCTTCAATACCCAACAGGGTTTCAATGCTGGCAACCAGCGCCAGTGTAACCGCGGTCATCCATACCTGCCTGTTAAACACCATTCCCCAGTCCGGGAATGTAAAAAATGAAAAGAACTCGCCGGGGGAAGCTGCCACCGGGATATTGACCATGTGATCCGGGCTGAGGGCATAGCCCGGGAACCGGATCACCATCAACTGATTAATTCCTATACCCAGCAACACTACCAGCAGGGGAGCCGGAACCAGTTTCAGCCATCCCCCCTTTTTTCCTGCAAAACCTTCCCAAAAAAACTGGAACCCTAGACATATAATACCTATTAAAACCGCCACCGGTGTAATCGCTTTAAAAGCTGTTACGATGGCAGAGAAGGTATTATTCCCGTCTTTCTGCAAAAAAGCCTCGTCGCCTTCAAAGTTCTTGTCGTATCCGATCAGGTGGGGTACCTGCTTTAAAATAAGAATGATCCCTATAGCGGCAAGCATCCCTTTGATCACGCTCTTGGGTATGTAATCTCCTATCACTCCGGCTTTAGCATATCCCAGCATCAACTGAAAAATACCACACAATACCACAGCCATCAGAAAAGCTTCAAATGATGGAAGCAATGCCATGGCGCCGGCTACGATCGCCGTAAGCCCGGCAGCAGGTCCGCTCACACTGAGCTGGGACCCGCTCAACGCCCCGATTACAATCCCTCCCACAATACCGGCAATTATACCACTGAACAGCGGTGTTTCAGAACCCAGGGCAATACCAAGACACAGCGGTAATGCTACCAGGTACACCACTATGGAAGCAGGAAAATCTGACGAAAAATTTCTTAAATAGGATTGAGAACGGTTGCTCATATGAAAATTTAAATTGTATAAACGAATTGAGTTTCTAATGCCATACTATCATTATAAACCAGTCTGTACCAAACGATCGAATGATAATTGATAGCCCGTAATAGCCCAATAAATGACACAGGATATGCACGTGCCAATAAAGATGACAGCAATTTGCAGCCATACAAATTACCAGTATAAATTACCAGGCAGGTAATATCAGGCTTCGGGAGGCGGAGATACTAATTCCCCGTAATACCTGAGGTATATGATCCTTTCGGTGGAAGATACATGGCACAAATGCAAATTGGCAGGTGCGGTAAGAAAGAAATGCTCCTGCAGGTACTCGGAAAGTGTGCCGGAGGAAGTATGTTTTTCCTCATTCATTCCTGAAAAAGGATTGGTATTTTCCTCCATGGTTTGAGTGGTCGCCTGTTCCGGCTGATTCAGCTTTTCCCGGATAGACTGACCAAAAGGGGCGCTTATGGTAAGCCACAATAAAGCAGCCATCATAAATGCGCTGGTTATTTTGTGCCGTACCTGATATGTTTGCTTTCCGCTTTTCATAAAACCTTGCAAATATAAATAAACGACTTCGTGAGAGAAAGCTTTTTAAATAATGTTAACATAAAAACTTTTTCATGAGCCGGGAAGCCATATTAGATAATTAAAAATACTTAAAATAGTTGGTATGCTGCAGGCTTGGTCGGAAAACTCAGCTTTTTCGTGTAGGTTTGCCACCAAATTGTAGTTCCGTGAAGTTCAGGCATGTTTTATTGTTAACAGGCATTATTCTTTTTCTGGATCAGGCATTTAAGATCTGGATAAAAACCAATTTTTACCTCGGTGAGGAAAAAGTCATAATCAACCCCTGGTTTTGCTTACATTTTATAGAAAATGAAGGAATGGCCTATGGCTGGAAGCTGGGCGGGGAATGGGGAAAGATCGTACTCACTTTATTCCGGCTGGTAGCCGTGATTCTGGGAACCTTTTACCTGAAACATGTTATTAAACAGGGATATCATAAGGGATTTATCATTTGTGCCACGCTCATTTACGCGGGCGCTATCGGCAACCTCATTGACAGCATGTTTTACGGACTGATATTTGAAAACAGTGGCGACATGTACAATCCCTATGTTTCAAAAATTTTCCCGGAAAAAGGATACGCGGGGTTCCTTCACGGAAGGGTAGTGGATATGCTCTATTTCCCGATCATTACGGATGCCCGCTTCCCCTCCTGGTTCCCGATTTGGGGGGGAGAGGATTTTCTGTTCTTCCGCCCGGTATTCAACCTGGCTGACGCTTCCATCTCCTGCGGGGTTTTAACAATACTGGCGTTCCAAAAGAAGTTCCTGGGAACCAAAAAAAAGAAAGATGACCCAACCTCCGGCAGCAAAACTGCCGTAAATGATAAGGTACAGGCATTATAAAGCCTGCATTTTGTAATGACAAGTTATCTAAAGTTAATTTTCCTGCTTTGGCTTTCGTTTGCCTGCTTTTCCTGCTCAAAGGAAATAAGCGAGGAGAAACCTGTCAATCCTGACGTGAAGGATAACTGTATGCTTACCCAGGTAATCCCTTTTGATGGCGCCCCGGGAAAAGCCCTCGGCTCCTATAACGTTACAATAAACGATCAACTGCCCTCCCGGGTAACATGGGTTGACAGCATATCCGGCAATACGGTTTTCAGTATAGGCTTCACGCATAAGAATGATACCATCCGCATATCCGGAAGTGAATATTTTATTGTGGATGCAAAAGGAAGAATAAGCGAAATGGTGGTGCACCAGGTTCCCGGAAACAGCAGTACGGAAAAGTACAAATACCGGTATCAATATGACGGGCAGGGATACCTGAAAAGCAAAACCTGGTACCTGGTGTCTGATGCGGGAGCAAACCCTGTTTTTGAATACAGCTATACCTGGCAAGAAGGCAATCTTGTAAAGACAGAAGTAAGAGAGACTTCGGGAGAAAAACGACTGGCGCTTGTTTCAGAATTAACCTACGATTTGTCGCTGCAGGCGAAGAATTTTCTCTATTGTTTTCCCGAGTCCATAGAACTTGCGCCGTTCTCGCTGATGCTGAACCTGGGAAATAAACCCAAAAACCTGGTGAGTAAAATCACGGTGCGGGTGTACAACGCAAACGGGACTGTTGAAGACAGTTATACCACGGTCTACAGGCAATATCAATTCACGGAGGGGGGATATGTGTCGCAGGTATTTGCAGAGGGCGATGCGGTGGATGGACTGCTTATCGTAAACGGACTCACAAAGTTCCACTATACATGTAAATAGAATTTCAGGGTGTTGTTTTTAAATAAAAAGCCTTCCTTCATTCAAAGGAGGGCTTTCTCGTTTCGCAAAGCCGGTTACCCAATGCTCTGCCGGGGGTATGGATTAAAATAGCCATGCGACCATGGCCGTAATCATAAATGTTAGTTTGATGCTCTCCAGGTTAGGGGTCGGGTGTTTTTTAAGATTATGCCTAATTCCGGTAATCTAACGAAGCAGTTTACCAAAAAGTCTGTTTGTATTATGTTACATTTCGACGATTGCATACACTGCGAAAAAAAACATAAATAACTTATTCATTTTGTTCTGCTTGCAAAACAAATGAAGCAACTTATCAAATGATAATTTAAGAAAGGAAAGGAACCCTGTCGCTGTTTCGGGAAAGTGGAATAATTTATCTCTGCCAAACGATAATATTATAATAGTGGTATCGTTTTATTATCAAACAAAAACCCTGATCTCTACTTGGAATAACTTAGTCTTTTTCTCATGTTGTAGTTGGTTTAAAGCAAAGGCATCTTATTCAGATGCCTTCTTGCTTTTTGCAGGTTACTTATTTTCAGGTGCGCTTATCACCCCCAGGTAGCGTCCCATCCAGTAGGGTAATAACCAGGTATCGCCCGCCCCCAGTTCGCTTCGTCCGCCGGCATCTCTTTTTAAATTAAAAACGTTCCGGTTATGCTTAAGCTCCGGCCGTTCATCAGGAGGCAGTACTTCAGTAGTTGTTTCGCCCCTGAAACCCGGCGTAATATATTCCAGGTCGTTTCGCCGGCTGTTATCTACGGACCATTCTATCATATCCAACGGCATTTCCTGTAAATGCCAGATACTCTCCTCCAGATCAAAACTGTCTGCACCGGTCATAGCATAACAAAAGTTCCAAAGGGCGTCTTTTTCGTTTCGTTCAAAATCCCAGTGATCTTTTATGGTTTCGCGGTATAGTGTCCTGAGGGAATCATTGAAGGCATAGGGATATAGTCCCCAATAAGCCAGAAAATACATTTCATCATCGGAATGGTTCCATTCTGCGGATAGTGTTTTGCTCCATCCATCCGCTTCTTCAGGCGCCCGCCCGATTTCACTGACAGGACGCATCAGGTTTTCAAGATAACCCGCCTGGTACAAAAGCGAGTCCGCTATGGTTTTATATTTTTCTTTTTTCGTAAAGTGCCAGGCTGTTTGTAAAAAAGCGATGATATTGGAAGAATATAGTTTCCGGTCTCCTATCCTCTCAGGGAAACGGTTTACGTATTCAGGATGCCAGATTCCCCAAAGTGTGGGCTTACCGTTACTGTCTATCAGTCTTAAATTGTTGTCAACGATATGAGACATCAGTCCATCTATCAAAGCAATAGCCCTGTTTTTCAGCCCTTCATCATCCATATATTGTGCCATCAAAGTAAGTGCGAACATCTGCCCCACGGTTTGGTCGCTGCTGGATGCGCCCCGCCAGTCCCATTCCGGGTTCTCAGCCTGTTGCCAGCTCACCGAATAGTCATATCCCGGATACCAGTAATCCTTCAGGTAGTGCCGGTATTCAGACCTGAACGGAATGGTTCCGTGCCGCTCAAAAGAGCGCCCGAAATAACCGGGTATTGAGTGAATCGTATATAACCGCTCCATGGCCTCAAATGCCTCCACGCAATTTTGTTTTGCTTCCCTGCTCCCCGTTGCCAGGTAACGAAACAACTGGCTACCCAGGTACATACCTGTCCACAGGTTATCACTGTCGCGGGGCTTTAGCTGTGTTGTTGCTAAATTGCCATTCTGCAGGTCTGTTACATCGCAATACAGCCCGTACCGTATATGCCGCTGCCGTACCTGCTTATCGTAAAAGGCAGCTTTTGCTTCCAGGGTCATTTCGCGGAAATGTATTTGCCCCAGCCCTAAACCTGTTGTCACCAACACAGTGCCTTCCGGCCCCCGTGCAATATGTTTCACATCATCCGAAGGCAGCCAGCGCTGTGAAGCATAATAGTTGAACTTCCCATCCTCCCGCTGCATAAACACACCGTGGTCTGAGCCAAACCATAACCGGTTATTGATTTCCGCTACTGCAGTCAGCTTATTGGAGGGAAGCTTCCGGTGAATCTCTCCTTTTTGCTGCCAGTCAGCGGTAGTTAAAACGAAGTAACCATTTGTGGTGCCTATCACGAGTTCCCTGTTGCCTTTGCTTAACGCAAAACAGGTAAGGCTGTCCTTATGAAAAACTGGCGTATACCGGTTACCCTGCGGATCATATATGCCAACAACGCCGGATGACAATACGAGAAATTTTTTCTGCAGTTTATCGTACACAAGATCGATCACATCGGAATTTGTTTCCACTTCACCTGTCTGCTCACCCTTTATATAGCGAAGCTTTTTGCCGTTTGAAACTACGAATCCGAAATCTTCGCCTCCCGCAAACATCCGTGCGTCAGCCATTTGATGGACGGTGTGTAATGTTCCTGCCCATGCGTTGCTTAACACTGCTTTGTCATCTATAAAAACGAACTGGTTATCATGCAACCCAATACCTGCGATATTCTTTTTGGTCATCGGGCGATACGTATCATCCGGCACCACTGTTCCGGGATACAGGAGCTCGCCCCCGAAAGGCTGCATCAGCCCTTTGCCGGTAAAGATCTTTATGACACCGTTGCGGTCCGAAAAGCTTTTCCGGGGATCAATGGCAGCATCCGTGTAATATTTGATACTGTAGTCCTGTGTAAAAGGCGCATCAATGTGTACGCCGGAAAGAGGCTTCCCGGGTTTGTTATTGTTGCAGGCGGCGGATACACCTGCAACAATAAACACCAAAAGCCAGTATATTTTTGAAAGGAACTTCATTTTACTGAGCGGCGGAGATCACTCCCAGGTACCTACCCATCCAGTAAGGTAACAACCAGATATCACCGGCGCTGTACTCACTTGCCTCGTTACCTCCGTCAAGCGTAAACCGGTTGGCATTGTGCCGGCTGATCCTCAGTTCATCCGGCGGCAGCACTTCTTTCGTTGACTGGTTCCTGAAGTTGGGCGCTATCAATTCTATGTCTTTTCTTCCGCTGTTAATTATTCTCCAGGAATACATATCCAGGGGATATTCCTGCAGGTACCATACTGCTTCGTCCAGATCGAATTCTTTTGCACCGGTAAGCGCGGTGGTAATATTCCAGGCGCCTTCTTTTTCCGGTCTTTCAATCTCCCAGTGGTCGATGATCGCTTCCTTAAATTTCTCCTTCAGGGTATCATTAAATGCATACCGGTACAGTCCCCAGTATCCCAGGAAATACATTTCGTCGTCAGAATGGTTCCATCCTTCGGACAGCATTTTACTCCAGTCATCTGCATCTTCCGGCGCCCGGCCGATTTCTTTCATCGGACGCATCAGGTTTTCCAGGTACCCGTGCTTATCCATCAACTCAAACGCTTTTTCCTTATATATCCCTTTTTTTGTGAAATGATACGCGGTCTGTAACATAGCCACAATATTAGAGGCATTGATTTTCCTGTCTCCTACTACCACCGGTCTTGCATTTACGTAGTCGGGATGCCATTTTGCCCACAATGTGGGTTTGCCGTCCCAGTCGATCATATAAAAATCATTGTCTACAATATGCTGCATCAGGGAATCTATCAGCCCGATAGCCTTCGTGCGTATAGGTTCATCATCAACCAGTTCCGCCAATACGCCGAAGGCAAAAATATGCCCGATGGCTTCATCACTGCTCGTGGTAGATTTCCACTCCCATTCCGGATGCGGCGCTTTTATCCAGGCTTCTTTATTATGCAGCGCAAAACCGACCCTCTCAAACGAACGGGCCGGAAACCCTTTTACGGGATTTACGGAATATAATCTTTCCATAGCATCGAGCGACTCCCGGCAATTCTGCAAAGCTTCGGGGGATTTGGTAACCGCATATCGGAATGCCTGCCCCCCCAGGTACATAGCTGTCCATAAACCATCGTTATCGGAATCTTCCATGAACCCGGTACCTAAATTACCATCTTTCATACCCACCAGGGTAGCATTGAACCCGTTTCTTATATGCCGCAGGCGAACCTGCTTTTCGTAAAACTCGGCCTTATCAGCCAGTGTCATTTGTTTGAAACATATCCTTCCCAAACCCGACCCGGTAGTGATCAGCGCGCTTTCTTCCGGCCCCGGCGCTATGTGTCTTACATCGTCAGAAGGCAGCCACCTCCTGGAAGCATAATAATTATACCTGCCATCTTCTTTCAGGGAGAACGCGCCACGTGTAGATCCAAACCAAAGCCTGCCGTTGATCTCAGCCACTGCTGTGATCTCTGTCCATGGCAGCTTCCGTTGTATATCCCCCTGCTGCTGCCCGCTGGAAGCATCTATTGTTAAATACCCGTCGGAAGTACCGATTACCAGGTTTTTACCACTGTTCGCAAGTGCAAGGCAGGTAAGATTATCTCCGGCGAATAATTCACTGTAAGAATTGTCTCCGGCTTTAAAAACCGATACTGTTTTAGGCGATAAAATCAAAAACCTTTTTTGCGTGTCGTCATATACGATATCCGTTACCGTTACGCCGGCTTTCTCCCATAGTGTGTTGCCGTCTTTTACATAGCGGAGGTTTTGCTCGTTTGAAATAAGAAAGGCAAAGCCTTCGCCACCGGCAAATATCCGCGCATCGGGCAGGTTATGTTGCGAATAAAGCGTACCGGCCCATGCATTGCTTAACACCGCCTTATCGTCAATAAAAACAAACTGGTTGTCGTAGATACCGATGCCTGCAATGTTCTTTTTCGTCATCGGCCGATAAGTATCATCGGGCACCACAGTTCCCGGGTATAACATTTTGCCGGCATAAGGCTGCATAATGCCTTTACTGGTGTAAAGTTTGATGACGCCATTACGATCAGCAAAACTTTTATATACCGCAACGGAAGAGTCTGTGGTATGATATTTAATGCTATAATCCTGCGTGTAAGGAACATCTGTAAAAACGCTGCCTGCCTGCCGGCTGTTTTTTTCGCCACAGGAAAAAGCCAAAAACAATAATAATAATGACCAGAGATAATGCTTCATGTTAATTGAAATATTAATAGCTGTTGATATTCAGGGTATTCTTTAGCACGGCAACCGCCGGATGATGGTATTTTGTGTAAGAGAACAAAATAAACCCCGATACTCATTTTTTGGAGTATTTAAGTTCGGCTAATGAATGAAGCCGGCATAAAACAGATCATTAAACTCCCCCTGTTTTGCAGGTGGATTTATGGGTGAAGGCAAAATTCCACAGGGGCTATTGGTTACATCCTTTTTACGTTCCCCCCAGTTTATATGGTTCAAGGGTTCTGAACCACTGTTGTCCGGTAAAAGGAATAGAAATATTTAGCAGTTTGTTTTAGCCTCACCCTGCCTGCCTAAGGCGATAGTTCTCCAGGCTAGACTAAAAACGAAAACATTTAATCTCTAACCCGATGAGGTCAAGCAGATCCTTGAACAAGATACCCACTGCGGTCTCTTCTGCCGCCCATCGGGAGACCACTTTGTGTTCTTGGTTTGATACGCCCATCAAAGTTCTGAATCCGGCTATATTGAGTCTCGAGCCATCTAAACCCCATTGCCCATTGTCATTCTTTAATCCCCAAAAATCAACAAACCGTATCCCATCTTTTAGTTTATTCCACAGTGCAATGTCCACTTCCTTTTTAATGTGAGTAAGTACTGTCTCGCATTCTTTTGCCGACCGACCGATGACGAATAGATACAAATCCAGGAAGACAGCTTTATCAGCTCTTCCGATTGTCATGTTCACGGACGTATCGCAAAAAGCAGTTTTGTAAGTAAACCGATATGCCTCCTGAAACCCCGATTCATTCAACGGCGGTGGTTCATCACAGTTATTAGTACTCATTATTTCATCCCAATACTTCAATAAATCCAACGCTTGCTTATGCCTCTTGTTCAAATAGACTGTATCATTTTTGTAATAGGCTTTCAACAATCGAAAATCCTCGCTTGCTGTATCCTGGAACGGCAAAGAATCAATTGTCGAAAAATAATGGCTCATTATCCTATCCCGCTCATTTGCCTCCTGTTTCTCCCCGGCGTTACCAGAGCAGGATGTCAGCAATATAACCAGGTATAGAACAGCGAAGCTTTTCATATAAGCATCGTTATTTCTTCTTCAACGATCCCAGATACGCCAGCAGGTCCGCCAGTTCTCCGGGAGCCATGGCCTGGTGTAAGGCCGGCATGATAGATTCCTTCAGTTGTCTCTGTGACTTTATATTCTTAATGTCGATCTTTTCGCTGTTACCATCGGGATATTTCACCTGTATTTCTGATCCGGATTTACTGGTAATTAACCCCATTACTACAGATCCGTCTACAAGTGTAATTTCATAGGTTTCGTATCCAAAACTAATACCTGCAGACGGGTTCTCTATTGCATCGAGTAATGCTTCCTTAGGAAGTTTGGAACCTATTTCCGACAATTTTGGGCCAAAATCTATTCCTTTCCCGTCTAGCTGATGACAACGGATACAGTGCAGCGCATAAATATCCCTGCCCTTGTCTGCATTTCCTTTTAAATCCAGTATAGAATCCCGGTTAAACGGAGCGGTTGCTTTTATCCCTCCGGATAAAAAAGACTCGGCTTCCTGCCATATATTAGCCGGTGTATGCTCTTTAGATAAGCTACTCATAAAAGCAGGTATTAGTTTTTCCGATATTCTTCCGTCTTTCAGCATCTCAACACCACGCACCATTCCCCAATAACTCATTCCCAACACGCTTGCAGCCGTCTGCTTTTGCGCCTCTCCATATTTCCCGGTGATAATTCTTTTCTGCATCTCTACGGTTGCACCTCCTAACCCGGCCGTACTCCGGATAATATTATTGGCTTTCAACGTATCGCTCCCGGCAATAATATTCATTATTTGTTTTTCCTCGCCAAAACCAAGGAGAAGTTTTAAAGCATCCTTTGCCACAATGTCTCCGGGTTTCTCCTGAATTAATTGCATTAATCGTGGCTTTTCACCATACAGTTGAAATTTACCCACGAGGCGGATATAATCTCTGGACCCATAAATAACGTTCACAATATCCGTTAATACTTTACGGGCAGAGGGAGACTGTTTAACTTCTTCAGGAGACAAAAGATTCAACACCATCAAATCCATATCCCTGTCTCTATCCTTATTGTCTGCCAGCATCTGCAGTAATATAGATTTCTTCAGCGGATCGGTATTAAAATCAAAGGCGCGGAAATAACGCTGCCGTTCTTTCCAGTCCACTTTATTATCTGTTGCCAGTTTCTCAAGATACGGGAGGGAGACTTTGCTTCTTGCTCTCCAGACAATATCTCTTCCCTGTGCGGACTGTAACGGGTCGGGAACCTGTTGCAGGTAGGCTCCAAAAAAACGCTCCCATTGCCTGTCCGCGCCAATACCCAGCGCTTCCAGGTACCAGCGGTCCTTACCATCATATTGGGTTGCCAGTGTACTCCACAACAGGGCCGCTTCAGGTGAGTTATTGTGACGCAGCGCCAGGATACACTCTCTTCTTACCTGCGGATCTTTGTCCTCCGCCAGTTGTTTTACCACCGCTATAATATCCGTTTTCAACTGGCGTGCCGCCCTGATGCCCATCATACGGAAATCAGGATTATCCGAATGTATCGCCCGGGTGATATATTTTTCTCCGCCGGGCTGTTTTGCCAACACCCAGAAAGCCCGGGCCCGCATACGGGGATTGGCTTTTACATCATTCCATAATTTCTCCAGCGCCGGCACCGCTTTGTCTTTCATTTCCTGCAATGCATACCAGGCTTTTCTTCTAACCGCCAGGTTGGGATTCTGCAGCGCCGTTATAGCTCCTTCCGGGATACTGTAGTCCTGCGCCGGTACTATATATTTTTTGCCTTTTGGCGCGATGCGATAAATACGTCCCCTCTGATTATCTCCCATCTGGTGCCCACCTACCCCCGGATCATACCAGTCGGCAACAAACAACGAGCCATCAGGCGCCACACATACATCCGAAGGACGGAACCACTGGTCTTTTTCCTGTTTGGCAATATTCACTATTTCGGCAGTATATCCCGCACCGCTCTTTTGTACAGGATAAGACCGCACGACATTATGCCCCGGTTCGCAATGGATCATCTGGTTGCGGAATACTTCAGGCAGCAAATCGCCCTCATACAATACGATACCGGTAGGTGACCCGGAGCCGGTTTGCAGCAGGTTCGGCACCACACCCGGATCGTTCAGATGCCAGTGGCGAAAAGGTGTGGAATCTTCAATGTTAATGCGATTCGTTGGCCAACTGGCACCTGTCATTTCATCTTTGAATCCGTAATTTCCATAATCCATCACATAGTTGATTCGAACGCCCTTATTTCCATCATCGTCATTGTCACTCTGCCACATTGTTCCATAACTATCCACCGCCAGTTCAAAGTTGTTCCGGAAATTATGCCCCAGGCATTCCACTTCCGAACCATCAGGATTGCAGCGAAACACCATGCCCTCCCTGTATTTGCTGGGCCCTATTTCATCTCCATCCTGGTCTTTCACTACCACGCTGTCTTTATCCCGCAGGGTTCTTCCTTCATTACCAAAATTGAAATACAATTTACCGTCGGGCCCGAAGATGAAAGCATGCATTCCGTGGTCATGCTGTTCACCACCTATTCCCTGGAAAAATATCTCCTTCCTGTCTGCTTTATCATCCCCATCATCATCATATAAAACCCATACATACGGGCTTTGCGAAACGATCACCCGGTTGCCCTGCACGCTGATGCCGAGTGGCGCATTCATTTCAGGACTTTGATAAAATACTTTTGTAGTGTCGGCTTTGCCGTCCCCGTTGGTATCTTCCAGGATGATCACCCGGTCGCCATTGGGGTTCACCGCGTACCCGTTCCACGGACGATAATTGTGGGCCTCAATTACCCATACCCTTCCCTTTTCGTCAATATCAATATTGGTAGGGTTCACTAGCAGGGGTTCCGTAGCATAGGGCTGTATTTCCAACCCTGCAGCCATTGCAAGCCCTTTCAGGGCATTTTCCGGCAACCGCTTTTGCTCATCTGTAAGAGAATCATACGTTGAATCATCCTGCTTATCGCCTGTGCCGCAGGACGAGATTATCATAAGGCAAATAAAAAAAGCGGCAATGCGCTTACTGCATACAAGAAATGAATCGTTCACTTTGACAATTATTAGAAGTGTAAAACTTAGTGTACTAAAGCTAGTGAATATTTCTTTTGTGCGAAAAGGTTCTGCGGAAGTTTGAAGAAAAAGAAATTGTAACCTGACAGTTTACTAAAATCAATTTCTAAAAAAAAGATACTTTAGTTAAAAAACGTTTATTATGTTTGTCGCAAGGGTTCTGCAATCTCACCTTCCTGAGGTACGTCCGCCGTTTCCTTTTCCCACAATCCAATAATCTGTTAACTAAAGTTATCAAATATCAAACCGCATGCGTAGATACGACCTGGATTGGCTCAGAGTGTTGGCATTCAGCTTGCTGATCATGCATCATGTGAGTTTTTTCTTTGTTCCCTGGGAGTGGGTTGTAAAAAACAATATCGTATATAAATGGATGGCTGTTCCGATGCAGTTCATGAGCCAGTGGCGTTTGCCATTGTTGTTCCTGATATCCGGTATGGGAACTTTTTATGCTCTTTCGAAGAAAACGGGTTCGCAATTTCTCCGGGAGCGGTTTAAGCGACTGATCATTCCCCTGGTAATTGCAATGATATTTATCACTCCGCCGCAGACCTATATAGAAAGACTGGAAAAAGGACAGTTCGACGGAAGTTTCTTTGAGTTTTTCACGACACAGGCCTTCAACGGGTTTTACCCCGAAGGAAATATTTTCTGGCATCACCTGTGGTTCCTGTGTTATCTATTCATTTTCTGTATAGTGCTGCTCCCTGCCTTTCTGTATATACGAAAACACCCGGAAGCCCGCATTATACAGGTTGCCAAAAGAATAACCGCAAGCCCCCTCGGGATTTACAGTGTACTGATACCTTTATATATACCGCTGGCATTTCTTTACCCGATCTATCCCCACAATTTACTCCTGGTGGGCGACTGGTATGCGCTCAGCTATTACCCGATCTATTTTTTCTACGGGTTCGTACTGGTGTCGGCAGGAGAAACTTTTTTTGTTACCGCACAGAAATACCGGAAAGGCTACCTGGTAGCCGCCCTGGTACTAACGGCCGTATATATGGCATTTAAACTACGCTACGAAACCGGGACCCTCGCGTATTTTGTTGAGCCTCTCCTGAAGGTGATCAACGCATGGTCGTGGTTGCTGGCGCTCTTTGGTTTTGCCCATACCTACTGCAACAAACGGAGTGCTGCTCTTACGTATGCCAATGAAGCCGTTTACCCGTTTTATATTCTCCATCAAACCATCATAGTGATCATTGGCTATAATATTAAAGACTGGGAGATGGGCTTTGCGGGAAAATTCCTGATCATCGCTGCCGCAACATTCGGCGGATGCTGGATACTGTATGAATTTGTTATCCGGAGAATAAAATGGCTGAGGCCTTTGTTTGGACTGAAGCGCTAAAACTTCTTTTCCTCAATGGATTCCAGTATGTTAAAATAGCTGATATATCTTTCTTCGTAAATGGTTCCCTGTGCCACCGCTTCCTTTACCGCACAGCCGGGTTCGTTGGTATGAAGACAGTTGTTGAACTGGCATTCGTTTATCAATCCACGCATCTCCGGGAAGTAGTGCGAGAGTTCCTGCCTGGTAATATCCACCAACCCGAATTCGCGGATACCGGGTGTATCTATGATGCGACCGCCAAAGGGAAGATCAAACATTTCCGCAAAAGTAGTAGTATGCATTCCTTTCCCGCTCCAGCCGCTCACTTTTTGTGTCTTTAAATCGAACCCCGGTAATATTATATTAATGAGGGAAGACTTCCCTACACCGGAATGGCCGCTGATCAGGGAAGTTTTGTCCTTCAGCAGATCCCGGACAGCCACGGTGTTTTCGTTTTTCTCCGCACTCGTCAACACAACGGTGTAGCCAATACTTTCATATACTTCCCGCCACTCCTCAAAAATCATTTCTTCTTTTTCCCTGTGCAGGTCGCACTTATTGAAAACCAAAACGGCTGGTACATGATAAGCTTCTGTGGTAACCAAAAAGCGGTCTATAAACCCGCGGGAAGTACGGGGTTCCCTTAGCGTGCATACCAGCACGGCCTGATCAATATTGGCGGCTATGATATGATGGTGGTGCCTGTTAGAGGGCGACTGCCGGTTAATATAATTCTTACGGGGAAGGATACCTGTAATAATCACCGAATGTTCGGCGCCTTCTTCAAAATCAATTTCCACCTCATCTCCCACGGTCACCGGGTTGGTGGAGCTGATATCCGTATCTATTTTCAGCTTACCCCTGATCCTGGCATTATACAGCTCCCCGGTCTGCGTTTTGATGGTATACCAGCTTCCCGTAGACTTATACACCAGTGCTTTCATAATATATGGCTGTTTGTCGGCATAAGCTATCAATCCCGGAGTATCATGCGTGAGCTCCCGGCGTTGTATTCGTTTATCCAGCCGGCCAGGGCAGACACCCATTGCGGACTGGTATTCAGGCAGGGAATAAATGTATAGGACTCACCGCCAGCCCCGATGAAAGACTCCCTTCCCCGCTCTTCTATCTCCTCCAGGGTTTCCAGGCAGTCGCTTACAAAGGCCGGACATAATATCAATAGTTTTTTTATGCCTTCTCCCGGCATTTGCTCCAATCTTATATCCGTAAAAGGTTCCAGCCATCCCTTACCCAGTCTCGACTGGAATGAGATGCTGAATTTATCGTCAGGCACCTGCAGTTGCTTCATTACCAGTTTTGTTGTTTCAAAACATTCGTAACGGTAGCAGTTCTTATGTGCCGCCACATCGCTATCAGCATAATTGGCGGTGGTAATACATTTCGCCAGTAGATTCTTATTATCCCGGTGCAGGTGACGCGCCGGTATACCATGATAGCTGAACAGGATATGGTCATAGTCCTGTTGCAGAAATGGCTTTATCGACTCCGCGAGAGAGTGAATATAATCCGGCGCGCTGAAAAAAGGTTTGATGAACTTTAGTGTAAAAGGATACCTGCCTTTCTTATAAACAGACTTTGCATGTTCCACTGCCGTTTCATAAGAAGACATGGCGTAATGCGGATAGAGCGGAACAGCTATTACCTCTTTTATATCCGGGTGCTTTTGCAGTAAGGAGTCGTAAGCCGCTTTAACGGAAGGGTTTCCGTAGCGCATGGCAATTTCTACCGGCTCCTCTATTTTTGGCTGCAGGGCCTCCTGCAGTTCCCGGGTAAGAACAATCAATGGGGAACCCTTTTCCGTCCATATGGTTTTATAGGCCTCTGCAGATTTTGCCGTTCTGAAGGGAACAATGATGCCGCCTACAAGGAATAAGCGGGACAGGTATGGCTTATCAATTACTCTTTCATCCATCAGGAACTCCATCAGATAACGGCGGACATCCTTATGTTCGGTGGAATCCGGCGATCCAAGGTTCATTAATATTATTCCTCTTTTGGGCTGGGTACCATTCATACTTATTCATTTAATTTTAACCGTTAAAACGGGATGCTGCTTCTACGGTATTGTCAATATTTTCATAGCTGACCGCATTGCTTACAAACCAGGTTTCGAAAGCGGATGGTGGCAGGTAAACCCCGGACTGCAGCATGTGATGAAAAAACCTGTTGAACACAGGTATGTCGGCTTTTGCCGCGGAATCAAAATCTCTGATACTGTGCCCGCTGAAGTGAACGCTGATCATACTGCCCACCCGGTTGATCACCACCGGGAAAGACTTTCCTTTAAATGCCTGCAGCAATCCCTCTTCAAGGTAAGCTGTTTTCTTTTCCAACTGCGCATAGTGGTCGGGGTTATTCTTCAATTCTTTCAGAAGCGTATAACCCGCTACCATTGCCAGGGGGTTACCACTCAAAGTACCTGCCTGGTACACGCTTCCCAACGGGGCTACATGCTGCATGATCTCTTTCCGGGCGGCAAATGCCCCTACCGGCATACCGGCGCCGATGATCTTACCGTAAGTAACAATATCCGCGTTTACTCCCAGGCTTTCCTGGGCGCCTCCGGCCGACAGCCTGAAACCCGTCATTACTTCATCAAATATCAGCAGCATACCTTCCCGGTCGCAGATGGAACGCAGCCCCTGCAGGTAGCCCGGTTCCGGCGGTATGCAACCCATATTACCAGCTACCGGTTCTATAATAATGGCCGCCACCTCGCCTTTATTTTGACGCACCAATTCTTCTACCGCCTCCGGATCATTATACCCACAGGTAAGTGTATCCGAAGCAGCCCCGGCCGTTACCCCCGGCACTGCCTGTATGTTCAATGTAGCCAGCCCGCTGCCTGCCTTTACCAGGAAGCAATCGGCATGGCCATGGTAACAACCTTCAAATTTTATGAATTTATTCCTGCCGGTGTACCCTCTTGCCAGCCGAACGGCACTCATACAGGCCTCTGTGCCACTGTTTACCATGCGGATCATGTCAATATTGGGCGCCATCGTTTTGATGAGTTCCGCTATTTCAATTTCCAGTTCGGTGGGCGCTCCAAAGGAAGTGGAGGATACCGCTTTCTTTTGTATGGCTTCAATCACCGGGGGATAGACATGTCCCAGTACCATGGGACCCCAGGAATTAATATAATCTATATAGGCATTACCATCTGCATCGTACAAATATGCGCCATCAGCCCTCTCTATAAACAAGGGGTTTCCGCCTACACTTTTGAATGCCCGCACAGGAGAATTCACTCCGCCGGGAATGGATTGCTGTGCCCTGGAAAATAACTCTTCACTTTTCGTAATATTCATTGCCGGGAATTCATAAAGATTAATAAAATTTTCAATGCACGAAGCGCTGCAAAGCTACTACTACCCGGCTATAAAGCCCGGTTTACTTTGTAAATAATATGCCATTTTAAAGAAAAATCCTTTGTCAGAACGAAAGCAGGCGATCGCACTCCTTTAATAACCGCTCTTTGTTAATGGCCGCTGTGCCCACCACTTCGCAAACCAGCCCACCGGCAATATTAGCCGCCTCCGCCATCAGCTTTACATTCCGGGTGGCAGCGTAAACCAGCGAGGCTACGGCAATTACGGTATCACCGGCTCCGCTGACGTCGGCAATATTACGTATATGAGAAGGTATTATTTCCGACTGAGTTCCTTTTTGGTAGAAAACCCCTTTTTCAGACAGGGTGATAAAGGATACCTGGTGCTGCAGACGTTCCACCAAAGACCCGTGTATATTTTGCAGCAGTTCCGCGTTCACGTCCGTATAAAGCAGGTTCAGCCCTTCCGTTGCCTCTTTCAGGTTCGGCTTAAAAATATCCACTCCCTTATAGCTGAAGAAGTTCTTACGTTTGGGGTCAACCGCAGTGATGATCCCGTTATTCCTGCACAGACCTATTATTTTTTGTATCACCAGTTCCGTCAGCACGCCCTTGTTGTAGTCTTCCAGTATGATAATGTCCGGTTTTTCCTGGGCTATATAGTTTTGAACGGCCAGGATGAGACGGTTTTCGTCTTCGTAATGGAGGTCGGTAGTTATTTCATTGTCCAGCCGCATCATTTGCTGGTTACGACTGATGATCCGTATCTTATTGGTAGTAACCCGCCTGGAACTCTGTAGGAAAAAGCCGGTATCAATGGATTTTTCCTCAAACAGATTTTTTAGTATTACAGCGTCATCGTCCTGCCCGGACACAGAAATTATTGAAGCGGCTGCCCCGAGGGAATTGATATTCAAAGCCACGTTGGCGGCTCCGCCCATGCGATATTCCTTTTTATTAACCGCCACCACCGGCACGGGCGCCTCCGGCGATATACGGTCTACCTTTCCCCACATATAGGTATCCAGCATCACGTCTCCTACAATACCCACTTTCATACCCTGAAAGGATTCGAATAATTGATTTGGTGTCATTCCGCTAAAGTATCGAGATTTATGCAATCAACGTCATTTTCATCCTGTAAAACAGGATTTCGCTTTTAAGAAAAACAAAGGGTGCTGCAGGGTTGAGCTTTTTTATAGCGCTATTTTTCAAATGTCTGCAGTATAAATTTTAACAGTCTTTTGTTTCCCCTTTAATAGTACGATATTTATTTCCTTGCAACTAAAAACAGATTTGACTGTTTTGCAGAATTCGCCGGTCACTGTATATGCATAGCGTTTTTCTGCCCTGATATTCCCTGATACCACTATACCCTATATCCGGCCGGAAAGAGACTGTCTCAAAAGAAATGCCTTCGTTCTTATTTCTTTTCCGCGTCTGCCGGCATCAGGATGGCTGTAAACCTGTTTTTGCCATTCAGTAATATTGCGGCTGCTTCCCGGATACTTTTCACCGTCAGGGCATTAATATATTTTTCCCGGTTAATAAACCGGTCCATATTAAAGCTGGATGTTTGGGATGCAAGTAGTCTTGCCGACCAGGCGCCGTTCTCTTTTAACTGCACTTTATTGCTCTCCTTCATTTGCTGCTTTACCTTATCAAGCACCTGTTGTGACGGCCCGTTTTTAATAATGGCTGCTATTTCATTGTTCATTGCCACCAGCAAGGTGTCCACTTTTTCCGGCCCGCAGGGCAACTGCACTGCAAACTGGAAAGACGGATATGGAGTTTTATCCAGTCCGCCGAAAATAGCCCCGCCATAAATGCCCTGTATTTTTTCTCTCAATTCTTCAATAATGCGGATGTTCAATACTTCATTCAATACGTTTGCCCTGAATGCCAGGTCGTCATTATAAGGAACCTCTCCATGATAAAAATCCAGGATCAGGCTTTTTTGTTCTGCCCCTTTATAAACAGTTATTTCTTTGGCGCCGTTCACCGGTCTCACCTTCTGATCAACGTAAGTGAATTTTTTGCCGGAAGAGGGCAGCGAAGCGATGTATTTCTCTATCAACGGGATGATCTCAGGCTCCCTGAAGCTACCGGTAAAAACAAAGTGCATACCGCTCATATCAGCCAGCCGTTCCCTGTAAATTTCTATCACCCTCGATAATTGTATACTGTCAAAAAAAGCTGCCTTCGGTACATTGATAGGCGCCAGCGGGTTATCGTTGTAGAATACCCGGAAGATCGTATCGATAAATGCAGCTTGCGGATTAGCTCCCAGCAGAGCCAGTTGAGCTTTATTCCTTTGCGTAAACGACAGGAATAAGGTACTGTCCTTCCGGGGGGAGGTGAGCTTAAGATAAGTAAGCTGAAACATCGTTTCCAGGTCCTTAACCGTAGCGCTGCCATTGATGCCCTCAGAGGTCGCGCCTATGAAGGAGTTGGCCCCCACTGCTTTTCCCGCCAGTGCTTTTTGCAGGTCAGTGGGAGAAAAATCGCCATATCCCATTGAATTGATCACCTGTAAGGCGTAGTTGGCGTTGTATTTGTCAGGCTTACCGTAATTACTGGTTCCGCCATGCCTGGAAGCCGCCATTAAAATCTCATCATTCTTGAAGTCTGTAGGTTTTAGTGTAACGGTGATACCGTTGGATAATACCAATTCGGTCGTTCCCAGTGTGGCGTTTTGTTTTTTGCTTTTGACACTGCCGGGTTGGGGAAGCTCGTGCAGTAGCTCGGAGGCGATCTCTTTTTCCTCGTAAGGTTTCAGTTCTGTTTTTTCTACGGCTGCCACCAGTTCTTTCAGGTCGGACGGCGCAGGCAGTTTCACATCATTTCTTTCGGGACCCATAATAAAGCTGAACAGGTTTTGCTGCCCTTTCAATGGCTGTGTTTCAGCATTTACATCCTGCAACGATATGGCTGGTAATAACTGTTTCACCAGTTCATATTCCGTAGCTATGCCGGGGATAGCATTCCCGGTTAAAAAGTGATCTATATATTCTTCCACAAACGAAGAAGATTCTGTTTTATCCCTGTCGTTATAACTTTTTTCATATCCCGCCAGCAGGTTTTTCTTTGTCCTTTCCAGTTCAGCCTCTGTAAAACCAAACCGTTTGGCCCTTTCTACTTCTTCCAGGGCGGCTTTAAGTGCGCCGGAGGGCTCTTTGTCTCCCGAACCGGCAAATATTTCAAAATTTTCAAATCCTCTTGCAAAGTCGTTATAGGCGGCGTTTGCAAATACGAACGGAGGGTTTGCCTGCTGGGTCAGCTCCTGCAATCTTTTATTCAGCATCGTAGTAAACAATTGCCTGGTTAATCGTTTCCTGTAATCTCCGTATGTGTTTACTGTTTGTGATTTTTGCGCCGGGTATTCCACTGCTGCCTGGAAGTTGGTAGCTTCCCCGTCGGTAACCACCATAGCGGCTGTGGCAGCGTAAGGTGGCACTTGTTCTTCCTTTCGTTCCCGCTGCTTTTGAGGGTTTACCAGGCCGCCAAAGTGCTTTTTTATGAGTTCGGTTGCCCTGGCGGTAGTGATGTCTCCTACCACCACCACTGCCATCAGGTTGGGACGGTACCAGTCGCGGTAGAAACGCCTTAATGTTTCGTGTTTGAAGTTTTTGATAATGCTGTCTTTTCCTATAGGTAGCCGCTCAGCATATAAGGAGCCTTTGAACAGTTCCGGTAATATCTTGTTAAACATTCTTTCACCGGCGCCTTTACCACTCCTGCTTTCTTCCAGTATGATCGCCCGTTCACCGTCTATATCTTCCGCCAGGTAGGTAACATGGTGTGCCCAGTCTTCCAGCACCTGAAAGCCTTTTTCCAGGTTGCCCGGCTTATCGGTAGGAATAGGCAGGATATAAATTGTCTCATCAAAACCTGTTTGTGCATTCAGGTCACTGCCGAATCCGACACCTATTTCCTGCAGGAAAGAGACGATTTCGTTCTTCCTGAAATTTTTGGTACCGTTAAATGCCATGTGCTCTGCCATATGAGCCAATCCCAACTGGTCAGCATCTTCATTAATAGAACCGGCATTTAATACAAGCCTTAATTCTAACTTTTTTTCAGGTCTGCCGTTTGGCCGTATGTAATAGGTCAGTCCGTTGGCCAGTTTCCCTACGGTTACCGCGGTATCCCGTGGTAACTGATCTTCCGGTTTGTGCTGCGCCTGTAACGACAAGGAAGAGGCCAGCAGGCATAGATAGAAAAGCGATTGTGTTATGAATGTTTTGTGATACATTGGTGTTTGATATTAATGCAGCAAATGTAACATAATTTGGCAGCCGGATGATTTCCTCTGCGTGGCGGATGTGATGACTGCTGTTTTTGAAAGAACGGGCCGGGAGCATTACCGCTGTATTGAGTTGGTAAAAAAAGAATTCGGAAGCCCTTATTATTAATCAACATCATTTATCTTATTTTGCGCAGGTAAGTTGCTGGCATTTTTGGGATAAGTAATAATCAGGTACAGGTCGGGAGAGCTGCGCCAGTGGCCAGTGAGGGTGCTACAGACCCCTCCTTGCGTCGGGGTGACGAGCAGTAGGACATGTGTTCAACAATTGTACTAATGTTGAACACATGCACCCATGCTGAACAACACTATGTTGTCATGCACGCTGCCCCTTTTTCCTATCGGCATGTGTCTTCACATATCGGTAGAGTAATCGTACTACTGCTGAGTATTGCACTACCGCTTGTCATGCCGATCCCGACCGCAGGTTGGGAGAGGCATCTACCTGGGTTAGCCGTTGATGCAAACAGTCTACACTCCGGAAGCCGCAGAGTCCCTCAGCCTGGCACTGGACCTGCACGAGGAGAGGCCTTTGCCAGAAGCAGTGTTTAAAATGTAAATTGCAATAAGCAGGGAAGCAGTTGTTGCTTTTTGGGATAAGTAATAATCGGGCACAGGTCGGGAGACCTGCGCCAGTGGTAGAAATCCCGATGAAAGAAAAACTCTATGACCGCCTGCTCAAAGAAAAAGATGATGTGATTGTAAGGCTTGAAAATTATTAGATAAAAAATAACTGGCTCTAACTACTGTTGCTGGCAACTTTCCGAGTATGAGTAAATATTTTTTTATAAATGTTTCAACTGATTTAAAAATCGTGGGGCATTATCCACAAGTGGAGCATATAAGCCATGAATGTCATTTAAGTTTATCGACCCCTCGTTCTTTAAAAAAAATAGTATCATGGAAATTTCCTGATGAACCTCCTTTCTTGGATTATTTGATTCTACATAAAAAAGCAACACTTACAGATGTATTGAGTTTTGGAATGATTTCCACCCAAGGCTTCCTAGTAAGCGAGAGGTTTAAAAATCTCCTCGAACAATTTAATATCATATCTCATAAATTTTATCTGGCGAAAGTTGAATATAAAGGCACATTCTTTACATACTATTTTTTACACTTAGTTTCTAATAATTTCGACATTATTGACTTTGAAAAATCAACGTTTTATATATCTGTCATCGATTTAAAAAAAATCGATGACATTACTATTATTGACAAAAGCGACTTTCTAATAAAAAAAGATGAATTGCTCAAGCAATCAAAATCAATTAGAGTCCAGCGTCTTTTTTTTATTGAGCAATTCTACAAAAAACCGATGGATATGTTTTACCTACCAGGTCTACATTTTAATATTTTTATTTCAAAAAAATTAAAAGCTGGAATTACAGCCACAGATATAAGCGGACTTAATATTCAAGAACAAATTATCATTGTTTAATGATTTTTTCTTCCCCGCGTCTCCTCCGTGCAAAGTGTTGTGCCAAGCCCGGAGGGCTTAAATTTGAGTAACCTCCAACAAAGTTGGGGGTAAAAACGTCAAACTTTTCGTTGAACCCCGACGGGGTTCAATATAAATTTTGGGTGACCTTACCACCGGTTGCATCCCCAACTCTGTTGGGGACTATTCAAGTTAAACCCCATTCGGGGTATTTTATCTCTCGCGTTCGTTAAGTTGACGTCTATGGTGCGGACACCAACCGATAGTTAAAAATGGATATTCTGATACACTACTTACAATTATTTAGAGGTAAACTTCTCCAACCTGTATCAGGTACATTATCTAATGTTAAACAAGATGGTACTACATATTTGTCCAACTGCATCCATCTTCTCGGATTGTCAGGCAAAATGTGCAAAAACACTAGCGAATCTTCCGATTGGTGTATTCGATGTTGTGGGTATGAAATATAATAATCGATATTCTTAAATCTATATTTACATTCTAACATGATTGCATTGTCAGATTCCGTTTTGTCTGTAATTATGGCTAAAATAATTATTCCTTTTTCTCGAAACAATTTCATATCAGATCTACCCTTAAAAAATAAATATCCATTCAATAATATTCCTATCAAGACCAAATATACAATACCTTTATCCCTTACTTTCTTTAGCAGCATCTGAAATAATTTTTTTGCTTGATCTAATATTACTTCCATTGCGTCTATAGGTTCTTGACTTGCACCTATTTCCTTTCCTATAGAGTTTGTTCCGACTTTTTTCTTCTCCGCAGCGGGTGTGTCCCGACAGTAAAGGTAGTTCTTTACAAACCTGCCATTTAAATTCCCCGGAGACTTTCTCCCCCGGCTAAGTGTGTTAGCAGAACGCTGCGGTAGGCGAAACTATTCAAAGTGATTGGTTGATTTTTTACAGTATCGGTGTTAATTTGCACAACAATCCTGTAATATGTCACAACAAAATAAGCCGGAAGTCTGGCTAAGAGGACCGTTGCCCGGTATTCCTTCTCTATTGCAGCCTGTTGCACATGCCCTGTTGCAGGCAAATGAAGAGGTCGGGGAAATTATGGCAGAATTCCCTGACGGGTTGTTATGGATACGTCCGGCAGGCATGGCCTCAGCAGGTTTCCATCTGCAGCACCTTACAGGAGTACTGAGCCGATTGTTCACTTATGCCGCCGGCAACCAGTTGCGCCCGGAACAACTGGAGTACCTTAAACAGGAAGAGGCTCCCTTACAGCCGGTATCGGCCGCTGAACTGGTGGAAAGGTTCAGCCGGCAGGTAGCCACTGCCCTGGAACAGCTCCGGAATACGGATGAAAATACACTTACCGATGTAAGGGGAGTGGGTAGAAAACAAATACCTTCTACAGTAGCAGGCTTATTGTTTCATGCGGCGGAGCATACGCAAAGACATGTAGGTCAGCTACTCGTAACAGTAAACGTAGTAAAGCACCAGGCACTGAAGGACCTGTAAAAATTCCCGGTTTAAATCAGCCTTCGGTTTATTATCTTCACGCCATATTTTAAGAAGATATGCTGAAAGCCGGAATTTTAGGAGGTGGTCAATTGGGAAGAATGCTGCTGCAGGCGGCTGCCAATTATCCTGTAGAAACTTATGTGATGGAAAACGACGCGGAATGCCCGGCGGCGCATCTGTGTTCTCATTTTGTAAAGGGGGATATCCGCAACTTTGATGATGTATATAATTTCGGAAAAGGACTTGACGCCATTACTATAGAAATAGAATCGGTGAACGAGGACGCTCTGGAAAAACTGGAATCAGAAGGAGTACGCGTGTACCCGCGTCCCGGGACCTTGCGTATAATAAAGGATAAAATACTGCAGAAACAATTTTACGCGTCACACGAGGTTCCTACCGCGGAATTTGTAGTGACGCAAACGAAAGCGGACCTGTCATCTCATTTGGATCTCCTTCCGGCGGTACACAAATTAGCCAAAGGCGGTTACGACGGCAGGGGAGTGCAGGTTGTTAACAATGCGGAGGAGCTTGAACTGGCATTTGACGCGCCGGGGGTGTTGGAAAGAAAAATCAGCTTAAATACGGAAGTTGCCCAGATTGTTGCCGTGAATGATGCGGGGCAAACTACCCTGTATCCTGTGGTAGATATGGTGTTTGATCCCGATTTAAACCTGCTGGATTACCAACTGAGCCCGGCGGATCTTACTGAGAACATTTTGTGGAAAGTAGAAGCGATCGCCTTAAAAGTGGTGAAAGAGCTGAATAGCCCCGGTATATTCGCCGTAGAGTTGTTTATTGACAAAGAAGGAGACGTATATGTAAATGAAACAGCTCCCCGTGTGCATAACAGCGGGCATCATACCATTGAAGCCAACTACAGCTCGCAGTTTGATATGCTGTGGCGGATAATATTACAATACCCGTTAGGCAATACCGATCCTATATTGCCTGCGGCAATCGTCAACCTGCTGGGAGAAGATGGGCACAGCGGCGATGCGCATTACGAGGGGCTTGATGAAGTGTTGAGAATGGATGATGTGTTTGTGCATATTTACGGGAAAAAGCAAACCAAGCCCGGAAGAAAGATGGGACATGTTACCATCATCAATAAGGATAAAAGGGAACTGGTATATAAAAAGAACCGCATAAAGCAATTGCTTAAGGTGGTAACGGCAGGCAATAACCTGCCGGAATAAATGAACTTAAAATTTACGGGAATGAGTCAACCATTGGTAGGAATTATTATGGGGAGCGACAGTGATTTGCCGGTAATGCAGGATGCTGCCGACATATTGAAAACACTGGGTATTGCCTTTGAACTGACAGTAGTATCCGCTCATCGTACCCCATTGCGTATGGTGGAATATGCTTCCCGTGCGGCCGAAAGGGGGTTGCGGGTGATCATTGCCGGCGCCGGAGGGGCGGCTCATTTGCCCGGAATGGTAGCCTCGGTTACGCCCCTGCCCGTCATAGGAGTGCCTGTAAAATCTTCCAATTCGATAGACGGCTGGGATTCCATATTGTCCATACTCCAGATGCCCAATGGCATACCGGTGGCCACGGTGGCATTGAATGCCTCCAAAAATGCCGGTATCCTGGCAGCTTCCATCATAGGCAGCGCTGATAAGGAGGTGTTGCAAAAGGTAGCCGCCTACAAAAACAATCTCGAAAAAGAAGTGTTGCAAAAGGTGGAAAAGCTGAAAAAAAGCGGTTGGCAAAATGATTTTGACTAAAACTCTGAGCCGCGTTTTCTGCTAAAAAATGACGTGCCGGTTTTTGAAATTCCTGAATAACGATTATATTTAGGAAATACTGGTGTTATGTTAAATTTAAAATGTCGTATAATATGCCACGAATGCACGAATAAACATTTGTGCATTCGTGGCTATTGTAGAACTACAATACGTTTAGCTTAGCACCAGAATTTACTCCGTCTCCGGGAAATGGTTTAATCGCAATATCTCCGCTGATTTATCTGAATTTATATCGGATTTGTCGTCATATAGGGTTACATAATAGTCCGTTGCCTGTTATATCAATACAAAATACTTGTTTTGAAAAAGGCGTTATATATCATTTTCTGCGCTACCCTGCTGCTATGCGTTCCTGTTATACTGGAGGCGCAGGACGGGTGGAGGTACCGCGGTCAGGTTAATTTTGGCTGTAACCTGTTCTTCACCAGGGGACCCGGGCAAAACTTTCCGGGATTGCGCGTGTTCGGCGCATTCACCGCCACTGCCAACCGGGGTGATTTTCTGTTAAGTTATGGCCCATCAGTTTCTATTTATACAAAAACGATTGGCGCCAACCTCAATCCACTGGTGGGAGACTGGCAGATCGATTTCACTAATAATATCAATATCGGGCTGGAGTGGGGCAGACACCTGGATTATAACAAGTTCAGCCGGACATTGCACAACGGGGATTACTATAATGTTTTCTCTAACCGCTCGGGCATGCTGATGCTCGGCACCAATTTTATTCTTAACAACCACAAAAGAAACCAGATCGTCGGCTCTCTCAACGGTACAGTAGGAAATATTTCCTTTAACTATTATAATGACGGGCCGCCGTTCAATGTCCTGGGCAACGGAGATGGATTTGACCGTTACTGGACAGGTGGCGGAGCCATCCTGTATCACAGCAGAAAAAACTTCAACTATGCAGAGGTCGCTTTCGACCAGTTCACGGGGTATATACCATTGTTATATGAGCTGACCGGTTTATTGGGTATGAATGTGCCGTTGTATGACACGCCTGATAAAAACAAGGTGTATAATTTCAACACATCGGCATATAGCCTGAAAGTGAATTTTGATCAGCGTTTCGGGGTAAATATGGGGGTTGTCGGATCGTTGCGGGATAAGAAAGATCGTTACTGGGGAATACAGGAAATGATCCATATCCTGCTGGGTCATCCCCTGCATCCGAATGACGATGGCAACCGGTTCTTTTTTGGCGGCACCTATAATCAAATACAGCATGTTAAACTTTAAAAACATAATAACGATCGTTACTGCCTTGATGCTGTTCGCGGCATGTAAGGCGCCCTCATACAGCGTGCAGCCGGAGAATGTTGTCAGCAGGGATTTTATATCCGGTATTTATCAACAACAAGCACCTGATCGCGTCACTACTGTAAAAGGTGAAACGATAGGATACAAGGCGGAGATACTGGAAAAGCTGGTGAAAAGGGATGCCGTTACGGAATACAAGATGGCAAACAAAAATTCTGTAAAAAAGGAAAATGATATCGGTATTGCTGTTATCGGCAAACGTACCGAACTATATTTTTATGAAGTGGAGATAGAGCAGGTCCGGGGTTCCGACACGATGCCAAAAACAATCGGTGTATTGTTCAGCGCAAATTTCAGTCCGAATGGCGACTGCCTGGGATTTGGACCCTTATATATCGGGGATATTGATAGAGGAAGCAATAATACCAAGATGTTCAAGACAGACGGGTTGTTCCGCATCAGGGGGATGACATCTGACGGGGAGACCAGGGCCGGTAGAAAACCAAACTGTCCGGAACTGGTATTCTTTTATACCTATGCAAGCGGGAGTAACGGTCAACTGGGGCTCAGCTTCTCCCAGGTGGTTCAAACATCAAAAAATAAAATATCAGGTATCAATAAATTCCTGGTGTATGATGTTGCCAGGATATTCAACGATCCGGATGCCCTGAGTTTTCTGCTTACTAAAACAAATTAATAAAACTGTTTTATGGCTGTACGTAAGAAAAGCCCTGCAGCGCGGGTAAAAGCGCCGGCAAAAAAAGTTGCGGCAAAAGTAAAAGGCGCTGCCGGCGGTGAATACAAAATTGTAGAAACAGAGGACCAATGGATCTGTTTTCAAAAAAGATCAGGCAGATGGGTAGAGCACAGAAGGTTTGATACGGAAGATGAAGCAGAACGGCATTACCGGTTTGAGCATCAGCCACCTTCCCCACCCGTGTTGCTGGCGTCGGGCTCCGGCAAAAAAGAAGCCCCGGAGAAAAGGGTCCGGAATGTTCGCCCTGACACCCTTGATTTTCGCGATCAGATGTATAAATCTACGTTGAAGGAAGTGCCGGCGGAAATAAAGCTGGAAACTTACAGGAAATGGAAGGTCCCGGTACTCGATCAGGGTACTGAGGGCGCCTGCACTGGATATGGGTTGGCAACAGTGGCCAACTACCTGTTGCTGAGCAGGAGCGTTAAATTGCGTTTCAGCCCGGTTAGTCCGAAAATGTTATACCAGTTGGCGAAACGATATGATGAATGGGCAGGTGAGAACTATGACGGTTCCAGTGCCAGGGGTGCTATGAAGGGATGGCACAAACATGGTGTATGCAAGGATACGTTGTGGAGGAATACAACCACTAATAATGCATTGACCGCGGAAAGGGTGAGGGACGCGCTGGAGCGCCCATTGGGCGCCTATTATCGGGTGAACCATAAGGACCTGGTGGCGATGCACAGCGCTATGGCGGAAGTTGGGGTGTTGTTTGCTACCTGTGTCACCCATAGCGGATGGGACAAAGTCGGCAGGGATGGCACTATTTCTTTTGAGAGCGGAGCGGAAGGCGGGCATGCATTCGCGATCGTGGCCTACAACAGGCAGGGCTTTTGGATCCAAAACTCCTGGGGGGCTATCTGGGGCAAAAGCGGTTTTGCATTAATTACTTATGACGACTGGCTGCAAAATGGGATAGATGTATGGGTGGCACGGTTAGGTGTTCCTGTAACGTTGCTGAACAATGAATCTGTTGCCATCAGCAATTCTCCCGCCGCCAAAAAATCAAATTCTTATTCTTTTGCGCAACTACGACCGCATGTGATCAATATAGGCAACAACGGTGTTTTGAAAACCAGTGGCGAATATGGTAATTCGGAGGAAGAGGTGCAATCTATTTTTGATAGTGATTTTGAGACTATCACAAAGAGCTGGCGCAGGAAAAGGCTGTTGTTATATGCACATGGCGGGCTGGTGTCTGAGGAAAGCGCGATACAACGGGTGGCAGATTACAGGGCGCAGCTCCTCGATGCTGAAGTATACCCACTGGCTTTTGTATGGAACTCTGACGCCTGGAGTACCATCACAAATATCCTGAAGGAGTCTGTGAAGAAAAGAAAGCCGGAAGGTTTCCTGGATGCGGCTAAAGACTTTATGCTGAACCGGCTGGACGATATCCTGGAGCCTATTGCCCGCAAGCTCACGGGAAAGATGCAATGGGATAAAATGAAAGAAAACGCGGCTTTGGCAACCAGGTCAAAAAGTGGTGGTATCCGTCTGGCGCTGCATCACATCGCGGACCTGGCCGCCAGGCATAAGAATTTAGAAATACACCTGATCGGTCATAGCGCCGGCAGCATAGTACTGGGGTACCTTGTAGATTACCTGAGCAAAAATGATGAAGGGGTGAAACTGGATATAGAATCCTGTACACTCTGGGCGCCTGCCTGTACGGTAGATCTGTTCAACAGCACATATTTGCCTGCCATCAAAAATGAAAAAATTAAAAGATTTTCAGTATTTAATTTAACGGATGCGGCAGAGAACGACGATCATTGTGCGCACATCTACAACAAATCCCTGTTGTACCTGGTATCCAATGCATTTGAAGATAAGGTAAGGATACCCGGTATCGTGCATGATGGCACCCCTCTGCTCGGGATGGAAAAATTCATTAAAAAAGATAAATCCCTGTCTAAACTGCTGAATGTTGCAGATGGTACCCTGGTACTGTCTCCCAATGCGGAAGAAAGGAACTCTGACAGGTATTCGAACTGTACAACGCATGGAGGTTTCGATGACGACAATGCTACGGTAACAGCCACCCTGTGCCGCATCCTGAATAAAAAACAATTTAAATACCCCGGCACATTTACGTTCCAGCGATCCCAGTCATCCCTGAAAGACAGGCGCGAAGCCCTGGATGCTGCCAGTAGCGAGGGAAAATAGGGTAGGAAGCCGCTATGACCTCCATATTATTGCTCATTTACTCCGTTAACGCATATATGGCGAAGCTTGCCAGCCAGTGCTCCCCGCCATAGTTGCCGCTTACCACATGGGGCAGCGCCGTGGAAAGATGTTCAACGGCTGATCGTCTGAAAATTTTTGCAGCCGGTTGAGAAGCCGGCAATGCCGATGCAATGCCTTTCATACACCAGCTTCTGCTTAGGCTCAAACCATCCAGGTGAACGATCTGGTAGTCGGTCCTGTCTGATACCACCGGCAGTGTACTTAAGTGATTAAAATCTTTTATTGAAAGAAAGCCGGAAAACCATTGTACAAATTCGGTGGGTGTCCCCACCATAGTCGTTAAGCTAAGAAAAGTCTGTTGTTCAGGCAACAGGCAAAAAGCTCCCTTTCGGGAGTAAGCCGTTTTTTATTTTTTCCTCATTGTTGTGTTGTTTAAGGCACGCGAGTAAATGTTGCCTGTTCTCAAAATTAGGCTAATTGCGTCTATAAGGAGAAAACAATTAGAAGTACATCAGTCCACCCTGTTTAGGCAACACACTGCTGATATTGCTGCAAATATTGAAGGTTTTCTGGATGCAACCCCGGCAGAACAAATAGCCCGTCAAACAGGTTTTATTAAAAGAAGCAGCACAAAACTAAGTGCAGACGGATTTATCAATACATTGATGGTATCGGAGAGCCCACAGTCGCAAATCAGCCTTCCTGATCTTACCGCAATCCTACGGCAGTCTCACGGTATAGAAATAAGTAAGGAAGCTTTGCATCAACGGTTCAACCCGCAGGCAGTTGCTTTTCTTGAAAAAATATTACAACAAGCCTTACAGCAACATTTGCTTAGAGAAAAAGGCAGTCCTAAGCTCCACTTCCCGCGCATAAAGATCAAAGATTCCACTAAGTTTAAACTTCCTACCGATTACAATGGTGCTTACAGGGGTTATGGTAATTTCAGCAAAACCAATGGGATGATAAGCCTGCAATACGAATATGATTTAGTAAGCGGGCACTGGCTATCCTTACAACTAACCGAGGGCTTGCGTAATGATCTCACGGATACAGAACAAACTACATCGGCTATAACCGCCGGAGATCTACATATCCGGGATCTGGGATATGTTTCATCCTCTTATTTGAAAGCAGTCGTACAATCTAAGGCTTTCTTTCTCAATAGGTTACCTCCCCAGGCGGGTGTACATACTTTACAGGGAAAGCCATTGGACTGGAATAAGGTATTGGACAAAGCCGCCTGTCAACAGCATTTGCAACAGGAAGTGTTACTATATGACACAGAGCGCATTCCATGCAGGCTGATCATTGAACGGGTACCTGATCATGAGTTTAAACGACGATTGCAAAATGCGCAAGCCAGGGCTAAGAGCAAAGGCTGGAGTGTATCGAAAGCGTATAAAAAGAGGCTGCATTATAATATTTACACTACCAATGTCGGAGCCGATATACTGCCTGCCTGTGCAGTGAGAAAAACCTATTACCTGCGCTGGCAGATAGAATTGGTATTTAAAACATGGAAGTCATTCTTTGATATAAGTGACGTAAAAAAAGTAAAAAAAGAACGCCTGGAATGTCAATTGCTGGGCAGACTATTATGGATATTGCTGAACTGGAGCTTATTTAGCCGTCTTAACAGGCATGTGGCTCAAATGGGGCAGGCAGTAAGCCTAATTATGTTCTTTAAGCGGAGTCTTCAATTTGCTTATTCGCTAAGAATGGTACTATTGAACAAGTTATCGATAGTCGAATGGTTGGAGAATACCTATCTGCCCCTGGTAATTGATTGCGTTTGCTCCCCACCAAAAGGCAAACACACTCATTTTCAAACCCTTGAGATTAACAAAAAAAGTTAGCTTAACGACTATGGTGTCAACACCCTTCGCATCAGGTCAGCCTCTTCCAGTGCAGGGGAAAGAAAATCGCTGCCATCCGGCTCCCAGGAAGCGGGCGCGTTTTTATCATCGCCGAAAAGTTTCTTCGCATGTGTTATAATGGCATTTTCAAATTCCTTTTTCTTCAGCGTCCGTGCATAGTCCAGTGCAAACACCAGCCCGAAAGCGGTATTGGGATGCACGCCTGTCCTGTTGGGGTAAGTCTGCCTGGGTATAAATTCCATCCACCGTTGTACGATCAGGGCAGTCAAAGGTTGCATGGCTATATGCCAGGCTTTGCCATCCACGTCGTCCCAGCCTGATAACTCCTCGTCCAGCTTTAACAGCCATGCCCAACCGTAAGTTCGTTCCCAGGTCCTTGCCAGCGGCGCTTCAAGGTATTTCACTTCCATTAGAATATTCTCCGGTGTAATGGTTTTGCGGATGGCTGTTCTTATAGCAGCCGCTTCCGGCAGGTTGGGAAACTGTTTTAATAGTTTTACCAGCATCCAGTGACCATGTACACAGGAATGCCAGTCGAAGCAACCGAAAAATGCGGGATGCAGTTGCCGGGGTGTCATCACATGATCGCTGTTGCTTGCAGAAGTATGACTGGTTTTATTGGGATATTCCTGGTCGAGACACTTCAGGGGAAGAGAAGCCAAAAGTGAAGCGCCTTTTTCCGTCAGTATAAATCCTGAGCTGTCTTTTTTGACAGTATATAAATCACTCACCTGGCCGAAACCATTCAATGTTATATATAACCCCAGCAATAAAAGAATATATCGCATCGGTAAATATTTACGCTAAATATATTCAATCTTTACCAGCTTGCGCCAAAACATTGTTTTGGAGAGACGCGGTTAATGGATGATCGTCAGGCAAACGATTACAAGTAATAAGCCGGAAAACCGGGTTCTCAAAACCTGATGATATAGTTCAATACTAAAAACGGCTGCATAATATTGTGCGCCTGTCCTCCTCCCTGCGAAGAGATGGTATGACTATGGGCGCCGTTGCTGTTAATGCTGATACCTGTGGTGGAAGTGCCTATGGAAGACGGATAGCTCAGGGGGTTGGAGGCACTGCCTGCCACATCATGGTCAATATAATTACCCCCTCCGCTTGCCATGCTGGTGAGCGAATGTGAATGACCGGGGTCCGTTATACCGTGGGCATGCGCTCCGGTAGTGTTTGTGCTACCACCGTGGTTATGCGCCGGCAGTTGATCTACTGTCAGCGTGTGTGTTTCGGCGCCGCCCGTGGCTGCCAGAGTTCGGCTGCTGAGTCCTGTACCCGCACCCGCTCCTATCGCGGTCCTTCCCCTCAGGTCGGGCAGGTTGAAGGTAGTGGAGCCATCTCCCGTACCATAAGTTGTTCCAATTGCAGCAAACAGCCCGGCATAGGTGGTACGACTTACAGCCTGTCCGTTGCACATGAGATAGCCTGTCGGGGCTGTGCTTCCTGCAAACGATTGAATTACTCCTGCAGGGATGGAAGGGATTTCAGGCAAAGTGGAAATTTTTACCCAGTCGGGTGTACCGGGTGTGCCGGCGTTAAAATAAAAACCGGGTACATTATCCGTTTGATAGATAAACAAACCGGTAGCGGGGCTACTGATATTGCTTCGCTGCGATTCGGTAAGCCGGGGAACCAGCATACCTTTATCTGCAGCGGCCACATGCAGCGAGGCTGAAGGATCAGGGGTGGTGGTGCCTATACCCACCTGGGCCTGTATTTGCATTGCAACTATTATAAAACAAATGATAAAGAGCAGATTTTTCATAAACTGGGATTATGATTACAAGTGAATAATTATTGTTTTATGATCCTGAAATTAGATACCTGGTTATCGGTAGTTTGAACATGCAGGTAATAAACGGCAGCCGGTAGGTTGCTGATATCGTATTCCGGCATGGGAACAGTCCACGTGCGAACCAGCCCGCCACGGGCATCAAATAATTGCAGCAACCTGATTCCATTACCTGCTGTTTGCATTGACCGTACGGAGAAACTGTGCCCTACCGGGTTAGGATATACCAACACCTGCCGTTCTCCTTTCCGGGCTGCTACCGTTGCCACAGCCGAATAGGAGTACCGTCCGTTCAGGTCATGTTGTCGGATCCGGTAATATACCCGATGTGGAGTATAAACAGTATCGGTAACGGAGTAGCGCTGTACGGAGGGCATGTTTCTTGCCGGCACGGATGCCAGGGCAGTAATCCAATCCCGGGCATCGCTGCTTCTTTCTACCGTAAAATGGCTCACATCCTGCTCCTGGCTGGTTTCCCATTCTACTATGAACTGATTTTCCCTGCGCATGGCGCTCACAGTTCCCCAATGCAGAGGCAGTGTTGCAAAGGCGTCTGTCAGCGTAAGCTCATTCAATATCCTGCCTGCAACCGGGGCGGTGATCACATAATTATCCGTGACATCATAGCTCGCTATAACTTCCTTTTGCCATTCGCTGTCATCATACACAGCCACCGCCAGTGTAGATTCATCCAGCCCGTTTAGTGCAGCATCACTATACGCAAAACGAATAATACCATCAAAAGGGTTACTGCTGTTGCTGAAGCGATAAACATCCGAAACATAAACAGTGGGGAGGGTATTCGCTACCGTGGTACTTCTCTCAATATCCAGTCCACTGATGGTAAAGCCTGAAGAGGGGATCAGGCTGAGTCCTCCTGGTGTAAAAGTAGTGCCCGGGGATATGTACAGATCAGTGCCAGACGAAATGCTGATTATCGTTTGACCTGTGGAGCTCTGGGTCAAAACGGCTAATACCAATACCAGCCCGGGTAGTCTTTTTGAAGCGTGTTTTTTAAGGAGGCGTTTCATAAATATTGAATTTTAGGAATACCTGTATGGAAATGCTTCATTTACCATACAGGCAACGCCGCGAAAATATTGAGTACATTCAAAACATCCTATAAGTAAAAACCATTATCGTTCAATTCTTTGACAATTGTCAAATGCCTTTCTGCGGCTGGTATCGGTTATAACCGGCTGCGGGAAAAGGTTTCAGGAACTATTTGGATAAATATACTTTTCGGAAAATAAATATTACTAACTCCAATGAATAACCGAAAATTTTGACGGTCTGCACTTCAAGGTTGTCGGGCGTAAGGGATATTATTTGGAACGAGTCATTTTTTTACGGACGCGACTCAAAGTTTCCAGCGCCATACCCAGGAACGAAGCAATCAGCTTCAAAGGCACCCGATTGGATAAGTGACTATAGTGTTCAAGAAAAAGTTTGTATTTCAATGTGGCATTGGTATGCCTGACCAGAAATGCCCTGCGCTCCGCATCCCTGTAATATTGCTGTAATATTTTCCGCCCCACTGTATTGAACGACGGATATTTCACATACAGTTGTTTCACGTCAGTGCTTTTGAGCACAAATAATGAGCAGTTTTCGATAGCTTCTATATTTTCCAGCGCGGGCACTTCCATATCAAGGCTATAAATGGAGGTAACCATTTCGTTTTCTACAGATATCCATGTTGTAATATTTTTCGTTCCTTCTCTTATAAAGCCCCGGAGAGCTCCTTTTTCTATGAAATATATATAACGGCATATATTTCCTGCGTGTAGAAGCAACTCTCCTTTCCCCACTTTGATTCGCCGCAGTTTTTTTCCTAACCAGGTTTTAACATCACTCTCAAGAGGGTAAAAATGATCCAGCGCGGAAAAAAAATGCTGCTGCTTTCTGGTATCCAGCGGATAGCTCTTCAGTGACGGCATAAGAGAAGTTATTAGCCGCAAAGAAAATCATTGCCAATTGATTAAAAAAAAGAGATTGCCGGTATAGCCTCTTACCTGTAGTGAGGTGGCTTTTATCATTAAGGCATAAACCGGGATACATTCTTTACCTGAATATCTGATTTTCCGACATTTTTTCTCAGTTGTCCGCCGTTCCTGTTATTTCTATCCTGCTCATTCCATTTTGCCCATAGAACATAGGGAAATACATCAACTCCGCTTTTGCCGGGTTTAAGTGATATTCGCCGGCATATCGTGGTTCCAGTTCTATCTCGTAACTGTATTTTCCTTTAGGCATCCTCTCAACAAAGAGCACCATTTTTTCTTTCAGGTACTCCCTGTGCTCGGTCCAGGTCTGCGGTTTGGCGCCGTAAGTGCAACCGGCCGGTATCGGCACTTCTATCTGTACATATTCTGCATCCTTTAATGCTTCCACCTGCACTCTCATAACAGCTTTCTCGCCTGCCTGTAAAGTTGCCAACCCGGTACCGGATTTCCGGAACTGTGTATGGATGACAAAATTATCTGTAACAGCTTCCGGAGCCGGGTTGAATATTTTCTGCCAGACCGTTACATACAACAGTCCCCCACCTGTTCTGTCAATTGTAACGGGTGTTGTTTTGTCCAGCTTTATTTCTATTGGAAATTTTTCGTGCACAGTGGTTTGATCAGCTTGGATCGTCAGCCCTGACGGGGATTGAAATGCCGGTTGCATTTTCAGTATATCCGGTAAAACCGCGGCGCATATGGAAGCGGATTCCACCGTGTTTCTCCACCGTCCCGGTTTTCTTCTTTCCAGGAAATAATAGATCAGGCGGTTGGTGAGTTTTTCGTACATTTTATCCTGCCTCAATACTTTATAAGCCAGCACAGTGGTAGCCATCTCGTTGGATTCCCAATACCAGTTGTCTGCACCCCAGTGCAGTCCGCCCAATACGGTTTCAATTCTTTTTTTCATAATGGTCTCCATTTCCCGCTGGTAGTCCAGTTGCTGCCGTTGTTTGATGTTGATCACCTGCCATTGATCATGTACGGTCAGGGAATCAAAGGGTATTTTGTACAGGTAAGCGGTATAGTCCATTACATGGCCCATTTCGCTGAGAGTATACAAGGCCGTTATTAACCTGCTTCTGTTCCAACTGTTGGGATATTGCATACCGGGGAGTTCATTCTGCAGGTACAATCCACCGTTGCGAAGGGCTGTTTTTACCAGGGGATCATCTTTCATCATCATCAATGCCCGGAGTATATAACCTGTAATATTAAAGTTAGCGGTGTTTCCGGTCCACCAGCCCCAGCCGCCACTGAACGACTGTGCCTTCAGCAGCCTGTCTGCTAGCTTCTGAATATCTTTTTCCTCTTTAAAAGGCTGCCCCAGTGTTTTCCTGATCTGTTTTTCCAGCAATAAACCGGTCAGCTTGGAGGCTGTTTGCTCCATGCAGAAGTAAGGATAGTTTTTCAGGTGCTGCAATTCATCCAGCAATACCTCCAGCGTATTGTTCCGGGCATACAACACCACGTCGCCGGCATCCGGGTCCGGCTTAAACGTTATTACGGTATCGCTTTCCAGTATCCAGAAGCTGCCACGGGTTTCTTCTGTTCCTTTTTTATACACCGGTATCTTCCGTATTTCTCCGTCCCTGTAGCCAAAAGCTGTTTCCATGTTATACTGCACCGTTAAGGTATCTTCAGTTTTCCCGGGCTGTAGCACCAGTTTTTCCGTAGTGGAGGCTTTTCCGCTCAGCTCCTGTTCAGTTTTTTTAAACAGGCTGTCGTTTACAATAAACCGGGTGATAATACCCGCTGACTCCGTTGTATAGTTGCTCAGTTTGCCGATACCAACAGAACTGTCTCCTTCTATCAGGAAGGAGGGTAATGCCAACTGTGCCAGCATGGGTTTAAAAGATTTTACAAAACTGCTGGTTTTTGTAATACGTTTCTTTTTGTCCATACCCACTACCCAGGTTTCCCAGCCGGTAATATTATCCGGATAGGTAACAGTGAACCGGACTTTACCATCTTTACCGGTAAGCAGGTTAGGTTGCCAGATAGCATAGTCGCGGAATTTATCGCGGATAGCTTTCGGTGAGAAGTCACCTGTGGTAACTACGATAGCCCCACCTGCAGCCCGGGCGCCATATAACGATAAGGCAGCATCTCCCTTCAGCACATTTATTTGCCTATTCGTCATATCCATATTGGCCGGCAACTCATCCATGGGTACGCCATTTACTATATATAACGGCTGGGTATTTCCGTTAATACTGTTTATACCCCTTACTTGTATTTGAGAGTAGTCCGTAACCTGAATGCCTGCTGCTTTGCCCTGCAATACATTTAATCCTTCTTCGACTACCATTACTGCCCCTGTTAGTGACCGCTTCTTCTGCATACCATACCCCACTACCACTACTTCTTCCAGCGACAGCTCAGAAATGCTCAATGCCGCGTCAAGATTCCTCACAGCATTTGCATAGAGCTGTATATCCACCGACCGGGGTTCATATCCTATAAATGAAAAGACTACGGTATACCGTCCCGGCTTAATTCCCTTTAAGGAATATCGTCCTTCTTCGTCTGTCGCTACACCGGCATTATAACCCTTCAGGTAAACAGATGCGCCGGCCACCGGTTCTTTTCCTTCATTGTCCGTCACTACTCCTTCTATTCCCGCATTGCCCCCAGGCAGCGGCACACCCAGCACCCTGGGGGTATATTCGTTTTTGGGTTCAGGTTTTGGTGTGCCGGTTGCCAGGTCATCCAACAGCATTTTCATATGCAGGCGGTCCGCATATATATTGTTTGTTTCGTATAGTGGTCTCTCCACTTTCAGGTAAGTGCCACCGTCCGCTTGTATGTCAATATTGTTCAGTGAGATAAAACGACCATGCGCGGTTATTAAAATCAAATTATAATTACCCGGTACTACATAATCAAACCTGTTGAGAGCATAGTTCTTGATCCGGTTGATAGTAGGGTCTTCTTTCTGATACAATACCGCATAGGCAAACACGGTATCTCCTGGTAATGTAATCAGCAGACGGCCGCTGCCGCCATTGACGGCCGTCACAAGGTGATCATTGGGTCTCAGGTAAGGTTGCGCAGCAGGAGTTGGCTCGTATGAAATTACCGGTGGCGGCTTCAGTGTATCACGCAAGCTCCAGCTTGTTTTCAGGTTTGGCAGCTTTGCTTCCTCTTTTGGTAAAAACAGCGGCTTTTTTTCCAACCGGGCCATTTGCCGGGATACACTGTATTCATACCCCGGCTCAAATGGGAAGCTGATATCAAAAGAGCCCGGCCTGAAAAACGTGATCATTTCATTGGGGGTGAAAGGACCCGATATATTGACAGTACCACCCGTTATTTTCGTCAGTTTGCCGGACTGCCAGGCATATCCGCCGCCGCCATTATCTTTTAAACGAAATATCTGTTGTTCCAGTTGGTTCCGTTCCTGTGCCGTATAGTGTGCGGGGCGCTCTTCCCGCCGGAAGTTCGGCAACTTACGGTGCAGGTCAAACGATATATCCCGCTTATAGTAAGGTTGCATGTATACGCTGTCGATTTCTATATAACTATCCTTCAGCCTGATACCTAACTGTACATACCCCGGCGGCGTCCTGAAAACGTAACTTTTGTCCGTTACGCCATTGTACCAAACCGGTTTACGGTTGATATACAGCATATATACTTCAAGCGGCTTTCCATCCTGCACCATAAATACGGATAACTGGGGCTGGAAATCGGAAATCGGCGTAAATACGGAATATTCGCCTGCTTCCGGAAACAACAGCCGGTAATATTCCATTGTATCCAGGTGGAAGTTTTTACGCCAGCCCTGGTGTTCTCTCAAAAGGAAGCTCTTCCTGGCAAAGGCTTCATCCAGTTCAATACCGTCAATGAGTATGCGCCGTTTGCTCTTAAAGCGATCGAGGTATGGAGGTTCCGGCACCCTGATAGCTGTCCCGAATTGTTTGTTATAACTTACTGCCGTCAGGTTAACGGCTGCGGCTGGTTTTCCCTTATAATCTTCCACGGTGATCGTAACCGTATCTGTCTGCCCGGGGTATATGGTTGCCGCACCGGAAACAGAAGTATTCAGCAGCTTATCCAGCACGGCAACTGTATTATAACCATGCCTTTCTTCTCCTTTCCAGATATAATTCCAGGTTACCGTATATATTCTGTTGTGCGGCAGACTGGTCTTCCAGACAATATTTTCAACCGTATCTTTTCCGGAGGCATAGATCCGGTTGCCATACAAAACGGTATAATGCACCAGCATTTTCCAGGGATTTTGCAGCAGGAATCCGGTGGTGTCTCCTTCCTGGATCCGGCTGAACCGTAACCCCATGTCCTCATCTGGTTCAAAAGACCGGCTTATCCCTGTGCTGTCTTTTTTATTATCGGCCCAAAAGAAGTAATCCTCCACATAGGGGTTGATCTTTTGCCTGAATGGGTAGGTGATAGCCAACTCTTTATCCTCATCCCCGTAAGACAAGGCGCCTTCAGCCGGTACCGGCGCCCCGTTCTTTCTTACACGGGCTACTACTTCTCCGCCTTCCTGCCACACTTCAATAAAGGCAGGGTTTTTCACCAATTTCACCTCAAGCGTCTCCTCCTGCAGTTCGTTGTTGCTGTTCCGGAAAACAGCCTTAACGTTTAGCTGAATGTCCGCATCCGGTAAAGCCGAAGCGGGAATTTCGAACCTGGTCAACCCCTCAACAGCCAGTGGTTTCTCCTGCTGCCAGAGAGTGTCGGCTATAAATACCTGTTGCCGGTAAAACTCCGCAACCGAACCAGGTTGTACCAGCAGGTTCACTCTGCCATCCATTAACGGAAGGCCACTGGCATCCTGCGCTTTGGCATAAAACACCAGTGTATCGCCGGCAAAATAGCGGTCTTTTTCAGAAGATAGGGAGTAGGAGGCTATTTCATCCAGGAGGTAATCTTCTATTTTGAAAGAGCCCGCCAATACTACTTTACCTTTTTTATTGACCAACTGGAGGGAATAGTTTTTGTCGGACACCAGGGAATCACCTAATACAAAACGATGCACGTATGCTCCCGGCGTTTCAGGTTGCAGGGTTCCCAGTTTGGAGCTGACATAGCCATTCCGGCTATAATATTGCAACCTGTTTTCCAGGGTTTTTTTATATTGCTTTCCTTTACGGCTTATTACATAGGCTTTGAATTGCACAGTATCGCCCGGTTTGTACCTGGGTTGATTAAAGATCATATACCCGGTTGAATTAACCCTATAGGAATTTCTTTCAAACCAGTACCCGGGCTGTGTTTGGACGAGTCTTTTTATTGTCCGCACCGGCCAACCTGCTGCCCACACAGGTTTGGTGTGGTAAAAATTACTCCACCACTGTTGCCAGCGGCTTCTTTCCTCTTCTTCCAGCGCGGTAGCTTCCACAAATAAGGTGTCGCCCGGAATTGCCACTTTAACAATGGCTTCTTCTATTTTAGATTTTTTAAAAGTGCAGACCTGCCCGGGGCTTTTGTTTTGCTTTTTGCCATTCAACCATACATCTGCCGCAATGTTGGGATTGCCTGTATTGTCCCTGATCTCCAGTTGCAGTGTTCTTTTATTATTGATGGGGAATACCCTGATATTGCTCTGGCAGTAATAACCGGCTACCAACTCATATTCGTTTACACGCAGAATAAGGTAATTACCAACCGGCAGGTATTCATATGCCGCAGTATCTGCATGCCAGGTGGCCACAGGTGTATGATCGAGGTAGGCATCCGGATTAATCTCCCCGGTTCGCAGCAGTTTTTCGGCATCGGCAGCCGTTATCCTGTAAACTAATGATTGCCAGCTTTTCTGCCGGATATCCTGCCTGCCCTGGGAAAACCCGCAGCAAAAACTGAACAGGAACCCTATAGTGATCAATATATTCTTTCCCATAAGCCATCGTTGTACCGGGTGGATGCGTACGAAGAAGAAATTGCATAACGGGAGGAGGACTATTTTATTACCGGTTTTGAGGACTGCTTTGATCCCAAGCCATATTTTTAACGCAAATTGACCTGCACGCCGAGTTTTATAAAAAACGATAAGCAGGCCCCCACATCTGAAAGGCGCCTTTCCTTTATACTGAATATGTATTATTTTTTGTTGACCTGTACAACCAGAAAACCTGGGGAGATCCTATGTCTTTTTATCTACGCAACTTCCCAGGTAACGCTGCCATCCTTGTTATCCTTAAGGATCACGCCTTTTTGCTGCAGCTCGTTCCGGATTTTGTCTGAGGTGGCAAAATCCTTCCTGGCACGGGCTTCTTTTCTTATCTGGATCAGGAGCTCCAGAACTCCGTCCAGCAACCCGTTATCTCCCTCCTTTACACTGGTCAGTCCAAATATATCGGTGAGGTATACCCTGAACTGCTGTTTGAGCCGTTCAAAGGTCTCCGGCCGGATATTCCCAACCGAAAGCTGTTGGGTCTTGAAGGAATTGATCACCGGTACCAGTTCAAACATTGCCGCCAATACCTTTGCGGTATTGAAGTCGTCATTCATGCTGTTGTCAAACTCGGTAACAAGATCATTACATTTTTGGTCCAGCGCTTCATCTACAAGGTCCTGTACTCCATACTCAAGGCTTTCCACTATCTCGTAAGCATCCCATAAACGCTTCAATCCCTTTTCTGCCGCCTGCAGCGCTTCATTGCTGAAATCGAGGGTACTCCGGTAATGTGTTTGCAGCATGAAGAAACGTACTGTCATAGGGGCATAGGCCTTTTCCAGCAGGGGGTGGTTGCCGGTAAACAGTTCATGGGGTAAAAACCCGTTGCCGGCGGATTTGCTCATCCTGGCTCCATTGACCGTCAGCATATTGGTGTGTATCCAGTAATTTGCCGGACTTACATGAAAGCAGGCCTGCGATTGCGCGATCTCGTTAGTATGATGCGTGGCTGCCAGGTCCATACCGCCGCCATGTATGTCAAACTGTTTTCCCAGGTACTTCTCACTCATGGCGGAGCACTCTATATGCCAGCCGGGAAAACCCATTCCCCACGGGGAGGGCCATTGCATCAGGTGTTCGGGCTTGGCTTTTATCCAGAGGGCAAAATCCAGGCGGCCCCTTTTTTCATCCTGTCCACCCAGTTCCCGCGTGCCTTCCAGCAGATCTTCCATCTTTCTGTTCGTGAGTATTCCGTATGGCTTTTCCCTGTCATATTTTTCTACATCAAAGTACACGGTTCCATCTACCTCGTATGCATAACCGTTCGCCAGTATCTGTTTCACCATTTCTATCTGTTCCGAGATATGCCCCGTTGCGGTAGGTTCAATAGACGGTGGCTGATTATTGAACAGGCGCATTACTTCATGAAAGCCAAGGGTATATTTTTGCACGATCTCCATGGGTTCCACCTGCTCCAGCCGGGCTTTCTTCGAGAACTTGTCATCCCCCTCATCCCGGTCGCCTTCCAGGTGCCCGGCATCGGTAATATTACGTACATAACGGACTTTGTAGCCAAGGTACTTCAGGTAGCGGTATATGATATCAAATGAGATAAATGTGCGGCAATTTCCCAGGTGAACGTCACTGTATACGGTTGGTCCGCATACATACATGCCTACATATCCGGGGGTGATAGGTGTAAAAACTTCTTTGGTCCTGGAAAGGGAATTATAGATCTTCAGCGCTGACATAACCTGTTAAACTAAGTTTTTGCAAATATATAGGTTAATATACCCTATATGAACTGATTCTTTCATTTCTGAAGGGAAAGGTCTGTTACAACGGGTATGTGATCGGACAGAACCTGCCCGACAGCCTTTGTCTGATGAATGGTAAACTGCGGATCGGTCAGGATATAATCTATACGAAGGAAGGGCAACCGGCGCATAAAGCCTGAGAACAAGCTGTAAAAGGTCTTGCCAAAGCCCAATCCCTTTTCTATGAAAGCATCCTTTTTGTTTCCCCGGATCGTAAAATAGGTATATGAGTTGGGTACATCGTTCAGGTCGGCACAGAATATTTCCGGATATTTGCTCCTGTCCATTTCCTCGCGTATCCGGTCAGCCTGTTTTCCCCGGAACTGGAAAGCAACGCGCATTTTTCGTACGATGCTTTTCGAGGCGTCCAGGCGTTCATCCGGATCATTTTTTATTTTGTTGATATCCTGATAGTCTTTTCCCATAAAGCCGAATGATTGCAGGTGCCCTGCAAATACCCTGATGGTATCTTTACCGGTTGAAATATCTGCATATATCACTCCTTCCGTTGTTCCCAACCCTGATGGCAGATCCACTATATCAGTGTTTATTATCGACAGCTTCGACAAAATGATGATGCCGTTCCCCTTTGTTTTTTTTTCAGCCTGCTTATTTCCGTTGCTACTGCCATGCGGGGCAAAGAAATAATATTTAAAACCCATTTCAGTAGTCAGTATCTCCAGGTTATTGGCATATCTTCCCGATTCGGAGGAGGTGAATTCCTGGATAGTCAGTATATCAGGGTTATAATTCCCGATCAGGTCAAACATTTTCTGGTGATCGGCAGAAATGCCGGATTTACTGATTCTTTCAGTTGGTCCGATAAAGAACCTCATATTCCAGGTCATTATCCGGATTCTTTCCTCAGGTTTCTCCATATCAAATCCCGATCCTATATTGAAAGCAAAAGCCGCGCCGACACTCTTCCAGCCGACCGCTAAACAGAGCAGTACCAGGATAGACCATTTTGATTTTTTCAGCGACCAGTACAACAGAAAGAACAGCATCAAAATAAGGCAGTAAGGGAACAGCAACCCGAAAAAGCCAAAATGCCACCAACGGGCCGGGTTTAAAAAAGGAGATAAACAGGTTGCAAGGAATACAACAACAAAAACCAAAAAAAAGGTAACAAACAGCCTTTTCGTAATTTTTTTAACCATGCTGAATATTATAGGTCTTCTTCACTGGCTCTGCGTAGCAGGTCCTTTTCTTCCTGGCTAAGACTCTGCATTCCGCTATTATTGATCTTATCGAGAATTTCGTCAACCCGCTGCTGATTCAGGTTGGGTTTTCTTTTAAACGGTTTTTTCCCGGCGGTATCGTAAAATACCGTTTCCCTGTCTTTTTGTTTCCTGGGAGAACGAATATCCGGGTTGAACAAATTAAAAAACCAATCGTAGAGACGATTCATCCAGGTTCCTATATCAGTGCCGCGATGCAAAACTGTCATATAAACAAAGCCCATTGCCGCGCCGCCCAGTTGTGCTGCGTACATGGCCGGGCTATAGGACGATCCCACCACATTAATTACCACGTATACCAGCGTTAAAATCCATAAACGTATGCCACCTGCCAACATAGGAAATATCCTGTACCCGGGTGCCGCTACCGTTATAGCAACCGCAACAGCCATTACCGAAGGCGATGCTCCTGCCAGTGAAGCTGCGGCTCCACCGGAAAGCGCCAGACCGGCAACCAGGAACGACAATGCGCCCGCCAACCCGCCGTAGATATACAACGGCACTAATCTTCTTCCGCCATAGAGCGTTTGCATGATGACGCCAAAGGCCCAAAGCCACAACATATTGGCTATAAGAGACCAGATGCCGATATGAACAAACATGTAAGTGAGAAAAGTCCAGGGACTCCGGATGGCACCGGCAAACGAAGCCGGCAAAAGAAAATGCTGTAAAACCTGTCCCTGGTAAGAAGAGATGTCAATATTGGATATCTGGTAAATGCCTTTCACAAGAAAAAGCATAGCAGTAATAAGGATGTTTATTACTATAACCTTTATTAGCGCATCATTATCAGAGCCCAAAAAAATTTTTTTCCCTCTTGCCTGTTCTAGCACCCCCATATAACAGATTTAAAACATTACCCTTAAAGTTACTAATAAAATCTTCTGCGGTTGGTTTTATTCCAGTACAATACCATCAAAAAGCCGATCAATGCACCGCCGAGATGCGCCCAATGGGCCACATTGTCTCCCGCGGAATTTCTTACACCCAGGTACAACTCCAGCGCACCATACATAATAACGAACCACTTGGCCTTAATAGGTATAAAAAAGTATAAATAAATTAAACTATTGGGGAACAGGTAACCGAATGCGGCCAGGCAGCCGAAAACAGAGCCGGAAGCCCCCAGAGTTGGGGTATTAATTCGAAAAGATAATTGTATCAACCTTCTGTGGTATTCAGGCTCGCTAAGAAAGGGAGCCTGAGTATTAAAATCACTAATCCAACGAGTATTTTCATAATATAGCACCCCTAAATGCAACATCGCGGCGCCGATGCCGCAGAGCAGGTAAAATATTAAAAATCTTTTAGGACCCCAATGATTCTCTAGCGCACTCCCAAACATCCAGACCGCAAACATGTTAAACAAAATATGGCTAAATTGATAAGGGCTGTGTAAAAACATATAAGAGACCAACTGGTGCGGTCGGAAATGGTCGGAACGTATGTCGTGCAAGGCAAAGGTATCTTCCATAGAAAAAACGCCTGCTTTACCAAGTACGATCTGGGCAAGATATACTATCGCGTTAATAATAAGGAGATTTTTTACAATTACCGGCAATACCTGGAAGCCGCCCGGTCTGAATTCAGCCATTACAATTATTTAAAATGAATTATTTGCGAATTTAACCCATGTGGCGCAAATAGAAGGTTTGACAGGCAAAATACTTGTTCCTGACCCAAATTTTACGGTAAATAGCAAAACGATAAAGCAGGGTCAATTGCTGAAACAAAGCTTTCGCAAACGCTTGCCAAGCCGGGGTAACCGGGAGGGACCCATCCAGTCCGGCGCAATTTGCAGCAGCTATTTGGGTGCTGCAAACTCCCGGTAAAATTATCTTAATTTTAACTGTACCACGTTTTCTATATGGTGTGTATGGGGAAACATGTCTACCGGCTGCACTTTTGTTACCCTGTATTTTTCGTCCAGCCAGTGCAGGTCCCGGGCCTGGGTAGCGCTGTTGCAGCTAACGTATACGACTAAGGACGCTTCCATATCCAGTATCTTTCTCACCAGCTTTTCATGCATACCCGCCCTGGGAGGGTCTGTGATAATGACATCGGGCTTCCCATGCTGTAAAAAGAAGCTGTCGTCGCATATATTGATCACATCTCCTGCAAAAAAAGCAGCGTGTTCTATTTTATTCAAAGCGGCATTTTCCTTCGCGTCCTCAATCGCCTCGGGCACCAGTTCCACCCCGATCAGTTTTTTCGCCAACCTGCTTACGAATATTCCTATACTGCCGGTGCCGCAGTACAAGTCGTATACTATCTGGGTGCCATCCAGTTCCGCGAACTCCCTTGTAATATCATATAGTTTTTCTCCCTGCCGGCTATTGGTTTGAAAAAATGATTTAGGGCCGATCTTAAACAAATACGCTCCCAGCTTTTCAACTATAAACCCTTTTCCATGGTAAACTACCGGTTCCAGGTCGTAGATGGAATCGTTTTTCTTGGGGTTGATGGTATAAAGCAGGGTGGTGATGGCAGGTACTTCCTGCAAAAGGTGATCAAGCAGCTTTTTTCTTTCTGCCGTATCATCATACCCGAAACAAATATTTACCATTGTTTCACCGGTAGTACATACCCTGATAGCGAGGGTCCTTAACCACCCGGCATGGTTTTTTATATCGTAAAAAGAGTATTCGTTCTCTTTGGCAAATTGACGGATGGTATTTTTGATCAGGTTGGCAGGCTCCTCCATCAAATGACAGGTTTCAATATCCACCACCTTGTCAAACAGCCGGGGTACATGAAACCCCAATGCGTTTTCCGGTTCATTCCATGTAGCCCCTTCTTTGATCTCTTCACGGGTTTTATACCGGCGGTTGCTAAAGGTGAACTCCAGTTTATTCCTGTACCGGGTGTCCTTTTCGCAGCCTGCTATCGGCAGCAATTCAGGCAGGTCTATCCTGCCCAGTCGCCGTAGGTTTTGCTCCACTTCGTTTTGTTTGTACTTCAGTTGTTTTTCGTAGGGCAGCATCTGCCATTTACATCCCCCGCAAACACCAAAATGATCACAAAACGGTTCAGAACGATCCGGAGAATGGGCATGAAAAGAGGTGACATACCCTTCTCCCCAGTCTTTCTTGCTCTTTGTAAGTTGCACGCTCACCACGTCTCCGGGTACTGCTCCTTCAATAAAGATCACTTTGCCATCTACCCTGCTTAAAGAACGTCCTTCTGCCGCATAGTCCTGCACAGGTATTTCTTTTAATACAGGTTTTTGTTTACGCCTGCTCATACCGGCAAAAATAAGAGGGATTGGTGACTTGCGATTGCTGATTTCGGATTTATGATGTATTGATTGTTGACTTCTGATTGTACCTTTTTTCTCAAATCCGTAATTTCCGTTAGCTTACAGTCAAATTGATTGATATGTCGTTCAAAGGGAAAACAGTATTTATCACCGGCGCCAGCAGGGGCATTGGTAGGGCTATCGCACTGAAGCTGGCGGCTGAAGGCGCACAGATCGTGGTGGCTGCAAAGTCCGTGGAAGAAAACCCCAAACTGGGAGGAACCATATTTTCAGTTGCCAAAGAAGTGGTGGAAGCCGGGGGAGAGGCTTTACCGGTACAATGTGATATCCGCTTTGAGGACCAGGTAGAACAGGCAGTGGCTAAAACAATTGAAGTATTTGGCGGTATCGATATCCTGGTCAACAATGCGTCGGCCATCTCTCTCACCAATATAGAAAATACGGAACCCAAACGGTTTGACCTGATGTTTGATATCAATGTACGAGGTACTTTTTTCGTAAGCAGGGCCTGCATCCCGCAGCTCCGGAAAAGCGATAACCCGCATATCCTGAACCTTTCTCCACCCGTTAACCCGGATAAGAAGTGGTTGGGAGCGCATACTGCTTATACTTTGAGTAAATACAATATGAGCATGATAGCCCTGGGGTTGTCTGAGGAATTAAAGAAAGACGGGATAGCAGCTAATACACTATGGCCGCAAACCACGATCGCTACCGCGGCGGTGCAAAACCTTTTAGGCGGCGACAGGTTAATACAGATGAGCCGCACTCCGCAAATTGTAGCCGACGCCGCGTACTATATTTTAAAACGTCCCGCCACGACCTGCACTGGGAATTATTTTATTGACGAACAGGTACTGGCCGAAGAAGGCATTACAGACTTAAGCGGGTACAGTGTGGTGCCGGGTGCTAATTTGTATACTGATTTGTTTTTGTAGCCTCCCCCGCCCCTCCAAAGCCCGCCTGACTGGACGGGTAGGGAGACCTACTCACAGTGGCCAGCTTATACGTAAGGGGTTTTATCATCGGGGCTGATGTTGTTGCTTGTCTTTGCACGTTATGGGTTCAAAAAATCACTTTACTAAAGCCAGGGCATATTTAAAAAAATCCCGCTGCAGGAATACAGCGGGATCTTGTATGTATAAATCAGACAAAAAAGTTATTTTCCTTTTCCGGCTTTTTTAGAAGCTTCATATTTGGCATAGGCTTCAGCATTCAATACCTCGCCGCTGATCTTAATTTCAACCGGAACATCCACTCCCTGAACTTTTACATAAATAGATTTTGTAAACTCCCCGAGAGCGCCTGCATTAAAGCCGGCTTTGATAACGGAGGTCTTTCCCTTGGCAACGGGCTGCTGGGGCCATACCGGTGTTGTACATCCGCAGGAAGCGGTAGCATTTTCAATAACCACCGGTTTATCGCTGATATTCTCAAATGAGAAATCATAGGTTACAGGTACGCCCTGTTTTATCTTTCCGAAATTGTACACTTTCTCTTTGAAATTGATCAGGTCTTCACCTTTCGCAACATTCTGTGCCACAGCCCATGAAGTGACTACAACAGCCGCCAATGTAAATAACAGTTTTTTCATATTTTACCAGTTTGTATTTTTCAATAATTGAATACTTGCGTTGGAAGGAGCGATATCGGCAGGCGCCTGCCAGACTTCCCCCCTGATATAAAATTGTTTTGTTTTACCTGCGTCGTAGTAGATGGTCACAGCTTTTTCAAACTTTCCGAATGCTACGGCATTGTAACCCACTTTTATCTTTTTTGTTCCGCCTGCGGGTATCGGATCGCGGGTCCACTCGGGAGTGGTACAGCCGCAAGCTGCCTGTACGTTTTCAATATGCAGCGGTTCGTTACCGTTATTCACAATCTCAAATTCGTGTGTTACCGGTTTGCCCTGGGGGGTTTTGCCAAAATCGTATTTCAATTCCTTCACCTCAAGCCTGTCTTTAGGCGTTCCCGCGTTCTGGGCGTTGGCGGCCATGACCGTTATGATGGCAAAAAATAAAATCAGCACTCTTTTCATGTGTCTGTTTTGCATTGCAGTAACGTATTTACAAATCTACATATTGTTGCCTTAAACTGTTAAAATACCTTTTGAAAATCAATATTTTTTAACAAGTTTGCAGCGGGTTCCAGTTCTTAAAATTGAAAACTAATTGAATGAAGTATTTTTTTAATTTGTTTTTTATAACACTTGCCCCGTTTTTCCTGGAGGCGCAGTCTGGCGCCGCTCCGTTTGCGGATTATCCACTACCTCAATTTTCGATCCTTCTCCCCGACAGCAGCACCGTTTACAAAAAAACAGATCTGCCGAAGGGGAAGCAGGTGTTGGTGATGCTTTTTAGTCCTGACTGCGATCACTGCAAAACGGAAACTGAAACCATTACGAAGAATATCGATCAGTTTAAAAACACCCATATTTTAATGGTGACCTCACAGTCATTCGACAAAATGGTGGAGTTTTATAACCACTACGAACTGGCAAAATACAAAGGGATAACCGTGGGGCGTGACGCTGTATTTTTCTTTCCCTCTTTCTATAAAATCAAATTCTTTCCCTTTCTGGCGATTTACGATAAAAAATACAACTACAAAAAGCATTTTGAAGGAACCCCCAAATGGGAGGACCTGAAAAGCCAGCTTAAATAGCTGATTTTGGTTGATTAAAATTTGTGATTCGCTTAAATACAAGTATTTTGCTACTATTATAACTCTATTTATTCAAATCGATTGTTTGGTGAAACTGCGCATCTGCTGAATTTCCCGTCCGGGTATTTTGCTGGCCGGGTCCATTTGAAAAGAAATGCCGGAGCATCAGACGATTAAAAATTTTAAAAGATAAACTGATGAAAGTTACTGTAATTGGCGCCGGTGCGGTGGGCGCTACCTGTGCTGACAATATTGCCAGAGCCTCCTTGTGTGAAGAGCTTGTTCTCCTGGATATTAAAGAGGGTTTTGCCGAGGGCAAAGCCATTGATATGATGCAGACAGCGGCGTTGCTGGGGTTTGAGACCAGGATAACGGGCACCACCGGAGACTACAGCAAAACAGCCGGCAGCAGCGTGGTGTTGATCACATCGGGTATTCCGCGTAAACCGGGAATGACCCGTGAAGAACTGATCGGCATCAATGCAGGTATAGTAAAGGGAGTTACGGAAAACATATTGAAATATTCGCCTGATGCCATCATTATCATCATCAGCAACCCGATGGATACCATGACCTACCTGGCATTGACATCCAGCGGATTACCCAAAAACCGGGTAATAGGTATGGGGGGCATTCTTGACAGTTCCCGCTTCCGTTATTATCTCAGCCAGGCCATCCCGGCCTCGCCTAACGAACTGCAGGCAACAGTGATTGGAGGCCATGGCGATACTACCATGATCCCCCTTACCCGCCTGGCGACTTACCAGGGCACCCCGGTTAGCAACTATGTAGCTGCTGATGTGTTAAAAAAAGTAGCCGCCGATACCATGGTAGGTGGCGCTACACTAACAGGATTGTTGGGAACCTCCGCCTGGTATGCACCCGGCGCTTCCGGAGCCGACCTGGTGAAAGCTATAGTAAGGGATGAAAAAAGATTATTACCCTGCTGTGTGTACCTTGACGGGGAGTATGGGCAAAAAGACATTTGCCTGGGTGTGCCGGTAATCATCGGGAAAAACGGCTGGGAAAAAATAGTGGACTACCATCTGAACGATGAAGAGAAAGCACTGTTTGCCAAATCCGCCGACGCTGTCAGGAACATGAACAGTGTGCTGAAAACGCTATAACGGTTGATATTTGGTAATTTAATAAAGGCTCTCACTTTTTGGCAATTGATAATCAGGGCCACAAAAAAGTGAGAGCTTTTTCGTTTTCCTGAATTACCCGTTTCTGCGTACTTTTATTATCCAGGTGCAACCATTTACCCCAATTTTTAAACTCAAATGAGAAAGAATCAACTCACTATAACCATGAAACTATTTCTACCCGCTATTGCACTCATTTTATTTACCGGTTTTTCTTATGGACAGGTTCCCTCCAATCGCAATCCGTTGATAAATGTGGTTTTATCTCCGCAGAGCAACGAACGCATCAGTCCTGAAAAAAACTTAAAAATCAATCCTGCGTTCAACTGGAACATCAACCCGTACTTCAACAAAGCGCTGAATCCGGACTCCAATACTTTGCTCAATCCCAAATTGAATAATAAGGTGAACCCGGGTGTAAACGAGTTGATCAATCCCATGCGTACTACCAGTTTAAACCCGTTGATGGGCAGCGCCTGGACAGGCTATTATCAATTCGACAAAAACGGCAACCATACCGGTTACTTTATCTGGGCCGACCAGATGGTTCTGGTAAATATTGACCTGAAAGGAAAGTGGAAAGGGTATATGTTATCCGTAGACAACAAAAATTTTCTTTTCTATAACCTTGAAAATGAATGGACCGGGGATTTTGCGTGCAGCGATTCCGGTAACGGGTTCAACTTTTTCAACCGGTCGGGAGAGTGGACCGGCGAGTTCATGAAGTGATATATTGACCTGCAGTTTATCTCCGCCACTGCGGGCATGCCCTTACCTCTCCCATCGCGGCGCTCGCCTGACCGCCTGCCCGTGCCGGTACGGACGGGCAGGGAGCGGGACGATACTATAGAATAAGAACTCAACAGCAGGTTCTACTACATCTGCCGAGGTATGCTGTCATCCTGAACGTGATGAAAGATCTGCTCATATTTGCTTTACAGAAGAATAGTGCCTCACCCTCTTATCCCTCTCCTCAGGAGGAGAGGGACGGCACTGCAGAATAAAAGCCAGACAGCAGGTTCTACCACATTTGCCTGGGTATCCTGTCATCCAGAACAAAGTGAAGGATCTGCCTGGCTCCAGTTTACAGAAGCCGCATAATAATAAACCCTTGCCGACTCAAAACCACCCCACAAACATTTTCAACATTGCAAAAAACGTCTTATCTTAAAATACGCTTGTTAATCCTTTCTTTTTGATTGCCTGTACGGCTGGAGATCATCCAGACACGCAGCATCAGTTTTAGTGGCTTTTTAGTATATCCGGTATTAGCCGGAGGTGGGATGTTTTTGTGTGTGCGCAGGCAACTGTAAAAGCTACATGGGACTGAGAAGGCGAAGCTGTGCCCGGATTGTCCGTGTATAAACGTTTAGACACGGATTACACCAATTGTATTGGTGCTACCAACAACCTCCCTGCCGGTAGGCAAGTACAAAATATATAATACCAAAAAGCTAATTTAAAATGGATTATAAATTCTGTTTTTTAAAATAATTGCGTATAATAGCGGTAATACAAACGTTAGCGGCTATTAAACAGACCGATCTTAATGACAAATCCGTGGGACAAAATATTTATTGATGATTTTGAATTAGCTTATCAAATTGCTAACCAAAATTATTTGCAAACTTCACAGGACTTGGATTTAAGAGCAAGAGCAATTTGTTCCTTGCATCTTCGTGAATATGACAACTCACTCACTGACTTTTTAACACTAAATGAAATCGAAAAGCAAACAAATAGAATTAGTGATGGGACTTATATGGATATTGCACTTTGTTATTACGCTTTGGGCGACACTGGCAAAGCGATTGACTATTTTAAATTTCCAATGACTAATCGGAAAGACATAAAATATACAAGTGACATATCTGTTCCAGCTTGCATTCTGTTTTATATAGCGGTCAAGCTAAACAGACAAGATATTTTAAAAATAGCGACAAAAGAACTCAAAAGGCTAAAACATAAAATCCCATTATTTTTATTGGGTCAGATTTCGATAACGGATTTAAATGAAATTTATGAGCAGCAAAATCACGAAACTCTTCGAAATCGTAAGGAATGCAAAGTTGAGTTTTACAAAGCTGTTTCTGAGTTAACAAATGGAAATTTTGACAAATACAAGCAGCATTTAAACCGTTGCGTTGACATAAAAGGTAAGTATCTTGAATTTGAATACTACATTGCAAAGGTGGAGCAAGACAAACTTAACAGCCGCTAACATTGAGTTTTATGCAAGTTGGGTTGGACATTGTAATCCCAGCTAATTGGGGTCAGTACCAGCTTGACGAATAAAGCGGAGCAACAGAATAAACAATGAACATTTATTGGTGCCTGCGGTCGGTGTTATCACCGAACCGCGTATAATAACCAATTTTAGATACCCACCGAAACGTATAGGTTAGCAGCACTTCCGGGTATTCCTGCCCGGGACTTTTTATTTTATAAAGCCTACATGTTCCTCATTCTGATATTGTCATCTCCAAAGGATTCCTAACCTTGCAAAACTACCCGGTATTTTTTATCTTAGAGGTAATAAAATGAAACCTATGGCAACCGATGAGAACACAGAAGGTTTTATACCCCGGCATGGCGGTTATAGAAATCTGATCACCTACCAGAAATCGGAGATCATCTACGATGGAACAGTATTCTTTTGCCGGCGTTTCCTGAATAAATACGACAGAACAATAGACCAGATGGTGCAGGCGGCAAGGTCCGGGAAGCAAAATATTGCGGAGTCCAGTATGGCTTCTGCCACTTCAAAGGAAACAGAAATTAAGCTTACCAATGTAGCCCGAGCCAGCCTGGAAGAGCTCCTGATAGATTACGGGGATTTTTTGCGGACACATAATTTAAAGAAATGGGAAAGGAGCGACCGGCTTTCTTTGCGTTTTGATGAATTGAATAAGACGCCCGATGTTAACTATGATACTTTTAAAAAAGCAATTGAAAATGAGAATCCTGAAATAAGCGCCAATGTCATGCGTTGCCTGATAAATGTGACTTCTTATTTATTGGGAAGGCAACTGATGGCTTTGGAAAAAGCTTTTTTGCAGGAAGGCGGCTTAAGGGAAAGAATGATGAAAGCGAGGATCAACTATCGAAATAAGCAATAGCCCGGTTTGCTTGGGGGACTTAGGGATCTATGCGACCCGGCACAGTAGAATAACAAAAGCCGAAGTCGCATACAGTCCCTGGTCCCTGGAAAATACAGAGCTGTTTATTCCGGACATTCCTGCCGGGGGAGTTTTATTTTATGAGACCTATGGTAGCTTATAATAACACAGAAGGCTTTATATTCCTGCTACGCGCAAAGCAACTGCACAAGGACACACTGCCTACGCGTTGCGGTTAATACAGTTCAGGTCTTCAAAAGCCACTTCCAGTCGCTTGATAAATGTCTCTTCTCCCTTGCGTAGCCAAACCCTGGGATCGTAGTACTTCTTATTCGGTTTGTCTTCTCCCTCCGGGTTACCCAGTTGTCCCTGCAGGTAGGCTTCATTCTTTTTGTAATAGTTCAGCACGCCTTCCCAAAAAGCCCACTGCATATCGGTATCGATATTCATTTTGATGGCGCCATATGAAATAGCTTCTCTTATCTGGCTTTGAGGGGAGCCGCTGCCGCCATGGAATACAAAGAATACTGGTTTGGATTTGGTTTTTATTTCCTTTTCGATAAACACCTGGCTGTTGTTCAGTATCTCCGGCCGCAATTCAACATTTCCCGGCTTATATACGCCATGCACATTTCCGAAAGCGGCTGCCACAGTAAACAACCGTCCTATTTTACTAAGCTCTGTATAGGCATAAGCCACATGCTGCGGCTGTGTATATAGTTTATCGTTTTCCACATCACTGTTGTCCACACCGTCTTCTTCACCACCGGTTACCCCCAGTTCAATTTCGATGCCCATACCCAGTGGCGCCATGCGTTTAAAGAACTTAACGGATGTCTCAATATTCTCTTCCAGCGGTTCCTCGCTCAGATCGAGCATATGCGAGCTGAAAAGAGGTTGTCCTTTTTCTTTGAAGAATTGCTCGCCGGCATCCAGCAAACCGCTTACCCAGGGAAGCCATTTTTTGGCTGCATGATCTGTGTGCAACACTACCGGCACCCCGTAATATTTTGCCACATTGTGGATATGCAGCGCACCGGAAACACCGCCGGAAATATTCGCCTGCAAATTTTCATTGGGCATTCCCTTGCCGGCTATAAACTGGGCGCCGCCGTTCGAAAACTGTATGATAACAGGCGAGTTTACTTTTGCCGCAGTTTCCAATACAGCATTGATGGAGTCGGTACCGATTGTGTTAACAGCCGGCAGGGCAAATTGGTTGTCTTTAGCGTCATTGTAAAGCGCTTCCAGTTCCTCGCCAAAAAGCACACCTGCTTTATATTTTTTCATAATACAGTTTTGAGAGAAGGTGAATAATATTGAACGCCGCAAAGATAAATACACCGGAACTTATATAAAATTTCTATTTATCAGTGTAATTTCCTATAAAACTGATATGATAATCTGGCCTTATATAGCACTTTATATCCCGGTTCGGCTTAACTTAGATAATATTTTTGTACGCTCAGCCAACATTTGGCTGCTTTCAGTTGTCCTTAGTAAGGCGATCATATAAACTACTGACTATGCACTTGGTTAAAAGAGGCTGTTCTTCTTTTAAAAATATCTTTCGATTTACAGGAATATGCTTTCTATTGATTTTATTGTCTGGCGGCGTATCTGCCTTTGACGGCAGCCTGCAGAACACTGCTCCCGGCCAGGATACAACGGTGGCTAGAGGAAAAGTGATCGACGCTGATGAAAACGCGCCCCTGGGGGGCGTATCCGTGGAAAACCTGCGGACAGGGCGAGGTGTCATTACCGATGGGAACGGCGCCTTTTCCATCCAGGCGCAACGGGGCGATCAGATTCAGTTTTCATTCATTGGAAAAGCTACCAAAATAGTGAGGTATAACGGAGAGGCCTCACTGAATATAGAGCTGACCGCTGCTGAAGGCGCCCTTTCGGAGGTGGTGATCACCGGGTTTCAAAATCTGGATAAAAACAAATTTACAGGGGCCGCCACTTCCCTTAAAGCGGATGACATCAAAATGAACGGAGTGGCCGATGTGAGCAGAATGCTGGAAGGGCGGGCGGCAGGCGTATCGGTGCAAAATATATCCGGCACTTTTGGTTCAGCCCCCAAAATAAGGGTGCGCGGCGCTACTTCTATTAATGGCGATAACAAACCGCTGTGGGTGGTGGACGGCGTAGTGTTGGAAGATATTATAAACATCTCCAACGACCAGCTTTCAAGCGGCGACCCTACCACCATGCTGGGGTCTTCTGTCGCGGGTATCAATATCAATGATATTGAAACGTTTGATATTCTAAAAGACGCCGCCGCTACCGCGCTGTATGGAGCACGGGCTATGAACGGGGTAGTAGTAATTACCACCAAAAAGGGAAAATCGGGGAAACCAACAGTGGCCTACACCGGCAACTTCAGCAGCCAGTTGAAACCTACCTATGCTGATTATAATATTATGAATTCTGCTCAGCAAATGTCGGTGCTGGGGGAACTGGAAAGAAAAGGATACCTCAACTCAGATGTGTTGAGCCGGTCTGCTTATGGTGTGTACGGGCAGATGTACGACCGTTTCAATGGCGATGATAACGGCGACTTTCCATTGCTAAATGAAACAGAAGCGAAAAAGGCATTCTTGCTTCGATACGCGAATGCCAATACCGATTGGTTTGATCTCCTGTTCCGTAACTCTTTTACACAGGAACATTCATTGAGTATTTCTTCGGGTACAGACAGGTCGCAGTCTTTTTTTTCCACCAGTTTCTATAGCGATAACGGATGGACAATTGCCGATAACGTAAAGCGGTACACGCTCAACTTCAGGAATAATTACAAATTTTCAGACAAACTTTCCGCCGGTTTTTTAACCAACGGTTCCGTTCGCCAGCAAAGGGCTCCCGGCACGCTCGCCCGTACCAGCAACCCGGTTTCGGGCCAATTCGACAGGGAGTTTGATATCAATCCGTTCAGCTACGCGTTAAATTCCAACCGGGCTTTAACCGCCTACGATGAGAATGGTGAGCTGGAATATTTCCGAAGAAATTTTGCGCCGTTCAACATCATCGATGAACTGGCGAATAACTATATCAACCTGAATGTTATCGACCTGAAGCTCCAGGGGGAACTTAGCTACAATATTACAGAGCATCTCAAATATGAGTTTATAGGCGCGCTGCGGTATGTAAAATCATCGAGAGAACACCAGATCACGGAAAACGCCAATATGGCCAATGCCTACAGGGCCAATGACAACGCTACCATCAATACAAGAAATAAGTTCCTCTACCAGGACCCGGACCATCCCGACGCACCCAGACAGGTAGTGCTGCCCTATGGCGGGTTCTACAATCGCGCGGAAGACCAGTTGCTGAACTTTGACATCCGAAACAGCCTTAGTTATACGAATACATTCGATGAAAAACATGATGTAAGCTTTTTGCTCGGGCAACAGATCAAATATGCGGACCGCCAGAGTTTTACCAGCACCGGTTACGGCTATCAATACGAAAATGGCGGTACCCCTTTTATTGACTACCGCATACTGAAACAAACCATTGAGGCAAATTTTCCGTATTATGAGATGACTAAGTTCTACGACAGGTTCGCGGCATTTTATTTTAACGGGCAATATACCTACGACAATAAATATAACCTGTATGGAACAGTGAGGTACGACGGATCGAACATGCTGGGAGCTTCTCCTAAAGCCCGGTGGCTGCCTACCTGGAGCTTTGGTGGCGCCTGGAATATTGACCAGGAAAAATTTATGGATAACCTTGATTTTATCGACTATCTGAAATTAAGAGCCAGCTATGGCATTACGGCCAGCCTGGGCCCTGCCACCAATTCAGGAGTGGTGCTGAGGAGCAAAACCACCAGCCGGCCATATGCCGATGAAAGGGAATCTGTACTGGACCTGATCAATCTTCAGAATGATGACCTGACTTGGGAAAAGAACTACCAGGCAAATATAGGCGCTGATTTCGGGTTGTTTACAAACAGGTTATCCGCCAGTGTCGATTTTTATTCAAGACAAAGCTTCGACCTGATAAGCCGCATCAAAACCTCCGGCATCGGCGGCGAACCCTATAAGGTAGCCAACTACGCAGACATGGAGTCAAGGGGTTTTGAATTTCTGGTAACAGGTAAAATATTGCGTACAAAAAGCTACGGATGGACAAGCACCATCACCTTTGGATATAACGAAACGAAGATCACTAATGCGCAGAATGTTCCACTGATATTCGACCTGGTGAGAGCCGAAGGCGGCAACAGGGAGGGGTATCCTGTCAACAGCCTGTTCTCTATCAATTTCCAGGGATTAAATCCCGCTAATGGTATTCCACAGTTTATAGATGAGGAAGGAAAGCTGAGTTCTGCCGTGTACCTGCAGGATGATAAAGTGGAACACCTGGTGTACGAAGGCCCCGTGGACCCCATCATATCAGGCGGCTTCTCCAACACTTTCAATTATAAAAATCTTTCACTGAACATATTTATTACCTACCAGGCAGGTAACAGGATCCGGTTGTATCCTGCTTTCAGGGCGGGGTATGTAGACCTGGATGCCATGCCGAGGGATTTTTACGACAGGTGGCTCATGTCGGGCGACGAACAATTGACCAATATTCCTGCCATTAATGATACTTATTTCAGCTACCTGACGAGCGCCGAGGGAGCTTACCCGTTCAACAACTACAACTATTCCACTGCCCGTACAGCCGATGGCGGATTTGCCCGGCTCAAAACAGTATCATTAACATACAATGCCGGGCAATCCATACTGGATAAGTTGCCGGTTTTTAAAACATTATCATTGACCGCTGCCATGCAAAACTTCTGGCTGCTCTATTCCGATAAGAACCTGAGGGGACAGGACCCCGAGTTTTTTAACTCCGGGGGGGTTGCACAGCCGTTGCAAAAACAGGTAACCGTATCACTGAAAATAGGGCTATAAAAAGTCAAAATCCGGATGATCATGAAACTTTTGAATAAATATTTGCTGATAGTGGTTGCAGGAGCCTTCCTGAGTTCCTGTGAGAAGTACCTTGAAAAAGAGCCGGATAACAGGGCTAATTTAAATACACCCCAAAAAATATCACAGTTGTTGGGTTCAGCCTATCCCCAGGCGAATTATGTTCCTTTTATTGAAACCTATTCTGATAACGTAGGCGATAACGGCACTTTCAATAACGATTTTATGGGGGCCGACCAGGTGACCGCCAATGCAGACGCGTTCTTTTTCAGAGATACCCGGTCTATCGGGGAAGACACTCCCGAGTTTTACTGGTTTGCCTGTTATAAAGCAATAGCCGCTGCCAACCAGGCGCTAAAGGCGATAAGCGTTGCCCACGACCAGGAGGCTTACCGTGCGCAAAGGGGGGAGGCGATGATGACCAGGGCGTACGCGCATTTTATGTTGGTGAACCTATTTGCTGAATTTTTTGATCCGGCTACCGCTTCCACCGATCCGGGCATTCCCTATGTTACGGAACCGGAAACCAATTTCATCAAGCAATATTCAAGGGAGAATGTAGCCCATGTGTATGCGATGATTGAAAATGACCTGGTAACCGGGCTGGGGTATCTTGATGATAATAATTATGTAATACCCAAATACCATTTTACCCAGGCTGCCGCCCATGCTTTTGCAACCAGGTTTTACCTGTATAAAAAAGACTATGAAAAAGTAATTCACCATGCCACGCTGGCCGTTCCCAATAATAATTACCTTCCCAACCTGCGTCCGTGGAATACGGAATATAATGTGATCGGGTTGAATGACGTCGCACCCAGGTATGCAAAAGCCACCGAAAATGCCAATATTCTTCTTGCCGAAACAAGGTCGTACTGGTTTCGTGCGAATATAGCCGCCCGTTATACCATGACGCCTGCTATCAGGAACCAGATACTGAGAGACGTTCCCGTAGTGGGGGGCACCTGGGCGATTCCTACCGGCACCTACATCGATAATCATCCTGTGGTTCCCAAAATAGACGAGCATTTTGTAACCGTTTCTGTGAACGCGGATATCGGCGACGGCTATGTAATGGTGCCCTTGTTTACAATGGAGGAGGTGTTGTTCAATCTCGCGGAAGCATATACGTATACCAATCAGTATGCGTCGGCGATAGCGCTTTTAAATGCCTATCTGAGCACCCGGATCACTTCCTACAATTCTTCCCGTAACCTGACGGAAGCAAAAATCACCGGTTTCTGGGGAACCGATCTGCAAAACGGTCTTATTCAAACGATCCTTGCTTACCGGAGAACTGAATTTATACATGAAGGGTTGCGTTGGTTTGACATCCAGAGATATAAATTAACTGTTACGCATATGACCCAGAACGGAGAACTGCATACCTTGGAGCCGGGAGACCCCAGGCGGGTGTTTCAGATACCGGCTACGGCTTCCCAATCTGGTGTAGAACAAAACCCAAGATGATATTAAAATCTAATTATGAAACAGTTTTTAGTAATTGTGGTGCTGCTATTGACACTGGCTTCCTGTGACAGAGAGGACCCGCTAAATGTAGATGACATTCCCGGGCTTGGAGGAGATACATGGGTAAAGTCCGATCTCGATCATTGGCTGTTCGACTCCATCACCCAACCTTATAATATAGCGGTAAAATATAAATGGGACCAGTTTGAACTGGAGATAAACAAAACAATTGTTCCCCCTAAGGAAGAGAAAATTATTCCTGTAATGCGGACCATAAAAAAAGTGTGGATCGACCCTTATTTAGCTGAAGGCGGGAAAGTTTTTTTTAACAAATACAGCCCCAAATTTTTTGTGCTGGCAGGCAGCGCCAGTTGGAATCTGGACGGAAGCATTACATTGGGAACTGCAGAAGGCGGCAGAAAGGTGGTGATATACCAGTTGAACGAGTACCTGAATAAAACGATGCCGGGTTATACTCCAAAAGACAGTGCGGTTGCCAAACAAATGTTTCATGTCATAGAGCATGAGTTTGCACACATTCTGGATCAGAACATCAGGCGTCCCATAGAATTTGATGCTGTCAGCGCCGGCTTCTACACCGCAGACTGGATCAATACCTGGGACGCGGAAGCAAGAAGAGACGGTTTTATCACCGCGTATGCTTTGTCAAAAAATTCGGAGGATTTTGCTGAAATGATCTCTATCATGCTGATTGAGGGAAAAAGCGGGTTTGATCATATCGTAAACAGCATAACCGGCACGAGCATCAGGGGTACTACACCGGAAGTGGCAAAAGAACGGCTCAGGCAAAAAGAAGCATTGGTTGTCAACTATTTTAAAAAAGCCTGGGATATAGACTTTTACAGTTTGCAATCCAGGAAAAGAGCGGCAATTGTAAGTGAACTATACTAGGGCTATTGTAACTTGAAAAATAAGTAATGAAAAACAAACTCTTTATTCTCTTATTGATCGTTTTTGCTTTGTCCTGCAAAAAAGAAGAGTATGTATTCGACCAGTCGCCTGACCAGCGGTTGAATGAAGCACTCACAAAATACCAGGCGGCATTAACATCTTCCCCTACAGGATGGAAAGCAACCGTGGAGCCCCGTGCCGGTGGGGTGTATCATTATTACTTTCAGTTCAATAGTGAGAACCGCGTCTTTATGTTCTCGGATTTTGATACCACTACTGCCCGCATCAGAGGCGAAAGCAGTTACCGGCTGAAGGCGCTGCAGCAACCAAGCCTGATTTTCGATACCTACTCCTATCTTCATCTGCTGGCAGACCCGGATGCGGCTGTAAACGGGGGAAGTTACGGAGAGGGGCTTTCGTCGGATTTTGAATTCACTTTTGAAAATGCCAGTGAAGACAGCATCGTATTGACCGGCAGGGTTAACAGAACGAAGCTCAAGCTGGAAAAAGGTACACAGGCCGACCTGGACGCCTGGCAAAACGGGGTCTGGTTAAGTATCCTGAGTTTTTTGAACATTCAGAAGATCGAACACTATTTTAGACGGTTGACACTTGGCGGTAATACGTATGAAATAGCGGTTGACCCGGTTGGGAGAATTATCAGGTTTCAATGGGTTTCCGGGGGTATCCTGCAAACCTTTACAACGGGCTTTTCGTTCAGCAGCAACGGAGTGGTGCTGGACTCACCGCTGGTTAACGGATCGCAAACCATAGAGACGCTGTCGGATTTTTCGTGGAACCAGGTTGCCCAGACATTACAATTATCCTCAGGAGGGCTTAATGGTAGTATAACAGGCGCGGCCGCCCCTTTACGCGTTGATTTGCAGGCGCCGCAGCGTTGGTGGCAGCAGGCCGTGACAGCGGATAGCTATTGGTTTTCGCCTCAGGGGTTTTCCACCACCGGCGCAACTGATTTATTTGATATACGAAGCCTGGACAGGTATTATTACTTTATCTACTGGCCGGGTTTCAGTGTTGATAGTGATGATCTTTTTGCACCGATCTTTTTAAATGAAACAAACGATGGACTGGAGCTTCAATACGGAGCCGCCCCGGAACCCGGCTTTACCGGCGACGGAAAGGTGATTTTTGATTACTTGGGCATGTATGGCAGCTATCCATCCTCCGGGCCGGCGCTTCAAAGCCTGCAGCAACTATTGATCCCGGAGGGGTATTATCTGGTGCAAACAGGAGCCGCCACTTATGATATGGTAAGCGCTAAAGACGCAAAGACCTGGATATCATGGAGGTTAGCGCAATAAGAAACCGGACAAAATACATGAAAACCTTTCCATTGATTTCGTTAGAATTACTATGCTTTTAAGCAGATAGATAGCCAGAATTTGTTAATTTTAAAACAAACTAAACAATTTACTTTATGAAAAAATTGACGCTTCAACTCTCCGGCACATTGCTGCTGGCGGTAGCAATATTATTCTCTTCCTGCTCCAAAGAAGGTCCTGCCGGCCCTGCGGGCGCTGCCGGTCCTGCCGGTCCAGCAGGAGCAACCGGCGCCGCTGGCGCTGCCGGTCCTGCCGGTACGGCCAATGTGATCTATTCCGGATGGCTGGATGTGGAATATGAACCGGAACTCGATGACGATGACGAGGTTTTGGCCTTTTGGGGGGAGATACCAGCTCCGCAGCTTAACCAGAATATCCTGAACACGGGTGAGATCAAAGTGTACCTGAACGCCGGTACACCCGCCAACCCCGCAGTATTTGCACTTCCGCTGACTGACTTTTTCGGAATTACGGGTATATTAACAATCAACACGATTTTCACCCCTAATTTGATTGTTCTGTTATCAGATGATGACGCATCAAGTTTTACAGATTCAAACGGAGCAAAAAGATGGCAATATCGCTATATCCTGATACCGGGCGGTACTGCTGCCCGTAAAGCCGGTCCTGAGAAAGACATAGACTGGAATGATTATAATGCCGTAAAAGCGTATCTGAACCTGGTGGATTAATGTGTAGCAACATTTGTTAAAGATCAACCATAAAATAAGCCTGTAACCCAACTTACAGGCTTATTTGTTCGTATTAAAGCAAGAATAATTGCAATAAGTTTACGATTTTTGCATTATAAATTAAACCTGTAAAGCAGATATGAAGACTTCGATTTGGGTATTACTTGTGTTCGTTTCCGTATTTTTTCTGTCCTGCAGTAAAGAAATGTCATATGAAACACCCTTAGATCAACCGCCTGCCACGGCTACTCTTGAGGGGAAATGGCAGTTTTTGCATCTTATTACCGATATAGAGGCTTCGGTGAGTCTTGTTGAACAGGGAGTCCGTTTTGAGTCCAGGTCCTCCTACAAAGACACATCGACTAAAAATTCCGGGGAAATCAACATAGATCCGGCTACCGTCAAAGGAAAATACGGATACACTATAGATACCTATATACACAGCACTATAAAACAGGATGGTAGTACAGTTGCCGATTTTAAAGAAAAGTTTGAATTCGATATAGAATCCACAGAATTTATTGCTCCTTACACCAAAATAGGGGCGGATTCCATGTATTTCCCCAACGGGGTGTTGTTTGCCGCTCCCGATCCCAGCGACCCTACAGCACAACTCGTAAATCCTCCCGGCGGTACGAAATACACGATCCAATCGGATACCCTGGTATTGTATATACATAACGATATCACCCAGTCTGACGCCGGCGCTACTACAAGAATGAGGGGGAACGTTACCGCCTATTATAAAAAGCAATAATAGCGGATATCACCAGGCTGCTATAGTATCCTTACAGGTATTTTTTCTCCCTGTAAGTACTGTTTCAGTTCCGGGATACCTATCTCTTTAAAATGAAAAATGCTGGCTGCCAATGCTGCATCGGCTTTCCCTTCCCGGAATACCGCTACAAAATGCTCCATAGCGCCCCCGCCGCCGCTGGCGATTACCGGAACCGGCAGCTTTTCCGATAGCGATCTCGTAATATCCAATGCGAAGCCCTGTTTGGTGCCATCGTGATTCATGGAGGTGAGTAATATCTCGCCCGCCCCCAGGTCAACCGCCTGCAGGGCCCAGTCCACGCAACGGGTTGCTGTTTTGGTTCTGCCTCCGTTCAGGTAAACATACCATTCACCATCCTCCTCTTTCTTTGTATCAATGGCTAAAACGACACACTGACTGCCAAATTCCCTGGCCAATTCATTAATAAGCTGCGGCTTTTTGTAAGCGGCTGTATTTACTGAAATTTTATCGGCCCCGTTTTGTAGCAGCACACTTACATCGTCCACGCTGCTGATACCTCCGCCTACTGTAAAGGGTATATTGATATGGTGGGAAATACGGTTTGCCAGTTCACTCAGCGTTTTTCTCTTTTCTACGGTCGCAGTGATATCGAGGAAAACCAGTTCGTCCGCACCCTGCTGCGCATACAAAGCACCCAGTTCCACGGGGTCGCCGGCATCTCTCAGGTTGACGAAGTTGGTACCTTTTACAGTGCGTCCGTCCTTAATATCCAAACAGGGTATAATACGCTTTGTAAGCATCTGGTTGATCTTTTAAAAGTTGCAAAGTTAGCTTAAATCGGTTCGTCCTGTCTTTCTGTGGGAGGTTAAATAAAAGCGGCGAAAGAGAACCCTCTTCGCCGCTGGTTTTTCCATGTAATGCTAAGCTTTTGGCCCTGTTTTTATATCGTTTCCGTAAAATAAACAGGAAGCATTCCATCCGGTAACGGATGAGGCAATTGCAGGGTTAGCAGTTCAGATGTTTTCGGATGTGTTACAGGTTGGCCAAATCATTCATATGGTACAAAATTCAATCAATTAGTTTCATCAAACAAATTGATTAATTTTATACCTTAATCGATAATATCTATAATGACCTTTACGCAGTTGGAATACATTATTGCCCTGGATACTTATCGTCATTTCACCCAGGCTGCCGAACATTGCCATGTAACACAGCCCACCCTCAGTATGCAGATACAAAAGCTGGAGGAAGAACTCGGGCTTACTATTTTCGACCGGAGCAAACAACCGGTAGTACCCACCGAACCGGGGTTTGAGATCATTGCGCAGGCAAGGTATATCCTTCAGCATAGAGACATGTTGGAGGACACCGTACAGCAAAGAAAGGGGTTGCTGACAGGCGAACTGCGTATTGGTATCATTCCCACCTTAGCCCCTTATCTTCTGCCGCTGTTTATCCAGGCATTTGCCGAACGGTATCCCCAGGTAAAAATGACGGTCAGCGAACTTACTACAGACCTGATTGTCAGGCACCTGCAGGAGGGTAGTATTGATGCCGGCATCCTGGTAACCCCCCTGCACCATAAAGGCATAAAAGAACATCCCCTTTTTTATGAGGAACTGCTGGCGTATGTTTCCAAACAAAATGCCCTGTTTAAGAAAAGTTATGTGTTGGCAAAAGACATTGATCCCAACAAATTATGGTTGCTTGAAGAAGGACATTGCTTCCGCTCGCAGATAGAAAATCTTTGCGAACTGAGAAAAAAGAGTATAAAAGGCAGCCATTTTGATTATGAAACCGGCAGCATCGAAACATTGAGAAGGCTGGTGGGGCTAAACGATGGCATCACCATTTTACCGGAACTTGCTACCCTGGACATGCCCCCGGAACAAATGCAACTGATCAGGCAGTTTAAAAAACCAGTGCCTGTTCGGGAAGTCAGCGTGGTGGTGCAGCGGGATTTTGTAAAAAAGAGGCTGATTGACGCGTTGAAACAGGAAATTATTTCCAATATTCCTGAAAAAATTAAAATGAACCGGCCTGCCAACCTTGTACCGCTGTTTGAGTAAAAGCCGGGAGGTGTTGCTGATTTTGGGAAGTATGATTTGGATTTCTTTATGAATCAGGAATCAACAGGATTGGCGTCATTCCGGGTATCCGATTAGTGGCTCCTCAATCATTGAGGCGTGACAGAAGAACTGACCTTGTATGAATATGGCACGCAAAGATCGCAAAAGACGACGCAAAAGGTCGCAAAGAAAGAATGGTTCTAAAAGGGAACTGTTTGTACGTCCTTGGCGCTTCTTAGCGGCTTTGCGCGAAATATAATGTCATTGTCGGATGCCGTGCAAGGCTTAATAGCGATATTTGCGGTGCCTGCCCGACTGTGTCGGGTGCTGTATCTTTTAGAATATGCAAAACGTTCCGATGTCTGTGACTGAGAGATCTGCCGGATTATCAACAAATCAGCAACCCCCGGTTATTGATTGTCTTTCACATACCGAAACTGTCCCCTGAGCAACGGGTGTTGTCCCACGAGCATATTGTTGGTGTACAGCAGCATGAAATTATCAAAGAAAACCTCGAAAGCCGCTTTCTCAAACCCGAATTCAAAACTGTTTTGGATTTTATTCGACGGAACAAAAGTGAAAGGATGATCGGGAAATACCAGTGAGCGGATCTGTATCGAGTCTACGATTTGTTTTGTAAACTTTACGGCACCATCATCCTTCGTAAAAAGTTTTTGCCTGCCCCTTTCGGTAAACAGGGTGCATTCTATGTTTTTTACCAGTGCAGGATTATCATCTGTAAATTGTATGGTCACAAAGTTATCGTTGACACGTCGGGAGGAAAGCAACTGGTAAATTCTTGCGGGCTTCAGGCGGCCGCTGAATACGATGGCATTTTTTTCGATATACCACCTGCCCGAACCGTAACGGTCTATTCCGTTTTTTGAATAAAAAAAATTGAATGTATGATTGCTGTTCAGGTAAAAGCCGCTTTTTGCGCCGTCTGTAATTCCTTCGATATAGTAGTTGCCGGAAATTTCCTTAGGATCCTGGGCCTGCGCCCAAAGATTGGCTGAAACACAAAAAAGTAAAACATAAAGTTTGCGCATATCAATACACATATGTTGTCAAAGATTGCAAAAACTCCTTAAAAGAGCAAAACCATACTGTTAATATACAGTATGGTTTTGATATATGATATTCCAGGCAGTGTATTCCTATTCTACTTTTGATATTTTAAGCAGGTTGGTAGGCAGGTGAAGATGAATCGGCGTACTTCCGGTGTTAACCACGGTATCGCCTGGTTTCAAAAACCCACGTGACTTCAGGATAGCTATCTGGTCGAAGATCACCTGATCCACGCTTTCTTCTTCCGGGTAATAAAACGCCCTTACTCCCCAACTTAGGCTCAACTGGTTGACAAGCGATTCTTCCTTGGTGAAAATGTATAACGGGGACTTGGGACGATAGCTGCTTACTACCCATGCGGTATAACCACTCTGGGTCATCGCGATTACGCCGTCGGCGTTAATATCTCTGGCGATTTTACAGGCATTGTAACAAATAGCGTCGCTCAAAAAAGAGGGGGAGTGCGGTTGCGGTTTAAGGTCATCCTCCCTGTTGTAGCCATATTCTTTTTTCTCTACTTCCAGTATGATCTTACGCATGGTTTGCACTACCAGTACCGGGTGATTCCCCATTGCCGTTTCGCCGCTCAGCATCACCGCGTCTGCGCCGTCCAGTACGGCATTGGCTACGTCGGTAATCTCGCTCCTGTTTGGCTTTATACGATCCATCATGCTTTCCATCATCTGGGTGGCTACTATTACAGGCTTCCCCCTGTGGATACATTTGCGTACAATATCTTTCTGGATCAGGGGTACCTGCTCCACGGGTAGCTCTACACCCAGGTCGCCACGGGCCACCATAACGCCGTCTGATTCAAGGATGATTTCCCTGAGATTGGTAAGCGCTTCCGGCATTTCAATTTTTGCCATCACTTTACTCTTGGAAGCTCTTTCCTTCAGGATGCCCTTCAAAATCTTTAAATCGTCTACTTTTCTCACAAAGGAAAGGGCTATCCAGTCCACCTTTTGTTCTATCATAAAGTCCAGGTCGGCCAAATCCTTTTCCGTAAGCGCCGGTAACGAGATCTTTGTATCCGGAAGGTTCACCCCTTTTTTGGGTAGCAGTTCGCCGGGCATAGTGACCATGACTTTTACATCATTGTCTTTTGTTATTTCCACCACTTCCACTTCCAGCTTTCCGTCATCTATCAGTATCTTATTTCCAATTTCCACATCACTTGCCAGGTTGGGGTAGGATACATATATTTTTCCCTCTTTACTTCCTACGCACTTGGTGTTGGTAAATATCAGGATGTCTCCTGCCGCTAACTGGATTTTTCCATTTTCGATTTCTCCCACTCTCAGTTTAGGACCCTGCAGGTCGCCGAGGATGGAGATGTTGTAGGGCTCTTTCGTATTGATCTCCCGGATATATTTAATAATCTCGAGTTTGTCTTCATGCGAGCCATGAGAAAAATTAAGCCGGAATACATTCACGCCCGCTTTCGTCAGTTCCAGCAGCTTTTCGTAGGTATTGCTGGAAGGACCTACAGTGGCCACAATTTTTGTGCGGTGAAAAGCATGCTCTATACCGGCCTGCTTGTCCATTTCTTCATGAAGATATTTAGATATGTTTTTTGCCATACGTTTATTTCAGGTTTCTGATTTGATTATTGCTGTGTGACTTACTAACCACTTTATAGTATACTAGGATGCCAGGATCTTTATGATTTTCAGCCATTCCGGATCTATTGTATGCTCTGCTTTCACTGCATGATCCAGTGGTGTATAATGCAGGTCATTATTAACTATGCCTATCATGGTGTTCACTTTATCTCCTTTGATGAGCGTATCCACCGCCGCATACCCCAAACGGCTGGCGATCAGCCTGTCAAGGGCCGAAGGGGCTCCCCCTCTCTGAATATGCCCCAGTATGCACACTTTAATATCAGCATTGGGCATTCTTGACTTAATGACCCTGGCTACCTCATTGGCGCCGCCATATTCGCCTCCTTCAGCAACTACCAGCAGATTCACCAGCTTTTTACGCTTTTCTTTTTCCAGCAGGCTGTTAATTATATCATTGAGATCGGTTTTGTGCTCCGGTATCAATATGTTTTCCGCACCGGTCCCTACCCCGCTATGCAAGGCGATATAACCGGAATCACGACCCATCACTTCGATGATGAAGAGGCGGTCGTGTGCATCTGCCGTATCCCTAATCTTGTCTATGGCCTGGATAGCGGTATTCACCGCAGTATCAAACCCGATGGTGAAGTCGGTGCCGGCCATATCCTTGTCTATTGTACCTGGCAACCCCACACAAGGGATATCAAATTCTGTCGAAAATTTTTGAGCGCCCCTGAAGGAACCATCTCCGCCTATAACCACCAATCCGTCAATACCTATTTTCTTTAATGTCTCATAGGCTTTCTTTCTTCCTTCGGGTTCAAAAAACTCTTTACACCGTGCTGTTTTCAGGATGGTGCCGCCCCGCTGGATGATATTGGCCACACTGCGGGACTCCATTTTAAAAATATCATTCTCAATCATTCCGGTGTATCCCCGCACAATTCCGTACACATCAAGACCATAGTAAATTCCGGTCCGTACTACCGCTCTGATGGCCGCATTCATGCCGGGGGCATCGCCACCAGATGTAAGCACCCCGATTTTAGAAACCTTCTTATTCATTTAGTTAAAAATTGTCTTATTTGAATGAAACATTCAAAGGACAGTGCAATTGTTGAAATTCGTTCCCTTTTGAGCCGCCAAAAGTACATAATTACGGTTATATGACAATTTTAGATTAAAGTTTCATGATTTGATCATCCGGGACAGGCAGCAGGAAAAAACATCTCTCTAAAACGGTAAGCCATTCATCCGTTTAGCTCCGGTGCCCCTGTTTCCCCTTAATATTTCCGCAGAGAGGAAGGAACTTACAGTAAGTTTGTAATACAAAAACAAAGTTGGGATCAACCCGGAATAATGGCAGTTTTCGCGTTAAGGAACGAATTGATTTTTCCACCGGTGGAGATGGCGGAACCGGATGGTTTGCTGGCAATCGGCGGCGATCTGTCGCAGGAACGTTTACTTCTTGCTTACAGTAAAGGTATATTTCCTTGGTATGAAGGAAGGGTGCCTATGTGGTGGAGCCCTGACCCGCGGCTTGTTCTTTACCCGGAGAAGCTTAAAATAAGCAAGAGCATGAAACAGGTGGTCAGGCAGCAACAGTTCCGGTTCAGTATCAACGAAAACTTCGCCGGGGTGATCCGTCATTGTAAGACTTCGTTCCGTCCCGGCCAGCAGGGAAACACCTGGATAACGGATGAAGTGGAGCAGGCATACAATAATCTTCATCTTTCCGGCTATGCCCATAGCGCCGAAGCCTGGCTGGGCGATGAACTGGCGGGTGGCTTATACGGAATAAGAATGGGTAAAGTTTTTTTTGGCGAAAGCATGTTCAGTAACGTAAGCAACGCCAGTAAATACGCCTTTATATCCTACGTGCAGCAACTGACAAAAGAAGGCGTACAACTGATAGACTGCCAGGTGCATACCCCGCACCTGGAAAGCCTCGGTGCGGAGATGATCCCAAGAGAAATATTCATACAACAATTGAACAAACTCCTGTAACCTGCTTTTGAGCAGGTCAGCTTTTTCTTTCCTGGTCCATCTCCAGTATCATTATGATGGCATCATTGCTCAGCGCTTCTGCTTCGAGATTGTCTAAATTCCACAATGCCAGTCCGTCTCCCTGGTGTAATAACCGGTTCTGCACTTCAAATGCACCCTGTATAACAAATACAAAAAGCTTATTGGTTTTTTGTTTTAAACTATATTCAATTTCCGTCCTGCCATCCATTTTTGCAATGCTGGGGTAAAACGGGAGACTGTTAAAAAACCGGTAATTATATTTTGCATCAAAACCGGCCAGGTTGTTCCTGTCAGCATTAATATCAAAACCGGCCAGTACCTCGCCGGCCGGGCTTTGCCCGTCTGCGCTTATTCTCCACTGCAGGAAGTTCACAAGGTTTTCATCCGCCGGGTTCTTAATATATCCATGCGTCCCCTTCTCCAGCAGGATGATATATAACTGACCTGCTTCCACAGCCGTTATATTGCCACGGCTGTCTGAATACGCTACCAGGCCCACTACAGGAAGAATTAAGAGATAGGTTCGCCGATCTGTATCAACATGCATTTTACATCCCGGCGCCAGTGTATCTTCATTCAATGCATATAAATTGCCAAACGGATTTTTATGCTCATGATAGTAAGAGCCGAAATTAAAAGTATTTCGGGTGCGCATCACCGATGTTTCAAGGCATCCTCTGTCATCGCTCAAAAAGATTTTTCCGGGAGTTTGCTGAATCATTGTTTATAGCTTTTGCATGGAATAAATACTCAAAAAAGGTTGTAGCAATAACTGGTGCAGCAGCACGCGGTTTTCATCTGCCTGGTTGTCTGACAACAGCAGGTAATCGCCTACGGTGGCATGCCAGGTCAATGGGTTGGAAAAAAAATTGATCGCAATTATATGCCGGTTTACATTCCTGGTATCTGATTCAATGATCTCGAACCGGTAATTACTGAAGGTCAGGAAAGATTTGCCGAGATTATTTTTGATATCCGGCAGTTTGCCATTCAGTTGTGCGATATACCCTTTTGCTGCAGCGCTTACCAGGAAATGAAGCTTCTCCGCCCGGTTATCCGCGTGTACCAGCTCCGAAAAAAGGTGGTAGGTATTCCCTGTACTAAAAAACTGGAACTGCAGCTTGAGCTCTTCATGAGTGTCGCTATGCAACAGCTTCTCCCAACCGCCGGACCGGTCATCAATTATCTTCCTGTAGCAAAGTATTACGCTATTCGAAACCATACTATTTACGATCTTATATCAGCTTACATTGAGCTGTATTTTCAAATCAAATCCGTCTGTCGTGTTGCCTGTTACGGTGGCGATCTGCACGCCATTCCTGTCGTCGCTAAAAATATTGTCGTTGGCATTATAGGTATAGCCGTTCAGTCCTTTGTTGTATCCGCCCACAGCCGATACGGCGCTTCCGCTGCCTTCGGGAAACGCGATCTGGGTTATCTTCAATGAATTGCCGGCCGCATTAAAAATATGCACATGAATGTGAGTGGCCCGTCCACTATACCAACCCGGGAAAATAGTGGTAAACTTCACCTGGCCATTGGCGTCTGTAACCTGGCGGCCTCTTAAAAAGTGCACATCCGTATAGTTGGCAGACTGCATCTGTGTACTGCCGTATTCTGAATAATTTCCTTCCGCATCGCAGTGCCAGATATCTACGATAGCGCCTGCCAGCGGTGCACAACTATTACTAACCTGCCCGATTGTGATTGTTGCCGTCATCAGGTACCCGGTCCTGCCATCCCTGATATCACTTCTTACAAATGCGGATGGGTTTTTTGTAGGGAACGGCCCCGCTGTTTCAGTGGGTGCTACAATGCAGTCGCCGGAACCGCCGCCTGTGTTATCATCCGTGATATCGCTTTTTTTGCATGCCGGTGTCAACGGCGCTATAAAACCCATGCCCAAAGCCGCAATGGAGTTTTTCAAAAAAGCCTTTCTTTCCATAATTAGTTCTTTTAAAGTGAAAAATCTGGGGCAAATTAGACGGAAGAAAAAGGCAATAAAAATAATTGCGGTAAACGAGACGCTTTCTGCGGCAGGAGACCCTACTTGTTAAAAAGTTTTAGAAAATCTTCTTCGTAGCTGATACCGACAGGCAACTGGATATCGCCTATGGATACTGTTTTATTTCTTACGGAAGTAATGCCGGACAGCGGCACCACGTAGGAACGATGAATACGGCAAAACTGGTTTTGCGGGAGTTTTTCAACGATATTTTTCAGGGTCATCCGGGTGATAACAGGCCTTTTACCGGCAAGATGTATTTTAATGTAATCATCATATCCTTCTATATACAGGATATCCGGAATGTTGATTTTAACAAGACTGTAATCTGCACGAACAAATATATATGGCTCAGCTCCGGTATCCCTGTGCATAAAATAATCCAGGTAGTCTTTTGCCTTTTCTGCAGCCTGCAAAAAACGTTGATAAGTAAAGGGCTTCAGCAGGTAGTCTATTGCATTCAGGTTGAACCCTTCTACAGCATATTCACTATAGGCGGTAGTAAATATGGCCATACAATGCTGGGGAACTGCTTTGTACAGATCAATACCGCTTAAAGACGGCATGTTGATGTCCAGGAAAAGCAGATCAACCGGGAACTTACGCAAGTATTTCAGCGCCTCCGTAGGCTGATTGAATACCTTTTCAATTTCAATAAAACCGGTCCGAACGGAAAAGTTCTCCACGACATTCAAAGCCGGTATTTCGTCATCTATTGCAACAGCCTTTATCATTGCAGGTTCATTGTTAGAGATACGGTAAAGTTCCGGGATGTTTCCATAATGGAAAGATTATACTTTTTCGGATATAATAGTTCCAGCCTGTTCTTCGCATTCCCGATACCGAATCCGCTGCTTTCCCGATGCTGCACTTTTACTTTTTTATTAAACACGTTCAGCCTCAGCACAGCCTCCCTGATATCTACCGAAACTTTTATCAGCATATCCTCTTCAGCGTTCACCCCGTATTTAAATGCATTCTCTACAAAAGTAATTAAAAGCAGGGGGGCTATCTGCAATCCTTCCGGATCCCCTGTCACTTCAAAGGACACCGGTACATTTTTCCCGAAGCGTAATTCCTGCAGCGCTATAAAGTCCCTTATATAATTGAGCTCTTTTTGAAGGCTTACCGAATGGTGAACAGCATCATGCAATACATAACGCATCATTTCAGATAGCTTTACAACTGCCGTTGCGGTATCATCAGACTTATTGATTGCCAGCGAATAGATGCTGTTGAGCGTATTAAATAAAAAATGAGGATTCACCTGCGCCCTCAGGTAGGAAAGCTCCGCCCGTAGTTTTTCTTTTTCTGCCTGCAGCCACCTTTCCCTTATCCTGAGCAGTAAAGAGAAGAAAAACGCCGCCAGGAAAAGAAAAATATGTTGTCTGAAATTGGCAAACAATATATTCTCTCCCGGAAAAATACCGGGACCGAAACCATTTGGCGGCCGGGGAGGAGGAGGTTTGGGCCGATCCGTAACATTGCGTTCCATCGGGGGTGGCAGTTGTTGCGGCCTTGCGGAAACGTTAAACAGCAACCCGGGCAAAAACATGGTGATAAAAAAGCAAACTATGGTCAATAAGGCATATACGCTGTATTTTTTCTTAAAATAAAACTTCGGTATCAGGAAATAGTAGTTCAGGTAAAAAAAGCAGATAAGCAAAGCGTACCGTGTTAACTCCCTGTAGGAATGCCTGTTGCTGAAAAAAGCGGCGGGCCTGTCCGGTCCATCCGGTGAAAAAAAGAAAGGCAGGCTTAAAAATATTATACAGCAGAGGATATGTACCCATAGCTGTAATTTTTTCCTTTTCATACGCTGCAAATAACGGATTTATCGCACCATTTCGGAACAAAAGCGGTTAACAAAGTCTTTCCGGCGGTAAAGACGCAGGAATCACCGGATTATCTACCCTGTTGTAACAGCTCAGGTTTTTCCGGTCACCCGACGGTGTCCGCTCCGGCTGGCCTGCCGCCAGTCAACAAAAGCAGGGGTACGCCAAATTCCTTCAATAAGCCAACCTATCGGCCATAATCTTTACCTTTGCCGACTATTTTTCAGCTATGAAGATATTGATGGTATGCCTGGGTAATATTTGCCGCAGTCCGCTGGCAGAAGGGATCATGCAGCATAAAATTGATGAAAATGGATTGAACTGGCTGGTTGACAGTGCCGGTACCAATGGTTATCACGTGGGTGAACAACCCCATCGCCTGTCTCAAAAAGTAGCGTTGAAACGTGGGATAGATATCAGTCACCAGCGGGCCCGGAATTTCAGGGCAGATGATTTTAAAAAATTTGATCTTATATATGCCATGGCGGAAGATGTGATGGAAGAGATGCAGTGGATTGGAGGAAGCAGCTTTGACAACCGCAAAGCGGGCTTGCTGATGAATGAAGTGTACCCGGGAAAAAACCTCGATGTACCGGATCCCTGGTATGGACCCGAGCCGGGATATCACCAGGTATTTGATATGATAGACAGGGCCTGTGACGCCATTATTAAAAAGTACATAAAGCAATACACTCAAAGCTGAATCATTACGAATAATTATGAGTAAACCCTCTCTTCCGCAAGGCACACGGGATTTCGGACCGGAAGTGGTTCGAAAAAGAAACTATATTATCAATACCATCAAAAACATCTTTGAGCTATACGGCTTTTCACCGCTGGAAACGCCGGCCATGGAAAACCTGGATACACTGATGGGAAAATACGGAGAAGAAGGAGATAAGCTGATTTTTAAGATACTGAACAATGGGTTGAACGATCCCAAAAATATTGATAAGGCGAAAGCCGCTTTTGAAAATGTGCTGGCGGGAAAAAACGACAGGAACCTTACAGAACGCGCCCTGAAGTATGACCTGACTATTCCGTTTGCCCGTTATGTGGCCATGAACCACGGGCAGCTCACGTTTCCTTTCAAACGCTACCAGGTGCAGCCGGTATGGCGGGCAGACAGGCCACAGAAAGGTCGTTACAGGGAATTTTATCAATGTGACGCGGATATGGTGGGCAGCAACTCCCTGCTCAATGAAATTGAACTGGTCGCTATTTATGACGCGGTGTTTGCAAAACTGGGAATACAGGTTGATATAAAGATCAATAACAGGAAGATACTGGCAGCGCTGGCGGAACTATGCGGGAACGCTGAAAAGTTGACCGATATAACAGTTGCGATTGATAAACTCGATAAAATAGGGCTGGAAAAAGTGCAGGAGGAATTGGTGTCACGGGGCTTAGACGATGACCAGGTTGGTATGATCACTGGTTTTCTTCAAATTACGGGCAGCAATACCGAAAAGCTTGATCAATTGAAGAAATTGCTCAGCGAGTCTTCCGTTGGCGCTGCGGGTATCGCAGATCTGGAATATATACTTAACTACTTACCTCCCACGCAAAGTAACGTGATGATAGACCTGACGCTTGCCCGTGGGCTCAATTATTATACCGGCAGCATTTTCGAAATAAAGGCAAAGCAGGTACAAATGGGCAGCATCGGCGGTGGCGGCCGCTATGATGATCTTACCGGTCTGTTTGGCGTACCCCATATCCCGGGTGTCGGTATCTCTTTTGGCGTGGACCGTATTTATGATGTGCTGGAAGAGCTCAGACTCTTTCCGGAGGGGGTACACCAGGGTACCCGGGTATTATTTTTCAATCTCGGAGAAACAGAAGCAAAAAAATCATTTGAATACCTGCAGTTGCTTCGTAATAAAGGCATTCCCGCGGAAATTTACCCCGAGCAGGCTAAGTTTGACAAACAATTCCGGTATGCCGAGAGAAAACAGATCGCCTGGGCGGTGATGATCGGCAGCCGGGAACTGGAAAACAATACCTGCAATATTAAAAATCTGCTGGAGGGCGCCCAGGAGACGATAAGTTTATCAAAATTAGTGGATTACGCATTTTGATATTTTCCCGGTTTGTCACAAAACTGTAAGTTTACCGTTTGCGTAAACCGGTTTTCCCGATTTCGGTATATACAAGGTAGCGGTGGAAGGTATTTTTGAATCCTGATTTCGGAACCTCCTCCGGTAGTTCTTTAGAAGTGGAAAAATCCTTAAAAATCGAAATCTCAGGGCCCTTCCGGTTTTTCTGTCATAACCGGTGACAGTTTTTACGGATTGAGCCTGCAACTTCCCAGGGCATTCTCTTCAACTCAATTATTACAGTCATTTTACAAATGCTCTCACCTGCTTTATGTAATATTGCATTTAGTTATGCAGGAGGGAAACCCTTTCGATAATTCCTTAAACCATTATTGCTTAAAATAAAATACATGAAACCAGTTACCGCCAACTACCTGAACGCGATTGTACTGATAGCAGCCGGATTGTACGGCTATTTCCTGTTGCCGCTGGGTCCGGACGAAAAACGTTCGGTTACCGCTTTGATACCGGCGTTCAGTGGCGTGGTATTCCTGATACTGGGTGCTATCTGGTCCTCCAAACCCAAAGTGGCCGCTCATATCGCTGCGGTACTGGCGCTAGTTCTTGTTATTATGTGCGTCAACAGGTTCATTAAAATAGATGACTGGGGCGCTAAGAAATATGTCTTCCTGATCTGCATTTTGAGTAACCTGTTAGCCCTGGTCATTTTTATCAGGAGTTTTATACAGGCCAGGGTGGTTAAAAAGGCATAAACGGTTTTATTGTCTTACAATACACTACCGGCGGGAGTAGACCTGCAAACGCCGCTTGAAGATATTTATGTTTTCCCCATCACCGGATCGCTTCCGCTATTTTTTCTGCTGTTTGGGTAAGTTCTTTCAGCGTGACCGCATGCGCTTCCCTGTTCATTTTTATGGTGAATACATTACGCCCCTTTCTTACCATAATAAGGTTGAAGTTCCTCCGGCGAAAAGCCTCATCTCCCAGGTTGGTCAGTTCTTCGATGCCCTGGCGGGTATTGGCTTCTCTTATAACAGCATATTTCTTTTCAGCAAGGGCAGTGGTCAGGTTATTGCTCCATAAGAAAATAAACAGCCCCCGTTTTCCCGGTCCTTTTGTCTGCTGCATATGCTTTATAGCTGCACCGGTAGGATGACACCCCTGCTTCTCTCGTAAGCGAACTGTCAGCCAGGTAGGTAGGCTCGCCCATTAACCTGTCCGCATCGCTTTTATCGAAGAATTTTCCGGGGTTACCTGCGTTTTCGGTTGTTATGGTTTCTTCATAGCAGCCCTGGCTTATCCAGCTATTAAGGTTGGGGACGGATGTGGTAAGAAGCATGATCAGTATGGATATTTTTACTGTTTTTAGAATATACATCGTTACAGGTTTTTGGTGATGGGGTAAACTTAAAGAAACGGAAGTTGAAGCAAAAAAATAGTATACGTACTGCAGATATTTCCGACGAACAACAAGGAAGCCGCTGAGGGTACAGCTCATTTGAGATAAAGATCATGGCGGCTGAATACAGACCGTTTGCTGCCAGGTATAGGTGATTCAGCTATTTTTCATTATATTTATTCCCTACATATATCGAATATCCGTCATGCAGGTTTCTGAAGTAATTACTTCTAAGGATAAAAGGCTTTTTCTTGATTTGCCTGAGACTATTTATCAAAATGATCCAAACTGGGTTCATCCCCTCGATAAAGACATTGAAGCCGTTTTCGATGAAAAAAAGAACCCCGGTTTTAAGTGGGGCAGGTGCACCCGCTGGATATTGATCAAAGACCGCAAAGTGATTGGGCGCATTGCGGCATTCGTTAATGAAAACAAAGCATATAAATACAAACAGCCTACCGGTGGGTGCGGTTTTTTTGAGTGTATTGACAACCAGGACGCGGCAGACCTGCTGTTTGATACTGCAAAGCAATGGTTGATGCAACACGGTATGCAGGCAATGGATGGACCGGTCAATTTCGGTGAAACAGACATGTGGTGGGGGCTGCTCGTGGAAGGCTTTTCCCGCCCGTACTATGGAATGAACTATCACCCCCCGTATTATAAAAGACTGTTTGAGCGGTATGGATTCACTCCATTGTATGAACAAATATCCAATCGCCTGGATGTTATGAAACCTTTCCCGGAACGGTTCGGCAGAATTTCGGAATGGGTGGATAAAAAATCAGGGTATTCTTTTGAGCATTTTTCCAAAAAGAGGCTTGATAAATTCGTAAACGATTTTATTGAGATATATAACGATGCCTGGCAGCATTTTGAAGGACAGGCTGCTATCAGTGCAGACACTGTGAGAATGACCTTTAACAAGATCAGACCGGTACTGGACGAGAAACTCATCTGGTTTTCCTATATCAATAACGAGCCGGCTTCTTTTGTGGTACTGGCGCCTGATGCCAACGAGCTGATATATAACCTGAACGGAAAACTGAATTGGCTGGGCAAGCTTCTTTTTTTATATAACCGCTATAACCGGAGGAATAAACGCATGCGTGCCATAGTAATGGGTACCAAACAAAAATACCAGAATCATGGGTTGGAGTCGGCCATGTTTACCCGGATAAAGGAGTATGTGCTGCCCCTGAAAAAGTACAAAGAGATCGAGCTTTCCTGGGTGGGCGCTTTTAATACAAAAATGATGTCGCTACATGAAGCAACAGGCGCTGTATTTTCGAAAAAACATATTACTTACCGTTATATCTTTAACCCGCTTTAAAAATAAATTACCTTTCTTATAAAGTATAAAAAGGCTGTCTGTTACTCATTGTTTTGTAAACTTTCAACGTCTGTTTTAAAAAATAAATATCAAACCGTTTATGCCGAAGTTAGCCGCATTTCCCAAAGCTTTTATGAATGCCCTATGTAAGGATGGAACTATGACCGTCGCAGAATGGATCGACCTTGCCGTTAAGCTCGATATTGACGGGCTGGAATGGTATGCCGGCTTCCTGGAGATGAAGGACAAAAACCGGTGGACGGAGTTCCGGAACAGGGTGGAGGAACACGGGAAAACAATTCCTATGATGTGTTGTTCCCCGGATTTTACCCATCCTGATGCTGCCTTCAGGGCGAAGGAAATAGCTAAACAAAAAGAATGGATCGATATGACCCATATACTTGGCGGCTCTTATTGCAGGGTGCTTTCCGGGCAAAGACGCCCCGAACTGTCGATAGAGGAGGGTGTGAAACTGGCCGCTGATTCCATTTACGAATGCCTGCCCTATGCGCAGGAGCGGGGAATTACCCTGATACTGGAGAACCACTATAAAGATGATTTTTGGGAATACCCCGAGTTTGCCCAAAAAATGGAGGTATTCGGCAAACTTGTAAACAGCATCCACCATCCGAATTTCGGAGTGAATTACGACCCCAGTAATACCTACCTGGCGGGAGAAGACCCGTTGGAGTTGTTGTATAAGGTATCCGACAGGGTGGTTACCATGCATGCCAGCGACCGGTACCTGAAAGAAGGAACTATTGAAGACCTGAGAAAGGAAGAGGGAGGCGCTACCGGTTATGCCAAACGGCTGAGTCATGGCGAAATCGGCAAAGGACTGAACGACTACGACGCTATTTTTACGGAGCTGAAAAGGGTAGGGTTTGATAGCTGGATCAGCATAGAGGATGGAGTAGACGGTATGGACCAACTGGAGCGAAGCGTCGCTTTTTTAAGGAGAAAAATGAAAGAATACTGGGGGTAGCCGGCAGTATAGGGGAAGTAAAATACCGGTTACAGGCGGTTGTCTTTTACTGGAAGAACAGCCCGTTAATCATACCTGCCTGCAAATACCGTTACCCGGGACAGGTAAATGTTTGAAGGGATAAGTCAGATCAAAATCTGCCAGAGGTATCTTTGACCCCATTCGCCCCAGCGTTTCAGGCTTTCCAGAACTGTTTTTTCCATTCCGGCTACCGTAGTGGTTTTGCGGCCTTTTTTAGGAGGAGCAATGGCTGTCTCTTTTACGGTTTCAAGCTCTATCCTGGTGGCATACCAGTTGGTATACAATCTGGGGATCACCACTCCCAGTATCATACCCGGTAGCCCGTTGAATGACTCCGGCCCACCCGGCGCTACAATCTCATCGGTGTAAAACGCCACTACAAAAACTGAATCCATAATGACGGTAGTGGCCCTGCGGCAATCAAAGCCCGCGATTTTCCGGGTATCGTTGGTGATGCGCCATTTATACTTTTTAAGGCTGTCCTGTATCAGGAATGCTTCATCAAAAACCTGTTTGAATGTTACCCCCTGTTCCGTGGTAAAGTCTGAAAAAACAATATTGGAAGATGCCGGGGCATCTCCCATAAAAGGATTTCTTTTTTCCTGCACTTCCCTGCCGGGTTCATACAGCGCTTTTTCATTGTTGAAGCTGAGGTTGAAATAACTGATCTGGAATTCGGGAATGTTTTTTTTGAACTGGGCAACCCAGGAATCGTCCCCCAGTTGTTTATGTATATTCACGGTTTTCTCGTATTCAATTTTGCCTTTAAGGATAAACTGCGCACTGGTAAACTGTGCGATTGGAACGAGGAACAGGAGCGATAATATTTTTTTCATAGCTGATAGTATTATGGGGTTCCGTTTTGGGTAGCGGCGCTTTTGGTGAAATTCCAGGTAAAACTAACCATCCAGAACCTTCTGAGAGTAAGGTAGGCGTTCTCCGATATAAAATTACTCTGGATATTCCTGTTGAACCCGATATTCTGGTTAAGAATGTCGTTGACACCGAGTTTCAGCAGGCAGGTTTCTTTGAGCAGTCTTTTGCCCAGGGAGGCATTCCAGATGATCGCATTGCGGTTCTGGTTAAATACGGCCGTTTTCTGCCTGAAATTGAAACTGGCATCCGTATTCACTTCAAATTTGAAAGGCAGGGATTTGAAGAAACTAACGTTCCCCGTATACAGCCAATAGTCGGTTTTGATATCCCTGTTAATGGAAGAAACCGACGTATTGTAGCTTGCATTTCCCCGAACGCTGAAAGAAATTTTTTCATTGCCATAGTAACCCAACCCGGGTCCGAATGAATAACTGTTGTTATGGGTTATATTTTTCTGAGTATTTATAAAGTTTATTGATCTTCCCCCATTGCTGTTTAAATCAAAACTGATCTGGAGTTTACTGCCGGCTTTGGGTTTGAAAAAATAACTCAGATAGCCCCAGTAGTTGTACACACCGCTGGCATTTACAGATTGGAACTCTCTTCTGCCGGATGCATCCACTGTATTGGAGGTGGTAATCGCGTTGTCAATAACGTTCAGACCGACATTTGCCCATATACCCCTTTCCTTTAATACTTTGTATTCATTGAAATACATGGAAAGCCGGTGGTTGAAAGCCTGGTCAAGGGCAGGGTTGCCTTTAAAAATATTTAAAGGATCCTCATTTTCCGGGATAGGCTGCACCTGCTGGATAGTGGGCTGCTGTGTGCTGCCATTATAGTTAAACCCTAAACGGGTTTGTGGTTTGAAGTTGTAGTTAAGGTTAAACCTGGGGAAAAGGTTGGTCCGGTCGTAGCTGAGCGAAGTATTTTCCCGGTTGTTGGTTTGTTTAAAAGCCTGGTATGCAAGATCACTTCCGAAAGCAATATTATACTTCTTTTTCGCGATGCGATACGCGATACCCCCTGCATAGGTATTGATGAGGAAGTCATAGTCGTTTGTCAGCAGTTCATTCAACTCATCGTATTTCCCGTTCACATAGTCATAAGTAACCCTGTCGGCGCTGCTGGTCGTATTGGAGTACCCGTAGTTCAGCTCAATGTAATTGTCTTTGCTGACAGGTTCCGTATAAGTTAGTTTTCCGTTAAAGGAGAAGTATTTGTTATGATTATCTTTTTGCTGGTTAATGGTATCCCTTATATGGATGCTTCCGTCCGGCGCAAAATAATTGATCAGGGAGCCCAGGTATCCTTCCGATTCGGTGTTGGTATATTTCTGCTCTATCCTGGCGGAAATGGTCCGTCCCTGCTTTTGGAACTTCTTGCGCCACAGGAGGCTGGTATTCAGCGACGATTCGTCTGACGCGGCGGATGTATTCCGGTTATTATTGTTAACGGGGTTGGTTTTTTCATTTAACGATTCAGAAAAAAATCTGTTCCTGGACTCGGATTGCCCCTTATAGCCATTGAAGATCAATTTCAGGGAAGAACTGGAGTCGATCTGCCATTCATATTTCGCGCTCAGGCTGTTCCGCATTCTCTGGGAAAAGTTCGTGCTTTTCTGATTGGTGTAAAATAGGGTGTCCGGGAGAATATTTTGTGTCCTGGTTTCATTCTCCCCATAGATATTGAGTTTTTTATAGGTATAGCTTCCGTTAATGTTATACTTGTCTTCGTTCCATTTGTTGGAAAAATGCAGACCGGCAGTCCACATGGTAGGCAGCCCATTGCCGTTGAACTCGAAATTGTCGCTGGAACCGAATGAGTAGAAAAAACCACTATTCTCGTCGTATTCAAAATTTTCTTCCGTGTTGGCATACTTCCGGGCATCGTCCCAGTTCAGGCGTGTTTGCCCGGTATTGGACATAATGCCATAACCGGATACTTTTTTCTTTCCTTTAAAATAGTTGATCATGGCTTCGTTGCTGAACTTATCTCTGAGCCCGCCACCGGCCGACAACTTTCCAAAGTAGCCGTTTTTCTTGTCCTCTTTTAATTTCAGGTTGATGGTTTTGGTCTTTTCACCATCGTCTATGCCGGTAAAAGCTGCCTGGTCGCTTTTTTTATCGAAAACCTGTACTTTGTCCACAGCATCCGCCCTGATATTGCGGGTAGCCACCGTGGGGTCATCGCTGAAGAACTCCTCACCGTCTACAAGTATTTTTTGTACTTCCTGTCCCTGGGCAACTATTTTCCCGTTTTTGTCTACCTGTATGCCTGGCATTGCCTTCAGCAGTTCCTCGGCGCTGGCATTAGCCCTTACTTTAAAGCTGTCTGCCGTGTACTCCAGCGTATCGCCTTTCATCCGCATCGCCATATTCTGCCGGATCACTATTTCATTGAGCAAAACACTTTTGTTTATCAGGCTGATATCACCCAGCTCTATATTACTGTCGCTGTCTACCCGAACGATATCAGTATAGTCGGCAAATTTTGGAAATGCTATCATGAGAATAACATTGCCGGTATCCAGTCCGGTAATGCTGAACCTGCCGGCAGCGTCACTTCGGGTAAACTTGATAAGCGTGGAATCCTGCGGATGGAGCAATGAAATTACCGCGTACTGCAGCTTTTTGTTGTTGGCGGTATCGTTCACAGTGCCCGATAGGGTGTTTTTCTGGCTGAAGGCTGTACCGGTTATGCAAAAAAGGATCAGGAATAAGCCCAGGAGTTTCGGTCTAAACATTCTTTTAAAGAATAGGTTATTTGGAATAGTTAAAAATCAATCAAATAATCTTATATTCAATTATTGTGTATAATAATGTTACGTTAAAAATGGGTAGATGCGGTTTGGGAAAAAATCCATAAGAAATCCTTTGCTTTTGCAACAAGGAAATAAATATTGTTGACCTTAAGTCAAAAAATGTGATGAACAACGATAGAAACGGGATAAAGGGCGACAGGTACGAAGATAAATTCTTCGTAGACAGTACAAAGCCGGTATGGAACTACTCTCTATTTGCTGATGATGACATCCGGAATTTTCAGCAGGGTACTCATTACCGGCTGTATCAGCATTTTGGCTCTCACCCGCTGAAAGTGCTGGATACAGACGGTTACTATTTTGCCGTATGGGCGCCCAATGCAACTTATATATCGGTAACAGGAAATTTCAATGACTGGGATGTGAATGCCCACCCGTTGGTGGTAAGGCAGGATAATTCCGGCATATGGGAAGGGTTCATACCGGGTTTAAAAAAAGGGGAAGTATATAAGTATCATATTCATGGATTCAAGGGTAGAAAGCTGGATAAAGGGGATCCTTTTGCCTGGTTCTGGGAGAAAAGACCCCATACGGCTTCCATTACCTGGGACCTGGATTTTTGGTGGAATGATGAAAAGTGGATGGAAATCAGGAAGCAGCGCAACAGCCTGCAGGCGCCCTGGAGCGTGTATGAAGTGCATCTTGCCAGTTGGCTGCGCCCCGACAGAAATGATGAAGAGAGCTATAGTACCTACGACGAAATAAAGGAGCGCCTGGTGCCCTATGTAAAAGAACTGGGTTTTACACATGTGGAGTTCATGCCGGTGATGGAACATCCTTTTGATGGTTCCTGGGGATACCAGGGGACCGGGTATTTTGCGCCCACCTCAAGGTTTGGCGATCCACAGGGATTCATGTCGCTGGTAGACGTGCTTCATGCGGAAGGGATAGGCGTAATACTCGATTGGGTTCCCTCTCATTTTCCATACGATGCCCACGGGTTGTTTATGTTTGACGGAACACATACCTATGAGTATGCGGATATGCGCAAAGGATTTCATCCGGACTGGAACAGCTATATTTTCAACTACAAGCGGGGAGAAGTCAAGTCTTTTTTGATAAGCAGTGCACGGTACTGGCTGGATAAATATCACGCAGACGGAATAAGAGTAGATGCTGTCAGCTCTATGCTGAAGCTGAATTATTCAAGAACCACCGGGCAGTGGGAGCCTAATGAATATGGCGGAGACGGCAACCTGGAGGCAATAGCTTTTATTAAGGATTTAAATGAAACCATTTTCAGGGATTTTCCCGATGTGCAAACCATTGCCGAAGAGGCAACCGATTGGCCGGGCGTGAGCCGGCCTACATTTAAAGACGGACTGGGCTTTGGTATGAAATGGATGATGGGCTGGATGCACGATACCCTGGACTATTTTAAAATGGACCCGCTTTTCCGGAAATACCACCAGGATAAGTTTACTTTCAGCATGATGTATTATTATGATGAGAATTTCATGCTTCCATTCAGTCATGACGAAGTGGTACATGGTAAAAGCCCCATGTTGTACAAAATGCCGGGGGATGAATGGCAGAAGTTTGCCAACCTGCGGCTGATGTATAGTTATATGTTCACCCATCCCGGCGGAAAGCTGCTGTTTATGGGGGATGAATTTGGGCAAACATCCGAATGGAATTACAAGTCGGACCTTGACTGGCATTTACTTCAGTTTGATCCACACCGCAAGCTGAAAGATTGCATTGGAGACCTGAACAGGCTACTCCGCAACGAGCCGGCTTTATACGAGAACCAGTTCAGTATTTACGGATTTGAATGGATAGACCTTGGTCACCGTGAAAGTTCCGTGATGGTGTACAGGAGAAAAGGGAAAAATCCCGAAGATGATATCCTGGTGGTATTGAACATGACGCCGGTGGTACACCGGGACTGGAAAATAACAGTGCGGGACAAATCCGCCTGGAAGGAGATATTCAACAGTGACCTGGAAAAATACTGGGGCACCGGCGATGTTTATAATCCTGATATTTCCACACAGCTTCTCGAAGAAGAAAACGGGGTGTATGAGATAACTGTTCACCTTCCTGCGCTGGCAGCAATAGTCTTAAAATAGCTGATTGGTATTGCTCTTCAATTTGATCAAGTGCTGATTGTTTTGTATCTTTATTTGGATGGCTTACTGTTTATGCGACGTTGCACTGGTCACATAAAATAGTCACAATAATTTATTGGGTAAGTTGGCTTTCACCTAATTTAAGAAGCCGTTCACAGGTTCTGTATATATTGTGGCATGGGCTTTGATTTATGTGCTGGTACTTTCAGTACCAATGCTATCAATCCGGGTATATCCTGAAAGTTTACACCGCCGCATCCTTTAAATCAAAATTATGTTACAGGTAATAACATCACTTTCATCATAAAAACAAACAACATGAAAACAGATTCTAAAGTAGTACTGGGGTTTCTTGCAGGCGCTGCCATAGGCGCCATTGCAGGCATTTTGTTCGCTCCCGAAAAAGGGTCTGATACCAGGCAAAAGATCGCTAAAAGCACAAGCGATCTTGGAGATAACCTGAAGGACTCTTTCAACGAGTTTATCGATACCGTAAAACATAAGTATCGCAAGGCCAAACGTGAGGCTGAAGATATGGTGGAAAAGGGAGAGGAGAAGCTGAGTAATCTGAACAAGCAATTAAAAAATACTGAAGCTTGATAGATTGATACGATGTATGTGTTGAGCTTCCGATAAACTTCCGGGCCGGAGCTTACAGCCCGGCTACGGAAGTTTATTATTGTGGATTATTTTGGTTCCTCATTTATGTTGGTTAAGCCAGTCACTTAAAACAGAAGACTATGATTGCAGAAAATGTAGAAGCGATAATACAGGATGCCGGCCGCTATGTGGAAGTAAAAACAGAGCTTTTTAAGTTAAAAGCCTCCGACAAGGCGGCTGAGACCGGATCATCCATAGGGGCATTCGTGATTATGGGCGTCGTGTTTACAGTGGGGGTGATCGTATTGAGTATCGGGCTGAGCTTTTGGCTGGGCGGTAAACTGGGTGAAGTTCATTATGGATTTTTTATTGTGGCGGGTTTTTATCTCCTGCTGGGGCTTGTACTCTATCTTTTCAGGAAAAGCCTGTTGAAGACCCCGTTGTATAATTCAATCATCAATAAGTTAGCCCAATGAGCAAAAATATACCTTCGGTGGAACTGAAAGAAAGGATCGCCGCCCTCGAAAAAGAGGCCAGGGAAATTGAAGCCGATATGAAGAACAGGTTCGATGAGTTGTCTGAAAATTTGAAGCCGGTCAATGCTATAAAAAGTATTTTTAAGCAGGTAGGCTCCTCCCCCGAAACAAAAGGAGATATACTTAACACGGTAGTCAGCCTTGGCATGGGGTATCTTGGCAATAAGCTGTTATGGTCTGGTACCGGGGGAGTGGTAAAACGGGTTGCCGGCGCTGCTTTACAGATGGGGGCAGGAACAAACGTTGTAAAAAAAGCAGGTGTGTGGACCAGGTTTGCGAAAAGCTTATTTACCAAAGAGACCGATGATGAAATAAAACCTGTTCAACCGGCGGCCCCCACAAAACTCCTGCTGGAGAGTTAATTCCGGGTTTGCAGTATAGCACAGAATCAAGATTAATATGCTTACCGGTAAGCGGTCGTGTCTATATTTCCCCGTATGGTTCCCCTGAGCCGTTTCCAAAAGCTTTCTCTTTTTTTCAGGGGAATGAAATTCGCCTTGTAAGCTTTTTCAAAATCAATTATCGGATCGATCATAGCCGGCTCTATCAGCTTCATTGAGTCCACCACCATTGGTATCAGTGCAATGCTCCTGCTTACCCTTCGTTTCGTATAACTGCGTAACATTTTGGTTTGAAACGGATCCGATGCGAGCGCTATTTTTGAGAACCCTTCTTTTTTCGCTTTTTTATAACCGTAATACACATTTTCGGTGCTGTGCTCCGCTTTCAGTTCCGTAAAAATATTTTCTGCAGGTATGCCCAGAGCAATGGCATACATCCTCATAATTTCTGATTCATAGTAAGGTGAATGTACGGCTCCGCCGGAAAATAAAATATTCCTGGTTATCTTTTTGTCATACAGGTATTTTGACCAATATACCCGGCCTTTGATGATGCGGTCCCATTGTCCGTTTTCAAAAGGATATCCCGGTACAATTATGATATCATAAGGAGCGGATTTTTCTGCTTCCGTCAGCAATCGTTTGGTAGCTTTCCCGGTATAGCTGCAGGAGCATATCAGTGTTGAGAATAAGAGGGCTCCTGCTGAAAAGATATTTTTATAATACTGCAATCAATTTGTATTTTGGACAGGTGTAAAATAAATGCCTGTTAAAATAAGTAAAATAAGTTATCTTTCTGCCAAACCTGTTTTAACCATCATTTATGAAATACAAAAACAGATTTCTTTTGGTTTTCTCCCTGTTTTTGGGAAGTATAAGTTTTGCGCAGCACCAATATTACAACGAACCATACCGCCCGCAGTTCCATTTTACGGCAGAAAAGAACTGGCTCAATGATCCTAACGGATTGGTTTATTACAAAGGGGAGTATCATCTTTTTTATCAGCACAACCCCTCTGGCAGAAACTGGGGCAATATGCACTGGGGACATGCCGTCAGCACGGATATGATCCGGTGGCAGCATCGTCCGTTGGCGGTTTTTCCTTTAGATGGAACGCCGGATAACTATTCCTGCCCGGCATTCAGCGGTAGTGCGGTTGTTGACTGGAATAACTCAAGCAAACTACAAAAGGGAAAGGAGAAAACCCTGGTAGCAATTTATACCGCGTTTAAATGCGGGCAGCGTATTGTTTACAGCAACGATAAGGGACGGACCTGGAAGAGTTATCCCGATCCGGTAATTCCATTGATGAAAGAAGGCACGATGGATGAAAGGGACCCTAAAGTGTTTTGGCACGAGCCTACCAAAAAGTGGGTAATGGCTCTGTATATCGGCCCGGATAAAGACCACAAGGAACGGGGAATTGCTTTTTATACTTCGGGAAATCTGCTGCAATGGGAACAGAAAAGTTTTTTGAAAGGGATGTATGAATGCCCCGATCTGTTTGAACTGCCCGTGGAGGGAACCAGCGAACGTAAATGGGTATTACATGCAGCGGATGGCGGGTACATGGTAGGCAATTTTGATGGCACTAAGTTTACGCCTGAAACGGATATTATAAAAATGGATTTGGGGAACAATTTTTATGCAGCCCAATCCTACAGCGATATTCCTGAAAAAGATGGCCGGCGTATACAGATTGCCTGGATGAGTGGCGGAACCTACCCGGGATCGCCTTTTAACCAGCAAATGAGTTTTCCCTGCGTATTGACGCTGAAACGATTTAATGAAGGAATAAGGGTATGCAGAAACCCGGTAGCAGAGATAAAGAATATGTATGGTGAGCGATTTTCCTTTCGCAACCAGCCGGTGGCGCCGGGCAGCAATATCCTTGGTGAAATTAAAGGGGATGCCCTGGACATCAGAGCGGTGATACAGACCGGCGCTGCAAAAGGGTTTGGCTTTGTTGTAAGAAAAGGAGATTACGAAACCAGTGGTACCGTTATACATTATGATGTTCTTAATAAGAAGTTGCAGGTATTGGGGAAATCCCTGGATCTGGAGCCGGTGAACGGGAAAATAGATATGCGCATACTACTCGACCGGTCGTCGGTTGAGATATTTGCCAATGGCGGTAAACTTTCTTTTTCCAGTTGTTTTATTCCCATACATACTTTCAATGACCTGGAGTTTTATTCAAATGAAGGCAATGTGCATATTGATGAGATTGAAATACACAAAATAAGATCCGCCTGGAGATAACCCGATTGACCCGCTGATAAAAATAATATTCCCGGCTGCAGGGTTTTTGGTTACAATTCCTATATTTGCAACATAGTTACATTTTCTGAAAAAGAGTACGATCATACAAAAATGGCTTGCAGCATTGTTGCTGCTTGTTTTTGTTTTTGCGGCTACGCCGAAACGTTTTTTGCATCACCAGTTGGTGAAACATTCCGCGGCAACTGAGCAAAATCAGGATGTTGCCTGGCCCACCTGGCAAAAATATGTTCCAGAATGTCCCTGCGAAGGGTCGGTTACGCTTCCTGCATTTACAGGCGAGGTGGAATTCCGGTGCATCGCCCCCGTGGATTATTTTAAAGCCACTGTGCATGCCCGTTATGTTTCGCCATTCCCCGGGAATATCCCCCTTTCTACATCGCTTCGCGGACCTCCCGCCGGCCCGTTTCCCGGTGCCTGATATACAATTTAAACTTCAGTCGTTCCCCTGAAGATTATTTCAATTTACCATTTACCATGTCGTTTATTAAATGCATTTTAATACTGGTTGTTCTTTTCGCGAATAGCGCCACCTATTCCCAGCAAAAATCTGTTCTTTCCGGAAAAATAACCGATACAGAAGGCTCCATTCTTCCCGGAGCAACCATCACTATTCATAATACCCGTTCAATCACTGTTTCAGCGGCTGATGGTACTTATAAAACCGGATTTGTTCCTGCGGGTAAATACCTGGTAGAAGTTTCCTATTCGGGATATCAAAGCGTTGTAGAAACCATAGAAATATCGGGAGTGACCATACAGGATTTCGTGCTTGAATACTCCATAACGGAGCAACAGAACGTGATCGTTACAGGAGTAAGTACCGCCGTGAGGTTGCGGCAATCGCCTCAGGCGGTAGACCTGATAAGGAGAGAGGCGCTGCTTCAGCATGGGGGAACCAATATTATTGAAAAGCTGACGCAGTTGCCGGGGGTGAGCGCCCTCACAACCGGTCCTGCTATTGCCAAACCTTTTATCCGGGGGTTGGGGTACAATCGTATCCTGACCATCAATGACGGTGTAAGGCAGGAGGGGCAGCAATGGGGCGATGAACATGGGATAGAAATTGATGATTATAATGTACAGAAAGTGGAGGTTCTGAAAGGTCCAGCGTCACTGATGTATGGTTCCGATGCGATGGCGGGAGTGATCAATATCCAATCGTTGCTGCCGGCCCCAGAGGGTACCATCACCGGCAATGTACTTGCCGAATATCAAACCAATAATAACCTGCGGGGCGGATACGGTAGTCTTGCAGGAACTAAAAACGGTTTTAGCTTTAACCTGTATGGCTCCTATAAAGGAGCAGCAGACTACCAGAACAAGTTTGACGGCTATGTATTCAACTCTAAGTTCCGGAATACCAGCCTGGGGGCAATGGCAGGTTATAGCGGTGTATGGGGACATAGCTATTTATCAGTAACCAACGTGGGGCAGCAGATCGGGATGGTAGAAGGAGAGCGGGATGAGGATGGACAATTTATCAGGCCTGTAGCGGGTGGCGATGAAGTGGTGGCCGTTGACCGGGATTTTAAGACAACCCAACCTTTTGTTCCCTATCAGCAGGTCAATCATTTTAAAATAACAAGCGATAATAGCTTTCGTGTAGGCGTATCCGACCTTGATATAACAGTTGGCTGGCAGCAAAACCGCAGGAAAGAATTTGGCGATGCCGACGCACCGGATGAACCCGAGGCTTTTTTTGACCTGGGCACATTGAGCTACTCAGCAAAGATCCGTTTACCTAAACGCACCTATTGGAGTACCAGTTTTGGTGTGTCGGGTATGCAGCAAACCAACAAAAACAAAGGCGAAGAAGCCATAATACCCGATTATGCACTGTTCGACGCAGGGGTATTCGGGTTTACGCAGTTCCATAAAAATAACATCACGCTTATAGGGGGACTCCGGTTCGATAACAGGCATGTGGCGGCAAAAGAAATGATGGAGGATGGAGAACTTAAGTTTGAATCGTTCAGCAGGGACTTCCGGAATCTTTCAGGCAGTGCCGGTTTCAGCTATGAGGCCTCTGAAATGGTGTCCTTAAAGTTGAATTTGGCAAGAGGGTTCAGGGCGCCCTCGCTGGCCGAGTTGGGCAGCAACGGAGCGCATGAGGGAACCAACCGCTACGAGATTGGTCAGCAGGACCTCAAATCAGAAAACAGTTTTCAAACTGATGCCGGGTTGTCGTTGAAAACCGAACATGCCAATATTGATGCCGGGCTATATTACAGTAATATCAACAATTTTATTTTTTATCACCGGCTGGTGAATACAACCGGGGGGGACTCGGTACTGGTGGATCCTGATAGCGGCGACGAACTGAATGTATTTGCCTTCTCCCAGCAGCGGGTACACTTATATGGTGCAGAGATAAAACTCGACATTCATCCGCATCCGCTGGACTGGCTGCATTTTGAACATGTGTTTTCGGTAACGCGGGCTCAGTTTACCAATGCGGTTGACGGGTCAAAAAATGTTCCGAATATTCCGGCAGCAAGGTATCTGGCTGAGTTACGCGGTAATTTTATGGAAAAAGGAAAAAGAGTGCGTAACCTGTATGTGAGCCTTCAGAGCGATTATACGTTCAGACAAAACAATGCTTTTACCGGGTTTAATACAGAAACGGTTACCGGAAGTTACTGGCTTTTGAATGCCGCTGCGGGTATTGATTTGATGAATAAAAACAGGCGTAAAATGCTGAGTATTCACGTCACCGCTCAAAATCTTACGGATATTGCTTACCAGAACCACCTGAGCCGGTTGAAATACACAGCCGAAAATAACAGGACCGGGAGGGTAGGTGTTTTTAACGTAGGAAGGAACTTTGGATTAAAGGTGAATGTTCCTGTAAACTTTGCCTGGAAATAAGGCATTAAACATCCTTCGCTTGTGCCATCCTTCTGCAGTGGGGAACGCTCTCACTAAGGTAACCTGTCACCCCTGCGGGACGCTGCCGGGAAGTGTCATAAGAACGCTGCCGGTGAATGCGGAAGCATGAACAGGTATAACAGACTGATTATCATGTATCTGTCCGTGGAAGTGCCGGTCGCTTAACTATTCATATCCGGGGTTGATAATATAATATTTTTTTTTACCTTTGCGGCGCCAAAAGGGTAAAAGTATAGGATTTGCAGCGGTTTTTATCTGTATTTGGCATACTATGAGAGTTTCTCCTACCATATAAACTATTGGTAAACCCTGGATGTCAGGGTACATTTTATAATTCTATTTTCTTAATAAACATTTTCTCCAAACAATAATTTATGGCAGATTTAAAATTGCAAAGAAATTTTGGTATTGCGGCGCATATCGATGCTGGAAAAACCACCACTACCGAGCGTATCCTGCGCTATACGGGTATGATTCATAAAATTGGCGAGGTGCATGATGGCGGCGCCACTACCGACTGGATGGAACAGGAAAAGGAAAGAGGTATTACCATCACCTCTGCGGCTGTAAGCTGCCAGTGGAATTTCCCTACCAGCAAAGGGCAGGCTACTCCTGATACAAAAAAATATTCTTTCAATATCATCGATACTCCCGGTCACGTTGACTTTACAGTGGAGGTGGAACGTTCCATGCGTGTACTGGACGGTTTGATCGCCCTGTTCTCCGCTGTGGATGGCGTGGAGCCCCAGTCTGAAACCGTATGGCGCCAGGCAAACCGCTATGGTGTTCCCCGTATTGGTTTTGTAAATAAAATGGACCGTTCCGGCGCAGACTTCCTGAATGTGGTGAAGCAGGTGAGGGAAATGTTAGGTTCCAAAGCGGTTCCCTTGCAGTTGCCTATTGGTGCGGAAGATAACTTCAAAGGGGTAGTTGACCTTATTAAGATGAAGGGGATCATCTGGCATGTAGAGACCGAGGGAATGACTTTTGATGAGATAGATGTACCGGCGGATATGCTGGAAGAAGCAAAAGACTTCCGGGCGCAACTGGTAGAAGCGGTGGCGGAATACGATGATAATCTGATGGAGAAGTTTTTTGACAACCCGGATTCCATTACTGAAGATGAAATACATGAAGCGATCCGTAAAGCAACCATCGACCTGTCTATAGTGCCGATGATGTGCGGTTCTTCTTTCAAAAACAAAGGAGTACAAACAGCCCTGGATGCTGTTTGCCGCTATCTGCCTTCTCCGGTAGACATCCCGGATACAGTGGGTACCAACCCGGCGACAGGTGAAGAGGAAACCCGCAAAGCGGATCCGAAAGCGCCGTTTGCAGCGTTGGCATTCAAGATCATGACCGATCCTTTCGTAGGTCGCCTGGCGTTCTTCCGTGTGTACTCCGGTCACCTGGATGCAGGCTCTTATGTGTTGAACGTAAGAAGCGGTAAAAAAGAACGTATCAGCCGTATCATGAAGATGTTTGCAAACAAACAGAACCCTATTGATTTTATTGAAGCAGGGGATATTGGCGCCGCGGTAGGTTTCAAGGAAATTAAAACCGGGGATACCCTTTGTGAGGAAAAACATCCCATCGCGCTGGAGAACATGTTCATTCCCGAGCCGGTGATCGCTATTGCGGTAGAGCCAAAAACCCAGGTAGATGTTGATAAAATGGGTATGGCTATTGCCAAACTGGTAGAAGAAGATCCTACGTTGCGTGTAAATACAGATGAAGATACCGGTCAGACCATTCTGCGTGGTATGGGTGAGCTGCACCTGGAGATCATTATCGACAGGATGCGCCGTGAGTTTAAAGTGGACGTAAACCAGGGTGCTCCACAGGTGGCTTATAAAGAAGCTTTTACACAAACTGTTGAACACCGTGAAACACTGAAGAAACAAACCGGTGGTCGTGGTAAGTTTGCCGATATCATATTCGAGATCGGACCTGCTGATGAAGAGTGGATGAAAGAAAATGCCGGTAAGAACTTCCAGTTTGTGAACGATATCTTCGGAGGTTCTATCCCCCGTGAATTTGTTCCGGCTATTCAGAAAGGATTTGAAACATCAATGACTACAGGAGTGTTGGCCAACTACCCGATGGAGCATATGAAGATCCGCGTATTTGATGGTAGTTACCATGATGTGGATTCTGACTCCATGTCATTCGAGCTTTGTGCCAAAGCCGGCTTCCGTGAAGCAGGCCGCAAGGCGAAACCCGTATTGCTGGAGCCGATCATGAGAGTGGAAGTGTTGACCCCTGATCAGTACATGGGAGATGTAACCGGCGACATCAACCGCCGTCGTGGTATACTGGAAGGTATGGACAGCCGTAATAACCTCCAGGTGATCAAGGCTAAAGTGCCGCTGAGCGAAATGTTCGGTTATGTTACACAACTCCGTTCACTGACCTCAGGTCGTGCTACCTCTACCATGGAGTTCAGTCACTACAGCCCGGCGCCGAACAATATTGCCGAAGAGGTGATTGCCAAGGTGAAAGGCAAAGCAGCTACTGCATAATAGCAGCCAGAGATAATAAATAAATAATACGAAGCCCCGTTCTTACCAAACGGGGCTTTTTTTATGACTTTTGTCAGGTGAAACAAATATTTCAACGGGAATATGCCGGTGTTTTCTTTTTGCGGTAAATTGAGACTATAAACCACTTTTTTAGCCCAAACTTTAATTGTATGAAAGTAAGACTCCTGATTTGCTTCCTCCTCGGAACTGCTATTCCCTTCACGCTGCAGGCGCAGGATAATGTTGTTTATTCCATAAGTCCCACTGAATTTCAACGGAACTTTGCAGCATTTTCAGAAGCACCGTCCCTGCAATCGACTATGAACGAACTGGCCTATAATGAAGAAAAGTACAGGAAATTCAAAAAAATGCGGACCACGGGTATGGTGCTTACCGGTGTGGGTGCGGGGTTGATCACGACCGGTATTGTGCTGATCGCTTCCGGCGCTGACGATACTAGTTTCGACGCCAGCGGCGGTACGGTCTACATCAATGATATGACACCGGGTGACGGGAAGGTTATCGGAGGAGTAGTTTGCCTTGTATTTGGTATTATGTCTACCGGGGGTGGTATTACGCTATGGGCGATCGGCAATAATAAGATGAAAAGATACGACAACGCAGTGAACCTGCAGTCTACAAAGAACGGACTGGTGCTGGCCTATTCTTTTTAAACTAAACTTTAATTATATGAAAGTAAGACTCCTGATTTGCTTCCTTCTTGGAGTTGGTTTTTCCTTCACGCTGCAGGCGCAGGATAACGTGTTTTCACCTATAAGCCCATCTGAGTTTCAACGGAACTTTGCGGCATTTTCAGTAGCGCCATCTTTGCCATCAGCTATGAACCAACTGGCCTACGATGAAGAAAAGTACAGGAAATTCAAAAAAATGCGGACAGCGGGTATGGTGCTTACGGGTGTGGGCGTTGGTTTGATCACAACAGGTATCGTGCTGGGCAACTCTTCCAGGAACTACGACGAAGATGATTGGGGGGGCTCTTTTACCGATGCGGTAGGCGGCGCAATCTGCATTCTGCTTGGCACTGTGTCCACCGGGGGTGGTGTTACCTTTTGGATCATCGGTAATAATAAGATGAAAAAATACGGCAACACGGTAAACCTGCAGTCAACAAAAAACGGGCTGGGGCTGGCCTATTCTTTTTAACCCTTACCTGGTGGATTCCCGGCGGCATATATTTATAAATTACACCTGATGTCTGCAGGTATTTGCCAATAATACCCGAAAATATAAGCCCGGTTTTGATCTGTCCATAAACCATCCAACCAGTTCAGCGATAATAGGCTAAACCGGATGAATAGCTGGCCGGTTTATAAACGCAGGTATTGTTATAAGTATTTTCATTCTACATATGCCAGCCCGTCACTATTCGCGAGCTTAAAATTATTCGTGCTGTTGATTCAAAACGATTGCTCAGAAATGAAAATTAACCCCACCCTGAGCAAATCGTTTTTGAGCGAAATCTGCGTTGGCCCGGTGCTTACATTTCCCTGGGTATCGGGGTACTAAACTTGAACATTTATAATATTGAATTCCGGATAGAGTCCGGCAGAATAAACAGGCATCAAGTCTTCCTATCGGAAAATTTGTGCCAGTGGAGAGAAGAAGACTAAATTGTTATTTAGTTTTTGATAACCCCTATTTTAAATATCCCCTTTTGCCCTTTTGGGTTATTGGATGTATACCCACCGCTGCTTACGTCATCTGCATGATAAAAGTAAAGGTTATTATCAGCGTCAATGTACATAGGCATGTTTTCATAAATGTCGGACAAGATAGAATAGCCGTTAATATCTTGAATATTGCTAATGAAATCACCGGTAGGTTTGTATATATCATAGCGATGATAGTTACCCCCATCAACGGTGGTAAGGCTCCGTACTACAATATTTCCATAATTATCTATAACTACATTGGCGGGACCGGTAAGGTTTGTAATCACATTGGACAGGTTGCCGCTATTGGCATCTATTTTAACTATTTTACCGCCTGTTGCCAAATCAATAGGTACATAAAGGCTTCCGTTATGAATGTCAAAATAACCCGGATTTATTAATCCTGTTGCCAACTGTGTAATTTGCCCGGATGAGGATACTTTAACGATACAGCCATTATTGGCTACAGAAGCAATATAAACATTACCTAAATCATCAACTCTCATACATTTTATACTATACTCTTGCAAAAAATTTAATTGAGCAATATTCCCTGTAGGAATAATTTCTGTAGTTGTTCCGGTTGAGAGGTTACCTTTATAAATTTGCTGTACCTTATCGGGCGCTGGAGAATAGGCGCCTCTTTTAGTATTAAATATGTAAATATGCTCCCCCTTTTTGTCAATAGTGAATAATGAAACAGTAATGCTTGCTGCATATTTATTACTAGCGTTTTGATTGACAAACTGATAACTGCCAGGATTAATTTCAAAACCAGTAGTTACATAATTACTTATTCCAATAGGTGTTTTTTTAATAAATTCGGAGTAATTGTTACTATTAATACTTCTTGGAAATGTAGAATAAATATAATTGTCTACTATTTGTGTTTTCGATAGTATATTACTTCCGCTTCCGTTTGAGGAAATACTTTCAATTCTTATATTTACCGGATTAGTAAAACTATAAGTAATCGGGTTATTGGGATTATCATCATCATCGTCACTTTCTCCCGGGTCGGTTGTATTTTTTTCGCAGCCCATAGCCAATAATAAACAGGCAAAAGAGCTTATAGCTATGATTGTTTTAAGTTTTTTCATTTTATGAGGTTTAAATTTTTATAAAAGGGTTAAAAACAGAATAAATATTTCATTCAAATGTATATATAATTACTTAAATGCGGTCTTTTTAGACCGCATTTATTTCCTATGATTGCATCAATTTCCCTTGTTCATAATACTGGGGAATGTTAAGTAGCGCAGATAAGAAAAATTTAAAAAGGTTTGGAGAACATGTAGCTTCTATACGAAGGAAGAAAAAGTTGAGTCTCCGGCAAGTATCTTATGCCTGCGATATTGACAATAGTAAAATCTCCAAAATTGAGAAAGGGAGGGTTAACGTAACTTTAACAACCCTACTACAATTAGCCGAAGCCCTTGAAGTCAGTTTGCCAGAGTTAATGGATTATACTTTATAGTATTATATGATAGTTGCCGGTCGTTGTCCGTAAATCACGCTCAGATTAGTGTTCCACGAATCGACCTTTAAATATGCGTAGTATTCAATACTATAAATTGTTGCCTAAACTTTTTGTCACTATATAATCTATATAATAACTATTTGTGCTGCTAAGCTGGCCTATTCTTTTTAGGATGGGGGACAGGTTACCTTTCTGCTATGTGTATAAAGAGTTGGGAGGTATGGTCTTTCTGTTGTGGGCATGCGACTTTATTAATAGTGCCTACGTGACCGGGGTAATGTTGGTGCTTTTGTCAATATAGCCAATTTTACTGCTGCTCCCCTCGTAGCAATATGCTGTTGAGCTAACTCTTCTTAAATTCTACCCGGAAAAATAATGGCAGATTGCGGACTTGGGAATCTGATTTCAATTTCCTTCTTGTTTTTTATATGCCACCGGTGGGCTTGCTGTTCAATAAGCGCTACTTTACTGAGTAGGGTGCTGGTGATATAGTTCTCTCTGTTTAGGTATATAGCGGTAGAGGGCTTATGGTGGGACTATGGATACCACAAAAACATGCGGCAAAACCCCAATTATTAGTCAACTTACGGTTAAAACCGGGCTGATCCGATCCTTTCTCCCGGATCGGGAGAGCTCCTAAACCATTCACTTAATGAAATTTTATTCCTCATTCAAAACTTTGGCATCGTATACTGTGGTAGTACTGTTCTCCGTAGGATTCTCTTACTGTACGGGAGAACAGGTTCGCGGGTATGATGGAAAAACTCAGTTTGAGCTGTTTAAGCCGGATACCGCGCCTTATGTTGTAGCCGATTCTCTTTGGAATGTGGATAGCCTGGGTAACCACAGGGCGATTGTGAACGTAAAGGACCCCTCGCAGGATGCCGTTTTGGTGTTGCTCCCCTGGCGGCGGCCTGATCGCCGGCCGGAGACCAAAAGGATCGTGGTCGTTGACCATAAAACGGGGCGGAAAGTTAAAAATGTTCATGCATTTAAAGTCACGAACGAAGAAGGGGTTATTGCTTTTGAGCCGGAAAACGGATCGCAGGAATATGCTGTTTACTATCTGCCTTATAAATTCCGGGAAAAATGGGGTGATGCCCGCTATGGAAAACCCTGGAATGACTATCTGGATACTTCCTCGTATGCACTTACAGATAATAAGTGGCTGACAGAAATGAAAGCCAACAAAAACAATTTGCCCGTTGCCGGATTAAAACGGTTTGAAAGCAGAACGGAGTTTGATTTTTTTACCCCTATGGGAGTTATAGCGACACAGGAGGAGGAAGATCTTATCAAAGAAGGTCATAAGGAGAAATCGTTTATCATATTCCCTGAAGACCGGGCGTACCCGATCCGTTTACCGGATCAATTGCCATGGAAATGGACGACGCATGGTCCTTCGGACTCCTTTACCGGTTACGCTTCCCGGAATGAATATTATACCTGGCAGATCGGTGTATGGGCCCCTTTTGAAGACGTCAGTAATATAGCGGTAAGTTTTAGCGATTTTAGCGGGAAGTCTGCAACGATAAAAAAAGAAGAAATTACCTGTTTTAACCAGGAAGGAACCAATTGGGACGGCAAGCCGGTTCGCTTCCGGGTCAACCTGAAAAAGGGCGGTGTACAGGCGATGTGGTGTGGCATACAAATACCGGAAAAGGCAGCGCCGGGAAAATATACCGGAACGGCAACTGTATCGGCAGATGGCATGCCGTCGCAGACGGTGCAGGTGGTTATCCATGTAGATGATAATGTTCTCTCCGACCGTGGGGACAATGATTTGTGGAGGCATTCCAGGCTAAGATGGCTGAACTCTACTATCGGTATGGACAGCCTTCCGGTGGCTCCCTATCAGCCGGTGACATTGTCTGACGGGCTTATTGAAGCTACCGGAAAACAGGTTCAGGTAGGAGAAAATGGACTGCTACAGTTCATCTCGGTGAATAATAAACAGGTGTTGTTACAACCTGTTGAGTTCCGGGTGGTGGCTGATGGAAAAATAATACCGGTCCGGGGCAACAATGCAATTGTAAAAAAGGTCAGTGATGGACTAGTCCAGTGGAGCGCTTCTGCTGAGGAAGACGGGATCTGGTTCATTTGTAACGCTTCCATGGAATACGACGGTTATATCCGTTATAATATAAAAATTGTTCCGGATAAACCGGTCAGCATACAGGACATTCAGCTTACAACCAGCTATACAGCAGCGGCCGCTCCTTATTTTATGGGATGCGGGTATAATGGAGGGCTAACCCCGGGTAAATACCGGTGGGATTGGAAAGGCCCGTGGGACAGTTACTGGATAGGCAGCGATAAAGCGGGGTTACACGTAGAGTTCAGGGGAGGCGACTATCATGGGCCGCTCTTGAACGACTACAAGCCCAAAGCGCCCGCAAGCTGGTCAAACGATGGGAAGGGTAGCATTGAGGTGAAAAGGAACAGCGATCATACCGTCGATGTTACAGCCTCGTCCGGGGCGAGAAGCCTTACACACCTTGATACCCTTGATTTTGAATTCGGATTACTGATCACGCCCGTAAAGGAAGTAAACCCTGCCAAACATTTTTCAGAAAGATATTTTCACGGTGATCCCGGATCTTTCGATAAAGCGGCTTTGGAAGAAGCCAACATAGCGAATATTCATCATTCGGGCGCTTTAAATCCCATTATCAATTACCCCTTCCTGATAAAGGATGCCCTGACTGGATATATCGATAAGCAACATCAGGAAAACAGGAAAGTCAAGCTCTACTACACCATCCGTGAGCTGAGCAACTATGCGGCCGAGATATTCGCACTCAAAAGTTTAAACCACGAAATATTTGTGTCGGGGGTGGGGCAGGGCCTTCCCTGGCATATGGAACATCTTATTGACGACTACAAGCCGGCCTGGTATACCGAGCTTCCCAATCAGGCCTCAGATGCAGCGCTTGTTTTGAATGGGTTTTCGCGTTGGATCAATTATTATCTTGAAGGACTGCGTTGGATGTATGAGAACTATGAAATCGACGGTATCTATATGGACGACGTTTCGTTTGACCGCTCTGTAATGAAAAGAATGCGGAAGATCGCCGCCAGGTACCGGCCGGGCGCCCTCATTGATCTGCATTCAAATACGGCCTATTCCAAAGATCCCATGAATCAATACACCGATTTTTTTCCCTATGTAGACAGGCTCTGGTTCGGGGAGTCGTTTAAGTACAACGAAATGAGTCCCGACGAATGGCTGGTTACCTTCTCCGGAATTCCCTTCGGGCAGATGAGCGAAATGCTGCAGGATGGAGGGAACCGGTATCTCGGAATGGTGTATGGAGCTACTGCAAGACATTCATGGGGTGATTTTTCGCCGGCTCCTGTCTGGAAGCTATGGAAGTCGTTCGGCATCGAAGATGCTAAAATGATCGGCTATTGGTCCAACGATCGGATCGTGGAAACGACTCACCCGAATGTAAAAGCCACTGCGTACGTGAAAGATGAGAAAGTATTGATATCGTTGGGGAATTTTGATACGAATAATGTAACGGTAAAACTCATGATTGATTGGGATAAGTTGGGTGTGGATGCTTCGGGATATAACCTTGTAGCACCCGAAGTATCTGGCTTCCAGCCTGCCGGAAGGTTTTCTCCCGGCGATGAGATCCCCGTTAAAGCAAAAGAGGGATGGCTGCTGATTTTGGAAAAAACAAATTAACCGATACAGCAAAAAAAAGAATAATCATGAAAATGAAGCATAGTATAGTCGCAATAATATCTGTTTTATTCTTTTCTGTTTCGTCGTGCGGTCAACAAAAGGCGGTAGCGTTTTTCGTGTCGCCTGCCGGAAGTGATCTTAATCCGGGGACTGAATCTGCTCCTTTTCAAAGTCTCGAAAAAGCAAAAACAGCGGTAAGATTGCAGTTGCAGGAAACTCCCGGAAAATCAATTTCCGTTAATATAAAAGGCGGTATTTATTATTTGGAAGTGCCGGTTATTTTTACTTCCGAAGATGCAGGAAAAGAAAATCATCCGGTGGTTTACAAAGCTGTTGATGGAGAGAAACCGGTTTTTACCGGTAGCCGCGAATTGAAAAACTGGCAGTTGCTTGACGATCCTGAAAAACTGGAAATGCTACCTGCCGGAGTAAAAGGGAAAATTTATGTGTGTGATGTAAAAGCCGCGGGCATCAGCAATTTCGGCGATCCTACTGAAATAGGAAAGCGGCCCGAATTGTTTTGCAATGGGGCGTTGCAAACGCTGGCGCGTTGGCCCAATACGGGGTTTGTAAATGCCGGATTGACAAAAGGAGAAACGGAATTGCCCCTAACCTATATCAAAAAACACGGAACGGTGGAGGGGGTATTTGAGTATATGGATAAACGGCAGGATCGCTGGGCTGCAGAAAATGACGTGCGGCTGGGCGGTTACTGGTACTGGGATTGGAGCGATGAATTTCAGAAGGTGGAGAAGATAGATACCCGGAGCAAAATAATGTATCTCGGTAAGCCCTATCACCATTACGGTTATAGAGACAGCCTCCGGTATTTTGGTGCGAACCTGTTCAGGGAAATAGATGTTCCCGGCGAATGGTATCTGGATCGCACGGATGGTTTGTTGTATTGGTTCCCACCCGAAGGAATTGCACCGGATAATGCAAAGGTGACGCTTTCTGTTTTTGACGCGCCTTTTATGATTGAAATGAAAAATTGTTCGAACCTTATTTTAGACGGGCTTGGTTTTGAGGAAGGAAGGGGAAGTGCCATTTCTGTCACCGAAGGGAGCAATTGCCTTGTTTCCAATTGCAGGGTGGAACGTTTTGGCAAAGACGGTATACATATTATGGGCGGCAGAGCGCATGGCGTTTCAGGCAGCCTGCTTCGCACATTGGGTTGTGGCGGTATTAAAATAAAAGGGGGCGACAGAAAAACGCTGACACCCGCTGAGCATTTTATAGAAAATACGGTTGTCGAGCATTTCTCATTATTCAAACGGACCTATGAGCCGGCCGTTCATATGGATGGATGCGGCATTGCTGTCAGGAACAATCGTTTCCGCTATTCTTCCTCATCGGCTTTGCGGTTTGAAGGAAACGATTTTATAGTGGAGTATAACGAAGTTAGCCATGTAGTGAATGAATCCGACGACCAGGGAGCGGTGGATGCACACTACAACCCATCCTACCGGGGCAATGTGTTCCGCTATAACCGTTGGTCTGATATAAAAGGCGGTACACGTCACGGCGCTGCAGGCATACGGCTTGATGATATGATTTCAGGCGTCACCATTTTCGGAAATGTTTTTGAACGGTGTGGCGCCGTACATTTCGGCGGCGTACAAATACATGGGGGTAAAGATAATCTCGTGAGCAACAATCTCTTTTTCGATTGTCTTGCCGCATTCACCTTCTCTCCCTGGGGTGAAAAACGCTGGATAGAGCAATTGGAGTCTCCTGCCATTCAAAAGAAAATATACGAAGAGGTGAATATCCGCTCAACCCTCTATCAAAACAAATACCCGGAACTGAAAAATATTAGAGAGAATGCAGATGTAAATACAGTTAAAGACAACCTTATTGTAGATTGCGAAAAGGATTTTATAAGAGATCATGAGAAGCTGGTGAAAGAAAACAATACTTCTGTTCGGTCCGAAGGAAAAAGAATTGAATATTTCTGCTCTGATGAAGTGTTGAAAAAATATGGTTTAAAGTCCATCCCTCTTCAGAAGATCGGGCTCCGCAATAATAAGTGGGTAGAGTAAACTTTTATTCAAATGAAAATACAAGTTTTCAAATCAATATGGCCCCTGTCGGACTTTGTTCCATTTTGCTTTCAGGATGCGGTCGTTCTTGCATGCTAACCGGTAAGTGTATATGTGCCTAATTCATTAAACCAAAATAATGTTATGAAAACCAGGAACAGGATGAATCGGCGAAGTTTTATCGGAACTACTACCACAGCGGCGGCAGGTCTCATTTTGCCGAAGCCCGACATTTTTAACATCATAAGAAGGGAGGATTACCCATCTACGAAAGATTTTTGGTACAGGCGGGTAACGGATGGTCCCTACATTGACACCCAGCTTGGGAACCTGGCTTTGGGCTTTACAGATAACCAAATCCTGTTATCACATGATGACTGCCATACCTGGTCTGAACAGTTAAATTTCTGGGATGCGAAGAACATTACTTTCAGCCATATCTTCAGGAATGGCAACCTGTTGATCGGAACAAGAAACAGGCTGTATTTGAGTACAGATAGCCTTAAGACAATAAAGGAAATTGTTGTTAAAAACCCGGATGGTTCCGATTACCTGCCTCATGTACCTAAGCACCCCGATTACCCGGGATGGTATTTTTTTGCTTTAACCGGAGAGAAGTCCTGGATGATAAACGGGAAAGAAATGCTGGTTTGGGGCAATTATTGCAATGTGGAAGGAGGAGCAGTGCCGGTGAACATTTATTATTCCACAGATAACGGGTATACGGTCAAGATCGCTTATTCCTTTGGTCAGAACCCTCGCTTTAAAGACAATGGCGATGGTAAGAATGGATCCGGAGGAACCCTTTTGGGAGATCCCGGTAATCCTAAATTTTGCCGCCATGTACATTGTGTGACCTACAACCCCGGCGAAGATGCTTTTTATGCCTGCACGGGTGACGGGCGACCCAGTGAAGGCGCACAACAGGAATGCAAATGGTTAAAAGGAAGATACAATGCCGCTAAAGATGAATGGACCTGGGAGGTGCTTATTGAAGTTGACTTCAATTCGAGGTATAAAAGCGGGGGAATAAACTTTGTGGATAATAAATTATATTTTACCAGTGATGCCAATGGTAAAGAACCTTATGACAGGGGAATTTTCCGTTGCGATCCTGCCAATTTTTTAAATAAGGAAAAACATGAATTGTTGTTCCAGCCGGAATATGAGGTAGGCCACATGCTTATCCAGGATGGTATTATTATCTCAGGCTATTTTGCCGTTGCGTCACCTTATAAACTTGGGATCATATATTCATCTGATCTGGGAAAAACCTGGCGTAAATATGACTTAAAAGAATTTGGGCCGAGATCAATCGCCAGGATTAACTATAAAAACTCCGAAGGCTGGTTCAGGATGGATTTAAGATCCGGTTGGATACATCGTGAAGAGGTGCTGTTTATTAAACCAAAATAGATCATAGGGATTAAAGCCCCGTGTACCTGCGCTGGCAAAAGTGAAGCAGGCGCCGTCGCTGGTTAATCAGGGCTACGGGAAAGACCGGTATGGTGGAATGGACTTTTCCTCAGGAATCGCATGAAATGGAATACGGTGATGTGTGTAAAGCCTATTCACCTGGAGAGATTGATGAACCGGAAGGAAATGCTGGATGCCTTTTGGTTCAATAGGGTTTCCAACCTTCCGAAGGTTGGAAATCCTATTGTCCGGTAAAAAAACTACTTTTGTTCATTGGTCTTTTTTAGTGTGGTAACTTAAAAATACCAATCCGGGAGGTCTCTAGACCTCCTTTTTTATTCCACAAAAATAGTTTCACCGGACAACAATGATTCCGAACCCTATGTGAATGGCGTACCAACAACGGCAATCAAGATATTGCATTGCTCTTCGGTTGCAACGACCCCGGCTTTAATAGTAGTAGCGCCAACTGTACCTGGGTGGCGTTGTATCCCTGAATGGCTCTATCTCTATTGGATCTCCTATTGCAGAATCATATTGTTCCCGTTGCTTTAGTATTGCCCGGGCGTTTTTTTCCACTTTTTTACGGATACCAGTATATGCGGCGGTTGAATCCTCCCATATTTTCATTACCAGTTTTTCCTTAATTCCATCCCGGTCCGGTATATGCTTTATATGATCTAAATAGAGGAGCATGGTGTCCAGCAGTAAAGCGCTTTTCTCGGTCCGTTGTGCAAACAGCGCGTCAATAAAGTCTTCGGGATCTGCATTGTCAACAGGAAATCCGGTAAAGCCACCTCGCCTGTATCCGGAAAACTGGTAAAAGGAATAACGGTGATATCGTTGCAGGATTTCAAAATAGCTGGTGTCCGGGAAGTCCCGGATCAGCTCCAGGGTATTGTAGGTCAGGAAGCCGTGGTTTTGTTTGATAACCTGATTGATTGTCTGTATATCCTCCTGCTTTTTAAATTTTGCCAGTGCTTTTAAAGCATACTCAATATCCCTGAATCCCATTTCATAGCCATCCCCGGACAGTTTCCTGGGGCGGGTTGCCATATCTTTTATGAAAGGATAAAGTTCTTCCTGCGGCTCCAGACCGGGCAGTATAAGATAAGCTGATTGTAAATAATTGTGTTTGCTGACTACGAGCCGGATGGTTTCATCGAGTTCTTCCTTTGTGTTCCAGTATGCCCATTCTATCAGGTGATCTGCAACCGTTTCAAATGCCCAGCCGAATTCTCCGCGATCCACCGCTATAATAGCCGTATCAGCCAGGTTATCTTTAACAATGTTGTAATGGTCAGCTTTATTTCTTACTAACATTTCGTGCAGCGCGATTGCCCGGATAATAGGGTGTTCGGAAGAGGCCAACTGCCGTAGTTCATTATCCGTCGCGATGTACTGGAAGGTAGAGTCCCAGGAAACGATGCCGTTATTAACGGCTTTTATTAAGCCCGGTTGAAGTGTTTTCCTGAAATCTTTAATGGCATAGGTTTCAGGTTGGCTTGTATTGCAGGAGTATAATGCCAGCACCAGGGGTAAAATTTTTTTAAATAGCATTGGAACATTTTAGTATCTGTTTGAAAAATGTTATTACACTAGCTATCGTTAGAAGCGGCAGACCTTTACATCATCCATTTTCTCAACTGAGCGATGTTTGCGTAAGCATTGCTGCTATGCTATGTTTTCCATAATTTAAAGATATTTCCCCGTTTCAGGAAGTATTTCCCCGTAAAGTACTCTGATCCAATGCACGGGGCTTTACCATAACTACCTGATCTTGCAACCGCAACAGGGGAACAAAGCAGCAGCTACCTGAATGGCAAAAATAAATCTACGAAATGGGTGTATTTACCTTCGGTGTGAACTATTCTCATTGCGGCAAAATCAGGGATAAACAAATGCCGCAATAAAAGTTCAATTTTTCGCTTTATAATTAATTTTCTGATTAACAACAGTAGTTTGAGTGTTTTCTCCTCAAAAGTTTGCTGATATTCAGAATTGCGACCCCGCCAGTGGGGACATGCCAGTCACTGCCTATGCTTGTTTATTCGGTCCCGAATCCTGGGACCATTATAGTGAGAGCAATTCATTTTTCCGCAACCTTCACCACCACTTTCCAGTCGGCGCCGCTCTTAATATGATATCTGTCTGCAAAACTCTCCATATTCAGCGCAAATGAAAGTTGTAACAAACTATTGAGGTAAGCCAGTGGCTCCCCTTCTTCAACGCTTCCGAAGGTCGGAACAAAAGGCATACGACCTTCATAAGTCAGTGAGTCTTTGTAAAAGATCGTTACCTGCAGCTTTGTACCATACTGTACATTCATGCTTTTTAAAAGTTCCCTGTCAATATTTGTCCAGATGTTGCCGTATTGTACGTCCAGTATGGGTATGGTTCCTTTTAGCAGGCTACCCTCTGTCCCTGCTTTTTGATATGGGATGTTTACCACGGTATTGGGCAGTTGTTTCCCCACTTGATTAAAGCGGATAACTCCTGCCGCCAGTCTTGCCGCCGTATAGGCATATACGTCGCGGCCATGAAAAGTATAGGATTGGCGTTCGTCTTTTCGCCTGTTCACTGCCTCATCAATTTCCCTCAGCGTATCAATTCCCAATGAAGCGGCTACCAAGGTAAGCGTTCCGTTGTCGGGTGTTACAACAAAGTGACCGGATTTTGTTTTTAATACCACAGACTTTCTTTCTGTTCCCACACCGGGATCAACCACCGATACAAAAACAGTGCCTGCCGGCCAATACCTGACGGTTTGTTCAAGCCGGTAAGCCGCTTCCCAGATATTGTAGGTTGGTATCTCATGAGTGAGGTCGTACAATTTGAGATTCCCTGACACGCTGTTGGCAACGCCTTTCATAGCAGCAACGGCGCCGTCTTTCAGCCCGAAGTCAGATTGAAATACTACAATGCCGTTTTGTGAAAAAGCTCCCTTAATGGTTACTGATAGAATTAAAAGCAGGAGGTATCGCATAGCTAAGGCGTTATAAGATTTACCGGTAACACAAATTCAATACTATGAGGTGCTCCTAAGCCGGCTTTGGAATAATCGGGCAGATAGCTGTAGCGGATACCAAAACTTGCCGGTTGCTGATTCCACCATTTGGTATCGAAGAATAATTCTCCGCCCATACTCCTGAACGAGTTCAGGTCATGAAAAACCGGGTCGCGGACGTAGGCATAATCAAAAAATAAATTACCCCTGATACGCATAAAGTATACCAGGTTGCCAAAACCCCAATCCGGATAAAACAAAGGAAAATGATAGTTGACTGCCCATTTACCCATCTGGTGGCTTTCCACATTGCCGCCATACCCCCTTGCGAAAGGAAAACTGTTGGTGTAGCGATATTGGTTGGCTGTATCCCGTTGCTGGTAAGCCCCGCTTAGAACCAGGTTATGCGTTCGAGTTATTCCCGGCAGGTACAGGCTGCCCGACACCAACAACTGACTGGCCGTATATTCGGATATTGACTGCCGGTATCGGACCAAAAAACTCTGCGCCAACCGGGGATAGATATGTTGCCTGGCTGTTTGCACCTGGCTGTTCCAACTGGCAGAAGCCTGTATATACTGGAAGGGATTGCTCCTGATGCTATCCTTATACACACCGGTGACGGATTGCTGCAGCGTGTGTACGGTAGAGGTTAATGTGAGGTTTTTATGCCACAAACCCCTGGTAAAATTCAAAGGTAATTGCAGTCCGAGGTTGGCATTGAGTTCATTCCAGTAGATATGCCTGTTATTGCTTACTGCGTTCCTGTCAACCGCATAGGACACACCACCGGTTACCCAGGGATACCAGGCGCCGAGCAGGCCGCTGAAGCCGGTTGTATGACTATATTCGTTTTCATTAAAACTGTAGTAAAGGCTCGATTGAAAATTGTTGAGTATGTTCTGCCCATATACCGTAAGCGACCAATCCGGCTGTTCATAATACGGCCGCCAGCTATGGAAATTGAAGGGGGCAGTTATTTTTCTGTACCGTTTTATATCATAGTTCCCCGGAGACAATTTATGCAGCGCATCGCCTCCATCCTGCTGCAGCGCCTGCGGCAGGTACAGGTCAGGAGACTGGATGACGGCAAGGCTCATAAGCGGCTCCCATTTATCCGGCATCAGTTGCTTTTGCTTTAACCGGTATCCATTGGACGAAAAACTGCTCCATAGCAATTTTCCATTGTCGCTTACGGTTGGCTGATAGGCGCTCATGGACTCACTGGTCAGCCTGAAACGATTTCCCGATGTAATATCTATTGCGTAGATATCGTCAAAATATCCACTACTTGCCGAATAATAGACGGTATCTCCTTTCACCATGGGATAAGCTTTTATTTCGTAACTCCAGGAGGTAAGATTGTGAAAAAGCCCCGTCTGAATATCAATAATGGCCACACACATCTGCCCTTCCCGGTTTCTCAGGCAGGCCACCAGGTTGTTGTCCCTGTAAAACTTAGGGTAGGTAAAAACCATACCCGGGTTAGAGGAAGGCACCTGTTGCAGCAGTCTTCCATCAGTGGCATCCAGTATGTGCAGGGCCGTGGATTGATCGGGTAAATACTGAACGGCAGCTACCCGCTTTCCATCCGCTGAAATATCCGGTGAGAAATATTTACTCTTCCTGGTAATGGTGTTCTCTTCTTTGGTATGTACATCCAATACCCTGATGACACTATAGTTCCGCTGATTCCAGCGGACATCAGGTTCATAGGCGGTGTACACGATCTTTCCCGAGGCATAGGAGTAATAATCATCCAGCGCTATATCTTTGGCCCGTATCCTGTACTCCTTACCGTTGACCAGCCAGTACCATGCGGCAATATTCCTGTAAGTTCTTTTCAATACCAGTACGGAGTCATTCCCTACAGAATGCGGTAATGTATAATCCGTAACATATTTCTTTTTTAATGGGGTAATAAACGTTCCTGTTTCGCCTTCCTGGTTTTCTGTCCGGGTACCGGGGTGTTCCCGGTAATAATCAAAGGCGTTTTTTACAAAGGTTTTGTACCGGATACCGCCATGCCTTTTCACTGCTTTTTGAAAAGGGTAGAATACTCCCCGGAAACGGGCCGCGTCATCCGTAACCTCCGCCCAAAAATCCGGTCCGTATTTTTCTCTTCCATAGCCCGTCAGCAGGTAACCCAGGGCGTAATGATCCGGTATAAAGTTTTTGAGCGAGCCGTTACGCAGTTGCATAAAGGAGTATTTTTTATTGCCTTCCCATAATGCCCGGTAGTCATTAAAAAAAGCCGGAACTCTTCCACGTCCCTGGTCACTCAGCGCTGTCTCCTGGAAAACCGCGTCTCCTTCAAAGAACCAGTCGGGTATCGCCGCATTATTGGCGAGCGCCTGCCCTTCTTCTCCCAACAGGTAATAGGCGACTTTAGATAACCCCTTCCTGAAATTCATATACTGTTGCACATGCCTGTATTCATGCAAGGCCAGGCTTTGCACCCAGGGCAGGCTGCCCAGTTGGTAACTGTTAAACTGGGGTGTCAAAAAAAACTCGCTCCTCCAGGGCGCCAGTCCTACATACCCATTGGCTACGGTTGTCTGGTTTTGTAATACTATATTGATCTTTCTCTTTGCCGCCCCGATCGTAGCCGCAGTACTGCTGTCTGCATAGCGAATGACGTCTGCAGTGCCTGCGGCTTCCTGCTCCAGCCCTTTGGGAAAAATGATCCTTGCCTGCGGTAAATTGATCTGTTGCCATTTTAAAGAAGAAGGGATACCGCCAAACTGCTGGCTATAGCTGCACAGCATTTGCGTTAGGCAGATAAAAAGCAATAAAGTTATTCTCATATCAAATTTTACTACCTAAATATACGAAGCATTGGTATCGGCAGAAATATAGATAGGAAACAAAATACGTTCTGCTGCTTGAGGCGTCCCCGCACGTCGCTGTTTGAGGCGTCCTCGCCTCAAACAAGGTTTTTGTCGCCTCCGGCGACGTAGAAAGCAGCAAAGCCAAACAAAATGTTTGGAAACCTTATTTTTGCAGCTATGAGATATTTTCCCAAAAGAATTGGTTCCCTCTTGGTAATCCTGGCTTTTCTTGCCTGCAATGGCAACAATAATTCCTCAGATTACACTCCTTCTGACATTCCGGCAAAAAGTGCCATACCCCCGCCGGTAAACGTGGGTTACCAGGTGTTGAATATTTATCCGCATGATACAAATGCTTTCACGCAGGGGCTGGTATTTCATAATAATCAGTTGTATGAAGGAACCGGGCAGAAAGGGGAGTCCAGTTTGCGGAAAGTGGATCTGAAAACGGGCAGGGTGGAAAAAAGAATAGACCTGGAAGCGTCTCTTTTTGGTGAAGGCGTTACCATACTGAATGATACCATTTACCAGCTTACCTGGGAGGAACATATGATATTGATCTATACACTGAAAGACATGAAGCTGGTAAGAAGGGAATACTGGCCGAACGAAGGTTGGGGGATTACGCACGACAGTACTAACCTCATCATTAGTGACGGGACCGATAAGTTATATTTTTTACGACCCGGCGATTTCAGGTTGCAGAAAGTACTGAATGTAAACAGCAATGCCGGCCCGGTAAACAAGCTGAATGAGCTGGAGTATATCGACGGGTATGTATATGCCAATCAATGGGGTGAAGATCATATCCTGAAGATTGATCCTTCCACCGGTTTTGTTACCGGGGTGCTGAATTTCAAAGACGCATTGAAAAAACTGGTAAATATCAATATTGATAAACAGGCGGTGGAAGAGGGTGCTGTACTGAATGGCATTGCCTGGGATCCCGCTACGGGCAGAATATTTGTGACCGGCAAAAGATGGCCAAAACTGCTGGAAATCAAGCTAAATTAAACCTGCATCAATTTTATAGGGGTGTTCGGCTATTTGCCGCCACCCGGCACAATAAACTACCTGAATAAGCGCTATCAAAGGTTGACCCTTAGTAAATTAACATATGCCCGGCATAAAAAGTGCTAACTTTAACTGGCATTATTGTTGGTATTTTACGCTTGTTTTTGGTTAAAACATCTACTATGCGCAGCTTATTTATATCTGTTTTACTGCTTGCCAGTTTTTCATTAAAAGCCCAGTGGAAAAATTACATTATTTCCATAAAGGGAGATACGCTGAACAGGGTGGATGCGAATGATAAAAAGCAGGGTCCATGGGTGGTAAAAGTGGAAGAACTCCGCGGAGAGCCCGGTTATGAAGAAGAAGGTTTTTATGAGGATAGCAGGAAGGATGGTATATGGCGGGTGTATTCCCTTTCCGGAGACCTTATCGCTATTGAAAACTATAAGTGGGGTGAAAAAGACGGGAAGCAGCAATACTATACTAAAATGGGGGATCTGTTAAGAGAAGAAAGCTGGCGTGCTACCAATCCCGAAAACCCCTATGATACCCTGGAGGTTCCTGACCCGGAAGTGCCGGATAAATGGGAGACCAAAATCATTAAACTGGAAGTGGCCACCGTAGCGCACGGCACGTGGAAATATTATGAACCCGGCACAGGATTTATTATCCGGCAGGAGAATTATTTTTTCGGACAACTGGATAAGAAAAACCTGATAACCGCCAAAGCGGGATCTGAAGAAAAAAAAGCAGTGGAAAAACCCAGGGAGGTGGAAGAGTGGGAGAAAAAAAACTCCGGAAAGAAAAAGGTGAAAGTGAGGGATGGAAGAACCGGCTTCTGATAGACGATTTGTATTTAACTTTGCACTCAATCAATTATAAACAAGATGTTTAAAAGTGCTATCCCGTTTATCTTCCTTATTATATTTGTTTCAGCATGCAACAGCGGCAATTATCAGAAACCGGACGATCCTATTGAAGCGGGTACGGACTTCATAAGATTTGCTCTTGACGGGGATATGACAAAAGCGAAAACTTTTGTGCTGCCGAACGAAGACAACGAAAGCCTTTTTCGGGAACATGAAAAAAGTTTTGCTGAAAAAAGCAAGCAGGAGAAAGACGAATATAAAAATGCCAGTATCCGCATAACGAAAACCGAGTCGCTAAACGACAGCACCATGCTGATCATTTACTCCAACTCTTACAAAAACAAAGAGAATGAATTGAAGCTCGTGAGGGTTGAGGGAGAGTGGTGGGTCGACTTCAAATATACTTTCACCGGCGATGATGCACTGGAATCATTGCCTGATCAATAACCCGGTATTCAAAACGCCGCAGTTTATAAACTTACTTTAAATTCTATGCAGACAGTTTTACACCCCTGGCACGGGATCAATACAGGAGACAATGCGCCGAGAATAGTGAACGCGGTAATAGAAATTCCGCAAGGCTCCCGTCAGAAATACGAAATTGACAAACCCAGCGGGTTACTGAAACTCGACAGGGTGATCTATTCTTCTTTTTATTACCCGGTAAACTATGGCTTTATACCGCGGACCTATGGGGATGACAAGGATCCCCTGGATATTCTCGTGATCAGCAGTGTAAGCATCCAGCCTTTGTGTCTGGTGGAGGCAAAAGTGATCGGCGTGATGCAGATGATCGACAGCGGTGATGCTGATGACAAGATCATAGCTGTGGGCAACAATGATCCCGGTGTAAACTACATCAACAATATTGAAGAAATGCCCAAGCACTTTTTCAGTGAACTGAGACAGTTCTTTGAAGAGTATAAAAAACTGGAAAATAAAACGGTAAGCGTAAACGAGTTCCAGGATAAGGCTACCGCACTGAAGATCATTGAAGAAGCGATATCGTTTTATAAAGAGAACTTTGGCAACCGGTAACCTGGTTATTATTTGTTAAAATAGCGGATGTTTATATGGAATCCGCTAAGAAAAGCATCTGTAAGATAAAGCTTTACAAAACGAGTGACATATTCTCAGTACCACCATATAACGGATGCCGGCTTATTGGATAATTTTTACAGGGACAGGAATAATGAATGGCTGGGTATTTTAATGCAACGATATACGTTATTGTTGTATGGTGTGTGTATGAAATACCTGAAAGATGAAGAAGAAGCGAAAGATGCCGTTCAGCAGATATTTTTAAAAGCGATTGCCGAGCTGCAAAAATATCCGGTAACGTATTTTAAGAGTTGGATTTATATGATCGCCAGGAATTATTGCCTCATGCAGCTACGCGACAGGAACAAGACTCCTGTTCCGGTTACGGAAAAAATGCTGGTAGACAACCCCGGCGAAAGCGAAGGCAAACTGGCTCACCAGAGAAAAGACACCACATTGGAAATGCTGAGCGAAGCCCTGAACGAACTGAATGAAGACCAAAAGAAATGTGTGGAGCTGTTTTACCTGCAAAAAAAATCCTATAATGATATCGCTTCATTAACCAGGTATTCATTGCTGCAGGTAAAAAGTTATATACAGAATGGCAAGAGAAACCTGAAAAATATCATTGAAAAGAAACTCAATGCTGTAAAAAAATAGCAGTACACATATGAACAAGGATCTTTTAGACATATTATCGGAGTCGGACGGGATAGACCAGCAAAAACTGCTGGAGTACCTGCAGGGCAACGTGTCTGAAGAGGAGCGGCATGAAATCGAAAAACTGCTGATTGATTCTGACTTTGACAGCGATGCGCTGGAAGGGCTTGAATCCGTAAAAGATAGAACAAGGTTGCCGGTAGTAATGAATGAGTTAAACCGGCAACTGGTAAAAAAGTTGTCCAAACGCAGAAAGAAAAATAAAAAGCCCATCAACCTGATGATCCCGGTAGTAACCACTATCATCATCCTGCTGCTGATCCTGATGTTTTACCTGTATATCCGGAGCAGGGGACACTAGCTTGCCGTCTTTTTTTCTATTTCTTCTACCGCTACTATAAATTTTCCTATCCGCTCATCTGCATAAGCGCCGTAAGCATCTGTGATCGTCGCTTTTATGCCGTCATTGGCTTCAATAGCATACAGTATTGCGTTGTCATCGGGGTTGCTGGCGCCCTCAAAGCGGTAAAAATTCGTAATCTTTACATCTTCCGGTTTATAAAGCTTGCCGGATGATACCAATGTCATACCATTATCCATCGGTTTCAATTCATCCCTGTATCCCTCCTGTATAAGCTTATTTATACACCCGGACAGGGTAGTCATTTCGTCAGTGTGTGCATTCCTGATCATAAACAATCCTTTTAAGTGTGAATTAATAAAAGTCAACTGACACTATATGTGTAAAAAACCATACCAAAGTAGAGGTATACCCGGCCATATTATACGCTGACAACACCCACCTGTAGTACTATAACTTTTCTTTTGCATTATCCTGGTTTATTGCTACACAACCTTTACAACCTGGATATTCAGGAACAACTATCTTTTTTACAAGTCGTTGATTTTCATGAACTCAACCTATATGTAATCATATATTTAAGAATATCTCCTTTGTAAGTACAAAGGTCATTGGAAGCTCTTATTGAGAAGTGCTTAATCGTCGATGCATTGTGAGGAAAGTACTTACTGCTTAACGAGGAAAAATTTGCCCCTGCCGGAAGTGTTCTCCCCTGCTCCCCAGGTGCCTTCCTGGAAAGTAAACCGGGTATTGACTGTTGACCTGGTAGAGAATGTAGTGCCACCGACACCGACATAGGTGTATTTGGTCGTGACCGTGGAACCGAGTATCGAATAGATGCCTTCGGCGCGGCCAACTGCCTGATTTGTAGTATCCGTACCATTGAATACCCTAACCGTACCATCCCCACGGAAAAGAAACATATATCCGTTGATGGGATATAACTCCGCTTCACTATACTTACCCTCCCAAAGACCCACAAGTGTGGCCGGCTCAGGCTTATCTTTTTTGCAGGACGATAAGGTAGCTGTAAACACAACAACAGGGAATATCCCCAACAGCAAATACCTGAGTCTTTTCATAATTGCAATTTGAATGTTTATTAATACAAATTAGAGAATACAGGGAATACAAGCCGTTATCTTTCATTATAGTTTCGGGCATGTCAAAATCCTGTAATCCTGCCTGCAGGCGTATATAAGTTTTCCTGTGGAGCCATCCGGCAGCTTCTTTCTCTGGATATACTTCCGGCCCGACATGAGATCGCATTTGCCTTCATAAATATAACATTTGTCCCCTGAATTGTAAAACAAGTGCTGACAATCGTTGAACCGGAAATAAACGGTATACGATGAGGCAGGTTGTACACCCCTGTGCACCATATAAGCTGAGATAAAAGAGAATATTCCCGGTTATTCGGGAATATTCAGCAGAGCGCTTACCTGGTCGTAAGACATAGCTTTTAGTTGAGATACCGTATAGGTCCCTCCGTTTATTGTTAGTTTCTTTTCTGTTTCTGCGGCATAGCGTCCGGCGGCTACCCCACCCGGTACCAGGATGTACCGGAACTGTACCGCACCAAAGCCGAGGCTCCCGGAATTATCATGTGTAAAGCGGGTAACGAAGATCCTTCCGGGTTTGGGAAGGAAACTAACCGTATTGGCCTTGCTTCCTGCATAGCTGGTGTAAGGTAGTTGCATTACGCTGGTAAGAAACCGGATATAGACCAATACCACACCGTTATCAATAATTGCCTGGGTCAGTTGGGCGGCAGGGATATGGTTGACCTTTAATTTGGAATTGTCAATGGTTGAATCCCGCTGTGCCTGCTGAAAGCTGAGCCAGGCGCTATAAATAACATTGGCTGTACCGGCAGGTCCCGTTGCACCGGCAGCACCTGTCGCCCCGGCAGCGCCTTGTGGGCCCGGATTTCCTTGCGGACCTTGTGGCCCTTCGGGACCTTCTTTTGTACAACTTAACATAAGCAGTGCTGCTGCCAGAACTGGCATCAAATGTTTAAACTGTTTCATAATCGTATTTTTGATGAAGATTTAACGCAATAGAACGCCAGTCATTAAACCGGACATAGTTCAGTTTGTTACCTTTCCATTGATAATCATCGTACGACTAATCTGAATCTTTAGATTTGCAACAGCATATTTCAAAGGATCACTTCAAAGCCTGTAGCAGGTTTTTTAGGAGGACAGGAGAAAATTTTCAGAAAACGGCAAAGCCGGTAATAAAAATAAAATAAAAAGTTTAAAAATTAAAAATTATTTTAAAGTGATTGTTTGTTTGGATGATTCTATAAAATATTGATACATGATGCAGAAAAAGAAGCCGGATGTGGACATCGTACTGGACCTTTTGACAACGGTGCAGGAGGCAAAACCACACTCCGCATTTATTAAAAGCTTGCTGTTTCAGTACCAGGAGCGGGGAGGATTAAGTAAAAAGCAATTGGAAGGGTTATACTTTAAAGCAGCGGAAGTAAAAACCATCCCTGAAAAAAAGCTTATTACGCTGCAGGCGATCATAAAGAAAAAACCGACCCGCTTTAAATCCACGCTGCCGGCGCCTGCACCCCTGTATACCAAAGATGAAACAACAGGCACGCTGATCAACGATATTTTAGTGAAATACCCCCAACACAAAAGAGTTCTTTTTTTAAAAGCCCGCTATGACAATAACGAAACACTAACACCTGCGGAGATCTCCGAACTGCAAAAATTTCGTAAGTTGCTTACCTAATTTTGTGTTCTGCATATGAAGCATTTGGGTTTTCATCTGATCCGGCTAAACGGACTTTTATTTATCGCTTTAATGATGTGTACCTTGTCTTCCTGTGCGCAAAAGAAAAACTCAACAAAAAATACCATGGATACCGAATCTCAGATCCGGGTACTTGCAGAAGGTACCGAAATTGCTACCCTGGGCAATGGTTGCTTTTGGTGTACCGAGGCTGTTTTCCAGCAGTTGAAAGGCGTACTAAAAGTAACCAGCGGATACAGCGGTGGGCATGTAAAGAACCCTACGTATGAACAAGTTTGCGAAAAAAATACCGGGCACGCGGAAGCCATAGAAATTGTATATGATCCTAAGGTCATCTCGTATGATGAACTGCTGGAAGTGTTCTGGCAAACCCATGACCCTACTACGCTCAACCGGCAGGGAAATGACGTGGGACCACAATACCGGAGCGTGGTATTTTATCACAATGAACAGCAAAAGGAAAAAGCGGAGCATTATAAAACGGAACTGGACAAAAGCGGCGCGTTCGCAAAACCTATTGTAACGGCTGTTGAGCCTTTCAAAAATTTTTATCCGGCAGAAGACTATCATCAAAACTACTATAAGTTGAATGGTAAGGCCCCTTATTGTTATTATGTGATCAAACCCAAGATGGAAAAATTTGAGAAAGCCTTTAAGCACAAGCTGAAGGAGTAACGGGGCAGGCAAATACTTGTGGCCACGACCAATACAGGTCTTCCATTTAAAGTGGAGGGGGCGGCTCCTGTTCCAGATTGGGTTTACTGAAAGAGAAAAGTCCATGAAGAAAGCTTATTTTTTAATGTTCCTGGCAGCAACGCTGCATATGGGATACAAAACCAGCCACACTTCTGCAAACAGTTTTCCAACGGTAATGAAAATTGATCCGGGTCCGGATAACCCGAGAAACAGCGAAGGTGATTTTATTTCCTTAAAAGATGGGAGCATACTTCTTGTTTACAGCCGGTATTATGGAGAGTCAGGCAGCGATCATGCAACGGCAAGGCTCACAAGCCGCGAGTCAAAAGATGGAGGAAAAACATGGAGTACGGATGACAAGGTGGTGGTAGAAAATGAAGGGTTGATGAATGTGATGTCTGTTTCGCTGCTGCGCCTGCAGACCGGCCATATCGCGCTTTTTTACCTGAGAAAAAATTCTCAGTCTGATTGTATACCCATGATGCGTATTTCAACAGATGAAGCGCAAACCTGGAGCGAACCGGTTCCCTGCATTACAGACAGGCAGGGTTATTTTGTGCTGAACAATGACCGTGTGATACAACTGAACAACGGGCGTTTATTAATGGCGGTGGCATTGCACCAGACGCCGGAAGAAGGTAAATGGCATAATGATGCGGTATTGTATAGTTATTATTCGGATGATAACGGTAAAACCTGGACTTCCAGTCCTGCAATAGCTAATCCGGATAATGTAACCTTCCAGGAGCCCGGAGTGGTTGAATTAATGAACGGTGATATCATGATGATAATCCGTACCGGCGGCGGTGTACAATACAAATCATACTCAAAAGATAAGGGGCAAACATGGAGTCCCGGCGTGGCTACTGATATCAGGTCTCCGCTTTCACCGGCAACCATTCAGCGTATTTCCTCAACAGGCGATTTACTGATGGTCTGGAATAATAATGGAGGCGATGACCCTGTTATGAAAGGCAAACGGACACCGTTAACGATCGCTGTTTCAAAAGATGAAGGCAACACCTGGCAATATGTTCGCGATATTGAAACAGACCCCGATGGCTGGTATTGTTATACTGCTATGCATTTTGTAAATAATGAAGTATTACTAGGCTATTGTGCCGGCAGTCAGCAAAAGAAAACGCATTTAAGCGTGCTGGCGGTAAGGCGATTAGCCATAAAGAAAATATACCGGGAGTAACCGGCATTCTGCCTCAAATGCAGCAGGGATTTTTGTTTTATCCTGCTTTCACTATATCCCCTGCGCTTATATCCTGCAAACACTTTACTGAGCAGGGTTAAATACCGCTTAACAGTATTTTTGTTAAGCCCTGGTTGTATTGAGCTTCATCTATTATCAGCAGTTTATAACCCTGTGAGGGCCTCTTATAGGGAATGCTTCTTTCTTCAGGAATATCAGCTATTCACCATTAAGCTAGGGGTAGTCCTGCAGTATTGTTATTGTTTAATCCTCACAAGAGGCACATTCATCGAGCAATATATTCTGAAGGGTTAATTAGCGTAAAAATACCGTTAATACAGAACCTGAGAGTTGCTGAATACCAGTGACAGTATCTCCCTTACTCAAACCTCAGTTGCGCACCTCGGTGGCTGTAGCTGAATGTGATAGCAAGACTGGCAGCCAGCAGGATGATCAACAGCGCTATTCCCCAGCATTTGACAAGATGTGCCTTCCACCGCCTGTCGCTGTCAGCTTCTTCTTCAAACGACACCGAAACGGTTTTGTCTTTGAATAGTATAATGGCGATCACCAGCAGGTTTACCCAGTACAGGTGCTGCGAGTCAAATTTGCTGTGCAACCAGGTAGCGCTGATTATATTACTGATGAGTATATACCAGGTGAGATAGAGCAGGGTGAACCCTATGGTTTTGTTTTTTGAACCGTTGAGTTTGCCGGGCTTATAATAATAGCTCAATGCGATGGCGAAAAGAACGGAAAGTATCCAGGCGGTAAGTATCCAGGAGGATGCGAACTGTTCTGTATCAGCAGCATTCAATGAAGCGCCCTGTTTTACCAGCTTCTCAAACTGTACCGCTTCTATAAGGTTGATTACGGGAAGTAATACCAGCAGGAATATCCAGCCGAATAAGTTGGATGTTTTATCCGGCGCCACTGTTTTCGGCCACTTCCGGGTGAAGAGGCTGAATGCCAGTCCAAGTCCGGAAAAGAAACCTATGGAATATTCCATTACATTCCACCAGTTGAATTTAATACCGGACGCATGACCGGCGCGTTGCAGGAATACACCAAAGCCGAAGCCAAAACCGGCGCCAAGGGAGCTGTACCAGGCAGTGCGTAATGCACGGGTATATCCGTTGCGGTATATATACCATCCCAAAGCCAGTGATGCACCCATGCAGGCTGCCCATAGCTCAGAGCGGGGAGGCGTCATAAACCATTCCAGTTGATGAATAAATGTTCCCCAGAACAGGTAGCCGCCGCCGGCCATTTGAGTAAACAGGGAAGCCCAGTCTACTTTACGTGCCGGCGTTGATTCTAAAGTCAACCCCACGATTCCGCCGCCCATAAACCCATACAAACCGCCTACAATCGTAAGCATCAGCATTCCATAACCGGTATTCAGCAGATCAGGCGCATGGCTGTACCCGACTATTTTTCCATAACTGATCATGCCGCCTGCCCCCCAGGCAATAGCGCCCAATACCACTATTATGGGTAATCGTTTATACCAGTCTTCCCTGCCGGATAAGGCAATAGCGGTAAGGATGCCGATGGCGGCTGCCCAGGTGGCGCCATATTCATGCCCTATTTGTCCGCGGACCGCCCAGGCTGTGCCAAAAGCAAGCCCCACGGGCAACATGCGGGTGAGGAAAAGGGTTGAGAATTTCATGTTTGAAGATTTAGATGTGTTGGCGAAACTTTTGTTTAGAATAAAAATATGGGGTTGCCGGTATTTTCCATACAACCCCATTCCTTTGCTTACAGACTTATTTATTCCAATGACCTGGTTATTACCATTGGGTGCTTACCATTATTTTCTGTCTTTGGCCGCGTTTATCAATGCCTCTTTTGTGCCGATCCAGTAAGCCACTTTTTTTCGGTTCCAGGTATAGGTCACCACGATGTTGTCACCATCATGGATAACTGCCGGGTAGGAGAACTCAGGGCGTCTTTCACCCTCACCAGGCTGCCTGTCGTCATGGGCAATGTTCAGTTCTTTCGGCCAGGTAGCGCCGTTATCAAATGACAGTGCCAGCGACAGGGAACTTCGGGAACCCCAGTTGGCAGTATCAGGGTTGTAGGCGAGCACGAGTGTACCATCATCCAGTTTGGTAAGGTCAATACCACTATTGGGGTTGGGCATATCTGTTTTATAGGCCGCTGACCAGGAGAGTCCTCCGTCTTCCGAATCCGCCCGGTAGATGGCGCCGTTGGTGCTTCTTAAAAGCATGTGTACCTTGCCGGGAGCGGATTCCCAAAGGGTGGGCTGAATGATTCCTTTACCATTAAAGTTCTTTCTGTCGAGTGTAAGGTATGGAGTAGCTTTCCAGGTAATACCATTGTCGGTGCTGATGTCGGCAAAAGCCTCCCAGGGCCCCTCTTCATGAGAGGCGCCGGCTATCCATTTGCCGTCGGACAGGATAATAGGTTTGTTTTTTACCGGACCGCGGCCGCCTTTGTCTCCTGTTACCAGTTCTTTTGCTTCAGACCAGGTGTTGCCTTTGTCTTCAGATTGTATATACCAGGTTTCCCAGGTAGGGATTTTTTTGCCTACTTTGAAGAAGAGGATGATTTTTCCGTCAGGGGATAACGCCAGCACCGGGTTCCAGTGAGCATCTTCCCTTATTTTGGATATTTCTTTGGGTTCGCCCCAGGCGCCGGGTTTGCCTTTCACCAGGAAGATGCCCACATCATCGGTACCTTCTTTTTTACCACCAAACCAGGCGGCTATTATTTCCCCGTTGTTCAGTTGAAGTACGGTAGAAGCATGTACTTCCGGAACGGGAACACCGTCTTCTGTAAAAAAGCCGGTTTCGATAGCCGGCGGGTTGTTTGCCGCGCTTTCGCTTTTTTGGGTTTCCCCTCCGCCACAAGACATCAGCACCGTGCCTGCCAACAGGGAAAAAGTTATCATCGTTTTATTAAATTTCATTTCTGTAGTTTATATGTACTTAAAATAAGTTGACCGGTTCACCGGGTTACGAAACCATGTCTTCGTACAACACTTCCTTCAATTTCAGTTTCTCAAACCATGTTTTGGTAGTATCGAATATTTTGTGCAGCGTCGCTTTTTGCTGTGGAGTAGCTTCCAGCGGATGCGCCCGGCTGATAGTATGAATGGGCAGCCCTCTCAACTGGAGAAAGAACTTGGAACTCATCGGGTAGGCATGATGGATGAGAGGGTCTACTTTTGTGAGTTCCTCCTGTATCCAGTTCACCTGTTCCTGCTTACCGGCATCGTCCACGTTTTCGCATAGCCATACCAGTATTTCCGGGTAAAAGTTGCCGGAAATGGCAGACATGCCGTCCGCGCCGGCCTTCATTGAGGAAACACCATGGGGGGTATGGGCATCGTAGAATTGCATGGATGATCCCTTCAGGATTTCCAGTTTTTCTTTTACCTGCTGTTCATTGCAACAGGTGTCCTTATGATAAAACATGCGTCCGGTAGACACCAGGGTTTTCAACACCTTGGGGCTTACCAGCCTTTTATAGGGAGCAGGACACTCATAGAGACCGAGGGGAATATTGCCGGTTAGTTTCAGCATGGTATCGAAGTTCTTCAGCAATACATCATCCGGCTCTTCTACTTTTGCGTAATGACTGGTGATCAATACAACAGAGTCGATGCCGGTATCGTGTATTCTTTTAGTGAACTCCGCTTTATCCTTGATTGTTTCTCCGAAAGATCCGGTGGCTACTATCGGTACTCTGCCATTAACATGTTTTACCACGGCCCTGGTCAGCTCAATTCTTTCGTCGTCACTGATGCTGTACATCTCGCTTGAAAGACAGTTGGCGAATAACCCCTTTACACCGGCAGCCAGGTAGAAGTCGATCAGTCTTTTGAGCATTTCATAATCTATCTGCGCCTGGGGAGTAAATGGTGTAATCATCACCGGTACAAACTTTCTGGACATAATTTACTATTTATTGTCGTTTAAGATGTTATTGCTATTTAACCTGTTTTCGTCTGAACCTGGTAGCCAATAGTCCCACCAGGAAAATGGTAAGCGTGCCTACCACGATGGTCATATTTACGTGCAGGGGATTCTTAAGGTGTTGCATGCTTTCCGGAAAATGTTTGGACAACGACATCCATATGATCACCAGGATGCCGATGATGGTAGCGACAATTGCTTCCGCGTTTTTTGCTTTTTTGGCCACCATGCCCAGCAAAAACAATCCCAGCATACCACCCGCAAAAATGCCGGAGAGTTCCCACCAGATATCGAGGATGCTCTTTACACCTATCAGGGCAATGCCAAAAATAATAGAGAGTATACCGGTAAGGGCGGTTACTGTGTACAGAATTGTCATTTCCTTTTTAGGGGAAGGATTAGGGTTGAAGTACCGCTGGTAAATATCTTTCAGGAATACGGTTGCCGAACTGTTCATGCCGCTGCTGATGGTACTCATGGCAGCAGAAAGGATGGCGGCTATGATCAGCCCGACCAATCCTTTGGGTACTTTTGCTACCATAAAATAGGGCAGGATCTTATCACCATAATCTTCCGGCTTCAAAGTATTAATATCAACGTTTTTTTCGGCAGCTACCTGTTGTTTTACGGTTTCCAGCAGCGCGGGGTTCTCTGCAAAATAGGCGTAGAGTGCCGTGCCAATGACAAAAAACAACAAAGAAACGGGCAGGTACCAGTATACGCACAACCAAACGCTCCTGGCAGCTTCTTTGGGGCTGCGCGCCGTATGGTATCGCTGCACATAGTTTTGGTCCATCCCGAAATTGTTCAGGTTAATAAAGAAACCATACAGGAAAATGACCCAGAAGGTAGGACTGCTGAAGTCTGTCAGGCTGTAACTTCCCAGCGAAAATTTGTTTTCGGCCATCCCTATCCGGTATATATCACTTATTCCGCCGTCCATCTCGCTGAGAATGATATAAAGAACGATGAAGGCGCCCAGGGTTTTAATGATCCCCTGCACCACTTCTGTCCATATCACCGCTTCCATTCCTCCCATTACGGTGTACACGATTATACAGATACCGGTTATGATCATGATGGTTTTCATGTCCACCCCTGTCAGGGCCTGCAGGGTAAGCGCGATACCAAAAAATATGGAACCCATCCTGGCCAACTGGGTCAGGATGAAACAAATCATAGCATATGTGCGTGCCCAGGGGCCAAATCGCTTTTCCAGGTGCGTATAGGCGCTCACTTCACCATGGCTTCTGTAAAAAGGAACAAAATATTTTACCGCTACAAATGCAGCTACCGGCATGGACAGGCTGAATACAAATGCATTCCAGTTGCCTCCGAAAGCTTTTCCCGGCACACCCAGAAAGGTATTGCTGCTTAAAAAGGTGGCATACAGGCTCAGGCCCAGCGCCCACCCGGGTATGGTGCCGGAAGCCGTTGTAAACTGTGTCGCATTTTTATTTTTCCTGGAGAAGTACACCCCGATCAATACCATGCTCAGTAAATAAACCAGGATGACGATTAAATCAATTAATGGCAAATGCTGCATTACAAACTCTTATATGTCAACAGTATCTGAATCAAAGGTTATGTAAACCCTAAATTCAGGCAATGTTAATTGTTATAAAAAGAATAGCATAAATTATTATTTTCAAAATAATAAATGCTACTTTAGTCCACCTGAACTAACTGGATTATAAGGAGTGAAAATATGGGAGAAGATACTCAATTGTATGAAACTACTGCCCAATCTCATTGGAAGTTGCCTGCCGCCTTACGCAGCAAACTGGATGCCCACCCGATTGGGAAAAATCTATATATCACCGAAATAGCATTTTTTCCTGAACAGAACTCCTTTTCCAAAGAAGTGCTGCCCAATAACCCCGATTATATCCTGTTATATTGTGTGGGGGGAACCGGCTGGTACAAAGTAGATAATAAAAAAAATACACTCAAGCCCAACCATTTTGCCATTTTACCCAGGAAAACCTTGGTGCAGATGGATGCCTCAGCGCACTGGAGTATTTATTATGTAAGATTTAATGGCACTATCGGGGAGTCGATGTACACCTATTTAAGAAGAGACAAGAATAAAATTGAACACTCAACTCCCCCGCTGGTAGGTCGGGTTGCACAATTCCGGGATATTATGCATCATCTCCAATTGATGGATAACATGGAGAACCTGCTTTACGCCAATTTTCGCTTTTACAGCTTCCTGGGTACTTTCCGGTTGACGGTATTTAATTATATGAAGAAGGGCGTGGATAATATTATAGAAAAATGTGTGTTGATTATGAAGGAGCACCTGCATGAGAACCTTACACTGAATGAACTGGCCAAAAAAGCACATGTATCGGCATCTTATCTTTCTGCCTTATTCAAACAGAAAACGCATTACTCCCCTATCCAGCTATATACATCCCTTAAAATTCAGAAAGCCAGCCAATTACTGAAAGCAACCAATACGCCTATCAAACAAATTGCTGAAGAAATGGGCTACCTGGACCAATACAGCTTTTCCCGCTCGTTCAAGCAGGTGATGGGCACTTCGCCTAAACAGTTCCGCGAGTCGAAGTAGGAGGCCGGTAAGAAACACAGGCAGGTATTGCTATTGCGTTAAGGAGTAAGCGTAATTTTTTCATTTTTACTAACTTTAACAGATGGAGCAGTACGGAAAAATCCTGTTGATCGCAATGCCGGTTTTCCTGGTACTGGTTTTGTTTGAAAAATGGTATGGATGGCGAAAAGGATTTGATACCGTACGGACACTGGATATGATCAGCAGCCTTACCAGCGGAGTGACCAATGTTACCAAAGACGTATTGGGGCTGAGCGTTGCCATATTAAGCTATGAATGGATGGTGAGGAACTGGGCATTAACTCACATCAATACTACTTGGCTTACTTATGTGATTGTATTTATAGTGCTCGACTTTGCAGGCTATCTCACCCATGCCCTGCAACATAAGGTAAACTTTTTCTGGAATGCGCATATTATACATCACAGCAGTGAGGAGTTCAACTTAGCCTGTGCCCTGCGGCAAAGCATTTCTGTTTTTATACGATTGTTTGCTATTTTATTACTACCAGCGGCTCTTTTAGGCATAGCGCCAAAAGTGATCGCTATTGTGGCGCCGCTGCATCTGTTTGCCCAGTTCTGGTATCATACCCGGCATATCGGCAAAATGGGCTTTCTCGAAAAATTTATAGTCACTCCTTCTCATCACAGGGTACACCATGCTATTAACCCGGAATACATGGATAAAAATTTCGGGCAGATATTTATTTTTTGGGATAAACTTTTCGGCACTTTCCGGGAGGAGTTGAAAGAAGTGCCTCCTGTATATGGAGTGACCCGTCCTGTGAGAACCTGGAATCCTATCAAAATAAACTTTCAGCACATGGCGCTGCTGGTAAAAGACGCCTGGCGTGCAGAAAGCTGGGCCGACAAGTTCAGGATCTTTTATAAGCCTACGGGTTGGCGGCCGGCAGATGTAGCCAACAGATACCCGGTATATAAAATAGCTGATGTATATCATTTTGAAAAATACGATACGCCGGCTTCGCCGCTCAAAAAAGCCTGGTGCTGGTTACAAACCATAATGCTTTTATTACTGATAAGTTACTTCTTTGGGAATATAGCTGGTATTGGTGCGCCGGCTATGTTCATATACGGCGCTTTTATCTTCCTGTATGTTTATTCACTTACCGACCTGATGGATGGTAATCCCTCTGCCTGGATATTTGAAGCGTTAAAACTACTACTGGGGTGCGGTATCATTTATTATTATGGTGGTTGGTTTGGTATTGAAAAGTCGTTTGCCTTCACCAGCTATTTCCTGGTGGGTTATTTTATTATTTCTTTCCTGGCTTCCCTGTATTTTTCTGCAGAAAGAAAAACCCTGCATGAAGGGTCGCATCGTTAAAAATCAAAATACACATTACAGCCGTAGGTGTTGAACTTCTCACTTTCCAGCCCTTTTTTATAGAAAAACCCAACGGTAATGCCATGTCCGTTTTCCCGATCCCTTGGCGTGGAGAACCTGAACCCTGCTCTTATCATAGGTCCATACGACCGGGCAGTGAAATCCGAGTAGGTGCTTTTGGAAACTGTAATACCATAGTAACCAAAGCCTGCACCCAAATAACCGCCCACCCGGCTATCATTATCCGGGGTTGATTTATACCCGAAGTTATAGTCAAGTACTGCGGGCACATCGTAGGCAAAAGCAACTCCGTAGTCGCTGTACATATTGTTGGCAATACCTACGCCTATCCCTAAGGGTAAGCCTACACTGACAGAAGCGTTATCATATTCCACAAAATTGTACCTGGGGAAATACGACAGGTTGGTTTGGAAAAGCGATATGGTATTGTTGTTACCATCTGTCGATTTTCCATCGAGTATGGAAATGGTAGCGCCGACGCTGTGCATGAAACTTTGTGCGGAAACCAATTGGTGAAAGAAAAGAACAAATACAAGAACTGTTAGTCGTTTAGGTGTCATATTGGTGTTTTAAGGAAAGCAATTTAAAGTATTATTTCTTTTGTAAACAGAAAATGGTTTACAATAGGCGGGAAGTGATCGGCCCGGTTTGCCCGAAAGTAACAAAAAAGCACTCTCCGCTTCAGCCATACGGAAAGTGCTGATTACAAAACCTTTGTTTTACCAGGGTAAGGAGAATGTTTTAACGTAGCTGAAGCACTTCATGGCCTCAATTACTCCTTCTTTGATACCCAAACCGGAGTCCTTGATCCCGCCAAACGGAGAGCTTTCTATACGGTAGCCGGGCACTTCATTGATGTTAACCGTACCCACTTTTAGTTCCCGTATAAATCGTAGTGCGTATTCCATATTGTTGGTTACAATGCCGGAAGATAAGCCATAGGCTGTGGAATTGGATAAAGCGATAGCATCTTCGATATCTTTGAAGGTCAGAATCGGGGCCAGGGGACCGAAGGACTCATGCACCACCATATCGGCGTTGCGGGGAACATCCTTTATCACAGTCGGCTCCAGCAACGCGCCTTTGCGGCTACCGCCCAGTAATACTTTAGCGCCCTGCTCTACCGCCTTTTTAACTACAGTTTCCAGGTAAATGGCAGCCGGCTCGTCAATAACGGTACCTACTTTTGTTTTAGGATCCGCGGGGTCTCCGCAGGTATACTCCTTTGCTTTTTCCACCAGCCGGCGGGTAAACTCCTCTTTTATTTTTTCATGTACGAGTATTCTTTTTACGGCAGTACAGCGTTGACCGCTGTTGCGGAATGAACCTTCGGCTGCGAGTAGCACTGCCTTTTCCATATCAGCATCTTCCATCACGATCAGCGGGTCGTTACCGCCCAGTTCAAGGATCACTTTTTTGTAGCCAACACTGGCGGCGATATGTTTGCCTACAGGCACGCTTCCTGTAAAGGAAACGATATCCACACGGGGATCTTTTACCAGCGGCTCTGCTATTTCTTTGGTTGGACCCAGCAGGGTGCTCAGCATATAATGCGGCAAGCCTGCCTCATATAGTAATTCTGTTAATAATATTGCTGTGAGGGGCGTTTTTTCAGAAGGCTTTAAAATAACGGGAGTACCGGTTGCCAGGGCCGGCGCCAGCTTATGTGCTACCTGGTTCAGCGGATGGTTGAACGGGGTGATACAAACCGCCAAGGACAAAGGTTCCCTGGTAGTAAATATTTTACGTGCTTTTCCCTGAGGGGAAATATCGCAGGAAAAGATCTGCCCGTCATCTTTAAGGCACTCCATAGCGGCAAACATCAATACATCGTGCGCCCGCCCGGTTTCATAAACAGCCTCCCGGATGGCCAGCCCGGATTCGTTGCTGATGGTTTTTGCAAATAATTCTTTTCTTTCTACCAGCAACTGTCTCGCCTTGTCCAGTATACTGAAACGATCATAACGCGTTAGTTTAACTCCACCCTTTAGCGCCGTTACAATGGCTTCCTCCGTTTCCTCCGCTCCTGCTAAAGTTACCGTACCCACTATGCGGTTGTCGTAAGGGCTTTTTACTTCCAGTAATTTGCTGCTTTTTACCGGTTTGCCGGCAACATAACTTGTAAGGTTCATGATCAAAAGAATGGAGTTATTGATTGGTTCCGTTTATGGTGAAATCAAATACGTCGAAATTCCTGGGGTCTCCACTCGCTTTTATTTTATATGCCTGGTTGAGCGGATGAGAAATGATCAGGGGTACCATTTCCTCGTACCGCCCGCCATGAGAACGGAGTGTTCCGTCCAGCGCCGAAAGGTCGTGGTATTGCGGCTTGCGACCTACTACCACATCCCTGGCCGATAACACCACCAGGTCGCCTGTTCTGTCTTCCGGCTGTTCCAGCAATCTGGTAGCAGTTGACCTGTCGTGCACTTCGGTTATCCCCGGCTGAATGCTCAACCAGTTTTTTACCGTGGTAATATCCTGCGATTTATCCACGTGTACTACCACGTAAGACCCCAATGCGCCGTGGTGTTTTACATACGGGTCGGTGATGGGGCAAATTACACGGAAACCGCTGCCGAATTGCGCTTCCAGCATATCTTCCACAAAAAGCACGTTAGGAGTGCCATCCGGGTTAATTTTGGCATTCATTCCGTGATCGGCAGTCGCACCCACAATGGCGCCTGCTTTTATCAGTTTACCTATTTCGGCGTCCATCGCTTCGTAAAAAGCCAGGGATTCTTCTGCTTCCGGGGCATAGGTGTGTTGCATATAATCCGTCAGAGACAGGTAGAGAAAATCCGCCATTCCCTTTTCGATGAGTGCAACGCCTGCTCTTAATACAAACAAGCTTGCGTCGGGGCTGTAAATAGCCGGCGTAGGAAAACCAACTATCTCTTCCGCATTTTCTATACCATGAGTATCTTGTTTCGCCTGATTAGCCTTTTCTGCCGAAAAAGCAATTCCTTTTAATTTATAGGAGAGAATATCTCTTAATTTTTCCTTTGCTGTCACCACGGCCACTTTTCTGCCGGCGTTGGCCGCTGCTGCCAGTATCGTATCTGCTCTCAGGTATTCGGAAGAGTTCATCATTACTTCCTGGTCTCTGGCGGCATCATAAAAGAAGTTGCCACTGATTCCGTGAACGGCCGGAGATACACCTGTAACGATAGAGGAGTTGTTTACGTTGGTAAACGAAGGTAAGGCCCCCCTTACCATACCGCGGTATCCTGCTTTGCTCATTTGTTGCAGGTTAGGCAGCCTTCCGTGTGCTGCTGTTACATCAAGGTATTCATCTGCAGAACCATCGATACATATTACCACGATCGGTTTTGCAGCGGGAGTAAATGTTTTAGCGTTAACTGAAAAAGGAACTGTAGAGATAGCTGCCATGGTATTGTTTATAAATACTAAAAAATATATAGCAAATGTAAACAATTATTTATTTCCCCAAGATACAAGTTTTGAACAAATAAAATTACCGGCCGGTAGTGATAAAATAGTAAATAATCAGCATAAGCGCGTCTTCGTCGCCCACATTAGCCGGTTTATGCGGTAACCTGCCATCAAAAAAGAGCGAGTCCCCTTCATTCAGTACGTATTGGTCGTTTTCAATCTGGTATTCCACCTGTCCTTTTAGGATATATTTATATTCATAGGCATCGGTGGTGATCATATTGGTACGGCGGGCGCCTTTTTTCAATTCCAGTAATACCGTATCCACCGGGCCGGCATCCATATTACGGGTGAGGATGCGTTTGTATTTAAAGCCTTTGGCAGTTTCTTTTTCAAAAGGATGGTAGTCGGCAGGCGTTTTAATGATGACTTTCTGTGTACTTTCCTTATTGTGACTGATCCCTTCAAAAAAGTCTTTAAGGTCTACTTTAAGCGCCAGTACAATATTCATCAGTACCGGCAGCGATGGCACGGTCCGGTTATTCTCTATCTGGGATATCAGTCCTTTACTGACCTGGGCCTCCGTAGCCAGTTCCTGTACTGTCTTTTTCTGGAACTTCCTGGTTTCTTTTATTTTGTTGCTTATCTGGATAAGGATGTCCTCCTGCATATGTATCTTTTTATCTAAATTAAAGGTAAACTTAATATCAGGCAAATGTTTTCGAAAGAAACGTTTGATAATCAAATATTTGTTTTAATAGCGCTATCGGGGCTTCAATTAAATGAAAATCCGGAACTTTGCTGTACATGACAATTAATGAACAGCAGGACGCTATAATAGAGGAATTCAGTTTTTTTTCTGACTGGACGGAAAAATATGAGCATATCATTCAAATGGGCAGGGACCTACCCCTTATTGAAGAACGGTATAAGGTAGACGAAAACCTGATAAGGGGTTGCCAGTCACGGGTATGGCTGCACGCAGATTGCCGGGACGGAAAGATTTACTTTACAGCAGATAGCGACGCGTTAATTACCAAGGGATTAGTGAGTATGATGGTGCGGGTACTTTCCGGCCAGGCGGCAAAAGACATTGCTGAAGCGCAGATTTATTTCATCGATGAAATAGGCTTGAAAAGCCACCTGTCACTCACCCGGTCCAACGGATTATTATCGATGCTGAAACAGATGAAAATGTACGGTGTAGCCTTTCAATCTGCCGGTTAAACAGGGCAGAGAGATGAGATTGAATTAAATAATGGTAACATGGAACAATTAAGAGATAAGGTAGAAGAAGCTTTAAAAACGGTTTATGACCCGGAAATACCGGTGAATATATGGGAATTGGGGCTGGTATATGAAGTGAAAATAGAAGGAGAAGGGAAGGTAAAGATCACGATGACCCTTACAGCGCCTGCCTGCCCGGTAGCCGGCGAAATAGTAGCGGAAGTGCAACAGAAAGCAGAAGCCATAGAAGGGGTAACGGATGTTCATGTTCACCTCACTTTTGATCCCCCGTGGAACAGAAGTATGATGAGCGAGGAAGCCCGGCTGGAACTGGGTTTTATGTAGAGCTGGAACCGGTTTTAGGGCAATATTGTCAAATGGTAATCCGTTATTATTTTATATTTGCGTTTTAATGAATCATAAAGACCGTTTACATATGAAAGTGATATCTTATGCCTTATTCCTATTGTGTGTTGCAACAGTGCTGTTTTCCAGTTGTACGAAGGAGGAAATCCTGAATAACAAGATTCCGGTTGCTATTGCTGGCGACAGCCTGACTGTTGAGGCGAGCCCGGAGGATTTTATAACCTTAACCGGCTCCGGTACTGATTCCGATGGAGAAATAGTGGCCTATCTATGGAGCCAGGTATCTGGTCCTAATAAAGCGGAAATAATTACTGATGGCGCGGCTGAGACGAAGGTTACCAATCTTATGCCGGGTACCTATGTTTTTCAGTTAATGGTGATTGATGATGATGGTGCTACAGGTGTGGACAATGTTGTGATTGTAGTTACGGGTCCTCATTACCTGGACCTTAAGTCACCAAACAATCCTTATGAGGCCCTGATTGCCGGATACCTGCAAAATCAGGTTAATCTTTCAAATCCAGTCCCAATGGAGATTACTGCCGTTTCTTGGACAATAGGGGGAAATGTTATTACCGGTCGGGGAGCTTTTAAATTTGACCTGGACCCTATTCCTTCCACCGCCACCATTCTGAGCGCTAAGTTGTCTCTATATTCAATGCCGGCGCCAACACCAAATGGAAACCTGGTTACGGCCAATGCCGGGACTAACAATAGCATATATATAAGGCGTGTGACAAGTGATTGGCACCCTGAAACTGTTACCTGGGCAAACCAGCCTTCTACTGCGGAATCAAACCAGGTTACAATTGGCCACACAGACCTTCCCTATCTTGATCTGATTGACGTAGATGTTACGCAATTACTTCAGGATATGATTGATAATAATACCAGATATGGATTTCAGATTCGTCTTGTATCTGAATCTATATATACATCCCGTCAATTTTGTTCGAGTAGATATCCCGATGCTACAAAGCATCCAAGGCTAAAAATTGAGTATAAGCACAATTAGTATTCAAAGAAAATAGATGAATAGCCCGGCGTTCAAACAAGCGCCGGGCTATTTGATTTATGGGATTCCTTCAAAAATGTAAGTGTTGATTTTCCATTAGCATGATGCGAAATTGTTTTCATTAACAGGGGAGATGACGGTTATACTTCTTTAGAAGATGAAACACTCTTTGATCATCGTTAGACTATCATAAATCTTACCGATTTCTGGTGTCCCGGCTTTACATCTATCGTATGAGGTTCACTGTTCCCTTTCTGAAAATGTCGCCACAAAAAGTTTTCGCCCTTATTACATAAACATATGTGCCGCTAGGCTGGGAGATGCCCCTGTAGGCGCCGTCCCAACAGTCGTTCTCATTTTTAGTGGTAAATATTTTTTCGCCCCACCTGTTGTAAACAGAGAATTCCTGTAAGTCAATTCTACCCCATTTTTTGAGACTGAAACAATCATTGATACCATCGTTGTTGGGTGTAAATGCGTTGGGCATCAGGAATAGCGGATCCCCCTCTGTTGTCACCTTCACGACAACCGTATCCTCAGAAGAACAGCCGTATTCGTTAGTGCCCCTTACAGTAAACAAGGTTGTGGTATCTATGCCCGCAACCGGGTTGGGACTATTGGAATAATTAAGATGTTGCGCGGGGGTCCAGCTATAGTGTACAGCACCGGATGCCGTTAGCTGTGCGGTTCTTTCACTACAATTGATGTCGTTTGATCTTAATGCGCTTACTACCGGAGTTGGATTGACATTTACGCGTACATCTATGACGGTGTCATAACTGCAGACATTTTCCCTGATATATATCGTACAGGTCGTTCCTGCGGGCGGATTGGCGATCGGGTTGGCAACAACCGGATCGCTCAAATAATCTGCCGGCGCCCATTGGTAGTGATCTCCTCCTGAAGCCGACAGTTGTAGGGATGTTCCTTCGCAGATAGTAGCATCTGAAGACGCTCTAAATACAGGATAGGGGCGAATGCTTATTGTAACCGAATCCCGGCGCACACAGTTGTTAAATCCCTCCACTTCAACAACATAGGTCGTATTCGCCAGGGGAGTGGCAACCGGGTTATCAGTATTTGGATCACTTAAACCTGCAGCCGGCCACCAGGTGTAAGTGCTACCTCCGGCAGCATGCAACTGAATACTTGTGTTATGACATATTTCGGTATCGTCCGTCAGACTGATTGCGGGGGTCTGAAGCACTAAAATATTTACAGTATCTGTATCCATACAGCCATGGATGGTTGTTCCCGTAATGATATATTCGGTATCGGTACCCGGAGAAGCTACAGGATTGCTGATGAAAGCATCAGATAATCCGTTTGCTGGCGTCCACTGATAGCTTGCAAAATTACCGGAAGCACCGAGTTGGGCAAAACTGCCTTCACAGATAGTAGTATCCGTAAAAGCCGTGATCCGCGGCTCTTCAACGGCAATTACAATGCTATCTGTTTTGATGGAGAACGGAGCAAAATGTATATCGTCCAATGCAAAATCATTTCCGCCGGTTCCTGTATTTTTATTGACAATGGCAATAACGGCAGTGGTATTGTCCCCTGAATTCCAGGTCGCATAAAATTGAGACCAATTGCAAATCGGCAAGCCGGCTGATATCGTATTTCCTATCGTATTTCCATTAATGGAGAACATCAACTGGGTGGGATTGTCTATTGACAAAGACTGGACCCATGTCGAAAAAGCGTAGTTGGTATTAGGACTTATATCAATGGTCTGTGACCACACTATCCTATCTTCTGTGGACTCTCCGTTCACCATCAGCATATTGCCATTCCCGGTATGGTCGCCACAGATTTGAGTAAACTGTGGGTTCCAGGTGGCCGGGGCAGGTCCTACGAAGTATTGACCTTCGCCATTATTATTGGTCACATAGGAATACTCAGAAGTAAATCCTGTGTTCCCGGAAGAAAAATCACCATTGAGGATAAGATCATTTTCCGTTACAAGAGCATTCAGATAATAGGTAGTGCTTATTGCGGGTGTAGCTACCGGGCTGGCGATATTGGTAGCACTCAACCCTGCCGATGGCGTCCAGCAATAGTTTAGTGCATTGATAGCGTTGAGCTGCAGCGAGGCATCCTTACAAATGGTGGTATCATGTGTAATAATTAAGCTGTCAGGTTGTATTTGTATGGCTATTTCTTTGGTTATTACTTCATTGACGCCATTATTATTCACGATATGCATGGTAACGGTATAGCTTCCGGTAGCGGAATAACTCGTAGCTGGATTGGGATCTGCGGGAGCATTTGAGCCATTCCCAAAATCCCAGTCTATCACTGTTGAGGTGGGTGTTTCATTTTTGAATATAAAATGTAAAGGATCACATACGTCCTGCTTGAAGGAAAAATCAGCCCGGACGAATACTACCCTGAAGCTATCGCGGTTGCTGCAGCCATTTACATCGGTTTCTACAATATATAACCCATCATTATTAACCGTGATCGAATCCTCATCAGGACCGGAGGGGAACCATTGATACGTTGGAGACAGATTGGATGTTCCTATTTTCACAGAGCCGCCTGTTGGTAATACAACTGTTTGAAGAGGGGTATGTACTACCTGCCCGTCACTCGCTATAAACCTGATCTCATCTTCGGTTAAAGCTCGGTTATACAACCGTATATCATCCATAGCACCGTTATACCAATAAGGATGCGTAGGTGCATCTAATTTCCCTAAAAAAAGATCATAAGGGCTGGTAAAAGTCAGACCGGGAGATTGGGTACTATTGACCAACTGGCAATCGACATATATTTTTGCATTTATGCCGTCATAAGTATAAACAACGCTTACCCACTTGTCCTTTTCAACATAAGGGGTGTATCCGCCGGGCGAGGCAATACCGGATCCCCAATAGTTTTGGTGGAGTGTATCAGGGGTGGCTATGGAGCAGTTAGCACCATTAAGGTATAAATAGTCTGTAAATCGTATTGTGTATCGGCCCGTAGGGTCCGTATCTGCTCCTTTTATCAAAACAGAATTTCCGTGACAGGGTCCGTAATAAAAACCCATCGGCTTCACCCAAACTGCTATTGATATCCGATCGTTAAAATTGAGATCAGGTGTGTCAGCAATACGCATATAGTTGTCGACACCATTAAAATAATAGGCGCTATTGGGTATTCCAAACCTGTCCTCCGTCAATGTAGCATTATTGAAGACCGGATGGTGGTTAAAGCCACTTTCATCGTTAGCGTTTCCATTAAAAGGATAGTATGCAGCAAGCCCCGCATTCAGGTCAATCTGCGCAAATAAGCTACAGTTACACACCACTAGTAAAATCGCAGAGATTAATGTACGTATTGGTATGGGCATTTTACAATTCAGGGTTCACTCATTTATCTTCTATCGAACGATTCAGGTATGTAGGACCCGATCAAAATATTATATATTTATCCAATATTAATATATTGTCTTTTCTACTAAATGGATAAACGTACCGGCCCCAAATATATTTGAGTTGGCAGAATTTTAGACGTTCGGCAGGATTTTAATAATACACCTACTAAAGTACTATATCTACTTTGTTTAATTTCAGAGGAATATGTGGAAACTGCCTGTTATCCTGTTGAGATAAATACGTTATTTTTGTCGTTTACGGATAGATTACATGAAAGTAGTAATTTTTGCAGGCGGCTTAGGCACCCGACTCGCCGAGGAAACAGACGCACGTCCGAAACCCATGGTGGAAATTGGCGGAAAGCCGATACTCTGGCATATCATGAAGATATACAGCCACTATGGGTTTGACGACTTTATTATTTGCCTGGGCTATAAAGGCTATGTCATTAAGGAATATTTCATGAATTATTTCCTACACAATGCGGATATAACCATTGATCTGGGGAATAATTCAATGCAGGTGCTCGGAAGTAAAAGTGAAGCATTTAAGGTCACACTGTTGGATACCGGTCTGCATACGAAAACAGCAGGCCGCTTAAAGCAGGTACAGCAATATGTGGGGGATGAAAGTTTTATGCTGACCTATGGCGATGGCGTAGCAAATATCAATATAAATGAATTGCTGCAGTTTCACCGGTCACATAAAAAGCTCGCTACCGTAACTGCTGTTCAACTGGATGCCAGGTTTGGCGGTATGGAGCTCAGTAAAAGCGGAGAAGTAGTATCGTTCAGGGAAAAATCGAAAGACGAAGGCAAATGGATCAATGCAGGGTTCTTTGTATTGAAGCCGGACGTTTTTAAATACCTGGACTATGATGTAAACAATGTAATGTGGGAGGATGCGCCGTTGGAAGACCTCACAAGAGATGATCAACTGGTAGCCTACCGGCACAGCGGCTTCTGGAAATGTATGGATGCGCTCAGGGATAAAATAGAGTTGAATGAGTTATGGAACAATGGTAGAGCCCCCTGGAGGGTCTGGTAATTTAGAACACATGCGAATTTTGATCATCGGAAATCTTGGGTATATCGGGCCGGTCGTTGTCAAACATTTCCGGGGCCAATATCCGCAGGCTTTTTTGGCAGGATACGATATTGGGTATTTTATCCAGGACAATACTTTCAACGGCATAGCAGGTGACACCCTGCTAAACATGCAATATTTTGGAGATGTCAGGCATTTTGACAGGAATATCCTGAACGGTTTCGATGCCGTGATCTATCTGGCAGCTATTTCAAATGATCCCATGGGAAATGCTTTTGAAACACCTACCCTGGAAATAAATTGTAAAGCTGCTGTAGCCATAGCTGGTATGGCCAAACAGGCAGGAGTAAAACATTTCGTATTCGCCAGTAGCTGCAGCGTGTATGGATTTGCCGATACCGCTCCCAGAACCGAGCTATCAGAGGTCAGTCCGCTGACTGCTTATGCAAGATCAAAAGTGGAAGGTGAAAGAGGATTAGAAGTCATTGCTGATAACAATTTCAGGGTAACCTGCCTTCGCTTTGCGACAGCATGCGGCTATAGCGACCGATTGAGGCTGGACCTGGTTTTGAATGATTTCGTAGCAAGTGCAGTCGCTGTTAAAAAAATCTCCATTTTAAGCGATGGTACGCCCTGGCGTCCCCTGATCCATGTAAAGGATATGGCCAGGGCGATGGATTGGGCTATCCATAGAGATCACACAACTCCTTTTCTGGTAATTAACACCGGCAGCAATGCCTGGAACTACCAGGTAAAAGAGTTGGCAGCGGCGGTTCAGGCTATTTTTAAAGAGGTAGAAGTAAGCATCAATTCCAATGCCCAGCCGGATAAGCGCTCGTATAGAGTTGATTTTGGTTTGTATGAAAAACTTGCACCTGCCCATCAACCGCAGGTAAGCCTTGCAGATGCGATTCTTGATCTAAAAGAAGGACTCAATGGAATAGGTTTTTCCGATACAAACTTCCGAACCTCCGGTCTGATGCGATTAAGGTCACTGCAACGCCTGATAGAAAAGGGCATTATCGATCAAAATCTGGAAATAAAATAGTGGATATGATCATACGCCTGAATAAATAATCCTGTTATGGAATTTATACCTACTGCTTTACAGGGAAACTATCTTATTTCGCTGAAAACTTTTTCAGATGAAAGGGGTTGGTTCTCAAGATATTTTTCCAAAGACCAGTTCGAAAGTATCGGTCATACAAAAGAATGGGTTCAAATGAATCATTCTTTTAACACGAGGAAAGGTACGCTCAGGGGATTACATTTTCAGACAGGCGCCGCCAGGGAAATAAAGCTGGTTCGTTGTATTGCAGGGGCAGTCTGGGATGTAGCGGTTGACTTACGACAAAGATCAGCAACCTTCCTGCAGTGGTATGGTACAACATTATCGGCTGAAAACAGGCAAATGATGTATATACCGGAAGGATTTGCACACGGGTTTCAGACACTTACGGATAATTGTGAGCTTTTGTACCACCACACCGGTTATTACTCGAAAGAATTGGAGGGAGGCCTCCGTTATAATGATCCCGTTCTCGGCATTCAATGGCCCGAACCCGTATCCATCATTTCTGAAAGGGACCTTTCTCACCCATTAATAGGTAGCCAATTTAAAGGAATTGAATAATATGAACTGCAGATTCTGCCAAACCGAACTTACACATACTTTTATTGACCTGGTCAATTCGCCGGCGTCAAATTCTTTTCTTACCAAAGAACAGCTAAATGAGCCGGAAGTTTTTTATCCTTTAAAAGTATTTACCTGCCACCACTGCTTCCTGGTGCAGATCGATGAATACAAGAAGTCTGATGCCATTTTCAACGGTGAGTATGTTTATTTCTCGTCCTATTCCACTAGTTGGCTGGCACATGCAAAGGCCTATACTGAGAAAATGATCCCCAGGTTCGGGCTCGATAGCAACTCGCAGGTAGTAGAAATTGCCTCCAATGACGGGTACCTGTTGCAATATTTTAAAGAAAAGGATATCCCGGTGCTGGGAATAGAACCAACCGCTAACACCGCTGCCGTAGCGGCCGGAAAAGGAATTGAATCTGTAATAGCATTTTTTGGTACCACTCTTGCAGAAAAGCTGGCAGCAGAAAACAGGAAAGCCGACCTGCTATTGGGAAACAATGTACTGGCCCATGTGCCGGATATAGTGGATTTTGTAAAAGGCATGAAACTACTGTTGAAGGAAACCGGTGTTATAACAATGGAGTTTCCCCATCTGATGCAATTAATAGACAACAATCAATTCGATACCATATACCACGAGCACTTTTCCTATTTATCTTTTTTTACGGTTAAACAAATATTTGAATCTGCCGGTCTTGTGCTTTTTGATGTGGAGGAACTGCCCACGCACGGGGGATCGCTGCGCATTTATGCAAAACATAAGGAAGGCGCACATGCTGTTACTGAAAATGTGGCATTATTACTGGAAAAGGAGATTCGGAAAGGGACCAACAGGCTGTCGTATTATGAGGGATTTCAGTCTAAAGCACTAAACGTCAAGCTGGAATTGAACCAGTTTCTTACTGACTGTAAAAAGAATGGCAAAAAGATAGCGGCATACGGAGCAGCAGCCAAGGGCAATACCCTGCTGAATTATTGTGGCGTCAAAAATGATCTTATTGATTACGTAGTAGACGCGAATCCCAATAAACAAGATAAGTGGTTACCGGCGAGTCATATTCCCGTGGTATCCGAAGTGCAATTAAAAAATGACAAGCCGGATTATGTTTTAATTTTGCCTTGGAACCTGGAAAAAGAGATCATGGAACAATTGTCATACATTAGGGATTGGAATGGAAAATTTGTTGTCCCGATCCCAACTTTGAAAATAGTATAATGTAATGAAGGTGTTGGTTACAGGCGCCAGTGGATTTATTGGTAATTATGTTGTGAAGGAATTACTCCGGCTGGGACATGCTGTTATAGCCAGTTCTTCCAACCCGGAAAAAGCCAGGGAAAAGAGCTGGTTCAGGGATATTACCTATGTACATTTCAACCTCGCGGATTATGATGACACCGTTAACTATTTCGATTTCTTTTTTCAGCCCGATATCATGATCCACCTTGCCTGGGAAGGGCTACCCGATTTTAAGAGTGCATTTCATGTAGATATCAATCTTCCACGGCATAAGGCATTCCTTCAAAATATGATCCGGAACGGGCTAAGCGATCTTTCAGTAACAGGTACATGCCTTGAGTATGGTATGCAGGAAGGAGCGTTACGTGAAGACTTTCCCACTAAACCAACGACCTGCTACGGCATAGCCAAAAGTGAACTGTGGAAGTTTTTGTCACAGTTGCAGGCCATGTATCCTATATACCTGAAGTGGGTTCGTCTTTTCTATATGTACGGAGAAGGGCAAAGCCCAAAATCCTTACTTTCGCAGTTGCAGAACGCCCTGGATAATAATGATGAGATGTTTAACATGAGCAAAGGCGATCAAAGCAGGGATTACTTACCCGTAGAAAAAGTGGCAGACTACTTGGTTTCAATCGCTTTGCAAAATAAAGTAACCGGAATTATCAACTGTTGCAGCGGAAAGCCTATCACTGTGAAAGAACTTGTAGCAAATTATATGGCGAAAAAAAATAAGCATATAAAATTAAATCTGGGTTTTTATGACTATCCCGATTACGAACCCAGGAATTTTTGGGGAGACACGACAAAACTAAAAACAATTCTGTATGAATAACCCTGTTCAGGAATTTATTAACGAGCGGATTGAAAGAATAGCCAACAACGGAAAGAATGAAAAGCTATTGGCCTCGGCAAAGTCGTTCAATACCGAGTCGAATAAAGCGCTCTATTCCTATAATTTCTCCTGGATGGGGCGGCCCATCATTCAATACCCGCAAGACATGGTGGCTATGCAGGAAATAATATGGGATATCAAACCGGACTTAATTATAGAAACCGGGATTGCTCACGGAGGGTCATTGATTTTCTATGCATCCATATTGGAACTGGTTGGCAAGGGACGCATATTAGGCATAGACATAGACATCCGGGAGCATAACCGGAAAGAGATAGAAGGGCATCCGATGTACAAGCGGGTTAAGATGATACAAGGCTCCTCAATAAGCTCAGAAGTAATGAAGCAGGTTGAAGAGGAGGTTAAGGGTTCTAACACAATTTTAGTTTGTCTTGATTCCAACCACACCCATGAGCACGTTTTACAGGAGTTAAATCTCTACGCTCCGTTTGTAACTCAGGGCTCTTACCTTGTAGTGTTTGACACTATTGTCGAGTACCTGCCTGATGACTACCTCCCTGGCAGAAAAAGGCCTTGGGGAGTCGGAAATAACCCTCATACTTCTGTGGTGAGCTTTTTAGAGAATAACGATTCTTTCGTTGTGGACAAGGAAATAGACAACAAACTGCTGATCGGTGTCGCACCCGGCGGCTATTTAAAAAGAGTAAAATAGCTACAACAAGATTTTTGATGTTCGATACAATTACTTTGATTATACCGACTCACAATCGCCCTGAACTACTGGACAGAGCCTTGGCGTATTATGAAGATTTTAGAATACGAACTATTATTGTGGATAGTTCTGCATTACCTTTCGAGGCGGCAGATAAGTTCATCGGGGTGACATACTTATACCGCCCTGATCTGCAATTAAATGAAAAGATCTCATATGCTTTGTCAAGTGTTAAAACACCTTACGTTGTTTTGTGTGCGGATGATGATTTCATTGTGAAGGAAACACTTATTAAATGTATTAGCTTCCTGGAGGAAAACAAAGATTATTCAGTTGCGATGGGCAGTAATATTTATTTTTCTGTTATTGGCAATACCGGAAGAAAAAAAATACTTGTTACTCCTATATATAAAGGAGAAGTAGCTTATGAAATAAAAAATGAAAATAGCCTGGACCGGTTGCATGACTTCTTTGGCAACTATAGAGCAATATTTTATGGTGTTCAGCGGGCATCAATACTACATATGGCTTTTGAAGATCTCTCTTATGTAAAGAATCTTTTATTGAATGAATATGCTTCAGCTTTGTTTCCCGTTATTACAGGTAAAATAAAGGCTTTTGACGACCTGTACCAGATGCGTGAATACTTGGGAATACCGCAAGCGGGCATTCCGAATATCGACCAGATATATCGTGATGAAAGTTTATACAAGGAGTATCAAACCATAGTAGATAGGCAATCTGCTAAAATTGCTGCTTATACAAAATTAGATTTTGCTGCTTTAAGAACAAAAATAGATCAAGCATTAACAGGCTACGCGAAACATTACGAATTACCATGGTACCTAAATATAAAAAGCCGCATGAAGAGAAGGTATGTTTGGTTTTTATTGTCAGATTTTTTGAGCTTCTTCCCTTTCATCCAATTGAAGGAGATAATTAATGTCTACAGGATAGCCAAGGTGGCCAGGGTTGGTTTGAATAAGAGTTATATCAATAACGTATCAAATTTTCTTCGTAAGTATTACTCTGATAAATAATACTTTTCAATGAAAAAGGGTTTAAGTATTATTATTGTGAATTACAAGACTCCACAGCTTATCATCGGTTGTCTGGAATCCATTTTTCGCAACAATGATAACTTAAATGATTTTTTTGAAGTAATTGTTGTAGATAATTTCTCCGAAGACGACAGCGAAAATCTAATAAAGCAGCGGTTTCCATTCATTCAATGGCTGCAAATGGGGTACAATAGCGGATTTGCGAGAGCAAATAATAGCGGGATAAGGCACTCGAATGGTGAAGTGGTGTTGTTACTCAATTCTGACACCTTAAATGTAGATAACGCCATAGAAAAATGCTTAAACGATTTTCGACAGTCAAGCTATTCTGCTTGTGGGGTACAACTGCTGAATGAAGATCTTACACCCCAGATTTCAGGAAATTATAATATAACCGGAGGGTTAAATAACTTGCTACCTATACCTTATTTTGGCAAGATCGTACAATGGCTGGGTGTTTCCCTTAAAGTAAAAAAAACTAATATTCCGGAGGCCACCTGTACTGTAAAAGTAGACTGGATCAACGGAGCATTTTTAATGGTGAAAAAAACTGCTATTGAAAAAGCAGGGTTACTAGATGAAGATTTTTTTTTATATTCAGAAGAGGCTGAATGGTGCAGCCGCATAAAAAGGACCGGACCGCTATGTATTTTTGGACAATACAAAATAATTCATTTACAGGGATATACCGCAAACAGGACATTTGGTAGTGCTAACTCAGGATACCATAGCCTGCATGATAGAAAAGGCAGACAGATTATGTTATCGTCGTTTGTAAGAATTAAAAAAGAGTTTGGTACCGGATGGTTTGTTTTTCAATTATTGCTCTATTCGGCAAGTAGTATCCTTCTTTTCCCTTTGAGCTTTATTGATAATTTGATAAGAGCAAAAAACCCTCTTTCAGATTACAGGATTCTGATCGGCTTTCTTACAAATGTGCTGACTATTTGGACTTTCACCCCAAGAATTATAATCAACAGACCATATTTCTATAAAGTGTTGTGAATAACCCAGTTTATTGAACTTGAATACAGCGTTGCTCTAAGACAGCGCCATATTCAAGCTCAATAGCTATTGTATATTATCTCTTTATTACAATTCTTTCATATTCCCATTTATCGCCGTTGCGAAGCATCAGGGTATACACGCCTTCGCTGAACCTGCCTAAGTCATTGATATAGATAATGTTTTGGCCTGATTCCGTGTTGAACGACTTTTTCAGTACAATTTTTCCTGTCATGTCCATCAACCTGTAATCTGCAACTGTTCGGGATGCAGAGAAGAAGCTGATCTGTACAACAGATGAAGTGGGGTTGGGGCTGATCCGCATTTTTTCTCCACCAATCCTGTTCAGCCTCACTACCAGTATGTTGGTATATTTATTGGTACCAAGTTTTCCCACTGCTTTTATGCGGTAGTATATGGTGTTGTGAGAGCCATCAATATCGGTATCCTGGTAGCTGAACCCGGCGGTGCTGTTAGCTGCTACCTGTTGATTCACTTCCCCGATCTTTTGGAAACTGCTTCCGTTGAATGATCGCTCTATCTCGAAATGACTGATTTGCTCTGATGTCATTATCTTCCAGTTCAGGTCTACAGCTTTAGCTTTTTGAACGGCATTGAACTGCAAAAACTTAATCGGCAGGATCTCACAGGGCACAACTGTTATGGTAGCTTCCACACACTGGGTGATGTTACAATCTCCTTCTGCCCTGACATAATAAGTGGTGGTAACAGCAGGGTTAACGATGATGGAAGCACCCGTTCCAACCAGGGTTCCACCACAACTTCCGGTATACCAGCGCCATGCAGCATTGGTGCCCAGGGACCCACCCTGCACGGTAAGGGTAACAGGGTTCTCCGGACAGGTTGTAAATGCAGGGTCTGCTGTTATGTGTGTCGGCGTTACCGATGTATCCTTGGCAGTCAGCAGGAACGAGTTAGATATATATCTGCAATTTGTATTGTTGATATCTCCCGCGGCGGCGACAATTACCCTATAATACCTGCCTACATCGCTTGACTGCAGCGGATTGATAGTGTATGTAGCGTTGTTGCCTCCTGAAAGGTCATTCCAGCTAACATTGTTATTACTGTACTGCCATTTGTAATCCAGTGCACCGGAGATAACCGTAGGATCACTTAAGGAAGCGTTAAATGTTGTGATACCACCTGTACAACCTGCCGTGGGATTGGCCACAACTGTGGGTGTCGGGTCACAGAGTCCAAACTGTATATCATCTATTGCCAGGTCGTTACCACAACCACCGGGAGCTGCATTGCTGATCTCAATATCCACCTGCAACAGGTTTGCCGGCATCACGAACTTCATTCCGTATTGGGTCCAGTTGGCGTCGGTGATATCAGGAGTAGTGAGGTTCGTAATGATATGCCCGTTTAAAGGATTGCGGATGGTGAATACCAGTTTTGGATACACCATTTGTCCAAATGCATCCTGGCAGAATGTCTCGTAGGATGAATTAGCGATATTGGAGACAAAAGCAAACAGGGAATACTTCAGGTTTCCGCAAGGTACATTCACCCTGTCTCTATATATCACATTGTGGTGTACGTCGGCATTCACTACCATCATTCTTCCGTTAGTGTTGCCAGTATGATCCGTACGATTGATCCACCGGCTGGTGTTGCCGTTCTGAGCATTCCGCGTGATGGCGTAACGTTCCACTGCCAATGGCTGGCTGGTGCTGCCGGTATAGCCGGTGAAGGCCGTTCCCGCACTGCCTGTAGCCAGGGGGATAGCTGTGGTAAGCCCGTTCCCGCTGCCGCTGCCAAAGTTCTGCATATACAGAATTCTGTTCAGCGCATCGCAGGGAGGCATCTCCGCTGTTGTTAGGATAACAAATGGTGTCGGCTGATCTTCTCCCGGATCATCCGGCTTCGCGTTGCTGTTAAGATCGGGATTATCACCATCGGTCGATACGTCGGTTACTTTGTTGTCCAGATAGCCAATGCCTGAGGCTGTTACGCTATTGTTATATACCTGACCTATCACTATATTGCTGGCCCTAAGGCATAGCCTGATAGTAAAATGATTATTGGCAGCAGGCGAAGCGGGTAGGTTCGACAAGCTGCTGTTCAATAGTTCGCGCCTGGTTGCCGGACCGCTACCTCCTGTAAAAGACGGATTGAGCACCACGCCGGCAGGGTTGTCTATCAAACTGACCGAAACGTTTGAAAAGTTTCCTGTACCAAATACATCTGTCAGGTTTTCAGTAACACTAATATTACGTAGCGGCCAGTTGCCGTAGTTTTGTACGTAAATGTCGTAGCATATATCGTAAACTCCCGGAGTGCCGGTTGGCGTTACAGAGGATACTTTCTTGGCTGCTCCGATAGCCGTATTAATATCAGTCATATCTGTACTGAAGTAGCAGGGATAGGTGGTGATGGGCGTACGTACCCCATCTACAATACTAATCTCGTAGTACCTGCTTCTGTATCTGCCAGCGCTACCGGAGTACGGTGCATTGGAAGTTGAAACATAGTAATCAGATGCCACCAGTTTACCATCTGAGTAGGAAAGCCCGATAATGGTATTGCCTGGTATAATGCTGATCAGGGTTGCCTGTAATGGCGCGATCCCATAATCTTTATAATTGATGGTTATATAATTGTTATCGAGAATGGCCATGAATTGCCCGTTCGGCATAATAACGAAGTCTCCGTTTCCCTGTAAAGGGTTTATACCGGAAGGTAGTGACACGGGTATGATCGGCCCAAAAGTATTGGTTGCAAAATTTACGGTCTGCAGGGCCAGCCCATAGGGATAGGAACCCGTATAAATTAACTGGTACCCCATTCCATTCGCATCAAAAGTAAGCCCTATAACGTAAGTATTGTTATAAACCGTAAGTATGGCTGTAGCAGGAGGACAGGCACTTCCGGGCATCCACCTCCACACGTAAGAGTGCGGAGCATTGTACCTGGTAAAATACAAATGCTGGTCGCCCGGATTAAAAGAGATACCTGAGTTATATTCAGAAAACCCGGGAGAGGCAAGTCCGGACAAATTACAGCTCGTCGGAGGGACAGGGCTCAGCGTCAGGTTGTTGGATGTGTACTTAAACTGCATAAACCCCCTTGAGGATGTAGTGCTTGAAGAACAGGGTGAGTTCCCTATACTAACAGGAACTGCATAAGTTGCTTGTGCATTCACTTCCGCAATTGCTGTTAAAAATATTAGTACGGCTATTACAAGCTTTACTGCAACAGGGTAAGGTTTTGTTTTCATCTTACAGGTTTTATGCGCTTTTTCATAGGAGGAGGATTATTAACACGGTAAAATTATAAGTATAAATACTTGTTATTTTTAGAATTCGGCCATTCAACTCTTTTTTTCGATTAGTTTATCTGGTGATTATCATATGTTAACAGGCATAAGTGCTTACACTTAAGCCTTGCCATTAGAACGCTGTAATTGTATTATAAGTATGAAAATCCGTGTTATCTGTCGAAAAAGGGAACAAAAAAACCCAGGATGAACCCGGGTTTGTCAATCGATGAATAACAATTTTTACTTAAATGTACTTATAATATTTTTTGCCAGTTCCGTCATTTTCCTGATTCCTTCTTCAGGCAAATTGCCTTTTTTGAATTCTGCAAGTATATCGGGTAATTTGTTTTCCATCTCCAGCAGGAAGATATCCTCAAATTCTCTCACCCTGTTTACAGGCAGATCGCGTAATAAGCCCTGAGTTCCCAGGTATATGATGGCAACCTGCTTTTCCACTGCGAACGGGGTGTATTGCGGCTGTTTCAGTATTTCCACGTTCCGGGCGCCCTTGTCAATCACTGATTTGGTAGCGGCATCAAGGTCTCCCCCAAATTTGGAGAAGGCTTCCAACTCACGGTACATCGCCTGGTCGAGTTTAAGCGTGCCGGCTACTTTTTTCATGGACTTGATCTGGGCGTTACCTCCTACACGGCTAACCGATATACCTACGTTAATAGCCGGGCGAACACCAGCGTTGAACAGGTTCGACTCCAGGAATATCTGTCCGTCGGTAATGGAAATCACATTGGTAGGGATATAGGCGGATACGTCCCCGGCCTGTGTTTCGATGATAGGCAGCGCCGTCAATGATCCACCACCTTTTACGAGGTGACGGATGCTGTCCGGTACATCGTTCATTTGTTTGGCAACCGTGTCATCACTGATCACTTTAGCAGCACGTTCCAGCAAACGGCTATGCAGGTAGAATACGTCACCAGGGTACGCTTCACGTCCGGGAGGACGGCGCAGTAACAGGGATACCTCACGATAAGCCACAGCCTGCTTACTCAGGTCATCATACACGATCAGGGCAGGACGACCGGTATCACGGAAATATTCACCAATGGCAGCACCCGCATACGGTGCAAAGAACTGCTGCGGCGCAGGGTCAGATGCTGAAGCGGCAACGATCACTGTATACTCCATGGCTCCGTTATCTTCCAGCGTTTTCATCACGTTGGCGATGGTAGAAGCTTTTTGACCACAGGCTACATATATACAGTACACCGTTTTACCGGCTTTATGAAATTCCTTCTGGTTGATGATGGTGTCGATCGCAATAGCGGTTTTGCCGGTCTGACGGTCACCGATGATCAACTCACGCTGACCACGACCTACGGGGATCATCGCGTCAATGGCTTTGATACCGGTCTGCAGCGGCTCTTTCACCGGCTCGCGGAAAATTACCCCCGGGGCTTTACGCTCCAGCGGCATTTCATACAATTCGCCGGTAATGGGGCCTTTACCGTCAATAGGCTCTCCCAATACGTTTATTACACGTCCGGCAAGATTTTCACCTACTTTCAAAGAGGCGATCTTACCGGTTCTTTTCACCTTGTTGCCTTCTTTGATCTCTGTTGACTCCCCCATCAATACCACCCCTACATTGTCCTCTTCCAGGTTCAATGCAACAGCCTTTACGCCATTTTCAAACTCCACCAGTTCACCGGCACGCACATTATTTAAACCATAAATACGTGCAATACCATCACCTACCTGCAGTACTGTTCCTACTTCTTCCAGGTCTGCTCCCGGGTTAAAGTTGCTCAGTTGCTGACGGAGTATGGCGCTTATTTCGTCGGGCTTAATCTCTGCCATATTTTAAATTTATAGTTGTTAAAGAAATTATTGTTCAAAAACAGGTTTACCGTATGTTTTTAATATACACATTATCCCTGAACTGCTTCCGGATATCTTTCAGATCGCGCAGGATACTGGCGTCTACCAGGTTGTTGTTAAACTCCAGCACAAACCCACCTATCAATTCGTCCTTTACCTCCGTTGTTAATTCAATATTTGCCAGCCCGGCTTCAGCTTTTACTTTCTGCTCTATGGAGGACTTCAACGCTTCGCTGATAGGCTGGGCGGTGGTGAGTTTCACTTTATAGATGCCTTTGATAGCATTATACTGTTCAATGGCAGTATCGACTATCTCGGGCAAGATGGCTTCCCTTCCTTTTTTTACAAGCAACTGGTTGAAGGCGGTAGTGAGGTTGCTCACCTTACCATTGGTTATGGCATCCAGTATCTTTATCTTCTTGTCAGCCGGTATCACGGGACTTTTAATAACAGCTACTAGTTCCCTGCTTTGTTTGCAAAGTGACTGCAGGAGTACCAGGTCTGAATGTAAACTCTCCAGTTGATTCTGTTCCACGGCCAAATCGATAATACTTTTGGCGTATCTGGCGGCTAAACGGGGGTGGAGCATGGTTTTAATTTGAAAATTTGAAAATTTGATCCCGCAGCTGCAGGGTCCGTTTTCCCGTTACTTAATTCAGTTTAATATCGTTGGTCAGATCCCCGATGAATTTTTCCTGTTCTGCTTTGTTGGATAGTTCGCGGCGGATCACCTTTTCGGACACCTCTATCACCAGGTTGCCTACCTGGTTTTTCAGGTCTATGATGGCGGCCATTTTCTGATTTTCTATCGCCTGGTGTGTGTCTGCCATTATTTTGGCAGCTTCTACTTTAGCCTGTTCTTTTGCTTCACCGATAATTTTATCCTTCATGGCTTTGGCCTCATTCAGGATTTGCGTTCTTTCCTCCCGGGCAGCAGCCAGTAGTCTTTCATTGTCATTCTGCAACTGCGCCATTTCGGCTTTCACTTTTTCTGCGCTGGCAATTGCATCGTTTATACCCTGTTCGCGTTCGCCTATCGCTTTCATAATAGGCTTCCAGGCAAATTTACCCAGCACAAACAACAGGATAAGAAACGCCAGTGTAGACCAGATAACCAAACCCGGATCAGGCAGTACCAAAGGATTTATTTCTAATAACATATTAAAAGCTTTAAAAGCAAATGAATTTTAAAAGAAGTACAGACCTCGTCGCCCTGTGCTGAAGATCTGTACCGTTTTCGTTTACTGTTGCCTGCAGTATTATCCGTTTCCTAACAGGGATACCACCACCGCAAACAGGGCAACCGCCTCTACCAACGCCGCAGCAATGATCATGTTTGTGCGAATGTCGTTGGCAGCTTCCGGTTGACGTGCAATACCTTCAACGGCGCCTTTACCAATCTGACCGATACCGATACCGGCACCGATGGCGGCTAAACCAGCACCAATTGCAGCTACACTTCCTACTACCATTTTGTTTAATATTTAAAGTGAATAAATACGTTTTTGGGTTACTATGCCTCAACTAATGCGCATCTCCATGGTGATGCTCTTCAATTGCCATTCCTATATATAAAGCTGATAACATTGTAAAGATGAATGCCTGCAGGAAAGCCACTAAAAACTCAATAGCGTAAATAAACACTGCAAACGGAACGGCAATAGCAGACGCCGCGACCGATTTAAAGATGAAAATCAGGCATATTAAACTCATCACCAGGATATGACCGGCGGTGATATTCGCAAACAACCGGATCATCAGAGAAATGGGTTTGATGAACACGCCCAGTAATTCAATGGGAGCCAGGAATATCTTCATTGCCACGGGCAAACCGGGCATCCAGAAAATATGTTTCCAGTAATCGCCGTTCCCTTTCACATTTACTATAATAAAAGTGAAAAGCGCCAGCGTCATTGTAAAGGCAATATTACCGCTTACATTGGCTGCCCCCGGAAAAAAAGGTACCAGTCCCAACAGGTTGTTGATCCATATAAAAAAGAATACCGTTAATAAAAAAGGCATATACCTGGCATGCTTGTGTCCAAGGTAGGGTTTGCCTATCTCATCGCGTACAAACAGTATAATGGGTTCAATAAATGATTGAAATCCTTTGGGCGCGGAGGTTACACCGGTTTTTTTGTAGGCATTGGCTACTCCCACAAAGATGATGATCAACAGAAATACCGTCAGGAACATGGAGGCCACATTCTTGGTAACAGACAGGTCAAATATTTTTTTAGACGTCGCTTCGTCTATGGTGCCATCGGCATTTACCACTTTAATTTTTCCCTCAATTGACTTGTAGGGGTAATTACCGTTATATACCACCGGCTCATGGTGTTCTCCGGACAGCCTGGAAGATGAAAAAACCTCAAATCCTTTATCGGTTTTTAAGATAACGGGCAGCGGCAGGGAAGTATGTCCCCATAAATGCCAGCTATGATCATCGCGGATATGCTCTAATATTGTTTTGGTAACATCAAACTTCTCTTCACCGTGATTTTCTGAGTGATCTTGTGCTGTAGATATATTACAAAAAAACAATATAAATAAGCTAAAAGCCGCAACCAATAAGGATTTAATGCTCTTTTTAGACATGAGTCCCTGAAAATTTGCGCAAAGATAGGAGTTGGAACCCATAAAAAAATATATATAAAATGCGATTTCGGGAATTTTTTCCACCGCTATTAACCTTTTTCGACCACCTGTATTTTTTACCGGGATTATCCGGGTATTTACCGGGAATTTTACCCGAATAACCTATTATCGATAGGTGGCGGAAGCTTCCGGTTATAGTTTTACGGGAAATAATCAAAACGTATGACAAGAGAAGTTGGAAATAAAAACAACAGGGACGCGGTGCTGGCAGGAATTATATTGTTATTGGTAGGTACCGCCATCATAGTCAAACAAACCATAGAGGATTTTCCCGCTTGGGTGGTTAGCTGGCCCATGATATTAGTAGTGATCGGCATTTTTGTAGGAATGAAGAATGCCTTTCGCGGCCCGGGGTGGATCATCCTGATTGGATTGGGCTGTATCTTCCTGGCAGACAAGATAGTACCGGGGGTGAACCTGAGGCGATTTGCCTTGCCGGCGGTCATTATCTCCATTGGACTGTTCCTGATCTTTACAAAATCATCCCAGAGAAGCAGGTTGTATAAAGACCTGGGTGGAGATAGCGACGGAGACGACTCTGACCATACCTCTTATTCCCGGAATGCTTCAGCAAATGATGAAAATGAGATACTGGACAGCGTATCTATTTTCGGGAGCACCAAAAAAGTGATCTTTTCCAAAAGCTTTAAGGGGGGCGAAGTAGTGAACATATTCGGAGGGGCGGAAATCAACTGTTCACAGGCGGACCTGAAGGGTGTTGCGAAACTGGAGATTGTTCAGGTGTTTGGCGGAACGAAGATCTTTGTTCCGGCCAGTTGGACAGTAAAATCGAATGCGGCGTCTGTTTTTGGTGGTTTTGAAGACAAAAGGACGCATCATGCCGGACCACCCGACCCCGAAAAAGTGTTGATCATAGATGGTACCTCTATTTTCGGCGGAATAGAGATTAAAAGTTTTTAGAATTTTAAACCAGATAATTATGCATTGGTTCCTGGCTAAGATCGTATACAGAATTATTTGCGGAGAGGGTAATCACACCCCCCAGTTTGATGAACAACTGCGGCTGATCACAGCAAACGACGAGAAAGAAGCGTTGGAAAAAGCATATGCTTTGGGAATGAAGGAAGAGGACAGCTTTTATAATAACCGACAGAAACTTGTACAGTGGCAATTCATCAATATTTCGGAGCTGCATAAGATTGAGCAGTTGATTGATGGCGCTGAATTATACAGTCATATTGAAGAAAAAGAAAACGGAGAGCTATACACAGAGGTGGTACATAAAAAAGCGGAGCATTTAAAAAATAATACCAACCTGCAGTTTCTGCAAACATTTTAAACCGGCAATTGGGCACTTACCTACATAAGCTTTTATACCTGGGGTTTTGGTTCCTTTGGTCCGCCATACATGCATTTGTGCTGTCTGAATGGGGTTATCCGGCAAAAGAAGCGTGGACAGACAGCCTGGTAAGCAACATTTGGCTGGCAATCGTATGCACTCTTGTTATTTATTGCCTCAGATACTATTTACCCCGTAAAGACAGGCTGACGTATTTACTCCTGCTAAGCGCGGGTTGCGTGGTAGTATGGAGCCTGGCTGCCAGGTACACCATCCCGCTTTTCGGGAATGAAACATTAACCGGTAATTTTAGTGATACTTTATACCTCCGTACAGCCATTGCCTGGCTGATGATCATTTGTGTGATCATGATGAACGTACTGTGGTACAGCCAGGAAGAACAACAGGAACAGGAGCGTAGAAATAACGAAGCGGAGCGAATCGCAAAAGACGCCGAGCTGTTTAAGCTGCGGCAGCAGTTGCATCCCCATTTTTTATTTAACAGCCTGAATTCCATCAGCGCCCTGGTAATATCGGATCCTGCGGCTGCTCGGACAATGGTGCACCAGCTTTCCGACTACCTGCGGAATACCTTAAAAAAGGAAGAGCACAAATGGGTAACACTTTCTGAAGAACTGGAGTACCTGCAGTTGTATCTTGAGATAGAAAAGGTACGCTTCGGACAGCGGCTTACTGTTGTTATTGATAACGCGGAAGACAACGCGACCATGAAATTGCCGGCGTTGCTTTTGCAGCCTGTTGTAGAAAATGCCATTAAATTCGGATTGTATGATACCACCGGCGATGTCAGCATCAGGATATTGGCAGCAGTTTCAGACAATATGCTAACCATAACGGTACAGAATCCCTTCGACCCGGAACTGTCAAAGCCGGGAGGAGGAACCGGGTTTGGGCTCAGCTCTGTGCAAAGGCGGTTACATTTGTTATTTGGCAGGTCAGATCTCCTGGTTGCCAAAGGAAATGGAAATCTGTTTACCACCACTATCAAAGTTCCGCAATTATGATCAGGGTACTCATAATAGATGACGAGTTGCTGGCAAGGAATATTGTAAGAGAATACCTGTCGGATTACCGGCAGGTGGTAATTGTGCAGGAATGCAGTGATGGGTTTGACGGTGTGAAAGCCATTATGCAGCACCGCCCGGATCTGATTTTCCTGGATGTGCAGATGCCCAGGATCAACGGGTTCGAAATGCTTGAGCTGGTAGAATCTCCCCCTGCTGTTATCTTTACCACGGCATTTGATGAGTATGCCATCAAAGCGTTTGAAGCCCACGCGGTCGATTACCTGTTGAAGCCGTTCAGCAAACACAGGTTTGACAAAGCTTTGCAAAAGTGGCTGGAAAGACGGGAAACCGAAGCGCCGCAGACAAACCTGCCTGCGGAAGCTACTGCGCAAATGCAGCTCAATACCCACCGCGTAGTAGTGAAAACAGGTGGAAAAATAAAGATCATTCCGTTTACCGATATCTACTATATAGAAGCGGCGGATGATTATGTGAAAATACATTGTGACGACGGCGTATACCTGAAGAATAAAACGATGGCATATTTTGAGCAAATGCTGGATGGAAGTCTTTTCACCCGTTCTCACCGGTCCTATATAGTGAATGTGCAGGAAATAACCCGGCTGGAGCCTTACGAAAAAGAAAGTTACCTTGCTTTGCTGAAGTCCGGCGATAAGGTACCGGTCAGTAAAACCGGGTATAGCAGGTTGAAGCAGGTGCTGGGGTTGTAATAATGGAAGATTCTTTCACAACGTTGTCTGTCAATATATAAATACAGTAGTAACTGTCACAATTTTTATACAAAAGATGGTGAACAGGAACCGAACTGTCGACTGTTTATTATCTTTATCGAAAGAATCAAGAGATGAAACGTGCTTTTCCTTTCCTGGGTATTATGCTGGTGTTGATTGCCTGTAACAGCCGCCCTGAAAATGACCCGATGCTCCAGGAAACTGATACCGCTTTTGTACTGAAAGGAGGGCGGGAGTTTGATTCTGCACAGCTCAATCTGGTAGGTAAATTTGAAGGAGTATTACCCTGTGCGGATTGCAGGGGTATCAAAACGGAACTGACATTATACCAGAATATCGGCAACGTGGAATATAATGTCTATATCTTAAAAGAAACTTATTTAACGGACAATACCGGTGACACCGCCTTTACCACCCAGGGAAAATGGGATGTTTTAAAGGGTGGTGTAAAAGGTAATGATAGCGCTACAATATTCTTTCTGAACTACGACGAGCCGGATGACTCCCGTTATTTCCTGGAGGTGGGACCGGACATCCAGATGTTGGACAAAGATCATCAGATCATTGAATCAGCCGCCAGTTATGTTTTAAGAAGAAAGGAATAGGTGAGCTGAATGAGTTTCTTCCAAGCATAATTTCTATTAGATTTGCCGCTATGAACTACAATGAAGCCCTGGACCTGTTAATTAAAAATGCACTGCAGGAAGATATAGGGGATGGCGATCACTCAACCTTAAGTTCGATTTCGCCGGATGCAATGGGGAAGGCTGTTTTAAAAATAAAGGAAGAGGGCATACTTGCCGGAGTACATGTCGCGGAGAGAATATTCCGCTTTATGCAACCCGATATTATTTTTACGGTCTTTAAAAAAGATGGCGATCCTATGCAGGTTGGCGAGGTAGCGTTTGAAGTAGAGGCAAAAGTGCATACTATTCTTCAGTGCGAACGATTGGTACTTAATTGCATGCAAAGAATGAGCGGCATTGCGACGCTGACAAAAAAATATACAGAAAAGCTGAAGGGCTACCATACCCGCTTGCTGGATACCCGTAAAACGACGCCCAATTTCCGTTTGCTGGAAAAAGAAGCGGTAAGGATTGGCGGCGGATTAAATCACCGGATGGGCTTATACGATATGATCATGCTAAAGGATAATCATATTGACTACTCGGGGGGAATCGAAAAAGCGTTGTCTAAAGCCTATGAATATATAAAGGAAAAAAAGCCGGGGATATTGATTGAAATAGAAACCCGGAATCTTGAAGATGTAAAAAAAGTACTCGCTTTTGGTAAGGCGGACAGGATAATGCTCGATAATTTTTCACCTGAACAGATAAAGGAAGCCCTCACGCTGATTAATGGCAGGTTCGAAACAGAAGCAAGCGGCGGCATTAACCTGGATAATATCACGGCTTATGCGGCAACCGGTGTTGACTATGTGAGTGTAGGTGCTGTGATTCATCATGCCGTTAGCGCCGACCTTAGCCTGAAGGCAGTTTTAATTTAATTTTTATTATGGCAAAGAAGCAAAAACCGGATAGCCGCGGATATGTATATAGTACAGACCCCGATTTTTTAAAGTACGAAGAGCCGGAGGAAACGGCAACGCTGCCTCCGGAAAAGCAGCTTCTTAAGATCATACTGGAAACCAAACACCGGGCAGGGAAGGCGGTAACGATCGTATATGGGTTTGAAGGAAGATCCGGCGACCTGGAAGAATTGGGGAAAAAAATAAAGACCCATTGCGGTACCGGCGGCGCGGTAAAAGACAAGGAGATCATCATACAGGGCGATCACCGGGATAAAGTGTTGCAATGGTTGCTGAAAAAGGGGTATGCGAAAGCGAAGAAACTGTAAGCACTCCTCTTTTATCGTCATTCCGAGTACCCCATTAGTGTCCTCAATCATTGTGCCGTGACAGAAAAACTGATCTTGCATAAATATGGCACGCAAAGGCCGCAAAAGACAACACGAAGATCGCAGAGAAAGAAGTGGTTCAAAAAAGGAATTGTTTGTGCCGTCTTGGCGCTTCATGGCGGCTTTGCGCGAAATATAATGCTGTAAGAGGAGTACATATCAATATTAGCAGAAGCTGTGCTTTTTTAGAATACGCAAAGTGCATCCTTATAGAATATTGACTCACAGAATGTTACTCCAGATGTCATTGGCATCCCGACCAAAGGTTGGGAGAGGAATCTATTCATCATAGCAATTCTCTTTAAAAGAGACTTGAGTTCCCTTACAAGGACAACTTATCACTTACTACTCCCAACTCACCTTCCACCCGGAGGACAATGCTTCAGCAGGTAGTCGGTAAATAAATTCCGCAGGTGTTCACTGGTGCCTTCTCCTTCCCGGATGCTGTGTGAGCGGTTAGGATATGCCATGAACTGAAACTGTTTATTATGCCGGATCAGTTCATTTAACAGCATTTCCGCATTCTGGTAATGTACATTGTCATCTCCGGTACCGTGGATATATAAGAGATTTCCTTTCAGTTTTTTTGCATGTGTTACCGGGGAGCCATTTACAAAATCCTCCAGATTTTCCTGTGGCAGCCCCATATACCGTTCCTGGTAAATATTGTCGTAGGTAAGCTGGTTGGCAACTGCCGCTATGGCAATGCCGGTTTGAAAAATTTCAGGATACTGGAACAGCAGATTCAGGGTAGAGGAGCCGCCGCCACTCCATCCCCAGGACGCTACTCTCGAAGTATCAAGATAGGGTCGTTCCTGCAGTAACTTTTTTATACCCATTGCCTGGTCCCGTATGTTGATCCTGCCGATATTCCGGTAAACAGCTTTACGCCAGGCAGCCCCTTTAAGGGTAGGGGTTCCCCGGTTATTGAAGGAAACATAGAAGTACCCCTGTTCAGCCATACTGCCTTCAAACAAACGGTTATGCCCGGCAGAGTAGGTGTCCTCTACCGTTGCGGATCCAGGCTCTCCATATACATAAAGTAACACCGGGTATTTTTTGGAAGGATCAAAATTGGCCGGCCGGGTTATCCAGCCATCCATGGTCACGCCGTCTTCTGTGGTTACCTGGAAAAACTCAATATTTTTGTTGCTATCAGGTTTCATCGTTTTAACGATACTCTCCTCTTCTCTCAGTGGCCGGTGTTCAGGCAGTTGTATAAATTCGTAGGCAAAAGGTGTACTCCTGTTGGTAAAGGTGTGAAGCGCCAGCCGGGCTTCAGGTGATATCTCGTAGCCGTGGGTGCCTTTCAGTGCGGAAGGTGTCACCAGCTCGGGTTTCCCCTTTCCGTCCATCTTTGTCCTGTAAAGGTAAAGTTGTATGGGATTTTCGGGGGAGGCGGTAAAATATACATAATTGTTTTTGTTGTCTACAGCCTTAATAGTTTCAATATCATAATTCCCTGTGGTTAAAAGAGTTTCTTTTTTACCGTCCGCACTGATCCGGTAAATATGCCTCCAGCCGCCTTTTTCACTTACCCACAAAAAGGCGTTCCCGTTTTCAATCCAGTCCCAGCCACGGGGGTCACCGTCATTCCAAAGGGATTTGATCTCAATCCATGCTTTATCCGTTTCCCGGTATATCTCCAGGGCGCTTCCCGTAAGGATATTGCAGGTATATACTCTTGTTTCATTTTGTTTCCGGTTCAATTGCTGCACCATTACGGTATTGCTGGTATGCCATTCCATGCGGGGCAAATAGTTTTGACGGGCATCCCCGGGAATATCCAGCCACCGGGTGTTCCCTCCTTCGGCACTGACGATACCGATGCGCACAAAAGAAGGCGGCTGCCCTACTTTGGGGTACTCTACAGGTATTGTAAAGGAATAGATGGAATCGGTGGTATTCAGCATGAGGTAATCCCTGGTTTGCCGGGCGTCTACCTGCCAGTAGGCAATACTTTTACTATCCGCACTCCACCGGAAGCCATCGCGGCAGCCAAATTCTTCTTCGTAAACCCAATCAAAGGTACCGTTGATCAGTTGGCGGCTACCGTCAGAGGTTAATGCTATGGTTTTATTTGTAGTAATATCTTCTACGTAGATATTGTTATTGCTTACATACGCGATTTTTTTCCCGTCCGGGGATATTTTAGCGTACATCAGGCTTTGAGCCGGTTTGTCTTTTCCCACCTGCCGGAGTGTGCCTGCACTTTTATTCAGCAACCAGTAATCTCCACGGGTGTTGTACCGCCATACTTTTGCAGTATTGGTGAAAACCAGGATAAGGTTATTGTCGTTGCTTACTTCAAAATCAGCCACTTCCAGCGGCTTTCCGCCCTGCGGTGTTAGCTGCGTGGCGGTAGCAATCATACTGACCGGTTGCGCGGCGGCAGGCGTAATAAGAAATATCCCGTTTTCCGCCACCTCGTAAAAGCCGGTCCCGTTTTTTGCCCAGGTAATTTCATTCTTTTTAAACTGGGCTTGTACTATGATTGATACTGTCAGGAGGAATAGTAAGATTCCGGTTTTGCGGAAAAGTGGTGTACACAACATAAGAGTAATTTATAAAAGGGCTAAAATACAAAACCTATAAATAGCCTGGTGCTTTCCCGAAACTATTAACAATTGGTCTGCCGGTTACAATCATAAGATAATTAAATTGCAGTCTCTGATAAATTGGTATGAACCATATAAAAGAAAAATTGCGGCTCGATAAATACCTGTGGGCTATCCGTATTTTTAAAACCAGGAGCCTGGCGGCAGACGCCTGTGACAGGGGAAAGGTAAAACATAAGGATGAACAGGTGAAAGCTTCGCGGGCAGTGAAGCCCGGGGATGAGTATGATATAAAAACGGAAGCCCGCCACTGGAAAATACAGGTGACCGGTTTATTGAATAACAGGGTGCAATACAGCCAAGCAATTAAATATTATAATGATATTACGCCGGAGGAAGAAAAGGAAAGGCTGCAGTACCAGGCTGCAAGTTTCCATACCGGCAAGCGCCTTAGTAAGGTGGGGCGGCCCACCAAAAAAGAAAGAAGGGATATAGATGAGTTTTTGGGGGAATAAATACTAACTTGACTGAGTATAATTAAATGCCAAACAGTAATGAATAAGCGAAGGTTTTTGAAATCGACTTTATTGACCGGTGCTGCGGTATTGGCCAAATTTTCCTCTGCAACCGCTTCCGTGGATCAAAAAGCAAAAAAGAAAAACTGGGTATGGATCAATCCTAACCCAAAGGATACGGACGAAAAGCTAAAGGAACAATACAGGGACTTTAAAGCAGCCGGTATCAGCGGAATATTTTTTGAAGCTGACAGCGAACGGCATTATCGTCTGGCAAAAGCAAACGGATTGGAAGCGCATCGTTGGATGTGGATCATGAACAGGGGAGAGAAGGAACTGTTGCAGGCTCACCCTGAATGGTATGCTAAGAACAAGCTGGGAGAAAGCTGTGCGGATAAACCGCCTTATGTAGGCTATTACCGTTGGTTATGTCCTTCAAGGCCGGAAGTGACGGAATACCTGAAGAACGCGGTAGCCGATACGTTGAAAAAGGATTATGTAGATGGTATTCACCTTGATTATATCCGGTACAGCGATGTCATTCTTCCCTTTAACCTGTGGGATAAATATAAAATAGAGCAAACGAAAGAGCTTCCGGAATATGATTTTTGTTATTGTGATGTATGCCGTGAAAAGTTTAAGTCACTAAAGGGCATTGATCCGCTGGAACTGCAGTATCCCGATCAAAACCTGTCGTGGCGGAAATATCGGTACGACACGATCACTGCGGTTGTAAACAGTATTGCCAGGGTAGCCAGGCAGCATAAAAAGCCAATTACCGCCGCGGTATTCCCCACCCCGGAAATTGCCAAACGTAATGTACGGCAGGACTGGGTAAACTGGGACCTGAACGGTATCTGCCCGATGATCTATCATGGATTTTATAAGGAAGATGTGCAGTGGATTGGTGATGCCGTGGAGGAAGGCGTGAAAGCCCTGCGTGGAAAGTTCCCTTTGTATGCCGGTGTATTCCTGCCTGACTTTAAGAATGAAGAGGAAATAAGGCAGGGCATTGAAGTAGCATTAAAAAACGGCGCCGCGGGTATTTCTTTTTTTGGCAAAATGGATGAAAAAGTACTGGCTATATTGAAATCAGCAACATAAAGTTCAAAGTAAACTTCAGGAAATAAAAAAGGTGCGTCATTGGCACGATCCCTCCGTAGGGGGTGAGGAGAAATCTGTTGAAAGAGAACGCCTGGCAAAGAGCAGACGTTTATGGTGAAAAGACCTCTCCATGCGGTGCCAATGTTTTGCAACAAACTGATAGCTAATCGTCATCTCGATCCCAACCGTAGGTCGGGAGAGAGATTTCATGAAGGTGGGAGACCTCTCATTCCACTGCGTTCCATTCGAGGTGACGGTAACGGATGTGTCATAGCCGCATTGATTTGGTTTGCTAATGATTAGTCGAGGTGACGATCAAGATGAAGGATCGAGTGACGGTCAGATGCTATTTCTTCATCCTGTATTTTTTATTCACTTTGGGGTTATTGAAATACTTGTCCAGATCGGCTTCAGAGTCTTCAATATCCACAAGCGGTACTTCAATCATCTGTGTTTGGATCTCCTTTATCGAATCGCGCATTTTTTGTGTTTTAATTATTATTTCAGGATCTCTCTCTCCTACCAATGCGTTATTCTGCAGGGAATATTCTAGCCTCTTAATGCTGTTTCTTATCAGTGTGGCAGAATTTTGTCTTTGCTCCGCAGTTTTTGTAGGCGCCACACTTTCTTTAACAGGCACCATCGCCACGCCGGCGCTGGGTAATATTTTCCCGGCGGTTTTCTGTCCGTCTGTTGGCAAAGAGGAGAATACCGTTCCGCCCAGCGCTGTAGCCGCAGAGCTCAGTTCAAGGGAGGTTCTTGTATTTTTTGTACGTTTTACCTGTTTATCCAGGTGCATAAAAGTAGCCTTCAACTGACTGATATATTTGGATATTGATCTTTTAACCTCGTTAAACTCCAGCACCTTTTGCGGATAATTGATGTTTTCTTTAACGATAATATTTACAACCGCCGTGTCTCTTACATTAAACTTGGTTACCCCAATAAAATTTACCACTACCTTTTTCTCTTTACCTGCATCCGTACTTTTTACAAAACCAAAAGGAGGGCTCCATACAAAGTCATCGCCGCAATGTGTTACTACGCCAATTGTCTTTAACGGGTAGTTACTGGTCATTGTAATTTTTTCAATGGGGAAGCTGCCGTCTTCACACTGCACCTTAAAGGAGATGCTGTCGCCTTCATCAACATATAATATGTTGTTGACCGCTGGTTTAACCTTGGAAGGGATAATTTCTGTATTGTAGAATAATAAAATAAAAGATGTGTCAAGTTTGTCGTGTGGGTTATCCAGGTTCTGTATCCCCAGGTTTACTTTATATTCTTTATCATATTTCAGCCTGCCGGAAAGAAAAAAGCCTTTATCAGCTTTAAAGCTGAGCAAACCGGTATTGCGGTTGACACGAAGTCCGACAGGGGCGTTCATCAGGTACCAAAAATAATTCGACTGGTCTTTGTTGATTTCCAGCTCATATTCGAGAGTGGAATCTACATGAAGCGTAATGTAGGGATTCAGGTTTCTTATTCTCAGTGTGCTATCTTCCTGGTGTAAAGGTTTGAAGACAGTATCAACCTGGCCAGGCTCTTCCATAGGAACCTTCAGCGTATCAGTCGTCTGAGAGGATGCCGGGAGGGAGAAACCTAGCGATATTATAAATATCCCGATCAAAAATTTATTGATCAATTTTCCAGTCTTTAAAGGGTTATATAATTGGTTGCAAAAGTAGCACATATGCGGTAATTAAACTTGTAAAGGGTTCGAATATTGTTTACAATTATGCTAAAATTAAAGGCATGCTGCTTGCAGCATGCCTATCTTACTCACCCAACCGGTTTTTCATCACCCAAGAGTTACCCAACAGAAATTTGTTTGGCGGAAACCTGTACTTCTTCTTTTTTGGGTACATGAACCTTCAAAATGCCATCTTCATATTTTGCCTGAATGGCATCTGCATTAATTTTATCGCTCAAAGAGAAGCTGCGTGTAAATCCTTCGTAGCTGAATTCCCTGCGAATGGTTTTATAATCTTCATTGTTGGTTTCTTCTTTTTTCTCATATGAGATGGTCAACAGATCCTTATCAACAGATATTTTAATATCTTCTTTCTTCAGCCCGGGAACATTTACCTCCAGGTGATACGCGTCTTTGGTTTCGTGTATGTTCACAGGAACCTTGCTGAAAGGCTGCCAAAAGTTATCATTTCCTTTTACCGGAAAATCGTTGAACCAACTATCCAGCAATGAGTCCCAGGTTTTAGGGGCAGCGCCCTTTAATTTTACAAGTGTCATAGTTTTATGGTTTTAATTGTTTAAAAATCCTGTTTGTTTTGATACCTGCCCAAATCTTGTTCCAGTACCGGAATTAAGCACAAAAAGGGTCAGACTGTCTAAATTGAAATAATCTTACAGACAGAATGTCTTTATTTTATTTTTTTAAAGACAAAATGTCGCTTTCTCCTCTTCTGATCTTCATAAACAGGGATTTGCTTAACTTTGCACTTAAATTTTAGAACATGTATCCAGCAGAAATAGTAATTCCCATGAAAGAGGAGTTGACCGATTACGGTTTTGAAGAACTGGTAACTCCCGAGCAGGTTGATAAAGCGATTGAACAAAAAGGCACCACACTGGTAATGATCAACTCGGTATGCGGTTGTTCCGCAGGAAGTGCCAGACCCGGTGTTTTGATGGCAGTACACAATGCCGCAAAAAAGCCGGATCATCTCACTACCAGTTTTGCAGGCTTTGACATCGATGCCGTGAAGAAATTGAGAGAACATTTGCTGCCTTATCCTCCTTCTTCACCCGCTATAGCTCTTTTTAAGGATGGACAACTGGTGCATTTTATAGAGCGGCACCAGATAGAGGGAAGACCCGCACAATTGATCGCCGGCAACCTGATTGCGGCTTTTGATGAGTACTGTAATTAAAATGGTAAAATAGTAAGACTGTAAGATGGTAAGATGGCTGTACGTTTCTTACGGTCTTACCATCTTACAATTTTACGGTCTCATTATCCGTATCCTGCAACTCGCCTCCTGTCATTCCATTATTTTACAGTAACATTGCGATTCATTTCAATTAAAAATTCATGTATCCCAATTTATACTTTTTTCTGAAAGATACATTTGGTGTAGAGCCCTGGATCTGGACAAAATATATCAACTCATTCGGCTTTTTTGTAGCCATCAGTTTTATAATCGCCGCGATTGTGCTGACCCGGGAGTTAAAAAGAAAAGAGAGAGACGGACTTTTGTTCCCTGTAGAAGAAACGGTAACCGTAGGTAAGGCTGCCACTACCGGCGAGTTGATATCCAACGCCCTTATAGGCTTTTTGATAGGGTATAAATTATTGGGTATATTCTTCAGCAGCGAAGGGATCTCTCCGCAGGAGTACATTTTTTCTTCAAAAGGAAACCTGCTGTTGGGCGTGTTGCTGGCTGGCGTATTTGCCTGGCTGAAATACAGGGAAAAGAACAAGCATAAACTTGCCAAACCGGAAGAACGAAAAGTACGGGTATGGCCGCACGAACGGGTGGGAGACGTTGTGGTGCTGGCAGCCATATTCGGGTTTGCAGGAGCAAAGTTGTTCGATAACCTGGAAAACTGGGACCGTTTTATCCAGAACCCGATAGAGAACCTGCTGTCGCCCAGCGGACTTACTTTCTATGGCGGATTGATATGTGCCACCATCGCAATATTGTGGTATGCAAGAAAGAAAAAGATCTCCATCCGGCATCTGGTAGATGCCGCGGCGCCGGCGTTGATGCTGGCTTATGCCTTGGGCAGAATTGGTTGCCAGGTGAGCGGTGACGGCGACTGGGGTATTCCCAACAGCGCCTATGTAACCAATAGCAGCGGGAAGGTAATAGAAGCAAAACCGGGGGATTTTGAAAAAGCGGTGCAGCAACATAAAGCGATATTTGAAGGAGAGTTTGGCACTACTGACAATGTCCCTCATAAGGCAACCAAAGCGCCTGCATTTCTGCCGGTTTGGATGGTAGCCTATGCATATCCTCACAATGTGAATGAAGAAGGATTCAGGATAGCGGGCTGCGAAGGAGACTACTGTATGGCCCTGCCAGTGCCTGCCTATCCCACCCCTTTTTATGAAACAATCATGTGCCTGATATTATTCGGGGTGCTGCTTTTCCTGCGAAAGAAAATACCGGTTCCCGGGCAGATATTCTCTGTATACCTCGTCTTTAACGGGATAGAAAGATTTTTTATAGAAAAAATAAGGGTGAATACCCAATACAACCTGTTTGGTTTTCACCCCACCCAGGCGGAACTGATCTCCACCTGCCTGGTGATAATCGGGGTAGCCCTGTTCTTTTGGGTCAGGAAAATGCCTGCCCCGGTGAAAAAATAGCCTCTCTATACTTATCTAGTACTAGGTAATACCAAATATCACTGATATAGACCGTCTGTGTCAAAACAATGTTCTATGCATTGCAAAGTACCTACTTTTGTAAGGTATTTGAAATCTAAAATGAACTGCAATGAAAAATATTGGTATTTTATTGACAATCATGATGTTGTCCATAGCCTCGGTAGGGCAGAATAAAATTACGGGATTGGTACAGGCTGAAGCTCCCCTGGAAGCGGTTACCGTTTCTTTGCTAAGGAGCAAAGACTCCGGCCTGGTAAAAACCGAACTGACCAACCGGCAGGGAAGATTTGAATTCCTGAATATAAAAAATGGCGATTTCCTGTTGCATTTCAGCGCCACCGGATTTAAGGCTTCCTACAGCGGTATCCTAACGGTTGAGAACAATGATGTTGTGGCGCCTGCTGTGCGTTTGTTGCCGCAGGCAAAGGAAATGGCCGCGGTAACGGTGACAGCCAAACGCCCACCTATTGAGCAGAAAATTGATAAGCTGGTCATTAATGTAGATGCTTCGCCTTCCAATGCCGGCGCTACAGCTATGGAAGTGCTGGAAAAATCTCCCGGGATCATTGTGAACAACGATGGCGTAATTAGCTTAAAGGGTAAGCCCGGCGTCATCATTATGATGGATGGGAAGCCCACTTATTTATCGGAGGCCGACCTGGCAAATCTGCTGAAAAATACACCTGCTTCAGCTATCGATCAGATTGAGATCATGAGTAATCCTTCCTCCAGGTTTGATGCGTCGGGCAATTCAGGCGTGATCAATATCAAAACAAAAAAAGGACTTAAGACGGGTTGGAACGGCAGCATAATGTTGGGAGCAAGTGCAGGATTTTTAAAAAGGGGAGATGCCCTCTATGTGAACCCGCGTTCTCAAAATTCCGTGAATTTTAACTATCGTAAGGATAAGATCAACTTCTTTGGAAACTACAATCCCAATTTTAATAAAGGGCAAAATGAGATGCGCCTGGTGAGGAGGTTTTATAACGAAGACGGAAGCCTGAATTCATATGCCGACCAGGTGACCAACTTTTTAGGAAGAAACAATAACCATACAGCTAAGCTGGGAGTCGATTATTTCATTGATAATAAAAATGTAGTAGGGGTAGTATTTACAGGGTTTGGCTTTTGGGGGCAGCCGGAACCTGAAACCAGTTCTCTGATAAAGGATGCGGATGGCGGGGTATTGTCCGGACTGAACTCTGCTACCAGGAACAGGATTGCCTTCCGGAACTATACCTCCAATATCAATTATAAACACAGTTTCGACAGCGCCGGCAGGGAAGTATCCGTTGACCTGGATTATGTAAGGTATGACAACAGCGTGGATATGATGCTTACCACAAAGGTGCTTGATAAATTTGGTGAGCAAACTGAACAGACGCAGCTCAAAGGAAATCTTCCCTCCGGAATTGATATATATTCCATAAAGGCGGATTATGTACACCCGCTGAATAAAAATACAAAAATTGAGACCGGTATTAAGTCGAACTTTATCAGGAATAATAACCTGGTAAACTATTTCAGAAGCGAGGGCGCCGGATGGGTAACGGATGCCCGCTCCAATCATTTCATATATGAAGAGAACATCAATGCCGCTTATGTAAACCTTGGAACAAAGCTGAGCGAAAAATGGACCGCCCAGGCAGGGCTCCGGGCAGAAAATACCAATACCAGCGGGCACCAGGTAATTTCCGACTCCACTTTTAAAAGAAACTATACCAATTTGTTTCCATCGGCATTTGTCAGTTATGCTGCCGATAAAAACAATCAGCTTACGTTGTCGTATAGCCGCAGGGTAACCCGTCCCAACTACCAGCACCTGAATCCTTTTATATATTTCCTGGATTCCCTCACTTACCAGAAAGGTAATCCTTTCCTGTTGCCGCAGTTTTCCAATAATATAGAACTGGGGCATACTTTCAAAAACAAGTTTATAACCAGCGTTAACTATAGCCGGACGACTGATGTAATATCGGAACTGCTGGTGCAGAATACGGAGGAAAAAACAACCTATCTCACCCGGGAGAATATTGCCGCTTTCCGTAATATCGGCCTATCGGTGACCGCTCCGGTGAAATGGTCGCCCTGGTGGAGCACCAGCTTTTTTGGCAACGTATTTAACAACCATTACAAGGGAAAATACAATGCATTTGATATCGATTTGTCCAACACGGCATTCCTGGTAAACATCACCAATAGTTTTACGCTTCCGCGGGGGTTCGGAGCTGAATTGAGTGGTTTTTACCGTTCCAGGACCGTAGATCAGATGTTGATAATGGATCCGATGTACCAGATGAATATAGCATTTCAGAAAACACTGATGAAGGGTAAGTCTACGGTACGGTTAAATATCAGGGACCCCTTCGGATGGCAACGCTTTGGAGCGGTATCCCGCTATGGAAACGTGAATGTCAGCCTGAACAACCGTTGGGATTCCAGGCAGGTTTCAGCAAGTTTTACCTACCGGTTTGGTAAAAACACCATAACACCTTCGCGTAAACGTGCTACCGGCGTGTCAGAAGAACTAAACAGGGCGGGACAGGGAAGTTAGGCATTGAGTAACTACCGGGGCTGATTAGCGCAGGGAAGCCAAACGGTTGGGGAGTTTTTTTAAACTCCTGCTGTTCAGCAAGCGTTCTTTTGGGATGCCGGGGACGAGGCATCTTCTTCTTCCACCCATTACATTTGAGTAAGTCCCATAAATAATCATCCGACACTTTCCTGCCAACTTTATGCTCTACCATGCTTCTTATATCATTGGCTGTTTTTATTAATCCTTTCGACGCTTTTTGCTCAATGGCTTGTAGTAGCTCAGCCTCTTCATCGGTGCTTAATAAAAAACGATGTCAACCACCTCGAGGACTATATCTTATACCCTGAACGCCTGATTTGTTGTAACCCTCAACTATCTTATAAATACTTGGTTTGGACAAATTAACCAAAGGGGCAATCGTATCAGCCGATTGTATCTTAGCTACCTGGATCAGGTATAGGATCTGCCACCTGCTAAACTCTGGCTTGCCGGCTGAAACAGATAGCTTCTCCTTTAATTCAACATCACTCAAGTGATTAGCTAATTTCAAAGTGTGCATAGCATTTACTTTGATGACAAAGAATAATAAACCTTTATAATTAATACTTTTGATAGCGGCTTATTATTTTCCAATGCATGTGGCAGCTTGTAATTTATTGAATATTGACCAATTGAATTGTGTGCGTATTGATAGAGTGTACAATAGTGAATACCAAGTATACGATAAACAGCTATCAACTATCAGTTTTTAGCTTTCAGCTATTAGCAAAAATTAAAATCTCCTACTATTTCGGAAAGCTAATCTTACCCATGGATACATTGGGGATACCGTTTCTTCCCTGTCCAAAATGAATATTGCCACCGCATACTGTTTCATTTGCCAATACAGCAAATAGCACAGCCTCTTTTGCGTCTGGATTGATAGCAAGTTCCCTGGTGCTTTTGAATATTACGCCGGACAATTGTTCTGAAATATTTTTCATCAATAAAGGATTGTGCATTCCCCCACCACTCACATAAAAAGTGCATGCTTCGTTGTTGCTGCTGATTTTTTTGATAGCAGTTGCTATTGTATCAGCAGAAAAACGATTAAGCGTAGCCATTGTGTCGTGCAGGTCTAAATTTTGAGTGCCGGATAACTGTTTCGCTTTTGCCAGGTAACCCAGATTAAATAATTCCGGCCCGGTCGTTTTTGGAAAAGGCTGATCAAAAAAAATATGAGTTTTGAGCGCTGATAATAACTTTTGATTAACCACTCCTTTTTCAGCTACTACCGCATTTTCATCAAAATATTTTCCCGGAAAATGTTTCTGCATAAAAGCATCCATCATGGTATTTCCAGTACCGGTATCTGTACAAAAAACAGTATCCGCATCTAGACTGCCAGGCAGGTATGTGAAATTAGCGATACCGCCGATATTCAGCATGATCCTGTTTTCATCCTTTTTCGAGAAAAGAAGGAAATCGCCATAAGCCGCGAGGGGTGCGCCCTCTCCACCTGCTGCTATATGTTTTTGCCTGAAATCACTTACCGTAATAATGCCCGTGGCTACTGCCATATGATCGCCATCGCCTATCTGCAAAGTAGCATTTGGAAACTTTTGGTGGCCATGCAAAGTTTTCGGCGTATGAAAAATAGTTTGTCCATGACTTGCAATTAAATCAACCTCACGTTTATCTATACCCCATTCTTCGAAACATTGCAGGATCATACCCGCATGTTGCTGCGCCACCCAGCCATTCAGCAGGCATAACTTTTCCAGGTCAACTTGCTGTTTGGAAAACACCAAGGCTATCTCCTGTTTGTAATCGCTGTTGTAACCGATCGTTTCAAATTGCAATAACTCAATCCTGCTGTCCATGCCATTTCCGGAAAAACGGCATAAAGCAATATCCAGCCCATCTACCGAAGTGCCCGACATCAGCCCTATAATATGACGGACAGGCTTCTTACCTATCGCGTAGAGGGTTTCAATATTAGGATTCATATTAAGAAATTAAAATGTGCATGATCTTGCATAAATATATGCACATATTTGCGTTTTTGTGCACATGTTTGCGTTTTTATGCAGAAATTAAGTAAATTGTTCCTGTTCTCAGCTTGTCCAAATTAAGTCAGCAGTTCAAGTTTTTGAAGAATTTTGATAGTTTCAGGGTTTAGGTCGGCTGGTCTGCGTTGAGTTGGGCCAGTTCCGTTTTATATCTCAAATGCAGGCGTACACTTGTGTTGGCACACACCGATGGTACTTATGAAAAACTGTTGCGCATCGTATAGAAAGAAACGTTATCCATTTTGCCGAATACCGGGAAACCAAAGAAAGTTTCATGAAGCTTATAGAAAGCGCCCAATTGTACTCAACATTGTAACACTATCATAACGTAGGCCGTAAGAATAATCTGTGTAATAAAACCATTTCAATCATGAGTAATAAAATCATTTCAATCATGAATCGACCCGTTTTCCTTTTTACATTGATTGCCATTCAATTTTTTTGTATTCCGTTACAGGCTCGTCCGGATCATGGGCATCTGCACTCTCAGAAAGATACTCTAAAGTCACCGGCCAACTACCGGATTGTTTTAAATGCAGACGCATCTGAGTCGGAGAAGTGGGCTGCCGGAGAATTACAACATTGGTTATACGAAATCAGTGGTGAATTTTTACCGCTGCACAGGGGCGATATGAACGCTCCGGGTGCCCGCATTGTGATTGGATTTAGCGAAGAAGTAAAAACGAAAACGGGTGCTTCCGCACCTGCAGAAAAAGATGAATCCTTTCATTATTTCAGTTCCGGTAAAGATGTTTTTATATATGGCGGCAAACAGCGTGGCACCATGTACGGCGTGTTTGCCTTTCTCGAAAATGAATTTGGTTGCCGCTGGTACACACCAAAGGTAGCCGTAATTCCAAAAAAACGAAAACTGGTTTTTGAAAACTATGATCATAAAAGTGCGCCGGGTATCCGTGTACGTGACTTTGTTTATTTTGAAACTTTTGATCCTACATGGGCAGCCCGCAATAAAAGGAATGGCAGGATGGAATATGTGCAGCAGCCTGGCGGAATAGAAGCCTATTGGGCTGTGCATACCTTTTACCTGCTCATGCCGCCTTCTGAATTTTTTGCCAAACACCCGGAATATTTTAGTCTTATCAATGGCAAAAGGGTGTTTGAGGTAGAAAAAAATCCGCGTAAACAACTGGCGCAATTATGCCTTAGCAATAAGGATGTGCTAAAGATCATGACGGAACGCATCAAACAAAAAATACGTCAGAATCCGGAATACATGATCTACGATGTATCACAGAACGATTATTACAACCAGTGTGAGTGCGATAAATGCCAGGCCATTGTAAAAAAAGAAGGTGCTGAATCTGGGCTGATGATCTGGTTCGTGAACCAGGTAGCAGAGTCTGTAGAAAAAGAATTTCCCGATAAATATATCGGCACCCTGGCATATCAGTACACCCGTACACCGCCTAAAAATATCAAACCAGGGAAAAATGTGGTGATTCGGTTATGTCCCATCGAAGCTTGTGTGGCCCACGATTTAAAATCCTGCGAACGCAACAAGTCTTTCCTAGACGATTTGCAGACATGGGCTGCAATCTCTCCCCAACTGTATATATGGGATTACGTCGTAAACTTTGCGCACTATGTAATGCCTTATCCCAACTTTGCTGTATTACAATCCAATATCAAAACATTTAAGGAGAACAAGTCAATTGGTATTATGGAGCAGGCCGCTTATCAAAGTAGGGGTGGCGAATTCTCGGAGCTAAAAGCTTATCTTATATCCAAACTTTTGTGGAATTCTGAAGTCAATACCAACGAAGTAATTGATGATTTCATGTATGGTTATTATGGTCGTTCGGGTAAATATATCCGTGAGTATTTCAACCTGGCTCAAAGCCTTATTACGCCTGCCACTCATATGAAGATTGGTGTTCAGCCGGGAGATGAAATGTTTACGGATGAATTTGTAAATCAATCCCTGCAATTGTTCAGCGAGGCGCTGAAGGTAGCCGATAACGAAACGATTGCAGATAGAGTAGAATTGAGCGCTTTGCCTGTATATTATCTTAAGTGTATGCGCAATCCTGCAGAAGCACGTAATTCAGGATTGTATGCTAAAGCTATGAGCATTATCAATAAAGAAGGCGTTACACACCTGGCTGAGGCTGAATACCTACAAAGCCTGGAACGGTTTAAAAAAAAGATAGAGAATGCTAAATAGGTTCCATATGCTTTTTATGGTACGGTTGTTAGCGATTGGTATCTTTTGCCTTGTTTTTTTTCTACGATCAGAAGCATTGCCAGAGCCACGCTACCGTATAACTATAAATGCAAATGCATCGGAACTACAACATTGCTTGTTTGAGATCACCAGGGTGTTTTTCCAATCCGAGATAGTGCGATGGTGTTTGAAGGCAAAAGCATCATGCTGAGATATGGTGAAGATGTAAAAGATAAGAGAGGATGGTACTTATGATAAGCTTGTAGATATTGCTGAACGCGAAGGCATAGTATTTTTGGGAGAGCACCTGGAGATGGCGGACTATACGAAGAAATTTCTAAGAAGCTCCAACTAAAAAAGGATTATTCACCTGTTTGAAAAAATATTTATAATGAGAAGAAAAATAATTATTGCATCGGTTTTTTGTTGCATTGGGCTGGGTGCTTGTAAAATGCAACCGACCCTTAAGGATTTTACCACAGGCAGCGGTAATGATGTTAGTGCCAACACAGTGTCAGGAGTATTCAGGTTTAATGGGTTTACCGAGCATTGGCAGAGTATGTATCAAAACAGGGTACGGTATGGCAACCTGTTCCGGTTAAATCTTCCCGATGTAGAAGCCAGCATTCTGCAGAGTAAAATAAATATTGCTGAAGACCTTGGCTTGCCGGGTTTACATATGCAGGAGGGCTTCTTAAACGGACTACTTTCCAATGCTTTTGTGGCGCTAAACAATCCAACGCGGGAGGATCTCGAAAATGCCGTTAAAACCAACCAGAATGTTTTGGCTTTTCTGAATGCCGGAGCTGAATCCGCTAAGGAATTACTGGCCAAAGCTAAGGATAGCGTATATGCATTGCCCGCATATCAATACAATTCACAGGACTTTGTGAAAATAAGTGCCTTTGTTTTAAGAAGTGGAGAGCACTCTTTATATACAGTGGTTTCCAGCGATGAAGGGGCTTTGGAGAAATTTAAAACACTTTGGACGAATACCGAAAATCTATTGAAAGAGTATGATTTACATAAGGGCTGGTTTGGTGCGCAAACCTTGCTTAAGAGTGTAACCTGTTCTCCGGGAACTCCTATTGAACTGATGGGGATAGGTATGAATGAGGGTTGCTCCTGGTTTGTGTTTGATGGGTACATGGAATTTCTTGCTAAAAAGGAAATTGAAAACTGGGTTACAGAAGCGGGGTTGCCCGTTGTTACAGATGTGGGTTTTGCACCCATATATGGACTGGAAAACTACGATGGGCTTCAGGTGCAGAGTATGTTTACGCCTGAATCTTGGATAGACTATGCGCATAAAAAGAAGGGCTACGTTTTTCGCTCTGTATATGATACCACTGCGGAAAAGTTGAAACTGCCTTATGATGGGTATGTTGCTATTGAAGGAAATCTTGACCAGATCAATGCCGGAAACAAACCCTTTATTGCATCAACGGGTTTTTTGAAGGATGGTGTTACCACCAGCATGGTTTTATTCAATAAAAAGGGGGAGGATTTTACACAAAAAGCTTTGTGGAAGGCTATTATGAATGGGAGAGAAGTAGCGGTGTTGGAGCAGGGAAAAATGATGGGTCCAGCCTTATATCGTAATGCATTGCAACTGTTATTGCTGGACAGGCTGTTCCTGGAAAACTATTTTGGCGACAGACTGAATATCGAAACCAATACCACCGGTTCGGAATTACAGGTAACAGTTAGTAACAGCCATCCTTACCCTGTAAAAGGATCATTAAAACTTTCGCTGCCGGAGCACCTTAAATATGGCAGTGATTCAGTTGTCGCAATAAATCTTGCGGCTAACAGCACGTTACAGGTGATGTTTGATTTGATCGCCAGCCCGGAGGCAATGGGACGTCCGAATGCGGTGGGCGTGCAACTGGATTGGGGTAGTTCTCATAAAACCACGGCAGCATTGGTTGATCTGCCACCTGCTATTACGGCGCATGAATTGTTATATGGCAATGCAGCAGGCATAGCCTTTCCTGTTTCTGTATATAATTTTACCGGCAAAGCTAATTTTCCCGTAAAACTTACAGTAGCAGATAAGAACGACTCTTCCAAAATAGCATTCATCCAGGAAGTGCCGGTTTCTGTAGCACAGGCTTCCGCAAAAACCGTTGACTTTGATATCAAGGTTCCGGCGGGTGCATATACGGTTACGATAGATGCGATGGGGCTTAAAAAACAAACGCAACTGGGCGTTGAGTCAGGTGCGGATGTTGCTTCCCTCAAAGAGGTCGACCTGGACAAGGATGGTATAAATGAATACAACCTTGAGAATGATCATGTGCAGGTAACCTTGTTAACGGCTGGGGCAAGAGTGATCGAATACATTGTAAAATCTAAAAAAGACAATATTTTATTTAAACTGTGGCCTGAAAAACCGGTGGATGACAGGCGCCCCTTCAGAAACCGCGAGTTTTATCCTTACGGTGGTTTTGAAGATTTTTTAGGACAGCCCAGTATTGAAACCCACAAGGTATATAGTGCTGAAGTAGTGAAGGCCGAAGGTGAGTACGTACAGGTAAAAATGAAGGCGGACTATTTCGGTAACACTATCGAAAAAATATTTACCTTATATGGAAATTCTCCCTTGCTTGAAATTCGTTTTGCATTGAATATGAAAAATGCTGAGTTAAGTATGTTAGGGCCACAGCCTATTCTTGAAATTGGTAAAGCACATGGGCCGGAAGATGCTTTCATCATTCCTGAAATGGATGGCCTGCATGAGTACCGGATGAAACCTGAAAAATCTTTTGGTCGTGCCTTTTTTGTGAAAGAAGGTTGGAATGCGGGTTATGATACCAGGGAAGATATTTCGTTCGCAGGAGCTTTCCCTGTGAACCAGCCTATTTTCCTGCATATGTGGATGAACCATCCGTCTAACCCAGGCTCGCATTATTATTATTCTGAATTTCAACCCTGGACACCACTTTCTATCAATACCACTACCTATTTTTCCTATTATATATGGGCCGCCGCTGGTGGTTGGCAACAAAGTGTGAAAGCATTGCGGGACCGAAACCTGATTTCCGAACGAACGGTGAAATATAACTATTAAGCATAAGCGTAGAAATGAATAACTGTTGTAAAATGAAACAAACGCGGGTAAATAAAATGAAATGGCTAAGCAAAATCAGCTTATCAAAGTACATAGTGGTGCGCTTTCCAAGTCTTTTCACTTATTAATCGTTACCTAATTTAAAACGAAAATAGCCCTTAAAATTTAACTTCTCTATACTATAGAATCTCCTGCGGCTGGTATCCGCTTAAAATTATCATGCTCCTTTAAAAATATATAGCCCGCCTGGGCGAGCCATATATTTTTCATTTTTTGAGGTTCCTACCTTTTCGATCAGCTTCAAGTAGCCATTGTATCTTAAAAAGCGGGGTCTGCCGGTGTATTGGAATTATTATCTCTCTCCCTGAAAGGATAAGGAAAGAGGCTTCTTCTCTTTTCTTCATTGGGGCGTGAAAAACGGCGCATGTCTTCCGTTTTAAGCCCCGACATATACAGCTCAATGCAACGTTGCCGGTATATTTCTGTAAGTAAGGCATCTGCAGATTCGACCCCGGTGTACACTCCTTCGTCAGCGCCTATACCAAAAGGATCTGTGGCCGCGGTTTTGGTTCTTATTTTATTTATTTCAACTATTGCATCGGGTAGTGATGGAGAACTCTGGCGTACATAACACTCTGCCTTAATAAGAGTGATCTCCCCCGGCAGGTAAACCGGCCATGGGGTAGCAAGGGTTTCTCCGAAGCCTTTAATCCTCCATTTGGGGGCTACTGTTTCATTGATGGACATATAGAAAGCGGTGCGTTTATCAGATGCCGTAGGCGCCAGCACTTCCGGTAACCCAAAGGAAGAGTCAACCACCTGGAAAACATTATTGGTGGCTGTAGCTACATTGAATATTGGGTTAGGGCTGACAGCATCAAAATTCATGGTGCTTTTCACGCTCAGGTTCACATTGTTGGCCGCTGCCAGCGCTCCGCTGAAATCATTTGTAAACAGCAGGTACCGGGCTTTCAGCGCCTGCAGGGTATTCGGTATTTCTATTCCGGCGGGCAGGTTATTGGTAAAAGCCGTACTAATAGGATTGGCGGAAATTACAGCCAGGGCGTTATTAATGGTTGCTATGGCTTTTGCAAAGCCCTGCGAACGTGCTACGAATCCCACATTGGCTCCTATGGTATCCGGTACCTGCTCCCAGAACATAGCAAGATTTCCGTAAGCAAGTGCTTTGAAAACAGACGCATAGCCGATCAGCCCGGCAGCATATCCTCTGTCTCCCAGGTTGACCGCATTGTTGATTACATTATTGGCATCATAGATCACTTTCAGGTTTAACGCCCAAAGGTTTCCTACTACGCCGTTGTTGCCATCTACATTGGTACCGCCAACCGATAAGTTAAATTCATCGGTATTCCCGGCATTCATCAGCCGCAACTCTTTAGTGGAGAATCCATTGGCTGTAACCAGCGTGTATAAAGCGGAGGCCCGTCCCACACTGTATTGTTTTTGTACGCCAACGGCTACCCCTGTCAGGCCGACAGAAGAATTAAGCGCCTCATCAAATTGGGTGGCGCCCGGGTTGGTGAAATTCTTTTTGCATGAACTTATACCCAGTCCGGCAATCGCCAGGATGAATACAGTATATCTTATGTTGTTCATATCGTTCAATTAAATTGATTAAAACTAAAATTTGGTACTGAGCGTTAAAGCAAAGGTCCTGGGGATAGGCACATTACCGAAGTCGATACCACGTGCCAGCGTGCTGCCCCCGCCTGCATTGGTTTCAGGATCAAAGCCGTTGTATTTGTCCCAACTGATCAGATTGCGGCCGGACAGGCTTAGAGACAGGTCGCTGATCGCTTTGTTCAGTCTTCCGAAATTATACGTAAAAGATACTTCCCTCAGTTTTACGAAACTACCATTGTCCATGCGCCATTCTTCGATGGCATATATGCCACTCACATAACCACGGGGCAGTTCACCCAAATGCTCTTTCTGCGCAAATTCACTTCCGTTTCCGACTCCCTGCCGTGTACGAAAATCAGCGTTCCATACTTCCAGCCCCTGCACAGCGTCCAGTTGTACCCGCAGAGAGAGCTTTTTGTAGTTAAAAGTGTTTACCAGGGTGCCTGTCCAGTCAGGATTCGGGTTCCCTATGACCTTTCTTAAAGCTGTACCCGTTGGAAGGCCGTTGGCATCCCGCTGAGCAGTATAGGTAGAAACGCTGTTTTGCACGCCTCTTTCCTGTACAGGAATGCCATTGGCATTTTTTACTTCGGCACCATTGTCATCCCTGGCAAAAAAGAAACCGTAGAACACGCCTACGCTATAGCCGGGTATGAGAGAGGAAGAGCCTGCAGGATTATTGTATTGAATAAGTCCCTGGGGAATTTCTTCTACCTTGTTTTTATTCCGGTTGTAGATCACATCAATATCCCAACTGAAGTTTTTGTTTTTAACAGGAGAACCGCCTATCATGATCTCAATTCCTTTGTTGCTGATAGTGCCCACATTACCCAATAAGCTGCTGAAGCCATTGCTGGGAGCAATAAACCTCGAAAGCAACAGGTCGGTTACCCGTTTGTTGTACCAGTTGAACGTGAGGTTGGCGCGGCCCCCGAGAAACGACATATCGGTACCTATTTCAATTTCTTTTTGTTTCTCGGGTTTCATCAGTTCGTTAGCCAGTGTGGAAGAGGACATTAAAGCAGTTCTGCCAACCAGGGGACTTGACCCATATACATTAAACCGGTCGTAGGCTCCGATACCCGTAAGGTTGCCGCTTTCGCCATAAGCTGCCCGTATTTTCATGTAATCCCAAAACCGGTTCAATCCTGCTTTTTCCCAAAAGGCTTCATCGCTGATGATATAGCTGCCGCTTAATTTGGCATAAAACTGGTTGCGCTCTTCTTCCCCAAAAACCGAAGAGCCGTCCACACGTCCGGCGGCTGTTAAAAAGTAGCGGTTCCTGAACTTGAAATTCTGTTGCAGGTACCCTCCGTTAATGGATATCTCTGATCTTTGATCCGTACCGGGAAGTACAGTGCTGGCGCCGGTTACTGTTTGCACAAAGGGCGCCAGTCCGCGTCCCTGCAATATGGTAAAGTTCGATTTTTCATACTGCATGGAATATCCCACCTGTGTAGTAGAGATCAAATCCGGAGTGATGTTTTTATTGAGCGTGGCGTTCAGTTCGTGGTTGATCAGGAACTGCTGGTTATTACCGGCGCTTGCATAACCATTCAGGGTTGGATCCATACTGATTCCACCGCCCCAGAAATCGGGGCTGGCATTGTAGGTATAAGGAGGTATATAGGTTGTACCCATCTGGCTGATATTATCGACACCTACCGTATAATCAACGGTCACATCTTTTATTGGTCTTAGCTTCAGGGCTAAGGAAGAAATCACCCTGTTGGTTTGATTACGTTGTTTGATGTCTTCAATAATGCTCACCGGGTTAATACGGCCTCTTTCTCCCACTGCCAGCAAATTGCCGTTATCATCCCTTTTCCAGATATCATGAAAATTACCGATGATGGTAATACTGTTAATGGGAGAGAAAAAGGAGTTTCCGTCCGGCTTCTCATTGGCCATACTGTTGGTATAACTTATACCGGCTGCCACGCTGGCCCAGCTTGACAGTTCCTGGTCGAGGTTCAGGCGAAATGCGAATCGTTGAAAGTCGGTATTTTTAATAATGCCCTGGTTGTGAAAGTACGAGGCAGAGGCGAAATATTTGGTCTTATCTTTTCCACCCCTCACCGAAAGGTTGTTATCTGTCCCCAATCCGTCTCTGAAGATATAATCCCAGTAATTATAACGGGTAACCGGCGTGGTGTTGGTATAATCCAGCAGCAGGATATCCTGCGTAATGGCACCTGGTCCGTCCGGCGCGGGGCCGAATTTAACCGGTGCGGTATTGTACCCGGGATCTTTTCGCAACTGGTTTACATTCACACTGGTGCTGAAGCTTACTGCCGGTGCGCCGGTGCTTCCTCTTTTGGTAAAGATCTGCACTACTCCCGCGTTGGCACGGCTGCCATAGATGGCCGCTGCTGCCGCGCCGTTTAGTACCTCTATTCGTTCAATATCGTTGGGGTTAATATCTACCATACGGTTAGGGGCAGGTGAAATGATGCCGTCATAGCCCGCTTGTGTATTGGTTACCCTGCGTGCACTGTTGCTTACAATTACCCCGTCAATTATATACAGGGGCTCGCTGGAGGAATTAATAGTGCTGGTCCCCCTCAGTCTTACCGACATACTGCCCCCGGGGTCGCCGGAATTCTGACTGATCTGGGCGCCGGGGGTTTTTCCCTGCAATGCCGCTAAAACATTTCCGGTAGTGGCTTTGGCAAGCTGGTCGCCTTTTACCGTACTGATGAAGCTGCCCAACTGGCGCCGGGTAGTTCCCTGCGAAGTGCCGGTTACTACCACTTCGTCCATGCCCAGCGGATCTGTTTCCAGTTCTGCATTCGCCTGGTAGGAGTCGGCATTACCTATTGTAATTGCCTGTTCCCGGATTTTGAATCCTATACCTGAAAATACCAGCACATGATTGCCGGGGCTGATATTGGCAGAAATGACGTAACTGCCATCGGCATCACTAATGGCGCCGGTATTGCTGTTGCGCAATGATACCGAAATGCCGGGAAGCCCTTCCCCGTTTTTGTCAGTGATTTTCCCCGAAATGCGTACCTGCGCCGAAGCTGCTATACACAGCAGTTGCAGGATTAATACAAAAGGAACCAAACGGTATTTCTTTTGTAGGCGTGAAAGTCTTTTTTTCATGATGCAGTTTTTGTTTGAAATAAATAGGTAATACTATATGGTTGTTCAAGGATTATAAGACAGTCATCCCTGTCTTTCTGTAAGGTTCTAGTTGAGTATCTCCGGGATCAAGCTCTGTTATCAACACATTTACTTTGTCCAGCCCGCACACCCTGATCTTTTGAGACGAATTCAGCTTTTCAGATATCGTTAATGCTACTACCTGTCTGGCAGACCCGATCATGGCTTTTTTTACCTGTACCACTTCCCAGTCGTTATCGGTGATGCCAACATCCGCGTCGATGGCATTGATGCCTAAAAAGCAGAGGTCTGCCCTGATGTCTTTTATTTTTGCGACAGTTTCTGCACCGATGGCTATTTTGGAACTTTTTGAAATTCTGTCACCTGTAAATATGACGTCGATATAGGGGTGATGTATGTATTCATAGGCTGCAGGCAAACTTGGGGTAATAAATGTAGCATTTAGCTCCGGAGGTAAGGATTTGGCCAATTCGATAATAGTGGTGCCCCCGGTTGTTAAAATAAACATTCCGTTCTTTATTAAACTCAGCGCTTTGTGGGCAATCGTTTTTTTGCCTGAAGAGGCATAAACAAGATTTTCGCTATCGGAAAGGTGAAAAGATTTGGATAAGGCTCCACCGTGAACTTTTATCAGTTGGTGGTTTTTGGCCATTTCATTGAGATCGCGCCGGATCGTGTCTTCCGAAACGCCCATTTTCTGGCTGAGGTCAACAGATAACACCCTGTTGTGCAGGTTTACCTCCCGGAGAATGAAAGACTGACGCTCCCGTTTAAGCATAGCATGTTAGTTTCAATGGCAAATTAAGCAAAATCATGCACAAAAATGCAAAAACTTGCAATAGTTTCAATATTTTTTGCAGGTTTAAGCTGATACTATGCTTTAATTTGTTTGTTTTCTTGCTTTGTTGAGTATTATGGAATTGTGAAGTGAGTAAAAAAAAATGCGGATTTGAGTATATATAATCCTTTTTCTCTCCTTTTATAACAGATGCGTAATCAGGATCATTATAAAGGTTATACCGAGGAGCAGTTTGCAGCAGATGAGTTTTTTCAAAAGTGGGTATTAATGCCTGATGACGAAAATGAGAAGTTTTGGTGGGATTTTATAGAGAAAACCCCTTCCAGGAAAATAGCTATTGAAAACGCCCGTAAACTTGTAGAGCACTTGACTGAAAATGGTTTTCATATTCCCTTTTTGTCCGCTGTAGAAAAGCAGGAGCTAAAATCGAGCATCTTCGGGGTGATCGGTCAGTCGGTGGGGGTTACCCTGACAGACAAACCCGCTTTTTCCGGAAGATCTGCAAAGGGGATTTGGTGGTCCCTGGTGGCAGGAGTACTTGCCATTGTTACCGGTTTTGTTTTTTTCAAGAACGGCAAAAAGGAAGAAGGGGTGCCGGGAAGGCTGGTAAAGACTAATACTGTTTCCCGCCAGGTAAAAGAGATTTTATTGCCGGATAATTCGATTGTCATTTTGAATGGAAACTCCTCAGTAAGTTACCCGGAGCAGTTCAATACTGCTTTGGGAAGAGATGTTTTTTTAGAAGGCAATGCGTATTTCAAGATTAAAAATTACCAGGGAAAACCATTTGTTGTACATACAAAGCAGATGGAAATTACCGTTACGGGTACGGAATTTAATGTAAATAGCCGGCTTACTACTACCAATGTGGTGCTGACACAAGGAAGTATCCGTGTGAGTTTACCCGGAGAAGATCATTTTCAAAAAGCATATATGCTGCAGCCTGGAGAAACCCTGCAATACAATTCGGACAACGGGGAACTGGTGACGGGTACCACGAGAACGGAGCTGTACACCAATGCCTGGGGTGACAATGAATGGCATTTTGACAATACGTCGCTCGCAACGGTGTCCGGCTTGATAGACCAGTTTTACGGTACAGAAGTAGTTTTTGGAAATGAACAATTAAAAACATTAACAATATCTGCGGTCGTTTCAGTAAAGGATTTTTCAACCCTTATTCGTGTCATCGAAAAAACGTTGAATATTGCCATTACGGAAGAACCCGGAAAAATTTTTATTAATTAAGCAATCATTAATTATTAACCATCAATCAAAACAGTTATGATGAAAAGCCGTTTTTTCTCAAAACGCTGCTTAGGGACAATCTCAGCGACTTTATTGTTGCTCACGGTTGTAGTGGGTACAATGGCACAGGATGCGCTGTTGTCTCTTCCCGGCGATCAACCAGTTAAATCAGTTTCAGAGGCTGGCGCAAAAAGGGCCTCTCTGGAAACTTTTATGAAAGAGTTCAAAAAAGTCTATAGTAATATTTACTATAGCTATCAATCAAGTACCTTAAAAGAGGTGCCTGTTTCCTATGCGGAATTGAATGCGGCAAAGGAAAGCAATCCGGATATTGTATTGCAGGGTGTTTTAGTACCTGCCGGACTAAGCTTTGAAAAGATCAAAGAAGTGTATGTGATCAGGAGGGAAGGCAATATCAGCAGGACAGAAGACAATTACATGGTGGAAGCGGTGCAACGCACTGTTCTTGCCGATTTTTCGGTTCGTGGAACTGTAACTGATGCAAATGGCGGTGTACCAGGGGTTACCGTTTCCGAAAGGGGAACCACCAATGCTACAACTACTGACGGAGATGGCAACTTTTCCTTAAATGTGGCCAACTCCTCCGCAGTATTGGTATTTTCTTCCATCGGCTACAAAACACAGGAAGTAGCGATAGGCGGCAGAAATTCAGTGAGTGTATTTCTGGAAGCCGATGCGCAGGAACTGGAAAGCGTAGTGGTAACGGCGCTGGGTCTCACTCGCGATAAGAAATCACTGGGATATTCGATCGGAACCGTAAAAGGGGATGATATGACCCATGTGGCCAATGAAAATATGTTGACCTCTATGGCCGGTCGTGTTTCGGGTGTTACCATCAACCAAACCAGCGGTGTGGGTTCTTCTATCAGTGTAATTATCAGGGGGGCAAGCTCTTTGATCAATAATCAGCCGCTGTATGTTATTGATGGTGTACCCATGGGTAGCTCGTTAAGAAATGTATCGGAGAAAGGAAGCAATAACAGGGTCGATTACGGGAACGCAATTTCAGACATCAATCCGGATGACATCGAGAGTATTTCCGTGTTAAAGGGACCCAGTGCTGCTGCATTGTATGGTTCTAGGGCAGGTAATGGAGTAATTCTGATCACTACTAAATCTGGTAAAAAAGGAAAAGGATTTGGTGTTTCTTTCTCTACTTCCAATGTTTTTGAAACCCCTTACCGTTACCTGGATCTTCACTACAAATATGCCAACGGCGTTCGCCCAAATCAACTGGACCCGACATCTGCATATTGGGGCGGTTATCCGCTGGATCAGGGAAATAAAGCGGTACAATGGGATAGCCCGCTGGATGCCAATGGAATGCCCGTTGCGTCAGACCTTGTTTCTTACAAGGATAATATGAAAAATTTTCTCAATACTGGTATCACCTCCACAAATAATATTTCTGTTGGGGGCTCCACTGAGAAAATGAGCTATAGGTTGTCGTATAACAACATGAACAATAAGGGCTTGATTCCCGGACAAGATTTATACAGGAACAACATCTCTCTTGCAGGCTCTTACGAGATTACCAAGAATCTGTCAGTTAATACAAATATCAACTGGGTTCGTTCCAACTCCAATAGCCGACCGCTTACTTCCGAAAGAAATGCTAATCCGTTGGAGGCGATCTACGATGCGCCCTATGTGGATATGACCAAGTTCAAATCTATCTGGAAGCCGGGACTGGAAGGAATAGAGCAATTAAAGCACGCAACTAATAAGAATAACGCTTACTTTCTGGCCCAGGGCATCCAGAATGCTTTTGTAAGGGATCGTTTCTATGGAAATGTAAAATTTGACTGGAAAATATCTGATGCTTTTTCTGCGTTTGTAAGGGGAACTTTTAATACTACAAATGAGTATCGAGATACCAAAATACCCTGGAGCTATACTTCGCTGCCAAGAGGAGGCTATTATGTAGAAAACCTTTTCGGGCAGGAAGTGAATACAGACTTCCTTATTTCCTATAAGAAAAAGGTGAGCGACCTGGATATTAGTGTTTCTGCCGGCGGTAACTACATGCAGGCAAACTGGCAAAACCAGAATATGGGGGGCAGGGACCTCGCGGTGCCTAACCTGTACAGGATGAACAATGTAGCAAGAGCAACGTTGGCATATGACAACACCAGAGCACGAAAAAATATCTATAGCCTATATGCTATGGCTTCTGTTGGGTTCAAAGACCAGGTGTATTTAGATTTGACAGGAAGAAACGACTGGTCCAGTACGTTACCTGCTAGCAGCCGCTCTTATTTCTACCCGTCAGCATCTCTAAGCTGGCTGGCGCATACCACGCTGAACCTGCCGAGTAATGTTTCTCTCCTGAAACTCAGAGGTGGATGGGCGCAAACCGGTAACGATACCGATCCTTATTCATTATATCCTGCGTTGTCAATGGGCAGTTGGGGATCATTGATCACCAGTGGTATGCCTGGCGGACTGAGTAACCCTAACCTTAAACCGGAAATAGCTACTTCCATTGAAGGAGGGATCGACTTTGCGATGTACAACAATCGCCTGAGATTTGATATCACTTACTATGACCTCAACAACAGAAACCAGATATTTAGTGTTGCAATGCCTGCATCAGCCGGTTATACAAGCAAGATCGTGAACGCAGGACGTTTAAACAGTAAGGGCTGGGAAGTGGGCATTGGCGGTACGCCGATAAAGAACAAAGACTGGAGTTGGGATTTACACGCTAACTTTACGCGCAATCGTGTGTATATAAAGGAATTGATTGACGGAATGGAATTTTTCTCTTTCTGGGGTGAGGCAAGCGCCGGCGCCTATACATTTGTTGGGGAGGAAGTGGGAGACCTGTACAGCAGGGGGTATCTCCAGGTTACAGATCCCAACTCTCCTTACTACCGTTGGCCTATTATTGAGTGGGATGGAGCGTCAGGTGGTATGCAGTGGCAGGAACTTCCGGGGGGTAACGGTAACCCTAATAATGAAAAGGTGGGTAATTATAACCCGCGCTTCTTAATGGGATTACAATCAACCCTTACCTGGAAGCGCTGGGCCCTGGGCTTGAGCTTTGACTGGAGAAATGGCGGTAACTTTATGTCATTCACCTATCGCTACGGTGAATCTGACTGGAAGTCACAAAGGCAGTTGGACAATTTGATCCCTGGTGGATCGTACACCAAGGCCGAATTGGTTGCTTTGTTAAAATCAAATCCTGAAAAGTATATCATTCCGCAAAATGGAAACTTCCCGAGGGTGGGAGGGCATACGCAGCAAACAGGTGGTTTTGCTCTTACCGATGGTGGAACTACATTGTATGACGGTGTGTTTATCCCCGGTGTTTGGCAGGATGCAGCCGGAAACTATCACGAATGGTTAGGCGGAGATGGCACTCAATACATCCCCATCACAGATGCTTATCCATGGAGCTTTAATAAGCAGGTTACCTTTGATGCATCGTTTATTAAACTCAGGGAAATAACTTTGAGTTACAGGATCCCGAACCTGTTTGGCGTAACGCGTAATGCTACTTTCTCTGTGTACAGCAGAAACCTGATGTTGTGGAACGCTGCGAAGATTGGTATCGATCCGGAAAGGGCTTACTGGGCTGATCCGGGCGCTGCCGGCGGTGGTGGATTCCGCCAGGGTATTGAAAGGCAGAACGTGATGCCCTGGACCATACCATTCGGATTCAAACTGAATGTTGACTTTTAATGTAATATAATAAACTATCAACAATGAAAATAGTAAAAACATTATTGAAAGGCGTTCTCGTTTGCTCCCTGTTTCTGGTGGCATCCTGTGCCAAAAAACTGGATGAGTTTAACGAAAACCCCAATGCGGTAGACCCGGCGACTGCCAATCCCAACCTTATTTTACCGACGGTGCTTAGTGCAGCAGGCAATAGTTACTTAGGTCTGGGTTATGGAAAAATCGGCGGCACCATGCAGCACATGCAGGAAGATGGCTGGTTCTCCGGTTACAATGCGTATGACTGGAGCGAAGAAGACTGGAGTGGGTGGTATGGTATTTTAAGGAACAACCAGTTCTTACTGGATCGTGCTACAGAGTTGAACTATCCCCTTCATTTGGGAATAGCACAAACAATGCGTGCATTTATCTTCGGTACGATTACGGATCTTTGGGGAGATGCACCTTATTCTGAGGCTTTGAGAGGAGCTTCTGATATCACTTTTCCTGCTTACGACACACAGGAAGCCATTTATAAAGGTATCATTGAGGAACTCAAGACTGCCGTAGCTACATTGGGCAGCGTGGGAGATGCTTCCAGCTACTACGCATCCGGGTATGATATTTATTATAATGGTGATGCTGCCAAATGGAAAAAGTTTGCAAACACGTTGTTGCTGCGTTATGCCATGCGGTTGTCAACCAAATTACCGGATCTTGCAAAGTCAACACTGGAAGCTGTTTATTCATCAGGCGACTATATAAAAGCTACCAGTGAAGACGCCGTTATGAATTATGCAGGTATTGATCCTGGCTCAGCTTGGCCGGCAAATACAGTTGCTGACCCCAGTGAGTCTAACTGGAGAAGAAGGAAGGCATGTGCTACTTTATTGGATAAACTTGGCGACCTGGATGATCCCAGGAGAGGGGTGTGGTTCCAGCCTGTTCATGTAAGGTGGGTATCAGATGCAACGCTTGGCACAGCCCTCGATCCCTATATAAGGGAGAATGGCGTGCTTACAGACAAAGTGTCGATCACTGATATGGAATACAAGGCCAATTCTGGTAAAGTGTATACACGGCATTTTAACCCCAGCCTGTTTGTGCCGAGCTTGTTCAACCCCGCTCCGCCTAAAACAACTGCCTATGTGGGTGTACCGCCCGCCTTGTTATATCCGGATTACCATAACAGTAACCCGACTCCCGGGCAGAGCGTGGAAAACCAGCATGTATCCCAGTTGTCATATAACTTCCAGAAAAAGGATGATGGTGCAAACGGCATTCTAAAAGCCCGGCTGGCTACTGCTTCAGAAGCGGCTTTCATCCTTGCTGAAGCTGCTCAAAAAGGCTGGTCCGCCGGTACAGCAGAAGCTAACTACAATAACGGGGTGAAGTTCTCGCTTGAGTCCTGGGGAGTAGGTAGCGAATACGCCGGTTATATTGACAATGCCGGTGTGGCTTACAACGGAACACAGGAGCAAATATTAGAGCAGAAGTGGATTGCCGGTTTCGCCAATGCCCTGGAAGCATGGTTTGACTGGAGAAGGACCGGATTGCCTGTTTTAACAGCGCCCGGTAATGGATCGGTGCAGCCTGTACCGCCCGTAAGACTTATCTATGGTAATAATGAGATCAATGTAAATAAAACCAATGCTGAAGCTGCCATAAGCAGGATGGCGACAACGCCTTACAGTACGTTAAGGGGCAAGAACAGCCAGTGGGCAAAACCCTGGTTAATTGAAGGAACCGGTAAACCCTGGTAACCTTTCTTTTGAATTTGATTCAGAAAAACCTGTAGGATGTATTCCTGCAGGTTTTCTGTTTTACAATCTGCATTATGAAAAAAACGTTAGCAGTTTTTCTTTCAATAATCCTTGTTGATATTGTTATTGCTCAGCAGGGCAATTCAGGGTTTGAAGTGCAACCCTATCTTCAATATGCTACGCAGAACAGTATCAGGATACATTGGGAAACTACAATGCCCGCAAATGGTTATGTATGGTATGGTCCGGCAATGCTACATTCCGGCAAAGCCGTTTTACCCAATAAAGCGGTAGCAGGCAGTGCCGGTAATATGCAATATGCCGTTCTCGGTAACCTGCAGCCGGAGACCGTTTATTTTTACCAGGCAGTGTCCGTATTGCCTGGCGGTGATACCCTGAAGTCTGCCGTTAATACTTTTCAGACAGCGATGAAAGACAGTTCCGCTTTCGCCTTTGCTGTGTTCAGCGATTCACAGAATGACTGGAAAGACCCGGAAGTATGGAAACGCGTCAGTGAGCAGGCGTATAAGGAGCGTCCGAACTTTGCCGTGCATGCCGGCGACCTGGTGGACCTCGGGTACATGAAAGATGACTGGGTGAATGAATTTTTGGGGCAGGGAAATTTATTTATGAAAACGATTCCCATCTTCTCTATTCCCGGAAACCATGAACACGATGCCGGTTACTATTACCAATATATGTATGTTCCGCAACCTTATTTCTATAGTTTCAGGTATGGCAATGCGGAGTTTTTTATGATAGATACCGACCAGTACCAGGAAGAGGGCACTGATATGTTTAACGCGGTAGAATTGGCCCTGGCCAAATCGAATGCTTACTGGAAGTTTGTAATACACCATCACCCTCCTTTTTCATCAGACGACGATGATTTCGGCAATACCTACCATGAAGCTTCTGCATTGGGCGATGACGAAGTACAACAACTGGTGCCACTATATGAAAAGTATGGAGTGGATATCGTTTTCTACGGGCATATACATACCTATGAACGTACCTGGCCGATACGGGAGAATAAAACCGTTGCTGAAAACGGGGTTATATACATCAATGTCGGCGGTGCCGGTGGCAGCCTGGAAAACCCCGCGCCTACCCGTTCCTGGTTTACCGAAAAATTGAGGACCATCCATCATTTCGGGTATGTAGCCATTAATGGACAACAACTGCGCTTTCAGGCAATTGACGAAAATGGTAACCTGTTTGATGCTTTCTCTCTCAGCAAAAGCAGGAAAGATTTAATTAAAGATATTACACCGGCTGCCCCGCTTGCTCAAACAGCCAGGCGATTACTCACAGATACCCTGCACTTAAAACTGCTGACAGCCCGGGCGGGTGACAAGGTTTACTATACAACAGACGGTTCGGAGCCTACGCAAGGCAGTCAGCCCTATTCCGGAAATATCGTGTTGGATAAAACAGCAGGCGTGAAGGCGGCAGCTTTTAACGATGCCGGACGAAGCCGCATAACCAGCTACCGGTTTACCAAAGAAATGACGCATAAGGCGGTAAAAGGTAAAAGGTTTGTACAAGGGTTACGCTATGGATATTTTACCGGTCAGATACCTGATAGTGATGACGTTTATTTTTCTACAGTAAAATTTTCGAAAACAGGTATTCTTCCGGGGTTAATCCCCGACAGTATTGCTCATGCGGAACAATACTGGGGCGCTGTATTCTCCGGGTTTTTCTATGCACCTGAAACAGGATATTACCGGTTTGACGGGCATGCCGATCATAGATTACGATTACATATACACGACAAATTGTTGTTTGATGAGAAAAACCGTGAAATAAATTATGTAGGAGAGATCTACCTGGAAAGAGGGCATCATCCGGTAAAAGTGGAATATTACAACAGCCGGAAAAACAGGGCGTTTATCGAATTATATTATACGCCACCCGGAATGGAACGGCAGGCAGTTCCGCTTTCGGCCTGGTGGCGTTAAACAGTAGGATTTAGAGCACCTGCATTCAACCTAAACTTAAGACCATGATACGTTTTGTATGGATCGTATTTCTATTGTCGCTGTCAACCCCTGCTTTTAACCAGTTATCGCATTATCCGGTGGCAATTTCCGATACGCCTTTCCGGCAGGAATACCATGTGCCGCATTTTCCCGGAAACCTTCCTGCTGCAGACATTCGAAGCGTTGCAGTAGATACGGAAAGGAATATATGGGTTGCGACTGCTGGCGGTATTTTCAGGAAAAAGGAAGAGGAAAAGAACTGGCAAAAGGTAACTGAAGGCTTGGAGGACGGACCTGCATATCATATTCTGTTTCACCCGGAGTCGGGGATATGGGCGGCCACCTGGAAAGGCGTGTTCCTGCATAGTGGTACCGGGTTCAAAAAAATAACCGGTACGGAAGGCCCGGTTGCTGTTTTATGCAGAGCCGGGAAAGGGGTGTATGCTTTTGGTCCAAAAGGTTTTTGGCTTTGCAACGGGGTGACGGCTACCGTGGTAGATGCTAAAATTGCCAGGTCGGTAAGGTCTGCTGTTTCCAATGAGAAAGGAGAAGTCTGGATAGGCACCGATGTGGGGTTGTACCACTATACCGGCGGTTCCGTCAACTACTATTTTGATTCTACCTCTCTCGTAAGCGCCTATGTGAGGGGTGTTGCGCTAAAAGGCGGGGAACTGTGGGCTGGAGGATTGGGAGGAGTTACTGTGCTTAACGAAGGAGTTAAACAGAAGACATTACAAACATCAGATGGACTGCCTTCTCAATATGTAAACTGTATGGCGGTGGCGCCCGATGGCTCCGTATGGGTGGGCACAGACGTTGGTATTATACGTTTTTATACAGATGGCAGCCACTCACTCCGGTTCAGCCGGCGATGGCTGTTGAATGACAGGGTCAACCAGATCGTTTTTGATATGGCAGGTACCGCCTGGGTGGCTACTCAGGGTGGTGTAAGCGCTATATATAGCAAGGAAATGACCCTTTCGGATAAAGAAAAATATTTTTACGATGTTACCATGCAGCGGCATGTGCGGGAGCCATGGATCGTGGGGCAGTGCAGGCTGCCGGATCCGAATGATTTGACGAGATGGGAACCGGAGGATGATGATAACGATGGAGAATACGGGGGCGTTTACCTTGCTATGGAAAGCTTTCGATATGCCGTCACTAAAAGCAATGACGCAAAAGAAAAGGCGAAAAAGATGTTTGACTTCCTGAAACTCCTCCGGGAAATAACCGGAACGGATGGTTTTTTTGCCAGAACGATAGTACCGGCATCATGGGGCGATCATGTACATGATAAAAACAGGACTTACAGTGAAAGGGAGCTGGCAGAAGAACTGGTGAAAGAGCCACGGTTCAAACCGGTAGAAACCCGGTGGCATACCTCCAAAGATGGTAAATGGTTGTGGAAGGGAGATACGAGTAGCGATGAATGGTGCGGGCATATGATGGGTTATTTTTTCTATTATGAATTGGTAGCGGATAAAAAAGAGAAGCAGATAGTGGCGAAACATGTGGCCAGGCTGGTTGACCACCTCATCAAAAATAATTTCAATATGGTGGATGTTGATGGAGCACATACCCGTTGGAGCGTGTGGAGCCCGGATAAGTTAAACCGCGATCCGGAATGGATGCCCGACAGGAACCAGAATTCCATGGAAGTACTTGGTTTTTTAAAACTGGCCTATTATATGTCGGGAGACAACAAGTATCAGCAGCATTATCTTCGTTTGATTCGTGAAGAAGACTACCTGGAAAACATGAAAAAGATACAGCAGCAAAACCCGGCCTGGTTTATCTATTTTGATGTTATATTGCAGTTATACGTTTATCCCATACTGTTACATTGTGAAAAAGACCCGGAATTGTTGCGATTTTACGAATCTCATTTTGACAACTGGATGCTTGCAAGAAAAGGAGATAAAAATCCGTTGGTCAATTTCTTTTACAGCTATGCGAGAAAAAAGAAGGTAGAGCTGGAGGCTTCTGTAGAATTTCTGAGAGATACACCGCTGGACCTGGTAAACTGGGGGTTTGATCATAGTAAGCGGGAGGATGTGCAAATGGTTCGTGTGCCTGTAATGGACGATCTCCAGGTAAGCGAGTTGCCCCCCGCGAGTATCAGGGCAACCGTAAGATGGGATAAAAACCCATGGGCCGCTATCAACGGACAAACCCATACGGAAAGAGAACCGGTTTTCTGGTTGTTACCCTATTGGATGGGAAGGTACCTGAAGATGATAGAGTAACGGGAGTAGTAAGTGGAGAGTAGTTAGTGGTAAGTGGAGAAGTCGCAAGTTGGAGGGCAGGGTTGCCGGACCGTATAGCCGGTTATTGACATCCGGAAACTATTAAATATTTACATATGCATATTGTAAAACTAATATTGTGCTGCTTTTTCATCTGCAGGTTCGATCCGGTTGTTTTATCGGGGCCGGTAGTTGCCGGGTCCGGATTGTTTGACAATGAGTTGCAGAACGAATATGATTCGATACTGGATGTGGCATACGGAGATGCGGGAAGGGATAACCTGCTGGATATACACCTGCCTAAAGGCAGGGATGGTAGTACTAAACTGGTTGTTTACATACATGGCGGCAGTTGGGTGCGTGGAGATAAAAAAGAGTTTCCCGCCGCTTTATTGCAGGAAATGGTAGGTAAAAGAAAATACGGACTGGTGTCTATGAACTACCGCCTGGTAAAGGAAGGGAAAAATATTTTTCCGGCGCAAATAGAAGATGTGCAAAAAGCAATTGCCTACCTCCGTACACGGGCAAAAGACCTGCAATATGATCCTGATAATTACGCCCTGATGGGAGCCAGCGCCGGGGCCCACCTGGCTTTGTTGTACGCCTATGGTTATGATTCATTGAAACAGGTAAAAGCAGTGGTAGATATTTTCGGACCATCCGATCTGACGGACGAAATTGTTCGCCGGAAGGGTTCGGAGAGCAACGATATCATTGAAAACTTCCTGGCAACAGGCGATACGGCTGCGCAGATAGCCAAAACCGCCAGCCCGATCTATCATCTTAATAGCGGTACGGCCGTACCGACACTCATTTTTCATGGTACGGCAGACAGCCTGGTACATGTAAGTCAGTCGGAAATGCTGTATGCAAAGCTGCAGGAGATCGGCGCTCCTTCCGAACTTGAGTTATTCCCCGGCGAAAAACATGAATTGCGTCCGCAAATTGCATTCAGCTTGTTTGGAAAAATGTTGCAATGGTTGCAGGAGTATTATAAGCCATAATAAGCGAAAACATTTTCAGGCTTCTCCGGTTTTTACCTGCTTTCTATTGTCATTTGACCAGAAGGATGGTTTTATCTTGATCATAAGACAGGCACGGTTATTATTCTTTTGGGCATTGCTGATGCGGGTTTACCTCAGCATGGTACGTACGACCGGCTGTTTCGATTCGGCGGCATTTATAACCACCTGTAATAAACCGTTGTAAGGTTTATCAGAAGTTGCCTACATTTCCATAGGCATGCACTTTTTCGCATATCAGTCGCAGGGAGCTTTCCAGGTCGCCATCGGCGGTTTTGAAAGCATCTGCGTCAATAGTGAGCGGGGCGCCCAGTACTACTAACGGTGCTCCATATTCGGGGCATTTTACCGCCTGCTCCAGGGTTAAACCACCAACCGCCTGTACGGGAATACTTACTGCCTGTACCACTTCCCTCAGTTGGTCCAGCGGGCTGGGCATGCGCTCGCCTCTTGCGACTATTCCTCTTCTTTCGTCGTATCCTATATGATGGATCACATAATCACAGCCGAGATCTTCCAGCCATTTGGCTCCGGCTACCATGTCCGGGCAGCCGAGGTTATCGCCCATTACTTTTGCGCCGAAATCTTTTCCGGCCTGCACCACACATTTTATCGTTTCTTCATGTGCTCTTGCCATTACTACTACGTGTGTAGCACCTGCTTTGGCCATCATTTCGGCTTCCAAGTATCCGCCATCCATCGTTTTCAGGTCGGCCACAATCGGCACACCGGGAAAGGCCTCTCTCAGCTTTTTTACACCATGCAGCCCTTCTGCCAGTATCAGAGGCGTTCCGGCTTCCAGCCAGTCTACCCCGGCACGCATAGCCAGTGCGGCGGTTTCCAAAGCCTCATCAATATTAGTAAGATCGAGTGATATCTGGACGATCGGTTTCATACTGTTATATTATTGTGGTTCTGACAAATTACCTGCTTTCAATGTTATAATGATATATAAAAAAACAGGGCTGAAAGTTAACGCTTATTGATGTCATCTTGTAGAGCAGGTAGAAAAATATTTATACTCAATAACAAATTGATTTCTGCCGGAATATAAGAAACCTATGAGATTGCTGTGCAGCCTCCTGTTCTGCAATCTCATAGGTTCAGAACCTCACTGCAATAGCAGGTTTTTGAAGGTTAACGAATCGCCGTTGAATACATTAAAATCCACCTTTTGTTTGATGCCATTCACCCTGCCGGTTTCACTGTGTTGCCAGAAAGTCCAGGGCCTTTCTATCCTGGGTTTGTTAGGTTGCAGGTAATGCGCCACCCATAAAGGGTATTCATTAAATTCCGCTCCCAGGTTTTTTTCGTAAAAATCCACGTTGGTATAGATGATCGGTTTCACCTTATAGTATTGCTCAATTACGTTCAGCCATTCTTTTACCCTCGGACGAAAATCTTTGGGTTTTACACCATACAGTTGTTCCACATCCAGCACCGGGGGCAGGTCGCCCGGCTCCATGATCACCTGCGAAATGAAGTTCTCCGCCTGTTTCCTACCGCTCTTCGTGGCAATAAAAAAATGATAGGCGCCCCTGACAACCCCCTCTTCCCTTGCTTTGTACCAGTTGCGTTTAAACAGCCGGTCAACATTGCTCAACCCTTCCGTAGCCTTGATGAAAGAGAACTCCAGTTGCAGCCCCCTGATATTCATTTTTTTTACTTCCTGCCAGTCGATCACATCCTGGTGATGGGATACGTCGATGCCATGGATCTCATACCCTGCGGGAATTTCAATGCCGAAAGCGTTGTGTCGTATAAAGTTTACCCGGTATTCCGTCCACTTAAGGTATCCATACATGCCGGCCAGCAATGCGAGTAACAGGCAGGAAAAAACCAGCATCTTTTTGAAGCCGGATCTCCTGTTCTTTTTTCGTGGCATGCTGGTATAGGTAATTGAAAGTAGTTTCTAGGCTGTTACAGACCTGGTATCGTACATCGTTTCCCGCAACCCTTTCACTCTTTCGTCCGCCAGGTATTCATCAAAGGTGGATAGCCTGTCAATAATGCCGTTGGGCGTAATTTCTATAATGCGGTTGGCGACAGTCTGCATGAATGTATGGTCATGGGAAGTAAGCAATACCACTCCTTTGAAGTTTACCATTCCTTCGTTGAAAGACTGTATACTCTCCAGGTCCAGGTGATTGGTGGGTTCATCCAGTATTACCAGGTTGGGGTTCTGTATCATCATACGGCTGATCATACACCTTACTTTTTCTCCCCCGCTGAGTACATTGGTTTTTTTAAGGATTTCATCACCGCTGAACAGCATTTTACCCAGGAAACCTCTTAAAAAGGGCTCATCCACATCAGTAACGGCAGGCGGCACAAACTGCCTTAACCAGTCCATCAGGTTGATGTCTTTCTGTGTGAAATATTTGCTGTTATCGTTGGGCAGGTAGGCTTTGGTGATCGTTGTTCCCCACTCATAGGTACCGCTATCAGCCTTTTGTTCATCATTGATGATCTCAAAGAAAGAAGTCAATGCCAGGTGATCTTTTGATACAAACGCGATTTTATCTCCCTTGCCAACAGAGAAGGTTACATCGCGGAACAATACACGACCATCTTCTGTTTTTTTTGCCAGCTTCTCCACATTTAATACCTGGTTGCCCACTTCGCGATCCTGTTTGAAAATAATACCGGGATAACGCCTGTTGGAAGGCTCAATTTCTTCAATCACCAGTTTTTCGAGTGCTTTTTTACGGGAAGTAGCCTGTTTGCTTTTAGAGGCATTAGCGCTGAACCGGGCAATGAAATCCAGCAGGTCTTTCCGCTTTTCTTCCATCTTTTTGTTCTTATCGCTCATCTGGCGGGCTGCCAGTTGACTGGTTTCGTACCAGAAGGTATAGTTGCCGGTATAGATCTTTATTTTTTGCCTGTCCACATCTGCCACATGCGTACATACGGCATCCAGGAAGTGCCTGTCGTGACTCACTACGATCACGATATTTTCATAATCTGCGAGGAAGTTTTCCAGCCAGCCGATGGTTTCCACGTCCAGGTCGTTGGTAGGCTCATCCAGTATCAGGATATCCGGGTTGCCAAATAATGCCTGCGCCAGCAACACCCGTACTTTAGTACTACCGGGCAGATCTTTCATCAGGGCGTTATGTACTTCTTCCTTCACTCCCAACTCGCCGAGCAGGGTACCCGCGTCGCTTTCGGCGGTATAACCGCCCATCTCTCCAAATTCCGCTTCCAGCTCACCGGCACGCATACCGTCTTCTTCAGTGAAGTCTTCCTTGGCATAGATGGCATCCCGCTCATGCATTACTTCCCAGAGTTTTTTATGCCCCATCATAACGGTTTGCAGTGCTGTTTTGTCGTCAAAGGCAAAGTGGTTCTGGTTCAGCACGGCCATGCGTTCGCCGGGGGTAATATCTATCGTTCCCTTACTGGGATCTATTTCTCCGGACAGTATTTTAAGGAAGGTGGATTTCCCGGCGCCGTTGGCGCCAATGACACCATAACAGTTTCCTTTACTAAAACTAAGGTTTACTTCATCAAACAATACCCTTTTTCCAAAGGATAATGATACATTATTCACTGAAATCATGAAAAACTCGATTTTTTGATAGTTACACTCTTATTATGAAGGCGCAAAGGTAAGCTATTTGCCCCAGAGCTGTGGGGATAATAGGCGCTGAGGGGACAAGAAGCATTCCTTTTTCAAATCACATTTCCCATATCTCCACATTTTTATATCAGCCTCATCCTCTTATCCTTCTCCTTCAGAGAAGGACGGTACTACGGAATATTTCCAAACGATGTGCCTACCACATCAGCTTTAGAATATATCCAGACAATTATTTCGCTTTTCTGTTCCACAGTTGCAGAACACAACCTCCCCGAAACTGCATTTTATTAACCTCTTTGTCCTGGGGCACCCCTCGCCACCTGTGGAGAGGGGTTGGGGGTGAGGCTACTTCTCCGCTATATAAAAAAGGTCGAAGCAGGTATCATCCGCTTCTTTTATAAAATAGTCCTCATGACTGATGCCGGTGACAAGTCCCTGGTTGTCATTGAGCAATTTTTTCCGGTTCAGCCGGTTTAAAATATCATATGGGATCTGGAGCATTTGGCGCGGAAGACGATATTGCAGGTTAAATATATCAAAACGGGTGATTTTTCTAACGGAGGCCTTATTTTTTTCATAATAGTCCATGATACTTTCATTGCCGAAGACCCCCAATGCTTCTACATTTTTAAAATAACGCAGCATTAGTTGTTTCAGTTCATCCACGGTATATTCCCTTACATGCCAGGGGTTACGGGTGATGGACATTTTTTTATTAGGCGTAGTCACGATCAGTTTGCCGCCGTCTTTCAGCACCCTGTGTATTTCCTGCAGGAAGACATCATCTTTCTGAATATGTTCAATTACCTGGAAGGTGATCACATAATCGAATGAGTTGGAAGGGATATCCTTTAACGGAGGGACGTTCATTTGAAGGAACCGGACTTTTGCCGGTGCGTTTTCCAGGGCTTCGGTCTGGTATTTGTCAATCGTTACGAACCTGTCGGTATGCGGAGCAATAATATCCACGCCATAGCCGCTTCCCGTACCAATTTCCAGCACATCACCCGAAACAATTTTGGCTGCTTCCAGGTAAGCCAGCAATGAACGCTGGTATACATAATTGTCTGATTGGTCTTTCTGCGATACTCTTTCTGCCGTTTGTAAAACTTTCATATTGCCGGAGGCTGCATTTTTCAACTGCGAAGGTAAAGAACTCTTCTTTATCCGGAAACCAGCCTCCGGTGAAGAGGTTTCCTTTCAGACAGTTGGGCGGTACTGCTTGTCATACGCTCTGTTTTTCACATTTTCTTCCGAACCTTACCTTTGCGGCATGATAAAAGTGTATCTCCGGCAGAAAATAAGCAACAGGGTGATTAACGGGCACCCATGGATATTTGCTAATGAAGTAAAAGAAATAGAAGGGAACCCTGAAGGCGGTGAAACTGCTGAAGTATTTACGCATGACAAAAAGTTCATAGGGAAAGGTTACATTAATCCGAAGTCGCAGATATTGGTCCGGTTACTGACCAGGAACCGGCAGGACGAAATAAACGAAACCTTCTTTTATGACCGGTTAGCGGAGGCCTGGAACTATCGCAAACGGCTGGGATATGCGGAGAACTGCCGCCTGATATTTGGGGAAGCAGACCAGTTGCCGCAGTTGATCATCGATAAGTTCAATGATTATTTTGTAATTCAGACGCTGGCATTGGGGATAGACAGATGGAAGCCTGCTATAGTGAAAGCCATCGAAAAAATATTTTCACCCAAAGGGATATACGAAAGAAATGATGTGCCCGTAAGGGAACTCGAGGGCTTGCCACAGCAAAAAGGATTTCTTTCCGCGCCGTTTGATACCAATATTGTAATAAATGAAAATGGACTGAAGTTTAATGTGGATATTGCCAATGGGCAAAAAACCGGCTATTTCCTGGATCAGCAGGATAACCGCAGGGCCATACAACACATTGTGAAAGGAGCAGATGTATTGGGTGCGTTTTGTTATACCGGCACTTTTGAGATCCATGCTGCATACTACGGAGCCAAATCGGTATTGGGGCTTGATATATCCGAAAATGCCTGTGCGCAGGCTACTGCCAATGCGGCGCTGAACGGATATGATGGCGTGTGCCGGTTCAGTTGTGTAAACGCGTTTGATGTGTTGAAGGCCTGGACAAAGGAAGGGAGGCAATACGATGTGGTTATGCTGGACCCGCCTTCGTTTACCAAAACCCGTGAGAACATACAAAAAGCGATCACCGGGTATAAGGAGATCAACCTGCGGGGAATGAAGCTGGTGAAGCCCGGCGGCTTCCTGGTCACCTCCAGTTGTACCAACCTGGTGCAGCCGGATCTATTCATGGAAATTATCGGGATGGCGGCGAAAGACGCCCGCAGGAAACTCCGGCAGGTTACTTTCCAGGCACAATCTTCTGATCATCCTATCATACCGGGCATGGAGAATACCAATTACCTGAAATTTTTAATTGTCCAGGTACTTTAAATAAACCGGATATATTTTTGAAGAACGTTGCGGGATGCAGGTAAAACCCAAAGACAATGATCGTTAATAACAAAATCGGGGTCACTTTATCAGGAGGCGGCTTCAGAGGAATAGCGCATCTTGGCGTGCTGCAATATCTGTGCGAACTGAAAATTTTTCCGGACGAGATATCCGGGACAAGTGCGGGCGCTTTGCTGGGTGCTTTTATAGCGGCTGGGTATAAACCGCAGGAAATACTGGAGTTCTGTAAGAAGGAAAAGTTTTTCAGTTACTCCGATATCTCTGTAAAAAGCGGCGGACTTTTCAGTACGGTCACATTCGAAAAGCTGGTAAAGAAGTATATACCGCATGACAGTTTTGAGGGTTTGAACATACCCCTGTATGTGGCGGCAACCGATCTGACGCATGCCCGTTCCCTGGTATTTAACCAGGGCAATTTATCTTTTGCTGTAAAAGCCTCCTGTTGTTTTCCGCTGGTATTTCAACCTGTTTTACACAATGATGGCTCCTACCTCTGCGATGGAGGCATTCTCAATAATTTTCCCCTGGAGCAGGTAAGGGCCAACTGTAACAAAGTGATCGGCATTAACGTGGATACGATCGGTAAAATGGAAGGAGCTCCCGGATACCGGGAGATAATTTCCCGCCTTATCAGGATCGTTACCTCGTCCATGACCAAAGTATCAGAAGAAACATGCGACGTATACCTGCAATTGGATGAACTCAGTCACTATGGCACTTTTGAAACGAAAAGGATCGACGAATTGTTCCAACTCGGGTATGTACATGCAAAACGATATCGAAAAGAGATGCTGGCCTTAAAATAACCCGGGATGATTTAGGCTGCGGCTTTTTCCAGGTTTCTCAGCGCCTGCTGCACATGCCGTTCATTGTGGGCGATCACAAACTGCAACACATCTCCCAGCTTCAGTTTTATCCACCGCGCTATGGAAACCGGTATACGTTGCCCGTCAAGATCAACGTCCGACGAAAGTTTCAGGTATTCCAGCAGTACTTCCTGTTGCTGGATGAATGTGGCAACAACGGCATACGCGTCCAGGGTTGATGGGGGGATATACGCTTTAAAGGCTTTTATTTTCTTTTTTCCTGTTTCGGGCTCCATCATCCGGGTAAAATAGCTGCCCAGCCAACTGCCTTTGAATATATCTGAATTTTTTCCCGGAGTTCCCCGTTGCAGTGCCGCTTCAATCTGCGGCAGGTAATAGTTGCCATACCGGTTCAGGTGATCCAGGCATTGGGCTATGCCCCAGCCGCCGCCGGCAGAAGGACGTAATAAGTCTGTTTCCGGCAGATTCTGAAATGTCTGAATGGCTGTTTGCAGATGTTTTTCCACACGCTCTTCAAGTCTTTTTATCAATTGTGTTTTGTCTTGTTTCATAAAATGCTTTTTTTCTGCTGCAAAAATGATACGGACGGCAGGATTAAAACTTGGTATTTACCAATATTTCTGCGCTTTACTCCTTTTAAGTTTTCAGATACCAGTTACCTGCTTTATGTATCTTTGCGGGTTATGCAGGGAGTAAATAAACAAAATATCCGTCATCTCAGCCTGGCTGAACTGGAGGATTATTTTGTACAGTCGGGAGATAAAAAGTTCAGGGCCAAACAGGTATATGAATGGCTGTGGCAAAAACATGCCCACAGTTTTGATGCTATGACCAATCTGAGCAAAGAGTGGAGGACTAAGTTGAGCGATGTTTTTGAACTACCGGCGCTTACGGTAGAGGCATCGCAGTATTCTGCGGATGGAACGGTTAAAAGTCGCTTTAAAACGGTTGACAGTCACCTGGTGGAAGGAGTGCTTATCCCTACCGATACCCGGCAAACGGCTTGTGTATCCTCGCAGATTGGCTGTAGCCTCACCTGTAAATTTTGTGCGACCGGCTATATGGGGAGAAAACGAAATCTCGATTTCGATGAAATATATGATGAGGTAGTGCTGATCAACCAGCAGGCGGAACGCATCTACCAGAAAAAACTCAGCAATATCGTGTTCATGGGCATGGGGGAACCACTGCTGAACTACAAAAATGTATTGAAGGCAATAGAACGTATTGCTTCTCCGGACGGGCTGGGTATGAGCCCGAGAAGAATTACCGTATCTACCGCAGGAGTGGCGAAAATGATCCTGCAGCTCGGTGATGATGAAGTGCGGTTTAAGCTGGCTTTGTCCCTGCACGCTGCCAACGATACCAAGCGGCATGAAATAATGCCCATCAATGATACTAATAATATCAGGTCGCTGGTAGAAGCTTTGAATTATTTCTATCGCAAAACCGGCAACGAGATCACGCTGGAATATATCCTCTTTAAGGACTTCAACGATTCCCCGGAGGATGCGGCGGAACTGGTGAAAGTTTTCCGGCAGATACCGGCAGACCTTGTAAACATTATTGAATATAATCCTATTGATATGGCCTCTTTCCGGAAGCCGGATGAACAGGTGACCAACAACTTTATGCAGTACCTGGAGAAAAACCGGGTAAACGCAAGATTGAGACGCAGCCGTGGCAAGGATATTGACGCAGCCTGCGGGCAACTGGCAAATAAGGAGGGTATTCAGCAACTTCAATAATTGATCAATACATTTCAGATGAGCAGGAAAGCTTTTGATAAGTTTATTAATAAACCTGAGGGTGGGGCCAAAAAGAAAGAAAAGATAAGGCAGGAAAAAAAGAAAGCCCGCGAAGAAAAGAATGCCTGGTTTGAGGAGCAGAAAAGGCTTGCCAGGGAGCGAAAGAAGAACGGGGGAAGGCAGGAGGAAAATAGTTCTTTCAAAAGCCGGAGCGGGGCGGAAAGGAAACAGGAACGCCTGACCATAGAGAAAAAAAACGATCAAAAGAAGAAACGATTTTCTCCTGAAGGGTTCCGTAAAGCCCCGCCTTCAAAGGTTGCGGGGAGTAAGTATAGAACAAAAGATAATTTCAAGCCTGTAAAAGATAAAAATGATCCCAGTCCGTCTGTTGCAACGGACTCCGGAGAAATGCCGCTGAACAAATTTATTGCCTGGTGCGGCGTTTGTGGAAGACGGGAGGCAGCAGACCTGATCAAACAGGGAAAAGTAACGGTAAACGGTGCTGTTATCACCAACCCGCCGCATCGCGTTAGTAGAAATGATACGGTAAAAGTGAACGGTAAAAAAATATCCGTTCAGAAGAACCTGGTGTATATTCTATTGAACAAACCCAAGGATTATATTACTACCACTGATGATCCTGAAGGCAGGAAAACAGTAATGGACCTGGTGAAAAGTGCCACAGAAGAACGGGTGTTCCCGGTGGGCAGGCTGGACAGGAATACCACCGGGGTGTTATTACTGACAAACGACGGAGAAGTAGCCCAAAGGCTGACGCACCCGAAATACGAAGTGAAGAAGATATACGAAGTAAAGCTTGACAAGCCGGTTACCAAACAACACCTGGATACTATAGCTAACGGCATTACCCTGGACGATGGCTTTATACAACCCGATGCCGTGGCGTATGCTGATGCAAAAGACAAAACGGTGATCGGTATAGAGATCCATAGCGGCCGGAACCGTATTGTCCGCCGGATTTTTGAAAAACTGGGTTTTAAGGTAAAAAACCTGGACAGGGTGATGTATGGCATTTTTACCAAGAAAAATGTGGACCGGGGAAAATGGAGGCTGCTCTCGGAAAAAGAGATCAGGCTGCTGAAGCACCTGAACACTTCCTTTGCTCCTAAAAAAAGACGTGCTGATCGTGAACAGAGTTAAACCGGACCTGCTTTTCGAGAACGATCGTTTCGTGGTGTTAAACAAACCTGCGGGTATGCTGTCGGTACCGGACCGCGAAGGAAAAGAAATCTCGTTGAAAAACATACTGAAGCAGGCATATGGAAATATACTGACGGTGCACCGGCTTGATAAAGATACCAGCGGAGTGATCGTATATGCAAAAAATGAAGCGGCGCATAAATATCTTTCCGGGCTGTTTGAGGGAAGGGAAGTGGAAAAATATTATATCGGGTTGGTACATGGAGTACCGGTTCATCCAGCAGGTACCGTAGATGCCGCGATAATGGAACATCCTGTTAAAAAAGGCATGATGGTAGTCAACAAAAAAGGGAAAAAAGCAATAACGGACTACCAGGTGCTGGAAACCTTTGGCAGCTATTCACTGCTGCGCTTCCGTATTCACACCGGCAGAACACACCAGATCAGGGTCCATATGAAAAACCTCGGGCATCCCATTCTTTGTGATGAATTGTATGGCGATGGCAAACCGGTATTGCTCTCTTCTTTTAAAAGAAAATTTAACCTGGCAAGGGATGTGGAAGAAGAGAAGCCTTTGCTGAGCCGTTTGGCGCTGCATGCGGAAAGGCTGGTGTTTATGGACGCTGATGGTACAGCGTACGAAATAGAAGCTCCCCCGTTAAAAGATATGAAGGCGCTGCTGCAACAGTTACGTAAATGGAAAAACTAAATAAAAGCGAAAACGGCTTCAGCTTTTCAGCCAGCTATGTGCTGGAGAATGAACGGGCATTGTTGCGCCCGATGGAAGCAGATGATTATGAAAGGCTCCTCCCGTTTGCCCTGAACGAGCCGGAAATATGGACCTACTCCATGATACCTGCCTCGGGAGAGGAGGGCTTAAAAAACTATATCCGGGCGGCCCTGGATGCCAGGGCCGGCGGCCGCGAATACGCATTTGTAGTCTACGATAAGCTGTATAAAGCATTTGCCGGGTCCACCCGCTTTTATGATATCCAAACCGGTAACCAGGCATTGCAATTGGGTTATACCTGGTATGGAAAGGCTTTTCAGCGAACAGGACTGAACAGGAATTGTAAGCTTTTAATGCTGGATTTCGCATTTGGTGTAATGAAGATGGAAAGGGTAGAGTTCAGGGCAGATAATGATAATGCCCGGAGTATTGAAGCGATGAAAGCCATCGGGTGTACGGTGGAGGGGATATTGCGCAGTAATGGCCTGAAAGCGGATGGAACCCGCCGCGACAGTATTGTACTGAGCATATTAAAACCGGAATGGGAAGGAGGTTTGAGAACGGAGTTGGCAAAAAAAGCCGGTATTCATTTAGGGTAGCCTGCAATTTTCTACGCCTCAGAAAAATTGTAACATTGCAGCCTGAGTCTAATTGTAAATCGTATTCATGAAATATTCTCAATGGATAGGCGCCGCCGCTGCGGTAATAATAGCCATAGGTTGTTATCTTCCCTGGGTCAGCATTCCTTCTGTTACCAATGTAATAACGGGCATGGACGCTACCGGTACCAGTTTTGGCAAACCCGGAAAGCTCCACCTGGTTATTGGCGGCATTGCTATCATACTGTTTGCTATTCCGAAATTATGGGCAAAGCGAACCAATTGGATTTTTTGTATCATTGGTTTTGCCTGGGCTTTGCGTAACACGCTTTTGTTTACCCGCTGCGAGCTGGGTGTCTGCCCGGAAATTAAGATTGGCTTATTATTGGTTCTGATTTTTTCCGTAATAATGCTGGCAGCCTCTTTGTTACCGGATTTAAAAGTGAAGCTAAAAGAAAAGACGTCCTGATATGGCCTTTAAGCTTCAGTACAGTACTCATCACCTGCCTTTCCGCTATCCCTTTACTATTTCAAAGGGTACAAAAACTCATCAGCCCACTTTGCTGGTGGCGTTGACGTTTAACGGTATTACCGGCTATGGTGAAGCGCCGGCTATTTCCTATTACAATATTCCACTGGAAAAAATGGTGGCGGATATAGAAGCCAAAAAGAAAATGATTGAAGGCTTTTCGTTTACGCATCCGGACAGGTACTGGCATTACCTGCATCACCTGTTCCCGCAAAATGCTTTTCTGGTGGCCGCCCTGGACATCGCCGCCTGGGATATATTCGGCAAGCTGAAACGGCAACCCCTGCATCGCTTATGGAACACCGATATGTCGGCAGCGCCGGTAACGGATTATACCATCGGATTGGACAACGTTGACAAAATGATCGCCAAGATGGAAGAGAAACCATGGCCGGTCTATAAGATCAAATTGGGCAGCAGGGAAGACCTTACCATTATAGAGTCCTTACGCAAAAGATCAGACGCGGTTTTCCGCGTGGACGCGAATGCCGGATGGACATTGACGGAGGCGATGGAACTATTGCCCGTGTTGGAAAAACTGGGTGTGGAACTGATTGAGCAACCATTGGCAAAGGATGACCGGGACGGCATGAAAGCCTTATATGAACAATCCCCGATGCCCCTGTTTGCCGACGAAAGTTGCGTGACGGAAGCCGATGTAAAAAAATGCGCCGGATTTTTTCATGGCATCAATATCAAGCTTACGAAGTGCAGTGGTATTACGCCTGCCTTACGTATGATAGCTGAAGCAAAAGCCCTGGGACTGAAAACAATGCTGGGCTGCATGAATGAAAGTACCGTAGGTACTTCGGCGCTCGTGCATATGTCTCCAAAGGTAGAATACCTTGATGCCGATGGCCCGTTATTGTTGAGCGAAGACCTGGCTACGGGGCTGGAATATAATTTCGGAAAAATCAGGGTCTCAGATACCGACGGGTTGGGCGTCCGACTGAAAAACGGATAACGGCCGGACCGCTAAAGCCTGTATTGTTATCTCAATCTTCAAAAATTACCAATTGATAAATAGCCCCTGTCCATAGACAATATGGCAGCATTTTTGAACGGTTTTGCCTAATAAAAATATAACGGTATCGTTGTATCTGCAATTCTTTATCCTATATCCTATGGACAGACGGTCATTTCTTTCCCTGAAAAGGGAAAAGTTATCTAAGAAATTTGTTACAGGCAGAACCCAGTCGGGCATTACACCCTACACAGGTCCCTGGACCCGGAATGAAGTGATCCATTTACTAAAGAGGACCATGTTCGGGGCTTCGTTACAGGATATCAAATACTTTGAGCAACGGACAATGGAGGCCTCGGTAAACGAATTGCTGACGATCACCGCCCCACTACCCACTCCCCCTTTAAAAGATTATGATGCATCGGATGCTGAAGCACAGCCGGACAATAATATAGCGCCGGGTGCCACCTGGGTAAACGATTATAATACTGATGGAGGCATCGGGCAGGCAAGAAACTTTTCTTTCCAGCGTTGGTGGATCAGCCGGGTTCTTCACCAGGACAGAAATATCCGGGAGAAGATGACATTGTTCTGGCACAACCATTTTGCCACGCAAATGTCTTCTTCAAACAATGGCAGACTGACGTATAAACATCACCAGATGCTGCGGCAGCATGCTTTGGGAAACCTGAAATGGCTGGTGAAGGCTGTTACGCTGGACCCCTTGATGCTGGTGTTTCAAAATGGTGAGCACAACCGTAAAGAATCGCCCGATGAAAATTATGCCAGGGAACTCCAGGAACTTTTTTCCATAGGAAAGGAAAATAACCCGAACTATACCGAAGACGATGTGAAAGCCGCGGCCCGTGTATTAACAGGGTGGCGGATCAATTATGAGACGGTGGAACCTTTTTTCACTCCCGAAAGACACGACACCGGCAACAAGTCCTTTTCTTCCTTTTACAACAACCGGGTAATAACAGGCAGGGCAGGCGCTGCGGGCGCCCAGGAGGTGGATGACCTGATTGATATGATTTTTTCGAAGTCGCGGGAAGCTTCCGTGTATGTTGTAAAAGAGCTATATAAATGGTTCGTGTATTACGAAATTGATGCGGCCGCGCAGGCAAACGTTATTGATCCCCTGGCTCAAATGCTGGTAAATTACAACTGGGATATAAAACCTGTGGTAGAGACCCTGCTGAAGAGCGAACACTTTTTTGATGTACTCAACCAGGGCTGTTTAATCAAAGGGCCGGCTGACTTTATATTTGGATTGTGTCGTGAGTTTGATGTTCAGTTGCCCTCCGGCGCCGACTGGCAAACGGAATATGCCGTTAATAATTTACTGAGCTGGATCATGAAAAACCTTGACCAGGACCTGGGCGAGCCTCCCAGTGTGTCAGGGTGGCCGGCCTATTACCAGATGCCCGTTTTTCATGAAATATGGATCACGAACAATACCTATCCCAAAAGAACGGAGTTCACTGATATGATGACCATGAGCAATTTTACCGTCAACAACTTTGAGTTGAAGATCGATGTAGTTGCTTTTGCAAAAACATTGAGTAACCCCGGAGACCCGAACAGCCTGTTGAACGATTCCCTGGAGATATTATATCGGATTGATTTGTCAGAGGGGGTAAGAGAGCAGTTGAAAAGGGATATTTTGCTCACGGGGCAAACCAATGATTATTACTGGACCAATGCCTGGAATGCGCATATTGCGAATCCCTCCAACATGATGGCTTATCAAACAGTGTTTACGCGGTTGAGCGAGTTATACCAGTATTTGCTCGCATTGCCCGAATATCATTTATCCTGATAATAAAAAAATAAAAAGATGCTTATGAAAAGGCGTGACTTTTTACGGAATACCGTTCCTGCTGCGATTCTTCCTTCGTTTATAAATGGGGAATCGATAACGGCGCTGGCGCCCAATTCGTTCCTGAATGCCATTACCAACTATGCGGAAGAAACAGACCATGTGCTGGTGATCATTGAAATGAACGGTGGCAATGATGGATTGAATATGGTGATACCAAGGGATACTTATTCAGCTTATTATAATATACGCGCCAATATAGCCATACCCGAAGCAAACGTTCTGCGGCTGCAGGGAAATGATAAAACGGGGCTTCACCCCGCGATGACGGGAGTACAACAGTTATTCAATGACGGGAAAGTGGCCATTGTACAATCGGCTGGTTATCCCGATCCCAACCTTTCTCATTTCCGGTCTACTGATATATGGATGAGCGCTTCGGATAGTAATGAAGTGGTCAATACGGGATGGATCGGCCGCTACCTGGCCAGTGAGTATCCGGGGTATCCTATGGGTTATCCCAATGCTGCCATGCCCGACCCGCCGGCCATTCAAATAGGTTCTTTATCGTCGCTGACTTTTCATGGACCCAACATTGGAATGGCCATGAGTATTACCAACCCCACATCGTTTTACCGGATCGTTGATGATGTGCAGGACCCTGCACCGGCAACCAGGGCAGGAAAAGAATTGACATATATTCGTGAAATAGCCCGTCAGACCGAAAAGTTTGGGGACTCAATAAAAAGAGCAGCCACCAATTCAACCCAGCAATTGCCTTACCCGGATAACAACGGACTGGCAAACCAGTTGAAAATTGTTGCCCGGCTGATTAAAGGCGGTTTGAAAACCCGGGTCTACAAGGTTTCGATAGGTGGTTTTGACACCCATTCCATGCAAACGGAAATGAGCAACCCAATGACGGGAAAACATGCGGAGTTACTTAAAGAGCTTTCGGATGCGGTAAAAGCTTTCCAGGATGATCTCGCTTTCCTGGGACTGGAAGACAGGGTGCTTGCGTTTACTTTTTCAGAATTCGGAAGACGCATCAATTCCAACTTCAGTGTAGGAACCGACCATGGAGCGGCCGCGCCGATGCTGGTGTTTGGATCAAAAGTGCAACCGGGTATAATAGGCAATAACCCGCATATTCCGGGCGCCGGTACCCAAAGTAATATCCCGCATCAATATGACTATCGCAGCGTTTATGCTTCTATCCTGGAGAAATGGTTCTGTGCCGATAACCTGGGTTTACAGACGGTCCTGCTGAAAAATTTTCAATCGCTCCCCATTATACAGGACAATGCCTGCAACACGAACATTAAACCCAAAGATGACACCAGCCTGATCTCAAATTACCCTAACCCTTTTACTACCACCACTACCGTCAGGTATATTACCCAGGGCGGGCATACGCTGGTGCAGGTAATCGATTGTATGGGGCGGGTAGTAAAGCGTCTGGTGGATGGCAACCAGACAGGTAACACCTATACGATAACGTTCGACAGTACAGGTCTTGCTGCAGGTATATATTATCTCCGGTTGCAAAACGGTCCCCTGCAACAGGTAAGAGCCATACTTAAAGTGAAGTAAATAACCCTGCTGAATACTTGGATTTTTAGCTGATTGACTTATTTTTACGTGATTCAATGGAGTCCATTGATCTGTTTAGGTATCGCCTGCCTGTAAATACACCAGCTTTTGTTACGCCTATTGCCGGGCTTTTGTCTCCGGAGTTGCTGCGGTAATAGCCCTTTTTTATGCTATATTTACAGGTGTCAGAATGCCCATAAAAAAAATCATAATCACTATACCGGGAATATTTCTCTTCCTTTTTTCATTTTCCCAGGTAGACAGCAATTACCTGAAGCATTTGTATGACAGGGTGCTGGATTTTGACGTCTTCAAAAAAGACTCTATACTCTATTACGCTGACTATATTGAAAAAACTGCAAAAAAAATACATTTTGACAGCGGCAGGGTATTGGCGCTTCGCCTGAAAGGAATATATGAAGAGCTGGACGAGGATTATTATGACGCTGCCGATTATTATTATCAGTCGCTGGAGGAAGCCAGGGAGCTGAAAAACCTGAGTTACGAAGTGGCAGCGCTGGGGGATCTGGCAATCATTTATAACCATCTTAACCAACCTTACAAAGCCAAAGAGCTATACAAAGAAGCCCTTGACCTGTCCCGGGTACGAAAACAAGTTTACTCCATTTTTACGAATGCCGCTAATCTTGGGTCTATCTACAACAGATTGAGTATGCCGGACAGTGCCTTACACTACCTCGCAGAAGCAGATAGCATAGCTAACCAGTATAAAGGAGAGCTGGATATAGGCTTTGTACATAACAATATAGGCAACGCGTGGTTTCATAAAAAAGAGTGGGACAGTGCCCGCTATTTTTTTAAAGCCAATTACGAATCACATTTGTTATCTGACGATAAAGAAGGGTTGTGGCACGACTGCCTTAATCTGGGAGATGTGTACGTGGAGAAGGCAAAATTTGATTCGGCAAAAATTTACCTGGATAAAGCTTTTGAGTTATCTGAATTGCTTGAATCCAAAAGAAAACAGGCTGATGTTTTCTCGATGTATGCGAAATACTATTCCAGGAAAGGGGAATATAAGCCCGCTTTCCTGTATTTTGAGAAATGGTACCAGTTGGATACGGCCCTAGTAAATGGACAAACCCTGCGTTCCGTGGCGGAACTGCAGGAGAAATACCAGTTCAAACAGAAAGACTTTAAAAATAAGGAACTGGAACTGGAGATAAAGCAACAGAAGTTTCATAAAAACAGTTTCGCCCTGCTGACCGTTATCGTGGGTTTCCTGGCTTTATCCGCCATTGTCATCATGCTCCTGGTCCGGAAGAACAATCTACAGTTACGCAGGAAAAGAGACCTGATCCAGCAGCAGAATGATAAACTGGCCGCACTTAATGAGGAAAAAAATTCCCTTATCAGTGTGGTGTCTCATGATTTGTCAGGACCCTTTACCAGCATCAAACTCTGGGCCCAGATACTGCAGTCGGATACATCCAATCTTACCGGTAACCAACGGAAGGCGCTGCATAGAATTTTGAGTTCTGCGCACAACGGGGAGACGCTTATCAAACGTATCCTGTTTATTGATAAGGAAGAACTGGGTGACCACAGGATATCCCTGGAGCACCTGGATATTAAGGCATTCTTGGAAGATATCATCCAGGCATACCAGGAACAGGCAAAACAAAAGGAAATTCAGATTATTTATGAAACCTCACTGCCCTCATTGGTTATCATTACCGACCGGTATATTGTAAACCGGATCATCGAAAACCTGTTGAGCAACGCTATTAAATTTTCCGAGAAGCAAAAAAGTGTTTGGGTGAACCTTACAGACAGGAACCATTATTTTGAGATCACTATAAGAGACGAAGGAGTAGGTATAAAAGCTGAGGAGGTGGATTATATATTTGCAAAACACCAGAAAACATCTTCTGTCCCTACCGGTGGGGAGTTTTCAACCGGTTTAGGCTTATTTATTGTACGGCGTCTGGCGGAAGAGTTGAATGGCAGCGTTATTTGTGAAAGTGAAGAAGGAATAGGCAGTATTTTTACCGTAAAACTGCCCAAATAGCGCCCGTTGCTGACATTTGAACATATATTTCACAATACAAATATCAAATACCCGTTACAGTAGCCCCCTGCTTTAACAAAATACCGGCTATGGCGATTTTTTGTTTGGCAGGCTTTTAGTAGTATTGCAACCGAAAACACTAAAAAATCAACCCTTTTAAGACAATGCGTTTTTTTTTGAACTGGTTAGAAGCGAAGGCCTGTTTTAACACCGTATTGATATGTGCCGTTATAGCGGGTTTGTATGCCTGCTCCGCCAAACCGCCGGAACCCAGGGAGGTTGAGATTGTAAAACAACCGGAAGACCTGGGTAAGGTAGTAAATGAAAACATTTTGTCGATAATGGCTTATGTAGAGCAAAATGCCGGCAAACTCAATGACTCGATCACACTCCGCCTGAACTCCCCGTTAAAAAAATGGTACGATGAAAAGCAGCCCCAGCGTACCTGGAGCAGCGAAAAGGAATGGGATGGGCTGGCAGACTCTCTGTATAATTTTATAAGTCAATGTGAATACTACGGGCTTTTCCCTGAAGATTATCACTGGCGGGAATTGCGATATAGCTTTCAGCGGTTGAAAACTGATTCAGCTTCGATGATGGATGCGGCCCTGTGGGCCAGGACCGATGTAATGCTGACGGACGCGTTCATGCAATTAATAAAAGACCTGCGGCTGGGAAGGCTGGAAAAAGACAGCATAACAACCCGCAAAGACCTTACTATTTCTGACTCTGTTTATAATGTATTGTTGCAGCAGGCATTTAACGAGAGGCTGATTACCCCCGTTTTTGAAGCGCAGGAACCGACGCTGAAGAGTTACCGGGAGCTTCGGAATGCGTTGCGGGGTTTTGTAGATTCAATGGACAGAACGGTGTACACTTATATTTCCTATTTCCCCATAGAGATTCCGGAGGATTCCGCAAGATACCGGCAGGAATTGCAGGCGAGGCTGTTTGAGGGCGGTTATATTTCCTTTAACAACCGGGTGGCGGATACCGCTGAACTGGCGGAAGCCGTAAGAAAATACCAGGAAGAAAAAGATCTGAAGGTGGATGGAAAGGCGGGTCCCATGGTTGTGCAAAGTTTAAATAATAACGACCGGGAGAAATTTATTCGTATTGCGATTAACCTTGACCGTTATAAATTAATGGCAGATAGCCTGCCTGCAAGTTATGCCTGGGTGAATATCCCTGCTTTCCGGTTGAAAGTATGGGAGGAAGACACCCTCCGGCTGGAATCGAAGGTAATTGTCGGCCGGCCGGCTACCCGTACGCCGGTATTGACCAGCACCCTTTCTAATTTTGTGGTTTTCCCCCAATGGACGGTGCCCTATAGCATTGTATTCAACGAAATGTTGCCCAAGATCCAGAAAAATATAGCTTACCTGGAGAAGGAAAACCTGATGGTGGTGGACAAAAATGACAGTATTATCGACCCCAGTGAGATTAACTGGTTCAAACTGCATAAGAATAACTTTCCCTACCTGCTGAAGCAGCGGCAGGGTGATGATAATTCTCTTGGAGTAATTAAATTTAATTTTAATAACAAATACAGTGTATATTTACACGACACGAATGCCCGGGGGTTGTTTTCCAGAACAGACAGGGCGTTGAGCCATGGATGTGTGCGTGTGCAGCAATGGAAGCCCCTTTCAGAATTTCTCGTACAAAAAGATACTATAAAATACAGACCCGATACCCTGGCGGCGTGGATGCACAGAAAGGAAAAACACACTGTTTATTTTTCGAAGAAAACACCCTTATTCATTCGTTACTTCACCTGCGAGGCAAAAGATAGCGCAGTGGTGTTTTATAATGATATCTATGCGGAAGACAAAATAGCCCGGCAGAAGTTTTTTGTACAGAGGTGGCAGTAAGCGTGTTATACAGCAGCGGATTGTATCTTGTTGATAATTAAATTATTATCATACCCTTACCAATATATTATTCAGTCATCAGTTAATACCGGATGAACCTACTTGCTTACATATGTTTTTTTTCAATAATGTTTTTCAGCCCGGCTTTTTCTCCCACCGGAGTATATAACCAGGTAAAGAAAACAGAAACCGGAACTGCCAGCTATTACGGTGCCAAATTTCAGGGCAGGCTGATGGCAAACGGAAAAAAATTTGATCAAAACAGGTTAACCGCCGCTCATAATAAACTTCCTTTAGGAACTTTCGTCAGGGTACGCAACCTTCGCAACAATAAAACCGTCATTGTGGAGATTACCGACAGGATGCACCACAAAAACAAGAGGTTGATAGACCTCTCAAAAGCTGCTGCCCTTGAACTTAACTTTGTGCGCCAGGGGTTGACCAAAGTGCAGGTGGATGTAGTTGGAAAGCCTGATAATAATCAGCAATAAAAAAATATAAATTTTCTTTTTTAATAAACCATCAATTTAAATTTGCAACAATTTAATCAAATCGATCATTTATGAGAAAACCATTATTATTACTTCTGGCAGTAAGCGCCTTCCAGTTCGTTTTTGCCCAGGAGAATGGAGTTAAGTACGAATACAAAAAGAAACCGGCCGTTGGCTTTGCATTTACGTTCCACGATTTTCAAACTGCTGCTGATTTAAAAAGCACATCTCTCAACCAGGTATTAAAAGACAAACAATGGTACAAAACCGGCCGCATGAGCCCTGGTTTGGCTTTGTCTTATTTCCAGGGATTGACCAATCACCTCGATTTCATGGCCCGCCTGGGTGGTACTTTTATCAGCTATCCTGTTCCGGATAAGCCTCAGACCGGCAGCGACAAATTACTGGCAGAACTGGATGCCAACATCAACGCAAAACTGCTGAGCGACAAATACTGGGTATCTCCCTACCTGACTGCGGGTATCGGCGGTTCTCAGTGGAATGGTTACTGGGGCGCTTATGTTCCCCTGGGAGTAGGTCTCCAGATAAACCTGCTTGATCAGGCTTACATTAATATCAATGCCCAGTACAGGGCAGCCGTTACCAGCTCTACTGCTGCCAATCACCTGTTCTACAGTTTTGGTGTAGCCGGTTCTTTATTCGAAAAGAAAGAGCCTAAAGTGATCCCTCCTCCTCCGCCACCACCGGATACCGACAACGATGGTATTGTAGATTCCCTGGATGCCTGTCCTACTGTTGCCGGTCTGGCTCAGTTCAACGGATGTCCTGACAGCGATGGCGATGGTATTCCCGACAAAGACGATAAATGCCCTGATGTAAAAGGACTGCAAAAATACAACGGTTGCCCGATTCCTGACACCGATGGAGACGGCATTAACGATGAAGAGGATAAATGTCCTAATCAGCCTGGTGTAGCTAAATACAATGGTTGCCCGATTCCTGATACCGATGGCGATGGCGTAAACGATGAAGAAGACAGATGTCCTGCATTGCCTGGTCCTGTCAGCAACCAGGGTTGTCCGGAAATTAAGGAAGAAGTAATGAAACGGATTGATGTAGCTGCTAAGAATGTATTCTTTGCTACCGGTAGCTCTAAACTGTTGGCCAAATCAAATGCGTCCTTAAATGAAGTAGTGAAGATACTGCAGGAAGATGCTAACCTGAAACTGGATATTGAAGGACATACTGATAATACAGGTAACGCGGATAAAAACCAGGTACTGAGTGAGCAGAGAGCCAAATCAGTATTGGATTACCTGATCTCTAAAGGTGTTGACCCGTCCAGGCTGGTGTCAGCCGGTTTCGGACAGGACCAGCCAGTTGCTGATAACAAAACCGCCGCCGGCCGTGCACAAAACCGCCGTGTGGATCTGAAACTGCACTATCACTAAAAGTATAATAGACTATTATTATCAGGAGGCTGTCAATGACAGCCTCCTTTTTTTGCCCGTCCAGGAGTTTTCTACCTGCTTTTTATAAGTGTGTTCTGATTGAACTTGTTCCAGGCGCCATCTTTTTTCATAATAAAATCCGTAACCTCTATCTCCTGTGTATTGATGATTTTATAGGTCGTTTTACCCTGTTGGGTTTCCGGTGTACCCCATAGTGAAGTGAGGGTTGTAGTATCATTGCTCGCAATGATCGGGTGTATGGATCCCTGTGTGTCAAACCAGGTGGCGGCAAACCGGTTCTCGCCTAAAGGTTTATAGTAGGCAATGCCTTCAAATATCATTTGAGTACTGTCCTTGCCAATCGTTATTATCTTATATTGTAACCGGTAGAACCTGGTTTCCAGCACAGGAGTCCAATTCATCGTTATATTCGCCGGCATTCCGAAGGCTGCCCCATTTGCATGCCAGTTTCCGACGAATATGTCAAGTATATTATTCGGAGTATGCTGTGCCAGTGAGCAACAGGAAATCAAAAGCAATGGCAGGAATATCAGTTTTTTCATGTTGTTCCTTTGATTGATACTACTATTGCAAAACCTCAAACCACAGCTCCACTTCGTAGTTATCAGGGTCGTTAAAAAAGATATATGGTGAGCCGGGGATAAATTCGCCTTTGTCAATGATCTTTCCACCTCCTGCCAGAATTTTTTCTTCCATTATTGAAATGCTTTCGGGGTTACGAAGCCTGAAGCCAAAATGAGCAATACCACCAGAATTCCCGTCTGCGTTTTGACTTTTTTCAAAAACAAGAACATCATGAGTTCCGGGAGTAGTAAGTTGAATAAATTCCGCTTCTTCATACATGACTTCCATGTCAAATACTGTTTGGTAGAAAAGTTTTGTAACGGAAAGGTCTTTCACTGCAATAGCAATGTGGGTCAGGCCGAAAGTGAGTGTCTTTTTGATTGCTGCCATAGCTGCTGAATATATTTACAATGCCTGTTGTCAGCCTGTTTGCTCAATGCTCACATAGCCATCACGGTATAAGCGCCAGTGTTCATGTTTATACTAATATACGCGATTAAATGTATTTCAGCAATACAGGCAAGGTCTGGTTCGAGGGATCAGTAACCAACTTACGGATGATCAGGGTTTTTAGTTTGCCACGCTGAGGCACGAAGCGTCTGTATTTATTACCCGGGAACACTATTAGTTCTTATAAGAACCATTAAGAGATTAAGTAAGTTAAGTAAAAAAACTTAATGCCCGCCCGGAGGACCAGTAGGACGGGCCCGCCTGCGTTGTTCAGGGGTTGCAACAGCAGATATTATTTTTTTGTGCGAAATAAATGCGGTTCCTGTTAATAAGCGCAAACAGGCTCTTCCTTTGTACCAATGACAGACCATACTCCTGCAGGAAAAACACTTCCGCTTAATCATGGGCACTAAAGAGTAGTAAGATAAGCTATATAAATATAGTTGTACAGGTTAAAGACCAGGCTACCCCACTCTCAACCCATTCATCACCGGTTTGTCTATGCTCAGCAGGGTTACTTCATCATTGTCCACGGCGCCCAGCACCAGGCATTCGCTTTGTATATTGGCGATTTGCTTCGGCGGAAAATTGATCACCGCGATCACTTGTTTGCCAATGAGTTCTTCGGGATTGTACAATTTGGTTATCTGTGCAGAGCTTTTGCGGATACCAGACTCACCAAAATTGATCACCAGTTTATAGGCCGGCTTTCGGGCTTCCGCGAATACTTCGGCACTAACGATTGTGCCTACCCGCATTTCTACTTTCATAAAATCCTGCCAGCTAAGTATGTTTGTTGTTTTTTCCATAGTGGATTATTAAAAAAACAGGCATAAAAGTAAAACTCTTATGCCTGTCAGGAATAGTTTTGATATGCTGTTATCCGAATATTTTGTTCATCCTGTCTATAATGACCTTTAGTCTTTCTTTGTTGCCGCCGGGTACTTCGGCCGAAGCCCAGCCGTTGTAGCTGATTTTTTCCAGCGCCTCAATGATCACCGGCCAGTTATTGTCACCGTCCATCAGTTCCACGTCAAAACCTTTCCAGAGACCTTCATCATTCTGCTTTTTCCGGCTGTATTCTTTCACGTCCAGCTTCATGATCCTTTTGCCCAGTATTTCTATCCATTGCTCGGGCCAGCCATAGCGCAGGATATTGCCGATATCGAAATACCAGCCTACCAGCGGATGGTTGATCTCGTCCACAAAACGTGCGGCTTCCAGCGGGCTTACCAGGAAATTATTCCACACATTTTCGATGGCTATTTTAATGCCTGTTTTTTCCGCGTGAGGGATCAGTCTTTTTATTTCTGTGATACCCCTGGTATAAGCGTCGGCATAGCTGATCTTATCGTTTACAATACCCGCCACCAGCAACATGGTAGTGCCGCCGTAAAGCTTGCAGTCGTTCATGGCTTGTACAGAAGCATTGTAGCATTTATCCCTAACGGCAGCATCGGGAGAAGAAATGGGTGATTTCCAGTGCTCGGAATTTACCACACCGGGGATCTCCAGGCCTGTTTTGGCTTTGGCCTCCAGTATTTCTTTATTGTTGAAATTATGAGGGGAACTGAATTCCACACCATCATACCCCAGTTCTTTCAGCAGCTTAAACTTGTCCAGGATGCTGTCCCCTTCTTTCACCATTTCAATTTTCAGGCACTTTTTAATCTTTGGTTTGGCGGATGGTTTGATCGGTTGACCTATAATGCTGCCGGCGCCGATCGCAGAAGCAGCCAAAGCCAGGGAACTGTTTTTAAGGAACGTTCTTCTCTCCATAAGTAGTATCGTTATGCTCTTGGTTATAATTTTATTTAAATGAAGTTACACCGGGCTGCGGTACGGGCGTCACTGCCAGGGTTTGACTCATGTCGTAGGATGATGGGTCCGGACCCAACTGCTCGGTGGAGTTGAGTGCCTCTTCCCAACTGATCCTTTTACCGGTATAGGCTGCCATCCTCCCCAGTATCGCGATCATGGAACTGTTGGCTACCTCAATACCCTGGTTAACAGACTTACCCTTACGGATAGCCGCAAACAGTTCATCATGTTCTGCCTGGTACATATCATTCTGCTTGCCATTGTAGGCCCACAGTTTGCCATTACTGTTGATCTGGTGGATATTTCTGGAGCAATCCACGATGGCATGCCCTTTGGTTCCCCAGGACTCCACCGCGTAGCTGTTTTCACAACCGGGTTGTTGCCGGCTGACATGGAATCCTTTGGCTCCGTCGGGGTATTCGTAGGTCACGGCAAAGTGATCATATATATTTCCGTTCTGGGGACCCACTCTTACCTGTCTGCCGCCGGATGCTACTGCGCTGAGGGGAAGTTTGTCGCCAAAAGCCCAACTCATCATATCTATACTATGTACAGCCTGCTCCACGATATGATCACCCGATAACCAGGTAAAGAACGGCCAGTTGCGCATTTGCCATTCTACGGACTCCGGACGGGGTGTTTCGGGCTGCCAGGTTCTGTAAGTGGCTCCTGTATTATAGGTATTGTACACCGTGAGAACATTGCCAATAGCTCCGGAGTTGATCCGGCCGAAGCTGGCTCTTTTGGGCTCGTGAAAACGCCAGCAGAACCCGGAAATGATGTTCAGGTTTTTTGCCCTGGCTTTTTTGGCGGCTTCCAGCACTTTTCGGATGCCCGGCGCGTCTACAGCTACCGGTTTTTCACAGAATATGTGCTTGCCGGCTTCTACGGCTGCTTCCATGTGCAGCGGGCGGAAAGCGGGTGAGGTGGCCAGCAATACAACATCTACACCGGACGCCAGCACTTTTTTGTAGGCGTCGAAGCCTACATACCGGTGTTCGGGGCTCACGGCAACTTTGTCACCATGTAGTTCCTCCAGGTTTTCCAGCGACTTTTTCAGTTTGTCCTCAAAGAGGTCTGCCATGGCGTGCAGTACCACATTGGGGTCAGCATTCAGCGCCTGGTTGGCGGCTCCGCTGCCTCTTCCGCCACACCCTATGAGCCCGACTTTTATGGTGTCCGCATTGATGGTTTTCCGGGAAGGGGTCGCCCGGACGATATTAAAAGGCACTACTCCGGCAGTGGCCGCCAGTCCGGATAACTTTAAAAGCGTTCTCCTTTTTTTGCTGTGCATGGAAATCAGTCTTTTATGGTTGAATAATAGTAGTTTTTGTCAGTAAAGAACTGGTTTCGCAATTTATGCATTTATTCTAAATGTTAGATGCCAATCCTTTGCTAATACTATATTCGTGCAAACGGTTGAGCAAATTGATGTCTTGCCTGAATGCCGGAGACAAAATCTTATATCCTTACGTTACTGCAATCCCGCCAACAGGTTGTATTGAATTAAATGAAAGTGGAGGAGGGAGCAGTAGTGCTGCAGAAATATCGATAGCTCAATGTTGAAAATACAATGAAATATATCATACTGAAAATTTCGTGTAGAGGAAAAATGCCGATTTTTTTGGAGGTTACCCAATCCGGGGGACTTACTGTTGAGTAATTATAGGCATATGGAAAATAGGTTATTTCCCCGGCTCTTCCCTGATGCAACGCTACCCAGATAATCCCTCCCAAAACGGCTATTCCAATAGGTATGATCATGTTTTTAAAACGTATGCTTAACCAAAAATGAATAGCAAATACTCCAAGTGATGCAATAAAAGAATGAAAGCATAAACTTAGCAACGAGATATAGTCCGGGCTGTGATCCGTTAACTGCAGCGCAGGCTTTATAAGGCCAACCGCATAACCGCAGCTTATCCAAATCGGAATATACAGAATGTAAAACAGTAAAATAAAGATAAGTAGCGTGAATAGCTTATTAAAGTAAATGGTACTTTTTGAAACAGGAAGTGTGAAAATAAGCTTCCAGGTATTATTCTTATGCTCAATGTTAAAAAAAAGGCAGGTCAGTAACACAACGAAAAATGGTGTGTACAAAAATCCCATTCCTTTCCATGACATTTCTGCAAATTCATCCCATGGGTTTTGCCCCTGTTGCGGAACCAAATGTTCCCACTTGCTGAGAAATACGAAAGAAACGAACAGGGGCATAAAGACTGCGCCAAAAATAACCAGCCACCAGGCAAATGTCTTCTTCGATTTTATGAATTCGGTACTTATTGATAGCATTGTGCGCTGCATTTAGTTGCTGGTGATGTCTAAAAAAATATTCTCAAGGTCATTGTTTTCCAATTGCACTTTATATATGTCAATATTCATTTCCACAAGTAATTTGCATATAGCTGCTACTTGTTCTCTGTTTTGATATGATAGCTGTATATGGGAATTTCCTGCATCAATGATTTTATATTTTTTTTCAATGAGGTCAGCGGATTTTCGATTGTCGCTCGTTTCGATATAGATCATCGCGGATTTATTTTGTAACGCTGTGAGTTCGTCATACCTGCCTTGAAAGACCAATTGACCTTTGCTTAAAATACCCAGATGAGTTACGATTTTTTCAATTTCAGACAGCAAATGACTTGATAGAAATATGGTGATGCCGTTTTCCCTGTTGAGGTTTAAGAGCAACTCCCTGATCTCAATAATTCCGTTGGGATCTAAGCCATTTACCGGCTCGTCTAATACCAGTAGCTCAGGCTCAGAAATCAATGCAATAGCAAGGCCTAAACGCTGCTTCATTCCCAGCGAGTAATTCACTACTTTTTTTTGAGACGCGGACTTTAAATCAACTAACTGAAGAACTTTGTCAATTCTGTTTTTACTGACATTTCTAATTCTCCTGATAATTTCTAAGTTTTCATACCCTGACAAATGTTCGTATAGTGAAGGTTGTTCAATAAGCGAACCAATTTTGGAAAGGATATTAATTCTATTGTCCGAAAGGTTCTGACCGAATAGTCTGATATTGTTTTTTGCATTTGGCAGAAGTCCCAGAATTAGTCGAATAGTTGTTGTTTTGCCGGAGCCATTTGGTCCAAGAAAGCCATAGATCGCGCCCTGTTCAACATTGAGATTGATGCTTTTTAAAACAGCATCGCCTTTCTCAAAAGCAAAGTCAAGGTTTTGAGTTTCAATTAGAATCACATTAATCGTTTGTTATGATATGGACTTATCGTTGGAATAACCATCCATAAATGTATGACATCGCATCCCAAAAAACTGAAACCCGGCGGAATCAAAACTGGTTCTTCCACATCATGCTCTCAACGGGCTTGTCCGGTTGACCGCTGTATTTGGCATTTTTTTTCTGGTTGTAAGCCACTTCTATTTCCCCTTCCACCGGAAAGTAGATCAATTGTCCTACCGGCATGCCTTTATACACTCTTACCGGTTGTTTTACGGAAATTTCCAGGGTCCAGTGGCCGCAGAAGCCTACATCTCCCTTGCCGGCGGTGGCATGAATGTCTATCCCCAACCTGCCTGTGGAAGACTTGCCTTCCAGGAACGGAACATGCGCATGGGTTTCCGTGTACTCCAGTGTGACGCCGAGATAAAAAACATGGGGATATAATACGAACCCTTCATCCGGAATTTCAAAGTACTCTATCTCGTTATGTTTCCGGGCATCCAGGATATGATCGCGGTAGGTAGCCAGCCACTTGCCCAGGTGTACATCGTAAGAGTTGCTGCCAAGACAATCCCGGTGGTAGGGTTGTAGTACGATGGTCCTCTTCTCTATTTCCTCCAGTATTCTTTTGTCAGACAATATCATTCCGGATATAATTTGTTTATTTGCCTGCAGAATCCGCCTGTAACCGGTTCCCGCCGGGCAGCGAATATCGTATTTCTTTTGCGAATGGCTTTATTTTATCAACATAATATCAGTGATACGACCCGCTTGGGGATATGGCATATAGCGGAGCCCGAAACTTTTTTCAATGACAGGGTACCGTTGCAGCGCAGTATTACTCATCCTCATAAGCGGCTGCAACACCTTGCAGGGAGACATCTGCTCAAAACCCTCTTCCCGGATTTTCCGTATGACCTGATAGCGATCGCCGATACTAAAAAACCATACCTGCCCAACGAGGCGTACCATTTTTCTATTTCCCATTGCGGGGATTATGCAGCCGCCATTGTAAGCAGCACCGAAAGGGTAGGGATCGATATTGAAATACCCACCTGCAAGGTGGAAAAGGTAAAGCATAAGTTCCTGCACGCAGATGAACTGGAAGCTGTAGAAGGGGTGTACGCAAAAGACAATATGCTGCCCGCTGACTCTCCTTATTACCGGTCGCTTACAACACTATGGAGCGCCAAGGAAGCGGTATTTAAATGGTATGGTGAAGGGGAGGTTGATTTCAGTGAACATATCCGGCTGAGTATCAGTGCTGATCTTCACCAGGAAAACGGGGAAATAAACGGGGCGTTTCACAAGAATACCGATATCCCCTTCGTTTTACCATATATTAACTTCCCGGAAATTACCCTGGTCTGGCTCCGGTCATGAGTGGTGTTCCCGGCAATTGTTACACCCTGCGAAAGGTATTTAACCCACACCGGCATTTATCTTAAATTTAACAATGCCAGCCGTTTTTGTGGTATCCCTGAAAACAGTACCTTGTTCTATATTCGTTTATGATAAAAAGCGTCTAAACACCATCAACATGAATTCATCTACACCCGTTTCTTTCTTCTCCGTTTACAGAAGGTTGGTTTTTGCTCTTTGCTGCTTCCTGTTTTTTGCGGCCTGTAAAACCGGTAGCAAGATCAACCCGGTAGACCCGGTGTACAGTAAATATGTGGAAGCATATACCTCGGGAGTGGTTTCCAAAACATCGGCTATACGGGTGCGGTTGTCGTCAGAAATATCAACAGCAGCCACACTGAATGAACCCGTGAAAGACGAACTGTTTTCTTTTTCTCCTTCGGTAAAAGGAAAGACCTATTGGGTAGATGCCCGTACCATAGAATTCAGGCCGGATGAGAACCTGAAACCCGACCAACTGTATACCGTTCACTTCCGGTTGAATAAAGTAGCAGATGTTCCTGATGAATTAAAAACGTTCACCTTCAATGTGCAGGCGGTGAAACCCGCCTTTCAGTTACAGGAATATGGTTTGAAGGTGGTGGGCAACTCAAAGGAAGCAATGCTGTTTTCCGGCGCTATTGAAACGGCAGACGTGGAAGACGGTGCGGCGGTGGAAAAAATACTGGACGCCGGTTTCCGGGGAAAAGCGTTGACAGTTAGATGGGAGCATGATGAAATGGCCCGCCTGCATAAGTTTACTGTTGATGGTATCAATCGTGGGTCAGAGGCTTCCATGCTGGTGCTGAACTGGGACGGGGCGCCGCTGAATGTGAATGAAAAAAGCCGGAAGGAAATAGAGGTGCCGGCCGTGGGCGACTTTAAGGTGTTATCGGCTCGTGCGGTACAGGATGCGGAAAACTATGTGTTGATACAGTTCTCCGATGCCGTGGCAACCAACCAGCAACTGAGCGGATTGATCAACCTCAGCAACAAGCCGGATATCAGCTATAGCATAGATGGCAATGAGGTGAAGCTGTATGCGGCGGATAATATGGACGGCGACTATACGGTATCGGTAGTGGAAGGTGTTTTAAACGTGTGGGCGGCAAAGCTGGACAAAGTATTCAGCGGCAATGTCTTTTTCGAGAACAGGCTGCCTTCGGTACGGATGCAGGGCAGGGGAGTGATACTGCCGGACGCGGGAAAGCTGGTCCTGCCTTTTGAAGCGGTGAACCTGAATGCTGTGGATGTAAGTATCATTAAAATTTATGAAAACAATATTCCGCAGTTTTTACAGTACAATGCACTGGGCGGCGAATACGATCTGCGGCGGGTAGCCAGCCCGGTGGTGAAACAAACCATTCGTCTGGACAATGACAAGACACTTGATTTGCACCGGAGACAGAAATTTTCACTGGATATTGATAAATACCTGAAGGCGGAGCCGGGTGCTATTTACCATGTACTCATTGGTTTTCGCCCTGAGTACTCCCTGTATAAATGTATTACCTCGGATAAAACGGACGAGGAGGATGAAGATTACTACTATTACAATGCCTGGTATTATGATGAAAGCGAAGGCAGCAATTCTTTAGATTCAGACGATGAGTTTTGGAAAGCGTATGACAGTTACTACCCTTATGGATATAACTGGCGGCAGCGAAACAATCCCTGTTCACCTTCCTACTACAGTAAGGACAAATGGGCGAGCCGTAATATAATGGCTTCCAATATAGGACTTACCGCGAAAAGAGGAACAGATAACAGTATGATGGTGGCGGTAACCAATATTTTAACGGCGGCGCCGATGAGTGATGTGGAACTGGAGGTGCTCGACTACCAGCAGCAGGTACTGCATAAAGTAAAAAGCGACAGTAAAGGCTGGGCAGTGTTTGAGCTGAAGAAGAAACCTCACCTGCTGGTGGCAAAAAAGGGTAACGAGAAGGGTTACCTGAAACTGGATGATGGCAGTTCTTTGCTGCTCAGCCGTTTCGATGTTTCGGGTGCACAGGTAAAGAATGGGTTAAAAGGATTTATATACGGGGAAAGAGGCGTATGGCGTCCCGGTGATACCATGTACCTGAACTTTATTGTGGAAGATAAAGCCGGGAAACTGCCCAAAGATCATCCCGTGGAGTTTAACCTGCTTACGCCCCAGGGGCAGATGTATAAAAAGGATATACAAAAGGGTAATGAGCAGGGTTTCTACCTGTTCACCACCTCCACAGATATGAGCTCGGTTACAGGCAACTGGCTGGCCCGTGTAAAGGTGGGCGGCGCCGTTTTTGAAAAAAGAGTGAAGGTGGAGACCGTTATGCCTAACCGTCTGAAAATAGACCTGGATTTTGGAAAAAATGCGATGTTGGGAACCGGTGGTGCCGGCAGTGGTACCCTTCGCTCTCAATGGTTATTTGGAGCGCCGGCGAAAAACCTGAAGGCAAAAGTGGATGCGGTACTGGTGAGCAGAAAAACAGCATTTAAAAAATACCCGCAGTTTCATTTTGACAACCCCGCTACACAGTTTTCATCGGAAAACAAAACCCTTTTTGACGGCACATTAAACGAAAACGGCGTTTCTCCCGTAAATGCCAGGTTTGATGTACACGGAGCGCCGGGGATGTTAAACGCCAGTATGCTGGTAAAAGTATTTGAGCCGGGTGGTGCGTTTAGTGTGGGTAATGTAGTGTTGCCCTATAGTCCTTATAAAAGTTATGTAGGGATCAATATGCCGGAAGGCCCCAAGCCCTGGAAGTTCCTGATGACCGACAAAAGCTATGAACTGCCCATAGTGAATGTGGATGCCTCCGGCGACCCGCTAAGTGGCAAACAATCTATAGCCATTGAAATGTACCGGATCAGTTGGAGTTGGTGGTGGGACAATACCGGCGAAGGATTGAGCAATTTCTCACGAGACAGGTACAGCAGGTTGACGGCAAAGGATACCGTAAGTCTGAACAATGGAACCGGCAAATGGAATTTAAAAGCGCCCGGTGGCGAATGGGGACGTTACCTGGTACTGGCAAAAGATATGCAAAGCGGCCATACTACCGGACAGGTAGTGTATTTTGACGATCCCTGGTGGCAAACCCGAGGCAACAACGATCCTTCCGCCGCCGCGATGTTGTCTTTCACGGCAAACAAGGAGAAATTTGATGTTGGTGAAGAAATCTCCCTGAACATACCCAGTGGTGAAGGTGGAAGGGCCTTGATCAGCATCGAGTCCGGAAGCAGGGTATTAAAAACTGATTGGGTGGAAACAAAGCAGGGGCAGACCATCTATACATTCAAAGCGGAGCCGGGCATGGCTCCCAATATATATGTCAATATCAGCCTGTTGCAGCCACATTCCCAAACGGTGAATGATTTACCCATCCGGATGTATGGGGTTATACCGGTGCTGATAGAAGACAAGAACACGGTATTGAAACCGTCTATCCAGATGCCGGATGTACTCCGCCCGGAGCAGCCATCCAGCATCACTGTATCGGAAGCATCAGGGAAAGAAATGGCTTACAATATCGCGATAGTAGATGAAGGATTGCTTGACCTCACCCGGTTTAAAACACCCGACCCGCACGGGGCGTTTTACGCACGGGAAGCATTGGGGGTAAAAAGCTGGGACCTGTTTGATAATGTGGTGGGCGCCTGGGGCACAGGGCTGGAGCGGATATTGACAATAGGGGGCGATGAGGCCGCCAGCGGTGCGGGCAAAGAAAAATCAGCCAACCGGTTTAAACCGGTTGTAAAATACCTGGGTCCTTTTTACCTGAAAAAAGGGCAGAAGCAAAAGCATGATTTTACGCTGCCACCTTATATAGGGTCTGTAAGAGCTATGGTAGTAGCTGCGCATAATGGTGCTTACGGGTTTTCTGAAAAAGCGGTTGCGGTTAAGAAACCGCTTATGTTGCTGGGAACCCTGCCCAGGGTACTGGGACCGACAGAAGTCATTAAGTTACCCGTCACTGTATTTGCTATGGAAAATAATATCAGGAACGTGACGGTTTCCCTTGAGAACAACGCGTTCCTGGAGCCGGTAGGAGGCACATCCCGGCAGGTGCATTTTAGTGAACAGGGGGAGCAGATGGTTTATTTCGATGTAAGGGTAAAAGAGAACACCGGTATCGGCAAGGTAAAGCTGCTGGCATCTGCAGGCAATGAAAAAGCGGACTACGAAGTGGAACTGGATGTGCGCAACCCGAATCCTGTAGTAAGTAATGTTACAGAGAAAGCAATAGGCAGCGGACAATCATGGACTGAAACGGTGACACCGATAGGTATCCCGGCCAACGGGAAGGCAACACTCGAAATTTCAGCAATTCCACCGATCAACCTGGAGAAACGGTTGAGTTATCTGATCCGCTATCCCTATGGCTGTCTTGAGCAGATCACCTCGGCCGTGTTCCCGCAGTTGTTCTTAAAACAACTGGTAGAGCTCAGCGACAGACGGAAAGCGGAAGTAGAAAGAAATGTCCGGGCCGTTATAGAAAAATACAGAAACTATCACCAGCCCGACGGTGGTTTTGGCTACTGGACCGGAGCAGGGGAAAGTGATGATTGGGCGACCAGTTATGCAGGTTATTTCCTGGTGAAAGCGCAGGAGCAGGGATATATCGTGCCGGCGGATATGCTGCAGCAATGGATAACTTATCAGAAAGGGAAGGCTGCCGCGTGGGCGCCCTCCAGCAATAATTTCTATGGGGGTGATCTGGCGCAGGCATTCCGTTTATACTTACTGGCGCTGGTGAAATCTCCGGACTTGGGTGCCATGAACCGGCTGCGGGAATTCAAATACCTGTCTCCGGAAGCCAAATGGCGACTGGCGGCAGCATACCAGTTAGCCGGCCATTCCAAAACGGCGGAATCCCTGCTCGCGGGGTTGCCCACAGAATTTGAAGAAAGAAAAATGGCCGGATATACTTTTGGCTCTTCTCTCAGGGATCAGGCCATGGTATTGGAAACATTAACGCTGATGAATAAGCGAAACGAGGCGGAATCGGTATTGAAATCAGTTTCCAAACAACTGGCAGGCGAAAGCTGGTACAGCACACAAACCACCGCTTACAGCCTGTTGGCCATCGCCTCCTATTGTGGCTCCAATCCTTCAGGCGAGAAGATGGTGGCAGAGGCATCAGTCAACGGTAAGAAAATAACGATCAACTCCGGGGCCTATGTTTCCCTTACCGATGTTGATGTAAATGCCGCCAACAAAACCGTTTCGGTGGTGAACAAAGGCAGCAATATGTTATACGCACGCCTGGTTGTACAGGGACAGCCGTTAACGGGCGAGCAGGTACAGGCGACCAATAACCCCGATGTGCTGGCAATGACCGTAAGTTACCTGACGCTGGATGGAAAAGCAATCGACAATATTGAAGCGTTACAGCAGGGAACCGATTTTGTTGCCAAAGTAACGCTGCGTAACCCGGGTATCCGTGGGCGGTATCACAATCTTACATTGTCGCAGATATTCCCGGGTGGTTGGGAGATTCTTAATACCCGCATGCTCGATGCGGGAGAAGCATTTAAATCTTCTCCTTCCGATCACCAGGATATCAGGGACGACCGGGTGTATACCCATTTTGGTTTGCGGGAAGGAGAAACCAAAACCTATTACCTGATGTTGAATGCCGCTTACCTGGGTCGTTACTTCCTGCCCGGTGTGTACTGCGAGGGAATGTATGACAATACCATCAGCGCAGGCGTCAGCGGCAGGTGGGTGGAAGTAAAGTAGGGGACAAGTCGCAGGAAGAATCTGCAACCTGAAACAGGCGACCTATGTATTTCAGGGTTTAAACAACAGCGGTTTCCGTAAAAGCATACTGCCTGTTTAAATTCTGTATCGCTTCTTCGGCTGTCTGTAATGCCTGGCTGAAAAAAGGCTCCAGGGAACCTATATACGCTCTGCTACGATAGTAGGAGATACCCTTCAAAAGATTCTGACTGAACGCATGGTAATGCTTCCTTAATTTAGGGTTTTGCATATTGCCCGCATCCGTTTCCATGTGTGTTTTCAGGTAATTGATATACAACTCCAGCTCCGAAATGAACATATGCGGCCGGGCGGGCTCTTTAATGATATTGACTTTTCCATAAATATGCTCCGTCATGGTTTGAAGCGAGACAATATCCGAAAAATAAACAATATTAGGTCCGGGGCAAATGGTAACAGCCGTAAGATGCTTAAGAAAATGGGATTTATACTGCAAGGGAGCAGCATTGCTTAATCCTATGCAGAGGCATTCTTTATCCAATACCTTTTTAATTTCCTCCTGGCACTCCTGCTCCGGCAGTTGTAGCGATCGTAACTGGGCGATCTTTAATTTCTGGTATTTGGCCGATGCAGTGCAAATAGGGTCTTTTGTAAACTCTGTATCCGATACCAGGTGCTTCTCTGTACACGGGCTTCCCGGGTTCCCTTTTTGAATGCGCTCCAGCTTTTCCAATGCGCCGCTTGTTGCTTTAAGATAATGAAATGGTACACCCAAAGGAGAATGATTGCTCAGCTTTATATCTTCTTTTTTAGCCTTACTCAATAATGTCAATGTAGCTTCATCTACCGTTGTAGCTTCCGGTACCAGCAAAAACGGTGTTCCCCACCCTGTGCTGGTAACCCCGTAATAATCATGCAACATAGTGTCTTCTTCTGCCGTGCCTATTCCTCCCTGTACGCTTATGCTTATGGGATGAGGCTGGTTAAAACCTTTCCTTCCTTTTAGCTGAATAGCGGCATTATACAATCCAAACAGTGTTGCGGTAAGCTCTTCTTTTTTAGCTTTAAATTCTTCGAGGATTGGTCCCAGCAGGTAACCATCCGTTGCAAAAGCGTGCCCTCCGCAATTTAAGCCCGACTCGACTCTGAACTCACTGACCCATATCCCTTTTTTTGCCAGATATTTTCCCTGTATCAGGGCCGACCGGTAATCGCTTACCTTTATAATAATTTTTTTACGGAAATATCCGTTATCATCCGCCTCAAACTGGCTGCATTTTTCCAGGAAGTTATATAAACGCGGATTCATCCCTGCTGAAAGAACAACAGAAGAGTTGGAAAGATCACTATCTGCATAGCCCCTCAGTGCCGATACCGCATCCGAACCATTCTCTACTAATACCCCTGCTTTATCAAAATTATCCTTATCTAACTTCGTCATGATGTTTACGTCAATGCTGCCTGGTATAACCTGGCCGCGTAACCAGTTTTCCATACCCTCTTTTTCCGGCCCGCTTTCCGTGCGCATCATTCGCCTGTATAATTGTTTTGCTTTATTATCATCAGGCAGCATTTCAAAATATTTCATGATCTCTGAACCCGCTTCAAAAACTTCATTTTTGAGTTTTTGTATTTGTACGTTAACAATATGATTCACCAGGTTTAGATAATCGGTAATCCTTTTAGCACGATAATCCTTTTCCTTAGTAGTAATAGGAACAAAAGGCAGGTTGGCAAAGGGATAATAATAACTCCTCATGGATTCAATCAACCGGTCTTCAATAATAGAAATAACGGATGCTATGCCAAATCGGGCAACCTTAACAGGGCTGTCAATAGTAAAAGCAAGCCCCATTACAGGAATATGAAATTTATGATGTGGGTTTGGATACATATAAGATTGAATAAAAAAATTAAAAGGTCAGTACTGCCGGTTAAACTTTTGTCATATTTCCGGAAATTTTTGCAAAAAAACGAACCAATCAGCCAACAGGGTATGATTTAGGTCACATTTGGGAGGTAAACCTTGCTCCTTCTCTATAGGAAGCAGCTCTTTGGTTTTTCCGCAATGCTCCTTATGTGGGGATTTGCATCCGGGAAAGGGGCCTGCATAAGGTGAGTAAAACATCAAAAATCGGCAATCCCCTATTATCTACGATTTTCTGATTTGGTCTGTTCGTCCTGCTTCAGCAATCAACCTGGAACCTGAAACTTGTGACCTGAGCCTTACTTCCCTAACTTTGCAAAAAAAATTATATGTTCGATACCATTGAGAGTGCGATTGAGGACATAAAGAAAGGTAAACTGGTGATAGTGGTAGATGATGAAGACCGGGAAAATGAAGGCGACTTTATTACCGCGGCTCAAAATGCCACCCCTGAGATCATTAATTTCATGACCAGATATGGAAGGGGGCTTGTTTGTGCGCCGCTCACAGAAGAAAGATGTGCGGAGTTGAAGCTGGATTTAATGGTAAACAGCAATACTTCCCTGCATGAAACACCTTTTACCGTATCTGTGGATTTGCTGGGGAATGGGTGCACCACCGGCGTATCCGCCCATGACCGCTCCAAAACCATACAGGCATTGGTGGATCCGGCTACACAACCGGCAGACCTGGGGCGGCCCGGTCATGTTTTTCCGCTTAAAGCCAAGGCAGGCGGCGTTCTGCGCCGGACCGGCCATACGGAAGCCGCTATAGACCTATCGCGACTGGCGGGGTTTGAAGCGCCTTACGGGGGGGTGCTGGTGGAAATAATGAATGATGACGGTTCAATGGCACGGTTGCCGGAACTGCAGGTGATAGCCAGGAAATTCGACCTGAAACTGATCTGTATAAAAGATCTTATAGAATACCGTTTGAAAGCGGACTCATTGATAGAGGAAATAGTACGCGTGGACATGCCTACCCAATATGGACATTTTAACCTGGTAATATTCAGGGAAAAGAACAATCCCTCCAGTGGTGAACATATGGCCTTAATTAAGGGCGAATGGGAAAAGGATGAGCCCGTACTGGTGCGGGTGCATTCATCCTGTTTTACCGGCGATATCCTGGGTTCCCTGCGTTGTGATTGCGGGGAGCAGTTGCATGCCGCCATGCAGATAGTGGAAAGAGAAGGCAGGGGAGTAGTGTTATATATGAACCAGGAAGGAAGAGGTATAGGACTGGTAAATAAGCTGAAGGCCTATAAGCTGCAGGAGGAGGGAATGGATACCGTGGAAGCCAACCTGCACCTGGGATTTAAGATGGATGAGCGGGATTATGGAGTGGGGGCGCAGATATTGCGGCACCTGGGGGTGAACAATATGCGACTGATCAGCAATAACCCGCGGAAGCGGGTGGGGCTTGAAGGATATGGTCTGAACATTGTGGAAAATGTGCCCTTGCAGGTACACCCTAATCCGCATAACGAAAAATACCTGACTACCAAACGTGATAAGTTGGGGCATAATATACTGAAGGACCTATAGAATGAAAGAACCACGCGGGAGCGCGGTTCAGTGAAGTTTATCAGTAATATTGTAAGGGTTGTTTGTTTTGCTCAACTCCGGTTAAGGTCTGTTTGTGCGTCCTGGCGTTTCATTGCGGCTTTGCATGAAAACAGAAGAACTGATCTTGCATGCATATGGCACGCAAAGATCGCAAAAGACGGTACAAAAGATCATAAAGGAAGAAGCGGTTCTAAAAGGGAACTGTTTTACGCCCTTAGCGCTTCATCGCGGCTTTGCGTGAAATGTGATGCTGTTGCCGTACCTTTTAGAATACGCAAAGTTCACCGGGATAGAGTATTGATTTACAGTAGCTTACCCTCTTTGCCATAGGAACGAACGGTTTTTCATTATATTTCGTCGCATTATAAGAGGAAATATTTACATGAAAATTATTTATATGTGTATTTTTTTGATTTATAAAAATATTTTTCAACCATTTTCGTTCTCTGTTAACATATCTTAATTGTTAAATGAATGGGATATTTTGCGCACTCTACGGCAGTGATAGACGATAATTGCACTATTGGCGATGGGGCTAAGATCTGGCATTTTTCCCATATCATGTCCGGTTGCAAGATAGGAGAAAACTGCAACCTGGGGCAAAATGTATTTGTCGCTTCGGGGGTGATACTGGGTAAAAATGTGAAAGTACAGAATAATGTTTCCATATATGCGGGAGTAATATGTGAGGATGATGTTTTTTTAGGTCCGTCTATGGTATTTACCAATGTTTTCAATCCCAGAAGCGCAGTGGTTCGTAAAGATGAATATCGTAAAACAGTAGTGAGAAAAGGTGCGAGTATCGGCGCGAATGCCACTATTGTGTGCGGGTATGAAATTGGTGAATATGCATTTATAGGGGCAGGGGCAGTTATTACCAAACCGGTGCCTGCCTATGCGTTAGTAGTGGGTAATCCTGCCAGGCAAACCGGTTGGATCAGCAGGGCCGGTCATAAACTGCAGTTTGATAATGGGGTAGCGTTTTGTAAGGAGACCGATGAAAAATACATTTTAAAGAATAATATTGTAACGTTTTCAAATGAGTAAAAAGATAAAGTTCGCGATTATAGGGTTGGGACATATAGGAAAACGCCATGCCGCGATGATTGACCAAAATGAAGAGTGTGAATGGGTAGCGGCCTGCGACGTTCGTCCTCTGGAGGAACTCAGGATCGACCGGAAGGATATCCTGTTTACGGATTCGTTGGACGGGTTGTTGCAAAGTAATGTGGAGTTTGATATTTTAAGTATTGCCACTCCTAACGGTTTTCACGAAGAACACGCGTTGAAAGGGTTGAAAGCAGGCAAGCATGTTGTGGTAGAAAAACCTATGGCATTAACAAAAGCCGGTTGCGAGAGAATTATATATGAAGCGTTGCACCAGCATAAACAGGTTTTTTGTATTATGCAAAACCGATATTCGCCTTCCTCAGTCTGGCTGAAGGACATCCTGTTGAAGGGGATCCTGGGTAAAATATTTGCTGTACAGGTAAACTGCTACTGGAACAGGGATGGACGATACTATACCAAAGGAAACTGGCATGGTACGCAGTTACTGGATGGAGGAACACTGTTTACACAGTTTTCTCATTTTGTTGATATTCTTTTCTGGTTGTTTGGAGATATCACCAATATTACCGGGCGATTTGCCAATTTTAACCACCAGGGGCTTACAGAATTTGAAGATTCCGGTTTTGTGCAGTTTGATTTTGTGAACGGAGGGATCGGCAATTTAAGCTACTCAACCTCCTGTTACGACAGGAACCTGGAGAGCAGCATCACTGTAATTGCGGAAAACGGTATGGTAAAAGTAGGCGGGCAATATATGAACGACGTTGAATATTGCCATATCAAAGATTATACGATGCCTGAGCTTCCTCCGGCAAATCCCCCTAACGATTATGGACCCTATAAAGGTTCTGCCGCCAACCATCATTATATATTTGAAAATGTAGTGGATGTGTTGAAGGGGCGTTCCCCTATTACAACGAATGCACTGGAAGGTCTGAAGGTCGTGGAAATCATTGAAAGGATATATAATTTGAAGCAAAATTAGGGGTGCTTTAGATATGGCTATGATTTGACGAAGGTTATAAGCGAATATCGGCATTGAATCTTTATAAAATCTATATTTGCCATACGAAAAGATAAACTCAGGCGTTGTAAACTGCTGAGTTTGATAGAGTTCTTGCATTTGATCCCTGGAGAGATGAAGTGTGTAACAGGTTTGTTTTTTTTGTAATGTGAGGTGGCTCCATTCTTGGTACAAAGGTCAGAACTTATAAAATGCTTACAACCGGACAGTCAGGACCCTGCTCTGTGACTGAGAGGGCGAAGCCGTGCGGTAACTTTATTAAAGCCTTGTGATGAATATGGAAAACTGGTATGCTGTTTATACAAAACCGCGTTGGGAAAAGAAAGTTTTCAATCTTTTGGTTGAAGCGGGCATTGTCGCCTATTGTCCTTTAAATAAGGTTCAGCGAAGATGGAGCGACCGGTTGAAGATCGTTAATGAGCCGTTATTTAAATCTTATGTTTTTGTCCGGATCGGACCGACACAGATGAAGGCGGTGAGGATGATCAGCGGAGTCGTCAATTTTGTGTATTGGAATGGCAGTCCCGCCATCATCAAAGACCATGAGGTTAATACCATAAAGAGATTCCTGAATGAATACGAGTTTGTAAATGTGCAGCATATCCGTCTTGAGCCTTCACAAAGGATCCGGTTCAACAACGGGGTGCTGATGGATTCGGAGGGAACGGTAACCTGGTCTGAAAAGAACAAAGTGCAGGTATTGCTGGAGAGCCTGGGTTTTAAACTGACAGCCGATTTATTAACGAACGAGATCAAACCAATATAGATACAACCAACTTATATGAACCAAACCAACATGAATGAAAAGCCTCTTGAATCTTTTTCTACATAAGTCTTCCTATTACTTCTTGACCATACCGGTTTTCCTGTTTTTCCTTTCCTGCAAAACCCCCAAGCAGGTACAGTATTTTAGAGGGTCTATCGATACAGCTTCACTCAGCAAAATCAATATTCCTGAACCTGCTATTCAAACAGGGGATATTATCGGCATTACTGTTTTCAGTGATAATACTGCGGCTACAGCGCCTTTTAACCAGCAGGCAATCAACGAGCAGGACCCTACTCTCCCTGCCGTAAGCAGTATTGCCCCCACGCCCGTTATGCCTCAATACCTGGTGGACGCCGACGGTAATATCCAGGTTTATACTTTAGGGCTTTTACATGTTGAAGGGCTTACCCGCGCGCAGTTAAGTGTTTTACTTAAAGAAAAGCTGTCTGCATACCTGAAGAATCCGTATTGTGTGATCCGGTTTCTGAATTATAAATTTACCATCCTGGGCGAAGTAACCCGGCAGGGGGTATATTCCATTCCGGGGGAGACGATGAATATTCTCCAGGCGCTGGGTATGGCCGGAGACCTGACGATGTATGGATTGAAGGACAGCATCCTTGTGATGCGGGAATACGGGGGGCAAAGAAGCTTTGGTTATCTGGATGTAAGTGACCCCAATGTCATTAACTCTCCCTTTTACTATCTTAAGCAGAATGATGTGGTAATGGTAAGGGCAAATCCTAAAAAGCCGGTAGCAAGCGATCAGTCAACTATGCGGGCGCTGACCATTACAGCTACCATTGCTTCCATATTGGTAAGCATTAGCCTGATAGTTTCCCGCTTTTAATAAAAATATGGCAAATTATGTTTGATCCATTTAATGCAGAACCGGAGAGGTCCTCACAGCGGAAGGAATTCAATTTAAAGGAGTTCTTCTTTAAATACCTGCGTTATTGGCCCTATCTGGCTACCGGTATAGCGGTAGCCCTGTTCCTTGCTTTCCTGTATATTCGCTATTCCACACCCATTTACAGTGCCAGGGGGGCGTTATTTATCGACAAGCAAACAACCTCCGGTAGCAGGGGGCAGGGACTGGATGAAATGTTCATGTTTTCGGGTAATATGCTCAACCTCAGCAATGAGCAGCAGATACTTAAATCCCGTCCTTTATTACGCAGGGTTGTACAAAGTCTACATCTGCAGGTCAGTTATTACAACAAGGGGAATGTCCGTTCCTCCAATATTTATGGAAGTTCACCTTTTGTACTGGAGATTATCAGCCTGAAAGACCCTTTGGCCTCTTTTTCCCTGGAAATTGAAGCGGAAGAGCAGCAGTTTTTACTGCAGGGAAAAAATGCAGCTATTCCGTATGGCGGTATATTTGAAACTGAAGCGGGCATGTTCCGTCTGAACAGGAACGCAGGGCCGACTCTCAGCGCATTCGAAAGCAGGATATATACCATTACTAACCAGCCTGAAAACAGCCGGGCGGCAGCGATAGCCAAAGCCTTGGCCATTAAGCAAAGTGTAGATCAGGCAACCATCCTGGACATTGAATACGAATCCGATAATGTAAAGCTTTGCAGGGATGTGGTCAACCAGGTGATGAAGGAATATGCCAACATGAACGTGGAAGAGAAAAGAGAGATATCCAGCATTACCATGCAATTCATTGATGAGCGGTTGGATACGCTTAGAAATGAACTGGGGGGAGTGGAAACCGGCTTACAGCAATATCGGGAAAAAAACGAAGTGATTGATCTCGGCGCCCAGTCTTCCATATATTTTGGCAGCTTATCGGAAGCGAATAACCAGCTCAATGCTTTGCAAATACAGAATGGGCTGGTAGGTTATCTCCTGAGTTATATAGCGAACCCCGGGAATCAGCACAAGATCGTGCCGGTAGACTTGGGTATCCAGGAACCGACATTGACACCACTCCTGAGTCAATATAATGCACAGCAATTGCAACGCAGTCAGACCGCCCAGTCCGTGGGGCCGTTACATAGTTCGCTGGCTTCTGCAGATCTGGCACTGGGAGAACTACGGGATCAAATAATAGAAGCCCTGCAAAATGTAAAGAAGTCATACAATATTACTGCACAAAAGCTACAAGAGCAGATCAATCACTCTCAGGCCAATATCCGGTCTGTACCTGCTAAAGCCAAGAACCTGTTGGATATCGAACGGCAGCAGAAGATCAAAGAGAACCTTTATCTTTTTCTGCTGGAGAAAAGGGAAGAAGCGGCTATATCCGCAGCGGCTACTATAGCAAGCTCCAAGCCGCTGGAAGATGCTGCAGGCTCTCCCAGTCCTATCAAACCGAATGGTCGAAACGTTTATCTGATAGCGCTATTGGCAGGTATACTATTGCCGGTAGCAACTATCTTTATAATGGAAATGCTCAATGATAAGATACTCGAGCGGGAGGAAGTGGTCAGGCTCACTTCCACTCCCGTAGTAGGGGAAGTGGGACATGGTGAAGAAACGCTTGTGGTGCAGTCTGGCAGCAGAACGGTGGTGGCAGAGCAGTTCCGCATTATGCGCACGAATATCCAGTACCTGATCAATAAAACAGAAAACCCCGTGGTGCTGGTTACCTCGTCCGTAAGCGGTGAAGGAAAATCGTTTGTTGCCACCAATTTCGGTGCAGCATTGGCCCTGACCGGAAAAAAGACAATAATACTGGAATTTGATATCCGCAAGCCACGTTTATTGAAAGGGTTGAATATGGAAGCTGCGAAAGGGCTCAGTAACTATATCATCGGTAAAGCAACACTTGATGAGATCATTCTCCCCGTTCCTGCGATCCCTGATCTGTATGTTATAGGATGTGGCCCTATTCCGCCTAATCCATCAGAGTTATTACTGGATCCAAAAGTGGGAGATCTTTTTCGGCTGCTGAAAGAACGGTTTGCAAATATTGTAATAGATACGGCGCCGGTTGGGTTGGTAAGCGATGGTTTTACGTTGGGCGTACATGCAGATACCAGCATCTATATTGTCCGCCAGGGCTACACGCTGAGAAGGCAACTGAGTATGGTAGAGGAGTTGTATCAAAAGAAGCGCCTGCCGAATATGGGATTAGTGGTAAATGATATACAAACACAAGGGCGCTATAAGGGGTACTATGGGTATGGAGGCGGCAGTTATTATGGCTATGGAGCTTACGGTTATGGTTATGGCGGGGAGTATTTTGAAAAGACCAGAAAGAAAAAATCTTAGGCAAATATTTTAATGGGAAAAAAAGGTAGTTTTTTTAGTGCTCTCAAAAGAGTGTTGGGCTCCCTTTTTGTAAAAAACTCAATAAAGCTTGCCGGGGCAACCACCATCACACAGGTTATTGCGATCGGAACGGCGCCGATCCTCTATAGGATATACGACAGGGAAAATTATGGAACCCTTGGTCTTTATATGGCAATAGCCAACGTGCTGGGAGTTTTTAGCACGCTGCAGTACACTCAAACGATCCTGATAGAAAAAGATAACAGGAACGCGGTGTTAGCCGTATGGATGAATAGGTATATTAATGCTTTTTTCTCTTTGTTGGTATTGGTGCTGTTGCTGATCCTTTATCGCCCGTTGACTGCCTGGGCAAACAATCCGGCAATAAACAACTGGTTGTGGTTCCTTCCCGCATCAATTTTTTTTAGCGGGCAAAATGAACTTTACAGGGTATGGGCTGTCAGAAATAAAGAATTTAACATACTGTCCTTAAATTCGGTGCTTACAGGTTTACTTGTGCCGGCAGTCTCTATTACGCTGGGCTTATGGATAAGATCGGAAGCAGGCTTGTTTGCCGGGCTGCTTGTCAGTCAGTTTGTTCCGGCGGTGATCCTCTTTTTTTCTTTACAAAAAAAATATTCATTTAAAATAGGATATTCATTTCAGGACCTGAAAATGTTGGCAGTAAAACACAGGAACTTCCCCAGGTTTGGCCTGAGTTCTGAATTTGTAAACCGCTTTACCAACCAATTGCCCGTTTTCTTTCTCAATACGTATGCCGGTAGCGCGATGGTGGGCGTTTACAATTTATGCACAAGGATGTTAGTGTTGCCTATCCAACTGGTGGGAAGCGCAATAAGCACGGTGTACCAGCAGCGGGCTACAGAAGACTTTCATAAGACCGGAACTTGTATTAGAATATTTAAAAAGACGGCATTGACCCTGTCTATGGTATCGTTTCTGCCTTTGCTTGTAATTTTTTCCTTTGGACCACAGTTGTTTTCCTTTGTATTCGGGACACCCTGGAGAGAGGCGGGAGAATTTGCAAGGATCTTTGTGGTGATGTTTACGGCTCAGTTGATAGTGAGTCCTCTGACTTACATATTCATAATACGAAATCGGTTAAGTATAGATTTCTGGTATCATATGGGTATTCTGACAACACTGGCTCTGGCTTATTCAATAGGAATACATTATTTCGGGGTCAGAACATCGTTGTGGTTACATTCCCTGGGATATACTGTCTGGTATCTCATTTATTTTATGGCATCCTATAAATTATCAAACAATGCAGCCCCGGAACCCAGGTAGATGGTTTCGTTACTTTTGCATTTTAACTCCGAACTTCTTACTCAGGAGATTGGCAGTAGTTTTAAGAGGTTTTTCTTTCATCAGGCATACAAAGGAAACACAAACTCCAATAACCTTTGATATGTGGTATGCTCAGAAAATATTGGGACACAATCGTTCTGCGCCTTGGCCGGTCCATTTTACAAGCCGGGTGTTTAACTGGAAAAATATTATTACGGGTATCGACACGTCTCCGGGATATTCGCCGGGTAATTATATATCTGCGATATACGGAGAGATCACAATTGGCAATTATACGCAGATCGGGCCGAATGTTGCCATAATTGCTGACAACCATAATGTATATGACACGAGAGAGCATATATCGAAAGATGTTGTTATTGGAAGCTATTGTTGGATTGGTTTTGGTGCAATTATTTTACCGGGCGTAGTACTGGGTGATTTTACTATCGTTGCTGCAGGATCGGTTGTAACGAGGTCTTTTCCCGAAGGTTATTGTGTTATCGGGGGTAATGTTGCGGCAATCATCAAAAAACTGGATACAGCGAAATGTAAAAAATTTGAAAATGAATATAAATACGTAGGATATTATACGTTTGACGATTATAGTAAACTTATGGAAAAAGTAAGAGGAGAAGATGATAAACATAGTTGACTACGGAGTCGGCAACCTGACTTCCATTTTAAATATGATAAAAAAAGTCGGTTATCGTAATGTCAGGATCTCTGGGGATGCCGGTGCTATCGGAGATGCGGATAAGCTTATTTTACCGGGTGTCGGTCATTTTGATTTTGGAATGCAACAACTGAGGAAGTCGGGATTGGTGGATATGCTGAATAAAGAGGTGCTGGAGAACAGGAAAATGATCCTGGGAATATGTCTTGGGGCGCAGCTATTGACCAGGTCGAGCGAAGAGGGGAAAGAAAAGGGGTTGGGTTGGATCGAGGCGGAAACGGTGAGATTTGATGCTTCGAGAATAGGGGATAAACTGAAAGTGCCCCATATGGGATGGTCGAATATAACTGTTGAAAAGGAAAGCAGGTTGTTTAAAGATATGTTTGAAGAGCCACGGTTCTATTTTGTCCATTCTTATCATATCGTTTGTGATCATTCTGAGGATGTGATTGCAACTGCCAGGCACGGCTATCGTTTTACCGCCGGTATAGAAAGAGGGAATATTCTTGGTATGCAGTTTCATCCTGAAAAGAGTCACAAGTTTGGAATGAAGCTGCTCGAAAATTTTATACATAATTATTAGTGAGAAGAATACGGGTAATTCCCATTTTGTTGCTGCATAAAGGCGGGTTGGTCAAATCCGTTCGGTTTAAAAGCTATAAGTATATCGGGGATCCTATAAATGCGGTTAAAATCTTTAATGAGAAGGAAGTTGATGAAATTGTGGTGCTGGATATAGACGCCAGTCGTGATAAACGTGCACCGAACGTAAAGATGATAGCAGACATTGTGGGGGAAGCATTTATACCGGTTGCTTATGGTGGTGGAATTACAACTTTGGAAGAAGTAAAAGAGTTGTTTTATAATGGGATAGAAAAAGTGGTTATAAATCAGGCTGCCATCTCTAATCCCGACCTGATTACGCAGATTGCCAATTCTTTTGGAAGTCAGAGCGTTGTGGTGAGTATTGATGTGAAAAAGAATATTCTAAAGGGAAACAGGGTATATACCATGAACGGAAAAACGGCTACAGGCTACAAGCCTATAGAGTTTATACATCGTGTAGTGAATGCCGGCGCCGGTGAAATACTGCTGAATAGCATAGACAGAGATGGAACCTATAAGGGGTATGATCTGTTATTGCTGAAAGAGCTGGCAGAGGCTGTGAATGTACCGCTGGTCATTGCAGGGGGAGCTTCGGGAATCGAAGATTTTTGTGCAGGAGTGAATGCCGGTGCTTCCGCTGTGGCAGCGGGTAGTATGTTTGTGTTTCAGCGACCACATAATGCAGTGTTGATCACATATCCTTCACAAAAGCTGTTGGAAACGGAGTTGTATTCCAGGATTTAGTTTTCAAATTAGTAAAATCAGTAGGTGACATGCAGATATTAATTGATGGTTACTTTAACCAGAAGGCTTTGGAGCAGAATCCCGAAGTGAATTTTAACCGTCCTTTTCAGCAATGCTCGCTGAGTGTAATGGATACAATTGCAGACCCTGGCATTAGTTTCGATGAAAAAGGAGTATGCAACTACTTTTTTGAATATAAAGAAGCAGAAAAAAAATATGTAAGAAAAGGTGAAGAGGGTAGAATAAAACTGCAAGAAGATATTGCGAGAATAAAAGAAGGAGGCAGAGGAAAAAAATACGACTGTATAATTGGACTAAGCGGAGGCGTAGACAGCACTTTTTTATGCCTGCTTGCTAAAGAATCGGGCTTGCGACCGTTGATTGTACATTTTGATAATGGCTGGAATTCGGAACTTGCGGTAAACAATATAGAGGCGGTTGTCAATGGTCTGAACTTCGATCTTTATACTTATGTTGTAGATTGGAAAGAGTTCAGGGAACTTCAATTGTCATATATGAAGGCCTCGGTAGTTGATATAGAAGCGCTTACCGATCAGGCTTTTATGGCAGTGTTATATGAACAAGCCAGGAAGTGGAATATCAAATACGTATTGGCTGGCATGAATATCGTAACGGAGCAAGTGCTTCCCAAATATTGGATTTACCGAAAGTCCGATATTATAAATATTAGAGATATTCAATCAGGATATGGTGTTACCAAGCCAGGTGACCTAAAGTCGTATCCTTTTTTGAGCTATCATACAAAACGATATTGCGAAAGAGTTTTGAAGATGGAAGTCATAGCTCCACTAAATTATATTGAGTACAACTATGATGTAGTCAAGTCCCGGATATCTGCGGAATTAAACTGGCGTGAGTATGGTGGAAAACATTACGAGTCAGTTTGGACAAGGTTTTACCAGGGGTATATCCTCCCCAGGAAATTTAATATTGATAAGAGAAAGGCTCATCTGTCTAACCTTATTTTTTCCGGTCAGATTTCCAAAGAACAGGCAGTTAAGGAATTAGCTAAACCTATGTACGATCTAAAGTTATTGAACGATGATCTTGAGTTTGTTCTGAAAAAGTTGGAACTGACTTCTGAAGCATTTGAGAAACTAATGATGTTACCGCGTGTAGAGCATAATTCATTTAAGGTTCAAAGAGGGTTAAGGGAACGATTTCCCATTTTAAATCTTTTCTTTAAATCATAGCTTTCCCGGGTGTTTAAAAATAAAAAAATACTTATTATATCTCCCCAACCCTGGGAATACTTGAAAGTATCCAAGCATTACTATGCTGTCGAGCTTCAAAAGGCAGGGAATCAGGTTTATTTCTTAAATCCACCTTCAAAAGCGAAAAGAAGAGGGGAATGTTCCGTTTCTCCCCAGACTAAAGAAGGAATTATTGTTATTGACTATCGACCAACTTTCCCAATGCGATGGAAGCATAGGTTGTATCTTCTGTTTTCTTTTTTTATGAGATTGGATTGTCGGAAAATTCTTTCATGTATTGGGACCTCTCCTGATATTGTCTGGGATTTTGATCCTTCTCTTCAATTTAAGGATCTTCGTTGGTTTGGAGCGAAGCTCAAAATATATCATCCGGTTGATATGTCTCCCTTTTTGAGTGGAAGTTCTAAAAATGCAGACGTAATTTTTTCGGTCTCAAACGTTATTCTTGATACTTTCAGGAATAATAAAACACCCTTTTTCTTTATTAATCATGGTATTAGCGGTAACCTGGCGAAGCTTGCGGAGGAAACTATTCAACAGCAGAAAAGCGATTATGATACTTTAAGGGTTGAAGTGGGGTACATTGGCAATCTTCTTATGGAATTTATTGATCATGAGGGTTTTGTCAGAATAATAAAAGAGAACCCACATGCCCGTTTTCACATTTGGGGGCCATACGAGTGTATCAGCTCAACCACCACTCCAATAAAGGACTTTATAGGCTTTTTATTGATCTCGCCAAATGTGATACTACATGGAAAGCTGCCGCAAGAAGAGATCTTGCCGCGATTGCAGGATATTGATGTTTTTTTCTGGAGTTATTGTGCTGATAAGGATCCTAACAAAGGGTCAAACTCGCATAAGCTATTGGAATATTTAAGTACCGGTAAGGTTGTGGTTAGTACGCCTGTGTCTACATACCAGGAAGCTGCTACACAAAAAGTAATAGTTATGGGTAATAATACCTCAGATTTTGTTAGTAAGTTTGGAGAAGTGATAGGTCATCTGGATGTTTATAATTCACCTGAATTGCAGATTAAAAGATCGAGGATAGCATTAGATAATACATATAGGAAACAGTTGGAAAGAATTGAGTCTATATGTGCCAGCCTCAATGGCAATGCCTCGGCTAGATAGACAAATAAAGTAATGATAAATTGTACTTTTGTTTTTGGGACGAGGCCGGAGGCTATAAAGTTAGCTCCATTGATCATTAAGCTCCGGGAAGCAAAAGTCGTTAATGTAGAAGTTTGTGTTACCGGCCAGCATCGGGAGATGCTGACACAGGTGTTGGATGTATTTGAAATAACACCTGATGTTGACCTCAAATTGATGAGCCATAACCAATCGCTGCCCGATTTTCTGGGAAAATCTATTTCAGCCTTACATAATTATCTGAAGGATAGCAATGCTGATTATGTAATTGTTCAGGGAGATACCTCTACCGTCCTTTCTGCATCTATAGCTGCCTTTTACAATAAAAGGAAAGTTTTGCACGTAGAAGCCGGTTTGAGAACAACGAATATTTACTCCCCATTCCCGGAGGAAATGAACAGGAGGCTGACCTCTCAATTGACCTACCACCACTTTGTTCCTACCGGGATTTCGAAGCAGAATTTGCTGAAAGAGGGGTATGCTGAAGAAACTATCATGATAACAGGTAATACTGCAATCGATTCGCTTTTATTTGTAAAGAATAAGTTGAACGAAGGCGTACTTCATCCTGCATCAGACGTGTATGATATAGTTCGCGAAAGTCAGGCTCAATACAATGGCTATATATTAATTACCGGGCACAGGCGCGAAAACTTTGGTGAGGGTTTTCTGAATATTTGTGAAGCGATTGAGCTTTCGGCGCGGAAACATCCTGACTATCTCTACATCTACCCGGTTCACCTTAATCCTAATGTGCATAGCATTGTTTCTGAAAAGCTAGGCGGAATTTCAAACATTAGGTTGATGAAGCCGCAGTCATATGTAGACTTTATTTATCTTATGCAACACGCACATGTTATATTAACAGACTCGGGTGGGGTGCAGGAAGAAGCGCCCAGTTTGCAAAAGCCGATACTTGTGATGAGGGAAAGCACTGAAAGACCAGAAGGCATAACAGCAGGTTGCAGTAAATTGGTCGGAGTGAACGTACAGCAGATCGTGTCGGAGATAGGGAGACTATTAAGCGATGCTGATTATTACGGTTCGTTTGCTGTTGCTAAAAACCCCTATGGAGATGGTAATGCATCAGGTCGGATCTTGAATTTTATCGAACAGTTGACTTGAGGACACATGACCTTAAAAAAGAAACGGCTCTTATTTATACCAGCAGATGTTATCAGGAATGAGGTATCCAGGTCTTTCTATTTTACAAAAGGACTTGCCGATCATTTTGATGTATACTTTTTGTCTCGGTTTGATCCTCAAAGCGCTTTTTTCGAAAACAAAAAGCGCTCAAAGCTGTATACCTTACAATGCTTTGTAAGATCCATATTCTCTCGCTTTAACATAGAGAAACATCAGAAGTGGGATTATCAAGTGGTTACAGTTCCTTTCATGTCTCATATGGTGATTTACCGGTTTATCGGTATGGTTGGGGCATTGAAGCTTTCGAGAAGATTCAACAAGGCTGTTTTGAGATACATAAACAGAAAATTGAGACCGGATATTATTTTCTATTCAGAGGGTTTTGATCTGTATCCCCGGCTTCAAAATGTTGTATGTGTAAGCGATATACAGGACGATTTTGATCAGGATAATTTTAGAAATAATAGCTATAATATTGCCTATCTGCGGCGTCAATTGGCAGGCTCGCAGATAAACTTTGTTGTTTCCCGGGCTGCAGCTAGCAAATTAGGAGAAATATATAATTGTAAATTTGTATTTATTCCCAATGGAGCTGAAGTGACCGCTATGAGAGCGGTAGAGGAAAGCGTAGTAGCAAAAATGATAGATGAAATGGGCTTGAAGGGGAAGTTTTTGATCAGCTATATAGGGGCAGATGCCTGGTATGATATGGGACTGTGCCGGGAGGTATTCCGGCAACTATGGGAGAGGGATCCCTCGATCCATTTTTTAATGGTGGGCAACCTGCCATTTATTCAATCCGAAAACGTAACCTACACGGGGCCGGTTTCGAAGGAGTCCTCTTATTTTTATTACCGGATGAGTGATATGGGAATATTGTTGAAAGACTCCAAAGGCTCCAACTTCTTATATAATTCTATTCCACTGAAGATCATCCAGTATGGCGTGGTCGGACGTTGGTTTGTATCTCCTCCGATTGCATGGCTCGAGGAAAACAGGTTTAAAAATGTATTTTTGGTTGACGATTTTACCCCTGAGAACCTTGTTGATAAAATACTTGAGATAAAAGCCAATAGCTCAAATCGTTGTTTTGATGACCGTTGGAATGAATACGATTGGCAGCAGATAAACGATAGGGTGTTGGAAGTGTTAAGCTCGATCGGTGCTAAAGAATAAAGACCATTCTGTCCGGCAGAATTTTGTAAATGATCCTTCTTGTCTATTGTGATCCTTTACGTGTGCCGACCAGCTCAAACCGGGGGAAGGGATATTAAAGGATTTGATCTCTTTTTGAATAAATGACCACCTTGCTTCGCCTGTAAGATCCGATTATATGAAGATACTTGTGTATTGCGAACCGCTGTATGTACCCACCACCGGGACACCAATGAGAAACATGCTGAGGGAGCTAATACAATTGAGAAAGAATGATACCTTTATTCTGGTTGTCAGAAGTGAAAGTAATGAGGTTTTGCTACAGTTCTTCAAAGAACTTGAACAACTTCCAAACTGGAGGCTTTCTGTGGCAAATGCTTCCAGAAAACTAAGTAATTTATTGGGATTATTTCGTTACAAGCATTACTGCCGCGTCAATGAAAGGGCCGATGTCTACTTAAATACCGATGGCAATAGTCTTGGAGGCCATGCTCATCCGCTGATTATAACTGTAGCAGATGTGTCGTCATTTCATAATATAAATCAAACGAGCTACAAAAGAAACTGGCAGTTGTGGCTAAGGCGTTTTATATTAACCAACGGTATCAATGAAGCCGAAAAAGTCATTTCGATCTCTGACACTACAAAAGAGCAGATCGTGGAAATATTTCCCGGGGCGGCAGCTAAAACTGAGACAATTTACAATGGCATCCATCCCTTATGGATAAGCCAGGAAGCTACAGGTGGTCATAGTTATCCTTATTGGATATGGTGGGGATTTATTTCTCCCAGGAAGAATATGCTGGGGTTGTTAGAGGCATACAGACTTCTTAAGGAAGAGCGGAATGAAGTGCCCAAAATTAAAATTATATACTCGAATGAGGATGTACCTCAGCAATATCAGGATTTTGTGCAGGAAAACGGGCTTGCCGGGAATGTTCAGTTTGAAAAGTCAAAACCTCTGAGCGATCTGATCAACGAAGTTTCCTCCAGCAGCGGATTGTTATTTCCGTCATTTATTGAAGGATTTGGAATGCCCGTAGTGGAAGCTCTTTCCAGGGGAATACCTGTATTAACTTCCGACACGAAGTCTCTGAAGGAAGTCAGCGGAAATATGGGCATTTACGTAGATCCATCCAATAGTGTATCCATTAAGGAGGGCTTGGAAAGGATGCTTGCTGCAGATATCTCTGCAGATGTTAAAGAAGAGTGGAAAAACTGGGCGAGACAGTTTTCGCCGGAAAAAGCAGCCATTTGCTATAGTAGCGTGCTTGACAGCATATGTTCTTCTTAGCATGAAAAATCATATGAAAAAGATAATAATTCTGTTTTTTCTGCTTTCTACAGGCAAAAGCTTATTAGCTGATGAACGAGCCTATCGTAAAACGATCGATGTCACAAAGCACGGTGTATTGCCTGATGATAACCAGGACGACTCCTATGCGCTGCAGGCGTTATTAAAGCTGCTTGAAGAACGTCCCGGAGATTATACCCTTGTGTTCCCGGAGGGTACGTATAATGTAAAGCGAAGAGTTTCGGCAACCAACCTGTGTGGTACATTATATGTAAGAGGGGCAAAGGGAACCAGGATCATTTTTGAAGATGATGGCTTTTTGCATCTACAGGCTAAAAGCTTCAAATTTGATCTCGCGGCACCTTTACAACGCAACGATAATATTGTTCACATAATAAATAAAGAAGGATTCAAGATAACCCCGGGTGATATCCTGCATATAGGGAGCAACAGCCGCTTTGATATGGCATGGAATTACAAAGAGAATGACACACACAGGATCATCAAAGTGAAGAACAACCAGGTCAGCGTTAATAGCCCTGTTTTATTTAATTATACTCCTCAAACAGAAGATGTAACAACTACAATATACAAATACCTAAAAATAGATATCGAGGATGTTGATTTTGTTTTAGGCGCTGAAAAGGACACTGCTGTTAGTTCTTCCATTAGAACCATGGTCAATTTGACCGGGGTTTCTGTGAAGATGAAAAACGCTGAAATAAGATACGAGGGTTCTCAAAGATATAAGCATGTTGGGTTTTCTATCGTCGCATCTGAATCTGTTTACTTCGACGGTATGGTATTGGATAATTTTATGTACCCGGTATTGCTTAATTATTGCAGAAATGTAAAAGCATTCAACACCATAGCCTACTATTGCCGCCATGCCTACACCCCTGCCCAGGCCTGTTACGATATTTACGTTGAGAACCTGAAGGGGGTTAATTGTCATAGCGCCATGGACGCTCACCTGTCATTTTATGTACACTATAAAAATGTTTTAGATACCCTGGCTACGCAGTTTCCGAACTGCAGATCTTTGGGAACTATAATTGAAAATGCGAAGATATACGTAGAAGCAGAAGCATATCAGGACTATGCCTACTGGTCTGTACAAACTCTCGCGCCAGAATATGAATTTCTATCAGGCGAATTTGACACGAGGTTTTCAAATGTACATTGGGTGCCAAAAAGGAGCAGCTCATTCAATGGCTTGACTTCTTTTACCTGTAGAAAATTGATTGTGGATAGTTGTACAACATCTGTGATATCATATTATGGCGACCAAACCGTTCTACAGGAAGTAAAAGTTACGAATAGCAGGATCGGAATGTTAAGAATAGATGGCTACAAGACAGAAGTTAACAATACTATTTTTGATGGTAGCCTTTTCCCGGAAGCACCTTTTGTTCTAAGGTTTACGGGAAGAGGGGAGTCCCGTTTAAATAACATTTGGATCAGAAATTATGATCCTGATATTACATATTTGTTTGGTTATTTATACAACCTTCCAACGGGTAACAGTATCCTGATCAATAATGCCGAGATATGTCTGCTGAAAGGTGTCTGCAAACAGTTTGGTTATCCGGGTAGAACGAATGATGGCGTTTCCCTGAATACCGCAAAGCTGGAAGGATTTGTAGAGCCTTACCCGGGAGAGCTGCCCCGATTTAAAAAAGAGATGGAAAAGTCCGGAAGAGAGTGGCTCATGCTGAACAGGAACGATAAACGTTAATGGAGAGCATATATTTACATAACAGGGAATTCGTAAATTTTAACAGGGTACCCTCTTTATCAAAGAGCGAAGCCATACCGGAGTGGTTGCTATATATATTTATTGCAACTGTATTCTCCAAGGAAATAGGGACGGTCTTTTTATTTGGCATTGAGTATGATACGATTGGTTACACGTTTAGTATACTTTATTTCATATACTATCTTAACCGGCTTCATATCAGCGGTTATATTATAGCTTTTGCATTGTTTTTGCTGATAAACAGCATCCTTGCTAAAACATATTTGTCGCTTTCTTTCTCACCATTTTTTAAACAATGGGTGCCCCTCTCCCTGATATTAATTACAACTTTTGATTTCATCAGTCGATGTGACAATATCAAACGGGTCTTTAGGGCCTATATGAAAGTTTCGTACTATACCGCTATAATTGGAATAGTACAGTTATTGGTCAAGTTTCTTTTTGGGATCAAGTTGCTTACAGATTATTCTTTTTATTTTATCGATTCGGTAGCCAGGGAGCCTTCGCATTATGCGAGTATTATATTGCCGGCATGTGTTTGCAGCATAATGACATTTAAAACAAATAAGCTTAGAAACGCTGTCATTATCCTTGCTACTTTAGGTACTTTCTCAACCACCGCCTATGCAGTCTTAATGGTAATGTTGGTGATCATATACCTCAATCCCGTGTATCTGTTGCTAATCCTACCTTTTTTATACTTTATATATCAGAACGTACTATTGGGATATGATAAATTCAGCGATAGAATTAGTTCAATGAATCTTTATTTTAGCGGTACCAATATGGATAATATCACAAATGGAACAAGCCTATCATTTATTACGAACTATGAAACGGCAGAATTTTCGGTAAAACAGAGCCCGCTGATTGGCTCAGGGCTGGGAGGGCATGAAGAAATGTATCACCGTTATTTCAGCAACTCTTCCTTCAGGCACTATTATTTATACGGACTTAATTCTTTGTCAGGGCATAGCCTCATCATTAGAATTTTCAGCGAGTGGGGGTTGCTGGGAACAGGATTTTACATATTTTTCCAGATAAAAACCTTAATTCTTAATTCCGGAACGTTTCATAGGGTTATTTCCATTGCTTGTTTATCTCATTTTTTGTGCAAATTTTTAAAACTGGGGGGATATTTTGATTACGGGACTCCTTTTTTTGCAATATTGATGTGGTTGAATTACCAGGACTATAGGAGATATATGCGGGTAAAACGAAAATGAAAAAACAATAATCAAGATGGGTAGCAGCATTAGAACGCTTCCTCGTTTTTGCAGTTGAGTACATATTGCTTAGGATGCAAAATTTGAGGTATTGAGAACTACCACAGAAAATAGAGATGGGATTTTTAAAATGGAAAAGCAGGCGAAGGGGATATGTCGTACGGCCAAGGCAGCCTGTTGAAGCGAATATTATTTACGAGTGAATGTGGTGAGATTAGGTGCTGACATAAGGATTCTTGTGTTTGCTGATTGGTATGCACCCGGCTTTAAGGCTGGGGGGCCAATAAGGTCATGTGTGAATTTCTCGGACAACATGAAGGGTGATCGTGAAATTTTCGTGTTTACTTCAGATCGTGACCTTGGTGAATCCGGTCCGTATCTCGGTATCGAATCTGATAAATGGATTGAACAAAAGGAGATAAAGGTATTGTACGCAACTCCACAATTCCTTAACTGGAGGAATATCAGGCGGGTTTTAAATGAGGTAGAACCCGACTATATCTATCTAAACAGCATGTATTCGCGTTATTTTGCACTCTATCCTTTACTGATTAAGTGGCTGGGATTGACTGATGCTACAGTTATACTTGCGCCAAGGGGGATGCTAAAGAAGTCGGCGCTTCAATTTAGAGGACCAAAAAAGAGAATATTTCTTTTCATATTTAGACTTTTCGGTGTTCACAGAAAAGTAGCTTTTCATGCCACTGACGATACCGAAGTAAACGATGTAAGGAGAATATTTGGAGAGAAAGTGAAATGCAGTCAAGCATCTAACTTTCCTTCTTCTGATAGATTGGCGTTCAGTTATATAAAAAAGAAAAGAGGAGAATTGAAAGTTGTTTTTGTTGGACGCATTCATCCCATTAAGAACCTGCTATTGTTGCTGAACTATATAAAACCTTTGCAGGCGGATATTTTTCTCACAATTGTCGGAACTCCGGAAGATGAAGAATATTGGAATAAATGCCGCCTTTTGATTAAAGAACTTTCACCAAACATTCGGGTGATATTTAACGAAAGCATCCCAAATTCGGAAATAGTGAATTTAATTGCCGATCATCATATTTTTGCACTTCCAACTGAAGGCGAAAATTTCGGACACGCTATTTTTGAGGCTTTATCCACAGGGCGACCGGTTTTGATCAGCGATCAAACGCCCTGGAGAAACCTGGAGACGGAAAAAGCCGGATGGGATATACCTTTGAGTGAGCCCGGTCGTTTTGCGGCAACGATTGAAAGGGTGGCGGCGATGGATCAGGAGGAGTACCTGGAATGGTGCAGGGGAGCCTGGGTATATGCCCAAAAGAAGTCAGACAATATTGAACTGAAGAAAAAGTATAAAGCACTATTTGCGTAATAATGAACAGGGTTGATAATGCATCATACAACAATGATTGGTTTAAGTCAACCATCGGGGCCGGAAGGTTTAAGCAGATCCTATGGTATTTCATCAATATCATCTTCCTGGTCAACCCCCTTAATCCATTTTCCGGGATCAAATGTTTTCTGCTGAAGTGCTTTGGCGCCAGGGTTGGCCGGGGGGTGGTCATCAAGCCGGGTGTGAACATCAAATATCCCTGGAAATTAAGCATTGGAAACTATACCTGGATTGGAGAAAAGGTATGGATCGATAATATTACCGATGTCATCATAGGTGATAATGTGTGTCTTTCGCAGGATGCAATGCTCCTTGCCGGTAATCACAACTATAAAAAGTCGACTTTTGACCTGATGATCGGAAAGATTGTATTGGAGGACGGCGTATGGATAGGTGCAAAGGCAGTCGTATGCCCGGGAGTTGTCGTACAGTCTCATTCAATCCTGACAGTTTCTTCTGTGCTGACGAAAGACACGGAAGCGTATGGTATTTATCAGGGAAACCCTGCAGAAAAAGTTCGGATCCGACAGATAAAATAGCATCTAATTTCCTATAAATAAAAATGAAAAAAATATTAATAACTGGTTCTTCCGGTCTTATTGGTTCCGAGGTTTGCGTGTATTTTGCAAACAAAGGTTGGGAGATCCATGGGGTGGATAACAACCAGCGGGCGGTATTTTTTGGCGCGAACGGTGATACCCGGTGGAACCAGGAAAGGCTGGAAACCACGCTCAAATCTTTTCATCACCATGAGTTGGATATAAGGAACAGGGAAGGTGTTATTGGGTTGATCAGGAGTGTTGCCCCCGATGCGATCGTGCATACGGCAGCGCAGCCCAGTCATGACAGGGCAGCCGCGATCCCTTTTGATGATTTTGATACCAATGCGGTCGGGACCTTCAATTTACTGGAGGCTACGAGGAGGTATAGTACCAATATCCCCTTCGTGCATATGTCTACCAATAAAGTGTATGGAGATGCTCCCAATGAGATTGCTATGAAAGAGCTGGCAACCCGGTGGGATTATGATGATGATACATATATAAACGGGATACCTGAGACCTTTCGGATAGATCAATCCAAACATTCTTTATTTGGAGCATCAAAAGTATCGGCCGATATTTCCGTGCAGGAATACGGCAGATATTTTAATATGCCCACGGCATGTTTGCGGGGCGGTTGCTTAACCGGACCTAATCATAGCGGGGTAGAGCTTCACGGTTTTCTGAGTTACCTGATAAGATGCAACCTGGAAGAAAAGGAATATACCGTTTTCGGATACAAAGGAAAGCAGGTAAGGGATAACATACATTCCTTTGATGTAGCCAATTTTATTTTTGAGTTTATTGATCGCCCGCGCATTGCGGAAGTGTACAATATTGGCGGTGGAAAAAACAATACCTGTTCACTTTTGGAAGCCTTTCAGATCATATCGGAAATTTCCGGGAAAGAAATGAAATACAGGTATAGCGATGAGAACAGGATCGGAGACCATATATGCTATTATAGTGATTTGAGTAAAATGAAATCACATTACCCTGACTGGGATATCACCAAAGACCTGAAGACTACTTTTATAGAGATTTATGAATCATGGATGAACAGAGAGAACCGGTAGTTACAATAGTTAATAAAAACTATCCACCTGGTACTGGTATAACCGGCGAGTCGGCCAATGAAATGGCAGGATGGTTGTTAGATCACGGGGTACAGGTGAATGTTATCCATTCAGATGGCCGGTACGGTGGAGGAGGTAATATAACAGCACCTAATGGCAGGACGTTTCTGGTAAAAAGTCTTTATGACGGGAAAAACAAAATCATCAGGCTTTTTTCCAGCTTTGTAGAAAGTTATTTTCTTATTAGGAAAGCAAAAAGAATTACCAAAAAGGGGTGGATCATTGTAATGACCGATCCGCCCTTTCTGATTTTCTGGGCATCCGTTTTATTAAAGAAGAAGAAATGGGCTTATTGGTCGATGGATCTGTATCCGGAGGCTTTTATTGCCGGAAGGCTGATCACTGAAAGAAACTTTCTGTACCGGTTTTTTAAAAGAAAAGTAAAAGAAAATCCCCCGGATTATATGATTGCACTTGGAGTGCATCAATTGAACTATCTGCGAAAAGAGTATGCGCGGAAGATTCCGGCGACAATTTTACCCTGCGGGGTTAAAAAATCCGGTTTCGATCGGCAAACATTGCCGGACTGGAAGTCAGGGGGCAAGATCGTTTTGGGGTATTGCGGTAATATCGGGGAGGCGCATTCCGCGGATTTTCTTTTAGAAATCATCAATACGTTGGATGCTGAAAAGTTCACGCTGGTGTTGGCCCTGTACGGATCCAAATCCGGTGTAATAAAAGAAGCTGCCCGGGACAGGAAAGGCGTTGTTATCAAAGACAGTGTGCCGAGGCATGAGCTTACTCTTATTGATGTGCACCTGGTAACCCTGTTGCCTGAATGGAACAATATATGTGTTCCCTCCAAAGCGGTCAGCGCTGTTTGCGAGGGAGGGACTATTATGTTTTGTGGAGATAAGGAAAACGATAATTGGGAATATTTGCAAGAAGCAGCATGGCTGGTAAAGGATGATGCTGATTTAAAGGTAAATATTAAGGAAGTGCTGTCGCGAATATCAAAAGAATCGATCCTGGAAAAAAAGAGATCGGCAGTGCAGGTTTCCCGGCGTTTACTGGATACAAAAGAGGGCGCATTCAGGGATATACATTCTTTTTTGCAGGCGCTTCAACATAGTAATTAAATAGCCGGACTTCTCTTATGTTCGCTGATTGAAAATTTAAATTCCATGTTTTCATTCTTCAAAAAAAAGAAACCTCTTCCCGAAGCCCATGACCTGAGTGTGCTCAAATGTGATATGCATTCGCACCTGATACCCGGTATAGACGACGGGTCGCCGGATGTGGATACTTCCATTACCCTGATTGAGGGTTTAAAGAAGTTGGGCTATAAAAAGATTATTACAACGCCGCACCTGATGGCCGATCTGTATCCTAATAGTCGCACAACGATTTTGAACGGATTCGATAAGCTGGTAAAAGCGCTGCAGAAAAGAAAGATTGATATTCCGGTGCGGGCTGCGGCGGAGTATTTCCTCGATGACCATTTTGACAGTCTGCTGGAGAAGGATGAGCCCTTGCTTACGATAAAGGATAACCTGGTGCTGGTGGAATTTTCTTTTGCCAGCATTCCGATCGATTATAAACAAAAGCTGTTCAATATGCAGATGAAGGGGTATAAACCCATACTGGCGCACCCTGAACGCTATGCTTATTTGCATAAGAAGTTTGAGTTATATGAAGAGCTAAGAGATTTTGGTTGTTTGTTCCAGGTAAATCTGCTTTCGCTGATCGGTTACTACGGGAAAAATATTGAAGCGGCGGCAGAGAAGTTATATAAACTGAAGTATATAGAACTGTTGGGGACAGACCTGCATCACGAAAGGCATATGGAAAACCTGAATGTGCACCTGCTGCACCAGAAGGTTAAGGATATAGCAGACAATCTTCCGCTGCTGAACGATAGTTTGTAGCACTGCTTCTTTCTTTGTGATTTTTTGCGCCGCCTTTTGCGATCTTTGCGTGCCATATTTATGCAAGATCAGTTTTTCTGTCACGGCTCAATGATTGCCTCCTAATGGTTTACTCGGGGTGATGAGAGGGTGTTGATCAACTATTTTGTTATGCAGGAACAATAATTCTCAATGTGCTTTAGTTGTACTAATCGATTACCCGGACATTAAAAAAGCGCCACTGAACAGCGGCGCTTTTTTAATATTGTTATGAGACTTTAGTCCTGCCCTCCTTTCCTGTTGGCTTTTCTCTGGGCGGGCCATTTACCCGGCTCTCCATCCCTGCCAGCCGGCAGTATACTTTTTTCCCTGGATGTTTTAGCCGGGTCTTCACTGGCCACATACGCCAGTATTGCTGTAAGGATCGCATTATTCCTTACATCGTCAAATACTATTTTGTCGTAGGTATCCTTGTTGGTATGCCAGGTGTAGGTACCATAAGACCAGCTCAGGGAGCTTAACGAGAATGCCGGGGCGCCCACTGCCACAAAGGAAGCAAAATCTGATCCGCCGCTGCCGGGTGTTCCCGGGAAACTTGTTTCGATATGTTTCCGTATATCCTCCGGCACCCCGCTTAACCAGCGGTTAATATATTCATAGGAGTGTAAAAAACCCTGACCCTGTATATTCACTACCCTGCCGGTCCCGTTATCCTGGTTGAACATAGCCTGTAAATTGGCAACGATTTCCGGGTGATCTTCCACAAATGCCCTTGACCCGTTCAATCCCTGTTCTTCACTTCCCCAAAGCCCTACCAAAATAGTTCTTTTCGGGTTCGGATAGAACTTCTTCAATAACCGGGCAGCTTCCATCATTACCAATGTGCCTGTTCCGTTATCCGTAGCCCCGCTGGCGCCATCCCATGAGTCGAAATGCGCGGAAAGAATTACATACTCCTCCGGTTTTTCTGTTCCTTTTATTTCTGCCAGTACATTAAATGTAGGTACTACGCCCAACTCTTTGGAGTCAGCCCGCACATTTACTTTAGGCTTTTGCCCGGATGCAGTAAGACGGTACAATAGTCCGTAGTCTTCCAATGCCAGATCAATGGTGGGGATTTTTTTGACTTGTGCGCCAAAGATTTTATTGGAGCCGAATGCCCTGGACCAATACGAACTGAAGATGCCGGCAGCGCCCGCCTTCTCCAGCGCTTCCGCCAGCGACCTGGGAGTGACATCTATCTTTTTTAAACGGTTAGCCCACTCTTCGGTTACCCTTTCGCGTTCCGCTCTTATTTTTTCAATGGATTCGTTGGTGCCGAACTCATCCCAGTTGTAATCCGGTCTCCCTGTTGGCTGCAATGCCGATACCAGCACAAATTTCCCTTTTACCGAAGGCAACCATTTGGAAAAAGCGGCAGCGTCCGGCAGGTCTGCCAGTATAATAGTTTCTGCAGTAATTGTTTTTCCGGCGGTGCTTCCACTCCATGCCAACTGGGTTGCTTCCAGTGTTCTTACCCTGGGGTGTATGAGATCCACATGAGTGATGCCTCTTTCCCATCCTCTCCAGGTACCCCAGTTCTCTGTACGGGCCGGGATGTTCCAACTGTTGAATTTTGCAATTACCCAGTCAGCAGCTTTGTTCATCTGCGGGGTCCCTACCAGCCTGGGCCCGATAATATCCAGCAGTTCATGCGCCAGTGGTTCCAACTGAGAATTGTTATTGGCCTCCGCAACAATATTTTTAATGAGAACTGTGTCGGGTTTTTGTGCCCGGGTTGTTTGAGTGAGGGCGAATAGCAGCAAACAAACCCAGGCTTTTTTGGAGGTTAGTAAAAAAGTTATTCTCATGATCATAAATTTTGAAAACGCTGAAGGTAGGGAATATTTGAGAAATGGTTGAAGGCTAAGTTTTTAATTCAAATGATCAGAAAGCGGTTAATTTTCATATTTTTGCGCAGCCTTTTAACAAGTAATACTCATTTCATATGTCGGTTTTAGTCAACAAAGATTCGAAAGTAATTGTTCAGGGATTCACGGGTTCCGAAGGTACTTTTCATGCTACGCAGATGATTGAATATGGAACCAATGTAGTAGGGGGCGTAACTCCCGGAAAAGGCGGGCAGACGCATCTCGATCGCCCGGTATTCAATACCGTATCGGATGCGGTAAAAACGACAGGGGCGAATGTAAGTATCATTTTTGTTCCACCGGCATTTGCTGCCGATGCTATCATTGAGTCTGCGGAGTCCGGAGTGGCATTGATAATCTGTATTACTGAAGGTATTCCTGTACAGGATATGATTAAAGCCAGGCATTACCTTGCCGGTACCGGTTCCCGGTTGATAGGGCCAAACTGCCCGGGTGTGATCACGGCTGAAGAATGTAAGGTGGGTATCATGCCGGGTTTTATATTTAAAAAAGGCAAAATCGGTATTGTGTCTAAATCCGGTACGCTTACATATGAAGCAGCCGACCAGGTAGCCAAAGCAGGACTCGGGATATCGACGGCTATAGGTATTGGTGGGGACCCTATTATTGGTACGACCACCAGGGAAGCGGTGGAACTGTTTATGCAGGATGATGAAACGGAAGGAATTGTAATGATTGGTGAAATAGGTGGTGGTATGGAAGCGGAAGCTGCCCGGTGGATTAAAGATAATGGAACCAAACCGGTGGTTGGGTTTATAGCCGGACAAACCGCGCCTCCCGGCAGGAGGATGGGACATGCCGGAGCCATTGTAGGTGGCGCCGATGATACCGCGGCGGCTAAAATGAAAATCATGAGAGAATGTGGGATTACTGTGGTAGACAGCCCTGCCGATATAGGCAAAACCATGGCAGAGGTGATCGCAAAAAATGCATTTAAACAACCGGAGAAGATCTGACGGATCTCCGGCGCCGTTACAAAATTATCAGGGAAACTTATTTGATAGAAAATTCGAAGAGGCTTTCGTCTTCAACAAACCCTTCCAGTTCATCGCCTACAACGCATTCGCTGACGCCAACCGGGGTGCCGGTGAAAATGACATCTCCGATATTCAGGGAGAAGTAGTTAGATATATAAGACACGAGGTAATCGAAGCTGAAGATCATATCGCCTGAATTACCCTGCTGGGTAAGTTCTTTATTTTTATAGAGGCAAAAGTTTACATCCTGCTTTTTGAAATCCGGGCCAATATCAATCCATTTGCCAATAACCGCTGAATTATCCCAGGCTTTCGCTTTTTCCCAGGGCAGCCCCTGTGCTTTTAATTCATCCTGTATATCCCTGGCTGTAAAATCAATACCTATACTGATGCCATTGTAGTATTTACCGGCATGTTTTTCCTGGATGTATTTTCCGTTTTTGTTTATTCTTAATACCAGTTCTGCTTCCGCATGTAATTCGTTGGTAAATTCCGGGTAGTAGAATGGGGTATGCGATTGCAACAATGCACTTTTCGGCTTCATGAAAACGATAGGTTCCAATGGTATATCATTCCCTAATTCTTTTGCATGATCCACATAGTTACGGCCAATACAGAATATCTTCATAGTTAATTATTAGTTCGAATTTTTCATAGGTCAAACTGAGACACGAAATCGGGTGTTTTACAACTGAAAATTGGGGGCTGTTAATAGGAAGATGGACAGTATAAAGTAAGACGCTAATTTACTGTAAACAAATTGAATCTAATATAGTTGGAAAAATTATTTACCGAATATCATGATTTTTCCGGGTTTTTAGGCAAATTCCATTCCGTTCACCCAGCCCATTGTTTTTTCCAGTCCTATAACGGAAACATTCTCAATAACTTCGCAGCTCTTTTCGATTTTTTGGGATACTATGGGCAGTTCTTCGGGATACCACCTGCCCAACACAAACTCCACCTGCATTCCTTTAGGAAAATTGGTGCCGATACCGAACCTCAGTTTGGCATATTTATCTGATCCCAGTACCGTTTGTATATCCAGCAGTCCATTGTGCCCGGCATGACTACCGCTGCCTCTTAGGCGCAGTTTACTGAGGGGGAGCGCCAGGTCGTCAACAATTGTGAGCGTATTTTCCAGCGCTATTTTTTCCTTATCCATCCAGTATTTAAATGATTTGCCGCTCAGGTTCATGTAAGTGCTGGGTTTGATGCAGATAAATACCCTGCCTTTCCAGCGAACTTCAGCTACTTCCGCCAGCCTGTCTGTGCGGAACGAGCCTCCGTGTTTCTGTACAAATGCAGTTACCACATCAAATCCGATATTATGACGTGTATGCGCGTATTCTGCACCGGGGTTTCCTAAACCTGCGATCAAAAACTTTGACATATCAATAAAAAAGCCCAACCACAGGGGGTTGGGCGAAATATTAAATGAAATTCTTATTTTTTTGCCGGAGTCTTGGACGCGGCTGCCGCTGCCTGCTCTTCCTGCTTCAATTGCCTTGTCATTACTACAGAAGCAATAGGAATACGGGGAGAGTTGAGTATTTCGTAGGCGCTTTCTTTTACATCTTCCACCCTTAAATTTTCATTCAACTCCAGGTGGGTAAGGTCTACTTCTATATTTTCCTTCAGATCCTTAGGCAATGTCTTTACCTTCAGAGATTTGATCTTGGTTACCAACCTGCCACCGGCTTTCACACCTGCAGCGGTTCCGGTAAACTTAAGCGGGATATTAGCGATCACCTTTTTACCTTCTATCAGTTCCAGGAAGTCAAGATGAATAAGGGAATCGCTTACCCGGTCAAACTGGATATCCTTTAAAATGCACCGGTAGGATTTATCTCCCACTTTAATATCTGCTAACTGGAAATCAGGTGTGTACACAAGTGATTTAAAAGCCAGTGCAGGAGCCTGAAAGCTGATCTCCTTTTCACCGCCATAAATTACACCAGGCACCAGTTCCTGAGAGCGGAGTTGGCGGGCGGCTTTCTTCCCGGTTCCGGTCCTCGGTTGTCCTTCGATTGTAATTGTTTTCATTGTATGTTTGTTTGTATTTTACTACTTATTTCGCTGTTGACTATGGATAAACAGGCTGGTAATGCTTTGGTTTTCGTATGCATTTCTGATGGCGATCGCAAACAGTTCCGCAACGCTGAGCACCTTTATTTTGGACGAGTATTCTTTTAATGGCAACGTATCACAAACCACCAGTTCTTCTAAAACACTGTTGTCAATATTTACGTATGCATTACCACTCAGCACCGGGTGGGTACACAGGGCTCTCACACTTCTTGCTCCTTTTTCCTTAAGCAACCCCGCTGATTTGGCCAGGGTTCCGCCGGTATCACATATATCATCTATAAGAACTACATTCCTGTCCGTTACGTCACCTATCACCACCATGCTGGCAATTTCATTTGCCCTTTTACGGTGCTTATCACAAATAACCATTTCCGCATTAAAATAACTGGCTATTTCCCGTATCCTGTTGGCACTTCCCACGTCAGGGGCGGCAAAGGTAAGGTTTTCCAGGTTAAGTTGTTCTATGTAAGGAATGAAAATTGCAGAGCTGTCCAGGTGATCCACCGGAATATCAAAATAGCCCTGGATTTGAGGTGCATGTAAATCCATGGTTATCATTCTGTTAGCGCCTGCGGCTGTGAGAAGATTGGCCAGCAGTTTGCTTCCTATAGCCACCCTTGGCTTGTCTTTCCTGTCCTGGCGCGCATACCCGTAGTAGGGTAAAACGGCAATGATCTTATCGGCAGATGCCCGGCGGGCGGCATCAATCATCAGCAGGAGTTCCATAATGTTATCAGCAGGGGAAAAAGTACTCTGGATCAAAAACACATAATCTCCCCGGATACTCTCTAAAAAAGTAGGTTGGATCTCTCCATCGCTGAACCGTTGAATGCTGATCTTACCTAAAGGCTCTCCGAATTGATTCGCAATTTTTTCCGCCAGATAGCGGGATCCAGTGCCTGAAAATAATTTTGCCTTGGGCTCCATAAAAAGTGGGTGGATGAAGGCCGAAGATAGAAAGAAGGCTTTAACTTCGGAACAGCCTGATTAAAAAAGATGTCAACAAAAGATTATTCATACCTTTAATCAAATTTTTGCTTATCCTTCTTAAGCCGTATATATCGTCCTTTCTCGACTCTAATCTCGATTTTCTCGACCATAACTCGTAAGTGGCCGTGTCCGGCAGGATAATAGCTGCTTCCGGCAATAGGGGCGCGCATGGAACGCTCCGTGTTTTGATATTTTTCACCACTTATTATTTAGCTTTTATGTATACGGTTTCTGGTAAAACGGCCTATTTTCTTGAACTGGAGGAAAAACACGGCGCTCATAATTACCACCCGTTGCCCGTGGTTTTGCAGCGTGGGCAGGGGGTACACGTGTGGGACGTGGACAACAAACAGTACTACGATTTTTTGAGCGGTTATTCCGCTGTTAACCAGGGGCACTGTCATCCGGCCCTGGTGAAAACACTCTCTGAGCAGGCAGCGCGGTTAACGCTTACCTCCCGGGCCTTTTACAATGATGTGCTGGGAGAATACGAAGCTTTTATTACCAGCTTTTTCGGTTTTGACAAGGTATTGCCTGTAAATACAGGTGTGGAAGCGGTAGAGTCTGCATTGAAACTGTGCCGGAGGTGGGGATACGCGGTGAAAGGCATCCCGGAAGATAAAGCGAAAATAATTGTATGTGCCAATAACTTTCATGGCAGAACCATCTCTGTTGTCTCATTCAGTACAGACAAAAGTTCTACTAACCGGTTTGGGCCTTTTACCCCGGGGTTTGTGGTAATACCCTATAATGATATAGGAGCGTTGACGCTGGCAGCAGCAGACCCGGATGTTGCCGGCTTTCTGGTGGAACCGATCCAGGGGGAAGCGGGGGTGGAAATTCCCGGTGACGGATACCTTTCACAGGCGAAATCAATCTGTCAACAGCACAATGTTCTGTTTATAGCAGATGAGATACAAACGGGACTTTGCCGGACCGGCAAAATGCTCTGCTGCGACTATGAGTCGGTGCGCCCGGATATACTGGTTTTGGGAAAAGCATTAAGCGGCGGCATGCTGCCGGTAAGCGCTGTTCTGGCAGATGATGCTGTAATGCTTACTATCCGCCCCGGGGAGCATGGCTCTACCTATGGCGGAAATCCCCTGGCGTCCAAAGTAGCTGTTGAAGCGCTGAAGATACTGAAAGAAGAACACCTCGCTGAAAACGCAATGGCTATGGGCGAGTTGCTGCGCGAAGGGTTGAGGTCCCTGCAATCACCCTTTATTGATACCATCAGGGGCAGGGGACTGCTCAATGCAATAGTCATTAAGCATCCGGATACCGATGCCGCCTGGAAACTCTGCCTGGAACTGATGGAGAATGGCCTGTTGGCAAAACCGACACATGGCGATAAGATACGGCTGGCGCCGCCCCTGATGATCACTGCTGCTCAGATAAACGAAGCTGTCGGGATTGTTGAAAAAAGCCTGGAGGGAGTAAAATGGTAAAATCGTAAGATGGTAAGAGGGCTGTACCTTCTTACGGTCTTACGTGTCTTACTATTTTACCATTTTTATCCTCCTTCAATCTCAAAACTTCTTTCTATCTTCGCCTATTACATCTTACTATGGTTAAAAGAGCATAGGAAAAACATAAAAGAACAGTTTAAATTAATAATTCATGGAATTGAGTGTATTGTCGATAATACTTGCGGTAGGCGGGTTGATAGTGGGTATAATAGCAGGTAGGTTTATTTTTTCAGCTAATACAAAAAGACAGGTAGAAGAAGCAGATTTACTGGCAAAGAAAACAATTGCTGACGCACAGGTGACCGCCGAAACCCTAAAGAAAGAAAAGCTGCTGGAGGCTAAGGAAGAAATTGTAAGGTTACGGTCTGAGCACGATAAGCTGGTATTAGAAAAAAACAAAAAAGCCAATGAGTCTGAAACCCGGGCTCGCCAGAAAGAGCAAAGCCTGAATCAAAAGCTGGAGAATATTGAGAAACAGGTGAAAGAAAACGATGCTATTAAGGAAAACCTGAATCGCCAGATAGAAGTGGTGAACCAGAAGCGGACGGAGCTTGAAAGGCATCAGGAAGAGCATATCCGCCGCCTGGAAAAAATAGCCGCTTTGTCTGCCGACGAAGCAAAAGCCCAGTTGATAGACACCCTTCGCCAGGAAGCGCAGACCCAGGCGCTGGGTATGCAGCAGGAGATTATAGAAGAGGCAAAAATAAAAGCGAATAAAGAAGCGCGGAAACTTATCATTCAAACGGTGCAGCGTACGGCGGCTGAACAGACTATAGAGAATACGGTAACGGTTTTCAACCTGGAAACAGACGAAATTAAAGGTCAGATCATCGGCCGCGAAGGGCGTAATATCAGGGCAATTGAGGCTGCTACCGGCGTTGACCTGATTGTGGATGATACCCCTGAAGCGATTGTATTGTCTTCTTTCGATCCACTCCGGAGGGAAATAGCCCGCTTATCGCTGCAAAGACTGGTTACCGACGGACGCATTCACCCCGCACGGATTGAGGAAGTGGTTGATAAAACGCGCAGGCAACTGGAGGAGCAGGTGCTGGAAATAGGGGAGAGGACCGTAATTGAATTAGGTATACACGGATTGCATAAGGAACTGGTAAGAATGGTGGGAAGAATGCGTTTTCGTTCATCCTATGGTCAGAACCTGCTGATGCATAGCAGGGAAACGGCTAACCTTTGCGCTACCATGGCAGCGGAACTTGGGCTAAACCCCAAACTGGCAAAGAGAGCAGGGTTGCTGCATGATATTGGGAAAGTGCCTGAAGAAGAGAGCGAATTGAGCCATGCCCTGCTGGGAGCAAAGCTGGCGGAAAAATATGGTGAAAACCCGGCCGTGGTAAATGCCATTGGCGCCCACCACGATGAAATTGAAATGCAATATGTTATCTCTCCCATAGTGCAGGCCTGCGATGCCATTAGCGGCGCCAGGCCCGGTGCAAGGCGGGAGATTATGCAGCAGTACCTGCAGCGTATCAAAGACCTGGAAAACCTGGCGCTCGGATACACCGGCGTGGAAAAAGCCTATGCTATCCAGGCGGGAAGGGAACTGCGGGTGATAGCGGAGGCAGACAAAATGAGCGATGCCGACAGCGAAAAGCTGAGTTTTGAGATTGCACAGAAGATCCAAACCGAAATGACCTACCCGGGTCAGATAAAAGTGACGGTCATAAGGGAGAAAAGGGCGGTAAACGTAGCCCGGTAAGAATTATTTACCCGCTTGTAACAAACTAAATTTTGATTTACAAGTTACAATTACTACCTTTGCGACCCTTAATTTAATAGTTATGAGCACAGCGGTTCAATATATTCATGAGCAACTAAACACTGGCACGGATAAAAAAATCCCCAACTTTAAGGCTGGTGATAATATTACTGTTAACTATAAAGTGGTAGAAGGTAATAAAACACGTATCCAGGGTTTTAAAGGCGATGTGATCAAACGTCAGGGAACCGGGGCTACTGCCACTTTCACGGTACGTAAGATCTCTGACGGTATTGGAGTAGAAAGGACTTTCCCTGTATTTTCCCCCAATATTGATTCTGTTGTTTTACACAAAGTAGGTAAAGTACGTCGCGCCAAGCTGTATTTCCTGCGTAGCCGCAGCGGCAAAAGCGCAAGGATCAAGGAAAAGAGAGTTAGTTTCTAAAATATTGAAATACAATATATTCAAAACGGGAATCTTTTACAGGATTTCCGTTTGCTGTTAAAGGAAGGTTAAGTAACTTCACCGACATTTTAGTTGGAGAATAAAACAATTAAAAGTGTAACTTTGTTTACCTAACAAAAATTTAATTGAGATGTTATCAAATTACAATTCCTTATTGATATCAATGCCGGGAGGGACAGAATGGGTGTTGATTATTCTTGCTGTTTTGATTCTTTTCGGAGGAAGGAAAATTCCTGAGTTTATGCGCGGTATAGGTAAGGGAATTCGTGAGTTTAACGATGCTAAAAGTAATGTGAAGAAAGAGATTGAAGAAGGAATGAACGAAAAAGACGCCAAGCAGGCTTCCTGATATCTGCCATTAAAAAATTGAAACTGCCGCCGGAGTATATGTTGTATATCTTCCCGCGGCAGTTTTTATGTTGTAGCCCAACACTCTTATAAGGTATGGGCTGATAAAAATAACAGTTTACTGATTGTTCCATATTCGCCAACTGGCTTCCGCCTGTTCTACCAGCATATCGTATCCATTTAATGTATCAGCTCCTTTTTCTTCTCCTTTTTGCAGGAAAATAGTTTTGGGTGGGTTATATATCAGGTCGAATAAAAAATGATCCGATGTTATAGCCTCATAAGGGATATTGGGGCATTGATTGTCGTTGGGGTAGGTGCCTACGGGGGAGGCATTAATGATCAGTAAATGTTTTTTGATGACAGCGGGTGTAAGCGAGTCGTAGGTGAGCATACCGGGTGAGGGCTTACGGCTTACCTTGGTACAGGTAATATTCTTTTTTTTCAGGACGTATTCTACTGCTTTGGCTGCTCCGCCCGTTCCGAGAACCAATGCATGGGTATGCGAACTCCTGAGCTTTGAATCGAGCGATTGCTCAAAGCCGGCAACATCTGTATTGTAACCGGTCAGTTTTCCATTGTTGATTTTAATGGAATTACAGGCTTTTACATGATACACTTCCTCCGATATTTCGTCGAGGTAGGGGATGACCTTTTCTTTGTAAGGAATGGTTACACAGAGCCCCAGCAGCTCTTTGTTTTGGAGTAACCCGGGTAACTTATCAATCTGTTCGATAGGAAAGTTTTCAAACCTGCAATCCAGGTTTTCCACTTCAAATTTTTCAGTGAAGTATTTTTTCGAGAAGGAATGCCCCAATGGATAGCCTATCAGACCGTATAACTTCATGGTTCAAAAATAGTACAAACCGGATTGATGATCCCGGAATTTTGAGATTCCCGTTTCTGCACGCGATCAGCAATCCCAGCCTACCTGATCAGCATTGTGGTTCCCTTCAGATCGAAATTTCTTCCGGTGTCCCGGTGAGTATATTCGAGTGTCCACACATAGGCGCCGCTTTGCTGTGGAACATTTTTTAAAGTGCCATCCCATTTTTTTGTGTGGTCCCTGGTTTCAAAGACCTTTTGACCGTACACGTTAAATACCCTGAATATCAGGTTGTCTGCTTTATAAGCATTGACAGGATATAAAAAGTCATTTAGTCCGTCACCATTCGGAGTAAAGGCGTTGGGGATGGCAATATAACAACTGGTAACAACAGTTACTTCTTTGGTGATGGCATCCACACACCCAATATCATCTGTAACCGTTAAGCTTACGGTATATATTTGATTGGTGTGTGGCGGCGCATAACGCAAATTATCGGGGTGTTGTAGCCTGCTTGTGCTCCCGTTGCCAAATTCCCAATACCAGTCTGTAATTCTTCCTATGCTTCTGTCTTTGTAAGCAATGGAGTCTTCAGGGCATATAAACCCGATGGCATCAAATGCTGCTTTTAGTTCGTTGTCCAGGACAACAACGGTGGATACGGTATCGCTGCAAACCCCGTTTGAAACAACCAGCGAGGCATTCTTTTCACCAAATACGGAATAGATTTTTTCGGTATGATGATCGGTATAGGTGGATCCGTCTTCGAAGGCCCATTGCCAGGTATGAATATCATTGCCTCCCGGATGCGTGTAGATGATAGTATCCAGTTCGCAACCATAAAGAATTTGGTGTGAGAACGAGGCGTCTACCGTGTCGGCTGTTTGAAATGATATATTTTCTCCCATGGGTGTTTCTTCTCCGCACTCATCAATAATGGTATTGCCGTCTGTTCCCCTTACGAGGGATATGGTATAGCTGCCTTTAGTGAGTATTGGAGAAGAAAGTTTTATGTAGATCACTTCACTATTATCGTTCTGGCTGCATTTTCCATAGGCAGCGCTCACGCTTACGGGGGTAGGGCCGGTAATAACAAAATCGGAGCCGTCGGGTGCGATAGAACTGCAACGCATCGGTTTCTCAAAAACAAGCTGAAGTAAGTCGGGCGCACAGGAAACGGGACTCAGGCTGTCCATGGGAGTAGGCTGAACAGGCTCCAGGGTAAAGTCGATTCTCTCGCCGTTGGGTATTTCCCGGTCGCAATGATCCATAATGGTATTGCCATCTGAGCCGGTTTTTACAAACAGGGAGTAGGAGCCGGGTGGTAACGGGTTGCTCAGGGTAATGGCAACAGAATCCATTTCAAAGCCTGTTGCACAGGTTAATGCCCCGGCGCCCACAATCGTGGCTAAGCCTGAGGAAATGGAGAAATCACTTCCATCCGGTGCGAGGGTATTACAGCGCATTTTTTTGTTCAGCTTTAGTAAAATGGTACTGCCATCGCAAAAAGCTCTTGCTGCACTGGTATGAGGGGCTTTTGGATCCGTGATGCTGGCAGTTCCTCCTTCAAATCTTAGGGTATATCCACTTTGATTGGTGCTGGTAAAATGGCTTACCAACAGCAGGTATTGCCTTCCTTCCAGCAGAAAAGGCATCCTGCTTTTATTGGGATAATCGTAGCCTGCGCAGTTGGTAGCCGCTGTAGCATTGGATGCCGTTCCTGTAGCTCCGGAAACGGCCGACCAATTGCTGGTTATGTATAAGGAGCCGTCTGTATAAACGTCGTTGGGGTTCCTGCCTGTAATGTCAAATATTTGCCAGTCGTAGTCATCCGATTGGGTCATTGGCGTAATTGTCAGCCCCAGGGTGCCGGAGGAAAAGCAGGTGAACTTGTACCAGAAAGGGTTAAGGTCGCCGTAGGCCGCACCATCATTACAGCCTGGTACGGGAATACTCTTTCCGCCACAGGCCGGGACCGTAGTTTGTGAAAAAACGGAAGTGCCGCATACGGGAAAGGCGGTTGCCGGGGTTTGACCCAACGTTGTGCAGGTTTGTGCGTATATATAGTCGGAGACAAATAATAAAAAGATGGTAAAATACTTGAGGCGCATCGGTTCCTGTTCTGGTTACGGATTCACAATTAGTATTGAGTGGCAAAAATAGATATCCGTTGCATTTAAAAATTGTGTTTTTGATAGAAAAAACCGGTTTTTCCTGTGCAAGCGACTGAAGTATAAATAATTAGATCGTTCAGCCGGAATTTGAAGTATGATTATTGTACAATCAGAAAATGTTTTTTACCTTGCAACGTATTTCAGGAGGGTAGAGTCTTAAAGGCTCCCAATATCTTTCTTTTAAATCCCGGTTCCTTATAATGTTCTGCAATTCAATAGCTTTATAATTATATAAGTCTATTATTGAATATTTGCTTCTTGTTTCTTCCAATTTTCCTTTGAGATTCCGCAATTAGAACTGAATGGAAATCAATATGAACAATTTTACAATCCGCTTTGCACCTGCTACCTTATTATTGTTTATAGTCTTCGGGTTTGTAACTGATGTCAGGGCCCAGGTCTTTGATCCCAATGACCCTGTTGTGGTGTATAATCCGGCTAACCCGCCGGTTCAGCCTCCAAACGGCCAGGTAGGGAAGTGGGTGAAAACCAACAGGGTGAGTTGGAACACATCAGATTTTAAGTCATATATATACAAGGGTGTGGCTTTCAGGTTGAAATACCCGAAATCCTATGTGCCGGGCAATGGTGTTAAATATCCGATGTTTGTATTTTTTCACGGAGTAGGTGAAAAAGGGCCTATTTATGATAATGAGTACCAGCTTTATCATGGGGCGCAGCTACATCGTAATGCCGTAAACAACGGAACCTTTGATGGGTTTTTGCTATATCCGCAATCTACCGATGCTGCTGGTATTTTTACACCTTCTCACAGAGCAATTCTTAGGGAACTGATTGAGAATTTTCTTATTCCACAGGCACAGGTGGACCCTTTCAGAATATCATTTAATGGTTTGTCCGGTGGCGGATCCTTTGTATGGAGTTTTATGATAAACTATCCCCAACTAACTGCTGCCGCGTTACCGATGTCGGGTGTTGTTGGGGCGAGTGGTAACGTTATCCTTACACATAGGTTCCTGCCTATCTGGCTATTCCAGGGTGCCTTAGACTTAAGTCCTACGCCAGCTCTGGGTCGTAATATAGCGAACGTATCTAGGACAAACGGTACGAATTTTATTTATACTGAGTATCCTGATAGAGGCCATGATACCTGGAATTCTGCCTGGAGAGAGCCTAATTTTTATACATATATGCTAAATGCCCACAAAGCAAACCCCTGGGTGCTTTTTGGCAGAACCAGCTTTTGTGCGAGTGAAGCTATTGATGTGACTATGGGTGTTTCGGTTGGTTTTGAAGAATATGAATGGAGAAAAGATGGGGTTAGTATTGCGGGATCCGATTCCAATGCTTTGCATGTTACTGAACCAGGGCTATATGCCTGCCGTGTAAAGCGAAAGGGGGAGTGGTCTCCCTGGTCCCCCAATCCGGTAGAGATTATCCGGAAAGACGCGAATGAAGCACCGGACATCACTATGAAGAGCTTTGGCAGCCGGGTGATGCCTTCGCCGGATGGTAAAACGGCAGTGGAACTGGTGATGCCGCAGGGACAGTTTGGATATTCCTGGGTTGATGCCTCAAATAACCAGGTGGCTACTACATACAACTATAATGCGCAGCCCGGTACCTACAAAGCAAGGATTAAAGAATCCGCGCTTTGTGAAACGAACTTATCCAATCCTTTTACAGTTATTGACGCCAATGGTCCCAACAAGCCGGACTCTGTTTCTAACCTTATTGTAAATAAGGTGTCAAAGTCTTCGCTAAGGCTGGATTGGTTGAGTAATCCCAATGCTTTGTATCCTGCTACTGCATATGAGATCTATATGGCTACAAAAGCCGGAGGACCTTATCAGTTTGCAGGTATTACAGACCAACTCACTTATTTAAAGGAGGCCCTGACTCCCGGAAGTACTTACTATTTTGTGGTAAGGGCGGTGAACAATACCGCAGGCGCGCCTTTATCCCGTGAGGTATCGGCAACAACAGATACTGACACTAATCCGCCTACGTCTCCTCAAAACCTTAAGGTAACCGGCACTACCCAGGCTTCTATTTCCCTTAGCTGGAGTGCAGCCACCGACGATGTTGGTTTGCTGGGGTATGATATTTATATCAACGGTGTTAAAACCCATTTTACAGAACATACTGACTTTACAGTATATAATCTTGCACCACAGCAACATTACACTATAACCGTTAAAGCCAGAGATATCTCCGGCAACGCATCGCCGTTCAGCAACCAGGTTTCTGCTCAAACGATATCTAATGGTTTGATCTATAAATATTATACCGGCACCTGGAGTAACCTGCCTGATTTCAGCGCCCTGTCTCCTGTAGCTGTTGGAGTGGTTCCCAATGTAAGTCTTGCGGAAAGGACACAGGAAACCAATTACGCATTTACGTGGGAAGGAGAAATCACTATACCGGTTTCAGGAAACTATACATTCCGTACGAACTCCGATGATGGCAGCAGATTGTATCTGGGTCCCTACAGCTATTCGGCGACTCCATTGGTGGATAATGACGGCACCCATGCCGCGCAAAATGCGGATGGCACCATATACCTTACTGCCGGTGTGTATCCTATCGTTATCACCTATTTCCAGGCAGGCGGGGGACAAACCATGTCTGTTTCGTGGTCTACACCTCAAACAGGAGGAAGTTTTGTAACTATTCCCAACAGCGCTTTTGTCGGAGCTTCTGTTCCGCCGGGCGGCGCCGTACCTTCTAAACCTACTTCTCTTACGGTTGTTGCTCCCACCTTGTTTAATAAGGTAAATTTAAGCTGGTCCGACAACAGTAATAATGAAGCGTCTTTTGAAGTGTTCAGATCTGAGAACGGAATAGATTTCAGCACAATTGCTGTTTTACCTTCCAATTCAACGTCTTATCAGGACACTACGGTGCTGGGCTCTACAAAGTATTATTATAAGGTCAGAGCCATTAATCAATATGGTGAATCAGCATACGACAGAACCGGCAGGGGGGTAGACTATGCCTACTACGAAACAGGGGCTCTTAGCCAGTTACCGGACTTCAATACTTTGATACCCGTTAAAACAGGAAGGGTGACTGACTTTTCACTGGGGATGCAGGAAAGAGCAGATAATTTCGCCGTCAGGTTTACCGGGTTGATAACGCTCCCGGTAAGTGGTACGTACACGTTCTATCTTACAAGCGACGACGGTTCAAAATTATATATAGGAGGTGAGAGCGAGGGTAATGTCGTAGTAAATCATGACGGGCTTCATGGTGCTACGGAGGTTTCAGCGAGTAAGCATTTTGATGCGGGCACCTACCCTATAATTGTCAAATACTTTGAAGCAGGTGGAAGCGAAGTACTGGTGGTTAATTATAAAGGGCCCGATGGCTCGGGAATTGACAAACAAATAATCCCGTATAGCATATTAGGCGAAGAACCCGTTAGTGTGACTACGCCGGTGTCCCCGGCCCCGCCGGCGGCACCTGCTGATCTTGAGGTAATTACACAAAGTGCTTCTACGATCAAACTGGGTTGGATAGGCAATGGTGCGGATGTGTTGAAATACCAGTTGTATCGTTCCTATCAGAATAATACTGACTATTTCCTCTATAGGGAACTACCCGGCACGGCTTCATCATTCACTGATGTCGATTTGTTTGCCAACACTACATTCTATTATAAAGTGAGGGCTGTAGGCGCTGGTGGAGAATCTGCTTTCAGCAATGAAGTCAATGCCACTACGCTCGGGCTACCCGCTGTAATTGATTTGATCGAAAATCAATTTATGCGATATGGCACTCAGTTGCAGATCCCGGTGAAAGCGGCTAATGGCACTTCAGAAACAATGACTGTATTGGTGGAGAATCTTCCCTCCTTTGGATCATTTGTGGCTGCCGGTGATGGTACGGGCGTGATCACTTTCAATAATCCTACGCAGGCTCAACAGGGGGTGTACAACAACATAACGGTCAAGGCTGTCAATCCGCAAAGCGATACAACTGTTGCCGCATTCGTGCTCACCGTTAATGACAACTATGCTCCTGTAATAGGAAATTTTCCGGATGTTGTAATGAATGAAAAAGATACGCTTATAGTTACCATAAACGCGACGGACCAGGATCCGGGCGAAGTGCTTAGCTGGTCTTTGTCGTCACAACCCGGGTTTGTTCTTTCGGAGCCGAACGGAGGGTCGCTTAAATTGACCCTTACCCCCAAATATACCCAGGGCGGAGTTTACAATACGTTGATTACTGTGAAGGATTCAAAACAGGGTAAGGACACTGCTACCCTGAGAATTACGGTGAATGCCATTGCGGTTCCCGGAAAAAGCATTTATGTAAACTTCAGCAGTGGGGCTATAGCAGGACCTGCTTCCAAATGGAACAATACAAATACTGCCTCACTGCCTGTTAATACAACATTCGCATCATTGCAGGACGAGAGTGGAGCCACTTCCTCAGTAGGGTTGAAGCTACTAAGCAGCGGGATGGGCGTTGGAAATGATGGTGTAAATACCGGTAATAATTCCGGTATCTATCCTGATAATGTATTGCAATCTCATTATTGGGTAGACGGGTCAAAAAATATAGAGATCTCCGGACTTACTGCCGGTAAGAGGTACAACTTTATTTTCATGAGTAGCTACAATAATGATGATAAAGTGTACTCTGCAAAATACACCATCGGAGACAAATCGGTGTCGCTTAATGCAGCAAAGAATTCGCAGAATACTGCCAGTATTATGAATATAATAGCTCCTCAAAACGGCATTTTGAATTTGAATGTCAACAGGGGCGATGATAATAATGCTACCAGGGCCTATCTGACCGCTATGGTAATTCATGAAATGGTGGACGATGCCACAGCGCCTGCAAAACCAAAAGACCTGGCAGTGAAACTCGAAAATGATACGGTGAAGCTGACCTGGACGAACCTCGCTTATAATGCAGAGCAATACGAGGTATACCGGGCAACAAAACTGGCAGGTCCGTTTACACTGCTGAATCCGGGAGTGGTTGATAATAACCTCCAGCATTTTAACGACGTTACGGCGGCTGCCAATAAAACCTATTATTATATCATCAGGGTGAGAAACAGCTATGGAGTTACCAATTCACAGATCGTTTGGCTGACAGTACCTAACAAAGCTCCCCGGATTGAAAATATCCCGGATGTTTATGTGAAACTGGGCGAAACTAAAACGGTGAATGTTAAAGCAGTGGATGATCCCACGGAAATAGTGACCTTAACTGCTTCCGGGTTACCGGCATTTGTAACCTTTACAGATAACGGTGGCGGAAACGGAGTGCTCAGCATTACAGCTTCGGATGTTACCGGTACCTATCCCGGTATAACGATAACTGCTACAGATGACCTGGGTGCTTCTTCGAGCAAAACGATCACCATCAATGTGATTGATATGTTGGTGACATCTACTTATGTCAACTTTAACCCGGCAACTCATTCATCCAACGGGCTTCCTTGGAACGATTTTAATGCCGGAGCAACAGTGGCTGCAGGTACAACGGTATCCAACCTGCGGGACCAACAGGGTATCGTTACTCCTTATACGGTTAGGATCAACGAAGCAATGACCTCGCATACGGAAGGTTTTATAACCGGCAATAATGGCGGGGTATATGATGATGCTGTTATTTCTACCGGATTTAAGAACACGGCAGCAACACGAAGTTTAACAATTTCAGGGTTGCCGGCCGGAAAATACAACCTGGTATTTTATGCCAACGGACCTTCTTTCACAGCGCCGAGACAGATATTTACCTCCGGCGCCGTTAGCGATACATTGGATGTAGCTACCAACTATATGAAGACTGCAAGGTTGTCCGGGTTGAGTCCTGTGGGTGGCCAGATTACGGTTATCATCAGCAAATTGCCGTCTAACAGCGCTAATATTTACCTGGGGGCTTTGGTAATAGAAGCGCATAATTCCGCCTCGCTGTTACCTCCTTCTAACCTTCGTGTAAAGAAGAATAAAAAAACGTCTATTGAGCTGGCATGGGATAATAACGAAAGTTCAGGAGCCGGAATAGAAGTGTGGCGTTCAGGGTCTCCTTCTGCAGGGTATACGAAAGTGGCAGATCTTCCGGGCAGCAGTAAATCCTATACAGATAACGGGTTAACACCCGGTTCCGTTTATTACTATAAACTGAGGACTGCCAGCGGTGGAAACTTTTCAGAATATTCCGCTTATATCAGTGCGGCTACTATCCTGTATTCCATCGACCTTAACTTGAATGATGGTTCCGCGGGTTCAATTGTGCCTGCGCCATGGAACAACTCCAATCAATTGTTAACAGAAGGACTTGTATTATCCAACCTGATCAATAGCGAATTCCAGGCAACCGGGGTAAATGTGCAATTCGTTCAGAACTTTAATGGTTACGACGACTTCAATGGTTTAACTACCGGTAATAATAGCGGAGTGGTACCGGATAACGCCATGAAGTCCTTCTATTATATTCAGTATGGAGAGGTGGTAAGATTAGAAGTTACCGGACTGAACCAGGCGTTGAGTTACAACTTTGTATTCTTCAGCAGCAGTAAAGATGCCCAGGGTATTTATACCAATTACATCATTGGGGATAAGACGGTGTTCCTTGACTGGAGAAATAACCTTCATAATACAGCCCAGATCAATGCGAAACCTGATGCTACCGGCAGCGTGGAAATTCTGATTATTACATCTACTCCCGGTTCAAAAGGTTATCTGAACAGCTTGTCTATACAGGCGCTTCCTGATGCTCCCGGTGGTCCGGGAGGAACTTCCTCCGGAAGAGGAGGGGTAGAAGACCAGGTAAGTCTCAATGTTACCGGGAACGGAAATGATACTAATACAGCGTCCGGTATTCAGGTGGGCGCTTACCCTGTTCCGTTTGTAGATGATATTACCGTAGACCTGGAATTGAATACAGCGAAACCTAAACTGGCGGTTATGATGCGCGATGCCTCAGGCAAACTGGTGTATCTGAAGTCGCTGGAAAACGTTCCTGCCGGACGCAGTCAGCATACCCTGAATGTAAATGGCAGGGCTATGAATCCTGGTGTGTATTACCTGCAGGTATTGAGCACCGCAGATGGTAAATCTTCTGTTATCAAGGTGATGAAGTAAATTTATTGAATTAAAATAAAAATAATAATCATAAAAAGAAACGAACCCGGTTCGTTTCTTTTTTGTTGTATTTATGTCCTTTTGTTAGTATTGCGAAACTGTTTGGATAATAGTTTTCAATAAGTTTCGTTTCCAGTAAAGAAATTCAGAGCCTTGTTGAAACAAAGAAGACGCGTTTATGGAAGCCAATCAAAAGTATATACCCTTTTTAGATGGATTTAGAGGTTACGCTATTTTGTTGGTGATAATAGGGCATTTGTCAAGTATAAAATACCTGTATTTAGCCCAATTCGGCGTTACGCTTTTCTTTTTTGTAAGTGGTTTTTTAATTACCCGGTTGTTGATAGCCGAATATAACAAAAGCAAAACGATAAGTTTAAAGGATTTTTATCTCAGGCGTTTTTTCAGGTTATATCCCGCCCTGATACTTTACCTGCTGGTTACCTGTTTCGTTGTGTGGCTGTTGAACTACCGGCTTGTAGTTACGGATATTTTTGCAGGGCTGTTTTATTTTACCAACTATTATCTGGTGTATTTCCCGCCTGTTGTCCCGGAGAATTATCCTCTTACGTCTTCCATACTTTGGTCGCTCTCGGTAGAAGAACATTTTTACCTGGTATTCCCGTTTTTGTTCCTGTTGCTGTACAGAGCGCCGGCTAAAGGTTTTTTGTATATTATCGGGTCGCTGTTAATAATTTTTCTTTTAATAAGAGTTGTGCTGTGGTATCAAAGCACGGATATCATTTTTACTCTTAATGAAGCCTACTATACCACCCATACTCGTGCAGATTCTATTTTATACGGCTGTTTTGCCGCGTTGTTATTGTACTCTTACAATACCGGTCTGCCGGCAAAATTGTATTCAAAGCTATTGCATTCCAAACTGGTGTTAACAGGAGCAGCTATTATCCTGCTGCTTTCTCAAAAATATGAAGCTGCCTGGTACCAGATCACGCTCAAGTACAGCCTTGCAGGTTTTTTTCTCAGCCTGGTGGTACCGTCATTTTTATTTATCGATGCGAAACACTGGCTAATGAAGCCATTGACCAATAAAATCATGGTCTATATCGGCAAGCTCAGCTATTCCTTATACCTGTTTCACTGGGTGTCGTTAAAGTTTGTATCCAATTATTTTGAGAAACAAACAGCAGCCTGGTATGTACTTGTTATCGTTTTGGCGTTTACGCTTTCAATTCTTTCCTACCATTTTATAGAGCGGCCTTTTCTGGCTTTCCGAAGAAGGTTTGGATCTCACGCAAAGTAGGCACCATTAAAATGGAATGTCCAGTATGGTCATTCCGGGTTTTATGTGGATGGATTTTAGCCCGGCAAGTTCCGCCGCTTCCGTGTTTGCCAGGGAATCATCAATGAACAGGGTTTTGGGTGCATCGAGCCCCTGTTCATTGATGATGTGTTGAAAAGAAGCTATGTCCGGTTTGCGTAAACCCAGGTCATTTGAATAATATGCCTTTTCGAAATGGTCATCAAATACGGCATTAAAGGTTTCAAAATATTTTTTCCGGAAAGCTTCCACATGCAGGGCATTGGTATTGCTGAACAAAAACAGCCTGTATTTTTTCTTAAGTGTATGAAGCAGGTCAATTCTTTCCGGGGGGAAGTGCCCCAGCATCGCATTCCAGGCATCTGTCAGGTCAGCGTCCGGAATATCCCTGTCGGTCAGTTTTCTTAAAGAGTTTAAAAACACGGTATCGCTGATCTTCCCGATTTCGTAATCTTTAAAAAAAGAAGAAACATTTCCTCCTCTGAACAGGTTACCATACTCCGAAACGCCATAGGAGTTAAGGATCCGTTCTGTTTCAGGCATGTTGAGCGTAAGTATGACGCCGCCCAGGTCAAAGATGATATTATCGATATGCTGCATACACTACGATAGAACAGAGCGTAAAAATTGAACGCCTTTTACGGCTATATCTTCCTGCGATGGCTCAAAATCCCGCCAGATGGAAGCGGCTTTGGCTATCACCTTTACATCTGTCAGGAACGACTCTATCACAATGCTGCCATCGTATTGAATGTCTTTAAGGGCTGCCGCGATTTCCGTCCAGTTGATATGATCATTGCCCGGCGTTCCGCGGTCGCAGCCGCAGGCGTGGAAATGCCCCAGTTTGTTGCCGGCTTTCCGGATGGCTTTGGCTGAGTCTTTTTCTTCTATGTTCATATGATAGGAATCCAGGTGTACCAGCAGGGCGGGATGGTTAACATCATTGGCCATTTGTATAGCCTGGTCGGCTGTGTTGATAAAATCGGTTTCGTACCTGTTAAGTGGTTCTATTGCCAGTTTTTTATTGAGGGAGGCGGCATATTCGGCGAGGGATTTCAAATGCCCTGCTACGGTAGCCCACTGTTTTTTATACGCATCTCTTTCTACCGGCTCCGCACGGCCAACGGAAGAGTATAAGGGTCCGATCAGTACGGGGCAACCCAGGGTTACCATGGTGTCCAGTACCCCCTTTATATAATTAACTGAATTTTGCTGCTGCTCTTCGTTGCCGCGCAGGTCACGATCGGGTCCCATGGCCGCACAAACAGATCCGCAAACCAGTCCATTGTCATCCAGCGCCTTTTTTACGAAAGCGGCATCTATATGGGAGGGGTCTTCCAGCGCAATTTCTACCGCATCAAACCCCCATTGTTTGAATTTAGGAAACAACGAAACGCTTTCATTGGTAAATGGTGATACAAACAGAAAAGTGTTAATGCCAAAAGTCATTTCTTCTATATTTTTTGTTTTAAAAATTTAAACTATCGGAGCCGTTATTTCAGTTGCTCAAAAACAAATACGCCCTTTTTATTTCCAATGATGATATCGGGGCGTTTGTCGTTGTTGATATCCTGTACCACCAGATTCAGCCCGGAACCGGAATTGTCATCAATAAGATGGGGGATCCATTGAGGGGTCTTTCCCGGTTTGTATTCGAACCAGTATAATACTGCCGGGTCTTCTTCCCCCGGATCGCTACCGCCGTTGTGGGCGTAAAACCTTTTACCGGTAATGAGGTCCGGTTTGCCGTCCCTGTTGATGTCTGCCAGCATCAGGCTATGTGTCTGGGAAAACTCCATGAAAATTTCATGCTTTTTCCAGCTTATGTTATTTCCTTCTTTTACCTGTTCATACCACCATATCCCATACTTATGTGCAGAGGAGCTGACTACATCATTGTCCCCGTCTCCGTCCAGGTCCAGCACGTACATCTGGGCACATTCTGCCCCCAGGTCGGCCTTATGAAAAGTCCAGTTGGGCTGTGTTCTGTTGGGCGGGGCTTCCCACCAGCCTTCGCGTACCACCACATCCTTTCTGCCATCTCCGTTTATATCGCCAAAACCCAGTCCATGTGTAAACATATGGGTACTTTGAAGCGAGTCGTTGCTGATAACATAAGGCGTCCAATGTGTATCGCCCTTTTTCACCGGACTCTTGATCCAAAGCATTTTTTTTGACGTGGGATCATTACACAACAGGTCAGCCCTTCCGTCTCCATCTACATCTACCATCATAGGCGACTCATTTCCGACAGACTCATAGATCAAATGTTCTTTCCAGTGACCACTCTTGTTCTTCGGGTTCTCATACCAATGGGTGGCCTTACCGGGAAATCCGACCCTTATATAATCTACCCAGCCATCCTGGTTAACATCCATAGCGAAATTCAAAAATGAATTGCCATAGGTTCTTATAGAAAACTGTTCACCGGGAAGGATCTCATGCTTTTTCCAGCCGGGTGCCTCCCACCAGTAGGTACCTGTCAGCACATCCGGCTTACCATCCTTATTTACATCTGCAACTGCCACTCCTTCCGAAACATATTCGTTGGAAAGAATATGCTTTTTGAATTTTATATTGGTTGGCTGGCTCGTCTGGGCACAGGCGTCGGAAAAAACGGCAATGCCGGAAAGCAGGAGAAAAGTTTTACCTATATTCCTGACAAGAACATTTTTAAACATATGGAAGCATTTAACTGATGGTCAATGATAGAGAGGTTAAATATATCCCATTTCGGTTAAACAGGAAGACAATTCCTCAACAAATTATTCTTTTGCTAACAGCATTGTACAGGATGGAAAACCGGTATATCCGTTGCTGAAATCCGGAAACCAGGCGGGGAAAAAGAGGGCGATTAAATTAAAAGTGTTTACTCCCGGATGGACGGGATCATTCCCCTGATACCCATGTCCACCACTGGCTCGTTTTTAAGCGGATCCCACTTGCCGTTTTCTACGATTTCCCGCCATTCAAAACTTTTATTGACGGAAAGAGAGGCTTCAACAATAATATTCACCTCTTCATTCCCTGTTATTTTCAGCTTCCCGGGAACAAAAGCAGCGGTAATTACACAAGAGCCCTCCGGAATGGGGGAGGTACTGAAGAGAGGATTCACCACGGTGGTAGTGCCGGGAGGTGCCTGACCGGAAAGCGTAATATCTTCGGAGAATCCCTCTCCGCTGATGGTAGTTTCAAAACCCCAGTAGCCCTGAAGTCTGTTGTCATCAACCGTTATAGCCTGGTTCTTTACGGTATAGCTGGTGATATAGGTATTATACCCGATAAAAGAGGCAAGCGTGCCCCAATAGTCATCCCGGATCACTACGGAGTCGTTGATGGTAGTGTCTACATGAAATTGAATGCTATAGTTCTGATAGGCCAGGGAAAGGCGGAGGTATTCGTATTCGCCGGGAGCGATATCCTTCAGTGAAATTGCATAAAAGACCTCATTATTGCCTGCCAGCACCGATTTGCTGAACTCAATTGCCCGTTCACCTCCTTCTTCAGTTTCGTCGGCAAGGTATATTACCGCCCCCTGTCCAAGGGCTGTAGTAGCATTTTGCGCCAACTCTATATAGTGAGCGCTCATTTTGTTAAAGACCGGGCTTTGCGCCGCATTGCCTTCCGGGATAGAAGATGTTTGCCCCAGGTTATTGAGCCGTGTTTGCGTGGAATCAAACTTAAACCTGAAAATAAGTTTGGGTTCTGTGGAAATATCATTTTGTTTGGTACAGGATACCCCCCAAAGGCATATCAATAATCCCGGAAAAAAATATTTCACGTTGCGGTTTTTGATCTGCAAACGAAGGTAGTATCTAAAAATTGCCCCGGTTTATAGAAATTAGTTAATTATTTAATTTAACAAAACCTCCATCAATCGGGTAGTCACACCCGGTAATAAAAGAGGCTTCGTCTGAGCACAGGTACAGTGCGAGGAAAGCGATTTCCGATGGTTTGGCCATCCTGCCTATTGGTTGGGTTTTAGAAAGCTTGTCGAACATTTCCGCTTCTTTGCCCGGGTAATTCTTACTGATAAAACCATCAACGAAAGGAGTGTGCACACGGGCAGGCGATATGCAATTGCAGCGGATATTGTCTTTCAGGTAGTCTTTGGCAACAGAAAGCGTCATCGCGTTCACAGCCCCTTTGGTAGCGGTGTAAACAAACCGGTCGGGTATGCCTACCAGGGAGGCAATAGAAGCCATATTCAAAATGACGCCTCCGTTTTGTTTCATATGCGGTATCACTTCATGCAGGCAGTTATACACCCCTTTGATGTTGACGGCTATAATCCTGTCAAAATCTTCTTCGCTGGTGGTATCAGCCTGCCCTACGTGTGCAATCCCGGCATTGTTCACCAGGATGCCTATGCCGCCGCGTTTTTCAGCTATTGAATTTATGACGGATCTTACATCATCCTGCCGGGCTACATTACATTTGAAAAAGGATGCTTTATTGCCGGCCGCAGTTATTTCCGATACGGTATTACCTGAACCTGTTTCATCCATATCCAGGATATATACGTCGGCTCCCTGCTGTGCGAATAAGGTTGAAATTGCTTTTCCTATCCCGCTTCCGCCCCCGGTAATGATCGCTGTTTTATTCGTAAGACTTAACATTTACTAATTGATTTTTTTTAATAGCAAGAATCAAAGTTTCAAAAATAAGTATTTCCCATACAGCTTGTTCCGGAATGTTGCTGTAAAACAGAAAGTTTGTGCAATAGTTTTATCCTCTTATACCATAATTGAGTATGGGAACAGAAATGAACGGGCACACTTCAAATGTTCGCAGGTTGTGGAACCCGCTACCGGCCGGTATCTTCACCGGCGGGAAAATATCCATAGAGCGAAAACTTGAAATATACACAAATGAACAAAGGTCAATTACAAGTTAGATAAATTCGTTTATTTTCGCGGTAAATTCTCAACTTCTCTAATATGAAACCAACATTAGTTATTATGGCGGCCGGCATGGCTTCCAGGTATGGTAGTTTGAAACAGGTACAAAGCTTCGGTCCTTCCGGCGAAACCATAATGGATTATTCTATTTATGATGCTATTAAAGTGGGCTTTAAAAAGGTCGTATTTATCATAAGAAAAGAATTCGCGGAAGACTTTAAGGCAATTTTTGAACCTAAACTGAAAGGAAAAGTTGAGATTGAATATGTTTACCAGGATCTGGCATCCTTTGTAGAAGGATATTCCATACCGGAGGAAAGGACAAAACCCTGGGGAACCGCTCACGCGGTGTTATGTGCATCTTCTGCCGTGCAGGACCCTTTCATTGTGATCAACGCAGACGATTTTTACGGAAGGGATGCATTTCAGAAAGCGTATGATTTTTTGGTAAATACAGCTACTGACCACACGTTTGGACTGGTTGGCTACAACCTGGTCAATACGCTTTCCGCCAATGGCTCGGTGAGCAGGGGGGTATGTAAGGTAGATGCCGCCAATAATCTGGTGGAAATAGCGGAACGCACAAAAATATATGCTGAAGGAGAAAAGATCGTATATGAAGACGGTGATAAAAAAGTAGAAGTTCCTTCCGACTCTAAGGTGTCAATGAATTTCTGGTGTTTCACGCCTTATGTTTTTTCTATTTGTAAGGAGTTGTTTGATGAGTTCTTAAAGGCCAACCTGAACCAGCCGAAGGCAGAGATATTTGTAGTGGATGTTGCCGCTAATTTTATTACCCTGCCAGATAATGTTTTAAAAGTGATACCAACCGATGCGAATTGGTTTGGGGTTACCTATAAAGAGGATGCTCCGGAAGTAAAAAAGGAAATTGATTCGCTGGTCTCCGGTGGCGAATACCCATCCAGTCTGTGGTAAACCTTGTAAAGATTTAGATTTTTTTGATCCCGGGTCAAATTAAATTTAAATTTTTCCAACTATTACATTATTTAACCGTACCTATACATTAGGTACACCATGCGGGCGGTTCAATTATTAATATTATTGCTTATTGCTTCTGTTTCTGTGCAGGGCCAAAACCTGGTAAGAGAGGTTATCGACAGGTTTAGCGTAGAAGCCATGGCCGGCATGTCCAACTACAAAGGAGAGCTGCAGCACAAAGTATATACTTTTGACCAGGCAAAACCGGCATTTTCACTGGGTGGAAGCCTGGCAATTACAGATCGCCTCTATCTCAGGGGGCTGGCTACAAAAGGCAGCCTGTATGCGGCGGATAAATATAGTAGTCAACCGGAAGAGAGGGCAAGAAATCTGAGCTTCTATTCGAGGTTGTATGATGCCAGTGCTACGGTAATGTATGAACTGCTTGATATAAGAAAGCTGGGGTTTACGCCCTATGTTTTTGGAGGAGCTTCCCTGTTTTTCTTCAATCCTTACACTTACGATACGGCAGGTATCAAAAGAACCCTGTTTCAAAGAAATACGGAAGGGCAGGGTTTCCCCGAATATCCGGACAGGGCGTCCTATTCAAGGATACAGTGGTCTGTTCCCTTCGGCGGAGGTGTCCGTTTTATGATAAATGACCATTTTATTATGGGGTGGGAACTGCGCTTTCATAAAACCTTTACCGATTATATTGACGATGTAAGCACAACTTATGTAGACCGGGATTTGATGATAGCCAGGAGGGGGCCTTTGACGACTGAGCTTGCCTACAGGGGTTGGGAGCTTCATAATGGCGATCCATATCCTGCTGCCGGCACGCCAAGAGGTGATCCGAAGACCAAAGACTGGATCTACTATTCCGGGCTGACACTTTCTTACAAGATTTCGGGCAGGGATATGTCAGGGAAATGGAGATCTAACTACGGATGCCCAAAGGTTCCTTTATAAATGTTGAGGCAGGATTTGGCATAGGGCACAGATCGTACGCATCTGCACAAATATAATTTTTTCGCGTACATCTGTATTATCCGGGATTAACGGATACATTTCCTATCCTCTTCTTTGTAGAGTATCTTTGCTGTTATGCATATTGATATTGTAAGCGTTTTGCCCGAATTGCTGGAGAGCCCGCTGTCTCATTCTATTATGAAAAGGGCCAGAGAGAAGGGGTTGTTGCAGGTAGAAGTTCATGCCTTAAGAAAATGGGCGGTTAACAGTTACGGACAGGTGGACGACTACCAGTATGGCGGTGGCGCCGGGATGGTTATGATGTGTGAACCGCTTGTGAATGCAATCGATGAACTTTCTGTAAAAGCGCCGTTCGATGAAATTATTTACCTGACCCCTGACGGAGAGAAATTTAACCAGAAAATAGCAAATCAGCTTTCCCTGAAAAGCAGACTTTTATTAATATGCGGTCATTACAAAGGTATTGATGAAAGGGTCAGGGAACATTATATTACCCGGGAGATATCTATCGGGGATTATGTGCTGAGTGGGGGAGAACTGCCTGCGGCGGTATTGGTAGATGCAATAGGAAGGTTGCTGCCCGGCGTATTGAACGATGAGACCTCTGCCCTTTTTGATTCTTTCCAGGATAACCTGCTGGCGCCCCCTGTATATACCCGGCCGGCAGATTTCAGGGGCTGGAAAGTACCCGAAGTTTTATTAAGCGGTGATCCCAAAAAAATTGAGGATTGGCGTTACGAAATGGCCCTCAAACGCACTTCTGAAAGAAGACCGGATATGGCCGGTTAATTTATTATATTTTCTGAAAGTATAGGTTATGGTTGTTCTTTTGCAGGTAGTTCAGCTTTTAGGTTTTTTGTATTCCGGTGCGCCTGAAAACAGTATCCGGAAAGAGCCCGGTATAACTGTTTATATTCCGTATGGTAGTATGGATATGTCTGAACAGATAGCAGGGATATTTAAAAGTGAAAATGTAAAAACAATAGTGTTTCGCGGAAGCATTGTTATAGATAAAGTTGTTAATGTACCGACAAACAGGGTGCTGAGGTTTGAAGCAGGAAGCAGTATAACAGGCTCGGGCACTGTCAATGGAGGCATCATAGAGGCGGATTATCACCAGCAAATATTCGACACCGCACTTACTGTCAACCCACAGGAAAAAGATTCTGTTTTCAGTGTGAAATGGTATGGCGCCAAAGGAGATGGAGTGACTGATGACCGGGAGGTAATCCGGAAAACCTTTGAAATGACCAGGAGGCAGGGAGGCGGCAATGTGCTGATACCTGAAGGCGTGTACAAGGTGAGCCGGCGGCAGGCTCTTCCACATACGATCATAGAAGTGTATTCCAATACCAGGGTGAGGGGAGAGGGTATGAAAAAAACCATGATGAAGCTGGATCCGGATGATATGCTCAATTTCCGCAGGATATTTTTACTGGGGTCAAAATCTGAAATTACCGAGAATATTGAGATATCGGATATGGCCTTCGATTTAAGTAATCCTTTTACAACATACCCGCCTCCGAAATCCTTTGGTAACGATGCACAATCTTCCGCTATTTTTTGTTATTCGGATAGCTTTGATGTAAGGAATATCTATCTTCACGACCTGCTGATACAAAATGTACCCGGTGATATAATAGGAGTTTCTTCCAACAGCAAAAACGTTACAATTGAGCGTATTTACCAAAAGAACTATTTACGCCAGGGGATCAGCATCGGAGGTTCAAAGGGTGTAGATAGCATTACAGTGAAACACATTTATGATTTACCCTTTACAGATGCGGTTGTAAAGGGTGGAAATTCCATTCATACAGAACCTTATCATCTTGTCAAAAATGTCAGCTACAGCTTTTGTAATATCCTGGACTTTTCTGCGTCCGGGATTGACGGGCTGCTTGTTGACAGTGTTGTTACTACGTCGGGCCTCAGGAACTCGTGCAACGATGTAAGCAACTTTGTGATACGGAACTCGGTATTGAAGGGCAGGCTACAGGTCTCGCCAACGGGCCCCGGAATTGTGGAAAGAAATGTTTTAAATGATGGCATTTATGTCACCTCTGTAGGAGGGGTTGGCTTTAGGGATGTGTCCGGGATAGAGGTACGGAGCAATACAATTATTGATACTTTGCCTTCTGCCAATATACGGGTGAACCAGGTAAATGGGGTCAGTGTGTATGACAATTATATTAAAGTAGATACCAGTGCGATCGTTTTTTCCAATGCGAAATCAGGGAAAATACTGAATAACCGGATATGGGTAAATAATCCTTCCAGCTTTGCAATAGCAGTTTATTCAACCATAAAGGCCCGTTATGGAGAAGGACCCTATATCATAGACGGGAATAGCATTTACGGAACCAACAAAGGGATCAAAGCTACTCATGTCCTTTCAGAAATAGGGGAGAACAACAGTATACATAAATAGTATAGTATTGGGTAATCAACCCCTCTCTTTTTGCAGCTATCTACAGCGGGAAGGGTTACGGTTTGTCAACAACGGGGTTTTTATTTGGTTCATGTTCAGTGTTTTAGTGTGAAAGTCAATATTGTAACTTACTTTCCGTTAAATAATAGTTGGCATAATTGTCGCTGATTAAACTAATTACATTTCAATCCGTCAATAGTGTAACATAATTTGGTTAAAATCGTTTAATCTTCTAAAATTCACTGGTATGAAAGGTATATACTTCATTTTAATAGGAGCTGTTTTATTTGCATCCTGCCGTAAGGAGGTGGTAGAGGTTCAAAAGGTAGATCAGGCGTTTTCCGCAGTGTACACAATCCGGCCTGCTGACTGGTATTCCAGCGATGGTGGCAAAAGCTACTCGGCTGATCTCGAAATTCCTGAACTGGACAATGTTATTTACCAGGATGGGGCGGTATTGGTGTTCCTGTCTTTTGAGGGGGAAACATACTATGAAGCCATTCCCCAGGTGTTCGACGGCATTACTTATGGCGTTATTCACAGCAACGGCTATGTGGTAATTGATATAAGCGCCATTTCCGGCGAAACGATCAATCCTCCCGGCAAAAATGTAACAGCGAAAGTAATATTAATTGATGCCGCTCGCCTGGCACTGCGCAGAGATGTTAATCTCAGGGATATTCAGTCTGTGCAAAGCGCTTTTAATATAAAGTAATAATAGAATTACGTAAGTACTGAAAGGTTGTCAGGTCCGGCAACCTTTTTTTATTTTGGAAATCCGGCTAAGACAGCTTGAATCAATTAAATAAAATTTACCATAGAATATATATACATACCTTACAAGGTCGATGAGTTATGTATTGCTCCGGGTCATTAACTCCCAACCAATCATAAGGTGTATCGTGAAAGTTGTATAGGAGATGAAAACCCTGGAGGACATCAGTCATTTTAATTTTTTCCATCATAAGCAGCTTTTTGCCAGCGGCGGTATTTATTGTCTATTTTTGGATCTCAAATTCTAAAGCTTGAATTATGTGGAAGCACTGGGGTTTTTTGCTTATGCTATTTTTGTTCCTGGGCTGCAGCGCTGGTAATACTGTCTCAAAGGAAGAAGAAAAGAAAATAATTACTGAAATAAGCGCCGCCAGGGCAAAAGCTTTTAACGAAGGAAATGCTGAAGGCATTGCTGAACATTTTACCAACGATGCGTGGCTGATGGCCCCTGAAAAGTCTGCTCTCCGGGGAAAGGATGCTGTGAAGTCCTATTACCAGTCAATTTTTGACGAGTATGACACGAAACTCGAGAGTCACTATGACGAAGTGGAGCTGTCAGGTGATATAGCTTATGGCCGGGGCTTCGCCAGGGTAACCTTATTCCCAAAGAAAGGAGGAGATTCAATTGTTTCAACAGCAAAATACCTCAACATACTCCAAAAACAGGCTGACGGCAGTTGGAAGACCACCCATGACATCTGGAACGGCAACGAGTAAAATACAGCATGCCTGCAAATACTCCCGGTCCGAATCAACATTACTATCACAGATACCCTGTTTCTTGAAAAATAAATTTCAATTCGGTAAATTTAGGTTGTGAAAAGAGGGCTGTTATATTGCTTTGTTATGCTGTTGGGTGTTTCCGCGGGGGCGCAATGGAATAGTGATGTGCAAAAGGTATGGTCCCCCGATTCCGGGACAATTACAGCCGATGACCTGGCAGGACAGATACAGCTAAGATATCAGTCGAAGGAAGACCGGTTGCGTGCTGCCTATAACTGGGTTACTTCCAATATCCGGTACAGCACAGACAGCGCTTATTATTTCGATCAGGCGGTAACCCACGAAGAAAAGATCGCCTCCGTATTGAGAAGAAGGAAGGGGGTTTGTGAACATTATGCTTCGTTGTTTGCCGAACTTGCACAAAAAATGGATATCCCAGCCTATGTAGTGCACGGGCTGGTAAAAATAGGCGGTAATACGGCCCATAGCTGGGTAGCCGTGCAGCTAAATGAAAAATGGTATTTATGCGATCCCACCTGGGATGCCGTGCAACGACCCGAACTTGTGTATTATAAAGGCAGCCCGCTTTTTTTTTCACAAACACACCTTCCGTTCGATCCCATCTGGCAATTGCTGGAAGAACCCATAGGATATAAACCTCCGGGAAAAAAAGCCGCTTTTAACTACAACGATTCCATTAAAACATTTTTCGCGCAGGATAGCCTGCAACGTTTCATTTCCATAGAGAGAAGAATGAAGCAGATGCATATCAACAGGAGTTTGTATAAAACCTGGCAGTCCTACAACAGGATGAAGATTGCGATAATAGCGGGTGAGGAGGATATGCGCCTGTACAATGCCGCTGTAGAGGAACTGAACAAAGCGAAGGAGGTCTTTAATAACTTTATTCACTACCGCAACAACCGGTTTTTGCCTGAAAAAAGCGATGAGGCGATTGCGCAGATGCTGCATCCTGTAAAAAGGTTGATCGACAATGCCAGGCTGCATATTGCCGGTATCGGGCAAATAACAGAAAATTATCAATACAATACCGAATCATTAAGTCGGCAATTGGAAGCCCTGGAAAAAAGGACCCATGAGCAGTTGCTTTTCCTGAAAGAATATTTTGCGGCATTAGGTACGGAGAGGGAAAAATTCTTTCTGATAAAATAGGGCTGGTCAGTAACCCGGGGAACCGTGTGAACTTATGGCAAAAGCGAAATTGATCGCCACAGATGCACGAATAAGCGTGAAAATTCGCAGAAAAAAATCAAAATCATAAATCAGCAATCAACCATGGTGGTATTGCTCGTTCCGGCTGATCGTACAGGCCCGGTAAACCTGTTCAGCCAGGATCAATCGCACCAGCATATGTGGAAAAACCAGCTTTGACAGGCTCCAGGTCAGTCCTGCCTGCTTAAGCAGGCGCTCATCCACTCCATAGGCGCCGCCAATCAAAAAGACAATTCTCCGGGTACTGCTTACTGCTTTTTGTTGTATAAGATCCGCCAGTTCTATTGAAGAAAATTGTTTTCCCCTTTCATCCAGCAGTACGAGGAAATCTGTTGCCTGTATCACCCCGACTATTTGTATCGCTTCCTGTTTTTTCAGCTCATTGTCCGGTAATGCGGCCGCGTTCTTAGGCGGCGGGATGAGTTGCCACTGAACAGGATAATACCGGTTGATACGTTGTGTGAAATCTTCGACTCCGCGGGATACATACGCTTCGTGCGGTTTGCCGACGGACAGAAACAGGAACTTCATAGAATGAAAGTACTATTGTGACCGCATACGTCAAAAAAATTAAACCTGTGTAATACGTTGAGATGCGCAAACAGTATCAGAAAAAATAAACCTCCGGTGCGAACACCGGAGGTTGTATTCCAAACAATATATTATTGTTAATAGCCAGGGTTTTGTTTAAGGCTTGGATTCACGGATATCTGTTGGCTGGGTATTGCGAATAACAACTCTTTCGGCTGTCCCGGATTGGGCTTGGTTACCCAGGTACCTAAGAATTTTCCAAAACGGATCAGGTCCTGCCTTCTCCAGCCTTCCCAGTATAATTCACGGCCTCTTTCATCCAGCAGTTCATCCAGGTTCAGCGAGGGGAGATCGGCTACGCCCCTGTTGGTACGGATAGAGTTGACAATTGCCAGCGCATCGGCTACTGTTCCCGTGCCTCCTCTTAAAATGGCTTCCGCCTTCATCAGGAGTACATCTGCATAACGGTATACCACCCAGTCGTTATTTTTCTGCCCGCTAAGAGAAACATAGTCGTAAGGATATTTTAATACCCTGATGCCGGCTGTCTCCAGGGTATTGCCGGAGGTCCTGATGGTGATTTCTTTAGTATATACCAACGGCTCACTGGATGGGTTCCTGGCCATCAATGGCGTTCCTGTAGTCTGATCATATTGCTGTCCCGCTAAAAAGCCGACATTGATCGCATTGGCGGGATTAGGACGGTTAAATGCAGGATATTGGTAGTTGATACCTCTCCTTTCATCCCCGGCAGTGAATTTGTCATAGAAGCTTCCCAGTGTTGCCCATCCGTTCCACCCACCCGGATTCAAATTATAGTGGGAAACTGTATTATAGGTCCTGCTGATATTTCCACCCCTGTCTCCTTCTTTGTTGTAGAGGGTGAAAATGTTCTCTGTGGATTTTACATCATTGTCGGGTGCGAAGTTGTCGAAGTATTTGCCCGGTGCGGAGATCGTATATCCTGTGATCTGATCCGCCAGCTCTATCACCTTGTTCATATCCTCCGCGGCAAAACCGGGTGATTCCTTGTTCAGGAAAGCGCCTTTGTTCAGGTACAGCTTCATCAACAAAGCCCTCGCCGCATTTTTATTAGCAACATAGGCGGGACCGGACCCGGGAAGATCGTTCATGATGGCGTTGATTTCCGAAATGATGAAGTTCAGACCGGCTTCGGTTTCTAACACGATAGGGTCCACTCTGAAATCATCCAGGTCTTCCCTGTACACTGCAACTCCCCAAAAGTCTATCATATCCAGTAATGCCAGCGCCCTGATGAACCTCGCTTCTGCAGCCTGTTGGGCAGACGGATTGCTTTTGAGTACATTGGAAGATTGGAATACCACTGTGCCCAGTTGGTTATAGGTATTATTCATGTAACCATTATCGGCATTCCAGGTATGCAGGTGTATAGCCCTGTGTATACCATTATCATCCCAGTCACCACCACGGGTGGGTGCTATGGCTTCGTCTGTAGATAACTCCTGAAGGCACCACCTGTTATCGTGCTGATAGGGTCCATTCAATGTTGAATAAGCGCTGATCAGTAATTCAGCAGCATTGGCACTGCCACTCACTCCTTCTTCCAGGTTGCTTCTCAGTTCCTCGTTAAGCTTTGTGCAGGAAAAAGACAGGAGTGCCAGAATGAATACTGCGTATAATTTCTTAGTTGTATTCATAATAAGTTAATTTAACGGTTATAAAGAAAAGTTTACACCCAAAAGGAAGTTCCTTGCAGAAGGGTAGGGAATGTATTCTATACCCAATGAAGGAATTCCGCCTGTTCCGCCATCTGTGTTTACTTCAGGGTCAAAGCCTTTATACTTTGTAAGGACAAAAATATTCTGACCGGTCAATGAGATATTCACATTTTTTATCGCCCTGCCGATATTACCAACCCTGTAGCTGATTGTAGCGTTTGCCAGCTTCATATAGTCTCCTTTTTCAAGGTAACGTGTAGAAGGAGCTGCTGAGTTGGAAACCAGTTCTTTTAATTCTGGTTTGAAAAATTCGGTAGAGATATTTTTACCGGAGAGGTTATTAATGCCCAACACCGTTGCCATTGTATTGTTAAACAGGTAGTGACCGAAAGCACCATTAAAATTTAAAGTAGCGGTAAGCCTTTTATACGATACATCCGTTGAGAAACCTAACAGCGCTCTTGGGTTGGGACTGTTCACATAAAATTTATTCTGTGCCGGATCCACATCTGTACCAACGTGACCATCCCGGCTGCGGTACTGGCTCAAACCGGTGGCAGGATCAATTCCTTCAAAAATGGCCAGGTACCATACATTCAGGGGCTGGTTGCTTACCATTCTCTGACCGACTACGCCGGAGAATCCCTGTCCCCTGAGCGTGGCAGTTTCGTAATAACCCGGTAGCCCGGTTACGCTGTTGCTGAGAAATGTTGCATTGGCCGTCAGGTTCCAGTTCCAGTCACTTGCCTGGATGATATTGCCGCTCAGTAAGATCTCAACTCCTTTGTTCACTACTTCTCCGTCCAGGTTTACCCAAATTCTACCGCTGGGCGCGGGTTGCGCAATAGTTCTTTCAAACAATGCGTCCACGGTTGTTTTATGGAAGAAGTCAATTGAACCGGTCAACCGGTTGCTGAACAAACCGAAATCAATACCGGCGTTATAAGTGGCGGATGTTTCCCATTTCAGGTCGGGATTACCGAAGTTCGCCTGGCTGATGCTTTGCATACCAAATACATAGCGGTTCCTGGATGCGCCGGAAGGAAACTCGCTATTACCTGTTTTACCCCATCCCAGCCGAAGTTTCAGGTTGGAAAAAGCACTGCTTTTCAGGAATTCTTCATTTGAAATATTCCATGCGAACGCCAGGGATGGAAAGTTTGCATATTTGTTGTTTACACCAAACTTAGTGGAGCCATCTCTTCTTACAGTACCGGTAAGAAGATATTTGTCTAGGTAGTTTACACCTACTCTCACGAATGTTGATTGCAACTCATTTTTAGGAGAACGGTTTGAGTTGATATTCCTGGCGTTCGCCACTGAATAACCCAGGTAGTCATAAAAGTCCAGCCCAACATCCGCGTATCCGTTTCCGTTAGCTGTATTCCACCTGGAATCATAACTCAGGTATTCATACCCTGCCACTGCATTCAGATTTAAGTTATCAGATAAGTCCTTATTTAAGCTGAGCGTATGGGTCAGTTGATGGTCAGTGTTTGAGTTGTTACCGATAAACGCAAATCCTCTTTCATTATGTGTGGGATTGATCAGTAACCTGTTGTACATACCGGTTCTCAAACCTGCCTGCCTCGTCAGGCTATAAGCCATTTTGTATTCCAGGTAGTCTGTTATCTTGTAAGAGGGCGCGATGTTGGCAATAATGGTGTTTACGGTGGCCCTGTCTTTAAAGGCTTCCAGGGTGGCCAGTGGGTTGATTACATTGGAACTTACCCAGGTCAGTTCCCCGTTATTATCCCGCAATGGACGGGTGGGATTCCAGTTCAACGCCTGCGAAATGAGGTTGCCTTCAAAGCCTACACCCACGTCGATGGCGGCAATCTGCTCATTGGTTTGTGTAAAAAACAGGTTTACATCCAGTCCCAGTTTTTTGCTTTCCAGGAATTTAAAACTGGAATTGAGATTAGCAGTAAATTTTTTGAGATTGGAGTTCTTGATGATACCGTCCTGATCCAGGTATCCGAGAGAGAGACGGTATCTTCCCCTGTCGGTACCACCGCTCATGGCTACACTGTGGTTTTGGGTGAAAGCTGTCCTTGAAATGGCGTCAAAGGCATTTACATCACCACCGTGGTCTGCCGAGGCAGCATCGCCGGGCGTATAAAATTTCGTAGCTTCCCGGAATTGGTCACCCGTTAATACTTCCGGTCTTCTCAGCAGGTTGGAGATACCGGCGGAGGTCATAACGTTGATGGTAGGATCGCCGCTTACCCCTCTTTTGGTATTGATGATCACTACCCCGTTGGCGCCGCGTGAACCGTAGATGGCGGTTGCGGAAGCGTCCTTCAGGATGTCCATGCTGGCGATATCGTTGGGGTTCAGGTAGGTAAGGGGGTTACCTCCGTCAGAACCAAAGCCGCCACTGCCACCCGGGCGGGCGGAGCCGCCGGACAACGGAATACCATCCAATACGAACAAGGGGTTATTCCCTGCTCTTATGGAAGAGTTTCCCCGGATCCTGACGGTAGTGGAACCTCCCGGCTGACCGGTATTGTTAATAACCATTACACCGGGCGTTTTGCCCTGTATCAGTTGATCGGGGGCAACATTGATACCCTGGTTAAAGTCTTTGGCTTGCAGGGATACGATGGAACCGGTAACATCTTTTTTCCGTACGGTACCATACCCCACTACCACAATATCCTGCAGGCTTTCCGCATCTTCTTCCATTACCACATCCAGGCTGGTTTTGCCTGCCGCAGATATTTCCTGGGTTTTATAACCTACATAGCTGAATACCAATATGGCTTTATCCGTTGTCACGTCTATGGAAAAGGCGCCTTCCGCATTGGTGGAAGTACCGTTGGTGGTTCCTTTTTCCATTACTGTTACCCCCTGAAGCAGTTCGCCGGTTATCCCGAGAACCCTGCCTCTTACCGTTACCGCCATGGGAATATCAGCCGCCCGGTGATTGTTGTTGGCAACATTGCTCAGCACCAGTAAGGTATTGCCTACTTTCTGGTATTGTAAAGTGGTGTTTTCTAACAACTTGTCTAATACGGTTGTAAGCGGCTTGTCATACGCTGTGATGCTTACTTTGGGCCATTTTAACAGCACATCATCTTTGTATACGAAACGATAAGGACTCTGATTTTCAAGGATTTTCAGCGCTTTTTTGAGTTCAATTCTTTCAAATTTTACAGTTACGTTTTGACCCCGGCCTTCCGCGAACAATTGTGTTGAAAAGATAATGGTTAATATCAAGGTAATTTTAGTCATTATAAGGTATTTAAAATAACTATTTACCCACTTTTTTGCAGGTGCAAATGCATTTTTTTTCATACTTTGCATATAGATTTAATATGAAGGAATGCCGCATTCAGCATGCGGTTTTTTCTTTGTTCGGCGGGGGATGCGGGAACATCTTCCGCCTTTTTTTATTCCGCCTGGTTATGTTACTCGTTTCATACAGCAATAGTTTGGTTTAAAAAATGGATTAATTATTGTCGTTTGGATTTCTGAAAATGTTTATTATGTTTTCCTGAATTTCAAAATCTATCCTTGCAGAAATCTTTAGTGCCGTTAAAACATTCAGTAATGTTTCTCCTTCAAATATGGCTGTGTACACTTCCTCCTTCAGGCTCTCATCCTTTATCAGGATAGCTACATTATACCATCGTTCCAGCTTTTTACATACCTCCTCCAGTTTTTCCCCGTCAAACGCCAGTTTGTTGTCTATCCACATAGTCTCCGGTACGGCATTGTACACCGGGTCTTTACGCATGGTTTTTACGATCAGCAGATCATCTGCCTTTTGGGTATTCTTCAAACTGTCGGCATATGCATTGTTCATAATAACCAGTTTCTCATTGGGCCGGAGGATGATCTTTTTTTCCGGATTGTTTTTGACAACAATTTCAACTTTTCCGGTTACGAGAGATGTTTCTGTTTCGTTTTCATTATTATAGGCTCTTACATTGAAACTGGTACCCAGCACCGTAATATCTATCGCACTGGTATGAATAACAAATGGCCGGCAGGAGTCTTTCCACACATCAAAAAATGCCTCTCCTTCCAGTGTCACTTCCCGCAGATCGCATTCAAAAAGTTCGTTGTACTCCAGTCTGCTGTCCGCATTCAGCCATACCTTAGTGCCATCCGGCAGTTCAATCGTTTTTTTTGATCCCCTGGGAACGGTAATGGTGTTTAATGCGGTAACACGGTTGGGGGGTATTTTTTCACTATTTGAAAAAAAGAAGATCCTGAATAAGAAGAATATGGCAATACTCGCTGCGGCAAGCAGGAGATAGCGTTGCAGGGGCTGCTTTTTTCTTATAGAAGGGGGGATTTCGTAACTTTCGTTACTGCTGTCTGTACCAGATAACTTTTCAAGTTTTTGCAGGTGTTTTTCAAATGAGTAACTAAGATCGGGGGTGGGTGTTTTCTCGTTCCATATACCGGCAATCACATCCACTTGTAATGCCATTTCAGGGTGCTGAAACAACAGCGTTTCCAACTCGGTCAGTTCCTCTTTGGAGGCCTCCCGGCTCAGTTTTAAACTTACAAGTTCCCAGAAGCGTTGTTCATTCATAATTGATCATCTATACATCTTATACAGACGGGTGTACATGGAAGAATGTACCAATGAGTTTCGCGGATTTTTTTAAAAAAGAAATACAAAGGTCCCGAACTAGGCTTTCTCTTTTCCGACAGTACTTTTTTCGTATATGTACCCGGGGAGGATCTCCCCGATTTTCCTGACTGCGATGGACAACTGGTTCCGTACGGTAAGAGGAGAAATTTCCATGATCTTCGCTACCTGTTTGTAGGAAAGACCATCTTCCTTCACCAGCCTGAAAATGACCTTACTCTGAGGAGGTAACTGGTTGATGGCGGCATTTATTTTTTTCATCAGGTCGGAGGAAATGCAGTAGTCAGAAGGATCTTTCAGTTCTATCAGACTGTCTTCCCAGTCCTGGGGCGATAAGTGTACGATCGTGTGGCTTCGATCCTTGCGCAGGTAATCCAATGCCCTGTTCCGTACACTGGTGTACAGGTAAACAGAGGGATTTTTTATCCCGGTGAGGGACTGGCGTACCATCCAGAGCTTAACAAATACATCGGAGACTATTTCCTCGGCTTGTTGCCTGGATTGTATAATGGACAGGGCGAATTTATATAGTGAATTGAACAGAAGATAATAGAGTTGCTTGTACGCGTCCGGATCGCCATCGCTGATACGTTCCAACAGGCTTTTGATATGACAGGACTGTTTTCTCATGCAATCGTTTGGCTGTTATAATCAATATGGCTGCGCCATACCGTGGTCATAACAATAGCAATTTATAAAATAATACCTGTTTCTGCGATTATTTTTTTAGAAGAGTTGGCTGAAAACATAAAAAGGGCCGGCGATAACCTGTTTGCCTGTTATGATAAGCATATCCCCGGGTGATGCATTACGGGTTTTCATAACATCCCAGGTCCGGCGTGCCGCTCCTGGGTTTGTTGTCCAGGTCGATACTGATACCTGCGTCCATACCGGCTCCTATAGCCGGTGAGTTGTTTTTCAACCGGAAATCGAAATGGCGTCTGGTCGCATTGATGCTGTCAAATAAGGGATCTTTATTGGCAATGCTGTTGATCAGTTCTGCCGTGGGTATTTCTTTTTGATTGCCGTACAGGGTATGTTCCAGTCGAATATCGAAAACCGTGTTGCCTTTCCGTTCGGTTACCAGTTCATTTTCTACCGCGCCGTCTCCGCCCCAGATAATACTGTTTCTGAATAATACATACAGGGAATTTCCGGTTACCTGTTCATAGGAATCACTTATATAGACCAGCGGGCGTGTATGACTAAAATATATATTGTTGAAACTGCTGATAGTACAGTGAGTGAACGTATAACTGCCACCCGCCGCCAGGTGGATGTTTGCACCACAATTGCTGATCAAACAGTTAACGGCGTTTATTTCCGAGGCCAGTGCCTGTATACCGGTATCATAAATATTATCCAGGACGCATTGATATAGTTGCAGTTTGGGTTGGGCATTGGGCGAGGGTCCCACTGCGATGATCGCCTGGTAAGCATTTTTGATAACAGTGTTTGTAAAAATGTTGCTGTGGCTCTGCTCGTTCAGGATAATTCCCGGCCAGGAGGCCGGCAGGTCCCGGTATCCGCGGTCCAGCCTGTCTCCCTGGAAATAAACTTTTTCTTCCGGCGTACCATTTATCCGGAGGCTGCCATCTACCAATACCGGCGCATTGGCATGCAAAAAGATCCTGCAACCCTTTTCCAGGGTAAGCATGGCATTTTCAGCAATATATAGCCCTCCGGAAATTACATACGGAAGATCATCTTCCCATTGGGTATCGGTTGTTATGGCATGGTTGCTTAAAAAATGAGCGTTCTGACCGTAGGCTTCCAGTTGGGTGTAATGTTGATTGCCGTTATAACTGATTTCAATACTGTCTTTAATCAGGAAAGGGGTGAGGGCGGAACCGGGATCAATGGTAACCGACACAAAAACGTAAAGACTGTCTCCGGCATCCAGGTCTATATTATGCACCGCTTCGCCCGGTATGCCGTCTATATTTATTTTGTAGGGAGACTGGCTGCCGCCCATCAGGCGTACTGTATTTAGTTTGAGTTTCTGGTTGTTGGTATTTATGATCGTAAAAAAACGGGTGACAGATCCGATGCTGGTGAATATGGTATCAAAGCGGATGCTGTCGGTTACCGATATCGTTGCACCGGGGTGGGTGATATACCCTTGTTTGCCACAACCGGGGTATACTGTTGCAAAAAGAATGACAAATAATATTGACGCCAGTTTTTCCTTCATCCGGGGTTTGTTTTAAAAGGCGGCGCACGCAAGTGTTGCCACGCTGATTTCCACGTTTTTGATATCCTCCAGTATCGCGTTGCCACAAGCTTCCATTGTGGCGCCTGTGGTAATTACATCATCTATCAGCAAAATATGCCTGCCGTTCAGACTGTCCCGAGCGGGGGCATAGAAAACACCTTCCACGTTCTGCCATCGTTCCATCCGCGTCTTATGGGTTTGTGTGGAGGTATGTCTTATTCTTTTTACGGCGTTGTCTATTACCGGTACTTTTAATACTGTGGCTATGCCTTCGCACAAAAGAACGGACTGATTGTATCCCCGTTTTTTCTCTTTATCAATAAATAATGGAAGCGGCACCAGGGCATCCGGTTGGCTGTATCGCACAGAAGCCGAAAACACGGAGCCCATTAGTTCACCCAGGTAGATACCCAATGCTTTATTGTTCCGGTATTTAAATTGATGAATCAGGTTTTGTATCAGCGAATCCTTTGCAAAAAAGTAAGTGCTTGTGGCAGCTTTTACCGGCAGCCTTCCCCATAACATTTTTTCTACAGGGTTGCCGGGCAGGTCGGTAAACCCGGTAGGGTACACCCGTTCAAAGCATTTTACGCACAAAAGATGTGTGCCTGTAATATAATCGCTGCCGCACCCGTTGCACAATCGGGGGAAAAGCAGTTGCATGATGCCGGTGACAACAGGTTTCAGCATGGGCAGTTCATTAAAAGAGGTATTTGTATAACTCGTCCACACGACTAAGGCTGACAGCCTCAATATTAAAAGACTGTTTCCCCAACCCTTTTTGATTATACCGGCTGATGATTATTTTTTCAAACCCCAGCTTTTCGGCTTCAGCGATCCGTTGCTCAATCCTGTTGACGGCCCTGATCTCTCCGCTAAGTCCTACTTCCCCGGCGAAAGCAATATGCTGATTGAGGGGAATGTCTTCGTAAGAACTCAATAAGGCGCTTACGAGGGCCAGATCTACAGAAGGGTCTTCCACTTTAAGCCCGCCGGCAATATTTACAAATACATCTTTCATGCCGAAATGAAAGCCTCCTCTTTTTTCCAGTACGGCCAATAATAGCTGCAACTTTCGCAGATCGAAACCGCTGCTGGTTCGCTGCGGAGTACCGTAAACCGATTGGGTAACCAGGGTTTGCACTTCTACCAGCAATGGCCGCTGACCTTCCAGCATGGCGGCAATAGCAATACCGCTCAACTGCTCTTCTTTTTGCGTGATCAGTATTTCCGATGGATTGGAAACGGGGCGCATTCCGGCGCCGGTCATTTCATAAATGCCCAGTTCCGAGGTTGAGCCGAAACGGTTTTTAAGTGTGCGTAGTATCCGGTATGCGTAGTGTTGATCCCCTTCAAACTGCAGCACGGTATCTACCATGTGTTCCAGTATTTTAGGCCCCGCAATATTCCCTTCCTTTGTGATGTGTCCTATCAGGAAGACCGGGGTGTTGGTATCTTTGGCAAAGCGTTGAAACTCGGCAGCACATTCCCGTATTTGCGAAATACTTCCGGCGGAAGATTCGATATAGGGAGAATGCAGGGTCTGGATCGAATCTACAATTACAAGTTGCGGTTTCAGTTTTTTTATTTCCTGGAAAATTGTCTGCGTAGAAGTTTCCGTCAGCAGGTAGAAGTTGTCGTTCTGTATTCCCAGCCGGTCTGCCCGCATTTTAATTTGCTGCTCGCTTTCTTCACCGCTGATATAAAGCGTTACAATGTTTTTCAGTTGCAACCCGTTTTGTAAGAATAATGTTGACTTGCCGATACCGGGTTCTCCCGCTACCAGCACAATGCTGCCGGAAACAATACCGTTCCCCAGTACCCTGTTCAGTTCCGCATCAGGAGTAACGATTCTTTTTTCTTCACCTCCGGCTACCGCGTGTAAAGCGATTGTTTTTACCCCATCAGTTTTCTCACCGTATCCCTTCCATCCTTTATTTGCTTTGTCGTTTTTTTCTATGATCTCTTCTATAAAACTATTCCATTCATTACAGGAGGGACATTTTCCGGTCCATTTTGCGGATTCATATCCACAGTTACTGCAAAAAAAAGCGGTTTTAATTTTGCTCATCGGTTAAAGGTACGTGATGAATAGTTGTAAATAGTTAGAGAAGGAAATGAATAAAATGACAGGCCTCAACTGATACTAAATTCGATTTATTTTGTTGTCGGAATTCCTCTCATCAAAAAATAAAATTACCCGGCAGCCTGTTTAAAATGGTGTGAAGAGAGAAAAGTAAAAAGGGCCAACTTTCGCTGACCCTTTAGTACTTACTAACCCATTAAATTCTTGCACTAAATTACAAATTGCTCAAACATAACAAAATTAATTTTGGGTTTTGTTGATAACTTTTTTGAGCTGATTTGGGCTTGTTATACTCTGTAATCAGTTGGTTATCAATAAATTGATTTTTCTATTTCCCTGAACAGCTTGTTTGTCGATTTGTCAATTTGGCGGTTATATTTATTGAATTATTATATATAGGACAAAACGTCTGTGTGGGTGAATAATCCCTGTCAAATCATGGTAAAAACCTAAAATGGTGATAAGTTTGATGTTATAAACTAAAAAACACACCATGGGATCAATTTGGATAGTTTCTTTAATTTTTGTGGGTATCAGTATGCTGGTTAGCATGCAATTGAAGGGTAAGTTTATGCGCTACAGCAAGATGCGTTTGGGTAGTGGTTTGACCGGGAAAGAAGTTGCCGAGAAGATGTTAAAAGAAAATGGCATATATGATGTGGCGGTTACCAGTTCAAACGGGTTTTTAAGCGACCATTACAACCCCCTGAACAAAACGGTTAACCTGAGCCCGGATGTTTATAATGGCGTGTCGGTAGCGGCTGCGGCGGTAGCGGCGCACGAGTGCGGCCACGCCGTACAGCATGCCACTTCTTACAGGTGGCTGATGCTCAGGAGCAGGCTGGTTCCGATAGTGCAGTTTAGCTCATCAATGGTACAATGGATATTGATCGGCGGGATCCTGTTAATCAAAGTGTTTCCCCAGTTATTGCTGATCGGTATTATACTTTTCGCCTTAACTACCCTTTTTTCCGTAGTGACCTTACCGGTGGAATTTGACGCCAGCAAAAGGGCTTTGGCCTGGCTGCAGCATACCAATGTTACCAATACACAGGAATACCCGCAGGCAAAAGACGCCCTCAAATGGGCTGCTATGACCTATGTGGTAGCTGCTATCGCCTCGTTGGTTACCCTGGTGCAATATATACTGATCTACTCGAACAGAAGATAGTTTAGCTACTGGTATAAAATAAAACATAAAAAAGACATCTGAACGGATGTCTTTTTTTTATGCCGAAAAATAGGGGTTAATAAACTTAATATTAGATTTTATTAAATTTAATATGTTGGAAATGCTGCGAGTAACCTGCTTACGTCATGTATAATATAAACTTAATTTAATCTTACATTTATAGGTGAATACCAAAAAAACTTACATAGTTAGATTTGCTATGCAATTGATTCGTTAAATTTGTTTTAACAAATTTAATTGCATCATGAGAAAACTAAGAAAACTTTTCGTCATGGGAGTATTGTTGCTAATAGCGAATACAACCCTGGCGCAATCCAAGCTCGTTAAAGGAAAGGTATCGGACGCAATAGACGGATCTCCTATTGCCGGTGCCACCATTATTGCAAAAGGAACCACGGTAGCCACCGTCACCGAGCCTGACGGAACTTTCGAGTTCAGTGTTCCTTCTTCCGTAAGCACTCTTGTAATAAGCTTTATCGGTTTTACAACCCTGGAACTGCCTGTCACCGCCGATCTGGACAATATCCGCCTGGAAGCAAGCCAGTCCGCTTTAAGCGAAGTGGTGGTAGTAGGCTTTGGAACCAAGATCAAGAAAGACCTTACAGGCAATATTGCCCGGGTAAAAGGAGAAGAGATAGCTTATACGCCGGTAGCCAACTTTAACCAGGCTTTACAGGGGCGTGCGGCAGGCGTGTTTGTAGAGTCAAATAGCGGCAGGGTAGGAGAAGGAGTAAAAGTGCGGGTAAGAGGTAGCGGTTCTATTTCCGCTTCCAATTCACCGCTGTACGTAATAGACGGCATCCCGATCGCCGAAAGCGCCAATTCGGGCAGTTCGCTCCCGGATATCAATTTTAATGATGTGGAGTCTTTTGAGATACTGAAAGATGCGTCAGCCGCCGCTATTTATGGTTCAAGAGCCGCCAATGGAGTGGTGTTGATCACTACCAAACAGGGAAAAGCAGGTGCAACCCGCATCAATGTAAATGCCCAGTACGGGTTTAACAAACCTACTAACAACAGGGAATTCCTAAATGCTCAGCAGTATGTAGAACTGTTCAGGGAAGCTGCTATAAACGCCGATAATATTGATGGTATCAATCCCCTCGACCCTGATGAGTACGAAGACTCCTGGCTGGAGTACGTGGAAAACAGGTTTACCAGGTATTCCGGCTGGTCCGACTGGAGGAACCGCGAAACCAATACGAATTGGGAAAAGCTGGCTTACAATGATAAGTCCCGCACCAAAATAGTGGATGTAAACGCCCAGGGAGGAAATGATAAAACCCGTTTTTATATCAGCGGAAGTGTGAGCGACCAGGATGGTATCCTGATCAATAACTTCTTCCAGCGGGTATCCGGCAGGGTAAATGTAGACCACGAGGTAAGCAAAAAAGTGAATATAGGGGTGAATTTCGGGCTTACCCGTACCAAAACAAACCGGATAACCCTTGATAACGGGTTCCAGAACCCCCTACAGATGATTGCCTTGGCGCCTATTACACCAACCCATGATCAGAACGGTAATTTATATAACACGCCTGTTACGACCTATTACAATGGCCTGTTGGAAATTGACAATGTAAAAAGGTCATCTGTCAATTTCAGGAACCTGGGTAATGTGTACCTGAATTATAAGATCATTGACCACCTGGTATTCAAAACAGAGCTGGGCCTTGATATACAGAACCAAACGGATAATTATTACGGCGGACCGCTTTCATTAACAGGCGCCAGTATAAATGGTTTTGGAAGCGCTGATTGGTATAAATCAGTAAACTATAACACCAACAATTATTTTAATTACAATAAAACTTTCGGCAGTTCACACGACCTGGACCTGACCGCTGGTATGTCTTTTCAGAAATATGAATCTGAAAGAGCATGGGTAGAAGGACAGGACTTCCCGGTAAATGAACTGAACCGGTTGGCCAGCGCAGGGGAGATCACAGGAGGTTCTTCAACCGGAACGCAACGGTCCTTTCTTTCCTATTTTGCGAGGGCAGGATATAAGTTCGCTGACAAATACCTGTTGAACCTGAGCGGCAGGATAGACGGCTCTTCCGCTTTTGGGCTGGACAGTCGTTATGGATTCTTCCCCGCGGTATCGGCGGGCTGGATCCTTTCCAACGAGAATTTTTTAGCTGATTCCAAAGCGTTGAGCTTCCTGAAATTGAGAGCCAGTTGGGGGCTCACCGGTAACGCCGATGGATTCGGGGATTTTGCCCACCTGGGACTCTGGGCCGGTGCCAAATACAATGGTACTTCCGGGTTGACCCCCACACAGCTTCCCAACCCGTTGCTGAAATGGGAAAAATCTGATCAGTATGACATAGGAGTGGATTTCGGCTTTTTCGGCAACAGGATCACCGGCGAACTGGATTACTACAACCGGTTAACAAGAGACCTGATCTATAATGTGCCCATACCCGGCACTTCCGGGTTTACTACCCAAACCCTCAATATCGGTTCCATGAGCAATAAGGGCGTGGAACTGGTGATCAATGCCAATATCATAACCGGCAAAGCTTTTAGCTGGACAACCGGTGTAAACATCTCCTATAACAGGAATAAAATAGAAAAACTGGATGGTGATCAAAAGAAGATTCCCGGCAACGACGGAAGGTACCTGAACTCCCTGATCGTAGGCGAATCAATCGGTGTATTTTACGGACCGAAATACGCCGGTGTAGATCCGGCCAACGGGGATGCATTATGGTACCAGGAAGATGGTAAAACGACCACCAATGATTATAATGAAGCGGGTGATTTTGTGGTAGGGAATCCCAACCCCGACTACATTGCCGGGTTCAATAATACCGTAAAGTTCAAAGGGTTTGACCTGGCTTTCCTGTTCCAGGGAGTATTTGGTAACCAGATACAGAATGGCGCGGGCGGTTTTATGTCAACGGGGGCGGACTGGTTCGATAACCAGACCATCGACCAGTTAAGACGCTGGCAAAAGCCCGGCGATATTACCGATGTTCCGCAGGCAAGGTTTTACTACAGCAACGGTACGGGAGCCTCCAGCCGCTACGTATACGACGGTACTTATATACGCCTCAAAACGCTCACTTTAGGATATTCATTACCCCGCAGTATTACCGACCGGTTGAAGATGTCTTCCATAAGAGCCTATGTCGCCGGGGTAAACCTGCTGACATTTACGAAGTATCCGGGCTGGGATCCGGAAGTGAACTCCGACTACCGTGCCGGCAACAGAAACCAGGGTGGCGACTTCTATTCTGCGCCTCAAATCAAGTCAGTGACATTTGGTTTGACCCTTGGATTTTAATAAAACAAATAATTTATTTCAATATGAAAAAACATATCATAATAATAGCTTTATCGGCAATGGCACTAACAGCTTGCGATAAAGACCTGCAGATAGAGCCCCAGCAAAGTATCAGTGAAGACCTGGCGCTTTCCGATGACGGTAAAATAAAGAAAGTGCTCAACGGTGCTTACGACGCATTAAGTGCGGGTTCTTTTTTGGGTGGCGACCTGCTGTTGTACTCCGAATTACTGGCGGCAGATGGTGAGATCAGGTGGGAGGGTACTTATAACCAGCCGAGGGAAGTATGGAATAAAAACATCCTTGTTACCAATAGTTTTGTCAGGGACAGTTGGACAAGGGGTTACGATATAATTAATATTGCCAATAACATCCTAAGCGCGATAGATGTGGTAAATGATGCGGACAAAAACCGCGTTAAAGGAGAGGCGTTGTTTTTGAGAGGAACAGCTTTGTTTGAGCTTGTAAGGTTATTTGCACTGCCTTATTCGGACGGCAGCGCTGCTACTAATTTGGGCGTGCCTATCGTGCTTATCCCCACCCGTGCCATTACAGAGGAGTCCTATGTTCCCAGGAACACAGTGGCGGCGGTGTATGCCCAGGTGATTAACGACCTTACGGAGGCAGAATCACTGTTGCCTGCCAAAAATGGTTTCTATGCCCAGAAATCGGCTGCTGCCGCAATATTGTCCCGGGTGTATCTGCAGCAGGAGGATTATCCGGGTGCCAGGGATGCTGCCAACAGAGTGATCGGCTATAATGAGTTCGTGCTGGCTTCGTCATACGCCGCTGCTTTTAACAGCAATAATTCCAGGGAGGGCATTTTCCAGATCGTGGTAAGCTCGCAGGACGGGGCGAATGATATGCACCTCTATTGGTCCATAACCAAGTATGGAGGAAGGACAGGTGATGTGACCATTCTTCCGAAACATCTCAATTTATATACGCCGGGCGACGCTCGATTGGCTTTTTTTTACCAGGGAGAGGGAAATACGGAAGGTTCCGGTTCTTTCCGGAGCGGAAAATGGAAGATGCAATATATGAACCTTTCTATTGTTCGTTTGGCGGAAATGTATCTCACCAGGGCAGAAGCGAACTTCCGGCTGGGTACTTCGGTAGGAGACGACCCACTGGATGATGTCAACCTGATAAGGACCACTCATGGAGGGTTGCCTGAACTGGGAAGCCTTACACTGGCTGATATACTGCTTGAAAGAAAACTGGAGCTGGCGCATGAGGGACATGCTATTCATGATGCTAAAAGACTGAAGTTAACGGTGGACGGACATGCATACAATGCGCCCAAACTGGTGCTGCCTATTCCCCAGCGGGAAGTTGATGCCAGTAAAGGGGCGTTGGTGCAAAACCCCGGCTATGGCGGTTGATCCTTTATGAACCTGTAAATATGTACTTACAGAGTATTGCTGAATACTTCTGAATCGAGTGATTTGGTTGTTATATTTATCTGATAAAAGAGGCTGTCTTCTATGTTGACAGCCTCTTTTACTGTTATGTGACGACAATTGTATTGCAGCTACGGCAGTAAGTGTAGCTTGCTGTTTAACCCTCATCATGTTGTTGGTGATGCCTCCCTCATTACCTACTCACGAACACCAATGGCGGGAAAATGGCTCACAGATCCCACAGATGGTCACAGATAAAAGAATAGACAATCTGTGCAATCTGTGTTATCTGTGAGAAAAAATAAGTGACAAAGCTTTTGTCGTTATTATACATGATTTTAACGCCGGAAATCTACTACCTGTCCTGAAGAAAGCCGGAAATTGTTATGATTGTTGTTCCGCCGAATTTCCCCAGCTCTGGTAAATCCCTGTCGCCTGTCAATAGAAGGTCAGCATTTCCATCGACAGATAGTGAAAGTAAAAAATTGTCTTTGGGACCCCTGCAAACCTCTATTTTAGACAATAAATGAACCATATAAGGCCTTGCAGGGTAGCCATATGCCGGGCTGCAAGACCTTATAGGTTTTCCCGTCACTATATCTTTATTCTTGTTCCGATATATATCATTCTGCCGAGAACAGGTCCCCAGGTCATTGATCCGTCAAAGTACTGACTAAAGGGGTTCTGCGCATCGATGATCGCGTATCGTTGAATGAACCCCGTCAGGTTTTCACCGCCGGCATACAACTCAAATTTGGGACTGAATACTTTAGTGACCTGCGCTGCCATTTGAATGAAGGATGGAGAATAATCCGGCATCCGGTATGCAACGGGGTTTGCGGCAGTGGATGGGATCCTCTTCCGGCTGATCCATTGAACGGTATAGTCAAATTTCCATTTATCGGCGGTTTCGTAGGCAAGATTGATGAAGGCCCTGTGCCTGGCGGTAAAAGGTTTTTCCAGCAGGCTGCCCTGGTAGGTCGTTTTTACATCCAGCCACCGGTATGCCAGACGGACATCAAACTTTTTGAAGGGCTCGTAGTTGATCTCGGTTTGAAAGCTGTTGGAATATGATCTGCCCGACAGGTTGTAAAACAAAATTGTCCGGGGGCTGGCATCCAGGTCCGCTACCGTTTGCGAAGTGAATGTGGTGCGGTACAGGTCCAGGGCAAGGCTGCCTTTTCTGTCGTTCAGTCTGAAATTATGAATGAAATTCAATCCATAGTTCCATGCTTTTTCGGGGTTCAGGCCAAAGCCATGTTGATTGGTGGGGTGCAGTATCTCAAGTTGCCGGTTGCTGACAAATACGCCGGCATTTTCAGCAAGAATATTGGCCACCCGGAATCCGGAGCCGGCGCTGAACCGGAGATTTGTCTGGGGAGCAAAATCGTATTTCAGGTGTATTCGCGGGGTAGTCACCATACCGTATAGGTTGTGCTTATCCACCCTTACCCCGGCTATCGCTGTAAATTTTTCGGGATAGGTGTAGGTATATTCAAAGAAAGCGCCCGGAACAATTTCATTCCGGGAAAAATGTTGAAGGTTGAAAACCTCTTTGTAGTTCTCATTGCTGAAGCTCAAACCGGTTCTGTATTTGTGATTGGTGTTACCAATAATCGACTGGTATATGAAATTCGCATACAGGTTTTTTTGCTTGCCGCTATACTGCGTAAGCCCGTAATAGGCGTTGTTGTTGTATTGACTGGCGGACACCACTAACCCGAGACTTTTGTATTTGTAACGGGGAAACACATACCCCAGCTTACCGGATACGGTATATTGTTCCGCACGCAGCCCCAACCCATACCGGTGGGTGGAGAGCCGGTCTATTTTTTTATCATAATCCAGTTGCCCGCCGGTCCGGTCGTCGTTCAGGTATTTTATCGCAAACTGGCCTACCCAACCGTTATGGTTCGCATATTTCCACCGGTTGATGAGGTTGAACTGGCGTCCCAACGGCATATCCAGAAAGCCATCTTTGTTGAAATCATTTTTCATGGTTACACCATTCATATGGGTGAGCAGGGCCGTGCTCCACTGGTCGTTGAGCTTATGCGCCGTATTGATATTGGCCTCCAGTCTTCCCATATTGTTGGCATACATATTTATGTAGAGTCTTTCGGAATCATCCGGCTTTTTTTCTTCTACATTTATCTGCCCGGCAATGCTTTCATACCCGTTCACCACCGATCCGATGCCTTTGGTAAGGTGGATGGATTCTATCCAGGGACCCGGTATAAAAGTAAGTCCGTAACTCCCGGGAAGCCCTTTGATCTCCGGTATATTTTCTGTAAGTAATTGTGTATAGTTACCCGAGAGACCCAGCAACTGAATTTGCTTAAAGCCCGTTACGGCATCGCTATAGCTTACATCCACGGAAGGGCTGGTTTCAAAGCTTTCGGAAAGATTACAGCAGGCGGCTTTGCTGAGTTCTTCAGCGCCCAGCCGCAATGTATTTACGGTGCTGAAAGCAGAAACCCTGGTCTTTTCATTTCTCGCCAGGATCACCACTTCCTTCAGCTTACCGGATTCCGCGCTCTTCAGGATGATGGTCAGGTTGCCGCTGCTGTTTAACCGGATAGTATCCGGCTCAAACCCTACATAACTGATCAACAGTTGTGCGGGTATTTCAGTATGGATGGTAAAAACACCTGAACTGTCGGTTATGGCGGTTTCCTCCGAATGCAGGTTGCTGATGGTGGCAAACGGAATGGGGTTGAACTTTCCTTTTACCGTTTCCTCCAATACCACACCGGTAACCGTATGTTGGTTTTTTTCGCCAGCCGTTCCGGGGGAATCACGGTCATACCAGCAGCAGTCCGGCAGATTTTTGTACACTTCGTCGTCGGCTTTGTAATCGCCGTTGTCATGCCCTGATTCGGCTATTTTTTTCTGTATTTGTTCCTGTGTTGTCTTTACAGGGTCGAAGCTTACGGTAAGCATACCGGTCTTCATGTCCCAGACAGCGGTTTTTGCTTTCGCGTCTTTTGCCGCTTTTTCAATTCTCTGTTTACACATCCCACAGTTGCCGGATACAAAAAAGGAGGTGGTTGTAAGTGGTGTATCCTGAGCAAAAAGAGATAAGGGCAACAGTATAATGATCGATAATATGAGTTTATGCATAAAAACTTGGTATAAGTATTTTCAAAGATTGATTGAATCGTTTGGAAACTACTTATATCAAATTCTAAAGTTGGCGTGTAATACGGTCCTGTCCGGATTCAACGGAGGCGGTAAGTTGCCATACTGCGGGAGGACCTTCAGGTTGTTATGGTCAAATAAAACGTAGTATAATTCCGGTATAACAGCGGTAGTCAGCAACAGCAGAAACTGGTAGTCCTGCTGGAAGGAGGGCGCCTGGTCTGGTGAAACTTTTAAGGTAACCGATTCATTTTCGCAACACTTGCTATCCTCGTCGTCCATCATCATGCCACATTCATCATGCTGTGTATTCACGGAAACGGTTATTTCCGCAAGGTCCCCGCAACAATACAGGTAGTTAATGCTTACCCCGAAACTGGCAAGCCCGAATACCATTATTAATATGACGGTTAATCCTTTTTTCACAATGGCAAAATTAACAAGGAGGCGTTATTAAATGAATAATTTTAGTCATTATCTTGATTCAGAATTGTTAAAACTGCTATGGAACGTTGATTATTGTTGTACCATGGAATATTTTATCACTTATAACAGTTCTTTCAATACTTTCACTACCATATCCACTTCCTCTTTTGTATTGTACTTGCTGAAGGAAAAACGAACGGATATTCTGTCCGGGTTGTCGTTGAATGTCCTGATCACGTGCGAACCAATGTCCGCGCCGCTGGTACAGGCGCTTCCGCCGGAAACACAAATATTATTGATATCCAGGTTGAACAGGAGCATTTCTGATCTTTCTGTTTTGGGAAAACTGGCGTTTAACACCGTATACAGGCTTCTGCCCAACGGATCGCCGTTGAACTCAACATCGTGTATATTGGATAGAAGCTGTTGATGCAGGTACAGCTTAATACCCCGGATGTATTCACTTTCATTTTCGAAGTTGTCATAGGCCATTTCAAGCGCCCTGGCAAAGCCTACTATGCCATAAAGGTTTTCGGTGCCTGCCCGCATATTTCTTTCCTGCGATCCACCATGAATGAATGGGCTGATCTTCACATTTTCATTGATGTACAAAAGTCCTGCGCCCTTCGGTCCGTGAAACTTGTGCCCGGAGCCTGTAATAAAGTCCACCGGTGTATTCCTGAGGTCAAAAGGAAAATGTCCGACTGTTTGTACCGTGTCGGAATGAAAAACAGCACCATGAGCCTTGCAGATTTCACCTACTTCCTGCAGGTCGATCATATTGCCTATTTCGTTGTTGGCATGCATCAGGCTCACCAGCGTTTTGCGGGAATCATTTGCCAGCAATAGCTTCAAATGGTTGATATCTATATGCCCATCGGGCAGGATATTCACCATCCGCAGCTCCACCCTGCCGCGTGTAAGTTGGTGGTCGGCAGCGTGCAAAACCGCATGATGTTCGATAGGGGACGTGATAATTCTTACGCAACCGAGGTCTTCCACCGATGCTGCTATGGCAGTGTTGGAACTTTCCGTTCCGCCGCTGGTAAAGAAGATTTCTGCGGGATGCGCATGCAGCAGACGGGCAACCGATTTACGGGCGTTTTCAATCGCCAGCCTGCTTTCTCTTCCATAGGAATATATGGAAGAAGGATTCCCGAACTTTTCAGTCATATACGGCAGCATGGCCTCCAGCACAGTGGGATCCAGTTTGGTAGTAGCGGCATTATCGAAATAAATACGGTTCCCCACGGGTCAATTGATTTGTTATTTACAGACGCGGAAGAAATCAATTATTGCAATTCCTTGATATCCATCATAAGCCGCATGGCAATATTATTGGCTGTAGATTCAAAATTGCTTTCCGCATATATGCGTATAATGGGTTCCGTGTTGCTGGTGCGCAGGTGTACCCAATCATTGTCAAATTCTATCTTCAATCCGTCTTCCGTATTCACCGGCTGACTTTTGTATTTGTTCTTTATTTTTTCGAAAATATCGCCGGTGTCTATGCCCTTCTCCAGTTCCAGTTTGTTTTTGCTGATGAAATAGTCGGGGTATAAGCTTCTTAACTGTTTGATGCTTTTTTGTGTATTGGCCAGGTGTGTTAGAAACAACGCGATACCTACCAGGGCGTCCCGTCCGTAGTGTAATTCAGGCAGAATGATCCCGCCGTTTCCTTCCCCGCCGATCACCGCGTTTACCTCTTTCATCCTGTTCACTACATTCACCTCGCCTACGGCACTGGGAAAATATTCTCCGCCATTTTTTAAGGTAACATCTTTCAGCGCCCGGGTAGACGACATATTGCTTACCGTGTTACCCGGCCGCTTACCCAGTACATAGTCTGCCACAGCCACCAGCGTGTACTCTTCCCCAAACATGGAACCGTCTTCGCATACAAAGCATAACCGGTCTACATCAGGATCTACTGCAATGCCCAGGTCTGCCCCTGTTTTTTTTACGACAGCACTCAGCTCGGCAAGATTTTCCGGAAGTGGCTCGGGGTTGTGCGCAAACTTCCCGGTGATTTCGCTGTTGATAACAATGATATTTTCGGGCGTTACGCCGATCGCTTTTAATAATGCGGGAACAAACACAGCGCCGGTACTGTTTACCGGGTCTACCACAATTTTAAAATTGCGTTGGGCTATAGCGGCTGTATCCACCAAGGACAAAGCTTTTATAGCTTCAATATGTTTGTCCATATAAGTATCATCAGTTACCACAGTACCCAGCTTATCCACCGGCACGAAACTGAAATCTTCCGCAGCGGCGATTTCCAGTACTTCTTTTCCGTCCTCACCGGAAATGAACTCTCCCCTGCTGTTGAGTAATTTCAGCGCATTCCACTCTTTGGGGTTGTGGCTGGCAGTAAGAATAATACCGCCGCCTGCCTGCTCCATCGGAACGGCAACTTCCACGGTGGGTGTTGTGCTTAACCCCAGGTTGATTACATCAATACCCAGGGCATTGAGCGTGGAAACAACAATATTCTCAACCAGTGGTCCGCTGATCCTTCCATCCCTTCCCACTACTACTTTTTTATTGCCGCCTTTTTCAATTAGCCATTTTCCGTAAGCCGCGGTAAATTTTACTATATCCAGAGGTGATAATGTTTCGCCGGGTTTGCCACCGATAGTGCCCCGGATACCTGAAATACTCTTGATCAATGCCACGAACACAAAATTTTAGAGGGGCAAATTTAGTCTAAATTTTCAAAACTGAGGGTACCTATTATCAGAATGAGTAATATTTGAGCAGAATGCAAAACTGTAGTACATTTGTAGTTGTAATAATTTAATTTTCAATGCCTGGAGTCCGGCGACGCCAATACCTACCTATTCGTTTTTCTGCAGACTGTTTTCGCGGGCCGGTTTATGCGCTAATGAGTAAAACCAAAAGTGCATGAACACACTGATTCAATATGATATAGCGCTGTTTACCAGGATCAACGGGCAATGGAATACCGCTTTTCTGGACTGGTTACTTCCCCTGCTCCGCAACCAGTATTTCTGGTCGCCTCTTTATCTTTTTCTCGCTTCGTTTATGATCATGAATTTTGGTAAGAACGGGTTCTATTGGGTGCTCGCGTTCCTGGTAACTTTCGCGATAGGAGACATCGTAAGTAGTCACCTCATTAAACCCGCTGTGGGAAGGCTTCGCCCCTGTAATGATCCCCTGCTGGCTGATTCGGTCCGGCGATTGATCCATTGTGGTTCCGGCAAAAGTTTCACCTCTTCTCACGCAACCAATCATTTTGCTTTGGGTATGTTTTGCTTTAAAACCTTTGTTTTTGCCGGTGCTCCCTGGCGGTGGATGTTTTTGTTTTGGGCGATAATCATATCCTATTCCCAGGTATATGTGGGAGTACATTTTCCCCTGGACATTATCGGTGGCGGAATACTGGGAGCTATGATCGGCTGGATGACAGGTACATTATTTAATCAAAGAGTTCAACTGAGGGCATTGGCATAATTTTCAAATACGGACATGACAGAAATACTGATTATACTGGGGTTGATAGTGCTGAATGGAATGTTTTCCATGGCGGAAATTGCGCTGGTGTCATCAAGGAAAGCACGTTTGGAGTCCCAGGCTCAGAAAGGAGACACCCGGGCAAAAGAGGCCTTAAAACTGTCCGAGAAACCTGATACGTTTTTTTCCACTGTACAGATAGGAATTACCCTGATAGGGATACTAACAGGTATATATTCCGGTGAATCGCTGAAATCCGACCTGGTGGCATGGCTAAGCCGGTTCACCTGGATAAGCCCGCTATATGTAAGCGGCATAGCAACCGCTATCATCGTGATAACCATCACCTATTTTACCCTGGTTTTGGGCGAACTGGTACCCAAACGAATCGGTTTATCGAAACCAGAGTCAATTGCCAAACTGGTAGCCATTCCTATGCGTATATTAAGCCGGATCGCTTACCCGTTTGTGTGGCTGCTTAGTAAATCCACTCATTATATGGTTAAGTTATTTAATATACAAAATAAAGATAACTACGTAACTGAGGAGGAAATAAAGGCTATTATCAACGAGGGTACAGAACAGGGAACCATTGAAGAAGCTGAACAGGAAATAATTGAAAGGGTATTTCATTTGGGAGACAGGAATATTACCTCACTGATGACGCACCGGAATGACATCGTGTGGTTCGATTTGCAGGCGGAAGGTGATATTAAGGAAAAAGTTGTGGCGGAGCCGCATTCCGTATACCCGGTTTGTGACGGGAATATTGATAATATCAAGGGGATAGTTTCAATTAAGGATTTATTTATATATGATAATAGTAAGACTTTAAGCGAGGTAATGCGGCCGGCTTTATTTGTTCCCGAAAACAATACAGCTTACCAGGTATTGGAAAGGTTCAAGGAAACCAAAGTACACTACTCATTTGTGGTGGATGAATACGGCAGCTTGCTGGGGCTGATAACGCTGAATGACATTCTTGAAGCGATAGTAGGCGATATCCCGCAGATAGACGATGAAGATTATGAAGTGGTAGAGAGAGAAGATGGCAGTTATTTTGTAGACGGGCAAATTCCGTTTTATGATTTTTTAAGCAGGTTCAACAAAACGGAATGGATGAACGAGGGGGAACAGGAGTTTGACACCCTGGCGGGATTTGTCCTGCACGAGTTGGAAAGGATCCCCCGCACAGGCGACAAGCTGGAATGGAGAGGTTTTACTTTTGAGATAGCAGATATGGACAGCCACCGGATAGATAAAGTGCTGGTTATCATATCAGAAAAAATAAAGCAGGAAATGGAGGACTAGTTTTTTGCTAAATGTTAAATATTTGGAACGATTTTTTAATATTACTTCGTCTTTAAAATCTCTTCTGAATGAAAAATATTCTGTCAGGTATCGGTGTTTTGCTGCTGATTGTCGTGTCCTCGTGTAAGGAAAAAGATCCGCCCGAGTTTGTTGAAACCGAACCTCATACACATACTGCTGTTATTGACAATATCAACAGCAACTGTGCGGGGTACTACGTGGGGTTGCCCGCCAGTTATGACAAAAATGACAAGAGTCATCCGCTCATTATTTCAATCCATGGGTGGGGTGCTTTAGGCGGAGCAAATGGTATAGATATGGTGGTTACCTATTCAATAGGAAGCTTACTTGAAAACAAAACCTTTCCGAAGAATGTAGTTTCCGGTGGTAAGAACTACTCCTTTATAGTAGTCACTCCCAGGTTTAAAGAATGGCCTACCTCCGGGGATGTAAATGCAGTGCTGGAATATGTTCTTGCCAGGTATAGGGTAGATGCTTCCAGGATCTATGTAGCCGGCGCCAGTATGGGTGGTGGGGTTGCATTTCATTTTGGAGGTGATTTTCCAAATAAGGCGGCGGCTATAGTTCCTTTCGCGGCAGCCAGGGAGATAGACGAAACTCAGGCAGGCAGGATAGCCGGCGCTAATTTACCGGTATGGGCTTTTCATAATAAAAAAGATCAGGTTGTTTCGGTAGACAGCACTTTAGCTAATATTGATGCTATTAATGCCTATAATCCAACACCTCTTGCAAGAAAGACAATTTGGGAAGAAAGCAAATTTGGTGGCGACCATCATGATTCCTGGACCAGGGCCTGCGACCCGGCGTTTAGTGAAAACAATATGAATATCTACGAGTGGATGCTGCAGTATCACCGTTAAGGGATAGCCGGTAATAATACGGATACCCTATTTTTTGTTCCCGAACCCTGTTTTGCTTTTATAAAAATTTCTTTTACCTTTTTGGAACTGTCTTGGCTGATAGGCCGGCGCTGTTCCCAACTCCCGGGGAACAACGGCTTTTTCCACTGTTTTCTTTATCAGGTTTTCTATGGCGTTGAACCGGTTTTGTTCCTTTTCCCCCACCAGGGTAAAAGCAACACCTTCCGCTTCGGCCCTGGCAGTTCTGCCTATACGGTGTACATAATCCTCTCCGTCTCTCGGAACATCATAATTGATTACCAGGTCGATAGTGTCTATATCAATCCCCCTGCTCAGTATATCAGTGGCTACCATCACGGGTATGCGACCGCTGGTAAAGCCGTTTAAAACATCTTCCCGCTGAGACTGAGGAAGGTCGCTGTGAATTTCTTCCGCCTTCAGCCCGTCCTTTTTCAATATCCGGCTGAGCGTTTTTACGTTGGCTTTGCTGGAGCAGAAAATGAGCGCTCTTTTAAAAACGGTTTGGGTAAGTATATGCTTTAAAACCGAAAGCTTTTGAGCTTCGTACACCACATATGCTTTCTGGGCAATTTTGTCAGGCGGGGTAGAAATAGAAATATTTATTTCTACGGGATCGCGTAATATCGACTTGGCCAGGCTTCGTATTTTGGGAGGCATTGTAGCAGAAAAGAGCAGGGTCTGCTTATTCGAAGGCAGTTTTGTAGTGATGCGTTTGATGTCATCAAGAAAACCCATATCCAGCATACGGTCTGCTTCATCCAGCACCAGGAACTCAAGGCCTTTGATCGAAACATAATCCAGGTTCAGATGCGATATGAACCTTCCGGGGGTACAAACAATGATGTCCGTTCCCATTTGCAACGCTTTTTTCTCCCCTACAAAATTCTGCGCTTCACTGCCTCCATACACAGCAAGGGAGCTGAGATTGGTAAAATAGGACAATCCTTCCAGGTGCTGGGCTATTTGAATGGCCAGCTCCCGGGTAGGTACAATGATCAGTGCCCTTACACTTTTACCGGAGCTGTTCCGGGTCAACAGTTTGTGAATAATGGGAAGTAAAAATGCGGCTGTTTTGCCCGTGCCCGTCTGAGCGGAAGCGATGATGTCTCTTCCGGCCAATATGGGGGGAATAACTTGCTGCTGAACGGCGGTTGCAGTTTCATAGTTGGAAGCCTGAATACCCTCAAGTAGATCCGGGTGGAAGTTAAAGTCGTTGAAATTCAATGAATTATTGTTAATTTCCCTGTCTGTAATCAATCGGAAGCAAATATAAGCGAAAAAATACTAAGAAAAAACACTGGATAATATGTTCGCAGGTCTTGTATATGAGAATATGCCAGACGAGGTCCGGGTGGCTTTGCATTCGCATTTTATCAAAACTTCTGTACATTTATTTTAATTATGAACAACTTTACCAGGCGCCGTTTCTTACAATTAATGTCTGCTGCACCCCTGCTGAGCGCTACAGAACCTTATAGAAGAAAAAAAAAGGTCCTTTTATCGTTTTCCACGCTTGGCTGCCCTGACTGGGATTATGCACGTATTGTCCGCTTCGCGGCAGAAAACCATTACCGGGGTATTGAAATACGTGGTATCCAAAGACAGACAGACCTTACCCAACGCCCTGAATTCAGCAGCGCCGGGGCTATCAGGGACACCAGGAGGCGGGCGGAAGATCACAATGTCAAAATTATCAATCTTGGCTCTTCGGCCGCCCTGCATCATACGGGAAAAGCTGAAAGGCAGAAAAATATTGATGAGGCCAAAAGATATATTGAAATTGCCAGCGAACTGAAGTGTCCCTATATACGTGTTTTTCCGAACAACCTTCCCAAAGATGACAGCCGGGCTGCGGTAATAGAGCTCATCATCCAGGGGCTGCAGCAACTCGGGGAATTCGCCCGGTCAACCGGTGTAACGGTTTTGCTGGAATCACATGGAGACGTGGTGTACATTACAGACCTTGAGAAAATAATGAACGACGTAAACAGCAGGCAGGTCGCGCTGGTATGGGACATTGCTAATATGTGGAGCGTCACCAGGGAGCCGGTCTCAGGTGTGTACCAGCGGCTGAGCAGGTTTATCAGGCATGTACATATTAAAGACGCCGCCATCCAACCGGATGGAAAAATGCGCTACCAACTGTTGGGCAGGGGAGATATACCTGTGGGTGCCGCTATAGAATTGTTGTACAAAAACGGTTATAAAGGATATTATAGCTTTGAATGGGAAAAATTATGGCATCCCGAGATCGAAGAGCCTGAGATCGCTTTGGCGGATTTTCCTGTTTCTATAAAAAAGTATTTTATAAAATAAATCCGGTATAAAAATAGTGTTATGAGATTGTCTATCGTTGGGTGTTTGCTGTGTCTCGCAGGTTATATACAGGGGCAGACAGAACCGGTGAGGGTAGCGGTTGCGGGTATTTCGCACGGACACTCAGCGTGGATACTGAATCGTCCCGAAAAAGATGATATCCGGTTGGTGGGAATTTTTGAAACAGATCAGCGACTTGTGTCGCAGACGTTGGCGAAGAGCAAATTGAAGAGAGAGCTGTTTTTTGATGACCTGGGCAAAATGCTTGATGCTGTAAAACCTGAGGCAGTTGTGGCGTTTGGCTCCATTTACGATCACTTGCAGGTAGTGCAGGCCTGTGCGCCCCGCGGTATTCATGTGATGGTGGAAAAACCCCTGGCAGTAAGTGTAGAACACGCGGCAATAATGGAATCCCTCGCTAAAAAGCACCGGATACATTTGCTTACCAACTATGAAACATCCTGGTACACTTCTACGAACAAGGCGGGGGAATTGGTGGCAGACAGCAACTATACCGGAGGACTGATCAAAGCGGTATTTCATCATGGTCATGAAGGACCAAAAGAAATAGGTGTAAGTAAGGAGTTCTTTGAATGGCTCACAGATCCTGTAAAGAATGGCGGTGGGGCGGTGATCGACTTTGGTTGTTACGGGGCGAATATTATGACCTGGCTGATGAAAGGTGAAACACCGCTTTCCGTGACGGCTTCATTGCGTACATTTAAACCGGGTATTTATCCAAAAGTGGATGATGATGCAACCATTGTGGTGCAGTACAAAAACGCTACCGCCATCATCCAGGCTTCGTGGAACTGGCCGTTTGGGAGAAAGGATATGGAACTGTACGGAAAAACGGGATACATCATCACCCTTAACAGCAGCGATATGCGCATTAAAAGGAAGTCGGACAAGAATGAATATCACAGGAAGTACAGCGTTGAGGAAGTGCCTGTTTACCAGGACCCCTTCACCTACTTTGCCGATGTTATCAGGGGAAAGATAATTGTGAAACCTTTTGACCTGTATAGCCTGGAGAATAACCTGCAGGTGGTAAAGGTGCTGGAAGCGGCAAAAGAATCTGCGAAAAGTGGCCAGACGGTTTATTTTACCGCGAATCCCTGACAGCAATAAAAGAGTGGCGTACTGTCTAAAACTAAATATTTCTGCTGTTTACTAAATAACCCCTGAAACTTCAAGGACCTTTAATATAATTGGCATTTTACAACTTTATCCTTTAACCCCTACCGTTATTGAGTTATGCTGGTGAAGAAAATTGTTATCCTTGTTTTTTGTTTCCTGGGGTTGCTTATCACGGCAAAAGCGCAGTTGCCCGATTATCACTTGCAATTATTTGATTATCCTACCGGGATACTTCCCAACGAGATCAGGTCCATGACAAAGGATAAACAGCGGATGGTGTGGATATTATACAATACCCTGGTACAGCGTTTTGATGGAAAGGAGGTACAGAATTTCAGGTTGCCCGGGCAATTGGCGCACCTTTCCTGCGATTCCAGGGGGCGGATATGGGTGTCTTCCAGGATGGAGGTATTTCTTTTTTCCCAGGAAAAAGGGTCATTCTCCCGGGTAAAAATAGAGAGAAAGACGGACCAGATGCTGATAGGTCCCGTAATTGAAAGAAAAGATGGCAGCATTTATTTACTCACCAGTGCTGGATTTTATGAATTCCGGTTGCAGGATACGCTGTTTGTACCGCTGAAGAATAACCCGTTTGCCAGGTTGAATATTTTGAATAGCAGTCTTATCAATGACGTGGTATTTGTAAACAACGACATTTCACTTTACAAATGGAATATCGGTACAGGGGCAGTGGACAGCATGCCCGGCGGAGATATTTACGGCATTTACCCGATTACGGAGGATAGCATTCTTGTTACTGCTGTCGGCAGAGAGGTAGAATGGTATGATTTTTCCCGGCACAGAACTGGACGTTTGTTTACAGGGCATGATAAAGCAGCTCCTTTTAGTATACGCGGTGCCGCTTCCATTTCTCCTAAAAGTATGCTGATCGCCTCATCCGAAGGTATCATGGAATATAAAACCGATGAGAAAAAACTGGTTCCGCTGAAGTTCTTTCTCTATGGCAGAACCTTTTCTACCAGGGAGTACGCGAAAAGTATCTATCATGACAAAGCAGATGGCTATATATGGCTGGCCACTACTGAAGGTATCTCAAGGTTTTCGACAAGCCGGCAACCAATCGGGCTGATAAAAATAAAAGAGTTGAATGCGGATATCTCAAGCAATATTGATGATATCCGGCAAACTATTGAGGATCGTGACGGTAATCTTTGGATGGCATCAGGTTTTGGGCTGGTAAGCTGGCAAAAAAATAAAAATACCTGGAAGCTGTTTCCTCCTGTGGCGGATGCCACCGACAGGCTGGCACATGAATCTGTGCGCGGATTTGCTTATGATGGCAGGTACCTGTTGGTGGGACCAACGTACACAGGGTTATGGCTTTTCGATCCGAAGACCAGCAAATACCGGCGTCCCACATATGCCGATAAAGAGACTAAAGAGCTTGACTCAAAAGCATTCATCAATCATATCAACACCCTGCAAAATGGAGATCATATCATTTCTGCGAATAACGCAATGTACCTGCTGAACGGAAAAACCTACGAGTTATCCATTTTGAAGAGCCTGCCTGCGGAAAGAAGAGAAACCAATTTTACCGTGCAGGATAAAACCGGATTGATATGGGTGGGAACCGGCAGGGGGTTATATTGTATGGATGCTTCCTACCGGTTTCTTGCACAGCCGGAAGAGGAGGGTACAAAAAAATTCATTACAACAGGTTTTGTCCTGCCCGATAACAGCCTGCTTTTTTCATTTCGTGAAGGGCTTTATACCGCCCGGTATGAAAACGACAAAATAAATATCCGGAAGAAGTCGGCTCAATTTGATGGTGTACAATTGTCTACACTTTACGTTGACGAAAATGACATATTGTGGGCAAGTTCTGATAATGGTATTTATCGTTTCGATCCTTCCAGCTCAAAATTGAACCTCTTTGACCGTTCCGACAATATCCAGGGATACCATTTTAACAGTAACAGCTATTTCCGGGATAAGGATGGCATGCTGTATTTTGGCGGGATTAACGGAATTAACTACTGGAACCCGGCAACCTTTACCCCTCCTGCACAATCGTTTGAAGCTTATATAAACGAGGCGCAGATCAACAACAGGGAATACTCCATGTATACGTTTGGCTTGCTGGAGCCGATCAATTATTCTGAGAGTTCTATTGCGGTCAGCTTCAGTGCCGTGTATTTTAATAACCCTGAAAAAGTAAGTTACCGTTATAAGCTGGAAGGGCTGGATGATAACTGGAAGGATATCGGCCGTGGAAACGTGGTACAGTTTTCTTCTCTTGCCCCTGGAAAATACACCCTGCACATGCAGGCAAGCCTTAACCAGGTGGATTGGAAGAATTCGAGTAATACGCTGTCCTTTACGATCCTGAAGCCTTTTTGGATGACCTGGTGGTTTATAAGTATCATTGGCGTTGTTATAGCAGCGATTTTCGGACTTGTTTTGAGAGACCATCGCAAAAAAATAAAGGAACATAAAGAGGCGCTTGAAACGGAACAGGCAATCAATCACTTTTCCGCCAGTATCTATAAAAGCAATTCCGTGGATGAAATCTTATGGGACGTTGTAAAAAAATGTATTTCTCATCTTCATGTGGAGGATTGTATTATTTATCAGGCAGATTATGAAAGGAGATGCCTTACGCCCATCGCTTCCTACCGATCCAATAGTCCTGTTCCGCTTGAGGTGTCCAAACCCAGTGAAATACCGCTGGGTATGGGAATTACCGGGGCTGTGGCGTTGTCCGGAAAATCAGAAATAGTGTCGGATACCAGAAAAGACAACCGGTATATCGTAGAATGGGAACGCAGGAACTCGGAAATTACGGTGCCGATTGTGACCGATGGTAAGGTTTGGGGAATTATAGACTGTGAGCATTCCCGGAAAGGCTTTTTCAAAGAAAAACATCTTTCCATTCTTACCAATATTGCGGGTTTATGTGCCAATAAAATTCAAAAGGCAAAAGCGAATGCGGAAAAAAAGGAAGCTGAAGACAAGTTAGTGCACACCGAGAAAAAGATGGCTGAAGCTGAGATGCAGGCCCTGAGAGCGCAAATGAATCCCCATTTTATCTTCAACAGCCTGAACTCTATCAACCGGTATATAGTAAAAAGCGATCAGGCTACAGCGTCATTATATCTTACACGCTTCGCGAAGCTCATAAGACTGATACTCGACAATTCTAATAGTAAGTCCATTACCCTGACCAACGAAATACAGGCACTCACCCTGTACCTGGAGATGGAAAGCATCCGGTTTGAAAAAAAGTTTACCTACAACATTGTGGTAGACAATAATATTGATGCTGACAATATTTTTGTTCCTCCTCTTATCATTCAACCCTATGCTGAAAACGCCATATGGCACGGGCTGCTGCATAAGGAAGATTCCGGTCATCTCAATATAGATATTACGCAGAAGACTGAGCAGATGCTGCAATGTATTATTGAAGATGACGGGATTGGCCGGGAGAAAGCGAGGGAGCTAAAAAGTAAATCCGCATCCAATAAAAAGTCTCTGGGAATGAAACTTACGGAGAGTCGGCTGGGGTTGCTGAGCAAGGAAGATATTACGGAAAACCTGATCACCATAGAAGATATCAGGGACGGGGAGGGAAAAGCCAGTGGTACCAGGGTGGTATTGAACATACCTGTTGAATAGCCGGACAATCTCTGTTTGCCGGTCTGTAAAATATTTTGTTATTTTTATCGATGTTATCAGAACACAATGTTGAGGGCGATTATTTGTTACCTTTGAGCTTAGCTGGTTTTAAAAGCATGCCTGTAAAACAATTTGATAAGATATTAATCAGCAGAACAGACAGTTTAGGCGATGTTACCCTTACATTGCCTATAGCCGCAAAGATTAAAGAGCATTTCCCCAAATCGACAATTGTATTTATCGGCAAATCATATACGCAGCCAATTATAGTAGCCTGCAAAGACATTGACGAATTTATACACATAGATGATTTTTTAAAAAAGGAGGAAAAAAGCAGGGAGTACAGCAATGCGGCAATTATCCATGTTCTGCCCTCGCCATCGGTCGCGTTTAAGGCAAAAAAATTAAAAATAAGCCTTAGGATAGGTACTACAAACAGGTGGTACCATTGGTTTACCTGCAACAAATTAATCAGGTTAAGCAGAAGAAAATCTTCCCTGCACGAGGCGCAACTGAATTTTAAATTATTGGATGGGCTAAATATAACAGGTGCAATGCCGAAGCCCGACGAAATTGCTGCCCTGCATGGCATTACCCGGCTCGAATTGTTACCGTCAAAGTTCAGCGCCCTGATTGATAAAAATAAATACAATCTTATACTTCACCCAAAATCCCAGGGAAGCGGCAGGGAGTGGCCTGTTGGTCATTATAAAGAATTGATACGTTTGCTTGATGATAGCAGGTTTACTATTTTTATTTCAGGAACGGAAAAAGAAAAAGAAGCCATAAAACCCATCACAGAACAGTTTGGCAATAAGGTTATAAATATAGTCGGTGCCATGTCGCTGCCCGAATTTATCGCTTTTATAAATGCCTGCGATGGGTTGATAGCAAGCAGTACGGGGCCGCTACATATTGCTGCTGCATTAGGAAGAGATGCGCTCGGTATTTTCCCGCCTATACGTCCCCTTCATCCCGAAAGATGGGCGCCGATTGGAGCCAATGCACAAATTTTTGTTGTAAATAAAAATTGCAGCGATTGTAAAAAAGATGCTGCTGCATGCCATTGTATGCAGGAAATATTGCCCCGGCAACTCGAAAGCGCTTTAAATGAGCTTGCCCTTAAAAAGAGTGTTAAGTAATTTTCACAAACATTTTAAAGCAAAACAGCCATTGCTGTAAAAGGCTTCTTTTTTTAGGAGCCAATAATGTTTTGTGATATGCAAAAAACAAAAACATTCTTTTGAAATTATTGCGCAATGAAAAGCTTTGGTAGCATCCGTTCAGTTTGTGCAGCACTTGTTTTTGTTGCGACAAACTACTTGGGCATTGTTCATAAAAAGCATTTATCCTTATTTTAATTTTTTCCACTTCCTGTTTTCCACTTTCCATCCTGCCTGCTTCCCGGTGCCCCTTTCTTTTGCTGCCAATTATGCCAAACAAATTGTTGCTGTGCTGCCTGTAATAGACCAGTTGCTCATTTAAATATTTTATGCCGCCATGCAAGGTGGCCATGTAGCAAAGCCACCAATCGTGTGGAATGACGGGCAAAAAAGGAATGGTCTTTTCTGCAAAATCTTTTCTCATTAATATTGTATGTCCATAAATTCTGCAGGAAACAGCCTGCTGCAAAGGGTCATTAAAGTTTCGGCAATTTACCCTGTTAGAAATAGTAATGCCAACGGGACGCAAATTTTTATCGCACACAACAGAATCGCAATACAGCATAGGGTAACTTTCAATGGCTTCATAGCTCTTCTTGATTTTATCCAAATGCCAGGCATCGTCTTGATCACACAGGGCAATAAAATCTCCGTTTGCTAAAGTGCACCCTTTTTCAAAGTTTTTGATGTAACCTAAGTTTCTTTCGTTTTGTACCAACTGCACCCTGCTGTCTTTTGCCATAAGTTGTTTTACAATGGCAATGGTATCATCTGTACTGCAATCGTCTACTACAATAATTTCAAGGTTCTTGTATGATTGGTTAATGACGGTTTCCAATTGCTGCTGCAGAAAATGTCCGCCATTGTATGTGGCTATTATCACGGAAATTAAAGCAGCCCCTTCTTTTGTTGATTTATTTGAAACAGGAATGAGCGGCATAAAAAATTTGTACAGACTTTAATTATAAATTACAAATGTCGTTTAATTTTGGGCTTTTATGCGGTACATTGTTACAGTCAATTTTGCAAACAATGAAAAAATATTAAAAGAATACGCTACACTGCCTATAGAGGATTGGATGGGAGTAACCTGGCCGCCTAATATGGTACATAAAAACCGGGGTCTTGTGGACGTTTTTTTATGGCAATTGTGAATTCCCTGCCTCGGGCTGGGGGCTGAGGTTTAAAAATTTTGCAAAAGAATCGGCAGCAGTTTTTTAATGAAGGTTTTTTGAGTATATGTGATATTATAACACACTCCTCAATATAGATATAGTTTACATAAAATACATTTATAAAGTATGAAGTTTTTTTTTCTATCCTGCATCGTATTGTTTTTATTGGGGAGTTGCAAACATTCAACCCACCAAATTGCCGAAACTCCTGCTATCCGCCCTCCCGTGATCCAGGATCCCAGTCCGCAGGCGCTTTCGCCGGAGGAGAGTATTAAAGCGATGCATTTACCGGAGGGCTTCAGGGTGGAAGTGGTTGCAGCGGAACCCCTGGTGCAGGAACCCGTGGTAATGGTTTGGGACGGGAATGGCGATATGTATGTGGCGGAAATGCGAACCTATATGCAGGACATAGATGCCACGGATGAAAATTTACCTGTCAGCCAGGTGGTAAAGTTGGAAGATACGGATGGCGACGGCAGAATGGATAAGCGTATCGTATTTATTGACAGTCTTGTATTACCCCGTATGCTTCTGCCGCTGGACGACAGGCTGCTGGTGCAGGAAACCTATAGTACCAGCATCTATTCTTATCGCGATACGGATGGCGATGGGGTGGCAGATGAAAAAAAAGTGGTTTACCATAGCGATATAATTGATAAAAGAAACCTGGAGCATCAGAATAGCGGCATGATCTGGAACCTCGATAACTGGATCTATACTACTATTAAATTGCGGTATAGATGGACCGGAGATCAATTGACCATAGACAGCTTGCGGGATGTACCCTGGGGCCAGTGGGGGTTGGCCAACGATAATCATGGCAGGCTTTTTCTCTCTTCTGCTGGTGGTGAAACTATTGCCAAGGATTTTCAGCAGATGCCTGCTTACGGGGAGTTGAATTTCTATGATTTACAGTATGAAGAAGGATTTCATGAGCCCTGGCCCATCATTGCCACGCCGGATATTGAAGGGGGGAAGAAGCGGCTGAGAGCAGACAGTACGCTCAATCATTTTACCGGCGCCTGCGGGCAAACCATTTATCGTGGAGATCGTTTACCGGCCTATATGCAGGGCGACCTGTTTGTTTGTGAACCGGTTGGCCGTTTGATAAGGCGTGCCAGGGTGGATACGGTGAATGGCGTGCGGGTTTTAAAGAACCCCTATAACAAAGCTGAGTTCCTTGCTTCCACCGACATGAACTTTCGCCCGGTGAATATGACCACCGGCCCGGACGGATGCCTGTATATTGTGGATATGTATCGCGGGATCATACAGGAAGGTACCTGGACGGGTCCTTCATCCTATATCCGTCCCCAGATACTGCGTTTTGGTCTCGATAAAAATATCGGAAGGGGAAGGATATATCGCATTGTGCATGAATCAGCGGAACCCTCCACTGAAAAACCCGCTCTGCTGGATGCATCCTCCGGTGAATTGGTAAAGTATTTATCGCATCCCAATGGCTGGTGGCGCGACAATGCGCAGAAGCTGCTGATCCTTCGTAGGGATGAGACCGTAATTCCGGCATTGAAAAAGCTGGCGCTGGCAGCGTCTTCTTTTCCTGATAAACTGGTGTTCTGGAAAGAAAAGCCAAAACTAATCAGCCGTATCCATGCTTTGTGGACGCTGGAGGGATTACAGGCAGCAGACAGGGAATTGTTGTTGCGATTGATGAAAGACGGGGAGCCTGAAATAAGAAGGATGGCGATATGGGTTAGCGAGCCGTTTATCAAAAAAGGCGATAAAGAAATTATGAGTCATTTGCAACAACTTGTTAGCGACAGGGATATCGATGTGAGGATACAGGTGGCTCAATCCCTGCAGCATAGCACGGCAGGTGAAGCAAGACCCCTGCTGGATGCGTTGGTTCAAAAAGACCCTTCGCCAACCGGTATGGTGTACCAGACTGCGCAGTTAACGCTCGGTAACCTGACTTCGGCGCTTGATGTGGCACTGCATACAGAAGGACTGGATGAAGAAGAAAAAAAGAAGGTGATCAGAGGGGCTGAAAACTATAAGTCGTTGTGTTCTTCCTGCCATGGTCCGGATGGAAAAGGTTTGAAGATCGGTAGTGATAATATGATAGCGCCATCCCTGGCAGGTTCTCCCAGGGTAACCGGAGACCCGGGAAGATTGATCAGGATCGTTCTGAGCGGATTAACCGGTCCCATAGACGGGAAAGAATATCCAAGCATAATGCCGCCCCAATTGAACAGTGATGATGAGTGGCTGGCCGAAGTATTGAGTTATTTACGTACCAACCTGGGTAATCATGCTTCTACCATCAAAGCAGAGGACATCAGGGGCGTTCGCAAGGTTGTAGGCAGAAGATGGGATCCCTGGACGCTGGAGGAACTGGATGCTGCCCTGAAGAAATAAGCTGGTTTGTTTTTATTTTAAAAGTTTTGGTATGAGAAAGCTGATATGTCTGCGGCGCGGTCTGCGCTATCAATAAGTTTTAACCAAAGCCCTATTTGATCAATTGAGCGAACCGGTGGCTTATCTCCCTATTATTGGTTCCTGCAGCAAATAATCCAACTTTTTTATCGTTTCTTTCGTAAAGTACTGAAACACTGTATTCCCGTGACAAAGATTAAAAAAATCCTTATTCTTTTACTGGTACCCCTTTTTGCAGACATATTCACATCGTGCTGCAATTGCGAGGATCCGGAATTGTTGTTGTACACCAATACTACCCTGGAACTGCAGCACCTTAACAACAGCGGACAGTCCGCCATTGTTGCTCCGGAAAATAAAGTATTAAAAGAAGCCTATGGTCTCCGGATCAGGATAGGATGTGAAACCACCGCCTGCAACAGGGGCAGGACTTCCTTTTTTATCAACCCGGCTTATGCTTTTTCCTGTGGTTGCGAAGCCCCCATTCAGTATCATCCCAAAGACAGCGTCACCGGTTTGAAAGTTATTACACTGAATGATTTTGATGCGTTGCACCCGGCCGGATCCGATATCACCGCCAGGTTTAAAATGTTCAGTGGGTATGTGTTTACGGATCTGGCAGGATACCTGGAGTCCAAACCTCCCGTATTTAATGCGCATGGCGTCAAAAATATTGTGCTTGATGCTCTTTTAATGGAGCCTGCTGCACAAACCGGGAACCACCGGTTCAGGGTAGAGGTGGATTTGTCCGATGGCAGGGTATTAGAGACAGAAACCTCAATGGTGGAATTATTATGAGAAGATACTTCGTCTGTCTGTTAATGCTTCAGGCGGCTTATTTGACTGTTTCAGGTCAAAAAAAGTTCCGTCCCTACCGGATCATGTTCAAGCCGGGTGTCGGCTATGATCTTCCTCTCAACACCGTTAGCGTGAATGAAATAACAGATCAATTGACCGATATGAATGGCAGGGGGATAGCTTTTCAGATGTTCTCAATTGGGATATATCCCCGCGAACGGCTGGGCTTTGAACTGATGTTCCGGGGCCTATCTGAACGGAGTGCGGGAAAACGGAATGACGCTTACAACCGGCTGATGCAGGAACGTTGGGGGGCAGCGTACTTTTATGATCCGGTAACACCCTACGAAGACTACGGTGCCCCCTTTGAATCAAACCGCTTCACCGTAGGCTTGAGTGTCAACTACAAGTTTGACAGGGGCAGAATAATATACATACCGAAGTACTTTTTCGGGGTTGTAGAGATAGGGCAGTCAAGACGGTTTCATACGATGAAACAAAGGAACTCCAATAATATGCTGTTGGTGGAGTACGATACGGAAAAATATTACAGGGACCTATTTATCACGGGTCCCGCAGCATCCGTTGTGTATCGTTTGAACCAGACATTTGGTGTAAGCCTTGATGCTTCCCTTTTTTGGCATAGGGCCAGGGCTTCCTTCCGGGAGAGACATACGGACCTTTTTACCAGGCAGCATGTGGAAACGCCTTACAATTACAGTGGAACCATGTTCCGTGGAAATATCGGACTGGGACTGGTAGTCGGCATGTCTAAAAGGAGAAGATAGGATCATTTCATGTTGGCGCAGGCCCGTCTCTTATTTTGGTGCTCCTGCCGGTTTTAGAGAAGACCCTCCTGCACTATTCCGGAACACAGGTGTTGGGGCAGCAATATTATCCTTATCATTAAAAATGCGTATGGTTCCTTTAGCGGCTGCCAGGGGGTTACCGCCGTCGTTGATCATTACAAAGGCCATTCTAAAATACTGGATACCACCCGGCGTGTGCACGCCGCTTATTATATAAGCGTATACATACTCAGGGAAACCCCCGCGTGCCTGTGCGTATACGGTAAAATCATTATTTTTTCCTGCTATTATCTGTGCAGAGGAAGTATCAACCTGTCCGGCGGCTACCCATCCTTTAATAAAGACATCTGCATTCGTTCCCGCCTGGTTGGCAACTTTTATGGTTGCATCCACTGCTGCTTCGCCCTTGTCAAAAACGCCTGAGTTATCGTGCTCATTAACGGGCTGAAACGCATAAATGCCATTGATGGTTGGAGGTGTTTTGCCATCATTCAATGGAAACGTATAAGCCTTTAACGAATCAATATACTGCTTTGGCAGGATGCCCTGTATCTCTTCTATTAAGGTTTCGCTTTTTTCATCTTCTTTTTCGCAGGATGCAAAGCCTGTAATGATGGCGATCAATGCGAGGGTGGTAATATATTGTTTCATACCTGATGATTTCTGACGTTGTTGTTTATTACGTGGCTCAATGCTTGTAAGTGTGTATTCGGACAGCGCTGTTCATGCGCTGGCGGGTGACCAGTTTATCTTTCGTTAGTTCAACTATCTCATACTGGTTGGTTATACTACTGATGGTGAGAAATATCGATCTTTCATCGGCCGACAACTGCCAGTTGCCTGTTGATAATATCGCCGGCTCAGCCCCGCAGGGAATAGGACCATTGGTGTGATAATATTTTCCATCGGAAAGGAACTGGTATTCATCATCCTTTGCACAGTCCTGAATTCCAGTGAAATCATCTGTGGGAGAGCTATCCGGGTCTATTTGGGAGGTGTTTGCCGTCATGATCCAAACATCCGCTGTCAGCAATTTGAAAGGACTTATGGCTTCTGCAGCGTCCTTTTTGCAGGAAAACAAGCCCGTAATGAAGGCGATCAATGCGAAGGTGGTAATATATTGTTTCATACGTGATGATCTTTTTGTTGTGTATTGCATGGCTCAATGCGTATAAGTGCTTACCCAGGTATTCCGGTAGTCGAGCATGCGTGTAACCAGTTTATTTTGCGTTAGTTCCACTATCTCATACTCTTTCGTAGCGCTTCCGATAGTGAGCAAAATTTTTTTTTCATCGGCCGACAACTGCCAACTGCCGGATATCCCCGGCAAATTCCCACAGGATGTAGGGCCATCGGTACGATAATACTTCCTATCAGAAAGGAACTGGTATTCATCATCCTTTAAGCAGTCTTGCATTCCCGAGAAAGCGTCTGTAGGCGAAGGATCTAAATCCTTTTGATACGTATTGGCCGTCATGATCCAAACATCCTTTGTCAGCAATTTGAAAGGATCTGTGGTTTGGGTAGTTTCTTTTTTGCAAGACAACAGGCTCATCGTGACTAAAAAAAGGCTGAGAAAGATAATTCGTTTCATACTTACTGTTTTTATGACTACAAACCTACCCGCCTGCAAAATCTGTGGAAAGCGCTATTCTCCCAACGACAGTTTTAACCGCCGAATGCAGTATATTTATACTATGCAGCACTCCGGGCATATCAACCAGCATTTCTCCTGTATAGTGGTGGATGACGATGAGATCGATCGTCTTACCGTGCTGGCCTTTTTGTCCGACTACCCGCATATTAAAGTCATCGGTTCTTTCTATTCGCCTTTCAAAGCGCTGGAAGCAATTGCTGCCACCCCGCCCGATGCGCTGTTCCTCGATGTGGATATGCCCGGCATGAACGGGCTGCAATTGCGCGAAAAGCTCGTGGATGTGCCGGCCTGCGTATTTATTACTTCTTACCCCGACTATGCTGTAGAAAGCTTTGAAAAAGAGGTGCTGGATTTCATTGTTAAACCGGTGACTGCTCCCCGTTTTGCAAAAACCATTCAAAGACTGGAAGAATATTTGCTGTTGCGCAAAAAAGCTGACCTCCTGCATCATACCATAGGAGCCGATACCATTTTCATCAGGGAAGGCCATGCAGAGATCAAACTACAGTTGCACGACATTTTATACCTCGAAGCGATGAAGGATTATACGGCGGTGATGACAGCCGAAAGAAGATTTATGGTAGCTACGCCCATGGGCAGTTTGATACAGACCAGACCTTTTGAGCAGTTCATTCGTATTCATCGCAGTTATGCCGTTCCCAAACATTTTATACGTCGTGTGGACAGCGATGAACTGGAGTTGGAAAATGCCGTCAGGCTGCCTATAGGCAGAACATATAAAGAGGCGTTAACTGGATTAAAAACCTGACAGATGAACCGGGTTGTATTTTTTTCCCTGTTATTGATATCGTTGTCTTCAAACGCGCAGCATACTTACGAGATCATCGATTCCATGCTTAAAGCCATTCCGTTGATACCTGCGAAAGAAGAGAGGCAGAAAGCCATAGCTTTTCATGATCTCGCCACGCAATATATGCATGTTGCCAATTATGTGGAGGCAGCATCGAACTATAGCAATTCGTTGACGATAGCGAACAAACTAAAAGATAGTTTGCTGATAGCGTTGATCTATCGCAATATGGGTGTACTCGCGGCATCCCAGTCGGACTATAAAAGACAAATGGATTACCTGCAGAAGGCCCTGGCTATTTATGAGATAAGAAAAGACAGTCTGCGGACCGGTGATGCGCTCAAGCAAATTGGCGATAACTATCTCAACAGGAATGATTCTGTCATGGCAGACCGGTATTATCGCAAGGCGCTTGAAGTTCACCGGCATAATAAATACAGGTTGGGTGAGGCGATGGTGCTGTCTAACCTTGCCATTTTATTTAGCTCGGATTACGAAGAGAAACTGAAAATGGCTTTGCACGCGCAGGAAATTTTGGATACCGTGCAAACAGACAACCCCATTCCTGCCGTGAATGCCGGTAATATCGGAGTGGGGTATCTGGATATGGTTCGATACGGAGAGACTCTTAACTTAAAGCCGAGCGCCATTATACCGGCTACACGTGAAGGCAGGCTCGAAATGTCTGAAAAGTATTTGCGCAAAGCCATTGCCATGTCACAGGCAAAAGGCGATGTGGAAAATGAAGCCTACTTCACCGGTGTGTTGGCCGAACTGCAGGAAGTAAAAGGTGATTTTGAAAACGCGTACAGGAATATCCGTTTTTATTTTGAAAAAAATGATTCCATTTATTCGCAGGCCAATAAAAACCAGATTGCAGACCTCCGTAACAAGCAGGAAATGGACCGGAAAAATGCTGAATTGGCCGCCAGTGAAACAGAAATCAAGAACCAGCGGTCGCGTATGCTGGCGTTGAGCGGCGGTATTTTATTGCTGCTGGTGATCGGAGTTTTATTATATCGTCAAAGTGCATTGCGCAAAAAGAATAACGAAACATTGCAACAATTGAATAATAAGCTGGCCGAAGCCAACCAGGTGAAGGCGCGTTTTTTCGCTATACTAAGCCATGACCTGCGCAGCCCCATTGCCAACCTCGTAAGCTTTTTACAATTGCAGCAAACGAAACCAGGTTTGCTGAGTGCCGAAAAAATAAAAGAACACGAAACGAGGATTACCCATAATGCACAATCCCTGCTGGAAACGATGGAAGGCATGTTGTTGTGGAGCAAAAGACAAATGGAACATTTTAAGCCTGTGATCAGGGAAGTGTCCGTGCAATCGTTGTTCAGCTATTTGAGCAACTTTTTTGCTACTACGGATGATGTTGAATTTTCTTTTTCAGGATCCGGCGACCTGGTGCTGAATACCGATGAAAATTATGTGAGGACGATCTTGCAAAATCTCACTTCGAATGCGGTGAAAGCGGTTCGCAATATTGATTACGCCGCCATTGAATGGTCGGCGAAACAGGAAGGCGGTAACATAGTATTGTCCATTACCGATAATGGCCCCGGCCTGCCCGACGAGCACGCCAAAGCTTTTTTGAAAGGCACAGCGGTGGAAGATTCGCGCCATGGATTGGGATTATATATCGTGCGCGATCTGGCCGCAGCCATCGATTGCCGGATCAGACTGGCTGATACCCGAACGGGAACCAGGATTGAGTTGGAATTTGGATAATATAAAACATAAACCGATACTGTCCTGCAGTAATTTCTCTGTTATCCTTCCTGAGGAAATTCTTCAACACGAGACTTTGGCTGGCGAGCCCGGACTGGGCCTTTCTGCTTTATCGCGAAATGTGATAATAATACACCGGTTGTTTTTTCCCTTCGCTTACAGTATAGTATCCGTCTCCCGTTTCATTAAAACAGATTGATTCGCCCTGCGGCTCTTTTTTATAGGGTAACTCTCTTGGTGTGCGGGAGAGTGTTTTCCATACCGGCTCGTTCGCCGCCCTTTCCCAATAATAAACCTTGCTCAAACTTTTCAGTAATACTTTTGATCCGTCCCAACTGATATCGCCGCTTACGATCCATTTTTCCCGGCGGGGCCCGGGAAAAAATATCGTATTCTTTTTTTCAAGCATTACCGTATCATTTTTATTCCAGTCAAGCCTGCCGGTGTACACGCGTACGCTGTCTTCTCTTTTGGACACGATGTACAGGAGTCTGTCAATATTGTCTATCATGATCGTTTCAGCGTCCCTGGGCCCGTCAGGATATTTTAAAAACACCGGGGTGGTTCTTACCGTTGTTTCCCGCTTGCCTGTGTTGATGTCTTTTTCTGCTATCCGGTAAACGCATACGAAAGGCCTGAGCCCGAAGTTGTTTCCTATATCACCCAGGTAGAGACACCGCTCTTCCCCCTTATTTGATTTGCCCGCAGCAATGTCTTCGCAATCGCGTACATTACCGTTGTTCTCTGCACCTTCAAAGTAAATGGTAGTTACCAGTTGAGCGTTACTGTCAATGGCAAAGAACCTGCTTTTATCCCCGCTGTCGTTATGGACATAGGCAAACGCTCTTTTTTGTGACGAAAGCGCCATGCCGGATATCTCGTTCAAAGAGTCCGGCAGTAAGCCGATCGTAGTACTTTGGCTGTTTGCCTGAAGCGCAAGGAAGGTGAGGTATACTGTTATTGAAGGAAGTTTCAGCATGATTGCAATGATATTAAAGTTTGGCCAGCAGCTAGGGCTCCTGTTTATCAGGTAACAGCGCTTCCCCCTCAAAATGAACCCCTTCCCAGCCTTGTTGCATAAAAGAGCGGATATTTTGATGGTTCTCGGCATCCGGCGTTTCCAGCACCTGCTGGTAATGTTCGGCAAACAGGCTTAGGGTTTGCTCTTTGTTAAGGTTATGAAGTTTTGCGAAGAACAACACCCGGGCGCTGCCCTGGTTATCCGTGGCAGCATTATAGTGATTTCCATTTCTGAAGCCGGTGGGAATATGCTGATACATCGATTCGATATACGCCAATACATCCGAAAACTTCATATTGCCGGCAGCCAGTTGTTCCAGAAGCTGGTTTGTCATTTTGTGTAAATATTGTTTGTGCAAATATGCCGATAATGTACCAGAATCCGGCGATGCAGCGCTTTGCTCCGTTAACCGGTTTATCAGGTTGGTCATATAGCGGTAATAATAATTTCAAAATTAATTTGGCGGGAACCGAAACATTCCTATCTTTGCGACCCGCTTTCAAAAAAAGAGTGGAGAGTTCTTAAAAAATACAAAAAGTCTTAAAAAGATTTTTCTGTTAAGAATAAACGATTACCTTTGCACCCCGATTCAAAAATATCGGGTAGATTCTTAAAAATAGCAACCTGAAAATGTGGAAAACTAAGCAGGGTTTTATTTGTTGAAATTAAAAACTACAACTAACTTTGCCGCCCGTTCGATAACGAACACAGTTCTCTGATTCACAAATAATTATAAGCCAAGTTAAACAAAAATAGTTTACAAAAAAGTTTGGCTGAATAATAAAAAACTCCTACCTTTGCAACCCGTTTCAAAACGGAGCAAAATACGAGTTTAAAGATCTTTGAAAGTTTGGAAGCAACAGCACTTAATTTCTTTATAGAAACTAAGGTAAGGTAAACCAGCCATAAAATTTGATTTCAAGAGCAATCTTCAAATCTCACATTATTTACAATGGAGAGTTTGATCCTGGCTCAGGATGAACGCTAGCGGCAGGCTTAATACATGCAAGTCGAGGGGCAGCAGGGGTAGCAATACTCGCTGGCGACCGGCAAACGGGTGCGCAATACGTACGCAACCTTCCTTTAAGCGGGGAATAGCCCAGGGAAACTTGGATTAATACCCCATAACATGATGAAGAGGCATCTCTTTATTATTAAAGCTCCGGCACTTAAAGATGGGCGTACGGCTGATTAGGTAGTTGGCGGGGTAACGGCCCACCAAGCCTGCGATCAGTAGCTGATGTGAGAGCATGATCAGCCACACGGGCACTGAGACACGGGCCCGACTCCTACGGGAGGCAGCAGTAAGGAATATTGGTCAATGGACGCAAGTCTGAACCAGCCATGCCGCGTGGAGGATGAAGGTCCTCTGGATTGTAAACTTCTTTTATCTGGGACGAAACACTTCTTTTCTAAGAGGCCTGACGGTACCAGATGAATAAGCACCGGCTAACTCCGTGCCAGCAGCCGCGGTAATACGGAGGGTGCAAGCGTTATCCGGATTCACTGGGTTTAAAGGGTGCGTAGGTGGATATGTAAGTCAGAGGTGAAATCCCCGAGCTTAACTTGGGAACTGCCTTTGATACTATATATCTTGAATATCGTAGAGGTAAGCGGAATATGTCATGTAGCGGTGAAATGCTTAGATATGACATAGAACACCAATTGCGAAGGCAGCTTGCTATGCGATTATTGACACTGAGGCACGAAAGCGTGGGTAGCAAACAGGATTAGATACCCTGGTAGTCCACGCCCTAAACTATGGATACTCGACATACGCGATACACTGTGTGTGTCTGAGCGAAAGCATTAAGTATCCCACCTGGGAAGTACGACCGCAAGGTTGAAACTCAAAGGAATTGGCGGGGGTCCGCACAAGCGGTGGAGCATGTGGTTTAATTCGATGATACGCGAGGAACCTTACCTGGGCTAGAATGCGGTTTGACCGTGGGTGAAAGCTCATTTTGTAGCAATACACAGATCGTAAGGTGCTGCATGGCTGTCGTCAGCTCGTGCCGTGAGGTGTTGGGTTAAGTCCCGCAACGAGCGCAACCCCTATCATTAGTTGCCAACAGGTAAAGCTGGGAACTCTAGTGAAACTGCCGTCGTAAGACGTGAGGAAGGAGGGGATGATGTCAAGTCATCATGGCCTTTATGCCCAGGGCTACACACGTGCTACAATGGGGCGTACAAAGGGCTGCAACACAGCGATGTGAAGCCAATCCCAAAAAACGCCTCTCAGTTCAGATTGGAGTCTGCAACTCGACTCCATGAAGCTGGAATCGCTAGTAATCGTATATCAGCAATGATACGGTGAATACGTTCCCGGACCTTGCACACACCGCCCGTCAAGCCATGGAAGCTGGGTGTACCTAAAGTCGGTAACCGAAAGGAGCTGCCTAGGGTAAAACTAGTGACTGGGGCTAAGTCGTAACAAGGTAGCCGTACCGGAAGGTGCGGCTGGAATACCTCCTTTTTAGAGTACGCTGTTTATCTTTTTAGTTGTTGCTTTCTTTTCTTTCAATTTTTTAGTTCTTTTAAATAATTCATTAGTTACCCGATAAGGGGCTACTCAGATCCGTATCCGCCGCGGCGGACTGGTTAGAGCACTCACTGGTGCATTTTTTAACCGGTAATGTGGGTCTACCAAACAGATCCGTAGCTCAGCCTGGTTAGAGCACTACACTGATAATGTAGGGGTCACCAGTTCAAATCTGGTCGGGTCTACTACTGCGATCGTCGAAGCCTTGGCGTAGGCGATCAATAATCAAAAAGCTTATGCCCGCCGTCGCTAAAGCTATGGCGGACGATGGGGGGTTAGCTCAGTTGGCTAGAGCATCTGCCTTGCACGCAGAGGGTCATCGGTTCGACTCCGATATCCTCCACAACTCAAATTTGAAAATTACCTAATTTGAAAATTTGAGAATGAGTTCTTAAAATATTTAGATAATATCTTTTGAGATTGAAAATTGGTTCGCTACCAAATTATCTGCAATCATTTGATGTTTGAATGTACATTTTCAAATTGTTACATTTTCAAATTTTCAAATTGGTAAGCTCTTTGACATATTGGGAAAATAATAATTGAAACAATCAAAAGTTATCTTCTAAAAGAAGTAACGAGTAACGGCAAACTTTTTTAAAGCTAATAAGGGTACGTGGTGGATGCCTTGGCTCTGAGAGGCGATGAAGGACGTGGTAAGCTGCGATAAGCCGGGGGAAGCTGCACACAAGCATTATATCCCCGGATCTCCGAATGGGACAACCCAGCACATTGAAGATGTGTTATCCGCCGCAAGGCGGAAGCCAACCTCCTGAACTGAAACATCTAAGTAGGGAGAGGAAAAGAAAATAAACAATGATTCCCCAAGTAGTGGCGAGCGAACAGGGAAAAGCCCAAACTTGAGCGGCGTGCCGCTCGAGGGTTGTAGGACTGCATTTAGAAATTGTCATCAAGCTGAACTTTCTGGAAAGTTAGGCCATAGTGGGTGATAGCCCCGTAA
>JAHBTK010000008.1 GCA_019638625.1 Chitinophagaceae bacterium
CCTTGGTCCAACTGTAAGATTGGATGGTGGTACCCGGTGCAGGGGTTGACCCGCTGCCATCGAGCGTTACGCTGCTTGTCGGAAGCGTGATCGTCTGATTATCACCTGCTCTGGCCGTAAGGCTGGCAGTAGCGGCAGATTTCACGGTAATCGTTACTGTTGCAGTAGCAGATTTACCTGTATTGTCAGTTACCTTAACTTCATACACATAAGTTCCTGCGGTTGACAACCCGCTCACAGTTGTTTTTGCGGTAGTGGCAGATGCTATGGTTCCGGAAGCCGGTCCGGAAACCTTTGACCAGCTAAAGGAAGATATTGTAGTACCAGCAGACGCAGTAGAACCACTTGCGTCTAACGTAGCTGTGTTGGTAGGTAAAGTAATGGTTTGGTTGGCTCCCGCTTTGGCTGTGGGCGGGTTGGTTTCTACCACAGGAAAACCAGATCCACGGCTATGCAGAAGCATCCATTCATATACATTGTACCCCCCCTGTTTGAAAGTTGGATCATAAGTCTTGGTCCAGGCATCATGACCTGATTTATCGAAAAGTGTTATCCAGGGGGTAGTCGATGTGGAATAATGCACTTTTATTTTTGTAATAGCATCCTTGGCATTTGCGGGATAAGCTGCTGCATCGCCAGAATTTACGGTTATCCATATTGGCAATTTTGCCTGCGCAAGATTGCCGGCTTTATATTCTGTTGAAGTAAAAGCAGGGCAAACAGGTAAGATACCGGCTATTTTCTCCGCTTTTTGTACATTATAAGCTGTATAGTCATAAGCCATTCCTCCTCCCAGGCTTAAGCCTGTTAGGTAAATTCTGCTTTCATCGATTCTATATTTACTTTTAATATGCGCAAGCAGGTCATCTATCGATTTAGTGTAATTACTGGAAGTACTGAACTGTGGGGCTATTACAATAAAAGAATAATCTTTACCACCCACCGTAAACTTTGTTGGGAATCCCCCTTTATCTATCAGTTTTGCAAGGCCTGAATTATTTTTCACCTTCGGCAACTGACTGGCGGAGCCGTCACCCAACTCGCCTACACCAGGCAGGAATATAATTAACGGGTATTTCTGGGAGGGATTTGTGGCATAATCAACGGGCAAAGACTCATAGTAGCCTTTTATATAATCTGTAACATTCGCGTAAACAGGGCTAACTACCTGTTTTTGAGAATATAATACCGCGGATATTGATAAAATTAGAAATGTTAAAAATGTGGATTTTACATACACCTTTAATCTGGCGGTTAACGGATTTTGAATCATGACGGTTGTAAATGAAGAAATTAAACAAATTAGTTAGTAAACAATTTGTAGCGATAAGCTAATCTGTCCCAAACGGTATTTAACAGGAAGCAATACACATTACACTTTCATATAATAAGAGTGGAGTAAACGTAGAAATGACACGCATAGTAATTGGATTTAGATTTAGAAATTGGTGCAAAATGTTAAACAACTATTGTACCAAGAAGGTAATTTTTAAGAAAAAATTAAAAAAAATCTCCGTTTCTTAAAGTACAAATACATTTGAGTAAAATATTTAAAGAATCTTCAGAAAAGCTAAAAGGTCCTATAGTGATTCAGTCAAAAAAGCCCGGCATTACCAGAACCCTGAAAAGAATAGGAATCGATGGGTTTCTTGTGGCAATTATAGTTGTTATTTTTGTTGCATATGTGTTTCCGGAAGCTGGAATTCAGGCAAAACCCGTTTCTCTGGACCAGGTGGGTGCAATAGGGTTATCATTGATTTTTTTCTTTTACGGACTTAAACTCAATCCGTCCAGGTTAAAATCACAACTTTCTAACTGGAGAATGCACCTGGTGATACAATTTTCTACCTTCATTTTGTTCCCGGTTATCGGATTGGCTGTTAAACCACTGTTTGGAAGCTCCTTTTACTCCTGGCTGGGTGTTTTTTATCTCTGTGCCCTGCCTTCCACGGTATCTTCTTCGGTGGTGATGGTGTCCATTGCCGGGGGCAATATGCCCGCTGCGATATTCAACGCCAGTATATCTACATTACTGGGCGTTTTTATCACGCCTCTCTGGATACTACCCTTGCTAGAACACCAGGCTGGCAGCATTGACACAACCGGGATCATATTAAAACTCATCGTCCAGGTACTGGTACCTGTAATGGCAGGATTACTATTTAACTCCAGGTGGGGAGCATTGGCCGAAAAATACAAAAAACCTTTACGGTATTTCGATCAGTCAATCATCCTCCTGATTATCTACACCGCGTTTTGCCACTCTTTTTACGAAAAGGCTTTTGACGGCTACACCGGTTCAAACCTGCTGCGGCTGGGCGCCGGCATGTCTATCCTGTTTTATTCTGTTTACTATATCATAAAATGGATCTGTAAAAAACTCCGGTTCACGCAGGAAGACAGTACTACCGTTTTGTTCTGCGGCTCCAAAAAATCGCTGGTACATGCTTCGGTGATGTCTAAAGTACTATTCCCGGCATCTTCCATGGTAAGTATCATACTCCTGCCTATTATGGTATATCATGCTTTGCAACTGATTTTTGTAAGCATACTAGCACAAAAACTGAGCAGGACGCAAAAAAATTAATAAAATTGCTGTAGCAAACGCAACCAGATATGAATTTTGATGAATGGATATACTTCTCCATCTATATAGGATCAGGAATTGTTTTGGGTATCATCATCCGGAAATTCCTGGCACCGGCTTTATTACGTGCAAGTGCTCACACTAAATGGAAAACAGATGACCTGCTGGTAGAGTCGGTAAGCAAATGGATCATTCCCTGGTGTATAGTGCTGGGAGCTTACCTGGGACGCGAACACGTTACAATGGATGCCCAATACCAGTTCCGGATTGATAAAGTAGTTTTTATATTCTATTCTTTCTCCGTTACCTGGATTATAGCCAGGGTCTTGTCCGGTGCGGTGGTCATCAAGACAGAACAGGCAGGAGAGGCATCCTCTTCCATAATCAGCAATATCCTAAAAGTGCTCGTGTATTCGCTGGGTATTCTCTTTATCCTTCAGCATTTCAATATATCCATCACACCGATACTGACCGCATTGGGAGTCGGTGGTTTGGCTGTTGCGCTGGCTTTGCAGGATACATTATCCAATCTTTTTGCAGGCGTCCAGCTTATTTCTACCAAAAAGATCCGACAGGGAGATTTCATCAGGCTTGAGTCCGGACAGGAAGGTTTCGTAGAAGATATAAGCTGGAGATATACAACCATCAAAACAGGGGATAACAACAATATAATTATTCCCAATTCAAAACTTGCCGGGCTGATACTGTTGAATTATTTTACTCCGCAAAAAGCAGTTGTATTCAATATACCTGTTGGGGTGGATTACAACAGTGACCTGGAGCAGGTGGAAAAAGTGACAATTGATGTGGCAAAGACCCTACAGCAGGAAATGGATCAGTGTGTAAAAAACTTCGAACCTTTTATACGATACCAGCAATTCGGCGAAAGCAGCATTGAGCTCAGGCTATATATGAAAGTAGTGGAACCCGGTGCACAGGGCATTGTGAAACACCAATTGATAAAAAGAATAAAAAGCCGCTACGATAAAGAAGGTATCCATATCCCTTTTCCTGTGCGTACGGTACATATCAATAAAGAGCATTAAAGTGAACGACAAATTCTTAAAATGAAAAATGTAATCTCCGCTTTGCTGATAATCAGCCTCGGAATAAGCATCAACGGCGCTGCACAAACACTTTCTGAAGCCCCCCCTGCAGCAGCAGGCATCGATGCCGGAAGACTGGAGAGAGTAGACAAGCTGATACAGCAATATATTGACAGCGGCTGGATCAACGGCGCTACGGCCATCCTGGCCCGGAACGGCAAGGTATTTTACCATAAAGGATTAGGTTATGACAATACAAAAACAAAATCGCTGCTGAAGCGGGACGCCATTATGCGTATCGCTTCGCAAACCAAAGCGGTAACCAGTGTTGCCGTAATGATCCTGTATGAAGAAGGAAAGTTTTTGCTGGATGATCCGGTAAGCAGGTATATCCCTGAATTTAAGAACCCGGTAGTACTGGAAAGCTTTAATGAAGCCGATACCACTTATACAACGATCCCGGCAAAATCAGAAATCACCATCCGACAATTACTTACACATACTTCAGGCCTTCACTATGCACAGATAGGCAACAAAACCTTTAATGCCATTTACAGAAAAGCGGGTATTGTTGCGGGTATCGGCACCGAGAAACTGTTATTGAGCGATGTGATAAAAAAGCTGGCCAAACTTCCGCTGGCGCATCATCCCGGCGAAAAATACACTTACGGTTTGAATACCGATGTGTTGGGCTATCTGGTGGAAGTACTCTCCGGACAAACACTTGATGTGTTTTTCCGGACGAGAATATTCGAGCCGCTGGGGATGAAAGACACTTATTTTTACCTGCCATCCGCAAAATATAACCGCCTGGCCACATTGTATACGGAAGACCAAACAAAACATGCCGTAGCAGCACCCGCTACCATGGATATCAACGGGACATTTTATACCAATTACCCTGCATCTGACGGCACTTTCCTTTCGGGAGGAGGTGGATTGGCTTCTACCGCCTACGACTATGCGATTTTCATGCAGATGCTGCTAAACGAAGGAATTTACAACGGCAAAAGGATATTGAGCAGGAATACTGTTCGGATAATGACGACCAACCAGATCGGAGACCTGCAACTGGGCAGGGGAAATACGTTTGGGCTGGGCTTTGAAGTGGTAACCCAAAGGGGAAGCGCGGCTTCTCTTCTCCCCGAAGGTACTTTCAGTTGGGGCGGTATGTTCAGTTCTTCGTACTGGATTGATCCAAAAGAAAAAATAACCGGTCAACTTTTCCTCCAAATATACCCCTTCAGCCATGGAGCTATTCACGACAAATTCAAAGTGGCAGTATACCAGGCATTAAACAATTAAAAAAACGCAGCGCATGTACAAGTCATATCTAAATCTAATTTTCCTCTTGGTCCCCCTTTTTTCACTGGCTCAGGAAAAAAATATGGACTTCGAAAAATACAACCCGATTTCTACCCTTACAGTTCCCCACCACACTATTACCCGGGCGAAGTTTCCTTTTATTGATGTTCACAATCACCAGTGGAACCTCTCACCGCAATCCATCCCCTCGCTCCTGGCCGCGATGGACAAGATGAATATGGCAGTGATGGTCAACCTGAGCGGCGGTAACGGAAGCAAACTGAAGAGCATGACTTCGGATATCAAAACCACTGCTCCTACACGGTTTATCGTGTTTGCCAATATTGACTTTAGCGGTATTGGCAGCAGCAACTGGACAAACCAGGCCGTAGCGCAACTGGAAGAAGATGTGCGTAACGGGGCCAACGGGCTTAAAATTTTCAAAAACCTCGGGTTTTCCGTAAGAGATAATAATGGAAACCGCGTGAGAGTAGATGATCCCCGGATCGACCCTGTCTGGAAAAAATGTGGTGAGCTGAAAATTCCCGTTTTGATACATACCGCAGACCCAAAATCCTTCTGGGACCCTGTGGACGATAAAAATGAACGCTGGCTGGAACTTAAAACACATCCTGGGCGGAAACGCGAGAATGATAACCCCGCCCCCTGGGAAATCCTGATACAGGAACAGCACCAGATGTTTAAAAAACACCCCAATACCACATTTATCGCCGCACATTTTGGCTGGTACCCCAATAACCTCGACAAGTTAGGCAGTTTATTGAACGAAATGCCCAATGTGATGGTAGAGTTTGGCGCCGTTATAGCTGAACTGGGACGCCAACCAAGGGCTGCAAAGGCTTTTTTCGAAAAATTCCAGGACAGGATCCTGTTTGGAAAAGACAGTTGGGTACCGGAAGAATATAATACTTATTTCCGGGTATTGGAGACAGAAGATGACTATTTCCCCTATCACAAAAAATATCATGCTTTCTGGGCAATGTATGGCATGGGGCTTCCCGACACGATTCTTAAAAAGATTTACTACAAAAATGCGTTAAGAATTATTCCCAATATTGATAAAACCCTGTTCCCAGACTAGCAATTGCGAAATTCATATTATCTTGCACCTCCTTAAAATGTTTGGAAGTATATGGAATACAGCAAGATTATCTCGGTAACGGGGCTCCCCGGTTTATATGAATTATTGAGTTCAAAGGGAGACGGCGCCATTGTACGCTCACTGGAAGACAATTCATCCCGTTTCGTTTCGTCCCGGGTACACAACTTCTCTCACCTGGAGAGTATAGAGATTTTTACCGTACGGGAAAATGTGAATCTGGCTGATGTATTGAAGGCTATGCAGCAATCCGGCACGGCACTTCCCAATGGTAAAGACAACAATGCTGTTAAGGCTTATTTTGAAAAAGTATATCCTGATATGGATTTTGAACGGGTATATACCAGCGATATGAAAAAAATGGTGAAATGGCTGGAAATACTGGAAAAAAATAATATTGAGATCAAAGCGCCGGAACCAGCAGCCGAAGAAGAGTCAATTGAAGAGCCGGTACAGGAAGAAGCGCCGGCAAAAAAAACAAAAGCAAAAGCAACTCCCGCGAAAGAGGAAACAATAGAAGAAGCCGAACCTCCTAAAAAGAAAGCGCCGGCGAAAAAGAAAGCCACACCTGAAGAAGAAGCGCCAAAGAAAAAAGCAGCACCCAAAAAATCTGCAGATACCGAGGCGCCCAAAAAGAAAGCGCCGGCAAAGAAAAAAGCCAAAGAATAACAGACCTGCATTAATACCGCAGCATTCTTCGCCGTTAACAGAGCATTTATGACAAAACCTACTGCCAATATAAAAAAGCAGGAAAGAAAGTTTTTGCCCGGAAGCTTCACCGTCACTACCTGGCAGGAGTTGGAGCCCTATTTCAAAAACCTCTACGAAAGACAAATAAATTCAAAAACGGACCTGGAGCAATGGCTCAGGGACAGCAGTGAACTGGAAGCGGTGGTTTCCGAGGATGCCTGCTGGCGACAGGTGCGTATGACCTGTGATACGGAGAATAAGTCACTGGCAGAGGCTTTTAACTACTTCTATACAGATATCCAACCGTACATTCAGCCTTATGCGGACAAGCTCAACAAAAAATTGATCAACTGCGTTTATACAAAAGAGTTAGACCAGGAGAAATATTTCACTTACCTGCGGTCGGTTAAGAAAAACATTGATCTTTTCAGGGAGGAGAATATCCCTCTTTTTTCTGAGTTGAGCGTGATGCAGCAGCAGTATGGCGCCATCGCCGGAAAGATGACAGTGGAAGTAAACGGTAAAGAGTATACGCTGCAGCAGGCTTCCAAATTCCTGGAGAACCCTGATCGTTCCCTGCGTGAATCTGTTTACAGGAAAATACACGAGAGAAGACTGCTGGATAAAAATCAGTTGGACAAGTTATTCACGCAACTTATACATAAAAGACACCAGGTTGCCCTGAATGCGGGATTCAGTAACTACCGGGACTACATTTTTGTTGAAAAAGGCAGGTTCGACTATACCAGAGAAGATTGTTTTAACTTCCATGAAGGGGTAAAAAAATACGTAGTGCCCCTTGTAGACATTATTAATAAAAAGAAAAAGACCAAACTGGGACTGGATACCATCCGCCCCTGGGATACAGAAGCAGAACCGCCCGGCATGAAGCCGCTTAATCCGTTTAAGAATGGTAATGAGTTACTGGAAAAATCAATCACCTGCTTTCATAACCTGCGTCCATTTTTTGCCGACTGTCTGAAGAAAATGGACGAGTTGCAGCACCTGGACCTTGACAGCCGGAAAGGCAAAGCGCCCGGCGGCTATAATATGCCGCTGGCGGAAAGCGGCGCCCCATTCATTTTTATGAACGCGGCGGGCCAGATGCAGGATGTAACTACGATGGTACATGAAGGCGGCCATGCCATTCATTCCTTTTTATCCCATCCACTGGAATTGAACGCCTTTAAGGAATATCCCATAGAAATCGCGGAAGTGGCCAGTATGTCCATGGAGTTGTTCAGTATGTACTACTGGGATAGTTTCTTCGACAATGAAGCGGACCTGGCAAGAGCAAAAGAGCATCAACTGGAAAGAGTAATCACCGTGATGCCCTGGATTGCCACCATAGACAAATTTCAGCATTGGGTGTACGAAACCCCTTTTCACACGGTGGAGGAACGAACAGCCAAATGGATGGAAATTCTCAATGAATTTTCTTCTCTGGAAATAGATTTTACCGGACTGGAGGCTTACCGTGAAAAAGCCTGGCAGCGGCAACTGCATCTTTTTGAAGTGCCGTTTTATTATATTGAGTATGGGATAGCCCAACTCGGGGCCATCGGCATGTGGAAGCAATTTAAAGAAAACAAGGAAAAAGCTTTGGATAATTACATGAAAGCACTAAGTTTGGGAGGTATTAAACCCTTACCGGATTTGTACGACGCCGCAGGTCTACCTTTTGATTTTTCGCCTCTCTATATCAAAGAATTAATGGAGTTTGTTCATTCTGAAATGCCGGAATAAACCGATTCTGTAAAATAGCTACTAATCAGAGCCTTAACCAAAAGTCCCGATGTTTCTACACCGGGGCTTTTGCTTTTATTTAATTAAAGAAAATGCGGATGGTTTGGTAAAACAGCCGGTTCTGCAAGTGCATAGACTCCTTTTCTGAGTATCCTACAAAACCCAGCAGTCCGGCGGCGTTTCCTTTGTTAATAGCGATTTCCAGGTACCCGGCAGCGTTAAAGAGTGCCAGTTTCTCTCCTTCGGGTACGTCGGCATAGGTTTCACTTATAGCATCTATTACCTCTCCCCTCTTAAAAGCAATAGAAAATTTTCTGCCCTGTCGCTCCCGCTCGAATGTTGCCCTGGTGATATTCACTACAATATTCTCGAACCGGTCAATAAAAATTACCTGTCCGTCAATCCAGTCGGGACCCAGCATCGGTTGCAAGGGGTTCTTCTCCACAATTTGTAAATCGCTTACCCCCACCTTCTGCAAAGGGTCTCCGTCATTTACCGCTTTAATAGCTCTCCCGAATATCCTGGAAACAGCGATTGTGTCCCTTTTCTCTTTCCCGATGGGTAGTCCTATTACCATTTCCGGGCTCTCCTCCAGTATCATGGGGAGCAAGCCGTTGTCTGCACATAGTATATACTGTTGCTGATAATAAGCCAGCAAAAGGTGTGGATTATTATTTTCAAAAAGATTGACCAATACCAGGTGAAAGGTATATTCCGGGAAATTCTGCAGAGTGCTTCGGCAGACATAAGATGTCTGGGGATAGTTGAAAGGAGTTAACCGGTGGCTTACATCTACCAGCCTGCATGAAGGCATCATCTGCCACAACTGCCCTTTTATAGCAGCCACCAGATAGTCATTATCGCCAATATCGGAAGTAAGTGTTATTAAGGGCATGCAGCTTTATTTGCAGAAACAATGGCCGTGCAAAAATAAGAGAGTGAGACGGTAAAAACGGGCAGATAAAAGATTGTATCAAAATAAATTATCGCTGTTTGGAAAGGTTCTTACATTAAAGTTTGGCGGGAAGCTATTTTCCCTTATTTTTGCACTCCCAAAAACAAAATCAGCCTGACAAAAGGTTGAATTTGTTGCGATTCCGTAGCTCAGTTGGTAGAGCAATACACTTTTAATGTATGGGCCCTGGGTTCGAGTCCCAGCGGGATCACAAAAAACTCCGACCTTTGGTTGGAGTTTTTTTTATTTATGCCATACTGTTATATTTTATATTCGGAGAAACTGAACAAATATTATGCAGGCGCCTGTATTGATCTGGAGCGCAGGCTTTATGAGCATAACATTGGTCATTCGAAATTTACTCCCACCGGAATACCCTGAACTTTAAAACATTCCGAGTTTTATGAAATTCTACTGCCTGCAAAGAAAAGGGAACAGGAAATAAGGAGGAGGAAGTCCCGGAAATACGCAGAAAGCTTGTTTTCCTAGCTCAGTTGGAGAGCATCCCGATTGCAACCGGGAGGGGTCTGGATTCGGGCATCAGCGCCAGAGAAAACAGGGCGAGAAGTTTATCCTGTCTTAGCAAATACACATCAAGTTGATTTTAAATATTTCCATAAATCTTAGCCATATTAGGCGGTCTGTTTTCAGGTCATTTCTATATCAGATACTTAAAATATCTATATAGAACGTGTAACCTTTAGGAAATTAGCACATCTGCAATATGCATAGTCTTAATAGGCAGATTATGTTTCTGTATATATCCATCAAGATGCATCAAACATGACAGATCCGTTGATATGATGTAATCTGCGCCGGCAGCAATAGCATTCAGCACTTTTTGCTCGCCCATACTCACAGATATTGGTTCATACTTCACAGCAAATGTTCCACCAAAACCACAACAACGTTCAGCATCTTCTGTTTCAACAACTTTTAGCCCGCGTACATGATTCAACAATGTGCGGGGAGCAGCTTTAACACCACATTCTCTCAACGCGCCACAGGCATCATGATAAACAGCAACCCCTTCCAATGCAGCTCCGGTATCCTCAACACCGAGAATGTCAGTCAGGAAAGAGCTGAATTCATAAAACAAGGAAGGCTTGGTAATAACCTGTTCTTCAAGGTCACTACCTTTGAACAACTGTTTATAATAGTTCCGCACAAATCCGGTACATGATCCTCCGGGCACTACTACATAATTTTCTCCTGAAAACCCTGCAATAAACTTTCGGGCCACTATGCCACATTCGTCCTGAAATCCGGCATTGTAGGCTGGCTGACCGCAACAGGTTTGTGCGACATTATACTCTACTTCACATCCTGCACATTCCAGGATGTGAACCATATTAAATGCTGTTTGAGGAAAAAGTTGATCCACAAAACATGGTATGAAAATTTCTACTTTCATTATTATTGCCTTTGTTTTCTCCACAATTGGTTAAATGATTGAGAAGCAAACTTTGGCAGATCCCTGTTTGCACCCCAGGCACCGGAAAACAAAATCCGGATAACTTTATTCTTGATCTTTCCCCCGTTCATATTCATCAATGATCTGTTACTGCACGCATTTGCCCATATCCGCCAGCCCAGTTTTTCTAACCTTGTAGCATTTTTAGCTGACAACTGCCGGTTGTACAACAACAATTCATGAATGGGAATTCCAACAGGACAGACTTCTGTACAGGCGCCGCAAAGTGAAGAAGCCTGCGACAGATGAGCATATTGCTGCATGCCTTTAAGATGGGGTGTAATAACAGAACCAATAGGGCCTCCGTATGTGCTGTTATAAGTATGCCCGCCGATATTGCGAAACACGGGACACACATTCAAGCATGCGCCGCAACGGATGCAATACAGGCTTTCTCTTGCTTTCGGATCGGCAAGCAAACGGGTACGTCCGTTGTCAAGCAATATTACATACATCTTTTCAGGTCCATCTTTTTCGCCGGTTTTCCGAGGCCCTGTAAAGATTGAGTTATATACAGTGATTTGCTGACCAGAGCCATGCGTTGCAAGTAATGGCCAAAAAAGGCCCAGATCTCTCACAGAAGGTAATATTTTCTCAATACCGGTAACAGCGATATGAACTTTCGGAAAGCTCGTGCTTAAACGGCCGTTCCCTTCATTTTCTGTTAATGCAACGCCTCCGATATCAGCCAGTAAAAAATTAACGCCTGTGATGCCTATATCTGCCTGCACATATTTTTCCCTTAGGATCTTCCGGGCAAACTGTGTGAGCGCTTCCGGGGCCAATCCTTTAGAAGCGCCCAGCTTTTCATGGAACAGATCTGCCACTTCTTCTTTACTCTTGTGCATAGAAGGAGCAACAAGGTGATATGGCGGCTCTCCTGCCAGTTGCTGAATGTATTCTCCCAGGTCGGTTTCTACCACTTCTATTCCTTTGGAAGACAGGAACGGATTAAGATGAATTTCTTCGGTTACCATTGATTTGCTTTTCACCACAAGCCTGGCGTTTACCTCCTTGCATATCCTGTCAACAGCATCCAGCGCCTCCTGTGCTGTTGCAGCCCAAATCACTTTTCCGCCGTTTTGAGTGAAATGTTTTTCAAACCGGAGCAGGTAGGTATCCAGGTTTTCAATGGCTGTTCTTTTGATGTGGTTTGCTGCTTTTTTAGCAGACTGCAAGTGTGAAAATTGCGGAATGCCTTTCTGGAAAGCAATATCTGATTGCAGAAGGCTATGATTTATTTTTCGCCTATGTTCTGGGTCTATCCCTTTTTTCCGGCTTTCCTCAATAAATATTTGTTTGTAGGTAGTCACGGTGCTGGATTGATTTCAACAATAGAATGTACGGGCACAGAAGCAATATTCACCTCCAGAAAACCGCCCTTATATTTGAAAGGCAGTTTTTTCCCTTCCGGTTGGAGCTTTACCGATGCAGGTTTTGATGGATAACGCAACCTAACCTGTATCGATTTCAGTGGCAACAACTCATCATACCGCATCACCGATTTATTAGCATGATCTCCGCCAACATTTATTAGATGTATTAAAGTAGATTTTCCTTTTTTCCCCAATACTACATGAACCTTATCCGACCCTTCTACATACAAATCTTTCTCTGGAAGTACCCTGTCTACAACATTAGCGATCAATTGATTTAATACGGGACTTTTATACTGTTGATACGCCTCTGAAAAATCGAGATAGACAACACCCATATATCCGGCTCCCAATGGATGCACCGTAGCTACAGGATAGGGAGTACTATACCGGTAATCGCTTTGACTATATATCCAGCCTTCACCATTTGTCACATCCGAAGACAATACTTTTTGCCACCTGGTTTTTAATCCGGTAATACCTCCTGCTTTCTCACTGCCGGCATTCAGCAACTTCAGGCTATCGATTCCCTCAAATTTTACCGGAAGCCAGGGAGAAAATGTACGAGAGGCTGCTGCGCCCACAACCAATAAACGTCCTCCGCGTTTTACATATTCGATCAGCCTATTAAACAAGTTTTCTTCAAACTGTTCCCATTCCGGTATTACAATCAAAGAATAATCATCTATCTTTTTATCGAGCTGATGATCCATTAAAATTTCCACACTGTAACGGTTGTCTAGTAACAACGAAGTAATGCCCTCCATATGAGAAGTCCATCCATATACACCCTGATTCCTTTGCTTCCAGCCCTCTAATGAATACCAGATGCCAACCTGGGGAACAATAGTACTACCTTGACAAAGCGGTTGTCGTTCACGGCAATAGCTCATCAGTTTCTCCATAGCATTCACGTCTATTTTCCTAAAAGAAGCATCCCTGTTTTGTTGAAAATACACCTGAAAACCACCACCCATTGCCATCACCTGAGATGCTTCCTGCTGCAGTTGCACAAGAGATTTCGGACTGTGTATACCCCCCATAAAATCAACAGGAAAAAAACTCCACGCCATCAGATCCCATGGGCGCTGCTGCAAAGCAAGACACCTGGCCTGAAAGGCGCTGTTATATACGCAATTACCTGCAGAAACATCGCCCGATAAAAAATCTACCTCCACATCTACCTGCTCCGGCATCATAGATGAATATGCCCAATTACTGGCTACCTGAAAACCTGGTTTATGCTGGTGTAAAACACCAACATAGTTTTTTAAAAACTTTCTGTATTCATCCCTGTTATGCTGCAACCAAGCCTTATACTCCCTGGTTGAGCTCTGGGTGGGTACAGTTGACAATGTTGACTCCCGGAGAAATGATGCGACATTGTTAGGTGAATAGTCGGGAGCAGTAGACCAACAATCTCCGTCAATCCACACCCCATCAATACTATAGTTGTCTATCAGCTCTTTTAGTTGAGGAATCATTAACTGCGTAACGTAACCACCTTCGTAGGAAGCTTTGGTGGAATCAATACTTCCATCTGCTCTAATAAGCCCCCATTCCGGATGTTCATGTATTGCTTTATCATCCCAAATGCTGGAGTAATGCACATATAACGGGGTATGATGCTTTTTTGTTACACTTCTCCAGATCTGCAAAGGGTCGGCATAAAAGCTACCGGCACTATATCCAACTTTTGTTGGATAACTTGAAAACCCGGGGTGTCCCTTACTATCTACCTGGATATAATCAGGACGGGTTTTAATTAAAAAATCAGAAAGCAGTGTGGTATCAAAATTTTTACCCAATTCCTTATCGTCTGCAGTTGCATGAAAATCGAAATGAAACCCGAGGTAGGCATCAGCCCGTTTGTGTTGTTGAGAGGCGGTGGTTAACATTGACAGCACCCCTACTAACAATAAAGCAATTCTTTTTTGTTTGACCATAACAGTTCGTTAATCAGCGTGAAAAACTTCCTCCATTTCTGCCCATATTGTCCCCTGAACTTCCGCTTCAGGCAAGGGTAGCTGACAGGGATCCGTTTCCCGCCACCACCGTTGTGTTATTGTGTCGGAAGCAATTTTTTTCATATCTGCCGCATAATCATTTCCAATGTATTCGTAATGGCTGAAAAGATAATATGCTGTATCAATCTTCTTCAGGTAAATTGTATAGTTCCGGATATTTGCCTCATGTATTTTCTTCAAAACACCGTCCCAGGTAGCAGCATGTAATTCTTTATAATACGCAATTTTTTCCGGCCGGATACCCGTTACCATGCCTACTCTCTTCACACCATCGGATGGCTGTTCAGCCCGGCAGGAGATGAGTATACACATGCCAATTAGCCAGTAATATATTTTCATCATTTTTTCTTTTATCATTATCCGAAATATATGTACAACACTATCATTAGTGCAGCCAGTAGTCCAGCCTGAAATTTATAGTTGGCAATGCCACGCCAGCCCCGGGCTCTCAGAGGATCCAATGGATGCTTCCAGATAAGCTTCTCACTCTCATCCGTATGAACAACAGGAAAAACAAATGAAAGAACTACCTGTATAAGCAGGCAGGCACAAAAAAGATAAAACGCCATCATCATAAAAGGGGTATGATCAAACCAACTTTCCGGCCACACTTTATTAAGGGTAAAAACCAAGCCACCCAGTACCGATCCCAGCCAAAGCGTATATTGTGCGGAAAGGGCTGAAGCTTTGCGCCAAAATATTCCGGTTAAAAAAACGCAGGTAATAGGTGGAGCTATATGGGCTATTACATCATTAAATCCGTTAAAAAGACTTTCATAACTATTGAGCAACGGCAATAGTCCTATTGAAAACATAAGTGCCACCAGTACAGACATACGTCCCAGCTTTACTAATTGACGATCTTCAGCTTCAGGTCTGAACCTTTTATATAAATCGTAGCTCACCAATGTGGAAATAGAATTGAGCGCTCCTGCAACCTGGCTCATCAAACCGGACAACAAAGCGGCAACAACAATACCCAGCAATCCTGTAGGAAGTAACTGAGATATCATTATTGTGTAAATACCTTTGCTATTAACAACAGATTCTCCATTTGAATCAATGGTCGTAACAGCGCTTACATCCAACACGCCTTTGTGCATCAGCGCATATGCTAAAAGCCCCGGCACTACAAAAATAAAAACGGGTAATATTTTAATGAAGCCGCAAAACAAAGCGCCGGCTCTTGCATGATTTTCGTCGCGGGCACCCAGTACTCTTTGTACAATTGTTTGATCGGCGCACCAATACCAAATCCCCAATATTGGATATCCCAGAAATACAGCATACCAGGGCATACCGCTGGCATCTCCATGAGGACGCAACATAGATAATTTATCCATTGCATTTTGCTGTTGCAGCGTATCCACTAAAGTGCCCCAACTACCCAATTTTGAAAAAGAAACCCAGGTGATAACGATTGCGCCGCCCACTAATACTATAGTCTGTATAGACTCTGTAATAACAACGGCCTTTAATCCTCCTACCATTGTATAAATAGCAACCAAAAGAGAAATGACTGTAACGCTGATATACATATTGATGCCAAAGAGTGTTTCCAATACTATGCCACCCGCTAACAAAGAAAAAGCAATATGGATAATGATAGCAGATATAATAGATATAACCGTTAGCCAATCTCTGCATGCCTGATTATACCTCTTCGACAGGAAAACAGGCAAGGTGGGTACGCCGGATTTTATATAAAAGGGAACAAAAAACAAGGCTAGTAAAATAAGTACCAGTGACGCCATCCACTCAAAGTTTCCATTGAGCAGTCCGGTATCAAAACCAGACTGTGCAAGACTTACAAGATGAATGCAGGATATATTGGTAGCAAAAAGAGCCAGCCCGATCATTGGCCACCGAAGCGTTTTGCCTGCCAAAAAATACTCCTCCGATGCACTTCCTTTGCCGGGCGCCTTCTTTTTGAGACCGATCCATAACCCCACACAAACGATCATCATTATGTATCCGACACAAATAATTAAATCAGGAACTTCAATCATATCTTTTCCAATCGTTTAAAATGCATTAAAGGCTATATATCATCACATTTTGTAAGGGCAATTCTGGTTTGTCCGATATAATAATCAGTCTTAGCTGATCTGTTTCTACCGCATCTATCTGCTGAATTCTCTTTCTTCCTATGGTGCTGCCTGTTGCTACAGGTTTCCATTTGCCTGCTACCCATGTCTCCAGCGTATACGACCGCACGTGCTGTCCCCGGGCAATATCCTCTTCGAGTATCAACCAACCCAACTTCGATTTCTTTTTTAATTTTATGATGGTTTCTTTTTCCGCATCCACAGCAGCCAGCCTGACTATTTCGTTAGCAAAGGTTGTTTTAAGTTTTTTGCCAAAATCGGCCAGCCTTTGCTGTTCGGCTGGCACAATCAAACCACTGGTATCCGGGGTCATATTAATTAATAAATTAGCCCCTCTGCCGATAGATTCATGATATACTTTAGTCAAAACATCAACGCTTCGCAGTGTCTTGTCTGAGTCCGGGTACCAAAACCATTGGTCGCGGGTATGAATATTTGCTTCTGCCGGCAACCAGCCTGTGTTCTCTGGTCCTACCCAGTTGTCTGCCCAATTTTGCGGCGTTACTTCATTCATTAATGGATAAGCAGCCCACCCCTGCTCGCTACCAGACCAACGGACATCGGGTCTGGTTCCGCCCATTACCACAGCCTGCGGTTGCAGGTTATTCACCATCGTACGAATAGCATCTCCATAGCCAGTTCCCAATCGTTGCATCGTTGTAGCCTCCATAACATCCCAGCCAAATGGATCATAAGCACCATCAAACCATACATAATCGATCTGCCCATAGTTGGTTAGCAACTCCCGCAACTGTTCAATAAACTTTGTAAAATAACTGTTAATGTCTCCTACCAGTTTTCGTTTTCCCATAGGGTCGGGTGTACTGGTACATTGTTCATTTTTGTCTCCCCCCGATACATATAAGCCAGGCTTCACACCATACTTACGGCAGGCGGCTACAAACTCAGCTACCACATCTCCGGCACCATTCTTCCAGGGTGCGTTTTTTACTGAGTAGTCCGTTGTTTTAGTAGGCCACAAACAAAATCCGTTATGGTGTTTTGCAGTAAGTACTACATGTTTGGCACCAAATGAAGCCGCAGTTTTTACCCATTGTTCTGCATCAAGTTTTGTTGGGTTGAAAACGGCAGCAGCAGGAACCGTCATAAAATCAGAACCGGTATATGTAGCAGGTCCAAAATGGATGAACGCCCCTAATTGACGTTGTTGAAATTCCAGTTGTTGTGGTGTGGGTTTGTTGGTATGCCTGAAATGTTTAGATGCCGGATTACTATTTTCTTTAACACTTTTATCAGGAGCAATCAATACCGGATTCCAATTGCCCTGATGTACCGGTGTTTTTTCAACCGATCCGAGATTTGTAAAAAAATGTGCCAATAAAGCTCCCGGCGTTCCATCGTAAGTTGCCCACTGTAAATCTCCCGCAGTCGTTTGGTCGCTGCCGGTAAAATAAAGAATGGTTTGCCCTTTATAGTAACACAATTCAACATCTGATGCATTACTTTCGGGAATTCCGGGATCTATTAACGGAATATTGCGAATGTACGGGTCGAACGTAACGAACGGTCTGCTGGCTGGCGCATCCTCCCAATTTATGAGATCTTTAGAACGGGCGATTCTTGTTTCGTACCCTATCTTAATATTCTCAAGATATAAAGTGTAATACCAGCCGCCTTCGTAATATAAAGCGGGTCCGCCTACATATTTTTCTTTCCCATAGATGGCACCGGGAATTTCTTTCCAATTCAGAAGGTCAGTTGACTCAACATACCGAAAAGTGAAGGGCTTCCAGGTTGGATCGTTGGTTTCATACAGCAGAATAAACTTATCCTTTCCCCGGCATACGGCCGTATTGAAAAAAAACTCTTTGGCATTTGCCTTTAATACCGTTACAGGTTTACTCCAGTTCCTGAGGTCTGTAGAACTGGTCATTGTAATTTCCGTCATTTGGCGCCAGGGTTTCCCCTCACCGTAACTTCCGGCAAAAATATACACGCGGTTGTCATGTACCAGTACGGTTCCAAATCCATGATTCTTCAGAGCAACCGAAATGAGTTTACCTGTTTCAACATCTCTGATTCTTATTTCATCTTCATGAAAATAATCGCCGGGGTTTGCACCCTTTACATCCCAAAACCTTTGATTACTTTCCATTAGGTATAGCCGGTCGTTAAAAACAAATGGAGAAGTTTCTACCAGCGGAGAGCCCAAACGTCCCTGTTTAACAATGGGGTTTTGCCATACCTCCTGAGCATAAGAAGATACGAAACAGCATAACCAAAGTACAATACAATTTATTCTCCTAAATACCGCCAACCATTTACTGTAAACCATGATGTATATTTTTCTGTTTATTTCAATACCGGTAAAGTTCCTATTAAGATTGTAAGTTTTCAATAGAATATCAACCGGGAAGGATGGACTATTCTATGACTATCTCAGATTATTGCGTTACAACAAGTAGCATTTGCCAGGGTTCTACAAAAGGAATAATAAATTCCCTATAAGGTCCATCTTGCTTTGATGACCTCAACACTGTTTCCTGACACTTCATATCAAATACCTTTACGATCTCCGCATCGGTTCGCAACATCAGCTTAATATCCCTGGCTCCATCAAAACTTGCATTGGTAAAAGCTAACGATATATTTCCGTCGGACGGTTCTCTTACCCACAGGTTTGCTTTATGATAGGAATCAATGTATCCGGGAAGAGTATTTTTTGAAAGCCAGCGAAATACAGCTTTCATTTGAGAAGATTTAGATTGCGTATGTACGGCATTCCATGGATAATACCCTGCTACACAAATACGTCCGCCTAATTTATTTTCAAAGATGCCCATTGTACATTCTGAGACTAACTGTTTTCCATAGTCGACTAAACCCGATAACACTTCTGCTTTTTGATTCGTTTTTTCCAGCGTGTAGGCCTCACCTTTATAAACAGCCTGACGATTATCCCGCTCTGTGCCGGCATACCCCTGGTTCAGAGGATGATCATTCAACCTTTCTGTTCTGTCTCTGTTTATAACATTAACTACTTTAAAGCCGGTCAGCTCGCCAAATCCTCTTCTGTTTAACTCTGTAAGCGCCTCGGCATCCATATATACACCTCCCGACAACAACCCTTCTACTTCTTTTTGGGATAGGCCTACAACATCTCTTTTTTTAAGTTTTATCACTTTAGCCTTATCGGCAGCGTAAGAAGTGGGCAACCCAATTTCATCTATCTCGTAGCCCGCCAAATCCACTCCACCAGAAAACCAATTTCCGTCTAAAAGGTTTACAGTGCTAAAACTATTTTTATTCCAAAAACTACTAACACCTTCTATTTTTTTTCTACCCAAATGCAAAGCCATCAGATCATAAAAAGGACGCATACTATGCAATTTTGCTATCAAAGGCTCATATTGACCTAAGGGTTCGTTGTTCATGGGTAACACATTAAATGCCGCCCCCGTGCATCCTGCTGCAATATGCGATGCGGCTTCAAGCGCTGTGATATGAGCCGACTTCTTCAATCTTTGATAGGTGTAATTTTCTATTTCGGATTGAATAGATACTATATTTGTCGGCAATACCGACACCTGACGGCCTATATCATGCGACTTACCAGCCATTAATCCCGGAGTATCGTCCTGATAAAAACCGCCACCCGGTCTCCACAGAACAGGCACCTTATTTTTGCCAGCCAGCGTATTGGCCCAATTATCAAAATCATATCCTTCAAAAAAGCGATCCCCAGTCATAAAACCGATGGGTAAATTCGGATTCACAGCATGTACCTCCCCTTCAATTAATGCAAAAAGCCGTCTTACGGTATTTCTATTGTGCTGCAACCATGCATTCCGAAGAGACAACTTATCCGTTCCTTCATTTACAGCCCTTTTAAAGCTTTCCCTCGTATACTTTGTCCCAAAATCTTTCTCAAAAATATTCAGGCAATTATTACAAAAACAGGTAAGGTAAACCGGTATATGTCCTGCCAGTCGAATATCATCATCTATCCAGATATAGTCTGGCTTAGCCTGCGCCATCAACTTGTAAATATTCCGAATGTAGTGCTGATAATTTTTGTCATTGGGGCAGTACACCCCCTTGCTGATACGACCCTCAATATCTGTTATATAGGTATAATTTCCTTTCAGCGAGTTTCCCAGATTCTCTTCATGATGCCCGATTGTACTAAGAATATTAATACCAGAACGATAACCTTGCAACCGGGCGGTTTCCATTCTCTTTGCCAGAACTTCCATGCGGTCTTTAAATACATTCAGGGGCAAGGGAGGATGAGTTTCGGAAGTAAAAAAGGTGATTTCGTCCACAACACCCTTATATTGATTGAAAATATCCATCAGTTCAAGATATTTTTCCTGATTGAGAGAAAGCTCCGTTCCTATCCGAAAAGAAATAAAAGCTTTTTCTATCTCTTTACTCTCCTTAGATTGCCCCGACAACAAAACAGGTATAATATGCAACATGCATACCATTAGGCAGCAACAGAAATTTCTTATTGAGGTGGTACACTTCAACCGAAATTGGTTATCGTCTCTCATCTTTCGCAGTTTTTTATTTTTGTTCATCAGGCAGCCATTATCTAATACATTCGGGGTAATCCTATTTTCGCTTTCCCCGAAGAATGTATTTTATATTCAGTTGCCTGTGCAGGATTCTCTACCTTTTGATCCCAAACCGGATTTACGCCGTCAGGCAATAAGAGTATTCTATCTCCCGTTTTACATGACAATTTAATGATGTCTTGCTGACGTCTGGACTTCTTTTTCTGAATATGAACATTGGCTGCGTTCCAGGGGTTTTTAATTTTACAGGAAAGCCCCCATGTACTTTTAATCTCAACCCAAAGCACTTCCCCACTTTTAATTTCGGCACTTACCAAAAAGCCACCCGAAGCGTGTAAGGTGAACTGGGCGGTTTGATTACGGTGTGTAGCCGGGGCTATAACAATGAGATCATTGCAGCTTTGCATCAACGACTCATTCATGGCAGTTGCCAGTACGGACATTGACTCCATTGACATATGCCGGAAAGGCCACATAGGAAATAGAAACTTTGCTCCTGTTTTTGTATCTCTCACTTCGTTTGTTCTGAAAAACAGTTCAGCATCTTTATTAATCTCGCCTTCAAGCCCCCAATGCCCCCAGCCATTGGCATAGATCTGCCAGCGCGCCGGAAACACTTCCAATGCTTTCTGCAGCTCTTCCTTCATCCCCAACCTGGCCATGACGATGGGTGTGGGATCCCATCCGGTGATGCCGGGTCCATAACATAACATCGTTGTGCGCATCAATTGCATGAGTGCCGGTTGCTGTTTTTCGGTTGCCACAGAAATTTTTCCGGAGGGAAATACCGGTGCGCTGGGTACTGTAGGAAAAATTCCGTCTAGGAGTTTCATGCCAAAATACTTTTCTTCGGGAACATACTGATAAGTTGCCAGCATCTTTTGTTCCTTAATACCCCAACCAGCCGCAGCTATTGCATTTGCAGGCAACACAGTTCCTTTAAAAAAGCCTTCTGAAATTACATTTTTACCATCGGCTTTCGGATCAATATTAGCCGGTAATTGGGCTGTAGGCATCGGCGCCAGATGGTCTGCTATATCTTTCCACAATGCTGCGCCTGGGTGTTTAACACCCGCCGTCTGCAATGCCTCCAATGCCGTCCGGAACAAAACATCGGCGTATACCAACTCTGTAAGTCCATCTTTAAGCATAATCCAGCCTTCATAACCAGTACCTCCACGAGCATGATAGAAACCGTCTGTCTCTTTCTCAAATAATGTCTGAAAAAAAAGTGCTGCTTCTGTAATCACAGGAATCACCTGTTTTAACAGAAACGTCCTGTTGCCCGTATAACAATACTGCCGCCAGAAGTCCAAGGCTATTTCGGCTATCGGCGTATGATTATGGGATTCATTTAGCGAATTGTAGCCACGCCGTTCCGTAACGTCGGCAATAAATGCGCCGTCTACATTAAATAATTTTTGAGCATCGGCTTTTGCCTTTTCCAGAGACGTATACCTGAAATCAAGGTAAGGTACTATCAGATCATGGTGTCCTGCTGCATTGAGCGGCCAATACAATTGCTGTTGATTCCAATGAAAATAAAAGTTCCAGTTTTGAACATCTCTATTCCATGCCCACAAACCATTATTAAAACGTCCCGGGTATTTTCCGCCCTGACAACATAAGGCATAATACATTGTCAGATGCCAGAGGTGATTGAGATATGGATCGCCATAATCCAAAAAACTGCGTAGCCAATATGTTTTCCATAACTCATCGTTCTTTTGTTTTATCTCTTCAAGCGACATCTGCCGGATGTGCTGCAACTCTCTTTTTGCAAGAGCAACACTATCGGTGGCAACAAGATTGGTAACAGTTACGGCTAAATGTACTTTTTTTTCCTGAGAATCAATTTTCACGACTCCTCTTCGAGAGTGTTCCCTGATATACTGACCTTCTAATGTAGCAGATATCACATGAACTCCCGTTGTAAAAAACTGGTCTTTTAATTGCTGTGTAAGAAATATGCCATCCTCATCCACCGCTACAGATGTTCCTTTTGTTCCAATTTCTGCATCGCGATTGATTTGAGCATACCAATGAGAAAAAGTGCGCGAACCAAAACGCTCGCTCATTACTTCAATAGGACAATCCTCTGTGTATTTTTTTTCGATGTCGAAAAAAAGTGTTCCTGAGATCCGATCAATAAAAAAATGAGCCGATATTTTTCCAAATGGAGAAGATGCACTTATTTTCGCCGTACCATCCGCAATAGAAAGTCTGCCGGAAAAATACTGAATAAACAAAGTGCTGAAAATCGGGTATTTCAAGTCTATTATCACCCTGCCTGCATGTCTTTGCGTCGTACTTATATCTTCCTGATCCTTGTTCCAGTTGCCAAAAGCTCCAAAATCCGCATCCTCCCAATGATCCGATTTATTGAGTGCTATAATAATACGGGATTCCTCGCACCAGATTAACGCTGCAACATCGCCATTACCCAATGCGATACCCTGCAACGGATCAATAGGTGGCGAATCAAATACGACGTCATATTGTGACACCCTTCCCGGCCAGCCAACCCTCCAACCGCCATTTTCGCAATCGTATGCCGAGTTTATCGGATTGTCTATATTTTCCTGTCCGAGGGAGAATGAAGGCAACGACTGCGCAACGAGAGACATACTCATTAAGCGCAAAACATTCCGGCGAGATGTTTTCATACTACTATTTTATTCAATTGCAGATAGTTTTTCAAAGCTGTAATGGGGAGGAAAACAAGATTCGAAAAAATGCTTCATACTACCATCATATAATGCCACCCTAGCGGTACCCCAGGTTTCCTGATCTCCTGTTGCATAAAAAAGGTAGGTTTTACCATCAATTTCTATCAGATCGACATCAGAATTATTAATCCCCTCTCCTTTATCAGCTTCCAGGATAGGATTGAACGGGCTCAGCTCCCAACTCCTCAGATCTCCCGACCGTGCAACATAAGAAATCCATCCTTTGTGACCAGTACGAGGCGCATGCAAATAAATAACATAGTACCATGGTGCGAAAAAACGAATGACGGGGCAAGCAGAATATTCCCTGTTTTGCCCGGTGAAAGAGAGCCCCTCAATTTTGTTCCAGGTTTTTAAGTCGGACGACCGGGCGAACTTAAAACAAAACTGTACAGGTTTATCAGATTCATAAGCCATCAGGTATCCTTCATCGTCTTTACAGACGGAAGAATTAAATAGATGTTCTCCCTCTACTGGACTAATAGCGACAGATTGCTGCCAGGTTTTAAGATCTGTTGAATAAAAATGGTTAATACCTGAGGACTTCATAATCTTTCCAAAATTCTGAAACTCCAATGCATATACGTGTATATCTTTTCCTTCGCTGTAGGCACTCACGAAAGAGTGCCCCTTACCAAACCGCGCTACTTCAATTCCGTTCTGTAAGTTTTCTATGTATAGATAAGCGTTCTCGCCTTTGGCATCTGCACCGCCGGGGCGATAGTTTGAAACCAATAGTAAACTGGAGTCAAAAAATACCGGTGTATTTTCCATTGGCGTCCTGTTTTCCTGCGGAAAGGAAAACGGTAATTTAACGAGAGTCGGTTTCTTTTGCGCCGTGCAAATATTTGACAGGAGGCAAAAAAGCAAAAACGGAATAACATTTTTTTGTTTCATCATGTCTCAAATATTTAAAAACCGGTTCTTAACCGTTGAAAAGTTGTTTCCTTAAAAATTAAAGAGTGGATAAATGTCCAGCAGTAAACCAGGTGTCCTTCGTAACCGGCGGTATTACCATCCCAGTCGTATACCTCTGCTCCTAATGGATAGTTATCGACAAAACCATTTTGAAAGGCTCCGCCATTGGGATAGACACCGGTTGCTTGTCTATTAATCATGGCATTCAATATGGTATCAGCCTGCGCAGACATCCCAACCATATTTAAAGCATCTATTGTATAAGAAGCGTTACTAACAGCACAACCTCCATTGAGAAACATCTTAAAATCGGTGTAGTGCTCCATATCTTTTTTCTGAACCGGTTTTATACAAATGGGAACACCCAGGTCAAACCGGTTAAATTCTGTCTTTCTTAACTCGTCCCAATATCGGGTCAGCATCTCTTTACCGGACTGCACATCAATAAGTCCATAAGAAACAGCCAAACTGGTAGGTATATCAGAATGTATGTCATGCAATTCACCATCTCTGCTTTTCCACCACCCAAGCCAACCTGTCTCCTGATTGTAGAATGTTTTCAAAAATGCTGCCTTCAGATTAACCGAAAGCATTTGATATTTTTTTTCCATTGTGGCATTGCCCAGCGTTTTATACAGGTCTGCCATACATTTATAGGCGCGATAGGACAGTATGTTGACATAAGCATTTTTATGGCCGGAACTATATGCATCGAAGGCCATATCCGGATTTCGAGGTGGCCTGGTGTCACTATTGCCACTTTGTCTCGATTCAATCAGTCCATCATTGTCTATATCGCGCTGCTCCATGTAATCCGCTATCAATGCCAGATCCTTCAGTCGTTTATTAAGCCAGGCTGTATCTGAGCTTGTTTTCACATAAGCCCATGCTCCTATGATGAGCGAGGGATTGGCGTCCATTACAGTTTGGTGATGTCCGGGATTATATTCCTTATCCAATGGATCAGGATCTCCTTTGTCGTCTATGGTAGCTGGTATACCTCCCGCGGTATACCCTACCAAACCATAGTCTGTCGTCTTATTGTCAATAAAATACTCAACCGATTTCTTCAATATCTTTGCTATTGAAACGTCAGGCGCAATTTCGGGCATTAACAACACGGCATCTGCGAGCATATAAATTGTATTACTTACAGGATCGCTCAGCGCATTATTAGACCAAACACCCACTACTTCTTTTCCGCCACCAGATGCACCACAACTTTGCTGAAGAAAATTAAACCATCCTCTCCTAACCAACTTCCACTTATCGAGATCGGAGTATCCGTTGGGAGCCGGCAGAATAAGTGGGGTGAATGTCAAATAGCTGATGTTGTTATTGTTTGGCACAGGTATTTCTACACTCATCTGAAGCAGCGCTTCTTTTCTATTTCCTTCAGTAAAACCGATAGTACGGCGGTTATCCGATCCTGTTACTAACATCTGCCCTATATCGGGTGCGCTAAGCACAATTGGTAAATGAAATTTCTGATCCTCCAACCAGTTGCTGGATATGACCGAAGTAACCGTTTTACGGGGATTTAATGGCAAGACGAAAATAAGCTTATCAACCTCTGTATTTATATCGCCTGTAAATTGAAAGGAAATATCCGAACCAATGCCTATTTTCCAAAAAAGGCTTTTGCCTGCCAATGTAAACCGGTATTCGACTGTCGTGTCTGAAGCGAATTTCAGATGAATGTCAGGGTTCAGTACCTTTCCATCTTTCATCAATTGTAATGCGGCCGGATTCCTAAGCAAGTTAATAGAGTCTCTGCCAGTACTTTCGGTATCCCAGCCAAGCTTAACAAGGCGGGCTGAATCTTTGTCAACTTCTATTTTAATTTGGGATAGTGCACTTGAAGCAGACAACACCACAGTTTTACCATGGCATCCAAAAAGTAACATGACGCCTGCAACAAGCAATAAAAAGATACAATTCCTCATAATGAATGGCGTTAAGTTCCCAAAAGAAAGATTCCACACAAATGAAAATCCAGGGTACCAGTTTTGAATAAACTAATACCCCAGATCATCTACACCCCTAACTGCTAATATCCATTATTTTGTTTCAACTCAGGATTGATATCCAGCTCTCCCTGAGGAAATGGAAAAACATAATGTTTTTGTTCAAAAACCAGATTCACCCCACCCGGGTTTTGTATGGTGGGGAGTTTGGTATGCGCAATACCCCATCTTTTTATATCAAAATAGCGATGTCCCTCTAAGGCGAGTTCTACCCTGCGCTCGTGCCGGATGAAATCACGAAGCGTTTCTTTGGTGTTGTACCGGGCTCTGTCTACAGGTGGCATATCCACTCCGGGACGTGCCCTGATTGCATCCAGCGCATCATAAATGCTCGCATCAGGTCCTTCTGCTTCATTCCTGGCTTCTGCATACATCAGCAATACATCTGCATACCTGATAGATACCATATCCTGATCTGAATCTGTTCTGGCATAACTAAAAGGTGCATGAGAGAAGTCTGCATATTTTCGCATTACATAACCTGTTTGCCCACCATGCTGCGGATCCGGCCAGGTTTCTTCTGCTACGCGACGCATATTCAGTACCAATCGCGGATCGCGGTTTGCAAATGGCGTCGCCGCATTGTATAGTGGAGATTCTGATATCCGCAATCCATCCGTACATTCAAATTCATCTACCAGATCCTGGTAAGGGTTTATACAACCATACCATCCAATCTGCACATCCATACTTTCCACAAAAGCAGTAGGATTAGTAGGTCCTAAATATTGAGTAGAGAAAATAATTTCCGGATTTCCACCCTGGGTAGCTGTCAAAAAGATTCCGAGGTAATCGTTTGCTATAGAAAACTTACCGGATTGCATCGTTTGCTGAGCAAAAGACGCTGCCTCCGGCCATTTTTGCTCATACAATAATACCCTTGCCTTAAAAGCAGTAGCACTTCCTTTTACTGCATGCCCTTCGTATTGCGCCTCCGGCAATACCCTGATTGCTTCATCCAGATCTTCGTGAATGAATGCCAGCACATCAGCCTTGCTACTTTTGGCCACTTTTGCTGCATCTGCGCTTTCGGGTGTTTGTTTATACAGAATCACATCTCCAAAAAAATCCACCAGATCAAAGTACATAAGTGCTCTCAAAAACCTTACTTCACCTTTGTAAATGCCCTTTTTTTCTTCTTCGATGTCTACCTTGTCTATGTTTTCAAGAAAATAATTGCAGTTTGCTATCCCTCTGTAAGGTGCATAGTAAGCCATATTTACGGCACCGCCCGAAGTAGGACTGGTGACCCCTATTGTCATGGCCGGGATATTGAAATATCCCCATTCTGCAAATGCATTATCCGAAAGACAATCGAGCCATACTTTTCTATAACTGAGAAAATCAGACTGCAACTGCCGATAGCAGCCGGCCAGTGCCATTTTTGCATCGGCATCTGTTTTCCAGAAGGTTCCGCTGGAAATCTGATCCAACGGATTTCTCTCGAGAAAACTCTCTTTGCAACCAAATTGAAATAGCATTACCACTATGATTACAACCATTTTTATTTTTCCAATAACTTTCATATCGTAATGTTTTAAGTGGTTTAAAATTTAACGTCTACACCAAAATTGATAATCCTCACTTGCGGAAACTGTGCAAATCTTCCCCAACCACTGATCGTACTTCCGGTTCTTGACAATGTTTCCGGATCGGCACCTTCAAATTTGGTAAACGTAAGCAGATTATCACCCGACACATAAACGGTTATCCCTTTCGACCACAACCTGTCGGTAACACGCTTTGGCAGCATGTAGGAAAGGTTTACATTCTTCAACCGCAGATAAGAAGCGTCCTGAAGGTAATAGGTAGACGGATAGGCTGATACCCCACCGTATGTCCACGACTCGTAAATAGCAGGTACTGTATTACTTGGATTAGTGGGGCTCCACGCATCTCTGAACTTGGTAGTGGGCGGAGTCCCCTGGATAAATGGATCAATTCCCCATCCATTCAACGGCATTTTGTTTCCTTTGGTACCCTGGAAAAACACACTCAATCCAAATCCTTTCCAGGACGCATTGCCACCGAACGAATAAGTAAAATCGGGGAACCGTCCTTTCACCGTTACGCGGTCGTCTGCATTTACAACACCATCGCCATTCTGGTCTTTAATCTTCAGATCACCAGGACTTGGTGGAAAAAATGGCTGGCTGGGCGATCTGTCTATATCATCCTGGCTCTGGAAGATCCCGACCCATTCATACATGTAGTAAGATCCATAAGGCAACCCCACTTCATTAACGCCTTTCGTTGGCACCCGAATTTTAAGTAATTCATTTTTAAAAGTGCTGAATAAAAAGTAACCACTATAGCCAAATTCTCCTATCTGATTGGTATGGCGAAGCTGGGTTTCCCAACCAATATTCTGGAGTTTACCATCATTTGTTACAGGACCACCCAAACCGAGACTTCCTGGCACAGGTTGCGTAGTAAGAATGTCGTATGTATTTTTCTTAAACCAATCAAATGTTAATCCAAACAACCCTTTGGATATTTCAAGGTCGAGTCCAAGGTTCACCACACGGGTAGACTCCCACTTGATATTTTTATCCGTTAGTCTGGTGAGCGTTGTTGCGGGTTGTAACGAAGAGCCATATGGATATTCTGTCAGATTCAATATATCCTGATAAGGATACAGACCGATCTCCTGATTGCCTAACGTCCCAAAAGAGCCTCTAATTTTTAAATCGTCCAGCCATGTAATCTTATCTTGAATAAACGATTCTCTCGAAATTCTCCATCCGGCAGATACGGAAGGAAAAGCTCCCCATCGATTTTCACTGGCAATTCTGGAGCTACCATCATATCTAAAATTACCTTCCAGCAGATATTTGCCTTCGTAATCGTAGCTAACACGGCCAAAATACGAACGTAATGACCACTCGGTAGAAGTGCCTGAAAGACTTTGTCCTGTTGGGGAACCCGCATTAATTTCGGCCAGGGAGGGTGTAGGAAAGGTCAATCTCGATCCTTGTAAAAACTGAGTCTTAAAGGCCTGTTGCTCATAACCTGCCAACACATTTATGTTATGTGCTTTACCTAACGTAGTAGTATAGTTGAGTGTGGAAAATAGCGATGGTAAAACACCTTGCGTATAACGGTCCGTTACGCCGCCACTCTTTCCTCCATCATCAATGTAGGGATAATCAGCAGCACCAGGGGGTTTCAGAAATCCATATTGCGGCACCTCCTGCTGATGGCTTTTATAGGTGTCGCCATTATAATTAAATCCTCCCTTTACCTGCCAAACCAACCCCTTCAACAACTGCACATCAACATACCCTTGCGCATTAATAGCATGCGAGTTGGAATGCTGATAATTACCAGGGTGTAAGTCTGTTTCGGGGTTTCGGTTGTGTCCCTCTCCAATATATGCGTGTCTTGCTATTCTACCGCTACCGTCCGGCAGGAAAGGTGTGAAATTGGGCGAACCCTGGTATACCAGTAACACCACATCACTATTTACATTCCTGGGCTCATGTATTCTTTTCTTCACCATATTTACGATGGCTCCAATTTTAACCCTCTCATTAATTTTAGAATTCAGATTTATTATTGCATTGTATCTTTTATAGTTAAATACCGGGAGTATTCCATCCTGATCAAGATATCCCAAAGAAATACTATAGTTGGTCCTTTCATTACCACCGGAAAAACGAAGGTTATGATTGAAGACAGCAGCCGGTTTAAAATAATGATCTGTCCAGTTAAAATTGGGGTACTGATCCGGATCTGTCGGATTCTTGTACGCATCAATTTGTTCCTGAGTATACAATGGAGCTAATCCAACTCTTTCTTTGGCAGCATTATACATCGTCATGTATTCAACCGAGTTGTAAATAAAATCCGGGAGTCTTGTTGCCGAATGTGAGCCCATATCAATTCTGTATTCCAACAATGGTGCACCTTTCTTGCCCTGTTTAGTCGTCACCAGTATCACACCGTTGGCAGCCCTTGACCCGTAGATAGCAGCAGAAGCCGCATCTTTCAAAACGGATACACTTTCTATATCATTTGGATTCAGGTTGTTTATTGACCCGATCAATCCATCTACCAGTACCAACGGATTGGAAGAAGCACCAAAAGAACCCAAACCTCTTATCTGAAACTGCGGATCATCTCTGCCCGGAGAAGCCGTGGGCTGCACAACCTGTAAACCAGTAACCCTTCCCTGTAAAAGATTGGCTGCGTTGGTCGCAGGCCGTTCCACCAAAGTATTACCACTCACAGATGCAACGGATCCTGTAAGATTCTGCTTTTTCTGTGTACCATAGCCCACTACCACTACATCTGACAAGGTGCTTTGATCCTGTTTAAGCTCAGCAGTCATAACGCCCGAGGCCGGTACCTGCCGCTCCAAAGTTTGCATCCCTATGTAGCTAAACACCAGCACCGCGCTGCTACTGGGAACATTTATAACAAATGATCCGGTTGCATCCGTAGTAGTATAAGTAGTTTGCCCCTTAACCTGTACTGTAACACCTTCCAAAGGCAAGCCCCCTTCATCAGTCACTTTACCTGTTATAGAAAGACTGGATTGCATTTGTTGTAAAATATATTTACCTGTAGCGTCATTGCCATTTGTAAAAGCCGGTAATAACAATAATGTAGGCAAAGCAATAAAAGTAAAAGATACAACAAGCCCTCTCAGTATACGGGTAAAACAACAGTCGGCAAACTGAAGACAGGAATGTAGAAAAAGACCTGCCAGTTTTTGATTAAGAAATAAATTCTCCATATACAGTTAAATTTTTAGTGAAAAAAATTTCCATCCATGCCTCGTAAAGGCACAGAACCTCGTAATCCGGCTATCAATTAGTCAGTAAACTTCAGTTCATTGATGGTGTAGCATGAAATCCGATCGCTATCGTTTCCTGAAGGCAACCATTTTAAATTCATTACATGTAAAGAAATATTCCTGCCGTGGCTATGAGGTAAAATTCTACAATTGAAACCCGGTAACCAATAGAATATATGCTTATCTTAATGGATTATTCAACTATATCAAGATAAAAATTAAATAATGCATTCATTTAATTGCTAAGTCCATTGAAAAACTGAAAGTCAATTTTGAATTTTGTAGCCATTCGTTTTCTAAACTCTATTAGACCCACTCATTTAATTAGATCCACTCATGCGAAAGTCAATACTATTTTTAATTAGTCTTATCCTAATTGTTGTAAATTGTGAAATACCTTCGTGTTACGGTCAAAATACAATATCCCTTGCGGGTGAGTGGAAAGTAGCTCTTGATCCTGATAGCATTTACTATAGTAATAATAAATTGCCTGCCGAATTTCCCTACCAACTTCATCTGCCCGGGACAACGGATGAGGCAGGAATCGGTAAACGAGCCACCGGTTCGGACTATGGCATGCTTACACGCCGGTATAAACATATCGGACCTGCATGGTATGAGAAGGTTGTTGAAATACCTGGATCGTGGTTCAATAAAAATATAGTATTATATCTTGAAAGGGTTCTATGGGAAAGTTCTGTTTTTATTGACGGACGGGAAGTGTCTCGTCTATCTCCATTATATGTAGCACATGAGCATTTGTTAGGCAAACTCTCTCCCGGTAAACATACCATTACCATTTGCGTGAACAACGACCTTATTCATAATATAGGAGACAAAGGGAGTGGTTACACTGGACATACACAAAGTATTTGGAATGGCATCGTTGGGCGTATTGAACTGAAAAAGCTGGAAGATATTTATATTGACAACGTCAAAACCTACCCCGACACCGGGAAAAAAGAATTACACCTCGAAACTTTTATACACAATACTTCCGAAAAAAATGTGTCACTCACGATTAAGGCAACGCTTAGTGAAACCGTCACCGGCAAACAGGTAAAAACATTTAAACAGCATTATAAATGTGATGCAGGCAGACAAAAGATATCCTTCAGTTTAACAAACCTGAGAGGTGTTCGTCTCTGGGACGAATATGACCCGATGTTGTACACAATAGTTGTTGAAATAATGAATGGGAAGTCTATTGACCAATGGAATGATAACATAGGCTTCAGGCAAGTCGGTACTACAAAAAATAAGATACTGGTCAATGGGAATGTATCCTATATCCGTGGAAATCTTGATTGCGTACACTTTCCCTTAACGGGCTATCCTTCATGCAATGAAAAAGACTGGGAAGTTATCTTTCAGAAGTACAAGGATTATGGACTGAATACGGTGCGTTTTCACTCCTGGTGCCCGCCGGAAGCGGCTTTCAGGGCTGCTGATAAAATGGGGATTTATATTCAGGCAGAATTATTGTGGATTGACCAGTGGATGGCAACGGCAAATAAGGACAGACCTGAAATGTACACAAAAGGTCAACCGAAAGGATTGGGAAACAACCCTGCGGCAGACGTTTTTGTACAGGAGGAAATAAAACGTATACTGGATGCCTATGGCAACCACCCTTCTTTCTTGTTTTTTTGCATCGGCAATGAGCTGGGCAGCGCCAATTTTGATATAGCGGCAACATGGGTCCAAAAGGCGAAGGAGGAAGATCCGCGACGGCTGTATTCCGTTTCCACTGCCCGACAAATTACCTCTGCAGACGACTATATGGTAACACATAATATTCCGGGTGTAGGTAGTACACATGCATATAACCTGAACAGATCGGATAGTGGGCTTGAAAAAAATTACAGTAAAGCTCAGTTGCCTGTTATAGCCCATGAGGTAGGGCAGGCACCGGTTTATCCTAAGTGGACTGAAATTGAGAAATATACAGGTGTGTTAAAAGCCTGGAACCTAGAGGGCTTCAGGAAAGTGGCAATAGCAAATGGAGTCGGTAACAGGGATGAAGATTTTCATAAAGCTACCGGTGCGTTACAACAACTTTTATACAAAAATTTAATAGAAAATATCCTGCTGGCGCCATCCAGTGCGGGCTTTCAACTACTGAGTATGAGTGATTATCCGGGACAGGGTGAAGCCCTGGTAGGATGGCTTGATAGTTTCTGGGATGACAAGCAGACAACGACTCCGGAAACATTTCGGCAATACTGTAATAATATTGTACCGCTCATACGCACCCAAAGTTTTACTTATTACCGAAGCGACACAATCCAACTGGTTATCGAACTTGCCAATTATTTTAAGGCTGATTTGCAAAAGGCGTTATACTGGGAATTTGGTGACAAAAATGGAAGTATTGTGATCAAAGGACTATGCAAGCAAAACAAATTCGCCCGGGGGAGGCTTACACAAGCTGACACCTTAAGTATTCCGGCCGATATATTTCCCGACAAAGCAGGACAATATACATTCAGGGTTTATCTCTCTGATCATTCTTATAGCAATAGCTGGGATTTTTTTGTATTTCCTGATCATGTGAACATCCAAAATGGAGAAGTATTCATCGCTGATGAGTGGGATCATAGAGTAGATAGTTTACTAACCCGGGGAGAGAAGGTGTTACTAATAGCCAATAAGCTTGGAAACGAATTAACCTCTCATACCATCAATTTTACTCCGTTATTTTGGTCAAGCAGCTGGTTCCGTGGTCAGAATAACGAAACACTTGGTTCATGGATTAATGAAAGGAGCGCTGCTTTTGATCACTTTCCAACAGGCTATTTTACCAACTGGCAATGGTACAGAGTAACACCGGGAGGGCGATACTTTAAGTTAAAGGATGTGCCAAAGGATTATCAGCCAATTGTTCAGCCGGTATCCGATTTTCACTTTAACGAAAAACTGGGTAGTATCTTCGAAACAAAAGTAGGCACCGGAAAGTTATTGATATGTGGATACGGCTTGAAACAGGTGAATAATCCTTACTCAGATCAACTATTGTATAGTATTGTAGAATATATGAAAAGCCCGCATTTTGATCCTTTACATGCACTCTCAAAGAATTATTTAAAATCTTTACTTTCGAAAAAACCATTGGAACCCGGAATGGTTGATCTGCCCGATGAATTTAAGAAGGCTTCATTATTCGTAATTGCTTCAGCTAATGTCCGGCATGATCTTCCATTAGCGTGGGAACCCAAAAACGACAGCATTTATCTGCAAACAGGATATCGTTATAGTGTCGCAGGGGCTCGTTCTGTTAGTAAAGAAAATACAAAAGGATGGAGTGGAAAAGAAATAAATATCCAGTTGAAAACCCCGGAGGGAATTCGAGGTTATTTGTATATTCAACTCTCCAATTCGGACAATTTAAAAGGCTCTGCTACAGTCAATTTGGAAGGTCGCACCGTAGATGCAGTTGGCATAACTGCTTCAGGCAAATGGATAAAAATGTTTCTAATGCGGGAGGATACCCTTGATGGTAAAATTGAGGTAAACATTACTACGGATAATAATGGAGGTTTGTTGATCTGTCGCCTCGCAATTGTAGAAGATGATTAATTAGAATTTTTGAATAAATCTGTTTCTCATCTGTCATTAAAAATTCAAACTACAGGATAGCAAAATCAGCCATCCAGCAGAAAGACAAACACAACTTTTGGACCATGTACACCCATGACCAAAGTTTTTTCTATATCACCTGTACGGCTGGGGCCAGCGATGAAGTGTAATGAGGATGGCAGGTTGCCTCTATATTTTTTTTGCAAAAAGGAAATGGCATTTCCGGTATCGTATAGCAGTTGACTAACATTGGCTATCACTATATGAACGGGGGCGTATACAGGTAGCGCACGGCCTGACAATTGCGCTGCACTCAGGATAACAGAACCTGTTCGCGCAACCAGGCATTCACAACCGGTTACGGCTACCTCAGCCTGCAACACATCGTTCACTAACGAAATGCCTGCCTGTTGAAGAACCGGAATAAGCCCCGGAACCGTGCAACACCATTGATCGTGCAGTAAGGATGACGGAAATTGTATTAAAAGATCTCCCACACCATTTATATTGTTACAACTAAAAAAAACTCCCTGCAGCCGGGTAAAAGACCGCTCGAACAATTCAACATGTGAACCCGGTTCCCGGACAAAAAAACCACCGGTGGCGCCAGTGTAGTTGATTTCCGGCTCTGTTGCATTTTTATTTGAAAGAGCGGCCTTTATCAATTCTAATATTATATCACGGGAATCGCTCATACAGAAACTTTATGCAAAGTTCTTCAATGATAAATGTAAAACAATGGAGTATTGTCCAACAGCAATGGATAATCGTACGATTGTTCATTTTGTTCTTTAGCCCTTATTCGTCTTTCGGTATTCAGACGGAGAGGTTCCAATGATTTTATTAAAGATGCGGTTAAAAAAATAAGGATCCTCATACCCTACAAAAGCAGCTATATCTTTTACCTTCATTTCTGTAAGGTCGAGTAACTGGCAGGCCTTTTGCATTTTTAAATGAATAAAGTAATCCAGGGGAGCAAAGCCTGTTTGTTTTCTGAATAGGCTTGAAAAATGAGAGGCAGAATAAGAAAACTTCCCGGCAATATCATCTATCCATAATCGCTGTCCGAGGTTTTCACGCATATACAATATCGCCTGCGTAATGATATTGTCATCTTTTTTCTGAAAGCTGGAAAAATTATGATTGCGAAATATAAAAGAAGCAACGAAATGGTAAAGACAAAAATTAGCGTAGCTCAGGTTGTCAAGACTGTAACCCATTTCAAGGGTATTATACATTTCTTCCCACAAACTGATCCGCCTTTCATCAGGGCGTAAAACGGTGGGGGTTAAAAACTGGTCCAACTCATATATGTGGTTGAAATGTGGAATTTGCGTACCACAAAAGTGGACCCAATACAGGGACCATGGATCATCGGCATGCGCTCCGTAACGCAGGTATTTATCCGTAGCAGGTAAAATAACAAACTCATTAGCCTTTATTTCGCAATACCCCGACTTATTTTCGTACCACCCTTTACCATCAATGCAGTAAAAGAGAATATTGTCATTACATCCCCACCTGCGCTCCCTGTAATGATAGGATGCCTTGGGAAAATAGCCAATCAGGGTAATGTAAAGGTTGTTAAGCAAAGGATCATTCTGTATCCGCTCTCTCAATAATTTTTCAGGCAATATAATTTGCTTCTCCCCGGTAAAGCCATCGCGTTTTCTTATGGCAAGTCCTTTGTATCTTTTTTCAGCGATCATATAATAATAGGATTATCCATTAAAGTAAACTGATACTCCATTGTTTTCGGATGGTCAATAAAAGTACTTTGTTTCATAAATAATATTATTAAATGTTGCTTAAAGATAAAGTATTTTTTCTCACAGGCGGGTCAAGTGGTATTGGACTGGAATGTGCAAAAGCTTACATAAGGGAGGGCGCAATACTCGCCATAGCAAGTAACAACGAGAAAGAACTGAATAGGTTGGCGCAGGAACTGGATAAACTCCGCTATATTCCCTTATACTGTGATGTATCCTCGGAAACAGATGCGCAAAATGCAATACAAAAAACACTTGATAGCTTCGGGAAGCTGGATGCCATCCACAACAATGCAGGCATCGTTACCCCTTCGGCTATGCTGCATGAAACCACTACTGAAGAGTGGCACAGGCTTATGGATGTAAATCTTAAAAGTATTTATTTAACAACAAAATATGGACTCGAAGCGCTCCGTAAAACCGGCGGAAGCATTTTGAATACGAGTAGCCTGGCGGGACATATTGGCCAGGAAATGCACGCAGTATATACTGCCACAAAAGGAGGAATCAGCGCACTTACCAAATCCATGGCGCTGGACTATGCGAAATACCGGATCCGGGTGAATGCTGTTTGCCCGGCATGGGTAAAAACTCCTGCCGTTCAATCCTGGGTTGAAGATCAGGAGGACAGCCAATCGGCAGAAGCCTATATCAATTCCATTCATCCCCTGGGGTACTGTCCTGGAGGTGATGTAATCGCAGACGTATGTGTATTCTTATTATCCGATAAGGCACGGTTTATTACAGGATGTACAATGCCGGTAAGCGGTGGAGCCGAACTAGGTTACAGAAGATAATAATATTTATAAATTTTAACTGACAATTATTAGTGCCTCGTAGAAACAAACTAATTCTTTGAAAGTCTTATTGAATAAAGGTTTAGCTAAATTTAGTTTAGCGGCAATTTGAAAGACACGATTTCATAACCTATTGAAGATCAGACAGTCCATAAACTTTGACACTCGCAAAGAAAAGAGAACAGGAAATAAAAAGGAAGAAGTCCCGGAAATAAACAGAGAGCCTGTCTTCGTAGCTCCGGGGTAGAGCATCCGGCAATGGGGGCTGTTGAGAAGCGAAAATCAGCAAAATCGATAAAAAGTTGGGTGTCCTTTTTTCCTATCGGCATGTGTTTTCATATGCCAGCAGAGTAATCGTACTACTGCCGAATACTGCACTACCGCTTGTCATGCACAAAGGAGGCATCTGCATTTTTCCTGTCGGCAAACGTCTGCCAGTGTAATAACTGCATATATTTATAAAAAGGCTACCTGGAAAGGAAGCCTGATGCGTTTGTTGGACGCGTGACATGAGAAAACTGATTTTGACCGGGATGATAATATCATTTCGTCAGTAAAGCCTCACTGTAATAAGCTATTTCAGCAACGATATTGCCTTTTTCATCGAAGCTGTTGCTAAGATGCATAGGCAGGGCAATAGCTTTTTTATCCGACTTCCTTACCAGGTTAAATTTCCACCACGAGAGCACTTCGCGGCCATTATCCATTTCATATTCCAGGTAGTCGGGATAGCCGATCATATCTATGCTTTTAATTTCAAAATTGGACAGGAACTGCTGAATATTTTCTTTTTCCTGCGCTTTGGTGCGGGTTTTCCCCCATTCCCCGTTAATATCATAGAACTCCACATTATCGCTGTAATAGCCCAGGTATTTTTCAATATCGCCTTTTTCAAAAGCATACACGGCTTTGCGGATGGTATTGACATTCTCGTGGTGATTGTAGATCTTTCCGTTGGTTCTGTTAGCGAAGCTGGCATATATTTCATCAATTACCTTACCATTACTATAGCTGATGATCCGTTTGATTTTATTGTCTTTGGTAAGATAATAGATACGCTGCGCCGCCGCGTCTATCTTTACCCCGGTGGTTTTATGTACGCCCTTTATCACGATCCAGTTTAATATCACGATATCCCCGTTTTTATTGTCTTTTTTATAATCAAGCACATCCGGGTAAGAGCCCGGTACAGGCTCTATGGCAAAATAATCCAGCTCCCTGCCGTAGAGAAGGGTGGTATTTACGTATGCCGCTTTGCCGGTGGCGGTTTCGCTCAGATTGCTCAAACGGGTGGTTGTGCCATTGTACGATTTGAAATCTTCCGTCAAAAAACCGGCAATTTTGACAGAATCGCCGGCCACAGAGGCTTTTTCAAATTCGTCTATTACTTTAATGGCGGGATGGTCAATGTAGATCGTTCCGTTTTCCTTTTTTTGAGCAAAAAGAAACGTACCGGCAAAAGTAATTGCGAGCACTAAGATTGCTTTTTTCATTTTATCAGAGTTTAAAATTGGGTATATAATAAATACATGTCTTGGCTAAACTGGTTTGGACGATGACCATCGCTCAACGGTTGATCTTTCTTTACTTACTTTCTGTAATAATGTGATAAGGATAAAATTTTATCGGGTCTGGTAAGCGGCAGGAGTTCCTGAATATTGGTGTTGTAAAGTTCCAGCCTGATCGCGTACAGCGTGAGGAATCTTTCATCAATTCAATTGAAACTTTCCGCTTTTGGCAGGACAAATTGTGCATGACCCGGACAAATTCAGCATTTTGCAGTGCGGGGGTTAAAAAGTATGCTTTTCCTTGGTTTAAATATGTACCGGGAAAAGTATCTTTATAGAAATGCCTAAAACCCTGCGGCTTTCTTTATTTTTTTTGCTCATTCTTTCTGTTTGTGCCGGCCACGCTTCCGCGCAAACAGGCTCCGGTTATGAAACCCTGTCTGCCACCCAGGGGCTGTCGCAGGGGCTGATCAATGATATGCTCCAGGACAAAGAGGGGTTTATCTGGATAGCCACCAAGGGTGGCCTTAACCGGTACGATGGTTACAGCTTTAAAGTATTTACCACCGACCCGCAGGACAGCAGTTCCATCAGCAGTAACTCACTGAGCAACCTGCTGGAAGACAGTCGGGGAAGACTTTGGATAGGCACTTATGATGGTGGGGTGAATGTGTATAACAAAAGGACCGGTCGCTTTTTGCGGATCAGCCAGGCTTCGGGACTTTCCAGTAACCGTGTGGAATCTGATATGACAGAGCTGCCTGACGGCAGTATTCTGGTAAGTCCCCAGGGTGGCAGCTTGAATGTTGTTTCGTTGCCCGACGCCGGCGAGCCGGTGATTTCATCTTTACATATACCCGGCGGCCGGAGCGCCAATTGGATATTAAAGGATGAAAAGGGTCTTATCTGGATTGACTGTGATGATAACAGTATTTTTATTTTCAACCCTTCCACGGCGGGTTTCGATCTTTTATACGATGGGCATCGTTTTACCAGCCTGGTAGAAACCACCGGCAAATTCATTTCTGCAAAATTCAGTCAGGCCTTAGGACCGATGGCTATCCCGGCCATGCGGTCGGAATTTATTGATTCTACAGGTCAGCTGGAGGCTCATATGGTCACTAATGGAAAAGACGGAACATTCATCATTGATAATCGTTTCCCTGTTACAACCGGTGCATCAGGATGCAATTTTTACGATTTCAATGCCATAAAAGCCGGGGACAACATGAATGATGTATATGCACGCAATCTTAAAACCAATGTCAGGGATCAGAATATCAAATGCCTGTTGTTGGACCGGTCAGGTGTGTTATGGGTGGGCACCATGGGGCACGGCATCTACAAATACCACATTCGCAACGACCGCTTCCATCCTGTTTTACCGAATATGAGCATACAGCGGATAACAACCCTGAATAATGATATGCTGTATGTTCAGGGGTGGAGTTCCGCGAAATTATTGACCCCGCAAGGAGAAGAACGCACCAACCCTGTTGAGCCTGTTATCAGCGACGGACTTGCTTTTACGAATGTGATCCAGGAAAAAACCGGCGGCTACTGGCTTTATTGGAATGGACAAAAGAAAATATACCGGTATACGGCGGATAAGAAACTAGCCACTGTATACGATGAGGCGGTTAATACAACAGCTACGGAGCAACTGCAACCCTTTATACAAGACAGCAGACATCGCATATGGGTTTGCGGCGCCAATGGTACGCTGGCAAGGATTGATCCAGCCACCGGCAAGCTTTCAAAATTTGTAGTAAACACCGGGCAATACACCGGTACGGCGGCGCTTACACAAACCAACGCGTTCTATGAAGACCGGCAGGGTATTTTCTGGCTGGGTACCGAACATGGTTTTGCAAGACTGGAATTTACGAACGATACATCCTCACCCGGGGTAAAGTGGTTTAAAAATATTCCCGGCAACCACAATTCCCTCAGTTATAATTATGTTTCCTGGTTTATGGATGACCCCGCTGACAACGATTACCTATGGATATGCACAAAAGGCGGAGGGCTCAACCGCATGCAGAAATCAACCGGGAAATTTATTCATTATACCACCAAACAGGGGCTGCCCAATGATGTGGTATATGGAATATTAGCCGATAATACCGGTAATATATGGGGAAGCACTAACCGTGGCATATTCTGCATGCTGGCAGCGAAAGAGGAAAACGATTTGCCGCCGGTATTCAGGGTATTCAGCACGAGTGATGGCCTGCAGGCCGATGAATTCAATACCAATGCACTGGCGAAATTATCCAATGGCGATCTTGCATTTGGAGGCGTAAATGGTTTAAATATTTTTAGCCCGCAAAAAGTATTGTCCGGCAGTTATTCCCCCAACGTATATATCACCGCCATACAGATCGCCAATAAAACAATAACGCCCGGCGATGAAACAGGCGTGCTTGAGGAAACGATTGAACAAACAGCATCCATAACACTCAGTCATTTGCAGGATGTGCTTACGCTCGAATTTTCTTCACTTGATTATACAGCGCCCGGGCAAAACAAATACCGCTACCAGTTAGCAGGTATTGATAAGGGGTGGGTGGAGAGCGGAACAAGGCGCACAGCCACTTACCTGCACCTTCCTGCAGGAAAATATACATTTAAAGTGCAGGGTAGCAACAGCCAGGGTATATGGAGTGATAAGATAGCAGAACTAAAGATCGTTATATTACCGCCCTGGTGGCGAACGGGGTGGGCTTATATGATATATGCTTTGCTGATCGCATTAGCTATACGTGCTTACCTCAGGTTTAATGTAAATAAGGCAAAACTGCAATCGCAGTTAAACTATGAGCAGTTGGAAGCCAAAAGAGTAAAAGAACTGGACACCATTAAAACACAATTATATACCAATATTACCCATGAATTTCGGACACCCCTTACCGTTATACTTGGAATGGCGCGGCAGGTTGTGGAAAAACCCACAGAGCAGTTTGATACCCGTATGGATATGATCGTGCGCAACGGTCAAAGCCTGCTGAACCTGGTGAATCAGCTACTCGATCTTTCCAAGCTGGAAACCGGTAAAATGAAGTTGCAGTTATCGCATGGAGACGTTATCCATTTTCTGCGGTATATCGTTGAATCCTTTCATTCCCTGGCCGAAAGCCAGCAAAAACAGTTGCATTTTTTAACGGATATTGACGGGCTGCACAGGGAGTTTGACAGGGAGAAATTAAGACAGATCGTATCCAACCTGCTTTCCAATGCTATCAAATTCACCCCTGAAAAAGGAAATATTTATATCAGTGTATCGGAAACCGTACAATCCAATAATACTGATAACGCTACTTTAATAATTAAAGTAAAAGATACCGGTATAGGCATACCTGAAGGTCAGTTGCAATATGTTTTCGACAGGTTTTATCAACTGGATAACAGCCACACCCGGAAAACAGAAGGTACCGGTATCGGCCTGGCATTGACAAAAGAACTGGTTAAATTAATGGACGGAGAGATCGTGGTAAAAAGTCCGCCGTCCGGCGCTTTTAAGGGAAGTGAGTTTACCGTATCGCTTCCACTGAAGAAGGTAACGGCAACAGAGGAACCGGCACTGCCTGATATTAACAAACAAATATCCTCTCCTGTTGTCGCAAAGCCGGATTTCAGCGAATTGATACCGGATAAGGAAGAAAAAAATATCAGTGCGCCATTGATATTGCTGGTGGAAGACAATGCTGATGTGGTAGCCTATACCGCCTCCTGTCTTTCTGATTACAGGCTTGCCGTAGGCAAAGACGGCAGGGAGGGATTTGATATAGCTACAGATATGATCCCGGACCTTATCATCACCGATGTGATGATGCCATTTGTGGATGGCTTTGAACTGGTGAACAAATTACGCCGCAATGAAAATACCAGCCATATCCCTGTTATTATGCTCACCGCCAAAGCTGATATAAGCAGCAGGATAGAAGGTTTGCAGCAGGGCGCCGATGCCTACCTGGAAAAACCGTTTAATAAAGAAGAGTTGCTGGTGCGGATAAATAAATTACTGGAGATGCGTAAAAACCTGCAGCAGTATTATCTTAGAAAAGCAGGTATACAGGGAGATGTACCCACACCACCGGTGGTGATCCCTGATAAAACAGGCGATCATACTATTGAAGATGGTTTTGTAAAAAAGGTAAGAGAAGCAGTGGAGCAAAACCTGACGGATGTAAATTTTACCGTTGAGAAATTATGCAGGCTGGTCTTTATGAGCCATTCGCAACTGCATCGCAAACTGGAAGCACTCACCGGGTGTTCTCCCAACAAATTCATCCGCATGATCCGGCTTAAAAAAGCAAGAGAATTATTACAGAACTCCTCCAATAGTATTGCCGCTGTCGCATTGGACTGTGGTTATAGCGACCCGGGGTATTTTTCCAGGGTATTCAGGCAGGAGTATGGTGTAACGCCCCAGGAATGGAGAAGTATAAGAATCCGGAATTAACACAGTTCTTCTTACGATAATTATCTTATCCATTCTAATGCCCTAGCAATTTTAGCATCTTTTTCAAAGCTCTCATAATCATCTCCGTTAAAAACCTCAATATCAGGATCTATAGCTATTGTATATTCCCTGTCATTTCTATCCGCTACATAAGCGCTTGCTATATAATAATAAACATTGTGGCTAATCCTTACTTCGGCATTGGCAGTGACCAGTCCTGCCGGGGTCAGACATTGATTATAAATTATTTTGGCTATGGATACTGTCGTTGTTGTTTATAATGCAATCAGTTTGGTAATCGTACTCCGGATCTGGTAAGCCCTAAAAAAGCCGTAATAGCGAGCATAATAAGAAATGCTAAACGAACAAGACTTAATGTTTCCCATAATCCTGCCCGCTTAGTTAAAGATGGATCTGCATTTCCTGAAAAAGCCTGACCGGTAATAGCAATCAGTTCAGGCACAAAGAAAGCGAATGTGATGATTAAAACGAATACATAGCCCGCAGATGTAATCAACAGGTAGGGCCTGCTACCTGTTTTCCAGAACAGGATAATACAAGCGACCAATAATAACAGCGTGACCGGGTGTATGGCTTTCCAGAAAGGCGTAGGGTTAAGCCCATACTTACCCTGGAACATACTCAAGGAAACAGGCGGAGCGGCACTCCACCGGGGCACTACGGCTACATGTTCATAAACTGCTGCGCCTACGACCACAGCAAAGGAAAGACAGGCAAATGCGTAAATAATGTTTTTAAAGTCCATAAAAAATGATTGATTGTTATAAGAATAATTGTGTTTGCTAAAATTTATTTTAAACCACATAGGAACATAGCATTGGCTTTATAATTTCTCCTTTACAAAAGGATCATATTTTTTATAATAGCTTCTGTACCCGAAAAGCCGCAATGCCGGGGCAAGTACAAATCCCATTGTTTTCTGAATAAATACCGGCGGCCCGTCTGCGATATAGGAATCAAACCCATTGGTTTGAAACAGGGTCATCCGGAAAGCTATATCCGGCGCCTGTTCAAATCCTGGTTGATCGTCCATTGCGCCGTACACCTGTACCAGGTTAAAAGCGAACTTTTCGGGAAAGGCAAATGCTCCTTTCAAACGGATGGTATCAGCGGTTTCATTGTAAGGCTTATGTGGAGTTCCTTTGGGAATATGCAGTACTTCGCCCGGTTGTATTTTACGGATGTCGCCATTTACCCATACCGTTAGTTCACCATTGTCAATCTGGAAAGTTTCGTCAAAACCGGTATGGATATGTTTGGGTGGCCCCGCAGCATAAGGCTCCATTTCCAGCACACAATGGACATATCCATTTTCCTGCCTTATTACCGTTTGCCGGAACCCCTCTGTTTTGCTGTATAGTTGTTGCCCTGGTTTGAACCAGGTAGCAATGTCCGGCTTTTTTTCGGGGAGCAGTATTCTATGAAACAAAGTACCTATTATCAAATAAGAAGCAATAGTGAAGAACAGTGTCATACTGACTTTTTTAATGATTTTGGTTTGCATAAAATTTTTTGCTTTCATATTATTATTTTAAAAGTCCTTTACCCGGTCGGAAAAAACCTGTTTACGCACAATTGAGATTTTGATCAATGCGTGTGCAAATTAGATTGACAAAATCACCACAGAAATGTAATGCGTCATGAAACGGAGAAATTGGCGTGTGAAGAACAGGTTATTGCAGATTGTAGTATGCTCCAGGCAATCTTATACAACGGAAATAAAGCAGGCACACTTCTTTACTATAAAGTTTTGTGTTTATCTATCCTCTTTGTAGTATAACAAGAAAGCCTTGTGTTTTAATCCGCTGTTAAGGTTGCTTCATGTGGTATTTTCTCCGTTCCTATACAGGGATACTTTTTTCACTTTATCCCTTTTTCATATTTGCAGCCAAAAAGCAAATAAATATGCATCAGAAAATTTTCGTCCTCCTGTTAACAATGCTGCCTGCACTGGCAAATGCCCAGCTAAAGGATTGGGCAGAAAAAATAAACAACAAGGTAAAAAACAAAGCTACCGCCCGTATAGAGAGGAAAATTGACCAGGCCATTGATAGCACCGTCGATGTAATAGAAGGTAAAAAACAACCTGTTAAAAAAAATAAACCGGTACAGGAAAGCATAAGCGATACATCCGTTACCGGGAAAAAATTGTATGTGAAGTACGACTTCATTCCCGGTGAAGAAGTGATCTACAGCAATGATTTTACAACCGACAATATGGGTGAACTGCCCACCGGCTGGAACAGTAACGGCACAGGAGCCGTAGTAACGTTGGATGCATTTGAGAATAAATGGATGCAACTGTACCAGAACACCGCCTATCTCACCGACAATACTGCATCCTTTACGGAGAATTGTACGGTTGAATTTGACCTCCTGCTGCGCCGTACCAATCCGAAAGCGCCGTTCCCTGAATTAACCTGGGGTGTATTAGCCTCCGGCAGCTTATCACCCGGCGATAATGTATTGTTGAAAAGCTATGCTGCCACGTTTGCTACGGAAATGAATATGCAGCCCTCTGAAAACAGCAATGCCTCCGTTCACCTGCAAACATTAGCCAACGGAACAGCCTATTTAAAAACCGATATCAAAAGGCGGGCTGCCAGGATACAGACATTTAATGAACCCATTCATGTAGCCATACAGGTACAAAAAGAAAGGCTTCGCATCTGGTTCAATGAAGAGAAGCTGTATGATTTACCAAAGGCAATTGTTGCCGGAGCAAACATCAACCAGCTCTATTTTATCGTGAAAAGATATGGCGGGCCGGAAGAGGAAGTAGGATATGCCATCAGCAATATCAAAATCGCAAAGGGTCTGCCGGATACAAGGCATAAGCTGGTGGAGGAAGGAAGGTTTTCCACAACCGGCATTCGATTCAATGTTAATTCGTCTGTCCTGTTGCCGGAGAGTAACGGTGTATTGCGCGAAATAGCAGCCGTTCTTACCAAAAACCCGGAGATGAAAATAAATATTATCGGGCATACGGATAGCAATGGAGATGAAGCTGCTAACCTCGAGCTGTCAGAGAAAAGAGCCGGATCGGTGAAGCAGACTCTTATGGGCGACTATAGTATTGATGCTGCGAGGATGCTGACCGAAGGAGCTGGCGAGCAAAAACCTGTAAGCGATAACAACACCAAAGAAGGCAGGGCCAATAACCGGAGGGTTGAATTTGTAAAATTGTAAACACGCAATAAATAATTCATTAAACCAATTTAAAAATTCACATATGACACATCAGGTAACACAACAACGCATTCTTTTTATCAGAACCTTTATCGCAATAATAACAGCAGGCTTTCTGTCGCTCCTTCTGGCATCCTTTACCGTACATAAAAAAATGACGGATGATTTTTTAAAGCAGTTGGGCATCAGCAAAGCCGATGCAAACAGTAAAATCAGCAGCAGCCTGCTGGATGGTTATATGGATGCTTATGGTGTAAAAAACATTAAAAATATTGCCCTGGGAAACCGGACAAACATTACCAACAGTCTGCTGATATATACCAAGCAGTATGTAAGCAGCACCGGCTTTATTAAAGAATACAACGCATTGCGTGAACAGAAGAAACCGGTAATGTCCGTGGTGAAAACACCTGAAGAATTTCAGCAGGGGATAATTGAAACTGCCAAGCAAAGTATGCAGGATGTAGAGCAAAAACTGAAGAAAGCGGATGCCACCATGAAGCCTGTTTTTGAAAAAACACTGGAATCCATCCGTAAACAGTTACAGCAGGCAGAAGATCCTGAAAATAAATCCATTGCAGGCTACAGGAAAGGCTACCCGGTATTGGTGAAAAACAGGGACGATACGTACGCAAAAGAAATGGCAGCTTGGGAGGCAAAATACCCTGCCCGTCACGAGCAGTTTATAAAGCAACGGCTGTTACGGTTTATGGAAGAAACCAAAGACATCAATTTTGGGGCTGAGTTGTATGAAAAGAAGGGTATAAAATATTTTACCAATCCTGCCTATGAAAGTAAAAGTATTTATTGGAAAATGGCTTTCCGAGCGGGTAAGGAAGTGGTGGAACCGGCGAGGGTTTTTGCCCGGGAATGGATGCAGTCCATACAATAATGGAACCGGGTCCATACAGCTATTTCTACGTTTCATGTCAGGATTAAGCAGCTTAATGCCCGGGAATATCCGTAAAAGTGTATTTTCTGCGATATTTGGATCATGCAGCCCGATTCTCAAAACAGGACAACCTTTCTGCTGATGGCAGTATTACTCCCGCCTACGCTGGTGATAATCACTTATTTTATCCTGGGTAACATGTATTTTTCCAGCCTGACAACTTTCGGTTCAGCTTCCGCAGTGGCGTTCCTTATCCTGTTCGGGATATGGATCTTGCAGGGCAGGCTGGGATGGAAGATGCTGCAGATATACCCTTCGCACCGCGACACGATGAAGAGAGTACTGCTCTTTTCCACTCTGAACCTGCTGATTGTAATATTGAGCGTTACTTTAATATGCTGGGTGTTCGACCTGCTGAGTATACTGGATTACCGGTTTACGGTTAAAACCTGGTTAAGGGGCCTTATGGCAGGAGCGATATGTACCATAGTTAACCAGGCCGTGTATGAAACCGAGGCTTCTTATCGCCGGATCAAAATCTCGCAACTGGAGGCGGAGCAATTGAAAAAAGAGCAACTGCAAACCCAGTTTGATTCTTTGAAGGAGCAGGTGAATCCGCATTTTTTGTTCAACAGTTTAAATTCCTTATCCTCCCTGATTGCTACCAACCCCGACAAAGCCGAAGCATTCGTGGAAGAAATGAGCCAGGTATACCGGTACCTGCTGCGCAGCAACGAAGAGCAGCTAACCACCCTGCAAAAGGAAATAGATTTTATTGAATCTTACAATATGTTGCTGCAAACCCGCTTCGGAAGCGGATTTCAGCCGGTATTACAAATAGAGGAAAAGATGAAGGAGTGGCTGCTGCCACCAATGACATTACAGTTACTGATAGAGAACGCAGTAAAGCATAATATTGTTGACCCGGACACCCCGCTGGTGGTGCAGCTATATACGCAGGGTGAAAAGCTGGTGGTGAGCAATAACCTGCAAAAGAAAAACAAATCGGTGGTTTCAAACAAAGTAGGGTTGAGCAATATTATATCAAAATACAAACTGCTGAACTACCCTGAAGTGGAAATTAAAGAAACAGCCACTGAATTTATTGTGGTTTTACCATTGATTAAAAACACCTAATAATGCTATGGAAATATTAATTATTGAAGACGAACAACTGGGCGCTGAAAAGCTGGGCCGCCTGCTTACGGCTATCGATGGCTCCATTAAGATAGCCGGCAATACCCGCAGCATTAAATCTTCGGTAGAATGGTTGTTGCAGCATAAGCACCCCGATATTATTTTGATGGATATTGAACTAACAGACGGGCAGAGCTTTGAAATATTTAATCATGTCGCCATAAAAAGCATGGTCATCTTTACCACTTCTTATGATGAATATGCTTTGCAGGCTTTTAAAGTAAACAGCGTTGATTACCTCTTAAAACCCATTAAGAAAGAAGAGCTGAAAAATGCGCTGGATAAATACCAGCAGTGGCAGCAAAAGTTCTCCTCTTCTACGCTGAATGTTGAGCAGCTCATCCAAGAACTGAAACAGCAGCAGCCCAAAGCATGGCGCTCCCGGTTTTTAGTAAAGCAGGGGCAAAAGCTGCTCTCTGTTGAAACCCGCGACATCGCTTATTTTTATGCTGACGGGCGGTTGAGCTATTTTATAACCTGGAACAAACAGAAGCATATCGTAGATTATACCATTGAAGATTTAGAGCAGATGCTGGATCCTCAACAATTTTACCGTGTCAACCGGGCTTTCATCCTGCATATTAAATCTATTGCACAAATCCACAATTATTTTAACGGAAAGCTGAAGCTGGAATTGCAACCACATATTGATAAGGAAGTTTTAATAAGCCGTGAAAAAGCTGCGGAGTTTAAAGAATGGATGGGAAAATAAATATACTGAAAAAATTATCTGTTATCATGGAGGTGTGATGGACACGGATGTTGTTTTGCAACTGGATGATATAATAACACGGTATAAAAATTCCTGATCGCGACACAGTTCATTTTATTTTTTCTACAATTCACCGGATAGCGGTTGTACCAACTGATAATACCTCTTAATCTTTGTGTGATAAAACAAAGGAAAAAGAAGATGAAAAAGGTTTTATTAAGCATTGCCGGTATTATTGTAGCAGGTGTAGTTGGTGCTGTGATGTATCTGCAATATTATCTTCCGGATATTGCACCGGCTCCTGAAATCGTTATTGAAGCTGACTCCGGACGCATTGAAAAAGGGGAATACCTGGCGAATCATGTAGCAGTATGCATGGATTGTCACAGTACCAGGGATTGGACAAAATTCGCCGGACCGTTATCCGGTAGCCTGGGAGGTGGTGGTGAAAAATTTGGAAAGGAAATGGGATTTCCCGGCACCATCTATACACCCAACCTTACGCCTTTTAACCTCGGCAACTGGACAGACGGGGAAATATTCAGGGCTATCACAACCGGGGTGGACAAAAACGGGAAAGCATTGTTTCCGCTGATGCCTTATCAACATTACGGGCAAATGGATAAGGAAGATATTTACAGTATCATTGCTTATATCAGAACGCTTGCACCTGTCAGCAGCAACAAGCCGGAACGTGAGCTCGATTTTCCGCTGAACCTGCTGGTAAATACCATGCCGCGGGAAGCTCAACTGAAAGAGAAACCCGGAGAAAATGATCCATTGGCTTATGGCGCTTATCTTGTAAATGCAGCCGGATGTGTGGGGTGTCACAGCAAGCTGGAGAAGGGCGCCATCGTAAAAGGCTCGGAATTTGGCGGCGGTATGGAATTTAAACAATTGGCGGGTGTTGTAAGGTCGCCGAATATCACCCCGCATAAGGAAACCGGTATCGGAAACTGGACAAAGGATTTGTTTGTGCAACGCTTCAAACAATATGCGGACAGCAATTACAGGTCACCCGTATTTACGGACAATGATTTGAACAGCCCGATGCCCTGGCAGATGTATGCAGGGATGAAGGTATCAGACCTGGAAGCCGTATATACCTTCCTGCAAAGCCTGAAACCGATTGATCATTTAGTAACCAGGTACCAGAAAAACTAAAAACATGAAGTGTACAATAGCCATCATAGGAGGCGGTATAGCAGGACTCACCACTGCCATTGCTTTTCAAAAGGCAGGCTATGCTCCTGTTGTATTTGAAGCAACCGATATATTAAAACCTGTAGGTGCCGGATTAGGACTGGCAGCAAATGCGATCAGGGCCCTGGATAAACTGGGGCTCAAAAACCAGGTGGTCAACAGGGGAAGAATACTTTCTTCATTTACCATAAAAGATGAAAAAGGAAAAACCATTACCTATACCGACAGCGGAAAAATAAGCAGGGAATACGGGCTGGATAATTTCACCATCCACCGCGCCGCACTGCATGAAGTATTGCTTGCTGAAATTCCCAAAGAACGGCTTTATACCGGCAGGAAATGCATTGATTATACCATCAGCAATGATGGGATTACACATCAACTGCGGTTTAAAGACGGAAGTACCTGCGAAGCGGACTATGTAATTGTAGCCGACGGCATTCACTCCCCTTTAAGACAAAAGCTCGTTCCCGGGTCTGTGCCGAGGTATGCGGGCTATACCTGCTGGAGGGCCGTAGTTGATAATAGCGACCTGAAGATCGATAGCAGCTTTGAAATATGGGGAAGCAAAGGAAGGTTTGGCGCTGTTCCGCTCGCAGACGATCAGTTGTACTGGTTTGCAACCGTTAACAGCACGGCCAATAATCCCCGGTTTAAAAATTTCACGCTGGCGGATCTGGGAAAATGGTTTATGGAATACCCTCCGGAGGTGGGAGAAATTATACGCTCAACTTTTGAAGATACTTTGATATGGAATGACATTATTGATCTGAAGCCTGTACAACGTTATGCCTTTGGCAGAATTCTTTTGATTGGAGATGCAGGTCATGCTACCACACCCAACATGGGGCAGGGGGCCTGCCAGGCCATCGAAGATGCCGCTGTATTGTACAGTGAACTTATAACGGGAGGAGATATGGAGGATTTATTTCGCCGGTTTGAAAAAAGAAGATTGCCGCGCACCCATTTTATCACCAACCAGTCTGCCCGTATCGGAAAAATAGCGCAGGCTACCAATCCGTTCATGATCAGGATTCGCAATGCCGCCTTCCGCTCCCTACCCGATCGCATAAAAGACAGGCAATTGAAAAAGCTATATAATATAGATTTTTAAAAAATGAAGGTGACGCTACGCTAAAATTTTCAGGCGACTTATTAATGTGCCGGTATTCTGGTAGATGATTCCCGGATAATAAGAGTGCTGTCAATAGTCCTGGTAATAAAATCCTGCTTTTTTGCAGGAGATTTTGAGCGCAGTATATGACTGAAATAAATATCCACAGCCGCTATACCAATTTCCTTACCCCATTGCATAACCGAAGAAAGCGCCGGGGTGGTCACCTCCGTAAATATTTCATTGGAAAAACCTACGATGCCTACATCATCCGGAATGTTCAGCCCCAGTGACCGGGCGGCTTTTAACGCCCCCAAAGCCGCATAGTCGGAAACCGCAAAAAAAGCATCCGGACGGTTTTTTGCTTTAAGCAGCTCCGTTACCCTGGACATCGCCAGGTCCGTTTTTACAGCATTATCTGTCAGGTAATAGTACGGGATTTCGAGCTCGGCTTCTTTAATAGCCTGCAGGTACCCATCTTTACGTTCTTTATATACCGGAAGATATTCAGGACCTCCCAGGAGCGCAATACGCCGATACCCCTGTTCCACCAGGTGCTTTACCGCGTTATACGATGCCCTGATATTGTCGTTCACCACCATGTGGCTTTGAAAAGAAGGGTCTACCCTGTCAAACTGCACAAGATGGACATAGTGGTTGGTTATCTCCCGCAGGTGATGGGTTGATTTTGTTTCCCGGGAAAGAGAGATCAATATACAGTCCACATTCTGTTTCAGAAGCGTATCCACCGCTTTCACCTCTTTCTCGTAGGACTCATCAGACTGACAAATAATCAACCGGTGGTCGTTCTCAAAACAACACTCTTCAATGCCTGATATGGCGTCAGAAAACAAAGCCACATTTACCCTGGGCACAATCACCCCAACCGTTCTTGAAGATCCCCTGCGCAGGTTAGCGGCGTTCGAATTGTGTTTATAATTGAGTTCCCTTGCTTTAGCATCCACCAGGGCTTTTATTTTGGCGCTGGCGGAAGGAAGGTCATTCAGGGCCTTTGAAACAGTAGAAGGGGCGACCCCTATAGACCTGGCTATATCATGAATAGTGACCCGCTTGTTTTTAGCTCTTTTTTCCATCCTGTAATTGCTGATAGAAATCGATTTCTATATCTCTAAAGGATATACCAGACGCCTTTCCTGACCAGCTGGAAATTCAAATGTATATTATATAATACAAATACCAATAAAAAGTTTTCCGGATGAAATAAATTGTTTATTTTGGAAATCGATTTCCTAAAACCAATGAGTTATGGTAACTGCTACAAAACCGCTATTTAAAACGATTACCCGTAAAAGTAATAGCTGCTTTAACAGGGAGATTTTTACAGGGCCGGAACTGGTGAGCACCTGGCATTATCACCAGGAAGTAGAATTGATCCTGATCAAAGGATCTTCCGGAACCCGGATAGTAGGTAATTCAGTGGAACCATTTGCTGATGATGAATTGCTTCTTATCGGTAAAAATACTCCCCACGCATTTCTGCATGATCAGCAGTACGGCAACGGGCCGGATAACGGTCCCCAGGCCCTGGTATTCCAGTTCGCAGAGGAGTTTCTGGGAACCGAATTTCTTAAAATTCCCGACCTGAAGCCTGTCAGGGAATTACTCACTATATCCAAACAGGGTTTGTGTGTTACAAAAGCCGGGAAAAAAGTAATTATCCCGTTGCTGGAAACAGCCTTTCACGCACCCTCTTTCGACGCCATCATTTTATTGCTTGAAATCCTGAAACACCTTACCCGGGAGGGCATGTATCGAACAATAACCAACTCCATAGAATATTCAATTCTGTCAAAAAGTATACAAGACCAGCGATTTGAAAAAGTTCTTGAATATACCTGCGCCAACTACGACGAACATATCTCCATCAATGATGTGGCAAAAATTGCAGGACTTACAAAAGAGTCGTTCTGCCGGTATTTTAAAGTAAGGACAAAAAAAACCTATTTTGAATTTCTCACTGAACTCAGGATTGACAAAGCCTGCCAGATGATCTTAAAATCCAACCACTCCATAAAAGAAATCGGATATTCCTGTGGCTTTGATAGTTTATCAAATTTTTACTCCCAGTTCAGAAAGGTAATGAAAGTAAGCCCATTGGAGTTTTCCGGGAAAAAACACCATTCCCTGCGCAAAACCCTTCAGCAGGAAAATTAACCAAGTCCCGGATTCACCGGCGACAAATGCCTGATGTTAACATTGCAGACAAAAATGGTAATAAGCGTTGCCGCTATATATCGCTTTATCTGTCTATTTACAATTATAACAGTATAATCACAACAATGGAGTTTCAAAATAAAGTTGCGTTGGTTACCGGCGGTACACAGGGTATTGGCGAAAAAACCGCCATCCTTCTTGCAGAAAAAGGAGCTGATATCGCCCTCGTGTCCCGTTACGATAATGAAAAGCTAAGAAATACAATAGCATCCATGGGAGTACGATCTGTCTTCATAGCCGCTGACCTTAGTAAAGAAGAGGAATGCCTCAGAGCGGTGCGGCTTACCATTGAACAGCTTGGAAAAATTGATATTCTTATCCATAGCGCCGGTTCTGCGGCACCCGGAAGTTTACTGGAGGGGGCAAGGGATACCTGGTATGCCGCATTTGATATTCACATACACGCCATTTTTCATTTGTGCAGGGCAGCAGTGCCCCAGATGAAAGAAAGAAAAACCGGGGCTATTGTCCTGATCTCGTCAGCAGCAGGGTTGAGGGGAGTGAAGAATGCGCTGCCCTATGCCGTAGTAAAAGGCGCTATTCCCCAGTTTACCAGGGCGCTGGCTTTTGAATTATCAGATTTCAACATCAGGGTCAATTGTGTTTCCCCCGGGGTTATCCGCACCCGGTTTCAGGATTACCTTACACCCGAACAGGTCGCCAGGAACATCAATGAAAGAATCCCTCTCCACAAAGAAGGGACCGCGGAAAATGTAGCCTCTGCAATTTGTTCGCTTATTGACAACGGGTTTATTACCGGTGAAAACCTGGTGATTGACGGGGGCATGACCATGCGGATCGCATGATCCGTTTCCCGCCAACGAAACCGGCGCCGGTTATCTTTTTCCAGCTACACTTCCTGAGCAGGCATTTGTCTGTACAAATCTGTAAATTGTGCCTGCTTCGTGCATCCGTGGTTGAAGGATCAGTAACTCTAAAGAAGTTATACACATGGAAAAAGATCAACTCTTTAATTTCAGACAGCCGCTAGTTACTGCTGCCGGTATTATCCTGGGTTTTGTCTTAAACTTTGCAACAGAGTTAGTCAAACGGGACAGGAAAAGCGATGTGATAGCCTGGTTTATCCTGATATTTACACTAATAGGAATAACGCTGCTGATCATCTCGTTGTATCGCATATTGAATAATCGCTACAACCGGGAAAACGCGGACAAATCCTATAACAAAACGCTGAACTATTTTTTGGCAGGAGTGATTTTCTCCTTCATCGGAGGGCTTCTAAAAATGGCTCATACACTTTTTCTATCCTGACCTTGAGTATAACACCAATAGCCCGGTAGGATAGCTCGGTGGGGGTTCCGTATCAATACGGCAGCTACCTCTCTACCGGCCAACCATATAGGGCAACTATTCTTAAAATACAGCATCATGCGGGCATTACTATTTTGGATATTTCTTTTGTTACTATCGCCAATATCATCCATCCGGTCTCAACAGGTAAAACAGGGAGGTAAAATATTACTGGAAAATGTCAGCGTATTCGACGGAAGATCCCCGGTGGTTACAAAACCGCTTAATGTGCTCATCTCCGGTAACCTTATCCAAACCATCAGCAGTTCACCTATTCCTGCAGAACCGGACTTTATACGAATTGACGGGGCAGGAAAAACGTTGATGCCGGGTTTGATCGATGTACATGTACATATGGTTTTTGGAGCCCTGAGCATGCGGGATATGATGTTGCCGGATCTGTCTGAAAAACTGATAATGGAGAAAGCGGGCGCTTCAGCAGAAAAAATGCTGATGCGGGGCTTTACCAGTGTTAGAGACGTGGGTGGCCCTATTTTTCCACTAAAAGCTGAAATTGATGCTGGAAGAATTACGGGTCCCAGAATATGGCCCTCCGGCGCCACCATAAGCCAAACCTCCGGGCACGGAGATTTCAGGACACCCGAAGAACGCTCCCGGCTTTTTTTTGGAGAACCCTCCAGAGCAGAGAAATACAATGCGACCTTTATTGCCGACGGACGCGACCAGGTGTTAACAGCCGTACGGGAAAACCTTCGTTTTGGAGCCAGCCAGATCAAACTGATGGCGGGTGGCGGCACCTCATCGGCATACGATCCGGTAGACGTTACCCAATATACTTTGGACGAAATGAAAGCTGCCGTAGAAGCGGCAGAAGACTGGGGCACCTATGTTACAGTGCATGCCTATACGCCAAGAGCCGTGCAAAGGGCTATTGAGGCCGGGGTGAAATGTATAGAACATGGACAATTACTGGATGACAAAACCTTGCGTTTGATGGCCCGCAAAAAGATATGGCTGAGCCTGCAAAACCTGGTGGAAGACACACCGGATATGGACCCCATGAGAAGAGAGAAACGCCGCCCTGTTATCGAAGGGCAGGAAAAGATTTGGCCTCTGGCCAAACGGTATAAAGTAAGATTAGCCTGGGGTACCGACTTTCTTTTTGAGCCGGATCTGAACAATCAGCAAAATGCATTTATCCTGCGCCTTCAAAAATGGTTTACCAACGCCGAGATTCTAAAAATGATAACACACGACAATGCCCAACTGCTGCAACTTTCAGGACTGAGAAGCCCCTACTCCGGAAAACTGGGTGTGGTAGAAGAAGGCGCCCTGGCTGACCTTTTGCTCGTAGATGGCAATCCCCTGCAGGACTTATCCCTGATTGCGGACCCTGAAAAAAACTTCCTGGTGATCATAAAAAACGGACACCTGTATAAAAGTTTGCCCGGAAACCGGTAAGAGATGAAATTCCAACCCGTCAACAAGTGCGCAATTACTGCCAATGCGCCAATCGTATGCAATAACCTGATCTCATACATACATTCGTTTCACCAGGAAATAAAACCCCAGCGCAACAGAGGATAATACCAGCCAGGAAATGACCCAGAGATGATTGAAGCCAAAATTACCGGCAATATTGGTACCGAGGAAAGGGGTGACAATAAACGACAGGGAGAATGCCATCCCATTCAACCCCATGTAGGCTCCCGTATTATTTCCGTTGGACCGCTTTGCTGTTAAAGTAGCGATAAACGGCAGCACCAGGATTTCACCCAGGCTCAGGAGTGTCATAGACAACAGTAAAATCACAATATGATGACTGAATGCCAGTAAGCCGAAAGAAGCTGCAACGGCAACGCCCCCCATAAAAAGTGTTGTTGCAGTATTCAGGTGTCTTTCTGCAAGGTTTACCATCTGCATTTCCAGCAATACGATTACAAACCCGCTATACGCCAGTATATACCCGATGACACCGGAACTCAGACCCGCCACCTCTTTATAAAAAATAGGAATGGTATTAAAAAACTGGAAAAAGAAAATAGCGAATACGGCACAGAGGAGGCAAAACGTTACAAACAGCCCATCCCGGTAGGGAGAACGGATGGCGTTTCCGGTGGGCCTTCCCTCCTGCCCGGATAATTTTATACCAAACAGCTTATGTCTTTTCCGGAAAAAATAAACATACATAATGCCGGCAAGTAAAGCAGCTATAGCGTTTACAATAAACAGCAGGTTGTAGGAAATAACAGACAGGATACCTCCCAATGCCGGTCCTATGGAAAAACCAAGGTTGATGGCCATCCGGTTGAGCGAAAAAGCCCTGGTAATGTTTTGAGGTTGCGTGTATTTGGTAACAGCTACCGAATTGGCCGGACGAAAGGTTTCGCTTACCAGGCTCTGCAGCCAGATGATACCCGCCAAACCCGGTAGCGAAGTAAACAGGGGTATGATCAAAAACAGGGGAGCGCTCAAAAAAAGGCTCCAGGACTGCACCCTGTATTCACTGTATTTATCGGTTAACCAGCCTCCCAGCAGAGACCCCATTACCGATCCCACACCGTAAAAGCTGAGTATGATGCCCGTATCTATCAACCCGATTTTCAGGTGGTCAGTCATATATACCCCCAGAAACGGCAGCACCATTGATCCAGACCTGTTGATCAGCATCACCAGCGAAAGCATCCAGGCTTCCTGAGATAATCCCCTGAAAGCGCCTGTGTAACTACGAAAAAGCCTGAACATGTTAAAACTCCTCCTGCATATCTTTCAGTAACTTATGCAGGCGGCAATATTACGCCAAGGTTTTGTACTGTCGCCAGAATTCTTCAGACTTCACAATTGCAGCAGCCCCTCTGCGCTCCAAACTTTCACTAAATATTGTGAGTTCGGGGATTTTGTGGCATAAATTGTGTTATTCCATTGATGAACCAAACACTTCTGCCATGAAACACTTTCCAAAAATACTCATCGCTATCGCTCCGGCGATCTTACTTTTTTCCTGTAAAGATGACGATGTAGAAACACCTGACCCAACAGTGGTGAAAGAATGGAACCTTACATTGAGCGCTAAAAACGAAGTGCCTGCCGCGGCAAATGATGCCGCCGCCGGAACCGCTAAGTTGACACTTATGAGTGACAACTCCCTGAAATATGAATTTACGGTTACCCAGTTAGCAACAGATGATGTGCTGACCATGTCTCACCTGCATACGGGAGATGCCGGTAGTACCGGACCTGTTATTTTACCACTCGCTATGAGCTTCACTGCTCCCAATGCTTCGGGTATAATTGAAGGCCTCCGGCAAAGTCTTGTAGACAGCCTGAAATCAGACGATAACGAAATTTACTTTAACGCGCACTCGCAGCAATCCCCTGCAGGAATAGTAAGAGCACAACTGAACACTAATGTTGAGTTCGCCATGGATGTTGCATTGTCCAGCGAGAACGAAATAAGAGATTCACCTATTGACCCTGTTGCCACCGGTACAACCATACTTCGGTTGACGTCGGCAAAAAAACTGTATTCAAAAGTATCGGTTACGGGCATTGCAGATGATGACGAACTCACTATGGCACATATCCACACAGGCGATGTCTCATCCAATGGCCCGGTTTATATTATGTTGTGCGCAAATAAGGACGATTTTGATGTGCTGAAAATAACGGACCTGAACGATGAACAGGTTAGCAAGGTGAAAACCGACGCGTTATATGTAAATGCACATTCTGTAAATTTCCCTCCGGGTGTTGCCCGTGGACAAATCCGCTAGACTGACATCTGCATTAAACTTTAATACTACTTGGTAAGGACCGGGAATATTCTGTGGTCCTTTTTTTATGTCTGAATTTTAGAGGGAGGCAGAGTCTGTTTCTTATGGTTCTCTGTTTCTTATAAATTAAATAAAGAAAAATCTTTTTGGCTACTCCGTTTGTTACAAAAAAACACGGACTTATTACATAAAAAAAGATTTGAAAAACACAGGAATGCTAAATTTGAAAAACCATAGTAAATTTGTACATTAGCAATGATCGCTTGTACCCCGGTAGCTACCTGAAAAGCGGAATAAATCACCTTTAACCGTAATTACCATGAACCTAAACAAAGTACAAGACATGATTATTGAGGAGTTTGACTCAATAATCGACAATTTCAAAAATGAATTCAGCTACTTTCGCTACGTAGCCAGTTTTGGTAAGAAGGATACAGCAGTAGAGAAAAAAGAAGAGAACCTGGTAAAAGATACCAAGTCGAAAATATGGCTGGAAGCCACTTATGTGGATGGAAAGATCTACTATGCCGGCGATAGCGACAGCCAGGTTATAAAGGGAATTGTTTCCCTGTTTGTAAATGTTTTTTCCGGCAGGACCGCCCGGGAAATTGTGGAAGCCAACCTCTATTTCGTGAACGAAATAAAACTCTACAACCAGTTATCAGCGGCCCGGCTTAAAGAAATAGGCGCCGTTTTGCAGAAGATCAAAACAGCGGCTGTTAATCTAAAGCTGAAACACATGGACACCAGTCCTGCCGTATAGCAGGAACTGTATTACGCTGTTTCTTTCATATCATACAAAGAATCTGTACAGAATACAGGAAATGACCTGCGATGCAATCGTATACGGAACAATCTCCGCATACGATTGCGTATTTTTATGCAGGAAAAAACCGGGATTTTCTGTATTTTTAACAGGAACAATAAAAATGAATTATCAATAATTCATGAACAAATTGTTACTCAAAACTGAACCGTGTGAGCTGCAAAAGTCCTTTTGACGAAACGTACCTGCTGAACCTGGCAGCAGGGGGAGACCGGGATGCTTTTCGCATGCTTTATGACCTGCACCGGGACAAACTTTACTTCTATGCGTTACGTTTGACGGAATCTAAGCAACTGGCAGAAGATGTGCTGCAGGAGGTCTTTATCAGGATCTGGCTGGACAAAGAGAGATTACATGAAATCCGCAGCCTGGATGCATGGTTGTTTACCTTGGCAAAAAATAAGATCATCAATGGTTTCAGAAGGCTCTCAAAGGAACACTCCATCCTCTCTGAGATCAACAAAGATCTTCCACATTTCTCAGATTCTACCACACAATCTGTTGACTATAATGAAATGAAACGGGCGTTGCAATCCGCTATTGAGCAGTTACCTCCGCAACAAAAAATCATCTACCGCCTGCGCCGCGAACAGGGATTAAAAAACGATGAAATCGCCCTTCAGCTCAACATCTCACCCCTTACAGTCAAAAAGCACATCTCACAGGCTTCCCGTGCTTTGCGTTCCCTGGTTGAAAAACAAATGGGCATTACGGTATCGCTGCTGGTAACATTGTTCCAGTTTTTTCAATAATTTTTTCCTTTCGGCTACTCCTTTTTTATTTTCCGTTTGTCTATCCATTACCTGCTGCTATAATGATCGGCAACGGCAAATACAGACTGTATGCATAAAGAAAGGCTTTTATATTTATTGGATCAATACTTCCATAAAACAATTACTCCTGAAGAGCAGGACGAATTGTGTGAAATGATGACAGTGCTGGAAGTCAACGTTCCTCTTGAGGATTGGATGAGAGAAAAATGGTTATCCTATATGCCACATGAAGAATTGCCGCCGGAGGATGCGGATCGTTATTTCAGCAAAATTGTTGCCCGGATCGAAGAGAAGTCCGATGGTTTGGCAGAGCAACCTGGTACCCGGTTACGTTCCTTAAGTCGCTCCTGGGCAAGAGTGGCCGCAGTACTGATCATTGCCATTGCAGCATTTGCTATTTATCTTATAAAAAGCAGCAGGAAGGACAATTCCGGAAGTCCGGAAATAGCAGCGGCTTTACCCGGACAGGACGTAGCCCCCGGGGGCAATTTTGCAACACTTACCCTTGCGGACGGCAGTACCGTTATCCTTGACAGCTTGTCAAACGGAGTGGTAGCCAGCCAGGGTTCTGCGCAGGTAATAAAGCTGGATAACGGAGAGATCAAATATGAATCGGGCAACAATGACAAAGAGATCTTCTATAATACCATGACGACACCTACCGGGGGACAGTACAGGTTGGTTTTGCCCGATGGCACGGGCGTATGGCTGAATGTCGCGTCTTCTGTTACCTATCCCACGGCGTTCACCGGCAAAGAGAGAAACGTATCAATTACAGGAGAAGTCTATTTTGAAGTAGTTAAAAAGAACGCAATGCCGTTCAAAGTGAAGGCAGGCAACCAGTTGGTGGAAGTATTGGGAACACATTTTAATATAAATGCCTACGACAATGAGCAAACTATTAACACAACCCTTGCGGAAGGGAAAGTGAAGGTGACGGAAAAAGGCAGTTCAATTATGCTGCAACCGGATCAGCAGGTTCAGAACAACAAAGAAGGAAAACTTACACTGGTGGAGCATCCCGATATGGAAGAAACGCTTGCCTGGAAGGATGGATTGTTCCATTTTAACGGAACGGATATTGAAACGATCATGCGGCAGGTATCCCGCTGGTATGGTGTGGAAGTAATTTATAAAGACAGGATCAACGAACTCTTTGTGGCCGATATTCCGAGGAATGTAAATGTATCCAAATTACTGGAACTGCTGGAACTGACAAAACAGGTACGTTTTATCATAAAGGACAGGACTATAACCGTTACCCGTTAATAACAAACAACTAAAACTGAACAAAATGTATACTTAAAACCGGGAATGCCCTTTCACTAAAAACCGGAAGTGTTGGAAGCACTTCCGGCAATATGTGCAGGCTATTGTTAAACAATCCGCAAACGACCATTTAATTAATAACCAACAAAACAAAGCTATGCGATTCATTGCTTTTCGCCAAGTACTGCTATGCAGCTACCGAAACTATAGTACCGTAATGCAAAAAATCTGCTTAGGTATGAAACTGACTGTTATTTTACTCTTTACTTTCCTAGTACAGGCAAACGCCGGCAGCTACGCTCAAAACGTGACGCTGAAAATGGAAAATACCAGGATTGAAACGGTATTAAAAGAGATTACAAAACAAACCGGGTACCGGTTCATTTACGGCAAAACCGAAGTTGCCAAGGCCTCAAGGATCTACATACATGTCGCGAATTCGTCGCTGAAAGATGTATTGGACCTGGTATTTAAAGGGCAGGCGCTGTCCTACACCATACGGGACAAATTCGTAGTAATTGCTCCCAAATCTCCGTCTGCCGATCAGCCGGAAGCTGAGGCGCCGCCGCCCCTGGAAATCAGGGGAAGGGTGCTCTCGGAAACCAACCCGGACCAGCCGCTTCAGGGGGCCTCCATCAGAATAAAAGGATCGGACGCAGGAACGAGCACCAATTCGAACGGTGAATTTTCCATTGAGATACCGGGCGACAAAGCTACCCTGGTCATTTCATATGTGGGTCATCAAACTGTTGAAGTGACTGTTTCCGAAGCGAATGCGAATGTAACCGTGGTGTTAAAAGAAACAGACAACCAGACAGAGGAAATAGTGGTGATAGGATATGGCACACAGAAAAAACGTGACCTTACCGGTGCAGTCTCATCCGTAAAAGCTAAAGATCTGGTACTGTCTTCAGGGCCGGAGATCGGCAATATGCTGAAAGGAAAAGTGGCCGGGTTAACGATACGGCAAAACAGCGCCCAGCCGGGCGGGGGCCTGGACATCCTGGTAAGGGGAGCGGGCTCTGTCAATGCCAGTAATGCGCCTTTATTTGTTGTGGATGGATTCCCTATTGTGGACCTGGTGCAACCCGAAAGCGGTGGCCGTTATCAGGCAGGCACGCAAAGTATCCTTAACTCGTTTAATCCTAACGACATTGAGTCCATAGAAGTGTTAAAAGACGCAAGCGCCACCTCCATTTACGGGTCAAGAGCCGCTAACGGCGTGGTGCTGATCACTACAAAAAGGGGAAGTGAGGGTGCATTGAAAGTGCAGTACGCGGGCAATTATTCATTACAGAAATACAATAACCCCTTTGATGTACTGCCGCTGAATGAGTGGATGCAGGTGCGTAATGAAGCTGCGTGGGAACAATGGCAGTTTGATAACAACGTTTATCCCTACGGCAACAAAACGCAGGAGGAAGCGGAAGCCAACCCGGTAAACGGTCCGTTCAGGAGATTATATACACAGAATGCCATCAATAATGTCGGTCGCGGCACCGATTGGTTTGACCTTGTTACAAGGGATGGCAAAACCATGCAACATAATATATCCCTTTCCGGCGGAACGAAATATACAAAGTACCTCATTTCCGGCAACTACTACGACCAGCAGGGGATCGTAAAAAATGCGGATTTTAAACGATATTCAATACGTGCCAATATAGACCAGGAGATCAACCGGTTTATCAAGACAGGTATAAACCTCACCGCCAGCCGCATTGATAATAAGAACACGCAATTAGGCAGCGATCAGTACGAGAACTCAGGCATCATCCGCGCTGCTATTCAGCAGGGTCCTCATATTCCTGCCATCGACGAAGAAGGCAACTACCCCCTGAACCCTCAATTGGCCCTGCAGCCCAACCCGTATTCATTACTTACCATCAGCGACCAGGGGCGGATTGAAAGATTACTCGGTAATTTCTTTGTGGATGTATCCCCCTTAAAAGGACTTACCGTCAGATTAAAAGCCGGCATAGACAGGGGTAGCACAAAAAGACAAAACTATCTTCCCACTACCACGCTGCATGGTGCGCTTGAACAGGGGAGAGCTTATATTTCCAATGCAGACAATAATTCGTACCTGCTGGAAGCCACAGCCAATTACAACAGGAGTATTTCCGGCGGACATAGCCTGGACCTGCTGGCCGGTGCATCCCGGCAGAATTTTGTAAACGGCTTCAGCAGCCAGGGAGCTACCGGGTTTATCACTGATGCCTTTCTCTGGAACAACCTGGGCGCCGGCGCCATACAGTTAAACAATACTTCTTTCGGCTCCAAAAACATGATCGCTTCCTATTTCGGAAGGGTAAATTACAACTACAAAAGCCGCTATTACCTCACGGCGACTGTACGTACGGATGGCGCCAGTGTATTTGCCGCCAACCACAAATGGGGCACCTTCCCTTCAGCAGCCATAGCCTGGAACATTGTTGAAGAGCCATTTCTCGGCTTCCTCAAAAATACTTTTTCGCAGCTCAAGTTCCGGTTCAGTTATGGACAAACAGGCAATGCGTCCATTGGCAGCAACGCATTTGCCGCCTATGCAGCCTACCCTGCATGGCTGAGCGGGAACGATACCAGGATGATAGGCGTTTCGCTGTCGCGGCTGGAAAACCCCGATCTGAAGTGGGAAACCACTACCGGCGCTAACCTGGGTCTTGACTTTTCTATATTGGGAGGCAAAATAGACGGATCCATAGAACTATTCAATAACGTTATCTCCGATCTGCTGGCCACAAAAGCGCTCAACTCATACCAGGAGGTAAATACGATCATCGCCAACATTGGAAAAACACAAAGCCGCGGATTTGAAATAACCATTAATACCCGGAACCTTCAGACCACTCACTTTCAGTGGAGGACTATGTTTGTACTGTCCCGCTATAAAGATACCTGGCTGGAACGGGCTCCTGACTGGAAGCCTGCTGTGTATGAAAGCGCGAATGATCCTATCCGGGCCATGTACGGCAGGGTAGCCGACGGCATCCTGCAGGTGGGTGAGCCTGTGCCGGCTTCGCAACCTGAACTCAGGCCGGGGATGATCAAAATAAAAGACATTGATGGATTTGAACGTGATCTGAATGGCAACCCGGTGGTGGATGCAAACGGCAGGTTTGTGCGTACCGGCAAACCGGATGGCATTATTGATGAAGCCGATACCAGGTTAATGGGTACATCCGACCCCAGTCATATGGCCGGCATCACCAATATCTTTACATACAAAAACTTCAGTCTCAATTTTGACTTCACCGCGTTGTTCGGCCGCCGGATCGCAGACCCCAACTATACCACCTACGGGGTAAGCGCCGCAGGGGTTTACTCAAACGGATACAATGCATTGAGAGTGGTAAAAGAAAGATGGACCCCGGAAAACCCTTCTACCACTCACCCCAGTTCCTTTTACGGCTGGTCTCCCTATGGTGTCGGCGACTTCTTTGTGCAGGATGCATGGTTTATCAGGCTTCAGAACATTTCGCTGGGCTATAACCTGCCGCGCAAACTGTTGGGCAACGTATTCAGCTCTGCACGCATACATGCAGATGCCCAGAACCTGTTTGTAATAACCCCTTATACCGGAGTGGATCCCGAAACTGATTCCTATACGGCCGCTTATCCTTACATAAGAACATTCACCCTGGGTGTAAACTTCAATTTCTAATCTAATTAACTGTACAGTGTATGAAAAAATATATCAGTGTGATCACTTTAGCATTGTCGGTATGGCTGGCCAGTTGTACAAAAGACCTGGTACCTATTGACTATTCAGAAATCAATCCCAATATATTTCCAAAATCTGCCTCAGACCTTGAAGCAATGGTAAATGCCTGTTATTATCCTTTACGGGGTTCCTGGGGTGACGGTATTTTTTCCACCTCCGAAAGAGGGGTGATGTTCCTGAGCGACGCCACCACCGAGATACTGTATGGCAAGTACGGCGACCAGAATATTGCCTCGCTGCATAACTTTCAACCGGCACATCCGGGCTTTACACGGTATTATGATGGCTTCTATAATAAGATCAGCCGTATGACCATGACAATAGATCTTATCTCCCGGTCTACTGTAGGCGAAGATTTAAAAAAGAAGGCCATCGCGGAGGTAAGATGTGCCAGAGGTTTGCTGGCGTACACGCTTTTTGATCTGTATGGCCCGCTGGTCATTGCGCCATTGGAAGTGCTGCAAAACCCCTTAAAAGAAGAGCCATTGGCAAGAATGGGGTACGAGGAAATGGTAAAATTTATCGAGGATGACCTGGAAGCCGCGGCGGCCGATTTACCTATGCCACAAAATGCGGAATACGGAAGATTCAACAAAGCGCTGGCGAAGATGATCAATATCCGGCTGAACCTGCATGAGAAAAAATGGGATAAGGTAAAACAATTATGCGATGACATCATTGCCTACCAGGTTTATGCACTTGACGGAAATTACGCATCCATCTGGGACCTGGAAGGAGCAAAAAACAGTAAAGAAGTGATCTGGGCCATACCCTGCGATTATGCCGGCACCAGCGAAAATCAATGGCAGCTCATGGTGCTTCCCTCCAATTATATGCCTAAGGGCGGCTGGGGCACCATCTCAAGCACCTGGTGGTTCTACGACAGGTTCGAGGAGAATGATAAAAGAAAGCAAATGCTCGTCGCGGAATATACCGGCAGTGATGGTATTGTATACAACCGTTCCAACCCGGGCAACATTCTTGATTGGGGACCCATCCCTTTGAAGATCCATGAAGATGCGGATCGTACCACCAGCCTGACAACGGTGGACATTGTAATGTACCGCTACCCGGATGTGCTGCTTTCAAAAGCGGAAGCCATTGCCAATGAAACGGCTCCTACAGCAGAAGCGATGGAGTTGGTGAATATCGTTCGCAGGAGAGCAGGGCTGGAGGACAAGGCACTCGCAGATTATACTTCAAAGGAAGCATTCAACGACCTGATATTGCTGGAAAGAAGTCATGAGTTCTGGTGTGAAAACGGTCAGTACCGTGCGGATCTTATCCGCCATGGAAAATTCGTGAGCCGTTGCCAGGAAGTGACCCAGTCTGCTTATACCAACCCGAATAAGGTACTGTTCCCTTTTTCACTGCAGGCTGTAAGCGAGGGTAAAGGAAAGTTCATTCAAAACCCGGGTTACCAGTAAACCTGTATTTCTAAAGCAAATTTTGAGATCATGAAATTCAACATACCATATAGACTATGCATCTGGGTTATGGCAGCCACCTGCCTTGCCTGCTGCAGGCGGACAACAACGGGGGAAGAGCTGGCAAATGACACGATACAATACCAGGTATCCGGCGATATTTTTCCCAATCCGGAAAGGGGTTTTATAAGGACCATGTCAGTAAAATCCGGGGGCGCCGGACTCAGCAGCGCACAGTTGAACCTGTTGCGGGGTCAGCATGTGACGATGATCCTGAGAGTGTTTTACCTGGATGCATTTAAAGATAAAGCGATAGACGAAACCCAGTTCAACCTTATCAGCGAAGATCTTGGTAAAATAAAAGATGCCGGTTTGAAAGCCATACTGCGGTTTGCCTATACCGACAATATGGAAGATACTGATGCGCCCCTGGATGTGGTAGAGCAGCACCTGGACCAGCTCAGGGAAATATTTGAGAACAATAAGAGCATTATAGCCTTTGTGCAGGCCGGGTTTATAGGGGCCTGGGGAGAGTGGCATAGTTCCAGCAACGGGCTCACCACGGTAGAGAACCAGCGGAAGGTATTGGATAAGCTGCTGAGTGTGCTGCCTGCCGGTATCATGGTGCAGGTAAGAACTCCTGCATTCAAACAGCAGATCTTCAATAGCACCTCCGCTCTTACGGCCGAACTGGCCTATACCAATGATAATCGTGCACGGGTGGGGCACCACAATGACTGCTTTCTTTCCGGTGGAACGGACTACGGTACATACAATAACATAGAACTGGAAAAGCAATACATCAGCAATGAAGCCCTGTATGTACCCACAGGCGGCGAAACCTGCCCTCCTACAGGAGGGTATGATCCCACCTGTGCGGAAGGCCGCCGGGAGATGAAGCTGTTAAAATGGACCTATCTTAACCTCGACTGGTATCCTGCTACCATCAATGCCTGGAAAAGCTCCGGATGCTTTGATGAATTCCAGACCTACCTCGGCTACCGGCTGGCATTATCAGATGCCAGGTTTCCCAACCAGGCAGCCGAAAACGGCAATCTGAACATAGACATCAATATTACCAACCGTGGGTATGCGCCTCTGTATCACCGGAAAAATGTTTTGCTGGTACTGAAGAACAAATCAAACGGGACCTATTACGACAAACCGCTGGCGGCAGACCTAAGGCTTTGTAAACCCGGCGCCGTACAAAACATAAAAGAAACAGTAAGTCTTGCAGGGGTTCCTTCCGGCGCATATGAACTGTACCTGCGTATAGCAGACCAAGACCCTCTTCTTGCGGAAAGATCCGAGTATGCAATACGGCTGGGCAATGCCAATGGATGGGAAGAGGAACACAACGGAATGAACCGTTTGAATAAACAAATCAATATAAACTAACAACCGTCCGTAGACGGTGTCAAAAAACTATACACATGAAACGGAACATTATTTATATAACAGGGTGCCTGCTGGTAATAACAGCTTTCACCGCGTGTAAAAAAGACGAAGGAAATGGCAATCTGAAATCCGTATTCAGCTATGTGGCAGACGGATTTAAAGTGACCTTCACTAATTTCTCTACCGGCGCCAGGGAATATTATTGGGATTTTAATGACAAGCCGGGAGATAGTTCCAACTTAAAGTCGCCGCAGCATGTTTTTTCAACCAAGGGAGATTACCTGGTATCATTAACAGCGAGAAACGGAGACCGCATCGATGTGTTTACAGATACTGTTTCTATACTGGGACCTAATATCAAGATCGATGGTGATTTCAGTGACTGGGAATATGTGGAGTACCTGCATACCAATGCCGAAAGCTTTGAAGGGACCATAAGAGCAGTTAAAGCTTTTGCTACGGCGCAGGATATTAACTTCCTGATAGAAGGTACCACCGACATGAAGCTGGAAATGATCGATATGTTCATTGATACTGACAATAATCCGGCTACCGGTTTTAGCAGTTGGGATTATCCGGCCGGGTCAGGTACCGAATTTCTGCTGGAAGGGCCTGCAAGTTCACCAAGCTGGGGGGCAGGGTATGCACACTCCGGGGCTCCCTCCGACTGGTCGTTCAATGCTGTTTTCGCATTTGATGCCGCGATGCATTTTTCCGCTGTAAGAACGGTAAGCGGTAAAAACATCGCAGAGTTTTCCATAAAGAAAAATGTGCTGGGGAGCCTGGGGACACATATCAATTTTGCGATCATTGAGCTGAATTCAGGATGGGCAGGCATCGGCAGAGCTCCTGAGAATGCCACTCCGGAAGCAAAATTTATCTCTCTACGCTTATAATAAACGCGTCGGCAATGTAAGCAAGCAGGCGTTTACGAAAGCTGTTTTTACAGCCATCCACTTACGCCTAAGAAAATGGGAGGTCATAAAATTATTATTGACCTCCCTTTGTCTGCCGGATAAAACAAGCCCCAATTTACCTGCATGCAGGTCAGGGATACCTTGCAGAACCGGATTGGGGGAGCTCTTCGACCCTGCGAACCATGACAAACAGGTGTATCTTATCAATTTGAAAATGAAAGGCAAACAAATGTTGCGCCCGCAAGCAACTTGCAATACTTGATACTCCTTCGTACTTTTGCGCAAATTTTTGTCTGGATTTATGCAAAAGCCGGTGCTGGTAATAAAGTTTGGAACCGCCGTTATCACAAATAATGAAGGGGTAATTGACCAGAAAGTCATAAAAAAAGCGGTACTGGAAATTGCCGCCTTAAGCAAAACCTATGATATCGTATTGGTTTCCAGCGGCGCTGTAGGAAGCGGAAAATCTTTTTTCCGAAAATACAAAGGAACTATTACGGAACGGAAAGCGGCAGCGGCAGTGGGTAACCCCATGCTGATACAACTATATCACAAATACTTTCACAAACATGGTATTACCGTAGCGCAGGCATTGTGTGAGCGACATCATTTTTCCAACCGGAAGCAGTTTTTGCAGCTCCGGGAAACTTTTGAAGAATTCTGGCAAAACAATATCCTTCCGGTGGTTAACGAGAACGACCTGGTAAGTAATGCTGAAATTAAATTTTCCGATAACGATGAACTGGCCACCCTGATGGCTATCGGTTTTGACGCATCCAAACTAATTCTTTGTACTTCCGCCGGGGGGTTGCTGGACGGTTCCGGTAACATTATCCCGCTGGTGGAAAAGATAGACACCGCTGTACTCGCATTTGTAAATAAGGAAAAATCCAGTATGGGCTTAGGAGGCATGTTATCAAAACTGACCTCTACCAAACAAGCCACCAGCCTGGGTATAGAAGTCATCATCTGCGGACTGAATAAACCCGGCGCACTATCTATGGCGCTGGCGGGCAAAAACGGTACCCGGTTTAAAGCCCAGACCTCCAACTTAAAAGCACGCCAGAAATGGCTGGCAAGCGGCTCCATTACCATTGGAAGCATTCATATAGATAAAGGCGCTGCAAAAGCCCTGCACAACAGAAAGAGCCTGCTAACGGTAGGAATAAAAAAACTAAGTGGTAGTTTTGTTGCCGGCGAAGTAATCCAGTTGATCGACGAAGAAGAAACCATAATAGGGGTTGCAAAAACGAGGCTGGGTGCGGGAGATATCGGAAAACAGATCGCTTCCAAAAACATTATTGCAGCCCATGCAGATGACATTGTAATATTTTAACACGGAAATGACAGATATTATCAAAATTATAAAAAAAGCACACGATGCCGCTCCCTCCCTGAGAGCCGCAAAGGATGCAACGCTAAAGAAGGTATTGAAAGACCTGGCGGACGAACTGGAAAAACAAACCACTTTTTTGCTAAAAGCCAATAAAGCGGATGTACAAAAACAGGATGCGGGTAATCCAAGGACCGACAGGTTGATTTTGACAAACGACCGGATAAAAGCCATTGCCAACAGCATTCGAAAAGTAGTGAAATTACCTAACCCCTCGGGAAAGGTAATTTCGGAAACCACGCTTGAGAACGGGCTCCGGCTGCAGAAGCTATCGGTGCCACTGGGCGTTGTGGGCGCCATCTACGAATCGCGGCCCAATGTTACTTTTGATATTGCAGCGCTCTGTATCCGCAGCGGCAATGCCTGCGTTTTAAAAGGGAGCAGTGAAGCCGATCACTCCAATAAAGCCGCGGTAAAAATCATTCAGACCGTATTGAAAAAGAACGGACTTCCCGCGGAGATAGTGACGTTGTTGCCCGCAGCCCGCGAAACAGTGGATACCTTATTTACCGCCACACAATATGTAGACGTTCTCATTCCACGGGGATCCGCCGGGTTGATAAACTTTGTCCGCAAAAACAGTCTTGTACCTGTAATAGAAACCGGCGCAGGTGTGTGCCATGTGTATGTGCAACAAAAAGCCGTACTGGATAAAGCGGTAAATATTGTTGTAAACGCTAAAGTTTCCCGTCCATCCGTTTGCAACGCGATGGACACTTTACTGGTTGACGAAAAAATCGCCGCCAGTTTTCTACCAAAGTTGCAGCCCGGCTTTGCCGAACACAATGTGGAAGTATTGGCAGATAAAAAGGCATTTGGAATCCTGAAGGGGTATCCGCACCTGAAGAAAGCCACACCGGAAGACTTCGACAGGGAGTTCCAGGATTATAGGTGCGCCATACGGATTGTGAAGGATATTGACGCTGCCATTACACATATACGGGAGCACTCTACCAAACATTCTGAAGCGATTGTGACCGAAGATAAAAAAGCGGCAGAGCTTTTTTTACATGAAGTGGACGCCGCGGCTGTTTACCACAACGCTTCTACCCGGTTTACGGACGGTGAAGAGTTTGGGTTGGGCGCGGAAATCGGTATCTCCACACAGAAGCTCCATGCCCGGGGGCCATTTGCGCTGGAAAAGCTGGTGACTGAAAAATGGGTGGTAAGAGGAAACGGCCAGGTACGATAACAACCCGATCGAAAAATATTTTATTTGCCATGATACTGAACAAAGCCAATCTTTCTGAAATCGATAATTCGTCCAAACCGCAACCTGAGATCTTTGCTCTTCCTGAAAAAGTATTACAATTCGGAACAGGCGTTTTGTTGCGCGGCTTACCTGATTATTTTATTGATAAAGCCAATAAACAGGGTATTTTCAACGGAAGAGTGGTGCTGGTAAAATCGACAGATACCGGTGGCGCTGACGCATTTGCTTCCCAGGATGGTTTATATACCATTTGCGTAAGGGGAATTGAAAATGGAAAGGCGGTAGAAGAAAATATTATTGCCGGCGCTATCAGCAGGGTATTGTCTGCAAAAAGTGAATGGTCGTCTGTATTACAGTGCGCCCATAACCCTGACATGCAGATAGTCATTTCCAATACTACCGAAGTAGGGATACAACTGGTGGAAGAAAAGATAGACCAGGCGCCCCCGGTTTCTTTCCCGGCCAAATTGCTGGCGTTCATTTACGAAAGGTATAAGGCTTTTAAAGGAGCTGCAGACAAAGGATTGGTAATCGTACCCACTGAGCTGATCGTAGGGAACGGGGATACACTAAAGCAGATCGTTCTGAAACTGGCTGCTTATAATCAGCTTGAAGAAGGATTCGTTAAATGGATCACGGAAAGCAACTATTTCTGCAACTCCCTGGTGGACCGTATTGTGCCCGGGAAACCGGACGAAGGAACAGCAGGCTATACAGACGATCTCGTTATCATGTGCGAACCATACAGGTTGTGGGCCATACAGGGAGATGAAAAAGTAAAAGAAGTCCTTTCTTTTCATAAGGCAGACAACGGGGTGATCATTGAGCCTGATATAGAAATTTACAGGGATCTGAAACTCAGGCTGCTGAATGGCACACATACCCTTAGCTGCGGACTGGCTTTTCTGTCGGGTTTTACAACGGTTAAGGAAGCAATGGCAGACCCCGGCTTTGGCAGTTTTGTCCGGGAGTTGATGCTGAATGAAATAGCGCCGGCCATACCGGCAAACGTAGATCCTGTGGCTGCAGAAAAATTCGGCTTACAGGTACTCGACCGCTTTAGTAACCCGGCAATCCGCCATCAATGGATCAGCATTACCATGCAATACTCCTCCAAAATGAAAATGCGTGTAATCCCTGTGCTGGTAAAATACATAGAAACCTTTAATAAGGTACCGGATCTTATTGCCAAAGGATTTGCTGCGTATATTCTTTTCACCAGGCCGGTGTCCACCGAAGGAGGTAAATACTATGGTTCCTATAAAGGCAATCCGTATCTCATTAATGATGACAAAGCCGGTTGGTTTTTTGAGGCCTGGAAGAAAACGCCTTCCCCGACGGCAATGTCTAAAGAAGTGCTGGGCAGCCTGGAATTATGGGATAGAGACCTCTCCGGTTTACCCGGGTTTGCGACAGCAGTGGAAGAGCATTTAGAAAAACTATCAGGAATATTATAAGTTTAGCCGGAAACCGTTTTTCCGGCGCCCATCCTTTGGGAGTCCGTTTTTGTCGATTCAATTTCCCGGATCGTCTATAAAGGAGACGGAGCATCGGGTTATCTTTCGTTGCACAATACATTGCCGGCTCAATTCGTTAACCTTATTTAACCTCCCCGCATTAATCTTACCTATATTTTTGAAGTCTGAGACCCTGATAACTTTACTATTTGCGCAGGAAATTGATAAGTTTATGAAATCCCTTGTTCTGTTCCTTCTCTTTACAGGTTTTGCATTGATCGTTCATGCCCAGTCACCGGGGTCGGTCCGGGGAAAAGTATACGACAGCAGCCATATGGCATTGCCTGGCGCTACCGTAATATTGATAAAAAAAGGAACGGCAGATACATTAAAGACCGTAACCGGAAGGGACGGCTTATTTGTATTTAATAATGTGAGTGTATCTTCCTTTCGCCTGATCATTTCCAATGCCGGAATGGAAGAAGTCAGCCGGGACTATGATTTTGAAGCCGGAAAAACGGAACTGAACATCGGCAGCATCACCATGCAACCTGCCGTAACCACTCTGGCAGAAGTGATCATCAGCCCGCCACCCATGGTCATAAAAGAAGATACGGTGGAGTTTAGAGCCGATTCATTTAACGTACGGCCTAATTCCAATGTGGAAGACCTTTTGAAAAAATTGCCGGGGCTCCAGGTGAACAGTGATGGCAGCATTACGGCACAGGGAAAAACCGTAACCAAAATAAAAGTAAATGGTAAAGACTTTTTTGGAGGAGATCCTAAAACCGCTACAAGAGAATTACCGGCCGATATCGTTGACAAAGTACAGGTAGTAGACGATTATGGAGAACTGGCAGCAGCATCAGGCATCAGGGACGGCGACCCGGATATCATTATTAATCTTGAGCTGAAAAAAGACAGAAACAAAGGTGTGTTCGGAAGAGCGGCGGCAGGCTACGGTACCGATGACCGGTACCAGGCTACCCTTAATGCCAACGTATTCAGTGAAAACACACAACTTTCGGTATTGGGTAATGTAAACAATATCAACCAAAACCTGTTCGATTTCAGTAACGCGAATAACCGGCGGGGCGGTGGCGGACAAATGAGAACGATCAGGTCGGGCGGTGGCGGAGGAGGAAACTCCGGTGGCGACGGCGGCACATCAGACACCAATGCCAACCAGAACGGCATCACAGATAACAAATCCGTCGGGTTAAACTTCAGAACCGATTTTAACAACAAAAAAGGATCGTTTTACGGGAACTATAGTTATGCCAACAGGAATACATTAGTTGACAGAGCCAGTTCAAGACAGAATATTGCCGGTAATATTTTCACCAACAACCAGAGCAGCATTGCCAATAACATCAGTAATAATCACCGGGCAAACCTGAACTTTGAATACAATTTTGATTCCCTGAATTACCTGAAGGTGATTCCCAACTTTTCATTCAGCACCTCTGATAACCGTACCAATGGCGCTTTCGACTATACCAACAGCGAAGGCTTTCAAACACAGGAAGGATATAATGCCGACTTGATTTCCGGCAGATCGCCTAATTTTTCTACCTCCATCAATTACAACCGACGGTTTGAAAAAAGAGGCAGAAACCTTTCAACAGAGATCAACCTGGGAACTTCCTATTCTTTGAGTGATGATGATAAAATAAATTTTACCAGGGAGTTTTTAAAAGCCGGCGGCATAGACACCACCTACCTGGACCAGTTGATAACACAGGACAATGCCAACAGGAATTATGGAATACGGGTAAGGTATTCAGAACCGGTTTCTAAAAATCGCTTCCTGGATCTCAGCTATAATTACAATTACTCTTATGCGAAAATAGACAGGGCCACCTACAGCAAAGATTCCCTGTCCGGCAATACAACGTTTCTCGACAGCCTCAGCAATGCCTACGAAAACAGGTTCATCAATCAACAGGTTGGTATCAGCCTGCGCACAGTGAATAAAAAATATAATTATGCCTTTGGAGTCAATCTTCAGCCGGCCTACCTGAGTGGTTACTCTATATCAAAAGACAGCGCCTATACTCCGCAGAGGAGATTGAACGTAGCGCCTTCCGCAAGGTTATCATATAATTTTTCCCGTACAAAGCGGCTGAATCTGAACTACAACGCCAATTTCAATCAGCCCAGCTTCAACCAGTTGCAGCCGGTAAAAGATGTGTCTAACCCACAATACCAAACACAGGGTAACCCTGATCTCAAACCGGAGTTCAGTCATAACCTGAGGATGTTTTTCAACAATTTTAATTTTACCAGCGGCAGAACATTATTTGTGGGCTTCAACGGGAACATGGTACAAAACCGCATTGTTAATAATAATATTAACCTGGACAGTAGCGGCGCTCAGCTCAGCATACCGGAAAACGTAAACGGATATTATACCCTGACCGGATTTTATAATTATTCTATTCCTTTTCAAAATCGTCGTTATGTAGTATCCTACAATGGTACTGTAAACTACAATCACGATGTGGGGCTGGTAAACAGTGAGAAGAATATCGGGAACAACTGGATCACCACCCAACGCCTGAATGTGGATTTTAACATTCAACAATGGCTGGAACTGGGAGTAAACGGCGCTTATAGCCTCAACTCAACCCAGTACACACTTACCCGTAACGGTGAGCGGCTCAGTTCCAACGCCTGGACACTGGGCAGTAATATGCGGCTTGATATACCCGGGGGGCTTATTCTTCGCTACGATGTAGGTTATGTGATCAACAACGGGCTGTCATCAGAGGTGACAGGAAACCCGACGCTGTTAAATGCTTCTATCGAAAAAACGATATTTAAAAAGAAAAACGGTTTTATCAGGCTCTCCGGCTTCGACATCCTGAACCAGAATACGAATATTTCCCGTACCGTAAGTGGTAACGCAATTATCGACAGCCGGGTAAACAGGTTGACCCGCTATTTTATGCTGACATTTACTTACAGGCTCATGCAGTTCAAGGGACAACAGCCAGTCAATATGGAACCGGGCGGAAATCGCAGGAGAACTCAAATGAATTTTTAGAATAGCAGGACGGTGAACAAAACGCGCCGGATCGATGATCCGGCGCATTTCCATTTTAGTTGATGACCGCTTTCACCAGTACCGGCTGATGATCGGAGGGATATCTCCGGTCTTTTGCATCTGTCAGTACGCCGTATTTCAGCACCCTGATATTCCTGCTCACAAAAATATAATCTATCCGGTGTTTCATCGGCGCGTCAAACTTAAACGCGTTAAATGTACCTACCGGACCATAAGGTGGTCTCTCGGTTGACTTATAGGAATCGTTCAGCAGGGTCTGCATTTCCTGGATTTGCTCCGTTTCAGGAGTGGAGTTGAAGTCGCCCGTACAGATAACGGTACTGTTTTTAGCGATCTCCTTTATCTTTTTCACCATCAGTTTTCCCGATTGCCGCCTGGCTTCTACTCCCTGGTGATCAAAATGCACATTAAAAAAATAGAACTCCTTTTTTGTAACCAGGTCTTTCAGTTTCACCCAGGAACAAATGCGGTTGCAACAGGTAGCATCCCACCCCTTTCCCGGTTTATCCGGTGTTTCACTCAGCCAGAAATCACCTGAGTCCAGCAACCTGAACCGGTCCTTTTTATAAAAAATAACGGAATGCTCGCCCCCCTCTTTACCGTCATCTCTTCCCTTACCATAGTAGCTGAATTCGTCCAGCCCGGCAATGTCTTTTATCTGGTCAATCAGGCCTTCCTGCGTTCCAAACAGGTCAAATTCGTGGAACCGGATCAATGCTTTCACATCTTCTTTCCTGTTCGGCCATGCGTTTACTCCGTCCCCGGGATTATTATACCTGAGATTGTAGGAAGCGATATTTAAAGGCGTACTCTTTTGGGCAATCAGTTGTTGCGTAAAAAGCGCCAACAACAACGTAAAGATCAATTTGTTCATTGCAACAGGTATTTTCTGCAAGAATACCAATTGTTTTTTATAAACAGCCCGGATTAATGCAAAAATCATCCGGGTTAACATAGTTGCAGATACTACTCGAACTTAATTTTACCAAAATCTGACTTTATCGTCACTTTAGCAGTTCCTTTTCCGGCAGTGCCGTAGTAGGTTTTATCAAAACTAATGCCTTTATTTTCCGTCTTTCGCTCAGATATATCAAAGGCACTGCTATTGTCAACATCACCAAAACTGGTTTTAATATCAAAGTCAGCGGAAAGGCTTTTTCCGAGACTGATAGCTACCGTAGAATAGGAAGACTTGAGGTTGAACTGTTTTAAGGTATTGTCTATTTTAATATCCACCGCCTCGCAGAACTCAAAATTAGACACTATGTCACCGCTTAGTTTGCCAACATTGGCTTTCGAGAACTTGATCGTTACCTTTCCGTTGTTTATACTTTTTACATTTGCTTTTCCAAACTCCACAAACAGTTGTTTTACATTGGAAAGATTGCCGGCTGTGAGGCTGCCAAACTTACTCTGCAATACCGCTTCCCCATCAAAATCGCCAATCTCCAGCGCCCCGAAAGAATTAGAAGCATTGACGGGATTATTAGACGGCATATAAACAACATAGTTGATCTCCATCCCCTCCTCTTTGTAATTTTGGCCGTCTTTGCCTTTTTTATTTCCATTGGTATTTACTTCGTCCATTTTAGTCTTAAAAAATACGCCTTCGCTGTTTTTGCCGTGCTCAATGCGTATTTTATCCAGTATTTCCTGGGCCTTGGCTTCAGACGGACTCTTGCCAATAATGGTAACATCCACTTTCACTTCATTTTTGTTCCATGTATTAATTACCATCTTACCGAATGAATTACTCAGAGACACTTTATCTTTTGCCGAAACACTGTATGACTGGCTGACTGTTTTTTTCTTTTCTATCATGCCCGGCTCTCCTGCCAGTACCGGCAGAGAGAACAAAATAACAACGGCTATGTATAATATCTTTTTCATAATGAATTGCTGTTTGAGTTTTTGATTTTCTGAATGATGTCCAACTGCTGATTCAACAGGTTGATCTGTAGCTGCAGGTTCCAGATCATCGCCTGTAATAGCTCTTCTTTGTTTGGGTTTACCGGCAGTTGGTTTTTTAAAAGGCTATATGTACTGTCCAGCTTTTGTATGTCGCTACTGAACTTCTCATATAAGTTGGGGTTGTCGTTTTGCAATGTTTTTAGCTCAGCCTGCTTTTCGTCAATTACGGCAGTAAACCGGTTCACCTGTGCCGCATAAACAGGGTCAATGGCGGCAATATAACCATTGCTCCGCGTACCTGTATTTTCCCCGGAAATATCCGTCGCGCCATTACCGGAATTAAAATTCATATACAGCAAAGTGGCGCTCACGGCAAACATTACCGCCGCCGCTGCCAGCCATACCATCGGCAGCCGCCGAACGGGGGGCTTTTGCCCGGCCGGTTTTAATTCTTTTTGAATTTTTTCCCATACTTTGCCTGTTGGCCTCTCCGTATCGAATGCGCCCCGGTTATCCCGCACAAAACGTTCTAAATCCTTACTCATATCATCCGGTTTTAATTATTTCTAATAATTTCTTTTTTGCTCTTATATACTGGGTTCGGGTGGTAGATTCTGCTACGCCCAGTATCTGCGCGATCTCTTCATGATCATATCCTTCCAGCAGGTATAAACTCAAAGTAGCCCGGTAACCATCCGGCAGCTTCTTTATGGCATCTTTTATCTGCTGCACTTTCAGGTGGTTGTTATCCTCTTCCGGTGCATCCGCAACCATCGTTTCCTCCATTCCCCCCGGCTCTATCTCCACCAGCTCCACCCTTCTCTTTTTTAAAATATTTATTGACTTGTTGATCACGATCTGTTTTAGCCAGGCGCCAAAACTGCTCCTGTTCTCAAAAGAATCGATATTCCTGAATGCATCGATAAAGGCTTCCTGCAACACATCTTCCGCTTCCACAGCGCTGTTTACAATCCGCAGGCTGGTATTATACATCGCTACAGAATAATATTCATACAACTTCTTAAAACCAAAGCTGTCGCCCTCCCGGCATTTTTGTACCAGATCCGCATGCTGTTCATGTATAGTAACCGATTCCAATAGCCTGATTTGCTTAACAATTTAGTATAAAGACAGGTAAGGCGTACACATGTTGCATGTACGCCACTGATTCCGGAAATTTTATTGAGAAATGTTTAACGCGCCGGTAAAAAGTAGTTTAGTATGTGTTTATCAGGAGATTATGGCAGTTTTTAGTTTCACTCCCATTGAAATGCAAAGTATTCGCATTCACCTTCTGTCAGGTTTTTAAGCGAATGAGGGATAAAAGCATTCAGAAACACCAGGTCACCGGGCGCTGCTTTCCGGAATGTATTGCCGATCTGCATTTCTATAGTTCCCCTCAGCACAAGAATGATCTCTTCCTGGCGGTGCGTATGCGGCTGATGGCTCACTGCTCCCTGCCTGAGTGTGGTCGCATGCATATCAAATTTTTCGAAAAGAGCTGTTGGGCGGATAAACTGTTCCCGCCTGAATCCGCGGTCTGTGGTTTTTACCTCTACGTCGCGCCAGTTCACTATCACTGATCCGCCCGCCGCTTTCGCTCTCCCATGATTGACTGCGCCCACTGACGTGTATTTTAACAGGTAATAACCCGCTGTTACAGTTCCTGCGTTTGTAATGAAAATTTCGTCACCGGGCATGGCCATAGCAACAGCCCCGGGATCGAGTGTTTTTGTTTGCTCTGCAATAGTTACTTTAATGACGCCTTCTTTTACTATCAGCAGTTTCTCAACTTCGGTATAAGAATGAGGGTTGATGGATCTGCCGGGCTCCAGTTGGATATAGGAAACTTCAAAATCCGGCATATAACGGGTCCTCCCGTCCATGATCCGGGTCCGTTTTCCCCAGTCTTCCTTTACGGCCGGTAATTTACTGAGATAATATACCTTATCAGGCAATGTGTCTGTTTGCGCATTCAACGCATAGGTAAACAACAGCGCACAGCAGTTCAGCATTAATGTTTTCATTCATAACAATATAAACAATTTAGTTGATAACTATTAGGTGGCGGGTATCGTTACAATGCGGGCAATATATTTTTTATAAAGTCGGATACATTGGTAATGGTAATTTTTTCTTCCATTTTATAGGTCTCTTCTCCGTTACCGATAATGTATCCGCCGGCGGCTCCCGTATCGTCCATGGATATACGGAAGCCTTTTCCTGCTTTAGGACTGCTGCCATGCTTGATCTCTATGGCAGCCAGCACCTTTCCGTTGCGTTCCAGCAACAGATCGCACTCTGCGCCGTGCTGCGTACGGTAAAAAAACAATTGTATGTCTTCTTTCACATTTCCCGCTATTTGTTCTATCACAAAGCCTTCCCAGGATGCCCCCAACTGTACATGATTGAGCAACGCTTCGTAAGTAGCAAGCCCCAATAAACTGTGCAGCAGTCCGCTGTCCCTGATATACACTTTAGGCGACTTTACCAGCCTTTTGTTAGTATTTGTAAACCAGGGGTGCAATATCCGCAGCATAAACGCACCTTCCAGGAAATCAAGATAGCGCATCACAGTAGGGCGGCTGATATCCAGCGAACGCCCCAGGCTTTCGGCATTCAGCAGGTTGCCCTGCACGGTAGCCAGCATTCGCCAGAAACGGTCCATTACCTGCACGTCTGTTTGTAAACCCAGTAAACCCAGATCGCGTTGTATATAGGTGATAATAAAATTCCGCCTCCATAGTATGCTTGCCCTGTCAGACGAAGCAAGGTAGGATAGGGGAAAGCCCCCCCTTAGCCACAAAGCCTTCCTGTCATCCACTTCTGCAAGTGTAAAGGGTGTCAGCTCCAGATAGCCAATACGTCCCGCCAGCGTATCGGCGCTGTTGCGGAACATATCCGGTGAGGCGGATCCCAGCAGTATGAAGCGCCCCGGTCTTCTGTCGGCATCAATTATACCCCGCAACGCAGCAAACAATCCGGGCATAAATTGTATTTCATCCAGTATCACGCAGCGGTCGGCAAACTGCGAAAGAAAAAACACCGGATCTTTCAGCTTTTCCCTGTTGGTCTGGTTTTCCAGATCGAGGTACAAGTGATTTTCCCTGTCGGTCATTTGCCTTGCCAGTGTGGTTTTGCCAACCTGCCTTGGACCTACGATGCCAATAGCCGGAAAAACATCCATATATTCCTGAAAATCAGCTTCTATTGTCCTTTTTAGGTTCATATTTACCGAGTAATTCGAAAATAAAATATACGATTTACACGGTAAATATAATATTTTACCGAGTAATTTGAAAATAAAATATACGATTTACACGATAAGTAGCGAGGGATTGCTATTATTGAACTTCTTCTGCCACGCACTTCCTATTTCTCCTGATCCTCTATTGAGCATCCGGGTTTTCCAGGAACGCGATATACTTTTCTAAATATTCTTTGGGCGTGGTATGCCATTCGGCGATCCGGGACACACCCGTGCGTACACAGTGATACACAAACTCGTGGAGCATTGCTGCTATCCCGGGTTTGGGGACCAGTTTATTGTCGATGATATCAAAAGCGCCGCGTGGACCTGTTTTTTCGGCTTTCGCAATTTCCAGCGTGGCATAATACACCGGCAACCGGGCAGACTTCACCCTTACATAGACATCGGGCGTTTTTTCAACCTTTTTGAGGGCTCTGTCAAAGATAGCATTGTAGCGGCTGAGCAATGCTTCGGAAAGAAATGTCTCCTTATCATCTGCAGGTTTTCCGAAAATAGACATCTTAACTTCCATCCCTGCCTGGTTATGATCGTGCAGCAGGTTGATATATTCTTTGATATCAGGCGCCGCGGCTCCATAATAACCGTTCAGAAATTCATCCATTTCTTTTTGCAGATCAATATCCGGGTTCCACAACATCCGGGAGATCAAATATGCCCGCAGGTTAGCAAATTCTCCGCCACGATCCCGGTTGCCCTGCTCAAACATGGCAGATACCCTGTTCCTGTGCAAAAACTGCAGGTTGGGTTGTAATATTCTCAGGTTGGGAAAAGGCGCCAGTAAGTTGGAAAAGCGGATAACATAATCCCATACCAAAATATTATCCGTTAGTTTTCCCCATCCGATCAAATCCTCGGCAAAGGGCTTGTCACCCGCTTCCATCGGGTCGTTCCGGGAACTTTCTATGCTGCACAGCATGATGTTCACGTTCTTTCGGGGCACAATGCCTTTCGGCGGTACCCGGGTGTATTGGTAAGCAAGCGTTGAAATGATCTTATCCGGGAACCTGTCTGCCACCTGGTTGATGAACGTCAGCAATGAGCCCATCCCCAAAGCAGGATATTTTTCACCGCCATGGGTAGATAACATTTTTTCTTCGGGTTTGAACGCGGCATATTTTTCATCCAGCGCCGCGCAGTGTTCACACCTGCAATAATTTACATTGTCATTCTGGCTTACGGACCAATAGAGTGCTTCCGGTCTTTTATCGATTGCAGCTTTCAGGTTTTTGCAAACTATTTCCAATACATCAGGATTGGTTAAGCATAGTTGCGCTGCCGGCTGCACACTTTTACCATCCCAGGAAGGAACTGTTCCCGCGTGTCGCTCACCATTATAGTAACTGAAATACTCGGGATTTGTTTGGCCATACTCTTCGGGATTGAGCAGGGTGTGGAAGGTATGTACAAAATAGCCCCATTCACTTTTTTCCTCTCCCCTTGTGCTGACGGAATGTAACTTATGCCAGTTCATATACTCCGGATCATACACTTCCGTGTAATAGGTTTCCCGGAAAGCAAACGCCGGCAACTGAAAATCATCTATCACAGGTAAACTGATGACAGTTTTTTTGGGAACATAGGTTACCTCTGCCGCAAATTTCCTGCAGCCCAGGTATTTATCCAGGAAGGTATATACGCCATATATGATCCCTTTTTTATACCCTCCCGTAATAACCAGTTTTTTGCCTGCTGTCCGGATCAGCAAACCATCCCTGCCAAAATCACTATACACGATCTCCCGGGTTTGGGGACGATCCACCTTCCCGATCAGTATTTCTTCCGGCTTTTCTTCTGCCGTATCAAAACCGGTCGGTACAGTAACCCCGGTTATCCGGTACAGGTAGTCCTGCAACACTTTGGCAGCCTCTATTTCCACCAGGGTAGCTTTCGAAGGCATAACGATGGTATAGGGTGATTTACCTTTTTTAACCAGTGTGATCTTTTGTGCGGTAAGCGTATGGCAAACCAGCAACAGCAATAACAACTGAATAAGCTTTTTCATATTGTCATTTTTAATCTTGATACAGTTAAACCGTTTTATATACCGGCATCAATGTTACTATTCACTCAATTCAATAATGTCTGTTCTTTTTCCCACAGATTACGCAGATAAACACTGATTTTATAAGCTGCTTCTGCGAAAATCCGCGGGAGATTTATTCGTTACATTTTCATTGACATAATGTTAAAGCATTGGCGATGTGGTGATATTCTATGTTCCGTTTGCTTGGTGCCGCTACTGATTAAAGATACGAAAGCTCATTGTTTATTCTATTGCTCGGCGTTATTCGTCTGCCGAAACTGAAGCTGATTAGCGAACAAAAAGCTGAGAATATATTCGTCGCCCCGCCATATTGCCAATGCAATGTTGCCTGCTGCCCTATTTTTTTTCAATCCTGAATTAGCTTTTTTGCAAATTCCATTTCTAAATCTTTGTGTTGCACTACATCATCTATCGTATAATTTATTTGATAAGTCGGTAATACTCCTCGTCCAATTGGATGCTTCTGATACATATAGCCTATTTGTATGTTTGGAGAAATTCTAATCATAATTTTACTGTTTGGCAATTGAATTACAATGTTGTCTCCACCTGTTGGTCCTTCAAATGCACCCCCACTTTCTTCACCAACAAAAATAGCATCTGTCGTTTTCTTTAAATCTGAAATCAAGTCTGCAGCACTTGAAAAGCAAGCGCCATTCATTAATACGTACAACTTGCCTTTAAAAACATCTGCCTTTGGTTCTTTCAATTGAAGATTATCGCTATATTCATAGTTATTAATCCATAAATTATCGTTTATCTTTCTCATATATTCGTCGTCATTATTAAATATGAGAGCAGAGGTGTCTCTTTCAATGATAATAGGTTTCAGTGGGCTGAAATCTAAATGACTTAAATATATATTTTGGTATAGCTTGAAAGGTTTGTCATATAAATAAGACATCAACTCTATTTGCTGATATTCATCTCCGCCTTCATTGTTTCTCAGGTCAAGAATTAGGTTTTCTATTTTTCTCTCTTTGATTAAATGAAATGCAGTTAAAAGTAATGAATCAAAATTGGGGTCAATTTTTTTATCATAAAAAGAACGAGAAACTGTTAATACAGCATAATTTTTTTTATCATTAATTTCAAATTTTGGTGATGGGGTTTTAAACCAAACATCTTCATCAATGTTGAACTTGTTGAGTAACATTTTTTTTCTTTCTTCCGCTGTTATGCCTTTTACTGTTATTGTGCTTTTCTGATTTGTATTGAAGTCAGTATACTCAATCTTAAAAATTTTGCTCCTGTCAGCAAAAAGATAATAGTATAAATCAAACCCTTGAAAAGCGTAGAAAAAATACCTCTCAAGTAATTTTATTTTTCTTGTTTGAATATAGCCATCCGCAGGTATTCCAGGCAGCAAAATGTTTATTATATCAGTATCACTCTTGCCATTTATTGATAGAATGTGAGAGCCATTTGGAATTGAGAAATCGCTACAATCATTAAAAACATAAAGTTTCCCGTCTAAAACTCTTATGTAAAATGGCAGCACTTTTTTTTCCGCTACCTCTTTTCCCAAATCACCTTGCCCAATAGTATATAAATGTCCGCAATGAACTGTGGCATTGACTTTGGTTACTAATGCAAGGAAATCCAGTCCTGATATTTTGTTGCCAATATTCTTTTCTAAGCTATCAAATCTTGCATCGACAGTTTTTTTATTGTCATACTTGTATAGTCTTGGATGTACATATTCTAAGGAAAATTTTAGCCAAGATAAGTCTTCTAATGCTTGTTTTTTTGTTAGAAATACATGTTTGGCTTGAGCAATAGCACAGTAGTGAAACGATATAACTGCAAAAAATGCTAATATGAACCTAAGAGATGACTTACTAAATTTCATTTGGTCATGTAAGTTTTATGTGTCAAAAGGTTGCAGGCAATACTACTTTATATCCCAGGTATATACCAGCATATCTCCCGGATCTATTTCCAACGTGCCCGTATATGCATTTGCCGGCACCAGCATTCCGTCTTTTAATACCCGTTGCACGCCGGGGTTAGTCATGATGGTCAGCTTCATGGGGTTTTGAAAATCACGATTAACGATCACCAAAAACCTGCGCCTGTCTTTTTCGAGTACCGACACGATGGCACCGGCATCGCCGGTTTCCAGCAGCTTTACCGGGTCGGGAAGTTTATCTAACCGCCTCGTGCCAGCAGGTATTTGTTTACCGGTATGCGATACCGAAACCAGTTTAGCCCCCAGGAAAACGCCTGCAAACCCCTGTATTTCCCGGTTCACCAGTTTGATGCGGTCATATACCTCGGTTCGTTTTCCATCCAGCCCGATCGGGGCATGATGAAAATCCCAACTGGAGTTTACCCCGGGAGTCCAGTAAGTGAAATATTGTAATGCCTGTGCGCCATAGGCAAGATTACTATATTGCTGCAACCTGATTTCTTCCACTGTGGGAATGGGATAAGGGGTATGCGCCACCGTGAGTGCAAAGGCCCAAAAAGGCAGATTGTTCTTTTGGGCAAGTTTTGTTATGCTCTCAAGATTCTTATACCACTGCGGACGAAGGGTTCTGATGCCGTTATTTTCTATGACCGGGTAATGATCAAAGGAAATAAAGGGAACCGGCACCTCCTTCAGGAACTGCTCCACATGCTGTTCAAACACATCCTTTCCCGGCTCCGGCTGGAAATCTTTGCCGAATAATTGTGCGGTACTCGCATAGTTCGGAAACAGGTTGATATAAGCAGGATGTTTTTTATCCACGGATGCTATTCTTTTCACCCATGTTCCCAGCTCAGGAAAATCTTCGGCACTGGGTTCATCCCTGAGATGATAACCGAAGAGCGCAGGATGCTTCATCAGCCTTTTAGCCGTTTCTTCGGGATGTGACTTCAGTTCCGGGCAGGAAGGAAGCAGCTTTATGCCCGTTTTCCGGGCAATATCCAGCGCCTTTTCAACCGCCTCAATATTGGAATACCAGGAGAAGTTAATATTGATGCCCGACTCCTTCAATTCATTAAATCTTTCAACAGTTGTCTCCTCCTCCGGTACACCAACCCAGGCCAAAATAGGGAATACAGCATCTGCTCCCCGCTTTTCCTGTGCAAGGGTATATGCTCCCGGTAATAATACTGTTAGTATAAGTAACGATCGGAACATTGCTTTCATCTTTCTTTAAATTTTCAGGTTATTATCTCAGCGTCAATGCCTTCCTGTTTCTCTTCCTTCCCAACCTGTTTTACCTTCTTCGATATACAATTCAGTAACGGTTTTGGATACACGATCATCTACTTCCTCCACCAGTTGTATGCGAAGGGGTGATGTCAACCTCTTCTTCCAGTCAAGTACCGGCGCGTACGGCTTATCGTTGCGGGGCGTTTCAAACACCAGGTAGGCCCATTTTTCTGTAAAGAAATTCCCCTTCAGCACGGGTACCATCTGCTGCATATTCGATGACAGGAATGGTAAAGACAAGGCCCTTGCCCAGTATATCCAGGGGCCGCCGGTAATATAAAAAAACGGGTTCAGCAGCCGTGCCCGGTTCTCCAGCCCTGTATTGGCATAACTGAGTTGTATGCCGGCAAATCCTACTCCTGTTTCTTTATTGTAAAAGCTGATCCACGGAACATCATCCGGCATTTTTACATCCGTCAGCTCCGGCATGTTCACCACATCATATTCCATAACGGAGTCCCGCAAAGCGTCATACCAGGCGGCATGAGTAATCAACTCCCTTTTAAAAACTATTTCGGCATTACGCAGCGCGATCACGTTCACGGTTTCATTGATCCGCAGGTTCGTAGTGCTGAAAAAATAGGGCTTGCCGGGAAAAAATTCGTACCGCACGGAAGCATCTACTTGCGGAATTTCCCGCAAATTTCCCCACACATCGCTGAATGATATGATGGGTCCGGTAACCGATTTTACGTTCTGCGGCGGACGCCAGTCTGAAGTATGCGTCCAGGGTACAGGCGGCGCATATATTTCAGGGTTCCAGTGAATGGCGCCATTGGTTTCCTTTCTGTGATACAGGGGATACTCCGGCTTGCTTTTCAATGTCAGTTGATCAAAATGGCCGGAATGCGGGTGCAATCCTACTTCAATAAACTTATTGCCAATTCTCAACCCTGGCGCTTCTCCCTGCACTTTCAGGTCGGTGTCATAATTTTTAATCATGGCGTCCCTGTTGCCATAATATACCAGGAAAATACGGCTGCTGCGGGCCGGCACGTCCGCCAGGAAAGCTACCCTGGCAGAAACGGTCGGCATCCATACCGGTATCGTGCGGGTAGGCTTTCCCGTTGGGTCCGGCGCCATATCATCTTCTGTCAGGTACTCCTGTATATCATATACCTGAGAAGGCACTTCCTTCACCGCTTTGGTAGCAGGATCAAATGCAACCACCCTGATTTCCCTTTTCAGGTCCTCTACTTCATCGGGGTAAAAAGGCAGCAACACTTCCACGGGCTCTTCCTTTCTGTCTTCTCCGGCTGTTTCGCTCAATACCACGGATTTGTATTTATGCCAGGCTTTATCAAATACAGGCGCAGTTGCAGGCGCCGTTACTTTTTGGGTATAGCTGAGCAAAACATCATTTTTACTGTGCGCCAGGTTCTTCTTCATCCGTACATTTATTTTCACCTCATAGGTTTCTCCCGGGTTCCATTTTACCCAACCGATCACAGATGGGGTATGATACAGCCGGTGATCCTGAGACAGCCCGGCGCCGGAGGGGGGGCGATTGGTAAGATGAGGATAAGACAGGTCGCCCAGGTCATGTTCAGGACGAAGGTCGGTATACCGCAGCGGCTTACCGTTTACGATCATTTCCACTTCAATCATGGAGCTGGTGGGCAGGTTGAGGTCTGCCTTAATATGGTAATACGGGATCGCCGGAACCGGGTAGTTAATATCCAGTTTGGCAACATTCAGTTTCTGCCCCTGTACGAATACCGAAAATAAACAACCTATTACCGGGCAAACAATTCGCAGCATAATTGATTTCATGATTCAAATCTTTGTTTCAAAATAGGTAATCTTCTGGCGGGGGTTATCTCTTTGTCACCAGGTTTCTGTCTCTCAATGCCTTTACACTTTGTTCCCAACTATTTCCCGCGCCCCACATATAATAGGAAAAATAAGTGGTGGTCCTTGTGAACAATGGTGTCCATGGCTGGAACTCCGCATAATAGTAATGCGCGTCACTGTTGGAAGGATGATTCATCCACATATGTAAAAAGATGGGTTGCTTCACCGGGAAAGCCCCTGCAAAAGAGATATTTTCCCTGGTATCATACCCTGCATTCCACCCCTCGTTTACAAAGAAAGCCCTGCCATAATATTTCTCAGGCTTCATCACATACTCATGCAATCCGTCCATTTCGGGAATGATAAATTTATCTTCCGGGCCATGCGCCTTTCCGATTTCCAGGATGGGTTGCGGTCCCAGCATACTTAATTCCGGGTTCTTCATGGTGAGTGCAAACCGCACTTCCAGCAAAGGGGAGTTGCCGTACAGGGTGAATATTTTTTCAATCACATTCCCATAATAATCAGCTTTCATTTTCACCTGCACGTATTCCCCTTCTTTCTTCTCTACCACCGCATCGTACACTTTATGCGTTTCAATGCTTGGCTGCCCCAGGAAATCCTCGAAGCCGCCATAAGGATAGAAGCCCCGAACCCGGAAAGGACGCCTGTCATCAACGGGCTTATCCGGCCATAGTTTGAAAAGAATATTATCATTCTTTGATTTCACGATATATTCTATCACCCTTGCGCCGGTAGCCAGCAAGGTTATCTTCACCTGGTCATTCTCCAGTTGGTATTCATTCACGCCATCGTTGTTAAGGTCCACTTCCTGCAGCACAGCGGTACCGGCGTTTTCTTCCACACCCAATTGCGTTTCGGCAGTTACACCCATCGCGGTTGTTTTTACAAGATAATTGCCGGCAGGTATCCTGATATCAAAGTTCGTAGTCGCAAATTGCCCTTTTTTAATTTCCAGTTTTTTTTCTGCATCAAATACTGATTTTGCCGTATCACTCATCTCCACTACAGACACCTTAACAGGCAAAGCTTCCTCTCCGGTAAAATTGTGGATGGTGACCGGGAACCGGATACCTGAGCTGTGCCCATACAGCAGCTCGTGTACAGACACAGCAGGAGGGAGATCCAAAAGCGCTAAAGTTGATTTCGAAAGATTATTTCCCCACTGATACTCCAGCGCAACGGCATTCGGACGCCCCATAGCTTCCGGTGTGGGATTGATATCCAGATCAATCGTTTTGGATGTATTGGCGCCCAGGTTAACGGCTATCACCGTATCACCGTTAATGGTCAACTGCCCGGGCAACCGGACGATCAGTTTCCCATCTGCGCTATGGTCATTTAGGTTGGTGATATGCAATTGAACCCGGTTGCCGTTGGTAGCGGTTTCCATATTTATATTGTCACCAAAATATTCTTCAAGGAAAAGCCTGTCGAGTAATAACAACTGTAGTGCATTGCGGTACGCGGCAGGTCCCATCATTTTTCCACGTTCCAGCACCCCCACCGCTCTCCTGTTCATAATACCATCCCACAACTTCTCCCTGGTAAAGACTTCTCCTTTCTGGTGAAAGATGATCATGGAATTGGTAACCCCTCCCTTTAGATTTCCCGTGCCCAGTATAAACGGCTTGTTTTCATTATTTACCTGGTCGATATTTCCCGCCTGCGCTATATAACCGTCATACTCCAGCTTATCCAGGCTGTGATTATAGACCGGGCGAAAAACATATCCTTTTTTCCGGCGGGCATAGTCTATCCATGCATCCGGTGTAAACAGGCTCTGCACCTGCAACCCGTCATAATCCTCACACCCATATACAGGCGAGAACCCAACATCTGTCACTACAGGAAGGCTCACTTCCTGCATCCAGTTATTGATCTCCTCCTTTGCGAGAAACTCCATATAACCATCGAATACAAACCAGGAGTTCCCTTCATTCATTCCTTTTCCAACCAGTTCAATAGGCGTTCCGGGTGTGCAGGTAACGCTTTTGATGAGCGTTTGCGCACCGAACCAGCCTTTCTTCAGGTCGTATTCTTTTAAAACGTCGCCGGTGATATTCAGCAGTTCTTTAACCCTGCCCAGTTGTTGTTGCCCACCTACTACAGCGTACAGGCTTTTATCACCATTTTTCAAAACAAACGCTTTCACCGGTGCGTAATCAGCGCCGCCTGCCTGGTAGCTATTCAATTCGCCGGCAATATCCCTGTTGGTGGATCTTGATAACAGGCTTTTAGCGACATCAGAAGCTATATCCAACAAAACCAGTACACTGGTGTTGGTGTCAAAGGATCTTTCTATATCACCCGCTGAGGGATTTTCAAGTAACGCGTAATTATCTTTCAAAAGTCCACGCACAAAACCTTCCTCCATCATCAATCCCGGTAACCCCAGGTCTGCTGCCAGGTCCATCTTACTTTGCAGAATGGCTGCTCCGGCGTCCGGTACATTTATCCGGTAAAGATTACCGTACCGAAACCGCTGTTCATAAATATCCTGCCAGTACTCCGTGTACCCGTTGAAGCGGAAATCTGAACGGATAGGAGATTTGCCGTAGGCATCGGATCGGGCAGGCACAAAATGATCCAATCCGGTTTTTACACCACATCCGGTAACGAGGGACAGGAAAAGGAAAACTCCTATAGCATACTTTCTCATAATGTAATCAATGATCGTTTAATGGATAATTGGCAACTGCATAAGTTGTTCTTTATATGATGATGGAATTTCGTTATTTAATTACTCATTTCAGCATTTTCTTGCACTATTCTTTGACTATTTAGCCTCTTCTACAAATTTCTGAAAGAGATCCATACTTTGCCGGTATTCTGCGAGATGGGTAATGCACTTGCCAGAGTCGTTTTAAACAAATAAGGAGTACCGCATGCAATCACCGTTCCACACGGGTAATCACGCCTTTACATTAAACACATTTCTCAGCAATCGTTCCAACTCTGCTAATTCCTTGTCAGTTGCCTCATTGCTCAGTTTTTTTCCTAACAAAATAAAAATCCCGGGCTCGTTCATGTGCTGTACTATAATAAATAATAAAGACACATTATTTGGAGAGAGCCCCTGGTGGGAGAGGATTTTTTAATAACAACAGCCATTCGATCCCTCCAGGCTGATCCGCTTAAACCGGAAGCATATCCCGTCAGTTGTATTAATAAAATTGCAGACTAACCGGGCCCAGCAATCCGGATCGCTCCAAAGGACTATCTGCTTTATACGGGTTGACTATCGTCCAGGTTTTACGTTCATTTTCGGGCAGATGCCGATCGCCGATCAGCCTGTTTACCCAGGTATTCACTACTTTTATTTCAATCTTATTCTCGCCCGGCTTTATTGCATTCGTAATATCCAATGAATAGGGTGGCGTCCATACCCCGCCCACATCCTTTCCGTTCACTTTTACTTTTGCCAATGCCGTCACACTGCCGATGTCCAGTATAACACGCTTATTCTGATTAATTTTATCTATTTTGAAAGTATTGGTATACCAGGCTGCACCCGAATAATATTTAATACTGTCATTGCGGTGTACCGACCAATCGCTCAATGTATGAAATACAACCGGGTCAACAGGTCCCCGTAACCCCGGATCGAACTTCACTATCCACGGCGTAGCAACCGGTAGAATTTTAGAAGGCGCAGGAAAGTTTTCAGCCTGCCGGGTATTTTTCCCCGCATTATCTTTTTCTCTGAAGAGGATAAACATGCTCTCGTATCCCTCCAGCGAAAGTGGAACAACCGTGGTTTGCCCCTGCAGCTTATACGATGGGAGATCGTGCATAGTACCATGAACCGCATTCCAGTATTCCGGCTTTTTACCGGTAACGCGAAATGCGGGCGCTATATCAACCTTCTTATCGCTCTGGTTGGATAGAAAGTAGATTTCACCGTCTTCAACTGTGCGATGGATGAACAATACCGGGTCTGCATCAGCGGTCTCTACATCCGGAATTACTTTTACAAAGTCCAATGCCTGCTGCATATCCATACCACTCAACACCATTCCTTTTCCCACCCGGTTTATTTTTATAGTTGTACCGTCAATCCTGCCCCATAACCCATCAGCAATCCGCTTTACTTCAGCATCTGCTTTTCCATAATTTTCAAGACTGGGAGAACGCTCGGGTTTAGGACCAAGCACTATACCTCCCTGCTCTACCAGTGTAGCTATTTTCTCTAACAGCTCCGGTCGTATGGTTTTCAATTTCGGCAGCACCAGCACTTTATACGACATTCCGTCAGGGAGTACCAGCCTTCCGTTATGTACCGAAAGCCTTGTTTCTATCACTTCCGCATTGATGTAATCAAATGCATATCCTTTGGGCAATTCTGGGTCGGTTATCCCGGTCATCTTGGGTGCATCTTCACCTATAAAATAAGCAACATCGGCAACATAATTCCCTTGTTGCAGCATAAAATTGCAACGCTTAAGATATGCCGTAAATAAATCCATATCATCATACCAGGTATTGAAACGGTTAAATTCACTTCCAAACCAGGCATTCATACCGGGTTTTTTATCTTCATAAGGCTGATGAATATATACATGCAAAAGGGTATTATTTATACCCTCCGTAAAGAACCGGTCGCCCCGCTGCTTCATCATGGCGGGATAACGGGCAAAGGGCTTACCTCCTGCTGTAAATGACTCAGCAGAAACTTTTCTTTTCCCGTAGATATGCGCCGCAGACGAGGCAGCCCTGTTCTCTATATTGCCCAGGTCACCTTCACTCCAGAACTCTCCGCCTATTTCATCAGATTGCCCGCCATATTGTAAAAACTCCCCCGGGAAACCCCAGTGCCCATAATTTTCAAGCCATGTTTTCAACCCGTACCGGTGGCTGATATTCCGTAACCCGCCCACATATTCATACGCTACATTATCGGCTACGAAACGGCGCAGGTCCCACAAAAAACGATCACTTTGATCCTGGCTACCTACAACATGGCCATACATAGCCGGGATATATGGCAGGGGATCATACCCATACCGCTTTGTGAACCGCTGTATAAAATCGTCTGTCCAGTTTTGTCCGCCTGTTTCATAACTATCCTCCACAATCAACTTCCAGGTTCTTCTATCTTCTGCAGGGATCCGCCTGATGATCTCGCCCATATAGGCTTCAAAATGGGCTGCTGCATGCCTGCTGCTCATTTTGTCTATTTCAAGGCCTGTTCCTTCTTTGGAAGCCGGGCTGTTCGTTACTCCCGTGGGAAGCATCCCGGTGCGCAGTATCACCCATTTACCCGCTGGAGCATTCCAGTTTAATATCCCGTCACTGTTCATAAACGCGGAAATGTCTAATACTGATGAAGGATCAATAAGAAGATCCTTTTCATTGACGGGCACCTGTTGCTCCCATTGATACTCCTTCCAATAAGGCAGGGGGGTTGGATGCATCTTCGCCAGTGTTTTTTCAACATAACGCTCCACCAGTGGTGTTGAGGATAGATCTATTTCAGCAATACCTGCTTTTCCTGATAGAGGAGAAATAATTATACGGAATACATTTGAAGAAACAGCCGCAAATGATTCGCTCACCGGCGCATATTTTTCAAATCCCACATGCAATTCATTATTACTTCTGTCTACCATAATTTTTTTTATGGTCTGAAAAGAGCCACCCTGCTGCGACTGAAGTTCAACTTCCATTTTCAGGTTCGCATGTGCAGGATAAATAACCAGGTTCCTGGCAGTATAGGGATGAGTGCAGGAAATATCCACTACCATGTTTGTACCGGAAGCAACAGGAATACTGTTTGATGTATTGCCGTCAAAAAGAACAGATGCATTTTCTGTTTGCGGGGTCATAGCAATCCGGGGATTCATATCGGTGATGGATGTTCCGTAATGCCGGGGCGCAGGAAAAGCAAGCACCTTTACATCCTGGAAATATTCACCTGCTTTGGGGAGCTCCAGGCGGATCATCTTTCCACCTTCTATCATAGTTTTAGTAGAAGACAGGTAACGCATGGACTGAGACGGCTTTACCCATGGGCCTCCCGACTGGCTCCATCCCGGACTATTAAATAATCCTATTTCAATATTCAACTCAGTAGCTTTTTTAAGTGCCGCATGAGTAATATCCCACCAGTCATCTGAAAACAATTTGGTTTTCCCATACGGAGCCGCATTGTCATCTAACCCGATATTTCCGATAAAAGCCCGGTTTATTCCCACCCGCTTCATGGCTTCCAGGTCTTTTTCCACCCCTTCTTTAGAAATATTATCTGATATCCAGTACCAGTATATGCTGGTTTGTATAGAATCAGGCGGGGATATAAAACCTTTTTCCATAGCAGACACGACTTTATTTTTCCCGGACTGTGCCGTTACAGTTAATGTAAGCAGTATACCCATCATTATTCCTACGATAGCCTTTGAATAAAACACAACATGCTTATTTTCGCCAATGATCATTGGCTCCGGATGGAGTTGTAGATTCATGAATGATACATTTTGCTGAAGTTGAAAATCACTTCAGTAGTTCCGTAATTTTTTTACCAAATGTAATACCTGAAACAAATAAAAATGAGGATACAATGACAAACTTTCTCATAATTATATGACGGGGGGTTTATTGATGATGCAATGGGAATGCTGTCTTTATACAGCTATGAAGTTCTGCTATTTCATTGTTCTTTCCTTCATTTTTTTTCATATTTGGCAAATCCTCTTTCAGCGCAGGCAGCTATGGCGCCAGCACAAACCATTTCTGGCTTTTTGCAGGAACAGCAACTTTAAGCCTCCACTTACTACCATCCAGCTTAACCCCGGAAAAGGCATTGTCGCCTTCACTCACAGACGCTGCATCTTTCAGACCTGTATAATATACATCCACTACTATATCCCTCGTAATCTGTTCATTCAGGGGATTGTAAACCATCAGTAAACCTTTTTCCTTACCATGAGGATTCACGTGAAGAACAGCGTCGTAATCCCTTCCGTCCGGCCTGCGTATATGAATAATATCGGCATCCAGCACCTCCCTGTGTTTCTTATAAAAATCCACCCACTTTTTTACTAAGGCTCTTGTCTGCGGAGCATCATACAATTGCGGGCCGCGGTAACAGGCCTGCACACCCGCACCAAACAGGTTCGCCAGCCGCTGCCCGTAGTGCGGTAAATGCTCTTTCAGCGGCTCTATGGTCGCCGCTGCTCCTCCCCCATGATACTGTACCAGTGGCACAAACATCCAGCCCATAGACGGTGTTTTTTGCCAGGTGCCATCATAGATATTCTGCCGCTCAATTATTTCCTGCAGTTCGCGGGGTAATGACCAGTTGGTTTCCCGGTATCCCATGGCCACCTTTGTGCTGCCGCTCAAAAAATACCAGTCGGGAACATTCAGGTAAATACCCCTACCCCTGCACCATTTATAAAAGTCCTGTATCTTTTTGTATTGCTTCCACCGGGAGTCTTCCAACCCTTTGTGTCCCGGATGGTCCGTTGAGGCGCATACATCTCCCGGGTAAGACCCGTCATGCTCCAACAGGTCATGTCCCGTTTTAGTGTAAAAATTATACAGCTTGTCGAAATAATTTTGACCCCATTTACTTTCCAGGCAGGGAGAATGACCAAACGCAGGTTTCATTCCTGCCGGCATTACCACATCATTTTCCTTATCAATGGACCGGCTGGCAAGTAAGGAATACCCGCCGAGCGCTATGCCTTTTGAGGCGGCATACTCTTTCAGCCTTTTCATTCTTTCAAGACTGGCAGCGCTGGTATCCTCTATATTAAATCCACTGCCGAATGTCATAATCACCATTTCAAAACCTACATCCGCGCATTGATCTATGGCTTTTTTTACCGGCTCATCCTGCGCGCTGCTCACATGCATGATAATAGGGTTTTCGGTTACCCAGGGCGCAATGGTCCGGTACATTTTCCGTTGTGCCAGTCCTCTTCTTTCGCGGTCATAGCTGTCAAAAACAAGTTCCCATAAACGGGGGCTTTCCACAGTTTGTCCATCTTCGAGTATCTCACCGATCCCTGTTTTGGGCATACAGGAAAGAACTGTGGGGGTATTCAGGTTGTAATTAACCTGTGTTGTATAGGTAGAGTCTGTCAACCATTCCACGCAGGCATTCTGCGACGCATTGGGAGACATAGAGCCAAAAGCAAAATCACTCTCGGCAAAAACAGGCGGCATCTCCCAACGGTGGTTGAACTCCACGGCACTTTCCGCTTCTGTTAGTGCAAGGTGTTCACTCCTTATATTGTCAACGAGGAAAGCTTCACCGCCTTTGTTTTCTACCGTCACCCATTTGCAGAGCAAAGGGATTCCATCATATATTTCATAGTGGACTTTTACAATCAGATTTTCCAAAAAACCATAGTTGTTTTTTATCACTGCCGGGTTGCCGAGTATCAACACCTGCTCTATTTTGCTCCTGCCCGGCACTCCTGCATCTGTTCGTGCATTTGGTCCTCTCTGCGGAACTGTTTTACCAATGCGCAAAGACAGGGGCAACGTCGTCATGTCCTTTTCTGAAAGCAGCTTATATTCATCCCCATTTTCGGAAACGCTGTAAGCTATCCTTCCCGGCATCAATTGCATTTTCAGATACCATGATTTTGCAGGATCATGTCCTTCAAAACTTTCCTGATCTCCCTTATGTGAAATAACAAACCGTTGGTTGCCCGGCGACAGGTAAAGCCCGGACATGCTTCCATCCGGATATACTAATGCAAGACCGGGTCCGGATCCGCGACTGATGTCAGTGCCGGCATTCAATTTGCAAATAATCACCTGGGATTCCCGTGGAAGAGGTTGTTCACCATATACCACCGCCCGGGGCGAAGCCAGTATTTCTCCCGCTTTTCCTTCGTTGTTAAAAGCATTGACCGGAGCATTTACCGTGGTAACTTTCCATTTTCCCGACACCTTTTTAAAATCATCTTCGAGTAGTATCTCCCGTTGTTTATCTCCGGCATACCGGGTATAAAAATTTCTGATTATGGCATCATTGGCCGTATAGGTGAACGTTAGTTCTATCCCTTTGGGAGGCCAGGGCAGGTGCTGCGGCGACCAGGAAGTTCGCCTGTTCCATTCCATGCGCGCCTTTATCGGGTTGGTAGTAAACGATTGTAACTGTAAACTGTAGGGATCGGCTTTTAATTGCGGTATCCATTCAGGCAAAAGATAATTGCCTATTTTTTGCCCGGTCAATCCACCTGCTTTTACTTCCTGCCCATTAATCCATACAGTAGCTTCGGGAGATACTGCACGAACCAGCGACTCATTGGTCTGCAGGTTGTCCAATCCAATGGTGGCGGCATTCGGGCTGATTGAAAAAGTTCGTGTGATGAGTCCGTTGCTCAGGGCAATTCCACCTTCAGGCGTTTGATAAAGAGCAGACCGATGACTACTTTTATCTATCAGCCAATCCCCGGGCGATAACTCCTTTTTATACCGGGGAAGATTTTCAATTGTGACCTGCCCGGTTGTACCGGTTACAGAAAAAATAATTATTACTAACAGAACCAGGTAGTTTTTTCCTTTCATTACGATATCTTTAAAATTGTTCTCTGTTTCAGCTAAAATATTCTCTGTTTCAGCTAAAATACAGGTCGCCGCGTCAATAATTTTGAGGGAAATTCAATTTAATAATTTATAATTTAATAACTTAACGTGAGAATTTATTCCATTGAGAAGAAATACCTTCAACAACCAGACCTGATGTTAATATAGGATTAATAAATAATTAAAATTGAATGCCGTCCGGAGGAAATAATTGTAAATAGCTTTATCATTTTCAATCTAATGCCTGTCAACCAAATACACATCGGGAAGTTATTCCAACAGATCCATCTGGGAGATGAAACAGCCTTATGGGATTTGCATACCGGTTATTTTCATAAAATTTTTCGCTTTGTATTTTCTTTAACCGGCAACAAAGAACTGACGGAAGAAGCGGTTAATGATACATTTCTCGATATATGGCAAAACAGGGCTGTACTGGATAAGGTAGAAAGCCCGGAAGTGTACCTGTTTGTATGTGCAAAAAACAGGGCGCTTAAACAAATAAAAAAACAAGACAACTACAGCAGGCTATTGGAAAATATCCATAATTTTCCCTGTTCTCTGCAGAGAACGCCGTACGACTTGCTCGTAAGCTCCGAATTACAAATCCGGATAAATGCGGCTATTCAGTCTTTGCCGGTACAATGCAAACTCATTTTCAGCCTGGTAAAAGAAAACAACCTGAAATACAAAGAAGTGGCTTCCATCCTGGGGGTTTCCGTAAAAACGGTGGAGAACCAGGTAAGTATTGCACTTAAGAAACTAAGCCAATCCATTCCTTTCATTCTTATTTCCTGATTTTTTTCTTCTCTTTTGGGGGTTTTTGGTTATAGAAGGTATCCTTATAATTATCAAACGAGATTGAACTATGCCCGTTTCAAGAATTTGGGAATTGCTGGCAAAAAAATATAACAATGAGATCAGCAAGGAAGAATTGCGTGAACTGGAACTGTTTTTAACCGAACACCAGGACCGCTTTCAATTGAATGAAGTAATATCCGCCCTGCATGAAATTCCATTACAGAAAATAACCGACCCGTCAGACGAGCAAAGAAGCCTGGAAGCAATAAAACTGGCTGTAGCGCAAAGTAGGCAACCGGAATATGAACTAACGGAGGAACAGCCAAAAAGAAAAAGCGGCGCACCGGGTATGGTAAGGAGAATAAGTTTGCTTGCCGGCGCCGTTTTGGTGGCCATATTCATCTGGCTACAAAGGGCAGAGAAACAGCCCGGCGGGAACGAGAAGGGTACAGCCATGAATGAGATTGTTACCAACAACAGTTCCAAAAGCACTATCCGGCTGCCAGACGGCTCTACCGTTAAGCTTAACAGCAACAGTAAACTTCAATATAACAAGGATTTCGGCATAGGAGCACGCGAGATCAGTTTGGTGGGAGAGGCCTTTTTTGACATTGCTAAAAATGAGGCCCTGCCCTTGACGGTACATGCCGGCAATGTGAACATTAAAGTTAAAGGCACCGTATTTAATGTAAAAGCCTATGAAGACGATTCAAAAGTAGAAGCCGCGCTGATTGAAGGCGCCATAGAAGTTTTTGAAAAAAGCGACCCCGAAAGAAGGATATTATTACGCCCCAACGAAAAAATCATGATCGGAAAGACACCGGCGGCACAGGAGGATATTAAACAGGTAAAAGAAACCGGGACCGCAAAAGAAGGCATTTGGGAACTGGGACGAATAAAACCCAACCCAACGGACAGCAGTATCAATGAGATCGCCTGGATAGAGGATCAACTGGTGTTTCATAAAGAACCCTTTTTCAGCCTTGCCCAAAAAATGGAAAGATGGTACAATGTTTCCATTCAGTTTGAAACAGAAAAAATGAGGGATATGACCTTTACCGGCTCTTTTGAGAAAGAAAATATAGTAGAAGCGCTGGACGCCCTGCAGCAATTGACCAGGTTCAATTACAAGATTGAAAACAAAGCAGTTATTATCAGTGCGGAGAAATAAAATATTCCAATAACTGTTTACCAATATTAAACAATTATTAAAAAAGTGTAAACATCGGATTTTAAATATTTTGATTTTAATGTTTGCTCATTTAAAACGATATACACATATGAGAACATAAAAGAACAAAAAAAATGGGAGATGCTCGCAACACCTCCCCGTCAAGCAAACTGGGAACGCCTGCAAAGAAGTTCCCCATTATTAAACTCAACAATTTAAAGGTATGCTTTTTTCCAAAACTAATTGGGACAGGCAGTTAAGTTCCCATGCCCCGAAATGGAAGTTTATTATGAAAATTTCTTTTATCATTACTACATGTTTAAGCTTGCAGTTAAGCCTTTGGGCGAATGCGCAAAAAGAAATTTCACTATCTGTAAAAAAAGAATCTCTTCGAAAAGTACTTAACCTGATTGAAAAAAACTCAGATTATCGCTTCCTCTACACAGACGCTCCCGTTTTTGAAACCAACCGCATTACCCTCCGGATAAAAGACGCTTCTATAGCCGAGGTAATGAATAAGGTGCTGGCAGGAACAGGTTTAGAGTATAAAATCAACAACAATGCGTTGGTGGTGCTCAGCTTTTCTCCTGTAACTGCCTACCAGTCGCAAGCGCTCATCAAAGGAAGAATAACCGATGAAAACGGGAACCCTGTAGCCGGCGCCACCGTGCAGGTAAAAGGAGGATCGCAAAGCGCCGTTACCGATGGCGACGGAGGCTTTACTATTAATGCAGACGGCAATGCTACACTGATTATCAGCTCCATAGGCTACCTGGATGCGGAAATTGCCATTGCCGGGAGATCGGTGGTGGAAATAATACTTAAAACCGATCAGAAGAACCTCTCGGAAGTGGTGGTTACCGCCCTGGGTATCAGCAGGGAAAAAAAATCGCTGGGATACACTACACAAAAAATTGATGGTGAGCAATTGAATGAAGCGCCCGCTACCAATTTTGTGAATAACATGTCCGGTAAAGTGGCTGGTGTTCAAATTAACACATCCGGCACAGTAGGAGGCTCCGCCAGGATTACTTTAAGAGGTGAATCTTCTTTCGGAGTAACCGGGAATCAGCCTCTTTTTGTAATAGACGGAGTACCGGTAGGAAACGACGGAATGGGTAGCAATAGCGGTTCGGCAGACTATGGTAACAGCGCTGCGGAATTTAACCCCGCCGATGTAGAATCCATGAATATTTTGAAAGGGCCCGCCGCGGCTGCCTTATATGGTTCCCGTGCGGCTGCCGGAGCAATTATTATTACTACTAAAAAAGGAAGCGCCCGTAAAGGAATGGATATAAGTTTCAATACCTATTATTTCAGCGAACAGGTAGCCAACCTGCCTAAATTTCAGAATGAATTTGGACAGGGAAGAGACGGGTTGTACGAAGGGTCTAACTTTGGCGCTTCCTGGTCTATATATCCCAACGGAGTGAGAGACGGATACGACGAAAGCTGGGGGCCAAGGCTCAATCAGGGTACCCTGGAGAAACAATTTAACTCCCCCACAACCAACGGATTCAGAGGAGGAGATGTAGCGCTCAATAACAGGGGCGATGTTATTGCCACCCCCTGGATTTCGTACCCAAACAATATCAAAGATTTTTTTGATAATGGGCAGAAGTACTACAATAACCTGGCATTTTCCGGAGGCAACGAAAAGGGCACTTACAGGCTTTCGATGACCTCTTTAAATGTAAAGGGAGTAGTACCGAATAATAATTTAGATCGTTACCAATTAAACTTCAACGGTCAATATAAGCTGACAAATAAACTGACATCTTCCATCAACTTCAACTACATGAAGCAAAAAAGTACGAACAGACCGGACAATGGATATGGACGGAATACGATGATGTACTTTTTTACCTGGATGACAAGGCAGGTCGATATTAACAGCCTGCGGGATTACTGGCAACCTGGTTTCGAGGGTATCCGCCAGTTCCAGTACAATTACGGGGAGAACCATAATAACCCTTATTTCCTATTATACGAGAATACCCGTGGACAAAATAAAGACAGGATATATGGAAACATTTCGTTTGACTATGCCTTCACAGACAGGCTGAAGCTTAAATTGCGTACCGCTGAAGATCTGTATTATGATTTCAGACCGCAGCGTACCGCTATCAGCACTGTGGATCAGCCATTGGGGGGATATGTAGAGGAATTGATCAAATTTGAAGAAAGGAATACCGACCTGTTATTAACCTATAACGGGGATGCCGCAGAAGGCGATTTTGGCTATACCCTTTCCGCAGGCGCTAACCGGTTGGATGCCAACTCCAGAAGTGCTTACTCCCGCAACAGCGGGTTGTTGATCCCCAACATTTACACTATCCAGAATACATCTCAGTTGATTACTTCTTCCTCCTACAGTTCCAGAAGAAGGATTAACAGTGTGTATGCAATGGCGAACCTGAATTATAAGGGATTGATATATTTGGACTTCACGGCAAGAAACGACTGGTCAAGCACTTTACCCTCCAATAATAATTCCTATTTCTATCCGTCTGTAGGGTTAAATACCAATGTAAAAGATATATTAAACCTGCCCGCAGCCATTAGCCAGGCGCAATTGAGGCTTACCTGGGCGAAAGTGGGAAGCGATACCGGTCCTTACAATTTGTACAACACGTATCAGAACGCTCCACAATGGGGCAATAATTATACGGTAACAAACAGTAGTGGATTAAAGAACGCTACCTTAAAACCTCAAATAAACAGCACCTATGAAATAGGTACCTCGTTGGGCTTTTTGAATAACAGGCTGGGAGTGGATTTTGCATACTATGACATTCGTTCTATCAACCAGATCATGTCTCTGCCAATGGTGCAAAGCTCCGGACAGACCGGCAGGATTATCAATGCCGGGGAGATAAAGAATTCCGGTATAGAAGTAATGCTGAATGCCACGCCCGTTCAAACAACCGGTGGCTTTAGATGGAATATCAGTGTAAACTGGGCCAGAAACAGGGGAAAGATCATTTCGCTTGATCCTGAAATCGACAAACTGGTACAGGCTGCTCCCGGTGAAAACGCCTCTATCCAGGCAAGAACCGGCGAAAGAATGGGAGCTTTATGGGGACCTGGCTACCGGAGAGTACCGGATGGCCCTTTAAAAGGTGAAATCATTATTGGTAGCAATGGCAGGGCAATGGCGACATCAGAAGATATCTACCTGGGTAATTATAACCCGGACTGGACCGGCGGTGTTTACAACCAACTGACCTATAAAAACTTTCACCTGAGCTTCCTGTTCTCTGGTCAGTATGGCGGCGTGTTTGTATCGCGGTTTTACAACAAAGCAGTAGGTTCCGGTCAGATGATAGAAAGCCTGTGGGGGCGCGGTGACCGGGCGCCCGGAACGGAATACTCCGGTTTGTATTATGCAAAAGGGGCAGCATTGATGCCTGACGGCAGTTATCAACCCAACTCAACAGGTGATCAGGGCAAACTGGATGCAGGCGTATATGGTACTGATGTAAGAAATATGGTAAAAGGTTTAATGGATCATATTTCCGAAGCACAATTATTCAGTTCCACCTATTTCAAACTGAGAGAGTTGTCTGTAGGGTACAGTCTGCCGTATAAAGTATTGAGCCGCACATTTGTAAAAACGGCAAAACTTTCACTCACCGGAAGAAACCTTTTGTTATTTACCCCTTCCAGTAACCAACATTTTGATCCCGAGGTGTCCATAGCCACTGCCGGTGGTGGATTAATCCCTGGTTTTGAAAATATGAGTATCCCGGGAACCAGGGAAATAGGTGTTAGCCTCAATGTGAATTTTTAACCTTCCAAAGAGATAAATATGAAGAAGTTAAAACCAATATATTTTCTGTTCCTGCTGGTTTTGGCAGGTTGTACAAAGGATTTTGAAAAAATCAATACGAATCCGAATGAGTCGGAGACTTTAACCGGCCCCGGATTATTGCTTCCCAATTTGCTGAGAGGTTCTATCAATTACAGCTTCAACACCTCTTATCAAAGAGGCGTGATCGCCGGCGACCTGATCTATAGTGATTTTGGCAGCAATTACAACAACTGGGTACGGGCCGATGCCCCCGGTTACTTTCTTTGGTCTAATTACGATTATATCAGGGAGTTGAACGAGATCATACATATTGCTGAAGAAAATGAGCTGAACAATTTCAAAGGTGTCGCTCTTGTTATACGGTCCTGGTTGTTTCAAAACCTTACCGACTTATACGGACCTATTCCCTTTAGAGAGGCTGCCAGCGCGAAGCTGCAGCACATATACAGCCCAAAATATGAGCAACAGCAGGCTGTTTACCAGGGACTGCTGCAGGACCTGGAAGAGGCTTCTACTTTGTTAGGGTCGACCAATGAAAATGTTCTGGGTGATATTTTGTTTAATGGCAATATAGACCGTTGGAAAAAGTTTGCTACGGGATTAACCATCAGGTTGCTGATAAGGCAGTCGAAAAAAGCAGATCCTACCGCGGCGCTTACAAACATTATCAATAACCCTACCAAATACCCCTTGTTTACATCACACGCAGACCAGGCAGCACTACAATACATTGCTGATACATGGGGAAATGCTATGCCGTTGTATCCAAGAAGTAATAGCGATTATGCTACCAGCACGAGGGTAAGTAAGAACCTGATAGATAACCTGAAACAATTAAACGACCCCCGTTTGCCGGTATATGCATTACCTACACAAACCAGCTCAGACGCCAGCTCAGACCCTGCAGACTATGAATATGAAGGAGCGGTAAATGCAATGGGTCCATTGATCAATCCCGCAAACTACTCTGCACCGGGCATGTTATGGGCGCCTTTGCAGTATAGCTCCCTGGCATCGATGAATGCTGCCCAGGCATTGATCGTTACTTACTCAGAAGTGCAGTTTAACCTCGCTGAAGCAGCAGAGAAAGGGTATATTCCCGGTGGATCAAATGCTGCGGAAACTTACTACCTGAACGGGATAAAAGATCAATTTGAATATTATGCCGGCAGGATTGGTAATATGTATGAAAATTCATTTCTGCATTTACGCGGCGCCGATGTTATTCCTGACAATAGCTACTATACGCAGGCGAATGTGGTTTACACAGGTACCCAGGAAGAGAAGCTGACAAAAATAGCCCGTCAAAAATGGCTTTCCCTGTATTTTGTTGGGTATGAGGCCTGGAGTGAGTGGCGCAGGACCGGCTTTCCTGAAATAGTAGTAGGAACGCAGGGGCCCGGATATATCGCGAGAAGGGTAATGTACCCTGCAGATGAGATGCGCATTAATGAAGATAACTATAGCCAGGCAGTACAATGGCTCGGAGCAGATGATCTGAAAACAAAGGTTTGGTGGGATCAATAATGATTCAGTTTAACCGCTTTAACCAGCAACAATTTAAAACACTTAATAATTCTAATCTGGCTGCTTCCTTTCCGGGAAGCAGCTTTTTTTGCCCTGTATTCAGCAAAACCGAACCTATAGAATCCGCCTGCGGGCATCGGGTTACTCATATTTTTTCTATTGCGGGTTAAAACTCACTATCTGCCGGGAAAAAATTAATTTTGCGCTCCCGGATACCTAAAACATTCTTACCAGTGATACATCATAACCTGCTTTTGATTCTGGCGCTGTTTTTTCTGATGGCGCTATTATACCTGTTGAGCCAACGCCTGAAAATCTCCTACCCTATATTTCTCGTAATTGGCGGACTGGCGATCAGCTTTATTCCTGAAATGCCTGCTATCAATATAGACCCTGACCTGATATTTTTGATTTTTCTGCCCCCATTGCTATTTGAAGCAGCCTGGCATGTATCGTGGAACCTGCTCTGGAAATGGCGACGGTCCATCCTCGTGCTCGGCTTCGGACTGGTATTCGCCACCTCCGCGGCCATCGCCTACTTTTCAGTAGCCGTTATTCCGGGATTTACCCTGGCATTAGGTTTTCTGCTTGGCGGCATCATATCCCCGCCGGATGCCGTGGCAGCCACGTCTGTATTAAAAGGGATGGCTGTTCCCCGGAGGGGGCTTGCGATCCTTGAAGGAGAAAGCCTGGTGAATGATGCTGCCTCATTGACAATATTTCGTTTTGCCCTGGTATGTATCCTCACAGGATCTTTTGTGGTAAAAGACGCGTTGATAAGCTTCTCGGTATTATCGGTAATGGGTGTTGTGGTAGGTTTGGTTATAGCGCATATCCTGTATCTTATACTCAGGTATTGGGCGAAGGCTTCAAGCATTACCACTCCTATTACGCTCATAGCTCCCTATATAATGTACATAGTGGCCGAATCTCTTGAATGGTCGGGCGTACTGGCCGTTGTAAGTGGCGGACTTTTTCTTTCGTTCCGGTCTACCGACTACCTCAATTATCATACCCGTATGCAAACGGCTGAAGTTTGGGAAACAGTAGGTTTCTTATTAAATGGATTCGTGTTCATCCTCATTGGACTGGAGTTGCCGGTAATTGTCAACGGGCTTGGGAATTACTCCCTGCGTGAAGCCATATACTACGCCTTGCTCATTGTTGTTATGGTAATCATTATCCGTATCGTACTGGTATACGTATCCGCCTTTTTACCAAGAATTTTAAGCCCCCGCATACGCAGGGAGGAAAAAAGCCCCGGGTTAAAACTACCTTTTATCATCGGATGGGCAGGTATGCGCGGAGTAGTTTCACTGGCCTCGGCATTAGCCATTCCCTTAACGCTTAGTGATGGCACCGCCTTTCCCCAGCGAAATCTTATCCTGTTCATAACCTTTGTAGTGATCCTTACAACCCTCATTTTCCAGGGGCTGACACTGCCCCTGTTTATAAAGCTGCTAAAGGTGAAAGAAATTGATGACTATATACCGGAAGAAGAGCAGATTGCCGCCATTCGTTTACAACTGGATAAGGAGGCCCTGCAACACCTGCAGTCCAACTATTCCTATGAAATTGAACACTATGATGCCATCAACCGGGTAAAAAGCAACCTGGAGACAAGTGTCGCGACGGCGGAAGCCATTCTCGGCGACAATGGCAATAACGAAGACATAAAAACTGCAGGAGGACTGTCGCAAAAAATTCTGCTTGAATTAATAAATATCCGTCGACAGGGATTGATCGCGATGCGAATTGAAAAGAAGTATGATGACAAGGTATTAAAGAAGCTGGAGCACAACCTCGACCTGGAAGAGGCAAGGCTAAGCAAGTCCTGATCAGCCCCCGGACGATACGCTGCCTGCCATTATGCGCCCATCTGTTTTTTAGTGATTTTTTAGACTATCTTGCCCGCAGAATCAAAAGGCTTTTACCGGATGGCTGAGCAAAAGTTAATTGTCTATACAGATGGCGCTGCAAGAGGAAATCCAGGCCCCGGAGGGTATGGGGCTATTTTAAAATGGGGGCAGGTAGAAAAAGAGTTTTCTGCAGGCTACCGGCTCACTACCAATAACAGAATGGAGTTAATGGCGGTAATAGTCGCACTGGAAGTCCTTACCAAAAAAAAGCTGAACATTATCATCTACTCGGACAGCCAGTATGTAGTGAAAGCTGTAAAAGAAGGATGGCTACGCAACTGGATAAAAACCGATTTCAAAGGCGGCAAGAAAAACAAAGACCTTTGGAAGAAATACTTCGAGCTGGCAAAGGAACATACCATTGAGTTTGTTTGGGTAAAAGGGCATGCGGACAATGCCTATAATAACCGTTGCGATGAACTGGCAACTGCGGCGGCCGACGGAAAAAGCCTGCTGATCGATGAGGTGTATGAAAAAGAAAAAGAATAATCGTGGTGAATGACCAACCTCTCCCTTCTACGGCAGGTAAAACGGAATGCTGTAAGTGTAGAGGCAATCCACTTTCCGGTTATGCGAAATAGCAGGTTCCCATTCGGGCACTGCCTTTAAAAACTGAACCACCGCATCCTGCAGCAAACGGTCATTTTTATTCAGGAAATTAATGCGGGTAAGTTTACCGTCTTTCGTTACAAAAAATTCAAACTCCACCATTCCTTCAACCCCTCTTTTTAACGCGGCATCAGGATACATCAGGTTTTCAATTACATAACTTTCGAAACTATAGGAGTTCGCGGGGGTAGCCTTCTTGTCTATCCTGCAATTAAAGCCGGTGTTCTTACCGGATTCATCAAAACAGGTCAGGTCCTTAAGCTTGCTGTTTTCATATACTTCTATCGTTGCGGGATTACCATTTTCATGAAACCATTTCCAGACGCCATCGGCTAACCCTGCTGCATAGACGCCCTCAGACTCCGGTTTACCATCCTTGTACCATGTTCTCCACAACCCCGTTTTTACATTCGAGGCGAATACCCCTGAATCCGCAATCATTCCGTTTTCGTGCCAACCGCTGTAAACGCCCTCCAGTTCGTTATTATCAAATTTTGCGGATAACCTTTTTTGTCCATTGGCATAAAAACCCTCATAAATTCCATGTCTCACCCGCAGCTTTTTATCTTTAAATACTCCCTTCAACAGAAGCCTCCCGTCAGGGTAAAATGCTGAAGCTTCCCAGTACCCGGACGAAGTCTCTACCATTTTACCATTAAAAGCGGCGTTCCTCTTGCTGACAGGCAACAGTTGCGCATCAAAATAAACAGGGATACTATCCTGGGCAAAACCATTCAACGCCAACCCCAGCATTATAGACATCAGTATTGTCTTCATTTTGTAAATGTAAAATAGAAGTGTTGAAAAAAAACATAAAATAGAGAATTTGAGCATACCGCAAAAGGCTCCTTATTTTGGCAATCAACAGATTTTGTATTATTTCATATGGCCGAATTCAAACCGGCAGCTCACCTGATCTGAACATGCAGATGATCATCATGTCTTACCGCCTGGCAACCATGAAACCTGATTTTTCCGCTTGTCAGCTTTAGCCGGCTTTTCAAATGTGGTTCTAAAAACAGTTTTTCGATACCCGGCTGGTCTGCGAATAATCTGATCAGTTCGCCTGTTCTCGTCTCGTCAAAAGAATATTTTTTGCCATTGCTCCTGGGTGTTATCTTCTTTAAAAGGTTGTATTGCCAATATCCTTTCTCAGCGCAGTCTCTTGCCGTATTTACTTCCGGTGAAACGGGCTCTTCACAAATACCATAGCCTGAAACAGATGGAACCTTATTCGTTTCCATCCCCGTCCCGGTTTCTTTATAGCAAAATGATATGTCCAGCTTCTTTCCATCATTGTGGCTCAGGTGGGGAAACAACGGAAATCCGGCCAGGAAAGGAAAATTGGCATCCAGATAATTTACACGGGTACCCGGGTACTTTTCGGCCATTTGACGGGAAACTGTCATTGCAGTTTCTCTCAACCGGGGGTGCACATAATGCCGGTTTAGAAGACAAGTTATCAAACTAAGGGGTTGAAGATTATTTGAGCTTATCAGTGGCAGGGGAACCCGCCCGAAAGGTTGAGCAATAACAGGAACCAGTAGAAAAGAAACCACGGAATACAGCAGAACAAAATATGAACCTCTTAACAATATTCTGTAAAACCTGCTCCCTGACCAACGATTAAAACGTTTTCGGGTAGCCAGATATACTAAATAAACCAGCCCGCCCACTTGCGTTATGACAGTAAGAAGGCAAAAAAAGCTGATTGACAGCAATATTTTTGTGTACCTCAACTCATGTGGTTTAAACAAACGAACAGTAACCGCTAACTGTCATATTTCCCGGATTCCGGCACCGCCCAGTATTTCAAGTTCCTGCCCCTTTTGTGGCGGGGCGCCTATTACAGGCATCGCCTTCGTAATCAGTTCACGTACAGCTTCCAGCTTCAGGGAGTTATCGTGGTCCTCCCTGCTATCCCATATTTCAGTAACATACACTGCATCCGGTTCGTTGACATCCTTTCCGATAACATATAATTTACATCCTTTTGCCTTTGCAACAAGCCCGGAAGCTTCCACAAGAATATCCGCAAGCTGCTGCGACTCACCGGGTCTGGCAGTCAGTTTTCCATGAAGTAAATACATCACTCACTGTTTATTGTTAGTAAATCTTAACATGCTATTGCTGTGCGGCAGACTCAACCAGGATGCCAAACTCCTGTCTTAAACCGGCAGAATTATCATAGATCCTATCGATGAATGCGCCCCCCGACCGGGCATAATACGGAAGAAAATTTTCTATCCTCTCCTGCAGCACACCATTCGGGAAAAGGGAGGACTTCAGTTTATGCAGTTGCCGTTTCTGCTCTTCATATTTCCTCTTCTCCGATCTCAGCAGCTTCTTCTCCAGCCCTTCTATCCCGGATGATGCCCTGGCATATAATGCCTTCACATGGTTGATGAGCGTTGCATCTACCGCGCCGGCAGACTGTTCCGTTTTTTCATAGAGGGAAAAAAGTGATTGCTTTTCTTCAGTCAGGCTAAGCCTTTGTGCGGAATTCTTCAAAACAATAGCGCTCAATAAACTATTCTCATCTTCAAACAAAGCAGGCCCATCTATCGAAAGTTTAGACATCAGTTGACTCATATCCTTATTTACGATAAGGAAGGAGTTGCGTAGCAATATAACGGGGTAGGGTACCTTATAATGCTCAAACATTTTCTTCAGTTCAAGCCAGTAGGCTATCTCTGATCCACCCCCGACAAAAACAATATTGGGTAATATGGTCTCCTGGAACAATCCGCGTAAAACTACATTTGGGCTAAACCGTTCAGGATGATTATATAACTCCTCTTTTATTTCCGCGGCAGAAAAACTTATTTCAGTGTTGTTTATGCTGTACCTGCCATTTTCTTCAACGATCCGCTCCCGGAGATGATCTGTCATATAAAACAGGTTGATCTCCCTGGGGTTTACCTGTGCATGATAATGCACCGACAACAGCGCTGCCGTGTCTTTTACAAGCGAAAAAGCGGTGTGATTAAACAGATCATCTTCAAATACAGGGATCATTTGCCGCTTAAAATCAGGGTGGTCCGGTACCAGCACCACCAATCCATATTTCCTGAATAGTGCATCCGTAAGCTGCAAGGTGGCCTGTTGTATGGAACTGCCGGGCTGATAGCAGGCTTTCAGCAAGGTTATCATGTCGGCGCCATACTCAAAAATGCCCAACTGACCGCTGATCTGTTCAATCAGTTTTTCTATGCCTTTGGCGCGCATTCTTCCTACAGCGCCCCCTTGGTCCGTGTCCCATACAAGCTCGTCTCCATTCAGGTAGATATGGTTCAATTCGTCGAGGTCATTGTCTTCACTACCCATATAATACACCGGCACAAAATTTTTACCGGGATATCTCTCTCCGAGTTCTTCCGCCAGTTTTATAACATGCGCTATTTTATAGATAAAATACAGGTATCCGGTAAATATATTGGGTTGATGCGCGGTGCAAACCGTAAAAGTATTTTCCTCTCCCAATTTCCGGATATTTTCTTGTACCAGGTCGGTAGTAGCCACTCCTTCATACTGTTTTTGCAGCGTGGTTACCAGCAGTTCCCTGTTAACCGGGAACGAAGCCCGTTCAGCTATCGCATTTTGTATTCCTTCCCCGGATGCCGCATGTTTGTAAAAGGGACGAAGATTTGCATCCTGCTTAAGATAATCGGTAGATAAGGAAGAAAATGCACGGGTAGCTTCAAAAGAAATCCACTCAGGAGTATACTTCATACCATTTACGATCAAAATTAACCGGCAAATTATGGAATTCAGTTCAGATGAAGAAGTTAAAATAAGCAGACCGGGCAGTCAGGCTTTACATGCTAAAACTAAAATATTCTTTATCTTACAACTCATTTTCCACGCCGGAATAATCTCCGGTTAAACCTAAGCATAGTCCAAATGAAAAGACGGTCCGCCATAAAAAACCTGGTGATCATTGCCGGTGGCATTACAATATTTCCATCCTGCTCCGGCGATCCCGCAAAAGCCTCTATCGAGCTGTCTCACCTGGATATCTCGGCTGAAGATGAAGCGCTATTGGCTGATATTGTTGAAACAATCATACCCCAAACAGCCAATGCTCCGGGGGCGAAAGATCTTAACCTGCATCTCTTTACGCTGAAAATGGCAAACGACTGCCACACCAAAGAAGAGCAACAGAAATTTACCGCCGGCTTGAAAGCTTTTGATGCTTTTGTGAGGGAAAAAACAGGAGCGGGTTTCAGCAAAATGAATGCTGAGCAGCGATTGACAACCGTTTCCGGGCTTTTGGAAGACGGGAACGCTACAGATGTTCAGACCTTCTTAAAAATTACCAAACGAAGGGTCATACAGGGTTTCACACACTCAAAATTTGTAATGTCCGACATGAAGCAGTATGAGCTGGTGCCCGGAAGGTACAACGGCTTTTTCCCTGTTAATTCCTGATACCAAAATCTTCAGACATGCCCCAGTTAAATACAGACAGCATTAAAGACAGAACTTTTGACGCTATTGTGATAGGATCGGGTATCAGCGGCGGCTGGTCTGCCAAGGAATTATGTGATAAAGGGTTGAAAACCCTCCTGCTGGAGCGGGGACGAAACGTGGAGCACATAAAGGACTACCCTACTACCAATAAAATGCCTTATGAGTTTGAACACCGGGGCGAAGTACCATTGGAAATAAGGGAAAAGTCGCCGATAGTATCCAGATGTTATGCATTCAGGGAAGACACCTTGCATTTTTTTGTAAAGGATGACGAGCATCCCTACGTCCAGGAAAAGCCGTTTGACTGGATACGGGGATACCAGGTAGGTGGCAAATCCCTGCTGTGGGCCCGGCAGACGCAACGCTGGAGTGATTTTGACTTTGAAGGCCCCGCAAGAGACGGCTTTGCCGTAGATTGGCCTATCCGGTACAAGGACATCGCGCCCTGGTACAGCCATGTGGAGAAATTTGCGGGTATAGTAGGAAATAAAGACGGGCTAAAAGAACTGCCTGATGGCGAATTTTTACCGCCTTTTCCTTTAAACGCAGTGGAAAGTTTTTTCAATGAGCAACTGAAAAAAAACTACAAAAACAGGTATGTGATCAGCGCCAGGGCGGCACATATTTCGCAGCCGCAACCGATACACCTGGAACAGGGAAGAGGACAATGCCAGAACAGGGCGCTCTGCCAGCGCGGATGCCCGTTCGGGGGGTACTTCAGCAGCAATTCCTCTACCCTGCCCTGGGCCATGAAAACCGGTAACCTCAGCCTGCGCCCGTTTTCAGTGGTCCATTCCATTATTTATGATGAAGTAAAAGAACGGGCTACCGGAGTAAAAGTGATTGATGCCAATACCAAAGAGGAAATTGAATTCTTTGCCAACATAATATTCGTAAACGCATCTGCTTTAAATACGAACCTGATACTGCTGAACTCCACCTCCGGGCGGTTTCCGCAGGGACTGGGAAATGATAACGGGTTACTGGGGAAATATGTAGCCTTTCATCACTATGGCGGGCGCATACGCGCTAATTATGAAGGAGAGCTGGACAAATACAGGACTGACGGGCGGAACCCGGTCGGCTGTTATATGCCCCGCTTCAGGAATGTGTATAAACAGGAAACCGGGTTTCTGCGCGGTTACGCGGCAGGGTTAAGTGCCGGCCGCGGGTTCTACAGCGATACAGATACCATAGGCGAACCGCTGAAAGAAAGTTTACTGAACAGAAAGCTGGGTGGATGGTATATCGGCTCTCATATGATGGGAGAAACCATCCCCAAAGAGTCCTGCTATGTAAGACTGGATAAAGATAAAAAAGATGAATGGGGTATTCCTCAATTAAGCATATCTGTGGACTTTGATGATAACGACAGGAAAATGCTGAAAGATTATTTTGAACAGTTTACAGAAATGTTTGAAAAAGCAGGGTTTAAAGACATAACCACAGAAGAAACGAACAATCCACCGGGGTTGGATATACATGAAATGGGCGGCGCAAGGATGGGCAACGACCCCAAAACCTCCATTCTGAACAAATGGAACCAGGTGCATGCCTGCAAAAATGTTTTTGTAACAGACGGCGCCTGCATGACGTCTACTTCCACGCAGAATCCATCGCTTACCTATATGGCATTTTCCGCCAGGGCTGCGGACTATGCGGTGCAGGAACTGAAAAAAGGCAATTTATAAATGAAGATGAAGTCACATCCGGGCAGGACCGTACTGCTGTTATTGTTACACACATTGTTTTTGGTGACTACAATACCGGCGCAGGACAATGCGCCATTGGTGGTAAAAAAAACGACTGACTTTTCCATTACCGGCTCAGGAGAAAACGGTGAATGGCAACGCACCGAATGGGTACCCTTAGCACAACTGGATAAAGGGAAGCTATACGAATCAAAATTCAAGATACTGTATTCTGCAACGGGTATCTATGTATTATTTTACGGAGAAGATGAACGGATAAACTCTCCGTTTGAGAATGATTTTGATCCTTTGTTCCGGGCAGATGTTTTTGAAGTCTTCTTTCATCCCCAACCGTCAACACCTGTATATTTTGAATATGAAATCAGTCCGCTGAACAGGGAGCTTGTGCTGCTGATCCCTAACCTGAAGGGTGCGCAGGGCTGGCTTCCCTGGAATTATACCGGCAACAGGAAGGTGAAAAAGAATGTGGTTGTAACAGGCGGAGCCATGGAAAACAATGCAGCCATTCAATCCTGGACAGCAGAGCTGTTTTTTCCCTATGGCTTATTAAGCCCACTTGAAAACACCCCTCCTAAAAGCGGTACCGCCTGGAATGCCAATTTCTGCCGACTGGATTATGACAGCGGTAAAATGATCAAATGGTCATGGTCGCCGGTAAAAAGCTCATTTCATGAATACAAAAAATTCCGCTCTATCAGGTTTGAATAGACGAAAATAACGGCCTCAACAGGCAAATCAATGTTCGGATATTCATATCAAAGTCTTTACAAAAAATCTATTAATGCTGTAAAGTTCGTTCATCCTGCCAAAACCAAAAATCCCGGGAAACCATTAAATTTTGCGCTGCGGGTGATGTTATCATAATAAACGGGGATTGCGTGATTACTCCCCAAACTCTTGAAATGCTATTCCTTGCTGTTTCAGCTCCGCCAGAACAGGCGAATAAATTTCCGGTAAGACGGGAATGTGCAATCCGGTGAGGCAGATCTTTTTCTGCAAGACCAGCTTCGCGGCTATCCCCAACGGTAAACCCACTGTTTTGGCCATCGCCGTCCTGGTCCCGTTTTCGCCTTTTACCACCAGGCAACTGCTTATTTTCTTAGTAATTCCTGCAAGCAGATACTCAAATTCATGCAGCATAATGATCATATCCTTGTCCGCAGGATGAAGCATTAATCTTGTTTCCAATAAAGATTGCAGGATGTCTGCAGCCGTCTGTTTTCCCCTGCCGATAATAGCGGTATCGTATAGCCCCAGGAATTGTAGCAGCTTTTTTTGCAATGGCGTTTCTTCGCCTATGGCATTCTTCTGTGTTAGCCTGAGGGTAAGGCCCCGGTAACTTATGTTATCAGAATCAAAGTATACCAGGTCATCTGTCAAACCCAGATCCGCTATTCTCTTCCAGCCACTGCAAAAAACCGGGTGACGTAAGGTAGTGCGGATAAAAGTGGCGGTATTTTCCAATCCATACAACTCTGAATAGGCGATAGAATCCCTGTTGGGATACCAGGCGTATTCTCCGTATCCCGGCACGGATACTTTTCGGTTATCGTTGAACAACCTGTTATAGGGAAGGGTTTCCACTATGCCGTTTTTTCTGAATGCGGCACCGGATTTACCCGCCAACACTATATTTCTGGGGTTCCAGCTTATTTTATAATGCCAGGGATTATCGTCACTTTCCGGCGCCACAAGCCCCCCGCAATGAGAAAAGAACGAAGTAATTTCCCCGCCACGGGCATGGATGCCGTGAATAATTTCCATCGCACTCATGTGGTCTATGCCCGGATCCAGCCCCATTTCACATAAAAACAACAACCCTTTTTTTGCCACCTCCTCTTTTAACCCCTGCATGCTGCCGTCGGCATAAGAGGCAGTAAGCAGGTCTTTCCCTTCCTGCAGGCAGGATTGAGCCACCAGGCTATGTAACGAAGGAGGCATCAGGGAAATAACAATGTCGGATTTCCTGATAAGATCCTTCCGGCTGCTATCATCTGTAATATTTATGGCTGTTGCAAACGCACGCGATGAAGATCCTGTTTTGGATTTCGCAAGTTCCAGGTTATTATCTGCCACTACCACCTGCCAGTCGTTTTCCGGCGCGTGGGATATAAGATAATCTATCAGGCAGGTGGCCGATTTACCGGCTCCGAAAAGAAGTATTGTTTTCAATATTATTTTCTCCGGTGCAAGTTTACTTATTTAGGCCCAATTAACCGGGGCAAAACGGTGGAAAAAATGAGATAAAAAGCCCTTTTTTCTTTCCGGAAAAGCAGGCGGAAATCGGTACATTTGCAGGCATTTTTCAATTATTCTTTTTAATACAAAAGAAACAGATTTACAACAGATATGGAAGATAATTTAACGCCCGAAGAAACCCAGGATAATAACCGGATCATCCAGATCAACATTGAGGAGCAAATGAAGAAAGCCTACATAGATTACTCTATGAGTGTGATTGTGGGCAGGGCGCTTCCGGATGTAAGGGATGGACTGAAACCTGTACACAGGAGGATCTTATATGCCATGAACGAATTGGGGCTGTCGCACAACAAACCTTTTAAAAAGTCAGCCCGCGTGGTTGGGGAGGTTTTGGGTAAATACCACCCGCATGGAGATAGTTCTGTATATGACGCGATGGTGCGTATGGCGCAGGAGTGGAACATGCGTTATACCCTGGTAGACAAACAGGGAAACTTCGGGAACCAGGATGGCGACGATGCCGCGGCCATGCGTTACACAGAGGCCCGGCTGCAAAGACTGGCGGAGCATATGCTGGACGATATTGAAAAAGACACCGTAGACTTCCAGTTGAACTTTGACGATTCTGAAAAGGAGCCGACCATTTTGCCTACCCGCATCCCCCAATTACTGGTAAACGGTTCCAGTGGGATCGCCGTGGGAATGGCTACCAACATGCTGCCCCACAATCTTTCGGAAGTTATTGATGGCTGTATCGCCTATATTGATAACCGGGAAATTACCATTGACGAACTCATTAAATTGATAAAAGCCCCCGATTTTCCTACCGGAGGCATTATCTATGGCTACGAGGGTGTCAGGGCCGCTATGCATACCGGGAGAGGAAGGGTAGTTTTACGGGGTAAACTGCATGTGGACACCAAACCCAGCGGCCGGGAACAGATCATTATCACCGAGGTTCCCTACCAGGTAAATCGCGACTCCCTGACCAACAGGATCGGGGAACTGGTAAACGAAAAAATTATAGAAGGTATCGCTCATGTAAACAACGAATCCACCCAGAAAGAAGGAACCCGGATCGTGCTGGACCTCAAACGTGACGCGATCGCCAACGTGGTAATCAATCACTTATACAAACACACCGAACTTCAGACCTCCTTTGGTATAAACAATGTAACTATCGTAAAAGGCAGACCCCGCCTGCTGAACCTCAAGGAACTGATCGCTGAGTTCATTGAATTCAGGCATGAAGTAGTGGTGCGGCGTACGAAATATGAACTGCGGGAAGCAGAGAAAAAAGCACATATCTTAAAAGGGTATCTTATTGCACTGGATCACCTGGATGAAGTGATTGCCCTGATACGCAGTTCCGCGACACCCGAAATTGCCCGTGAAAACCTGGTAAATGCGGGGTGGGGACTGGATGAAGTGCAGGCAAGGGCCATACTGGAATTAAGGTTGCAACGCCTTACCGGTATGGAGCGGAATAAAATAAAGGAGGAGTTTGATGAAATCATGAAGCTGATCGCTTACCTGCAGGAACTCCTGGCAGACGAAAGCAAACGGTTCGGAGTGATCAAAAATGAGCTCTCCGAGATAAAAGAAAAATTCGGGGATGAAAGACGCTCTGAGATTCAGTACCTGGCAGATGAAATGAAGATAGAAGACCTGATAGAAGAAGAAGATGTAGTGATAACCATTTCTCACCAGGGATACATCAAGCGTACTTCTGCTACCGAATACCGCCAGCAAAACCGGGGCGGAAGGGGCGCTATAGGTGGCAAAACCAAAGAAGAAGACTGGATTGACCACCTTTTTGTGGCTTCCACTCACCATACCATGTTGTTCTTTACGGAAAAGGGACGTTGTTACTGGCTGAAAGTGTACCAGTTGCCGGAGGGAGACAAAACCAGTAAGGGCAGAGCCATTCAGAATTTAATACAATTGCCCCAGGATGACAAAGTCAGGGCAATTATAGATATTAAAAACCTTGAAGATGAGGAATTTGTAAAGAATAATTATATTGTGCTTTGCACCCGGAAAGGCATCATCAAAAAGACAGTTTTAGAAGACTTTAGCAGACCGCGTGCAACCGGTGTCAATGCCATTACCATCGTAGAAGGGGACCAACTGCTGGAAGCCAGGCTTACGGATGGCAACAGCGAGATCATGATGGCGGTAAAAAGCGGAAGAGCCATACGCTTTTCCGAGAAAACCGTACGCTCCACGGGAAGAGGTGCCATAGGGGTGGCCGGCATAGAAGTAGAGGGGGCGGCAGATGAAGTGGTTGGCATGATTTGTGTCAAAAAAGAAGATACAGCCAAAACGGTTTTGGTTGTAAGTGAGAAGGGATTCGGGAAACGTACCCCTATTACTGATGAAGCCGGTGAAGATGTGTACCGCATTACAAACAGGGGAGGAAAGGGGGTAAAGACCATTAGTGTAACAGACAAAACAGGTCCATTGGTCGGCATCCTGGATGTGGAAGAAAATGAAGACCTGATGATCACCTGCAAGTCCGGTATCACCATCAGGATGGCTGTAAGGCAGGTAAGTGAACAGGGCAGGGCCACACAGGGAGTAAAGCTGATAAGGCTTGATGAGGACGATGAAATTGCAGCGATCACCAAGCTGGCCCGGTATGAAGCAGAACCTGGCGAAGACAGTCCTTCCGAACCCGAAACAGGTAATAATACAACTGAATAACTAAACTATAACTTAAAATTGGGATACTTTTAAAACAATCAACATGAAGAAGTTAATACTAATGCTCCTGGTAACAGGCATTGCCCTTAATCTCTCCGCTCAAAACCTGAATAAGATAAAGGATCTTCTGCAAAAAAATGAACTGGATAAAGCGAAGGAAGCAATCGATTTGCTGGCAGATAACCCTAAACAGGCAAAAAAAGCAGATATCTGGTTTACAAAAGCGAAAATCTATGGCGCCATTGCGGCAAGCGATCAGTTTAAAAGCCTGGTGCCGGATGGAAAAGCGGATGCTTTTGAAGCTATCAAAAAAGCGACCGAGCTAAACAAAAATGAGACCAACACGCTTCTTGCGCTGGAAAACTATAAACCGATATATGACTTATATGGTGGATATTTTGACCTGGCGGCCGCGCAATATAATGCGGAAAAATATGAAGATGCCCTGAGCAGCTTCCAGAAATCTGATGCGGTTGGCCGGTATATATTCTCCCAGGGATGGGGGCTTTCCGAACTGGATACCACCCTCACCTACTATTCTGCCCTGGCGGCCATGAACGCGAAAAAAGATGATATGGCGACAGCCGCTTTCCGAAAACTGGCAGATGCTAATATTGGCGAAAAACCAGAGTACGTTACCATCTATCGTTACCTGGCCAAACACTACCTTGATAATAAGGATGTACCTAACATGCAAAAATATATCAAGGCAGGAACAGCATTATATCCCAAAGACGATTACCTGCCGCTGGTGGAATTTGACTACCTGAAAGGTACAGGCGATAAGCAAGCGGTATATGCAAAGTATGAAGAGCTGATCAAATCAAATCCTGAAAACTACGAAGTGATTATGGATTACGCGAATGAGCTTTTCAATGAAACGCACGTAAGCGATCCTAAAGACAGACCAGCCAATTACGAGGCACGTCTTTTACAAATTGAGGATTTATACAAAAAAGCGGTTGCATTAAAACCCGATGCAGTTGAAGCGAACCTGAACCTCGCCAAGCACTACTACAACCAGGCGCTTTTCACGGAAGATGAGGCCAACAAGATAAAAGGCAACAAACCTGAAGATGTTGCCAAAAAGAACGAGTTGAGGGCGCAGGTGATCGCTTTCTGTGATAAAGCTATTCCTCCTTTTGAGGTCGTGTTTGCAGAGCTGGACACAAAAGAGAATCTCAAATTATCAGAAAGGTCGGAATATAAATCAGCCTGTAATAGCCTTTCTTACTGCTACGACAGGAAAAAGGATAAAGCTAAATCTGACTTTTTTGAGAAAAAATACGATGAGGCTGACAGCAAATAATCAAATGAATTTTCATTACATAAGGGGCTTCCAACCGGGAGCCCCTCATTTTTAGACAAAACCAGGTAATCTAATTTTTCGTTTTCGTCAGTTTGCCCGCCTGCTGAATTCTTTATCACATTTGTTGTCGTTCCTGAAGATGGGTATCCAATCTATATGAAACCGGTTTTAATATTACGGCGCTATGCGCCTTTTTTATTTTTTCTCCATTTTTTCCTGCAACTATTATTGCTGCTACGCAGCTTATCTGCCGGTTGTCCTGGTGGTGCTGTAAAGTTTTGATGCTATACGGGGACAGATCACCCGGCAGAGAGGAATTTTGGACCCGGCTTGTCCGCCCCAAAATGCTTAAAGTATGAATGAGAGCTTGCTGTTTAACTCAGGAGCGTTTTTAATCTGTTGTAAAAACAATAAATGCAGCCACGGGTTCCAGCGTCCGCCTGCGACGGATAATTTTTGTATATAACAAAAAATGCCCCCAATGCCCGCCTGAATGGCGCAGTCGGGCAGGCACGAATAGCACCAATAATGCGATTTGTATACTTTCTATTCATGTTCATTCGTGCCTGCCGTTCGGCAGTTCAGGCAGGCGAACGACCTTCAGCCGGGCGGGCGACTGCGTCATTCAGTCTATATGTAAAAGGGATTTCGGAGCAGAGCAGTCCGAAAGTCGGCGGGGATCCGTGGCATGGCTTGATGAAGAATTTTCGACAGCTTCTTTATCAATATCTTATTAAGTAGTTGTACAGAATATTTGAGATACAAAAAAGCGGGACAACGATTAGTTGCCCCGCTCCTACACTTTTTGCTATTATATACTAATATTCCCAGAGATCCTGCTCGTAGTTGAATATTTTGTTTTTAACATTCTCGCCTTCCAGCAATCTTAAAACACCATCTTTGATATATTGTTTCAGATACTGATCATGCGGGTTGTCCAATGTAGACTTTACGATATAGCTTCCGAAGAAACGGCTTTCAAAAAGCTCTTCCCAGCTCATGCGGGCTCCGAAGTTTTTGCCGTTGTACACCTCGTACCTGGCCAGTGAGGGGCGCATATCGGGATAATACACATAAAATATGGGAGACTCCCCGATTACCTCTCCGGTTACTTTATTGAAGTAAGTTTTAATAGGAGCTATGCCCAGTATCCTTACAAACATCCGGGAAGACTCTTTATCAAAAACCCACTCCTCCTTTATCCTGAACTTGGTGATAGCGTCCATATTGAACTCTTCACATACGACATCTGTTTTCAAAATGCCTTTGGAAAGATCCGGATCCTTATCCAGATCAGGTACCAGGATCGTATCGCAACCACCTGCCAGCTTGGAGCCAATCTGGTCCAATGTCATAGGGGTAGTAAACCGATCGTCGATCGAAGCATCAAAAGCCACCACTTCACCACTCTTGATCACGTTCAGCAGAATAGCGATAAACCTTTGGTTACCGTTATCCTCATCTGCAGAATAGCGGAAGGGTTGATTGACTTTCTCGCGTATATCAATTTCGCGCCACACTTTTTCCCTGTAAATGGCATCGTCTTCACGAATATGTTCATACGCCAATGGTGTACGCTCTTTTACCAGGTTTTTTTCTATTGCGTGGTCATTACGCAAAGATTTCCTGATCGTGTCCATCTTCAGCGGATCACGTTTTTGCGTTACGATCAGTGTGTCCTGCTTGGCTACTCCCAGGTTGGCATCGGCCACATTGGCCTGCGTCTTCTGGGTAGCTGCTTTTTTAGCAGCAGGTTTTTTTGTTGCTGGCCTGGCAGTTTTCTGACGGTTTGTCTGTGCATCAACCGTGTTGACCGTCAAACCGAAAGCCATCAACAACAAAGCATATTTCGCGGATTTCCATTTCATATCAAAAAGTGTTAAACTAAACAAATGATAACGCTGTTCTCAAAGAGTTTATTATCTCAGGATGAATGACAAAGGTTTCAAAGTGATCGTTCTGCCATCCGGGCCTTTTGCTTTAATATTATCAATATAAACGCCTCTTCCGGGTTTCAGGTTGTCTACCAGGCTTTTAGCGGAGCCGTTCCAAACAGCGCCATTATTGGAGATAGGGTTGTAGTCAGCCGCGCTCAAATCAGCAATTGTATAACCCAGTACAGAGTACGTGGCTTGAAATTCTGATTCTATCGCTGCCCTTACGCCACCCATCGCTTTGAACTGGGCTGTGGGTACCTGACCACCTTCAAACGTACCTACATACGCGTTCGGTGCAGGCAGGTACTTTACGCGGAAAGCTACTTTCCCAACAGATTTTCCATCTACCAGCACATCTACATTGGCTTCTCCCTGTGTAGTGGGCTTGGCTACATAATTGTTGCCGCTCACTTTAGAAAGACTACCATTGCTGATCCGCGCAGATACTTTTTCGCTACCGGCGCCTGCTGTAATAGATAACGGGTTATCTACCCCAACAAACAATACATTCATCTTGGTAGGCATTACAGATACACCTGCAGGTTGACCCACTGTGTATTCAAAAACTTTTGTAGCTACTTTAGCTTCTCCTGTATTCGGATCGAGGTACTTAATATCTACATTTATTTTATGACCGCCAGAACCGCCGGCAGGCATCTTTATTTCAGCCACACCATTGTCGTTTACAGCAACAGCTTTTCCATTTACAAGCACTTCAGGCTTAACAGAAGAGTTGAATGCACCCAACCCGGCTTTTAATTCCACTTGTTCGCCAGGCATCAGGTAAGTAGAGTTGGCTGCCACCATTGGCTCAAATTTGTCCAACTTAAATACCACACCGCCAATCTTGTCGAAAAGGAAACCGGCAACTTTATTCTCGGTATTCTTTACGTCATTCTGGAACTTGCTCAGGATGGTCATCCCGGCAATAGTCGGCGTCATATGAAAATAGGCATCGGTCCAGGAAGTATTTTTATCATCTTTGCCAGTAGCAGACTTGGGTTTCTCGGTATTTACCGGAAGAGATGTTTCAAACTCTTTTGCTACTTCCGGATCTACTGCCAATATCTGCTTTTTATAGTCTTCCAGCTTTTCTCTCAGCTTCTCCCCTTCTCCTTTTGTGCTCATCAGGCGGGTAGCTGCATCCAGGTTATCGATACCTGCACCAGTTTCCTCATTATACTTAGCTTCTTCTTTCAGGTTGGTCTTCAAACCTTCGATATAAGAAATCACCTCGTCTGACAACTGTTTTACTTTATCAGCTTTGGGTTTCCATATCTCTGCTCTGTCCCTGGTTTTAGGGTCCTCGATACTTTTGACGAAATTTTCATATATCTCGTTAGTTGATGCGGCCAGCGTGGCATTTGATTTTACCAGGCTGTTATCAACTGTTTTAAAGGCATTGATGATCTCGGCAGACACATTCAGCGCCAGCAATGCTGTCAGCACCAAATACATCATATTGATCATCTTCTGCCGTGGCTCTTTAGGTAGTGCCATGATTTTTCAGGATTTAATGTGTTATTTACAAATAGTGTTTTTCAGCAATTATCTGCCCTGCATTGCAGCCAGCATGTTGCCATATACATTGTTCAGGCTACCCAGGTTTTTAGCCAGCAGACCGATCTGCTCCTGTGCTTTCTTGGCATCTTCCACACTACCCTGCATACTTTGAGAAGCCTGCGCCAGGTTGCTGTAGAAACCATTCATCGCTTTCAGGTGATTGTTGGTATCCTGTAACTCTAATTCGTAAACTGTATTTAAAGATGACAGGTTCTTGGTAAGCACCTGCACCTGATCATGAAACTGTTTGCTGGTTTCAGCCGCATCATTAAAGCTTTTCGCTGTGTTGGCAGCGCCCGCATATGCTTCTTTTACCTGTATCAGGGCCTGTGTGGCATCCTTGGTTTTGGCGGTGAAATCTGAAGTAACTGCTGTAACGTCAGCGATATCAGACATTTTTTCTACCGTTACACCCAGTTTGCTGAAGTTATCGCCTAACCTCTGCAGGTTTGCAGGCGTAATAGAAGCATCCTGTAACATTTTATCCATTGAAGCCAATGCAGGGTTACCACCGGCAACACCAACACCACCTTTAAGGGATTCGGCGATTTCTTTCATTTCACCACCGGGAGGAGGTAAGAATGCATAAATCAGGAAGATAACCGCTTCTGTAAGAAGACCAACAGTAAGCATGATGTCGGCAAAAGACTTGTGAAGGATTTTAGCCCATGCGCCGAAGATTACAACTGCAGCGCCTACGCACACCAGTACGTTAACGAGTCTTTCTGTGGATTTGTTTGTGCCTGCCATAAAGAGAATTTTAGTTTTTTTTAATAGGGTTTTTCTGTTTTAGATTTCAAAAGGTAATGATCATACTATGCATAGACCTATCAGTCCATAACAAAGCATAATTAGTTTTTGTATAGTTAATTTATTCGTTTCAGTTCCTGGATCGGTATCCGCGATTCATTATTTTCCACGTTTTCCGGACGGTGGAAGGTCAATTACGCAACGGAAGCCGATATAAGACTTAGCAGTGTCCTGGTATTCGTAAGTACGGGCGCTTGTCTGAAGGAAGTATCCCACATCTTTCCAGCTTCCGCCTCTCAACACTTTTCTTTTCATACGCGGAGGATCACTGTCTTTCACATTCCAGCGAATATCCGGGTTCATATCGTGTTGAAAGTTGTAGGCTCCTTCGTAGAAGAAGGATGAGGTCCACTCTGCTACATTTCCTGCCATATTATATAATCCGAAGTCGTTTGGCCAATAAGCATCTGCACGCACCGGGTATAAGCCGCCGTCTTCCGCATAGTTACCGCGTCCGGGCTTGAAGTTTGCCAGCAGGCATCCCTTCTTGTTTCTCAGGTAATAACCACCCCAGGGATAAGGCGCTTGTGAACGGCCGCCCCTGGCAGCATATTCCCACTCCGCTTCTGTCGGCAGCCGGAAGTCTGACTCCTGGGTCCTTTTCTCATTTTCAAGATAGCTGTTCAGGAATTTGGTTCTCCACTCACAGAACGCTACAGCCTGTTTCCAGTTAACGCCCACTACAGGATAGTTACCAAAAGCCGGGTGAGAAAAATATCTCTTGGACATCGGCTCGTTATAAGAATAGGAGAAATCCCTGATCCATACCAACGTGTCGGGGTATACGGGAACATCCTTTTTTACTATGAATTTAGACCGTACCTGGGAAGCGTTTTCCTTTTTAACCGCTTCCGAATAGTCAAAGGTTTCGGAATGATAGATCAGCTTATTGGCGTCTAATTCCTTTTTACCAAAAATACGGTTGTCAGGAGATACGATCATTGCATCCAACTGCTCCATTGTTTTGGGATCACCCCATTTAAGGGTCTGGATTTTTTTCCAGTCGAGACTATTACCGTCTTTGGATTTGTATCCCAGTTTGTCACCGGCAATAGAGTCGCGTACCCAATATACAAACTGACGATATTCGTTGTTTGTAATTTCAGTAGCATCCATCCAGAAACCGCTGATGGTAATTTGTCTGTTGCGGGAAGTAAACGCATAGTTTATATCCTCATCGCTGGGGCCCATATGGAAGGTTCCCTGGGGTATATAAACCATTCCGGGAGGCTTTGGCAAGGAGTACTTACCTCCCGGCGCTATACCATGTAACTGCCCCTTGAAATCAGGGGACTTGGAGGATTTGGACTTCTTACCACAACTTGCTGCAACCAGTGTAAGCACAGCAACGACAGTGAGGTTAAGTAACCGGCCTTTCATTTTCATAATAATAGCTTAAAGGGTATATGGACAAATATAAACGAATTATTGAATTATCATTTATCAATTGCTAATATTAAACTTTTTTTAGCTTATCGGAATAGATGTCCTCAAACATGGATAATAAACGGCACTGCTTAGCAGATATTGTGTTTTTTTTATCAGGGAGAACCTCTTTATCTGCCCATCAGTTCGAATAATTGTAAAGCGCTGGTTACAGGTTTTTTACAGGAATAGCCCCTGCATAAATAGATGTTGGTCTTACCATCTGTCAACCTGTTTTTCAATAAGGGAAAAAAAGAATTATTATCGCCTGATGACTGTAAAACGCTGTCTGGGAGATACTTTGCCAGTATATCCGCCAATATTTCCCGATACCTGCTACCCACTACCGCTATCTCATTTTGCCCATGGACAATGCCTGTCAGTATACAGGCCCATTTTCCGAAAGAAGTTGGGTAACGGCTTGTGATCTGTACAACTGCCCCTGCCATTTTTTCACTTATCAACAACCACTCATTATTATCAAAAATCAACGACAGGTATCGCAAATTTAGGGCCATAGTTGAGTTGCCTGAAGGCGTGGCGCCATCATATATCTCTTTTGACCTGAGGATTACATCCTTTTGCCCTTTATGGGTGTAATAAAACAGGCCGGTAACCTCATCATAAAAATTAGCTAATGTTATTTCCGTCAGGTCTTTTGCCTGCAGCAAATACTGTTGATTGCCGGTAATCTCCTGCAAACGTATCAAAGCCTCTATAAGGCAGGCATAATCGTCCAGGAACGCAGGGTTGGAAGCAACCCCGTCTTTATACCCGTGCTTCCAGGCGCCGCCTGCAAAGAATGCCGAAAAGATGAATTGCATATTTCTTTCCGCCGTCTTCCGGTACATTTCCTCCCCCGTAGCGGCAAAAGCCCTGCTGTAAGCTGTATTCATCATGGCATTCCAACCCAGCAGTATCTTATCATCCAGCAGCGGACGGGTCCTTTTATTCCGCTCGGCCAGCAAACGATTTTTATTTTTTTCTAATATGTCTTTCAGTGCTTCTTTACACATGGCCGCCTCCCCGGCAAATTCCGCCACCGGTTTCCTCACATTTAATATATTATGATGTTCCCAGTTGCCCTGTTCGGTCACATCGTAAAACCGGCAGAAGAGAGCAGCATCTTCCCCCAGCACCGCTTCGATCTCCTTTTTACTCCATATATAGTATTTACCCTCCACCCCTTCACTGTCCGCATCCAGCGCCGAATAAAACCCGCCTTCAGGACTCATCATCTCCCTTTGCACAAAACTGAATGTGTGTGCAATAGTATCCTTATACAGCTCGTCCTGCGTTATCTTCCAGGCATCGCATAACACCTGCAGCAGCAATGCATTATCATACAACATCTTTTCAAAGTGCGGAACCAGCCATTCTCCATCAGTTGAATACCGGGCAAATCCACCTCCCAACTGGTCATATATCCCCCCGTCGATCATTTTATCGAGGCTTAGCAACGCCTGTTTCAACGCATCTGTGTTGCCGGTATAATAATGGTACTTCAACAGGTATTGAATTACAAAAGGCTGGGGAAATTTGGGGGCATTGCCAAAACCACCATACCGGGTGTCTGCAGACTGCATGATGTTATTAAAAACAGTATCCAATGTCTCCCGGGTGGCCCGGCTCTGCTCAGAACCGCTCAATCCGAAGTTAGCGGACTCGGTCAATTGGCTCGTCAGCTTTTGAGCGCTTTCTTCCAGTTTATCGCGTCTTTCATGAAAAGCCTCCGCCACTCCCATCAGCACCTGTTGCCAGGAAGGACGATTGTACATAGGTTTGGGCGGAAAATAAGTGCCTCCGTAAAAGGGCATCTTCCCGGGTGTTAAAAATACATTCAGCGGCCACCCTCCCGAGCCGGTCAGCGTCTGAACCGCATTCATATATATATGGTCAAGGTCCGGGCGTTCTTCCCGGTCTATTTTAATATTGATGAAGTGTTTGTTCATGAAAGCCGCCGTGTCTTCATCTTCAAAACTCTCTCTTTCCATCACATGACACCAATGGCAGGCCGCATAACCAATACTTACCAGTATGGGCTTATCTTCCGCTATAGCTTTTTGGAGGGCTGTTTCTCCCCAGGGATACCATTGCACCGGGTTATGGGCATGCTGCAACAGGTAAGGGCTTGTTTCATGAACAAGATGGTTGGAAAAAGCTGTCATGCAGCAAAGGTCGCAGATTTTATTTCTTCAGCCCGCTGAAATATTTCTCGAGAGCGGCCACCATGGAAGGGGTTTCCGGCGCCGGCGCCTTAATATGCAAGGTCAACCCGGCATCTTCTACGGCTTTAAATGTATTGATGCCAAACGCTCCTATTTTGGTCCCGTTCTGTTCATAAGTGGGATAGTTCTCCAGCAAACTCCTCACCCCGCTGGGCGTGAAAAAACAAATGATATCAAACTCCGACCGGGAGAGTACAGACTTCACATCATTGCTGATGGTCTTGTACATAAAAGGCGTGTCAAATTCACACTTGTTGCATTTGAGCCAGTTCACTATCTCGTTGTCCTGCTGGTTCTCCGAACAGGGGTAGAGGAACTTCTCATTTTCCTTGTGTTTATTAATGACTTCAAACAGGCTTTTGTTGGTGCCATCCGCACCGTAAAACACCTTGCGCTTTCTGTACAGAATAAATTTTTGAAGATACAGGGCAACCGCTTCGGTAATGCAGAAATATTTTGTATCCTGGGAGATCGTGATCTTCAGTTCCTCGCAGGTACGAAAAAAATGATCTATACCATGCCGGCTGGTAAACACTACCGCACTATACGATGGGATATCAATTTTTTGTTTCCTGAAATCTTTGGCTGCAATTCCCTCCAGAAGAATAAATGGAAAAAATTCCAGATCCACCCCATGTTTCCTGGCAAGCTCGAAGTATGGGGATTTGTCCGACTCCGGACGAGGTTGGGTAATGAGAATCTTTTTGTTGCTTAACGCACTCATTCGGTTTCCTGCCATTTTATCCAATTTTCAATATATGTTTATCTTTAGTTGGCAATAATGGTCTGCAAATTTACGAACTTCTTTCAAACAATTGCATTAAGCTGCGGTAAATCAGCAATACAGGTATAATTTCAAATCCGCATACGAATAAAACCAAATGTAAAAGGCTAATTTTTAGCTCACTACGCAAACCAGTAAAAGTTAACGTATAACGGTAAAGGAATAAAATAATAACTAAAATTAACGATATGGTGAATGCGATCTCCTGTAAGTGAGGGTCTGAAAAGGCCAGGACCAGCACAAAGGGGATCAACAACACCGCTAACACCTTATTGATAAGAAATACGATAAACATATAGGTACCGGCTATCTCAGAACGGCCAAACATCCACCCTGTGAGCTTAAATATCAGGTACTTTCCACTGTATAACAGCAATATGCTGAGAACGCAAAACGCATATAAAAGCAGGAGGTTATCAATACCGGGTCTTAAATAGAGGATGACAAGACAGGCAAACAAACCTGTACTGAACACAAAGAAGATATTAAACACCAGGGTTGTCATGCCTGCTTCCTGCAGGTGATCACGTGTTTGCAACTGCCTGAAAGCGGGCCTCCAGAACGCATTGAACAAATCCTGGAAATATTTGGGGAACCCCATTCTTAAAACCGCGAGAAAGATCAGCAGCCCGCACATAAGGTAAAACTGCATGTCTTTACCGGGAGGATCAAACAACTGCGAGGGCATACTCAACGGTTCCTTTGCGGTATCGAAATAAGGGTGTTCGCTGATATATGCAGAAACATATTCTCCATATACCCGGGAAGGCGCTGCCGGTACAGGAACGGCGGCTATACTATCTGCATTTTTCAGGCTGTCGGCGGCACTTGCCACAACCGTCCTGATGCTATCGGCTGGCCTGATAGGTTTGATGGAATCCGGTTTAGCCGCGGGCCGGCGAACCGGCGGTTGGGGTGCGGCTAATGCCGTATCGGGCAGGGGAATAACAAGATTTATTTTAGGTGTGTCTATGCTGATAATAGTGGTATCGGTTTTTACCGTCCCCGTATCTTCCTGTGCGTTTACCCACACCACTGCAAAGCACAAAACAACGAATAATACAATTTTTTTCAAACCATACCGGATTTTACAATGCAAAATTATCTGAATACTACCACTATAACTCATCCGGGTAATATTATATTTTAAAAGAGGCTCACTAATCCAAAATGTATTTTAGCCTGCCGGAAATTCAATGGAATATCTTCTCTTTTACCAACCGCATAACTGAGATTAAAAATGCCTGCCCTGGTTTCAAACGCCATTCCTGCTCCAAACCCCAGGTAATTGCCTGCCCTGCCTGTGGATTGATAGGACTTACTGCTCACTCTTGCGCCGTCCACAAACCCGAAAAAGTAGGAGTTCAGCCCCATAAAATACCGGTATTCGGCCGTGATCACCCCATAAGCGTTCGCAAAAATGCTTTCCTCATCAAACCCTCTCAGCAATTTATATCCCCCGATCTGGAACATTTCATTTCTGAAAACTTCGGGGCTGTATATCCAGCCGCCGGTAACGGCTGTTTTTACAACAGATTGTTTTCCGGTACTGATATAATAAGCCCCCGCAACATTCAACCTCATTACATAGGTACGTAACCTTATGGTATCGTATAGAGAAGAAAAATCAAAATCGTTACCACCGGCGTCCTTCGTCAGGCCCATAATGGCATTATTCTGCCTGATCCGCCTTAACCCGGCAGCAGTGGTTACATCAAAATCAAATCCCCTGCGGGGGTTAAACCTGTAGTCGGTACTTATATAGCGATAATTAAGCCCGAGGTTGGTGGTGCTTACATCTACGAACGAGGGTAACCTGCGGGTTACTTTTATAACAGCGGTATCTACCCCGGCCGGTAATACATTCGTGAAAAAGGTCTGTATAAATACCTTTGCCGTTTGCCGGGCGGAAGAAAAGTATTGTACACCAAACTGTGCATTCAGATTCAAAAAAGAAGAGTCTTTTTTCAGAAGGTCGAAATTGAAGTCGATACCGAACGGTGTTTTAAAGATATAGGGTTGTTCGTATAACAAATGCAAACGGGGCGACTTCACCTGTATTTGCTGCCAGTTAACGCCGATCGTTTCACCCGTTCCCAACGCGTTTTTCAGGTTGATATTCGCTTCCCCGGTAAGTTGCATTTTTGTTCTTCCCGGTTCGCCCGTAGCCGGAAGAAACCCCAGTATCACATCTGCCTGACTGCTTTTTTTGGGATCGAGATAAAGGTTCAAAATAGAACCCGTTCCCAGCATGGAAATATCCCAGGGCTGTGTTTCCTTCAGGTAAGGCAGCTCCAGCAAACGCCGGCTCACGGTCTGCAATTTCGATTTTTTATAAGACGATCCATCTGCAATGCCGAGGTACTGTTGCAAAAAATAGTTGGATATCCTGGCCTTTCCATACACCCGTATGCTGTCTATTTTATAAGCCGGTCCTTTAATGGTTACAAGCTTTGCATGTACTTTATCATCTTCAATCGTCAGGCTGTCCAGGCGTACCTGCGCAAATGGATGTCCATTATTCTCAAAATACTCCAGCAAACGTTCCTGCCAGTAACCGAGTTTCTTAAAATCGACGGGCGCTGCCCTGAAGGCCTTCTCGCTCCACCCCGCTGCAGAAAGCGCTTTTTTATCGGCGCTATCCGTGTTGATCTCCACCCACTGATAACGTTTACCGGCATAAATCCAGGCGGTTGCATAAGCGGAGTCATACCAAACGCTGTCTACCGACGCGGTTATATATCCTTTGGATTGCAGAAGCGGAACCACTTCGTTTATATACCTGGTGCAGGGCTCTTTACCAGCGAAAGAAGTCTGAAGACCTGTTGATTCCGCCGTGAAGCTGGTATCTTTGCCGGTAAAAACATACCTTAATTCGTATTTTTGCTGAGCACTTACTGATAATGAAAGCCCCCAGCAAAACAATCCGAAAAAGCAGTATAGCCTACTCATTATCAACAAATCTAATAGCATAATTTAAAAAAACGTACAACTTTTGGCTGGTATTTACATTCATATTCCTTTCTGCAAACAAGCCTGTGTGTACTGCAATTTTCATTTTTCCACCTCTCTAAAGCAGAAAAACGATTTAATATCCGCTTTATTGAAGGAAATTGAGCTGACAAGTTTATTTGAAGAAAATCCGCCTGTAGAAACGATTTACCTGGGCGGAGGAACACCCAGCATCCTGGATGAAAACGAACTGACCGCCATCTTTAACGCCCTGTTCAAAAAGTTCCATATAAAAGATGCTGTTGAAGTCACCCTGGAAGCCAACCCCGATGATATCCATCTCCCTCAATTGCTTACCTGGAAAAAAGCAGGCATCAACAGGCTGAGTATCGGTATTCAGTCTTTTTATGAGCGCGACCTGCAATGGATGAAACGAGCCCACAACGCACAACAGGCAGGCGAGAGTCTCGTCCTAGCACATCAGGCAGGATTTGAAAATATCAGTGTTGATTTAATTTACGGGATACCGGGACTGACTGACCAGGAGTGGCAGGAAAATGTCTTCAAACTGGTAGCAATGGGTGTACCGCATATCAGCAGTTATGCACTCACTGTAGAGCCTTCCACCGCATTGCATCATTTGGTTAATAAAAAAAAGCAGCCTGATGTTGACACGGAGCAACAATCCCGCCAGTTCCTGCAGCTTATTCAATGGCTGACCGGCAACGGTTATGAACATTACGAGATCTCAAATTTTTCCCTCCCGGGAAAAAGAAGCCGGCACAACAGTTCCTACTGGCAGGGAAAGCCGTATTACGGGCTTGGCCCATCCGCCCATTCCTTTGATGGAATCAATATCCGCTACTGGAACATTGCCAACAACAGCGTTTACATCCGCTCCCTCCATAAAAACATGATTCCCTTCGAAAAGGAAATACTGACGCCCACGCAACGCGTAAATGAATACATCATGACCGCCCTGCGTACATCAGAAGGTATCAACCTCCAACTGGTAGAAGAAAAATTCGGGACGGAGCTTAAAAATAAAATCACCTGGCAGGCAGCCCGCTTTGACGCAACCAAGCTCATCTTACAGAACGATTTTCTGAAACTGACAGATGAGGGAAAACTGTTTGCCGACGGAATTGCGGCGGATATGTTCCAGGACTAACCGGCCAACACTTCTATAGTAGCGCCGATGCCCCGTTCGGTAATGGCATCACACTGCGGCTTCAGCTCTTCATATTCACCTTCCTTTACCGCATACTTTCCTTTAAAATGGATAATATAAGCACATTGCTCCGCCTGTTCATGACTATGACCGCATACTTCCTGCAGGGTTTCAATTACCCATTCAAAAGTATTGATCTCATCATTCCACACCACCAGTTGATACGGCTTCTCGGTCATAACCAGCGTATCAACTTCCTCACTCACTAATGTTGCTGTTTTTGTCATTGCGGGTTTCAGTTTCTAATTTCAGGTCAAAAATAACATTTCGCCCTTAAATGCTCTTATTATTGGTGGTAAAAAACGTGGTTTTACCAGGGAGTTTAAACAAATATTAATCAACCTTCACCAGAACCGGCCGGTCTCCTCTACATTTTTGTATTTTTGGCATGATTATCAGTTAAATAACCGGCAATATGATATTACTCAAAGGAGTTACATTTCCCTTAAGCGATCCTGTTCCCATTTTTGTAATTTTCCTTTTCATCATACTGCTTGCTCCTATTTTCCTGCGTAAAATAAGAATTCCCGGTATCGTAGGCCTCATCATCGCCGGTATGCTGATCGGGGACCATGGTTTTAACCTGGTTGCCAAGGGACGTATTGATTTGTTCGGCAATGCCGGACTTCTGTATATCATGTTTATCGCCGGGCTGGAGCTTGACATCGCGGAATTCAAAAAAAACAGGTACAAAAGCCTGGTTTTCGGATTCCTGACTTTTATTGTGCCTTTATCACTGGGATACCTGATTTGCAGGCATCTGCTGGAATTCAGCGAAACCGGTTCCCTGCTGGTTTCAAGCATGTTCGCCACCCATACCCTGGTGGCCTACCCGCTGGTAAGCCGGATGGGCATTACCAAGAATGAAGCGGTAACCATTACCGTAGGAGGAACCATCATTACGGATACCGCGGTGCTGCTGATACTGGCAGTATTGAGCGGCTCCGCTGACGGTGAACTTAACCAGGCATTCTTTTTAAAACTGGGTTCTTCATTTTTGATTTTTGCATTCGCTATTTTATGGGGTTTCCCGGTAATAGGCAGGTGGTTTTTCAAAAAAATAAAAGACGACAGCACCAGTCATTTTGTGTTTGTACTGGCCATGGTTTTCCTGGCCGCATTCCTGGCAGAGCTGGCAGGAGTAGAGGGAATTATCGGGGCTTTCCTTGCCGGTCTGGCTTTAAACCAGTTGATCCCGCATACATCATCCCTCATGAGCCGGATAGAGTTTGTAGGGAATGCCATATTTATTCCGTTCTTTCTTATCAGCGTAGGTATGCTGGTAGACCTGAGGGTTTTACTGAAAGGGAACACGGCGCTGTTTATTGCCTCCGTATTAACCGTGATGGCACTCTCCACAAAATGGATCGCCGCTTTTCTGACACAAAAAATATTCCGGTACAGCAGTACCCAGAGAAATATCATTTTCGGGCTAAGCACCTCCCACGCGGCGGCTACAATAGCGGTAATTTTAATCGGGTACAACCTGAATTTTGTTGATGAACATGTATTGAACGGCACCATCATTCTGATCCTGGTTACCTGCATGGTAGGCTCTTTCGTTACCGCTAATGCCGGTAAAAAACTGGCAATCATCGATACGGTGGATATCCCTTCTGTAATCAATATCCAGGAAAAAATCCTGATCCCGGTAAACGAGGAGGGAAACAAAGAAATGCTCGATTTTGCTACCATGCTCAGTACCGACCACCAAAAAGCGCCGGTGTACATGCTCACGGTAATGCAGGATGAAGACGGACTGAAGCAAAAAATGGTACTCAACAACAAGAACATGGAGAGCGCCATAAAACAAGGCGCCGAAACGAAAACAAAGGTCTTCCCTATCACCAGGGTTGATCTGAACGTTGTAAATGGTATTGCCCGCGCCGTAAAAGAACTGCTGATCTCAGACGTAGTAATCGGCTGGTCGGAAAAAGACGGCTCCACCACCAGTTATCTTTTTAATACGCTCTTTGGCACCACTACTCAAAATGTGCTGGAAAGCGTTTGGGAAACGGTGTTTGTCTGCCGTCTGCAATACCCGCTCAGCACCACCAGGAGAACCTTTTTGATAGTACCTAAGAATGCGGAATTCGAGATCGGTTTCTCCCATTGGGTAAAACGGATCACCGCCCTTTCCCGGGAGGCAGGCTCAAAAATGCAGATATGCTGTACTGAATCAACCGAAGCAGCCATCAGAAAAGAAATACAGAAAAACAGGATCAGCATAGAAACCTCCTTTAAAAAGTTTGAAGATATGGAAGACCTGCTTGTTCTTTCAAGGGAAGTGAGCAGCAACGACCTGATGGTAGCGGTGAGCGCAAGAAAAGGTACCATATCCCATCATTCGTTTATGGAAACGCTGCCCTCCAAACTGGTAAAATACTTCCCCAAAAACAACCTCGTTTTACTGTATCCCGAACAAAAACAGGAGGCCGGCATGCAACTGGAACCCAATACGTTAAGTTCTATCCAGGAACCGATCGATAAACTTGGCAGGGCTGTTAAAAAAATCTTTAAACCCAAAGACTAAATCTGACAAAAATCAGCTTCAGATTGTTAAAATGTTTCCTGATAAAGGAAACAGATAAAAATCAAAACCCATAATTTTGCTGCTGGCAATTAGTTTGTTAAATTACATAATGTATATTTTAAATATAAAGGTCAGTTTCACTTAAAAGGAATAGAGTAATTTTATTAGTTCACTGTTTGCCTCCGGCATGCTAAATTTGCGGTCAACATATGAATTTACAATCCATTGAACGAGTTGAGGGTTTAACAAAAGAGGAGTTTGTTGAAAAGTATGTAAAAACAAAAACTCCTGTAATCCTCAAAGACTTTGTAAAAGGCCCCGCGCTGGATCTTTGGAACTATGACTATTTCAAAGAAGTGGCAGGCGACCTTATTGTGCCCGTACATGGTAGCGAAAACGCTCACCCGGACATGGTGAAAAGTGCTCCCATGGCCAGAATGAAGTTTTCGGAATACCTGGATTTGATTCAGCGGGAACCAACGGAATCACGGTTGTTCTTATTCAACCTGCTTATAGAAAAGCCGGAACTGAGAAAACAACTGCAGTTCAATAAGGTTACGGACAACATCCTGACATGGTTGCCCCTGATGTTCTTCGGCGGTGGCGGGTCCAGTACCCGCAATCACTACGACATTGATATGTCGCATGTGTTCCTCACCCAGTTTCATGGTCAGAAACGCGTAACATTATTTCCCAACGAGGCTTCTCCGTTTTTGTATAAACTCCCTTACAATTTCCATGGCATCGGAGATATGAAAAACCTGGATTTTGAAAAATATCCGGCGCTGAAATATGCGAATGGCTGGGATTGTACCATCAGCTTTGGGGAAACCATATTTATGCCTGCCGGCTACTGGCACTATATCCAGTATGTAACCGGTGGATATTCCGTTAGTGTAAGGGCATTGTCTTCCGCAATGGACAGGGTGCATGGCTTCAGCAACCTGGTGATCACCCGCAACTTTGATAACGCCATGCGAAAACTGTTGAAAGACAAATGGTATAAATACAAAGTGAAAACCGCTTTCGACAGGGCAGAAAAAGCCATTCAGAAAGCAGAAGGAAGATAAGCATTACCCCTTTGGGAACTTAGAGATACAGAGTATTTGCTACGAAAGCAAATACTCTTTTAATTTTGTATAAACCGGTTCCATTTCCGTCGACCTCTTGGGCAGGTTCAGTATGCCTGCTATCGATTCCGGAATGGCTACCTTTTCATTGATCACCGGCTCCACTACGTCGTAAAATTTAACCGGGTGAGCGGTCTCCACAAAAAAGCCTTTTTGTTGCGGATGCTCATCCAGGTACCGCTGCAATGCCAGGTAAGCAACAGCGCCATGGGGGTCTGTAAGATAGCCGGTTTCATTTTTCACCCGGCTGATGGTCTGACGTGTTTCATCGTCCGTAATAGTATAACCGGACAGCATATGCCTGAGATCAATAAAATTATTTTCGAAAAGTTGCATAACCCTCACAAAGTTGCTGGGATTGCCTACGTCCATCGCATTGGATATGGTGGCTATGGCGGGTCTTACCTCGTATTGCTCACTGAAGAGATAACGGGGCACTACATCGTTAGCATTGCAGGCTGCAATGAAATGCCGTACCGGCAACCCGGATATGAACGCGAGCATTGCCGCACATATATTCCCAAAATTGCCGCTTGGTACACATACTACCGGCGGATTGGCTTTATCAGCCCATTGTTTATAAGCAAAGAAATAATAAAACTGTTGCGGAAGCCACCGGGCTACGTTGATAGAATTGGCAGAGGTGAGAAATTTTTTGCCGGTGAGAGATTCATCTGCAAAAGCCTGTTTTACCATCTGCTGGCAATCATCAAAAGTGCCGTGTACTTCCAGTGCATGTATGTTTTTGCCAAGCGTCGTTAACTGTTTCTCCTGTACCGAACTCACTTTTCCTGAGGGGTATAATATCACTACTTCCACCCCATCCACGTCATAAAATCCATTAGCCACCGCGCCGCCGGTATCCCCAGAGGTTGCCACCAGCACAGTTACCTTTTCACTTCTTTCTTTAGCGAAATATCCCAGGCAACGGCTCATAAACCGGGCGCCCACATCTTTGAATGCCAGCGTAGGCCCATGAAAAAGTTCCAGCGAAAAAATATGGTCCTTTACCTTAACCAGCGGTATCGGAAAGTCGATCGTTTCTTTTACTATGCGTCTCAATTCCGCTTCAGGAATTTCCTCTCCCACATAGGGCTTGATCACCTCGAAGGCAATTTCTTCATTCGTTTTATTTTCTATGTCCTTAAACCAGCTTTCCGGTATGCGCGGTAATGTTTCGGGAAAATAAAGTCCCTTATCCGGAGCCTGCCCCCGGATGGTAGCATTTTTAAAATCAACTGCCGGCGCCTGTTTGTTAAGACTATAGTATAACATCACTAAGTTTTAAAACCGTCATTAATCATTAACTACCGTGCAACCGTCGCTGTTTACCGTGGTCACATAGGTATGATATTCTATTCCTGTTTTTGTATAAACATCCTGCATTTCCTTTTCCACGCGGAGAGCCGTTTCTTCGTCGCGGCTCAGCATAAAAATCGAAGGTCCCGAACCCGATATGCCGCCACCAAGAGCGCCAGCCGACAGGCTTCTTTCCTTCACTTCGGCAAAATCCGGGATCAATATGCTCCTTACAGGCTCAATCAATACATCCTCCAGGGAGCGACCGATCAGATCATAATCAGATTTCATAAATCCTGTAACCAGCGCGGCAATATTACCCCATTGCCGGATAGCGTCTTTCAACAATATCTGTTTCTTCAGTATCTGCCGGGCGTCTTCAGTACGAACTTCTATCTGCGGATGCACCAGGGTAACAAATAACGGCGGGGACGGCACACTGATGATATCCAGGGGATGGATGCTGCGTATCAGCGTAACACCCCCATAAATACACGGGGCAATATTATCCGCATGTTTCACCCCGGACGCTAACTTTTCTCCAAACATTGCCATCTGCACCAGGTCCGGGTAAGAAAAAATATTACCCAACAGCTTATTGGCAGCCACTACGGCACCGGCTGAACTGGCAGCGCTGGACCCCACACCACTTCCGGGTTTGATCCTTTTTTCTATGGTTACATCAAAGCCCGTACTACCGTTCAGTTGCCGTATCATTTCCAGTAAGGCAACACCGGCTACATTTTTCTCGGGTGCGGTAGGCAACCCGTAATTATCCCTGTTATGAATTACTACCGTGGGCTCTTTTATCAATTTTACCGTCATCACGTCATATGGATCATTCAAAGCCAGCCCCAGCACATCAAAGCCACATACCAGGTTGGCTACGGTACCCGGTGCGTGCACCGTACATTGCCTGTTCTCCGCCGCGGCAACAGCCTTTTCAATAATATCCTCCGTCAAAATGCTTTCTTCTTTTATCATGTCAACACAATATTTGGGGTTGCTGATTCAGGAATTGCTGACCGTAATGGGCATGGCAATATTCCGTCGATCCTGCAACCGGTAAACTAAAACGCGGTGGCCCGTATAATATCGGCAAATACCCCTGAAGCCGTAACCTCCGCGCCGGCACCGGCGCCTTTCACAACCAGCGGCTGCTCAGGATAACGGGCGGTATAAAACAATACCACGTTATCTTTTCCATACAAATGATACAGGTCATGCTGTGGTGGAATATGCTGCAATCCTACGGAGGCTTTACCATCCTCGTAGCGGGCAACAAATTTAAGCTTACTACCGGCAGTCACCGCCTTGTCGTACAGGCTTTTAAAATGAGGCTCCTGCTTTTCCATCTCTTTATAGAAAACGGCAACATCTCCTTCCATACAACTTTCGGGCAGAAAGCCATTGCAAACGATGTCTTCCATTTCCAGTTCCGCACCGGATTCCCTGGCAAGGATCATGATCTTCCGCATCACATCCTTTCCACTCAGGTCCAGCCTGGGGTCCGGTTCCGTGTACCCTTCATCCTGTGCCTGCTTCACTACCTCTGCAAAGCTCCTGCTGCCATCATAATTGTTAAAAACAAAATTAAGCGTGCCGCTCAACACCGCTTCTATACGGTTTATTTTATCACCGCTGCGCATCAGATCGTTCAGCGTGCCTATCACCGGCAAAGCTGCTCCCACATTGGTTTCAAACAGGAACTGGCAATTATATGCCCGTGCCAGGTCTTTCAGTTTTTTATAATATCCGTATGTAGAAGACGCCGCTACCTTGTTGCAGGCAACCACTGAAATACTTTTTTGTAACAGTTGATCGTAAACGCCGGCAACCGCATCGCTTGCGGTAATATCCACAAAAATGGCGTTCCGGAGATTCTTGCTGATAATCGTATTCACATACTCCTGCAGCCCAAGCGTCTCTCCGTTCTTCAACGCCTCCTGCCAGTTGCTGAGGTCTATCCCCTCGTCGCTGATCAGCACCTTCCGGCTATTGGCCAGTCCGATCACTTTTATATTCAGGCGTAAATCGCTGGAAAGCCAGGCTAACTGCTGCTGCAACTGTTGCAGCAATTTGCTGCCTACATTGCCCACCCCTGCAATAAACAGGTGGATATGTTTGCTGGTAGTTTCAAAAAATTCCTCGTGCAGCACATTGATCGCTTTCCTCACATCATGGGTAGAAACTACAGCGGAAATATTCCGTTCGGAAGACCCCTGCGCGATAGCCCGGACATTCACCCCGTTTTTACCCAACACCCCAAACATGCGCCCGCTTATCCCCGGGTGGCTTTTCATGTTCTCTCCTACCAGGGCCACAATGGACAACTCTGTTTCAATTCTTAAAGGAAATACTTTTTCCATCCGGATTTCGTCGGCAAAAGCCGAATCTATCACTTCCTTGGCGCGGATGGCCGCGGGCGCTTCCACCCCTACACATATGGAATGTTCCGAAGAACCCTGTGTAATCAAAATCACGTTGATACCCGCTAAAGACAGGGCTTCAAATAACCTTTTGGAAAAACCCGGAACGCCTACCATTCCGCTTCCTTCAAGGCTTAAAAGTGCCAGGTTACTGATGCTGGATATTCCCCTCACCGGATTTCCATTAGAGGCAACGTCTTTGCCAATAAAAGTACCCGCATCGCCGGGCGCAAATGTATTTTTGATCACCAGCGGAATACCTTTTCCCAAAACGGGCTGAATGGTAGGAGGATATAATACTTTAGCGCCAAAATGGGATAATTCCATTGCCTCCTGGTAAGATATAGCAGGAATAACTTTCGCACCGCCTACCCAGCGCGGGTCAGCGGTCATCATACCGGAAACATCCGTCCATATCTCCAGTACAGAAGCATCCAGTGACGCCGCCAGTATTGCCGCGGTATAATCAGAACCGCCTCTGCCGAGAGTGGTAGTTTCGTTTAATGAGTTAGCCGCAATAAACCCCGGTATGATTATCAAACTTTCCTTACAACCGGCTACGAACGCTGTAATCCTGTTTTTGGTTTCCGCAGGTTGCACCACCGCATTTCCAAAATTACTATTGGTAAGAATGAGTTCCCGGGCGTCTTTCCAGACAGCGGCAACGCCTGCGTTGTTGAAGGCAGCCGCTATTATCCGGGAAGACAGGAGCTCACCGAAACTCACTACACGGTCTTTGGTTTTCACCGAAAGCTCACTCAATAAAAAAGCGCCGGTGCAAACATCCTCTATTTCATTACAGATCTTTTTTACAAGACTTAATACGCTGCTCTGTTGCTGAACGGGAATCAGTTGTTTAACCGCTTCCAGGTGCCGTTGCTCTATTTTCTGCAATTCCTGCCGGAAGGACTCGTCTCCTTTCGACGCCAGGTTGCCGGCATTGATCAGGGCATCCGTGGTACCTCCCAGCGCAGACACTACTACGATCGTTTTATCTTTTTCCAGCTTGTTTTTTACAATATCTATTACCTGCTTGATGGTATCAGCGCTTCCAACCGAAGTACCTCCGAATTTCAGTACCTGCATACATTTTTATTTGAGAATAGTAATTTTATAATGGAACAAGGAATTATCTTTTTTTTCTGGCAGCTATTACAGCCCAATGGATTATATGCAAAACTTTTACCCTCACACGAGGGTAATAATGGTGGTGGTAGTGATACCGGGAGTAAAAGATAATATGATGTGTGTATGATGTGCCATCTCTGTTGTCGCGGATGCGAAGGTAAAACAGAAATAGTCAATTGCAAATAAATTTTCTTTATGACAAACCGGTCCGCTTTGGACGGGCATTTCTTATCTTTAGTATCACGAGAACAGTTAAAAACAATCAGTTATGAAAAAAAATCTCCTTTTTCTTATACTGAGTACCGTAGGGTTGTCTGCCGCGCTCTTTCCCTTTCCGGCAAAAGCGCAGGAACAGGCTATCCTGGCGATCGGCGCCGGTGCGCCGGATTTTAAACTGAAAGGCGTAGACAACAAAACCTACACACTGGCATCTTTCAGTGATAAAAAAATCCTGGTAGTTATATTCACCTGCAACCACTGCCCCACCGCGCAAGCTTACGAAGACCGGATCATAAAGCTCCATGAAAACTATAAAAACAAGGGAGTGGCAGTAGTAGCCATCAGCCCCAATGATCCAAAATCAATTACATTAAATGAATTAGGTTACTCCGACCTGAGTGATTCGTTTGAAGAAATGAAAATAAGGGCTAAGGAAAAGCAGTTCCTGTTTCCCTACCTGTACGACGGTGATAGCCAGGAAATTTCCCGGGCCTACGGACCCGTAGCTACTCCTCATGTTTTCATTTTTGACGCCAACCGGAAGCTGCGCTACCAGGGACGTATAGACGACGTTGAAAACCCGGCGAAGACTCCCAACAACTTTAATACGATAGATGCCATAGAATCTCTTTTAGCCGGCAAAGCCGTAGCTGTACCCACCACGAGGGTGTTCGGCTGTTCCGTAAAATGGACCGAAAAAAACAGTTACCAGGAAAAACTGGCGGCGGAGTGGGCAAAAGAACCAGTCACCCTGGAGCAAATTGATGCCGAGGGAGTAAAAAACCTATTAAAAAACAACAGCGATAAACTGCGGTTAATAAATGTGTGGGCAACCTGGTGTGGACCCTGTATAAAAGAGTTTCCTGATTTCATCACCATCAATCGCATGTTTCGCGGCAGGGACTTCGAATTTATCAGCATCAGCGCCGACGAAGAACACCGGCAGGAAAAAGCGCTGAAATTTCTGAAGGATAAGCAGGCATCCAACAAGAACTACATTTTTAACGGCCCGGATAAATATGAATTAATGGACGCCATTGATAAAAAATGGGCAGGCGGACTTCCTTACACCATCATTGTGGAGCCCGGGGGAAAGATCGTGTATGCAAAACAGGGGATCATTAATCCTCAGCAAATCAAAAGAACAATCGTAGACCATCCGCTCATAGGAAGGTTTTACTAGAGTCAACGAAGGCGATGAGATAATTTCCTTACCATAGAAAACTCATTTCTGCATAAAACCCATCAGTTCATCTATCATGTCCGCCGAGCCGACAAAGAAGGGACAACGCTGGTGAATATGATCAGGTTGTATTTCCAGCGTCCGGCCGTTGCCATCCGTGGCTTTACCTCCCGCGATTTCCGTAATAAAAGCCATCGGGTTGCATTCATAGCACAAACGCAGTTTCCCATTGGGCTTGTCCGAAACAGCGGGATAAAAGAAAACTCCGCCTTTTAACAGGTTACGGTGAGTATCTGCTACCATACATCCGTAATAACGGTTCCACAAGGGACCTGATTTATTTTCGGGAGAAATACAGAAGTCAACATAAGCCCTTAGTTTTTCTTCTATAAAATGGTAGTAGCGGTTATCAAAAGAATAAAACGGACCATGCGACGGAAACCTGAGATCGGGATGGCTGAGATAGAATTCACCTATCGCATTGTCGAGTGTAAAACCATTCACGCCCCTGCGTGTAGCATACACCAGGATAGTGGAGGAACCATACAGAACATAACCGGCGGCCACCTGCCGGGTTCCGGGCTGTAAAAAATCCCGGAGCTCAGCCGGTTTTCCCAGTTCTGAAACCCGTTTATATATGCTAAAGATACTTCCGATAGTAATATTAATATCTATATTGCCCGAACCGTCAACCGGATCCATCAGCAATACATATTTGGAGCGGTTGCTCCTAGCGTCGTCAAACACCGTAATCTCCTCGTCTTCCTCCGATGCCACACCCGCGCAGTTGATCCCTGCGCGTAATACCTCTTTAAATACATTATTGGCATATACATCCAGCTTTTGCACTTCTTCTCCCTGTATATTCCTGCCGCCTTCAGCACCAAGAATATCGGCAATTCCCGCCCTGTTTATTTCGTAGTTAACTCTTTTGGCAGCCAACCCTATCCCCCTCAGTAATCCTGATAGTTCTCCCGTAGCATGGGGAAACATTCTGAGCTGCTGGATCGTAAACTCATCCAGGGTCATAAACTGGCTGTTTTGCTGCATATACATTCTAAATTAACAAATGATAACCGATTAGCTGCAAATATCAGGAACACCCTGATAAGGACGATTATAGCCGGCTATTGAAAACCAGATATCTCTCTACCGGGCAAATAAGTGTTTACACCGACTTTATATGGTTTTACATCTAAAAATAAGTGTTTCCCCTGATCTGCCGTATATTTTTGCATTACTTATCGGTATCAGCCGTAAGCTAACCTTTGAAAAAGACCAAATTGTTAACCCGAAAACGGGAGTTATGAAAAGAATTATTACAGTTTTTTGGGTCGTTTGCTTAAACACATTGTTTGCTACCGCCCAAAGTACATATGTCAATAACGGCAACTCGGCTAACTATACATTCGCCGCCGGAGACAGCCTTTACATAGCTTCCGGTACCTACACAGGCACTATCAATTGCTGGGTAGCCAACACAAAGATCACGGTGGCCGCAGGCGCCAGTTTTCAACCGGCTGCTATTAACGGATACAGGAGCAGGTACATCGTTAACGGAACTGCCATTTTACCCAATTTGAATTCAGGCGCCGGATTTCAGTTATATAATTATGGTACAGTAACCTTTACCGGGAGTGCCGCGGTGAACAGTGAAGCAAGCATCTATAATTATCATGATGCTTCTCTTAGCTTCGCCGGAAATTTTGCCATCAATTCCAGCAGTTATTTCCAGAATAACGGACAGGTAAATATTTCAGGCAGTTTCAATGTAAACTCTTCCTCTACTATTCATAATACTATGGCTATTTCAATGGGTGGCAACTTCAGTATAAGCAATGGACAGGTAACAAACAGCGGGTTATTTTTTGCAGCGGGATCCATCACTTTTTCAGGAAACACTGTTTTTACCAACACCTGCCGCACTATTTCACAACAAGGAATTACTTTTTATAATCCAACAGTATATAACAGCGGGTTGATCTGGGCATCCAATGCCACCAACAACTCTTCCTTTACCAACCATGCTACCATAACGAATTCGGGAAACGGCGTGATCAAAACCGTTGCCTTTACCAACTACGGACACATCAGGGGCAATGGTAACATGTACATTACCGGTGCAAGCACCCTGGGCGGCGGCGCCTCGGTTGGGATAAACACCACTACCAGCGACCAGTTGAGGATTTATACCGTCAATCGTGTCAGCACTGCCAGGATATTCGACAACCAATGGGGAACCGTACACGCAAGCGCTTTTTATGCGATCATTGCCGCTCCGGATACACTCACCCCCTCCAATTATGGTTGTTCACTTGAATATGCACCCCATATCATATTGCCGGTACAATGGAACAGCTTTTCCGTAGTATTGTCTGAAAATACTCCGGTATTAAACTGGTCGTTGCAATCAGATGAAGTAACTACATTTGAAATAGAACGCAGTTTGAACGGAAAAGATTTTACCTATCTGACAACCGTTGAAGATCAAAATAGTTTTAAGGACTTTTTTACACCTGAAGCCACAACTGTTTATTATAGGATAAAGGCACTAACCCCCGACGGCGCCCAAAAGTATTCCGATGTCAAAACCGTAAGACTTACCGGGGCCCGTACCGCTGCCGCTTACCGGATGTTTCCGAATCCTTTCCTGCAGCATTTCAGTATCGCCTATACCGCTCCGGGAAAAAGTAGTGTTTCCGTAATAGTAACGGCTACAACCGGGCATATTTTGTATCATAAAAAACATGCCGTGGTCAGCGGTAACAACCAGCTTGAAATCAGAGAGGGGGGATCCTGGAATAAGGGAATTTATTTTGTGCAGATCATTGACGAGAGCGGAAAAGGTCATTCTTCGATAATAACAAAACAATAGGGATGATAATTTCAGGGTTGCCCGCGGGATGTTACAATTCCTCAAGTGTTACCTTTTTTTTGCCGGTATCCAGTAAATACTCCACTCCGCATTTTAATGCATAGTTGCGTTTGGTGTGACTAACCGGAAAATTCATGCACACAGGATAGTTGTATTCAGCCACCGCGTCCTTCACTATCTCATAAATAGTTTTTCCAAACGGTCTCTCTGTATCTTTCATATCCGAAAACCCGCCCACGATCAATCCGTTCAGCCGGCTAAGTTTACCCGCCCGCTTCAACTGTAGCAGCATACGATCCGCGCTATAGAGATACTCTCCCACATCTTCTATAAACAAAATTTTACCGGTGGTATCTGCATCAGACGGGGTGCCGATAAGATGCGCCAGTAAAGACAGGTTTCCACCCGTTAAACGGCCTTTTGTTATTCCCAAACGGTTAAGTCTGTGCGTAGCAGAACTGTAGCTGGCTTTGTTTCCCCGGAGGGCATCCCGAAGCGACAACACATACCGGCTTTTGTTCCCCCCATCATTAAATGCCGCCGCCATCGGCGCATGCAGTGTAGCTACTTTACAACGGCTGTTGATATGGGAGTGCAGTACGGTAATATCGCTAAAGCCAATTACCCATTTTGGATGCTTTCTGAATTTCCTGAAATCGGCGAAATCAATAATGCGACTTACTCCATATCCGCCCCGTCCGCATAATACCGCCTTAACGGAATTGTCGTCGAGCATTTGTTGAAAATCATGCAGCCGCTCCGCATCCGTACCTGAAAAATAAGTGCGCGAACTACCGCCAACGGTACTCCCTGTTTTTACATTGTATCCCCAGCGGCGCAGGGTGGCAATGCATGTTTCTACCTTCTCCCGGGCCATATACCCCGCCGGGCAGGTAATACCGATCGTATCCCCTTCTTTCAGATATGGTGGTAATTGTATCATAATATCATACTTCTGCCAGTTCTACCTTATTTTTTGTTACACTAAGCCTATGCAGAGTACCGCATTTTATCGCATAGTTATTTTTCTGATGCCCCACCGGAAAGTCGAAACAAACGGGATAATCGTACTCTTTCACTGCTTCTTCCACAATCTCATAAAGCGTTCTGCCAAATTCTTCTCCCGGCTCATCCGGTTTTATCCTGAATCCGCCTATGATCAGTCCTTTTAACTGTGCCAGCTTGCCGGTTCGTTTAAGATTCCAGAACATACGATCCACGCTGTAGAGATATTCGCCCGCGTCTTCAAGAAACAGGATCTTACCGGCTGTTTTAATTTCAGATTTAGTTCCCGAAAGGTTTTCTATGGTTTTCAGATTGCCTCCTATCAATGTTGCTTCTGAAACACCGGTTCTGTTCCGCTCGTTTAAAGGCGCCGTATATTTCATTTTCACGCCTGTTATGGCATCTTTTATCGAGGCAATGGTTTCAGTCTGCAGCCTATCTGCCCCTGCCGGATCCCCTGGAAAACTGTTGCACATTTTTGAGTGTACTGTCGCCACCCTGAAATTGGCGTTTATATGACAATGTAATACGGTTATATCACTGAACCCTATGATCCATTTCGGTTTGCCGGCTAATCGGCTAAAGTTTATTTTGTCTATTATCCGAACGGTCCCGTAGCCACCGCGGGCGCAAAGGATCGCTTTTACCGCAGCATCGTCCAGCAGTAGCTGAAAATCCCGGCTTCGTTCCTCATCGCTTCCTCCAAAACTGAAATCTCTTTTTCCGATCGTGTTGCCCAACCTTACCTTAAACCCCCAAGCTTCCAATTGCCGGATCGCCGGCTGCAGGTCGTCAGGAGTAATGAATCCTGCCGGGGATGTTATTCCTATGGTATCTCCCCGGTTTAACGCTGGTGGCACAACTAAGACCTGCTGAAACTCCCCTGTGCCGGCATTTTGGATTGTTGCAGGAATAAACCCTGCGGACACAATAGAAGATAAAAATTGCTTTCGTTTCATCGTATCCCCTGAGTTTTTGTTAATTCGTCACCCGGAGAAACGTTTTCAGAATAGCGGCAATATTCTTCGCCTGTGTTTCGTGTGAAGACATAAGATAGTTGTTTTAATAATTTAAACCAGTTGCAAAATAAGAAAAACTATCTCTTTTGAGCCTGCCGGAAGCCAGATATTGTTTATATTATCTCTGCAGAAACTTAAAAAAATTCAGGTATTCATTATTATTTCTTAACAAGATTTGCTAATATTGTTTGGTATTTGTTTTTGGAAATATTATTCTTTACCCTTTTGCCAAAACGGAACCCTACAGAAATTCACCCGTAAGTTTGTTCCTATTAGTATTTATTTACGATAAAACCTTATCTGATGCAATTTCATACGCCATTAGAAAAGAAGATTACAATTCTTATTGTTGACGACCATAAACTAATCAGGGATACATGGTCATTTATCCTTAACAGCGACTCCCGTTTCCAGGTAATTGCCGAAACCGATACCGGCAGAGAAGCCATTCAGCTTTCAGAAAAAAAGAATCCCGATATTATATTAATGGACATTAACATGAGCCCCATGAACGGCTTTGAGGCTACCAAGGAGATCCTGAAAACCTCAACCCATCCAAAGATAATTGGTGTATCAATGCATTCCCAACCAGCATATGCCAAAAAAATGCTGCAGATGGGAGCCGTTGGATATATTACAAAAAACTCTTCAAAAGAAGAGATGATCAATGCCATCTGCAAAGTGGCGGAAGGCAAGAAATATGTCTGCAACGAAGTCAAATCTATCCTTTCGGAACAAATGCTGGAAGACAGCCAGCAGCCTGATATTAACCTGCTGTCGCAAAGAGAGGTGGAAATTATTGACCTTATCAAGCAAGGGCAGTCTTCCCGGGAAATCGCAGAACAACTGGATATTACTTTGAAAACGGTGGAGGTTCACCGGCATAATATCCTGAAAAAACTAAATCTGAAAAATACGGCGGCGCTCGTCAATTTTATTAACAACGCGGGTATCGGCTAAAAAATGCAGTAAATAGTTTAGCTTGCAGGGCTATCAAGTTCCTGTCATGTCAACGCTTTCAGTTACTATAATTCAAACACGGCTTTTCTGGGAAGACAAGGCTTCCAACCTCCAAATGTTGCAGGAAAAGATTGAATCTGTTGCCGCCGGCGAAGTTGTTGTTTTACCCGAAATGTTCAGCACCGGCTTCAGCATGAATCCCGAACCTTTAGCCGAGACCATGGATGGAGATACTATTGCCTGGATGAAGGACATGGCCATCAAAAAGCGCATGATCATAACAGGTAGTCTCATCATCACTGAAAACGGGCATTACTACAACCGGCTGATCTGGATGCTCCCTAACGGCGCCTATGGTTATTATGACAAACGGCATCTTTTTTCCTATGCCGGCGAAGACAAACACTATCTGCCGGGAAATAAACGCCTGGTCGCTTCCGTAAAAGGCTGGAAGGTCAACCTCCAGGTTTGTTATGATCTGCGGTTTCCCGTATGGGCACGCCAAACCACTCAGGACACTCCCGAATATGATGTGTTAATTTATGTGGCCAATTGGCCGCAACGGCGAAACCAGGCCTGGAAAACCCTGCTGCAGGCACGGGCGATAGAGAACCAGAGTTATGTAGTGGGTGTGAACAGGGTAGGCAACGACGGCAATAATATCTATCACAGCGGCGACTCCATGATCATTGATCCATTGGGATCCATCCTGTATCACAAGGAGGATAGCGAAGACATAAGCACGCATATTTTAGACAAAAAAACATTACACGAAACCAGGGAAAGGTTTCCCTTCTGGAAGGATGGAGATCGTTTTCTGCTGGAAGGATAATTATTTAAAATGAGTAATACAGTTATTTACCGGAACTGCAGGATCTTTACCGGCTCCGAAACACTCACGGGCAAAGCGATTGTAACACAGGGTAGCCTCATCAGATCAATTGTAGACGAAGACAATGTCTCAGAAAACGCAGAAGACCTTCACGGATTAAATATCGCCCCGGCATTTATTGATCTTCAGATCTACGGCGCCAACAACCATTTGTTCTCCGCCCATCCGGGTACGGAGGCAATTGCCCATACCTATAACTATTGTCTTGGCGGGGGTTGCTCGCAGTTTATGATCACTATGGCGACCAACAGTATTGAAATCTTTTTGCAGGGAATGGACGCGGTAAGGGACTATTGGCAGCAGGGTGGAAAAGGCCTGCTCGGGTTGCATCTTGAAGGCCCCTATATGAACCCGGTTAAAAAAGGAGCGCATATTGAAAAATATGTAAAAAAACCTACTGAAGAGGAAGTGAAGATGCTCCTGGAAAAAGGAAGAGGGATATTTAAAATGATCACCCTTGCCCCGGAAATCTGTGACGACAAAATAATCCACCTGCTCATTGACAACGGAATTATAGTATCAGCAGGACATAGCAATGCTACTTACGAAGAGGCGCAAAAGGGATTTGCCGCCGGCATCCCCACCGCCACTCACCTGTTCAATGCCATGTCCCCCTTTCAAAGCAGGGAACCCGGCCTTGTGGGAGCCATTTATAATAACCCGGGAGTAAAGTCCAGCATCGTAGCGGATGGAGTGCATGTGGACTTCGTTTCCCTGAAGATCAGTAAGCAGGTAATGGGCAACCGGCTTTTCTTTATCACCGACGCCGTAACCAACAGCGACCAGGGAGGGTATCAGCATATTTTTAAAGGAGACCGCTATACGCTTCCCGATGGCACCCTGTCGGGATCGTCTTTAACAATGATGCAGTCAGTTAAAAATGTGATTCAACATGCCGGCATCCCGCTCGAAGAAGCGCTGCGGATGGCTTCTACCTACCCGGCGGAACTACTGAAAACCCCAACCCGTTACGGGAAAATTGCTCCTGGCTTCGCGGCTGAGTTTGTAGTTTTCGACGACACCCTGACAGTGAAGCAGGTAATTTGCTGAACCGGCGGGCGACACTCCCGGCAGGTGAGAATCGATGCGGTGATTCCTGTATCATCCTCCAACAGAATAGAATATATCTGCAAACATTCCCGGGACACAACATTTTTCGGGAACGTCTGTATCATCCCCCGGAAAGCAAATTGCCTCAGCGCTGAACGCTGAGGCAATGCTCTATCAGAAGGAAACAGATTATTAGCTGTTCATGCTGGCAAGAAACTCGTAGTTGTCCTTGGTACCCCGCATTCTTTTCAGCAATTCGCTCATGGCTTCTTCCGTATTCATATCCGCCAGGTAGTTCCTGAGCAGGTGCATACGTTTCAGCACATCTTTATCCAGCAACAGATCTTCGCGCCGGGTGGAAGATGCTACCAGGTCGATAGCAGGGTAAACACGCTTGTTGGCCAGTCGCCTGTCAAGCTGCAGTTCCATATTACCGGTTCCCTTGAACTCTTCAAAGATCACCTCATCCATTTTAGAGCCGGTATCAATTAATGCCGTCGCCAGGATGGTCAGGGATCCGCCATTTTCAATTTTTCTCGCCGCGCCGAAGAATTGTTTGGGTTTTTGCATCGCGTTGGCTTCCACACCGCCCGACAACACTTTACCGGAGGCCGGCGCTACCGTATTGTGCGCTCTTGCCAAACGGGTAATAGAGTCCAGCAATATCACCACATCGTGTCCGCATTCTACCAATCGCTTGGCCTTCTGCAGTGCAATCGTGGATACTTTCACGTGCTTTTCAGCCGGCTCATCAAAAGTAGAAGCAATTACTTCCGCTTTCACACTTCTTTCCATATCTGTTACCTCTTCCGGCCTTTCATCCACCAGCACGATCATCAGATAACACTCAGGATGATTTTCTGCAATAGCATTGGCAACATCTTTTAACAGAACCGTTTTACCGGTTTTGGGTTGCGCCACTATCAGTCCTCTCTGTCCTTTACCAATAGGGGAAAAGAGATCGATGATGCGTGTGCTGTATAATGAGGGCGATGTAAACAGATTCAGTTTTTCGTATGGGAACAACGGTGTCAGATAGTCGAAAGGAACCCTGTCTCTTACTTCTTCCGGTGATTTTCCGTTAATATACTCTACTTTCAGCAGGGCAAAATATTTTTCTCCTTCTTTGGGTGGGCGAACAGAACCGGAGACGGTATCTCCTGTTTTTAATCCGAACAGTTTTATCTGGGAGGGAGAAACATAAACATCATCGGGGGATGACAGATAGTTATAGTCACTGCTTCTCAGGAAGCCATAACCGTCCGGCATCATTTCCAGTACGCCTTCACTCATTACCACTCCGTCAAACTCTATATTGAAGAGCTGTTCTTTTTTATTGAAAAAAGGCTTCTTCTCTACGGGGAGCTCTTCCGTCATTTCGCTCAACTCTGCCACGTCAACAGCAGATTCAGCTTCAAGCGCCATTTCTTCTTCCACCGGTTCGGAAGCAGACTCCACCTCCGGTTCGGATTTTGCCTTTTTTATAACCTTCTTGTCATTTTTGTCATTGGATTTAGGTTCGGATTTTTTCTTCCTGCCGGCAGTGGCAGGTTTGGGTTCCTCCGTTTCCACAATGGCTTCCTCAGTAATATTGGCCGTAGAAGTCTTTACCACCCTTTTGCGTTTGGGTTTTTCGCCGGTGGACTTTGTATCGCTGTTTTCCAAAGCCTGCTTGTCCAATATTTTATATATAAGCTCCTGCTTGTCCAGTTTTTTTGCATTAGCTATACCTAATTGCTCAGCAATATCAAGCAGTTCAGGAACGAGCATGTCGTTCAATTGCAGAATGTCGTACATAGAAGTAGAAATAAATACTAAATAGTGGTTCTCATCAAAAACGAAATCGTTGGAAGAGAAACGTTGAAATGTAATTTTTGGTTGAATGAAAATTGGTGCGGAATGACTAAACCTGATAGAATCCTGGAGCAAAAATAAGAACTGATCAGTTAGATTCCAGTGGCAATGTTACATTTATTTTCTGAAAACTAAAAAAAAATTACCTCCTATCTTTGCCGTCCGGTAAAAAAAATGTCATTTGCCGCGGTTATAACGGCTTTTTTAAAAAAAATATATGTTCAACCAGAGAATAAAAATCAGGGATTTACTGAAATCCGAACCTGAGAACCAACAGGTGACGGTAATGGGCTGGGTTCGTAGCTTTAGAAACAATCAGTTTATAGCGCTGAATGACGGTTCGTGCAATGCCAATATACAGGTGGTGGCCGAACTGGGGAAATTTGACGAATCCCTGCTGAAACGCTTCACCATTTCTGCTGCGCTTAAAGTGACCGGAACGGTGATCCCCTCTCTTGGCAAAGGACAAAAGCTGGAACTTAAAGCGGAAACCATAGAAGTTTTGGGTGACAGCGACCCCGAAGAATACAAGCTTCAACCCAAAAAGCACAGCCTTGAGTTCCTGAGGGAAATAGCTCATTTGCGCTTCAGGACCAACACTTTTGCCGCTATCTTCCGCATCAGGCATGCGCTGGCATTCGCTATTCACAAGTTTTTCAACGAAAGGGGGTTCGTGTACCTGCATACGCCCATCATCACCGCCAGCGATGCCGAAGGGGCAGGCGAGATGTTCAGGGTTACCACGTTGCCTATCGACAACCCACCCAGGAACGAAGATGGTTCGGTTAATTTCAAAGAGGATTTTTTCGGCCGCGCTACCAACCTGACGGTAAGCGGGCAGTTGGAGGGTGAGCTGGCGGCTACCGCATTGGGTGAGATCTATACGTTCGGCCCCACCTTCCGGGCGGAGAACTCCAATACCCCCAGGCACCTGGCGGAGTTCTGGATGATAGAGCCGGAAATGGCATTCTGCGACCTGGAAGATAATATGGACCTGGCCGAAGCTTTTATCAAATACATTATCCGCTATGTAATGGAACATAACAGCGAAGACCTTGAGTTCCTGGCACAGCGGCTTGCAGAGGAAGAAAAACAGTTACCGCAGGATAAAAGAAGCGAACTCGGGTTGATAGAGAAACTGAAATTCGTGGTAGACAACCCGTTTGAAAGGATCACCTACACCGAGGCTATTGACATCCTGCTGCAATCCACTCCTTACAAAAAGAAAAAGTTCCTGTACCCGGTAGAATGGGGCATTGATATGCAGAGTGAGCATGAACGTTACCTGGTAGAAAAACATTTTAAAAAGCCGGTGATCGTCACCAATTATCCGGCAAAAATAAAAGCCTTCTATATGCGGCAGAACGAGGACGGAAAGACCGTTGCCGCTATGGACATCCTGGCGCCGGGCATCGGGGAAATTGTAGGGGGTTCGCAAAGAGAAGAGCGGATGGACAAACTGGAGCAGCGGATGAAGGAAATGAATGTATCCACCGAAGAGCTTTGGTGGTACCTGGATACCCGCCGTTTCGGTACCGTGCCGCATGCCGGGTTTGGACTGGGTTTCGAAAGGATGGTACAGTTTGTAACGGGCATGAGCAATATCCGCGACGCGATCCCTTTTCCGAGAACACCTAAAAATGCCGAATTCTAAGAGGTATAAGCAACAGTACCCAGGGACTTTGTTTTGCATTGCCGGACGGAACTACCACGACAGGGAAGCGTCTGCCTGCGCCTGAAGCAATATTTGTGGCCGTTAAAAATACTTTGCTTTATAATGGCGAAAATACAGGTCCGACAGACAATGCCCTTTTGATCTCCTTTTCCACGATCCCGTCTTCATATCCGAACCACGTTGAAATAACCCTTTTAGCAGGAGAAATCAGGACAAATGTCGGTGTGCCCGTTACAGAGTATTTACTGCAGGCATCAGAATATTTGGTTCCTTCGCTCCAAATACTTAACCATGTTAAACTATCGGTTTCGGAAGCATTTAGCCATGTGGTCTTGTCATTTATAAAATAACTTACAAACGATACAGAGTCTTTGTACTCCCGGCTCAGCCGCCTCAACTCTGACATAGATATGTGACTCCAGTAGCAACCGACACCTGCAAATTGTAGCAGGATATATTTATTTTCTATTTCTGAAAGCCTGAGAGCATTACCCTTTGTATTTATTGCTTCAAAATCATTGTATTGATCTCCCGGCCCCGGTTTGGGAAAATTGATCTGAGTAAGTATTGACTTGCCAAATTTACTATGCTTCAATTCACCCGATAAGTTGTTGTACAGTTTCTTTAATGTATCAACCTGAAAATCACGGCGGTAATTGTACAGTACCAACGCTATGTACGAGTTAAAGTTGTCTTTAATAAAACTGGTCTTCCATATCTCCAGAGAATCTCCGAGTTCTTTTACGCTTGCAACTGCCTGTTTTTTTTCAACCGTGTTAACACTGTCCGGAAAGAGCTTCAACCTTGCTTTCTCTCTACTCAGCCTTAGGTTCCAGGCATGGAGCTGCTTATTATAACTTTCAGCTTTTTTCTGAATAGGAGAGCCCGTCGTACTAATGTTATGAGGCATGTCTGAAATATCGCCTTCTACCTGAACTGTTTCGTTGCCGATAAGTAAATCCGTATAAAAAAGGTTCCCTTTTTGAAGCTCTTTAAGTCCGGAAATTATTCTCAACTCTTCAGGAGCATCAGGTAATTTTCCACTGAACCGGAACCTGCTTTTGTTAACAAATGCGCTGTCAAGGTATTCACCTGTACTGATATTTTGTAACATTACCTGTGTACTGTCTGTAATCCCGGTGATATATCCTGTTATCACAAACCCGGGAGGTTTCTTATAAGACGTGAGAAAAATAACAATTAAGAAGAAACAGATTTTTCGCATGGGGACTAATATTTATTATTGCGCCGGAACAAGAAAAGCCCGCTAAATATACTACATATTACAGAACGGGGTCTGCCCCGCTTGAGTTTCAGCGCTTAGTCATTGCCCGGGTTGTAACCAACAAACCTGCTGCTTAGAAAAAGCCTGCCAGTCTTCCGGGAGTTGCCCTTTCATTACACGCGGAAATTAATGCTGCCCACTCAGTTTACCCGTTTGCCTCCATAAAGCTCATAAACTCCTTTTCCGGCAGCACTGTCACAAATACATCCTTTAAACGCGCTTTTGCGTTCAACGGCATAATCATCATTCAGTCGCCTCAGGTGTTTATCAATAGCTGTTTTTAAAGCCCCCGGATCTACACAGGTTGTCTTCTATGTTGCTAACCCCTGTAATAAACCCGTTAAAGATTGGTCGTCTTTAATTTTTTGGGCACTTTAATTTCCACTTCCTTCACAGTACCCTTACGAAGCAAACGGACAGTATAGGCTGATTTGGCTTTTACCTTCGACAACTCCCGGCGGGCATCATCCGTACTATTGATTTCGTTACCATCAATTGCGGTAACCAGGTCATCTTTTTCAATTCCGGCTTTAGCGGCCAGCGATTCCGGCTCCAGGTCCAGCACTTTCACTCCTTTTCCTTCCTCTGTATCCTGTATGCGGATGCCGAGCTGCGGTCTGTTCCAGTTTTCTCCAAAGTATTCAAACTCCCGTGCCATCTTATCTCCCAGGTCATTAAAATAAAATGACCTTGCCACCGCAGATCGGGAATGACTGTCGAGTTTCGCCGTCACTTTTTGTTGTTTTTTACCGCGGATATATTTTATTTCCACTTCATCGCCGGCTTTCATATTGCCGATAGCTTCTGAAAGAGAAGAAGGATCGGTAATATCCGTCTTACCCACCGCTACAATAATATCATCCTTTGCCAGCCCGGCTTTTTTGGCGGGACTGTTATCAACCACTTCGGTTATTCTGGCGCCCCTGTCATTCTTTTCAGTGTACACCCCCAGCCTGGCTTTGCTTTCAAACAGGATGGTATCCGCCCAGGGCGCATACACGCCCGGAGGAGTGGGCGGCATAGGAGGCATCGGTGGCACCGGCGCAAAAGCAAACCCCTCCCCGGACCTGAACGTCCAGTTCATTCTCTCCAGGTTTCTCTGTGCCCGCTCCGCATTCCTTTGCATTCTCTCGGCCTTTCGCTGCATCAGGTCTACATTCCGCTGAACAACATCCACATCCACATTGATATCACCCAGTTCCGTAATGTCTTTCCCATTCATGGTTACCTTGTCCCCGTCTATCACGATGGTCATTTTATCATCGCTTCCAGCCTTTTTCCGGATGATTATTTCTTTTTCCTTTGTATCCTGCGAGCGGGTGTCCCGGGAAACAAGAACAGCCGCTGAAGTTAATAGAAAGCTTAATGTAAGCTTGTACAAAAGTGTGGACATATGTTTTGATTTTTGAATTACGAAAACTTTAGTAGATCAAAACTAAAGTTTTTTCCTGAAATACGAAACATTTCGGAAATGTTAAAATATTGCTGTTGCCGGGTTATTTTGCCGTGAATATTTCGAGCTGGCGGAGGTAGATTTTATTATGGCGGTACACAAAATATTCGGTACCGGTCATGATCAATCCGGCTATAACTAAGGCAATGCCCACCCCTGCCAGCAAAGGATTACCCTGCCGGTAATATATCCAGAGAAATGCGCCGACCATCAGAATGACACCTTCTATTATCAAAAAACGTTGAATAGCACGCACGGATCTTACCACTTCAGGAAGCTCTTTTGTTTTGAGCTTCCCGGGATCCAGGTCAAATGAATATACCGCTTCTATCCGCCGGTTTTTCAGTGCCTCTTCCCTGCTGTATGCCGAATAACCCAGGAAAAGCTGTAACAGGCCCAGCACCACAAACCCTGCCGCCATCCCCCTGGTCAGCCCCGTTTTAAAAAACACCAACAGAACAATGGCAGCCAAAATGGCGGTGGCGCCGGCCAGCATCATGAAGACCGCCGCGTTTTTCTCAGCAATAAAATATTGTTCAATATCTGCCCTGGTGAGCATATGTTTACATTTTCACCCTGAAAGTAACATTATTTTTTGTGCTGTTATAAAATTATGGTTTGACAAAATCTGCTAAATTTAGTTTATGGAAATGGAATGGTTAAAATCCGGAATAACACCGCTGAAAGAACTGATCGCTTTTTTGCAGAAAAAGTCGCAGACCAATAATATTCATAAAAAGCAACTGATAAAAGAACTCAGAAACAACCTGAATGTATTCAGAAACGGGTTCCTTAATAATGCCTCCTTTGATACCATTGTAGAATTGCTGAGCAATGACGCCTTCCAGGAGGCTGTGAAGAATAACTTTTCCTTTAAGAAACTGAGAAGCGGGAAAATTTTACCGGAGCATATCCAGGACGAAAGAAATAAAAAATACGAAGGTTGGGATGCCGAAAGGCTGACCGACAAAATAGATGAAAAAGTGGTGGAGCTCCGGAATATCCGGAAAATGAATGCCGGCACTTTTAAAGGGGTGAAAAACAATATTTCACTGATGATGAGTAACCTCTTTTTCCGTATGAAACTGCTGGCGGACTTCATTCTATCCGGCCAGGATTGATATTTGATAATGCTCCCGATTATCTGCTTCATAGATTTCGTTCAACCGCCTGTTTTCACAGGTATAAGTGATTGCCCCCATGAAATACTAAGTGTAATTTTGTACCGGATAAAGTTACAAGAATGAAAGCTAAACTGAAAACACGGTCATTTATTGACACCCTGATATTTGACCTGGGGGAAACATCATTATTCCGCGCCACCCTGCTGGATGGTGAAGGAAAAGTTTGCAGCACGCTAACAACGGAATTTGCACCGGGATTGAAGACCTTCTGCTGGAGTGGGTTCAACGACCTGCCTTATGGAGAATATACCCTGGAACTCACCAATGAAGATCACAAGGAGGTCCTTTCCCTTGTAAAAAGGATATAACCCTCCAAAAAAAATCTGTTACCTTTTGATAAGTTTTGACGAACAGCGCAGGCGGCCCGAACCGGTTTTTTCCCGGGAAGGTTGCGCTGTGCAGGATGTCATTCAGCCCTATTTTACCCTTCAAGGGTTTTATTCAACTGTTCGTCCATACGCCTGAACACTTCTTCCAGGTCTTTTTCCAGTACCGTCTCTTTTCCGCTCTGGGCCTGCGTTGCATACCACAGCAACACCATAGATATATAATCCTGCATATCCTTCCCGGCAAATTCGGTTTTAAACTCAATGATCTTATCGTTGATTATTTTCAGGGTTTTTCGCACCTGTTCTTCATCGTTCCTATTGATCTTTATGCGGTAGGTTCTGTCGCCGATGGCCACATTGACCGTTATGAGCTCTTGCATTTGCAGATAATTATGTTTAAATTTATTCACATCTTATAAACACAGGATCGTTTATGCCCATAAAAATAATGGTTGCGGAATCAATCCTGCATTATTAATCAGTAATCCTTTGAAACCATGCTTGCAAAAGTACGAACACAAAACTTCATTGACACCGTCACACTCGAATTAGCCAATGCCGGCTTAAAATTAAAAGCAGTATTAAAAGACGAAGTAGGAAAAGTATGCAGTATCCTTGAAACGGATATCGCACCCACCCAAAAACACATCTCCTGGGATGGGCTGAACGAATTACCATATGGTATTTACCTGCTGGAATTGTCCTGCGACTCGGAGGAACAAAAAATGCGCCTGGTAAAACGGATATGAACTTACCGGTGATCGGAAAGTAAGGCGATACATTGATCAAGCTCTTTTATGTACGCGTTTATCCTTTTTTCCAGTTGTGTTTTTGCCTGTTGATCAGCACTTCCTGCAGAGGCCACCTGCAGGATATCCAATTGTTGCTGCAGAAGGTTTATTTTCAGTTGAAGGGCGCTCTCATTGTTCGTTTTATCCTGCAATTCTTTTTTCAGTTTTTCATGCTCCTTTTGCAGGTGCTGGTACTTCTTTATCAACAACTGTAGTTTACTTACTACCTGGCTTATATGTCCGTCAAGTTTGTTCATGAAGCAAAGAAATAGTTCAATATCGCGATTATTTTCTTATTTCGGCGCCCAGTTCTTTTTCCACCACCCGCATTATTTTTTGCATCATAGCTTCCGTCTCTTCATCCGTGAGAGTTTTCTCGCTATCAAGAAAGGTAAAGTTCACCGCGAAAGATTTTTTGTCCGGCCCCAGCTTATCGCTTTCAAACACATCAAACAGCCGGATACCCTGTAAGCGCCTGATATGGAGGCGCTCAATAGCCGATTCCAGTTTCTCGTAAGCGAGTTGTTTATCCACCACTATTGCCAGGTCTCGCTGTACAGCCGGGAACCTGGGTATTTCGGTGTACCGGTCCCTGCTGCCGGAAGAAAGGTCAACTATTGGTTTCCAGTTCAGCTCCGCATACCATACGGGTTGTTTGATGTCGAATTGGGCGGCGGTTTTGTTTTTTACCAACCCGAATACACCGATCTCCTGTTTGCCGTTTACGACAGACAGCGCATACTCCAGGTCTGGCCTGCTGATGGAGCCTGTTTGAAATGAATCGATATTAACAGCATTCAGCAGGCTGCTTACCAGTCCTTTCAGGTAATAAAAATCACTTTTTATGTCCTTTCCCTTCCAGGAGGCCTCCTGCTTTGCCCCGGTAACATACAGGCAGAGTTTTTCAGTTTCCGTATATTTTCCCGCGCCGTCGCTGTGATAGGTTTTCCCGAACTCAAATAAGCGCAGGTTGTTATTCTTCCGGTTCAGGTTGTGAACCACACATTGCAGGCCGGTTTCTATCATAGAAGGCCGCATCATATTCAGCTCCGCGCTCAGGCTGTTCAGCATTTTTACCGAGTGCCGTAAAATATCGTCGTCAAAATACGCGGTGTTGGTAATGGAGTTGGTAACAATTTCATTGAAACCGTTACCCGCGAGCAGGCCTGCCAGCTTGTCCCTGAGGGCAATTTCATAACCGAGCGCTTCCACCGAGGGGCTGATCGTAATATGTTGCGGAATGATAACGTTATCATAACCATCTACCCGCATGATCTCTTCCACGATATCAGCCGGCAGTTCTATATCCGGTTTGCTGAACGGTACGGCTACCTGCACAGCGCTCCCGCTTTCCTTCAGTATATCAAAACCCAGGCTTCTCAGTATCTTCCCTACAGTTTCCACGGTATAATGTTTGCCGCTGAGCCTTTTCAGGTAAGCGTAGGTAAGCACAACCTGCTTTTTTTCCCTGCGGGCCGGATAGATGTCCGCTATTTCCGACGCTATTTTTCCCCCGCCCAGATCCCTGATCAGGAGGGCCGCTCTTTTCAGTACGTTTACGGTATTACTGATATCCACTCCCTTTTCAAAACGGGTGGCGGCATCTGTTCTTAAATTATGCCGGAAGGAGGTTTTACGGATGGTAACAGGATTGAACCAGGCGCTTTCCAGGAATATGTTCCGTGTAGTTTCTGTAACACCGCTATTCAGCCCTCCGAATACTCCTCCAAAACATAGTGGCGCACCGTTCCCATCGCAGATCATGATATCCTCAGCATTTACTTTTCTTTCCTTTTCATCCAGGGTAGTAAAAGCGGTTCCTGCCGGCAGATTCTTTACCACGATGGCGCCGCCGGCTATCTTATCGGCATCAAACGCATGCAGGGGCTGACCCGTTTCGTGCAGGATGAAATTGGTAATGTCTACAATATTATTAATGGATCGCAGTCCGATCGATTGAAGTCTTTGCTTCAGCCAGTCCGGGCTTTCTTTTACGGTAACATTTTCTATCGTCACCCCGGCATATCTTCCGCAGGCGTTCGTGTTTTCTATGGCCACCCCAAAGGATTTTCCATCAACTTCTTTCGTAAAAGCTTCTGCATATGGATACTGAACGTTCAGATCTGCATTATCATGCACCGAAAGGTAAGCCACCACATCCTTCGCCACACCCAGGTGGCTCATGGCATCCATACGGTTAGGCGTAAGTCCTATTTCGTAAATCCAGTCTTCTTTCAGTCTGAACCAGGCAGATGCCGGTGTACCGGGCACCGCTTCTTCCGCCAGCACCATAATGCCCGCGTGGCTTTCGCCCAGGCCAATTTCGTCTTCCGCGCAGATCATTCCATAACTTTCCTCTCCGCGTATTTTGGCAACCTTCATTGTAAGCGGGTCTCCTTTAACGGGATAAATAGTGGCCCCTACCGGCGCTACCACCACTTTCTGTCCCGCCGCTACATTCGGCGCGCCACAAACGACCTGCAGCGGTTCACCCGTGCCGATATTCACACGTGTCAGCTTCAATTTTTCGGCATTAGGGTGTTGCCGGCTTTCCAGCACCTCCCCGATTACCAGTCCCTGTAAGCCGCCTTTTACAGCTTCTGATTTCTCAAAGCTTTCCACTTCCAATCCAAGGGAGGTAAGAATAAGGGATAGTTTATCCGGACTAACGGAAATCGGCAGGTAGTTGCAAAGCCAGTTATAGCTGATCGTCATAAAATCGTAAATCCTTTTAATATAAATAAAACGCCCCAAAAAGGCGTCGGCAAAGATAGATAAATAGATGCGGAGTACTCAAATTAGCCAAAACTCCATACTGTTATTTATACAACCCAGCCAAAAAAAACAGCTAAAATTCTTGCCAACAATCTGTGTGAATAATAGCAAATTATTAGCGGATTTTTTGTCAAATTTGTGCATAAATGAGTTATCCGGGTGGATAACCATCTGATTATTGTGAAATAAGGCTGTAAATTGTGAATTGGTATGTGCACTATTAATTCTTATCAAAAGCCGCAATCGCAAATGCATTGCCTTTAAATTCGCTGTCCCGGCCGGCTTTGTAACATTTAGATCATATTTTTTTAATGCAAAAAAATTGGTCTTTGGCAGAAAAGATGGTATCGGTAAAAAGGGGAGGAAAGCTAAAAATAATTCGCTCTATATATAAAAAAGTATTCTGTTAATGGATCTTACTAACTTAAACAAAGACAGGAAAATTCGAAAAAAAAGTGCCGCTGACCTGGGCCCTATGGTATTGGGAAAAGTGCCGCCACAGGCAAGAGACCTTGAGGAAGCTGTATTGGGAGCCATTATGCTGGAGAAATCGGCATTTGATACCGTAATAGAAATCCTGAAACCCGAATGTTTTTACGTAGACGCCCACCAACGTATCTTTAAAGCTATGCAGAGCCTGGCGCAAAAAAGCATGCCCATTGATCTGCTTACTGTAACCGAGGAACTGAGAACGCGTGAAGAACTGGAACTGGTGGGAGGCCCCTATTTTGTGATGAAGCTTACCAATGCGGTGGTATCCTCGGCCAATATTGATACCCACTCACGCATTATCCTGCAAAAGTTTATCCAGCGGGACCTTATCCGTATCAGCTCCGAAATTATAGGAGATGCTTACGAGGACTCCACGGATGTATTTGACCTGCTGGACGATGCCGAAAGCAAGCTGTTTGAAATTACCAACAATCACCTTCGTAAGAATTTCGACAGCATAGATTCGGTGCTGGTAAAAACCATCCAGCGTATCGAAGATATGCGCAACCGGCAGGAGGATATTACCGGCGTACCCAGTGGTTTCTCTGCCCTGGACAGGGTGACCTATGGCTGGCAGCCTACCGACCTGGTGATCCTGGCAGCCCGTCCTGCGGTGGGTAAAACCGCTTTTGCGCTGAACCTGGCCCGCAATGCAGCCTTAAGCACTAAGAAACCTACCCCGGTCGCCTTCTTCAGCCTCGAGATGAGTTCCAGCCAGTTGGTGCAACGTATCCTAAGCGCCGAAAGCGAAATATGGCTGGAAAAAATCGCCCGCGGAAAAATGGAAGATCACGAAATGGAGCAACTCTACAGGAACGGTATCCACCGCCTGCAAAATGCCCCTATATTTATAGACGACACCCCCGCACTGAACATATTTGAACTCCGGGCAAAATGCCGCCGGTTGAAAAACAAACACAACCTGGGAATGGTGATCATAGACTACCTGCAGTTGATGAGCGGCACCGGCGATAAACGCAACGCCAACCGTGAGCAGGAGATCAGCACCATTTCCCGCAACCTGAAGGGACTGGCGAAAGAACTTGGAATTCCAATCATAGCGCTCAGCCAGTTGAGCCGCGAAGTAGAAAAAAGAAAAGACGGAGAAAAAATGCCCCAACTGAGCGACCTGCGTGAATCGGGTGCGATTGAGCAGGACTCGGATATGGTAATGTTCCTGTACCGCCCGGAATACTATAATATCACTGCCAACGAAATGGGCGAAAGCAACAAAGGCGAAACGCATGTAAGAATAGCCAAACACCGTAATGGCTCACTGGAGACCATCAAGCTGAAAGCTTTGCTCCATATACAGAAATTTGTTGAAATGGAAGAAGAAGGCTTTGGAGGCATGGGCATGCCGCAGGGTAACTGGAAACCTGTTCCCGGTGATGATGACCCGGGCGCAAAACTGTTTATCCAGAAAGGCAGCCGCATGAACGAGGGTAATTTTGACGATGACGATACCCCGTTTTAAATAACAGGAAGATTTTCTACCTGCCAGGCCGATTTGAACGGCCTGGTGTTTTTTGGGTAGCCTGACCATCTCACGTTGATCTCCCATTCAGATGCTCATTCCGCGTTTAAAGCGGTTGAAAAGAAATACGCGCAGTCCAATTCTTATTTCGGAAATGAATTCGATCTATTGATGCATACGGCTATTGAAGATATCCGCCGGGAAAACACCTACACTTCCCTAATCCTGGCGCAAGGCTTGTAGTATCTGTGAGGGAGAAGGAACCAAACAATTATTTCTTTTATCTTCTTCAATAACCGTATCAGAAGCCAGATTTATAGTTCCGATCTTGTATAAACAGAAATTTTTAGTTTGATCAGGGAAATACAGCGCTGAATAACTATCTTTTGTTTATTTTTTGTCTCCCCCCGGGTAGTCATACTCTTATGCTTCTGCGAAAAGAGACATCCTGGGGAAAACAGAATATATTTACATTTTATTTCAACCCTCTTTATGAAACCTTTTCCAATAGCTTTTGTCTTTTTGCTATTTGCAGAAATAACTTTGGCTCAGTCCGATTCAGCTTACCTTGATATAGGGAGACTCCAACTTAAGAAGGAATTCACCCAGGCTACTATTATCAGGGCTGCAGATATTGCCAGGGCGCCTTCTTTAAACCTCAGCGAAGTGATCAGAAGCTGGGCTAACGGCGCGCTGACACAGAAAGACCAAATGGCATATGTGGTGGATGGCATTACCGTAGCTGATATTGATGCCTATAATATACAGGACATTGAGGATATTACTATTATCCGGAATGCGCTTGGAAACCAAAACGGTGCGGGCAACCTGCAACTGATGGCATTGGTGAGAACCAAACAATGGATCCAGGGATCCAGGCATATCACGTTTTCCGCATTGAGTACTGCACTCTCCCGTAAAGTGACCACGAACACCTCACCCTACAACCAGCAAACGGAAAATGTTTTTTCCGGGAACTTTCAGCAGTATACCCTTTCGGCAAGAGGTGGCAATCAGAAGATCAATTATGGCGGCTCACTTGGATTTGTACATGATGCGCTGCCACGCAGAAACAGGAAGGATTCCCTCTATGATAAACAGATACCGGAAATCAACCGGGTAAGGCTTAATCTATGGGGAAAGTTTACCATCAACAAAAACAACATACTCTCGGCTCACTTCAACTATACTCCCCAGGTAGAAAGAAGCCATATGTATGAAATACAACGCTACAGGAATGTGGACGATACAAAAAAGGATCGGGAGTATATAGTTAATCCCTATATTAAACTGGAAACCAGGGTTTCGAGCTTTTTCTTGAATAAATTCACATTCAGTTATCTTAATGGAAGAGGGCAGGATAGTACAAACATCAGAAGGGCTGAAAATAACAGTGCACTTATCCGAAATATCCGGGAAATAGACAGTATCCGGGCAGAAGCCTTTACATTCAATGATAACCTGTCGTTCATCGCAAAAGTCGGGAAATGGCAGGTGGAACCCTCTTTAAATATCAATTTTCAGAAGGGCTTTTTCAGAAGGGCTACCGCTACCGCTAACAGCTATGAACAATACCCCCTGAACGGGTCATATTCGTGGTCAATGCAAAGAAGGTATGGAAAGCTGCTGACCGCCACTCCGTCGCTTTCCATCTCTTATGGTGCACTTTTCCTTCTCCAGGGAGGTGTATTACTGGATGGCTCAAAAATTATTGACTCAACTTATAAGAATACCCGGTCATACCCTTTCATAAACGGGGCTGTTAACCTGGCAAGACTTTTAAAGCCAGGGCACCCTTTCGACTGGAAGATCTTTGGATCGTACTCCGAGCGCTTTTCAGGATTTGACGGGATATACCAGTTAAGCGATTTTAACCACAGCTCAGTTTTACCTTCAGCACTCGAACCTACTATATACTACATTGGAAATATATATCCAACAGTTATCCCGCCTGCAAATAAGCTGGCAACGTTGTGGCAGGCAGGAAGCAGCCTATCCCTTCTTAAAGAAAAGATCAGGATAAATTATAATTACCTGAATACCGAACAAAGACAGCTTACTACGATAATTCTGAATCCGTGGTCGGGGTTTGGTTACCGGATCGCCTCCGGGAAATACCTGCGAAAGCAACATCATTTCAGTATAGAGGCGGATATTTTTCATATAGATAAGCTTACATGGAATTCCGGTTTATTTGTCAATATGGTAAAGAATGAATCCGGGTTTGATATCCTCACTTCACCTGATCTCCTGGTATTTACAGAGGAGCCCCGGACAGGCGGATGGATCAACAGGATCCAATACAAAAGTTTTTTGGCGGGAGCCGATATGGTCTTTCTTTTGAATCATGAAGAAAGATCCATGAACATGGGCCAGTTATCGGTTGAAAAACACAATACACTCCAGTTGGCTAATATATTTTTTGCATACCAGCTCAATATTCAGCGCTTTGAGGGTGAGTTGTTTATCAGTGGCCGAAATCTTATCGATTCGGTAACTTACCCGGTATCGCCCAACAACAAAAAGTATTTTGGCGGCGGCTTTAAGGTGTCGCTGTAGGAGCTTACGCGCCTACGGGCAGGAAAAACGAAAGCCGGAGCTGCAGAGAAACCTATAAGGTTTGTAATCCCCGGATACGACGGCGAGCATGGCCGGATCTGGTTCTTTAATGAGGGGGAACTGAAAAGAAAGCCGGAGCAGACAACGCTGTTTTAGATATTAGTTGCAGATACCAGCTTTTGTTTTCATGGCATCGTCCCTTGCGCATGCCCCAATAGTTATTGGAGTCGGACAATCACTTCATCTGCATATTTTCATGGCAGCAAAGAGCATTGCAATATGAACTATATTAAGACTTTCGTAATCCCATGGGTATCTGCTAAAAGATGATCCCTGGTCGTTTCCATAAAACGACCGGAAATGAAGGGAGAGTGTTGTATGAGGATATGGCGTAGGGGAAAACCCCTTCAAAACTTATCATGATCAGTGTTTGTGACTGCAAAAACGGGTTTTATCTCCCGGCACAAATACGCGTACGAAATAAACCTATCGCGGCTTGGGTATAAACTCTGTATTATATTGGATGTTCATTTTTTCTGCTTCTTTTTGATCTCAGGTTCAACAATTTCTTTAGCTGTATGTAATAACTCTTGAACTCTTTTTGCTGAAATTATTATTCCGACACCAATAGACTCAAGACTTCTGATAGGCAATCCTCTTGAATCAACTATATCTTGACCGTTAGGTGTCATAAGAGTGTTCTCAGAAAACCTCCTTTCCGATACTATTCCAAAAAATTTCGTACCGCGAAAAACTGTATCCTCAAGAAGTAATCCTGTATTTCTAGGGATAGAAAATACGGGGCCACCACTATTACCAGGGAAAATATTACAATCAATAAGCATTTTTTCTGCGCTATTTATATTGTTAGGAACCCATGAAATAATTCCTTTTCTTACTATAGCCTTATTTAACAAATCCAAGCCTACTGCGCCGGGATAGCCCAGTACGTATATTTCTTTCCCTTCGTAGTACTCTTCATCGGGCGGAAAGAAAGAATAGGGTGTTATCTTGATGTTAGGTCTAACCGAATCAAACTTAATATTGTCAACAAAAATACAAGCTAGGTCTATCTTCTTGTTTGGATGCTCTATCCACATTTTACTTTTAAGTTCATTATCATATAAATCAAGCTCATACCCTTTATGTTGGTTTATTGGTATCGAATCACTGGATGAAAATCTTATATTAACTTTTGAAGGATTCCAGGAATTACTTGAGTCATAAAGAACATGCTTTGCGGTGACTAAACAAGGGATTGTAATAGAATCTAAAACTTTTACATAAAAAATAACGCCAGTGCCGACAGCATTAAATATCCGTTCTGTAACAGTTGATCCATTAATATTCCTATAAGTAACAGTAGTATCTATACCAATTGATACAGTTACCTGTCTAAGAAGTGATATGTTATCTCTTATTTCTCGATCAACATTTGTTAATTGACAGAACCCGTTATTGGAAAAAAATAAAAAACTTATAAGTAAAATCTTCCTCATAGAACTATATTTTAAAACAGTAAAACTAATATTATGAGCACAAAAATACTAAAATATTTGGCAGGCTTCTGTCGCCCGTTACGCATTTTATTTGTCAATAGCATCTATAGTATATGCAAACGCCTATAACCCCGGCATTTGGTGCGTTCTGAAAAATCATGAAGGTCTTTTTTATTGCAGCGTCTTCTACCTTTGCCGGAATTGAATCCTTTTCTCCAGATATCAAATAGGCGGAAGCCCCAATTCCTTTAAAAATTGATTGTGTTCGTCTGTATGGGTTTTAATACTATTATTTATTGAGGTTAGTTTTTCATTTACCTCTTTCAGGTCAATTTTTGTTTCCTCAACAGAAGTGCTTACATACCTTGAAATATTCAGGTTATAGCCATTCTTTTCGATTTCGTCCATCGAAACCCTGCGGGCATATCTTTCAATATGTTCCGGTCTGAACTGATAGGCTTTCACTATATCGTCTATGTGCTCTTCTTCTAAAGAGTTTTGCCTTTTCCCGGGTTTAAAGCGCTCACTGGCATTGATGAACAACACATCTTCCTGTTTCTTACATTTTTTCAAGACCAAAATGCATACGGGAATTCCCGTAGAGTAAAACAGGTTGGAAGGCAAACCTATGACGGTATCAATATGATTGTCTTTTAACAACTTGGTGCGTATCCTTTCTTCGGCGCCACCACGGAATAAAACGCCGTGTGGCAGTATGATCGCCATTGTACCTTCTTTTCCCAGAAAGTGGAACCCGTGTAATAAAAAAGCGAAGTCTGCGGCAGATTTGGGCGCCAGGCCATAACCCTTGAAGCGAAAATCTTCTGCCAGGGTGTCGTTGGGTTCCCAGCGCAGGCTGAAAGGGGGATTGGCTACCACAGCATCAAATTCTATTTTTTTGCTCGGGTTCATTTCATTGAGTAGCGACCAATGATTTTCCAGCGTGTCTCCGTGGAATATCTCGAACTCGGTATCCTTCATACCGTGCAGCAGCATATTCATGCGGGCAAGGTTGTAGGTAGTGATGTTTTTTTCCTGCCCGTAAATTTTTCCGATCGTGCCGCCATTCTCCTTCATTCGCTTTCTTACATTCAGTAATAGGGAGCCGGAACCGCAGGCAAAATCCAATACTCTGTTTAGCTTCTTTTTAGGACCGGTCGAATTGGAAGGGTCCTGGCTATCCAGTATAACGATCTTAGAGAGGATGGTAGATATTTGCTGAGGCGTATAAAACTCTCCGGCCTTTTTTCCTGAACCTGCTGCAAACTGACCTATCAAATATTCATAAGCATCACCAAGCGTGTCGGAATCTGTGGAAAAATCGGCTATACCCTCGGCAATTTTCTGGATAATGGTACAGAGTTTTTTGTTTCTGTCTTTAGGTGTTTTGCCTAATTTTTCTGAATTCAGGTTTATTTCAGAAAACAAACCCTGAAAAGTACTTTCAAAAGAATCGTTCTCTATGTATCGAAATCCTCTTTCGAGCGTTTTTAACAATTCATCGCTTTGAATACGAGCCAATTCTATAATGTTACCCCACAAATGTTTTGGCTTGATAACATAATGGACCTTTCTACGCATTTGTTTTTCAAAGTCAGCCACATCCGCCTCGTTTTCCTTATACCAAATCTCTAAAGGTGTGTTTGCCTTAAGTTTTGCCATAACATCCTTAGGAGTATTATCTGGATAATCTTTCCCCAATTCCTTTTTTGCTGCTTCTTCATAATTGAAAGATAGATACCGCAAGAATAAAAACGAAAGCATATAATCACGGAAATCATCCGCATTCATCGCTCCTCTTAACGCATCTGCTATATTCCAAAGGGTTTTACCCAGTTGTTGTTGGTCTTTTTGTGTCATTCTGTTTCTGTTTCAGTTTCCTCTCTAAATATTTCCGGGAAATAGAACTCATATTTAGCAAGAAAACCATTTAAGATTCTTTTAAAAAGCTCTTTATTGTCCTCACCCATTTCTACGGGGTCGAAAATTGAGTATTTACCATGACTGAATAGCTGCAATGCCCGTTCAAAAAGCACTTCGTCTTCTAATCCATCTATACATTTGTCAATTTTGTCATAACCGAAAAAAGCTGCTGTTTTTTCCAGGATACTTCTCAAAGCATTAAAATGATAGGTATAAATTCTATTGGATTCAACAACCTGCTTTAGTTCGCTAAGCGTAGCAATATGGTGAAAAAAAGGAGTATCGCCGGTATCCTGTAAGGCGTATCCGTTGGGTTCTTTAAAATGTAAAAAATAGCGTTTGTTCTTTACTTTTCTTCCAAATTCATTAAACAGTACATTAAAAAATAAGCTATGGTGGGTTGAGATCACTGTTTTGATCGCATTGTCTTCCCTGGTGAGCAAACTGGCCAGATCACAGGCTACGGCAATCGCATTGTTTTCATCAAGGGATGATATGGGGTCATCAATATAGATATACTTTACCCAGTTGTAGGCAGGGTCTTTGTCTATTGCCAGTTCACAAATGGCAAGAAAGAAACACCAGATAAACAGGTTTTCCTCACCTCTTGAAATTTTTATATTCTCTATGGTTTGTTCAGCGCCGTCAATAATGATACTTCTCGAAAATGTGACGGTGGAAGTCTCATAATTGATGTTAAAGTTTAAATCAACATAATTGTGAAAGAAAGATTCGATCTTAACATCCAGGTCTAATTCATGTAGCCCGTTAAAAAATGCAGAATCTGCATTCAGCCTGATAAACCGGATGGTATCGTTTTCCAGATCGTTATTCCATGAAAAAAGGTCTTCTGTAAAGGCATTAAAATACAAAGTATCCCGAGAAATTACATTGCCGTCATTATCAAATACCTTGCCGGCTTGTTTAAATTCCATGGAGAGCCTGGTTTTGCCGGTACCGTTGTGGGCAAAAAATAACACTAAGTCTTTCAACGGTCGATGATCGCCGGTTAGATCCCTCCGGAAATGCTGCGCTACTTCGGCCAGACTGTTGAAATTTATTAGTGTACTCATGCTCTAATCGTTCATTTTAGGAAACAAACCCTGCATCAGTCCTTTTTTATGGAGCTTCAATTGGTCAATTTTCTCAGCTTGTGCAAAAATTAGTTTATCCAAAGCTGAAAAACAGCCTGCTATCTTTTGTTGCTCCGTAAGTGTTTGTGGCATTGTTAATTTGACCAATTTTAATTCATCTAGCCCAATCCTTTTTCTTGTTGATCCTGTTGCTTTCTTTTCAATAGATTCTCGAATGCGTTTTGAATTTAATAAAGAAAATATAAAGTATTTTGAGTGTTTTTTCTCATTTACGACTACCCTTATTCCATCCGAGGCCATAACACATCTTTCTAAATAGTTAGGGATAATACAAGCTCTTCCTACCGGGTCTCCCATCTTTGATAGGATTATTTCTCCTGAGTAGATGTTACAACTTAGCAATTCATCGGCCTTTTCCTCCGAAGTATATATTTTGTAGTCATTATTGAATTCGCCATCACCAATATTTTGAAGTTGTATAATTCGAATTCCTTTTTTTGTATAATCGCTAGCCTTTAGGTTTGAACCAAAAGGTCCTCCTGTAAAGCTCCATTTCACTTCTGTATCGGTTGTATCAATTAGTTTTTTCTCCACCCACTCACCATCCTTTGCAAATTCCTTAAACCGATATTTAGGTACTTTTTCACCTTCCTGCGGAAAAAGGTTTTGCATCAGTCCCTTTTTGTGGTCTTTGAGTAAGTCCAGCTTTTGGCTATGGGCTGCAATTACTTCATCTAAGGATGAAAGACAGGAGGCGATTTTTTGTTGTTCCTGGCGTTTAGGAATAGGTAGTTTTAGATTCAAAAATGCTCCTTTGGATATGTTATACCTTGTGCTTCCTTGTGCTAGTGCAGTAATAGATTTTCGGTAAAAGGGGCTATGGAATAGATAGCGTGAAAATTGTGGTAGAGTATCCTTTAAACTAAATGGTCTCAATGAAAAGCAAAAACTATTCAGGTAGGTTTCCTCTTTAGGTGAATCAATTAAAACAGATGCAAAACCAACTTCATTAGCTGTTTCAGAGGAAGTAGTAAACAAAATATCTCCCTTTTGCAAGGCATTTTGATTTTCATTCCCATTGATTCGCACCTTGCCACATTTTTGAAAATCAATAGTAGAACTGTCAAAAACTTGTTTGTAAGTTACATATGACTTACCCGTTCCAAAGTCTTCTCCACTTTTACCTGTCAACCCATTTATGGTTTCCCCAAGTTCATAAATTTTCTTTTCACTCCATTCTCCCTCATTCTTAAAATTTGGAAAACGTAATACGGGTATCAATTCTTTTTTCTTATTCATATGCTGCTAACCCAGAAATTTCACGCCCTTGGGCAAGTTTTTTTAATTGTGGTACCAGGTCTTCCATCAGCGCCAGCTCTTTTACCCTTCGTTCTTTCCAGCTCAGCTCTAACGGCTCCAAAAGATCGGTAAGGTTTTCTCCGTCAAAGATCATCCGGCTCATGATGGTTTCTACAAAGGCTTTCAGGTCTGCGGTTCGCAACCCGTGTTTGTTCGCAATGGCAGCCAGCTCTTTATTGTATTTGTCATCTTTAAATGTATCGTAACCCTTACGCAGGGTTTCTACATCTTGTGCAATCTCCCAGTCCAGGCTATTGATATATTCCGTTAGATCTTCCTGCTCGTCCATCAGGTTGGCATTAGCGCTCAGCAGGCTTATTACCTGTGCCTTGGTCATTTTTTGCCTAGCAGGTTTCTTTTGGGTGCTGTCGGCAACCAGGTTCATTATGTAGTCATAGTCAATCACGGCAGAAGCAAACAACACGAATTCAAAATCCAGTTGCAGAATTTCTTGTGGCGCCTGGTCGCCCTCTTTCTCCTGTATTCCCCGCAACTGCTTGGCAGTTTCTATGTAGGAGCTTCTGAACTCCTGCAAAGTTTCCCTGGGCAAAATGGCTTCAATGGTTTCCTTTTGTTCTTCGTCCAGGTCGGTGTATTGATCCAGTTGGGTCTTAAGCCGTTGCACTTCTTTAAAGTTCTTTACAAAAGCTATTCGCGCAGCATCCCCTCTCAGGTTATACACCTGCTGCGGCTCGCTTACCAGGTGATGATCCTGCATAAACGCTCCCAGCTTCTCAACGGCCTTTTTGTATTTGTCAATTACTGCAGGGGCAGGGTCTACCAGCCATATTTCCTTAGCACGTCCGTTCTCTTCCCCGGAGAAAAGAGCAATGGCCTGGTTTACGGCTTCCTGCTGTGAACGGAAGTCTAAAATATTACCATAAGGTTTGGTGTCGTTCAGCACACGATTGGTTCGGGAGAATGCCTGTATCAACCCGTGGTATTTCAGGTTTTTGTCCACATACAAGGTATTCAGGTATTTGCTGTCAAACCCCGTAAGTAACATATCTACCACGATGGTAACGTCAATTTTGTTTTTATGCGGATAATCCTGGTTGCTGTATTGCTGATCTTTTATACGACTTTGCACATCCTGGTAATACAGGTCAAACTCGTTGATGCTGTGATTGGTGCCAAACTGTTTGTTATAATCGGCAATGATCTCAATGAGCGCTTTTTCCTTCTCTTCCGGATTTTGCTTGTTGTCTTCTTTTTCCTGGCTCAGGTCTTCCTGGAGCTGTTTGATGTCAGCCGCGTTTTTCTGGCTTTGCTGGTCGCCTTCTTTGGCGATCAGTTGCGCAGGAGGGGAGAACACACAGGCAATGTTCAACGGAACGTAGTCAGGATCTTCTGCCTGCTTCTTCTTTTGTATTTCTTTGAATAGCCGGTGGTATTCAATAGCGTTGTTGATAGAAGCCGTTGCCAACAGGGCATTGAAACGCCTTGAATTGGTGGCGGCATTGTGTTTGTCTACAATGGCTTCTACCACAGCCTGCTGTGCAATGGGCTCTCCGGGTTTGGCATTTTGCGTACCTTTTCCTTTGAAATAATCAATGTGAAAACGCAATACGTTTTTATCGTCTATAGCATGAGTGATGGTATAGGCGTGTAATAACTTTTCAAAAATATCCTGCGTGGTTTTATAGGAGGCATATTCCCCTTCCCGGATGTTGTATGTAGCATTTTTATCAAAAATGGGCGTACCTGTAAAACCGAATAGTTGCGCATTCGGAAAAAACTCCTTAATAGCTTTATGATTGTCGCCAAACTGCGAACGGTGGCACTCATCGAAGATGAAAACCATTCGCTTATTTTTTAAAGGCTCTAGTCGCTCCTTATAGGTTTCTTTACCGCTTTTTTCTTTCGCTTTGTTACGCTTGCTATTTTCGTCCAGCGCCAATCCCAGCTTTTGAATAGTGGTAACGATCACTTTATCGGCATAGTCGGTTGAAAGTAAACGCCTGACCAGGGTTTCAGTATTGGTGTTTTCTTCCACGCTGCCTTCCTGGAATTTGTTGAACTCTTCGCGGGTTTGCCGGTCAAGGTCTTTCCTGTCTACCACAAACAGGCATTTGTCAATATCGGGATTATCTTTCAATAAGGTAGAAGCCTTGAAAGAAGTGAGGGTTTTACCGCTACCGGTGGTATGCCATATGTACCCGTTTCCCCGGTTGTCGTTAATGCAGTCTACTATGGCTTTTACCGCATAGATCTGGTAGGGGCGCATGACGAGCAGCTTCTGTTCGCTTTCTACCAGTACCATGTATTTACTGATCATTTCGCCCAGCGTACACTTGGATAAGAATATCTCCGAGAAATCGTACAGGTTATTGATCTTTTTGTTATCCCTGTCTGCTAATTCATTTACCGGCAGAAACTGTTCGTCTGCGTTGAAGGCGAAATGTTGGTTTTTGTTATTAGCAAAATAGAGGGTACGGCTCACATTGCTTACGATAAACAACTGCATAAAGCAAAGCAGCGAATTGCCATAGCCATTGCCCGGCTCATTTTTATAATCCACGATCTGCTGCATGGCTTTGCGGTGAGAGATATCACCCTTCTTTAATTCGATCTGTACTACAGGCAAGCCGTTGATGAGCAAAATGATGTCGTAACGTTGATGACTGTTCTCGGTGTTGATCCGTAATTGGTTGATCACTTCAAAGTCGTTCTTGCACCAGTCTTTATTGTTTACAAGCGTATAATGCAGGGGCGTTCCATCCTCACGCTGGAAGTATTGTCTTTCGCGCAGAAGTTTGGAGGCAACAAAAACGTCCGGGCTGATGATATCTTCCCTAAGCCTTAAAAACTCATTCTCTGTCAGCCGGACACGATTGAGCGCTTCAAATTTGACTTTGAAGTTTTGCTCGAGCGTTTTCCTGTCAACTATATCAGGGCGATAGGTATACTTCAACGCTTCGAGCTGCCTGACAAGGTTGTTTTCTATGTGGTTTTCTTTAACCATTCAAATATTATGTTTCATTTTGGGCTACTATAGCAATATATGATATGTTACCTGGACTTCGGCACCAACAATTCACATACATCTACCCCCAATACTTCCGCAATATCAAACAATATTTCGAGGGTTGGTTGCTGGTCATTGGTACACCATTTTGAAATAGTACTCTTATTCTTACCTAATTTCTCAGCAAGCCATAGGTTGGTCTTATCCTTATCAGCCAGCACGCTTTTGATCCTGTTGAGTATTCTTTTTTCTGCCATTTTAATAGTGTATTTCACCATTTAATCAGCAATATAGGAAACTCGGCAGACGGCTAGTTTAGCATAAAATTCTGTTTTTCAGAATTAAATACTATAATTTATTTAATAAATTTCTGTATTTCGAAAATAATTGCCTGTCTTGAGTGTGAATTTAAAAATTATTACTACAATCCTTTGCGATATAGTTGCAGGTGCTGTATGAGAGAAGAAAGTAAACCTATAAGGTTTGCCGGGCGGGGTGCTGCGCTGCCAACCTTATAGGTTTTTGTTGCTATTTACAAGTAAACTAACTTTATTTAATCTGAACAGGTATGGAAAACGGGAATATCATTATATATCAGTCACCTGACGGACAGACATCTATTGATGTGACATTGGAAAATGAGACTGTATGGTTGACCCAGAAGCAAATTGCTGAACTTTTTGGGATCCAGCGGCCTGCTATCACCAAACACCTGGGTAATATATTTAAAATCAGTGAATTAGATGAAAATTCAGTATGTTCCGTTTTGGAACATACTGCGGCAGATGGGAAAAAGTATGAAACAAAATATTACAATTTAGATGCAGTTCTGTCTGTTGGGTATCGCGTTAATTCCAAAAACGCGACCCAATTCCGTATATGGGCTAATAAGGTTCTGAAGGAATACCTGGTGAAAGGCTATTCCCTGAACGAAAAACGCCTGCAGGAGAAAACACAACAATTCGATGCATTGAAACAAACCGTCCAGTTGTTGAGCAATGTGCTGGAGTCAAAGCCGCTAAGTTCGGACGAAGCCGGCGGATTGCTCAAAGTCCTGACCGATTATACGTATGCGCTGGATGTGCTGGACAAATATGATCACCGCACTTTAACTGTAGAAGCCACCCATAAAACACCATCCTTTATCGCCACTTATGAGGGAGCCATGAAAGCGATACATGGTCTGAAGGAAAAATTCGGCGGCAGCAGCCTGTTCGGTAATGAAAAGGACGAATCTTTCAAAAGCTCCATCGCAACCATTTATCAATCTTTCGGCGGGAACGATCTCTATCCCAGCGTGGAAGAAAAAGCAGCAAACCTTCTTTATTTTATCGTGAAAAACCATTCTTTCTCCGACGGAAATAAACGGATCGCGGCTTTTTTGTTTGTATGGTTCCTGGATAAAAACGGGATGTTATACCGGGAAGGTGACACAAAACGCATTGCGGATAATGCGCTGGTTGCCCTTACGCTCATGATAGCAGAAAGCAAACCGGATGAAAAAGATATTATGACCCGGGTAGTGGTAAACCTGATCAACGGCTATAATTAAACTGATGGTGATCAGCCGATACATTACCCCCGCAAAGACCATTCAAAGTGGCATCCCCGACTGACCTCCAAATCGTTCGACAGTGGAGGAAACCTATAAGGTTTGCCGGGCGGGTGCTGCGCTGCCAACCTTATAGGTTTTTGTTCAGGTCTGGCTTAGCGCAAAACGCTGCTACCAAACCTGCGCCGATTATACGTATGCGCTGGATGCACCGGACAAATACGATCACCGCCCTTCACGCTCACTACTCTTTCCGGGAATAACAAACTGTTATGGCTGACGATTCTGTCGCCTGGTTAATAGCCCTTGTGGCTACAGCTTACCCATTTCTCAGCGCCTATCCTCTCAGGTGGTAGGCTTTGGGCTGTACAAAAGCCCTGATCCCCTGGTAAGAAAGTGTTGCACCCAACCCGGAGTTTTTGCGGCCGGACCATGGTAAGCCGGCGCTTACGCGGTCGCAGCAGTTCCAGTAAACCGTTCCGGTATTCATATCTTTCATTACCTGTTCGGCACGTTCAAAGCTTTTTGAATATACTGCGGCGGTAAGCCCGTAGGGTGTATCCTTCATAAGGGCGACCGCTTCCGCGTCATCTTTTACTTTCTGAATGCCGATAACCGGGCCGAATGATTCTTCGGTCATCAGTTTCATATCGTGGTTTACATCTGCTACTACGGTCGGTTCAAAATAGTATCCTTTGCCATCGCCCGCTTTTCCGCCTGCCAGCAGTTTTCCTCCTTTGGCTACGGCATCCGCGACCTGTTCCTGCAGAAAGGCTATTTGTTCCTTCCGGCTGAGCGGACCCATATCCATACCGGCTTCCAGCGGGTTGCCTGTTTTGAGCTGTTTAGCCTGCACGGCAAATGCGTTTACAAAACGGTCATAGATCTTTTCCTGCACATAAATGCGCTCCACTGCACAGCAGCTTTGTCCGGCATTGTACACCACCCCTTCCAGGGCGGCGCCGGCAACAGCGTCTATATCCTCTACGTCATCCATCACATACAGCGGGTCTTTACCACCCAGTTCAAGCTGTACCGGCACCAGCTTGGAGGCGGTTTGTTCCGCGATATACCGGCCGGTACGGTAGCTGCCGGTGAAGAAATAACCGTTCAGCGGCAAATCCAACAGCGCCTGTCCTGCCGGTCCTTTCCCGGTCACCACCTGGAAAACATTTTCGGGTATTCCCGCTTTATAGAGCAGCCGTTGTATATGCAACCCCGTCAGGGTGGCGTACTCCGATGGTTTGTATAATACCGCATTGCCCCCGATAAGTGCCGGCACGAACACGTTTACGCCTACCAGGTAGGGATAATTCCAGGCAGATATATTACCGATCACCCCCAACGCCTCATAGGTGATCTTTTCGCGGGTAGCATCGTCTTCCACAACCCATTCATCCGCCAGCCATTTGGCTGAGTTCTCCAGGAAAAATTCAATTCTTTTCCGGGCGCCGTTCAGTTCATTACGGGACTGCTGAACCGGTTTCCCTACTTCATTTGTCAGCGTGCGGGCCAATTCATCTTTTTCCGCTTCCAGGAGCCCGCTGAATTTCCGGAGCTTTTCTATCCTGCTCTCCAGGGGGGTGGCAGCCCATAATGGTTGGCCTGCTTTTACCAATGCATATTTCTCTTTTATGGAATCAACGGTATCTTCTGCTATTTCTGTTATTACTGCCTCTGTGGCCGGGTTTATGATCTGCATATAGTGGGGTATTTATACTGTTTAAATGTTCTTACCGGCTGGCAGCCGCTTTCATAAAAGCAGCTCTTACCGGTTGCACAAAATTACTGTGTTGATCTTTCATTCGCTCCGGGTGCCATTGCACCAGGCAGAGAAAAGCTCCTTCCGCCGGGTTTTTCCTTTCCATCGCTTCTACTATTCCATCCGGGGAAAAAGCGGAAACGATCAGCCCCCTGCCGATTTGAGCCGCACTCTGGTGGTGATTGCTGTTGACGGTTCCTTCAGTTTCGCCAATTATGGCATATGTCCGGGAGTTGGGGTCGATGGAAACCGCATGATAGCGGTCGCTGTCGTCGGGCAGCTTGGAATGATTGTATTTTCCCCAGGTGGGTATATCCGGGATGAGTGTACCGCCAAAAAATACATTGGCAATTTGTAAACCCCGGCAAATGCCCAATACCGGTATTTTATTTGCTTCCGTATATTCCAGTATCTTCCACTCAAATTCGTCCCGTTCTTCGCTGACATCATCTTTGTAGCAGTAGTCGTACATTTCCGGCTGGTTGTAAAACCGCGGGTGCACATCTTCTCCCCCGGTCAGCAGCACCCCGTCACAGCGCCTAAGGTTCTCCAGACCTTCCGCACCGGTAAGTTTGATCACTTCCGCTTCCGGTCCGTATGCTGATATCCAGTTGGCATAATTCCGATACTTACTGCAATCCGTAACGCCAATCTTTATCGTCTGCGGCATTATAGCGCTTTTAGGTACAATTGTTTAAAATCCTCTCTTGATACGGGTTTGGGGTTGTTGGGGTGCGCAAAATCCGCGAATGCCAGGTCGGCAAGCGTTTCCACATGATCCATGTGTACCCCGATATCCCGCAGGTTGTGCGGAATGTTTATTTTGGAATTGAGATCAAACAGGTATTGTACCACTGCCTGCCCGTTGTGTTGCTTCAGCTTCAATACCTGGGCAATGCGTTCAAACTTATCCTCAAAACCTTCAATATTGAACTCCATTCCATAGGGTATGTTTACGGCATTGGCCAGCCCGTGGTGGGTATCCAGCAGGGAAGACAGGGGATGAGCCAGCGAGTGCACCACGCCCAGCCCTTTCTGAAACGCGATGGCGCCCATCATGGACCCCAGCAGCATTTTACTTCTTGATTCCAGGTCGGGTTTATTGGTAGCTTTCTCCAGCGACTCATCTATCAGGCGGATGCCTTCCAGCGCTATACCATCACAAATAGGATGATAATTTTTCGCCAGGTAGGCTTCCATGTTATGTGTTAACGCGTCCATGCCCGTAGCTGCGGTAATGGGCGCCGGTATATCCATCGTCAGCAAGGGATCTGCAAAAACAATTTTCGCCAACAGTTTTGGGGAAAACAGTATTTTCTTCTGGTGGGTTTCGTCGTCCGCGATAATGGCGCTGCGCCCTACCTCGCTGCCCGTGCCCGAGGTGGTGGGGATCGTTATAAAATGAGGAACATCATTGGTAACATAGATATCGCCGCCAACCAGGTCGTCGTATTTAAAGAGGTCTTCCCGGTGGTTGATGCGCAGCAGGATCGCCCTGGCTACATCCAGTCCGGCGCCGCCGCCAATGCCCACCACACTGTCTCTTCCGGTATTATCCCAAACGTCCACTCCTTTATATACATCGGATTTCACGGGGTTCTTGTGAATGTCTGAAAACACTTCCGCCGATAGCCCGTTTGCCTCCAGGTCTGCTACTATATTCTTAAAAAAGGGCAATTGCGCTACATTGGGATCGGTCACGATCAACGGCGCTTTAAGCCCGTTTGCTTTCAAATAAGCGGGCAACTCCTTTACTACATTCGCCCCGAAACGTATGGTGGTAGGAAAATTAAATTGATGCACTTTCTCGAAAATCATATTGATATGAAATTTATAAACTTTACAACTTGTGTCTTGCGTTTTGTAACCTGCAACTTTTCACAATTTACTACTTGCCACTTACGACTATATAATCTCCAGGTACCTTTTCAGTTCCCAATCCGTTACCACTTTGCTGAACTGCCGCCACTCCCATTCACGGGTAGCCGCAAAATGTGCCACGAAAGCTTCCCCGAAAAGCTCCTTCGCGATGTCCGATCCTTTCATAGCCTGTGTGGCCTGCCAGAGGTTGGCGGGAAGAACGCCGCCCTTTTTGTTCGCATACCCGTTACCGATAGTAGCAGGCTCTTTCAGCTTCAGCTTCTTTTGTACGCCATATAACCCGGAAGCCAGGCAGGCGGCAATAGCCAGGTACGGGTTGGAGTCTGAGCCAACCACCCTGGTCTCCAGGCGGGCAGATTTTTCGCCGCCCGGTAATGCTCTTAAAGCAGTGGTGCGGTTGTCTACCGCCCAGGTGAGGGTAGTGGGCGCCCAGGCCCCTTCCACCAGGCGCTTGTAGCTATTCACGGTAGGTGCAAACATCGGTAATATATAAGGCAGGCAATAGAGCTGCCCCGCTATATAACTCTCCATCAGGGAACTGACATTGTTAGCCGCCTTTTTATCATAAAAGAGATTCTTCTTTCCATCCGGCGACCAAAGGCTCTGGTGCACATGTCCGCTGCAGCCCGGCAGGTCTTCACTGAACTTAGCCATAAAAGTGGGCAGCACGCCGTGACGATAGCCGATCTCTTTCACACTGCTTTTAAAGAGTACCGCCCTGTCAGCCGCTTCCAGCGGATGCGAATAGGTGATGGCTGCTTCGTACACACCGGGGCCGGTTTCCGTATGAATCCCTTCCAGGGGGATATCAAATTTTTTGAGCAGATCAAACAGGTCGTTAAAAAACGCATTTTTCTGGGAGGCCCGTAACAGGGAATAACCGAACATCCCATTGGTCATGGGTACCAGGTCGCGAAACTTACTTTCGTACAACTGGCGGTTATTATCTACCAGGTTAAACCATTCAAATTCCTGCGAGCAAAATGCAAGATATCCCGCTTTTTTTACCTGCCCGATTACCTGCTTCAACAGGGTACGCGGGCAAACAGGCGTACAGTTAGTTTGAACGCCGCTGAAATCAGCCAGGAAGAACGGAATGTTGTTATCCCAGGGAACTTTCCTGAAAGTATTGAGGTCGATAGTGGCTGTCGCATCAGGATAACCCGTATGCCAGCCGGTGATCGATGCATTATCATAAGCGATGTCCCCGGCATCCCAGCCAAATACCACATCGCAAAAACCAAAGCCACTTTCCGCGATGGAGGTGAATTTTTCGAAACTGATCACTTTTCCACGCAATACGCCGTCAATATCTGTAACGGCCAGTTTTACCTTTTGCGTATTCTGCTCGGCCAATTGCTTTACAAGTTTTGCGGAGACTGATGTTGGGGGCATATATTATTTTTTAACAAATAAAATAAAACTCAAGTAACTAATAAATAATATTCCAAAATATACCAGGGCAAGCATACCGTTCAGGGTGATCAGGGCAATAAGCGAAATTATTGCAATAATTAATGCGATCACAGGAAAGTACGGATATAAAGGAGCACGAAACGGCCTTTCCATACCCGGTTCTTTTTTTCGAAGGACGATTACGGTGATCATTGAAAAGATATATAACGTAAGTGCACCGAAACAGGCAAGCGTGATGATCTGTCCCGTTTTACCGGTTAACAGCGCAATAACACCAATGATCATATTTGCCAGGAGAGCGTTGGCGGGCGTTTTAAAACGGGAATGTACTTTTCCGAATGCTTTGGGTATATACCCCACCCTTCCAAACTCAAAGGTTGCTCTTCCTGCTGCCAGGATGATACCATGAAAAGAGGCCACCAGCCCCAGTAACCCGATGGTGATCAGCAAATGGTATAACCAGCCGCTGTCCCCGGTAATTTTTTCCAACGCCAGTGGCAGCGGCGAATCGGAGGGTTCAGCTCCCGGCGCCGGGTACACGATCGCTTCCCAGCCTGCCACCCCTGTGGCAGAAAGAAAAGTAAGGATGCAGAGCACAATAAGGGTGAGCAGTGCGGAGCCAAAACCGATCAATACATTTCTCTGGGGATTGATCGCTTCTTCGGCTACATTAGCCACTCCTTCTATAGCCAGGAAAAACCAGATGGCAAAAGGAATGGCCGCCCATACCCCTTTCCACCCGTTCGGGAAAGCATTGGCCCTGATGTTTTCCAGCTCAAAATGAGGAAGGGTGGCGCCTGCAAAGATCAATAACTCCACCACTGCCAGGATGGTGACCACCAGTTCAAAAGTGGCAGCCGCTTTTACACCGTATATGTTTAATGCCGTGAACAACATGTAGGCGGCAATGGCGATGGTCGATACCGGGATCTGCGGGAAAAATATATGGAAATAGGCCCCGATGGCCGCGGCAATGGCCGGGGGAGCAAATACAAATTCAATGATCTGCGCCATGCCGGCCAGGAAACCGGCTTTCCTCCCCAGCGCCCGGGTGGCATAGTCAAATACGCCGCCGGCTTTGGGGATAGCGCAAGCCAGTTCCGTATAGGAAAATGTGAAGGTGATGTACAGGATAATGATCAGGATGGTAGCCAGCCCCAGTCCGTATGTCCCGCCCTCTGCCAAACCGAGATTCCAGCCGAAGTACATACCCGAAATCACATAACCCACCCCTAAACCCCATAACATCAGGGGTCCGAGGGTACGCTTCAAATGGGGATCGGACTTGTTTCCGGGAACAGCAGACATGCAGAGTAGTTTGGGGGATGAAGGTAATAAAAACCGGTAAAAACTCAATAGCGGACATTTTAGTATTTATAAAAAACTTAAAGAGTATTACTAAACACGGGATAAAACGGGCCGGTAGTATTTTCCGGCTGTTGCTACAGGCAAAAGATCTTCCTGCGCCAACAGCATATGATTCTTCTGTCCGGCCGCCATGCAGTTGCCTGTTTCAGGAACGGGAAAGTTTGCAGGAAAGCAGTTGTTCCCGTTTTCCTGCATTTTCCTTTATTTTTGAACGCTATTCAACAAGCATCCTGAACAATTAATTCGATGGAAACAGATTTTTTGGTTATTGGCTCCGGGATCGCCGGACTGACCTACGCATTGAAAGTGGCCCGTGAATATCCGCAAAAAAAAGTATTGATACTTACCAAAGCAAATTCGGACGAGACCAATACCAAGTACGCACAAGGCGGGATAGCCGGGGTATGGGATACGGCGAACGACAGTTTTGAGAAACATATAGAAGACACGCTGATCGCCGGGGACGGGCTATGCAACGAAAAAGTGGTGGAAATCGTGGTGACAGAGGGTGTGGAGAGAATAAAAGAAATTATAGAATGGGGGGCCAATTTTGATAAGGAGCCCGGCGGCAACTATGCCCTGGGCAGGGAAGGAGGACACAGCGAATTCCGCATACTGCATTATAAGGATGTTACCGGAATGGAGATGGAAAGAGCTCTTATAGAAGCGGTAAAAAAGCAACCCAATATTGAGGTCAATACACATTGTTTTGTACTGGATATCATTACCCAGCATCATATGGGATACCTGGTAACAAAAGGTACGCCCGATATTGAATGTTTTGGGGTGTATGTTTTCAATCTCCACACAAAAAAGACCGATAAGATATTATCCGGAATAACCCTGCTGGCAACGGGTGGTAACGGGCAGGTGTACCGTACAAGTACCAACCCGGTGATCGCCACCGGCGACGGCGTGGCTATGGTTTACCGTGCAAAAGGCAGGATCGAGAACATGGAGTTCATACAGTTCCATCCGACTGCCTTATACGAACAGGGGGTTAAGGGGCAGGCCTTTTTGATCACAGAAGCGGTACGCGGGGATGGCGCCATTTTACGGAACGTGGATGGAGAAGCGTTTATGGAGAGATATGACCCCCGAAAGGACCTCGCTCCCAGGGATATTGTGGCCCGGGCCATTGATAACGAGATGAAAGTGACCGGTACGGAGCATGTATGGCTGGATTGCCGGCATATGGACAGGGAAAAGTTCCTGCATCATTTTCCCAATATTTATGAAAAATGTCTTTCACTGGGTATTGAGGTTTCAAAAGATATGATACCCGTTGCCCCGGCAGCCCACTATAGCTGCGGCGGAATTAAAACGGATGAATGGGGCTGCACTTCCATCAAACATTTGTATGCTGCAGGTGAGTGCGCCTCCACCGGGCTGCATGGGGCCAACCGCCTGGCAAGCAACTCGTTGCTGGAAGCGATGGTGTTTGCCCACCGAGCGTATGTTCACAGCGTGGAAGAAATGAAAAGATCAGGTCTGCCTGTGTATAACAACAGATCCGCGAACATTCCGGACTGGAAGGCGGAAGGGACCACCGCTCCCAAAGAAATGATCCTGATCACGCAAAGCCTGAAAGAACTGCAACTGCTTATGAGTGATTATGTCGGTATCGTAAGGACCAATGTAAGGCTGGAGCGGGCCATTCGCCGGCTCGACCTGCTGCACCTCGAAACAGAGAACCTTTATAAAACCACGGAGGTCTCACCCCAGTTGGCGCAATTGCGCAATATGATCACGGTAGGATACCTGATCGTTAAATCAGCGCAGTTCCGCCATGAAAGCAGGGGATTGCATTTTAATACAGACTATCCTCAGAAAAGCGAGCTGGTACAGAACATTGTGTTATAATACGAGGCAGATCTTTATTGCGCACCAGGATCTTCCCGTATGCAAAGAGAGCAGCATCATGCATACTGCTCTCTTTGTATCATTCTAAATAAACTTTTTCTAATTCAGTGGAATATCTCTTTTCAGCATCGCGTCCCTGTTGGCCATTTCCCAGGCGGTATAGAACACCAACTGCGCTCTTTTCTGCATCAGCGGATAATTGATCTTATCCGGTGTATCGGTAGGCTGGTGATAATCGGGGTGCAATCCGCTGAAATAAAAAATAATAGGAACTCCTTTTTTGGCAAAGTTGTAATGGTCGCTACGATAATAGATCCTCATAGGATCTTTTGGGTCGTTGAACTTATAATCCAGCCCCAGCTTCATATATTTTTTATTGATCGCTTCACTGATCGGCTTCAGGTCGGAGCTCAGCTTGTCGTCTCCCACTATATATATGTAGTTCAGGGAATCCTTTTTCTGCCTGCCCGGGTCAATCCTCCCGATCATATCGATATTCAGGTTCACAGTTGTTTTTTCAAGGGGATATGCCGGGTGGTCACCATAGTATGCCGAACCCCAAAGTCCTTTTTCCTCCCCGCTTACGGTCATAAACAAAATGCTTCTCCTGGGACCCTTTCCGGCTGCTTTGGCTTTGGCAAAAGCTTTAGCCAGTTCCATCACGGTAACGGTTCCTGATCCGTCGTCGTCTGCCCCGTACCATATCTTACCATCCTTTGACCCCATGTGGTCGTAGTGGGCTGTCAGGACTACATATTCATCTTTCAGGTCGGAGCCTTCCATCAGTCCTAATACATTATAACTTTTGAGTGTCAGGGGTTGTTTAACAAAGTCAATATCCAGTTTTGTTTTTACCACCCGCGGCGCCCCCGTAAGTTGTCCGCCGGCTATTGCCCGGGCAATTTCTTCCGAAATGGTAAAAGTGTTTATACGATACGACTGTTTGTACAGATTCACATACAGGTTTCCTTTTGGAGGTACTTCGCTTATCTTGTTATTTACTATCAGTAGAGCCGCGGCGCCCTTTTTTTCGGCGGCTTCCTGCTGCGCAAAAACATTGATCCTGTTTTTCTCTTCCTCGGGTATGCCTTTTGCAAAACCGGCAGATAATACCAGGACCAGCTTTCCTTTTACTTCTATGTCCTTATAATCATCGCGGGTGTTGTTGCTGATCCCAAATCCGGCAAAAACAAGTTCAGAAAACTTATACGAAGCATTGTGCAACGCCATGATATTGCCCGAAAAATCTTTGCCGGGGGTAAATTCCTTACCGTTAACAGCCAGTGAAAGTTTTACCAGGGAGTCTTCATAAACGGGGAAAGGCATTTGATAGGAGCCGTTGAACCCGGGGAATAAGCCGGCCTGCTTAAATTGTTCTTCTATGTATGCGGCTGCCTTTCTTTCTCCATCTGTGGCAGTACCTCTTCCTTCCATTTCCTCACCGGCGATAATGTACAGCTTTTCTTTCAGCCCCTGTGCGGTGATCTCTTTCGCAAATGGCTTGGGATTCATTTGCTGTGCCTGTGTATGAACTGAAAATCCTACGCAAACCAGTATTAATAACTTCTTCATAAGGGTGTTTTTGTTTAAAATGGCCCCAAACATAAGTAAAAATGAGGCAAACTTTACGCCTGCCTCATCCGGAACCTTAGTTTAGTAATTTCCCGCTGACTTTCGCTGATATATAATATTTCTGCGATCATCTGCGAAATACATGCGGGAAGGAGTTTGCTCGTTGCTAATACGTACTGCCAATACAATTATAGCCTCGTAGAGGCGTCAGTTTGGTAGACTACGATCGTATGTGTTTTATCAAGCCCCATTGGGGCGACAGATAAGTGCCGCCCCGATGGGGCTGATATTACCATTTACATATTTTTCTACCAAAGTGTCGCCCTTACAGGGCTTACTTACCAGAGTGACACCCTTCCCGTACTTCTGAACGGTGGGCTTCTATTTTATACCATGGCACGGGAAAGTATCCTATCAGAATTGCCCGCAGATGGCGCTGACTTTCGCTGATATATAATATTTCTGCGATCATCTGCGGGACAATTGACATACACTAGGAGAGAACCGCTATTTTCTCCCTTGCCATTTTAGCCGCTTCCACCATATGCTGTAATGCCTTTTTGGTTTCTTCCCATTTACGGGTTTTCAATCCGCAGTCGGGGTTTACCCACAGGTTCCTGGCCGGAATATGTTTGGCCGCTTTTTCCAGCAGCGCATACATTTCCCCGGTAGTAGGTACCCGTGGTGAATGGATATCATATACGCCCGGCCCGATCTCGTTGGGGTATTTAAAATCAACAAAAGCATCGATCAACTCCATCTGCGACCGGCTGGTCTCGATGGTGATCACATCGGCATCCATGGCGGCAATATGTTCAATGATGTCATTGAATTCACTGTAACACATATGCGTATGGATCTGCGTTTCATCTGTTACCCCCGAAGCTGCAATGCGGAACGCTTTCACCGCCCAGTTCAGGTAAGTATTCCTGTCAGCCTTGCGCAGGGGTAACCCCTCGCGGATGGCCGGTTCATCTATTTGTATCACCTGTATGCCTGCTTTTTCCAGTGCTACTACTTCATCTCTTATCGCCAGGGCTATCTGGTTGGTGGTCTCGGAACGGGGTTGATCGTCCCGCACAAAGGACCATTGCAGGATGGTGACGGGTCCTGTCAGCATACCTTTCATCAGGTGATCCGTATTTTTTTGTGCAAACACACTCCAGCGAACGGTCATATCTGCCGGGCGGCTGACATCTCCATAAATTACCGGTGGTTTTACACAGCGGCTGCCGTAGCTCTGTACCCAGCCGTTTTTAGTGAACAGGAATCCATCCAGTTGCTCTCCGAAATATTCCACCATATCGTTGCGCTCAAATTCTCCGTGTACCAGCACATCCAGTCCGGCTTCTTCCTGCCAGCGGATGGCGTCTATGGTCGCCTTCTCAAGCGCTGCCTCATACTCCGCATCTGTCAGTTCCTTTTTCTTCCAGCGGGCTCTCAGTTGCCGGATATCATCTGTTTGCGGGAACGAACCGATGGTGGTGGTAGGGAATAACGGTAGTTTAAATTTCTCCAGTTGCACTGCCTGTCGCTTCGCAAACTCGCTGTTGCGCTTATCGTCTGAATCTGTTAATGCCGCTACCCTCTTTTTTACTTCGGGTTTGTGTATGCGGGAAGACTGGCGTCTGTTTTCAATTGCCTGCTGATTTGCTGCCAATGCAGTGGTATTGCCATTGGCTATTTCGTACAGATCGTTTACTTCCTTCAGCTTCTGTTTGGCAAAGGCCATCCAGTTTTTGATCTCCGGCTCTATCGCTGTTTCCAGGTCCAGGTCAAACGGTGTATGCAGCAGGGAAGAGGAAGGAGCGATCATTACCCGCTCTGTACCTAAGGCTTCTACGGCCTTTTCAATGAATGCCAGGGATTTTTTATACTCATTTTTCCAGATATTCCTGCCGTCTATAACGCCCAGCGAAAGGCTGAGTTTCGCAGGCACCAACGGGAGGATCTCGTCCAGTTGACCCGGCGCCCGCACCAGGTCCAGGTGAAGCGCACAAACCGGGAGACCCGCGGCCAGGGAGGCATTGTCCCGCAGCCCCTCAAAATAGGTTACCAGCAGCAGCTTTACATTCGGGCATTTGCTGCGGATCTCGTTATAGGCATACTCAAATGCCTGCTTCTCCTTTTCAGAAAGATCGAGTGCCAGGAAGGGTTCGTCCAGTTGGATCCACTGCGCACCATGTTCGGCCTCCAGCTTTTGTATGATCTTTACATATACCGGTACCAGCTTTTTGATCAGGTCTATCCGGTGAAAGGAAGCGTTTTGTGATTTTTCCTTGCCCAGCAACAGGTAGGTGACAGGTCCTGTCAAAACAGCTTTCGGTGTTTTTTTCAGCGTTTGCTTTGCCGCTTCAAACTCCTGGAATACCTTGCTGGAAAATACTTTGAACTCCTGGTCTTCGGTAAACTCCGGTACAATATAATGGTAGTTGGTGTCAAACCATTTGGTCATTTCCATAGCCGGAATATCCAGCCCGTTTTTCTGGTAACCGCGGGCCATGGCAAAGTACAGGTCCAGTTCCGTGTTTTCCTTTACATCGGTCACCACCGGGGCATAGCGTTGGGGAATGGCTCCCAGCAACAGCGACATATCCAGCACATGGTCGTAAAAGCTGAAATCATTACAGGGGATGAGATCAATGCCTGCATCAGCCTGTAGTTGCCAGTGTGTTTCCTGCAGTTGCCTGGCAACTACCGATAACTGTTGTTTGGTGATACTGCCTGCCCAGTATTGTTCGCAGGCTTTTTTTAATTCTCGTTTGGCTCCTACACGGGGATAACCAAGATTGTTTTTGAGCATACGCATAAAACTTTTTTTGAAACAATAATTTGAATTATTGCCCTTTACGTTTTGAATGTGTATGCTTTCGGAAATGAAAAGTGTGGCGCAGGCATAACCTTTCCAGGCAGGTATGGAATGCCTGTTCGGGCGGTGCCTTACAACCAGACGACTGCTTCAAATTGCGAAAGCATTGTCTTCGTTTCCTGGCAAGTATCTGGCTTACCCCGCCCAGGCGGAGATTACAGTTGCGCAACAGCCTGCGATTTGCACGCAGTTCCTTTTTCCTATCAGGTATTACCCTGCCAACCCGGAAACGATCTGTAAAGAACGGTTGCAAATATAGGAAAGAGTTTTAAGTCGCAGATTTAATGTCTCCTGATGAGTATATCCGGGAACACAGGTTATCTTCTTATGAAGCATGAAGCGACATTTTATATTTATTTTCCTGTTGGTAGCTGCCTATAGGGCGGATGCGCAAAAAGTTACCGGCTTTCCTTCCTTTCAGTTGGATTTCCCATATCCCACAGCCGATAAGCCCCAGTCAAAATTATGGTTTATGGATTCCTGCTGGTGGGCCTTGTTACCCACGGCTTCAGGTCCTTCTCTATGGAAACGCGGCAACAGCGGATGGAAAGAACACCCGGAGATTCGTAATGCTTTAAAAAATATACCGGGTCGTGCCGATGTATGGTATGACAACAGAATGGTAACCGCGATAGGCGTATCGGATTCTTCACTGCATATATTCAGGCTAGCGCCCGGGGCTGGGAGTGATGCATCCTGGAAAGCAGAAACGTTGGCAATTTTGCGTCTGCCGCAAAAAGATCGGCATATTGAAACAGCAACAATTGTACAGGATACTGCCGGAGTCTGGTGGATAGCGGCGGATGTGGGAACAGCGATTTATGTCTGGCATGCTGAAGACGCTGTTCAATGGAGTAACCCTGTGAGGATTGGAGAAAATATATCCGATGATGATATTAGTTGTATTACCGCATTGAAGGATAAAGTAATCGTTACCTGGTCAGACCAGGTGGGGGATGCCGTTCATTATCGTGAACATATGAATGAAGATACGCCAGGTAAATGGTCGCCTATAACAGCAGTGGAGTCCGGAAACAATACGGCTGATGATCATCTCCACACGGCGGTATCCGACGATGGTACATTGTGGCTTGCTACCAAGAATAGTTTAGACGAAATAACACTACCCCAATTAGTGCTGCGAGTCCGCACTCCTTCCGGCGTCTGGAATAACTATCCATATCTTGCGAGGGAAGATGTTACCGAGCCAAGTCGGCCGGTGGTAGTAACAGCATCAGGATCCAACGTGGTACTGGCAGGTCATACCATATACAATAAAAATGACCGGAACGCAGGAAGCATTGTGTTCGGCATGATTGATACCACCTCAAAAGAAATATTGGTAAAACAGACAGTTGTGATAATACCGGACCCATCGCTTAAGGCAATGATAAACGATATAACAGTACCCAAACATGCATTTCCACCCGACGCCCCCTGGCTTATACTGGCTTCAGATAAGCACGGCAATGTATATGAAGCGGATCTGAAACCTTTTTTCCATTAAAACAGGAGTTGAAATTTTAACCAAGCATCCTGCCGGAGATGTGTACAACTTGCAACCCGCAACCTGCATCTTACCACTTATCACTTTCCACTAAACCCTCTACCCCACTTCCGTTCCCTTTGCGCCGGTGTACCGCCTCCATTTTTCTATTACCCCTTTGATATCTTCCGGCAGTTCGCTTTCAAACAACATCTTTTTGCCGGTAACGGGGTGCACAAAGCCAAGGGTCTGCGCATGCAGCGCATGACGGGGGCATAGCTCAAAACAATTGTCTACAAACTGCTTGTATTTTGTAAAAACGGTTCCTTTTACAATTCTGTCTCCGCCATAGGTATCGTCATTAAACAGGGGATGGCCTATATGTTGCATATGTACGCGGATCTGGTGGGTCCGCCCGGTTTCCAGGCGGCACTCTGCCAGTGTTACATAACCGAACCTTTCTATAACCCGGTAATGGGTAACCGCTTCCTTTCCATGATCCCCTTCGGGATAAACGTCCATTATTTTCCTGAAACGCTGGTGCCTGCCCACATGACCGGTAATGGTGCCTTCATCCTCCGGCAGGTCGCCCCAGACCAGGGCCACATACTTGCGTTCAACCGTATGTTCCGCAAACTGGGCAGCCAGCTTCAGGGAGGCTTTTTCGGTTTTAGCCAGCACCAATAGCCCGCTGGTGTTTTTATCAATACGATGTACCAGTCCGAAACGCGGCAGGCTGTCCTCTGACAGTTCCGGGTTTTGCTGCTGCAGGTGCCAGGAGATGCCGTTCACTACCGTACCGGTGTAATTACCACAGCCGGGGTGCACCACCATGCCGGCCGGCTTATTGATCACTATTACGTCATCATCCTCATACACAAAATTGAAATCCATAGGTTCCGGTACGATCTCGGTAGATTCCGGGGAAGTGTCGGAATACATCACCACCGTATCTCCGGGCTTTATCTTGTAGTTGGATTTCACCGGCTTATCGTTCACCAGTACAAAACCTTTTTCAATACCCTGTTGCAGCTTGTTGCGGGTACCGCCTTCTATTTTTGTGATCAGGAATTTGTCAATGCGCACCGGCTCCTGCCCCCTGTCTACCACAAAGGACATCCGCTCATAGCGCTCTTCGCTGCTATCGCCGTTTTCCAGTTCATTATCCCATTCCTCGTCAGCGCTCATCTTAAATTTTTTTGCAAAGGTAAGCAGGCCCCTGCAGAGATAACACGATAAATAAATTGCAGCAACTTTGCAGCAAGGGTTTAACTTCAGCTTATGGATATCTCATACATCATCAACGAACTGGGAGAGGAGCGGGAAAAGTATTTTAATGCCGTCGCTCCGCCTGTCATACAGACCAGCAATTTTGTAGTGAACACCGTAGCAGAGCTGCGTGACCTGTTTTATGATGAATACAACGGTTATATCTACACGCGCGGGCATAACCCTACGGTTGACATTTTACGCAAAAAGCTGGCGGCGCTGGACGGAGCGGAAGACTGCCTGGTCTTCAACAGCGGCTCCTCCGCCATATATGCGGCCGTAATGGCCAACGTAAAAACCGGCGATCATATCGTATCGGTGAACAAGCCTTACTTCTGGGCGCAAAAGCTCTTCAACGATATCCTGCCGAAATTTGGGGTTACCACTACCTATGTGGATGGGACAGACGTTGAAAACTTTCGCAAAGCCATACAATCCAATACCGCTGTTATCTACCTGGAATCGCCTAATTCCTGGTACTATGAATTACAGGACCTGGAAGCTGTGGCGGCAATCGCCAAAGAAAAGGGAATCCTCACCATTTGCGACAACAGCTACTGTACACCATTATACCAGCGGCCCATTGCCCTGGGGATAGACATCGCTTTGCAGTCCGCCACCAAATATATCGGCGGTCATAGCGATGTGGTGGCGGGTGTGCTTTGCGGAACAACTGCCATGATGAGAAAAATATTCGACGGGGAGTTCTGTACTGCAGGCAACGGGATATCTCCTTTTAATGCCTGGCTGTTGCTGAGAGGATTACGCACATTGCCCATACGCCTGGAAAAAATCACCCGCAATACCGGTAAAGTACTGTCATTTTTAAAGCAGCACCCGCAGGTAGAATCAGTGATCTTTACGATGGACGAAGATTTTCCGCAACTGGCGCTGGCAAAAAAACAGATGCAGGGCGCCTGCGGGTTGCTCTCCTTTTTTATAAAAACCGATTCTATACACAATATCGTAAGGTTCTGCGAACGCCTGCAACATATTCATATGGCGGTGAGCTGGGGGGCTTATGAGTCGTTGGTTATTCCCGGCTGCGCCATTGTGCCGGAGAAAAAATATGATGCCTCCAAAAAAGAGCAACGGATGGTACGCTTATATGTAGGGCAGGAAGAGCCGGAATATATTATTGCCGATATCGCACAGGCATTGAGCCGCATTTAACTCTTCGGGTGTTTTTTATAATAGAGACATACGGAAGTCAGTCCACAGCTCCCGCATTTAGGGTTCCGGGCAAGGCAAACATACCGGCCGTGTAATATCAGCCAGTGGTGTGCCTTATGGATCAGCTCTTTGGGAATATGCTTTATCAACTGTTTCTCCGCAGCCAACGGTGTTTTGGCATTCCGGGTAAGCCCCAGCCTGGCGGATACACGAAATACATGGGTATCTACCGCCATATTAGGCTGCCGGTCTATCACCGAGGTGATGACATTGGCTGTTTTTCGGCCGACTCCCGGCAATTGCACCAGTTCTTCCACTGTCAGCGGCACTTCTCCGTTAAACTTCTCCACGAGCATCTTTGCCATGCCTATAAGGTGCTTCGTTTTATTATTCGGGTAAGAAATGCTCCTGATCAGCGGAAAAAGCTCCTCAAAAGTGGTGGCCGAAAGAGATACCGGTTCCGGGTATTTCTCAAAAATTGCCGGCGTGGTAAGGTTCACCCGTTTATCTGTGCACTGGGCAGACAGGATAACCGCCACCAGTAACTGGTAGGGGCTATCATACAGCAGCTCCGTTTCTGCATTGGGAATATTGTGCTGAAACCAGTCTAATACAAAACTGTACCTTTCCTTGATCGTCATTGCTGAACCTTATGGCGTCGAATATATGCCATTCAGAAACATTATGCGATAATAAACCTGCTAAAAACGGGAAGTCTTTTAGTGATGCTCCACTTCGTTGCCCAGCCCGGCATAGTTGAGAAGAGATTGTACCACTGATTCGCGGGGTGAGTAACTTACTTTATTCAGTCCCTCTACCGTGCTTTTCAGTGTTTGAAATTTTTCACGCAAAGCCCAGTCTGAATCCAATGCAAACTGTATAGCGGCGGTTTCCTCCGGGGTGGTTTCTTTATAAAGAAATCTGATCATTTGTTCTTGTGTGTAAGTATCCATAATCCGTCCATTTTGAACTGATGCAATCAATTCAGTTAATAAATTGGTTCGAGGATATCGTGGACTATACGGCGTTCATCAATGGGTGGGGGAATGAAACTATAACAATAAACGTGAACTGCTTTGCAATATTGTAAAAGAAAAACTATTTTTTTTCTTTAATGATATACAAGTCTTCATTGTCTTTTTTCATCATATATTTCTCCCTGGCTATCTTTTCCAAAGAGGCAGAATCGCTTTGTAAGCCTGCCAGTTCCTCCCTGATGTTCTCTATTTGTTCAGAATAGTATGATTTACCGTTTTCCAGTTGCCTCAATTCGTTGGTTCTTTCAATTTGGGTAAAAAGGTCGTTGTGGTCGAAAAATACCAGCCATACCACGAATGCTGCAGTAGCAATCGCATATTTGTTTTTTAACCAGGCCGGCATTTTTTTAAACATATCGTGTTATTTGGTCAAATTACTTCCCGAATTTAATCTTTCCTTTCGGATATATCCCGTTTTCGCCCAGGGCTTCTTCAATCCTTATCAACTGGTTGTATTTGGCCAGTCTGTCCGTTCTGGAAGCGCTGCCGGTTTTGATCTGCCCGCAATTCAATGCCACTGCCAGGTCAGCAATGGTGGTATCTTCGGTTTCTCCGCTGCGATGGCTCATAACGGTGGTATAACCGTTGGTTTGTGCCAGTTGTACCGCATTGATCGTTTCCGTGATAGTCCCGATCTGGTTTACCTTTATCAAAATACTGTTGGCGATACCCTTATCGATACCTTCCTGCAGGCGCTTCACATTGGTTACAAAGAGGTCATCTCCAACCAGTTGGCACCTGGAGCCAATGGCATCCGTGAGTTTTTTCCATCCTTTCCAGTCATCTTCCGCCATACCATCTTCTATGGAAACGATCGGGTATTTGTTGACCCATTCTGTCCAGTAGGCAACCATTTCATCGCTGCTGATCACTTTACCGCTGCTTTTGTAGAATTTATAAGCGCCTTTTGCCTCATCGTACATTTCTGTGCTGGCAGCGTCCATTGCGATGGCAATTTGTTCCCCCGCCTTGTAACCCGCCGCTTCTATAGCCGTCAATACGGTTTCAATCGCTTCTTCATTACTTTGAATATCAGGAGCAAAACCGCCTTCATCGCCCACATTGGTGCTATACCCTTTCTTTTTTAAGACCGATTTCAGGTTATGAAATACTTCCACGCCCCAGCGAAGTCCTTCGCTGAACGAAGGGGCTCCTACAGGGATGATCATAAATTCCTGGAAATCAATCTTATTATCCGCATGTACCCCCCCGTTCAGGATATTCATAAGGGGCATGGGCAGCACGGTAGCGTTTACCCCCCCCAGGTACCGGTAAAGGGGCAGGTTGCTTTCCTGCGCGGCAGCTTTGGCTACGGCCATTGATACCGCCAGAGTAGCATTGGCTCCCAGTTTGGCTTTATTATCCGTACCGTCTATTTTTATCAGAAGGTTGTCGATATAGGTCTGCTTGGTAACATCCAGACCGATCAACTGGTCTGCGATAACATCGTTTACATTAGCTACCGCTTTCAATACACCCTTACCCTGGTACACGGTTTTATCGCCATCGCGCAGTTCTACGGCTTCGTGTTTGCCGGTGGACGCCCCAGAAGGCACGGCGGCCCTTCCGACCAGCCCGTTTTCTGTTACCACATCTACTTCTACTGTCGGGTTTCCGCGGCTGTCAAGGATCTGCCTCGCATGGATGTCTGAAATAAAGCTCATAAAGTATATTTTAAGTTTTAGTTATCGTAACATATTAAAACAACAGGGCATGTGTTATATGCCTGCTTTGCAAAGAAAAGGGATTAAATTTTTGCTGCAAAAAAAGGCAGAGACTTTCAGGCAAAATTGCGTTGAGCGATTAACTCACTCCTGCACCCGGCTCAATAACTGTTTCCGGGCGTACAAAATGCAGTTTCCCCGCTGTATCCTCCGCCATCAGTATCATTCCGTTGCTTTCTATACCCCTCATTTTTCTGGGCGCCAGGTTGGCTACCACCACTACCTGTTTCCCGGTGATCTCTTCGGGCGTAAAATGCAAGGCTATGCCTGATACAATGGTACGTACCTCAAAGCCCAGGTCTACCTGTAGTTTCAGCAGTTTATCTGCTTTCTGTACCTTTTCGGCGGATACAATCGTTCCCACTTTCATATCCAGTTTTGCAAAATCATCATACACGATTTCCGGTTTTACGGAAATGGCCCTTTCCGGCGTCGCCTGGGCGGCAGCCGCTGCCTGTACCGCATTTGCCCTCAGTTTTTCTACCTGGGCTGTTATCTCGCTGTCTTCAATTTTCCGGAATAACAATTCCGGGGGGCGGAGGCTATAGCCAACGCTCAATAGTTTCAGACTGCCGGCATTTTCCCAGTCCAGCATTTTTTCCACCACCTTCAGCATATGCCGCATTTTTTGGGCTGTGCCGGGCAAAAAGGGATTGATAAGTATGGCCAGGTTGGCTGTTAACTGGAGGCTCAGGTGAAGGCAGTTATCAATTTCCTTCTGGGCAATTATAGCCGCTTCCCCCCCTTCGGTTATCTTTTTCGCTTTGATCCAGGGCTCTTTTTCCTGCATGTATTTATTGCCCTTCCGGGACAATTCAATTACTTCAAACAAGGCTTCGCGGAAACGGTATTCCTCGATACTTTGTGTGATCTTCTCCACTCCCTGTTTCAGGTCGGTAATCAGTTGTTTGTCCCGGTCGTCAATAATATCATTGTGAAACACGGGCACTTTTCCGCCGCAGAGCTTATGCATCAGCACCAGCGCCCTGTTTACAAAGTTGCCGAATACGGCTACCAGTTCATTATTGTTGCGGTCCTGGAAATCCTTCCAGGTAAAGTCATTGTCCTTGGTTTCCGGGGCATTGGCGCACAACACGTAGCGGAGCACATCTTCACAACCCGGAAAGTCTTTTACATATTCATGCACCCATACGGCCCAATTGCGGGAAGTGGATACTTTTTCCCCTTCAATATTCAGGAATTCGTTGGCGGGCACATTATCGGGCAACACAAAATCTCCATGCGCCCGGAGCATACTGGGGAAGATAATGCAGTGAAATACGATATTATCCTTGCCGATAAAATGTACCAGTTTGGTATCCTCTTTGCACCAATAATCCGCCCATTGATCCGTCAGTTCTTTAGTAGCGCTGATATAACCGATAGGGGCGTCAAACCATACATACAGTACTTTTCCTTCCGCGTCCGGCAAGGGTACTTTCACGCCCCAACTGCTGTCGCGGGTCATCGCCCGGCTTTGCAAACCGCTGTCCAGCCAGCTTTTGCATTGCCCGTACACATTATTTTTCCATTCCTTGTGATCTTCCAGTATCCATTGCTTCAACCAGGCTTCATAATTCTGCAAAGGAAAATACCAGTGCTTTGTTTTCTTTTTTACCGGCACGGCATCGCTTAAAGTGCTTCTCGGGTTGATCAGTTGTTCCGGGCTGAGCGCGGAACCGCATTTCTCACACTGGTCTCCGTAAGCAGAGGGGTTGCCACATATGGGGCAGGTGCCGGTTATATAGCGGTCGGCCAGAAATACATTCGCTTTCTCATCAAAATATTGCTCCGTTTCCTTTTCTTCAAATAGGCCGTTATCGTATAGCTTTTTAAAAAAATCAGCGGAGGTTTCATGGTGTACCGGGTTGCTGGTACGGGAATAGATGTCAAAGGAAATGCCCATTTTTTCAAAGCTATCCTTTATGACAGCATGGTATTTGTCTACAATTTCCTGCGGGCCGACGCCTTCCTTTAAAGCGCGGATGGTAATGGGCACACCATGCTCATCGCTCCCCCCTACAAATTTTATATCTCTTTTCTGCGCCCGCTGATAGCGTACATATATATCCGCCGGCAGATAACATCCCGCCAGGTGCCCGATGTGCACCGGCCCGTTCGCATACGGCAATGCTGCCGTAACCAGTATTCTCTTATAATCTTTCATATATAATCTAAACGCGGATGCAAAAATAACGCAATGCAGCCACATGCCGCTATTTAGTATCTTCGTCAATCCCTCCCGCTTACCGGAGGCGCTTATACCTGTAAAAAAGTACATCATGAAGAAAATAATCGCCGGAATCACATTATTGATATTGTTTTCAGGGAAAGTCCTGTTTGCCACAGAAGGCATGTGGTTGCCGCAGTTGTTGTCCGTCCTGAACGAAAAGGAGATGAAGGAAATGGGCATGAAAATCACCGCAAAGGATATTTATGATGTAAGCAGGGGCAGCCTGAAGGATGCCATCGTAAGCCTGGGCGGATTCTGCACGGCGGAAGTGATCTCCGATAAAGGACTGTTGCTCACCAATCATCACTGCGCCTACAGCGCCATACAGCAGCATAGCAGCTTACAGAACAATTATATCGATAACGGGTTCTGGGCTTTTTCAGCAAGCGAGGAACTGGCAAACCCCGGTTTAACGGCAACCTTCATTATACGTATAGACGAAGTGACCCAACAGGCGCTGGAGGGTGTGACCGGCGATCTGACGGAAAGGGAAAGGCAATCCCGGATTGATAAAAACCTGAACGCGGTGCGGGCATCTGCGCAGAAAGAAAGCTGGCAGCATATGCTGATCCGTCCTTTTTTCGAAGGGAATAAATACTATCTTTTTATAACAGAAACTTTTACGGATGTCCGCCTGGTGGGGACGCCCCCCTCCTCTATCGGCAAGTTCGGGAGCGACACCGATAACTGGGTATGGCCCCGCCATACCGGCGATTTTGCCCTGTTCAGGATATACGCGGATAAAAACAACCGCCCGGCGGAATACTCCAAAGAAAATGTTCCTTACAAACCCAAACGGTCTTTGAGCATTTCCCTGGACGGGCTGAACAGGAATGATTTCACCATGGTTTTCGGTTTTCCCGGCCGTACCCAGGAGTACCTGCATTCCGCGGCTATAGCCCAGGTACTGGAGAAGCAGAACCCGGCGAAAATAGAGATAAGGACCCGCGCATTGAATATCACGGATAAGTATATGCGCGGTAACGAAGCGATTAAAATTCAATATGCTTCCAAATTTGCCTCCACGGCCAATGCCTGGAAAAAATGGCAGGGAGAAAGCCTGGGGTTGGAAAAAACCAGGGCGGTAGCCAAAAGAAAAGCGTATGAAGCGGATTTTCAAAAACGGGTGGATGCCAACCCCGAATGGAAAAAGTTATACGGAACCCTGTTGCAGGATTTGGCGGACACCTATACCGCTATCGAAAACCCGGCGCTTTACAGGGATATCTTTAATGAAACGATGCGGAATGTGGAGATCCTTTCGTTTGGCACCCGCGTCATACCGCTGATCAATGCTTCTTCCCGCAGCGCGGATGCCTACGAAGACATCAAAACGGAGTTGCTGGAATACAGCAAAGATTATTTTAAGAACTACAGTAAAGAAACAGACCGGGAAGTGGCGGTAGCGCTACTGAATTTGTTTGTCAGCACCATGCCGCAGTCTTTTGTGCCTGCAACCCTGCAGGCAGACAACAGCGCGCTGGTAACAAGCTTATTTAACAGCAGCCTGCTGGTACACCCGGATAATTTTACAGCCACCCTGCAGAAGCCGATGGACGATGCCGTAGCCACACTTTCTTCCGATCCTGCCGTGCAACTGGTATCTTCTATGGCCAGGCTGTATTCGGAGAACAACGTAGCTACCGTAAACACCCTGCAGGAAAAACTGAACGGGCTGCAACAAAAGTACATGGAAGCGCAACTGACGGTGTTTAAGGAAAAACGGTTTTACCCTGATGCCAACAGTACCATGCGGGTTACTTATGGCAAGGTAAACGGATACAGCCCGAGGGATGCGGTGGAATACGATCATTATACTTACCTGGATGGGGTGATGGAAAAATATGTGCCCGGCGACTATGAGTTTGATGTGCCGGCCAAGCTGATAGAGTTGTATAATAAAAAAGATTATGGACCCTATGGGGTAAACGGTAAAATGCCGGTTTGTTTTATTGCCTCCAATCATACCACCGGGGGCAACTCCGGCAGCCCCGCCCTGGATGCCTGGGGCAACCTGGTGGGTTTAAATTTCGACCGGGTATGGGAAGGCACGATGAGCGACATCAATTATGATCCGTCTATTTGCCGGAACATTATGGTGGATGCACGGTATATACTTTTCATCATTGACAAATTTGCCGGAGCGGGTCATCTCGTCAGGGAAATGAAGCTGGTGCATCCGAAGAAGCAGGGGAAGTAGTATCAGCACCAAAGCAAAGTATACACTAACTCAACCATCCGCCGTATTTGCGGGTAAACCATTAGTGTTCTCAATCATTGAGCCGTGACAGAAGAACTGATCTTGTATAAATATGGCACGCAAAGATCGCAGAAGACGGCGCAAAAGATCACAAAGAAAGAATCGGTTCGAAAAAGGGAACGATTTATGCGCTTTGCGCTTCATTGCGGCTTTGCGCGAAAACGGAAGAATTGATCTTGCATGAATATGGCACGCAAAGATCGCAAAAGATCGCGCGAAAGATCACAAAGAAAGCAGCGGTTCGAAAAAGGGAACTGTTTGTGCGCCCTTATTGCTTCATTGCGGCTACTTCCGTAGCAGTGCTACGTCACCGGCTCTTTTGTTGGTGCGTTTTTGATGCGGAGAAACCAGTACAGGGGAAAAGCGATCATCCCTACAAAGACAAACAACAGGATCCACATGATCCGCTCCGCGCTTTCTATCGATTTATTATTGGCTGCGTTGATGATAAAAACAATGATGGCAGCCAGTGTTACCAGTCCCATGACAATAGCGATCATTGCCACCCCCATAATGCTTTTTATGAATGCTGTTTCTACAGGAGCCTGTTCCTGGTTGATAGCCGTTACCATCACTTCAGCAAAAGAAGTAAAGAACCACCCCATATAAAGCAGAAACAAAATGAACGGGATAATACTGAGTATCCCGGTCCAGAGTTTATAGGATTTAGACATATAGCTGATTTGTTTACTGCAATTTACCCCCAATAGTTTAAAATGCCTATGGGGGGGTAAATATTTTCCTGCATCAGTTCAGGTTGATGGTTCGGTCTTTCGGGTATTTTACACTGTAAGTAAAGCGAAGTTTCCTTGTTTCATTCGGCGCCAGTGACAGGTTCCAGGAAAGCAGCCCGGTCTCCTTATCTACCACCGCCTCTCCTTTGTCCAGCAGCTCCACCTCAATTTCTTTCAATGTGGGTATGGGATACTGATCTTTCAGGAGCAGTTTTACCGGGTCCTTTTTATTATTTCTTACCGTGATCTCATAGGTCAGCTTCTGCAGTTTATTACTGCCAAGGAATTTCACGCTGCTGAGATCAACCAGTTTCTCCTTTTTCACCACCACTCTTTTATCTCTTCCAAGGGTAAGGTTCAGTGTGTCAGAGATATTGGCAGGATCAATAAAAGACTTTCCTACATAAGTCCCTTCAAAAATAATATTGGCTTCACCAGGCAACAGGTTCAGCTTTTCCCATCCGGCTATATCTGCCAGCAGGTAGGCGTCCACATCCAGTTTGGGAACTGTATAAAACTTATAGTCTGAAGCAATTGAGTGCTCCTTCAATATTGCCGTTTGCGCCTTACCGTTGGTTGGCACATCATAGGGTAACGCGATATCAAATACCACATTCAACTGATTGTCGCTTACGGTTACATAATCGCTCAGCCCTTCTTTCAGCGTAACCAGGATAGCGCCCCCTGCAGCCCGGGCACCATAGAGGGAAGTGGCAGAAGCTTCTTTGAGTACTTCCATTTTCTTAATGACGGAAGGGTTCAGTTTTGAAAATTCAGACTTGCTCATAGGCGCGCCATTCACTACATACAACGGCTCCATTTCATCATCGGCCGAAACGGCGCCACGAATTTTAGCGGTACCGTACCCGACCACAACAACCTCTTCCAACTCCCTGTTGGTCTCCACCCCGCCTACTTTTCCTTCTAGCATTTTATCCATTGCCGTTATGGGGTTGATATAACTCAGCAGCCAGGACTTCAGCACCGGCGCATTTCCCCATTGATTAGGCACGGAGGTTGATAAGGACAGTTTCACTTTCTCCCAGTCTATGCCGGTGGTCTGTATAATTTTTGATTTGTAGATCAATTGTAGTGGTTTGTTGATATTGTCCACACGGATATCATAACAGGGAGTCCAGTAAGCATTGGGAGTTATATAAGATAACGTGAAATCATAGCTGCCGGAGGCTGCTACTGACAACTGCAGATGTACCTGCCCGCTTTTGGTCGTGTTCTTCTTCTCTTCCTCTGCAACCTGGCTGTTCAGCCTGGCAATACGAAGGTCCAGGGCTTTTTGTTTTTCATTTTGTATTGCCAGCTCTTCCTGCAGTTCCTGTGATTTTTGTTTGTAGTAATCCATCAGCTTTACCAATTCTGCAACACTCAAACCTGTTTGAGACCCCTTAATGTCTTTGTTGGCCTTCAATACCTCGAGCAGATCGCTGAGGGTGGCTATTTGTACCTGGATCTTTTGTTTTTCTTTTTGCGCAAATCCCAGAGAGTCCTTCAGCCGTAACATTCTGTCAGACGGCTTTGCCGGTTGCAGAAAATTACTGGAAAATTCTACCCCCAGAATAGTAACCGCTGCGCGGCAGTTCACCTGGATGCTGTTAATATCAACAGCATTGCTTACGCCCTCAATAATCAGTTCACTACTTCCCTGCTGCAATGTAGCAGTGGCTTTGTGCTGCATTTCCGCTCCGCTTCGATAAACGGTTACACTGGTAAGGCTTGAGTTTGTTTTTTGAGGCTTGTCTGCGGCAAAGGATACCCCGGCAGATAATAACACGGCGACTACAGGTAAAAAATATTTCAGCATACGACAGATTTTCATAAGTCGATGCCGGCATCCGGCAGATTACATACGACTATTAAAAATTTCTGCAGAAACTTTTCCTGATCTAACCAACCTGACAGGTCTTGAAGGCCTGTTAGATTTGTTATTAAAACACCCCCATCGACTTCAGCAAAATTCTCAGGCTCCAGATCACTACCATTACCCCTACCGCGATAAACATGGTTTTGGTAGGCAATTTACCTACCAGGCGGGCGGCAATAGGAGCTGCTATTAACCCGCCGATGATCAGCCCCAGCACTACCTGCCAGTGACTAACACCTATAATAGAGAAGAAAGTGAGTGCGCTGGCAAAAGTCACAAAAAACTCGGTGATGCTTACCGAGCCAATCACAAACCGCGGGCTTCTGCCTTTTGATATTAAAGTACTGGTAACAAGCGGTCCCCAGCCGCCGCCGCCAAAAGAGTCTAAAAAGCCGCCTGCACCGGCAAGCCAGCCTACATTTTTTACCTTTTTAGGTTTTTTAGAGGTCCCGCGTAAAGCGATCAACAGTATACGAAGACCCAGTATCATAGTATAGGTAGCAATCACCGGACGCACATAATTTGCATATTCGTCTCCGTATTTAGCCAGCAGGTAGGCGCCTACCACGGCGCCAATTACACCCGGTACCAGCAGGGCTTTGAATAGTTTTTTATTGACGTTCCCAAATTTATAATGGCTATAACCGGATGCGCCGCTCGAAAACATTTCCGCTGTATGCACGCTGCCGCTGATCGCGGATAAATTTACACCCAGGGACATCAATACGGTAGTGGACACCACGCCATATCCCATACCGAGGGCGCCATCTACCAACTGCGCGAAAAAGCCGGCTACCACCAGCCAGTAAAATTTACTGTCGATAGACCGGATGCCTTCCCCGATAGCGCCTAACGCGTTTTCATAAGGCAGGTAGGATAATACGGCATGGCCGATAAACATGAACAGGAAGGCGAACAGGCACCAGGTAGCAATACGTTTCCATTTTCGTTCGCCTGCATTTTTAGGCTCGTAGGTTTCTTTTACGGAGAGTGCCTTGGTAATATGATTCAGTTCCTGCACTTTGGCAGCAAAATTTCCATTCATTTTAGTACGGATCTGCTCCATGTTGAGCAGCACCTCATCCAGTTCTTCCGGCAACAGGTCGTTAAAGGTTTCTTTTAGCCGCTTGGCAATGGTGGGCGATTTCCCGTTGGTGGATATAGCCACTTTCAGGTTGCCTTTTTTTACGATAGACCCCAGGTAGAAATCGCACAGCTCCGGAGTATCGGCTACATTTACCAGCAGCCCCCGGCGGTGGGCATCTTTTCTTATCTGCTCCCCCAGCGCTTTATTATTTACCGCCACTACCACCAGTTGCACATCCTCCAGCAGTGTTTCCTGGTAACTGCCCTGTATGAGACTGATATTCGGATGCCTGTCTGCCAGTGCCCGTACAGCTTCTTTGATTTCTTCTGCCACAATGGTGATAATGGTATCCGGCGAGTTGTGCAGCACCGCATTCAGCTTTTCCAGCCCCACATTGCCCGCTCCTACTATTAAAAGCTTTAGCTGCTCCAGTTTCAGGAAAACCGGGAACAACCTGTTGGATTCTTTTGTTACTACTGTTTCACTCATTGTTGATCGGCTGGAGCTTTTAATAAAGGCATATGTTTTTTAGTCAACCCATTTTACCCTTTTGGCAAAATCGCCAAAGGTTTCTTTTTTATTCTTTTCCTTACTATATACATTGAACAAGCTATCCAGTTCCTGCAAAATCGCTTCTTCATCCACATTTTCTTTGTAGATTTTGTTCAGTCTTGCACCTATCCTGTCGCCGCCGAGATGCAGGTTATAGCGCCCGTAGCCGGTACCTATAAAGCCGATTTCGGCTACATAGGGACGCCCGCAGCCATTGGGGCAGCCGGTCATACGCACACTGATATTATCATCTTCCAGCCCGTATTTACTTAGCAACGGTTCCATTTTAGTGATGAGCGTTGGTAGGTAACGTTGTGCTTCCGCCAGGGCCAGCGGACAGGTATTGTATGCCACACAGGCAATGGAATCTTTCCTTACGGCACCTGCTTTATCCGTATGGTCAATAATATTATATTTTCTTAGGATGGCGTCAATCTCTTTCTTATCCTTCTCTTCGATATCAGACAATATCAGGTTTTGATTGCAGGTAAACCGGAAGTTCGCTTTTCTTGTTTTTGCTATTTCCAGGAAGGCTGTTTTAAACGCCACATTTTCATCATCCAGTACCCGCCCTGCTTCCACAAACGCGGTATAATACCATTTGCCTTCATGGTTTTTGTGCCAGCCGAATAAGTCGGAGCGGCTGTCAAATTTATAGGGTTGTTCCGGCAGCAGTTCGAAGCCACATCTCTTTTCCAGTTCCTTTTTGAAGTTCTCAACCCCCATTCTTTCGATGGTATATTTGATACGGGACAATTTTCGGTCGCTGCGGTTGCCATAGTCGCGTTGTATGGTGATCACTTCGTAAACCGCTTTCAGCACTTTCTCCTCGCTGTCCAGAAAACCCAGCACATCGCCCAGACGCGGGTAGGTATTGGGGTTACCATGAGTAGCGCCCTGTCCGCCGCCCACCACCAGGTTAAAGCCTTTTAGTTTGTTATTTTCCACAATAGCGATCAACCCCAGGTCATTCGCGAATACATCCACATCGTTGTTAGGGGGTATCGCAATAGCGATCTTGAATTTCCGGGGCAGGTAACGATCCTGGTACAGCGGGTCTTTTTCCTGTTCGGCTTTCACCTGTGGTGTCAGGGGTTTTTCGTCCAGCCATATTTCGTAATAAGCTCTGGTCCTGGGCAACCCCAGCTTGCTCAGCTTTCCTGCATAGGCAAAAATTTCTTCGTGAATAGGTGAAAATTCCGGGTGTGCCCCGCAAATCACGTTCCTGTTCACATCACCACAGGCGGAAATAGAATCCAGTCCCGCGGTATTAAAACCCTGCAGGGTAGGCTTCACATGCGATTTCAATATTCCATGCAGTTGAATGGTCTGACGGGTAGTGATTTTAATAACACCCGTGGAGTGCCTGCCGGCAATATGATGTAATGCTTCCCACTGTTCACTGGTGATAAAGCCACCGGGTATGCGTAACCGAACCATGTAAGAATACAGCCATTCCAGTTTTTTGGCGCTGCGCTCTTCCCTCCGGTCACGATCATCCTGCTGGTACATGCCATGAAACTTGACAAGCGCCTGGTCGTCTTCGCGTAATGCGCCTGTCAGTTGGTCCTTCAGGCTTTCCTTCAGGGTTCCCCGCAGGCCATCGCTTTTCATTTTTATATGCTCCGTGCCGGATAATTTATTTGTATCAGACATTTTCTATATAGAAATTTAGTTTTTTAAAAATCTCTTTAAACCTATAAGGTTTGCCGGGCGGATAAGCGGCGCTGCAAACCTTATAGGTTTGCCTGCACTACTTCCCACTCAATACACATCCAGCAAATACCGGTTCTCTTCCTTCATCTTATCCAGGTATTCGATGGCTTCTGTAATAGATTTACCACCCTGTCTTTCCAGTATCTGCAGTAATGTATTTTCCACATCCGAACTCATCGGGTTGCGGGCACCGCATATATAGAGGTGAGCGCCGCTGTCAATCCACTGCCACAGTTCATCCGCATTTTCAAGCATACGGTGCTGCACATATATTTTCGATTGCTGGTCACGGGAAAATGCCAGGTTAACCCTGCTCAACACACCTGTTTCTACCCAGTTCTGTATTTCTGTTTGATAGAGGAAATCAGTTGTGAACTTTTGATCTCCGAAAAACAGCCAGTTGCGACCTTCAGCGCCCACGGCATCCCGCTCGGCAATAAAGGAACGGAAAGGCGCGATGCCGGTGCCCGGTCCGATCATAATAACGTCCTTATCGGCAGCGGGCAGTTTAAACTGGTTATTTTTATGGATATAAAAATCTACCGTCAAACCCTGCTCCAGCATACAGAGATAGTCGGAGCACAATCCGAACTTTAATTCATTATTGATGCTAAAGCTGTCTCTTGCCACCGTCAGGTGTATTTCGTTGCCATGCGCTTCCGGAGAAGAAGATATGGAGTATAGCCTTGGCGCCATTGGTTCCAGCACGGAAACTACCTGCTCAAATTGGGCCGCATCCTTCACCGGGTAGATACGAAGCAGGTCAAGCAGATCAATGCGGGTGTCAGGGATATCCTGTTGCACTGTTTTTGCATATTGCTTCACTACTCTTTCCGGAAGGTAAATGATATTGATTTTCCGGGTAAGCGCATCCCTTATACTCAACCTTTCATTACGAAACTCTATTTCAGTATCCCCGTCTGTACCCGTTAAGGAAAGGATGCTTTCAACGGTTTCTTTTTTGTTGTGTGGTATCAGCCCCAGGGAGTCTCCCGGTTCGTAAGCTACTTCTTCATCCGCTTCTATTTCCACATGATGGGTTTGCTTGGAAGAACCGCGGTCATTGAGATTGATATTCGTTAATATGGTGCCCGTATAGTTCTTTTTGCCTTTGGCTTTTTTAACCGAAGGTTGTGTTGCTGCGGAATTACTCCCGCCTTCGTTCAACAGTTTCATCACCTGTACAAACCAGGCAGCCGCATCGGTGGCATATTCTGTATCACATTTCTGAATGGGAATTACCGCCTTTGCTCCCAGCCTGGTAAGCTGGTTGTCCACATCTTCACCTGCCTTACAAAACATCGGGTAAGAGGTATCGCCTAATGCCAGTACGCTGTATTTCATCTTATCCAGCTTCAGCGCTTCATTATGTATATGGTCATAGAACTTTTTAGCTGTCAATGGCGGTTCACCGTCGCCCTGGGTACTGATCACAAAGAATACATATTCTTCCTTCTCGAGGTCAGTGAGCCTGTATTGGTCCAGCCCGGTAAGTTTTGGTTTAAACCCATTCTTTTTGGCCTGGGTAGCAAACTCGGTCGCTACTTTTTTGGAATTGCCGGTCTCGGTGCCAAACAGGATAGTGAACTTTTCTATCTTCGACGCAGCCGGTATATTGGCAGTACCCGTAACCGTGGTATCTCCCGCGCTTTCGGCCGCTACCAGTCCGGCAAGAAAGCCGTTCATCCAGATCAGTTCTTCCCGTGACGACTGTGTAATTAATTCCCGGAATACTTTCAGCTTATGCTCTGCTAACATTCGTTTTCTGATTATGATTAGTATTGTTACCCAATGTTGCCATTGGTTTGAAATATTGTTCCCTTTCGGTGTCGTTTTCGATCCATGCAAACTCTTTATGCAACTGCACCACATTGCCAATAATCACGAGAGAGGGTGAAAGAAAAGACATGCTTCCATATTGCTCACTGAAGGCATGGATACCTGTCGTATATACTTTTTGCAACGGCGTGGTGGCCTGTTCAATCACCGCAATATGTTTGTCTGCCGCAATTCCGTAGCGGATCAGTTTGAAGACTATTCCGTCCACTGTTTCTGCCGACATGTAGAAAACCAGTGTATCGCTGGTGTTTGCCAGTTCCTGCCAGTAATGGTCGGGCACTATATCCGATTTGTAATAGGTCAGCAGCCGTACGGCGGTGGAATATCCCCTGGCCGTCAACGGAATGCCTGAATAAGCCGCCGCGCCCAGGGCGGCGGTAATGCCGGGTACAATTTCGTAGGGAATATTATATTGTACCAGGGTGCGCAACTCATCCAGTATATTGGAGAATACCGATACGTCGCCGCCTTTAAGACGTACCACCAGCTTACCGGCGCCGGCATGTTTTACCATCAGTTGGTTAATGGTTTCCTGCGGGGTGGAGTTTCCTTTCCGGCATTGTTTGCCCACATATATTATTTCCGAACCCGGGTTTACGTATTGGTCCAGCAGTTTATGGCTTACCAGCCTGTCCGTTAGTACCACATCAGCCTGCTGCAAATAGCGCATGGTTTTCACCGTTATTAAATCCGGGTCACCCGGGCCGGCAGCGGCCAGGATCACTTTACCAGGTATGTTTATTTTTTTCGGCATCAGTTTCATTATTGTATCATGCAGGCGCCTACCGTCACGTTGCTGGTTTCGTCTATCAATATGGCGCCTCCATTGGCTCTTAAGTCATTATAGCTGTCAAACACCACCGGCTGCGCTGTCTTGATGGTGGCTTTCACGATATCGTTCAGCCGGATGGTATCTGTATCATATTGTTTTTCCAACGTATTCACATCCAGGCGGTATTCCACTTCCCGTACCACCGATCTCACCCGGGTGCTGTTGATCTGCAGCAGGTATTTATTACCGGGCGTAAGTGGTTTGTTATCCATCCAGCACAGCAGCACTTCCAGTTCATTTTCTGTTTTGGGCACATCTTTGTTCAATACGATCACATCGCCCCGGCTGATGTCCACATCATCCTGCAGGTGCAGTACCACCGCCTGTGGTGCAAAGGCCTCTTCAACTTTTTCTCCGCCGTTGGTTTCAATGGCCGTGATGGTGCTGGTGAGACCGGAAGGAAGTATGGTTACTTCGTCTCCCGTTTTGTAAATGCCACTGATGATCTTTCCGGCATAACCACGGTAATCGTGCAGTTCTTCGGTTTGCGGACGGATGACATACTGCACCGGGAAACGGGCTTTATCCAGGTTGATGGCTTTTTCTACCTGTGTGGTTTCCAGCAGGTGCAGCAGCGAGTCTCCTTCATACCAGGGAAGCGCTGCTGATTTTTCAACTATATTATCGCCCTTTAAAGCGCTGATGGGAATGTATTTAACGTCCTGTAAACCCAGCGCTTTTGCCAGCTCCGCGTATTCAATCACAATATTGTTAAACACATCCTGGGAGTAGTCCACCAGGTCCATTTTGTTTATCGCTACGATCACCTGCGGCATGTTCAGCAGGGAGGCGATAATAGAATGCCGGCGGGTTTGCTCTGCCACGCCGTTCCTGGCATCCACGAGAATAATGATCAGGTCGGAATTGGATGCACCGGTTACCATGTTACGGGTATATTGTATATGTCCCGGCGCGTCGGCTATGATGAATTTTCTTTTAGGAGTGGCAAAGTATTTATAAGCTACGTCAATCGTGATACCCTGCTCTCTTTCCGCCCGCAACCCGTCCGTCAGCAACGCCAGGTCTATTTCGCCTTCTTCCCGGTTTTTGGTTTGTTTCTCTATGGCTTCCAACTGGTCGATCATAATGCTTTTGCTGTCGTACAGCAAGCGGCCGATCAGCGTGCTTTTGCCATCATCCACACTTCCCGCGGTTATAAATCTTAGTATATCCATCAATTCTTTATTTATGATTTTTGGGTTCAACAGATTTCTCTCTTCGTTCGAAATGACGGTTTATTTCCACATTTCCACATTCTCTAAAAATAGCCGTTCTTCTTCCTGTCTTCCATAGCAGCTTCAGATACCTTGTCATCAATCCGGGTTTCACCTCTTTCACTGGTTTTGGTAGCCACAATTTCTTTGATAATGTCCTCCAGGGTTTCGGCGCTGGAAGCTACAGCGGCGGTACAGGTCATATCACCCACCGTGCGGTAGCGCACTTTTTTATTCAGTATCACATCTGTTTCGTCTATCCGTATATGTTGGGATACCGCTACATACTGGCCTTCAAATTCCAGCACTTCCCTTTCATGGGCAAAATAGATAGAAGGTAGCGATATGTTTTCGCGGCGGATATAGTTCCACACGTCCAGCTCCGTCCAGTTGCTGATGGGGAACACCCGCACATTTTCTCCTTTGTTGATCTTCCCGTTGTATGTGTTCCACAACTCGGGGCGTTGCTTTTTAGGATCCCACTGCCCGAACTCATCTCTTACCGAAAAAATTCTCTCTTTGGCTCTCGCTTTCTCTTCGTCTCTCCGGGCGCCGCCGATACAGGCATCAAAGCCAAATTCCTCTATGGTATCCAGCAGGGTATAGGTCTGCAACTGGTTACGGCTGGCAAACTTTCCCTTTTGCTCGGTCAATCTTTTAGTTTTAATAGTATCCTCCACATAGCGTACGATCAATTTTTCATCGATCGTTTCTGCCAGCTTATCCCGGAACCACAGTGCCTCCGGAAAGTTATGCCCGGTATCAATGTGTACCAGCGGAAAAGGAAACTTACCCGGGCGAAAAGCTTTCAGCGCCAGGTGCACCAATACAATGGAATCTTTTCCCCCGCTGAACAACAATGCGGGCTTTTCAAACTGCCCTGCTACTTCCCTGAAAATATGGATCGATTCCGATTCCAGTTCGTCCAGGTAATCCAAATGATATGCGCTCATCTATATAATATGTTTATCTTTTTTGCTTCCTGCTCCGGTAACAAGCAGGCGTTAATTTTTTACCGCTTCATGAACATGTAGTCCACATTCTTTTTTACCCGCGTCTTCCCACCACCATCTGCCGGCTCTGAAATCTTCTCCGGGACGGATAGCCCTTGTACAGGGCGCACAACCGATACTTACAAACCCTTTATCGTGCAAAGGATTATAAGGGATATTATTTTTATCTATAAAGCCTGTTACCTCCCGGGTTGTCCAGTGTAGTATCGGATGATATTTCACCAGTTTGTTACCGCCATCCCACTCTAACTGTTGCATGTCGTTCCTGTTGGGGGAATGCTCTGCGCGGATACCGGTGATCCAGACTTTTTTTCCTTTTAGCGCTCTCTGCAATGGCTCCACTTTCCGGATATGGCAGCATTGTTTCCGGTTGTCTACGGAGTCGTAAAAACTGTTAGGCCCTTTTTGCACTATAAAGTCCTGGAGTGCTGATGCGTCAGGATAATAAGCGGTGATCGGACGGTTGTATTTTTCCAGTGTCCGGCTCCAGGTAGAATAGGTTTCAGGAAACATACGCCCGGTATCCAGTGTGAATACCTGTATGTCTATTTTTTCATTAAATATAAAATGAGATATTACCTGGTCTTCCCAACTGAAGCTGGTGGAAAAAATGACCTGCCCGGGGTATGCCCCGGCTATATTTTTTAAATTGTCTACTATTTCAGTAGAATTAGTTAATAAAGAAATTTGTTGAATTTCGCTTTGATGCGTTTGAGTCATGGTCCGTAAAAGTTAAAGGCAAAGGCAAGAAGCATTAATGGCTGTGCACAAATTGCACGCTAGCAAAAACAACAGCAACAACAATATATAGTCTGGTAGGTCATCAAAGCATTTTAATAGTCCATAAAAGTGGTGGACAAAATTACGGCAGAATTTTCAATAATCGAAAGATTCCCGGTTTTATTTTTTGAAATATTGAATTTGCCATTATCTTTGCGCCAGTTCTTTATAACATACTTATCAAGAAAGGCTGAGGGACTGGCCCTTTGAAGCCTTGACAACCTGTTTTTGCCGGCAACGGTAAACAAGGTGTCAATTCCAGTTCCGCCGAAAGGCGGAAGCAGATAAGTCAGAAGATCAGCTTTTATTAACAGACTATTAATCATATTGTTATAAGCTCTTCCGATGACCTGTCGGAAGAGTTTTTTTATGCCATAAAGGCAGGCTTCCGGGGTTTCCACGCCCGCCTGAATGACGCAGTCGGGCAGGCATTTCTGTTAAGCATGTTTTTAGAAATTTTTTGTCTAACAATCGTCCCGTCAAAGGCGGGACAAAAAAACTGTTTAACATGTCAACAAACACAGAACTCATTCATGCCATCCCGGTAGATCCGTTAACAGGCGCTGTAAGTGTGCCTATTTACCAAACATCCACATTTGTGCAGGAGGCGCCCGGCATTAACAAGGGGTTTGACTATTCCCGCACGGCTAACCCCACCCGTATTGTCCTGGAAAATCTGGTAGCCACACTGGAAGGCGGCGTCACAGGTGCCGCTTTTGCCAGTGGGCTGGCGGCTATCGACACCGTTTTAAAACTATTAAAAGCGGGAGACGAAATCGTTGCGGTAGATGATATCTACGGTGGCGCCTTCCGGTTATTTACCCATGTGTACGAAAAGTTTGGTATCCATATTAAATATGTAGACACTACCGATGTTGTTAATATTGTAGACGCGGTGACGCCTGCTACCCGGTTGATCTGGATAGAAACCCCCACGAACCCCACACTAAAAATCACGGATATTGAAGCTGTGGCAAAAATTGCGAGGGCCAATAACTGCTGGCTTTGCGTGGATAACACTTTTGCTTCTCCCGCTTTGCAGCAGCCGTTGTTGCTGGGCGCAGACATAGTGGTGCACAGCGCTACCAAATACCTGGGCGGCCACAGCGACCTGATTGCCGGGCTGGTGATAACCAAAGACAATGAACTGGGTGAGAGGATCAGGTTCCTGCAGAATGCAGGCGGTGGAATACTGGGACCTTTCGATAGCTGGCTGGTGATCAGGGGCATTGAAACCCTGCACCTGCGGGTAAAGCAGCATAGCGCCAATGCACTCGCAGTCGCAAAGTTTTTACAGCAGCATCCCCTGGTGGACAAGGTTTATTACCCGGGGCTGCCAACACACAAAAATCATGAGATAGCCGCCAGGCAATCCAAGGCTTTCGGCGGGGTTGTTTCCTTTAGCTTAAAGAACGATACAGAAGAAGCTGCTATATCCTTTGTTACCGGCACCAGGCTGTTTAAACTGGCGGAAAGCCTGGGGGGAGTGAAAAGCCTGTTGTGCCATCCGGCGGGGATGACACATAAGTCTATTCCTGAGGAAAAAAGACGGGCAGCAGGCGTGGTTGATAGCCTGATACGGCTGAGTGTGGGGCTGGAGGATGCGGAAGACCTGGTAGCGGATATTGAACAGGCACTGAACAAACCAGATGCCGCATCGAGCGAAAACCGCAAAATCAGGTCTCTTTCGTTGGGTTGAGCTCAGGTGGCATCAAACAATTTTTTTGAAAATGACAACAAAGTCTATTACTTTTATCGGATATAACTGTATATGTTATTGGCGACGAATTATATCAACATTCCAATCTGCACGATCCAGTGTATTTGTTGCTGTATGCCGCAGGCATACTAAACTTACATATAATACCTTTGAAGGCTTTCCAACCTCTTGTTAATACCGTTAAAAGTTTAATTTATTTACGTAACAAAAACAAATGCCATGAGCAACTATCACTTTGAAACATTACAATTGCATGCCGGGCAGGAAATCGACCCTGCAACCAAATCCCGTGCCGTTCCTATCTATCAAACCACATCCTACCAGTTTAATAATTCAGACCACGCCGCCAATTTATTCGGGTTGCGTGAATTTGGAAATATCTATACCCGCATCATGAACCCTACCACTGATGTGTTTGAAAAAAGAATTGCGGCACTGGAAGGCGGTGTGGCAGCTTTGGCTACCTCTTCCGGGCAGGCTGCACAATTGCTGGCTATCCACAATATTTTACAGGCGGGGGAAAATTTTGTAACCTCTTCTCACCTTTATGGTGGCACATACAACCAGTTTAAAGTCGCTTTTAAACGTTTTGGTATTGAAGCAAGATTTGTAGACGGAGACGATATCAGCAGCTTTGAAAAAAACATTGACGATAAAACAAAAGCGATATACGTGGAGTCTATCGGGAACCCCAAACTGAGCGTACCCGACTTTGAAAAAATTGTAGCGTTGGCCAAAAAGCACGACCTGCCTTTGATAGTAGACAATACCTTTGGTGCAGGTGGTTACCTGGTACAGCCTATTAAGTGGGGAGCCAATGTGGTAGTAGAAGCCACTACCAAATGGATAGGCGGTCATGGAACTTCTATCGGAGGTATTATTGTAGACGGCGGTAACTATAACTGGGGCAACGGCAAGTTCCCGCAGTTCACCGAGCCCAGCGAAGGGTATCACGGGTTGAAATTCTGGGAAGTTTTCGGAGAAGGAAACCCGCTTGGTTTACCCAATATCGCCTTTGCTATCCGTGCCAGGGTAGAGGGATTGCGCGACCTGGGCGCATGCCAGAGTCCATTCAACTCTTTCCTGAATCTGCAGGGGGTAGAAACGCTCTCCCTGCGTATGGAACGCCATGTTTCCAACGCGCTGGCACTGGCCAAATGGCTGGAGGCACATCCCCAGGTAGAGTTTGTATGGTACCCGGGGCTGGAGAGCAGCCCATATCATAACCTGGCTAAAAAATATCTTCCCAAAGGCGCCGGCGGTGTATTGAACTTCGGCATCAAAGGAGGTAAAGAAGCCGGGAAGAAATTCATCGACGGGCTGAAACTGACCAGCCACCTGGCGAATGTGGGCGATGCCAAAAGCCTGGCCATCCACCCTGCTTCTACCACGCACGAGCAGCTCAGTGAAGCAGAGCAAAAAGCAGCCGGTGTGGTACCTAACCTGGTGAGGATCAGTGTAGGAATTGAACATATAGATGATATCAAAGCAGATTTTGAGCAGGCCTTTAAACAAGTTGCCGGCGCCTGATCTGAAATGATACAAAGAGGCTGCAAAATCTGTTGTAGTTTTGCGCCTCTTTTTGCTACCTAATTATCAATGCATGTCTTTTAATGTCGACGCATACATTTAATTATACTGAAGAATTTACACTGGAAAGCGGGGAAACGCTTCCCGGTTTTCATCTTGCCTATACCACACTGGGCAGGCTGAATGCCCGTAAGGATAATGTTGTATGGGTATTTCATGCGCTGACAGCCAACAGCAATCCGGCAGACTGGTGGCCCGGGCTGTTGGGAGAAGGAAAATTTTTTGACCCCAATCGTTATTTCATTATCTGCGTCAATATGCCGGGCAGTTGCTACGGCAGCATCGGTCCGCTGGAAACCAACCCGCAAACCGGCGAACGCTGGTACCACGATTTTCCCCTGTTTACTACCCGGGATATGATCCGGACCTATATTCATTTGAAGCGGGCACTGGGCATAGAAAAGATACTGATAGGAGTGGGCGGCTCTATGGGCGGACAGCAATTGCTGGAATGGGCTATCGAAGAGCCGGACGCTTTTCAATACATTATAGCGCTCGCCACCAATGCGCAGCATTCACCGTGGGGTATTGCCTTTAATGCTTCGCAACGGATGTGCATAGAAGCAGATGAAAGCTGGAAGCAAAAGAACCAGGAAGCCGGCATTAAAGGAATGATGGCGGCCAGAAGTGTTGCTTTACTAAGCTACAGGAATTACAACACCTATAACCTTACGCAACCCCGCGATAAAAAAACAGCCTGGCCGGTAACCCATCCCTTTGGCGGGGAGGCCGCCGAAAGTTATCAGCGTTACCAGGGGGAGAAACTGGCAAAACGATTCAATGCTTTCAGCTATTACAGGCTGGGGCAATCGATGGATGCGCATGATGTAGGCAGGGGCAGGGGTTCCGTGGAAGACGCGTTATCAGCAATAAGGGCAAAAGCCATTATTATAGCCATATCAAGCGATATCCTTTTTCCCCCGGCTGAACAGGAACGCATAGCCGCCGGTATACGGGACGCTAAATATTACGCTATAGAATCTTTTTACGGACACGACGGCTTCCTGCTGGAATTTGAAAAAATAGAACGGCTTCTGCAGGAGTTTATACAGGAAGACAATATTAGTTATTTGAAAATAGTAAATCATTAATATGGAAACACAGCGGCAATTGAATATAGGCTTATTCGGATTCGGAGTAGTAGGCGAAGGTTTATACAGGGTGCTGGAGCAAACTCCTTCGCTGCAGGCGAATATTGTGAAGGTTTGTATCAAAGACCCCACCAAAAAAAGAAATGCACCTGCCGAACTGTTTACAACAGACAGGAATATATTGCTGAATGACCCGGAGATCAATGTAATTGTGGAAGTGATCAACGAATCGGAGCCTGCTTTTGAGATCGTATCCACTGCTTTAAAGAACGGGAAAGCGGTAGTGAGCGCAAGCAAAAAGATGATTGCCGAACACCTGCCGGAAATACTGGAAATGCAGCAAAAATACAATCAGCCATTTTTGTGTGAATCCGCTGCCTGCGCTTCCATCCCGGTGATCCGGAACCTGGAGGAGTATTACGACAACGACCTGCTGCATTCTATCCGGGCTATCGTGAATGGCTCCACGAACTTTATACTCACCAAAATGTTTGAAGACAAGCTGGATTTCAAACAGGCGCTGATGCTGGCCCAGCAACTGGGTTTTGCCGAAGCCGACCCCGTGCTGGATGTAGAAGGCTGGGACGCGCTGAACAAATGGACTTTCCTGCTCACCCATGCCTATGGCATCGTGGAAAAACCCGAGAATATTGTATTCAACGGCATACAGAATATTAAACTTTCCGATGCCGTGGTGGCCAAGGAAAAAAACCATGAAATAAAACTGGTGGCCCAGGCTAAGAAACTGCAGAACGGGAAAGTAGCTGCTTTTGTATTGCCGCAATTTGTTACCCACGACGACCCGTTGGCCTTTGTGAAAAACGAATTCAATGGTGTAGTGATCGAAAGTGGTTTTGCCGACAAGCAGTTCTTTTACGGCAAAGGCGCGGGTAGCTTTCCTACAGCCTCCGCGGTGCTGAGTGATATCTCCGCCCTGCGGTATCAATACCGGTATGAGTATAAGAAACTATATTATCATCAACCGCCGCAACTTACCAATGAATTTTATGTTCGTACGTATATCAGCTTCGACGACTGGAAGCATGTACCCCGCGACAAGTTTGAATGGATAGAGGAATGGCATGCCGGTGAACGAAAGTACCTGGTAGGAGTATTACACTTTAAACACCTGCAGGCTGACGCCTGGTGGAAGGAAAATAATGTCTCTCTCATCCTTGCTCCGGATGCGATCATTGAAGATGTGGAGATCCGTAAGCTGAAAAAGAAAAGCCTGGAACTGGCAGGGATCGTGGATTGATCGCTTTAATCAGGCAATATCCTTACCATAATATCTTTATAGTACACTACACTTTTCGGGTCGTGTGCCTGCAGGGCGAATGTGCCGCCGGTTATCAACCTCAGGGGATGGCTCTCTCTTTTTGCATCACAGGGTTCGGTATAGTCCACCACCACATTGTCATTGATTTTAATTATCACCCGTTTGCCTTCCACCTTTATATATTCGGTGTACCATTCGTTGTCTTTTGCGTAGGTTTCTCTCACATCTGACACGTTATACAAACTTCCCGTTCTTCTCCAGTCTGTATGGGAATTGTTCACCTGCACTTCATACCCTCTGTCAGGCCACCCGGACTCCTGGTAGCTTGTATGAAAATATATCCCGGAATTAGAACCCGGTAAGGTTTTCACACGGGCTTTGAATTCAAAATTTCTAAATATCCTCTTTCTTACCGGACCGTCGTAGTATAGATGCGCCACCGGCCCGTTCACTTTAATAGTACTGTCTTCAATACTAAAGCTGGATGCATTATTGCCTACTTTCCAGTGCTCCATTGTGCCGTTGAATAACGATATCCATCCATCGTTTTCCTGTGCATTCAAATGACTGGTTTTGCACGAAAGCAGGCAGGAACCGATGGCAAACATTAATAAAACCCTTTTCATATATAAACTATTTGAGTGTAATGAGCGTATCAAACTATTCAGAGTAAATATCCTTTTACAGATACTGATATTGAATTTATAAAAAAACTTACAGTTGTAACCAATCAACCGGTTAATTATTCCAAATAATTAGTCCGGTAACCCGTTTTTATCAGGAATTTGACTGCTGCCGGATATGCCGGACCGGAGCCAGTTAAAACCGGCTTACCCCGATTGGGCAAGGTTAATTCAAACGTCCGGCGGCAACCGGGCGTTGTATAATAGTTCGTCCGGATCTGCCAGCCGCGTCAAAGGCTTTAAGCTTGATCGTTGTATTGGCGGGGATGGGGTCTATATATACCGCCGACTGTGTTGTAGGCTCCGAACCATCCGTGGTATAGTGGATCTTTAACCCCGGCAGCGCGACATTTGCTTTCAAAAGCCCGTTTTCAATAATGGCTCCCGGCGGAGGTATCCGGTAGTTGTACCCCCCGTTTATCTTTGCCAGTTTAGGAAATTCTTTCTGGGCTATCGTATTGGCGAAAAAGTTCCAGTCTTCTTCTATTTCCCTTTTTCTTTTCTGCCGGTTGGACTCGTCCTCCCATCTGCGCTCGGGCGCCCAGGCACTTTCTGAAAAGCCTAATAACTTGGGCAGCATGTAATACTCCAGCATTTCCCGCCCCTTTATTGTTTCGCTCCACAACTGGGCTTCAATACCGATAATATTTTTTCTGGCATCCGGATGTAATGCCTGCAAGCCGGCAGAAGGGTTGTCAAAAAATACGTCCGCACCCATATCATTGATAAAAGTGGTATTGAACATGTGATAGGGAGCAAAGGCATAGGCGTTTTTGGTATCGATAAATCCGGCCCAGTAAAGACCGGGTTCCAACGGATCGTTATCATAGGCCAGGTCAAAATAAAAATTGGAAACATTGCACAGCACGATTTTGTAACCCGCATTGGCAAGCCGATAACCCAGGTCGGGATAATCAAAAAGATTATTCCAGATATAAGGCACCACTTTTTTGCTGGCAAATTCAGGGTTGGGAATGTATTTGCCGGTAGCATCTTTTATAAGCGCCACTTCCTCCCATCCGTGTATAGTAAGGTCTCTTTTTTCAAGCCTTTTTACCAGTTCCCTGAAAAAATAAGCCTGCAGGTTTTTGGGGTCTTTGATCTCCGGGTGTTGTTTAAGCAGTTCAAGCGCCTCAGGCGATTGTGTCCAGGCGCCCTCCGCCACTTCATCACCTCCTGCATGGAAAATATCCATTTCCAGTCCGGCTTCTTTATACATTTTATCTATCTCATCCACCACTTTCTCAAAAAACCTGAAAGCAGACTCCCGACTCACATTCACCACATTGTCCTTGTATAATTGTGCAGACAGGTACACCGACTGGTCCTCGGGGTCCACCAGCCTGTATTCATTCGCTTCTTTTTCCTTCCCTTCTTTCATCAACCTTTCATAACGGGCTTCCATGGACTTTATGGCAGCGCGGGCATGTCCGGGGAAATTAAGTTCAGGTATTATTTTAATATGCCGTTTCGCCGCATATTTCAGTATCTCAATAAAATCTTCCCGGCTATAGTAGCCGCTGCCGTATTTGTCCTTTACATCCGCATAGGGGCCTGAGCCATAGGAAGGATGCAGGGCTGCTTCTTTAATACTACTGACGTGCCTCCTCCTGGAACCTACTTCCGTAAGTTCAGGCAACCCGGGTATTTCCAAACGCCAGCCCTCGTCTTCTGAAGTGTACAGCAGCAGGTGATTGATCTTATAACGGGCAAGCACATCCAGTGTTCTCAACACCGTTTCCTTGGTCTGAAAATTTCTGCTTACATCCAGGTGAACACTCCGGAACCCGAATCTTGGAGCGTCGTTAATGACAACATGCGGCAGATCCAGAGAGGTGGTTTTGCCAAGATAGATATCCGTGGGTAAAAGGGCCAACAGGCTCTGCACGCCGTAAAATACGCCTGCCGCATCCTGCCCTGTAATAGATACTCCTTTTTCATCTATGATCAATTCGTATCCTTCGGGTACAGCATTTTTCACCTTACCCGGACCTACGGACAGGCGAATGGCAATATCCGCGTCATTTACCGAAAGACTGAAGCTTTTGCCGGTCAGTTCCTTTAGGTAAGCCACCAGCATTTCGGCTTCATTTTTCGCCTGATCGTTATAGTGAATAACGGCATTGGCAGGCAATGTAAAAGTACCCTGTCCCTTTTGATAACGTTTGGGCGTAGGTATAATGGGCAGCAGATGACTCCTGTCCAGAACAGACAGATCATCGTTTTCCCAGTATGTTTTTGCCGGAGAAGCCGCCACCTCTTTGTCCGATTTACCCCGCAGCAATTGTTCCTTTTTAGTAAAAGGAACCATCGTATAATCAGTTATTTCGGAGATCCGTTCCGTGTTTCCGTTCTCATCATAAAACACTACATACATTCCCAGGGGGGCATCCGTATTTTTTATTACAGACCCGGCTGACCGGTAGATACCATCTGTTGAGTCGCCTTTCTTTAAAGAAGCTCCCTCCCGTAAGGTTAGTTTGTACCAGTCCCCGTTTATATGTTCCACCCTGCCTTTGGCATTTTTATATTTTATGGTATCCACTTTTATGTCCAGCACCGGGTTGGCAGCAGTGGAAAAGAACAGCGCCCAGTTTTTACTGGTAAGCTCTGTGTTTTCCCTGTTATATATTCTGAACCGGGCGGTATAGGAGGAGCCGGTATCGGGAAAATTGCTCAGCAGTTCCCAGCGCACGCCGATGGCAGCCGGTACCTGTTTAGACGAGTTTTGTTCGGTGCGATTACAAGAAGCAACAATTAAAAATACAGATACAAAAAACAGGGCATATGATATATAAGCCTTTCTCATGAATATAACTATTTTGGATCAAAACATTTGAGTATTGAACTAAGCGGGAATACCTATAAATATAAGACTAATTTTTTCAACAGGCATAACAAATCACCACGTATTTGCAGTATTAATAAGGGGAAGGGCTAACCGAAGTCCAGCCTCCATCAATCACCAGGCTCTGCCCCGTGATGTGCCGGGAAGCAGGGGAGACAAAGAATATTGCCGCATTGGCGATATCGCTTACCGTAGCCGGGCGTCCCATAGGAGTAATGCGGCTCCAGGTATTGATGTATTCAGGATCGTTGGTGGTCCTTTCCGTAAGTGTGGCGCCCGGTGCGATGGCGTTCACGGATATATTATGACCCGATAGCTCCACCACAAGGTTTTTTGCGAGCATTTCCAGAGCCGCCTTTGTCATGCCGTATGCCGCCAGGTTTTTGTGGGCCTGGTGTCCGGTAACGGAAGACATAAACAATATGCTGCCACCCGATTGCTGACGGATTATCTCCCTGGCTGTGAGTTGGGCCAGGAAGAAACTACCGGAGAGGTTTACCTGCATTACCTTTGTTAATGATTCAGGAGGATAGCTGAGAAAATCTCCAAACAGGGTAATGCCCGCGTTGGCAATGCTGATCGTGAGTTTCCCGAACTGTTTCACAGCGAATTGCACCATCTGTTCTATGCTGGCAACCTGTGAAACATCCCCGTCAAAGGCCGCGCAGGAATAACCCTCTGCCCGCAGGGCTGCGGCCGCTTTTTGAGATAGCTCTGCATCAATATCATTCAGCACTACGGCTGCCCCGTTGGCACATAGCTGCCTGGCAATTTCATATCCTATTCCCTGTCCGGCGCCCGTAACTATAGCGACTTCTTTTTCCAGTTTCATTTGATCTGATGGTACTTGTGTTTGTGTTTATTTATCTATACGATTACATTATGCGGACGAAACCAGCAACAATTTATGAATTAATCACAGAAGCCTGTTTAAACGGGAACCGCCGCTTTATAAAGAACCGCGTTTGTTTCCGTAGAGATCTCATACGATTCCCCTGCCCCGATAAAAGCCGACTCTCCCTGTTTCAGAGTGAAACCCTGCTGAGGACTGCGGAAATCTGCCTGACCTGAAAGCACCAGCAGTATCTCTGCCGAGCCGGCCGTATGCGTGTAGGGTTTACCCTTTTTCACACGGATGCTGCTCACCACAAAATCGGGCACCGGGCATGGATACACGGTTTCCACTCCCCGTACTTCTCCTTTCATCACCTCCGGCGTGATGCCCTCAAATTGTATATGTTTTAATAGTTCCGGCACATCTATATGTTTAGGGGTAAGCCCACCCCGCAGAACATTATCGGAATTGGACATCAGTTCGATATTCTGCCCGTGTAAATAGGCGTGCGGCAAACCGGCTCCCTGGAAAACCCCTTCACCCGGCTGCAGGTACACGATATTAAAAAAGTAAATTGAGAATATCCCCCTGTCGATCTCCGTTAGCCTTTCTCCCTCAGCGGCCACCGCCTTCGAGGCCCAGTATCCCGGATCGGAAAGCGGTAGTTCCTGCGCTTTATAAGCCGGCAGTAGTCCTGCAATCAGGGGACCGAGAATGGCGTCTACCTTTGCGGGAGACAGTTCCATTACGTATTTATACAGCCCATAATACCCTTCCTTTTCAAAAACCGGGAGTAAAAAGTTAAACGGAGCGATCTTCATAAGAGTTTCCTCCAGTTCTTCTTTTTGCTTAAAGCCGTGTAATAACCAAAATCCGCTCAGGGCTACCATTACTTCAGGTTTGTGGTTATCGTCCTTATAATTACGGTTGGCAGCATTCAGGGGAATACCTTTCTGGTTTTCATTTCTGAAACCCTTCTCCGCTTCGGCTTTGGAAGGATGCACCTGTATGGAAAGCATGTCCTTTACATCCAGTACTTTAAACAGGTAAGGCAGCCCGCCAAATTGAGACAATACCTTATCGCCAAGCAAATCCTTGTTCTCCTCCAGCAACCGGTTCAGTGGAACCAGTTCCGTTCCTGTTTCTATCAGCGAGGGACTGCTGTGATGCGCCCCCATCCAGTATTCCGCATAAGGCAGGTTCTCGAAGTTGATTTCGTTCAACAATTGGGGTATATAATCGTGCCCGCCCCAGGCGTAATGCTGCACTTTTCCTTTTAGCTTATACATCTTCTTCGTTTGACATTTAAAAATACCGGATCAAACTTAATGCAGTTTTTGTTCCGGAAACAATTACCTCCACGGGATTGGGTTCTGCCTTGTTATACGGCGCCTGCCATGGCAATACAGCCGCATCAGCAGGGCGCTGCGCACAGAAAAGAAGCTTAAGATATTGATTTTTAAGGAAATATTGGGCATAAAATGGAGTTTATTTGTGTAACTCTGCATATCCTGGATAAATTTTCAATTAAATTATATGTATATTAAATTTTATCACACAAAATTGCCATTCAATTAAAAATTTTTTATAAAATTTAATAAATTATTTCTCATTTTATAAATAAGGCCCTACATTTGCTGAATTTTTAAAACCTAACAGACAAAATATAATTTTATGTGTGGCATAGTTGGCGTGTTTGACTGTAAAACAGGCACAGAATCGCTAAGACCGAGGATCCTTAAAATGTCGAAAAGAATTCGCCATCGCGGGCCGGACTGGTCTGGTATTTACAGCGATGACAATATTGTTCTTTCGCACGAGCGGTTAGCGATTGTAGACCCCCAGTCGGGAAAACAACCTTTGTACACCAAAGACCGGGCACTGGTACTGGCGGTAAACGGAGAGATATATAATCACCAGGACATCCGGAAAACGTTGCCCGATTATGAATTTCTCACCAATTCCGATTGTGAAGTCATACTGGCTCTTTACAGGAAAAAGGGGATCAATTTCCTGGAGGACCTGAACGGCATTTTTGCATTTGCATTGTACGACACCGAAGAAAAGGCATATTTTATCGCCCGGGATCATATTGGGATCATTCCCCTGTATATGGGCTGGGATGAATGGGGCAATTTTTATGTGGCCTCTGAACTGAAAGCGCTGGAAGGTGTATGCAATAATATCAAAGAGTTTTTACCGGGTCATTATTTATACAGCAAAGACGGCGGTTACGAACTGAAGAAATGGTATAAGCGCGACTGGGAAAAATATGAAAACGTAAAAGATAATATATCTGATGTTGCCGCCCTGCGCAAGGCCCTGGAAGAAGCGGTGCACCGTCAGTTAATGTCGGATGTGCCCTATGGCGTATTGTTATCCGGTGGTCTTGATTCATCTATTATTGCTGCCGTAACTAAAAAATTTGCCAGCAAAAGAGTGGAATCCGGCGATACCCAAATGGCCTGGTACCCGCAGTTGCATTCATTTGCCGTAGGACTCAAAGGCTCTCCTGACCTGGCCGCTGCACAAAAAGCAGCCGATCATATAGGAACCATCCACCACGAAATACATTTTACCATACAGGAGGGGCTGGATGCCATAAGAGATGTGATCTACCACCTGGAGACTTATGATGTAACCACCATCAGGGCCTCCACACCGATGTATTTAATGGCACGGATCATTAAATCAATGGGTATCAAGATGGTATTATCCGGGGAAGGATCTGATGAATTGTTTGGCGGCTACCTGTATTTTCACAAAGCGCCCAACCCCGAAGCGTTTCATGAAGAAACAGTTCGCAAACTGGGTAAGCTGCATTTGTATGACTGCCTGCGGGCTAACAAGTCGCTGGCAGCCTGGGGTATAGAAGGCAGGGTGCCGTTCCTGGACAAGGAGTTTATGGATGTGGCCATGCGCCTGAACCCGGCAGATAAAATGGCCGGCAACGGGAAAATGGAAAAATGGATCCTGCGTAAGGCATTTGAAGACTATCTCCCGGAAAGTATCGCCTGGCGCCAGAAGGAGCAATTCTCTGATGGCGTGGGGTATAGCTGGATAGACACGCTGAAACAGGTGGCAAATGAAAAAGTTACCGATGAGCAGTTGGCAAATGCCAGGTACCGTTTCCCGGTAAACCCGCCTATGTCGAAAGAAGAATATCACTATCGTTCCATATTCAGCGAGCATTTCCCTTCCGATACGGCTGCCGCCTGCGTACCTTCGGTACCCTCTGTTGCCTGCAGTACGCCGGAAGCCCTAGCATGGGATAAATCATTCCAAAACCTGAACGATCCTTCCGGAAGAGCTGTTTTGGCGGTGCACAATATGGCTTATGAAGAAGCAGCGCAGCCGGCAGAATAATGACAGTTAGAATATATTCAAAGTGCAGGTACTACTCCTGCACTTTTTTTATCCGGGATTTTGCAGATCAGTATATAATGGCCCCTGGTTTGAGCTTTAATGACATTCGCTTAATACCCGACAATGCCAGCAACTAAAAACAACTATGATACAATTGCCCGCTACTACGATTTTTTGTCGGGGCTGGTCTTTGGTAAGTCGTTGATGAAAGCCCAGACCTGCCTGCTGCCCTATATCAACGATAACGACAAACTGTTAATTGCCGGAGGTGGCACGGGTAAGCTGCTGGAAGAGATCAACCGCACAGGTAAAACCGGCCTGAACGTGGTTTACCTGGACGCTTCCTCGCAAATGCTCCGTATCGCCCGGAAAAGAAAGGTTCCCAACCTGAGTGTAGCGTTTGTTCATTCACCTGTACGCGAACTGAACGAAGCTGCTTCCTTCGATATCATTATCACTCCTTTTCTTTTTGACAACTTCAGTATTGATTCTGCAAAAGAAATTTTTACCGTATTGGACAAACACCTGATGCCCGGCGGTTACTGGCTGTTTGCCGATTTCCGGGTCGATCATGACCCGCCCGCCTGGCATAAGTTGTTGTTGAAAGTCATGTATCGCTTTTTCAAAATAGTATCATCGGTGGAAGCAGACCACCTGCCTGATACTGAGTCGCTGTTTCAACAGCATCGGTATCACCAGGTATATATGTCCCGGCATTACTGTCGCCTCATACGATCTGAGGTTTGGCAAAAAGAAATATAAAAAGGTTCCCTTCCAACTTTATGTTCCGGCTGACGGAGAAAGAAGTGGAAACTATGGTGTCGCAAAATGCGATACCATCCAGAAAGCAGTTGGGTGGCTATCTTCTGTATGCTTGAGTTCTTAAACGAGTCTCCTGCAAGGGGCTCTTTGTCATGATATGTTGCGCCGGTCCACAACTACAAACTAGGGAGTCCAATAGTGAGGCTCGAAACATTTTCACATTCCCACATTTTCAAATTTTCAAATTAATTTTAGCACTGGCATTATGCGATAGCCTACCTGCCGCCCTGCTGCCCGGAAAAACCTAACTTGCAGCAACTATGAATACCGGCAACACGATAAAAATCATTGAATGTCCGCGGGATGCCATGCAGGGCTGGAAATCGTTCATCCCTACCGAAAGAAAAGCAGCCTACCTGAACGCCCTGCTCAAAGCAGGTTTTGATACGCTCGATTTTGGCAGTTTTGTATCCCCGAAAGCCATCCCGCAGATGGCGGACACCGCACAGGTATTGTCCAAACTGGACCTTAACGGCGCCTCCACCAAACTATTGGCCATTGTAGCAAATGTTCGTGGCGCCGAAGACGCCCTGCAATTTGAGGAAATATCCTATCTCGGGTTTCCTTTTTCTGTTTCTCCTGTATTTCAACAGCGTAATACCAACAGTACCATAGAGGAGTCTTTATTAAGGGTAACGGAAATTCAGCAGCGTTGTGAACAAAAAAACCGGGAGTTGGTCATCTATATCTCCATGGGGTTCGGCAACCCCTACGGCGACCCTTACAACGAGGACATCGTGTATGAATGGGTAAAAAAAATCACCGCGCTGGGGATAAAGATCGTGTCGCTGGCGGATACGGTCGGGCTGGCAACGCCGGAGGTGGTAAGGCGAATGACCGGCCATTTGGTGGAACAATTTCCGGAAACAACCATAGGCGTACACCTGCATTCCTCACCCGCCAACCGGACGGAAAAGCTGAAAGCGGCTTTGGATGCCGGCTGCAGGCGATTCGATGGCGCGATCAATGGTATCGGCGGTTGCCCGATGGCCGATGACGAACTGGTAGGTAATATAGACACCGTGGAAATGGTGCACTATTTTAAAAGCCTGGGATTTAGTACAGGTGTCCGTGAAGCGGAATTGGGCGATTGTATGTTGATGGCGAACACTATTTTTGTATAATGGATTTCAGGATAAACTTCCCGTCGCCTACCCTCCCGGAAAAGATTTCACATGCCGGTAAAATTTTGCTGACCGGCTCCTGCTTTACCGAGCACATCGGCAATTTTCTTACCGACGCGCGGTTTAAAACAATGATCAACCCGAATGGTATTGTTTTTAACCCTGTCAGTATTGTTTCCGCTATTACCTCCTGGATAGAAAAGAAAACATACGGGGAAACAGACCTGTTTTACCACAATGAGGGCTGGCATAGCTGGGACCATCACAGCCGGTTTTCCAACCCGTCTGCATCAATTGTGCTGGAAGAAATAAACCGGGCTGTTGGCGATGCACATGATTTTTTGCAGGAAGCAGACTGGCTGATCATTTCCGTGGGGTCAGCTTTTGTATATGAGCTGAAGGACAAACCCCCCGGGTTATACACTCCCGGCCGGGAAAATGACGTGGTTGCCAACTGCCACAAAGTGCCCAACGACCGGTTCAGGAAACGGTTGTTACCTGCCGAAGAGATCATCGCCTCCTTCGGTAATTTGATTTACCGGCTCCAGTTGCTGAATGCCCGGCTGAAAATAATACTTACCGTAAGCCCCGTGCGGCATACCCGGGACGGAGTAATAGAGAACAACAGGAGCAAGGCCGCCCTTATACAATCCGTGCATCACCTGGTAGAAAAGTTTGAGAATATTTATTATTTCCCCGCCTACGAAATAGTAATAGATGAACTGAGGGATTACCGTTTTTATATGGAAGATATGGTGCATCCCAACGCCCTTGCCACACGGTATGTTGCCGAACGCTTCCAGGCAGCCTGTATAGATGCGGCATCCTATCCCCTGATAAAAGAAATGGAGATGATCAATATTGCCATGAAGCACAAGCCTTTTAACCCTGCCTCTGCAGCGCACAAAAAATTCCTGGACGCGCAACTGAAAAAACTAAAGGAATTGAAGGAAAAATATCCTTCTGTTGATTTTGAAAAGGAGGTCAACTTTTTTAACGGAGCGTCCCGGGAAACGCATTAAGCTGATGAAAACGCCCAACTACGATAGCGCCGGCAATTTTACCGCCCGTTCTCCTCTCCGCTACCCGGGAGGTAAGACAAGAGCGGTGGAGTATATTTCCCGGTTCTTTCCCAAACATTTAAACAGCCTTTTATCCCCTTTTTTTGGCGGCGGCTCTATAGAACTGTCTGCCGCCGCCCGGGGCGTCAAAGTATATGGATATGATGTATTTCCACCGCTTGTAGAGTTCTGGCAGAGCCTTGTGAAACAACCCGATGAACTGGCGGATATGGTAGCCCGTTATTTCCCTTTATCAAAAGAAAATTTTTACAGGTTGCAGCAGGTGCAGACGGGTTTCAGATCCAAACTGGAAAGAGCGGCGGTTTATTATGTGCTCAACCGTTCTTCTTTTTCCGGGTCCACGTTATCGGGAGGAATGTCGCCGGGACATCCCCGGTTTACGGAAAGCGCTATACAAAGACTGCGGGAATTTTATAATCCCAACATAGATGTCCGGAAAGCGGACTTTAAAAGATCTCTGACAGATCACCCGGATATGTTTGCCTATATTGACCCTCCTTACCTGATCAAAAACGCGCTGTACGGGAAAAAGGGAAATACCCACAGGGACTTCGACCACGAGGGGTTGACCCGCCTGCTAAAGGCAAGAGAAAACTGGATATTATCCTACAACGACTGCGACGATATCCGGGATCTGTATGCAGGGTACCCCACCATTACCCCCACCTGGAAGTATGGGATGAGCAATGACAAATCCTCCAGGGAAATTCTGATCTTCAGCTCGAAAAAACTGGCTAAAGGATAAAAGGCTTAGTGCAACAGGTATTTGAATACCAATGCCGCCAGCGCTCCCCCGGTTATCGGGCCGAGGACGGGTATCCAGGCATACCGCCAGTTGGCGTCTCTTTTATTTTTGATGGGCAGCAGCGCATGCATAATACGGGGACCCAGGTCGCGGGCCGGGTTAATGGCATACCCGGTGGGTCCGCCCAGGCTCACACCGATACCCAACACGAGCAGGGCGACCGGCAGGGCATCCAGCGCTCCCAATTTCATTTCCGGCGCCGCCATCAGCAAAACGCCCAGCACCAGTATAAAAGTGCCGATCACTTCCGTGATAAAATTATAAAAATTGCTTTTGATGGCGGGAGCTGTACAAAACACCGCCAGCTTGGCTTCCCCGTCTTCCGTGGCATCAAAGTGCTGCCGGTAAGCCAGCCAGGCGATAGCCGCTCCCAACATAGCGCCTATGAACTGTGCGAGTATATAAGACGGAACGTCCGCCCAGGGAAAACGACCTTCTACCGCAAAACCGATGGTGACAGCCGGGTTCAGGTGAGCGCCGCTGGCTGCCGCGGTGGCATATACGCCGGTAAATACCCCGATAGCCCATCCGAATGCGATCACAATTAAACCGGCATTATTACCCTTGGTCTTAGAGAGCAGCACATTGGCCACCACTCCGGCGCCCAGCGTGATCAAAATAGCGGTTCCGGTTATTTCAGCAACAAAAGGAGACATAGCAGATCGTTGGTTTTATTTAAAAAAAGAGAGGAGGGCAGCAGGTGCTTATCCCTCCGCGAAGGGAAAATAAAGATATTTTCCGAATATCCGGACCAATGAAGATAAATATCGGGAAATGAAACTGTTCCTGCCAGGACCTGGCATATCGTTTTCCGATCCGGTAACCCCGGGCCACCAGCCCCGGGAATTCAACTGGTGGATGACGCACCGCCCCTCCTGCCGGAAGCCAATACACCCAACACTTTGAGCGTATAAAAAAACGCCTTATCTTAAAGGTGCTTTTTAATCCTTCTTACAGGCAAACCACAACCCATCAGCCCATATCCCGAACCTTTGGCGGTATGAGCTTTTATGTGGGTGAAGCCTGCATGATGTCCTTCGTTCAACGCTTCGGATACAGCCCTGCAGATCTCAGCCGGTCACGGGACTGAGCGGGCGAAGCTGTGTCCGATTATCCGTGTACAAACGGGTATAAACGTTTATACACGGATATTGAAAGTTGTATTGGCGTAATGACAATGAAACTTCTACAACATTAAAGCATTGATTTTCAATGTCATAAAATTGCGTATAGTAACATAAATTTACAAGTTGGGCGTCATTTTATTAAGACTTCATAAAGAATATTGCTCAAATTTTTAAAAGTATATTTTATGCCAAGTGTATTCTCTCATTTTCTCATATTGGAAAATCTTTATAATAATTTTGCTATTTCCAATGATGCGAAAAAATGCATTCAACGTTATCCTGAGTATGCTTATTGGGGATCTATTGGGCCGGATTATTTATTTTTTTATCCTCCTGATTGGGAAACGGCTCATATAAAAGACCTTTTTGAATATTTTTATAAGTTTGAAATATATACTCAAGAAATATCTGAAATTTTAGAAAAGGCTAACGGGATATATACAGCCGCTCCACAGGCGGTAATAGACAATGTTACTGGCGGTGTTTATGATGAGATGAAAGATACCCTTTCTTCGGTCGCCACTTTGTTAGCCGAAGAACTCATGAAAATAGTTACTAGTAGAGTCGATCTTTTTGATTTTGTCAAACCGCCCATGTACAGTGACTATTTGCAGGACGACCGTTCCAAAAAATGGTGGTGGATGGATATTGGGCATCATGTTCGGACTCTAGATTTTGCGAGAAAATTATGGACAAATGCTCAAGGCAACGAAAAACACTTGGCATATACTTACGGATACTTGAGTCATATCGGGTCGGACGTTATTGGCCATGCTTACGTTAACGGAGTGGTAGGGGGTCCTTACAGAAATCATTGGAGGCGTCATGTATTGGTGGAAAAATGTATAGACTCGCATTTATGGTTACATGTGAAAGGTGAATCGTTGAGTAATTCAAATGCCTTCGAGAGGATTCACTTTAATTATCCTGGGTATGACTTTCCACGGCTTCCTGAGGATTTTGCTGATTATCTGAGCAAAACATTTAATGAAATATATTCTGATCTTCATATTCACTCAGGAGTACCAAAAAGTGAAGATATACAATTTATGTACTCATACATGTATAAATATGTCAAATCAGCTTCGTCCAGAAGTCTTTTTACATTACCACCTCCTCCAGATGAATTCGATTGGTGGGATTTACCAAGCGAAATACAAAACAGGTTAAATAATATTTTAAATCCACCTCCTGTATCTTCTCCTCCTTTAAATGATTTAACTAATTTTAGAGAATGGAAAAGATTTCTTCGTGGGATATTTGGTTTTGTTAACTGGGCTGTCGGAGCCATTGTTAATATTGCAGGGATTCCAACTTATGCAATAGCTCGTTTAGGCAGTACAGGCATACGATATATTATTTGGCTATTGCAAAAGCTAATTTTTGAAGTTTACAACTCAATAAAATTAGCACTAGTTCTTGGAGCTTATCAACATCCAGAAAAAAATCACCTAATTGATTATTTTAACAATATCATCAATCCACCAAGTTGGAACATATTTGAAAAATACCCATTTTGCAGGGTTTTCAATAGCGAACAAACATATCACCTAGTACACCCATTTAATATGAACGGTCGGAGTGAATCAACTCCGACCAGTGCCTTTTTTAATTCGGAAGGGGGCATTGGAAGCATTGAAGCATTGCTAAAACCTTATCTTCAAGGAAGCATGTCCGATTTAGATAATTCATGTCCGTTAGCATTAACAAACCAATTAGATATATTGCCTAACAGAAATTTTATATCAGCATCAGATTTCTCTCTTTCAGTATTTCGAGAATTTGAAAGTCGCAATGGTATCCATCTACCAAATTGGAATCTAGACTCTGACAGAGGTTTCGCCTGGCCCGAGTGGGTAGGAAACCAAAATGCACCTTGGACTAATTATTCACAATTTAATTTTTTGACATGCACACCGTAAAACTAGCTACGAGTACATTTAATGAAGGAGAAGAAACCGAGCCGACGGAGGGCCAATTACCTTTTCGTGTTTTCTTAAGTCTTGTACCTCAAAGCCAATTTTTAAATATAATACTTAATAAAAGCAGCAGTGATTTTGACTTGTCATATTCTGCAGCTTCATCTTTAAGATTTGAGCCAATTACAAGCTACGAATATATCCTCAGTGGAGTTATTGACAACTATGGTGATGTAGATAGTGAGCTTACTTATTTGCAAGCGATCGTATGGAAAAGAGATGGCAGTTCTATATTCAAGCGGTTTAAAACTCCCACATCTATTTACCATAAGTCTAGCAGTCCATTCTATTATACTGGTCTTTTTCAGAACGACTTCGGTGTTAGCAATTTTGCTGATATTCTTAATGCATTTTTTATAGTATGTGATCCATTGATGGACAAGTATGAAGATGAATTGAAGAAGTTTATAGACAAAAATATTACTCAAGACCGTTATTTGCAAATAAACCCCTGCAGATATTCTCCGAAGGTGGTTAGCTGGAATCTACAGATGAACCCTTTAGAAGTAGAAAATAATATCATATCGGAATTGGCAGGTGGATACTATGACGTAATCTTATTGTCAAGATCAGCTAGCAACAACGCAGATATTGGAATAACAATAGGAGGAAATGATAGATTATTATATCCAAATCTTCCAGAAACTAATACTCCTATTTTGCTATGTCAGACACCATTAGTGCATAAGGGTGATGTTTCTTTTTATTTAAATTCAAATGGTCGACAATATTTCTCAACCGACACTACCAGTTGTAAAATCTCTCAACCATCAACCGGAATTGTTGATTTAGAGTGGGAAGATCATGGCGACCCTAACAATCCTAGTGATTTTGATGATTATAAAATAAGATTGATACATCGCTAAATACCATAAACGAACGCCCAACAAAGGTATTGCTGCAATTTGGGCTGGACATTGAAACATCAGCTATCTGCTACTATCGTTAGTAGTTCGGGCCGACGAATAAAGCCCAACAAAAGTTCTTAACTTCATCAACAAAACAAAGCCAAGCTACGGTACCGGGCTGACAATTATAAAATCCCCCATCTGCAGCAATACCTGATCGTTATAGGGCATTTTAGAATGACAACAGCAACAAATATCAGCAGACCGATATTTTTGACAATATCCATATTGACAATAATTCTAAGCGGACTATTGACACTTATGAACTTGAGCGAGTTCTACTTAATTGGCGTTCTTAACAAACAGGCAGTTACCCCTTTGGCAGAGAAGGTCCGAGTCCGTATTACTACAAGACAGCCGAACTTTACTCGACAGTAAATCTCATTTGGGGACTACTTTTCTTTACGACACTTTTGCTTGCTATATGGACAATTATTAAGGGACAACGAAAAAATATTTTTTGGTTTTTAGGCTTGACTGTTTTTCTCATACTTGGGCAATTTTTGCACGGACAAATTGAAACTTAGCGAAATGTTTATAATCGAAGACGAAATACACGCAGAACCACAGAAAGAAGAATATAAAACCTTAAGATGCTATTGCTGAACTTCAAAGAAGAGCGAAAATTCCGTGGGACGAAAAACCAAATCGCTGTCCTTGCACAAATTGGAAAGACTGTGAAAGAAACTATCAAGTAATTGAATATGACACGACAAAAACTCCTTGGAAAGAGTTACAACGCAGGGACGTTTTGACAATATCAGCAAAAGCAGTAAAATGGACAGACAAGAAATAAAAATGCCCTATAACACGGGTTTTGTGTCAGGCGGGCTGACGTGCAAACTTGGAGTTTTGTACTTCAAATGAACTTTAGTAATAAATTGAAACTTTGTGCTCTGAAACCCACCCGAACGCAAGGCCCCGAAACGTCAGCGATCATGCTTGGACGACAGAGCAAACCCAAACATTTCTGCAAGACACAAACGAATATTAACTAATGATACTAACAAACTTTAAAGTAAATTTTGAGCAAGCAGGACTGGACTTTAATGGACAGTTCTTGGACTTGCACAACAACTTTGACTTTAGGGGTTATCATCACGACATAACAGCAAATCAACTCCAACTCACTTGGACACGCTCACATGAGGACTGGGCTAAAGAAACTATTTGCGGATTTAAACTTATCTTTCGTTCCTTGACATTTCTAAAAATCAGAGAACACGATTATTCAACTCCATACAAAGAGATTTTCAATTTAAGCGACATTGGTTTCTTAACTCCCGACTTGAAAGATGACTTTGATAGTTTTCTTGAAAGCACAACCGTAACTGACAAAGATGATTTAAACATTTGCTTCCAAAGCAACTTGGCTTTTAAAATTGGTTGTAACTATGCGGACCTTGTTGAGTTAAGTGAAGAAATTGTTTATGTTCAAATAATTAACGAGGTTGTTCCTGTTTGGCGACCAATGTGGGCAGACAGAATAAAGGAAAATGTTTATCGCATTAAATCATTTTCCGACTTTGATCTCAATGACGAATCTGAAGAGTTGGAATTTATGCCAAACGAAGTTGTAATATGTGAACGACAGCAAAAATCTGAACAACATTGTTTGGTGGCTATTAAAAAATCAAACAATGACTGAAATCAAACAGCAGGACAACGAACAGAAAATAGCACAAACCGCTAACAAGGGTTTGGCGTCAGGCGGGCTGAACTGTTAAATATAGAGCTTTGTGCATCTATTGAACATTAGTGATAAAGCCAGCTTTTGTGCTTCAAATCCCACCCGAATGCAAAGCTGCTGAAACGTCAAAATAAATTTTAGAACGACAGCAACCGAATGATAGAAAGACCAAACATATTAGTAGTTTGTGGACGAAACAAAAAGCGTAGCAGGACTGCGGAACATATTTTTAAGAATGACAACCGATTTAATATTCGTTCAGCAGGACTAAGTCCTAAAAGTGACAGGAAAGTTTCCGAAAATGACTTGAATTGGGCTGACTTGGTTTTTGTGATGGAAGCAGGACAACGTGCAAAAATTTGGGGACTTTACAGATATTTAGAATTACCGAATATTGAAGTTCTTAACATTCCAGACGATTATGAATTTATGAATGAAGAACTTATTGAAATACTAACTGACAGAATTAACGACACATTGAAAATTGTATATAAAATCTAACTTTATCCAATGACAAGCCATAAACCTTTAAAAGGTGTTTCGCACAACTTTGGACATTCTTTTATTAGTTTGATGAACTACATAAATGACGACTACTTTTTGGGGCATTTATTAAAGCAGGCTCGAAAGACAGATTGCAATAAACTAACGGTTAACATCTTGAAAAACATAGCAGCGCCCACCGAACTTCTCACCGACCAAATAAGACAATCAATTGAATATTGGAATAAGTGGTTTCCAACATTAGTGGAGAATAGTGGCTCGACAATGGACTTTGTTGCTTCAGCGACAATGACAATTGAATTTGATTTGCAACAAACAAGACCATATGCAAATAATGCAGACTACTTGGAAAGTCCATTTATTTGTGAAATTGTAATTGTTGACGACAGAGGAAAAGAATATAGGCGAAAACAGGAAGGATGGTGGTTTCCGGAAACGAAATAAGAAAAACTGGTGCTAATAACCAAGCTTTCCTTGCGTCCGCAGGAAGAACAATGATCCGCCGCGGCGGAGAACGGCACCCAAGCCCGTCCACCACTCATTTTTGAATAAAATATGGATATTATAATAAATATTTCGTGTCTTTCAATTAATTCCTGAATCGTTATGTTTAACAAGTTAAAAGCAAAGCTGACAAACCAGCCCTACTTCCTGTTTTTGATAACAGGGGTTGCCTTAATTATAACAACAGCTTTTACATTCGGACAAACTGTTGACTTTCATTTGCACGATACCTATTTTGTGGTTTCGGTTAACTACTTTATCTGGGTTTTATCAGCGCTTCTCATCATTGCCTGGATTCTTTATAAACTTACGGACAGGTTTCTCTGGACGAAAACCCTTACGTGGACGCATGTTCTCGCGACAATATTCCTTTTATTGTCTTTGTCAACAATTGAATTCTGGTATGACAAAATGCTACCTCCTGTAAAAAGGGAAGTGATAAGCTTTCAGGATATCATGGATGACCAAAAGCGAACGGGAATAATTGCATATCCGATAGTGGTAATATTTGTTTTGGGGCAGGCAGCATACATTGTTAATCTTGTTGTTGGAATTACCAGGCGTTGGCTTTAATAATACCGGGACAATCCATTCTCCTGCCCGGATCAGCTAAATGTTCCCTGTTATGCAGGCCTTCAATGATGCAAGGGGTCAATCAACTTTTCTCCAGCGCCTGTAGTATATCGTTGATGATATCGCCCGAATGCTCCAGTCCTACGGAGATCCGTATCAATCCCGGGGTAATGCCCACCGCGTCTTTTTCTTCAGCGCTCAGTTTGGAATGGGTGGTAGAGGCAGGATGTGAAGCAATGCTGCGGCTATCACCCAGGTTGGAAGTGAGCGAGAGCATTTGCAACGCGTTCATAAAGCGGATACCGCTGTCTACTCCTCCTTTTAAATCAAAAGTCACCAATCCGCCGCCCCGGGTCATTTGTTTCCTGGCGATATCGTACATGGGATGTGAAGGATGAAAAGGATATTTTATCCAGTTCAGTTTTGGGTGGCCTTCCAGGGCTTTCACCAGGGCTTCTGCATTATCGCAATGCCGCTGGATGCGTACATCCAGGGTCTCGAGGCTTTTACTGAGTACCCAGGCATTGAACGGGGAAAGCGCGGGCCCGGTATTCCGGCAAAACAGGTAGAGCTCCCGTATCAGGTCGGCCTGTCCAACCACTACGCCGCCCAGCACACGCCCCTGTCCGTCCAGCCATTTGGTGGCAGAATGTAATACCAGGTGGGCGCCGTATTCAGCCGGCTTCTGCAAAACAGGAGTGGCAAAGCAGTTGTCTACCACCAAGATAATATTATGTTTCGCGGCCAGTTTGCCCAGCCACTCCATGTCTACAATGTCCAGCCCCGGATTGGTGGGCGTTTCCACGTAAATCATTTTAGTATTGGGCTTTATCAGCGCCTCCCAGGTTTCAGGATACCTGATATCCCCATAGCTGTACTCAATATTCCAGCGTTTGAAATATTTGGTGATGATGGTGTGGGTGGAGCCAAATACCGAGCTGCAACTGAGCAGGTGATCGCCGCTGTTTAAAAAAGCCATAAAAGTGCCGAATATGGCGCTCATACCCGAGGCTGTGGCAAAACCCGCTTCCGCCCCTTCCAGCGCACAGATCTTGTCGATAAACTCCTGCACGGTGGGGTTGCTGAAACGGGTGTAAATATTGTTGTCGTTCTCCTCTGCAAACGCGGCTTTCATTTCTTCCGCATTTTCGAAACAAAAACTGGATGTAAGGAAAAGAGGGGTACTATGTTCCTGCTCGTTTGTACGGCTTGTTTGAATACGCACAGCCTGCGTATTGGGATGTAAATTCATTCTGCTATTATTTAAGAAACAGTGGTGTACACCACCGTCTTATCAGTAAAGTGTGAAGTATATAAATTTTTAAAGATTGACATCTGATCCGTTTACCACCACTTTCCAGGAGAGATCGGCGCCGGCGCGGCGCAGGGTTTCTGCTACCGAACAATATTTATGCATAGAAAGTTCCACAGCCCTCAAAGCCTTGGCAGGGTCTACTTCTCCGGAAATGTTGAAGACAATTTGCGCATTCTGCCAAACAGAAGGCTCCTTGCCCGGCTCCCTTTCCCCGTCGATATCAATAGAAAAATCTTTGATGTCCTGTTTCTGCTTTTTGAGTATACTGACAATATCTACAGCGCTGCAACCACCCAGCCCTGCCAGCAACAACTGCATCGGGCGAAATCCATCCCCCTTCCCTCCCTGTTCTTCGGGAATATCAATGGTAAGGGTATGTCCTCCTGCATCTGTAGCGGTAAATCCATAGTCTGTATGCGAGCGGTGTAAATGCACATGAGCCATTGGTAAAAGTTTACTGGCAAAGATACAAACCAAACGAAAAGATCAGGCTCAATTTTTGCAAAGGGGTGTAAATCGTTTTACCGAGGTGCGGCGGGGTTTTATTTGCCTGCAGTCGGTGTTGTCACCATAGCCATCCTTAACGAAGGCGAGAGATAAAATACCCCGAATGGGGTTTAACTTGAATAGTCCCCAACTGAGTTGGGGATGTAACCGGTGGTAAGGTCACCCAAAGTTTATATTGAACCCCGTCAGGATTCAACGAAACTTTGACATTTTTGCTTGCGGTCGGTGTTGTCACCGAACCGCATAAAATTTTCAACAGCCTGCTCTTGCCACAAATGACTTATTTTGCGACAGCGCTATGTATTTAAAGTTTCAGGCAGATCATATATTTTCAGACGGAACCTTGCTGGACAAAGATTTCGTTCTCATCACCGATGCTTCCGGCAGGGTGTTGGACATAACGGAATATGCCCGGGCAGGAGAGGATATACAACAATTTTCGGGTATTATCACCCCGGGGCATATCAATTGCCATTGCCACCTGGAGCTGAGTTATATGAAGAGCGCCATTCCCGAAAAGACAGGCTTAACCAGTTTCATCGGCTCTGTGATGAAAATGCCCCCCGCATCGCCGGAGGAAAAACTGAATGCGATGGCGCTGGCGGATGAAGAGATGTACCGGTGCGGGATAGTAGCGGTGGGAGATATCAGCAACCACGGATTGTCCATCTCTCAAAAAACCAGGTCTGCCATGTACTGGTTTAATTTCCTGGAAATAAGTAACCTGGATGATGAAAAAGCCGCTGATAAACTGGAACTGTTCAAAGATCTCAGGAAGGAGTTTCAGTTTGTGTTACCCAATACCACGCTGTCCCCTCATGCGGCATACAGCGTTTCTGCTGAAACTTTCCGCCTGATCAACCGGGAAACGGAAGGAGGGGTCATCACCATCCATAACCAGGAATGCAGGGCGGAAGATGAACTGTTTTTACTGGGTACAGGTAAGTTCACGGATTTTTACCAATCGCTTGGAAGAACAACGTTACCCGTTGGGATTTCCGGTAAAAGCAGCCTGCAAACATGGCTTCCTTATTTTGACAGGGAGCAGACCATTCTCCTGGTGCATAATACCTTCACGACGGAAGAGGATATTGTTTTCGCGCTGGATTATGCCGCGCAGCGCCGGCTACAGCTTTATTTTTGCCTGTGCCCGAATGCCAATATGTATATCGAACAGTCCCTGCCGCCGGTGGAGCTGTTGCTGAAACATGATTGCAGGATCGTGCTGGGAACGGACAGTTATGCCAGCAACCGGCAGTTGAGCATCCTTAAAGAGGCTACAACACTCCAACGCCAATTTCCCGGCATACCCCTCCCCTCCCTGCTGCAATGGATGACTGCGAATGGCGCCCGGGCCCTCGGGCTGACCGGGCTGGGTAACTTTAGTAAGGGCACAAAACCGGGGGTCACACTGATAGACCCCGGCTTCAGCCACTCCCGGCGGTTGATTTAACAATGATTTTTGTCAGATTTACCCTTTTCGTAAGTTCAATTGCGGAAACCGTTAATACATCTCAGATTCTATACATTATCTTTGCGGACCAATTGGGCTAAAGAAAAGGTTATTTGCCGGCTTTATAGCGGTTTATTATTTGGTTTACAATCTTTTACAAACCCGATTCGCTTTAAAAGTGAAATAATAAAGAATGAAGACAACTGATCTTTGTATAATCGGAGCCGGCCCCGTAGGACTTTTCGCGGTATTTGAGGCGGGGCTGCTGAAGCTGCGATGTCATTTGATTGATGTATTGCCGCAGGTAGGCGGGCAACTTTCTGAAATTTACCCCCAAAAACCCATTTACGACATCCCGGGATTTCCCAGCATAAACGCACAGGAACTGGTTGACAACCTGATGCAACAGATCGCCACTTTCAAGCCGGAGTTTACTTTGGGTGAAAGAGTGGACGGGCTGGAAAAACAGGAAGACGGCTCTTTTATTGTTACGACCAACGAAGGAACAAAACTACATGCCAAAGCGGTAGTAATAGCGGCCGGACTGGGGTGCTTTGAGCCACGTAAGCCGGCCATTGAAAGACTGGAGGATTTTGAAGGAAAGGGAGTAGCCTATATGGTGCGGAACCCTGAGCTGTTCAGGAACAAAAAAATCGTTCTGGCAGGCGGTGGCGATTCTGCCCTTGACTGGACCCTGTTTTTGAGCAATGTGGCGGAAAAAGTGACCCTGGTACACCGGGGAGACAGCTTCCGCGGCGCCCCGGATTCGGCGGAAAAAGTAGTAAAGCTGGCAGAAGAAGGTAAAATAGACCTGATACTGAAATCGAACATTACAAAAATAGATGGTAACGGTCACCTGAGTGAAGTGCATATCACTATGCACGACAAATCCATAAACACCATTAATGCAGATTACCTGATACCCTTGTTCGGGCTCAGTCCCAAACTGGGACCCATCGCCAACTGGGGACTCGATATAGAAAAATCGGCCATCAAGGTAAATACGGAAGACTACTCTACCAATACACCCGGCATCTATGCTATCGGCGATATCAATACCTATCCCGGCAAGCTGAAGCTGATACTATGCGGCTTTCATGAAGGAGCATTGATGGCACAGAGCGCTTTTAAATATATTTATCCCGACAAACATCTTAGCTTTAAGTACACTACGGTGAATGGGGTGCATGGGTTTTAGTGGGAAGTGGTGAGTGGTAAGTAATAAGTTGTGGGGTTACAGGCGGCAGGTGGGTTTCGGGAGGAGGTTTCAAATTTGTCTATTCATCTATGGATTTTATAAATATTACAATAGAGGACAGGAACGGGGAGCGGAAGGAACTGGAACTGCCTACCGATATGGGGCTGAGTCTCATGGAAGCGCTGAAGGCCAACGAATACAGGATACTGGCTACCTGTGGTGGAATGGCGCTGTGCGCTACCTGCCATGTGGAAGTGCTGGAGGGTGGCGACAAGCTCGGACCTATGTCTGACCCGGAACTGGATATGCTGGATACACTGCCCGATGCCGGTCCCGATAGCCGGTTGGCCTGCCAGTTACGCATAAACGACGACATGAACAACGCGGTTTTCCGCATCCGCGGCGATGAAGAAGAATGAATGTATATTGCATCTTCTTATCAAAAAATACCCGCAACATGACCTTACACATACAGGCTGACCCGGCAGCGGTCAGCAAGGATTTGGCTGAATGGCTGACCACTTCCATTGAAGATATTCTCAAAACACAGGACAGGTGTACATGGGTACTCACGGGTGGTAATTCTCCCAAAGCACTGTATGCCCTGCTGGCTACTGATGCCTATAAAAACCGCATCGACTGGAGCAAGCTCCATATCTTCTGGGGCGATGAAAGAGCGGTTCCTTTTACGGATGAGCGAAACAATGCCCGGATGACTTACGAACATCTCCTGGACAAAGTACCGGTAAACCGGGAGCAGGTACACATCATGCGTACCGACATTGACCCTGAAGACGCTGCCCGGGAATATGAAAAAATATTACACAACTATTTTGGTGACACAGGCAAAAGCTTTGACCTGGTATTGTCCGGCATGGGAGATGATGGTCATACATTATCCCTGTTTCCGGGCACGGCCGTTATCCATGAGCAGCAGGCCTGGGTGAAAGCCTTTTACCTGGAGCCTCAGCAAATGTTCAGGATCACCCTGACCGCCCCGGTAGTTAACAGGGCGGGGAAAGTAATATTTCTTGCCTTTGGCACCGGCAAAGCCCGGGCCCTGAAGGAAGTAATAGAAGGAGCGCCTAATGCCGATCTGTACCCCTCGCAGGTGATACAGCCGGATCCGGGAGAGTTGCACTGGTTCGTAGATGAAGCAGCCGTTAAAGATCTGGAAAAAAGATAAGAGCAATTGTGCAAGGACATTCAGTGTAGCCCAACCCTGTCAGTTGACCTTATGAATAAACAATCAGGAGATACTCCATCATAAAGCAATGACAGGCATTAAAGTTCACCCTTTTATTACGTATGTTCACCAATGCCTGCTTCAACCCCTGTGAACAGGTCTATCGCCTATATTTGTACGGTATGTATAATGCTGTCATCAATCCACTTTGAATCATGCAGGTACGTTTGGTTGTTCCCGGGATCATTTATTTTATACTGTTATTGAGCTTCTCCGGATCGCAGGCGCAGGAAGCGCTTCAATGGCAGCCGATGGCGCCCGGCGTCTGGAAGGCTGTTTCCGGGTCACCCGATAAAGTTACGCCGCTTGGCGTGGCCGGTAATATACCCAACTCCACCGCACTGCAAAAGCTGGGGGATATCTCCTTTCCGCAATCCCTCGGGCAGAGTTACGCAGAGCAGTTTGAACACAAAACTTTTTTGCGGTTTCCCCTGCAAAGGGAGGAGCAATTGTATGGGCTGGGATTGAACTTTAAAACCGTGCAACAACGCGGCACGATCAGGGAATTGCAGGTAGACCACTACGGAAACGGAGATAACGGCCGCACACATGCGCCGGTACCTTTTTATGTATCCGACAAAGGATATGGCATCCTGGTGAATGCCGCCAGGCATATAAAAGTATATGCCGGTATTGCTGTACGAAAGGATAGCGAAAACCCGCCTGAGGAGATGAACCGCAATACACAACGGAACTGGAATCCGCAGCCCTATTCAGACAATGTGGAAGTGATTGTGCCGGCCGAAGGAGCGGAGATATATCTGTTTGCAGGCAACAATACGCTGGAAGTGGTTCAGCGGTACAACCTGTTTGCAGGCGGAGGAGGAGTACTGCCGCCCAAATGGGGACTCGGGTTTACCCACCGGACACCCACGCTTTTTTCTGACAGGGAGGTGATGAATGAAGTGGAAGAATTTGAAAAAAGAGGGTATCCGCTCAGCTTTATAGGGCTGGAACCCGGCTGGCAAACCTACTCCTATCCCAACAACTATGTATGGGATAAGGATCGTTTTCCGCAACCGGATCAGTTTTTACAGAAGTTGCTGGACAAAAATATCCGCGTCAATCTCTGGATCAATCCCTATATCTCTTCAAAATCCCCTTTTTATAAGGAAATGCTGCCTTATACAGGAACGCATACAGTGTGGGCAGGCCCGGTGCCGGATCTTACACTGCCTCCTGTACAAAAACTGTTCAGGGACCTGTTCATCCAACAGCATATCAGTAAAGGAGTAAGCGGTTATAAGATAGACGAAACGGATGGTTATGATGTATGGTTGTGGCCGAATGTTGCTAAGTTCCCTTCAGGGATCGGAGCTGACCAGATGCGCCAGATATATGGACTCACCATCCAAAAGCTGACGGCTGCCTGGTTCAAAGAGCGTAACCAACGGACTTACGGACTCAGTCGCGCTTCCCATGCCGGCGCGTCTTCACTTCCTTATGTGATCTACAACGACTATTACAATCACCGGGATTTTATAACCGCTTTGTGCAACAGCAGTTTTATCGGCGTGCTGTGGACACCCGAGGCACGTTCCTCCAAAACATCCGAAGAGTGGCTGCGCCGCATGCAATCAGTATGTTTCTCACCAATGGCAATGCTCAATGCGTGGGCCGATGGCACCAAACCATGGACCTTTCCGGATGTGGCTAATGAAGTGAAGGAAGTAATGCAGCTTCGCATGCAGTTGCTGCCTTATTTGTACAACAGCTTTTCCCAATATGCATTTGAAGGAAAACCTCCGGTACGGGCAATGAATCTTGAGCCGGGGTTTTCATTTGAAGCCACAGAGCAAAAAGGCGACCTGAACTCCACCGAAAACCCTTACGAAATGGCGGTGAAAAAAGATATCAGGGACCAATACATGCTGGGCGACTACTTGCTGGTTGCGCCTATGTTTGCCGGCGACACCAAACGCACAGTAGTACTTCCCCGGGGCGACTGGTACGATTTCTATACCGGTGAATGGGTGGGCAATGGCAGCGTGCTGGAGATAACGCCGGGTTTGAGTAAAATTCCTTTATTCGTAAAAGAGGGGGGAATGATCCCTATGATACCGGCGCTTTTACATACGCCTAAAAAAGGAGCATCACTGCCGCTGACGATAAGATATTATGGAAAGACAGAACATACCTCTACACTGTATGATGATGACGGAGAAAGTTTTGATTATGAGAAAGGAGAATTTGGCATAGCCACATTAAAAGTGAGCAAGAACAAAAAAGGACTTTTGCAGGGTACCGTCATCTTGCCAAAGAACAAACCTTTCAGCTACAACAAATTTTCCTGGGAATTTATGACGAAATAGCGGTTATCGCAGGCTGTTCAGGAACGCCTCTATTTTCCTCCGGACAGCAACAGCAGATTGCATATTGCCGTTTACCAGAACGGAAAAAATAAGTGGTTTCCCTGAATGGGTATACAAATATCCGCTTAAACTTACAACGCCGGACAGGGTACCCGTTTTTGCGAAGATATAAGGGGTTTCGCTCAGGTAGTAGTTTTGCAGTGTGCCGGTACCACCGGTGGGAAAAAGGTCCTTCATTCTTTCCAGTCCGTACTCCTGTTGCAGTTTGTCCAGTATCCACACAAAATCCCGGGGAGTAAACAGATTATACCGGCTGAGCCCGCTTCCATCCGCCCATCCCGGGCGCTGGGGAAAACCGGTAAAATCGTTTGCCAGCATATACTGGATCATTTTTCTTTCATCCATTACCCCCAGCTTTTTTCCTGCAGCCATCAGCAATGTTTGTTCCGCATAAAAATTATCGCTGCGGTACATCATTCTTTTGAACATGGAATCTGCCGGCTGAGAATAGATCACCGTTCCGGAAACAACAGGAGTGGTGGTCGTAAACACTTCCTTCTCCAACTCGTTCCCCAGCAATTCCAGGGAAGACTTTAATCCATCCGTAAGAAAAGCGACTTCACGCGTGATATTGGTTTCTTTGCCCTGGGTGATGAAAAATTCGTTATCGTTATATGCCCTGCTTACGGAAAAAGATTCGGCAGCGGTATCTGTACTGAACCGGACTTTCCAGTCGATGTCAGGTTCTGAATAAATAAACGCTTCCTGCTGAACCAATGCCCGCAGGCTGCCGGAGTCGCGGGTTTGTGTCCACCGGATCACATTGCCGTACACCGGGAACACGCTTCTTTCTGCCATATAACCGGCGCCATAATCGCTCCATGCCCAACCCCTGCCTAAGGCTGCAGAACTCCAGGTGCCATTATTTACGGCAATCGGCTTATCCTGCTTTCTCAAAAAATCCAGTACCGGCTGCTCGCTGAAGTCCGGATGCAAAAAAGTGGGGTCGCCTGTGGGTTGTATATAGATGGTATCCGCTGTTTCCCGGTAATATATTCCTTCCAGTTTTTCCGGCAGGTATTTCAGCCCTGCATACAGGCTGATGATTTTCATATTACTGGCCGGAACAAAATATTTGTTTGCCTGGTGCTGGTAAATAAATTCTTTTTTTCCGGGATCGTAAACCGCAATGCCTACATGCGCATCCTGCAGGGTAGAGTCAGCTACAATACTATCGATGACCTTTTGCTGAACATTACGGGAAGCCGTACACGAAGTAAGCAGCCCCAAAGCTAAAAATACCAGTGCGGTTTTTACGCTATTTGTATGGTGCAACATTATAATAAATGACCCCGGGTGAAAACAAAATCAACTCCTTTCCTGTGCCCTTAGCCAGCGTTCGGGAATTTCGTTGCTGCTTGCCTGGATATAGTCCTGGTAAGAGCAGGCTATATAAGTTTTATCAGGCAACTGCATCCACCACCGCCCGGTTTTTTTACTTTTTAAGAAAACGGTATCTACTTCTCCGAATACGGTATTGAACTCAAAGAAAGAATCTTTTTCCGCCAGCCGGGCTTCGTGCCTGCCCTGCCACCTGCCATCAACAAAATACCATACCATCTGGGCAATTTGCTTGGCAGTGAGTTGCTGGGTATCATTCTCCAGGCTATAACCATATATACCCAGGGAAGAAATATTATGACTCATACCGGCAAACCTGGTAAGCAAACAGGCTTGTTCGCCGTTCAATCCATTAGGAGAAAGATAGTTGGAAGGAGCCGCGGAACGCTCAATGGCGCTGATATCAAAGCTGGCCATATGGCTGTTGCGCAGCACCGGTTCCATATCCTCCATATTTTCTTTCACCACTCCCAGCCGGTAACAGTCAAACCTCAGTTTATCCATGGTTTCCAGCATATGCGGGTTTACAAAATAGCTCTGAAACGCGATATGGTTATAATGCCTGATATAGTTGGGTTCCGCCGTCAGCATTTCCATCAGGAAGCTACGGGCACGCTGGGGATTTTCGACGTGTATATCAATCAATGCATCTATTACAGACACTTCAATCACCCGGTTATTGATTTTGTAGGCATCGCTCTGGGCCAGGGTCAAATCATGGCTGCCACCCAGTATGACCACCGTTTTTCCCGCATTGATCAACTCGCCTGCCACGGTTCTTAACGCCGCATAGGTATCCTGCAGTCCGGCACCGCATTTGATGTTGCCAATATCAGCCAGGCGAATCTCTTTGTGCCAGTAATACAGGTCATAGAACTGGGAGCGAATGACATCAGGCGCGAGAGATTGTCTGGAGGAACCGCTGCCACGTTCTTCCCCACACCCTATCAACACAATATCAGCCTGATCAACATCGGGCAGCCCCTCTTCATAGATATCAATAATATTCCCTATCTGACCTTCCTTGTAACCTTCGTCGTGAGAGATGTGGTGGCGGTTCACAGGATTTAAAAAATCTATAATGCTCTGCCAGTCACCCATGGGAATGAATTTTTACAAACCTAACTTTTTGTGCTCAAATACTATATGATAATATACTAACAGCATGTGAAAAAGTCATTATTCGCCCTGGGAACCGGTTTAAATTCCGCCTGTTTGCCCCGGTTAGCAGTGGGTTGTCGCAAATACCCCCGAAAAATGGCTTAGCGTGCCTGCCTCTTTATCTTATAACTATTTTATATTTGTTTTCGAACTCAATCAATCGGATATATTAAAATACACAATTATGAAAATTCTCAAAAGGATCCTTATTGCTGTTCTTGCTCTGGTGGCATTGATACTGATTGTCGCCCTGTTTGTTCCAAGAGATTTTAAGAGCGAAAGAGAAATCGTGATCAACAAACCTAAACAGGAGGTATTTGATTACATCAAATCAATAAAGAATCAGGACAATTTCGGTGTATGGCAATTGTCGGACCCTGATCTGAAAAAAACCTACGAGGGAACAGACGGAACCGTTGGTTTCAAATATACCTGGGACAGCGAGAAGCTGGGTAAAGGGTCGCAGAAGATAGTGAATGTGGTGGAAGGAGAACGAATGGACACCGAGCTGGATTTCGGTTTTGGCGAGCCTGCAACCGCCTCTTTTACTACCCGGGAAATAAGCCCTACCCAAACAAGAGTTAGCTGGGGATTATCCGGCAGATCGCCTTACCCGTTTAACCTTATGGGATTATTTTTTGATGTGGGAGACGATTTTGAGAAAGGCCTGGCAAACCTGAAAAATGTACTGGAGAGCAACTAACTAAAAAAACATACACTATGCAACGGAATGTAATCTGCTGGTTTGAGATTTATGTAAAAGATATGAACAGGGCCAAAAAATTCTACAACGCCGTACTGGGAACGGGTTTTCATGACGCGGATGCCCCCGGAGATGCCGGAAGCAATATGAAAATGTCTTTTTTTACCCCGCCTGCGGAAGAAGGGTCGTTCGTATCCGGCGCACTGATAGAAATGCCCGGCACAAAGGAAGGAGATGGTGCCTGTGTCAATACGATCGTCTATTTCCCCTGCAATGACTGTGCGGTGGAACAAAGCCGTGTGGAAGCAG
>JAHBTK010000009.1 GCA_019638625.1 Chitinophagaceae bacterium
GGGCGCCGGGCTGTCCCCACGCAACTTTCGCAGCCTGGATGCTCAATCCCCTTACCTGTTTCCCTGCCGGCAGGTGTATGACCACCAGCGAGCCGATAAAATACGGGCGAAATCTTAGAGAAAAGTGTATTTTTACACTAAAAAAATGTATATTTGCGGTATGAAGAAATATAAAACCGGCGAAAATGAGCCCAATATGCTCCATGAGCCAACGGCTGATTACGGAGCAGCCAACTATTTTGTGCTGGCGGGGCGTAGCGTTTCCAAACATTATGTGCAGCGCATCATGGCGTTGTCGGGGCTTACACTAGCCGAGTTTATCAACATCCTTCCCATCTCTATTGATACTTATAAGCGCAAAACCATGTTTCAGCCGGCTGTTACCGAAAAGATTTTGGAAGTAGAAGAGGTATATCGTGCAGGCGTAGCCGCTTTTGGCGAGGGCTTTCATGCCTGGATGAATACCGAAAACATTGCGTTGGGCGGCATCAAACCCAAACAGTTGCTTTCCAACAGTTTTGGTGTTCGCAGGTTGCTCAGTCAAATCGGCCGTATGCAACACGGTGTGCTTGCCTGATGTTAGTGTATCGTTTGTGCCGTCGGCAATATACCCGCGATTTGTCGGGCACGGGTGCAGGGTTATACGGTGGCCGCTGGAATCCCGAAGGTGTAAGGTTGCTCTACACGGCAGGCAGCATTTCACTGGCCTGTCTGGAATACCTGGCGCATAATTTTCATGTGCTTGGGATGCAGGATATTTGTCTTGTGAAAATCAGGATATCTGATTCGTCTGTAAAGCAATTAGCCGCAAGCGATTTGCCTGCGGGATGGAACGAAAAAACCTACATGCCTGCCTCTACGCAAAAAACAGGCGCTGACTTTGTGCGACAAGCCCGACATTATGTGTTGAAAGTGCCATCGGTCATTGTCCCCGACGAGCATAATTTTTTGCTTAACCCGCTGCACCCCCTTCATTCCCAAACGGTTATTGAAGCCATAACAGATCCTTTTGTTTTGGATAGCCGGTTGCTGGGCGCTTAACCCGCCCCTAATTTTATGGGTTGATAATGCCTGACAGTGTTCCTTATCTTGTTTATAATTGCTATATACTGCATTCAGGGATGATAAGTTGTAGAATACCTGTTCGACTGTTGACAGCAGCAGGATGCCGGGGGAGTGGGGTCATCTACTTTTTAACGATGGAGGGTTCCGAATATTTGTCAGGGGTTACTTATCCTGTTACTGGTACGCCATACGTATTACCTGCTCGGCATACCAACAACGGCGATAATGAACTTTAAGTGAAGTTTCGCACATTCAACAAGGATCATATCAGAGGTCTCAGACAACCGGTTTTGTTGTACCAGAAATTCCGACCTTGTACGCAACTGTCCACTTTTTTGAAACCTGCTATATATGGACTTCTTAAAACGAACGGTTAGATGACCTCATGGCGGAGACCCCTTCGTTTCGAATCCGTCATAAGTTTGTATTAGTTCAAATTTATACTGTAGCGGGAGAGAAATTTGTTAGCTGTAATTATTGGAACCGATCGTTGCTAATTGAAACTTTTGTTTTATTTTTATATCGTATCTGACAATCAGAGACAAAAGTTCTTTGACATATTGGGCGACAAAATAGTTTGAGAGGATACAAACTCTTAATTTATATGGTAACAAGAAAAGTAAGCTTGGGACAAGAATATATAATTGACTTACCCAAACAAAAGGGAGCATGCCTTAGTGGTAGGCATCATTGCGTAATAATAAAAAGATTTGGTTCAACAGTTCAAGTTGTTCCAATAAGCACAAATAGAGGTAATTTACATTACGGAGAATTACCCATTGATGTAGGTAAAATAAATAGTAATAAAAAATTTAAACTTAAAGTAGGACAGCTTACGTCTGTAGGAATAGAAAATATAGAAAAATACATTGGTAGAGTAAATAGTGACATTTTAAAAGCTATTAAAAATTTTATAAAAAAGGAAATCGTAGATTTCATAGATAGAAAAGTAGCATAGAATAATAATTCAATTCATTTTTTAGCCATCTTTCTCTAACCAGAGTAGTCAGCCCATTTGTCTTTAAATTAACAATTTAAAAAGTAAACAAAATGCAGGACAAATTGGTTAGAATTGGAGTATTCTATGATGGAAACTACTTCTTACAAGTAAGTAATTATTATGCTTACGGACACCCACGAAAAAAAAGATTAAGCGTATCTGGCCTTCATGATTTTATAAGGAGCCAAGTTGCTGAGAAGGAAGCTAATGATGCTAGACTATGTCAAATAGTTGATAGCCATTATTTCAGAGGTAGACTAAATGCAACTGAAGCAAGTCAACGTGGAGACACATTATACTATGATAGGGTCTTTGATGACATCCTAATGTCAGAAGGTGTAACGACACATTTTCTACCAGTCAAAACGAGTCATGAGGGAGTAAAACATGAAAAAGGTATAGATGTTTGGTTAGCTTTAGAAGCATTTGAATTGGCTTTCTACAAACGGTTTAATGTTTTAGTTTTAATCGCCTCGGACGGTGACTATGTTCCATTAGTAAGAAAACTAAATACATTAGGGACAAGAGTAATGGTTTTGGGTTGGGACTTTGAATATAGCACTGAAACAGGACAAAAGCTTACTACTAGAACTTCACAAGACTTATTGGAAGAGGTTACTTATCCTATTCAAATGAGTAAACTGATAGATGATCGATTAGGGGAAAAGGAACCTATAATAAATAATTTATTTGTCCAATCTGAGCCAAGACGTATTGCTACCAAACAAGCAAGTAAAGTAGTTGAAAAATCTGCATTGACAAGTGAAATTTTGACCATAAAGAATGGCTTTGGTTTTATTAAATATCCACCAAACAATTTATTTTTCCATTATTCAAACGTAATTGACACAGACTTTAATGATCTACAAGTTGGTGATAAAGTTGAATTTACACTTGACAAGAATGAAAGAGGTGATGACATTGCTATAAAAGTTAAACTGACCTAACCCAAAATAATAACTTTCATTGCTCGTTCGTGGACGCAACGAAAGTTATTGTATTAAGTTCTTAGTATTAAATGACTGAATTTTTATCAATTCAGTCATTTAACTGACAATTTTTATATGATACCGCTGTTCTCAGTATACTACAACAGTTCCGTAAAGCGGGAAACCTGGGAGATGCCGGGTGGGCATTCCCCTTTGGGGGATTAAGGGGGCAGGCAGCCTTAAAACTCAAACTCTCTCCTGGCAATATTCCAACGCAGACCCATAGAAAAAAAGAATTCATTTCGTTGGGACCGGGTGGGTATATCGTAGAAGCGGTTGCTGATATTAACATCTACAAAAAGGTTTTGCAGAAACTCGTATGAAGCGGATAAACTCACCTGCGTTCTTTTGGCGAGTTCGCCGGTCCCGATGAAAAAATCATAGTCTCTCGGCCGTGTATAATAACTTAAAAAAAGGTTATTGCCCATGTTTTGCCCCGCAGAGTCTAACCCCTGGTGCGAATAAAACAATTTCCCGGTCAGGTACAACCTGTTTAAAGGCTGGTATTTTACTATGGCTATGTATTCACTAAAGTTGGCTCCCAGTGGATGTGCCAGTTCTTTGTTATAGTGCGTGAACCCTGTTGACTCATTACTATGGGTGTACATAAAAGGGCGCACCCAGTTCGCTTCCACCAGCAAATCGAGGTTATCGATCCCTGCCACATTAATGTATTTTCCACCCAGTTGCAATGCCTGCTTGTTCAGCCAGCTACCCCGGCCGTATCGCAGCAGTTCTTTAAAGACAAATTCACCAATGACGAATTGCCCGTATACCTGCGCCGTTTTTTTAATATTGGCTTTCGCATCTACCCCGATGGTGGCTTTTGAGGTGCCGCTCCCCATTTGCATCTCAACAGCCCTGTAAAATATTACCGGATTAAGGTAGCTGAGCTCAAACCCGTTGCTTCCATTGTACAACACATTTTCATATACGCCTACATTCAACCATTTGTTCAGTTGAATGCCGAGGTGATGAAACGCCATATAGTTTTTATACCGTACCGTATCCCGGTTTTGCCTGGAATCAAAAGGCGCGATCAGTTCGGCATACACGCTTTTATAGCTGAATTTCTTCAACTGCACATCCATCTGCAAATAGAGGAAATTATTGCTGAAGTCGCTCAGCAACAGGCTGCGGTATCCGTTACCAATGAACAGTTTATCGTAGCCGAAACGAAAATTAAAGAACTTTGAAGCGGCAAAATCTATTCCGCCGCGGGCATCGAAATAATCGTACCCGTTCCGCTTAAAATTTTTATAGTACCCCGCATTGGGCAACCCGTTGTGCTGACTGGTGTACTGTTGCGCAAACAGCGGGTCACGTTCCTGGTTCTCCGTCAGGTAACTGTAAAAGCCAATTTTTTTATTGATATTACCCCTTATGGACACTCCTCTTGTGTTTACAAACAGGGCATTCTCTACTTTGGAGGATTTGCCCGCCTGCAGGTTCAGGACCGGATCCACAATAATGGTAAAATCTTTGGAGTAAGATTCATACAAATGCGCGTCCGTCTTGAAAAAATACTTTAAAAAAGGTTTCTTCCTGCGAAATGCCGCACCTTCATCTTTTGTCCATTCCGCGTTGCTCATCAACAGACTGTTGATATTATACCGGTCCACCTTTGACAAAGTGACTGGCAACGACCCGGCTTTATCCATAGAATCCAGCCACTCTACGCGTTGTGTGTACAACTTTCTGTTGTAGGGCTTAATAATAGAAAAAGACATCACGGAGTCATTCTGCAGCTTGATATCCAGCCTGTCCAGTAAGTCATTCTGCCTGTTTCCTATAGGTATGCGGTCAGACTGCGCGGCAATATGCAGGGATAGCAAAATACAGAATATGGAAGGGATGAATGCTTTGGCTGGCATGAGGTTTATGTTCCTGGTTAGAAAATACCCGGCACCGCATAGAACGGAATAACCGGGCAGCTATTGCCAAAGATAGGTGAGAATAAAAATATTCCGGCAGAATTGCTGATTTAGTGAGTGCTGCCTGAAAACCCAACCAGCACTCACCCAATCCCGAAATCAGCAATTAAATGTTAGTTCATCATATCGTCTCCGCCGCCATCGCCCATGCGGGTATTTTTACGCTTGAACAAAGACACATCAAATTTCCCGAAACGGTAAGAGAGGTTGAGGCGGAACACCTGCCAGTCTCTCCGGCGCCACATATCCTGTATGAAAAAGGAGTTTTCTGAATGGGCGCTATAGAGGCGGGTCCTGAAGATATCGTTCACACTCAAGGTAGCCGCCAGTCTTTTATCCTTAAAAAATTCCTTCCTTACGGCTATATCTACTCCATAGTTCGGGTTGATATACCCCTGGGCCGCACCGCTGGCGCCACCCATGAAACCGCCGCCACCCATTCCGCGTCTGCCACCACCGCCGCCTTGCGGCACCAGTGTCCGGGATTGATAGTCACCCGAAAGCTGGATAGAAAAATTAGCCGGCAATTTGAAGTTCGCGTTCATCTTTCCGAAAAAGGCCCAACGGTCATTTACCCCCAATGCAGCATCCAGCCCGCTGTTATCTATCCGCGCATTGTAAAAGTTTAGATTGGTCGTTATTTCCACCCATTTTGCCAGCGGGTTTTTAGAAGTCAGCTCTAACCCGTACGAGCGGCTGGAGTTAGCGTTGATATATGAAATGACCATTGCCGAATCCAGCGCTCCGTCAGGAAGCGGTACGTTCTCTTTAAGGCTTTGATAGCGCGTGATCAGGTTGTTGGTATGTTTATAATATACCGAAGTAAGGATGGAATGTCCGCCACCCAGCGGTACACTATAGTTCATTTCAAAGGAATTGGTAAACTCCGGCCGCAGGTTAGGATTGCCCACACTGATATTCAATACATCCGATACATCATAGAAAGGTATCAGTTGAAAAAAGTTGGGACGGTTTATCCGCCTCGAATAGTTGAACTGCAGGTCGTTGCCCGGGCTGAAAGACTTGGTAACAAACACACTGGGAAACAGCTCTGCGGGAAAGGTGTTTGAAAATGTTTCGCCGGTGCTTAACAGTGTTCCCATGTACCGGGAGCTTTCCAGCCTCAAACCCAACTGGTAAGAAAACGATTCTCCTATTTTATTGGAGTAAGTAGTATAGGCTGCATGCACCTGGTCGTTGAACTTATAGTTGGCACTTACGGAAGGAAGCACAATGTATTCCCCTGATCCGTAGTCATAAAAAGAGTTGTCTGTAATATTTTTATTATCCCTTATCGCTGATCGCAATCCCGCTTCGAGTTTCCCTGATCTCAACGGTCGTACATAATCAGTCTGGACCGTCCAGAATGTATTATTGCCGGATCCGTCCAGCCTTTGTAACGCCGGATCCCCTTGTAGCGAGCCATCTTGGTTAAAATATTTTGTAGTGTACAACCCACCACCGGAGTTGGAGCTTCTGTTGTAATTAACGTCAGCCGTAAATTCGTGACCGGGCTGCGGGAAAATGTATTTATACCCGATGGCCGGTCCAAAGTTCCTGAACTTCCTGCTGTTGGTGGTTATCCTTTCAGCATGTTGCGATCGTATGGTAGCAGACATTGTATCCACCTGTATATCATCCGATTGATCGCTGTTGAAGCGTCCGTTGGGCATGGACATAGATACGGTCAGGCTATTGCGGTTGTCGATAAAATAATCGAATCCTACTCTTCCAAACAGGAAATAGCCGTCATTGGTAGAGTTGCTGTATTGATTAAGAATGGTGTTCTGCAGCTTATCGGTGTACAAATTTTCGCGATAGGTATAACCATTGCTGATACTCCTGCGTTGATTGTAGTTCAAACTGGCGAAAAAGTTTATTTTGCCCTGCTTGATATTGATGTCGCCGCCACCGTTTACCCGTCCACGGGAATCAATACCTGCCCGCAGGTTACCGTTATAACCCGTTTTCCTGTTTTTCTTTAAAATGATATTCAATATACCCGCCATTCCGCCGGAGGCATCAAACTTGGCGGATGGGTTGGTAATAATTTCTATGCTTTCAATAGCGTCGGCCGGTATCTGGTCAATAGTAATAGTGGTAGGCCGGCCGTCTACAAAAATAGTAGGCGACGCGTTTCTTAAACTGATATTGCCATCTATGTCCACGTTGATGCCGGGTACATTCCTCATTATTTCCGTTGCCGTCTGGCCGGTAGTTGTAATGTTTTTATCTACGTTAAATATTCTCCGGTCTACCCCCATCTGGATCATCGGCTTGGAGGCAACCACCGTTACCTCTCCCAACTGCTGAACATCCAGCTCCAGTTTGATATTTCCCAGGTCTTTGTCAAAATTGGGTTGCCCGTTATTGGACATAAAAGAGACCTCTGCCTGGTAAGGCTGGTATCCTATGGCTGTTACTTCCAGCAGGAACTTTCCCCTGGCAGGTACATTTTCCAGGGTGAAGCCACCCCTGTTGGTCGTCAACTGACCTGCAACGGAAACACTTACCTGCTTTTTCTGGACAGAGTCGTAACGCATTTGAGAAAGTTGTACAGAGGCGGCTTCAACTCCCTTGTTGGTGGAGGCATCCAGAATTCGCCCGTAAAAGCGTCCGTTAGCAGCCTCCATACCCCCGCCCCGCATTCTGCCGGGTGGCTGTGCATATATCGATGTGGAGATGAACAGTAAAAAAAGAAGTGGAAATAGTCTCATAAAAACGATTTATTCAGGCGCAAACCATATTAAAAACTACAGAACGTTTTTCAGGCTGCAAGCTAATAAGCTTTGTGTTAATTAACGTTAAGTAATTGAATGCTAACAATAACGAACGTTATAGAATTGAATTTTTTTGTATCGATTTATTTTTCATCTATTTTTGCATTCCTTTTAAAACATACGGTGGCTGTAGCTCAGTTGGTTAGAGCATCAGATTGTGGTTCTGAGGGTCGCCGGTTCGAGCCCGGTTAGCCACCCCAAGCCGGAATATTGCAATAGCAGTGTTCCGGCTTTTTCGTAAGCGGTTGTTAAGTAAGAACACATGGACAGGACGTTTCAGCCATATTTATATATTATTTTTATAGATAATCTTTGAAGTATGCAGGTAAAACCCGTTCAAATGGATTTACAACCGGTTTTAAATAATTTACATAACCTTAGCTAAATCGTTAGTTAATTAGCAACATTTCGAGTGATATTTCCGTTATTTTTGAACATGCAAAAAGTGTTGAAGCTTATGTTTAACAAAAGAACTTTACCCTTTATACTGGCTATCATTGTAGCAGGTATCTTTATTACCTTTCAGACAATAGGATTAGGAAATCCTCCTACCAAATATGAAAAAATTCTCAGGCAGGTAGGCGAGATGCTCGAAAAGGGCCACTATCAACCTAAAAAGATAGATGATGCTTTCTCGAAGGAGGTATTTAAGAAATATATTGAAACACTCGATCCCGAAAAGCAGTTCTTTCTGCAATCCGATATCAACTCGCTGAAGCAGTATGAAACCCGGATCGATGATGAGATCAAAGGGGCGCCCTTCCAGTCTTTTGATGCCATCAATAAAATATACCTGAAAAGAACAGAAGAATATTTTGCGGCATATAAGGATTTATTGGCCAAGCCATTTGACTTTACCATCAATGAAACCCTTATCGACGATAAGGATAAAATACAGTTTACTACTTCTGAAAAAGAAAGAGAGGACAGGTGGCGGAAAAGGCTGAAATACCAGGCATTGGTAAGATATGCCGATCTGCTCGCTACTAATGAAAAAGCGAAAGAAAAAACAAAATCAGATGCAGAGCTTGAAAAAGAGGTCCGCGAAAAAGTATTAAAACTTTCTGACCGGCTGGCGGAAAGACTGAAGAACAAGCTTACGGAAGAGGACAAGTTCAACTATTTTGTAAATGCTATCACCTCTTCCATGGATCCGCATACTACTTTTTTTCCTCCGCTGGAAAAGAGGTCTTTTGATGAGCAGATGAGTGGCAGGTTTTATGGAATCGGCGCCTCTTTACGGCAGGAAGACGGTAATATTAAAATAGCTTCCCTGGTTACCGGCAGCCCGGCCTGGAAATCCGGCCAGTTGCAAATCGGGGATATTATAACCAAGGTGGGCCAGGCAAGTGATGAGCCCCAGGATATGGCAGGGTATGATACCGAAGATGCGGTGAAGATCATCAGGGGTAAAAAAGGTACTGAAGTTAAGCTGACCGTAAGGAAAACGGATGGCAGCACCAAAGTCGTTTCTCTGATCAGGGATGAAATTGTGCTGGAAGAAACCTTTGCCAGGAGCGCCATTATCGATGAAGGAGCCGGGAAAATAGGCTACCTGTTCCTGCCCGAGTTTTACGCCGACTGGGAAAGACCGAACGGGGCAAAATCCGGCGAAGACGTGGCAAAAGAAATTAAGAAACTGAAAGCGGAAAATGTAGAGGGCATCATCATAGATCTCCGTAATAATGGCGGCGGCTCTTTATATGATGTGATACAGATGGCCGGATTGTTTATAGATGAGGGACCGATTGTGCAGGTAAAAGACAGGCAGGGCAACCCAACTGTATTAAAAGACAAGGACAAAGGTGTGTTATACGATGGACCCCTTGTGGTAATGGTAAACGAGTTCAGCGCATCCGCCTCCGAGATATTTGCCGCTGCCATGCAGGACTATGACAGGGCGCTGGTTGTAGGCAGTACTTCCACTTACGGAAAGGGAACCGTTCAAAGAAATATCGGCATTGACGCCGGCAGGGGATTATTGACCCGGCAGGGCGGAGAAGACGATCTGGGCTTTCTTAAACTAACCCTTCAGAAATTCTACAGGGTTAGCGGAGGCTCCACTCAACAAAGGGGTGTTACTCCGGATATCGTTATACCCGACCAACTGGAACATTTCAAGTTCCGGGAAAAAGACAACCCGGACGCTTTGAAATGGGATGAAATTTCCCAGGCCAAATATACTCCCTGGAGTAACCTGATCGACTTTTCCGAGATCAAACGGTCTGAAGCGAACCGCGTGAATGGAAGTCCGGTCTTTTCAAAAATAAAAGAAAATACTGCGTTGCTGGCAGAACTGAATGATAAGGAAGTGACACTGAACCTAAAAAAATACCAGGAAGAGCAAAAGAAAATCAGAACGCTGGCAAAAGAGATTGAAGGATTGATAAAACTGCAGAACGAAACTTCTATCAGCCTGATGACGGAAGACGAAACTAAATTTACCGATGATGAAGGCAAAAAGGATCGTCAGAAAACATGGTTGAAAAATTTAAGATCTGATGTTTACCTGAATGAAACGGTGAATATCATGAACAGTATGATCAGCCAGTACACTATAGCCAAATCCAAATAGGATTTGTATTCAATCATTGTATGGTACCTGTCAGCCCGGTCAGTAGTTGACAGGTATTGTTTTTAGAAACGGTACTTAAATCTCTAAACCAGCAATTCGCACAATCAGCAATCACACTTCAAAAATTACACCTGCCTGACGACAGTCAGGTCTCTGCATTCCAAAGAAGCCGGTTATTTGAAGTTGGTCATCAGTACATGAAAACCGTAGTTGGGCCTGTTGTTGATCGGCATGGTAATGCTATGACGGAGTTCCAGGTATTTTTGTTTACGCCTTCCAAGACTGATGCGAAAGCCGGCATTGGCTGTTGCGGCCAGGCTGCTGATGGGTGTTAATGTTGCCATATTAGAGGAGGATATACCTGTGTACTGATTCACCAATTGGTAATGATAGCCATCTCCGCCTCCGAAAAAGTATCCTGTCTTCTGTTTGTTTCCGGGTGCTGAACCGCCCCCCCAACTGAAGTTGGCCACGGCCGGGATATTAATAATAGCACCCTGGTAAGGAAGCAGGTAGCTCAGGAGAGGAACACCCAGCGTAACAGGCAAGGTTCCGGAAATGGAAAAGCCGGGCTTTTCATAAAAATTGATCCTGGGGGTGTAGCTGGCTCCCAAATATGGAAATACGGCCTCTTTCGAGTTCGTAAAAGATCCATTGATACCTATGCTGTGATATATCTTTTGTCCGGCCGCGGTATTTAATATTGCCATACAGGTAATAACCACCACAAGGAACCGCATAATAATACTTGTATACATACAGGTTCAATTTAGCATTTAATTTAACAGGCAGGAAGAGAAAAATACTTAAAGCTCCCCGTCGGCATCCTTCAGTTTTAAATCAGGAGCGATATCAGGTTGCAGGTGTGAAAAAGAATCTATCACAAATCCCCCGATCAACAATCAGCAATAACAAATAACTTCTTAGTTTTATCCCTTAAACTGATCATTAATGAGATTTTCCTTTTTCCTGCTTACCGTACTGCTGATATCGTGCAGTACAAAGAGACCGCAGCCTGTTTGTGAACCTGCCGAAAGAAATCCCGCGCTTGCTTCAATCGACTCTATGGGGATTGGCCTGCAATGGCCAGATGAACTTGAAATTACCGGATTTGCCGGCCCCGGAATCATTCCGAGTCCGGCCTGTTTGTCGGTGGCGCCCTCCGGAGAAGTGTTTGTGGGAGTGGATATGATGGGGTCGTTGGGGAAAAGGCCGGGCAGAGGCCGTATTATCAAAATGGTAGATTGCGATAATGACGGAATTATAGACCGCTACACCGAGTATGCAAAAGTAGATAACCCGAGGGGGATCATTGCTATGGGAGATAAAGTGTATGTATTACATACTGCTTTTACCGATACCCTGGCCACCGGAATGGATCTGGTGGTGTTTGAAGACAAGGACAATGATGGTGTAGCGGACGCTCCCCCACAACCGTTGATCCAACACATCAGTTCCTACCGCTTTTTGCAAAGCAGGGGTACTGACCATGCTACCAACGGTATAAGAATGGGTATTGACGGGTGGATATATATCGCGGTGGGGGATTTCGGATTTCATGACGCGATAGACCGGGATGAAACGAAACTGACCATGTTGGGCGGCGGTATTGTAAGGGTAAGACCCGATGGCAGGGGCATGGAAGTTTTCTCTCACGGATTAAGGAATATATACGATATCGCTATTGATCCCTATTTGAATTTTTTTACGCTGGATAATACCAATGACGGTGGCGGCTGGAATACCCGGTTCAGTCACCAGTTGCAGAACGGAGAATACGGTTACCCGGTATTATTCAAACATTTTACGGAAGAAATTATTCCCGCGCTGGTAGACCTGGGCGGTGGTTCGGGAACCGGTTCGTTATTTATGGATGACCCCAACTGGCCGGAGAAATACAACCGGATTCCTATGATGGCAGACTGGGGCAGAAGTCATTTGTATATCAACCGGGTTACGCCGGCAGATGGAAGTTTTACCCAGCAACAGGAAGAATTTATCAGGTTGCCCCAGATCACTGACCTGGATGTAGACGCCTCCGGAAGGCTGTACATGACCGCGTGGGATGGCGCGGGGTATACCGGCGATTCCACCAAAGGGTTTATGGTGAGGGCAGTTCCTAAAAACTGGCAGCATAAACCTTTTCCCGAACTGGCGGATGTTTCTTATAGTGATCTGAAAAATTTCCTGAAGTCGGAAAGTGGCGCCGCCCGGCTGCACGCCCAGCAGGAATTGTTGAGACGTTCCCCTAAAAAAGCGGCTGATGCCGGCTGGGATCTGGCATCAGATAAATCGTTGCCGCTGCATCTTCGGGTAACCGGTATATTTACCTACGCGCAGGGTGCCGGTAAAGACGGCATAAAAAAACTGCTGCAGTTGGTAGAAGATGAGCAGGTGCGGGAGTATGCGCTGAAAGCGCTGACGGATAGAAAAGATCATATAAAAGAGGTACCGTCCGAACCTTTTATTGCCGGCTTGAAAGATCCATCCAAACGGGTACGGATAGCCGCTATTATTGGTTTGGAACGATTGGGCAGACCGGAAACAGCTACAGCTTTGCTGGAAGTGCCTGTATCGGCTTCCTTTGTTGCACCACCCGCAGGGGAAGAAGGACCGCACGCAACGCCCAACCCGGATATCATTCCGGGCCACCTGGCGGCCAGCGCCCTTGCTTCAATGAACGCGGTAGACGCCTGTGTGTCGGCAATAGGCGGAGAGCACAACAAACTGGCGTTGTGGGCGCTGAGGTATACGCACGACGAAAAAGCGGTGAAAGGGTTGATAGAAGCATATGATAAAACGGATGACGCTGCACTGAAAAATGATATCATTGTGACGCTTGCCCGCTTATATACAAAGGAAGCGGACTATGACGGTTCCTGGTGGTGGAGTACCCGCCCCGATACCCATGGACCTTATTATAAGCCTGTTACCTGGGAAGCATCTGAAACCATACAGAGTTTTCTGCAGAAAGAATGGGAGCAGTCTGACGAGGTTGCCAGGAAGGTCTTCACCAGCCTGAACGAAAAATTCCGGATGGGTATTAACCGGTTTGGCGGCAGCGATCTGGCAGAAGCGAAACAGGAAACGAAAATAGACCTCGAGAAAATAAGAAATACCAAAGGGCAGATCGGTAAAACATCCATAGAAGACGTGATGCTGGCGATTGAGAAAATTAAAGGTGATACGGAATTGGGAAAGAAGCTGTATGTACAGCAGGGTTGCATAGCCTGCCATAGCATAGCTAAAGGGGAGCCGCTGAAAGGTCCCTTCATGGGTCAGATAGGCGCTATTATGAGCCGGCAGCAGATCGCGGAATCCATATTGAAGCCGAACGCATCTATATCACAGGGCTTTGCCACGGTGCTGATCACTACCAAAGACGGGAAAAGCATTATGGGTTTTGTAACCGGTGAATCCGGGGATAAACTTACGCTCAGGGATATTACCGGCACTTCCTATTCTGTAAAAATAAAAGACATCCAAAGCCGCAAGGAAATGGAAACATCCATGATGCCTCCGGGTTTGGCGGATGCATTGTCGTTTGAGGAATTCGCCTCGCTGATCACGTATTTGTTTCAGCAGAAAGGGTAGAAGGGCAGATTGCAAGATGCAGGTTGACTTACCACCTGCATCCCTTTTTCAGAGGGACGCTGCCGCGGGGCTTGCAGGAGCGGTGCCCGGCGTTATGGTGTGAACGCTTTGTTTGGCGGCGATACAATACCGGCGACGGGTCCATCCTGCGCACGAAGCTATACTGTGAGACTCGTTTGGGAAGATAAGTTTCATAGTAGCCAACTATTGAAGTTTACCTGTCAGCCTCCGTTGCGCAAAGCCTTGTAGTAGCTGTCATTCTTATGTATTCTGCCCGTTTATTTACCAAACAATTGTGCTGCCAATTTAATAGAAGCATTGAGTGGCAGGTCAACAGCAGACCTTCCCAGTGCTATCCCATAGATACCTGCTTTTATCTGCCATTTTTGTTTTTGCCAGTCAAAGTGTGCTAATAAGCGTGGGTCAACTGTCAGGGTTATCTGTTTGCTTTCTCCCGGAGCAAGTTCTATTCTTTCAAATCCCAATAAACGCATCCTATTTTCACCTGCCGCATTCGTGAGATATAACTGCGGCACATCAGCGCCTGCCATTTTACCGGTATTCGTAACGGTAAAACTCGCCGTTACTGTTTTTCCTCCCTGCACCTTAAGATCGTTGTACGAGAAACTGGTATAGCTCAGGCCATACCCGAATGCATACATGGGCTTACTATTTTTTTTGGCGTACCAACGGTATCCTACATCAGCTCCTTCATTGTAAACAATTGTAGTAGGGGTTCCCCACGGAGTTCCAAGCCCTGCTAATTCAGGTCTCGGTGTCTGTTCCATACTCTCAGGAAACGTGAGGGGCAATCGGCCGGAAGGATTTACTTTACCGGTAAGAATTTCCGCAATGGCAGTACCACCGGCCTGGCCGGGATACCAGGCCTGCAAAACAGCTTTTACCTGATCACGCCACGGCATGGAGGATGCGTTGCCTGTTTCCAATACTACTATCGTATTCGGGTTGGTTGAGGCAACCTCACTGATAAGGGCATCCTGCCCCCAGGGTAGGGACAGATCGGCCAGGTCAAAGCCTTCGCCTTCTACCCGGATGCCAAATACAATTACTATATCCGATCGTTTTGCCAATAGCTTCGCTTCCGCTACGGTATAGCCCGGGTCAAAGTCTATCGTTGCATTGGGCATTAACTTTTTCAGCGCTGCTAATGGTGATGATGGTAACAGGAAAAGACTGCGGGCATTACCCATAAGACCCGAACCGCCAATATGGATGGTACCGGCATACCCGCTTACAGGAAGCACCGCTCCTGATCCTGTACCGGTAGGCACTCCTAAGTGAGCATACCCTCCGATCACAGCAATTTTAACGGGTTCATTCGCAGCCAGCGGCAGTACCCCCTCATTTTTCAGCAACACTATTCCCTGGCGGGCCGTTACCAAAGCGGTTTCATTATGTTTACTCATGTCAACAGTTGGCGTTCCTTCCCATTTGTCCACCCCCACCGCATATATGGACCGCAGGATACGCTGCACCATATTGGATAAACGTTCTTTAGGGAAACTACCCGCTTTATAGGCGTTCTGCAATGAATCTGTAAATGCTTCTGCCCCCCACGTTAGCTTGTCCACCTGAATTCCTGATTCCTGGTCAAGTCCTTTTAAAGCATAGGTCCAGCTGGGAACAGCTCCCCAATCAGACATCACCCAACCTTTATACCCCCATGTATCTTTTAATACTTTGTTCAGCAGGTAATCATTGCCACTTGCATATTCGCCATTGATTTTATTATATCCACTCATAATAGAACCCGGGCTTGATTTTTCTATCGCCATCTGGAATGCCAACAGATCAGATTCCCGGTCGGCAGCGGGATCAATAACAGCATCTAACCAGTGGCGGTTGGTTTCATTACAATTAAGCGCATAATGCTTTAGTGTGGATATGACCTGCTGGCTTTGAATACCATTGACCGCGCCGGCAGCAAGCAGTGCGCTTACCAGCGGGTCTTCAGAATAATATTCGAAATTACGCCCGTTCCGGGAATCACGGGTCAGGTTAATACCGCCTGCCAGCATCACATTAAAGCCTCTCACTCTTGCTTCCTCTCCAATTACAACCCCTCCCTGGTAAGCTAATGCAGGATTGAAGCTTGCCCCCACCAATATGGAAGCAGGCAGGGCAGTGGCGCCTTTATCATCGGGACGATAACCCGGGTTGGTAATACCCATACTGGCATCACTGCTCTGTATTGCCGGGATACCAAGGCGTGGTATACCCGGCGTATAACCTGCGCTCATAGCAACGCCCTCCGGAATACGTTTATCGCGGGGAAAACCAAGACTCGGAACACTGCCTATAACACTTGTAATCATCGAGAACCTCTCCTGGTCAGTCATTCTCTTTTCCGTTTCTTTCGCCATCACATCCGGTGATGTTTGTTGTGCTAACGAAAGTGAAACACTGGTAAACATCAAGGCTATACAGAGAACAAGGGTTTTGTGATTGCCTGTACAATTGTTGAATAGCAGATTATACATAGTTTATGAATTTAAATTTGTTTCAGTTTTTTTAAATCCGGATGTTGAAAGAATCATTATTGATGTTATGTGTTCGTGCTTTTCTGTGCAAGAATGTTGTCATCTGGAATCTGAATTTTATTTTCGCTTTGCGGATTCAGGTTGGCAGGTGAAATTAGCTTTTAATGCTCCTTCATCTTCCGAGTGTCTGCCCACAATCACTTCATAACTTCCCGGCTCAACAATCCATCCTTTTACTGAATCGTAATACGCGAAGTCTTTGGCTGGAACAACAAGGTTGACCGTTCGCGTCTCACCGGGCGCCCGTTCGTCGTCACCCAGTGCCGGGGCGCTTGGTCTCGGATGATGTCGGCCTGGAGCTTCGCGAATGGGATCGCGTTGTCGGAGATGAAGCGCTTCTCGTCGAGCGCCTGGTGTGGGCTGAGCCGGGTCTCCGTGAGCAGATAGCGCTGGATCGCATTGGTCGTCTTCGCCAATGTCTCGGGCGACTTGTGCCCGAACGCGCCCAGCGCCGAGATCTGCCCGATCCCGTGCTTCAGATTCGTGTCGAGTTAATCGCGGAGCAGGCCGTCGGTGCCGATCAGCGCCATCGGGAACATCGAGGATAACTGCATGGCCTTTTCTTCGAGCGTCATCTGGCGCAGCAGGTCTTCCGCACGCCGCAGGTCTTGAGTTGTTGCTTGCGGTGCACTTTGAGCCTGCGCCGATACCCAATCCGCAAGTCGCCAAGTCGCAAGGGTGGCTCCTGCGAGTGCGCTCATGACGAAAAAACCGCGTCTTGTGTTGCTCATGGTTTCCTTCCCTCGTGTACCAGACATCCGAGTAGTCGCGGATCAAAGGCGGCCAGGCGCTTGACTGGCTGGCAGATACAGCGGTGCATTGATCATCCCCTACACCCGTTTCAGCGCGCCGCCCGGACCTCCAAGGCCACGCGCGCAGGCTTCAGCCCGTCGGCACTCGCAGTGACGGTCAGCAGCCCCCGCTGCTTGGCGGGACGCAGCACCGCCAGCGCTTGACCGTGCCAGGTCCAGCGCCGCCCGCGCTGGTAACTGTCGACATTGTGCGGGTTGGCGCTGGCCATCCCCAGCAGCTCCCCCGCCCCGTCGGCCGTTACCGACACCTCCACCACCGCGTCGGGCACCAGCCGCCCCTCCGCGTCGAGCACCTCGACCAGCACATGCGCGAGGTCGCCGCGTGCCGTCGTCAGTGCAGGCACGTCGGAGGTCAGCCTGAGCGCCGCCGGCTTGCCTGAGGTCACCAGCGCCTTGCGCGCGATCTCCTGGCCTCCCTTGCTTGCCACCACGACGAGCGTGCCCGGCTCATAGGGCACATCGACCGCGACGCGGCACTGGTCGGCCTCGGTCACCGCCTGGGTCGCGATCGCCTTGCCGTTGAGCAGGACGGTGATGTTGTCGCCCGAAGTATAGGCGCGCACCGTCATCTGCTTGCCGGGGGCGACGTCCCACGTCCAGCTCTCGAGCTCGTCGAAGTAGGAGAACATGGCGGCGATCTGCCTGGTCCCTTCCGGGACCGGCCGCTCCACCATCACCTCCAGCGGGGAGCGCCCCATCACCACCGAGCGCCAGTAATTCTGCGGTTTGCGCTGGCCGATCAGGTCGATGTCGCCGCACGCCCCCACGTACCACGGATAGGCTATCTTGCCGGCGACGCCCGCCAGGGTCGCATCCATCGTTTCCCTGGGGTCGCGTATCAGCACCGGCGCACCGACCCCCGCCTCGCCGATAAAATCCCACGCGACCCAGGTCCACGAGCCGACGAAGGCCGGGTTGGTCTGGGTGAGCTTCCAGTCGTCGTGGATCCCGCTGCTGCTGTTCTCGCTCTGTACCGTCGCCTTGTCGGCAAGCAGCGGGTTGTCGGCGGGCGGCGCCTGATAGTGATAGTCGGCTATGTCGACGTAGGTCAGCGCGTCGCGCGAGCGGACGCCGATATTGATCCCGCCAAGCGCCACCGGCCGGGTGCGGTCGAGCGAGCGGACGTGCTCGGCAAGGATGGGGCCGTAGTCGTTCGGGTCTTCGAGAATTTCGTTTCCGATCGACCACAGGATGATGCTGGGATGGTTGCGGTCGCGCAGCACCATGCCGGCGAGATCGTCGCGCCAGTGCTCGACGAAATGGTTGCTGTAGTCGTCCTTCGTTTTCGCCTTGTCCCAGAGATCGCTGAACTCCTCGTAAACGAGCATGCCCAGCCGGTCGCACACATCGAGCATGTATGGCGAGATCGGGTTGTGGGCGCCGCGAATCGAGTTGAACCCGGCCGCCTTCATCACCTCGATCGTGCGCTCCTCGGCGCGGTCGATCGCGATCGCTCCGATCGGCCCGTGATCGTGGTGGACGTTGCCGCCGACGATCACATACTTCCTGCCGTTGAGGTGCAGTCCCTGCCCGTCCCACACCAGCGAGCGGATGCCGAATTTGGTGTCGACGGCATCGACCACGCGCCCACCCACCAGTACCTCGCACCGTGCGCGATAGAGGTTTGGCGCCTCGGGCGACCACAATGCCGGGCGCTCGACCGGAAGATCGACCGCGTAGCCGACGCTTGCGCCGGCCGCGAGCGACTGGGCCGGCAGGTCGCGCCGGATGACCGCGCGCCCTGCCGCGTCAAGCAGGCTGACGCGCACTGCGGCCAGCGCCGTTGCCAGCCTGCTCTCCACCTTCAGTTCCACCCTGACGGTCGAGCGCGCCGTATCGACCTGCGGGGTCGTTATGCTCACCCCCCAGCGCGGCACGCGCACCGGGCCCGTAACGGTCAACCAGGTGTGGCGGTAGATGCCCGATCCGGTGTACCAGCGGCTGGTCTTGCCGCTGTTGTCGACCCTCACCGCGATCACATTGTCGGCGCCCGGCCTCAGATGCGGCGTCAGGTCGAACGCAAACGAGATGTAGCCGTTCGCATTGAAGCCGAGTCTTGTGCCGTTCAGCCACACCGTCGCATTCTGGAACACGCCATCGAAGCGCAGCTCCACCTGCTCCCTGGCAGCCGCCGGTGAACGGAAACGCTTTCGATACCAGCCAACGCCGCTCACGGTATAGGCCTGTCCGCGTCCGCCGGGGACGACGATCCTGCCAAACGGCTGAACCACGGCATCCAGATCCACCGCCGGATCGGCATCGACGTCAAATGGCCCGATCCGGCGCGGAACGGTCGGGTCGACCTCCGGGCTCAGATAACGATAGAGCGACGGATCGGCGGTGGCGCGGCCGTCGGTCGAGAGTGGGCCGGGCAGATCCTCGATCCGCCAGTCGTGCGGCAGATCGACGGCACGCCACATGCGATCGTCGAAGCCGGGGGCCTCGGCACCCGTCGCGTCGCCGCAAAAGAAGCGCCAGTCGGCGTCGAAAGAGGTTTCGCGGAGGTCGGTCATTTTCTGTTTTGTTTCTTTTGCCCTGACATCCAGTGATGTTTGTTGTGCCAACAAAAGTGAAACACTGCTAAGCATTATCGCTATACCGAAAGCAAGGATTTTGAGCCTGCCTGTCCGGCAGACAGGGTTATTTGTACAATGGTTGAATAGTAAACAATACATGGCTTATGAATTTTAGATTTTGTTCCAGCGTACGCCTTAAAAATGCCGGTGTTGGACGAGTTATTAGCAACGGTTGTCACTAACGTTTGTATTTGCGCTGTTGGCGCAATTATTTTAATTAAAGAATTATAACCCGTTTGAGATCGGGCTTTTAATATTATGCATCTTGCGCTTGCCTACCGGCAGGCAGGTTATTAATAATACCAATGCAATTAGTATTGCCTGTGATACCTTTATAGTTGTTTCTACACGGTTAATATGGGCACGGCTTCTCCATCCCATTCCTGTTTTAGGTTGCTTGTAAAGGGTAAGGTATGCAGAGACATCCTCGCTTTCTGGTTATACCGGGTACGCATATAAAGCCACTAAAATAACGATACCACGGTTCCGAGAGTAGTAGCAGGCCTGCCGGGGGATGATCTCCACCCGGCGGGTGATCAAAAATTGAAGAATTAAATAATCTCTTTAAAGATAATTTTTTTTTTGATAATATCAAATATTTTATTGCAGAAAATAAAAACGAGAGTGAGAAATAGTAAGTGGTAAGACGCACTGTTATGAGGTTAGGATTTTCTCTGCGTGAGTGACCGGGGTAAGAAGTCTTAAGTTGAAAGAGGTTCGGAACTATGCAAGGGTATTCATGTTGCTGCTAACGGTTACGCATTTGTGTTTCCCGAAAGTCCGGGGCAGTTTGCAACGGTCAGAAACTTCTGGATGAAATCCCTATCCGTCCAGTCAGGCGGGCGCCTTCCCGGTCAGATATTCGAAAGATATAAAAGTTCCTTATTAATATTAATTCTATAGCTTGATTTATAACGTTTGGCTGGGACTACAGGTGATAGAAATAATACTCAATTACAAGCCGCAGAAACTTATTTGTCAGGTTGAATGAAAATGAAGTTGTTGAGAAGTTCTTGTGTTTTGAAGCCAATGAGTCGTGATAAAATGCCAGCATCTGTTTACGTAAGCTTATTTATACGAAGGCTATATCGCTTTTGCATTTTCAATAGCATTCACTATATTTTCGTTGTCAGTTGCTTTAGGAGAACCCAGAAAACTCAGTAAAAAAAGCTTTCCATTTTTCTGAAAAAAATAGTACCGTGCAAAAAATAACTGTTGTCCCCGGTTTATAAGAGTGAAAGCATTCTTCCTGACTTTCATACCCGCAATTGTTATTTCTGTCTGCTTCACCGTTTCTTTTTCATCAATATCAATATTTATCCTGTTTTTAAAGCGTTGAATTATAAAATCATTCCCATCCCTGAATACCTTGTCAATAAATTTATCCGTGGTTCCGTCTTGGGCATTTGCTTCTTCAACAGTGATTGCGGTTATTATAACTGTTCTTTTAAAAGAATCCTGCATGTTTAGACAAACCGGCTGTCAGCCCCGTAAACTTTCCCTGTTGAACGTTTTATTAACAGCTTTTTCACCTCGTTGACTTAGGGCTTCCATTGCAGAGGAGTCAAGTGAGGTAAACCCGGTTGGCAGCATGAAATACAGACCTAGTTCATTACAGGTTGCTTTTACTTCTGTAATATCATTTTTGGTATAGCCTGAACATATTAAACCTATTAATAAAAAAGAATTAAAAATACTGATCATAATTAAGCACTTAATTTTTAAGCAAAATAAATTGTGAAATGAATATTCTTAGTATCAATAAAGCACCGGTTATCAAATTTCGGCTTATACGCACTTTCGTTGATACGAAGCACCACAATTCAAATTTAGCGGTAGTATTCATACGAAGTACTTCACCCGCCATTACGCCAAATCCTTGTCAGCGGCCCGGGCTTTTCGTCAGCCTTTGATTGCCGACAAATACGTCCAGACAATGAAAATAATTTGTAATGGAATTCTAAACCATAAATAAGTTAACCCGTTGCCATCAAAAGTTCCTTTTTGGTAATCAATGTGTTTTATTGCGGCATAAATATTTGCAGGAAGTATGAGTATGAAAAATGCGATTAACAACCACGCTGTCATTACTCTGAAATTGGGAACAAAAAGCCCGATTGCTGCGACTATTTCAATAACGCCTGTCAGGTAAACAGTTTCGGTTTTGTATGGAATAAAATCCGGCAACATCATTGCCATGCCTTTTGTAAATGCGAAATGTGCAACGGCTGTAAATACAAGCATAGCCGACATTGCAATTCTGCCCGGCAAAGCAAATTCGTAGTTGCCACGAAAAATTTTGTTTACCGCCAATGAAACAGCAAATACGGAAAGTAATACTATTAAAGGTTTCATATAATTTCGGGTTTAAAAAATTATAGTCCGTTTTTCATTATTTTGTCTGAAAGCTTTGACGAAAGCCGGTTGTGGAGTTTCAGTAATTTCGGATTCAGCGCACTGTCTTCTTGTACAAGGCAGAAGGGAGGCTGGGAGAATGGAAATAGTCCTTGTGTTTTTTCTAAAGCCCTGTTCGCAGCTATTGTGAAATAAGTAATATCGGGGCAACAGGTCGGCTATCGCTTAATGCCGGCGACAGACCTGCGCCAGAGGAAAACTCAAAAGCAATGTCGGGGTGGGCATAAGTTCCACCATATCTGCCTGCTGTGGCTTTCAGTCCGATTGCGTTGGTTTTTTCAACCCAATCTTTTACACTTAGTTTATAGCTGTTTAGTCCTGCCTGACTTTTAATTATGGCGAATTCGCCATAATTAAAAGTGGGGTTATATACACTTTCCCAAATTCCAAGATATTCTACGGTATTTCGGTTGCGAAGCCAATCGGAAATGAAAAAATCTCCGTCTTTGGCTTTTAGCATATCAGTAAGCGAAATATATTCTTGTTCTTTGTCAAGAATTATCGTGATTTCTTTACCTTCAACTTCTATTTTCTTGTTTTTTGCCATATTCTGCTTTTCAACCGGCTAATTTACAAAATGTTAGCGGTTCGTTGTTATCTTTTGGGTTGCCAACTTATGTCTTTCGTTTGTCCTACAATTTTTGCTTTTTCCTTATATAGTCTGAACGGTGGTTTGGAATAATGATTTACAATTGCGTTGCAACAGACCACGCATTTCCTGCAAAATCTTTAAAAGATGCTCGTCTGTCCGGGTCGCCTTCACGTTCTTTTGGTTGTCCAATTATTTCGCAACCTGCTTTGGTTGCCTTTTCAAATATCTCGTCAACGTTGGGAACATAAACGTGTATAACCAAAGGTACTGGCAGGAATTGGTCTGATGAATCTCCGAGCATTACAACCGAATCATCAATTTGTATTTCTGCGTGCATTATTGTTCCGTCTGGCATATCATATCGCCTAAGTTCTTTTGCATTAAAAATTACTTTCAGCAAGTCAATTAACTTTTGAGCACCATTGACAATTAAGTAAGGTGAAACTGAATTATATCCTGTCGGTTTGAATTGTTTGTCCATATTTTATGTTCTTTTTGTGGTCGGTCGGTTCTGTTACAATGACCACTAACGGTTGAGCATTTGTGTTTGTGGCGGTTCCGAAACTTCGGAATGGAAAACGTTCCGCTGGGAACTACTGCATGGCTTTTTGAAACAAAAGGCCGAGGATATATTCGTCGCGCCGCCATATAGCCAAGCCAAATGTTAGCGGTTGTTCTTTCGGACTAAGAATTTTTCAAACGTCTGGACAATACTCAAATAGTCCTTTAGTTCGGTAACGTTGTCATAGAACCTTGAATAGCTTTCTGGATTGTCAAACTGATAAACTCTAAACTTATTTTCGATTTTAATTTCTACAGTATAGCCTTCGCCGTCTAAAACGTGGATTTTCTTTTCTATCGTATCACCTTCGGCAGTCACTTGAACATCCTTATGCATTTTGCTTTTCAAATCCGATTGATTTGGAAGTATCAAAATGTTGTAAGAAAGAAGTTTTAAAAACAAGCTGTCAAAGCCGCATACAGCTTTTAGATTATACTTCTTAATTTTTATTGGTTTGTTCCATTCGTTATACTCAACTGCGTTCCAAGTTGTGTCAATCAAAAAAAGCCTGCGTAGTGTCTTTGTGTTGCTTAAAGAGTGATGCCTATAAAGCCGGATGTCAATCTTCGAAATTGATTTATCAATTTGAACGAGTTTTATTCGGTCATTAAAAGTAAGGTTGGGAGAATTGTTTACGTTGTCGCCATAAATTCCGTCTGTTAGGATTTTAATATCGCCTCTTATTATTGTCTGTCCGAATGAAATGTGTCCCAATAAGAGCAATAAGAATAATAGTTTTATCATGTGTAAATGATGCTACTTACGCAGAGTTTACATAATAACCGCTAACGTGCCGAGTATTGGCGATGGGAGGGATTTTTAACACTGAAGTTCATACTAAGAACGAAAGTTTAATTTAGCACTTCCGTTGATACGAAGCTGTTCAGCCCGCCTATTGCCAATACGATGTTATGTGCATACCCTTTTATCATTCGTGTTTAGGTTCTGATAAGTCAAAATATTCGCCTCTTGTCTTGTCAAGGATTTCAGAGATAAGTTTAAAATTTTCTGTTGTTGGCTTTAAGTTAATGTATTTGTCAATAATGTTTCCGTGCTTGTAAATGATAAAGGTGTTTTCAATATCAGGATTTATTTCACTCAAATTAATATCTGATTTTGTGTCAGCAAATGAAGGCACGAAAGTCAAGGCAACATTTTTCAGTTTCAGCTCATAGCCTAATTGTTCTAATTCTTTTGTTCGGTTTTCTTTGTTGTATGATTTGTCGCTACCGTAAACAAAATATACTTTCAGATATTTTTGTCTTGTCGTGCTTTCTTGTTCTAAAAACTGTAACCAATTTTTTATTTCATTCCATTTTGGATTGTTACCTACAAAATAAATAATGCCGTGATAACGTCCATATTTGCAAACAGGACAGGCAGTAGAGCCTTTGTCTGCTCCAAAAGCGTGAAAAGGGCTAAATGATGGTTGCCTTTCGCCAATGTTTAAGCCCGATTGTACCGAATTGTTTATTTTTTTAGGATAATTCGGAATATTCAAACCTAATATGAAGTTCTTTTCCGCAATTTGAAGGCTGTCTTTTAATAACACTCTAACAATACCATTTCCGCCCCAATTGCCGGGTTTGCGTTTTTTAATATGAGGCAATAATAATTTGTCATCATCAAACATTAGGTCGTCTGTCCAATATTCGTTTTTCACATCAGGTTCTTTTATCAGCCAATGGATATGTGCAGGTTCGCTGGCATCAGGATAAGGTGCAGGACGAATGGTGTAAAGCGTGTATTTTCCCTCATTATCGGTTTTTATCCAACCACGAATATGCCCGTGTCGGGTTTGGTTTTCGGGCTTGTCGTTTCTTGGTGAATATAAGCCGTCATTGTCTGTGTGATGATAATAAATGATAACATTCGGTGCAGGTGTTTTGCCGTCTAATTGATAAACTGTTCCTGTTACAATCAGTTTTTGTCCTTTTTCGTACCAACCTGCACTTGTATCGGTTGAATGAATTTCTTTGGGCATTCCCAAATACATCAGTTCGCAATACCCTTCTTCACATTCTCCACCAACTCGTTTTGTAGAACTTTTTGTATCAGAAAATTGCGAGCTATTTTGATTTTGTCCGTTACAGCTAACCAAAAAAGAGGATAATACAAATGCGATTTTTAAAGATGCTAAAATTTTCATATTTCAAACTTTTTAGCAAAGATTGAAATATAAGACATTGATTTTCAAATTGAATACAGTAAGACGAGTTTATTTTGAGGTGAGACGAGTGTGTTGCTCAAACTTTGATTTAAAATCTTTCGCATAGTTACGACTTGCTCTCAAAATACTATCGTCTGAAAGCGTAATATCATAATCTCCGTTTTGTCGGGATTGGATAGAAATAATTTTTGAAAGGTTTATGATATGTGATTTGTGAATACGGACAAATTGTTCGCCATTTAATTGAGCTTCCAAAGATTTTAAAGTTTCGGTGTGTAGATATTTTTTGGTAAGATGATAAATACTAACGTAAGGCGAATTTGCCGAGAAATATAGAATTTCATTTACTTGTAACACAAACTTTTTGTTCTGATTATCAGAAATTAAAATAGAATTGATAAAATTTTTCCCTTCGTTTTTTTCTTCAATTTCTGGCAAGAATATTTTTTTGGATAAAATAGTAAAAGCCACCAACAAAAACCCATAAATGATTACTGTTTTTATAAAATATGCCGATAATCCGAAATTGAAAGTCTGCCAATAATCAAAAGTGTGATAATAGAAAATATCAGATAAAATCCAAACCAACGCAGGATACATAAGTAGATGTATTGTAATTACAACAACTGAAAAAGCAAATTTCAACACAAATCTTTCTGTCCTTTTTATCAATTTTGAAAACAGCGAAAACAAGGGGAAATATAAAACCCAATAAGTGCTGAACAACAAGGCTTCCGAAATATAAAAAGAACTGTCTTGGAACAAGGTAAACAAAAAATCCAAAATTATGTTTGTAAAAATGAACAGCAAAATACAAACAACAACAATAAAATTCAGTCGTTGTTTGTTTTGAAAAATTTGATATGTGTTTTGTATTGTCAAGATGTTTTTATTTGTGATGATTGTTCAAATAGGGTTGCACATAACGAGCCGTGTATTGGCGATGGGCGGGATTTTTAGCACAAAAATTCAATCGAAGAACGAATGTTGAATTTTGAACTTCCGTTGATACGAAGCCGTTCAGCCCGCCTATTGCCAATACGATGTTGGTGGCTGTGCTTTTTTCCGTTATACGGATTTATTTTTTTATGACTTTTATGTCTTTAAAATATCCCTCTGTGCCAATATCTACCCAAAGAGCAACCGACCCTTTTTTAATGCTTCCTTTCATTTCCTCAACAATAAATGAAGGATGTTTTTGACCATTTACATAAAGATTTACTTTGCTGTCAATTATTTCTAAACGCAATGTAATCCATTCATCTAAACCTATATCCGCATATGTTTCATAGGTTTCGGGGAACTCTTTCCTTAACCTGTCAAACTTATAATCAGGATAAGCAAAATATTGTATGGTGTGATTTCTGCGGAATTGATTTCCAGCTCTGCCATTCGTGGGGCGGATATATATTGATTGAAATTTCCTGTTGTCGTCATCTATATGAAATGCAACACCTATAAATCCACGTGCGAAATCGGGAGCGTTTGCAAGTAAACGGCTTAATACCTTGACTTCAATAATTCCGTTCTCAAAGTCAACACCTTTCAATATGGCAAATGTCGGTTCGTCCACAGTTGAAACCATATTGTTTTTATCGAATGGTAATGCCTTTAAATCCCTTTCAATTTTCAGCACCTTATTCCCTTTCAGCTTTACCACTGATGCTTTTACATTATTTAGTTCAAATTCCTGCTTTTTGTAAGCGATATTTTGTCCGAATGCAACTCCGGTAATCAGGATAAAGAGTAGTGTTATCTTAACTTTATTCATCGTATTCTTGTATATCATTTTAAACATTGTTGAAACAAATATCAAAAAAAACATAACCACAATGGTCTTCGTGGATTACTTTACGGTAGCAAATGTTTCGGTCGTTTTATGTCCGAGCTTTCAATTTAGCACGGTCGTCCGTTAGCATTGCCACCAACGAACCGGGCTTGCCGAAGTGGGGAAAATAGCATTCCGTTCGCCCGGCTAACCGATGTTGAATAAAGATAAAAAGTTGATGTCATATTCCAAAACTAAATTATTGATATTTTGCCGGAACTAAAGCCCAATTGAAAAACAGAAGTTGAAACACGGGTTCCATCAGCCCCCATTTTGGCAAACCCCATGTTGCAAGCAGTGCCATCTGATTGTTGGAAAAGTTCAATTTACGTTATGATTTCTGTCCTCTCAATACAAACTCGGTTTTTAAAATCCTGCTGCAAGTCATCCGAAAAATACAAGAAAAGGAAATGTTGCAATTCAGTGTTGCGTCCAAAAAAGTCTCAAACAATAGTTGTTTTCCGTTCGCTAAAATCTGTCCACCGAAGAAAAATTACAAATCCGATTTTAAATTTTCTACGTTCCGTCAGCGGAAAAATCCAAGTTGAAAAATGTTGCGTTTTTATTTAAAGTCATCCACAAAACATAATTCTAAAATCAAAAAATTTTTTCTTCGTTCGGAGGTTGTCCACTCGTTGCAGCGATGTCGTTCGTCTGTTTTGTTGTGTCTACCGGTTGATAAAATTTTCTTCCGTCTCCAACCCCAAAGATTTGAACTACTGTCCACCGATGAAGTCTCTACCCATAGAAAAAATTTACAAGAGTGTTAGTGTCTAACGACCGAAAGCATTTTGTCGTGGGCAGTCGTTCAAGTCTATCGAAGTTAGAGTTTGAAAATCCTTGTCAGTCTGTTGCATTACGAAAAGTACGAACGGCAATTGCTT